>CAVYEG010000023.1:0-124497 GCA_963767565.1 uncultured Actinomycetes bacterium | reverse complement strand
TAGATGCGGGTGATGCGGGCGTCGGCCCAGGCCTGCGCGATCGGGAACTCGGCCATGTAGCCGTAGCCGCCGTGCAGCTGCACGCCGAGGTCCACGGCGCGGCCCTGCAGCTCGGTGCACCACCACTTGGCCTTGGCCGCGTCGGCGGGGGACAGCTCGCCGTCGCCCAGGGCCAGCACGCACTGGTCCACGAAGGCCTGGGCGATATCGACCTCGGTGGCCAGTTCGGCCAGCCGGAACCGGGTGTTCTGGAACGAGCCGACCGGCCGGCCGAACGCCGTCCGCTGCTGCACGTACGTCAGGGTCCAGTCCAGCGCGGCCCGGGCGGCCGCGACGCCGTAGCCCGCTATCGAGAGGCGTTCCTGGGGCAGGTTGCTGGTCAGCTGGCCGAATCCCTCCCCCTCCGCGCCCAGCAGGTTGGCCGCGGGGACCCGGGCCTCGTCGAAGAACAGCTCGGCGGTGTCCTGCGCGTGCTGGCCCAGCTTGGCCAGGTTGCGGCCGCGCTCGAAGCCCGCGGTGCCGCGCTCGATGACCAGCAGGCTCATGCCGCGGTGCTTCTGGGCCGGGTCGGTCTTGACCGCGGCGATGACCAGGTCCGCGTTGATGCCGTTGGTGATGAACGTCTTGGCCCCGTTGACGATGTACTCGTCACCGTCGCGCCGGGCCGTGGTGCTCATCGAGGCCAGGTCGGAGCCGATGCCGGGCTCGGTCATGGCGATGGCGGTGATCAGCTCGCCGGAGGCCACGCCGGGCAGCCAGCGCCGCTTCTGCTCCTCGTCGGTGAGGCGGAGGAGATAGGGGGTGCAGATGTCGGTGTGCAGCGTGAGGCCGAGCCCGGCGGCCGCGGCGCCGACCCGGGCCATTTCCTCGCTGAGCACGAGGTTGAACCGGAAGTCCGGAACTCCGCCGCCGCCGTATTCCTCGGGGATGGCCGTGGACAGCAGGCCGGCGGCCCCGGCCGTGGTGAACAGCTCGCGGGGCACGATGCCCGCCTCGGCCCACTGCCCGGTGTACGGGACGATCTCCTTCTCGACGAACTGCCGCACGGCGGCCCGGAAGTCGTCGTGCTCGGTCTGGAAGAGTGTGCGGCGCATAATGCCCTTCCCTGTGGTCAGTCCTGCGCGGAGGGGAAGCGGGGCGCGCGCTTCTCGCGCAGCGCGGCGACGCCCTCGGTGACGTCGGGGCCCATGAACGTGAGCATCTCGTAGGCGGCGGAGGCGTCGAAGGTGGGCCCGGCGGCACGCAGCCAGTTGTTCAGCACCCGCTTGGTCAGCCGGATGGCCGGCTGCGAGCCGGTGGCCAGCTGGCCGGCGACCCGCAGCGCCTCGTCGAGGACCTGGTCCTTCGGCAGGGCCTTGGCCACCATCCCGATCCGCTCGGCCTCGGCGCCGGTGATCATCTCGCCGGTGAGCAGGTAGTAGCGGGCCTTGGCCATGCCCGCCAGCAGCGGCCAGATGATGGCCGCGTGGTCGCCGGCCGCGACGCCGAGCTTGACGTGCCCGTCGCCGATCCTGGCGTCCTCGGCCGCGATGGCCACGTCGGCCAGCAGCGCGGCGACCGTGCCCGCGCCGACGGCGACCCCGTTGATGGCCGACACGATCGGCTTGTCGCAGTTGATCATGTTGTAGACGAGCTCGCTCATCTCCTTGAGCATGTGCGAGACCCGGTCGTAGTCGCCCGCCATCCGCTCGACCATGGCCAGGTCGCCGCCCGCGGAGAAGGCCCTGCCCGCTCCGGTGATCACCGCGACCCGGGTCTCCGGGTCGGCGGCCACGTCGTTCCAGACCCGGGCCAGCTCGCCGTGCAGCTCCTCATCGGCGGCGTTGTACTTCTCCGGCCGGTTGATCGTGATGAGCAGCACGCCGTGATCCCGGCGGGAGAACGTCAGCTGCTTGTAGTCGTCGAGGCTCACCGTGGGCTCCTCCGGCCGGTCTCAGCGCGTCTGGATGAGGGCCTCTTCCAAGCTGACGACATTCGGGATCACGCTGTCCAGGCCGGTAATGGCGAAGATGCGCAGCACGCCGGGGTCCGGGATGACCAGCACCACCTGGCCGCCCCCGGTCTGGGTCCGCTTGTTCGCGGCCGCCAGCGCGTGCAGGCCGGCCGTGTCGCAGAACTTGGTCCTGGTCATGTCGACCACGAACCGCCCCTGCCCGTGCGTCGCGGCTTCGGCCAGAGCCGTCCGCAGCCCGTCGGCGTTGGTGATGTCGATCTCCTGGGGGGCCGCCACCACGGGCACGCCCTCGATCATCTGCACCGGGAACCCGGTCTGCGGCGTCATGGTCAGCCTCCTGCGGCGATGCGGACGATGGGCGGAGCGGCCTGACGCCGGAGGATCAGCAAGGCTATGTCGTCGCGGGGCGCGTCGGCACCCACCAGGGCCTGCATCACCGCGGCGCAGGCCGCCTCGGCGGGCTCCGCCCTGACCGCCCGGCACAGCCGGGCCAGCCCGTCATCAATCGGCTCGCCCACCCGCTCGATCAGGCCATCAGTGTAAAAGCAGACCAGGGCGCCAGGGGGGATCGGCACGGTGGTCACCGCCCGCCGCACCCCGGGGGCAACGCCGATCACCAGGCCCGCCGTCACCTTGGCCAGTTCAGCGGGCTGTCCGGGGCAGGCGATGACCGGCGCGAAGTGCCCGGCCAGGCAAACTCGCATCTCCTCCAGCGACGGGTCGATGACCGCGTACAGCACGGTGGCCATGACCTCGCCTTCGAAGTGCTGCATCTTGCGGTCCAGCCGGTCCAGGACGTCACCCGGATCAGTGGTCTCCAGCGCATAGGCCCGCAGCGCGCTGCGCATCCGGCCCATGATCACCGCGGCCTTCAGGCCCGAGCCGGCCACGTCGCCCATCACCACGCACAGCTCGCCTGACGGCAGCGTGAACACGTCGTACCAGTCGCCGCCCACCCGGCCCTCACCGGGGATGTAGCGGGCGCCCAGCTCCGCCCCGGCCACGGCGGGCAGCGCGGTGGGCACCAGGCTGCGCTGCAGGACGGCCGCGGCCAGGCGGTCAGCCTGAGCGTCCATGGACTGCACCACCGCGGCGGCCCGGTCCGCGGCCAGCTGCAGCAGCTGGATGTCGTCGGTGGTGAAGCGGCGGGGGGTCAGGGAGCCGACGTGCATCACCCCGATGACCCGGCCGCCCGCCATCATCGGCACGCCCATCATGGACCGGATGCCTTTGGCCCACAGGATCGGGTTCAGCACGGTGGTGTGGTCGACATGGTCCAGGATCACCGGGTGGTGCTCGGCGGCGATCCGGCCGGCGAACCCCCCGCCCACCGGGATCCGCACGCCCTGCCGTACCTCTTCCTCGAGACCCGCGGCCGCGGTCGCGATCAGCTGGCCGGAGGAGAAGTCCAGCAGCAGCGCCGCGGCCGTATCGGCGTGCAGGATGTCCCTGAGCCGGTCCAGCAGCGCGGCCAGCAGCTCGCGGTCATCAAGGCCGGCCAGCGCTGCATCGGTGATCGACTGAATGGCCTGGAGCCTGGTTTCCACCGGTTCCGGCTCAGCCTGCACCGTCAACTCGACTCCTCCCGCCGGGAGACCCTGACCACGCACCGCAGATCCGCAGGCCAGGTACACCCTGGCCGGCCGGTGGCCGCTGCCACAAGGATATAAAGGGGATCAATACCACAGGGATTGGAGGGACCGCTAGGGCACAGGCAGGATCCTGGGCTGGAAATCAATGCTGGCCCGGCGGCAGGTCGAATGCGACTGTGACACGTGAGCCTTCAGGACCTGGTAGAACCTGCATCCGGTCGGCGACCTGCCGCACGACCCGCAGGCCGTGGCCAGGGGCGGTCTGCCATGGGGCAATCACGCCGGGAAAGGACGTGGCGTCCGTCTCGTCAGCTTCGTGGCGGCCAGCTGGTCCGGCGTCATTACCGGATGCCGGCGGGCTGCCGTCGTCCACCTGGCAGTGCAGCGCTCCGGCCAGGTTCCACATCCGCAGCCGTGCTGCTCCCGCACCGTGGCGCACGGCGTTGGCGGCCAGTTCGTGAACGGCCAGAACCACGTCGACGGCGCGGTCGTCGGGCAGCCCGGCTTGGCGGGTCTGGGTTCGCACCGTCGCTCGCACCTCGTGCAGCGTACCGGAGTCGAAAGCTAGGTCCAGGATCGGCCTCGCGTCCGCCAGTGCGCTGCTGAATGACCGCGTGGCCTGCCCTGATCCGCCCGGGTCGCCTCGGCGGCTGCCGTCAGGCATGGGCACACCGGGTCGTGGACGCCAGGCAGCTCAGACCGGATCGCATGTGTTCCTCATGACCGCAGGCCGGACGCGGGCTCCTGAGTGCGTTCCATCCTACACAGCGCTGCTGGCCTGAGAATCGGCAGGCACCGGTTCGCCCCGCACCGTACACCGTCATGACCGGCGGTCACGCGGGCGGTCAGGGATTGCTGAGCAGGCGGGCAAACGGCCCCCGGTCGTCTTCGGCGCCGGCGCGAAGGGTCCATCCGTCGACGGCGGCCAAGCTGATACGCCATAGGCCCTCGGTGCCCTCGGCGTCGCCCCGGGCACCCGTCGCCCGTAGGTGCAGGTGCAGCTCCGATGCGGCCTCTGCGTCCTTGGCGTACTCCTTGCCCAGCAGGCCAGAGGACGGCTCGAGCGCACTCATCAGGGGGTTTCCCGCCACGAGTTCGCTGAAGTACCGCCGCTCGGAGATCAGAGCGCCGTTGATCACCGTGCCGTGCACCGAGACCGCGATCGGGGCCGCGGCCTGATCTGACTCGTTGATGGCATGGGCCAGCTGCTGCAGGACCGGGTCGATGTCGTACTTGGCCATGATGGACCTCCTTGGGTCGGTAGCGGACGGCTGCCTCTACCCCCGATAAGACGATCAACACCCGGCGCCGCCGAGCTCGGCCTTGCGCTCGTTGAAGCGGCTCGCGGCGGCCCGGCCCAGGGTGGTCAGGCGATCGAAGGTCTTCTTGGGTAGCGCCGGATTCAGTTCATGTCCCGGGATGCCATCGTCGCCTGTCCCGGCCGGCGTGGTCCCGGAACGGTCGCCGGGCGCCGGCAGGGCCAGCCGCTGGGCCAGATGGAGGACCTGGGAGGTCAGCCCGGGTGCGAGGCCGGCTAGACGGGAGACCAGCTGACCCGCCGGGGTCAGGATGATTTCCGGGCGGCGCCGGCGGACCGCCTCGACAACCTGACGGGCGGCCCGCTCCGCGTCCATCGAGACCAGCGGCAGGCTGGCGCCGAGCGCGAACCAGGTGAACTCCTGCTCGGCTTGCCCGGTGAAGCGGGCCTGCACATGGGATCCGGTCCGCATCAGCCCAGGCACGACGGTGGTGACCGTGACGGGTCCGCGGCCGAGTTCGGCGCGGAGTCCTTCGGAGAACCCGACGGCGGCGAACTTAGCCGTGCTGTACGGCAGCAGGTGCGGGACGCTCATCTTGCCGCCGATCGAGGCGATCGTGACAATCCGGCCGTGACCCTGACTCCGCATCACGGGCAACGCCGCCAGCGCCAGGCGGACAGGCGCCAGCGCCATGGTCTGCATCGCGGTGTCATAGTGCGTTACGTCAGCGGCCTGCACCGGGCCGACCTGGATGATCCCGGCATTGCTGATCACGATGTCGAGCCGGCCGTAGCGCTCGAGCGCGGTGTCGACGAGCAACTGCGCCGACGCCTCATCGGTCAGGTCGCAGACGACCGCGGTGACCTCGGTCCCCGCCGCGCGCAGCTGCCCGGCCGCACGCTCCAGTTCGGCCTGGTCGCGGGCGCAGATGACGAGCGGGCAGGAATGACGGGCGAGCTCATGGCCCAGCAGCAGGCCAAGGCCGCGAGACGCGCCCGTGATCACCGCCACCTCGCCGCGGATATCGTCCGGGGCACGGCGGGCGGCCCTGACCGTGCCCGCGAGGACGCCCGCCGTGACGAGCGCAGCCGCTGCTTTCATGTGCTTGCCTCCATTTTCCTGTGCTTGCCTCCATGACCTGAGAAACCCCCGGGCACGCTGCCCGCGCGTTCCGCCGGGAAACAGAAAGTTCATGTCGTGCTGAGGTGGATTCCCGGCCCGGGCGGGCAGGCGGTCGGAACTACAGACGGACGGGAGCACTCATGAAGGCATTGACCTGGCAGGGCAACCTGGACGTGCGGATCACGGAGGTGCCCGATCCCCGGATCCAGGAGCCGAACGACGCGATCATCGCGGTCACCTCCACCGCGATCTGCGGGTCCGACCTGCACCTGTACGGGGTGCTGGGCCCGTACCTGTCTCCGGGTGACGTGCTCGGCCATGAGGCCATGGGCGTGGTGACCGACGTCGGCTGGGCCATCACGAACCTGGCGCGCGGAGACCGGGTGGTCATCCCGTTCAATATCTCGTGCGGGCACTGCTGGATGTGCGACCGCGGGCTGTACGCGCAGTGCGAGACCACGCAGGTCCGCGAGCAGGGTAAGGGCGCAGCGCTGTTCGGCTACACGTCGCTGTACGGTTCGGTGCCGGGCGGCCAGGCGCAGTTCCTGCGGGTCCCGCAGGCGCAGTTCGGCCCGATCAAGGTCCCGGCGCACGGCCCGGACGAGCAGTACCTGTTCCTGTCCGATGTGCTGCCCACGGCCTACCAAGCCGTCGTGTACGCCAACACGCCCAAGGACGGCACGCTGGCCGTGCTCGGCCTCGGGCCCATCGGGCAGTTCGCGGCGCGGATCGCCAGGCACCTCGGCGTCGAACGGGTGATCGGTGTAGACCCGGTGCCTGAGCGCCGGGCCGCCGCGGCCTTGTTCGGCGCGGAGGCCGTGGACCCAGGCGAGACGGCGGATACCGCGAGCATGCTGATCGAGATGACCGGCGGCCGCGGGCCCGACTCCGTCATCGACGCGGTCGGCATGGAAGCGCACGGCCATGACGAAGGCGCGGTCAGCAAGGTAGCCGAGCTCGCGCAGCGGGCGGCAGGCCTGCTGCCGGACCGGCTGGCCGCCAAGATCACCGACGCGGCCGCGGTCGACCGGCTCGACGCGCTGCACACCGCGGTCAAGGCGGTACGCCGCGGCGGCACCGTCTCGGTCAGCGGCGTCTACGGCGGCGAGATCGACCCCATGCCGATGATGGAGATGTTCGACCGCGGGGTCCAGCTGCGCATGGGCCAAGCCCACGTCAAGCGCTGGATCGACAACCTCATGCCGATGGTCACCGACGCCGACGATCCGCTGGGCGTCGTCGGCTTCGCCACTCACCACCTGCCGCTGGAGCAGGCCCCGCACGGATACGACATGTTCAGGAACAAGGCCGACGGCTGCATCAAGGTCGTCCTGCAGCCCTAGCCGGCGGCCTCGCGCGCGGTGACCAGATCGCCGACCAGCCCGGCGTAGGAGCGGTCCCGGGTCTCCGGGTCATTCCCGCGCAGCACGGCGGACGGATGGATGGTGCTCACGACCAGGCCCCGCCAGGCGCCGAAGGATGCTGGCTCCACCTGGCCCTGGTGCTCGCCGACCCGAAACCGTGAGCCGAAGACGGCCTCACCCGCGACCGCGCCGAGCAGCACGAGCAACCGGGGCCGGACGAGCTTGAGTTCCGCGTCCAGCCAGAATCCGCACGCCTTGATCTGGGTACCGTTCGGGCGCTGGTGGATCCGGCGCTTGCCGCGCTCGGTCCACCTGAAGTGCTTGACGGCGTTGGTCAGGTAGACGTCCGCACGGTCGATGCCTGCGTCGTCCAGGGCCCGGTCGAGGACGCGCCCGGCCGGCCCGACGAACGGGCGTCCCTGCTTGTCCTCTTGATCACCAGGCTGCTCACCCACGAGCACCATCGCCGCGGTCTTCTTGCCCTCCCCGAACACCGTCGCCGTCGCGCGCTTATACAGCTCGCAGCGCGTGCACGAGGCCGCACTATCCGCTAGTTCTTGCCAGGTGGCCACGGCCCACGATTACCCGACTGGCCACTTTTCACGCCTGCCGGGTGGCTAGTCGCCGGCCGGCTGCTCGCCCCCGCGGCCCGGCCAGACGCCGGTGAACCTGCGGATGCCCTCGGCGGCGCCGCGGTCCACGGTCGCCTTGACCACGGCGAAGATGGCGCCCTGCAGGATGGCGGCCAGCAGGACCTCGCGCCAGCCGCGGTCCTCGTCGGTCGCCTTCGGCGCCTCGTCTTCGCCCGCGGCGAGCTTCCAGATCCGCTTGAAGATGGCCCCGGCCAGTACTCCGCCCAGCACGCTGATCAGGAGGCTGACCAGCTTATACAGTACTTTGCTCATCGCCGCGTCCAGCTCCTGACCACGATGACGCCGACCACGAGCACGCCGGCGGCGATGATCAGCTGGGTGCGATATTTCCTGGCGCCTGCGGTTCCCCTGGTCACGGCCTGCTTCAGCGAAGCGGGCGCCTGAGATGGCAGCCGATCCCGGCCGGCCGCGCCGACGGAGGCGGCTGACTGGCGCACGCTGGTGCTCTTGTCGGCAAGCTGGCTGCGCGCGCTGTCCGCCCGGACCGCGGCCTGCCGCCGGAGCTGACTTGTCGTGTCTTTCGCGCGCTGCGTCAGGTCGGCCACCTTGTCCTGTGCTCTGGCCTTGACGTCCGCTTTCGCAGCCAACTGCTCGGCCGTCCGGCCGAGTTGCTCCCGGGTCTGTTCGATCTTCGCCTTCAGCTCCTCAGCGTCGTCGGGGGAGGAGGCGCCCGTGTCGGCGCCTGGCGCCGACCCTGGCTCGGCTGGCGGTCCGCTGGTCATCGATGTGTCCTTTCCTTGATTTCGTCAACGTCGGCCTTGACGCTCTGGACCGCTTCCTGCGGGACGGGCGGCGTCGCCTGCTGCAGCCGGCCCTTGCCCGCCAGGGCGGCGATCCCGGCCACGGCCAGCAGGGCGACCCCCACGACCAGCGCGGACAGCCACGGGGCCAGCACCCGGCTGATGCCGATGATGGCGCAGGCGATCAGGCATCCGATGCCGTACAGGGCGATCAGGCCGCCTCCGCCCAGCATCCCGGCGCCGATTCCGGCCTGCTTGCCCTTACGGGTCATTTCTAGCTGGGCGAGCTTCAGCTCGTCCCGTACCAGCGTCGATACCTGTTCAGACAGCAGCTTGATCAGCTCGCCGGTGGATTGTTGTTCTGCCACGTCGGATCGCTGGCCGACTGCGGAAATTTGCTCCATAATTTGCCCCCTCGGGCTAGGCGAGCCGCCTGTCTACCCGGCCGACCGTGCATCTAACGCTGTGGGCACGGTGTCGTTTGCAGGCGCTGCCCGGTGATGCTGGCCGGGGCTAGCACGGTGGACCGTTCGGTCGCTTGGGTTTTCCCTCAGTCCCGCGCGGCGGCCGCCCTCCCCCGGTTTGGGGTCCGGCGGCGGGGGAAGGGCGACGGCCGCTCCCCGGACACCGACCTTGGCCGCATTGGAGGAGATCTCATGACACTGCCTGTGTCCCTGCCGGATCCGGTCATCCGCCGCCCGGGGCCGCGGGTCGACGCCGCGGCGCTCGAGCGCGCCCTGCGAGAGCGGGTCGGTGGCGAGGTCCGGTTTGACGCGGGTAGCCGCGCCGCCTACAGCACAGACGCCTCGAACTACCGTCAGGTGCCGATCGGCGTCGTGGTCCCCCGAACCGTGGACGACGCCGCAGCGGCCATCGCCGTATGCCGGGAGCACGGCGCGCCGGTGGTGTCCCGCGGCGGGGGCACCAGCCTGGCCGGGCAGACGTGCAACGTGGCGGTGGTCATCGACTGGTCCAAGTACTGCCACGGCCTGGTCTCGGTCGATCCGGACGCGAGCACCTGCGTGGTCGAGCCGGGCATCGTGCTGGATGAGCTCAACGCCCAGCTGGCGCCGCACCGGCTGATGTTCGGCCCGAAGCCGGCCACCCACGATCACTGCACGCTGGGCGGCATGATCGGGAACAACTCGTGCGGGGCGACCGCGCAGGCCTACGGCAAGACGGTGGACAACGTGCTGCGGCTGGAGGTCCTGACCTACGACGGCGAGCGGTTCTGGGCCGGGCCGACCAGCGACGAGGATTACGCCGCCATCATCGCGGCCGGGGGGCGGCGGGCGGAGATCTACCGGGCGCTGCGGGAACTGTCGCAGTCCTGCGCCGATCAGGTCCGGGAACGCTACCCGCAGATCCCGCGCCGGGTGTCCGGCTACAACCTGGACTCGCTGCTGCCCGAGCAGGGTTTCGACATCGCCCGGGCCCTGACCGGCAGCGAGAGCACGCTGGTCACGATCCTGCACGCCGAGCTCCGGCTGGTCCCCAAGCCCGCCGCCCAGGCGCTGGTCGTCCTCGGCTACCCGGACATCGCCAGCGCGGCCGACGCCGCGCCGCGCATCGCCCCGCACCGGCCCGAGCAGCTGGAGGGCGTCGACGACCGGCTGATCACGTTCGAGCGGGAACGGCGGATGAATCCCGAGGCCCTGCGCCTGCTGCCGGAGGGCGGCGGCTGGCTCATGGTCATCTTCTCCGGAGATTCCCAGGACGAGGCGGACGCCAAGGCCCGGGCCCTGATCGACGACCTGCGCGGCACCGAGCACGAGCCGACGGTCAGGTTCTACGACGACCCGGAACACGAGAAGGAACTCGCCGATGTACGCGAGGTGGCCCTCGGGGCCACCGCCCGGGTGCCGGACATGCCCGACACCTGGGAAGGCTGGGAGGACTCGGCGGTCCCGCCGGACCGCCTGGGTGACTACCTGCGGGACCTGATCAAGCTCTACGACGAGTTCGGCTACTCGGGCTCGGCCCTGTACGGGCACTTCGGGCAGGGCTGCGTGCACACCCGGATTCCCTTCGACCTGGTCACCGCCGAGGGCATCGCTACCTTCCGCCGGTTCATCGAGCGGGCCGCGGACCTGGTGGTTTCCTACGGCGGCTCGTTCTCCGGCGAGCACGGCGACGGCCAGTCCCGCGGCGAGCTGCTGCCTAAGATGTTCGGCGCGGACCTGGTCCGGGCCTTCGGGCAGTTCAAGGCGGTCTTCGACCCGGGCAACCTGATGAACCCGGGCAAGGTGGCCGCGCCGTACCGGATCGACGAGAACCTGCGGCTCGGGACGTCCTGGGCACCGCGGGACTACGACAGCTACTTCAGCTACCCCGATGACGACGGCCGGTTCGAGCGCGCGGTGATGCGCTGCGTGGGCGTCGGCAAGTGCCGTCGAGTGAAGGGGGGAGGGGAGGTGGGCGGGGGGGTGATGTGCCCGTCCTACATGGTCACCCGGGAGGAAGAACACTCCACCCGCGGCCGGAGCCGGCTGCTGTTCGAGATGCTGGAGGGACACGCCGACTCCCCGGTCACCGCGGGCTGGCGCTCCACCGAGGTCCGCGACGCCCTGGACCTGTGCCTGGCCTGCAAGGGCTGCAAGAAGGACTGCCCCGTCGAGGTCGACATGGCCACCATGAAGGCCGAGTTCCTGGCCCACCACTACGCCGGCCGGATCCGGCCGCGGTCGCACTACTCGATGGGCTGGCTGCCCGCCGTGGCCCAGCTCGCCTGCCGGGCCCCGCGCCTGGTCAACGCGCTCACCCAGGCCCCGGTCCTGCGCGACGTGCTGACCGCCGCGGGCGGGATCGACCGGCGCCGCCGGATCCCGCTGTTCGCCGGCCAGACGCTGCAGGCCTGGGCGGCCGGCCGCGATCCGGGGGTTGCCGGGCTACGAGGCGAGGTGGTGCTGTGGCCGGACACCTTCACCAACCACCTGGCCCCCTCGATCGGGCAGGCGGCGGTCGAGGTGCTCGAGGCGGCGGGCTGGCGGGTCATCGTGCCCAGCCGGCCGCTGTGCTGCGGCCTGACCTGGATCTCCACCGGCCAGCTGGCTACGGCCCGCCGGGTGCTGCAGCGCACCGTGGACACCCTGGCCCCGTATCTCCAGCGCGGCGCCCGGGTGGTCGGGCTGGAGCCGAGCTGCACGGCGGTGTTCCGGTCTGACGCGCGCGAGCTGATGCCCGGCAACCGCGACGTCCAGCGGCTGCGGCAGCAGACCGTCACGCTGGCCGAGCTGCTCACCGATCACAGCGACGGCTGGCAGCCGCCGCAGCTGGGCGGCAAGGTCATCGCGCAGACCCACTGCCACCAGCACGCCATCATGGGCTACGACGCGGACCAGGCGCTGCTGCGTGACGCCGGCGTGGACCTGGACGTGCTGGACGCGGGCTGCTGCGGGCTGGCCGGCAACTTCGGCTTCGAGGCCGGGCATTACGACGTGTCGCGGGCCTGCGGCGAGCGCGTCCTGCTCCCGGCCGTCCGCGACGCGGCCCCGGACACCCTGGTGCTGGCCGACGGGTTCAGCTGCCGCACCCAGATCGAGCAGGGCGGCACCGGCCGCACGCCGGTCCACCTGGCCGAGATACTGGCCGCCGGGCTGAAGGGCCAGCCCGTCCGGCCGTCTCGCCCCGCGGCACCGGATGCCGCCGACTACGCCCGGCTCGCCGCGGCCGCGGCGGCCGTGGCCGGCTTGGGGGCTGGTATCGGCGCGGCGGCCCGGCGGCGCCGGAATGGGTAAGGGATCAGGCACCGGGTGACGGGCCCCGCCTGTTCACATGGCCGGGCGGTCTACGCGCTTGTGCGCAGCCTATTTCTCGCCGAGCCTGCGGGCGAGTTCGTCCCGTCCCATCTTGGAACGTCCGGGCAGATCGCGCTGCTTGGCGATCTCATAGAGCTCGGCCCGCGTCTTGGGGGAGTCGCCGCCAGCCCGCTTGCGCCGGGCCACGGCCGCTCCTTGCTGGCCCAGCGCGGTTCGGGTCTTCTTCGGCATGTGCGCGATCGTCTTCTTCGACGTGGCCGCCTCTTGGGCTTTGGTGACGTTCCGCCGCGCTGCCTTGGTCTGCTTCGCTGTCGCCATCGGGTGCCTCCCCGGCTCCGGCGCTAACCTGGTCGATTCCGCTAACTGCCACGAGAACCCGCAGGCAAACCATCAGCAGTGAAAACGTGACCGGGCTCGGCCGTAGTTTCCCGTCTGCCGCCGTGCCCCGTTATGCGTTCTCCTCGGCCCGTTCCGCGGCCAGCGTCCTGGGCAGGCTGTGGCCGCTGCCGCTGCCGCTGCCGAATAGTGCGGTCCCGATCACCGCGATGCCGATGGCCGCGCCGATTCGCTGCGCCGTGATCAGCGCGGCGCCGGCCGTGCCCGGCCTGGCTCCGCGGTACCGAGCCGAGCGCGAAGTCCTGGTTTGGCGCGATGACCAGGCCGTTTCCCAGCCCTGCCAGGAACAGCGGCCCGATCAGCGCCCAGACGTCCGGGCCGGCCGCGACGCGGGATTGTGTATCGCTCATCGGGCGCCCCCACTTCCCGGTCCGGATCAGCCCAAACGGTTGATCCCGGCCGGTCTGGGCGGCAGATCTTCGGGGAGCGAGCTGGTCGGATTACTCCGGCCAGGCAGGGTAGGAGGGGCGGACGGCTAGACCAAGGAGGCTCGCATGTCCGGTTCCACTGTCGGAATCGTGGTGTTCTGCGTGGTCATCGTGCTGGCACTGGCTATCTGGCTGGGCACGGTGGCCATCGCCGCTCGCCGCCCGTACTCGCGGAATCCCGAACGGGAGGGTATGCGGGGACTGGTGCAGGGCGGCCAGCACGTCGGCGGCGGCCGCAGCGTCGCCCCGACCCGTGATGCACCGGTTCCCGAAGGAGGCGGTAACCCGCCCACCCCGGAAGAGGAAGACGCGGCGCAAGCCCGGCGGCCGGTCCGGCGCTCCGGCAGCCCGATGGACGTGTGACGAGGGCCGGGATCGGCCGGGCGCCCCGCACCAGAGCGGGTTTGGCGCGCGCTGTCGGGGTAGTGCGGTCCGGAGCCGACGTCGGGGCGAGGACCTGAAGGCACATGACCCGAGCCCCGCGCTTCGCCGCCATCAGGAGGAACTTATGACATTCTGGCGCGCTCGCCGCAGCGCAACCAGCCAGGCCGCCGTTGGCATCGACCGGATGGTGCGCAACGTGGAGACCGGGCGCTTCGAGCGCAGCCTGTCGGCCCTGACCGCGGCCGGCGCGCTGGTGACGGCGGCGGAGATCTACTTCGAGCACGACAGCGCCAGCTTCGGCAACAAGATGATGTGGCTGCCGGTCGTCCTGGGACCGGTCGGCGCGGTCGCGGGAGTGGCCGGGTTCTGCAGTCGCCGGATGGCCAAGACGGCGCTGCCCATCACCTCGGCGGCGATCGTGGCCAACGGCGTGCAGGGCCTGTACCTGCATGCCCGCGGCATCGCCCAGAAGCCGGGCGGCTGGCGGAACGCCCGCTACAACATGGAGATGGGGCCGCCGCTGCTGGCTCCGCTGCTGGTCACCATGGTGGGCGGGATGGGCCTGCTGGCCGCGATCTTGCGGCGGGAGAAATGAGCGCCGGCGCCAGCGGAACCCGCGACTGGGCCGGCCGGTTCCCCGGATTCGACGTGCTGAGCCAGGCCCGGCACTGGGATCAGGTAACTGCCGATGCGGTCATGGCCCGGATCAGGCCGCCCGCGGCACCGAGGTTCTTCACCGAGCCCGAGGCGGCCTGCGCCCGGGCCCTGCTCAACCTGCTCACCGGCCAGGACGAGCCGGACGGCGAGCTGGCGGTGCCGGTCCTGGAGATGGTCGACGCCCGGCTGCAGGCGGGCGAGACCGACGGCTGGCGGTACGACGACATGCCCGAGGACGGTCAGGCCTGGCGGGACACGCTGGCGCATCTCGACGCCGACGCCGGGCTGCGCTGCGGCACGTCGTTCGCCGATGCTTCCGAGCTTGACCAGCTCGCTCTGGTCCAGGCCGTGCAGGACCTGAAGTCGGCCGACTGGCACGGGCTGCCGGCCGCGCACGTCTGGAGCCTGTGGACCAGGTACGCCTGCACGGCCTTCTACGCCCACCCGTCCGCCTGGACCGAGATCGGCTTCCCCGGTCCGGCCTACCCACGCGGCTACAAGAACGCCGGGGTCGGCAAGCTCGAGCCGTTCGAGGTCCGGGACGCGCGGCCCGCCGACGACCCCGTCAAGGAGGGCGCCTGATGGGAGTTCGGGACGGCGTCCGCGCACGTAACGAGTCGGCCTGGCTGCTGCCCAATGACGGCACCAGGACCAACCACCGGCTGCGCCGCGACATGCGGCGGTTCGCCGACGACGACGAGATCGACCTGGTCATCGTGGGCTGCGGCGCGGGCGGCTCGGTCCTGCTGCAGCGGCTGGCCCGGGCCGGCTGGAAGGTCGCGGCCCTGGACGCGGGCCCGTTCTGGGACCCGGACACGGACTGGGTCAGCGACGAGGCGGGCTCGCACCAGCTGTACTGGACCGACCCGCGGGTGATCGCGGGCACCGACCCGGTGCCGATGGGCTCGAACAACTCGGGGCGGGGCGTGGGCGGCTCGATGGTCCACTACGCCGGGTACACGCCGCGCTTCCATCCGAGCGACTTCATGACCGCCACGCTCGACGGCGTGGGCGCCGACTGGCCCCTGGGCTACGCTCAGCTCCGCCCGTACTACGAGCAGCTCGAGCAGGAGCTGCCGGTGTCCGGCGAGCGCTGGCCGTGGGGAGATCCGCACGGCTACCCGTACCGGCCGCATCCGGTCGGCGGAAACGGCGAGATCTTCCTGCGCGGCGCGGACAAGCTCGGGATCACTGCCAAGGTGGGCCCGGTGGCCATCACCAACGGACGGTTCGGCAATCGGCCGCACTGCATCTACCGCGGCTTCTGCCTGCAGGGCTGCAAGGTCAACGCCAAGGCGTCGCCGCTGATCACGCACATCCCCGACGCCCTGGCGCACGGCGCGGAGGTCCGCCCCGACGCCATGGTCACCGGGATCACCATCGATGAGCGAACCGGCCGTGCCACCGGAGTGCGTTACGTCCGCGACGGCCGGGAGCGCTTCCAGCGCGCCGCGATGGTGGCCGTGGCCGGGTACTCGATCGAGACGCCCCGGCTGCTGCTCAACTCCGCCTGCGAGCGCTTCCCCGACGGCCTGTGCAACGACTTCGACCAAGTCGGCCGGTACCTGATGGTCCAGGGCGCGCCGCAGACGGCGGGCCGCTTCGACGCCGAGGTCCGGATGTACAAGGCGCCGCCGCCCGAGGTGAGCACCGAGGAGTTCTACGAGACCGATCCCGCCCGGGAGGCCAAGCGCGGTTTCTCCATCCAGACCGTCTCACCGCTGCCAATCACCTGGGCCGAGCACGTCGCCGCCCAAGGGCACTGGGGCAGCGCGCTGCGCGAGTACATGAGCGACTACGTGCACTGGTCGTGCCTGGGATCCTTGTGCGAGTTCCTGGCCCGGCCGGAGAACCGGGTGACACTCGACGAGGAGAAGGATTCCTACGGCCTGCCGGTGGCCCGGTTCTCCTACTCCCAGTGCGACAACGACCGGGTCCTGGCCCGGGCCGCGCAGTCGGTCATGGAGGACATCCTGCACGCGGCCGGAGCGGACGAGGTCATCACCATCCAGCGCTACGCCCACCTGGTCGGCGGGGCCCGGATGGCCCGCGACGAACGGCACGGCGTCGTGGACAGCAGCTGCCGGAGCTTCGCGGTACCCAACCTGTACATCACCGACGGCAGCGTGCTGCCCACGCAGGGCAGCGCCAACCCCGCGCTGACGATCATGGCGGTGGCCGCCCGCGCGGCCGATTACCTGGCGGCCGGAGCGCCCGGCGGCACGACTTGACCACCAACGAGAGGGCCTTCGACGGGCCACGGAAGGACAGACATGGCACCGACAGTTGCCGATTACCTGCTCGAGCGGCTGCGCTCCTGGGACGTGCAGCACGTGTTCGCCTACGCGGGCGACGGGATCAACGGGATCCTGGCCGCCTGGGGCCGGGCCGAGAACAAGCCCCAGTTCGTCCAGGCCAGGCACGAAGAGATGGCCGCCTTCGAGGCGGTCGGGTACGCCAAGTTCACCGGCCGCCTCGGCGTCTGCATGGCCACCTCGGGCCCGGGGGCCATCCACCTGCTCAACGGCCTGTACGACGCCAAGCTGGATCACGTGCCCGTGGTGGCGATCGTGGGCCAGACCAACCGCAGCGCCATGGGCGGTTCCTACCAGCAGGAAGTCGACCTGCTGTCGCTGTTCAAGGACGTGGCCAGCGAGTACGTGCAGATGGTGACGGTGCCTGAGCAGCTGCCCAACGTGCTGGACCGGGCCATCCGCACCGCGCTGGCCGAGCGGGCGCCCACCGCGATCATCATCCCGGCCGACGTGCAGGAGCTGGAGTACTCCGCGCCCACCCACGCGTTCAAGATGGTGCCCTCGTCGCTGGGGGTGAGCTGGCCGACCGTCTCTCCTGGCGACGCCGCGGTCCTGGCCGCCGCCGAGGTGCTGAACGCCGGGTCCAAGGTCGCCATCCTGGCCGGGCAGGGCGCCCGCGGGGCCCGCCGCGAGCTCGAGGAGGTCGCCGAGCTGCTCGGCGCCGGGGTAGCCAAGCCGCTGCTGGGCAAGGACGTGCTGTCCGACGAGCTGCCCTACGTGACCGGCTCGATCGGGCTGCTCGGCACCCGGCCGAGCTACGAGATGATGAAGAACTGCGACACGCTGCTCACGGTCGGCTCGAGCTTCCCGTACACCCAGTTCCTGCCGGCCTTCGACCAGGCCCGGGCGGTCCAGATCGACATCGACGGCAAGTTCATCGGGATGCGCTATCCCTATGAGGTCAACCTGGTCGGGGACGCGGCTGCGACGCTGCGGGCCCTGATCCCGCACCTGCGGCGCAAGGAGGACCGGTCCTGGCGCGTGGGCCTCGAGGACGACGTGGCCAAGTGGTGGCGGTCGATGGAGGCCGAGGCCGAGGTCGAGGCCGACCCGGTCAACCCGATGCTGCTGTTCCGCGAGCTGTCGGCCCGGCTGCCCGCCGACGCCATCGTTACCGCGGATTCCGGCTCCGCGGCGAACTGGTACGCCCGGCAGCTGCGGTTCCGCGGCGACATGCGCGGTTCGCTGTCGGGCAACCTGGCCACCATGGGCCCCGGCGTGCCCTACGGCATCGGCGCCAAGTTCGGCCACCCGGGCCGGCCCGTCATCGTATTCGCCGGGGACGGGGCCATGCAGATGAACGGCCTGGCCGAGCTGATCACGATCAAGCACTACTGGGAGCAGTGGGCCAATCCGCGGCTGATCATCGCGGTGCTGCACAACAACGACCTCAACCAGGTCACCTGGGAGATGCGCGCCATGGAAGGCGCGCCGAAGTTCACCGAGTCCCAGCGGCTGCCCGACGTGTCCTACGAGGGCTTCGCCCGCAGTCTGGGCCTGCACGGGATAGCGGTGGACAAGCCCGACCAGATCGGCGCTGCCTGGGATCAGGCCCTGGCCGCCGATCGGCCCACCGTGCTCGACGTGCGGACCGACCCCGACATCCCGCCGATCCCGCCGCACGCCACCTTCGAGCAGGCCAAGGACGCCGCCACGGCGCTGCTGAAGGGCGATGAGAACCGCTGGGGCGTGCTCAAGGAAGGCCTGAAGACCAAGGCCCGCGAGATCCTGCCCGGTAGCAGCGACTGACCAAGGCCTAGCCGCGACGGCTGGCATAGAACGGCGGCCGGCGGGTAGGGAGTCGCGGTATCAGAATGGTGCCGCACTGTCCAGTTCCTCGTGCCTGCTCTCGGACAGACCGGAGACTGAGCGGCGGTCTCGGGATGGGAGCGCGCGATGAGCCTTCCCTATCGCCAGCGGCGCAAGCTGCGGCAACTGGACCGGGCGCTGGACCTGGCTGATCCTGGCCTGGCCTTCAATCTCGCCACCTTCGCGCGGATCAATGCCGGGCAGACCATGCCCGCACACGAACAGCTGCGCAGCAGGGCAGGCCCGCTCCGGCGGGTCCTGCGGTGGCCGGTGGCGGGCATCGCCTTCCTGCTCGTCGTCGCCGCGGGCGGCGGAGCCAGCCGGGCCCGCCAGGCCGCCGGGCTCAGGCTCGGCCACACCTACCGGTCAGGGCCTGCTCCGCTCAGCGCCGCCGGGTAAGCGGGAACGCGAACCACAGGACGGCGAACAGGCCCGCGACGAACGCGGTGATCAGCCCGGCGGTCAGCCCGCTGGCCACGAAGCTGGTCACCAGCAGGACGGCGGCGGAGACGGCCAGGCCGACCGCGGCCAGGCCCGCGATAGCCATCACGTTGGCTGCCCGGACCAAGCCCTCCTTCTGGCCGCGGCGGAACACTAGCCGGTGGTAGGCCACCGGTCCCAGCAGCAGGGCGGTCGCCACGGCGGACAGCACCAGGCAGGCCAGGTACAGGTCACGCTGGCCCGAGCTGACCTTGTCGAACCGGTTGCTGAACGGCAGCGAGAGCAGGAACCCGAACAGCACCTGCACCCCCAGCCCGGCCACTCGCAGCTCCTGGAGCAGCTCGGCGAGATTACGGTCATCCCGCTCGGCCTCGGATTCATCCCGGGGATCAGGGGATCCCGCCGTTCCCATCGCAGCCCGCCTCCCGCGCTTAGGTCGGGGCCTGCGGGCGGCTGGCCCGCTCTTCGACCACGCGGTGCGGGACCTGGAACAGCCGGATGGAAGTCACCAGGCCGATGCCGCCGACGAGGTTGCCGAAGGCCGACCACCCCAGGGCCAGGGCCCAGTCGGCCCACGTGTAGGCGGCCTGGCCGCCGAGCAGTCCGGTGAACATCAGGATTGAATCTAGTACCGAGTGGAACAGCTGCGCGGCCGGGAGCACGAAGGACATCGCGATCCCGGCCACGAGCTTCGGACCCAGGTCATCGCTGGCGTGCTGCATGCGGGTCAGCAAGGTGATCACCGCGCCGGCCAGGACGGCGAGCAGGAAGGAACGCCAGGAGACCCCGAGGGTGGCGTAGTGACGGCCGACGTCGGCGGCGGTCGAACGCAGGTCCGGCAGCGCGACCACCATCATTCCGGCCATCGCCAGGCCGCCGACCAGGTTCGCGGCCAGGGTCACCAGCCACAGGCGCACGAGCTGAGGCCACGACCCGTGCTTGGCCACCCTGGCCATGACGGGCACCAGGAAGTTCTCCGTGAACAGCTCGCTGCGGGCCAGCAGCAGCGCGACGAAACCGATGGGGAAGGCCGCGGCGGCCAGCAGCGGCTGGCCCGTGTCGTGATAGACCACCAGGTAGGCGAGCACGCCCACGCCGACGTCGATGCCGCCCACGAATCCGGTGGCCAGCAGCGGGATCACCGGCCTGGCCAGCCGGTCGGCGCCTTCGGCGATGAGCCGGTCGAACGCTTCCTCGACCTCCGGCTCCCGAGGCCGGCTACCGGCCTCAGGCTCGTCCTGCCTGTCCGGTGATGAGAACAAGTAACTGGTGATCCGACGCATCTACCGGGGATCCGGGCAGTTAAACGACGGCGCTGGCCGGACGCGCGGGCCTGCGGCGTTTGGCCCCGGCCTGCGCAGGTAGCAGTCAGCTGGGATGACCGACCGCGAGGAGGTTCAGCCGTGCGCGATGACGGGCCGATCGTGCGTGATATCACGGCCGCCGTCTATGAGATCCCGACCGACGCGCCCGAGGCAGACGGGACGCTGGCCTGGGACAAGACGACGCTGGTGCTGGCTTGCGCCCGGGCCGGGACGGCCCGCGGCATCGGCTGGACCTACGCCGCCGCCGCAGCGGCGAGCGTCATCACCGACGTGCTGGCCGGTGCCGCCACCGGCCGCAGTGCCATGGACGTGCCCGGAGCGGCCGAAGCGATGGCCCGGGCGGTCCGGAACATCGGGCGACCCGGCGTCGCCGCGATGGCCATCTCCGCGGTGGATATCGCGCTGTGGGATCTCAAGGCCCGGCTGCTGGGCGTCCCGCTGTCCCGGCTGCTCGGCCAGGCCCGGGACGGGGTTCCCGTCTACGGCAGCGGCGGTTTCACCAGCTACGACGAGCACCAGACCCGTGAGCAGCTGGCCGGCTGGGTGGAGAAGGACCGCATCCCGCGGGTGAAGATCAAGATCGGCGAGAGCTGGGGCAGCCGCGAACGCCGGGACCTGGACCGGGTGGCCCTGGCCCGCGAAATCATCGGGCCGGACACCGAGCTTTATGTCGACGCCAACGGCGGCTACCCGGCCGGCCAGGCGGTGCGGGTCGGCCAGCGGCTGGCCGAGTACGGAGTGACCTGGTTCGAGGAGCCGGTTTCCTCACAGGACCTGGCCGGGCTGGCCGCGGTGCGGCATCAGGTCCAGCCGGACGTGGCGGCCGGGGAGTACAGCTGGTCACTGGCCGACTCGGCCCGGCTCATCGACGCCGGCGCGGTGGACTGCCTGCAGCTGGACGTGACCCGGTGCGGCGGCATCACCGAGTTCCTGCGCGGGTCGGCGCTGGCGGCGGCGCACAACCTGCAGGTCTCCGGGCACTGCGCGCCCAACCTGCACGCGCGGGTGGGCGTCGCGGTACCGAACCTGCGGCACGTCGAGTACTTCCACGACCACCAGCGGATCGAGGGGATGTTGTTCGACGGCGCCCTGGATCCGGCGGGCGGGGTGCTGACACCCGACCCGGACGAGGCGGGGCTCGGCCTGACCCTGCGGGACGCCGATGCCGAACGCTACCGGCGGAGCTGAGGCGCGAACGCTCGGGCGAGCCGGCTCGCGGACGGGTCTACCAGGGCTGGGTCGAGGCGGAGAAGCCTGTGGCCGAGAAACCAGCGGCGGCGAAGCCGGCCTCGGTCAGCGCGTCGGTCAGGGCGGGGCGGCGGCCGGACCGGCTGACGACGGCGAGCAGCAGCATGGAGGCGGCGTGCAGCGTGTCGACCTGGCCGCCGATGGCGAAGGTCCGGGGCCACGGCGCGGCTGCGGTCAGCGCGGTCTGGACCAGGTGCCGGGCACCGACCAGCCGCGCCGTCCGGCAGGCCCGGCGGCTGGGCTGCTCACCGGTGGTCAGGCGGAGCACGCGGCCGGGCAGCAGGATCAAGGTGGCGCCGTAGCCGGCCCGGATTACCTGCAGCGCCCGTCCCGCGGTCGTCACGACCGGCATGCGCCGCGGCGGGGTGGTCACCGGCGGCGGCCGAGCTGCCGGGCCAGAAGCGCTCCGGCCACGACGGCCCCGGCCAGGATCCCGGCGGACGCGCGGGCGTGCTCGGCCAGCCAGAGCTGCGGGCTGCGGTCGTGCGACTTGTCGTCGAAGATCCCGTGCGGGCCGTGATCCTGCCCCTGGTCCCGGTCGACGGGCTGAAGCAGGTTATCGGGGCGGCCGGGCTCGACAGGCTGCGAGGTCTGCTGGGAGTCGTAGCCGGTGCGGGCCAGGTACCGGTCCAGCACGGCCGGGGCCAGCCGGTTGGCCACGATGGTGGCCGCGGTGCTCGCCCCCACCCAGTACTGTCTGCGCTGCGGATGGTCCGCGGCGTACAGCACCCCGCGGGCGGCGACTTCGGGCTGGTAGATCGGCGGCACCGGCTGGGGGTGCCGGGGCAGCCGGGACCGCACCCAGGAGAACTGGGGCGTGTTGACGGCGGGCATCTGGACCACGGTCACGTGCACGCCGGAGTTCTCGTGCCGCAGTTCGCAGCGCAGCGAGGACGTGAACCCGTTGATGGCGTGCTTGGCCCCGCAGTAGGCCGATTGCAGGGGGATACTGCGCTCGCCGAGCGCGGACCCGACCTGCACGATCGTGCCCTGGCCGCGGGGACGCATCAGGGCTAGGGCCGCCATCGTGCCGTGCACGAAGCCGAGGTAGCTCACCTCGGTGACGCGCCGGAACTCTGCCGCGGTGATCTCTTCGAAGGGCGCGAAGATCGAGGTGAACGCCACGTTGACCCACACGTCGATCGGCCCTAGTTCCTGCTCGACCTTATGGGCGGCCGCGGTGACCTGATCGTAGTCGGACACGTCGGCGCTGATGGCCAGGGCCGTGCCGCCAGCCTGCTCTACGTCGCGGGCCGCGCCGTCCAGCCCGGCCTGGCCGCGCGCGATCAGGCCGACCCGGGCGCCGCGCTCGCCGAACAGGCGCGCGGTGGCCCGCCCGATGCCCGCGCTGGCGCCGGTGATGACAACGGTCTGGTTCTGCATCTGGATCCGCCTTTCGTTAAAGGCGTCTGGCTGCCCGGCGTTCAGCTGGCTAAACCCGGCGGGTCCCGGTGTTTCGTACGGGTCCTGCCGGACAGTTGCAGTGCCATGACCGGATCATTGCGCCCGCACGTGCTCCGCGAGTTCGCGCTGATCGCCGACGGGGAGCGCGGGGCGCTGATCAGCCCGGACGGGGACCTCTCGTGGCTGTGCGCGCCACGCTGGGACAGCCCGGCGGTGTTCGGCGGGCTGCTCGGCGGCCAGGGCGTTTATGCGGTCACGCCGACCGATCCGTGGCACGTCTGGGGCGGCTACTACGAGAGCCAGACCCTGATCTGGCGCAGCCGCTGGGTCGGCTCGTCGCGGACGGAGTGCCGGGAGGCGCTGGCCATGCCGGCGGACCCGCACCGCGTCGTGATCCTGCGGCGTATCGAGGCGGTCGACGGGCCGGCCCGGGTGAACGTGCTGCTCGACGTCCGGGCCGGGTTCGGGCGCAGCAAGATGACCGCGCTGTCCCGGGTCGGCGGGTGCTGGACCGGCCGCAGCGGCCGTCTGCAGTTCCGCTGGTCGGGCGCGGCCAGGGCGCGGCCCGGCGCGGACGGGCTGACCCTGACCGTGACCCTGCCGGAAGGCGGCCACCACGATCTCGTTCTGGAGATATCCGATCAGCCGCTGGCGGATCGGCCGCCCGACCCGGACGAGGCCTGGGAGGCAACCGAGAACACCTGGTCCGCGGTCGTGCCCAGCTGCGACGACCTGATCGCCGCGCGGGACGCCCGCCACGCCTACGCCGTGCTGCACGGGCTGACCTCGAGTTCAGGCGCGATGGTGGCCGCCGCCACCACGTCGATTCCCGAGCGGCTGGAAGGCGGCCGCAACTATGACTACCGGTACGCCTGGATCCGGGACCAGTGCTACGCGGGGCTGGCGGTCGCCGCCCATGGCCCGCACCCGCTGCTGACGGGAACCATCCGGTTCCTCACCGAACGGATCCTGGCTGACGGTCCCGACCTCATGCCCGCCTACACCGTCGACGGCCAGCGCATTCCCGGTGAGCGCGCCGTGCGGTTGCGCGGTTATCCGGGCGGCGCGCCCCGGGCCGGGAACCGCGTGAGCAGCCAGTTCCAGCTCGACGGGCTGGGCGAAGCCCTGGAGCTCTTCGCCGCGGCCGCCCGGCTGGACCTGCTCGCGGAGGAGAACTGGCAGGCGGCGGCGACCGCGGCCGAGGCGATCGAGCAGCGCTGGCGCAAGCCCGAGGCGGGCATCTGGGAGCTCGGGGATCGGCACTGGACGCATTCCCGCCTGACCTGTGTGTCCGGCCTGCGCTCGCTGGCCGCCGCGGCCGGCGGGCCGCCGGGCGGTCCCGGGCACCGGCAGGCGGCCCGGTGGAGCACCCTGGCCGACACGCTGCTAGCCAGCCTCGGCGATGCGGTCCATCCCACGGGCCGCTGGCAGCGCTCGCCTGAGGACCCGCGCGTTGATGCCGCCCTGCTGCTACCGGTGATCCGCGGCACGCTGCCCGCGGACGACCCGCGCAGCCAGGCGACCGTCCGCGCGGTGCAGGACGAACTTACCGAGGACGGGTACGTGTACCGGTTCCGCCATGACGCCCGGCCGCTGCACGAGAGCGAGGGCGCGTTCCTGCTCTGCGGGTTCTGGATGGCGCAGGTCGCGCAGGTGTGCGGGGACGCCGCCGCGGCGGCCCGCTGGTTCGAGCGCAACCGCGCGGCGTGCGGCCCGGCGGCCCTGTACACGGAGGAGTACGACGTGCACCAGCGCCAGCTGCGGGGCAACCTGCCGCAGGCCTTCGTGCACGCCGGGATGCTGGAATGCGCCGCCCGGCTGTCGAGCGCTCCCGCCGGACCTGGAGAGCTGGGCTAGCCCTCTCGCCTCACTCGTCCGGGCTGATTCCACGGGTGTGGCACTCTGCGTCACGCGGATGATTACCGGGAGTTATGGCGGGAGCTGGCCGCGGCATGAAACCGGGCTTCCAGCACACTGGTAGGCAGTGGATCCCGGATTTCATTTCGCGTAGGAAGAGCGCCATGGACATCGTCCGTTTCACGACCGGCGGCGCTGAGCAGGCGCGGGCGGGGGTCTCAGATGGCGAGACGGTCACCGGGCTGGGCGTGGGCTCGGTCGCGGAGCTGCTCAGGGAGCCCGCGGCGGAGGTGCGGCGCCGGTGCGAGGGCGCCGGCGGGGCCCGCTGCCGGCTGGACGAGGTCACGCTGCTGGCGCCCATCGACGGGCGGACCGAGGTGTGGGCGGCCGGGGTCACCTACGAGCGGTCGCAGCAGGAGCGGATGAAGGAGAGCCAGGGCGCGGCCCGGCTCTACTCTCTGGTCTACGAGGCCGAACGGCCCGAGCTGTTCTTCAAGTCGGCCGCCTGGCGGGTATCCGGGCCGGGCCAGCCCATCGCGGTACGCGCGGACTCGGCCATCGACGTGCCGGAACCGGAACTCGCCCTGGTGCTGAACGCCCAGGGCGAGATCTGCGGCTACACGGTGTGCAACGACGTCAGCTCGCGCACCATCGAGGGCGAGAACCCGCTCTACCTGCCCCAGGCCAAGATCTACCTGGGCAGCTGCGCGCTCGGCCCGGCGATCCGCCCGGCCTGGGAAGTGCCCGACCCGTACCGCCTCACCATCCGGCTGACCATCAGCCGGGACGGCGCCGACATCTGGGCCGGGTCCGCCTCCACGGCCGGGCTGCACCGCAAGTTCGGCGAGCTGACCGAGTTCCTGTACCGGGCGGACGTGTTCCCGGACGGCGTGGTCCTGGCCACCGGGACGTCGCTGGTGCCCGAGCTGCCGTTCACCCTGGCCGGCGGCGACGTGGTCGCCATCGCCATCGACGGCATCGGCGCGCTGGTCAACCCGGTGATCAGGGGGCGGCCCAGCCGCTAGGCGAGGACGTCGGAGAGGGCCACCGCGTCGAAGCCGGTGGCCTCGCCCACGGCGGAGTTGACCAGGTGGCCGGCGTGGGTGTTGACGCCCAGGGCCAGGCTGGCGTCGTCGGCGCAGGCCTGCTGCCAGCCCTGGTTGGCCAGCGCGACGGCGTAGGGCAGGGTGACGTTGGTCAGCGCGTGGGTCGAGGTGTTCGGCACGGCGCCGGGCATGTTGGCCACGCAGTAGAAGACCGAGTTGTGCACGGCGTAGGTCGGGTTGGCGTGGGTGGTCGGGTGCGAGTCCTCGAAGCAGCCGCCCTGGTCGATGGAGATGTCGACGAGGACCGAGCCCGGCTTCATCCGGGACACCAGCTCGTTGGTGACCAGCGTGGGGGCCTTGGCCCCGGGGATCAGCACGGCCCCGATGACCAGGTCGGCGGCCAGTACCGCGCGCTCGACCTCGAAGGCGTTGCTGGCGATGGTGTGGAGCTGGCCGCGGTAGATCTGGTCGATGGCACGCAGCCGGTCGATGTTGCGGTCGAGCACGCTGACGTCGGCCTGCATGCCGACCGCGATGGCGGCGGCGTTCAGGCCGGAGACGCCGGCGCCGATAATGGCGACCTTGGCCGCGTGCACGCCGGGGACGCCGCCCATCAGGACGCCGCGGCCGCCCGCGGCCTTCATCATGGTGGCCGCGCCGACCTGCGGGGCGAGCCGCCCGGCCACCTCAGACATGGGGGCCAGCAGGGGCAGCGCGCCGTTCGGGGTCTGCACGGTCTCATAGGCGATGCCGGTGACCTCGCGGGCCATGAGCTCCTCGGTGAGCCGCTTGTCGGCGGCCAGGTGCAGGTAGGTGAACAGGACCTGGCCCGCGCGCATCCGGTGGTACTCCTCGGCGATGGGCTCCTTGACCTTCAGGATCAGGTCACCGGTGCCCCACACGTCGTCCGCGGTGGGCAGGGTCCGCGCGCCGGCCGCCTGGTACTCGGCGTCGGTGATCGACGAGCCGGCGCCCGCGCCGGCCTGGACGAAGACCTCGTGCCCGTTCAGCACGAGCTCGTGCACCCCGGCGGGCGTGATGGCCACCCGGTACTCGTGGTTCTTGACCTCAGCAGGGATACCGATCCGCATGGTTCCTCCAACGTTGCGTTACGCCATAGTGTTCCGCACCGATTCGGTTATTGTCCGCAGTCACCGAATGCTATTCGGGCAGACTTGAGAAACTGGTGACATAATTAGGTGCATGACCGGGATCAGGGCAGCGGCGGCGAAGAAGGTTCGCCGGGCCGTCGAGCTGGACGAGGTGGACCAAGAGATCCTGCGCATCCTGGCCGCCGACGCGCGCACCCCGAACAACGTGCTGGCCGCGCACGTGGGCCTGGCCCCGTCCACCTGCCTGATGCGCGTGCGCCGGCTGCAGGACACCGGGGTGATCAGGGGCTTTCACGCCGACCTGGCCCCGGAGGCGCTGGGCCGGCCCCTGCAGGCCATCGTGTCGGTGCGCCTGCAGCCCAACGCCCGCCCGGGCATCGGCTCGTTCGCCCAGCGGTTCGCGGCGCTGCCCGGCGTGCTGAACGTGTTCTTCCTGGCCGGCGTCAACGACTTCCAGATCCACCTGGCCGCCCGGTCAGCCGACGACCTGCGGGACTTCGTGGTCAAGAACCTGAGCGCCTCGCGGAACGTGGCGGCCACGGAGACCAACCTGATCTTCGAGCACATCGCGGGGACGCCCCTGACCGGGCTCACCTGACCGGGATCGACGCAGGGACGCGGAAGTGATACCACGGCCCGTTCGGCCCAATACAAGACCTGCCGGGCGGTAGCCGCGCTGTTACGATGGTGCCGATCAGGCCTAATCATCACCGCCTGCCAGGAGGCGGATCGGCATGCTCTGGTCCCGGACCCACGGATCGCCGCCCGGCTTGCGTCGCCTTCCGCTCGATGACCGGCCGCCGCGGCCCGCGCCGCTGCTCACGCAGCCCTTCGCGGGCGGGGCGACGGGGTGGGCAGTGGTGTCCGGCGCGATGGTGGCCGAGGTGGCCGGGGGCGCCGTGGTGGCCAATCAGGCCTCCGCCGCGGTCGTGGTGCCGGTGCTGATCTGGCCGGTCCTGGTGGTGTTCGGCTTCGCGTTCGCGCAGTGGTGGCAGGTCCGCTCGCGCGGCGGGCCGCCGGTGAGCTGGTGGCACCTGGGCGGGGTGGCGGCCGCCACCCTGACCTGGCTGCTGTGGCCGGACGTGCCGAAGGCGCTGGCCGGCGCCGGGCCGGTGCCGTGCGCCGGCAGCCGCGTCTGCTACCTGCTGGCGCAGCCGTTCGGCGGCCACGACGTGGCCTGGTGGTGCACCGGGGTGCTGATCCTGGCCGCGGCGCTGCTGGCCCGCCGGTCACGGATCGCCGCCTGGGCCGCGATCCCGGCCGCGTTCGCGGGCTGCGGGCTGGCCACGTACTTCCTTAGCTAGGCGGCGTCGGTTTTCTCGGCGCGGGCCTGTCGATTTCGCGGGGCCGGCCCGACGTGGTGTAGGAACGAAGCGATGCCGGGAGGGAACTTCATGGCTCAGTACGCGATCCTGCTCTGCGCCGACGACTCGGCGCACGCCCCGGAGGCCACGCCCGCCGACCTCGAGCCGCACAGGCCAGGCCGACGAACTGGCCCGGAGCGGTTCGATGATCACGGCGTACGCCCTGACGCCCAGGGACATGGCCACCTCGGTCCGCGGCGACACCATCACCGACGGCCCGTTCGTGGACGCCAAGGAGGTGGCCGGCTTTGGTGTTGACGGGTTTTGACGCGTAACATTGCACACCTGCCCCGCGCGTCCCTAGCGTCACCGGGCAGCTTCAAGATCCACTTAGCGTGGACATTTACCTCCGTCTGACTGACCGAGGTAAATGCCACGTTAATGCGGGGCCCATACCCCGGCCGGCGCCGCGGGACACGCCGTCCGGCGTCCGGCTGAATGGCCGGGCTAGGCGTCCAGCGGAAGCCGGCCTGGGGCCTGGCGCACGGTGGCGATGGCCTGGCTGATCAGGTCGTCGAGGGTGCCGTCGCCGGCGGGCCCGCCGGCGGCCTGCGCGAGGCCGTCGAGGATGTTGCGGGCGAACAGGCGGGCGATGTCCTCGACGGACTGGGAGCCGTCCGGCTGGTACCAGGTCCAGGCGTAGTTGCACATGCCGAAGATCTGCAGCGCCGACATCTTCGGGTCGGCGGTGCGGAACACGCCGTCGTCCACCCCGTCCCGCAGGATGCCGCCCACGATCGCGGTGTAGCGGGCCCGCTGCTTGCGGACGTAGTCGGTGAGGTCGCCGTCGAAGTAGCGGACGAGTTCCCGCAGGCAGGCCAGGCTGGCGGCGCGGTCGTCCCGGTGCGCGGCCAGCAGCGCGTAGATCATGGCGGCCAGGCGCCGCACCGGGTCCTTCAGCTGGGCGTGGACGTAGTCGGCCTCGGCGAAGCGGCGGGAGAAATAGGCCACGTGCACCTCGCGGAGCAGGGTTTCCTTGGTGCCGAAGTGGTGCACGATGGTGCCCTTGCTCAGGTTCAGCTCGGCGGCGATGTCGCCCAGGCTGGTGTCCGCGTAGCCGCGGTCGGCGACCTGCTCGGCGAAGACGCGCAGGATGGCATCGCGGGAACTGGCCCGCGGCCGGGTTGCTCGCATCGGCTCATCATACGCTGTTGCTGACCGTACGAGCGGTCAGTTATAGTCAGGGGACCGCGGGCAGGACTGCACTGAGAAAGGGCTGCACCAAGAAGCTGACCTGAGCACCGAGCAGCTGACCTGAGCACCTAGCAGCTGACCTGAGCCGCGGATGTTGACGAGGAGCTGACATGAGTCCTGCCGCGATCAGGAACGCCTGATGCGCTACGGCCAGACCCCGCTGGCGGGTCTCCCGGACCGGGTCACGATCTGCGAGGTCGGGCCGCGGGACGGGCTGCAGAACGAGTCCGCCGTGCTGCCGGTCGGGGTCAAGGCGGAGTTCGTCGCCCGGCTGGTCGACGCCGGCCACACGATCATCGAGACGACCAGCTTCGTGCACCCCAAGTGGGTGCCGCAGCTGGCCGACGCCGAGGAACTGCTGGCCGCGATCACGCCCGCGCCCGGGGTGCGGTACCCGGTGCTGGTGCCGAACGAGCGGGGCCTGGACCGCGCGCTGGCGGCGGGCGTGCGTGACATCGCGGTGTTCGGCAGCGCGACCGAGACGTTCGCCCAGCGCAACCTCAACCGGAGCGTGGACGCCTCGCTGGAGATGTTCGCCCCGGTCGTGGCCCAGGCCCGGGAGGCGGGGGTGTCGGTGCGCGGCTACCTGTCGATGTGCTTCGGCGACCCCTGGGAGGGCGAGGTCCCGGTAGTCCAGGTGGCGCGGATCGCGGCCCGGATGATGGCGCTGGGCTGCACCGAGCTGAGCCTGGGCGACACCATCGGCGTGGCCACGCCCGGCCGCGTGGTGGCGCTGCTCGACGCGCTGGCCGCCGGCGGGATCGGGCCCGACCGGATCGCGGTGCACTTCCACGACACCTACGGCCAGGGGTTGGCCAACACCTTGACCGCGCTGCGCCGCGGCGTCACCACGGTCGACGCCAGCGCCGGCGGGCTGGGCGGCTGCCCCTACGCCCGCAGCGCCACCGGCAACCTGGCCACCGAGGACCTGCTCTGGCAGCTCGAGGGGCTCGGCATCGCCACCGGCGTCGACCTGGCCAAGATGGTCGAGACCAGCGTATGGATGGCCGGGCAGCTCGGCCGGCCCAGCCCGTCCCGTACGGTCACCGCACTGGCCGGGCCCACACAGGGAGGACCCGCATGACGGTGACGGAGGCGGACCGGCCAGAACGAGGGGCCGAACGGACCGGCGATCAGCGGGCCCGCAACGCCGATTCGCACCGGGCCCTGGTCGCGGACCTGAAGGCCGAGCTGGCCCAGGCCCGGCTGGGCGGCCCGGAACGGTCCCGGGCCCGGCACGTGGAGCGGGGCAAGCTGCTGCCCAGGGACCGGGTGGACTCGCTGGTCGACCCGTCCTCGCCGTTCCTGGAGCTGTCGCCGCTGGCCGCGCACGGCCTGTACGGCGGCGAGGCGCCAGGCGCGGGGATCATCACCGGCGTCGGCCGGATCTCCGGCCGCGAGTGCGTGATCGTGGCCAACGACGCCACGGTCAAGGGCGGCACCTACTACCCGATGACGGTCAAGAAGCACCTGCGGGCCCAGGAAGTGGCGCTGCACAACCGGCTGCCGTGCGTGTACCTGGTCGACTCGGGGGGCGCCTACCTGCCCGCCCAGGACGAGGTGTTCCCCGACCGCGATCACTTCGGCCGCATCTTCTACAACCAGGCCACCATGTCCGGCCTGGGCATCCCGCAGATCGCCGCGGTGCTGGGCTCGTGCACCGCGGGCGGCGCCTACGTGCCCGCCATGAGCGACGAGGCGGTGATCGTCCGCCACCAGGGCACGATCTTCCTGGGCGGCCCGCCGCTGGTGGCGGCGGCCACCGGCGAGATCGTCACGGCCGAGGAACTCGGCGGCGGCGACCTGCACGCCCGGATCTCCGGGGTCACCGACCACCTGGCCAACGACGACGCGCACGCGCTGCGCATCGTCCGCGTCATCGTCGCCACCCTCGGCCCGCGCGCCCCCCGGCCCTGGCAGGTCCTCCCGACCGAGGAGCCGCTGGCCGACCCGGACGGGCTCTACGACGTGGTGCCGGCCGACTCGCGGATCCCCTACGACGTGCGCGAGGTGATCACCCGGATCACCGACGGGTCGCGGCTGTACGAGTTCAAGGCGGAGTACGGCACCACGCTGGTCACCGGGTTCGCCCGCATCTGCGGCCACCCGGTCGGCATCATCGCCAACAACGGGATCCTGTTCTCCGAGTCCGCGCTCAAGGGCGCGCACTTCATCGAGCTGTGCGACCAGCGCGGCATCCCGCTGGTGTTCCTGCAGAACATCTCCGGCTTCATGGTCGGCCGGGAGTACGAGGCGGGCGGCATCGCCAAGCACGGGGCCAAGATGGTGACCGCGGTGGCCTCCACCCGGGTGCCGAAGCTGACCGTGATCATCGGCGGGTCGTTCGGCGCGGGGAACTACTCGATGTGCGGGCGCGCCTACTCCCCCCGGTTCCTGTTCATGTGGCCGAACGCCCGGATCTCGGTCATGGGCGGCGAGCAGGCCGCCACCGTGCTGGGCGCGGTCGGCTCCGGTGCCGACCCGGAAGCGATCCGGGCCCAGTACGAGACCCAGGGCCACCCCTACTACTCGACGGCACGGCTGTGGGACGACGGCGTGATCGACCCGAAGGACACCCGGACGGTGCTGGGCCTGGCCCTGTCCGCGGCGGCCAACGCCCCGCTGGGCGACCCGGCCTTCGGCGTGTTCCGGATGTAAGGCCCGGATAATGGGAGAGCGCATGTTCGACACCGTGCTGGTGGCCAACCGGGGCGAGATCGCCTGCCGGGTGATCAGGACCCTGCGGCGGCTCGGCATCCGGTCCGTGGCGGTGTACACCGACCCGGACGCGGCCGCGCCGCACGTGCGGCTGGCCGACCTGGCCGTGCACCTGGGCCCGGCGCCGGCCTACCTGTCGGTGGACGCGGTGGTCGGTGCGGCCCGGCGGGCCGGCGCGCAGGCCGTCCATCCCGGGTACGGGTTCCTGTCGGAGAACACGGCGTTCGCCGCGGCCTGCGAGGCGGCCGGGATCGCGTTCGTGGGCCCGCCGTCGTCAGCCATCGAGGCCATGGGCGACAAGATCCGGGCCAAGCAGACCGTGGCCAAGGCGGGCGTACCCGTGGTGCCCGGCTCGGACGGGTCCGGCCTGGACGACGAGGCACTGGCCCGGGCCGTGGCCGAGACCGGCTACCCGGTGCTGCTCAAGCCGAGCGCGGGCGGCGGCGGCAAGGGCATGCGCGAGGTGCACCGGGCCGAGGACCTGGCCGACGCGATCAGCTCGGCCCGGCGCGAGGCCCGGAGCAGCTTCGGGGACGACACGCTGCTGGTCGAGCGGCTGGTCACCGGCCCCAGGCACATCGAGATCCAGGTCCTGGCCGATGCCCACGGCAACGCCATCCACCTGGGCGAGCGCGAGTGCTCGCTGCAGCGGCGGCACCAGAAGATCATCGAGGAGGCGCCGTCGCCGCTGCTGGACGAGACGCAGCGCGGGGCCATGGGCGCCGCCGCGGTCGAGGCGGCCCGCGCGGTCGGCTACGTGGGGGCCGGGACGGTGGAGTTCATCGTGGGCGGCGACCGGCCGGACGAGTTCTTCTTCATGGAGATGAACACCCGGCTGCAGGTGGAGCACCCGGTCACCGAGGAGATCTTCGGCCTGGACCTGGTGGAGCTGCAGCTACGGGTGGCGGCCGGCGAGCCGGAGCCGTGGCCGGCCCAGCGGCGGGCCCGCGGCCACGCGGTAGAGGCCCGGATCTACGCCGAGGACCCGGCGGCGGGCTTCCTGCCTACCGGCGGCCGCGTCCTGGCCTTGAGCTGGCCGGACGGGGCGCGGGTGGACGCCGGGATCGCCGCGGGCACCGTGGTGGGCAGCGACTACGACCCGATGCTGGCCAAGGTGATCGCCTACGGGGCCGACCGGGCCGAGGCGCTGGCGAAGCTGGACGCCGCCCTGGGCGAGGTGGTGATCCTCGGGCTGGGCACGAACGCCGGGTTCCTGCGGGCGCTGCTGGCCGATCCTGACGTGCAGGCCGGGCGGCTGGACACCGGCCTGGTCGGGCGGCGGCTGGACGCGCTGGTCGCGGCCGAGCCGCCGCCCGACGTGCTGCCCGCCGCGGCGGTGCTGGCGCTGGCCGCGCTGGAGCCGGCCGGGCCGGTGGTCGACCCGTTCGACGTGCCGGGCGGCTGGCGGGTCGGCGAGCCGGCCTGGACCGCCTGGCGGATGACCGTCGGCGGCAGCGGTGTCAGTAGCACCGGGCCGGTCGAGGTCCGGGCCCGCGGCCGGGCCGCCGGCGCGGTCGTGGCGGTAGACGGGGCGGAGCCGGTGCGGGCGCAGGTCGCGGCGCACCCGGGCGAGTCGCGGGTGCCGGTGACCGTGGACGGGGTGACGCGCTCGTATGGAGTCGCCCTGGCTGGGGACACGCTGTGGCTGGGCCGGGACGGCCAGGCCTGGGCGGTCCGCGAGCAGGCGCCGCTGGACGCGGCCGCCGCGCAGGCCGCCGCCGGCTCGGGCGGTCCGGTGGTCTCGCCCATGCCGGGCACGGTGACCCTGGTCGAGGTGGCCGAAGGCCAGCCCGTCACCGCGGGCCAGCGCCTGGTCGTGGTCGAGGCGATGAAGATGGAGCACGTCCTGGCCGCCCCGGTCGACGGCATCGTGCGCGGCCTGCGCGCCAAGCCGGGCGGGACCGTGGCCAAGGACGCCGTGCTGCTGGTTGTGGAACCCCCTGATGTACAGGAGCAGGAGTAATGGACCTCACGCTGTCCGAGGAGCACGAGGCGCTGCGCGCCTCGGTCGAGGAGTTCGCCCGCAAGGAAGTCGCCCCGGTCATCGGGGAGCTGTACGAGCGCGGCGAGTTCCCCTACGAGATCGTGGCCAAGATGGGCGCGATGGGCCTGTTCGGCCTGCCCATCGCGGAGGAGTACGGCGGCATGGGCGGCGACTACTTCGCGCTGTGCCTGGCCCTGGAGGAACTGGCCCGGGTCGACTCCTCGGTGGCCATCACGCTGGAGGCCGGGGTCTCGCTGGGCGCCATGCCGATCTACCGGTTCGGTACCGAGGAGCAGAAGCAGCGGTGGCTGCCCGCGCTGGCCGCGGGCCAGAAGCTGGGCGCGTTCGGCCTGACCGAGCCGGGCGGCGGCTCGGACGCCGGCGCCACCCGGACCACCGCCGCCCTGGACGGCGGGGACTGGGTGATCAACGGGTCCAAGGCGTTCATCACCAACTCGGGCACCGACATCACCGCGCTGGTCACGGTGACCGCGCTGACCGGCGAGCGCCAGATCTCGGCGATCATCGTCCCGGCCGGCACCCCCGGCTTCCGGGTCGCGCCGAAGTACTCCAAGGTCGGCTGGAGCGCCTCCGACACCCGCGAGCTGTTCTTCGACGACGTGCGGGTGCCCGCGGCGAACCTGGTCGGCGAGCGCGGCCGCGGCTACGCGCAGTTCCTGTCCATCCTGGACGAGGGCCGGATCGCCATCGCGGCGCTGGCCACCGGGCTGGCCCAGGGCTGCGTGGACGAGTCGCTGCGGTACGCGCGCGAGCGGGAGGCGTTCGGTCATCCGATCGGCCACTACCAGGCCATCCAGTTCATGATCGCGGACATGGAGGCGCGGGCGCACACCGCGCGGCTGGCCTACTACGCGGCGGCGGCCAAGCTGCTGCGCGGCGAGCCGTTCAAGAAGGAGGCGGCCATCGCCAAGCTGGTGTCGTCGAACGCGGCCATGGACAACGCGCGGGCGGCCACCCAGGTGTTCGGCGGGTACGGGTTCATGAACGAGTTCCCGGTCGGCCGGTTCTACCGGGACGCCAAGATCCTGGAGATCGGCGAGGGCACCAGCGAGGTGCAGCGGATGCTCATTGCCCGCCAGCTGGGACTGTAGGCCGCGGCCAGAGCCGCGCATACGATCGTAACTGTTACGATCGTACTTATGGCGCAGGTGGATAGATTTTCTGTGACGATGCCGCCCGAGCTCGGCGCGGACGTCAGGCAGGCCGCGGCCCGGCAGGGTACGAGCGTATCGACGTGGCTCAGCGAGGCGGCAGCCGACAAGCTGCGCAATGAACTGCTCGGTGCTGCTCTCGACCAGTGGGAGGCGGAGCAGGGCCCGTTTACCCAGGCGGAGCTGGAGGAGGCGGCCTCCCGTCTCGGACAGGCGCCGCGCACGGACGCGGCGTGAAGGTAGTCCTAGACGCAGGCGCACTGGTGGCTGTCGATCGCCGGGACCGGATGATCGGTGCTCAGCTGCGGGTGCTCCAGCAGCAGGGAACGCCGATCCGGGTCAGCTCCGCCGTCGTCGGGCAAGCGTGGCGAGACGGGCGTAAGCAGGCCAACCTCGCTCGGGTCCTGGCGGGCGTCGGCATCGAACCGCTCGCGCCGGGCGACGGCAAGCGCATCGGCGAATTGCTGGCGCTGGCCGGTTCCGCCGATGTGGTCGACGGACACGCAGCCCTGATGACAGCGCCCGGCGATCTCGTCCTGACCAGCGATCCGGTCGATATCCGCACCCTCCTGCGCGCTCGCGGGGTTCCGGCGCGGGTCCAGACCGTGTGAGGACGTACACCGGCTATTTGCAGGCGGCCCAGTGGTGAGTGCCTCATGGTTGGACACCGGGTGGGTGGCGGCGCGGTTAGCGTCGCAAGGGTGGCTGGTGTCGTTGCCATCGAGGCGGCGCGGCGGTTCGCGGGCCATCCGGCGCCGTCGCTGGCCGCGGCCTGCGCCGAGGAGGTATTCGATGACTTCTTCAAGCTGAACGGCGAGGCCGAGGCGTCGCTGATCCTGCTGGACGCGCCGGGGCCCATGGCGTCCAGCTCGCGCTCGAACTCCTCGGTCTCGACGAACAGCAGCACGTACTTCATCCCGGCATGCCCGCAGATTGCTGCGGACCAGATATCAGCCACGTGTAAACGCGGTTCAAGCTCGGCTCGTCCAGGACGTGACCGCCGGGCAGTTCCCGGGCTTCCGCGTCAGGTATGTGCTCCAGGAGCCAGTCAGTGTGAGCCCGAGGGCACAGGGCATCATCTGGCCCGTACCAGACGGACACGGGCACCCGGATGCTGCCGACATCGAAGTTCCACGGACGGGTGAACGCGATGACGTCATCGACGCACCCGTCGATCCCGCGGGCGTAGGCGGCTTCGGTGCGGAACAGATGACCGGGTGATCGCGCCTGCGCGGCGAGCACTGCGCGGTCAGATTCGGCCAGGGCATAGTCATCAGCGACGGCCAGGGCGCCGCGTTCGGCCGCCGTCAGGGCGGCGCGGGCGAGCTGCTCGGCCAGCGGCCGGTAAGCCGCTTCCCCGGCCAGGGCACGAGTGAATTCCTCGACATTAAGCGCCGACATGCCGTCGAGCCAGTCCAGCCCGTCAGCATCAAACGGTGCAGGGCTCACCACGCAGGCACAGCGGGCGATCCGGTCACCCAGGCCCGCGGCACAGGCCAGCGCGTGCGGGCCGCCGCCCGAAGCCCCCCACACCGCGAAGCGGTCCCAGCCCAGGTGACCGACGAGGACGGCCAGGTCGCCGGCGGCTGCCGCGACGCCGCGGCCCGGCAGCCGGGTCGATGCGCCATAGCCCGGCCGGTCCACCACCAGCAGGCGGATTCCCAGCTCATGAACTGGCACCAGCCGATCCGGAGCGAGGAACATCGTGCCGGGCGTCCCGTAGAAAAACAGGACCGGCGCCCCGTCCTCGCGACCATACAGGCAGTACGCCAGATCCCTCCCGTCCGGGAGGCGAAGGACCCGTGGATCGTACTCGTCCGGCGCAACCTCAGCCCGGCTATGATTCATCGATCGCCCTGGCTACCGGCTTGAGTCAGGAGATGACGGCGTCCAGCGTCTTCTTCAGGGCGCTGGGCTGGGCCGGCGACCGCGGGGCCTTGGCCCGGGCTTCGGAAAGCCTGGCTCCGATGTCCTGGAGCTGCTTGCGGCTGAGCCTCGTCCGCACCTGCGGGAACCACTCGTCCTCTTCCTCCTCGATGTGATGGGTGACGTTCGGCGCACTACCCTCCGTCCAGCGGCTAAACGCGGACCGGAGGCCGCCAGGCAGCCAGCACGGCAGAGAAGATCGCCGACTTCTGGGCCCAGGGCTCCCAGCGGCTGAGCGACTTCATGCTTCCCGGCCTGCCGCAGGTCAACCTGGTCCCGGTCGTCGAGCGCTACTTCGACTTCGTGCAGCGGACCGTCGACATCAGCCGGGACCTCACCCTGAAATGGGCGGACTCCGCGGGCATGCTGTCCGGTGCCGTCCGCGACCAGGCCGAGTCCGTCAGCGGCCTGGTCCGCAAGCAGGCCGAGTCGGCCCGCGAGCTCGTGCACGAGCAGGCCGGCCAGGCCGAGCAAGCCGCCCGCGCGCAGGCCGGCCAGGTCGAGGCGGCCGAGAAGGAACTGGCCCGCGAGGCCCGCAAGGCCGAGCGCGAGCAGGCCAGGCACGCCCACGACAAGGCCCGCGAGCGCTACGAAGGCCTGACCAAGGCCGAGCTGAGCGACCGGCTCGACCAGCGCCACCTGCCCAAGACCGGCACCGTCGACGAGCTCGTCGAGCGCCTGGTCGAGGCCGACACCAAGTAACCACGCGGCCCGCCCCGCCGCACGCAGACGCCGAACCGCGCCGGTTCAGCATCGAGGCGGCAGGACAGCTCTGACCTGCCAAGGGTAAGGGTCCGCTCCCAGCCATCGGGCTGGGAGCGGACCTTTCGATTCCGCCGAAGTGGCGTACGGTCCTGCGCGGCTGCTAGCGCTGCGGCTGACGCTGCGCCGGAGGCGGGAATTCCGCGGTAGCGCCGTTAACGAAGTCGCGGGCGACGTTGGTCAGACGCTGGTTGGTGTTCCTGGCGTAGTCGCGCAGCATGGTGAAGGCGCGGTCCATGTCGATGCTGCGCCGCTCGGCGAGCTTGCCCTTGGCCTGCTCGATGATGACCCGGCTGTTCAGCGCGGCCTGGAGCTGCTCGGCGACGGTTTCGCGGCGGCGCACGTTGCGCTCGTGCAGCAGGCCAATGGTGGCCACGTCGGCCAGCGCCTGGGCAATGCGCAGGTCTGCCGCCTCAAGCGGACCTGGCTCGGCGCGGAACAGGTTCAGCGCGCCGATGACCTGATCCCGCAGCCGCATCGGCAGTGCCTCCACCGTCCGGAACCCGGACCGCACGGCGGCTTCGGCGAACCGGGGCCACCGCGAGGCCGGGCTGGTGAGGTCACCGGCCGTGACGGGCCGGCCGGTGCGGAAGCACTCCAGGCAGGGTCCCTGGTCATTCTGCAGCTGGAACAACTCCAGCAGCCCGGCTTCCTCGCTGGAGGCCGCCGCGACCCGCAGCTCGCCGCGCGGGTCGGCCAGCACAACCCCGGCCGCCGACGCGGCCAGCAGAGCGACGCTGCGGTCGGTGAGCAGGTGCAGGAAGTCAATGACGTCGAAGTCAGCGACCATCGTGTCGGCCAGATCGACGAACGTGTCGGAGAGCAGGTCGGTGTCCATCTGGGTCACCTTTCGCCGATAGCAGGGACTCAAGGTAGCGCTGCAAGGAGAAGCGTGGCTGACGTAGCCGGACAGGTCACGGGCCGCCATCCTGACCCTGATCTCGGTGCAGCCGCAGCCGCCGGGCGACGATGTCGCCGGCCACGTCGGCCAGACGCTGGTCCTGAGAGTAAGCGTAAGCCCGGAGCCGGGCGAACGCCGCCGCGGCCGGGACGCCGAGCTGGATCGTCAGCATCCCGGTGGCCTGGTCGATCTCGGCGCGGTGTACCGCCAGGTCCCGGGCCTGCCCGTCCAGCCAGGCACCGTCTCCGTCACCGTCCTGGTGGTCGCCGTCCGCGCTGCCGAGCAGCATCACGGTCGCCGCATCAGCCAGGATGAGCAGGTCACCCAGCTGCCGGTCCGGCAGCGGGCCTGGCGAGCCGCGGTACAGGCCCAGTACCCCGGCCCGGATCGCCCCGACGATCAGCGGGAACGCGAAGACCGCCCCGGCGCCGAGCTCGCGGGCGGCCGGGATGAACGCGGGCCACCGGCGGCCGGTCTCCGCATCATCCAGGTCGGCGGCCAGGACCGGCGCGGCCGAGGCCAGCACGTCATGGCACGGCCCCTCGCCCAGCATCAGCTGGAGCTCGGCCAGCTGCTCGCCGACCGGGTCCGTCACGCTCATCACGAAGTCCGGGTCGCCGCCGCGCGCGGCCACCAGCCATGCCCCGCTCAGCTGAGCCGAGCTGACCGCGACCGCGCACACGTCGGCGACCGATACACGGCGGCTCTGCCCAGCGGCGTGCGCAGCCACCTGCCCCCACAGGACCACGGCCCGGCGATCCGTCATCTAGGCGTCCGGCCGTGCCACCAACCCGCCAGGGGCGCCGCTGCTCCGGCAGTGATCAGCCAGTACCAGTACGCGATGGCGCTGCCCTCCCAGGGCGTGCAGCACTCACCGCAAGCCGCCGCCAAGGGTACCGCTTCGGGCGGCGGGCGGCACCCGCAGCGCCGGTCACGTCCCGCTCCCCGCGCACGGCGACGACATCATGACCGTTCCGCACGGCGGTTTTTGCTCTACACCTAGCATGGCGCCACCCGCTGGCACAGTGGCCGGGGCGGGGTCTGGACCCGACGGCTCAATTTCTCAGATCCGTGCCTTCACCCTACGCCGGCGCTACAAAACCTGCCAGGGCCTGATGCCCCTGCCCGCCCGGCGGCGCCCGGACCCACAGCCGAGGCTCCCGGCGGGTAACCAGGGCGCGGTCAGCCGGCGCCGGGGAGGCAGACCTGGATCGCCCCGCCGGCCTCACGAGTGCGGAAAGCCGGCTGCGGCGCCGTGGCGGGCCCGCGGGCCACGGACCCGTCGGCGACGCGGAAGATGCTGCCGTGCCAGGGACAGGTCAGGCAGCCGTCGGCGAGCTCGCCGTCGGACAGCGGGCCGGACATGTGGCTGCACCGGTCGGCCAGGACATGCACGGTGCCGTCGATCCGGACGGCCACGACCGGGATCTCCCCCAGCATGCGCCGCACCGGCTTGCCCTCGCGCACGTCGGCCGCCGCGGTCAGGTGATGCCAGCCGGGCTCGACCAGGTGCGGGACCGGCTCGGCGTGGTTAGCGCCGCCGGCCAGCCGGAACGAGATGTGACCTCCGGCCAGCCCGCTGGCCGCGACCGCGGCCAGGCCGCCCAGCCGCAGGACGCGGCCCAGCCGCGGGCCGCGGGCCAGCAGCGACGCCCCGTACAGGGTCATCGCCGCGAGGTTGCCGGCCGCGTGCACCACGCCGACCCGCATCTGCTGCTCATGCTGCTCGGACCAGTCGGCGGCGCCCGCCACCGCGGCCGGGACCGCCGCGGCCAGCCCGGTGCCGACCAGGCGACGCACCGCCTTCTGGTCGGCGCCGGACAGGTCAAGGATGCCGGCCGACAGCCAGGCACCGACGGGCGCCTGGACCAGCACCGGGTGCACCGGGTGCCCGAGCCAGACCCCGTGCAGCGCGTCGCGGACCTGGCCGGGCCGGATCAGCCGGGCGGCCCGCTGTCCCGCCGAGACTAGCTTGTCCAGGCGGGGGTCCTGCTCCAGGCGCGAGATCAGCTGCATGCGGGCGCGGCTGCCCCTGGCCGGCCCGGCTAAACCGGCCGGCTCGCACTGGCCGGCCGCACGCACGGTGGCCGTTCGGGAAATATTTCATGGGCCGAACGGATCGTGGCGCTAGGGTCCGGGCCGCCCGTGTTTGGGGCGCCCGTGTTTGGGGCGCCCGTGTTTGGGGCGCCCGTGTTTGGGGCGCCCGTGTTTGGGGCGCCAGTGTTTGGCGGTTGCGGCCCTGGGCAGCAGGGATCAGTCATGAGGGGCACCCATGCACGGAGCCGTTGACCTGACCGCGAGCGAGCCGCACGCCGCGGACGGCGGGACCGCCCGCGGGCCGGGCTCGAGGGCCGCCGCGGCGTTCGCGGATGCGGTCGAGGCGGGGCGGCTGAACCTGCCGCGGCCCGGCGCGGGACGGACCCGGGAACGCTGGGCCGTGCTGGCGGACCTGGCCGAGGACGATCTGTCGCTGGCGCGGCTGGCCGAAGGTCACGCCGACGCCCTGGCCATCCTGGCCGAGCTCGGCGAGCCTGACCCGCCGCCCGGGACCCGCTGGGGGGTCTGGGCCGCGCAGCCGCCCGGCCCCGGCCTGACGGCCAGCCGGGCCCACGGCGGCTGGCGCCTGGACGGGATCAAGCAGTACTGCTCGGGCGCGCATTCCTGTACTGATGCGCTGGTGACCGCGGCGGCGCCGGACGGCAGCCGGCTGTTCGCGGTCAGCACCCGCGACCTGGTTCCTGTCCCCGGCACCTGGCCGGCGGTCGGCATGGCGGCCAGCGACACGCTCGACGTCCGCTTCGCCGGCATCGCGGCCGAGCCGGTGGGCGCGCCGGGCCGCTATATCGACCGGCCGGGCTTCGCGCACGGCGGCGCGGGGGTGGCGGCGTGCTGGTACGGCGGGGCGCGCGGGGTCGGCCGGACCCTGCTGGCCGCCGCGGTCGCGCGTGACGTCGGCCCGCACGCCCTGGCTCATCTCGGCGCGGTCGACATCGCTTTGCATACCGCCAGCACGGTGCTCGACGTGGCCGCCGCGGGCATCGACGCGGATCCGGACGACGGCTCCGGCCGCGGCCGGCTGCGAGCGCTGCGGGTCCGCGCCTTCACCGAAGCCGCCGCGACCGAGGTCATGCAGCGGGTGGGCCGGGCGCTGGGCGCGGGGCCGCTGTGCCACGACGAGGCGCATGCGCGCCGGGTCGCGGACCTGACCGTGTACCTGCGCCAGCACCACGCCGAGCGCAACCTGGCCGAGCTCGGCGCGCTCGTGGCCGGCAGCGGCGCCTCGTGGTAAGGAGGCCCCGGCGGATCCGCATCGACCGGCCCGGTACCGCCGAGCAAGCCTGGGAATCATGGCCGGAGCTGTGGCAGCTGCCGGTCGCCGACCCGCTGGCCTGGCCGAGCGTGGCGGTAATCGCCGCCCACCCCGACGATGAGGTGCTCGGTGTCGGCGGGACGATGGCGATGCTGGCCGCCGCCGGGACCCGGATCCGGCTGATCGCGGTCACCGACGGTGAGGCGTCGCACCCGGGCGCCGAGCCCGCCGTGCTCGGGCGGGTGCGGACCGAGGAGACGGCCGCCGCACTCGGGGCGCTGGGCGCGGGCGGCGCCGAAGTGATCAGGCTGCGGCTCCCCGATACCGGACTGGCCGCCCGCCAGGGTGAACTGGCCGCCGTCCTGCGCGAGCAGTGCGCCGGATTCGAGGTATGCCTCGCGCCGTGGGAAAGGGATGCGCACGCCGATCACGAGGCGGCGGGCCGCGCGGCGCGGCGCGCGGGCCTGCCCGTGCTGTGCTACCCGATCTGGATGTGGCACTGGGCGGCACCAGCCGACGCACGGGTGCCCTGGCACCGGGCCCGGCGGATACCGCTGCCGCCCGCGGTCACGGCCCGGAAGCGGTCGGCCATCGGCGCCTTCCGCAGCCAGCTCACCGACCGCAGCGGCGGGGCGGGCCCGGTGCTGCCGGCCGGCATCGTCGCGCATTTCACCCGCCCGCAGGAGGTACTGCTGAGTTGACCGCGCCCGTCACCCTTCCAGGCGACTACTTCGACGCCATGTACGAGGCGGCCAGCGACCCGTGGGGATTCCAGGACCGCTGGTACGAGCAGCGCAAGTACGCGATCAGCCTCGCGCAGCTGCCCGAACGCCGGTACCGGAACGCCTTCGAGCCGGGCTGCTCCATCGGCGTGCTCACCGCGATGCTCGCCGGGCGCTGCGACCGCCTGCTGTCCTGCGACGTCGCCGAGGCCGCGGTCCGGGCCGCGGCCCGCCGCACCCGGGACCTGCCGCAGGTCCGCGTCGAGCGGCGCCAGCTCCCCCGGCAGTGGCCGGCCGGGCGTTTCGACCTGGTGGTGTTCTCCGAGATCCTGTACTACTTCGGGGACGGCGACCTGGACCAGCTGCTGAGCCGCGGCGTACGCGCGCTCGAGCCGGGCGGGACCCTGCTCGCCGTGCACTGGCGGCACCCGGTGGCCGACTACCCCAGGTCCGGCGACGACGTGCACCGGGCGCTGGCCGCGCGGCCCGGGCTGGCCCGGCTCGTCCGCCACCAGGAACCCGACTTCCTGGCCGAGGTCTACATCCGTACCGACGCCACGCCGTTGTCGGTCGCCCAGGCGACGGGCCTGGCGTGATCGAGGCCGCCGGGATCGTGGTGCCGGCCCACAACGAGGAAACGCTGCTGCCCACGTGCCTGAGCGCGCTGCAGCAGGCCGTCCGTTCGGCCGGCCTCCCGGTGCACGTGCTGGTGGTCGCCGACTCGTGCACCGACGGCACCGCCGAGGCGGCCCGGGCGGGCGGGGCCCAGGTGATCAGCATCCGGGCCCGCAGCGTCGGCGCGGCCCGGGCCGCCGGGATGACCGAACTGCTGCGGCTGACGGCCGCCACCGACCCGGCGGCCCTCTGGCTGGCCACCACCGACGCGGACACCGTGGTGCCGCCCGGCTGGCTGGGTCGTCAGCTCGGCTACGCCGGCCAGGGCTGGGATGTCGTCCTCGGCACGGTGACCGTCGCGGACTGGAGCGAGCACCCGCCGCACGTGCCGGCCGCGTTCGCGGCCCGCTACGAATCCGGCGGCAGGCCGCACCCGCACGTGCACGGCGCGAACCTCGGCATCCGGGCCTCGGCCTACCTGGCCGCCGGGGGGTTCACGCCGGTGCGCACCGCCGAAGACCACGCGCTGGTCGCCGCCGCGGCGCGGGCCGGAGGTTCGGTCCTTCGGGCCAGCGACATCACCGTGCAGACATCCGCCCGCCGCCAGGCCCGGGCCCCGCACGGATTCAGCCACCTGCTGCGGACGCTGGCCTCACCGGCCAGCGCCGGTCAGCTAGCGCCAGCGCACGGCTGCCTCGATCCGGAACGGCACGTGCCTGGCTAGGCCGCGGGATCGCGCCTGGCGATCCAGTGGTCGCCCCGTTTCTCGAACTTCTGCTTGAGCACGGTGTAGGCGAGCCGGTCGGCCCGGTCTCCCTCGCCGTGAATCCGTACCGCGTCGGCGTGCGCCTCGGTGAACAGCTCCTGCGCTTCCTGGCATGAGCGACGCACCGTATCCGGCAGCCCGCCGGCCTGTCCGTATCGGCTGGACCTTGGCATCAACTCTCCCCCACTGCATTCGCTACCCAACGGGCGAGTCCACGCGCTGGCCGCGGGACAGGGCGGTCCCGAGCGTGGTGACCGTCGTAATCCCGTTGGTTTGCTGAGCTCGGTGTCCCACGCCGCTACCCAAGGTAGCCCGGTGTCACACCGCGAAATCTGGGCTTCTTGCCTGGGCCGGGCAGGTTAGACCCGCCGCAGCCGGGTAGCGGCCGGGAGTAAACCGGATCCGGCCGGATGGAAGGGGCGGGCCTCATGGAACGTTCAAGCACTACCCAGCTTCCCCGTGATCGGCACCGCCCGACCGGGCTGGCCGTCCGGCCGCGGCGGCAGGCATGACCGCGGTGAACCCGCGGCCCGGCCGGTCTCCGGGCGACCGTGCCGCTGACCGTGCCGCTGACCGTGCCGCCCGGCAGACCCAGGAGTCGATCCCGCCGCAGAACAAGGTCTCCGGAGGTCCCGAGACGCCGCTCGAACTGGGCGGCACCGGGTGGAAGAACACGCTCATGCGCACCGGGAAGAAGTTCACCCGCGACCGGTGCAGCATGACCGCCGGCAGCCTGGCCTATCACTGGTTCCTGGCCCTGTTCCCGGCGCTCATCGCCCTGCTCGGGGTAGTGAAGCTGGTGAACGTCGGAGCGGGCGGGGTGCACCGGCTGGTCAACGGCCTGGACAGCGTCCTGCCGCCCGGGGCTTCGACGGTGTTCAGCCAGGCCGTCCAGTCGGCCACGCAGCGCTCGGCGTCCGGTTCGCTGACGGCCGTGATCATTGGCGTGGCCGTCGCGGTATGGGCCGCTTCCGGTGGCATGGCCGCGCTGGAGACCGGGCTCGATATCGCCTATGAGGTCCCGGTCGACCGCAAGTTCGTGGCCAAGCGGCTCTACGCGTTCCCGCTCATGCTGGCCACGCTGGTCATCGGCGGCGTCGCCTCGGCGCTGATCGTGCTGGGCCCCTCGATCGGAAAGGGGATCGAGGGTCACGTGGTCATCACCGGGACCGCCTTCACCATCGTCTGGACCATCGTGCGCTGGGCGGCGGCCATCGTGCTAATCACGCTGCTGTTCTCGGTCTACTATTTCTTCGGCCCGAACCGGGAGACGCCCCGCTGGCAGTGGGTCAGCCTGGGCGGGATCGTCGGCATGGCCATCTTCCTGGTCGCCTCGCTCGGCTTCTCGTTCTACGTGAGGAGCTTCGGCTCGTACGGCAAGACCTACGGCGCGTTCGCCGGGGTGGTCATCCTCATTTTCTGGCTCTACCTGACCGGCATCGCCATCCTGCTCGGCGCCGAGCTGAACGCCGAATCCGAGCGCCAGGCCGCCGCCCAAGCCGGCCACCGGGGCGCGCAAGCCAGCGCCGAGGAAGTGCAGAGCGACTCGTCGCCGGCACGCTGACGGCCCGAATTGAGCAGCACCGGCGGTGTGAACCGCCGATCGCCGGGTAGCTGACTTCAGCTCGCAACGCCCTCACAAAGGAATTAGGTCATGGTCATCCTGCTGGTTCTGCTGCTCGCCCTCATACTCGGCGGGCTGGGGTTCGCCATCCACGTCCTGTGGTGGATCGCACTCGTGGTGCTGGTCATCTGGCTGATCGGCTTCGTGGTCCGGGTCGGTGAGGGCGGCGGCTCGCGGAGGAGGCGCTGGTACCGCTGGTAACCGGCGACGACGGCCGGCTTCGCCCGGCCGTCGTCTTGGTACGGGTCAGCGCCGGCGCGCCAGCGCGAAGCACGGCACGCCGACGCGGCCGTGTGCGGAGGAACTGTGGCGCTAGGCCAAGACACCGAAGGGCTGGCCCCCGGCAGGCCGCTGCGGCGCAGTGACCCAGGCCGCCCCGGGATCCGGCGCAGGCGCTGCGGACGCGGCTTCAGCTATCTCGGACCGGATGCCGCGGTCATCAAGGACCCGCAGCTGCTAGCCCGCATCAAGTCCCTGGTGATCCCGCCCGCCTGGCAGGACGTGTGGATCTGCACTGATCCGCAGGGCCACATCCAGGCCATGGGCACCGACGCGGCCGGACGCCGCCAGTACCGGTACCACGATCTGTGGCGGGAACAACGTGACCTGGACAAGCATGACCGCGTCCGGCAATTCGGGGCCGCGCTGCCGGCCATACGCGAGACCCTCGGGCATCATCTAGATGCTCGCGGCCTGGGCCGCGAACGAGTCCTGGCGGGCGCGATACGCCTGGTCGACCTCGGCTTCTTCCGGTCCGGCGGCGAAGAGTACGCCGAGCAGAACGGTACGTTCGGCCTGGCTACCATCACGAAGGATCACGTCACCCTGACCAAGGGCCAGCTGGTGTTCGAATACCTGGCCAAGGGGTCCCAGCAGCATGAACAGGCCGTGGCCGAAGAGCAGGTATGCGCGGTCGTGCGGAGCCTGCTGCGACGACGCGGCGGCGGAGACCGGTTGCTGGTCTACCGGTCCGGCTCGCGCTGGCACGACGTCACCGCCGCGGACATGAATGACTACCTGCGCGAGATCTCCGGGGGAGACTACACGGCCAAGGACTTCCGCACCTGGCACGCGACCGTCCTGGCCGCGGTGGGCCTGGCCGTGTCCGAAGCTGCCGCCGGCGGCGAGACGGCCCGCAGGCGCGCCATCGTGCGGGTGGTCCAGGAGGTAGCCGACTACCTGGGCAATACCCCCGCCGTGGCCCGGGCCTCCTACATCGATCCTCGCGTCATCGAGCTCTACGAGGCCGGCCACACGATTGTTGCCGCGCTGGGCGAGCTGGGCCGCGACGGCCATTTCGGTGACCTCGCCACCAGGGGCCGGGCCGAAAGCGCCGTCGTGAAGCTACTGGCGCGACGCCCTCGACCCTGAGCCGGCCTCCGCAGCGGCCGATCAGGTGGCAGTACGTACCTGACGCGCTGATTGGCCATCGACGTCGGCGGCGGTGAGCGGCTGGGCGATGTCCTCCAGGCTCTGCCGTTCGGCCTTCACGCCGAGGAAGATCTCCACGATCCCGGCCGCGATCATCAGGGCGGCGCCGACCGAGAAGGCCACCACCGTGTCCGCGACCTTGCCCGTGCTCACCAGGGAGGAGAACAGCAGCGGCCCGGCGATCCCGCCCGCGCCGGTCCCGATCGCGTAGAAGAACGCGATGGCCAGGGCCCGGGTCTCCAGCGGGAAGACCTCGCTGACGGTGAGGTAGGCGGAACTGGCGCCCGCCGACGCGAAGAACAGCACGGCGCACCAGCACGCGGTCATCGTGGTCGCGTTCAGCGAGCCCCGGTCGAACAGGTACGCGGTGCCCAGCAGGAGCAGCCCGGAGATCAGGTAGGTGCCCGCGATCATGGGCTTTCTGCCGATCGTGTCGAACAGCCGGGCGAGCAGCAGCGGGCCCAGCAGGTTGCCGACGGCGATCACCGCGAAGTAGTAGCCGGGGTTGGTCTTGACGTGGAAGAACGTGGCCAGGATCTGCGCGTACCCGAACGTGATCGCGTTGTACAGGAACGCCTGCCCGATGAACAGCGAGAACCCGAGGATGGTGCGCCGCGGGTACTGCTTGAACATGGTCCTGGCGATGGTGATGAACCCGATCGCCTGGCGCTGCCTGATGGTGATGGACTGCTCCGGTTCGGCCAGGTCAGTGCCGGTTTCCTGCTCCACCCGCTGCTCGATCCCGTCGACCAGTTGCTCGGCGTCCCGTTCCCGGCCGTGGATGAACAGCCAGCGCGGGCTCTCCGGGACGTTGCGCCGGACCAGCAGCACCACCACGCCGAGGACGACGCCGAGCCCGAAGCACAGCCGCCAGCCCACGCCGACCGGCAGGTCGTTGGTCGCGGGCACGGTCAGCAGCGCGCCGGCCGCCGCCCCGGCCCAGTAGGTGCCGTTGATGACGATGTCGATCATGCCGCGGTGCCGGCTGGGGATCAGCTCGTCGATGGCGGAGTTGATCGCCGCGTACTCCCCGCCGATCCCGAACCCGGTCAGGAACCGGAACAGGAAGAACCACCAGGGCGCGAACGACAGCGCGGTCAGCGCCGTGGCCGCCAGGTACGTGCCCAGGGTGATCATGAACAGCTTCTTGCGGCCGTACCGGTCGGTGAGCCAGCCGAAGAACAGCGCGCCCAGGCAGGCGCCCAGCACGTACGTCGCGGCACCGAACCCGGAGATCTGTCCCTGGGTGATGTGCAGGCCGCTGCCCGGCTTGCTGATCTGCCCGGAGAGGTTTCCGACGATGGTCACTTCCAGGCCGTCGAGGATCCAGACGGTCCCCAGGCCGATCACGACCATCCAGTGCCAGCGCGACCAGGGCAGCCGGTCCAGGCGCGCCGGGACCTTAGTCGTTACCGTTCCCGTCTGGACGCCGCCCATGCTGCCCTCCGATCCGGGCGCCTGACCGCCCGTTGATTCGCGACGCGACTGCCCGACGGGCAGCGGGTTAAACCCTCAGACGGCCCGTCCAGCAAGGCCAGGCCGCCGCTAACCGGCTGCCGGCGGTAGGAGCTGCCTGCGAGTGATCCTGCAACGTAGATGCTGGCGGGCAGCTGGTGACGTGCGGCGAGGTGGCGGGCGGGCAGGCGTGCGCGGGGGAACTACTGACGGCCAGGTAGATGACCATCCCCAGCAGCACGAGGAGCGGGAGGGCGACAATCGCCCGCGTGCGGGCGATCCGCTGGGCCCGCTGGCGGCTGGGCCGGGGCGGCAGCGATTCGGTTCGCGGTGCTCCTTCATTCCTGGTCAGCCTGGTGAAGATCGAAAACATCGACGCCAGCCGCGGCTCGCAGCCTTGCAGGTCGCTCTCTATCCTGGCCAGCACCCGTTGCTGGCTGAGCGGCAAACTCACCGCCGTCGACTGCCCGGGAAAGACCCGGCGAAACTTCCGAGGCTCGGGGTCGTGTAACAGGTCGCCCGCCGGGTAGCGGGCACGCCTGCTCAGATCGCCGCGCCGCGGAAGGACCGCTGATTCATGACCCGTTACGGTTATTTCCTGTCCTGCGAGGAGTACGGCCCGAGTGACCTGGTCCGCCAGGCCCGGCTCGCGGAAGAGGCTGGCTTCGACGCCCTGTGGATCTCTGATCATTTCCATCCCTGGCTCGACGAGCAGGGGCAGGCCGGCTACGTGTGGTCGGTGATCGGGGCCATATCGCAGGTCACGTCCCTGCCGGTCACGACGGCGGTGACCTGCCCGCTGCTCCGGCAGCACCCGGCCCTGGTGGCCCAGGCCGCCGCCACCTCGGCGCTGCTGACCGGCGGCCGGTTCACGCTCGGCGTCGGCACCGGGGAAGCGCTGAACGAGCATGTCCTGGGCGGCAAGTGGCCCTCGGCCGAGGAGCGCCTGGAGATGCTCGAGGAAGCGGTCCACGTGATCAGGGAGCTGCTGGGCGGCAGCCTCATCACCCATGCCGGAAGCCATTACACGGTCGAGACGGCGCGGCTGTACTCGGTGCCGGACCAGCCGCCGCCCATCTTCATGTCCGGTTTCGGCGACAAGGCCATCCGGCTGGCCGCGCGGATCGCCGACGGCTTCATGAGCGTGCAGCCGGACGCGGACGCCGTCCGGCTGTACCGGGAGGCGGGCGGCGGCGAGCGGCCGGTCCAGGGCGGGCTGAAGGTGTGCTGGGGTCAGGACGCCGCGCGGGCGCGCAAGACGATGCACCGGCTGTGGCCGACCGACGAGATCCCCGGCGAGGCACTCCAGCTGCTGCCCCTGCCGCGGCACTTCAGCCAGGTCGCGCAGCTCGTCTCCGAAGACATGATCTCCGCGCCCTGCGGGCCCGACCCGGACGCTCACCTCGGCGCCGTGCGCGCCTACACCGAGGCCGGGTTCGACGAGGTCTACATCGGCCAGGTCGGCGGCGAGCTCGAGGGCTTCTTCGAGTTCTACGCGGCCCAGGTGCTGCCCCGGCTGCGTGAGCTGCGGGGCTGATGCCGGTGACCGAGCTGTCCCTGCACGTCAACGGCATCAGCCGCACGCTGACCGTCGATCCGCGGATGTCGCTGCTCGACCTGCTCCGCGAGCGGCTGGACCTGACCGGGTCCAAGAAGGGGTGCGATCACGGCCAGTGCGGCGCGTGCACCGTGCTGATCGACGGGCGGCGGGCCAACGCCTGCCTGGCCCTGGCGGTGGCGCATGACGGCGCCGCGGTCACCACGGTGGAGGGCCTGGCGGCCGACCCGGCAGGCGAGCTGGACCCGCTGCAGGAGGCCTTCATCCGCCATGACGCGTTCCAGTGCGGCTACTGCACGCCCGGCCAGCTGTGCTCGGCCGCCGGGATGCTCAGCGAGCCGGGCCCCAGCGCGATCACCGAAGACCTGGCCGGCGACCCGCCGCTGACCCCGGGCGAGATCCGCGAGCGGATGAGCGGCAACCTGTGCCGGTGCGGCGCCTACGTGAACATCGTCCGGGCCATCGCCGCGATCGACACCTTGGGCGCGGAACGGTGAAGGCGTTCAGCTACGAGCGGGCGGTCGACCCGTGGGACGCGGTCGCGAAGTTCCGGCCCGGCTCGGCCTACCTGGGCGGCGGGACCAACCTGGTCGACCTGATGCGGCTGGGCGTGGCCGCCCCCGACCACCTGGTCGACGTCAGCCGGCTGCCGCTGGCGGACATCACCGAATCCGGCGGCGGGCTGCGGATAGGCGCGGCGGTCCGCAACAGCGACCTGGGCGCGCACCCGCTGGTCCGCCGGCGGTACCCGATGCTGGCCCGGGCCGTGCTGAGCGGCGCGGCCGGGCAGATCCGCAACATGGCCACCGTGGGCGGCAACCTGCTGCAACGCACCCGCTGCCCGTACTTCCAGGACATCACCATGCCGTGCAACAAGCGCCGGCCGGGGTCCGGCTGCCCGGCGGTCGGCGGGGAGCACGAGAACCTGGCCATCCTGGGCCACTCGGCGGGCTCGGCCGCCGGGTGCGTCGCCACCCACCCGTCGGACCTGGCCGTCGCGCTGACCGCGCTGGGAGCCCAGGTGCACGTGGTCGGCCCGGGCGGGGCCCGCGTCGTCGGCCTGCCCGGCCTGCACCGCCTGCCCGGCGACGAGCCGGACCGTGACACCGTGCTCGAGCCCGGCGAGCTGATCACCGCGGTCGAGCTGCCGCCGCCGCCCGGCGGCAGCTCCGCCTACCGCAAGGTCCGCGAGCGCGCGTCGTTCGCGTTCGCGCTGGTCTCGGTGGCCGCGCTGATCGACGTGGCGGACGACGGGAACGTCGTCGGCTGCCAGGTGGCCCTGGGCGGAGTAGCGCACGTCCCCTGGCGGGCTTTTATGGCCGAACGGGCCGTGCTGGGAGCTCCGGCCACCGCCGAGACGTTCGCCCGGGCGGCCGACGCGGAACTGAGTCAGGCGGTGCCGCTGGAACGCAACGCCTACAAGGTGACGCTGGCCCGCAACCTCATCGCCGCCACCCTGGAGGAGCTGTCACCGTGAACCGCGTCGAAGCCCTGGACAAGGTGACCGGCCGCGCCAAGTACGCCTACGAGTACGCCGGGCTGAACGGCGCCTGGCTCCCCCGCCCGGCCTACGCCTACCCGGTGCAGGCACCGGTCGCCCGCGGTCACGTCCGGGCCGTCGACGCCGGCGCCGCGCTCGCCATGCCCGGCGTGCTCGCGGTGCTGTCCTGCACCGACCCGCCGGAGCTCGGGTCGGCCTGGCGACCCCGAGCTGGCCCTGTTCGCCACGCGCGAGATCAGCTACCGCGGGCAGCTGGTCGCCGCGGTGGTGGCCGACACGCTGGAGCAGGCCCGCGCGGCGGCCGAGGCGGTCCGGGTCAGCTGCGACCCCGAGCCGCATGACGTGCGGCTGCGGCCCGGACATCCCGGCCTGTACACGCCGGACCAGGTCAACCCGGGCTTTCCCGCGGTGACCTGCTACGGCGACGTCGAGGCCGGGCTGGCCGGCGCGGCGGCCCGGGTGGACGTCACCTACACCACCCCGGTGCAGCACAACAACCCGATGGAACCGCACGCCGCCCTGGCCCTCTGGGACGAGCGCGGCAGCCTGATCGTGTTCGACTCCACCCAGGGACCTTCCGCCGACCGGGACACGATCGCCGCGGTCCTCGGCCTGCCGCCCAGCCTGGTGCGCGTCATCTCGACGCACGTCGGCGGCGGGTTCGGGTCCAAGGGCACCACCCGGCCGCACGCCATCCTGGCCGCGCTGGCCGCCCGCGCGGCGGCCCGCCCGGTCAAGGTGGCGCTGACCCGCCAGCAGATGTTCGAGCTCACCGGCTACCGGACGCCGACCATCCAGCGCGTCGCGCTGGGCGCGGACGCCGCGGGCCGGCTGGTCGCCGTGGCGCACGACGTCATCGAGCAGACCGCGATCCGCACCGAGTTCGCCGAGCAGACCGCCGTCTGCACCCGGGTCATGTACGCCACGCCGGCCATGCGCACCAGCCACCGGCTGGCCCGGCTCAACGTGCCGGCCCCGTCGTGGATGCGGGCCCCGGGCGAATGCCCCGGCATGTACGCGCTGGAGTCGGCCGTGGACGAGCTGGCCTACGCGGCCGGCCTGGACCCGGTCGAGCTGAGGATCAGGAACGAGCCGGAGGCCGAACCGGACAGCGGCCTGCCGTTCAGCTCCCGGAACCTGGTCGCCTGCCTGCGTGCGGGGGCCGACCGGTTCGGCTGGGCGGACCGGGACCCGCGGCCCGGGGCCCGCCGCGACGGACGCTGGCTGACCGGCACCGGCATGGCCGCGTCGACCTACCCGGCCCGGCGCCAGCCGTCGCAGGCGACCGTGACCGCCCGCGACGGAGAGTTCGTGGTCGAGATCGCCGCCGCCGACATCGGCACCGGCGCGCGCACCGCCCTGACCCAGATCGCCGCGGACGCGCTGGGCACCGGACCGCACCGGGTGCGGGTCGAGCTCGGCGACAGCGACCTGCCCCGCGCCTTCCTGGCCGGCGGCTCGATGGGCACCGCCTCGTGGGGTTCGGCGGTCGTCATGGCCTGCCAGGACCTGCTCAAGAGCGGGGGCACCGCGGGCCGCGCGGACACCTCGGACGACGTGGCCGCCGATTCGGCCTTCGCCCGCCACTCGTTCGGCGCCCAGTTCGCCGAGGTGCACGTGGACGCGGTCACCGGTGAGGTGCGGGTGCCGCGCCTGCTGGGGGTGTTCGCCGCCGGGCGGATCATCGACCCCACGCTGGCCAGGTCGCAGTTCATCGGCGGCATGACCATGGGGCTGGGCATGGCCCTGATGGAACGGACCGGCCTGGACGCCGCCCAGGGCGCCTTCGTGGGCAAGGACCTGGCCCAGTACCACATCGCCACCTGCGCCGACGTACAGGACATCGACGCGGTGTGGATCGACGAGCAGGACCCGCACCTGAACCCGATGGGCGCCAAGGGCATCGGCGAGATCGGCATCACCGGGACCGCCGCCGCCATCGGCAACGCCGTCTTCCACGCCACCGGCCGCCGCATCAGGGACCTGCCCATCACCCCGGCGAAGCTCCTGGCCGGCTGACAGGTGAGTGCTCGCAGTGTCGGCGTCGAAGAGGAGCTGCTGCTCGTCGAGCCCGAGACGGGCCAGCCGCGGGCGGTAGCGGAAACCGTCCTGGCTGCCGCTCGGCAGGCGGCCGCGCCGGCGGCGGGCGCGGATGGCCGTGACGGAGACGGCGCGGCCCTGGAACTCGAGCTGAAGCAACAGCAGCTGGAAACCAACTCAGAGCCGTGCCGCACGCTGAGCGAACTGCACCGGGAGATCCGCCGGGGCCGGGCGGCCGCCGCGGCCGCGGCGGAGCGGGCCGGGGTCAGGGTCGCAGCGCTGGCCACCTCGCCGGTTCCGGTCGAACCGAAGGTCGTCGGCACGAGCCGTTACCGGCGCATGGCCGACGCCTTCGGGCTGACCGCGCAGGAGCAGCTCACCTGCGGCTGCCACGTCCACGTCGGGATCTCCTCTGACGAGGAGGGGGTGGCGGTCCTGGACCGCATCGGCCCGTGGCTGTCCGTCTTGCTGGCCCTGAGCGCGAACTCGCCGTTCTGGCAGGGCCAGGACAGTTCCTACGCGAGCTTCCGCTACCAGGCCTGGGGCCGGTGGCCGGCCTCGGGACCTACCGCGCCGTTCGGGACCGCGCAGTCCTACCACGAGACGGTGCGGCAGATGGTGCAGACAGGCACGCTGCTGGACGAGGGCATGGTCTATTTCGACGCCCGCCTGTCCGGGCACTATCAGACCATCGAGATCCGCGTCGCCGACGTGTGCCTGCGGGCCGACGACACGGTGCTGATCGCCGCGCTGGCCCGCGCGCTAGTGGAGACCGAAGCGCGGGCCGCGCGGGCGGGGCAGGCAGCTTCCCCGCCGCGGACCGAGCTGCTGCGCCTGGCCGCCTGGCGGGCCAGCCGGTCCAGCCTGGACGACGTCCTGCTCAGCCCCGTCACCGGCCGGCCCGAGCAGGCGGCAGCGGTGGCCGGCCTGCTGCTTGACCACTGCCGCGACGCGCTAGCCGACGCGGAAGACGCGGACATCGTGACGGAGCTGCTGGCCGGGGTGCTCGCGCGGGGCAACGGCGCGGCCTTCCAGCGGGCCGAGTACCGCCGGTCCGGCAGCCTGCCCGAGGTGATCCGCCGCGCGGTCGCCGTCACCGGCAACGGCAACCCCGGCTGAAACTGGCCGCGGACCCAGCCGGATGGCTGACCCGGCCGGGCCCGAGCAGCGCCCGCAGGCTCCGCGCGTTGCGTACCGCGTGCGCGTCGCCGTCGTTGTTGAAGTAGACGAACACGTCGCGGCCGGCCAGGTCCCATTCCCGGATCCGGTCAGCCCACCAGATCAGGTCGGGGTCGGGGTAGGAACCGGCGTACAGCTGGTGCTGATCCGGGCCGTGCATCCGCAGGTAGACGAAGTCGGTGGTGGCGCGCAGCACGCACGGCAGGTTCGCCCCGCTCAGCACGCAGTACGCGGCCTGGTGCGCGGCCAGCAGCGCGAAGATCTCCTCGCCATGCCAGCTCGGGTGCCGGAACTCCACCGCTACCCGCATCCAGCCCGGCACCAGCCCGAGGAAATACGCCAGCCGGGCATCGTCACGCGGCAGCGAGGGGGGCAGCTGGACCAGCAGCACCGCCCGCTTATCACCCAGCTCGTGCCAGCCCGCCTCGATGCGCTGCAGCCACGTTTCCGGCTCGGACAGCTTGCGGGCGTGGGTCAGGCCGCGGGGTGCCTTGACCGACAGCCGGAAGCCGTCCGGCAGCCTATCCCGCCAGCTGCTGAACGCCGCGGGCCTGGGCCAGCGGTAGAAGCTGCTGTTGAGCTCGGCGGTGGGAAAGACGGCCGCGTAGCGGGCGAGCCGGTCACCGGCGGGAAGCCCCGGCGGGTACAGCTCGGGGTGCCAGTGATCGTAACTCCATCCCGACGTACCGATCCTGATGACCACCGGAGCCTGTCACCAAGGAGTGGTCACGAGGCGGACGCCGGACCGTCAGGCTCCTGGCCGCCGCCAGGCTCCTGGCCGGGGTCCGCCGGGTGGGCGGCCGGTATGTCCGCATCCACCAGAGCGGTCGAGCCGGCCGGGCGGGTAACCGTGTCCTCGGTCCGCTCCCGCAGCCGCTGCAGCGAGCCGGCGTCGCCGAGCGGAACGGTGGCCTCCAGCCGCGAGCTGGCTTGCACCTCGGGCAGATCCATCACCGCATCGACCAGGCCGGCCCGGCTGCCAGGCGGCGCAGGCCCGGATGAGGGCAGCAGCGAGGCCCGCACGGTCCCGGCGGCATCATCCAACGTCGTCACCTCGGCCGCGGCGACCGTCTGCCCATCCTCCTTGACCTCAACGTGATGAGTCTTATCAGGACTGGTCATGGCATGCTCCCGGGTTTGGGTGTGGTTCGATCCGAACCGGCCCCATGCCCGGGTCCGCCGAGACCAAACGGCTTCGGCAATTTGTTCCGGATTTTACAGATGCAGGCGGGACCGCGGTGTTGTCCTGTCCCTGCGGGGCAGGCTTGGTCAATGCTTGTGCGCCGGAGCGTAAAAAGTGCTCGCCCGAGGAGATGGCCAACATGACCGAGAACGATCCGACCGGATCGACGCCGCCCGAGGAAGAGCCGGCCCTGTCGCGGCAGCAAGAGCCGGGCACTTCCCAGCCCGCCGGCGATCCCGGGTATCTCACGCAAAGCGGCGAGGCGGCCGGCGATGATGGCTCGGTCGTACCGATCATCGGGGGCCTGCCCGCCGTCGAGGGTTCGGCCTGGGATATCGGCGCCCCGCTAGAAGACCGCGGGGCGGGCCTGGCCGACGAGCAGGGCAGCCCACCGGACCAGGCCAGTCACGAGGACACGCGCAGCAGCTGAATACTTGTCCTCGGTACGCAGGAGGAGAGCTGAGCCGGATTGCCAGCGGTTCAGACGAACAGCGGATCGGCCTGCGTCCGGTCGGCCAGCGCGCCCATCGCCGCGTCGTCCGGCGCACTGGTGAACCGGCTGGCCGCATCGAGCACTTTCGGCAGCAAGTCCACGTCCCCCGCGCTGCACAGGAAGGTCCCGGGCCGCCCCATCGCCCACCACACGGCGCGATCGATGTCGTCCTGCTGCTCGAGCGGCTCGTACCAGGTCGCCCGGGTGTGCGGCCGGCCTGCCCAGGGGCGCAGCGCGATCGACTTGATCGTCTGCACCGCGACGTGCCGCTCGCGGCAGGTCTGGTACAGGGCGTTGAAGTTATCGGCGTAGTACGAGTTCTGCATGGTGACGAAGTTGTAGGGGAGCAGCACCGAGTCGAAGTCGAACCGCTCGAGGCTGCGGCGGTGCGTGGCGGCGATCTGGCTGCCGTGGCCGGTCACCCCGATCCGGCGGATGAGGCCCTGCTCGCGGGCTTCGATGGCGGCCTCGATCGCCCCGCCAGGACTCAGCGCGATGTCCCACTCGATCGGATCGGCCAGGGAGTGCAGCTGCCAGAGGTCGACGTGGTCGACGCCGAGCCGGTCCAAGGACCGGTGTATCTCCTCGCGGGCCTCGGCTGCGGTGCGCTCGTCGCCTTTGGTGGCCAGGAAGAACCGGCCCGGTTCGCGCTGCAGCCACGGCCGGATGCGCACCTCCGCCTCGCCGTAGTCCGAGGCCACGTCCAGATGGTTCACCCCGTGGGCGAGCAGCAGGTCCAGGGTCTCGTCGGCGACCCGCTGGGAGACGTGGGCGAGAGCCGCCCCGCCGAAGATCACGCGGCTGCTCTGGTGGCCGGTGCGGCCGAACTCTGCCTGTTCGATGGGCACGAGACCTCCCGAAGTGCCGAGCGCCCGGAGCGTATAGTCCGAATCATACGGGCCCGGGTGAGATGAGAGAGGACGGGCGTGCGTGGCTGGTGAGCTTGACGCGCTGGCCGGCCAGCTGACCGAGCGTATGGCCGGATTGGGCAGCGCCCTGATCGCGTTCTCGGGCGGGGTGGATTCCTCCCTGGTCGCTGCGCTGGCCGCGCGGGCGCTCGGGGAACATGCCCTCGCCGTCACCGCCGTCTCGCCGGCGCTGGCGTCCGGCGAGCTGGATGGCGCCCGGTCGGTGGCCCGGGCCGTAGGCGTCCGGCACGAGCTGATCAGCACGGCCGAGCTGGAGCGCGAGGACTACCGGCGCAACGACCGCTTCCGCTGCTACTACTGCAAATCCGAGTTGTACGACCGGCTGGCCGTGCTGGCCCGGCGCCGCGGATTCGCCGCCGTGCTGTCCGGCGCCAACGCCGACGACACGGGTGACTGGCGCCCCGGGCTGTGCGCCGCGGCCGAGCACGGCGTCCGGCATCCCCTGCTGGAGGCGTCCGTGGGGAAGGACCAGGTGCGGGCGCTGGCGCAGCGCCTGGGGGTGCCGAGCGCGGACAAGCCCGCGTCGCCCTGCCTGGCCTCGCGGCTGCCTTACGGCACCCCGGTCAGCGCCGATGTGCTGTCACAGGTAGACCGGGCCGAGCTGAGCCTGAAGCGGCGCGGCTACCGCGAACTGCGGGTGCGGCATTTCGGCGACCTTGGCCGGGTCCAGCTCGGCGCGGCGGACCTGCCGCGGGCGGCGGACCCGGACGAGCATGCGGCGGTGCTGGCCTGTGTCCGGGCGGCTGGATACCAGCGCGCGGAGATCGACGAGCGGCCGTTGCGGTCCGGCTCGCTGAACCTCGACATCACGCCGGTCAGGCATGTCGGCTGAGGGTCACGGTATGCCGCCCGGAACGGAGGCGGGGGCGGCGGGCGTCCCGCTGGGCGACTTCGCCGTGCTGGACGTGGATCGTCGGCGGCGGACCGGCGTACCGGAAGTGGTATTCGGCGAAGGCAAGACATCCGAGCAGATCTTCACGCTGCTGGCCGAGTTGCGGGCCCGTGATCCCGAGGCACCGGCCCTGGCCACGCGCTGCTCCGCCGACGTCCTGAACGGGGCGGCCGCCCGTTTCCCTGGCGATGCCGTACACGCCGATCAGGTGGCCGGAACGGTCGCCGTCGGGACCTTGCCGCCCGCGCGCGGCAACGTGCTGGTCGTGACGGCCGGCACCACGGACCTGAACGTGGCCCGGGAATGTGCGGCGACGCTGGCCGTGCTGGGCGTCCGCGCGGATGTCCTCGCCGACGTGGGCGTGGCCGGGCTCGGGCGGCTGCTGTCCCGGCTCGACGACCTGCGCGCCGCCGAGTGCGTAGTGGTCGTGGCCGGGATGGACGGTGCCCTGCCGAGCGTGGTCGCCGGGCTGGTCAGCGCGCCGGTCGTCGGCGTGCCGACCAGTGTCGGCTACGGCGTCGCGGCGGGCGGCCTGGCCGCCGCGGCCAGCATGCTCGCCTCGTGCAGCCCGGGTCTGGTCGTGGTCAACATCGACAACGGGTTCGGGGCGGCCGCGCACGCGGCCAAGATCATCCGCGCGGTTCACCGAGGAACGGTGCACCAGTGACGGGCCGGCCGGGTGCCGCCTACATCGATGCGACCGCGGGCGTAGCGGGCGACATGCTGCTGGCCGCCCTGCTCGATGCGGGCGCCGACGTGGAACGGGTACACGGAGCCATTGCCTCACTCGGCGTGCCCGGTCTCGGGCTGCGGACCGAGGCCGCCCGCCGGGGCGGCCTCGCGTGCCTGCGGGCCGTGATCACCACGCCGACGGCGGACGACCGCCAGCGGCACCTCGCCGACGTGCTGGGCCACGTCGGCGGCAGTGACCTCCGCCCGGCCGGGAAGCGTCTCGCGGCCAGGGTCTTCCGGCTGCTGGCCGAGGCGGAGGGGGCGGTGCACGGCGAGCCACCCGAAGACGTGCACTTCCACGAGGTGGGTGCGTTCGACTCACTGGCCGACGTGGTGGGATCGGCGGCCGCACTGGACGATCTCGGACTGCTGCAGCCCGGCGCGGTGGTGTGCTGCTCGGCCCTGGCCGCCGGAAGCGGATGGGTCACCAGCCGGCACGGCCGCCTTCCGGTGCCGGCTCCCGCCGTCCTCCGGATCGCCGCCGCGGCCGGCCTGAACTTGGCCAGCGGAGACGTGGCCGGCGGCGACCTGACCGGTGAGCGCACCACTCCGACCGGTGCGGCCCTGCTCGCCGCGGCGGCCGTAGCGGGCGGCTTCCCGGCCATGACGGTGCGCGCGGTGGGAACCGGCGCCGGTGGCCGGGACACCCCGGACCGGCCCAACATCACCCGGGTGGTCGTCGGGGTGCCCGGCGCGGAACCGGACCTGCACGAGGGCGACGTGACCGTCGTCGAGAGCACAGTCGACGACCTCGACCCCCGGCTGTGGCCTTCGGTGCTTCAGGCGGTCCGGGCCGCCGGCGCCTGGGACTGCTGGTGTACCCCGATCATCGGCCGGCACGGCCGCCCGGGGCAGGTCCTCACCGCCCTGTGCGCCGAACCGGTCCGACGCGCCGTGGCCGCCGCGATTTTCGCCCACACCGGGACGCTCGGCGTCCGCTGGTCCCGGATGAACCGGCTGACCGCCTCCCGGACATCGGTGCAGGTGCATGTGGGACCGCCGGGCAGCAGCCAGGTCGTTACGGTCAAGGTGGCCGACACCACAGATGGCGTCGCGGGCCTCGGAACGGCCACGGCAGAGCTGGCCGAGGCCGAAGCCGCCGCCCGGGCCCTGGGCTGGCCGGTGCGGGCCGTCTGCGAGGCCGCCGTCGCACGGTACCGCGCCCAGGCAGCAGCCTGCGGTCACACCGCCGCTAAGGGCAACGACTGATCAGCGGCCTGGATCCGCCGTAGCATCGGTGGCCGACGGCGTGCGCCAGCGGCGAGAAGACCGGCGGCAGCGGGAGGAGCCCGGCGTGGCGCCGCCAGTCCGAGACTGGCCTGCGCCAGGCTCTGCTGCGGCTCTGACATCGCCGAGAAGGTAATGCCTATGCAGGACCGTGACGGCCCGGTTAAATCGCGGCGGGCGGGGCAGCACTGGTCGCTGCTGGTAGAGGCGACGACACGGAGGATCTGTGGTGGCGAAGGTGGGCTACACGCTGATGACGGAGCAGGCCGGCCCGAAGGACCTGGTGCGGTGGGCGGCACGAGCCGAAGACGCCGGCTTCGACCTGCTGGTCAGCAGTGATCACTATTTCCCATGGCTGGATGAGCAGGGTCACGCGCCCAACGCCTGGGTGACGCTGGGCGCGGTGGCGCAGGTGACCGGGCGGGCGGAGCTGATGACCTACGTCATCTGCCCGACGATGCGGTATCACCCGGCCGTGGTGGCCCAGCAGGCGGCGACCCTGGCGCTGCTGAGCGACAACCGGTTCACTCTTGGGCTGGGCGCCGGGGAGAGCCTCAACGAGCACGTGATCGGGACAGGCTGGCCGGATGCGGACCGGCGCCAGGAGATGCTCGCCGAGGCGGTACGCATCATCCGGGCCCTGCTGGACGGCGGGTACGTCAACTTCGAGGGTGCTCATTTCCGGGTCGACGCGGCCAGGATCTGGGACCTGCCGGACCGTCCGGTGCCGCTGGGCGTCGCGGTGTCCGGGCGGCAGTCGTGTGAGCTGTTCGCGCCGCTGGCCGAGGTGATGATCGGGGTCGAGCCGGACGGCTCCCTGGCCGGGTGGTGGGACGCTGCCTCCGGCGCCGGGCGGCCCGCGCGCAAGGTCGGCCAGATGCCGATCTGCTGGGGCCCGGACCGGGAGGAGTGCATCCGGCGGGCGCACGAGCAGTTCCGCTGGTTCGGCGGCGGCTGGAAGGTCAACGCGGAACTTCCGGGCACGGCGGCCTTCGCTGGCGCCACCGGCTTCGTCCGGCCCGAGGACGTGGCCGGCTCGATTCCCTGCGGCGATTCCGTGGACGCGGTGGCCGGGGCGGCCGGGGCGTTCTTCAAGGCCGGCTTCACCGACCTCGCCCTGGTCCAGATCGGCGGCACCGAGCCGGAACAGGACCGGTTCTTCGCAGCCGCGCCGGAGCTGATCACCGCGGTGAAGGAAACCGCAGGGTCATCCTGAATGACGTGTCGTTCCGACGATACGCGGCGCCGGACCCTGATCTCGTCCTGGCTGGCCGGGTGCGCGGGCATGAGCTGGCCCGGCGTTTAGCCGGGCCGCAGCGGGACAGAGGGGCGCGGACACTTGTGTCCGGGCGGCAAGGCTCGGCGCATATGTGGGGTGCATCTGGAGGGATGTGACACGCATGGCTGACAAGCAGCAGCCGGGAAGCGAGAGGTACGAGGATTACGTGCCGGGCACGGTGGATGAGAACACTCATGGCTGGGCTCCGGACGCTCCGGGCACAGGTGAGGCCAAGGAGCGGGTCACCGAGGCGAGCCAGAAGGAATGGGAGGCCAACGACACTCAGGAGGCCGCCACCGGCGCGGCAATACAGGGCCCGGATATGACCGGCGGCCATGTGGGCGAGAGCATCACCCAGCGCGGTGAGGACGTCGTCAAGGACGAGGGCAAGGAGCCCGGCCGGTACGACCTTCCGCCGCAGGGCCAGTCCCAGCGGCCGGCCGGCGGATCCACGTCGCGCTCCTTTACCGGCGTCGATCCGCAGGGGACAGTTACCGAGGATTCCCCGGCGGACCAAACGAGCTGAGATGTCCGGCTGGTCCCGGCCCGCAGCTTTCAGGAGCGGGCCGGGACGCCGTACCCCTGGGATGGCGAGATGGCGGTTTAACCGGGCCGGCCGCGGGAAGCTGGGTGCGCCATGCAGCTGATTTCCTGCCCTGAGCAGGGCCGCCGGTGATACCCGTGGTCGGGCTGATAGGACTGGGCCGGATGGGTGTTCCCATCTGCGCGAACTTGGTCCGGGCCGGCTACCGGGTCCGGGCGGGCGATCAGCGTCCCGAGGCGGCGGAGGCGGCCGCCCGGTGCGGAGCACAGTGGGTCGCCCCGGCAGCACGGCTTGCCGCGGAATCAGATGTCCTGATCACCGTGCTGCCGGGCCCCGGCGAGGTCCGGAAACTGATGCTCGGCCCAGGTGGCGTACTAGACGTACTTCGGCCCGGCACGACCTGGATCGACATGACCAGCAATTCACCGGCCGCCATGACCGGGATCCAGCAAACGTTGCTCGCGCGTGGCGTGCACGTACTGGAAGCACCAGTCGGCGGGAGCGCCGCCGACGCCGCGCAGGGAACCTTGCAGGTTCTGGTCGGAGGAAACGCTGAGGTCTTCGCGCGGCAGCGAGACCTGCTCGAGATCCTGGGCGGCCCCGGCCGGGTCGTTCATGTCGGCGGGTACGGGGCCGGATATACCGTCAAGCTGCTTGTTAACCTGCTGTGGTTCGGACAGGCGGTCGCCACCGCGGAGGCGCTCTTGCTCGGCCGGGCGGCGGGACTGGATCTGGGCGTCGTGCGCGAGACGCTGGCTCGAAGCGCGGCCGGCTCCCGGTTCATCCGCCATGACCTGGACGCACTGTTCGCCGGCGACTTCATGCGCAGCTTCGGCCTGGACCGCTGCTACGAAGAACTCCAGACCGTCACCGAACTAGCCCGCGCCCTCGGGGTCCCGTTCCAGCTGTCCGAGACGGTCGCCGATGTCTACCGGCGAGCGGTCCGGCGCTACGGTCCGGCGGACGGAGAACTGCTGGGCGTCGCGCTGCTCGAAGAGCAGGCCGGCCAGCAGCTACGACACCCCGCGCCCCCCATGGACCCCACCGGACAGGCCGCGACTAGCTGACCGGCGACCGGCAGCGGGCAGACCGAGTCGAAGGGCTGGCCATGCCTGGCGGACCTGTCCGAACGCGCTCTTATCGACCGCTGGCGTCGCCCAGCAGGCTGAGATGTCCGTCATGGGCAGATGGCCGTCCTAGCCTCGCAGAGCGTCCCAAACGGCAATCGTGGAGGCCCGGCATGCGGCCGGCGGCGCTTTCAATCCTCAGCTGGGAAGCTGCACGAGAGTGAGGAAGAAGTCATTGACCTGCCGGATCGCCTCAGTGAAAAGATCGAGGCTCACCGGCTTGGTGATGTAGGCGTTGGCGTGCAACTGGTAGCTGGCCGTGATGTCCGTCTCCGCCTGCGAGGTGGTGAATATGATCACGGGAATGGTCAGCAGGTCAGGGGCGGTCTTCAGGTCAGCCAGCACCTCCAGGCCGTTACGGCGCGGCATGTTGAGATCTAGCAGGATCAGGGCGGGCCTGGGCGCGCCGGTGAACTCTCCGGTCCGGCGAAGGAAGCGCATCGCCTGCTCGCCATCGCCCACTACGTGCAGCGTGCTGTGTACCGGGGACAGCTCGAACGCTTCGGTCGTGATCAGCGCGTCCCCTGGGTCGTCCTCGATCAGCAGCACATCGAGGACTTGGCGCCCGGCAGGATCGCGGGAGTAGCTCGCCTCAGGCATCTGCCCACCTCCGAGCCTGGATAAAGGGTGCAGGAAGACCGTACGGTCTGTCCGCTGACCATCGCAGCTGGTCGCGTACGATGTGGACTGTTTTGTGACCGCGTTTGGACAGGAGATGCCGTGGCTACCGAGACCGAGGTCCTCGATGTCGGGCGCCGCGAGCATGCCGTCCTGTTTTACCGCGACGAGGACGAGCTTACTGACCGGGTGAGCGAGTACCTGCTGCCCGCTATCCAAGACGGCGGCGCGGCCATCGTGGTCGCCACGCCAGAGCACCGCCGGTCCTTCGAGGCACACCTGGCCGACACTGGCGTCGATGTGGCCGCAGCTCGTGCCCGCGGCGCCTACCTGGCGCCCGACGCGATCGAGACGATGCACGGCTTCATGGGTGCCGGCTGGCCCGATCCCGCTGGTTTCTGGCGGGTAATCAGCCCCCTGCTCCGGCAGGCGGCCCAGGCCGGGCAGCCGGTCCGTGTCTTCGGCGAGATGGTGTCGCTGCTCTGGGATGCCGGCCTGATCGATGCCGCCGTCGAGCTCGAGGCGCTGTGGAATGAACTGGGCGGCCAGTACCCGTTCTCCTTGCTGTGCGCCTACCCGGCACAGCCAGCCGTCCGGGCCCGTCAACTTGATGCCCTGACCGAGGTGTGCCACGCCCACACGCAAGTCACCGGTGTCGCGCCCGAGGCAGGATAAACTCCGGTGCCGCGATGCGGATGCGGGCAGGCGTGAAGCCGGGTTCGTTCGGCAGGATTGAGATCTTGACCTTGGTCGTGGGGCACCGGCGAGGTCAGCCGAAGGTGAAGTCGTAGGCTTCGGCGCCCGGTGAGGCGTGCAGCAGGAGCGTTCCGGTCGTGCGCGTGGCAGCGGCGCGGGACACCGAGCCCGCTGCGTGGTGTAACGCGAGCGGGCTCGGCGGCTCCACTATGTGGGTCACCGCCGAGGAACTGCAGCAGGTCCACGACGAGATCTGGCCCGTCCTCTCCCGCTACACCGAACGGTCCGGCGACCCGTCGCTGCGGCCTTCCGGAGCGCGGGCCGGCGTAGATTTCCGGGGCAATCAGAACGAGCACTCGCTCCTGCCGCGCGGCTGGCAGCGATCCGGCGCACTGGCGGCACTCTTCGATCCCACGCACGGCCCGCTGCGAGCCGGGCTCCGGGTTCCCCGGCTGCTGATCTCGCCTTCGTACGGGCACGCGAGCAAGACCGCTGACCACAGGACCTATCAGACAATCCGCGGGCTGTCCGACCGGCTCGGCGTCCAGATTTCGGCCGACTTCACCAAAGGACAAGAGCCGCATCTGGCCACCGCCGTGCTGAACAGCGGCCCCGGCGCGGTGCTGATCTGCTGGGAGCACAGCCACATCCCGGTGCTCGCGTCCGCGCTGCCGCTAGTCAGCGGCACCGTCATCCCGAAGTCCTGGCCAGGTGACCGCTACGACGTGATCTGGACGTTCACGCTGACAGCCGATGCCACGTACGCCTTCGGCCAGGTCCCGCAACTGCTGCTATCCGGCGACGCCGACGCCGTCATCGCGTAAGACCCGCTCGCCTGCCAGCGCCAGCTTGAGCGCGCCGGATAACGGGAGGGCGCCTGGCAGGTGAGTTCTCCGGGCTCCTGACGCGGGGCAGACGCGCGATACTGGCTCCATGGTTGACGACACTGCACGGGACCGGGCCATCTACCACGCGCTGAAGGCGGCCGACGAAGTCGCCGCAGCCTTGCAGACCCACCTCATCGAGGAACACGGGGCTGATCCCGAGCGCGCCGCCCCACAGAGCGCCTCCACCAACTCCCTCAAGCTGCTGCGGCAGGCTCGCGAGCACCTGGGCCGAGGGCTGCGCGCCGTCGAGGCCGACCATATCGCCGAGTCCGAAGAGATCTCCCTGCGTAACCGCTGACCGGCAACACGGGTCAGGGCACAGCCCGACGGTCGCTAGTGCCCCAGCGGTAACGTTCGTCCCGGGATCCCAGCTGAGGAGCCAGCCGAGCAACCGGATCAATGTGCATCTGAGCCGGTTCTGACCGGCTCAGATGCACATCAAGCCGGTCCGGTGAGGGCACTGCCGGGCTGGCGAGGGCGTCGGCCGGCCGGATCGGCCGGGCGAACATCTTCGGGCGCGGCACTCGGGCGCCCCTTATGTGCCTGACGGGCTAGGGAAGCGAGCCAGGGTCGTCCCGCTCGGCATGGGCCCGACGATGAATGCGTGGACGGCCGGACCGATGGACACGGTGGCGAAATGACGCCTGGGCGGGGACTTCGGCCGGGATCGCGATGGTGTGCGCCCCGGCCGGGAGCTCCTCGTCCAGGATCACCCGTGAGGTGCTTTTCGGTTCCGGGGGGACGAACGAGGTGGCCCACCAGGCGATGACGGTGACGGTGCGGTCGAACTCGTTGGTAGCTCCCGCGGCGTAGCCCTTTTCTCGCAGGATCGTCACCGCCTCGGACAACACGGTCATGCTGCGCATCTAGGAAAGCACCTTCCTCGTTGATCCAGCCGAGCCGGCCCGGCGTCGTGATGAGCGTGGTGATCGCCCGCGTGGTGCCGGCCCACGAGCCCGGGGCAACCCGGGCCAGGCTCGACGTGCCAGGCGCGGCGCTGGTCACGGCGGGGCTGATGGCGGCGGTGTTCTACGTCAGCCAGTCCCCGGACTGGGGTTGGCTGGGTACCCGGACCTGGCCGGCGCTGGCCGGGGCGCTGATCCTGCTCGCCTGGTTCGTCGTGAACGAGCAGCGTGCGCGCCACCCGCTGGTGCCGCTGGCCATATTCAGGGACCGGAACGTGTCCGGGGCCAACGTGGCGATGGCCGCGGTCTTCGCGGGCAACCTGGGCATGTTCTTCCTGATCACGCTCTACCTGCAGCTCGTCGAGCACTACAGTGCGATCGGGACCGGGCTCGCCATCCTGGGGCTGATCACCACCGCGCAGCAGATGGGCGGCGCGGTCGGCCTGGCCGTCATCTCCGCCGTCGCGGCCAGCCACACCGCCTCGCTGACCGGCGACTCCGGCCCGCAGGCGCTGACGTCCGGTTACGACCTGGCCATGGCCGTGGCGGCCGGGATCACCCTGCTGGCCTCGGTCATCGCGGCCACCGTCATCCGGGCCAGGCGGCCCGCCTCCGCCGCCACGTCGCGGATGGCCAGCGTCGAGGGGCACGTCGAGAGGCAGAGGGCACCACTTACTAGGCAGAGCACACGGTGAGGAGAGCAAAGCCATGCGAGTAGCGCTTGCGAAGGAGCTGGGCGGGATCAACAGCGTGGAACTGGGTGACCGGCCAGATCCGGCACCTGCGCCGGGACAGGCGCTGATCAGGGTCCACGGAGCGGGTGTCGGCCCCTGGGATGTCGGGTTCCTCAGCGGCGGCTTCCCGGGGGTTGCCCTGCCGTTCGTCCCGGGTCAGGAAATCGCCGGCATCGTCGAAGCGGCCGGCCACGAGGCCGGCGTCCACCCGGGCGAGCGGGTATACGCGAGCCTGTTCCCGGCGGGGGGCGGGTTCGCCGAACTGGCGCTGGCATCGGCCGGCCGCCTGGCCCCCATGCCCAGCCAGGTGAGCTTCCCGGAGGCGGCCGGACTAGTGATCGGCGCCGGGACCGCCTACGAGGGCCTAGTCGACCGGGGGCGGCTGCAGACGGCCGAAACCGTGCTCGTCACCGCCGCCGCAGGAGGCGTGGGCAGCGCCGCCGTGCAGATCGCGGCGGCCATGGGCGCCCGCCCCCTGGGCGTGGCCAGCCCGCCCAATCACGACTACCTGCGGAGCCTGGGCGCCAGCGGGGTCTTCGACTACCACGCCGCCGACTGGGTCCAGCAGGTGCGCGCCGCGGTTCCCGGCGGCGTTGACCTGCTGCTCGACTGCGCGGGCGGCCAAACCCGCGACCAGGCCATCGGCGCGGTCCGCGACGGCGGCCGGGCGATCTCCATCGTCTTCCCAGGTCCTCCCGCCCAGCTGGAGCGCGGCATCACTGGCGAATCCTTTGCCGCCCACGTCACCCGGCAGCGGCTGGAGGCACTGCGCCGCCACGTCGATACGGGCAGGCTGCGTCCCCAGGTCCAGTTGGTGCTGCCCCTGGATCAGGCACGCCAGGCGCTGGCGCAGGTCGCGGGCCGGCATACGCGCGGCAAGATCGTGCTGCAGATCGGGCAGTAACGGCGACACCCCAACCGGCTGGCTGGTGATCGTTGGCGGGAGTCTGGCGTGAGGGTCAGCCGCGCTGCGTGGATGTCCGGGAATGCTGCGCGGCGGGGCGACTCCGGTGGTGACCGAGGGCCGGGCCACGCGGGCGATGTCGGCGCCCGAGGCGACCGCCCTGTACGGCGAGGAGAGCCGCAACCCGCACCGGTCCGTGCCCCGCGCCACCTACGTCTCCCTCAGCCTGATCACCGTGTTCTACCTGTTCACGCCGTCATGGCCGGGCGCCAGCCCGCGCACGAGCCCTCCGACGACGACCACGCCAAGATCGCCGGCACCGGGGACGCGGCAGACACCGCACCTCCGGGCCGGCCTGCGCCAGCGCCTGACCCCCGACCGCGACCCTGCAGCCGATCGCGGACCACCACCCGGCGACGCTGCACGGCGCGACCCCTGACGGAGAAATCATGGACACCCGCCAGGCAGATCAGGTTCCAGGCCAGATCAGCTATCCGCGGCCACGGTGTCACCCGGGAAGAGCGGGGTCGGCCTTGGCTTGTGCCGTTGTCACTTCGGCGGGGGCCGGGGGCGGCGTGCTCGGCGGGCGCAGCGGCCCGGGGCGGAGCAGGGCGCCGGCGGTGACGGCGCCGACGGCGAATATGCCGGCCGTCCACCAGAACGCGGTGTCGTAGCCGTGCGCCAGCGCCAGCCCGGTTAGGGCCAGCCTGGCCGGGGCCGGGCGGCCGACCAGCCGGGCCGCGGCGAGGTGCGTGGTGAGGTAGGAGGTGACGGCGGCGGCGAAGATAGTGTTCAGCAGCGACGTGCCGACCGAGGCGCCGAGCTGCTGGCCGACGGTGACGGTGGCGGAGGCGACGCCCGCGTCCTGCGGGGCCACGCCGAAGGTGCCGGTGTTGATCACCGGCGCGATCACCATGCCCACGCCGATTCCGGCCAGGATGGTCGGGCCGAGCAGACCCGCGGCATAGGCGGTGTGCGGGCCGAGCTGAGCCAGCCACGCCATCGCGCCTGCCGCGGCCAGCATCCCGGACGCAACCAGCGGCCTGGGCCCGAATCTGGGCATCAGCACGGTCGTGGACAGGTTGGCCGCGAGGATGAGGCCGGCGCTGAGCGGCAGGAACGCCACGCCGGTCACGAGCGGCGAGTACCCGAGCGTCTGCTGCAGGTAGTAGGTCAGGAACAAGAAGATCCCGAACAGCCCGGCCGACGCGATGAGCATCGAGGCGTAGGCGCCGCCCCGGTTGCGGTCGAGCACCACGCGGGGCGGCAGCAGCGGGTGGGCCACCCGGCTCTGCCAGACCGCGAACAGCACGCCAAGCGCCACGCCGGCGGCCAGGAACCCCCAGGTGGACGGCGCGTGCCAGCTGTGCGTGGCCGCATGGGAGAACCCGTAGACCAGGCAGAACACCGCGCCGGAGACCAGCAGCACGCCGGGGATGTCCAGCCTGGGCTTGCTGTGGGACGGCTGGCGTTGCAGCAGCAGCGCTCCCCCCGCGAAGGCCACCGTGGCGAAGATCAGGTTCACGTACAGCGTCCACCGCCAGGACAGGTACTCGGTCAGCGCGCCGCCCAGCAGCAGGCCCACCGCGCCGCCTGCGCCGGCGATCGCCCCGTAAACGGCGAACGCCCTGCCGCGGTCCTTCTGCTCGGTGAACGTGGTGGTCAGCAGGGACAGCGCCGACGGCACCAGCAGCGCCGCGAATGCGCCCTGGCAGGCCCGCGCGGTCACCAGCATGGTGAAGTTGACCGAGGCCCCGCCGACGGCCGAGACGCCCGCGAACCCGGCCAGTCCGGCCAGGAACGTGACCTTGCGGCCCAGCAGGTCGGCCAGCCGGCCGCCGAGCAGCAGCAGGCTGCCGAACGCCAGGCTGTAAGCGGTGACCACCCACTGCCGGTCCACCGTGGTGAAGTGCAGTGCCCGCTGCGCCGACGGCAGCGCGACGTTCATCACCGTCAGGTCCAGCACCACCATCAGCTGCGCCAGGCCGATCACGCGGCCTGGTGCTGGCGGGCCGGGGACGCGTTCTCGCCGGCGATCAGGGAGCTGCGGGACAGGGCCGCGGCGCCGGCGATGACCACGGCCAGCGCCAGCGCCTGGCCGGCCAGGGCGGCCGCATCGGTCCGGATGTGCTCCCCGAACAAGAACACGCCCAGCAGGCTGGCCGCCAGCGGGTCCAAGATGGTGAACCCGGGCTGGGAGGCGGCCAGCGGCCCGGCCGCCAGCGCGTGCGAGGCCAGCAGCATGGTCACCGCCCCGGCCGCGATCAGCACGTACAGCGACCAGGTGGAGAAGACGGCGCTGGGGCCGCCGCCCAGGTGCGCGCTGAGTTCCTTGATGACCGCGGCCATGAACCCCCACGAGATCCCGGTGGCCGCCCCGAGCACGGCGGCGCGGCGGCCCCGGGGTTCGCCGGGCCAGCGGCCCAGGCCGGACGCCACGGCCAGCGCCGCGGCCACGACGCCGGCGATGACCAGCCCGGCCAGCAGCCAGGAGGAGCCGGGGGCGTGCAGCCGCCCGCCGGACGGCGCGGCCAGGCGGAGGAACACGCCGATCCCGCCGGACATGGCCGCCGCGGCCAGCAGATCGCGGCCCGTCACCCGCCGCGTCCCGGCGATGGCCAGGTAACCGAAGACGAACAGCAGCTCGGCGGCCAAGATGGGCTGGACCACAGCCAGGTCGCCGAAGCGCAGCGCGGTGATCTGGAAGACGAACCCGCCGATCATGGCGGCGATGCCGCGCGGCTGGGCCGCATCGCGTCGTGTTCTTTACTGTGACGATCCGGGGGCCGAGGCGTCATCGGCCCGGCCGCCCGCAGCTCGGTGCGCGCCCGTTCGGCAAAAGCCGCGGCGCCGGCCGAGTCGAAGATCTCGTACGCGCGGCCGAGCTGATCGCGGGCGTCACCCCTGCGCCGCCGCTGACCAGCGCCCGCGCGGGGGCCTCGGCACCAAGCACCCAGTCGGTCCCGCAGGCGCGGGCGATGCCGGAAAGCCGCTGCAGGGCGCGGGCCGCCCGTTCGGGTACCGCGCTGCGCACCGCCGCCTCAACCAGCTCCACGAGCGCCCAGTCGGCGAACTGGAGTCCGCGTGGGCCCGTGCCCGGCTTCGCTGGCCATGCCTGTTCCTCCTGTCGCGTTGCGTGACCGGGCCGGTGTCAGGGCAGCGGGCGCAGGCCCGCGGCGGTCACGAAGTAGGCATCCTGGTCCGGGCCGGGGCCGGGGCCGGTGACCAGGCCGGTGACCGCCTGGCCGACCTGCGCCGGGGTCAGCGCACCGCCGGGGCCGCCGCGGGCGGCCGCCCCGTCGCCTTCCCGGGCGGCGTAGGCAGCGGCGAACACCGCGCCCAGCTCGGTCGCTGCGGTGAGCTGCGGGAGCAGCGAGACGAACCGGATGCCCAGCTCTGCCCGCTGTGACTCACCGGCGGCGTAGGCGGTCAGCCAGCGGATGGCCCACTTGGCCCCGGAGTACCCGCCCGACAGCGGCGAGCCGAACACCGCCGCCCCGCTGGACAGAGTGACCACGGTGCTGCCCGGCGTCAGCGGCGCCAGAAGCGCCTCGCGGGTCCAGTGGAACACATGCGCCACGTCGACGTCCCAGTTCCGGCTGAATGTCTCCCACGTATGATGCTGAACCGGCCTCGGCAGCGGCGTGGCGCCGGCGTTGAGCACCAGCACGCCGGGGCGGTATTTGTCGATCAGGGTGCCGGCCACCATCGGGTCGGCCGCATCAGCCGGCACCGGCGTGAACGACTCGCCGAGTTCGGCGCGCAGTTCCTCCAGACCGCCGCGACCGCGGGCAATCCCGACGACCTGCGCACCCGCCCCGGCCAGGGCAATGGCGATGCCACGGCCGAAGCCCCGGCTAGCGCCGGTCACCAGCGCCGTCACTCCTGCCATCTCATGGTCCGGCATGGCCATCCTCCCCAATCCGCGGAATCTGGGTCACCCGTTCGGTGTCCCTCCGCCTATACAGACCGGCGCAGTACCCCGGAATCGCCGTGGCGGCGGCGACATCCGCCGAAGCACCCCCGGCCGCGGAGCGTGGGCACCGGGACGCATCCGTACTGGCCCTTGCCGGGCGGACAAAGTTCGGCCGGCCTGGCCCTAACCGGGCTCGGGATGGGCGGGGGAAATCAGGCCGGTCTGGTAGGCCAGGACGACTGCACCCGGAGCCTGGCGCCAGGCTCCGGCAACGACGGACCCAGGTCCGTTCGGTGCAAAGAAAATGAGTTGACCGAACGGACCCGAGTGTCACGCCACCGGAGTCGTCTAAATGCCCTGAGGGTTGCTCGGCGCGGGCCCGGAACCGGAGAATTTCTGGGGGATGTGTCGAGTCCGGGGTTGGCCGTTCGAGGCATAGGCAGAGGGCGGACCGAGCAGACGGTCCCGCCGCAGCCGAAAGGTTAGAACGAGATGACTACCCAGACCGCAACCGCTCCGGTCACGGCCAGGACCTGCAGCCCGGAAGGGCGGGTCACCCGATCGCTGCTCGGCCACGGCCCGCTGGCCGGAGCCGTGTTCGTGGGCTCGATCTTCCTCCAGGGCCTGACCCGCAGCGGGTTCAGCATGGCCCGCGACGACGCCAGCCTGCTGGCCAACGGCCCGCTCGGCTGGATCCAGGTCGTCACCTTCATGGTGGCCGGGGCCATGACGATCGCGGCCGCGGCCGGCGTGCACCGCGCGCTGCCGGGCCGGTGGGCGTCCCGCCTGATCGGCCTGTACGGCGCCGGGCTGATGGCCGCCGGGGTGTTCCGCGCCGATCCGGCCGGCGGGTTCGGGCCGGGCGCCCCGGCCGGGAAGGCCGCCCACATCAGCTGGCATGGCGACGGGCACCTGATCGCGGCGAGCATCGGGTTCATCGCGGTGATCGCCGCCTGCTTCGTGATCGCCCGCTACCTGTCCCGGGCCGGGCACCGGGGCCTGGCCGTTTACTCCCGGATCACCGGCGCGGCGTTCCTGGCCGCGTTCGCTGGCGTCACCACCGGCTCCAGCTCCCCCGCGATCGTGCTGCCGTTCTACGCCGCGGTCACCGCCGTCTTCACCTGGCTCGCCGTCGTCTGCGTCCACCTGTACCGGCGCGCCGCCTGATATCCCATTGGTAATGAGAGCCGAGGAGGAGCGCCAACCATGCGCTACATGATGCTGCTGTCCGGGACCAACCCGTCCACCCCGCCGCCCCCCGAGCTGTTCGAAGCGATCATGAAGCTCGGCGGTGAAGCCACCCAGGCCGGCGTGCTACTCGACACCGCGGGGCTGCTGCCCAGCGCCAGCGGCGCCCGGGTGTCGCTGGCTGGCGGCACGCTGACCGTGACCGACGGCCCGTTCACCGAGTCGAAGGAGCTGATCAGCTACGCCTTGTACGAGGTCCGGTCCATCCAGGAGGCCATCGAGTGGGCCTCCCGGTTCATGAAGGTGCACCGGGACCTGTGGCCGGGCTGGACCGGGAGCACAGACGTCCTGCAGGTGATGGGGCCGGGCGACGGTGCCTGACTACCGGGCCACGCACGCCGCGATCGAGGCGGTCTGGCGGATCGAGTCGCCTCGCCTCATCGCGGCCCTGGCCCGGATCACCACTCCCCAGGAACTCGCCCAGGACGCCCTGTGATCGCGCTGGAACGTGCCCTCCGGGGCGTCCCGGACGGGCCCGGCGCCTGGCTGATGGCGACGGCGAAGCACCGGGCCATCGACCTGATCCGGCGCCGCGCCCGGTATGAGCAGAAACTCCAGGAAGTAGGCCGCGACATGGAAGCGCACGCGCAGACGTTCGAGGAGCCGGACGTCGATGACCACATCGGGGATGACCTGCTGCGGCTCATCTTCATCGCCTGCCATCCCGTGCTGCCGGCCGAGGCCCGTGCGGCGCTCACGCTGCGCCTGGTCGGCGGCCTGACGACCCACGAGATCGTCCGGGCGTTCCTGGCCACGGAGCCCGCAATCGCCCAGCGGGTCGTCCGGGCCAAGCGGACGCTGGCCGAGAAGAAGATCCCGTTCGAGATTCCCGCGCCCGGCGAGCTGACCAGCCGGGTCGCCTCGGTCCTGGACGTCATCTACCTCATCTTCAACGAAGGCTACGCGGCGACCTCAGGTCAGGACTGGATCCGTCCCGGGCTGTGCGCCGAGGCGCTCCGGCTGGGCCGCGTCCTGGCCGGCCTCATGCCCCGCACCATCGAAGTACAAGGGCTGGTGGCGCTCATGGAGCTGCAGGCCTCCCGTATCCCGGCCCGCACTAACCCGGCGGGAGACCCGATCCTGCTCGCCGACCAGGACCGGCGGCGCTGGGACCGGCTGCTGATCCGCCGCGGGTTCGCAGCGCTGGAACGGGCCGGGCAGCTCGACGCCGCGCCCGGGCCGTACGCGGTGCAGGCCGAGATCGCCGCGTGCCACGCCCGGGCGGTTTCGGTCAAGGACACCGACTGGGAACGCATCGCGGCGCTCTACGTGGTGCTCGCGCACCTCATTCCCGGGTCCCCGGTGGTGGAGCTCAACCGCGCGGTGGCCGTGGGCATGGCCTACGGGCCCGCTCGCGGCCTGGAGATCGCCGACACCCTGGCCAGCCAGCCGGCCCTGAAGGGATACGTCCAGCTGCCCGCCGTCCGCGGTCACCTGCTGGCGGAGCTGGGCCGGCTGAACGAGGCGCGTCTTGAGTTCACTCGCGCAGCCGCGCTGACAGGCAACGAACGCGAACGGGCCATCTTCCAGGCGCGCGCCGCGGCCTGCGACGAACAACAGTCATAAGGGAGTCATCATGAGCGACGAGCGTGCCGGTTCAGCCTCCGTGACGGGCCGGGGAAACCGATCGGCGAGGTTCCGCACCTCGCTTCTGGCCACCGGCAAGACCACCACCGGGATAGAGGTGCCGCCCGAAGTGATCGAGCAATTCGGCGCGGGCCAGCGGCCCCCTGTCGTGGTGACGATCGGCTCCTACACCTACCGCAGCACGGTCGGGGTGATGGGCGGCCGGTCGCTGATCCCGGTCAGTGCCGACAACCGTCGGCAGGCCGGGATCGCCGCCGGCGACGACATCGACATCGAGCTGGAACTGGATACCATGCCCCGTCAGGTAGAGCTTCCCGCCGACCTGGCCGAGGCCCTCAGCAAGGACGACGCGGCCCGCCAGTTCTTCGAGGGGCTATCTGCCAGCCAGCAGAAATGGCACGTCCAATCCGTCGAGAGCGCCAAGACGCCCGAAACCAGGCAGCGGCGGGTTGGCAAGTCCATGGAGATGCTGCGGCAACGGCAGGCCCGCTAGATATCCGGGGTCAACTGCAGGCTGTCGTGCTCGAGCGATGCCGCCAGCCCGGGCGGTGCGTTTCTGCCAGGCAGGTGGCATGCTTCCTGATGTGGGAGGTCAGGTGTCGAGTCCGGTTCTGGTCGGCCGTTCCCGCCAGCTTTCCGTACTCGATAGCGCCCTTGCTGCGGTTCGTGGCCGTCCGTCGACTGTTGTGGTCGGCGGCGAGGCCGGGATCGGGAAGTCCCGGCTAGTCCGCGAGTTTGCCGATCGTTCACGCGGCGCGGGCGCGCGGGTGCTCATAGGCGGCTGCCTGGAGCTCGGGGCCGACGGCCTGCCGTTCGCGCCGTTCACCGCCGTGCTTCGCGAACTCGTGCGTGACCTCGGCGCCACCAGCGTAGCGGACCTGCTGCCCGGCAGCACGGCCCGGGAACTGGCCCGGCTGCTGCCGGAATTCGGCGAGCCGGCCGAGCCAGACCATGCCGGCGAAGCGCGAGCACGGCTGTTCGAGCAGGTGCTCATCCTGCTGGAGCGCCTGGCCGGAGCCGGTCCAGTGGTGCTGGTCATCGAGGACATGCACTGGGCCGACCAGTCCAGCCGCGACCTGCTGGCCTTCCTGATCCGCAACCAGCCCTGCACCGATGGCATGCTGATCGTGGCGACCTACCGCTCTGACGACATGCACCGCGCGCACCCGTTGCGCCCGCTACTGGCGGAGCTTGACCGGATCGGCTGGATCACCAGGATGGATCTCGGCCGGCTCACCCGGCAGGACACCGATCGGCTCGTCACCCGGATCGCTGCCCGCGAGCCGGATGACGATCTGCTCGCGGCGGTATACCGCCGGACGGAGGGCAACCCGCTATTCGTCGAGGCGCTGCTGGCGGACGGCGAGCCCGGTTCCGGCCTGCCCGAGTCGCTGCGTGACCTGCTGGTGGCCAGTGCGCGGCGGCTGCCGGAAGAAACGCAGGACGTGATCCGGGTCGCGAGCGCGGGCGGCGAGCGGACTGGCCATGACTTGCTGGCCGCAGTCACCGGGCTGGATGGCCCCGCGCTGGCCCGGGCGCTACGGCCCGCTGTGGCGGCTAACGTGCTGCTGACCGACGCCGACGGCTACGTGTTCCGGCACGCCCTGATCCGCGAGGCACTGCACGATGAGCTGCTGCCCGGCGAGCGCGGCCAGGTACATGCCCGGTTCGCCGAGGCTATCGCCGCCGACCCGGCGCTCGTGTTGCCCGGCCGGGCGCCAGGTGAACAAGCCCGGCACTGGTATGCGGCCCGCGACACCACCCGGGCGCTGGTCAGCGCCTGGCAGGCGGCCGGCCAGGCCGGCCGTGCGCTGGCCTACGCCGAGCAGCTGGCCATGCTGTCCCGCGTCCTGGAGCTGTGGGAGCAGGTGGCAGACGCGGCACAGCGCGTCGGCGTCGATCACGCCGCGGTGCTCGAAGAGGCGGTGCGGGCCGCCGCGCGGGCCGGGGAGAATGAGCGGGCGGTCACGCTGGCCCAGGCCGCGTCGCGGGAGATCGATGCCGCCGCGGAGCCGGTCCGGGCCGCGCTCCTGCTTATGACCGGGGGCCATCTGAAGTACCACCTCGGCCGGGACGATTACGCCGAGGACCTGCGCGAAGCGGTGCGGTTGGTTCCGGCCGACCCGCCCAGCCCGGCGCGGGCCCGGGTCCTGCAGGTGCTGGCCCATTGCACCCTGCACGTGCATGGCGGCTGGGACGACCCTGAACTGCGGGCGGCTGCCGAGGAGGCGGTGGTCATCGCACGGCAAGCCGGTGATGCCGACACCGAAGCGGCCGCGCTGGCCACCCTGGCCGAAGCCGAGCCGATCGGAGGGAATGTGGAGCGGATCCGGGCCCTGCTGGACCAGGCCCGGGCGATCGCCTCCCGGGCGCAGGCCTATCAGTCGCTCCTGGACGCCGTCGCCACCGAGTCGGAAATGCTGGAAGGTATGAGCCTGCATGAATCCGCCGCCGCGGTGGCCCGCGAGGGACTTACCGCGGCCCGCGACCACGGGCTCACCCGGACCTACGGCACGGTCCTGGCCGGCAACCTGGCCGAGTCGCTGGTGTCGCTGGGCCGGTGGGACGAGGCGGCCGAGATCATCGAGGGCGCGCTGCAGCTCTTCCCGCCCGTGGCCCACAGGACATACTTGTGGCGGCTGGCCGGCGACATGGCGCTGGCGCGTGGCGACCTGGCGGCCGCAGCCGAATCCGTCGCCTCGATGAGGTCTGTGCTCGAGGACACCCGGTACCGCGACCAGTACCACCTGCCCATGGTGCGGCTGGAAGCCGAGTTGCTGCTGGCCCGGGGCCGGCGGCCGAGGCCTTGTCCGCGGTCGAAAATGCTCTCGACCGCTTTGATGTGCTGCAGAGCCCCCGGTACACGTGGCCGTTGCTGGTCGCCGGCGCCCGGACGTGCGCCGGCGGCAGAGCCCGCGACGACGCGCTGCTCGCCAGGACGGCGGCGCTGCGGGATCGCCTGCGCGCCGTGGCGGGCAAACTGGCCGCCGAGAGCCCGGCGCAGCAGGCTTGCCAGCTGACTTTCGCCGCGGCAGCAGCACGTGCAGGCCGGGCCCTGGACGCCGCCGGGCCCGGCGGGCCGGCCCAGCCGGGCGATCTGCGCGCTGCCTGGGATCAGGCGGCGCAGGCATGGGAGGCGGCCGGCGAACCGTACCCGCTGGCGGTGGCCCTGCTGCGCTCCGCGGAGGCCGCGCTGGGCGGCGGCGACCGCGACGGCGGCGGCAACCAGCTGCGGCGTGCCGCCGAACTGGCGCAGCGGCTCGGCGCCCGGCCGCTGAGCGACGACACCGCCCTGCTCGCCCGGCGGGCCCGGATCCCGCTCGGCCAGCCCGGCGTCGCCGCGGACCTCCGAGCCGCCCCGGCTCAGATCTCCGGACCGGACCGGCTGGGGCTGACCGCGCGGGAACTGGAGGTGCTGCGGCTGGTCGCGGCCGGGCGCAGCAACCGCGAAATCGCCGGCGAGCTGTTCATCTCCGTCAAAACCGCCAGCGTGCACGTGTCCAATATCCTCGGCAAGCTGGGGACGGCCACTCGCGGCGAAGCCGCGGCCACCGCCTACCGGCTCCGCCTGTTTGACTCCTTCCCGCCGTAGGCCGACAGTCAGCCGACCGCAGCTTGCCGTCGTTGCCGCCCGAAATCAGCCACGGTGATGGGCCGGGCCAGCGGATTTCGCTCGACGGCGAGCCCGGTGCCGGACGGGGATACGGCCCTGTCCTTAGGCCGGACCGGTTCCCTCGGGCCCGTTCGGCGGGAATCTAGGGACGCACCGCCCGGGATACCAGGCAATCGCCCGATCCGCGTCGCCGTGCCTTAGCAGCACCCTCGGGATTAGCCCAGTTTCGCTACCGAGGAGACAACGATGCATCCCGCAATCAGCTACGAATTGGCCACGGCCCGGATCGCTGACCTGCGCCGTCAAGCCCAGCGCGGGGCGCTGGCCGGCGCCGCCGCCCTCGTGCCAGCCAGCGCCTCGCAGTCGGCCAGGAACCGGATTCCGGTCGGTCTGCGCCGCGCTGGCTACCCGCGGCGCTTCGGTCAGCAGCTGTGGACGCTGCTGCGCGCGCAGGTCCTGCTCGACGGCCCGGCCGCCGCGGCAGGCAGTCCGAGATTGACCGAAGGCAGCTACCGGCAATTCGCCGCCCGGCGGGAATCCCGGGAGGCGGTCGAGGAGCGCGTCCGACAGCTTGGCCGAGCCGGCCGAGAGCTTGGCCGAGCCGGCCGAGAGCTTGGCCAAGCCGGCCGAGAAGAAGCCAACGGAGAAGAAGGAGTATCACCGTCATGACCGGACAGACAAGGGCCGGAGCCGCCCCGGCCAGCGCCCGCACCGCGGCGGGCCGGATCATGCCGGCCGCCGCCGGCACCCGGGCCCTGCGGGCCTGCGCCGCCGCCGGGCCGCTGTTCGTGGCCGCGGCCCTGGTTCAGGCGCTGACTCGGCCCGGGTTCAACCTGACCCGCAACGCGCTCAGCCTGCTCGACGACGGCAACCTGGGCTGGATCCAGGCGGCCAACTTCATCGTCACCGGGCTGCTGCTCATCGCGGCCAGCGTCGCAGTGCGCCGCGCGATCACCGCGGGTCCCGGGAGCAGGTGGGCACCCAGGCTGCTCGCCATCACCGGCGCAGGCCTCATCGGGGGCGGGATATTCCACCCCGACCCCAGCGGCGGGTTCCCGCCCGGCACCCCGCAGGACGCCAGCGCCATCTCCAGCTGGCACGGTGTGCTGCACGAGGTGAGCGGCAGTGCCGCGTTCCTCGCGCTGATCATCTTCTGCTTCGTGGCCGCCCGCCGCTACCGGGCCTGCGGGCAGCCGGCGGCCGCGGCCTGCTCGGTGGCCGCCGGCGTGCTGTGCGCGGCGGGAGTCGCCACCGGCGGCGCTCCAGATGGCTCGCTCACCCTGTTCGCCGGTGTGTCCATCGCCCTGCTGTGGGCCGCCTTCACCATCACCCGCCTGACCAACATCCGGAGCCTGCCCTGAACACCGGGCCCGCCTGCTACGGGCGCCGCAGCAGGACCGGAACCTAATCGAAGAATGGGCGGCTGCCGGTGTCCATTCTGGAGCCGCCCGTTCGAAGCACCAGTGAAAGCGGCCGGATCGGCTGGCCGCTCGAGTCGTTCGAAGGAGATGCGATGCGGAAGATTGTGGCGGGGCTGATGGTATCGGTCGATGGCGTGGTGGAAGCGCCGGAGACGTGGACCGGCCCGTACTTCAGCCCGGAAATCGGCCAGGCCGTCGGGTCGATCATGGCCAACGGTGACACCATGCTGCTGGGCCGGGTCACCTACCAGACCTTCGCCGCCTCGTTCGCCGGGAACACCAGCGACCCGATGGCCGCCCAGATGAACGCCGTGCCCAAGGTGGTGGTGTCAGCCACGCTGGACGAGGCGCAGTGGGAGAACTCCACCCTGATCCGGGGTGACGTGGCTCAGGAGATCACCCGGCTCAAGGAGCGGCCCGGCAGGAACATCAACATCAGCGGCAGCGCGGCCCTGGTGGCGTGGCTGCTGGGCCAGGGCCTGCTCGACGAGCTGAACCTGCTGCTGTTCCCGGTCGTGGTCGGCCACGGCAAGCGCCTGTTCGCCGATGAGGGCTGCGCAACGGGCCTGACGCTGGCCCGGTCCGAAGCATTCAGCACCGGCGTGGTGCAGCTGGTTTACCACCCCGCCGGCAACGCATGACCTCGGGCCGCCGCGCGCCCGCGCGCCGCGGCGGCCCGAGCACCAGTACAACGACAAACCGGGAGACCATCATGCACACCATTACTTCGCCAGACGGGACCACGATCGCCTACGACCGCACTGGTGCCGGCGAGCCGCTGGTCCTGGTCGGCGGGGCGTTCAGCTACCGCCGTTTCCCCGGCCAGGTCAAGCTGGCCGAGTTGCTGTCGGCGCGGTTTACCGTTTACAGCTACGACCGCCGCGGCCGCGGCGACAGCGGCGACACGGCGCCCTACGCCGTGCAGCGGGAGATCGAGGACCTGGCCGCGGTGATCGGCGCGGCCGGCGGCGCGGCCAGCGTGTGGGGCCTGTCCTCAGGCGCGGTCCTGGCCCTGGAGGCGGCCGCCGCCGGGCTGCCGATCCGCAAGCTGGCCCTGCAAGAGCCGCCGCTGGCGGTCGACCCCGGCGACCGACGGCCCCCGGCCGACCTGCGCCAGCACGTCACCGGGCTGATCGACGCCGGCCTGCGCGGCGATGCGGTCCGCTACTACCTGGTCGACGGCATGGGCGCCCCCGCCTTCGTTCCTGCCCTGCTGCACCTGATCCCCGGAGCGTGGAAGAAGCTCACCGCCGTCGCGCACACGCTGCCCTACGACGCCGAGCTGGTCGAGCCCTACCAGACCGGGCGCCCGCTGCCGGCCGGGCAGTGGGCCGCGGTCACCGTGCCTGCGCTAGTCATGTGCGGCACCGAGAGAGAAAGCCCGGGCCTGCTCCGGCACGGCTCCGCCGCCGTCGCCGCCGCGCTCCCGGACGCCCGCCTCATCGAGCGCCGCGGCCTGGGCCACGCCAAGAAGCTCACGCCCGCGGTCATCGCGGCCACCCTCACCGATTTCCTCACCGGCCCGGGCCTGACCGCACGTGCACATAACGGAGGAGACCATGCCTGAACGCGTCCAGGGTCCCGCCTACTACTTCCCGTCGATCGAGAAGAAGTACGGCCGGCCCGTCAGCTACTGGCTCGACCTCATCGGCACATCGGAGCTGACCAAGCACAAGGAACTCGCCGGCTGGCTCAAGGCCAGCTACGGCATCGGCCACGGGCACGCCACGGCTCTGGTCGGCTACGTCCTGGCCCAGCGCGCCGCCGAAGGCACGCCACAGCAGCCGGACCACCCCTCCCCACCTCGGAAGGACGGCACATGAGAAAGATCATCGCGGGGATGTTCATCACCCTGGACGGCGTCGTGGAGGCGCCGGAGAAGTGGAACCCGCCATATTACGACGACGAGCTGAACCAGGCCGTGATGCCGCTGCTCGCCGCCGCCGGCACTCACCTGTACGGGCGGCGCTCCTACGAGCTGTTCCGCAGCGTGTTCACCGGCCCGGCCGCCCCGCCGCACGCCGGGATGATGACCAGCACCCCCAAGGTCGTCATCTCCACGACCCTGACCGACCCCGGCTGGGGTCCCACGACCGTGATCAGCAGCGACATCAGCATCGTCCTGGCCGAGCTCAAGCAGCAGCCAGGCCATGACATCACTGTCGGAGCCAGCGCCACCCTGGTCCGGTTCCTGCTCGCTGAGCACCTGCTCGATGAGCTCAGGCTGCTCGTGCACCCGGTCGTGGCCGGCACGGGCAAGCGCCTGTTCGCCGAAGCCAGCAGCCGGGTGCCGCTTACCCTCCTCGAATCCCGGCCTCACCGCAACGGCGTGGTAGCGCTCCGCTACGCGCCAGCCGCCTAGCCGCGATCAAAGCCCTGGCTGGGCTGGCGAGCAGACCGGAAGGATAACCAGATGCCAAGCGTGCTCGCGAGGACACCGGGCCGCATCACCCGAAGAGATCATGCTGGATAACGGGCCCGGCCGATGGCCGGCGCCCCGATCCACTGGCCCGGCGTCCTCGATGACGCCATCCAGCGAGATGAACAGCTCCGCTACGCTCTTCCTCACGAGCGTCTGCTTCGGGAGCGGCTGCCATGACCTACTCCGTCGTCCGGTCCGCTGGTGACGCCCCGAACGGGACCGGCCAGATGAATACGGCGGCGGACCTTTCTCCGAGGAGGGCTGAAGGTGCGTTTCTTGATGACGGTCAACGGCGGGGGCCGCCCGCCGGATGAGCAGCTCTACGCCGAGATGGGCCGCTTCGTCGAGGAGCTGACCCGGGCCGGGGTGCTGCTGGCCACCGGCGGCCTGGACAGCGGCACGCACGTCGTGGCGTCCGGCGGGACCATCACGCTGACCGACGGGCCGTTCACCGAGTCCAAAGAGCAGATCGTCAGCTTCGCGCTGCTCGAGGTCCGGTCCAGGGACGAGGCGCTTGAGCTGGCCAGGCGGTTCTGGAAGATGGTCGGCGACGGCGAGGGTGACATCCGTCAGGTGTACGGCCCCGAGGGTTAATGACCACAGGTACCGGGGCGGCGCATCGCGCGATCGAGGCGGTGTGGCGGCTGGAGTCGGCCCGGATCATCGCGGGCCTGGCCGGGCTGGTCCGGGACGTCGGGCTAGCCGAAGAGCTGGCGCAGGACGCCCTAGTCGCCGCGCTCGAACAGTGGCCCGCCGAGGGCATCCCGGCCAACCCCGGAGCGTGGCTCATGCTCACCGCCAGGCACCGAGCCATCGACCTGATCCGCCGCAATGAACGGCTCGGCAGCAAGCTGAACCTGCTCGGCCGCGAGCTGGAAACCGCCCAGCAGGGCACCCCGGCGGAGTTCGATGACGTCCTGGACGAGGGCAAGATCGACGACGACCTGCTGCGGCTGATGTTCATCTCCTGCCATCCGGTGCTGTCCACCGAGGCCCGGATCGCGCTCACCTTGCGGCTGCTCGGCGGCCTGACCACCGAGGAGATCGCCCGGGGGTTCCTCGCGGCCGAGCCGACGATCGCCAAGCGGATCGTTCGGGCCAAGCAGACGCTGGCCAGCCGGCAGGTCCGGTTCGAGGTGCCGCCGCCGGCCGAACGGCCCGCCCGCCTGGCCTCGGTCCTGGAAGTGCTGTACCTGGTGTTCAACGAGGGCTACTCGGCGATGGCCGGGGACGACTGGATGCGTCCCGCGCTGTGCACCGAGGCGCTGCGCCTCGGCCGCGTGCTCGCCGGGCTGATGCCAGCCGAACCCGAGGTGCACGGCCTGGTCGCGCTGATGGAGATCCAGGCCTCGCGGATCCCGGCCCGGCTCAGCCCGGCCGGCTTGCCGGTCCCGCTGCCCGAGCAGAACCGCGGTCGCTGGGACCAGTTGCTGATCAGGCGCGGGTTCACCGCCCTGCTCCGGGCCGAGCAGCTCGGCGGCCCGCCGGGCCCGTACCTGCTGCAAGCGGCGATCGCGGCCTGCCACGCCCGGGCCCGCACCGCCGCGGACACGGACTGGGCGCAGATAGCGCTGCTCTACCAGGCTCTCGCCACGCTCGCACCGTCCCCGGTGGTGGAACTGAACCGCGCGGTCGCGGTGGCCATGGCGGACGGCCCCGAGTCGGGCCTGCGGATCGTCGACGGCCTGGCCGCCGAACCTGCGCTGGCCGGCTACCACCACCTGTTCAGCGTCCGCGGCGACCTGCTGAGCAGGCTCGGCCGTTACGGCCAGGCAGCCGGCGAGTTCCGCCGCGCGGCCTCTTTGACCAGGAACATCCCGGAACGCACCGTGCTGCTGCAACGCGCTGCCCAATGCGACGATCCACGTGACGGATCACATTGAGCCAGGTCTCACCGTTTTACGCCGGCTCCCGCGACGCCGCCCGCGGTGAGCGCAGCAGGCACAGCTCTGACCTAGTCGGCTGACTTCAAGAGCGCCCGCCGGCCTCGCACTCGATGTCTCCACCGTGCAGCGCTCTACCTCGGCGACCACCGGCTCGCCGTCGCCGGGCCGGTAGCCGAGCAGCGCCCCCCAACCCGCTGGGAGTGTTCCCGCGGCATGGCTGGTTCAGCGGCTTGCTGCTGGTGACTCTCTTTCTTGGCCTGGCCACGTTGGTGCTGGTGGTCGTGTCGGTGTTCGCCCGGAGGCGTGCCGCGAGCGCCGAGCTTGGCCTTTTTCTCGTACGTCGTGGGTCTCCCGAATCGGACCGCTGCAGGTCCAGCATCAAGGGTCGATGGGAAGCTCTCTCTCTCTGGTCAGTCGCAGTGCCGCGTCATGCGGAACGACTTGTGGGCGGGCAGCCTTTCGGATTACGGCGTTGACGACCTCGGCCAGGCACCAGACGTTAACAACGGCCCGCCGGCACGATGCGATCCCAGGCCGTGACAAACACCGCGGCAGAGATGTCGATCGGGCTGATCCGGCATCCCGCACAACCCCCATGGCCCGGCGTTGGTATATGAGTTCCTGCGATCCGCACCGCGCTTTGGCTGCGGGTCGGTTACACGGTGGACTGTGCCGCTTCGAACATGCTGTCCAGATGCTTCGCCCACGCTCTATCAGGGACCGCTTCCCCGGCACCTGCGAAGGCATCTTCGGGAGCCGCCGGCATGTACGCGCGTTCCGGCGGACGGGCCGTTGTCCAGCGTTCCGTGCACGACATGGCGTCCTTGCAGTACCAGCGGATGTCGGCGCACGCCTGACTGCCGTCAGGGACCAACAGGCCCAGCGGAAGCGCGATGCCGCACATGGAGCACTCGGCTACCTCCAACGGCCGGGGGCGGTTGCGCTGCACGGCCGTCAATGTTTTCGCTGGCGCCGGACTAGAAGTGATCGCAAGCTGTTCGGATCCCGTCTCCAGGCACGTGGTCATAACTGCGGCCGGCATCACGGCTGCCTCCCCAGACACCTCAGCGCGGGCATCGGCCTGAGCGAGGATTTCAGGCCAGGGATCACCGGTGCCGTCCGGTTCGGCGTGGCCATCGCCAGGCGGCTTGGCATGGTCATTGTCGCGGAGCTCGCCGAGCCAGCCGCGCGTCTGAGCCCAGCCGTCTTCCTCAGGCATGCTGGCGTCGTGGTGCCGGATCCTGATCTTCATGTAAACCCTCCCGTTGAGTCAGGGATGAGCGCCGCGCAGCTGCAGGTAACCTGCCCAGGGATCAAGCAACGCAACGGGATGACACACTGGGCGGCTGCTGCACGTCCAAGGCGACCTAGGCTCCGATCGCGGCGACGCAGCCGACTGCGAGCTGGCCGGGCCGCTGTGATCGGCCGGTGCTGGACATGACAACCTGCCGTCAGCGAGCGCCTGACTTAGCGTGTCCGCAGGCGTATGCCGCCATTGCGCTTGTGCTCCCCTTTCAAAAGCACCCGGGCTCGCCATCTCCGGGTTCAGTGTTTTCACGATTCCCACACCAGATTACAACGAGATAAACTTCCGATAAACGTTCGGCTCATTTATTATCTATTGCAGCGTGGCATGTGGATAATTCTGGCTTTCTCTGCATGCACAGGATGCGACTCGCGCTGTGCCTGGTAAAAGGCCCTGTCATGGCATGGCCATGCAGCGGAATCCCCATCATTTCCACTGCGTATGCACAGACTCGGTGCCGTTGCGCACAAGTCATCCACATGTTTGTGCACAGAGACAGCAGGGAGACAGTCCTGTGGCCCGGGGCTGGAAGGCAGCAGGCTCGGCGCCGGTGCTTGCGTACCCGGCCAGTCGGCCGGATGCAAGGATCTGGCCCGGGCTGCCGTTCGCTGATGCGGGGAAGCGCCCGGCAGCAAGACGCGCGGGCGTGCACGTGAAGACCGCGAACCGGTCTGCCGTTCCGGCAGCCCGCAGGCTCGCAGCCCGCCGCCCGGAACGAGGACGACACGCCGGGCCGGACTCGCACTGCCTGGCCCCGGTGGCGCTTCCGGAGGAATTCTGGTCGTAAAAGACCGGACCGATACCGAGAACTGAGTGCAGGCTAGAGAGTTCGGACGGGCGGCGGGGGCCGGAAGGTACACCAGTCCCGGCTGGGCTCGGAGCCCGGGATGGCCCGCTGAGTGTACGTACCCGCCCCTCCAGCATCAAGCGTGACTGTGACCGCAGGGCAACGAACCCGGGGAAAGGTGCCTGATGAACGTACCCGCGAAGTCACATTTGACACCGGAGTCTCTGCCGATCCTGCGAGGACCAGGTCGGCCTGGCGTTGCGGGTGTCGTCGGCGATCTGCGCGATGGCCTCGGCGGGCAGCTTCAGGTCCTGGTGGAAGTCCATGAATCGTGCCATGTCGTGTTCCTATCTTGCGGTGGATTGATGCTGTGCCGTCCGGCTCGGGACCGGCCCGGGCCGGCCCTGGTCCGCGTGTGGCTGGCGGGCGGCGGCGCGGTCCGGGCGCTGCGCCGGCACGGGCGGTGCCAGCGAGCGGGCCAGCGAGTCCAGCAGCAGGTGGCCGGCCCGGAAGTAGGCGGCGCTGGGCCGGACGTGCCCGCAGGGGATGAGTTCCAGCGCGGTCCGCGGGGGCGAGCAGGACCAGTGGTCGGCCTGCAGCCGCATCTTCAGCGGCGGGCGCAGCGGCCCGCGGGCCAGGTGGACCTGGACCCGGCAGGTCCCGCAGTCCCGGTCGTGCTCGACCGGTCCGTACACCAGGCCCTGGCCGGCGCGCCGTCCGCCGTCGTGCCCGGTGAGCTGCCCGCTTTCCAGGGCGGCCACGCATGTTCCGAACGGGACGTCCACGATCCGCCGGAACGACAACCAGGCCCGGGCCGGGCGCGTGCCCGCGCTCATGCCGGCCCCGTTGCCCGGTCAGCCAGCGCAGCGGCGCCGGCCGCTAGCCGTGCCGGCCTTCCGGCGGGCCCGGCCCGCAGCGGTGCCGCCCGGCCAGGACCGGCGGGCGGCGGCACCGCGTGATCTGCGTGCATGGCTCAGGCCGCCGTCGGGGCCGCTGGCCGGCGGGCGGCTCGTGCCCGGCCGGCCAGGACCGCCACCGTGGCCGCCAGCAGGGCGGCGCCGGCGGCGATCAGGACGATCTGCCAGCCGGGCATCCCGCCCGCGACGATGGTGCGGTAGGTGATCTGGGCCGGGAGGGAGGCCGGCGCCACGTACCCGCCGTCCCCGGGAAAGGGCTCCGTGGCGAACGCGGGCGTGGCCACCAGGACAGCGCCGGCCAGGCCGGCGGCGATACGGCGGATGCGACGGACGGGGTTCATGACGGTCTCCCTTGTCGCTCGTGAATGAGTTCAAGGCGACCGTATGGCCGCAGCCCGCGTCCCGGATCGGGAATCGTCACCCAGTTTCCCGGCGGCGTTCCCTATTGTTCCGCGGCGCCGGCCAGGCCCAGCCGGGCAGCGGGTGAGACGGCCACATCACGAGTGGGGGCGTCCAGCTTCGCCAGCACGGCCGAGACGTGATGGCCTGCGGTCTTGGCGGAGATGAACAGCTCGGCGGCGATCTGGGCGTTAGTGCGGCCGGCGCAGATCAGGTCGAGTACCTCCCGCTCACGCCGGGTCAGGCCCACCCGATGGGCCCGCGCCGCGATCCGCGGCCCGGCCGAGACCGGCCGGATGCTCAGCTGGCGCATCTTCTGCCCGGTGATCCGGGCCGCGGCCAAGGCGCCCAGGCCGGTGAAGATCTTCACCGCCTCGCGCAGCCGCCGCTCCTCCGCGCTATCCCTGCAGGGCAGAGCGGCCTCGCAGGGCCAGCCGAGCCACTCCCATGCCAGCGCCGCGCCGTGCCAGTCCGGGTGCCCACGAGGGCGGGTGTCTACAGCGTCGGGTGACACTAAAGGTGCGAGACCCCGGCCGCGGGCACTGCCGCGCTGGGTAGACCTCTGCGTCTCATCACCTAAATGACCCTGCATCGGCTTGGGCAGGCCTGTCACCCGGCATCAGGCCTGCGCGGCCAGAGGCTGGGGACGCCGTGCCGCGATCGTGCCAGGGCACGCTGGCGGAAACGGCGATTGCCGCATCTTCGGGTGTGTTGTCCTCATCGGCCGCGAGCGATGATCGCCCGTGCTTCCTCCTCCGGCATCGGCGGGCCGAGCACCGGCTGCCCGGTCTCGCCGGCCACGTTGTTCATGGCCGCGTAGTTAAGCGATGCGGGATCTGGCTGCGGCTGATCACAGGGAATGCCGATGCGGCGGATAAAGGTAAGAAAGGAGTCTGCGTCGTGTGTCTGCAGCAGCACCGCCTCCTCGGCGCCCACGTTGCTGAGCGCGTGCGGCACGCCCTTGGGCAGGGAGACGTAATCGCCGGGGTTGGCGACGAAGGTGTCGTCGCCGCAGCGCATCGCTAGTTGCCCGCTGAGCAGGTAGAAGCTGTCGTCGACGTCGTGATGCACGTGGAGCGGCGCGGCCGCGCCAGGGCCGACGTGGTGCTCGATGATGACCGGAAGCGCGCCTTGGGGTGAGCGCAGGACGGCTCTGTCGCCGTAGAACCAGTAGGCCTCTCCCTCGCCGGTTGAGGTCTTGGCCGCGCGGCGGCCGGTGGTTGCGCTGTGTGTCATGGTGCCCTCCTGATGCGGTGAGATGCCGTGCGCTAACTGGTGGTTTGACGGTGAGCGTGCAGGCGCAGCCCGCTGAGCAGGCTGCGGATGCCTAGTTCGATGGCGTCGGCGGCCTCGGTGGCGTTCATGTCCCAGAAGCTCCGCAGCAGGTCCCATGACGCGGCTGAGTACAGGACCTGCAGCACCGCGGCGGCGTGTTCGCGCATAGGCGGCGGCATGCCGGGGATCGCGCTGTCGATGCAGGCCTCGAACATCGCGCGTCGCATCGGCTGCTGGCGGCGGCGCACATCCAGGCCCTGTGGCGAATGGAGCATCGCCCGGATGAGGGGTGCGCCGGCGTCGAACCCGGCGAAGGATTCCCGCATCGCCGCGACCAGCTGCTCCTCATTCCTGGCGGCGAAGTCAGCAAAGGTGAGGTGCTGGATGATCCAGTCCCACAGCGCGGCCTCGAGGTCCTCCTTCTTCGGGAAGTGCCGGTACACCGTCCGCTCCTGGACGTCGGCCTCGGCGGCGACGGAGGCATAGGTCAGGTCGGCGCCTTGGTGCATCAGCGCCACGCAGGCCTCTATGATCCGCTCGCGCGTGGCCGCTGCCTGCGACGCGCGCAGTGGAGAATGGTAGGTCCCTCTCGCCTTCATGTCAGTTACTCTGACATGAAGTGTGTCAGCCTGTCAACGAACGGTTGCGCATGAGCGTAATAACTGTCGATGCTGGGTGTTTCTCCGGTCGCAGCCAGTCGCGACCGCCGTCTGCCGGGGGCCGGTACGGGTCCCGCATCCCGGTGCAGCGTGCCGACGGCGATCAGCAGCGCAGCCCGTCGGCCGGACGTCCGGCGGGCCCTCCCAGCACCGGCGCCCATTAGCGACCCCGCCGAGATCGCCTATTACGCCTGCTACGGGCCCCACCGGTCCAGCACGGCGGACCTGCCCTGGATAGCCGGAAAGCTGCTGGCATATCGAGCTAGCGGCGAGCCGAGGCGGGACCAGGTGAACCGCCTGACGAGTCCCTCGTCGATATCCGGGAGTCTGGAGTGGGCGAGGTGGTTCCGCAAGTCGTAAAGGTTCGACCAGGTCCGCTCGGCACGTACGGGCTGCCCGGCGGCGGCCGTGTACGCGAGCGCCTCGTTGCCGACGGCGATCCACAGCCGGTGCAGAACCCAGCGGTAGCGGGAATCCTGGTCGAACCGCGCAGCGTCGCCGTCATCACGCAACGCCGCGAGTTCGCGGAGCAGGGCATCGAGTTCCAGCAGTGCGTGACGGTCCGGGCGGACGTCGCTCACAGCGGCGCGGCGGCGACCAGGTCGGGGCTGACGTGTTGGTTGCGCAGCGCCCCGTCAGAGTAGACCGTGACCTCGGCGCCGAGTAGGTCCGCGGCCGCCCGCTGGAACTCGAACATGTCGAATAGGTCCCGGTCATCCGCGAGGTGCCCTCGCAGGCGGCCAGGCGAGGCGAAGGCCAAGGCGGTGATCCCATGCCGAGCAGCCAGTTCGACTAGCTCGGCGGCGTGCGAGCGGACCTGCCGCTCGGTCGCGGGCGGCAGGTGCGCTGGCTCGGCAAGCGGCTGGCTCACGTCCGTTAGTCTACCGGTCACAGGGTCAGCCTGGTGGGCATGACTCACTGCCGGGTGTACGACAGATATGTAGGGTCAACGCGTTTCGGCTGGTAGTGACCCTGTTCTGGTTGTATATGCTGCAACCAGGCGGAAATATGCTGGTCAGAGGGGTGCAGGCGGTTCACGTCGCTTCGGAGCAGCACGTCTGAGCGTACTGTCACGGCCAGCCAGGCATCATCCGAGCTGCCCCGTCGCGAAGATGATCTTGGTTACCTATTAACCTGACGCGCACCCGTCCGTCCGACAGGGAGGCCCGCCGGCCCGGGCCGCGTCCAGGAGCCGCTTGTCGTGGTCACGAATGAGGTCAGCCCAGGGCGAGAATGCAGGCCGTACCGAGGTGAACAGCATCCAGGCTGCGCACCCTAGCCGGCTCGACGGCCTGGGCCAGGATCCGGATACGCGGGTCCAGATCGATCAGGTCGATCTGGTCCAGCACGGCGGGCAGGCGGGAGACCGCGGCGGGCGCGTACCGGGCCAGCGCCCGGAACGCTTCGATTTCAGTGAGTACCGAGCTGATCCATGCCGCTTCCTCGCTGCTCCGTCACCTGGGTTTGTCTCCTTGCTAGTGGCCGGTCCTGGCTAGGTCGCGATGCCGATGACCTGGCCGGTGGTTTCCGGCTTGCCGACGACGGCCAGCATGTAGTGGGCGACGTCGGCGCGGGGGATGGACCGGCCGCCGCGCACGTTGCGCCCGACGGCGGTGCGGTAGCGGCCGGTAAGCGGCTTGCCGGTGAGCTGCGGCGGCCGCAGCACGGTCCAGTCCAGCCCGGACTCGCGCAGGAGGTCTTCCATCCGGGCCAGGTCGTCGTAGATCTTGCCGAACAGGGCCTTGGCGATCCGCACCCCGGCCTGCCGCATGATGAACCCGTCGCCGGGATCGTGGCGAGGCGGGTGCGGGCGGCCGGGAGAGGGCGTGGTGGCGACCGGGGAGGCGCTGATCGCGACGATCCGCCGCACGCCCGTGGCCCGCATCGCGGCGATGATGGCGGCGGTGCCGGGCGCGGCGATCCCGGCGTCGGAGTTGTTGTGCGGGCCGAGCGCGGACAGCACCGCGTCGGCCCCGGCGACCGCCGATTCCAGGACCTGCGGGTCGGGGGCGGCGAGGTCGGCGGTGACAATCCGCGCGGCCCGCCCGGCGAGCAGCTGGGCGGGGAGCTTGGCGGGGTTGCGGGACACCGCGGTGACGTCGTGCCCGGCGTCCAGGGCCCGGGCCAGCAGTTGGCGGCCGACGCCGCCGGTGGCGGCGATGATGGCTAGCTTCATGATGTCCTCCTGGGATTACTCGGTGAGCGGTTCTAGATCGGGTTGACGCCGGCCAGGTCGGACCTGCGGATCCGGATCGTGGCCACGGTGATTACCAGGGCGAGGAACATGATCCCGGCCGCGACCAGGAAGCCGCGGGCGTACCCGGCGGTCACCGCGTGGTGGTAGATGCCGGTGAGCGCGACACTGCCGGGCCGCGCCGGGCGGCCAGCATGGGAGGCGCGGCCGGCGGCGGCCGCGGCGCGGGCCGCGGCGGCGCGGGCCTGGCCGGCTGGTCGAGCGGGATGAGGGCGTAGCTGTCGTTTCCCGGGCGGCAGGCCGGCGGTCACGTCCTTCCACAAGCTGGTGTCCAGCTTGCGCCCGGCGCTGAGCCTGCGTCGGCAGGGCGTCGAGCCGCGCCGCCCGCTGCCGTTCGCCGGGACGGGTACACCTGCTATTGCACGACATTCCCCGCCCCGCCGACCATGGACTGAGGTCAGCCGGGCGCATAGGTGAGGATCACTGACCCGTTCTCCAGCCTCCTCTCGTCAGTGAGCCTGAGGTCGAGTCCGGAGGTGTCCACGCCCTCGAACAGCCGCCGCCCCAGCCGGCCACGACGGGCATGATCCAGAAGCGGAACTCGTCGATCAGGTGGTCTCGCACGAGCGTGTCGTCGAAGCGGCTGGTGCCGTACTTGATGAGGTCCTTGCCGGGCTGGTCCTTCAGCCGGGCGATCGCCCTGGATGAGTCGGGCCCGAGGAGGGCGGCATTCCATGCCGTCTCGGTCAGCGACCGGGATGCGACGTACTTGGGCATGGCGCTGATGAGGTCGATGCAGGGATTGCCAGCGATATGGCCCCAGTTCGCGAAGAACTTCTCGTAGGTCACCCGGCCCATCACGAACGCGTCGTAGTTGCCCAGTTCCTTGATGGACAACGCCGTGGCCTCGGCGTCGAAGTTGGCCCACCGTTCGGGCGCTTCGATGACGCCGTCGAGCGAGACGAGGGTCGATTCGATCAGCTTGCGCATTGTGGTTCTCTTTCTCGAGTGGTTGATGTCGTGATCACGGGCCCAGCTTCGGACGGGCCAAGGCGCCAGGGGTGGCCCTGCGCGTGCGCGCCGATCGGTGCACGGCGCGCCCTGGCGTCAGGCAGGTTAGATGCCGTCGACGCGGCCGTCGGAGAGGGCGTCTGGGCTTCGGTCAGGCGGGGGCGGCCCTGCTCGGCTCGGGTGTTCCGGTGAGCACGGTCTCGGCTTCGGGACCCCGGGCAGTGGTGGGCCGCCGCCGAACAGGTGACGAGGGCGTTACCGCACCGGGCTAAGGCCGGTGGCGGTGAGCAGGTACGCGTCGCGGTCATCGGCGGCGCCGGTGGCAATGTCGACGATCGCGGTGCCCACCTGCTCCGGGGTGAGCGCCGGGCCGAGGCGGTCGAGGAAGGCGGGGATATCGACGCCCTGCCTGGTGGCGTAGGCGGCTACTCCGGCCGCGCCCAGGTCTGTTTCCGGAGTGAGCTGCGGCAGCACCGAGGTGAACCTGATGCCGAGCGCGTCCCGGCCGGACTCGGCGGCGGCATAGGACGCGATGAACCGGATGGTGGCCTTGGCTCCGGCGTAGCCGCCGCTGAGTGGCGAGCCGTTGACCGCGGCTCCGCTGGAGAAGGCGATGACCGCGCTGCCCGGCTCCAGGGGAAGCAGCAGCGCCTCGCGGGTCCAGTTGAATACGTGCTGGACGTCGACTTCCCAGTTGCGGCTGAAGGTCTGCCAGGTTTGCCGGTGGACCGGCCGCGTCAGGGGGGCTGCCCCGGCGTTGAGGACCAGCGTGCGGGGGCGGTATTTGTTGAGGAGCTGGCCCGCGAGCACGGGGTCGGCGGCGTCGGCGGCGACGGGGGTGAAGGTGCCGCCGAGTTGTTGGTGGAGTTCCTCGAGCCGGCCGGGGTCGCGGGCGACCCCGGCGACGTGCGCGCCGTGCTTGGCCAGGGCGACGGCGATGGCGCGCCCGAAACCCCGGCTGGCGCCGGTGACCAGTGCCGTCGTTCCGGAAAGTTCTTGCGTTGGCATGCGGGACTCCCTTGATGCGGTGGCTGGGTTAAACGTCGGCAGGTGCTGGTTGAGGCTTCTGGGATGTGCGGGCAACCGCCGTGGCCAGCTCGTTACGGCGGACCAGGAGGTAAGTCACCGGGACCGCGGCCAGGCCGATGGCGCCGCAAGCCCAGAAGGCCCATTGGAAGCCGCTGGTCAGTGCCGCGGCTGGTGCGGCGCCCTGGTGGAGCAGGGTGCTGGCGCGGGTGGCGGCGATCGTGGACGCCATGGCGATACCGATCGCCCCGCCAAGCTGCTCGGAGGTGTTGATGAGCCCGGAGGCCAGGCCGCCCTCGTGCTCGGCGACCCCAGCCAGGGCGGCGACCGAGACCGGGATGAAGGCAAATGCGGTGCCGACTCCGACGATGACGAACGGCCCGGCCAGGCTGGCCCAGAAGTGGCCGTGCACGGGCACCTGGGTTGACCACAAGATGCCGCCGCCGATCATGGCCATTCCGGCCGCCATCACGAGCTTGGCCAAGCCGCGGGTGACCAGCGCCTGCGACAGGCCGGCGAAGGCGACCGAGATGAGCGCCATCTCCAGCCAGGCGAGCCCGGCCTTCAGCGCGGAGTAACCGAGCACCTGCTGCATGTACAGGGTGCCGATGAAGATGTACGCGAAGAAGCTGCCGCCGAGCAGCACGCCGACCGCGTTCGCGCCCGCCAGCGTCTTGTTGCCGAAGATCCGCAGCGGCAGCAGCGGCGCCTCCACGCGCGTCTCGATCACCACGAAGGCGGCGAGCAGGGCGGCGGACACCGCCAGCAGCGACACCGTCCTGGGCGTACCCCACCCGACCTGCGGGGCGGTCGAGATCGCGTAGACCAGCAGCGACAGGCCGCCGGTCACCGCGACCGCGCCGAACGGGTCGTAGCGCCGGCGTGCCGTGTCGAGCCGGCTCTCCGGCACGACACGCGGGGCGAGCAGCAGCGCCGCGGCCCCGATCGGGACATTGAGGAAGAAGATGTACTGCCAGCCGACGTAGCGGGTGAGCAGACCGCCGGCCATCACCCCGACGGCCGCGCCGCTCGCCCCGATGGCGCCCCACACGCCCAGGGCCTTGTTCCGCTCGGCGCCTTCGGGGAACATGTTCATCACAATCGACAGCGCCGCTGGGAGCACGATCGCCGCGCCGAGCCCCTGCAGGAAGCGCATCGGGATCAGGACCGAGTCCATTGTCGCCAGCCCGCAGCCCAGCGACGCCGCGGTGAACACGAACAGGCCGGCCATCAGGATGCGGCGGCGCCCCAGGAGATCCGCGGCGCGGCCGCCGAGCATCAGGAAACCGCCGAAGGTGAGCGCGTAGCCGGTGACGACCCACTGCAGGCTCGATTCAGGCATGTGCAGCTTGCGGCCGATGGTCGGCAACGCGACGTTGACGATCGCGAGGTCCGCGACCGTCATGAAAAACGAAACAGCCAGCACCGCGAACGCGCGCCAGCGATGGACCTGATTCGACCCTTGACTTTCCTGGTAGGCGATCGCGCCTGAAACCTGGTGGCTTGACATGCGGGCTCCCTGATGTAGGTGAGGCGGGCCTCATCTGCGTTCACCTCTACAGATCCGGGACGCACGGAAAACTGACCGGGGAATCTGCGGGGCAGATAATGCGCCGCCGGCCGGTTACTTTCGCGGCCGGGCCGGATCTGTACCAGTGACGGCGCAGCACGCGACGCCCGGAGGGAGCAGCCATGGCAGTCAGCGAGGATTTCGCGCGTCTCACCGACCCGTTCCGGCCCGAGCTGCTGGCGCACTGCTACCGCATGCTGGGCTCGGTCCACGACGCCGAAGACCAGGTGCAAGAGACCATGATCCGCGCCTGGCGGTCCTACGGCGACTTCGAGGGGCGGGCGTCGCTGCGGACCTGGCTATACCGGATCGCGACCAATGCCTGCCTGCGCGCGCTGGAGAACACCGGCCGGCGGCCGTTGCCGTCCGGCCTGGGCGCCCCGGGCGAGTACCCGGAAGCTCCGCTGGCCCCGGCGCGGCCGGAGGTTCCATGGCTGCAGCCCATTCCCGACGCGCTGGTGAGCGCCGGGTCCGCCGATCCCGCCGAGGTCGTCGCGTCCCGGCAGAGCGTGCGACTGGCCCTGATCGCCGCCTTGCAGTACCTGCCCGCCCGGCAGCGCGCGGTACTGATCCTGCGCGACGTGCTGGGCTGGCGGGCCACGGAGGTCGCCGACCTGCTCGGCACCACCGCCACCGCGGTGAACCGCATGCTGCAGCGCGCCCGGGCGCGGCTCGAGCAGATGGCACCCGACGAGGACCAGATTCATGAACCCGCCGATCCGGCTGACCTCGACCTGCTCGACAAATACGCCACGGCGTTCCAGAACGCCGACATCCAGGCGGTAATGCAACTGCTGCGCGATGACGCCGTGTTCGAGATGCCACCGGAGGTGACCTGGTTCACCGGCCGTGAGCTGATCGGGCGCTTCCTGCGCTCCCTGGTCCTCACCGAACCCGGCCGCTTCCAGATGATCCCGGTGGCCGCCAACGGCCAGCCCGCCCTCGCGGCCTACCTGCGCGGCCACGACGGCGTGTACCGGGCTCACTCGATATGCGTGCTCACCATCGCCGCATCGCGCGTCACACGGGTCATCTCGTTCAACGACCCGGGCCTGTTCGCGACGTTCGGCCTGCCACAGACCGTCGCGGCTGCCGCGGTCCCGGTGCCGGGCCGATGACCCCGGCGGCCCGGGCGGCATGGCCGGCCGATGGTGCCCGGCTGCTTGAACCGTCGATCAGTTACGCGCTCGGCGCGGTCCTGGCCGTCACGCCGGAGATCCTGCCGCGCCCGACGCCATGCCGGGACTGGGACCTGCGGATGCTGCTACGGCACGCCTGCGAATCCCTGGCCGCGTTCGGTGAGGGCATCGAAGCCGGACGCGTTGGGCTGGACCCGGCCGCGGAGGACGGGGACCTGGCAGCTGACCCGGCCCGGGCGTTCCGTGATCGTGCCTGCCAGCTGCTGGACGCCTGGACCGGCCCCAGCCACCAGCGCCAGGTCGTCGACATCGCCGGCTGCCCGCTGGCGGCCAGCGTCATGGCCGCTGCGGCAGCCCTCGAGGTCGCCGTCCACGGGTGGGACATCTCCCGGGCGTGCGGACAGCGCCAGCCGATCCCGCGCGCCCTGGCCATCGGCCTGCTGGCGATAGCCCCGGTGCTGGTACCCCGCATCGGCCGGCACCCACTGTTCGCGGCGCCGGTCGCCGTGGCGGCTACGGCCGGCCCCAGCGACCGGCTCGCCGCCTTCCTCGGGCGCTCCCCGGCCTAGCGCCCACGCCAGCCCACTGATCGGCCAGCCGCGTCAGCAGACCGGACCCGCACGGAGCGCGCAGTGGAGGGCCTGCCACGACTCGTCCGGCGAAAGGGGTATAGCCGCAAGCGAATACGACACGTTCGCCCCGAAACGCGCAGTCAGCCGGAAAGCACACACGCCGGAAAAGGCGACGAGGATCCGATGCCGGCGTCGTCTGGTGCCCAGCCGGCGGCCAAGTTCAGCAGCTCCCCGGCGCCCAGCCAGGGCATTATCGATGACAGGCAGGAACTGCGCAGATGTGAGTACGTTGCGCTAGGCCCGGTCCGGGCCGCGGATGTCAGTGGAGGCACGCATTCAGGATCCGGCTTGACCCAGGGAGTCACCTTGGCGCAGAAGCGGATGATATGCGCCTGTCCCTGACGCTCCACCACAACCAACCGGCGACGCGCTAAATCGGCGGTATTTTACGTTTAGCGGTCGGTCGGCGATGGGCTGCTCGTGACGCTGTGTCATCCTGGGCAGGCCTTCCCGCCGCGACTGGCGAGGTCTGCGGCGCTCGTGACTGTGTTGAAAGTGCATGGTCACGCCTTCGGCAGTCAGCAAGGCGTGTGACCAGCCGGGCGTGCCCATGCGCCGCCATCGTCGTGGTCTGCCTGCCGAAATGTGCCCGGAGGGGACAAAACTGAGCTGATGAGGGTCGTCGTGACCCTGATTGGTCCGGACGGCACCATGCGGCGCCGGACGGTTGACACTGCCGCGTCCGGCGACACTGGCCGGTGGGAGGAACTCCTCGCACGGGCGCTGGCCGCCCTGCCGCCCTACCGCGCGGTTCCGGGAGGGGCGGTCTGCCATCTTCGCGTCGATGACCAGGTTGTCCTGCTCGCCGAGCAGGACTTGTCCGGGCCGCTGTACGACCTGGTCAGTTCCGTGCTGGCTATCGGCGGGCCGCCACATTGAGCGGCCGCCCCGCCGGTCAGCGCGCTTGTCGTAGGCATTTCCAGGCACGGGGACGACTCGAGTCGTGCTTCCGCAAGAACCGCCGTTCGGGGCGGCTGGGACGTCTGCTGGCTAGCAGATATCGGGTGCTCGGAATGAGATGTTCTGTGTTCAGCATCCCGCGGTTGTCGGTCCTGTGCTCGCAGCATCGAGGTCGGCGGGCGGCGATCTGCCCGTGCCCGGTATAAGTGACGCCGTTTCACCTGCTTGTCCGGGGCGCGAGCCTGAGTGGCGCGCCGGGCCATCTCGGGCCTGGTGAATTCCGGTTGGCTTGATGAAGGATCACGGCCCGGGTGGTGGCATCGGGACGGTCGGGAGGTGCCCGGCCTGCGCGAGCAGGGCGAGCAGGGTGACCGCGTCGGCCCACGACAGCGGGGCTGTGCAGGCTGGCTGGCCGGCGGAATTAACCTGCTCGGGCAGCGAGCCCAGCTTCGTCCGGTGGGCGGCGAGCCAGTCCAGCAGCGCCGCTGCCTGGCCGTGCTGCCCGGTCGCGGCATCGAACAAGGCGAACAATGCGGTCTCCGCGGTCCAGGCGACATCGGGCGCGCCGGGCCAGGTCGCGCCGGGCTGCAGGCCGCCGTTCGGGACGGTCAGGGCCCGCTGTGCTGACCTGGCCGCCTGCAGCACTGCGGGGCCCGGCTGCGCGAATGGCGGTCCGAGGAACGTGACGGCCGCATCGGCGCCCGATCCGGCCTCCGTCAGGCGCTGGTAACCGGTCCGGCCGAACGTCGCCGTGATCGCCCTGGCCAGCCGGGCTGCGGCGGCCACCCAGCGGCGGGCATCGCTGGTGCCTGTCTGGCCGCCGATGTCTGCGGCCAGGTCAGCGGCGGCGCGCAGGCCGGCCAGCAGCGGGGCGGCGGTCCCGAGCGTGACCTGGACCGAGACCTCCCAGTAGTCCATGGCCGGCCCGGGCAGGCCGTCACTGGTCAGTGAGCGGGCGGCTGCGTCGGCGGCCCGGGTGACCATCGGCCACAGCAGCGCCAGGTCGCGGCGCGATCGGCTGCCGGGTCTGAGCTGCTGGGTCGCTGCCCAGGACCAGACGGCCCACGGAACCCAGCCGTCCGCGTCGAGCTCGGCGGGCCGGCCGTCGCGTACCGGACCCGAGCCGCCGGGCAGGTACCTGGCGGCCCAGGTCCCGTCCCCCGCCTGCATGCGCTGCAGGAAGCGGAGGATCTGGTAGGCCATCGCCGGGTGACCTGTTTGAGTGAGCGCTACCGCGACCCAGCTCGAGTCACGCGGCCACGCATCCTCCCAGCCGGGGCGCCAGCCGGCCAGCACGGCGCCATCCGGCCGGACGGCCAGCCTCAGGTCCAACAGCGCCCGGGTGGCCATGGACCGCTGGGCCGTGGTGGCACCGGGGACGAGCCCGGCCCGCAGCCAGTCCCGGCCGACGCGTTCCGCGGCCGCGGCGCAGGCCGACTGGGCGAGGGTCGGCCGCCCTGGCGCCAGGTACGCCCCCCCGGCCGTGACCAAGATGCTGGAGTCCGGCTCGAACTGGCCGCTCAGCCGGGCCGGAACGGGCAGCGCCCGATGCTGCTGGCACGGGACCTGAGCAACACCGGCGACCGTGAGCCGGGGCTGCCCGGGCTGCATGGCCACCGCGACGGTCACCGCGGTCGCGCTGAAGGCCAGCATCAGCGCGGCGCCGACCACGGCGGACCGCCGGGAGCTGGACCAGGCCCCGTCATACAAGGTGGCCGGCGCCTGCTCAGGCCGCAGCCGCCAGCAGCTCACTGACCGTCACGAACCTGTATCCGGTGCCCGTCATGGACCCCACCAGCCTGTCAAGTTGCTTCATGAGGCTGGCGTTCGGCTCCGATCCGCCGTCATGAGCCAGCACGATGCTGCCGGGCGTGCCCCGCCGCAAGATCACGTTCACGCCGCCCACCGGGTTGCTGCCCGTGACATGGTGCGACCACAGCGTCACGCTGTAATGCAGGCCGGCGCAGGCCGCCAATCCCACGCTGTCGATGCGGCCGTAGGGCGGCCGGCACAACGCCAGCGGCCGGCCCGTCAGGCTCGCCAGCAGCTCGTGGGTCCGTTCCAGGGTGCCCAGGTCAAAAGCCTCGTCGTGCCGGGTCAGGTCGTCATGTGCCCAGGTGTGATTACCCTGCTCGTGACCCGCCTCTGCGGTCTGCGTCACCAGGTCAGGAGCGGCCAGCGCCCGCTGGCCGATCCTGAAGAACGTCGCCCTCGCGCCGTGCCGCCGCAAGATCGCCAGCACCCGCGGCGTCCACTCCCGTGTCGGGCCGTCATCGATCGTCAGCGCGACGATCCTGGCGGATGGCGCGGCGCGGAACGTCACCGACGCCGCGTACGCCCCCGGCCCGGCCGGCGTCGCGGTCCGCGCCGTCGGCCCCTCGGCCGCAGCAGCCTGCCAGACCGCGATCCCGGCACTGGCCCCGGCCACGCCACCGACGGTGACCAGACCTGCCCCGGCAAGGAACCTGCGGCGGTCCACAGGACAACTCACCCGGCCCGGCCGCAGCGCCGGCAAGCCCGCAGGTCACCTGGCCCGATTCCCAGGCCCTCACCGGACCGCACCAGCACGAACCGCTGCACCGCCCCGCCCGGGCACCGTTCCGTCACCGCCGCTTCCATCCCGCGTTCGGCGCCATCCAGAGCACGACCCGGTCCATATCGGCCTCCCGGAGCTACCCAGACGCCGAGAGTAATACCCCGATTTCTCCCGGCCACGCAATAGCTGCCACGCCGCGGCCTGCGCCCGCTTCCCCGTTGGGCACGCTGCGTAACGCGACGCCCAGCACGCTGACGTCATGCTCTGCAGGCTCAACGCCCATCACTCCTGCGCCATCATCGAAGCCGAAGGGCGCGGACTTGCCGACGTTCTGAGCCTGGAGTTCGAGCCTGCACCATACGTGCTGTCCAGCGTGCTGACCTACTGTGACATGACCACCAGCCCGGACGGCGAGCTCGTCTCGGTCGAAAGGCGACTCGCGGAGATACACCGTCGCTACGGCCCCGGGCACCTCGTCAGCCGGTCAATCGAACGCGCAACGCCGATGATTCTCCTCGCAGTCGAGCAGGTTCACCGCCGAGCCGCCCGAACCGCATGACTCAGGTACACAGCGCCTGACTCGCATCCAATGGACAGGACACCACTGCGGGATGCCGTGCGGCTAGTTGCAGCTCGCCGAACCGTTAGTCCCCACTAATGTCCCCACCGGCCTTGCTTGGCCTGATCGGGGACTGTAATTTAAACGGTGGAACTCCTGAGACGGAGGAGACATCAGATGACTGACGTGACAGAGGACCGGGGCCAGTCCGGAGCGGAGCTCTCGGCGGCTGATGAGCAGCTGCTGCGCGAGCTTACCGAGCGGGCCCGGGTGGGCGGGCTGAAGCTGACCGGCGAGGGCGGCCTGCTGGGTAAGCTGACCAAGATGGTCATCGAGGGCGCCCTGGAAGGCGAGCTGGATGATCACCTCGGCTACGGAAAGCACGATCCCGCGGGCCGCGACGGCGGCAATTCCCGTAACGGCCACCGGGCCAAGACGGTGATTACAGATACCGGGCCGGTGGAAATCTGGGTGCCGCGGGACCGGGAGTCGAGTTTCGAGCCGAAAATCGTCGCCAAACGGCAGCGGCGGCTCACAGGTGTCGATGAGATGGTCATTTCCCTGTCCGCGAAAGGGCTCACCCACGGGGAAATCGCCGCGCACCTGGCCGAGGTCTACGGCGCCGAGGTCTCCAAGCAGACGATCACCACGATCACCGACCGGGTCATGGACGGCCTGGCGGACTGGCAGAGCCGGCCACTGGATCCCGTTTACGCGGTGATCTTCATCGACGCGATCAACGTGAAGATCCGCGAGGGCCAGGTCGCCAACCGGCCTATCTACCTGGCCCTGGGCGTCACTGTGGACGGCGAGCGGGACGTGCTGGGCCTGTGGGCCGGGGAGCACGGCGACGGGGAGGGGGCCAAGTTCTGGCTGCGGGTCTGCTCGGAGATCAAGAACCGCGGCACCCGGGACGTGCTGATGGTGGTCTGCGACGGGCTGAAAGGACTGCCCGACGCGGTGAATTCCGTGTGGGAGAAGACGATCGTGCAAACATGTATCGTTCATCTTCTGCGGAATTCATTCAAGTACGCCTCGAAGAGGGACTGGGCGCAGATCGCAAAGGACCTCAAGCCGGTGTACACCGCCGCATCCGAAACCGAGGCGCTGGACAGGTTCGCTGAATTCTCCGGGAAATGGGAGAAGCGCTACCCGGCCATCATACGGCTCTGGGAGAACGCGTGGTCTGAGTTCGTGCCATTCCTGCGGTTCGACCGGGAAATCAGGACAGTGATCTGCACGACGAATGCCATCGAATCGATCAACGCCCGGCTCCGCCGGGCCGTGAACGCCCGCGGCCACTTCCCGACCGAGCAGGCCGCGATGAAGTGCCTGTACCTGGCGATCATGAGCCTGGACCCCACCGGGAAGGACCGCAAGCGCTGGACCAACCGGTGGAAGGCCGCCCTGAATGCCTTCGACATCACCTTCGACGGCCGCCTCAGCGCGGGACGCAAGTTACAGCAGAGGAAGAAGTTACACCGTTAAGTTGACAGACCCGTCTGAACGACGCCGCGCTGCATCTGCTATTGCCTGGAGGCGTTGTCACTTGATTTGTCACTGAGGCCTTGCGATGTCGGCGAGCGCGCACCCTGGTCGGACCACGCAAATCGCGATTGCGGGTCACCCGAGTGGCTCTCCGCCAACCAGGTCGGCCGGACCGCTGTCCTCGGCGCCACGAACCCCACCTCCACGACGAACACATTCACCCTCGACACCCACGCCGACCTCGACCGACTCGGCGGCGCATCGCCAGCGGGTGACTGGCGTGAACCTCTACCAACTCGCCGACGGCAGTCGAGGCGTCCGCACCGAATGGCCCAGACCGTTCCCTTTCGCGAAGGCTCCAGGCGGATGCGTTGCTCGGAGCCCAGCGAGGCGACGCCAGCCCATGAGTCCTCGGCCTGACGGGCGCCCCTCGGCTCAGAGCAACTGCCGGTGCTAGCGGTCCCGGAGTCCCTGCGGATGAGCCAGGAGTGCGCGATCAGGAGATCAACGCCGCTTCAAGCGATGTAGCGGCCCGGGTGGCGCAGGACGGAGAGCGGCCTTGGGGATGGTGCGTCACGGGATTCCTTGTCGGGCTGTCGGCGGATGCACGGTGGGCAGGCCCAGCTGGACCCGGCGGGTGAACCGCTGGGTGTGTGCTCGCTTTTGCCGCAGGAAGGACCGGGTGAGGTCGAGTCCCTCGATCTCACCGTGCCATCCCTCGGCCTGGGCGCGGTCCCGCGGGCGAGCAGGTCGGCTTCGATCTCATCCAGCAGGGCCAGCATCTTCGGGTCCGCTTGCAGGACGGGGCATCTGATGCAGGCGAATTCGTGCTGGCAGGGGGTGCCGTAGGGGCGGCCGCAGGTGCCGAGTTCGACTTTGCGCTTGTCGAAGTGTTCCTCGAATTCGGTCCACTCTGCATCGGTGGGCGGCCGGTATTCATCGGCGGGGCGCAGCTGGCGTCGCCTGTCGAGGAATGCCTGGTAGTGGCGTACGAGGTCTTCGTTGAAGACCGCGACGTAGCCGCGGGTCGTCTGCAGCGAGGCATGCCCGAGCAGCAGCGGCGCTGATGTGGATGGGCAGCCCGTTGTTGACGAGTTCGGTGGTGAAGACCCTCCGGAAGTCGTGCGCGGTGAAGGTCAGCCCCGCGAACTCGGGCCTGGTCGGCGCCGGGCCGGCAGAGGCGCTGCAGCATGCGCTGGATGGTGTGGGTGGACCGCACCGCGCGCGACGTGCCGAGCTTCCGCTAGACAAGAACGGCATCGGCTTGCTCCAGACCCGCTCGTGTTTGTCGTAGCGCGGCAGGAGCGGGATCGCCCGCTGCCGGCGCAGGTGGCGGCGGATGATCGCGGCGATGACGGCGAACGCTCGGCCGGCATGGGGATGACACGTTCGCGGTCGGTCTTGGACGATGCGATCACCAGCGGGGCGGCGACCTCACCGTTCGGGCGCTGGTACTGCCGGATGCTGAGATGGGTCAGTTCCGATAGTTCCTCGAGCGGATGCCGGAATGCCGGAGGTTTCCACGATCGCCCATTCCGCAGAACGCCCGGTCCTGCTTCGAGGGCCACGTTGAACATGCGGCCGGTTACCTGGTCGATGGCCCGTGCCGGCATCGCCCTCTCGGCTTGTGCCCGGTTCTGGTCGTGCCGGCTGTTAGTGCGCCGGTAGCGACGGCCGTGGCGCGTGAAATCCTGACCGGGAAGGGCCTCCCGCGTCGCTGCGAGCGGCCTTCAAGACCACGGTGATGCTGGTCGACGTACTCGGCGAGCACCGGCAAAGCGGTCTGACGCTCCGGGTCCGGTCGGCCATCCGCTCGACGCACGGCGCCGCCGCCAGTTCGGCCTTGTCATCGACGACCGGCCCGGGACGCCCAGCCGCCGGGCCAGCGACAGCAGGTGCTCCTTGCTGGCGTTCACGTCGACGCCGCCGTAGCTCTCATCCGAGGTGCCGCGCGGGGCAGCCGACTGCGGGTCCGACGGCCCCTTCCGGCCACCTTCCTTGGGCTCCCAGTGATCGCCAACCTTCTCGAAGCTGTGCTTCAGCGCCCCGTAGGCGGTGCGGTGCGCCCGCTCCCCCTCTCCGTACTCCCGGACCGCCGCGTCATGCGCCTTGATCCAGGTCTCCTGCGCCTTCGGCGGTGACCGGCGCAGCGTCGACGGCAGTTCCTGCTCACCTGGCATCGGGCTCCCTCCTGCAGGTGCCGGTGCGTCGTTCCGACGATACGCGCCGGGCCGGACGCTGATCTTGTCCTGGCCGGCCGATGCGCCGCGCAAGCCGGCCGGGCCGGCCCCGGGCGCTGGTGCCGGCCGGCTGCGGGCACCACGGCCCGTTCGGCCAAAGACTGAATCCAAGCCGAACGGGCCGTGGTGTCACGGTCCGGACCCGCTATGGTCAGGCGGTAGCCGCCGGACGGCATTCCTGGCGTCCGGGACGCCGGCCGCCCACCCGGCGCTGACCGTCCGGCCGCAGCCAGCGCGCCGACGCCGGCGGCCGGCCAGATAATCCGGCCAGCCGGACGTGCGGGAGAACCTGCGGTGACCGCCCCGGGTGGCCGGCGAACTTGCGGTGGTCGACCGTGTCCTCGGTCCGGCGCGGCGCCCCGGTGTGGAGCACCTCGAGTTCCTGGCAGGTCGCGGAACACGAGGAAGGGTGCCACCAGCCGACGTGAGCTGGCTCAATTGCTGGCCGCGCTGGTCCGTCAGTCCACAGAGTCCGCGCGGCAACCATCAGCCCGAGGCCCGCTTGTTGTCCCGTGCCGCGCCGCTCGGCGGGACGGCGCCGTCCTGCTGGTGACCGGCGAGGCGGGATGGTAGTGATCGTGGCGAGTGGAGGCAGAAGAAAGCGACCCGGGTTCGTGAATTCGGGTGCGCCGATCATGTTGGGACACGCGCCAGCACTGCGGCCGCGGCGAGCCCGATAATCGGCGAGGCACTCCTAAGATGAACATAGCGAGCCGTTCTATCGGCGGCCGGTGCAGATGACGGCGGACCGCTATCATCCAGCAGTCCTTTTCAAGGTGAGGTTCCGGTGACAAGTACACAAGACAGGGACGGCCGTCGCCGGCCGGGCCGTGGTCTGTCGCTGGACCGGATTGTCGCGGCCACGCTGGAGCTGGTCGATGAGCAGGGCATCGGGGCGGCGTCGATGCGGGCGGTGTCGTCGCGGCTGGGGGTCCGATCGATGTCGCTGTACAGGTATGTGCGGGACCGCGATGAGCTGTTGGACGCCGTCGTGGAGCGGATCGTGAACGAGCTCGCCAACGATCCGGAGGTCCAGCCGCGTCCGGTGGACGGGTGGCGGCCTTACTTGAGCGGAATAGCGCAGGGAGTGCGCCGCTACGCCCTGGCGCATCCGCATGCTTTCCCGCTGGTAGCTACCCGGCCGCCTGGGGCGCCGTGGGTTAATCCGCCGCTGCGGTCGCTGCGCTGGGTTGAGGCGATGCTGCGCGGACTGGCCGGAGAGGGGTTCAGCGACGAGCAGGTCCTGTTCACCTACCGCACGTTCAACGGCTTCCTGCTCGGTCACCTGCTGCTGGAAACCAGCGCCATGACGCTCCGGGATCCTAAGCCGGGTGACGGATCCTTCGGCGGCACTGACACCACTTCGAGCGACGGCGGCGAACCCGCCGGGGGAACGCCCGCCGATCCGGTGTTCGGCGGCCTGAGCCCGGCCCGCTCTGCTGAGCAGCGGGAGGCGGTCGAGGACGCCGACAGCCCGCTCGAGCTGGTCGACCCTGCGGCCGAGATCGACGCCAGGCGTTTCCCGACGGTGCACCGCCTGGCGGCCGGGCTCGCCGAGGACCGCTCGGCAACCGAGTTCGAAACCGGCCTGGAATCCATGCTCGACCGGATCGCGATATTCGTCGCCGACGAGTGGGGCCTCCGGCGAAGCTGATAACGCAAGCCCCAGCTATTGCCTGCCGACGTCGGCTGCCTGACCCCCAGCGCGTCCTGGGCGGACTGCTCGCCGGTGCTTTCCCAGTGCAGGCTAGCGATTGGAGGACCGGGCGCAGATGACTCCGGGAAGGTCAGACGCGGATGGATGACTACGAGCACGTGCGCCGCCGTGAATTCGTGCGGCGGCATCATCCCGACCGTGGCGGCGATCCCGCTGTCTTCATTGCTGGGCTGCACGAGTTTGACACCCATGCCGGGAACTCCCGTCCGCGAGTGGTCGCGATACCGGACCGCGCATGGCCAGTTACCCTAATTCGGACGCTGATCCGCCGCTTGAACGCCAGTCACCGCGTTCGCCGAGTTCATTAGACCGCGATGATCTCGTTCATTTGAAGGTGATGACCGTGCCGGCGGCTATTCGCCGGTGGCGTCCATGATGTCGTCGATTATGACGTTTACGGTCGCGGCTCGCAGTCCGAGATCGTTGCGCAGGGCCGCGGCGACTTGTATCTGGATGTCGCGGGCCACGTGATGGACGGGCCTGTCATAGTTCACCGCGATGGTCAGGTCCACGACGGCGGTGTGACCCAGTACCCCGGCGGCACTGCGGGCGCGATGCTCTGCCGGCATGGCGTCCTCGGCGAGTGCGCTGAGCGTGCCGTGGGCGGTGCGTCCTAGTGCCAGGCGCACTCCCGGGACGCGGCTGGCACTGTCGCGGGCCAGAGCCGCCACGATGCGGGCGGCGATCCGGATAGCGCCGCCGTCGGTTGTCTCCAGGGTGTACCCGACGTCTCGGACGAGTCTGCGGATCCGCCCGATCACCGCCGTAACCAATCCTGGCGGGGTCGGAACGGGGGCGGCGGCAAGCTCGCGGACGGGGCTCCACAGGGCGTTGAGCTCGCCCAAGGCGGCCCGGCAGTGGACGCAGTCTCGCTGGTGGCCAGTGAGCTGTCCTGCGAGGCCATCGGCGACTTGCTCGAGCAGCGTATCGACATCCGCTCCGCAGGCGAGGCTGCCTGCCCTCAGCAGGTGACCTGGTCCTGCTGGCCGGGGCGCAGTCGGATCATTCACGTTCTAGTCACCTCCATTCTTCCAGCGCTGTTGCCAGTGTGCGCCGCGCCCGGAACAGATGGCTACGGACCGCTGGGACGGTGCTACCGGTCACGCTGGCCACCTCCGCGTAAGACAGGCCCTCGAAATGGTGCAGGACGATCACGACCCGCTGGGGGAACGGCAGCGTCGCCAGCGCCCCGGTAACCGCATCGACGGTCTGGTTGCGCTCCGCTTGCACGTCCGGGCCGTCGCCGGGATAGGCGACATCCTCGAGAAGGTCAAGGGAGCCGACGCCGTGGCCGCGGGTTACCTTGTTGAGCGCCCGGCGGGTCACGATCCGGTACAGCCAGGTCGAGAACGACGAGGCCGCGGTGAAGCCGGCCAGTTTCTCCCAGCCTGCCACCAGGGCTTCCTGGACCACGTCCTGCGCCTCATGATGATCGCCTACCAGCCGCAGCGCCACCCGGTAGGCCATCGCGGAATGCCGCCGGACAAGGATTTCGTAGGCGTCGAGGTAGCCTTCCTGGGCGCGGGCGACCAGGTAAGCGTCGTCAACTTCCGGTGAATCAGGCGCGCGTATTCCCGAGGCGAGCGGCATCTGCCGGGCCGGCCAGCCACCGGCAGAATCCGGCGGTCTGGCCGGCGGACTAGGCGTGACCCGCGGCATGAGCAGCGTGGCGTCGACTGCGGGCTTTAGCGTCTTGCCTCAGCACCCGGCGACGTCCGGCGCTCGACGTCGTTCGTCTGCTCAGTACCTCTGCCGCAATGCCGGTCATTCCTGGAGAGACGTTTCTAGGAAACGCGTTCGGGGGTGCGGTTGCTGACGTTGATGTCGAGCTGGATGGGCAGGCCGGGTTTGCCCAGGGCGTGGCGGGCGTGGCTGAGGGCGCCTGATTCGATGCGGTGGCGGAGCGCGGCCAGGTCAGCGGAGCGGGTCGCGGTCACCGTTACGACGAGCGCTGGGTCGCCCGGATCACCCAGGACGCGGGCTCGGGCCGTATCGACGCCGTGGTAGGTCTCGATCTCGCGGGTAAGCGCTCCGCTGAGAGCGGCCGGATGCATGATCGTGGTGCCCTGCCGGCTGCCGCAGGTGATGGTGATATCACTGGCCCGGTCGGTTGACAACAGCAGCGCCGCGATCCACCGCAGCGCGATCAGGGCGATCAGCAGGCAGGCCGCGGCGGCGGCTGGCCACAGCCAGTCTCCGTGGGCGCCGATATAGGTGCTGAGTCGGTTGGCGAGCAGGGCGCGGTGGGCATAGGCCTTGCCGAAGCCGCCTGTTGAGACGGTGAGGCCGGAAACGCCGGCCAGGAAAACAATCAGGCCGAATACGGTCAGGGCGAGACGGTTGGTGCGGTCAGTGTGCATCAGCGGCTCCGGGGGAAGACGCGCACCCTCAGGTGCGGCGGGTGGCGCATCTGGAGGTTCTCCAGACGCTGGCGGGCCGCTTCGGCGACGGGCTCTGTCAGCGCGTCGGCGGCGGCCCGGTCGCGGGCCGCCGATGTTGCCGCGACCCGGGCGCGTCGGCGGCGGACCGTGACGGCCGCCTTGCTGATGCCGTCGATGTCCAGGGCCGCCGCGCGCAGGGTCCCGGTGAGCCCCTTGCGGGTCATGGCCGCGTCCGTGGCTTTCTCATCGGAGCGCAACTTCAGCCGGGTGACCCTGTGGGGCTTGAGCTCGAAGGCGAGCACGATCGCCCCGGCGATGATCAGGATGACCGACCACACCTTGATGACCAGTGCGTTCCAGTGGGTTCTGGCGGCCCAGCGGTACCACGCGGGCCAGTGCACGACGACCGGGCCAGCATGCGTCATGAAGGCGATGACCTCGATAATCACGATCACGCTGGCTGCTACCAGGGCGGCAGCAAGGACGAGTGCCAGCGGCCGATTAATCACGCGCATGCGGGTCCTTCCTAGCGGACGCGGGGCGGAGGAGTGATATCGGTGACCAGATCGGCCACCACGATGTGCACTTCCTCGACGGTCAGCCCGGTCAGTTCTGTTACCCGGCTGCGGAGGTGGCTGCGGACTTGATCGGTAATCGCCGGCACCGATGCCGGCCAGCGCACGCTGATCTCCAGGGTCAGGAAGGCTTTCGATCCGTCGACATCCACCGATGCCTTCGGTAGCCCGGCCAGGTCGGTGCCGCGCAGGCCGAGGTGGCCGGCGGCGGGTACCGCCCGCCCCAGGACCCTGGCAGCGGCAGCGCCGGCGTCGGGGTTCTCGGCCGCCGCCCTGGCCGCGATCTTGGAGACGACTCTGTCGGCGATGGTGATCGTTCCGAGTTCGGTACGGCCGGCCTGGGCGACTGCCGCGGCTTCGGCCGTTGCCGCGGTCATCGGGTGCTGCGGCCGCGCGTCAGCCAGCCGGGCACGTCCACGTCACCGGCGAGGACTCTCGCCACTCCGTAGCCGATCGCGCCGAGTAGCGCCACGATCAGCATGTCCCCGAAGTTTCCGAAGACCAGGGCCAGGCCCAGGATCAGGCCGGTGATTGTCCCAAGCGCGGTGCGGTTCATCTGTGATCACGTCCGGAAGTCAGGGAAATGGGAGAAGCCGGGAAGTGGGAAGAGCGTCACGGTCGCGGGTCATCGATCACACCGGCGGGGCGCCGTCCGCGGACCGTACCGGGAAGCGAAAGGCTCGGGACTGGTCCGGCCGCCGGCGGCAGCACCGGCGCAGGCGGGTCATCGATGTCACCGACGACCACCTGAACCCGGCGCCCCCGGGTTATCGGCGTCACCGCTGCGGTGATCTGGCTGAGCAGGTCCGCAACCTGCAGTCCCCACCGGGCGCGGACCCGGATCAGCACGGACTGCCGGCGCACGATCACCCCGGGCACCTGGCGGCCAGGCAGATACGACGCGACCTCGCCGAACCGGCCGCTGTCGAGCCCTGAGACACCGGCGCACCCCTGCACGGCCGCGGACACGGCCTCGACATCGATCCCGTCTACGATGGCCGGCGTGGGCGGAACCGACGGCACGCGCGGATACGCGGTGGTCATGCCACTCGCGACGGCGTGTTGTCCTGGTCGTCGGTGCCGGGAAGGTAGACATCGTCGACCGCGACATTGACCTCGACGACCCGCAGCCCTGTCATCCGCTCTACGGATTGCTTCACGTTCCGCTGGATACTCCGGCCGAGCTCGGCGATGCCCACGCCGTACTCGACCACGATGTCCAAGTCGATCGCGGCTTCGGTCTCGCCGACCTCGACACCGACGCCTTGGGCGATGTTGGGGCCTGAGCTGCCGGGAATGCGCTCCCGCAGGACGCCGAACGCCCGCGCCGAGCCGGTACCCATCGAGTGCACACCAGATACCTCCCGGCAGGCCTTGCCGGCGATCTTCTGGACGACCCCCTCCGCGACAGAGATCTGCCCGTCACCGGTCGCCAGGCGGTCCCTGGTCGCGGGGCTGGCCTCGGTGCTGGTGGTCACCGGGGTCGTGTCGCTGGTCTTGGAGGATGTGGGCACGCTCATCGGGCAGGCTCCTTCGGTTATGGGTGAAGCATGGCTAGGCGGACTGCCGGGACGGCGATACCCGGCTTGTTCTTCGCAGGATTAGACACAAAACAGCGGGAAACGTCGCACCCCGTCAGCAGCCAGTCCTCGATACGGCAGCAGGCGGTGGTGCGCCTTTCCCGCTGGCCTGCAGACCGGTCCCGGGTCCCGCCCCGGCGCTGGCCTGGTCCGGCTGGACCGGAGGCTGGTCGGTGCTGTCATCCTGTGTCGAGCAGGCGGTGGTGCGCTCACCGGGAGCGCACCACCCCCTTGCGGATGTTGCTCCGGCGGCTCTCAGCGGCCTGCGTCCCGCGGATTGACGTCGACGTCTGGCTCTTCGATCTGTTCCTTGCGAACCGTCTCGCTGACCGCCGCGTCCTCGGTGACGGTCTCGGTGGCCAGCCGGACGCGCTCGACCGGGACGGCCTCCTTGGTCACTACGGGCCGTTCCGCCCGCAGGGTAACCTCATGCTCTTCCTCACTGATCGGCTCTCCGGACAGCGCGGCGTCGCGGTTAGCGTCGGTAATCGGCTCCCGCTCCACGCGGACCTCTTCGTGGCTGACCGGAACGGTGGTAGAAACGTTCTCGGTAACGACGTACTTGCGCAGCCGGGCACGTCCCCCCTCCACAGTCTCGGTGCCGACCCGCAACTGCTCCTCCGACCGGGTCATCGCGTCATCGGTGACCGGACCCGAGGTATCCCGGCCCGGAGCTCCGGGGGCGTTGTCGGCCAGCTCGCCTTCGGCGGCGTGCCCTGGCCCGGCTGTCTGGCCGCTGCCGAGGTAGTCGGCATAGTGCCGGTAGAGGGCTTCCTGCTCGCTGGCGTCGATCTGCCCGTCGTCGTCGATGCTCGGGGCGTCCTTGATCAGGTCTTTGGAGACAGCCAGCGTGACCTGCTCACCGTCGAACCGGGATCCGGAGATCGGCGCGAAGCTCTGTCTGGTGCCGAGCATGCCGGTGGCGACGGTAATCCACAGCGGCAGGCCGGTCCGATCATCGAGATAGACCTGGCCGATCTTGCCGACCTTGTTGCCTTCAGTGTCGACGGCGGTGCGGCCGATGAACTGCTGAACGTCCTGCGGGGTGGTCATCGAATCAGTTCTCCTTTTGCGAATGGAAGCTCGGTCGGCAATTGTCCGGGCGCCTTCACTGGTCGGGCACCATGCGACGCCCGTCCGGCAGCTGACGGCCTGGGGCTGTTGCCCCATCCGTCGGAGCGCTCTCTGTCGGCACGACACTCATGACTTGCAGTGGAAGCTTACAGATGAAGCTTACATGTGAAGCTTACGCTGTCCACTTGGTCCGGCCGACAGCGGCCGGCTGGCCGGGCCTGTGGTTCCGGTCGCTGTCTTCAGCGAGCCCGCGGGAAGCCTGCCGCGCGACATGTCCGGGCCAGACGGGCGCTTGACCTTGCGCCTGAGGACGACCATCGCGGGCGTGCTTCGGCATCGGGACTCATGGGGCTCGCGTTCTGGACGAGCGGGGATCTCGAAGCAGGGCAATCGGCGTGGGCCGAATGCATCGCGGTACTACGGCCAGCCGGGCACTGCCGATATCTTCGGCTGCGCGATCGCGCTGGCGGACATCCGGTTGGCGCAAGGCCGTCTCGGCGAGGCGATGCGCATCTACGAGCAGGCACTACAGCGTGCGGCTGAGCAGGGCGGCCCGGTTCTGCGGGGAACGGCAGACATGTACGTAGGGATGAGCGAGGTCGACCGCGAGCGCGACAACCTGCATGCCGCCACCCGCCACCTGCTGACAAGCCAAGAGCTGGGCGAGCACAGCGGATTGCCGCAGAACCGGTATCGCTGGCGGGTCGCGATGGCTCGGATACGCCAGGCTGAAGGAGACCTGGCCGGCGCACTTGAGCTGCTCAACGAGGCGGAGCGCCTGTACATGGGCGACATGTTCCCGAATGTGCGGCAGGTCCCGGCGTTGAAGGCACGGCTCTGGATCGCACAGGGCAGCCTCAGTGAAGCCCTCGGCTGGGCGCATGAACAGGGCCTGTCCGTCGATGACGACCTCAATTACCTACGCGAGTTCGAGCACATCACCCTGGCCAGGATGCTACTGGCGCGGCACGAGGGCGAGCGCGCGGAGCGCTCCCTGGACGAGGCGACCCGGCTCCTGGAGCGCCTCCTGCTGGCGGCGGAAGAGGGGGGCAGGACGGGACGTGTGATCGAGATCCTGGTGCTGCGGGCGCTCGCGCACCAGAGGCTCGGGGACATCCCGGCTGCGCTCGCCCGCCTGGAACGGGCGATGACGCTGGCTGTGTGAGCGAGACCGGGCACGACAGCCCCATCGAACAAGCCTTGATCGAGCCACTGAGCGAACGCGAGCTCGACGTGCTCCGGCTGCTCGGAACAGACCTGGACGGCCCGGACATCGCCCGCGAACTGACGGTGTCCCTGAACACCGTGTGGACGCACACCAAGCACATCTACGCCAAGCTCGCCGTAACCGACCAACGGGCCGCGGTCCGCCGCGCCCAGGAGCTCGACCTGTTGTCGCGAACCCGCAACCGGCAACCCCGACCCGTCGTTCACGGACCCCAGGCCCGGAGCAGGCCACACCCGCCGACCATCCAGCGAGCGCCCAGCCCCAACCCCGATGAACGGGGTCCCACCCCGCCCGGGCAGCTGCACCGGCCCGTGTCGAGCACCGGCCGAGGGTGTCTCCTGCCCCTGACCGCGTGCCCCCTCGGGCAAATCACCACGTCAATCACCACGTGTGGCGATGCCACCTCCCCACATCCGCTTCTAGCTTTCGATCAGACCCGCGAAGGCCCGCAGCGCCGGCGCAGATCCATCCAGGCAAGCGACAGCAGAAGGAGCTCCATGAGCGAAAAACCGGCCGGCCGCCATGACGACCCTGGACGGTACGAGATCCGCCTCAAGGGACGCCTCGCTGCTCATGCGGTACCCGGACGGCCCGGGGGTGGGCATCCAACCGGTGCATGGCGCGCCGTCGAGGTCTAAGTGAACTCCGGGGCGCATGGGATGCTTCCAGCAGTCGCGTCAGAGCGAAGCCCTGTCCGTCATCTTGGCGACGATGCCGATGGCGACCGGCTCAGAAAAGCCGACGGCGAAAGCAAGGACACCGACGCCCGCGGCGCCGGGTTTAATGCTAAGCCAGCCTGCGGCGAAGACGAGGGCGATGAACAGCCCGAACACTGCGCCGATCCCGGCCTGCACGAGGTAGAACGGCAGGAATTCCCTGACCTGAGCACCAAGTCTCGCCTCATCCCGGAATTTCCGCATGCCGCTGACGGTCGCTCCTGACGCGCCGGCTGCGGCGGCCAGCAACACCACTCCTACCGCCACCTGGTGCTGGAATCCAATCGCGAAACCGAAGAGAAGCCCGGTGAGCAGCAACAAGGGCCAGAAGTACCGAAGGTAGAGGAGCCGGAGGGCCCGCCGCGCCCTCAGCGGGCGGTAGAGCCAGAACCTTGCGGCCACGAGGCGCTGGAGCCTCACCCGCGTTGACTCTTGGACCTGACACGAGGAGCATTCCGGACTGTCGCGCAAAATTTCTGGTAGTTCGTCTCCATAGACGCGACGCCAGGTCGGGAGGGTGGCCTCCTCCTCGGCGTATTCCCCTGCCGTCCGTTGTCGCAGCAGCGGCAGGTCGGCGTGTTCGACAAGAAGTTCTTCCACGGAGCGCCTGGTATCGAGCAGGGTTTCCAGGCAAAGCGCTTTATGGGGTCCACGGGCAAGTTCAAAGAGGCGGTTTGTTATCTCCAGGCACAGTGGCTGCCGTCGGTCCAGGTCGATGGCGTCGGAGAGCAGCGCCGCGAGGATCTCGATGTTCTTGCGGACCTCGGGGTCACGCAGGTCACGCTCCTGCTGGTCGGTGAGCCCGGCGTCGCTACCGCTCTGGTCTGTGGGCGTGACCTCGCTGCTGCTCCTGTCACTCCCTGATCTCCCGCGATGCCGGCGCCGGCCGCCCCGCCGACGGTGAACGAGCAGGCCCTGCAGCCACTCCCTCTCCGTTGGCAGACCGGTGATGGGCGCATCGGTCGCCCCCAAGGCATCGCGGCACTCCCCGTCGGTGATCGATGGTGCAGGGTCTGGCTGTGTCCGCTCTCGCAAAAGGATCCCTTCCTTGCGACACAGGATGAGGCGGGGAAGGTGCAGATCGTGTGTAGACGGTGTGGAGGCTGAATGACCAGGCTTCCATCTGACGCAATGGCGAGCGCACTGAGAAGCGCGGGCGGCTGCCCTGCGCTTGCTCAGCTAGCGAATGGCGAGTCCGAACAACCAGTTATGTGCTGCGCCTGCTGCCGAGGGCCACGGCTAACGATAAGAACAGATCTGCGGTTCGAGTGCGCTCCAGTGGACTAGGGCCTGATCGATCTGTTAGAGCCTGCTTGAGAACCGGGCTGCCGTCGGCTGGGATGTATCGGGATCTTCCTGGCCTGTCGCTACATGAGAAGCCCCCGGTAGAAGAGCTAGTCGACCAAGAAAGCTTCACCACCACAGGGGCTCCCATGCTTTTCTACCGTGCCGCGCTGCCGTTGCCGTCCCGGACCCTGACCTTCGTCTCCGGCCTCATCCGCCGCCACCGCAAGTCGACCGGGTCGTGCTGGCGGAAGCTGAACCCCGGGCAGCAGGCCCTTCTCGTCCTGGCCTACCTGCGGAAAGGCGAGACGTTCGCCGAGCTCGCGGCTGGGTTCGCGGTCGGCACCACGACTGCCTGGCGGTACGTCGGGGAGACCGTGGCCCTGCTCGCGGTCCGGGCGCCGAAGCTGCGCCAGGCGGTCCGGGACGCGAAGAAGGCCGGATACGCCTACGTCGTCCTGGACGGCACCCTGATCCCGGTCGACCGGGTCGCCGCGGACCGGCCCTTCTACTCCGGCAAGCACAAGAAGCACGGGATGAACCTGCAGGTCATCGCCAGCCCCGCCGGCGACATCCTGTGGGTCTCCGGGGCACTGCCCGGCTCGGTCCACGACAAGAACGCCGAGTGGACCTGGAGCGTCCTGGCCGAACTCGAGGCCGCCGGGCTGATCACCCTGGCCGACAAGGGCTACCAGGGCAGCACGTACGCGAAACTCCCGTACCGGGGGAAGAACAAGCCGGAATCCCAGAAACAGGCAAACCGCGCACACGCGAAGCTCCGCGCACCCGGCGAGCGCGCGAACGCCCAGCTCAAGAACTGGAGGATCCTCCGTAAGCTCCGCTGCTGCCCCTGGCGCGCCGGCCAGCTCGCAAAAGCTATTCACGTATTGCAGGTCCGCGAGGCATAACCAGGATGGAAAAGGTTCAGTTCCCGGCAAGCCACAACGCCGTGGCTCTCATTCTTAGGTGTGCTCACCGGCGCGGCCGACGGCTACGCGCGTCTCGCGGGTGGCGATGGCCTAGCGGTTGCGTTGGCCGTAGGAGCTGTCGGGCAGGGTCTGACCGTAGCGTTGGACTTCGCGTTCGCCGGCATGGGCGGCGATGACGAAGATGGCGATGCTGGCGGTGGTGGCATCCGGACGAGGGTGACGGTCTGGCTGTCGGGCTTGCGGCTGGCCAGCGCGACAGGGCCCGGACTCGTCGGTCTCCGGCCACGCTCGCTCGGGGAGCGCCCAGCCGTGCCGGGCGCGGTCATGCCGGCCTTTGAGCAGGGTGTCGCCACGGTCGATCTAGTCGCAGGCGGCGCCGAAGCTCTCGCCGATCGGTCCGACCTCGGCGCCTCGGGCGATGCAGTATTGCAGGAGCCGGGCGGCTTCGGGCTGGTCGGGGTGTGGATGCGCAGCTGGGTTTTGAGCGCGTGGCTAATCGCTCCGGTTTCGACGAAGCGGACCAGGCCTGGGCGCAGACCGGTGCTTGCGCCGGGCGGCCAGCCAGATGGCAGGTTGCTATTGTAAGACGCTCTGTCTTACAATAGCAGGTATGGCCGACACGATAACCATCCGTACTGACGATGAGACCGAACACGCCCTTGACGTGCTGACCCACGATGGCAGCTCGCGATCGGCTGCGATCCGGCAGGCCGTGCTCGAGGCGGCCCGCCGCCGCGAACGCGCCGCCGAGATGCGCCGGGCCGTGCTGCGCATGGACCTGGGCCAGCCTGACGGCGTCAACGTCGCGGCGGAACTGGCTCGTGATCGCGCCAGCGAGCGCTGATGATCTACCTGGACTCGGCCGCAGTCGTCAAGCTCGCTCACGCCGAGCCGGAATCGGCTGCGCTGCGCGGCTGGCTGGATGAACGAGCCGAGACCCAGTGGATCAGCTCAGTGCTTACCGAGATCGAATCCTTCCGTGCGCTGGCCCGGTACGCGCCCGGGGCGGCCTCCCGCCTGCCCGCCGTACTGGACCAGATCGACCTGATCGACCTTGACCAGCGCATCCGGATGCTGGCACAGACGGTCGCGCCGGCAACGGTGCGCAGCCTGGACGCCATCCACCTCGGCACGGCCCTGCGCTCCCGCCAGTCATTGACCTCGTTCGTGACTTACGACAAGCGCCTGCTCGACGCGGCTCAGGCAGCGGGTCTGCCTACCAACTCACCTGCCCGATAGCAATCGCCGACGAGGCGACACCGGGCCACGCAGCGCCCCGACCATGTGGTACCCAGCACTGGGCCTGTCCCGAGACATCGGTCAACCAATAGCCTCGCCAGATGTGCGCGTCCAACGCGGTCCGCTTCGCCTCCAGAGCCAGCGACAAGCCACGTGACAGCGCCCCTAGGCAGCAGCAGCCGCCGCCAGACGGTCCCATCACGTCGATCTCTCTAATCCGACCTGACGCGACCTCGCCGGACGAAGCTATTCTCCGTTGCCCGGATATTGCGGGCCGCCTGCACGCGCTCGCAGCGATGCGGCATCTGGCCCTCTACCTGGCATAATACCCGTATTCCGCGGATCCGAGAGCCTGAATCAGGGCATATCCGCAGGTTTTCAAGTGACAAGAGATTGTCGCTTTTCCTCGCACATTATGTCGAATATAAATACGGATAATACGCATAACCTGGAGCCCCGTTACGGAATCGAACCGTAGACCTTCTCCTTACCATGGAGACGCTCTGCCGACTGAGCTAACGGGGCCTGTTTTAACTTGTCTGACCTGGGGTTTTGTTCCTACCGGCCGCTTCCTCAGGTCGTGCACACCGCTGATACAGCGTCTAATCTGTCCGTATGGCTGAGACAGATTCCCGTACCGGCGTAGGAGAGCTTACCGTACTTCTGCCGTCGTGGAGACTGCACCTGGAGGCGTCCAACCTGTCGCCTCGGACCATCCGCGCCTACACCGATGACGGCGCGCTTCTGGCCGCGTTCCTCGTCCGCAAGGGCATGCCGACCACGGTCGCCAACATCCGCCGAGAGCACGTCGAGGCGTTCATCGCGGCCGAACTTGAGCGCACCGCTCCCTCGTCCGCTGCAACGCGCTACCGGTCGCTCCAGCAACTCTTCAAGTGGCTGGACGACGAGGGCGAGATCGAAGCTTCGCCGATGGCCAAGATGCGCCCGCCGATCATCCCCGAGCAGCCGGTACCAGTCCTCTCGGACGACCAGGTCCGGGGCCTGCTCGCCGTCTGCTCGGGCAAGGACTTCCGCGATCGGCGCGACACCGCGATCATCCGTCTATTCCTCGATACCGGCATGCGGCTCGAGGGCATGGGCGGGCTCCGGTACAGCACCGAGGATGCCGACCTGTCGGACGTGGACCTGCGGTCGCGCGTCGTGCGCATCATCGCCAAGGGCCGACGTGAAATGGTCCTGCCCATCGGGACCAAGGCCGCGCGCGACATTGACCGGTACATCCGCGCACGTGCGGCGCACCCGCGCGCGGCCGACCCGTGGCTGTGGCTCGGCAAGAAGGGCCGGCTCACGCCGAGCGGCATCTACCAGATGATCAAGGATCGCGGCAGCGAGGTCGGGCTACCTGACCTTCACCCGCACCAGCTCAGGCACACGTTCTCGCATGACTGGCTGGCCAGCGGCGGTTCCGAGGGTGACCTGATGCGCCTCGCCGGCTGGAAGACGCGAACCATGCTCACCCGCTACGCGGCGAGCGCGGCCGACGAACGCGCGCGGGATGCCCACCGGCGCCTTTCCCCAGGCGACAGGTTCTAGCGCTGGACATGGCCAAGTCTCGCAACGGGAAACGAGAGTTACTCGACTCGTAGCTGCCTGTATCGATACGTATGAACATGTATGACCATGGCCTGCGATATCTAAAGTTGATCATGTGCCAGCTCAGCGGATCGATCCCCTCGGCCCAGTGCCTCCCTACCGGCAGATCGCGGCGATCATCAAGCGCGGGATCCTGTCTGGCCAGTACCCGCCGAACACCCGTATCCCCACCGAGAGCGAGCTTGTCGAGACGTACGAGGTCGCGCGTTCCACCGCTAGGCGCGCGATAGCCGCCCTGCGCGAAGAAGGGCTCGTATACACCGTTCCGGCACGAGGGACATATGTTGCAGAGCGAAGTAGCAGCACCAAGCAAGCTCTGGACGCTTAGGAACGGCCTTAATCAATGCATCGCAGCCGTCTCTGCCACTTTGTCATTGACGTTTCTGATCTTGATCAGGGCGTTTCGTTCTGGTCAGCGGCACTTAATGCCGTCGAAGAACTCGTTCCTGAAATTAGCCGCAACATCTACTGCAGACTCCGCATCCCAGACTCTGAGGTACGAATCCTTCTCCAGAAGACCAACGACGAAAAGACCACCAAAGAACGCATGCACCTTGACCTTGAGGCCGACGACGTTGAAGCCGAAGTTGGCCGCCTTGAAGCGCTTGGCGCCACCCGGTGGGATCATCAGGTGGAGCGCGGATTCGACTTTTGGGTACTGCGCGACCCGTGGGGAAACGAGTTCTGTGTGCTTCAGCCGGAGTTTCCCGAGCTGCTGGCGCGGCAGGAACCATGGAATCAGTAAGCCATGCTTTTCTACCCTTATTGCTGTACCCTACTCCGAGTTTTGCCAGAGCATGCAGGTCTTGCCGTTACGGGACGCGTACTGGTTCATGAAGTCCAGCGTCCTGATAATAAGTTGCAGGAGCTGTTGCCTATCGATTTCCATTACGTCGACTTCAATTATACCTGAGAGTCGGAGGCTCCCATCTTGGAAAAAATCATTATAAAAAACGGGATGTTGATGATTCTGACTGGTCGTGAAAACGCCCTTTCGCCATGCGATTAGCGAAGAGTCGTTGGTGTTCTTACGCAGACCGTCATGAGTGTTATGCCGCAATCGAATTGCCGCAACTAGCTCATCCTGTCCCGCGCGGCGGAACGATTCGTTTAGCGCTGAAAATGTCAACGCAGCGCGCATAGCCATGGCCAGACGTGGGCAGCCGCTCGACTTGTCCAGAAGTACGCGGATCCACGGCGTCGACCTGGACGCCCAAGCGTAGTACCCAGGGAATTTGCGGATGTGCCCGGCTCATGGAGCGGAGATCGACGCACAGCGATACTGTAGGGTCTTCGGGCTCGCTCGGGAATGGAAGCCACGCAAGTATCATGGCTGTACCGCCGTTGGTCCGTGTTGCTTTCGCATCAAGACCCGCGTAAGACAACCCTTCGATGTTTGCGAGCTCTTTACGACTTGCCTCGTAACAAGGTCAGCCACAAACGGACTTGTCGCGCGTCCAATCTTTCCATCGGTTTGTGATATCCACCACTCCAGCACGTGGGCGGCAGATGCCGCTAGCCAACCAGCCTGCGGATGCGAACTTCCTTGCCACGAACGGAGCAGTGCGGGAAGAGTCGTCTCCGTCGTCCACCCTTCTGGTGCACCTTCGGGTTCAGCCTCAAGGGTGACCAGATGGCAAGCGACTGGTGCAGCCTGAGCGCGAGCCCACTCGTCATACCGGCTATACTGGTTACCATGTTGCGTGGCAGCCGCCTTGACCTCCAAAAGAGCCAGAGGTCGATCACCGTCCCGTACGACCAAATCCGCAGCGCCCATGCCTCTTCTCCCTAGTCGGAGCCTTTCTTCTCGACTGATGCGCGGTTTTGAGCCTCCAGGCCCAAAGACGTTCGGGAGTAGCTCGGGATCCAGTGCTGCTAGGAGGGCAACAAGATCGCTGATCTGACCTTCGAGGGTAAGGAGCCGACCGAGCGCCTCAAGCGCCGGGGATGGATCTCCTGATCTACGATCGTCGTTCACGTGGCAAACTGACGTTTCGTCATAGCGAACTCTTCGAGGTAGGACCGTACCTGCGGTTGTCGTTGCCAGCGCTCAGGCCTTGGGCGAGCGCACCAAACTTCGGCAGCCACATGGTAAATTCTGTTTCCCGCAGGACAGTCAGGCCCTTTTGAGCGATACGTGATGCCTCGTTGATTGAACCACGCGCGAGGTGAGCCATGGCGATATCCTCGAATATGATGACTGCTTTCTTCCTGTCCGGTTCGGTCAGGCGCCCGAGAACGGCAGCGGCGATTTCTTGGCCTCATCGAGTCTGCCGATCTTCGAGTAGGTGGCGATGCGGTAGGAGTCGAATCGGTTCTGATCAAGGAACCATGTCCAGGCGCGGTCCTCATCAGGGTCGCAAATGCTAAATGCGTCTTCGGCTCGTCCCCAGGACGCCAGTGCCTGCGCGTTGTCGCCGAGTTGTGCGCTCTCCTCCGCATGCCGCGCCGCGATCCACGCGACCGTCGCCGGGGGTCCGGTTTCAGAGATGTTTTCCAGCGCTTCAGTAAGGAGAATCCGAGCGCGGCCGTTGGCACCCTTGGTGCTGGGGATATAGCTGCGGTAAGCCAGAGCGCATGCAGCTATGGCAGGATCATCCGCCTCTTGCGCTGCTTTGACCGCAGTGTCATAGAAGTTGCGGGCAGTAGCCGAGTCGCCGATGTCGCTCGCCACCCATCCGGCCAGAACACTGCTTTCGCCTGCGACGACGATAAGCCGCCTGCGCAGCTCGTTCCCAGCGTTGCCGGCTGAGCCTTCAGGAGAGTGCTTACCTCCCGCAGATGCGCCGTGAGCCCTTTGAGGAGTACCGGCGCCGAAACAATTTCTTCAAGATGATGGAACCCGGCCGACCGCGCTTCCATCTCCTTGATCGTTGCCTCATTCATCGCGCTCGGATTAGTGAGAGCGTAAGCGAGGCGTTCCCATACTCCGCTTTGCGCGAGAGCTGCGGTGGCGCCGAGTTGCGCGGCCAGCGCGAGCATGTCGCGACTCTTCACACCCGTTCCGTTCCTTTCCACGGCCTCGGCGAGCAGTTGCAGGTCGAACGTGTCGACCTGGACTCCCGCTACTGCGCGGGCGGCAGGCCTCGAGGATGTTAGGCGAGGCATCACCGGTCTGTTCAGGCCGAGCGCGTGGCGAAGCGGGAGCGGCATGTCCAGGCCGTTCGCCAGCTTCTCAAAGGTAGAGGTCCACTCGGCTTGGTTCTTGCCGCGCTTGTAGTTGCTCAGGGTGCTCTGGGCCAGTCCGGTCCTGGCGCACCATCTGCCTCGTGAAGCCGTGCGCGCCGAGGATGCGGACCATGGTGCAGGCATCACGCCGTTTGCATGCCTCGTAGAAGTCCTGACGTGCGAAAACGGCTGCAAGCCGCTCGCGGACTACCTCATCTGGTTCGGCCACGGCGCGCGTGTCCCGTTCCCATGGGGCGCCTCTCAGGTGTACGGACGACGCGATCGGTCAATCACATCTTGCTATCACACCTTGCTATTCCGCCAGCGGCTCATGCATGCCACGATCTAACTCGTATCGTCACGTATCGATACGGATGACTATCGCCTCATTTCAGCCTGCAAAAACATGCAGCGTCACGCCCCTTGCGTGAGCGGCCTGCAAGTTGCATAGCAAGACGTGACTATGCGAATCGCGTGAGATCGAGTCATCCAGACCCCCAGGGATATCACCAATGACTGCCGAATCTGCGACCGTCGAACCGCCCAAGCATCCCTTGCATAAGCCATGACGCATTTGAGCTACGCGACTACCGCCGCCAGCTTGAGAGCGCCATCACGTTCTTTGACCGGCAGGACCCCGTCCCCCGGCCAGGCACCGGCTGCAAGCGAAGCTCGACGCCGTGCTGGCCGAGCAAGAAGACACGTAGAGGCTGGCCGATGCCCGCTGACCGCCTCCACGATGTCAGCAGCCTTACTCTGCCCAGCTTGAACGCGCCGAGCGGACCTTGAGATCAGCCTCGCCCTGGCATTCCCCGGTTCCCCGGTTCGCGCGTCGATCATGGCCGAGATGACCGCCATCGACGCCGAGCTAGCCGAGCGCGGCAGCGCCCGATGATCTACCGGTGCTCATGCCAGTGGTCGATGGTGGCCCACGCGGCCCAACGCATCCCCCTCAGGCCGCGTCCCGATCGACACTCCCCTGGGATGCCCCCGTAACTGCTGGCAGGCGCTGCGGAACAGCCTGAACCATGCCAGCCATGCCGACTGGCCGCGCTTGTGCTGGCAGGCTGCCACCGGTCATCCCCTGTAGGCTCCCCGTTCGCCCTGATCCTGGCGGGTTAGGCACAACGGGTCGAGAGAACACCCCGGCAACGCTAGGTGCCGGGGGTGTCGTCATGCCCAGGATTTTCTCGCCGCTCAACGGCGCCCCAATTATCACACCGCGCTATCACACCTTCTAATAAACGCAAGGTAGAGCGGCTCCCCATTGTCCCGTTGAACGCGCAAAGCTTATAGCATCGCTTTATCGTGCCTCGCTATATTGCACGCTGCTATATGCACGACGTTATTGGGCGCTCCCTTATTGCCCGGCCTACTGTCACGGGCACAAAGGCGGCCCGGAAACTGCCGGAAAAGGGAGTGATCACTCGTGTCCTACGCCAACGCCGATGAGCGCCTGGGGTCTTATCGCCGGACTCCACGCTCTGGCGGCATTTCTCCAAGACCATCCAGACGTGCCCGCGCCGCGCTGGGCAGACCTCTATGTCTTTCCGCCGCGCGGCACAGACGAACAGATGCGGGCGGAAATCGACCAGATCGCCGCTCGTATCGGGACGGTCGTCCCAGACGACGCGAATCACGGGCATTACGCGGCGTCGCGTCACTTCGGGCCAGTGCAATACCGGGCCGTCGCGATCAGCGGGCACCCGGACAACAGCGGCCAGGAAGGCGCGTGACGTCATGACTTTCGCTGTTGCGATTCTGGCAATGACCGTGTTCCTGGGCGGCGCGGTCCTCGGTTTCCTCCTGCTCATCATCATCGGCATCCGCAGAGGCGACCGCACCCGGCACCTCGCAGACGCACCGCACACGCACGCGGAAGCCATCACGCGCCGGGTCCTGGGCGTCGGCACCCGGAACCACTCGGGCGGCAACGCAGGCGGAGAGGACTGACGCAGATGCGCAACCGCCCGGCCGAATCCATCACCCGCCATTGCGCGGATATCCACTGCCCTAAATGCCGGG
>CAVYEG010000022.1:0-93735 GCA_963767565.1 uncultured Actinomycetes bacterium | reverse complement strand
CAAGCCGACGCCGCTGCGCGGCGCCGGGCCCGGCGCCAGCGCCTCCCTCCGGCCTTGGGGGCCCCGGTCGGCGCGCGCCGGGCCACAACCGCATGCCGAGATGGATCAACACAGCTCAATGCCGCGACAGCCAGAGCCGCCGGTAGGCGTCGTCCCGGGAGCCTGTCGGCCAGCTCGCGGATACCGCGTCAATGTCGTTCGGCTGTCCCGAGCCACACCGACACGTGAGTTGGCTCAAGAGCGGTATGGACCACGCCGGTAAGGTCGGCGCGGACCGCGTCGGGGTCCACTGAGTCCTGGAGGCGGGCCGCGAACGCCGTTACCATCTGCTCAGCGTTGTAGCGGGCCCTGTTGAACTGGCGGTCCACGGCGTGCTGTACCCGGCGGCGGACCGGATTGAACAGCGCAGCCACGACCAGGGTGGAGGCGGCCACCGCGATCGTGCTGTGGAACTTGAGCACCTGGGTGGCCAGCAGGACCGATCCGGCGTAGACCCCGACCAGCAGACCGGTGACGATCGCGTAGGCCAGGGTCCGGGAGATGATCCGGTCAATGTCGTACAGCCGGTACTTCAAGATGGCCACACCGATGCAGATCGGTAGCGCGGCGACAGCCATCCACGCAAGGGTGTTGAGAACACCCGCGAGCGTGGGGCCGTTGCCCGATGAACTGGAGCTGAAGCTCGCCGCCAGGAACAGGCAGATGATGCTAACCGCGGCACCGCTGGCCAGCCATTTCAGCTGCTGGCGCCGCTCGCCGGTGGCACGCCGCCAGCTCAGCGCCTGGCGGACGATGAAGGCCAGCGACAGCCCGAGGAGTACCATGACGAGCAGGCCCTGGACGGCGTTGAACCAGCCGGTCGGCTGGTCGACCGCGGTCAGGCCACCGTTGCCGTCGACGCGGATCGGGTGCGCGGCCAGGGCACCGGCTATCGCTACGCCGGTAGTGGCGAGCAGCGCCGCGAAGCACGCGGCATAGACCCGCAGCGCACCGCGCCAGAACCGGGTGGGCAGCCTGCCGTCCGGGAACAGCAAGATCACGACCGTGAACAAGAAAAGGCTGGGGCCCCAGATCTCATCCAGCACCAGTGCCACCGGGCCGAAGGGAAGGCGGTGGCCGAGGCGGTAGGCCAGCACCGCGTAGTCTTGGCCGATTGTGCTGAGGAACAGGCAGACGCCGATCACGAGAAAAAGCCAGCCGAGCGGATTCTCCCGCTGGCGCCGGGTGACCACCATCCCCACTGCGGTGCAGGGAATACCGATCACCGCAGCTATCAGCGCACTGTCCAGCTGGTGTACTAGCAGAGTCAGCGGGACCGCGGCGGCGAAGGACAAGATGGCCAGGAGGCCGAGGACGATCCTCCAAGCCCTCGCCGACCCCAGACCGAAGCTCATGAACCGAACCCTACGCGCGGACCGTTCCGCAAACGTTACGGCTCATAGCGGCGAGTGCATAAGTCTTGGTTGGGCTTAGGTCCGGGGATGGCCCCTGAATTGTGACGTGCTTCCCCTCAATATCAAGGGCGCTGCGCGTTTCCTTTCGGAAATGGGCCTTCGGCCACCCTTGACATTGAGCCTCCGGAAGCACTCTGGCCAGAAACCGAGGGCCAGGCAGCGAGCCTGGCCAGGGTACGGGGCCATCCCCTGCACGGCGCGGGGAGTCACGAGGCAACGGCATGCCCGGTACGTGCCCGATCAGCCGGTCAAAGCCGTGACGAAAAGATCACCGCCACGCGGCAGGTGGTCTGTACAGACTGGATGTCCCCTGCTGAGCCGTAACGTTCCCGGAACGGTGCGAGCGTAGCGTGCCTCTCATGGTGGGGACACCGGCGACCGACGGGCCGCAACCGGCTGCGCGTCGCTTCTGGTAGACGCAGGCTCCCCGCTAACGGTAGTCACCCCGCGACGGCTCTCGCCGTGGCGTCAAGCAGGGGGGTCACTATGACCTGGATCAGGAATCTGGCACAGCACCCGTGGAGAAATGCGGGTTTGGCAGTGCTCATCGGAGTGGTGTCGTTTGTGGTCGCGAGCACCGCTCTGCCGCAAGGAAATGTCCCGTGGACGGCGATTTTCTGGTTTCTCATACCGCTTATCATGCTGATCACTGCTATCACGCTGGCCGTGATCGGCATCCGGCACAGGAAGGCAAGCACGGCAGCGTAAAATCGCCGCAACACTACCCGTACTGCATAACTTGAGGCTACTGACTGGGCAACGTTGCCTGGGCGCGGGATATACACGGGATGATCTTGCTCGGCAAGCCAGCTCCGAACGCCAACAGCCCAGGTAGCATCGGTAACGGACGGCGAACCACGGATGCTCTTGAAAACCATTGTGGCGGCAACGTCACCGTGGGTTCGAATCCCACGCCCTCCGCTCCTGGCCTGGAAAACCGTGCCTGACCTGGGCTTACGTCCGACGCCTATTCCAGCCTGGTACGGCTGAATGCCAGCACCGTAGCCGAACTGGGTCACGAGGGGCTGACCATGCCCGGACGGTGAGGTTCTCGACGTGGCCATAGGTGCCCAGATGGGTGACTACCTGACCGGGACGCGGCTCGTGGGCCGGGAGCTTGTCAACTTCGGGAAGCTCCTCGGCTCGTTCTGTCATCCTCGGTGAGGTCCTAGCCTGCCCGGACCGGATGCGGGCCATCCCCTGCACCGTGCGGGCGGTCACGGCTGCCAGCTGTGGTGCGCGCCCAAACCAAGAGGAGATCAACAGATGTCGGCAACGCTGAAGTTGACGCATAAGGCCACCGGAGCGGAGGTCCGCCGTGGTGCGTACGATGTCGTATTCGATGGTGAGCGGGTCGGGTCGGTCGAAATGAACGGCACGGTCGAGATACCGGTCGAGCCTGGACGTCATACCCTGCAGGTCCGCGATGGCCGAAAGTCGAGCGGCACTCAAACCTTCGACGCCGCCGAGGGCGAGACCGTCGCCTTCCGATGCACCGGAAAGAGATTCTTGCCGATCTTTCTCGCATCCTTCGTCGTTCCCAGGCTGGCACTGAAACTTGTTCGCGATTGAGACGGCGTCGCCGTCGTGGCGCTCGGAGCGCGGAAGCTTAGCATTGAGGACACGCAGAGCGGAAACCTGCGTTGCCGGAGGCTGCGATGAGACCACGATCGCATCGGCGGAACCTAGTGGTGTGGCAACGACCGCGCTGACATCAAGGACATACGGCGCGGGGCAACTCCGCTGTCTTCATTCACTGTTCGGGGAACGCGGCGGCCTGGGCCTCGACGTGAGCGATCATCCTGGCCACCTTCGCGGGATCCGCCCTTTCCGTTGCTTCCTTCCGCCGCCGGAAGCGCTTGTCGCGCTCGACGCCCTCGGCGAGGGCCTCGTTGAACACGTGACGGTGCGTCATAGCATGGCCGGGTGGTAACAGAGGCAGAGCACCTGGCCGCTAAGGCGGCATCGGCCGACCGTGACCGGCGTGCCTGTTCATTCGGCGTGGCTGCCGGGCAGTACGCGCAGCACCGCTCCGGCTACGCCGAAGCGGCCATCCGCTGGTGCCTGGCACCGGTCAGCGGCGCGCGGCCGGTGCGGGTGGTGGATCTGGGCGCGGGGACCGGCATCTTGACCGGCGCGCTCGCCCGCCTCGGCGCCGATGTCGTCGCGGTGGAGCCGGACCAGGCCATGCTCGCCGAGTTGCGCCGTCAGCTGCCCGGAGTGCGAGCCGTGGCAGGCAGCGCCGAAGCGCTCCCACTGCCGGGCCAGAGCGTGGACGCGGTGCTGTGCGGGCAGGCGATGCACTGGTTCGATCTGGACCGGGCGCTGCCGGAGATCGCCAGGGTGCTGACGCCTGGCGGCGTGCTCGCCGCGCTGTGGAACGTGGATGACGACCGGGTCGGCTGGGTCGCCGGGCTCACCGCGACCAGCCAGAGCAGGACAACGTTGTCACGGTGGCGGGCAACCTCAGATCCAGATACCGAACGGGCCACGCTGCGTGCAGGCAGCACCTGGTTTGCCCCGGTGGAGGAGGGCGAGTTCGGCAACGGGCAGCTGCGCAGCACCGACTCGCTGGTCGCCGCCCTGGCCACCAAGTCGCGGCTGCTGGTCCTGGACGAGGCCGAACGCGCCAAGAGGCTCGGCGCGATCCGCGATTTCCTGCACCGCCAGCCGGAAACCTCGGCCGGCGAGTTCACCCTGCCGGTGGTAACCGTCGCGCTGCGCGCACTGCGCCGGCCCTAGTTCGATGCACATCATCCTGAGAACACCGCGGCTGACCATCCGCCAGTTCACCGAAGACGACGCAGGCAACCTGTTTGACCTGAACAACGACCCAGAGGTGATGCGCTACCTGACCGGCGGCCAGCCCACGCCACGCGAGGAGATCAGCGGCAAGATCATCCCTTTTCATCTTGGCGTCTACGAGCGGCTCGACCGGCTGGGAACCTGGGCGGCCGATTCCATCGCGACCGGGGAGTTCCTCGGCTGGTTTCATTTCCGCCCTGGTCCCGGCGGCGATATCACGAATATCGATCTCGGCTACCGGCTGCGCCGGGCGGCGTGGAACCAGGGCTACGCCACCGAGGGATCGCGTGCTCTGATCAGCATGGGGTTCACGGACCTGGGCGTGCAGCGGGTGTTCGCCCGCACGATGACGGTCAACGCCGCATCCCGGCACGTGCTGGAGAAATGCGGCATGACCCTGGTAGGCACCACCCCGTACGAGGGAGACGACGTCATCGAAGGCTCCGAGCACGGCGAGGTCGAGTACGCCCTGACCAGGTCCGAATGGGAGGCGCGCACGGTCTGACGGGGAAAAGGCGCCAGGACTGCGCTAGCCTCCAGGTGTAACGGCCTGCTTCGGGATCCAGCGGTCGCCCCGTTTCTCGAACGTCCGCTTGAACTCGACGTACGCGGCGCGGAACGCCTGGTCGCCGTCCCCGTATGCCTGGCCGGCGGCCCGGCGGCGCTCGCGGCTCTAGCTCTGCTCGAAGCGGATCATGTTGCCCGCGGGGTCACGCACGGCAAAGTCACGGACGCCCCAGAACTGGCTGGCGGGCTCCTGCAGCACCTCGACGCCGGGCGCGGCGGCGATCTTGCCGAAGGTCGCGTCGAGGTCGTCGCAGCGGAACTGGATCATGGACAGCGCGCCCTTGGCCAGCAGGGCCGAGAGGGCGGTCGCGTCTTCCTGGGAACGGCCCGCTTGCGGCTGCGACAACACGATCTGGATCTCGGGCTGGCTGTCGGTAACGAGGGTGATCCAGCGGAAACCCTCCTGGGCGACCTCGTTGCGTACCGTCAGGCCGAGGGTGTCGCGGTAGAAGGTGAGGGCGGCATCGGGGTCATCGACGGTGACGTGCACACCGCACAGGGAAACGGTCATGGCACCGATGCTAGGCGGGTGCGGCGGCGGATGCTCCCCCGGAGCCGCCCTCTCCCGCGTGTCCCTGGCCCCGGCTCCGGCGCGGCCGGGTCAGCACCATGGCCTGGCAGGAGGACATGGCGTGCAGCTCGTCGTGGCTGCGGGCGCGGTACAGGGACGGCGTCTCGCCGACGATCTCGGTGAACCGGGCGGAGAAGGAGCCGAGGCTCGTGCAGCCGACCGCGAAGCAGACGTCGGTCACGCTCAGGTCGCCGCGCCGCAGCAGCGCTTTCGCCCGCTCGATGCGCCGGGTCATGAGGTAGGAGTACGGCGTCTCCGAATACGCCTCGCGGAAGCGCCGGCTGAAGTGCGCGGGCGACATCAGCGCCGTGCGGGCCAGCGCCGCGACGTCGAGCGGCTCCGCGTACTCGCGGTCCATCCGGTCGCGGGCCCGGCGCAGCCGGCGCAGCTCGTCGAGATCGGCGCTCATGCGTTCCGCCGGAAGCGATCCCACGCTGGGCAAGGCTCGGTCCGCATACCGCTATCCTGCCCTGACCTGGCGGGAAGCGGCAACGCGGCGATCCCGCCTGATCCGGGAAACGGGGCCTGACCTGGTCCGGAAAACCTAGGAGACGCACTCCGGCCGGCTCGGTAACCTGACGGTCATGGCACGTGACGAGCGCAGCGTTACCCCGCAGAGCGAGGACTTCTCGGCCTGGTACAACGACGTGGTCTTCCGCGCTGAGCTGGTGGACCGGGGACCGGTCCGCGGCAGCATGGTGATCAGGCCGTACGGGTACCGGATCTGGGAGTTGCTGCAGGCGGACCTGGATGCGCGGATCAAGGCCACCGGGCACCAGAACGCCTACTTCCCGTTGCTCATTCCGCAGAGCTATATGCAGCGCGAGGCGGAGCACGTCGAGGGGTTCGCCCCCGAGCTGTTCACGGTCACCCACGCGGGCGGCAAGGAACTGGAGGAACCGCTGGTCGTCCGGCCGACGTCGGAAACCATCATCGGGGAGATGATGGCCAAGTGGATCAGCTCGCACCGGGACCTGCCGCTGCTGCTGAACCAGTGGGCCAACGTGCTGCGGTGGGAGCTGCGGCCGCGGATGTTCCTGCGCACCAGCGAGTTCCTCTGGCAGGAAGGCCACACCGCGCACGCCACCGCGGCCGACGCGATCGCCGAGACCATGCTGGCGCTGGGCTTTTACCACGATGTGGCGACCGATGTCGCCGCGCTGGCCACCGTGCCGGGCGAGAAGACGCCGGGTGAGCGGTTCGCCGGAGCCGAGCGCACGTTCACCATCGAGGCCATGATGCGGGACGGGCGCGCCCTGCAGTCGGGCACCTCGCACTTCATGGGGACGAACTTCGCGGCGGCCTTCGGGATCACCTATACCGGCGAGAGCGGCGCGGCCGAGCTGTGCCACACCACCTCCTGGGGCATGAGCACCCGCATGATCGGCAGCCTGATCATGACCCACGGTGACGACAAGGGCCTGGTGCTGCCGCCGGCCCTGGCTCCCTACCAGGTGGTGATCGTCCCGATCGGGCGCGGCGAGCAGGCCGAGGCCACGCTGCCGGCCGCAGCCGGACTGGCCGCCACCCTGCGGCGCGCGGGAATCAGGACCCACCTGGACGACCGGCCCCAGGTCTCGCCCGGCTTCAAGTTCAATGACTGGGAGATGCGCGGCGTGCCGATCCGGCTCGAGCTGGGCCCGCGGGACCTGGCGGCCGGTACCGCGTTGATGTCCCGCCGCCAGAGTTACCCGCAACCGGACGCCGCCAAGCTGGCCATCCCGCTCGATGCGGCGCCGGACCTGCTGGCGGCCGAGCTGACCGCATTCCAGGCCATGCTGGCCCGGCGGGCCGCCGACTTCCGCGACGACCACACCGCCGTGGTCAACTCCTGGCCCGAGTTCACCGCCGCCGTGGCGGTCGGCTGGGCCCTGGCGCTGGCCTGCGGTGAGCAGGCCTGTGAGGACGAGATCAAGGCGGAGACCACGGCCACTGCCCGCTGCATCCCGCTGGCGGGCGAACCCGAGCAGGGCACCTGCATCCGCTGCGGCAAGCCGTCCGCCTACGGCAAGCGGGTGATCTTCGGCCGTGCCTACTGACCCGGTGCCCACCGGACCGGCGCCTACTGAGCCAAGGCGAGCAGCTCGGCGACGGCTTGCTCCTGGCCGGGACGGCCGATCCGGTGTGGCGGCGCTGTCGTCGAGCACTTCCAGGGCGGCGAAGATCGGCGCGGCCGTCAGGGCCGCCAGGTTCAGCGCGTCACTGGAACGGGCATCGGCGAGCTCCGGTCCGTTCGGCCCATCTACCTCTACGGTGGCGGCGTAGGCCCCCTCGACCAGCCCGTCGAGCCGGACCTCGCGGATGCGGCCGCGCCTAGTAGTCTCGGCGGCATGGGAAGCCAGGCACTGCCCCCCGTGAGCGGGCTCGAGATTGTCACCCAGTGGCAATTCGCGCCGGTCGTCACGGTTCTGGTCGTGGTGGCGGCGGGGCTGTATCTATGGGGCGTGCTGCGGGTGCGGCGGCGTCACCCGGCCCGCCCGTGGCCGCTGTGGCGCACCGCGTTGTTCCTGGGCGGCCTGGCCGTGGTCGTGATCGCGACGCAGAGCGGCATCGGCAGCTACGACGACATCCTGTTCTGGGATCACATGGTGCAGCACCTGCTGCTGCTCATGGTGGCGCCGCCGTTGCTGGTGGTCGGCCAGCCCGTCACGCTGCTGCTGCACGCGAGCCGGAACCCCCTGCATACCTGGACCAAGAGGCTGCTCCGCTCGCACGTGGTGACCTGGATTACCTGGCCGCCGCTGGGCGTGGCGCTGTACGTCGGCGTGATCGTGGGCACCCACCTGACCAGCTTCATGAACCTGGTGCTGGCCAACGAGGGGGTGCACAACGGCGAGCACGTGCTCTACTTGCTGGCCGGCTACCTCTATTTCCTGCCCCTGGTGGGGCGGGAGCCGATCCGGTGGAAGATCTCCTACCCGTCCCGGATCTTCCTGCTCTTCATCGCCATGCCGGTGGACGCCTTCACCGGCCTGGTCCTGGGCTCCGAGAGCGGCAACCCGTTCCCCAACCTGGCCGTCGGGCGGCCCGGCTGGGCGCCGAGCCCGATCAGCGACGTGCACATCGGCGGCGCGGTGATGTGGGTCGGCGGGGCCGGGCTCATGTTCGGCATCATGATGACGGTGTTCTTCGCCTGGAGCCGGGAGACCCGCAGCGACGGCGGCCTGGGCTGGCTGGAAGCCGCCCGCCGGGCCAACTTCGCGGCCGTGGTCACCGAGCACCGGGAGACCAGCGCCAGCCGGGGCGCGCCGCGGCAGGCCGCCGAGTCCAGCACCGACGAGAACGTGGACGACGACGAGCACCTAGCCGCCTACAACGCCTACCTGGCCCGGCTGAACCAGCAAGAAAAACATTAGGCGCGACACGCCGATTGCGCTTTCTAGCCAAATCTAGGGTGCGGGCTAGATGTGGTCATAGAGTCCGATGCCATGGATCCGGTGCGCAATCCCTATGCTCCCGGCGCCGGGCAGCGGCCGCCCGAGCTGGCCGGGCGGGACCGGGAGATCAGCCAGTTCGAGGTGGTCCTCGAGCGGATCGCCCGCGGGCGGCCGGAACGCAGCATGGTGCTCACCGGCCTGCGCGGCGTGGGCAAGACGGTGCTGCTGAACACGTTCCGGTCCATGGCCCTGCAGCGGCTGTGGGGGACCGGGAAGATCGAGGCCCGGCCCGACCAGTCGATCCGGCGCCCGGTGGCCGCCGCGCTGCATATGGCGGTGCGGGAACTGGCGCCCCGGCACCGGGCCCCGGACCGGGTGGAGTACTTCCTCGGTGTCCTCAAGGCGTTCGCACTGCGTGACCCGAAGGCCCTCAAGGGCGCGTCGGTCACCACCGCGCTGGGCATCGACGTGCCTGCCCAGCGGGGCCGGGCCGACTCCGGTGACCTGGAGGTCGACCTCACCGAACTGTTCGCCGAAGCCGCCTCGGTGGCCGCCGATCTCGGCGTGGGCATCGCCCTGTTCGTCGACGAGATGCAGGACGTGCCCGCGGCCGACGTGTCCGCGCTGTGCGCCGCCTGCCACGAGCTGTCGCAGACCGGCGGTCCGCTCATCGTGGTCGGGGCTGGCCTGCCGCACCTGCCCTCAGTCCTGTCGGCCAGCAAGAGCTACTCGGAGCGGCTGTTCCGGTACACCAGGATCGACCGGCTGGACCGGGAAGCCGCCGACCTCGCGCTGCTCGCCCCGGCGCAGCGGGAGGAGGTGACCTTCACTGCCGAGGCACTGGACGCGCTGTACGCCGCGGCCGACGGCTACCCCTACTTCGTGCAGGCCTACGGCAAGGTCACCTGGGACGTGGCCGCGGCCAGCCCGGTCACCGTCGGCGACGTCCGGATGGCATCGCCCGAAGCCGAGGGGGAGCTGGCCGTCGGGTTCTTCGGCAGCAGGTACGAGCGGGCCACGCCGTCCGAGCGTGAGTACATGCGCGCGATGGCCGCGACCGGCGATGACCCGGTGCCGACGTCGGTGGTGGCCGACGAGCTCGGGCGCAAGCCGTCCAGCCTGTCGCCTGCCCGTGACGGGCTGATCAAGAAGGGGCTCATCTACAGCTCCGAGCGCGGGCTGATCGCGTTCACGGTGCCGCACTTCGGCAAGTTCCTGCGCTCGCAGCCCGCTTAGGCACCGCGCCTAGCAGACTCTAAGGCTATCTAGCGATAGCGCTAGAGTCGGCTAGCTAACGGTCACGAGTTCTTGCCGGCCCAGGACCTCGTCGGTGTCCGCGTCCAGGACCGCGGCCCTGACCGGGGGCCTGCGGGACTGCAGGTAGACCGCGAATACGATGTCGACCGGCCGGCCTCGCGCCAGCCCGGGATACACCACGAACCGCCAGCAGCCCTCGCGCCATACGTCGGCCGGGGCCGCGGCGGTGACCTGGTTCGCGTAGCGGCGCCACGCCGAACTCGCCTGCAGGGCGGTCAGCGTGCGCCCGACCGGGAGCCTGCGCAGCTCGCAGGGTTCGGAGTAGCCCAGCCGGACCAGGATCTCACCGAGCTCGGGCGACAGGAACGCCAGCAGCGCCAGCTCGAAGGCCAGTACGGCCAGCCAGAGCTCGGCCGTGGTCGCGGACGAAGGCATGCGCAGCGGCGGCAGGCCGATCGTGGCCACCGCCGACACGCACAGCACCCCGGCCCGGGTGATGGTCCGCCACCCGATAGGCGTGCCGGACAGCTCGCCGAAGCAGCCGCAGCCGGCACTGGGCCGCCGCTGCCGCGTCTCGTTCAGCGCGCCCACCGCGATCAGGAAGAACAGCGCGGTGGCCGAGCGCACGACAGTCGCGGGCAGGCTCGAGGCGGTGGCCAGGCGGGGGGCGGCCGATTCCGCGGTCCCGATCAGCCCGAGACCCAGGCCGAGTTCGGCCACGAACACGGTCATCATGATCGGACGACGCAGGCGCAGCGGGAACAAGCCGGTCAGCCCCATGCCCTCGGCGGCGGAATGCGCCCGCCGGGCCCGCCACACCTTGGCCCCGCACGCGCCGAGCAGCAGGGCGGCAAGCAGCGGGATCTGCGCCTCCCGGATCGCAGTGAGCATCTGTCAGCCGCCAATCGTCATCGTGGCATTGAAGCAGCCCGTTTCGAGGTCCCCGCCGAGTTCCACGAACGCGGCCATGGTCAGGTCCGCGATCCGGCCCTTCTGCGAGGTCCCGCAGGTGACGCAGCGATCGCAGAACAACCGGGCCGTCGCCCCGCAGCCGGTGACGGGAAGCGTCCTGGTGAGCTTGGCACAGTCGTTCCGCAGCCGGATCATGCTGCCTACGGACAGGTAAGGCAGGCGGATGCACCCCGGACCGGTGGCGTGCGGATCCACCGCGAGCAGGTCGCCCGAGCAGGCCGCCTGGGCCGCCCCGGCCCGCTCGCAGCTCGTCTCCGGGTCCAGCGCGGGGTAGGCCAGCCCGAGCAGCTCATCCGGCTCTTCCCCGGGCTCGTGCCAGACCGCCGCCCCGCTGACCGGATCCGGTACGTGACCGCTGACCAGCGGCGGTGCGGGTGCGTGACCTGCCCGGTAGGGCGGCTGCGAGGTGGCGGGGATCAGCGCGGACAGGTAGCCGTCGTGCTTCACGCCGATCACGTCGATCAGGAAGCCGGGCTCGAGCCGGGGGAAGCGGACCTGGATCCGGCCCGCGGCCTCGGGCGCCACGACGACGATCTTGCGCCCTTTAGCCGGGCCCTCGTCGACCAGCAGGGTGGCCGGGCCCTCTCGCTCGATGATCGTCCCGGTCGCCCGGCCGGCCTGAGCCCAGATCCGGTCGATCACCGGGCTGCCGGGGCGCTTGCGCCGGACAATTGCGTGATCGCCTTGCCGCAGGGCCGCGGCCGGAACCGTGCTGCCGCGCCAGGCCTCGCTGGCGGGATCCAGTGGGAAGCGCTGCTCGCCCCGTTCGGTGCGCAGGACAAGCAGGTGCGGGCTGACGTCGAGTATCCTTCCGGTCACCGTATACACCAACGTGCTGGTCGCGGACGCACCGGGATCGCGGTCGGCCGCCGCCGCCTCGTGCGGATGTCCCGGCTCGTCCCGCCGTCCGAGGACCGCTGCCACCAGGAGCGATCTGCGTGCGAACCGTGCCGGACCGGTCGAGTCCGTGACATCGTCACACCAACGGGAAATGTCAGGCAATTGCCGCACTTGCCCTCCGTGGGATTGCATAGGCCTGCGTACGACCCTGCTGGCTGAAGGACAGTTACGTCAAGTCACTCGGTCACTTTTGTCCGTGAGGAAACAGAGATACATCCCGGCGGATAGCTGCGGCGGGGCCTGCTCTCCATCCGGTTTACTTAATGTAGCCATACAGCTACCTTAAGTAAGGTGAGCAGCATGAGCTTCGTCGGCGATGACCGGGAATCGCGCGCCGCCGACGACGATGCTGCCTTCCGCGAGTACGTTCTGGCCCGCGGGACCGCCCTGCTGCGAATAGGGGTCATGCTCACCGGGAACCGGGCCGACGCCGAGGACCTGGTCCAGGCCGCGCTGGCCAACACGTTCCTGGCCTGGGACAAGATCAACGATCGGGCCGCCCTGGACGCTTACGTCCGTCGGGTCATGGTCAACACCCACATTTCCTGGTGGCGCCGCCGCAGGCTGGAGGAGTTCCCGACCGACGAACTCCCGGACCTGGCCGTGGCCGACCACGCGCGGGAGAGCGACACGGCCGAGGTGGTCCGGCGGGCCCTGGACCGGCTGCCGGACCGGATGCGCGCCGCCGTCATGCTCAGGTACTTCGAGGACATGACCGAGCCGGAAATCGCCGCCCTGCTCGGGGTCAGCCTGGGCACGGTGAAGAGCACCGTGTCGCGGGCCGTGGCCAGGCTGCGCATCGACGCGGAACTCGGGCAGGACTCCGGCGCCTGAGTGCCCGTACTAGCCGGTGCGAGCGGGCGCCAATTGCCGCTCCGCGAGGTCTACTGCCGGCCGCCCGGCTCGTGGCACTATCAGGTATGCAGGCCAGCCGCCACAGGAGGTAGCCCGGTGCGCAGCACGATGATGGACATGCCGCTGACGATCGCCTCGATCATGCGCTACGGCACGTCGATATTCGGTGATCGCGAGGTTGTCACCTGCACCGAGGACGGGACCAGGCGGCGGACCTACGCCGAGGCGGGGCGCCGGGCGGCCCGGCTGGCCGGCGCGCTGCGGCGGCTGGGCGTCGACGGCGACCAGCGGGTCGGCACGTTCATGTGGAACAACGCCGAGCACCTCGAGGCCTACCTGGGGGTGCCGTCGATGGGCGCGGTCCTGCACACCCTGAACATCCGTCTCGCCCCGGCCGAGATCGGCTACATCGCCACCCACGCGGAGGACCACGCCGTGGTCGTGGACGCCTCGCTGGTGTCCAAGTTCGCCGAGGTCCTGCCGCACGCCTCGACCGTCAAGCACGTGATCGTGTCCGGGGCGCCGCTCAGCGAGACGCCCGGGGCCGACGAGCTGACCGGGGTCAGCTTGCACTCCTACGAGGAACTGCTGGCGGCTGAGCCGGACTCGTTCGACTGGCCCGTGCTCGACGAGTTCTCAGCCGCGGCCATGTGCTACACCAGCGGCACCACCGGGCACCCGAAGGGCGTCGTGTACAGCCACCGGTCCAGCTACCTGCATTCGATGGGGGCATGCCTCGGCAACGCCTTCGCCATCAGCGACCGGGACCGCGTGCTGCCCGTGGTGCCCATGTTCCACGCCAACGCGTGGGGGCTGGCCTACGCCGGCCTGCTGTCCGGTGCCGCGCTGATCCTGCCCGACCGGCACATGCAGCCGGCCGCCCTGGTCCGGCTCATCGGCGACGAGCACGTCACCCTGGCCGGCGGGGTGCCCACCATCTGGGCGGGCGTCCTGGCTCACGTGCGCGCCGAGGGCGGTGACCTGTCCTCGCTGCGCCTGGTGATCGCGGGCGGCTCCGCCGTGCCGCACGCCATGCAGGTCAGGTACGAGACGGAGCTCGGGGTACGGCTGCTCCAGGCCTGGGGCATGACCGAAACCTCGCCGCTGGCCAGCGTGGCCAACCCGCCGCCCGGGCTGACCAAGGAAGAGGAGTGGCGGTACCGCGACAGCCAGGGCCGGGTGTTCTGCGCGGTGGAGGCCCGGCTGGCGGGGGACGGCGGCGCCGTGCTGCCCAGCGACGGCGAGGCGGTGGGCGAGGTCGAGGTCCGCGGCCCCTGGATTACCGGCTCCTACTACAAGGACGACGACCCGGCCAAGTTCGACGACGGCTGGCTGCGCACCGGGGACGTCGGGACGCTGGACTCCCAGGGCTTCATCCGGCTGACCGACCGGGCCAAGGACGTGATCAAGTCGGGCGGGGAGTGGATCTCCTCCATGGAGCTGGAGAACGTCCTGATGGCTCACCCGGACGTGGCCGAGGCCGCGGTGATCGGGGTCGCCGACGAGAAGTGGGGCGAGCGCCCGCTGGCCGCGATCGTGCTGCGCGACGGCGCCGACGTCACCGCGGACAAGCTGCGGGCCTTCCTGGCTGAGCAGGTCCCGCGCTGGCAGCTGCCCGAGCGCTGGTGTTTCATCGCCGAGGTGCCCAAGACCAGCGTGGGCAAGTTCTCCAAGCGCACCATGCGCGACGCGTACCAGGCCGGTGACTACGAGATCATCGAGATCGGCTGACCAGCACGGAGATACTGCCTGACGGGCCCGGCCCGAATGCTTTGCCCGGCCAGGGTCACTACCGGTACGCTATGGCCCACCGCACCACAGGTGCGGATGGAGGATTCGCCTAGTCCGGTCTATGGCGCCGCACTGCTAATGCGGTTGGGTGGCAACACCCTCCGGGGTTCAAATCCCCGATCCTCCGCAGCTCCCAGGCCCTGTCCCGCAGCCACCGCGTGCATGGCCTGACCAGTAACAGGGCCCAAGTTTGCAATTCGGGTTGCAGTTGGGTTCATCCCTAATCCCGCAGAGCCTGGCTGATCCGCTCGCTGGCGTCCTTCATCTGGAGCGTGGCCACGTGCGTGTAGCGCTCGGTGGTTGTCGCCCTGGTGTGCCAAGCACCTCCTGGACGACGTCCTGGACGACGCGGATATGCACACCCGGCTCGATCAGCAAGGTGGCAGCGGTGTGCCGGGCATCGTGAACCCTGGCGTCCCTTACCCCTGCCTGGCTGAGGATGGCGGGCGGCACCGGGTCCGCGTCCGGATCGAGACGGCCGATCGCGATCGCGCCATCGGCGTCCACTGTTGCGGGACCCCGAACCGCGTGCGGAAATCGGCCATGATCTCCGGCTGGATGCCGAAGAACACGGTAAGTCACGGTACCCCAGACCTCCGCTCAGCCTGGACTTGTGGGTTTAAGTGCGCCTTTGTCGGGCAGCGGGCGCCGACACGGCGAAACGCGTCGTATAGAAGTGGAGGCGACATGGCGCAGACAAAGGCAAGGACCAGCGTCAAGGACAAGGCACTCTACAAGCGGCTGCGTAACTTGGGCGTGTCGGTCAAGGAATCGACACGGGTCGCGAACGCTGGCGCCAAGACTTCCCGCCAGAAGGCCGGCCAGCGCGGCGCGGCCACATCCTACGCTAACTGGAAGGTCCCAGAGCTGCGGCGCAGGGCCAAGAAGGTTGGCATCAAGGGCCGGTCAACTATGAACAAGAAGCAACTCATCAAGGCATTGCGCGCCTCTTAAGAGCGCTTGCCATCTCGTACTCGGCGGACTCCGGCCTCCTTGTGTTGCTGGAGTCTGCCGGGCGGGGCGCTCGCCGCGGTTCTCAGCTGTGACAATGCCCCGCAGGCACCGCGGGCCGGGCCTGACCAGTGACAAGGCCACACGTTTCATGCGTGAGCGATGAGTTCGGGTGGCGGATCGGGTCTGTCTGGCATGACTCGAATGACTACTATCAACGCCAATGAGATGGCCTTGGGCATCGAGTCGTTCGGTGACGACGACGCGCCCCTCGTCCTGCTCGCGGGCGGGACTACGATGCTCTCCTGGCCCGACGCGCTTTGCGAGCGCCTCGCCGCCGGCAGGCGCCGTGTGGTGCGCTACGACCTGCGCGATAGCGGGGAATCGACAACGACGGATCCGGAGGCGCCCGTCTACACCCTGCGCGACCTCGCCGCCGACGCGGCGGCCCTTGCCGACGCGCTCGGCGGGGGGCCTGTACACCTCGCGGGGATCGGCGTCGGCGGGATGGTCGCCCAGGTGGCCGTGCTCGACCATCCGGGCGCGTTCTCGGCGCTCACCCTGGTCGGCACCCGCGCGGTTGCGCCCGGGCCGCCCGACGATGACCTCCCCGACCATGACCAGGCGACGATGAGCCGGCTGTTCGCGCGCCCGTTGCCCGATTGGACCGACCGCGAGGCGGTTGCGGAGTTCGCCGCCGCCGGCGCGGAGATCCGCGGCGACGACCCCGTCGCCGCGCGCGCAATCGCTGCCCGCATCTGGGACCGCACGCCCAGCACCGCACCCCCGGTCCAGATGGCCAACCAGATGGGCCTGGTGTTTGGCAGGCTCGGCTGCGAACCCCGCTGGCGCGAGCGCCTGCCCGAGATCGAGGTCCCCACGCTCGTCGTCCACGGCCGCCGCAACCGGTTCTTCCCCGTCGGCAACGGCGAGGCGATCGCGCGCGAGATCCCCGGGGCACGGCTGCTCGTCCTTGAGGAGGCCGCCACTGCGATCCCCGATGCGGCGGTCGGCGAGGTCACCGAGGCGATGCTCACGCTCGGATAGCGGACGGCGGGTGCCTGGTAACACCCTCCGGGGTTCAAGTCCCCGATCCTCCGCAGCTCCCAGACCGCCGCTCCGAACTCCAGGGACGGAGGGACCTGGTCCACGCGACCGTCCAAGGTCGACGTCCCAGCGCCAAACCCGTGATGAACCCCGGGCGCTGACTCCGGGATGGCCGGGCGACTCTGATGCCGTGTTTGCGCCTGGCCAGGTCGGCTCTGCGGTGATATTGCTCTCTGCTAGCGCATTTCCATAGACTTATCGTGGCTCAGCGACCGGAATGAGGAGGACGCATGCCAGTCGACTGGGTTGTCGTAGGCCTTGACAATGGCGGGACCACCAACAACGGGACGGTTCTTGATTCCGGCGGGGAATTCCTCCTCGACGAGATGGCCGAGGTCCCCAGCAACGTCAGGGAAGGGCCGGGCAAGGCCATCCAGTCCCTGGTCGAGGCCGTGGAGCAGGTACTCGAGCTGACCGGCGTGCCGATGAACTGCGTCCGGGCCATCGGCCTGGACACGCCCGGTCCCGCTAGCGCGGACGGCGTGATCTCGTCCAAGGGCGCCACGAACTTCGGGGACGCCGGCTGGGGCGGCTTCGATATCCGCAGCGCGCTGGCCGAACGCATCGGTTTGCCGGTCATCTACAACAACGACGGGAACGCGGCCGCGCTGTACGCTCATCACGTCCGGTTCGGCGCGGAATCCGGACAGCACAGCTCGCTGTCCGCGATCGTGGGCACCGGGCTGGGCGGCGGGCTGATCGAGGCCGGGCGAGTGATCAAGGGCGCGGCCGGGATGGCCGGAGAGCTGGGCCACGTCCCGATCCCGCTGGACGGCCTGCTGGACCCCGGCCAGCCCGTACCCGCCTGCAACTGCGGCCAGTGGGGTGACGCGGAGAGCGTGGCCTCGCTGACCGGTATCCAGAACAACCTGCTGCCGTACTGGCTGGCCAAGTTCAAGGACCACGAGATCAGCAACCTGCCGGTCCGCGAGGGCGCCAAGCTGGTCCGCCGCTACGGCGAGCAGGGCGACGAGCTGGCGCTGGCGATTTTCCGGCAGCAGGCGATGGCCCTCGGGCGGCTGTTCACCGTGGCGGCGAACTTCTTCGATCCGGGCGGGTACTTCCTCGGCGGCGGGGTGGTCGAGGCCGCGCCGCACTTCCGCGACTGGTTCCTGGCCGAGGTGCGGGCCAACACCATGCTGCGCGCGGAGCAGGTCAGGGCGGCGGAGATCTCCCTGGTGCCCGACCTCGACATGGCCGGCGCCCGCGGCTCGGCCATCGCCGCCAGCGACTGGTTCATCGGCCAGTATCAAGCGCCGTAGGCCATCCGGACCGCCCGGGGCCGCCGGCGCCTCAGCCCTGGGCGGGCGGGATGACGACCACCATGGTGAACCGGAGCGGCTGGTCGCCTTCGTTGCCGTAACGGTGCGGCCGGCTGGCCGGGAAGCGCGCGCACTGCCCGGCGTTGACCGAGTGCCGCTCGCCGGCCACGGTCAGGGTCAGCGTGCCCGCCTCGACCGAGACCATCTCGCGGGTGGCGGGCGCGTGCGCGTCGCCGCCGAAGGTCTCGCCTGGCATTACCTCCCACCGCCACAGCTCGACCGCCCAGGGCGGGTCGGTCGCGCCGATGATCGTCCCGGTGCCGCCGGACGGCCCGCGCCACAGCACGCGGGACGCGTCCGGGCTGCTGATCCTGACCGTCGGCTCGCCGCCCACGTCCACCAGCTGCGTGACGGGGACGCCGAAGGCGTCCCCGATCCGGGCCAGGGTGGCCAGGTTCGGGTTGGAGCGTCCCTGCTCGAGCGCGACCAGCACGCCCTTGCTCACCCCCGACCGCGCGGCCAGCTGGTCGAGCGACCAGCCGCGATCGGCCCGCAGGGCCTGCAGGGTCCGCGCCACGGCAGTGGTCAGGTCGGGTGCGTCCGCCATGTATCGCCTTTCCCGGCCCGGCGCCGGTCGATACAATGAACTATATGTAACAGTATTCCGACCGGCGTCCGTGGTTCCCGAGGTGCTGCTGGTGGTGACGATCCTCGCACTGGCCGCGGCCGTGCTCTACGGAACGGCCGACTTCCTGGGCGGGGTCGCCTCCCGGCGGGCCAGCGTGTTCGCGGTGCTGGCCCTGACCGTCCCGGCGGGCGCGGTGCTCATGGTGCTGGCCGCGCTGCTGGGCGGCCTGCTGGGCCACGGCGCGCTGCTGGGCCACGGCGGGCTCGGCTCTCCCACGGCGGTTGGCAGCTGGAGCGCCGTCGGCTGGGCCGCGGGGTCGGGTGTCTGCGGCGCCTGCGGCCTGGTCGCCTTTTACGCCGGGTTCGCCAGCGCCCCGATCAGCGTGGTGGCGCCGGTGGCCGCCCTGGTCTCGGCGGTCCTGCCGGTCGGCGTCGCGGTTGCGGGCGGCGAACGGCCCGGCCGCGGCGTGATTGCCGGCGGCCTGATCTGCCTGGTCGCGATCGTCCTGGTCAGTGCGCAGCCCGCCCAGGGCGAGCGGCCGGCCCAGGGCGGGCGGCAGCACGACACGGCCCACGGTGACGGCGCCACGGCCCCGGGTGACGGCGCCGGCGTGCGCGGCTCGGGCCGGACCTCGGCCACAGGCCGCCCGGCGGCCGCCAGCCGGCTCCGGGCCCTCGGCTACGGCCTGGCCGCCGGGGCCGGTTTCGGCCTGTTCTTCATCTTCCTCAAGAACGCGGGCCAGTCCGGAGTGCTCTGGCCGGTGGCGATCTCGCGCTCGGCCGGCACCGTGGTCGCCTTCGGCATCGCGCTGGCCACCGGAACCCGCCTGTGGCCGCGCCGGGGCAGCGGGATCACGCGGATCGCGCTGGCATCCGGGGCCATCGACGCGGCCGCCAACGTGTGCTACGTGCTGGCCACCCGGGCCGGCCTGTTCGGGCTGGCCGTGGTGATCACCTCGCTGTACCCGGGGATGACCGTGCTGCTGGCCAGGCTGCTGCTCGGTGAACGGATGCAGTGGCTGCAGCGGGCCGGGCTGCTGCTAGCGGCGGTCGGCGTGGTGCTGGTGACCGTGTAGCCGCTAGTCCGGGCTCTCTTCCTTGTCCTTAAAGATCAGCCCGCACACCTCGAGGTACAGCTGCTCGGGGTAGGGGAGGTGATCGACGTTGCGCAGCGCCTGGTCCTGCCCGGCCGACTCCACGATGAACTCGCCGTAGCCGAGGATCTGCCCCATCGGAGACCGCTGGAAGCTCATGTCCGTCACCTTGGCCAGCGGCATCATGTTCACCTTGCGGGTCGGGAAACCCTTCGACAGCAGCAACCGCTGGGACGTAATGACGAAATAATTCAGTGACCAGTCGATTACCTTCCACACCAGCCGCAGCAGCAGGAGCCCCCACAGGATCCAGATCACCAGGATGACGGTGCCATTGCCATGGGCGGCTGAGTTGCTCAGCCAGCCCGCGATGGCCAGCCCGAGGAGAACCTCGAAAATTGGCCGGATCAGAACGGCCGGATGCTGATGAACGCTGATGACCTGACGCTCATGGGGCAGGAGGTACTTATTAACCGAGGCTGGGACGGTGTCAGTGTTGGGGGCCAGCCTCATCCCAGCACCTGGCCTTAGACCGACGCGAAGAAGCTGGAAATCCCGTGAGCCGCAGTGGACAGGAAATTCCCGATATTATGTACGACATGTGCAGCGCCGGTGGGGTCCTCTATCACCCACCATGCTATGAAGGCGACAGCCAGCCACCCAAAGATGGTTTTACTACTCACGTCGCCTCCCACGGGGCGCCCGGACTCGTTCTACTCACCAGAGAATCAATGTTAGCTTGAACCGATTTGCCGGCCAACGCTAACGGGTGAAGCTGCCGTGTCGGCATGAGTATGCCCCGGTGTCGGCCTCAGTATGCCCGATCCGGCGCGGAAGTGTGCGGGCCACGCCGGCGCAGCGTGAACAACCGCGCTCCTGGCTGGCTCGATCGGCTGATTTAGCTGCCGGGACGGCTTTGATCTGACAGCATTCCTCCGTGCAGAGCATGCTGAGACGATGACGATGTCAGACGTGAGCGAGACCGACTTCGCGGTCATCGTCTACCGGGAGGAAGACCACTGGGAAGCCGACGCGCTGCCGGCCGCGGTCACCGCCGACCTGGACAGCCTGGTGCAGGCGCTGCGCAGGCAGCCGAGCATCGGCGGCACGATCGCTTTCGCCGGAGTCGGTGACGACTTCTGGCTGGCGGTCCGGATCATCGGCGAAGAGGTCGCGCTGTTCCTGTCCGATCTCACCGCGGCCGTGGATTACCCGCTGGCCAGCCAGGTGCTGGAGTTCCTGGACATCCCGATCCCGTCCGATGACGATCTCGACCAGGTACTGCCGGCCGGCGACCTGTCCATCTTCGCGGACCTCGGCCTCGAGGAGATGGAACTCGGCGCCGTGGCCGCGGATCTCGACCTGTATCCCGAGGACGCCGTGGCCGGCATCGCCGAGCGGCTCCGGTTCGGGGAAGCGGTGGAACAGGCTCTGGACCGCGCCCTCGGTCCGTGACCGGCTATACCGCGGGCTTCGAGCCTGCGATGCGGCAGGCGCTGGCCGAGGCGACACGGGCCCGGCCCGGGCCGGCGGCTGTCGACGAGGTGCCGGTGGGCGCCGTCGTGCTCGATGCGGCAGGCACGATCCTGGCCCGGGCGCACAACCGGACGGAAACCGATGGTGATCCCACCGCTCACGCCGAGATCGTGGCGATCAGGCAGGCGGCCCGGGCTGTGGGCGGCTGGCGGCTTTCCGGCCTGACCCTGGTCGTGACGCTCGAGCCGTGCACGATGTGCGCCGGCGCGGTGATCGCGGCCCGGCTCGGCCGGCTGGTCTACGGGGCCGAAGATCCCAGGGCCGGAGCCGCGGGCTCGCTCTGGGACGTGCTGCGGGACCGCCGCCTGAACCACCGGCCTGAGGTCATCGGCGGCGTCCTGGCCCAGGAGTGCGGCGCGGTGCTCCGCGAGTTCTTCGCCGAGCGCAGGCCACCCGCCGGCTGATACCGGCCGGCGGCTGATACCGGCCGGCGGCTGATACCGGCCGGCAGCGGGGCGCCGATTCGGGTAAGCTCACCCACGGTGGAGTCGCCTAGTGGCCGAGGGCGCACGCCTCGAAAGCGTGTGAGGGGGCAACCCCTCCGTGGGTTCAAATCCCACCTCCACCGCTGAGCACAGGCCGTAAGCCCGTCTGGTTGTCGGCCGAGGAACTAACGGCCGGTCCCCGGTCGTTCGCAGGAGTGATCGCATCGTCGTGCGGTGCTAACGTCTGCCGCGGGTTTGGGTAAGCCCGGTCAGGCCAGACTCGACGAGGGGACCGAGTGTTCGAGCCGCAGGGAACCGGGGTCTTCCTGCTCCTGATAGCGGTCTTTGCCGCATTGCTTGTCTGGGTCGCCCTGACCAGGCAGGTCGTTTTCCGGGTGCTCGCCGCCTGCCTGGCTTTCCTCCCGGCCATGGTCTTCGGCGTCGCCGCGGTCAACAAGTTCTACGATTATTACCAGACCTGGGGCGGGATGATCGCTGATGTCACCGGCCAGAACTCGGGTAGCATTCCCAAGTACGCGGTGGTCGGCACCGGCTCGAACAAGTCCTTCGATAAGGACATCGGCCGGGTCACGAGCACGGCGGAAGACGCCCAGGTCGGGTACCTGTTCCAGACCACGGTGACGGCCAGCCACCTGACCCGCAACGTGTATGTCTACCTGCCGCCGCAGTATTTCCAGAAGGCGTACGCGCACTACAAGTTCCCGGTCATCGAATTGCTGCACGGCTCGCCAGGTGACCCGGAGGCGTGGGTGGCGGTGATGGGCGTGATTCCCACGTACCTGAACCTGCTGGGGAATCATCCTGCCGACGCGGCGGTCCTGGTGATGCCGGACACCGACGGCGGTGAGCAGTACTCGCTGCAGTGCCTCAACGACCCGGGCGGCATCCAGGACATGACCTTCGTGGCCGTGGATGTGCCCAACTACATTGCGCGGCTGGTCCGCGTGCAGCCGCCGGGCCGGGCCTGGGGCCTGGCCGGCTACTCAGAGGGCGGCTTCTGCACCGCGAACATCGCCATGCAGGAGCCGAAGAGATTCGGTGCCGCCGGGGTCCTGTCCGGGTACTTCCAGCCCTCACCCAGCCAGATACCCGAAGGCAACAAGCCGGGCGGGAAACCCGTCGTGGTCAACGTGTTCGCGAAACACCCGGCGCTGATGCTCCTCAACACGCCGAACAAGTACGTCCTGCGGGTGCCGGTCGGTGACTTCCTGCCGTACTTCTGGCTGGCGGCGGGGGCCGAAAGCGCGCCAGACATCGCGACGGCGAGGGAGTTCCAGCAGCTCCTGCAGATCCGGCTCGTCAATGTGCCGCTCGTGATCATCCCGGGCGGAGCCCATCAAGGTAGCGTGTGGCGCGCCGCCCTGGGCCCGATGTTCGCCTGGATGACGCCGCAGCTGGCCGCGAACGCGGCGAAGGCGGACCGGGCCGCGGCGGCAGCAGCGGCCGCGGCCAAGCGACGGGCGCACGCCCAGCCTCACCCGACGCACCTCCCGGTCCCGGTGCATAAGCCGTAAAGCCGGAAGCGGTTCGCCTCGGGCATCCGGTCCGGCGTTATCTAACAGATACCGTGGCGGCTAAAGCGGTCCAATACTACCCAGCAGCGTCAATATCGATTTCGTATATGCCGGTCGTATCGGACGTAATGTGCGCAGACCGGGAAAGATCGTGCCGTGTCTAGGATTACACAGAGTAGTGATTCGATAGCGGTCTTGAACTGGGGCAACTCAATCACCAACAGCTATTCCACATGTTGACAAGCAATAAATATTACTCTACGTAATACCCGGGCGCGGGCGTAAACCGGCTTTCCCTTACGTGCGTCTGGTAAGTAGCAGGGCAGCCGCATGGCTGATGCGGCGCCTTTGGGGGTGGGACGCCTGGCAATACCGGGCACAGGGGAGGGCGCATTATGGCCAGCGCTGGGATTAAGGCTGCCCACGTTCAATCGAAAAGCTCATCACTTAACGTTTTCTGGGCGGCCGCCACGCTCCAGACACCGAGCGTCCTGTCTGCAGTGCGGCACGCCACCGCCTGGCTGAATCGCGGCCGGGGCATTTCCGGAAGGCCCACGGGACGGCATGCGGCTCCCGCTCGTAACCGTTCCTCTCATAATCGCCGAGCCCCGCGGCGATAAACTTCATTGAATTCGCGGTCATGACAACCGATGGTGTCGGCTGGGCGTCTAATAATCAGGAAGAGGGAAGCTTTACCGCTGCTACAAGTCGGCCCCCACCGGTTCGCCGGCCCGGGGGCCGACTGCGCGGAAGCGGCCACTGCGCGGCTGGTACTGTCCGAAGCGGACAATTGCTGCTAAGCGGACGATTTAGCCTCTAGACACAACAGAGTGCCCGTCACCCTAGGAAGAAGGGGAAAACTAAAGAAAGTGACGGACACTCTGCCGCATGGCATTTCGTAGCCTACCAGCCGGGTGTCGTGGCCCGGCAGTACCCCCCCGGATATGTTTCTATGGCACGCTGCGGCGGAGCCGATTCAGCGCGATCCGCGGATGACCACGTTGAAGATCTGGGCCTGGAACCCGCCGTGGGCGGCCGGGGACAGCTTGGTGAACCAGATCAGTACGTAGCGGCCCTGAGCCGGGCTGGCCGTCTGGAACGTGTACGTCCCGCCGACGCTGTCCGCCGTGGCCACCGTGGTGAACGTGGCCAAGTCCGCCGCGGCCAGCGTGTTGTCGTCGCCGATCTCGATGGCCACGTCGGCGCCGGGGGCCGAGCCGAACGTGACGGCGACGGAGCTGAGCCGCACCGGGCCGCCCATATCCAGGATCAGGCCAGTACCCTGCTTCAGCCCGCCCAGCAGCGGGCTGCCTAGGTAGCGCTGGGTCTGCCAGGCGGTCGACAGGTTGGCGTCGATGGCGTACGCGGCCAGGTCGTCGTTCTCATCGCCTGGATCGTTGCTGCTCAGCGGGTCGAACCCGTGCGCGCTGACCGGCGTCAGCACCATAGCGGCCGGGACGGCGGGTGGAGTGGACCGGACCGGCGACGGGGTCGGAGTAGGGGTCGGGATCGGGGCCGGACGCGGCGCGACCGCGCTGCGGGCCGCGGTCGTCCGCGGCGGCCCGGCCTGATGGCCGATCGGCAGTACTCCCCAGTAGGCGGCCAGCGCGGCTACGACCACGAGGGTCATGGCCACGGACGGGATCCACAGCACGGGGCGCCGGCGGCTGCGGGCCGCGACGGCCCGGAAGATCCGCCAGAGCAGAGACAGCAGGATGTAGCTCAGTCCGGCCATGGGCAGGATGAGCAGCACCATGGAGATGACGTTGACCAGCCCGGACGCGATCTGGGACTGCCTGAACGCCACGACCACGTCATGCCACTGGGCGTCGGCCGAGCGGGCAAAGGTCACGCTCAGGCCGGGAATGTTCAAGATGATGAGCGTAAGTTCGCCGCCTAGCAGCGGAACGACGACCAGGACCCAGGCCGTCAGGCTGATCCGGGCCGACCGCTTGAGGCCCTTGATCCGCGCATCGGTCGGCTGACCCGGGATCACGCTGCGCAGGGTGGGCCCGATGCGCCGGAACAGGTCGGGCAGGCCGATCAGGTCGGCCAGGATGAAGTACCCGTCGAACCTGAGCGACGGCATGAGCTGCTGAATGATCTCCAGGTGGATCAGGATGACCGCGGCCAGCAGCGGCGTGTAACCAGTCCCCGCGTAGATGCCCATCAGCACTAGCGCGAAGATCGAATTGAAGTAAACCCCGCCCAGGTCGGTGCGGATCCGGCCCGCCCGTCCCAGCCGGTAGGCGTCGGTGACGTTGGTGAAGAAGGCGGGCCAGATGACGAAGAAGCCCATGCCGATCACGCCCGGGCGAGCCCCGCCATAGCGGCATGCGGTGGCGTGGCCGCACTCGTGGAACAGCAGCGACAGCACCGACAGGCCGAGCACCAGGAGCAGCAGCGCCGGGTGCAGCACGACGTAGTTGAGCGCTGACCCGCCCCGCCCGCTGCGCAGCAGCCAGCTGTCCGAGCCGATCAGGGTGACCAGCACCAAGACGACGACGACCGGGCTGAACAGCGGCCGGAACAGCCGTGCGATGTGCTGCACGGCGGGTGCCGGGACCAGGGTCAGGCGTAGCTTCAGGCCCAGCAGCGCGGGATTCGGCCCGCCGGCATCGGACTGGTCGTCGCCCGGCTCGGTCGCGATCAGCCCCAGCGGGACCAGCTTTTTCTCCAGCAGGTAGTCCACATTGGTCGCGCTCACCGTCCGGCCGAACGCCAGCGTGATCCGCGCGGCGATTTCGGCCGCCGTGCGCTGGCCGTCGATCCCGTCAAGCACCAGGTACAGCAGCCGCGATATCTGCACCACCTGGCCCCCCGGTCGCCGGACCAGGTAGGTGGCCTCGGCCAGCCCGGAACCCTGGTACTCGTCGAGGAGCTCCACCCCGGCCGCCAGCTGCGGGACAACTTCGGCTTGCGGATCCGCGGCAGCCTGCTCCGCCGCGCCCGGATCGGCGGGTGCCGGGATCCGCAGGAAGGGATATTCGCTCTCGGTCGCGGCGTCCACCGGGAAAACCGCCGACGCCAGCCGGTGCCGCCGGTAATAATCCTCAATCCAGCCCGAACCGGGATCATTGTCATGATCGAGATCGGACACGGCGGTAGCGGCAGCCATTTCGGTACGCCGCCTTCCCGTGTACTCCATGACGCGCATCCCCCCATCGCATGCCCGGCTACCAAAGCCGCGGCACCCTGCCTGCCGGCGCCCATCATTCGGGTCGGTTGGTTCTGAAAAACAATAGCTAGCGGGGATCGCTATGCGGGCGGCTTGTCACCCATCAAGAGAATACTCACGTTCGCAGAGGCTTGTTTCTTCAGTCCACCCCGCCCTCATTTTGTCAGGCTTCTGACCAAAATCCAAGCGGGATTTATCGCTCGGCTCAAGAGAATAACCAGGATTACCGTGCCTGTCCGGCGATTACGTACAGGACGCCTAAACCGGACGAAAGCCAAAAGCGTCACTAAGGATTATAGAGTTCACGGAGCAGCGGTTCCTGGCCGCGCAAGCGGAATGAAACCGGCATTTCACTACCTTCGCCTGCTGGCGCGGCGCCCGGGCGGGCCAGGTTCTGTGGTCCGGAACTAGGCTGACGGCATGGTCAGGCGGTCCAGAGACGGCAGTACGTGGCGCATCGGGACCGATGCCGAGGTGGCCTGGATCGCCGATAGCACCCCCACCGGCCTGACCATCACGGCGGCCATACCGCCGGTCTTCGAGGCCTACGCCACGGTCGTGCTGCCGGACAGAGGTGACGGGCAGGACCAGCATGACCGGGCCGTCCTCGGGCTGCTGAGCGGCCAGTCGGCAGGCCAGCCATGGTGGCTGGGGTATCTGGACACCGGCGCCGACGACATCGTGTTCCCCGATGCGCCGATGGTGACCTTGTACGCGGGGTGGCGCTACGTGCTGGTTGAGGCGGGGCCGGAGCAGGCGGCCACATGGCGCAGGAGCGACCAGGGGTCGTTCTGGAAGGGTGTCTTGCCCAACTTGATGTTCCCCGCGGACCGTTCGTGGCTGGTGTCCACGCTGTGGGACGACGACTGGACCTGCCTCGGCGGTCCGGCCGAGCTGGTGAACAGGTTCCTCCGCCATCCTGATCTGCAGGCCCGGGCGGTGGCCCTGGGCCAGGACGCCACGCCGCAAGGCCATCAGGCTTTCTAATCCTGACCCTCAGATCGTGGCAGGCCACCCTGGCAGAGGATAAGAGATTCGAACTCTTGAGGGGTTGCCCCCAACACGCTTTCCAAGTCTGTGGGTGCGTGTTCGCAGCAGGTCAGCACGGTCTGTGACCTGGAGCTGCGGCCTGGTCCGGTCTTCTCCGAACGCCCTCGAACCGGGGCGAATGAGACCAGAACTGAGACCGGCGCGGGCGCCGTCCCTAAGGGTTTTCAAGAGCTTCGGTGATTCTTGAGCGCCGAGCCGCTTCCCAAGTTCCCATTCGGTGTCCAGGAGCTCTCCCGGCAGGGCCGGACGAACACCGACGCAGAACCGTTCATTGAGCACTTCGAGGCCGACGAGGTGGCCCATGGGACTGGAAGGCGGTTCGTTCTTCATCGCCTCCAAAGCCGCCAACTTCGACACTCTCGTCCCAAGCCTGATCGCCCCGCGCCTCTTATAGAGCAGAGTTGGCCTTCGGCCTGGCTGGTCTTCGGTTGCGGCGCCGCGCTAAAGCGGTGCCTGCGTCGGTAACGGGGCACCCACCCGCCCCTGACGGAACCCACCCGTCACAGCGCCCGTCCGCCACCCCTTGAGCCCAGGGTGGCGGACGGACGGGATGCGAACGAGGTCAGACCAGGGATGCGCACTGACCGAGTGCCTTGCCCCCGACGTGGTTGACCTCCCCGGGGATGAAACCTCCGGACACCGCTGGGGCGAGTCCATAGCAGATGAGGTTCCGCCCGATCGCGTTGCTAGCGACCTGGATGGTCGGCGTCGGGTCGTTGTTCGGGGGGAGCCCGTCGGTGATGTGGATGTTGATCAGGATCACGTTGCCGCCAACCTTGTTGTCGAGCAGGCCAATCCAGAGCGGTGTCATGTCGGCCGCAATGAGGTTGCCGCCGATCGTGTTGTCTTTGATCGCCCAGGGAATAGCCGTCGCCCGCTCGGCGACGGTGGCTGTACCTACTGATCCGATCAGCGCGACGTTCCCCTTGACCGTGATCCCGTTCAGCAGAACGGTGTTCGCGTCCCAGGCGGTGACGTTACCTTTGACGGTGATGTCGGAGCGTCCGTTTGGCTCGATCACGCACGGATGTCCCGTCATGTGTCCCGGTGGATTAGGCAGGCAGCCCAAGCCGAGAAGCGCGCCCCGAGCTGCCGTCACGTTACCCTTGACGGTGATCGTCGACGGCGCGCTTTGCGCGTTGAGCGCGGCACCGGGGGCGACGTTGATGTTGCCGATCACGGTGATCACTGCATCGGGCGCTGGGGCGCACGCGCCCTTGACCGTGATGCTGGCGTAGATCCCCGACGGGATGCTGGTGAAGGTCTGGGTGGCGAAATTACCGCCGGTGCACGTATACGCCGCCGGTGACACCCATGACACGGCAGCCATCGCCGGGCCGCCCGAGAGCGCGAGCGCTCCCGCGACGACCAGGGTCCCCAGAACCCCGAGCCGCATTGCTTTCCCCATGGGCACTAACCCCTTTCTCTCTCACGGCCCCCCCAAAGGGGCGAATGGATCCCCTTCTACACCCAAACGCCCCGCCGTGTGAAGGGTGACGTCCAACCCGAGGCGATTAGCGGGAGACGCGGAAGGGCGGGTCGCGACCCCCGCTACGACGCAGCCGACGACGGCTCCGCCACCGACGGCCTGCTCGATTCCATCCTCATGGGCGTAGCCGGTCAGGTCGGCGGGCTGCTCTGGGACGACCCGGAGGGCGACCCGGCCACGGCCAACGACGAGGACCAGGGCGACCAGGACGTCAGCGACGACGGAACCGCCAGGGCCAACTGAGACCAAAACTGAGACCAGACGGCGAAGACCGAAGCCGAGCGATGGGCTGGCCCTGACGTTCTAGCTGGTGAGAGCTGGCGGAGGATAAGAGATTCGAACTCTTGAGGGGTTGCCCCCAACACGCTTTCCAAGCGTGCGCCCTAGGCCACTAGGCGAATCCTCCGCCGGGAAGCTTACCTGAATCCGGCGCCGCCGGCCGCCGGTCCGCGACCCGGTCCCCGACCCGGCCCCGACCCGGGCCGCATCAGGTCCGCGGGCTGACTACACTGGCCCCTGACCCCCCGCACGGCGTTTATCCCGCCAACCCCCCCAGGGCCGGAAGGCAGCAAGGGTACGCGGGCTCTGACGGGTGTGCGGGGGGTCCCTACTTACCGGTGAGGATGAGCTGATGGCAGCAGCCGCGTCGGATCACGAGGGAACGCCCCCGGTGGGAGGGTCCAGCCTGGCCCAGTCCGGACTAGCGCTATACCGCAAGTACCGTCCGGCCACCTTCGCCGAGGTGAAGGGCCAGGACCATGTCACCGGCCCGCTGCGCCAGGCGCTGCGCACCGGCCGGATCAACCACGCGTACCTGTTCAGCGGCCCTCGCGGCTGCGGCAAGACCTCCAGCGCCCGCATCCTGGCCCGCTCCCTGAACTGCATCCACGGCCCCACCCCCGAACCCTGCGGGGTCTGCGACTCCTGCGTGGCCCTGGCCCCGTCCGGGCCGGGCAGCATCGACGTGATCGAGATCGACGCCGCCTCGCACGGCGGCGTGGACGACGCCCGCGAACTGCGCGAGCGGGCCTTCTACACCCCGGTGTCCGGCCGCTTCAAGATCTACATCATCGACGAGGCGCACATGGTCACCCAGCAGGGCTTCAACGCGCTGCTGAAGCTGGTCGAGGAACCGCCGCCGCACCTGAAGTTCATCTTCGCCACCACCGAGCCGGAGAAGGTCATCGCGACCATCCGGTCCCGCACGCACCACTACCCGTTCCGCCTCATGCCCCCGTCGGTGCTGCGGGACCTGATGCAGGACATCCTGCGCGCCGAGGGCGTGCCGGTCGAAGACGCGGTGCTGCCGCTGGTGGTCCGGGCCGGGGCGGGATCGGCGCGGGACTCGCTGTCGGTCCTGGACCAGCTGCTGGCCGGGAGCGATGAGTCCGGCCTGACCTACGAGCGCGCGGTGTCCCTGCTCGGCTTCACCGACGCCAGCCTGCTGGACGAGATCGTGGACGCGTTCGCGGCCAGCGACGGCGCCGCGGTGTTCGGCGTGGTGAACCGGGTCATCGAGGGCGGGCACGAGCCGCGCCGGTTCGCGGCCGACCTGCTGGACCGGTTCCGGGACCTGATCATCCTGGCCGCCGTGCCCGACGCGGCCGAGGTCGGGCTGCTCGACCTGCCGTCCGACCGGGCCGAGCGGATGACCGCCCAGGCGGGCCGGTTCGGCCAGGCCGGGCTGACCCGCGCGGCCGAGATCGTCAGCACCGGGCTCGACCAGATGCGCGGGGCCACCTCGCCCCGGCTGCTGCTGGAGCTGATGTGCGCGCAGGTGCTGCTCCCGGCGGCCACCACGGACGAGAAGTCGCTGCTGGCCCGGCTGGAGCGGCTGGAGTCCACGGGGCCCGCTCCCGCTCCGGTACCGCAGTCACCCCCGCGCCCGCCGCACCCCGCTTCACATCATGAGGCCGAACGGTCCCGGCCGCCCGCGGCCCCCAACCGCAATTCGCCGGAACCCGGCGAGACCGCCCCGCCCGCCGCGCCCCCCGCTGCCCCGCCCGCGGCCCCGGTCAGCCGGCCCGTGGGCCCGGCCGAACCGCCGGCGCGGTCCGAGGCGGTGCCCGCACCGGTTTCCGCCGCGACCGCCGGGTCGTCGGCGGCGGCGCTGCGGCAGAACTGGCCCGCGGTCCTGGAGGCGATCAAGCGAGAGCGCCGGGTGGCCTGGATCCTGCTCAGCAACGCCAGCGTGCTGTCCCTCGAGGACAACGTGCTGACCCTGGGGTTCGTCAGGGACGGGGACCTCAAGGGCTTCAGCACCAGCGGCTGCGATGCCGACCTCAAGCGCGTGCTGGCCGCGCAGTTCGGCCTGAACGTGATGGTCAAGGGCGTGACCGGCGGGGATGCCGGAGGATCGGCGGCGGCCCGGGCCCCCGGCGATCCGGACGAGTCGGCCCCCCCAAAAGACCCGGCTGAGCCCCGGGTCGCCAGGAGCTCGCTGGACCCGGATTCTGCTGTCAGCGCACCGGCCGGGCCGGCCGGCCGCACCGGCGGGACCGGCTCCGGCCCGGGCCACCGCCCGCGCCGACGGCCCGCCCGCAGGCGCCAGGCCCGCAGCCCCGCGGTACTACGACGAGCCCCCGCCGGACGAGATGCCGCCCGACGAGGCGGACGACGGACCGCCCCCGGGGCCGGAGCTCACCGGGATGGACCTGATCCAGCGTGCGCTGGGCGGTCAGGTGATCAGCGAAATCGAGGGCTGAGCGCCGGCCGGTCGGGATGGAGCGGGGTTCGGCGGGTCGTAGGCTCTGCGTGAGGAGGCCGATGTGGAACCCCAGATGGATATGAACCAGCTGTTCGCCGCGGCGCAGCAGATGCAGGAACAACTCATGCACGCCCAGCAGGCGCTGGCCGACGCCGAAGTCACCGGCACGGCGGGCGGCGGCCTGGTCAAGGCCACGGTCAACGGCCAGGGCGAGCTGATGGACCTCAGCATCGAGCCCGCCGCGGTGGATACCGACGATGCGGAGGAGACCGCGCGGACGATCGCCGATCTCGTCCTGGCGGCGGTCCGCGACGCCTACCGGGCGGCCGAGAACCTCCAGCAGCAGCAGATGGGACCGTTCGCCGCGGCCATACAGGGCGGCGGCCTGCCGGGCGGCGCCAGCCTGCCGGGCGGGCTCGACCTGTCCAGTCTCGGCCTGGGCGGTGCGGCGGCCTTCGCCGATGATGACGATGATGACGATGAGGACGAGGACGACGAAGAGGACGACGACGAGGATGACCACGAAACCTAGGACCTGAACGTGTACGAAGGGGTCATCCAGAACCTCATCGACGAGCTCGGGCGGCTGCCCGGGGTCGGGCCGAAGGGCGCCCAGCGCATCGCCTTCTACCTGCTGGCCGCCGACCAGGCCGACGTCAAGCGGCTGGCGGACGCGCTGATCGAGGTGACCGAGCGGGTGAGCTTCTGCCGCACCTGCGGGAACGTGGCCGAGGCCGACGAGTGCCGGATCTGCCTCGACCCGCGGCGCGACCCGTCGGTGATCTGCGTGGTGGAAGAGCCGAAGGACGTCGCGGCGGTGGAGAAGATCCGCGAGTTCCGCGGCCGCTACCACGTGCTCGGGGGAGCGATAAGCCCCATCGACGGAGTGGGCCCGGACGAGCTGCGGATCAGGGAGCTGATGGCGCGGCTGTCCGACGGCACGGTCACCGAACTCATCCTGGCCACCGATCCCAACCTCGAAGGGGAGGCAACGGCCACCTTTCTCGCTAGGCTGGTAAAGCCAATGGGCTTGCGGGTCACCAGGCCCGCGAGCGGCTTGCCGGTCGGGGGCGACCTGGAGTACGCCGACGAGGTGACACTGGGTCGCGCATTCGAAGGACGGAGACTGCTTGATGTCTGAACCGCCAGCTCAGGGGGGCGAATGGCGGACGATAGCGGATCAGATCGCGGCCAACGTGCGGAATTTCATCGACGGGGTCGATGCCCTCGCCAGCAGCGGCGGCGACGAGACCGTGCCGATGCTGCTGCTCGAGGTGTCGCAGATCCTGCTGGCCGGCGCGCAACTCGGGGCCAGCCGTGACGTGATCCTGCCGGGCAACTGGGAACCCGAGGTCGGCGACGACCCGGACCTGGACGCCATGCGCACCGGCCTGGCCCTGCGGCTGACCGCGGTCGACGAGTACGCCGAGGTGTTCGACCCGTACAAGGACACGTCCTGCCTGCCGTTCCGGATCTCGGATGACATCGCGGCGGTCGCCGCCGACCTCATCCACGGCCTCAAGCACTACCAGACCGGGCGCTATCTCGAGGCGCTGTGGTGGTGGCAGTACTCCTATTTCAATCACTGGGGCACCCACGGCGGCGCCGCCCTGCGCGCGCTGCACGCGGTGATCGCGCACGCCAGCCTGGACGTGGCCGAAGAGCGACCCGCCCCCTAGCCGATACACTCAAGCGTCCGCTCAGATCCGGGAGGTGCGGCCGTCCGTGGCCCTCATCGTGCAGAAGTACGGCGGCTCGTCGGTGGCCGACGCGGATGGCATCAAGCGGGTCGCGCAGCGCATCGTGGCCACCCGTAAGGGCGGCGACCAGGTGGTCGTGGTGGTCTCGGCCATGGGTGACTCGACGGACGAGCTCATGGACCTGGCCCGCCAGGTCAGCCCGCTGCCGCCGGCCCGCGAGCTCGACATGCTGCTCACCGCGGGCGAGCGGATCTCGATGGCCCTGCTGGCCATGGCGATCGCCACCCTCGGCCTGGAGGCCAGGTCGTTCACCGGCTCCCAGGCGGGCGTGATTACCGACGCCGTGCACGGCCGGGCCCGCATCATCGACATCAAGCCCGGCCGGATCGCCGGCGCGCTGGCCGACGGCGCGATCCCCATCGTGGCCGGGTTCCAGGGCGTGTCGCAGACCACCAAGGACGTCACCACGATGGGCCGCGGCGCCTCGGACACCACCGCCGTCGCGCTCGCCGCGGCCCTGTCCGCCGATGCGTGCGAGATCTACACCGACGTGGACGGCGTCTTCACCGCCGACCCGCGCATCGTGCGGACCGCGCAGCGGATCCCGCAGATCACCTACGAGGAGATGCTGGAGATGGCCGCCTCCGGCGCGAAGGTGCTGATGCTGCGCTGCGTCGAGTACGCGCGGCGGTACGGGGTGCCCATCCACGTGCGGTCGTCGTTCACCAACAGGGCCGGGACCTGGGTTGCCGGGCACGCGGGCGAGGATTCGGAAGGAACCGGTATGGAGCAGGCCATCATCTCCGGGGTGGCGCACGACCCCAGCGAGGCCAAGATCACCGTGGTGGGCGTGCCCGACCGGGTGGGCGAGGCGGCGAAGATCTTCACCGCCATCGCCGAGGCCGACATCAACATCGACATGATCGTGCAGAACGTCTCGGCGGTGGCCACCGGGCTGACCGACATCTCGTTCACGCTGCCGCGCAACGACGGCCAGCGGGGCATGAGCACGCTGCAGCGCCTGCAGCAGCCGATCGGGTTCCAGTCCCTGCTGTACGACGACCGGATCGGCAAGGTCTCGCTGATCGGCGCGGGCATGCGCTCCCACCCCGGCGTGAGCGCCCGGTTCTTCGGCGCGCTGGCCGAGGCCGGGGTGAACATCGAGATGATCTCCACGTCCGAGATCAGGATCTCGGTCGTGGTGGACCAGGACGACCTGGACACCGCGGTGACCGCGACGCACCGGGCCTTCGAGCTCGACGCCGATCAGGTCGAGGCCGTCGTGTACGGAGGGACCGGCCGGTGAGCCGGCGGCCCGCCCTGGCCGTGGTCGGGGCCACTGGCGCGGTCGGCACGGTGATGCTCGACCTGCTGTCCAGCCGGACAGATATCTGGGGCGAGATCAGGCTGGTCGCCTCGCCCCGGTCGGCCGGGCGGCGGCTGCGGGTCCGCGACCGCGAGACCGAGGTGGTCGCCCTGTCGGAGGAGGCCTTCGAAGGCATCGACGTGGCCATGTTCGACGTGCCGGACGAGGTCTCGGCGCAGTGGGCGCCGGCCGCGGCGCGCCGCGGCGTGGTAGCCGTCGACAACTCCGGCGCGTTCCGGATGGATCCCCAGGTTCCGCTGATCGTGCCGGAGATCAACCCGGAACATCTGGCCAAGCGGCCCAAGGGCATCGTCGCGAACCCGAACTGCACCACGCTGTCGATGATCGTGGCCGTGGGCGCGCTGCACCGGGCATTCGGCCTGGAGGAACTGATCGTCTCCTCCTACCAGGCGGCCTCCGGCGCCGGGCAGGCGGGTATCGACACGCTCTACGCGCAGCTGGACAAGGTGGCGGGCACGCGCTCGCTCGGCCAGCGGGCCGGGGACGTGCGGTCGGCGGTCGGCGACCTCGGGCCGTTCCCCGCGCCGCTGGCCATGAACGTGGTGCCGTGGGCCGGGTCGCTGAAGCCAGACGGCTGGTCGTCGGAGGAGCTGAAGATCCGCAACGAGTCGCGCAAGATCCTCGGCCTGCCCGCGCTGCGGGTCGCCGCCACGTGCGTGCGGGTGCCGGTCGTCACCACGCACTCGGTCGCGGTGCACGCGGTGTTCTCCCGGGCGGTCAGCCGGGAGGAAGCGTGGGAGGTCCTCCGGGCCGCGCCCGGCGTCGTGGTCGCCGATGATCCCGAGGCCGGCGAGTTCCCGACCCCGGTCGATGTGGTCGGCACCGACCCGTCCTGGGTCGGCCGGGTGCGCCAGTCGCTGGATGACCCGCGAGCCATCGAGCTGTTCGTGTGCGGCGACAACCTGCGCAAGGGCGCGGCGCTGAACACCGCGCAGATCGCGGAGCTGGTAGCCGCGGAATCCGGGTCGCGATCATCAGCCTGACCGGGATCACTGCGGCCTGACCGGCGCGCCGAGCTGGGGCGTTATGGCCCATATGCCCGATAATGTCCCGTTCGCGCGTGATCTAATACCTCGGCCGGGAATAGCGGCTTTTGCCCATTCTGTGAGGCACGGCCGGAAGAGTTCTGTAAGCAGGGACCTTGCCGGTTTTGCAGATCTGCCGTAGTCGGCGGCGGTATAACAGGCGGTACGGGCGGGGTAGGGCGAAGGAGGGATGTGCTGGGACATCGCAATGCTCCTGCCGGTTCGCGCGTGCTCCGGTCCCGGGCGGCTTGCCGCGCCGGAGCCACTGTCGTGGTTGCCTGGCGGCTGGCTCCGTGTCCCGGTGCCGCGGCCCCTGGTTCAGCCGGATCGGCGTCATCAGCCCGAAATAAGTCATATACCAGTTCGCAGCCAAAGCGTTATTGGCGCTGATATAGTCGCTATCTCACAGCAAAAGGAAGACTCACGCCAGTTTCCTGGCGCTGTAATTGGCTTCTTCTCGTCATTCATGATCGCAGGAGGTTAAGCGTGCCGACCACCGCCGGCCGCTCACGCGGCCGTCAGGGTGTGCGCTCGGGGACGTCGGGAGCGGTTGGCGAGCATCTGTCGAAAATCATGGCTACCGTGGCCACCGCGTTGCTTGTTCTATGCTTCACGCTGGTCATGACCGAGGCCGGCCGCGATATCGACGCGGCTACTCAGCGTTTCATGTTGTTTTACGCAGGGGTATTTGCGCTTATCGGGCTGACCGCATCGGTGGGCGTCGGATTGCTGGCCACCGACCGGATCATCATGACTCCCGGACACCGGGTCATGGCCCAGGCCGTGCACCGCGCGGTGTCTTTCGGCGCGCTGGCCTTCCTGATCATTCACATCGTGACGGAGATCCTGGCCCAGCGCGCGCACGCCATCGATGCGGTCGTGCCGTTCCTGTCGCCGTACCGGACCTTCTATATCGGCCTCGGCACGATCGCGTCGGATCTCATCCTGCTCATCATCGTGACCAGCATCTTCCGGAAGCGGTTCACCGCGCACGGCAAGGCCTGGCGCTGGCGCGCCATCCACTACGCCTCCTACCTGGCGTTCGTGTTCGGAGTCCTGCACGGGCTGCTCGGCGGCCGCTCGGCCAAGCCCTACGTGGACTGGAGCTACGGGGCCGCGATCGCGCTGACCGCCCTGGCCGTGGTGGTCAGGTTCCTGGCCATTTCGCTGCGGCCGAAGGGGAGCCTCAGCGCGCCGCCGAGCGCCGACCGGGGCGCTGGCCGCCACGGTACCTCTCCCTTGCGGGCCGCGTCCTTGAGCCTGGCCCAGGTCCAGCTGGGCGGGACCATCCAGGCGCTGCCCGCCAGCGTGAGCGCCCAGGCCGCCATCGGCCTGCCGGGCAGCCAGCCCCGGGCCGCGCTGCCGTACGGGCCTGGCTGGTCCTCGCCCTCCGGCCCGCTCCCGGTCCTGGCCGCTGCGCCGGCCTACCCCGCAAGAACCTCCTACCGGGCCTACCCGAACCCGGCGCTCATGCCGCTGGGCGCCCCGGTGTACGCAGGGGATACGCCCTGGCCGGCCCCGGGCGGCCTCGGGCCAGACGGCCGGCAGCCGCGCTACGAGCCCGGCTATGACGGACCGCCCCGCTTCGAGGGCGCCCCGCGCAAGCACGTACCCCAGGACGACGTGTCGTCCTATCCGTATGGCACCCAGAGGCGCCAGCTGCCGGGAGGCCCGGGCACGGGCCCGATGCCCCGGGTCAACACCGGTCCCGTGCCGCGCCTGCCCGCCGGGCCGGTTCCCCGGCCCGGCCCGGCTCCCCGGCCGCGCGCCGATTCCGGTCCGCTGCCCCGGCTCGGAACGGGTCCGGTGCCCCGCGCTGACACCGGACCGGTGCCCCGCGCCGACTCCGGTCCGACGCCGCGGGTCCGCTCCGGCCCGACGCCCCGGGCCGGCTCCGGTCCGCTGCCCCGGCTCGGAACGGGTCCGGTGCCCCGGGCCGACACTGGTCCGGTGCCCCGGGCCGACACTGGTCCGACGCCCCGGGCCGACACTGGTCCGATGCCGCGCGTCGACACCGGGCCGGTCTCGCGGGCCGGCAGCGGTCCGATGCCCGGCTTCGGCTCCGGGCCCATGCCGCGCCTGGGCACCGGGTCCGTAGCGCGTCCCGGCCCGGGCCCGGCGCCCCGTCCTGACCCAAGGCCGATGCCGCGGGCCCACACTGGTCCGATGCCGCGGGTCGACACCGGTCCGGTGCCGCGGGTCGGCGGCGGTCCGATGCCCGGCTTTGACTCCGGGCCCATGCCGCGGCTCGGCACCGCTGCCATGCCGCATCCGAGCACCGGGCCGCTGCCGTCGGTGAACTCCGGGCCGCTGCCGCGGCTCGAGACGGGTCCCACGCCGCATCAGGCCAACGGCACCCATCGCCGCGGCGGGACCAGGCCGTCACGTCGGCCCAGCCGGGGCACGAACCCCTATCCCGTGGCCGGTCCCATGCCGGGCGCCGATTCGGGGCTCCTGCCCCGCCCGCCCGCTCGCCATTCACGTCGGCCGGACCCCGCCGACCCGAGGAGTCGCAACGTCCCCGGACGCACTGGAGGTACCGAGCAGGGATGAGCCTGACCGAAGCCCTGGACGCGCCCGCGATCATGCGAATCGGGGCCGCGCGACTGACGGCCGGCCTCGACCGGATGCCCAGGCTCGACCTGGAAGCGCACCGCGACATTTTCGGTCCGCTGCCCAGGCTCTCCATCGATGAGCTGATCTCAGTGGCCGAGCAGGTCGATCTCCGCGGCCAGGGCGGGGCGGCCTTCCCGTTCGCCCGCAAGCTCCGGGCCGTAGTCAACGCGGCCGAGGCCAGCGACTGCCCGACGATCGTGGTGGTCAACGCCGCCGAAGGCGAACCGGGCAGCGTCAAGGACAAGATGCTCATGATCCGCTCGCCGTATCTCATCCTCAGCGGTGCGGCGCTGGTGGCCGAGGCCCTCGGCGCGGAGGAGATCGTGGTCGGGGTGGCGGGCCACGAGCTGGCCAACAGGTCAATCGAGGCGGCCATCGCGGCCGAGCCTGGCCTGCGCAAGATGACCAGGGTCGTGCAAGTGCCCGACCGGTTTATTTCCGGCGAATCCGGCGCCCTGGTTCGCGGCATCAACGGCAAGCGGCCCGTACCGCCCGGCACCAAGATCCTGGCCAGCGACTTCGGCGTCGATGATCTGCCTACCCTGCTGTCCAACGCTGCCACCTTCGCTCAGCTCGCGGTGCTCGCCCTGCTCGGGCCGGAGCGTTTCGCCGCGGTCGGCACACCGGAAGAGCCCGGCACGGTCCTGCTCAGCGTGGGCGGCTCGGCGGCGCACGCGGCCGTGGTCGAGGTGCCCGTCGGCCTGCCCCTCGCCACCGTGCTGGATATCTGCCAGGCTCCGGCGGGCGACGGCGTCCTGGTCGGCGGCTATCACGGCATGTGGCTGGCCGCCGAAACGGCCTACGTGGTGCCGGTTTCCCGTGAGGGTCTGGCTGCCGTGGGCGGCACCCTGGGCTCCGGCATCGTGCTGCCCCTGGGTGACGGGACCTGCCCGCTGGGCGAGGTGTCCCGGATCGCGAGCTACCTGGCCGGCGAATCAGCCGGGCAATGCGGCCCGTGCAAGCTCGGCCTGCCCGCCATCGCCCGGGCCCTGGCCGCGCTGGTCGACGGATCAGGCGGAATCGAGGCGCTCGACCTGGCCCGGCGGTCGGCGGCCGGCGTGAACGGGCGGGGGGCGTGTTCCCATCCGGACGGCGTGACCAGGTTCGTGCTCTCCGCGCTGGACGTGTTCACCGAAGACCTGGCCGCGCATGTTTTCCATTCCTCCTGCGGTCGCCCCGTCCGCGGCATCCTGCCGCTGCCCGCCGGCCCGGAACAGCAGGGACGCCAGCGGCTGGCGGTCGACTGGACCCGATGTCACGGGCACGGCTTGTGCGCTCACCTGGTGCCCGAGATGATCCACGTGGATCCGCAGGGCTACCCGGTCATCCTCAACATCCCGGTGCCGGCCTGGCTGGAGAAGGATGCCCAGCAGGCGGTGCACATGTGCCCGGCCCTGGCCCTGCGCCTGACCGATGCCGTCCCGCCGCCCAGCCGTACCGCCCCGGTCGCCATCCCCGCCCCCACCTTGCGCACCGGCCTCCTGGGCGGCGGCGCCGGGCGCCGGCAGATCACCGCCGGATAGCTTCGGCCACGCCAAACGGACTTCCTGCGCAAAGCCGAGAAATTACCTCAGTCAGGGATTCTTGCGCAATGCAGTCATTACTTTATATGTCATGAATTGCCGTTAGCGTAGATTAACCGCATCATGACTCATCGTTCCCGCACATGTACAATCCATGTCCTCTACCATTTTGTTGGTCGCTGGCAGCGCCGGTTTCATTAGCACCTTTTGGCCGCGCCTGCCCGACGAGTAGACCCCGGAACGTCCGGGTAGACAGCACGTAGGTACTGCCCGAGGGGGCTTTGTCGTGCCGAGCTTGTCTTCGTAGGGAATCCATATATCTCTCGACGATCGCTAGTACGCAAGGGAGCGGACCAATGCGGCTAATTCTGGGCGAAAGGCTGACGGCCCGGGGGCGGCCTACGTGACCCGCCAGGACCGCATCGCCGCGCTGGCCGGGTATCAGGCCGATGCTCGGGAAGCGCGCCTGGCTCGCGGCCGGGACGGGGATGGCCCGGGCCAGCCGCTCGGTAGCCAGGTCCCGCGGCCAGTGTCCATGCTCATGCCGGGCCGTGCCGATCCGGCGGCTCCGCCGGCACCCCGGCCCGCCGGCCTGTCCGAGCAGAAACTGGACCCGATTGCCGCGGCGCTGGAAGTGATCGCCACCAGCCGGCCGGCCGCCGGCCGTACGCCGTCGCCCCCGCCGGGCCAGGGACCGGGCGCGCAGCCGGGTAAGGATCCGCTCTCGGCGCTGACGCCGCGGGAGACGGAGGTGCTGCGCCGGATCGCCGAGGGCCAGAACACCAAGAACATGGCCCGCGAGATGAACGTCACGACAGAAACCCTGCGCACCTACGTCAGGAACGTCCTGACCAAGCTCGGCGCGCACAGCCGGCTCGAGGCCGCCGCCCTGGCCACCCAGTACGTTCCGGCCGCCCGCGGCGAGCCAGAGCACGACCATAAGGTGTTCGCCGCGCTCACCCCCCGGGAACGCGAGGTCCTGATCCACCTGGCCAACGGCTCCGGCCTGCGCGAGGTCGGCAAGCGCCTGCACATGTCCCCGAAGACCCTCAGCACGCACCTGCAGAACCTGAGGAACAAGCTCGGCGTGCACTCGACCCTGGAAGCGGTGGCGCTGGCGCGATCGCGGCTCGGCCACCGCCCTCACGGTGGCTGATGCCGCACCCGCCGGCAGCCGCACGCGCAAGCCGGAGGGAGGTGAGTAACCGATGACGAGATTCACGAGCCACACCTCCACCGTGAACATAAGCGATGGCCAGGCGGTCATCTCCGTCAACGGCCGGGTGTACCGGGTGGACGCCGCCGATGCGGTGTCGGTGCAGGTGGTATCCGATAACTCGGGCACCTATGTCCAGATCACTGACAAATTCGGCAAGATCAGGCGAGCGGATATCAAGGAACCGGCGTAATGCCGGCTGCTCAACATATCAGCTTAAGCAGCGAAACGTCCGTATTGGCTGAAGGTCATGGACTATTCCAATGCGGGCAGGCGGCGGCTGGCCAGCTCGCTGCCGCATCAACTAAAACGCCCTTCTTGTCAGTAAATTGAGGGCAACAGGAATCTCAGCAAAATGAGGGATTGCAGGCCCGTTGACCCAGCGGATACCCTCATACCCGAGGCTCAGGATGCAGCAGGAGTCTGCAGTTCTGACTTCGAAAGGGGAGGGGGGAAAGGGTCGCCTGCCCAAACGGGGCGCGCTATGAGCGTGAGCTCTATCTCCCGATGATTGCATCATGGCTGAAAGACTGTCATCTGGACTGGTGCTCATGTCCCGCCGACCACCAGCATCTAGTAGTCGTGCACAGCTGACCAGGTGTCGGTTATGTGCCGTCCCGGTATCCGTATTATCCGCGGTACCAGGAACCCAGTGGGAAAAAGAAGAAGGGGAAACAAAATGTCTGAGCTTAGCCTGACCGAGCTGGACGCCCAGCACACCGAGCTGCTGCCCGAGCGCGAGGCCCTGAGTGTCTACGGCTCGTTCAATCACGCCCACATCAGCGTGAGCCAGAGCAACCACCAGACGCAGTTCCTGGCGCTCGGCTCCCAGAGCGCTACCAACGTCCAGGTGGTCAACATCGGTTAGCACTGTCATCTAGGGACAGCTACCTAGGCTGAGTCTGTAACGCGTAATGCGTGAATGCACCCTGGCGGGGGACGCCTTTGGCGCGGCCCCCGGCAGGGTGCTCTGAGATTCAGGACCTCACACCTGAACGGATCATCGATAGGTATTTTGCGGCTCCGTATGCCGCAATCTCGCCGTCCGAAGGTCAGCGCATAACTATCGCGCCGGCGCCGATTTCATGGCGGTCCGCGCCCAGCGCGGCGGAGAAGCGAGACCTGAGGATCATGCGCTCTGTCCGCGTGCGTGCTGGCGGACAATAGTCAGGAAGGATGGCTATGCTATCCAAAATTAAAGCCGGGGCTTTGCGGTCGCGCTGGGGTGTGGCAGCGCTGGCGGTAGCGGTCCCGCTCGCTATTCCGGCCGCGGCGTCTGCGGCCACTTTCCAGGGCCCGGGGTACTCTATTCCGTTTAGTCCATGGAACCCCGGCAGCCAGACGTATGTCAATGCGGCCCGGGCGGGCACGATACAGAACTCGCACACTGATTTTACCGTAGAGTTCCAGCTGGATCAGAGTTTCGCTCCGAGGCTCAACGCATCCAATAGCGCGTACGCGGGCACTGTCAACTGCCACGATTGCGATGCGGACGCGATCGCGTTCCAGATCGTGTACGTATCCAAGTCGAACCTCGTGGCGCTCAACGCCAGCAATACCACCAACGAGCAGAGCTTCCTCTGCCTCAGGTGTAACGAGTTGGCCGAGGCGTACCAGTTCATCGTGGCGACCGGTTCGCCCACGCCGCTGAGCACGTCGCAGGTGCAGCAGCTGGACGGAATACGCACCCAACTGCAGGCTCTGCGTACCTCCAATCTCAGCGACACCGCGATAGAACAGACGACGGACGCGCTGGCCACCCAGATCAACACCATCTTGGGCAACCCGCCGTCCCCGGTGCCTCTGGTGACACCAGCCACCAGCAATTCCGGGCAGCCGAGTCAGTTCACGAACACCAACCAGAACATCGTCGACCTGTTCCGCAGCATCAAGTTCTGAGCGATCGCCGATAGGCAGGCGGAACGCCATCAGCGCCACCGGAGCCCGAGCATGGCTCCGGTGGCGCTGAGCCGTTTCTGGCCCGCTTGTCGTGAAGTGCGCCGCGCCATCTGGTCAGGCCGCGCTGGTCAGCCCGCACTTGCCGGTCGGCGCCCGGCCGGGCCGTTCGGTCAATGCCTGGCTCTTGCCTTCGCGCCCGCCGTCCCGTTGCCCGCACTCGCCTGCGGGCGGCCGATGCCCTGGCAGATCCGGCGTGCGAGGGTCCGCCCGAGCGAGCGGGGGTCGGTGACGTCCAGGTTGACGGAGCCCGGCATGGTCGGGATGAGCAGCAGGACGAGCGCGGCCCACTCCACGGCGTCGTCCTCGGTGACGTCCGGGGCCAGCTCGCCCGCCTGATGGGCCCGGGCGACGTACGGGCGGATCAGGATGCTCGTCCGCTCGTGGCGGTCTCGGTTGTCTTCGGTGAAGTGCTGAGCGAGCTCATGGTCGTGCCGGTGCAGGTGCTCGGGAACGTTGTAGGCGAGCACGGTAGCCGCGATTACCTCAGCGACCGTCGCCAGTGCCTCTTCCAGGCTCGCGGTGTCGGTGATCCGGGCCCGAAGCTCGGCTTGCTGCTTGCGCCGCTCGTACTGGCCGATCGCCTTGATCAGATGATTCCTGTCGCAGAAGTAGCGGTAGACCGTGGTCCGGCCGAGCGCTGCGGCGTCGGCGATGTCCTGGATGCTGGTCTTGTCCCGGCCCAGCCGGGTCAGGCACCGCGCACCGGCCTCCAGGATGGTCCGGATCGTCTCGTTGGTGGCGGCGTCGGTCACTGGATCGCCGGCTGCGTCGGTGTCCATCAGAACATCCCGCTCCTCACCGGCCGCTGGCTGCGGTCAGCCCAAGGCACCGAACGGCACCGGTGCCAGGCAGCGGCAGGCCTTGCGCCCCCATGGTACAGATGATACATATTTTGTACCGGATGTACCGGCCGTCCTGGCCTGCGCGGACGGCCGATGGGGGTCGGCGACGTGAGGAGCGGACACGCCAGCATGGCCACGGCCGTCGGCCGCGGGAGGCGCTGGCCGCATCACCGGACGGAGGGCCAGGAATCGATATGGCCGTTAACATCAGGTCAGCCAGGCCGCCGGATGAGATCTTCAAGGCCCTGCGAGACCCGGTCCGGTGGCGCATCGTGGCGCAGATGGCCGCGGTTGACGAGCTCGCCTACGTCACGCTCGCCGACACGCTGCCGGTCGTCAAGCCGACGATCTCCCACCACATGAAGATCCTCTACGAGGCGGGCCTGATCAATGTCCGCAAGTCGGGCCGCAACCTCTACTACTCCCTGCGCCGCGACGTGCTGCACAAGCTCGTCGACGAGCTGTGGGAGCTGGCCTCGGCACCGCGGCCGGCGGCCAGCAAGCAGGCCCGCCCGGCGGTGTGCCCGCGGCGGACCCGCGTTGACGGAACCACCCCCCAGCCGACGCGTAAGGCCCGCGCTGCCCACGAGAACGCGGAGGAAGTCATCGTCTTGACCTGGTGACGCGGGAAGACGGCAGCTTTACCGCAGTCCGCTCTCGGTGCCCCTGGTGACGTTCACGCCGTGCGCGGCGAATTCCTCGACTACTCGTTGCGGGTCGTCCGGGGTGATGACCGGCCTGATGCTGGCGTCCAGGTAGAGGACGAGCGCGACGGCCTTGTGCGGCAGGCCCGGGTCGAAGTTGAACCAGTGCACGAAGTCGCCGCTACCGTGAATGCGCCATCGGCCCATCGTTCCGAGCGGGACCTCGAGCACCTTGCGGATCTGGTCGTACCTGATCCGCTTCGGGCCCATCAGGTAGTAGTGGCGGATAACGATCTCCTGGTCGGTGCACGCCACCCGGCCGTCGTCATAACCCGGCATGCCTGTCAGCGTACGCGTGTCACCGGAAGATGCGGTCGAGCTGGTGATCGAGCAGCGCGAGAGCATCGGCCGGGCTGAGGATCCCGATCAGCACGGGACCGATCAGGCCCTGGACGAAGAAGAACAGCATCGCCGACTCCCGGTCGGGGTCGATGCCGTCGGCGATTTCCCCGGCCTCGGCCGCGGCGCGCAGGGTCTGCCTCGACACCGACAGCAGCCGCTGGTAGCCCTCGCGCAGCAGGTCGGCGTATCCGGCGTGGACGGTGGCGACGGTGTAGAACGCTCCGGCGACGATGGCTTCCTGCCGCCCCTGCTCTCCGATCGGCAGCATCACCCGGGCGGCCGCCCGAACCGTCTCGCGCGCGCTCGGTTCACTGATGGCCGCCAGCTCACCCTGCATCCGGGCCAGGGCCCGGTCGCGCATGTGGTCCATCGCGAACAGCAGCATCTGATCCTTGGAGGCGAAGTAGTGCTGCACAGCGCCCATCGATACCCGGGCCTGCGCGGCCACGTCACGCAGGCTCACCGCCTCCAGGCCGCGGCTGCCGATGACCTCGAAGACTGCGTCCGCGATGGCCCGGCGCCGGGCCTCATGATCGACCCGTCTGGGCACCGCACCCGCTTCCCCTCGGCTAGCACGGCCGCTAGCCTTCGCGTTCCATGATGTCATGCAGTTGCATTGTAAAAACGCCAGGCGGTAATACAATGCAACTGCATTGCATTGATGCCAGGCCTGGCCCGCGAGACGACCGGGCCGTTCGGACCGGGAGGCGCGCTCATGCCAGCTCAGACTCAGTACGCGCACAACCAGGCCGTCACGGTGGCCTATGAGTCCTTCGGCGACCTCGCCACCGGCGAGCCGCTCCTGCTGATCAGCGGCCTGGACTTCCAGATGGTGTGGTGGCCCGAGGCCTTCTGCCAGCAGCTGGCCGACCGCGGGTTCGCGGTCGTCCGGTTCGACAACAGGGACAGCGGGCTGTCGTCCAAGTTCGATTCCGCGAAAAAGGAGAACCCGTTCCTGGCCCTGCTCGGCCGGACCAAACCGAGCTACACCACCCTGGACATGCTCGACGACGCGATCGCCGTGATGGACGCGGTGGGCTGGAAGAGCGCGCACGTCGTGGGCGTGTCGATGGGCGCCGCCCTGGCCCAGGCCCTGGCCCTGTACCACCCGGACCGGGTGCGCACCCTGACTAGTGCCATGGGCGTGCCGGCCGATGTCAGCGGACTGGGTGCCATGCGCTACATCAAGTTCGGCGTCTTCCTCAAGCTGCGCAAGATCAAGCAGGCCACGACGCGTGAAACAGAGATCGACAACCTGGTGGAAATGCTCCGGACCTTCGGGTCGCCGGGTTACCCGTTCCCCGGGGACTGGGCGCGGTCGGTGGCCACGGTCAGCCATGACCGCAGCCCGCGCGATCCCAGGTCCACCCAGCGCCAGATCGCCGCCGGCCGGGCCCAGAAGATCCCCCCGATATCGGGCATCCACGTCCCGGCTCTGGTGTTCTGCGGCCGCGATGACCCGATCATCAAGCCCAAGGCCAGCCAGGACATCGCGGCCAGGATCCCGGGGGCGAAGCTCGTCATCTACCCGGGCATGGGTCACAGCCTGCCAACAGAGCTGTGGCCCGACATGGTCGGCCGGATCACGGCGCTGGCCGGTCTCAGCTGAGCCTTGGATTTCCGGCTGGATGAGGACTTACCAGAGGTATCTCTCGCTCGCCGAGATCTCCAATCCGCATTGCCGCGAGCTTACTTCGCAGACGAACGGCTCCGTTATTTGACGGCAGGAATTAGTACCGCGCCCGGAGACGTTCGCTTGGCCGATCCGGCCCGGCCGACGCCCGCGTCAGCCCGGCAGGCGCCCTCGCGGAACCGGCTTGATGTGCACCTGAGCCGGATACAGCCGGGCTCAGATGCACATTGATCCGGTTGCTCGGTTGGCTCCTCAGCTGGAATCCCGGGGCAAACGTTGTAGCCGCCTTCTGTACCAGATTTCATCGTGCACAGCTTTGCCGAACCGCCGCGGCATACGATAGGCGGAGACGGGGAGGCGGCGCAATTTAGGCGAGGAGAGGCCGGTGCCTCAAGCGCCCGCACGGCGGGATACCAGCAGGTCATCGGCTGTTGCCAAGCTCGTCACGCTGCATCACAGGCGGCGCGGGTGGGCCTGGGTGGCGATAGGCGGCATTACTGGCCTGGTGGTGTACGCGGTGATCGACGTAAACCTGTTCGAGAACCATACCGGGACGGCGGAAACCCTCAGCGTTATCCCGGTCTTCGTGCTTTTCGCTCTGGTTCTGGCCGGGCTAGTTGTGGTAATCGTCGATACATCACGCATTCGCCGCGCCGACGCGGCCGTCCGGGTGAGCGCGAAGGCCAGCGTTTCGCATCACCCGCTGTACGCTCATGCGCATCGCTATCCGCCGCGCCACCACGGCAGCTGGATATTCGCTATCCTCCTGCTCGTCGCGATGACTGGCATCACCGTGTTTATCCTGCCCGCCGAAGTGAACTCGTGGGGATATGTGGTCGGCGCGGAGCACCAGGACATCTTCAACCCGGCGTCGTATAGCCAGGCCTGCAGCAGCGGGGTCGGGCATCGGATCGGCTGCCACACGGTGACCGAGGGCTACCTTTCCAGCAGCGGCGCGGACGCCACCTGGGGCAGCCAGGTGCCACTCGGCCGGCCGTTCAGTGTTCGCGACCCGCTCTGGGACTGGGGCAGCGGCCGGACTCTCACCAACGGCGACGGCGCCGCGATCCCGACGATCCTCGGGGGCCTGTTCTTCGATGGAGTAACGCTCCTGCTGCTGTACATCCTCGTCGTGCTAGTGCGCCGCACGCCGTCGAAGCCAACCCAGCGGGCGCCCGTCCCCGCTGGCGCAGATCCGGGCCGAGTCCGCCCCGCACCTCATCCCGATCGCGGTCACCACGGAAGCGGCGTTCGCCGCCCGGCACGCCGCGGGCGAGGCAGGCGCTGACCATGCGGATCCAGCCGCTCACGCCGATCGCGCCCCGGCTCCTCCGCCCCCGGCCAGACGGCGACCGCCGGGATACCGTCAAGCGTCACTTGACGCTTACGGCTCGTCTTGAGGCCAGACCCGCACACTGTGCTGCGCCGCATCAAGGATCAGTTGCGCGTCTATGCTGACCCGCGTTTCGTCCGTCCCGAGCTGGCAGATGAATTCCAGCGGACCGCTGGGCGGCAGCGGCCACGCCCACCACCGCAAGACCAAACGGTGCGAACTGCCGCCGCCGCCGCGCGACCGCAGGACCGGCCCGGTCGGCTCGGCGCCACCGCCTGGGCCGCCGCTGACGACCTTGCGGCCATCGGCCAGCTGCAAACTGATCCGGAAGGGCTGCCGCTCCGCGAGCGTGCCCCTCGGCGCGCCGGGCACTGGGTCTTCATCGAAGCCAGGGGCATCCGGCCGGATGAGGCGGGTCACGAAGAATTCGAAACCATTGCTGTAGGCCCATACGCCGGTGACCGCGATCGCGGTCTGCGTGGGCCGGCCAAACGGCAGGGTGTTGACCGGCACCGGGGCCGGGAATTCCGTCTCCGGCGGGTCCCAAGGGCGAGGCACGCTGCGGGCCAGCCTCGGGACTGGCGGTCGTTTACGAAAGGAGCGCATGGCCTCAGCCTCTCACCGCGCTGCCTGACCGCAACGCGTACCAGCTCCAGACCCCGGTCAGCTCGTAAGCCACAAGGACATGTGCGTGGGCTGCAGCGCCCGGTCGACGGTGGCGGCCAGGTCGGCCTGGGCCGCGTCCAGGTCAGTGGCGTCCTGCAGCCGGGCCGCAAACGCCGCCGTCATCAGCTCGGCGTCGTAGCGGGTCCGGTTGAACCGGTGGTCCACCACGTGCTGGACCCGCCGCCGCACCGGGCTGAACAACGCCGCCACCACCAGCGTGGCCCCGGCCACCGTGATCGCGCCATGCACCGGCAGCACATGGCCGGCCAGCAGCACCAGCCCTGCGTACAGCCCGACCAGCAGCCCGGTCACCACGGCGTAGGACACGGTCCGCGAGATCAGCCGGTCGATGTCGTACAGCCGGTACTTCAGCACGGCCACCACACAGGCCACCGGGATGCCGACCACCGGCGTCAGGACCATCACGGTCCACAGGACGGTGCCGAGCGCGCCGCCGCCGCCCGGATCGATGGCTGCTCCCGGAGCCAGCAGCAGAATCCAGAAGACCGTGACGATACCGACGTAACCGAGCCAGGCCAGCTGCTTGCGCCGCTCGGGACCGGCCCCGCGCCGCCGGACGAACACCGAGGTGACGGCGCAGAGGGCGGCCGCGAAAGCAGCGACCACGACCGCGGCGACGAACCCGGCGAACCACCCGTGCTGGGGGAAGATGCCCAGCGGGTTCGGGTAGCTGGCATGGGAATCATCCAGGATGTCGGTCAGCCCCCCGCTGATGTACTGGCCCGCCTGCATCTGGGTCAGCACGGAGGCGGCCATGATGACCAGGAATCCCGTCCGCACCGGGCGCCATCGGCGGGACGGCAGCCGCCCGTCGGGGAACAGCAGAACCAGGAAGAGCAGCAGGAACACAGCCAGAACGGCCACGAGCACGCTGAACCAGCCCACCAGCCGCGCCGCGGGTAGCGAGCCCGGAGCCGTGACCAGCCCGTAGAGGGGATACTGCTCGGTCAGCATCTCCAGGGCCAGCAGCAATCCGACCAGGGCCAGCAGCAATCCGATCGCGTTGCCGGGCCGCCGCGCCATGAGCAGGTGACCGGTGCCTGCGTAGAGCACGATGGCCACGCCCATCACGGCCTCGAAGCCGAGCTTGCCCGCGTCGATATACCGGGCGTCCAGGCCCAGCAGCGTCAGCGCTGTCGCGAAGACGAGCGCGGTCAGCCCGGCCAGCATCCAGGAAGCGGCACGGTATCTCACGGCGTCACTCTAGGACGTGAGCGTTCCGGCGGCGTTACGGCAAGATACACAAGGCGGCAGTAGATGCCCTCTGATCTGGTCGGGGTGGCCGGATTTGAACCGGCGGCCTCTTCGTCCCGAACGAAGCGCGCTGCCAAGCTGCGCTACACCCCGCCGCCCATGCCATCCTCGGCGCCGGGCGAACCCTGGATAGTCTAGCGGAAGCGGAGACCCGCTCGGGCCCACCCGCGCCTCCGCATCCGGGGTCGTCCTGCCGGTCAGCCGGAATCGCGCGGGACCAGGGTGAGCAGGCTGGCTTCGGGGCGGCAGGCAAACCGGGCCGGGGCCCAGGGCGACGTGCCCAGGCCGGCTGAGACGTGCAGCCAGGCCGGGCCGCCGGCCGGATACCGGTGCAGGCCGCGGGCCCGTTCCCGGTCGATCCCGCAGTTGGTCACGATCGTCCCGTAGCCCGGCAGGCACAACTGGCCGCCGTGGGTATGACCGGCCAGCAGGAGCTCGTAACCGTCGGCGGCGAACTGGTCAAGCACCCGCGGCTCGGGTGAGTGCATGACGCCGAGCCGGAGGTCGGCCGCCGGATCGGCCGGGCCCGCCACCTGCGCGTAGCGGTCCCGCTTGATGTGCGCGTCGTGGACGCCGGCCACCGCGATGTCCAGGCCGCCGGCCTTGAGCTGGCCGCGCTGGTTGTTCAGGTCAAGCCACCCGGCCGCCGCCATGCCGTGGCGGAGCTCTTCCCAGGGCAGGTCGGGAAGCTTCTTCTTGTACCTGCGGGAGCTCGGCCCTCGTAGGTACAGGACCGGGTTGAACGGCTGGGGCGCGAACATGTCGTTGGAGCCGAGCACGAACAGGCCGGGCCGGTCCAGCAGCGGTCCGAGCGCCGCCAGGAACGGACTCACCGACTGCGGGTGCGCGATGGAGTCGCCGGTGTTGACCACCAGGTGCGGGTCGAGCTCGTCGAGCGCCCGGATCCAGGACATCAGCCGCTTACGGCCGGGGGTGAGGTGCGTGTCGGAGATGTGCAGTACGCGCAGCGGCCCGCTGCCCGGCGACAGGACGGGGATCTCGTACCGGCGCAGGGCCAACCAGTTACGCTCGACCACCGTCGCGTAGCCAACGGCGGCGGCGCCGACGGCGGCGGTGGCCGGGATCAGGGTTCGCAGTCGCACCCACCCATGGTGCCATGTCCGTGCGCATGCCACGGACGGCAGCCGGTTTGCCGTCTTTCTAGGATTGATCCGTGGCTGAACTCAAGGAGCGACTGCGCGCGGACCTGACCGAGGCGATGCGAGCCCGTGACCAGGTGCGCTTGCGTACCCTGCGGCTGGCGCTGACCTCGATCACCAACGAGGAGGTGGCCGGCGCCTCGGCCCGTGATCTCACCGACGGCGAGATCGTCCGGGTGCTCACCCGCGAGGCCAGGAAGCGACGGGAGGCCGCTGAGGCATTCAGCGCCGCCGGGCGCGCCGACCAGGCGGCGGCCGAGCGGGCGGAGGGAGACGTGCTGGCCGCCTACCTGCCGGCTCAGCTCAGCGACGACGAAATCGCGGCCCTGGTGGCGGAGGCGATCAACGAGACCGGGGCCACCGGCATGTCGGCCATGGGCCAGGTGATGAAGGCCGTTACCCCGAGGGTCGCGGGCCGGGCCGACGGCGCCCGGGTCGCTGCCGAGGTCCGCCGGCGGCTCTCGGCTTAGTGGCCGCCGGCTCTCGGCTTAGTGGCCGGGGCCGGGGCTGGTGGGGCCGGGGCTGGGCCCGCCGCCGCCGCCGCCCTTCTTGGGCTTCTTGGGCTTCTTGGGCTGCACGACGACCTGGCCGTTGCCCATGCTGTTGAACGGGCTGTCGGCCGGGACGGGCACGAAGTAGTGGACTGATCCCAGGTTGGCGTGGTCGAACGTCATGTGCCAGGTCGACGCGGGCGCGTTCGTGCCGAACATCTCATTCGGGCAGTCAAGGCCGCCGTACTCCAGCCGGTAGCAGCTGGCCGATCCGCCCATGGTGTCGTGCACGGTCGGGGAGACCGGGTTGAACACCGAGACGTAGCTGACCAGGTTGGGCGTGTACCCGGCGAAGGCGGCGTAGGGGGTGCCGAACCCGTTCGCCACGTTGGAGGTACCGGTCTTGCCTGCCGCCTCGCGGCCGGTCAGCCCGCCGACCCCGGCCGCGGTGCCCGGCGAGACGAGGACGCCCTGCAGGATGTAGTTGACGGCGTCGGACACCTGACTTGACAGCGCCTGGCGGCAGCCCGCCGACGGGACCGACAGCGACTGGCCGGCGTCGGTGACGATCTTGTCGATGGCGACCGGCGCGCAGTACCTGCCCCGGGCCGCTGCGGTGGCGTAGGCGGCCGCCATCGACAGCGGGGCCACGTTGACCGAGCCCAAGGTGAACGACGGGATGTTATCCGCGGCGTACTGGGTACCGTCGTTTTTCAGCAGCGAGGTGCCGTCCACCCGGGTCATGCCCAGGTTGACGGCGGTGTTCACCACGTTGCACAGGCCGACCTTCTTCTCCAGTTCGGCGTAGAACGTGTTGACCGACTGCGTGGTCCCGGTGTACAGCGACTGGGTGGAGGCCGACGACGGCCCCTCGGCGTTGGTCACGTTATACGCGCCGGGGATGCCGTTGTAGTTACCGGCCGGGGCGCCCTGGCAGTTGGTGTAGCCGTTGATCGTGGCGCTGCCCGGCACGGCCATGGTGAAGCCGAACGGTACGCCCTGGTTCAGCGCGGTGATCAGCGTGAAGAGCTTGGACGAGGAACCGGTCTGGACCCCGTTGGAACTCCCCCCGTACGCCGTGTTCACGGCGTAGTCGATCTCGGTCTGCCCGGGTCCCGTGCCGTACGGCACGTTCTCGGCCAGGGCGCGGATCTGGCCGGTGCCGGGCTGGACCACCGCCTCGGTGTCGGCGTTGTGGCCCGGGTTGTAGTAGTTACTGTGAGCCGGCTCGACATAGCTCACCGCCTTGGTCGCGGCCGCCTGGTCCTCCGGATCCAGCGTGGTGTAGATCCGCAGGCCGCCGGTGGACAGCAGCTTGGCCCGGGCCAGCGGCGTCTTGCCGTAGCCGGAGTCGTGCAGGATGACCTCTTCCACGTACTCGCAGAAGAAGCCGGCGGTGCCCACCGAGGCGGCCTCGCAGCCGCTCTGCGGCACCGCGACGTGCAGCCCGAGCGGCTTGGCCTCGTCGATCGTGGCCTGCGCCGCGGTGAGCCCGTTATTGGTCTGCGCCATCCGGGCCAGCACGGTGTTGCGCCGGGTGAGGGCCACGGTGGGGTCGGTGATCGGGTCGTACTTGGACGGGTTCTCCACGATGCCGGCCAGCGTGGCGGCCTGGGTCACGGTCAGCTTGGCCGCGGTGGTGCCGAAGTAGGTCTCGGCCGCGGCCTCGATCCCGTAGGCGTTGTAGCCGAAGAAGGCGTCGTTCAGGTACCCGGCCAGGATTTCCTGCTTGGTCTGCTGGTGCTCCACCGCGACGGCCATGCGCAGCTCGTTCAGCTTGCGGTTCAGGGTGTCCGCGGCGGCGGCCTGCTCGCCCTGGGCGTCCGCGGCCTCCTCGGCGCTCAGCAGGAGCACGTTCTTGACGTACTGCTGCGCGATGGTAGAGCCGCCCTGGACCGGCTGGTGCTGGATGTCGTTGACGGCCGCGCGGATGGTGCCGCGCAGGTCAATCGCGCCGTGCACCCAGTACCGGGAGTCCTCGATGGCCACGATGGCGTTGATCATGTTCACGTCGATCTGGCTGTAGGCCACCGGCTGCCGGTCCCAGCCGAAGTAATTGATCACGCTGGTGCTGCGGGCGTTGTTGTAATAAGGCAGGTCCACGCCGTACACGTAGGCCAGCAGGTGGCCGTTGCGGTCCAGGATCTCCGACCGCTGCGGCAGGCCCTGGTTGTTCAGCGACAGGGTGGTGAACTTATCGGCCTGATTCCTGACCAGGATCCCCGACGCGGCGACGATGGGCAGGACCATGGCCGCGGCCAGGACCCCGGCCACGACCGCGAGCGTGACCAGGCGGCCTAGTAGGCTCGTCCGGGTGAAAAACGTCTCCAGGTACTGCTGCACGCGACATAGGTTACGCCGCCTTGGCCAGTGAGGGTGCGCGCGTACCGGACATACTTCACCTAGAGACGCCCAGACTCGCATCTGGGCGGCAAATCATGTATAAATCGGAATTCGCGCGACAAGAGTCCGCGAACCGTGCCGAAGTCCAAGGAGTGACCAGCAGGACATGACCACAACCGGAGAGTAACTATTTCGGTTGTATATAGCCCGTGAGAACTATTTGGTAAATGGCCATGCCGGGGTCTTGGCATCCCGGCCGGACTTCCGTAAGTTGCTGGATCACGAACAGATAACCGTGGCCGGGCGGCCGCACGCGCCGGCCCCGGGATCGGAAACCCATCGAGACGACCGTCAGGGCATTCGTGCTCGACGATCAAGAGGAGTGGGCACATGTGGATCACTGACTGGACCACACGCGCCGCATGCAAGGGGACAGACCCGGACGAGCTGTTCGTCCAGGGCGCAGCGCAGAACCGCGCGAAGCTGATCTGCCGGGGCTGCCCGGTGCGCACTGAGTGCCTTGCGGACGCGCTCGACAACGGAATCGAGTTCGGCGTCTGGGGTGGTATGACCGAGCGGGAGCGGCGCGCGCTGCTGCGCCGCCGGCCTGAGGTCACCTCGTGGCGCGACCTGCTCGAGCGGGCCCGCGACGAATACGAGCGGCAGTCCATCGACGAGCTCGTCGCCAGCTGAGCCAGCTAAACCTTCCGGGAAGCCCCCGCTTCCCCCAAGAGCCCGGCCGTTCAGCGTGGAACTGGCTGGGCCAGTATCGTGCCGATCACCCGGAGACCGTCCAGGTCGTGCACGTCTTCTGGCTGCGCGTCCACCTCAGCGACGGGAATGGCCGGGTGGGCCGAGGTGAAGTGCTCGGCTAGGCGGCGTTCTCTCTTGCCGAGGTTCATCCGCTCCGCGTGGATCCGCAGCGCCGCTGCGGCCAGCTCGTAACGCGGACCGGCTCCCGGTTCCTCCGGGCGGTCGTGCATCTCCAGCGTCTCTGCTGCGGCCAGGCTCCGGGCGGCGCTCAGCCGCCCGGCCGGAGACGTATGCACCCGGTTGAGGATGAGGCCGGCCAGCGGCATGCGCTCGGCGTCGAGGCGCTCCACGAAGTAGGACGCCTCACGCAGCGCGTCGGCTTCGGGCGCGGCGATGACCAGGAACGCCGTGCCCGGCGCCTGCAGCAGCCGGTAGGTCGACTCGGCGCGCTCGCGGAAGCCGCCGAACATGGTGTCCAGCGCGGTGACGAACGTACCCGCGTCCTTGAGCACCTGAGCGCCGAGGATCTTGGTCAGCACGCCGGTGACCATGGCGAACCCGGCGTTCAGCACCTTCATCCCGAACATCCCGGCCCGGGCCGGGCCGGTCAGCACGCGGATCAGCCGGCCGTCGAGGAACCGGCTCAGGCGCTGCGGCGCATCCAGGAAGTCCAGGGCCGACCGGCTAGGCGGGGTGTCGACCACGATCAGGTCCCACTCGTCGGCGTGCCGGAGCTGGCCCAGCTTCTCCATGGCCATGTACTCCTGCGTGCCCGCGAAGCTCGAGGACAGCGACTGGTAGAACGGGTTGGCCAGGATCTGCGCGGCCCGGTCCGGGTCGGCGTGCGCCTCGACGATCTCGTCGAAGGTCCGCTTCATGTCCAGCATCATCGCGTGCATGCTGCCGCCGCTCGAGCCATCGACGCCATCCACCTGGCGTGGGGTGTTGTCCAGCGAGGTCAGGCCCATCGACTGGGCCAGCCGCCGGGCCGGGTCGACGGTCAGCACGCAGGCCTGCCTGCCGCGCTCGGCGGCACGCAGGCCGATCGCGGCCGCGGCCGTCGTCTTGCCCACGCCGCCGGACCCGCAGCACACGATGATCCTGGTCCGCCGGTCGTCGATGATCCGGTCCATGTCCAGCCCTACTGGCGCCGTAGTACTCACGCTGCTCCCTGCTGGCGGAGGGCGGCGGCCAGCTGGTACAGGCCGGCCAGGTCGATCCCGTCCGGGATCATCGGCAGCTCGTAGTGCGGCCGTCCCGAGGTCAGCAGCTCGGCCCGCTCCCGGTCCTGCAGCGCCACCTGCTGGGCGTGCTCCTTCAGCTCGGTGGCCAGCTCGGCGGCCAGGCCGTGGTTGTCGCTGATCCCGGCCGCCTTCAGGCCCAGGACGAGCTCGGCGACGTCCAGGGAGCCGCTGGCCGCCGCGGCCAGGTCGGCGTCGGGCAGCATGGCCGGCCGGGCCATGTTGATGATGATGCCGCCCGGCCTGATCGCCCCGTCGGTCAGCTCGCGCAGCTCCTCGATGCCGTCCAGGGTCTCCTGCACCGGCATCTCCTCCAGCGTGGTGACGAAGTGCACCACGGTCTGCGGCGACCTGATCACCTTGGCCACGGTGTCCGCGTGGGTCCGGATCGGGCCCACCTTGGCCAGCCCGGACACCTCGGTCGAGACGTTGAGGAACCGGCCGATCCGGCCCGTGGGCGGGGCGTCCATCACCACCGCGTCGTAGACGTGGCTGCCGCCGCGGCTCGCCCGCCGCCTGGTCGCCTCGGTGGCCTTGCCGGTGACCAGCACGTCGGCCAGGCCAGGGGCGATCGTGGTCGCGAAGTCGACCACGCCGAGCCTGGTCAGCGTGGTCCCGGCCCGCCGCATGTTGTAGAACATCTGCAGGTAGTCGAGCAGGGCGCCTTCCGGGTCGACCGCCAGCGCGTACACGTCGCCGCCCTCGGTACCCGAACGGCCCAGGCCGAGCGCGACCTTCCGCTCGTCATACGGCAGCGGCGGGCAGTCGAAGAGCCGGGCGATGCCCTGCCTGCCTTCGACCTCGATCAGCAGGACCTTCCGGCCGGCCGTGGCCAGGGCCAGGGCCAGGGCCGCTGCCGTCGTGGTCTTGCCGGTGCCGCCCTTGCCGGTGACCACGTGCAGCCGCACGCCGTCCCAGTCGGTGTCCCTCGTGGTCATCCCGTTATTGCCTCCGCTAGCTCTCTTAGGGAGGCTATCTCCGCCGGGATACCTTATGGTTCGGTGGGCGGTACTGGCGGGTAGTCCTTAGTCACTACGCTGGGGTCTAGGAAGAGAGGTGATCCCGGTGGGTGTAGTGGTTGCCGTCATCGTGATCCTGGTTCTGATCGGACTGATCACCGCCGCGCGCTCGTTCAAGGTGGTGCAGCAGTATGAGCAAGGCATCATCTACCGGTTCGGCCGGGTCCTGCCCGAGATCCGGGGCCCAGGACTGACCATCATCCGGCCGGTCGGCGACCGGATGGCGAAGGTCAACATGCAGATCGTGGCCATGGCCGTGCCCGCTCAGGAGGGCATTACCAGGGACAACGTAAGCGTCCGGGTGGACGCGGTGGTGTATTTCCGCGTGGTGGACCCGATCAAGGCCACCGTGAACGTGCAGAACTATATGTTCGCCATCTCCCAGCAGGCCCAGACTTCGCTCCGGTCGATCATCGGCCAGTCCGAGATGGACCAGCTGCTGGCCGAGCGGGAGTCGGTGAACCGGGAGCTGCGCCGCATCATCGACGAGCCGACCGAGGGCCCGTGGGGCATCCGGGTCGAGCGGGTCGAGATCAAGGACGTGTCGCTGCCCGAGGGCATGAAGCGGTCCATGTCCCGGCAGGCCGAGGCCGAGCGGGAACGCCGGGCCCGGATCATCACCGCCGACGGTGAGTACCAGGCGTCCAAGCGGCTGGCCGCCGCGGCCAACGTGATGTCGCGCGACCCGGCCGCGCTGCAGCTGAGGCTGCTGCAGACCGTGGTCGAGGTGGCCGGCGAGCGGAACAGCACGCTGGTCATGCCCATCCCGGTCGAACTGCTCAGGTTCTTCGAGAAGATGGCCCCCGGCCCGCCGGCCCCGCCCGCCGAGCCGATCGCCGACCTCGATGACCTCGGTGACGCCGAGGTGGCGGCGGCCGAGGCGGCCATCTCCAACGTCCACGTGCCCGAGCTGGAGGAGTCGTCCATCCCGCCGGTGCCCGAGGTGGAGGACGTCGCGTCGGTGCCTGAGGTGCAGAACATCGCGCCGCCAGAGATCGGTGAAGTGGTTGCCCCCGATCTGGCCAAGCAGGACGGGGCGTAAGGTCAGTCCATGCCAAAGTGGGAGTACGCGACGGTGCCGCTGCTCGTGCACGCGACCAAGCAGATCCTCGACAACTGGGGTGACGACGGCTGGGAGCTGGTGGCCGTGATACCCGGCCCCAACTCCGAGCAGCTGGTGGCCTACATGAAGCGGGAGAAGCCGTGACCGCGGCCGGGCGGCTGGCCGAGCTGGGGCTCACGCTGCCGTCGGTGGTGGCCCCGCGCGGCTCGTACGTGCCCGCCGTGCGGACCGGCCAGTTCGTCTATACCGCGGGCCAGCTGCCGGTGGTGGACGGGAAGCTGCCCGCCACCGGCAAGGTCGGCGCCGAGGTCAGCCCCTCGGATGCGGCCGGGCTGGCCCGGACGTGCGCGCTGAACGCGCTGGCCGCCGCGGCGGCCGCGGCCGGCGGCCTGGACCAGATCGCCCGGATCGTGAAGGTCGTCGGCTTCGTGGCCAGCGCGCCCGGGTTCAACGCCCAGCCGCAGGTGATCAACGGCGCCAGTGACCTGCTGGTCGAGGTGTTCGGCGAGGACGGGCGGCACGCCCGCAGCGCGGTCGGAGTGGCCGAGCTGCCGCTGAACGCCCCGGTCGAGGTCGAGCTGATCGCCGAAATCCGCGGCTGAGCGATGCCCGCGGACTACGGGCCCGCGCGGGTGCGGGTGCCGCTGGGCATGGCCGAACGGGCGCGGGAGTTCGCCGCGGGCGGGCTGTCGCCCGCGGTACCCCGTGACGCCGCGACCGTGATCCTGCTCCGGCAGGCTCCCGTGGTCGAGGTGTTCATGCTGGCGCGGACCACGGTGCTGGAGTTCGCGCCGGGAGCCTGCGTGTTCCCGGGCGGGGCGGTCGACGAGCGGGACGCCGACCCGGCCATCGGCGAGACGGCCTGGGCCGGCCCGGCCCCGGCCGCATTCGGCGGCCAGCTGGGCGTCTCGGCCGACCACGCCCGGGCCCTGGTCTGCGCGGCGGTCCGGGAGACGTTCGAGGAGTCCGGCGTGCTGCTGGCCGGGCCCTCGCCCGCGGAGCTGGTCCAGCCCGGCGAGGCCATGGCCGGGGACCGGCGGGCGCTGCTCGGCGGCTCGCTGTCCCTGGCCGAGCTGCTGGCCCGCCGGGGCTTGATGCTGCGCGCCGACCTGCTCACGCCGTGGGCCCGCTGGATCACCCCCGAGGTGTCCGCCCGCCGCTTCGACACCTGGTTCTTCGCCGCGGCCCTGCCGGCCGGGCAGACCGCGGCCCTGCCGGCCGGCCAGGCGGCCGTGCGGGAAGGGCCAGAGACCACCCAGCATCCCGGCGAATCGGACTCGGGCACCTGGCTACGGCCGGTCAAGGCCCTGGAAGCGGCCAGGTCCGGGCAGATCACGCTGCTGCCGCCCACCGCCGTGACCCTGGCCGAACTGGGCGCCTACCAGGACCTGGACGAGATCATGGCCGCGCGCCGGGTGATCGCGCCGCTGCTGCCCAAGGTGGTCCTGCAGGACGAACGGGCCTGGCTGGCCCTGCCGCAGGCCGTGGAGTACCCGCTATGACCATCGACGGCTATACCACGACCCGGGCGACCTGCCTGCTGGCCCCCAACCCGTCGCCGATGACGCTGGAGGGCACCAACACCTGGATCATCGCCGAACCGGGCTCGCCGCGGGTGGCGGTCATCGACCCCGGACCCGACGACGAGGGGCACCTGCGCCGGGTGCTGGCCGCCGCGCAGGCGGGCGAGCGCCGGATCGCCAGCATCCTGCTCACCCACGGGCACTGCGACCATTCCGCCGGGGCGGCCCGGCTGGCCGAGCTGAGCGGCGCCCCGGTCCAGGCGGCCGACCCGGCCGGCCTGCTCGGCAGCGAGGGGTTCGCCGGCGGCGACGTGCTCACCGAGGCCGGCTGTGAGCTGCGGGTGGTCGCCACGCCTGGCCACACCGCGGACTCGGTCAGCCTGCTGCTGCCGGCCGACGGCGCGCTGTTCACCGGCGATACGGTGCTCGGCCGCGGCACCACGGTCATCGCCCGGGACGGCAACCTAGGCGACTACCTGCGCACGCTCGGCCAGCTGCGGGACCTGGCCGACGGGGCCGGGCTGCGCCTGCTGCTGCCCGGGCACGGCCCGGTGCTGGACGATCCGGTCGCCACCCTGGACTACTACCAGTCGCACCGGGCCGAACGGCTGGATCAGGTCCGGTCGGCGCTGGCCGCCGGGGCCAGGACCCCGGCCGAGATCGTGGCCATGATCTACACCGACGTCGAGCGGTCCCTGTGGCCGGCCGCCGAGATGTCGGTCCGGGCCCAGCTGGACTACCTGAAAAGCACCTAGCGGGCCCGGCGGCGCAGCCGCTCGGAGTCCAGGATCAGTACCGACCGGGCGGAGATCTGCAGCCAGCCGCGGGCCGCGAAGTCGGCCAGGGCCTTGTTGACCGTCTCCCGGGACGCCCCGACCAGCTGGGCCAGTTCCTCCTGGGTCAGGTCGTGATGGACGTGCAGGCCATCGCGGTCCTGCTCGCCGAACCGGTCGGCCAGGTCAAGCAGGTTCTTGGCCACCCGGCCGGGCACGTCGGTGAAGACCAGGTCGGCCGTCACGTCGTTGGCGCGGCGCAGCCGCCGGGCCAGGGCCTGCAGCATGTGCATGGAGACGTCCGGCCGGTCCAGCAGCCACGGGCGCAGCGCGTCATGGGCCAGCGCGGCCAGCGTGACGTCGGTGACCGCGCTGGCCGTCGAGGTCCGCGGCCGCGGGTCGAACAGCGACAGCTCGCCGAACATCTCGCCCGGTCCCAGCACGCTCCACAGGCTCTCCCGGCCGTCCGCCGCGGCGCGGGTCAGCTTCATCTTGCCCTCGAGCACCACGTACAGGCGGTCTCCGGCGTCACCCTCCAGGAACAGGTGCTCGCCGCGCGACAGCTTGACGTCGGGCATCTGCCGCCGGAGCGCCTTGGCACTCTCCTCGTCGAGCCCGTCAAACAGCGGTGCCCGCCTGAGCACAACGTCGGCGTCCTCCACCGATCCTCCTTGTCTGCTGGCCGCCTCGGCCAGCGCGCTGGCCAGCCAAGGTGCGCTGACCATGCTCTTCTAAGTGTGGATCATGTCCCGGAGTGGTATGTGCTCGGGATCACATGATGAGGTCACCGCGTGGCTCTGTGACTAACACCACATTGCTGGTTTACCGTAACTCCGTCGTGTAATCAACGCTCGGCCAATCCGGAAGGCCTATCCGGAACAAGCACCGGGCGGCGGGGTGGGAGGGCTTTGACGAACACGCGGGGCCGCGGCCGGCGCCGGGTCCACGGCGGCCTGCGGGTGATCATCGCCTGCGGCGTGCTCGTGGTGCTGAGCATCCCGGCCACGCTGCCCCGCTGGCAGCTCGACGGCAATCCCACCCCGCCCAGCCAGGCGCAGATCATCGCGGCGGAGAACAAGGTCAGGCAGCAGCAGGCGGCGCTGGGCGCGCAGCAGGGCAAGCTTTCCGCCTCCGCCGCGCAGCTCGCGCAGCTGCAGACCCAGGCCGAGGTGCTCATCGAGCGCTACGACCGGGTACTGATCGACGAGCAGCGGGCGGCGGCCGCCTACCAGGTGACCGAGGCCAAGCTCAGGTACGCCGAGCAGACCCAGGCAGCCACCAAGCAGCGGCTGGCCGCGCTCGCCGCCGAGGAATACGAGTCCGGCGGCGGCTTCGGCCCGATGACCGCCATGCTCGGCAACTCCAGCGGCCCGCAGGGCTACCTGAACCAGGTGGGCCTGGGCACGGTCCTGGCCCAGGCCGGCACGGACACGCTGGCCGAGGCGCAGGCCGACGACGTGGTGGCCAAGGTGTTCCGCACCCAGGCCCATGAGCTGCTGGTCGCCAAGCAGTCTGACCTGCGCGCGGCCACCGCGCTCAAGGTGGCCATCCAGGCCGCGGTGGCCAGGCAGCAGGCCGTGGTCCAGGTCCAGGCGGACCAACGGGACAAGCTGGCCAGCTCGCTGGCCAGCGCCAAGACCCGGGCCGCCCAGCTCAAGGCGGCTCGCGCGGCCGCCCTGGCCGCCGAAGCCGCGGCGGCGGCGGCGCGGGCGGCGGCGGCCGCCGCGCGGGCGGCGGCCGCGGCCAAGAGCGCCGAAGGCCCCTCGCAGGCGCCCGCCTGGGCTTACGGATCCGGGGCGTCGGCCAGCCAGGGCGACATCGCGGCCAACTGGGCCCTGACCCAGCTGGGCAAGCCGTACCAGTGGGGCGCGGCCGGCCCGGACACCTATGACTGCTCGGGCCTGACCATGGACGCCTGGGCGCGGGCCGGCGTCCAGCTGCTGCACTACACCGGCTACCAGTGGGAAGAGGGCCCGCACGTTCCCCTGGACAGTCTCCAGCGCGGTGACCTGCTGTTCTACGCCACCAACAACTCGGACCCGGCCACCATCCACCACGTCGGGATCTACGTCGGCAACGGCATGATGGTCGACGCCCCGTTCACCGGCGCCCTGGTCCGGATCGACAGCATCTACCAGCCCGGCGACCCCATCGGCGCGGTCCGGCCCGCCAGCTGAGGCGCTGAGGCGGCTGCGGCGGGTCAGACCGGGTCGGGCGGCTCGAGCGGGTCGAGGTGGCTGAGAACCTGGCCGTAGGCCTGGGAGATGAGCTTGATCACGTTGTCGTGCGCGCCCAGCGGCGCGCAGCACTTGGCGCCCAGCACGGCCGTGACTTCCTCGACCGCCGTCGGGTCGGCCTCCGGCCCGATCAGGTAGGGGGCGATGGCGATCCGGCTGACGCCCATGCTGTCCAGCCGGACCGCCGCCGCCTCGATACCGGGCTTGTCGTCCAGCGAGGCGGCCAGCACGGGCAGCGCCAGCCGGGCGGACAGCAGGAACGCGGTGACGCTGGCCGTCCCGACGGCTTCCGCGCCGCCCACGGTCAGCAGCAGGATGCCGTCGGCCGAGGTGGTGATGCTGAACATCCGCACCCGGTCGGCCCGGCACAGCCCGGCGTCGGCCAGCCGGTGGTGCAGCGCCTCGGCCAGCAGCGCGTTGGTGTTGAACACCTCGCCGATGGTGGCGTTGGCGCCGCTGGCCCCGATGGCCTCGCGCAGCTCACGGCTGACGCCCGGATGCGGCGTGACCAGCTGCGGCACCACCACGGCCGACGGTGCGCCTGCCGGCCGCCGGGCGGCGGCATCGGCCAGCACGGCCCTGATCCCCGACGGGTCGCCGCGCCCGCCGTGGTCGATCCGCGCGATGCGTACGTCGAGGTCCAGGTTGTCCACCCGCAGCACGGTGGCGATGTCGGCGGTGGCGCCGGTCAGGCCATCCTCGCTGACGCTCGGCACGGCCAGGATGAGCGCCGGCGCGCCCTCGGGCAGGCTGGCCGGGACGGCGCGCCGGTGGCGGCCGCCCGGCTGCACCAGCCGGGCGTGGGGCTGGCGGACCGGGAACTCGCCCGGCGGCTGCAGTGCAGGTCCCGGCCCCGACGCCGACACGGGCGCGGGCTCCTGCGGGAGCGGCATGTCCGGGGTCGGCCGTCGTGCGGGGAGCCCCGCCGAATAGTCGCGAACCTCGCTCACACATGCGAAGCGTAGTCGCCAGTGATCAGCGAGGTGTGCAAACCCATAAAAATACGGACATGCGGCCAATGATGTCGTGCCACGTCATTTGTGTCCCGGGGGACGGCCCCGACCGATTTGGCACGGACCGGACCGGCGCGCGGGAAGACCCGGCTCGCCCCTGAAGTTACTAGCGGGTAGCATAGCTCTCAGGTACGGCGAGCAACGGAGCGGTGATGAGCCACTACAAGAGTAACGTGCGGGACATCGAGTTCAACCTGTTCGAGGTGCTGCGGCGCCAGGATCTCCTGGGCCACGCCCCCTACGGCGAACTCGACGAAGACACCGCCCGCGGCATCTTGTCCGAGCTGGACCGGATGGCCACCGGCCCGCTGGCCGCGTCGTTCGCCGACGCCGACCGGAACCCCCCGGTCTTCGACGCGGCCACCCACTCGGTGCAGGTGCCCGAGTCGCTGCGCAAGTCGTACCGGACCTTCATGGACGCCGAATGGTACCGGCTGTCGCTGCCCGCCGAACTGGGCGGGACCCCCGCCCCCCGGTCGCTGAACTGGGCCATGGCCGAGCTGATCCTGGGTTCCAACCCGGCCATCTGGATGTACTCCAGCGGCCACACCATGGCCCGGGTGCTGTGGGAGCTGGGCACGCCGGAGCAGAAGGAGTTCGCCAGCCTCGCCATCGAGCGCGAGTGGGGCGCGACCATGGTGCTGACCGAGCCCGACGCGGGCTCCGACGTCGGCGCCGGCCGCACCAAGGCCGTCGAGCAGCCCGACGGCAGCTGGCACATCGAGGGCGTCAAGCGCTTCATCACCAGCGCCGAGCACGACCTGGCCGAGAACATATTCCACCTGGTGCTGGCCCGGCCCGAGGGCGCCGGCCCCGGCACCAAGGGGCTGTCCATGTTCCTGGTGCCCAAGTTCCGCCTCAACCCGGACGGCACGCTGGGCGAGCGGAATGGCGTGCTCATCACCAACGTCGAGCACAAGATGGGCCTGAAGGCCTCGACCACCTGCGAGGTCACCTTCGGCCCGGTACAACCCGGCGGCCGCCCCGCGGTCGGCACCCTGGTCGGCGGGCAGCACGACGGCATCAGGCAGATGTTCAAGATCATCGAGGACGCCCGGATGATGGTCGGCACCAAGGCCATCGCCACCTTGTCCACCGGCTACCTGAACGCCCTGGACTACGCCAGGACCCGGGTCCAGGGCGCCGACCTGACCGAGATGAACGACAAGACCGCGCCCCGGGTCACGATCATCCACCACCCCGACGTGCGCCGGATGCTGATGCTGCAGAAGGCCTACGCCGAGGGCATGCGGGCGCTGGTCCTGTACACCGCCAGCCTCCAGGACGCCATCGCCGTCGCCGCGGCCGAAGGACGCACCGACGAGGCCTCGGCGGCGCTGAACGACCTGCTGCTGCCCGTGGTCAAGGGCGCCGGCTCGGAGCGTTCCTACGAGCTGCTCACCTTGTCCCTGCAGACCCTGGGCGGATCCGGCTTCCTGCAGGACTACCCGATCGAGCAGTACATCAGGGACGCCAAGATCGACAGCCTGTACGAGGGCACCACCGGCATCCAGTCCCTGGACCTGTTCTTCCGCAAGATCGTGCGGGATCGCGGCCAGGCGCTACGCGGCCTGCTCACCTGGATCAGGGAGTTCTGCGCCGCCGCGGGCGGCAACGGCCGGCTCAAGGCCGAGCGGGCGGCCCTGGCCGAGGCGGCCGGGCAGGTCGAGGCCATGGTGGCGGCCATGACCGGGTTCCTGCAGGCCTCGGCGGCCCAGCCCGCCGAGGTCTACAAGGTCGGGCTGAACACCACCCGGCTGCTGATGGCGCTGGGCGACCTGGTCATCGGCTGGCTGCTGCTGACCCAGGCCGAGATCGCCCAGCAGGAGCTGGACCGGATCGCGGCGGACGCCAAGGACCGGGACTTTTACGCGGGCAAGCTGGCCGCGGCCCGGTTCTTCGCCGCCACCGTGCTGCCCCGGCTGGCCGCCGAGCGCCAGGTGATCGAGGAGACCACCGGCGACCTGATGGACCTGCCCGAGACGGCCTTTTAGCTCCAGGCGAGCATCCGCATCGGGTCCTCGAGCATCGAGCCCACGTCCCGCAGCACGGCCGAACCGAGCTGCCCGTCGATAATCCGGTGGTCGAAGGACAGCGACAGCGTGCAGGCCTGGCGCACCGCGAGCTGCCCGTCGACCACCCACGGAACGTGCCTGACCTGGCCGAAGGCCAGGATCGCGGCCTCGCCGGGGGTGAGGATGGGGGTGCCCGCGTCCACCCCGAACACCCCGACGTTAGTGATCGTGATCGTGCCGCCCGCCAGGTCGGCCGGGGTCGCCTTGCCCGCCCGCGCCACCTCGGTCAGCCCGTGCAGGGCCCGGGCCAGGTCGGGCAGGGCCAGCTCGCCCGCGTTCTTGATGTTCGGCACGATCAGCCCGCGCTCCGAGGCGACCGCGATGCCCAGGTTGACGTGATGCTTGACCACGATCTCCTGCGCCGCCTCGTCCCAGGCCGAGTTGACCAGCGGGTTGCGCCGCGCGGCGACCAGCAGCGCCCGGGCCGCGAACAGCAGCGGCGAGACCCGCACGTCCGCGTACTCGGGCAGGTCCCGCACCCGCCGCACCGCGGCCATCGTCTCGGACACGTCGACCTGCAGGAACTCGGTGACGTGCGGCGCGGTGAAGGCGCTGGAGACCATGGCCGCGGCCATGTGCTTGCGCACCCCGCGGACCGGGATGCGCTCCTCGCCGCCCGGGCTGAACCCGCTGGGCACCGGGATCAGGCTGGCCGTCCGCTCGCCCAGATTTTCGGCCGAACGGTCCCTGGTTTCACCAGCCGCCCGCTGCACGTCGTCCCGGGTGATCGAGCCGCCGGGCCCGGTGCCCGCCAGGCCCGCCAGGTTGATGCCCAGGTCCTTGGCCAGCTTGCGCACCGGCGGCTTGGCCAGCGCCCGGACCGGGGCCACGGGGTGCTCGTCGGGCACCGGCACCGGCTCGGCCGGGACCTCGTCCACGGCCGGCACCTCGGCCGTTTCCGGCCGTCCGGCCGCGGCGGCCACGGCCGGGGATGTCCTGCGCGCGCGGCGCGTGGTGGCCGAGGCCTTGACCCCGTAGCCGACCAGCACGGCCTGCCGCTCAGGCGGGGCGGCCGCAGCAGCCACGGACCGTTCAGCCTCATCGGCTTGTCCGGCGTCTGCGGCGGGCTGCTCCGGTACGGCGGTCCCCGGGCCGGCCACGTCGACGGTGATGATCGGGGTGCCCACGTCGACGGTCTGGCCCTCCTCGGCCAGCAGCCGGGCCACGGTCCCGTCCCAGGGCGAGGGCAGCTCGACCACGGCCTTGGCCGTCTCGATCTCCACGATGATCTGGTTGGTCTCGACCGCATCGCCCGGCTTGACGTGCCAGGCCACGATGTCGGCCTCGGTCAGGCCCTCGCCCACGTCGGGGAGCCTGAACTCCTTGAGCTCGGTCATCAGAACTCCAGCGTCCGGTCGACGGCGTCCAGGATCCGGTCCAGGTCGGGCAGGTAGTGGTCCTCCAGCCGGGACGGCGGGTAGGGGGTGGCGAACCCGCCGACCCGCAGCACCGGGGCTTCCAGGTGGTAGAAGCACTGCTCGGTGACCCGGGCCGCGATCTCGGCGCCCAGGCCCGCGTACACCGGGGCCTCGTGCGCCACCACGCAGCGGCCGGTCCGCCGGACCGAGGCCGTGATCGTCTCCATGTCCAGCGGGGATAGCGAGCGCACGTCCACGACCTCGATGCTTGGCCCGCGGTGGCCAGCACTGCCCTGGTCCCGGGCGGCCAGGGCCGACTCCAGGGCGGTGCGGATCAGCGGGCCGTAGGCCAGCAGGGTCACGTCGGTGCCGTCCAGCACCACCCGGGCCCGGTCGAACGGCAGCGCGGCGGCCAGGCCGCCGGCCACGTCGACCTCGCCCTTGTCCCAGTACCGGCGCTTGGGCTCGAAGAAGATGACCGGGTCGTCGGAGCTGATCGACTGCTGGATCATGGTGAACGCGTCCGCCGCGTCCGCGCAGGCCACCACGCGCAGCCCGGCGGTGTGCGCGAAGAACACCTCGGGGGACTCGCTGTGGTGCTCGACCGCGCCGATGCCGCCGCCGCACGGGATGCGGATGGTCACCGGCAGGCTCACGTTCCCGCGGGACCGGTAGCGCATCTTGGCCAGCTGGCTGACGATCTGGTCGACCGCGGGGAAGACGAACCCGTCGAACTGGATCTCGCACACCGGCCGGAAGCCGCGCAGGGCCAGGCCGATCGCGGTGCCGACGATGCCGGACTCGGCCAGCGGGGTGTCGATCACCCGGTCCTCGCCGAAGTCCTTCTGCAGGCCGTCGGTGACCCGGAACACGCCGCCCAGCTTGCCCACGTCCTCGCCCATGATGAGGACCTTGGAGTCGTTCTCCATCGCCTTGCGCAGCCCGGCGTTGAGCGCCTTGGACAAGGTCAGAGTGGTCATCGCCCGGCACCCCCGATCTCCTCGAACGAATCCAGGTAGCTGGCGTACTGCTCGCGCTCGGCCTCCAGGATCGCGGTCGGCTCGGCGTACACGTTGTCGAAGAGGGACAGCGGCGGCGGGTCGGGCATGGTCCGGCAGGCCTCGCGGACCCGGGCGCCGACCTGCTTGGCCTCCGCGTCCACCTCGGCGAAGAACTCGGGCTCGGCCTGGCCGCTGCGCACCAGGTAGGCCCGGACCCGCTCGATCGGGTCCTTCAGCTTCCACATCTCGAGCTCGCTGGCCAGCCGGTACCTGGTCGGGTCGTCGGTGGTGGTGTGCGCGCCCATCCGGTAGGTGAACGCCTCGATCAGGGTCGGGCCCTGCCCCTCCCGGGCCGCCTGCATGGCCTTCTTGGTCACCGCGTAGCAGGCCAGCACGTCGTTGCCGTCCACCTGCAGGCCGGGGAAGCCGAACCCGCGGGCCCGCTGGTACAGCGGGATGCGGCTCTGCTTCTCCAGCGGCTCGGAGATGGCCCACTGGTTGTTCTGGCAGAAGAACACGATCGGCGCGTTGAACACCGGGGCGAAGACGAACGCCTCGTTGACGTCGCCCTGGCTGGTGGCCCCGTCGCCGAAGTAGACGATCACCGCCTCGTCCCGGTCCGCCCCCCCGTCGCGCTGGATGCCCATGGCGTAGCCGGTGGCGTGCAGGGTCTGGCTGCCGATGACGATGGTGTACAGGTGGAACTTGTGTTCCTCGGGGGCCCAGCCGCCGTGGCTGACCCCGCGGTACAGCTCGAGCAGCTTGACCGGGTCGATGCCGCGGCACCAGGCCACGCCGTGCTCCCGGTAGGTGGGGAACACCATGTCGTTCGCGTTCAGGGCCCGGCCCGAGCCGATCTGGGCCGCTTCCTGGCCCAGCAGCGAGGCCCAGATGCCGAGCTCGCCCTGCCGCTGCAGCGAGATGGCCTCGGTGTCGATGCGGCGGACCAGCACCAGGTCCCGGTACATGCTCCTGATGTCGGCCGCGGTAAGGTCAAGCGGATAGTCGGGGTGGTCGGTCCGCTCGCCTTCCGGGGTAAGCAGCTGGATCAGCCCGGGGTCTGCCGCGGGCTGGTCGAGAGGTGCGCTGGTGGTCGCACCGCCGGATTCGACGGTCACGGGCCACTCCTTTCTGTGCTTCCGCTGGGCCGCGACTGGGATCGCCAGCGCCGGCCGCGAAGAGGCTTCTCAGCAGACGATATATGCCTTGATGACCCTGGAGGATACGTGGCGCGCCTGATCGTCGAAGTGATGCTCAAGCCGGAGATTCATGATCCGCAAGGTGAGGCCATCGCCAGCGCGTGCCGCCGGCTGGGTTTCGGACAGGTGCTGGCGGTCCGGCAGGGCAAGCGGTTCGAGGTGGAACTGGACGGCCCCGCGGACCAGGCGGCTGTGACTGCTATCACAGAACTGGCCCGGGATCTGCTATCCAACCCGGTCATAGAGGATTTCACGCTGCACGGCGGCTGAGCCGGCCGGCCGTTACCGAATGCACGTGCAGAACCTTGGTTTCAGCGGCGTTAACGGGGAATCACAGAAACTGTGAGTGCAAGTTGCAGATGACGGTGGATACGGGTTGCCAGATGCGCGTGAAAGAGGTTCCGGACGTGAAGTTCTGCCTGGTGTTCCGGTGCGAAGCGGTGAGCGTGCCGGTCATGCGCCGGGTGCTGGGCGATACCCTGCGCGGCCTGGGCGTGGACGAGGAATCCGTGTACGACATCTTGCTGGCCGCCACCGAGGCCTGCACCAACGTCCTGCGGCACGGCGGCCGGGAAGTCGAGGATTACGCGGTGCTGACCAGCCTCGGCCCGGTCGGATGTCAGGTTGAGGTGGCCGACCAGGGAGCGGGCGCCGTGCTGTCCGGTTCGAGGTCGGCCAGTCCGCAAGCGCAGGAGTTGCTGCCGCCGGCCATCGCCTGGCTGCCCGAGTCGGGCCGGGGGCTGGCCGTCATGCGGGCCTGCGTGGACCACGTCACCCTGGACAGCAGCCCGGGTAACGGCACCGTGGTGCGGCTGCGCAAGGACATCCGCTGGGCCGACGACGCCCCGCTGCGGCACTACCGCGCCGCCAGCTAGCCTGACCCCGGTATCCTGCCTGGGTGCGGATTGGGGTCATCACGTTCCCGGGATCGCTGGATGACCGGGATGCCGCGCGGGCGGTCACGCTCGCCGGCGCCGAGCCGGTCCGGCTCTGGCATGCCGACCGCGACCTGCGCGGCGTGGACGCGGTAATCCTGCCCGGCGGCTTCTCCTACGGCGACTACCTGCGCTGCGGCGCCATCGCCCGGTTCGCCCCGGTGATGGGCGAGCTGGTCCCGGCGGCCCGGTCCGGCCTGCCGGTGCTCGGCATCTGCAACGGCTTCCAGATCCTGTGCGAGGCCCACCTGCTGCCCGGGGCGCTGACCCGCAACGCCGGCCTCCGCTTCGTCACCAGGGACCTGCGGCTGCGGGTGGAGAACACCAGGACCGCGTGGACCCGGGACTACCAGCCCGGCCAGGAGATCACGGTGCCGCTGAAGAGCGGCGAGGGCGCCTACGCGGCCGATCCGGCCACGCTGGCCGCCCTCGAGGCGGCCGGCCAGGTCGTGATCAGGTACGCCAGCGGCAACCCGAACGGGTCGGCGGCCGGCATCGCGGGCGTGTGCAACGCCGCGGGCAACGTGGTCGGCCTGATGCCGCATCCCGAGCACGCGGTCGACCCGCTCACCGGCCCCTCAGCCGACGGCCTGAACCTGTTCACCTCGGTCCTGGGCGCGGTGCCGGCGTGACCGGGACGGTGGCGCAGCCCTACGCCGAGCTGGGGCTGACCGACGCGGAGTACCAGAAGATCCTGGCCGTCCTCGGCCGCCGCCCGACCGACGCCGAGCTGGCCCTGTACTCGGTGATGTGGAGCGAGCACTGCTCCTACAAGTCGTCCAAGGTGTACCTGCGCCAGTTCGCGGACCAGGCGCCGCCGTCCGGCGCGCTGCTGGCTGGCATGGGGCATAACGCCGGCGTGGTCGACATCGGCCAGGGCTACGCGGTCACGTTCAAGATCGAATCGCACAACCATCCGTCGTACGTCGAGCCGCATCAGGGCGCGGCCACCGGGGTGGGCGGCATCGTGCGCGACATCCTGGCCATGGGCGCCCGGCCGGTAGCGGTGCTGGACGCGCTGCGGTTCGGGCCCGCGGCCGCCCCCGACACCCGGCGGGTGCTGCCCGGCGTGGTCAGCGGCATCTCCTTCTACGGCAACTGCCTGGGCCTGCCCAACATCGGGGGCGAGCTCGACTTCGATCCCTGCTACGCGGGAAACCCGCTGGTCAACGCGCTCTGCGTGGGCGTCATGCGGCACGACGACCTGCAGGTGGCCGCGGCCCACGGGCCCGGGAACAAGGTCGTCCTGTTCGGCTCTACCACCGGCCCGGACGGCGTGGGCGGGGCCTCGGTGCTGGCCAGCGCGTCCTTCGCCGCCCACGCCGGCGGCCGGCAGACGGCGGCCAAACGGCCCAGCGTCCAGGTCGGCGACCCGTTCGGTGAGAAGCTGCTGGTCGAGTGCTGCCTGGAGCTGTACGCGGCCGGGCTGGTGGTGGGCATCCAGGACCTGGGCGCGGCCGGGGTGGCCTGCGCCACCACCGAGCTGGCCGCGGCCGGCACCGGCGGCATGCGGGTCGAGCTGGACGCGGTACCGCTGCGCGACTCCTCGCTGGGGCCGCCGGAGATCCTGATGAGCGAATCCCAGGAACGCATGATGGCCGTGGTCGAGCCGGGCCAGGTCGGCCGGTTCCTCGACGTGTGCGCCAAGTGGGACGTCCGGGCCGCGGTGATCGGCGAGGTGACCGAGACCGGCCGGCTGGTCATGACCTGGCGCGGCCAGGTGGTGGTGGACATCCCGCCCGGCTCCGCGGCCGACGGCCCGGTCTATCACCGGCCCGCGCAGCGCCCGGACGCCCGCGCGCTAACCGCCGACGACCCGGCGCGCGCGCTGCGGCGGCCCGCCGACGGGCCGGCGCTGCGGGCCGACCTGCTGGCCCTGATCGGGTCCCCGGGCCTGGCCGACCAGAGCTGGGTGACCGAGCAGTACGACCGGTACGTCCGCGGCGACACCGTGCTGGCCAGGCCGGACGACGCCGGGCTGGTCCGGGTGGACGAGCAGACCGGGCTGGGCATCGCGCTGGCCACCGACGGCAACGGCCGCTACTGCCGCCTGGACCCGTACCACGGCACCCAGCTGGCGCTGTCCGAGGCGTACCGGAACGTGGCCGCCACCGGCGCGCGGCCGCTGGCGGTGACGAACTGCCTGAACTTCGGCTCGCCGGAAGATCCCGCGGTGATGTGGCAGTTCGCCGAGGCGGTGCGCGGCCTGGCCGACGGCTGCGCCGCCCTCGGGGTCCCGGTCACCGGCGGGAACGTCAGCTTCTACAACCAGACCGGGACGGCCGCCATTCATCCCACGCCGGTCATCGGGGTGCTCGGCGTGCACGACGACGTGCGCCGGCGGCTCGGGACGGGTTTTGCCGACGGCGCCAGCCTGGTGGTGCTGGGCCGGACCGCGGCCGAGTTCGGCGGTTCGGCCTGGGCGCACGTGGTGCACGATCACCTGGGCGGGCGGCCGCCGGCGCCGCACCTGGCCGACGAGCGCCGGCTGGCCGCTCTGCTGGCCGCCGCGGCCGCCGCCGGGCTGCTGGCCGCCGCGCACGACCTGTCCGACGGGGGGCTGGCCGTGGCGCTGGCCGAATCCTGCCTGCGCGGCCAGGCCGGCTGCCGCGTGCGGCTGCCCGGTGACGCCTTCACCTGGCTGTTCAGCGAGTCGGCGGCGCGGGCCGTGGTGGCGGTCCGGCCCGGCGCGGAGCGCGCCTTCGGCCAGCTGTGCATGACGCACGACGTGCCGGCCCAGGCCATCGGCACGGCCGGCGGCGGCAGCCTGGCGGTCGAGGGCTGCTTCACCATCCCGCTGGCCGAACTGGCCGCCGCGCACACCGCCACCCTGCCCGCCCTGTTCGGCTGAGCCGATGCCGGCCCGGCGCCCGGACCCGCGGGGACCCCAGAGCGTGGCCGCCGCGCTGCAGGCCATGGACGCGGGCCAGGCCCCGGGCCCGGACGACCTGCGCACCGCGGCCAGGTACCTGCTGCAGCTGCTGGCCGCGCGCCACCCCGGCCGCGTGCTCGAGGTACGGATCCCGCCGGTGGCGGCGGTGCAGTGCCTGCCCGGCCCGGTGCACACCCGGGGCACGCCGCCCAACGTGGTGGAAACCGACCCGGTCACCTGGCTCCGGCTGGCCACCGGCCGCCTGCCGTGGGCCGACGCGGTTGCCTCCGGCGCCGTGCACGCCAGCGGGCCACGCGCCGATCTTGCCGCTTACCTGCCCATTAGGTGAATAAACTGGATCAGTGACATCTGGAGACGGTCACCTCGAGCACGAGGACCGGCCGCCACGCGAGGCCTGCGGGGTATTCGGCGTCTGGGCGCCGGGTGAGGATGTCGCCAAGCTGGCCTACTTCGGCCTGTACGCGCTGCAGCACCGGGGCCAGGAATCGGCCGGGATCGCGGTCAGCGACGGCCACCGCATCATGGTGCACAAGGAAATGGGCCTGGTGGCCCAGGTCTTCGACGAGCCCGCGCTGACCGCCCTGCGCGGCCACATCGCGGTCGGGCACTGCCGGTACTCCACCACCGGCGCCTCGGTGTGGGCCAACGCCCAGCCCACCTTCCGGTCCACGCCCACCACCAGCCTGGCCCTGGGGCACAACGGGAACCTGATCAATACCGCGGAACTGGCCGCGCTGCTCGACCCGGCCACGCCCGACGACGGCGGCATCGCGGCCACGTCCGACACCGACGTGCTGACGGCGCTGTTCGTCAGCGAGCGCGTGCCTTCGGCCGCGGCCGGCGCGGCCGGCGAGCCGGCCAGCATCCAGGACGTGGCCGCGGCCGTGCTGCCGCTGGCCAAGGGCGCGTACTCGCTGGTCTTCATGGACGAGCAGACCCTGTACGCGGCGCGGGATCCGCAGGGGTTCCGGCCGCTGGTGCTCGGCCGGCTGAACAGCGGCTGGGTGGTGGCCAGCGAGACCGCCGCGCTGGACATCGTGGGGGCGGGGTTCGTGCGCGAGATCGCGCCGGGCGAGCTGATCTGCATCAACGGGCGCGGCGTGCGGTCCCGGACGTTCGCCCCGCCGCAGCCCAGCGGGTGCCTGTTCGAGTACGTCTACCTGGCCCGGCCGGACACCACGATCTCCGGGCGGGGCGTGCACGCCACCCGGGTGGCCGTCGGCCAGCGGCTGGCGGCCGAGCACCCCGCCCGGGCCGACCTGGTCATCCCGGTCCCGGAGTCCGGCACCCCGGCCGCGATCGGCTTCGCCGAGGCCAGCGGCATCCCGTTCGGGCAGGGCCTGGTCAAGAACTCCTACGTGGGCCGGACCTTCATCCAGCCCAGCCAGACGATCAGGGAGCGGGGCATCAAGCTGAAGCTGAACCCGCTCCGGGACGCCATCGCCGGCCGCCGGCTGGTCGTGGTGGACGACTCGATCGTGCGCGGTAACACCCAGCGCGCGCTGGTCGCCATGCTCCGGGAGGCGGGCGCCGCCGAGGTGCACGTGCGGGTGGCGTCCCCGCCGGTGATGTGGCCCTGCTTCTACGGCATCGACTTCGCCACCCGCACCGAACTGATCGCCGGGCACCTGTCACCCGAACAGATCTGCGCCTCCATCGGCGCCGATTCGCTGGGCTACGTGTCGCTGGCCGGGCTGACCGAGGCCAGCGAGATACCCGCAGACCGGCTGTGCCGAGCCTGCTTCGACGGGCAGTACCCGATCCCCGTAGCCGACCGCGACCGCGGCGAGCACGTACTGGATGACCTGAGCGTCGGAACCTGACCTGGACGCAGTGCATTTAGACACCGGGCCTATAGACACAGGGTCATAGGCAGCGGGCCTCAGCGGGGCCAGGCGTCCTCGGCGTCGTTCCAGGAACCCTCGACTGGGTCGTCCTCGTCGTCCTCGTCCTCGTCGTCTCCGGCGGCGGAATCGCCGACGTGGGAGTCCGCGCCCACGCCGAACTCTGCACGCAGCCGGTCGAGGTCTGTGTCGTCGCTCGTCTTGTACTTGAGCTGACGGGCCACCTTGACCTGCTTGGCCTTGGCTCGGCCGCGCCCCATTGGCTCGACCCCCTCGAACGTCCGGAGCCATCCGGCCCCATGATCTCCGCCTCGCTGGCTATTGGTGCGCCCTATGACGCCGTCGCCGCCCCGCAACGGGGAGCGCGACGTTCACCAGCATCTGTACAGGTACAACCGTACCCGGTTTGCGCCCCTGATGCCTACGCTGAACCCATGGTGCCGAGCCATATTCCGCGCAGTCGTCCGACATCGGCCATCCGCCGCTCGGCCATCCGGTCCGCGGCCACCGACGGGGGCACGCCCTCGGCATCGGCGATCGACAGTACCCTGGCCGTGCTGGTGAAGATCCGCTCGGTGGCGGCGCGGGCGCGTTCGAAATTGAATCCGGCCAGCTCATCGGCCACCTGGATCACGCCGCCCGAATTGACCACATAGTCGGGGGCATACACGATGCCCCGGTCGGCCAGCAGTTTCTCGATGCCGTGATGGGCCAGCTGGTTGTTGGCCGCGCCGCAGATGATGCGCGCGGTCAGCACGTCGGCGACCTGGTCGGTCAGGGTGCCGCCCAGCGCGCACGGGGCCAGCACGTCCAGCTGCTCGGCGAGCAGCGCGCCGATGCCGTCCACCGCGCGGACCTCGGGGTGCCGGGCGCGGACCGCGTCGATGGCGGCGCTGCTCACGTCGCACACCAGCACGGTGGCCCCGGCCTCGATGAGGTGGCCGACGAGCCGGTGGCCCACCTTGCCCACGCCCTCGACGCCGACGGTCCGCCCGCGCAGGCTGGTGCTGCCCCACACGTGCTCGGCCGCGGCCCGCAGGCCGTGCATGACGCCGAGCGCGGTCAGCACCGAGGAGTCCCCGGCGCCGCCGTTGGCCGTGGTCCGGCCGGTCACCCAGCGGCACTCGCGGCCGATGATGTCCATGTCCTGGCTGCGCGTGCCCACGTCGCACGCGGTGATGTAGCGGCCGCCGAGGGAGGAGACGAACCGGCCGTAGGCGCGCAGCAGCGGTTCGGTCTTGTCCCGGTCGGGGTCGCCGATGATGACCGCCTTACCGCCGCCGTGGTCCAGCCCGGCCAGCGCGTTCTTGTACGCCATGGCCCGGGACAGCCGCAGCACGTCGGCCAGGGCCTCGTCCTCGCTGCCGTAGGGGTAGAAGCGGGTGCCGCCCAGGCCGGGGCCCAGCGCGGTGGAGTAGATGGCGATGATCGCCCGGAGGCCGGTCTTGGTGTCCTGGCAGAAGACGACCTGTTCGTGGTCGGCTTCGCCGGCTGAGCCGTTATCCCGGTGGGGCGTCGCGAACACGTTAGTCACGGTAGTGACTCTCCTCGTTCCGTCCCGGTCCGGTATGAACCAGGATCGAATACAAGCGTATTGCTTGCCGGGGTACCGGACTGGCCCGCCGGTACCCGCGGCGGCCCGGTCGGGCGGACCGCTCGGAAAGCCTTACGGGCAAGGGCTTTCAGCGCGCCGACCCCCCTGTATACAGGGGTTTTCCGTGATCCGTACTGACCGGTAACTCACAGTAGTGATGATCTCGTTACCTTGAGTACCGTCTTTGCGGCGTTCTGGTATGTCACGATACGACAGTGATGACTTACGCCGCGTATCTCCGCATCTATGAACCGGTTGCGGCGTTCCACGAGCCCGACCGGTCCCGGTGGGCCGCCTACGCGGCCTCTCCGGCCCGGCCCCGGCGGCGCGATTCGCTCACGGTGGAGCACGCCGAGGCGCTGCGCCGGGCCGTCGCCGCCCCTCAGGTGGTGGTGCCTGACGAAGAAAGCGAGCACGCGTACGTCCGCCGGGCGGATGGCGTGACCTACGTGTGCCCCTGGCAGACCAGGCTCCGCTGCCTGCTGTCCTACGGCCGGATGATCTCCGCTACCGGCTCGGCGCTGCCGGGCCTGGTGCCGGCCCGGGACGAGCGGCAGACCATGACCGACCTGACCCGGCTGGCCGACCAGGGCCTGCACGGCCCGGCGACCAGGCTGCACATCCTGGCTAGCGTCTGGGCCGTGCCGCTGGCCTGGTTCTTCCCGTTCGCCGGCGCCGAGAGGTGGCTGGCCCTGGGCTCCGTGGGCCCGGACCGGGAGGGCACGCCCGGGCCAGACGCCGCGGCGGAGGCCGCGGCCCGGGCCCTGGTATACACCGCGCGCATGCCACGGGCGCGCAGGCGGGTGGCCCGGGGCCTGGCGGCCCTGCGCGACATGCCACCGGCCTTCGAAGACGCCGCCGGCGATCCGTCCGAGGGGATAGCGGCCGAACTGGCCGAGGTCGGCCGGTGGCTGGAAGATTTCCATCCCTACTCACTAGTAGAACTCGACTACGGGGGGTTGGTGCACCTGCTCAGCGACGAAGCGCTCGGTAACGACCAATCGGCCGCCGAGATCGGCGCCGCCATCGATGGCGTGGCCAAAGGCGAGCGTGGGCTCGCGGCGGCTATGTATAAGCGCGCGCACAGCCGGTGGCGCGCCTGCGCCGAATACGAGATGGCTAACTGAAGAAGGGGCGCGTCGGCCGATAGTTCCCGGGCACTATTTCCGAATCGGCCTTGATGCGACACTAAGTATCGCTACACTCACCGTGAGTGATGGTGATCGGTGGAGCAACTGGGCATCCCGGTACAGAAACTTGCGCCTGGTGGTCGACGCGTCACCGCTGGTGATGGCAATATGGTCCGTGTTGGCCATATGGGACATCCCCGACACGCTCCCCACGGAGCACCAGGCAACACAAAAACCGCAAGGATCGCAGAATGGTCCAGGAGGAGAGGCCACACACATGTCCGCACGTACACCAGAGGCTGAGCCACTGCTGACGCCCGCGGAGGTCGCCACGATGTTCCGTGTCGACCCCAAGACGGTCACGCGGTGGGCAAAGGCCGGAAAGCTGACCTCAATCCGCACGCTGGGGGGACACCGGCGCTACCGGGAGACTGAGGTTCGTGCACTGCTCGCGGGTATTCCGCAGCAGCGTTCCGAGTGACCACTTGCCGTCTTCGCCGGCCAGCCGCCCGAGGCGCCTGGGCCATGGTGGATACGGCGGCACTCGATCAAGGAAATGGGGGGTCGGCCCCGGTGCGGCGCGCTAGATCACAGAACTGCCCGGCAGGGAATTATCGCCAGGCACATCTGGACGGCAAGCTGCCGGGGCCGGTCCGCTTTCAGGGGAGGGTCGCACGATGCGTGATCCAGAACTGGTCGCACGTGCTCAGCGCGCCGCGACGCGCCTGGAATCGGCATGGGAACAATGGCGCGCGCTGCACGGACTCGCGGTCGCGCCCGGACAACCAGTAGTGAGCTACGTCGGGTACTCGCTCAAGGAGCCCTGGGGTGAGCCCCGGGTCGTGATCGGGATCGACGCCGACGAAGCCGAATATCTCGCGGAGTTTCTCGACCGCGACGAATGTGCCCAGCGGGTACAGATTCCGCAGCAGCAGGCCCGGCGGGCCGATCCGTTGTCCGAGAGCACAGGCGAGCACACCAGGCCCGCACTGCTCGGTGCACCGGTCGCCTACAGCACCGGCCGCCACTCGCCCGATCAGGTCCGCGACATGGCCGCCGAGCTGGCCAGCTGGACCTCAGGCGAGCTTCCCGGCCAGGCCAACGAGCAGCTCGCAGCGTGGCCGCCAGGCACGCCAGCGGCTGCCGACCAGCCGCCGGCCAGCGCCTAACTTCGCCGCGCAGTCACGGCACGCACAGTAATTTTTAGTTGAGGCGGGTTCACAGCCTCGTCCTAGCGTGCCCTAAGGTTCCGGCGGCATGATCGCCAGGGACAGGGTTGAGACGTTGTTCTCACCTGTCCCGTCTGGGCTCGGGGTGGCCAGGCCCCGCTCCGAGCCCGGACTTTTATGCCTCCGGACACGGTGAAGTCCGCGCTGTCCGGTTCTGGGCTGGTTCACAGGATTCTGACCTCGTATTCCGGCTGAGCACCTTCAAGCCGTCACGCTACGTGTTCCTTTTGGCGTGCCGGTCGTCATGCCGCCCTCGGCCGCCTGGTCCGCGATCCCGGTCACGGGATGATCATTTGACCGCGCGGTCGCTCGAGAAGCGGGCATGACACGCCGGTTGTTAGCAAGCCGACGACACCCCGCCTGACCTGGTGGTCAGGCGGGGTACTTGGTAGGCGTCGTCGTATAGCTGCGGCCGCTCGGCGTGTGCCAGATCAGCACGCCTGGTTCCGGCTGCGACAGGTGCCAGCCCTGGGCCTGCTTGAGCCGATGATGGTGCCGGCACAACGGGGAGAGGTCACATTCGCAGGTGATCCCGCCTTTGTCCCAGGCCACCGTGTGGTCCAGGTCGCATCTGGCCGCGGGCCGCCCGCAGCCGGGTGCGGTGCACCGGGCGTTCCGGGCCCGGATCAGGTGCTGGAGCTTGCGGCCGGGCCGGTATCCGGTCTCGGCGTGCTGATGCTCGCAGCTGCCCCGGGCGACCGGCATGATCTGCACCCGCCGTTGCCGCAGCCAGTCCCGCAGGTCACTGCCACCCGGCGGGCCGGGCCCGGGCGAGCCGCGGGCGGTTCCGGGCGGGGGGTGCCGGCCTGGGACGCAGCCGTGGGCGGCTGCGGTGCCGTCCGGGTGCACGAACGTGACACACCACCGGGTATGTGAGTTCCGGGCCGCGGCGGCCAGCAGGTCCTTGGCGTCGGCGTTGTCGACCAGCCCGACCCCGTCCACCTCGGCCGGGTCCGCGGACCCTTCTTCTCGCGCCGTCCACGGCACCGTGATGGTGACCTGCGCCGCCACACTCGGCCCGGTATCCTTCCTGCCCGGCCCGGTGCCCTTCCCGCCTGGGCCGACGTCCTCCGTGCCCGGACTCGCGTCCTTCTCGCCTGGCCCGGTTTCCGCTCCGCCCGGCCCGGTGTCCTCCGCGCCTGGCCCGGTATCGTCCGGGCCGGTGTCGTCGCGGCGGGCCAGGCTGGTGCGGCTGTCGCGTTCTTGGAGCAGGTCGAGCATGGCGCGGACCCGCAGCTCGTCCAGGGTCCCGGGGTACCCGGCGTCGCGCAGGCCGGCGGCGCGCTGGTCCAGGTGCTGCCAGGAGGCGATGACCTCGGCGGAGGGCAGTTCCCGGGCGGTCAGGCCGGCGTTGCCGGAGTCCTCGCGGAACCGGCGGACCTCGGCGACCCGGCGGGCGGCTTCCTTGCGCCGCCGGACCGCGTCCGGGTCCAGCTTCAGCACCAGCTTGCCCGCCGCGGCCCGCAGCTTCCCGTACGTCAGGCTCCCGGCCACCTCGGCCAGCTCCGCATCGGCCCTGGCCGCGTCAGCGGCGGACAGGATGCTGGTCTCTTCCTCGATGATCCGCAGGTGCACCGGGTGGATCGTCCCGGCGCCCAGCGCGGCGAAATCAGCGCGGCAGCCGCTCGGCCACGGTACGCGCGTAGGCCATCTGCCCGGCCGCGCCGTTATACGTCAGGTGGAGCTCACCGGCCAGCTCGTCGGCGGCGAACTCGCCTCGGGGGCCGCGAGCCGCGGCCCGGCGGCCGAACTCCTGGACGGCGGCCATCGAATGCCAGGTAACCCACGATTCCATCCGGCGGGCCGCGGCCACGAACCCGACCAGCTGGTCATCCGACAGCCCGGCCAGGCCGGACCCGCCCTGGCCCGATCCGCCCGGCCCGCCGATCAGGTCCATCAGCGTCGCCGTCAGCGCCCCCGGCGGCAGATCCGGGGACGGCCCCGACTGCGCGAACCGGTCCGGATCGAACTCCTCCGCCGGCAGGGACAAGAACAAGCCCTCCGGCCCCGGCCCGTCCCCCTCCTCCGGCGGCACGGAACCGTCAGGCTCCTCGCCGTCGTCCGGACCGGGGAACGGGTCCTGAGGCATCAGCCACGCTCCGTTCGGAAGAAAAAGATCGAAGTCATCCCGTACGAACAATTGTAGCATAGGTGTTCTATCGAATGTCAGTAATACGTATCTTTTTTCATAATCTGGCTTATGAGCTGACCTTCCGATTCCGGAATCGGCGGCGCCCTCGCCTGTCAGCGGCTTCTTGACAACCCGCCACGCACGCGCAGCGCGGACCCGTCGCGGGCTCGGGTACGGGGCATCGCACCAAGCAGCGGAATCAGGCACACGCTCAGGCGCCGGGCTGGCGCCTCGCGTGCCCGCCGCGCGCCTGTGAATCCGTAACCCTTCTGGCCAGCCCTCTCGCTCACTGCGGTCGGCTCACCGGTTAACGTCCGGCTCGCTGACGTAGAGCTTGTAGGCCTCCTCCAGCTCGGGCGAGCCAGGCGGCTCCATGTAAGCACGAATCGTCCCGAGCTGAAACTCGCAGAAGTCCAGCGCTTCCTGCTCTCCTGGGTACAGCTTCCGGTGCGGTTGCGCCGCGACGTTGCGGGCTTTTTCCACCTGTTGCAGCGCCTCATGCACGGCACGGCGGATGATGATGTTCAGCGCGCGCATCTGCCCATCGCTGATGAATCCTTCTCCGCTGCCCGGGTTGTCCGGGTCGAACGCCCAGCGGCCGTGGACCGTCTGCAGCGCATTACGGACCGACTGTGCCACGACCCAGGTCCGGAACTGCTCATAGGTGAGCTTGCGGCCGGCTTGCTCGATGATGGCCAGCAGGTCGGCAGTTGCCATGACGCGCTCGTTTCTCCGGGTGGGAGCCTCGGCCTGCTGCCCTGCCCCGCAGCGGCTTGGCGAGGCACCCCGCCGGATATGTGGGGAGGATCCGGCGGGGCGCTCTCGGGCGCATTCCCGGTGCTGCCCCGCACGGCAGGGCACCGGAGGGAGCCAACCCGATAATCGGCGACGAACCTGACCTTCGCCTGGAGCCTACTTGCAGGTAACCTGCATACTTACTGCAGTAAACCTGAGCTTTTCTGTAACGAAGGACCGGTACGCTCGCCACCGGGTACTGGTCACCGCCGTCGCCGGGCCGGACGGCGTCGCGGTCCAGATCGCCGACGATGGCCCCGGCATCCCGGAGGAGGAAAGGAGCGGGTGTTCGGCCGGTTCGTCCGGCTGGACGCCAGCCGGGAACAGGCCGGCCGGTCGGCGGGCCTGGGGCTGGCCATCGCCCGGGAGATCGCGGCCGCGCACGGCGCCACCATCGTGCTCACCGAGGCCCCGGGCGGCGGAACGCAGGCGGGCGTCACCATGGGCGGCACCAAAGGCGCGGGAGGAGAAACCGCGGCTGATCCCGTACACAGATCTGGACCTAACGAATAATGGCTGCCAGGGCGTGAAGCTCGTCAGGGCAGCGCCGGGCGCTCGCCGCCGCAGGCTTCCCCTGGCCGCCAGCCTGCGGACCTCAACGACGTTCAGTGCCCTGCCCGCTGCCTAGAGGGGGCGACATTCAGCAGGCAGGTATTGCCGATGCGTCCGTAGATCTCCGCGGGTCAGACGGCGGCAACGCTACCGGTGGTGCTCCTGCCACTTCCGTCCCGATCTGGCTAGCCGCGGCTAGCGGCGGTGGGCTCGTCGAGGCTGACCGCCTGCGGGCCGCCGCAGCACTGGACGGCCTGTCCGACGGCGCTTGCGCCGGGCGTTTCGTCGAGCACGGCCTCGGCGTCGTCCCAGCTCTGGCTGCCGTCCGGGCCCCAGAAAGTCTGGCTGTCGGCCAGGACGGTGTAGATCTCCCACCGCTCGCCACCAGGGGCGCCCTTGACCCAGAACTTGTCCTGCCGGGCGTAGCAGCAGGTCGTGTCCCGTTCGTCGACCGCGGCCAGGCCGGACTCGGCGAGACGGGCCTGCTCGGCGTCGACGGCGTCGGCGCTGCCGACTTCGACGCCGAGGTGGTTCAGGGTGCCGCCCTGGCCGGGGTTCTCCAGCAGGACGAGCTTGAGCGGCGGTTCGGTGATGGCGAAGTTGGCGTAGCCGGGTCTGCGCTTGACGGGCTCGGTGCCGAACAGCTTGGCGTAGAAGGCGACGGCTTCCTCGATGTCGTCGACGTTGAGCGCAAGCTGGACGCGGGCCATGGCAACCTCCACGGATATCGACATCTGTCTATGTCCCAGGTCCCGAGCTTGCCACAGGCATAGACATATGTCAATATAGGCGGGTGTCTAATTCCCTGGCACTGACGGTGCTCAGCCCGGCGGAGACGGCCGCGTGCTGCGCGCCGCTGTCCGCCGAGCCGCTGACCATGGAGCAGGCTGAGCAGGTCGCGCCGCTGCTGAAGGCGCTGGCCGACCCGGTGCGGCTGCGCCTGATGTCGCTGGTGGCCTCCCGGCCGGGCGGGGAGGCATGCGTGTGCGACCTGAACGACGCGTTCGACCTGTCGCAGCCGACGATCTCGCATCACCTCAAAGTGCTGCACGAGGCCGGGCTGGTGGACCGGGACAAGCGCGGGGTATGGGTGTACTACCAGGTCCGGCCGCAGGCGCTGGCCAGCCTGGGTGCCCTGATCGGCTGCCCGCCCGGGTAGCCGGCTCCGGCCGGGGTTCCGCTCCGGCTGTTGATCGTCTATCGTCGATTAACGATGAATGATGCGTGCCCGCTGGACCGGCAGACCGCCGAGACGTACGCGGCCTGGTTCAAGGCGCTGGCCGACGGGACCCGGGTCCAGGTGGTCTCGCTGCTGGCCCGGGCGGGGGGGCCGCTGACGGTCAAGGAGATCGTCGCGGCGGTGCCGGTGGGCCAGTCCACGGTGTCGGAGCACCTGCGCCAGCTGGCCGCGGTCGGGTTCGTGCTGGCCGAGGACCGCGGCACGTCCCGGCTGTACCGGATCAACGGCAACTGCGTGTCATGCTTCCCGACGGCCGCCGACCTGGTGATGGGCAAGCCGTCACCCGTCCCGTCCGCGATCCACCCAGCGTAAGGAGATGACCATGCCGCCCGCCGAATACCCAGCTGATCAGGACGAGGTCCGGGCGGCGGTCGCCGCCCGGTACGCCGGCCTGGCCCGGGCCGCGCAGGCCGGCCAGCAGGTCACCGACTGCGAGACGGGCGAGTTCGCCGCGGGCGGCTTCGGCCCGGCCGGGTACCCGGATGTCGCAGGCCTGCCGGAGGGTGCGGTGCGGGCCAGCCTGGGGTGCGGCAACCCGGTCGCGGTGGCTGCCCTGTGGTCCGGGGAAACGGTGCTGGACCTGGGTTGCGGCGCCGGCATCGACGTGCTGCTGTCGGCCCGCCGGGTCGGCCCGGCCGGGAAGGCGTACGGCCTGGACATGACCGAGGAGATGCTGGAGCTGGCCCGCGCTCATGCCCGGGAGGCTGGGGCGGCCAACGTGGAGTTCCTGGCCGGCCGGATCGAGGCGATCCCGCTGCCGGACAGCTCGGTGGATGTGGTCATCTCCAACTGCGTGATCAACCTGTCCACTGACCGGGCCGCCGTATTCGCCGAGAGCTTCCGGGTGCTGCGCCCGGGCGGCCGCCTGGGCATCTCCGACATCCTGGCCGAGGACCACCTCACCCCCGCGGAGCGGGTCGAGCACGGCGGCGAGGTCGGCTGCCTCGCCGGCGCCCCGTCGTTCGCCGAGTACCGTGCCGGGCTGGCCGCGGCCGGCTTCGCCGCCGTCGCCATCACCCCGACGCACCAGGTCGCCGAGGGCGTGCACTCGGCGATCATCCGCGCAGCCAGACCCTGATCCGTGTCACCGGGGGCGGGAGGCGCGCGGATCGAGCCGATGACCGGTGCGCACGCCGCAGCGGTGCTGGCCATCTACCAGGCCGGGAGGGATGAAGGCATCGCCCGGCACCGCGGCCGCTGGCGTGACACCGTGCTCCTCGGACGCCGCAGCCCGCTCCTGTAACCAGGCGGCCGGGCCCCGGGAGGTCGCGGCCAGGCGCGGCGCGAGGCGCTCGACCCGGTGGCTGAGCTCGGCCAGGACCGCGTCGAAGCTGGCCGGGTCGCCGGCCGGGACCGGGTCCGGCACGGACCAGTGCACCGCCGCGGCCGCGCCGAGTTCCTCGCGGGCCATATCGCAGACGGTGACCACCAGGTCGCCCTCGCCCTGGACCTGGCCGAGGTGGCGTGGCCGCACCCGGGGCAGCGGCAGCCGGTGGCGCCGGGCGGCGGCGATCGCGCCGGGATCGATCCGCGCGGCCGGGTGGGTCCCGGCCGACACGGCCGGGACGTTGCTGGCCCGCCGCCACAGCGCCGCGGCCAGGTGCGAACGGGCCGAGTTGGCCGTGCATACGAACAGGACCCGCCGCGCGGCACGGCCGGGCGGGACAGCCAGCGAGTCCAGCGTGGCGGGGACCAGCTGCAGGTAGATGCGGCGGCGGTCGCCTTCAGAGCGGCGGCGGGTGATGATCCCGGCCTGCTCCAGGACGTGCAGGTGGTGGGCGAGCAGGTTGGACGGCATGGCCAGCATGGCGGCCAGCTCAGACGGCGAAGCGTCCCCGGCCAGCAGGGTATCGGTGATCTGCAGCCGCGCCGGGTCGGCCAGCGCCGCATGCACCGCAGCCCGCCCGGCCAGGTCTGAAGTTCGCTCAGCAGTCATTGACTCAATCTTGACTGAGCTACATTTGGCAGTCAAGATGACCGCGTGACCAGTTCTCCCGTCCCGCTGCTGCGCCGGCTGCTCGCCGAGTTCCTCGGCAGCGCGTTCCTGGCCGCGGTGGTGATCGGGTCCGGCATCGCCGCGCAGCGGCTGTCGCCCGGCCAGACCGGCCTGGAGCTGCTGGAGAACTCGGCGGCCACCGCGGCAGGCCTGTTCGCGATCATCTTGATGTTCGGCCCGGTCTCCGGCGGCCACTTCAACCCGGTCGTCTCGTTCACCGACGCCGCGTTCGGCGGGCTGTCCTGGCGGGATGCCACGGCCTACCTCCCGGCCCAGGTCGCCGGGTGCACCGGCGGGGCGATCCTGGCGAACCTGATGTTCGCCCTGCCCGCGGTCAGCATCTCCGCCAAGCACCGGGCCACGCCCGCCCATTTCCTGTCCGAGATCATCGCCACCCTCGGCCTGCTGCTGGTGATCTTCGCGCTGGCCCGGTCCGGCCGCGGCCGGACCGCCCCGGCCGCGGTCGGCGCCTACATCGGCGCGGCGTACTGGTTCACCTCATCGACTAGCTTCGCCAACCCCGCCATCACCATCGGCCGGATGTTCTCTAACACCTTCACCGGCATCGCCCCGGCCTCGGCCCCGGCCTTCATCGGCGCCCAGATCGTGGGCGGCGCCCTGGCCGCAGGGATCATCAAGGCGCTGTACCCGGCCATCACCCCGGCGGACGCCGCCGACATCATCGTTCCCCACCACAACGACACCGGGCGGGTACCCGCCCAGGCAGCGCAGGACGGTGCATCGCCGTCCGCGGGTCAGCCGTCCGGCCATGCCCCGCCTCAGCGATGAGAGAACTCCTTCTGAAGGGAAGGCTGCCATGCACCTGGTCATGATCGGCGGCAGCGACGCGGGCATCAGCGCCGCCCTGCGGGCCCGCGAGCTCGACCCGGCCGCCGACGTCACCGTGGTCCTCGAAGACGCCTACCCCAACTTCTCCATCTGCGGCATCCCCTACTACGTCTCCGGCGAGGTCACCCGCTGGCGGAACCTGGCCCACCGCACCCTGGCCGACCTGGAAGCAGCCGGGCTGCGGCTGCGGCTGGACACCACCGCCCGCCGCATCGACGTACCCGCCCGCAAGCTCCAGGTCACCGGCGCTGACGGCGGCGAGGAACTGCTCGGCTACGACAAGCTCATCATCGGCACCGGCGCCGTCCCGGTCCGGCCCCCGATCACCGGCCTGGCCGGGCCCGGCGCCCTCGGCCCCGCCGACGGGGTGCACCTGCTGCACTCGATGGGCGACACCTTCGCCGTCATGGCCACCCTGGAACAGGCCGCCCCGGCCACCGCGGTCATCGTCGGCGCCGGGTACATCGGCCTGGAAATGGCCGACGCCCTGACCGTCCGCGGCCTGGCCGTCACCCAGATCGAACAGCTCCCCGAGGTCCTGCCTACCGTCGACCCGGAACTCGGCGCGCTAGTCCACGCCGAACTAGCCGCCCGCGGCGTGCAGGTCCTGACCGGCACCACCGTCCAGGCCATCACCCGCGCCCCGGCAGGCCAGCCCGGCCGGCTGCACGTCCAGGCCGCCGCCGCCGACGGCACGGCCGTGACCCGCGCGGCCGGCGTGGTCCTGGTCGTGGCCGGCGTCCGCCCCGAGACCGCCCTGGCGGCCGGCGCCGGAGCCACCCTCGGCGTCAAGGGCGCGATCGCCGTCGACCCGCAGATGCGGACCAGCCTGCCGGACATATTCGCCGCCGGGGACTGCGTCATCACCCGCCACCGGCTGCTCGGCCAGACGTACCTGCCGCTGGGCACCACCGCGCACAAGCAGGGCCGCGTGGCCGGGGAGAACGCGCTCGGCGGGAACCGGGCCTTCGCGGGCAGCCTCGGCACCCAGGTCGTCAAGATCTTCGACCAGGCCGCCGCCCGCACCGGACTGCGCGACCACGAAGCGGCCGCGGCCGGCTTCGACCCGGTCACGGTCGGCTCCGCCGCCGATGACCACAAGGCCTACTACCCCGGCAGCCACCGCATCACCATGCGCGTCACCGGCGACCGGACCACCGGCCGGCTGCTCGGCCTGCAGCTGTTCGGCCACAAGCACGCCGAGATCGCCAAGCGCATCGACATCGCCGCCGCCGCCATCTTTAACGGCATGACCGTCGAGGCGGTCAGCGACCTGGACCTGTCCTACACCCCGCCGCTGGGCAGCCCCTGGGACGCCGTCCAGATCGCCGCCCAGGCCTGGACCCGGCACGCCCAGGCACGCTAAAGCCCGCTCCAGATCTTCACGCAGAGGAACAACCATGTCAGGGCACCACAACCCGCCCAGCCCCCCGCCCCGTTACACCGTCCGCATCTAGCCACCCGCCATGGCCCCCACGATCAGGTACGGCTCGGCGCCTGAGGCGACCGCCTCCGGTAGCGGGGTGTCCGGCGGCTGGTGGGACAGATCCTGCTCGCAGGCGAAGAACCGGATGAACGCCCGGCGCGCGCCGCCGTCGTGGTCGCGGACGGTCCCGGCCAGCGCCGGGTAGCGGGCCTCCAGCGCGTCCAGCACTGATCGCTGGGTGACCTGGCCCGCCACGTCCAGTTCGACTTCGCCGTCGACGCGGGCCAGGGTACGCAGGTGCGCGGGCAGCACGACCCGGATCATGGCAGCGTCTGGGCCTCGACCGACAGCACGGCCGGCAGGTCCCGCACGATCGGCGCCCAGCTGTCGCCCGCGTCGGCTGAGGCGTACACCTGCCCGCCCGTCGTGCCGAAGTAGATGCCGCACGAGTCGAGGGTGTCGACTGTCATCGCGTCGCGCAGCACGTTGACGTAGCAGTGCTCCTGCGGCAGGCCGCTGGTGAGGGCCTCCCACTCGTCCCCGCCGGTCCGGCTCCGGTAGACGCGCAGCTTGCCCTCCGGCGGGAAGTGCTCGGCGTCGCTGGTGATCGGGACCACGTAGATGGTGTCCGGCTCGTGCGCGTGCACGTCGATCGGGAACCCGAAGTCGGTCGGCAGGTTGCCGCTGACCTCGTGCCATGACTCGCCGGCGTCATCGCTGCGCATGACGTCCCAGTGCTTTTGCATGTACAGCACGGACGGGCGGGAGGGGTGCATCGCGAGCCGGTGCACGCAGTGCCCCACCTCCGCGTCGGGGTCCGGGATGCCTTCCGATTGCAGGCCGTGGTTGATCGGCCGCCAACTCTGGCCCGCGTCATCGGACCGGAACGCGCCCGCCGCCGAGATGGCGGCGAACATCCGGCCGGGCGTGGCCGGGTCCAAGATGATCGTGTGCAGGCACATCCCGCCCGCGCCCGGCTGCCAGGACGGCCCGGACTTGTGGCCGCGCAGTGCGGGCAGTTCCTGCCAGGACTGGCCGCCGTCGCCCGACCGGAATAGCCCGGCGTCTTCCACCCCGGCGTAGACGGTATCCGGATCGTCCAGCGCCGGCTCCAGGTGCCAGACCCGCGCGAACTCCCACGGATGCGGCGTCCCGTCATACCACTGGTGCGTGCCGGGGACACCGACGTAGGTGAACTTGTTGCCCATCGGCTCCCAGGTCACGCCGCCGTTATCGGAACGCTGGATCACCTGCCCCGACCAGCTGCTGCTCTGCGAGGCGTACAGCCGGTCCGGCTCGGCCGGCGACCCCTTGACGTGGTAGACTTCCCACCCGGCGAAATGCGGCCCGCTGACGTCCCACCGCTCACGCTTGCCATCCGAGGTCAGCACGAACGCGCCCTTGCGCGTGCCCACCAGCACCCGTACGCCACTCATCTGCACTCCCCTTCCAGCAGCGCTCGGCACGGCAGCCCGTCCGGGCCCGCCCGGCGCCTGACCAGGCCCGCGCCCCATTCTGCACCGGCCTATCACAGTCCTCGGACATTCTGACGGCCGCCAGGCCGCAAACTCATCGCACCCCCGCTGCCTTCCAGGTCGAGGCCGGCACCCGGTGCCCTGGCCAGAAGGCATCGGCACCCACTGGGGCATGCCTCGGTCTCGCGGCAGTAGTGTCGCGATTCGCTCCCCGCACCTGCCCGGGTCATATCCGGGCAGGCTGGCCAGCTGCCGCAGCACCAGCCCTTCCCGGCAGGAGCAGAACCCGATCACCTCGCCGCCCTCGCTCAGCAGGTCGGCGGCTGGGGTGATGTTGTATTCGCTGCCTGGCCCGCGCAGGTGCGTCCCAGCCACATGAACGAGCCCGGCGGCGGCCAGCGTGAGGGCCTCCCGGCTCGGGCACGGCCACCAGCTGAACGCGATCGGCGGATCAAGCAGCCCGAGCGGCGCCTCCAGCAGCGGCAGCGCCGGGTCACAGCCCGCAGCTATCAAGGTGGGCCGCGGTACCCCGAACGGCCGGACGTTCCCTCCGCCTCCCCGGCGCGGCTCCCCCAGGCACCCACGGTCCCGTGCGCATCTTCTACCGGCCCGAAGACCTGCTCCTCGGCACGCCGCCCGCCGCAATGCAAGCAGCCGCCAGCCTCCCCGCCCGGCCCCTGGCCCGCATCACCTTTGCCGCCGACCCGCCCCTGACCGCGCTCCTGCTGCCCGTCAACACGACTTGACCTGCGCAAACTTGCCGGTCATCAGGTGCGCGGGCGGCCCGGAGCCAGTTACTGTGGCCAGGTGCTCGGCGCTGGGTGGACCGAGGCCGTAGCCCTGGCGGCGGCCTTCGCCGAGCGCAGCACCGGAACTAGGCCGCCCAGCGGCCCGCACCCACCTCCACCACCACGGCTGGCGGCGCCGGAAGCCCGCCGATGACGACCTCCCACGCTGCGGCGAGCCAGGCATCATGCTCGCGCAACATACGTCAGGCATGCCCGGGACATCACCCCGGCACGCTTCGGCGTCCACGAACCGGTCCACGCGGGTGGCCAACCTGAGGTAGGGCGTCAGGGACTCGAACCCTGAACCAACGGATTAAAAGTCCGCTGCTCTGCCATTGAGCTAACGCCCCGCCACGCCGAACAATCCGGCGCCTCCAGTCGAAGCGTACCGATTTCCCGCCCCGGCCGCTCGCGCCACCTGCCTCAGCGATACGCGGAGATCCCGGTCAGCGCCTGCCCGATGGCCAGCGTGTGGATCTCCTCGGTGCCCTCGTAGGTGAGCACGGCCTCGAGGTTGTTGGCGTGCCGGATCGGCGAGTACTCCAGCGTCACGCCGCTGGCCCCGAGCACTGTCCGGGCCTGCCGCGCGATGTCGATGGCGGCCCGCACATTGGTCATCTTGGCGATGCTGACCTGCACCGGCGTAATCGAGCCGGCCTCCTTGAGCCGCCCCAGGTGCAGCACCAGCAGCTGGGACCGGTACAGCTCCGCGGCCATCCAGGCCAGTTTGGCCTGGGTCAGCTGGAACGAGCCGATCGGCTTGCCGAACTGCTCCCGGGTGGTCGCGTACTCGATCGCGCTCTCCAGGCAGGCGCGGGCCGCGCCGGTGACGCCCCAGGCGATGCCGTACCGGGCCTCGGTCAGGCACGACAGCGGGCCCTTGAGCCCGGACACGCCGGGCAGCATGGCGTCGGCGGGCAGCCGGGCCCCGTCCAGGTGCAGTTCGGACGTGATCGAGGCCCGCAGCGAGAGCTTCTTGTGGATGTCGCTGGTGGTGAACCCGGACGTGCCCCGCGGCACCAGGAACCCGCGGATGCCCTCGTCGGTGTTGGCCCACACCACGGCGATGTCGGCCAGGCTGCCGTTGGTGATCCACATCTTGGTCCCGGAGATCACCCAGTCGGATCCGTCCCGCCGGGCGAAGGTCCGCATGCCGGCCGGGTCGGAGCCGTGGTCCGGCTCGGTCAGCCCGAAGCAGCCGAGCGCCTCGCCGGCCGCCATCCGCGGCAGCCACTCGTTCTTCTGCTCCTCGGACCCGTACTTCCAGATCGGGAACATGGCCAGCGAGCCCTGGACGGACGCCGCGCTGCGCAGCCCGGAGTCGCACGCCTCCAGCTCGCGGCAGGCCACGCCGTAGGCGATCGGCCCGGTGCCTGCGCAGCCGTACCCGGTCAGGTGCATGCCGAGTACGCCGAGCTTGCCGAGTTCGGTGATGACCTCGCGGGGCAGCGTGCCTGCCTCGAACCAGTCGGCGATGTACGGCATCACCTGGTCGGCGCCGAACTCCCGGACCGTGTCGCGGATCAGGCGTTCCTCGGAGCTCAGCTGGTCATCGATGTTCAGCAGGTCAGTGCTCGGCGCGGGGCTGGACATGGGCCGTTCCTCTCGTTGTCTACGCATCAGGGTATTAACTGGGGAAGTCCCCGATGCATGGCCGGTGCCGAAACGAGCATGATCGTGCCATGAACGAACCAACCGGCGGAACTAAGCACCTCAACCGGCTCCGGCGCGGACGCCTCGTCGCGGGCGTGTGCACGGGCCTGGCGGCCTACTTCGGGATCGACGCCACCCTGGTACGCCTGGCTTTTGCCGTGCTCACCGTGTTCGGCGGGCTCGGCATCCTGCTCTACCTGTGCGCCTGGGTGATCATCCCGGACGAGGTCGATGGCACCTCGATCGCCGACAACCTCGTCAACAAGCGCAGGTCCTAGGACACGACCGTCTCCGGCTCCGGCGGCGGCGCCTGGGCCAGGCTGACCCGCAGGTGCGTCCAGTTCATGGCGAGCATGGTGGCCGCGGTCACCCCGATCAGGCCGGCTAGCGCGACCGCCAGCGGGGCGCCCACCACCTGGGCCACGGCGCCGCCGGCCAGGATGCCGAGCCCCTGCACCGCGTACAGGCCCGACTGCGCCAGCCCGAACGCCCGGGCCCGGGTCGAAGCCCGGAGTTCCTGCACGAAGGCCGCGGCGGCGGCGAGCTGGTAGGCGCCGCCCACGCCCGCCACCGCCCACAGCATCAGGACGGCCCATAGCGGCGGGTTCCAGGCACTGCCGATGAGCGGGGCGCAGGACAAGATCGCGAGCCAGCCCATCATCCGCAGCCGGGTGGACGGCGTGGCGGCCCGGCCGAGCACGAAGGCGCCCACCACCATGCCCAGCGGCATCGCGGCCATCAGCAGCCCCACGGTCAGCGTGCTGCCGTGCAGCGAGTGCGCGTACGGCGCGGCCAGCCCCTCCGGGACGATGTAGAAGCCGGCCAGCCAGCCGAACAGCAGCAACGTCACCAGCTTGCGGTTGCCGAACACGATCCGGATGCCGTCGGCCGACACCGCCCACAGCGACGACCGGGCGCCCGGCTCCCGCTGGGGTGAGGGCCGCGGCCGTACTCCGGTGGCGACAATAAGAGCGGATATACCGAACGAAACGGCGTCCAAGCCCAGCGTCTTGTAGGGATTTATCACGGCGACAACCGCCGCGCCCGCCACGAAACCCAGGATCTGACTGGCCTGGTAGCTGATGTTGCCGATCGCGGAGCCGAGCACGAACTTGTCGCCAGGCAGCAGGTCGGGCAGCAGGGCCGCGCGGGCCGAGGAGAACGGCGCGCCGGTCAGCACGGTGCAGAACAGCAGCACGCACAGCGCGGCGAACGGCATGCCCGGCACCGCCATCAGCCCGACCGTGCCGATCCGCAGCAGGTCGCAGACGATCATGACCCGGCGGCGCGGGAACAGGTCAGCCAGCCCGGACAGCAGCGGCCCGCCCGCGATCGGGGGCAGGTAGGTGAGCGCGTAGGCCAGAGCGGTAAGGAACGCCGAGTGGGTCCGGCGGTACACCAGGATGGCGATGGCCACCTGGGCGAACTGATCGCCCGCGAAGGACAGCACCTGCGCAGTCCACAGCGCGCGGAACTCGCTGACGGCGAAGACTTCGCGATAGGAGGTCCGGGTTTCCGGCGCCCGGCGGTGACGACCCGAATGGCCTCCGTCGAGTCCCTGACCAGACTCCTCAGCCTGCTGGTCAGGCAAGAAGGCCTGGCCTGGCTCAGCCCGCGGGTGCGTAGTCACGGCGTCGTTCACCCGCGAGCATCGGCCAGGACAGCCCGCGGGATGTGGCCTGTCTGGTCGTCAAGCATCGTCCCAGTCCCCCAGATCGAATCGTCACACTGTGTGGATCGCCAGGGCGACGACATCACTGCGTGACCATCATATCGCTTTACGTGTTCAAGCGGCGATCTTCCCGTGACGGATCGGGCTGAATCCTGTCCAGCGGGCGAGAACCTGGCTGCTGCGCTTTTGTGGTTGCAGCGTCTGTCCCCTATGCTGGGGCAGTCCCCGACGGGCTGATACGGTTACGACGGCCAAGGCCGTCGGAGCCCCCATCGTCTAGCGGCCTAGGACACCGCCCTTTCAAGGCGGCGGCACGGGTTCGAATCCCGTTGGGGGCACGCGTCGGCTACGGTTGACGGCATGAGGTCCTGTAGAGCAGCTTGGAGTGCTCGCCACCCTGTCAAGGTGGAGGTCGCGGGTTCAAATCCCGTCAGGACCGCAGCGATACCTGGTGAAACTCACCGGGTATCCAGCCAGGTCAGGTAGCTCAGTCGGTATGAGCGTCCGCCTGAAAAGCGGAAGGTCGACAGTTCGATCCTGTCCCTGACCACCA
>CAVYEG010000021.1:0-89481 GCA_963767565.1 uncultured Actinomycetes bacterium | reverse complement strand
CAAGGAGGTGGTGCCTAATGCCGAATAAGCTCCCCACGTCAACATCGACCTTGAGGAGGTCAGCGACCAGGAACGACACCGCACGACCTCATCGCGGGATTCGCAACCGCGATGCCCACGCTGGCCGACATCTGGCGATACCTCGAGACGCGTTCGACGACGTACCCTGCTCGCCGCGGAGATCACGCGCATTGTCTGCCGAACTCCAGAACACGCGGCTTGACCGCGCCAACCTTATGGCCGCAGCGCGCGCCACGATCGCCGCACACGCCGATGGCGAATCCGACCCGCTCTTCTACCTTCGGGACGAGCTGGCCGCGCCAGAGCGCCATGCGGCTCCAGGGAGGCAACAGTGACCAGCTACCGCAGAATGCGTCGGGAAGCCCGTCAGGCACGCCGCACCGGCATGCAACCCATGATGGTCTTCAACACGGCGACCCGCTCCCCGAGACTGCCGGGCTGATCCTCCTCCGCTCGGCATGGCGGTACCGCTCCGAACTCGCGCCCCTCTACCTTACTGCCACGATCCTGGCGCAGCTGGTGGCTGCACGCCACCCGTCCGCACTGCTGGGCGTTGGTCCTCGGTGCTGCCGCCGTGGCCGCGTGGGGTGCTGGCCGCTGTTCGGCGCAACGGCTTGGCCTACCCACGCTGACCGAACGTCTGTACGCGGCGATAGCCACGCTAGCGGTCGGCGGCTGGATCGCGGCAGCGACCGTGCGTGGCCCTTTCACGTCGCCGCTGCCGCAAGCTCTGGCGATCGGCGGTCTGATTCTGTCGGTGCCGTGGTGGGCGCACCGGCGCCGTCGGGCAAAGGTTCGCGTCGAGCGGAAGCTAGAAGCCTGGCCGGAGATCGCCAAAGCCGTGGGGCTGGCTGGCTCGCAGGTGATGTCCGCCGTGGTGGATGTGTGGGGATGGCGAGCGCGGTTCCGCCTGGCACGTGGCCAGACCATCGCTGACGTCACCGCGAAAATCCCCGCGATCGAATCCGGGCTTGGCACCTTCCGGGGCGCGGTACGCGTTTACCCGACTCCCGATGATCTCGCCAACCGGTGCGAAATCCGAGTTCTGGACATCGACCCGCACGCCGGTGCCATTCCGTGGCCCGGGCCGTCCGTACCTCGATTACTCAGTCGATCGATCTGGGCCCATTCGAGGACGCCTCCCCCTGCCGGGTTTTGTTCGCTCGACGGCACGGCCTTGTTCGGCGGCGCGACTGGATCAGGCAAGAGCGGCGGGCTGAACGTGCTCATGGGCAATCTGGTCGCCTGCGGCGATGTCGTCATCTGGGCCATTGACCTGAAGAAAGGGATGGAACTCAAGCCCTGGGAATCGTGCATCGGCCGGCTGCCACCAGTCCTGAACAAGCTATTGCGCTGCTCCGCGACGCGGTGGCGATCCTGGACGCCCGCGCCGAACAGCTCGCCGCGACGGAAAGCGCATCTGGGAGACATCCCCGGAAACACCAGCGCTGATCATCATCATCGATGAGTACGCCGAGCTGGTCGACGAGGCGCCGGATGCAATAAGATACCGACTCCATAGCCAGGCTCGGCCGGGCCGTCGCGTTACCCTGATTGCCGCGACCCAGCGGCCGACGCAAAAAGCCATGGGCCAAGGCGCAGTCCGCTCCCAGATGGACTTACGGATATGTTTCCGCGTCCGCGAACGCAAGAGACGTTGACTTCGTGCTCGGCCAGGGCATGCTCAGCGCGGGATGGGACGCCCATACCCTTAACGCACCCGGCAAGTTCCTGGTCTCCGCTCCCGAGCACTACACGCCCAAACGGGCACGCGGCTACCTTCTTACTGACCAGGCCGTCAGCGAAACCGCCGCGCCATACGCCAACATCCGCCCGCCTGGACGAGGAATCGCGACGTGCGATCGGCGCGGCTGAACAATGACGCGCTACAATGCCGCTAGCCCGTACGAGCTATCCAGCGCCGAGCGGCCAACGCAGGCACGGCGAGCAGGTCGACTGCCGGAGCCGATGCGCTGTGGCTTGCGCTGGTCATGGCCCCGGACGAGGGCTCCGACATCGCCGAACTGTTGCGCGTCACCGGGATGAGCCGTCCCACCCTGTACCGCTGCCTGGCCAGCTCGCGAAGTCTGGCCACGCCGTCCAAGTCAGCCGTGGCCGCTGGCGCGCGGTCACCACCCAGGAACCGTCACGGTGAGTGATCGTCTCACCGTTTGTCTCATCTCACGTCTCGCGCGCGTGTCTGCACGTAAACGCGCGTACTCGCCCGTTGAGACAAACGCTGAGACAAGCACAGAACGTAGCACGGAGGGGAGGTGACGCCCACACGTAGCCAAGGACATTAACAGGCGGATCGCTGCCGAGATTTCGTGGAGCCGCACCGATGACCGAAACGCCCGCACCCGGCCCGCACGCCAGAAATTCCTCCGATTTGAGAGGGAGGTTGATCCCGATGGCAAACTTCCGCCCGATGAGCGCCGCCGCCGCGCCGAACACGCTAAGCGCGCCGAGATCGCCTCCAGCTCGCTGAAAGAGGCTCGGCAGTCCCGCAAAGCAGACTGAAAAATATCATACGAGAATCGTGCCGAAATACTAGCTCTTAATATTCCACGAGGCTATGAACTAGTGTCAGATCACTTTTGTGACAGTACTCCCACATACGGAATAGCCTGGGCAGCGGTCCAGAGACTCAAAAAGCTGATCAGCATGGGCTCAGGTCCGGCTCGCCACGATTGCATCATTATTCTTGAATCGATAATATCGCGTAACAGCGTCGCGTACCACGATAACCAATATGGAAGCCTGCCCGCCCAGGCGAAGACTCATACTTCCTATCAATGAATCGCCGCATTCCCTTCGCGTACGTACTTGCTGGACAATTATTCGCCGATGTGCTAGACGCTTAGCCTCAATTGTGAAGGTAATTAAACCAAGACTACACCAAGGTCCGGGATTGGCGCAGATTTTGGACGGCACCAATCCTTCTCGCATCTCTCGGGTAGGTTGGGCAGCATTATACAGAATTCTCAATTCGTGAATACCGCGGGACTACACGAAAGATCTTATCGCAACAGTCGAAGAAAGGAACAGTGCAACATATCTCTTCATCCGACACGCGACAAAATGGCGCGCCTCCCGAAAGCGCGACCGCCTCAGCAAATAGCGCCTCCATCACAGTACTGTCAGCATCAGCTCTTGCTCGTTTGGTTAGCCAGTTAGCCGCCTTACTCTTTTCATAGCGAATTACCAGACCCGACAACATACCTATGCGCCAGAACGCTAGAGACGCGAAGATACGGTCAGCATCTGTTCAATGCCGGCATCATAAGACCACCGATCGCGGTCCTCCGTCTTGACAAGATAAACGGTATCATCGTCGATGAAGCTTAACCCGGCTGCCGGTAGAGACATCATGCCAATAATCCCCGTAGATACATTAGGGCTGATCTCAAAATAATATCGATGTCTACTATGCCTTTAATTGGCTGGGAGGTCCCGACCGACTGAGGTTGCGCTAGTACCTTGAATAGACCCATAATAATACATAACCATTTCTGTTTATAAAACCGATACGTATTTACGTTACTCAATGCTTTGCCTCAAAGACAGCGCAATGTTTCCGTATAACGCTGAAGCAATTCGTCGGTGACATATGATTAGAATCGACCCAGCATCGAAGCGGGCTAGGTCGTTGTTAAGACCCTCACGGATCCGAAGTCTCGCGGCGCATCGACTGAATAGATCGAATATCATCTCGTCAATGTCTGCTTGAATCTTACTCGAATATGGTAGAGTGAGGGCGGCCCAGGCCGAAGATCCTCGACAAGAGTTGGTAGGCATACCTTTCGAAGGACAAGCTCGGCACCGGCATGGCAAGAAGTTCGTTTCTTCAACAGTTCCTCGTTCTATCCCCCATGACGCGCTGGTCATAAATTGCCAATAGTTCCCGAACGCAGATGATATTGTGGCAGCAACCAACCTGAGATAATCAAGATCCTCAACCGGACCTGATATGCTTAGCAGTTCACTGGAATACGCGGCGTCTTCCTCCAGCAAAGTTGCGGCCAGTCTACCATTTGGCAATGTCCGACGTATCAATACCTGGGGTGCCTGATATTGATTGGCAGCCCGAGGTCTATGTAGCGTCGGTCTATTAAATCGCTCGGGTGCGTACCGTGGGCGCGTAAGGGGAAGGATGGAACGATAGTCTAGGACAGGCAGACCTATAAGGAAACTAGCATCCTTCTGTTCCTGATCAGGGGCAACCTTAAACCCTTGCCCAGTAGACCATCCTCGCGTGTTAACGAGATCGCCGAGTGCGGGAAACTTGGCTCGAACTCTGTCAAGGAAGTCCAAATCACGGTGGGCTCCCCACACCAGCGTTTTCCAGATATCTACTCTGGATCTTGCCTGAGAGAAGGTCACGATTTTAAGGTCTTCAGGGGCTATAACGAGAGTTCCCGCCACCTGTGAGAATCGTCTCGGGTAGACGGTAATGTGTATGATTTCTTCGCTGCGCTCTTGGTCGCCATCTTGGCTCAGAGATTCACGAGGCTTATCAGCCACAAGTAGCGCTGGAGGAGAGATAGCGCCCGCGAATAGCGTCCTCCGCACGGGCGAAAGATCGACAATCGACCTGACGTCAAGTCTATCAAAAAGCTCTGCCCGAAACCTCTGGGCGACAACTGACCTATTATGGAGGACACTCTTGGCGGGCAGGACCAAGCCAAGACGCCCACCGGGTTTAAGTACCTCGTCAGCGAGCCATACAAATGCTTGAGCGATCTGGTTACGCGCTACCGGGCGCTTCCTGTCCGATACAAACTTCTTTGCGCTGGATGACAGCTCTTGCATCCATGGTGGATTACTGACGACCGCATCAAATTTTTTATCCCTGAGAGCATGGTCATCGAATGCATCCGAAATGACTATATTCGTGCCCACTAGCGGGGGTAGCGTGACAGTCGTCCAGATGCTCGGTGGATGTACTTCTTCGAGGAGCGCCAGATACGTTCCAAAGGCAGCCACACGCGCGGCAGCTGGGTTCCGGTCAACACCAAAGATATTCGACGTGAGCAGGTCTCGCAGCTCCGAGTAAGAAAGCTGGGCACCCTTACTCAACCTGGCTTTGAAGGCGAAGCGCCTAAAGGCTTCAGTGAGGAACGCGCCGCTACCGCACGCCAAGTCGATCAAGGTGGGAACACGCTCATCGCCCCATGGGATTATCTCGTCGAGAATCAAGTCAACTATAGAGCGTGGCGTGTAGTACGCTGCATCTGCTTGTTGTCGGCCTTCAAGCAGCTGTTCATAAACGCTGGTAACTAGATCGGGCGGGAATACCGAGAAGTCGTAGGGCCAGAGCGCGCCCTGACCTGTCGACAAATGGTCGCCGTTGAGTAGGGAGGCTACAGCTTCAAAAGCCTCATCATCAAGCTCTGCTATTGCCCGTTCTACACTTCCAAAAACGTCACCATTGAAGCGTTCGGCGAGGCCTGCGAAAAGGGCAGTCGTTCGATCTCTCCCCTGGAGAAGTACTTCTCTCAACGTACTAACACCGCACAACTGCTCCATATGCTCTTCATCAAGCACGTTCCGATTAGCTAGATAGCTCGCAGTTATGCATGCGCCAATTAGAGCGTCAAGACCTGACCGTGTTTCATTGCTAGTACCACCATAGGTACGACGCAGGAAGCGCAAATTGCTGAGCAGCCCTTGATCGACGCGATTAGCGTGGCGATAGGATTCCTCAAAGAGGCTCGTGAAATATCCCGCTTCGACATTTCGACGCGAGAAGGCGTTAACCAGTGATTCCGCAGTGTATTGCTGCCGGTCGTATCCGAGTGAGAGCTGGCCTTCCTCAGGGGCATTCGGATTATCGATACCATTGTACGGTTCTGGCCCTTTATCCGTAGCGACAATCAGAATGGGTACCCTGCCGTAGTTCCACAGGCGCTTGCGCAACCCGAGAAGGCCGTCACCCCACGATGAGTCGCTAAATCCTACAAGGGGAACACCGTCATGAAAGAAGGCAGCATCAAGACCGACTCGTTGTTCCAGGTCTCGCCACAGGTAGGTTCGAGAGGTTGTCTCTGACAGCCCAGACGATGGTTCGCTGTCCTTCGTGAGCAAGCCTTCACTATCCGCGTATCCAAGTTGGTCAAGGGCAGCGGCTAGATTCTCCGGCACGTGGCTAGTCATCGCGACGCGAACAAGCCATCTTGCCTGAGCACAACAGCAGGTTAGTTCGTAGAGGCATGTTCATGTGCGCTTCTCCCATCGTGTCGCCCTTGACTTTGGCCAACATGGGTGATTCATGCCGGCGTTCGGACATCTTACGGACAGACACCGTCATTCTTAGCTATGAGGGTGTGAACTGCCCAAACGTGACGCCCCTCGCCGACCAAAGCGGCTGTGTAAACAGATCGTGTCCGGTCCTCTACGGATAGCGATCAAACTTAAGTGTCGTGTCTGTCCAGCCAGAGGGGAATCACGACCAAGGGAACTGTGATCTGCGTCACATTTTACTACTCCCGAAAGGGAGATTTAAGAGCGTCTTACTTAGTGCACAGCGCTTAGGTTTACCATGCGTTTCCGCAGGTCAGCACACCGTTTCGAGCTGGATTCTTACCATGGAGACGCTCTGCCGACTGAGCTAACGGGGCGAGTCTTCACTTGTCCGGCCTGGGAACTGTACCTATCGCAAGTTCTCAGGTCATGCGCCATGCTGAGCGAGCGTCGATCAGGCCGCACAACCTGACGGGCGCGCCGACTAGCGTAGGAGAGCTTAGCGTACTTCCGCGGTGGTCGTGTCACGGCCCTTGAAGGTCGATGTCTCCTACATCCTAGTGACACCGTCTCCGCTACTAAGCCCGTGGATTCTTCACGAGCGTTCGAGTATTACAGCGTAGTGCCATGTAGTACAATTCGTTACATGAGCAGTCCCCTCAGTGTCCGGCTTAGCGAGGCGACTATCGAACGTCTCGGAACTCACGCTCGGCGCTTGCACCTCCCGCCCCGCACCCTGGCCCAGCGCTACGTCGAGGAGGGCCTGCGGATGGATGAGCATCCGCTGATCCGGTTTGCCGACGGACCCGCCGGCCGACGCGCCCGGCTGGTGGGAACCGGCCTGGACGTATGGGAGGTCATCGCAACGGTTCATGACAACAACGGTGAGGCTGCCGAGGCAGCGCGCTATCTGGAAATTCCGCTCGGCCTGGTCCAAGCCGCGATCACCTATTACGGTGCCTACCGGGAAGAGATCGACGACTGGATCGAGCTCAACGCGCAGGAAGCCCAAGAAGCACACGCCGCCTGGAGGGCGGGACAGGCTGCCGTCCAGCGGTGAGACTGCTGCTGGATAAGATGCTGACGCCAGAAATCGGACGCGAACTGCGTGCACGTGGGCACGACGTCGAGGCCGTAGCCGACCATCCCGACTGGAAAGGCCTATCAGATCCCGAGATTATGCTGGTTGCGCAAACCGAGCGCCGGGCCGTCGTCACCAATAACTTGCGTGACTACCGACCTCTGCACAGCGAATCGATCACGCCAGGCGGCCGCGGCCATTTCGGCACGATCTTTATTCCTGGCACATACCGCCGCACTAAGGCTGCTACCGGGCGGATCATCGCCGCGCTGGAAACGAAGCTAGCCCAGTATCCCGGCGAAACAGATCTGGCCAACGGCGAAGCCTGGCTATAGATCCGCCGTGGGCCGCCACGGCAAAGATCGCCTGATCGAATCCGATCCTGACGTCCATGCTGGCCAGATGATCCGACGAGCGCCAGGCCGCCAAGCTCGCCCAGGGTAGATGATGGCGGAGGCATCGCCGTGGCGCCGCTGGGGCGCGTGCAGGACACATCTGGCCGACTGGCGGCGATGGAAGGCACAATTCTGGCGAGTGGGGGCTGGGCGGCCGGGGTTCGGCACGCTTGTCAGCTGGTTCCTGCTCGGCGGCGATATCTTACCGCCTATACCTTCATCGCCGTGCGGCCCTGGTCTACGCCGTGGGCGCGTCGGGTTCTACGCACTGTCGTACACGATCATGGTCTTCCCGATCGTGTTCATCTTCGCGCCGCGGCTGTGGTCGGTGGCGCGGGCGCGAGGGTACGTCTCGCCCGGCGAGTTCGTCCGGGGCCGGCACGGCTCGCAGGGCCTCGGGCTAGCGGTCGCGCCGGCCGTCGGGACCAGGGCGCAGGCGGCGGCCGGGTCTAACCCGGCAGGGCAGAACGGTCACCGGCGGCAGCCCGCGCCAGCAAGCCCGCAGACCGGCCCAGCAGGCCACCGGTACACCCCGCGTCAGTAGCGCGGACCCCGGAGCCCCGGTATAGCGGATGCCCGCGTCTCAGTGGCGCGTCACCGTGACGGTACGGCGGGAGCGGCGCAGTCCGATGACGCCGAAGGCGATCAGCAGCAGCCCGCCGGCCAGGGTGGCCAGCCACGGCTGGGTCTGCCCGGCCATGAAGCGCGGGGCCATGCCGCCGAAGCCGGTGGCGGCGCCGCCGGACGGCGCGGCCGTGCTGCTGGCCGCGTCGGTCAGGGTGTCGACCTCCAGGCCCGAAGAACCGTCCAGGACCACGATGGTGTGGACCGATCCGGCGGCCAGCGTGACCGCCATCGAGGTCTGGTCGCCCGAGGCGCTGAACTTGATGGTCTGCGTCCCCGGCTTGACCGTCAGGTAAGAGGTGGCCGAGCCGAAGGCCAGCTGCGAGGCCAGGGGGCCACTTCCGTCGCTGACCGTGACCAGGTGCTGCTTCAGTGACGCCTGGAAGACCCGGACCAGGGCGCTGCCCTTCGGGGCGCTCATCTGATCCCGCAGCACCTCCACCCGCCGGGCACTGGACGAACCGATGCTGGCCAGGGTGTAGTCGGTCCCGGCGGCCACCATGAAGTTGGCCGACACCACCGGAGGGCTCGAGGCCGGGGCGCCGGCCGCGCGGATCGCCACCGTGTACTGGCCGGGGCTGACCGGCATGTAGCTGTAGACCTCGCCGTAGTCGACATGCCGCAGCACCGTCTGCTGGCTGGAATTGTCGAAGGGGATCAGGTAGATGTCCGCCTCCGGCGAGCCCGGCGACAGGTTGGCGCAGCGCACGAAGCCGTCACCGGACTCCGGCGCCATGGCCGCCCGGGCCGCGGACGCCGTGAGGGAACCGAGGCCCCCGAGCAGCGCCATGATCACGGCCAGGAAGACGAGGCGCCTACCAAGCCTCATGCGCAGGCCCCTTTCCACGCGGTCCGATCCCGGAAGCCGTCAACACCACGTCCCAAGCCTGCACCGGACCGCCCGCAAACTGGCGGATTCACGCGCGTGTCGGATCGTTCGGTGCAAAATTGCCCGGCCTGGCTACGGGCGGCCTGCCGCGGCGGCCGGTATCGCTCATACCGTGCCCCGTCGCCGTGACTGCAGAACAGCAGAGCACACGGGCCCGGCCCGTATCAACCCAAATCGTCAGTTGCGACCCAACCGGAATATCAGCCGCATCCGGTACGCCACGGTCCGTTGCGGCGCGGAACCGGAGGCGGCCGCGACGGCACGCGCGGGACCGCGTCACGCGGTCAGCCGGGCGAACACGACGACGTTGCTAAGGTAGCTGCCGACGGACTGGTCGAAGAGGCCGCCGCAGGTGATCAGGCGGAGTTCGGCGTCGGGCGCGGGGCCGTAGACCGCGGCCGTGGGGAACTGGTCCTTGGGGTAGGTCCGGACGCCGGTGACGGTGAAGACGGCCAGCGTCCCGTCGGCGCGCTTGACGTAGATGCGCTCGCCCGCGCGCATGGTCCGCAGCCAGAAGAAGATGCCGGGCCCGTAGCGGGAGTCGACGTGGCCGGCGATGACCGCGGACCCGGCCGCGCCGGGCCGCGGGCTGCCGGTGTACCAGCCGGCCACGGCGGTAGAGCCCGGCACCTGGAGCGTGCCGTTCGCCTGCAGGCCGAGCCGCATGAGCGAGGTCTTGACCCCGATGGCCGGGATGGTCAGCGACACCGGCGCGGCGGGCAGCGCGGTGGTCTGCAGCCCGACCGGGTTCACCGTCGGGCCCGGCGGGGTGGCGATCGGGGTCGGCGGGGCAGGCCGGGGCACGGACGTGACCGACGGCCCCCCGGCTACGGCCAGCCCGGCGGCGCCGGCCCCCACGGCCAGCACCCCGGCGCCCAGCATCGAGGCCGCCAGCAGCCGCCCGCGCGTGGTCCGGGACCGGCGCCGCGAGGTCCACAGGCTGATCGTGGTGATCAGGACCCGGGCCCAGGAGGGCTCGGCCGGCGGCGTCTTGACCGCGGGCGCGGCGCCTGGCGGGCCGGCGCGGGGCCGGCCGGCGCGGGGCCGCCCGGCGCGGGGCCAGCCGGCGCGGGGCCAGCCGGCGCGGGGCCAGCCGTCCCCGGGGCCAGCAGCGCGGCGGGCGGCGCGGTGGGCGGCGGTCCTGCTTCCGGGGTGCGCGGCTTGATCACCAGGTCGCTGAGGCCGGCCGTCACCTTGTCCCAGCGGGGTCCCCACCAGTCGGCGTCCCAGGCCGGATCCCACCAGTCATCGCCGGGGCGGCCCTTGATGACGGGGACGGGATCGGTCGGCGGGTGGCCCAGGAGCATGCCGCCGGACGGCCTGCCGCCACGTCTGCCGTCGCCCATGCTGTTCCCCGCGTCGCCATGACTGTCTGGAACAGCGACAGCAGAGCACATACGAGGCGCCCGTATCAACCGATATCCGCGGTTGCATCCCCCTCTACTACGGTGCGCAGCGACCGGGCCCGGGAGATCCGCAAAAAAGGTGAACCGATCCGGGCCGCCGAACGTCCCATCAAGGGTGCCGACCGCCGGGCGGGTCATCCTAGCGGCTCGGCCCTGACGAGGAGGACGTGTGATGCATATGTAACCTGTTTGGGGATATGACTAGAGAGACCCATCCGCCCCCACAGCATCTCCGAATCCCTAGAAGAGACGACAAATAACCCTGACGAGCAGCGGAGACAGGCCACTTATGCGTTTCGCGCAGGTGCGAGTAGCGGCAGTGACCGTACTGAGCGGGAGTTTCCTTACCCTGAGCATGCTGGGGACCGCGCATGCGGCGGCGGCCAGTGTCGGCGCCGCGCCGGCATCCGATTCTGACGTCGTGTGCCAGGCCCTGCCCGCCTCGGCTTCCCCGTCCCCGTCGCCCTCACCGTCCCCATCCCCGTCCCCCTCGCCGTCGCCGTCTCCCTCCCCCTCTCCGAGCAGCAGTTCTCCCAGCGACCCGCCGAGCAGCGATCCGCCGGCCTCTACCTCGCCCGCGGCCAGCGACGGCTCGCCGTCCGCGTCGCAGAGCCCTTCGCCCTCGGTGTCCGGGTCCGGCTCGTCCTCGTCCGGGTCGGGGTCTTCGTCCTCGTCGCCGTCCGGATCCGCGTCGTCCAGCACGCTCTCGGCTTCGCTGGACGCCTACATCGCGTCCACTCCAAGTCCCAGCGCCAGCTCCACGGCTCAGCCGCAGCTGTGCGTGAGCGTCCAGCGCCTGCAGTCCAGCATCAAGCGCGGGCAGTCGGCCACCTACGACGTGAAAGTCTCCGCCATAAACGGCTCCGCGTCGGGCGTGACCGTGGCGCTGACCTCGGCGCCGACCAGCCAGAAGCCCGAGTTCACCAGCGGCTGCAGCAAGAACGGCACGGCGTCGTGCACGCTGGGTTCGGTCACCGATAAGCAGGCTACTGACCTCAAGGCGCAGATCGCGGTGGCCTCGAACGCCTCCTCGGTCAGCTCGGTGAAGCTGACCGCCACGGCCAGCGTGACCACCACGGCCAAGTGGACGGCGCCCGCGGCGGACGAGACCACCACGGTCACCGCCGCCGCGGCCGCCAAGCCCACGTCCTCGGCGGCCGCCAAGCCGGACATCGTGACGCCGCTCGGGCCGATCCCGAACCTGAACGTGCCGGACCTGAACGCCGAGGCCAGCCTGCTCATCGGGGCCGGCAACGCCGCGGGCCTGTTCCCGGACATCACCCCGTCGGCCACGCCGAGCGCAAGCGCCGCGGATGCGTCGCCGCCGGGCGGCCGGAATGCCGGGCCGGTGACTGAGGCCTCGCCCGTCGCGCTCGGCTCGCCGGTTGCGACCGCCCAGGTCGCGGGCCTGATCGCGCTGGGGCTGGCCATCATGCTCACCGTGACCCGCCTGTCGGTGCGCAGGCGACCGCGCCCGGGCAAGCCAGGCCGCTAGAACCAGCGGCCGGTTCCGGCTGACCCGGCTGCGGGGACCAGCGCTACTTCCTGACCACCAGCTCGAACGACGGGCGGACGGTCCGCATCACCGTGGACAGCGCGTTGGCGTTCATGGTGGGCGAGACGATCTCGCCGAAGCTGTCGTTGTCGAAAAACACGCACATCGACACCGGGTTCGAGGTGCCTGCGCCGTTCTCCACGCACGCCGCCTGGCCGCCCAGCGACCCCGCGGGTACCACGACCGCGGCCGGGAACTTCTGGATGAAGCTGGCGATCGAGCTGCTGGGCGCGGCGTTGGCCAGGTGGCCGCCGATGAACATGATGATCTGCTCGGTGGCCCCGGCCGCGGAGTTACCTGACTCGTAGGCCGCCGACACCACGCTGCTGGCGTGGCCGGAGCTCATCGTGATGACCTCGGCGCGCAGCTGGGCCAGGTGGGTCTGCTTCTCCAGGTTCAGCGTGCGGACGTAGCCGCCGATCCGGGCCGGGGTGACCATGCTGTGCACCGGGCCGCCGTGGGACGGGAACTCGAACGTGATAATCCCGAAGATCGCTGCTCCCGCGGCCAGGATCACGCCGAGCAGGGCCAGCCAGAGCCGGTGGTCGTTGCTGCGGCCGCGGCGGCGGCCGGTGCCGCGCTTGGCCTTCGGGCCGGTGTCGCGGGCGCCGTCCTCGTCGGGGAACAGGCCGCGGTACTCGTCATCGTCGTCTTCCCGCCAGAAGTCCTCGTAGGACTCCACCTCGTCGGCCTGCGGCTGGGCGGGCCAGGACGAGGTGATCGACGGTCCGTCCAGGCCGTGCCCGGGACGGACCACCGGGAACTGGCGTGTGTCGGGCGCGTCCAGGACATCCGGGCCAGCCAGCACGTTCGACCCGGTCCGCAGCGGCGCGGCCTCGGCGGGAGCCTCGAGCGGCCGGACGGCGGGCGAGGTGAGCAGGCCGACCGGAGCCGCCGGAGCGCCCAGGAAGCCGTGCCCGGACACGTCGCGAGGGAACGACGGGCGGGCGTCGCCGACCTCCGGCCTGGCGCTCATCCGCGGGCCGCCCCGGTCATCCCGGGCCGGGCCGAAGCCGGACGGCTGCTCGCGGCCGGGTGCGCGCTGGAAGCCGGCCTGCGGGCCGGAACCGGGGTGCGGGCCGGAGCTAGGCGGCAGGCTGGAGCCGGGCGGCGGGCCGAAGCCGGATGCGCGCGGCGGGTCGGCGCGGCGCGGCGCGAGGTCGGACGGGCCGGGCGAGGTCTGGGGATAGGCGGGGGCGCTGCGGCGCAGCTCCTGTACCCACGCGTCGTCGTCGAGCGGCTCGTCGTACCCGGCGGCCGGGTCCTCGTAGTGCAGCTCGTCGTAGCGCATGCCGGCCAGCCGCGGATCGGGCGCCGGGGCGGGCGGCGGGTCCAGGCGCGGGTGCTCGTACCACTGCTCGGGATAGGACGGGCCGGCCGACTGGTCGGGCCGGCCCCAGAAGCTGGGTCCCGGCTGCGGGCCGGTCTCGGGCAGGGCCTCCTGCGCGCCGGTTACCGGGTAGATCTCCGGCGGCGCGCTCAGCGGCGGCACATAGCCCTGCTGGTAGCCGAACTCGGGGCGGGCCGGCTCGCGGTAGTCCGGTACCTGGTACCCGGGCTGCTGGTCGTAGCCGCCGGAAGCCCGGCCGCCGCGGCCGCCGCCGGGCGGCAGGGAGGCACCGGGCACGCTGCGCGGGCCTTCGTAGGACGGGTCTGAGTAGCCCGGATCGCCGTAGCCGGTGTCGTCCATGGCCGGCGGCCAGTACCCGGAGTCGCTGGCGCGGCCCGGGGAACGGCGGCCGTAACCGGGGTCTACGTGGTCGTACTGGCCGGGGCCAGGGGTGCGGTAGCCGCCGGACGGGTAGCCGCCCGAGCCGTAACCGGACTCGAGCAGGCGCCGGGAGTCGGTATCCAGCTGCCGGAAGCCGTTAGGCCAGGAGATGTCCGGGCCGAACGGCACCTCGCCGGATCCGCTCCGTCCCTGCTGCGGTTCGCCGCGCCGCCCCGGCCCGTTGGGTCCCGGTCCGCTGGTGGGCTCATCCCCGTAGGGATGCTGCGCAGATGGCCATCCACCGTCGTCAGCCGGCGAACCGCTTCTCATATACCGGGTCACTCCCCTGTCTGTCGTACAGCAGGTCAATGATCACTAGCATCATCGCGACAACAGAGACACTCTGCGACCTACTTGGATAATTCCAACGCCGAGGTCTCGATTTGATGACTCACGCTACTGGCCGGCGACCGTCTTTATGGTGCATTCGCGCCATTACGGCAAGTCGCCCGCCCCCGATCTCACTAACGGAGAGTACACAGCTACTCTCCGCAACGAAAGCATCTTGCCGCAGAGCGTCGCACCAGGCCGTTTCATGATCGCGGGCAGTTTGTACCAAATAGCGACCAAAAGTACCCGTGATCATGGAAGACCAGCAGGGGGCGGGCGCCGGCGGGCACGGCGGCACGGACGGCGAGGGGAAGGGCGGCGAGGAGGCCCAGGAGGCCGAACGGCTCCGGCAGCAGCGAGGCCCCGGAGAGGCCGAACGGCTCCGGCAGGCTGGACCGGTCAGCGGGATCCGGTCAGCGTGGACCGGTCAGCGGGGGCCGGTTTCTCTGGGGGCGTGGTAGGCCTGGCGGGTGCGTTCGGTGTGGCGGCGGGCTAGGGAAAGGGCCTGGTCGGCGTCGGCCGCCTCGAGGGCCGCGATCATCTCGGCGTGCTCGGCCCACGACCCGTGCCCGCGGGTGGGCGCCACCATCCGGTAGTACCACTGGGCCCGGCGGCCCACGATGTCGGCCAGCTCGGCCAGCACCGAGTTGCCGCCGATGGCCGCGATCTCGGCGTGGAAGGAATTGTTGGCCGCCACGGCGGTACCGAAGTCGCCTGAGTCGAAGGCGGCCTGCCCCTCACGGCAGATCTCGCGCAGCCGGGCCAGCTGGTCCGGGCCGGGCGCGGACGCCGCGGCCAGGCGGGCCGTCTCGGCCTCGAGCAGGGAGCGGACGTTCAGCAGCTCGTCTACTTCCTGCTCGGTCGGCACGTGCACGAAGGCGCCCTGGCTGGGCCGCAGGTCCACCCAGCCCTCGGCTTCCATGCGGTGCAGCGCCTCGCGGATCGGCTGCCTGCTCACCCCCAGCTGGCGGGCCAGGTCGGTCTCGACCATGTGCTGCCCTGACGGCAGCTCACCGCCGACGATCAGGTCGATCAGCGCGTCGTACACCGACTGGCGCAACGGCACCGGCCGCTGCAGGGGACGAATCGTCGCCATCGTCACCCCCTGCACCATCTCGCACCTCCGGTCCAGCATGACCTGGACACATCCGGAGTTTATCGGCGACTGTATGCAAAGTGCGATCCCCGAATCCAGGGTTTGCGGCCCATCCCGCACCAGGCCATCGTCGGCGCCTGGGCCGGGAACGGTCCCGCCGAGCGCGCGGCGGTCAGCCGATGTCGCGGCGGCGGAGGGCGGCCAGGCCGACGGCGCCGCAGGCCAGGGCGATGACGCCCAGCCAGACCAGGGGCGCGGCGGACACGGTGCCGCCGGGCAGCCGGGGGGCGTGGGTGAACGGCGAGATGTCCAGCGCCCAGTGCGGCAGCTGGAGCACCTGGCCGAACAGGTCGATGACCACGACCAGGCCCAGCGCGGTCCAGGCGCCGGCCGCGCAGGCCCGGGGCAGCAGGCCGAGCAGGCCGATCGCCACGGCGGCCAGCACCAGCGCTGACGGCAGCTGGCTCAGCGCCGCGCCGGTCAGCCGGGCCACCTCGGGGCCGGCCGATCCGGTGCGCAGCCCGTAACCCAGGCCGGCCGCCACGCCCGCCACGGCCAGCAGCAGCGCGGCACCCCCGACGGCCACGGCGATGTGGCTGAGCGCCCAGCGGACCCGGCCGGTGGCCGTGGCCAGCACCGGCTCGGCCGCGGCCCCGGTTTCCTCGGCTCGCAGCCGCAGGATCACGGAGACCGCGTACGCGGCGGCGACCAGGCCGGCCAGCAGCATGAGCGCGGCCAGGTAGGCGTTGGTGATGGCAGACTGGCCGCCCAGCCGGGTGAACTCGTGCTCCAGCGCGGTGCTGGTGCCGAACAGCTGGCCGATGCCCTTCGCCGCCGCCCCCGAGGCGGCGAAGGTGAACGCGTAGCCGACGGCCCAGCCGAGCAGCGCGCCCCGCTGCAGCCGCCAGGCCAGGCCGAACGGGCCGTGCAGGAAGACCGACGCCGTCGCCGGGCCCAGCCGGCCGGGCAGCAGCCCGGCGCCCTGGTCCCGCCGCGCGGCCAGCGCGAACGCGGCCGCGGTGCCGGCCGCGGCCACCGCCAGCGGCAGGACCAGCACCCACCAGCGCGGCGCGGCGAACGGACGGGCCAGCTGGATCCAGGCCAGCGGCGAGGCCCAGGACAGCCAGGACGGCCCGCTCGCCCCGGCCGAATCGCCCACGCCCCGCAGCACGAAGGCGACGCCCAGCACCGCCAGCGCGATCCCGCGCGCGGCCCGGGCGCTGGCGGTCAGCTGGGCCGCCACCGCGGTGATCGCGGTGAAGGCCAGCCCGCAGCCGCCGATGCCCAGCGCGAGCACGGCCGCGCCGGCGGCCGGCAGGCCGACCAGCGGCAGCACGGCGCAGAGCAGCGCCGTCACCGCGAGGACGCCCGCGGCCGCGCTGACCAGCCCGGCCACCAGGGCCGCCTGCCGCCCCACGACCGTGGATCCGACCAGCTCCAGCCGCCCGGCCTCCTCATCGGACCTGGTGTGCCTGATCACCACGAAGATGGCCAGCAGCGCGGCGAACAGGCCGGCCCAGACGCCGTACCGCCAGGCGGTGAGCGAGCCGAGGGAGGAGCCGTCCAGCCTGCCGTACAGGAACCGCAGGGCCGGGTTGCTGCCCCCGGTGGCGGCCAGCGCGGCCCGCCCGGCCTCGGTCGGGTACAGCTTCCTGAACGTGTAGGCCGTGCCGGCCACCCCGGCGGTGATCACGTAGACGCCCGCCGCCAGCCCGATCCGGTCCCGCCGGACGGCGAGCCGGGCGAGTTCGCCGGTCCCGGTCAGGCCGGCCGGCGGCCGCCCCGGATGGGCGAGGAGGGTCATCGCGGGGCCCCGGCCACGGTCCGTTCGGCCGAATAATGCCGCAGGAACAGCTCCTCGAGCGTCGGCGGCCGGCAGGTCAGGGCCCGGACGCCGGCCTGGTGCAGGCGGCCCAGCACGTCATCCAGGGCTGCGTGGTCGACCTGGCAGCGGACGTGCAGGTCCTCCGTGACCAGGTCGTGCACGCCGGCCACGCCGTCCAGCGCGGCCGGGGCAGCCAGCTCGGCGTCGACGAGGTCGCGGGTCAGGTGGCGCAGCTCGGCCAGGGTGCCGGTCTCGGCGGTGCGGCCGGCCCGGATGATCGTGACCCGGTCGGCCAGGGCCTCGGCCTCGGCCAGGATGTGGCTGGACAGCAGGACGGTGCGGCCGGCCCGGCGTTCGTCGGTGACGCAGTCCCGGAAGGCGGCCTCCATGAGCGGGTCCAGCCCGGCGGTGGGCTCGTCGAGCAGGAGGAGTTCGGCGTCGCTGGCCAGGGCGGCGATCAGCGCGACCTTCTGCCGGTTGCCCTTGGAGTAGGCCCGGGCCTTCTTGGTCGGGTCGAGGTCGAACTTCTCGATCAGGGCCTGGCGGCGGTTAGGGTCCAGGCGGGCGGTGGGGCCGCGGAGCCGGCCGAGCAGGTCGATGATCTGGCCGCCGGTCAGGCCCGGCCACAGGGTGACGTCGCCGGGCACGTAGGCCAGCCGGGCGTGCAGCGGGACCGCGTCCCGCCGGGGGTCGCCGCCGAGCAGGCTCACCTGGCCGCCGTCCTTGCGCAGCAGGCCGAGCAGGATCCGGATGGTGGTGGTCTTGCCTGCGCCGTTCGGCCCGAGGAAGGCGTGCACCTCGCCGGTGCGGACGAACAGGTCCAGGCCGTCCAGCGCGGTGGTCCGGCCGTATGACTTGGTCAGGCCCCGGATCTCGATCGCGTTCGCCATGACATCAGCCTACACAGATTTCACCGATTTCTGAAAATTAGGAATGCGGTATCGTGTAGCGGTGGACGGGCAGACCGGCGGGCCGGACGGGGCGGTGCAGGACCGGCTGTTCGACTACACCGAGCGGTTCGCGGCCGTGCTGGTGGCGGCCGGCTTCCGCCCATGCCGGCCCGGGTGTTCGTCGCGCTGCTGATCGCCGACTCCGGGCGGCTGACCGCCGCCGAGCTGGCCGGGACGCTGCGGATCAGCCCGGCCGCGGTGTCCGGCGCGGTGCGCTACCTGATCCAGGTCGGGCTGGTGCACAAGGAGCGGGTGCCCGGCTCGCGCCGGGACTACTACCGGATGCCCGGCACCATGTGGGACGACCTGCTGCGGATGCGGGATCAGGTCATGAGCCGCTGGGGCGCGCTGGTCCGCGAGGGCATCGACCTGGTCGGCGCGGACACCGCGGCCGGCGCGCGGATGGCCGAGCAGGCCGCGTTCCTGGAGTTCGCCAGCCGGGAGATGGGCGAACTGCTGGCCCGCTGGGAGAAGTACCGGGCCGAACGGGCGTAGCATCCGCCGCGAGCAAGAGCGAGACCGCTAGGCCTGCGGGACCTCGGCGTCGGGCAGGGTGAACGGGCCGCCCAGGTAGCGCAGCACCGGGTCGGCGGCCGGGTCGTCGTCGCGGGCGGCAGCCAGGATCTCGGCGGCGTACTCCTCCGCGTCGTCCTGCGGCTGGTAGCCCAGGGCCTCGGCCTCGGCCAGCGAGACCCAGCCGCCGCGGGTGTTGGCCGAGACCCCGAAGATGACCCGGAACCCCGGCCGCTCGGCGGTCAGGCAGGCCTCGAACAGCCGGCCCGCGTCGTCCGGGGACAGCCAGGTGGACAGCGTCCGCACGTCGGCCGGGCGCGGGACGCAGGTCAGGATGCGCACGCAGATCGCGTCCAGGCCGTACCGGTAGTGGTACATCGCGGCCAGCGCCTCGGTGGCCACCTTGGACACCCCGTAGTAGGTGTCCGGCGCGGGGAAGGCGTAATCGGGCACCGGGAACGCTGCGCGCGGGCTGAAGCCGACCGCGTGGTTAGAGGAGGCGAAGACCACCCGCGGCACGCCGGCCTGGCGGGCCGCCTCGAACGCCACGTAGCCGCCGCTGATGTTGGTCTCCAGGATGCGCGGCCAGGACGCCTCGCCGGATATCCCGCCCAGGTGGATGACGGCGTCCGCGCCGCGGCAGGCGTCGGTCATGGCCGCCAGGTCGGTGACCGAGGCCTGGACCGCCTCCTCGCCGGGCCCGGCCTGCAGCGGGGCGACGTCCAGCAGGCGCAGCGTACGATCCGGCCGGGCCAGCCGCGGCCGCAGCATGGACCCGACCAGGCCAGCCGCCCCGGTGATCACGATGACGGGCACCAGTCAGCCTCCTGTCCTCCGGCCGCGCTGACCCTGCGTGGTATCAAAGCGCGGTCACAGACGCATACCAGGTCGCGCACGCACCCTTTTTATCAGCCATTTCCCGTCTTAGGCTCGAAAACCTGATGGGCTTTACACGGGGTTCGCTGACGCGGGGTTCACTGACACGGACGCGGATGAACGCGCACCGGCTGGTGATCATCGCCGCGGCCCTGACCACCTTGGTGGCCGCGGCCCTGGCCACGGCGCTGGCCACCTTCAGCGGCCAGGCGCTGCCCCGGGCCGTGCGGCACGACCTCGGCCAGGCGGCCGGGACGTCGCTGGTCATGACCGGGACCGTCAACGCGAGCCAGGCCGCCCAGTACGACACGGTGCTGCCGACCACGATCAGGCCGGCCCTGGGCGGCGCCCCGTTCTCCTTCTACTCCTGCGTCTGGTCCGACCCGCTGGGCTTCGTGCCCGGCTCGCTGCCGGCCACGCCGGGCAGCGCGGGCCCGGGCAACCTGCCCATCGCCGAAGCCGCGGCGCTCGGCGACGTGACCGCCCAGGCGGCGCTGGTCTCCGGGAGCTGGCCGGGCGCGGCCGCCGCCGGGCAGCCCATTCCCGCGGCGCTGCCCGCCTCGGCCGCGGCGCTGCTGCACGTGGCCGACGGCGACGTGCTGCGGATGAAGGACCGGATCTCGAACGGCTACCTGCGGTTCGTGATCACCGGCCTGTACCGGCCCCGGCAGGTGTCCTCGGCCTACTGGAACCTGGATGACGTCGCGCTGGGCGGGTCCAGCACGGCCAACAGCTTCACCACCTACGGCCCGCTGACCGTCTCGGCCGCGGCGTTCGGCGCGGCGCTCCCGGTTTACAGCGCCACCTGGCTGGCCCAGCCGCAGACGGCCAGCATCCCGGCCAACCAGCTGACCACGGTGGCCGCCAACGTGGACGGGCTGCGCCAGGCGCTGCAGAACGCCCAGCAGCTGCCGACGCTGACCGTCGGCACCAGCCTGCCGGCGGTACTCGACGGCACGGCCAACGACCTGGACGTGGCCCGCTCGCTGCTGGCCATCTGCGCCGTCCTGCTGTTCCTGCTGGCCGGGGCGGCGCTGCTGGCCTCGGCCCGGCTGCTGGCGGGCCAGCGGGAGGGCGAGTCGGCCATGCTCACCGCGCGCGGCGCGACGCGCTGGCAGCTGCTCCGGCTGACCGCGGCCGAGGCGGTACCGCTGTGCCTGACCTCGGCCGCGGCCGGCGGCGTGCTCGGCGTGCTGCTGGCCGGCGCGCTGGCCGCGGGGGGCGGCACCGGGTCGTCCCGGTGGACCGGGGCCGCGTGGCCGGACGCGATCGCGGCAGCCGCCGGGGTGGCGGCCGGGGCGATCGTGATCATGCTGGTGCCCGCGCTGACCACGGTGAGCCCGGGCACGGCCCGGGCCCGGCGGGGACGGCAGGCCGCCATCTCCGGGGTGACCCGGGCCGGCGCGGACCTGGCCCTGATCCTGCTGGCCGTGCTGGCGGGCTGGCAGCTGCGGCACTACTCGGCGGTATCGGCCGGGGCCAACGGCAACTTCGGCGTCGACCCGGTGGTCGTGATCGCGCCCGCGCTGGCCCTGGCGGGCGGCACCGTGCTCGCGCTGCGCCTGCTGCCGGCGGGCGGCAAGGCCGGCGACCGGCTGGCCGCCCGGGGCCGGCGGCTGACCGCGGCCCTGGCCAGCTGGCAGATCAGCAGGCAGCCGATCCGGCAGGGCGGCGCGGCGCTGCTGATCGTGCTGTCGGTGGCCACCTGCACGCTGGCCCTGGCCCAGCGGCAGAGCTGGACGCATTCCGAGCACGACCAGGCCTCGTTCAGCTCGGGCGCGGACGTGCGCGTGGACACCAGCCAGCCGCTGTCGGCGGCCCAGTCCGCCGCGCTGGTCAAGCTGCCCGGGGTCCAGCGGGCCATGGCGGTCGCGGTGTTCCCGCAGGAGATCAGCAACAGCGAGGTGCTGGCGGTCAACTCCAGCCAGGCCGCGGACGTGACCCTGCTGCGGCCGGACCAGTCCGCGCTGCCCGAGGCCCGGCTGTTCGGCACGATCGCGCCCGCCGGCGCACCGCCCGGCGTGAGGCTGCCCGGCCGCTCGGCGCAGGTGCAGCTGGCCGCGCGGCTCGGTCCGGCCTCGCTGGGGCTGTCCCCGGTCACGGTGAACCTTTCGGTGGCGGACGCCGCCGGTGACGTCTACGAGCTCGACGCGGGCACGCTGGCGGCCGACGGGCGGGAGCACACGCTGACCGTCACCCTGGCCAACCAGCCGGCGCTTCCGGCGGTGCTTCCGGCGGCGCTTCCGGCGGTGCGGGTGCGCTCTACCCGCTGAAGCTGACCTCACTCGACCTGAACTACACGCTGCCGGCGCACCGGCCGGGCTCGCCGGCGACCTTCACCGTGTCCGGCCTCTCCGCCGGGCCGGGGACGGCCGCCCAGCCCGGCGCCATGCTGGGCAGCTGGACCGTGGCCGGCTCCTCGGCCGAGCTGACCAGCGTCAAGCAGACCACGGGCACGGCCGGGGCGTCGGGACCGCCCGCCGTCACGGCCAAGGCCGCCGCGGGCGGCGTGCTGACCGTGACGTTCGACCCGGGCTTCGGGCTGGCCGCCAACCCGATCGCCGGCCTGCCGCCCAGCCCGGTCAGCGGTGACCTGACGCTGACCGGGACGCCGCCGGTCGCGCCGCTGCCCGGCATCGCCACGCAGCGCTTCCTGGCCGCCACCAACTCCGGCGTCGGCTCCGTCGTGCAGGCCGACGTCAACGGCGCGGTCATCAGCGTGAAGATCGTGGCCGCGGTGACCACGTTCCCCACCGCATCGGCCGGCGGCGGCGCCCTCATCGTGGACCTGGGCCGCCTGCAGGACGTGCTGACCAGCAGCTCGCTGGCCCCCGCCCAGGTTACGCAGTGGTGGCTGGCCACCACGTCCGGGACGGGCGGGGCGGGCGGCTCCGGCGGGGTGCCGCCCGGGCTGGCCGGGGACCTGCCGGCCGGATCAGCGATCGCCAGCACGGTGCGGGCGGCGGCCAGCCTGCTGTCCGACCCGTTGTCGACCGTGCCGCAGCAGGCCCTGCTGGCCGTGGCCATCGCGGCCGCGGTCCTGGCCATCACCGGCTTCTGCGTGAGCATCGCGGCCGGCGTACACCAGCGGCGCGCCGAGAACGCGCTGCTGGCGGCGCTGGGCGTGCCGCCGCGCGCGGCGGCGGGCCAGCTCTGCCTGGAGAAGCTCATGCTGAGCCTGCCGTCAGCGGTGGCCGGGCTGGTGCTCGGCGTGGTGCTGGCCGAGCTGCTGGTCCCCGCCATCACCCTGACCTCGTCCGCGACCGAGCCGGTGCCGCCGGTCATCATCCAGTTCGGCTGGTCGCAGATCCTGGCCCTGGCCCTGACCGTGGCGGTCCTGCCGGTGCTGGCCGCCGCGCTGACCATCGCCCGGCGTCCGGACGCCGCCGCCGAACTGCGCGCCGCCGAGGCAGCATGAGGCGGGTCGCCGGGCTCGGCCGGGTGGCGGGCTCCGCGGCCGGCAGCACGCTGGCGCTGGCCCTGCTGGTGTGCGGCTGCGTGTTCACCGCCATCTCCGGGCCCGCGCTCAGCCTGCACGTCCGGTCCCAGGCCTTCCAGCAGACCATGGCCTCCCTCGCGCCGACGGTCAAGACCGTCCAGGTGACCGCGAGCTGGAACGACTTCACCAGCTCGCTGGCCACCCCGGGCGGGCCCTCCCTGACCGCGGGCCAGCTGGGCCGCCTGCTGAGCCGCCTGCTGAGCCTGGCCACGCAGGACATCAAGTCCAGCCTGGCGCGGCTGCCGCTCCCGCTGGCCGCCGGCTACTGGTACGGCCTGACCTCGGACGCGGCCGCGGTCACCTCGGGCGCGGCGGCCAGCGCAGTCCTCGACGGAACGTCGCCCAAGCTGGAGGTGATCTACCGCAACACGCTGACCAGCGACGCCACCCTCGTGGCGGGCAGCTTCACGGCCGGGGCCGAGCCGGCCGGGACGGTGCCGGTGGCGGTCAGCACGCAGAGCGCCGCGCGGTTCGGACTGCGCCCGGGCAGCCGGATGACGCTCAGCGTCGGGACCGGCACGGTCACGCTGGTCGTCACCGGCATCCTGCGGCCGAAGGACCCCGCCTCGACGTTCTGGGCGCAGGACCCGCTGGCCGGCCAGCCGTCGCTGGTCACCCCGACGGCGGGCCCGGCGTACTGGGCCGCCGGGGTCATCGCCGACCCTGGCCAGCTAGCCGCCATGCAGAGCGCGTTCAACGGCCCGGGCATGGGGCTGGTCAACGGCCCGGGCATGGAGCTGGGGTGGGAGTTCCCGCTCGCGGTCGGCGGGCTCAGCGCGGACCAGGCCCAGGGGCTGTACAACGCCCTTAACCGGGCCGGCACGGTGACGCCCGCGCTGACCGGTCCGCTGGCGGCCGCGGGGAACACGCTGAGCCTCACCCTGCCGCTGACCGCCGGCCTGTCGATGTTCCTCAGCACCCAGGCCGGCGTCGAAACGGTGCTGCTGATGATGTCGGTCAGCCTGATCGTGATCGCCGCCGCGGTGATCCTGCTCGCGGCCCGGATGATCGTCGTCCGCCGGGGCGACGAGCTGACCATGCTGCGGGCCCGGGGCGGGTCGCTGCGGCAGGTCACGGCCCTGCTGGCCCGCGGCACGGCGGTCATGGCGGTGCCCGCCGCGGTGATCGGCGCCCTGCTGGCCATCGTCGTGATCCCCGGTGACGCGGCGGCCTCGGGGCTGGGCTGGCTGCTGGCCGCGATCACGCTGGCCATCGCGCTGGCCGGTCCCTCGCTGATCGCCGCCTGGCAGTACCGCAAGCCTGCCCCGGCCGGCAACCCGGCCCGGATCCTTACGCCCGAGACCGGCCGCCGCCGGATGGCCTGGCGCCGCCCGGTGGCCGAGGTCACGGCCTGTGCGGCGTGCGTGGCCGGCCTGGTCGTGCTGCACGACCAGGGCGTGCCGGCCGGCGGCCAGGTCAACCTGCTGCTGACCGTGACGCCGGTGCTGGTGGCGGTCCCGGTGGTGCTGATCATGCTCCGGCTGTACCCGCTGGCCGTCCGCGGCCTGCTCCGGCTGTCGGCCCGCGGTGCGGGCGCCACCGGCTTCGTGGCCCTATCCGCGGCGGCCCGGTCCTCGCTGACCGGCGTGCTGCCCGCGTTCGCGCTGGTGCTCGCGCTCAGCCTGGCCGCCTTCGCCGGGATGGTCAGCAGCGGTATCGCCCGCGGCGAGGTCGCGACGTCCTGGCACACCACCGGGGCCGACGCGGTGATCCAGCCCAGCCCGGTCTCGGGCCCGATCACGCCCGCCGAGCTCAAGGCCATCGCCGCGGTCCGCGGCGTCACCCACGCCACCGCGGTCTGGAACACCACCTGGGTTACGCCGTTCGGCCAGGCGCTGACCGTGGTCGCCGTGGACCCGGCCAGCTACGCCGCCGTGACCGGGACCACCCCCTATCCGCCTTTCCCGGCGGCCAAGCTCGGCCCGGCCTCGGGCACCGCGCCGGCCGTCGTGCCGGTGCTCGCCTCGCCGTCTGCCGCCGCCGTCCTCGGCCGCGGAGCCACGCAGCTGACCTCGCTGCTTCCGGTGGGGCCGTTCAGCGTCCGGGTGGCGGGCATCCTGGCCAGCACCCCGGCTCAGCCCGGGGGCGGCACGTTCGTCATCATGCCGCAGCTGATCCTGCCCGGCCCGGGCGGCCAGCCCGCCCCGAACATGATCCTGGTCAGCGGCGCCTCCATCGATCAGAGCCAGCTGTCCGCCCTGGTCAAACGGACGATCACCGACGGCTCGATCAGCTACCGGGCCACCGTGCTGGCCTCGCTGACCAACTCGCCGCTGCCGCACGGCGCCGTGCTCATCGTCGCGGTCACCCTGGCCGAGGCCGGTGTGCTCGGCCTGCTGATCGTGGTCCTCAGCCTGGCCCTGGGGTCGGCGGAACGCGAGCTGACCCTGGCCCGGCTCACCGTGATGGGCTACTCGAGTGACACCGGACTGGTCATGGCCGAGGCGCTGCCTGCCGTGGTCGCCGCCGCGCTGGCCGGCGCCGTGTGCGCGGTGGTCCTGCCCCATCTGATCGGCTCCTCCATCGACCTGTCCGCGTTCACCGGGACGGGCACGGCGGCCGAGTTCCAGCCCGACCTGACCACGCTCGGCCTGCCCGCCCTGGGCGCGGTGGTGCTGGCCGCGGCGGCCCTGGCCGCCGAGGCCCAGATGCTGCGCCGGCGCGGGATCAGCGGCATCCTGCGGGCTCACTAGGGGCACACTAGAAGGCAGAGGGAGACATTAATGGCCAGCAGCATCGAGGACCTGGGCGCGGAGTCGGCGCGGCAGCACCGGGACTTCGGCGCGGGCTCGCTGATCGTCTGCGACCGGCTGGTCCGCATCTACGTCGCCGCCGGGATCGAGGTCCAGGCCCTGCAGGGGCTCGACCTGCTGGTCGAGGAGAGCGAGATCGTGGCCCTGGTCGGCGCGTCCGGCAGCGGCAAGTCGACCCTGATGAACATCCTGGCCGGGCTCGACACGCCCACCGCGGGCTCGGTCCGCGTGGGAGGCAACGACCTGGCCGCGATGAACGCGCGGCAGCGGCTGGCCTACCGGCGCCGGGTGGTGGGCTTCATCTGGCAGCAGACCTCACGCAACCTGCTCCCCTACCTGACCGCGCAGCAGAACGTGGAGCTGCCGATGCGGCTGGCCGGCGTCCGGGCCCGGACCCGCCGCGAGCGGGCCGGCGAGCTGCTCGAGCTGATGGGCGTGGGCGACTGCCTGTACCGCAAGCCGGAGCAGCTGTCCGGCGGCGAGCAGCAGCGGGCCGCCATCGCGGTGGCGCTCACCAACGAGCCCAAGGTGCTGCTGGCCGACGAGCCGACCGGCGAGCTGGACTCGGCGACCGCCGCCGAGGTGTTCAGCGCGCTGCAGAAGGCCAACGCCGAGCTCGGCGTGACCGTGCTGATCGTGACCCACGACCCGGCCGTGTCCACGGTGGTCCGCCGGGTGGTCGCGATCAGGGACGGCCGGACGAGCACCGAGATCCACCGCGACGCCATGGACGGCGACGACGGCCAGGTGACCCCGCACGCCACCGAGTACGCGGTGCTCGACCGGGCCGGCCGGCTGCAGCTGCCCCGCGAGATGACCGAGCCGCTCGGCATGCGCGGCCTGGTCCGCCTGGAAGCCGAGCCGGACCATATCGGCGTCTGGCCGGACCGGCGCAGGCGCAACGACAGCGGCGAGAGCACGGAGGAGTCACGGTGACCGCCCCGACCATTACCGACATGGTGGCCGTCGACGGCGTGCGGCGCACCTACGGCAGCGGGCGCACCGCGACGCACGCCCTGCGCGGGGTGTCCTTCACCGTCCAGGCCGGCCAGCTGGTGGCCCTGCGGGGCCGGTCCGGCTCGGGCAAGACCACGCTGCTCAACATCGTCGGCGGCCTGGACCTGCCGGACGAGGGCACGGTACGGGTCGGGGACAGCGAGGTGACCGCCCTGTCCGACCACGAGCGGATGCGGCTGCGGCGCACCTCGGTGGCGTTCATCTTCCAGTCGTTCGGCCTGATCCCGATCCTGTCGGCCGCGGAGAACGTCGGCGTGCCGCTGCGGATCGCCGGCGTGCCGGCCAAGGAGCGCGAGGAGCGGGTCCGGCTGATGCTGGACATCGTGGGCCTGGGCGAGCACACCAAGCAGCGGCCCGGCGAGCTGTCCGGCGGCCAGCAGCAGCGGGTGGCCATCGCCCGGGCGCTGGCGGGCAGCCCCCAGGTGCTGCTGGCCGACGAGCCGACCGGCCAGCTCGACTCCGAGACGGCCAAGCAGATCATGCGCCTGCTGCGCACCGTGGTCCAGTCCGAGGGCGTGACCGTCCTGGTCGCCACCCACGACCCGAACCTGATCGGCATCGCCGACTCCGTGCTCGAACTAGAAGACGGCCAGATCAAGGCCCACTGAGGGGGACGGGCGGGGTGGTGCGGGTGGTGCTTAATGGGTGGTGTAGCTCGCGCCGTTGCCGGAGATGACGGCCGTCTCGGAGGCGGTCTGGCCGTTGGAGAACTTGTCGACGCAGGAGTCGGTGTTGGTGCCGGACGGCGTGCAGACCACCGAGGTGACGGTCACGCCCTTTTCGTAGTACTGGCTGGACGGGTCGGATATGCGCTGCTGGATCTGGGTCTTGATCGAGGCCGCGACCGCCGACGGGTTGTTGAAGCTGGTCGGCGAGCCCGACTGGGTGATGAGGGCGATGAACAGGACCAGCCCCAGCGCGTCGAGCACGGTCGAGGCGATCAGCCAGTTCCGGGCTTTCCGTGACGAGGTGGCGGCCGCCTGCACGTCACCGGTGGCCCACTGCTGCGCGACCTTCCGGCCGTACCTGCCGCCGATGAGGGCGGCCGGGAAGCCGAGGATCAGGTTGAACAGCACGCCGCAGACGGCGGCGGTGATCCCCCAGGCCTTGTAATTGGGCGGCGGCGGCCCCGGGGGGACGTATCCGTAGCCGGGCTGACCGGAACCCGGCTGCCCGTATCCGGGCTGCCCGTAGTTGGGCTGGCCGTAACCAGGCTGGCCGTAGTTGGGCTGGCCGTAGTTGGGCTGGCCGTAATCTGGCTGGCCGGGTCCGGGCTGGCCGTAACCAGGCTGGCCGTAGTTGGGCTGGCCGTAATCTGGCTGGCCGGGTCCGGGCTGGCCGTAGCCAGGCTGCTGCTGTCCCTGGTCCCAGCCGGGCGGGCCGGAGGCCCCGGGCTGGCCCGGGTAGGGCGGCGGTGCCCCGTACCCTGGTCCCTGTCCGGCGGGATATTCCTGGTCTCCGCCGGGAGTCTGTCCGTAGCTCATGCTGGCGATCCCCCTCGCCGTGGCGGGCGTGTCGGTTTGCGCCGCGCGAATGTGCCAATCGTAGCGAGCGACCCGGTCGGCAGAAAGCCTCCGAACACAACCCAAGGCGGCCAAACGGTCCCTGGCCGGTCAGCCGTCCACGGCGGACAGGTCGAGCCTGCGGAGGCGCTCCGGGTCGGCGACCACGTCGATTTCCACGATCTTGCCGCGCGTGACCGTGAACCCCGCGACCGCGACCGGCTGCCCGGCCAGGGTCACGACCACTCCCGCGGCCCCGTTGACCAGGGCCGGGCGCACCAGCGCGGCGGGATGGTTGACCCGCAGCGCCTGGCCGGCCACGGCGGCCGCGCCGCGCAGCACCACCGAAGCAGCCGGACGCGCCGTCCCCGCATCGAAGCGCGCCACGACATCGGGATCAAGCACCGCGACGAGCGCGTCGAAATCGCCGCGGCGCGCCGCGGCGTAGAAGGCGTCGACGACCTCCCGCTGGCGCCCGAGATCGGGGTCGGGGGCCTGGGCCTCGGCGCCCCGGACCCGGCGCCGCGCCCGGCTGGCCAGCTGCCGCGCGGTGGCCGGGGAACGCCCCACGAGGGGGGCGATCTCGTCGAAGGGCAGGTCGAACAGGTCGTGCAGCACGAACGCCAGCCGTTCGGCCGGGGTCAGGGTCTCGAGCACGACCTGCAGCGCGAGCCCGACCGAGTCGGCCAGCAGCGCCTCATCCTCCGGGTTCGCCCCGTCCGCGCGGCCGATGACCGGGTCGGGCACGTCCGCGCCGATGAGCTCCTCGCGCCGGGCGTTCCGCGCGCGCAGCACGTTCAGGCACACCCGGGCCACGATCGTGGTCAGCCAGCCGCCGAGGTTATCGACGGCACTGGCGTCCGACCGGCTCAGCCGCAGCCAGGCCTCCTGGACGGCGTCGTCGGCCTCGGCCAGCGAGCCGAGCATCCGGTAGGCCACCGCCCGCAGGCGGGTCCGGTTCTGCTCGAAACCGTCGGTGAGCCAGTCGGCCTCGGTCATCGGTCACACTCCCTGGTGGCGGCGTGTCGTATAGGTGACACCTCAAATCCGTTCGACGTGACAAGGAAACAATCATGCACGCACCGTCGGGACCGATGGCCGCACCGCCGCTGCAGGACCTGCTGGCGAACGGGACCCTGGCCGGGGACTGGGTCCTGGATCCGCGCGCGTCCAGCATCCGGCTGAAGAGCAGCAGCCTGGCGGGCCTGGCCCGGGTGAACGGCGTCTTCCGCGAGGTCAGCGGGACCGGCACCGTCGGTCCGGACGGCGCGGTCAGCGGCAACGTCACGGTAGCCGCGGCGTCCGTGGACACCCGGAACACCCGGCGCGATACGCATCTGCGCTCGGCTGACTTCTTCGACAGCGCCAGTTATCCGGGCATCACTTTCACCGCGGACGGCATCCGGCCCGCCGGCCAGGGTGTCGCGGTGACCGGCATGCTGACCGTGCGCGGCCGGGCCCGGCCGCTGTGCTTGGAGGCCTCGGCTTCCGTCGCGGGTGACGGCGGGATCTGGCTCGACGCCGAAGTCCACGTCAACAGGGGCGACTTCGGCCTCACCTGGAACCTGCTGGGCCTGGTCTCGCTGCACAGCATCATCACCATCCACGCGGTGTTCACCCGGCGGTGAGCTCCCGGCGGACCCGGAGTGGCTGGAGGTTCACGGGGCGGCGCCGCGCGCGGCCGGACGCCCGGGTCAGGTGACGCCAGGGGTCAGGTGACGCCCGGGGTCAGGTGACGCCCGGGGTCAGGTGACCAGCGTGCCGGTGGCGGCGGTGAGGTCGGCGAACAGGGCGGTCAGCTGGCCGGTCACCGGGCCGGGCTTGCCGTCGCCGATGACGCGGCCGTCAACGGCCAGCACCGGGACCAGGCCGCCCATGGTCCCGGTCACGAAGGCCTCGTCGGCCACGTAGAGCTGGGGCAGCGTGTAGTCGCCGACCTGGCAGGGCAGGCCGGCGACGGCGGCCAGCTCGAGCACCACGGCCCGGGTGATGCCCTCGGGGCAGGAGGCGGTGGTCGGCGTGGCCAGCAGCCCGCCGGTGACCATGAAGATGTGGGTGGCATTGGTCTCGGCGATGAAGCCGCGGTGGTCCAGCATGACCGCGTCGTCGGCGCCGGCCACGTTGGCTTCGATCTTGGCCAGGATCGAGGGCAGCAGGTTGTTGTGGTGGATCTTGGGGTCGAGGCAGTCCGGGGCGGGGCGCCGGACGCTCGCGGTGACCAGGGTGATGCCCGAGGCGTCGTAGACCGGATCCTTGTACTCGGGCAGCACGATCAGCGTCGGCCCGGCCTGGTTGAGCCGGGGATCCATGCCGGAGGTGACCTTCAGGCCCCGGGTCAGGGTGAGCCTGATGTGCACCCCGTCGCGCATGCCGTTCGCGGCGATGGTGCGCCTGATCTGCTCGGTGATCTCCTCGGCCGAAGGAATCTGGGTGAACGCCAGCGCCTTGGCCGAGTCCCGCAGCCGGGCCAGGTGCTCCGCCAGCCGGAAGATCTTGCCGTGGTAGAGCCGCAGGCCCTCCCAGACCGCGTCCCCGCCCTGGACGGCCGAGTCGAGCGGGCTGATCGCGGCCCGGTCGCGGTGGGTCAGCTTGCCGTTCACGTTGACGATCAGGTCGCGGTTCCGCTCGTCGTAACTCTGCAGCACCATTACCTCCTGGGCTGGTACCTCCTGGGCTGGCGATCCGGTACTGGTGCAGCCGCTGGTAGTAGGGCAGGCAGCGGGCCGCCAGGGGCTCGAGGCGGGCGGGCAGCGGCTCGGCCGGGGGCCGGTAGGGGGCGAACCCGGTCGAGGCGTGCACGCTGGCGTACCAGTACGGGGCCCACACGCCGTCGCTGTCCCGCGGGCCGGGCGGCCAGGACAGCATGCCGGCGTCGAACGGCACGTCCAGGGCCTGGCACAGGGCGCGCAGGATGGGTTCGGGGTCGGCGAGCAGGTCACGGGAATCCACGACCGGCCCGCCGAACGCCTCGAAGATCTCCGCCTGCTGCCGCAGGCCCAGGTCGTCCAGGTCCGGCTCGTCGCGCACCTTGGCGTAGGAGGCGAGCAGCTCGCGCGGGTCCCTGATCAGGTGGGCGTGCCGCAGGCCGGCCAGCGCGGCCCGGTCCACCTCGGGCAGCAGGTGATGCGTCATGTGCTTGGCGTAGCCGATCGTCACCCCCGGCGGCAGCGGGCCGCTGGTCAGCTCGGCGAGTACCACCCGCCAGTCCGTGGGCTGGCTGGCGATCACCTGTGTGCGGCCGGGATGAGCCAGGCCCGTTCGGTCCAGATAAAAAGCGTAGAGCGGCTCGTCGGTGACCGCCGTGTCCGGCCGGTTCTCCCAGGCCCGCATCAGTGCGGTGGACACCGTGCGCGGGCCTGACCACATCGCGATGCGGGCGGTATCGGTCACAGGGTCACGACGCTGCGCAGCACCTCGCCCCGGCCCATCTTGGCGAAGGCCTCTTCCACGTCGCCGAGCGAGATGGTCTCGGACACGAACTTGTCCAGCGGCAGGCGGCCGGACAGGTGCAGGTCGATCAGCATGGGGAAGTCGCGGCTGGGCAGGCAGTCGCCGTACCAGGACGACTTGAGCGCCCCGCCGCGGCCGAACACGTCGAGCAGGGGCAGTTCCAGCCGCATGTCCGGGGTGGGCACGCCGACCAGCACTACCGTGCCGGCCAGGTCGCGGGCGTAGAAGGCCTGCCGGTAGGTCTCCGGCCGGCCGATGGCCTCGACCACCACGTCCGCGCCGAACCCGCCGGTCAGCTCCCGGATCGCCTCGACCGGGTCGGAGTTCCGCGAGTTGACCACGTGGGTGGCGCCGAACCCGCGGGCCCACTCCAGCTTCCTGTCGTCCACGTCGACCGCGATGATCATGCGCGCGCCGGCCAGCTGGGCGCCCAGGATGGCACCGTCGCCGACGCCGCCGCAGCCGATCACCGCCACGCTGTCGCCCCGGGTCACGCCGCCGGTGTTGATGGCGGCGCCCAGGCCGGCCATCACGCCGCAGCCGAGCAGGCCCGCGGTGGCAGCCGGGACGGCCGGGTCGACCTTGGTGCACTGGCCGGAGGCGACCAGGGTCTTGTCCGCGAACGCGCCGATGCCCAGCGCCGCCGACAGCACGGTGCCGTCTTCCAGCGTCATCTTCTGGCTGGCGTTGTGGGTGTTGAAGCAGTACCAGGGCTTGCCGCGGCTGCAGGCCCGGCAGCGGCCGCAGACGGCGCGCCAGTTGAGGATGACGAAGTCGCCGGGCGCCACGTCGGTCACGTCCGGGCCCACGGCCTCGACCACGCCCGCCGCCTCGTGCCCGAGCAGGTAGGGGAAGTCGTCGCCGATGCCGCCCTCCTTGTAGTGCAGGTCGGTGTGGCACACCCCGCAGGCCTGCACGGCGACCAGCGCCTCGCCCGGGCCGGGCTCAGGTACCAGGACCGTTGTCAGCTCTACCGGCTCGCCCTTACCGCGGGCCACCACGCCCTGAACGCTGATCGTCATCCGAGAACTCCTTCATCCTCCGCGGGATCGTGTGTGCCACGCCCCATCATTCCTGCTGGTCTGCGCGGGCGGAAGATCATCCAAGCGTAACCGGGCCTGATCGGTCCGTTCCTTCCACACCGCGCCGCGGCCGGCGTAGTGCCGCCGGGCCGAGTCGACCGTCATCGCCGCGTACAGCAGGGCGGTCAGCGGCAGGGTGAGCGCGCGCAGCGGCGACAGCCGGTACAGCCGCAGCATGGGCAGGTAGCTCAGGGTCATCAGGGCCCAGCCCGCCAGGGCCGTCCCGAGGGCCAGTGCCGCAGATCCGGTGAAGCCCGCGGCGGCCCCGGCGGCCAGCGCGGCGATGGTCCCGGCCGGGGGCAGCACGTAGGTGAACAGCAGCCCGGCGATGGTCCCGGCCAGCAGCCAGGGGGAATAGCCGAGCTGGATGTAGGCGGACCGGGCCACCATCTGCCACAGGTCGGCCAGCGCCGGGTAGGGCCGCACGCTGATGACGCGGGTGGTCAGCCCGAGCCAGGTGCGGCTCGGCTGGCGCTGGCCAGGCTGCTGCTGGCTTGGCTGGCGCTGGCTTGGCTGGCGCTGGCTTGGCGGGCGCTGGCTGGGCGGGCGCTTGAGCAGGCGGCCCAGCGCGACGTCGTCGATGCGGGCGCCGCTGATCGGGGCCAGGCCGCCGGCCTGCTGCAGCGCCTGGCGGCGCACCAGCATGCAGCCGCCGGCCGCGGCCGCGGTGCGCGAGCCGGGCCGGTTCACCCGCCGGAACGGGTACAGCTGGGCGAAGAAGTACACGAAGGCGGGGACGATGACCCGCTCCCAGCGGGTCGCGGTGCGCAGCAGCGCCATCTGCGAGACCAGGACGCGGTCATCGGCCACGGCGGCGGCCACCAGGTCACGCAGCGCGCCTTCCTGCCAGGCGATGTCGGCGTCGGTGAACAGCACGTACCCCGGCTCGCCGGCCGCGGCCAGGCCCTGGGCCATGGCCCACACCTTGCCCGCCCAGGTACCGGCCGGACCCGGCGCGGGCGCGCCCGGGATCACCCGCAGCGGCCGGGCCGCCTCGAGCCCGATCTTGGCCGCCACCTCGGCGGTGCCGTCGGAGCTGCAGTCGTCGACCAGGATGACGCTCAGCGCGCCCGGGTAGTCCTGGCCGAGCAGGGTGGGCAGCGTGGCGGGCAGCATCGCGGCCTCGTTCCTGGCCGGGACGACGGCCACTACGTCCGGCCAGCGGGCCGGCTCGGCCCGGCGCGGCGGCAGCCACTCGCCCGTCCGCCAGAACCGGCCGTGCCCGAAGACCAGGTAGGCCCACCCGACCGCCGCCGCCAGGCACCCGATGCTCAACGCCAGCATCCCGGCAGCCTCTCACGTCCCGGCGCCCGGGCCTACAGCCGACACGGGCAGCGGACACGGGCCGGATCGGCTGGGCCTAGGCCACCCGGCGGTAGCCGTCGTCCTGCTGGTAGCGCAGCGCCGGAAGGGTCTTGACGGCGGCCGCCGCGGCCAGCGCCGGCTTGCGGTCGGGGTGCCTGCGCACCAGCCAGACCGGGATCCCCACCCACAGGGCGAAGAACAGGACCATCAGCGGGATGTTCAGCAGCAGCCAGGTCATCGTTAGCTCCTCTACGTCTCTTATCGGATTCACTCACCAGGCTGCCCGGCGCGGCTCTAGGTAACTGCCGGCCCGCCTCTGCTGCCGTTATGAATCCGAGACGGAGCTATGCATCGCCTCAGAAGGTCCCGGCCCGGGAAATACAGTAGGGTGCTACCTGCTGTGCTACCTGCGCCAGGCCAGGACATCGCCCGCCATCAGCGTGGGCGGCCCGAGCAGGCCGGTGAGGTAACGGCCGAGGACCGTGTTCGGCTGCGCGACCGCGACCACGGCCGCCACCCGCCAGGCCCGGAGCTGGGCCAGCATCTGCGCACGGGAGACGGCGGCCGACTTCGCCGACGCGGCCAGCAAGGCGTGCGGCACCTCGCCGGTGATCGGCGCGGGCAGCCCGGCCGGGGACTGCGCCCACAGGTAGTTCAGGTAGCGGCCCGCGGGCGGGTTGCCGCTGCCGTCGATGAACGCCTGCCCGTTGGCTTGCGGGCCCATGAAGTAGCCGCCGACCAGCGCGCCGGGCTGGCCGCTGTCGGCCTGCCAGCGCAGCGGCTCGGTGAAGGTCGACGCCGCGATCGGCACCACGAGCACGGGTGCCGAGGCGGGCAGCCGCAGCGCGCCGAAGGCCGCCGACCAGCCCGGCGGCGGCGGAACGGCAGCGGCGGCCGGCAGCGGCTGGGGAATTATGGGCAGAACGGCCAGCACGGCGCAGCCCAGCACGACGGCGGCCGGACGGCCGCCGGTGGCCAGGGGCGGCAGGCGGCGGGCGGCCCAGGCGGCGAAGGCCGGTATGGCCGCGTCGGCGGCGAAGGCCAGCAGCGCGGCGGCCGCGCCGTCGGCCGGCAACGAGAACCGGTCGGGCAGTGCCGCGCTGAGCACGGGCAGGCTCTGCAGCCAGTACCAGGGCAGCTTGATCCAGGCGTGTTCGTGGCCGCTGGCCAGCAGGGTGCCGCCCAGCGAGAACAGGCTGAGCACGGCCCAGGTCACGGCCGCGGCCCGGGCCGGGAGCAGCCGCCAGAACCGGATCGCGGCCGCGGCCAGCACGGCGAGCAGCGGCCAGCCCAGGTAGCCGAGATATTCGGGCAGCAGGCCGTGGAACCTGGCCGCTTCTGCCGCGCTGCCCGCCGTGTGGAACAGCTGGTAGGACGAGGGGACCACGAAGCCGGACAGGTCGTTCTTGAAGTAGTCGGTGGTGAACGGGCTGCCGTGCTGCGGCAGCGGGCCGAAGAACTGCACCCACAGCGGGTACCCGGCGATCAGCACGGTCACGGCGGCCGCGACGGCCAGCCCGGCGGCCAGCGCCCCGATCCGGCCCGGCACCTGGCGGGGCCGGCTGACGGCCAGGACGGCGGCCAGCAAGATCCCGGCCAGCACCGTGTCGAGCAGGATCTCCTCGCTGGTCAGCAGCTGGGCCACCGCCAGCAGGCCCAGCCACAGGCCGCCGCGCAGGGCCCGGGAGCGGCCGGTGGCCAGCCGCAGGCCCGCGTCGATGATCAGCGGCGGGAGCACCACGAACTGCAGGTCGTAGTGGCCGATGGCCGAGTGCAGCACGGCCGGGGAGAAGGCGTAGACGGCTCCGCCGAGGGCCGCGCCGGCCACGCTGACCCCCCAGCGGCGCAGCACGGCGAACATGACCGTGCCCGATCCGGCGAAGCCGGCCGTCATCAGCAGCGTCAGGCTGGCCTGCGGTCCGGCCAGCAGCGTCAGCGGCGACAGCAGCACCCCGGGCAGCAGCATGAACGTGTTCCACATGACGTTCACGCCGTGCGGGGCGTTGATGGCCACCGTCACCAGGGCGGGCAGCTTGCCGTGGGCGATGGCGGTGGCGTCGTAGCGGAAGAACCAGGCGGACTGGTCGGCGTCGTAGGGATTGCCGGCCACCGTCCTGGTGGCCGGATCCCGCCACAGCCACAGCGTCACGGCCAGCGCGGCCAGCGTGTAGTACACGCTGGCCAGCGCCACCGTCCGGCGGCCGCTGACCGGCCGCGCGGGCTGATCAGCGGCCAGGATCCGAACGGCCGCGGGCGCTGCTGTCACGGCTGCGAGCCTAACCGCGGGGCCCGGGCCAGGCTGGCGAGTCGACCGGTACGTCAGGAAATCGCTATTTTTACCCGGCTGCCTGGCCGTCCGGCTTCGCGGGGGCGTCGATGCCGCGGGCGCTGGTCCCGGGGTCACGGTACTGGGTCGGCATGCCCTTGCGCACCGAGTCCAGGATGGTCAGGCCCTGGCCGACCAGCCCGGCGGCGATCTCGCTCAGGCCGTCGGCGCCGTTGAGCACGCTGACGTTGGCGCCGGCCAGCCCGGCCGCGGCCTCCTTGACGATCAGCGGCAGCTGGTTGATGAGCAGCTGGTCGAGGGCCACGCGGTTGTTGGAGGCGGCCGCCTCGGCCTGGATGCGGGTCCGCTCGGCGTCCGCCTTGGCCAGGATCCTGACCCGCTCCGCCTCCGCCTCGGCGGGCTTGATCACCTCGGAGACCAGCTGCTGCTGGCGCAGCTGGGCCTGCTGCTGAGCCAGCTCGGCCTGGGCGTTGATCACCGCGAGCTGGGCGTTCGCTTGCGCCAGCGGGCCCGCCTGGGCCGCCTCCGCCTGCGCCCGTTCCACCTCACCTTTGTACTGGGCCTGTACGACCGAGGTTTCCCTGGCGAACTCGGCCTGCTTGCGGGCCGACGCCTGCTGCGCCTCCGCCGCGGCCTGGTCGGCCTGGGCCTGCGCGATCTTGGCCTGCCGCTGGATGGCGGCGTTGTTCGGCGCGGCCATGGCGGCGATGTAGCCGGCGCCCATGTCGTCGATCGACTGGATCTGCAGCGAGTCCACGATCAGCCCGATCTTGGCCATCTCGCCCTTGGATCCGTCGAGGACCTCGGTGGCCAGCTTCTGCCGCTCGGTGACGATCTCCTCGACCGTCATTGAGCCGATGATCGAGCGCAGGTGGCCGGCGAAGATCCGCCCGGTCAGTAGCGACATCTGGTCCTGGTCGGAGAGGAACCGCTGCCCGGCGTTGATGATGGATTCCTCGTCGTTGCCGACCTTGAACGCGATCACCGCGCGCACGTTCAGCGTGATGCCCTGGTGGGTCACGCACTGCTCCGCGACCTCAGCCTCCTGCATGGACAGCGTGAGATACCGGACCTTGCGGAACACGGGCGTGACGAAGGCGCCGTGGCCGATCACCACCTTGAACGGCTGGCCCTCGTGGCCGCCCCCTCGTCCGGAAATCAGCATGGCCTCGTCGGGCGCCGGAACACGGTAACCGAACATCGTTCATCTCCTAAGCAGAGGTAAGCCGGGAATGCGCGGACTCTCGCCGAGTACGTCTTCCCACTCGATGACGTCGACCGCCCGCTCGCCGCGTGACTCGATGACCAGGACGGTCGCACCTTTGGGCAGCGGCTTCTCCGACCAGGCCAGGAACGCCTCGGAACCGCCGCGGATCTTGATGAACACTTCGCCGGGGCCGTCGTTGCCCCGGGTGCCGACGGTGAGGACGCCGACGCGGCCGATCGAGGACTCATCCCTCGCCACTTGAAAGCCCCTTTTTACCCGGCTCCCTAAACAACGGAAGCACCGTGATTAAGCGTAGTCCTGGTGAACTAAGCCTGATCACCAGTGCGGGTTAAGCTGGCCGAGTGTCCGTCCCCCGGGTAGAGCCGCCGGCCGGCCAGTAGCCTGCCGTGGCCAGCATCGAGGACGTGCGCGCCATCGCGATGTCGCTGCCGCGCACGACCGAGCACCTGATCCGCGGCAGCATCAAGTTCCGGGTCGGCCGACTGGTGTACGCCGCGGTCTCGGCCGACGAGGAGCGGCTCGGGTTCGGCTTCCCCAAGGATGAGCGGGCCGCGCTGGTGGCCAGCGAGCCGGACAAGTTCATGATGCCGCTGCGCAGCGACGAGCGGTATCACTGGGTCCGGGCCGCGCTGCCGGTGCTGGACGCCGAAGAGCTGCGCGAACTGCTCATCGACGCCTGGTGCATGGTGGTGCCCAAGACGGTCGCGGCTCGTTACCTGGAGAGCCAGGGCATCGACCGGGGCTGACGGCCCGCGGCGGCCAGGCGGCGATTAGGGTAGGTCGGGTGTCATGGCGCGCGATTGACTTTCATGTGCATCTGCCCACCCCGGACTGGCTAGACGGCAGCATGGCGGGCTACGTCGAGGCGGCCGAGGCGTACTTCCGGTCGCCCGCGCACCGGCAGTCGCTGCCGGAGCTGGCCGGAGCGTACCGCCGGATGCAGGTCAAGGCGGTCCTGCTGGCCTGGGACGCCGAGACCGCGACCGGACGGCCGCGGGTGCCGAACGAGACCGTGGCCGCCGCGTGCCGCGACTATCCCGACGTGTTCGCGGGCCTGGGCTCGGTGGACCCGCACAAGGGCGAGCAGGCGGTGGCCGAGATCGCCGAGATCGCCGCGCTCGGCCTGCGCGGGGTGAAGTTCCACCCGTCGCTGCAGGCCTTCGCGCCCGACGACCCGCAGTACTGGCCGATCTTCGCGGCCTGCCAGCGGCACGGCCTGCTGGCCCTGTTCCACACCGGCACCAGCGGGATCGGCGCCCGCCAGCCCGGCGGCCAGGGCATCAGGATCGACCTCGCGCACCCGCTCAAGCTCGACCCGGTGGCCGCGGCGCATCCGGACCTGACCGTGGTGGCCGCGCACTTCGGCTGGCCCTGGCACATGGACCTGATCGCGATGGCGCTGCACAAGACCAACGTGTACATCGACATCTCCGGCTGGGCGCCGCGGCGCGTCCCGCCGGAAGTGATCCGCGAGCTGCGCGGGCGGCTGTCCGGGCAGTTCCTGTGGGGCAGCGACTACCCGTTCATCTCTCCGGAGCGCTGCCTGGCCGAGTTCGACGAGCTGGACGTGCCGGATGAGGCCAGGACCGCGGTGCTGCACGACAACGCCGCGCGCATCCTGCGCCTCAGCTGAGGTCCACCACTACCGGGGCGTGATCGGACGGGCCGTGGCCCTTGCGGGCCTCCCGGTCCACGTAGGCGCCGGTCACCCGGTCGGCGACCGCCTGGGTGGCGTACACCAGGTCGATGCGCATGCCCTGGTCTTTGGGAAAGGCGCCGGCCCGGTAGTCCCAGTAGGTGAACGGGTGCGGGCCCTTCATCGGCTTGGGCACGATGTCATGCAGCCCGAGGGCCCGCAGGTCGGCCAGGGCCTGCCGTTCCGGCGGCGTGACGTGAGTGGAGTGGGCGAACACGGCCGGGTCCCACACGTCGTCATCGGTGGGCGCCACGTTGAAGTCGCCGTAGGCCACCAGCTCGGGCCAGTCCTTGAGCTCATCGGCCAGCGCGGTGCGCAGCGCCGCGTACCAGTCCAGCTTGTAGGCATAGTGGGCCGAGTCGGGGGTGCGCCCGTTGGGCGCGTACAGGGACCAGACCCGCACGCCGCCGCAGTCGGCGCCGACCGCGCGGGCCTCGGGCCGGCGCAGGCCGGGCTCGTCGAGCAGCAGGGCCTCCGCCGGCTCGCCGTCGTACCCGGGCTCGCCGGGGAAACCCAGGCTGACCCGCTCCAGGCCGACTCGCGACAGCAGCGCGACGCCGTTCCACCGGCCCTCGCCGTGCGCGGCGACCTCGTAGCCGAGTTCGGTGACCCCGGCCGCGGGGAACGCGGCGGAGGCCACCTTGATCTCCTGCAGGCCGACCACGTCCGGCTCGGTCTCGGCCAGCCAGGCCAGCAGCCGCGGCAGCCGGGCCTTGACCGAGTTGACGTTCCAGGTGGCCAGGCGCACGGGACTACTCGGGCTCTTCGCGGAAGCCGCCGAGGAACCGGCGGAAGAGCCCGCCCTCGTGCGGCAGCGACGGACCGGGGGCGGGCGCCTCGGAGCGTTCCCGGCCGACCGGCTCGGTGTAGTCGGCCCGGGCGATGGCGTCCACGATCTGGGCCTCGTCGAAGTCCTCGGAACCGGGGATCTGCGGTACGAAGCCGACCAGGTCGCCGTCCAGCAGGACCTCGGCCTCCAGGCCGGTGGTGCCCTCGGTCCCCCAGAGCGCCTCGCGCCCGCCGCCGGCCGGCACCTGCACCGAGTAGGCGTCGATGCCCGACTTGCGCAGGTGCGCGTTGATGCCGCGATCCCGCAGCGCGTCCGTGATCCGGCGGGCCTGGTTCTCGTCCATGGGGGCCAGGCTACCGGGCACGGCCGGCCCGTTCGCCGGCTCGTCGCCGTATTGGGGCGAACCCGGCGCAATTGCCTGTCGTAGCGGATGCCGTGCGGCGACTAGATTGGCGTTGGAGAGCAGCTGTCCTGGCCGGCTTCGCTGCTGCGCTGTATTCGACCGTCAGCGCGGATAAGCCGGCCACCGTCGAGGAAACCGAGCAGTTCCTCGCGGCCTACGGCGACGCCCGTGGCAGGCAGTTCAGCGCGGGCGAAGTCCAGCGGTCGTGGGCGGCCGGTGTCTGGACGCGGGCCTACGACGCCAAGCACCAGCACGCGGCCGGGCGGCCGGTCGTCTTGCTCTCCGAGCATGAGGCCCGCGAGCGCCTCCGTCGTGCCGGGACCGGCTAGGGGGGACCGCGGTGGCCTGCTTGCTGCTCAATGGGAGGTGCCTGCGTGCGGGTGCCGCATTCGCTAAGCCCCGGCTCTGGCATAATTTCGGCTGTGGCGGAGGAAGCAGGCAGCGCCTTCGAACTGGGCACCGACGGGCCTAAGGTCATCCTGGTCGGGATCGACGGTTCCGTCACGTCGATGCGGGCCGGGGCGTACGCCGCCGGGCTCGCCCGGCGGCAGAGGGCCCGCCTGGTCTGCGTCTACGTGGCCCAGCTGTCCTCCCTGTACGGCGCGTCGGCGGGCGCGGGGGCGGGCGCGATCGCCGCGCAGGACCAAGCCCACGACGAGACCGCGGCCAGCCTGCGGCGGGAGGCCGAGGAGGGGGCCGGGAACCTGGGCGTGGACCTCACCTTCATCACCGCGTCCGGCGATCCGTATCGCGAGCTGCGCCGGGTCGCCGACGAGGTCAGGGCCGACGCCGTGGTTGTCGGTGCGTCGGCCCAGGCCGGGCACCGGTGGGTGGGATCACTGGCCGTGCGGCTGGTCAAGGCCGGCCGGTGGCCGGTCACCGTGGTGCCCTAGGGGCGGAAAGGCGGACCGATGGGCGTGGCGGTGGTGACCGGCGCGGGATCCGGGCTGGGCCGGGGCATCGCCGGGGCGCTGCTCGGCGCGGGCTGGCAGGTCGCGCTGGCCGGGCGGCGGGCCGAGGCGCTGCGCGAGACCGCGGCGGCGGCCGGCGGCCCGGCCGGGAACGCGCTGGCCGTGCCGGCCGACGTGACCTCGCCGGAGTCGGTGGCCGCCCTGTTCGACGCGGTCGGCGCGCGCTGGGGTCGCCTGGACCTGCTGGTGAACAACGCGGGCACGTTCGGCCCGGCCGGGACGGCGGACGAGATTGACCTGGCCGACTGGCAGCGGGTGGTGGACACCAACCTGACCGGCGCCTTCTTGTGCGCCCAGCATGCGGTGCGGATGATGAAGGCGCAGGATCCGCGGGGCGGCCGGATCATCAACAACGGCTCGATCTCGGCGCACACGCCGCGGCCGGGCAGCATCTGCTACACCGCGACCAAGCACGCGATGACCGGGCTGACCAAGTCCCTGTCGCTGGACGGGCGGCCCTTCGACATCGCCTGCGGGCAGATCGATATCGGCAACGCGGCCACCGAGATGACCGAGCGGTTCGGCCGCGGCGTGCCCCAGGCGAACGGCACGGTGGCCGCCGAGCCGGTCTTCGACGCCCGGCACGTGGCCGACGCGGTGCTGTACATGGCGTCGCTCCCGCTGGACGCGAATGTCCAGTTCCTGACCATCACCGCGACGAAGATGCCGTTCATCGGCCGGGGCTGAGGCTTGGCACCGGCCCCGCCGCCGGTAGATGCTGACACAGTGAAGCCGTAACGGCGCGACCGGAGGATGCGATGACGAATCTCAGTTCCCTGCTCGAGCGGGCGGCCGCGGAGCACCCGGATCAGCCGGCGCTGCGGCTTGACGAGCTGGTGCTGACCTACGCCGACCTGCGCGCCGCAGCCGGGCGGATGGGCGCGCTGCTGGCCTCGATCGGCATCGAACCCGGCGATCGGGTGGGCCTGATGCTGCCGAACGTTCCGGCCTTCCCCATCGCCTTCTACGGCGCGCTGGCCGCCGGGGCCGTCGTGGTGCCGATGAACCCGCTGCTCAAGAGCCGGGAAGTGGCGTACTACCTGGGTGATTCCGGGGCCAAGGCCGTGGTGGCCTGGCACGCCATGGCCGGGGAGGCGGCCAAGGGCGCCGCCGACGCGGGGGCGCAGATGATCGCGGCCGAATCCCCGGACCTGGCCGGGTTGATCGGCGGGCTCACCGCCGAGGCCGGCGATCCGGGACGGGGCGACGATGACGATGCGGTGATCCTGTACACCTCGGGCACCACGGGACGGCCCAAGGGCGCCGAGCTCACCCACGCCGCGCTGGTCAGCAACGCCGAGGTGTCCGCGCGGACCTTGTTCGGCCCCGGGCCTGGCGACGTGATCATGGGCTGCCTGCCGCTGTTCCACGTGTTCGGGCTGACCTGCGGGCTGAACGTGTCGGTCGCCTCGGCGGCCACCCTGACCCTGCTGCCCAGGTTCGACCCGGCCAAGGCGCTGGACATCATCCAGCGCGACCAGGTGACCGTCTTCGAGGGCGTGCCGACCATGTACGCCGCGATGCTGCATCTGCCCGAGGCGGATCCGGCCCAGGCCGAGACGCTGCGGTTGTGCGCCTCCGGCGGCGCCGCGCTGCCGGTGGAGATCCTGCGCGGCTTCGAGGAGAAGTTCGGCTGCATCATCCTGGAGGGGTACGGGCTGTCCGAGACCTCTCCGGTGGCCTCGTTCAATCACCCGGACCAGGTCCGCAAGCCGGGTTCGATCGGCACCCCGATCGAGGGCGTGCAGATGCGGCTCATCGACGACAACTGGAATACGGTCCCCGCCGGGGAGATCGGCGAGATCGCGATCCGCGGCCACAACGTGATGAAGGGCTACTGGAACAAGCCGGAGGCCACGGCGGAGACGCTCAAGGACGGCTGGTTCCGCACCGGGGACATGGCCCGGGTGGACGAGGACGGCTACTACTACATCGTCGACCGCAAGAAGGACCTGATCATCCGGGGCGGCTACAACGTCTACCCGCGGGAGATCGAGGAAGTGCTGCACGAGCACCCGGCCGTAGCCGAGGTGGCCGTGATCGGCCTCCCGCATCCGGATCTGGGCGAGGAGGTGGGCGCCGCGGTGGCGCTCAAGCCCGGCGCCAGCGCGACGCCGGACGAACTGCGCGCGTTCGCCAGGGACCGGGTGGCCGCGTACAAGTACCCACGGCAGGTATGGCTGGTCGACTCGCTGCCCAAGGGCCCGACCGGGAAGATCCTGCGCCGCGAGGTGCAGCCGCCCGAGGCGGCCGGGTGACCGAGCCGGGCTGGCCAGCCGGGGCGGCGGCCAGAAAGACAGCCCGCCCGCGCTGGGCGGCCCGGACCACCCGGTACGCGGCGCCGCGCCAGGAACTTATGTTCACGACCGCTGAAGTGCGCAGCGTGGCCGTGCGCGGCCGGCAGCTGCGGGTCGCGGTGCGCCCGGGCCGGCGCGGGCGCGGCCTGCGGCCCGGGCCGCCTGCCCGGGTGCCGCTGCTGCTCGTCAACGGCATCGGCGCCAGCCTGGAACTGCTCGAGCCGTTCGTAGCCAAGCTCGACCCGGCCCTGGACGTGATCAGGTTCGACCCGCCGGGGGTGGGCGGCTCGGCCCAGTCGCCGGGCCCGTACCGGTTCACCGGGCTGTGCGGCCTGGTCGCGGACCTGCTCACCGAGCTCGGCTACGGCCGGGTCGACGTGCTGGGCATCTCCTGGGGCGGCGCGGTCGCGCAGCACTTCGCCACGTTCCAGCGGGACCGGTGCCGCCGCCTGGTGCTGGTGTCCACCGCGACCGGGTCGGTGATGGTGCCGGCCCGGCCCTCGGTGCTCGCGCACATGGTGACGCCCCGGCGGTACCTGGACCGCGGGTACCTGGAACGGGTGGCGGGCCGCATCTACGGCGGGTCGGCGCGCACCGATCCCGCCGGGGCGGCCGGGACGATGAATCACGGCAACCGGGTCGGGCCGTCCCGCGGGTACCTGTACCAGCTCACCGCGGGCGCGGGCTGGACCAGCCTGCCGTTCCTGCCGCTGCTGCGCCAGCCCACGCTGATCGTGGCCGGCGACGACGACCCGCTCATCCCGCTGGTCAACGCGCGGCTGATGAAGCGGCTCATCCCCCGGTCGCAGCTGCACGTCTACCACGGCGGCCACCTGGGCCTGGTGACCGAGGCGGCCGAGCTGGCCCCGGTGGTGGACGGCTTCCTGACCGCACCGTTAGCAAGGGAGAACAGGCATGCCACGTTCCGGCTCGCCCGCCGTCACCGACGCCGACTTCTACCTGCTCGAGCAGACGCTCGAGCCCGCGGGCCGCCAGCTGGTGGCGCGGGTCAGGGAGTACATGGAGAAGTCGGTCCAGCCGGTCATCAATCACTACTGGACCCGGGAGGAGTTCCCGTTCGAGCTGATACCCGGGCTGCGCCAGCTGGGCATCGCAGGCCTGGGCTACGAGGGCTACGGCTGCCCCGGGCGGAACTGCCTGCTGGACGGCATGATCTCGATGGAGCTGGCCCGGGTCGACCCGTCGATCGCCACGTTCTTCGGCGTGCACAGCGGCCTGGCCATGGGATCCATCTACCTGTGCGGCTCCGACGAGCAGAAGCAGCGCTGGCTGCCCGAGATGGCGCGGATGGAGAAGATCGGCGCGTTCGGGCTGACCGAGCCCGAGGTCGGGTCCGGCGCCGCGGGCGGGCTGACCACCACGGCCCGGCGGGACGGCGACGAGTGGGTGCTGGACGGGCAGAAGAAGTGGATCGGCAACGCGACGTTCGCCGACTACACCGTGATCTGGGCCCGGTCGCTGGAGGACGGCCAGGTCAAGGGGTTCGTGGTGGAGAAGGATACGCCGGGCTTCCTGCCGGTCAAGATCAAGGACAAGATCGCGCTGCGGGTGGTGCAGAACGCGCACATCACGCTGGACGGCGTGCGGGTCCCCGAGGCCAACCGGCTGCAGCGGGCCGACACGTTCCGGGATACCGCTGCGGTGCTGCGGCTGACCCGGGCCGGCGTGGCCTGGATGGCCACCGGCTGCGGCCGCGGTGCCTACGAGCACGCGCTGGCCTACGCCCGCCAGCGCGAGCAGTTCGGCCGCCCGATCGGCGGGTTCCAGCTGGTCCAGGACCTGCTGGTGCGGATGCTGGCCAACATCACCTCCTCGGCCTGCCTGTGCGCCCGGCTGGCCGCGCTGCAGCAGGACAACCAGGCCGAAGATCATCACTCCGCGCTGGCCAAGGCGTTCTGCACGGTCCGGATGCGGGAGACCACCGGCTGGGCCCGCGAGCTGCTGGGCGGGAACGGCATCCTGCTGGAGAACCAGGTGGGCCGGTTCGTGGCCGACTCCGAGGCCATCTACTCCTACGAGGGCACCCGGGAGATCAACACGCTGATCGTGGGCCGCGCCATCACCGGCCTGTCCGCCTTCGTGTGAGCTAGCGGGCGGACCAGCCGCCGTCCAGGACGAACGAGGAGCCGTTGGCGAACGAGGCCGGGGCGGAGCACAGGAACGCGACCAGCTCGGCCACCTCGTCCGGCTCGATCAGGCGCTTGATGGCGGGCTCGGTGAGCATGATGTCGGTGATCACGGATTCTTCCGGGATGCCGTGGATCCGGGCCTGGTCGGCGATCTGCTGCTCCACCAGCGGGGTGCGGACGTAGGCCGGGCAGACCGTGTTGGAGGTGACGCCGCGCGGGCCGCCCTCCAGCGCGATCACCTTGGACAGGCCCTCCAGGCCGTGCTTGGCCGCCACGTAGGCGGCCTTGTAGGGCGAGGCACGCAGGCCGTGCACGGAGGAGATGTTGACGATCCGGCCGAACCCCTCGGCGTACATGTGCGGCAGGGCCGCCTGGGCCAGCCGGAACGGCGCCTCCAGCATCACGGCCAGCAGCAGCCGGAACTTCTCCAGCGGGAACTCCTCGACCGCCGCGACGTGCTGCAGGCCCGCGCAGTTGACCAGGATGTCGGCCTGCCCGGCCAGCCCGGCGGCGTCGAAGTCGCCGGCCAGGTCGGCGCCCACGGCCCGGCCGCCGATCCGGGCGGCCAGCGCGCCGCCCGCGGCGGCGTCCAGGTCGGCGATCAGCACGTCGGCGCCGCCGGCGGCCAGCCGCTGCGCGCAGGCCGCGCCGATCCCGCTGGCGCCGCCGGTGATCACGGCCAGCCGCTGGCCAGATCAGAGGTCATGCCTGAAGGTTAACGGGGCAGCTCGACCCAGACGGACTTGCCTGCGTGCCCGAGCCGCTCGACGCCCCACCGGCTGGCCAGCACGTCTACCGCGCCCAGGCCGTGCAGCGGCTCGGGCGGCAGCGCGGCCGCGACCGGGCCGGCCGGCAGCGGCCGGGTGTCCCGCACCGAGATGCGCAGCACCTGCGGCTGGCAGTTGAGGGTCACGGTGAACCCGGAGCCGGCGTGCCGGACGGCGTTGGCGGCCAGTTCGGTCACGACCAGGGCGACGTCGTCGGACAGGTCCCCGGCGCCCAGCCGGCGCAGCGCGGCCACCGCGAAGTGGCGGGCCGCGGCGGGCGCGTCACGGGACAAGGCAAAGGCGCGGGCCGCACCGGGCGCGGCCGCTGCGCCGGGCGCGGCCGTCGCGCTGGGCTGGGGCCTGGAACCCGGCTCCGGGGCCGACTCGCCGCCGGTTACCTCGTCGTGCAGTCGGCACATCTCGGCGAACGCCTCCAGGTGACCGCCTCCGGCTAGCGAGGCGGCCGGGTAACTGCACAGCAGCGAGAAGGACTGCCTGCGCCCGAGCTCGTTCCACATCTCCTCGAGTCGAACCGCGTCGTTGACCAGGCCGTCCTGCCACAGCAGGGCCACCATCTCGCCGTAGACGCGGACCGGGCGCCCGTCCCGCCCGGCCGACGCGATCAGCCCGCCGATGACGCGCTCGAATTCGTCCCGGCCGATCCGGCCCGCGGTGGTGCCCGTGGTAGTGGCGCCCGTGGTAGTGGCGCCCGTGGTAGTGCCCGTGGTAGTCAACGCCGCCATGGTGTCGGCGGCGTCCAGGGCCACGTAGTCGCCCCGCGCGAGCGCGGCGGATACGCGGGCGCCGGCCTCGCTCAGCCGGGCCTGGATGGCCTGCCGGTGCGCCGCGGTGGCGACGACGATGCCCACCCCGCGGCCGTCAAGCACGTCCCGCAGGTAGCTCGCCACCCGGTCGGCCAGTTCCTCGTCGTGATCGTAGAACTGGACGACGTGGCTGCCGTCCAGGTAATCCACCGCTGATACCACCGTTTCTCCATGGTGCCGCACGACTTCAGGAACTCGATGCCGTTACTGCCCCGCAATCGGCGGCCCATGCGTCCCGGCGGCAGATAACCGGTCAGCTGCCCAGCGCCTCGCGGTGCTGCCAGGCCAGCCGGAGCACGGCGGCGCCAGCCGCCTGCACCGGCTCGCGGGTCAGGGTGCGGTCGATCACGTGGGCCGCGAACTCGCGGGCGGCCAGCACGGTGCCCTCGGCGTTGTGCCGCGGATTCACGCTGAACCAGGCGTCGAACACGTCGCTGTCGATCACCGCCACGGTGAGCAGGTCGGTGGCGTAGGTCAGCGGGTCGGTGCCCAGGCCCAGGCACCAGACCCGGATCCGGCCGGCCGCCAGCGCCTCGGTCAGCTGCCGGGCGAACGGCCAGGCCTCGTAGTCGGCCGCGCCGCCGTAGTCTTCGGGGTGCCCGGCCAGTTCCTCCGCGAACTCGCGGACCAGGCAGCGCCACAGCGAGAAGTCGGGACCCGTGGGCCGGGCCGACGGGCCGGACGGCTGGAACACGCCCACCGGGACGACCTGGTACAGGCCGCCCGCGTGGCCGACCCGGGCCGGGTCCCGCCAGTGCAGCAGGAACGACGCCCGGCCTGCGGCCCGGTCCAGGCGCAGGGTGAGCGTGCTTATGGCCAGGTTGGCCGGGCGCGGGCGCAGGTCACACGGGTCATCGAGGCGGACCCGCGGGCCGCGCGGCGGCCGCCCCAGGGCAGTGGCGGCGAATTCGTGCGCGGCGGCCTCGCCGGTGTCGATGCCGTCGAAATACCGGCCGCCGGCGAAGGTCAGCCGGGGCGCGCCGGACGCGAGGTCGGCCGCGGTCAGCCGGTAGGTGGCGCGGTTCTCGAACACCGCGGGGGCGGCCAGTTCGGCCAGGGCCTGCGAGTAACTCAGGTAGCGGGTCCCGTCGGCCCGCTCGGGTAGCGCCGCGTCCCCGGGGGGCCAGGGGGTCCAGGGCGCCGCGGCCGCGTCGTCTGCCGCGGCGGTCAGCTCCAGGCTGATGTCCGGCAGCGGGACGGGGACGGCGGGCTGCCAGCCGGGCGCGGCCAGCAGCGGCGTGCCAGCCATCCTGGCCGACGCCGGGAACTGTTCGGCGGCGCGGGCGGCCAGCTCGTGCCGGTGTTCCTGCAGATAGGACCGGACCTCGAGCCACTCGCGCTCGCTGGGCGTCAGCGCGCGGACGGCGCCTGACCCCAGGGCCTGACCGGTCCCGCCCGCGGGAGGCATCTGGCTGTTCACCGCGCCGGCGCAGTACCGATTTCTGGCCCGATCCGGTGGATCGTGGCGGGCTTGGTGCTCATCTGGTCGTCGGTCCAGAACGTGACCAGCTCGGCCGCGCTGTGCGACTGCGGCGGCACTCCGGCCCGCAGCGTGCGCCCGGTAGCCAAGGTCCAGCTGGTAATCAGCACCCGGGCCAGCGATTCATCCTCGCCGCCCCGGTCTGCCCGGCGGCGAGGAATATTACATCGCGGAATTGCGCCGGAATCGCTCGCGCGAACCAGGGTCGAGACAGTAGTGTCTTGCATAACGCGCCTCCTTCCGGGAGGTGGACAGATAAGTCCGTTCTCCGGCCCGTGGCCAGCCTGATCCCCACACCAGTCGCCACGGCGCCGGGAGCGGTCTTCGGTCAAGCAAGGACATATCGAAACCCGCTGGCTGGACTCGGTCGCGACCGTCAGGCGCGACCGAGTGAAGCGACGATGAAGACTTTACAGCGAATGCACATGCGTGCGGGGTAAAGCCGAGTCTGGCCTGGGGTAGTTTCACCGCTTGCCCTACCGTACCGGCGTTAACGCCCATCACAAGCCTGGCTCGGTGCGCTTTGTTTCGCATTCGGCGGCATACCCGAAAATGGCTAGCGCGGAAATATGCGTATAGGTCGCTATGGACCCGGCATACCCGGCCTAAAACGGATAATGCGCCATGTTTTCGGCTGCTACAACCCGAGCCGCCGGGACAGGTCCGAGGCGAGCAGGCCGGCCGGGTCGAGTTCGGCGCGCAGCTTGGTGAACTCGGCTAGCCGCGGGTACATGCCGGCCAGCACGTCGGCCGGCACCCGGGAATCCTTGGCCAGGTAGACCCGGCCGCCCGCGCCGGCCACCAGCTCGTCGAGCCGGCCGAGCAGCCGGGCCAGGCCCGGCGTGCGGGCCGGGAAGTCCAGGGCCAGCGTCCAGCCCGCCATCGGGAACGACAGCAGGCCGGGGTCGCCCGGGCCGAAGCGCTTGAGCACGGTCACGAAGGACGGCGCCCGGGCCTGGCTGACCAGCTCGAACGACCGGCGCACGGCATCCTCCGCGCCGAACGGCACCACGTACTGGTACTGCCGGAACCCGCCCGGTCCGTACACCCGGTTCCAGTTCCTGATCCCGTCCAGCGGGTGGAAGAACGGGCCGATGTGCTGCAGTTCGCCGCGGCGCGAGCGGGGCGCCTTGCGGTACCACGCCTGATTGGCCAGGCCCACGGTGTACCGGTTGATCAGCCCGGGCGGGCAGGCGGCCGGCACCCCGAGCCGGGCGGCGGGCCGGAACGCGAACGGGTCGGCCCGTTCCCCGGGCGGCAGGTCACCTGGCTCGGCGAAGTCGCCGCTGGTGATCACCGAACGGCCCAGGCTGGCGCCCCGGGCCAGGCTGTCCGACCAGGCCACCGTGTAGCCGTAGCCGCGGTCATGGTCGGCCAGGGTGGCCATGGTCGCGTCGATGTCGGCCGTGCGCACGGTATCGACCAGGAGCCGGGCCGTGGCGACGCGCCTGAGCTGGACCGTGGCCGTCACGATGAGCCCGGTCAGGCCCATGCCGCCCGCCGTGGCCCAGAACAGCCCGGGATCGGACTGCTCGGTCACCGTGCGCCGTTCACCGCCCGGCAGCACCAGGTCGAAGGACCGCACATGCCGGGCGAAGCTGCCCGCCACGTGGTGGTTCTTGCCGTGCACGTCGGCGGCGATGGCGCCGCCCACGGTGACCTGCCTGGTGCCGGGCGAGACCGGCACGAACCAGCCGGACGGCAGCCCGGCCACCATGAGCTGTTCCAGGCTGACGCCGGCCTCGCAGCTAACCAGGCCGGTGTCCGGGTCGAGCGCGGTGATCCGGTTCAGCCGCGCGGTGGAGATGACCAGGCCGCCGTCGCACTGGGCGGCGTTGTTGTAGCTGCGGCCCAGGCCCCGGGGGATCACGCCGCGGCCGGCGGTGCCGTCGCGCAGCTGGCCGTCACGCAGCAGGCCGGCCGCGCCGGCGGCCGTGGCCGGCTCGGCTAGTTCGGCGCGGGACGGCGCGATCCGGCCCCAGCCAGTGAGCGTGACGGTGCGGCCCGGCATGGTCAGCGATCCTACCCGCCTGCCAGCGGCGGGCCGGACTGGAGCGGGCCCGGCCCGTGGCAGCCGCAGGACCTGCCGGCCGTCCAGCCAGGCATGCTGCCGTCCGGGTCGGCCGGGGCGCACTGCCCGGCCTCGGCCACGCCCGCCGCGAGCCCGAAGGCGACCGGGTCGCCGTCCTGGCCTTTCTCATCGGCTCAGGCGACCAAGACGCCGGGGAAGCAGGAACAGGTACGCTGGAATTAGGGCTCGTGACCAGATGACGGGTGCAGGTCCTGTTTTTCAGGGCATGGGCTAGCCAGGGAATTGCATGAACCGGGCTGTTTGCTGCTTGATGTATTGCCGGATGATGCTCAGCAGCGCGCCGCTGCACTATGCAGCACAGTAAGGGCGGGGGCCGGGGGCCAGGTGTTCCGGTTCACGCGGCCGGTGGACTGGTGGTCGCGGCCTGCGGGCCGGCACGCCTTGAGGCTGTTGACCAGCGCGGAGACAGCCATCTTCGGCGGATACTTCAGGAGGCGCGCGTGGTCGCCGGAGTCGCCGCGGACCCTTCCGTATGGCGCCTCGAAGCGGGCGAGCATGTCCGCATCGGGCACGCCGCGCCGGTACTTGGACATGAGAGCGGTAACGGCGTGCCTGCCACGGCGAGCCGGCGTTAAATGTCGTAGGCCAAAGCTAGGTTCTGGTGTTATGCAGGTCAGGTACCGTTACCGCATCTACCCGGGGCCGGGGCAGCAGCAGATGCTGGCTCGCACGTTCGGGTGCGCCAGGGTGGTGTACAACGACTGCCTGCGCGTCCGCGACCAGGCATACGCGGCCGGGGAGAAGGTCTCCGATACCGAGGTGCAGCGGCGGGTGGTCACCTTGGCCAAGCAGACGCCGGAGCGTGAGTGGCTTGGCGATGTGGCGTCGGTGGCGCTGGTGCAGGCGTGCCAGGACGCCCGGCGTGCTTACCGGAACTGGTTCGAGTCGCTGTCCGGCAGGCGGAAGGGCCGCAAGGCGGGGCATCCGGCGTTCCGGCGCAAGCATCAGCGGCAGGCGATCCGGCTCACCCGCAACGGGTTCGCCCTGCACGGACGCAAGCTGTATGTGGCCAAGGTCGGGGACATCCGGGTGGAATGGTCCCGGGACCTGCCGTCGGTCCCGTCGTCGGTCACCGTGATCCGCGAGCCGGACCGCCGGTACTACGCATCGTTCGTGGTGGAACGCCAGGCCACGCCGCTTCCCGCCTGCGACCGCGAGGTGGGCCTTGATCTCGGCGTGGCCAGCCTGGCCGTCACCTCAGACGGCGAGATCATCGGCAACCCTCGGTTCCTGCGGGCCAGGGAACGCCACCTCGCCCGCGCGCAGCGGGCGCTGTCCCGCAGGCGGAAGGGGTCAGCGAACCGGGAGAAGGCCCGGCGCCGGGTCGCTGTCGTGCACCGTAAGGTGCGGGAAACCCGGCTTGACCACGCGCACAAGACGGCTCTGCGGCTGGTCCGCGACAACCAAGCGGTCTATGTCGAAGACTTGTGCGTGTCCGGCCTGGCCCGCACCAGGCTGGCCAGGTCCGTGCACGACGCGGGATGGTCGCAGCTGCTACGGCTGATCGAGGAGAAAGCAGCGCAGTACGGCCGCACGTTCGCCAGGATCGGCCGGTTCGAGCCCACTAGCCAGGTGTGCTCGGCGTGCGGCGTCAACGATGGCCCCAAGCCGCTCAGCGTCCGTCAGTGGACGTGCGCGGCGTGCGGGACGGTCCACGACCGGGACCTGAACGCGGCAAAGAACGTCCTGGCCGCCGGGCGGGCGGACAGGCTAAACGCCTGTGGAGTGCAGGTAAGACCAGGCGCTGGCCTGGCTCAGCGCGGCGAAGCAGGAACCCACCGGAGCGCGGCATGAGACGCGCTGGAGTAATCCCCGTCGTTCACGGCGGGGAGGACGTCAACAGGATGAAGTCCCACGGCTGCCAGTTCTGCGAGGACGGCGAGCGGCGGCAGGCCTCGAGTATCTGGTCCAGGTCGGCGTCCCTGATCGGCGCTCGGCGAACGACCGGACGTTGCGCCGAGATGTGATGGCCTGCCAGGTCTGCATGCCGGTCTCAACGCCTGCCGTGCGCCGTTCATCCTTGGGCCTGGCACAATACGGCGGCATGGCCGCCGGGGTATCCGCTGAACTAGTCCGCAGGCTCCGGCTGGCCGCGCAGGGCCTGACCCCGGCCACGGCCGCTGCGGGCCCGGTCGACGCGGCCCGGGCCGTGGTGGGGGTGCAGGCCCAGGAGGTGCGGGCGGCCGCACTGGCGTTGCGCTCCCGGGTCCCGGGGCTGCGACGGGCCGGCGTGGACGGTTCGCCTCTGGTGCGGACCTGGACCCTGCGGGGCACCGTGCACCTGCACGACCCGGCCGACCTGCCCTGGCTGGACGCGGTGCTCGGCCCGCGCAACCGGGCCCGCTTCGAGGAGGCGATGCGGCGCCGGGGTGACTACGAGGTCGCTTCCGGGCTGCTCGGCGACCTGGTGGAGCTGCTGGACGGGCGTCCGCTGGACCGGGCCAGCCTGCTGGCGGAACTGGCCGGGCGCGGGCATCCGGCCCTTCGGCAGCCGTCGGTCAACGTGCTGATGCCGTGGGCGGCCGCCCGGGGCCTGGTGGCCGGCCTGCCCGACGGCCGGTACCGGGCCGCGCAGCCGCCACCCGACGTGGACGCCGAGGCGGCCCTGGCCACCCTGACCCGCCGCTACCTGGCCGGGTACGGGCCGGCTTCGGCGGCCGACCTGGCCTGGTGGTCCGGCCTGCCGCTGGCCACGGCCCGGCGAGCGCTGGCCGCGGCGGCGCCCACCGAGACCGCCGGCGAGCTGTTCGCGCTGCCCGGCACGTTCGACGCGGCGCCGCCGGCGGCCCCGCCGGCCCTGCTGCTGGCCGCCTTCGACACCACCATGCTCGGCTACCGCCGCCGTGAGCCGCTGGTCGCGGCGGCCCACGACCGCCGGGTCCTGCCCGGCGGCGGGATGCTGCGGCCGGTCGTGCTGATCGACGGGCGGGCCGCGGGAACCTGGAGGGTGCCGGTCCGGGCGGGCCGGCCGGCGGTCACCATCGAGTGGTTCGGCGATCCGGTGCCGTCCGCGGAGCTGGACGCCGAGATGCGCCGCGTCGAAGCCTTCCTGGCGCCGGCTCACTAGGCCCCCGGGCGTGGTGAAACCCGGATTCCAGCACCCTCGGGATGAGGGTGCTGTCAGGCTGTTACCGCGATAATCCTTGCTACCGTTCCGGTGTCCGCCTGGGAGGCGCCTTGAAGCTGCTGTTGCTCGCCGCTCCGGGCGGCGGCAAGGGAACGCAAGGCGAGCGGCTGGCCGAGCTGTACGGCATGCGGCACATCTCCTCCGGCGACGTGCTGCGCGCGGAGGTGACCGCGGGCACGCCGGCCGGCCGCGAGGTAGCCGGCTACCAGCAGCGCGGCGATCTGGTCCCGGACCAGATCGTCTTCGACCTGATGATCCCGGCCGTGACCGACGCGGTAGCCCAGGGCGGCTACATCCTGGACGGCTTCCCCCGCACTGTGCCCCAGGCCAAGCAGGCCGCCGACGTGGCCCGGCGGCTCGACCTGACGCTGGACGCGGCCATCCACCTCGCGGTGCCCGAGGAGGTGCTGGTGCAGCGGCTGACGGGCCGGCTGCGCGCGGACGACACGGCCGAGCTGATCAGGCACCGGCTCGAGGTGTTCGCCGAGATGACCAGGCCGCTGATCGCCTACTACCAGAGCCGGGGCATCCTGATCGAGATCGACGGGGACCGGGATCCCGACGTCATCACCGCCGCGATCAAGGCCGCGCTGGACCGCCGCTGAGCGGTTACCGGCCGGTCCGTATGGTCACCCACCTGGCCTGATGCTTAAGTAGGTTAGGAAACAGGCCGTGATCCAGTAGCGCGTGACCCCACCTGGAGGAGGACGACTTGGGCATGCAGGAGCGGGGCTCGCTGGCGCATGTTCCTGCGGCCCGGCCGGAGCCCAAGACGCCCAAGGGGGCAGCCACCCGGCAGCGGATCATCAGGGCCGCGCGTGCGGAACTGGTCGAGCGCGACGGGATGCTCGAGGTCGATTCGGTGGCGACCCGGGCGCAGGTGTCGGTCGGCGCGCTGTACCGTCACTTCGGCTCGCGGGCCGCGCTGGTCGGTGCGGTGGTCGACGATTTCTACCAGCGATACCGGGCGGAGGCGCTGGAGATCAACCCTGCGCCGGGCCAGAGCTTCGCCGTCCGCGAGCGGCGCCGCACCGAGCTGACGGTGGCCTTCCACTTCAGCGATCCGCTGGCCCGGGTGATCCTGTCCCACCTGCACCTGGACGCCGAGGTGGCGGCCGAGGAGGTCAGCCACATCGACGCGATGATCGACCTGGCCGCCAGCGTGATGGCCCTGGGCCAGAAGCGGGGCAAGATCCCGGCCGACCGCGACCCGCGCTTCATCGGCGCGATGATCATCGGCGGCATGCGGAACGTGCTGGCCACCGCGCTGACCAGTAATCCGCCCATCTCGCCGCAGACGACCGCGGAACGGCTCTGGGTCTTCAACGCGGCGATCATGGGCCTGGACCTGGCCAGCGGCTAATTCCGCAGACGGCCCGACTTGTCGGCATCTCACAGCATAGGATCGCGTAAATACCCTGCGTGCTCAGGTACTTACAGAGGAGCACGGCAGAGGCGCGAGATGGGAGACAACGACGATGCCCTGCCGCGATCAGTCGGGTAAGCTCGCCGACTGCACACGGACTCAGCTGACGGCCGACGCCGAGGCCCGGCAGGCCGCCGAGTGACCGCCACGGAAGCTGAGCGGAATCGGCGCAGAGGGTTAATACCCTGGTGGCGTGGGCGCTCGTGGGGCAAGGACCTGGAGACGCTGACCCGCCTGCACCGGAGCCTGCAGGCCCTGGATGCCCGGGCCGACGCCAAGCAGGAGTCGCTGTCCGCACCGGTGCTGCTGGCGCCGCCGGACGAGTGGTCCGTGGCGGAGGAGCCGGCTGCGGAGCAGTCGGTGCCATCGCCGGATCTGACCACGCAGTCGCGGGATCTGACCACGCCGTCGCCGGATCTGACCACGCCGTCGCAGGACGAGGTGGCGCCGGAGCCCGACGAGCCAGAACTCACGCCGGTGCCCGATCGGCCGTCGCCCTCGGCTGTGGCGGAGGCCCCGTCCGCTCCGGATCTGGCGATCGCAGCCATCAAGGAGACCTTCCGCTACGTCGCTGAGGCGGGCGACAAGGCGGTGGGCTTCTTCTACGGCCAGCTGTTCCTGCGCCAGCCCCAGCTGCGCCAGTTGTTCCCGCCCGCCATGGACGAGCAGCGGGACCGGCTGTTCCGGGCCCTGGGCCGGATCGTGGAGAGCCTGTCCACGCCGGATGAGATGGCGGCCTACCTGTCCCAGCTGGGCCGGGACCATCGCAAGTACCGGGTCGAACCGGAGATGTACGAGGCCGTGGGCGTGGCGCTGCTGGCCACGCTGCGTTCCTTCGCCAGGGACGCCTTCACCAGCGAGGCAGAAAAGGCCTGGACCGCCGTCTACCAGGCCGGCTCGTCGCTGATGATCAAGGCGGCCGAGGAGGACGCCGCCCGCAGTCCCGCCTCATGGACCGCCGAGGTCGTCATGATCGAGCACCGAGCGGACGACATCGCCGTGCTGATCATCGCCCCAGACCAGCCGCTGCCGTTCACGGCGGGCCAGCACCTCACCGTGCAGACCCCGCGCTGGCCGCAGGTATGGCGGCCGTACTCGATCGCGCGCATGCCGCGCGACGATGGCCTCTTAGCGCTGCACGTGAAGGCGATTCCTGGCGGCTGGGTGAGTAACGCCCTGGTGCATCACACGACTCCCGGCTCTGAGCTGGTGCTGGGCCCGCCGCTGGGCACGATGACGCTGGCGGGAGCGGGTGACCGCGACCTGCTATGCGTGGCCGGCGGCACCGGCCTGTCGCCGATCAAGGCCATCATCGAGCAGGCGGTGCGCGAGTCGTCCGTGATCCCGCGGCGGATCTGCCTCTACTACGGGGCGAGGCGGCGACACGAGCTCTACGACCTGCCGGATCTGTGGCGGCTGCAGGACGCCTACAGCGGGTTCGAGCTGATCCCGGTCACCTCAGACGACCCCGCCTTCGAGGGGATGCAGGGTAACGTGGGCCGCGTCGCCGCCCGGTACATGCCGCACACCGACTGCGACGCGTACGTCGCGGGCCCGCCGGAGATGGTGCGCGAGACCATCCGGGTGCTGGCCCGGTGCGGCCTGGAGCGCGATCGCATCCACTTCGACGACGCCCTGCTCGCGGACAAGCCCCGGGCCGGCACCGGCACCTGAAGCCGGCGCCCCCCTAAACCCGAAACCAGCACTGAACCCGGCGGCGGCCCCTGAACCCGGCGGCGACCCCAGAACCCCGAGCGAGCCACCTGCTAGCCGACGTACCGGTAGATTTTCACGGCCCGCCAGTCCCGCACGCCCCGTTCGCCCCGCCAGCGGCTCCGGGCCAGACGGCGGCCGCCCAGTCTTCCGCGATACGGATATTGTTGCGGTTGATTCGGGTCCTGCGGTTGTTTTGGGGTGCTGGGTGAGCATGCCAAAGTAAGGTGAGTTTCCGGCGTGTCGCGACCGGCGGATACTATGCGATCATTTACGGGGTTTGTTCGTAATTTGCGGTCGTCCGTGCCGTAGCCCGGGTGAGCTCTTGGTCCCGTCCCGGCCCCCTTGCCCATGATCGCGAAGGCTTTACTACGGTTTTTGATACCAAACCCTTCGCGATCATGGAAACACCCAGCCCGGGGGACTGCGTGGCCAGGCGCGGGGCATTCAACCACATCCGGACGCCCAGACACGCCGAGAAGTCACCTTATTCCGGAACGCTTGCTGGAATCCCAAAATCAACCGCAAAACGTAAATCAACCGCGCAAATGGGGCCGCCGGGACTGGTGCGCTGCGCGGGACCGCACCGGCCCGGGCGCTGCACGGGCCGGGCGCTGCACGGGGCCGGGCGCGGCAGGGGGGCGGGCCCCGTGCCGGAGCGGATCGGGCTTCGCCGTCCGGCTTCATGATCTACCGGACACGGTCTAGCCGGCGTGCCGGTAGAAGTTCGGGGACGCGTCGAAATCCTCATAGGTGCGGTGGAACACCGGGGTGGTCGAGCCGGCCGTCGGCGGCACGATCCAGGACCATTCGGCCGGGCACCGCCGGCCGTGCTGCTGCTCTTTGCCGATATGGGACAGGAAGCGCTCGGACTCGGTGTGGTGGTCGGCGATCTTCACCCCGGACAGTTCGTAGGAGTGCAGCACGGCGGCGTTCAGCTCGGTGACCGCGCGGTCCTTCCACAGCGTCCGGAGGCTATCGGTGCGCAGGCCCATGCGGGCGGCGATCTCGGGCAGCTGGTCATACCGGTCCTCGTCGCCGAGGTCACGAGAGCCGATCTCGGTGCACATGTACCAGCCGTTGAACGGCGCGGCCGGATAGCGGATGCCGCCCGCCTCCAGGTACATGTCGCTGATCACCGGGACTGCGTACCAGCGCAGCCGCAGCTCACGGAACCAGGCCAGCTCGGGATGGCGCAGCGGGACCTCGAGCACGGCGTCCTTGGGCAGCTCGAACCAGGCCGGTGGTAAGCCGGGCGAGGCGATGATCAGCGGCAGCAGGTCGAACCGGCTGGGCGGATCGCCGGGCCGCCAGCCAAGCTCGTGAGCCAGGCGGGTGATCTCCAGGTGCGCCGGGTCCCCGACCAGGGCCCCGCCGGGCTCATGGCCGGCGTAGCCGATCAGCTGCGAATTGAGGATGCGCGGGCCGGGCCGCCCGGGAGCATCGGGCGCGAAGACGGTGATCATCGGCCGGATCCGCCCGGCATTAGTGGCCTGCCGCAGATGAGTGACGCATTCGGCCGCGATCCGGTCCGCGTCGGTCACCTGCCGCCGGTCCCTGACGCGCAGCGTGCGCCAGTACAGCCGGCCGATGCAGCGCGAGCTGTTCCGCCAGGCGACACGGGCAGCGAAGGCGAGTTCGGAAGGGGTATGCCGGTAGGTCCCCTCGGTCGTGACCTCGGCCCGGACTCGCCGCATCCGGTCGGCGAAGTCATCCGTCGCCCCCGGGTTCTCGGCGTGGAACAACGCGAGGAAGCGCTCGGCTGCCGCTAGCAGCTCACCGGTACCTGGCAGCGGATCATCGGCATCCCCCGTGCGCGGGTCGCACAGTTCCGCCTGCGGTGGGTCGGCCTTCGCCGACGGCCGACGGGCTAACCAGCGCATCCGTTACCTCCACCATGAGCTGGACGGGATTGGTCGTTCCTTACCGTGACGTCGTGGGAACTGTCTGTCAATCTACCGGAAGATCCGGTCACTTTCCGCCTACATGAGGTCACCAGCCGGCAGTGCGGTGCGACGGCGCCGTCTACCAGAGCTATGCGACCGCGGCCCGCGGGGTGGAGTTCGTGATGGGCTACTACCCGATCCTGGACCGGACGCCGAACGGCCGCGACGAAGGCGACGGGTTCCAGACCTGGATCCGCCGCCACGACGAGTACGCCTGACCAGCCTGGACCGCGCGGGATCACCCTGGGCTGAGATCCTGAAGCAGGGCGTCGAGCGTGAGTTCTTCCTCGATGCGGACGTTGCGGTGGCGCATCGCGACCGCGAGTTCCGGGTCCCAGGGCGTCCCGGCCGGGTCGCCGGCAAGCCCGGCGAGCGGCGTCAGCGGATGCGCCGCCGAGGCGGCGGCCTCGTAGGCCTGCCGGTCGTACCGCCACGGCCGCCAGTTCACCCGGTCGTGCACCGTACGGGCAATCCGGACGCCGCCCCAGTCGAAGTCGCCGTGGTAACCGAACTCCGCTCCGCCGGCCGCGAGTAGCTCCAGCAGCCGCCATCCGGCCGCGGAGGGCTGGCCGCCGACGCAGACCAGCGGCTGGCCCGCGGCGCCCAGTTCGTCGGCGGCGGCCGCGACCACCACCGGGTTCTCGCAGATCCGTACCCGAGCGGTCGGCCGGGATCCCGTGTTCAGGGATCCCGCGTTCAAGGGTTCCGTGTGGCGGCGGAGCTGGCGGAGCGTGAGCACGGCCGGCTGGGCCGCCTCGCGGCACGACGCCAGCAGCCGGCCGAGGGGCGTGCGGTGGTCGCCGGGCAGGCCGAGGCACAGCACCAGCGACGATAGGTCGTCGAGGTGAACCCCCACGGCGGCCCAGGCGGTGCGTCGGCCGTCGGCGGTTCCCTCCCCGGCGAACGGCAGGCCGGCCAGCGCCCGGGCCGCTGATAGCGCCAGCGTGCCGACCGGGCGCCCGTCGTCCAGAGCGTGCGCATCACCGCAGCATTCAGCCGCGAGCCGGCCGAGGGGAACGCCGGGCGAGGGCAGCCGCCGGAGCACCTCCGCGACCTGGGCCAGGAGCAGCCGCGCCTGATCAGGCTCGGGAGCCAGACGGCGCACCAGGCCGGTCGCGTCCAGCCACTCCCGCCACCGCGCCAGCTCGTCACGGTCGCCGGCGGCTTCGTCCAGCAGGTTGAAGGCGGCGCTCCAGGCGGCCGCCAGGTCGGCCCGTTCGCGGGTGAGGTCGCGGAGCGGGCCGGTCAGGCGCCGCACCGCCTCGGCCAGGCCGCCCGGCGCGGCGCCGCTGCCCCGCAGGATGCGGTCCACCTCGGCTAGCGACACCGACAGCGACGCCCCGGAACGGGCGGCGCGTCCGATCAGCCGCTCCACCGCGCGCCGCTGTTCCGGGGTGGCGGCGGCCAAGGTCACCGTGCCGGTCAGCGGGCGTCCGGTCTCGAGTCGGTCCCGGGCCCGCCGCACCAGCCAGGCGGATGGCTCGCCCCCGAGCAGGCGGTGCAGCCGGGCGCCGACCTCGGTCACGGGGGTCTCGGTCACGGGGGTCTCGGTCACGGGGGCCTCGGTCACGAGGCCGCCGATTCGGCCCGGCGGCGTTCCCGGCCGTCCCACCGCCACGGCGTGACGAGGACCGCGTCGACGCCGTCCTGGCGGGCGAGCTGGCAGATGCCGAGCCCGGGGACCTGCGGGTAGCATCCCCACTCGCGTTCGCTGGTCATCACCACGTCCATGTCGAACGTGGCCAGCAGCCCGAGGCACTTGGCCCGGGAGTCGTCATCGACTCCGGCGAACGCCTCGTCCAGGGCGATCAGCCGCGGGGCGTTCGGATTGCCGGCCGACTTGTAGTGTGCCGACGCCGCGGCGAACAGCGGGACGGAGGCGGCCAGGGCCCGCTCGCCGCCCGAGGCCGGACCGGCGGCGGGACGCCACTGGCCGTCCTGGTACCGCTGGATCGCGAACTCGTGCCACCTGCGGTAGTCCAGCGCGGCGGTCAGCGCCTCGGCCCACCCGGCCGCGGGATTGGCCGCGTGCTCGGCGGCGATGCGCTGCTGGAGGAACGCGCCCACCGCGACGCGGTCATCGGCGGACCACGCGTCGATCGTCTGCCGGAGCTTGCGCCGCACCTGATCCAGCCCGTCCGGCGCGTCGCGCGCCTGCTGCCAGGTCAGCCGCAGCTTCATGCCGGTCGACGTCGGCCGGGACTCGAGCTCGTCGTTCATCCCGCGCACCTCGGCCTCGGCCGCCGTGATCAGCTCGTGCAGCGTGCCTGCCACCTCGTTGAGCAGATGGGTCTCCAGGATCTCCCGTTCCCGGGCGGACAGCAGCCGGGCCCGCTGCCCGGCTTCGGTGCGGAGCGCCTCGGCCAGGCCGGGGATGTCGTGCCTGCGCCCCTGGAAGACCACGTCCACCACCATGATCCCCGCGCGCACCGTCAGGCCCGCCGAATGGCCGTGCCGGGCCATCGCGTCGGCCAGCAGCTTGTGTTCCTCGTTCACCTTGCGCTGCAGCCGGTCCCATCCAGCGTCCGCGTCGTCGGTGCCCTCCAGCGCCGCGTTCACCGCCCGAGCCAGGATCACGGCGGGAGTCGAGGGCCACGGCTCGGCCGGATCCGGCAGGTCCAGATCCGGCAGCGCGATCCGCAGTACCCCGGTGGCGGCGAACGCCCGGAACTCCGCGACGGCCGCGTCACGTACCCGGGCCGCCTCGGCGATCTCGGTGCGCAGCGTATCGCGCGTTCCCTCGGCCCGGCCGCGGTCGCTGATCGCCTGCTGCTCAAGCTCGCGGGCCGCCTGCTCGTCGGCGCTGCGGCGTTCGGCAACCCGGCGGAGCTCGTCCAGTTTCCGGTTCAGCTCCTCGACCGCGGCGCCGGCCGTCTCCAGCAGCGCTTGGTACAGCGCCTGGGCGGCCGTCGCCGTGTCCCGGGCCGAGGAGGCCTGCTCGGCGGCCTCGGTGAGGTGGTGCCGGGTCTCGGCCAGCTCGTCGGCGGCCTCGGCCGCGCTCCGGCTCGCGAGCTCGGTCTTCTCCGCGGCCGGCCACAGCGCGGCCAGCGCCACGCGGTAGTCCCCCAGTCCGGTCCTGACCACGGCCAGCTGCTCCGGGTCGGCGGGCAGGTGAGTGTCGGCGGCGAACTCGTCCGCCGCGGTCCGCGCGTCCGCCAGCGCCTGCTGGCGCGCGGCGTGCACCCGTTCCGCCTCGCCGCGGGCGTCCCGGAGCTCCTGGCGGCGCTTGCGCTGTTCGGCGGCCCTGGTGTGCGCCTCGCGGACCGCCGCATCCGCGGGTATGGCGCGATGCTCGGCGGCCAGCCGGTCCCGGCGGCGGTCAAGCTCGTCGATGGTCTGGTCGAGCGTGGCGATCGCGTCGTTCACCTCGGCCAGCTCGGCGGTCAGCCGGGCGATCCGATCCCGGCGGGCCGTCTCTCGTGCGCCTGCCCCGATGTGGACCGCGGCATCCTTGTGCCAGCTCCCGGCCAGCACCCCGTTCGCCCAGCGACCGTCGGTGCTCACCCAGGTGATCCCGGTGCCCGGTCCCAGGCCGATCGCGGACAGCGCGGCCCGGACCGCGGTCTGCGGCAGGGCGGCGGCCCGCGGGTCGCCCGCATTGACCGCCGGGACCAGCACGGCGTCGCAGGACGGCCCGGTAACCGGATGGCGCCCGCTGACCAGGACGACGTCGCCGGCGACGAGGTCGCCGCCGGGCGTGAGCCACGCGTCGAGGATCCCGGCCGCCTCCAGGGCGGCCTCCAGGCCCGCCCGGTGATCGTCGGGCACGCGCGGCGCGAAGTCGGTCACCTGCCACAGCGGCGCCCCCGGCCGGGTGGCACGGACCTGCGGATCCCTGGTGTGCGGCGCGGGCGGGGCGTCGTGGCCGCCCGCTCGCAGCCGCTCGATCTCGGCCCCGAGCTCACCCGCGTGACCGGCGTGCGCCGAACGACGGGCGGACAGTTCGGCACCGAGACGGCCGATCTCGGCGCCGCCCGCCCGGGCCGCGTCGTCGATGACCGCGACCGCGGGATTAGCGCCGTCGCCGGCCGTCGCCCACGCTTCCAGCCCGCTGATCAGCTCTTCCGGATCGGCAACCCTGAGCTCCGTCAGCCCGCGCAGGAAGAACCGGTAGGCGCGGGCGAGTTCCCCGGCTCGTTCGGCCGAATCCTGCTCTGCCGCGGTGACCCGGTCGGTGGCGGCTTGGATTTCGGTGGTCAGCCGGTCCACCTCGGTGCGAGCCGCAGCAAGCGCCGAGCTGCGGTCGGCGACCTCGGCGAGCAGGCGCTCCAGCCGCCCGATCGCCCCGGCCTGCCGGTCGGCGACCTCGTGCGCCGCGCGCCGGGCCCGCGGCAGGTCTTCGCGCCAGCCCTCGATGGCCGCCCGGTGACCCGGCGTGCACCGTGCCGCCGCGGCCGCGGCGCCGGCGGTGTCCTGCGCGGCGTGCAGCTCGTTCTCCGCGGCCGAGGCCTGCTGGGCGGCCTGGCTGGCCTTCGCCGACCGACGGGTCAGTTCCGCGGTCAGCCGGTCCCTGGTCTGCTCCCGGTCCCGGGCCATCTCGCTCTGGCGCCGCGCGTCCTGGTGACGGCGGTCCAGCTCCCTGGCGTCGCGCATCGCGGGGTCCGCTCGCAGCGCCTCACGCTGCGCTTCGAGCCTGGCCCGCTCTCGCTCGAGCTCTTCCAGCTCACCCCGCGCCGCCTGCAGCTCGGCGTCCGCCGCCGTGTACGCTTCCTCGGCCGCGGTCAGGTCCCGGCCGAGCTGTTCGTACCGGCTCTGCGCCTGACGTGGCCCGGTCGCCTTGCGCTTGGCGGCGACCCGCGCGTACCTGCGGTAGTGGTGCAGGAAGTCGGTCGCGGCGGTGTGCGCTTCGGACAGCGCGCGCAGGGCGTCCCGTTCGGAATCCAGGCCGCGGAACGCGTCCGCCACCGTGGTCACCAGGCCCGGGCTCAGCGGCGGCAGCGCTTCGGTGAGCGCGCGGGACAGCAGCCTCTCGTCGGGCCGCTTGGACAGCTGCGGCTGCCGGAGCTGGATCAGCAGGTTGACCAGCGCCTCGTAGCGGTGCTCCCCGAGCCCGAACAGGGTCTCGTCCACCGCCCGCCGGTAGTCGGCGGCCCGGTCGTACACCAGTCCGTGCCCGTCGATCTCCTCGCGTAGCTTTTCCCTGGTCAACGGGACCCGGCTGGCCGGCAGCAGGTGCAGGCCCACGCCGACGCGCTGGGTCGTGACGAAGAACCAGTGGCGCGCGACGCCGCGGCCGGCGACGGCCTTGAGCCCGCAGCCGATGGTGCAGAACTCAGCCGTCCCGTCCACGGCGCGGCGGCCGAACTCGAGCCAGGTGTAGCCGAGGCGCTCGGGATGAGGATGCTTGCCGCCGAGCAGGAGGTTCCATTCCATCTTCTTCTGCCGGTCGCCGTCCGGCTCCACCCGGTGCGGCGCGAGCTCGCCGTCCAGCAGGAACGGCAGCGTCAGCGCGAGCACCTTGGACTTGCCGGTGCCGTTGTTGCCGCGCAGCAGCAGGCGGCCGTCGTGGAACCAGAATTCCTCGGCGTCGTAGTAGAACATGTCGACCAGGCCGGCCCGCAGCGGCTTCCACCGCTCAGAACAGGGTGCTGGCAGCATCGGCTCGCGCCTTTCTCGTTTCGCGGATGACCGGCTCGTCCAGGGCGAAGCGCGCGATCGCCGGGCGGCTGCGGACCGCGGATCCGGCCACCTCGACCAGACGCAGCGCAGACAGCTTCTCCAGCGCGGTGGCCAGCAGCTCCGCTTCCGCGCCCGGTTCGGTCACGCCCTTGCGCCAGTAGCCCCGGTGCTCGGCGGCCGCCTGCCGGACGAAGGCGCGCAGCTCGTCGAGCGCGGCGCGATCCCGGCAGGCGAGGTACTCCGCGACGAGCAGCGTCACGTGCCCGTCGGTGCGCTGCTCGGGCATCCGCACGTCGGTCAGCTCGTCCTCGGGGTCCACCATGGCGATCCCCTCGGCGCGCAGCTCCGGGACCAGCCCGGTCGCGTCCGCGATCCGCCGGGTGATGGCGTGCCGCTGGGACAGCAGGTAGGCGTGTTCGTCCTCGTCGAGTTCGTCGTAGTACACGACCGGGTCCTCGAGCAGCCGCCGGGTAAGCCGCCTGCGCAGCGCCTGGTTGCGCAGGTCGTCGCTGTCGGGGACCGGCTCCGCGGTCAGCTCGGCGAGCCGCCCCTCGAAGGCCGGGGCCGTGACGGTGGACGGGCCCCTGGTACCGGACAGCAGCACGCCGAGCACCGGCCTGCGCACGTCGTACAGCACGTCGGTCCCGGCCGCCAGGTAGGCATCCTCGTCCCCGGCGACCCGGCTCAGCACGCCCCAGGCGAGCAGCAGGCGGACCACCGCGACCAGGTCGGACCGGTCGGACCGGCGCTCTAGCGTCAGCGTGAACCCGCATCCCGCGAGCTCCGGTTCGGCCGCGGCGGTCAGCACGTCGTCGGCCAGGCTGCCGAGCGTGGTCTGCGCGTCGGCCCGGGCCAGGGCCGACAGGGCCAGGCACAGGGTGACGTACCGGCGCCGGCCGAACGGCTCCTTGTCGTGCCCGCGCGCCGGGTGGGAGGCGTCGGACGGCACCGGGGCGGTCTTGAACAGCCGTGCCGTCTCCGAATCCGCGGCCAGCCGCCAGCCGGTCTCGCGGGCCAGCCACTCGCGCAGCTCGGTCAGGTACCGCCGGACTCCGATCAGCGTGTCGCGGTCGGTGTCGGCGACCAGGAGCGGCTTGGCCAGCAGGGCGCGGAGCGCGGCCTGGCGCTGGTGCTGTTCCTCGGCCGGGATCATGATCCCAGGTCCGTGATCTCGACGACGTGCTGCGGACCGGTGAGCAGGCCGTCGGCGGTGCGGATCGTGGCCGTGCCGCCGTCCGGGACCAGCGAGAGCCGTACCTCCAGCGTGCCGTCGCTGGTCACGGTCTTCACCTCGGTGTCGCCGGGCCTGCGGGCGGCCAGCGCGTCGCCGAGCAGCGCCAGGAACAGCCGGAACGCCCGGGGGTCCAGCACGTCGAGATCGGACAGCAGCGTCGGCCCGGTGGTGCGCAGGCGCCGCCGGGCCGCGGCCGTCTCGGCCGTCTCGCGTTCCGACTGCCTGCGCAGGATTTCCCGCTCGGCCGACCGGTCCCGTACCTGGTTCGGGTGGCCGCGCCGCTCGTAGGTCCCGGTCTTCCTCAGCTGGGGCGAGATGCGGATAGGCGGGGCGTCCGCCCAGGCCGTCCCGTTCGGCAGGTCGCGCCAGGCGTCGGCGGTCGCGCTCGTGACGGACAGGTGCCGCGCGGGACACAGGCCGAACGCCGCCCGCCACAGGCGGTGGGCGGCCTCGTCGTCCGGCGCCTCGGCGAACCACCGGGCGAGCACGCGGAAGTCCGCCGAACGATCCGAACGGCCGGAACGCCGGTCGTTGAGCAGGCCCACGGCGTCGATGAGCTGCTTGATCGCGGTCACGGCGGCCTGGCGCAGCAGCCGGGCCTGGCTTGGATGCCCGGCGTCCCGCGAGGTGAACCAGTCGTCCAGCCCGCGCCAGCGGTTGCGCCACGCGTCGAGGGCCTGTTTCTCCGCGCGGGCCAGGGATTCGGTGGCGTCCGCGCCCTCGGGTACCGCGTCGGCCGCCTCCCGCCGCGCGGCCAGCTCGAGCAGCCGCTCGTGACCTTTGTCTTCGAGCTCGGTTAGCACCACCGCGATCTGGGCGCCGGAATTGGCCAGGTCCGCGATGAACCGGTTGATGTAGTCGATCAGCCGTTCCTTGTACGCGAGGAACCCGTCGACGTCTCCGTCGGAGAAGTCGATGGCGCGTCGCAGCGCGGACATGAACGCCTGCGCGTTGTCGGCCAGCGAGGAGAACCGCTCCGCCACGGACAGCAGCAGCAGGTGCGTCTTGGCCGGATCCGGGTCGCGGTCCGCGGCCAGGACCAGCAGCGACTGGAGCCGGTCGGCGATGTCGGCCAGGGCCACCGACTGGAGCTGCCCGCGCCGGCCGATGGCCTCCTCGTAGAACGCGATCGCCTGCTCAGCCGCCTGCCCGGCGGCGGTCAGCTGGTACAGGGACCGCTTGCGGTGGAAGTCCTCCACCGTGGTGACCCGGCCGGTATCGACGTCCGCGCGCAGGTTCCCCCAGAGGACGAGCTGCTCCAGCGCGGCCGTGAGCTGCTCGTCAGGCTCGGCCCGGAGCTCGGACGCGACATCTTCGGGCCGCAGGTGCACGACGAAGCGCTCCTTCGCCCGCGCGAAGGTCTGCAGCAGGCTCCGGTACAGGACAGCATTCGGCACGCTCAGGTGCGCGAATGGCTGGGGCTCGCCCCGGCTGTGCGCCGAGGGAGCGGCTGCGCTGACCACGGCTACATCCTGCCGCATGCTACTGACAAAAGGTCCGCAACTCACCGCCCGCCACGACGGCTGCCGGTCAGGTCATTCGAGATAGTCCCGCAGGAGGTTGGACCGGGACGGGTGCCGCAGCTTGGACATGGTCTTGGACTCGATCTGGCGGATCCGCTCCCGGGTGACCCCGTAGACCTGGCCGATCTCCTCCAGCGTCTTGGGCTGGCCGTCGGTCAGCCCGAACCGCAGCGACACCACGCCGGCCTCACGCTCGGACAGGGTGCTGAGGACCGAGTGCAGCTGCTCCTGCAGCAGGGTGAAGCCGACCGCCTCGCCGGGCTGGATGGCCTCGGAGTCCTCGATCAGGTCGCCGAACTCGCTGTCGCCGTCCTCGCCGAGCGGGGTATGCAAGGAGATCGGCTCGCGGCCGTACTTCTGCACCTCGACGACCTTCTCCGCGCTCATGTCCAGCTCGGCCGCCAGCTCCTCCGGGGTGGGCTCGCGGCCCAGGTCCTGGAGCAGCTGGCGCTGCGCCCGGGCCAGCTTGCTGATGGCCTCGGCCATGTGCGCCGGCAGGCGGATGGTGCGGGCCTGGTCGGCCATGGCCCGGGTGATGGCCTGCCGGATCCACCAGGTGGCGTACGTGGAGAACTTGTAGCCCCTGGTGTAGTCGAACTTCTCCACGCCGCGGATCAGGCCCAGGTTCCCCTCCTGGATCAGGTCCAGGAACAGCATGCCGCGCCCGGCATACCGCCTGGCCAGCGAGACGACCAGGCGCAGGTTGGCCTCCACCAGGTGGTTCTTGGCTCTCCTGCCGTGGTCGGCGACCTGCTCGAGGTCGATCCGCACTTCGGTGGACAGGTTCCGGCTGCCTTCGGCGAGCTTCTGATCGGCGAACAGGCCGGCCTCGATCCACTTGGCCAGCTCGACCTCCTGCCCGGCGTTGAGCAGCGGCACCCGGCCGATCTGCTTCAGGTAGTCCTTGACCGGGTCGGCGCTGGCGCCCCCGGCTGTCAGCCGGGCGGGCGGCAGGTCCTCGTCGTCCTCGTCGTCCTCGCCGGAGACCAGCCGCTCGTCCTGGCTCTCCTCGCCCGCCGCCGGAGGCGGCTGGGCAGCAGCAGCCGCGACGTCGCCCGGGCCGGTGCCCGGCACCTGCTCGCCGGCCGCCTGCCGCGCAGCGCGCGGCACACCTCGGGCCGGACCTGAGTGGGCCATTTCGAGCGGAGCAACAGGCAGCGGTCCGCCGATCTCAAGGGCGTCACTATCCCCGCTCGGGGCGGCCAGGTGATTCAAGCCCATGGCAGCGCCGATACCGGCGCCGCCGGCTCCGGGTCCTGGCTTACGGACCAGCCCAGCGGGCACGCCCTGGTTCGCCGGACCGCGGCGCGCCAGGACCGGCTCGACGGCTGGCTGGCCGGGCTGGCTTGCGACACGGGCATCCTCTCCCGGGGATCCACGACAACAAGGCGGAACATGCTGGTGAACCCGCGCTGTCTGCCAGGTGCCGCAAGGCAGCATGACAGAAAATCCGAGCGGCTGCCTCGTCCACCACACTACGCGGAGCCGGGGACGGCTCGGGCGCTACCAGGTGCTAAATCATCCAGATAGCTGCCGGATTGCCCGCATCCGGCGCGATCGGTTGAGTTCGCCAAGTGGTCAAGGAGAAGGACGGCCGCCGCAACCGGTACCGCATCCAGGCGCACCTGCCGCTGCCAGAGCCCGCCGCCCGGCAACGCACCGTCGGCGAGGTACTGGCCCTCCTGGGCGGCGTGGACGTGACCGCGACCGAAGACCGGTCAGAGCTTGGTCAGCCGGTCGAAAGGCGAAAGGATCCGGACCTTGCGTGAACCGAAGTCCACGACCACCGCATCGTCATCCTCGACCACCACGACCCAGCCGAGGCCGTACTTGTCGTGGGTTACCTGATCACGGACGGTGAACTCCTCCGGGGGCGGAGCCACAGGCATGGCATTGAAGGGACTTCCGGGCAGGAAGCGCCGGTTCGCGGCGCGGGCAGGCTTCATCAATACCAGTATGCGCCCCTCAGGCCGCCGCGCCCCCATGGTTGAGGACAGCGATCGCCGGCCGCGCCGGCACGAGCGGCAACGGGCGGTTTAATCTGCTCCTTTGTCCAGAATTGCACCACGGGCTTGCACCAGGGGGCTTGCCCCGCGGCATCTCGGACGGAACGCCCTGCGCCTGCTCGCCTGGCTGCTGGCCGGCGCTCGGTGACCAACCCCGGCGCGGTCCGGGACGTGCGGTATTGTGAAGGACACAAACAGCAAGGCGTTACCGTACCGTAACGCCGGTCGTGTCTGGCTCACGTGAGCGGACTGGTTCCCACGGATGTGGAGGCCTCGACAAACGCGGCTGCCCAATCCGGAAGGGACCCTTTGACCATCCTGCCCCACGAAAGGCCGGGCGCTGGCCCGGCATGGCATGACGTCCACGGGCTTCCCGCCACCTTCGGCTCACTCGGCGTCCCGGCACCGCTGGTCGCGACGCTCGCCGCGGCTGGCATCACCGCGCCGTTCCCGATTCAGGCCGTCACGCTGCCCGACGCGCTCGCCGGGCGCGACATTCTCGGTCAGGGCCGCACCGGTTCCGGTAAGACGCTGGCCTACTCGCTCCCGCTCGTGGCGCGGCTGGCCGACGGCTACACCATGGCCTGCCGTCCGCGTGGCCTGGTGCTCCTGCCGACGCGCGAACTCGCCAGCCAGGTCCGGGCGGTCCTGCTGCCGCTGGCCCAGGCCATGGGCCTCGGCGTCACGGAGGTCTTCGGCGGCACCGCCCAAGGATCACAGGTGGCCGCGTTGCGCGATCGCGCTGACATCGTCGTCGCCTGCCCGGGACGGCTCGCCGACCTCATCGAGCAGGGCCACTGCCACCTGGGTGACGTCGAGATCACGGTGGTCGACGAGGCGGACCACCTGGCCGACCTGGGGTTCCTGCCTGTGGTGCGGCGCCTGCTGGAGGCTACGCCGCCGGAGGGACAGCGGATGCTGTTCTCGGCGACACTCGACAACGCGGTCAATGTCCTGGTCCGGCGCTTCCTGAACGACCCTGCGCGGCACGCCGTGGACTCGGCCGCGCCGCCCGCCCAGATCAGCCATCACCTGCTCACCGTCAGCCCCGAGGACCGGCTGGCCGTGCTGTGCGCCCTGGCCGGCGGCCACAGCCGGGCGCTGGTCTTCACCCGGACCAAGCACGGCGCGCACAAGCTCGCCCGGCAGCTGGCCGAGGCGGGCGTGCCGACGGCCGAGCTGCATAGCGACCTGACGCAAAGCACCCGCACCCGGAACCTGGCGTTGTTTTCCTCCGGCGGGGTCCGCGTCATGGTCGCGACCGACATCGCCGCGCGCGGCATCCACGTCGACGACATCGGCCTGGTCATCCACGCGGATCCGCCGGCCGAGCACAAGGCCTACCTGCACCGGGCCGGGCGCACCGCCCGCGCAGGCGCCGACGGCGTGGTGATCACCGTGCAGACCCCGGCCCAGGGCAGCGAGGTCGGCCGCCTCATGCGCCGGGCGGGCGTAGTCCCGCACGCCGTGACGGCCGGCCCGCGCTCGCCGGTGCTCCGGTCCATTGCCGGGCCACCCGCCGAGCGGATCGTTCCGCAGGCCCGGCACCACAGCCAGGCCCAGGCCCTGACGGCGGCCAACGCCACCGGGCCGGGCGCGGCCGCGGTGTCGCGCATGTCCGGCGGCCACCGCGGACGCCGCAGGTACTGACCATGACCGAGATCGTGCTGCGGATCCGCCTGCTCGCCGGCGACCACCTGGACGTCGTCTACGACGAGGCGGGCGCGACGGCGGACGACATCTTGGAGCACGTCATCGCGACCCTGGCTCAGGACGGCGGGGCACTGCGCTGCCAGCACGGCGACCGGCTCATGGTGCTCTACGGCCGGGGTGTCGCCACGGTCGAGGTGGCCCCGCGCGGCGCGGTCCTGTAACGGGAGACCGGCTCCGCCCCAGCGCGGAACGCGGACCGGCGCGCTAAAGAGGTTCGGTGACCCATCGCCAGCCGCGCGCCTCGTCGTGCGCCGGTCGCACCAGGAAGGCTCCGGACGCGTCGGAAAGCTGGGCGATGGTGCTGATCAGCTGGCGGTGAAAGTCATCCGCCGGATGCGCGCCGTTCCGCTGGCCGGGATCGGCCAGAATCACGCTGGCCGACTCGCCGTGGCCGAGCCGCGCGGTGATCAGGCCGTTGGGGTCCATGCCGACACCGACGATCGCCGACGCTCGTACTATGTTGCCGTCGTCTCCGGCCACCCACACATCCGACGCTTCCATGCGCCTCACCTCCTGGCCCTATCACGGCATTGTCCCGCGGCAGCGGCACTGTCCGGTGCGCTGTACCTTACTGGTCCGGACTCTCCCGAGGATCAGCTTGCCCCTCTCCCCGGCGCTGGTCCTCGATCATCGAGGCGACGTGCCGGACGCACACCTCGAACGCGAGCGCGTCCTCGTTGTACATGCCGCGCAGCTTGCCCATGAAGGTGGTCATGTGCCGCACGGTGTGCTCCGGCAGGCCCTGCACGCCGATGAACCTCCCGTCGCCGGCCTCGGCGAAGCCGGGGATCGTACCAGGCTTGATTCCGTAGAAGTCACTCATTGCCGCCCTCCGGAGGCCAGCCCGGCGCGGCGTTCTCCCCGGGTGCGGACGCGTCGGGCCGGCTGGGGGTCAGGGTGGTGGTCAGCCCGGTGAGCAGGATGTCGAGGCCGCGTTCGAGCTCGGCGGCGCCGTCGTAGCGGGCCAGGACGGGGGCCAGGCCGCGGAGCAAGGGGAAGTCGCCGATCGGGAGCCGGTGCAGGCCGAGCCGGAGCAGGTCGTCGGTCTCGTCCGGGTTGACGGTGAGTTCCTGGAGCTCGTCCAGGACGTGGCCGTGCAGGAAGCCGAACAGGGCCCGGTAGATGTGCAGGGCATCGGGCCCGCTGAACCCGGCCCGGGTGAGCAGGGCCAGGATGTCCTCCAGCGGGCGCAAGGTACCCAGGGGGCGCAGCCCGAGCGGGGTGGCCAGCGGCCGGGTGACGATCAGCGGCACCACGTGCGGGTGGGCCAGCGCCAGCGCGCGGAAGCGGCGGGCGACCTCCCGCAGCTGGCCGGCCCAGTCGGGGTCGGCGGAGTCGACTCGCAGCTGAGCCAGGATGGTCTCGGCGACGCTGTCGAGCAGGGCGGCCTTGCCCGGCGCGTGCCGGTAGAGGATCATCGGGTCCCGGTCCAGGGCGCGGGCCAGGCGGCGCATGGACAGCGCGTCGGCGCCGTCGCGGTCGATGATCTCCAGCGCGGCGGCCAGCACGGCATCGCGGGTGATCTTGCCGCCGCCGTCGGCGGGGCCGCCGGCGGCGCGGGCAGTCGGGGTGGTCATGACGGGAGCACTGTCCCCTCCTAATGAGCGGGTGCAAGCCACCAGCATACTCCACCATCGTAGATCTACGATGTTGACATCACCTTAACCAGGTGATTTACTGTAGATCTACACATAAACAGGTTGGAGCGCATAATGATCGTCATTCTCGGGCTGGTCATCCTGGTCGCCGCGGTGATCGTCGGCGTGGCCGGCGTGCTGGCCAACGGCGGTCATGCCCATGCGGTGACTCACTTCGCCGTGTTCGGCTATCACGTGACCGGCTCCACCGGCACCCTGTTCCTGTACGGCATCGTCATTGGGGCGCTGGCCCTGGCCGGGCTGAGCCTGCTGCTGGCTGGCGCCCGCCGCACCTCCCGCCGCGGCCGCGACGCCCGCCGCGGGCTGGCCCAGTCCCGCCGCGAGACCGCCGCCGTCAGCGCGGACCGCGACGACCTGCGCGGCCAGCGCGACACTGCCCGCGCCTACACCGCCAGCACGCTGGGCGACGACGGTACGACCCGGGACGGCCACGATCCGGGCCTGCGCCGGCCCAGCCTGTCCGAGCGCCTGCTCGGGCGCCGGCCCGCTTCCCCGCAGCCAGATGCGCTGGCCAGCCAGGCCCCCGCCGCACAGCCGGAGCCCCCGGCCGGCCAGGGCGCCGCAGTCCCCGCCGGCGCATCCGCGCCCGCGGACTGACTCAACCGTCACCCGCGCGTCACCACGCCCTGAACCGGGGCGGCCGGGCACCAGAGGTGTACCCCATGTTCATCAGCTTCGGAGTCATTATCGTCATCGTGATCATCGTGCTTGTCGTCCTGTTCCTGCGCAGGCACTGAACCAGCGCACCGGCAGATGACTCAGCCAGAAAGGGTAAGCAGCCCATGAGCACCGCCAAGAAGCTCGTGCCCGGGTCCGTGATGGCTGGGAATGACCTGCGTCAGCACGTCGAGGTCAGCGATGACGACCGCACGGTCGCCACGGCCGAGGTGACCACCTCCGAAGGATCTGGAGGCACCGCCCGGGTATCGTTGCGCGCCGAGCCGGGGCACATCACTCCCGGGCGCCGCGCCAGCCTGGTCGATGCTGTCCTGGACCTGCCCGAGGTCCAGGACAGCGCACGCGTGGAGGCGGCATTCCAGCTTGGCGATAGCGAGTCACTGGACCGGCTTCAGCAGCGCTGCGAGGACGTCAGTGCCCGCCAGGCTGGGTGGAGCACGCTCGTCGATGCCAACCTGCCGCCCGGCCGGACCGGGCCGCACGTGCCCGGCGCGGCTGAAGGATGACCGATGACCACCACCCGCGAGACCGGCCTGTGCGAGTGCGAGGAGTGTGGTTCCCTGCGGGCCGCAGCAGCCGACCCCGGCTCCGGCGAGACCGTCGCCGCCTTCGAGCACGACGGCAGCACCTACCAGATCGACCACCTCGGCATCGGTTCCGGCAGCCAGTGGGGCGAGTTCGTGGTGTACCGCGACGACGAGGAAGCGGCTGAGTTCACGCTCGCCGAGTCGGTGCTGCGCCCCCGGTCGCGCCCGGCGGGACTGCCGGTCTCTGTCGATGAGCTGATCTGGCTGGCCAGGCAGGCGCTGAGCAGGCGGGCCGGCCGGGACGATCCGCCTCGGGGCCTGCCGCCAGGCCCGCTCCCGGTACGCCTCCGTCCGCCGGGCTTTGGGCCTGTAACGAGGATCGGAACAGGCCCAAAGCGTCACGTGACTTGACAGGGGAATCCCGGGTCATGAGATCCGCCGGAGCAGGAGTGGTCTCGGTACCTGTCCTGGGATCGGGGCCGGGTCGGCCCGTCCCGCCAGACCGGATGCTTACCAAGGAGCTGGCCGAGCTCGATGACCAGGCGCTGCTGGCCATGGTCCGGTTGTCGCCGCAGGCCAGCGAGCGGCGTGCGGCGTGCGGCGGCGTGCGAGCTGCTGGTCACGCGCTACCAGGGCCTGGTCCGCTCCTGCGTGCGACAGTACCTGCGCAGCCCTGAGCCGGCCCAGCACTGGGGCGAGCTGCCCGCGCGTGAGCAGGATCTTGACCCAGGCTAAGACAGATGGGGACATTCACGGAACACGCCGGAGCCCTGGGCTCCTACCCATGCGACGCCGTAGCCCCCGGGCCGGTCCGGTCCGGGGGCTATGGCTGCTGATTTACTACAGCTGAGTGGTGACGGCCTTGACTTCGGTGTAGGCATGGAGCGCCTCGTGGCCCATCTCACGGCCCCAGCCGGACTGCTTGTACCCGCCGAACGGCAGTGCCGCATCGAACACGTTGTAGCAGTTGATCCAGACGGTGCCGGCCCGGATCTTCTTGGCCAGGGCATGGGCCTTGGAGATGTCCCTGGTCCAGATGCCCGCCCCCAGACCGTACTCGGAGTCGTTCGCCACCGCGGCGATCTCATCCAGATCGGCGAACGGGGCGGCGACCAGGACCGGACCGAAGATCTCCTCGCGGACGACCTGCATCTCCGGGCGGGTATTGGTCAGCACGGTGGGCTCGACGAAGTAGCCGCGGTCACCGTACCGCCCGCCCCCGGCCAGCGCAGTAGCGCCGTCGGCCTTCCCGGACTCCAGGAAGCCGGTTACCCGGCGGAACTGCTCGTCGGAGACCAGCGGGCCCATCTGCGTCCCTGGTTCCATCCCCGGTCCCATCTTGATCGACTTGGCGATCTGCGCGACGCCGTCGAGGACTTCATCGAACCGGCCGCGCTGGACGTACAGCCGCGAGCCGGCCACGCAGCACTGCCCGTGGTTGAAGAAGATCGCATTCGCGGCACCCTCGATGGCGCCAGGCCCGGCGTCGTCGAACACGATGTTGGGACTCTTGCCGCCGAGTTCCAGGGTCAGCTTCTTCAGGTTGCTGGCCCCCGAGGCCGCGACGATCAGCTTGCCCACCTCGGTGGAACCGGTGAACGCGACCTTGTCCACGTCTGGGTGGGCGGCCAGGGCCGCTCCGGCAGTCTCGCCGAAACCGGGTACCACGTTCACTACCCCGTCCGGTACGCCGGCCTCGGCGATGAGCCCGGCCAGGCGCAGCGCGGTCAGCGGGGTCTGCTCGGCCGGCTTGAGCACCACGCAGTTGCCGGCTGCGAGCGCCGGGCCGAGCTTCCACGCGGCCATCAGCAGCGGGAAGTTCCAGGGGATGATCTGCCCGACCACGCCGAGCGGCTCGCGCAGCGTGTAGGAGTGGAAGTTCGCGCCCGGCATGTAGGGCACCGAGATGCTGATCGAGTTGCCCTCGATCTTGGTCGCCCACCCGGCCATGTAGTGGAACAAGTCTGCGGCCAGCGGTACGTCAGCCGCCTTGGCCACGGCGAACGGCTTGCCGTTGTCCAGCGACTCGAGCTGGGCCAGTTCGTCGGCGTGCTCGAGGATCAGGTCGCCGATCCGCCAGATGGTCCGTCCCCGCTCCGAGGGGGTCATCCTGCCCCAGGGGCCCTCTTCGAACGCCTGGCGCGCCGCCCGCACAGCCCGGTTGATGTCCTCGGCATCGCCCTCGGCGACCCGGGCCAGCGTCTCCCCGGTCGCGGGGTTGGGCGTATCGAACGTCTGGCCCGACGCCGCGTCGCACCATTGCCCGTTGATGAACAGCTGTCGCGGGCAGCCGATGAAGGCCTCGACGTCGCGATCCAGGGTCACAGTCATGAAATGGTCATCTCCCTTGGCGGCGCGGTGACGGCAACCGCCCGATGGCGGCCAGTCAGCACCACGCGCTGTCTACTTAGTAGACCTACGAAGTGAACCTACAGTGTTAACGATAAAATATCAACTTCGCAGACCTGCACGTTCTGACCGACGGGCCGGGACGAGCGCGGCCAGAAGCGTCTGGGTGGACGGTGCCTGAGGACAGGAACCGTCACGCCCGCGTGGCGCGGGCACCGGACCTAGCGACGGGTTGTCCAGCGGGGCCCGGTCAGGGACCACGCGGATTCCCAGGCCGCGAGCCGCCGCCGGTCGAGGACGAGGCGGCACAGCCCATAGCTGGCGAGCAACGTCAATGCGGCCGCCCCGGTCACCGCGGCGCTTGCGGCCAGCGCGTTAACGATCATGGCGACCTGGCCGACGGGAGGCGCGACCGGCCGTGGCGTCCTAAGATGCGAGCTGGCCAGACGCCGCGGCTTAAGGACGTGCGTCACCAGGAGGCTTTCTCTAACCCGCGCGCTGGTGCCGGCCGGACGGCGTCGACCCGGTCCTCACCTGGCGGTTGCCTCGTCTAGCCCGAGTAGGCGCGGGCGGAGGTAGCCGAGCGCGTGGCTGAGCAGCCGGGAGACCTGCATTTGGGAGATGCCGAGATGGCGGCCGATCTGATCCTGGGTCATGCTGCCGTAGAAGCGCAGGAGCAGGATCTTCTGCTCGAGCAGCGGCAGCTCGGGCCAGTGCGTGGCGACGGCCTGCATATCGAGCACGTGCTCCATCCGCGGGTCATCCCCGCCCAGCAGGTCCGCCTGAATGGCCGCTCCAGGCTGGCTGGACGTCGGCGCGTCCAGCGAGGACGGCTGGAACGCCATCTCGGCCAGCTGGGCGTTCCGCAGATCCTGGTCGCTGACCCTCAGGAAAGCGGCCAGGTCGGACTTGGCTGGCATGCGTCCGAGCTCCTGGGTCAGCTGCCAGGTCGCCGCCCGGGCTTGGATGGCCAGCTCCTTGGCGGACCGGGTGATGTGAACCTGCCAGCGCTTGTCCCGGAAATATCGCTTGATCTCGCCGGTAATGTGCGGGTGAGCATAGGTCGCCAGGGAGCAGCCAGCGGCTGGGTCGAAGTTATTGATCGCCGCGACCAGGCCAACGTAGCCCACCTGCATCAGGTCTTCAGTCGGCTCAGAGCCGTGCCTATATCGCCGGACGCAGGACCAGACCAGGTCACGGTGGCGGCTGACCAGCAGGTCGCACACCGCTATCCGCCGCTGGCTGAAGCGGGGCAGCGAGCTCACGATGCCCAGCAGCTCGCGGTCACTTAGTTCGGCGAGTTCCTGACCCGTCCAGGCGGCCGGGACCGGCGAGTCGATAGGACCTGTCATGGCGTGCCACCTGTTCGACCTGGATTGTCAGGTGCCGCCGGGGTCCAGAGCAGCTGGAGTCGCAATCTCGCGTACACGCTGGCACGACAAGGGCGATGGTCCCACTGCTGACAGTACGCCTGATTCCCAGGCCACCAAATGCACGGCCCGCGATGGCGAAGACGCCGGCGCTCATTCACGTCAAGGCAGTACCGGCCAGCCGACCGACATGAGGTCTCCGGGCCCGGACCCGGCACGCTGCGGATGGGGCCCGGCCAAGCGGCAGTCCAGCGTGATGGCGGCGCTGGGAGACGGCCGCCCACGGGCAGCACGAGGAAGGCGATCAGCAGGTAAGCCCACAGCGCGACGCGGCCGATCCCGCGCGGCACATGGCCCTGCAGCCACAGCCAGACGAGCGCCTCAATGGCACGGCGCCCCGTCGCCGGGGCAGCCGCTGCTCGGGGCGGTCGGCGGCCGGCCGGTGCGGGCTTCGGCGTCCTGGCCCGCTCTGCTGCGTATCAAGAAATACCCCGGGCCCTGCCGTCCAGCCGCGAATATTTCGCGGGTCCGCGATAGCGGCGCGCGGCAGTGATGTCCCTCATCCCGGGGCAGGCAGTGAGCCCGGCCCCTCCTGCCGGGCTCACTGCCTGCCTGCTGCAGGCGTCCTGACCTGGCTGCCGTCCTCGGCAACGGCAGCCGATGAGGACGCCGGTCCGTTCATCACCGTCCGCAAGAAGGCCATGTCACGTGGATGGATCGCCGCCGCTGCGCCGGCCCGGGAGGGCCCGGGGCGGCGGATCTGCCAGGCCGGGCCGGCGGCCCACTGACCACAGCGCCGCAGGACCGACTCCGTCCGGCGATAACGTCCATCGTCGTCGCCGTGCTCCGCTATGGCGGCCAGCGCACGCTCATCGGTGATGACGTCACAGACGGCATGCTCGGCCAGCGCCGGGTCGTCGCGAGTCAGCAGCGCCTGCCAGTACAGCGCGGCGGCGTAACGGCGGTAAACGTCGGCCGCCTGGCTACGGGGCGAGCTGGCCGTCACAACGGCACGAGCCGCGCGGGTCTTACCCGATCCCAGCATCGAAAGCTCCGAGCATCTCGGCGGCGTCGCAGGGGCAAGCGCCATCAGCCACCGAGGTCCGGAGCGGTAACGCGACCGTATCACGGGCGCGACCACGGGCGCGATCGTCGCGTCACAGGGAGGTCCGGTGCTCAGGGCTGGGGAGCCCCGGCGTCCACGACGTCGCTACCGCGATGTCCCGGCACCTGGGGTGATGCCACGCCTCAGTCAGCGGGGCGGTCTTCGGCGGTGCTGGTGACGAGGTCGGCGGCACAGTCGCGGAGCTTGCGGTGGGTGGCCTGGGAGAGCCGGGTAAGCAGTTCGAAGGCCTGCTCGGGGGTGCAGTGCTGCTGGGCGACGAGGATGCCCTTGGCCTGCTCGATGACGGCACGGGTTTCCATCGCCCGCCGCATGTCCTCGGCCAGCGTGGCCGTGCTCTGGAAGAGGTGGGCGTTGGCGATGGCCACAGCGGCGTATCCGGCGAAGGTCCGGGCCGTCTCGATGACGCCTTGGTCGAACACGGCGGGCTGGGTGGCGTAGATATTCAGTGCGCCGAGGACAGCTTCCTGCAGAGGCAGCGCCACCGACAGGGAGGAGTGCACGCCGGCGGCGAGGGCCTGGCGGGCGAAGCCCGGCCAGCGGGTCTCCGCCGCCATGTCGGGGACGGTGACGGTCCCGGCCGACTGGGCGACCTCGAGGCACGGGCCGAAGCCGTCCTGGTACTGGGTCTCGTCTAGGTCCAGGGCCAGCCGCCCGCTGAAAGCCGCGGTAAAGGCCCGGTCGGATTCGACCAGGGTGACCGAGGCGCTGGCCACGCCGGGCAGGGTCTGCCTGGCTAGTTCCGCGACCCGGCCGAGGACGGCCTGCAGGTCCCGTTCACCCAGCTTCATCCGGCCGAGCTCGGCGAAGGCGACCAGCGGGTCAAGTGGTGTTCCGGTGATGATGGGCTCCAGCGCGCATGGCACACCGCCAGGGAATCTCGGCCAGCTCGGCACGTGGCGGTTACAGGGTCGGCACCCCCAAACAGGGGGCGCTGCACGACCGTGACAGCGGCCGGGACCGGCGCCGCGGCGCTCACAGGCGCTGGCTCGCTGCCTCCAGGAGGCGGCAGCCACAGGACTCCAGCTTATCCGTCCCGTCCTGTAACGGTTATCCTCGTTGTGGGCCAGCAGCGCGCCCAGGTAGCCGAGCACGACTGCTGGAGGGCGCCATGCGCCAGCCCGCGCGCCCAGACCCTGCGCGCACCCAATTCAGGAATGACCAGGTATACCCTGGCCTGGCCCCTTCGGCGGGCAGTGGCCCGGCCCAGTTTTCGGTCAGCAACCTGGCTCTCCAGGTACGCCGGGCGGCGAGCCCAGCGACGTGGCCGCCGCGTCCGCGCCAAGCGGTTCCGGGGTGGGCGGTGGTCTCGGCCGGCCTGTCGCCCGTCCTGGCGACCGGGGGCTGGCTGATCGCCGAAGCGGTGCAGCCGGCCTCCTACAGCCCGATCCGGAAGACGATCAGCGTGATGGCTGGCTACGCCGGAACCGATCGGTGGATCATGACGGGGGCCCTGTTCCTGGTGGGCGGGTGTCAGCTCGTGGCGGCCGCGGGCCTGGCCGGCGCCGGGGTGCCCGCTCGCATCCTGCTGGCCGTCGCGGGCCTGTCCAGCATCGGCATCGCCCTTTCTCCCGAACCCGTCCGCGGTTCGATTGCGCACCATCTCGCCTGGACTTCGCTCGGCGCGGTCGCTATCGCGGTCTGGCCTGCCTTCGTCGCCGGGCGCGCGCCGCCGCGGCCGCTGATCCTGAGCCGCTACGGCCGCGCCGTCGTGATCGCCGTGTCCATGGCCTTGCTCGGCTGGCTCGTCATCGAGACCCAGGGTGGCTCTGATCTGGGCCTGGCTGAGCGTCTGTTCCTATCGATCGAGACCTGCTGGCCGTTCGTCGTGGCCGTCGCCCTGCGGCGAACTACCGGCTGACCTGTGCGGCTGCTGGCTGGCCCCGGCGGGCTGGGCGTGAAGGAGCGCCGGTGCGTGCCGCCAGGCGAGGCAGGCGATCGCGCCGAGCGGGATGGGCGGCAGGTAGGTGACGGCCCGGTACAACAGCACCGCGGCGGTCACCTGCGCACCATCGTGGTGGCCGGCCCCGACCAGGACGGCGATCAGGCCGAGTTCGGTGATGCCGAGACCGCCGGGGGTAATGGGCAGCACCGTCAGCAGCCGGACGAACGCGAAGGCGGCCAGGGAGGTCTGCCAGGGGACCTGGGCCTGGGACAGGCCGATGCCGCGCAGGCAGGCCAGCAGGACGAGCCACAGGGTGAGGTTGCTCGCCGCCGTGGTGGCGGTGATCCGCCAGCCGCGCGCCGCGATCAGGGCGCCGGCCTGGTCGCGGAAGCCGGACAGTGCTCCGGGGATGTCGAAGGATGCGGGCCGGCGTGCCACCCGGCAGGCGATAGCGAGCACGGGCTGCAGCGCGCGGCCCGCGCGGACCGCGAACGACTCGCTGCGCATGAGGAGGCCGAGCCCGGCGGCCAGGGCGCCGAGCAAGGCCAGGCCGACCGCGGCGGCGGCGATCAGGCCGGCCCCGGGGCGGCCGATCGTCACCAGGACCAGCAGGGCGAGAACCGGCAGGCCCAGCCGGGCGAATACGTTCCAGATGCCCGACACCAGGGTGTAGAGCACGTACTCGGCCGCACTGACACCCCAGCTCGAGAGCATGGCCCAGCTGACTCCCATGGCGAGGGCCCCGCCGGCGGGCAGGGTGTTCGCCACGGCGTTGGAGCCGAGGTTGACCACCGCCGCTTCGCGCAGCCGTATCGAGGGCAGCACCGAGCAGATCATGATCCAGGTAGAGGTCATGCTGGCTATGGCGGCGGCGACGACCAGCAGTACCTGGGCCCACGTCATCGCGTGCATGCTGGCCCACGCGCTGCGGTAGGACGCGAAGTGCGGGACCGCGAACCCGAATATGGCCGCGGCGAGAGCGACCGAAGCTGCGGTGCGCAAGATCTCCCGGCCAGATCGCCGCCGTGGCCGCCCCGGATCGGCGACAGCGACAGCGGCGGCGGGCGGCCCGGCAACGGCTGTCATAGGACCGCCTTCCTGCTGAAGCAGCAAGGCGGGAGTCTTGACCCAGCGGCTAGTTCGCGAACGTCCGGTACCGACACTACGCCGAATACTCGCCCGTGTCCCGCGCCGCCGGTGCCCGTACCGGCAGCGCCAGGCTGCTCAGCCACGCGCCGCGCTTTCAGGCGATGAACCGCGCTATCGCCACGTACTGGCAGGCCGCGGCGGCGCAGACGTAGACGTGAAACACCTCGTGGTAGCCGAACACCGACGGATAAGGGTTGGGCCAGCGACGATGGTAGGAAAGCGCTCCGGCGGTGTAGAGCAGGCCACCGGCGAGCATCAGCGCCGCGGGCGCGACGCCGGCGTGGATCCAGACCCACGGCAGCCCCAGGCCGGCGGCCCAGCCCAGCCCGATGAACGTCGCTCCGACCAGGCGCTCTGGTGCGTCCATCCACGTCAGGTGGATCGCAGCCGCGGTGAGGGTCAGCGTCCACATCACGATCAGGCAGGTCAGCCCGAAGGTACCTGGTGTATCCAGGAGGAAAGCGGGAGTTGCCGTGCCGGCGATGAGGAAGAAGATCATCGCATGGTCCAGGCGCTGCATACGCCGCCGCCAGGTCTCGGTCCAGGTACCGCGGTGATACAACGCGCTGAACCCGAACAGCGCGCTCACGCTGGCGGAGTAGACGGCGATCGCGGTCAGCTGCGCGGCACCGTGCGCGCGGGCCAGCAGCAGCGGCCCGAGCACCAGCGACACCGCGAAGCAGAGCAGGTGCAGCCAGCCGCGAAGAACGGGCTTGACGTAGTAGACACCGCGCCGCGCGTCGTAAAGCCGCTCCGCCGCCTGGGACTGCGTGACCGCCACCCTCAGCCTCCAATCTCGTGTCGAGCCTCCGGACAGACCGGGCGGGTACGGGTGGGCGGTGGATCGAAATCCGAGGAGGAGAGGGAGGACGGCGTGGCCCGCGGGCCCCGGCTAGCGGTGAGGGGCCGGCTGTCTGTGGCACGGTCCGTTCGGCATAAAAAAGCTCCGGGTCAGCCGCCGTCACCCGCACTATCGCGGAGGCGCTTGCCGAGGTCCGGAGCAAACGCTTCCTACCGTACGCGCCTTTCCGCGCATACAGGGAGTTTGCCGCTAACTGGCGCGAGCGTACCGTTGGGATATGAGGCATGGCGCGGTTGTCGTGCCGCTGGCAGTGGCAGCCTTGCTCGTGGCGGCGTGTACCTGGAATTCCACCTGAGCTGGTCCGGCCACAGCGACGAACTCAAGCTCCGCTACGTGGCCTGACCGGGGCTAGCGGTCGAGCCCCAGGGTGAAGGTGGGCTTCGGCGAGGTCTCGGGGAGCCGGTGCTCATCGGCCAGGCGCCGGATGGCGGTTCCGGTGGCGAGGAATTCGGTGGCGTGCTCGCCCCAGACGTGGTTGTTGACCGCGACGTTCACCCCGACGATGCCCGAGGCCTTCGCCTGCGTGGCCTCCGCCTGCATCCTGGCCAGCGCGAGCTCCCGGGCCTCGTAGATGCCCTGGGTGAAGACGACCATTTCCTGGTTCTGGCCCGCCTGGCGCAGCGACTGCATCGCCGACTGATGGGCAATGTGGTACACGCAGGTTCCGAGCACGAACGCCACCGGCACGGCGCCGGCCGCCAGCAGCCGGAAGAAGTCCTGCGCCGACAGGTCCGAGGTGAACGCCCGGCCGTCCGGGGCCCGATGGGCGCCTTCCGTACCGCGACCGGTGCGGCCCAGGGCCCGTACTCCGGTCCCGGTAGCGATGAACTCCAGCACGCCCTGGCCCCACGCGTAGCTCTGTATGCGCAGCTGGACGCCGACGATGCCGTCAGCGCCGAGATGGTCGGCTTCGGCCTGCATCCTGGTCATGGCCAGTTCCCTGGCGTTGTACATCGCCTGGGTCAGGACCTGCAGTTCCTGGTTCTGCGACCATCTTCCGACCTGCAGGCCGATGTGATAGATGGACGACCCGACCACGAAGCCGAGCGGCTCGAATCCGGCCTCGCCGAGCAGCACGTACTCCGAGACCGACAAGTCCGAGGTGAAAACGCCCGACGGAGCGGCGCCTGCGGTCTGGGCTAGCCGGCCTGCCGCGGCCTGCGGCTCCCAGGTGGCCGCGTCGTCGCCCTGCTTGCTCCCGAAAATCGGCATGTGGCTCTCCTTGATCAGTCAGGGACGTATCGGTCAGGACGTATCGGTCAGGACGTATCAGTCAGCACGTGCTAGTCAGCACGGGCGCTGACGGCCGCTCCAGCATCGCTCAGGTGACCGATGATCTGGCGGAACGACTCGGCGAAGCTTTCTTCGCGGTAACCGAGGTCGGTCGCCACGCAGAAGTCCCTGACCAGGCCCTGGACCCGGCGCAGATTGGGCCGGGGCATCGACTCGAACAGGTGATGCTCGATCTGGTAGTTAAGGCCGCCGAGCATGAAGGTGGTGAACCAGCCGCCCCTGACATTCCGCGCCGTGACCACCTGGCGGCGGGCAAAGCCGGACGCCTCGGCGGATTCGATGATCGGCATTCCCTTGTGGTTGGGCGCGAAACTGATGCCCAGGTACACCGAGAAGACCGCCTGCTGCAGGGCGACGAAAGCCAGTGCCTTGAGCGGGGAGAGCACCCACAGCACCACCGTCAGGTACAGCGCGGCATGCAGCGTGATGAGCGCGGCCTCCACCGCCGCGGCCCGGTCTCGTCGCCCCAGCAGGCGCTTGATCCCGAGTACGTGCAGCCCGGCGCTGCGCAGCAGCATGAGCGGGAAGAAGAGCGGCGCCTGCCAGCGGGCCAGCCACGATACGACAGGGCCGCGCGCGTCAGACGAGGCCAGGACGAATCCTTCGCCGATATCGGGGTCGCGGCCCGGCTCGTTGGGATGCGCATGGTGCGCGCTGTGCTTGGGCACCCACCAGCCAAAGCTCAGCCCGATGAGCGCGTTGCCCACGACCAGGCCGAGCAGGTGATTGCGCCGGCGCGCGCGGAAAACCTGGTTGTGCCCCGCATCATGGCCGAGGAAGCCCAGCTGGGTGAACGTCATCCCCACCAGCGGGGCGACCGCGAGGGCCGCCCACGAGTTGCCGACCATGACGAACAGGGCCCAGCCAGCGAAGAAGGCGAGGATGGTCAGGGTGATCTTCACCCGGTAGTAGCCCGGCCTGCGGTCGAGCAGACCCATCGCCCGGACCTGCAGCGCCAGGGCATGAAAGCCGGCCACCGAAGGATCGACGGCGGCGGGCCGCGGGTCCGCGGCGCGGGCGTGGCCGGGCGCAGGGGCCAGCAGGCCGGGTGCGGTTCTGTTCGTCGCTCTGTCCTCCTGGGCGTCTCCCGATCACATCGGTCGGGGCTTACGTCGCCAGGGTCTGGAGCAACAAGGCCGCGGCCGGGGCCTACCCGGCACGACAGCACCTGCTCTACGGTACCTCCCCCGTCTACTGCAGGATCTCGATGTACCCGTCGGTTCCGTGCACGCGGATCCGCTGCCCGTCCCGGATCAGCCGGGTGGCCTGCTCCACCCCGACGACGGCCGGCAAGCCGTACTCCCGTGCGATCACCGCGCCGTGGGTCATCAGGCCCCCCACCTCCGTCACCAAGGCCTTGATCGCGACGAACGCTGGCGTCCAGCTGGGGTCCGTGTAGGCGGTGACCAGGATGTCGCCCGTTTCGAGATCGGCCTCGGCCATGTCCAGGATGACGCGGGCCCGCCCCTCGGCGGTCCCGGCGGAAACGGGCAGGCCGGTCAGCGCGCCGGCCGGGACATCGGCGCGCCGGTACGTCCCGGCCACGGCCTCGCCGTCCGAGGTCAGCACCCGGGGCGGCGTGAGCGCCTGATACGACCTGAACGCGTCCTGGCGCTGACGCACGAGCTGGTCGTCCACTTGGTTCGTGCGCACGACGTCGTGCAGTTCGGCGAACCTGAGGTAGAAGATGTCTTCCCGGTCACCGAGCACGCGGGCCGCCACGAGGCGGTCGGCCTGCGTCAGCAAGGCCTGCTTGTAGACGAAGTAGCGGCTGATCATGCCGTACTTCGGATACTCCCGGTACCCGCTGAAGGTCCGGACCCGGTCGATCAGCCGCTTGGCTTCCTCGGCCTTCTGCTCCCCGTCCGGCAACGTGCGCAAGCGCGTCAGCACGTCCCGTTCCTTGGCCCGGGCCTGCTGCAGGCCTTCCTCGAAGAGCCGCAGGCCCGCGCCCGGCTCGAAGTTCTTGATGTTGCCGAGAAGCATGGGCACCAGCGTGGCGGGGCGTTCGCTCCACCGTGGCCGCGTGATGTCGATCTCGCCGACGCAGCGCATGCCGTACTGGTCGAGATACGCGCCGATGGCGTTCCGGGCTTCGCGCCCGCCCGCGAGCGCGGGCAGCTCGTCCAGGAAGTTCTCGTGGTCGACGTGCTGCAGGAAGGCCACCACGCCGGGATGCGGGCGGATCGCGTCCGCGACGTCCAGCAGCGCCAGCCCCATCTCCGACGTGACGTTGTGCGGGACCGACTGCGTCAGCGTGTCGACCGCGTTCTTCTCGCCCAGCCACGCCTCCAGCTGCTCGTTGAGCTGCCAGCTGGCCTGCATCGCCGCCAGGATCACCTGGAGGCTGCGCGGATCGAACAGGACCCGCTTCAGCTCCTGAAGGTCCGCCAGGATGAAGTCGAACAGCTCCGGCCCGGACTTCGCCTGGATGTCACGCCGCAACGTGGCGATGGAGGCCTGCCCGCGCTCGACCAGCTCGGTGACGATGGCCGGATCGGTCTCGATCGTGGCCGGCTCGCTGCCGACCACCATCTCGGCCCCGTCCTGGTCCGGCCGGACCGGGATGAAGTCGCCGCGCTCGAGGACGGTCCGCAGCGCGTCCCCGATCAGCGGATCGGATCTGCCCAGGGCCGTCAGCAGGGCGGCGCGGCTGGCCGGCGAGGCCAGCATCTGGGTGACGTCGACGAACAGCCTGCCGCCGGCCTCGGCCATGGCCCGCGGGGTGGTCAGCTGCCACACCGAGAGCCCCAGGGGCTTCATGGCGTCGGTCATCATCTGCTGATGACCGACGGAGACATAGACGTGGTTCCCCTGATCGCTGGCCGAGGGAATGGGGAACAGCGTGGTGATCGGCCGGCTCTGGACAATCTGGAACCCATCGTCGACCAGGCACCATTCGATGTCCTGGGGGCGGCCGAAGTGCGCTTCGATCCGCCGGCCCAGCTGAGCGAGCCGCACGATCTGCGCATCGGTCAGGGCCGGCTGTTCCTGGCTCTCTGGCTCGATGGCCAGTTCCCGCGTTCCGCCTGCAGGCGAGGCGTGGACGGCGAGCTGTTTGGCGGCGACGGCCCTGGCGACGACCTCATCGTCGCGCACCCGGTAGACGTCCGCGTTCACCAGGCCGGATACCACGGCCTCGCCGAGGCCGAAGCTGGCCTCGATGGAGACGACCTTCCGGTTGGAGGTGACCGGGTCGGCGGTGAACAAGATGCCGGCCGCCTGCGGGAAGAGCATCTGCTGCACGACCACGGCCATATGGACCTTCCGGTGGTCGAAGCCCCCGTGGTTGAAGGCACTGCGCAGGCGGTACGTCACGGCCCGCTCGGTGAACAGGGAGGCCCAGCACCGGCTGACGTCCTGGAGGACCGCCGCCAGCCCCACGACGTTCAGGTACGTGTCCTGCTGGCCCGCGAAGGAGGCCGTCGGCAAGTCCTCCGCCGTCGCGCTGGACCGGACGGCGTAAGCAGCCGACCCGCCCAGCCGCGCGACCGAACGGGTGATCGCCGCCACCAGATCCGCGGGGATGGCGATCTCCTCCATGGTCTGGCGGATCTCCGCACTGAGCGCGCGGATGGCCTGCCGGTCGTCGGGGTCCAGGCGCGACAGCCGGTCGAGCTGAACGTCGATCCAGGGCACCGCCGTCATGATCCGCCGGAAGGCGTCCGTGGTCACGCAAAAGCCAGCCGGCCCGCGAACGCCTTCGATCCGCGAAAGCTCCCCCAGGTTCGCGCCCTTGCCGCCCACCAGCGCCACCTGCGTCTGGTCGATCTCCTCGAGATCCAGCACGTAGCGCTCGATCATCGCGATACCTCCTCCGGTGGCCGCCGATCGCCTGCGCGACACTACCAGCGCGGGCGGCCGGCGCGCCCTGCCATAATCTGGGCGTGGCCGCCGCCGCGCTGCACGCTGAGCCAGTCCGGGTCCTCCTCGACCGCATGGCCCCTCGAGGACCTGAGCCGGCGGCTGCGGGCGACCCGCCTCACGCCGGACGCCGACGGCACGTGGGCGCGCGGTACGCCCGGCGACTGGCTCACCAGGCTGGTCGCCGACTGGCGGGCCTTCGACCCGCTCGTCCTGCAGGCCCGTCTCGACCAGCTCACTCACCTGCGCGTCGAGGTCGATGGGATCGCCGTTCACCTGGTGCACGCGCCCGCCACCGCCGCAGGTTCTGTACCGCTGCTGCTGACCCACGGGTGGCCGAGCTCGTTCCTTGAGTACTGGAAGCTGTTTCCGCTGCTCACGGACGCGTTCACCGTCGTGGCGCCATCACTGCCCGGATTCGGTTTTTCCGGCCCGCCGCCGGCTGGCGGGCTGACCCACGAGCGGGTGGCGGAGCTGTGGTACCGGATCATGACCGACGCGCTTGGCTACCGTCGTTTCGTCGCTCACGGCAGCGACCTGGGCGCCGGAGTCACGGCGTGGCTCGCCCGCGCCCACCCCGAAGCGGTCGCCGCGATCCACCTCGCCACTCCCGGCCTGGCCGCGCCGCCGCAGCCGTGGAGCGACGCGCTGAGCGAACACTTCCGCGAGGTCGAGCGCTGGTCGGCGGAGGAGGGCGGGTACGCGCACATGCACGCCACCAAGCCCGCCACGATCGGCGCCGCGCTCGATGATTCTCCGGTGGCCCTGGCCGCCTGGGTGGGCGAGAAGCTTACCCAGTGGAGCAGCACGGCCGCCGACGGGCAGCCAGCGCTCGACCGTGATCATCTGCTGTCCACGCTCACGCTCTACTGGGCCACCCGGACCGCCGCATCCTCCCTGCTGCCGTACTGGGCTTACCGCCATACGCCGGCCAGCGCTCTGCCGCCGGATGATCCGGCGCCCACACCGACCGCGATCGACATCTTCGGCGGCGAGATCATCCCCTTCCCCAAGCCCCCTCGCGAGCTCGCCGAACGGTACTTCAACGTCGTCCACTGGGCCGAGCACGGATGCGGCGGCCATTTCCCAGCCGTCGCCGAGCCGCGGCTGCTGGCCGAAAGACTCCGCGCCGCGTTCAGGCCCTACCGCGACACCGAAGCCAACCGGCGGTTACCCCGCGCCGCGCCCGCGGGCGGGCATCGGGTTGCTCAGCGGGAGTCACCACGGACCGTTCGGAAAAATCATAGA
>CAVYEG010000020.1:0-120163 GCA_963767565.1 uncultured Actinomycetes bacterium | reverse complement strand
TGGGCCGTACTGGATTTGAACCAGTGACCTCTTCCGTGTCAGGGAAGCGCTCTCCCGCTGAGCTAACGGCCCGAGTACCTCGCCGAGATGTTACCAGAGCCGCGAGCCCGCTGCGCGGCGTCACCACGACGGTCCGCAGGTGCTGGCGCCGCGGAATGCGGAATCCAGCTAGCCCAGGCTGTCGAACTCCGCCGCCCCCACCTCCAACGGCAGCCCGAACCACCGCATCACACCGTTCTCCGCGAACCGCGTGAGCGCCGCGATCTTGTCGCCCTCCAGCGTCAAGACGATCGTCCCGTGCGCACGGAACCGATCGCCGTCCTGCGTATAGCACCCGAAGGCCACCTGCCCATTGGCCCTGACCGGAACCAGCCGGTACCCCCGCTCGCCGCGCGCTGCCATGCTGACCCGCAGGAATTCCCCGATCGCCGCCAGACCCTGGTACTCCAGCGTCGCCGGCGGCATCGTGAACCAGGCGTCCTGCGTCAGCATCGCGACGATGGTGTCCACGTCGCCCGCAGCGAACGCGGTCGCGAACCGGCCCGCCAGCTCCCGCTCACGAGCCGACCGCGGCAGTGGCGCTCGTTCCCGGTCCGGTCCTGGCCGCCGCCCGGCCATCGTCACCCGGGCCCGCTGCAGCGCGCTGTTCACCGAAGCCTCGCTGGTCTCCAGCATCCCGGCCACCTCACCAGCCCGGAACCCGAGCACGTCCCTGAGCAGCAGGACCGCTCGCTGGCGGGGCGGCAGGTGCTGGGCGGCCGTCACGAAGGCCAGCGCGATCGACTCCTTCGCCTCGTAGCGCGCCTCGGGTCCCACGCTGTCATCGGCCAGCCCCTCCAGCAGGACATCCGGAATCGGTTCCAGCCACAGCACCTCGCCCCGCCGCGTCGGCTCAGGCGCCCAGGCCGGCCCGGCGGGCGGCTCAAGACGCGGCCTGCGGCTGCTGGCCCGCAGCGCGTTCAGGCACTGGTTCGTCGCGATCCGGTACAGCCAGGTTCGCAGCGACGCGCGTCCCTCGTACTGGTCAAGCCCCTTCCAGGCGGCCAGTAGCGTCTCCTGCAGCATGTCCTCGGCGTCCTGCACCGATCCGAGGATCCGGTAGCAGTGCACGCGCAGCTCACCCAGGTACGGGTCGGCGAGGTCGCCGAACGCCTGGTCGTCTCCGCCTCGCGCCCGAGCCAGCCTCTGCGTCGCGTCAGCACTCACCCGCTACCACCATCTCTTCCTCTCACCCGGCCACGCCAGCTGCTGCCACGGTCCTCACCGGTACGGACACCGGCCGGGCCGGAAAGTCATCGCTCACTCGCCGCTCGCCCCGGTGTCAGTACCAGTGGAAGGAGGAAACATGAATCCGAACCTGACCGCCGGGCAGCGCTGGGTCCTGGCGCTGACGTCGGCGGCATCCCTGATGGTGTCACTGGACACCCAGGTGGTCGCCACGGCACTGCCGGTGATCCGGCTGCACCTGCACGCCTCACTGCCCGCGCTCGAGTGGACCGTGAACGCCTACACGCTGAGCTTCGCGGTGCTCCTGCTCACCGGCGCGGCGCTGGGGGAGCGGCTGGGACGGCGCCGCATGCTGGCCGCCGGGGTCGGCCTGTTCACCGTCGCCTCGGCCGCGTGCGCCCTGGCGCAGAACGCCGGTGCCCTCATCGCCGCCCGGGCCGCCCAGGGCGCGGGCGGGGCGCTGATGCTCCCGCTGGCTCTCGCGCTGCTGTCCGCGGCCTTCCCGCCGCAGCGGCGGGCCTGGGCCCTGGGCATTTTCAGCAGCGTCACTGGCATCGCGGTCCTGGCCGGGCCAGTCGTCGGCGGCGCGGTCGCCCAGGGCCTGGCCTGGAACTGGATCTTCTGGCTGAACGTCCCGATCGGCCTGGTCATGATTCCGCTCATTCTGACCATGATCAGCGACACCGCCCGGGCCCGGGCCAGCCTGGACCCCGCGGGCCTGATCCTGGCCACCGGCGGCGCGCTCGGCCTGGTCTGGGCCCTGATCCGCGCCAACAGCGTCGGCTGGGCCAGCCCGGAGATCGTCGCCACGCTCGTCATCGGCATCCTGCTCACCGTCGCCTTCGTGGCCTGGGAACTGCGCACCAGCCACCCGATGGTCCCGATCCGGCTCTTCAGCGAGCGGTCCTTCGCGGCAGGCAACGCGGCCGCCTTCAGCGTCTTCGCCATGCTGCTCGCCCTGGTGTTCTTCATGGCCCAGTACCTGCAGGATGCCCTGGGTTACAGCCCGCTCGGCGCCGGCCTGCGGCTGCTGCCGGGCTGGGCCACCCTCACGCTCATCGCGCCATTCGCCGGGGCACTCATCGCGCGCGCGGGCGAGCGCTTGCTGATCTCCGGCGGCCTGGCGGTAGCAGCCAGCGGCCTGACCTGGATCGCGCTGATCGCACGCCCGGACCTGCCGTACGTCCAGCTGGTCATGCCGCTGATCCTCACCGGCGGCGGGGTATCGGTCGCGATACCCGCCACGATGAGCGCGGTGATGACTTCGGTCCGGCCCGCGCTCATCGGCCCGGCCTCGGGCACCCTCAACATGCTCCGCCAGCTGGGCGGCGTATTCGGGATCGCGATCTGCGCCGCGGTCTTCGCCTCCCGCGGCGGCTATGCCTCGCCTGCCGCCTTCACCAGCGGCTTCGGCCCCGCGATGGGTACCTGCGCGGGCCTGGCGCTGCTCGGCGCGCTAGCCGGCCTGCCCGTCCCCGGAAAGGACCGCCCCGCGCCGGCCAGCACACGGCAACCGACCCTCCCGCAACCACTAAAGATCAGGAGATAGTCATGTACCAGCGCCTCATCCGCTACCGAACCAAGCCCGACCAGGCCGACGCCAACGCCAAGCTCGTCGGGGCGGTCTACGCCGAACTGCACCGCACCCGCCCAGAAGGCCTCAGCTACGCGACGTTCCGGCTGGCCGACGGGGTGACGTTCATCCACGTGGTCCAGGTTGAGAACGAGCCGAACCCGCTGCTGACCATCCGGGCCTTCGATGAGTTCCAGGCCGGCACCGCCGACCGCGTGGACCAGCCTCCCGCCCAGGAGGAGCTGACCGAGGTCGGCTCCTACCGCTTCTTCGCCAGCTAGCCGACCCGCGCCCTCGGGGGATGAATCCCCCGGGGGCGCTGCGGCCGCAGGTCAGGGTGTGAGCGGAATCCAGGTCCCGTGATCGCCGAGCCGCAGCTGCGCGCTCTGGCCGGCGTCGTCGAAGGCGCGGACAAGATCGTCGCGTCCCTCGCTGAAGTGGCCCAGCCGTCGTAATGGGCCTGGATGACCAGGGCCGGGTCCAAGATGGCCGCCGCGGCCGCCGCCCGGATGCTGTCCAGCGACAGTGCGCGGTCCCGGAACTTGGTCCGCACTCGGGCAGCGCCTGCGTGCAGGATGGCCGCGTCGATGCCGCTGATGCGTCGCGCGATCTCGGCCACCGTGCGGATGGAGGCATTGTCGCCGCTGACGTAGACAGTGGGCAGGTCCACCCTACGACCGCCCGATGACCGGCTCCGTGAAGGTCAGCTGGTCCGGAGTCCGGGCCGCCAGGAAGTCGTAGTCGCACGCCTCAGGTGCCTGCAGCACGTGCATCCGGTGCAGCACCGGCCAGCCTCGCGTGTCGCTCACCGGCGGAAGGAGGGGCTCCCGGCCAGCCATATCAGCCGGGCCCGACAGCGACCCGGCATACGCGTCCAGGGAGATCATGTCCCGGACCGCAGCCAGGCCAGCGGCCCCCCGACCGCGCTCCGGCGCCACGTGCAGCACCACGGTGCCGAACCCCGTGCCGCTCATCCGCCCGTCGGTGATCCGCACCATGCCAGTGACGCCCTGGTCCAGCAGCTTGCCCGGGATCGGGATGTTACCCCACTCCGGCATGGCCATCCCGGCCGGCCCGCAGCCCGCCAGCACCAGCACGGAATCCGCCGTCACGTCCAGCGCCGGTCGTCGATGCGGGCCCGCATCTCCTCGTAGGAATCGAACACCACCGCCGGGCCGCGGTGCCGGAGCAGGGCCGGGCTGGCCGCCGCGGCCTTGATCACCGCGCCGTCCGGCGCCAGGTTGCCGTACACCACCATGAACCCCGGCTGCGACGTCACCGGGTCCCCGATCGGCCATCGCACCGGCGCGTTCACCAGCGATTCCCCGAGCGACGCACCGGCCGCGGTCGGCACCGACAGGTCCAGGTCGTCCGCGATGGCCGCCAGCACCGCGGGCACGCCGCCCGCGGCCGCCAGGTCGCTCATCAGTCCGGTCCCGATCGGGGCCACGTCGGCGATCACCGGCACCCCGGCGCTGATCTCGCCGAACTCCCGCAGCGGCAGCGACAAGCCGCGCCGCCCGGCCGCCTCGGCCAGCACCTCCTGCCGCGGATCACCCGCCGCCAGCACCGCCGAACCCGGCAGCGCCAGCCCTAGCGTCTCGGCCATGATCGCCATGGTCGAGGCGGTGCCCATCGTGTTGCACGCGCCCAGGCCCTGGCCCAGGCAGCTCTCGAGCCGGGCCCACGACACGTCGTCAAGCGCCCCGCTGCGCCGCGTCGAAGGCGCGCCACAGCGCCGTCCCGCTCCCCAGCGGCGCCCCGTGGAACACTGCAGGCACCCGGTACCCGCCGGTGACGATCAGCGCCGGAATGTCCGCGCTGGCCAGCGTCATCAGGTAGGCCGGGACGGTCTTGTCGCAGTTGCCCAGGGCCACGATGCCGTCCAGCCGGTGATCGCCGAAGGCATTATCCCGGACCGGATCTGCGCCGAGTGCGTGGCGGGCCACACGAATCTCTGCCTGGTCTACGACGAGCTCGGGTTCACCAGGGCCGGCGCCGCGGCCGACCAGGTGCTGCTGCCCGCGCAGGTGGTCCACGGGCTGCGCTCATCGGTAAGCCTGCTCGAGCGGCCCTGGCCGAACCCGCCGCGGTGGCCTGGCGGGCGGCCTTCACCGAGATCGCTGCTTTGCTCAGCTCCGGGCAGATCAGCCCCGGCCCGCTGATCACCCACCGCTTCCCGCTCGAGGCCTACCAGGAGGCCTACCGGGTGCTCCGGCACAGCGACGGCCCCCGCGGCAAGGTCATGCTGGACATAGGCGCGCCGTGACCCGGGAGCCGTCGGCTGGGTAACATCGCCTCCCGTGGAACCTGCCGCGCGGCCGACCCTGGCCGAACTCCTGGACCGCTACCAGCCGCAGGGTGACGCCGAGACGTCCGACCTGCGCCGGATACGCGCCCTGACCGAGGCCACCGGCGACCCCTGGCGGCGCGAGCTTCCGCTGCACGTCACCGCGTCCACGCTGATCGTGCACCCGCCCACCGCGCGGGTACTGCTGCGCTGGCACCAGCGCCAGCAGGCCTGGCTGCAGGTCGGCGGGCACGGCGACCCGGGAGAAACCGACCCGCTGGCCATCGCCCGGCGGGAAGCGGAGGAGGAGACCGGGCTCACCGACCTGGTGCCGTGGCCGGACGCCGGGATCCGGCACGTGGTCATCGTTGACGTCCCAGCCGGTAACAAGGAACCCGCCCACGAACACGCCGACATCAGGTACTTCACGGCCACCGAGGATCCGGATGCGGCCCGGCCGGAAAGCCTGCACGCCCCGCTGCGCTGGCTTTCCCTGGCCGAGGCCAGCGACGCCACCTCCGAGCCCAACCTCAGGGAGACCCTATCCCGGATGGAGCCCCTGCTGGCGCCCTGATCAGGCCTCTCACTCCAACGCGCGGAGCGGGCGGCCCTGCAGCGTTCGGGTGATATCGCTGTAACTGCCGGCCTGCAAGCCGGGCGGCACCCGCCACACGTCGACGGTTCCGGCCAGTCCGAGGACGCGTACCTGAACGGTCGGCGCATCCGGATGGTCCTCGTCGCGGCCCCAGTCCCGCCGGTGGCCCAGGACGGAAACCCCGCTGACCTCGACATTGACGCCGTCCGGCACGTATATGTCGGAGTTGCCGAGCACCGCGAGCACTATCACCGCCGTCCGCTGCCGGTCGATCGTGACCTCGCGTAGGTCGAAGTCCAGGTCGCCGAGCACGCTGCCGGCCACGGTCCAGCGGCACAGCCGGAGCCGTCCGCGCCGCACCACGTGACTGAGCAAGGCGGTCGTGATCCGGGCCGGCTTGCGCCGCGAAGCCACCACGGTATCCGCGAAGACCGCGGGCAGATCGTCCTGAACCTGCGCCAGTTCCCGGCCGAAGCGGGCCCGGAGCACGGCGTCGACGCGCTCGGAGAACTCCTCCAGCGTCAGCCGGCCCGCCAGCAGGTGCTCGCGCAGCGTGATGACAGCCCGGTCGCGGTCGGCGTCAGACACGCGCAGGGACGCATCGTCCATAACGGCCACGCTAAACCAGGGGCGGATCACACTGCTACGCTCCGGCGGGCGAGACTGGGTGCATGACCACGGCTCAGGACGTGCAGGCCAGGAAGAAGGTGACGGCCGCGGCGGCGGCCCGGGTCCTGGCCGGCCAGGACCCCGTCATCGCCCGGCTGCTGGCCGAGACCGGGCCGCCCAAGTTCAGCCGCCCGACCGAGTCGCACTTCGCGACCCTGGTCCGGGCCGTCGTCTACCAGCAGCTGGCCGGACGGGCCGCGGCCGCCATCCACGGCCGGCTGATCGCTGCGATGGGCGGCGACGTCCAGCCCGAGCCGCTGCTCGCCCTGTCGGATGAGGACCTGCGCGCCGTGGGGCTTTCCAGGGCTAAGGTCGCGTCGCTGCGGGACCTGGCGGCTAAGGTGCTCGACGGCACGGTGCTGCTGTCGCCGCCCCGGCTGGCCCGGGAGAGCGACGAGGAGATCATCGCGCGCCTGTCCACGGTCCGCGGCATCGGCCGCTGGACGTCCGAGATGTTCCTGATGTTCCAGCTGCGTCGCCTCGACGTCTGGCCGGTCGGCGACCTCGGCATCCGTCATGGCTACGGGCTGGCCTGGCAGGTGCCGACGCCCACGGCCAAGGAACTGCAGCCGCTCGGCGACCCGTACCGGCCCTACCGTTCGGTCCTGGCCTGGTACTGCTGGCGGGCCGCCGAACTGTACGGGAAGGCCGCCGCCAGCGCCCTGACCCGCTGAGGCAGCGCACCGCCTCGCGGTCAGGCCAGCAGCTCCCGCAGGCGGCGCCGCCGGTCGTCGCGTTCGGCCGCGAAACGCTCGAGCGCGGCCAGGATGTGCCCCTCGTCGAGGTGCGCCTCCTCGATGACCTCGGCCACCGAGCCGCCGGTGCGCCACCGGTCATCCCAGTCCGAAGACAGCGAGTAATCCCTGGCCAGCGGACCGTCAGCCCATTCGCGCATCAGCTTGAACGCGCCGTTGGTGATGACCATGGCGTCCAGCCGGTCCGCAGGCCCGGCCACCGACTCGCGGTAAGCCAAAGGCTGACGGGCGAACAGCTGCGGGCTCAGGGCGGCCACGATCCGCACGTTGATGCCCCGGTCGGCCAGCTGCGGCAGCACGCTGACCACGTTCCGGATCGGCATGGTGCCGCGCACGTAGACCGTGCCGCCGCGCGGCTGGTCCGGCCGGTACTCGCGCAGCACGTAGGCGCCGCGCGCCGCGGCCAGGTGAGACGGGATGCCCAGCGCCTCCCGGTCAGGTATCTCCACCGGCGGCCGGGTCAGGTGCAGCGCCACGATCGGCACGTCAAGCCCGAACGCCGCGGCCAGCATGACCGGCACCTCGTTGTACTCCCACGGGTGCAGGTCGATCACGTGCCCCTCGGGGAACAGCTGGGTGACCCCGATCGAGAAGATGCCGAAGTGCGTGCGGGAGTCCTCGGCCGTCTCCGGGCCGGAGTGGCCCGCGATCCACAGCACCTTGCCAACCTTCAGCTCGCTGTCCTGAGCCAGCTGGCTGAACAGCCGCATCGGCCCGTACTTCAGGTACGAGAATGAGCCGTAGGTCGAGCACGCCCCCCAGAACCCGTCGAACTCGTCAAACGGATCGGCAGCAAGGTTGACCGTGGCCAGCCCGGCCATCATCCCGGCGTTGGTGAACTCGGTGATCTCGGTCGGCAGCAGCGCCCCGAACGGGTTGGACGACCGCTCGTACCAGCCGGTGCCCGGCAGGCCGCCGTAGTCGTGGCCGAACCCGGCGATGTTGGTCGACTCGGCCAGGTCGGCCGAGGCCGCGATGAACAGGGGACGGCCGTAATCGTGCAGCGCGAGCGTGTTCACGTAGGCGGCCCAGGCGGCCAGCCCGGCCCGGTTCGGCGCCTTCTCGCCCGGCTTCTTCCACATGGCATCCGGGTAGCTGGCCACGTCAAAGATGCGCTTGTCGGAGAAGACCTCAGCCCGTCCCAGCCGGAAGCCGTCGACATCATCCGGAACCGTCGCCGCGATGGCCAGCAGCCGGTCCGACAGCCAGGTCACCAGGTCCTCGTCGCGGCGCAGCACGCTCATCGCGATGTCCAGGTTCGCGCGGGCCTGCGCCTGCACCGCCGCCGGGTCGGCCGGGGCAGATTCGCCGAAACCCTGGTAGCTCACCCCGTACCGGTCCATGAACCGCTTACGGCCCTCCCAGAACTGCGGGGCGTTCATCGGGAACGGCGTGCCGTGACTGGCCGCGTCGACCTTGCCGTAGCCCCGGCCCTTCTGCGTGACGAACCAGGCCATCATGGGCGCCTCGCCGGAGCCGCACGAAGCATCCAGGACGGTCTGGGTCACCGGCCCCCACTCCATGCCGTGCTCGGTGCCGGTGACCCGCCAGCCGTACGGAGCGAACCAGTCCACCGGGGTCCCCGCCACCACGCTGGAGGCCGGCCGCGGGTCGATGCCGAAGTCGTTCCAGTCGACCATGAAGATCAGGTTGTCCAGGCCCAGGCCCCAGGCCGTGTTCTTGACCTCGTGCGCCGAGCCGGGCGTGAGCCCGCCCTCGCCCTCGAACACGAAGAGCTTCACCTGGCCCGCCCCGGCCAGCTTCAGCGCCAGGGCCTCGCCCGCGGCGGGCGGCATCCCGTGCCCGGACGGGCCGGTGTTGAACTTCAGGAACAGCGTCCGGCCTTCCATCTCGGCATGCCCGGGCAGGCCGCCGTGCCGGCGCAGGCGCAGCAGCCACTCCCAGGTCAGCGCCCACCGGCCGTCGTCGGGGAACGCGAACGACGGGTCGCCCGAGCTCTCATGCCTGGCCCGGACCGCCTCGTTGAGCACGGCCAGCGTGGCGTAGACGAGCGGCACCGTATGACCCGCCGAGAGCACGAAGCGGTCGCCGAACCGGCGCCATGGCCGCAGCACGTCCCAGCGCATGGCCCCGGACAGCAGCAGCGACACCATCATGTGCACCTTGGACCGCGACCCGCCCGGGTGCCCGCTCTGCCGGTAGTTGAGCGACAGGTCGATGCACTCGTCGATCAGGTCCTTGACCACCTCGTACCGGGCGAAGTCAGTCTCGGCGGCGGCGTACAGCTGCACCGCGTCCGTTTCCCTGCCCGACCGCGCCACGGGCCCATCGCCCATACCCGCACCTCCTTGTGCAGTACCGATCTCCAGAGTGACGTGTCCGCGGGCCGCGGACAAGATCGCGAAGATCACGACACTCCTGACTCTTAACGCCATACCGTCTCAGATCTATCATCAGGGCCATGACAGACTTCCGGCTGGCAGACCGCATGGCCAGGCTCGGCACCGAGTCGGCCTTCGAAGTCCTCGCCCGGGCCAAGGCCATGGAGGCCGAGGGCCACAAGATCGTGCACCTGGAAATCGGCGAGCCCGACTTCCCGACCGCCAGCCACATCGTCGAGGCCGCGGTCGAGGCCTTGCGGGCGGGCCACACCCACTACGTGCCCGCGCCCGGCATCCCGGCGCTGCGCGAGGCCGTGGCCGCCTTCCTCGAGCGCACCGGCCGCATGCGGACCACCCCGGACCGCGTGGTGGTGACCCCCGGCGCCAAGCCGATCATGTTCTTTACCGTCCTGGCCCTGGCCGGCGAGGGGGACGAGGTCCTCTACCCCGATCCCGGCTTCCCGATGTACGAGTCGATCACCTCGTTCGCGGGCGCGGTGCCGGTGCCTGTCCCGCTGCGCGAGGCCAACGGCTTCCGCATCGACACCGGCGAACTCGAGCGCCTGATTACCGACCGGTCCCGGCTGCTCATCATCAACTCCCCGCACAACCCGTGCGGCAGCGCGCTGACCCGCGAGGACTGCGAGGCGATCGCGGAGATCGCGCAGCGGCACGACCTGATCGTGCTCACCGACGAGGTGTACTGGGCCATCCGCTACGGCCCCGGCGGTGCTAGCCCGGGGGAAGGGCCCCCCGCACCCCCGTATGCCAGCGTGCTGGACGTGGACGGCATGGCCGACCGCACGATCCTGCTGGACGGCTGGTCCAAGACGTTCGCCATGACCGGCTGGCGGCTCGGCTTCGGCGTCTTCCCGCCCGCCCTGGTCGAGCCGATCACCCGGCTGGCCATCAACTCGGTGTCGTGTACGTCAGCGTTCAGCCAGTACGCGGCGATCGCGGCGCTGAACGGCCCCTGGGAACCGGTCGACGAGATGGTCGAGGAGTTCCGCCGCCGCCGGGACATCATCGTCGCCGGGCTGAACGACATTCCCGGCATCAGCTGCCTGGAGCCGCAGGGCGCCTTCTACGTATTCCCGAACATCACCCAGACCGGCCTGACCTCGGCTGAGCTGCAGTCCCGGCTGCTGCTTGACGCCGGCGTGGCCGCGCTGGGCGGCACCGCCTTCGGCCCTTACGGCGAGGGCTACCTGCGCTTCTCCTACGCGAACTCAGTCGAGAACATCCGCTCTGCCCTGGAGTCGATCCGCGCGCAGCTCACCTGACCCAGGCGCTTCACTACCCAAATCGCTGGCCGTCGGACCGCAGCCTCAGAGAGGTTCCTCTTCCTCTTCCATCTTGAGGAACTCCTCGGCGGCCGCGCCCATCGACAAGTCGCCGGGCTGCAGCCCCTCAGAAGGACCAGGGGGAGCGGCGTCGGGATTTATTTTGACGAAGGGCGGCAACTGCGGCTCAGACCACACGACCTTCTTGCGCTGACCTATAACCCAGCGCCTGATCCTGACCATGCAGGTTATCTACCCACCACATCGTCGCTAACCGCCGCAAGACGGCCCGGTTGTGCCTCCTCCGGGCGCTGGATGTCACGCCGAGTCACCGACAGGTAACCGACCAGGATCGCCACGATGATCGTGGTGATCAGGGCCACCGAAGCGTCGCCGTAATTCGCTCCGCTGAGCGAATGCGGCTTGCTGAGATAGTCCGCGTACGAGGCGCCCAGCGGCCGGGTGACCACGTAGGCGAACCAGAACGCCACGACCGGGTTGAGCCCGAAGCGCGACCAGGCCAGCGCCGGGATCAAGATGATCAGGGTGAACATGATCCCGGAGGCCAGGTAGCCCAGGTGCAGCGAGGCGGCGGTGAAGTCGCCCAGCGCGGTGCCGAGCGCGAACGTGGCGAACACCACCGCCCAGTAGTAGATCTCCCGCCGCTGCGTGTAGATGCTGTGGATCGACAGCGTGCGCTCGCTGCGGTACCAGAACCAGAAGATGGCCGCGAGCACCACGGCCCACAAGACCGTGGTGCCCGCGTACGGGATGCCGACGAACAGATGCAGCGCATCCGCCACGCCGGTCCCGAAGATGGCGATGGCATAAGCCAGCAGCCAGTAGGCAGCGGCGGTATACCGCCGGGTCCGGAACTGCCAGACCAGCGCGACCACGAAGATTCCGGCCTCAATACAGCCCGCGACGAGCCGGCTGCCCAGGTCCAGGGCCAGGTAATCGGACGTGGCCTCGCCACCCGCCGTGGTGAGGATCTTGATCACCCAGAACAGCAAGGTGATCTCGGGCACCTTGGCCGCGACGGGCTCGGTGAACAAGCCGGACCAGCCCGGCCGCCGACGCAGCGGCTGGCCGGGGGAGTAGCTGGACACAGACCTCACATCCCGCGCCCGGCGTAGTTATCCGGGCCGTTGATCGTCCGCACCGGCCGCGCCGCCGCGTGCGAGTGCGCCGCCGACCGCACGCGGGCCACGTGTACCAGGCAGTTGTAGGTGACCAGGGCGATGGCCAGGTGCATGACCATCAGCACCGCGACCGCGCGGCCCGGCGCGCCCCGGTACAGGATGTACAGGTCAGGCAGCCACAGGACCAGGGTCACCAGGATGGCCTGCCGGAAGAACAGCCACCGCGGCGCCGAACTGATCCGGGTGACCACCGGCCACGCCGCGCAGGCGATGATCACGCCGATGACGGTCAGCTTGGCGTAGTCGGAGAACTGGAAGTGCCCGTAGCCCCTGGTCGACGGGAAGACTCGCTCGCCGATGGCGACCAGGAACGCGCCGGCCCCCAGCGAGCCCGCAAGGGACAGGACCGTAGCCGTCACCAGCAGGCCGGCCGGCGGCTGCCGGTGCCTCGGCGCGAAGTCCACCCGGACCAGCCTCAGCGCCCGGTCCAGGCCGAACGGCAGTTGAACAGGCAAGATCTCTCCCCCACGCGGTGGCAATAGCCCAAGGTAGGCCAGGGCCGGCGGCGATGGGTACCTCCCGCAGGACGAAAATTACGCCCCCCGGACTCATCCTCAAGTCGGATAATGATCGCCCGCCACGCCCGCGACCAGCGACGATGTCCTGCGCAACGGGCCGCCGCCGGCGGGTGAGGCGGTACGCTGCCGGTAAGTGACACGAAGGACGCGTATGGGCACCATGACCGAGCTTCCCGCCGCATCGCCACCGCCGCCGGTGACTGGCCCCGGCACGGCTGGCCCCGGCACGGCTGGCCCCGGCGCGGCCAGCCCGCAGCGGACCACGCTCCAGCCGCCCGACGAGATCACCCGCAGCCTGTTCGTCCGCGGCCGCCGCGTGGCCCGCGCCCACCCGCTGGCCCTGGACACGCTGGCCGCGGCCGTGCTGCTGGCCGTCTGCACGGTATGGCTGGTGCAGTCGCCCTTCGCGAGCCTGCGGGCCGGGCTGGTGCAGGCCGCCCTGATCGCCGTGATCGCCGTCCGCCGGGTCTGGCCCGCGCCGGTGTTCCTGGCCGCCTGCGCCATCGCGTTCGGCCAGTGGCTGCTCGGCTTCCCGCTGCTCGGCGACGCGGCCCTGCTGGTCGCGCTGTACACGGTGGCCGCCCACCAGTCCCGGATCAGGACCGCGGCGGCCGCAGCCATTCTGGAGGCGGGAGCCCTGATGGCCGCGGTCAAGTGGGAGCCGGCCGGGACGCTGCCCCGCTCGCTGCTGTTCCTGACCGCCACGGTGGTGGCCGCGCTGTTCGCCGGCCTGACGGCCGCCTCGGGCAGCAGGTACCTGGCCTGGATGGACGAACGAGCCCGGCGGCTGGAGATCGAACGCGACCAGCAGGCCACGATCGCGACCGCGGCCGAACGGACCAGGATCGCCCGCGAACTGCACGACATCGTGTCCCACAGCCTGTCGGTGGTGATCACCCTGGCCGACGCCGCCGCCGTAGTCAGCCGGGCCGACCCGAATAAGAGCGCCGAGGCGATGACCGAGGTCTCCGACGTCGGCAGGCAGGCCCTGTCGGACATGCGGGCCATGCTCGGCGTGCTGCGCACCGACGAGCCATCCGGCCAGGGCCCGCTGCCTCCGCAGCCGGACGTCGCCCAGCTCGGCACGCTGGTGGAACGGATCCAGGCCACCGGCCTGGACGTCAGCCTCACCGTGGAGGGCACCCCGTTCCCGCTCGGCGCCGCCGCCGAGCTGACGGCCTACCGCATCGTCCAGGAAGCGCTGACCAACACGATCAGGCACGCCGCGGCCCGGCACGCCTGGGTCACGATCAGCTACCGCGAGCCCCAGGTGCGGATCATGGTGGCCGACGACGGCAGCGCGGCGATCGCCGCCCCGTCGTTCGCCGCCCGGCCGTTCGCCGCCCCGTCGTTCGCGGCACTGCCCGCAGATCAGGGGCGCGGCATCGACGGCATGCGCGAGCGGGCCGCCCTGCACCGCGGCGCGCTGCGCGCCGGACCGGCCCCCGGCGGCGGCTGGCTGGTCGAGGCGATCCTGCGGGCAGCGTCCCCGTGAGCATCTCCGTGCTGCTGGCCGACGACCAGCCGCTGCTGCGGCGCGGCTTCCGGATGATCCTCGAGGCCGAGGACGACTTGACCGTGGTCGCCGAGGCGGGTCACGGCGACGAGGCCGTGGAACTGGCCCACCGCCACGGACCCGACGTGGTGCTGATGGATATCCGGATGCCCGGCACCGACGGGATCGAGGCCACCCGGCGCATCACCGCGGCTGACGCCAGCGTGCGGATCCTCGTGCTGACCACCTTCGACCTGGACGAGTACGCTTTCGGTGCGCTGCGCGCCGGCGCCAGCGGCTTCCTGCTCAAGGACGTGCGCCCCGCCGAGCTGGTCGCGGCCATCCGTACCGTGGCCGCCGGGGACGCGGTCATCTCGCCCCGGGTTACCCGCCGCCTGCTGGAGGAATACGCCCAGGTCCTGCCGCTGACCGCCGCGCAGCGGGCGCAGCGCTACCCGCAGCTGTCGGCCCTGACCGAGCGGGAGCGTGAGGTCCTGATCGCAGTAGCGCAGGGCCTGTCGAACGCTGAGATCGCCGCTAGCTTGTTCGTGTCCGAGGCCACCGTGAAGTCGCACGTCGGCCGGATCCTGGCCAAGCTCGGCCTGCGCGACCGAGTCCAGGTGGTGGTGCTGGCCTACGAGACCGGGCTGGCCCAGCCCGGCGCGGGCCGCGTTCCCGGCCTGGGCTAGGGCAGTACAGCAAGATAGCGAAGCAAAAGATAGGGCAGCAAAAGAGGCGGAGACGGGAATCGAACCCGTGTACAGGGCTTTGCAGGCCCTTGCCTAAGCCACTCGGCCACTCCGCCACAAAAGGGGCATGCCGCAAGGGCATTCGGACCCTCAGAGCGGACGACGGGATTCGAACCCGCGACCCTCACCTTGGCAAGGTGATGCTCTACCAGCTGAGCCACGTCCGCGTGCACCTGGGTGCGTTCAGAACTGTAGCCGATCCTGCCGCTCGCGCAAACTCGGACGCGCCAAGATCTGCCGCCGGCACGCTTCGATCCGGGTCGAAACACGGTTGAGCTACGGTCGAAGTATGACCGTACCGGCGCAGCCCATCCCGTACGACACCGCTGGCAGCGATACCGGGACCACTCCCTACGAGACCGACATTGCCCAAGCCGCGGCCCTGATCGCCGACCCGACCCGGGCCGCGATCCTGCGCGCGCTGCTGCCCGACCGGCCGCTCGCCGCGGGGGAGCTGGCCCGGCTGGCGGGCGTCAGCGCTGCCACGGCCAGCTTCCACCTGGCCAAGCTCCTTGAGGGGCGGATGATCGTGGTGGCCAGGCAGGGCCGGCACCGGTATTACCAGCTGGCCGGTCACCAGGTGGCCGCCGCGCTCGAGGCGCTCGGCCTGATCAGCCCGGCCCTGCCGGTCCGTACCCTGCGGCAGTCCCGCGAGGCCGCCGCGCTGGCCGACGCGCGCACCTGTTACGACCACCTGGCCGGCCGGGCCGGGGTGGAGCTGCTGGATGCCCTGCTCCGCCGCGGCCTGCTGGCCGGGGAAAGGTCACGATCTTTGTCCCGAACGAACCAGACTGACAGCAGCGCCACGCGCTTCGAAGTCACCGGGGCCGGAGCGATGACGCTCGGCTCGTTCGGGATAAATCTTCCTGAAGTCCGGCGGTCGCGGCGCCATTTCGCGGGCGAGTGCATCGACTGGACCCAGCGCCGCGGGCACCTGAACGGCGCGCTGGCCGCCGCCATCACCGCCCGGCTGTTCGGGCTGGGCTGGATCGAGCACGGCGCCCGCCGCCGCAGTGTGGGCATCACCGCGGCGGGCGCCGAGGGCCTGGCGGCCACCTTCGGCTTCCGGTCCTAGACCTTCCGCATCCGGCCGGGTCGAACCATGTCCGCGGCTCGGGCGTGGGAAGCTGTCGATCATGCGAGAACTAGTGGTGGACGGAAGCGCGCTGACCGTGGACGACGTCGTCGCGGTGGCACACGGGCAGGCACGGGCTCGGCTCGGTGACGACGTGGCGCAGCGGATGGAGTTCAGCCGTTCGGTCGTCGTGCAGGCGCTGCGCGGGGACGCGCCGGTGTACGGGGTGAACACCGGGTTCGGCGCCCTGGCCGACACGCCGGTGGGGGAGGCCGACCTGACCACCCTGCAGGGCGCGATCGTCCGCTCGCACGCGGCCGCGACCGGCGTGCCGCTTGATGACCAGACGGTGCGGGCCGTGCTGCTGCTGCGGGCCCGGACGCTCGCGGCCGGCTACTCCGGGGTCCGGGTGGAGCTGCCCGCCCGGCTGCTCGAACTGCTGTCGCTCGACCTGCTGCCGGTCATCCCGGGCAAGGGCTCGGTCGGGGCGTCCGGCGACCTGGCCCAGCTCGCCCACCTGGCCCAGCCGCTGATCGGCGAGGGCCGGCTGCGCGCCCCCGGGGACCCGGCGGCGGGGCGCCCGGCCGCCGAGGTCCTGGCCGAGCACGGGCTCGAGCCGCTGACGCTCGCCCCCAAGGAGGGCCTGTCGCTGGTCAACGGCACCGAGCCGATGCAGGCCCTGCTCGCGTTCTCGGTGTACGACGCCGGCCTGCTGGTCCAGGCCGCGGACGTGGCCTGCGCGCTGTCCATCGAGGCCCTGCTCGGCACCGACCGGCCCTACGACGAGCGGGTGCAGATCATCCGGCCGCACCCGGGCCAGCTGACCAGCGCGGCGAACCTGCGCGGGCTGCTGGCCGGCTCGCCGCTGCTGGCCAGCCACCGGCACAGCAGGCACGCCGTCCAGGACGCGTACTGCTTGCGCTGCGCGCCGCAGGTGCACGGCGCGGTCCGGGATGTGCTCGGGTTCGCCCGTCAGGTGCTGACCACCGAGCTGGGCGCGGTGGTGGACAACCCGGTCATCGTGCCCGACGGCGAGGTCATGACCACCGGGAACTTCCACGGCGAGCCGCTGGCCTTCGCCGCCGACATGCTGGCCATGGCCGTGGCCGAGCTGGCCTCCATCAGCGAGCGCCGGGTCGACCGGATGCTCGACCCCGCGTTCTCCCGCGGCCTGCCGCCCTTCCTGGCCCCCGCCGCCGGGACCAACTCCGGTTTCATGCTGGCCCAGTACACCGCGGCCTCGCTGGTCAGCGAGAACAAGGTGCTGGCCCATCCGGCCAGCGTGGACACCATCCCGACCTCGGGCAAGCAGGAAGACCACGTGTCGATGGGCTGGACCGCGGTGCGCAAGCTGCGGGAGGTGGTGGCCAACGTGCGCGCCTGCCTGGCCGTCGAGATCTGCTGCGCCACTCAGGGGATCGACCTGCGCGCCGACATCGCGCGGCCCAGCGAGCCGCTGCGGGCCGTGCACGACACGGTGCGGGCGTCGGTGCCGCGGATGGACATCGACCGCGAGGTGGCCTCCCAGCTCGCGGCCGTGGACGCGCTGCTCCCTGAGATCTGCCAGGTCGCCGCCGCCGCCTTCCCCGCCTTCCAGTAACTGGTCTCAGCAACCACACGGCAGCCCGGTCCACCACGGGGGAGCGGACCGGGGACGCGCCGAGCGGGGGGCTGTGGTTTGCGGGGGTTACGGTTCGGGGCGGCCGCGGCTTTTGTCAGGCCTGGCGGAGTAGGTCGTTAAGCTCTGCCTCGATATCGATATAGCCGCTTTCCTGGCCAGCGGGGACGATTTGATAGGTGCGGTGAAGAAAAGCCGCCATGGCCTGAGCCGGCGCTTCAAAATGCGCCTGGCCGAATGGGGACGACAACTCGATATTCAATACCGTGCCCTCGGTGCTGGCGTCACCGATCACCTCCAGACCGTCGCTTTCCGCGCACGACTGGGCCGAAGGCCAAACCCGGACGTCTCCCTCGCCCTGGCCCGCGTCGATCCCGGCCGCGAGCAGGTCCCTGGCGAAGATCCACTCGACCGGCTCGTCCGTGCCGACGTGGAACGCCATGCGCACCGCATAGGGGTCGCTGCCGCTGTAGTACAGACTGGCCACAAGGGGGACAATCGTTTGCTGTGGGACGACAAGCCTTAGACCGAGCTCGGCCGAGATCGTGGTGCTGCTGCTCCTGTTCATCGCTACCCCGCTCCTACCTAGCCTGCTCTAGGACAACCGGGCTCTGTCGACGAGCCGCGGCCGGTTGGTGACTGAGCCGCATACGGAGGGTGAAGTTTTCCCGAGTGATCAGCATCCCGTTTTGCGCCTTTCGTCCCTGCCCGGAAGACGAGCCTTCGCCCTCGCCCTGACCTGGATAAATAAAGCTCAGTTCGCTGCAACGGCGTCGCTGCAGTTTAGTGTTTCCGCGTGCCGATTGCATAGCCTGTGACGCTCATCTCATGCGCTTATCTACAAAGCGTTTCAATAACAATACTGACTGTAATTAAAGGTGTTCCGAAGCGTACGATTGCAGCCCTTTGTCTTTACGCAGCGTTACCGCCAACCCTGCGCTCCCTTCGGCCTCACCCGAAGGGTCACGCCGCGCCCTGACGCCGAATCGTGACGTTTAGTAATCGTGCAATTACGTACAGAAACCAGCTGGCGGTGCCGGCCTGCCAGTGGCCGGCACCGGTCGCGGTGCCGAAGACCGTGAAGATGCGCTAACCTATGGAAGCGCTGGAGCGCGGCTCCCGTAGGGTGTGACCCCGGCGGGCGATCCGCAACCAGCGACGGGCGATTGGCTCAGCGGGAGAGCGCCTCGTTCACACCGAGGAGGTCACTGGTTCGATCCCAGTATCGCCCACCAGGTCAGAGGCCAGTTGCGATCTTGTGACTGGCCGTTTTTGCGGCCCGTACAACACTGAAGTACAGCAACGCCCTGGCACCCTAGCTGCCGAGCCACTGCCCGAGCTTCTTGAGCGCTTCGCGGGTGGCGGCCGAGGGCACCTCGGTGTAGATCTCCATCGTGACGGCGATCTTGCTGTGCCGCAGGATCTGCATCGCTACGCGCGGGTGCACATCGAGGGCGGCCAGCAGGGAGCCGCAGGTCTTGCGGGTGCCGTGCACGGTGATCCTGGGCACCTGGGCCTTGCGGATGCAGCGGTCGAAGCTGCGGTTGAAGTTCCGCGGCTCCAGTGCCGTGCCGTGACGGGTCGTGAATACCAGGCCTGTGTCTATCCAGGCTCCGTCAGTTCGCCTGCGGTCGGAGTCCTGCTGCTCCTGGCGAAGCTTGAGCGCGGCAACGCAGAGTTCGGGAAGCGGTAGCGGCGCTTGTGATGTCTCGGTCTTGACCTGTCGGCGGATAAGTTCATGGCCAACTCGCTGAACTTGCTCGCCGACGTAGAGCTCAGCGGCGTCGAGATTGACCAGTTCCCAGGTAAGGCCGAGGACTTCGCCTTTACGCAGGCCGAGGACCAGGATGAGCACGAACGCCGCGTACATCGGCTCGCCCGCGGCGCGGGTCGATTCCAGGAACTGGCGTGCGTCGTCGACAGACCACCATCGGCGCTTGCGCGTGCGCGGTGCAGGCAGCCGGACCACGGCGACGGGGTTGCGGGAAAGCAGCTCGTCCTCAACCGCGCAGGTGTACGCGGCCCGGAGCGTATCGCGGGCGTCAGCGCGACTGCGCGTGGACAGAGTAGCGTGGCAGCACTGGCCGATCGCGCAGCAGCGGCGCTTGCCTTCGGGCCACGCGGCATCCTTGCCCTGAGCGCAGCACTGGCAGACCTGCGTCAGCTTGTTCAACCATTGGCGGATGTCCCTGATCTGGAGCTTGTCCAGCCGTTTCGCGCCGAGGTAGGGGACAATGTCAGGGATACGGCAAAGTCGTGAAATGAGGCTGTGAGCTGCTGTTTCATAGCAGCGGGTGATGTGTCTGGCGTGTCTGCCACGGCAGGCGGGCCCAGGCGGAACGATGGAAGTTCTCACGCTAACGTCGCCTGCCTTGAGGGACCCGCCCGCCGATGCCATTTTCGCCGATCCCGGCTGCCCGCTGCCACTACCTTCTTGATCTGCTTGCCCAGATCCCGGACCCGCGGAAGAGGCGCGGGCGCCGGCATCCGCTGGCGGGGCTGCTGGCCGTGGGGATCGCGGCGGTGATCGCGGGGTCGAGGTCGTTCGCCGCGATCGGGCAGTGGGCCGCCGATGCCGGCCCGGAGGCCCTGGCGGTGCAGGTCATAGCCGGAGTCGAAGACGACCAGGAGGTCCGGGTCGCCGTCGTGCCAGTGCCCGGCCTCGATGAGACGGGCCACGACCTCGCGGACCTGCGCAGCGGTCACCTTGGTCGCGTCGTCGGCCGGGCCGAGCCGGACCGCATCCAGCGGCAGTGTCCACGAGGTGCGGCCCGGCTCCAGCAATTGCTCACGTCCACCGCCAGCCGGATCCGGCCGTCGTCCCAGGCCGGCAGTGGCAGGCCCGCCAGCGCCCGCCGCAGCCGGGCGATCTGCACCTGACCGCAGTTGACCGCGTCGTACACCGCGCCGTGGCCACGGCGGCACTCCGGCTCCAGCGACAGCTCCGCCAGCATGTGCACCCGCCCCTGCCGGCACAGCACGGCGTCGGCCAGCTCGAACAGCGCATCCCGGCGCCTGCCCAGGCACCGGTACACCTCGCCGCGGAACGCCGCCAGCCGCCCCCGGGCCTGGTCCCCGCCCGCCCCGGTCCCGACCCCCGTCTCGCGCCAAGCCATACTGAACGCCACGGCCACCGCCTCCACCATCGATTTCCCTCAGACAGGAACCGACGGTGTCGCGGTGGCCGCTAGCTGTCACGGCAACACGCCGGACAACCGCGACAGAACATGACGAGCGTGACAGCAGAGGTTAAATAACAAGCTAATGGCTGGTCCTCTTTGTGCTACATCCGTCCTGGGACATCGAAGAAATCGGACCGTCGATTACTCGTATGCTGGCCACTTGGGGTCGTATTGCGGGTACTCCCTACCCAATCCCTGAGGTTGACGCTTGAATGTCATGCCATCAGCGGTGGGGTACATGGCGCCGAGCCGACACCTGACCATTGCGACCAGGACAAAATGATGGCTATGGAAGTTAACGTACACAGACGCGCGCCCAAGCAAGCTCCTACAAAAGTTAATAAGCCAGGTAAACGCGCTTGTCGACGTAAGCGACGAAGCCGACGCTTACATAGATCACAGGAGATCCTATACTAGGCGGAAGTCGGCTATGTAGAAGGCTAGCCTTCCGATTCTGAATTGACAGGCATGGCGGCGATCGGCCAGGAACACCAGGCCCGGGCACATTTCGGGCACATCGTGTCACGATCTGCCCAGAGCTGTTGAGAACCAGCGAGATCTCAGCCGCAGGTCAAACGACATGCGCGGTACGTCCGCCGTGGTCGGAGAGACGCTTGCACAGGACCCGGCCTACAGGCCGACTCACCGGAGGCTGTAGGGTCTCGGCCCTGCAGAATGGAGTGTCAGCGCAGATCTGGTCCTGGCCGCGAAGAGGCTGGTTGACGGCTTGTTCGGGCCTAAGTTGCCGAAGGCCTGGGCGAGGGCGGCTTCTTGCTCGGCGGATAGGTTGGTGCTGATCAGCTCGGCCTGGGTGCCCTGGAACGCCTCGGCGACCTTGTCCCGGACCGCGTCGGAGGTGAGCGCGAACAGCGCTGAGCTGCCCGGCGTCACCTTGTCACGGACGTCTTGGATGAACGTGTCACTGATACCCACGCTGGTGAGCGAGCCCATCAGGGCGCCGCTCGCTGCGCCGATCGCAAGTCCGAGCAGCGGAACGAAGAAGATCAGCCCGAAGAGCAGGCCCCAGAAGCCGCCGCCAAGCGCCCCGGCTGCCGTCGTGTCGTGCATCTCCAGGGTCTTCGGCTTTTTGGCCCCGACGGGCCAGGTCACCACCGCCGCATCGTGAACCTGGATCAGCTGCTGGGCGTGGAGTCGTTCCAGTGTCTCCATGGCGTCGCCTGCACCCTCGGGCGTTGCGAACTTCCAGGCAGTCAGGGTTTCCATCTGATGTCTCCGATTCATGCTGACCGACGACGGAGGTACCACCGCGGTAATGGGGGTCTGACACAATCCGGCCTTGCGGCACGACGGTATCATCCGCCTGATCCGAGTCCGTAGCAGTTACCGAGAACATCACGGACTGCGGTAGTGGCGTGGCATAGCCGGGCCTGGTACTGCCGCCGCCTGGCATTAGGACTGCGGGGAGGTCTCAGTAACCCACCTGCCATTACCTGACCTTGACGGCCGCTCGCCCTCGTCGCCTGACAACCGGCGCTGCCGCACGTCACCCGATTCTTGCGAGAACAGCGCCATCGCAGACCAAGAGCGCGATGACATGCTGGCCGCCGGGACTGGCGGAGCAAGCCGGGGGCCGGTGAGATCCTACGCTGCCGTGATGCCGAGTTCAGGAAAGCCGGACGGTAGTACAGCAGATGAGTACAGCAACCTCTCCGCCCAGCACCGACCTCATACGACCTGAGCAGAACCGCGAGCTGCGTCAATGACCGGTATTGACCTCCATGCCACTCGTTCACATCGAGGAGGTCACTGGTTCGATCCCAGTATCGCCCACCCAGCTCGGCGGCCGGTTCCGACCTCGGGACCGGCACGTCCCCCAGACGGATTCTTCACGGGTGACTAGACGCCGGGTCGTCCCGTGGCTCCGCTGTCCAGCACGAGGGGAGTTTCGGTGTCGTGTGCCGACGGTCCATCCCGCCCGCCGTCGCCAGGATGGTGGTGGCCAGCAGCAGCCCGAGGCCAGCGGTGGCTATGTCGGGGATCGTATAGGGGCCGCGGAAGCCGGACGCGGCCGCTTGCGGGGTCGACGCGGCGCCGATGAGCAATACGGTCCAGCCTGCCCAGCGCTGGCCGACCTGGCACCCGCGCGCGGTCCGCGCGGTCACTGCGGCTGCGGCCAGCCCGGCAGCGACCAGTCCCGCGGTCGGCGCTGGATGCCGGGCTGCGGTCATGACGAGACCGCACCGGGTCAGGTCCAGGGCGGCCGCCGTGAGCAGCATCACCACGATCAGGCGCCGGACGAACTGGGCCGCCGCGGCAGCCGCTACCTTCTCGTCGTGGGCACCGACGGCCGTGATATCCCAGGGCAGCCGGCTGCTCATCAGGACGCCGCGATCGCGTCGTGCTCCTGGAACTGCTTGCGCATGGCATCCAGCGCGTAGTGCAACCGTGATCTGGCCGTGCCGTGCGGTATGCCGAGCTCACGGGCGACCGTGGCCATGGTGCCGCCGCGGTAGAAGGTCTCCACGAGCACGGTCTGGTGCGCAGGCGACAGGTGCTGGAGGGCGTCGGAAACGAGCTGCCGGTCCAGGATCTCCTCCAATCCGGAGTCGGTCTCGGCCTCACCGGCCGCCTGGCCCGATACTGTCACCGGCCGGGCCTGCGCGGCCCGGTTCGCGTCGATCAGCAAGTTGCGCGCGACCCGGAACAGCCACGGCCGGATCGGCCGGTCATCGGCGCTCAGCTGGGGCAGGTGACGCCAGGCCCGGATGAAGGTCTCCTGCACGATGTCGTCCGCGCTCGTCCGGTCCGGACAGAACTGCTCGATATAACCGTGCAGGACCTTGGCATAGTCCGAGTACAGCTCGCGGATGACGGCATCGGGGTCTCCGCCCAGCCCGTCCTGAAGAGCATCAGTGATAGCAGCCATGTCTACTAACACGGATAGTAAATGTGTTATGTTCACCGCTGGCGGCTCCGTTCGGGGATCCCTGGCCCGCTAGCCACGGGTCGGCGGCTGGCCCGAAGAAAAGAGGCGGCATCTGAACCGTAGGGTTGTTCTATGCGTGGTAGTAGGTAACGACGGGCAGGCCGTCTGGCGCAGCCATGTTCGGGAGTGAGGATGCGACGTTTCGGTGAGCTGGAAGCCGTGATCATGGATCGGTTGTGGGAGCGGGGCCAGCCGGCGCTGGTCCGCGAGATGGTCGACGCTTTGCATGACGACCGGGCGCTGGCGTACACCACCGTGATGACGGTGATGGAGAACCTGCACCGCAAGGGGTGGCTGCGGCGGGAGCGGTACGGCCGGGCCTGGCGCTATGAGCCAACCGGGTCCCGGTCCAGTTACACCGCGGCGCTGATGAGCGACGCGCTGGCGACCAGCCCGGACCGGCGCACGGCGCTGACGCATTTCGCTCTCCAGATGAGTCCGCACGACGCGGCGCTGCTGCGCGAGGCGCTCGACCAGGCGCTCGGTGAGCCCCAGGCTGGCGAGTCCCGGTGACCGTCGCCGCGGTGCTGGTGGCCTATGCGGCCGGTCTTGGCATCCTGGGGCCTGCGATGCTCGGCCGGGCCAGCTGGACGGCCCGCGCGCCGCTGCTGGCTATTGTCATCTACCTGGCCGCGGGATGGTCGGTGATCGTTGCGCTCGGGCTGGCCGGCCTGACGCTGGCTGTTCACGCGACCGCCCTCGGCGGGGGGCTGAGCCACCTGATCGGAGCCTGCGTGCAGCGGCTCCGCGCCACCTACGGCACCCCGGGCGGCGCCACGGTCGCCGGGCTCGGTCTCACCCTGGCGGGTGCTGTCGTAGCCCGCACCGCGCTCACCGCGGTAGCCCACTTCCGCGCCGCCGGACGGCAAGCGCTGCGGCACGCGCAGACCGCACGGCTGGTCGGGCAGCCCGAGCCGACTCTGGGGGCCGTGCTCGTGGAGCATGCCCAGCCCGCGGCCTACTGCGTGGCCGGCCGGCAGCCCACGGTGATCCTGACCACCGGTGCGCTGCAGGCGCTCGATCCCGCCCAGCTGGATGCGGTCCTGGCGCACGAGCGAGCGCACCTGGCCGACCGTCATCACCGGCTGCTGGCCCTGGCGAGGATCGGCCGCGAGGTGCTGCCGTTCTTGCCGCTGATGCGGGACGCCGAAGAGCATGTGGCGCGGCTGGTGGAACTGCACGCCGACGATGCGGCTACCCGAGGCCGCGATCCTCGGCTGCTCGCCACCGCCCTGGTCGTCCTCGCCACAGCCGCCAGTCCCGCGTCGAGCCTGGCCGCGGGCGCCACCGACTCGGTCCAGCGGATTCACCGGCTCCTGGGACCCAGCGAGCCGCTGGGGCGCGCCCGGCGGCAGTTGCTCGGCGCCACGGCGGCGGCGCTCGCCCTGACCCCGGTGCTGCTGGCCCTGACCCCCGCCGTGGTCGCGCTCGCCCTGGGAAAGCTTCCGACGGCCTGACGTCAGCTGGCCGCCGGAGTGAACAATCTACCGTCCGGCCCCGTGTTGCCAGGTATGAGGATCCATCGCCAGAACAGCCTCCCCGGGCCGTCCGCCGGGCGCGCGGACGACACGAAAGATGGCCAGTCCCGACGCCTCCGCTGGCGGCCCCGCCGCCGTCCGGACCGCGCTGCCAACAGGCGCAGGCCAGAATCAGACACCGCTGGTGACCAGGCCGCGCTGGTGCAGGCCGCGCCGACGCAGGCCCGGCCGGTGCAGGCCCGGCCGGCGCAGGAGACGTCCGGCGAGACCATGGCCACCGCCATGCAACTGGCGATCGCGCTGCTCACCGCGGGCCTGGACTCACCCGAACTGGAGGCGTGGGCCGCGGATACTCTGACTCCGATCGACGCGGACGGCCTAGGAGACCTCATGGCCGGCCTGCACGTAATCTCCGTGGTGCTGTTGAGAGAGCTGCATGAGGCGACGGGAGAGGAACCGGCCGCCATCTTGCAAAGGCTCGCGATCCTGGCGGAGCACCAGCGGGGGACACCGTCCCCCGAGTAGGCAGTGCCGTCTGCCCGGCACGGTCATCGCCAGCTGCCGCCGCGAGCACCTGATCGTCCCGTCCGCCGTGAACAGTCACTGTCTCCTATCCGTGTTAGTAGATGAACCGCCTCAGGGCTATCGATCAGACCTGACCAGGTTCGACCAGACCATGGCGACGACCGAATGGGGCGCTGCGGCGCCTGCGAAGGAGCTGGTTAGCTTGGCTGACACGGCGGATCTTTATGCGACCGCGACCGGCCTTATGGAGCGCTCGGCGGCCGCGTTTGCGTCGGGTGTGGCGGAAGGCGCCGGGGATGACGGCCTTTTCGGTCCCGCGAGCGTCACCTGGCGGATGAGCACGGACCTGGCCTCGCCGGTGGCGGGGCTGCGGTCCCTGCTGATGCAGGCGCTGCATCCGCTGGCCATGGCTGGCGTCGATCAGCACAGCGGCTGGCGCCGGGATCCTGTCGGCAGGCTGGCCGCCACCTCGGCGTACCTGACTACGGTCATCTTCGGCGAGCGGGCCGCTGCCAGGCAAGCTGCCGCCCAGGTGCGGCGCATTCATGATCATGTCCGCGGCGCCGACGCGGTTACCGGCCGCCCGTACGCGGCGAGCGATCCCGCTCTCCTGCTCTGGGTGCACGCGGCGCTGGTCGACTCGGTCCTGGCCGCCGGAAGCCTGGTCGGGACGGCGCTTTCGGCCGCGGACAGCAATCGCTACGTCGCGGAGATGGTGACCGCCGCCGAAATCACCGGCGTACCTCGCCACCTGGTGCCTTCCAGCGTCCCCGAACTTGACCTGTACATCGCGTCGGTCCGGCCGACCCTGCGCTGCACGCCAGCAGCCGCCGAATCAATGGCCTACCTGCTGGATCCACCGGGAATGGACGAGGATACCGCCGAGATCTGGCAGGACGTCCGCCACGCCGCTATCGCCGCGCTCCCGCGTTGGGCCCGGCAGATGTACGGCTACGACGCGCCGCCGCCCGTGACACCCGGCCGCCGGACCGAAATCCGGCAGTCGCTCGGCGTCCTTGACGCCATGTTCCTCGGTCAGCCCGGCGTGCTCGCGGCGCGGCAGCGGATCACCTTGCGGATGCGCGGAGGGCGGCGGGCATGAAGCTCATCAGGCTCCTCGCCGCGGTGCTGACCGGCGCCGCGACCCTGGTCTTGTTCCGCCGTCGGCCCGGACGGCTGCGCCTTGACCGCGCCCGGGCCGCGCTCCGGCTGGCCGCGCGCGGCGGGGCCCGCTACGCGGCCAGCGCGCCGCGGCTGTTCGCGGCCGCGGGCGAGCAGCGCCAGCTGCTTCGAGAGGACCTGGCCCTGCAGACCGCCGAGGACGTCGCCAGCACCCTGGGGTCGATGAAGGGCGTCATGATGAAGATCGGCCAGATGGCCAGCTACGTCGATGGCGGCCTGTCTCCCGCTGTCCGCCACACCCTGGCCCGCCTTCAAGACAGCGTCCCGCCGATGAGCCCGCGGCTGGCCGCGGCGGTGGTGGCGGAAGAACTCGGCGTGCCACCGGAGCGGGCGTTCGCTCGCTGGGATCCGCGGCCGATAGCCGCCGCCTCGATCGGGCAGGTGCACCGGGCGGTCACCCTCGATGGCCGCGCGGTCGCCGTCAAGGTGCAGTACCCGGACATTGCCGAGACGATCGCGGCCGACCTGCGCAACGTCGCCCTCCTGCGCCGGATGCTGCGCATCGCTGCGCCGGCCCAGGACGTCGACGCACTGCTGAGCGAGCTACGGGACCGGATCGGTGAGGAACTTGACTACCGCCGCGAGGCCGCCAACCAGCGCCTGCTGGCCGCCTACTTCGACGGCCACCCCACCATCCGCATCCCCGGGGTCGTCAGCGAGCTGTCCACCCGCAGGCTGCTGACCAGCAAGCTATCTAGCGGCGCTCGCTTTGCCGAACTAGCCACCTGGCCCCAGCACGAACGCGACCTAGCCGCTGAGACGATCTACCGCTTCGTCTTCCGCAGCCTGTACGACGTGCGCGCCTTCAACGGCGACCCGCACCCGGGCAACTACTTGTTCCAGCGCGGCGGCCGAGTCACCTTCCTCGACTTCGGGCTCGTCAGGCACTTCAGCCCCGGCGAACTGCAGCCGCTCATCCACATGGCCCGCACCATCTGCGTCGAGCACGACCCCGAGGCGTTCCGCCTCAGCCTGGAGCACGCCGGATTCCTGCGGCCGGGCGCGCCGCTCAGGACCCAGGCGATCGCCGAGCACCTGGCCGTCTTCTACGACACCATCCGCGAACCAGGGCCCGTGACCATCACCAGCGACTACGCCTCCTCGGTCGTGCGCCGTTTCTTCGACCTGCGCGGCCCGGTCGCCGGCTACATCAGCGTCCCGCGGCCCTACGTAATCCTCCAGCGCATCAACCTCGGCCTGTTCGCGGTGCTCGGCGAGCTGTCCGCCACCGCCGACTGGCGCGCCATCTCCGAGGAAATCTGGCCCTTCGTCCAGGGCCCGGCCGCCACCCCGATGGGAGAGGCCGAGGCCGTGTGGCGCGCACGCCACCAGGCGGTCGCGGCGTGACCACCCCGAGCGACCTGCCGACGCGGCCGCGGGACATAAGGCCAAACGCACCGAGTTGCCTGACCGGCCGGTGAAGGCGACCCCGTGACCACGATGCCCGGCATTCCGCTCCGGCCAGAAGGACAGCCGCGACTGGTCTCCGGCAGTTGGCGGGTCGATCCGGGCCGATCGCATGCGTCGTTTGCTGTCCGAGGCGCCGGGCGGTCTGTGCGCGGGCGCCTGCCGCTGACCGGCCAGGTGCTCGTTAGCGAACCAATCGAGAATTCCACGGTACGGCTGGCTGCCCGGGCCAGAGCGGTCAGCACCGGGTCACCGTGGCTGGACCGGATGCTGGCCGGGCCAGGCTTCCTGGACGCCGAGGCCTTCCCGGAGATCGGCTTCCGGTCCGAGATGCTGGCCTGGGTCCCGGCTGGATGGCGGGCCGTCGGCCGCTTGCAGGTTAAGGGAACTGAGCATGAACTGGCCTGCCGGTTCAGTCTGCGCCTTGACGACCCACGGCCGGGCTGCCCGCCAGGTCTGAAGGTCGCTGGCACTCTGGTCATCGACTCGCGTTGGATAACCCGCCAGTGGATCCCCGCACTTGACCGCCGCATCGAGATGACGTGCTGTTTGTCCCTTGAACCGGACGTGTGAGTGTGATCCACGTCGCACCCCCTGCTGGGCTGTCCGGCTGAACCGACCGTATCTCCTATGCGTGTTAGTAGTTGAAAGCGAAACTACTACCGCCGCGTGCGGGCACCAGGCCCGCGTGAACGGCCGTGACCACAGGAGGAGACCAATGCTTGCTCGTATCGCCCAGTGGCAGCCCGACCAGGGGGCGGCAGCGGCCGCCCGCGCGGTAAGCGCGCTGGCGCTGGCCGCGCTGGCCGTCATCCACGTGGTCGACTTGCCGGGCACGCTGGGGCCGACCCCGCTGATCGGCATCGGTTACCTGGGGATCATCGCCGGGGCGATCGTGATCGGCGGGGTACTGATCGCCCGGCCGCACTGGCTGGCCTGGGCCGGCGCCGCCGCCGTGGCCGGCTCGGCGATGATCGGATACGTGCTGACCCGCGCGCTGCGGGGAGGTTTCCTGGGCGATCACGGCGACGTCGGTAACTGGCACTGCCCGCTCGGTATCACCGCGCTCAGCGTGGAGTCGGTGATCATCCTGCTTGTCCTTCTCGCAGCTCTGGGCGCCTGGCAGGCGCGGGTCCACGCCGCGAGCTTGGCGGCGGAGTCCAGTCCCGCTGCGAAGCGCACGCCCGAGTACAGCCAGTCCCGATGATCACGGCCGGGCCGCCCAGGCCGGGTCGGGCCCGCCGTCACACCTGCTAGATCCCATCCCGGCATGCCGCCGGGCTCATTAGGAGTACCGAAATGCGCACGTCTTCACCTGGGCCGCCCGGCCGTGCCAACGCGGCCTCGTGGCGGCGGTGGCTGTTCCCAGCGGCCATCGCCGCCGGCCTCGTGACCTTGATAGCTCTGCCGCGCGGCGCCGCCCCAGGCCCGGCGCTGAGCTACACCAGGTTCCTGGCCGACATCAGCGCCGGGATGGTCCGCGCGGTGACCATCGGCCCGGCGGGCCAGGTCGCCGGCAGCCTGGCCGGCGGGCAGCCGTTCACCACCACCATCCCGGTCGCGCTCGGCGGCAACGGCCTGGCCGGTGACCTGGCTGCCCACCATGTCCAGGTCACCGCCACCGCCGCCGCCGCCGCCACGTCCGCCTCGCTGCTGTCAGTGGTGGCCGGGCTGCTGCCGCTGCTGCTGATCGGCGGCCTGCTCTATGTCGCCTTCCGCGGCTTCCGCCGGCAGTCGGCGGCTGGCTTGGGCGGCGGCCTCGGCGGGCTCGCAGCCTGACCAAGGCCAAGGCGCGGGTCATCGACGGCGAGCGGCCGGCCGCCCGGTTCACCGACGTGGCCGGGTATGCCGCGGTGAAGACGGAGATCAGCGAGGTCGTCGACTACCTGCGCGATCCCGGCCGCTGGCACCGGGCCGGGGCGCGCGGGCCGCGCGGGGTGCTGATGGCCGGGCCGCCCGGAACCGGCAAGACCCTGCTCGCCCGCGCAGTCGCCGGCGAGGCCCACGTCCCGTTCTTCTCGGTGTCGGGGTCGGGTTTCGTGGAGATGTTCGTGGGCCTGGGGGCGGCCCGGGTCCGGGACCTGTTCGAGCAGGCCCGCGCCCGCGGCCCGGCGATCGTGTTCATCGACGAGATCGACGCGCTCGGCGCCCGCCGCGACCACAGCGGCGGCTACGGCGGCAGCGACGAGCGGGAGCAGACCCTGAACCAGCTGCTCGCCGAGATGGACGGGTTCGATGACTCCGGCGGGGTCGTGGTGCTGGCCGCCACCAACCGGCCCGGCGCCCTGGATCCCGCGCTGCGCCGCCCCGGCCGGTTCGACCGCGAGGTCACCGTCCCGCTGCCCGGCCGGGCCGAACGGGCCGCGATCTTGGCCGCCCACGCCCGCGGCAAGCACCTCAGCCCCGGCACCGACCTGGACCAGGTCGCCGCGGCCACCCCCGGGTTCTCCGGCGCGGACCTGGCCGGCCTGGTCAACGAGGCCGCCGTCACCACGGTCCGGGACCGCCGCACCACCGTGACCGCCGCCGACTTCGACAGCGCCCGCGACCGGGTGCTGCTCGGCACCCGGCACCCCAGCCCGCTGGCCCCCGCCGAGCTGGCCACCGTCGCCGTCCACGAGGCCGGCCACGCCCTGGTGGCCACGCTGTCCCCGCACGCGGACCCGGTCCGCCGGGTCACCGTGCTGGGCGCCGGCCAGGCCCTGGGCCTGACCGAAACGCTGCCCGCCGACGACCGCCGGCTCTACGGGGAACGCTACCTGGCCGACACCCTCGCCGTCCGCCTCGGCGGCCGCGCCGCCGAACGCCTGATCTGCGGCGAGGCCTCCACCGGCGCCGCCGACGACCTGGCTTCGGCGACCGCCCTAGCGGTCCAGATGGTCCGCGAGTACGGCCTGAGCCAGGCCATCGGCCCGGTCAGCTACAGCGGCCCGCCCGCCGGCCACCCCGCACCCGGCTACTCCGAGCACACCCAGTGGCTGGTCGACCAGGAAGTCACCGCCCTGCTGACCCAGGCCGAAACCCGCGCCCGCGACCTGCTCACCAGCCACCGGCACGCCCTCAACCAGCTCACCGCCGCCCTGCTGGAACACGAAACCGTCACCGGCGACCAGGTCCGTACCATCGCCCAGGCGTCGATGACCGCGGCGAATGAACCACTTCCTTCTACTAACCGCATTAGCAGATAGCGCATCGTCAACACCAGGGAGCAAAACCATGCGACACCCAAGGATCATCATCGCCAGCGTCAGCCTGGCCGTGGCGGCCGCCATCGGCGGCGGTATCACTGCCGCCGCGGCGACTACCTCGCATGCCAGCAGCCAACCCGCTGCCAGCCAGCCCGCCGCGGCGACCGTGCGCACCGCCCAGGCCACCGTCGCGGGCAAGACCGAAACCATCCTGGTCAACAGCCAGGGCCTGCCGCTGTACTACTACGTCAACGACACGGCGACGGGTTCGGCCGTCACCGGCGGGCTGGCGACCCTGTGGCCGCCGCTGACATCCGCATCACCTGCTGCCACCGGGCTGACCGGCAAGCTCGCCGCGGTCATGGATGCCCACGGCGACCAGGTCGCCTACAACGGGCACCTGCTGTACACCTTCGCCGACGACCAAGCCGGCCAGGTCACCGGCCAGGGAGTGCAGGGCTTCTTCGTGGCCACCCCGGGCCTCACGCCGATCACCGGGTCCTCGACAGCCACGGGCACAGCCCCAGCCGCTTCGTCCGGAAACGGTTACGGCTACTAAGCGGCCACGTGTCCCGGTCCGCTGGCTCTCTTCCATGAGGACAGTGCCAGCGGCCGGGACTCCGGAACCGTATAGGCCTAGGACAGGTAGACATGACACGCAGGAGCAAGCACGTGGCCGGACTGGCGGCTGCCGGCACCGCACTGGCGGCGGCGGCCGCGGCCGGAATGGCCGAACGGACTGCACTAACGGCATCGTTTACGGTGCTTGCCCATCTGCACTGGCTCTGGATCCCGCCCGCCTTGCTGCTTGAAACCGCGTCCATGGCCGCCTTCGCGATCATGCTGCGCAGGCTGCTCGCGGCCGGCGGGGCCAGCGTGGGCGTCCGGCCGATGCTGGCCACCGCCTGTGCGGCCAACGCGGTGGCGGTCTCGGTTCCGCTCGCCGGACCCGCCATGGCCACGGCCTTCACCTTCCGTCGCTTCACCCGGCAGGGTGCGGATGCCCCGCTGGCCGGGTGGTCGCTGCTGGTCGGCGGGGTGATCTCCTCGGCCGCGGCGGCTCTTGTCGTGGTGGGCGGCGGGCTGGCGTCGGGGAACATCGTGGTTACGGCGGTCACCATTCCCGGCGGCGTGCTTACCGTAGCCGTCCTCGTCGCGGCCGTCGCGGCCGTGCGCCGACCGCGGCTACGCGGCGCGCTCGAGCGGCCGGCCGGATGGATGCTACGGCAGGGATCTCGGATGCTGCGTCGGCCTGCCCGCGAGCCCGGCCAGACCATCCAGGCCTGGGCGCGGCGACTGGGTTCACTCCGGCTTTCCCCGTCCGGCTGGATGACGGCGACCGGCCTGGCCTTGGCCAACTGGCTCGCCGACGCGGCGGTCCTCGCCGTGAGCATCCGCGCCACCGGTGCCACCGTGCCCTGGCACGATCTCCTGCTGGTCTACGGCGCGGGCATCGCCGCGCAAAGCCTTAACATCACGCCCGGCGGGCTGGGCGTCACCGAGGGATCGCTCAGCCTGGCCCTGGTCGCCACCGGGCTGGGCGCCAGCCAGGCTCTGGCGGCGGTCCTGCTCTACCGCGTCGCCAGCTTCTGGCTGGTCGCCCTGGCCGGATGGCTGGTCATGTTCTGGTTGCGGCGTCCCCAGGCCCGGCGCGGCCCGGCTCCTTCGCCGAACCGCGCCGTCCCCGGGCCAGGCACGGCCGCCGGGCAAGATGCTCACACCGCCGGGCAAGATGCTCACACCGCCGGGCAAGATGCTCACGAGGTGGTGCTGCTGCACGGGCAGCCCGGCTCGCCCGCCGACTGGCAGCTGGTCACCAGGCGGCTGCCCGCCCTGCTGCACGCCGTCGCAGCCGACCGACCGGGCTATGCCTCCAGTCCTCTTCCGGCGGGCGGGTTCGCCGCGAACGCCCGCGCCGTCCTCGATGACCTGGACTCGCGCGGCGTCACGCGCGCAGTCCTCGTGGGGCACTCCTACGGCGGCGGGGTGGCCCTATCGGCGGCGAGCCTGGCTCCCGGCCGGGTGGAGGCGGTAGTTCTGCTCGCGAGCGTCGGGCCGGGATGCGTGACCGGCTGGGACCGGCTGCTCGCCGCACCCGGCGCAGGCCAGCTGTGTGCGCTGGTGGCGTGGCGACTGACGCCGTGGCTAGCCCGGGCCCGGCTGGCCGGGATCGCCTGGCGAAGTGGCCGTCCGCTGGCTCCGGACGAGCACGTCAACTGGCAGGTCTGGGGCCATGTGGGCCGCGGAGACCGCCCGCTTTGGCGCACGTTCCTGACCGAGCAACGAGCCTTGCTGCGCGAGCTCGACGGGCTGGAGCGCGCTATCGCGTCGGTTCGGGCGCCGGTTCTCGTGCTCGCCGACCCCGACGACAAGGTGATTCCCTTCGACACCGCCCGCCGGCTGGTCCGCGCCCTGCCGGACGCTCGCCTGCAGCTCGTCGAGGGCGCGGGTCATCACCTTCCCCGGCGAGCCCCGGCGGCCGTCGCCGATGCCATCGTGGCGTGCCTGGCGACGGCCCCGGTACCAACGACGACCACCCGCACGCCAGCAATCCTGACATAGATGCCACGGCGCCAGTTTTGCGTCAGCCCGCCGACCGCGTGAACCGTCCGGCCGATGAGTCTTGTCGGCCTGGTGCGTCATTTCAGGCAGAGATCGAGTCGCGAGGAAAGGGGCAGCCATGTCCGACCCGAAAACCTTCACCCTGGACGTGCCGGGCGCCGTCCTGACCTATGACGTACGCAGCAACGAATCCAGCACCGAACCGGTCCTGCTCATCATCGGCTCGCCGATGGCCGCGTCCGGGTTCGTCACCCTGGCCGGGCACTTCAGTGACCGGACCGTCGTGACCTACGACCCGCGCGGCTGCGAGCGCAGCAAGCTCACCCAGGACACCACCGAGAGCACCCCGGACGAGCATGCCGACGACCTGCATCGGCTCATCGCGGCGCTAGACGCCGGACCGCTGGAGGTCTTCGCCAGCAGCGGTGGCGCGGTGAACGCGCTGGCCCTAGTGGCGAAGCATCCCGAGCAGGTCCGCACGCTGGTGGCCCACGAGCCGCCCGCCTCCCAGGAGGTACCCGACCGCGAGCAGATCCTGGCCGTGTGCGAGAACATCCACCAGACCTACCTCAGCAGCGGTTTCGGGCCGGCCATGGCGAAGTTCATCGCGCTGGTCATGCACCAGGGCCTGGTGCCGGACGGGTTCGTCGACCAGCCCGTCGACCCGGCCATGTTCGGGTTGCCGGCCGAGGACGACGGGTCCCGCAACGACCCGCTGGTCGGGTTGAACATCGTCTCGTGCAACGCCTACCATCACGACTTCGACGCGCTCCGCCAGGCCTCGACCCGCATCGTGCTCGGCGTCGGCGCCAAGTCCGGCCAGACCCTCGCGGCCCGCACCGGGATCGCCGTAGCCGAACGGCTCGGCATTACCCCCACCACCTTCCCGGGTGACCACGGCGGATTCCTCGGCGGCGAGTTCGGCCAGACCGGCGAGCCCGAGGCCTTCGCCGCCACCCTCCGCGAGGTCCTCGCCACCTGAACCCCGGCAGGTTACAGACCTGGACGATACGGTCAGTCCGACGCTAGGCTTGGCCCGCGGTTGACGAACCGCCGGCCGCCTTGGTGCGTCGGCTCGCTCCTCTCACCGCGAGTTGGTCCACCGCATGCTTGGCCTTCCGGTAGATGTCCGGCGGATTCGCGCCTAGTGGCGCTCCCGACGGATACGGCCCGCGCGGCGTTCACCCCCCCAACGCTGCGCGGGCCGTCAGCCGCCTCTTCAGCTGCTGGGCCGAGAATGGACTCGAACAGGTTCGCGCTGGTGAGTTCGGCCGGCCCGGTCGCGCCATCCTCCGCTCTTGCGGGAGATCACGACCGTGCCGCTCCCGCCGTCGCCGTTCACCCTGCCGACTATAGGTGCGGCTGAGTCAGCTGCCGGTCATGGCCTGGATCCGGAACGACCTGTCCCTGGCCGGGACCAGGCCGAAGGTGACGTGCCGACTCTGCTTCGCGGACAGCCCGTCCATCCAGGCCATGTAAAGGCCCGCGGAATCGATGGCGGGAAATGCGTCGACAATAATTTGGCTTCTCAACGTTAAGCGGCGCGCTGTTATTACCTGATCCGCTCGAGCATGCTGCGGCGAGCACTACGATCGGAACCTGCCGATGCTACGCCGGCTTTCTGGATTTCATTATCCTCCGGCTTCGGGTTTTCACAGTCATTCGTGACCACGAACGGCAGGCTGAGCAGGCGAACTGCGCAGCGGTTCAGCGGCCCGTCTACCAAGGCGCGGACGGCAGGCGGCTGCGCGGCGCGTTCCCGCAGGTGCGGCTGCTGGCGCTGGCCGAGTGCGGGACCCGGGCGCTGGTCGCCGCGGTGCACGGGACCTTCGCCACGGGCGAGAAGACCCTGGCCAGGGAGCTGATCGGCCGGCTCGGCGAGGGGATGCTGTGCCTGGCGGACCGGAACTTCGCCTGCTGGGAGCTGTGGCGCGATGCGGCGGCGACCGGGGCGCAGCTGCTGTGGCGCATCGGCGCGTCGTTCACGCTCCCGGTCGGATGAGATCCTGCCCGACGGGACGTACCTGTCGCGGTCTGAAGGCACCCCGCAAGCTGCGCAAGGACGGGGCGGCCAGCATCACCGTGCGGGTCATCGAGTACCGGCTCGAGGACGAGCACGTCGAGGTGACCGAGACGTTCACGCTGATCACCACGCTGCTGGACCCGGCATCGGCGCCGGCCCGCGAACTGGCGGCCGCGGGCGGTTGCGGTCTCGGAATTGTCCTGCGCCAGCAGGATGTCTCACGCCGTCAGGCATGCCGTGAATGCGGCGATCACGGCCGCCGGCCCGATGAGGTAGTTACGCATGGTTATTGGCGCAAGCCGGACATTGCCCCGCGGGCGGCAGCGAGGATGCGGCGCCTGTTTAATGTGCTGGCCGGGGGTAGTTAATGGCCGGATCTTATGACGGAGCGATGATGCGCGGGGCTGGTGTTCTGATGGTGGCAGGATCAGGGGAGGACGTTCATGGCCAATTCAAGGAGCTGCAAGAGGCGCTGCTGAATACCTCCAGTGTCGAGCAGTTCCTGCACGAGATGGCGGTACTGGCCGCGCGCCTGGTGGGCGGCGGGCTGTCCTGCGGGATGACGATGCAGTCCAGCGGGCAGCCGGAGACCGTGGCCTGCAGTGATCCGGTGGCCGCCCGGGTGGACCAGGTGCAGTACGAACTCGACAACGGGCCCTGCCTGCACGCGATGCGCGCCGGCCATCTGGTCCGCGTCGAGGACACGCAAGACAAGGCCCTGTGGCCAGAGTTCGAGCGACGGGCCGCGTCCCACGGCATCCGGTCCTGCCTGGCCCTGCCGTTGTACGCCGCCGGCCGACCGGCCGGCGCCCTCAACCTGTACGCGCGCGAGGCGTCGGCCTTCGGCGCCGCCCAGGAGCAGCGCGCCGAGGACTTCGCCGAGAACGCCTCCGGAGCCCTGACGCTGGCCCAGCGGCTCGCGTCCCGGGCTGACCTCATCGAGCAGCTACGTTCCACGCTGGCCTCGCGGACCGTGATCGACCAGGCCCTCGGGGTCATCATGGCCCGCGAGCATTGCACCCAGTCCCGGGCCTTCGCCATTCTGCGTTCGGCGTCGCAGAACAGCAACGTAAAGCTGCGGGACATTGCCTCCGCGATCGTGACCAGCGTCAGCGGCGAGCCCCCGCAGCCGCCGCCGGCGTTCCAGGACAATTGATCTCGGCCAGTTGTCGTAGTCGGCGAACGTCATTTGCTCAGCCGAGCGGACGCGCTAATCGTTCGGCGGCCCCGTCATCGGTATCGGCTTGGGCCGTAACGTTTTCTGGCTGCGGTGCCTCGCTCCGAGCCGAGTGACCGTGATGGCCCGGCAGTGAGGCGGCCACACTCGGATAGATATCCAGCAGGCGGTCGACTCCGGTAATGGCGAGCACCCGCTGTACGGCCACGGTGCGGACCACCAGCCGCATTGAGCAATTGCTCGCCTGCGCCCGCCGGAACGCGCGCACCAGGGCGCCTATTCCGGCCGAGTCGCAAAAGATTGTCTTGCTCATGTCCGCCACCAGCAGGGCGGTGCCCTGATTGATGACCGACAGCAGGTCCTCGCGGACCTGGTCGGCGTTGGTGATGTCGACCTCGACGGGCAGCGTGACCACGGCGGCCTGGCCGATCCACAGCACCGGATAAGCGTCCTGAGACACGGGTCACCACCGTCCGTTCATAACGGGCGACGGGCCGCGTCTCTGGACCCAGGAAGGCGGCTATCCGCAGGGGCGGCGCCGCGCAACGAATATTATTCTCCGCACGGCGGCGGTACCGCGCAACAACGCCAAAAGTGACCACCCGCCTGCCCGGTCGCGCTGCGCTCCCGGAGCGTCACGTAAGCCATTCCAGCGTGGCCCGGGCCCCGCGCTCGTGCAACGAGGCCAGCGCCGACCGGTAGGCGGAGACGAAGGGCTTCTTGTCAACCAGGTCCCCGAATACGTCCCGGTTGGCGATGAACGCGTCGGGGTCCTCCCGCTGCCGCCGGGCTAGTTGCATCAGGCTGTCCCGCAGCCGGTCCACCACCTCGATCGGGTTCCCCGCCTCATCGACGCCCTCCGCGTAGCGGGCCCAGCTTGCCACCACGGCTGCCGAACGCCTGATCTCACCGCCGGCCGCGAGCTGCGCGCGGATCACCGGCAGCAGCCACTTCGGGATCCGGTCTGAGCTTTCCGCACACAGCCGGGCGATGGTGTCGCGCACCTGCGGGTTGGAGAAGCGCTCGATGAGCGTGTGCTTGTAGCTCTCGAGGTCTACCCCGGGCACCGGAGCGAGCGTCGGCGTAGCCTCGCAGTCCATGTAACCGAGCAAGAAGGCCTGGAACAGCGGATCCTGGGCGGCCTCGTGCACCAGCCGGTAGCCGCACAGGTAGCCGAAGTAGGCCATGGCCTGGTGGCTCGCGTTGAGCAGCCGCAGTTTCATCAGCTCATACGGCTCGACCTGGTCCACCACCTGCACGCCGACCTGCTCGTACGGCGGGCGCCCGGCCGTGAAGGAATCTTCGAGCACCCACTGCGTGTAGGGCTCGCAGACCACCGGCCACTGGTCCTGGATGCCGAACCGCTCCCGGACCTCGGCCCGGTCGGCGTCGGTGGTGACCGGGGTGATGCGGTCGACCATGGAGTTGGGAAAGCGGGTCTCATGCTCGACCCACTCGCCGAGGTCCGGGTCCCGCAGCCGGGCGAACTCGGTGAACACCCGCCTGCTCAGGTAGCCGTTGCCTTGCAAGTTGTCACACGACATGACCGTGAACGGGGCCTGGCCGCGCTTCCAGCGGCGCCGCAGCGCCTCGGTGACCAGGCCGAACGCGGTCCGCGGCACCGCGCCAGGCTCGAGATCAGCCAGCACGCCCGGGTTGGCCACGTCGAACTCGCCGGTGATGTCGCTCAGGTTGTACCCGCCCTCGGTGATCGTCAGCGACACGATCCGGGTCGTTTCGACGGCCATCCGCTCGATCACCGCCTCCGGGTCGTCGGGTGCGAACAGGTACTCCACGATGGACCCGATGACCCGCGGTTCGTACGTCCCGTCGCTGTGCTTGATGACCAGCGTGTAGAGGCCGTCCTGCGCCTGGAGGACCTGCTTCATCCGCCAGTCGGCGGCCAGGACCCCGACCCCGCAGATGCCCCAGTCGAGCCCGTGGCCCTCGCTGAGCAGCCGGTCGTGGTACATGGCCAGGTGCGCGCGGTGAAAGCCGCCCACCCCGAGATGGACCACACCGGACGTGACCAGGCTGCGGTCGTAGCCCGGCACGGGCAGCCGTCCGCGCCAGAGGTCCAGGGTCCGAGCGCTGAGCGGCTGCGGTTCAGCCGGCAAGCCGGGCTCCGGTCGCCGGGTTGAACGCGAACACGTCGTCGGGCTGGACGTGGAAGGTGATCTGCTGCCCAGGTGCGGGCGGCTTGCGTCCCTCGGCCCGCGCTACGACCTGGCTGCCGTCCTCGGCCAGGCGCACGTGCAGCAGGGCGTCGGCGCCGAGCTCCTCGACCAGCATCACCTCACCGTGGATTTCCCCGGTCCCGTCGGCCAGGTGCAGGTGCTCGGGCCGGATGCCGAGGACCAGCTCGGTCAGGGCCGCCTGGCCGGCCGCGGCCCGGACCGCAGTGGGCAGCGGGATGACCGCCCCGGCCAGCCGGGCACCGCCCTCGGTGAGCGGCACCGTCTGCAGGTTCATCGCGGGGGAGCCGATGAACCCGGCCACGAACTGGTTCACCGGGTTGTCGTACAGCTGGCGCGGGGTGTCGCACTGCTGCAGCTTCCCGCCCGCCAGCACCGCCACCCGGTGCCCCATGGTCATCGCCTCGACCTGGTCATGGGTCACGTAGACGGTGGTGATGCCCAGGCGCCGCTGCAGCTCGGCGATCTGGCTGCGGGTCTGTACCCGCAGCTTGGCGTCCAGGTTGCTCAGCGGCTCGTCCATCAGGAACACCCGGGGCTCGCGCACGATGGCCCGGCCCATCGCCACCCGCTGCCGCTGCCCGCCCGACAGCGCCCTGGGCTTGCGGTCCAGTAGCTCGTCGTTCAGGTCGAGCAGCTTGGCCGCCTCTCGGACCCGGCGGTCACGCTCGTCCTTCGGGACGTGCTGCATCTTCAGCGCGAAGCCCATGTTCTCCGCGACGGTCTTGCCCGGGTACAGGGCGTAGTTCTGGAACACCATCGCGATGTCCCGGTCCTTGGGCGGGACCCAGGTCACGTCCTTCTCGCCGATCTCGATGCGTCCGCCGTCCAGCGGCTCCAGCCCGGCCAGCATGCGCAGCGCAGTGGTCTTCCCGGACCCGGACGGACCGACCAGGACCATGAACTCGCCGTCCTTGATGTCCAGGTCAAGCGCATCCACCGCAGGCGGCGCGTCCTTGGTGTAGACCCGGGTCGCCTGCACGTAATTCACCTCAGCCATCGGGCACCTCTGCTCGCGAACGACATGACTGACTTCACTTGATCGCTCCCATCGACAAGCCGCGGACCAGGGACCGCTGCGCGATCCAGCCGACGATGATCACCGGCACCGAGGCCACCGTGGCCGCCGCGGACAGGTGCGCGATGTACAGCCCTTCCTGGGGAACGGAGCTGATCAGGAACATCGGCAGGGTGGCCGCGTTGGTGGTGGTCAGGTTCAGCGCCAGGAACAGCTCGTTCCAGGCGAAGATCACGCAGATCAGCGCGGTCGACACGAGCCCGGGCGAGATGACGGGCATGATCACCTCGCCCATCTGCCGGACCCGCCCGGCGCCGTCCAGTTCGGCGGCTTCGAGCATCTCGCCTGGTACCTCGAGCATGAACGAGCGGATCAGCCAGATGGCCAGCGGCAGGTTCATCGCGGTGTACAGGATGATCAGCAGCCAGATGGTGTCCAGCAGGTGGACCTTGAGGGCGATGACGTACAGCGGGCCGATCGCGGCCACGATGGGCAGCATCTTGGTGGAGATGAAGAAGAACAGCCCGTCCCGCCACCGCTTGACCGGGTGAATGGCCAGCGCGTACGCGGCCGGAACGGCCAGCACCAGGACCAGCGCGGTGGAGACGACGGTGGCGATCACCGAGTGGGTCACGTACGGGCCCCAGCCCGAGAAGACCAGCCGGAACTCGGCCAAGGTGGGGCTGAAGATGAACCTGGGCGGCCAGGTCTCGGCCGCGGACTCCGGCTTGAACGCGGTGAGCACCATCCACAGCACGGGCAGGAAGAACGCGATCCCTGCCACCCATGCGACGATGCCCCAGCCGATCTGCCCGGAAATCTCCCGGACCCGCTGCCTGGCGGGCCGCACGCTCGAAGCCGAAACAGCGCTCATGACCCTGCTCCCTCGAACTGGAAGACCCGGGCGAACATGCGCAGGGCGAAGGTGGCCACGATGATGGTCAAGATGACGGTGACCACGCCCGCGGCGGCCGCCCCGCCCACGTCAAAGGCGTTGTTGACCTGTTCGTACAGGTAGAACGGCAGGTTGGTGGTGGCCGTCCCGGGTCCGCCGTTGGTCATCAGCCGGACCGCGTCGAACACGTTGATCAGGTAGATCGAGCCGAGCAGGATGCCGAGCTCGATGTACGGCCGCAGGAACGGGAACGTGAGCTCGCGGAACGTGGCCAGTGCTCCGGCTCCGTCGACCTTGGCCGCTTCCAGCACGTCGGCTGGCTGGCCTTGCAGCCCGGCCAGCACGATCAGGGTCATGAACGGGGTCCACTGCCAGATCATGACCACGATCACCGAGCCCAGCGCGTGCGTGGACAGCCACGCCACGTGGTGCACGCCGAACGGCTGCAGCAGGTAGTTCAGCAGCCCGAAGTTCGGGTCCAGCATCGGGCCCGCCCAGACCAGCGCCGCCGCCGCGGGCATGACCAGGAACGGGGTGATGATGAGCGTCCGGACCACGCTGCGGCCCAGGAACTTGCGGTCCAGCAGCAGCGCGAAGGCCACGCCCAAGATCATGGCCACCAGGACAGCGACGACGGTCATCAGCACCGAGTGCCAGAGCGCGCCGCGGAATGCGGCGTTGGTGAAGACCCGCGTGTAGTTGCTCAGCCCGGTCCAGTGCGCGCCGCCGGGGACGTCGAAGAAGTAGTTCTGGAAGCTGTACCACAAGGTGACCAGGAACGGGATCTGGGTCACCACGATGGTGTAGATCAGCGCCGGCAGCAGCGGCAGCCGCCGCTGCCAGGCCTCCCGGCGGCTGAACCCGCGCGGCCGGACCTCGGCCACCGAAGGCGCCGCCGCGCCCGTCTCGACTACCGCCACAGCAAAGCCCTCCTGTAGGACGTGCCGGATCTGGCCTGAGCCCGGTGAGCCGGGCCGCCCCGGGGGGCCCAGCTCACCGGGGTTCCGTTACCCGGCTTCCAGCTCGGCCGGGGTGTACTGAGCTGCGTCGGCCTGGCTCGTGGTCAGGGCCTGGCTCACCGATTCTGTGCCGGCGATCGCCCCGGCTATCTGCTGGCCGACCTGGACCCCCAGGCTCTCGAACTGCGGGATGTCGACGTACTGCACGCCGACGTATGGCACCGGGTTGAGCGTCGGGTGATTCGGGTCCGTGCCGTCGATCGAGGCGAGCGTGATGGGCGCGAACGCCTTGGCCGCCGCCAGGTAGGACGGGTTGTTGTACAGCGAGGTCCTGGTGCCGGGCGGGACCGCGGCCCAGCCGTACTTCTGCGCCACCAGCGTGTCGTACTGCTTGGAGGTGGCCCAGGACACGAACTTCCACGCGGCGCCGGAGCTGGAGACTCCCTGCGGAATGCCCAGCGACCAGGTCCACAGCCAACCGGAGGATGTGGTCTTATCCACCGGCGCGAAGGCGTACCCGGTGTTGGTTGCGATGGACGGGTAGGTGGTGGCGATGGAGGTCGCGGCGACGGTCGCGTCGTACCACATCGCGCATTTGCCCTGGCCGTACAGGGTCAGCAGCTGGTTGAAGCTGTCGGACGAGGCGCCGGACTCGCCGTACTGGCGGATCAGGTTGACGTAGAAGTTGGTCGCGGTCTCGAATGCGGGCGAGGTGAGCTGCGGCTTCCAGGCCATGTTGAACCACTCGCCGCCGAAGGTGTTGACCACCGTGTCCAGTGCGGCCATGTTGTCGCCCCAGCCGGCCAGGCCGCGCAGGCAGATCCCGGCCGTCTTGCCCGGCTGGTTGAGCTTGGCCGCGAAGCTCTGCACCTGGGCCCAGGTCGGGTGCGCGGGCATGGTCAGCCCGGCCGCCTTGAACAGGTCCTTGCGGTAGTAGAGCATCGAGGACTCGCCGTAGAACGGCACCGCGTACAGGTCGCCGTTGTAGGACAGGGCCTTGGCGATCGAGGGCAGCAGGTCGGAGGCGTCATAAGCCGAGTCGGACGCGATGTACTGCTTGGACAGGTTGGTCAGCCAGCCGTTCTTCGCGAACAGCGGAGTCTCGTACGGGCCGATCATGATCACGTTGAACGCGTTGGAATGCGTGGCCACGTCCTTCTCGATCGCGGCCCGCAGGTCACCTTCGGTGTAGGTGGCGAACTTGACCGTGATCCCCGGGTTCTGCTTCTCGAACACCGACTGGGTCAGCGGGATCATCTGACCGGTGACCAGCGGGTTCGACACCACGGCCACGGTCACCGTGCCCGAGTTGCTGTTGGTGCCGCTACCCCCGCTGCTCGAGCCGCCGCTCGAGCAGGCGGCCAGCGCCACCATTGCTCCGATGCAGCCCACAGCCCCGAGCGCGCGGAGCCTGAACAGGGACGAACTCATAAATGAACCTCCGCCAGTGATTCCGATGTTCGGGCGGGACGGACCCGCCCAGGGTCCATGGGGCTGGCCCAGGTCGTTCCGCTGCGGGCCGCTCATAGGTGTGCTCATCTGAGCGGCTAGCGCTCATATGAACCATGACCATACACTGATCCGATTCCTAGGCAAAGTCAAGAAAAGCTGCGAATATGAGATCTGGGTGCTCACATGAGCGGTCAGATGAGCTGGACTGGAGGGAATATGGCCGGCTTGTCGGCCGATCGGCCGTCCGAAGTTGTCCTGGCCGCCCGGGTGGCGCGGCAGTACTACCTCGAAGGCGTGTCCAAGGTGGACATCGCGGACCGGCTGGGCATCAGCCGGTTCCGGGTGGCCCGCCTGCTTGATTCGGCCCGCGACTCGGGCATGGTCCGTATCGAGATCGGGTTGCCCGGGGGCAGCCTGGATGCGGGCCTGTCGGCCGAGCTGTGCTCGGCCTTCGGGCTCAAGCACGCCTTCGTGTTCAACTTTCCCGACGACGAGCAGGCCCTGCTGCGGCACCGCCTGGGCGAGGCGGCCGGCCAGGCGCTGATGGACCTCATCACCCCCGGCGACGTCCTGGGCATGTCCTGGTCGCGCACGCTCGGCGGGATCGCGGCCGCGCTGACCCAGATCCCGCCGTGCCCGATCGTCCAGCTGACCGGGGCGGTACCGCCGCCCGACGGCCGGGACCTGCTCGACCTGGTCCGGAGCGTGGCCCGAGTCGGCGGCGGGCCGGCCCACGTCTTCTACGCGCCGATGATCCTGGACGACGCGCAGACGGCTGCGGCGATCCGCCGCCAGGGGGACATCGCCGAGGCTTTCGCCCTGGTGCCGTCGGTGACGATCGCCCTGGTCGCGATCGGTTCCTGGGCGCCCGGGCTGTCCACGATCTACGACGCCGTGACCCCGGCCGAACGATCCGCTGTGGCCGCCCTGGGGGTATGCGCCGAGCTGGCCGGGGTGTTCATCGGCGAGGATGGCCGGCCGGTGGCCACGCCGCTGGACAGCCGCATGATCATCACACCCGGCCCGGCGCTCGAGCGGATCCCGTTCGTCCTGGCCGTCGCCTACGACGTTGCCAAGAGCCCTGCGGTCTGCGCCGCGATCCGAGGAGGGTTTGTCCATGGCCTGGTCACCCACGCCAGTCTCGCCCGATCACTCCTCAGTGCTAGCCCGTCAGCACCCGCGCCTTAGCCCCCACCTGCTGCCCGGCGCGACCGCCAACCGGGGGCTGGTCGTCCGGGTCGGCGATACCGTGCGCCGGCCGACCGCGCCCTGCTGGCCTGCCACCCACGCCCTGCTCGCTCACCTGGCCAAGGTCGGCTTCGACGGCGCCCCCCGCGTCCTAGCCGCCGGACCCCTCACCGAGACGCTGACCTACATCGACGGGCAGGCCGCGGTCCCGCCCCTGGCCGAGGACACGCTGACCGAAGCCGCCCTGGTCAGCATCGCCGACCTGGTGCGGCGCTACCACCTCGCGGCGGCCTCCTTCGACCCGGCCGGCTACCAGTGGCCGCGGCCGATCCCGGCCCGGTTCCGCACCGGCCTGGTCAGCCATAACGACGTCCACCCGGCGAACCTGGTCTTCCGCGACGGCCGGGCGGCAGGCTTGATCGACTTCGACTGGGCCGGTCCGGGCAGCGCCATCTGGGACTTCGCCGCGGCCGCGCGTTACTGGGCGCCGCTGCAGGACGAGGCGGACATCAACGACAGCCGCCAGGGCCGCGCGCTGGAACGGTTCCGGGTCTTCCTGGACGCGAGCGGGCTGCGCCGCGCCGACCGCGGCTGCGTGGCCGAGGCCATCGTGGCCAACCACGACTGGACCTACGCGATCGTGACCGAGGCTGCGGCCGCGGGTCATCAGGGCTTCGCCGACCACTGGCGCGCGGTGGGCGAATCGGCCGCCCGGGCCCGGCGCTGGGCCCAGCGGCACCAGCGCGACCTGCTGGCCGCGGCCCGCTGACCAGCGTCCTGATCCGGCATCGAGGGCTTAACCCTGCCGCAGCAGGATGCCGCGGATGAACGCGGCCTGGCCGGCGTGCTGCAGGCAGTCGGAGATCACGCTGACCAGGCGTACGCTCAGCGTCACCGGCGGGTCCCAGCCCTCGTCCACCACTCGCGGCAGGTCCGCGTCGGTAACCGCGGAGACCAGCCGGACCGTCTGGGCGTGCACCGCGTCGTGGTAGGAGGTGAGCAGCTGGCCCGACGCCACCCGGACCTGGGCCACCTCGGCCGAATCCTGCCCGTAGCCGATCTCGGCCGCCGCGAACGGCAACCCGAACCGGGCCGTGAACTCGGGCCATACCTGGGCCACCCCGAAGGCGCCCGCCACGTGGTCATCCTGCACCCGGGCCAGATGCCAGCACAGCCAGGCGATCGAGTTCGCGTCGTCATCCAGCCGGGCGGCCAGCTGCCCGGCCGACAGCCCCTCGACCACCTCATGCATGGTCTCCCGCACCCGGTCAAACGCATCCGTCAGCAGCTCCGCACTCGTCATTGCGGCAATGTACCGAACGGCCCCGGGTGCGTGCCGCCCGGAACCCGGCACGGCCCCGAGACGTGACACGCCGGGCCTACCTGGCCTGGGTTCCGGCGTGTCGCCGCACCGGCCGCAGCGAGGTACCGTTCCGACCGTGTCCGCAGGTCGCCCGAGGAAGTCTTCCCCTCAACCCACGGACCCCGCCGACCTCACCGCCCCCCTGGCCACCACGGACATCGAGGACGCCGCAGTCGCCGGGGCGCTCCCGTCCGTACCCGAGCTGCTCGCCGCGGCCGTGGCCGCCATCGGCGGAGAGGAGCGGCCCGGCCAGGTCGCCATGGCCGAGGCGGTCCAGCGCGCCATCGAGACCGGCGAGCACCTGGCCGTCCAGGCCGGGACCGGCACCGGGAAGTCGCTGGCCTACCTGGTCCCGGCCCTGCGGCACGCGCTGGCCGCCAAGAGCACGGTGGTGGTGGCCACGGCCACCATCGCGCTGCAGCGCCAGCTCATCGACCGCGACCTGCCGCGCCTGGTCACCGCGCTCAGGCCGCTGCTCGGCCGGGAGCCCGCGTTCGCGATCCTGAAGGGCCGCCGCAACTACCTGTGCCTGCACCGCCAGAAGGGCGGCCCGGCCGACGACCCGCAGGACGCGCTCTTCGAGCACGCCGACACAGGTCCGTCCTCCCCGCTCGGCCGCCAGGTCAAGCGGCTGCACGAATGGGCCGAGCAGACCACCGCCGGCGACCGCGACGAGCTGGTCCCCGGCGTGCCCGAGGCGGCCTGGCGCCAGGTCTCGGTCAGCGCCCAGGAGTGCATAGGCGCGCAGCGCTGCCCGTTCGGCTCCCGGTGCTTCGCCGAGAAGGCGCGGGAGGCGGCGGCCAGGGCGCACATCGTGGTCACCAACCACGCGCTGCTCGCCATCGACGCCACCTCGGACATCGACGTCCTGCCCGGGCACGACGTGGTGATCGTCGACGAGGCGCACGACCTAGTGGACCGGGTCACCTCGGCCACCACCGGCGAGCTGTCCGGGCCTGCGGTAGACGCGGCCGCCCGCCGCGCCGGGCGCCTGACCGAGTCGGCCGCGGCGGAAGGCGGTGCTGCGGCCGTGGCCGACCAGCTGCGCCAGGCGGCCGCCGCCCTGACCATCGACCTCGGCGACGGGTCCGCGGGCCGGATGGACGTGCTGCCCGACACGCTGGCCGCCACGCTGGCGGCTGTCCGGGACGCGGCCGGAGGGTGCGCGGATGCCATCATGGCCAGTGCGGCGGGCCTGGAGGACGACCCGCAGCGGCTCGCCACGGCCCGGATGACCCTGGCTTCCCTGGACGATCTGCAGCGCACCGCCCACCGGGTCCTCGAGGTGTTCGGCGAGCTGATCTCCGCCCGGCAGGAAGTGGTCTGGCTGGACCGGCCGTTCGCCGAGGACGCCAGGCGGCCGCCCACGCTGCGGGTGGCCCCGCTCGAGGTCGGCCCGGTGCTGCGCAACCGGCTGTTCGCCGAGCGGACGGTCGCGCTCACCTCGGCCACGCTCGCCCTCGGCGGCTCGTTCACCCCCCTGGCCATCCAGTGGGGTTTGGGCCTGCCCGACACCGAAGGGAATCCGGCCTGGACCGGGATCGACGTCGGGTCGCCGTTCGATCATCCGCGTAGCGGGATCCTGTACGTGGCCAAGCACCTGCCGCCGCCCGGCCGGGATCAGCTGGCCGAGGCCTACCTGACCGAGCTCGAGGAGCTGATCGCAGCGGCGGGCGGTCGCACGCTGGGGCTGTTCTCCTCCATGCGGGCGGCCCGGCAGGCGGCCGACGCGCTGCGCGACCGCATCGATGTGCCGCTGCTCTGCCAGGGCGATGACGTCACCGCCCAGCTAGTCAAGCAGTTCACCGAGGACGAACCGACCTGCCTGTTCGGCACCCTGTCGCTGTGGCAGGGCGTAGACGTGCCCGGCCGCTCGCTGGAGCTGGTCGTCATTGACCGCATTCCGTTCCCGCGGCCCGATGATCCGCTGGCCTCGGCCCGGCAGCGCGCCGTGGCCGCCCGCGGGGGCAACGGGTTCATGACCGTCGCGGCCGCGCACGCTGCCCTGCTGCTGGCCCAGGGCGCCGGCCGGCTGCTCCGGACGATGACCGACCGGGGCGTGGTGGCCGTGCTCGATCCCCGGCTGGTGACAGCCCGTTACGGCGGCTTCCTGCGCGCGTCGCTGCCGCCGTTCTGGACCACCACCGACCCGGCCCTGGTCCGGGCGGCGCTGCGCCGTCTGGCTGCGTCCGTCCCCGCCTGAGTCCTGGCGGGAATTGTCTTACCGGCGAATTAAGTCAGGGCTCCTGATGCGGATGAATCGCCAGGTGCTGGGTAACATTTCGGGAACTACGGGCAGTATTAATCCGTTGGTCAGGGGACTGGCTACCCAGTCGCAACGAGAGGTCAGCCATGCGGAGAGGGCCGCGCGACGGTAAGCGGCATGTCCTCCGCTGGGTTGCCGTGGCCGCGGTGGTCATTCTCGGGGCCGGAACCCTCACCGCGTACCTGAAATACCGGGCCGTCTACGACAGCATCACCCGGGTCAACCCGGGCGGCGAGCTCGGCGTGCGCCCCCCGCAGTACAGCACCACCTCGGAGAATATCCTGGTCTACGGCGATGACAGCCGGAAGGGCCTGACCCCGCACCAGCAGTACATCCTGCGCACCGGTAGTGACCAGACCAACAACACCGACACGATCATGATCGTGCACATCTCCCCGGGACGGCACCTGGTCACCGTGCTGAGCATCCCGCGCGACACCATGGTGCCGCAGTACGCCTGCGCCGCCGGCCCGGGGTATACCGGCCAGCAGGCCAACCCCGAGGGCTACGTACAGATCAATGCGCTGCTGCAGATCGGCGGCCCGGTGTGCCTGTGGAAGACGCTCGAGCAGCAGACCGACATTTACATCAACCATTTCATCGGCATCGGAATGCTCGGCTTCGTCAACGTCGTCAATGACCTCGGCGGCGTCAACGTCTGCGTCCCGTACAACGTGAACGATCCCGTCTCCGGCCTTGACCTGACCGCCGGTGAGCATCACATCACCGGAGTCCAGGCCCTGGCCTTCTGGCGCACCCGCGAGGACATCGGCACCGGATCGGACCTGGAGCGGATCCAGCGTGACCAGTTCATGTCCGCGCAGGTCGTGAAAGGCGTGCTGAGCAGCGGCCTGCTGTCCGACCCGCTCAAGCTGCTCAGCGTGGTCACCGACGCCGCCGCCTCGATGACCACCGACAGCGGCATGTCGCCCTCGGACCTGGTCAACATCGGCGAGAGCCTGCACCACCTGTCCAGCAAGGACGTCCAGTTCATCACCGCGCCCAACCACCCGTGGACGTCCGACGCGGACCGCGTGCAGTTCGCCGAGCCGCAGGCCAGCCAGGTGTTCTCCGCCATCGCCCACGACGTGACCGTGCCGAAGACCAAGCCCGTCCCCACCACCACTGCGACCGGCAGCGGTGCCCAGGTCCTCACCACCAGCCCGTCCAACGTCAAGGTCGAGGTGCTGAACGGCTCCGGCGTCAAGGGCCTCGCCGACCAGGCGGCGATCGGCCTGACCAGCCGCGGCTTCGACGTGACCGGCACCGCCAACGCCGCCAGCTACGCCTACACCAACTCGGTGATCGAGTACGCCGCCAGCTCGGACATGGCCGCCGTCAACACCCTCAAGCAGGCACTCACCGACGTCACCGAACTGCAGGTCTCCACCCTGACGCCCGGCACAGTGCAGCTGATCCTCGGCTCGGACTTCACTGGCCTGGCGCCCGCCGCGACTCCCTCCGTCACGCCGACCGCGACGCCCTCGGTCCAGCCGTCGGGGACCTCGACCGCGTCGCCCGACCCGAGCGCCTCGGCCTCAGGCATCAGCAACCTGGCCCAGGCCAACGGCGGCATCACCGCGGCCGCGGGCTGCTCAAGCGACGCCTCGGCCTTCGCCGGGTCGCTAGGTACCTGAGCGCGGTTACCTGGGCAGGATGGCGCTGACGTCCGCGATCGCCTCCGGCAGCCTGCGCATCGCGGCGATGCGCCGCTCGGCCAGCTTGGCGGGATGCCCAGTGCCGTCCCGGTCGACCCAGACCGAGCGCACTCCCATCCGGGCCGCGGGCAAGATGTCGTGGACCCAGCTGTTGGCCACGTGGATCCAGCTGGCCTTGCTCACCATGGTCTGGTCGGCGAAGGCGCGGAAATGCGCCAGGTCCGGCTTGTAGCTGCCGACCTGCTGGGCCGTGACCACCAGGTCGAACGGCACCGGCAGCCGTGACCTGGTCGTGGCGAACAGGTCATCGTCGCAGTTGGTCAGGATGGCCAGCCGCCAGCCCTGCTCCCGCAGCGCGGTCAGCGCCGGGCCCGCGTCCTCGAACACCGGCATGTCCGGCCAGGCCCGGACGAACGCCTGCTCGTCGCCCTGGGCCAGGATGAGCCCCTCGTGCCTGGCCGCCGAGGCCAGCCCGGCGGTCAGCACCTCGCGGTACGGCATCCAGCCCGGGCCGGCCTCGAGCTCGAGCTCCTCGCGGTGATAGGCGGCCAGCAGCCGCTGCGCGTCTGCCCCCGCGAGCGCCTCGAGTGGTCCGGCCATGCCGGCGTTCCAGTCCGCGATCGTCCCGTAGCAGTCGAACGTCAGCCACTTATCCGCCACCGGTAACCTCCATCCGTCCGTCACCACCCGCATCCCGCGCATGCTAACCCGACGTTACTAGCAAGCCCGCTGAGCCATAACCTGCTGGTCGTGATCGACACGGTGGCCTGGGTGCACCTGCGGAACGGCCTGATCCTGTGCGCCCGGCCCCGCGGGAAGGACGTCTTCTACGTTCCCGGCGGCAAACGTGAAGCCACGGAAACTGCGCTGACCGCGCCGGCCTGGCCTGGCCTACCACCTGAGCTGGGCGATCTGGTCGTAGTCGGCCGAGGGATACCCGACCAGCCCCTCGGACAGGGCGAAGATCCACTCCGCGATGCCCAGCGACAGCGCCAGCCGGCTGCAGCGAGCGCAGAAATGCGGTTCTTCCAGCCGGACCGAATCGTCCGCCTCAAGCCGCACGTAGACCAGCTTCGCACCTGGCAGCATCCGCCAGCCGTCACCCTCGCGGGCCAGCGTGATCGCCCGCTGCTCGGCGTGCGTCCGGCACTGGTCATGGTGGCCGAAGTCACCGAACTTGCAGTAGCAGTGGTCTTCCCCCGGGAACGGCACCCCGTTGGTGCCCCAGGCCAGCATGCTGCCGTCCCGCATCAGAACCGCGGCGTGCCGCGTCCTGGCGTGCGAATCCCGGGCTAGTTCCGCCGCCCGTTCCACCATCTGCTCCGCTGCCTGGCTGTCGTGCCGCTTCAGCGGCCGCCATTGGGGCCCTTGCCCTGGTTGCATGCCCACCACCTTTCGCAGCACAGGCTATTCCCCGCAGACGGTAACCCCGGGAGCCGCGCGGAGGCGAGCGGAAATGCGGTTGACGGGCCGACCGAAGTAAGGCAGGCCCGCCAGGTTCGCTAGCTGAACCGGGCCCGGAGCTGGCGGGGAAGCGCGGCAGGCCCGGTGACGGGCCGGAACCGGGCCGAGACCGCGTTCAGCGTCTGGTACTCGGCCTCGGTGAGCTCGATATCGGCGGCCGCCGCGTTGCTCTCCAGCTGCCCGATGCTGGACGCGCCCGGAATCGCCACCACCGCGGGCCGGTGGATGGCCCAGGCCAGGGCGATCTGCGAGGGCGTGGCGGAATGCGCGTCAGCCACCTCGCGCAGGGCCGCGATCAGGTCGGCGGCCCGCTCGAGGTTCTCCGGCAGGAACAGCGGGTTGGCCGCCCGGACCCGGTTCGACGGCCGGCGGTCCCGGTGGTACTTACCCGACAGCAGCCCCTGGGCCAGCGGGCTGTAGGCGATCACCAGGTGACCGGTCGAGGCGGCGAACGGCAGCAGGTCACGTTCCGGCGAGCGGTCCACCAGGCTGTACCTGACCTGGTTGCTCAGCACCGGGGCGCCCAGCGCGTCCTCAGCCGCACGCCAGCGGCCCAGCGAGTAGTTGCTCACGCCGACCTCGCCGACCAGCCCGACCCGCTGTAGCGCCCGCATGCCGCGCATGATCGTGCCGTCGCGGACCAGCGGATTTGGCTGGTGCACCTGGTACAGGTCGAGCCTGCTGGTCCCCAGCCGGTTCGCGCTGGCCACGGCGCGCTGCTCCACCACCGGGGCGACCGGCAGCAGCGGGAAGAGCTTCGTGGCCAGGAAGGCCGACTCCCTGGCCGGCCCGAGCGCCTCGCCCAGGATTCGCTCGCTGCGGCCGAAACCGTAGATCTCCGCGGTATCGAACAAGGTCACGCCCAGCTCCAGCGCCCGGCGCACGATGGCCCGCGCCTCCTGCCCGGCGTACGCCGGACCGTATCCCCATTCCCGTGAGCCGAACTGCCAGGTGCCCAGCCCGATGCTGGAGATCCGCGCGGCCTGCGGGCCAGCGCCCGCGCTCAGGTACCTCACGCCATCAGGCTAGAGGACGCTGCGGAACTTTGGTGACACGCCGTGTGACCTGGACATGTGTGACATGAAGGCATCAAAGGGGGAGCATCAGCGCTGTGAAGACTATCCGGATAGGAAGGCCACGCCAATGCTCCCGGAGCCGACCCTACCAAAGCGGCGTGCCCCCGCACCGGCATCGCCGCCGCCGTGGGTGATGACCCCGCTGTTCCGCGTGCCCGACGGCGATGAGCCCGATGCGTCCCCGGCACCGGAGCGATGGGCGGCGCGGACGTCCGGCCGGGGCAGGCGGGCCAGCCCGCGCCGCCCCGCCGGCCGGGGCAAGCGCGACGGCACAGCTGGCGAAGGCGGGCCGCTGCCGGATCCGCCGGACCTGCTCGGCGTCACCGCCCAGCGGCTGCGCCGGGCCCTGGCCCGCAGCTTCCTGCGCTACGGGGTCCCCGGGGATCCCGAGGTCGCCGTGCACGCCGCCATGAACGTGGTCGAGCCGGTGCTGCAGGCCCGTGACACCGAGATCCTGCGGCTGCGCCGGCTGAGGTCGGCCAAGGTCTCCGGCCGGTAGCCCGGCCCTTACCGCGGCCGCCTGCGGCACGTAGGATGCCGGGGTGCACGTGGTGGTGACCGGGAGTGCCGGATTCCTGGGCTCGCGCCTGGCCAGGGAACTCCTGGCCGCGGGATCCCTGCGGCTAGCGGGCGGCGAGGCCCGCCCGCTGTCCCGGCTGACGCTCATCGACCGGGCGCCGGTGCCGCCTGACCTGGCCGCCGACGGGCGGGTCACGGCCGTCCGCGCCGACCTCGGCGAGCTGACGGGCCATGAAGCGGCCGCCCGGGACGTCCTGACCGGGGCCGAGGTGATCTTCCACCTCGCCGCCGCGGTCAGCGCCGAGTGCGAGGCGGACTTCGACCTGGGCCTGCGGGCCAACCTGGCGGCCACCGAGATACTGCTGGCGTCCTGCCGCGCCCTCGGGACCGGCCCGGTGGTGGTGTTCGCCAGTTCCGTCGCCGTGTTCGGCGCACCAGCCGAGCAGGTCATCACCGATGACACCTGGCCCACCCCGCAGACCAGCTACGGCACCCAGAAGGTCATGTGCGAGTACCTGCTGGCCGACTACACCCGCAAGGGCTTCCTCAACGGCCGGGCCGTGCGCCTGATGACGGTCAGCGTGCGCCCGGGCCGGCCCAACGCCGCGGCCTCCGGCTTCCTGTCCGGCATCATCAGGGAACCGCTGGCCGGCCAGCGGGCGGTCTGCCCGGTCGACCCGGCCACCGAGGTTGCCCTGGCCTCCCCGGCCAAGGCCCTCGGCGCGCTGCTGTGCGCCGCCACGGCCTCCGACCAGGCCTGGGGCGGCCGCACCGCGCTCACCATGCCCGCCCTCACCCTGACCGTGGCCGACATGGCCGCGGCCCTGACCCGGGTGGCCGGCCCGCAGGCCAGCGCGCTGATCGACTGGGTCCCCGATCCCGCGGTAGCCCGGATGTTCGCCACCTGGCCCGCCCGGATCCGCGCCGACCGGGCGGCCCGGCTGGGCCTGACCCCCGACCCCGACTACGACTCCGTGATCAGGATGCACCTGGCCGAGCCGGCCCGTTGACCTAGTGATTTGATTACAGGCGTGAGCGAGTACACCTACCAGCGAGGGTTCGGGAACGAGTTCGTCAGCGAGGCGGTGCCGGGGGCGGTGCCTGCCGGGCGCAACTCGCCGCAGCGCGCACCGCTCGGCCTGTACGCCGAGCAGCTCAGCGGGACCGCGTTCACCCAGCCGCGCGCGGCGAACCGGCGCACCTGGGTCTACCGGATCATGCCCTCGGCCGCGCACCCCAAGTTCTCCCGCATCGCTAACGGGACGCTACGCGGCAGCCCGTTCGACGAGATCGAGCCGGACCCGAACCGGCTGCGCTGGGATCCGCTCCCCATGCCCGTCGCGCAGACCGACTTCATCGACGGGCTCTACACCGTGGCGGGCAACGGCGACTTGCGGACCCGTAACGGGATGGCCGTGCACGTGTACGCCGCGAACCGGTCCATGACCGAGCGGTACTTCGTCGACTCCGACGGCGAGGTGCTGTTCGTGCCCGAGCAGGGCCCGGTCACCCTGCACACCGAGCTCGGGCCGCTGGCGGTGGCACCCGGCGAGATCGCCGTGGTGCCGCGCGGCATCAGGTTCCGCGTCGAGCTGCCCGCGGGGCCGGTGCGCGGCTACCTGTGCGAGAACTTCGGCGCCGCGTTCACCTTGCCCGAACGCGGCCCGATCGGCGCCAACGGGCTGGCCAACGAGCGTGACTTCCTGGCCCCTACCGCCCGCTACGAGGACCGACCGGCCACCGTGCAGGTGGTGCAGAAGTTCGGCGGGAACCTGTGGGCCGCCGACTACGACCACTCGCCGCTGGACGTGGCCGGCTGGCACGGGAACTACGTGCCGTACAAGTACGACACCGCCAACTTCATGGTGATCGGCACGATCAGCTTCGACCATCCCGACCCGTCCATCTTCACCGTGCTCACCTCGCCCAGCGAGCTGCCCGGCCTGGCCAACGTCGACTTCGTGATCTTCCCGCCGCGCTGGCTGGTCGGCGAGGACACGTTCCGGCCGCCCTGGTATCACCGCAACATCATGTCCGAGTTCATGGGCCTGGTCCGTGGCGTCTACGACGCCAAGGCCGAGGGCTTCGAGCCGGGCGGGGCCAGCCTGCACAACACCTTCACCTCGCACGGCCCGGACGCCGACACGTTCGCCCGGGCCAGCACCGCCGAACTGCAGCCGACCAAGCTCGACGGCACGCTGGCCTTCATGTTCGAGAGCCGCTGGATGATGATCCCGACCCGTCAGGCGATGCACGCCGGGCACCGCCAGCCGGACTATGACGCCGTCTGGGCCGGCCTGACCCCTGGCTTCTCCGCATAGTCTGGACCGGGAGGAGCCATGTACATTCCCGCTCATTTCGCCGCGGACGACGCGGCGGTCGAGGACCTGCTGTTCAGGCACGGCGCGGCTGATCTGATCACGCTGACCGATGACGGCCTGCTGGCCACGATGCTGCCGTTTGCCTACCAGCCACCGGCGGGGCAGCGCGGCGCCCAGTGGGGAGCACTTCTCGGCCACGTGGCCAGGAACAACGACCAGTGGCGCAAGCCCGCCCACGGCGAGTCGCTGGCCATCATCCGCGGCCCGGACTCCTACGTGTCCCCGTCCTGGTACGCGGCCAAGGCCGAGCACGGCCGGGTCGTCCCCACCTGGAACTACCTCACCGCGCACGTATACGGGCGGCTGGTCGTGCACGACGACCCGGCCTGGGTCGAGGACGTGGTGCGGCGGCTGACGGCCAAGCACGAGGCGGCCCGGCTGGCCTCACCCGGCCAGCGGATGCCCTGGTCCCCGGACGACGCGCCCCGCAAGTTCATCGAGGGCCAGCTGCGCGCCATCGTCGGCCTCGAGCTGCAGATCACCCGGATCGAGGCCAAGGCCAAGCTGAGCCAGAACCGCCCCGCCACCGACATCCCCGGCATCGTCGACGGCCTGGCCGCCCGCGGCGACGACCCCATGGCCACCGCCGTCTCCCGCGCCAACGCCGAACGCGTCAACGGCGCTTCCGCACCCCGCTGACCCGCTCGCATCACCACGTTTCGTTCGGCTGACTAAAGATCTGTTACGGCGGGGATGACGTCCGAGGCGATCACCTCAAGCGGGGTCACCTGCCAGACGTTGGCCACCGCGCCGATCGCGGCCTGGAAGCCGAGCTCGGCCATGGCGCCGAGCCGGTCGACCACCTCGGCCGCCTTCTCGCCTTTCTCGCCCACGTCGAAGATGAAGTAGCAGGTCTTGGTGATCTCGTCGTAGTCCCGGCCCTCGGCGTCGCAGTGCGCGCGCAGCACGTCCAGCTTGCGGGCCATGTCCGGGGTCGGGAACAGGTTGCACGCGTCGGCGTACCTCGCCACCAGCCGCAGCGTCTTCTTCTCCCCGCCGCCGCCGATCATGATCGGCGGGTGCGGCCTGGTCAGCGACTGCGGCGAGTTCAGCGGCCGCTCCAGCTGGTAATGCTGGCCGTGGTACGGGCTCTCGTCGCCGCGCCACATCTGCAGGCAGATCTGCAGGGTCTCCTCGAGCCGCTCGAACCGCTCGGCGACTGGCGGGAACGCGATGCCGAGGCCGCGCGACTCCTCCTCGTTCCACGCCGCCCCGATGCCGAGCCAGGCCCGCCCGCCGGACAGCACGTCCAGTGTGGTGATGATCTTGGCCAGGATGCCCGGGTACCGGTAGACGGCCCCGGTGACCAGGGTCAGCAGCTTGGCCCGGGACGTGCACGCGGCCAGGTAGGCCAGCGTGGTGTAGGCCTCGAGCATCTCGTGCTCGGCCGGGCCGACCCCGCGGATCTGGAAGAAGTGGTCCATGACCGCGATGAAGTCGAAGCCCGCCTCGTCCGCGGTGCGGGCCACGGTGGCCAGGTCGGCCCCGAGCCGGGACGGGCCGTCCGGGGTGGTGAAATCGGGGATCTGCAGGCCGAGCTTCACGGGGCTACCTCCGCACCGGGGCTGTCTGGAGCGTGCTTAGCCTCTCATGGTCGTCGTCTGCTCGGCCTGCTCGGGGCACGGCGCCAAGTTCGCTCCGCTTACCGGCGAGTTCGCCGCCGACCTAGCCTGTGGTGGCGCCGCCCCGGACCGCCGGTTTACCCTGGCCGCCCACGGCGCCTGAACCGCGGGTCTATCCTAAGTGTGATAGTAGGCGTGGGCCCGGGAGCGAGCATGCGGCAGTTCGGCGAGCTGGAAGCCGTGATCATGGACCGGCTGTGGGCGTGGGGCCGCCCCGCGCTGGTCCGCGAGGTGGTCGACGACCTCAATCAGGACCGCTCGCTGGCCTATACCACGGTGATGACCGTGATGGAGAACCTGCACCGCAAGGGCTGGCTGCGGCGGGAGCGGGACGGCCGGGCGTGGCGCTACGAGCCCACCAGTTCCCGGTCGGCGTACACCGCGGCACTGATGAACGATGCGCTCGGCACCAGCAGTGACCGGCGCACCGCGCTGACCCACTTCGTGCTGCAGATGAGCCCGCATGACGTGACGCTGCTGCAGCAGGCCCTCGACCAGGCGCACGGCGACGCGCCTGCCCCGGAGGGCGACGTGCCTAGCTAAGGTCCTGGCCGGACCGCGGACGGCTGGGAATCGCGACCCGCCGCGGCCAGCAGCTCGCGGGCCGCCCGGGCGCCGGAGGCCATCGCCCCCTGTACCGACCCGGTGGCCCGGTGATCGCCGCAGACGTAACGGCCCGGGTCGACCCTGGTGCTCTGGCTGAGCGGGACCGGTGCGGGCATCGCAGGCAGCGCGCCTGGCACCGGGTAGCTGGCCAGGTGCTGCCAGCTGGACGAGTCCATGCCGTACAGCTGGCCGATCCGGGCCCGCACCTCAGGTTCCCGGCCGCTGGCGTCACCCAGCACCGAGCTGGAGATCAGCGCCCGGCCGTCCGTCGCGTAGGCCGAACAGACCTCGGACAGCACCGCGGTGTTGAGGATCTTCCGTTCGGTGTCCACCAAGAGGGTCGGCTCGGCCAGCGGCGATATGACCGCTGCGTGGTAGAAGGTGGTGACCGTCCGGGTCGCCGGGACGCTGAGGCCGGGCAGCAGCGTGGCCGCCGCCGCCGGGCCGGTGGCCACGACCACCTCCCGGGCCGCGATCTCGGTGCCGTCCACGAGCGCCACGCCGTCCCCGGTGAGCGCGCTCACCGGGGTCTCCAGCCGCACGGTCCCGGCGGGCAACCCGCCCGCGAGCTGCTCGGGCACGGCCTGGATGCCGCGGCGCGGCAGGCACAGCGTTCCCCGCAGCATGCTCCGCCAGACCAGGTGGAAGAACCGGCCGGAGGTCTCCAGCTCGTCCTCCAGGAAGACCCCGGCCAGGAACGGCCGGAACAGCAGCTCGCACAGCGCGGGGGAGATACCGGCCTCGCCCAGCGCCGCGAGCGTGGGCCGGTCCGGCTGCCGCTTGATCAGCGCGGTCGGCACCAGCATGTCGGCGATGCTCAGCCGGGTCAGCGCCAGCGCGTCGGCCGGGCTGGCTAGCCGCCCGCGCAGCAGATCGGTGGCCCCGTTCAGCCGCCGGGTCGGGTCCGCGAACCGCAGCCGCCGATCCCCGGCCTGCAGCAGCATTCCCGGGGTGAACGGGCTCAGCTGCAGGGCGCGCAGGTTGATCCGCCTCTTGACCTGCGGATAGGACGTATTGAATACCTGGAAGCCGCGGTCCAGCAGGAACCCGTCCCGCCGGTCGGTCCGCATCCGGCCGCCGACGCCGTCCGCGGCCTCCAGCACCTGGACTGGCCGCCCGGCGGCCACGAGGTCTCGCGCGCAGGCCAGGCCCGCGATCCCGGCGCCCACGATGACCACGGGCGGTTCGCTGTGTGGCGGCATCTATCCCTCCCGGTGATCCTCCTACCCGTCGGGGCCGGGTCAATCCTTATAGCTCGCCGGCGATACCTGTATCTGGCTCGCCGTCGATGTGACCCACGTCGCACCCGGCCCACCCGATTCCGTCGAACCTATCTCGGCTACTAACCGTCTTAGTAATTGTGATCGAATTGACCGCCAGGCATCGCCGCGCTCAGCGTGGAAACGCTGATCATCCTGCTTGCGCTGGTCGCGACCCTCAACCAGGTCCTGGCGTCCCGCGGTTAAACAGCAGGCGGACCCGGGCGCCCGACCGGCCATGCCCATCCGGGCCGGGATGCGCATGGCCGGTTCGGTTACGGCTGAGCGCGCCGCGCGATTCGCTACCGCGCCTCGCGATTCAGCTACTGGCGGTCTCCGCAGCCGCTGGCTGCTCAACGAGTTCGCCCTCGATGTTGATCTGGATTTCCTCACTGACCACCATCCGGCCATCCAAGATCATGCTGAAGCTCAGGCCCCAGTCCCTCCGGTTGATCTTGGTCGTGGCGCTGTAGGCGATCCGGTGACCCATCATCTGCGGGTCGTTGAACTCCCCGTACTTGGTGACGACCAGGCTGACCGGCCGGGTGTTGCCCTTGATGGTCAGGTCCCCGGTCAGGGTGACGTGGTCCGCGTCGGTCGGCGCGACGCTCGTGCTCTTGAAAATGATCTCTGGATACTTGTCGACTTCCAGGAAGTTGCCCGAGCGGAGATCGTTGTCCCTGACTCCGTTGTTGGTGCGGACGCTGGCCGTCGAGATGTGCACCTCGACCGACGCCGCCTCTGGATGGTCGGGGTCGATGTCCGCCGTAGCGCTGAGCTCGTCGAACGTCCCCCGCACCGTCATCATCCCCAGGTGCTTGGCGGAAAACTCGACCTGTGTGTGGTACGGGTCGAGCTGCCAGTTACCCATCGAGGCCTCCTTGCCTACGAAATGGACACGACACCGGAGTGTGCCGTTTTTGGGATCGTGGTTTGAGCCTATCGAGTAGGCCTCGGGGCTTGTGGAGGTCATCCTTCGTATATCGCCTGATGCTTCCGCCTTCAGTGATCGGATCGGGTACCGGGTTGGTTCGGTGGTGTATTGCCAGACGCCGCACCGAGCCGGCCACGCTGCGGTGAGACCTATCAAAGGCCGCTCTTTGCTACCGGGCTGGTGCCGGCGGCCCGCCGCCCGGCGGGGATCGCGATAGCGTCGGCTCAAGGGACGCCGACAACCGCGCAGGCAGCAACGAGGAATGCCATGACCGCCGGAAAGAACGAACAGAACAAGCTCCTGGTCCGCCGCCTGGTAGACGAGGCGGTGAACCAGAGCAATCTCGATGTCCTGGCCGAACTAGCCGACGGCGAGTTCGCGCAGGCAGCACGGCAGTGGATCGGGCCGTTCCGGGCCTCATTCCCCGACTTCCGGATGGAGATCGTCGACCTGATCGCCGAGGAGGACAAGGTGGCCGCGCACTTCCGCTGCTCGGGCACCCAGCTGGGGGAGTGGATGGGCCGCCCGCCGTCGGGTCAGCGGTTCCAGCAGGTCGACGAGATCTACATCTTCCGGGTGAGTAACGGGAAGCTCATCGCGGCCACCGGGGTCGAGGACAACGTGAGCCGCATGCGCCAGCTCGGCCTCAGCAGCACCGAGGAATAACGCCCGTGCCGACCGTGGCCACGCTGGCTGCGCTTGACCGCGCGGCAGCCGACTTCGAGGTCACCGATCTCCCGCTGGACATCGAGCCACCGGCCCGCGATGCCGCGCTGCGCTCACTGGCCGACTCGGGCATGCTGCTCCTCGGGGAGGTCCACGGCGTCAGCCAAAACCCGCTGGTCATCCGCGCGCTCCTGCAAGCCTTCGGCCTGAGCACACTGGCCCTCGAATGGCCCGCCGAGCTCACCCCGCTGATCGACGCCTACCTACCAGGCGGGGTGCTCAACGAGCATCCCGCCCTGTGGCTCGGTGACGGCCGGATCACCGCGGGCCACCTCGCCGTGCTGAGGGACCGCGCGCAGGCAGGACCGTTCGGCCTCATCTTGTTTGACCAGCTCATGAGGTCGACCTCAACCTGGTCCGAACGGGACGAGGCGATGGCCGCCCCGATCCTGGCCAGCTGCGCAGGAGCTAACCAGGGCGTGCTGGTCGTCGCGGGCAACGCCCACACGCCCACCGGCCCCACGTCCAACGGCGTCCCGCTCGGCGCCTGCCTGGCGGCCCGGTGCCCGGGCGTCCGGGACATCCGCATCAGGTACGGCGCGGGACATTTCTACAATCTGGAGCCACGCCGCTTCGCGCCGGACCCGAGGGTCCGGCGCGGCCCCGCTCGCCTGCGCCTAAACCGCGGTAACCTGCTCCTCGACCTGCCCGGACCCAGCGAGGCGATCGTGCCGCACCGTTTGGGCCGATAACGCAAGTTAGCGGGTCGATATCGGCCCCAAACGGCGCGGCTGCTTGCCGGCCGCTGGCCAAGGCCATAGAGTCCACCGAAGGTTCCGTGGGCATAGTCGCGGCCATAGCCCGGGAGGTTCAGCGCTAGTGGCAGCATCGCGAATGACAGAGCCCCAGGCAGGCGAACTGGGTCCGACCGGGAGGCCGTTGTCGGGCTTCCCGACTCCTGAGCCGCTGATGGAGCACGGCCCCGCCCGCGTGGTGGCCGTCTGCAACCAGAAGGGCGGCGTCGGCAAGACCACCACCACGATCAACCTGGGCGCCGCCCTGGCCGAGCAGGGCCGCCGGGTGCTGCTGGTCGACTTCGACCCGCAGGGCGCGCTCTCGGTCGGGCTGGGCATCCAGCCGCACGACATCGATAACACCGTGTACAACCTGCTCATGGAGCGGGACGTCACCGCGCACGACGTGCTGTACAAGACCGGCGTCAACGGGATGGACCTGCTGCCCAGCAACATCGACCTGTCCGGTGCCGAGGTCCAGCTGGTGCACGAGGTCGGCCGGGAGTACGTGCTCGGCGGGGTGCTCGAGCCGCTGATGCCCGAGTACGACGTGATCATGATCGACTGCCAGCCGTCCCTGGGCCTGCTGACCATCAACGCACTCGCCTGCGCGAACGGGGTGCTCATCCCGCTGGAGTGCGAGTACTTCGCCATGCGCGGCGTGGCCTTGCTGATGGAGACCATCGAGAAGGTCTCGCGCCGCCTGAACACCAAGCTAACTATTGATGGCCTTCTGGCGACCATGTACGACTCCCGGACGCTGCATACTCGCGAGGTCCTGGCCAGCATGGTCAATGGTTTCGGCGACCAAGTTTTTCATACTGTAATCAACCGCACAGTGAGGTTCCCGGACGCTACGGTGGCTGGAGAGCCTATTACCAGCTTTGATTCCGGTTCAATGGGGGCGAATGCCTACCGGGAGCTGGCCAAGGAGGTACTGGAGCGGTGGCGGCAGGCAGGAGTCGATCACGGAGGGTAAGCCTGCCCGGGGTGGCGGAACTCTTGCGCCCAGCCGCCGCCGGCCCGGACAACGGCGACCACCGCCAGGCCAGCGGCCGGGAGAAGCACACCCAGAAGATCACGGTCTACCTGTCCGCTGAGGAACTACTTGACCTGGAACGCGCGCGGCTGGCACTGCTGCGCTACGGGGCCGCGGCTGACCGCGGCCGCATCGTCCGCGAGGCCATCGCCGTCCTGCTCGCCGACCTCGACGCACGCGGCAAGGACAGCCTGCTGGCCCGCCGCATGGCCAGGTCGAACGCGGCCGGCGCCGACGCGCCTGCCGACAGCGGCCCGAGCAGCAACCTCCTCAGCCAGAACGCCGAGTCCGCCAGCTGACCGCTGGCTCGCCCCGGCCATCGCCGCGCGCCCGGCGAGCCCCCGCACTCGGCTACCGTCATGACTGTGGACGTGGACGGCACCCAGGACGAGACCGACGGCGCAGCCCGGTCGGCGTCCGGGGCACCCGGCTTCGAGGTCCACCTCGACGTGTTCGAGGGCCCGTTCGACCTGCTGCTCGCGCTGATCTCCAAGCACAAGCTGGACATCACCGAAGTCGCCTTGTCCCAGGTCACCGACGAGTTCATCGCCTTCATCTCGGACCGTGCCGACGGCTGGGACCTGGACCAGGTCAGCTACTTCCTGGTCGTCGCGGCTACCTTGCTCGACCTCAAGGCGGCCCGGCTGCTGCCGAGCGGTGAGGTGGAAGACGAGGAGGACCTGGCCCTGCTCGAGGCCAGGGACCTGCTGTTCGCGCGGCTGCTGCAGTACCGGGCCTACAAGGAGGTGGCGGCCACCTTCGCCGCCCGGATGGCCGCCGCGGCCCGCCGGTTCCCGCGCCGGGTCCCGCTGGAGCCCCGGTTCGCCGGGCTCCTGCCCGAGGTGTTCCTGGGCCTGGGGCCCGACGAGTTCGCCCGGCTGGCCGCGCTGGCCCTGGCGCCCAAGCCGCCGCCCAAGGTGTCGACCGAGCACATCCACGCGCCGCTGATCAGCCTCAGGGAGCAGGCCCGCATCATCGCGGCGCTGCTGGCCAGGCTGGGCCGGGCCAGCTTCCGCCAGCTCACCGCGAACGCGGCGGGCAACTACGAGATCGTGGCCTCGTTCCTGGCCCTGCTCGAGCTGTACCGGGAGGATGCCGTGTCCTTTGAGCAGGTCACCCCGCTCGGCGAGCTGTACGTGACGTGGACGGGCCACCAGGACGCTGGTAGCGTCGATGAGCTGACGGAAAGCGACGACTGACACGATGAACAGCGACCCGGACTCGCAGAGCCCGTCGGAGCCCACCGATACCCAGGAGCAAAACGACCCAGGCCTGCGCGCATCCCTGGAGGCGATCCTGCTCGTCGCCGACGAGCCGGTGCCGGTGGTGGTGCTCGCGCAGGTCCTCGAGCGGCCGAGGAACGAGGTGCTGGCCGAGCTGACCGACCTGGCCGCGTCCTACATCGCGGAGGGCCGCGGCTTCGATCTGCGCGAGATCGCGGGCGGCTGGCGGTTCTACACCCGCGAGGATTGCGCGCCGCTGGTCGAGCGGTTCGTCAGTGACGGGCAGGAGGTCCGCCTGACCCAGGCGGCACTGGAGACCCTGGCCGTGGTGGCCTACCGCCAGCCGGTCAGCCGGGCCCGGGTCTCGGCCGTCCGCGGCGTCAACTGTGACAGCGTGATCCGCACCCTGGTGCTGCGCGGCCTGGTCGAGGAGTCGGGCGCGGACAGCGAGACCGGGGCCATCCTGTTCCGCACCACCGGGTACTTCCTGGAGCGGCTCGGCCTGGCCGGCCTGGAGGACCTGCCGGAACTGGCACCGTTCCTGCCGGATGACATCGAGGACATCGAGGATGAGAACGCCCGATCCTGACATCGAAGACGACTTCGACGACGAACAAGACAGGGACAGCCTGACCGACGTCCCCGGCGGCATCCGGCTGCAGAAGGTCCTGGCCGATGCGGGGATCGGCAGCCGCAGGCATGCCGAGGAGCTCATCGGGGCCGGGCGGGTCGAGGTCGACGGGCAGACCGTCCGCCGGTTCGGCGCCCGCGTCGACCCCGAACACCAGGTGATCAAGGTGGACGGGAGGCGCATCCCGGCCAAGGCCGGGCTGGTGTACCTGGCCTTCAACAAGCCGCCCAAGGTCCTGACCGCCATGTCGGACGACCGGGGCCGCAAGACCGTGGCCGACTACCTGGGCGACCGGTCGGAACGGCTGTTCCACATCGGCCGGCTCGACTACGACACCGAAGGCTTGATGCTGCTGACCAACGACGGCGAGCTGGCGCACCGGCTGGCTCACCCCAGCTTCGAGGTGGCCAAGACCTACCTGGCCGAAGTGACCGGGCCGGTGCCGAAGGACCTCGGCCGGCGCCTGGCCACCGGCGTCGAACTGGACGACGGCGTGGCCGCCGCGGACCGGTTCCGCGTGATCGACCGGTCCGGGCAGCGCGCGCTGGTCGAGATCACCCTGCACGAAGGGCGCAAGCACATCGTGCGGCGGATGCTGGCCGAGACCGGGCACCCGGTCAGCCGCCTGGTCCGCACCGACGTGGGACCGATCAGGCTCGGCAACCTCAAGCCCGGCACTTCCCGCAAGCTGACCACACGGGAAATCGGCGAGCTGTACGCCGCCGTGGGCCTGTGAGTGCGGCACTGTAACGTTCTGCGGGAGGAGGAGAACAAGGATGACGGTCAGGGCGGTGCGCGGCGCGGTACAGATCGACCGCGACGACCGCGACGCGATACTCGAAGGCACGACCGAGCTGGTCAACGAGGTCATGGCCCGTAACGAGCTCAGCACCGACGCCGTGATCAGCGTGCTGTTCACGGCGACCCCCGATCTGGTCGCCGAGTTCCCCGCGCTGGCCGCGCGCAAGATCGGCTTCCACGACGTGCCGCTGATCTGTGCCTCGGAGATCGCCGTGCCCGGCGCCATGCCCCGCGTGGTGCGGCTGATGGCGCACGTGGAGACCGACCGTCCGCGTTCGGCGATCCAGCACGTGTACCTGCGCGGAGCCGCCGCCCTCCGCCTCGACATCGCCCAGTTACGGACGTCGCCATGCGGGTCGTCATCATCGGCACCGGCCTGATCGGCACGTCGATCGCGCTGGCCCTGCGGTCCCGCGGCGCCGAGGTCTGGCTGGCCGATTCCGACCTGGCCGCGGCTCGCCTGGCGGCCGACCTCGGCGCCGGGGCCCTGTTGCCCGATGAGCTGGCCGAGCCGGCCGACATCGCGGTGATCGCCGTGCCGCCCGCTGCCGTGGCGGCCAGCTTGGCGCAGGCGCAGGCCCGTGGCCTGGCCCGCTGCTACACCGACGTGGCCAGCGTGAAACAGCTCCCGGCGGCCCAGGCCGCCGAGCGCGGCTGCGACCTGGCCAGCTACGTGCCCGGGCACCCGCTGGCCGGGCGGGAGAAGCACGGCCCGGCGGCGGCCCGGGCCGACCTGTTCCTCGGCCGGACCTGGGCCCTGTGCCCGCTGCCGCAGACCTCGCCGGAAGCCGCCGAGACGGTCACCGCCCTGGTCCGGGCGTGCGGCGCGGTCCCGGTGCGTACCGACGCCGCCTCCCACGACCGGTGGGTGGCGCTGATCTCGCACGCCCCGCACCTGGTCTCCGCGGCTATGGCGGCCCGGCTCGAGACCGCCCCGCCGCAGGCCCTGGACCTGGCCGGGCAGGGACTGCGCGACGTGACCAGGATCGCGGCCGGCGACACCGGCCTGTGGACGCAGATCCTTATCGCCAATGCCGCGCCGGTCGCCGAGGTGCTGGCCGCGGTGGCCGCCGACCTGGCCGAAGCGGCCCGGATGCTGGCCGACGGCGAGGGATCCAAGTCGGTCGCGGGCCTGCTCGACCGCGGCCAGGCCGGTGCGGCCCGGATTCCCGGCAAGCACGGCGGCGCGCCGGGGGAGTTCACCGTGGTCCAGGTGGTCATCGCCGACCAGCCCGGCGAGCTGGCCCGGCTGTTCCGGGCCACCGGCGCCGCCGGCGTCAACATCGAGGACGTGCGGATCGAGCACTCGCCCGGCCTGCCGGTCGGCGTGGCGGAGCTGTCCGTCCGCCCCGGCCAGGTGGCCACGCTGCTCGAGGCCCTGGAGACGGGCGGCTGGCCGGTCCGCCGATGACAGTCCGGCCAGCGCCAGTTCTGTTGTGATTTAGGCGGAACGGCCCGTGGTGCGTGCCTCCGCCTGCCGCGGGTGGGCCCGCGCGCCGGTAGCATCGCACGGGTGAGGATCTCAGCGGGCCTGGAGAGCGACATCGGCGAGCAGCGCGGAACGGTGAGCGATGCCCGGCTCGTCGTCGCGGTCGACGGGCCGTCAGGGGCGGGCAAGTCGAGCGCGTCCCGCGGTGCGGCCCTCGCACTGGGCCTGCGCTACCTGGACACCGGATCGATGTACCGGGCCCTGACCTGGTGGCTGCTCGACCAGGGCGTGGACACCTCCGACGCCGGCACCGTGGCCGCGCTGGCCAGCCAGCCGGTCATCGAGGTCGGCACCGATCCGCGGGCGCCCTGGGTCCGGGTCAACGGCACCGACGTGTCCGCGGCGATCAGGACCCGCGAGGTCACCGGTGCGGTGAGCGCCGTCGCAGCCGTCCCGCGGGTCCGCGCGCACCTGATCGCGCAGCAGCGGGACATCATCGCCCGCGCCGGGGGAATCGTTGCCGAGGGCCGCGACATCGGCAGCGTCGTCGCCCCCGACGCCCCGGTCAAGGTATTCCTGACGGCCGACCGCGGCGCCCGCGCGGACCGCAGGGCCGTCGAGGCCAGCTGGTCGCCCACCTCGACCCGGGTCGAGCAGGACCGCCGCGACCGGCTGGACGCGGCGCAGAGCGGCCAGGCCGCCGACGCCGTTGAGATCGACTCCACCCGGCTCAACCTGGACCAGGTGGTCGACCGGATCGTCGCCCTGGCCCGCGAGTACACCGGCGTGCCGCACCCGCGCCAGCAGAACCTGTAGCCATCCTTTAGCCAACCCGCAGCTAGCCGAAGAGCAGATCTTGATACCGAACGAGCCGTCCTCATCTCCCGTGCCCGTGGTCGCCGTCGTGGGCCGGCCCAACGTGGGCAAGTCCACGCTGGTCAACCGGATCCTGGGCAGCAGGCAGGCGGTGGTCGAGGACACCCCAGGGGTGACCAGGGACCGGGTCGCCTACGACGCCACCTGGCGAGGGCGGGCCTTTACCCTGGTCGACACGGGCGGCTGGGAGCCCGCGGTGGAGGGCAGCCAGACCCTGGCCGCGCGGGTCGCCGCCCAGGCCCGGGTGGCGGTGGACGCCGCGGACGCCGTCTTGTTCGTGGTGGACGCCACGATCGGGGTTACCGACGCGGACGCGGCCGTGGCCAGCGTGCTGCGCCGGTCCGGCAAGCCGGTGGTGGTGGCGGCCAACAAGATCGACGACACCAAGGCCGAACCCGAGGTGGCGGCGCTGTGGTCGCTCGGGCTCGGCGAGCCCGAGCCGGTCAGCGCGCTACACGGGCGGGGCAGCGGTGACCTGCTTGACGTGCTGCTCGACGCGCTGCCGGACGCGCCCAAGGAAACCGACGAGGCCGAGGCCGGCCCGCGCCGCGTGGCGCTGCTCGGCCGCCCCAACGTCGGCAAGTCCAGCCTGCTGAACAAGCTGGCCGGGCACCAGCGGTCGCTGGTCGATCCGGAGGCGGGCACGACCAGGGACCCGGTGGACGAGCTCATCGAGCTGGGCGGCATCACGTGGCGATTTGTCGATACAGCCGGCATCAGGCGGCGGTTCCGCGAGAACCAGGGCGCGGACTACTACGCGGCCCTGCGCACCGCGGGCGCGCTGGACCGGGCCGAAGTGGCCGTGGTGCTCGTTGACGCCAGCGAGCCGCTCACCGAGCAAGACCTGCGCATCGTCTCGATGGTCATCGAGGCCGGCCGGGCCCTGGTCATCGCCTACAACAAGTGGGACCTGGTAGACCAGGACCGGCAGCGGTACCTGGAAAAGGAGATCGACCGCCAGCTGTACACCGCCCGCTGGGCGCCCCGGGTGAACATCTCCGCGACCACCGGGCGGCACACCGACCGGCTGGTGCCCGCGCTGGAGACGGCCCTGGCCGGCTGGGAGACCCGGGTCCCCACCGGCAGGCTCAACGCCTGGCTGACCGGCCTGGTGGCCGCCACGCCGCCGCCGGTGCGGGGCGGCAAGCAGCCGAAGATCCTGTTCGCCACCCAGGCCGGCATCCGGCCGCCGCACTTCGTGCTGTTCTCGTCCGGCTTCCTCGAGGCGGCCTACCGCCGGTTCGTGGAGCGGCGGCTGCGCGAGGAGTTCGGCTTCGAGGGCAGCCCGGTGCAGGTGTCGGTCCGGGTCCGAGCCAAGCGCGAAGGCCGCGGCGGCCGCCCGGCCGGCCGCACACCCCGCCGCCGCTAACGACGCGCGGGCGTCCGCCGGCCTCCCCTCCTAGCCCGCGAACGCATCCGTCGGGGGAGCGGGGGAGGGCAGCGCGTTCTCGTCGGTAACCGGCTTGGCGCCCGCGATGAACCGGGTGAGGTCGGCCCCGTGCAGGACCCGGCCCGGCATCGGATCCCCGGCCGCCAGCCGGGTCAGCCGGTCGGCCGGAAGCGGGCCGGTGCTGGCCGCCAGCACCAGGTTGCCGAACCTGCGGCCCCGCAGCACCGCCGCGTCCGCGATCAGGCAGGCGTACGGAAAGACGGCCAGAGCCGTCGCGACCTGCGCCCGGGCATGGGTCAGCGGCGCGCCGTCGGCCACGTTGGCCGCGTAGACCCCGCCGTCCCGCAATGCCCGCCGGGCCGCCGTGGCGAACTCCACCGACGTCAGGTGGGCCGGCGTGCGTCCCCCGGCGAACACGTCCGCGATCACCACATCACAGGACCCGGCCGGCCGTTGCTCGAGCACCGCCCGGGCGTCGCCGACCCGGACCCGTACCGGCCGGGGGCGCCCGAGCGGCAGCCTCAGCCTGATCAGGTCGACCAGTTCGGCGTCGATCTCGACGGCCAGCTGCGCCGAACCGGACCTGGTGGCCGCCACGTAACGGGCCAGCGTGAGCGCCCCGGCCCCCAGATGCAGCACGCGCAGCGGCTGCGCCGCGGGTGCCGCCGTGTCGATCACGTGCCCCAGCCGCCTGACGTACTCGAAGTCCAGGTAACCAGGGTCGTCCAGGTCGACGTGCGACTGCGGGATCCCGTCGATCAGCAGCATCCACGCCGCCGGCCGGTCCGCGTCCCGCAGCAGCTCGACGCGGCCGTGAGCGGTATCGGTGCCGCCGGCCGGGGCGTCGGCCGCCTTTGGTGTCATAGCGTAAGTATCGGCGGTTCCCGGCTGGCTGGCGATCATGATCCGGCCTCCTCCCGGGATAACGGTTCGAACCACCAGCCCGGATGTGCGACGCTGGATGCCGAACGTCCCGAGCCGCAGGAGGTCCGCATGGCTGTCGAGCAATCTGGATCCGAGGCTTCACCGAACCCGGCCAAGGCCGCCGCGGCCGCAAGCCAGCCCGATGCCGCACCGTCAGATGCCGCACCGACAGCTGGCGCGGGCCAGCCCGATGCCGCGGGGGCGGACCAGCCTGACGGCGCCAAGTCCGACCTCGATGAGGTCAAGCGCAAGTTCCGCGAGGCTCTGGACCGCAAGCGCAGCGCGCACGCCAGCGCCAACACCGAAGGCGCGCACGACACCGGCAAGGTACACGGCGCGCACGGCCCCGCCGCCAGCCGTCGCTCCTTCCGCCGCAAGTCCGGCAGCAGCTAGCCCCGCAGCAGATGGCCCGGCAGCAGCCAGGAACCACGGGCGTTATATCTGATATATCGATATTTCAGCCGGTGGCCACGGGGACCGCGCGGAACCAGCTGCGGTCGTCGGTCAGGTAGCGGTCCAGGCGCAGGCCCGCCCCGGCCAGCTCGGCCACCAGCACGTCCTCGTCCAGCCGGTTCGTGGTGAACGTCTGCGTCCAGCGCCGGCCGCCGGCCACGTACTCAGCGGTGGCGGAAATCTGGCCCGGGGCCGGACGTGAGATGTCCCGCAGCCGGTAGATGACGCCGTCACGGGTGTTCTCGGTATCGCTGGCCTCAGCGAACCAGGCCGGCGCGTGCTGCTGGAGGATCACGCAGCCGTCGCCGGCGACGTGGCGCCGGCATACCTCCAGGAACGTGCTTCTGGTCGGCTCATCCGCGTTGATCAGGTGCGAGGCGAGCAGGACGGCGTCGAAACGGCGGTCCAGGGCCAGGTCTTCGATCCGGGCCTGCACGGTCTCGGCGCCGCGCACATGCGACAGCATGTCCGGCGATTCGTCGACCGCCACGACCGGGTGGCCGAGCGCGACCAGCGGGTGGGTGACCCGCCCCGTGCCGGAGCCGAGTTCGAGAATGGACGCCGCCGCTCCGGCGGCGTCGTGCACGATGGCGGGCTCGCCGAGGGCGGGCATGAGTGCGTAGAAGTCCACGGCACAGCCGTCCGGCGTGATCACCCCGGGTCCGGTCCCGTAGGAGTGTGGTGCGGTCATGGAGCCATTCTGCCGGACCCGGCGGTCAGGCGGGAGCGGTCGCGGGCGGCATCGCCGCCGCCCAGAGCTGGGTGGGCTGAGTCCGGTACGGCGGCAGGTCCGGGACGTAGTCGCCCGAGCGCTGCGGTGTTTCGCGGCTGCGGTCGGCGGCCGGGCCCGGCGGCTCGCCGGACTGCGCCGCCTCGGCCGTGGGCAGGTGGAACCAGACCGTGGTGCCGGCCGAGTCCCGCAGGTAGCCCCACTGGGCGGCGAGGTGCTGGACCAGGAACAAACCGTGCCCCTCGGCCGCGTACAGGTCGCCCTTCACCACCGGGGTACCCGCCGACCCGTCGTCGATGATCTCCACCAGGACACCACGCGGCACACCGATCACGACGATCGTGACGGTTCCGCCGGCGACCCCAGACTTGGTGTGCTGGATGGCGTTGGTGACGATCTCCGACGTCAGTAATGTCGCCGCGTCTGCGTCCGCGGTTATCCGGTTCGAGCCGAGCGTCCGCGCTACGAAGGAACGGGCCAGGCCGACCTGTTCCGGCCGTCCCGGAATGGTCAGCGAGCCGAGTACGGCGGCGCGCGAGTTGCCTGCTGGCCCCCTGACTCCCGACGTCAGGTCGGCCGGCCTGCGGCCGGGTCCTGGTGGTCGGGAACTGCCTGCGGGCGTATCCATGTCAAGTCCTCCCACTACTGCCGAGATCGTCTCATCCGGTTGCGACCTGGGACGGCGAACCTCCGCCCGCTCCAGTGTCACGCCCGTGACACTCGCCACCGTGGTACGCATAGTCGGCACTCACCACTCAAATCAACATCAGACGCGTTAGATCACTGCTATCTCGGGCCGGGCCGCTCTGCTGACCCGAGATCTCGCCGGAAAAGACGCAAACGGCTTCTGCCTGGCCTTTCTGCGCTTATGACAATTTGTCCTTATTTACACCTTTCCACTGACCCGGTACGGGCTCTGGCGTCAAACTGATGATGGCGCCGGGAGTGCCTTCGACGCAAGTGCGTAGGACAAATTTCCACGGTGAAATCCTAGATGGGATTTCAAACTTGCTGATGGTGCTGTATCGTACTGCTTGTCACAGACGATGTGGAGTGTTCCTGCTCCGGTCCGACGCACATGCGCGGCGTTCGGGTCCTCACATCGTCCCGGTGCCTATTCCTCTGCGCGAAAAGGAGGTGAGCTCTCGTGCCCCTGGGGCCTACAGTTCGTAGGCGCAGGCTCGGCGCCGAGCTCCGGCGTCTCCGTGAGGCGCACTCGCTCAAGCTGGAGGAAGTGGCCGAGCAGCTCGGCCTGGCGCCCTCGACGCTGTCCCGCATCGAGACCGGCAAGGCGCCCACCAAGTCGGCCTACCTGACCGCGATGCTCGGCATGTACGGAGTCGATGATCCGGGCGCTCGTAAGGTCCTGGTCGACATGGCCCGGGAGGGCCACCGCAAGGGCTGGTGGTCCATTTACGACGATGTCCTGCCCAGCGGCTTCGACATCTATGTCGGCCTGGAGGCGGAGGCCTGCGGGCTGCGCAGCTATGAGACGGACGTGGTCCACGGCCTGCTGCAGACCACCGACTACGCCCTGGCCGTGCTGCGCGAGCTACGGCCCAGGGACAGTGACGAACAGATACGGCGGGTGGTGGACCTGCGCATGCAGCGGCAACGGCTGCTTGACCAGGACCCGCCGCTCGACCTGTGGCTGATCCTCGACGAGGGCGCCATCAGGCGGAACATCGGCGGCGCGGCGGTCATGCGGCCGCAGCTGGAGCACCTAATCCAGGCCAGCCGCTGGTCGAACGTGACCCTGCAGGTCCTGGCCTTCGGATCCGGCGCCCACGCGGGCCTGACCGGGCCGTTCTCCATCCTGGAGTTTCCCGAGCGGTCCGATGAGGACGTGGCCTACACCGAATCCGTCGGCGGCATGATCTACATGGAAAAAGACAGGGAAGTCAGGCTGTGCGCCGATGCCTTTGACCGGATGCGCGCCGCCGCGCTTTCCCCGGCTGCTTCGGTAGAGCTCATCCAGCACGTGTCGAGAGAGCTCTCCTGACCAGCACACGTCAATCGAACGAAGCCGCATATCAATGAAAGGAGAGGCGGTATGGACACCGACCTCAACGGCCTTACCTGGTTCAAGAGCAGCGCCAGCAGCGCTGCTGGCTGCGTGGAAGTAGCGCACCTCCCCGACGGAGGTGTCGCGGTCCGCGACTCGAAGGACCGCAGCAAGACCCCGCATATGTTCAACCGGCACGAGTGGGACTGCTTCCTCATCGGGGCCAAGAACGGGGAGTTCGACCTGCCCGTCGCCTGAACCTCGGTACGGCAACCCGGGCGGGCGCGTCAACTCCAGCCTGGCCAGTCACTTGGTCTCGGGGGTGCTTAGACGGGGCTTTCCGGGGTCAGGGGCATGGACATGAGTTTGGGGGGAGGAGAGGGCGGTGGTCCGCATCGGACCACCGCCCCTCCGTATGCCCGTGGCCGGGCGGGACGTCCGCGTCCTGGCCTGGCCACGGGCCCTGGTCCCCGGTCGGCGACGCTACCGGACGCTAGAGGCCTTCCTCCAGCTGGCCGATGATCGTGGTCAGGATGCCGGTGGTCTGGCTCGGCTTGGCGCTGATGATGCTGAGCCGCTCCATGGCGAGCAGGTACCGGTCAACCTCGGATTTCTTGTCGAAGTAGAGAGCGCTGGTGAGATGCTCGAGGTACGCCACGTCCGGCAGGTCCGCCTCGCCGAACCGCAGGATGGTGAAGCCGCTGGGCACCGCGTGGCCGCCCATGCCGGCCGGGATGATCTGCAGGGTGAAATTCGGCCGGTCACTCAGACTGAGCAGGTAGCGGAGCTGATCGATCAGGATCTGGGTGCTGCCCACCGGGCGCCGCAGCGCGGTCTCCTCGATGATCGCCCACAGCTTGACCCGGCCCTCGGTGAACCGGCGCTGCCGCTCCTTGCGCAGGATGACGTGCCGCTCGGCCTCGGCGACGGGAATGTCGCACACAGCCAGGACCGCGGCGGTGTAGGCCGGGGTCTGCAGCAGGCCAGGCACGAACTGCGGCTCGTAGACCCGGATGGAGGTGGCCGCCTCTTCCATGCCGACGTAGGACTGGAACCAGTCCGGCAGGATGTCGTTGAACCGGTGCCACCAGCCGGGCCGGTTGGCCTGCTCGGCCAGGGTCAGCAGCTGCTCGCGTTCCGCCGGGCCGACGCCATAGAAGGTGAGCAGGTCGAGCACGTCGATCTCGCGGATCGCGTTCCGGCCAAGCTCGATCCGGCTGATCTTGGACTCAGATCCGCGGATGGCCTTGGCCGCGGCCTGCGCGGTGATCCCCCGGCTTTCCCGGAGCCTCCGCAACTGGGTGCCAAGCAGGATGCGCAGCACAGTCGGCCCTTCCGTTGCCTCTGGCATGCCGCCTCCCTGGTTTCCGCCCCGCCACGGGATTCTGCCGCGCAATTGCGTGACAGAGCGGTGCCTTCCGAGATGGTTGGCAATGCGTTGCCAACGCTGGATAGAAGCGATGATATCCCAGGTGGGATTTCATCGCACCCCCCAAAACAGGCGACCAAGTCCTGTCTGCGCAGGACACTTCTGTCTAGCAAAAGGCTCTGGCCGCCCTTAAGCTTGTGCAGTCGTGATGGTTCTTCAGGCGATCGGCGACCCGGCGCTCACCTGATCCGCGATCACCGGTTCAACCGCCTGGACTTCCCGGCCGGCGGTCAAAACCCCCAGTGCCGTAAGGCTCCCAGCAGCACCCGACGACCACCGGGCCAGCGCTTGCACCGCAGCGGCGGCGGCCCCAGGCCCGGCCCCAGGCCCGGGGCGGAGCCCAGCTTGATATGCGCGCTAAGCGTGACAAAGGCGCATGGCAGACGAGAGGAAGCGCACCGTAAATGAGCGGCGATACCCCGAGAAGCCCGGTGCCCCCGGCGGGCTCGGGCGGCTCAGGGGACCGCGATGACTGGCGGACGACATTCCGGCCAGACATCCCGAGTTCGGCGCGCATTTACGATTACTTCCTGGGCGGCAAAGACAATTATCCGGCCGACAGAGAAGCCGCGAGAACGATCGCGGCTCATTTGCCGCTTATACGCGAGGCGGCCCGAATTAATCGTGCCTTCGTACGCTGGGCGGTCCGCTACCTGGTGAATGAGGTGGGCATCACGCAGCTGATCGACATCGGTACCGGACTGCCGACGATGGGAAACGTGCACGAGGTCGCGCTGGAGGCCAATCCGGCGGCCCGGGTCGTCTACATCGATCATGACCCCGTGGTACTCGCGCACGCCAGGAACATGCTGCAGGGCACGGCCAGCGCGGTCATCCTCGGGCATGACATGCGAGCGCCGGCCGATATCCTGGCCGACCGCGAACTGCGCCGCATGGTGAACTTCGATGAGCCGGTCGGCGTCCTGTTCGTCTCCATGCTGCACTTCCTGTCCGACGCCGATGATCCGGCCGCCATCATTAGTGAACTGCTGGCGCCGTTCCCTGCAGGCAGCCACGTCGCGCTCACGCACGGCACGGCGGACGCCACTCCCGAGGTGAACGCCGCGGCCCGCGTCTACGAGGCGGCCACCACGCCCATGTACGTGCGCAGCCGGCCCGAGGTGCGCGCGCTCGTGCCCGGCCTGGAACTCGTCGAGCCGGGCCTGGTGTGGACGCCTGAATGGCACCCCGAACCCGGCGAGCACGTCCCGGACCATCCGAGTGACAGCTACTGCTACGCGCTCGTGGCCCGCAAGTGCTAGCAGCGCATTGCCGGCGGATAATCACGATCCGTTGGATCACAATGAGCCCATTGCCGCTGGCTGGCCGGCCGCAGTCTCCGGGCCTGGAGTTCACCAGGGACCAGAGTTCATAAAATAGGCTCATGCACTATAGGCCACTGGGCGATTCGGGCCTGCTGGTATCGGTTGTCGGGCTCGGCTGCAACAACTTCGGCAGCCGCCTGGACACCGAGGGGGCACGTGCGGTGGTGGACGCGGCCATCGACGCCGGCATCACCCTGTTCGACACGTCTGACACCTACGGCGGCGGCGGGGGATCAGAAAGCGCGCTCGGCGAGATCCTCGGCCGGCGGCGGGATCAGGTCGTGCTGGCGACCAAGTTCGGCAATCAGAGCTCCGACATGGGATACGGCCCCGCCGCGGGAGCCAAGGGCGGCCGGGCCTACGTCAGGCGGGCGGTCGCCGAATCGCTGCGGCGGCTGCAGACCGATTACATCGACCTGTACCAGCTGCACACGCCGGACCCGGTGACCCCGGTCGAGGAGACCATCGCGGCGCTGCACGAACTGGTCGCCGAAGGCAAGGTCCGGTACCTGGGCCACTCCAACTTCTCCGGCTGGCAGATCGCCGACGCCGCGCACCTGGCCGCGATCGGCGGCCAGACCCCGTTCATCTCGGCCCAGAATCACTGGTCTTTGCTCGAGCGGGGCGCCGAAGCCGAAGTGGTCCCCGCGGCCAGGCACTTCGGGCTGGGCGTACTGCCTTTCTTCCCGCTGGCCAACGGGCTGCTGACCGGCAAGTTCCGGCAGGGCCGTCAGATCCCGGCCGGGTCCAGGCTGTCCGCCCGGGCCGGTTACATCACCGACGAGAAACTGGTCAAGGTCGAGGCGCTCATCGACTGGTCCCAGGCGCACGGCGTGTCTGTCCTGGAGACGGCCATCGGAGCCCTGGCGGCCCAGCCGGGCTGCTCGTCCGTGATCGCCGGGGCGATGACCGCCGAGCAGGTCAAGGCGAACGCGGCGGCCGCGGGATGGACCCCCTCCGTCGCCGAACTGGCCGAGATCGACCAGATCGTCCCGCCCCCGGGCCGCGCCAGCTAGCGCTGGCTAGCGCCAGCGCGATCCGGTCGGCTCAGCCCCCGGCTACGGCCGTACGGTACAGCGCCGCCACGTTCGCTTCGAACATAGCGGAGTAGGACACCTGCGGGGTGTCGCCGCCCTGCTCGTATCCGCCGATGACGCCGATCACGGTGCCCTGTCCGGTCAGCGTGTCGACGCCGGCCAGGAAGGGACCTCCGCTGGTGCCGTCGGTGTAGCCGCCGCAGTCGAACTCGAGCTGGTCCGGCATGGGCTCTCTCGTCCAGTTCCGGCAGGCGACCGGCTCGCTGGCGTCATCCGGGTAACCGATCGCCTCGACCAGCTGGCGGGCTGGCGTGCCGGTGGCGAGCTGCTCCGCTCCGGTCACGTCCTCGATCGGCGTGGCCGAGCCGGGCTGGCTGACGCGCAGGAATGCGACGTCGTCATCTGGGTTGGACGAGGAGGCCCAGGCCTTATCCGTGTAGACCTTGATCACGTTCCATATCCCGTAGGGAATCGCCCCGCCGTGATAGCCGGGCACGAACACGGCCTTCCCCGTGGCGCCGGCCGCGCAGTGCGCGGCGGTTATGAGCAGGTCACCGTGCGGGCTGTTGACCACGCTCGCGGTGCAGAAATGCTGGCCGAGGTGGCCGCGGGCGGTAGTGAACAGCGCACCGACGGCAGGGGTGCCCGAGAAGGACTGCCCGTTCTGCGAGGGCGCGATGAGATGCCGCACTACCCGCGCGAACTTGGACGCGATGTCGCCGGCCGCGCTGTCGGCCGGGGTCACGGTGAGGACAATGCCCACGGTGAGCGCGGTGATCAGGGCGGCAGCCCGGGCCGGCGGCCGGGAAAACCAGTGGGCCCGCTCGCGCGGGCGGCTATCAGCCCCAGGCTGGTGCTGCTCCTCGCCAGCGTGAACGCCAGAGCCAGGCCCGTCCGGCGGCCCCGCTCGCAATCGCACCTGCTCCAGTCACCCGCCTTGCTATGTCACGAAATCCGCTGCCTTGAGACCCGGTTCGATACTCAATTGTGATGGACAGGATGCGACAGTACCAGAGGTAAACGCTGCAAAGTCGGTCAGAACTCTCTGGCTGAACTGGGGACTCCCTGTGAGAGAGCTGGACGAGCCGCCGGCCGGTCATCACCTGGGTTCGGGCCGGTCGATGTTCCAGTGCCTGCTGGCCGTGGCGATCCAGCCCGTGCCGGCGCCCGTGCCGGCGTCAGTAGCAGTGGCAGCGCCCGTGTGCGGCAGCGCGGTGAACCGGGAGATCATCCGCTGGCCGCCCTCGTGGTCGCCGTACAGCAGTTCCACCGTCCACGGCTCGCGGGCCTCGATGGTCTTCCGCGCTTCGTCGTAGCCCGCGTCCTCGGTGTTGCGGAACGCGCCCTGCCAGAACCCGATGTCACCAGTCGGGATGTACAGGTCCCGGTTCTGGCGCTGGAACTCCTCCAGCGGGGCATGCTCGGCGTCGCGGCGCCAGCCGGGGAAGAAGTGCCAGCCATGCAGCACCGCTATGCCGCTGCCCGCATTGCGCACCCCGAGGGCCAGGTAGACGACCGGGGTGTCCGGGCCTAGCGACCCGTCGCCGGGGTTGATCTCGCCGACCGCGCCGCCGCCCGGGATCAGCACCCATTTCCGGTCGCCGAAGTTGACCTTGAGGACCGGGTCCTCCCGCCTGGTGGTGGCCAGCACCGGCCGCAGCTGGACCAGTAGCTGCTGCTGGGCCACCTTGGCCATCAGGTTGGACGACCTGACCGCCGAGAACGTCGCCACCGCCAGGATCAGCGTGCCCAGCGCGGTAGCCAGGCTGGCGATGGTGCTCCAGGTGAGCGCGCTCATCGGGACACCCCGGACCGCGGGTGCATCGCGGTGCGGTAGGCGCCGGGAGTGACCCCGTAGTAGCGCCGGAACCAGCGGGTCAGGTGAGCCTGATCGGCGAAGCCAGCCTCAGCCGCGGCCACCGCGGGCGGGATGTCACGGGCCAGCAGCCTGCGGGCCGCGCGCACTCGGAGCTGGCGCTGGTAGTCGCTGGGCGCGAGCCCGTACACCTGATGAAAGGCCCGGTAGGCCGCGAACCTGCTGCAGCCGGCGGCCGCGGCCAAGTCGGTGCTGGTCGGGTCAGGGGCAGTCAGGTCCGCGGCCGCGTGCCTGTCGTGCAGGAGCTCGCGGATGCGCGCGGCGATGTGGGCGTCTGATCCCGCCGTCCGCGCCGGCTCCGCGGCCTGGTCCCGCGCGGAGGAATGCCGGACCAGGAGCCGGGCCGTGTCGGCCAGCCGCTCGTACCGTTCCAGCCCGGTGGCTCCGGCCTCGGGCCCGGTCAGCGCCAGGTGCAAGCGGCGCAGCGACCGCGCGGTCACCGGGTCGTCGAGCACCGGCGAGCGGAACAGCGGCAGCGGCCGGGCGGCGCCGGTCAGGCTGGCGAAGAATTCCGGCCAGATGTGCACCATCCGGTAGGTGAAGCCGCCGTCGCCGGCTGCGTGACCGTCGTGCGGATCGTCGGGATTGAAGGCCATCACCATGCCGGTGCCGCTCACATGCCGGCCGTTACGGCAGGTGAAGGCCTGCGCGCCGGTTTCCGTCACGCCAAAGGAGTAGCTCTCGTGGCTATGCCGGTGATACACGTGCGAGGTGAAGTGCGCGTGCATGGCCTCCACGGGAACCCCGTCGGAGCGCCAGTACCGGGCCCAGTCCCTGGCTGAGTCGGCGGCCATCAGTCCATTATCGCAGGCCGTGGTGTCCGGCGGCGCTCCAGCGTTCAAGACCCCGGGCCGGCGGCGGGGCATGCTCGGACCGGTGACCATACGTTTCGACACCAAGATCGCCATCGCCGTGCGCGCCGACCTCGAGCCGTGGCAGAAGCTGAACGTGACCGCCTTCCTGGCCAGCGGCATCGCCGCCAGCGCGCCTGAGGTCATGGGCAAGCCTTACGAGGATGGGTCGGGGAACACTTACCTGGAGCTGTTCCGGCAGCCGGTAGTGGTCTACTCGGCCGAAGGCCCGGCACTCAGCCAGGCCCACCAGCGGGTCCTGGCCCGGGGAATGCCGATGGCCGTCTACACCATGGACATGTTCGCCACCGGCCACGACGATGATAACCGGGCCGTGGTCCGGGCTGTCCCCGCGGCCGACCTGCAGTTCGCCGGGCTCGCGCTGCACGGGCCGCGCAACGCCGTGGACAAGGTGTTCAAAGGAGCTACGCTGCATTCATGAGGGCAGCCTTGTACTCCACGACCGGCCCGGCCGCCGAAGTGCTGCGAGTCGAGGAGATCGACCGGCCCCAGCCGGGCCCGGGCGAGGTCCTGGTCCGGGTGCGCGCCTCCGGCCTCAACCCCACCGACTTCAAGGCCCGGGCGGGCGTGACGCCGCGCCCCATCGACGGCTTCCAGATCCCGCACCAGGACGGCGCGGGCATCATCGAGGCGGTCGGCCCGGGGGTGGACCCGGGCCGCGTGGGGGAGCGGGTGTGGCTGTGGCTGGCGGCGGCCGGGCGGCGGTGGGGGACTGCGGCCGAGTGGACCGTCGTGCCGGAACGGCATGCCCCGCCGCTGCCCGACGGCGCCTCATTCGAGCTGGGCGCCTCGATCGGCGTCCCGGCCATGACCGCGCACTACAGCTTGTTCTCGGACGGTCCGGTGACCGGCCGGACCGTGCTGGTGGCCGGAGGTGCTGGGGCTGTCGGTCACTTCGCTATTGAATTGGCCAAACGGGCCGGGGCTCGAGTGATCAGCACCGTTAGCAGCTCCGAGAAGGCGGCGCTGGCCGAGAAGGCCGGCGCAGACCTGGTGGTGAACTACCGGTCGGCCGACGCGATCCAGCAGATCCACGCGTTCGTGCCCGCCGTCGACCGGGTGATCGAGCTGGCGCTGGGCGCCAACCTGGACCTCGACCTTGCGGTGGCGCACCCGGGGACCACCATCATGACCTACGCGGCCGAGGCCGCCGATCCCGTGCTCCCCGTCCGTTCCTGCATGACTGCCAACGTCTTGCTCAAGTTCATGCTGCTGTACACCCTGCCGGCCGCGGCGCACGAGCGGGCGGCGGCCGACATCACCGCCGCGCTGGCGGCGGGCGACCTCACCGCCCTGCCTACGCACAAGTACCCGCTGGACCACATCGTCGCCGCGCACGAGGCGGCCGAGGGCGGCGTGCTAGGCAAGATCATCGTGACGCCGTAGCGGGCCGGGCGCTACTTCTTCGGGAAAGTCCCGGTGTGCTTGGTCCCGCCGTAGAAGACCTGCGTGCCGACCCGGTCGAGCTGGCCGCGGCCATCGCATCTGCGGCAGCGCCGGTAGGTGCCGGTGAAGATCGCGCCGTAGTGCCTGCCGCTCATGTTGCATCTCGGGCACTTGCGGAGCGGGTGAATGCGCAGCGACACAAGGTAGCCGACGGCAATAATGACAATAATGAGCAGAGCTGCCATGCTGAGGCTCCTATTCTGCCCGCGCGGAAGACGCTAGCAGCCCGTGCCGCACTCGGGCCGGGCACTGCGGCGCCAGCGCGAGTTGACCACCGCCGTGGGCACTGAGGAACCGGCGCTTACCCCCGGTGCCCACTCACTAGCACAGAGTAAACCATCCTGGATAGGTATGCGACGGATTTTGTCATGGTAGTTCGCCTGATGAGCGCACTTACCTCAATTTGACTACCGCATCACCAAAGTCAGCGGTACGCGCTGATGCCCAGCTTCACCGCCAGGCCAAGCCCGCACAGGCTGATGAAGACCCGGAACGCCTCGGCCGGGACCCGGCGGGCGATCTTCGGCCCGATCCACCCGCCGATGAGGAAGCCTGCCGCCAACGGGACCACGAGTTTCCACCGGACATCACCGAACAGCGCGAAGCACAGCGCGGCCATCGCGTTGGCCAGGCCGGAAACGGCGTTCTTGATCGCGTTGACCTTGATCAGCGGCTCGTCGATCATGGTCACGAGCACCACAAGCAGCATGACGCCGGCGGCCGCGCCGAAGTACCCGACGTACATGGCCACCACGAACAGCGCGACGCCGGACGCCAGGTAGCGCCACCGGCCCGGATCGGGCGCCGGAGCCAGCTTGGAGATCCTGGGCTGGACCAGGAGCACCACCGAGGCCCCGGCGATCAGCACCGGGACGACGACGACAAAGGTGCTCGCCGGGGTACCCAGCAGCACGGCCGCCCCGGCCGCCCCGCCGAGCGCCGTGATGGCGCCGAGCCGGAGCACCCGCCGGCCCTGCCCGGCCAGTTCCGGCCGCGAGCCGGCCACCGAGCCCGCCCCGGTGAGCACCAGGGACACGGTGTTGGTCATGTTGGCGGCCAGCGGCGGCACGCCGAGCGCGAGCAGCACCGGGTAGGTGACCAGGGATGCGATGGACACCACCGTGCTGAGTATGCCGCCGGCCGTCCCGGCGGCGAGCAGCCCGAGCACCTCAGTGAGTTTCATCCGAAGCCAGGATGGCGCAGCACCGAGCGGCCACGCATCTCCGGATACCCGTCATCAGGTGTGATCCCCGTCGCACCGTGCCGCCCACTAGGCTGCCTGCATGACCCAGGGGCAGGTTACGGGCAGCCAGGAGCGGCTGCCCGATAGGCAGCGGCCGACCATCAGCGGGCCAGGATGGCTGCCGGCCGCGGTCGGCCGCCCGTGGGCCGCAGAGCTGACCGTGCTGGCCGGCTTCCTGGCGGCTGGGGTCGCCGTGACCTGGCCGCTGGCTACCTACATCACCGGCCGGCTGCCCGCCAGCCGGGATGTGGCCATCTACGTCTGGAACCTGTGGTGGGTGGCGCACCAGATCATCCACCTGCACAACCCGTACACCACGACCTATATGGCCGCTCCGGTCGGACTCCAGCTGGGCTACCACACGCTGGTGCCGCTGCTCGGCGTGGTGCTGGCGCCGGTCACGCTGGCCTTCGGCCCGTCGGGCGCCTACAACCTGCTGACCATGATCGCCCCCGGCCTGGCCTGCTACGCCATGTACCGGGCGGCCCGGCTGTGGCTGCCCACGCGGACCGGCGCCATCGCGGCCGGTGCGTTCTTCGGGCTGTCGTCCATGCTGACCTACCAGGCCTGGTACCACCTGAACATCGTGTACGGCGCGGTGCTGCTGCCCGTGACCCTCGAGGCCGCGGTCCGGCTGCGCCGCGACCCCACCGTGGGCCGGGCCGTCATCCTCGGCGTCGTGCTCGGCGCCTCGGTCCTGGTCAACCAGGAAACGGCGATCATGGGCCTGATCCTCGCCGTCCTGGTCCTGATCGGCTGGCTGGCCGGCACGCGCAGCCTGGACGCCGTGCTTGACCGGCTTGGGATCCTGGCCGCCGCGGCCGTGACCGGCCTGCTCGTCGCCAGCCCGCAGCTGATCGCGATGTACCAGCAGTCCCGCGCGGGCGGCGCCGCCGCCCCGGCCGCGGCGCTCGGGTACCAGGCCTGGGTGGCCAGCCTGCCCAGCCAGTTCGCGCCGTCGCCCCGGCTGGCCAGCTACGGGCTGACCGCCCTGGGAAATGTCTACACGTCGCGTACGCATATCGAGACGATGAACACGTTCGGCGTGGTGCTGACCGCGCTGGCCGTGCTCGGCCTGCTCGTGAGCTGGCAGCGGCGCAGCGCGTGGCTGCTGGCCCTGCTGTGGCTGGGTGCCGCGGCGCTGGCGCTCGGCCCGGTGCTGTACGTCGGCAGCCACCTGTATATGCCGCTGGCCCAGACGTGGCGTGGGGTGCGGGTGTCGGACCTGATGCCGTATACCTGGTTCATCCGGGTGCCCGGGCTGTCGGTATTCCGTGAGGCCGACCGGCTCGCTCTGCTCGGGCTGGTCGGCGCGGCCCTGCTCGCCGGGGCCGGCGTGGACTGGCTCCGCCGCCGCCGGGTCTGGCCGCTGATCGTGGTGGTGGCGCTGCTCGGCGGTCTGGAGGCCGGCTGGTCGGGGAGCCCGGGTGGCCTGGCCACCATGCCCACGGCCGTGCCCGCGCTGGACGGCCCGATCGCCGCTGACCATTCCGGCTCCATCGTGGTTGACGTGCCGTTCGGCCTAGCCAACGTCCCGCAGTACGGGGATGAGCCCTACGCCCGCGGCATCTTGATGGCCGTGGAGGACGGCCACCCGCGGGCCGACGCCTACGCCTCCTGGATACCGAAGCCGGCCATCGCCGCGTTCGAGCGTCATCCGTTCTACGTCCGGCTCAACCAGGCCCAGCAAGGTTCCGCGGTCAGCCCGCAGCAGGCCGCCGCCGCGCGGAAGGACGTGCGCAGCCTGCACGTCGGCTGGGTCGTGGTGTGGCAGGCCAAACCCGGCCCGGCCCTGTCCCGCTATCTGTCCGCCATCGGCTTCGCCTTCGCCTATCACGCCGACGGCGCCTGGGTCTACCGCCCCGCCGTGCTCACCAGCACCTGAGACCGCCGCCCCTGCACGGCTCCCACCTGAGACCGCCGCCGTGCACGGCCGCCACCTGAGACCGCCGCCGTGCACGGCCGCCACCTGAGACCGCCGCCGTGCAAGGTCGGCACCTGAGACCACCCGCTCGGGCCCGTCAAAGTTACTCGGACCTCCTCAGCACCACAGGCCCCGAAGCCGTGCACGTTTCACACTCCTGCGCCGCCCCGGACCGGATCGATGTGACGTTGAGCCGGCTATATGCGGACCGATGCCGCATCGATCCGGTCAGCCTGAACGGCTGGCCCGGCCGCGCAGTGACGGATGAGACCAGTGGTGCTGCTTCCAGCCGGCCTGGACGTCCTAGGCGCCTTCGGGATCCTCCGGGGCCGCGTCGTGGCTCTTCACCCGGGCCACCGCGATCACGGACTGGCCGAAGGGCGGGCGCTGCCGCATGACCCGCTCCGCGAAGCGGACCACCGGGACCACCAGCCGGTCGTAGACCGTCATCGTGCCGCCCGTCGACGGCTGCCTGCGCAGCAGGCTGGTGAATGCGTAATAGCAGATCAGGCCCAGGGAGTTGGCGTATCGCACGTCCACGGCCTCAAGCCCGGCGTCAGTCAGCGCCCTGGTCATGGAGCGCTTGGTGTAGCGGCGGACATGTCCCGTGGCGATGTCAACCGGGCTCATCGCGAACGGGAACGCCGGGCAGACCAGGACGATGTAGCCGCCCAGCCGGACCAGCCTGGCCATGCTGCGCAGCGCCCCGATGTGGTCCTCGATGTGCTCAAGCACGTTGTAGGAGATGAGGCAGGAATGCTCGGCCCGCACCGTGGTGGGCAACAAGATCTGCTGCACATTTACGTGCGGGAACTCGGCCATCTCCTGCTTCAGCCCGATGACGAACGCCTCGTCCGCGTCGGTCACCGTGAACTGGCTGACCAGCGGGATCCACTCCCGGGCGTAGTCACCCAGCCCGCTGCCGATCTCGACCGGGTGATCGCCCAGGTAGGGCTTGGCGAAGTCCGCGAACCACGTGCGGTGGTTGCGGCACTCAGACAGCGCGACCAGGACATCGCACTGGACCTGCCGGTCGCCCCTGATCGCCCTCATGCGGCTCGTCTCGCCAGCCGGATCCGAGCCAGAATCCACATCGCCTGTACCCCGTCCTGCCAGGTGATCTTCTTGCCCTCTTCGCGACTTCGGGCCCGGTAGGTAATCGGCACCTCGAACGGCCGGATCCGGCGGGCCAGCAGCTTGCCGGTGATCTCGGCCTCCATCCCGAACCCGTCGGAGCTGATCTTGAGGCTGCGCAGCAGGTCGAGCGGCAATAGCTTGAAGCAGGTCTCCAGGTCGGCGATGTAGGCATTGAACAGCACGTTCGCCACGGTGGTGACGGCCTTGTTACCCATGACGTACCAGAAAGAATAGGCCGAGTGGCTGCCGAAGGTCCGGCTGCCGTAAACCACTTCGGCCTCACCGCTCAGCACCGGCTCAAGCAGCCGGGGGATCTCCTCCGGCTGGTATTCCAGATCCGCGTCCAGCGGGATCATGTAGTCACCGGTCGCCGCGGCGACCCCGGTGCGGATCGCGGCGCCCTTGCCCCGGTTCACCGGGTGCCTGATCTTGGTCAGCCGCTCGTCGTGCAGCCGGTCGAGGATCTCGGCCGTGCCGTCGCTGCTGGCGTCGTCGACGATCAGCACTTCCACCTGGCAGGGGAAGCTGACGTCGAGCACCCGCTTGACGACGCGCTCCACGGTCTTGGCCTCGTTGTAGACAGGCATCAGGATGGAGAGTTTCACGGCGCTCATCACCCTACGTGCTCACGGAACCACTCGATGGTGCGCCCGAGGCCTTCCCCCAAACCGACCTCGGGCTTCCAGCCCAGCATCTGGCTGGCCAGGTCGATCCGCGGCTGCCGGACCATGGGGTCGTCCTGCGGACGCGGCACGAACGTGATCGGGGACTGCGATCCGCTCATCTTCTTGATCGTCTCGGCCAACTCGAGCACAGAAAGCTCGCTCGGGTTCCCGATGTTCATGGGACCGGAGTGGGACGACCGCAGCAGCCTCAAGATGCCCTCGACCAGGTCGCTCACGTAGCAGACGGAGCGGGTCTGGCTGCCGTCGCCGGCCACGGTGATCGGCTCGCCCCGCAGCGCCTGGGAGATGAACGTCGGGATGGCCCGGCCGTCGTTCGGGCGCATGCGGGGGCCGTAGGTATTGAAGATGCGGACGATCTTCGTGTCTACTCCGTGGTTCTTCCGGTAGGCCACCGTTAGCGCCTCGGAGAAGCGCTTTGCCTCGTCGTAGACACCCCGTGGGCCGACCGGGTTCACATTGCCCCAGTAGTCCTCGGGCTGCGGGTGGACCAGGGGATCGCCGTAGACCTCGGAGGTAGAGGCGAGCAGGAAACGCGCTCCCTTATCCCGGGCCAGGCCCAGCGCGTGCATGGTCCCGATCGAGCCGACCTTGAGCGTCTCGATGGGCAGGTCCAGATAATCGACCGGGCTGGCCGGCGACGCGAAGTGCAGCACCGTGTCGACCGGCCCGCCGACATGCAGGTACTCGGTGACGTCGTAACGGATCAGCCGGAAGGCCGGGTTCTCGATCAGGTGCGCTACGTTGGCCGGCGTCCCGGTGCAGAAGTTATCCAGGCAGACAACCGAGCAGCCGTCCGCCACCAGCCGGTCGGACAGGTGCGAGCCGAGGAATCCGGCCCCTCCGGTTATGACGATCGTCTCAGCGGAAGACATCCAGGCCCTTCTTCAAGGTAAAGCAGCTAACCTACCGGGTCAGGGTTGAGGTTGTGGCAGCCGCCACGCCAGCACGTCCCCGACCTGGACCGTGGGCGGACCGAATTCCCCGGTCAGGTAGCGCGCGAGCCGTGAGTCCCGGCCGGTAGCGGTGACGATCGCCGCCAGCTTCCAGTACGCGAGATCCTTGCGAACCTCCGCTTGCGACGGCGCTCGCCCGGCCGGTGATCCCTGCCAGAGTCTAGCGAGGTAAGCAGCGATCCCGAGCCGGTTGTAGATATAACTCGTGGCCTGTCCGCCCGGGCCCGGCTCGATGAAGTCACCGCCGCCCACCATGGAGACGGGCGCACCGGTCTCCGCCTGCCAGCGCAGCCCGTACCGCTCGTCGGGGACGACCAGCACGTGATCACCGGAGGCCAGCCGGAGCTGGGCGAAGGCCGCCTGCCAGCCCGCCGGGGCCGAGCCCACGGCCGACGCCGCGTACGGCCGCGGGACCAGCGGCAGCACGGCCAGGACCGCCACCAGAGTGGCCAGGATCCCGGTCAGCCGGCCGCGCTCGGTTCCTGGGGCCACCCGGCGCGCCCGGTCCAGGGCGAACGCGAGCAAGGCGCCGGCCACCCCGTCCGCCAGGATCGCGAACCGGTCCGGCAGCACGTCCGAGAGCACCGGCAGGTGCTGCAGGTAGTGCCAGGGCAGCACGCCCGCCGGGTAGCGGATCCCGTGGACCTTGCCGCCGACGGCGCCGAGGGAAAACCACTCGAGCAGCACCAGGGTCACGGCGGCCAGCCGGACCTTCGGATCCCGCCAGAAGCACACCGCCGCCACGGCCGCCGCGGCGAGCAGCGGCCAGCCGAGGTAGGCGAGGTATTCGGGCAGCGGCTCGGGGTAGGCCGCGGCCGCCGCCGCGCTGGAGGCGGTGTGGAACAGCAGCGAGCTGGACGGGGTCCAGAACGCGTACAGGTAGCTATGGAACGACAGCACCGCCCACGGGCTGCCGTGCTCGCTGAGCGGGCCGCGGAACTGTACCCACAGCGGGTAGCCGCAGATCACGAGGGCGACCGCGACGGCGCTGCCCAGGCCGGCCGCGATGGCCAGGACGCGTTCCCTGACGGCCGCCACGGCCGCCCGCGGGTGACTGACGGCCAGTACCACGACCATCACCACTGCGGCCACCGCCGCGTCGACCAGCAGCTCTTCCCCGATGAAGACCTGCGCGGCCACCAGCAGGCCCAGTCCCAGGCCGGTGCGCACCGGGTTCCCTCGTCCGGTCGCCAGCCGCAGCACCGCGTTGATGATCAGCGGCGGCAGCACCGCGAACTGCAGCTGGAAGTGTCCGACACCCGAGATGAGCAGGGCCGGGGAGAATCCGTACACCGCGCCGCCGATGGCCGCCGCGGACAGGCTGGCTTCCCACCGCCGCAGCACGAAGAACAGGCTGGCGGCCGAGGCGGCGAAGCCGGCCGTGAGCATGACGGTCAGGCTGGCCTGCGGGCCGGCCAGCAGCGTCACCGGAGCCAGGATGGCAGCGGGCAGCAGCTCGGAGGTATTCCACATCAGGTTGATGCCCTGGGGGGCATTCAGGCCGTTCGTGGTCAGGGCGGGAAGGTGGCCGTGCGCGAGCGCGGTGGCCGTGTACCGCATGAACCAGGCGAACAGGTTGATGTCGCCCGGATTGCCGGCCACCATCCGCCCGGCCGGGTCGGCCCACAGCCGCCAGCTCAGCGCGAAGGCGCCCAGCACGTAGCAGCCCACGACGAGCCATGGCCCCCAGCTCGCGGTGCGGATCCCAGGCGCGTCCTGCGGCCGGGGCGACTCGCCCGGCCGGGACTGGTCGTGCTCGCTCGTTACGCTGCTCACTCCGCATAAGAGTAGGGCCCGGGGCATGCGGATGCGGCCGTCGATGCCGGGCCGTAGTATTTCGACTTCAAATCATTTGACATGGAAGTAGCTGCGGTGAAGACTGGTCGCGTGACCGATGTAGACCTCGCCGGAGCCGAGCCAGCGACGGGATCGCGCCCTGCTGCCGGTACTCTCGCCGCTGGGGACCAGGCGTGCGCACAGGATCCCGGGTGGACCTGGGGAGGCGCGGAGGACGGGATTCCCGCCGACGCCCCGCTGCCCGCACTGCTGCTGTCCGCCTCCAGGGTCATGGGCGCCTTCTACGCGGGCACGGTCGGCCAGGCGGGGCTGCGGATCAGCCCGGCCGGGCTGGGCGTGCTGCGGGTTCTGCTGGCCGGCGACGGCAGCAAGTCGAGCGACGTGGCGGCGCGCGGCTGGTCCTCGCCCGGCACGCTGACCGCGGTGGTCGACACCCTGGTCCGTGAGGGCTACGTGGAGCGCCGCCGGGATGCCGGCGACCGCCGGGTGGTCAGGCTGTACGTGACCGACAAGGGCCGGCGCGTCTGCGAGGACTACTACGCCCTGGCCGGACCGCAGTGGCAGGCGGCGTTCAGCTTCGTGAGCCCGGCCGACGAGCCGGTCATCCGCAAGTTCTTCGTCGATATGATCGGCCACTTCGGGGAGATGGTCAGGAAGGAGCGCGGCCGGTGAGGCTGGATGGGGTGCCGTCCCGGTTGCGCAGGCGCCATCGTCAACCTTGGTTGACACCAAGCCATTGTCAACGTAGGTTGACATCATGACCGACGTATCCGCGCTGGCGATCCGCACCGAGGATCTGCGCAAGACCTATAAGACCTCACGGGGAGACGTCCAGGCCGTCCGCGGTATCGACCTGTCGGTCAGCTCAGGCCAGTTCTTCGGGCTGCTGGGGCCGAACGGCGCTGGCAAGTCCACCACCATCGGCATGCTGACCACGCTGGTCCTGCCCACCGGCGGCCGGGCCTGGGTAGCCGGCCTGGACGTGGTGGCCGACCCGGTCGGAGTCAAGCGCAGGATCGGCGTGGTAACCCAGAACAACACGCTCGACATGCAGCTGACCGTGGCCGAGAACCTGGAGTTCCGCAGCCGGTTCTTCGGCCTCGGGCTGCGCGAGGCATCCCGCCGCGCCGCTCAGCTGCTCGAGGTGTTCGGCCTGGCTGACCGGCGCAAGGCGATGTCCACCGACCTGTCCGGCGGCCAGGCCAAGCGGCTGCTGATCGCCCGCGCCCTGGTGCACCGGCCGGATGTGCTGTTCCTCGACGAGCCGACGGCTGGTCTGGACCCGCAGACCCGCGTGAACCTCTGGGACATCCTCAAGGTTCTGCACGCCGAGGGCCAGACCATCCTGCTGACCACGCACTACATGGAAGAAGCGGAAGCGCTGTGCGAGCAGATCGCGGTGGTCGACCATGGCGAGGTGCTCGCCTCCGGCACCGTGAACGAGCTGAAGGAAGGCACCGGCGCGGAGACGGTGATCACGGTCAGGTACGAGGACACGGTCCCAGCCGACATCACCGCCCGGACGGGGCTGGCCGACCGGCCCGGCGTCACCAAGGTCGAATCCGCGGGCGACTACGTGCGGGTGTTCACTCGCGAACCCGACGGTGTTCTCGGTGAGCTGGTCACCGCGGGCTCGGCGGCCGGCCTGACCGTACGCGACGCCACCCAGCTCAAGCCGAGCCTGGAGACCGTCTTCCTCACCTTGACCGGACGGGAGTACCGAGAGTGACCACCACCACCACGAGACAAGCCCCGCCGCAGGAGCCAGCGGGCGCACCTTCGGCCTCCGACATCGCCGCGCTGATCGCGGACGCGCCCGAGCCGCGGCCCACGCTGATCCGGACGTTCAACGCCATGATGGCCCGGGAGTTCAGGGTGCTGCGGCGCAACGCCATCGCCACCTTCACCCGGGCGGTCATGCAGCCGCTGCTGTTCGTCTTCGTCTTCGCTTACGTGTTCCCGAAGATTGGCGGCGGCTTTGCTCTGGGCGGGGGAGCGGCCACGGCCGGGACCGCTGGCAGCATCAACTTCGCCACCATCCTGGTGCCCGGCCTCATGGCCTCCATGCTGCTCATGCAGGGCATCATGGCCGTGACCTTCCCGCTGGTGATGGAGTTCTCCTGGCAGCGCACGATCGAGGACCGCGCCTTGGCCCCGGTGCCGATCCGGGTCCTGGCCATCCAGAAGATCGTGGCCGGCGCGATCCAGTCGTTCCTCGGTGCCTGCATCGTGTTCCCGATCGTGCTGTTCGTGCACGCGGCCGGCCAGGCTCCGCACGTGCACGTGACCAACTGGTTCCTGTTCGTCTTCATCCTGGCCGCTGCTTCGCTGCTCACCGCGTCGCTCGGGCTGCTGCTCGGCACGATCATGGACCCGCGCAAGATGCAGATGCTGTTCGCCGTGATCCTGCTGCCCGCCACCATGCTCGGCTGCGTCTACTACCCCTGGTCGGCCCTGCACCACATCCGGTGGCTGCAGATCGCGGTGCTGATCAACCCCATGGTCTACATGTCCGAGGGCCTGCGAGCCGTGCTCACCCCGGTCCTCGGGCACATGCCGATGTGGGGTGTGCTGATCGCGCTGGTCGGGGGCACGGTGGTCTTCACCTACCTGGGTACCCGGACCTTCACCAGGCGGGTGCTCAACTGACCGCCGTCACCCGCTCCGGGGCACGGCGAACAGCACGTACCCGTAGCTGAGCCCGAGCGCGTCCGGATGGTCAGCCAGCCATGAATCGGCCGCCCCGCCGGGGAACTCCAGCTGGAGCACCGCCTCGAAGTCGGCCCGCGAGGTGAACTGCCAGCGGCTCATGACCTCGGCCCGGCTCGCCCCGCGCGCCGCCCACCAGGCATCGGTGACATCTGCCTGGCCCTGCCCGGTGCCGCCCGCGGCCCGCAGCAGGTCGGCGAACTCCCCGGCCCGCTGGTCGTTGTCGACCACCACCAGGGTGCCGCCCGGCTTCAGGACGCGCTGCACCTCGGCCAGCCCGGCCGCGCAGCGCGGCGGGTAGAAATAGGCGAACCTGGCGTGCACCACATCGGCGCTCTGGCTCGGCAGCGGGACGTGCTCGGCCGAGCCCGCCAGCACCCGCGCCCGGGGGTCGCGCGCGCCGGCCAGCGTGATCAGGGCCGGATCCGGCTCCACGCCGACGACCTCGGCCGCCTCGTCGGCGTAACCTGGCAGCCAGAAGCCGCTCCCGCAGCCCAGGTCGACCAGGGTCTTGCCCGCCCACGGGGCCAGTTTCCGCATCGCGGCCAGCACCAGCCCGGCCGGGTCCAGAGCCCGGTTCTCCAGCTCATACAGGTCCGGGCGGCCGCCCTGGTTCGGCGCCGGGCTGAAATCGGGAAAGGCCATGGCGACATGATCCCGCACCGGAAGCTGACCGTGACGCCGCGGGAATACCGCTCAGCGGCCGAGTGCTGTTAGGCTTAGTTGCTGACCAGCCCGGCGCTTCGGCGCTGGGCGCGCAAAGCGGAGGACCACCTCCCACCCGGTCGGCCTGGTGCAAGCCGAGGCTGGCGGGTACGGCCAGACGTCCCGGCGGCGTACGCAAACGCGTAGGTTGCCGGTCTCAGCTGGTACGGCGCACTCCCGTGGCCCGGTGCGGGCGCACGGGGTGGCGCCGTTGTCGTGGTTGCCCCGCAGAGCGCATGGCTCGCGGGGCTTTCTTGTGCGGCATCCGCCGTCCGGAGGGCTACGAGGGCCTGGTCGGCAGCTAGCTGCCGCCGGACGCTCCGGTGGCGGAGATGACGCTCAAGGAGGTCACATCAGCGTCGAAGCGCGTATCAACGAGCGCATCCGTGCCCCCGAAGTCCGGCTGGTCGGACCCAAGGGGGAACAGATCGGGATTGTCTCGGTCAGTGAGGCACTCAAGCTGGCTCAGGAAGCCGATCTCGACCTGGTCGAGGTCGCACCCACTGCGCGGCCGCCTGTCTGCAAGCTCATGGACTACGGAAAGTTCAAGTACGAGTCCGCAGTGAAGGCCAGGGAGTCACGCAAGAACCAGACACAGACGGTCGTCAAGGAGATCAAGCTCCGCCCCAAGATCGACCCGCACGACTACGGCACCAAGAAGGGCCACGTCGAGCGGTTCCTCAAGGCGGGCGACAAGGTCAAGGTGACGATCATGTTCAGGGGACGTGAGCAGTCACGGCCCGAACTAGGCTTCCGCCTGCTGCAGCGCCTCGCCGGAGACGTTGAAGAGCTCGGCTTCGTGGAGTCGCAGCCCAAGCAGGACGGGCGGAACATGATCATGGTGATCGGTCCGCACAGGAAGAAGAGCGAGACCAAGGCGCACGCCGGGCAGTCACAGGGTCGGTCGGTGCCCAGCCCGCGAAGCGCCGCGGCAGCGACGCCTGAGCTGGCGGCGGACGAGCCCGCCGGGGACGGCGCCGCGGTACCGGGTCCGGCCGCCTAGCCGGCCGCAGTACCCGGGCCGGAGAAATCCCCGGCGCCAAGCGCCGGGGACGGTGACTGCTGTGCGCCTTGCAGAGCATCACATAGACGACAGGAATGGAGACGACGGCGACCATGCCGAAGATGAAGACCCACAGCGGGGCCGGGAAGCGGTTCCGGCTCACCGGCACCGGCAAGGTAATGCGCCGCCGCGCCAATCGCAGCCACATGTTCGAGCACAAGTCGTCCCGCCTCACGCGGCGGCTGTACGGAGAAGTGACGCTCGCGCCGAGCGACGTCAAGCACATTAAGAAGCTGCTGGGCAAGTAGCCCGGCTCGCGCGAGGGAGACAAAAACAATGGCACGCGTGAAGCGGGCGACCAACGCCCACAAGAAGCGCAAGGTTGTCCTCGAACGGGCCAGCGGCTACCGGGGACAGCGGTCGCGTCTGTACCGCAAGGCCAAGGAGCAGGTCCTCCATTCGATGACCTACGCCTACCGCGACCGCAAGGACCGCAAGGGCAACTTCCGGCGGCTGTGGATCCAGCGGATCAACGCCGCGGCCCGGGCCAACGGGATGACCTACAACCGGTTCATCCAGGGCCTGCGGGTGGCGGGAGTCGAGGTCGACCGGCGGATGCTGGCCGAGATGGCGGTCGCGGACGAGTCCGCGTTCTCGGCCCTGGTCGAGGTGGCCAAGAAGGCGCTGCCCGACGCCTCAGGGTCCGCGGCTGCCTAGGTGGCAGGTACCGGGGCCCGTGGCCCGATCGCGCGGCTCGCGGGGGCCGACGGCCCCCCGACCGCGCGATACTACGGCGGGCGCGGCAAGCGGGCAGCGGGGGGTTCCAGGGGGGTCGCTCCCCCTGGGCTAGCAAGAGCCAGGCGGCTGACCAAGCGCACCTTCCGCCAGCGTGAGCGGGCCTTCCTGGCCGAGGGCCCGCAGGCGGTGGCCGAGGCGATCGGCTCCGGGGCGCGGATCACCGACCTGTTCGTGACCGCGCCCGCCCGCGGTAGGCATGCCGGCCTGGTGACGGCGGTGGCGGCCACGGGCGTGCCGGTGCACGTGGTCAGCGGCGAGATCATGGACGAACTGGCCCAGACCGTGACTCCGCAGGGCCTGCTGGCGGTGTGCGGCTTCGTCGACGTGCCGCTCGCCGTGGTGGCCGCGCAGGCCCCCCGGCTGGTCGCGCTGCTGGCCAACGTGCGTGATCCGGGGAACGCCGGCACCGTGCTGCGCACCGCGGATGCGGCGGGCGCGCAGGCCGTGGTGTTCGCCGACGCCTCGGTCGACCCGTACAACGGCAAGTGCGTACGCGCCTCGGCGGGCAGCCTGTTCCACCTGCCGGTGGTGGCCGGCTGCGGCCTGGAGTCCGCCGTAGCGGCCATGCGCGAGGCGGGCCTGCGGGTCGTGGCGGCGGACGGCGGCGCCGGGAACTCGATCGACGACCCGGACGTGCAGGCGCGGCTGGCCGAGCCGACCGCCTGGATGTTCGGCAACGAGGCGTGGGGCCTGCCGCCGGAGCTGGTCGCGCTGGCCGATGAGCCGGTTGCGGTACCGATCTACGGCCGGGCCGAGAGCCTCAATCTGGCGACGGCCGCCGCGGTGTGTCTCTACGCGTCCGCGCGTGCGCAGCGAGTACACACGGTAACCGGACAACCGGGGACGTAAGTAGCACCTTGCGGTATAGAGTATTTGGTCTACAACATAGAGAATTCAACGTCTCAGGACTGTCACATTGACCGTATACGCGCTAGAGTCTGATCACAATCCGTCACCCATACCGTGACCACATCCGGCCGCCGGACGCATCTACGTGCGGCCTCGCCGGACGGAGGCTTCGCTGAAGTGGACGAGCTCATAGCGAGCGGGGCGGCTTCGCCGCTCACTCCCGACCGCGAGACCGCTAATGGTGGTGACTCCGGCACCAGCCCCCGGCCCGAAAGGGCGCTACCCGAGAAAACACTGCCCGAAGGCCCGGTCCCGATCGGGAGCCTGGTCTTCGCGGACGAGCTGCCGGACGGGGTGGTGGTCGCCGACGAGGTGGGCCGCATCGTCGTGTTCAACCGGGTCGCGGCCCGCCTCACCGGGCTGGATCCGGCCGAGGTGATCGGCAAGTTCGTCTTCGACGTGCTGCCGCTGCGCGACGCCGACGACCGGGACTGGTGGGTCTACGCCGACCCGTACCACGGGCTACCCACCCGCACCCGTCACCCCGAGCGCTCGCTCTACTTGACCGACGGCACCGAGGTCCTGGTTTCCGTGGGTTACGTCCGTGACCGGGCCAGGGGGGTACGGGGGGGCGGGGAGCCCCCCTGTGAGCGGGGGGGGTCAGGGGGGGGTCGTCCCCCCCGGGACAACAGCGTTCGCAGGCTGGTAATTACCCTGCGGGACGCGCATCAGCGGGAACGGCTGGAGCGCAGCCGCGCTGAGCTGGTGTCCACCGTGGCGCACGAGCTGCGCTCGCCCCTGACCAGCGTCAAAGGCTTCACCGCCACGCTGCTGTCCAAGTGGGGCCGGTTCACCGACGACCAGAAGCGCGTGATGCTGGAAACGGTCAACGCGGACGCGGACCGGGTGACCAGGCTCATCACCGAGCTGCTGGACGTGTCCCGGATCGAATCCGGCCGGATGGAGGTGCACCGCCAGCTGGTCGACCTGCCTGACCGGGCCAGAAGGATCATCGCCGGCCGCGTCGCGGCCGGCGAGGCCGAGGACCGGTTCCGGCTCGAGGTGCATAGCGGCCTGCCCGAGACCTGGCTGGACGCCGACAAGATCGACCAGATCCTCGGCAACCTGGTGGAAAACGCGGTCCGGCACGGCGCTGGTATCGTGACGATTGTGATAGAGCCAGCGCGCTTGGAAGCCGGCCAGGAAGCAGGCCCGCCCGCCGGCGAGCCCGACGCGGCCGCCGTTTCCGTGCGCGACCAGGGCGAGGGCATCTCGCCCGACGTGGCTCCCCGGGTGTTCCGCCAGTTCTGGCGCGGCAAGCCACGCGGCGGCAGCCGCCGGGGCCAGCACGGCGGCGGCACCGGCCTTGGCCTGTACATCGTCAAGGGCCTGGTCGAGTCGCACGGCGGCACCATCGGCGTGCGGCGTGCCCCCGGCGGCGGGGCCGAATTCCGATTTATCGTGCCCGCGGGGACCGCTACCGGCTAACGGCCCGGCCTGACAGCCACGCGAGACGGCACGGTACGGTAATGTCCCTTCGGGCTTTCCAGGGAAATCCGCGCGACGCTAAACCCGTCGGCACTGGCCGGTTGATGGTGGGCTGTCACCACGGCCCGTTCGGAGAAAGATCCGCCGGAATCCCAGCAGACCCCAAAAGCTACGTACGGCCCGCAGGAAGCAGGACCTTTCATGTCCGCACTGAATGAGAAAGACCAGGCAGCAGAACCCGGGGGAGCGGCCCTGCTGTCTGCCGAGCAGGTGAGCCGGGCGCTCGACGCGGCGCTGGCCGCCGTCGCCGCGGCCAGGACCCTCGATGAGCTGAAGACGGCCCGGATCGCCCACGACGGTGACCGGTCGCCGCTGGCGCTGGCCAGCGCCGAGATCGGCGCGCTGCCGGCCCAGGACCGGGCCGAGGCGGGACGGCGGGTGGGCGCGGCCCGCGGCCGGCTCCGCGAGGCGCTGCGCGAGCGTCAGGTCAGGCTCGAGGCCGAGCGTGACCGCCAGGTACTGATCACCGAGGCCGTCGATGTCACCCTGCCCGGCGGCCGCACCCCGCCCGGCGCGCGGCACCCGGTCACCACGCTCGCCGACCGGCTGTCCGACGTGTTCGTGGCCATGGGCTACGAGGTCGCGGAGGGACCCGAGGTCGAGGCCGAGTGGTACAACTTCGACGCGCTGAACATCCTGCCCGACCACCCGGCCCGCGAGATGCAGGACACCCTGTTCGTCGAGGGCCGCAAGGGCAAGTCGGGCATGGTGCTGCGGACGCACACTTCGCCGGTGCAGATCAGGTCGATGCTCACCCGGCCGGTGCCGCTGTACGTGGTCAGTCCCGGCCGCTGCTACCGCAACGAGGCGCTCGACGCGACCCACAGCCCGGTGTTCCACCAGATCGAGGGGCTCGCGGTCGACCAGGGACTGACCATGGCCGACCTGCGCGGTGCTATCCAGTCCTTCGTGGACGCGATGTTCGGGTCCGGGCTGCGGACCCGGCTGCGGCCGGATTACTTCCCGTTCACCGAGCCGTCTGGCGACGTATCGATGGAGTGCCATCTGTGCCGCGGCGCCTCGGCCAAGCCGGGCGGCGATCCGTGCCGGGTGTGCCGGTCGCAGGGCTGGATCGAGATCGCCGGCTGCGGCATGGTCAACCCGCGGGTGCTGGTCGCGTGCGGCATCGACCCCGACCGGTACACCGGGTTCGCGTTCGGCCTCGGCATCGAGCGCAGCCTGATGATCGGCCACGGGCTGGCCGACATCAGGGAGACCACCGAGGGCGACGTGCGGTTCAGCCGGGCGTTCGGGATGGAGATCTGACATGCGAGTGCCGCTTTCCTGGCTCCGCGAGTACGCGCCGCTGACCGAGCCGGTCGACGCCGCCGAGGCGGCCCGGCGGCTGACGGCGGCCGGGCTCGAGGTCGAGTCGGTGGACTCGGTCGGGCATGACATCCGCGGGGTCGTGGTGGCCCAGGTGCTGTCGATCGAGGAACTCGCCGGGCTGAAGAAGCCGATCAGGTACTGCCGGGTAGCCGTCTCCGCGGGGCAGCTCGACGGTGCCCCGGACGAAGCGTCCGGGGTGATCTGCGGCGCGACCAACTTCGTGGTCGGCGACCGGGTGGCGCTGGCCCTGCCCGGGGCGGTGCTGCCCGGCGGGTTCGAGATCGGCGCGCGCAAGACCTACGGGCGCATGTCCGAGGGGATGATCTGCTCGGCCAGCGAGCTGGCCATCGGCGACGACCACACCGGGATCCTGGTGCTGCCCCCCGACGCCCCGCTCGGCGAGGACTTCGTGTCCTACGCCGGGCTGCGCGACGACGTGCTCGACATCGCGGTCAACCCCGACCGCGGCTACGCCGTGTCGGTGCGTGGCTTGGCTCGCGAGCTGGCCAGTGCCTTCCTCGTGCCGTTCACCGATCCCGCTTCATCCGGGCTGCCGGAGGCCAGCGTGCTCGGCGGCGACCTGGATTACGTGGGCCCGGACGTCTACCCGGCCCGGATCGACGACCCGACCGCCTGTGACCGGTTCGTGCTGCGCGAGGTGCGCGGCTTCTTCCCGTCGGCCGGTACGCCGCTGTGGATGCGGATCCGGCTGGCCCGGTGCGGCGTGCGATCGGTGTCGCTCGCGGTGGACGTGACCAACTACCTGATGCTGGAGCTCGGCCAGCCGCTGCACGCCTTCGACCGGTCCAAGCTGACCGGCGAGATAGTAGTCCGGCGGGCCCGGCCCGGCGAGCGGCTCGAGACCCTGGACCACGTGGTCAGGACCCTTGACCCGGCCGACATCCTCATCACCGATTCCTCCGGCCCGATCTCCATGGCCGGCACCATGGGCGGCCTGTCCACGGAGATCGACGAGACCTCGACCGACCTGGTCATCGAGGCGGCGCACTTCTCCGCCGAGGGCACGGCCAAGATGAGCAGGCGGCACAAGCTGCACAGCGAAGCGTCCTACCGGTTCGAGCGCGGCGTAGATCGCGAGCTGCCGCTGCGAGCCACCGCCAAGGCGGTCGCGCTGCTGTCCGGGCTGGGTGGTGGCCAGGTCGTGCCCGGCTGCACGCACGCGCAGGCCGATGTGCCGCCGGTGCTGATCACCATGGCCGCCGACTACCCGGACCGGGTGGCCGGGGTTATCTACGGCCGGGACACCGTGGTGCATCGACTGCGCGAGGTGGGCTGCCTGGTGCACCAGACCCGGGCACCCATGCCCACCATCGCGCCGTGGCGGGCCGGGGCCCAGACCGAGCCGGAGCCGACCATGTTCCCCGAGCTGGTGGCGACGGTCGATGTCACCCCGCCGTCCTGGCGGCCCGATCTGACCGACCCGGCCGACCTGGCCGAGGAGGTGATCCGGCTGGAAGGGTACGAGAACGTCCCGGCCAGGATGCCCCGTGCGCTGGCCGGGCGCGGGCTCGCGCTGCGGCAGCGGCTGCGCCGGTCGGTGGGCCGGACGCTGGCCGAGTCCGGTTACGTGGAGGTGCTGGCCTCGCCGTTCGCGTCCCGGTCCGACGCCGACCTGCTGGGGCTGCCGCCGGAAGACATGCGCCGCCCGGCGGTTGTGGTCGCCAACCCGCTCAGCGAGGACGAGCCGCTGCTGCGGACCACGCTGCTGCCTGGCTTGTTCCGGGTCCTGGCCAGGAACATCGGCCGGGGTTTCGCCGATACGGCGCTGTTCGAGATCGGCCAGGTGTTCCGGCCCCGGCCCGGAGCCACGGACTCGGCGCCCATCCTCCCCGTGGACCGGGGACCCTCGGTGGCCGAACTCGCATCGCTGGAGGCGGCCCTGCCCGACCAGCCGCTGCGGATGGCCGCGGTGCTGGCCGGAGAACGCGTCCTCGACGGCTGGTGGGGTCCCGGGCGCGTCTCGACCTGGGCGGATGCGATCGAGGCGGCCCGCGCGGTAGGCCGGATCTGCCGGGTATCGCTGGACATCAGGGCTGACCGGCACGCGCCCTGGCATCCGGGCCGGTGCGCAGCCATCTACGCCCTGGTGGCCCCGTCCTCCTCGTCCTCCCCATCCTCCCCGGACGCGGACGGTGCCCAACGGGAGTGGCTGGCCGGGCACGCGGGCGAGCTGCACCCGCGGGTGATCAAGGACTTCGGGCTGCCGGACCGGACCTGCGCCCTGGAGCTCGATTTGTCGGTGATGTTCGCGGCAGCCGAGGCAGTCGGCGCGGTGCAGGCTCCCGAGCTGTCGACGTATCCGCTGGCCACGCAGGACGTGGCGCTGATCGTGGACGCCGCGGTGCCCGCGGCGGACGTGGCCGCGGCGCTGACCGCGGGAGCTCCGGCGGATCTGCTCGAGGACGTGCGGCTGTTCGACGTGTACACCGGGGCTCAGGTCGGCGAGGACCGTAAGTCGCTGGCCTACACGCTCAGGTTCCGCGCCGCGGACCGCACGCTCACCGTGGCGGAGACCACCGAGGCCCGCGATGCCGCCGTCGCCGAGGCTGCCCGCCGGGTAGGTGCCGTCCTGCGCAGCGGATAAGCCGGGCCGGCGTAAACGCTGGACACTATTCCGATGTCACACGTGCTGGGAGCCTAGGCCGCCGCATGCTCGTCGCCGCCATGGTCTTTGACCAGGAATCTGAGACAGCTGGGGAGGACGATCACTTTGGCTCGGTGACAATTATGTATCGCGTTCAGGTGCCGGACGACGACATTGACATGTACCTGCCGATACGGGTGAGGAACCAGCGTTGCACGGGAATTACAGGACGGCGGCGGCCTTGGCGTTGTATGCCATATCTGCTGCGTTCTGCTGTGCGCCACTGGCCAGCCATATGCATCTGGTGGACCTGCGCGTGTACCGCATGGGCGGCGATGCGGTGCTCCACGGCCTATCCCTGTACGGCATGCGGTACGCCGGCCAGCTTCCCTTCACCTACCCGCCGTTCGCGGCTCTCCTGTTCACCAGCCTGGCCTGGCTTCCATGGCTGATCGCCGCCGTGCTGATGACTGCTCTGACCGTGGCCGCCGTGCCGGTCATGCTCTATCTGGCCTTGCAACTGCCGCCGTCATCACTGCGCGGCCATCGGGCGGCCTGGGACCTGGCGCTCGCGGCCGGCGCTGTCGTGATATGGCTGGAGCCAGTGCACAGCACGCTGTTCTACGGTCAGGTCGACGTCTTCATCGCCTGCGCTGTGCTCTACGACCTCACGCTGCCCGACACCTCGCCGGTCAAGGGGATGGCGATCGGGCTGGCCGCGGCGTTCAAGCTCACCCCCGCGCTGTTCGCTGTCTACCTGCTTCTAACCCGCCGCTATCGGGCCGCCGCCACCGCCGCCGCGGTGTTCGCCGGCAGCGTTGTCCTGGGTTTCGCCGTCCTTCCCGCTGCCTCCGCCTATTTCTGGGACATCTCGTTCTTGCGGCCCGGCAGGGTCAGCCCGCCCCAGAACACCCAGAACCAGAGCTTGCTCGGCGCACTGGCTCGTTCGCTGCACAGCGCCAGCGAAACCGTGCCATGGCTGATCCTGGCTACGCCGGTCGCGGTGACCGGCCTGGTTCTGGCCGTCCGCGCATGGCGAGGCGGAGATCATGCCCACGGCTACACCCTCTGCGCCATCACCGAGCTCCTCATCTCGCCCATCTCCTGGACTCACCATTGGGTCCTGGCGGCGCCGGCTCTGCTTCTGGCCATCGTGGCCATCTGCCGGAACTGGGCACAGCGCCCTCTGGCTGCCTCGGCGGCCGGGATCGCCGTCACCGCGATCGCCGTCGTGGCCTGGGCCCAGGTGGCTCGGCGCGTCCCCAACGGAGGCTGGCTCCGCTTGCCCCTGTCCGCCGTGGTCAGAAGCGAGCTCTATGTCATCATCGGGCTCGGCGTCCTGGTGGCAGCTGCCGCTAGCGAACTCATCGGGTATATGCGGACCAAGCCGGGGCGACCGGCCGCGAGCCGGGACGCCACCGTCGCCAAGGCCGCTCGCCGGATCGGCGCCGCCCTGCGCGGCGGATAGCGGTGTCTGAACCCCGGGTTGCAGCACCTCCTCGGGTAGTCAATGCGGGGTTTCATGTCGGCAGGCCGTGGGTAGCGCTTCCCCACGGTCGCGCCCGCCCGCTTTGTTGCGAAACCAGGCGACTGTCGGTCAGGATGTGATCACCGAAGACCGCAGCGTAAAGCTGAGCCGGAGGGTAAAGATAACGAGGCACGCGGTGGCCCGGGGGGGTGCACAAGAGCAGGCCGCGAGGATCCCGTTCCGTGACGTATTCGCCGTTGCGGAGTTCCGTGCTTTGTGGCTTGCTCAGCTGCTGTCGGTAGTGGGTGACCAGCTGGCCCGGGTGGCGCTGACTGTCCTGGTCTACGACCGGACCCGTTCGGCCCTGCTTGCCGCGGTGACGTTCGTGGCCAGCGTGGTGCCGATCTTCATCGGCGGGCTGACGCTCGCCTGGCTGGCCGACCAGTACGCGCGCCGTCGTGTCATGATCGCCTGCGACCTGGTCCGGGCCGTGCTCGTCCTGATCATGGCCATCCCCGGCATACCTTTGGCCGCCCTGGTGGCGCTGCTGTTCGTGGTCACGCTGGTCGGGGCGCCGTTCACGTCGGCCCGGGCGGCGATCTACCCAGATGTGCTGTCCGGCGACAGCTACGTGATGGGCACCGCGGTGACCTTGACCACGTACCAGTTCGCGCAGGTCATCGGCTTTGCTGCGGGCGGCACAGTGGCCGGCTTCTTCGGCACGCGGACGACCCTGATGCTGGATGCCGCGACCTTCGTCGGCTCGGCGCTCATCGTCCGGGCCTGGGTGCGTATGCGCCCTCCGCCAGCCGCAGCAGCCGGCGTTCGCCGCGAGACGTCACGGCTGGCCGATGTGATGGCCGGCGCTCGGCTGGTCTTCGGGCGTCGGGTGCTGCGCACGCCCATGCTGTTCGGCTGGCTGGCGGCGTTCTACGTCGCCCCGGAGGGAGTCGCCGCCCCGCTTGCACACGATCTCGGCGGCGGAGCGGCCGCTGTGGGGGTCATCCTGGCGGCGGATGCGCTGGGGCAAACCGCCGGTGCCATCGCGTTCAGCCGCCTGGTGGCTCCGCAGACACGGCAACGCTTCACGGGCCCCCTCGCCGTCGCCGCTTGCGGGGTTCTCGGCCTGTTCTTCTGGCAGCCTGGCTTGGCCGTCAGCCTGCTGATCCTGTGCGTATCGGGCCTGTGTGCTTGCTATCAGCTGGCCGCCAACGCCGCCTTCGTGACCGCCACGCCGCAGGAACGACGCAGCCAAGCCTTCGGCCTCGCTCAGGGTGGCATAAGCCTAGGCCAAGGAACAGTCATGATCCTGGCGGGTGCCGCAGCGGAACACTACGCTCCGGCTCGGGTCATTGCGGTATGCGGCGCTGTCGGCGCCGTGGTGGCGCTGGCCGTCGTAGCCAGCGCGGCCCATGATCGTGGCCGGCCGATGATCGGACGCCGCCAAAGCTTAGGTCAGCCCCAGCTCAGGTCGCGCATTGCGTGCTCCTTCCGGTGTGCAGGGTCGGTGGTGGGCGTGTCGGGTTCAGCCCCAGCTCAGGTCGCGCATTGCGGGTTCCTTCCGGTGTGCAGGGTCGGTGGTGGGCGTGTCGGGTTCAGCCCCAGCTCAGGTCGCGCATGGCCTCTTCTTTTCTGTGTCGTGGTGGTTGGTTGAGGTTGGTTTGGGTTCAGCCCCAGCTCAGGTCGCGCATTGCGGGTTCCTTCCGGTGTGCACGGTCGGTGGTTAGGGTGCCGGGTTCAGCCCCAGCTCAGGTCGCGCATGCGTCAACCTTCCTCTAAGTACTCGTATGGATTCTCTGAGTAACCTATGTAACGTCCGGTCAAGGTGGGTAGTTCAGCTTTGGCCGCGTAGGCGTGCTTCCATCCCGATGGGTAGTGCCCGCGGTCAGGGGTCGCGACTACCCATTGTGCCCGCAATTGTGGGCAAGAGGTACTTTGTACCTAATGTCGGGAAAAAATCTGTATCTATCGTGACAGGATGCAGCTTCGACACTGCTATGAGGCGCTGTAGGAAGAAGGTCAAGCAGAGAGGTATTGTTCTACCAGTGAGTAGCCGGGTTTTCACGTTTTGCGCTCTCCGGCACTGACAATGCGGGACAATAGTTACACGACCCTCGACCTGACTGCTGGGCGACGAGCCGTGAGGAGGTACCGATGCGCTTGACCCGTCATCCGTGGCAGCGGATGACGTCCGTCAAAGCGTGGCCTATTTGGTCCTTGCAACGCTGGCTCCTCGTCTTCATCCTGACGGTCATCGGCACGGCCGCGGCAGCCATCGGTGTCTCGGCATCGTTCGTCACACTCACCGGACATGACCTGATCCTGTTCGGCATCCTGCTCGGTTGCACAGCACTGGCTGTGGAGCTGACCAGGAAGGCAGGTGAGCAGGGCGGCGCCATCGTGGACGTTCAGGGCGTCTGGGAATTGCCGGCCGCCATCCTGCTGCCTCCGCTCTATGCGCTGATCATCCCCATTGCCCGGTTCACACTGGTGCAGTTCCGAGTTCGGCGCGCCCCGGTCTACCGCCGGGTCTTCAGCGGTGCCGCGGTCAGCCTCTCCTACGGCGCCGCGTCGGTTACCTTCCACGGCCTGTCTAACGTGCTGTCGCCGCAGGGTGGCGCGACCCTGAACCGCACGATATGGACCTTGCTGGTGGTCCTCAGCGCCCTGATTGAGTTGTCGCTGAACAAGATCATCGTCATGACGGCCATCAAGGGCAGCGACCCGGCCGCGAGCATCCGCGCTCAGATCTTCGGCCGCGAGTCCCTGTACAACGACGTGGCCGAGATTTCCATTGGTGCCCTGGTCACCTACGGGGCGTCCGGCAGCCTGCTGCTGGCCCTGGCCGCGCTGCCTGTCGTCACCTTGCTCCAGCGGTCGCTGCGGCACGTCCAGCTCCTCACCGACTCGCGGGCCGACTCCAAGACCGGCCTGCTCAACGCGGCGACCTGGGAGCACGAGGCGACCGCGGAGGTCATCCGCGCGGTGCGGACGAGGTCGCCGCTGGCCATCGCCATCCTGGACCTGGACAAGTTCAAGACCATCAACGACACCTACGGACACCTGGCCGGTGACCAGGTACTCAAGGAGATTGCGAACACGCTGAACGACATGCTGCGCGACTACGACCTGGCCGGACGGTTCGGCGGCGAGGAATTCTCGCTGCTGCTGCCCCAGACCAGGGCCGTGGACGCGTTCCGTATCGCAGAGCGCGTGCGCGCCAACATCGCAGGCCTGAGCATTATCGCGCCCGGTTCTACCGGCGGAGAGCGCGTGCACGTGACCGTCTCGATCGGGGTCGCCGCGCTCGACAGCGGCAGCCGCCGGGAGCTCTCCGAACTGCTCGCCGCCGCCGACGCGGCGCTGTACCGGGCCAAGGCGGGCGGCCGCGACCAGGTGCAGATGATCAGCACGACCAGGGGCCTGAGCGCGGTGAGCGGCCCCGATATCGACGCCGCCCGCGGCAGCCGCTCCGATGCTCCCAGCGTGTTCCGCCGCGCCCAGAGCCCGTTACCGTCGCGGATCCGGCCCGGCGCGCGCGAGGCGGCGGGCCCGCCCGTGCGGTGGCTGCGCCAGGTCCGCTAGTGACCACCGGTGCGCAATTCCGGAATGTCCGGTATCTCAGGCATGTACAGGGATGAATCGACGCCGCTGAGTAGCCGAATTTTGACGTTCAGCAGTCATTGTCACCTCAATCCGGGACACTAGGTGGTACGTAACCTCTCGACCCAGGTTCAAGGTGCATGTGGTGGCCGAACACACCAAGGTGAACGTCCTTCGCTCTGTACACGGGCGAGACCCGGGGGTCAGGACTTGGCTGGTCTGGCAGCTTCCACGCTGGCTGTCCGCTTTCATCGGAGTCGTGGTGCTGGCCGACGCGGCCCTGCTGGCGGTTGCGGCAAGCCGGCTCACCATTCACCGCCATGACCTCTGGCTGTTCGGCTGCCTGCTGGTCTGCAGCGCGGCCACCGTGGAACTCACCAGGCACGTGGTCCCCAGCGGCGGGTCAGTCAAGGACATGCACGCGACCTGGGAACTGCCGGCCGCCCTGCTGCTGCCGCTGGCCTGCGCGCCGGTCCTGCCGCTGATCCGTCTCGCCCTGACCCAGTGGCGGATCCGCCGGGTCGCCCCCTACCAGCGGGTATTCACCGCGTGTGCCACCGGACTCAGCTACATCGCGGCCGCTCTCATCTTCCATGCCCTGCTCCGGGTGGTCCACGGCACGGTATCGGCGCCGGGCAGCCGGGCCCTGGCCTGGATGAGCCTGGCGGCCCTATGCGCGGCCGCGCAGTGGATCGTCTACCAGGCCCTGATCGTGACCCTGCTCAAGGGCTCGGATCCGGCCGTCAGGCTCCGCGACGAGCACTTCGCCAAGGATTCGCTCTACAGCGACCTCAACGAACGGTGCGTGGCGGTCCTGGTCACCTTCTGCGCCGCCTTCAGCTGGATCGCGCTGCTGTTCGCCGCTCCCTGCATCAACCTGCTGCAGCGCTCCCTGCGCCACAACCGCCTGCTCAACGACTCGCGGATAGACGCCAAGACCGGCCTGAGTAACGCCGCGACCTGGGAATATCACGCCAGCACGGAAGTAGCCCGCGCGGTCCGGACCAGGACGCCGCTGGCCATCGCCCTGCTGGACATCGACCGGTTCAAGGTGATCAACGACACCCACGGCCACCTGGTCGGTGACCAGGTGCTCAGGGAGATCGCCCACCTGGTGACCAGTCAGCTCCGCGAGTATGACGCGGCCGGGCGCTGGGGCGGGGAGGAATTCTCGCTGCTGCTGCCGCATACCCGGGCCGTCGACGCCATCCGCATCGCGGAGCGGATCCGGTCCCATATCGCCGCGCTGCGCATCATCGTTCCCGGCGCCACGGGCGGGGAACGGGTGCATGTCACCGTATCGCTCGGGGTGGCGGCACTGGACAGCGGCACAGAGCGCCAGCTGTCCGAGCTGATGGCGGCGGCCGACGCCGCGCTCTACCGGGCCAAGAGCAGCGGCCGCGATCAGGTGCAGATGATCAGCACGACCAGGGGCCTGAGCGCGGTCAGCAGCGCCTCCGGCGGCATCAACGCGACCGTCGATGGCCAGGCCCGGGACCGGCAGGCTCGGGACGGCCAGGTGCCGGGGCGCCCAGACGTTTTCCGCCGGGCCCTCACGTCCTGACCTCGCTAGTCGGCGGCGTTCGTCGCCGACGGGGCGGCAACCGGGAGCACCGCCACGATCGCGGCACTGCCGGTGTGGCACTGCGAGGCGTTGCCCGTGCTCAGCACCTCCGGCGTGGGATAGCCCTGGCAGGTCCACCCGCTGACCCCGACCGGCGCGCCACCGCCGTTACCCGGTACCTGCCCGGACTTGATCTTGGCGGCGTACTCGTTTTCGACCTGCATCGCCTTGCTGCAGCTCACGGTGCCCTTGGTGACCTTGACGATGACCGGCACGTCCGCTGCCGTCCGGGTGGTTCCGCAGGTCGCACCGGCCTGCACGCCCGCGCCCGTCCCGGAGGAGCAGCCCGCCAGCACGCCGGCGGCCCCCGCCGCTAGCGCCGCCCCGCCCGCCAGCACGCCAAGCACCCGCGCCGCCTTGACCCGGCCCGCGCCGGGAAGTCGGCCTGCCCCCCTCCGTCGCACCTTCTAACCCTAGACCCGCGGCGTGCCCGGCCGCGATCGGCGTGGTTGCATATTAATGCGCCGTACTGAATAATATTTCAAGGGAAACCGGGACGGAAGGAGTCGGGCAGTCACATGGGCGCGCGGGTTGCGGTCGCAGGAGCCAGCGGCTACGCGGGTGGTGAGCTGCTCCGCCTGCTGGCCGGCCACCCGGACCTGGAGATCGGCCCGGTAGCCGCGGGCGGGAGTGCCGGGACCAGCGTCACCGCGCTGCACCCGCAGCTAACCGGTCATCCCGGCCTGGGCCGCAGCGTATTCGTCCCGACCGATCCCGAGCTTCTGGCCGATGCCGACCTGCTCTTCACGGCCCTTCCGCACGGCGAGTCCGCGCGGCTGGCCGCCGCGCTGCCCGCCGAGCTGAGGATCATCGACCTGAGCGCCGACTTCCGGCTCGACGATGCGCAGGCCTGGGCGCGGTACTACCCGTCGCCCTACGCCGGCCGCTGGACTTACGGCCTGCCCGAGCTACCCGGCGCCCGGGACGCGATCAAGGCCTCGGCCACGGTGGCCGCGCCCGGCTGCTACGCCACGGCCTCGATCCTGGCCCTGGCTCCGCTGCTCGCCGCCGGCCTGGTCGAGGAGTCCGACATCGTGATCGTCGCCGCCTCGGGCACCTCGGGCGCGGGCCGCTCGCCCCGCCCCGACCTGCTCGCCTCGGAGGTGATGGGCTCGATGTCCGCCTATCAGGCCGGCGGCACGCACCGGCATACGCCGGAAATAGAACAAGCCCTTTCTGCCGAACGGTCCAGCCGGCTGCGGACGGCAAACGTGACTCTGTCCTTCACCCCGACGCTGGCCCCGATGCCACGTGGCATCCTGGCCACCTGCACCGCGCGCCTTTCCTCCCCGGAGGTATCCGCCGAGCAGCTCCGGGCCGCGCTGGCCGAGGCCTACGCGGGCGAGCCCTTCGTGCACCTGCTGGCCGAGGGGCAGTGGCCGGGCACCGGCGCGACCTCCGGTTCCAACTCGGCCCACCTGCAGGCCGCGGCCGACGCCCACGCGGGCCGAGCGGTCGTCATCTGCGCCCTGGACAACCTGGTCAAGGGTGCCGCCGGCCAGGCGGTCCAGATTGCCAACCTCATGCTCGGCCTGCCGGAAACCGCAGGCCTGAGCGCCTACGGAGTTTCTCCATGAGCGTCACCGCCCCGCTCGGATTCCGCGCCGCCGGAGTAACGGCCGGCCTGAAGGAGTCCGGCCAGCCCGATGTGGCCGTGGTCCTGAACGACGGGCCATCCCGCGCCGCGGCCGCGGTGTTCACCTCCAACCGGGTCCAGGCCGCGCCGGTGCTGTGGTCCCGCCAGGTAGTGAGCGGGGGCCGGGTGCGCGCCGTGGCCCTCAACTCGGGCGGCGCCAACGCCTGCACCGGCTCGCTCGGCTTCCAGGACACCCACGCGACCGCCGAGCACCTGGCCGCCTCGATCAGCGCTGCGGGCGAGCAGGTCGGCGCGGGCGAGATCGCGGTCTGCTCGACCGGCCTGATCGGCGAGCGCCTGCCCATGGACAAGCTGCTGCCCGGCGTGGCCGCCGCGGTGGCCGACGCGTCCCGGGCGGGCGGCCTGGCCGCTGCCGACGCGATCAGGACCACCGACACCGTGGTCAAGATCGCCTTCCGGCGGGGTACTGCTGTTTCTCCCGGGGGGACCCATCCCCCCGGACCCCCCTTGGGCTACACCATCGGCGGGATGGCCAAAGGGGCGGGCATGCTCGCACCGGCCCTGGCCACCATGCTCTGCGTGCTCACCACCGACGCCGATCTCAGGCCGGAAGAGCTGGATGCCGCGCTCCGGTCGGCCACGGCGGTGACCTTCGACCGGCTGGACACCGACGGCTGCATGTCGACCAACGACACCGTGCTGCTGCTGGCCAGCGGGGCGGCCGGCGCGCGGCCCGCGGCCGCCGAGTTCACCGTGGCGCTGACCGAGGTGTGCGCGGACCTGGCCCGCCAGCTGCAGCTCGACGCCGAAGGCGCCAACAAGATGATCACCATCGAGGTGGTGGGCGCCGCCTCTGAGGCGGACGCGGTCAAGGCCGGCCGGGCCGTGGCCCGGAACAACCTGCTGAAGTGCGCCATCGGCGGCGAGGATCCCAACTGGGGCCGGGTGCTGGCCGCGGTCGGGACCACCGATGCCGTCTTCGAGCCCGACCGGCTGAACGTCGCCATCAACGGCGTCTGGGTCTGCCGCCACGGTGCCGCCGGCGACGAGCGCTCGAAGGTCGACCTGGCGCCGAAGGACGTCACCATTACTGTGGACCTCTCGGCCGGCCCGCACTCCGCGGTCATCCTGACCACCGACCTGACCGTCGGCTACGTCCACGAGAACTCGGCATATTCCACATGAGGGCTTATTCCACATGACGTTGACCGAGGGACGGGTCGAGGCCGCTTCGGCCAAGGCGGCCACGCTGATCGAGGCGCTGCCGTGGCTGCACCGGTTCCACGGCCAGACCGTGGTGATCAAGTACGGCGGCCACGCGATGGCCAAGCAGGAACTGCGCTGCGCCTTCGCCCAGGACCTGGTCTTCCTGCGCTACGCCGGGCTGCGCCCGGTGGTGGTGCACGGCGGCGGCCCGCAGATCACCGAGCAGCTTGACCGGCTCGGCGTCCAGACCACGTTCACCGCCGGGCTCCGGGTCACCACGCCCGAGGCCATGGAGGTCGTCCGGATGGTCCTGTCCGGCCAGGTGAATAAGGACATCGTGGGCCTGATCAACCGGCACGGCCCGTTCGCGGTGGGCATGTCGGGGGAGGACGCGAGCACGCTGACCGCGATCCGCAAGGCGGCCATCGTGGACGGCCAGCCGGTGGACATCGGCCAGGTCGGCGAGATCGTGGCCACCGATCCCGGGGCGATCGAGGCGCTGCTGGCCGACGGCCGCATTCCGGTCATCTCCAGCGTGGCGGCGGGCCGGGACGGCGAGGTGTACAACGTCAACGCCGACACCGCGGCGGCCGCGCTCGCGGTGGCGCTAGGGGCGGCCAAGCTGGTGGTACTCACCGACGTAGCCGGCCTGTACCGCGGCTGGCCGGCTTCGACGGAGGTCATCAGCGAGCTGACCGCGGCCGAGCTGGCCGGGTTGCTGCCGGGGCTCTCGGCCGGGATGATCCCCAAGATGGAGGCCTGCCTGACGGCCGTGCGCGGCGGCGTCCCGCAGGCGCACGTCCTCGACGGCCGCCTCAGCCACGCCGTCCTGCTCGAGATCTTCACCGATTCCGGCATCGGGACCATGGTCCTGCCGGGAGGGGAGCAACCGTGAGCGAGACAGAAGCCCCCGAGCGCAGCGAGACAGCGGTACTGCAGAAACGGTTCGCGGCGGCGCTGATGCCAAACTACGGCATCCCGCCGGTTGCGATCAGCCGCGGCCGGGGATGCCGGGTGTGGGACCCGGACGGGCGCGAGTACCTGGACCTGATCGCCGGCATCGCGGTGAGCTCGCTCGGGCACGCCCACCCGGCCGTCGTCGAGGCGGTCTCCCGCCAGGTGGCCGAGGTGGCCCACACGTCCAACCTGTTCCTGCACGAGCGCGAGATCGAGCTCGCCGAGCGCCTGCTGGCCTTGCTCGGCGCCGACGGCCGGATCTTCTTCGCGAACTCGGGCACCGAGGCCAACGAGGCGGCCATCAAGCTGGTCCGGCGCATTCAGGGCCGGGACCGGCCGGTGATCGTGGCCGCCGAGCATGGCTTCCACGGCCGGACCATGGGGGCGCTGGCGCTGACCGGCAAGCAGTCCATCCGGGAGCCGTTCGGGCCGTTCGGCCTGACCGTGCGGTTCGTTCCGTTCGGCGACGCCGCCGCCCTGCACGCGGCGGTCGGCCCGGACTGCGCGGCTGTCTTCCTCGAGCCGGCCCTGGGGGAGGGCGGCGTCGTGCCTGCGCCCGAGGGCTACCTCCGCGCGGCCCGGGAGGCCTGCGACCAGGCCGGCGCGCTGCTCGTCGTCGACGAGATCCAAAGTGCCATCGGCCGGACCGGGACCTGGTTCGCTCACCAGGCCGAAGGCGTCAGGCCCGATGTGCTGACCCTGGCCAAGGGACTGGGCGGCGGGATGCCGATCGGCGCGTGCGTCGGCTTCGGCCCTTACGGCGGCGGCTTCGCCAAGGGCGATCACGGCTCTACCTTCGGCGGCAACCCGGTCGCCTGTGCCGCGGCCCTGGCCGTGCTGGCCACGATCGAGGGCGACGGCCTGCTGGCCCAGGTCACGGCGGTGGGAGGGCACCTGGTGGCCGGGCTCGAGGCGGTGCGGCACCCGCTGGTCGCCGGAGTGCGCGGCCGCGGGCTGTGGCTGGCCATCGGGCTGACCGGAAACCGGGCCGCCGACCTGGAGGCCGCCGCCCGGCAAGCCGGGTTCCTGGTCAACGCGGTCCAGCCGGACGCGATCCGGCTCGCACCGCCGCTGATCCTCAGCCCCGCCGAGGCGGACGAGTTCCTCGCCGCCTGGCCCGCCATCCTCGGACCGGAGGCCGCGTGATGCCCAGGCACTTCCTGCGTGACGACGATCTTTCCCCCGCCGAGCAGGCCGCGGTCCTCGAGCTGGCCGAGGAGATGAAAAAAGACAGGTTCGGGTACCGGACGCTGACCGGGCCGCTGTCCGTGGCCGTGCTGTTCGACAAGCCGTCGCTGCGGACCCGGGTGTCATTCGCGGTCGGCATCGCCGAGCTCGGCGGCTACCCGCTGCTCATCGACACTCAGACCACCCACTTCGGCCGGGGCGAGGCGATCGAGGATGTGGCCAGGGTGATGTCCGCGCAGGTGGCGGCCGTCGCCTGGCGGACGTTCGAGCAGGAGCGGATCGAGGCGCTGGCCGCGGCCTCCGCCGTGCCCGTGATCAACGCGCTAACCGATCAGTTCCATCCCTGCCAGGTCCTGGCCGACCTGCAGACCATCCGGGCCCACTACGGCTCGCTGGCCGGGCTCACGCTGACCTTCCTGGGGGACGGCTCGAGCAACATGTCGCAGTCTTACCTGCTGGGTGGAGCCACGGCCGGGATGAACGTGCGTATCGCGGCGCCCGCGAGCCTCCATCCCAGCCGGGACGTCAGGGCCGCGGCGGCCCGGATCGCCGAGCAGACCGGCGGCGGCGCGGAGATCCTGACCGACCCCGCGGCGGCCTGCGCGGGCGCCGACGTGATCGCCACGGACGTGTGGGCCTCCATGGGCCAGGAAGCCATGCAGGCCGAACGGCGCGAGATCCTGACGGGCTACCAGCTCACCGCCGCGCTGCTGGCGCTGGCCAAGCCGGGCTGCCTGGTGCTGCACTGCCTGCCCGCGCACCGCGGCGAGGAAATCGCCGCGGAGGTCATCGACGGGCCGAACAGCGTGGTCTGGGAGCAAGCGGAGAACCGGCGGCACGCCCAGAAGGCACTGCTGGCCTGGCTGGTCGAGCGGGCATGACCCCGGTGACCAAGACCGCGCGGCACGCGCGGATCGCCGCCATCCTGGCTCGCCAGCAGGTCCGCTCCCAGGAGGAACTGGCCGACCTGCTCGAGCGGTACGCCAGCGTGCACGTGACCCAGGCCACCTTGTCCCGCGACCTGGACGAGCTCGGCGTGGTCCGGCTCCGCGCGGTCGGCGGCGGGCTGGTCTACGCGCTGCCGGAGGAGCCGGGCGGGCCCGGCTCACGCCCCGGCGGCGCCCTTGGGCCGGCCGAGCCGGACGCGGGCGGCCCGGGCTACGAGGCCGACCCCAGCGCCGGCCATCCGTCCGCTGAGCACCCTCCGCCCTCGCGCTCCGCGCACTCCGGCGAGTCCGCGCAGTCCGCCCGGCTGAGCCGCTACCTGGGGGAGCTGCTGGCCTCGGCCGAAGCCAGCGCCAACCTGGTCGTGCTGCGCACGCCGGCCGGGGCGGCGCAGTTCCTGGCCTCGGTTATCGACCACGCGGTCCTCCCGGACATCCTCGGCACGGTGGCCGGCGACGACACCGTCCTGGTCATCGCCCGTGACCCGGCCGGCGGCGACGCCCTGGCCGCCGAGTTCCTCCGCCTCGCCGCACGCCGACGATGACCCGCCGGCCGCTGATCGGCCGGTCGGCGAACCGCGTCGTTGTGACAACCACGTCGTCTGGTGCGCGTCGTTGTGACAACGACGTCGTTGGGCCGACCGTAGGGTGAGGGAATCGGGAACGCAAAGGCGCGGGAGAATCGGGCAAATGGGAGAAATGGCGGCTGAGGATCCGGGACAGACGGCGGGAACGCGGCTGTGGGGCGGCCGGTTCGCCGGCGGTCCCGCCGAGGCGCTGGCCAGGCTGTCGGTCAGCGTGCAGTTCGACTGGCGGCTGGCCCGCTATGATCTGCGCGCCTCACGCGCGCACGCCCGCGTGCTGCACCGGGCCGGGCTGCTGTCCGACGACGAGCTCACCGCGATGCTCAAGGCCCTGGACGACCTGGACCGGGCCTGCGCAGCCGGAACATTCCGGCCGACCGTGGCCGACGAAGATGTGCACACCGCCCTCGAGCGCGGGCTGCTCGAGCGGCTCGGGGCGCTCGGCGGCAAGCTGCGGGCCGGCCGCAGCCGCAACGACCAGATCGCGACCGACCTGCGAATGTACCTGCGGGACAACGCCCGGCTGATCGCCAGCCGGGTCGCCGAGCTGGAGAGCGCGCTGATCGACCAGGCCGCCGCCAGCGGCGACGTCCCCGCGCCCGGCATGACTCACCTGCAGCACGCGCAGCCGGTGCTGTTCGGCCACCAGCTGCTCGCGCACGTCCAGGCGTTCGCCCGCGACGTGAGCCGGCTGCGTGACTGGGACAAGCGCGCCGCGATCAGCCCGCTCGGGTCGGGGGCGCTGGCCGGCTCGTCCCTGCCGGTGGACCCGCAGCTGCTCGCGGCGGAGCTGGGCTTCGACGCGGCCGCGCCGAACTCGATGGACGCGGTGAGCGACCGCGATTTCGCCGCCGAGTTCTGCTTTGCCGCGGCGCTGATCGGCGTGCACCTGTCCCGGCTGGGCGAGGAGATCGTGCTGTGGTCCTCGCAGGAGTTCGGCTGGATCGAGATCGATGACGCCTACGCCACCGGGTCCTCGATCATGCCGCAGAAGAAGAACCCGGACGTGGCCGAGCTGGCGCGCGGCAAGGCGGGCCGCCTGATCGGCGGGCTGACCGGGCTGCTGACCACGCTGAAGGGCCTGCCGCTGACCTACAACAGGGACCTGCAGGAAGACAAGGAGCCGGTGTTCGACGCGGTCGACACGCTGCTGCTGGTGCTGCCGGCCATGGCCGGCCTGATCGCCACCGTGCGGGTCAACCCGGACCGGCTGCGCCGCAGCGCCTCGACCGGGTTCACCCTGGCCACCGACCTGGCCGAGTACCTGGTCCGCCGGGGCGTCCCGTTCCGCGAGGCACACGAGGTGGTCGGGCACCTGGTGGTGTGGTGCCAGGTCCACGACTGCGACCTGGACGAGGTCAGCGACGCCGACCTGGCCAAGGTGTCCGAGCACCTGACCCCCGATGTCCGCTCGGTGCTAACCGTGGACGGGGCCCTGGCCGCCCGCCAGGGCTACGGCGGGACGGCGCCGGAGCGGGTCGCCGAGCAGATCGCGGCGCTGCGGACCGCCGTCCACGATCACGCCGACTGGGCCGCTAGCTAGCGGCCGGCCCGTGACGCTGATACCGCGGGACTTCTTTGCCCGGCTTTCCGTCCAGGTCGCGCCGGACCTGCTCGGCTGCATCCTCGAGCACCAGACCGCGGACGGCCTGGTCGCGGTGCAGCTCACCGAGGCCGAGGCGTACACGGGCGCGACCGATCCCGCGTCGCACGCCTACCGGGGGAAGACCAAACGCAACGCGGTGATGTTCGGGCCGCCCGGCCACGCCTACGTCTACTTCACCTACGGCATGTATTTCTGCGTGAACCTGGTGTGCGCCGCTAACGGCAGCGCGTCAGCGGTGCTGCTGCGGGCCGGCGCCATCGTCCAGGGGGAGGAACTGGCCCGGGCCAGGCGCACCCGCGGGGTGGCTGCGGTCAGCCGCCGGGACCTGGCCCGCGGGCCCGCCCGGCTGTGCCAGGCCCTGGACCTCGACCTGTCGCAGGACGGCACGGACGTGTGCGTCGCCGGCTCGCCGCTGCGGGTCAGGTGGCCGGACGCAGGCACCCCGGCCCGTTCGGCAGGAAAGAAAATAGCCACCGGCCCGCGGGTCGGCGTGAGCAGCGCGGCCGGCGTGCCGTGGCGGTTCTGGGTCGAGGGCGACCCGACCGTGTCGGTGTACCGGGCCCACGTGCCGCGACGCAAACCGGTTACCCCCTAGGGACCGCTAGGTGGCACCATGCAGGCGTGGACGACATCATCGACGAACTCTCCTGGCGGGGCCTGCTCGCCGACACTACCGATCTGGCCGAGCTACGCTCTGCGCTGAAATCGGACCGGGTCACCTTCTACGCCGGCTTCGACCCGACCGCGCCCGGACTGCACATCGGCAACCTGGCGCTGTTGCTCACCATGCGCCGGCTGCAGCTCGCCGGCCACCGGCCGGTCGGGCTGGTCGGCGGGGCCACCGGGCTGATCGGCGACCCGAGCGGCAAGTCGGCCGAGCGGGTGCTGAATCCGCGCGAGGTCGTGGCGCAGTGGGTGGAGCGGATCCGCGGTGAGGTGTCCAGGTTCCTGGACTTCGACGCCGGCGAGTCGAGCGCGCAGGTCGTGAGCAACCTGGACTGGACCGGCGAGATGCACGTCCTCGATTTCCTGCGGGACATCGGCAAGCACTTCTCGGTCAACCGGATGCTCGACCGGGAGTCGGTGAAGGCCAGGCTGGAAGCCGGCGGGATCAGCTACACCGAGTTCAGCTACCAGCTGCTGCAGGCCATGGACTACCTCGAGCTGCACCGGCGCCACGGCTGCACCTTGCAGCTCGGGGGCAGCGACCAGTGGGGCAACCTGGTCGCGGGGGTGGACCTGATCCGGCGCGTCGAAGGCGCATCCGTGCACGCCCTGGCCATTCCGCTGGTCACCAAGGCGGACGGGACCAAGTACGGCAAGACCGAGGGCGGCGCGATCTGGATCAGCGCCGACCTGCTGCCGCCGTACTCGTTCTACCAGTTCTGGCTCAACGTGGCCGACGCCGAGGTGCCGGGCCTGCTGCGGGTATACAGCTTCAAGTCCCGCGAGGAAATCGAGGCCTTGTCCGCGGAAAGCGTCGAGCGGCCCGCGGCCCGGGCCGGCCAGCGCGCGCTGGCCGAGGAGATCACCACGCTCGTGCATGGCGCGGACGAGTGCCGTCGCGCGATAGCCGCCAGCCAGGCCCTGTTCGGCCGGAGCGACCTGGCCGACGTAGACGAGCAGACCCTGGCCGCCGCGGTCGCCGAAGTGCCCTCGGCTCAGATCTTTGCAGAGCCCGGCGACCTGCCGACCGTGGTCAACCTGATGGCCGAGGCGAAGATCGTGCCTAGCAAGTCCGCAGCCCGCCGGGCGATCACTGCGGGCGGTGCCTACCTGAACAACCGTAAGGTAACCGCGGAAGATGCGGCCCCCGCCCCTGGCGACCTGCTGTACGGTCGCTACCTGATCCTCCGCATGGGCAAGCGCAACGTAGGCGCCGTCGAGGTCGTCCGCTAGCGGCCGGCGACCGATCCTCCGCGACCGATCCGCCGCGACCGATCCGGCTCCGACCGATCCGGCTCCGACCGATCTCCCCGCGACCAGTCCGCTTCAAGCGAAATGAAACTGGGCTTTCAGCACCTTCCAGGGTGGTGGAAGCCCAGTTTCATCACCATGCCCGGGTTCGCCGGAAAGGCGCGACTGGCTACTATCTGGGCCTGAGTTCCGCGTTTGCCTGGCGGGTCTTACCGGGCCCTTCAGCGCGCCGACGGGTGCCCGGCGGTCGGCTACGTTGCGCACACGACTCGTCACACGCCGTCTGACCTGGGCTAACAACGAGTTGCTCGATTCGATTTGACGAAGGGCCCAAGCACCCCTAGAGTTCTTCTTGCCCCGAGGGGATGGACGCGAAAGCGGCAGGTCCCGGGGAGCCACCAGGAAGCTTCTAGCTGAGGCCTCGTGCTGCGCACGAAGGCCCAGGATAGCGGCTACCCTGGAGGCAAGGAAAGGTTCAAGGGTTAGCAAAGTTCTGATGAACCGAGTTGACACGGAAGACCTGACCGGGTAATGTGGAATGGTTGCCCTGGAGGAGAGTGAGAGCTCTCTGAAGGTGTGCGCCCGCTCCTTGAGAACTCAACAGCGTGCTAAAAGCCAGTGCACAAAGCACAAAACCCCGTCAGTGGGGCATGCCCGTATTGCTTACGGACTGACCTCACTAACGGCGGCCATGATCGCTTCCGGGCTGACCGCAAGGCCATCTCGGAGGCACTCTCATGTGTCAACAATCCGCTCCGCGTAAGCGGGCGGTTGTTAATAGACATCAACGGAGAGTTTGATCCTGGCTCAGGACGAACGCTGGCGGCGTGCTTAACACATGCAAGTCGAGCGGAAAGGCCCTTCGGGGTACTCGAGCGGCGAACGGGTGAGTAACACGTGAGCAACCTGCCCCTAGCTCTGGGATAGCTCCGGGAAACCGGGATTAATACCAGATACGACCACTTTAGACATCTGTTGTGGTGGAAAGGATTCCGGCTAGGGATGGGCTCGCGGCCTATCAGCTTGTTGGTGGGGTAACGGCCTACCAAGGCGACGACGGGTAGCCGGCCTGAGAGGGCGACCGGCCACACTGGGACTGAGACACGGCCCAGACTCCTACGGGAGGCAGCAGTGGGGAATATTGCGCAATGGGCGAAAGCCTGACGCAGCGACGCCGCGTGGGGGATGAAGGCCTTCGGGTTGTAAACCCCTTTCAGCAGGGACGAAGCGAAAGTGACGGTACCTGCAGAAGAAGCGCCGGCTAACTACGTGCCAGCAGCCGCGGTAACACGTAGGGCGCAAGCGTTGTCCGGAATTATTGGGCGTAAAGAGCTCGTAGGCGGTCTGTTGCGTCCGCTGTGAAATCTCGGGGCTTAACCCCGAGCCTGCAGTGGATACGGGCAGACTAGAGGTAGGTAGGGGAGAATGGAATTCCCGGTGTAGCGGTGAAATGCGCAGATATCGGGAGGAACACCGGTGGCGAAGGCGGTTCTCTGGGCCTTACCTGACGCTGAGGAGCGAAAGCGTGGGGAGCGAACAGGATTAGATACCCTGGTAGTCCACGCCGTAAACGTTGGGCGCTAGGTGTGGGATCCTTCCACGGATTCCGTGCCGCAGCTAACGCATTAAGCGCCCCGCCTGGGGAGTACGGCCGCAAGGCTAAAACTCAAAGGAATTGACGGGGGCCCGCACAAGCGGCGGAGCATGTTGCTTAATTCGACGCAACGCGAAGAACCTTACCAAGGTTTGACATGCAGGGAAAAGCCGTAGAGATACGGTGTCCGTAAGGGTCCTGCACAGGTGGTGCATGGCTGTCGTCAGCTCGTGTCGTGAGATGTTGGGTTAAGTCCCGCAACGAGCGCAACCCTCGTCCTATGTTGCCAGCGGGTAATGCCGGGGACTCATAGGAGACTGCCGGGGTCAACTCGGAGGAAGGTGGGGATGACGTCAAGTCCTCATGCCCCTTATGTCTTGGGCTGCAAACATGCTACAATGGCCGGTACAAAGGGTTGCGAGACCGCAAGGTGGAGCGAATCCCAAAAAGCCGGTCTCAGTTCGGATTGGGGTCTGCAACTCGACCCCATGAAGTCGGAGTCGCTAGTAATCGCAGATCAGCAACGCTGCGGTGAATACGTTCCCGGGCCTTGTACACACCGCCCGTCACGTCACGAAAGTTGGCAACACCCGAAGCCGGTGGCCTAACCCGTAAGGGAGGGAGCCGTCGAAGGTGGGGTCGGCGATTGGGACGAAGTCGTAACAAGGTAGCCGTACCGGAAGGTGCGGCTGGATCACCTCCTTTCTAAGGAGCAGCTGGCGCGATTCTCATTGAGGCTCGCGTCCAGAGCCATATCTCGGGCGAACGTCCCGGGATGGCAGCTCACTGTGGAGCACTGGTTATTCGGTCAGATCGTCGGTAAAGCCAGTTAGTACAGCCCTTCGGGGCTGGAAGGGTGGTGGCGGCGACGGCCTGGTCGAGCACGCTGTTGGGTCCTGAGGGAACGGGCGAAAGCTATCCCTTATAGGACCGGAACGCCTTAGCCGCGAATGCGGCTTTGTGCGTTGCGGGACCGCCCGTATCTTGAGAACTGCACAGTGGACGCGAGCATCAATTGTAGTCGCCAAGTTAATAAGGGCGCACGGTGGATGCCTTGGCACCAGGAGCCGAAGAAGGACGTTGGAGCCTGCGATAAGCCTCGGGAAGTCGGCAACCAGACATTGATCCGAGGATTTCCGAATAGGGAAACCTGTCGAGCGTAATTGCTCGTCACCCCTGCCTGAACACATAGGGCAGGTGGAGGTAACGCGGGGAAGTGAAACATCTCAGTACCCGCAGGAAGAGAAAGCAACCGCGATTCCCTGAGTAGTGGTGAGCGAAAAGGGAAGAGGCCAAACCAATCACGTGTTAAAGCCAGCAGGCGTTGCGTGGTCGGGGTAGCGGGACCGCTCAGTCAGAGCTGCTGATCTGGCAGAGAGTTACAAATCGTTTGGGTAGCGGAAGACGTTGGAAAGCGTCGGCATAGAGGGTGATACCCCTGTACGCGAAACCTAAACGACTCTCGAGCGGGATCCCAAGTAGCACGGAGCCCGTGAAATTCCGTGTGAATCTGGGGGGACCACCCCCTAAGCCTAAATACTCCCTGGTGACCGATAGTGAACCAGTACCGTGAGGGAAAGGTGAAAAGCACCCCGGTGAGGGGTCGTGAAATAGTACCTGAAACCGTGCGCCTACAAGCCGTGGGAGCGTGTCAGCTTCGGCTGACGTGAAGTGACCGCGTGCCTTTTGAAGAATGAGCCTGCGAGTTACGATATGTGGCAAGGTT
>CAVYEG010000019.1:0-121869 GCA_963767565.1 uncultured Actinomycetes bacterium | reverse complement strand
GGCGACGTCATCGCGTTCTGCGGCGTGAAGTTCATGGCCGAAACCGCCAAAGTATTGAACCCGGAACGGATCGTTGTGGTTCCGGATATTCACGCCGGTTGCAGTCTGGTCGATAGCTGCCCTGTCGAAGGCGTACGGGCCTTTCGAAGGCGCAACCCGGATCACGTCGTCGTGAGCTACATCAACACTTCCGTTGAAGTAAAAGCCGAGAGCGATATCCTTTGCACGTCTCGAAATGCCGTCGCGGTGGTGAATTCGATACCTGCGGAAAAACCGATTCTCTTCCTCCCCGACATCAATCTCGGGAACTTCGTTAAAAAGCAAACCGGGCGCCGCAACATGCAAATTTGGCAGGGCGCCTGTATTGTGCACGCTACCTTCCCGGCTCGGCGGCTGACTGCGGCGCGATCGGAGCACCCAAACGCCCTGGTTGCCGCTCATCCGGAATGCCCGGGCGACGTGCTTCGAATGGCAGACTTTATCGGCTCCACTTCGGCGATCATCGATTGGTGCCGCCTGCAACCGGCGGACGAGTTCATCATCATGACCGAGAGCGGGGTCCGGTATTCGCTGGAGAAACAATCCCCGGGCAAGAAGTTCTACTTCGTGGCGAATGAAAACTGCAATTGCAGCGAATGCCCGTACATGAAAATGAACACGCTCGAGAAATTGGCCGCTTGTCTCGATACTCTCGAGCCGCGGATTGAGCTTTCCGCCGGGATCATGGAACGCGCCAAACTTCCGCTGGAGCGGATGTTGGCCATCAAGTAATCGGCTGTTTGAGTCAATTTGGCTAGTCAACTTGTCCAGCTTGCGCCGGTAATCGGTCCGCAGCCGCCGCTGTCCGGTCCGCTGTTGGACACCTACGGGCGCGTTCATTCCGATCTCCGCGTTAGCGTTACGGACCGTTGCAACATCCGCTGCTTCTACTGCATGCCGGAGCAGGGTGCCGAATTCGCTCCCGTTTCTTCCTTACTGACCTTCGGCCAGATCATGCATTTCGTGCGCCGCGCTGTCGCTCTAGGCGTTCGCAAGATCCGGCTGACCGGAGGCGAACCGTTGCTGCGTCCCAAACTTCCCGAGTTGATTGCCGCCCTGAACGAGATTCCCGGCATCGAAGACCTGGCCCTCACAACGAATGCAGTGCTGCTGGCCGGTGCCGCCAAGCCTTTATACGACGCTGGCTTGCGGCGGCTTAACGTGCATCTGGACACCCTTGACCGCGCGCGCTTTCGTACCATCACGCGCCGCGACGATCTCGGGCGCGTGTTGGCTGGCATCGAAGCTGCGCAGCGCGCTGGGTTCAAGCAGATCAAGTTGAACGCCGTCGCGCTTAAAAACCTGACCGAGCGCGACATCATTCCGATTGTGCGCTTCGCCCGCGAGCGTAATTTTGAAGCCCGCTTCATCGAGTTCATGCCGCTTGACGCGCAGCAGTTGTGGGGTCTTGATCGGGTCTTAACGGCGGATCGGATGATTGAAATGCTGGCACAGGAATTCGGGCCGCTTACACCCGTTCCGGATGCCGATCCGCGCGCCCCCGCCACCGAATACCAGTTTGCCGATGGCCATCGCGTCGGCTTCATAGCGTCTGTCAGCCGGCCTTTCTGTTTGAACTGCAATCGTCTTCGTCTGACCGCCGATGGAAGGCTACGCAACTGCCTCTTCGCGCGAGACAAGACGATATCAGTTCACTGCTTCGCCAGCCGGATTCAGACGCTTCACTCGAAACGGCGATCCGGTTATCCGTGTGGCGGAAGTGGGCGGGGCACGACATCAACCGCTCGTCTTTTGTCGCGCCGCAGCGGCCGATGTACTCGATCGGCGGCTAACTGGATCGGACCCGGCCGGCGCCAGCCGCCGGAATGCAGTTATAGAACGCGGGTTCCGTAGCGAACCGCTCGCGATAGGAAAGCGCCAGCTTGCTTTGAAATTCTTCGACTTCGGCAGGCTTGATGAGATTCACTGTGCAACCGCCAAATCCTCCCCCCGTCATTCGTGACCCATAGACGCCCGGAAACTTGATAGCGGTATCGACGAGGAAGTCAATCTCTTCACAACTGATTTCGTAGTCGTACTGCATGCTGCGATGAGAAGCTACAAATAGGCGACCCATCTCCACAAGATCGTTGGCGCGCGCGGCGGCGCCCAAATCGAGCACCCGCTGTGAATCCGAAATAATGTGGCGGGCGCGTCGGCGCGGGACCAGCGGCACGCTGTCCTGAATCTGGCTGAAGAACGTCAACGATACATCCCGCAGGCTTTGAACCGATTTATCGAATTGTTGGATAGCGGCAACGGCTTCCTGGCACTCCGCCACTCGCTGGCGATAAGCGGATGTGCCGTGTTCGTGCTTCACATTGAATTCACCGCGATGATGCTGACGCCGTCGGGCAGCGATACGTATTCGTGGCCCAAGTCGCGGCAATCGATCTGGATAGCCGATTGTTCGCGGCCGAAAACCGAAGCATACTGATCCATAATGCCGCACGGCATTCCGACGAATTGCGTTTCGGCGCGCTGCGCAAGGCGGGCAATCTCAAGTTGTTCGAACGGGCGGCCCCCAGAAGAGCCATGGCCGTTGCCACTTCAAGCGAGGCCGAAGAGCTGAGACCGGAGCCGGCCGGAACCTCGCTGGTGATCAGCAGATCCGCCGGCTTCGATGCGACAGCCCTGCCTTTGCAAGCTGGTGGCGACCCCGACGACGTAATCACTCCATTTTCCTGTAGGCTTGGCGGAGCCGATTGCATCGACGGGGATCGAGAACTCCTGGTCTAGATCTTTCGCATAGATGCGCAGGTTTCCATGCGCTGCTGGCGCGATTGCCGCATAGCAAGACATCTCAAGCGCAATGGGGAACACGAATCCCAGATTGTAATCGGTATGTTCACCGATCAAATTCACCCGGCCCGGAGCGCGATAGAGAGTGGGACGTCATCACTCTGAAAATAACTGCGGAAAGCGTTTACGATTTCCTGCGGTAAGACAGCCAAAGCAGACATCCTCCGAAGACGAGCAGAGTAAGGCCGCACCACAAATTTACGTTTGTGGCTGGATCGAGAGGCGCTCGTGCATCGGGATTGACCAATGCATAAGACAAAGAATCAGGCCTAAGATCGTGAATAGAAAGTCCTGTTGGTCGGCGGAGATCGTCCATTGATGATTTACCAGAAAATGACGTTCATCACCACGAGGACGGCGATCACGATAATAGCGAGCGGCCCGGGCGCTTGTACCAGGGCGCGGTCCGCTCATGCGGCAGGTCCGTCACTCCCTAGACCAGGTTGTGGAGTTCCGATTGGGCTTTGGTCTTGTCACCAGACTCACCATAAACGTGACCACCAGGCAAGGGTCCAGGCGAAAATCGCAATCCAGAAGTTTTGGGCCATGGACGGACGGAAACTCGTGCAGATTCGCGATCCAGCCCCTTTGCCTTCGGCGAGCGGTCAGCCATACGTGAGCGACGGCGGCGGCTGTCCCGACCAGCAATCCCCAGAATGCGCCGTGCCCGGTCGTGCGCTTCCAGAACATTCCCAGCAGGAAGGTCGCAAACAGAGGCGCGTTGACGAACCCGAAAATCAACTGGAGGAAATCCATGATGTTGTTGAATGCGTTGCCAGGTAAGCGCAGGCGACGGAAAGCAGCACTCCAGCCACCGTCGTTACGCGGCCCACCCATAGATAGTGGGTGTCGGGCGCATTGCGCTTGATGTAGCTTTGATAAAGGTCGTAAGTGAAAACCGTATTGAACGCCGTCACATTGCCGGCCATTCCGGACATAAACGATGCCATCAGGCCGTCAGCCCGATGCCGAGCATCCCGGATGGATAAAACTTCGCCATCAGCGTCGTGAGCACCTGGTCGTAGTCATATCCGCCGCCGCCCGCCTTCAAGGGCAGTGTGTAGCCGCTGACTATTTCATCAGCGCAACCGCCGCAATGCCGGGCAGAATCACCATGAATGGCATGAAGATCTTCGGGAAGGCGGCGAACAGCGGAGTCTGGCGTGCGCCGTGAATGTTTTCCGCCGCCATCGCGCGCTGGATCACCAGGAAGTTCGTACACCAGTAGCCGAACGAAAGCACGAAGCCAAGCCCGGCGACGAGCCCGAAAACCTCTACGCCCATCGGGTTCTCGCTGGCATGGCCGATGTACTTCCAGGAGTGCGTCATCACGGGCTGCAGATGAGCCTTCATGCCCGCCCATCCGCCCGCTCTCGATACGGCCAGCATCGATAACGGCGCAAAGCCGAGCACAATCAGGAAGAACTGAACCACCTCGTTGTAAATTGCGCTCGTAAGGCCGCCTAGCAGCGTATAAATAAGGACGATCGCCGCTGAAAGCAGAACCGAGTTTGTGAAGTTCCACCCGAGCACCAGCTCAAACAGCAACCCGAGCGCGTACATACTGATGCCCGACGAGAAAATCGTCATGATCGCGAAGGTGATGGCGTTCAGCCCGCGCGTTTTCTCGTCGAACCGCAGTTTCAGGTACTCGGGAACGCTGCGCGCCTTGCTGCCGTAGTAAAAGGGCATCATGAAGACGCCCACGAAAACCATGGCCGGAACCGCTCCAAGCCAGTAGAAATGCGCGGTCATGATGCCGTACTTGGCTCCGGAGGCGCACATCCCGATCATTTCCTGAGCGCCCAGATTTGCCGCGATAAAAGCGAGGCTTGTGATCCAGACCGGGACCGAATGGCTTCGAGGTCAGGAAATCCTCGCTGGTCGTGATCTTGCGCTTCGCCATCCAGCCGATTCCCGAGGACGAAAGCAAAGTAGATGATGAGGCTGACGTAGTCGATGGGGCGGAGTGTCAAGGCTGTTCCTGTATCTCCGGCATTGTACCGTAGCGCCGCATAAACACGATCCTTAGTGAATCCTTAGCCTCTCTTTAGGATCGCGAGCCTACCTTATTAGAGAAGACTTCTTATGACCGATTTCCTTTATGTATTGACAGCGATTCTGTTCTTCGTCGCGTGCTGGATTTTCACGAAAGCCTGCGACCGGCCTCTAGGAGACATATGGATTACGTTATTGCTGGATCGCATCTGTTCTGCTGTTTTGCTATTTGCTTTACGCGCTGTTGAAGCCGGAGAAATTTTGAGCATGACACCCAACGGCATTCTGCAGATCGCCGTTTTCTTCTTGATCGTCCTGGCGTTGACCAAACCCACCGGCTCTTTATGGCCCGGCTTTCGAAGGAAAGAAAACGTTCCTTCATCCGCTCTTCCGCCCGCTTGAAGCCCTCACTTACAAACCGATAGGCGTAAGAGAAGATACCGAGCAGCGTTGGACGCAATACACCGCCTCACTGCTGGCGTTTAGCATCTTCAGTTTCCTTTTTGTTTATCTCCTGCAGCGGCTGCAAGGCCTCTTGCCGCTCAATCCGCAAGGCTTCAATCACACGCTCGTGACGCCTGATCTCGCATTCAACACGGCCGTCAGTTTTGTCACAAATACGAATTGGCAGTCCTATTCAGGAGAGAGCACGTTCAGTTACTTCGTCCAAATGGCAGCCCTGACGGTACAGAACTTCGCCTCTGCCGCGGCGGGCATTGCAGTTGCCATCGCAGTGGTGCGAGGATTCGCGCGTCAGCAGGTGAACAGCCTTGGTAACTTTTGGGTCGACATCACCCGCGCGACGGTTTATATCCTTCTGCCCCTCTCTTTCTTAACAGCCCTTTTCTTCTGCTCGCAAGGCGTGATTCAAAACTTTGACCACTACACCGTCGCCAAAACCTTGGAAGGTGCGAAACAAGTGATCGCACAGGGCCCGGTGGCCTCTCAGGAAGCGATCAAGATGCTGGGCACGAATGGTGGTGGATTTTTCAATGCGAACTCGGCGCATCCGTTTGAGAACCCAACACCTCTCACAAACCTGGTCCAAATGATTCTGATCTTCCTGATTCCGGCGGGATTGACTTACACGTTCGGCGTGATGGTGGGCGATAGAAGGCAGGGCTGGACGGTATTCGCCGCTTGCGCCGTCATGTTCCTGGTTGGCGCATTCGCTTGCTACTGGGCGGAGCAGAGTGGCAATCCAACACTGGCCAAGTTGGGCGTTGAAACCCATACTGGCAACTGGGAAGGCAAGGAGGCCCGCTTCGGTATTGCTGCGTCAGCTCTGTTCGCTACCGTCACAACAGATGCGAGCTGTGGCGCCGTCAACGGAATGCACGACAGCTTCACTCCTCTCGGAGGCTTGGTTCCTCTGTTCAACATAGAAACCGGCGAGGTGATTTTCGGCGGCGTCGGCGCGGGACTGTATGGGATTTTGCTCTACGCAATTGTGGCCGTCTTCATTGCCGGTCTGATGGTCGGCCGCACGCCCGAGTACGTCGGCAAAAAAATCGAAAAGAAGGAAGTGAAGATGGCGATGCTCGCCCTCATTGCAACCGCCTTCAGCATCCTGGTCCTTGCGGCAATCTCTTCCGTCATACATTTTCCCGAGCCCACCAAAGATGCTAAAGGGCAGGCACTCGCGCATAGCTACTGGAATCCTCCTGGAGATGCCACCAACAATCTGAATAATTCCGGGCCGCACGGATTCAGCGAAAATCTTTACGCCTACAGCAGTGCCACGGGCAACAACGGCAGCGCTTTCGCCGGAATCAATGCGAATACACCGTACTTCAATTTCACGCTGGGTATCGCGATGCTGCTTGGCCGGTTCCTCTTCTTGATTCCTCTGCTTGCGGCTGCAGGCAGCCTGGCATTGAAGAAGAAAATTCCGGAGACGGCAGGCACCTTGCCTACCCACGGACCGTTATTCGTCACCCTGCTGGTGGGCACGGTCGTGCTCGTCGGAGCTCTGACGTTCTTTCCTGCGCTCGCACTCGGACCCATTGTCGAACACTACATGATGCTGAGTGGAAAGCTCTTCGCTGCGGTCTCGTTTCCGGTCTGGAGTTAAACCATGCCCACTTTACTTGAAACTCCCAAACCCGTTATCTCCTCTGATTCAGGCTCACTCCTGCCCGAGAAGCTGGTTCGGGCGCGTCCCCTCTTCGATCCTGAAATTGTAAGGCGCGCCGTCAGGGACGCTCTTCTCAAGTTGAACCCGCTCACACTGATGAAGAACCCGGTGATGTTCGTGGTCGAGGTTGGGGCGGGTCTAGTCACTCTGTTTCTTTTAAAAGATCTCTTCACGAGTGCGGGCAACAGGATGTTCGAGATTCAGATTGCGGTCTGGCTCTGGTTCACGGTTCTCTTCGCCAATTTCGCGGAAGCGATGGCTGAGGCCCGCGGGAAGGCGCAAGCGGACAGTCTGCGTCGAACCAAAGGCGACGCCATGGCCAAGCGCATCGTTGCAAAGGGGATCACGGAAACCGTTCCTGCCTCGAAGCTCCGCGCTGGAGATATCGTCGTAGCGGAAACGGGCGATCTGATCCCAGGCGACGGTGAGGTGATCGAAGGAATTGCTACGGTGGATGAGTCCGTCATTACTGGCGAAAGCGCGCCGGTCATTCGTGAATCGGGTGGAGACCGTAGCGCCGTCACCGGCGGAACAAAGGTGCTATCGGATCAGGTCAAAATACGCATCACCTCCAACCCGGGTGAAACGTTTCTCGACAAAATGATCGCGTTGGTTGAAGGCGCCGAAAGGCAGAAGACTCCGAACGAAGTCGCCCTCAATATCTTGATTGCGGGGCTCACGTTGATCTTCCTGTTAGCGGTGGCGACGCTGCATCCGTTTGCCGTGTACGCCGTGACCTCAGCCGGATCGGGTGCTGTCCCGACCATCGCCGTGCTTGTTTCTCTGCTGGTTTGCCTTATTCCGACCACCATCGGCGGATTGCTTTCCGCCATTGGGATCGCCGGGATGGATCGCGTGATGCAGCATAATGTCCTGGCGATGAGCGGTAAGGCTGTCGAAGCCTCGGGAGACATCAACACCTTGCTCTTGGACAAGACGGGAACCATCACTCTTGGCAATCGCGAGGCAGTTGAGTTCATTGCCTTTCCGGGCGTTACCGAAGAGGAACTGGCGGACGCCGCGCAGCTTTCAAGCCTCGCGGACGAGACGCCGGAAGGCCGCTCGGTTGTCGTCCTTGCTAAAGAGAAATACGGCCTACGGGGCAGAGAAGTCGCCGAACACGAAGCGCAGTTCATTCCCTTCTCGGCCTACACGCGTATGAGCGGAGTTGACATCGATGGGCGGGTTCTTCGTAAAGGCGCAAGCAGCGCCATCGCCAGATTTGTGCACGAACTTGGCGGCACGGTTCCCGATACCTTCCAGGCAACTTCAGACGGCATCTCACGTGGCGGCGGCACTCCTCTGGCAGTGACGGACGGTCCACGTGCGCTTGGAATCATTCACCTGAAGGACATCGTGAAAGGCGGCATGAAGGAGCGCATCGGCCAACTGCGCGCCATGGGCATTCGTTCCGTCATGATCACCGGTGACAATCCCTTGACCGCCGCCGCGATTGCAAACGAAGCTGGGGTGGACGATTTTCTAGCGCAAGCTACGCCCGCGGACAAGCTGGCTTACATCAAGCGCGAACAGAGTGAGGGACGGCTGGTCGCAATGACCGGCGATGGAACGAACGACGCCCCGGCCCTGGCTCAAGCCGACGTGGGACTGGCAATGAACACCGGCACCATGGCCGCGAAAGAAGCCGGGAACATGGTTGATCTGGACAGCAATCCCACCAAGCTGATTGAGGTTGTTGCCATCGGCAAACAACTGCTAATCACACGCGGCGCTTTGACGACCTTTTCAATCGCGAACGATGTGGCAAAGTATTTCGCGATTATTCCGGCAATGTTTGTGGCCACCTATCCGGCTTTAGCCCGCTTCAACGTGATGGGTTTGCACACTCCCCAAAGCGCCGTGCTGGCGGCGGTAATCTTCAATGCGTTAATCATCATCGCGCTGGTCCCGCTCGCACTGCGCGGTGTGAAATATCGTCCTTTCTGGCGCGGCATCGCTGCTGCGCCGCAACGTCCTCATCTACGGGCTCGGTGGAATCCTTGTCCCGTTTCCTGAAATTGGTTATCGACCAGACTTCTGGTCATGCTCCATCTCACCATAAGGCCTTCAAGGAATACAATTGTTAAAGCAACTCGTTCCCGCACTTCGAATAACGGTGTCCCTCCCGTTCTGACCGGGCTTGTTTATCCGGGCATCGTGACCGGCGTGTGCCAGGTCTTGTTAGCGCCCGGGAGGCGGGCCCTGGCCGCTGCAGTGATCTCCGCCAGGGTCGTGGCGGGATCCCTGACCGGCATGACCGGCTGGCCGGTTGCGGGTCCCTCAGCCTGGCGGGCGGGTGCGGGGTGCCTGATCAGGCCCATGACCGGGTTGGCTGCGGCCGAGATGAGGTCGACCGCCAGGTCTGGCAGCGAGTTCACCCGGGCCAGGCCGACCACGAGCAGGCGGCCGCCGGGTGCCAGGAGCGCGGGGATGCGGGCCAGGGTGTCATCGAGGTCGAGATGGTGCAGCACGGCCACCATCGTGATCAGGTCAGCCTCGCTGTCGCGGGCCGCAGAGGCGAACTGCTCAAAGCGGCAGTGGCTTACGGTCACCTGGGGGTCATGGGCCAGGCGCGCGCTCGCGGCGGCTGCCATGCCCGCATCGGCGTCGATCCCGGTAACGCACGCGAAGTGCGGGGCCAGCTTCCCGGCCAGCACGCCCATCCCGCAGCCGACATCCACGGCGGCCCGGCGGCGGGCTGGCAGGTTCCGCAGGACCCAGCCGTGGAAGTGCTCGTTGTGATTCCACGGGTGGCGCGCGCCGACCCGGTCCAGCCACCGCCGGGCCCTGGCCAGCACCGGATTCGCGCTGTCCCTGACATCCACGCCAGGCAGTCTCCCAGAGGGGGCAGGAACCCGCCTCCTCCTCCAGCACGCGCCATGGCCTGCGGCTCCCGGCCGGCGGCCGGGCGGCCCGCCGCCGGGGCCAGAACGACCAGTTCAGCACGGTCCGGAAGCGGAGTCGCATGACGGTCCGACGCGCGAGATACCGGCGGGTATTCGCGCTCGTCGGCGGCGTCAGCCGCTACGGCAGGTGGCCATCGTCCCGGGCGTGGCTGGGTCGCCTCCGGGCGTTACTGGCTGAAGAAGGCCGCGGCCCGCCGGGCCATCTCCTCGGCCGGCACGTCCTCGATGTGCTGGCTCATCATCCACTGCTGCCCAGACGGGTCACGCAGCCGGCCGCCGCGCTCGCCGTAGAACTGATCTTCCATCGGGTAGATCACCTCGGCTCCGGCGGCCACCGCGCGCTGCCAGGCCGCGTCCACGTCCTCCCAGTACAGTGCCATCACACAGGTGACCATCCCGTCCAGCCGCCCCGGAGAGCTGACCGGCCCGTCCACGGCATCCTCGGTGATCATCACCACCGAGTCCCCGATCCGGACCTCGGCATGGATCAGCTCGCCCCCCGGCCCGGTGAACCGCTCACCGACCTCCTCGGCACCGAACGCCTGGGCGTAGAAGGCGATCGCGGCCCCGCCATCGGCCACCACCAGCCGCGGGGTGACCGTGTGCAGGCGCTCGGGGACCGGCCTCACCGCGCCGGGCTCAGATGCGGTCATCGGACCTCCTCCAGGACAAGATCGTGAGATATTCACCGCCACCTTATTCATCGCCCTGCGGCGCGAGCAGTGCCGTCCCCGGGCAAGCCGGCACCTAACGACGGTCGCGGCTTGTCAAAGGGCCGGGCCCGCTCTGCGGCCCTCCCCCGGGCGCCGCGGCACGCTCACGGGATCGCCTGGTGCCTGGGCATCCCTCAATACCAGGTGTGCGCTTCGGCATCGCTGTCCTCGATTGCGGCCGGTAAGCGCCTACCCCTCGAGCACGGAAGCCGCCGCTATCCGTCGATTCCCGGTCACCCTCAGCCATGTCACACTCATACCACGGCGCAGACAGACGGTAAATGTCCGGTCGCATTAGGCATTTACCGGCCGCTTGCCTCGGGTCCGGTGATGCTGGTCAACATCGCCATCGCCATCGCCATCGGCGAAGGGCAGGGCATGCGGCCGTCGGCAATCCCTGCCCTGGGCGAGACGTGGAATGAGCGATGTGTCCGCAGGATTCCCCGAGTTGCACGCGTGTGTTTATGGAAGGTTGGCAGACATGTTCAACGGCCGTTCCTACAACGCAGGAAGCCGCCCGGACGTGAGCCGCGCATGCCCAGGGCTGGGTCGGGCCGGTCGGAGGCATCGTTCCACTCGCAGCGCTGCGCCTGCATCGCGTTCCCAGGTTCATCGAGCACGTCTCGGCGCTCCTTAGCAGAGATGGGCGGACACAGATATTGACTAGTGACTATAACCGAACGTAAATTCGGAATACTGAGAGGGGAAGTCATCATGGGAGCACTAGTCAAGCAGGCGTTCGACTTGATGCCTGGCCTCCCTTCGCGGGACGATGCCGAGCTGGGTGAACTGATGGAGATCATCGGCCGCTTGCCCAGCGAGAACGTTGACGAGATCGCGCGCAACTTGCTGCGAGCCGCGCTCGGCTATCGGCGGACGGGTAATCCTAGCTATCTCGCGTGCCTGGCGGAGGACGCACTTGTCAGCATCCGGCTACGGAGAGATCCTGAACTCGACAGGGCGCTGAGGGAGGCGCCGAAGAAGCCCGTCGGCCCCGAGGGCTCCGTCGACGTCGAGGAGATGCTGAGGGAGCGCGGCCTGTAAGGCAGGCATCATGACGCTGCGGCTCAGCGCCACGGGCGCGCAGGTCCTCGACGAGTGGCGCAAACGCCGCTGTAAATCGCTGGACGACGAGCAGCTCGTCGCCGAGGTACTTATGACGATCGCCAACTGCAGCTGGCAGCCGCGCTGGTAGTCCTACACCAACCAGGCAGAACCTGATATCACCACTATCCAGCCGCGCGACGGGCTGTTCATCCACGTGCGCCTGTGGGCCGACGAGGAGGAGTTTACCGTCGTCTCGATCACCGACATCGACGTACCCGGAGCCGAATAACCGGCTCGGAGTTCCTCGAAGGCTTCAAGCGTGACGGCCACGACCAGCAGTAGCTTTCACCAGGCGCATGACCATGATTTCTGCGTCTTGGCGCGTATTTGGCACAGCCAGCCGTTGCCGGCCGGTGCTTCCCACTGCCAGCCGGACAGCTCAGCGTCGCGCCGGGCAGGCCCGGCGCGACCCGGCCATGGGAGAATCCGCAGGTGAGCGCCTGGTTTTCGCGGGTCGGCGGCCGGTCGGCTAGCATGCACAGAGTCTCCCGCCGGTGTAGCTCAGCAGGCAGAGCAGCCGTCTTGTAAACGGCAGGCCAGCGGTTCGAATCCGCTCACCGGCTCCCAGTTCAGTGAGGGTATGGCGTGCGGCAGCGTATCTCCCAAAGCTGACCGCCAGGTCTGAAGGCCAGGACGGCTGATGCACGCGCCGCTGCACGCGGGCCTACAGCACCAGCTCACCCCTGCAGGCGTTTCGTTTTTTTCGTTGATGAGCTATCTTGCAGGTAGGCGGCAGCGGGAGGAACCGAAATGAGCACGCGGGCGGCGAGCGGGGAGGTTACGACGTACCTCCTTGAGGGAAGCCAGCTGGCCGAGGTCGTTGACTTCGTGGCTGAGCTGGCGCGGCGCGAAGTAGCTGTTCCGGAACCTAAGCCGGCCCTGGTCGGAGCCGACGGCCGCCGCGTCGAGGTACCAGGGCCGGTGTTCGATGCCCTGGTCCAGGTGGCCACGGCGATGGCCCACGGGCAGGGTGTCACCGTCATCCCCCAGAACGCTCTGCTGACAACTCAGGAGGCCGCCGAGCTGCTCGGCATCTCCCGGCCCACGCTGGTCCGGCTGGTCGAGGACGGCGAGATCTCGTATGAGCAGCGCGGCAGGCACAGGCGCATCATGCTCACCGACCTTCTCGCCTATCAGGCCAGCATGCGCCGGGAGCGGCACGAAGCCCTGGACCGGATGGCACGAGAAGGACAAGCCGCTGGCCTGTACGAGGCCACTGCGGGCCCGCCGCCCCGGACCCAGTGACAGCCGCCGATGGCGATGCTCCCGGCGTTCCTGGATACCTGCACCCTGTACGGTGCCCACCTGAGCGACTCGCTGCTATGGCTGGCCGAGGCGGGCACCTATCGGCCGCCATGGTCAGCCGACGTCCTGGACGAACTCGAACGGGCCCTGGTAGCCCGCGGGCTGGAAAGCAAGGCTGTCACCCACCGCATCGGCGAAATGCGCCGGGCCTTCCCCCACGCCGAGGTCCGCAGATACGAGAACCTCGTCGAGACGATGACCTGCGACCCGAAAGACAAGCACGTGCTCGCCGCCGCCATCCGCAGCGATGCGGCGGTCCTCGTCACATTCAACACCGACGATTTCCCGGGCATGTCGACCGCGGCCTACGAGATCACGGTCGTCCACCCGGACGACTTCCTCCTCGACCAGCTCGACCTCTACCAGGGACACACGGTCGCAGCCCTGCGTGACCAGGCACGCAGCTACTCCGCTCCCGCCACTGGGGTCGTCCTCCGCTACGCGCCAGACTCCGTGCGCCTTGTCCCAGAACGCCGACCAGCACAGGCGTTCCGAGAGAAAGGCAGCAATCCGGGCGGGCTTGGAAGGTGGGTCATGCGATCCTGCTAGATCAGCGTAGGGGCGCTCCAGTCTTACGTCCACGGGAAACACTTCTTTCATTGCCGTAGAACCTGCAGGCCCCGGATAAGGTACCACCGCCACCCTGTAACCCGTCCAGGTTGCCACCGACATTGAAGACTTGACGAATCACTCCTGTAAGCCGCACGGCGCGCTCCTGTCACGGGTGCGGGGCTGCCCAGTGAAGCCGCGCTCGCCGTTCAGTACGGTGGGTGCGCCCGCGTTACGGTACGGCGCGCCATCGCGCTGCCGCGCGAGCGCGGCAAGGTCGCTTCACCGTGCACGGCCAGCGGCAGTTTCTGCCGTCGTCTCCCAGCCTGCGCTGTTGTTCCTGATCCGGTCGCTTGCCCGGCCAGGATGGGCGGCGGATCTATCGGGAGCTCGTTCGCCATGGCAAACAGAGCGCAGGATGCTTCCTGCGCCGCGCCGCAATGCTGAGGCGGCCCGGCTGCTGGCCGGTTTTGCTCCTTGTACGGTTACTGCGGCCCAGGCGCGGAATCCGGGGGCGGCGCGGCGTTTAAGGGAGGCTTGCTGGCGGGTTAGCCACCGTTGGGCCGCGGGCGTGGCGGGCATGGTGCGGGTGGCGGGCAGGTTCATGTGGGGCGTAGCACCGCCGGCACCTCGGTGATGACTGTCGCAGGGGGGTCAGCAGGAAGCCGCGCACCTGGCCGTCGGGCAAGGAACCGTAGCCGGCGATCAGCGGCCGTCTGCGGGCTGGGGCGTGCGCTCCAGGGCCGGGAGGACGACGGCCTCACGTACGCTGGACGCAGGCCTTTCCGGCGGCCGGTCCATCAGGTCCCGGGCGATCAGGGCCGACCATCGTGTGCAGCCGTAGTCCAGTGCGGTATTCCGGGGAGAGACCTCGCCGCGGGCGACCGCGCGGCGCAGCATCTTCTGCATGTCCTCGCGTTCCGGCTCGATGAGCACCTCGCAATGCGGCATAGCACGTGGGTGATGTCGCGCTGATCAGCGGCGCATGGTGCCGTTCGCTAGCCAGCGGTCGTAGTCGAAGCGCGCGACGATCGCCGCGAAGTCGCCGCGCAGCGAGCCGGTGTCGACGGTCTGTGCGATCGGGGGCCTGGTGCGCTTCAGGGCCTGGGCGACGAGGGAGGTTGCCGCCTGCTAGAGGTGGCCTTGCTGCCATGGGCCCGCGCCGCGACGGCGGCCAGGGTCAGCCCCTCGTAGCCGGTCTCGCGGACTAGGGCGAGGACCGCCTCGTACAACTCGCCCTCGCGCTCAGGGGTCATCCTCCCGCGGGCCGGACGGGTCGCCGTCGCCACAGCGCACCTTCTTCCGTATGGACCGGTTCCGTCTGGATGCAGTCTAGCACGCACCTTCGAACGAAACGGTATCGTACATATACTGCGTGGTGCATAGCGATCGTGATCGTCGCGGTTTACCTGTGGCAGTTTGACACGCCGACAGTTCCTGACATAGTTTCAGTACGAAACCGTTTCGTTTATACTTCCTCGACCGTCTGGAGTGTCCTCCATGAGCAAGTCCACCGACGTCATCGGGCCGGACGTAGCCGCCGGCTCGCGGAGCACGGTGTCCGGCCCACTGCCGCACGTCAGGCCAGCGCGGGTGGGTGCTAGGCGTGATCGCGGTCGCCCAGTTGATCTTGGTCCTGACCGCGACAGCAAAGGCAGGGAATCGGCACCCATGATTGACGTACACGAACTGACGAAACGCTACGGGGACAAGACGGCGGTCGACCGGCTGAGCTTCACAGTCAAGCCTGGCCACGTCACCGGATTCCTCGGCCCCAACGGCGCGGGGAAGTCCACGACGATGCGCGTGATCATCGGGCTGGACGCACCCACTAGCGGCACGGTCACGGTGGGCGGCCGGCGCTACGCCGAGCACGCCGCGCCGCTGCAGGTGGTCGGCGCCCTGCTGGAGGCCAGATCGGTCCATCCGGGCCGCACCGCCTTCGCCCACCTGACGGCTCTCGCCCGCACCCACGGGATCCCGCGCTCCCGCGTCGAGGAGGTCATCGAGCTGGCCGGCCTGGGCAGCGTGGCCCGCAAGCGGGCCGGATCCTTCTCACTGGGAATGGGCCAGCGGCTCGGCATCGCAGCGGCGCTGCTCGGCGACCCGGAGATCGTGATGCTCGACGAGCCCGTCAACGGCCTGGACCCGGAGGGAGTGCTCTGGGTCCGCAACCTGCTGTCCGCGCTGGCCGCCGAGGGACGAACGGTCATGCTCTCCTCCCACCTGATGAGCGAGACCGCGCAGATCGCCGACCAGCTGGTCATCATCGGACAGGGCCGGCTACTCGCGGACACCACGACCAGCGCCTTCATCCAGCAGGCCGGCGGCAGGAGCGTGAAGGTCGCCACCGCCGAGCCTGAACGGTTGCGTGAGCTGACTTCCGGACACGAAGATCACCATCACCTCCACCACCGCCGAGGAACTCGTGGTCAGCGGCCTGGACTCCCGCCGGATAGGGACGATCGCCGCCGAGCACGAAGTCCCGCTGTACGAGCTCACCCCGCAGACCGCATCGCTGGAGGAAGCATTCATGGAACTCACCAGTGACGCCGTGGAATACCACAGCGCCCCCGCCGGCGCCGTCACCCGGAGGGCCGCCTGATGACCACCACCACGTCCGCCGCCGCTGCGACCGCCGGGTTCCGCGAGCCCGCCCGGCCCGCCTACCGGGTCACCGCGCTGAGGGTGCTGCGCTCAGAAGGGGGCAAATTCTGGTCGCTGCGGTCCAGCTGGATCACCCTCGGCATCACCCTTATCCTGCTGATCGCCATCGGGGCGATCGCCTCCGCCGCCTACAGCCCCGGCGCCACCGCGAGCAGCGGGCCGCCAGGCCCGGGCTCCGCCAGCCCCAGCAACGCGGTCAGCCTCGCCCTGCTGGGTTCGACGTTCGCCTTGCTCGCCATCGGAGTGCTCGGAATCCTGGTTTCCGCCGGTGAGTACACGACCGGCATGATCCGCTCCACGCTGGCGGCAGTGCCAAGGCGCCTGCCGGTGCTGTGGTCCAAGAGCGCCGTCTTCGCCGCGATCGCCACACCCGTCGCCACGGCCGGCGCGATCGCCGCGTTCTTGCTGGGCAGCCTCGCCCTCCACGGCGACAAGATCGCGCTGTCCCTGGGCGACGGCGGCGTGCTGCGTTCCCTGCTCGGCGCGGGACTTTACCTGGGCCTGGCCGGCGTGGCCGGCGTGGCCCTGGGCATGCTGATCCGCTCCAGCGCCGGCGCCATCGCCGTCCTGGTCGGCGTCCTGCTCATCGTGCCCGGTCTGACCCAGCTGCTGCCCAAATCGTGGGCTAGCGACGTCGACCGCTATCTGCCCGGCAACGCCGGCCAGGCAATGATGTCACTGCACCAGTCCGCGAACTCGCTCACTCCCTGGGCGGGCCTGGCGGTCCTCGCGGGATGGGTGGCGCTGGCCCTGGCCGGGGCGGCATACCGGCTGGTCCGCACCGACGCCTGACCGAAGGGCCGGGTACACGTGCCCGGCAGGAACCGTGACAGGCGCGGGAGCGGTGCCGGCAGCCAGGGCGGCCGGCCACCGCATGAGGGCCCGCAGCGCCCCGGGCCCGTGGTCCAGCAACGCCCGGGCCGCGGGCCGTTCCGCCAGAGCCAGCGGCACGCTGCCAATCGGCTGCTTCCCCGCCCTGCCGGTCAGCGCATCCAGGTCGGGGCTCCAGCCGATCAGGCACGGCCAGCACGAGCTCGCCCGGCCAGGTGCTTCCCGCAGGCCCGCCGTTCTGACCTCTCCGCGCCGTAACGTACGAAACGGTTCCGTGCAGGTCCTGCCCCGTGTCCGCCGGAGACCGCCCGCGGCGAGCGGACCGGTTGCGCTGGACCGGACCACGGCGGCGGTGCTGTGCGGCCGCCAGGTGGCGGGACGCCGAGCGGGCGGTGCGTTACATCAGGGCCGCGGGCCGGCCGGGGGCGGGGCCGGCTGGCGGTCAGGCTGGTTCCGATCTTACCGAGCAGGGTGAGGGCCTCGTCGAGGTTGGCGGTGTCGTGGCCGGCGGCGGCGGATACCACGGCGGCCCACTCCTGGCGGACGAGCGCGTAGTTCCGCTTGCCGCGCGCGGTCGGGTGGATCGTCGCCCGCCGGAGGTCGTCGGGGCAGGCGAGCCGTTCGGCGAGGCCCTTGCGCTCGAGCCCGCGCAGGACGGCGGACAGGTTGGTGCGCTGCAGCCCGGTGGCGTCGGCGAGCTGGCTGGGCGGCGTGCCCGGGTGGTCCAGCAGGTAGCGCATGACCATGCCCTCTGACTGGGTGAGCGGGACGGCCCCGGGGTCGCGGTAGCCGAGGAACTGGATCTCCCGCGCGATGATCAGGATCAGGTCCGCCAGGTCGGCCCACCGCGGATCACCATCCGGCGATGGCGCCGGGTCCGTGTCGTTGCGCCGGGTCGCTGTCATCTGCCCATGATAGGTCACACAGCATAGTTATTGACCCAAGATAGTTATAGACTTATGGTAATGATGACATAACTACTTCGGGAGCTGACGTGACTTCTACCGTGGACTACGCGGCGGCGCGGGGCTCGGCCCGCGCCTCCGCGCTGGCCGGCGGGCTGCACCCGTTCGGGGTGTTCATCCTGCTGGCCGGCGCCTTCATGCCGATCATGGACTTCTTCATCACCAACGTCGCGCTGCCCAGCATCAGCGCCTCGCTGCACGCCTCGGGCGCGGAGCTGGAGCTGGTCATCGCTGGCTACGGGGTGGCATATGCGGCCCTGCTCGTCCTGGGCGGCCGGCTAGGGGACCGCTACGGCCGCCACCACGTCTTCGGCTGGGCGCTCATCGGGTTCACGCTAGCCTCGCTAGCGTGCGGCCTCGCGCCGTCGGCCGGGTTCCTCATCGGGGCCCGGATCGTCCAGGGCGCCGCCGCGGCGCTGCTCATCCCCCAGGTGCTGGCCACCTTCCACCACACCCTGGAAGGCGAGCGCAAGGCCCGTGCCCTGGCCCTGTACGGTGCCACCTCCGGCATCGCCGCGGTGGTCGGCCAGATCGTCGGCGGGCTGCTGGTCAGCGCCGACATCGCCGGATCCTCCTGGCGGCCGATCTTCCTGGTCAACGTGCCCGTGGGCATCTTCGTCCTGCTGGCCGCCGCCCGCATCGTGCCCGCTACCCGGGCCCCGCACCCGGTCGGGATCGACCTGCCCGGCACAGTGCTGTTCGCCGCCACCCTCACCGCACTGCTGGCCCCGCTGACCGAAGGCCACGCCCTGGGCTGGCCCTGGTGGACCTGGCTGCTGCTCGCCGCCGCGGCCGTCCTCGGCGCCGCCACCTTCTTGGCGGAGAAGCGGGCCGAGGCACGCGGGGAGGTGCCGCTCCTGCCGCCGTCCCTGCTGCGGCTGCGGTCGATGTCCCGCGGCCTGGTCATGGTGCTGGTCTTCAGCATGGGGTTCGGCGCGTTCATGTTCGTCTTCGCCCTGACCGTCCAGGAGGGGCTGGGCAACGACGCACTGCGCGGCGGCCTGGCCGTGGTGCCGATGGCGGTGCTGTTCCTGGCCGGGTCCCTGCTCGCCCCGCGCCTGATCGGCCGGTTCGGCCGGGCCGCGCTGTCCGGCGGCGCCATCGTGCAGCTGGCGGGACTGGCGTGGCTGGTCGCCGACATCGTGACGGGATGGCCGCACGTGTCCCTGCTGTCCATGGCCGTTCCGCTGGCCCTGGTCGGCGCCGGGCAGTCGATGCTGTTCGCCGGCCTGTTCCGCAGCGTCCTGGCCGACGTCCCCGCCCACCTGGGCGGCGTCGGCAGCGGCGCGCTGATCACCCTGCAGCAAAGCGGCCTCGCCCTCGGCGTCGCCAGCCTCGGCGGCCTCTACCTGGCCCTGCAGCCGCACGGCTACCCGCACGCCTTCGCCACCGTCGAGTACATCCAGATGGGCATCGTCGCCCTGCTCGCGATCGGGGCCGCGGCGCTGCCCAGGTTCGCCCAGGCCAGCCCCGGCGCCCCGTCACCGAGGGCTGACAGGAGGCACGCTGATGAACCTGCTTAGTCTTTCCCGGTGGCAGTTCGCCGTCACGGTGATGTTCATATGACCTTCCCGGCCATCACCCGGCGGAGTCGAGAACGTCGCCTCACCAGAAGGGGCGCTCAAGGCAGGGGCGACCGGGCGCTGAACGGAGAGTGGTTAGCCGCGATCGCTCCGGGTAGCCGGGTGCGCCGAGCACCGGAACCGAACGCGGAGGGAAGCGGCATGACCTACAGCCAGACCACCGAGGTCGTCGCGGTACTAGGCGCCGGCGGGACCATGGGCTTCGCGATGGCCCGGAACATCGCCCGGGCCGGCCTTCCCGTCCGGGCCTGGAACCGCTCCCGCGACAAGGCGGAACCGCTCGCCCAGGACGGTGCCTTCGTAACGGACACCCCGGCCGAGGCGGCCGAGGGCGCCACCATCGTGCTGACCATGCTGGCCGACGCCGAGGCGGTCACCACGGCCATGGACTCCGACGACGGCGCGCTGCCGGTCATGGCCCGCCGGAACGATCCCGACCACCCCATCTGGCTGCAGATGAGCACCTTCGGCGAGGAGGCCACCAAGCAGTGCATCGGGCTGGCCAACCGGTACGGCGTGGGCTTCGTCGACGCGCCGGTCCTCGGCACCAGGCAGCCGGCCGAGCAGGGCAAGCTGGTGGTCCTCGAGTCGGGTCCGGAGGAGGCCCGGCCCCGGGTCCACGCGGTCTTCGAGGCGATCGGCCACCGGACCATCCGGGCCGGGGAGGCCGGGGCCGGCACCAGGCTGAAGCTGGTCACCAACAGCTGGGTCCTGGCCGTGGTCGAGGCGGGTGCCGAGACGATCGCGCTGGCCGAGGGCCTGGGCCTGGACCCGTCGCTGTTCTTCCAGGCCATCGAGGGCGGCGCGCTGGACCTGCCCTACCTGCGGATGAAGGGCCAGGCAATCGCGGACCGCGACTTCGCCCCGTCGTTCCGCCTCACCCTGGCCGCCAAGGACGCCAGCCTGGTCCGCGAGTCGGCCAGTCAGCACGGGCTGGACCTGCCGCTGCTGGACCTGATCGCGCGGCGGCTGCACCAGGGCGCCGCCGAGCACGGCGACGACGACTTCAGCGCCACCTACCTGACCAGCGCCCCGTCATGAACGAGATCATCTTCGGTGTCCACGACGCCCCCCGCACGCTGGCCGTCGATCCGCGGATGTCGCTGCTCGACCTGCTCCGCGAACGGCTCGGGCCGGCCGGGCCGAAGAAGGGGTGCGATCACGGCAGTGCGGCGCATGCACCGTGCTGATCGACGGGCGGCGGGGTGGTCGGCAACCTGCGCCGGTGCCGCGCCTACGTGAACGTCGTCCGGGCCATGCGTCAATCAGCACATTCAGCACGGCCATCTGGCCCGTGTACCCAGGTCAGCGGCAACTAACCGCCACGCCGGCGGTTTGGGCAGGAACGGACCAAGGTTCCAACTGCTGCGCTCGCGTCTGGCCGGCTAGCCACGGCCCGCGGTGAATGGTAACCGGGCCGTGGAGCCACGGTCCGTTCGGCACAATGAAAGCCTGTCTGCCGAACGGACCGTGGTGCGGTTCATCCGGGTGTGACGTTATCGGCGGCCGGGTGGGGGGCCAGGTAGTGCCGGGCAGCGTCCCAGGCGAGCGGCGGCACTGCCGGTACGCGGGGTAGCCGGTTCCGTCGGCCGGCGAACCCATCCGGCGCGCCGGTGCCATCTGCTCTGCTGTGGGGACCGCGGCCACCTATCAGCCACGGGGCCACGAAGGCCGTCGGCTCAGTGGTGTCGGAGGGCCTTGATCAGCTCCGCCTTGCTCATCGTGGAACGGCCCTTGATGCCGATCTGCTTGGCCCGCTGGACCAGGTCCTGCTTGCTCCAGTCGTCATACGAGCCGCTCTTGCCGCCCTTGCGGCCGACCTTGCTGGTCGAGCTGCCCGCCGCGGCGTTAGCGATCCGGGCCGCCTTGCCCTTGCTTTCACCCTTATCGCGGAGCTTTCGGTAGGTCTTCTCGTCTTTGATCTGACCTTTTGGCATGATCGTTCCTTTCCCTTGACTGGCACGGCTAAGTAAAACCAGCCAGGCACCTGCCCAGATGGCCCGTGATCACACGCCGGACCGTCCATTCCGTGATTGGCATGACCGCTACCCGGGGAGGGTTTCGCCGCCGATGGGGGCGAGGACCTCTCCTGAGTAGTAGCTGGACAGCTGCCCGCTGGCGAAGAAGACGTAGGACGGGGCGATCTCGTCCGGGTGGGCGGCGCGGCCCATGGGCACCTGGCTGCCGAACGAGGCGACCTTGTCCTGGCCGAGCGTGGCGGGGATCAGCGGCGTCCACACCGGTCCGGGGGCGACGGCGTTGACCCGGATGCCGCGGTCCTGCAGGGCCTGGGCCAGGGAGTAGGTCAGGGCCAGGACGGCGCCCTTGGTCGCGGCGTAGTCGATCAGGGTCTTGTTGCCGCGCAGCCCGTTGATGGAGGAGGTGTTGATGATGACGCCGCCGTCGGGCAGGTGCTTCAGCGCGGCCTGGGTGGTCCAGAAGTAGCTGTGCACGTTGACCCGGAATGTCCGTTCCCACTGCGCGGTGCTCAGCTCGGCGAGATCCGCGACGGGCTCCTGGGGCGCGACGTTGTTCACCAGCACGTCCAGGCCGCCGAGTTCGGTCACGGTCTGCTCCACGGCGCGCTGGCAGTTGTCCTCTACGGCCAGGTCGCCGCGGATCGTCACGCACCGCTGCCCGGCCGCTTGGACCAGTTCGGCCGTGTGCGCGGCATCGGAGTCCTCGATCTGCGACAGGTAGGCGATCGCCACGTCGGCGCCCTCCTTGGCGAAGGCCACCGCCACGGCCCGCCCGATGCCCGAGTCGCCGCCGGTGATCAGCGCGCGGGATCCCGCCAGCAGGCCCCGGCCTTGGTAGTCCCGCATCTCGTCACGGGGCCTGGGATCCATCTCAGCCGTCCGGCCGGGGTATTCCTGCTCCTGGCCGGGCGGCGGCTGCTGCGCTGATGGCATGGCCATGTCCCTCCTTCGTCTGCCTCATCCGCGGGGGAAGGCTGTATTGCTACCCAGGACACGGCGGTTATGTCTGCCAGGGTCAGACCCAGACACGGCGGACGGATGGATGGTGCTTACCACCAGCCCCGCCATGGTCCGCACTCCCTTTCCTCCGCCTTCCCCTTGCGTGGCCGACCCGGATGACGTTTAGCCAGGCCCGCGTGGGTAGGCCCCGCGATGACCGAATTCGGATACACCGCTATGTGCGAGCAGACACCGGCCAGGCAGCTGGTCGATGACCTGGTGGCGGCGGAGCGTGCGGGACTACAGGAAGGCAGATGTCATGGGGAGCTATACCGTGCCGGGCATGAAGAGCGACGCCGCCGAGCGGGTGATCAAGCTGCTGCAGGACCGGCTCAACTCGCTCAACGACCTCGGGCTGACTCTCAAGCACGTGCACTGGAACGTGACCGGCCCGAACTTCATCGCGGTCCACACGATGCTGGATCCTCAGGTCCAGGCGGTGCGGGCCATGGCCGACGACACCGCGGAGCGGATCGCCGCCCTCGGCGGATCTCCCTGCGGCACGCCGGGCGCGCTCGTCGCCCAGCGCGACTGGGACGACTACTCCATCGGCCGTGCCGGGACCCAGGAGCACCTCGGCGCCCTGGACGTGGTCTACGCGGGGATCATCGCTGCCCACCGGGGAGCGATCGACACCACAGAGCAGCTCGACCTGGTCACCCAGGACATGCTCATCGGCCAGGCCCGCCAGCTCGAGGAGTTCCACTGGTTCGTCCGCGCCCACCTCGAGGCGCCCGACGGCTCGCTGACCACCGGGGACGCCCGCACCGAGAAGACCGCCGCCAAGCGCGCTACCAGCAAGCGCTAGCGGGGTAGCGGTTCGGCGTGACAGAGCATGGCGGCGGAACGCCGGACGCGGTGGTGATCGGCGCGGGCCCGAACGGGCTGGTCGCGGCGAACGTGCTGGCTGATGCGGGGTGGCAGGTGGTGGTCTGCGAGGAGCAGGCCGAACCGGGCGGCGGGGCGCGCAGCGGGCCGGGGCCGGCGCCTGGTTTCCGCTCTGACCACTGCAGCGCGTTTTTCCCGCTGGCCGCCGCGTCCCGGGCGATGCAGGCCCTGGAACTCGAACGGTACGGGCTGCGGTGGTCCCATGCCGAGCACGTGCTCGCCCATCCGCTGCCCGGCGGAAGCGCGGCCCTGTTGTCGCGCGACGTGGCGCGCACGGCCGCCGGGCTGGAAGCGCTCGGGACCGGGGACGGCGCGGCGTGGCGCCGGCTGTGCGGATTGTGGCGCCGGCTGGGACCGCACCTGCTTGACGCGCTGTTCGTGCCGTTCCCCCCGGTCCGCCCGGGCTGCGCGCTGGCCGCGGACCTGGGCGGCCCCGGGTTGCTGCGGTTCGCGCGGTTCGCGCTGCTGCCCGTGCGCAGGCTGATCGAGGAGGAGTTCACCGGCCCGGGTGCGCTGCTGCTGGCCGGCAGCGCCCTGCACGCGGACCTGATGCCCGAATCGGCCGGCAGCTCACTGTACGGCTGGCTGCTGGCCATGCTCGGCCATCAGTGCGGCTGGCCGGTGCCCGAAGGCGGGGCCGGGCAGCTCACCGCGGCCCTGGTGCGGCGGCTGGCCGAGCGGGGCGGGATCCTGCGGTGCGGGGACGGGGTGCGCCAGGTCGTGATGCGCAACGGCCGGGCGGTCGCGGTGCGCACGTCGTCCGGCGCCCAGATCGCGGCGCGGCGGGCCGTGCTGGCCGCCATGTCGGCGCCCGCCTTGTACGGGCGCCTGGTCGGCTGGGATCATCTGCCGCCGCGGCTGCGCGCTGACATGCGCCGGTTCCACTGGGACTGCTCGACGTTCAAGGTGGACTGGGCGCTTCGGCAGCCGGTGCCGTGGCTGGCGCCCGAGGTGGCCGGGGCCGGGACCGTGCACGTCGCCGCGAGCCTGGACGAGCTGACCGGCTACTCGGCCCAGGTCGCCACCGGGCGGGTGCCCGCCCGCCCGTTCGTGCTGGCCGGGCAGATGACCACCGCGGACCCGGGCCGGTCCCCGGCCGGAACGCAGGCCATGTGGGGGTATACCCACGTACCGCAGCGAGTACGGGGCGATGCGGGCGGAGACCTGACCGGTTCCTGGGACGAGAAGGAGCGGGAGATCTTCGCCGACCGCCTGGAGACACAGATCGCGCGGTACGCCCCCGGCTGGCAGGAACTGATCATCGCCCGCCGGATCACCACCCCGGGCCAGTTCGAGGCCGGCGACGCTAACCTGGTCGGCGGCGCGGTCAACGGCGGCACCACCGCGGCGCACCAGCAGCTCATCTTCCGCCCCAGCCCGGGGCTGGGCCTGCCCGAGACACCCATCGCCGGGCTGTACCTGGCCTCATCCTCGGCCCACCCCGGCGGCGGGGTGCACGGCGCATGCGGCGCCAACGCGGCGCGCACCGCGCTGCGGGGCAGCCGTGCCCGCATCCAGCGCGTTTCCGCGGCCGGCATCAGGCTGGCCATCGGCCGCTGACCGGGCCCGGGCCCGGTCAGAAGGCTGCGCCACGCTCAGCCGCCGGCTCTGGTAGCGCTCATGGACGACTCTGGCCAGCGAGCGCATCATCCGCACAGTGGTGACGTCATCGACCGTCAGCCAGCCGCCGATTTACGCGCTGGGGGCCTGGGCAGGGTGCTTGCCCTCGGCGGACTCCGCGACGACCTTGGCGCAGAAGGCCGCCAGTCGCCGCGCAGCGGCTGGCTGGCCATGGCCTCTCCTTGTTCCGTCAGGTGTTGGGCCGCCCCGCGCTGATGTCGGCCAGCGCTGACCGTTCGTCGCGTTCGATCGCCATGTCGCCGATGGACAGCACTCCGACCGGCCGGCCGTCCTTCACCACGGGAACCCGCCGCACCGAGCGCTCGCGCATCCGCTGCACGGCGGTGTCGGCGTCGTCGTCCGGGGTGACCGTGACCAGGTCCGGGCTGCACGCCTCGGCGAGACCCGGACCTGGCTAATCACCCCGTCCGGTAACCGCGTCGCGGGCCTTGTCGGCCACGGCCGCGGCGGGCCCGGTGCTCTTCAGCACGCCTGGCGACGGCGGGGTATGCGGGTGCGGCCGGGTGGGGGCGGTCTTCTTGCCATCGGCTATCTTGCGGCCCAGCTCGTCCGCTGCCTCGGCTGACAGCGCAGAGCGCATTCCCGGCCACACCCGGGTCTCCTCGAACTGGATGTGCTCGCGGGCTGCCCCGGTGAACTTTCCGAGCAGTTCCTCGAACTCGGCCTGCTCGGGGTCCAGCTTGTCCAGCCGGGCCAGCACCTCCTTGGCCTCCTGCTCCTGCCCGGTCGCCTCGTCGGCCAGGCTGTCGCCGTCCGGGTGGTGCTCGCGCACGGCCGGCCAGAAGTACATCTCCTCCAGCGCCTCGTGCTTGGATTCCTCGATGATCAGCTGCTCGACCATCTTTTTCCGCAAGGCCAGCTGATCGGGGCCCGCCGCGGCGTGCTCGATCGGGCGCTTACCCAGCTCGGCCAGCATGGCCTTGACTTCCTGGTGGTCCTTGGCCAGCACGGTGAATACGTCGGTCATGTGTCCTCCTCGATCGTGGTTCGCCAAGATGGCGGCGCGACTGCCCATCGCGGCCAGGATTAACCGTCCCGGCGCGGCCTGCCATGCGCGGGGCCGCCTGTTTCGTGATGTTTGATCTCGCCCCGGGCAGCAAGTAAGCGCCTACTAGCGGCAAGGAGGTCACCCATGGGAGTGGTGGAATCGGCCAGGGCGGTGCTGTGGGCCCGTAAGCGCCAGCCGGAACAGGTGGCATACGGGGTAGCGCTCGGGCATGAGCGGTTCGGCCCGCGCGAGCTTCTCGACCAGGCGGTAGAGGCCGACCGCGCCGGCTTCGAACTTGTGTGCTGCAGCGATCACCTGGCGCCCTGGTGGGACCCGGCCGCGGGGCCGCCGGCGCACTGTGCGAACGCGTGGGTGTGGCTCGGCGCCGCCGGGCAGGCCACCTCAGCGGTGTCGCTGGGCCCGGCGGTCAGTGCCATCGTGCATCGCTACAACCCGGTGGTGATGGCACAGCAGGCGGCCACGCTGGAGCTGATGAACCCGGGCCGGGCATTTCTGGCCGTCGGCTCGGGGGAGGCCATGAACGAGGTGCCGGCCGGGCTGGACTGGCCGCCTCCCGCCGGTCAGCTGGCTCGGACCGAGGAAGCTCTGACCATCATCACCGGGATGCTCCGCGGCGAGACTGTCAGCTACCAGGGCCGGTACTTCCGCGCCGAGGGCGCCCGCCTGTACGACCTGCCAGAGCGCCGGGTGCCGGTATACATGTCGGCGTTCGGCCCGCGGGCCGCCTCGATCGCTGGCCGGCTGGCAGACGGAGTGTGGACGCTGGCCCACCCGGTCAAGGCGCCGAGAGTCATCGCCGCCTACCGGAAGGCGGCCGAGGAGGCCGGCCGGGAGCCTGGCGAGATCATCCTCCAGGGCATCGCCGCCGTCGCCGGCAGCGACGAGCTGGCGCTGGAGTCGTCCCGGGAGTGGAAGGCCACGCTGGCCGACGAGCCCTATGCCGAAGACGTCAGCGATCCCGGTCAGGTCGGCGAGATCGGCGAGAATGTGCCGGATCGCAAGTACACGACGATGGCGATCGTGTCCGCCGATCCGGCCCGTCACGTGCGCCAGCTCAAGGCCATCAAGGCCATGGGCGCCACCGCGATCGTGGTCATGAACGTCTCGGGCGCCGATCCCCTGGGCATGCTCCGGCTATACGGCGAGCATGTCCTGCCCGAGTTGCGCGGTTAGCCCCGCCCGGCACGATGAGCAAGGCGCAGCCGGTCAAGACCCGCCCAGACCGCTGAGCGCCCAGCCCCCGGTTTCTGGCCGGTCTCATGAGCTGTCGCGCTGGCCTTTCGTTGCGTCCTCGGGCGCCTCCTGGCCATCATGCCTGGCTGATCCGTCGGCCGAGCTAGGGGTTTCGAGCCGCGATATCACGTGACGTAGCCGACCTGCAGCAGGTCCTCGGCCGGCTCGGGACTGCGGCGATACCGCCGCGCGCAGGACTGGACCAGCCCGGCATACCGGGCGACCAGGATCTCGCAGACCGCGTCCCGCTCCGCGCTGCCCCGCGGCTGCTGGCGAGGCTGCTGGCGCAGCCGCGCCAGCAGCACGGTATCCGGCAGCGTCTGGTATGGCACGGCACCAAGGACGTCCGCGTCGAGAAGGTTCCGGATCCGAAGATCGAGCAGCCGACGGATGCGATCGTGCGGCTGACCTCGACCGCGATCTGCGGCTCGGACTTGCACCTGTACGGTGTCCTCGGCCCGTTCATCGACAAGGGCGACATCCTGGGTCACGAGCCGATGGGCGTGGTGGAGGAGGTCGGCCCGCAGGCAGCGGCGCACGTCCGGCCGGGCGACCGGGGTGGTGATCCGTTCAACGTCTCCTGCGGGCACTGCTGGATGTGCGAGCGGGGGCATCGAAACCGTCTGCCGCGGCGGCACGATCTCGATCAGCGGCGTCTACGGCGGCACCGCCGACCCGCTCAACATGCTCCAGCTCTTCGACAAGGGCGTGAAGATCGCCATGGGCCAGGCGCACGTCAAGCGCTGGATCGACGACCTGATGCCGCTGCTGTGCGGCGACGGTGACCCGCTCGGTGCCGAAGACCTGTGCACCCACCGGCTGCCGCTGGAAGATGCCCCGCACGGCTACGAAATCTTCCAGCAGAAACTAGACGGCGCCATCAAGGTCGTGCCGCAGCCATAAGGGGCGCAGCAGGCCGGTGAACGGCTTGCGCTCGCTCAGCGCACCCGGCGCTCGGGCTCGTTGATGTCCAGGGCGACCATGACCTCATGGGCGCTCGCGAAGGGCCGGTTCACCGTCACGCGGGCGAGCCTGGCCACCAGTTCGCCGGACGCGTCCGCGTCGGACAGGCGGCCCAGCAGCGTGTCCCGATCCGCCGGGAAATCGCTTCGAGACAGCACCCGGGCCAGCTCGCTGCGAAGCGCGATGTCTCCTGCGGCCTGGTTCTGTCCGGGCAGCTGGCGTCCCGCGACGGGTATGTCTCCCGCAGGCTCGACCTCGCGCCATTCCTCGACGTGCGATCGCTGCGGCGCCCCGCGCTCCATACCCTGTGATTCGTACTTGAGCTGGTCGTCGAGCTGCGGTCCGTGCTTGGTGCTCCTGCGTTCCATGCGGTCGCGGTTACCCGGCTCGACGCGCCGGAAACCCTAGCTCGCCGTGGTGTCGGGCCTGCGGAGGGCCACCTCGGCGGCGAGCTGGGTACGGCCGGAGATGTCCAGCTTGGCGAACACGTGATGTTTACCGGGCGCGTTGATGGTGAGGTCCCGCGTAGTGGCACGGCAAGCAGACCAGCCGGTCATGGCTGCGGGCAGCCGCCGAGACGCGGCACCCAGCTCAGGGAAGCTGGCGCGGTACCAGCGCAAGCGGGATTTCGTACGCACGCCGGAGCCGCCGGGCATGCCCTACGCCGAGGAACTGGCCCGGTGCCTGCTGGCCAGCCGCCGGCGAGCGGAATCGGCCGCGGCGACGGCTACCCGTTGCCGGTGATGAGGTCGAACTCCGCCTTGACGATGCCGTAGCAGGAACAGGACGCTCGCTCCAGGCCGGGCCCGTCAGTGATGGTGATCTCGCCCCGGCTGTAGCGGATCAGGCCGTCGGCCCGCAGCTGGCGGGCGGTATCAGAGGCGGTTGACCGCCGGACGCCGAGCATCAGGCCCAGGAACTCCTGAGCGAGCAGGAACTTTTCCCCGCCCACCCGGTCCCGGGTGGTCAGCAGCCAGCGCGCCGCGCGCTGCACGGTGGCGTGCGTGCCGTTGCACACCACGTTCTGCGCGATCTGCACCATGGCGGCCTGGGTGTACCGGCTCAGCGCCTGGTGCAGCGTCCCGTCATCGGCCAGCACGCGGCGCAGGCCGTGCGCGGTGACCTTGGCGGCAGGGCCGGAGACCTGGCAGAACGCCGCGTGCGGCGAACTGGCCGCGCCGAGGAACACTGGCAGGCCCACCATGCCCTCGCGGCCGATGGTGGCCACTTCCACCGGCATCCGGTCATCGGTCATGCCGACCATGGAGAATACCGAAGCCAGCGGGAAATACACCTCAGGGATCGGGCCGGCGGGCCGGTAGACCTGCTCGCGGACCTGGGCCTCGACCAGTTCCAGGTCATCGCGCAGCCGGGCCAGCTCGTCGCCGGGCAGCGCGGCCAGGATGGCGTTACGTTCCAGCGGCTCCTCGCCCATCTGCGCCCCCTCCCTGCGCTAGGGGACATCGCTACCCCGCAGCCGGCAACTTATGTCCGGTACAGACACTCAGCTAGCATCGAAGACATGTCAGCCAGCGGGCCCCGTTTCCAGTTCGTAGTCGTGGTCGCCTCACTGGGCGGCCTGCCCGTGCTGAACACCCTGCTCAGCGGCCTGCCCAGCGCCTTCTCCGTCCCCGTGCTGGTCATCTCGCACCGGCCGCACCGCGCGCATGACGCTCTCGCGGCGGTCCTGCAGAAGCAGACCAGCCTGCCGGTCCGCACGGGCGTCCACGGGCTGTCCACCTGGGGTCCCGGCGTCACCGTCATTCCCGGCGGGACGGCAGCCAGCCTCGACTGCCAGCGCCAGCTCGTCCTGGAGCCGATCACCGGTCCCCGTCACCTGTGCGGGGATACGCTGCTGGCCGGCGCCGCCCGGGCCGCCCGGCCCGGCCACGCCATCGGCGTCATCTTGTCCGGCATGCTGCATGACGGCACGGAGGGGATCCGCCTGATCAAACGGAACGGCGGCCGGGTGCTGGCCCAGGATCCCGCCACCGCCTGCGCCGGCAGCATGCCCTCCAGTGCCATCGCCACCGGCTGCGTCGACTTCGTGCTCCCTCCGCACCGGCTCGCCGCCGCCCTGATCGCCCTGACCATGGCCCCCGGTGGTGCCAGCCTGCTGGCCGTCGCCGCTCCGCACTGGGCCGGCCTGGGCATGACCTGACGGTGTTTCGCGTCCGCCGTGCGGAATAACGGAAAATCTTTCGCGGAACGGACCGTGGTATCAGTTCCAAACTGGAATCGGCGGTGAGCTGGCGGGCAGTATGCCAGCGTGACTTACCTGCGACCCGACAGCCGCGTGCGTGTTCCGGTGCTGCGCCAGGCGTGGCGGACGGTTAGTTTCGTGCACTGGCGCTATCCTGTGTCCTCGCTGCAGTCACTGCTGCCGTCCGGCCTGGTCGCCGAGGAATACGACGGCTCGGGGTGGCTGACCTTGACGCCGCTGCAGATGCGGGACGTGCGGCTGCCCGGCACGCCGGCGGTCCCGGGATTGTCGACGTTCGCCGAAACGAACCTGCGCACCTACGTCCGGGGCCCGGACGGCGAGTCCGGCCTTTGGTTTTTCTCCCTGGATGCGGCCAGTACCTGGATCACGATCGGTGCGCGGCTGGCGCTCGGCGCCCCGTATTTCCGCGCCGCGCTGGCCATGAAGAGCGGCGACGGCATTCGCTATGCCGGGATCCGGAAGGGACCGAGTCGGGCCGCCTACCGGCTGCACGTCCGGCCCGGTCCGGAGATCGGCGCCGGCCCCCTGGACCTGTGGCTCACCCACCGGTGGCGCGCCTACACCCGCCACGCCGGCCGGCTGCTGCAGATACCGGTCCGGCACGAGCCGTGGCCGTTGCGGAAAGCCACCGTGACCAGGCTCGACGAGTCGCTCACCGCGGCGGCGGCCCTGCCGCCCCCGGGCGATGCCGCGCTGGCCCACTATTCGGCCGGCGTGGCGGGCGTCGCGTTCGGCGTGCCCCGCCTGGTTCGCTGATCAGATCCCCGACGGCTGTGGCTCGCGCCCGCCTTGGGGCTGCCCGCGGATGGTAAGCACCTGGTCCGCGTCCAGCAAGGCCAGTATCCTGGCTACCGGCTGCTGCGGGTGCAGCAGGACCAGGCTGCCGCCCCGTTTCCGCAGCGTCCTTGCGGCCAGCACCCATTCCCGGATCGAGGCCGAATCGGCGTAGCACAAGCTAGATACGTCGATCGTCAGCTCCCGTCGCTCCCCGTCCGGGCGGGCGGGAATCAGCGCGCCGATCAGCCCGGCAAGCGGCCCGACGCAGGTGACGTCGGTGCCGCCGGACAAGATGATCACCGGGCCGCGGGGCCCGGCCGTGACCGAGGTCTGCAACACGCCGGTTCCCACCTTCCGCGCGAGACCATTTCGTGCCCGGGATAGCCAGATAGGTCTGCGCAGGGTGAGCGAGGCAGGCGGACCGGAGCACCGGGCCGGCTGTCTCGACAACCGTGAGGCGATATTACTATTTGTCACCAACGCCGTCCAGCCCGCGCACGCCGGGCGGGCCCCTGGCGGCCAGGAAATTTCCCGTCATAGTCCGTACCTTTCTGCTGCCGGGGTAAGCCAGGGCGTCACTGCCTGAACGGAGAAGGAGCATCCGATTGACGCCTGGGAGGCCCGCCCGGTGATTCGTGTCACGGTGGTAATCGCCACCCGCAACCGCCGCGAGGAACTGCTGCGGACGCTTGGCAGGCTGACCGGGCTCCCCGAGCACCCGCCGGTGATCGTGGTCGACAACGGCTCAGCCGACGGCAGCGCCGACGCTGTGACCCGGTGCTTTCCCGGCGTCGAGGTCGTGCGGCTGGCCCGCAACGCGGGCGCGGCCGCGCGCAACGCCGGAGTCCGCCGGGCCCGGACGCCGTACGTCGCGTTCAGCGACGATGACTCCTGGTGGCAGGCCGGGGCGCTGACGCTGGCGGCGGCGGCCTTCGACGCCGAACCCCGGCTCGGGCTGATCGCGGCCCGGACGCTGGTCGGCCCCGGCCGGGAGCGGGACCCGATCAACGCGGCCATGGCCCGCTCCCCGCTGCGTGACGACGGGACCGCCGAGGTGCTGGGCTTCCTGGCGTGCGCCAGCGTGGTAAGGAAGACAGCGTTCCTCGATGTCGGCGGCTTCAGCGAGGTGCTGTTCTTCATCGGCGAAGAGCGCTTGCTGGCCTACGACCTGGCCGCCGCCGGGTGGGGTCGCCGGTACCTGCCTGAGGCAGTCGCGGTCCACTACCCGTCCGCCCGGCGGCCCGAGCCGGGCTGGCGCCGCCGTGCCGAGCTGCGCAGCGACGTGCTGACCGCCTGGCTGCGCCGTCCTCCGGCCGTGGCCCTGGCTGAGACGATGCGGCTGGCCGGGCAGGCGACCCGCGACCCGGACGCCCGGGCGGCGCTGGGGGACGCGGTGCGCCAGTTGCCGCGGGCGCTCGCGGGCCGCCGCGGCCTCCCGCTCGCCGTCGAGCGTAAAATCCGCATCCTGGCTCAGGCAGAGGGCTCAGGCACTGAGCCGGATGCCGCGGACGGCGGCTAGGACGTCGCCGACCCCGATCGCGGGCAGCCGGGGGTCGACCTGATCGCCATGCGCGTCCCCCGGCCGGTTCCCGGTGCCTTTCCACAGGGCCACGTGACGGCTGTCCCGGCGGGCGGCCCCGGGCGCACGGGCCGGGGCCAGTGCGGCCCAGTCGATCGGGTCGGTGCGGAAGCCGCCCGGGACCGCCCGCGCACGCCGCCCGGGGGCGGCGTACGTGGGCTGCCTCCCTCGCCGCCAGTGGCGCGTTCCACTCACCTGGGACGGGTCGCTCAAACATGCAGTCTTCACGGCGCTCTGCGCGACCAGGATTATCCCCGATTAAGTAAGGGTTCCTTACTTGCGCGCCAGAGGTTTTACTTGCCCGTAGATGGTGAGAGATGAGGCTCCTGTAAAGCTGGACAGGGGGTCCCGTGAAGATCGACCTGGTATCGGAACATGCCAGCCCGCTAGCCGCGCTCGGCGGCGCGGATGCCGGCGGGCAGAACGTGCATGTCGCCGCGCTCGCGACGGCCCTCGCGGAACGCGGCCACGAAGTCACCGTGTACACCCGCCGCGACGCGCCGGAGCTGCCCGACGCGGTGCTGTTCGGGCCAGGCGTAACCGTGGAGCACGTGCCGGCGGGCCCGCCCCGTCCGCTGCCCAAGGATGACCTCCTGCCCTACGTGCCCGCCTTCGCGGACTGGCTCGCCGACCGCTGGTCCGTCGGCAGGCCAGACGTGGTGCACGCGCATTTCTGGATGAGCGGGCTGGCTGCGGTCATGGCGGCGCGCCGCTGCCCCGTCCCGGTGGTGCAAACCTTCCATGCCCTCGGCAGCGTCAAGCACCGCTATCAGGCCCACGCCGATACCAGCCCGCCGCAGCGGGCCCGGCTGGAGCGGGCCGTGGCCCAGCACGCCAGCGCGGTGATCGCCACCTGCACCGACGAGGTCACCGAACTCGCGGCGTACGGGGCCCGGCCAGACCATACCTACGTGGTGCCCTGCGGAGTGGACTGCGACCGGTTCCATCCTGGCGGCCCGGCATCGCGGCGGGACGGTTCGCCCCGCGTGCTGACGTTGGGGCGCCTGGTGCCGCGCAAGGGCGTGGACACCGTGATCGCGGCGATGGCCGAAGTCCCCGGCGCGCACCTGATCGTGGCTGGCGGCCCGGAGCGCATCCGTCTCGACGATGACCCGGAGGTCACCCGGCTGCGCGCGGTGGCCCGGGATGCGAGGGTGCGCGGTCGGGTCACCTTCACCGGCCGGATCGGACATGAGGAGGTGCCCGCGCTGATGAGATCGGCGGACGTGATCGTCTCCGACTCCTGGTACGAGCCGTTCGGCATCGTGCCGCTTGAGGCGATGGCCTGCGGCGCGGCCGTCATCGCCTCCGAGGTGGGCGGCCACCTCGACACGGTCGCCGACGGGCTGACCGGCCTGCTGGTCCCGCCGCGCGACCCCGGCGCGCTGGCCGGCCGCATCCGCTACCTGCTGGCCGACCCTGAACGCCGCCGTGCCCTGGGCACTGCGGCCGCGGCCCGGGCCAGGTCCAGGTACTCCTGGGCGCGGATCGCAGCCGAGACCGAGGTCATTTACGCGGGCGTGCGGCTGGGCCAGGCGGTGCGCGCACGATGAAGAACGAAGCCCGTCCCGCACCCGATTCTCACCTGGGCCGGCTGGTAACCGCGCTGGGCAGGTTCGAATGTCATGTTCCCCTCCTGGAGGACTGGGGGCGGATCGCGGCGAACGTACTCACGACCGGCGGCCGGCTGCTCGCCTGCGGCAACGGCGGCAGCGCCGAGCAAGCCCAGCACCTGACCGCCGAACTGGTCGGCCGCTACGATCGCGACCGCCCGCCGTTCGCGGCGCTCACGCTGACCGCCGAGATGGCCGTGCTCACCGCGATCGGCAATGACTACGGCGCCGACCAGATCTTCGGCCGGCAGGTGCGAGCGCACGGCCGTCCCGGCGACCTGCTCATCTGCCTGTCCACCAGCGGCTCGAGCCGGAACGTGATCGCGGCGGCCCGAGCCGCGGCCGAGCTCGGCGTGACCACCTGGGCGCTGACCGGTCCCGGACCGAACCCGCTGGCCAGCGTGTGCGCCGAAGCCATCACGGTGGACGCGCCCGCGGTATGCACGGTCCAGGAAGTACACCTGGCCGCCATTCACATGCTGTGCGCGGCCATCGATGCCGCCGTCGCTGGATCGCGCATCGCACGGCGCCAGGCAGCGGAGGTATAGGTGAAGGGCGGCCCGCTGGTAGTCATCGGCGACACCCTGCTCGACGTGGACCTGGAGGGCACCGCCGAGCGCCTGGCCCCCGACGCTGCGGTGCCGGTGGTGGACTGTCACCGGGAACGGCACCGGGCCGGCGGCGCCGGGCTGGCCGCGCTGCTCGCCGCGGGCATGCCGGGCGGCGACGTCGTGCTGGTCACCGCGCTCGGCGAGGACGGCAACGGTGCCCGGCTGCGCGACCTGCTCGGCAGGCACGTCGAAGTGGTGCGGATGCCGCTGCGCGGCGGCACGCCGTGCAAGATCCGGGTCAGCGCGTCCGGCCGGCCGATCGTCCGGCTCGACGCCGGCGACGGCCGTGCCTGTCCCTCCTCTCTCGGCGCGGCGCCGGAGCGCGCGCTGCGATCCGCCGGCAGCATCCTGGTCGCCGATTACGGCCGCGGGGTAACGGCCCACCGGGAGGTGCGGGCGGCCCTGGCCCGGCTGCCGGGCAGCGTGCCGCTGGTCTGGGACCCGCACCCGAAGGGAGAGCCGCCGGTACCCACCACCCGGCTGGCTACTCCCAACGAGCGCGAGGCCCGCGGGTTCGCCGAGCCGTTCCGCGCCCGTGTCGCAGGCCGTCGGGCGGTGGACGCGCCTGAGGCGACGCTGGGCCGTGCGGCCCACGACGCCTGCACCCTAAGCCGCGCCTGGGGAACCGCCGTCGCGGTCACCCTCGGCGCGCGCGGGGCTCTGCTCTCGGTCGGCGACGACGTCCCGTTCATGGCCCCTGCTCCAGCGGCCGCGAATTCCGCACCGCCCGACGCCTGCGGTGCCGGTGACTGCTTCGCCGCCGCGGCGGTCCAGGCCATCCGGGCCGGCGGCCTGCTCACCGAGGCGGTCACCGAGGCCGTGCGCCTGGCCTCGGAGTTCGTCGCCCGGGGCGGTGCCTCGGCCGGCCCGGGCCTGACCGTCCCGCCGGAGCCGGGAACTCCCGCCGGGCAGCCGCCGCCCGCCGGATCCGCCTGGGACGTGGTGGCCGGCGTCCGGGGGAGCGGCGGGCGGATCGTCGCGGCCGGAGGCTGCTTCGACCTGCTGCACGCCGGGCACGTCAGGCTGCTCCAGCAGGCCCGCCGGCTGGGCGACTGCCTGGTTGTGTGCCTGAACTCCGACGCCTCGGTCCGGGAGCTGAAGGGGCCTGGACGGCCGCTGGTGCAGGCGCCGGACCGGGCCAGGGTGCTGGCCGCGCTGGAATGCGTGGACGCGGTCATCGTCTTCGACGAGCCGACACCCGCGGCGGTGCTGGAACGGCTGCGCCCGGACGTGTGGGTGAAGGGCGGTGACTACGCCTGCGGGGACCTGGCGGAGGCGCCGGTGGTCCGCCGCCACGGCGGCGAGGTAGTGTTGCTGCCTTACACCGGCCGCCACTCCACCAGCCGGATCGTGGCCGCCGCCCGGACGCTGGCCGGGCCAGTCGCAGGCGGGGGACCGCGGTGACCGGCGGCCGCGCGATACGGTGGCGGCCGGCCATCCCGCTGGAGGAAGGCCTGCGCCGGTCCATCGCCTGGTTCTCGGCCAGATCCCGGTTGGCGAAGCTGCCGCTGACCGGCCCCTAGCGAGCCGGCGTCAGTTGTGCCGGGCCGCGGCGCTCGGCGTCCTGGCCAGCGCCTCGGCTAGGCTGGCGAAACAGGGGATGAAACGGTCCAGGCAGGTCAGGGACATGATGCGGGGCACGGCGCCGTCCGCCGGGACAACCAGGCGCAGCTCTCCGCCGTCGGCCGTGGCCCGCTTGGGCGCCCCGTACGGCGGCCCTCCCTCAGACTGTCGTGCGGTTGGTGCCGGCCCGCCCTACCTCCGGCCGGGGTCCTGACACCCCGCAGCCGCCACTAATCGGCGTGTTCGTCTTGCGGCGGGGTGTTCGGAGCGTTCTGGCTAGTCTCTTCTGCCTCGCTGTTCATGCCCAGCTTCTTCTCCACGGCCTGCTCGCCCTCCGAGACCTGCTGCGGATGCTCCTTCGCTTCCTTCTCCGCTTCGTCCTTCAGCTTGTCGAATTCGCTCATCTTTTTTCCTTTCTCTGCATGCGGCGCTCAGCCGCGCGAGTCCTTACCGACCGCGAATCGTTCCTGGTAGTGCCGCCTGGCCTGGTTTAGCAGGTCGTCGCTGAGCGCGGCCAGCGGGCAGGGCTCGACGATCAGCGGCTCCTGATCGGGTCCCAGCCCGACCCTCCGTCCGGTCAGCACCCATGCGTACCGGCCCGGCTCCCCGTGAGTGAGCTGCGCGTACTTGCACACCTGGCGGGCGAGCCAGTCCGGGACGGGCCGGTTCCACCAGGCCGGCGGCGTCAGCGGGACGACGGACAAGCCGGGCAGTTCCAGTCCGCTCTCGTAGTCGCGACTGGCCTGCTGCGCATCTGCCTGGGGTCCTCGCGAGTAGCGCAGGTAGATCTCCCGGCCGTCGCACACCATCTCTGCCAGTTCACCCAGCTGGCAGAGAACGGGCAGCCGCCCGGCTATGGCTGCTGCTCCCGTCGTGTCCTGCTGTCCGCTTCCGCCACGGCACCGGCCGTCTGCCGGGCCGTCTCGGTCGGCAGCGGCAGCGGGACCTTCCGCAGCCGGACGTAGCCGAGCGCACCGGCTGCGGCCGCCGCGGTCCCGTAACCCCCGGCTGCGGCGAGCGCCGCGGCGGCGGGGGAAAGCCGCTTCTCCAGCAGCCGCAGGCTCAGCCGGTACGCCGAAGCGGTCGCGAACAAACCCAGAAGGCCGGCTGCCGCGAGAAGGCTGGCCGCCGGGCCGCCCTGCCTGATCTTGCCCCATGTCTCACGCAGCGCGGCGCGGGCCTCGCGGCGGGCCAGGGTGGCAGTGTGGTCGGATAGATCGTGCAGCGCCTCAGCGATACCCTCCTGCGGCGCCTGGGGATTCTCAGTCACGCGGGCGCGGTTACCCGCCCCCGCCTCTGTTACACATACCTGCGGGGTGTGGTTTGCGCCGGGCTGCTGCCGGACGTGGACCCGGCCGTTCACGAGTTCGCGGCCAAGGCGGTTCAACACGGTGACAGCGCCGGGCGATCATCAGGACATTATCGGCCTCTGGGTCCGCAAGCTGGGACTTGACCGCATGGGTGGGCAGCGGCGGCGCCCCGGGCCGCGCCTCCACGACCTGGAGCTGGGCTGAATTCGAGCCGATGTCCAAGACTCCGAGCAGCATCGTCGCCAGTTACCCGCAGCCGGGCAGACCATGCAGCCGAGTCGTCCGCAGAGCCGGAGCAGACGTTATTCCTGCCCGCCGGCAGCAGCCATCGCGCCGGGTGCGGGCGGCGCCCGGAAATACCTCGTGTTACGAGGTTTGCGTCCCGCGCTCTCGGGTAACAGGAGTGGCGTCCTATCGTGGAACGCATCGGCCGATGCCGGACAGAGGATAGAAGGTGGCCAGCAGGCAGCAGGTTCGCGAGCTCCTTGACCGCGGGCTCGACTTCACCGAGGCCGGAAAAAGGCTCGGCATACCGCCCGGTCAGGCGTACCTGATCGCCACCGGGATGGCCGCCGACGGGGCGGACGCGCCGCCGGAGGGAACCAGCCGCCCCGGAGCGCTGCCCGCCAGCCAGCATCTGGCCAATCCGCCGCATGACGACCCGGCCTCCAGCCAGCGGGTCCGCGGCTGGATGGCCGCCAGGGCGGCCGCGGACCGGCCCATGCAGGAGGCGGCGGCACGGCGCACGGCCGAGCCGGGACCGGCCAAGGCGGAAGACCCGGAGAACCCCGAGGCGGAGGACTTCAGCCGCGACCTGACCATGGTGCTGACCCGCCAGCACAACCAGGTCCGGGCCCTGCTCCAGCAGCTGCAGGCGCTGCCCAGCCACAAGACCGGCGGGACGGCGGAGGACCTGGCCGCCCGCAAGTCCATTGTCCACATGATCACGGGCCGGCTGACCCGGCACGAGACGGCCGAACAGCAATACCTGTGGCCGACGGTGCGCCAGGCGCTCGACGACGGGGACGTCCTCGCGGACCAGGCACTGGGCCAGGAGAAGGAAGGCACGGACACCCTGGCCCGGCTCGGCCAGCTCGAGCCGGACACCGACGAGTTCGACGAGGGCGTCGAACAGCTCGTCGCTCAGCTGCGCAAGCATGTCGCCTACGAAGGGCAGGTCTTCACGCGACTGAGGGAGGCCGTGCCGGACAGCGAGCGGGAACGGCTGGGCCGCAAGATCGAGGCAGCAGCCAAGAGGACGCCGGCCAGGACACGCCGCAGGGCGCCCAGCAAGCCCGCCGCGGCGGTCAGGGCCGCGGCGGCCGGCGTGACCGCCACCGACCGGGTCCGTGACGCGGCAGGTCACCGGCCGGCCGAACGCGAAGGAACTGCGGGATAACCACCGGGAGACACATGAGCGGGAAACGCAGCGTCCGCACGTTCGTCAAGGGATGGCCGGTCTACCGGCAGGTCGCCGGCCGCGACCCGCTGGGCCGCGGCGCGGCCGCCAAGAGCAGGCGGTCCGCGAACCTCGATCCGCGGACCCGGTCCGCCGATCAGGTCGTCAAGTCGGTCTGCCCGTACTGCGCGGTCGGCTGCGGGCAGAACGTGTACGTCTCCGGCCAGAGGGTCGTGCAGATCGAGGGCGACCCCGACTCGCCGGTCAGCCGCGGTCGGCTATGTCCCAAGGGCTCGGCCAGCCTCCAGCTCAGCACCGGCGGCGCCCGGCAGTACAAGGTCAGGTACCGCGGGCCGTATGCCGCAGACTGGGAAGACCTGGACCTGGACACGGCGATGGACATGATCGCCGACCGGGTGATAACTGCCCGCCGCCAGGGCTGGCAGTGGGACGTCGACGGCATCCGGACCCGCCGGACCCTCGGCCTGGCCACGCTGGGCGGCGCGACGCTGGACAACGAAGAGAACTACCTGATCAAGAAGCTGTTCACGGCGCTGGGCGCGATCCAGATCGAGAACCAGGCCCGGATATGACACTCCTCCACCGTCCCCGGTCTGGGGACTAGCTTCGGCCGCGGCGGCGCCACCACCTTCCAGCAGGACCTGCAGAACGCCGACTGCATCCTGATCGAGGGCTCGAACATGGCCGAGTGCCATCCGGTCGGGTTCCAGTGGGTGATGGAGGCCAAGGCCCGCGGCGCCAAGCTCATCCACGTCGACCCGCGGTTCACCCGCACCAGCGCGCTGGCCGACCTGCACGTGCCGCTGCGGGCCGGATCCGACATCGCGTTCCTCGGCGGGATCATCACCTACGTGCTGAGCAGCGAGAAGTACTTCCGGGAGTACGTGCTCGCCTACACCAACGCCGCGGTCATCCTCACCGAGGACTTCAAGGACACCGAGGATCTCGACGGCGTGTTCTCCGGCCTGGACCGGGAGAACCGCACCTACGACTTCCACACCTGGCAATACGAGGGCCTGGAGGTCCAGGCCGCCTCGGGCGAGCGTGACAAGGAGTACCAGGACAAGACCGCGTCCACGCGGGAGGCGGCCCGCGGCGAGGCGCACGGCTCCGGCGGCGCGGGCCTGCCCGCGGGGACCCCGGAGCGGGACGAGACGCTGCAGCATCCCCGGTGCGTGTTCCAGGTGCTGAAACGGCACTTCGCCCGGTACACCCCGGAGATGGTCGAGCAGATCTGCGGAGTCCCGCGGGACACGTTCCGCGAGGTGTGCGAGCTGCTCACGCAGAACTCCGGCCGGGAGCGGACCAGCGCATTCGTCTACAGCGTCGGCTGGACCCAGCACACCGTGGGAGTCCAGTACATCCGCACCGCGTCGATCCTGCAGGCCCTGCTGGGCAACATCGGCCGGCCGGGCGGCGGCATCCTGGCCCTGCGCGGGCATGCCTCGATCCAGGGCTCCACCGACATCCCGACCCTGTTCGACCTGCTGCCCGGCTACCTGCCGATGCCGCACGCCCACTCCAACGAGGACCTCGATGCCTACATCGCGGCGGAGTCGACCGAGAAGGGCTTCTGGGGCAACATGGCGGCCTACACCGTGAGCCTGCTGAAGGCGTGGTGGGGCGGGGCGGCCCGGGAGGAGAACGACTTCTGCTTCGACTACCTGCCCCGGCTGACCGGCAGCCACAGCACCTATGAGACGGTGATGGCGCAGCTGGCCGGTGGCTGCCACGGCTACATCGTGTACGGGGAGAACCCGGCGGTCGGCTCGGCCAACGCCAAGCTGCAGCGGCTGGGCCTGGCCAGCCTGGACTGGCTGGTCGTGCGGGACTTCTCCCTGATCGAAAGCGCCACCTGGTGGCAGGACGGCCCGGAGATCGAGACCGGCGAGATGCGCACCGAGGACATCAAGACCGAGGTGTTCTTCATGCCCGCCGCCGCGCATACCGAGAAGGACGGCACGTTCACCAATACCCAGCGGCTGCTGCAGTTCCACCACCAGGCGGTCGAGCCGGCCGGAGACGCGCGCAGCGACCTGTGGTTCACCTACCACCTCGGCCGCAGGATCCGGGAGAAGCTGGCCGACCCGGCGGTACGGGAGCAAGAGGCCGACCTGCTGCGCGACCTGGGTCACTCCGCCGACGAGATGGACCGGCCCATCCTGGACCTCACCTGGGACTACCCGGTCAAGGGCGAGGTCGCCGAACCGGACGCCGAGGCGGTCCTGGCCGAGATCAACGGCTGGGACGCCCGTGGCCGGCCGCTGGCTTCCTATGAGCAGCTGAACGCGGACGGCTCGACGGCCTGCGGCTGCTGGATCTACTGCGGGGTCTACGCCGACGGCGTCAACCAGGCGGCCCGCCGCAAGCCTTCCGGGGAGCAGGACTGGGTCGCGAACCAGTGGGGCTGGGCCTGGCCGGCCAACCGGCGGATCCTGTACAACCGCGCCTCGGCCGACCCCGACGGCCAGCCGTGGAGCGAGCGCAAGGCGCTGGTCTGGTGGGACGCGGACCAGGCCAAGTGGACCGGTCACGACATCGCCGACTTCACCGCGGACAAGTCGCCGCACTACCGGCCGCCCGACGACGCCACCGGCCCCGAGGCCCTGTCCGGCGCCGACGCGTTCGTCATGCAGGCCGACGGCAAGGCGTGGCTGTTCGCGCCGGCCGGCCTGGTGGACGGTCCGCTGCCCGCGCACTACGAGCCGCAGGACTCGCCGTTCGCTAACCTGCTCTACCCGCAACAGCGCAACCCGGTGCGCCAGGTCGCCGCGTTCAAGCATCCGGACAACCGGATGCAGCCCAGCGGCGACGAGCCGGGTTCTGACGTGTTCCCCTATGTCGCCACCACCTACCGGCTCACCGAGCACCACACCGCGGGCGGGATGAGCCGGTGGCTGCCCTACCTGTCCGAGCTGCAGCCCGAGTTCTTCTGCGAGGTCTCGCCCCGGCTCGCGGCCGAGCGCGGGCTGGAGCACCTGGGCTGGGCGATGATCATCACCGCCCGCAACGTCATCGAGGCCCGGGTGCTGGTGACCGAGCGGATGAAGACGCTCACCGTGCAAGGCAGGCGGCTGGAGCAGGTCGGGCTGCCTTATCACTGGGGCCCGAACGGCTACAGCACCGGGGACTCCGCGAACGACCTGCCGTCCGTCAGCCTGGACCCGAACGTTCACATCCAGGAGGTCAAGGCCTTCGCCTGCGACATCCAGCCCGGCCGCAGGCCCCGCGGACCCGACCGGGTCGCCCTGGTCCGGGACTACCAGCGCCGGGCGGGCATCACCGAGGAGACGGGGATGGACCCATGAACCTGGCCGACCTGCTCACCGGGGACGGCGATCCGGCCAGCCTGAGCGGCTACGCCGATCCGCCGCCGCGGATGGGCTTCTTCACCGACACCTCGGTCTGCATCGGCTGCAAGGCCTGCGAGGTGGCCTGCAAGGAATGGAACCACGTCCCCGAGGACGGCCTGAACCTGACCGGGATGTCCTATGACAACTCTGTCGGCCTGGGCGCGGACACCTGGCGGCACGTGGCCTTCATCGAGCAGAAGCCCGCGGGCGACGCAGACGACGTCCGGTGGCTGATGTCCTCGGACGTGTGCAAGCACTGCACGCACGCAGCGTGCCTGGACGTATGCCCGACCGGGGCGCTGTTCCGCACCGAGTTCGGCACGGTGGTGGTGCAGGAGGACGTCTGTAACGGCTGCGGGTACTGCATCCCGGCCTGCCCGTACGGCGTGATCGACCAGCGCAAGGAAGACGGCCGGGCGTGGAAGTGCACGCTGTGCTACGACCGGCTCGGCACCGGGCTGGAGCCGGCCTGCGCCAAGGCCTGCCCGACCGACTCGATCCAGTTCGGCCCGCTGGACGAGCTGAGGGAACGGGCAGCCGGACGGCTGGCCCAGCTGCACGAGGCGGGTGCCGCGCAGGCCCGGCTGTACGGCGAGGACCCTGATGACGGAGTCGGCGGCGACGGCGCGTTCTTCCTGCTGCTTGACGAGCCCGAGGTCTACGGCCTGCCGCCGGATCCGGTCGTCACCACCAGGGACCTGCCCGCGATGTGGCGGCGGGCCGGGATCGCCGCCGCCGCCCTCGGGGCCGGAGCCGCCGCCGCGTTCGCGTTCGCCAGGGGCAGGTGAAACAATGAGCGAGGTCACCAGGGAAGGTCAGCGCGGGATACGGCCCGGCAGCCAGGCGCCGCCGGGGAACAACGCCGGCCGGTGGCGCCGCCGCAGGCGCGCAGAAAATCCGATGGTCCCCCGGGCGGAATTCACCTCTTATTACGGCAAGCCGGTCATCAATGCGCCAGTCTGGGCAGCACCCGACATCGCGGGTTACCTGTTCCTCGGCGGCCTGGCCGGGGCGTCGTCGCTGCTCGGCGCGGGCGCGCAGCTGACCAGGCGGCCGTCGCTCGAGCGGGCGGCGAAGACGGGGGCCTTCGGTGCCGGGTGCCTGTCCGTGGCGGCGCTGGTCCATGACCTCGGCCGGCCTGCGCGCTTCCTGAACATGCTGCGGGTGTTCAAGGTCAGCTCGCCGATGAGCGTCGGGTCCTGGTTGCTGAGCGCCTACGTGCCGGTCGCGGGCGTGGCCGCCGCCAGCGCCCTGACCGGCAGGCTCCCGCGCACCGGCGCGGCAGCCACCGCGGGCGCCGCGATGGCCGGCCCGGCGGTCGCCGCTTATACCGCGGCGCTGATCAGCGACACCGCGGTACCGGCCTGGCACGACGGCTACCCGGAGATGCCGTTTATCTTCACCGGCTCGGCCGCCGCCGCGGCCGCCGGACTCGGGCTGCTGGCCGCGCCGCCGGCCGAGACCGCGCCCGCCCGGAACCTGGGCCTGTTCGGCGTCGGCCTCGAGCTGGCCTCCTTCCACGTGATGACCCGGCGAATCGGCATGGTGGCCGAGCCCTACCACTCCGGCCGGGCCGGGGTCTACCTGAAATCCGGCGAGGTCCTGGCCGTCCTCGGCGTCGCGGGCTCGCTGGCCGGCGGCCTCAGCAGAGCTGGCCGGCGCAGCAGAGCCGTCAGCGCGCTGTCCGGCGCCGCCCTGCTCGCCGCCTCCGCCGCCACCCGCTTCGGCATCTTCCACGCCGGGCTGGCCTCGGCCAACGACCCGAAGTACACCGTGATCCCCCAGCGAGAGCGGCTCGGCGCCGCTCGGGCCGGCAGGCACCCTGATGGTCAGGCGGTCTCGTTGCCCAGGCTGGCGAGACGGGCGTTGTAAGCGTCCAGGTCGCCGGGCAGCCCGGGCCGGGGCACGCCGCGCACCAGGGCGGCAGCGAGCATGACGGCCAGCCCGGCCATGATCAGGTCGCTTCCGGCGAACATGATCAGGCCGCCCTGGTGCAAGTCGGTGAGCGGGTTCGGTCCCCAGGTCCGGCCTGCCCGGGCGTAGGCGGGGAACAGTTCCCGCGGCGCCAGCATGAGCACCACGCCGACCAGCGTGTCCACCGGCATGGTGACCAGCAGCAGCAGGTACCGGCCGAGCACGGACAGCCGCCACCTGATCGGCTCCGAGCCGACGATGGGCAGAAAGTACAGGTAGCCGGCAACCAGGTACAGCGCATGCTCGGCGTCGTGGACCCCGTCGTTCTCCAGCACGAGGTTCATCAGCGGGGTCAGGTGCGTGCCGATCACGACCGCCGCGTACAGGATCACCGAGACGGGCGGCCAGGTCAGCCAGGACACGGGCGCCGACCTGAGCACCTTCCCGACGCGACCCCGCAGCCGGCCGCGCGTCGCCCGCAGCAGCAAGGTGACCGGCCTGCCGTAGATGAGCAGCGGCGGCGCCACCATGATCAGCAGCAGGTGCTGCACCATGTGAGCACTGAACAGCACGTCGTCGTAGACTCCGGCGCTGCTCTGCGTGGCCACCGCGATCACCGCCAGGCCGAGCAGGAATGCCGCCGTCCGGCAGGCCGGCCACGCACGCGCCGCGCCGCGCCTGCCGACCACTAGGATCGCCGCCAGGTAGGCCGCCGCCAGCACGATAAGCAGCGCGCTGACCAGCGGCGCGAACTGCCGGCTGGTCAGCGCGTTGCCGACGGAAAGCGGTGTCCTCCCGGGCACGGTCACCTCGTTACCCTCCACCGCGCGAACTATGCGGCAGGAGGTTTGCCGGCCTGCGGCGCGGGCAGCCGGGGAAGCGTGGCTGCGCTGACCTCAATACCGCTTTGCCTTGATGGACAGGGCCCTGAGGGACTGACATGACAGGCCCGCTGGCGGGCGAGCCGCGGGAACGCCATTACGACGTGCCGGTCGCCCGCCGGGTCGGGTCCTGGCTCGTGTGGTGGGTGCTGCTGATGTCGTTCTGGGTGATGATCGACGATTCCGTCAACGCCGACGAGTTGTGGGTCGGCGCCGCAGTGGCCGCCCTGGCCGCCCTGGTGGCCGAGCTTGTCACCTACCAGGCCGCCACGCGGTTCCGGATGCGGTTCGAATGGCTGGTCCCGGCGCTGCGCCTGCCGGGGCAGGTGGCCCGCGACATGGCGACCGTCTACGCCGCCCTGTGGAGGTGCCTGGTTCGCGGCGAACAGCCGCCCAGCGCGTTCGGTGAGCTCCCGGCCCGGTTCGGCGACGACTCGCCCGAGGGCGTCACCCGCCGGACCCTGCTGATCGGCGGGACCAGCGTCGCGCCGAACATGTTCGCCCTCGGCATCGACAAAGACCGTGACGTGATGGTCGTGCACCGGCTGGTGGCCAAGGAAGCCAAGAAAGAAGGCAGATGACATGGTGATGGCGTTCGTGGCGGCGGCGATCGCGATGCTGATCGCGGTCATTCCCGCCGGGATCGTGCTGTGCCGGGGAGAGCTCGCGGCGAGCGTGGTCGCCTATGAGTTCATCACTGCGGTCATCGTGATGGTGCTCGCCCTGCTCGCGCAGGGCTTCCAGCGCTCCAGCCTGTTCGAGTTTCCCGTCCTGCTCGCGGTGCTCATGTACGGCAGCGGGCTGGTTTACGTCCGGGCCATGGAGCGCTGGCTGTGATCCTCAAGGACGTCGTCTCCGACACCCTGCTCGGCCTGGCGGTGGTGATCGTGCTGGGTGCCTCGGTCGGCGTGCTCGTCATGCGGGACGCCTACCAGAAGCTCCATTTCGTGACCCCGGCCGCGCTGGTCGCGCCGTCGCTGGTCGCGCTGGCCATATTCGTCCAGGCCGGCTTGGTCGAGAACACCGGCGAGACGCTGCTGGCCCTGCTGTTCATGGTCATCGGCGGGCCGTTCCTGTCCCACGCCACCATGCGGGCCATCCGGGTCCGGGAGAAAGGCGACTGGCATCTGGGCCCGCGCTCCCAAGCGCCAGCGGGGGAGGAGGAACAATGACCGTGGCCGTCACCACCCCGTACACCGTGCCCGTCGGGTTCATGGACGCCCTGCAGATCACGCTCCTGGTCCTGGTCGCGGCGGGCGCGACCGCCGTCGCGCTCATCCGCAGGCCGGTCCACCAGGTCCTGGTGCTGAGCATCTACGGCGTGCTGCTGGCCGTGCTGTTCCTGGCCTTCCAGGCGCCCGATGTCACGTTGTCCGAACTCGCCGTCGGCGCCGTGGCCCTGCCCATCATCCTGCTGCTGACCCTGGCCAAGATCCGGAAGCGCGAAGAATGACGCCGGCTCAGCGCCGCTGGGTGTTCGGCCTCGCCGTCGCGGGCCTGATCGCGTTCTACCTGTGGGGCCTGTCCGGTCTGCCCGGCTTCGGCCACTACCCGGGTCCCTACGGCTTCGCCGTCCTGGCCGTCGCGGTGCATCAGACCAAGGCCACCGGCATCGTGTCCGCGGTCAACTTCGACTACCGCGGCTTCGACACCCTTGGCGAGGAGTTCATCCTGTTCACCGCCGCCGCCGGGACCGGTGTCGTGCTGCGCACGCTGCGCGGCGAGCGCGAGCGGTCCGCGGTCGACGAGGCCGCCGACCGCGAGGTGCCGCCCACCAGCGGGGCGGTCCGGATGATGGCCCTGCTGTTCACCGGCCCGGTCATGGTCATGGGCTGGTGGCTGGCCACCCACGCGCAGGCCAATCCCTCCGGGGGCTTCCAGGGCGGCGTGCTCCTGGCCACCGCGTTCATCCTGGTCTACCTGGCCGGGGAGTTCCTGGTCTTCAAGCGGTTCAGCCCCGTTACCCTCACCGACGCGGTCGAGGCGGCGGGCGCGGGCGGCTTCGCCGCCGTCGGAGTGGCCGCGGTCACGATGGGCCTGGCCTACCTGACCGACTACCTGCCACTCGGGCAGACGCCCGGCGCCGTGAGCTCGTCGGGGACGATCGCGCTGATCAGCTTCTTCGTCGGCTTGGAGGTCGGCGCCGCGTTCATCCTGATCATCGGCGAACTGCTCGACCAGACGTTGCTCATCCGGCAGGGAGGCGGGTAATGGCGTATTTCCCGTTCGTCGTCGTAGTCTGGATCCTCGGGGTTGGCCTGTACGGAGTCGTGACCAGCCGCCACCTGGTCCAGCAGATCATCTGCCTGATCGTCGTCCAGTCTTCGACCTACGTCCTGCTGCTCGGGGTCGGCTACGTCACCGGCGCGGTCGCGCCGTACTACTACGACATCCCGAACCGTACTCCCGCCGTCGACCCGGTCGTCCAGGCGCTAGCCCTCACCGACGTGGTGGTCGAGGCTGCGGTGACCGCCCTCCTTCTGTCCTTCGCGATCCAGGCCCACAAGCGCTTCGGCACCCTGGATCCGCAGGAGCTGGCATCCATGAAGGGATAAGGGCGGATGGACCAGCTGCTCGCGCTCGTGGTGGCGGTGCCGCTCCTGGCCGCCGCCGCCATCACCGGCCTCGGCCACCTGCTCGGCGAGCGGCGTCGGATCCTGGACGCGGTGGCCATCGCCGTCGCCGCGGCCGTCGCGGTCATGCTGGCGGTGATCATGGTGCGGACCGCCGCCGGGGATCAGGTCTACTGGTTCGCCGGCTTCCGCCCGGCGCGGGGCGTGGTCATCGGCATCGACTTCGAGGCCGGCTCGCTCAGCGCGGGCCTGGCCTGCCTGGCCGCGGTGCTCGTCACGGCGGCCATGACCTTCTCCTGGCGCTACTTCGAGCGGGTCGCCACCTACTATCACACGCTCATGCTGACCTTCCTGGCTGGCATGGTGGGCTTCTGCCTGACCGGCGACATCTTCGACCTGTTCGTCTGGTTCGAGCTGATGGGCGTGTCCGCATACGCGCTGACCGCCTACCGGCCGGAGGAACGCGGACCGATCCAGGGCGCGCTCAACTTCGCCATCACCAACAGCGTGGGCGCGTACCTGTCGCTGTCCGGCATCGGCCTGATCTACGGCCGGACCGGGGCGCTCAACATGGCCCAGATCGGCGCCTACATCGACCGCCACCCGCCGGACGGGCTGGTCGCGGTGGCCTTCCTGCTGATCATCTCCGGCCTGCTGATCAAGAGCGCGATCGTGCCGTTCCACTTCTGGCTGGCCGACGCGCACGCGGTCGCGCCCACCCCGGTCTGCGTGCTGTTCTCCGGCGTGATGGTGGAACTCGGCCTGTACGGGATCGCGCGGGTGTACTGGTCGATGTTCGGGCAGGCGCTGGGGCACCGGGCCGCGCTCTCGCACGTGTTCCTGACCCTGGGCGTGCTGACGGCGGTGGTCGGAGCGCTGTTCTGCTTCCGCGAGCGGCATATCAAGCGGCTGCTGGCCTTCTCCACCATCAGCCACGCGGGCATGTTCCTGGCCGGCATCGCCGTGCTCACCCCGCTGGGCCTGGCCGGCACCGCCGTCTACGTCATCGGCCACGGCTTCGTGAAGGCCGCCCTGTTCCTGTGCACCGGAGTGGTCTTGCACCGGATCGGCTCGGTCAACGAGACCTGGCTGCACGGCCGGGCCCGCCACCTGCGGATCACCGGAGTCGTCTTCACCCTGGCCGGGCTCGGCCTGGCCGACCTGCCGCCGTTCGCCACCTTCCTCGGCAAGGGCTACATCGACGAGAGCACCTGGGCCCACGGGCTGCAGTGGGTCATGCCGGTGTTCATCATCTGCACGATCCTGACGGGCGGCGCCGTGCTGCGCGTCGCCGGGGGGGTGTTCTACGGCCTCGGCGACGCGCCGAGCGAGGACCCCAAGATGGCCGAGATGGCGGCCGAGGAAACCAGCGAGACCGAGTCGGACAAGCAGCGTACCCCGCTGACCATGATCATCCCGCCCGCCGTGCTCGTCGCCGCGGCCATCGCCGTCAGCCTCATCCCGCAGCTCGGCCAGGTGATCCAGGCCGCGGCGGTAAGGTTCCAGGACCAGGCCGGCTACAACGCCACCGTACTGTCCGGCGCGCACATCGCCCATCCGGTCGCCCTAGCCGCCGCCGAACCCGCCGCCATCACTTTGTCCGCCGTGCTGACCGGTGTCGGCTCCACGATCGGAGCGCTGGTCCTGGCCTTCCTGGCCCTGTACTGGCGGCGCCTACCGCTGCTCCGCCGCGGCTACGAGCCAGGCGCCGGCCTGACCGGGCCCATCCAGCGGTTCCAGAGCGGCGTGCTGAACGACTATGTGACCTGGATCGTCCTGGGCCTGGCCTGCCTGGGCGGCGTGCTTGTCCTCGTGATTCGCTGACCCGAGGCGGTTTCGCGGGCCGTCGGTGGGTAGCCGGGGGGCATGTCCATACTCACCGACGTCAAGTCCCGGCTTGCCGGGCGCGCGCGCGCCGAGAAAGCGAGCTACTCCGGCCAGGAGGAGCGTCCGCTCGGCAGCTACCTGGGGATCATGGCGGCCTACAGCGCGATAGCCGGAACGCTGGCCGGCCTGACCCGGGCCACCAAACGCGATGTTCCCGACCGTCTCGCCGTCCAGGACCTGCTGCTATCGGCCGTGGCCACCCACAAGCTGAGCAGGTTGCTGGCCAAGGATCCCGTGACCAGCCCGCTGCGCGCGCCGTTCACGGCCTACCAGGGCACCTCGGCGCCGTCGGAGCTCACCGAGGATGTGCGGGGACACGGTGCGCAGAAAGCGATCGGGGAGCTGATCACCTGTCCGTTCTGCATGGGTGTCTGGGTGGCAACCGGCCTGACCGCGGGGATGATCTACCTGCCCAGGACGACCAGGCTGGCGATGGGAACTCTGGCCGCGCTGGCCGGCGCCGACGTGCTGCAGTTCGGGTATGCCGCTCTGGAGCAGGCCGCATCGTGAACCGCCGTCCGTTCCGTAAAGACGTTCTGATCTTCAGAACGGAACGTGGTTTCTGCCGTCCAGGTCATGAGCTGGCGCCACACGTCTGCCAATCCCGTTATCGGAACGGACCAAGGTTGCAGCCTTCGATCATGGGTAGCCAGCGGCCCGAGAGGAGGCGTCATGGCCACTGACAAGCAGAAGGAAGCCGCCCGGCGGAACATCACCAAGGCCCGGCAGGCCCAGAGCGCCCGGGCGCACGGCAAGAACGTCCCCCGCAGCGGCGAGGGCATGAGCACTGCGGACAAAGACAAGCTGGCCGACCAGGAGTTCGCGTTCCCCGCCGAACGCAAGGAGCCGCTGACCGACGCCCGGCACGTGCGCAACGCGATCGCGCGTTTCAACCAGGTCGAAGGCGTCAGCGACGCCGAGCGGGACAAGGCGTGGCAGCGGATCCTGGCCGCGGCCAAGCGCTACGACGTCGAGGTCTCCGAGTCTGGCTGGCGTGACCTGGCCAAGGGCGGCAAGGACCGGCGCCGCAACCCGGGATTATGCATCGCCCACGGGCCGCCCTCACGGCCCGGTCGAGATCAGGCCGGACGGGTTTGGGCGGCGGCCTCTCGGGGAGCGGAAACCGAAAACTCCGGGAGGTGCCATGAAGGCAGTTGTGTACAAGGGGCCGTTCAGCGTGGCGGTGGAGCAGGTGCCGCCGCCGCGGATCGAGGCCGCGAACGACGCGCTCGTCCGCATCACTACGACCAACATCTGCGGGTCTGACCTGCACATGTACGAGGGCCGTACCAACGTGGAACAGGGCAAGGTGCTCGGCCACGAGAACATGGGGATCATCGAGGAGACCGGCCCGGGGGTCAGCTGGGTCAAGGCAGGCGACCGGGTCTCGGTCCCGTTCAACATCGCGTGCGGGACCTGCCGCAACTGCGTCGCCGGGTGGACCTCGTTCTGCCTGCGGACCAACCCTGCCGACGGGGTCGACGGGGCCGCGTACGGCTACGCCCAGATGGGCCCGTACCAGGGCGGCCAGGCCGAGTACCTGCGGGTCCCGTTCGCCGACTTCAACTTGCTGCCGCTGCCGCCGGGCCAGGAGTTCGAGCGGGACTTCACCATGCTGTCGGACATCTTTCCGACCGGCTACCACGGCGCGGTCCTGGCCGGCGTGGTTCCGGGCGACACGGTGGCCGTGTTCGGCGCGGGCCCGGTCGGGCTGCTCGCCGCGCACAGCTCCTACCTGCGGGGCGCGGACCGGGTCTTCGTGGTCGACATGAACCGCGACCGGCTGGCCCTGGCCGAGCGGTTCGGCGCCACGCCCATCAGCATCGCCGACGGCGACCCGGCCGAGCAGATCCTGGACGCCACCGGCGGGACCGGCGCCGACCGCGGCATCGAGGCCGTGGGCTACCAGGCGCACGACCCCACGGGCGACGAGCACCCCGAGATGGTGCTGGACGGCCTGGTCCAGGCGGTCAGGACGACCGGCGGGATCGGGGTGGTCGGGGTCTACGTGCCGAGCGATCCGCAGGCGGCCAGCCAGGGCGCGCAGCAGGGCCGGATCGGCTTCGACTACGGCACCTTCTTCCAGAAGGGGCAGCAGATGGGAACCGGGCAGTGCCCGGTCAAGCGCTACAACGAGCAACTGCGGGACCTGATCATCGCCGGCCGGGCCACTCCGTCCCTGCTGGTCTCGCACGAGCTCAGCCTGGACGAGGCGCCCGAGGCGTACGAGAAGTTCGACAAGCGGACCGACGGCTACACCAAGGTCCTCCTGCACCCGTCGGCCTGAGGCCAGCACGTGACGGCAGATGGTCACCGGCCGGATCCTGACGGGCCGCTCGTGCCCGGGCAGATGGCCCGGATCGTGCTGCGGCCGCTGGCCAGCAGCCTGCCCATGGGCTTCTTCGCTTTCGGCATGGGCACGATCCTGCTGACCGCGGTGGAACTGCACTGGACCGCGCTGGCCCAGACCAGTTCGCTGATGATCATGGTGCTGGCCTTCGTGGCCCCGCTGGAGCTAATCTCCGGCCTGTTCGCCTTCCCGGCCCGGGACGTCGGCGCCGCCACCGGCCTGTGCCTGCTCGGCGCGGCCTGGGCCGCCACCGCCCTGACCGTGCTGCGCGGGCCGCCGGGTGCGCGCAGCACGGCCCTGGCCATCTTCCTGCTGATGATGGCCGCGATCATGCTGGTGCTGTCGGTCGCCTCGCTGCGCGCCAAGCCGGCCTTCGGCCTGCTCCTCATGATCGGGGCCTGCCGGTTCGCGCTGACCGGCATCTACCAGGGCTCGCTGGGCGGCGGCCCGGTCATCGCTACCGTGGCGGGCTGGATCGGGCTGCCGCTCGCGGTGTTCTCGCTGTACGGCGGCCTGGCGCTGATGCTCGAGGACAGTTCGCAGCGCACCGTCCTGCCCATCGGGCGGCGCGGCCGGGCCCGGTCCTCACTGGAAGGCACCATCGACCATCAGATCGAGGCGGCCGAGCGCGAAGCCGGCGTCCGCCGCCAGCTGTGAGCTCAGCCCATGAGCGGCAACGGAACCAGCCCGGCCCAGCCTGGCCGCGAACCGGACGTGATCGTGTCCGGCCAGATCGCCCGGGATCTGGTCCTCGTCGTCGATGCGGTGCCTGGCCCGAGCCGGTCGGCCGACGTCTGCCAGCGCCGGGAGATGCTCGGCGGCCAGGGCGCCAGCCGGCGCCACCGTCGGCCACGCCGGCGGCAGGCCGGCCCTGACCCCGAGGGCCGTCCAGCATCAGCTGAGCCTGCTGGCGCCGGGTGCCCGTCCGTGACGGCGGCATCAGAACATCTCTTGACCGAACGGACCGTGGCTTTCCGAGCGGCTGAGGAACTCACGCGTGTGACCGGGCGCAGAACCGGGCCACGAAACGCGCGCTCGGCCGCTTACCCAAGGCCGAGATGGCCGAACAGGCCGACCGCGGAAAGCTGGCCGCCGATGAGCGATGATGCCCCCGGTCGGCCGGGCCATAAGCCGGCCAGACCCCCGGGCCAGCGGCAGCTCACAGCGGTCACCAGCCCAGCGCCGGTCAGCCGGGAAAGCTAGCCAGGCCGCTGCCGGCGCACGGTGCGGTCGACGAGCCCGGCGGCGACGTCGCGCAGCTTGCGGTTCTCCCGCTGGGAGACGCGGACCAGGAGCTCGAAGGCCTCTTCCGGGGTGCGGCCCCCGTCTGCCATCACGATGCCGACCGCGCGCTCGATGGTCGCACGCGAGCGCATGGCCTGGCTCATCCGCTCGCTGAGCTGGCGGGCATCCCAGTACACCTGCACGTTAGCCAGCAAGATGGAGGCCTGCACGCCGAAGGACTGCGCCTGGGCGACGCCCTGCTCAGTGAACAGGCCTGTGCGCGAGTACAGGTTGAGCGCGCCCAGGCCCTCCCCCCGAGCGGCCAGCGGCACCGACAGCGTGGCGATGACGCCGTGAGCGGCGGCGGCGGCAGTGAACTCCGGCCAGCGCTGCTCGGTGTAGACCGAATCTATCCGGACGATTTCCCGGCGGCGGAAGGCCTCCAGGCACGGCCCGCTGTCGCTGTCGTACTGAGCACGGTCGATTTCCGGGGCCTGCGGGTCAGTGAATACCCCGGTAGCGGCCCGGCCCTCCACCAGCAGCGTGATTCCGGCCATGTCCGCCGGGGTCACCTTGCAGGCTAGCTCGGCGACTCGCAGCAGCGTGTCACCCAGGGTCCCGTCGTCGACAAAGAACCGGGCCAGCGCAGCGAGGCTATCCTCGCGCAGGGAATTATCAGAGATGACGGCAGCCGCCTGACTCCTATCATGAGCCAGTCGCATCCCGCATCGGGCCGAAGTGAGGCCAACTCAGCTAACAAGCTATTGACATCCACGATAGCCCACGGCCGCATCCGGGGTACCGCCGCGTCCGGCATGCCCTGTGCCACCAGGTCACACTTTGTGGTCCTGGCTGTCAGGCTGTCTAGTCCATGAAGGGGTAGTGGCGTGGCACATATATGCATGAGGAGCAATTGACGAGCGTACTGCAATCACCGGGAGCGGCGAGCCTGCCCCGGTGAGGCACCTGGCTGCGGACGGTCGCATGGCCGAGCTCTTCAATCTCGGCCGGGATTCCTCACTGCTAGGATTCCAGCTACGCCTAGCGCCATCCCGAAAAGGACTTGAAGAGGGACGATGAGAAGCTCTAGATGAGCCAGTCCGATGCACCAGCGGCCGGGGAGCGCCCGGTGTACAGCATCAGCGCCGTGGCGAGGATGCTGGATGTCCCGGTAGCTACGTTGCGGACCTGGGAAGTTAGGTACAGGCGGGTGATACCTGCCCGTAATGCGAGCGGCCACCGGCTGTACACCCGGCACGAGCTGGAGCAGCTGAGGTTCGTGCGTGCGCAGATGAGCACAGGAGCCAGCGTGGCTGACGCGCACCGCGTGCTGGCCGAGTCGATCGACACCGGGGAGCCGCTGGCTGGCTCTGCGCCACGGCCCGCGCCCCGGCTGCTGATCCAGCTGGCTGAATCTGACCCCTACGCGGCGGAGTTCGAGGAGCATTTCCTCCAGGCCGAGGGGTTTGAGGTCCAGGTCGCGCTGTCCGACAGCGCCGCGCGGAAGGCGTTCGCCGCGGCTGCTCCCGCGGTGGTGATCGTCGAGGTGCTCATCTCGGGCGGGGCCGGGCTGGAGTTGTGCCGCTTCTTCCACGAACAAGACAGGGCGGCGATCGTGGTGGTATCGGCGGTGGAGGCCATGGACGCGGCGATCGAGGCGGGCGCCGACGCGTTCTTGCGCAAGCCCATCGATCCCTTGCAGCTGGTGTCCACGGTCCGGGACCTGCTCCGGTCCAGCGCCCTGCTCGCCCGGTAGGAGCAGCTGATGAACGACAGCCGGCTGTGCAGCGGGCACCAGCCGCTCGATGGCGTCCTGGGCGGCGGCCTGCCGGGCAACGGGATCAGTATCATCATGGGGCTGCCGGGCACCGGCAAGACGATCATCGCCCAGCAGTACACCTTTCACAACGCCCGCCCGGACCGGCCCGCAGTGTATTTCTCCACCCTGTCCGAGCCGCTGGAGAAGATCATCCGGTTCGGCCAGACCCTGGACTTCTTCGATGCCGCCGCCGTCGGCAAGTCGGTGTTCTATGAGAACCTGGGCCAGGTGGCCAGCCGTGGCGGGCTCGCCGGAGTGGGCGATCATGTCGCCGCGGTGCTCAAGGAGCGGCGTCCCGGGCTGGTGGTCATCGACAGCTTCAAGGCCCTGCACGCCCTGGCCGACGGTGATGCGGGATTCCGTCAGTTCCTGTACGAGCTGGCCGGGCGCCTGAGCGCCTTCCCGGCCGCATCGCTGTGGATCGGCGAATACGAATCCGGCGAGGCGGCGACCTCGCCGGAGTTCGCCGTGGCTGATGCGATCGTGGACCTGGCCGTGGTCCCGCTCGGCCAGCGGGAACAACGGTTCTTGCATGTCAGGAAGCTGCGCGGCAGCGGTTTCCTGTCCGGCCAGCACGGCTACCGGCTCACCAGCCAGGGTCTGCGCCTGTTCCCCCGGCTGGCCGACATCCGCACCACGGGCGGCTACCGGCTTGGCGAGGACCGGATCACCACTGGTGTCGCCAGGCTGGACGAGATGCTGGGCGGCGGGCTGTGGCCGGGTTCGGCCACGATGATCGCGGGGCCTTCCGGCTCAGGCAAGACGATCATGGGGCTGCAGTTCATTTACGGCGGAGCCCAGCACGGCGAGCGCGGCGTCATCGCCACCTTGCAGGAGAACCCCACACAGCTGAGCAGGATGCTCGGCGGCCTGGGCTGGCCGCTGGCAAGCCCGGATGTCGAGGTCATGTACCGCTCACCCGTCGACATCTACATCGACGAATGGGTGCACGACCTGCTGCAAGCCGTCGAACGCACCAGCGCGCGAAGGGTAGTCATCGACAGCCTGATGGACCTGCAGAGGGCAGCAGCGGACGACACCCGCTTCCGCGAGTTCATCTACTCTCTGGCCCAGCGGTTTTCCCGGGAAGGCATAAGCCTGCTGACCACCTACGAGACACCTGACCTGTTCAGCACCGGCAGCCTGTCAGAGCTCGCGGTCGCCCACCTGGCCGACAACGCCATCGCCCTCGCCCGCCATCGCGGCCGCGGCGCCGTGAGCCGGTCCCTGGTCGTCATCAAGGCCAGGGCCAGCAACCATGACCCGGCCATGCGCGAGTTCAGCATCAGCCCCGGCGGCATCAGCGTCGAAGAGGCCGCGCTCCCGGGGAAGACGTGAATCATCGGCAGGACAGCCCCAGCGCGGCATCACCGGCGTGCCCGGAGATGGTCCAGCAACTCATCCAAGTCATCCATGACAGCCCCGCCAGCAGCTGTTTGCTGCGTTCGATGCCGGACGGCCTGGCCATGCGCGACGGTCCCGCGCCGCCTCAGGCCATCGAAAACATGTTCATCTCACATCGAGGCCAGCAAGGCGCCGTCCATTGCTCCTCATATGGACTAAATCAGTTAACCAAACCTCTTCAAAGGCTAGACATACCACCTCAGAAAGCGATACGGTGGTGTTGCGGTTGACGAGCCAGCCGGTCCGGGTTCCCGGCTGCCGGCAGCTCAGCCCTCTGGCAGACCCCACCGTTTTCCTGGACAGCTCACGTCTGTGCAGGAGGTGGCACAGTGGCCGATGTCAGGTATTTCCGCACGGTGATCAACGGCGTACCCGTGGTGACAGCGCCCGCCGACATCGACATCACCAACGCCGAGCAACTCCGTACGGTCCTCCTGGAGGCGACCGCCAGGTATCCGGCAGTCGTGGTGGACATGACCTGCACCCGGTTCTGCGATTCATCCGGCATCCATACCCTGCTGCGGGCGCACAAGCGCGCGCTGGCGGGAGGCGGCGAGCTGCGCCTGGCCGTCCCCGCCGACGGTGCGGTCCTCCGCATCATGAACCTGACCTGCCTGGACCGTTTCATCCCCTGTTTTTCCAGCGTGGCAGACGCCGTGGCCCCAACGCCTGCCGCCGCGGTCCCGAAGTTAGGAACGCTTGCTGGCCTGCCATGTTCGAATCGAGCGCCCGGTCCTGAGGAGACCACGTTGTCACCGTACGCTGAGCTGCAGGCACAATCGGACAACATGCTGCTGGCACGGCTTCGCGGGCAGCCCTGGGGCAGCGCCGAACGCGAGGTGATCTGCGATATCCTGGTCAGCCGGTATGCCGCGCTGGTCCGGTCCTGCGTACGGCCGTACCGCCGCAGCCCGGAACCGGCCGAAGACCTCCTGCAGGTCGGCTACGTCGGCCTGCTCAAGGCGATCAACAACTTCGACCCCGGCTGCGGGGACAGCCTGAGCGCCTACGCCGCCCCGTGTATCAGCGGCGAGATCAAACGGCACTTCCGCGACCGGCGCTGGCAGATCCGGGTCCGCCGCCAGGTGCAGGAGCTGCTGCTGGAGATGCGCTCCGCCGAGGAGATCCTGACCCAGCAGCTCGGCCGCACCCCCGATGACAGCGAACTGGCCCGGCACCTCGGCGTGCCCGCGGACGACGTGCTGGAAGCCCGCCGCGCCCACCTGGTCTTCACTACCTACTCACTGGATGCGCCGCTGTCGCACGATGACGATCCCGCCCTGCTCATCGACATACTCGGCGAGGACGACCCGGCCGTCTCCCACGCCACCGACATCGAAGCCGTCCACGCCCACCTGGACGAGCTGCCTGAACGCGAGCAGCGCATCCTGATGCTGCGGTTCTACGGCAACCTGACCCAGGAGCAGATCGGCGCCCGCCTCGGCATCTCCCAGATGCACGTCTCCCGCCTGCTGGAGCGGGCCCTGACCTACCTCCGCGCCCAGATCACCAAGCCGGCATGAAGGACACGAAGTCCTCCTGACAGCGGCCGAGATCTCGCCGCGCGTTCGGGCCGGGCCGCCGGCCTAGCTCCGGCCGTCGGGTTATGCGGGCCGATACAGATTCCGCCCTGGTGCAGGACATGGCGTGGCACCGGGGTCAGGAATCCGTGTTCCCGAGCCTGGCGGCGACCTTGGCGGCGGCCTTGCCAGCGCTCGCAAGTCCGTCCGCCAGCACTGGCGTGATATATTTAAATGTTTCGTGTTCTACCTTTATTTGCCCGCTCTCGCGATCTTAAGTCCACGCCAGACGGACCACCGTTTAGCGGCCCGGTGACCGTCACGATACTCATGAGGAACCACCAGATGGCTGTCGGAAAGCTCTTCCACATCATCCACATGACCGGCCAGCTCAACGAGCTCGAGGCCTGGTACGGCGACGTGTTCGCGGTGAAGGTGTTCATGCCGCACAGCTACATGCCCGGGGAGCGCCGTGACGCGTCGCTCGTCTTGCTGGGCGACACGGTCATCGAGCCGCTGGCGCCGGCCTTCAGCGAGCCCGACTGGTCGCAGTTCCCGCTCGGCCGGTTCTACAACCGGTTCGGCGACCACTGGCACTCCCTCGCGTACTACGCCGACGACACCGTCGCCATCTGGCGCACGACCCAGCAGCTGGGCCTCCGCACCTACGGCGAGGGCGGCAAGCCGCTCACCGAAGAGCCCGTCTGGGACGAGCAGCACGCCAACACCTCGGTCTTCACCCACCCGAAGGAGACCTTCACCCAGATCGAGTTCTTCGACCCGCGTTTCACCGACATGCAGCACCGGGACCTCCGCTTTCTCCCTGACTGGGACGGGGACTGGTGGATCAGGAACCACCCGGTCAAGACCCCCGGCCTGGCGTACACCACGGTCATCGCCCGCGACCTCGGCCGCGCGGAGACGATCTACACCGAGGGGTTCGGCGGCACACTGCTGCACAAGGGCGGCTCGGACCTGACGGGTACCGAGGACGTGTACGTGCAGCTCGGTGACACGGTGATCCAGCTGTCGAAGCCGGTGAAGGACGGCACGATCGCAGCCGCGGACGCGGCCAAGTTCGGCGACAGCCACCACGCGGCCGCATTCAAGGTGCAGAACCTCGACGACACCGAGGCGTACTTCACCGACAAGGGCATCAGGACCGTGGGGCGCGACGATCAGACGCTGATCACCGACCCGAAGACGACCTTCGGCGTGCCGTTCCGCTGGACCACCTGGGACGTCCCGGGCGGGCCGCGCGATACCAAGTAACGGGGCGCAGGCGCGGCGATCCCGCGCGATAGGTCCGCTGTCCTCGACGGTGCCGTCCGGTCGGGGGACAGGTCACTCCCAGGGGCTGCTTCCGTCCCCGTGCCACCGGAGGTGAAGGCCCGCTCTGAGATATGCGGTTAACCGGAGTGGAGTCCGCGAGATGGCGGTCGCGATGAGCGGGGCCGGGGCGCAGCCTGGCCGCCCGGTGACGGTCCCGGCATACCCAGTGCGAGAGCTGCCTGCGCAGCAGGGCGCCGGCTCACGCTCGAAGTATCCGCCTCCCGGGCCGCCAGCCTGCACGCGCTAACCTGACGAAACGATCCAAGCCGGCCCTACCTCCCACCTCGGATGGCAGCTGACCTGTGGACATCGCCGACTTCAGCCTCGACCTGTTCTCCCTCGCCGGGCGTAACGCCCTGGTCACCGGCGGCAATACCGGCCTGGGCCGGGCCTTCTCGGTGGCCCTGGCCCAGGCCGGCGCGGACGTATTCGCGGTCGGCCTGGCCGAGGACGACGGGACCACCCGGGCCCTGATCGAGGCCGCCGGGCGCCGGATGGAGTTCGTGGTGGCCGACATCACCCAGCCGGGCGTCCCGGCAGCCGTCGTGGAGGGGTGCGTGGAGGCGCTGGGCTCGGTCGACATACTGGTCAACTCCGCCGGCATCGCGCTGCTGGCTGACGTGGCGGAGTTCGGCCGTGACCGGTGGGACCCGATGGTGTCGGTCAACCTGACCGCCGCTTTCGAGCTGGCCCACGAGGCCAGCAGGTTCATGACCGGGCAGCGGTCCGGCAAGATCATCAATATCGCGTCGCTGTTCTCCTTCCTCGGCGGGCGGCGCTCACCGGCCTACGCCGCGACCAAGGCCGGGATCGCGGGCTTCACCAAGGCCTACTGCGACGAGCTGGCGGCCTGTAACATCCAGGTCAATGCCATCGCGCCGGGATACTTCAAGACCGCCATCACCGAAGCGACCCGGGCCGATCCCGAGGCCGACCGCCGCATCGTCGAGCACATCCCCGCGGCCCGCTGGGGGCAGGCCGCCGACCTGATGGGGGCGGTGGTCTTCCTGGCCAGCCGGGCCTCGGATTACGTCAACGGCCACGTCCTGGTGGTCGACGGCGGCTACCTCGTCCGCTGACACCACAGCTACCCGGAGAGCGACCGTGGCCATGGCCCCATCACGATCCCCGCTGACCCGCCAGTCGATCGCCGACGCGATGACCGGGCTCCTCGGCCCGGCCGCGGTCGAGACCCGCGACGAGCAGCTCAGGCAGGCCAGCGTCGACCGGTTCCGGAAGTACACCGCCGTGCACGGCATCTACGACGGGCCGATCCCGGCCGCGATCGTCTACCCCGCTTCCACGGCGGAGGTGGCGGCGGTGCTGCGGTTCGCCGAGCAGAACCTCGTCAACATCGTGCCGCGGACCGGAGCGACCGCCACGGAAGGCGGCCTGGAGACGGTGGTCGAGGACAGCCTCGTGGTAGACGGGTCGCGGCTGAACGCGATCCTGTCCGTCGACCCGGTGGACATGATGGCCACCGGGCAGTGCGGCGTCGGCCTGCAGGAGCTCGAGGACACCGTCCGGGCCCGGGGCCTGACCACCGGGCACTCGCCCCAGTCCAAGCCGCTAGCCCAGCTGGGCGGCCTGGTCGCCACGCGCTCGATTGGCCAGTTCTCCACCCTGTACGGCGGCATCGAGGACCTGGTCGTGGGCCTGGAGGCGGTCTTCCCCGGGGGGCAGGTGACCCGGATCAAGAACGTGCCGCGGCGGGCCGCGGGCCCGGACATCCGCCACATCGTCATCGGCAGCGAGGGCGCGCTGTGCTTCATCACCGAGGTGACGGTGAAGCTGTTCCGGTACCAGCCGGAGAACAACCGGTACTTCGGGTTCGGTGTGGAGGAGTTCGCCGATGGCATCGACGCGGTCCGCGAGCTGATCACCGCGGGCTACCGGCCGTCGGTGTGCCGGGTCTACTCACCCGAGGACGCCCGCCAGCACTTCGCCGGCTTCGACCAGGGCCGCAGCGTCGTCGTGCTGGTGGCCGAGGGTCCCGAGCCCATCGCCGCGGCCACCGCGGCGGCGATCGGGAACCTGTTCGCCGGCCGCGGCCACGAGCGGGTGGACGACGGCCTGATCCGGCGGTGGTTCGAGAACCTCAACTGGGGCCAGGACCAGATCGACGCGGAGAAGGCCGACATGCTCGCCCACGCCCGCCTCGGCTACACCACCGAGGTCTCCGTCGACTGGTCGCGGGCCGCGGGCCTGTTCGCCGCCGTCATGGGCCGGATCCGCGGCGAGTTCCCGCGGGCCGGTGACCTGACTATGCTCGGCGCCCATTCCTCGCACAGCTACCAGACCGGCACCAATCTGTACTTCGTCTACGACTACGAGATCAGGTGCAGCCCGCGCGAGGAGATCGAGGTCTACCACCAGCCGCTGAACGCGATCATCGTCGAAGAAGCCCTGCGGGCGGGCGGGTCGATGGTGCACCACCACGGGATCGGCAAGTACCGCACGCCCTGGGTCGAGCAGGAACACGGCAGCGCCTACTACTTGCTGACGACCCTGAAGCAGGCGTTCGACCCCCAGGGCGTGATGAACGCGGGCACGATCTTCCCGCTGCAATCATGAAGCCGTACCTGCTGGCCATCGACAACGGCTCGCAGAGCACCAAGGTGACGATCTTCGACGCCCGCGGCCGGGCCCTGGCCGCGGCCAGCAGGCGGCTTGAGCCGTATGACATCTCGGTGCCGGGGCATGCCGTCCACCCCGATGACGACATCTGGGCGTCCATCGCCGGCGCCTGCCGTGACGTCATGACCGCCTTCCCCGGCGACCCCGCCGACATCGCCGCGGTGGGCCTGTGCACCATCCGCTTCTGCCGGGCCCTGCTGACGGCCGACGGCAGCCTGGCCGAACCGGTACTGAGCTGGATGGACGAGCGGGTCGCCCGGCCCTACCGGGCGGACAATCCGCAGGTCCGCTACGTCACCACCTCCTCCGGTTACATCACCCACCGCCTGACCGGCCAGTTCACCGACACCGCGGCCAACTACGCGGGCCTGTGGCCCATCGACCATGACACGGCGGCCTGGCCGGACGATCCTCACCGCTACGCCGCCGCCGGCATGCCGCGCGACATGCTCTTCGACCTGGTCCCCCCGGGCAGCCGGCTCGGCCAGGTGACCCCGGAGGCGGCCGGGGCCACCGGCCTCCGGGCCGGCCTGCCGGTGTACGCCACGGCCAACGACAAGGCCGTCGAGGCGCTGGGCAGCGGCCTGGCCGACGACGGCAGCGTGCTGCTGTCGCTGGGCACCTACATCGCGGCCATGACCACCGGCTCGTCCTCATCCAGCGCGGACGGCAGCTACTGGGCCAACTTCGCGGCCCGGCCCGGGACCTACCTGTACGAGAGCACCGGGATCCGCCGCGGCATGTGGACGGTCAGCTGGTACCGGACGCTGCTGGAAGGGCCGGACGATGAGAAGGCGCGCCTGCAGACGGCGCACCTGGAGGACGCCCTCAACGCGGCCGCCAGCGAGCTGGCGCCGGGCAGCAACGGGCTGCTGACCATCCCGGACTGGCTGGCACCCGGGCAGGCGCCCTGGCGCCGCGGCGCGCTGCTGGGCTTCGACGGCAGCCAGGGTCGCGCCCACATCTACCGCTCCATCCTCGAGGGCCTCGCCCTGACCATGGCCAACCACACCGCGGCCATGGAACACGCGCTGGGCCGTCGGCTCTCGCCCGTGCTGGTGTCCGGGGGCGGGTCCCGTTCCGACCTGATGATGCAGATCGTCGCCGACGTCTACGGCCGCCCCGCCCGCCGCACCACCGTCAACGACGCCGCCGGCCTCGGCGGGGCCATCTGCGCCGCCGTCGGCCACGGCATCTACCCCGGCTGGGACCAGGCCACCGCCGCGATGGTCAGCCCCGGCCAGCAGTTCACCCCGGACCCCCGGGCCGCCCGCGCCTACCAGCGGATCAACCAGGTCTACGCCACTTTGACCAGTCACACCGACCCGCTGTTCCGCTCGATGGCCGACGGCCTGGCCGGACTGGACCGCGCGTGACCGTGCCGTCGTGATTACCCTGACGGGGCCGTCCGACTCAGGTCGTCGAGGCGGCTGAGGGTGCATTCGAGCGCGTCGGTGAGCCGCTGGCGGTGACCGGTGGCCAGCAGGTCAAGCACCAGGCCGGTGAACGTCGCCTTGACCAGCGACGCCTCCCGTTCGGCGTCCTCGGGCCTGATGCCGTCAGCGATCAGGCCGTCGGCGATGCCCTCGCGCCAGAACGAGATCTGCTCGGCCCGCACATCACCGGGCAGGCCGCTGACCGTGGCGTCCAGCGTGGCGGCTTCGAGGCCGAGTCGCACCAGCGCCAAGTGCTCCGGGCTGCGGTTGATCCACCGCCACCAGCGCCGCTGCAGCTCCGCCGTGGACAGGCGAGGTACCTGCCGCCGCCACCGCGCTTCGACTGCCCGCTGAATCTCAGCGGCCCGCCGCAACGCGGCGACCACCAGGTCGTCCTTGCTGCCGAAGTGATGCACCAGCGCGTTGACCGACACCCCAAGCGCGCGGGCCACCGGCCGCAGCGACACTCCGGCGATGCCGTGCCGGCCGAGGTAGCGGACCACCTCGTCCAGCAGCTCGGCCCGTCGTTCGGGGTCAGGATGGCGTCCCATCAGTTTCGTCCCGTCAAGCTCGCATCCGCCGGCCCGCCGGGTCGAGCACCGGTTCGGCGAGCAGTCTCGCCGGGCGGCGCTGGCCGATGATCTCCGCCTCGAACATCGCGCCGGGCACCGCGAGCTCGCTCGGCACGTAGCCGAACGCCAGCGAGCGGCGGCTGTAGTGCGCATAGGCGCCGGACGTCACCCAGCCCACCACCGCCCCGTCGTGCCAGATCGGCTCGTCGCCGACGACGTCGGCCGGTTCCGCCGGATCGGGGGTGATGTCGAAGTAGCCGAGCGTCCGGGCCGGGCCGCGTGCCATCTCCGCCTCCACCGCGGCGCGGCCGATGAAGTCGTGATCGAGTTTGAGCGATCGGTGCATTCGCGCCTGCACCGGCGTGTAGATCGGGCGGTACTCGCGCGCCCAGGTGCCGAACATCTTCTCCATGCGCAGCGACATCAGCGCCCGGAACCCGAACAGGCCGATGCCGTACGGCTGCCCCGCCTGCCAGAGCAGATCGAACAGGGCTCGCTGGTATTCCGGTGCGACCCAGATCTCGTAGCCCAGATCCCCGGTGTAGGTCATCCGGCCGACGTAAGCGGGGATCATCCCCACGTCGATCCGGCGGAACGTCATGAACGGGTAATTCTCGGTGGCGAGACAGGTGCCGGTGACCGATTGCAGCACGTCGCGGGCGCCCGGGCCGGCCAGCGAGAGGCCCACCAGGGACAAGGCCAGCACGTCGAACCGGACACCATCGGCGAGGTGGTCACCGAACCAGCGCGTGTGATGCGCTTCGGCGATCTGCGAGCCGAACAGGAAGAAGTCGTCGGTACCGATCCGGGCCACGGAGAACTCCCCGACGATGTGACCGCTGGGATCCAGGGCGGCGGTGAGGTTGATCCGGCCGGGTCGCGGCAGCCGGTTGGTGAACAGCCGCTGCAGCCAGTCGGCGCTGCCGGCGCCGGTCACGCGGTACTTGGCGAAGTTGGAGCACTCGGTGAGCCCGACGCGTTCGCGCACTGTGGTGCATTCTTCAGCGACCACCGGGAAGGCGTTGGAGCGGCGGAACGTCACGTCCTCGCGCGGCTCGGCCCCCGGCCGCTGGAACCACAGGGGATGCTCGAGCCCGAAGCTTGCCCCCCAGACCGCGTTGTGGGCGGTGAGCCGGTCATAGACAGGCGTGGTATGCAGCGGCCGGCCGGCCGGGAGCTCCTCGTTGGGGAAGGTGATGCGGAACCGGCGGCTGTAGTTCTCCCGCACCTTGGCGTTGGTGTAGGCGAGGCTCGCCCAGTTGCCGAAGCGGGCCGCGTCCATGGCCCAGATGTCTTCGCCCGGATCGCCGTCGACCATCCAGTGCGCCAGGGTGAGGCCGACCCCGCCGCCCTGCGAAAAGCCGGCCATCACCGCGCAGGCCACCCAGCAGTTGCGTACGCCGGGGACCGGGCCGACCAGCGGATTGCCGTCCGGTGCGAAGGTGAACGGCCCGTTGATCACCGTCTTGATCCCCGCGCCCGCCAGCGCCGGGTAATGCTTGAACGCGATCTCCAGCGACGGGGCGATCCGGTCGAGATCGGGGGCCAGCAACTGCTGGTCGAAGGTCCATGGCGTCTCGCGGGGCGACCAGGGCACGCACGCCTGCTCGTACGTGCCGAGCAGCATCCCGCCGCCTTCCTGGCGGATGTAGAGCTCACCGTCGAAGTCCATAGCCATCGGCAAGTCATGTCCGGTGGCCGCCTGGTACTCGGCCACCTCGGTCATGTCTTCGGTGATCAAGTACATGTGCTCCATCGCGAGCACGGGCAGTTCCAGGCCGATCATCCGGCCGACCTCACGGGCCCACAGCCCGCCGGCGTTGACGATGTGCTCGGCGTGGATCTGGCCGGAGTCGGTGCTGACGTCCCACGTGCCGTCGGGGCGCTGGCGAAGGTCGCTCACCCAGGTGTGCTGGTAGATCTCGGCGCCGGCCTGCCGCGCGCAGCCGGCGTAGGCCCGGGTGACCCCGGCCGGGTCGACGTGACCCTCGGCCCGGTCGAAGAGCGCACCGATGAAGTACTGCTCCTCCAGCAGCGGGAACATCCGCTTGGCCTCGGCCGCCGAGATGATCTCCATGTCCATGCCGAGGTAACGGCCGCGGGCCTGGGCCATCCGCAGCCAGTCCATCCGCTCCCGGTCGCCGGCCAGCGTCAGCCCGCCATTCATGTGGATGGAGCAGTTCTGGCCGGAGCGCTGCTCGATCTCCCGGTACAACCCGACCGTGTACTGCTGCAGCTTCGCGACGTTAGGGTCGCCGTTGAGCGTGTGCATGCCGCCCGCCGCGTGCCAGGTCGAGCCGGCGGTGAGCTCCTTGCGCTCGACGAGCACGACATCCGTCCAGCCCAGCTCGGTGAGGTGGTACAGGACCGAGGCGCCGACCACACCACCGCCGATGACGACCACCTGCGCGGAAGATTTCATCGAGGCATCCCTACGTCTAGCTTTTCCCGGTACAGTCGTTCCAAATATAGGCGTTCCGACTATAGGACCTTGGAGGTGTCGTGCATGGGCAGGCTTCTTGATCGGCTCGCCGCCGGACCGGTGATCTGCGCCGAGGGGTACTTGTTCGAGTTTGAACGCCGCGGCTACCTGCAGGCCGGGGCGTTCGTACCAGAGGTGGTGCTCGAGGAGCCCGAGATGGTAGCCGGGCTGCACCGGGAATTCGTGCATGCCGGATCGGACGTGGTTGAGGCATTCACCTACTACGCCCACCGCGAGAAGCTGGCGGTGATCGGCCGCGAGGGCGACCTCGAGCCGCTGAACCGGCAGGCGCTGCGGATCGCCAAGGAGGTCGGCGCCGAGCACGACTCCCTGGTGGCCGGCAATATCTGCAACACCAATGTCTATGAGCCGGACGACCCCGCGACGCATAAGGTCGTCCGCGACATGTTCACCGAGCAGGTCGGGTGGGCCGCCGAGGCTGGCGTCGACTTCGTGATCGCCGAGACCATCGACTATCCCGGCGAGGCACTGCTCGCGCTGGAAGCAATCAAGGCGCACGGCCTCGATGCGGTGGTCACCCTCACTATTCATCGCCAGCCCGTCGTCCGCGGCGGCGAGCCGATCGGCGAGGCATGCCGTCGCCTGCAAGACGCCGGCGCCGATGTGGTCGGGCTGAACTGCATCCGCGGGCTCGCCACCATGCTGCCGCTGCTCGGTGAGATCCGGGCGGCCTGCGACGGCTACATCGCCGCCTTGCCGGTGCCGTACCGCACGACAGAGGCCGAGCCGACCTTCCAGTCGCTCACCGACCCAGATTGCGACCTGATCCCGGAGGGGCGGCCCTTCCCGACCGCACTCGACCGGTTCCTAGCCAACCGCTACGAGGTCGGCGCGTTCACGACGGCGGCGGCTGCGCTCGGCGTCAACTACTTCGGCATCTGCTGTGGCTGCGCACCCCACCACGTCCGCGCGATGGCCGAGGCCCTCGGCCGCACGCCGCCGGCCAGCCGGTTCAGCGCGGATATGAGCCGGCACGCCTACTACGGCACCAGCGAGCGGATCAGCCGCCATTACCAGGACTACGCTAAAGAGCTCTAGGAACCCGGCGGACGCCTACTTACTGCGAGGGGTGCACGACCAGGGCGCTGCCGCCGCCGAGGCGGACGGGCTCGGCGATCGCCTCGAGCAGGCCGTGGCCGAGGATCTGCAGCGCGGTCGCGTCGCCCGGGTAGTTGTCCAGAGGCAGGATCGGCCCGGTGGCCAGGGTGAACTTCTCGCCGAACTGGCTGGTCAGCTGCTGGGCCAGGGTGCTGTTGTAGAAGTCGGGTTCGGCCAGGGAGGTGGCCGAGTTGGTTTGCGCCACCCGCGGGGCGGCGAGCGCGTCGGGCAGGGACATGCCGAAGTCGACGTGGTTCATGATGATCTGCGCGATCGTCTCGATGATCGTAGATCCGCCGGCCGCGCCGACGCTGAATACCGGCTGCCCGCCGGCGAACGCGATGACCGGCCCCATGCTGGACCGCGGCTGCTTGCCGCCGGCGGGCAGGTTCGGATCGGGGGGCCCGGACGAGGGCGGGGCGAAGTCGAAGTCGGTCATCTCGTTGTTGAGCAGGAATCCGTAACCGGGCACGGTCTGGCCGCTGCCGCCGAAGAAGTTGATCGTGTTGGTGTAGGCGACGATGTTGCCCCACTTGTCAACGGTGACGATGTTGTTGGTGTGGCCGCCTTCGGCGGACGGCTGGGCCGCGGTCGGGCTCGGGCAGCCCGTGAACGGCGGGTACGGGTCGCCAGGGGCGACCGGTGAGACGAGTGCCTGGTCACCGATCAGGCAGCGCCTGGTCGCCGCGAATGCCGGGCTGAGCAGCCCGGACAGCGGCACGCTGACGTAGCGGGGGTCGCCCACGTAGGCGTTGCGGTCGGCGTAGGCCAGCCGGGATGCCTCCAGGTAGTGGAACAGGGCCGTCGCCCTGGGCTCACTGGACAGGTTGTATCCGCTCAGGATGTTCAGGATCTCGCCGACGGTGGACCCGCTGCTCGACGGCGGCGCCATGCTGTAGATGTCCAGGCCGCGGTAGCGGATGTGGGTCGGGGGCTGGACCAGGGCCTGGTAGGAGCGCAGGTCGCTCATGGTCATGATGCCGGGCAACGCGACCACGGTCTGCCCGGGGGTCAGCACGGGATGGTCGTCGGCCTGGACGATGGCCTGGCCGAGGGGCCCGTCGTACAGGTAGGACGGGCCGTAGCGGGCCAGCAGCCGGTAGGTCCTGGCCAGGTCGGGATTGCGGAGCAGGTGGCCCACGGGCAGCGGCTGGCCAGACGACGTCAGCAGCCAGTGGCTGGCCGGGTAGGCCTGCAGCTCGGGCAGGTCGGACTGGGTGAGCTGGACGAAGTCGGCGTTGACGCGGAACCCGCGCTCAGCCACGCCGATGGCCGGCTGAAGGTCGGCGGCCAAGCTGTGGCGGCCGTACCGGCTCACCGCCTTGGCCCAGGTGGCCACCATGGCGGGCACGCCGGTGGACAGCGGCTGGTCCGATGCGTAGTCATAGCCGTACGGCTGCCCGGTCTTCGGGTCGATGAACATGGTCTGCGTGCACGCGGCCGGGCAGTTCTCGCGGCCGTCGATAGTCACCACCTGGTGGGTCTTGGCCAGGTAGATCACCATGAAGCCACCGCCGCCCGGGCCCGCCACGAACGGAATGGTCACGCCCAGGGCGCTTTCGGTGGCCACGGCGGCGTCGATCGCGTTGCCGCCGCGGGAGAGAACATCGATGCCCGCCTGGCTCGCGTCGGCGTCCATGGAGGCGACGGCGCCCCCGGTGCCGACCGCGACGGGTTCCTGCACCGGGCTCGCGGGTCCCGGCGGCGCCTGCGGCGCGGCGGCACGGGCCCCGGACGGCAGCGCCAGGAGTACCACGGCAAGGGCTGAGGCGGCAGAAATCACTGGCCAGCGACGCATGAAGACCTCCGCAGGAGTGGCCGGAATGAGCCACTTCGTGCGTATGTCCGCGTCCCTTGGGATTTAAACCAACATCATGACCCAAACCCGTCCTTAACCCCACATCGGCGGTGGGTGAACGCGGCGGGTGTATCCCAGGCGCTTCATCAGCACGACCCAGGCCCCGGGCAGAGCGCCGGGATCGTGCGCGGCGGCAAGTACACGCCGATCCCGTGGAACCCGCAGATCTCTGCCGCCGCCTGGTAACCGCCGGCGCGGCTACAGTGGCCAGCATGATGGCGGACCAGGCCCCCCGGCTGACTTCCCTGTCGCCCGGCGCGGGCTGCGCCTGCAAGCTGCCGCTGGCCAAGCTCGAGGCGCTGTTCGCCTCGATGGGCCCGGTCGGACCCGCCTCCGGCGACCTGCTCGTCGGCGCGGCCGAAGGCGACGACGCGGCCGTGCTGCGCCTAGACGACGAACGTGCCCTGGTGCTGACCACGGACTTCTTCACCCCGATCGTGGACGACCCGCAGGACTGGGGCCGGATCGCCGCCGCCAACGCGCTGTCTGACGTGTACGCCATGGGGGGCCGGCCGCTGTTCGCGGTCAACCTGGCCGCCTGGCCCGGCGACGGCCTGGACATCGCCCTGCTGGGCCAGGTGCTGCGCGGCGGCGCCCAGGTGGCGGCCGAGGCCGGCTGCTTCGTCGCGGGCGGGCACACCATCGACGACCCGGTGCCGAAATACGGCCTGGCCGTCGTCGGCCTGGCCGATCCGGCCGCGCTGATGACCATCGACCGCGCCGCCCCCGGCGATCAGCTGATCCTGACCAAGGCCATCGGCACCGGGGTGATCGCCACCGCGCTCAAGCGCGGCGCGCCCGACCCGGCCGCGGTGGCCGCCGCGGTGGCCTCGATGACCCTGCTCAACGCGGCCGCCAGCCAGGCCGCGCTGGCCGCGGGCGTGCGGGCGGCCACCGACGTGACCGGCTTCGGCCTGCTGGGCCACCTGCACCGGATGCTGGCCGCCAGCGGCGTCGCCGCGCGGATCGACGCCGCCGCGGTCCCGCTGCTGCCCGCCGCCGCCGAACTAGCCGCCGCCGGCTTCGTCTCCGGCGGCACCCGCGCCAACCTGGCCCGGATAGCCCCGCACACCACGCTCGACCCCGCTATTCCCGGGGAGCTCGCCACCCTGCTGTTCGACGCGCAGACCTCGGGCGGCCTGCTGCTGGCCGCCCCGCCCGCGACCGCGGCCGCCCTGCTCGACGACCTGCGGTCCCGCGGCCTGCCCGCCGCCGGTATCGGCGCCGTCACCGCGGGCGAACCAGGTCACATCGACGTGCACCACGGACCGTTCTGAATAGGCTGTTTCGGTGACCATGCGGCCTGGTGCGGTGCGAGCGGTCCTGCTGGCCTGCCTGCTCGCTGCCCTGGCCGTCGTCGCGGCCGCTCGCCCGGCCGGCGCGCAGCCCCGCGCCGCCGCGCCCGCTCGGCACGTCGTCATCGTGGGCCTGTCCGGGCTGCGCTGGAGCGACGTGTCGCAGGCCGGCACGCCCACGCTGTGGCGGCTGGCGGGGCAGGGCTCGGTCGCGAACCTGGTCGACTACGCCGTGCTCCCGCTGACCTGCCCGGCCGACGGCTGGCTCACGCTGAACGCGGGCGCCCGCGCGCAGTCCGACCACACCAACGCCGGCTGCGGCGCGCTCCCCGCCGTGCAGCCCGCCGGGTCCGGCGCCACCGTCCCCGCCCTGCCCGCGCTGGAGACGTACAACCAGCAGTTCCACAACAACCCCGACTGGGGCCTGCTGGCCGGCGCCGCCAGCTGCGCCACCGCCGTCGGCCCGGGTGCCGCGCTGGCCCTGGCCAACCCGGCCGGCCAGGTCGCCTCCTACCTGCCGTCGGCCGCGGGCCTGTCCGCTTCGGTGCTGTCCCGCTGCCCGCTGACCGTCGTGGACCTCGGAATTTATGCCGAACGGTCCGGCGTGCTCGCCTCCGCCGACGCCGAACTCGCCCGCATCGTGGCGGACCTGCCGCCGGAGACCACGCTGCTCGTCACCGCGCCCGGCTCGGTGACCAAACCCCCGCACCTGCAGCTGACCCTGGCCGACGGGCCCGGCTACCGGGCCGGCCTGCTGCACGCCAGCTCCACCCGGCAGCCGGGCCTGGTCGTGCTCACCGACCTGACCCCGACCGTGCTGAGCTGGCTGGGCCGCACCGCGCCGGCCGGCATCGTCGGCGCCCAGCTGACCAGCGGGTCGCGGGGCAGCCTGGCCTCGGCGGTCCGGTCCCTGGCCGGCCGGGACACCGCGGAGCAGGTCTGGCGGTCCACCCACGATGAGTTCTTCTGGGCCTACGCGCTGGCCGACACACTGGTGATGGCCGCCATCGGCCTGGCCTGCTGGGGCGCGGCCGAGGACAAGCGCAGGCAGCGGGCCCGGTGGTGGCGGCTGGCCGGGGTGTTCGCCGTCTCGGCGCCGGTCAGCACCTTCCTGGCCAACGTGGTGCCCTGGTGGCAGTTCGCGCACCCGGCGGCCGGGCTGTACGCGATCTCGGTGGCGCTGACCGCGGTCATCGCCGGGGCCGCGCTGCTCGCCACCCGGCGGCTGGACCCGCTCGCGCCGCTCGGGGTGGTGTGCCTGCTCACGGTGCTGGTGCTGGGCCTGGACGTGATGACCGGGTCGGCGCTGCAGATGGAGACGCCGTTCGGGCTGTCGGTGCTCGAGGCGGGCCGGTTCTACGGCATCGGCAACGAGGCGCTCGGCATCTACGGTGTCACCGGGCTGTTCGGCGCGGCCTGGCTGGCCCTGCGGGCGCTGCGGCGCGACCCGCCGGACCGGCGCCGGGCCCTGGTCGCGGTGGCCGTGGTGGGGCTGTTCGCGGTGTTCGCCTCCGGCTGGCCCGGGTTCGGCGGCAAGGTGGGCGGCACCATCGCCATGGTGCCCTGCTTCCTGCTGCTGGCCGCCGCGGTGGCCGGAGTCAGGCTCAACTGGCGCCGGATCGGCCTGGTCGCGGTCAGCGGGCTGGTCCTGTTCGCGGTCTTCGCGCTGATCAGCTACTTCGTCCCGGCCACCGGCAAGTCCGACATCGGCACGTTCGCCGGGGACGTGCTGCACGGTCACGCGGGCGGGCTGCTGCTGCGGAAGATCAACTCCAACCTCGGCTCGCTGTCGGTCAGCGCGTTCAGCCCGGTGCTCCCGATCGTGGTCGTGTGGACCGGGCTGCTGCTCTGGCGCCCGTCCTGGTTCGCGGTCAAGACGGTGCCGCGGGCCTTCGCCGCCGAGCCGCTGCTGCGCCCGGTGCTGTGGGTGCTGTGGCTGATGCCGGTGCTCGGCTGGCTGGCCGACGACTCCGGGGTCATCGTGGCGGCCACCGCGCTGCCCCTGGTGCTGCCGCTGGGCATCGCGGTCCTGGCTGCGGCCTCGTGCCAGGGTAGCGACGCACGTTATCGTGGTAGGACCGTCGCCGGACCCCCCGTCGCTGGTTCTACGGTTCGCCCCGGGTAAGTGAGCAGAAAGTAACCAGTGCAGTACCAGCTATCACGTGTTGTCGCAGGTCCGTTCCTGCATACCATCTGGCGGCCGAAGGTGACCGGAGCGGAGAACATCCCCGCCGCGGGCGGCGCCATCCTCGCGGCCAACCACCAGTCGGTGGTCGATTCGGTCTTCCTGCCCCTGATGCTCGACCGGCCGGTGACGTTCTCGGCCAAGGCCGAGTACTTCACCGCCTCCGGCCCCGCGGCCAAGCTGTGGGCCTATTACCTGCGGGCCACCAATCAGCTGCGGATGGACCGCGACGGCCCGCGCGCCGCCCAGGACACCCTGGAGGCCGCGCTGGTCCGGCTCCAGGAAGGCCAGCTGTTCGCCATCTACCCCGAGGGCACCCGCTCCCCGGACGGCCGCCTGTACCGCGGCCGTCCCGGCGTGGCCTGGCTGGCGCTGAAGTCCCGGCTGCCGGTCATCCCGGTCGCGCTGGCCGGCACCGGGCACGTGCTGCCCCCCGGCCGCGTGATGCCCCGCCCCGGGCGTATCTCGGTCACGATCGGCAAGCCGCTGGTCATCGACCCGGACCTGTACGACGCACCCCCGGCCAAGGCCCGGCGCCTGATCACCGACCAGGTGATGACCGCGATCCAGGAGCTGTCCGGCCAGGAGTACGTCCCCATGTTCGCCTCGGACCGCAAAGCCGAGCTCGCCGCCGAGGCCGACCACCACCACCACCCCCGCCTCCGCCACTCCAAGCCGCCCCCCGGCCCCTAACCCGCCACCCCAAGCCGCCCCCGGCCCCTAACCCGTCACCCCAAGCCGCCCCCCGGCCCCTAACCCGTCACCCCAAGCCGCCCCCCGGCCCCTAACCCGTCACCCCAAGCCGCCCGCCGCCCTTAACCCGCCGCGGCCCGCCCCGCCACCCGGCCCCCACATGATCACGGGCAGTCTTGGTCGCTATTTAGCTCGAACTGCCCGCGATCATGAAACGCGGCCCGCGCACTCCGGGCAGAGGCCGAATAGTTCCACGGTGTGGCCGACGTCGGTGAAGCCCGCCTCGGCGGCTACTCGTTCGGCCCACTGCTCCACCGCGCGGCCCTCCACCTCCACGCTGCGCCCGCAGTTGCGGCAGGTCAGATGGTGGTGGTGCACGCTGGTGCCGCACTGGCGGTAGAGGATCTCCCCGTTCGCGTCCCGGATCGCGTCGACGCTGCCCTGCTCGCTCAGCGCCTGCAGGTGCCGGTACACCGTGGCCAGCCCCACGGTCTCGCCCTTGCGCCGCAGCTCGGCGTGGATCTCCTGGGCGCTGCAGAACCCGGGCAGGCTGGTCAGCGCGGCCGCCAGGGCCTGCGCCTGCCTGGTGCCGCGCACCCGGGTCGGCCGCGCGGGCGCGACCTGCACCTGCTTCTCGGGCTGCCGCGTCGTCACAGTCGCACGCTACCTCTTCCGCGGACTTCCGCCTACCAGCCAGCCGGGCCGCCCGGCCATTTCGGTCCCGCCGCTCCGGCTCCTCGCGAACGAGTTGCGAACGAAATTGAGAATCATTATCATTACCGCGAAGGTGAGCCTCAGCCCCCGATCCGCGGAGTCCGTCCATGCGCAAGCGTTTCCAGGCGCTGGTCGCGGCGCTGCTGCCGCTTGGCCTGGCCCTGCTGGTGAGCGCCTGCTCCGCGGCGGCCGGCTCCGCCGGGTCCGGCTCGGCCGACCCGTCGGGCGCGGTCGTGGCGGTGGGCGCGGAGAACGAGTACGCGAACGTCATCCAGCAGGTCGGCGGCAAGTACGTCAAAGTCAGCGCCATCATGAGCAACCCGAACACCGACCCGCACACGTTCGAGGCCAGCCCGTCGGTGGCCCGCCTGGTGAGCAGCGCCCAGCTCGTGGTGCAGAACGGCGTCGGCTACGACACGTTCATGAACACGATCGAGAACGCCGATCCGAACCCGGCGCGCAAGGTCGTCGTCGTCCAGGACCTGCTCGGCCTGCCGCACAGCACGCCGAACCCGCATCTGTGGTACAAGCCGGGCACCGGCGCGGCCGTCGCGAACGCGGTCGCCGCCGACCTGGCTGCCCTCCAGCCCGCCCACGCCGCCTACTTCAAGGCCAGCGCGACGGCGTTCGTCGGCTCGCTCACCGCGTGGACCAACGCCATCGCCGCGTTCCGGGCCAAGTACCCGGATACGCCGGTGGCGACCACCGAGCCGGTGGCTGACTACATGCTGCAGGCGGCCGGCGCGGACAACCTCACGCCGTGGGCCTTCCAGGCCGACATCATGAACGGCACCGACCCGTCGGCGCAGGACGTCGCGATCGAGCGCAGCCTGTTCACGCAGCACAAGGTGAAGGTGTTTCTCTACAACCAGCAGGTGACGGACTCGCTGACCGAATCGTTCATCTCGCTGGCCCACCAGGACGGCATCCCGGTGCTCGGCGTGTACGAGACGATGCCCATCCCCGGCTACGACTACCAGTCCTGGATGCTGGCCGAGGTCCAGGACCTGCAGAAGGCCGTGGCCGAGCAAGATCTCGACCGAGCACCTATGACCACCGAACTGCTCCGGCTGGACCACATCGGGGTGCGGCTGGGCGGCCGGGAGATCCTGCGGGACGTCTCGTTCGCCATCCGCCCCGGCGAGTTCACCGGCCTGATCGGCGCCAACGGGGCCGGCAAGACCACGCTGCTGCGGGTCATCCTGGGCCTGCAGCCGGCCACCACCGGCCAGGTCCTGATCGACGGCGAGCCGCGGACGGCCCGTGATTCCTCCATCGGGTACGTGCCGCAGAAGCTGGCCATCGAGCCGGACATGCCGCTGCGGGTCAGGGACGTGGTCTCGCTCGGCATCGACGGGAACAAGTTCGGCCTGCGGCTGCCGTCGCGGGCCCGCCGCGAGCAGGTCAGCGACATGCTGGCCGCGGTCGGCGCGCAGCGGTACGCCGACGCCAGGGTCGGCGAGCTGTCCGGTGGCGAGCAGCAGCGGGTCATGATCGCGCACGCGCTGATCAGCAAGCCGCGGCTGCTGCTGCTCGACGAGCCGCTGGCCAACCTGGACATCTCCAGCGAGCAGGGCGTGGTCTCGGTGCTGGCCCGGCTGGCCCGCTCCGAGCACGTCGCGGTGCTGCTGTCCGCGCACGACATGAACCCGCTGATGCCGGTCATGGACCGGATCGTCTACGTGGCCGGCGGCCGCGTCGCGGTGGGCAGCACCGACGAGGTGGTCCAGCCCGAGGTCCTGTCCCGGCTGTACGGCCGGCACGTCGACGTGATCCGGGTGCACGGCCGGGTCCTGGTGGTGGCCGCCCCGGAGGGCATGGACGACTCCGCGGCCGCGGCCGAGGACGAAGGCGCCACCGCGGTCCGGCGAGTCGGCTGATGCACTGGCTGATCGAGCCCGGGTTCTTCGGCAGCGGGCCGGTGCACGTGGCGCTGGCCGTCGGCACGGTCACCGCCATCACCTCGGCCGTGGTCGGCGTGTTCACGGTGACCCGCGGCCAGTCGTTCGCCGGCCACTCGCTGGCCGACATCGCCACCACCGGCGGCTCCGGCGCGTTCCTGATCGGCATCAACCAGTTCTGGGGTTACCTGGCCTTCGGCGCCGGCGCGGCCGCGTTCATGGAGATGATCGGCGTGCAGCGCCGCCGCGGCCGGGACGTGGCCACCGGCGTGGTCCTCGGCGCCGGCCTCGGCCTGGCCGCGCTGTTCCTCTACCTGGGCACCCAGTACAGCTCGACCACCGGCGCGTCGTTCACCATCTTGTTCGGCTCGATCTTCGTGCTCACCTCCTCCACCGTCCCGGCCCTGATCACCTCGGCGCTGCTGGCCCTGGCCACCGTGCTGGTGCTGGCCCGGGTGCTGCTGCTCAGCTCGCTCAGCCCGGACATCGCCGCGGCCCGCGGCGTCCCGGTCCGCGCCGTCGGCGCGGTGTTCCTGATGGCCCTGGCCGTCTCGGTGGCGCTGTCGGCCGTGATCATCGGCGCGGTGCTGAGCACCGCGCTGCTGGTGGGGCCGGCCGCCACCGCGCTGCGCCTGGCCAAGGGCCCGGTCCGGGCCATCGTCGCCGCGGCGGCCATCGGCGCGGCGGCGGTCTGGCTCGGCATCCTGCTGGCCTACGACAGCTTCTACTGGCCGCCCGCCGGGCGCGGCTGGCCGGTCAGCTTCTTCGTGGTCACGCTGATCGTGGCCAGTTACCTGGGCACCTACCTGCGCCGGCCCGACCGGGGCCGGGCCGCGCAGGAGGCCCCGGACGCGGAGCAGGTATGTTCACCGGCCTGATGCTGAACACCTGGATCGCGGCCACGGCGGTCGCGGTGATCGCCGGGGTGACGGGTTTCTTCGCGGTGCTGCGCGGGTCGACGTTCGCGGCGCACGCCATCCCGAACGGCGCCTTCACCGGCGCGGCCGGGGCCAGCCTGCTCGGCCTCAACCCGTTCGTCGGCCTGGCCGTCTTCTCGGTGGCGGGCGCGCTCGGCATCGCCGGCCTCAGCCGCCGGGCCCGCAACGACGTGGCCACCGCGCTGACCTTCGTGCTGATGCTCGGCATCGGCGCGCTGTTCGTCAGCTGGAGCACCGAGTACGCGCAGGAGGCCTACGCCCTGCTGTTCGGCGAGGTGTTCGGCGTGGCCCAGGACGAGGTGCTGCCCATCATCGTGTTTGGCGCGGTGTCCATCGCCGCCCTCATCGTCATGTTCCGGCCGCTGCTGCTGTCCTCCGCGCTGCCCGAGGTGGCCGAGGCCCGGGGCGTCTCCGCCTCGCCGCATGGACCTCGCGTTCCTGCTGGTCATGGCCCTGGCCACCAGCATGACCGTGCCGGTGGTCGGCGCGCTGCTGATGTTCAGCCTGATGATCGGCCCCGCCGCCGCGGCCCGCTCGCTGACCGCCCGCCCCGTCCGGGCCATGACCCTGTCCGTCGTGATCGCCCTGGTCACCGTCTGGGTCGGCATCGCCGTCTCCTACTACTCCAACTGGCCCCTAGGCTTCTTCGTCGGCCTGGCCGGCGCCGCCTTCTACCTCTTCAGCCGCGCCTACGCGTCACTACGGCGCCGAACGGAGCGAAGCTCCGACCGGCCAGCGAACCCGGGCCTTGCGCCCGGGTGAGCGCCGGTACTACGGCGAGCACCGCAGCGGGGCGCGAAGCGCACCGGGGGGCTCCGGGGGGTCGCCCCCCGGCCAACACATACCGTGGACACGTGAATCACCTCAAGGATTCGACCAGCCCGTACCTGCTGCAGCACGCCGGCAACCCGGTGGACTGGTGGCCCTGGTGCGACGAGGCGTTCGCCGAAGCGGCCCGGCGCGACGTGCCGGTGCTGCTCTCGGTCGGCTACGCGGCCTGCCACTGGTGCCACGTGATGGCCCACGAGTCGTTCGAGGACCCGCAGACCGCCCAGCTACTCAACGAGCACGTGGTCGCGGTCAAGGTGGACCGGGAGGAGCGGCCCGACGTGGACGCGGTGTACATGACCGCGACCCAGGCCATGACCGGCCAGGGCGGCTGGCCGATGACGGTGTTCATGACGCCGGACAAAGAGCCGTTCTTCTGCGGCACCTACTACCCCCGCGACTACTTCCGCGAGCTGGTGCTGAACGTCTCCCGGGCCTGGACCGGCCAGCACCAGGACGTGACGGAGCGGGCCAAGCAGGTGGCCGAGGCGCTGGCCCAGAACGCGGCCGCCACCGCCCGCGCGCTGAAGGGCCAGGCCGGCGACCCGGAACAGACCTTCCGTGAGGCCACGGACACGGCCGTAGGCGGGCTGGAACGCGACTACGACGCGGCGCACGCCGGGTTCGGCGGCGCGCCCAAGTTCCCGCCGTCGATGGTGCTGGAGTTCCTGCTCCGCCACCACCAGCGGACCGGATCGCCTGCCGCGCTGCGGATGGCCGAAGGCACCTGCGACGCGATGGCCCGCGGCGGCCTGTATGACCAGCTGGGCGGCGGGTTCGCCCGGTACTCGACCGACGCCGCCTGGGTCGTGCCGCACTTCGAGAAGATGCTCTACGACAACGCCCTGCTGGCCCGGGTCTACCTGAACCTGTGGCGCCGCACCGGCTCCGGGCTGGCCCGCCGGGTGGCCGAGGAAACCTGCGCCTGGATGCTGCGCGAGCTGCGCACGCCCGAGCGGGGCCTGGCTTCGTCCCTGGACGCCGACAGCGAGGGCGCCGAAGGGAAGTTCTACGTCTGGCGTCCCGCCGAACTAACCGAGCTCCTCGGACCCGACGACGCCCAGTTCGCCGCCCAGGCCTTCGGCGTCACCGCGGACGGCACCTTCGAGCGCGGCGCCTCCGTCCTGCAGCTGCCCGCCGACCCCGCCGACCCGGACCGGTTCGCCCGGATCAAGCAGGCGCTGCTGGCCGCGCGCGATGCCCGGGTCCGGCCCGGCCGGGACGACAAGGTGGTCGCCGCCTGGAACGGCCTGGCCATCTCGGCCCTGGCCGAAGGCGGCCTGCTGCTGGACCGGCCGGACTTCACCGAAGCGGCCCGGGACGCCGCCACGCTGCTGGCCGAGGTGCACCTGGCCGGCGCCAGGCTCATCCGGACCTCGCGCGACGGCACGGCCGGCGAAGGCGCCGGCGTGCTGGAGGACTACGCCTGCGTGGCCGAGGGATTCCTGGTCCTGTCCGGGGTCACCGGGCAGGCCCGCTGGGCCACCCTGGCCGGTGACCTGCTCGAGGTGGCGCTCGGCGCCTTCGCCGACGGCCAGGGCGGCTTCTACGACACGGCCGCGGACGGCGAGACGCTGATCTTCCGCCCGGCCGACGCCGCCGACAACGCCACCCCGTCCGGCACCTTCGCGGTGGCCGGGGCGCTGCTCAGCTACGCCGCGCTGACCGGCTCGGCCCGGCACCGCGAGGCCGCCGGGGCCGCGCTCGGCGTGCTGCCCGCCATCACGGCCCGCTATCCGCGCGCCGCCGGCACCGGCCTGGCGGTGGCTGAGGCCTGGCTGGCCGGCCCGGCCGAGATCGCGGTGGTAGGACCCTATGCCGCCGAACGGACCCGGGCTCTCCACCACACCGCCCTGCGTGCCGCCCCGCCCGGAGCGGTCCTGGCCCTCGGCGACGGCGCCGCCGGGGACGACGCCGAGGTGCCGCTGCTGGCCGGGCGCGGCCTGGTGGACGGGGCGCCCGCCGCCTACGTCTGCCGCCAGTTCACCTGCCTGGCCCCGGTCACCACGCCCGAGCAGCTCACCGAGGCCCTGGCCCGGCCGTACTAGGCGGCCGTACTGGACCGGCCCATGCCGGGACCCCCGGGTCCCGGATTGGACGCCTCGCGGGTCTATACGGCATCTTGGATGCGATGCACTTGACTCCCAACGTGGCCCGGCGGCTCCGGCGAGCGCCGGAGGCTGGCGCACCCGGAGGCCCCAGAAGGCCGGGGCGACTCGTGCCCGTGCTGGTCAGCCTGCTGATGGTGATCGGGACCGCGGTGGGCGTGGTGCTGGCCACCGCGGGCGGCAAGCCAGCGGCCCCCACCTCCTCCTCGCTGGTCCCGAGCGCCCGCCCGGCGTCGGGCAGCAGCGCCGCGCCGGTGGTGCCGTTGCTCAGCCGCGGGACCGACGCGAACGGCGCCGTGCCCGCGGTAACCGCCACCCCGGCGGCGTTCCCCCGGCCCGCCGCCACGCCGAAAGTCGCCCCGCTGCACGGGCTGCGCCAGGCCGACCTGCTGGTGGTCGCGCCGTTCAGCCTGTCCAGCCAGGTCCGGGCCGCGGTGTCCCGGCTGCCCGGGGTCTCCAGCGCCGTACCGCTCGAGGCGGCCAAGGTCACGATCAACGGCTCGCCGCAGGCCGTGCTCGGCGTCGACCCCTCCACGTTCCGCGCCTACGCCGCCGGTCCCACCGCCGCGTCCAACCCGCTGTGGCAGGGCGTGGCCGGCGGCGGGGTCGCCGTGTCCTACACCATGGGCACCCTGGACAAGCTGTCGCTCGGCGGCGGGCTCACCGTGACCGGGCGGCAGCCGGAGCACCTGCGGGTGGTCGCGTTCGGCACGGTCGGCATCGGCGGGGTCGACGCCGTGGTGTCGGACGCCGTGGCGCGGTCGCTGGGCATGCCCGCCGCCAACGCCATCGTGGTCAGCGCGCCGCCTGCCAGCCTGCCCGCCCTGGTCGACGACATCAAGCGCGTCCTGCCCCGGGGCGCGTCGGTCGAGCCGCTGGTCAGCGTGACGGCCCAGCCGTCCGCGGCCGGGCTGCCCGCGGGCAGCGTGTCCGCCGCAGGCGGGGCCATGACCGCGGCGGAGCTGACCACGGCCCTGCGGGCCGCGGAGAGCAGGCAGGGCCTGCCCTACGTGTGGGGCGCCGCGGGCCCGAGCTCCTTCGACTGCTCCGGCCTGGTCCAGTGGTCGTTCGCCCAGGCGGGGGTGCGCATGCCGCGGGTCGCCGCCGACCAGGCCAGGACCGGGCCCGCCGTCCCGGCCAGCCAGCTGCAGCCCGGCGACCTGCTCTTCTATCACACCGACCCGACCGCCCCCGGCTATATCTCGCACGTAGCCATCTACCTGGGCAACGGGTGGATGATCCAGGCCCCTCAGCCTGGCCTGAACGTCCAGATCGTCCCGGCCAACCTCGGCTCCCAGTTCGCGGGCGCCGTCCGCGTATACCCCCAGCTCGCCGCCAACGTCGCCGCCGGGCTGGCCTGATCCGGGACCTGCCGCCCGGAACCGTCGGCCGGCCATTGACGCTGGCCACGGATGGGGTAATCATGATTACATGAGTACACGCCGGGTGGATTCCGGGCCTGCGGACAAGGCGGCCGGGACGGCCCGCGAGACCGCGGCCGGCCACACCGCGGCCGACGCACCGGCCGGCACACCGCGGCCGGCGACACCGCGGCCGGCGCCGCGCCGGGCGGCAACGCGGCCGACCGGGTGCGCGACTGGTTCTCCGGCCGGCTGCCTGCCGACTGGTTCACCGCCGCGCCGGACATTCAGGTGGACCGAGAGGAAATTACCATCATCGGGGCCCTGGCCGCCCCCGCCGCCCCCGGCGACACGGACGCCGAGCGGGCCGCGGCGGCCGCGGGCCGGATCCGGCGGTTCCGCGAGGACACCAGGAACGCGCGCATCGAGATGGCGCGCGAGGCCGAGCACCGGTTCCGGCGCAAGGTCTCCTGGGGTGCCACCTGCGGGAACCTGACTGAGATGTTCACCACACTCTCGGTCCCGGTCATGACCAGGCTGCGCCAGCCCGAGCGCCGCGTGCTCGACACGCTCGTCGACGCTGGCGTGGCCCGCAGCCGCAGTGACGCCCTGGCCTGGTGCGTCCGGCTGACCGGAGAGAACGCGGATTCCTGGCTCTCCCGGCTGCGCGCGGCCCTGCGGCAAGTGGAGGAAGTGCGGGACCAGGGACCCGGAAATACCTGACCTAATTGGTCTAGACCGTCCTTTCCCTCGCTATTAGTCCTCCCGGCGCGTGACCGGCTTATCGCGGTGATTATGGGTACACTGCAACAAATCGTGCCGGCCTCGATGCGCGTACCGTCGCGCGCTGCTGGCGTGCTCCACCGGCACCGGCACCGGAGGAGGAACAGCAGTGTCGTACCAGGTGAACGGCTCGCGCACGGATAGGAAACACGCGCAGGCCCGTTGCCGCGAACGGACCGGGCAAATGCCCTACACGGGCGTCCGGAACCCTAATACCAGCCGGAGCGTTGCGTTCGTGGATACGTTTCCTAAGTAGCGAGAGGCCGCAGCATGGGATTTCGTGACCTGGCCTACCGGGTGTACGAGCGCAGGGTCCTGGCCTCGCTGTCGCCGGACGTGGTCCCGCGCCACGTCGGGGTGATGTGCGACGGCAACCGGCGGTGGGCCAAGTCGGCCGGGTTCCGCGACGTCAGCAGCGGCCACCGCAAGGGCGCGGACAAGATCTTCGAGCTGCTCGACTGGTGCCGCGAGACCGGCGTCGAGGTCGTCACCCTGTGGCTGCTGTCCACCGACAACCTGGCCCGGCCGTCCAGCGAGCTGGTGCCGCTGCTGAAGATCATCGAGGACACCGTGCAGGGGCTGGTTGCCGAGCAGTGGCACGTGAACCCGGTCGGCGCGCTCGACCTGCTGCCCGGCGAGACGGTCCGCATCCTCAAGGACGCCGGCGAGGCCACCGCGCATTATCCCGGCCTGCTGGTCAACGTGGCCGTCGGCTACGGCGGCCGCCGCGAGATCGCCGACGCGGTGCGCTCGCTGCTGCAGGACCACGCCAGCAAGGGCACCACGATCGAGGAACTGGCCGAAGTCCTGGACGTCGAGCACATCGCCGAGCACCTGTACACGGCGGGCCAGCCCGACCCCGACCTGGTCATCAGGACCTCCGGCGAGCAGCGGCTGGGCGGCTTCCTGCTCTGGCAGAGCACCCATTCCGAGTTTTACTTCTGCGACGCCTACTGGCCCGCTTTCCGTAAGGTCGATTTCTTGCGCGCGCTGCGCTCCTACGCCGCGCGCAATCGCAGATTCGGTGCGTAACCGCAGGCCGGACGCGGGACACGCGTTAGTAACCTGACGGTGCTTTTGCCGCAACACCAGGGCGGGTACCTTCATAAATGGTGGACGGCGCGGCGCCGTCCTCCGGGAGGGCCCTCGATCTCTAGGCTTCGCGCCTTGCGCGCAGGCGAGACGAAAGAAGGGCCGGCGCGGCCCTTCGGGGGCCAGTCCCGGCCCATCCGACACGTCTGTGTCCTGTCGAGGTGCCGGGCTGGCCCCGGCACCCAAGGGAGTCTGCGTGGTCAAATCTCAAGGTCGCCGTACGTATGTACTCGACACCAGCGTCCTGCTCGCCGACCCGGCCGCCATCGCACGATTCGATGAGCACAAGGTAGTCCTGCCGGTCGTCGTCATCACCGAACTGGAGGCTAAGCGGCACCATCCCGAACTCGGCTACTTCGCCCGCCAGGCCCTGCGGATGCTCGACGACATGCGCGTCGAGCACGGCAGGCTGGACGCGGAGCTGCCGGTCGGCGAGCTCGGCGGCACGGTCCGGGTGGAACTCAACCACTCCGACCCCTCCGTGCTGCCCGCCGGGTTCCGGCTCGGGGACAACGACTCGCGCATCCTGTCGGTGGCCTGCAGCCTGGCCGCCGAGGGCGAGGAAGTCGTCCTGGTCAGCAAGGACCTGCCGCTGCGGGTCAAGGCCGCGTCGGTCGGGCTGGCCGCCCAGGAGTACCGGGCCGAGCTGCCCGTGGACTCGGGCTGGACCGGGATGACGGAGCTGAACCTGAGCAGCAGCGACATCGAGCAGCTATACGACGGCGCCACCTTGGATTGCGAGGCCGCCCGGGAGCTCCCGTGCCACACCGGGCTGGTCCTGACCTCCGCCAACGGCTCGGCACTGGGCCGGGTCCGGCCGGACAAGTCGGTACAGCTGGTACGCGGCGACCGGGAGGCGTTCGGCCTGCGGGGCCGCAGCGCCGAACAGCGCGTGGCGCTGGACCTGCTGCTCGACCCGGACATCGGCATCGTCTCGCTGGGCGGCCGGGCCGGCACCGGCAAGTCCGCGCTGGCCCTGTGCGCCGGGCTGGAGGCGGTCATGGAGCGCCGCCAGCACCGCAAGGTCATCGTGTTCCGGCCGCTGTACGCGGTCGGCGGCCAGGAACTCGGCTACCTGCCGGGTTCGGAAGCGGACAAGATGGGCCCGTGGGCGCAGGCCGTCTACGACACCCTGTCCGCGGTCACCACCCAGGATGTCATCGACGAGGTGCTGGCCAGGGACATGTTCGAGGTGCTGCCGCTGACCCACATCAGGGGCCGGTCGCTGCACGACGCGTTCGTGATCGTGGACGAGGCGCAGTCCCTGGAGCGCGGCGTGCTGCTCACCGTGCTGTCCCGGATCGGCGCCGGCTCCCGGGTGGTGCTCACCCACGACATCGCCCAGCGCGACAACCTGCGGGTCGGCCGGCACGACGGCGTGATCGCGGTGATCGAGAAGCTCAAGGGTCATCCGCTGTTCGCCCACGTCACCCTGGTCCGTTCCGAACGCTCCCAGATCGCCGCCCTGGTCACCGAGATGCTGGAGGACTCTGGCCTGTAGCACCCTAGGCCGGCGCGGAACGGCGCCGGCGGCACGCTGGCTGCGGTACCGTGACCAGCGTTATGGAATACCCACCTGTGTCCGTGGTGATGCCGGTCAGGAACGAGGAACGGCACCTGGCGGAGTCCGTACGGCACGTCCTGGGCCAGGATTACCCGGCACCGCTCGAGCTGGTCCTCGCCGTCGGCCCGTCGGCCGACCGGACCGAGCAGATCGCCCTCGACCTGGCCGCCGCGGAACCGCGGATCACGGTGGTGGCCAATCCGGCCGGGAAGATCCCGGCCGCCCTCAACCTCGCCGTCGCAGCCGCCCGGCACCAGGTCATCGCCCGGATCGACGGGCACGCCCTCTTCCCGGCCGGCTACCTCAAGCTGGCCATCGACATCCTGACCCAGACCGGCGCAGCCGACGTCGGCGGCGTGATGGCCGCCGAGGGCGAGACCCCGTTCCAGCAGGCCGTAGCCTGGGGCATGACGTCGCCGGCCGGGGTCGGCTCGGCGGGATGGCACACCGGCGGCCGGGCCGGGCCCGCGGACAGCGTCTACCTCGGCGTCTACCGCCGCGAGGCGATCGAGCAGGCCGGCGGCTGGGACGAGGAGATGCTCCGGGCCGAGGACTGGGACCTGAACTACCGGATCCGGGCCTGCGGCGGCCTGGTCTGGTTCACCCCCGAGCTGCAGGTCACCTACCGGCCCCGGGCCAGCCTGCGCGCGCTCGGCGCGCAGTACTTCCACTACGGCCGCTGGCGCCGGGTGATCGTCCGCGAGCACCCGGAGACGGCCAGCTTCCGCTACCTGGCCCCGCCGGCCGCGGCCACCCTGGTCACCCTGGGCTCGCTGGCCGGGCTGGCCGGCCTGACCGGGCTGGCGGCCGGCGCGCCGGCCGCGGTGAGCTGGCTGGCGGCCGGCCTGATCATCCCGCTGACGTACCTGGCCGGCATCACCGCCGTAAGCCTGGCCCTTTCTGGCGGCCAAACGGGCCGGGTGCGTGCTCAGCTGCCGCTGGTCCTGGCCGTCATGCACATGGGCTGGGGAGCGGGGTTCCTGACCAGCCCGCGCGGGCTGCACCGGGCGCCGGCGGCGCGCGCCACGGCCCGTTCGGCCCCATCGCAGACGCCCCCGCACAGCAGGGCCGATGCGCGACAATGAACCATGGACTTCGATCTGCAGGGGCTGCTCGCCGCCCATCGCGCTGACGGCTACGAGCTGTACGGCCGGTACCTGAACCCCCAGCAGCCCAAGGTGCTGCACGCCATCGGCTTCGACAAGGTCTACACCCGGGCCGAGGGCGCCTACCTGTACGACGCCGACGGGAACTCCTACGCCGACTTCCTGGCCGGGTTCGGCGTGTTCGCGGCCGGGCGCAACCACCCGGTGATCCGCCAGGCGCTGCACCAGGCGCTGGACGCCCAGCTGGCCGACTGGACCCAGTTCGACTGCGGCCCGCTGCCCGGGCTGCTGGCCGGAAAACTCCTGGCCAAGGCACCCGGTCTGGACCGGGTGTTCTTCTGCAACAGCGGCACCGAGGCGGTGGAGTCGGCGCTGAAGTTCGCCCGCTACGCCACCGGCCGCGGCCGGATCCTCTACTGCGACCACGCCTTCCACGGCCTCACCACCGGGTCGCTGTCGGTCAACGGCGCGGATGAGTTCCGCCGCGGGTTCGCCCCGCTGCTGCCGGACACTGCCCTCCCCCTGGGCGACCTGGACGCACTCGCGGCCGAGCTGCGCCAGGGAGACGTCGCCGCGCTCATCATCGAGCCGATCCAGGGCCATGGCGTGCTCATGCCGCCCGACGGCTTCCTGGCCGCGGCGGCAGCCCTGCTCCATGAGCACGGCGCGCTGCTCATCTGCGACGAGGTGCAGAGCGGCTTCGGCCGGACCGGCAAGTTCTTCGCCTACCAGCACGAGCAGGTCGTGCCGGACATCGTCACCGCGGCCAAGGCGCTGTCCGGCGGTTTCGTCCCGGTCGGTGCCATGCTGGCCAAGGGGTGGATCTTCGAGAAGGTCTACTCCTCCATGGACCGGATGATGGTGCACAGCACCACGTTCAAGGCCGGCGTCATGGCCATGACCGCCGGCCTGGCCACGCTGGCCGTGATCGAGGACGAAGGCCTGGTGGAGAACGCGGCCCGCACCGGCGAGGCGCTGCGGGCCGGCCTGGCCGCCCTGGCGGACAAGTACGACGTGCTGGCCGACGTCCGCGGCCGCGGCCTGATGATCGGGCTGGAATTCGACAAGCCCGCCGCGCTGCGCGCCCGGACCAGCTGGAACATGCTGCAGAAGGCCCGGGTCGGCCTGTTCGCCCAGATGGTGGTCGTCGCGCTGTTCCAGCGGCACCGCATCTTGACCCAGGTCTCCGGCGACCACATGGAAGTGATCAAGCTGATCCCGCCGCTGATGATCGGCGAGGGCGAGGTCAAGCTGTTCACCGAGGCGCTCGGCGAGGTGCTGGAGGATGCCAGCAAGGGCAGCGGCCTGATCCGGGAGTTCGGCCGGACGCTGATCAAGCAGGCGGCACGCCGATAGCCTGAGCCCGCGGCGGGGGCGTGCAGAAGAAGTACCGTTTCGCTACCTGGTGGCAGTGGCTGATGATCCACCGCAGCTGGGGGTCGGTGCCGGAAGCGACCCAGACGAGATGGAACCGGCCCTGCCGGATGTCGGCCTGCACCTGGGCCAGGGTCGGCGACGGAGTGGTGCCGTCGTAGCCGCCGATGGGCAGCGCCTCGAGGCCGGTGGCGTAGATGACCAGGGACGGCAGCGCGATGCTCTGCGCCGCTATCACGTAGGGGGCTCCGTTCTGGTCGCGCTCCAGGCGGGCCACGAAGCCCTGGTCGTGCAGGATCGCTTCCTTCCCGGTGTTGTCCGCCACCACTTCCTGCGCCCGGGCCGACTCGAACGGGGTGTCAAAGGCGCCCTGGCCGTAAGCCGCCAGGCTGACCGACGCGACGGCCGGCGCCAGCGCCACGGCAACCAGGCCCGCGGCCAGGGCCGCCGGGACCGGGATGGCGCGGCGGCCCGCCAGCGGCCAGATGATCAGGCCGGCCGCGATGATGCCGACGGCGATGACGGCCGGGACCAGCCAGCCCGGCGCGCGGGCCGAGGAGGACACCAGCCACGCCGCGTAGCCGGCCGTGCCCGCGACGATGACGGCCAGGCCGATCGTCCGGCTGAGCGGGGCCCGCTCCGGTGCGGCGGCCGCGGCGAGGCCGGCCCCGATGATGGCGGCGGCCGCCGGGCACAGCGCCGCGGTGTAGTAGGGCTGGAGCGTGGTGATCACGGAGAACACCACGAAGAAGGTCACCAGCCAGCCGCCCCACAAGATGAAGCAGGCCCGGAGCGGGTCACCGCGTGGCTCCCGGCGGCGGCTGGCGATACCCCACGCCGCCACCAGGACCGCGGCCGGGGTCAGCCAGCCGGCATCGCGGCCCAGGCCGCCGCGCAGCAGGCGGCCGGCGGTGCGCGGCGGAACCGGGAACGCGGCGCCCGGGTCCAGCTGCGCCGCCTGTACCTGCTGCGGGGTCTGGTCGCCGAACCTGCCGAGCCCGTTATAGCTGAAGACCTGCGCGAAGGCGGAGTTGTCGTGGCTGCCGTCGACGTAGGGCCGGTCCGCGGCAGGGACCAGCGACACGGCGGTCATCCAGGACACCGAGACCAGCGCGACGACCGCGCCGGCGGCCGCGAGCTGGGCCGCCCGCCGCCGCGCCGAGCCAGGCCCGGACAGCAGGTAGGCCAGGCCCAGCGCGGGCAGCACCATCCAGGCCTCGATCTCCTTGGCCTGGAAGGCCAGCCCCACCCACACGCCGGCCAGGATGAGCCGCCCCCAGGTCCGGCCGCGACCATCAGTGTCCCGCCCGGCGATGGCCGCCGAGACCGCGTCGGCGGCCAGCACCAGCAGCAGGATCAGCAGCGAGTCGGAGATGTTCTCGCGGTCCAGCGCCACCGTGGCCGGGCTGACCGCCAGCACCAGCGCGGCGATCAGGCCGGCGGCCGGCCCGGCCAGCCGGCGCACCGCCCGGTAGAGCACCAGCACCGTAAGGATGCCCTCGATGACCTGCGGCAGGACGATCGCCCACACGTGCAGGCCGAACGCCCGCACCGAAAGCGCCTGCAGCCAGAACGCCCCCGGCAGCTTGTCCAGCGTGATGGTGCCCGCCGGGTCGAAGGCGCCGAAGATGAAGTCGTGCCAGCTGGCGGACATGCTGCGGTCAGCCGCGGCGTAGTAGTACTCGAGCGGCTGCTGGCCTATGGCCCAGGCGTACAACAGGCCCGCCAGGGCCGCGATCGCCGCCAGGGCCAGCCAGCGTAGCCGCGCGTGCTCCGAGATGCCGCGCCAGCTTCTGCCCATCACCGGCTGTTCCATCACCTGACTAGCGAAAATGGCCGCCTTAAGGTTCCCGGCCGCTGATTCCCTGGCTCGGTCAGCGGGTGCCCTTGCTCCAGACGCCTGCGCTCCCGGTACAGCCCGCGTACCGCACCGCGGCGGTAGCCACCACCGGACCGGACCGCGGGCCCGGGCAGTCGTTGCTGCTGGAACGGATGCCGAAGGCCAGCAGGCCCGCGATGCCGAGGACCAGGACGCCCAGCGTCACCAGGCGCCGCGCCGTCCAGCCGCTGATGACCTCGGTCACCGGCATGGCCTGGTGCTGCACCATGCGGCCGAAGGAGGCGAACGTGGCCTTGAGCCGGGGATCGGACGCCGCCAGGAGCCGCTCGATCTGGTCCAGGACCGCCTGCTGGCGGGCGGGCAGGCTCATCTGATTCTCCGGTACGGCCTACGGCGGGAGGTTCTGCTCGGCAGGCTAGCCGGCCGCGGGCGGTGCCTCCGCCAGCAGCGTTTCGGCCACGGCCAGGTCCTGCGGATAGGTGATCTTGATGTTGCGCTCGCTGCCCCGGACGATGTGCACCTTGACCTCGGGCAGGTAACGCAGCACCACCCCGCAGTCGTCGGTAGGCGCGAAGCCGGGATCGGCGGCGGCCAGCTCGTGGGCCCGGGCGATCACCGGCAGCCGGAAGCACTGCGGGGTCTGGCAGCGGAACAGCGTCTCCCGGCGCGGCATCGAGTGCATCACGCCGTTGCCGGTGACCACGATGGTGTCGGAAGTCGGCACCGCCACCCCGGCCGCCGCCTGGACACCGAGCACGGCCACGCAGTCGGCGATGATCCGCTGATCGACGAACGGCCGGGCGGCATCGTGCAGCAGCACCCCGGTCTCGCCCGGATCGCCAGCGGTCCCGGCGATGGCGGCCAGCGCCACCCGGGTCGAGTCGGCGCGGGTCACGCCGCCCTCGATGACCCCGCTGACCTTGCCGTAGCCGGCGTCGGCCAGCAGCGTCCTGACCTCGTCGACGTACCCGCGGGCCATCACCACCAGGATCTCGTGGACGCCCGGCGCCTGCTCGAACGCGGCCACGCAGTGCTCGATCAGCGTCCGGCCGGCCAGCCTCAGCAGCTGCTTCGGCCGGGCCGCGCCGATGCGCTGCCCGGTGCCGCCGCCCAGCACGACCGCCACCATCCGCATGAGCCGGACTCTAACCGATCAGCGGCCGGGTGCGATGACCGCCGTTTTCGCCGGGGGCGGGACGGGTATGCGCTGAGCAGTCCCGGCGTGTCTGTCCGGGTCGCCGGGCGAACCGTCCACTACATTGTGTAATGGCTGGGCGTGGGTCACGGCGGTGCGCGCCGCTGGGAGGACATGCATGACGGTGGCGCTGGTGCTGGCGGCCGAGGCGAACGCCGGGCTGCGCGGCCAGCTGGCGGCCCTGGGCGTCGGCCGGGTCGACGCGGCCGGGCAGACCGGGCCGGGCCTGCTGACCGTCGCCGCGGCGGCCCGGGCCGCGCGCGAGCGCATGCTCATCTGCGTCGGAGACGACATCATTCCCGAGGGCATCCTGGCCCGGCTGCTCGGCGCGCCCGGCACCGCCGCGTTCACCGGCGCGCGGGCCCCGGAACCCCGGCCCGTACCCGACGACCCGGACCCGCAACGGCCCCAGGCTCAGGCCGTCGGCGGCGCCCTCGTGGTAGACACCGACGACCTGGCCGCGCTGGCCGGCGCGGCGGAATTGCTCGCGGCCAGCCAGGCGGCCCCGGCCGCGGTCGCGGCGCTGCTGGGCGAGCTCACCCGGGCCGGCGTCCGGGTGCGGGTGCTGGACGCCGGGCCGGACGGCGACGGCGCGGTCGCGGCGCTCATCGACCCCGCCGCCCGGGACGTGGCCCGCTGGGCGGCCGCGCGCGACCTGACCCCGGCCGCGCTGGCCGGGATCTCGCTCGGCCTGGGGCTGCTGTCGGCCGTGTGGTTCTCCGAGCCCGCCGTGAAGGCGCGGCTGCTGGCCATCGCGATCCTGCTTGCCGCGTTCACGGCCGGACGGTCCGGCGCCCACCTGGCCGCGGTCGGCCGGATCAGGCCGGCCGCCGACTGGCTTGCCGCGGCCTCCGGGCTGGTCACCGAGTCCGCCGTCTACGCGGCCCTGGCCATCAGCGCCGGCCTCATCGTCCCCGGCCGCCCGGCCGGGCTGAACGGGATCTTCGGCGGCGCGCTGCGGAGCAGCGCGGTGGCCAGCTTCGGCGGCGCCGGGCAGCCCGGTGTGTGGCGGCTGGCCGTGGCCGCGCTGCTGCTGCTGGGCGCCCGCCGGCTCACCGAGCTGTGCTACGAGGGGCTGGCCCGGGCCTCGGGCCACATGTTCCCCCGTCCGGCCCGGCGCCTGTTCGGCCAGGTGATCACCCTGCCGGCCGGCGAGCGCTACGCGGTGATCGCCATTACCGCCGTCTTGTTCGGGCCGCGCCTGACCTTCGACGTCCTGCTGGCCTGGAGCGTGGTGGCGGCGGTGTACATGCTGATCGGGCTGGTGGCCAGCGCGGGCCAGCTGACCCGGGCGGGCGGCGTCCTGACCGCCTACCGGGGCGACGGCGCCGTGGCCCGCAGGCTGGGCCGCGCCGCCCTGGGCCTGCTGCCGCCGCTGCCGCCGCTGCTGGTCGGGCTGCTGGTCACGTGCGACCTGGCCCTGCTCGGGCTGGCCAACCTGCCCGGCATCTTGGTCCTGGCCCCGGTCATGGCCATGCTGCTCGCCGGGCTCGGGGCCCGCAACCCGCACGACGGGCGGCTGGACTGGCTGGTGCCGCCGCTGCTGCTCACCGGCGAGGGCGTCTTCCTGGCCGCCCTCGGGTTCTCCCGGCACGTTTGGCTGCCGGTTGTCTTCGCCGTGCTGGCCGCGGTGGTGCTGCGGCACATGGACCTGGCCTACCGGGCCCGGTCCGGGCTGGGGATCCGCCAGGACCGCTTCGGCCTGGGCTGGGACGGGCGGATGCTGCTGGCCGGCCTGGCCGCCGTAGGCGGCTTGGTGCCGTTCGGCTACGCGCTGCTCGCCGCGTACCTGTGGCTGCTGGCCGGCTGGGACTTCCTGTCCGCGTGGCTGAAGTCCTTAGCTCGACCTGCCCGCCGCCGGGGGCGGTCCCTGCCGCCGGCCGGCGACCGGGTCCGCGGCGGCCATAATTGGCCGGGGGCAGGCCGGGGCGGGGCGTAAGATATATCGGGTGTGGAGTCGCGACACTCGCGAACTCGCGCCAACGACGGGGGCCGGGGGCAGCGAGTCGGCCGCGCCGTCCGCCGGATGGCAATCGATTACGACCATGCCCCGGGTCTGGCTGGCCGGCGCGCTAGCGGCCTGCGCCCTGTTCGGCGGCGGGGTCGCGCTGTTCAGCACCGACCCGCTGCACCGGCTGTGGGGCACCTCGGCCGCGATCGCCTACGCGGTGGCCGCCCTGGCCGTCGTGGCCTGGCGGGCCCGCTCGACCACCGGGGTGGACATCGCGCTCGCCGCGATGGTCTGCGGCGCCATCCTCGTCCCGCTGCTGTGGATGGTGTGGACCGGCCACGGCGAGCCCGAGGTCGGCGTGGTGGCCACCTCGGCCACGACGCTGATCAAGCACGGCACCCCGTACAAGAGCGCCAAGGTCCTGGCCAGCACCACCAACCCGAACGCCTACAATCCGTACCTGCCGCTGATGGCGGCGTTCGGCATCCCGCAGGCCCTGCTCGGCCACGGCCTGCTCACCGACCCCCGGGTCTGGTTCGGGATCGTGTTCCTGGTCGTATTCGCCTGCGCGCTGCGGATCGCGGGCGCCAAGGACTGCGTCCGGTGGGCGCTGCTGCTCACCGCGTCGCCGATCATCGCCTTCGAGCTGGTCGTGGGCGGCACCGATGTGCCGATGGTCGCGTTCTTGTGCCTCGGGTTTGCCCTGCTGTGGCGGGCCGGGAAGTCGAACGCGATACCCGCCGGGCTGGCCCTGGGCGTGGCCTCCTCGATGAAGGCGACCGCCTGGCCGGCCCTGGTCGTGGCGTTCGCCCTGCTCTACGTGCGGGACGGCAAGCAGGCGGCCTGGCGCTTCACGGCCTGGGCGCTGGCCGTGGTGGCCGTCATCGTCGGCCCGTTCGCCGTGCTGCGGCCCGGCGCGCTGGTCAAGAACACCATCTTGTTCCCGCTCGGCCTGGCCAGCGTCAAGTCCCAGGCGGCCAGCCCGCTGCTCGGCCACGTGCTGGCCCAGACCGCCGTGGGCCACACGATCGTGGTCATCCTGCTCATCGGTTCCGGCCTGGCCATCGCGGTCTCGCTGGTCATCCGCCCGCCAAGGGACGTGCCCGCGGCCGCGATACGGCTGGTCATCGGGCTGTCGGCCATGTTCATACTCGCGCCGTCGACCCGGTTCGGCTACTTCATCTACCCGGCCGCGATGGTGCTGTGGCTGCTCGTCTCGCAGGCCGGCCGTAAGTCGGCGGAGCTCACCCCGCTCAAGCCGGTCACCTAGCGGCGCTACCCGCCTGACTTCCGGTCGCGCAGCCACTGGTCGAACTCGGCGGCCACGATGCGCTCGTCATGCACGCCGGCCGCCTCCGCCGAGACCAGCCACACGATCGGCGGCCCCATCACGGCCGGTTCGAGGAACCTCTGACCGGCGGTCACCGCGCCGGGCGGGACCATGCCGGTCACGGCCGCGCCCCCGGGCAGGAGCAGGTTGACGGTGACGCCGGTGTCCCGCAGATCGGCCGCCATGACGCGTGACATCGCCTCACTGCCGGCCCGCGACGGCCCGTACGGCACGAACCCGGCCCGCAGCACGGTCGAGTAGTTCACCGAGATGTTGACGATGCGGCCGCCGCCCGCGGCCAGCATCCGCGGCGTGACCATCGCCAAGCCAGCCCGCTCGTCCCACCCGTTACCAAGACCTTCCGTGCCACATCACTCATGCTCGCGATGCTAGGAACTAGAGCACGCTCCAAGTCAAGCGGCCGCAGGCAGCGCCTGACCGCATCGACGAGCCTGCCTGCACCGTAGGGTTGCGCAGGTGGCCATACCCGAGCACGTAGCGCGGCTGCGGGCCGCCGTCGGACACGACCTGATCCTGCTGCCGTCCGTATCGGTCCTTCCCGTCGACCAGGCCGGGCGGCTGCTGCTGGTCCGTCACGCCGGCCATCAGGACGGGTGGGCCGTCCTCGGCGGTGCCATCGAGTTCGGTGAGTCCCCGGCTCAGGCCGCCGTCCGGGAGACCCGTGAGGAGGTCGGTGTCGAGATCCTGCTCGTCCGGCTGGTCGACGTGCTCGGCGGCCCGGACTACGAAGTGACCTACCCCAACGGAGACCGCGCCGCATACGTCACTGCCGTGTACGAGGCGGAGATCACCGGCGGTCTGCCCGAACCCGCCGACGGCGAACTCACCGAGGTGGCCTGGTTCCACCCTGACCAGCTGCCGGACCTGGAGCTAAGCCCCCTCGCCCGCGCCTTGCTGGCGGCTACCGGCTACCTCTGATGGTTGCGAGCTGGCTGCGCCAGGCCGCGCGTCACGCCAACAGGGTCGTTGTGACAGTCATGTCGTCTGGTGCACGTCGTTGTGATGACGACGTCGTTGAGACCAGCGCCGGAAGTGGGGCAGGTGATGAATGCTGGGCAGGAGTAAACGTAGCCATCCCGGTTTCTCGTCGTCACGCTGTCCTGGCCGAAAACCGACAACGACAGCGATGGACCATCGGTGTCGCTATTACGACAGCGATGGACCATCGGTGTGGCGGATCAGGGCGTCGGAGCGGGTCCTCAGGTCAGAACCAGAGCCGGCGAGCCTTGAAGGTCCAGATCCGGTAGTCGTACCAGCCGCAGCCCACGGCGAAGACCAGGCACATGATGGACGCCGCGGGCAGGCCGGTCAGCCACTCCAGGACGGCACCCACGGCCAGGATGATCGTGAACGCTGCCCATAGCGCACCGCACACCATGCGTACCACGGTCCATCCCGTGCCGCCCCGTTCCACGCGCCGCCCGCGGAGGGCCGTCTGCTCCGCGCTCAGGCCCTAAAGTGGGTCCGTGCGTCGTGAACCGCATGCCTCTGGGGTTACTGAGGTTCCTGAGGCAGACGATAAGACTGCGCCGATCCCGGCAGTCGAGGACGGTACCCCAGAACAGGACGTCACTGCGCCGATCCCGGTAGTCGAGGACGGTACCCCAGTACAGGACGTCACCGAGCCGGAGGCAGCCGAGCCGGAGGCAGCCGAGCCGAACGCCGCAGAGACCGACGCTGCGGAGCTAGATGTGGCCGGGCAGGATGCCGCGGCGGAAGATACCGCAGGACCGTCCGAGCCGGCCGTGCCCGAGTCGGGCCTCAACGCGGAACGTTCCGCCGCACAGCGCGCGACCGAGGATACGACCACCGACCCGGCTGGGACCGCAGAGACCAGACCCGAGCCAGCTGGCACCGCAGCGGCCACGCCTAAGCCGCGTCCGGTCCGGCCGCGGTCGCGGATGCCTGGCCTGGTTTTCGCCGCGGTCACCGTGGTGCCCGCGCTGCTGGCCGCGGCCTGGCTGCTGCCGGGGCTCCCGCTGCTGCTCACCGGGCGGCTCACCGCGCCGCCCATGGTCTTCATGTCCGCCCCGCTGGCCGTCGGGCTGTGCTACTTCGCATTGCGGCAGCTGCCCGCGAGCTGGCCGGGCCTGCGCCTCCGCACCAAGCCGCTGACGGGACCGCAACCCGACGCGCAGCAGCAACCCGACGCGCAGCAGCAACCCGACGTGCAGCAGCAACCCGACGCGCAGCCGCAGCCTCAAGCGCCACGAGCCCCGGTGCCCTGGTGGACGGTCGCGGCCACCGTCGCCGTGGCGGTCGTGTTCGCCGTATGGCAGATCGCCGAGCACACCGAACAGATCATCTTCCTCCGCGACCCGTCCACCTACCTCCAGGTCGGGTACTGGATCGCCCACCACGGCGTGCTGCCCATCCCCGACTCGGTGGCAGCGTTCGGCGGCCCGCACACCGGCCTGATGTTCGCCAGCATCAACTACTACCCGGTCGGCTCGGGGCTCGCGCCGCAGTTCATGACCGGAATGCCGCTGGTCCTGGCCGCGGCGATCTGGCTGGGCGGCGTCCCGGCCGCGCTGGTGACCACGCCGCTGATCGGCGCGTGCGCGGTGCTCTCGTTCGGCGGCCTGGTCGGCCGGCTGGCCGGGGCCCGGTGGGCGCCGGCCGCGGCCGCGGTGCTGGCCGTGAACCTGCCTGAGCAGTACACCAGCCGCAGCACGTTCAGCGAGCCGCTGGCCCAGGTCCTGCTGTTCGGCGGCCTGTGCCTGCTGATCGACTCCATGGTGATCAGGCGTGCCCCCCGACTGGCAGGCGCCAGCGCCACCGGCCGCGCCAACGCCAGCACCGAAACCGGCGCCGCCACCCGCCCGGCAAAAGCTAGCGGACCCACGCATTACCCGACCCAGGACATCGTGCTGGCCGCGCTGGCCGGCCTGACCCTGGGCCTGACCATCCTGGTCCGCATCGACGGCCTCAGCGACATTCTCCCCGCCGTCCCGTTCCTCGGCGTGCTGCTGGCCGCGCGCCGCAGGCAGGGCATCCCGTTCGGGATCGGCCTGGTCATCGGGGTGGGCTACGGCCTGGCCGACGGCTATCTCCTGTCCCGCCCCTACCTGGACCTCGAGGCCCCCTCGCTTCGCCCGCTGGCCCTGATCGCCGTGCTGGTCATACTCGCCACGCTGGCCGGCGTCCTGCTGACCCAGAGCCGCACCGCCCTGGCCCGCCTGCGCCGCTGGCTGCCGAGACAACTGATCCGCTGGCTCCCGGAAGCCGCTGCCCTGGCCATCGTGCTGATCTTCGCCGCCTTCGCCATCCGGCCGCTGGTGCAGACCGTGGCGGGGGAGACCGACGCCACCTCGATCGCCTACGTCGCCGAACTCCAGAAGCTCGCCGGCCTCCCCATCGACGGAAAACAGCAGTACTACCAGGACAGCCTGTACTGGGTCATCTGGTACATCGGCCTGCCCGCGGTACTGCTGGGCGCCTTCGGCCTGGCCCTGCTGGCCCGCCGCTGCACGCGGGCCCTGCTGACCTGGAAGGACCCGGACGCCGAGGCCCGCACCTGGGCGCTCCCGCTGCTCATCGCCATCTGGGTCATCGTGACCGTGCTGTGGCGCCCGGCGGTGTCCCCGGACCAGCCGTGGGCCGGCAGGCGCCTGGTCCCGTTCGTGCTGCCCGGCCTGATCCTGGGCGCCGTCTGGGCCACCGCCTGGCTGCGCGAACGGGCCGGCCTGCTCGGCCGCAACCGGGCCACCAGCGCCGTGGTGGCCACGTTCTGCGCGGCCTCGCTGCTGATCCCGGCCGCGCTGACCAACCTGGACCTCGGCTTCGTCCGCAACTCCTCCGGCTCCGGCAGTCACCTGAGCGCGCACGGCATGGCGTTCCGCACCATCGGCGCGGGCGAGCTGACCGCGGTGAACAAGCTGTGCCGGGCGATCGGTCCTGACGCCTCGGTGGTCATCCTCGACTCGCTCACCGCCGACCGCTTCGCCCAGCTCACCAGGGGGATATGCGACACTCCCACCGCCCAGCTGACCGTGGTCAGCCCGGCCACCGTCAGCTCAGTCGTCATCGGCATCAGGAAGGCTGGCCGCCGCCCGGTCCTGCTCGCCCAGTACCAGTCAGAACTGACCCCGTTCGGCGGTTCCCCCACCGAGGCGCTCAACTTGCTGACCACTCAGGAGGCGCACAACCTGACCGCGCCGCCCACCCGGACCTGGCTGATCCACTACACGGTGTGGCTGTCCCAGCCGTTCACCGGCGGGCCCCCACCGGCGGCTTAGCGTGACCAGCCTCGGCCCGCCGGCCGCGGGACCCCCGGCAGCGGAGTATCCTCCCCGGTCGTGAGCACTTTCCCGCCGGAGCCAGCCGAGGCGACCGCGCCGGAGCCGGGCGAGCCCAGAGAATCGGCGGCTCCGCACGCGTCCATCGTGCTGCCCTGCTTCAACGAGGAACAGCACGTGCTGCTGGAGGTCGAACGGATCTGCGCCGCGATGGACAAGAGCGGGATCGGTTACGAGCTGCTCGCCATCGACGACGGCTCGACCGACCAGACGCTGGCCCGGCTGCGCCGCGCCGAGCCGGACTTCCCGAACCTGCGGGTCATCCACTTCCCGCGTAACGGGGGAGCGGGAACGGTACGGAGAATCGGCAGCCAGCAGGCCCGGGGCGACATCGTGGTCTGGACCGACGCCGACCTGACCTACCCCAACGAGCGGATCCCCGAGTTCGTCACCATCCTCGATGAGGACCCGACCATCGACCAGGTGGTCGGCGCGCGGACCAGCGAGGAAGGCAGCCTCAAGATCTTCCGCGTGCCGGCCAAGTGGTTCGTCCGCAAGCTCGCCGAACGCCTCACCAACGCCGACATCCCCGACCTGAACTCCGGCCTGCGCGCCTTCCGCCGCACGGTGGCCCGCCCCTACCTGCGGCTGCTGCCCCCCGGGTTCTCCTGCGTCACCACGATCACGCTGGCCTTCCTGTCCAACTCCCACGAGGTGCGGTACGTCCCGATCGAGTACGCCAAGCGGGCCGGCCGGAGCAAGTTCCACTTCTTCTCCGACGCCTACCGGTACGTGCTCCAGGTGCTGCGCATGGTCATGTACTTCAACCCGCTCAAGGTGCTCATGCCGCCGGCCCTGTTCCTGCTCGGCCTGGGCATCGCCAAGGGCATCTACGACCTGGTGGTGCATCCGCTGCACTTCGCCAACGACACCATCCTGATCTTCGTGACCGGCCTGATCCTGGCCTCGCTGGCCCTGCTGGCCGACCTGATCGTGCGCTCCCGCCCCGACTGATGGGAAGGGACACGTGAGGATCGCGCTGATCGGGCCGGCGCACCCCTACAAGGGCGGCGGCGCCCGGCACACCACCGAGCTGGCCCACCGGCTCGCGGCCGCGGGCCACGACGTCATCATCGAATCCTGGAAGGCCCAGTACCCGGCGCGGCTCTACCCCGGCCAGCAGACCGTGGACACCCCCGAGGGCTGGCCCTACCCGCGCACCTACCGCCGCCTGGCCTGGTACCGCCCGGACGGCTGGGTGGCCGCGGGCCGCCGCCTCCGCTCCGCCGACCTGGTGATCTTCGCCCTGCTCACCCCGCTGCAGCTGCCCTCGTACCTGTCCGTGCTCACCGGGCTGACCGTCGGCGCCAGGACCGCCAGACGCCCCCGCACCATGGTCATCTGCCACAACGTCCTGCCGCACGAACGCCGCCCGGGCGACGTGGCGCTGACCAGGACCCTGCTGGCCCGCGTCGACACGGTGATCGTCCACTCCGCCGAACAGGCCGCCGAGGCCCGCGACCTGGCCCCCGACGTCCCCATCGTCGTGGCCCGGATCCCGCCGCACCTCCCGGCCGCCGCGCCCGCTCGCCCCGCCGCCCCGCCCGAAGATCAATTGGCCGAACGGTCCGTGCCGCCTGCCACCCCGCAATGCCGGCTGCTGTTCTTCGGCATCGTGCGCCCGTACAAGGGCCTCGACATCCTGCTGCGGGCCCTGGCCCGGACACCCCCGCACGTCACGCTCACCGTGGCCGGCGAGTTCTGGGGCGGCACCGCGGAAACGCAGGACCTGATCACCGGCCTCGGCCTGGCCCGACGCGTGACGCTGCGGCCCGGCTACCTGCCCGCCCGGGAGATCCCGGACGTGTTCGCCGCGGCCGACGCGCTGGTGCTGCCCTACCGGGAGGCGACCGCCTCGCAGAACGTGCTGCTCGCGTTTTCCCTCGGCGTGCCGGTCGTCACCACCACGGCCGGGGCGCTGGCCGAGGCGGTGCGCGACGGCGTGGACGGGCTGACCTGCGCCCCGGGCGACGTCGAGGACCTGGCCCGGGTGCTGAACGAGTTCGCCGATCCGGCCACCGCCCAGCGGCTGCGCGCCGGGGTCAGGGCCGTGGACCCGGAGCCGTACTGGGCTGCCTATCTGCGGTCGCTGCTGACCGGCTAGCCCGCCCGGCCCGCCCGGCCCGGCCGACGGTCAGCCCGACGCCCGCCCAGGCCAGGTCGCCCGCGGTCATCACCACCCGCGAGGCCAGCGCGACGACCAGCGCGGACGCGGACGGGATGACCGGGGCCAGCACCGCGATGAGCGCCAGTTCCCGCGGCCCGATGCCGCCCGGGACGAAGATGATCAGGAAGCCCACCGCCCAGGCCAGCGCGTAGGCGCCCAGGGCCAGCGCGAACACGTCCCACCCGCCTCGACTGCCCCCTCCATGGCCCGCGAACTCGCTGATCAGCAGCCACGCGTGCGCCCCGTAAAACAGCCAGCCCAGCGTGGTCCAGGCCAGCGCGCGGGCCATGCCGGCCCCGCTGACCGACTTCTCCAGCGGCGGCCGGCGCACGACCTTCAGCACCAGGTCCAGGGCATACTTGTTCACCCTGGGGTGCAGGCAGGCCGCGGCCAGCGGGGTCAGGGCCAGCACCCACCAGTACTGCCGGGCCGCGTGCGCCGAGACCAGCGGCAGCATCACGCCCGCCGCGATCAGCCCGACCGCCAGCGTGACGGCCATGGCCACCAGGCTGGCCGTGCCGCTGCGCCGGCGCGGGACGTCGTAGTCGCGGGCCAGCTCGACCTGCGCGGCCACCGCCCACACCGCGCCCGGCACGTACTTGCCCAGCTGCCCGACGAACATGACCCGGGTCGCGACCGGCAGCGGCAGCGGAGAACCCAGGTCGGCCAGCAGCGCCCGCCAGGCCAGCATCATGCAGCCCAGCCCGGCCAGCGCGCAGCCGAACGCCCCGGCCACCTCCCAGCCGGCCAGCTTGTCCAGCGCGGCGCGTACGGCGTCCCACTGCGAGGCCAGCCCCCATACGGCCAGCCCGACCGCGGCGGCCAGCAGCCCGGCCCGCAGCCAGGCGCTATTGCGCAGGTGGGTCACGCGATTGGGCACGCCGCTAGCGTATCCACGCCCGCCGGCGTCCGCAGCCTGGCGCCATGGCAGGATCTGTCGCAAGGTTGACTTCTCTGCCACTTATCAGAGCCGAGGCTGCCTGGCAGGCTTGAGAATCATGAGCGTGGAAACCGACCCGCAGCACGCACCAGGGATCGTTCGGCCCGAAGAAAAGACATCCGCCGTGCGGCGGGCCGGGCTGGTCGCCTGGATTGCCCTGGTCATCGTCTACATCGTCTGGGGCAGCACCTACCTGGCCATCCGCGTCGGCGTCGAGACCATGCCGCCCCTGCTCATGGCCGCCGCCCGCAACCTGGTCGCCGGCCTCATCATGTTCCCGATCGCGCAGTTTTCTTTGCGAACTCCGTCTTCCCGCCTCGCCTCCGCGGCGCCTTTGAGGCGCCGCCTTCCTTCGTCGCTCCTTCGTCGCTCCTCAGTCCAGGCACCGCCGCGCCGCTCCGGCTCGGCGGTGGGGCGGCGCTGGCCCACCCGTAAGGAGTGGGTGGGCTGCGCGATCGTGGGGGTCCTGCTGCTGGTGGCCAACGGGCTGGTCGGGATCGGGGAGCAGACCGTGCCGTCCGGGCTGGCCGCGCTGCTGGTGGCTACGGTGCCGCTGTGGCTGCTGGGCATGGACGCGGTGCTGAACCACGCCCGGCTCGGGTGGGCGCCGCTGGGCGGGCTGCTGCTCGGGCTGGTCGGCGTCGGCCTGCTGTCCGGCCTCGGCGACCGCTCGCACGGGATCTCCGCCCTGGGCGTGGTCATCATCCTGGCCGCCGCGGCCATGTGGGCCCTGGGCACGATCATGGCCCGCCGGGTCACCATCCCGTCCAGCCCGGCGCTGGCCAGCGGCATGCAGTTGCTGTGCGGGGGCGCGGCGCTGCTGGCGCTGAGCGCGGCGGCCGGGGAGTTCGGCTCGCTGCACCTCGGGCAGATATCGACGCGGTCCTGGCTGGCCCTGGGCTACCTGATCGTGTTCGGGTCCATCGTGGCCTTCTCGGCGTACGGCATCGCGGTCCGGGTCCTGCCCACCGCCACCGTGGCCACCTACGCCTACGTGAACCCGGTGATCGCGGTGCTGCTCGGCACGCTCATCCTGAACGAGCAGCTGACCCCGGCCATGCTGGCCGGCGGCGCGCTGATCGTCGGGGCGGTCGTGCTCGTGGTCCGGCGCAGCCCGCCCGCGCACTGATTGACCGCCGGCCGGCCGCGGGCGAACAATGGTCGGATGCCGCTGGAGATCATGAGATTGCACCTGGCCAGCCTGCAGGGCATCGGCGGCGGTACCTGGCCGGTGCACGGGTTCGTGGTCACCCACCCCGGCGGCGCGGTGCTGGTCGACACCGGCGTCGGCGGCCCGCAGCACGTGCTGGACGACTGGCGGGTGGTCAACCGCTCGGTGGCCGACGCGCTGGCCGAGATCGATATGAGCCCGGCCGACATCACTGTGGTCATCAACACCCACCTGCACTTCGATCACTGCGGCCAGAACGCGGTGTTCCGGCACGCGCCGCACTACGTGCAGCGTGCCGAGCTGGACCGGGCGCAGCGGGAGTCGCCCGAGCTGTGCGAGTGGTTCGGCTGGATGAACGCGCGCTGGGAACTGCTGGACGGGGACGCCGAGGTGCTGCCCGGCCTGGAGGTGATCGCCACCCCGGGCCACACCGTCGGCCACCAGTGCGTCGTCGTGCGCGACGCCGGCGGCGCCTTCGACCTGCTGATAGGCGACGCGGCTTACACCCCGCGGGTCTACGCCGACGCGGCCAGCGACAAGCTGCCCCCGGGCCAGGCCAGCGACGTGCAGGCCTGGCGCGATTCGGTGCGGCGGATCCACGCCCTGGACCCGGACCGGGTGCACTTCTGCCACCACGCCGACGTCGTGCACCGCTGAGTCACCGGTCCGCGGCGCCCTACTGGGCCGCGGCCGCCGCCTCCTCGATGCCGAGCCGGGCCAGTTCGTCGGCCCGCTCGTTGCCGGGGTCGCCCGCGTGCCCCTTGATCCACTGCCAGCTGATCTGGTGGCCGTCCATCGCCTCGACCAGCCGCCGCCACAGGTCCGCGTTCTTGACCGGCTGCTTGGCCGCGGTGCGCCAGCCGTTGCGCTGCCAGCCGTGGATCCACTTGGTGATCCCGTCCAGCAGGTACTTGCTGTCGGTGTACAGCTGCACCGTGGCCGGGCGGTTCAGCCCCTCCAGGGCCTGGATGGCCGCCATCAGCTCCATCCGGTTGTTCGTGGTCTGCGGCTCGCCGCCGTGCAGTTCCTTCACGGTGCCGTTCCACTGCAGCACCGCGCCCCAGCCGCCCGGCCCCGGGTTCCCGCTGCAGGCGCCGTCGGTGTAGATCACGACCTCGGTCATGCCCGGAAGGTTACGCCCTGCCTGCCCCTGGATGACGCAGCCCGGACCCGGCCCCGCGCCTGCGGCCGCGATTTGCTTTGCCCGCCGGGAGTTCATACAGTTAAGGACACACCGCGGGGTGGAGCAGTTCGGTAGCTCGCTGGGCTCATAACCCAGAGGTCGAGGGTTCAAATCCCTCCCCCGCTACCAAGGCCAGAGGCCGTCTCTCGAACAGAGAGGCGGCATTCTGGATGAGGTTTGTAAACGGATTTGTAAACGCCGGTCCTGGGTGAGGCCGCATCGTCGGCGTCCCCATCGACAGTCACGCCCTGGTCCTGGGGCGCCTGGGCCGCGATGTCGGTGGATGCAAGTGAACCGCCGATGATCAGCTCCGCGAGCGTGTTCGCCACCTGCCGGTCGGCTTCCAGGTCGGTCTGGACGTATTGCTTCATCGTGAATGCCACGTCCGCATGACCGATGCGCTTGCTCAGCGCCTTCCAATCGATCCTCGCACCGCGGCCAGCGGTGGCGTAGCTATGCCGGACGTCATGCAGGTCGATCTCCGGGAGGCCAGCCGAGGCGGCCAGCCGCTTGAACCGGCGCGTGATCGTATCGGGGTGCGGCGGTCGGCCGTCCTCCCAGCAGAACAGCACGCCATGATCGTGGTAGTCCGGCCCGAAGTCGCGGCGCTCCTGGTCAAGAGTCTCGACGTGCACTTTAAGGGCAGCCAGCGTAAACGGGTCCAGCGCCAGCATGTGCTGAGCGTTCTCGGTCTTGCCGTCTGATTCGATGACCCTGCCGTCCACGACAACCCGCGTGGGCTCGATAGCAAGCGTTCCGGCGCCGAGGTCGAGCAGGTCCCGGCGTGCGCCCGCCAGCTCGCAGCGCCGCATACCCGAGGTGGCTTCGAGCACCCACAGCGCAAAGAACCGGTCAGACCGCGCGGCCTGCAAGAACGTCTGAAGCTGTGTAACGGTCCAGACTTTACGGCCCTTGCGCGGCACCCGCGGAGGGTGCGCCTCACTGACGACGTTCCGCTTCGCCCAGCCCCAGGCCGTGAACTCCTCCCACGCCCGGTGAAGCATGCGATGCGTGTTGACGACCGTCTTCGGTTCCAGGCCGGGAGATAGCTTCCGCTGCGCCGCTTCGGCCACATCCTCGGTCGCGCGGCGACCGAGCTTCCTTGGCTTGATCGGCTGGCCTATCGCGGGATCATCCTCCGCGTGTGCCCGATAACACCGCACGGTGTCGTATACGTGTGGTCGGCATGGCAGCGTCCGGCCGTCCGGAGCGAGTCGGCGCGCGTGGACAGCTTGCGTGCTCGGCCGGTTGTTCGGCTTGCCCTTGACCCGTCCCTCCACGAGCAGCTTGGCGTACAGCGCGTCGCAGACGGCCCCGTCGATCTCTTGCACGTCTCGGTGGCCAATGTAGGGAATCACGTAGTAAGCCGCGTAGTTCCGCCAGTTCTGCACCATGGACGGCTTGATCGAGTGCTCGATCCGGGTCAGCCACTCCTCTAGGGCGTCGGCGACCTGCCGGTGGGACGAGGTGACCGTGCGCCCCTTGTCGTAGTCGGCCATCGCGACCCGGCATGCTTTCCATGCCTCGCGTTCCGTCTTATACCCGCTGCCGTTTGCCTGCCTGCGCTTACCCGTCAGCGGGTCAGGATCGAGGTCGAACAGGTAAGACCAGCGCTTGCCGCGCTTGTAGACATGCCCCTTCATGCGGCTTGGTCCTCTGCCTCGATGAACGCGCGCAGCCGCGCCGTCACCACGTACACACGACGGCCCAGACGCTTAATGGGGAGATCACCCGCGGCGGCGAAGCGGTAGGCGGCAGCACGGCTAATGCCGAGCATCTTGGCCGCTTCTGGTACCGCGATCAGTAGCGGAAGACCCGAGAACGGATCGCTAGCGCGGATGCTGAGTGGTTCTCCGCTCATGCTGCCCTCTCAGTTGCCGAAAGATGATCCGTGCTGGCCTCAGCTCTACGTCTCGCCTCGGCAAGTGCCGCTTGCCATCGGGCACGGTCGGCGACGGCATGCAGCAGCCGCCGCGCATAGTCCATGTGATCCGGGTCGCCCGGCGCGACGGCCTCCCAGGCGTAGCGGGCCGGGTCAGTTGCCGAAACACCGAGCGTGTCCAGGAGCCACTGTTTCCGGTCGGCCCGGTGGTCGGCGAGGGTCTTGCCGGACCACTTGCGGGATACCAGCACCCGCCGCCCGGCGTAACCCAGGTGGTCGGCGTCGTGGGCTTTGCCTTTGCACCGGCCGGGGACCAGGCCGGGCCGGGCGTTCTTGGGCTGGATGCCGTAACGGAGCCAGTTCGCGCACGTCGGCGAGCACGGCTGGTAGCGCAGCGCCTCAGCCAGCCGGGCCGCGTGGTCCCGGGCCGGGTCGGTGTCGGGGTGGTGGCAGTCGCCGACCTGCTTGGTCAGGTACTTGGTCAGGTAGCCGATGCACCGGGCGGCGTCCTTAGAGCCTGCCAGCACGCCGTCCGCCTTGAACTGGTCGCCGAACCGGGCTACGTGGTGGGGCTGGTCGCCGAGCTCGTCGAGCGCCTGGTCCCAGCCGGGGAGGACTTCCCCCGTGGCCGGGTCGAGGTAGCCGCCGACCGGTTCGTCCCAGGCGGGCAGCTCGTCGTCTGGGTATCTGACGATGGTGGTGTCGGGCCACCAGATCTGGTGGTAGGTGGCGGCCAGGACGCGGCGGATCTCGGCCCGGGCCACGGTGCCGCGCATGGCCAGGTGAACGTGCGGCGCGAGCCGTCGTTGGGGTTCGATGGCGGCGAAGTACTGGGTGTCGTAGCCGAGGTAGCGGCGCAGGTTCTGGATGAAACGGTCGAACAGCGCGGCGAACGCAAGGGCGTCCCGGGCTGCGGTGTCATAGTCGTAGGTGGCCGGGTCGGCGGGTGCTCCGTCCTCGCCGACCGGGCCGTAGGACGGGCAGGTCAAGGTGAGGAACAGCGACGGGCGGAACGTCTTGCCGTCCGGCGCGGTGTAGGTCTTGCCGACCGTCCGGGGGTTGATCTTCCGCTTGGGCAGGTCCGGGGTGTCCTGACGGCGGCGCGTTGACCGGTGCCGCCGCGCAGGCTTGGCCGGGGCGGCTTTCCCGCGGATACCTGCGTTGGTGATCTCGTCGTCCAGTTCGGTGATCAGGCCGTCAAAGTCGGTGGTGTCCTGCCCGGCCGCCTCGGCGTGGTCGCGGTGCTGCTGCGCTTCGGCGCGAACGGTGATCCACCATTTCTGGTCCTCGGTTGCCGGGTCGGCCTGGACGTCGGGCTCGTCCTCGAGGTGCCAGCCTTCCCGGCACTGCGAGGCGCGCAGCGACTTGGCCCGCTCGGAGCAGGCCGGGCAAACCTTGCCCAGGGTGTGCCCGCAGGGCACGAGTACCTGGTCAACCTGCCCGGTGTCCAGGTTGCGGCGGCGCAGCTGGATGGGGCGGATGCAGGCGCCGTGCTCGACGGCCAGGTCTTTGACGACTTCACGGGCTAGCGGCATGGCCATCCGCTGCGCCCGGGTTGTCCTGCCGGTCACCCCAGTCACCGGTCACCTCCGTCTGCCTGGTCGCTGGTCCAGGTACCGGCCCAGCCGCACAGACGGCACTCAGCCAGGATCGCGGAAGTGCCGTCGTCGTGGATGATCAGTCCGGTTGCGCAGACCGGGCACGGCTCGTCGGTGCGCCAGGCGGTGATGGTGGTCATGCGGTCGCCGCCTCGATCGGGGCCGGTTCCCGGTCATCCAGGCAGGAGGCGGCCATGTCGCGGATGTCGGGGTCGGTGACCCATCCGGCCCGGACCCGTACCGGGTCGGGGTCGGCTTCGACCCGGACGAACGCGACCCCGGCGCCGGTGGCCGGGTCGGCGGAGATCAGCTCACACGCCGCGCCGCGGTCCCTAGCTCCGTCGCCGAGCACCATGTCGACCTGCTCGGGTTCATCGAGCCGCATGGCGATCCGGTCGGGGAACAGGTTCCGGATGGTCAGCACCTCCTTGCGGGGGTCTTGCAGCGCGGCCACCACGCAGTAGCCGACCGCCCGTCCCTGGGTGGTGAGGGTGGCCAGCGCGGCCATGATCCGCTCGCGGAGCTTGCGGTCGGGCTGGTAGGCGGTCAGGAACGCGACCTCATCGACCAGGACCACGGTGAACGGGTGCTCCCGGGTCGGGGTGTGGTCCCGCTGCCGACCGGCGAACATGGCGGCCCGGGCTTGCATGTCCGCGACGGCCTGGTCGAGCATGTCGGCGATCGCAGTCGGGTTGGCGGCGTACTGGCCGTAGGTGTCGAAGATGACCCGGCCGTAGGCCAGTTCCATCAGTTTCGGGTCGGCGGCCAGGACCCGGACCAGCCCGGAGCGCATGAGCGGCAGCATGGCCCGGACGAGCGACCACAGCAGGGAGGCTTTCCCGGCGCCGGTGGCCCCGGCCAGCAGCACGTGCGTGCCGTGCAGCCGCACGTTCCAGGGCAGCCCGTCCTCCCGGCGGCCGACCGGCAGGGCCTTGAGGTCGGGCCGGTCGGGGACCGGCAGGGCAGGGACGGGAACGGCGAGCGCGTCACGTCGGACGAACTCCAGCACCACGGCACCGGATTTGGCGGTGCGGACCCGGCACAGCAGCGCCCCGAACCCGTGGGCCAGGTTGTCGGCCCGGTCGGCGAAATCGGCCGCGCTCTGCCCGGAGACCAGCCGGACGTGGACCCGGTCGACATACCGGGTAGCGGTGACTTTGCCGAGGACGGGCAGGATGATCCGGGCGCAGTAGGCGGGGGCCAGGTCGGCGATGGTCATCACCGCGGCCCACTTGCGCCGGTAGGTCCAGGCCCGCCACTTGCCCCGGGCCGGGCTAGAGATCCAGCGGGTGAACCCGGCTGGCCAGTAGTGCCACCACGCCAGCAGGACCACCGTGGCCCACACGATCATCGCGGTCATGCCGACCCAGGTGACCGTGATCCACAGGAAGACCAGCACGGCCACGGCCAGGGCGGCGGCGGGGTGGCGGATGACCAGGCGGATGATCCAGATGATGAGCCGGGCGAGCCACGCGAGCAGGATGAGTCCGGCCGGGGTCTGGTAGACCGGGGCGCGGAAGACGGGCCGGGCGAACGGGTCGGGGTTGTAGATCTGGGCGACCTGTTCCCCGGTGACCACGCGGCGCATAAGATGCTCCCCTCTTCCATGGTTGTGCCGGGAGAGAACCCAGGGGCGGCTGGAGGGACCAGCTCCAGCCGCCCCGCCTTGACCTGGAGTGCCATCACGCTGCCTGCCCGGAAGGCTCACCCGGGCCAGCCGCCGCAGCGCGATCCTTGGCGGCGAGCTTGTCCAGCTCGGCCGCGTACCGGTTCACCGCGTCGGCGAGCTGGTGGCCGAACCTCACGTCGTCGGCGGTGACTTCCTCCCGGCCGGGGTTGGTGATGGTGATGTCGACCGGGCCGTCCTGAATGGTCAGGATCGGCGCGGCGTCGGCGTAGGTGCAGCAGCGGATGTAGGTGCTGGCGGTCAGCCGGAGGTAGGACTGCACTGTGATCTTGCCGTCCTCGCCGAACCGGACCTCGGCGATGGCCGTCATGCCGTCACCGCCTGCTGGTCGGCCAGCTCTGCCGGGCCGGGCGTGGCGGGGTCACCTGTCCAGGTGTCGGGCCGTGCGGCCAGCAGGTGCGGGACCGGCTGGCCGGGCAGGGCGGGCAGGCCCCGGTAGCGGCGTTCGACGGCGACGGCGTAGGCCCACGCCTGGCAGGCCAGCTGACGGGCGAAGGTGACGTGCCCGGCCTCCAGCTGCTCGGGCAGGGTCAGGGTGACCAGCAGGGCCGGGCGGCCGGTGGTGATGGTCAGCAGCGGCGTGCGGTGCTCATACCCGCGGAACGTCACAGCGGCCTTGGCGTCGACGGGCAGGGCCAGGGCGGGGACGCGGCGGGCGGGCATCAGGCCACGTCCTTCTGCTCGCCTATGTGCCGGGGCATGGCCCGGCCCGGAGCGCGGACGCCGGTGGCCTTGAGGGAGTACGCTTGCCGGGCGCCGCACTTGCTCCTGCCGTCGGCTTTGCACCGGTCGGAGTCGACGTAGGGCATCACGTTCAGGCCCTCGAACTCGACCGGGGTGAACGGCGACCCGGCCACCGGGGGCGGCAGCACCGGCTGGACCTCGGCGGTCACCTTGACCTTGACGGTCAGCTTGCGGGTGCCTTCTTGCGGGTCGACGACCTCGATCACCCACAGCGGCAGCCCGGTGAGCTTGTCGACTTGCTGGACCACCGCATCGCCTTTGGACTTCTCGAAGTCCCGGACCTTCTCGAACGCCCCGACTGCGTACGCGCCCGCGGGGAACACCGTCCCGAACTCCACCGAGAACGGACCTAGAAGTGGCATCGGCCTCTCCTGTCTCTGTACGTGCCGCCAAGCGGCCTGTAACATCAGAGTGCCCGGCTTGAATGGACCATAAGAGGACTTAAAGAGGACTTTTAGAGGTCTTAATAGGGACGTTAAACGTCAGACTTTGATAGAGTGTCCTCATGGCGGACGAAACGGACACACCAGCCGGGCCAGCCATCGACACGGAGGCACCCCGAATGACACGCCCCATCGGCAACGTGCGGCTCAAGGCAGCCCGCCAGCACGCCGGATACGGGTCACAGCAAGCGCTCGCCGATGCTCTCACCCGCGCCGCCCCGCAGCTTGGACTCAAGCACATCGAGATCAGCACCCGCCAAGTACGGCGATGGGAATCGGCCGCGCCGCCCTGGCCGCGGGCCGACCATCAGCGGCTGCTGGTCCACGTGCTGCAGCTCCCGGTCGAAGACCTCGGCTTTACCCCGCCCTGGGACGTGTCCGTGGCCGGGCCCGACGCCGCAGCCGCTGCCCGGCATCCCCTGCCAGCCCGCACTGGCGGGCACGCGGCGGTGTCGCTATCGAAGGCACGTGGCGTGATCCAGCCATCCAATGTGGCCAGCGACTACGCGGCCATCACCGCCGCCTACCGACGCCTATACACCCACGTCGAACCCACGCACCTGCACCCGCCCGTCATCGAGCACACCCGCATGGGCACCCAGCTCCTAGGCGAGACTGCCGGGGTCAGCCACACCCTCCTGGCCACCGCCCTGGCCGAATCCCTGCTCCTGGCCGGGCGGATCGAGTTCTTCGACCTGCGCCAGGCCGACGACGCTGACGCCACCTTCGTCCGCGCACTCCAGGCAGCCGGGGAAGCCGACGACACGCTGCTCGGATCGGCAATCCTGGCACACGCCGCATTCGTCCCCGGCTTTGCCCGACGCCGCGACGAGGCCGCCGAACGAATGCGCGCCGCCCACACCTACGCCCGCCGAGGCCCGGCCTCCGCCGAGTTCCTGGCCTGGCTCGATGCCGTCGAAGCCGAATGCGAGACCATCAGCGGACACACCCGCGAGGCCCTACGCCTGATCGGGCACGCCGAAGACACCCTGGCCACGGGCAGCCAGCACTCATCCCCGGACTGGTTCACATGGTTCTCCCCCGCACGGCTGGCCGCGTTCAAAGGCAACACCCAGCTCAAAGCCGGGCACCTGCCCCAGGCCAGGGAAACCCTGCTCGCAGCGCTGAACGACCCGTCCGTCGCAGGCAACAGGGGACGCAGCGTCATCCTCGGCGACCTGGCCGCCGTCGAAGCCGCCCAGCACAACCCCGAAGCAGCCTGCACCTACGCCGAACAAGCCCTCGAACTGCTCGGCACCGCCTGGTACGCCACCGGCATGGACCGCGTACTCGAAGTCCGCAAGACCCTCCAGCCGCACGCCGAGCTGCCCTGCGTGCAAGCCCTCGATGACCGGCTCTACGGCTGGCAAGCCACCCTCAGCTCGCTCCAGCGTTAAACGCGGCGATCCTTCCCGACAGCTCGGCCAGCGAGTCAACCCGGAACGTCGGCACCTGACTCGCGGCCGGGTCATCCCGCCAGATCGTCGCCCACGGGCCACGGTTGATCAACGCCGTCCGCAAGCCTGCCCGCGCTGCGGGCACGATGTCGTTATCCAGCCGGTCACCCACATACAACGTCCCGGCGTGGCCCCCATGGCGACACCTCAATCATCTTCTCGAAGAAGCCAGGATCAGGTTTCGCGAATCCCCAGTCATCCGAGGTCGCGATCATGTCAGCGGGCAAGCCGAGGTCACGCAACATCCCGCCCGCGCGGGCGGTCTGGTTCCCGGCGATGCCGACCCACAAGCCGTCATCGCGGAGCCGGGCCAGCGCGGGCCGGACATCGGGATACAGGTCATCCTCGCCGAACCACTCAGGCTTGCCATCCTCGGCCCGCTGCTGGCGAGCCTTTTCCAGATCGAACCCCGACCGGAAGACCTGGAACGTCTCCTGGTAATCCTGACCACGCGCAATGACCGCGCCGAACGCCGCCGAGAACACATGACGCGGGACACCCAGCCAGTCAGCCCACGTCCCGTACTCCCGCGTCTCATCCACCAGGCACTCGCCCACATCGAAAACGACAGCACCGATCACGCCGCCACCCTACGTCAGCACATTGGGCACGCCGATAGCCTGCCCCGATGAGCCAAGGGCTCTCCAGGGCAGGCTGGTGTATGCTTAAATGCGCAACGTTTGGTGGCGGGAGCCGGGGGGCCACCCGGCTCCCGCCCATCTCCAGAGGGCCTCACATCTCCGCTGGGCTAGACAAGCCCAGGAGACGTGCACTGGAGGTCTATCCAGAACCGGTCGCGCTATTGCGTCGTTTGGCGCGGCCGTTCTGGTTGCTTCCGGTTGGCACCAGCGGCTGCTTCAGGTCAATACACAGGACGTCATCCTTAAGTGTCGCCAGATACCGTCGTGGTGTGGTGTCAATCCCATAGTGCGATGTAAACGCCTGGGCAGTCACAATGCGCGGGCCTCCCTCACCTCGCCGTGGCAACGTACGCGGTGGGTAGGCATCTCCGTCTTTCGGGTCCGCAGCGCGGATGCCGATGATCTGCTCATCACGGTCGTACAGCAGATGCACGGCCAAGGGCGAGCCGATGAGCTGGAATGCCGACAAGTTCAGCGTCAGGCTGCCGCGGGACTGCATCGTCACGGTAGGTTCCTTGCCCAGCGGTATGAGCTTCCGCGTGAACTGCTCGAAGGGCATCCAGTTTCACCTCCCTAGGTCAAGCTCTTAGGAGCCTAGCACATGCCACCGGGGCTGGCTCCAGTATTTGTGGCCGTGGCGCCGAAGATGATGCCGCTTTGCACACCGGCCGTGATGCGGCTGGCCTGCCCGGCTACTGAGTAGCTCTGTGACCTGCTCTTATACGAGATGATTCCGGTAATTATCCCCAGCAGTGCTGTAGGTTTCGTTCAGGTAATCAGACTCTTTACGGTCGTTAGACCCGCACAGCCGTCGGGCGCGGCAGCGCAGCAGACGCTGCCCCCGGGGTAGCCAGTCAGGTAGCGCATGGGAAGGCGCGAACTTAGGGGATACACGTCAGCGTCTCCTACATCGCTGATGTGGTTCCTTCGATGTTCTTCGCGATGTGGACGTCTCCATCGCTGTGGTCTGATCCGGTGGCCGCGCTGTTCTTGCAGATGACGCCCTAAAGGGTGGTGTCCTTGCTGCATATACCGGTGATTCAAGCGCTGGTTCATGTGCTTGCACATGTTGCACGACACACCGCCGACGTGGGTTCGCATGACACGCCCGCTCCGTCGATCTAGGCCATCCCCGCCACTCTGCCGCCTGGCGTCGCTGTCGCTGCCGAATTGTGCCGTTCTTAAATCAAGGCGGCGCCCACGGCGCCGCGGGCCCGGCGTCGGCGTCCCAGGCTCTGGCCTTGGCGGCCCCGCCTGGGACGCACGCCGGGCCCCAGACCCGAGTACACCGATTTGCTCCAGATGGTCAACGCAGGTTGGTCTTGCCCGTCTACGGCGCTGGCTCGGCGTCAGGCGGTACTTCGACACTTCCCAGCGGGCCCGACTTTGGTGCTAGCCTGCGCAGCTGTTCGATGTGATCTGGGTCTTCCCATGCGTCGAAATCGGCGCACTCCTTGCAGGCAGGGATGGGGCGGCGGATGCCGGGCCGATTGATAGTGGTGACAGCCGGTACCCCTGCCTCCTCATGAGACAGCCTGGCCTGGCATATGTCGTCGCGGTTCATCCCTAACACGGTACCTGCTGCACCACAGATACCAGATGGCCTCACCCGGTCCGAGATCGTATTCCGCCGTCCGCTCCAGTCAAGCAGCGGCTAACCGCATGATCCTTTGGCCCGGCCCCTCCACCCGAGCACACCCCGCTCGCGCGGAGCCTCTACCACTCCAAAGCATCAAGCAGCCGCAACTTGACCTCCACTCCCGGCTCCACAACCCCGGCACCTATCGGGTGAAGGCCCCAGGCCGTGACCCCCTTTACCGAGGCGGAAGGAGCAAGGCACATGACCACCAGCACCCGCACCAGGACCAACACCAAGAAGGTACGGCGCAGCGAGGCCGACCAGCTCGCCGACACGCTAACCCAGGCACAGACCGTGATCACACAAGCCCGATGGGTCTGGGGCCTATGGGCCGACACGGTACGCCAGGAGGCCGAAGCCGCCCACGGGGTTGGCTACAAGCCGGATGATCCGCTCATCTTGACGGACGAGGAATACCGGGATGCGCTCGACCTGGGCACCGAGCTGGACCAGGCCCTCACCGGCGTGAGCGCGCTCGTCGATCACTTCCGGCACATCGAGCAGCGGGCCGCCGAGGCCGCGGGTTGAGCCCCGTCATGGACCCGGCCCGCCCATCTACCGCCGGTCACCCTAACGGCCGATCTGCTGTCAAGGGCAGGTTGACACCGGACCGGCGACGGCGGACTGTCGAGAACGACGAATACGCCGCATTCATCCGCCGCGTCCTGCGCGCCTACAGCCGCCGCGTCGGCGACGGCGACGTTGAGGCCCTGGCCCTCATGCTCGACCTGGCCGAGGAGATCGACACTGCCATCGCCGAGGCGGTCAGGGGCCTGCGCGCCCGTGGCTACTCCTGGGCCGAGATCGGCGTCCGCCTTGGCATCACCCGCCAGGCCGCACAACAGCGCTGGCGAACAGCACCATGACGCACGCCAGAGTGGCAAGATCGACCGGTTAACCGAGAGATTCAGAAGGCTCTTGTCTCTCGGCCGCCACGATCCGGTCGCGGGCGCAGCCGTTCGGGCACCGAATTTGGAATACGTCCCGGCGGGCCTCGGCCCCGTTCAAGATCAGTACGTTGACGATGGCAACGCGCGGTGAGCCACAGGCCGGGCACACTCCAGCTGGCTCTACTACGGTTTTCTTCATGATTCCTTATCGTAGTTGGTCCAGCACGGCTTGCTGTCAGCTAGCGCGAGCGGGCTCATGCCATCAGCGTGCCATAACCGGGGACACGGAGCGGGCACTCACAGTCATGTGCGGTCGCCACGGTCCAGACTCTGCGGCCCTTGCGCGGCACCCGCGGAGGGTGCGCCTGGCGATCGTCTCACAAGCTGGTCATACCGGGCCTGTTCCGTAAACCGATTTGTAAACAGGACGCGGCGGAACGCTGTGAGACGGGGGAGACAAAGCCGACCTAGCGCACCGTGGTTCACCCGATCCGCCAAGGTCAACGCGTCTGTAAGAGATTGTGTGAGACGCCGGAGACGTGCGTCGTACTGCTCATAACCCAGAGGTCGCGGGTTCAAATCCCGCCCCCGCTACTATTTTTCGCAGGTCAAGGCCCTTTTCCTATCAGGAAGAGGGCCTTTGGCGTAACCGGGCACGTGACCAAGCGGGAGCCGGTGCTGCGGGCTGAGGCCCGACAGGTGAGACAGGCTGGCATTCAGTGAAACAGCGCGGGACACGGTAGACGTTCCCACGTGCGATCGCTGGGCGCCTGGCCCGGAAGTATCGCTGACCGCATTGTGTCCCGGCGGCCTGAACGGCGCGTGTGTACGACGACGTGATGAGGTGCAGGGAGCGGTCTATGAGACTGTCGGCTTCTCGTAAAGGGACCTTGGAGGGCCCGGATCGGATCCGCTGCCGGATCCGGCGGTATATGAATCAAGGCGGTGCCGCTGGCCGGCGTTTCTTGCGCCTATCCGGCCAGGGAGCTGATCGCGTCGCCGATGAGCTTGGCCGCGATGATCAGGCACAGGACGGTCATGATGACGGCATTGTGCGCGCTCATCCAGTCCTTCAGCGCGGCGAGCGGTTTCTGCGACCGCTGGCCCATGGCGAAGTAGATCACGACTGGGATGCCGACGCCGAGCGTGCCGATCAGGGCGAAGATCAGGTAGGCGATGGCCTGCTGCCCGCCGGGGATACCGGTCTGCGCGATCGTGGCGGCGGCGCCGACGGCGAGCAGCAGGTTCTTGGGGTTGGCGCCGGACAGGACGGCGGCCAGGCCGAGTGCCGCGGGCGGGGTGGTGTTGTCGATCGTGGCCATCCATTTGGGCATCTGCGGTTCCTCGTCGCCGTGCGGGCGGCTTCGGAACTGGCGGGCCGCGACGAGGAGCAGCAGGACGCCGAGGGCGATCTTGACCCAGCTCACCCAGGTGGCCGGGGGCCCGGATTTGCTGGCGCCGCCGCTTCCGGCGAGGGACAAGGCGATGGCTCCGACGATGCCCAGGCCGATCAGCCAGCCCAGGATGAAGGCCGGCCCGTTGATCTTGGCCTTGCGGCTGGTGAGCATGAGCACCACGGCGATGATCGGGACCGGGCTGAGCGCGATCCCGACTGCCAGTGGCAGTGATCCTCCGATGGCCTTACCCATCGCTCCTCCTCGGCGGGCGGTTGTCGTTGGCGGGCCTGGCGGCTGGGACGGCCTGGGCTGCGCGGACCGCGTCGTGGACGGTGCGCTGGTATTCGGGTGCCTGGTCGTGGTCGCCGACCGCGGCGAGCATGTCGCGGACCTGCCCGATCTCGGCGGCGAGCACCAGCCGCACCCCCTGACGCTGCAGGTCGGCGGCCAGCTGGTTGAGCATCCGGGCGGCGGTCACGTCGACAAACGGCATAGTTTCGCAGTCCAGCACTACCGCCCGGGTGCCGTCGCGGATGGCGGCGTCTTCGATGGCGGCGCGCACGTGATCGGTGTTGGCGAAGAACACGCCAGACTCGACCCGCAGGACAGTGATCCCGGGCACGGTCTGGTCTTCGGGGTGGACCGCGACATCGGCCCACTGGCCGCCGCTGCCGGGGATCTCGCCAAGCACTGCGACGTGCGGCCGGGACACCCGGTACAGCAGGAGCAGCAGCGAGTCCGCCACCCCGATGACCAGCCCGGGCAGGGTGTCGAAGATCAGCACCCCGAGCATCGCTGCGATCGCGGCGATGAAGTCCGCCCGGGCGGCCAGGCCGTAGATCTGCCCGAGCCGGGCGCTGGAGGCCCGGTACAGCGCCCGCAGCGCCTTGACGTCGACCAGCTCGATCAGCGCCGCGATGACCACGGCGGCCAGCGTCGCCTCCGGCAGGTCCTCGAACAGCCCGGTCAGGAACAGCAGCGTGATCACGGTGAGCACCGCGACGACCAGCCCCGAGGCCTGCGTCCTGGCCCCCGCCGACCCGTTCACCGCGGTCTTGGACAGCGACCCGTTGACCACCATGCCGCTGGACAGCCCGGCGGCCAGGTTCGCGGTGCCCAGGCCGACCAGCTCCCGGTTCGGGGAGATCTGGTACCCGCCGCGGACGGCGTAGGTCTTGGCCGCGCCCAGGCCCTCCGCGAACCCGACCAGCATGACGCCCACCGCCGGGCCGGTGAGCTTGAGGTAATCCGCGGCGGGCACGTGCGGCAGGCCGAAGGCGGGCAGCCCGCCGGTAATGTGACCGACGATCTCCAGCCCGTGGTGCTGCAGATTGAAGGCGTGCACCGCGATGATGCCCGCCAGCACCGCGACCAGCGGGGCGGGCACCACCGGGACGAGGCGGCGCAGCACCAGCACCACGGCCAGCGAGCCCAGGCCGACAAGGACCGTCAGCCACCCCGCCTCGCCGAGGTGGGTCAGCAGGTACCACAACTGACTGAAGAAGTCCCCTTTCCCCTTTCCCACGCCCACCAGCTTGGGGACCTGCCCGACGATGATGGTCAGCGCCAGGCCGACGATGAACCCCTTGAGCACCGGCTCGGAGATGAAGTTCGCGACGAACCCCAGCCGCAGCAGCCCGGCGGCCAGCGCGAGCACCCCGGTGGTCAGGGCGAGTGTCACCGTCAGGGCCGCGAACATGCCGGATTTCCCGGCCGCCACCTGCCCGACGGCGGCGGCCGACAGCGCCGCGGTGGCCGCCATCGGCCCGGTGACCAGGTGCCTGGAGCTGCCGAATGCCGCGTAGAAGATCAGCGCGCCCGGCGCCGCGTACAAGCCGACCACCGGGGACACCCCGGCGATGGAGGCATACGCCAGCGCCTCCGGCACCAGGACGGCCCACACCGTCAGCCCGGCGATCGCATCACCGCGCAGCCACCCCGGCCGGTACCCCCGCAGCGAGGTGAAGACCGGCAGCGTCACCGTGCCACCCCTATGGCATGGGGGCCCGGCGATCGTGTCCCGATCCGTGGCGGCGCCATGATCAGGACGTGACGATGGCAAAGGCAGCGTCCGGCAGACCCGGACCGCACGCAGCAGCCGTCGGCGGGTGGCGGGGTCCTTGGCGCAGGTGTGCGCATTAGCCGAGCCGGTGAATCGGCGGCAAGGTGTAAGTCCCGTTGAGTATTTCCGGGCCAGGCTCGTACAGGCGCATGATCGGGCGGAAGTCACCTGGTGGTGCCGGGAGCCAGTTGGCTCGCCCGGTTTCATCCGCGGGCGGGTCAGCTTGGATGGTGATGGTCAGCGAGCCGTCGGGCGCGTAGCGGAGGCCCGGGGTGCGGTCCCCGATGGAGTACCGGCCGACCGGGTTCGCGGTCAGGTAATAGTCGGGGATGTCGTACATCGTCAGCGACCAGAACGCGCGGACCGGGGGTAGCTGGCTGAACCGGATGCTGTAGCGCCGGCTGCCGGTGAGCTGCTCCCCATGGTCGTCCTGGAAGATCTGCGCGTAGGTGGCCTCGTAGGCGTGGTTGCCCCACAGGCCGACTCGCGCGGCCAGGGCCCGCTCGGGGTAGGCCGACGCCCGGTCGGCTTTTTTCCACTGCGGATCGTCGATCGTCCCCGGCCCGAAGAAGTCCAGGTTGTAGTCGAACATGTGCAGGCCCATCATCCAGCCGTTCACCTTCTGGACGGTGCCGGTGCGAGTGAAGGCCTCCAGCTTGGCCTGGCCCGCGGCCAGGCCTTCGGCCAGCGCCCGCGCGAGGCCGGCTGGCACGTCGAGGTACGGGCAGGCCGCGGCGGTCAGGCCGAGAGCTTCGAACCGCTGCTGGTAGTCCTGGTCCGGCTTGCCGGGCGGGAAGGCAGCCATCCAGGTCCGCAGTTTCTCGAAGAACACCAGCTCACCGGGCACGGTGGCGGGCTGCGGCACGCCGGCGCTGGCCGCGTCGTTGCTGGCCGGGTGCAGGGACAGCCGGTCCTGGAGCGCATGGACCGCGGGCAGGTCGCCCGGTCCGCTGCAGGCCCAGCGCCCAAGGATGCTCGCGATCGCAGTAGGCGCCGGAATCTGGGTGACGCCGCCGGGTACCGTGCCCGCCCAGCCAGGCGGCGTCACCAGGTAAGACCGTGCGGCCGAGCCGCTGGCGCGCGTGCCGACATAGGCGAAGTTGTTCGTCCAGGCATCGATGAACTGCAAGACGAAGTAACGGTCCCCGGTGTCGGGAATGCTCAGTTCCAGGGGCCCGGCACTCAGATCGAGCTGGGCGATCGAGTACAGCGTGTCGTTGTTGATCGTGACGAACGTGTCCGCGGGGCCGGCCAGTGTCCGGGCGTGCGAGAACCGGTTGAAAGGGGCGGCCGGGACGCTGCCCATGCCGGTCCGGGTGAAGCGGACCACTTCGTCGATGTCAGCCACCAGCGGATATCCGTAGAAGAATGCCTCGCTGGCCAGCGCGGCCACATCCTGATCAGTCATCGGTTCTCCCTTGTCACGCGGGCAGGTGAGCGACTGGCCCGGCTCGTGTCGCTATCTCGGCCGCTACGGTGCCTGGGGGGCGGGTGTGATATCGCCTAGCTTCCAGCTGCGGTCGAAGTAGCTCTCCAGCGGGCCGTAGAACCGGAAGTAGGAGAACCAGTGCTGGCCGGGGATGGTCTGAATCCAATTGGATTCGCCTGCCCCGTGAGGCGCAGGGCCGAAGGACACATTGACCGAACCGTCCTGGTTGTAAGCCAGGTCGGCATCGCGGGAGCCCCGGTCGCCGCGTTGCCGCCCGTTATCGATCAGGCAGCGGGTATCAGCCGCATACGCCGTAACAGACCAGAACAGCTTGGCCGGAACGTCGGCCGGAACGTGCAGGGTGTAGTTCCTGCCGCCGTCCAGCCAGTCCCCGGCGACGTCGGTATAGCTGCCCAGATAAGCCTGCCCGGCGCCGCGGGTCTGGCTCTTCATCGCCTCGGAGAAGCTGACCGCCTCATAGAACCACGCGGCGCGTTCCAGCAGCTGGTCATAATCAGGGCCCGCGCTGATCGGAATGGTCCAGCTGGACAACCAGATCCCACCGCCGGTCCGGCCAGTACCGCGCGGCCGGGAAGCGCTTGGCGAACGAGTTCGCCTGGGCCATCAGCTCACCCGCCGCGCAGGCCGTGGTCAGGATGCGGGCGAGCCGCCCGTCAGGCTCGAAGGGCCTGTCCTTCTCGATGCCCAGCTGCCTGAGCATCGCCAGGTAGAACCGGTCCCGCTCGTCGACAATCTCCCGCTGGTAGATCTCATGCAGCCGGACCCAGTAGTCCAGGCCCCGTGGCTGGTCACCGCTCCACGCACGCCCGGCCGGGGAGATAATCCGGGTCGACGGGGCCGGGCGGCCGTCGAACGGCGTGATCCGGATCCCGTCGACCAGGGCCTGCGAGCGCTTCGGGTCCGGGTCCAGCGTGCGGAACCCGAACATCACGTTCATGCCGGTGGCCTGATGTACGTAAAAGCTACTGTCGGCGTCCGGCGGGTCCTGGCCGGGCGGCACGATCAGGTGCTTGCCGCCACGGCCCTGATCCGGCCCCATCTCCCCGAGGATCCCGCACTCACGCTGCCAGAAATCCGACAGCCCGCCCGCCGTCGGCCCCGGCGGCAGCTCGACCACCAGCGGGCCGGTCTGGCCCAGATCGATGAAATTCAGGATGTAGGGTGTCGTGGCGTTCGCCGTGATCAACCCGAGCCGGTCGCGGTAAGTCACGTAGTGCACCAGGTCATAGTCGGTCGCGCCGAACACCTCACGGTGCTGCATCTGCCACTGCGCGTACGACACCAGCGGCAACGCCCACAGATACGCCTGACAGGCCAGCTGGTAGTCCAGCTCATCGAACACCAGCGGAACATCCTCGCGGCGCGGCAGCTCCCCATCCATCCGGACATCCGCCAGGCGCCCCGGCAACGGCAGATCGGCCACGAGCCCTCCTTCGAAGACGAGCATCACAGGCACACCGGAGCACCCAGCTTCTCCCGGCACCTGCACCCTATGCAACAACAACCCAATCGAGGAGAAGCCACCTGATACCGGGCCGGAAGTCCGATGGTGGTGACGAGGACCATGGCGTGGCGCGCTCGGGCTTGGCGAGATAAATCAACGCGACGCGGCGAGGGACCGTAAGAATGGCTCGAAGCGCCTGACTCTGCCCGATATGTGCCCAGATCGGTGTTCCGCCTCGGTCGGCTCGGCGAAAGGCGCCACGCCCAAGACCACGCTGGTCGCTGCAACGCAGAGGCATAAAGCCCCAGGCGCTGCTCAGCTGACAAACCTCACTGTCCAGCTGGAGATGCCTAGTCTCCGTCCCCGCAGAAGCGACCAAGTACTCAGAAGCCAGACCAGCACCGGCGCGCCAGAAAACCGGTTCCGGACGCCCACAGCCGTCCTGACGGACATCGCCCCGGCATACCTAACGCGGATACTTGTGCGCCTACTGCCGGGCCCATCCCGCCCTCGGCGGGCTCTGCTGCACCCCGCGTCAGCCGGGCTAACCTCGGTCCTTCGCACGGCGATGGCCCGGGCGTGTGACCATGGCTGTGACCAAGACGGGGTGAGACGGGACCGTACCGGTGAGACTGGGGGAGACTGCGCCGCGCTTCGGCCGAGGTCACCTGCGATGTCTGGTAACAGGCTGGACGGCCTGGGATGGCGCGCGGCTTGCTCATAAC
>CAVYEG010000018.1:0-148160 GCA_963767565.1 uncultured Actinomycetes bacterium | reverse complement strand
ATTAGGTGGACGGCTGGGTTATGTGCCCCGCCGTGCCGTTCCCGCTGCTCGGGGCGGCGGGGCTCGTGCTGCAGTCCGCATAATCTCACGTGCCTGGCGTCAGTGCCCGAGCGAGTCGAGCCAGCCGATCAGGGACGAGTCGTGGGTCCAGTCCGGGAAGGTGTCTGGGGTGAGCGGCTCGTAGGCGTTCTCGATCGCCTTGCGTTTGGCCTCGGCGTCTGCGCGGGCGTAGATCTCGGTGGTGGACACGTCGGCGTGTCCGAGCAGGTCGCGGATGTAGATCAGGTTGACGCCTGCCTGGACGAGGTGCATGGCCCGTGTCCGCCGGAGCGTGTGGGGCGTGACTGAAAGGCCGGGGGCCCAGCCGGGGTCGCGCGCCCGGACGGCCCGCACGTGGCGGGCCAGCAGCTTGGTCACCCCGGAACGGGTCAGCCTGGAGTGGTTCGGCCCGGTGAACAGCGGGTCGGCGTCGGCGCCGACGCCGGGATGCCGTCCGCGGTGGTCGAGGTAGCCGCCCATGAGCTGGGCGGTCGGGCCCATCACGGGCACGTACCGGACCTTGGAGCCCTTGCCGTGGATGACCGCCGTCATCGGGCTGCCACGGCGGATGTCGGTGACGTTCAGGTCGCACAGCTCCTGGACGCGGGCGCCGGTGTCGTAGGCCAGGGCGAGCAAGACGGTATCGCGGACTGCGCGCGGGCTGGCGGTGCCGGGCTCGGCGAGCAGGGCCTTGACCTCGTCGCCGGTCAGGTGCCCTAGCTGGGGAGCCGGGGTGTTCTTCTGCCGGATCGCCAGGATCTGGGTGACCTGGTCGAGGTGGTCGGGCTGCTCGACGGCGGTGTAGCGGCAAAGCGACTTGATCACCGCCAGGCGCTGGTTGCGGCTGGAGGCCGAGCAGCCTCGCTCGGCTTCCAGCCAGTCCAGGAACCGCAGGACGCGGGCCCGGTCGATGTCGGCCAGGCGCAGCTTTTCCGGCGGTATCTGCTCAGCGTCGCGGAACCAGGTGAGCAGCAGCTTTATCGCGTCCCGGTAGGAGGAGATGGTCTTGGGCGAGGCGGCGCGCTCCCCGGCCAGGTGGCTGGCGAAGAACTTCGACAGCCAGCGCCCGGCAAGGTCCGGGGGCGGCGCGGGCCGCGGGCTCACTGCTGGCCCCCGGGCGGCGGGGGGATGACGTAGCCGAACCGGAGCTGGGCCTGGGCCATCACCTCGGGGTAGGCGTCCGCGGTCAGCCGCAGGTAGTACTGGGTGCCTCGCAGGTCGGCGTGCCCCATGTAGCACGCCAGGTAAGGCAGCGTCACCGCCAGGTCCGCGCCTTGCGCGGCCCAGCGGCGCAGGTTGGCGACGGCGAACCCGTGCCGCAGCGAGTGCGGGTGCGGGCCGCCGGTGAAGTGAGGGATGCCGGCGTCGGCGAGGTAGCCGCGGAACCGCAGGTATATGGTGGGCTGGCTGATCGGCCGGCCGGGCGCGACGCTGTAGAACACGTGGTCGCTGGTCTCGGGGCCGGGGTGCGCGGCCGCGATGTAGCCCTCCAGGGTCACTGTGAGCCGGCCGGTGACCGGCACGGTCCGGCTCTCGCCGTTCTTGGAGTCGCGGATGCGCAGCGTCCCGCTGCGGGCGTCCACGTCGGCCAGGGTCAGGTGAAGCGCTTCGGAGATCCTCAGCCCGGCGCCGTAGAGCACCCGGAACAGGACCGGGTCGACGAGCGCCTTGTTGGTGTAGCTGGACATCGGCTGGGAGTCGATCGCGGTGAACAGGCGGCGCACCTCCTCGTCGGTGAACACATACGGGGGCTGGTGGCGGACGCGGACCTGGGTTGCCGCGGCCGGGACGTAGGCCTGCCAGCCGGCCGCCTGCGCGTACTCGGCCAGCTGGCGCATCACCAGCTCGTTGCGCCGGATGGTGGAGGCCCGCAGGTGACGGCCGTAAAGGAACCCGTCGGCCGCCTCCTTGGTGATGGACCCGTCCGGGTAGCCCTCCCGCTGGCAGTGGGCGGCGAACTGGCGCAGCACGCGTTCGGGGACCTTGAACCTGTACCCGCCGGCGTGGCGCGCGGCGACCAGCCCGTCGGCCAGGCCCGGCAGCGTCGCCTCAGGCACCGCCCTCACCCGCCCCCGCCTGGCCGAGGACGTCTTCGACGTCCAGCGCGCAGCATCGCAGCCGTTCGACGTCAAAGCGCAGGTAGTAGGCCTGGGTCGTGTCGCTGGAGGCGTGTCCCAGGACCTCTGATATCACCGGCATCGGCGCGCCGTTACCGATCATGGCCACGGCCAGCGCGCCGCGCAGGGAATGCATCCCGCACGCCTGGCCCGCCGGGAGCTCGACCTGCGCCCGGGCCGCGTAGTGCGACAGCCGGGTGCCGACCGACGAGGAGCAGCCGAACGCGCCGAAGGGATGGCGGTGCTTGACGAACACCTTCGCGCACGCGGTCTCGGGGCGGCCGTGCCGGACGTAGTCGATGACCGCCCAGCCGACGTCGTCCAGCAGCGGCAGGCTCAGCGGCCGGCCCGTCTTGCGCTGCACGATCGTGAGGGTCTTCGCCCGCCAGTCCAGGTCGCCGAGCTCAAGCTGGCGCAGGTCGGAGATCCGCAGGCCGAGCCGCGCGGTCAGCAAGATCATCGCGTAGTCGCGCTTGCCGACAGCGGACTGGCGGTCGATCACGGCCAGCAGCCGCCGGATCTCCTCCGCGGTCCACAGGTGCGGCTCGGACTCGTGGCGCAGGTGCCGGTGCGGCGGCAGCGCCGGCCAGGCCCTGCGGTGCGCGGCCCGCGGCAGCCAGGAAGGCCAGGAAGTCCGCCAGGGCCGACCTCATGCCCGCGATGGTCTTGCCCCGCAGCCCGCGCTGGCGCAGCAGGAAGCCCGACACGTCCCGCACGCCGAGGCTGGCCAGGCCGGTGCCCGCCTCCTCCAGGTAGCCCAGGAACCGGCTAGCCGCCTTGTCCTTGGTGGCCACGGTCGCCTCGGCGTTGCCGCGCGCGCGGCACGAGGCGACGTAGTCGTCTCGCAGCGGGCGGAATCGGGCGGGACAGCAGTCCTTGGCCGGGATCACCGACTGGTCGACGACCAGCTCCCGGCCTGCCAGCGCGCCGGCCATCAGCACCGCCGCCCGGCGGACCGCCTGGACGCGCTTGTCCTGAACCCGCTCGTGCAATGACCCCAGCCTGGTCCCGGTCTGGCTGGCGATGAAATCCACGCACACCTGGTCGCTCGCGCTGTCCAGGCCGCGCCCGGCCAGGAAGGCCGCGAACCGGCCCAGCACGACCTGGTATTCCCCGATCGTGACCTCGGACCTGCGTGCCTCGCGTAGCGCCGCCAGGACACGACCCGCGGCGGCCCCGGCATCTGCCTCTCCCATGACAACCACCCCTGCGTTCAGCTAGCCGAATGAACGAACCGGGTGATTCTCTGCGCATCGGGCAGACGGAGCTACATTATGCGGACTGCAGCACGAGCCCCGCCGCCCCGAGCAGCGGGAACGGCACGGCGGGGCACATAACCCAGCCGTCCACCTAATGCCGCTTATGGGGAATTCCCCATAAGCGGCACGCGGCGGTGTCACTGTGGCTGAACTCAGGCCCGGGGTCGCGGTCCCGCCCGAAATCTACGCCCACTGCATCGACGGGCAGGCCGACGCCGCCAACCAGCGCATCACGGATGCCCTCGGCGCCAAGGACACCGAGCCTGAACCGGGGGACGGGGAAGACGGCGACAGTGAGAAGGCATCTTGAACGCCGCAGGTCAAAGGCCAGAAAAGCCCGGATCGGGGCATGAAGGCGCGGCCTCCTGACGCCGCCGTCCGTGCCCGTCCGTGCGTCACCTCGCCACCAGCCCCGGGCGCACGGACACATAGCGGACGGCGGCGGCCCGCAAAACGGCCTCGGACGGCGTCCGCGCTGGTCAACGGCACAAGCCTCTGTTAGGAGGAGCATGCAGGCCGACGCCGCCAACCGGCAGATCACCGACGCCCTCGACGAGGAAGACAGCGAGGACCAGAGGAACGGCGAGTAGGCATCTTGAGCCGGTATCACGGCCAAGCTTATCTTCGGCGGCCAGGACGGGCGCGGCTGCCAGTGCGCGCCGCCGTGGCGTCGGCGACCCTGACTGCTGCACTGGTTGTGTGGGAGGTCTCGCGTGGTCAGTCGTGCTGGAGGTAGAACTCCTCGATGCTGTCGAGGATGAAGTCAGAGGGGTCCTCGCCTCGATCTTTGATGTCCAGCATTTCCCTGAGATCCGCGGTGGTGACGAAGAGAATGAGTTTCTTTTCTTCGCTGTAGATGGTGTTCCGGCGGCGGTACGCCGAGGCCGCCGGCCTCTTGGTGCAGCAGATCAGGGCCAGCCGTCCCCATGCGTGCCGCAGGTGGCCGCTGGTTTCTGCCACTTCCTGCGGTCCGATGTCGGTCTTGTCGTAGTTCTTGAACTCGGTGAGGATCATGCGGGCGCCGTGCTCTGCGTGCAGGAGCCCCCAGTTGGTGGCCGGGTCGCGCTGCCGGTTGGGGAAGACGGCATCGCGGCGCTCGGCGCCGGCCAGCGTGCGGGGCTGGATGCGCGGCGGCCGGAGCGGCGGCACGAACAAGTGGGCCAGGGTGCGGACGCCGACCCGTTCGAATTGGGCCCACCCGGTTTCGCCCGGCGGGCATGAATCGAGTTGTCGGCGCAGGTCGTTGCTGGTGGGAGTGCCGGTCACCGGGGGGCCGTCCCCGGCTGGGCTCTGGCCAGGTGCCGCCGGGCGATGTCGGGGTTCGCCACCAGCATCTGGCGCAGGGCGGGCCCCTCGAGCACCTGCAGCTGCGCGCCGGCGTCATTGAAGCGGCCCAGTACCTGCCGGGCTACCGAGGTTAGCTGCCCGGTCGTAACGAGCAGGCCGTGAGCACCGCGTTCCAGGACAACGCGAGCCAGGGACCGGATGTCGTTCACCGACACCCGGCCGCTGCGCCGGTAGGACTTCACCTGGACCAGGATTTCTTCCCCGTCCTGGGAGCCGTGTACGGCCAAGTCGTATCCCTTGTCGCTGACGTCGGCTCCTTCGACCTCTACCGGGTGATATCCCAGGCGGGTGAGCAGTTCGGTGGTAAGGGTTTCGAACTGCATCCAGTTCAGGCTGTCGAGGTCGATGACGGCGCCCAGCTCAATCCGGTCGGCCAGACGCTCGCCGGGTGACGGGCCGGCGTACTCAAGCACCGGCCGTCCGGCCAGGTCCTGGATCGCAGGCGGGGGCATGGCGACCGGCACCACGTCGATTCCCCGGCGGTCCAGCGCCGCCGCTGCCTGCGCCCAGTCGGCGACGTGATGGGACGAATCCTGCGAGACGACCAGCACGAACGTGTCCGCCTGCTCGACCGCACGGCGCACGTGATCAGCCCACGACTCGCCCCACGCGATATCCGCCCGGTCGAGCCGCACAGCGACGCCGCGCTGCTCCAGGTCGCGCGCGATCTCCCCGGCCGCTCCGTCATCCTCCCGCACGTAACTCAGATATACGTGACGGCCGGTCAGCAGCCTGTTATCGGGCATGCCATGACGATACGCGTATACGGCACGTGCCTGGCGGCACTGCGGTGTCTACCGGATCATCAGTCGGCATCGGGGTCCATTCTGGCATGCCCGGGGGCGGCCCAGGCCTGTCGTCGGAAGGCCAGGTCCGGGATCCGGAGGAAGCCGGGGCGAGACCACCAGGCGATCCGCTGCTCGAAGTCGACGCGGCCGAGCCGGCCCAATGACGGGCAGCCAGTGGGTAAGACAGTCCCGGGCCAGGCGTCCAGGTCTCGATGCCTGTCCCTGCTGGCGTCGCCGAAACCAAACCCGTCCGCCCACCACCGGAAACCGGCCGAATAAACCAGATGCAATCGGAGCGGTCAATTCTGATGCCGGTCGCTACAGGGCTCCTAGAGCAGACCGGGATGCTGTTCTGCGGACCAGTGCCGATGGGTGATCGCGCAGCTGCGCGAGTGCGGCTTGTGCCGCTGGAGCCAGAGACGGTGCCTCAGCCAGCGTTTTGGCTATGAGCTGTGGCACCCTGGTGCCCGGGTCTGCCAGGCAGCGTCCCAGGCCGGCGAGTGCCAGCGTACCGCCGTTACCGCCTGCGACTACGGATGCCAGAGCGGCGCCGGCATTTGCCCTGATGTCCGGCTCGGCAGCCTGGCAAAGCCCGGCCAGCAGGCCGGTGTGTTCAGGCGTGCGTGCGCGGCCGGCTATCCCGACAACCCAGAGGCGCTCATCACTGGTCCCCGCGAGTAGCTTGAGCAACTGCTCGGCCGTTCGTTCTTCGTCGTACGCGCCAACGGTGGCCGCGAGATACGCGGCCACCCCGTTAATGCTGTGATGCGATCCGAACAAGGCCGGGACCGCCGATGGAGACGATGCCGCGAGGGAACGAGCGATCGGGCCGACCCGGGCCTGGACGTCCTCCGGTAGCCGGCTAGCCAAGTTGGCGAGGGCCTGCAGAGCGCCCTGCTTGTGGTCCGGCGCCACGGCGGGGTCGGGCAGGAGCGTGAAGATCGGTTCCCAGTTCGCCTGCCCGGGATGCCAGGCGTTGAGTATGACGAGCGTGCGGCCAGAATCCGGGCCGCCCAGCCCGTAGCGTCCGGTATGCGCCTCGCTGACTTGCTGGGTTACCTGCTCCGCCAGTTGCTCGATCAGGCGGGTGATGGCATCTTCGGACAAGCCGTCTGTCGTGTGGAGGGCGCCGAGTGCGTCCAGAGAGCCGGTCTCGGCCTCGGCCAGCAGAGCCGCCCGGATATCCGGGTCATAGCGGGCGGCCAGTTCCTGGATCACCCTTTGAAGTGGCCAGTGATCGCCGCTCCGTGAGGCAAGTTGCTGTATCGTCTCCGTGCCCCAGGAATCTGGCGGGAGCGCGTCGGCAACCCGGGCCCATGAGGTGGCGAGGGCCTGGTCGGATTGGGCGGGCAGTCCGACCATGTAGTGGATTACCGCTTCCTGTGTCGCGGGTGACGCGGCGGGCACGACACCCGCAAGCGTGTCGATGAGCTGGAGCGCAACGAGATATGACGGGGTTGTCCGCGACAGAAACGCCGATGGCCCGCGGAGCGTGGCAAGCAGCCATCCGACTGTTCGTTCTGCTGTCGCCGGGTCGAGCAGGTCACCACCGTGCTGCATGAGCAGGAGGTCGGCCCTGCCGGTCGTATGCGTCGACTGGTTGAGGTCGATGTCCGCAGCCGCAAGAGTGATAGCCGTTGCGGGACCGTCGGCTGCCAGTTGCCGGGCTGCCAGTTTGATCGCCTTGTCGTCGCCAGCCCTCCGCAGGCGGTCAAGTGCGGCGCATGCGTCCGCCGGATCGCTGTTGCGGTCCAGCCGGACTAGCCTGTCCTGCCCGAGCAGGGCATACAGCTGGCACCATGCGCCGTGATCCCCGAGATAGTTAGCAGTCAGCGCGGCGGCGAGCAGCTCATCGTTGACCTGGTCTCCGCCGCCGAGGTGGATGGCCGCGTCGTGAGACCACGTTTCGAACGTGCGGTCGGCGAAGGATGACAAGGCCCCCGCCATCGTCTGGGTCCTCCACCAGGCAACGGCGGTGTCTGTTTCCTGGACTACCGAGCCGACGTCCCGCTCGGCCCAGGGCGTGGTGGTGAAGACGATCATGGCGGCGACGCCCGCGATTGCCGTTGCGGTGATGTCATCGGGGTGGGTTATGCGCAAGCGCTGCACGAACGCGGCATCCTCGCGGGCGTCGCCGAGGCGGCCGATCTCGGCACATGCTCGCGCATGCTGCAACCGGAGCCACGCGTAATCCACCGGCTCGGCCTCATCCCGGCCCAGTTCGTCTTCCAGGAGCAGGACCGCTTCATCTACTCGCCCCGCCTCCATGAGCTCAGCGGCGACGATAACTGTAAGCGCGGAACGCTCCGGGGCGCCCGGGGCACCTTCGTCCAGGAATGCCTGGAGCTGGTCGTATCGTCCGGTTGTCAGCCGGTGCCCGAGTGCGCCGACGAGACGCCAGCCCCAGTCGGGTGACTGGGCAGCCTCAGCCAGGGCAGGAACGTCAGCGTGCTTCGTGGCAAAGTGCTGGAATGCCGGGAGACGGGCTTCCGTCAGCAGCGCGACTGCCTGCACCGGGATTACAGGGGCGTCGAAACCGGTGTTAGGGTGCGGGGCGATCAGGCGCGGTACGACGAGGGCATGCCGCAAGCGATCCTTCGGCAGGAGTGATGCGGCTCCCGTCCAGACGCTCCCTTCCAGGGATATGCCGGTGCGGGCGGTGGCGGCGACCTGCAGAAGGGCGTCGCGGTGCGCCGTGTCGATCGTGTTGTCCTGCGGGACAAAAATCTTGGCGCCCTTGCCCGTGGATCGGACCGCGTCCTGTGTCACGTGCGCCCAGTACGACTGCTCCGAAAGAGGATCATGCAGCACGATGAGATGGGGCAGCGCATGGGAGAGCCACGCGTCGATATGAGCACGGTCGTCGTCGCGGAACCACCATCCGACCACGGCTCCGCGGCTTCGGCTCGAGTGCCTGAAATATCTCCGGCCGGACTTGACCTGTACGCCGACAACCTGACCTAGATCGAAGCGGCGTTCGTCCCGGGCCATGACGAACAGATCGGTCCCCAGATCGTGCTCGGGGTTCACGGCCACGCCCCATTCCAGCCGTTCGAATGCCGCTTTGACCAGAGTGGCCCCGGTACTGCCAACCTTCTGCCCTGCTGGTGCTCGCACACTGACAGTTAACCGTATGATGCAACCTGTTATTACGATGTGGTTGCTATTTCCTATGCGCCGGACTCACCGCTCGGGCATCAGTGCTGGGTGAGCCTGTAAGTGTCCGAACTGGCGTATGAGACAGCGGTGACAACCAGTCCTGCGCGGTGCCGGGGAGCAGATGCCATAGTGCCCTGTCGGCGGTCTGCAGCGCTCAGGCGCAGGTTGAGCGGCGGGGCGGGCAGGTGGCAGGCGCAACGTCGTGTAAGTGGATAGAGCCTGTACCGGCCGACCATTCCTGAACCTGCGGCGAGTATGGCGCCGGCAGTGAGCAGACATCCAGATAGGGGCAGGTCAAAGGCCAAGAGCCAGGCCGGTCGTGCAGTCGCAACCCGCCAATGGACGCCGTCCGTGCCCGTCCGTGTATCACCCCGCCCCCGGCTCCTGGCGCACGGACATATAGCGGACGGCAGCGGCCCCGAATCCTACCTCGAAGGGCGTACGCGCTGGTCAGCGAGGGGTTACTCGGGTTGGAGGAGCGGTCTGTAAAACCGTCGGCTCTCACCTCGCCAGCAACCGGTGATCTTCGTGGCCGGTCACGCCGCGAGTTGAAGAATGGGCTGCGCACCGCAGTGGCTGATATGAGCAGTGCATGATCAGCCCGCGCCTGGAGCGAGGCGCATGCTGCGCCGTTCGGCGCGGCGCCGGGTGCCGACGGGTGTACTGCCCATGGGTTCATGGCCGGGCGTTCTGCGCTACTGCCGCTAGCGCGGTCAGGCCGGGCCGGCGTCGATTACCGCGCGCACCTGGGCCTGGGTAGGTTGCATGCCGAAATCAGTGACCGTCCAGGTCGCACCGGCCCGGGCCCATGGCGCTACGTCATCACCTGGCGGAATGCCCACGATCACATCGAACGGATTACCGGCGGGCCGCAATTGGCGGACCTCGCCGACCAGCTGGGCCAGCGCCGCGGGGCCGCGCAGGCCGGCTTCACGCGCGCCGAGACCATGCGGCTCATGATCGCGCACTGCCGAAGGTGAACAGCCGACCGCGGGGCAGCCCGCCTGCCGGAGCGCGGCCGAGCCGGCCGACCCCCACGCCGATCATGGTGCTGGTCTCTACCGCGTCGAAGGCGATCTCGGCAAAGCCGCTGCTGGCGAACCACTCCCGTATCTGCGGCGTCAGGTCGGGCGGGCGCCGGTGCCTGGTCCAGATCGCGGTCGCGCCCGCCCGGCACAGGGCGGCCGCGGCCTGGACGGTGCGCCGGATGTCGTGATCGCTCACGTTGCCGAAGATGCCGCACAGCAGCAGCACGTCGGCGGGCAGCGCGTCGGCGAAGCCGGTTACCAGGCTCGCGTCGGCCTGGCGGACCTCAACCCGGGCCAGGCCGTGCCCGGCGGCCGCCTGGCGGGCCAGGCCGGCGTTGCGCTCGTCGGACTCGACCAGCACGGCACGGACATCCTCGCGCCGGGGATGACCCGGCAGCACTCCGATGACGTCATGTCCCTGGCCCGCGCACAGGCTGACCAGCCGCACCGGGCCCGGCGGCGCCTGGTCGATCGCGTCGGAAAGGTGCGACCGGACGCAGCTCAGCCGCGCGCTCAGCGGCGAAGCCGGATCGTCGTAGGCCGCGTGCCAGGCTACCCAGTCCCTCACCCGGCTATCGTGGCCCAGCCGCGCCGATCCCGCCACTCCGCTGCGACCAAGGCGGAGCTCGACACCCGGGACGCCGTGCTTACCTGCTCCTCCGGTGCGGGCTTCGACCGCGAGCTGCGCGCCGGCCAACGCCCCGGCATCCGCCTGATCGGCCTGGCCGAGCTCTACGCCGCTTAGCGTCCTGGCTAGTAGCGCTCGACCAGGTGAGCACGGCTGGCGGGAAGGTCGTACGGGTCGGGCCAGAAGTCGGTGATCCGGGCGATCCGGCCGTCGCCGGCCAGCTCGAAAAAGCACAGGCCAGGCTGTGTTCCCTCCGGGCCGGTGAACTCGATCCAGCTGGCCGCGTGCTGGCCTTCGCCGACGATCTGCTGCACGGTCAGGTGCCAGTCGTAGGTGAAGCCCTCCACGTTGAAGCGGAGGTAGGCTTCCCGGCCGCGCACCTGCTCCCTGGTCTGCGGTCCGCGGTAGAGCACGTCGTCGGCGAGCAGCGCGCCGAACGCCGGCCAGTCCCGGGCCTCGGCCGCGGCCCAGTAGGCGGCGACCACTTCATGCGCCTCAGTCATGCCCAGCACGTTACCGGAGGGGCACGACATTTCCTGAGGCCGCGAACGGGCCGCGGCGCAGGGTTTGGCGCAGGGTTTACGGAACCTGCCTACAGGGATAAATCATCTGATCTGGTGCGGACGTAACCGTGTCGCTATATGTGGGAAGGCGGAGCGGCTGCGTAAGAAGCGGGAGCAGCACAAGGTCAAATTCTGACCTAACCGCGGTCGGCGCGGGTCCGCTCCTTAGCCTGGGCGGCGTAGGCGGCCGGGAACCCCTGCCGCCAGCTGGGATAGCGCGGTGTCCAGCCCAGCTCGCGTTTGGCCTTGGAGTTCGAGGCGCCGCGGGACCCGACGGCCATCATCACCATGCCCTTCCCCGCGACCAGCCGCGCGAGCCACAGCGGGACGCGGCGGGGCGGCTTGGCGCCGAGCGCGGCGGCCAGCGCGGGCAGCCACTCGCTCATCGGGGCGGGCTCGTCGTCGACGATGTTGTACAGGCCGGCGCCGTCGTGCTCCAGCGCGAGGACGGTGGCCGCGGCGGCGTCGTCCAGGTGGATGAAGGAGGAGATGCCGCCGCCCGCGCCGATGATCGGGAACTGCCGCTTGCGCACCGGATTGACCAGCCCGTCATTGTCGGCGCCGTAGAAGCCGCCGTAACGCAGCGCGATCCCGCCGGCGGCGGTGACGGCCTCGTCCAGGTGACGCATGGCGGCATTGGTCTCGGCCGCCATGGCGGGCGGGTCGGGGTCGAGCCGGTCGTCCTCGGTCTTGACCGGCCCGCCCTCCCGCGCGTAGCGGTAGCTGGCGAAGCTCTGGGCGACGAACCGGGCCACGCCCGCCTCCCGCGCGGCGTCCAGCAGCGCGTCGGTACCCTCGGTCCGCAGCCGGTTGGTCGGCCCGAAGCTGCGGTCCAGGCTCCGGCCGAACCGGACGTCGGCCAGCGCGGTCGCCTGGTGGATGATCGCGTCGGGCCTGGCCGCCAGGACGGCCCGGCGTACCGCGGCCGGGTCGAGCAGGTCGAGCTCGAGCGGCTCTGCCCCCAGTGCCCGCACCCGCTGGTCGTGTCCCGGTGACCGGAACGTGCCGGTCACCTCGTGGCCCTGATCGATGAGCTGCGGAACGAGCCGGGTGCCGATCGCACCGCTCGCCCCGGCGACGAAGACTCGCATCGTGCCCCTTTCCGTATCCGGCGGACGTGTCCAACGCCTTGACGGATCGCGGGGCGGGTATGTGACCGCGGGCCGCTAGGGAAAGCTCACCTCGATGTCGAGGCCGCCTTCCGGACGGGCCACGGCGACCAGGATGGCGCCGTGAGCGTCGGCGATGGCCCGGACGATGGCCAGGCCGAGCCCGTGCCCGCCGACTGGCCCGATCCGCTCCCGGCCGAGCCGCTGGAACGGCTGGAACAGCCGGTCCACGTCGCCGGGCGGGATCACGGGACCGCTGTTGCAGACCCGGATCCGCGCCTGCCCGGCCGTCATCGAGGTCGACACCTCGGCCCAGCCGCCGGGCCCGTTGTGGTGCAGCGCGTTGTCGACCAGGTTGGCCACCAGGGACTCGATCAGGCTCGGGTCACCCGTGGCGGGTGCCGCGGACAGCGCGGTCTCGAGACGGACGTCCCGGCCCCCGGCCTCGGCGCGGCGCTGCTCGACGACCTGGCCGGCCAGCTCGGCCAGGTCGAACGGCTCCCACTGCTCGACGCCGCGCTCGCCGCTGGCCAGGGTCAGCAGCGCCTCGATCAGGCGTTCCTGCTGGTCGCCCATGATCAAGGCCTCCCGGCAGGCCGAGCGCAGCGTCTCGGCGGTGGCGCCGGGATCGGCCAGCGCTACCTGCAGCAGGGTCCGTTCGGCAGCCAGCGGGGTGCGCAGCTCGTGGGAAGCATTGGCCACGAAGCGCCGCTGGGACTCGAAGGACGCCTCCAGCCGCGCGAACAGGCTGTCCAGGGTGGCGCCGAGTTCGGCGAACTCGTCATCACGGCGCCCCAGGGCCACCCGGTGGTTCAGGTTGCTGGCCGAGATGTTCCGGGCGGTGGCGGTGATCGTGCGCAGCGGGCGCAGGAACCGGCCGGCGATCAGCCAGCCCGCCCCGAGAGACAGCACCGACAGGGCCACCAGGATGGCAGCGGCCCTGATGATCTGGGCCCGGACATCGGCGTTGCTCTGGGCCAGGATCGCGGGGGTCACGTTGTCCGGCAGCGAGGACCTGATCGTGAGCACCGGGACCAGGAGCACCACGCCGCAGGCGGCGAAGAACCCGGCGTAGAGCAGGGCGAGCTGGATGCGCAGGGTACCCCGGGGCAAGCGGAGCCGGCGTAGCAGGGACATCACGCTGCTCCGATCCGGTAGCCGCCCTCGCGGACGGTGTGAATGACCGGCGGATCGCCGAGCTTGGCCCGCAGCCGGCGGATGGTCGTCTTAACCGCGGTGGTGAAGGGATCGGCCGCCTCGTCCCAGGCCCGCTCGAGCAGTTCCTCGGCGGAGACCACCCGGCCCGGCACGGCCAGCAGGCACTCGAGAACCGCGAATTCCTTCCGGCTCAGCTCGAGCCGCCGTCCGCCGCGGAACGCGACCAGGCGGCTGGGATCCAGGGTCAGGTCGGCGGCCTCCAGCGTCGGCGGCAGCGCGGCGGCGGAGCGCCGGCCCAGGGCCCGGACCCGCGCCACGAGCTCGGCGAAGTCGAACGGCTTGGGCAGGTAGTCGTCGGCGCCCAGGCCGAGGCCGTCCACCCGCTCCTTGACCGTGCTGGCCGCGGTCAGCATCAGCACCCGGCTCCCCGATCCCCCGGCCACCAGCCGGCGGCAGACCTCGTCGCCGTGGGTCCCGGGCAGGTCCCGGTCCAGCACCACGACGTCGTAGCGCGTGACGGCCAGGTGATCGAGCGCGTCATCCCCGTCCAGCGCGACGTCGACGGCCATGCCCTCGCGGCGCAGCCCGGTCCCTATGCTCCGGGCCAGCACCTCGAAATCCTCTACCACCAGCACTCTCATCCCCGGTCAGTCCCTTCCCGAACGTGAGCCTGGTGCCACGATGCCAGGACGCAGGTGTCAGTCCGGTGTCGGCCGCTGCTGCCATGCTGACACGCCATGTGCCCGGCCGGCCACGGTCCCGCCGGTCACACCGGCGCGGCGCGATCCGTCAGGAAGGTAACGGAACTCACGGGAGACAATGGCACCGATGACTGACGATGACATGCTGGCCGGCAGGTTCGAGGCCAGCCGCCCCCGCCTGCGGGCGGTGGCGTACCGGATGCTCGGCTCGCTGGCCGAGGCCGAGGACGCGGTCCAGGAAGGCTGGATCCGGGCCGCGGGCGGCTACACGCAGGACGTGGCCAACCTGGACGGCTGGCTCACCACCGTGGTGGCCCGGATCTGCCTGGACATGCTGCGCGCACGCAAGTCCCGGCGCGAGGAGCCGCTGGACCCGGGCCAGGCGGCCGCGTCCGCGGCGGCCGGGCCTGAGCAGGAGGCCGAGCTGGCCGACTCGGTGGGCTACGCGCTGCTGGTCGTGCTGGACACGCTGGCCCCCGCCGAACGGGTCGCGTTCGTGCTGCACGACATGTTCGGGCTGCCGTTCGACGAGATCGGGACGGTCACCGGGCGCTCGCCGGCCGCGGCCCGCCAGCTGGCCAGCCGGGCCCGCCGCCGGGTCCAGGGCATTCCCCCGCTGCCCGACGGGCGGCGGAAGGCGGCGCGGGAGGTCGCGGCCGCGTTCCTGGCTGCCTCCCGCGGCGGTGACCTGGACGCGCTGCTGGCCGTGCTCGACCCGGACGTGGTGCTGCACGCGGACGCGGCGTCGGTGCCGCCGGGCATGACCGACACGCTGGTCGGCGCGGCGACCGTGGGCCGGGGCGCGGTGCTGGCCTCCAGGCGGGCGCGCTACTCGGGCATCGCCCTGATCGACGGCCGCCCGGGGATCGTCATGGCGCCGCAGGGCCGGCTCGCGCTGGTCCTGGTGTTCACCATCCCGGACGACAAGATCACCCGGATCGAGATCATCTCCGACCCGGACCACCTGGCCCGGATGGACCTGGCCGTGCTGTGAGGTGCCGCCGGAAGTGTCGCAGCCGGGTTCGGGCGCCGACACCGTGCTGACACCGGCGGTGTCATACAACACCGGGCATGACGACGATCGAGGTCACTGGCCTGCGCAAGCGCTTCGGGCCGACGCAGGCCCTGGACGGGATGACGTTCACCGTCGCCCCCGGCGAGGTCACCGGGTTCGTCGGGCCGAACGGCGCCGGCAAATCCACCACCATGCGGGTCATCCTCGGCCTGGACGCGGCCGACGCGGGCACCGCGCTGATCGGCGGCCAGCCGTACGCCTCGCTGCGGCACCCGCTCAGCCAGGCCGGGGCGCTGCTGGACGCCGGCGCCCTGCAACCGGGCCGGTCGGCCCGTAACCACCTGCTGTGGCTGGCCCACTCCCAGGGCCTGGGCGCCGGCCGGGTGGACGAGGTGGTGGCCCAGGCCGGCCTGGAATCGGTGATCCGCCGCAAAGCAGGCGGGTACTCGCTCGGCATGCGCCAGCGGCTGGGCATCGCCGCCGCGCTGCTGGGCGACCCGCCGGTGCTGATGCTGGACGAGCCGTTCAACGGCATGGATCCCGAGGGCATCGTATGGATGCGCGGCTACCTGCGGACGCTGGCCGGCCAGGGCCGGGCCGTGCTGGTCTCCAGCCACCTGATGGGCGAGCTGGCCGAGGTGGCCGAGCACCTGGTGGTGGTCGGCCGCGGCCGGGTCATCGCCGACACCAGCGTCCGCGAGCTGATCGCGGCCGCATCCGGCGACCGGGTGCTGCTGCGCACCACCGCCCGCCCCGACGCCATGGCGGTGCTGGAGTCCGCTGGGGCGCAGGTCTCGGCCGCCGGACCCGGCGCGCTGTCCATCTCAAGGATGGCGGCCGAACGGGTCGTGGCGCTCCTGGCCGCCCAGGACGTCCCGTTCAGCGAGGTGTCCGCCCAGCAGGCCAGCCTGGAACAGGCTTACCTGGAGCTGACCGGCCAGGCGGTGGAGTTCCGAGCGGCCGGAGCAGCGTCATGACCGCAGGGCTGATCACGCCGTACCAGCCGGAACTGGCGCCACGGCCCGCCGGGATCGCACAGCTGGTGCGGGCGGAGTGGACCAAGCTGCGGACGGTCCGCGGCTGGGTCATCGCCCTGATCGTCGCCGGCCTGCTGGTCGTGGGGGTCGGCCTGCTCAACCACAGCGAATGCGGCGGCATCCAGCCCAACGGCTCGAACAGCGTAGGCGGCCCGAGCTGCGCGGTGCTGACCGGTCCCGGCGGCGAGGCGGTGACCGACGGCTTCTACTTCGTGCACCAGCCGCTGGGCCCGGCGGGCAGCCTCACCGTCCGGGTGGCCGGCCTGACCGGCCCGGGCCTGCAGCCGTGGTCCAAGGCCGGGATCATCATCAAGGCCAGCACCGTCCCGGGGTCGGCGTACGCGGCGATGATGGTCACGGGCGGCCACGGGGTGCGCATGCAATGGGATTACGCCCAGGACACGCCGGGCCTGGCCGGGCCGGGCCCGCGCTGGCTACGGCTGACTCGCTCGGGTGCGGTCATCACCGGCTACGACTCGGCCGACGGCACGCACTGGGCGAAGGTCGGCACGGCCACGCTGGCCGGGCTGCCCTTGACCGCGCAGGCCGGGCTATTCGCCGCTTCCCCGGATTCGTCTCAGCTGATCAGCTCGTCCGACACGGGGTCGAGCTCGAGCGGCGGTCCGACCCAGGCCACCGCCACCTTCGACCAGGTCGCCGTCACCGGCGTCCGGTCCGGCGGCGGCTGGGCGGGCACCGATGTCGGCGGGCCCAGCGGGATGCCGGGCGTCGGGTACCGCTCCTCCGGCGGTTCCGTCACCGTGACCGGGACCGGCGACATCGCCCCGTCGCCGTCCGGAGGCGGGAACGGCGGCTACTCGGTGGCGCAGACCTTGATCGGCACGTTCGCCGGGCTGATCGCGGTGATCGTGGTGGCCACCATGTTCATGACCGCCGAGTACCGGCGCGGCCTGATCCGCGTCACCCTGGTCGCGAGCCCACGGCGGTCCCGGGTCCTGGCCGCCAAGGCCGTCGTCATCGGGCTGGCCGCGTTCGCGGTCACGCTGCCGGGTGCCTACGCCGCCTCGCTCATCGAGCCGCGGCTGATGCGCACCCGCGGCGTGACCGTTGACCCAGTGCCCCCGCTCACCGACCTGCGGCTGATCGTCGGCACCGCGGCGCTGGTCGGCGTGGCCGCGATGCTGGCCGTGGCGCTGGGCGCCATCCTGCGGCACAGCGCGGCGGCGGTCACCACCGTCATCGCGGTTATCGTCCTGCCGTACTTCTTCGCGGTCCCGCTGATGCTGCTGACGGCCGGGGCGGCGGACTGGCTGCTGCGGGTCACCCCGGCGGCGGGCTTCGCCATCCAGCAGCCCTATCCCGCGTACCCGCAGGTCGCGGCCAGCTACACGCCGGGCAACGGGTACTACCCGCTGGCCCCGTGGGCCGGCTTCGCGGTGCTGTGCGCCTGGACCGTGCTGGCCCTGGTCCTGGCCGGGTACCTGCTGCGCCGGAGGGACGCATGAGCGCCCCGGGAGTAGCCTGGCCCGAGGTCGGGCCGGTGGCACAGGACGGGGCGAGACATGAGCACCGACGGGCGGATCGAACAGGCCAGGTTGCTGTACGAGCGGGCCATCCTGGACGGCGAGGCCGGGGCGCTGGACGCGGCGGACCGGGAGCTGGACGGCGTCGAGGCGGGCCGGGACCTGGCTGGCGTCGAGCCGGACCGGGAACTGGACGGCATCGAGGCGGATCTGGCCCTGGCCCGCGGCCGGGTCATCCACGGCCGGTTCCTGGTGCAGCGGGCCGAAGGCGAGGCGGCGGAGGATCCGCGTGAGCTGGGGCTGTTCGAGCGGGCGGCGCAGTTGTACCGGGCGCGTGGTGATCTGCGCGGTGAGGGCAACGCGCTGTTCTGGATCGGCTGCTGCCATCAGGTGGTCCGCCGGGACAACGGCGCCGCGGTGCCCGTGCTGCAGCAGTCGCTGGAGCTGGCCACCCAGGCCGGGGACACTATGACCATGGCCGAGGCGCTGCGGCACCTGGGCATCGCCGAGCACGCGGCGGGCCGGCTCGAGGCCGCGCGGCAGTTCCTGGAGGAGTCGACCCGGCTGCGCCGGGCGGACGGCTCGATGGCCGGCGTGGCCTCGAACCAGGTCGGGCTGATCTATATCGCGGCCGGCCAGGGGCGGCGGGAGGATGCGCTGGCCCTGGCCGAAGAGGCGCGCGCCACCGCCGAGGCGGCCGGGGCGCAGGCGATCGTGCGCCAGGTAGAAGAGGCCCGGGCAGCGGCAGAGTCGGCGTGATGACGGGGCCGCGTGATCGCGGGTGGCGCAGGTAGGTGCGGGGGGCACGCACGGTGATCCGTTCGGGAGAATGAAAATGAGCATGTCCTATGTGGTGACCGGAGGGGCCCGCGGAGTCGGGCGGGCCATCACCGAGCGGCTGGCCGACGCGGGCGGCGCGGTGGTCGTCATCGAGCTCGATGAGGCCGCGCTGGAGTGGATGCCCGGTCATCCGGCGGCCGGGCGGCTGGCCGGCGTGACCGGCAGCGCGGCGGAGGAGGCCGTGGCCGAGGCGGCCGCCGACGCCGCCCAGGCCCGCGGGCGGCTGGGCGGGTGGGTGAACAACGCCGCGATCTTCCGCGACGCGGCGCTGCATTCGGCCGGGCCGGGCCAGGTCATGGAGCTGATCGCGGCTAACCTGGCGCCGGCGGTGACCGGGACCGCGGTGGCCGTACGGCGGTTCCTGGCCGACGGCGGCGGCGGGGCCATCGTCAACGTGTCGAGCCACCAGGCTCAGCGGGCGGTCCGCGGCGCGCTGCCGTACGCCACGGCCAAGGCGGCCATCGAGGGGCTGACCCGGGCCGCGGCGGTCGACTACGGGCCGGACGGCATCCGGGTCAACGCCGTGGCCCTCGGCTCCATCGACACCGACCGCTACCGGTCGCTGAGCAGCCAGGAGCCGCAGGCCGCCGCGGGCATCCAGGCCCAGATGGCCCGGCTGCACCCGCTCGGACGGGTCGGCGGGACGGCCGAGGTAGCCGACGCGGTCGCCTACCTGCTGTCCGAGCGGGCCAGCTTCATTTCCGGCGTGGTGCTCCCGGTGGACGGCGGGCGCGCCGCCCAGGGCTCAGATCCGGAGGCCGCTTAGCGGTCCGGTGCGTCCGGTGTGTCTGGGGTGCCCGGGGCGGTTGGGGGCGCGGGGGGTTCGGGCGCAGTCGGCGCCTTCGGGGGCTCCGGCGGCTTTGGGGACGGGGCCGGGCGAGGCGAGCCGAAGATGCGCTCGGCCTGGCTGATCAGCCGGTCGGCCCGGTCCCTGAACACCTCGAACCTGCGCATGGCCTCGTCGATCCGTTCCTGGAACCGCTCGGCCGGGTCGGTTCTGCGGTGATGATGCTCGCCCTGGATGTGGAAGACCCGCGGGGGCAGTTCCTCGTAGTCCGGGTCCATCATCTCCTCGGCCTCGTTGGCCAGTTCTTCCGCCTCGTCGGCGGCTTCCTCGGCCGCGTCGGCCTGCCGTTCGGCCCGCTCGGCGCGGCGGCGGGCCTCATCGGCGGCCTGCCGGGCCTGCCGGGCGCGTTCCCGGGCCTGGGCCCGGTCCTCGGGTTCGGCCCACTCGCTAGTCAGGTCGGCGGCCTGCTGAGCCATGTCGGCCGCATCTTCCGCCATGTCGGCGGCCTCGCCGGCGTGCTCGGCTCGTTCCCTGGCTCGTTCGGCTCGTTCGCGGGCCCGGTCGGCCAGGCGGTGGGCCTCGTCGGCGCGCTCCTCGGCCAGCCGGGCGTTCCACTCGCGGTCGCGTTCCTCGCCGTGGTGCTCGGCGTGCTCCTCGCCGTGGTGCTCGGCGCGTTCCTCGCCGTGGTGCTCGGCGTGCTCCTCGCCGTGGTGCTCGGCGTGTTCGTCGCTGTGCTCTTCGCCGTGCGGGTCGTCGTCGTCGATCTCGTGCCTGGCCACGCTGTAGGGCTCGCCGGTCTCGGCCATGCGGTGGCGGATGGCGGCCTTACGGGCCTTGTCCTGAGTCATGATCATGTTCTTTCCTGGCGGGACGGCCCGCGTCAGCCCGCCACGGTGAACTGGCCATGACTGGTAAGGCACGCGAGTCGTGGACCCTTGTCCTCGTCGCCGCCGACGGCGCGGGCCGCTAGCTGGCTCGGAAGCGGGCAGGGTGCGCTGCCACTGAAACCAAGGCTACATCACGATATAACGCGTATCAAGGGGGGTCGGCACCCCAAGGAAACGGGGGGCCAGCCCTATTCTCCGGTCGAGCCAGCACGGGCCGGAACCAGTTCGCTCTACCTCAGCCATGTGCCTGACCAGGCCGAGCAAGGACAGCCGGGAGGCGGGACGGCCTGCTGCCGCAACTGGTCGTCGGTCAGGCCCTCGCACTTGACGGCCAGGGTGGCACGCTGGAAATCCAGGAACCCGGTCAGCGTGGTTCGCTCGTCCGCCTCGAACGGCGCGAGGACACGGTCAGTGCTCATGCTTATCCTCCGAGGGACGTCCAGGGCCGGCCGGGCGAATACAAAATGGCGCCCAAGCGTTATGACATAGCCATTGTTTTAATTGGTATTTTGTGTTATTATATGGGCATTGTAATTGTAGTCTGGCCAGCGTGAAAATTGACGGGCAGCCGAGTTTTACCGCGCTTACCGCGGCCGCCGCACGCGCCGCTCATCTCATCGTGGATTCCGGTCCGCCGATCTTCGCCGACACGCTGGCCGAGGCCATGCTCGGCGAGCGGGCCGGCGAGCTCATCGGCTATCACCGGGCGCACGGTACGCATCCGGTGCTGGCGGGCGCCCGGGCCCAGGCCACCTGCCGGAGCCGTTACACCGAGGACCGGCTGGCCGACGGCATCCAGCGCGGGATCAGTCAGTACGTGGTGCTCGGCGCCGGGCTGGACTCGTTCGGCTACCGGTCGCCCCTGGCTGACCGGGTGCGGGTGTTCGAGGTCGATCATCCGGCCACCCAGCAGTACAAGCGCCGTATCCGGCCCGCGCCGGCCAGCGTTACGTTCGTCCCGGTGGAATTCGGCCGGGACTGCCTCGGTGCTGGTCTGGCCCGGGCCGGCTTTGATCGCACGGCGCCGGCGTTCGCGAGCTGGCTGGGCGTGACCATGTACCTGGACGGCGCCGCCATCGAGCAGACCGTGGCGGCGCTCGGCGGCTTCGCACCCGGCAGCGAGATCGTCGTGGATTACATGCTGCCCGCCTCGCTGCGCGATGCCGCCGGACAGCTTTACGCGGACCTGGTCGGGCAGGCGCTGGCTGAGCGGGGCGAACCCTGGATCTCGCTGTTCACGCCGGCCGCCATGGCGGCGCTGCTGCGGTCGCAGGGCTTCGGGACGGTGCGTGATGTCGCGCAGCGCGACATGATCCCGGCCGCGGCCTGGGACCGGCCGGACTCGCTGCGCCCGGCCGAGCTGTCCCGGATCGCCCACGCTGTGGTTTCCCCTGTGCGGCTTGCGGGCCAGCCGGATGAGGGCATCAGAGCCTGAGGTGACGCTGATGCGGCAGCGGCTGGAGCGGCGCGAGATCAGCCGCCTGCGCGGGCGGGGCGGGTGCCACGGATCGTTCGGCAATAAGGGGTTGAGACCGGGCACCGGAAGCGGGCCGGTGCCCGGTCGCGGACCTCAGCGCATGAAGGGCTTGCCCAGCGGCAGGGCCTTGCCGCCGGTGCCGGCGGCGGAGGCGCTGAAGAACAGGTAGACGCCGAGGGCGGCGAAGACCAGGATGACGTAGCCGGCGGTCTTGATCAGGCCGCTGGACGGGACGCCGAGCGGCGAGGCGTCGGCGTAGCCGATCAGCAGGAGCAGCAGGGCCAGGTCGACCAGGCCGAACAGGACGCTGAAGGCGGACGGCAGCCGCAGCGTGGCCAGGGTCAGCATCACGATGGCGACCAGCCAGGAGACCAGGAACAGCTTGACCGTGTCCAGGATGGCGGTGGGCGTGATGGCGAACCAGTTGTGGTCCAGGGCCAGCACCAGCACCGCGTAGCTCAGCCAGAACGTGCCGAAGATGCCGAACACGGCCGCGACCGCGCTCTGGCCCAGGGCGGCGCACCAGATGGCGGCCATGAGCAGGCCCAGGGCGGTGGCCGACAGGATGATGGCCAGGGGGGCGCCGAGCACGCCGGCCGGCACCACGCCGACCAGGCTCAGGCCGAGCGCCACCGAGCCGACGATGAAGCTGCCCAGGCCCAGCATGGACGGGTCACCCGCCATCGGGCCGACCACCGGCTCCGGGGCCGCCTGCGCGGTAACGGGCGCTGGCGCGCCGGATTCGCCAGCGGTGGCGTCGAGTGTGCTCATCGGTTCGCTCCTTCATCGAGAGCGCTCCGCGTTTGCGGGCGTACTGCATCCGTACGTCCGCAACAGGACACAGGTGTTCTCACTTTGATCCAGCAGACTGAGCGACGGGCAGTTCTGGCTGGTCAGCAGACTGAGCGACGGGCAGTTCTGGCTGGTCAGCTGCCTGAGGTGACGATCCCGTACTCGTGGATCTTGCGGTAAATAGTGGCCCGGGACATGCCCAGGGCCTCGGCCGCCCGCACCTTGTTACCGTCGTGGTCCTGCAGGCTGCCCACGATCGCGTCCCGCTCGATCGACTCCAGCGGGGACAGCAGGCGGCGGCTCACCGTCCAGCATTCCGGCGGCAGGTCCTTGGGCATGATCGCGCCGGCCCGGCGGCGCTGGACGATCTGCTTGAGCACCTGCCAGAGCTGCTCGGTGTTGCCGGGCCAGTTGTGCCGCAGCAGCAGCTGCATGGCCTCGGGCGAGCAGGTCAGGCGGCCCTGCTGGCTGAGCCGGGCCAGGAAGAACGGCACCAGCTCGTGCAGGTCCTCGATGTGATGGCGCAGCGGCGGGAGCTCCACGGTGCCGGAGAAGAACCGCAGCAGCCTGGTCAGGTCGACGCTGGCCTGCTTGCGGTTCAGCGTGACCGCCACCCGCAGGTCTTCCTGGCGGCCCGCGGCCCTGGCCTCGCCCAGCGCGCTGGCCAGCGCGTGCATCTGCTTGGCGTTGAGCGCGTCGACGTGCCTGATGACCAGCATGCCCTTGCCGTCGAGCAGCTCCAGGCGGGTCTTGGCCAGCCAGTCCGGGCCTGCCGACTCGGCGTCGAGCACGTGGAACGGCGCGGCCGGGTTGCGGCGCTGATGCACGGCCCGGGCCAGGGCCAGCTTGCCCACGCCGGCCTCGCCCTCCAGGGTGAGCCAGTCGGTGGTGTCGTACAGGGCCTCGGCGTCGCGGCAGGCGCGCAGCCACAGCACGCCGCTGCCGACCAGGCCGGGCAGGTACATGGCCGACCGGGGCGGGGGCACCTCGGCCGCGCCGACCACCGCCGAGGCCAGCTTGACGTGCACCACGCCGTCGGCGAACGGGCTGTCGCCGCTGATCCGGCGGCAGGACATCCGGGCCATCACGCCGCTGGGCAGGTCCACGGTCACCGCGCCGGTGGACCGCCTGGTCAGCGCCTCGGTGGCGTGGCCGATCAGGGCAGCCTGGTCGCCGGGGTCGAGCAGGCGCCGGGCGTGGTCGTTCAGCATGACCACGTCGTTGCCCAGGGCCAGCACGATGCCGCCGGTCCGGCGGCAGGCCCGCACGTACTCCTGCAGCAGGTCGAAGTCCCGGCTGCTGCTGGCCGTGACCAGCGCCTGGGTGATCTGGTCAGCGGTGGCCTTGACCAGCGAGATCAGCAGCGGGTCGGCGTCCTTGCGCCAGCAGGTCAGGTCGATCACGCCGACCGTCTTGCCGGATACCGGATCGTGGATCGGTACCCCGGCGCAGCCGAACTGCTCCAGATGCTCGGCGTAGTGCTCGTGCCCGAACACGTGCGCCGGGCCGCCCGCCTCCAGCGCGGTGCCGATGCCGTTGGTGCCGACGCGGGCCTCGGCGTAGCTGAAGCCGGGGGCCAGCATGACGCTGTCCAGGGCGCGCTCCAGATCGTGGTCCGCGGTCAGCCTGGTCAGCACGACCCCGGCGGCGTCGGTGAGGATGATGCTGATCGGCTGGCCGTCGAGCTGCTCGCGCAGGCGCTGCAGCACCGGTTCGGCGCTGCGGGCCAGCCTGGTCTCCAGGTCGGGTTCGTGCAGGTAGCGCAGGTCGATGTGGTCGGCGGCCACGTTCCACTGCCGGGAGCGCCACCAGGACGCCAGGATGGGCTTGCGCACCGCGCCCTGATCCACCGGCTCAGCCGAGAGGAACCGGTCTCTGGCCTCGGCCAGCCGATCCCTGGACGTCTGCGGTGGTGATGCGTGAACCATCTAGCCTCCCCCAACACCTACGGTTTTCCGGGCTGGAAGGCGCAGCCTGCGCGGATCGGATTCGGGTTTACCCGCCCCTAACAAGGTAAACCCGATGTTGCGGGGCACTGTCTCAAGTTGAGACCGCCGGGTTGCGGAGGGCGACGTTTTGCTGGGCGCATGAGCGCCCACGGAGAACCTACCCATCCTGAGACATTCAACCCGTGGAGCATCGTCAACCTGGTGTTTCACCACCTGGCCGCCGAGGGGCTGCATCCGGTCCTCGGCGAGGCGGGTGACCCGGGAGCGCCCGCGGCCGATCTGCTGCGGGCGCTCGGCATTACGCCGGCCGCGGAAGGTAACCGTCAGGCCTCCGAGCAGACCAAGGCGGAGCTGGAACGGATCCGCGCCGTGTTCGACGTGTCTCATGTTGAGAGCTCATGACCTCGGCTTTCGAGGTGTGATGCAGCACATAAGGACTTTCGGGGCTGTCGGCTGCAGCCCGCGGGGCCCAGGCCCGCCGAGGAGCCGGGCCCCCGGACCCCGGAACCCGCCGAGAAAGGGGTGACGATGAGTCGCCAGAGTGTGGCCAGGGCGCACCAGAAGATCCAGGAGCTGTCCTGGGAGCCCAAGTACCACGAGCCAGTCTCGCAGTACGGGACTGACTACACCTTCCGCAAGGCAGCGAAGAAGGACCCGCTGAAGCAGGTCCTGCGGTCTTACTTCCCCATGCAGGAGGAGAAGGACCACCGCGTGTACGGCGCCGAGGACGGCGCGATCCGCGGCAACATGTTCCGGCAGGTGCAAGAGCGCTGGCTGGAGTGGCAGAAGCTGTTCCTTTCGATCATCCCGCTGCCGGAGATCTCCGCGGCGCGGGCGATGCCGCTGCTGTTCCGCACGGTGCCGAACCCGGAACTGCACAACGGCCAGGCGATCCAGATGATCGACGAGGTACGTCACTCGACGATCCAGCAGAACCTGAAGCGCCTGTACATGCAGAACTACATCGACCCGGCAGGCTTCAACTCGAGCCTGCGCAACTTCCAGGACGACTACTGCGGCACCATCGGCCGCCAGTTCGCGGAAGGCTTCATCACCGGTGACGCGATCACCGCGGCGTCGATCTACCTGACCATCGTGGCCGAGACGGCGTTCACGAACACCCTGTTCGTGGCCATGCCGGCCGAGGCCGCGGCCAACGGCGACTACCTGCTGCCCACCGTGTTCCACTCGGTGCAGTCGGACGAGTCGCGGCACATCTCCAACGGCTACGCCACGCTGCTGATGGCGCTGGCCGACGAGGAGAACCACCAGCTGCTCGAGCGCGACCTGCGCTACGCCTGGTGGAACAACCACCGGGTGGTGGACGCGGCCATCGGCACGTTCATCGAGTACGGCACCAAGGACCGCCGCAAGGACCGCGAGTCCTACGCCGAGATGTGGCGCCGGTGGATCTACGACGACTACTACCGCAGCTACCTCGTGCCGCTGGAGAAGTACGGCCTGGTCATCCCGCATGACCTGATCGAGGAAGCCTGGAACCAGATCTGGAACAAGGGCTACGTGCACGAAGTCGCGCAGTTCTTCGCCACCGGCTGGCTGGCGAACTACTGGCGCATCGACGGCATGACCGACGAAGACTTCGAGTGGTTCGAGTACAAGTACCCGGGCTGGTACGACAAGTACGGCAAGTGGTGGGAGAACTACAGCCGCCTGTCCGAGCCGAACGGGCACCACCCGATCGTGGCCGAGGACGTCGACTACTGGTACCCGAACCGGTGCTGGACCTGCATGGTCCCGTGCCTGGTCCGCGAGGACATGGTGTACGCCGAGATCGACGGCGTGGTCCGCACGTACTGCCACGAGGAATGCAAGTGGACCGACGTGACCGCGTTCCGGCCGACCTACCAGGGCCGGTCCACCCCCAACATGGGCCAGCTCATCGGCACCCGCGAGTGGGAGACCATGTACCACGGCTGGAACTGGGCCGATGTGGTCTCTGACATGGGCTTCGTCCGCGACGACGGCAACACCATGGTGGCGCAGCCGCACCTGAAGCTGGGCGACCAGTCCAAGATGTGGACGCTGGACCACCTGCGGCGCATGGGGCCGGTGCAGAGCCCGAACGTCCTGTTCAACGAGATGAGCCCGGAGGAGCGGGCCGCGTTCCACGCCAAGTACATCAAGGGCGGCCCGGCCGGCCGGTTCCCGAAGGAAGACGCCTGATCCAGGCGGCGGTCTAGGGAAACCCTGTTTGCCGAACGGGCCGTGGTGATCGCGCCCGGTCCGTTCGGATGCACCGGGGGGCAGGAGGCAAGCTGTCCCTCCTGCTCCCCGGGTATCTAGCCACGCAGTGTCGTCTAGCCATGTACTCGCGCGTGATTCCTAAGGCCCATGAGGTGATGAATGGCCGGTAAGCACGTCGTCCGGTTCGAGCCAGTCGGCATCGAGCTCGAGGTGGACGAGGAGCAGACGGTCCTGCGCGCCGCGTTCGAGCAGGGCCTCATGCTCATGCACGGCTGCAAGGAAGGCCAGTGCGCGGCGTGCAAGTCGTTCCTGCTCGACGGCGATGACGTGGAGCTCGACAAGTACTCGACGTTCGCGCTGCCCGACTTCGAGAAGGACGAAGGGTTCACGCTGCTGTGCCGGGCGCACGTCTACGAGGACGTGACGATCGAGCTGCTGAACTTCGACGAGGAGATGATCCGGTCCGGGCTGCCGATCCAGGACGCCGTGGCCGAGGTCGTAGCCAACGACCCGGTGACGCACGACATGCGGCACCTGGTGCTCAAGCTGGTCGACTCGCCTGACTTCAAGTTCTTCCCCGGACAGTACGTGGACATCGCCGTCCCCGGCACCGACGAGGTCCGGTCGTTCTCCATGGCCAACACCTCGGCCAGGGAAAGCGGCCAGCTCGAGTTCGTCATCAAGATCTACCCGGACGGGCTGTTCTCGGAGTATCTCGATCAGCAGCTGAAGGTCGGCGACCGGCTCACTGTGACCGGTCCGTACGGGGTGTTCATGTTGCGCGACGCCCCGGACACCGACCTGGTCTTCGTCGGTGGCGGGGCCGGGATGGCGCCCATCTTGTGCCTGCTCCGCTCGATGGCGGAACGAGGCATCGACCGCAAGGCCGTGTACTACTACGGCGCCCGCCGCCGCGGCGACCTGTGCTTCGAGGACGAACTGAGGGCGCTCGAGCAGGCCATACCCAACTTCCGGTACGTGCCCGCCCTGTCCGACGAGGACTGGGAGGGCGAGAACGGCCTGATCACCGACGTGGTGTCTCGTTCGGAGTCAGCGCTGGCCCGGGCGCACGCCTACATATGCGGTCCCCCGCCCATGGTGGAGGCCGCGGTACCGCTGCTGACCAGGCTCGGGGTACCGGAAAAGCACGTGTATTTCGACAAGTTCACGACGACTGGGGACCCGGACAAAGCACCGCCAGCTCCCTAACGTGAAAGGGAAGGACTATGACAGAGGCTCAGCAACGCAGCGTTCCGATGGTGACCTTCACCGACGCGGAGGCTGGTGCAAAGGTATTCCCCGACTCCAACGAGCGCCGGTTCAACTACTACAGCCCGGCGGGTCGTAAGCAGACGCACTACGAGGACATGACCGTCGAGGTCCAGCCGGACCCGCGGCACTACCTCAGCCAGGGCTGGCTGTACGGGTTCTCCGACGGCCGCGGCGGCTACCCGCTGGACTGGACCGCGCTGAAGGCGTGGGGCAGCGACCGGCCGGAGCCCAAGCGCTTCCCCGGCTCGGGCGGCAAGGGCTATGACTGGCCCGCGCTGGGCTGGCACGAGTTCCGCGACCCGAACGAGGAGTGGGAACTCACCCTGTACCGCTACAACGCCAACGTGGTACGGCAGCTGAACCAGAACATCCAGAACGCCCAGCAGGCCAAGGCGTTCGATCAGTGGACCCGCTCGTGGGTGCAGTTCGTCGAGCGCAACGTGGGCGCGTGGATGCACGTCGACCACGGCCTCGGCCTCTACCTGTACGCGAACGCGAACCGCCGGGCCCCGACCAACATGCACAACAACGCGATCTCGGTGAACAGCATGCACCGGATCCGCGCCGCCCAGGACCTGGCGCTGTACAACCTGACCCTGTCCGAGGTGGTCGACGGCTTCAACGGCACCGCGCACCTGGAGACCTGGAACGAGGACCCGGCCTGGCAGGGCGTCCGGGAGGTCGCCGAGCAGCTGACCGGCATCGACGACTGGTGCGAGGCCATCTTCGCGGCCAACGTGGTGTTCGAGCCGCTGGTCGGCGAGCTGTTCCGCAGCCACCTGGTGATGCACGCCGCGCCGCGCAACGGTGACTTCGTGACGCCGACCGTGGTCGGCGCCGAGGAGTACGACTTCGCCGAGCGCGACCTGCGCTACACAGTCCCGATGTTCCAGCTGCTGACCCGGGACCGGGAGTTCGCCGACCACAACCGGGCGCTGATTACGGGCTGGATGTCGACCTGGGTGCCGCGGGCCATCTCGGCCGCCCGGACCCTGCAGCCGCTGTGGTCGCAGCCCGAGGCCAGGCCGGGCCGGTTCGAAGACGGCCTGGACGCGGCCAAGAACCGCTTCAGCGGCATCGTGACCGATCTCGACCTGGACACCCCGGAGGAGCTGGCGCAATGACCACGGCCGTAGAGAGCCCGTTCAAGTCCGACAACACGCCGTCCAACAAGTGCGGCTTCACGCTCATGAACAACCAGGTAGGCGAGATCGTCGCCGCGGTGATGGCCACCAAGCCGAACGTCAAGGTGATGTGGCTGCCGTCCATGATGCGCGTGGACGCGATCGGCCGGATGGATGTGATCTACGACGAGATCTCCGAGGCGGCCGGCGAGGAGCCCGGCTGGTTCAACTCCGCGGAGTTCGAGGAGTCCATGTCCACCCACTACGGCCGGATGGTCCACGAGGACGACCGGACGATCATGTTCGCCAACCCCGAGGACGCGGCCGAGTTCATCGGCTTCGACCTCGTGGCGCGGTCTTAGCGGTGTTACGGGTGTTACGGGCCACCGGCCCGCCCGAGCGCGGTCCGCACCCCGGCAATCGTGCGGACCGCGCGCTCGCGCCGCGCGGCGAAGGAGGAAATTTCCGTATTTTGCTCGCGGCATGTTGTGGCACTGAGCCGGATATAAACCGGCTCAGTGCCACAGCCAAGTTACGCAGGAGCTGCAAAGGAGGCGCCTTGTACGAGCACAACGGCGAGAAGTACTTCATCGTCGATTCGCACATGCACTACTGGAATGCTGCCCCGGACAACTGGGTGCCTGGCGCCGAGCAGTACGCCAAGGGCTGGATCGAGTGCTTCCACGCCTACCAGGGCCTCGGGCCGCCCGAGACGCACTGGTCGATCGAGCACTTCCAGAAGTACTCCGAAGACGACCTGATGAAGGACGTCTTCGAGGACGGGCACGTGGACGTGGCGATCTTCCAGCCCACGAACCTGAAGGAGTGGTACACGGAGGGCTTCAACACCACCGAGCGCAATGCCGAGATGGGCAAGAAGCACCCGGGCAAGTTCATCTACAACACCAACTTCGACCCCCGCGACGGCGACGAGGGCCTGGAGACGCTCAAGCGCAACGTCGAGACGTACGGCTCCAAGGGCGTCAAGCTGTACACGGCCGAGTGGAACAACGGCTCGCGCGGGTACAAGCTTTCTGACCCCGCCGCCTACCGCTACCTGGAGGCCGCGCAGAACCTCGGCATCAAGAACGTCCACGTGCACAAGGGCCCGACGATCTGGCCGCTGGACAAGGACGCCTTCGACGTCTCCGACATCGACCACTGCGCGACCGACTTCCCCGAGCTCAACTTCATCGTCGAGCACGTGGGGCTGCCGCGGATCGAGGACTTCTGCTTCATGGCCACCCAGGAGCCGAACGTGTACGCCGGCCTGTCGGTGGTCATCGGCGGCCTGATGTACGCCCGGCCCAACTTCTTCGCCAAGGTCATGGGCGAGCTGCTGTTCTGGGTGGGCGAGGACAAGATGACCTTCGGCAGCGACTACGGCATCTGGGAGCCGAAGTGGCAGGTCGAGGGCTTCGTGGACTGGGAGATGCCGGACCGTGAGGAGTTCGCCGACTTCCCGCGGCTGAATACCGCGGGCAAGAAGAAGATCCTCGGCCTGAACGCGGCCCGGCTGTACGGCATCGACGTGCCCGCCGAATTCCAGATCAAGGACGAGAGCGCGCCGGCCGCCCGGGATGACGCACAGCTGGTGGAAGACCGCTCGCAGCCGGTAGCGGGGGCATGACAGCGGACGTCACCGCCACCTCGGCCGACGAGCTTGTCCGGGCGCTGGAGACGGTGCGCGACCCTGAACTGGACGAGCCGATCACATCGCTCGGGTTCGTGGCGTCGTGCACCGTCTCCGCGGACGGCGACGCCGAGGTCCGGCTGCGCCTGCCGACGTACTTCTGCGCGCCCAACTTCGCCTACCTGATGGTCGCCGACGCCTACGACGCGGTGTCGGCGCTGCCGGGCGTGCGGAGCACGTCGGTGGTGCTCGACGAGCACTTCGCCGCCGACGCGATCAACGGCGGCGTGGCCGCCCAGGCCGGCTTCGTCCGGTCCTTCGACGGCGAGGCGGTGGCGGAGCTCGACGGGCTCCGCGCCGACTTCCTGCGCAAGGCGGTGATGGCAGGCACCGACCAGGTCTGCAGGCCGCTGCTGGCGGCCGGCCGGGATCAGGCGGCACTGCTCGCGATGAGGCTGGGCGAGGTGCCGCCGTCTCGTGCGCTATCCCGGCTGCGGGAGCGGCGGGCCGAGCTAGGCCTGCCCGCCGACGACGGCGCCCCGCTGCTGATCGACCCGGTGACGGGCCGGCGGATCTCGGCCGACGCCGTGCCGCTGCACCTGCGCAAGGCGCAGCTCACGCGGACCAGCATCGAGGCGAATTCCGGCATCTGCCGCGGCATGCTGCGGCATAGATACGCAACGCCAGGACAAGGAGAGGCCCAACAGGGCGCGGAGGAGGACCAATGAAGGCCGTCCGCTTGCACGAGTTCAACCAGATGCCAGTGGTCGACGACGTACCCGAGCCGAAGATCAGCGGGCCGCTCGACGTCATCGTGAAGATCGGCGGCGCCGGGGTCTGCCGAACCGACCTGCACATCATGCTGGGCCAGTGGGACGAGCGGATGCACACCCCGCTGCCGTACATCCTGGGCCACGAGAACGCCGGCTGGGTGCACGAGGTCGGCTCCGGCGTCACCAACCTGCAGCCGGGCGACACCGTCATCCTGCATCCCCTGGTCACCGACGGGCTCTGCCACGCCTGCCGGGCGGGCGACGACATGCACTGCGAGAACACCGCGTTCCCCGGGCTGTCCCGGGACGGCGGCATGGCCGAGTACCTGCTCACCTCGGCCCGGGCCTGCATCAAGCTCAACCCCTCCACGCGGCCCCAGGACGTCGCGGCCCTGGCCGACGCCGGCATCACCGCCTACCACGCGGTGCGCAAGGCCCTCCCGCTGCTGTACCCCGGCACCACCGCCGTGGTGATCGGCGCGGGCGGGCTTGGTCACATCGGCATCCAGTGCCTGGCCGAGCTGACCGCCACGGACATCATCGTGGTGGACGCCAACCCCGACGCGCTCAAGCTGGCCTCGGAGCTCGGGGCCACGCACACCGTGGTGGCCGAGGGCAGCCAGGTGCAGGCGGTCGCGGACCTGACCGGCGGGCGCGGCGCGCACGTCGTGTTCGACTTCGTGGCTGAGCAGGGCGCCGAGATGGACGGGTGGAACATGACCCGCGAGGCCGGGTCGTACTACGTCATCGGGTACGGCGGCGAGCTGCGGATCCCGACGCTGGACATCATCTCCACCGAGCGGAACGTCGTCGGCAACATCGTCGGCACCTACAACGACCTAGCTGAGCTGATGGACCTGGCCCAGGCCGGGAAGGTGACGCTGCACACGAAGATCTACCCGCTTTCCGAGGCCCCCGAGGCACTCGCCGACCTGGACGCGGGCCGGGTCCGCGGCCGCGCCATCCTCGTCCCGTAGCCCCTAGCCCGTAGCCCTGTAGCCCGTAGCCCGTAGCCCTTAGCCCGGCGCTGTGGTTCGAGCCGGCGCAGCCAGCAGGACAGCAACCACAGCGGGTCGGATGACTCGGACTGTAGATACAGGAAAGAGAGCACTGACATGGCCAAAGAACTGCGCTTCGGCGCTGAAGCTCGCGGCCTGCTGCTGGCTGGCGTGGACCAGCTGGCCGAGGCCGTGAAATCGACTCTCGGCCCCAAGGGGCGCAACGTCATCCTCGAGAAGATCACCGGCTCGCCCGTGGTCACCAACGACGGCGTGACGATCGCGCGGGAGATCCACCTGAAGAACCAGTTCGAGAACATGGGCGCGCAGCTGGTCAAGGAAGCCGCGATCAAGACCAACGACATCGTGGGCGACGGCACCACCACGGCCACGGTGATCGCCCAGGCCATCGTGCACGAGGGCATGGAGGCCATCGGGGACGGCGCCAACCCGGTGCTGGTCAAGCGGGGCATCGACCTGGCCGTCGGCCGGCTGGTCGAGTACCTGCAGACGGCGGCTCACCCCATCACCACCGAGGATGACTACTGCCGGGTGGCGGCCATCTCGGCCAACGACGACGAGACGGTCGGCCGGATCATCGCCAAGGCGCTGTACACGGTGGGCGACGGCGGCATCGTCACCGTGGAGGACGCCCCGGTGCCGGGCATGGCCGTGGACTTCGTGGAGGGCTTCGAGTTCGACAACGGGTACCTGTCGCCGTACATGGTGACCAGGCCGGCCAGCCTGGAGGCCATCATCGACGACCCGTACATCCTGCTGTGCTCGGAGAAGATCACCAAGGTCCAGCAGCTGATGCCGCTGCTGGACAAGGTGATGCGGGCGCCGCGCCCGCTGGTCATCATCGCCGAGACCGTCGAGGGCACCGCGCTGTCCATGCTGGTGCACAACCACGTGAACGGCATCTTCCAGTGCGTGGCGGTGCGCGCGCCCGGCTTCGGTGACCGCAGGCTGCACAAGCTGGAGGACATCGCCGCGCTGACCGGCGGCGCCGTGTACAGCAAGCACTCTGGTTTCACCCTGGAGACCATGACCGCCGAGCAGCTCGGCCGGGCCCTGCAGGTCCGGGTGACGGCCGACTCGACCACGATCATCGGCGGCGGCGGATCGGCCGACGCGGTCGCGTTCCGGCTCGACCAGATGCGGGCCGAGATGGAGCGGGCCACTTTCGGCGTGGACGAGGACGTGCTGACCGAGCGGATCGGTGCCCTGTCCGGCAAGGTGGCCGTGATCAGGGTCGGCGCCGCGACCCCGGCCGAGCTGAGGGAACTGCGGCACCGGGTCGAGGACGCCCTGTCCGCCACCCGGGCCGCGATGGCCGAGGGCATCGTGGCCGGCGGCGGTGCCGCGCTGCTGCACTCGGTGGGCGCGCTGGACGACCTCGAGGTTACGGGAGACTACGCCACCGGGGCCGGCATCGTCCGCCGGGCGCTGAGCGAGCCCGCCCACCTCATCGCGGCCAACGCCGGCTACCCGGCCGCGGAGATCGTGGCCCAGACCACCGGTATGGGCGTTGACGAGGGATTTGACGCCTTGCTTGGCCGCCATGGCAATATGATCGAGATGGGCATCATCGATCCGCTGCGAGTGGTCCGCTCGGCGCTGCAGAACGGCGCCTCCGTGGCGGGCCTGCTGCTGACGACCAACACCCTGGTCGCCGAGGAGCAGACGCCGTGGGGCGGCAGCCCCGCGCTGATGACCGAGTTCGGCTCGCTCGACGAGGGCCTGCACCAGCCTTCGCCGGACGCGAGCACGCCGCAGTCGCTGGGTCTCGGGCCTTCCATTGGCTGATCCGGTTGGCTGACACGCTACCCGCCCGGCAGGTCGTCGTCGGAGACGACGCCCTGCCGGGCGAAGCCCGGGTCATCGCCGCGGCCGAGAAGGTCCTGTCCGGCCAGCGGCGCGGGATCCGGGCCGTCCTGCCGTTTCTGGGGCCGGCCTTCATCGCGGCCATCGCCTACATCGACCCCGGCAACTTCGCCACCAACATGGCGGGCGGCTCGCAGTTCGGGTACATGCTGCTGTGGGTGGTGCTGGTCGCGAACCTGATGGCCATGCTGGTCCAGTCGATGAGCGCCAAGCTGGGCATCGCTACCGGCCGCAGCCTGCCCGAGGTGTGCCGGGACCGGCTGCCGTTCCGGGTCGTGGTGCTGCTGTGGCTGCAGGCCGAGGCGGTGGCCATGGCTACCGACCTGGCCGAGTTCGTCGGCGCGGCGCTGGGGCTGCACCTGGTGTTCGGCCTGGCCATGTGGCTGTCGGCGGTGCTGACCGGGGCAGCGGCGTTCATCATCTTGGGCATGCAGGTCGGGGGCTTCCGCCGGCTCGAGGCCACGCTCACCGGGCTGGTGGCCGTGGTCGTGCTGGCGTTCGGCCTGGAGGTGCTGCGCAGTAGCCCGTCGGCGGCCGGCGTGGCCCGCGGCCTGTTCGTGCCGCAGACCTCCGGCGGCGGGTCGGCCCTGCTGGCCGTGGGCATCATCGGCGCCACGGTGATGCCGCACGTGATCTACCTGCACTCCTCCCTGACCCAGAGCCGGATCGTGGGCGCCAACCCGGCCGCGCGGCACAAGATCTTCCGGTACGAGATGGTCGACATCGTCATCGCGATGGGCGTGGCCGGGCTGATCAACCTGGCCATGCTGGCCTGCGCCGCGGCGGTCTTCCACGCCCGCGGCCTGTTCGGCGCGGGCAGCGACCTGGGCCAGGTCTTCGACGGCCTCAACCGGTATCTCGGCGCGCACAGCGGGCTGATCTTCGGGCTGGCCCTGCTGGCCTCCGGGGTGGCCTCATCCTGCGTCGGCACGATGTCCGGCCAGGTGGTCATGCAGGGCTTCATCCACCGCCAGATCCCGATCTTCGCGCGCCGGGCCATCACCATGATCCCGGCCCTGGTCCTGATCGGCGTGGGCTTCAGCCCGACCCGGGCCCTGGTCCTCAGCCAGGTCTTCCTGTCCTTCGGCATCCCGTTCGCGCTGATCCCGCTGCTGGTCTTCACCGGCCAGCGGGACCTGATGGGGACGCTGGTGAACCGGCGGTCCACGATGCTGGCGGCCAGCGCGGTCACGGTGATCATCGTGGGCCTGAACGTGTACCTCCTGGCGACCGTGTGACCGGACCGCAGGCGTAACCTGCCGCTATGAGTCCTATCTCGCGCGGCTTCCACCGCCGCCACGAGGAGGCGGAACCTGCGGGCCGGGTCCCGCCTGGCCAGTACGTGACACACGACTTCCCGGTCCTGTCGGCCGGGCCCACGCAGCACACGCCGCTGGCCAAGTGGACGTTCTCCATCGAGGGCGGCCAGTCGCCGGTGAGCTGGACCTGGACGGAATTCCAGGCGCTGCCGGCCGAGAAGATCACGGTGGACATCCACTGCGTGACCCGGTGGTCCAAGCTGGACAGCACCTGGATGGGCGTCTCGCTTGACGTACTGCTCGGGGCGGTCTCCTACGACGCCCCGTACGTGCTGGCCTTCTGCGACGGCGGCTATACCACAAACCTGCCGGTGGCCGACCTGACCGGCGGGAAGGCCTGGGTGGCCTACTCCTACGACGGCTCGGCGCTGCCACCGGAGCACGGCGGCCCGGCCCGGCTGCTCGTCCCGCACCTGTACTTCTGGAAGAGCGCCAAATGGGTGCGCGGGCTGCGGCTGCGCGACACCAACCAGCCGGGCTTCTGGGAGACCTACGGGTACCACATGTACGGAGATCCATGGCAGGAACAGCGGTACGCGGGCGACTGAACGGCCAGGGGGGACGACCCCCCCAGACCCCCCCGGGGGCCTGGCAGACCGCCATGGTCGGCTCGGTCACCGACGAGACACCCCAGGTCCGCACGCTGATGCTCGACTTGCCGGACTGGGCCGGGCATCAGGCCGGGCAGCACCTGGACATCAGGCTCACCGCCGAGGACGGTTACCGGGCCGAGCGCTCGTACTCGATCGCCTCCGCGCCGGGCGAGCCGCCTGCGATCACCGTGGAACGACTGGACGACGGCGAGGTCTCCCCCTACCTGACCGAGGAACTGCGGCCAGGTGACGAGATCGAGGTGCGCGGGCCGATCGGCGGTTATTTCGTCTGGGACGCGCCGGATGGCGGGCCGCTGCTGCTGGCCGCGGGCGGCTCGGGCGTGGTGCCGCTGCGGTCCATCCTGCGGCACCGGGCCCGGCTGGGCGACACGGTACCGACGCGCCTGCTGTACTCATCGCGGAGCCTGATGGACGTGATCTACCGGTCCGAGCTCGACGTTCCTGCGGACGGGCTGGCGGTGTGTTACACGCTGACCCGGACCCAGCCGGCCGGGTGGACCGGGTACGCCCGGCGGGTGGACCAGCCGATGCTGGCGGAGGTGGCCTGGCCCGTGGCGCAGGCGCCGCTGGCCTACGTGTGCGGGCCGACAAGCTTCGTGGAGGCGGTGGCGGCGGGGCTGGTGGCGCTCGGCTACCCGGAGCAGCGGGTCAAGACGGAGCGGTTCGGGGCCACAGGCAGCTGAGGCCCGTCAGCGGCCGGGGCTCTCGGCGGCTGATCGGTTACTCAAGGCGGGAGGCTGGGATGGAAGCGCTGGAAGACAGCGTCCTGGACGGCAACGCGATCGGCGGGCTGCTGATGTCGCTGTTCGGCACCGACATGACCACGGCCACCGGGATATGCGGTTCCTGCGGCGCGGCCAGCCAGGTGGCCGAGCTGGCGGTCTACCCGCCGGGGCTGGGCACGGTGGTGCGCTGCCGGTCGTGCACCGCGGTGCTCATGGTGCTGGTCGAGCTGCGCGGGATCACGTGCGTCGACCTGGGGGGCCTGGCCAGCCTGACCCCGGCCTGAACCTGTACCGGCCGCGGCCGGGTCGATCCGGTGTACCGGGATGTCACTCTGCAGGGGGATGACAAAATCATCACCGGGGCCGACGCGGCGGGCGGGGCGGACGGCCAGAATTGGGCGTATGTCACGAGGGAGAGGACAACTTAATGATTGAGGTACGGGGGCTCACCAAGCGGTACGGGGAGAAAACCGCCGTCGACGGGCTGACGTTCGGCATTGAGCCGGGCAAGGTCACCGGCTTCCTGGGCCCGAACGGGGCGGGCAAGACCACCACGATGCGGTGCATCCTGGGGCTCGACTACCCGGACGCGGGCACCGTGGCGGTGGACGGCCACGACTATCACGACCTGGGATACCCGATGCGCGAGGTCGGCGCACTGCTCGACGCCAAGGCGGTGCACGGCGGCCGGTCGGCGTACAACCACCTGCTCTGCCTGGCGCAGACCAACAACCTGCCGAAGAGCCGCGTCGGCGAGGTCCTCGAGCTGGTCGGCCTCTCCGAGGTGGCGAAGAAGCGGTCCAAGGGGTTCTCGCTCGGCATGAGCCAGCGCCTGGGCATCGCCGGGACCATGCTCGGCGATCCCAAGGTGCTGATGTTCGACGAGCCGGTCAACGGGCTCGACCCCGAGGGCATCTTGTGGATCAGGAACCTGATGAAGGCCCTGGCCGCCGAGGGGCGCACGGTCTTCGTCTCCAGCCACCTGATGTCGGAGATGGAGTACACCGCTGACCACCTGATCGTGATCGGCCGGGGCAAGCTGATCGCCGACTGCTCGATGTCGGAGTTCATCGCGCGCTCCTCTGGTGCTGCCGTGCGGGTACGCACCCCGGGGGCGGAGGACCTGATCAAGGCCGTGTCCGCCGAGGGCGCGACCACGGTCACCGACGACGACGGCGCCATCGAGATCCGCGGGATGACCGCGGAGGCGGTGGGCGACATCGCGTTCGAGCAGGGCATCAGGCTGCACGAGCTGACCATGGTCCGCGCCTCGCTCGAGGAGGCGTTCATGGAACTGACCGCGAGCAGCGTGGAGTACCACGCCGGGATTCCCGGTGCGGCAGCCACCATTGAAAGCGGGGTCTGAGCGATGGCCACTACGGCAACGCTGGACAGGCAGCTCTCCCCGCTTCCGCCAGCCACCGGGCGGGCCGGGCTGCGGGGCGCGATCGCCTCGGAGTTCACCAAGATCCGCTCGGTCCGGTCTACCTACTGGACCCTGGCGGCGCTGCTGGTCGTCTCGATCGGCATCGGCGCGGCGATCACGGCCGGCGCCGCGGCCAACTTCGGCCACAACCCGGGCAACAAGGCCGACTTCGACGCCACCCAGGTCTCGCTGATCGCGTTCTTCGAGATCGGCCAGCTCATCATCGCGGTGATCGCCGCGCTGGCGATCACCTCCGAGTACTCCACCGGCATGATCCGCACTTCGCTGACCGCGCAGCCGCGGCGCGGCACGATCTATGCCGCGAAGGCGATCGTGCTCACCTCGGTCACGCTGGTCGTCTCGCTTATCACGTCGTTCATCGCGTTCTTCGTCGGCCAGGCGCTGCTGTCGGGCCACGGCGTGAGCGCCTCGCTGTTCCACGCCGTCACGATCCCGCGGAACGCGAACGTGAACTGCCCGAATGGTCCGGGCGGCTGCACGGCGACCTTCTCGGGCACCGACGTGATCCACCCGTCCACCGTCCTGCTGGCCATCATCGGCTGCGCGCTGTTCGTCACGCTGGTCGCGCTCATCGCGTTCGGCCTCGGCGCGCTGGTGCGGCACACGGCCGGCACGATCGCGATCGCCATCGCCGCGCTGTTCATCATCCCCGTCCTAGAGCAGGCGCTGCCGAGCCAGTGGCGCTGGGACATCATGCGGTTCCTGCCCGACGCCGCGAACCAGCAGATCTCGGTCACCATCCGCGACAACCTCAACCAGCACCTGTGGTCAGCCTGGCCGCAGCTGGGCGTGACGGCGCTGTGGGCCGCGGCCCTGGTCGCCGCGGGCGCCTACCTATTCCGAAAGCGCGACGCGTAAGCACTCGCAACCATCACGGAGCCCGGCGCCGCGGAGGAGGCGCCGGGCTTCGCCGATGGTTTGTCGGGATCATGCGCCCCGGCCCCGCACCGACCTCGATGACCGCCACGCCTAGGATCGACTCAACCGCGAATCCGGGAGGGCAAAATAACGGTGCAGGCGAACGGAATCGACGTCTATAGCGGATCCCGAACACCGAGCTCATCATCTTCGAGGACTGCGCGCACGCCCCGATCTACGAGAACGCCGAGGGCTTCAACACCCAGACGCTGGCCTTCCTCCAGCGGCACACCAGCTCCTGAGGCCCGGTATGACCGACGATCCTTACCGCAAGCTCAGCAGGAAAGAAGCCTCGGACGCCGTCACCAGCCTGGGCTGGCGGCTGGTCCTGGGCGAGTTGCAGACACAGGTGCTGACCGGGTCACTGCCGCTGGCCGCCGACGTGGCCGGGCGGGCGGCGGCGGTGCCCGGCGCCGACGGGCACCTGCGGCTGGACATCCGCGCCGACCGGGTCATCCTGGCCCTGCAGAGCTCGGACGTCGCGTGGATCACCCCGCGCGACGTCGAGCTCGCCCACCGGATCTCGGCCGTGGCCGGGGAGTTCCGGCTGGGTGCGGACGGCGAGGTGCGGACGCGGTCGGTGCAGGCACTCGAGATCGGGATCGACACGCTCGACGCGGCGGCGATCCGGCCGTTCTGGCGGGCGGTGCTGGGCTACGCGGACGAGGCGGGCGGTGCGCTGGTCGACCCGCTGGGCCAGGGACCGGCGGTCTGGTTCCAGCAGATGGACGCGCCGCGGCCGCAGCGCAACCGCATCCACCTGGACGTGTCGGTGCCGCACGACGAGGCGCCGGCCCGGATCGCGGCCACACTGGCGGCCGGCGGCACCGTCACCAACGACGCGGAGGCCCCGGCGTTCTGGGTGCTGGCCGACGCCGAGGGCAACGAGGCCTGCATCACGACATGGCAGGGCCGGGACCGGGGATGAATACACCGCCGGTGTACGACACCATCGGCGGCGGGTACACGGCCGGCCGGCGTCCCGAGCCGCGCATCGCGGCCCGGCTGGCGGCGGCCCTGGCCGACGCGGACAGCGGCGAATGGCAGCGCAGGTACGGGCACCTGCTGGCGCTGGACGAACTCGACCTGGGCTACCGCGTCCTCATCGCACGGCCTCATCAGCGGGTTTAGCGTCCCCCGCGCTGATCTCGGACCATAGAGCACGGAAGGCGCGGGCGGCCTGGCTGCGCGGCGCGAACGCGCTGACCGGCGCCCGCTCCACGGACATGCGCTCGATGAGGGACAGGGCCGGGATGGCGGACGCGGAGACCACGGTCCGTTCGGCCGAAAGGTTTTGAGTGATCTGAAGGTGCAGGCGCTTACGGCGGTCGACCATGCTGAAGAAGGCGCGCACGGCGGGGCGGCGGCCGTCGAAGTCGGCCACGAACTTGGTCAGCTGGTCCAGCGTGCGCACCGACAAGGTGGTCGGGATCAGCGGGACCAGCAGCACGTCGGCGGCGTGCATGACGTTCTCGGAGACCAGCGAGATGCTCGGCGGGCAGTCCAGGAAGACGTTCTCGTACTCGGCGGCCAGGGGCTTGAGCAGGGCGGCGAACTTGGTGGTCGACTTCAGCAGCAGGTCCATGTGGCGGTAGGTGAAGTCGGCCGGGAGCAGGTCCAGGTGGTCGAAGTCGGTGCCCTTGATGGCGTCGTCGAGGGCCTTGGTGCCGCGGATCAGCGCCTTACCGCCGCCCTTGACCCGGGGCTTGATCCGGAACAGGAAGCTGGCCGCGCCCTGCGGGTCCAGGTCCCACAGCAGCGTGGAGTAGCCGTCGGCGGCCGACAGGTAGGCCAGGTTGACCGCGGCGGTGGTCTTGCCCACGCCGCCCTTGATGTTGTACGTGGCGTATATCGTCACCGGTCCGCCTCGAGCAGCACGCGGATCCGTTCCTGGCCCGCGGAGCCGGCGAACCGGGCGAACCGGCGGGCGAAGGCGGCGCGGGCCTCGCCCTGGCTGAGCACCAGCCCGGCGGCGATCTCACCCATGGCCAGCAGGGTGGCCGCGGGGGCAGCCCGCTCGGCCAGCATGGCGTCGGCCAGCACATGCAGCTCCTCCCGCTGCACCTGGCTGTCCTGGAACTCGCCCAGGCAGTCCTGCAGCGCCTTGAGGTCGCCGACGACCTTGCGGTAGGCCTCCGGGTCGTGCAGCGGCGCGAAGAACTCCAGCAGGTAGCGCAGTTCCTTGCAGCGCTTGCGCAGGTCGTGCAGGGTCTCCGGGGCGGACAGCGGGGTAATCGCGCCGCCCTTGGCCGCGACCCGGCGGAACACCCGGCCGGTGGTGGAGACGGCCAGCTCTTTGGTGGTGAGCTTGCGGTGCTTCCGGGGCCCGCCGCCGTCCCTGATCTCGGTAAGCTCCTGGCGCCAGTCGGCGACGAGGGCCTTGAACCGCGCCGAGCGCAGGCCTGCGGTCAGCTTGCGGAACTCCCGGGCCCTTTGCTTGACCAGGTAGGTCCGGAATGGCTCCAGGTCGGCCGCCGAGGCGGCCACCAGCTGATCGGCCAGGCCGGGGAAGCCGAGCAGGTAGACGTCCAGGTCCCGGGTCGGCGTGGTCAGGTCGCCGAGCCAGGAGAACTCGGCCGCGTACTGCCCGGCCAGCCCGGCGGGCAGCACCTGGCCGAGCAGCTTGATCGCCGACCTGGTGCGGCGGACCGACACCCGCAGGTCGTGCAGGAACTCGGTGTCGATGTCGCGCATGACGCCGTGGACGTTGAGCTCGAGGATGTCGAGCATGCGCAGCAGCAGGGTGGCCACGGCCACGGCCGCGGGCATGGCGCCGGTGATCGGGGCGTCCAGGCCGTTGCTGTAGTCGGCGGGGTGACGGCCGGCCGCGGTCAGGGCCCCGGTGAACGCGTCGGGGGCGGGGGCGACGCCGGGGATCTCGGCCAGCAGCTGGGCGGCCCTGCGGGCCTGGCCTGAGTAGCCGCGGACTTCGGCGATGGCCAGCCGCGGGGGCAGGCCTTCCGTCGCGCCGGCACTGGTGACGCTCGAGCGGTCCACGATCAGCCGGGCGACGGTCTTGCCGTCCTCGTTGAGCAGCCGGGTGACGCTGGTGCGGCCGGCCGCCTTGGCTACCGGCAGCAGCGCTCGCGGGCTGGCCAGCTTGACGACCTGGTCCCGGACCGGTCCAGCGGGCAGGTCGCTGGCCAGCCGGGGACGGGCGGGGCTCCAGCCGGATACGAGCTGCTCGGCCTGGGTCATGTCGTCCCTGGTCAGCAGCAGGCGGCCGCCGCGGCGCGCGTGCTCGTACTCCAGGACCAGGCCGGCCCGGTTCAACCGCCAGTCGAAGGTGTCCAGCCAGGTGCGCTGACGGGTGCCGCTTGGGCTGGGCTCGGCGGCGATGGCGAAGGTCTGCGCGAGGACGGCCAGAGCGGCGGAGACCGGATCCCGGTTGTTCCTTTCCTTCCCGGTTTCCTTCCCGGTTTCCGGCACGGTTTCCTTCCTGGTTTCCTTCCCGGCCAGCTCGGGTCCCCGCAGGTCAGGCGTCATAAGTTCAGTTTCTCCTTCCGGAGAATCTTATCGCCGGTCCCCTTATGCCTGGTATACACCGGCTTTAGCCGACGGGCCATGCCTCGCCGGTGGCGGCGAGGATATCAGCGGGCCTGGGCATGGCCGTCTGGGCCCCGGCCCTGGTGACGGCGGCGGCGCCCGCGGCGGCGGCGGCCCTGATGGCCTGCGGGGCGGGAACCCCGGCCGCGATGGCGGTGGCCAGCGCCCCCACGAAGGTGTCGCCCGCGCCCACGGTGTCGACGGCCTGGACTTTGAAGCCCTCGATGATGTGCGTGCCGCCGGGGCCGGCCAGGGCGGCGCCGTGGGCGCCGGCGGTGACCACGGCGTTCCGCGGGCCGTTGGCGATCAGTTCGGCGGCGGCTTGGCTGGCGGCGGCCAGGCCCCTGACCGGGTGGCCGAGGACGGCGGCGGCCTCGGACTCGTTCACCACCAGCCAGTCCAGGTGGCTGCCTAGGGCGGCGACGACCGCTTGTGCCTCCGGCGGGGCGGGGGCCAGGTTGAGCATGCAGATGCCGGACCGGGCCAGCGCGGCCCTGATCGTGGGGAGCGGGATCTCGGCGCTGATGACCAGGATGTCGCGCGACTGGCCGGCTTGCTGAGCTTGTTCCGCTGGTCGGGCCGGTCTGGCTGGTCCGGCTGGTCCGGCTGGTCCGGCGGCGGCCTCGGGCGGGCCGGCCTCGTGGTTGGCGCCGGGTGCGACGATGATGAGGTTCTCGCCGGCTTCGTCCACGGCGATCATGGCCAGGCCGGTCGGTACCCCGGTTACGACTCTTACGGTGCTGGCGTCGACCGCTTCGTCGCGGAGCGTGGCCAGCAGCTGGCGGCCGAAGTCGTCGTCGCCGACACAGCCGACCATGCGGACCTCGGCGCCGAGGCGGGCCGCCGCGACCGCCTGGTTGGCCCCCTTGCCGCCGGGCGTGAACCGGGCCGCCGAGCCGAGCACGGTGGCGCCGGGGCCGGGCAGCCGGGCTACGGTCACCGAGATATCCATGTTCAGGCTGCCGAGCACGGTGACCCGAGGTCGTTTGGTCATGGGGGCACGTTAGCGCGCTAACCGGGACGTCCAGCAGCGCGAGTGGCCGGTGAGCGTAAGGTACGGCGAAGACCACCGCATGAATCTGGATAACACGAACATGAATGAGGCGCTGTGATTGACCCTGACTCGGCCGTGCCGCCGTATGAGCAACTCGCCTACATGCTGCGCGACGAGATCGCGCAGGGGCGGATGATCGGCCGGATTCCCTCGGTGCATACGATCAGCGAGGTGCACAAGGTGTCGCACCGCACGGCCGCCCGGGCGCTGTCCATCCTCAAAGGCGAGGGCATGATCGTCAGCGTGCCCGGCAAGGGCCACTTCGTCCGCGGCGGCGAGGGTTAGGCGCCATCTCGTTAGGGCCTTGCGCGGCGCCAGCCGGTGGTTGCCGGTCGGTTCCTAGCGGGATCGCGGTCCGGTCTACTGTGTTCCGGGGTGCCAGTGGTTGCAGTGTGACTCGCAACCATTACTTCCAAGCCGGACACGGCAGCCCGTAACCTCACGAACCCCATCGATCACAAGATCACGGAGGATCCGGCTTCCATGGAGTATTTGGGCAGGTATAGCTGCCCAAATACTCCATGAAAGAAAAATCCTCCGGGCAAATGTGATCAGCGGGGCTGGGGGGCGCGGAGGGACGGGCGGCGGCAGGGAGGGCGGATCGGCCGGACGCCGCCTGCTCCCGGCGGCCGAGCTGTTCCGGCAGCACGTCATCGGCCGGGCCGCAGCGGGGCAGCTGCCTGAGGTGCTGGACGCCGTGGACCGCTGAAGCCAGCCGCCGTCGGGCGAACGCTGAATCATGGCCGCCGCAGGACTCCGCGGTTACTACAGTGATCGGATGAAACCGTTCTTGCTGCTGTCTATCCGCGCGGACGACCCCGCAGCGGACAACGAGTACGCGTCCTTCGTGAGCCTGGCCGGGCTGGAGGAGCGCGACCTGCGGCGGGTACGGCTGGAGCAGCGCCCGCTGGGTGAGGTCGACCTGGGCGAATGGTCCGGGATCTGGGTCGGCGGGGGCCCGTTCAACTATTCCGACCCGGACGAGAAGAAGTCCGACGTCCAGCGGCGGGTCGAGGCGGACCTGAGCCGCCTGCTCGACGGCGTGGTCCGGGCCGACTTCCCGTTCCTGGGAGCGTGCTACGGCGTCGGGGCCCTCGGCCGCCATCAGGGCGGCGTCCTGGGCCGGAGGTACGCCGAGCCGGTCGGCACGGTCCGGGTCACGCTCACCCCGCCGGGCCGGCGTGACCCGCTGCTGCGCGAGCTGCCCGCCAGCTTCGACGCGTTTACCGGGCACAAGGAGGCGATCAGCCGCCTGCCCGGTCACGCCGTGCTGCTGGCCACCTCGGCCGCCTGCCCGGTGCAGGCGTTCCGGATCGGCTCGAACGTCTACGCCACCCAGTTCCATCCCGAACTGGACGCGCCGGGCCTGTGCACCAGGATCGACGTGTACAAGCACGCCGGGTACTTCGAGCCCGAGAAGGCCGACGAGCTCAAGGCGCTGGCCTGGAGCAGCGACATCAGCCACCCGCCGGCGATCCTGCGCGCGTTCGTGCGGCGCTACGGCCGGCCCGAGGTCAACGGCAGCCGGGGCCTGACCTCGGCCAGCCACCGGTAGCGGGCCGCCGGGCCAGGGCGCTGGCCAGCGGTCCCGTGCAGTTGGCGGCGAGGTGCAGCACGACCGGCGCGGCCAGGCTGCCGGAGCGTTCGCGCAGGCCTGACAGCAGCGCGCCCGCCGCCGCGGTCCCGGCCGCGACGGCGCCGACCGCGGCCAGGCGGGCACCGCGGCTGTCCGCCGGCCGGTTGGCGGCCAGCGCCTCGGCGGCCGGGCGGATGTGCCACAGGCCGAACACCGCGCTGGCCACGGCGGTCGCCGCGGGTTCGGCCAGCACCCGGCGCAGCGCCGCCGCCAGCACGCCCCGGAACGCGGTCTCCTCCCAGGCCACGGTGCCGAGCGGGATGCGCAGCAGCACGTGATAGGCGAGCTGGCGCCGGTCCAGGACGGCCACCCGCTGGTCGTCGAGCAGGGGCCGGGTGGCGGGGGTCAGCGCGGCCAGCGCGTACGCGGCCACGACCGGCGCGGCCGCCGCGGCTCCCAGCTTGAGCCCGGGCTTCAGCTGGTCCCGCCGCAGGCCGAGGTCGGCGGCGGTCAGCCCGCTGGCCGACGCGGCGGCCAGCGCGGTCGCCGCGGCGAGGGAGTTGACCGCCGGGTACCAGCGGCGGTGCCAGGGCTGGGCACCGGCCAGGTTGTTATAGCCGATGAGCACGAGGCAGGCGTTCGCGGCGAAGGCCACGTCGGCCGGGCGGCGAGGCTCGGGCCGGGAGCGGGGCTCGGGGCGGGAGCGGGGCTCGGGGCGGGAGCGGGGCTCGGGGCGGGAGCGGGGCTCGGGGCGGGAGCGGGGCTCGGGGCGAGGACTGGACTCGGGGCGGGGACGGGACTCGGGGCGGGGACGGGACTCGGGGCGGGGGGTTCTGGTCACGGGTTATTCGCCGGGGCGGACGAGGCCGTTCTCGTAGGCGAAGACGACAGCCTGGGCGCGGTCGCGCAGGGCGAGCTTCATCAGGACCCGGCTGACGTGGGTCTTGACCGTCTGATCCGCCACCACGAGGTGGGCGGCGATCTCGGCGTTGGACAGGCCGCGGGCCACCAGGGCCAGCACCTCGGTCTCGCGTTCGGTCAGCTCCTCGAGGTGCTTGCGGCTGGCGGCCCGGGGCGCGCCCAGGCGGGCGAACTCCGCGATCAGCCGGCGGGTCACCCCGGGGGCCAGCAGCGCATCGCCGGCCGCGACCACCCGTACCGCGGCGGCGAGCTCGCCGGCCGAGGCGTCCTTGAGCAGGAAGCCGCTGGCGCCGGCGCGCAGCGCCTCGTACACGTAGTCGTCCAGGTCGAAGGTGGTCAGGATGAGGACCCGGGGCGCGCCGTCGGCCGCCGCGAGCTGCCGGGTGGCCTGCAGGCCGTCGAGCACCGGCATGCGCACGTCCATCAGGATCACGTCGGGGCTCAGCTCCGCGGCCCGGGAGATGGCCTCCTGCCCGTTGACGGCCTCGCCGACCACCTCGATGTCGGGCTGCGCGTTCAGCAGGATGGAAAAGCCCGACCGCACCATCCCCTGGTCGTCGGCCACCAGCACGCGGATGGTCATGGCTTGTCCCCCGCCTGGTCCGGGCTCATCGGCAGGACCGCGGCCACCTGGAACCCCCCGTCTTCGGTCGGGCCCGCGTCCAGGCGGCCACCCAGCATGGCGGCGCGCTCGCGCATGCCGACGATGCCGTGGCCGCCGCCGGGGGCACCGTCACCGCCGGGCACCAGCACCGGTACGGTCGCGGCGTCGTTGCGGACCTCGAGGGCCAGCCCTTCGGGGCGGTAGTCCAGGTACAGCCCGACATGTGATCCCGGCGCGTACCGCATCGCGTTGCTCAGTGCCTCCTGCACGATGCGGTAGGCGGACAGGTCCACGCCCTCCGGCAGCGTCACGGGGTCGCCGCTGCGGGTCACGGTGACTGACACGCCGCCGCTGCGGGCCGAGTCAAGCAGGGCATCCAGCTCGGCCAGCCCGGGCTGCGGCGCGGTCTGAAGCCCGCCGGTGCGCAGCACGCCGAGCACGCGGCGCAGCTCGGCCAGGCCGGCCAGCGCGCTGGCCCGGATGTCACTGAAGCTCTCGACCAGTTCGGGCGGCGCATCGGCGGTCTTGTAGGGTGCCGCCTCGGCCTGGATGGCGATCACCGACATGTGGTGGGCCACCACGTCATGCAGTTCCCTGGCGATGCGCTGGCGCTCCTCGAGCAGCGCGCGCTCGCCGGAGTGCCGGCGCTCCTGCTCGGCGAGCCGGAGCTCGCCGCTGCGCCGGACCCGGACGACGGCTCCGATCAGCAGCGGGATGACGGCCAGGAAGGCGGCTCCGGGCGCCGCGCCGGAATCGAGGAACCCGGCCCCGACCACGGTGACGAGCCCCGCGGCGACCACGATCCGCGGCCGTCCGCGGACCGCCACCGCGTACAGGCACAGGCCGTAGACGATCAGGACGACGACCAGGTATCCGGACCCGTCGAGCCAGCCCCCGGGGAAGACCAGGCTGGTGCCGATGACGGCCAGCCCGGTGACGGCCCAGGCGGTCAGCGGGAACCGGGTGCGCAGGGCGAGCGGCGCGCAGGTGAGGAACGCGAAGGCCACCAGCAGGATGGGCGGGTGGTGGCCGTTCTGGGTGGAGTTCCCCGGCGCCAGCACCGAGGTGCAGACGCCGAAGCAGATCAGCGCGATGATCGTGTCGGCGGCCTCAACGAGGTCAAGCCGCCCGCGCCGCAGCCGGCGATGGCGCGGCGTCGGGGGGCTCGTGGTGTCGGTCACGAACGTCGCCGCGAACCTGCGCACGCCGTTCTCTTCCATGCCCTCAGCGTAGGCGGGCAGACCTGGAAACTCCGTCCCCCGGCCGGCGTATCTGCGAGCTCATACCCGAGTAGGGGGTGGTGCAGGCCGCGGTGGCCGGCGGCGCCGCGGGCGGCGGCCCGTGCCACCGGTCTCCTACCCCCGGGGCAGGTCAGCAGTCGGCTCCGCAGGGTGACGCCGGCGAGCCACCGGCGTCCGTAGCTTCCTGACCGTAATCCCGGCCACGGAGAAAGGGACGCCACCATGAGACTTCGCACTCTGGCCGCCGTACCGCTGGTCGCGGCGGCGGTGTTCGGCACGACCGCCGCGGCGTGGCCAGCCGCCACCGCCGCCACGCCGCAGGCACCCCCGGCGCTGACGTCCAGCGCGCTGGCCGCGCGCTACGCGGCCGACGCGCAGGCCATCGGCACGGCAGAACGCGCGGCTACCCGCGACGGCCACAGCCAGCTGGCCGGGGCACTGGCCACGCTGCGCACCCGGCACGTGCTGTTCTTCAACCCCAGCGGTCAGGGCGTGGCCGCCATGGTGACCGGCAACCTGGCCACGGCCACCCGGGTCGCGATCCTGGTGCCGGGCTCGGACACCACGCTGGACACGTTCTTCTCGCGCGGCGCGTCCTCCCCCGGCGGCGGTGCACTGGCCCTGGCGGCCGAGGCGCGCTCGCTCGAGCCCGGGGCGCGGCTGGCCATCATCGCCTGGCTCGGCTACCCGGCCCCGGCCATGCTCAGCCCGGGCGTGCTGACCTCGGGCGACGCCGGGCTCGGGGCGCAGGCCCTGCGGCCGCTGGTGGTCGCGCTGGCCCGGCACGGCGACCAGGTCGCCCTGCTGTGCCACAGCTACGGGTCCGTGGTCTGCGGGCTGGCCGCGCCGCACCTGCCGGTGACCGACATCGCGGTGTTCGGCAGCCCCGGGATGGACGCCTCCTCGGTGTCCTCGCTGCAGACCGGCGCCCGCGTCTGGGCGGGCCGGGAAAGCGACGACCCGATCAGGTTCGTGCCGAACATCCGGCTGCTCGGGCTGGGCTTCAGCGCCGACCCGATGTCGCCCGGGTTCGGCGCGCGCATCTTCGGCACCGGAGACGGCGGCCACAGCGGCTACCTGGACCCGGGCACGGTCTCGCTGCGCAACCTGACCTACATCGCGCTGGGTAATGCCGCGGCGGTGACCCGATGACCGGCCTGCAGCAGGTGCGCCGGCTCGCGCGGCGCGTCGACGCGGCGACTCCGCCGCAGCGCGACCGCGCGGTGGACGCGCTGCGCGCCCTGGCCATCGCGGGCGTCATCGGCGGCCACTGGCTGGTCACCGCGCTCGTGCCCGGCCCCGGCGCCGGCCACGGTTACCATCACGGGGGCACGGTGCTGAACGACAACAGCCCGCTGGCCTCGATGTCGTGGCTGGCCCCACTGTCCTGGGTGTTCCAGACGCTCGCGGTCTTCTTCCTGGTCGGCGGCTATTCGGCGGCCCGGAGCTACCGGGGCGGTTACCTTCCCTGGCTGCGTAAGCGGCTAACGAGGCTGGCCCGCCCGGTCGCGGCGCTGGTCGCGGTCTGGATCCCGGTCACGATCGGCCTGCTGCTGGCGGGCGTCCCGGGCACGACCATCCATACGCTGCTGTTCCTGGTGATCAGCCCGCTGTGGTTCCTGGGCGTGTACGCCGGGCTGACCGCGCTGACCCCGGCGGCCCTGTGGCTGGTCCGGCGGTTCGGGGCCTGGGCGGCGGCCTTCCCGGCCGCCGTGGTAGCCGTCGCCGACCTGGTCAGGTTCGGGCTGCACGGGCCCGGCTGGGTGGGCTGGTTCAACCTTCCGGCCGGCTGGCTGGTCCCCTACCTGCTCGGCATGGCCTGGGCGCTCGGGTCGCTGCGCCGCTGCCGGGGACCCGCGCTGATGCTGGCCGGCGGCGCGGCCGCCACCGCCGCGCTGATCGCCTGGGCCGGCTACCCGGCCAGCATGGTCGGCGTGAACGGCGCCCACATCTCGAACCTGAACCCGCCCACCCTGGCCGCGGTGACCTTCGGCATCGCCCAGTGCGGCCTGGCCCTGCTGCTGCGGGACCGGCTGGCCCGGTGGATGCGCCTGCCGCTGGCCTGGGCCGCGATCGCAATGGTCAACCTGTCGGCCATGACCTTGTTCCTGTGGCACCAGACCGCGTTCGTCACGGTCAGCTCGCTGGGCCTGCTGGCCGGCCGCCCGGGCGGCCTGCTCACCGCCCCGACCAGCGGCCTGTGGGTGGCCGAGCGGCTGGCCTGGCTGCCGGTGTTCGCGCTGGTGCTGTCGGGCCTGTGGCTGACGTTCCGCCGGGTGGAGCGCGGGTTAGCGGGGACCGATGGGCAGCCGGGACGGGGGCTTGATCTCGGCCAGGCGCAGGTAGGTGACCAGCCGCTGGCCGCCGCGGGTGGCCAGGCTGGCCAGCACGTACTGGAGTTCGGCGACGTCGCGGGCCACCACGGTGAGCAGGTAGTCCATCTCGCCGGCCACGGTGTACGCGGAGATGATCTGCGGCAGGGACCGGATCAGGTCGTCGAAGATGTTGCTCGAGCGCACGTCATGACGGGCCAGGGTGGCCGTCACGTAGACCTGCAGCGGGAAGCCGCAGGCGTCCGGATCGAGCTGGGCGCTGATGATCCGGATGACGCCCGACTCCTTGAGCCGGCGGACCCGGTGCAGGGTAGCGGCCGGCGACAGGCCGACCAGCCGGGCCAGCTGGACGTTGGTCCGGTCCGCGTCCTCCTGCAGCGCGGTTAGCAGCTCAACGTCAACTTCATCAAGTGAGATAGCCATTTGACCAAATAATAGTTTGTAAAGCTGCCTGCCTGTCAAATTTCGTATGCCGCGTGGCGAAAATGGATGTATGAACATCAACCGTCGTAACGCCGTCGCAGCGCTGGTCGCGGCCGGGCTGCTGTGGGGTACCACCGTGCCCCTGTCCAAGCTGGCCCTGCAGTGGCTGGCCCCGGGCTGGCTCACCGCCGTGCGGTTCGGGCTGGCCGCCGCGATCTTGCTGCCGGTGGCGAGGCGTCGGAACCCTAGGGGGGCCCGGGGGGATGGATCCCCCCGGAGTAGCCGCCAGCGCATCCTGGACGCCAGGCTGCTGGTCTCCGGGGCGATCGGATACGGCGGGTCGGTCGTCCTGCAGAACGCCGGCATCAGCCGGACCAGCGTCACCCACGCGGCCCTGCTCATCGGGGCCGTGCCGGTGCTGGTCGCGGTCATCGCCGCGCTGTGGCACCACACCGTGGCCCGCCCCGTGGCCTGGGCCGGCTTCGTGCTCTCGCTGGCCGGCGTGGGCCTGGTCACCGCCGGTGCGGGCGGCGGTGCCACGCTGGCTGGCGACGGCCTGGTCCTGGTCTCGCTGCTGGTCTCGTCCACGTTCACGGTGGCCCAGGTCCGGCTGCTGGCCGGCCGGGACCCGGTGGCGGTCACCGCGGTGCAGTTCCTGGGGGCCGCCCTGGGCGCCCTGGCCTTCACCCTGCTCACCGAGGGCGCGCCGGCCATGCCGGCCGGGCCCGGCCCGGTGCTGGCCACCTGCGCGCTGGTGGCGGGCGGCACGCTGGTGCCGTTCACGCTGTTCGCCTACGCGCAGAGCCGGGTGCCGGCCGAGGTCGCCGGGGCCTTCCTCAACCTGGAGCCGCTGGTCGGCGCCGCCGCGGGCGTGGTGTTCTTCGCCAACCCGGTAGGCCCCAGGCAGCTGGCCGGAGGGCTGGCCATCGTGGCCGGGATCGGCCTGAGCAGCCTGCGGTCAGGCCAGGTGCGGGCCGAGCAGGGTCAGGTCGGCCGGCGAGAGCCGGTCGCGGGCGGTCTTGGCCTGGTGCCAGAAGGGATAGATGAGCGCGGGGGCACTGGCGGCGTCGAGCCGGGCGCGCTCGCCGGCGGACAGGACCAAAGACGCTGCCGCGAGGTTGTCGGCTAGCTGCTCGGCGGTCCGGGCGCCGATGACCAGCGAGGTCACGGCGGGCCGGCCGAGGGTCCAGGCCAGCGCCACCTGCGCGGCCGACACGCCGTGCTCCAGGCCGATGCCGATCAGGATCTCCACGATGTCGTGCAGGTTCTCGGTGTCGCGGACCGGCGGCTCGTCCCAGTCCGAGAGCTGGCGCGAGCCGACCGGGGCCTGGTGATTCCGGCGGTACTTGCCGGACAGCAGGCCGCCGGCCAGCGGGCTCCAGACCAGCACACCCAGGCCCTGGTCGACGGCCAGCGGGATCAGCTCGTACTCGGCCTCCCGGGCCTGCAGCGAGTAGTAGATCTGCTGGCTGACCAGCGGAGCCAGGTCCAGCCGCTCGGCGATGCCTACCGCCTTCATCAGCTGCCAGGCGGCGTAGTTGGAGGCGCCGACGTAGCGCACCTTGCCCGAGCCGACCAGGTGGTCGAGCGCGTGCAGGGTCTCCTCGAGCGGGGTCTGGCCGTCCCACTCGTGCAGCTGGTACAGGTCGATGTGGTCGGTGCCCAGGCGGCGCAGGCTGGCCTCGCAGCCGGAGATGATGTGGTGCCGGGACAGGCCGGAGTCGTTCGGCCCGCGGCCCATGCCCATCCGGACCTTGGTGGCCACCAGCACCCGGTCGCGCCGGCCGCGCAGGACCTGGCCCAGGATCTCCTCGGACAGGCCGGATGAGTACACGTCGGCGGTGTCGATCAGGTTGACGCCGGCCTCCAGGCACATGTCGACCTGGCGTTCGGCCTCCTCGACGTCGGTCGAGCCGACGTCGGCGAAGCCGCCGGTACCGCCGAACGTCATCGTGCCCATGGTCAGCACCGAAATCCGCAGGCCCGACCGGCCCAGCGCGCGATACTCCATGGGCTGAACCTTACCGACCGGCTGTTCCGCGCGGGGCGCGAATCAGGGGGCCGCAGGCGGGAACCACGGACCGTTCGGCCCAAATTAATTACGCCGTGCGGGCCCGGGCGGGATGAGCGGCGTGCCAGGCGACGGCGGTGGCGGCCAGCGCGGCCAGCGCGGCGGTGAACATGGCGGCCCGGTCACCGGACACCCCGCCGCTGAGCGTCTCGGCCACCGCGGGCAGCAGGGCGGCGCCGACCGCCGCGCCGATCTGGCGGCTGGTGTTGATCATGCCGCCGACCAGGCCCTGGTCGGCGTCGGCCATGCCGCGGCTGGCCAGCACGACCGACCCGAACGCGGTCCCGGCGGTGCCGAAGCCGATCAGCATGACGACCAGCAGGACCGGGCTGTAGCCGGCGGCGGGCAGGCGGGTCAAGATGCCGAAGCCGATCGCGGTGGCCGCGCCGGTCAGGATCAGCAGCCGGGTGATGCCGATCCGGCCGGCCAGCCGGGGCCCGAGCATGCCCATGGTGAAGCCGACCACGCCCTGCGGGGCGATGGCCAGCCCGGTGAACAGCGGGGACTCGTGCAGGACCTGCTGCAGGTAGAGCGACATGACCAGCATCTCGCCGCCGTTCCACAGGCCGAGCAGGAACGACAGCGTGGTGCCGTTGCGCAGGCCCGGGCGGTGCAGCAGGGCGGGGCGGATCAGCGGCTCGGGGTGGCGGATCTCGGCCCGGCCGAAGGCAGCGGTGGCCACGGCCGCGATGACGGCGGCCGCGATGACCAGCGGCGAGCTCCAGCCGATGACGGCGCCCTGGGACACGGCGAACACGACCAGCGCGACCGCGGTGGTGATCAGGAGCGCGCCGCGGACGTCCAGCCGGTGCTTCTCGCCTGCGGCCTTCGCGGCGCGGCCGGCGGTGCCCAGGACGGCCGGGGCCAGGGCGGCGGCGATCAGGCCGACCGGGACGTTGACCAGGAACACCGCGCGCCAGCTGGTGAACTGGACCAGGATGCCGCCGAGCACCTGGCCGGAGACGAAGCCGACGGACGCGATCGCGCCGTACAGGCCGATGGCCCGGGTACGTTCGGCGCCTTCGGGAAAGCTGGTGGTGATGAGCGAGAGCGCGGCGGGAGCGACGATGGCGGCGCCTGCGCCCTGGACGACCCGGGCGGCGATCAGCAGGACGGGATCCTGGGCCAGGCCGCCTGCCAGGCTGGCCAGGGAAAACGCGATCAGGCCGGCGATGAACATGCGGCGCCGGCCGAGCAGGTCGGCGGCCCGGCCGCCCAGGATGAGCAGGCCGCCGAAGGAGATGGCGTAGCCGGTGACGATCCACTGCACCGCGGCGGCCGGCATGGCCAGTTCGCGCTCGATGGAAGGCAGCGCTACGTTCACGATGCTGAAATCGAGGACGACCATGAACGCCGCGACGAGGATCAGGGCTAGCTGCAGGGGCCGTCTGGTCCGGGAGGGAGCTGTCGTGGTGGCCGGGGTGGCTGCGGTTTGCCTGGGCGGTGCGCTGGGCATGATGCCAATCAGATACGTTACGGATCGTTTCGGATTCCAGAGAGTAGAACCTGGTGATGAACCGGGATATTCCGGCGGCGGACAGTCCGGTTCCGCGGGGCCGGCCGCGGAGCCAGGAGGCCGACCGGGCCATCCTGACCGCGACCGTGGACCTGCTGGCCGAGCGGGGCCTGGACGGCATGTCGATCGAGGAGGTCGCGGCGCGGGCCGGGGTCGGCAAGGCCACCATCTACCGGCGCTGGCCGTCCAAGGGCCTGCTCGCGCTGGACGCGTTCGTCGTCTCCTTCGCCGAGCAGCAGCCGCTGCCGGACACCGGGAGGCTGCGCGGCGACCTGGTGGCCGCGCTGAGCGCGTGGGTCCGGGCGGTCACCGGCACCTCGATGGGGCGGATGCTGACCGGCCTGATCGCCGAGGCGCAGCACGACCCGGAACTGCGGGCGGCCTGGCGGGACCGGGTGCTTGAGCCGCTGCGGGCCCAGCACCGGATCATGCTGGACCGGGCGGTGGCGCGCGGCGAGATCCCGCCGTCGGTGGACCAGGACGTGGTGCTCGACCTGTTCTTCGGCTCGGCGCAGCACCGGCTGCTGCTCGGGCACCTGCCGCTGACCGAGGACTTCATCGGCGAGGTGGTCGACGTGATCCTGCGCGGGATCGAGCGGCCTTCGGATTAGGGCTCCGGGTCAGGGCTCCTGCGACGACGCCGCAGTGCTGCGCCGGATCGGTCAGGGCGACGAGGCCGCGATGGCCTCGTACTACCGGGCTGCCCCCGGCGCGGATCCAGGTCATCGCCGCCTTGGCGGGCTCATCCGCCGCGCCGTGGCTGGCCAGCGAGGAGGAGGTGGAGGACACCGAGCTGGTGCACGCCGTCGCCTCCGACGCCGCTGGCCCGCTGAGGCACCGCTAAGCGGTCCTGGGCTTCCCGGCGGCCGGTCGCCGGCCACCGCGGCCCGGGAGAACCCGAAGAGCGGCTCGTAGGGCGAGTGACCACTGATGAGCTTCGGCACGCCCGCCATTGTCCCACTTCCGAGGCAGCCGGGCTGCGGGCGGCCTTTGGCGCCCGGGGCTGCGGGTTTGGGGTGGGGCAGGCGGGTAGCACAGTAGGTGGCGTCGCGGGCCGGACGGGGTGGAGTTGGCCCAGTCGCTCTCACGTTATATCTTGAAATAGTAACTGTGTTAGTGGTGTGGGCTGCGGGCGCGCATCGCTCGAAGCGCTCGAAGCGAAGGAGAGTCGGCAATGACCGATGTTGAGCATCAGATGCGGGGCTGGTGGGCGCGGCTGATGGCCTGGCTGCGCGGGCCCCGGCCGGCCGAGGCGGGCCGCAAGACCGCAGAGGCCCTGCAGGACCTGCGGGACAGCAACGCCGGGCGCAAGGCCGAGTCGGCGCTGCGCGACCTGCGGCAGGGTGAGGCCGGCCGCAAGGCCGAGGCGGCCTTCCGCGACCTGCGCGAGGGCGAGACGGGCCGCAAGGCCAAGTCGGCCCTGCAGGACCTGCGCGACAGCGACACCGGGCGCAAGGCCAAGGAAGCGCTGCGCGACCTGGCCGACAGCGACGCCGGCCGTAAGGCGAAGGCCGCGCTGCGGGACCTGCGCGACAGCGCGACGAGCCGCGACAAGTCCTGACGCCCGACGCGCGCGGCGGGGCCGGCCGCCGGCGGTCCGACGGCCGGGAGTGACGGCTACGCTGAAGTGCGGGAAATCTTTGCCGGGCGAAGCGAGGTGCCGGTCACGGTCTGGGTATATACGCTCGAGATACCTCGACCAGCACTGATGTTATGTTCACGTCGGCTCCCGGCTGACCGTAAGGCTCCGCAGCGCGCGGCAGAGGAGGGCGACGTGACGCCGTCACCGGGTGATCGGGCCAAGAGCCAGCTGCGCACTCCGGACGTCGCCGGCCCGGGTCCCGGCAACCTGTCCCGGCCGCCGGCCATGGCCGACGTCGCCCGGCCGCCGGTCATGGCCGACGTCGCCCGGCTGGCCGGCGTCTCGCACCAGACGGTCTCGCGGGTGCTCAACGACCACCCCAACGTTCGCCCGCCGACCAGGGACAAGGTGCTCGCGGCCATCCGGGAGCTGGCCTACCGGCCGAACGCCGCGGCTCGGACCCTGGTCACCCGGCGCACCCACACCCTCGGCGTGATCAGCTTCGACACCATGCTGTACGGGCCTGCCTCGATGCTGTACGGCTTCGAGCGTGCCGCGCACGACGCCTACTTCGTGTCAGTGGCGAGCCTGCCCGCGCTGGACCGAGGATCAATGCTGGACGCGGTGGACCGGTTCCTGGGCCAGGGCATCGAGGGCATCATCGTGATCGCCACCCAGGACACCGCGGTCGCGGCGCTGGGGCATGTGCCGCCCGAGGTACCGCTGGTCGCCGTGGGCTGCGGCACGCGGGCCGCGGTGACATCGGTGGCCATCGACAACGCGGCCGGCGCCGCCGCCGCGACGCGGTACCTGCTCAGCCTGGGCCACCAGACCGTCTATCACCTGGCCGGGACCTCGGCGCACCTGGACGCGCAGGAACGCGTGAACGGCTGGCGGCAGGCGCTGCGCGACGCGGGCGCGCCTGAGCCCCCGGTGCTGTCCGGCGACTGGTCCGCCGCGTCCGGCTACCAGCTCGGGCAAGAGCTGGCGGACGACCCCGACGTGACCGCGGTCTTCTGCGGCAACGACACGATGGCCCTGGGTGTCATGCGGGCCCTGGCCGAACGCGGGCGGCGGGTGCCCGGCGACGTCAGCCTGGTCGGCTTCGACGACGTGCCCGAGGCGGGCTACTTCATGCCGCCGCTGACCACGGTCCGGCAGGACTTCGGCGAGGTCGGGCGGCAGGCCCTGAGCACGCTCATCGACCGGATGTCAGGCGCGATCGCGCCCGGCCTGCGGGTCCGGGTGGCTCCCGAGCTGATCGCGCGGGCCAGCGCGGCCGGGCCGCCGTGCCGCTGACCTGGCGGTCCGCTAACCTGACGGCGTCGTCGGCGGGCGGTACCTGCCGGCGTTGAGCCGCTCGGCGGGCGGCAGGAATGCAGTGGAAAAGAGCGTACGATGAGGCGGACAGATGGATGTTAGCGCTAACAACAGCAGCCACGGCGACGCCTACGTGGTCGGCGTGGACTTCGGCACGCTGTCGGCGCGCGCCCTGGTGGTCCGGGTCAGCGACGGTGCGGAGGGCGGCACCGCGGTCAGCGAGTACGCCCGCGGCGTGATCGACCGCGCGCTGGCCGGGTACGGCGAGCTGCCGCCGGACTGGGCCCTGCAGGACCCCGGCGACTACACCGCGGCGCTGGCCGCGGCCATCCCGGCCGCGATCAGGGACGCCGGCATCGACCCGGGCCAGGTCATCGGGGTGGCCACCGACTTCACCGCGTCGACCTGCATGCCGGTGCTGGCCGACTCCGCCGGGACGCCGCTGTGCCAGCTGCCGGGCCTGGCCGCCCGGCCGCACGCCTACCCCAAGCTGTGGAAGCACCACGCGGCCCAGCCGCACGCCGACCGGATCAACGCCACCGCGCACGAGCGCCAGGAGGTGTGGATCAACCGCTACGGCGGGAAGATCTCCTCGGAGTGGCAGTTCGCCAAGGCGCTGCAGCTGCTCGATGAGGACTACGAGCTCTACCAGCGGGCCGGCCGGTGGATCGAGGCGGCCGACTGGATCATCTGGCAGCTGTGCGGGACCGAGACCAGGAACGCCTGCACCGCCGGGTACAAGGGCATCTACCAGGACGGCCAGTATCCTTCCCGCGAGTTCCTGGCCGCGCTCGACCCGCGCTTCGCCGGCTTCGCCGCGGACAAGCTGGCCCATCCGATCTCCCCCATGGGCGCCCGGGCGGGCCGCCTGACCCCGGCCGCGGCCGCGCTGTGCGGCCTGCCCGAGGGCATCGCGGTGGCCGTGGGCAACGTCGACGCGCACGTCACCGTGCCCGCCGCGGGCCCGGTCGCGCCGGGCAAGATGGTGGCCATCATGGGCACCTCGACCTGCCACGTGATGAACGGCGCCGAGCTGGCCGAGGTGCCCGGCATGTGCGGCGTGGTGGACGGCGGCATCGTGGCCGGGCTGTGGGGCTACGAGGCGGGCCAGAGCGGGGTGGGCGACATCTTCGCCTGGTTCGCCCGCAACGGCGTGCCGGGCGAGTTCGCCGCCGACGCGCGGCGGCGCGGGATGCCGCTGCAGCAGCTCCTGGACGAGCAGGCCACCGCGGCGCCGCCGGGCGCGCACGGGCTGGTCGCGCTGGACTGGGCAGGCGGCAACCGTTCGGTACTGGTGGACGCCGGGTTGTCCGGCGCCATCGTGGGCCTGACCCTGGCCACCACGGCACCGGAGATCTACCGGGTGCTGCTGGAGTCCACGGCGTTCGGCACCAGGATGATCATCGACACGTTCGGCATGTCCGGGGTGCCGGTGACCGAGCTGGTGGTGGCGGGCGGCCTGATCAAGAGCGCGCCGCTGATGCAGATCTACGCGGATGTGCTGCGGCGACCGCTGAGCGTCATCGGCTCTGACCAGGGGCCGGCCCTGGGCTCGGCCATCCACGCGGCCGTGGCCGCGGGCGCCTACCCGGACGTGCCGGCCGCCGCGGAAGTGATGGGCCGTCTCGAGCGGGACGCGTACTGGCCTGCCGCGGACCGGGCCGACGTGTACGACGAGCTGTACGCCGAGTACGTGCGGCTGCACGACTACTTCGGGCGCGGGGAGAACCCGGTCATGCACCGGCTGCGCGCCATCCGCGACCGGGTGCTGTCCGGGCGGAACGAGGCGGGCGTTTCGTGAGCACGGCCGACAGCCCCGAGGTGGCGGCGCTGCGGGAGACGGTGTGCGCGCTGCACGCCGAACTGGTGCGCAACCGCCTGGTCGCCTGGACCTCTGGCAACGTGTCCGCGCGGGTGCCTGGGCCGGCCGGGCTGATGGTCATCAAGCCCAGCGGCGTCTGTTACGACGACCTGACGCCATCGTCCATGGTCGTCTGCGACCTTTCCGGCCAGCCGGTTTCGCCGGAAGGGCTGACCCCGTCCAGCGACGCCGCCACCCACGCCTACATCTACCGGCACATGCCCTCGGTCGGCGGCGTGGTGCATACGCACTCCACCTACGCCACCGCCTGGGCGGCCCGCGGCGAGGCGATCCCGTGCGTGATCACCGCGATGGCCGACGAGTTCGGCGGCGAGATCCCGGTCGGGCCGTTCGCGATGATCGGCAGCGACGAGATCGGCCGCGGGGTGGTGGCCACGCTGACCGGGCACCGCTCCCCCGCCGTGCTGATGCGCAGCCACGGCGTGTTCGCCACCGGCGGCAGCGCGCGGGCGGCGGTGAAGGCCGCCGTCATGTGCGAGGACGCCGCCCGCACCGTGCACCTGGCCCGGGCCTACGGCGAGCTGACGCCGCTGCCCGCGGAACAGGTGGACGCGCTGCACGCCCGCTACCAGGACCATTACGGCCAGCGTTGAGTCTTAAGTGAGAGGGTGACCGTTGTGGAGACCACAGGAAGACGCCAGCCCCGGATCGGGATTCTCGGCATTATGCAGGACCTTTATGACGACATGATCCCCGGGATCGCGCAGCGGCAGGAAGGTTACGCGGCCGAGCTGGCCGCGCACCTGTCGGACGTCGCGGAGTTCACGCCGAGCAAGGCGATCAAGTACCGCGAGGACGCCGAGCACGCCATGCGGGAGTTCGAGGACGCGGACCTGGACGGCGTGCTCGTGGTGATGCTGACCTACGGGCCGGCCATGCGGGTGGCGCGGCTGCTCGCGGAGTCGCGGCTGCCGGTCTGCCTGGCTAACATCCAGCCGGAGCCGGCCGTCACGCCCGCCTGGGACATGGCCGACATGACCTACAACCAGGGCGTGCACGGAGCCCAGGACACGGCCAACGCCATGGTCAGGGCCGGGAAGCGGTTTGCCGTGCTGACCGATGACTGGAAGAGCGCCTCGTTCCGGGAAGACGTCGGCCGCTGGGCCCGCGCGGCGGCCGCGGCCACCGCGTGGAAGCGGCTCAAGGTCGCGATCTTCGGCTACGCCATGAACGAGATGGGCGACATCCGGGTGGACGAGTCGGCACTGGTCCGCACGCTGGGGCCGGCCGTCATAGCGGTCGCGCAGGGCGACCTGTACCGGGGCATGCAGGAGGCCACGGACGAGGCGGTGGCCGCCGTGATCGCCTTCGAGGACGAGCAGTTCGAGATCGACCCGCGGCTGTCGGTGACCGAGCGCACGGACCACGCCCGGATGCAGGTGGCAATAGAGCAGATACTGAACGAACGTGGTTTTGGCGCCTACACGGCCCATTTCGACGCGATCGGCGAGGACGGGCGGTTCAGCAGGCTGCCGCTGGCCGCGGCCTCGTCCCTGATGGCCAAGGGCTACGGCTACGCCGCCGAGGGCGACGTGCTCACCGCCTGCCTGGTCTACGCCGGGCACGTCCTGATCGGCGACGCGCACTTCACCGAGATGTACGCGATGGACTTCCCGTCCGATTCGGTACTGATGAGCCATATGGGCGAGGGCAACTGGAAGGTGGCCCGCGCCGACCGGCCGGTGAAGCTGATCAAGCGGCCGCTGGGTATCGGGCGGCTGGCCGACCCGCCCACGTTCCTGTTCCAGTACCAGCCCGGTCCGGCCACCCTGGCCACCCTGGTCTCGCTGGAGGGCGAGCGGTTCCGGCTGGTGGTCGCCGAGGGCCAGAACCTGGACAGCCAGCAGCTCCCGGCGCTGGAGATGCCCTACGGGCAGTTCCGGCCCGCGTCCGGCCTGCGGAAATGCCTGAACGGGTGGCTAAGAGCCGGCGGGCCGCACCACGAGGTGATGAACCTGGGCCACCACGCCGCCGACTGGAAGGTGTTCTGCCAGCTCACCGGCATCGAATTCGTCCAGGTATAGCGCCGCGCAGCGGGGCGGCACTCGCGGAGCGGCGGCGGCAACGCGGGGCGGGCGCTGGGCATCACCGGTCGCTCCGGCCCCACGAATCGCGTCCCACCAGTCACCGGAGTGGACGACTCCATGGTCGTGAAGACTTTTATACGGCAGACCACATAAAAGTCTTCGTGATCATGGAAACGCTGCTCGGGGAGCGCCGCTATTGGATAGGTCGCGGAACTGAAAACTGCAAGTGTACACTTTGCAGTGTGACTGACTCTTACAGCCTGACTGAGGCGCGGGCTCATCTGGGGGAGCTCGTTTCCCGGGCTCGGTACTCCGGTCGACCGGTCGCGATTACCGAGCATGGCAAGCCATCGGTCGCGATCATCAACGTCAATGACCTGGCTGACCTGGAGGACCGGGCCGCGCTGGCGGCGCACTATGCGGCCCGGATGGCAGGCCGGGACGGGGTCCGGCTAGCTGATCTGGATGCGGCACTGGACGAGATTGACGCCGAAGACGGGCGATGAGCCGCACCGTCGTCGTGCAGGAAACGGCGCTGCGGGCGCTGGCCCGGATCCGTTCAGAGGATAAGACGGCCTTCGCCACGATCAGGCAAGCCCTGGCCGGGCTGGCGGATCAGCCGCGGCCCGATCAGGCGGTCGCTTGGGGAGACAGCGGCATCTACCGCCTGCACCTGCCCGGGATCCGCATCCTGTACGAGGTCGATGAGAACTCGTCGACTGTCTACGTGGTGAATGTCGCGGTCGCGCCTGAGCTGGGGCATCGGTAAACAGCATCGTGGGCGCTGTATAGACGGCCCGGATCGCCGGTGGATAACGGCGGCGAAACATATCGAACGCGCCCTCGACCGGCCGGGTACGTGGGATTAGCGTCTGCAAACCGCGCAGGCCCAGCACCCGTGCCGAGCCGGTGAGCAGGTCCCGAGGCCGCATTCGTGGCACGTTGGTCGCTATCAACGTGGCACGTTGGTCGCTGGGGTCGTGGGGTTCTGGTCGCTGTGGTGGCGGTCTGATCGCCGCGGAAATTCGGTTGCGCGGGCTGGGGGGTGTGTGGCAGCCTGCAGCGGTCCGGGCCGGCAGTGGCCGGCTGAGCGAAGGGAGGCACGAAATGTATAGGCCCGTCGTGGGCGCGATTTCGCCTGCCCTGTTCAACGCTCAGCTGAGGAGCACCACCCGTGCACGAGTTTTCCTCCGCCGACGGCGGAGAGTTCTTTACCGGCCGAGGTAAGCGGCGTTTCGACGACGACGAGCCGCGGGAGGCCAAGCGCGTCCGGCACCGCCGGATGCTGCCGTCCATCGAGAAGTTCGACGCCACCGACGGCCTGCCTGAAGGCGATCGCTGGACCACCTGGGACCATTCCACGCCGACCGAGCGCGGGCCGCGGCCCTACCCGGACTGGCTGGTCACCGAGCTGGCCGCGGTCGACACCGAGCTCGGCATCCTGAAGACGGGCAAGGAGGCCGACGTCTTCCTGCTGCGCCGCGGGGTGCCGGACACGGACCGGTCCTGCCTGCTGGCAGCCAAGCGGTACCGGTCCGCCGAGCACCGGATGTTCCACCGCGACAGCAGTTACCTGGAGGGACGCCGGACCCGCGAATCCCGGGTCAACCGGGCCGCGGCGAACCGCAGCGCGTTCGGCCGGCAGGCCATCGCGGGCCAGTGGGCCAGCGCCGAGTTCAGCGCGCTGGCCCGGCTGTCCGCGGCCGGGGTCCCGGTGCCCTACCCAGTGCAGATCGTCGGCACCGAGCTGCTGCTTGAGTTCATCGGCTCGGCCGACGGGACGGCGGCACCGCGGCTGGCCGAGACCAGGCCGGATCCGGCGGAGCTGGCCGGGCTGTGGGATCAGCTGGTGGCGGCGCTGGTGGCGCTGGCCGGGGACGGCCTGGCCCACGGCGACCTGTCCGCGTACAACCTGCTGGTCCACGACGGGCGGCTGATCATGATCGACCTGCCGCAGGTGGTCGACGTGATCGCGAACCCGCGCGGCGACTTCTTCCTGACCCGCGACGCCGACCACATCAGCCGCTGGTTCGCCAGCCACGGACTGTCAGATGTGCGCCCGGAACCGGCGGACCTGGCCGCCGTGCTGCGCCGGGAGGCGCGCGTCGACCGGTAGAACCGGCCGGCCCGGCGGCTGGGAGGGTGCAGCCGCCGCCGGCCCGGATTACCAGGAACGAACGGTGATCAGCAGGGAACGGGCTAGTCGAACCTGACGGTGTCGGCGGGCTCTGAGTGGGAGTCCGCGAACGAGTCAGGATCATCGAGCGATCCGGACTCATCCAGGTCGGAGTCAGCGCGGGAGGGGCGGGACTGCTTGAAGCCGAGGCGGCCGTTCTTCATGATGCCGATCCGCTGCGCCCGGCAGGCGATGCTGCTGTCGTGGGTGACCAGGACCATGGTCAGGCCGCGCTCGCGCCACATGGTCTCGAGCAGGCCGATGATGTCGTCCCTGGTGTCCTCGTCCAGGTTGCCGGTCGGCTCGTCGGCCAGCAGGACCTTGGGCTCCTTGACCAGGGCCCGGGCGATGGCGACCCGCTGCTGCTGGCCGCCGGACAGCTCGCCCGGCGTGTGCCGCAGCCGGTCGCCAAGGCCGACGGCTTCCAGGGCCATGGAGGCCCGCTGCCGCCGCGCCGCGGCGGACACGTGCAGCGGGACCAGCGCGGTTTCTACGTTCTCCTGCGCGGAAAGCGTGGGGATGAGGTTGAACGTCTGGAATATGAAGCCGATGGACTCGGCCCGCACCCTGGTCACCTCGGCCTCGCGCAGTTGCGCGAGATCACGCCCGTCGAAGTCGACAACGCCGACCGACGGCCGGTCCAGGCCGCCGAGGATCTGCAGCAGCGTGGTCTTGCCGTGCCCGGTCGGGCCCTGGATGGCCAGCCATTCGCCGTCCTCGATTACGAGGTCCACGCCGCGCAGGGCGGCGACGGTGCCACGGCCCTTCTGGTAATTCTTGGTCACGCCGGTGAGCTTGTACATCTAGCTTTCTCTCCCGTCGAATTCACCCGCTGAAGCTTGGTCGCCGGGCACCGTCAGGCCACCTTGCCCAGCGCGGCCGCCGGGCGCAGCCGCGCGGCCCGCCAGCCGCCGAACATCCCGGCGATGAGGCCGCCGGCCACGGCCAGCACGACCGCGAGCAGGATGATCTCGCCGCTCACCGAGGCAGTGAGGGGCACGGCCACGGTGTGGCTGGCCGTCGTCGCGGGGTGGTTGAAGAACCCGCCACCACCGCCGCCACCGGCACCGGGGAATCCGAACTGCCTGGCGCCGCCCGGCGTGGCCGAGCCCGTGGTCTGCCCCACCGTGGCGGTCAGCTTGTGCGACAGCTTGGACACCAGCTCCGCCCCAGCCAGGCCGAGGCCGACGCCGATGATGCCGCCGATGATGCCCAGGGTGACGGCCTCGCCCATCACCTGGCCGACGATGCGGCGGCTCTTCCAGCCGATCGCCTTCAGCGTGCCGAACTCCCGGACCCGGCGCGAGACCGACGCCAGCGTCAGCAGGCTGGCCAGCAGGAACGCCGCGACGAGCACCGCGATCGCCAGCCACTTGCCGAGGTTGTTGGCCAGGCTCGAGGCACTGGACAGCGAACCGGTGACCTCACTGGCCAGGTCGCTGGAGGTCGTCACGGTATAGGAGGGCAGCGCCTTGGTGATCTCGCTCTGGACGGCGGGGATGGCCGAGGAGCTGCTGGCCGTGACGTAGATGGTGTTCACGTCGTTCTTCAGGTTGGCCAGCTTCTGGGCCACCGCGAGCGGGATGTAGGCGTCTGACGGGTTGTCGCCGGCAGGCTCGCTGACTATGCCGATGATCTTGAAGTTCGTCGTGGTGCCGCTGCTGTTGCCGATGGCGATCGTGGAGCCCACCGTCAGCTTGTTCGCCGTCGCGTAGGAGGAGTCAACCATCGCGACATCGGAGTTGGCGTCCGCGGTGGTGAAGGTTCGTCCCGCGCTGAGCTTGCCGGAGCTGAGCGGGCCGAGTTCGCCTGCGGTCAGGTCCACGCCGTCGACGCCGAAGCTGCTGGTAGTGAAGTTGGCCCGGAAACTTCCGCCGCCGGAGCCACCGGAGCCGCCGCCGCCGAAGCCGCCGCCACCGCCGCTCGTGTTGATGGCGGGCACGGTGCCGCTGATCGTCCGGTTAGTCAGGGTCAGGCCTCCGGCCGCCGCCGCCACGTCGTTCAGGCCGGAGACCGTGGTCACCGAGGACGCGGGGATCGAGGCGAGCGTGCCGCCGGCGCTGAGCGTGCTGTTGTTGATCTTGGTGCCGGCCGCGGGCCGCTTGGTCGTCCCGGTCCTGAAGCCGAAGCCGAACGAGCCGGGCGTGAACGACCCGGCCGCCGGCGTCTTGGTCACGGTGACGTCCGTGCCCACCCCGTACAGCGCCTTCAGCACCGAACCCTGGGCGTTCTTGACCCCGGAGGCGGCCGCCGTCACCGTGATCACCAGTCCGATACCGAGGGCCAGGCCGAGCGCGATGAACACGGCCTGGCGCATGCGGCGACGCAGTTCACGCCGCAGATAGGTGAAGAACATCTCCGCACTCCTCAGCCGCCGTGCAGTGTTCGCTGCGCAGTGTTAGCTCTGCTGGGTTAGCTCTGCTGGCCTGACGGCGTTCCAGGTCTGGGATGGCTATGTCCGCATCATTGGCGGCGCGGGTGTCCTCCCCGGAGTCCTTTCGGGGCGGATGCCGCGCCACCTCAGAGCATGGCCGCGCTACCTGAACGAGTGCTAAGTGGAACCTGCGGGATTACCCCAACCTGGGGTCGGCGGGGCTAGCTGCCGCGTGCGGCCCTGATCGTCTCGCGGAGCGAGCTCATGGTGGCCAGCACGGCCGAGGGCTCGTAGCCGCAGTGCGCCATGCAGTTGGCGCACCGGGGGTCCTTGCCGCGTCCGTAGGAGTCCCAGTCCGTGGTCTCGATGAGCTCCTTGTACGTCTTGGTGTACCCGTCCGACATCAGGTAGCAGGGCTTCTGCCAGCCGAGCAGCGAGTAGGACGGGATGCCCCAGGCGGTGCAGCCGAAGTCGGTCTTGCCCTCGAGGAAGTCCAGGAACAGCGGCGTGTGGTTCAGCCGCCACTTCTTGCGCCGCCCGTCCGCGAACGCCTTGCGGAACAGCTCACGGGTCTCGGTCACGCCCAGGAAGTGGTCCTGGTCCGGCGCCTTCTCGTACGCGTAGGCGGGCGAGATCTGCATCTCGTCGATGCCGAGGTCGTCGTTGAGGTAGCTCAGCACGTCGATGATGGTCTGCGGGGTGTCGGTGTTGAAGAACGTGGTGTTGGTGTTCACCTTGAACCCGCGCGACTTGGCCAGCTTGATCGCGGCGACCGCGTCGTCGAACACGCCCTGTCTGCAGACCGACTGGTCGTGCCGCTCACGCAGCCCGTCGATGTGCACCACCCAGGCGAAGTAGGGCGACGGGGAGAACTTGTCGATCTTCTTGGGCAGCAGCAGCGCGTTCGTGCACAGGAACACGAACTTCTTGCGCTTGATCAGCTCGGCCACGATGACGTCGATCTGCGGGTGCATGAGCGGCTCGCCGCCCGCGATGGACACCATGGGCGCGCCGGATTCCTCGACCGCGCCGAGGGCCTGCTCGACCGGCATCCGCTGCTTGAGAATGTCATGCGGCTGCTGGATCTTGCCGCAGCCCGCGCACTTCAGGTTGCAGGCGAACAGCGGCTCCAGCTCGACCAGCAGCGGGAACTTCTTATGGCCAGCCAGCTTCTGGCGCATCAAGTACGACCCGACGCGCAGGGACTGACGCAGTGGCATAGGCATTATTGCCGGACCTCCTTGGGCAGGCCGAACCGGATTGATTCCGTGGTCGTGACTCGCTCGGACACCGACAGCGGGCCGAGACCGGATAGCGCCGAGATGATCTCCTGCACCACGGCGGGCGGCGCGGAGGCACCGGCCGTCAGGCCGATGACCGATACTCCGGCCAGCCAGCCGAGCTGGATGTCCTCGGCGCCGTCGATCAGGTATGCCGGGGTGCCCGCCCGCTGGCAGGTCTCCACCAGCCGGACCGAGTTGGACGAGTTCGCCGAGCCGGCCACGAGCACCAGGTCGGATTCGGCCGCGACGGCCCGCACGGCGACCTGCCGGTTGGTCGTCGCGTAGCAGATGTCGTCGCTGCCGGGCGCGCGCACCGAACCGAAGCGCTCCCGCAGCGCGCCGGACACCTCGGCCGCCTCGTCGACCGACAGCGTGGTCTGCATCAGGTAGGCGACGCGCTCGCCGTCGCGCGGCTTCAGCGCGGCCACGTCCTGCGCGGTCTGGACCAGGATGGTCGAGTCGGGCGCCTCGCCCAGCGTGCCCTCGACCTCCTCGTGGCCGGCGTGGCCGATCAGCGCCACCGTGTACCCGTCGGCGGCGAACCGGCGGGCCTCGGCGTGCACCTTGGACACCAGCGGGCAGGTCGCATCGATCACGGCCAGCCCTCGCCGGCCGGCCTCGGCGCGCACCATGGGCGACACGCCGTGCGCGGAGAACACCACGGTGGCACCGTCGGGCACCTGGTCGAGCTCGTCGACGAACACCGCGCCCCGGCTCTCCAGGTCACCGACCACGCGGGTGTTGTGCACGATCTGCTTGCGCACGTAGACCGGCGCGCCCTGGCGCTCCAGGACGCGCTCGACGATCTCGATGGCCCGCTCCACGCCCGCGCAGAACGACCGCGGCCCGGCCAGCAGCAGCTGGCGGGTCCCGCAGGCCGCCGCCCACCGCTCGGCCACCGGCGCCGCGGCCCGCAGCGAGCGCAGCGCGGCCAGGCCGCCGGGGACGATGCCGGCCAGCGGGTGGTGCGGGGTGTCGGATATCGCGCGGATGACCGCCACCGGCCGGGTGCCCGCGGCCGCGGCCAGCGGCGCCGACTCCATGTCGGCCGCCAGCGCGCCATCGGCGGCCAGGTCGGCCCGTTCGGACCGCCGGACCAGGTGATCGACGGTGGTGATCCGCCCGGTACGGGCGGTCAGGCCGGCCCGCCGCAGCTCGCCGGCCAGCAGCGGCGCGGACGCGCAGGTCACCGCACCCACCTCGGTGCCGACGACCAGGTCGCCCGGGCTGAGGTCGGCGCTCAGGCCGGCGCCCGCGCCCATGATCATCATTTGGCCGAACGGCCGCTGGTTCAGCGCCTCGGCCTGCTGCGCCGCGCGGGTGGTCCCGTAGCCGGTACGTATTACCTCGGGGGGACGATCCCCCCCAGACCCCCCCTGATCACGGGGGGGCTGCGCGCCCCCCGTATCCCCCCGGCCAGCCCGCGCCTGATGGCGCGGGCCTCGATGCCCAGCGGCGCGCAGACGAGCAGCGGGCCAGGCCCGCCCACGTCCCCGGCTTCGTCGCCGCGAGGCCTCGGGATGGTCTCGGTCATTCGCTGCCTCCGGATGTATGGGCCGTCACGTACCGGCCGAGCGCGCTCAGGGGAAAGGCCAAGCGGTAGAGGTGGTAGTTGATGTAGAAGTCGCCGGGGAAGCCGGTACCGGTGTACTGCGGCTCGTCCCAGGAGCCGTCCGGCCGCTGGGTGGCGGCCAGCCAGCGCACGCCCCGCTCGGCGGCCGCGCCGCCGTGCTCGCCCGCGGCCAGCAGGGCCAGCAGGGCCCAGGCGGTCTGCGACGCGGTGGAGGCGCCCTGGCCCGCCAGCGACGAGTCGTCGTAGGAGCGCAGGTCCTCGCCCCAGCCGCCGTCGGGGTTCTGGTGCGCCTCGAGCCAGGCCACGGCCCGGCGGATGGCGGGCTTGGACGGCCTGACCCCGGCCGCGATCAGCGCGGGCACCACGGCGCCGGTGCCGTAGATGTAGTTGGCGCCCCACCGGCCGAACCAGGACCCGTCGGGTTCCTGGGCCCGCAGCAGCCAGCGGGCGCCGCGGCGGGCGGCCGGGTGATCGGCCTGGCCTTCGGCGGCGAAGGCCTCGACGATGTGCGCGGTCACGTCCGCCGACGGCGGGTCGATGACCGCGCCGAAGTCGCAGAACGGCAGCTTGTTGACCAGCGCGCGGGTGTTGTCGGCGTCGAACGCGCCCCAGCCGCCGTCCTTGGACTGCATCCCGGCCAGCCAGCGCAGCCCGCGCTCGATGGCGGGCTTGCCGTCGGGCACCGTGGTGGGGTCGACCCGGCGCAGGGCCAGCACCACCTCGGCGGTGTCGTCGGTGTCGGGGTAGTTGTCGTTGTCGAACTCGAAGGCCCAGCCGCCGGGGGCCAGGCCAGGCCGCCTGACCTGCCAGTCGCCCGGGCCGCGGATCTCCTCGCCGAGCACCCACTCCCCCGCCCGGACCAGGGCCGGGTCATCGGCGGGCAGGCCGGCGTCGGCCAGGCCGATCATGGTCAGCACGGTGTCCCAGACCGGCGACTGGCACGCCTCCAGGCGGCGCACCGGGCCGTCGGGACCGTCCTCGGTGATGGTGAACCGGTCCAGGCCGCGCAGTCCGCGCTGCATGACGGGATGCTGGAGGTCGTAGCCGAGCAGGTCCAGCGCCATCAGCGAGTACACCCACGGCGGCTGGATGCCGCCCCAGCAGCCGTCCTGCTCCTGCCGGGTGATGATCCACTCCGCGCAGCGGCGCAGCGCGGCCCGCCGTACCGACTTTACCGGCCGGTAAAGATGGAGGGCCTTGTCCAGGGCGGTGAACACGTAGGACCAGGGGTCGGTGGAGGGGCGCGCACCGGGGAGGGGGCGGGCGTCGAAGGAGCGGAGCGGGCCGGGAGCGCGGCCGTGCGGACCGCCGGTCTTCAGCTCGTCGATGGTGAACGGGAGCGGGCGGGAGGGGCGGAAGGACTGGACGATGGCCAGGGCCACGATGGTCTGCCGGGCCCAGCAGCCCCAGTCGTAGATGTTGAGCGGGAACCAGGACGGCAGGTAGATCAGCTCGGGCGGGATGACGGGCAGGTCGTCCCATGACCACCGGCCGGACAGGGCCAGCCAGAGCCGGGTGAACACGCGGGTGGCCTCGACGCCGCCGTGGGCCAGGATCCAGGACCGGGCGGCGGCCATATGCGGTGCGTCCACCAGGTCCCCGGCCAGCCGCAGGGCCACGTAAGCCTCGACGGTGGTGGACAGGTCAGCCGGGCCGGCGAAGAAGTTGGCCCAGGTGCCGTCCGCCCGCTGGTTGGAGCGGATCCAGCGCGCGGTGGCCGCGGTGGCCGCGTCGTCGCGCACGCCGAGGAACTGGCGCAGCAGCAGGTCCTCGGCGTCCATGGTCACGTTGGTCTCGAGCTCGCCCTGCCACCAGCCCTCGGCACGCTGCAGCCCGAGCACGTGGTCCCGGGCTCGGTTCAGCGTGTCCCGGGCGACTCCTAGTGCGGGGGGACGACCCCCCTGCACCCCCCGCTCACGGGGGGGCGCCTGCCCCCCCGTACCCCCCTGGGCTACCACTGGCGCGCGGTGATGAACTCGGCGATGGCGGTCAGCTCGGCCCGGACGTCGCCGGGCAGGTCGATGTCGGCCAGGCTGGCGTTGGCCGCGGCCAGCTGGGCGTCGGCCTCGGCCTCGGCCCACTGCTTGCCGCCCGCCGCCACGATCAGGTCGGCCGCGCGGACCAGGTCGTCCTCACTCAGGGGCTGCGGGTCGGTGAGCAGGGCGCGCAGCTGGTCGGCCTGGGGCGTGCCGCTGGTCAGCGCGGCCACCACCGGCAGCGACTTCTTGCGGGCGCGCAGGTCGGCGCGTACCGGCTTGCCGGTGACCTCGGGCGCGCCCCAGATGCCGAGCAGGTCGTCGGTGAGCTGGAAGGCCAGCCCCACGTGCGCGCCGAACCCGGCCAGGGCCATGGCCACGGTGGGCGGCGCGCCCAGGTGCACCGCGCCGATGCTGCAGGCGCAGGCCATCAGCGCGGCGGTCTTGTCGCCCGCCATCTCCAGGCACTCGGGCAGGGTCACGTCGTCGCGCTTCTCGAAGGCCAGGTCCGCGCCCTGCCCGCTGATCAGCCGCTGCACGGCCGCGGACAGGCACCGGGCCGCCCACGGGCCCTGCGGGGTGCCGTCCTCGAGCAGCAGTTCCTGGGCCAGGGCGAGCAGCCCGTCGCCGGCCAGGATGGCCGAGCCGACGCCGAACACGGTCCACGCGGTGGGCCGGTGCCTGCGCTCGGTGTCGCCGTCCATGATGTCGTCGTGCAGCAGCGACCAGTTGTGCACCAGTTCCACTGCGACGGCCGCGGTCACGCCGCGCTCCGGCGAGGCGCCCGTGGCCCGGGCGGAAAGCAGGGCCAGGGCGGGGCGCAGCGCCTTGCCGCCGCTGGCTCCGGTGGGATGGCCCTGGGCGTCGGCGAAGCCGAAGTGATACGCCGCGACCACGCGGACGTCCGGCGTCAGGCGGCCAATGGTGGCCTCGATCGCCGGGCTAACCAGGTCCCGCGCCAGGGCCACACCCTCAGGCATCACAGCAGTCACTGACGTCTCCCAATCGTGGTAGTAAGCGGGCCGTTCGGCCCGGGGGAAAGTCCCGTTTTCCGCAGCTCGATGGCCGCGGACAGGCCGCTGCGGACAGCGCCCTCCATCGTGTCCGGCCACCCGGTAGCGGTCCACGCCCCGGCCAGCACCAGGCCGGGCAGGTTGGTGGCGGCCGGCGGGCGGAGCTTGGCCGTACCCGGCGCCTGGCGGAAGGTGGCCCGCCGTTCCCGGGTCACAAAGAACTCGGTCACCTGAGCCTCGCGGGCCGCGGGGAACAGCTCGGCCAGCGCCGGCACGAACTGCTCGCGCAGCTGGGCGGCGGGCACGTCCACGTACTCGTCCGCCGCCGACAGCGAGATGGCCAGGTACTGGGCGCCGCTGGCGGAGTCGGAGAGGCGGTCGAGGCCGGAGATGCGGGTGCGGTCGAAGACCCACTGGACCGGGGAGTCGACCCCGGCGGCGAACGGCAGGTCGGTGACCTTCCGGTCGTAGATCACGTGCACGTTGACGATGGGCGAGGCGCCCAGGCCGGCCCAGCCCGCCACGGTGGTCTCGGGCAGGGCGCCGGGCGGGATCAGCCGAGCGGCCATCTCGTGCGGCACGGCCAGCACCACGGCGTCGGCCGGGATCTCCGCCGGGAGCGACTCATCGTCGGCGGCCCGGGTCAGCCGGACGAGGAACCGGGAATCTGACGAGTCGGGAGCGGCGGGGTCGATGGCGGAGACCTTGGCGCCGAGCAGGACGCGGGCGCCGAGCTTGGCCAGCAGGGTGGCGCCGGCGTCGCCGTGCAGCTCGCCCAGCGGCAGGGCCGGGACACCAATGTCGGCGGCGTTGTTCTTGCCCAGCAGGCCGGTCTTGACCACGGTGGCGGCCAGCGAGAGGGCGGCGTCGTCGCCGGCGATGTTCAGGGCGGAGACGGTGAACAGGTCCCATAGCGCGCGGCGGGCCCGGTCGTCCTGGCCGCGGGCGGCGAGCCAGTCGCCGAAGCGCTGCTCATCCACCGCCGGCTTGGCCGGGTCGACGAAGCGCATGGCGAGGGCGGGGCGGGATACCACGGACCGTTCGGCCCAAGACAGGAACGGATACCTGGCCAGGGCGGGCAGCATATGCAGGGGGCCGGGGAGCGCGGTCCGGCGGAGCCGCCCCCGGCGGGGGGCCAGGGGGGTCGTCGCCCCGGAGCTAGCAGCCCTGGCCGGAGCCAGGACGGTCACGTCGAAGCGGTCCTGCAGCGGGGCGTGGGCGGTCATGCCGAGCTGGTCGAGCAGGCCGCGGTAGGCGGTGCAGCAGCCGAGGAACACGTGCTGGCCGGTGTCGACGGTCAGGCCGTCGCGGCTGAAGGAGCAGGTGGCGCCGCCCAGCCGGGGCCGGGCCTCGAGCAGGGTGACCTGCGCGCCCGCCTCGGCCAGGGCGATGGCGGCGGTGATGCCGGCCAGGCCGCCGCCCACCACCACGACCTGCGGGCTCACGAGATCCTCCCGGCCAGGGCCTTGACCGCGACCATGGCCTTCTCGCGGCCGGACAGCGACGTGCGGCCGCGCAGCACGGCGGCGGGGTCGGCGGCGATGATCTCCAGCAGCCGCCGGTAGATGCCGGCCATCGCGCCGGCGCAGGCCGAGCTGCGCCAGTCGAGCAGGCCGAGCAGGCGCAGGCCGTCGTCGTACCACTCGCGGGCCCGGTCGACCTCGAACTCCACCAGGCGGCTGAAGCCGGGCTGTCCCGGCGCCGGGGCCGGGCCCGCGGGGTCGAGCGCGCAGTCGAACTTGGCCAGGTCCTCGGCGGGCAGGTAGACGCGGCCGTTGGCGTGGTCCTCGCGGATGTCGCGCAGGATGTTGGTCAGCTGGAGGGCCACCCCCAGGGAGTCGGCCAGCTCGGCGGCCTGGGTCAGGTCGCCGCGGGCGCCGAAGATGCCCAGCGACAGGCGGCCGATCGAGCCGGCCACGCACCGGCAGTAGTAGAGCAGGTCCTCGAAGCTCTGGTAGCTGGTGCCGCGCACGTCGGCCACGCAGCCGTCGATGAGCTCGCCGAAGGCGGCCATGGGCACACCGAAGGTGCGCTCCACGTCGGCCAGGGCGACGAGCACCGGGTCGTCCGGGCTCGGGTGGGTGAGGTTCAGCACCGCCTCGCGGGCCTGTTCCAGGGCGGCGATCTTCTCCTCGGCGGGCAGCGTGCCGTCGCCGATGTCATCGATGCGGCGGGCGAAGGCGTAGATGACGGCCAGGCCGGCCCGCTTGCCCGCGGGCAGCAGCCTGATCCCGTACGCGAAGTTCCTGGCCTGTGACCAGGTGATCCGCTCGCACTCGCGGTACGCCTCACTCAGTTCCACTATCGTCCCGTCACGTAGGTCTTGACCAGCTCGGCCATCAGCCGGGGCTTGCGCGGCTTGTGCGTGCCGTTCAGCACGTCGTACCGGTGCTGCCGGATGGCGGCCAGGGCCGCCCGTCCGCCGCCCAGGTAGCCCGCCACCGACAGCCGGGCCGCGCCGCGCAGCGTGCCGACCAGCGGCGCGCCCGCATCCAGCAGCGCGGCGGCCCGGTCGACCTCGAACCGCATCAGCCTCCTGACCGCTGGTCCGGCGGCTGGTTCGGCCAGGTCGGCCTCGGTGCAGCCGAACCGGTCCAGGTCCTCGGCCGGCAGGTAGATCCGGCCCATGCCCAGGTCCTCGGCCACGTCCTGCCAGTGCTCGGCCAGTTGCAGGGCGGTGCAGATGCTATCGGAGGCCGCGATGCGTTCACCGGTAGCGACACCGAAGATGTACAGCACGATCTGGCCCACGGGGTTGGCCGACAGCTCGCAGTACTGGGCCAGTTCGGCGTAGGTGGCGTAGCGGGTGACCTGCTGGTCCTGCCGGTTGGCCTGGATCAGCGCGTGCAGCGGGCCGGCCGGCACGCCGCACTCCCGCACGGTGGTCGCCATGGCCCGCATGACCGGCGAGGCGGGGGTGCCGCCGGCATATATGGCGTCGACGTCGGCGTCGAACTCGTCCAGCAGCTTGAGCCGGTAGGCGGCCTGGCTGGTGCCGTCGCCAGTGGCGTCGCGGGCTTCGTCACCCAGGTCGTCGGTGAGCCGGGCGAAGCAGTACAGGGCGGTCAGGTGGCGGCGGTGCCGCTGCGGCAGCACGCGCAGCGCGACGGGGAAGTTCTCGCCGGAGGCGTTGGCCGCCACTTCGGAGGCATGCGTGACTGACGGGTGCACATGCTCGCGCATGCCCGTCTGAACTCTTCCGCGACTTCCCCCAGCCACCCCGTCATTTTCGAGGGAATAACCAATTAATTGCAAACAATGACGTGGGCGTCACATGACGGGTGCGTCGGCTAACTAACGCCGCGAGGCCGGGCGGGTGAGCTGTTCACTACTGTTCGCACTGGTTACACTGCGGAAAAATAGTTTGCATCACCGAACAACGTTATGCTAACTATTATACCTGACATGAGCGTCAGTTTCCGCAATGTGCCGCGGTATTATCACGGCCGGCTCAGGTGCGCCAGATGAGGACCAGGGCGCAGTCATCGGATCCGCCGCCGCCCTGCTGCAGGTTGGTCACCATCGGCCCGGCGCCGGCCTGGAAGCCGGGAGCCAGCATGCGTTCGGCCTCGCCGAGCAGGCGGTCGGTGCCCGCGTCGATGTCCCGCCCGGGCGCTTCCACCAGCCCGTCGGTGTAGAGCATCAGCGCGTCGCCGCGCTGCAGCACGCCGCGCTCGGTCTCCGACGCGGCGCCGCGCAGGTCGGGTATCACGCCGAGCACGATGCCGCGGGCCCGGGTCAGGCGCCAGCGGCCGCCCGCGCCGTCGTAGTGCACGGCGGGCGGGTGCCCGGCGGAGAAGATGACGTACTCGCCCGAGGTCAGGTCGAGCCACAGGTGGACGGCGGTGACGAAGCCCTCGGTGACCGACCCGCGGCGGACGTAGGCGTTGCAGGCGGACAGGAAGTCCTCCCGCGGCACCGAGCCGAGCAGCCCGCCGAACGCCCCGGACAGCAGCAGGGCCCGGGTCCCGGCGTCGATGCCCTTGCCCGACACGTCGACCAGCGCCACCTCGAGCAGCTTTCCGTCGCAGGTGGACACGACGAAGTCGCCGCCGAACGAGGAGCCGCCGGCCGGCCGCAGCACCACCGAGGAGCCCCAGCCCTCGCCCAGTGGGGGCAGCTTGGCCTGGGCCCGGATGCGGTCCCGCAGCTCGAGCAGCATCCGGTCGCCGCGCAGGCCGACCAGGCCCAGCTTCTCCCTGGTCCTGGCCAGGATGTCGGCGAAGACCGCGGTCAGCACGATGGTGGCCACGATGCCGGCGCCGGCCCGGCCCTCCACCACGTCATAGATCACCCCGGCGGCGGCGAAGCCGAAGAAGATCCGCAGCGCGCGCGGCCACAGCAGCAGCCCGCCGGCCAGGATGGGCAGGATCATCACCCCGGGTGAGAACCACCACTCCGAGACGTGCACGGCGGCCACCGCGATGGCGATGGCCGCGACCGACATGGCGAACGCCAGCCGCCGGTTCCTGGTAATGAACTGCCTGGTGAGCTGGGAACGCAGGGTGTGCAGCAGCCTCCGGGCCGGTCCCGGGCGGGGACCGGCCGGCGGTCGCGGGTTACCCATGATGCGGGCACTGTAGTCGATAAAGCTCCTGGCAGGCTAAACCACTCGCGGCGGGCGGCGGGGCAGGGTACGAAGGCATCATGAGCAAATCGGATGACCCGTACCCGATCAGGCCCGTCAGCCAGGACGAGTTCGACGCCTTCCACCGCGTGGACATGCACGCCTTCCACGGCTCGCCGGTGACCGAGGACGACAAGCAGAAGATCTTCTCGGTGATGGAGTTCGACCGCAGCCTGGCCGCCTTCGACGGCCCGACGCCGGTCGGCACCGCGGGCGCCTATACCTTCGCGCTGTCCGTGCCCGGGCCAGGGACGCTGCCCGCGGCCGGGGTGACCTGGGTCTCAGTGCTGCCGTCGCACCGGCGGCGCGGCGTGCTGCGCAGCATGATGCGGCACCAGCTGGCCGACGTGCGCGAACGCGGCGAGCCGCTGGCCATCTTGTGGGCCTCGGAGTCCGTCATCTACTCCCGGTACGGTTACGGCCGGGCCATGTGGCACGCCGACCTGCTGCTCAAGCGGGGCGAGGGGACGCTGGCGCCGTGGGCTACGCGTGATCCCGGCCTGCGCCTGCGGCTGGTCGAACCCGGGGCGGCGCTGACCGAGCTGGCCAAGGTCTACGACGCCGTGCTGCCGTCCCGCCCGGGCCTGATCGCGCGGAACCAAGCCTGGTGGCAGCGGACCGTCCACGACCCGGCCGACTCGCGGCAGGGCGCGACCCCGCTGCACTGCCTGCTGGCCGAGGACGACAGCGGGCCGCGCGGCTACGCCCTGTACCGGGGGCAGCCCGACTGGGACCGCGAGACGTCCCTGCCCGATGCCGTGCTTACCGTGCGCGAGCTGGCGGCCACCGATCCGGCGGCCAGCGCGGCGATGTGGACCGACCTGCTGAGCCGGGACCTGACCACGGAGTTCCGCGTCCGGGCGCGCCCGGTGGACGACCCGCTGCTGTTCCAGCTGACCGATCCGCGCCGGGCCCGGGCGCGGCTGAAGGACGCGCTGTGGGTGCGGATCACGGACGTGCCGGGCGCGCTGGCCGGGCGGCGGTACTCCAGCGCGGTGGACGTGGTGATCGAGGTGCGGGACGAGCTGCTGCCGGCCAATGCCGGGCGGTGGCGGCTGGCCACGTCGGGCCCGGGCGGCGCGGACGGGTACGGGGCGTCGTGCCAGCCTTCTGATGCCGCGGCTGACGTGGAGCTCGAGGTGACCGCGCTCGGGGCGGCCTACCTGGGCGGGACCGGGCTCGGCGGGCTGGCCGGGGCCGGGCTAGTGACCGAGCGGCGCCCCGGTGCCGTCCGGCAGCTCGCCGCCGCCCTGGCCTGGGAGCCCGCCCCCTGGTGCCCCGTCGACTTCTAGCTCTGCTGCTGGTGGCAGGATGATCACGTGCCGGCTATGAAGGTGACAACCAGCGCGGCGATGCGGGCCAGGGACGTGTCCCGGCCGCAAGCCGAGCACCTGGCCTGGGCCGAGGAGGCCGAGGCGACCGGGTCAGGCACCGCCGCGGCTGGTGCCGCCGGCGCAGGCCGTGCTGCGGGGCAGGGTGGCGCAGGCCGTGCTGCGGGGCAGGGTGGCGCGGCCCGCGCGGCGGGGCAGGGCGGCGCGGCCCGCGCGGCGGGGCAGGGCGGCGCGGCCCGCGCGGCGGGGCAGGGCGGTGGAGCGGAGGCCCGGCCGGAGCCGGGTGACGCGAGGCAGCCGGAGCGGGCGCCGGGCCGGCGAGGGCGGCCGGAGGGCATGCGCAGGCGTCGCCGGGGCGGTGCGGGGCGCGGCTGAACGGGCGCTAGTTCCCATCCGCACCACCAGTCATACTTCCGTGGAGTATTTGGGTTTAGTGGAGTCTTTGGGCAGCTGGGATTGCCCAAATACTCCGCGGAACCCGGATCCTCCGCGGAAATGTGAGCGATGAGGCTGGTGTGGGATGTGGGGCCAGACCCCCGGCCTGCTGGCAGACTGGCAGACTGGCAGACTGGCAGACTGGCAGAAGGATTAGTCGAAGATGGGGTCGCGGGTGCGGGATCGCTTCAGCTCGAAGAAGCCGTCCGCGCCGGCGATCAGCAGGACGCCGTCCCAGAGCCGGCCCGCGGCCTCGCCGCGCGGGATGGGCGAGACGACCGGACCGAACACCGACAGCTCCCCGACCGAGATGACGGGCGTGCCCACGTCGTAGCCGACCCGGTTGATGCCCTCGGCGTGCGAGGCGCGGACGGCACATCACGTGCCAGACCGGCTCGACCGGGCGGACCTTCTGCACCTCAAGGACCCAGCGTGAGGCGATCCACGCCCACGGGCAGATAGGGTCGAACCAGAAGTCGACACGCGTAGGCTCCTGCTGGGTCATGCGCACTCCTTACCACGAGTAACACGGACTTCCGCTCGCCGCCCGGCAGCGTCAACCGCGCGGCCTGGCCGAGAATTCCGATCGGGCCGGCCGAGAATACGACGAAGGGAAACACCCGGTGACATCGAACTTGACACGCGACGAAGCGGCGGCTCGTTCGGCCCTCATCAAGGTCCTCTCGTACGAGGTGGACCTGGACCTGACGCGGGAGGGCGGCGAGGTGTTCGGCTCGGTCACCGTGATCAGGTTCGACTGCGCGGCGCCGGGCTCGGCCACGTTCCTTGACCTGACCGCGCCCGCGGTGCGCGAGATCACCCTGAACGGGGCGCCGGTCGGCCCGGACGCGTTCGACGGCGACCGGATCGCGCTGGACGGCCTGACGGCGAGCAACGTGCTGCGGGTGGTGGCCGAGTGCGCCTACTCGCGCAGCGGCGAAGGGCTGCACCGGTTCACCGACCCGGCCGACGGGCGGGTCTACCTGTACTCGGACCTGGAGACCTTCGACGCGCACCGGGTGTACGCGTGCTTCGACCAGCCGGACATGAAGGCCACCTACGAGCTCGCGGTGACCGCCCAGCCGGACTGGGTGGTGATCTCGAACATGGCCCCCGAGTCGAACCTCGAGGACGGCGCGGCGCGGCGCTGGCGTTTCCCGCCGACCCCGGTCATGCCGACCTACATCACGGCCTGCGCGGCCGGGCCCTACTACGTGGTCCGCGACGAGCACGACGGCATTCCGCTGGGCATCTACTGCCGTCAGTCGCTGGCCGAGTACCTCGACCCGGAGGAGATACTCACCACCACCCGCCAGGGTTTCGACTTCTACCACCACAGCTTCGGCATAAAATACCCGTTCGGGAAATACGACCAGCTTTTCGTGCCTGAATTCAAAGAGGGCGCGATGGAAAACGCGGGCTGCGTCACTTTCCTGGAGGCCTACATATTCCGGTCGCGGGTCACCGATTTCGCCCGGGAGGCGCGGGGCGAGACGATCCTGCACGAAATGGCGCACATGTGGTTCGGCGACCTGGTCACCATGCGCTGGTGGGATGACCTGTGGCTGAACGAGTCGTTCGCCACCTGGGCGGGCACGCTCGCGCAGGCCGAGGCGACCAGGTGGACATCGGCCTGGACCACGTTCGCGCAGCTGTACAAGGCGTGGGCCTACCGGCAGGACCAGCTGCCTTCCACGCATCCGATCGCGGCCGACATCGGTGACATTGCGGCGGTAGAGGTCAATTTCGACGGGATCACCTACGCCAAGGGCGCCGCGGTACTGAAGCAGCTGGTGGCCTACGTCGGACGGGAGAATTTCCTGGCCGGCGTGCGGAAGTATTTCGGCGCGCACGCATGGGGCAACGCGACGCTGGCCGACCTGCTGTCCGCGCTGGAGGAAACCTCGGGCCGGGACCTGGCCTCGTGGTCGGCGGAATGGCTGCAGACCGCCGGGGTGAACACGCTGCGGCCGTCTTACGAGCTGGATGCCGAGGGCCGGTTCACCGAGTTCGCGGTGGAGCAGGAGGCCGCCGCTACGCACCCGGTGCTGCGCTCGCACCGGGTCGCGATCGGCTTGTACGACCACACCGAGGCGGGCCTGGCCCGCCGCCTGCGGGTCGAGACCGACGTGGCCGGCCCGCGCACGGTGATCGCGGAACTTGCCGGTCAGCCGCGTCCCGACCTGGTGCTGGTCAACGACGACGACCTGACCTACGCCAAGATCCGGCTGGACGAGCACTCGCTGCGCACCCTGATCGACAACTCCATCGGCCTGTTCACCAACTCGCTGGCCGCGGCGCTGTGCTGGGCGGCGGCCTGGGACATGTGCCGGGACGGCGAGATGGCGGCGCGGGATTACGTCCGGCTGGTCATGGCGGGCGTCGCCTCGGTGGCCGACATCAGCGTGGTGCAGACGCTGCTGCGCCAGGCGGGCCAGGCCGCCCGGCGGTTCGCCGATCCCGGCTGGCGGGAGACGGGCCTGGCCCTGATGGCCAGCTCGCTGCGTGAGCTGACCGCCGGGGCGGCGGCCGGCTCGGACGAGCAGCTGGCCTACGTCCGGGCGTTCGCGGGCGTGGCCGTCTCCGGCGATGACCTGGCCTTCCTGGCCGGGCTGCTCGACGGCTCGGCCCGGCTCGACGGCCTCACCGTGGACACCGACCTGCGCTGGGCGCTGCTGATGCGGCTGGTGAGCCGCGGCCGGGCCGGCGCGGCCGAGATCGAGGTGGAGCTGGCCAGGGACGCCACCGACGCGGGAGAGCGGCACGCCGCGGCCTGCCGGGCTTCGATCCCGACGGCCGAGGCGAAGCGGGAGACGTGGCAGGGGCTGGTCGCGGGCGAGCTGACCATCGCCATGTTCCGGGCCACCCTGGCCGGCTTCGCCGACCCGGACTGGCCGGAGCTGATCGAGCCGTACCGGGGCGAGTATTTCGGCCTGGTAGGTGACGTGTGGCGCGACTGGTCGTCGGCGATGGCGCAGGACTTCGTCAGCGGCGCCTACGCGGCCTGGGCGATCTCGCCGGAGACGGTCGAGGCGACCGACGCCTACATCGCCGAAGCGCAGCCGCCCGCCGCGCTGGAACGCCTGCTGATCGAAGGCCGGGACGACGTGCTCCGCGCGCTGCGCTGCCAGGAGCGCGACCGCCAGGCCTAGGGACCGCGGGGCGGAGCCGGCTCGGCGCGCGGGTCTATGGCCTCGACCACGTCGGTGACGGGCACTGCGGCCCGACGTTCAGCCGGCCGTTTTGAGGGGCCGGCCGAACGTGTCCGGCGGCGTTAGGACAGAGCCCCACCACGACGTCGCCCGCTTCCGTGTCGACCCGGCTGAACAGTTCCCAGGGCACCCGGAACACGCGCCCGGGCGAGACGGGCCACGGAAGCCGGGCCGGCTCGTGATCGGGAATCCGGCTGCCGGTGAAGACCACCACGTCGCAGGCGAAGGTCCGCCGTCGTCCGGTGTCCAGGTGTTCCAGTTCAACCGCGCGGACCCGGTCCCGCCCGATGACCCGGGTTACGCGGGTGCGGCGGGCGACGGGAACACGCAGGCCGAGCCGTCCGGCGGCGGTGACCGCAGCGTAGGCTTCCGGCCTGCTGTGCTCGGTGGTCATCAGCGCGGCCCGGCGGCCCGCGGCCCGCAACGTCAGGACCGAGGACCAGCTGACCAGCTCAGCGCCCACGACGACCGCGCTGGCGCCGACCGCCTGGTGCTGCAGGTGCACGTAGTTTTGCAGCTGGCCGGTGGTGAAGACCCCGTCCGGGCGGTCTCCGGGCACCAGGCGGGCCGAACGCGGGCGTTCCCGTGCGCCGGTGGCGAGGATGACCACCCGGGCGTCGATCTGCCGCCGGCCCCGCGGGCTGGTCACCAGCAGCGAGCGATCGCCCGCCCACCCGGTGACCATGGCTGACAGCCGCAGGTCGGCCCCGGCCGCTTCGGCCAGCCCGGCCAGGTGCCGGGCGTAGGCCGGGCCGGTCAGCATGGTCCGCAGGTTACGCACCCCGTATCCCAGATGGTCGCTGTGCCGCGGGATGCCGCCCGGCACCGACGATGACCAGGTCGGCGCGCTGGGCCGGCCGCCCGCTCACCGGCCGGGATCCGCGGCCGGAGCCACGACGTGCATCCCCAGGGCGCCCCATTCACCTTCGGCTGGCAGGGGCGCGTCGGTGACGATGCCGTCCAGGTCGGACAGGTCACAGACCCGGTAAGGGGCGGACCGGTCGAACTTGCTGCTGTCGGCCAGGACGAGTACCCGCTGCGCGTGCGCGATGATGACCCGCTTGGTCGGCACCTCGTCCCGGTGGTAGTCGGTCAGGCCCGCCGCGGGGCTGACCGCGCCCGACCCCAGGAAGGCGATGTCCGCGTGCAGATCACGGAAGAAGCCGGTGGTCTCGGCGCCGGAACAGGCCAGATCACCGGCCCTGACCCGGCCTCCGGCCACGAGCACCTGGACGTGCGGGCGGGCGGACAGTTCGGCCGCGACCAGCAGGGAGGGCGTGGCGATCGTGGCCCGCAGGTCGTGCGGCACGGCCCGGGCCACCTCGAGGCTGGTGGTGCCCACGTCGATCACGACGGTCTGGCCGGGGACGATCAGGGCCGCTGCCGCCGCGCCGATGGCCCGCTTGGCCCCGGCGTGTTCCAGGACCCGCTCGCTGTAGGCGGACTCTTCGGCGGCCAGCCGGGCCAGCGACGCCGCCCCGCCGTGCACCCGCCGCAGCACGCCCCGTCGCTCCAGCTCGATCAGGTCACGGCGCACGGTCTCGGGCGAGACGCCGAGCTCGGCGGCGAACTCGTCGGTGGTGATGGCCGGGGCCTGCTCCAGCGACGTCAGGATGCGACGCCGCCGCTCAACCGCGAGCACGTGAACCACTCCCGTTCCAGAGTCCCGGGCCGGCCCTGGGCCTAGGTCGCATGCCCGTAACGGTGGAAATTTGACCGATCTCTTGGAGATTAGCGGTGGGGCCGTCTGCGGTCAACCAGCTGCGTTACCGCCGCTTGGCGGTGCGGATCCAGGCCGTGACCTTGACAGCCGAGCCTCGCCGGGGACAGTGTTCCGGTGAGCCACGGTCAGAAATCCACAGATCCAGCGGCAAGGATCTGCGCTCAGGGAGGAAGGGGCGGCCATGGTGGAACTCGTCAGCACGGCCCGCGGCCGGTTCGCGATGCAGGCGTCAGGGCCGCCCGCGGGGCCGCCGGTCGTCCTGGTGGCCGGGCTCGGCGACGACCATGCGTCCTGGGACCCGGTCCTGGGCTACCTGACCCCGCGGTACCGGTGCATCACCCACGACAACCGCGGGATCGGCCTCAGCCCCATCACCCCCGGGCCGTACAGCATCGGGGACCTGGCCGAGGACGCCCACGCGCTGCACCAGGGTCTGGGGCTGACGCCGTGCCTGGCCATCGGGTCCTCCATGGGCGGCGCCATCTGCCAGGAGTGGGCCCTGCGCTACCCGGCCGACGTCACGGGGCTAGTCCTGTCCAACACCTGGGGCCGCAGCGACCCGTTCCTTCGGGTGCTGTTCGAGCACTGGGGTTCGCTGGCCGGGGCAGGCCACGCCGAGCAGCTGATGGACAGCATGCTGCTGTTCGCCATGTCGGCCGCGTATCTGAGGGCGAACCCGGACGCGGTGGCGGACTTCCGCGCCTCGCCGCCTCCGGACCTGGGCGGCTTCCGGGCCGCTGCGGCCGCCTGCCTGGGCCACGACACGCTGGGCAGGCTGGCAGGCCTGACCCAGCCGGTCCTGGTACTGGCCGGACGCCATGACATCCTGACCCGCCCGGAGCTGTCGGAGGAGATCGCCGGGACGATGCCGAACGCACGGCTGGAGCTGCTGGACGCGGGTCACATGACGTTCTGGGAGACCCCGGAGACCTGGGGTCTCGCGGTGGCGGACTGGCTCGCTGCGCAGGTGTCCGGTTAGGCCCCTGAACCTCGCGGTCCTGCGCTTCGCCGGTCCTGCGCGAATACTGTCGTCTCCGGCGAGGTACACCACCAGCTCGCCGACTCCGGCGCCCGGATCCTGGTGACCGTCCCGCCGCTGGCCGCGACAGCCGCCCGCGCCTGCGCCGGGACTGGGGTCACCGAGGTCTACCTGCTCGGCCAGACCGGGGACGCTGACGGGACAGACGGGACCCAGGCGGGCGGCCTGTGAAGATCTCCCGGGCACGGCCTACGGGACACGCCTAGATAGTGAAGCCGATGGCCCGCAGCTGCTCGCGGCCGCTGTCGGTCATGTCGGCAGGCCGCCAGGCCGGTATCCACTGCCAGTCGACGCGGAATCCGTCGATGTCCGCGAGCGGAACAAGCTCCGTCTGGATCTGGCTCTCCAGGACGCCGGTCAGCGGGCAGGCCGCCGAGGTGAGGGTCATGGTGATGACCGCGGTCCGCTCCTGCACGGTGATGGCACGCACGAAGCCCAGATCGACGATGTTCACGCCCAGGTCGGGGTCGATGACCCCGGACAGCGCAGCCTGGATGGCACGGGCGGCAGCGGCGGGGACAGGAGGGCCTGCAGGTGCCGAAGGGGGTTCTGGTGCGGGCACGCTGACCGGTGCCGGCGAGGTAGCGGCGGGGGTGGGGGTGGCTGGCGGAGCGGTGGCGAGGGCAGCGGGCTCGGGGACGGGTGCCAGCGGGGCAGCGGAGGCGGCGGTGGCGGGCGGATGGCTGGTGGCGTGCAGGCCGGCGGGATGCAGGACGATCCGGACGCGGCAGGTCGGGCTGTGGATCCAGTCGGCCACGCCGTGGGCCTTGCGCCGCACCCGGACGATGTCCTCGGCGGCCTGCACGCTGCCGTCGGCCACGATCAGCAGGTCCGGCCGCAGGCCCGCGGCTTCGGCCTGCACGATGGCCCGGTCGAGCAGCCGGGCCAGTGGTTCGCAGGTCCGGCCGGGTCCGAAGCGGAGCCGGGCGCGCGCCGGGATGACCGGCTGACCGGTGATGGCGGCTAGGGCGGCCCGGCCGTCGGTCTCGGTGATCCGCAGCTGCGGCTCTTCGATGCGCCAGTGCGCGGCGAGGGTCATGCCCATGCGCGGTTCTCGCTCACGGTGCGGTCCTCGCTGACGGGGCGGCGGCGGCGGACGGGGCGGCGGCGGGCGGGGCGAGGCGCTTGAGGGGCAGCGACTCGTCGCGTAGCTGGGCGGGGGTGGCGCGGTGCTCGCGGGCGATCAGCTTCCTGACGTCGAGCACGTCTTTCGGACGGTTCAGCGAGATCACCGCGCTAAGGCGCTCGCCGTCCAGGCTGAACGCGGAGAAGCTGCGCTGCTCCAGCGAACCGCGGATGATCAGCGGACTGTCGGTGTCCGGCAGGCCGGCGCTGGAGATGGTGTGCTCGAACTGGTCGGACCAGAACCAGTGGACATCGCCGAACGGCTCGGGCCGGCCCAGCATGTTGCGGGCCACGGCGCGGCCGTGCCGCAGCGCGGTGTCGTGGTGCTCGACCCGGACCCGGCGTCCGTACCGGGGCAGATGCTGAGCCACGACGTCGCCGACGGCCCAGACGCCAGGTACCACGGTCGCGAAGTACTCATCCACCACGATGCCGTTCCCGACCGGGAGGCCGGCCTGCTCGGCCAGTTCCTGGTTGGGCACGGTCCCCACGCCGACGACCAGGACATCGGCGTCAACGGGCCGTCGCCGGTGGTGATCCTGACCCCGCCGGGGCCGCGGGTCAGGCCGGTGACCGGCTGCCCGGTGCGTACGTCCACGCCCGCGTCGCGGTGGATGCCGGCCACGACCTGGCCCAGGTCCGGGCCGAGGGCGCGGTGCAGCAGGGTGGGCAGGGCCTCCAGGATCGTGGCCCGCTTGGCCAGCTGGATGGCGGCGGAGGCCACCTCGCAGCCGATGAACCCGCCGCCGAGCACGGCGACATGCCGGGCCGCGTCGATCCGGTCGCGCAGCTCGGCGGCGTCCTGGACGGTCCGCAGGTAGCACACGCCCTCGCCGTCGATGCCGGGCAGGACGCGCGGGCGGACCCCGGTGGCCAGCAGGAGCTGGTCGTAGGGCAGGACCGAGCCGCCGGACAGGTGCACCGTCCGGGCGGCCAGGTCGAGCCCGGTGGCCCGGACGCCCAGCAGGAGCTCGACCGCGTTCTGCTGGTACCAGGAAGGGTCCTTGACCGGCACCGAGCCGGACCGGCCGAGCAGGAACTCCTTGGACAGCGGCGGCCGCTCGTAGGGCACGGTGTCCTCGGCGCTGACCAGCGTGATGTCACCGTCGAAGCCTTCGGAGCGCAGTTCAGCGATGGCGGCGGCGCTGGCCACGCCGCCGCCGACGGCGACGATCCGCGGCTTGCGCTGTGTCCTGCTCACGGGGGCATGCTCACCGGGGGCCGATATCCACGTAGATGGTGCCGTCCTCGCCGACCTGGCAGCCGAACCGCGTCAGCTGCGCGTCGTCGGGGTTGATCCCGCATCCGGTGGCCGCGTTGAACTCCCACAGGTGTTTGGCGCAGGTCAGCGTCTCGCCGTCCAGGTCACCCTCGTCCAGTGCCGAGGCCTGGTGCGGGCACCGGTTGGAGTAGGCCAGGACGGTGCCGTCCAGGTTGACCAGCAGCACGACCTCGCCGTCGACGGTGACGGCGGTCATGTCGCCTTCCCACAGGTCATCGAGGTTGATCGTTTCCCGCCAGCGCGCGGTCTGCATGGTCAGCTCGCTTGCGCCGATCCGTTCGCGCTGGCGGCCTCGAGCAGCCCGGCGAGGAACTGCTGCCGGGCGGATCTCGCGTGGGCGGCGACGTCCGCGGCGGAGACCGCGGCCGCCTCCTCGAAGATCTGGCCGAGGCCCAGGGCAGCCTCGTCGGCCAGGGTGGACCAGCGGTCGATCCACTTGGCGAACACGGCCCGGTTCTCCGGCCGCTGGGTGGCGGCCAGGTCGGCCAGGGCCCGGCTCCACCGGCCGCGGCGACGCGAGTCCTCGGCCAGGAACGAAGTGATCAACCAGGTCTGAAGGTCGCCGCGCTCCTTGGCCACCTGGCCCAGCTGGGTCAGCAGCACGTCGTCCAGCGTCGGGGCCAGGACCAGGTCCAGCGCGGTGAACGCCTCGGCCCAGTCGTAGCTGACCAGGGCGTACTCGATCGCCCGGCGGGCCGGCTGCCAGCCCTCGTGGTCCTCCCACAAGGCCCGCTCGGCCGAGCCGATGCCCGAGGACGGGTGGGCCAGCTGCAGTTCCCTGGTGCGGTAGGCAACGGTTGTCACGCGGCGCAGGAAGTCCGCGGTGGCCAGGCCGGCCGCGTTGGTGATGTAGGAACTGGGCGCCATGTACCCGATGTACGCCTGCACCTGCTGGAACCCGTGGCACAGGTAGCGCGACGAGGTGAAGGCGCGACCGAGCAGGGCCACCGATCCCGCGTCCAGGGCAGCGTCGGCGCCGGCCGCGGCGTGCGTCTCCAGCACGCCGCCGAGCTTGGTCTCGGCGTCGGCTTGCAGGTGGACGTAGGCCTTGTAGGTCAGCGCGTCGGGGTCGCGGAAGGCGTCCCAGTCCGCGCGCAGCGGCGAGTTGTCCCGGTAGGTCAGGAACCACAGGTTGGCGGCCGACGACGGGTTCTGCTCGAAGGCCGACGCGCGGTTCTGCCGCAGCGTCCAGTTCTGGCCGTGGGTGACGATCTCGTACTCGCTCGGCATCCGGCGCACATCGCCGAACACGCTGAACGTGCGGCGCGGCCGGGCCTTGCGCGCGGGCGTCTCGGTCATGCCGTCACTGCCTTTCCGCGGCCGATGCTCTGCCAGGTGATGGCGTCGCTGGTATTGATCACCTTGCCGCTGAACGCGGACATGATCCCGCCGAAGGACCGGATCTCGTAGTCCGCACCGAGGTAGCGGCGCAGCGTCTCCTGGGTCACCGTGATCTGGTCCTCGCCCTGCACCCGGACGTAGGCGCCGCGGTCGATGACCTCGATGTCGGTGCCGGGATTGTCGTCCTCGATGGCGGCGATGATCTGCTCGACCTCGTCGCCCATCCGCAGTACCGGGCCCACCGGGTTCTTCATGACCCCTCCGGGATGTCGTATTCGACCGTGACGTGGTCGAGCGGCTTGAGGCCGGCCTCGGCCACCGTCATCTCGGCTGGCAGCCGCTCGCCGTGGTAGATCACGACCTTGGGGTAGGGCAGGGCGCGGACCCGCTTGCCCTCAACGTGGTAGGCCACCGCGCCGGCCACCTCGGCCATAGTGTTGGCGGTGGTGACCGGCACCAGGATCTGCACGAAGTCGGTGGCGAAGATGGCGTTCAGCGGGACCAGTTGCGGGGCGAGGTCCTCGGCGGCGAGCTCGGCGGTCGTGTCGGTGTCGCTCATGCCCGTGTCGCTCATGCCCGTGTCGGTCGTGTCGGTGTCGGTCATGCCCGTGTCGCTCATGATTGGGCCGCCGCGGCGATGCCCTCGGCCGGCCGGCCGGCGTAGTCCTTGGTCCAGGCCTCGTAGTCCGGGTCGTCGCCCATCACCTCCGGGGTCAGGCCCATGTAGCCGAGGATCCCGCCGACGTCCATCGGCTGGATCTGCCCGGCCAGGAACCGGTCGATCAGCGTCTCGTGGTTGACGTTGTCCCGGTCCTTCCAGAAGATCTGGCGGCACCCGTTGGTGCAGAAGTGGTAGATCCGGCCGTCGTAGGTGAGCTGGACGTCCCGGACCCGCCAGGTCCCGTCCCGGGACTGGGTGGCGTTGCACGCGGGCAGGTGGCAGGTGCTGCACAGCCAGGGCAGCGTCTCCGGCAGCGTCGCCTCCATGTTGTTGGAGTTGACGTTGTCGATGATCACGTCCCACTTGTCGCCGTAGACCTTTTCCCAGTTGGGGTACTTCTCGGCCAGCCAGGCTCGCTCGTCCGGGCTGACCGCGGCCATCGGCCGCCACCAGATCGTCGGCCGCCAGAACCACAGGCCCATGTGCAGCCCGTGGTGCCAGATGTCCAGGCCGCGCAGGAACTCGTCCCAGTACCACGGCTTCTTCAACCCGTACTGCTCGAGGGTGTGCACGAACTGGTCGATGATCCATTCCTCCATGAACTCCCGGTAGGACTGCTTGCGGTGCTCGAGCGGGGTGTAGTAGTCCATGGCGGGCCCGGTGAGCGCGGCGAAGGCGCGGGCCGAGCCCCAGAACGCCTTGTCCACCACCCACTGGGCGCGCACCGGGTCGTGCTCGACCAGGATCTCCAGCGTCGGCCCGCCCTGCTGGGAGTGCCGCGCCTCGTCGGTCTGGATCGAGGAGATCATGTTGGCGAAGTTGACGTCGCCGGAGGCCAGCGCGTCCGCCGCCAGGGCCACGAACTGCAGGTTGGTGAACCCGGTCTCGAAGGTGAGCGGGAGCTCGATGGCGATGTCCACCACGTTGCCCGCGGTCATCATGGCGTCGAACAGGTTCCGCAGCGAGATCGCGACCCAGTCGTTGGTGTGGAACGTCTTCTGGGTCCAGTCGTACTGCGCGTCCTTGCCGACGAACTCGTGCCCGAAGAACGTGGTGATCGCGGCGTGCCGCATCTCATCCAGGTGGCCGAAGGTGGCCATGTTCCGCCACGAGGCGGCCAGCCCGAACCGGGCCATCTTGAGCTCGGCCAGCACCGCGGCGTACTCGACCAGGGCCACGCCGCCGAAGTGCATCTTGGTCGCGGACTTCCAGCCCTGGCTCAGGGTGTCGAACGCGGACGAGCGCTGCAGCGCGGCCTTCACCGCGTACACCGCCGCCTCCTTCTCGCGCTGGGTCGCGACGTACTCCGGGTAGCTGACCTTGTAGCTCTCCTCCCAGGCCAGCCAGGCCTCGCGGGGCACCTTGCCGGTGCCGCTCATCCATTCGGGGTAGACGGCCTCGTCGTCGACGTAGCGGCAGGACCAGTCCACGTCGCGGACGAAGCCCTGCCATTCTTCCCGCTTGAGCAGTGCCATCGGATGGTCCTTCCGGTCAGTCGACTTCGTTGTGGCCGAGCTGCTGGCTGATGCCGGCGTCGTTCCAGTAGGCAGTGATGTCGTCGATGAGCAGGTCCGGCCCCACGTGGAAGACGAACAGGTGCGGCTCGCAGTAGTGCTTCCCGGCCGGGGTGATCAGGCCCCAGGCCAGCTGCTGGGTGCCCTCGATGTCGGCCTGGACGACCACGTCGCCGTCGTCGTTGCTGGTGACGGAGTGCACGGTGTTGGACAGGTTAGGGAACGAGGCGATCAGGCCAGTCCACAGCGGCTTGCCGATCGTGCGGACCTTGCCGTCGCCGCGCAGCACCCGCTGCTTGCCCCACAGCTCGACCGGCACGTAGGAGAAGCCGGCGTTCATCGAGCACAGGTCGGTCATGCCGTCGACGTCGTGGGCCCGGTAGCGGTCGAAGAACTCGGTCACGACCGCGGCGGCCGATTCGGCGGTGCGGGCCCGCTGGGTGGTTTCTGTCATGTCGGCACTCCCCCGGCCTCAGGCGATCGCGATCTCGTCGTAGCGCTTGACGGCCAGGCGCCGGTACAGCTGCGCCTGGCACCAGTAGGCGGCGACCTCGGTGACCAGGCCGCCGGCTATCACAAACCTCCAGGCCTGGTCGATGTCCAGGTGCTTCTCCTGGTTGATGGCGCCGGCGTAGCCGGCGGACTGGGTGCCCTCGGCCTTGAACAGCGCGGTGACCACGTCGCCGGTGACGATGACCCGGCTGACGCTGATCATCAGGTCGGGGAAGGCCCGCACCAGGTCGGCCAGGACGGCCCGCAGCACGTCCGCACCTTTGTCCTGGAGGCCGAACGGATGCACGGTTACTGCCACCTGGGAGTCGACGAGAGCCATCGCGGCGTCCACGTCGTGCCGGGCGACGGCGCCGAGGAACGTCTCTACGGTCCGCGCGGGAGTGGTCATGCGGCTACTCCTCGAGCCGGGGCGAGCAGCTTCTTGATGACCGCGTCGGCGGTCGCCTCGGTCGATCCCGGGTTCTGCCCGGTGATCAGGTTGCGGTCGACCACGACGTGCGAGATCCAGGCCGAGGGACCGTCGTCGAAGACGGCGCCCGCGTTCTTCAGCGCCACGTCGAGCAGCCAGGCCATCCCGGCCAGGCCGGCTTCGGTCTGGTCCTCCTCCTCGTCGGTGAAGGAGGTCATCCGGTAGCCGTCGAACAGCCACAGCCCGTCGGCCCGCTCCGGCGCGGACAGCAGCACGGCCGGCCCGTGGCACAGCGCGGCGATCGGGGCGTGCCTGCGGTGCAGCGCGGCCAGCAGGCGCCCGGCGGCGGGGTTGCCGGCCAGGTCGACCATGGGACCGTGACCGCCCGGGGTGAACACCGCGTCGAAGTCGTCCAGGTCCGCGTCGGTCAGCGCGGACAGCGCGACCGGCTGCTGGAAGCCGGGGATAGCCTGCAGCCTGCGGTGCCGTTCGTCGGCCAGGCGCTCGCTGTCGGCCCGCTGCGCGTCGACCTCGGCCTGGATCTGCTCGCGGCTCAGCTGGTGCGAGCCGTCCTCGGCCAGCGCCAGGTTTTCAGAAAGCACAGTAGCCAGCTGCCGGTCCTGCCGCCACGCGGTCTTGGCCGCCGCGCTGACGATCCGGTGCGCCTGCGCCGGGCTGTGGCCCTCATCTTGCAGCAGTGCGGCCAGGCGCCGGGCCGCGGCCAGGCCGAGCTCGCTGTTCTGGTGCAGGGTCAGCCGGATGTCGTCGACGTCGTGGGCGAAGGTGCGCACCACCGAGGCCAGGTAGTCCTTGTCCTGTTCGGGATAGTGGAAGAACCAGGACAGCCCGTACGGGTCGGCGTACGGCGGGTTCCCGTCCGGCGTGATGACCGTGACGTCGAACCCGGCCGCGACGAACCGCTCGTAGGGCTTGAGCGCCTCCTCGGCGAAGTAGCCGGTCGGATGGGGTGAGCCGTCCGCGAGCGTCATCTCGCGGGCGCTGGTGACGAGGTACGCGATCCGGGTCATGCGGCCTCCGCAGTTGGTGCAGCGCCAATTACTTGGGCGTTTCGTGATCGTTACTGTGCCATTAAGCGGGGCGGCAGGCTACAGCTGGGGATACCGGTTTCCTGCTGAACTGTTGCCCATTCCGGCGCTAGGTCGCGATGCCGCGCTGGGTACCGAGCTCGCGGTGCAGGGCGTGAGCGTCGTAGTAGGTACGCGGGGTCACGCCGAAGCGACCGCGGAACTCGCTGATGAAGTGAGACACGCTGGCGTACCCGACCTCCTTGGAGATCCGCGCCACCGTGAAGTCGCCGTCGACCAGCAGCTCGCGCGCGCGATCCAGGCGCATCTCCTTCACGAACTGGTACGGCGAGCGGCCGGTCACGTCCCGGAACAGGTGCGCGAAGGCCGACGGGCTCAGGTTGACCAGGTCGGCCATGTCGGCCACCGTCAGCGGCTCGGACAGGTGCAGGCGGACGTATCCCAGCACCGCGGATACCGGGTTGCTGGCCGATTCGGCCGCGGCCAGCGCGAGCAGCCGGGCGTACTGATCCCGCTGCAGCACGCGGTAGACCAGCTCCTGCAGGTACAACGGCGCGAGGACCCGCCGGTCGGCTCCGGTCTTGATCGCGCGCAGGAACCGGAGCACCACGCCGAGCAGGTCGGAGTCCAGGGCCGAGACACAGGCCTGCGGGCTGGCCTGAACCTCGGCCTGACGAGACCGGAAGGCCGTCGTGCGGCGTTCCAGCATGTCGCTGGACACCTGGCGGACCAGCGCGGGGTCGATCTGGAGCACGAAGGACAGGAACGGGCGGCCGATGGTCGCCTCGAGGATCTCGGCCTGGAAGTGCAGGTGGCTGGACAGCACCAGGTAGTGGAACGGGTCGTAGAGGTGCCGCTGGCCGTCCACGGTCACCGCCTTGCGGCCCTGGGCCACGATGCACAGGGACAGTGACTGGATCTCCTCCCAGGTCGGCCCGGCCGGGGCGGTGAACCGGTAGACGGTCAGGCCCGGCCACAGGCCGGTGTTCACACCGGCCTGAACGGCTACGGCGGCGAGTTCCGCGACCAGCTCGCCGGCCCCGGCGCCTTGCGGGAGATACCCAGACGTCATCGCGTTGTCCTCCCTGGCCCGTTGGCTACAGCACAAGCATGCGCCGCACGGCCCGGCGCCGCCTAGACCAGGACGCAGGGGATGTCGGTGTTCTCGGCGGCCTTCTTGGGCGACATGATCAGCGACAGGTAATCCTCGGCCGCCTGGTAGTCGTGGCTCTCCGGCTTGGCCAGCCACTTCACCGTCTGCTGCATGGGTGCCTCAGCGGTTCGCGGCGAGCGACTTGGCGATGGCCTCACGGACGTGCGGGGCCAGGTCGGCCAGCGGGATCTGGACAGTAGTGCCGGACTCGCGTTCGGTGAGCTCGGCGGTGCCCGCGGCCAGGCCGCGCTTGCCGATGGTGACCCGGAACGGGATGCCGACCAGCTCGGCGTCGCTGAACTTGACCCCGGCCCGGATGGTCCGGTCGTCCACGATGACGTCCACGCCCGCGTTGGCCAGCGCCACGTAGATCTCCTCCCCCGCCTCGGCCACGGCAGGGTCATCCTGCTGGGCGACCACCACCACGACCTCGAACGGGGCCACCGCGACCGGCCAGATGATGCCCTTGTCGTCGTAGTGGACCTCGACGATGGTGGCCATGGCGCGCTCGACGCCGATGCCGTAGCAGCCCATGACCGGCCGGACCGGCTTGCCGTCCGGGCCGGACACCCGGATCTGCATGGCCTCGGTGTACTTGGAGCCGAGCTTGAAGATGTGGCCGACCTCGATGCCGCGCTCCACCTCCAGGCCGTGCCCGCAGTTCACGCAGGCATCGCCCCCGGCGACCTCGCGCAGGTCGGCCCACTGGCCGACGCTGATATCGCGCTCGACGTCCACGCCGCGCAGGTGGGTGTCGTCGACGTTGGCGCCGGTGTACATGCCGCGCCGGCCGCGGAGCGCCTCGTCGGCGATGATCGGGTGAGCCGTCACGCCGATCGCGCCCAGGCTGCCGGGCAGCGCGCCGAGGGCGTCGCGGATCTCGTCCGGCTGGGCCGGGCGGATCTCGTTCGCGCCGGTGGCGTCGATGAGCTTCTGCTCGTTCAGCGCCTGGTCGCCGCGCATCAGGACCAGGGTGAGCACGCCGTCCAGGAAGTAGACCAGGGTCTTGATCTGGCGTTCGGCCTGGGCCTGGTAGCGGGTGGCGAGATCCTCGATGGTCCGTACCCCAGGGGTGTCGAACGGTTCGGGGGCGGGAAGTACCACGGCCCGTTCGGCCGAATCATCTACGGCGGCCAGCCGCGACGTCGCCTTCTCGATGTTCGCCGCGTAACCGCACTCCGGGCACAGCACGATCAGGTCCTCACCGGACGGTGAGGGGCAGATGAACTCGGTGGAGTCCGAGCCGCCCATCGTGCCGCTGGACGCCTCGACCGGGACGGCGGGGACGGACAGCCGCTCGAAGATGCGGACGTACGCGTCGCGGTGCAGGCGGAAGGACAGGTCGAGCCCTTCCGGGCTCAGGTCGAAGCTGTAGGAGTCCTTCATGGTGAACTCGCGGGTGCGCATCAGCCCGGCCTTCGGCCGCGGCTCGTCGCGCAGCTTGGTCTGGATCTGGTACCACATCTGCGGCAGCTCGCGGTAGGACTCGAGCTCGGTGGCGAGGCTGGTGATGATCTCCTCGTGCGTCATGCCGAGGGCCAGGTCCGCACCGCGCCGGTCCTTGAGCCGGAACATCTCCTCGCCCATCAGCTCCCAGCGGCCGGACAGCTGCCACAGCTCGGCCGGGTGCATGACCGGCATCAGCACCTCCTGGGCGCCGATCCGGTCCATCTCCTCCCGGATGACCCGCATGACCTTGAGCCGGACCCGCTGGCCGAGCGGCAGCAGCGAGTAGTGCCCGGCCATCAGCGGGCGGATGTAGCCGGCCCGGAGCAGCAGGCGGTGGCTGGGAGCGCCCGCGTCCGCCGGGTCGTCGCGCAGCGTCGGGATGTGCATGGTGGACCAGCGCATGGTGCGGAACTCTCGCTTTCGGGCCGTGATCAGGCAAGCCCGTAGTCTATCGCCGGCGCGGGGTGAGCGCTGCTGGCGTTCTATCGGCAGGCGAGGCCGGCGAGGCCTTCGCTGGCCAGGATCCGGGCCAGCTCCTGGAGGGTGGCGACGTGCGGGTGACCGCCCGGGGCCGGGCACACGCCGAACGGGTCGAGGTGGACCGGCTGCAGCCCGGCGGCCAGCGCCCCGGCCACGTCGTAGCGGACGCTGTCGCCGACGTGCAGCACGGTCTTGCTGGCGGGCACGCCCAGCGCATCGAGCGCGATGCCGAAGATGGCCGGATCGGGCTTGGCCACGCCGGCCACGGTCGAGTCGACGATCACGCCGACCTGGACGCCGCCGTCGTGGCCGTCAGCCTGGACGCCGTCGGGGCCGCCGGCCTGGCGGTCGGGGCCGCCGGCCTGGCGGTCGGGGCGCCGGCCTGGCGGTCGGGGGCGTAGCAGACGCCGAGGCGGCGTAGTTCGGCCTGGACGGTGCCGTCGGAGTTGGAGACCACGCCCATCGGGACGCCCAGCGCGGCCAGGTCGCGCAGGCCGCCGGCTACCCCGGCGCCGACGTGGGACCAGTTCTGGCCGCGGCTGGCCTGCACGATCTGCGCGGCCAGGCCGTCGCGGGCGGCTTCGGCCACACCGCACGCGGCGACGTAGCTGAGCAGGTACTGGTGCCACCAGGTGCTGGCCGCGGGCGGCACGGCGGCGGTGTCCTGGGCGACCATGGCCAGGTAGTGGGCCTGCTCCAGCGCGGCGATGTCCGGGGCCAGGCCCGCCGCCTGCAGCGGCGGCAGGACCAGGTCGCGGGCCGGGAAGATCAGCACCCCGCCCGCGTCAAGCAAGATCGCGCTGAGCCCGTTGCTCACACCCGCACTATATGCAGCGCGCCGGCGGCACGCGCCCCGGCCTGGACGCGGCCAGCGGCACTGGTCCTGGGCCACGCCGACAAACCGCTATACGCGGCGGCCAGGGGCGACCAGGCCGGTCTCGTAGGCCATGACGACGAGCTGGGCGCGGTCCCGCGCGTTCAGCTTGGTCATGATGCGGCTGACGTGGGTCTTGGAGGTCAGCGGGCTGAGGAACAGGCGGGCGGCGATCTCGTCGTTGGAAAGGCCCTCGGCGACCAGCACCATGACCTCGCGCTCCCGGTCGGTCAGCCTGGCCAGCGCCTGCCCTGACGAGTCGCTGAGCGGCGGCCGTTCGGGGCGGGTGGCCAGGTCGGTGATGAGCCGCCGGGTCACGCTCGGCGACAGCAGCGCATCGCCCCTGGCCACCACCCGCACCGCCTGGAGGAGGTCGGCGGGCTCGGTGTCCTTGACCAGGAAGCCGCTGGCGCCCGCGCGGATCGCCTGGTAGACGTACTCGTCGGACTCGAAGGTGGTCAAGATGATCACCTTGACCCCGGCCAGGTCATCGTCGGCGGAGATGCGCCGGGTGGCCTCCAGGCCGTCCACCCCGGGCATCCGGATGTCCATCAGCACCACATCGGCGCGCGCACGGCGGGCCAGGTCGACCGCCTGCGCCCCGTCGATGGCCTCGCCCACCACCTCGAGGTCATCGGCGGCGTCGATCAGCACGTGGAATCCGGCGCGGATCAGCGCCTGGTCGTCGGCGAGCAGGACCCGGATCAAGGCCGCGCGCCTTCCCGGGCCGTGGTGGCCTCCGTATCGGGGCCTGGCGCCGTACCGGGTGCGCTGCTTGGCGGCTGGTCGGCGAGACGGCCGCCGAGGGGCAGCCGGACCGCGACCCGGTAGCCGCCGGCCGGGCCCGGGCCGGTCTCGACCACACCGCCGACGGCGGCGGCGCGCTCGCGCATCCCGACCAGCCCATGGCCGCCGCCGGGCCCGGCGGTCGCCGGCTGGCCCCGCCCGGTGTCGGTCACTTCGATGCGCACTCCGTCATGGTGGTAGACCAGCGAGACCGCGGCGGTGGCCGGGCCGGCGTGGCGGATGGCGTTGGTCAGCGATTCCTGGACGATGCGGTACGCGGCCAGGTCCACGGCGGCGGGCAGCGGGACGGGCTCCCCGGTGACGGTGTACGTCGTCTCCAGGCCGGCCCGGCGGGCCCCGGCGACCAGGGCGTCGAGCTGAGCGGCGCCGGGAGCGGGCTGGGTAGGGTCGGCGTCGTCGGCCTGGCGCAGCACGTTGAGGATGGCGCGCAGTTCCCTGAGCCCTTCCTTGCTCGCGGTCTTGATCGCCTGCAGGGAGTCGGCGGCCGCCTCGGGGCGGGTGGACAGGACGTGGGCCGCCACGCCGGCCTGCACGTTGATCGTGGCCATGGTGTGAGCGACGACGTCGTGCAGTTCGCGGGCGATGCGCAGCCGCTCCTCGTCGACGCGGCGGCGGCCGTCCTGTTCGGCCCGGGCCAGCATCGACGCCGTGTAAGCGCGCCGGTTCGCCACCGCGATCCCGGCGAAGAAGGCGGCGGCGACCATGCCAGGGAGCAGGACGAATCCGCCGTCGCTGAAGTGCCCGAACGGGTTGTTCACCGCGGTGGCCGTCATGAGCACGGCGAGCGTGGCCGCGGCCGCGATCGCGGCCCGGCGGACGCTGACCTGGGTGGCCACCGTGTACAAGGCGAGGACCGGGGCGACCAGGGACGCGCCGTTGACGTAGCCGAGGACCGAGTAAACGGTCACCGCGGCGACCGAGACGACGAGCACGGGGACCGGCCAGCGGCGCCGCCAGGCTAGGACCAGGCAGGCGGCCACGACGAGCAGCAGCGCAGCCCCCGGATGCGGCACCGCCTGGCCGTGGAACTGGATCTGGTCCGACGGGCTCTTGGGATTGCCTTCGCCGAGGCTGCCGAGCACCAGGAGGGCGGTCACAAGCACGGCGAGAATCGCGTCCCTGACCGGCGAGCTGATCCACCGCCGCCACGCCGCCGCCACACCTTCCATGCTCGCAAGACTAAGCATTCCGGAGCCTTACGTCGCCCTCCCCCGGTTGACCATCTGGCTACTCTCCCGGGAGTACGCGGGACGCGGCTAATCCCGCGGCGGTACAGGCAAGTGCCGCCCGTCGCGGGACGACCGGCGGGGGCCCGCGGCGGCAGTCTTGAGCTACAGCTGGCGGAACGGCCGCCGGCCCCTGACTCGGAGGCCACGATGCCTGCGCTCACCCGCTTCGTCCTTCGCCACAAGGCGCTCGTGACCCTGTTCTGGGTCATCGTGGCCGCCGTCGGCGTGATGACCGTCAACGGCACTACCCACCGGATGACCAATGACTTCGCCATGCCCGGGCAGGCGTTCAAGGTCGACAACCAGATCGCCAGCCAGTACGGCAATGGCGGCTCGCAGGCCCCTTACCTGCCGGTGATCACCGTGCCGGCCGGGCAGAAGGTCACCGACCCCGCGGTGGCGGCGGCCACCGGACGCGCGTTCGCCTCGGTAGCCCGGGCGGTTCCCGGCGTGCGGATCGCGGACTACGCGACCACGCACAACCCGGCGTTCGTCACCCGCGACGGCCGGTCCACCTTCGCGCTGATCTACACGGCCCCGATGGCCGGCTTCGGCGGCAGCAACCTCGGCCCTGCGATCGACCGCGCCGTTACGGCGGCCGCGCCGGCCGGCTGGCACGTCGGGGTCACCGGCTCGGACCTGCTGGCCAACGGCAGCCCGAACTCCGGCAAGGGCACCGGGATCATGGCCGAGGCGATGATCGGAGCCATCGGCGCGCTGGTCATCCTGGCGCTGGTGTTCGCCAGCTTCCTGGCCCTGCTGCCGCTGCTCATCGGCGGGATCTCGGTGCTGGCCACGTTCCTGGTCGTCGGCGGCCTCACCGAGGTGACCGAGGTCAGCCAGATCGTCGAGTTCCTCATCGCGCTGATCGGGCTGGGCGTGGCCATCGACTACTCGCTGCTCGTGGTCAGCCGCTGGCGCGAGGAGCGGGCGAACGGCCGGGACAACGTGGCCGCCGTGACCGAGGCGATGACCCACGCGGGCCGGGCCGTGGTGTTCTCCGGGCTGACCGTGGCCATCGGGCTGCTGTCGATGATCGTCCTGCCGGTGCCCATGCTGCGCAGCGTCGGCTACGGCGGCGTGCTGGTGCCGCTGATGTCCGTGGCCGTCGCCGTCACCCTGCTCCCGGTCATCCTGGCCACGATCGGCCCGCGCCTGGACTGGCCGCGGCTGCGCACCGAGCGCCGCGCCAGCCGGGTGTTCTCGGCCTGGGCGCGCGGCGTCTACCGGCACCGCTGGCTGGCCGCGCTGGCCGGTCTCGGCATCCTGGCGGCGCTGATGCTGCCCGCGCTGTCCCTGCACCTGGGCGAGCCCGGCAGCTCCGCGCAGGCCACCAGCGGGCCCGCGCACAACGCGCTGGTCACGCTGACCGACGGCGGCGTCCCGGCCGGTGTGCTTACCCCGGCCGAGGTCCTGACCTCCTCCGCTCCCGGCGCTAGGGGTGCCGTCGCAGCGCAGGCCGCGCGGGTTCCAGGCGTGTACGCCGCAGTGGCGCCGGCCACGCCGGACTACCAGCGGGGCGGCACGGCGATCGTCACCGTGATTCCCTCGGCCGAGAGCAGCGTGCCCGCGGGCCAGACGACCGTCAGCGGGCTTGAGCACGCGCTGCTCGGGCAACCGCACGTGATCGGCGTCGGCGGCGACGGCGCGTCGCTGATCGACTTCGACCACGCGGTCTACGGCGACTTCCCGCTCATGCTCGCCATCATCAGCGTCGCCACCTTCCTGCTGCTGACCCGGGCCTTCCGCTCGGTGCTGCTGGCCGCCAAGGCCGTGGTCTTCAACCTGATCTCGCTGACCGCCGCCTACGGCGTGCTGACCTGGGTCTGGCAGGACGGGCACGGCTCGCACGCGCTGTGGGGCATCCCGGCCACCGGGGCGATCACGATGTGGGTGCCGCTGATGGTCTTCGCCTTCCTGTTCGGCCTGTCGATGGACTACGAGGTGTTCATCCTGACCCGCATCCGGGAGGCCTACGACACCAGCGGTGACGCCCGTCACGCCGTCACCGAGGGCCTGGGCCGGACCGGCCGCCTGGTCACCAGCGCGGCCGCGATCCTGATGCTGAGCTTCCTGTCGATGTCCACCGGGCCGGAGACCGACCTGAAGATCCTGGCCACCGGGCTCGGCGCCGGCATCCTCATCGACGCGGTGGTCGTGCGCTGCCTGCTCGTCCCGGCGCTGGTCGCCCTGTTCGGCCGGGCGAACTGGTGGCTGCCGGCACCGGTGGCCCGGGTGCTCCGGATCCCGGCCCAGCCGGCCGCGCTGGTCGACGGCCCAGGCCGGGCCGCCCAGGACGAACTGGTGCTGAGCGGCAGGTAGCACGCTGGCATAATGCCACCCGGGTGGTCGTATCCCGGGTGGCATTATGCATGGAGGCTGCGGATGAGCGGGTATCTGGACTATTCCGGCCGGGACGACGCGCTGAGCGGCGGGGCGCGGAAGATCCCGGTGAACACCCCGAAGGGCACCTTCTGCGTGTGGGTGAAGCGCGTCGGCAATGCCCCTGACCTGCGGCTGCTGCTGCTGCACGGCGGCCCGGGCGCCACCCACGAGTATTTCGAGGCGTGCGACAGCTACCTGCCCGCGGCCGGGATCGAGTACTACTACTACGACCAGCTCGGCTCGGGGTTCAGCGACCAGCCGGACGAGCCGTCGCTGTGGGACCTGGACCGGTTCGTCGACGAGGTGGAGCAGGTCCGCCAGGCGCTGGGCCTGAACCGGGACAACTTCGTGCTGCTCGGCCACTCCTGGGGCGGCATCCTGGCCACCGAATACGCGCTGGCGCACCAGCAGCACCTGCGCGGGCTGGTCATCTCCAGCATGATGTCGAGCGTCCCGGCCTACAACGCCTACGCCGAGCAGGTGCTCATGCCGGCCATGGACCAGGCCAAGCTGGCCGAGGTCAAGGCGTTCGAGGCGGCCGGGGACACCGGGAACCCCAGGTACACGGAGCTGCTGATGGAGCAGCACTACGTCCACCACGTGCTGCGCAGGCCGGCTGCGGACTGGCCGGAGCCGGTGCAGCGCGCGTTCGCGCACATCAACCCGGCCATCTACGTGTCCATGCAGGGTCCCAGCGAGCTGGGCATCAGCGCCGACGCCAGCCTGGCCCACTGGGAGCGGACCGCCGAGCTGGCCTCGATCGAGGTGCCCACCCTGGTCATCGGGGCCGGCCACGACACCATGGACCCGGCGCACATGGAGATGATGGCCGGGCGCCTGCCCCGCGGCCAGTACCTGTTCTGCCCGGACGGCAGCCACATGGCCATGTACGACGACCAGCAGGCCTACTTCGCCGGCCTGACCGACTTCCTGCGCGGCCTGCCCGCCTAAGTGAGCGCCTGATGACCTGGGGGCTGGCCTGGCCGGGCTAGTCAGCTGACGTTGTTGTCCACTATCTCGCCATGCCAGGGCAGCCGGTAGGGGGCCCGGCGCCCGGTGCGGCGCTCTAGCGCAGCCGGTAGGTTACGGCCCGGGCCAGCCAGACGGCGGCCAGCACCTGCAGCACGCCGACCAGCAGGGTGCCGGCCACGCCCACCCCGGCGTAGGGCGGCAGCCCGGCCAGGGCGGCGACGGTTCGGGCGGTCGCCCCGGCCGGGGCGCCGGTCAGGGCGGGCCACCACAGCGCCGCGCCCCAGCCGGCCAGCACGGCCACCAGCACCAGGCCCAGCGCACAACGAGCCCGCCACGGCGCTGCCCCGGCCGCGATCCCGGCCGCGAACGGCAGCCACCACAGGCCGAAGGCGGCGCCCAGGCCGAGCAGCGCGGCGGTCACGGCACAGGCAGTCAGCCAGGCCCAGACCGCGCCGCGGGAGCGCCGGGTGCCGAACGAGGGCCGGTGCGGGGCGGGGCCGGGGGCCTGCGGGCGGCCCGAGAACCGCAGCTCGCCGAGCCGGTAGGCGCCGCGCTTGCCGAGCCGCTTCGGGTCAGCCATGGCCGCTCGTGCCGAGGCCGGCTCCGGTGCCGAGGCGCTTCGGGTCAGCCATGGCCCGCTGCTTGGTTGAGGTGCCAGGTCAGCGAGCCGGCGGGCTGGCCGGGTACCGGCACCGGCAGGTACCGGCCGTCCCACCACAACGGGACCAGGTTTTCGTACCAGGGCGAGGCGGGGTTCTCGCTCTGCCCGCCCGGGTACACGCCCCGGGCGCTCACCCCGGCGGCGGACAGGGTGACGATCATCCGCCAGCTCGGGCCGCTCCTCGCGGTCAGCCCGCCGTCGGCGGCGTCCGGGGTGAACGGGTCGCCGCCGCCGGCCCGGGGTCCGTAGCCCAGGCCGTCCGAGCCGGACAGGGCGGGGAACTCCCGGGAGTGGACCCGGCCCCAGGTCCAGCGGCCCGGCGTGCCGCCGAGCGCGGCCTCCAGGTGCGAGACCGCGGTGGCGAAGGCGGCCCGGATGACCTGCGGGGCGGTGCGCGGCTGGCCGTTCGGCGGGGTGAACGCCGGGTTGGCCGGGTCGGTCAGCGTCCAGGCCTCCAGGTCCTCATCCAGGCTGGGCTGGTCCTCGGCGGACAAGGCGAGGCCGCCGGGATCCTTGGTGATGGGCGCGTGGCCGTGATTCCACCAGGGCTGGAACACGTCCGACAGGTAGTCGGCCCAGAAATTCCACCAGATGGTGGCCGCCGCGGAACCGGCCGCCATGGTGTCGTTCCAGGTGGCGAGGAGCTGTACCGCGGATCGTTCGGCAGAAGAAAGAGCGGTACCGGTCAGGGCGGTCAGGATTTCCGGGACGATGCGGACGGCGAGCTGGTCGGTCAGGCTGGTCTGGATGGCCGCGAAGCTGGCCGGCGTGAGCGGGGCGGTCCGCCCGCGCAGCGCGGCGTAGATGGTGGCCGCGCGGTAGCCGGGGTCGAAGAAGTCGGCGCTGGTGCCGATGTAATACGGGTAGGCGGCGGTGACCGGCCGCTGGTTGGCGGTGGCCAGCACGTGCCCGGGGGGATCGTAGGCCCGGGGTTCGGCGGCGTACGGGATGACGCCGGTGATATCGCAGCCGCCGGTGCCGCTCATCGGCAGCCAGGGCTGGCAGGCCGCGGCCACCTGCGGGTAGTAGCCAGCCGAGATGGCGCCGATGTTTCCGGCGGTGTCGGCGTAGACGAAGTTCTGCGACGGGGCGTACCAGCCGGCCAGGGCCGCCTTGAACTGAGCGAAATCGGCGGCCTGGTCGACGCCGAGGATGACGGCCAGGTCCGGGGACGGCACGTTGCCCATCCAGTCGACCGACGTGGTCTGCCCGGCCCGGGTCATGATCGGCCCGTGCACGGTGATGTCCACGGTCAGCGGCACCGTGGGGCCGCCGCGCACTCCGATGTCGTAGTGCACGACCTGCATCGGGCGCCACCGGCCGTGCCAGTAGTACTGGGTGCCGCGGGTGCGCTCGTCGTAGAACATGGTGGCCTGGTTCTGCGTGTCGGTCAGCGACCAGGCGATGCGGGTGTTGTGCCCGATCAGGATGCCGGGCAGGCCGGGCACGCTGACCCCGGCCGCGTCCAGGCCGGGCGCGGACAGGGCGACCTCGTACCAGATCGGCGGGATGGTCTGCGGCAGGTGCGGGTCGCCCGCCAGCAGGGCTTTGTTACCTTGGCCGCCTGCGGCGCCGGGGCCGCCGGCGACCGCGGGGCCGTTGGCGGCCCACGCGTTGCTGTCGGGGTAAGCGTGCAGCTGGCCCGCGGGCAGCTGGCTGAGCTGGGCGAGCAAGGTCGCCGCCGCCTCCGCCTCGCCCGCTGATACGGCCGAACGGGCCGTGGCGCCTGCTTGCGTAATGTCCGAGAGCGTGGCGGGCGGGACGGTGCTCGCGGCGTTCGGGGGCAGCGGGGTCAGGGCGGGCTTGGCGTAGGGGCCGGGGTCGTAAGGGGCCTGGGCGTCCGGGGCGATGACCGGGAACCAGTCCATGGTGCGCGCCGCGCCGAGGGAGCGCTCCAGCAGGGCGCGGCCAAGCGGGGTCGAGGTGAAGTCGAGCTGCTGGGTAAGCTCGCCCTGGATGACCAGGCTGTCGACCGGGGTCCAGGCCGACGGGTACACGCCGGCCAGGGTGAACTCCGCGGGCCACTGGCCGCTGGCCCGGACCTGGGCGATGTCGTCGTTGACGCCCTGGGCGTAGGCCAGCAGCGCCTGGGCGGCCGGGCCGGCGCGGGGCATCTGGGCCCATTCGGCCTGCGCGGTGCGCAGCAGGCCGAGCTCCAGCTCGAACTTGTCCGAGGCCAGGCCGGTCGGCCCGGCCAGCTGGGCCAGGCGCCCCTCCCCCAGGCGGCGTTCGGAGTCCATCTCGGCCAGCCGGAACCTGGCGTGGACGTAACCCAGCGCCAGGAACAGATCATGGTCGCTGGCCGCGCTGATGGCGGACACGCCCTGGCTGCTGAACGAGACCGTGGCCGGCTGCTGCAGTCCGGGCAGGCTGAGCGCCTGGTCGCTGACCGGCTCGCCGTCTTCGGCCGAGGTCCACGCGCCCTTACCGGGGTCGAGCGCGGGGCCCAGGGCCGGGATCGTGCCGAAGCCGAAGCCGAGGATGCCGAGCAGCAGCACGCAGGCGCAGACCGCGGCCACGATGTTGACGATCCGCGCGACCCGGTGGCGCGGACGCCGGCGCCCGATCCGCAACCCGTGCGCCCGCATGGCCGGGCTAGCCCCAGATCGGCGGGTGCCGGTCCTTCCAGGGGCGGGCCTCCTCCAGCTGGGCGGACAGCGAGATCAGCGTGCCCTCGTCGCCCATCCGGCCGGCCAGCATCACGCCGATCGGCAGGCCTTCGGCGCTCCAGTGCAGCGGCACGCTGACCGCGGGCAGCCCGGCGGTGTTGTAGATCGCGGTCCACGGGGTGAACCGCTTCTGCCGCTCGAAGTTCTCCGCCGGGTCCACCTCGTCGAAGTAGCCGACCGGCCGTGGCGGCTGGGCGAGGGTCGGGGTGAGGATCGCGTCGTAGGCGCTCAGGGCCGCGATGGCCGGACGCGTCACGAACTGCATGTAGGCCTGGGCGAACAGGAAGTCGGCGGCAGGGGTGGCCCGGCCGAGCTCGCGCAGGTAGCGGGTCAGCGGCAGCAGCAGGTGTTCCTGGGCCTCCTCGACCGGGGTCAGGGTGGCGTAGACGTGGTAGATGGTCTCGAAGAACGGGACTATATCCGGGCCCAGCGGCAGGGCGATGTCCTCGACCTCGTGGCCCAGGCTGGCCAGCAGGCTGCTGGCGTCGTCGTAGGCCTGCACGCAGTCCGGGTGGACGCCGACGCCGGTGATCGGGTGCTGCAGGGTGCGGCCGATCCGGAGCCGGCCCGGCGGGCGGCTGGCGTGACCGAGGAAGGACTCGCCGGGTGGCAGCGGCGGCAGGGTGTACATGTCGCCGGGGAAGTTGCCGGTCATGACGTCGAGCAGCAGCGCGGCGTCGGCCACGGTGCGGGCGATCGGGCCGTTCACCCCGAAGCCGAGCAGGTCCGGCACGAGCGGGCCGTTGGAGATCCGGCCGCGGGACGGCTTGATGCCGAACAGCCCGCAGACGCTGGACGGGATGCGGATGGACCCGGCGCCGTCGCTGCCCTGGGCGGCGGGAGCCAGGCCCGCAGCCACGGCGGAAGCCGCGCCGCCGCTCGAGCCGCCCGCCGAACGCGACAGATCCCACGGGGTCCGGGCCGGCGGGCCGATCTTGGTCTCGGTATAACACGGCAAGCCGAACTCGGGGGTGGACGTCTTGCCGGTGATGACGACGCCCGCGTCCTTGAGCTTGGTCACCACGTAGTCGTCGCCGTCCGGCACGTTGCTGGCGTAGGTGACCGAGCCGAACGTCTGCCGGACGCCCGCGACCATGTTGAGGTCCTTGATCGGGATGGGCACGCCGGTCAGCGGGGGCAGTTCGGCCGGGTCGGCGGCCTGGGCGACGGCCTTCTCGGCCGCCAGCGCCTGCTCGCCAGCCAGGTCGGCAGTAATAGTATAGAACGCGCCGACCTGGTCGTTGAGTTCGGCGGTGCGGCGCAGATAATGATCGGTGACGGCGACCGGCGACAGCTCGCGCGCGCGGATTGCCGCGGCGAGCTCAAGCACGGTGAGCTCGTGGATCTGGGTCATGGTGCAGATGCTAGACCACGAGGAGGGCGGGACGTTCGGACCGTTATCGGGATGAATGGCCTGCTATAAAAACGGCCGGAGTAGGGCACAACCAACGTGTACGTGCTTTGCGCTGTGTCCCAAGGCAGTTACGCTGAGGTGGTGGGTGAAGACCGATGGCGTGGCCGAAACTGAGAAACCGCAGGTCACACGAAGAAGTGACGCTCGGTAACGAAGGCGGTACGACACCGGAGGGGGCGCGGTGGCAACCCGTGGCATCGGATGGTGCCACGGCGGGTCGCACGCGGTATAGCCGTGCGTCAAATGGCGGTCCTGTTAATGGCGGGGCGGTAAACGGCAGTGGTAATGCCGGTGCGGCCGGCAACCCGGCTCCCGCGCCCTGGCCGGGCGGGGACGAGACCGATTCCGAGGCCGGTTCCGGTTCCGGTTCCGAGGCCGATTCCGGTTCCGGTTCCGAGGCCGATTCCGGTTCCGATTCCGGGGACGTGCAGTTCTGGGAGTGGTCGAAGTCGGATGAGTCGTTCGACCTGAACGATCCCGCCGAGCCGGCCGATGGCGGGGCCAGCCCGGCTTCGGAGCGGGACCGGGACGCCAGACCCACCCGGAGCCTGGTGGTCACGCCGGTCGCCGTTCAAGAGGAACCGCAGGGCGAGGGCATCGGCCAGCACCTGGGCAGCCTGGCCCACCTGTCCGCCGACCCGCGGCTGCGGGCCTGGCAGCGGCGGGTCGTCGTCGCGGTCATCGCCGGGGTGGTCTTCTCCATCGTGCTCAACTGGCGGTACGGGCTGACCCTGGCCGTGCTGGCGGCCATCGCCGACACCGTCTACCGGTCCCGGACCAGCATCTACGTCCGGCCGGGGGTGCGGCTGACCGGAGCCCAGCGGCGGACCGCGTACCACCTGAACCGGATGCGACGCAAGGGTTACCGCACCATGCACTGCATCCCCATCCCCGATAGCGAGGAGCAGATCGACCACCTGGTGATCGGCCCGGCCGGGGTGTTCGCCATCGACTCCGAGGACTGGGACAAGCGGATGCCGGTGCGCACCAGGAACGGCCGGCAACTGTGGCACGGGCCGCGCAGCATGAAGGACCGGCTCGAGCACGCCCACTGGGAGGCGGCGCGGACCGCCGACGTGCTGTCCCGCCAGCTCGGCAGCCCGGTCAGCGTCCGCCCGGCGATGGCGGTCTACGGGCCGAAGATTCCCTGGGACGTGGCTACCATCAGGGACGTCGACGTGTTCAGCGGCCCGCGGCTGCGCAAGTACCTGCACCGCCGGGCCCGGCAGATGCGGGGGCAGCGGCTGACCGCCACGGAGATCGAGCGGATCGAGGCAGCGGCCCAGAAGGCGTTCCCCGAGGACCGGCCGGCCTGACCGACGGCCCCGGTAGGCTGGTTCCTATTGCTACCAGCTCAGGGGAGATCGGCTATGCCTCCGCTTCGGTCCCGGACGGTCACGCACGGCAGGAACATGGCGGGCGCCCGCGCCCTGCTGCGGGCCACCGGGGTAGCCAGGGAAGACATCGGCAAGCCGATCATCGCGGTGGCCAACAGCTTCACCGAGTTCGTGCCCGGGCACGTGCACCTGCGTGAGGTCGGCCTGGTCGTGGCCGACGCGATCCGGGCGGCGGGGGCGATCCCGCGGGAGTTCAACACGATCGCGGTGGACGACGGGATCGCGATGGGGCACGGCGGCATGCTGTACTCGCTGCCGAGCCGGGAGCTGATCGCCGACTCGGTCGAGTACATGGTCAACGCGCACTGCGCCGACGCCATGATCTGCATCTCGAACTGCGACAAGATCACGCCGGGCATGCTCATCGCCACCATGCGGCTGAACATCCCGACCGTGTTCGTGTCCGGCGGCCCGATGGAGGCCGGCACTGTTTCAGCAAGCACAGGCGCGGGGCTGGCTGCTGGTTCTTCCGGCCGCAAGCTGGACCTCATCGACTCCATGGTGGCCTCGGCGGACCCATCGGTGTCCGACGACCAGCTGCTGGCCATGGAGGAGTCTGCCTGCCCGACGTGCGGATCCTGCTCGGGCATGTTCACCGCCAACTCGATGAACTGCCTGACCGAGGCAATCGGCCTGGCCCTGCCGGGCAACGGCAGCACGCTGGCCACGCATGAGGCGCGGCGCGGGCTGTTCGAGCGGGCGGGCGCGCTGATCGCGGAGATCACCCGCTCGTATTACGCGGAGGGGGATTCGTCCGTCCTGCCCCGGTCGATCGCCAGCCGGGACGCGTTCGAGAACGCGATGGCCCTGGACGTGGCCATGGGCGGGTCGACCAACACGATCCTGCACCTGCTGGCCGCCGCGCACGAGGCGGGCGTGAACTTCGGGCTCAAAGAGATCGACGAACTGTCCCGGCGGGTGCCGTGCCTGTGCAAGGTGGCGCCGAGCAGTTCGTACCACCTGGAAGACGTGCACCGGGCCGGCGGCATCCCGTCGATCCTGGGCGAGCTGAACCGGGCCGGGCTGCTGAACCGCGGGGTGCGCACCGTGCACAGCACGTCGCTGCAGGAGTTCCTTGACGTCTGGGACCTGGGTGCCCCCTCCGTTTCTGATTCGGCCGTGGAGCTGTGGCACGCGGCGCCCGGCGGCGTGCGGACCATCCGGCCGTACTCGCAGTCTGCCCGGTGGGAGACGCTGGATACCGACCGGGTTTCTGGCTGCATCAGGGACGCGGCGCACGCGTACACGGCAGACGGCGGCCTGGCCGTGCTTTACGGGAACCTGGCGCCGGACGGGGCCATCGTGAAGACCGCCGGCGTGCCGGAGGAGCTGTGGGCGTTCTCCGGCCCGGCCGTGGTGTTCGAGAGCCAGGAGGACGCGGTGGCGGGCATCCTGGGCGGGGCGGTTGGCGCCGGTGACGTGGTGGTCATCAGGTACGAGGGCCCGCGGGGCGGGCCGGGGATGCAGGAGATGCTGTACCCGACCAGCTTCCTCAAGGGCAAGGGCCTCGGCCGTGACTGCGCGCTGATCACCGACGGCCGGTTCTCCGGCGGGACTTCGGGCCTGTCGATCTGCCACGTCGCACCGGAAGCGGCGGCAGGCGGCCTCATCGCGGTCGTCGAGAACGGCGACACGGTGGTGATCGACATCCCGCGCCGGGAGCTGCGGGTGGACGTGCTCGATGCCGAGCTTTCTCTCCGCCGTGAACGGCTGCTGGCCTCGCTCGGGTCCTACCGGCCCGCGGACCGGGAGCGGCCCGTCAGCGCGGCCCTGCAGGTCTACGCGGCGATGGCCACTTCGGCCTCGACCGGCGCGGCCCGCGACATCACGCTCATCGCCCACCCGGACAAGTGAACCCGGCTTCGCCCTCGGAGCTGACCGCCGGGTTCGTGCGCCCAGCCCGGGAGGGGGACGCCGATGACCTGGCCCGGGTACAGGTCGCTTCGTGGCGGTGCGGCCTGGCCGGGATCGTTCCGCCGGCGCTGCTGGCCGAGCTGACCAGCCAGGAGGCGTCGGCCGTGTGGCGCGACCGGTGGCGGGAGGCGATCACCAGCCCGCCGAGCACCCGGCACCACGTGCTGGCCGCGGTGCACGGGGCGCTGCCTCGTGAGGTGGTGGGGTTCGCCTCGGCCGGTCCTGCCACCGACGCCGACCGCTGGCCGGGCACCGACGCGGAGATCTACGAGTTCCGGATATCGCCGGAACGGACCGGGCAGGGGCACGGCGGCAGGTTGCTGCACGCCGTCGCGGACACGCTCGTTTCCGACGGGTTCCGCACCATGTCTACCTGGGTGCTGGCGGCGGATGCCGCGGTGCAGCGTTTCCTGTCCTCGGCCGGGTGGGCCGCCGACGGGGCCCGGGGCGAACTCGACGTGGGCACGGCTGTCCCCGTGATCCGCCTGCACACCACGATCAGCGAGTGACCCGATGCGCCTAGGATCGATCCGTGGCTGAAGCACGGGAGTGGCTGGCGGGGACGCGGCCCAGGACGCTGCCCGCGGCGGTGGTGCCGGTGCTGATCGGCTCGGGCGTGGCCTTCGGCTACAGCCGTTTCTCCTGGTGGCGGGCGCTGCTGGCGCTGGTGGTGGCGCTCGCGCTGCAGGTCGGCGTCAACTTCGCCAACGACTACAGCGACGGCGTGCGCGGCTCGGACGCCAAGCGGGTCGGACCGGTGCGGCTGGTCGCGGCGGGACTCGCGCCGTCGCGGCAGGTGCTACTGGCGGCTTTCGGCTGTTTCTTCGTGGCGGGCCTGGCCGGGCTCGCGCTGGCCGCGGTGACGTCCTGGTGGCTGGTGGCGGTGGGTGCCGCGTGCGTGGCCGCCGCCTGGTTCTACACGGGCGGCCCGCGGCCGTACGGGTACAACGGCCTGGGCGAAGTGTTCGTGTTCGCGTTCTTCGGCGTGGTCGCGGTGGCGGGCACGGCCTACGTGCAGATGGACCGCCTCAGCTGGCTCGGGCTAGCCGCCTCGGTGCCGGCCGGGCTGCTGGCCTGCGGCCTGCTGATGGTCAACAACCTGCGCGACATCAGGACCGACACGCAGGCGGGCAAGCGGACCCTGGCGGTCATGCTCGGCGACGCGCACAGCCGGGTGACGTACGTGGCGGCGCTGCTGGCGCCGTTCGGCGTCGCGGCGCTGCTCGCCGTCTTCCGGCCGTTCACGCTGCTGGTGGCGCTGGCGTTGCCGCTGGCGCGGATGCCGGTGCGTTCGGTCCGGGCCGGGGCGTCGGGGCCGGCGCTGATCAAGGCGCTGGGGCAGACCGGGCGGCTGCAGCTGGCCTTCGGGATCGCGTTCACGATCGGCCTGGCCATCCGGCTCTAAGGGCCCCAATGACCAGCCGACGATGGGCGCGGTCGGCCCCACGCGGATTTCATACCGTTCCGGGGTACGGTGCGGCATCGAAACGCTGGCCGCCAGGCCATCACGCCCGGTTCGCACCTTGGCCGGCATAACGTCGCGTCTTCTAGCCGCCGGATAGGCGATTCTGCGTATGCTCTGGAGCCTGACGAGAGACACTTAAGACGAAATGCACGGTATCAGCGGCATCGCGGCTGTTGGCGCGGTACCCTGCCCCGTAATCCCAGATGGTGAGCTACGGGCGCTGGGCGGCGCCTTAGGTCATGCGTGTCCAGCGGGAAGGTGCCTAGTTGCAAGCGCGGGGAATGTGGTCGGCCGGCCAAGCCGATGATAGGGCGCGGTTTCTTGCCGACCTTCGCGCCCTGCGCGATGCGGCGGCGGTCGGGTACGACGAGCTTTCGGCCCGGACCCACTTCCCGAGCGGCATCCTGAAGGAAGCCGAGAACGGCCCCGCCCTGCCTACCCTGCCCATCCTGGCCGCGTACGTGCGCGCCTGCGACGGAGACGTGCTCGAGTGGGAGGAACGGTGGCGGCGGCTGGGCTCGGAGGCCTGGGCCGACCCCAACCTCCCGGTCAGGCCGCCGGGGGCGAGCCCGGCGGCGGCCGCCGGAGCCCGCGCGGGGGTCACCATGGCACCGCCGGACGTCTACGACCCGGAGCGGATCAGGATCGCGCTCAGGGGCGGTCAAGGGCATTCCGATACCGCCACCGCGAGCCGGGGAGCGGCCGCAGCCAGTACGGCGGCAAGGCGCGGCTGGGACGCGCAGCAGGGCCAAGACGCCACCCAGGGATGGGAGGCACGGCAGGGGCAAGACGCCACTCAGGGGTGGGAGGCACGGCAGGGCCAAGACGCCACCCAGGGATGGGACGCACGGCAGGGGCAGCACGTCAGCTCGGGTTGGGACGGCGGGACGAGCCAGGACGAGGGCGGCTGGTTTGATGCCGGGTCGCGGGGCAGCGACGCAGGTCAGTACGGCGGGTCGCGCTGGGACAACGGCCAGAACGGGGATGGCGCCCAGAACGGGGATTCCGGCCGGAGCTGGGATGGCGCGGCGGACGCCGGGGCGAACGGGAATCATCACGGAGGGCAGGACGAGGTGCCGTTCGGCGCGGCGACAGTGACGCCGGACCTCAGCTCGGCCCCGGAGTCGATCTGGCACGATCCGTTCTCCGCCTCCTGGCTGCAGGACAGTGAGCTGACCGCCCCGCCGGGACCGGGTAACCAGGGACCGGACGGCACCGATGCCCAGCCGCCGGCGCAGGGCGGCGACAGCCGGCCGACGCCGCCCCGGACGGATGCCTGGGCACCCGCCGACCGGAACCGCCCGGCGCCCGGGCCGGCTCCGGCGCAGGAACCGGTCCTGGAGGGCGTGATCGCTGAGCCGCCGACCAAGACCGAGACCGCCGCGGCCGTTGCCGCTGCCGCGCAGGCTCCGCAGCCTCAGGCCGCGGCGGCCGGAGCGCAGGCTAAACGCCGCTCCGACCGGTACTATCCGCTGCGGCTGATACTGGTCATCGTGGTGGCCGCACTCATCGGCAGCGTCCTGGTGCTACTGCTCAGATAGCGGCCTCACTGCCGTTGGCCGAAGGCATGTCGCGATCCGGCGCGGTAGCGTCGGCCGGATCGCCGTCGGCCGGGCTCACGGCTCCCGCGCCACTGAGAGGATCAGCGGCGCCGAGCGGATCGAAGAAGCCGGTGCCTGAGCCGTTGTCGGCGAGCATGGCGGTCACGGCATCGACCGCGGCCGCCGAGGCCGGCGAAACGCTGGTTCCCGGAGCTTTGGCAGCCTCCGGTACGGTGCCGTTCTCTGGGGCGGCGTCGGCTGGCCCGGTGCCGATCGCGGTGAGACCCTCCGCCGCGGGCACAGCAGGCGGTTCGCGCCTGGCCTGGTCCCGAGGGCCGCGGGCAGGCTCGGCGGGGCCTACGTCCGCGCCGCCGCCGAAGGCGTTGGCGACCGACCGGAGCGCGGTAGTCACTTCGCTCGGGATGACCCAGAACGTGCTGCCCGGGCCCTGCGCGATCTGCGGCAGCGTCTGCAGGTACTGGTAGGCCAGCAGCTTCGGATCCGGGTCGTTGTCGTGAACGGCCTGGAACACGGTCGCGATGGCCTGGGCTTGGCCTTCGGCCCGCAGGATCGCGCTCTGCTTGGCGCCTTCCGCGCCGAGGATGGCGCTCTGCTTCTCGCCCTCCGCGGTGAGGATCTTGGACTGCCTGACACCCTCGGCGGTCAGGACCGCCGCACGCTTTTCGCGCTCGGCGCGCATCTGCTTCTCCATCGCGTCCTTCACGGACTTGGGCGGGTCGATGGCCTTGATCTCGACCCGGGTGACCCGGATGCCCCACTTGCCCGACGCGTCGTCGAGGACGCCGCGCAGCAGGGCGTTGATCTTGTCGCGCGAGGTCAGCGTCTGCTCCAGGTCCATGGAACCGATCACGCTGCGCAGCATGGTCGCGGTGATCTGCTCGATCGCCTGGATGTAGTTGACAATCTCGTAGTCTGCCGCTCGCGGATCGGTGACCTGGAAGAACAGCACCGTGTCGATGAGTACGACCAGGTTGTCCTCGGTGATCACCGGCGCGCCATTGAACGAGACGACCTGCTCGCGCAGGTCGATGATCGGCTTCACCCGGTCGATCATGGGGATGACGAAATTCATCCCCGGTTCCAGCGTCTTGCGGTAGCGGCCGAGCCGCTCGACGTTGCGTGCGCGGGCCTGAGGCACGATCCGTACCGACCGCACCACCGTGATAACGACCAAGATCGCGACGACGGCCGCGATGATGAGTTCAGCCAGGATCATGGCTACTCCCGGGGATAGACAAGTGCTGTGGCACCTGTGATCTGCATTACGTCGACCTTGGTGCCGGCCGGGATCACGAGTGATTCGTCCAGGTAGGGACGAGAGGTCCACACCTCGCCGTTGATGCGCACCCGCCCGCCGTGCTCGTGCACCTCTTCCAGGACGATCGCCGAACGGCCGACCAGCGCGGCGGTTCCCGTGCGCAGCGTCGGCGGCTGCTTGAGGTGCCGAAGCGCGATCGGGCGGACAAACCCGAGCCCGGCGCCGGCCGCGACGACGAAGGCGGCCAGCTGAACGCCCAGGTCCAGGTGGAAGGCGCCGACCGCCGCCGCGACCACCGCTGCGACCGCGATGAGGCCGAAGGCAAGTGTCGTGGTGAGGATTTCGGCAACGCCAAGTACGGCTGCAATGATCAGCCATACGATCCAAGACATCATGGCCGCTCCGCTGAATGCTTCTGTTTTGAGAGTATCCCCCGCCACGCTCGGTTCGTATCGCGCGCCCTGGCTCCGGCCCGAGGCAGACCCCCGATACAGGGTGTTATCGGGTCAATACGACGCGATTATGTGCAATTAGTGACAATTGGCCATCTCGGTCCTACAGGGGATTTCTGCCGACCTACACTCGTCAGATAGGGCACTTATCCCGCAGCGCGGCTGGACAATCAGGGTCCAGGAGGTACCTGGTGGAACGTGGCGACACCGGCCTGGGCCGCGATGCTTACGGGCTGCCCAGGAGACGCCGGGGCGACCGCCGGGGATTCCGGTTCAAGGACGATCCGGCCGGGCGCGAGGCGGACGACGAAGCGGAATACTACGGCCAGCTGCTGCGTCGGCCGGGCGAGCCGTCGCCCTCCCAGCCGCCCCTCTCCCAGCAGGCAGGGCGCCAGCAGGCCGGGCCCCAGCAGGCGCCACCGCATCAGGCCACGCCGCAGCGACCGCGGCCCGGGCAGGCAGGTCGGCCGTACCCGCGTCAGCCGGGACGGTTCGGTCCGCCGCCCGGCAGCTTCCCCCCGAGCGGCGCTCCCGGGCAGGGTAACCCACTAGGCGCCCCGCCCAACGTGAGCCACGCGAACGGCGGCCCGGCATACGGCGACGGGGTCAACGGCGGCCCGCTGCATGGCGGCGGGCCCGACGGCGGCGAAGACAACGGCGGGCCGCTACCAGGCCATCAGTACCGGCTGTCCAACGGCCGCCGGGTTCCGCCCCGGGCCGAGCGGCCGTACCGCCCGCAAGCCCCCGGACAGGCGGGCGCTCCAGGAGGAGGGCCAACGGGAGGGCCGGGCGCCGGCAGGCCAGGCCCGGCTCCGGGCCACGAGCCGCTGGGCGGCTGGACCCGGCCGGGACGGCCGTACCGGGCTCCGGGTGTTCCGCCGTCAGGGGGTGCGCACTCGTACGGAAACGTCGCCGGGGCCGACGCCGGCCCGGGGAGGGCTCCGGGCGGCTCGGGGATGCCGGGCGGGTCCGGGATGCCGGGCGGCTCGGGGATGCCGGGCGGGTCCGGGATGCCGGGCGGCTCCGGGATGCCGGGCGGCTCCGGGATGCCGGGTACGGCGGGGGTCTCTGGTGCGTCCGGGATGCCGCTGCGAGAGGGCCCGGGCTGGCTACACGCCGGGGGGCCGGACGGCTGGGATCATCTGGAGGCGCCGCGGGTCGTGCCGGGCGCTGCCGCGGCCGCCGAACCAGCGGCCGGCCCGGTGATCAAGCAGCGGGACACGGCCAAACCCGACGAGCGGCCCATGGGCTCATCGCGGGCGCTGGTCAGCATCGCGCCGGACGGCCTGGAGGCGTTCGCCCGGGACCTGCGCGCGCTGCGGGCCAAGGCCGAGCTTGACTATCCAGAGATGGCCGAGACCTCGCATTACACCATGAAGACGCTGGCGTCGGCGGCGGGCGGGCTGCGGCTGCCCACGCTGCCGGTGGCCGTGGCCTACGTGCGCTCCTGCGGCGGGAACGTCGCCGAATGGGAAGACCGCTGGCAGAAGCTGGCCGACCGGATCACCGCCGAGGCAGCCAAGAAGCGCCGGGGCGACGACGAGGAGCCGCCGCCCGAGCCCGCCGACACCCCGGCCATCGCCGAACCGCCGGCGCTGGCCGCGCAGGACCCGGATCCCGACCCGGGCGAGGTCTACGTCATCACCTCGGCCAAGCCCCGCCAGCCGGGCTGGTGAGCGGGCAGGTCGGAGCTGGCCTGAGCGGTCATGAGAGAATGAGCAGCGTGCTGCCCACGGACAACCATGTGCACAGCCAGTGGTCGTGGGACGCACCGCCCGAGGCCTCGATGACGCTCAGCTGCGAGCAGGCGCTGGCCGCCGGGGTGCCCGCGGTAGCCTTCACCGATCACGTGGACTTCACCGTCTGGATGGACGGCGACCAGATCGCCGCGGACAACATTCACCCGCGCCCGTACGCACGGATGCGCCCGCTGGATGTCAGCGGCTACTTGGCCTCGGTCGAAGAATGCCGCGAGCGCTACCCGGACCTGCGGATCCTGTCCGGAGCCGAGATCGGCGAGGCGCACTTGTGGGCGGCCAGCGCGGCCGACGTCGTGGCCCGGGGCGGCTTTGACCGGATCCTCGGCTCGGTGCACGCAGTGCCCTACGGCGGGCACCTGACCGCGGCCGACGTGCTGTTCCGCGACATGCCCGCCGACGAGGCCATGCGGCTGTACCTCGCCGAGGTGGTCCGGCTGATCGAAGGCAGCGGCACCTTCGGCGTGCTGGCCCACCTGGATTTCCCGCGGCGGATGTGGCCGTGGTCGGCGGGACCCTACGAAGAGCGAGCCTTCGAAGCCGAGTACCGGGAGGTGCTGCGCGCCCTGGCCGCCAGCGACCGGGTCCTCGAGGTGAACACGAAGAGCCCGCTGGTCTCGGCCGAACTGCTCGGCTGGTGGCGGGACTCGGGGGGTAACGCGGTGTCGTTCGGCAGCGACGCGCATCAGCCCTGGCGGGTCGGCAGCAAGTTCAAACTGGCGGTCGACGTGGTGGAGGCGGCCGGATTCCGGGCCGGGCGGGACCGGTTCGACTTCTGGCGCAGGTAGCAGCGAGCACGCCTAGTCAATGAATGTGGCACCCTACCGAAAAGAATAGGTAGGGTGCCACATTCATAGAGTCCGGCTTGGGACTGGTGAAGTGAATGGGGCTCGAGGGCGGGATGTGACCGGCTGGAGCGGGCCACCGGGGCGGCGGGCACCAGCGCGGTTTACGCCGGAGCGGGGAACGGGGCGGCGGGCGGAGCGGGGAACGGGCAGAGCGGGCCTGCGGAGTGGGGGACGGGCGGACCGGCTGGCGGGGCGGGTGAGTGAGGGCAGGCTGAGAGGTCGACGGCGGCGCCGGACGCCCGGGCGCCGGAGGAAGGGTCCGGACCGCCGCCGACTGCTCTCAGGTCCAGGTGTCGCCGAAGCGGGCAATCATGTCGTCCCAGCTTTCATCGTCGGGGCGGCGCTTCGGTGTGTCCGTCTCCTGGTCATCCAGGGCGGCCCGGGGCTGAGGTATGGACCGGCTCTGGCAGTGCACGGCGAACCGTAGCTCTGCGTAGTAGGTCTCGCGGTCTCGGACTTCCGCTCGGGCCTCAACGGGCACCGGACGGTCCGCGCCGCTGCCCCGGAACGGGAGCCTGGCGCCGGAGTCACCGTCATCGGGCGCTGATAGGCCTTCGTCGGGATAGCTGCTGGCCACGACACACACCTCGAATATGATCCTGACTGGGGTGGTGCCCCGCCAGCTAACACGGCTCGCTGGCGGGGCACCGACCGGTAAAACACGGTGCGAAGTTGTTCCGCTACCATTTGTAATGTAACCCTATGTACTGTACCCAATGCAACGGGTAACGAGGTAATAGTTACCTATCTCCCGGGTAACCTTTCACGCGGAGTCACAGATCCTAGACCTGAGAGAAGCCGGATGTCGCAGTCAGCCAGCGTGAACACGGGATGTAGCGACTGGCGGCCAGCACGGATCGTTCGGCCTCACTAAATTACCGGCCCCGTTACTGTCCGCGCATGATGTTGCCGATGATGCCGCCCACCGCGCCGGCCTCCGCGGCCTGCGGGTCGGCCTGCCGGGCCAGGTAGGCGTCGAGCGCGTGGGCCAGGATCGGCAGCGGCATCGACTGCAGGCAGATCCGCCCCGGGCCGGTCAGGGCCACCAGGTGGAAGCCGTCGGCGCCGAAGGCCAGGTTGGCGATGCCCGGCACCCGGGTGATGGTGAACTGGACGCTGCCCTCGAACATGCCCACGTGCCCGGGGTGCACCATCAGGGTCTGGCCCGGGGCCAGCGTCGTGCCGCACAGCCAGCCGTGGCGGTGCACGTAAAGGCTCTGGCCGGGCCCGATGTCGGTGGGCATGATCGCTCCCGTCAGTACCGCTCCGATCAGGCCTGGTGCGCCGCTACCGGCACGAGCCTACTCGCCGCCGCCCGGCCGGCTGAGGACGCGGGCCGTGGGGGTGGCTGTCCGATTTCCGCCAGTAGAAGTCCGGGCGGGCTGGCATTGTGGATGACGTGAACGTGAGCATGGACGACGAACAGCGGTACCAGGCGGCGGTGAGCAAGGACGCGCGCTTCGACGGGGTGTTCTTCATCGCCGTCACCTCGACCGGCATCTACTGCCGCCCGTCGTGCCCGGCCATCACGCCCAAGCGCGCGAACATGCGGTTCTACCGCAGCGCCGCCGCGGCCCAGGAGGCCGGCTTCCGGGCCTGCAAGCGGTGCCGGCCGGACGCCTCCCCCGGCTCGCCGGAATGGAACATCAGGGCCGATGTGGTCGGCCGGGCCATGCGGCTGATCGCCGACGGCGTGGTCGACCGGGACGGGGTGGCCGGGCTGGCCGAGCGCCTCGGCTACGAGCAGCGGCAGGTGCGCCGGCTGGTGACCGCCGAGCTCGGCGCCGGACCGCTGGCCATCGCCCGGGCGCAGCGGGCCCAGACGGCCCGGGTCCTGACCGAGACGACCACGCTGCCGCTGTCGGAGATCGCGTTCGCAGCCGGGTTCGCCAGCATCAGGCAGTTCAACGCGACGATCCAGGAGGTCTTCGCGGTGACGCCGAGCCAGCTCCGCGGGACGCGCGGGCGGCGCGGGCCGATCCCGCGCTCCCGGCGGGCCGCGCTGGCCACGCTGGCCGCGCCGGGGACCGACCCGCTGGCGCCGGGCCTGCTCCGGCTCCGGCTGCCGTACCGGGTGCCGGTCGACCTGGACCGGATGCTGGGCTTCCTGGCCGCCCGGGCCATCCCGGGCGTGGAGTCGGTCGAGGCGGGCCGGTACCGGCGCACGCTGACGCTGCCGAACGGAACCGGGATCATGTCGGTCGGCGCGGGCACAGGCACGGGCACGGGCGCGGGCGCCCGCCGGGGTGATCCCGGCTACATCGACTGCGAGCTGCAGCTCGAGGACCTGCGCGACCTGACCGCGGCGGTGCAGCGCTGCCGCCGGCTGCTCGACCTGGACGCGGACCCCGAGGCGGTCACCGGCTACCTGGGCGGCGACGCGGTGATCGGGCCGCTGGCCCGGGCCTGCCCGGGCCGCCGCTCCCCCGGTCATGTGGACGGCAGCGAGCTCGCGCTGCGGGCCGTGCTGGGCCAGCAGGTCTCGGTGGCCGCGGCCCGGCGGCTGGGGGCCCGGCTGACGGCCGCCTACGGCAAGCCGCTGGAGCGGCCGGAGGGCGCGCTGACGCACTGCTTCCCTTCGGCCGAGACGCTGGCCGCGGCCGACCCGGCCACGCTGCCGATGCCGCGATCGCGCGCCACCGCGCTGACCGGGCTGGCCGCCGCGCTTGCGTCCGGCGAGCTGTCCCTGGATCCGGGGGCCGAACGAGACCGGGCCGAGGCGCAGCTGCTGGCCCGGCCCGGGATCGGGCCGTGGACAGCGGCCTACATCCGGATGCGCGCCCTGTCCGACCCGGACGCGTTCCTGCCCGGGGACGTGGGCGTGCTCACCGCGCTGGCCCGCCTGGGCGCAGTGCCGGCCGGGACGGGCGCGGCGGGGTCGTCGGGTCGGGCCCGCGCCGCGCGGGCCGCGGCGGAGCTGGCCGAAGGCTGGCGGCCGTGGCGGTCCTACGCCGTCCATCACCTGTGGGCCTCGCTAGAGTCAGAAGAAGCGAAAGAGGAATCGTCGTGACCAGCCCGTTCGTGGCGCCGGACCTGAACGCCCCGCGCCTGTCCCATATCGTCAGCTCCCCCATCGGCCGGCTGCTGCTGACCGGCGACGGGCACGCCCTGACCGGATTGTGGATGGTGGACGCCGACCGCCACTCGGCCCGGGTCGGGGAAGGGCTGACGGTGAGCCCGGAGCCGTTCGGCGAGGTGGCGGCGCAGCTCGAGGCGTACTTCGCCGGCGACCTCAAGGAGTTCACCGTGCCGCTGGCGCCGTCCGGGACGCCGTTCCAGCTCGCGGTGTGGACCGAGCTGACCAAGATCCCGTACGGGAGCACGGTCAGCTACGGTGACATCGCCCGCGCGCTGGGCAAGCGGCTCGTCGCCTCGCGCGCGGTGGGCCTGGCCAACGGGTCCAACCCGATCTCGGTCATCGTGCCGTGCCACCGGGTGATCGGCAGCGACGGCAGCCTGACCGGCTACGGCGGCGGCCTGGACCGCAAGGAGCAGCTGCTCCGGCTGGAGGGTGCGGGCCCGGTCACCTTGTGGTGACGGGGCCGCGTGATCCGGGCCGGCGCGGGTAGCGTGAGCTTGTGCTCGCCCTGCTGCTGCTGGCCGTCGCGGTCGGCCTGTCCAACGCCGCCGCGGCCATCGGCATCGGCGTAAGCGGGATCCGCGGACGCACCAGGGTGCGGGTCGCGGTGATATTCGGCTTGTTCGAGGCCGGCATGCCGCTGCTCGGGCTGGCCCTGGGCGACGGCCTGGCCACCAGCCTGGGCCAGGCGGCCCGGGTGCTCGGCGGGGTGGCGCTGATCGTGATCGGGGTGGTCAGCTTGATCCTGGCCCGCCGCGGGGCGGTCCATGCGGCCCACGCCGACGCTGGTGCCGATCCCGCTTCCGCGGGACCCAGGCGGTCATGGGGGCTGGGCCGGGTCGTGGTCAGCGGGCTGGCCCTGAGCGCCGACAACCTGGCCGCCGGCTTCGCCCTGGGCGCGTTCCACACGAGCCTGCCGGTGGCCGCGGCGGTGTTCGGGGGCGTCAGCGTGGCCATGTCGCTGGCCGGCCTGGAGCTGGGAGCGAAGATCGGCTCGGCGGCCGGCGACCGCAGCGAGCTGGTGGCCAGCGGGCTGCTCATCGCGGTCGGCGCGGCGATCGCGGCGGGCGCGCTATGAGGATGGAACGGAGGCGGGCCGGGATGCGTCCAATGCTCATGATGCAGCAACGTCACGTTCCTGGGCTTACCGGGGTCCTTGGGATCGGGCTGCTGTGCGCGGCGCTGGCCGGGTGTGGCTCGGTGGTGGCGTCGGGCACCGCGGCGGCTCCCGCCGCACCCGCGGCCACGACCGCCGCGCCCGCCACCGGCTGCGGCGCCGTGAACCAGGCCACCAAGGTCGTCGTCCGCCGGGTCCTGCGGGTGACGCTGCCGGTGGGCGACCACGCGGCCGTGGTCACCCAGACCAAGCCGGCCGCGGTGCAGGCGCTGCTCCGTGACCTGTGCGCCGCGGTGACCCACCCCAGCACGACGCACGGGGTGATGCACTGCCCGGCTGACTTCGGGAACGCGTACGCGGGCACGTTCTACGACGGCTCGCAGGTGATGGGCTCGTTCATCTACGCCGCGAGCGGCTGCCGGGGACTGACGCTGGTCGCGTCGGGCCAGACCCGGTCCACGCTGATCTCCGGACCGGCGGCCGCGGCCGCGCCGCACCTGACCGCCGACCTGGCCACGGTGCTGGGAGTGCCTACGTCACAGCTGACGCAGCAGGCCGGACTGGTCAACCCGGGCGGCCCGCAGAAGCCGACCTAGCCGTTGTGCAGCTGCGGCAGGTTACCCGCCTCGTCGAGGTCGAACTCGCCGTCCTTCACGCCGAGCACGAACGCCTCCCATTCGGCCTCGGTGAAGTAGAGCCGGTCGCCGTCCGGGTGGGCCGCGTCGTACATCACGTAGAGCTTGGCCTCTTCGGCCTTGTGCGGCGCCACTGACGTGTCGGTGGTGACGTACACCTCGACTCTGCTTTCCTCGTTAGGCGCTGACGCAGCGTCACCCGGTGTGTGCATGCGCTCAGGCTACTACCGGTACGGTCACGGCGCGTATCGGCCGCGCGTATAGGGTCGGATTCGTGCCCGACGCAGCCCGCACCGCCCCGGCCGGGGAACCGGCGTCCGACCCAGCCGCCTGGTTCGCCCAGCTGCCGACCATGTACGCCGCCGCGGGGGCGCTGTTCACCAACCCGGCGGGCCGGACGCTGCTGGTCAAGCCCAACTACCGGGACCACTGGTCGCTGGCGGGCGGGATGCTGGAGCACGGCGAGGCTCCGCACGCCGGCTGCCGCCGCGAGGTGGCCGAGGAACTCGGCCTCGACATCGAGCCGGGACCGCTGCTGGTCGTCGGGTGGTCGGCGCCGGACGGCGCCCGGCCCCGGCCGATCGTGCACTTCGTGTTCGACGGCGGCGTGCTGGCCGACGACACGCCGATCCGGCTGCAGGCCTCCGAGCTGGACGACTACCGGTTCGTCGAGGAGGCCGCACTGGCCGGCTACCTGCCCCAGGTGATCAGCGCGCGGGTCGAGGCCGCGCTGCGCTGCCGCGGCACCGGGACCACCGCCTACCTGCCCTGGACCGGACCATGAGCCTGGGCCTGAGCGGGGCGGACGTCGGCCACCTGGCGCCATAAGGGGCACGAGGACTAGAACGAGCGGCCTGGGGAGATGCGCACGCCGAGCGGCATGAGCGAAATTGGGATGATCTTGAAGTTGGCCAGGCCGAGCGGGATGCCGATGATGGTCAGGCACAGTGTGATGCCGCTGACCAGGTGACCGAGCGCTAGCCACCAGCCGATCAGCACGATCCAGATGATGTCGCCGACGGCCGCGCCGAGGCCGGCCCCCTGACGGGGCTCGATCTGCCGCCCGAACGGCCACAGCACGTACCCGCCGATGCGGAACGCCGCGATGCCGAACGGGATCGTGATGATCAGGACGAAAGCGATCAGGCCGGCCAGCGCGTACAGGATGGCCATCCACCAGCCGCACAGGATCAGCCAGATCCGGTTGAGGATCAGCCTCATGCCCGGCTCCGGGCCGGCGCGGACCGGACCTCCAGGTGGTCGAGCAGGGCCGCGGTGGCGGCCGCGACGGCGTCCACCGCGGTCCCGAACGCCTCGGCGTTATGCCCGGCGGGCGCGCGGAAGCCGCTGATCTTGCGCACGTACTGCAGGGCCGCGGCGCGGACGTCGGCGTCGGTGACCTGCTCGGTGAACGGCGGGCGAAGGGTCTTGATACTCCGGCACATGCTCCCGACCGTACGTCATGCGCGCGTCCGGGCCGGCCAGGGCCTTGCTGATTTGGCCGAACGGCCCGTGGTTACTGCAGGCCGAGCAGGGATTCCAGGCCCACGGTGAGGCCGGCCGGGAGCGAGCCGACCTGGCGGGCGGCGAGCAGGACGCCGGGCATGAACGAGGCCCGGTCCAGCGAGTCGTGCCTGATGGTCAGCGTCTCGCCGTGCCCGCCGAACAGCACCTCCTGGTGCGCCACCAGGCCCGCGACCCGGACCGAGTGGACGTGCACGTCCTCGACCGTGGCGCCGCGGGCGCCGGGCAGGGCCGAGGCGGTAGCGTCCGGCGGCGCGCCCAGGCCAGCCGCCGCCCGCCCGGCCGCGATCAGGCCCGCGGTGCGCAGCGCCGTCCCCGACGGGGCGTCGGCCTTGTTGGCGTGGTGCAGTTCGATCACTTCGGCCGAGTCGAAGAAGCGGGCTGCCTGCGCGGCGAAGCGCATCATCAAGATGGCGCCCACGGAGAAGTTGGGCACGATCAGCACCCGGGCGCGCTGGTGGGCGGCGAGCCAGCCCTGCACCTCATCCAGCCGGTCCTCGCCGAACCCCGACGTGCCGACCACCACGTCCAGGCCGTGCTCGACGCACCAGCGCAGGTTGTCCATGACCGCGCCGGGGTGGGTGAAGTCGACCACCACGTCGCAGCCGGTCAGCGCGTCCCGGTCGTCGCCCAGATCCACCTCGGCGGCTACCTCCAGGTCGTCGGCCCCGGTTATGGTGCGCACGACCTCGCGCCCCATCCGCCCGCGCGCCCCGACCACCCCGACCCTAACCACCATCGCGGTCCTCCCGGTAAGTGATCCACTTAACGCGGGCCGCTACCTCCCCCATGAGGGTGGTAACGGCCCGCGATGCTGGGGGCGGCCTAGGCCTGGAAGGCGTCGGCGTCGTCGAAGGGGCCGACGACGGCCAGGGCCTTGGGGCGGGTGAGGATCTCGGCGGCCACCGCCCGGATGTCGTCATGGGTGACGGCGTCGATGGCCGCGATCACCTCGTCGACCGGCTCGAGCCTGGGGTAGACCAGCTCCGACTTGCCGAGCCTGCTCATCCGCGAGGAGGGGTCCTCCAGGCCGAGCACGATCGAGCCGCGCACCTGGCCCTTGCCACGGGCCAGTTCGGCGTCGGTCAGGCCGCCGTCGACCAGCCGGCTGATCTCCTCGGAGCAGATGGCCAGCACCTCGTCGGCCTTGGACGGCAGGCAGCCGACGTAGATGCCCCACATGCCGGTATCGGCGTGCTGGGCCGAGAAGCTGTACACCGAATAGGCCAGGCCGCGCTTCTCCCTGATCTCCTGGAACAGGCGGGAGGACATGCCGCCGCCGAACGCGGCGTTCAGCACGCCGAGCGCGAACCGGCGGTCATCGGTCCGGGCCAGCCCCTCGCAGCCGAGCACCAGGTTGGCCTGCTCGATACCGCGGGAGACCAGCTTGGTGCCGACGCCGGCCGCGACGCCGTACTCGGAGTAGCTGCCGTTCAGCCGCGGCGCGGCCGGCTCGGCCGCCCGGTCCAGGGCCGGGCCGAACGAGTGCCGGACCAGGTCCACCACCGCCTGGTGCTCCAGGTTGCCTGCGGCGGCCACCACCAGGTGCTCGGGGGTGTACCGGGCCCGGTAGTGCTCGAAGATCTGGTCCCGGGCGATCGCGTTGATCGAGTCCACGGTGCCCAGGATGGGCAGGCCCAGCGGCGTGTCACCGAACAGCTTGGCGGTGAACGCCTCGTGCACGGTGTCCGAGGGATCGTCCTCGTTCATCGCGATCTCTTCGAGCACCACGTTGCGCTCGGCGTCCACGTCCTTCGGCGTGATCAGCGAGCTGGTCACCATGTCGGACAGGACGTCCACGGCCAGCGGCAGGTCCGCGTCGAGCACCCGCGCGTAGTAGCAGGTGTACTCCTTCGCGGTGAACGCGTTCATCTCGCCGCCGACCGCGTCCATCTCCGCCGAGATCTCCAGCGCGGTCCGCTTGCTGGTGCCCTTGAACAGCAGGTGCTCCAGGTAGTGGGTCGCGCCGGCGTGCGCGGTGTCCTCGTCCCGGGAGCCCACGCCGACCCAGATGCCCAGGGCCACCGAGCGGACCGCGGGCAGGAACTCGGTTACGACCCGCAGCCCCCCGGGCAGGACGGTGCGGTTGACGCCATCGGTTGGTTCGGTAGCCATCTACTCGTGGTGCCCCCGGGTGCGGTGCCGGGTCCGGCGATGCCCGTCCTGGTCACCGCCGGCCCGCTCGCCGCCGCTCCGGTCGCCGCGGTCACGGTCGCCGCCGCCGCGGGGGCGGTCGCCGCGGTCACCGCGGTCGCTCCGCTCGCCGCCGGACAGGTCCTCGCCCGCCGCCTCGCGCTCGACCACCTCGACCGGTACCAGCGACAGCTTGCCGCGGTCGTCGACCTCGCGGATCTCGACCTGGATCTTGTCGCCGATGTGCACTACCTCGTCGATGTTCTCGATCCGCCTGCCGCCGTGCAGCTTGCGGATCTGCGTGATGTGCAGCAGGCCGTCCTTGCCGGGCAGCAGGCTGACGAACGCGCCGAAGGTCGTCGTCTTGACCACCGTGCCGAGGAACCGCTCGCCCACCTCGGGCATGTGCGGATTGGCGATGGCGTTGATCGCGGCCCGGGCCGCCTCGGCCGAAGTCCCGTCGGTGGCCCCGACGTAGATCGTGCCGTCGTCCTCGATGGTGATCTCGGCCCCGGTGTCGTCCTGGATCGAGTTGATCATCTTGCCCTTCGGGCCGATGACCTCGCCGATCTTGTCCACCGGCACCTTGATCGTGATGATCCGCGGCGCGTAGGGGGACATCTCGCCGGGCTGGCTGATGGCGCTGCGCATGACCTCGAGGATGGTCATCCGGGCCCCGCGGGCCTGCTTGAGCGCGGCGGCCAGCACCGAGGCCGGGATGCCGTCGAGCTTGGTGTCCAGCTGCAGCGCGGTGATGACCTGCTCGGTGCCCGCGACCTTGAAGTCCATGTCGCCGAACGCGTCCTCGGCGCCCAGGATGTCGGTCAGCGTGACGTACTGCCCGCCCTCGTGGATCAGGCCCATGGCGATGCCGGACACCATGTCCTTCAGCGGCACCCCCGCGTCCATCAGGGACATGGTGGAGGCGCAGACCGAGCCCATGGAGGTGGATCCGTTCGAGCCGATGGCCTCGGACACCTGCCGGATCGCGTACGGGAACTCCTCGCGGGTGGGCAGCACCGGGATCAGGGCCCGCTCGGCCAGCGCGCCGTGCCCGATCTCGCGCCGCTTGGGCGAGCCGACCCGGCCGGTCTCCCCGGTCGAGTACGGCGGGAAGTTGTAGTTGTGCATGTAGCGCTTGGTGCGGTCCGGGTTCAGCGTGTCGATCATCTGCTCCATGCGGAGCATGTTCAGCGTGGTCACGCCCAGGATCTGGGTCTCACCGCGCTCGAACAGCGCGGACCCGTGCACCCGGGGCAGCACGTGTGTCTGCGCGGACAGCGGGCGGATGTCGGTCAGGCCGCGGCCGTCGATGCGGACCCCGTCCCTGATGACCCGCTCGCGGACCAGCTTCTTGGTCAGCGACCGGAACGCGCCGCTGATCTCGCTTTCCCGGTCCTCGAACTCCTCGGCCAGCTTCTCCTTGGCCAGGGCCTTGACCCGGTCGGTCTCGGCCTCCCGCTCCAGTTTGCCCACGATGGTCAGGGCCTGGGCCAGCTCGGCGGAGACCTCACGGGCGACCGCCTGGTACACGTCCTCGCCGTAGTCGACGAAGATCGGGTATTCGGCCGTGGCCTTGCCTGCCTCGGCGGCCACGCGCTGCTGGGTCTCGCACAGGATCCGGATGAACGGCTTGGCCGCTTCCAGGCCCTCGGCCACGGTGTCCTCGGTGGGCGCCACGGCGCCGCTGCCGGAATCGGCCAGCAGCTTGAGCGTCTCCGGGGTGGACTCGGCCTCGACCATCATGATGGCCACGTCGCCGGCCCCGCCGTCGTCAGCAGGCAGGACCCGGCCTGCCACCACCATGTCGAAGGTGGCCTCGGCCAGCTGCTCATGGGTGGGGAAGCCGACCCACTGACCGCGGATCAGCGCGACCCGGACACCGCCGATGGGGCCGGAGAACGGCAGCCCGGCCAGCTGGGTGGACATGGACGCGGCGTTGATCGCGACCACGTCGTACAGGTGCTGCGGGTCCAGGGCGAGGATGGTCGCCACGATCTGGATCTCGTTACGCAGGCCCTTGACGAACGACGGGCGCAGCGGCCGGTCGATGAGCCGGCAGGTGAGGATGGCGTCCTCGGACGGACGCCCCTCCCGCCGGAAGAACGAGCCGGGAATCCGGCCCACCGCGTACATCCGCTCCTCCACGTCCACGGTGAGCGGGAAGAAGTCCAGGTTGTCCTTGGGCTTCTTGGACGCGGTGGTCGCGGACAGGACGACGGTCTCGCCGTCCAGCGTCACGACGCTGGACCCGGCAGCCTGACGGGCCAGCCGGCCCGTCTCGAACCTGATTGTGTGTACGCCAAATTCGCCGTTGTCGATAACGGCTTCGGCGCTGTGGACACCCTCCACGGGTGAGACCTCCTTGCGGTAGATCCCGCACCCACCCGCCGCCGTGCCGCTTGTGGCCTGGCTCGCCCGATTGGGGGGCGGCCGGCCGGTCTTCGATCGAAGCCCTCGGGTGCTCTGCTTGCCTAGCTGTGCTGGGCTTGCCTAGCTGTGCTGGCCTAGACAGGCTACCCGGGGACCACTACCGAGGACCGGCCCTTGGCGCTCGGGGCCGGGGGCTACGGGATGTCAGTGTTGTCGATGTTCAGTTGTGCCTGGCCAGAGGAGGAAGCTAGCGGCGGATGCCGAGCCGCTCCCTGATCGCACGGTAGCGATTGATGTCCTTCTTGGCCAAGTACTTGAGCAGCCTGCGGCGGCGGCCGACCAGCAGCAGCAGCCCGCGGCGGCTGTGGTGGTCGTGCTTGTGCACCTTCAGGTGCTCGGTCAGGTGGTTGATCCTCTTGGTCAGCAGAGCGACCTGGACCTCCGGCGAACCGGTGTCACCCTCACTGGTCGCGTACTCCGCCAGGATCTCCTTCTTGGCGGCGGTGTCGAGCGGCACGTGACTCCTTAGGATTAGCGCTGAAAAGGGTCCGCAAAGGCAGATCCCCCGAGACGGCCACATGAGGGTGCAGCACGCCTCTGACTGCCGCGGCTAGTCACCGGGCAGCGCTTCACATTACCACGCGCGGCCACGCGGTTGCGCCGCGCCCGCCCGGCCGGGTCTACGCGGTTGAGCGGTCCGGCTGGCCGTTTCTAGACTGGGCAAATGCCCGATCTGAGCACTGCCCGCCGGCTGCCGTTGGGCCGCTTCCCGCTGACCTCCGCGCCCCGGCCCGCGCCCCAGGCCAGGCCCGCCTGGATGCCGGCCTGGTCCGTGCCCGCGGCGCTGCGGGCGCTGCGCGCGGTGATCGTGATTCCTGCCCTGTTCGCGCTGACCTACGAGGGCTTCGGCAACGTGCAGATGGCCCTGTTCGCGGCGTTCGGCGGCTTCGCCAACCTGGTCGTGGCCTCGTTCGGCGCCAGCAGGCGGGACAAGATCATCGCCCACTTCGGGCTGGCCGTGACCGGGAGCCTCGGGCTGATCATCGGCACCGCGGTCAGCCCGATCAAGTGGCTGGCCGTGGTGGTCACGGTCCCGGTCACGTTCGGGATCTTCTTCGCCGGCGTGGTGAGCCCCAACGCGGCCTCGGGCGTCATCGCCGCGCTGTTCCCTTACGTGCTGCCGGTGGCCACGCCCGGCTCGGTGAGCACCATCCCGGACCGGCTGGCGGGCTGGTGGCTGGCCTCAGCGGTGGCCACCGTGGCCGTGCTGGTGCTCTCGCCGCCGTCCCCGGGAGACCGGCTGCGGGCCGCGGCGGCCGGCTCGGCCCGGACGCTGGCGGCCCACCTGGAGGCGGCGCTGACCGGCACCGCCACCCCCGAGGACCTGGCCGCCTGCCAGGCGGCCAAGCGCACGCTGCTGAACGCGTTCGCCAGCACGCCGTACCGGCCGACCGGGCTGGCCACTGCCGACCAGGCCATGGCCAGCGTGGTGCAGTTGCTCGAGTGGTGCACGGCGCTGGTCGCTGACGCGGCCGACGGGCACCAGAACCTGGACCGGGCCACCGGGCCGGATCACGAGCTGCTCGCCGCGACCGCCGCGGTGCTCCGCCAGGCAGGCGACCTGCTGACCGACGAGACCGCGCCGCTGCCCCAGGTGGACGAGCTGGAGCGGCTCCGCGAGGCCAGCGCCGCCTACCACCGGTCGGCGCCCCCGGACGGCGATATCGACTCGCTGGAGGCCGCCGCCCGGCTCGCCTTCCACGCTCAGGCCATCTCGCTGGCAGTCAGGAACGTCGTGGCCGACACCCTGATCGCCACCCGGCGCGCCGACCCGGAGACGATCGCCGCCCGGCGCCGCGGCTGGTACGGCGGCCAGCCGGAGGGGACGGCGGCCGAACGGCGGGTGGCGGGCCTGTCCGGCGCGATCGGCGTCCTGACCAGGCACGCCAGCATCCGTTCGGTGTGGTTCCTGAACAGCCTGCGCGCCTCGCTGGCCCTGGCCGCCGCGGTCCTGGTGGCCGACGTATCCGGGGTCCAGCACGGGTTCTGGGTGGTGCTCGGCACCTTGTCGGTGCTGCGCACCAACGCGGTCTCCACCGAGTCCACCGCGCTGCGCGCGCTGGGCGGGACCGTGATCGGCTTCGTGGTGGGCGCGCTGCTGATGCTCGGCATCGGGACCAGCACGCCCGCGCTGTGGGCGGCGCTGCCGATCGCCGTGGCCGTGGCCGCGTACGCGCCGGGCACGCTGCCGTTCACCTTCGGGCAGGCGGCGTTCACCGTCGTCGTCGTGGTCCTGTTCAACCTGCTGGTGCCGGTGGGCTGGAAGGTGGGCCTGCTGCGCATCCAGGACGTGGCGCTCGGCTGCCTGGTCAGCTTGGTGGTCGGCGTCCTGTTCTGGCCGCGCGGCGCGTCGTCTGTGGTCGGGGACGACCTGGCCGACGCGTTCCGGCGCGGCGCCGCCTACCTGACCCAGTCGGTGGACTGGGCCCTGGGCACCCGGGCCGAACCGCCCGACGCGGGCATCGCGGCGGCCACCGCCGGGATCCGGCTTGATGAGGCGCTGCGCGGGTTCCTGGCCGAGCAGGGCGCCAAGCACCTGTCCAAGGAGGACATGTGGATGCTGGTCATGGCGACCATGCGACTGCGCCTGACCGCCGTCTCGCTGGCCAGCCTGCAGGCTCCGGCGCAGGTCAGGCACCACCATCACCAGGGCATGGCCTACGCCAAGGCCACCCTGGCCCAGGCCGCCGCTGACCTGGCCACGTTCTACGAGCGGATCGCGGTGCTGGTCGGCCGGCCCGTGGCCAACCAGGTGCTGCTGCCCGTGTCCGTCCCCTCGTTCACCGGCCTGGACGGGCCTGGACCGCCTGGATCCCGTGGCGTCCGGGCGGACGAGGCCGGCGGCGTGAGCGTGCTGCCGGACGCGAGCCGGGGGGACGGGATAGACGGGCAGGACAGGGCGGCCGATCCGGACGGGACGGATTTCGTCCGGATCATCACCAGCCACCGGCACCCGCACCTGCTGTGGGTCGCTGAGCACCTGCAGAACCTCAGCGCGCATGCGCAGGTAATCAGCGGTCCGGCCTCGCACGTGGCCGAGCAGCGCCGTCAGCCCTGGTGGCGCTAGGGCCTAGATCTTCACGGCCCACCGGTCCCGCGCGCCCCGTTCGCCCCGCCAGCCGCTCAGGCTCGCGCACGGCCCGGGCGCGGGCGGCAAGCACCACGGCCCGTTCGGCCGAATTAATCAGAGAGAACTGGCCGAGGCGGGCCGTGAACTCCGTCTCATCAGCCGCCTGCTCGGCCGCGAGGTCGGCCAGCATGTCGTGCAGCAGCTCGCGGCCGACCTCGGTGAGCGTGTAGACCAGGCGCGGCGGGCGGCCCTCCTGCGGCTGCCGTGTCGCCGGTATCAGCCGGTGAAAGTGACCGTGACGTGGGTGAAGCCGAGCGAGGACAGCATGCCGTCGAGCATGCCCTCGGTGTTCTTCTGCGCCTGGGCGAGCAGCGGGCTCTGCTGGGCCGCGGTCTCGATCTTCTGCTCGGCGATCTCGTAGACCTGCTGCTGGCTGTTCGGGTTGCCGGAGAAGAAGTTGCCGATCCGGTTGAACAGGCCCTGCTGCTCGGCGTACACGTACGACTGGTCCACGTTGAGCTGAGCCGGCTCCAGCTGGGGCTTGGGCAGCGTGACCGTCACAGTGGTCCGGTCCTGGGACACCCTGAGGGCCTGGCTTTTCAGCCCGGAGAAGTCGACGTAGGCGATGTCGGTGCCCTGGCCGATGAACAGGGTCTCGCTGCCGGCCAGGAACGAGGGCAGGATCGAGGTCTTCTGGGTCAGGTCGACCACGACCTCGAACGAGCCGCTGGCCGCCTCGTAGCGGCTCAACGCGGTGATCGACTTCAGGATGACGGGCTGGCTGCGGACGGTGGTGGTCTCGCCGAACGGGTTGCGGAGCTGCGGCAGCAGGTGCACGGCGGACAGCACCACGATCAGCACGATGGCGGCGACGATCGCCGCCACGATCCCGCCCGCTCGTCCCGTCCCGGGCAGGCGCGGCATCATGATCCGCACTTCGCGCGGCTGGCGTCTATCCGTCGTTTCCCGCGTGGTTTCCGTGAACCTATTCATCAGCCGTTCCGTCACATCCGAGGTCCGGTAGGTACGCCGTCATTGCCGCCTAACGATCTACCCCAGCAGATGGAGATAATCCGGCCGATGTGGCATATCGCCGCCGGCCTGGGAATAGTAAAGGCATGAGCCCCTTCCGGTCCCGCAGGCGGCGCCCCTCCAGTAGCTACGAGGACTGGAACCGGGGTCCGCGACGCCGGTGGCGTCCGCGATCCCGGGCCGGCGGGTGCCTGATGTGGCTGCTGATCCTCATCGTGGTCCTAGTGGTACTGGCGCTGATGTTCGGCGGTTTCCAGAAAGGCACCAGGTCTGGTTCGGCGCCGCGTTTCGGCACGTCATACTCGGTGAGCACTTTCTATTCCGGGTGATTTCCGCCGCGGTGCATTTCCGCTGCGGTGCAGAGCCGGGCCGGGCCCCGCGCCGGGGTGAATTTCCTGGCGCGGGCCCGGCCGTGGTTAGCGGAGCTGGACGATGGCGGCCGTGGTGAAGGTGAGGACCTGGCGGCCGATCACCGGGCCGCCCCCGGCGCGGCTTAGGGGGTCAGGGCGATCTCCAGGTAGGGGGCGATGAGCCGGGCGGCGCCCCGGCCGGGGAACCAGGAGCAGGCGATGCCGACGGCGGCGACGCGGCCGGTGCCGAGCAGCAGGCTCAGGGCGTCGGCGACCTGCCCGGCGTCGGGGCCGCCCGCGGCCGGGTAGCGCAGGCCGGGCAGCTGGGTGCCGTCGATCACGTCCAGGTCCAGGTGGACGTAGAGCGGCCCGTCCGGGAGGCCGGCGGCGGCCAGGTCGGTGACCTGGCACCGGCGGATCCGGGACTGGTCCAGGTAGGTGACTTCCGGCGGGTCGAGGTCACGGGCGCCCACCAGGACGACCCGGTCCTCGGGGACCGGCCTGAGCCCGAGCGCGCCGGCGATCAGCTCCGGCCGGTAGCCGGTCAGCAGCCGGAGCACCATGCCGGCCAGGTAGCCGGAGGAGCTGGTCTCCGGGGTCTGCACGTCGCCGTGCGCGTCGAACCACACGATCGCGGGGTCGGTCCCCGCGGCCTGGAGCCCGGCGACCGTGCCGAGGGCGGTGAGGCAGTCGCCTGAAGTCACTACTAGGCGTTCGGCCGGAGAACGGTTGCGTGCGACAGTGCGGGCCACGGCGGCGTAGAGGGCGGCGAGCCGCGACCACATCTCGCCCGCGGGCAGTCCGGGAACGACACGTTCCGTCGGCTCGGGCGTGAAGTCGAGATCGGGCAGGTATTCGTCCAGGTGGAAGGGAACCCCGATGACCGTCACCCGCCCACGCTAGCGGACGGGGCGAGAATGCGGACCGCGGTCGCGCCGCGGCGGGCGGCCCGTGGGTCATAGCCGGGGGTCGACCGGCTCGGACTCCAGGGCCAGGACGGCGAAGACGCATTCGTGGACGCGCCACAGCGGCTCGCCGCGGGCCACCCGGTCCAGCGCCTCCAGGCCGAGGGCGTACTCGCGCAGGGCCAGCGAGCGCTTGTGGCTGAGCCCGCGCTGGCGCAGCCGGGCCAGGTGGTCCGGCTCGGTGTAGTCGGGGCCGTAGATGAGACGCAGGTACTCCCGGCCGCGGACCTTCAGGCCGGGCTGGATCAGCCCTTCGTGGCTGCGGGACAGGTTGGCGGCGGGCTTGACCACCATGCCCTCTCCCCCGGCGGCGGTCAGCTCCTCCCACCAGCGGGTGGCCGCGGCCACCGAGGCGGGATCGCCGGTCTCGACGGCGATGTGCCTGGTGGGCGCGATCAGCTCCGGGCGGGCGGCGGCGAGCCGGCTGGCCAGCTCCAGGTGCCAGCGGTGGGGACGCTCGTGGTAGACGGCGCCTTCGGAGGCGAGCAGCTGGAAGGGCGCGACCCGCACGCCGGTCAGGCCGTCGGTGGGCCAGCAGTAGCGCAGGTAGGCAGCGGTGAACGCCGTGGCGTTGGCGGCCCGGGACCTGGTCCGGTCCAGCAGGGCCTGGACGCCGTCGGCGGGCAGGTCGCGGGCGGCGGCCTGCTCCAGGATCCTGGCCGCCGCGGGCAGCGAGGCCGCGGCGGCGGCGCCGACCGCGGCGTACTGGTCGCGCAGCAACTGGGCGGCCTTGACGTTCCAGGGCAGGAGTTCGGCGTCCAGGAGCAGCCAGGTGGTGCTGAGCTCGTCAAACAGGCCTGCGTCCGCGGCGGCCTCGCGGAGGTGGCCGACCAGGGCCGCGGTCAGGCGGGCGGGGAAGAAGGGGCGGCCGGTCCTGGTCCAGATGGCACCGGCTGCCGTGCTGCCTTCGGCCGCATCCGCGGCAGGCCCGCCGGGGACGCCGAACCGGGCCCGGGCGGCGGCGGGCGAGCGGCAGACCAGGAGCACGGCGCGGGAGCCCATGTGCTTCTCCTCGCACACCACCGAAGCCACGCCGTCGGCGCGGTAGGCCGCGAAGGCCTGGTCGGGGTGCTCGAGCAGGTCCTCCCGGGCCGAGGTAGCGACCGGGCTCATGGTGGGCGGCAGGTACAGCAGCCAGCGCGGATCGAGGGCGAACCGGCTCATCACCTCGAGCGCGGCCGCGGCGTGCGCCTCGCGTACCCCGATCCGCGGCAGGTAGGCGGTCTCGATGACGCGTGAGCCTGACACGTCCTTGATATCCAGGACGTCGGGCTCGCGGCGGGTGTTCCCGGATGGCGAGGCCGTCGGGAAGGGCTTGGCCGCGGGATGGTAGGGGCGGGCGGCGGGGACTGATACCAGGGATCGTTCGGGATAATTCAGCGCGGTCAGACGGCCACCGAAGACACAGCCGGTATCCAGGCACAGGGTGTTGTTCAGCCACTCCGGCTCGGGCACCGGGGTGTGTCCGTACAGGACCAGAGCGCGACCGCGGTACTCCTGGGCCCAGGGGTAGCGGACGGGCAGGCCGTACTCGTCGGTCTCGCCGGTGGTCTGGCCGTACAGGCAGAACTCGCGGACCCGGCCGGACGCACGGCCGTGGTAGCGCTCGATCAGGCCCGCGTGAGCCACCACCAGGCGGCCGCCGTCCAGTACGTAGTGGCTGATCAGGCCGTCGATGAACTGCTCGACCTGGCTGCGGAACTCCGCGGGCTCGAGGGCCAGCTGCTCCAGCGATGCGTCCAGGCCGTGGCTGCGGTTGACGTTCTTGCCGCGCAGCGCGCGCAGCAGCTTCACTTCGTGATTGCCGGGCACGCACAGCGCGGTGCCGGCCGCCACCATGCCCATGACCAGGCGGAGCACGCCGGGCGTGTCGGGCCCGCGGTCCACCAGGTCGCCGAGGAACACCGCGCGCCTGGCTCCGGGGTGGCGGGCGCCGGCCGAGCGGCCCGCGCCGTCGCGCTCGATGGCGTAGCCGAGCTGGTCGAGTAGCTGCTCGAGCTCGGCCCGGCAGCCGTGCACGTCACCGATGACGTCGAACGGGCCTGTTTCTTCGCGGCGATCGTTGAACAGCCTGGCCCGGGTGACGGTGGCCGCTGCTATCTCCTCGGGGGTGTGCAGCACGTGGACGGTGCGGAAGCCCTCACGGCCCAGGTGGTTCAGGCTGCGCCGCAGCTGGCTGCGCTGGCGGCGGATCACGTGCGGGCCGAAATCCCGGTCCGGGCGGGTCGCGTTGCGCTCGGCGCACAGCTTCTCCGGCAGGTCAAGGACGAGGGCCGCGGGCAGCACGTCGTATTCGCGGGCCAGCTGGACCAGGTCGCGGCGGGCCTCGGGCTGCACGTTGGTCGCGTCGATCACGGTCAGGCGGCCCGCGGCCAGGCGCTTGGCCACGATGAAGCGCAGCACCTCGAACGCGGCCGGGGTGGCGGACTGGTCGTTCTCGTCGTCGGCGACCAGGCCGCGGCAGAAGTCGGAGGAGATCACCTCGGTCGGCTTGAAGTTCGCGCGGGCGAAGGTCGACTTGCCCGACCCGGTGACGCCGACCAGGACCACCAGGCTGAGTTCGGGGACGGTCAGCTCGGTCATCGCGCGGCCTGCCCGTTGTTAGCCTGCCTGGTGAAGACGGCCAGCTGGGTGGGCGGGCCGGAGTCGGGGTGCTCGGGACCGACGCTTTCGAAGCGGGCCTGGTAGCCGTGGGTATCCGCGACGTCTTGGGCCCAGGTCCGGAACTGGGCGCGGGTCCACTCGAACCGGTGGTCGCGGTGCCGCAGGGCGCCGGGTTCCAGCCCGGCGAAGTGCGGGTTGTACTCGGCGTTGGGGGTGGTGACCACCACGGTGGCGGGCGAGGCGAAGCCGAAGATGACCCGCTCGAGAGCCGGGAGGCGTTCGGGGTCGAGGTGCTCGATGACTTCCATCAGCACGGCGGCGTCCAGGCCGGCCAGGCGGTCGTCGCGGTAGGTGAGCGCGGAGGCGAAGATCTTCAGGCGCTCGCGCTGGCGCTCCGGCATCTGGTCCAGCCGCAGGTGGCGAGCGGCCAGCTGCAGGGCCCGGGCGGACACGTCGACGGCGACGACGTTGGTGAACTGGGGCTCGGCGAGCAGGTCCTTGGCCAGCACGCCGGAGCCGCAGCCGAGGTCGGCGACGCTTCGTGCCCCGGTGTTTCGCAGGATGGCCAGGATGGCCGCGCGGCGCTGGGCGGCGAGCGGCTGGCCCGTGGCGGTGTCATCGGCGGTGGCGTCCTCGTCGGTGACGGCGTTGTCGAATTCGGCTGGGTCGGTGTCGTCGGCTTCGGCCAGCCGGGCCAGGGCGGAGCGGGTGAGCCGGTGCCGGTGGGAGAGGTAGCGGGCGGTGATGAGCTCCTTGTGGGGATGGGCGGCCAGCCAGTCGCCGCCCGCCCGGATCAGCTTGTCCACCTCCTCGGGCGACACCCAGTAGTGCTTGGCGTCGTCCAGCACGGGCAGCAGGACGTACAGGTGGTTGAGGGCGTCGGCCAGCCGCTGCTGGCCGGTCAGCCGCAGGTCGAGGTAGGGCGAGTCGCCCCATTCGGCGGGTTCGAGGGGCTGGCTGGTCGCCTCGACGGTCCAGCCGAGCGGGGCGAAGAGGTTGCGGGCCAGGTCCGGGCCTTTGCGGCCTCTCGGGCCGCGGCAGCGCAGGGCGGGCACGTGCAGGGTGAGCGGGAGCTGGCTGGCGGCCAGGTCGGGGCGCGCGTCGCAGCGGCCGGTCAGCGCGGTGCGGAAGGCTTCCTTCAGCGCCACGGCCAGCATGCTCGAGGCGGCGTAGGGACGGTCGTTGACGTACTGGGCGAGTTCGGCGTCGCCGGGCTTGGTGTTCTTGGTGTTCGTGTGGCCGACGGGACCGCGGACCAGGGTCACCGGGTCGACCTCGAGCAGCAGCGCGGCGGTGCAGCGCTCGCTGGCGGCCTCTGGATAGAAGACGTGCGCTGCGCCCGCCGCGGTGGGGAAGGTCTGCAGCCGGTCGGGGTGCTTGTGCAGCAGGTACCCCAGGTCGGTCGCGGGCTCGCGGGTGGTGGTAATGGTCAGCAGCACACGTCATTGTCTCCGACGCGGTCGCCGCGGATCAAAGGGCTTTGCGGTGCTGGCTTCGGTCAGGCGTGCTCGGCGGCCAGGCGGGCGCCGAAGCCGATCAGGACGGCGCCGGTGGTGGCGTCGAGGCTGCGGCGGACCTTGCGCCGGGCCAGGACGCGGCGGGCGCGGTTCAGCGCGGTGATGAGGACCAGCAGGTAGGCCAGGGACAGCGCGGCGTGGCTCCAGGCCAGCATCAGCAGCCAGCCGAGGTTCGCGCCGGGCGTCAGGAACTGGGGCAGGACCGCGAGGTAGAAGACCAGCACTTTGGGGTTGGTGATGTTGGAGAGGAACCCCTGCCGCCAGCCGGCCAGGGTTTGTGTTTTGGGGCCGCCCTCGTCGTCCTCATCCAGCAGCTGGTACTGACCGCGGACGGCCGAGCGGATGGCCTGCGCGCCCAGGAACAGCAGGTAGGCCACGCCGGCCCACTTGATGGCCTCGAAGACGGGCTGGGCCTTCACGATCAGGGCCCCGAGGCCGCAGGCTCCGGCCGTGCCCTGGACAAAGTTGGAGCTGGATACGCCCAGCGCGGTAAATCTCCCCCGGCGGCGGCCTCCGGCCAGGGTGTTCTTGGTGACCACGGCGAAATCCGGACCCGGGATCACGATGAGCACCACGGCGAAGGCCAGGAACTCGGCGTACTTCGACCACGACATACCTGGCCAGCTACCCGGCTCGCCGCGGTTAACCCAGCGAATTAGCGGCGCTCTGGCCTGGGCCGATGTTCGGCAACGGGACGCGAGCGGGTAAGACTGGGGGGTGGCCCGGTGGGTGTTGCACGTGGACCTCGACCAGTTCATCGCGGCGGTCGAGGTGCTGCGGCATCCCGAACTGCGCGGGCGCCCGGTGGTGGTGGGCGGCGACGGCGACCCGACCAAACGGGGCGTGGTCAGCACGGCCTCCTACGAGGCGCGGGAACACGGCGTGCACTCCGGCCTGCCGCTGCGGACGGCGGCCCGGCGGCTGCCCGGCGCGGTGTTCCTCCCGGTGGACCGGGCGGCCTACGAGGAGGTCTCGGACGTGGTGATGGACGTGCTGCGGTCGACCGGCGCGGTGGTGGAGGTGCTCGGCTGGGACGAGGCGTTCCTCGGGGTGTCCACTGACGACCCGGAGGGCTTCGCGCGGTCGCTGGCGGCTGCGGTGCGGGAGGCCACGCAGCTGGACTGCACGGTGGGGATCGGGGAGAACAAGCTGCAGGCCAAGATCGCCACCGGGTTCGGCAAGCCGGCCGGGGTGTTCCGGCTGACCTCGGCCAACTGGTTCACCGTGCTGGGCGGCCGGCCGGCCGACGCGCTGTGGGGCATCGGGGCCAAGACGGCCAGGAAGCTGGACGGGCTGGGCATCCGCACGGTCAGCGACCTGGCGGCCGCGGACCCGGACGCACTGGCCGCGGTGTTCGGCCCGATGACCGGGCCGTGGCTGGTGCTGCTCGGCCGGGGCCGGGGCGACGCCGACGTGGACGACTCGCCGTACGTGGCGCGCGGGCACGGCAAGGAGGAGACGTTCCAGGTCAATATCGCGGACTGGTCGCGGGTGCAGGCGGAGATCGCGCGGATCGCGGGGCTGCTCGCCGTGGATCTGGTGGCCGAGCCCCGGCCTGCGGTGCGGGTGGTGGTGAAGGTGCGGTACGCGCCGTTCGTCACCGAGACGCACGGGGTGACGCTGGCCGCGCCCAGTTCGGAGGCGGCCGTCATCGAAGCGGCGGCGCTATCGGCGCTGGAACGGTTCACCGGGCGGCGGCCGGTGCGGCTGCTCGGGGTGCGGGCGGAGTTCGGGCCGGGCAGCGACTAAGCGCGCCCGGGCTGCCGGGTGCGGGGCGGGTCAGCGGGTGAGGAGCTTGAAGCCGAGGTTGCGGCCGAGGCCGCGCTCGAAGGCGAGGGTGAACCACAGGGCGACGAAGTTGTCGACGATCTGCACCTTGTCGTTGTCGCCGACCCAGACCGGGCCCAGGCCGGTGGCCTTGATCAGCTCCTCTACCGCCTGCTGGGCGTCGCCGGCCGGGCCGGAGTAGAGCAGGTCGCCGTGCTGGTCGCCGTAACGGGCGTCGGCGAAGTTCTCCCAGCCCAGGCTGTTGAAGGCACGGAACAGCCGGGCCTGCGGCGCGTGCTCGGCCAGGGCGGCCAGGCTGTTCAGCGAGGGCCCGCCGACGTGGTTGGTGGCGTCGATGACGATCTTGCCGTCCAGCCGGGCGCCGAAGCCGGGCACGGCCCCGGGCATGGCGGCGCCGTTGATGGCCAGCAGCACCACGTCGGCGCCGTCGATCGCGGCGTCGTTGCCGGCCACGCGGGCGCCGATACCCGTGGCGAAGGCGGCCAGGTCCTGGTCGTCGGGGGTGCGGCTGCCGAAGGTCACGGCGTGGCCAGCCTCGGCGAACCTGGTGGCCAGGGTGCGCCCGATGATGCCGGAGCCGAGGACGGCGACGTTGATGGACGGCATGGCAGCTGCTCCCTGGGTCGGATCCGAGGCTGGCGATCACAGATAGTTTGAGGCCAACCTATGCTGCGACGTACCGCCCGGACGAGGGCAGCGGTGCGGGTGGGCATCATCGGGGCGGGCGGAGGCCGGTTACAGCGGGAGGGTCATGCCGAGCTCGCCCAGGGCGGGGTTGGAGGGCAGGGGCTGGCGTTCGGCGGTGGGCGAGAAGCCGCAGCGCTGATACAGCAGGCGGGCGGGGGCGTTGGCCTCGGTCACCCACAGGTGCAGGGATTTGGCGCCCTGGGCCTCGGCCCAGCGGGCCACCGCGGCCACCAGGGCCTCGCCGACACCGCGGCCGCGGGCCTGGGACCTGACGTACATGGACACCAGCTCCACTGTGTCCGGGTCCTCCTGGTAGCCGCCGGCCAGCCCGGCGGGCGCGCTGATTTCCGGGATGAAGGCCAGGAACATCCCGCCGCGGGCGATCCACTCGCGCCAGCGCGCCTCGGGGCGCTCGACCTCGCGCTCGTAGGTGGAGCCGAACGCCTCGGGCGCATTGCGCAGCGCCTCCAGGCGGATGTCACGCAGCGCCTGCCAGTCACCGTCGACCGTCTCGCGGACCAGGACCATGGCTCATGGTCACGTCGCGGTAGCGGGCGGCACAACCGGTTTTCTGGCCGGGCCGGGCCGGGCCGGGGACCTACCATGCGAGGGTGACGGTGCACCTGGCGGCGGACGATCCGCAGATCCTGCGCGCAGGACGGCTGGCCTGGATGCACGCCAACTTCACCGACCACGCCCGGCGCACGTCTACCAGGCCGAGTTCGGGTACGTGCGCGACGTGCTGGCTGGCGCGGCGGGCGAGGGTTAGACCGGGCGAGGGTTAGGCCGGCGGCGGGAGCTGGCCGCGTTCGGCCGCCTTGGCCAGGCGGCGGGCGTCCTTCAGGCTCGCGCCGCGGGCCTCCGGCGGGAGCCGGTAGATGGAGGCGCCGCCCATCAGGTTGTAGACGCGGATCCTGATGACCGGGGCGCCGGGGCGCGGCGGGCGCTCGCTGCCGATGTCCTCGTGCCCGCCCATCAGCGAGAAGCCGCCGACCTCCAGGTCCACCGAGTCGGGCACGTAGATCTGGGCCCCGCCCATGAACGCGTACACGTTGAGGGTGAGCTCACCGCCCTCGATCTCGGCCTCGCGCAGGTCGATGTCGTCGCCGCCCATGATGGCCACCGCGTTGATCGTGCCGGCCGCGCGGAACCGGCCGCGCCGGTGCGAGCCGCTCATGATGGCGACCATCCAGCGCACCGGCTTCTTCCCGGCCGGACCGGGCGCGCCCGAGGCGGGCAGGTCGCTGGTCAGCGTGGCCAGCTCGCCGCGGGTCTTGGCGGTCAGGGCCCGGCCGGACCGTTCCTCCAGCTCGTCCAGGGTCAGCCGGCCCACGGCCGCGTGGTCGCCGAGGGTGCGCAGCGTGGCATCACGCTCGGCATCGGACACCCGGAGGGCGTCGTCGGGTTCGCTCACTGCATGCCCCTTGCGAAGTAGGCGTACCGGTCAGTTAGCGTACGCCGCCGGGCCGGCCCGGCCGGCGCCGCGGCCGGCGACCTCACGGGCCGGCGTGCTGGGAAAGCCAGGAGCAGAGCGGCTGGGACGTTCGGAGAAATGAAACGATGCGGTCCTTGGCCGCCGCAGTTTCCAGCCAGGCCTCCACCGGCCATTGCCTCCAGCTGGTCACGCCCTTGTACCGGAGCAGGACCACCCGCGGGTGGTCGGCCGGGTAGCCGCGCGGCGCGGTCTTCAGCGCGCCGTGGCCGTGCACGGTGACCTCCGCCTTCTCCATCCGGGCGATGATCTGCTCGAGCTCGCCGCCCGGGATGTCGTCGGCCACGGCCGCGCGGTAGCGGGCCAGCTGCTCCGGGCTCATCTCCCACATCCCGGCCCCGGCGCCCAGGCCCTCGGCGGACAGCTGCACGTAGCCGCGGCCGCCGATGACCGCGCCGATGTGGGTCTTGTACGGCGTCTTGTCCCGGCTGAACCGGACGTCGCGGTACGGCCGGAAGATCTTCGGCTCGCCGAACTCCTCGGCCAGTTCCTCGGTCAGCTCGGTCATCGGGCGCAGGATCTTGTCCTCGTAGACGGCCTTGTGCTCGGTCCAGTAGGTCTTGGAGTTGTCGGCCGCGAGCCCGTCGTAGAAATCCAGCGCCTCTTCCGGCCAGCCACTGAACGCCATGATCCCTCCCGTCTGATCGGCTCTCACCCTACCGTCGACGATCTTTTTAGGCCGAACGAAGCCTGGTGCCCGCCCCGGCCACCGTGTATACGAGAGCCATGGGGACACCGCAACGGGATCAACGTGACGGCATCGCGCTGACGAACCTGGACGAGCCGCTGTTCGACGGGGCGGGGGCGACCAAGCGGGACCTGGTGGACTACCTGGCGGCGGTGGCGGACCTTATCCTGCCCGAGCTGCGGGACCGGCCGCTGTCGGTGATCAGGGTCCGGGCCGGGCAGGAGCCGTTCATGCAGAAGAACGTGCCCGACTACGCGCCGTCGTGGATGCATACCGTGACGCTGTGGGCCGAGTCGTCCCGGCGGAACGTCCGGTACGCGCTGTGCGACGACCGGCGCACGCTGACCTGGTTCGCCAACCAGCGGGCCGTCGAGTACCACCCGACGCTGGGGCTGGCCGGGCACCTGGACCGCCCCACCCAGCTGGTGCTGGACATCGACCCGCCGTCCGGCGGCGAGTTCGGGCACGCGGTGGCGGCCGCCCACCTGATCCGGCGAGCGCTGGCGGAGGTCGGCCTGGCCGGCGCGGTGAAGACCAGCGGGGCCAAGGGCCTGCACGTCTACGTGCCGATCGAGGCGAGCAGCGAGGAGGCGGCCGCGGCCACCCGGGCCATCGCGGCCCGGGCCGAACGGCTCGACCCGGCCCTGGCCACCACGGCGTTCATCAAGGATGACCGCGAGGGGAAGGTGTTCCTGGACGCGACCAGGGCGTTCGGTGCCACCGTGGCGGCGGCCTACAGCCCGCGGGCCAGGCCGGGCGTGCCGGTCTCGTTCCCGGTGCGGTGGGAGGACCTGGACGCGGTCAAGCCGGGCGACTTCACCGTGCTGACCGCGCCGGGCCTGCTGGCCGGGTCTCAGCCCTGGGCGGGCCAGCGGCCCGCGCCGCAGGCGCTGAGCCCGGAGCTGGTCGAGGAGGGGCGGGCCATCCCGGTGGCCCGGGTGCAGGCCATGCACGAGGGCAAGCGGCGCAAGCGGGCCCGCGGCGGGTTAGGCGTCAGCCGGTCAGGGGCTGGCCGGTCAGGGGCTGGCCGGTCAGGGGCTGGCCGGTCAGGGGCTGGCCGGTCAGGGGCTGGCCGCGGGGATCCAGCGGTCGCTGAGCTCGCGCCAGGCGGGCGGCGGGCCGGGGAGTTCGCCGCGGTCGCGGGCGCGCAGGCCGTCCAGGATGAGGGCCAGGTAGCGGCGGCGCAGCTGGCGGGTGCGGGCGGCGGGCGGAATCTTGATCGCGGCGACCAGCTCGAAGGTCAGGGACACGTCGTGTAGCGACACGTCCGGGCGCAGCACGTCGCGGACCAGGCCGAACAGCTCTTCGGAGAGCTCGGCGGAGTGGTTGGCCAGGGCGAACATGTCCGGCGTGGGGGTGAACTTGCCGGCCAGGGCCAGGGTCATCGAGGTGGTGTCCGCGTCGACCAGGCTGGTCATGAAGTCGGCGAAGACCTGCCAGTGGTCATGGGCCGCCTTGGCCTGTTCCAGGGCGCGCTCGGTCTCGGCCACGAAGATGTTCAGGCCGTCGGTGCACAGCTTGCGGAGCAGGTCCTCCTTGCTGGCGTAGCGGGTGTACAGGGCGCTGATGCCCACGCCCGCGTGCTTGGCCACCGCGGTGATCGGCGCGCCGGGATCGGCCACGAACACCGCCCGCGCCGATTCGAGTATGCGCAGGTCATTGCGGGCGGCCTCGGCCTGCCGGCCGCTCAGCGGCCCGTCGTGCGTCCGGCGGGCGGAATGCGGCTCGGTCATACGGAAAAGTGTAACAGAAGACTGGAACGAAGCATTCCGTTCTGATAGTCTTGGAACAGAAGATTTCGTTCCGGTAGCACGGGAGGAACCGATGACATCAGCACCAGAGGTCGCGACCAGGCAGTCGGAGCAGGGCCTGCTTTCCGCGAACCCCGGACCGAACGGGCGGCGGTGGCGGTGGGTGGCGTTCGGGACGGTGATCACCGCGGCGGTGATGGACCTGCTCGACGCGACGATCACGCAGGTCGCGGCGCCGACCATCCGGCACGACCTGGGCGGGTCGTACGCGGTGATCGAGTGGGTGACGGCGGCGTACGCGCTGGCCATGGCGACCGGGCTGCTGACCGGCGGGCGGCTCGGGGACGTCTTCGGGCGGCGGCGGGTGCTGCTGGCCGGAATGGCCGGGTTCGTGGTCGCCTCGATCGGGTGCGCGGCGGCGGGCACCGCGGGCGAGCTGATCGCGGCCCGGGCGGCGCAGGGGGCGCTGGGAGCGATCATGCTGCCGCAGGTGTTCGGGCTGATCTCGGACCTGTTCGAGCCGCACGAGATGGGCAAGGCGTTCGGCGTCTACGGGCCGGTGATGGGCCTGTCGGCCATGCTCGGGCCGATCGCGGCGGGCGGGCTGATCGCCGCCGACCTGTTCGGCGCCGGCTGGCGGATGATCTTCCTGGTCAACGTGCCGGTCGGGCTGGCCGCGCTGGTGCTGGGCGCCCGCTTCCTGCCCGCTGGCTCCGCGGCCGCGGGGAAGCGGCGGGGCGGCCTGGACCTGCCGGGCGCGGCGCTGGCCGGGGTGGCCATGTTCGGCTTGGTCTTCCCGCTGGCGCAGGGGCACGAGCTGGGCTGGCCGGCCTGGCTGTTCGGCATGCTGGCCGCCGCGGTGCTGCTGCTGGCCGCCTTCGCCGTCTACCAGGTCCGCCGTCAGCGCGCGGGCCGGACCCCGCTGGTCGAGCTGTCCGTGTTCGGCCACCGGCCGTACCGGGCGGGCGTGGTGTTCTCGATCGCGTTCGTCGCCTCGCTGGGCGGCATCGGGATGATCTTCAACGTCTTCCTGCAGAACGGGCTGGGCTTCACGCCGTGGCATTCGGCCCTGACCACCGCGCCCTGGGCCGCGGGCGCGTTCGTCGGCTCGGCGGTGGGCGGCATGGCGATGGGCAAGCTCGGCCGGCGGATCCTGCACGCCGGCCTGGTGGTCGAGGCGGCCGGGCTGCTGGCGGTGTACGCGGTGCTGCGCGGCGCCGGCGGCGGCCCGTCGACCGCGGACCTGCTGGGCCCGATGATCGTGGGCGGGATCGGGATGGGCATGGTGTTCGTGCCGCTGTTCGACATCGTGATGGCGGGCGTCCGGCCGCGGGAGATGGGCTCGGCCTCCGGCGTCCTGCAGACGGTGAATTCACTCGGCATGTCGCTGGGCGTCGCCGGGATCGGCGCGGTCTTCTTCGCGCTGACCGCCGGGTCCGGCGCGCACGTGCCGGTGTACTCCAGGGCCGCGGAATGGACGGTCCTGGCTACGGTAGGCCTGCTGGCCTGCTCGTTCGCGCTGGCGTTCGGGCTGCCGCGGCGGGCCAGGGACATGGGGAGCAAGTCATGAGCGAGATCATCCTGACCGGCTGGGACGTGCTGGACGAGGCCCGGGCCATGCTCCGCGCCGCGGCGGCCGGGGTCGGGCCGGACGGCTGGTCGCGGCCGACGCCGTGCACGGAGTGGACCGTGGCGCAGGTGCTGCAGCACGCGGCGCTCGACCAGCGGGTGTGGGGCGCCGCCCTGGCCGGGAAGGCCATGCCGGGTGAGGACCCGTTCGCGCCGTCGGGCCAGCTCGGCGCGGACCCGCTGGCCTACACCGAGGCGGCGCTGGCCGAGTCGGCGCCGGCCTGGAGCGTCGCCGGTGCCGCGACGGTGCCGACGCCGCTGCCGCAGGGCGAGATGCCGCCCGCCGACGCGGCCGGCGCCGCCGCGCTGGACGCGGCCATCCACGCCTGGGACATCGCGCTGGCCACCGGGCAGGGCTCGCCGCTCACCCCGGCCCTGGCCCGGGCGCTGCGGCCGGTCGCGGCGGCCATCGTCGAGCCGCTGCGCGCCTACGGGGCCTACGCGCAGGCGCTCGAGACCGGGCCCGGGGCCGACGAGGCGGCCGCGCTGCTGTGTTACCTCGGCCGGCGGCCCGACTGGGCCGCGGCCTGACTGGGTGGCATTGACCGGCGGGCCGCGGCGGCGCGGGTACGGCGCCGCCGCGGCTCGCCGCGGTCGCTCACGGGCCAGCCCCTGGCGCTGTTTGCGCCGGGGGCTGGTCCAGGCCGCGGCTACCATCGGGGATGTGAAGGTGAACTGCGCGGAATGCGGGTGCGTGGTGGATCGTGGCGTCCGGGTGGTCCCGTGCGGGCAGCCCGACTGCTGCTGCCTGCACCTGCCGGTCCGCCCGGCGGCGGAAGCGTCCGGCTGACCGAGGTGCCCGGGGTGGGGGAAGAACTGCGGCCCGGCGATCCGGAGCGGATCGGCGAGTACCGGGTCATCGACGTCCTGGGCGGCGGCGGCATGGGGCAGGTGTATCTCTGCCTGTCCCCCGGCGGCCGGCGGGTGGCGGTCAAGGTCATCCGGGCCGACCTGGCCGCCGATCCGGAGTTCCGGCACCGGTTCAAGATCGAGGTCGAGACGGCGGGCAAGGTCAACGGCGCGTGCACGGCGTCCCTGCTCGGCTCGAACCTGGACGGCCCGGTGCTGTGGCTGGCCACCTCCTACGCCGGGCCGTCGCTGGCGCAGGTGGTGACCAGGTACGGGCCGCTGCCGGTCCGCACCGTGCTGGCCCTGGCCGCCGGACTGGCCGAAGGCCTGGCCGCGATCCACGCCGAGGGCGTGGTGCACCGCGACCTCAAGCCCTCCAACGTGCTGCTGGCCCAGGACGGGCCCCGGGTCATCGACTTCGGGATATCCCGGGCCGTTTCCGAGGGCACCGTGCGGACCGAGACCGGCACGGTGTTCGGCTCGCCCGGCTACATGTCGCCCGAGCAGGCCGACGGCCTGCGGGTCGACGCGCGCAGCGACGTGTTCAGCCTGGGCGCGGTGCTGACCTACGCGGCCGCAGGTCACGGGCCGTTCGGCAGCGGCGAGCCGGCTGCCCTGCTGTACCGGGTCGTGCACCACCCGCCGGACCTGCATGACGTGCCGGCCGAGATCCGGGGGCTGGCCGGGCGCTGCCTGGCCAAGGCGCCCGCCGACCGGCCCACCCTGACCGAGCTGCTGGCCGAGCTGGGCGACACTCACCTGAGTTCGGGCTGGCTGCCGGCCCACGTCACCGCCGGATTCTTCCGGGAGGAGCCGGCGCCCGCCCGGGTCAGCGTGGGCGCCCCGGCCCCCGCGGCAGCCTCCGCTGGCCAGAGCGCGGACCCCGGCGCCGACACGATCGTCCGGCCCATCGCCAGCGCGGCCTGGGCCGCGCCGGACGCACGCCCCGATCAGGAGCCGGCGGACGCGCGGCCCGGTCAGGAGCCGGCGGGCGCGCGGCCCGGTCAGGAGCCGGCGGGCGCGCGGCCCGGTCAGGAGCCGCCGGGTGGCCCCGGCCCCGCGCCGATCTTCCAGGATGCGAGCCGGCACCCGAACGGCACGGGCTTGACGGTCCCCTACACGCCGGAACCGGCTCCCGGCCGCGGCCCGTCCGCCTGGGACCGCATCCGGCGCCTGCGGGGCCGCCGGCTGCTGCTCGCGGCGGGCGCGGGCATAGTGCTGATCGCCCTGCTCACAACCGCTCTGGTCGCCCTGACGGCCGGGCCGGGCCCGTTCCACCCGCGGCTACGCAGCGTGCTGACCGGCCCGCCCAGCCAGGGCCTGACCACGGTCGCGTTCAGCCCGGACAACAGCCTGCTGGCCGCGGCGGGCAACGACGGATCCGGCTACGTGTGGACCGCGGCCGGCGGCCGGCTCACGACCACGCTGCCGGACCCGGCCAGCGGCGGCGTGAGCGACATCGCGTTCAGCCCGGCGGGCGGCCTGCTGGCCACCGCGGACAGCAACGGGCACGCCTACCTGTGGAGCACGGCCACCGGGCAGCTCACCAGCGCCCTGACCGACACCGCCAGCGGCGGCCTGGCCGGCCTGGCCTTCAGCCCGCACGGCAACCTGCTGGCCGCGGCCGGCCATAGCGGCCAGGTCGGCGTATGGACGGTGACCGGCGGCGCGCTGGCCCACAGCTTCCGCGAACCCGCCGCCGGCAGCCTGACCAGCGTCGCGTTCAGCCCGGACGGCAGCCTGCTGGCCGCCGCGGACAGCAACGGGCACGCCTACGTGTGGACGGTGGCCACCGGGAAGCTCACCACCCTGCCGGATCCGGGCAGCGGCGGCGTGGCCGCGGTCGGGTTCAGCCCGGACGGCGCCCTGCTGGCCACCGCGGACAGCAGCGGGCGCAGCTACCTGTGGACCGTGGCCACCGGGAAGCTCGCCGCCACCCTGCCCGACCCGCACGGCACCAATGTCCTGGATGTGGCGTTCAGCCCGGACGGCAGCCTGCTGGCCTCGGCCGACGGCAACGGTCACGCCTACGTGTGGACGGTGGCCACCGGGAAGCTGGCCGCCACGCTGGCCGATCCGGGCAGCGGCGGCGTGGTGGCGGTGGCCTTCAGCCCGGACGGCAGCCTGATGGCGACCGCCGACGGCAACGGCAGTACCTACCTGTGGACTACCAGGTCCTAGATCTAAATGGGGTACCGGGTGGGTTCGGTGGTGTGCTGTCGTCCGCTGGGCACCGTCCACCG
>CAVYEG010000017.1:0-153086 GCA_963767565.1 uncultured Actinomycetes bacterium | reverse complement strand
TGCTGTCCCACGCCAAGGCGCTGCTGGCCAGCGGGCCCCAAGGCGCCACCGCATACGTCGATGCCGACCTGCGCGACCCGGAGACGATCCTGGCCGCGGCGGCGGAAGTGCTGGATTTCTCCCGCCCGGTGGCCGTCATGCTGGTGGCGATCTTGCAGCACATCAGCGATCAGGACGACCCGTACGCGATCGTGGCCAGGCTGGCTGCCAGCGTGCCGTCCGGGAGCTACCTGGCGCTCTCGCACCCAGCTCGCGACATCCAGGCCGCGGCGATGGCCGAGATCGCGGACACGATGAACGAGCTGGTCGCCGAGAAGGTCACCCACCGCACCTGGGCCGAGGTCCTGCGGTTCTTCGACGGCTTCGAGCTGGCCGAGCCGGGAGTGGTGCCCGTACCGCAGTGGCGGCCCGGATCGGACCTGGAAGCGGCCAGCCCCACGGTCCTGTGGTGCGGGGTCGGGCGCAAGAGCTGACCGCCCCGGGCCGGGCACATGCCTCCGCCATGGAGTCCCGCGCGGGATCTGCACCACCATGATCCCCGGCACCAGCCAGCACCACGCCGCAGGCTCCGTCCGGACGCCCCTCACCCCCGGGACACGGACATGACGGGCCTGAGCCCGGTCATGAAGACCCACGCAGACGCCGCGCCGCACAACCGCGCGGCCGGCATGGTGTCAGGTACCACCTGGCATGAACGCCGGGCGTCGCTCGCGGCGAACCCGGCTGCTGGCGTGCCTGGCCGGTGGGCGCCTGCTGCGCGCCGGATCCGCCGTTCTCTACTGGAATAGCGCCAGCACCCCGAGCCTGGCCGCATCCTCGGCGTCGAGCGGATCGCGTACCGGGGCGGCACCCACTATCGTCCGTGCACGGGGACCAGGCGGGCGGTCGGCACGAGCGGGATCCACAAGCTCGCGGCCAGGCACGCAGCCAAGTGGACGTGCTCGCCGGGCAAGGTCTTTCCCGGCTGCATCCTGGCCAGTGAGGAGCGTCTTGCCATCGGGCTGACCACAGGTCTGCATCGCCTCGGCCGACCATATCGGTGGCCAGAGCTCCTGGCCGGCTAACCGGCAGCCGTCTGGCTGGAGGCTGATGGGGCGGAGGTGCTAATGGCGCTGATCCGGAAATCCACAGGCAGCGCACCGCTTTGCAAGTCAGCGGCGAGCTCCTCGGCCTGCGCCCGGGTGAAATTACCCGCGACCTGGGCGATGCCACCCCGGGATCGGGCCCTCGATATGCGGCGCGGAGATGACGTTCCCGTCCAGGACGACCGCGATAGTGTCCAGCCAGTAGTCGTCCTGGTTGCCGGCCCCAGCGCCAGAAAGGTACGTGGCGACCAGCTCCGAGGTCAGGCTGGTGAAGGCGGTAGCGCCCGCGCTCTTGAGCGTCAGCGTGACGTCCCACTGGTTGCTGGTCGTTGACAGCGCGGCGACCGCGTTGCCGATCTGCGTGCCCGGCACCTTGGCCACGTCCAGGGCGTACTTGTTGCCGCTGCTGTCGCACGAGACGATCTGCGTGCCCGGGTTGTCGTAATCTCCTGCGGCATACCGGACCTGGCCCTCCCAGGTGCTGGTGTTACCCGGCCTGCAGACCAGCTTGCGGAACAGCGACAGCGTGTGCTGGTTCACCAGACGCACGCCCCCGTACGTCGTGGCCGCGCGGGCCGTGCCGCCGTGCGGCTGGTAGAGCAGCACCTGCCGGAAGTTCAGCACGCCGGCGAGGGCCTGGAGCTGCGTCTGATCGGCTGCGGGCCCGGTCAGCACGACGTCCGGCCCGGAGACCCGACCTGGATGTATGGCAGGTGCAGATGTGCGGCGCGCTGGCCGAGGAGCTGAGCGGCAACAGCCAGGACGCCCGGGCTGGCCGGCGTGGCCGGCGACAGCGTGATCGAGACAAGCGGGCTGGGCGGCCCCGGCCGGGAAGCAGGTCCGGGTGCCGCAGTCAGCGGGAGCACAACGATCAGCGCGAGCGCGATCGCGCCGGCGATGGATGCTGCCGGCACCGGGCCAGCCTGGCCCGGTGCCGCTGCCGGCCTGCCCGCCAGGCAGCATCGGCAACCGGCCCGGGCAGGCCCGCCTCGGCCGCGATGTCACGCAAAGCGCCGGCGATCAACTGGTCCGCCTCCCTCACCTGCCTAATGCCGGCCCTGGGAAGGCCTGCGCGGGCCGCGGGTTCGCGCAGCGCCGCGACGCGGCGATCATCGCGGTGTTCCGGGCCACCGGCATCCGGCTGGCCGAGCTGGCCGCGATCCGCTACGACCCAGACGACACGCAGCGTAGCGATGTTGACTTGTGGCAGCGGGAGATCACGGTGCGAGGCAAAGCCGGCAAGCCCCGCATCGTCCGGTTCGGCTACCAGGCCGCCCAGGCATTGGACCGCTACCTCCGGGTCCGGGCCCGGCACGCCCAGGCGTGGCGGCCGCAGCTATGGCTCGGAGCAAACAACGGGGGGCCGCTGACGCCCAGCGGCATCTACCAGATCATCATCCGCCGCGGGCATCAAGCCGGCGTGGTGGTATACCCGCACCGGTTCCGGCATCACTTCAGCCACACCTGGCTGGACCGCGGCGGCCCGGAGGGCGACCCGATGGAACTGAACGGCTGGTCCTCCCCGCAGATGCTGCGCAGGTACGGCGCCAGCGCCCGCAGCGCCCGGGCCCGCCGTACCTACGACCGCATCATGACCGACAAGCCCTGACCACCATCCTCGCCCCCACCACGCCTGTGTAAAGCCGGAGGCCAGTCCCTGCCAGCGTCGCTTCAGGCAGATACGGCGGTCGGCGACCGTGACCGCCGCAGTGTCGGCGATCGACAATCCGGTCATGTGGCGGCCTCCTCGCAGTGAGAGTGGCGCAAGCAAGGCGACCTGACCTGGACAATCTGCGCGAGCCGGAGTGTGCCGGTGAGGATGCAGAGCCGGCCGTGGTCTTCGCCGTTGCTGCCGGTCGGCCAGGGTCAGTTGCGCCTTCAGTTGCCGTCAGGCGCGGCGGCGGTCCGTGCATGAGGCGTGCGGAACCTGAGCCATGCGAACAACAGCGTCAGCGGCACCACCAAGCCGCCGATGCCGTAGACGGCGAAGGCGGTGAAGCCGTCCAGGTGCCCGATCAGCCATCCGAAGTTCTGGCCGAAGAACCCGGTGACAAAGGTGAGCGGCAAGAAGACCGTGGCCAGGATGGTGAGCTGCTCGACGGTGGCGTTCTGCTGGACGCTGACCTTGGTCTGCTCGACCGAGATCACGGCCATGTTGGCCTCCAGCACCGTGCCGAGGAGGTCGCGCTGCGCGGCGACCTCCTCGTTGACCAGCAGCAGGTGGTCCTGGACGTCACGTAGATACGGGTGCAGCTGCGGGTCTTCGGTGGCACGCTCGATGGTAGTGACCACGACGAGCAGCGGGTGCACGGCGCGGTAGAAGTCGGTGGCCTCCCGGCGCAGCGAGTAGATCCGCTCGGTCGGCGCGACCGCGCCGGAGAACACGGTGGCCTCGACCTGGTCGATGTCGTGCTCGAGCCCGGCGACCACCGGTGCGTAATCGTCCACCACCTGGTCCAAGATCGCCCACAACGCCGAGGAACTGCCCGCGGCCAGCAGCTCGGGCCGCTGCTCCAGCCGCTGCCGTGCGCCGCGCAGCCCGCTGGCCACGCCCTGCCGCACCGTGATCACGAAGGCCGGCGCGAGGAAGACGCTGATCTCGCCGAACTGGACTTCCTCGGCGGCGTCGTCATAGCGCGCGGTGCGCAAGATGACCAGCCGCACGTCTTGGTCGTAGCTCTCGATCTTCGGCCGCATGTGGAAGTTCTGCGCGTCCTCTACCGCCAGCTCATGCAGGCCGAAGGTGTCCCGGACCTGGGCCAGCTCCTGTTCCCCCGGCTCGAACAGCCCCAGCCAGACGAAGCCGCCCTCCGTGCACCGCGCCGCCGCCTCGGCCAGCGGCACCGGGCCTTCGTCGCGCCTGCGGCCGTCCAGATAGTGGGCACAATCAATGATCATCTCCGGGGACCTCCCTCTCGGTAACCGGGACACATATCCGCTACACAGCATGGCTGAATCCGCCGGGCAGACGAAGACCCATGGCCTACAGGCGGCCGGCCCGAGGCCGGGGCAACTGGGCACGCGCCATTGGCGGACGATCTGCATCCCGCCACGGCCGCTGCCGGCCGCCGGCTCTTGCCGCCCTGATTCGATGGGCATCCCGGGAAATGGCCCGCTCCCAGATCACGCCATGTAATCACCCTCACCGGGGGCCGCGCACACTGCCGCCGTTCGGTGCGGGCCGCGATCAAAATGCAGGCAGACCGGGGGACCGTACAGATCCGGGAGTCTGGAGCTGGGTAAATGCGGCCATCGGCGGCGCCGTCGGTGGCTAGTGACACGATCGCGGAGTCTGCGGGCTCCATGCCTATTCCGGCGCGGAACCGATTCGCCAGGCCGAGGGCATGCCGGTGCGGGGACTGCGTGCCACCTGAGCTAGTAGCCGCAGGGCGGGTGTGGCGGCGACCCAGGCGTACCACGCGGGGGAGACATCGAAGCGGCGGGCGCCGCTGGCCAGGCGCAGCCGTTTGCGAAGGTCCTGGTGATCCAGGCTTGGGCCCAGGCTGTCTCGTCCGTCCACTCGGTAGTGGTGAAGCCGCCCTGCTCGATGGAGGCGCGCGGTGAGCCGGCGGTGACGACGAAGCTGTCGGTGCCGTCGAGTGACCACGGCATCGGCCAGGGCAGGTCAGCCGGTCGCGGCTGGACGATCTCCCAGCCGGCCAGGCGTGCGCCGGGGCCAGGCAACGGGCGATCTGCGCGAACCAGGCCGTCTTGTCCTGGATGTTCATCTGGACATGCATCGTGATCGCGGCCTGGAACAGCGGGTCAGGCTCGAACGTGGCGATGTCGGCCACCCGAAGTCGACCAGATCGCGCAGCCCGGTCCTGGCGGTCAGGTCGCGGGCGGCATCGACGTAGGCCGGGGTGATGTCGATGCCGGTGACGCGGCTGCCGTACGGCGGCCGATCTGGCGCGCGGGCCCGCCGAATCCCGAGCCGACGTCCAGGACGCGGTCGCCCTCGGTGAGCGAAAGGCTGCCGATGAGCAGGCCGGTCGCGTCGGCGCCGCCGATATGGAACTGGTCGAGGTTATCCAGCGCCGTCGGCCAGCAGGTCCAGGTCTGGGTGTTCGCTCAGGAGCCGGCCGATCGTCTGGCCTACAGCCGTTTCCGCGTAGATCATCGCACGAGGTCCTTTCCGTTGCTTGCGGTCGCCGTCGGCCCGGCGTGGAGCGGTCCGGGTGCTGGCTGCGGGGGCTGGGCGGGCAAGAACGCGGCGGCGAGCAGCGCACCCGCGAGGGCGACGGCCGCGGCGACGACGCACCCGATGCTCAGGCCGTGGTCGAAGGCGCCGGTGGCGGCCTGGTGGACGGTGGTGGCTGCAGCGCTCTGGCCATAGGCGGCAAGCTGGCCGGAGACACCGAACGCGGCTCCGACGGACTGGCGGGCGAGGTTCGCCAGGGTGGGCGGCAGCGTCGCGGGGAGGGAGGCGGTGAGCCGCGCAGCGTACAGCGAGGCGCAGACGCTCCCGATGACGGCCACCCCGAGGGTGCCGCCGAGCAGGCGGGTCGAGTCGTTCACGGCCGAGCCGACGCCCGCCTGGCGGGCGCCGACGGCCCCCATGATCGACTCGGTGGCGGGCGCGGACGTCAGGCCCATGCCCAGGCCGTAGACGACCATCTGGACGGCGATGATCCCGTAGCTGAGCGTGGGCGATATGTCGCTGGCGACCCAGAAGTAGAAGATCGCCTGCAGGACCAGCCCCGCGGTGACGATGGTCTTGGTGCCGAGACGGACCGCGAGCCGGGTGCCAGCCGTCGATCCGGCCGCGACGGAGACCGCGACGGGCAGCAGGTGCACGCCGGCCGACAGTGGGCTGTAGGCCCGGACGAGCTGGAAGTACTGGGTCATCAGGAAAATGAACCCGGACAGGGTGAAGAACGCGATGGTAACCGCGGCGCTAGCCGCGCTGAAGCGCATGTTCGCGAACAGCCGCACGTCGAGCATCGGACGGTCGGTGGCGCGCTCGGCGACGATGAAGGCGATCAGCGCGACCGCGGCGCCGGCGAACCCGAGCAGCGACGCCGCCGACGTCCACCCCCGGCCCGGAGCCTCGATGATGGTGTAAACCAGCAACCCCATGAAGCCGCCGGACAGGACCAGGCCGGGGACGTCCAGGCCACGTGGCGTCGGCTCCTTTGAGCCGGGGACGAACCGCGCGGCCAGGGCGATGACGGCCAGCGACACGGGCCCGAGCGTGTAGAAGATGCTCGACCAGCTGTAGTGCTCGAGCAGGAAGCCGCCCACGATCGGCCCGAGGGCGATGGCCAGCCCGGCCGTGGCGCCCCACAGCCCGATGGCCAGCGCCCGCTCCTTGCGCCCGGTGAACACCCCGGTCAGCAGCGACAGCGTGGCCGGGAACGTCATCGCCGCCCCGAGGCCCATGACGGCCCGCGCTCCGATCAACCCGGCCGCGGACGTGGCGAACCCGCCGGCGAAGCTGGCCAGGCCGAACACCGCCAGCCCGGCCAGCAGCATGCCCTTGCGGCCGAATCGGTCGGACAGGCTCCCGGAGGTCAGCAGCAACGCGGCGAAGACCAAGCTGTAAGCGTCCACCACCCACTGCAACTGCGCGGTCGTCGCGCCCAGCTCGCGGGTCAGCGTCGGCAGCGCCACGTTGACCAGGGTGGTGTCGAGATTGATCACGAACGACGCCATCAGCAGGGCGACGAGGATGAGCGGTTTCGAACGCGTGCGAGTCATTGTCGGCTCCTCTATTTCGCAGCGGCCGTGAGCGGGGCGGTGGCCGGCCGCGGTGCTCGCAGAGCTCTGGCCAGCGCGGACACGGACGTGATGTGGACGGCGAACAGCAGCGGCACGCCTACGGTCGGGACTACCGCGATCGGCAGCTCACTGATCGGCGCCCCGGACGGCGTGACGTGGATCAGCTGGTACGCGGTCACCGCGCCGAGCGTCAGGGCCACGACCAGATCGGTCATGCCGAACGCGTTGAACCACAAGGCGGCGCGGCGGCCGGTGCCCTGCGCGAGCCGGCGCGCAACCAGCGGTGCGGCGATGCCGGCGGCGATGTCGCCCAGGCCCGCGGGCAGGGCGAACAGCGCGGGCAGATGACCAAGGGCCATGATGATCAGGAAGGCCGCCCCGTCCACCGCCCGGAACGAGTGCGGCAGCTCCAGCCGGGCCACCATGCCCGGGGCCCTCAGGGCACGGGCCACCACCGGGATCCGGCGCAGCGCCAGCAGCAGGCCCAGGAAGCCGGCCACCGCGACCGGCATCCACGGCACTCCGTGGCCGAGCGGCGTGTGGTACCAGCCGTGATCCGCGATTACCGCGCTGGCGGTGAACCAGCCGCCGAGCACGGCGGCCGCACCCCCGGCCAGCAGCCCGGCACGTTGCCGGCCCAGCCCGGCCCTAATCGCGCCGCCGTACAGCACAACGCAGGTCGCAGCCAGGATGGCGATGATGCCGGCGATGGTCATCGCCCACAGATAGCCAGGCGGGTCGTACATGGCATCCTCCTCCAGTCGGATCTAGTATCTGAAAGATACTATCTTTGAAATACTTTCTTCCAACTATTATTCTGGATGACATGACTCGGAACGTTCGCACCTACGACCACTTCTGCCTGACCGCGCGCTCACTGGAGCGCGTCGGCGACCGGTGGAGCCTGCTGGTGATCCGCGACCTGCTCACCGGCGCCAAGCGGTTCACCGACCTGATGGACCGTCTCGGCGGGATCACCCCCAAGACGCTCAGCCAGCGCCTGCGCGAGCTTGAGGACGCCGGGATCGTGGCCGCCGACCGGGAGCCCGGGCGACGAGAGGTCTGGTACCGCCTGACCCCGGCCGGAGCCGACCTGCGACCCGTTCTCGACGCGCTCAGCCAGTGGGGGCTACAGCATGCCTGGCGCAGGCCGCTGCCCGGCGAGCAGCTACACGCCGAGCACCTGCTCCGCTCCCTGACCCAGGCCATCGGCCTCGCCGCCGGCGACCACGAGCCAGCGCGCTGGCACTTCCGGCTCGACGGTGCGGACTACCTGGCTGAAAGCGACGGCCAGCGGTGGCTGCTCACCAGCGGGACCCCGCCCGCGTCGGCCGACGTCACGATCACCGGGACCACCCCAGCCCTGACCGCCCTCGTCTTCGCCGGGTCCGACGCCGACATCGACATCACCGGCGAAACCGAGGCAGTCCAGCGATTCCGGGAACTGATCGGAACCATGGCCACCGTCGTACAGCCCCTCTAGGGCCAGAGCTGCGGGACCGGCAGTTCCGTACGGCACAGGTTCAGAACCGCCTTACCTGCGTGACCGACCAGCCGCCTGTCTCGGCTCACGGCCTACACAGAGTCGGCAGGAACTCAATGGGCTAGCGTTCTGGTTACGCTCAGCGATTGCGGGTGGGCCGCAGCCGTCGCGCGAGATCCGCCAGTGGCGGCTCGGCCCGGTGGGTGCTGGTGCCGCCCCCGCCATCTCGGTCCGGCGGCGCGCCGGGGCGGCCGGCGGGCAGGGCACCGGACGGCGGGAAGACTCACCCTCCACGGCAACCGCAGCGGTACCCAGGCCGCCCGGCGCGGCGGTCCTGTTTCGTGGCGGCCGGCGCCAGCCCACGGATCCGGTGGCGGCAAGAGACCATCGACTGCGGCCAGCGGGGCTACGTGCTGACCGGGGGTGACCGGGCCGGCGCCGGGCCGCCCCCGCCAGGCGGTCACGATCGTTGCGCGCCGGCCGGGCGTTACGCCGCGCCGCGAGGCCGGCCGCCTTCAGCGGGCTCCGGTCGTCAGGGCGGTGATCACGATGTTGTGGACGTGCGGGTGCGGACGGCCATGCGGGCCGCGGTGGTGCTCGAAGGAGGCGGCCACCCAGCGCTGGGGCTTGACCGGGGAGAACCTGCTGAGGCCCGCGTCCTGCAAGAACGTAAGCGCCGCGTAGTTAGCTGACCAGGCCACCGACCAGATCGCCTGGACCTGCTGCCACAGGTGCTCCCCCGTCTCCGGCTTCCCGTCCTGCGCAGCCTGGATCGCGGCCCGGAGCAGCTGGCCATGTTCGGCGGCCAGTGCTGCACGTGGTTCCCAGATCAGATCGGCGATCTGGCCGCGGGCGCACAGCCGCCGCAGCGTCGCGTTGTCCACGCCGCCGCCCAGCGCCAGGTCGTGATCTTGGCAGGCCAGGCCGGTCCACGCGCCGCACGGCTCGTCAGTCCCGCAGTGGTCCAGGACATGCGCCAGGTGATCCTCACCCCAGGTCAGCCGCACGACGCCGCGCAGTCCCGCGCCTTCGATGCGGCCGCCTGCCATCGCCTTGCCTTTCCAGTTCCAAGCGTGCACCTGGACGCCGCCCACTGGCGCCCCTGAGCCTGCGCGCCGCTGCCCGGGCTCGGTCACCAGGTTCTGCGCCCGGCGTCTTAGCCGGGCACCGTGCCAGCGGACTGTGGCGGGTCCTGCCCGCCAGGACGAGCCGTAGCCGTCCCCTTCCCTGGGGATCGGTGGGATGGCGCACGCGGCCATCGACGTGGGACTCGATGGAGTCGTGCAGATGACTTGCCCCCCGCAAGACGGGCAGCGCCGGCAGGGCCAGCCGATCCAGCATGATCCTCAAGGGTATGACCCTTGCCTCGGAGCATGGCCACCGGACGCTGGCCGGATTACGCTGTGAATACAGGTGGGAGGCGCCGGTGAGACCAGAACCGGGAGCCCCGGCGGCAGCGGCGGGCCTGCGGGCCTCGCGTGCCGACCGCGAGCGGGTAATCGACCTGCTCGAGGCCGCGTTCGTGCAGGGCTGGCTGGACAGGGACGAATTCGACGCGCGGATCGGCCAGGCCCTCGCGTCGCGTACCTACGGGGAGCTGGCCGTGGTCGCCGACATCCCGGCCGAGCTGATCGGAGCGCTGCCGCGCCGCCCGCGCGCCCGGACGCGGCGCCGGATATCCTTTAACACCGCTGTCACCGGGGCCGCATGCATGGCCGGGCTGCTGAACGTGGGCGCGATGGCCGCCCTCCTCAGCCGGAGCCCGGTGGCCGTGGTCCTGGTCGCCGCGTTCACGGTCATCGGGACGATCCTGGCCATCGGGGCCATGGTCGTCGCACGTTAGGCCGTAGGAGCCGCTTCACCGGCACCCAGCGGCGGGAGCGTGGACCCGGCTCCATAGAGCCAGACCGCCTGGCTCGATGGTCTGGTCCCGTCCCGTCACTCACCCCACGGCAGAACGGTTCGTGGCCCCCGCCGATCCTGGGCCGTGCGGCCACGGTGTCCGCCACGCTGCGACCCCCGGCCCGCTGCTGTCAGCGCTGCGCGGTCCAGGGACCCACACCCGAGATCCGGTCCACCCTGATGTGGGTGATGTACCCGGGCGGTGGGTTGTCCATCGGCGGGAAGCGGACATCGGGACCGAGATAGGTGCGGGCGAGCCGCTGGAGGAGTTCGGCAGCACCTCCCTCGGTGATGCGGGCAGTGCCGTAGATGACCAGGTATTCGTTCAGGCCCATGGCGTTACGCGTGCTGGTCTCGATGGACAGCGCGACCCGGCTGTCGTTGCGGATATTGCGTACCTTGCGGTGCTCGGGAAGGTGGCCCGCCACGATCTCGTCCCCGTCCAGGCCCACCCATACGACGCTGACCTGGGGGCTGCCGTCCGGGTTCACGGTTACAAGGTGCGCCAGGGCTGCGGACTCCAGCACGGCCCGGGCGCTGTCAGGCAGCGATGTCATGCGGCGACGCTAGCAGCCCGCGCCGCCGGCCAGTATCGCTGGCTGCCCCGGAAATGCGCGGGGAGTAGCACCAGCTGCTGCGGCCGGCCGCACGACCGCCACGCGGCGTCCATGACGAGGCGGCCGGCCCGGCTGGGTGCTCACCTCCCAGCGGGCTCGGCGTCGGTTTCCGGCCGCCCGGCGACGGCCAGCATGTCATGGCAGGCGATTGAGGACCTGGGAGTGCGGTCGCGCCGGATCCGCCGTTCAGAGCGGCTGCCGCGCCATGTGATCAGCACTGGACGCGCTGCTCAGGTCATTCTGTATCCCATTCCTGGACCTGGGCTGGCGCGTTCTCAGGTGCCGTTTGCGATGGAATCACGCCGTCGTCACGACGGTTGCTACTGTCATGAATATCGAGATCTGGTCTGACGTCGTGTGCCCGTGGTGTTACATCGGCAAGCGCCGGTTCGAACGCGCAGTTGCCTCTTTCAGCCACCGCGACGAGATCACCGTCACCTACCGGTCCTTCGAACTGGACCCGGGCGCGCCCGCGGCGCGTAGCGGGACCCATGCCGAGCATCTGGCCGGAAAGTACGGCATGACGATCGCTCAGGCCGAGCAGGCCGGCCAGCAGATGACCCAGCGGGCAGCCGCTGACGGCCTGGAATTCCGGTTCGACCTCATCCGCGGCGGTAACACCTTCGACGCCCACCGGCTTCTCCACCTGGCCAAAGATCACGGGCTGCAGCCGGAGATGAAGGAGCGCCTCATGCGGGCCACCTTCACCGAAGGTCTCCCGATCGCTGACAGGCCCACCCTCGCGCGCTTGGCCGCTGAGGCCGGCCTTCCGGCAGCGCAAGTACAGACCGTCTTGGAGGGGGACACCTATGCCGACGCGGTACAAGCCGACGAGCGGCAGGCCGCGCGGTATGGCATCACCGGTGTGCCGTTCTTCGTCGCCGACGGCAAGTACGCGGTCAGCGGCGCACAGCCGCCCGAGGTACTCCTGCAGCTCCTGCAGCGTGCTTACGATGAGGCAAGCCAGCTCACGCCGGTTGCCGCCACGCCCGGCAGCAACTCCGAAGCGAGCTGCGAGGGCGACTCTTGCGCGGTCAGCTGACGCATCCACGCGACCCCGTGCCAGGCCCGGTGTCTTCCGTGATCGCCCGGAACATCCGCCGGACATTGTAATCATCCATCGGCGTCCCACCGCCGATACGAACACCAGCCCGTGATCCTGTAACAGCGGCCCGGCCATGAGCCGGTCTGGCCTGCCCGCACCCGGTGCTCTCGCGACGCCTCCACGCACTTACGCGGTAGAGCCAGCGTTCTGGCCTGCTGATGAAGTTCCTTGAGCTTCTCCCGGACCTCGGCCTTGGTGAGTCCTCGCCGCGCCCGCGGCGTTTGCCCGAAACAGCCGTCATGGGAGCCATTCGAAACCGATTGGCTCACCAGCTGGCTCCCACTAACTCATGCGTTCAGCGGCTGCTAGACCGGAGCGGACGGCGGAATACGATGTCGGCCCGGGTGACGCCTGTTAGCGATCACATCGCCACAACTTGCGCACATAAGCTGCTTGGCCGCGCGCCGTGGGCTCCGCACATGCTGAATCTAGCCCCTGACTTGGTGAGCTCGGGCGCGGAATACCACCTCGTTCCGAGGCGTTTCCGGTAACATGGTATCTGATCGGATACGTTAAGGATGAGGGATGGGACCTGGCGGACTGCTGGAGCGCGCCCGGGCCAGTGCTGGCCTGACCCAGGACGAGCTTGCCCGGCGGGCTGGCACGTCGCGGACCACGCTGTCGGCGTATGAGAATGGTCGGAAATCGCCTACGATGGCAACCTTTGCCCGGCTGCTCTCAGAGGCAGGGTATGAGATGGCCGCGCAGCCGCAGGTGATGTTCACCCGGCAGTCTGCCGCGCGGGGCAGGTGGGCGTGGGTGCCTGATCACCTGCCGCGCCTGGACGTGGCACACGCGTTCGCGCAGGTGCAGTTGCCGCTGCACCTGAACTGGTCGGCGCCCGGACGGATATTCGACCTGGGCTCGCGCGCCGACCGCGCCCGCGCGTACGAGATCGTGCTGCAGGAGGGGCGCCCGGCCGACATCTTGGCCTACGTGGACGGCGCGCTGCTCGTCGACCTGTGGGACGATCTGGTGCTTCCGCGGGCGGTCCGGTCAGCGTGGGCTCCGGTCATCCAGCCGTATCGCGAGAGGGCGGCGTAGATGCGGGGCAAGGACCCGCGAGATGTTCCGGCATCCCGGACCTGACGGACTTCCAGCTCGAGGTCACCAGGCTGTTTTTCAGCCTGCCCGCGAGCAAGGGATTTCTGCTGGCCGGGGGAGCAGCCTTGCTCGCGCAGCATCTCACAACACGGCCTACGGAAGACCTCGATTTCTTCACCGCCCCGGACCGCGGCCACGTGCCCGCGGCACGCGACGCGTTGGAAGCCGCAGCACAGAAGCAGGGCTGGGCCACCGAGCGCATCCACGATAGCGACACATTCTGCCGGCTCGTCATCCGGAGCGGCGCAGCCGAAGTGGTGACCGATCTCGCCGTGGATACGCCACCGGACTTCCCTGCCTCTTCCACCGCCGCCGGGCCCACGCTAGCTCCTGAGGAACTCGCCGGTCGTAAGCTGCTCGCGCTGTTCGACCGGGCCGCGGCCCGGGACTTCGCCGACGTGCGACTGCTCGCCCGGCGCTTCGGCAAAGATGTTCTGCTAGTCCGCGCCGCACAGATCGACCCGGGCTTTGACATCGGGACCCTGGCCGACATGATCGCCACCCTTGATCGGTTCGCCGACGACGAGATACCCGTGCCCGAAGGTTCCTCAGTGGCCGAACTGCGAGCCTTCTACGTGGCCTGGCGATCCGAGCTGATGAGCTAGGCGAAGGCTAACCTCAATGCCCGGCGGCGCCCTTTGCCGCAGTATTCTCGCAGCTCGGCGACCTGGCTGGCTGGCGCGCCCGGCAGGATTCGAACCCGCGACCCGCTGCTTAGAAGGCAGCTGCTCTGTCCGGCTGAGCTACGGGCGCCCGAATATAGATTGTGCCCGGCGAAGATCACACGACGGATACACGAAGGTCGCAGTGTGTCGCGCCCCGAAGCCACCCGCCTCGGGATGGTACAAGCCACCGGCTTCCAGGCCCCAGAGCCTACCCGAACCCGCCGTCAGCCATAGAGCTCATGGAACCCGGTCACCGGCAACGCAGAAGTACGCACCTCAGGTACGTACTTCTACATCTCCGCACGGCACAGCCCACCAGCGGTACCGAACAGGTAACGCGAACCGCGTCAGCCCGCCTGGTCCAGCCGCGTCCGCTGCTCCGCGGTCAGCTCCAGGTCCACCGCCGCCAGGCTCTCGTCCAATTGCGCCACCGACGACGCCCCCACCAGCGGAACAACCGGTATCTCCCCGCCCGTCAGCCAGCCCAGCACCACCTGATTGGCCGTCGCCCCGGTCTCCGCCGCCACGGACCGCAGAGCCGAAAGCCGCGCCGCCGTGCCCGCGTGGTCGAACTCCGGCCCCAGCGGCCGGTCGGGCCGGACGTAGCCGCCGCTCAGCAGCGGCGAGTACGCCACCAGCGTCAGCCCGGGCTCGGCCCGCAGGTAGCTGAGCAGGTCCCCCTGCACCACCCCGGCCTGGCCCGCTCCACCCGCCACGCCCAGTGGTTGCTTACCCCGAGCAGCCCGACCTCACCGGCAGCCAGCAGCTCCCCGAACGCGCTGCCCATCAGCATCGCGCCCAGGCTCAGCACGCTCACCTCTCGCCTGGTCGCCGGGCTGCTGCCGATCGTGCGGTACCTCATCGCGGACTCCTGCCGAGCTTCGACACGCCTCATCGAGCATGCGACATGGAGCGCGCTCTACGTCAAATCCGCGCCGACGAACCCGCTCACCGTCCGCCGGATCCCCGCCGCATCCAGCCCGAAGACCGCGTCGTGATCGGCGGGCTGCCCGTACCGCCGCAGCTCCGCCCGCGGCACTCCCACGCTGAGCAGCCGGTGCGCCCGCCCGGCCAGCGCCTCCGATACCACGTGCGCCGACGTCCCGGCCAGGTACGGCTCGACCAGCACCACCGTCCCGGCCGCGGCCGCCGCCAGCGCCCGCAGCCCCTCCCCGTCGAACGGCCGCACGGTCGTCGCGTAGGCCACGGTCACGTCCAGGTCACCCACCGCGTCGAGCACCGGCGACAGCATCGGGCCGACCGCCACCACCACCGCCTGGCGGCCCGAACGCACTACCTGCAGCCCCGGCCACAGCGGCAGTGCCTCCCGGTTGGCCTGGGCCGACAGCCGCAGGTAGGTCGAACCGGAATCGAGCACGCCCACCGCCCCGCGCAGCAGCCCGCCCACCTCGTCCGGATGCCCCGGCACCTGCACGGTGAACCCCGGCAGGGTGTCGATCAGCGCCACGTCCTCGGGTGCCTGATGCGTCCGCCCGCCCCGGGTCGCGTCGTAGGACGCGCCGATGCTGACCAGCACGGCCCGCGCGCCCTGATGCGCCAGATCCAGCTTGACCTGCTCGAACGCCCGCTCGACCAGGAACGGCGCGTAGGTGTGCACGATCGGCCGCAGCCCGGCCAGCGCCAGGCCGCCGGCCACGCTGACCATGAGCTGCTCCCTGATCCCCACGTTCAGCACCCGCTCCGGATGCCGCGCCGCCGCCTTGGCGAACAGGTCGGCCGAGATCTCCGCCAGCACCACCGCCGCCAGCGGGTCCTCATCGAGCAGCGCCGAAGCGGCGTCAGCAAAAACCGTCCGCATGTCCGTCATGACTCTCCCTCCACCGTGGCCACGACCAGCCGCGGCCGCCCGTCGCCGGCCGCCTCGAACGCGGCCTCCAGTTCGGCGTGGTCGCGGCCGTCCACCCGCCTCACCGACCAGCCGGCCACCGCGAAGTGCGCCTCGATCCCGCCCGTGCCCCAGCCCCAGGACGACGACTGGTTGTCCACCGCCACCACGGTCAGGTTCGGCAGCCCGGCCGCGCCCGCGTACACGATGGCCTCGCTGTTGCTGCCCTCGTCCAGCTCTGCGTCGCCGACCAGCACGAACACCCGCGGCGAGGTCAGCCCCTGGGCGATCAGCCCGTGCGCCACGCCCACCCCGATCGGCAGCCCGTGACCCAGCGACCCGCTGGAGATCTCCACGCCCGGCACCAGGTTGCGGTCCGGGTGATAGCCCAGCCGCGAGTCCGCCGACCCGAATCCGGCCAGCCACGACTCCGGGATGAACCCCTTGGCCGCCAGCACCGCGTAGTAGGCGGCCGGCCCGTGCCCCTTGGACAGCAGGAACCGGTCCCGGCCGGGATCGTCCAGCCGGTCCGGCGAGGTCCGCAGCACCCGGTCGTATAGCACCCACAGCACGTCGAGGGTCGACGTGGCACTGGGCCCGTGCTTCTCGTCCCCGGTCATCAACGTCATCAGCCCGGGCAGTTCCGCGTACGTTCTGCTCATGACCAGCAGCCTGCACGCACCCGCGCGCCCGGCACATCGGCCGCGTGCCCCAGCCTGCCTCGGCCGATGGTCCTAGGCCCACGGCACAATGGCCTGATGCCCAACCGCTCGCGCTGGCCGCTCGCCGCCGGGCTGGCCGCCGGGGTGGCGCTCGACGCGCTGCTCGGCGACCCCCGCCGCGGCCATCCGGTGGCCGCGTTCGGCCGCGCCGCCGCCGCGCTCGAGGCCCGCGACTACGCCGATTCCCGGCTCCGCGGCACCGCGCACGCCGCCGCCTGCGTCCTGGCCGTCGCCGCCCCCGCCGCCCTCCTGGCCCGCCGCACGCGGGGCCTGCCGCCGCAGCAGGCGGCTGCGGCCGCGCTCGCCGTCTGGGCCGTCACCGGTGCCCGTTCACTTCATCTTCAGGCCGAACGAATCCGGGTGGCCCTGGCCGCCCACGATCTGCGCACCGCGCGGGCGGCGCTGCCCAGCCTGTGCGGCCGCGATCCGGCGCACCTGGATGCGGGGCAGATCGCCCGGGCCGTGATCGAGTCGGTGGCCGAGAACACCTCGGATGCGGTGGTGGCGCCGCTGCTGTGGGGGGCGGTGGCCGGGTGGCCCGGGCTGCTGGCTTACCGCGCGGTCAACACCCTAGACGCCATGGTGGGGTACCGCTCGCCCCGTTACCTGCGGTTCGGCTGGGCCTCGGCCCGCCTGGACGACGTCGCCAACTGGGTCCCGGCCCGGGTCACCGCCGCGCTCACGATCACGTGCGCCCCGCTTGTCCCGCAGGCCCCTTCGCCGACGGCTTCCGCCCAGAGTCCGCCGGCGAAGGGACGTCCTGCGCACGGTCCCGCCGCGGCGGCGCTGCGGGCCGTACTTCGTTACGGGAACTGCCATCCCAGCCCCAATGCCGGCCGCTGCGAGGCCGCGTTCGCGGGGGCGCTGGGCCTCCGGCTGGGCGGGACCAACCTCTACAGCGGCATCACCGAGGCCCGCCCGGGGCTGGGGGATGGGCGGGCCCCGGAACCAGACGACATCCGGCGCGCGATCCGCCTGTCCCGGGCCGTCACGGTGTCCGCGACCGCCCTGGCCGTCCTGCTCGCGCTCGTGCGTCCGTCCGGGCGCCTGAGGGCTAGGCCCGGCGGACAAAGGCTCCGATCAGCCAGATGACCAGCGCCGCGATGGCGACCCACCACAGCACGTGCAGCGCGAAACCCGCGCCGGCGATGATCAGGATGATCAGCAGAGCCAGCAGCATAAGCAGCATTTCCGGCCTCCCTCTTAAGCTTGCCGCCCTACAAGTACCCCCGTGCATGGCCTCAAACATGCGCAACTAGCCTTCATGCGTGCGAGGAGCGCTGCTGGTAACCGGGACCGGATCCGACGCGGGCAAGAGCGCGCTGGTAGCGGGGCTATGCCGGTGGCTGGCCCGGCAGGGCGTCTCGGTGGCCCCGTTCAAGGCGCAGAACATGTCGCTGAACTCGTTCGTGACCGCCGAAGGCGCCGAGATCGGCCGGGCCCAGGCCACGCAGGCGGCCGCGGCCGGGATCGAGCCGACCGCGGACATGAACCCGATCCTGCTCAAGCCGGGCAGCGAGCGCCGCAGCCAGGTGGTCGTGCTCGGCCACGCCGAAGCCGAAGCCGACGCGCTGGGCTACCGGGCCCATGCGCCGCGCCTCCGCCAGGTCGCGCTGGCCAGCCTGGCCCGGCTGCGCGACCGCTACGGCGTGGTCATCTGCGAGGGCGCGGGCAGCCCGGCCGAGATCAACCTGCGCGAGACCGACGTGGCCAACATGGGCCTGGCCCGCGCCGCCGGCTTGCCCGTCATCGTGGTCGGGGACATCGACCGGGGCGGCGTGTTCGCCAGCCTGTACGGCACGCTCGCCCTGCTGTCACCCGAGGACCAGGCGCTGATCTGCGGGTTCGTGATCAACAAGTTCCGCGGTGCGGCCGAGCTGCTGGACAGCGGGCTGACCATGATCCAGCGCCTCACCGGCCGCCCGGTGTACGGGGTGCTGCCCTGGCGGGACGGCCTGTGGCTGGACGCCGAGGACTCCCTCGCGCTGGCCCGTCCCCAGCACCCGTTCCCGGGAGGCAGTCAGCACGGCCCGTTCGGCCCCAAAGATTTTCTCCGGGTCGCGGTGGTCAGGCTGCCGCGGATCAGCAACTTCACCGACGCCGACGCGCTGGCCGCCGAGCCGGGAGTGCTGGTCAGGTTCACCGACAGCCCGGCCGAGGTGGCCGACGCGGACCTGGCCGTGCTGCCCGGCTCCCGGGCCACCGTGGCCGACCTGGCCTGGCTGCGCCAGCGCGGGCTGGCCGGGGCGATCGCCGGCCGGGCGGCCCGCGGGCGGCCGGTGCTGGGCATCTGCGGCGGGTACCAGATGCTGGCCGGCCAGATCGACGACCCGGTGGAATCGCGCCTGGGCCAGGTCGCGGGGCTGGGCCTGCTGCCGGTGCGGGTCCGGTTCGGGCCGCGGAAGCAGCTCGGCCGTCCCACGGGCTTCGCGCTCGGCGCGCCGGTGACCGGCTACGAGATCCATCACGGGATCGCCGAGGTCACCGATCCGGCCGGCCACGGTTCGGAGCCGTTCCTGGACGGCTGCCGCCGCGGCGCCGTGTGGGGCACCAGCTGGCACGGGGCGCTGGAGAACGACGAGTTCCGGCGCGCGTTCCTGGCCGAGGTGGCCGCCCAGGCGGGCCGGGACTTCGCCCCCGCGCCGGACACCGATTTCGCCGCGGTGCGGCAGGCCCGGCTGGACGTCCTCGGGGACCTGGTGGCCGGCCACCTGGACCTGGCCGCGCTGAGCGGGCTGATCGAGGGCGGGCCGCCGAAGAGCCTGCCCAGACTCGTGGCCTCGCTGGATCATGGTCGGTAAGGTTTCTCCATGCCGGACAAGGTTCTGTACACCGCGGAGGCCACGTCGACCGGGGACGGCCGCAGCGGCCACGTCCTCTCCTCCGATCATCGGCTTGACCTCGACCTGGCCGTGCCGGCCGAGATGGGCGGCAGCGGGCACGGCACCAATCCCGAGCAGCTGTTCGCGGCCGGGTACTCGGCCTGTTTCCACAGCGCCCTGCGGGCCGTCGCGCGCCGGGCGGGCGTGGATCCCGGCCCGTCGATGGTGACCGCCCACGTGGGCATCGGACCCGAGGGCGACGCGTACGGGCTGGTGGTCACGCTGATGATCAGCATTCCCGCGCTGGACCGGGAGCAGACCCGCGAGCTCGCCGAGGCCGCCCATCAGGTCTGCCCGTATTCCCGCGCCACCCGCGGCAATATCAGCGTCGAGCTGCGCGTTCCGTAGCCAGCATCGCCGGGCCCCGCCTGAGTTACCCTCGGGTTGACATCCTTGCGATCTAAGGGGCATCGGGCCATGGATCTCGCGGCTATCGAGACGGAACGTGCGCGGCTGCACGACACCTACATCACGACCGACCGGCCGCCGAGCAGCGCGCGGGGAATCCACCACAGCGCGCTGCTCAGCTCGGATGTGGAACGCACGATCCGGTTCTACGCCGGCGTGCTGGAGTTCCCGCTGACCGAGATCATCGAGAACCGCGACTACCAGGGATCCAGCCACTTCTTCTTCGACGTGGGCAACGGCAACCTGCTGGCCTTCTTCGACTTCCCTGGCCTGGACATCGGCCCGTACGCGGAGGTCCTGGGCGGCCTGCACCACCTGGCCATCTCGGTCACGGCGGAGAAGTGGGCGCACCTGCGCGGCAAGCTGGACGCGGCCGGCGTGCCCTACCAGGAGGAAAGCGGCGTGTCGCTGTACTTCCGCGACCCGGACGGCGCCCGCCTGGAACTCCTCGCCGACCCCCTCGGCGAGATGTACGGCAACCAGGTCCTGTGACGCCGACGCCTCCGGCATCTGCACGCTCCCGCCAGGCACTAACATGCATCCCTCCTGTCACATCAGTCCCATTTTCCCCAAGATCGCGGAGGATTTTTCCTTCGTGGAGGATTTGGGCAACTGTGACTGCCCGAATACTCCACAGAAGCCAAATCCTCCGCGCAGATGTGACGGCTGGTGCCGGTGATCCGGGTGTGCTGCGCAACTCGTGATCACGAAGGGTTTGGTGTCGTCGGCGACCTAAAAGCCTTCGTGATCATGAAACGCCCCTCATGAAACGCGCCCGCGGGGCGCTGTACGGGCTGGCAGTGGGGGACGCGCTGGGGATGCCCACGCAGATGATGTCGCGCCGGGAGATCGCCGAGCGCTGGGGCGGCCTGCTGCGCGGCTTCGAGCCCGCGCCGCCCGGTCACCGGATCGCGGCGGGCCTGCCCGCGGGCTCGGTCACCGACGACACCGAGCAGGCCGTGCTGCTCGGCAGGCTGCTGGTCCGGGGCCACGGCGTGGTCGCCCCCCGTGAGCTGGCCGAGGCCCTGGTCAGCTGGGAACGCGAGATGGCCGCCCGCGGCTCGCTGGACCTGCTCGGTCCCTCCACCAGGCGCGCGGTAGCCGCCGTGCTGGCCGGCACGCCCCCCGAACAGGCGGGTGCCTCCGGCGACACGAACGGTGCCGCCATGCGCATCGCCCCCGTCGGTATCGCCGTAGCCCTGAACCTCCCCAACCCCGCGCTCCGCGCAGACCCCGCGGTCCGCGCAGACCCCGCGCTCCGCGCAGACCCCGCGACCGCCCCGAGCCGATCCCCCGACGCCAGCTTGCCGGCCCTCGTCGACCAGGTCGAGGCGGTCAGCCGGGTGACGCACGATACCGGCCTGGCCCTGGCCGGGGCGGCCGCGGTGGCGGCGGCGGTGAGCGCGGGCGTATCCGGCGCCGGGATCGACGAGGCCACGGCGGTGGCCGTGGCAGCCGCCCGGATCGGGGCGGGCCGCGGCCACTGGGTGGCGGGCGCCGACGTCGCCGCCCGCATCGAATGGGCGGTCAGCCTGGTCGCGGGCCGCGAGCGGGACGAGGCCGCCGAGCTGATCTACACCCTGGTCGGCACCAGCCTGGCCACCCAGGAGTCGGTGCCCGCCGCCTTCGCGGTGCTGGCCGCGGTGCCCGATGATCCCTGGCAGGCCTGCCTGCTGGCGGCCTCGCTCGGCGGCGACTGCGACACGATCGCCGCCATGGCCGGCGCGGTGGCGGGCGCCTGCCACGGCCTCGATGCCTTCCCGCCCGAGGCGATCGCCATCATCGACGCCCACGGCCTGGACCTGCCCGGGCTGGCCGATGACCTGCTGGCCCTGCGCCAGCCGGCGGCGAGCCGCCTGTGAACACCCGGCTGGTCTTCGCGGGCGAGGCCATCGTGGACCTGGTGATGCGGGTGCCCGCGCTGCCCGAACGCGGCGGCGACGTGCTCGCCGCATCCTCGTCCGTCCAGGTGGGCGGCGGGTTCAACATCATGGCCGCGGCCGCCAGGCAGGGCCTGCCGGTGGTCTACGCCGGCGGCCACGGCACCGGGCCGTGGGGTGACCGGGTCCGGGCCGCCCTGGCCGCCGAGGGCATCGCCATCCTGCGCAGGCCGGACCCGGAGGCGGACACCGGGTTCGACGTGGCCCTGGTCGAGGCCGACGGCGAGCGCACCTTCGTCACCAGCCTGGGCGCCGAGACCCTCCGCGAGCCCGGCGCCTGGGATCAGGTCCGGGTCCGCGCGGGCGACATCGTCTACGTGTCCGGTTACGGCCTGGTCGCCCCGGACTCGGGCGCGGTCCTCGGGGCCTGGGCCGCGGCTCTGCCGCCTGCGGCGCTGCTGTTCACCGATCCCGGGCCGCTGGTCGCGGACATCCCCGCCGCCGTGCTCGGCCCGGTCCTGAGCCGGTCGGACTGGTGGAGCTGCAACCAGCGCGAAGCCGCGTTGCTCACCGAGTCCAGCGACCCGGTCGAGGCGGCCCGCCGCCTGGCCCGCCGCGCCGGCCGGGCCGGAGTCATCGTCAGGGCCGGGCCGTCCGGCTGCGTCCTCGCGCTCCGCGGGCCGGCCTCGACCGGAGCCGCGCAGCCCGGCCTGTCGCTCAGCGACATCCCCGCCCCGGCCGTGACCGCCGTCGACACCACCGGGGCCGGTGACGCCCATGCCGGGGTCTTCCTGGCCGGCATCGCCGCCGGGCTGCCCCCGGCCGCCGCCGCCCGCCGCGCCAACGCCGCCGCCGCGCTGACCGTCACCCGGGCCGGCCCGGCTGCCTCCCCGTCCCGGGCCGAGCTCGACCAGTTCCTGGCCCCGGGCGGGCCGCCGGCGGTTAGGCGCTGATCTTCAGCATCACTGTGACCGTCACGTCGCCCGGGCTCACGGTGAGCCTGGTGTCCACGGCCACCTTGCTCTGCACCGAGACGGTGATCATCACCCAGTCGCCGGAGGCCAGCGAGCCGGAATACCGCGACAGCGTCACCTTGCTGGCCGCGGCCGCCGGGACCGTGATCACCCAGTGGGTGACCGGGCCGTCCACGGCGCCCAGCCTGAACGCGCCGCGGGCCACCTTGCCCGCGGGCGCCGCCAGCGTCAGCCTGGCCGGGGTGACCGTCAGAGTGCCCTGGGCCGGCGGGGGCGAGGAGGACGGTGACGGGGACGCCGGCGAGGACGGCGCCGATTCCGAGACCGTGGCCTGCGCGGAAGCCGCTGCCGGGCTCAACGTGGATCCGTCTCCCGGCGCCGGCGATGCGGTCGGGCCTGCCTTTGTCCCGGTCTCATGGGTCGGTGATGACGGGCCGCCCGCCGGAGCCGGGGAAGCGCCGAGGGCGGGAACCCCGCCGCCCAGGGCGATAGGCGTAGTCGGCGCCTGGTGCGGGCCGCCCAGCATCGCCACGGCGGCGATCCCGCCCAGCACGACCGCCCCGGCGGCCGCGGCCACTGCGGCTGCCGCCCGGGGGCGCCGCCGGATGTCATGCCACCACCGGGGCCCGGACGGGACGGCCGGTCTCGGGAACCCGTTCCGGCCGAACGGGCCCGCGCGATGAATCACGCTGGTCCGGTACGCGCGTCCGGTCGGCGAGTTATCGGCGCAGGCCGCCAGGACCTTGTCCCTGAGCTCGCCGGGCAGGACGACCGGCGGCATCGCGTCCTCCGGGGCCGGGAACCCGGCGGGCGGAGTGACGGGAGCTGCGGACTCCGGTCCACGCCGGCGCAGGCACTCGTTCCGTATGACCGCGTGCAGCCAGGACCGGAGCCGGCCAGGGTCACTCAGTCCCGGCAGCATGGCGGCGGCGATGATGAAGGTGTCCTGCACGGCCTCGGCGGAGCTGCCCATCGGGTCGGGGTCGGGCAGCATGAACCGGCAGTAGGTATACAGCGGCAGCGCGTAGCTGTCGTACGCCTCGCCGAGCCCGTCCGCGTCACCTGCGGCGATGGCGGCGACCAGCTCGCGGTCCTGCATGCGCCTACCGTAGTTGGCTGGCGCATAGCGGGCAGCCGGAACAGGTAACAGATCAGTTGTAAGCGGGATCCGCGCTAGGTGTCTGCTCCTGATCGCGGACCTTGTCGCCAGGATGGGCCGGGGGATGGGCGGGGATCCAGACCTGGACGCTGGTGCCGGCCCCCAGCGCCGACCTGAGCATGGCGTGCCCGCCGTGGGCCGCCGCGATCGCCTGCACGATCGACAGGCCCAGGCCGCTGCCGCGGCCGTGGCCGCCGTTGTGCCCGGCCCGGTAGAACCGGTCGAACGCGCGGGCCGCGGCCTCCTCGCTCATGCCCTCGCCCGCGTCGGTCACCTCGAGCAGCGCGCCCTGGCCCGCCTGGGCCAGCCGGACCGCCACCGGCGTGCCGGGCTCGGTGTGCTCCCGCACGTTGCCGAGCAGGTTGGCCAGCACCTGCCTGATCCGCGGCTCGTCGGCCACCACGATCAGGCGGGGCGGCGTCGTCGCGCTGACCGGCCGGCCGGGCTCGACCGCCTTGGCGTCGGCCACCGCGTCCCTGACCAGCTCGGCCAGGTCGGTGTCGGTCAGGTCGAGTGAGGAGTTGCGGTCCAGGCGGGCCAGCTCGAGCAGCTCGGCGACCAGGCTGGACATCCGGTCCGCCTCCTGCTCGATGCGGCGCATCGCGTTCGGCAGCCGGTCCTCGCCGAGCGCGCCCTGCCGGTAGAGCTCGGCGTAGCCGCGGATGGTGGTCAGCGGCGTGCGCAGCTCGTGCGAGGCGTCCGCGGCGAACTGGCGGACCTTCTGCTCCGAGGCCCACCTGGCCGAGAACGCCTGCTGGATCCGGTCCAGCATGGTGTTGATGGCCGCCGCCAGCCGGCCCGCCTCGGCGTGGTCACCGGGGTCGGGCATCCGGGCGGTCAGGTCGCCCCGGCTGGTGATCATGTCGGCGGTGCTCGCCATCCGGTCCAGCGGCGCCAGGCCCCGGCTGATCAGCCAGCGGCCACCCAGCGCGAGCAGCGCCAGCAGGATCGCCCCGGTGATCAGCTCGGCCAGGATCAGCCCGCGGACCTCGCTGCCCACCGCGCTGTCCGGCCGCGCGACCAGCAGGATGTTCTCTCCGGCCGGCAGCGTGCCCGTGTTGGTTTTCCTGGTCACGTCGACCCGGCGCCAGATGGCGGTCAGCGCCGGGTAGCCCGGCCGCGAGATGGGGAACAGCGTCGAAGCCGGGTTCGCCGCGAAATAGGCCGTCGCCTGCCGGCTGGCCAGCAGGTCCTGCAGCAGGTCCTGCAGTTCCGAGGCGGTCTGCGACGGCCCGGACAAGATCCCTGTGGTGCGGGAGGGCACGTTGATATAGGCGGCAGCATAACCGGGGGACAGGTCGGCGATCTCGGACGGGCTTTCCTTGACTGACAGCACCAGATCGGTGTCGAACTGGTCCTGCTCGGAATTGCCCAGCACGATCGTGGTGACCACGCCCATGACCACCAGGAACAGGAACGTGATGGCGATGAGCCCGGCCAGCAGCCGGGACCGCAGCGACAGCTTGCCGCGTCCCCTGGGCCGCCGGGTGAGGCTCATCTGTTAGCGTGCTCGGCTTCCGGCGGCAGGCGCAGGCTGTAGCCGACGCCGCGCTGGGTGTGGATCAGGGGCGGCCCCAGCGGGTCGAGCTTGCGCCGCAGGTAGCTCACGTAGGTCTCCACGACCTGCGACTGGCCGGCGAACTCCCAGCCCCACACGTTCTCCAGCAGCTGCTGCCTGGTCAGCATCCGCCCCTGGTTCCGCATCAGGAAGGCCAGCAGCCGGAACTCCGTCGGCGACAGCTCCACCGGGGTCCCGGCTCGACGCACGATCCAGTGCTCTTCGTCCAGCTCCAGGTCGCCTACCTGCAGCAGCGCCGTGCCGCCGGAGTGGGCGCCGCCTTCCGGCGCCCGGGTGGTGCGGCGCAGCACGGCCCTGACCCGGGCCACCAGCGCTTCGACCGAGAACGGCTTGGTGACGTAATCGTCGCCGCCCAGGGTGAGCCCGCGGATGGTATCGGAGGTGGTGTCCCGGGCGGTCAGGAAGATGACCGGGACGTCGTTGCCCTCCGCGCGCAGCGACCGGCAGACCTCGAAGCCGTCCATGTCCGGCAGCATGACGTCCAGGATCATCAGGTCGGGGCCGTAGGTCTCCGCCTGATGCAACGCGTCCTTGCCGTTGGCGCTGACGGCGACCGTGCAGCCGTGGAACTTCAGGGCGACCTCGACGAGCTCACGGATGTTCGGCTCGTCGTCCACGACGAGCACCTTGGGGATTCGGTCACCGTCTGCCATGGCGTCTCACGTTTCTTTGTCCAGCATAGAAGCAGCATAGGAGTGTGCAGCATGATGCGGCGCGCCCGAAGCCAGGGACGCGCCGCATCATGCGGGCCGGTCAGGTCACTGAGGTGCCTCCCGGCCCGGAAACCGAACTTGACGAGCTTGACGAACCGGAGCCAGATCCGGCCGGCCGGATCACGATCAGCCGGATGTCCTTGACCCCGTTGACGATCGGGCCGCCGGCGAACACGGTCTGGTTGGCGGCCAGCGCGCTCGTGGTGGTCTTGTTGCCGTTCTGCCTGACCACTGTGTCGCTCACGATCAGCCAGGTCCAGGTGGTCCCGTCGGGCGCCTTGACCACGACGTCATTGCCGCTCACCGACTGGATGACGCCACGCTCGAACGCCAGAGTGTGGAAACCCGTCTTGTTGTGGAAGGTGAATTCGCCGTCCACGCCGCCCAGGGCGCGCAGCCGGGCCAGTGCCCGCCTGATCCGGGGCAACGGCACCGAGGCCGAGGTGCTGCTCGCCGTCTCGAGCTCGGAGTTCAGCGTCGCGCCCTGCGTCTGGCTGGCGGTCGAACCGGAGCTGGCCGCCGCGGTGGTGCCGCCGGTCATGGCCAGGGCGATCCCGCCGCCCGCGAGGAAGCCGGCCAGGGTGACGCCGCCCGCCCAGGTGAGCAGCCGCTTCTTGCGGCCGCGGGGAGGGGAAAAGCGTGCATCAGGAGCTGCCGAACCAATCGGCTGGGTCCGGTCCTCAGGACCGTGGCCGGATGACGTGTCATAGATGTTGTTCATATCGGTAAGGATTGTCCGCAGGTCTTGGACATCGCCCCGTCTAGGCTGAATCTGAGCTGTGAGTGATCCGCGAGTTTGCTTATCGCCGGCCTTTGCGGTAGCGGGGAGCGCACGTGATTCTCTCGGGTTCGGACCGGCCTGACCAACTCGGACATCTGCTCAGAAATGGCTTCGGCCATTCGTGAATCGCGGATCTTGTGCGACACTGATGCTGTTGATCTGCAGAGGGGGTTGGCGATGTGATGGCTCACGTCCCCCGGACGCCAGTCGGAGTGGATGTCACCAGGCCCGCTCCGGCTCGCATCTATGACTACATGCTGCGCGGCAGCAACCACTTCGACACCGATGTCGCGGCCGCCCAGCGGATCCTGTCCGCGGTGCCCGAGATCAGGGACTGCGCGTGGTCCAACCGCGGCTTCCACCAGCGCGCGGCGAAGTGGATCGCCGAGCAGGGGGTGCGGCAGTTCATCGACATCGGCTCGGGCCTGCCCACGGTCGGCAACACGCACGAGGTCGTCCAGAAGGTGATCCCGGGCGCCCACGTGGTCTACATCGACAACGATCCGATGGTGGCCGAGCAGGGCAGCCAGCTGCTCGCCAAGGACCGGTCGACCCGGCTGATCTGCGCCGACCTGCGTGAGCCTGACACGATCCTGAACAATCCCGACCTGCTCGAGCTCATCGACTTCCGCGAGCCGACCGGGCTGCTGCTGACCGCGGTCCTGATGTTTGTATCCGACCGCTCGGATCCCTGGGGTACCGTCGCCCGCTATGTCTCGGCCCTGTCCTCGGACAGCTACCTGGCGCTCTCGCACCTCACCGACGACTACAAGCCGCCGGTCACCGCGGAGCGGTTCCGCGCCGTCTTCGACAACGCCACCGAGCACCTGTACTTCCGCTCCAAGGCAGGCATCGTCCGCTTCTTCGAAGGCCTGGAAATGGTCCCGCCCTACGAAGACGCCGAGCCCGCCATCTGCTACACCGGAGTCTGGGGTGCCGAGGATCCGGTGCTGGCCGACAGCGACGGCGCGCGCTGGCTGTACTGCGGCGTCGCCAGGAAACCGTGACCGCCAAGCCCACCGTCACCGAACTCGGCATCGACCAGGCCGCGCAGGTCTGGCAGCGCTCCGGAACCGGCGCCGGCGCCATCGAGGTGGCGTTTGCCCGCACCCCGGCTTCCCTGCCCGCTGCGGCTTCCTTGCCCGCTGCGGCGTCCCCGTCGGCCGAGTGGGTCCTGATGCGGGTGGCGGACGATCCGCAGCAGCGGGTGCTGGTGTTCGACCGGCACGAGTGGGAGTGTTTCCTCGACGGCGCGCGCAAGGGCGAGTTCGACGCCGCCGCCGCCCCCTCGGAGGCAGCATCCATCTAATCGCTGGTTTGCGAATCGCAATTTAGGTACCTTGGGATCATGGCAGGGTTCCTGCCATAAAGGAGAGCGGGACCATGAGCGATGACGCCTACGGTGCCACCATCGCCAAGCGTCGGCTTGCCCGCCAGTTGACCGACGCGCGGGTCAGGGCCGGTTACACCGCCAACCACGCCTGCGACATCCTCAACTGGGGCCGCGGCAAGGTCGGCCGTTTCGAGGCGAACCAGTGGAAACGCCCCGAGATGAGCGACATCAGGGACCTCATCAGGATCTACGAAATCGAGGGCCGGGAGAAGGAAGAACTCGAGGACCTGGCCATCCGGGCCCGAGCCAGGCCCTGGTGGCGGGAGTATCCCGAGATCTTCGACAGCGAGTTCCCCGGCTACGAGAACGACGCCACCACCATCCGCGTCTTCATGCCCCTGGTCCTGCCGGGCCTGCTGCAGACGGCGGCCTATACCGAGGCGCTGATGCGCTCCGGGCCCCGCCCGCCCGCCTACCGGCGCAAGGCAGTGGAGTCCCGGCTGCGGCGGCAGGAGATCCTGGACCGCAAGGACGGCACGGTCCCGATGGTCAGCGCCGTGATCACCGAGGCGTCCCTGCTGTACCGGTGGGGGCTGCGCGAAGACCGCCGGGAGCAGATCGAGCACCTGGTCGCGCTCAGCGCCCGCCGCAACATCCAGCTGCACATCCAGCGATTCGAGGACGGCCCGCCGACCGGAATCGTATCGATGGTGAACATTTTCGGGTTCCGTGACGACGAACCCGGCCTGGTCTTCGTCGAGACCGATTACTCAATCGAGGAGGTGAGCAAACCCGAGTCAGTGCAGGGCTATATCGAATCGTTCGAACGTGCCTGTGATGCCGCGCTTGAGCCTGCGGATACCACGGGCTACCTGGAACATCTCGCAAAGCGAATGGAGTAGGGGGCCATGACCGACCTGTCTCAGGCCATCTGGCGGAAAGCCCGCCGGAGCGCCCACAACGGAGGCTGCGTGGAAATCGCGGCCAACCTCCCCGGCGTCACCGCCATCAGGGATAGCAAGCGCCCCGAAGGCGGAGCCCACATCGTCGGCCGGGACTCGTTTGCCGAGTTCCTGGCCGATATCAAGGACGGACGTTACGACCTGCTGTAAGCGTGGCGGGGAGCAGAAAGTCCCCGGGCGGCGGCATCCGCTCGGGGACTTTCTGCATGCTCGGCCTGTCTCGTGGCCTGGTGGGCACCCGGCAGGTCACCTCACAAAGGGAGACTGTACACGCGGGCTGCAATTGCTGGCTAGGCCAACGGAAGCCGCCGATCCCCCGCAAAGACGACAAACGACACCAATCTCATCACAAGATGCACATAAATGATCATGCGCATCACCGGGGCCCACGCTCGCCCCGGCAGCCTGATCGGCCGCAGGAACCAGGAGTATTGAGGGCATTAATGCCATATGCCCGAGACGACCTAAATGTCCAATACGTTACTCCTGTGCAGAACCGCGCTAAAGATAACAATGCCAGCAATATTGCGAAGCGGGTCAGGTGAGTCGTAACCTGTGTTTCACAGATTAAGACTCAGAATCCAAGTATCGTGGGTTAGCGGAATTGTCGCCGGCGGCACCCCCTCCTGCCGACGGGCTTTTAGTCAGGGAACGGCGGAGGCGCCAGGTATGAGGGTGCAGAGCATCAGTAGTTGGCGGGGCGTGCACGCGGGCTCATGTCACGCGTGGCCACTCCCGGTCGATGCCACATGCGCGTCAATCGCGCGGCACGTGTTCAGGGACGCGGTAGCCGAGCTCGGCCTCGGGGCCGAATTGCTCGAGGACTGCGTCCTGATGGCCAGCGAGCTCGCGGCCAACACGTTGCACGCGCAGGTGGTGGCCGGGGCCGGCGGAGGGGGGAATCGGCTCGCGTCCGTAAGCTCGGACGTGGAGGGCGAGCCGACCAGGTCCGCCGGCCCGGCCCCTCACGGTCCCCGGGGCCAGCACGCGCCCCGGGGGCAGCACGCGTACCGGGCCCGCCCGGCCGGCCGGGCTGCTGCGCCCGCTCCCGTCCTGCTGGCCGCTCCCACCCCGCTCACCGTTCCGGCCGCCCGGCCTGCCCCGGAGTCCCAGCCCGAGCTGTGGCTCTACCTGCGTGGCCTGGGCGCCCGGCGGGAGCTCGTCTGCAAGGTCTTCGACTCCTCCCGCGGCTGGCGGCACGGTGCTCCGCCCTCGACCTCCCGGGCGCCCTGGATGGCCGTGAACGGGCGCGGGCTGCAGCTGGTGGAGGAGCTGTCCAGCGGCCGGTGGGGTTACCACCTCACCCGGTCCCGGCTGGGCGGGTGGGGGCTGCGCGGCAAGACCGTGTGGTTCGCGGTGCCCGCTCCGCTGGCCCATACCCGGCTGGTGGACGTGACGGGCCTGCGCGCCTACACCGACTCGGCCGACGTCACCGCGGCCCGGGCCAGCGAGCAGCTCAGCGCGCGCCAGGCCGCGCGGGAGCTCGAGGCGATGCTGGACGGGCGCGGATTCGGCGGCACGCTGGTGCGGGACGACCGGCCTGCGCACGACATGTCGATCCTGTCCATCTGCCGCGGGCTGACCGTGTGGTGCCGGTCCGGCATCGTCTCGCTGACCACCCCGGCCGGCTCCAGCCACCGGTGGCAGTACGCCGACCTGGTGGAAGCGGCCGAGCAGACGGTCCGGCACTTCGAGGAACTGGACCTGGAGCGGGACCTCGCCCGGGCCCAGTGAGCCGGCCCGCCGCCTTGGCTCAGCCGGGCAGGGCCCGCGCCACCCGCTGGTAGACACCGAGCGTCAGCTCCCAGAAGCCGTCCACGTCGATGTGCATCGCGACCTGGGCGTTGCCGCCGTCGGCTGCGCTGGGCGCGGCGAAGTCGGTCACCGTCATCCCGGCGGTCAGCTGCCCGGTGATCTCGACCTGAACGCGCGCCGGAACCAGCCCGAACACCTCCGGCTGCGCGACCCAGGCCACGGCGCACACGTCATGCACGGGCGGCCCTCCGGGCCCGCTGTTCGACCGGTACTGCTCGAGCGCGGGCAGCAGCAGCTCGGTGCCGAGCGGTCCGAGCTGAGCCATCCGCTCCAGCACCGCAGGCCCGGCTCCGGTCCGCAGGGTCACGTCCAGGCCCAGCATGTGCACGGTCCAGCCCGCCCGGAACACCACCGCCGCGGCCTCCGGGTCGGCCCACATGTTGTACTCGGCGGCGGGCGTGGTGTTGCCGCGGCCCGACGACCCGCCCATGATCACGAAGTCGCGTACCCAGTCCGCCAGCCGCGGCTCCTTCCGCACGGCCAGCGCGATGTTGGTCATCGGGCCGGTGGCGACCAGCGTGATCTCGCCGGGAGCGGCCCGGATGACCTCGATGATGTAGTCGATGGCGTGCCCGGGCGCCGGGCGGGCCTTCGGCGGCGGCAGCGTGGCACCGCCCAGGCCCGAGTCGCCGTGCACCTGCCGCGCGTCGAGCGCGGGCCGCAGCAGCGGCCCGGCGCTGCCCGCCGTCACCGGCGTCCCGGCCGCGCCGACGAACTCGCACACCGCGAGCGCGTTCACCGTGGTCTTGGCCAGGCCGACGTTGCCGGCCACCGTGGTGATGCCGAGCAGGTCGATCCCGGGATGCCCGTGCGCGAAGGCGATCGCGAGCGCGTCGTCGATCCCGGGATCGCAGTCCAGGATGATTTTCGTCGGCATGCCCCGCTCCCCGTGCTGGCCGCTGTTGTGATGACCCTGATGAAGGTACCGAACGGACCTTGGTGCGCGCCCCCGTGACCCGCGCGCGCCCGGGTGTGTAGCCTGCATGCGAGGAGGTCTGTCATGCACAACCCGCCCATCCCCGCCGTCGAGAGCGCCGATCCGCAGATCGCCGCGCTCATCAACGATGAGGCCCGCAGGCAGTACGAGAAGGCCCGGCTGATCCCGTCGGAGAACTACGTGTCGCTGGCCGTGCTCGAGGCGTCGGGCAGCGTGCTGACGAACAAGTACTCCGAGGGTTACCCCGGCCGCCGCTACTACGAGGGCCAGCAGTTCATCGACCCGATCGAGACGATCGCCAGGGACCGGGCCAGGGCACTGTTCGGCGTGGACCACGCGAACGTCCAGCCGTACTCGGGCTCGCCCGCCAACCTCGCGGTCTACCTGGCCTTCGCCCAGCCGGGCGACACGATCATGGGCATGGCGCTGCCCATGGGCGGCCACCTCACCCACGGCTGGTCGGTCTCCGCGACCGGCAAGTGGTTCCGGCCCGTCCAGTACGGGGTGCGTCATGACACCGGCCGGGTCGACCTGGACGAGGTCCGCGACCTGGCCCTCAAGGAACAGCCCAAGATCATCTTCTGCGGCGGTACTGCCATCCCGCGGACCATCGACTTCCCGGCCTTCGCCGCCATCGCCGCCGAGGCGGGTGCGGTCCTGGTCGCCGACATCGCGCACATCGCCGGCCTGATCGCGGGCGGCGCGCACCCGTCGCCCGTCGGGTACGCCGGGGTGATCACCACCACCACGCACAAGACGCTCCGCGGGCCCCGCGGTGCCATGATCTTGTCGGACGCCGAGCATGCCAAGGACGTGGACCGCGCGGTGTTCCCCGGCCTGCAGGGCGGCCCGCACAACCACACCACGGCGGCCATCGCGGTGGCGCTGCGCGAAGCAGCAGAGCCCAGCTTCAGCGATTACGCCCATCAGGTGGTGGCCAACGCCAAGGCGCTGGCCGACGCGCTCCTGGCCCGCGGCTATGACCTGGTGTCGGGCGGCACCGACAACCATCTCATCCTGATCGACCTGACCTCCAAGGGCATCGGCGGCAAGCCCGCCGCCAAGGCGCTGGACCGGGCGGGCATCGAGACGAACTACAACACGGTGCCGTTCGACCAGCGCAAGCCGTTCGACCCGTCCGGCCTGCGTATCGGCACGCCGGCCATTACCACGCGCGGCCTGCGCGAGGAGCACATGGCCCCGCTCGCCGCCTGGATGGACGAGGCGGTCACCGCCGCGACCAAGGACGACGAGGCCACGCTCGAGCGCATCGCCGGCCAGGTGCGCGACCTGCTGGCCTCCTTCCCGGCCCCCGGCTGGACCCCGTAACGGCCCGCCCGCACCCGGCCCCCGGCTGGACCCCGTAGCCGGCTACCCGGCCCGCTTGCGGCGCTCGGGCGGCTCCCGGGTGCCGAGGACGGGCTGCCCGCCGCGTCCGCCCTGGTACCGCTGGTCCCAGGGCCAGCGGCCGCGCCGGTCGGCGTGCACCAGCTGCAGGCCGCGTATCCGGTTGCCGTAGAACTCGACGGCCAGGTTCAGGTGCGCCCAGGGCCTGGCCACCTTGACCACCTCGACCAGCGGGCCGTCGAGCAGCTCCGCCTGCGTGCCCGGCTCGGGTACCTCGCCGTGCACCAGGTGCGAGGCCACGCCGTTCAGCACCCCGGTCGCCCGGGTCAGGCCCATGCCGGTGATGACCAGCTCGGGCCTGCGATGCGCGGTGAGCCCGACGGTGTAGGCCCAGGGCGGGTGGATGCCGTCGCGTTCCACGCCCTGCACGGCCCAGCCGTACGTAGCGATCAGCCGCCGCATGTGCTCGGCGTAGTCGCTCTCGGTAGCACCCGGATGGTCACAGATCCAGCACACGTTTGCCTCCCTCGGATGGGCCGGACTGCTCCTACTATGCCGCCTGGTACTGACATTCCGGGTTTCTGCAGCTCAGCTGGCAAAGATTATTTGCATCTCAGTTCGAATGAACTTATATTCGATCATGGTTCCCGGGGCCGGCCTCGGTCCCGATCACGGATCGCAACTGCCTGTCTTCCCCTTGCGGCAGCGGTGAACTTGGGTGACCCGGCGAGCACCGCATGGCGGGCAGGGGAGGGCGATCGCGCATGAGCAGGGCGTACGGCGAGCCGGTCAACGTTCAGGCCCGGGACGACGGCAGGCCGTCCCGGTTCGTATGGCGCGGCCGGCTGTACACGGTCCGCGCGATCGAAGAGCACTGGGTCATCAACCGGGAGTGGTGGCAGGATCCCGCGGTTCCGGGACCCGAGCCCGGCCAGCCCGAGCTCGAGTTCTGGCGGGTCGAGGCCGCGGCGGGCCCGGGCCTGGCCACCGCCGTCTACGAACTGCGCCGCGAGACCGCCACCGGCACCTGGACCCTCCGCCGCGGCCTCGGCTTAGGCCAGCCCCTCCAGGTGCTCGATGTACCGCAGCGCCGAACTCCGCACGGTTTCCCAGGCCCCGGACCGCAGCACCGGCGCCCACCAGCCGCCGTAGATCCGGTCGAACGCATACGGCTGCACCGCTGAGACCACGCCCCGGACGGCGGCCGCCGACAGCGGCAGCCGGTTCGGCGCCGACCAGACGAACGTCACCCGGTCCTCGCCCGGCGTCACGAAGATCGTGTCCCCGCTCAGCAGCACCCCTCGGCCGCCCGCGCCGGAAGCCCAGTGCAGCACGGCGCTGCCCGGGAAGTGCCCGCCGCACTGGATCAGCGTGACCGACGGCAGCACCTCCAGCACCCCCGACCAGAGCCGGACCCGCAGGTCCGGGCCCGCCCGCAGCCAGGCCACGTCGTCCGCTGGCACCAGGATCTCCGCATCGAACTCCCGGGCCCAGGAGGCGATCGCGCCGTAGAAGTGCGGATGGCTGGCGGTCACGAACCGCAAGCCCCCCAAAGACCGCACCGCGGCCACCGCCGCGTCGTCGATGAACCCGGACGGGTCCCACAGCACGTTGCCCGCGGGCGTGGCCACCAGCAGCGACCGCTGCCCGATGGCCACCGGCGGCGCGGCGCCGATCCCGGTCAGCCCGGGCTCGACCGCCCGGATATCGGCGGCATGACCCGCCGCGGCCAGGTCGGCCAGCGTCGTCCAGCGCTGGCCGTCCGGCGGCAGCCACTGCCGTTCGTCCGCGCACACGGAGCAGGTCTCCGGACGCGGGTCTGCGAAGTGATTACCGCAGGTCGCGCACACCCAATTCGTCATGACAAACACCACGGCCCGGTCGGCAGATGAAAGATCATTTTACCGAACGGGCCGTGGTTGCACCCTTTACCTCAGCTGCGTGCGTTCCTCAGCCGGCGGTGGGCTCGCGCCACTTGACCGTCGGGCGCAGGGCCTCCAGGCGGACCCGGTGGGCGTACTGCTTGGTCACGTCGAACAGCGACTCGATGAGCGTGTCGGACAGCAGGTGCGGCTGCAGGCCGAGCTCGATCAGCGCCGTGTGCTTGACGTTGTAGTAGTGCTCCGGCGCCTCGACCCGCGGGTTGTCCACGTTCTCGATGACGACGTCGCCCGGGAAGGCGTTCGCCACGGTCTCGGCGATGTCCTTGACCGACATCCACTCGGTGATCTGGTTGAACACCCGGAACTCACCGCGGTTGGCCGGGTTCTCGCAGGCCAGCTGGATGCACCGGACGGTGTCCCGGATGTCGATCATGCCGCGGGTCTGCCCGCCCGAGCCGTACACGGTCAGCGGGTGCCCGATGACGGCCTGGATGGCGAACCGGTTCAGCACCGTGCCGAACACCGCGTCGTAGTCGAACCGGGTGGCCAGCCGGTCGTCCCGGGCGGTCTCGGCGGTCTGCTGGCCGTAGACCACGCCCTGGTTCAGGTCGGTGGCGCGCAGGTCCCAGATCCGGCAGGCGAACTCGATGTTGTGGCTGTCGTGCACCTTGGACAGGTGGTAGAACGAGCCCGGCCGCTTCGGGAACAGCACCCGGTCGGTCCGGCCGTTGTGCTCCAGGTCCAGCCAGCCCTCTTCGATGTCGATGTTCGGCGTGCCGTACTCGCCCATCGTGCCCAGCTTGACCAGGTGGATGTCCGGGTTGGTCTCGGCGATCGCGTACAGCAGGTTGAGGTTCCCGACCACGTTGTTCTGCTGGGTGTACACCGCGTGCGCCCGGTCGATCATCGAGTACGGCGCGGCCCGCTGCTCGGCGAAGTGAACCACGGCTTCCGGCTCGAAGTCCCTGACGATGTGGTACGTGAAGATCGGGTCGGTGAGGTCGCCGACGTACATCCCGATCTTGAAGCCGGTCAGCTCCTGCCAGACCGCGATCCGGTTCCGCAGCGGCTCGATCGGCACCAGGGACTCCACCCCGAGCTCGTCGTCGTAGTGCCTGCGGACGAAGTTATCGGCCACGGCCACCTCGTGACCTGCCTGCGACAGGTGCAGCGCTGTGGGCCAGCCGAGGTATCCGTCGCCGCCCAACACCAAGATTTTCATGCTCCGGCTCCTACCGTGTCCTTCTGTCAGGTTGCTGTGAGTTTGCTCTGCCGTTGTGCGGCGATCCGCACGGGGGCGGTAACGTGCTCTGAGTGCGGAAGCTGAATACCCTCCTCGATGGCCGCATGGGGCGGCTTCGCCAGGGTAGCTTCACCGGCTTGCGGTTTCCGTACTGTATACCTGCTCCTTGATTGTTGGTCGGCTAGCTAACCTAGGACAACAATGGCATTGGTCACCAACCGGCTCAGCGAGACGATCACCCGTAAGGCGCGCAGCAAGCTCGGCATTCGCTTCAGGCGCTTTGCCGTCGCGGCCGTCGCGGCGTTCGTCACCACCGAGGTGACGTACACCATCTGCGCCGGACCGCTGAACCTGACCTCCACCTGGGCCACCCTGATCGCCTGGTTCTCCGGCGCGCTGGTCAGCTACGTGCTCAGCCGCTGGGCGTGGAAGCGGAAGGGCCGCCCGAGCCTGCTGAAGGAGACCCTGCCGTTCTGGGTGGTCTCCGCGATGGTCATCGTGGTCCTCGAACTGGCGAACAAGTTCGGCTACCACTCCGCGGAGTGGATGAACCTGACCGGCGCCGAGCGCGTGCTCTACCTCGACGCCGTGTACGGCGTCGCCAACGTCGGCACGTTCCTGCTGCGTTTCGTGTTCTTCCACTACGTCCTCTTCGCCTCCTCGGCCGGTGCCGGCGCGCCCGCCGCCGCGGAAGAGGCGCTGGCCTCGGCCGACCCCGGCCCCGAGCCGTTCGCCCGCGCCACCGGTTCCGGCGCCGCGGCCGAGGACGACGAGGGGGAGCGGCCGGAGGACCGCGAGCGCTGACGCTCGCGCCACCAGGTGCCGTAGATCACCCGGGCGAAGCGCATCCCGTAGAAGAAGTTGTTCACCCCGGGCAGGTGCAGCCGGTAGAGGGGGTTCTGGCCCTTCTTGCTCTCCCCGACCCGCCGCCGGTGGATGGTGGCGGGCACCTCGGCCACCTTGTAGCCGTGGGTGATGACCCCGATCAGCAGCTCGGACGCCTGGTACTGGGGCTGTTCCAGCCGGACGGCGCCGGTCACCTCGGCGCGCATGGCCCGCAGTCCGAACGTGGTGTCGCTGATCCGCTGCCCGGTGAGCATGCTGAGGCTGAGGGCGAAGAACCGGCTTCCGGCGCGGCGGATGAAGTCCTTGGTCTCCTGGCTGCCCAGCTGACGGGACCCGGTGACGAAATCCGCCTCGCCGGCCACCACCGGGCCGAGCACCTGTTCCATCTCCGCCGGGTTGTACTGGCCGTCGGCGTCGGTCGTGATGATGTAGGCCGCGCCGCCCTGGCGGGCCAGCCGGTAGCCGAGCCGCAGCGCGGCGCCCTGGCCGCGGTTGACCGGTACGTCGGCGACCATGGCACCGGCCGTGGTGGCCTCCTTCGCCGTGCCGTCGGCGCAGCCGTCGGCGACGATGACGGCCGCGGCGGCCAGCCCGCAGACCTGCTCGGGCAGGGCCTCGATGACCGGGCCGATGGCGCCTTCCTCGTTGTAGGCGGCGATCACGATCGCCACCGGGGGCAGGCTGCTGGCGCGCTCCCCGTAGGCGTCGGTGAACGCGGCCACGGCGGCGTCGTCGATCACCTGGTCCCGCGGGTTGCTGTAGATCATCGCATCACCGCGCCAGCCAGAACCCGGGCCCGACCGTGGCCAGGCCCGATGGTCGCCAGGACGCGGGAACGATCAGCCATGCGTGCTCCGTTCAGCGTGCTCGTATGTCTCATGTTGCCGTCCGCGCCAGGCCTGCGCGGGCTAACTGCGTCTGCTCGGCGTGTTATGTCTTGCGGCCAGCAGGCGGCTCGATTCGCCATCCGGTTCTACCGGGATTCCGCTGGCCCACGCTACCCGGACCCGCTGGGAGTTTGCTGGCAATGGCTGGTAGCGTGCGACCCGGAGATGGCCTGGTCCGGATCGGGGCCAGTGTACCCGGCCCCGATCGCGGTCCCGGCCGTAACGCCAGAACCGCTCTTCCGCGGGACCGCCCCTGGCCGCGGGACCATCCGGCGCGGTAGAGATGGTGACGTGCATCCCGCGGATCCCGCCGAAGCCGAGTCCTACCGCATCCTGCGGTCGCGGCTCGACCTCAGCGCCCTGCCCCCGCTCAGCCGGGCCGTGACCGAACGCGTCATCCACGCCACGGCCGACTTCGACTATGTCACCGACCTGGTCTGCGACGAGGGGGCGCTGGCCTCCGGCCTGGCCGGGCTGCGCCGCGGCGTCCCCGCCGTGGCCGACGCGACCGCGGTCGCGGCTGCGCTCGGCGGGTACCAGGTGATCTGCAAAGCCGGCGATTCGCTGGCCGCCCGGCTGGCCCGCACCGCGAACCTCAGCCTCAGCGCGGCCGCCGTCCGGCTGGCCTTCAGCGCGGCCGGGCCCGGCGCGGTCTGGCTGGTCGGCTCCGCGCCGGACGCGCTGTCCGAGATCCTGGCCCGGGACGTCGAGCCCGCCCTGGTCATCGGGGTGCCGGTCGGGTTCGTGGGCGCGGCCGAGGCCAAGGACGCGCTGCGCCGCAGCGGCCTGCCGGCCCTGAGCAACGTCTCGGAGAAGGGCGGCCCGGCGGTGGCGGCGGCCGCCTTCGAGGCGCTGCTCCGCATCGCCGCCGCCGTCCAGGATGACCCGGATCCACCTTCCCGTTGCCTGGACCCCACTTCCCACCGCGACCCCACTTCCCACCGGCCGGAGGACGCTGATGGATGAGCAGAACGCCTACCCGGCCGAGCAGCGGGACGCCATCTACCGGGTGATCGCGGAACGCCGCGACGTCCGGCGCGGGTTCCGCCCCGACCCGGTGCCCGCGGACGTGCTCGGGCGGGTCCTCGCGGCGGCCCACCAGGCGCCTTCGGTCGGCTTCTCGCAGCCGTGGGACTTCATCGTGATCACCGACCGGGCCCGCCGTGAGCGGATCGCGGACCTGGCCCGGCGGCACGCGGGCGAGTTCGCGGACGGCCTGCCGGGCGCGCGGGCCCGGGCGTTCGACCGGCTGAAGATCGAGTCGATCCTGGACACCCCGGTCAACATCGTGGTCAGCTGCGACCGCACCCGCGGCGGCCGGCATACCCTGGGCCGCCACGTCCAGCCCCAGACCGCGGAGTTCTCCAGCGTGCTCGCGGTGGCCAACCTCTGGCTGGCCGCCCGGGCCGAGGGCCTCGGCCTGGGCTGGGTCAGCTTCTTCGACGAGCGTGAACTCGCCGCCGAACTCGGGCTGCCCGCGCACCTGGAGGTCATCGCCTATCTTTGCCTGGGCTACGTGACCGAATTCGCGCCCGAGCCGGAACTGGCCACGGCCGGCTGGGCGCGCCGCCGTCCGGCGTCCTGGGCGGTGCACGCCGAGGAGTTCGGCCGCCGCGGACTGCCAGGGGAGGAACCAGTGGACCCGCTCGCCGACGTGATCGCCGCCATCGCCCCGCCGGATGCCGCCGCGATGACCGCGGCCGCCGAACGGCAGGACCGGATGACCAAGCCGCGCGGCTCGCTCGGCGTGCTCGAGGAGGTGTCGGTCCGGCTGGCCGGGCTGGCCGGCACCTGCCCGCCGCCGCTGCCCGAACCGGCCTGCGTGGCGGTCTTCGCCGCCGACCACGGCGTGCACGCCCAGGGCGTCAGCCCGTGGCCGCAGGAGGTGACGGCCCAGATGGTGGCCAACTTCCTGGCCGGCGGGGCCGTGGTCAACGCGTTCGCGGCCCAGGCCGGCGCCGAGGTCACGGTGGTGGACATCGGGGTGGCCGCCCCGCTCGAGCCGGTCCCCGGGCTGCTGCCCCGCAAGATCGCGCCGGGCACCGCGGACTTCACCGCGGGACCCGCGATGACCCGTGACCAGGCCATGGCCGCGCTGACCGCGGGCATCGAGATCGCCCGGGACCTGGTCGCGGCGGGCAACCGGTGCCTGATCACCGGCGACATGGGCATCGCCAACACCACCGCGTCGGCTGCGCTGATCTGCGCCTTCACCGGGGCCGACCCGGCCGAGGCGACCGGCCGCGGCACCGGGATCGACGCCGTGACCTACGCCCGCAAGATCGAGGTCATCTGCCGCGGCCTGAGCCGGCACCAGCCGGATCCGGCCGACCCGGTGGGCGTCCTGGCCGCCCTCGGCGGCTTCGAGCATGCCGGCCTGGCCGGATTCATCCTGGGCGCCGCCGCGCTGCGCACCCCGGTGATCCTGGACGGCGTGATCGCGGGCGCCGCCGCCCTGGCCGCCGCCGCCCTGGCGCCCGACGCCGTCGCCGCATGTTTCGCCGGGCACCGCAGCGCCGAGCCCGGGCACGCCATCGCCCTGGATCACCTGGGGCTGCGCCCGCTGGTCGACCTGGGCCTGCGGCTGGGCGAGGGCACCGGCGCGCTGCTGGCCCTGCCCCTGGTGCAGAGCGCGGCCCGCGCCCTGCGCGACGTCGCCACCTTCGACTCCGCCGGCGTCACCGACAAGTCCGCCGACGTACCCAGCCCTTCCTAGCGCCATGGACCCGTACCTGCTGGGGCTCCGCCTGGACGGCCGCCGCGTCGTAGTGGTCGGCGGGGGAGCGGTGGCCACCCGCCGCGTGCCGTCGCTGCTCGACGCCGGGGCCGCCGTGACCGTGATATCGCCGCACGTCACGACGTCGCTCGAGGGCCTGGCCGCCGGCGGCCAGATCACCTGGGCGGCCCGCCGCTACGCCGACGGGGATTGCGCGGGCGCCTGGCTGGTCTGCGCGTGCACCAGCGATCCCGCGGTGAACGCGGCGATCGCGGCGGACGCCGAACGGCAGCAGACCTGGTGCGTCCGGGCCGACGATGCGCAGGCCTCGGCGGCCTGGACCCCGGCCGCGGGCGCGGCCGACGACGTCCGAGTGGGCGTGCTGAGCGGCGATCCGCGGCACAGCGCCGCGATCCGGGACGCGATCATCGCCGGGCTGCGCTCCGGCCAGCTCAGTGCCCGGCACGGGCGCGGCCGCCGCGCCGGGGTGGCCATCATCGGCGGCGGCCCAGGGGATCCCGGGCTGATCACGGTGCGCGGGCGCCAGCTGCTGGCCGAGGCCGACGTGGTGCTGACCGACCGGCTGGCGCCCCTTCCGATCCTGGATGAGCTGCCCGCCGACGTGGAGATCATCGACGCCAGCAAGATCCCCTACGGCCGGGCCATGGCGCAGGAGCAGATCAACGCGACCCTGATCGACCGGGCCCGGGCGGGCCGCTTCGTGGCCAGGCTCAAGGGCGGTGACCCGTTCGTGTTCGGCCGCGGGGCCGAGGAGGTGCTGGCCTGCCTGCGGGCCGGAGTGCCGGTCACCGTGGTGCCGGGGATCACCAGCGCGGTCGGCGTGCCCACCAGTGCCTGGGTGCCGGTGACCCACCGCGGAGTGGCGCAGGAGTTCCACGTCGTATCGGTGCACGTCCCGCCGGGTGACGACCGGTCCACCGTGGACTGGGCCAGGCTCGGCGCCAGCTCCGGCACCCTGGTGCTGATGATGGCCGTGGAGCGGATCGGGGCGGTCGCGGCCGAGCTGCTCAGCCACGGACGCAGTCCGGATACGCCCGTTTCCGTAATCGCAGACGGGACTATGCCCACGCAGCGCACAATTAGCTCAACACTGGAACAAGTGGACCGTGTGGTAGGACAGGAGGGGATCCGCCCGCCCGCGGTTATCGTGGTCGGCGACGTCGTGGGCATCGCGGCAGAAATAAGAGCGCTCATGGGTCATGTAACCGCCCGCCGAAACGGATAAACTCCGCGTGCTAGGCGACTGGGCGGCAGACCCGGTGGACCCCTTTTCCGCTGGTCGCGGGGGTTTGCCGGGTTTCGAGGAGGTCGTGGGAACAATGGAAGGGCAGGGCATGGCGGCGTCAGCAGCGTCCGCGGCCGGCAGACATGGCGATCCCGGCCTTGGTGCTGTTGTGTCTGCTGAGCTTGACGACCCTGGCGTGAGCCATGTGACCAGTGATGTTGCGGGCGATGGTGAGAGTGCGGGGAGTAACGGGGATGAGACTCTCGTGATTCCTGCCCTCGCCCAGCAGCAGCCCCAAGAGCCAAAAGAACCCCAAGAGCCCCGGCAATCACAAAAACCTCAGAAATCCCGGCGGTGGGAAGCCCCGCAGGTAGCCCCGAACCCGGCCCGGCCTCAGGAGCATCAGCCATCTGAGCCGAATCAGCAGACTGAAACGGACAAACCGGATAACATCAGTGATCCGGAGCATACAGTCAGTACCAGGTCAAGGGATAAGAATACGGTTCGTAACCAGACGACGGCCGACGCCACGGACCAGGCCGTTCAGGTGCCGCCCGGCGAGCCGTCCGCCGAGCCCCCCGCCGAGCCGGCCGCCGAGCCCCCCGCCGAACCGGCCGCCGCCGCGCCCCAGGCAGCGACTCCGCCCGAGACGCCGATCCCGCCTGCGCCCGCACCGCCGCAGGCTCCGGCCGCGCCCCGGGCGCCCGTCCAGTCCCACGTCCGGGTCGACGCGCGCCTGCTGGAAGCCGCGCTGCTCAACCTGCGGAAACGGATCGCCGCGGTGCCCCTGGTGTTCGAGATCGCCGGTGCCGCCGAGGTCAAGACCGAACGCACCAAGCTGCTCAGCCAGATCGACGACTACCTGCTGCCCCGGGTCCGGCGGTCCGCCGCGCCGGTTCTGGTGGCCATGGTCGGCTCGACCGGAGCCGGGAAGTCGACCCTGGTGAACAGCATCGTCGGGTCGCACGTGAGCGCCACCGGCGTGCGCCGCCCGACCACCAACAGCCCGGTCCTGGCCTGCCATCCCGACGACATCGACTGGTTCGCCGAGAACAACTTCCTGCCCACCCTGCCCCGCGTCCGGCAGGAGGGGCTGGCCCGCCCCGGCCGCGACGGGCTGCTCGTGCTGGCCGCCAGCGAGGGCATGCCGCGCGGCATCGCGCTGCTGGACACGCCGGACATCGACTCGGTGGTCCAGGCCCACCACGAGTTCGCCTACCAGTTCCTCGACGCCTCGGATCTGTGGCTGTTCATGACCAGTGCCAGCCGGTACGCCGACGGGCCGGTGTGGGAGGTCCTGCAGCACGCCAGGGAACGCAAGGCCGCGCTCGGCGTGGTCCTGTCCCGCATCCCGCAGGCCTACCGCACCGAACTATCCGACCATTTCAACGCCATGCTCGACGCCAACGGGATCGCGGCCGAGAACCGCTTCGTCATCATGGAGACCCCGCTCATCGACGGCATGCTCCCGCCCGACGCCTACCAGCCGGTCCGGGACTGGCTGGCCGAGGTGGCCGCGCGCAGCGACCGCCGGGTCGCGGTGCTGTCCCAGACCATGTCCGGCGTGCTCGACACGTTCAAGACCCGCGTCCCGGCCATGGCCGCGCACGTCGAGGAGCAGGTCATCTTCAGCGGCCAGCTGCGGCAGACCGCCGAGGCTGCCTTCGAGCGCGCCTACACCGAGGTCAATGCCGGCCTGAAGAACGGCACGCTGCTCACCGGCGAGGTGGTCGCCCGCTGGCAGGACTGCGTGGTCGGCGGCGACCTGCGGCCGCGCCGCGGCGGTAAGGCCGCGAAGCCCGTCAGCCGGAAGGGCAAGCGCGCGCGCCGCGGGCCGTCCCGGACCGCGGCCCTCGACTCGGCGCTGCGTTCGGCCCTGGAGTCGTTCGTCGTCTCGGTCGCGGACCGCGCCGCGGAGAACGTGGACGGCAGCTGGCGCGGCCATCCCGCCGGGATCACGCTGCTGGCCGACGCGGCCGCCGAGCGGGCCCGCGGCGAGTACGCCAAGCAGGTCTTCGAATCCGCCTTCGGCGACGGCGGCAGCGGCGGCATCGGCGGCAGCGCCCAGAACGGGACCGCGGAGGCGAACCAGGCGGCCGTCTTCAGCCGCTCCTCGCCTGGTCTCGCGCTGCGCGCCGCGCGCGCGATCGGCGCCTGGCAGGATCACCTGACCCGGCTGGTGGAGCTGGAGGACCTGCGGCCCGCGGCCCGGCGGGTCGCCTTGGACGACGAGGCCCTCAGCCTGGTCGTCCTGGTCGCCATGCTGGGCGAGGACGCGCCCGGCAACGAAGCAACCAGCCCCGGCGCGCCCGCCCCCGGCGCCGAGGGCACCAGCATCTTCACCGAGCCCCGGCGGCTGCTGACCTCGGTGCTCGGCCCGGGGATGCTGGCCGAGATCCTGGCCAGGGCCCGCGCCGACCTGCTGCACCGGGTCCGGCTGCTGCTCGACGAGGAAACGGTCAGGTTCGTCGAGGTGATCGAGGGGGCCGGACCCTGCGAGGACGTCGCGGCGATCCGGTTGTACCAGGCGGAATTCTCGCTCGAGGCGGTCAGGTGACAGCGAACACAATCGGGGTGACCGGCCTGCCGGTCACGCGCCTGCCCGCCAGGCTCGCTGCGCTCACCGAGCTCACCCGCGTCGGATCCGCCAGGTCCGGGTCCGAGGGATTCAACCCTGACCTGCTGGCCGACGCCGAGACGCTGCTGCGGCGGTCGGGCGAGCGGCTGCGGATGTCCGCCACGCACACCGTGGTGGCCCTGGCCGGCGGCACCGGCAGCGGCAAGTCCTCGCTGTTCAACGCCCTGGCCGGCGCCTCCTTCTCGCCCGCCGGGGTGATGCGTCCCACGACCAAGCACTCGCACGCCTGCGTGTGGGGCATGGAGGGGGCCGCCCCCCTGCTCGACTGGCTCAGCGTGCAGCGGCGGCACCGGTACGCCCGGGCCAGCGCGCTTGATGAGGGCGAGGCATCGCTGACCGGGCTGCTGCTGCTCGACCTGCCCGACCACGACTCGGTGGTCACCGGCTCGGCGGCCCTGGTCGACCGCCTGGTCAAGATGGCCGACATGCTGGTCTGGGTGCTCGACCCGCTGAAGTACGCGGACGCCTCCGTGCACCGGCGGTACCTGGTGCCGCTGGCCGGCCACGCCTCCGTGACCACGGTGGTGCTCAACCAGGCCGACACGCTGACCGCCGAGCAGGTCGACGACTGCCGGAACGACCTGCGCAGGCTGCTGGATGCCGAAGGGCTGATCGAGACGCCCGTGCTGGTGACCTCCGCGATCACCGGCGCCGGCCTGGATGACCTGCGCCGCGTGCTGGCCAACGCGGTGGCCGCCCGGCGCGCGGCGTCGGACCGGATCACCGCGGATATCGACGCCCTGCTGGAGCGGTTCGCCGCCTACGCCGGCGACCCGGTGCCCGGCTGGCTGCCGCCGGGGCCGGCCGCGCTGCTGTCCGCCGCGCCGGCGGCTGGCGCCCCCAGGACCACCGCGGCCAACGGGAACGGATCACCGCCCGCCGCCGCGGCCGGGGCCGAACGTCCGCCGTGGGAGCAGGACGAATGGGCCGCCGGTGACCCGGCCCTGGACGCCGGCGGCGCCCGGCAGGCGCCCGCCGCGCCGTGGGCGGACCCGACCGGGCCGGCCGCCGGGCAGGCGGGGGCGTCAGAGGAGTGGCAGCCCTGGCAGGCCGGCTCCCCGCTCGCCAAGTCGGCCTCCTCGGCGCGTCCGCCCTGGGAGGACGCGACACCGGACGGCACGGGCATCGCGCGTGCCCCCGATCCCGCCATGTACGTCCCGGCCAGCCCCGCGGGCACGCTGACCGCTGCCTTCGCCAAGGCCGCCGGGATGGCCGCGGCCACCGAGGCGCTGAACGGCATTCGCGAGCGCCGCGCCGCCGCTCTCATCGGCTGGCCGCCGGCCCGGCTGGCCGACCGGCTGCGTGGCTCCGGCGGTACGTCGGCCCGCAAGCTGCTGGCCAGGGCCCCCGCCGACGTTCCGCAGGCGCAGCGATCCGACATCGACAACGCGATCACGGTGTTCGCCGACCAGGTCGGCGGCTCGCTGCCCGAGCCCTGGTCGCGGACCGTGCGCGCGGCCGCCAGGTCACGGGCTAACGAAGCCCAGGCCGCCCTGGGCGCGGCGGTGGCCCAGGGCTTGCCGTCCCGGGACAAGGTGACCGCCTGGTGGCGGCTGATCGCGCTGGCCCAGGGCTTGCTGATGCTGCTGGCCGCGGCCGGGGTGGTCTGGATCGCGCTGATCCTGGCCCTGCACGGCTCGCACAAGTCGTCCTCGCTGATCAGCGACGTCTCGCTGGCGCCCTGGCTCGGTGTCATGGTGATCGCGCTGCTGCTGCTCGGCTGGCTGATCGAGTCGTGGTGCCAGAACATGGTGGTGCTGGCCGCCGACCGCGAACGCGAGCAGTCCAACCAGGCCATCATGGCCAAGATCGGCGACGTCACCAGCGACCTGGTGCTGGCCCCGGCCGGCCGCGAACTCGCCGACTACGAGCATTTCCGCACCGAACTGGCCGCCGCCCGCGGCCATTAATCAGGCTGAACGGTCCGTGGCTGATGCCCCGCGACCTCGGTTACGGGAATCCCGCCCACGCCCGCGCCCCAGTAACCAGCACCGGCGCGATTCCGCTCCGGGCGGAACCCCTCCCGGTAAGCAGCCTTCCCAATTCGTGGTTGCACTGTAATGCTGTAATCAATTGTGGAACGGCTCTGGGAGATCTGATGGCGGCTGATCATCCGCTTGACGCATACTCGCAGATCGTGACCGGCGTGGCCGAGCGGCTCACGCCGAAGGTCGCGAGCCTGCGCGTCCCGCGCGGCGGCGGGACAGGGGAGAGCCTCGGCTCGGCCGTGGTGTTCACCGGTGACGGGTTCCTGCTCACCAACGCGCACGTGGTCGGCAAGTCCAGCGGCGGGACCGCGGCGTTCTCCGACGGCACCTCGGCACCGTTCCGCGTGGTGGGCGCGGACCCGCTGTCCGACCTGGCCGTGCTGCGCGCCACCGGGCACACCCCCGCGCCTGCCGAGCTCGGCGAGGCCGACCAGCTCGTCGTCGGCCAGCTGGTGGTGGCGGTCGGCAACCCGCTCGGCCTGGCCGGGTCGGTGACGGCCGGCGTGGTCAGCGCGCTCGGCCGGTCCCTGCCGGCCCGCGGCCGGGTGATCGAGGACGTCATCCAGACCGACGCCGCGCTCAACCCGGGCAACTCCGGCGGGGCGCTGGCCGACGCGGATGCCCGGGTGGTCGGGATCAACACTGCCGTGGCGGGCGTGGGTCTCGGCATGGCCGTCCCGGTCAACCGCACTACCCGGCGGATCATCTCGGCGCTCATGCAGGACGGCCGGGTTCGCCGCGCCTACCTGGGCCTGGCCATGGTCCCCGGCCCGGTGCCCGCCGCCTGGCGGGAGCGCCTGGGCCGCCAGACCGGCCTGCTCGTGGCGCAGGTGGTGAGCGGCGGCCCGGCCGACCGCGCGGGCCTGCGCGCCGGCGACCTGCTGCTCACCGTGGCCGGCCAGCCGGTCGCCGTCTCCCAGGACCTCCAGCGCCAGATGTTCTCCGAGGCGATCGGCCGCCCCCTGTCCGTCACCGTCATGCGCAACGGCGCCCTGGTCGACGTCATCGCCGAGCCCACCGAACTAGTCGCCGCCTAACCCCATCCGGCCCACTAACCCAGCAACCGAGCGTCGATCTGTCACCCGGATAAGCGTCCTGCCATGATGGGCACATGATCGCCAGCCACGAACCGATTCACGCGCCGCGCGGCCTGCAGCGAACCTGCCAGGGGTGGGCCCAGGAAGCTGCCATGCGCATGCTCATGAACAACCTCGACCCCGAGGTGGCCGAACATCCCGACCAGCTCATCGTCTACGGCGGCTCCGGCCGCGCCGCCCGCAGCTGGGACGCCTACGCGGCGATCATCAAGACCCTGCAGGACCTGAACGACGACGAGACCATGCTCGTCCAGTCCGGCAAGCCGGTCGGCGTGATGCGCACCCACGAATGGGCCCCGCGCGTGCTCATCGCCAACTCCAACCTGGTCCCGCAGTGGGCGACCTGGGAGGAGTTCCGCCGCCTGGAGCAGCTCGGCCTGACCATGTACGGCCAGATGACCGCGGGCTCCTGGATCTACATCGGCACCCAGGGCATCCTGCAGGGCACCTACGAGACCTTCGCCGCCATCGCGGCCAAGCGCTTCGGCGGCACCCTGGCGGGCACGATCACGCTGACCGCCGGCCTGGGCGGCATGGGCGGCGCGCAGCCGCTGGCCGTGACCATGAACGGCGGCGTGGTCATCTGCATCGAGTGCGACCAGTCCCGGATCACCCGCCGGATCGAGTTCGGCTACCTCGACGAGCAGGCCGCCGACGTCGACGACGCCATCCGCCGCGCCGTCGCCGCCCGCGACCAGAACCAGGCCCTGTCCATCGGCCTGCTCGGCAACGCCGCCGACATCCTGCCGCAACTGCTCAAGGCCAGCGCCCCCATCGACATCGTCACCGACCAGACCTCGGCCCACGACCCGCTCAGCTACCTGCCCAGCGGCGTCGCCTTCGAGGACATGGCCGCCCTGCGCGCCGAAGACCCCGAGGGCTTCACCATAAGGGCCCGCGAGTCGATGGCCGCCCAGGTCGCCGCCATGGTCGGCTTCCTGGACGCGGGCGCGGAGGTCTTCGACTACGGCAACTCCATCCGCGGCGAGGCCGAACTGGCCGGCTACACCCGCGCGTTCGCCTTCCCCGGCTTCGTCCCGGCCTATATCAGGCCGCTGTTCTGCGAGGGCAAGGGCCCGTTCCGCTGGGCCGCGCTGTCCGGTGACCCCAAGGACATCGCCGCCACCGACCGGGCCATCCTCGACCTGTTCCCGCAGAACGAGGCGCTGGCCAGGTGGATCCGGCTGGCCGGGGAGAAGGTGCACTTCCAGGGCCTGCCCGCCCGGATCTGCTGGCTCGGCTACGGCGAGCGGCACCTGGCCGGCCTGCGCTTCAACGAGATGGTGGCCAAGGGCGAACTGGCGGCCCCCCTCGTGCTCGGCCGCGACCACCTGGACTGCGGCTCGGTCGCCTCGCCGTACCGGGAAACCGAGGCCATGGCCGACGGCTCCGACGCGATCGCCGACTGGCCGCTGCTGAACGCCCTGGTCAACACGGCCTCCGGCGCCTCCTGGGTGTCCATCCACCACGGCGGCGGCGTCGGCATCGGCCGCTCCATCCACGCCGGCCAGGTCTGCGTGGCCGACGGCACCGACCTGGCCGGAGCCAAGCTGGAGCGCGTCCTGACCAACGACCCCGCGATGGGCGTGATCAGGCACGCCGACGCCGGCTACGACCAGGCCTCGGCCGTGGCCGCCGAACGCGGCGTCCGCGTCCCCATGACCGAGCTATGACGTTCTCCGACCTCTGGCGCGAGCTGGAGTCGATCGGCCGCGACCAGCAGACCGGCGGCTACCGCCGGTATTCCTGGACCCCGGCCGAGGTCGCCTGCCGCACCTGGTTCACCCGCCAGGCGGCCAAGCGCGACCTGGCCACCGAAACGGACAACAACGGCAACCTGTGGGCCTGGTGGGGCCCGCGAGGTCCCGATGCCGTGGTGACCGGCAGCCACCTGGACTCCGTCCCGGACGGCGGCGGCTTCGACGGCGCCCTGGGCGTCGCGGCTGCGCTGGCCGCCGTGGACCTGCTGAACGAGAAAGCCTTTTATCCCGAACGACCCGTGGTGCTAGCCGTCTTCACCGAGGAAGAAGGCGCCCGGTTCGGCGTCTCCTGCCTGGGCAGCCGCCTGCTGGCGGGCGCCGTCCAGCCGGACGCCGCGCGGGCGCTGACCGACGATGCGGGCGTGACGCTGGGCGAGGCGATGCGGGCCGCTGGTCATGACCCGGCCCGGATCGGTCCCGACGAGCGCCGCCTCGAGGGCATCAGCGCCCTGGTCGAACTGCACGTCGAGCAGGGCCGCGCGCTGGCGCCGCTGGACGCCGCGGTCGGCGTGGCCGAGGGCATCTGGCCGCACGGCCGCTGGCGGCTCGACTTCACCGGCCGTGCCGATCACGCCGGCACGGCCCAGCTAGCCGACCGCCATGACCCGATGCTGGCCTACGCGAGCACCGTGCTGGCCGCCCGCCGGGCCGCGGCCGCTCACCGGGCGCTGGCCACGTTCGGCAAGGTCATCGCCGAGCCGAACGGGACCAATGCGGTGCCCTCGGCCGTCCGGGCCTGGCTCGACGCCCGGGCTCCCGATGAAGCCGTGCTGGAGACCACAGTCACCACGATCCGTTCGGCCGCAGAAAAATCGGCCCAGGAGCAGGGGGTCACGCTCAGCGTCAGGCCGGAGTCGTACACCCCGCTCGTCCGCTTCGACTCCAAGCTGCGGGACCGGATCCGTGGCGTGCTGGCCGCAGCCGGGATGACCGCGCCGGTGCTGCCCACCGGGGCCGGTCACGACGCCGGGATCCTGGCCGCGCGGGTGCCCGCCGCCATGCTGTTCGTGCGCAACCCGACCGGCATCTCGCATTCGCCTGCCGAACACGCCGACCTGGCCGACTGCGAGGCCGGAGTCCGTGCCCTGGCCGCCGTCCTCGAGGACCTCGCGGGCCCGGCGTGACCAGGCACATGGCTCGCCGACCTGGCCTGGCTCCCCGGCCAGGGGATACGCCGTGACGTCCTCATCACCGCGGACGGCGAACATTTCACCTCCGTCACCCCTGCTGCGACCACCCCATCCCTATCCCCACCCCCAACCACTTCAGTCCCATCCGATATCACGCGCCTCCATGGCCTCACGCTGCCCGGGTTCGCCAACGCCCACTCGCACGCCTTCCACCGGGCGCTGCGGGGGACCACGCAGGCGGACCGCGGGACGTTCTGGACCTGGCGCGAGCGGATGTACGACGTCGCGGCCCGCCTGGACCCCGACCGCTACCTGCGGCTGGCCCGCGCCACCTACGCCGAGATGGCCCTGGCCGGGGTCAGCTGCGTGGGGGAGTTCCACTACCTGCACCACCAGGCCGGCGGGCACCCCTACGACGACCCGAACGCCATGGGCCGGGCCCTGATCCAGGCCGCGGCCGAGGCCGGCCTGCGCATGACGCTGCTCGACGCCTGCTACCTGTCCGGCGGGCTGGGCCCCGAGGGCCTGCTGCCGCTGGCCGGGCCTCAGCTGCGGTTCGGCGACGGCGACGCCGTGCGCTGGGCCGGGCGGGTCACCGGCCTGGGCTACGACGCCCACGGCATGATCACGCCGCACGCCCGGGTCGGCGCGGCCATCCATTCCGTCCGCGCGGTGCCCAAGGGCCAGATGCACCCGGTCGTGGCCTGGGCTCACCGGACCGGCGCCCCGCTGCACGCCCATATGTCCGAGCAGACCGGGGAGAACCAGGCCTGCCAGGACGTGTACGGCATGTCGCCCGCCCGGCTGCTGTACGACGAGGACGTGCTCGGGCCCCGGACCACCGTGGTGCACGCCACTCATCTCGAGGCCGGTGACCTGGACTTGCTGGGCGGCTGCCAGACGTATGCCTGCCTGTGCCCGACCACCGAACGTGACCTCGGCGACGGCCTGGCCCCGGCCCGGGCGCTGGCCGCCGCGGGCTGCCCGCTCACCCTGGGCAGCGACAGCCACGCGGTAATCGACCTGCTCGAAGAGGCCCGCGGGGTCGAGTACGCCGAGCGCCTGGCCCGGCGCGCCCGCGGCCACTTCACCGCCGGGGCCCTGCTGCGGGCCGCTACCGCGGACGGGCACACCAGCCTGGGCTGGCCCGACGCGGGGGAGATCGCCGCGGGCGCCTGGGCCGACCTGGTGACCATTTCCCTGGACAGCGTGCGCACCGCCGGGGCCGCCGGTCCCCTGGCGCTGGAGACGGCGGTCTTCGGCGCCTCGGCCGCCGACGTGCGGGACGTGGTGATCGGCGGCCGGGACGTGGTCAAGGACGGCGTGCACCTGCTCGTCCCCGACGTCCCGGCCGAGCTCTCCCGCTCCATCCGCGCGCTCGTCGCCTGACCCCGCTTGCCACAATGACCTCATGAGCGAGATTCCCGTGGTCCGCCTGAGCCCCGGCGTGGCCATGCCGATGCTCGGCTTCGGCACCTGGCAGATCCAAGGCCAGCGGGCCTACGACGCCGTCCGGCACGCACTGGCCGTCGGCTACCGGCACATCGACACCGCCACCATGTACCGCAACGAAGCCGAGGTCGGCCGTGCCCTGGCCGACAGCGGCCTGGACCGCGGCGAGGTGTTCATCACCACCAAGCTGCCGCCCGGCAACGCCGGCCGGGCGCGGGCCACCATCACCGAGAGCCTGCGCGCGCTCGGCGCGGACTACGTGGACCTGTGGCTGATTCACTGGTCGCCGCGCAGCCGGCTCTCGGTGCCGCTGTGGCAGGAGTTCCTCGCGGCCAGGGACGAGGGCCTGTGCCGCGCGGTCGGGGTGAGCAACTACAGCCTGCCCCAGATCGACGAGCTGATCGCGGCCACCGGGCAGCGGCCCGCCGTCAACCAGATCCCCTGGAGCCCGTCCCGCTACGACCTGGCCCTGCTGGCCGGCCACGCCGACCGCGGCGTGGTCGTCGAGGGCTACAGCCCGCTGGCCGGCACCAGGCTGCGCGATCGCGTCCTGACCGAGATCGCCGCCGCCCACGGCGTCACGCCCGCCCAGGTCGTTCTGCGCTGGCACATCGAACTCGGCATCATCGTCATCCCCAAGTCCGTCCACGCCGCCCGCATCGACGAGAACTTCGACCTGTTCGGCTTCACCCTGACCTCCGAGGAGGTAACCCGCATCAACCACCTCTAGGCCCCCGGGCCCCGTCTCGTAACCCCGGCGCCGTTTCGACGCCCGAGGCGCCAAAGGGTGCGTATCATCCCGCAACGCCATGCGAATGGCAAGTGGTTGTCCACAGGTACGTGCACTTCGCCCGAGTTATCCACAGGCGTCCGGCTGGTCCGCCGCGGAGCGCTGTGGCCGCGCCACCGTGGGAGGACCGGTGGCGTCAGGCCGCCGGGCAGCCCAAGGAGGAACGTGATGAGTCAAGGCGGATACGCCACCGTGGTCGGCTTCGTGGCCCAGGACCCGATTCAGCGCTTGACCAAGGACGGCACCAGGGTTACCGACCTGCGGATCGGCACGACCAGGCGGGTGCAGGACAGGGCGACGAACGAATGGCGCGATGGCGATACTTCGTACTTCAGCGTCAGCTGCTGGCGCCGGCTGGGCGATCACGTGCGGGCCAGCCTGCGCAAGGGCGACCCGGTCGTGGTCAAGGGGCGGCTGCGGTCCCGGACCTACGATGACAAGAACGGGCAGACCAGGACGGTGGTCGACATCGTGGCCGATACCGTCGGGCATGACCTGAACCGCGGCGTAGCCAACTACATGCGCCAGCGTCCCCAGCCGGTCATCGTCGACGGCGACCCGGCCGGCCACGGAGCCCCGGGCCCGGCTGGCGAGCGCGACCTGGCGGACGAGAACGACATGATCGACGACGTGGACGAAGAGGCGATGGAGCGGTTCGAACAGGAACTAGGCGATGGCCTCAACGAGGCCGAGTTCGCCGCGCAAGCACTCGGGGAAGGCCAGGCGGCCGACGTCACGGCGCCGCCAGTGTCCTACTGAGTGCTAGGTCCAGATAACGCCTCGCACCGGTCCACTCTCCTCAGGTCGGGGTGCCGAACGGAGCGGTTACGTCTGGCATCGTAGCGTAGCCGCTCCCGCGGCACCAGCAGTACCCTCCGTAACGCTACGGGTGTGTCTGCTCCTCGCTCCCCGGGGACTCCCGGATCCTCCCGCGCGGGCGCCTGAAATCCCGCCGCAGGACGCGAAGCAGGCCAAACCACCTGCGTGAATCCGCGGCCGCAGCCGCGCCAGTCAACATACCCGTTTGCCGCCACGTCGGTACTCCTCGCATCTATAATGTTACCTAACGTGATGGCCGGACCTCAGATCTCGGGTTCGCGGTGGCCTGGCTCACGATAGGCGGAGGCATGTCAGCAGTTCAAGAGGCGATCGGACGACGCCAGCGGGGGCTGAGGCGTCTGATCAGGTGGCCATGGTGCTGGCCCCTGCTGAGCATGCCCCTGTCACTGATCGTGTATGTGCTGGCCGTGCTCGCCTGCGCCCTGGCCCTGATCGGCTGGGAACTCGCCCGCACTCCGCTCCGGATGGACAACGTGGCCCTGTTCGCCGCGCTGCTGGCCGCCGCGGTGATCTGCATCGAGGCCATCCGGCGGCTCGGCCAGCCGTCAGGCGTGTCGCGGGACCTGCTGTCGGCGTGGTGGCTGCCGATCGCGCTGCTGCTGCCGCCGGTGTACGCCCTGCTCGCGCCCTGCGTGATCGGGCTGGTGCTGTTCCTGCGGGCTCGGCGGATACCGCTCTACCGCCGGGTGTTCAGCTCGGCCGCGCTCGGGCTGGCCGGCGCGGCCGCCTCGGCCACCTTCCGCCTGGCCGTGCCCGACGCGATACGCGTCAGCCTGAATGGCTCGCACACCTGGCTGACCCGGCCGACCGTGGTGCTGACCGCGATCGGCTGCGCGGTCCTGTTCGCCGTGCTCAACACGGGCATCATCGCGGTCGCCGCGCACCTGGCCGAGCCGGATACACCGCTCAGAAAGCTGCTCTGGGACCGGGAGAGGCTGCTGCTCGACCTGACCGAGACCTGCATCGGCATCCTGGTCGCGGTCACCTGCGCCCTGAGCTTCGTGCTGCTCCTGGTGGCCCTCCCGCCGGTCATCCTGCTGCAGCGCAGCCTGATGCACCAGCAGCTGGCGGCCGCGGCTCGCACTGACCCGAAGACCGGGTTGCTGAACGCCACCGCCTGGCAGCGCGAGGCCGACGCCGCAGTGGCCCGGGCCCAGGCCGCGGGCGCCCCGCTGGCCCTGCTGCTGGTGGATGTCGATCACTTCAAGCGCGTCAACGACAGCCACGGCCACCTCATCGGGGACGACGTCCTGCGCGCCCTGGCCACCGAGCTGCGGCAGCAGGTGCGCGAGTCTGACGTGGTGGGCCGGTTCGGCGGGGAGGAGTTCACCGTCCTGCTGCCGCGCACCGACGCCGACGGCGCCTGCCGGATCGCCGAGCGGCTGCGCAGCAGCGCCGGGCTGCTGAGCGTGGCCGCCGCCCAGGCGAGCATCAGCGTCACGGTCTCGATCGGCGTGGCGGTACTCGGCCAGCACGGCAGCGACCTGTTCGAGCTGCTCGCCGCGGCCGACCTGGCGCTGTACCGGGCCAAGGACGACGGCCGGAACCTGGTGCGCCTGTACGCGGCGGCCCAGGAGCTGCCGGCCGCTCAGCCGGATAAACAGGGTGACGCGGCAACTGACGCATGCCCGTAGGCTTGCTTGTATGCCGGAGTTCATTTACCAGATGCGAGCCGTGCGCAAGGCACACGGCGACAAGGTCATCCTCGACAACGTGACGCTGGCGTTCCTGCCCGGCGCGAAGATCGGCGTCGTGGGGCCGAATGGCACCGGCAAGTCGACCCTGCTGCGGATGATGGCAGGCGAGGAACAGCCGTCCAACGGCGAGGCGCGCCTGATGCCGGGCTTCACCGTGGGCCTGCTCGCCCAGGAGCCGAAGCTGGACGAGACCAAGACAGTCCTCGGCAACGTCGAGGACGGCGTGGCCGAGACCAAGCGGCTGCTCGAGCAGTACAACGAGATCGCCGAGAAGATGGCGACCGACTACTCCGACGAGCTGCTCGAGGAGATGGGCCGCCTGCAGGAGCAGCTCGACCACAAGGACGCGTGGGATCTCGACAGCCAGATCGAGCAGGCCATGGACGCGCTGCGCTGCCCGCCCCCCGACGCGGACGTAACGAGCCTGTCCGGCGGTGAACGCAGGAGAGTGGCTCTGTGCCGCCTGCTGCTGTCCCAGCCTGACCTGCTGCTGCTCGACGAGCCCACCAACCACCTGGACGCGGAGAGCGTGCAGTGGCTTGAGCAGCACCTGGAGAAGTACCCGGGCACCGTCGTAGCCGTAACCCACGACAGGTACTTCCTGGACGACGTGGCCCAGTGGATCCTCGAGCTCGACCGCGGCCACGCTTACCCCTATGAGGGCAACTACTCCACCTACCTGGAGACCAAGGCCGCCCGGCTGAAGGTCGAGGGTGCCAAGGACGCGAAGAAGCGTAAGCGCCTCGACGACGAGCTCGAATGGGTCCGCTCCAGCCCGCGGGCCCGCCAGGCCAAGAGCCGGGCCCGGCTGCAGCGCTACGAGGAGATGGCCGCCGAGGCCGACAGGAACCGCAAGCTGGACTTCGAGGAGATCCAGATCCCGCCGGGCCCGCGCCTGGGCAGCGTGGTGGTCGAAGTCAGCAACCTGGTCAAGGGCTTCGGCGACCGGTGCCTGTTCGAGAACCTCTCGTTCACGCTGCCCCGCAACGGCATCGTCGGCGTCCTCGGCCCGAACGGAGTGGGCAAGACCACCCTGTTCAAGATGATCGTCGGCGAGGAACAGCCGGACGAGGGCACGATCCGGGTCGGCGAGACCGTGACCATCTCCTACGTGGACCAGTCCCGGGAACGCATCGACCCGAAGAAGAACGTGTGGGAGGCCATCTCCGACGGCGAGGCGCACATCCGCGTGGGCAACATCGAGATTCCCAGCCGCGCGTACGTGGCCGCGTTCGGCTTCAAGGGCGCGGACCAGCAGAAGCCCGCCGCGGTCATGTCCGGCGGCGAGCGCAACCGGATGAACCTGGCCCTCACCCTTAAGCAGGGCGGCAACCTGCTCCTGCTCGACGAGCCGACCAACGACCTGGACGTGGAGACGCTGGGCTCGCTGGAGAACGCGCTGCTGGAGTTCCCCGGCTGTGCGGTCATCACCAGCCACGACCGCTGGTTCCTGGACCGGGTGGCCACGCACATCCTGGCCTGGGAGGGCGGCGCGAACTGGTTCTGGTTCGAGGGCAACTTCGAGTCCTACGAGAAGAACAAGATCGACCGTCTCGGCGCCGAGGCCGCCCGCCCGCACCGCGTCACCTACCGCAAGCTCACCCGCGACTAGCCGACCAGCCGGAAGAACGACCGGACCGCGATGGTAGCGGCCGCGCTAGCTGAGGTTCTTGCGCGGCTCGGCCAGGCCCGCCCAGGGCGCGCCCTCCTCGCCGGGTCCGCCCACGTTGGCGGCGAGCTGGCCGAGCAGGCCGCCCAGGGTATCCAGGTCCGCCTCGGTCAGGCCGCCCCGGAGCCTGGTGTCGAAGGCGAGGGCGGCCTGCTGCATCTGGACGAACAGGGCCTCGCCCGCCTCGGTCAGCTCGACCACGTGAATCCGGCGGTTGGCGCTGTCCCGGGTGCGGGTGACCAGGCCGCGGGCGTCCATGGCGTTGAGGTGGTACGTCAGCGTGGCCTCGCGAACCCCCACCGCCTCGGCCAGCTCCCGCTGGTTGCCCGGCTTGCGGATCTTCAGGTTGAGCAGGATCAGCCAGATCGGCAGCGTGCCGCCTGCCTCCTCGAGAACCTCTTCGAACGCGCGGCTGACGGTGCGGGCCGTCTGGCTGAGCCGCAGGCCGATCGGCAGGCGTACCGGTCGTGACATGCCGTCAGCCTAGCACAGAACGTAGGCTTCTAAGTGTTTGACGTCTAATCCTGGACGTGGTGATCTTCGGGCGCATCAAGCAGGGCGGCGTCACCTACTTCGCCGACCCCGCCTGCCAGCAGGCTGGCCAGATCTACCGCAGTAACGGCCGCCGGGGCACGTACTTCCGCGACCCGGACGGCCACCTGATGGAGATCCTCACCCCAGCCGGCTGAACCCCGGTCACGGCACGAGGGGCACGAGGGCACGAGGGGCGCGGGCCTGACCCGCGCCCCTCGCCGCATGACGACTACTGGACTATCCGCATCGCGACGGGGGACAAGTCGGGGTCGGCGAATAGCTAGGCGAAAACGGCGGTGAGGTCGACGGTGCTGCAGACGTCGGCGTCGGCGACGGGGACGGCTTCGGCGTGGGCTTCTTCGTCGGCTTCGCCGACGTAGCGGGCGGAGGCGACGGCGCCCCGAACGTCGGCGTGACCGCGGGCGCCGTGGTCGGCGATGGCGTCGGCGACGGTGAAGGTGACGGCGACGGCGATACCGAGGTCGAGGTCGCCTGGAGCGAGACGTGCTGCGTCGCCGCGGGCGGCTGGCTGAGGTGGAGGGGGACGGTGGACTTGGTCAGGCGGGTGGCGGCCAGCGCCGTCCCGGCCGCCGCCACCACGATCACCACGGCGGCCACGAAGGCGACCTTGATCATCTTGGAGCGTCGCCACAGCGGGATCCGCTCCACCGTGAAACCGTCGACCGCGGGCGGCCTGCCGGACGGCCACAACGCCGCCAGCAGCAGCGCCGCCTCGCCCAGCTTCGACCGGCCGCGCTCCTCCCAGTCCGGGCCGTACTCGCCGACCGCGGCCGCCTGGAGGGCGGCCACGAACGTGGTGCCGTCGGTGGGCCGCCGCTGGGGTTCCTTGGCCATGCCCGCCTCGACCAGCGGCCGCAGCGGCTCGGGCACCGGCTCCAGCGGCACCGGCTCGACCTGATGCTGGCGCATCAGCTTCTCGGCGGTGTTCCCGACGAACGGCGGCCGCCCGGTCAGGCACTCATAAAATGTCGCGGTCGCCGCGTACACGTCGGTGGCCGGGCTGGCCGGCGCGCCGGCGAACTGCTCCGGCGGCGCGTACACCAGCGTGCCGGCCGGGATCGCCCGGTCCCCGGCCCGGGCCGCGATGCCGAAGTCCGTCAGCTTGCTGGCGCCCGTCCCGTCGACCAGCACGTTCTCCGGCTTGTAATCCCGGTGCACCACGCCCCGCCGGTGCGCCGCGGCCAGGCCGAGCAGCGACCCCTGCAGCACGACCAGCGCCGCCTCGGGGGTCGTCTTGCCCTGATTGCCCAGGATCTGGCGCAGCGAGACCCCGTCGACGAGCTCCATGACGATGGCCGCGCCCTCGGCTGACTCGATGTACTCATACAGCCGGACCACGTTCGGGTCGTCCAGCGAGCCAAGCACCGCTGCCTCGCCGCGGAACAACTCAGCGAACTCCGGGTCCGACAGCAGTTCCGCCTTCAGGTACTTGATCGCCACCCGGGTACCCGTCACATCGTGCCGGGCCAGCACCACATCACCGAACCCGCCCGCGCCCAGCTTCTTCAGCTCGGTGTAACCGGGAACATCCCACTCGGCCATAGCAGATCTGCTCCCTTCGGGTTTGGGGCCGGGGCGTTACGTTCTGTAGCAGGCGGTCTGGCCGCCGTCCTACGTCAGCAGTTGATGGTTACTTCGGTCGGGGCACTCGCCGGGTCGGGGCTGAGGACCTGCAGGGTCACCTTCTGGGACGCGCTGCCGTGGCCCTGGCCCTCGACCGCCACGGTCACGAACAGCGAGTGCTGTCCCGACACGACCGTCTGGCTCTGCGGCTGGGGCGCCTCCGCCTGGGGCTGGAACACCCACTGGTAGGTGACCGTCCCGGCCGCTCCGTTGGTGTCGATCTTGCCGGTCACGTTCACCGCGCACCCGGACTTGGTCTCTCCGGTAATGGACGCGCCGCTGGTGTGGAACGGCGCGTGATGGAAGCGCAGGAACAGCACCACGGCGGCCGCCGCGAGCAGGAGCACGGTCAAAGCGGTGCCGGCCACCCGGCGCAGCCGGCGCGGGCGCCTGGCCGGCTCGGGCATGCGGCCCGTGCGCCAGACCTGCTCGGCCGTCACCCCGGCCTGGCTCTCGGGCACCCCGGGACCGTACCGGACCATGTCCGACCCGGGCGGCGGGGGACCGGGCGGACGGGGCGGGCCGGGCGGCGGAGCCATCGGCGGCGGAACGACCGGCGGCGGCCCGCCCGCCGACATCTGAGTCTGCATGTCGTACGCGGACGCGGACTGCTGAGACTGCGCAGGCTGGACATACGTCGGAGGCGGCGGCTGGTACTGGCCGTACTGCCCGCTGCCCGCCCCGGGCTGGCGCGGGGCGATGTACGTCGGCGGCTGGTGCGACACGGCGCCCGGCGGCGGCTGGCGTGGCGGCACGTACGTCGGGGGCGGCGGCTGCGAACCGCCCGGCGCCGGCTGGCGCGGCGGCACGTACGTGGACTCCCACGGCGGCGCGGCATCAGGCGGCGGCGGCTGACGCGAAGGCACGGTCGGTTCCGTGCGCTGGGACCCCATGGCCTGGTCGCGCCCCCGGTAAGGGTGCGTTACCTCGACGTCATCGTCATCGCCCGGCGGCACGGGACCATACCCGGATGACCCTTCACCCATCTGAACCATCTTTCGGTTAAGCGATGAGCAGCTTCGGTGTCAGGGCAGGCGGTACTTCCCTGTCGCACAAGTACCGTCCCCCCCGGCCGTTCTAGCGGCCGCTCAACCGTGCTCGACTACATGGAAGCGCTTCCTGCCGTGCGGTCAGGGGCTATATCGGCCACTGGGCCCGCTCAGGCCTAGGCGCATTAGACACCTGAGTTTCGCACTTGGACCAATATGAGGTCAACGTCTTCCCAGGGAACGCAGCGTTCGGTCGGCCCGTTCGGTACAGCCCAAATACCAGCAGAAATGGACATTCGGATTTATTCGATTCGGTACCACCGCGCCCGTTTCACCGTGGCGACCTTCGCCAGGTACTTCGCCCACGACCCGGGGCACCATCTATACGACGTCACCGGCCGGGTCGCTTAAGCCGACGTCAGGCCCAGGTCTGGCCGCCCGTGGGCGGGATCCACGTTGAGCAGGCTGTGCGCCGCCATGACCAGGTAATCCCAGAGCTGCGCGTCCAGCGCCTGGTCAAGCTCGAGCTCGTCCAGCGCCACCCGCATGTGGTGCAGCCAGGCGTCCCGCTCGGCTTCGCCGATCGTGAACCTGGCGTGCCGCATCCGCAGCCGGGGATGCCCGCGCAGCTCGTCGTAGGTCCGCGGCCCGCCCCAGTACTGCATGAGGAACAGCCGCAGGTGCTCCTCGGCCGGACCGAGGTCCCGCGCCGGGTAGACCGGCCGCAGCACCGGATCATCCGCCACGCTCTGGTAGAACCGGTGGACGAGGCGGCGGAACGTCTCTTCCCCGCCCACGGCCTCGTAGAAGCTGGTCGGCTGGCTCTGTTCTTCCACTCGCTCCGGAGCGCCTTTCAGGCGCCTCCTTCCCTCCTCGCTCGTTCCTCGCTCGTCAGTCCACTCGGCGCCGGCGCCCCTTCGGCTCGCGGAGGGTCCTCGCTCGTTCCTCGCTCGTCCCCCGAGGGTATCGCGGGCGGCGCGGTGATCACGATCGTGTCCGGGCCGGCCGGGGCCACCCCCGCCGCGTCCAGCGCCGCCTTGACCCGGGCCCGCAGCTCCCGTGCCACCTCCCACTGGCGCATGGGCGCGGTCTTGGCCACGATGCGCATCGTCACCTCGCGGCCGGACAGCTCCTGGGCCCCCCACACCTCGGGCTTTTCCAGCATCAGCTCGCGCCAGCCGCGCTCGGTGAACAGGCTGCCCGCGGCCCGCTCCATCAGGATCCGGATGCGGCCCAGGTCCTCCTCGTAGGGCACCGGGTAGTCGATGACCGCCCGGGACCAGCCCTGCGACTCGTTGCCCACGCTCTCGATGGTGCCGTTCCTGACGTGCCAGACCACGCCGTTGACGTCGCGCAGCCGGGTAGTGAGCAGCGTCATCGCCTCGACCGTTCCGGTCGCGTCCTTAAGGTTGATCGTGTCCCCGACCCCGTAGTGGTCCTCGACCAGCATCAGGATGCCGGACAGGTAGTCCCGCACCAGGTTCTGCGCACCGAACCCGAGCGCCACCCCCAGCACGGTGGTGCTCAGCAGCAGCGGGGTCAGGTTGACGCCCAGGTCACCGAGGACGGTCAGGGTGGCGATCCCGAACACGACGATGGAGACCCCGCTGCGCAGGATCGACCCGAGGGCCCGGGCCCGCTGCTCGCGCCGCTCGGTGCCGCCCATGTGGACCGCGGCGGCCGCCTTGTGCGCGCGGCCGTTCGCGGCCACCGGCAGCGACGCGGTTGCCGCCCGCTCGGTGATCTTGTTGATCACCCGGTGCAGGATGAACCGGAACAGCAAGGCCAGCACGATGACGAACGCGATCCGCAGGCCCTGGTAGACCGGCCCGGCCAGGTAGACCCGGACCACCTGCGCCGCGTTCGTGCTGTGCGTGAGGTCCCAGGTCAGGCGGCAGGCGATGCCCGGGTTGTCGCCGCAGCTCCCGGTCAGCGAACCACCGGAGTCGAGCAGGCCCAGGCTGGTGGCGTGAAACACAGAGCTCCCTCCGCTAGGTGCCACTCCACGCGAGGCTACTGCGTGGCGGCGCCCGGCGGGCCTGCCCTCAGCCGAAAGCCGGCCTTAGCACGCGGCCGAGTCTGGGCCTTCCTTACGGGCCGTGAACACCAGGTTGTAGTCCACGGCCAGGGTGATCGCGGCGAACCCGGTGACCTGCAGCCGGGTCAGGAACGCCGCGGGCTCAAGCGGGTTGTAGACGTCGCCCTCGTGGAACTGGTGCAGCCCGTCGCTGGGCAGGCTGTCCGAGCCGAGGAACACCCCGCCCGGGCGCAGCACCCGGAACGCCTCGGCCAGCACCCGGTCCTGCAGCGCGCGGGTGGGCACGTGGTGCAGCATGGTGAAGGTCGCCACGGTGTCGAACGACGCGTCCGGGTAGCCGAGCGCGGCCGCGTCGCCGGTCACCACCTCCACGTTGCTGCCCGCGTACCGTTCCGCCAGCGCGGCCGCCGCCTCGGGCTCGTGCTCCACCGCGACCAGGCGTCGCACCCGGTGCCGCAGCCAGTCGGTGGCCGCAGCCTGGCCCGGCCCGAGCTCGAGCAGGTCCTGGCCCAGCTCGACGCCCGCGGTGGCCTGCGGCAGCACCTCGTCCTGGATGTGCGCGAACCACTCCGCGCTGCCCATTAGCTTCGCATGGTTCTCGTTCATGCCTCCGAGGCTAGGGAACCGGCCGATGAGCGGCCTAGGGCGTAGGCTGACATGCTGTGTCGCCAGCCGGACACGGACCCGAGCCGGACAGTGAATCAGGCAGCGAGGCGGCCGTCGTCGTCGCCACCTTCCCTATGCCCGTGGGCACCCGCTTCGAGTGGCACACGCACGCCGACCACCAGCTGGCCTGGGCCGCCCGCGGGGTACTCACCGTCATCACCGGCGACGCCACCTGGGTGCTGCCGCCGACCCGGGCGCTGTGGATCCCGGCCGGGCTGCCGCACGAGACCGGTGCCGAAGGCCGCGCCACCATGCGCACCCTGTACATCCACCCGGACCTGTCCCCAGTCGCGTGGACGCAGCCGACGCCGGTCGCGGCCAGCCGGCTGCTGGCCGAGCTCATCGGCTACCTGGGCGGCCAGCTCGACGTCAGCCACCGCGCGCACGCCGAGGCGCTGCTGGCCGACCTGCTGATCCCGGCGCCGATGGCGGCCATCCAGGTCCGGATGCCGTCCTGCACCCCGGCCCGGCAGGTCGCCCAGGCGCTGCGGGCCAGCCCGCACGACAAGCGGACGCTGGAGGAGTGGGGCCGCGAGGTGGGCGCCAGCGGGCGGACGCTGGCCCGGGCCTTCACGGCCGAAGCCGGCCTGCCGTTCGGCCGCTGGCGGACCCTGCTGCGGGTGCAGGCCGCGCTGCCCCTGCTGGCTGCGGGACAGCCCGTCAGCCGCGTAGCCGGCCGCGTCGGGTACGACACCCCCAGCGCGTTCGTGGCCGCGTTCCGCCGCGAGACCGGCCAGACCCCGGCCGCCTACTTCCGCGCCCCGCCCGGCTGAGCCGCCGGCCTACTCCAGCGCCTGCCCCGGCTGAGCCGCCGGGCTCACTCCAGCACGAGCCCGGTGTAGCGGGCGGCGAACGCGAGCGTGTCCCCGGCCAGCTCGGCCGACCGGCTCACCGCCCGGGCCCCGTGCCCCACCTGGCCCTCCGCCCGCAGCAGCACCGGCCGGTCCTCAGGAGAAGACGAGGTGGCGTACTGCAATGCGGCGCACATCTTGAAGGCGTGCACCGGGTCGACGCGCGTGTCGCTGGTGAACACGGTGAACAACACGGCCGGGTAGGCCGTCCCGGCCACCAGGTGATGGTAGGGGGAGTAGGCCAGCAGCCAGCCGAGCTGCTCCGGGTCCGCCGCGGTGCCGTACTCGACGTTCCACGTCTGCCCCAGGCCGAACCTCTCGTACCGCACCATGTCCAGCAACGGCGCCGAGCAGACCACGGCCGCGTACAGCTCGGGCCGCTGGGTCAGGGCCGCGCCGACCAGCAGCCCGCCGTTGGACCCGCCGGAGATGGCCAGCTGCCCGGGCGTGGTCCACCCGTCCCCGATCAGCGTCTCCGCGGCGGCGTGGAAGTCGTCGAACACGTTCTGCTTGTGCTCCAGCATCCCGGCCCGGTGCCACTGTTCGCCTTCCTCGCTGCCACCGCGCAGGTTGGCCACCGCGTACACGCCGCCCGCCGACACCCAGGCCAGCGTGTTCGGCGAGAACGCGGGCGTGAGGCTGATGTCGAATCCGCCGTACCCGGTCAGGATGGCCGGCCGCGGCCGGTCAGGTCCTGAGGGCCCGGCATCCGGAGCGGCCGCCGACGACGGGCTGATGATCAGCATCCGCACCGGCGTGCCGTCGGCCGAGGAGTAGGTCACCTGGCGGGTGGCCACGGCCGGGACCGCCACGCTGCCCGGCGGGCTGGCCCAGGTGGTCACCTGGAAGGTCCTCGCGTCGAACCGCAGGATCACCGGCGGCGTCGTGTAGTCCGTGTAACCGAACCATGCCTCGTGCCCGCCCTCGGGCCGCTCGCTCAGCCCGCCGGCGGTGCCCAGGCCGGGGAGCGGGATCTCACCCAGCCGGTCGCCGGTGACCAGGTCGTGCACGGTGATCTCGCTCAGCGCGTGCCTGGTCCACGAAGCCAGCAGCACCGGCCGGCTCAGTTCGGGCCTGTCGAGCCCAGGCCCATCGAGCCCAGGCCCATCGAGCAGGGCGAACCCGCGCAGCACGGCCTCAGGGTCCTCCCGGATCAGGTCCCGCCAGCTGCCCCGGTCGGCCAGATCGGCCGCCGCCGGATCGGCCACCGCGACCCGGCCGCGCGGCGCGTCGGCGTCGGTGGACAGGTACAGCAGCCCGTCCCGCCCGATCCGCACCCAGGTCTGCGCGTCCACGCCCTCCTGCACCGCGCGCAGGTCCGGAGCCGCGGGGTCGGATTCCGACAGGTCGGCCAGCCACAGGTCGTTCCGCGGCGCGGTGCCCCGGGAGGCCGAGATGGCGAGCCACCGGCCGTCCCGGCTGACCGACACCGAGTAGTAGTCGGTCTTGTCCCGGCCGGCGCCGAAGATCAGCACGTCATCGTCGGCGGGCGCGCCCAGCTGGTGCAGGTAGACCCGCCGGTGGTACTGGCTTTCGCCCTCAGGTACCTCATCCGGCGGCAGCCGGCGCGTGTAATAGAACGCCTTGCCGCCCGGCAGCCAGGCCACGTTCGAGTACCGGCACCGGTCGATCGGCCCGTCGACCAGGGCCCCGGTCTCGACGTCGAGCACCCGCAGCAGCGATTCCTCGTCGCCGCCCTGGGACAGCTGGTAGGCCAGCAGCCGCCCCTCCTTGTCCGGCTGCCAGGCGTCCAGCGTGGTCAGGCCGGACGGGTCGATGGTCATCGGGTCGATGAGCACCTCGGCCGGGGCGTCGGCGACCTGCGTGTAGAGCACGCCGTGTTCCTGGCCCGGATCGCGCCGGCTGAAGAAGGACCGCTCGGCGCGCCAGGCCGGCGTCCCCACGTAGCCCACGCTGAGCAGCGCGCGCACCTGCTCGGCCAGGGCGGCCCGCCCGGGCCAGCCGTCCCGCTCGGCGGTGTACAGGCCGGACTGGTCGGCCAGCCACTCGGCCCGTTCCGGGCTGGCCGCGTCCTCCAGCCAGCGGTAGGGGTCACTGACCTGGTACCCGAGGACGTCCTCGGTCAGGTCCAGCCTGCGCGCCTCCGGATAGCGAAACTCGCTCATGCCGTGTCCTTCATGCTGGCACCTTATGTTCTCGCTGACCTTGTACGCTTAGGTGGTGGCAGAAGCGAGTACCAGGCGACACACTGGGAGCATGTGCTTCTGTTAGACGGCCCACGCCAGCGGGAGGTGCAGTGCGGCGAGTGCTGCTGCTCAACGTGACCTATGAACCGCTGACTACTGTTGGCCTGCGCCGGGCGGTATGCCTGGTGCTGGGCGGCAAGGCCGAGGTCGTGCACGATGATGTGGCAGGTGCGGTGCTGCACGCGGCGTCCGTCGCGCTGGTCACCCCGTCGGTGATCAGGCTCAGCCGCTACGTCCGGGTGCCCTACCGCAACCGGGTGCCGCTGACCAGAGCCGCGCTGATGCGCCGGGACAACTACCGCTGTGCCTACTGCGGCCGCCGGGCCGAGACCATCGATCACGTGATCCCCAGGAGCCGGGGCGGCCCGCACGCCTGGGAGAACTGCGTCGCCTCCTGCACGATCTGCAACCACCGCAAGGCCGACCGGCTGCTCTCCGAACTCGGCTGGACGCTGGCGGTACCGCCCGCAGTACCACGCGGCGCCCACTGGAGACTGGTGGGCGCTCAGCACGACGGCGACCCCCAGTGGGCCGCTTATTTGCGTGAGCCCAGTGCCGCCTTAGGGACCAATGGTCCCCGCCGTAGGTGCGCCTTTCATGCCGAACGGTCCGTGCTATCACCCCACGGCCCCCTTATCCGCCGTCGCGGTCTGCGTCATCGCGGCTGAATCCTCCGCGTCGCCCGCACTGCATGCCGTCGCGCCGAACTTCCGGAACTCGCGTTAGGTCAGGCTCCGCCTGGCGAATTCGCCGTGTAGGCCCATTCCTGACATTTCCGCTCAATACGACATAGGTAACAGAGAGGACCATTGAATCGGAGCATGAATTGTCAGTATCTATCGACTTCTGTGCCGACCTGTGGGATAACGGTTCAGGCGCGCGCCCCTGACTCGCCCGAGCCTGCGTGCCTGGCCATGGGCCCCTACTTTCCTCGGCGGGTACCAGGCGTCGTTAAAGGAGTGGAATGCCTGTGTTCTCCAGAGCGTCGGCGCGCAGCGCCGTATCGTCCCCTCACCGCGCGGTGTCGCGTGGCCGGTCCGCGCTCATGCGAGCGACTGCCCGGATCGTTCTCCCGGTCACCGCGATCGGCGGGCTGGCCGCGCTGTCGATCGCGGTGCCCGCCGCGAGCGTGGCGGTCCCCGCCGCCAGCGCGGCCACGCATACGGCCCCCGTTAGCCCCATTCCCGATGTGGTTGGTCCGATCTTCAAGTCCGCGCAGTTCCCGGCCCCGATAAGCACCGCGCAGTGCCAGGCCGATCTCGGGATCAACTGCTACACACCGGTGCAGTACCGGGTCGCATACAACCTGGACTCGCTGTACAGCGGCGCGGCCACCGGCCGCGCGATCACCGGCGCCGGCAGGACGATCGTGATCGTGGACGCGTTCGGCTCGCCGACCATCCAGAGCGACCTGCAGACCTTCGATGCCCAGTTCGGGTTCCCCAATCCCAAGCTGACGATCGACCAGTTCGGCACCATCCCGCCGTTCGACCCGACCAACTCGACCATGGTCGGCTGGGCCGAGGAGACCACCCTGGACGTGGAGTACGCACACTCCATCGCGCCCGGTGCCAACATCGTGCTGGCCGAGACGCCGGTCGCCGAGGTCGAGGGGACATCGGGCTTCCCGCAGATCATGGCCGCCGAGGAGTCGCTCATCAATCGGGGCGTGGGCGACGTGATCTCGCAGAGCTTCGGCGCGACCGAGAACACCTTCCCCGGCTTCAGCAGCGGTAACTACTCGAGCCTGCTCGACCTGCGGTTCGCGTTCCAGGATGCCCTCGTGCATCACGTAACGGTGCTCGCCGGATCGGGCGACGAGGGGGCGACCAACTTCGAGTCCGACGCCTCGACCCTGTACCCGTATCGGGTGACTTCCTGGCCAGCTACGGATCCGCTGGTCACCGCGGTCGGCGGCACGCAGCTTGACCTGGACCAGGCCGGTAACAAGCTCGCGCCAGACGTCGTGTGGAACGACGGTTTCGGCGCCAGCGGCGGCGGCACCTCAGCCATCTTCCCGCGCCCGCTCTACCAGATCGGCGTCTCTCGGGTCGTCGGCCACAGCCGCGGCGTGCCGGACATCTCGATGAGCGCGGCGGTCAACGGCGGCTGCTGGGTGTACATGTCCTTCGCGGGGATCGAGAGCCCAGGGGTCAGCAACCCGGGCTGGTACATCTTCGGCGGGACCAGCGAGGCCACCCCGATCATGTCCGGGATCGTCGCCCTAGCCGACCAGCAGGCTGGTCACCGGCTCGGCCTGATCAACCCGGCGCTATACCTGCTGGGCGGGCTTCAGCAGCACGGAATCCGGAACACGGGCATCGTGAGCGTCACGTCGGGCAACAACAGCTTCGGCGGCGTGACGGGTTTCGACGCCGGGCCCGGCTACAACCTGGCCACCGGCTGGGGCACGATCGACGCAGCGAAGTTCGTTCCCGTGCTCGCACGCCTCGGCTAGCGCTAGCACGACTACCGCTCCGGCCCGGGCGCCAAAGCGCCCGGGCCGGAGCGGTTTCCCGCTGTGGGTGCCCCATCGGCCGCAATCGCCGCCACGCTCCACACCGGGATTTTCGATCTTCAGCTAGAGCGTGACCCCGGGCTTGCTCAACGGCCGTCCTCGGCACACAAGGCGACCCAGCCGGTGATGACGCAGGCCCGCCCCTGGCCGGCGCCGAGGCGGCAGCGCAGGCGGGCCTGGCCGGGTGGAACTGCTTCGGTGCTGAACCGCCCGAGCCTGTCGGTCTCGATGGTGACTGTTCCCTCGGCGTGCCGGATATCGACCACGGCTGACTGCCGCGGGATCAGCCGCCCGGCGACCAGCCAGGTTTCGCCGAGGCTGGTTATCTCCAGGTCGACCGCCAGGCCGCTGGTCCTGAACAGCAGCTTCCGCCGTTCCGTCGGGCCGTCCGCCGCGCCGACCCGGGGGAGTGCGCGACAACTTTCGGGCCCCTGGACTGGGCCTGGCGAGTCGCGGATCGGCTCGTCGAGTCTGCCGTGGCCAGGATTCACGAAGGGTCCCTCCTCATGCCGGCCAGCCGCCGCAGGCTGGCTATCCGGTGTGCTGGCTATCCGGTGTGCTGGCTATCCGGATGCGGCATCCGAGCGCCATCCGGAGCGCCGGCCATGCAGTGCCGGCCATCGCAGCGCCGGCCATCCGAGCGCCGGCCATGCGCGATGCGCCTGGCCATCCGGCCACCGATGCTTAGATTCGTCCTTGCTTCACATGCTAATACTCTACCTAACACGACCATAGACGACTATACAGCCGATAGCATGAACCGAATTCGTTCAAGAAGGTGTCGCGGGCGGGACGCGCGGCGAGGCTTAGGCTGGCTGCGATCCCGGCTGGGACAGCAGCGGCTTGAGACGGCCGCGGGCCTCGGCTACCTCGGCCATCGTCGGCGGGTCGTTGCCGCGCCGTTGGCAGTTGAGCGACGCCACCAGCGTCGCGTCGTCCAGCGCCCCGGCCAGCTGGTCCGCCGCGCACCGGGCCAGGTCCGCGGGCGCCTGCTGGCCTCGCTGGAGAAGCGATGCGATCAGCCCGGCGGTGAAGGAGTCTCCTGCGCCGACGGTGTCGACCACGGTGACGTCAAGGGCGGGGCGGTGAACGGACTGGCCATGGGCGGTGAAGACGTCGGCGCCATCGGCTGAGCCGGTGATGACTACCAGCGTCGCGCCCAGCCCGAGCCAGCGCCGCGCCACATCAGCGGCCGGCTGGCCGGGGTACAGCCAGGCGATGTCATCGGAGCTCGCCTTGGTCAGGTGGGCCAGCCGTACGGCCCGCTCGACCAGGCCCTGGGCGTCCCGGTGATCCGCGAACAATCCGGGCCGGACGTTCGGATCATAAGTCACCAGTACGTCACCGCGGCGCCGCATGCGGTCAGCCAGCTCCAGGATCCTCACGTCCCCTGGAGGGGTCCAGGAGGCGAGTGATCCGAAGTGGAGCACGGAGGTGCCCTCGGGAGCACGGCTGGTTTCCTCGGCCGCCCACTGCCAGTCCGCGGTGCCGTTGAGATAGAAGTCATAGCTGGCCTGGGCCGCGGCGTCCAGGGACACCACGGCCAGCGTGGACGGCTCGGGCGCGTGCGGCGCGGCACTGAGGTCGATGCCCTCGGCCTCGGCGTGCTCGCGCAGGATACGGCCGAATGCCGTGTCGGCCAGCCGGGCCATCAGGGTCGTGCGGTGCCCCAGACGGGCCAGGCCGATGGCGACGTTGTACGGGCTGCCGCCGGGTACGGCCTGGAAGGTCCGGGGCTGCCCGCCGGGGACGAGGTCGATGATCGCCTCGCCGATTACGGTGACGCCCGCCACGGCACCAGAGGGGCCGGTCATCCGCTGGCCGCGCTGACCGGAGCGGGCCTGATCTCACCCGACCCGCGTATCAGCATCTCGGTCGGTACCGTATGGGTCTGCGGTGGCGAGACATCGCCGTCGAGGCGCGCGAACAGCAACTCCGCCGCCAGGCGGCCTAGTCGGCGCACGTCCTGGGTAATCACCGTGACACCCGGATCGAGGACATCGGCCAGCAGGAAGTCGTCGAATCCGACCAAGGCCACCGCATGCTGCAGGCCAGCCTGCCACAGGGCCCGGACGGTGCCGATCGTTACCAGGTTCTGGCTCGCGAACAACGCGGTCGGCGGATCGGCCAGGCGGATCATCTCGGCCGCGGCCTGAGTCGCCGCCTCGATGCTGCGCAACCCCTGCCTGATCAGGAGCGGGTCAAGCACCAGCCCGGTGCGCTCGAGCGCATGGCGGTAGCCGTCGAACCGATGGGCCGCGCTGGTGATCGCGGAGCTGTCCCCTAGGTACCCGATCCGCTGGTGACCATACGAACGCAAGTGCTCGACGGCCGCGATCGCGCCTTGGCGGTTCCCCGAGATGACGACGTCGGCGTTGAGGAACCTTGGCTCGCGGTCCAGGAACACCACCCTGATCCCGAGGTTCCGCTCGACCAGCAGGTAGCTCTGATCTGGTGCCGCGGGCACGATGATCAGGCCGTCAACGCCACGGTCAATGAGGGTCGTCGCCAGCTCACGTTCCCGGTCCTGGTCCTGGTCCAGGCTCCCGATCAGGATCTGGACCCGGCGCTGCCGGGCCACGTCTTCCACCGCGCGCAGCAAGCCCGCCGAGAAAGGGTTGGCCACGTTTTCCAGAAGCAGGCCTATCGTCGCGGTGCGCCGGTCTCCGCGGCGCAGGCTGCTGGCAGTCAGATTGGGCCGGTAGCCGAGCTTGCGGGCCGCGTCCCGGATGCGCGCCGCCAGGTCCGGCGTCACCGTCGGGTCACCGTTCATAACCCGGGACACCGTCTTGATCGCCACTCCGGCCAGCGCCGCCACGTCCTTCATAGTGGGTCGGGCCGGACGGCTCTGACTGCCGGCAGGGGCCGCAGACATCGATGTCCTTCCAAGAACGAGCGAGTTGTGGCTCTGAGTCGATCATAGGGTCTGCGCGCAGGCAATCCAATCCCTGAACTGCCAGTTTGGATTACGTCATCTCACCACCAGGCGCACGAGCTGATCAGCGTGCTGACCGGTATGTTCCAGGCTAAATATGCCTGGACTCAGATAAAATCTAGGTGATTCTGGCATTTGCGAACCACCTTCCTTAACCGCCCGTGACATCGAAATGACAAGGACGCGAGGGTATTGATCGGGCCGGGCAGATGCTCATTCCGGCCAAGGCAACGTTGTCTCGGAGGTGTCTTCGCGGCCCCCCGATCCTGTTTCTGTCGAAGGGAACTCCACCATGGCTTGCCTCAGATCGACCCGCCTGCCGCAGCCGGGTCCGGCGCTCGAACGGGAACAGCCCGGGTTCCGGCGGATTGGACACCCAGCCCGCCGGAACCGCGCGTCAATCGGTCGGCCTGGCCCATCGCGGGCGGCCGCTGATCACGTCCCTCAGCCCGTCCGGCCGGGCTCACCCAGCCGGACGGGCCTACCAGCACCGTGCACTCGCCATCGGGTACGTCCAGGGCCCGATCCTTGACCGGCCCATGCCACCAGGGCGGAGCCGTTTCGGTCCGGGTCGCGTCCTGCCTAGCCGCGGATGGCCAGGCCTGTTTGGGTATCGAAGAACTGCATGTCTTCGATGTCGATGCCGAAGGTCATCCGGTCCCCGACCTTGACCGGGGTCTTGGCTTCGACGCGGGCCACCCCCTCGCCTTTGCCGACGGCCTCAGCCTCGTCTTTATCGACAGCCCCCTCCGCTATGACCCGGTTAGCGTCGATGGTGAAGTGGACCACCAGCTCGGAGCCGAGCGCCTCGATGAGGTTCACGTCACCGACGAGAGTCGGGCCAGTCTGGCCCGGCTTCGCCGCGGGCAGGTGCTCGGGACGCATGCCCACTACGACATCCTTGCCCGCGTAAGACGCCAGAGCCGGACGCTTGGCCCGGACGGCGTCCGGCAGCGGTATCTCCTGGGAGCCGAGCTTGATCGAACGTGCGCCCTCGGTCACGGCGGCGTCGTACAGGTTCTGGGCCGGCGAGCCGATGAAGGCCGCCACGAAGACGTTGTCCGGGTTGTCGTAGAGGTTCTGCGGAGTATTGACCTGCTGCAGCACGCCGTCTCGCAGTACGGTCACCCGGTCGCCCATGGTCATGGCCTCGACCTGATCGTGCGTGACGTAGACCGTGGCGACCCCGATCCGCCGCTGGATCCGCTGCACCTCGGCCCGCATCTGCACCCGCAGCTTGGCGTCCAGGTTGGACAGCGGCTCGTCCATCAGGAACACCGACGGCGAGCGGACGATGGCCCGGCCCATGGCGACCCGCTGGCGCTGGCCGCCGGACAGCTGCCCCGGCTTGCGGTCCAGCCAGTCGGTCAGGCCGAGGATGTCGGCCGCCTCCCTTACCTTCGCGTCGAGCTCGGGCTTGGGCAGCTTGCGCAGCTTGAGCGCGAAGCCGATGTTCTCCGCCACCGTCATGTGCGGGTACAGCGCGTAGTTCTGGAAGACCATGGCGATGTCCCGCTCCTTGGGCGTCTCGTCGTTGGCCTCCTTCCCGCCGATGCGCAAGATGCCGCTGGTGATGTCCTCCAGCCCGGCGATCATCCGCAGCGCGGTGGTCTTGCCGCAGCCGGACGGGCCGACCAGCACCATGAACTCGCCGTCGGCGATGTCCACGGACAGGTCCTTGACCGCGTGGAAGCCGTTCTCGTAAACCTTGTTGAGCTTGTCCAGGCTTACCGTGGCCATGATGACTCCTTACCGGGCGCGCGCCCGAGATCGCAGGACTTGCTCATCCCTTCACCGCGCCCGAGGTCAGGCCGGAGACTACGAACTTGCGGAAGATGAAGACCAGGAGGCCGATGGGCACCACCGCCACGACGCTGGCCGCGAAGATGGTCCCGTACGGGACCTGGAAGTTCCCGCCGAAGTCGGCGATGCCCACCGGGATGGTCCGGAAGTTGTTTGAATTGTCGAACGTCAGCGCCATCAGGAACTCGGTCCAGCACGCGGTGAAGGTGAAGATGCCCGCCGTGAACAGGCCCGGCAGCGCCTGCGGCAGGACGATGCTCCAGACCGTCCGCAGTGGCCCGGCCCCGTCGATCCGGCCGGTCTCCTCCATCTCCTTCGGGATCCCGAGCATGTAGTTCCGCAGGATCCAGATGGCGAACGGCAGGAAGAAGGCCGTATAGGGCAGGATCAGCGCCGGATAGCTGTTCAGCAGGCCGAGGTCGCGCTCGAGCAGGTACAGCGGGGCGATCACCGCGACTTCCGGGAACACCGAGATGATCAGCAGGGTCACCATCGTGGTGAACTTCCCCCGCATCGGCAGCCGGCCGAGCGCGTAGCCGGCCATGGTGCCCAGGATCAGCACCAGCGCGGTGGTGACGAGGGTGACGACAATCGAGTTCCGGAAGTAGATCCCGAAGTCGTAGCCGACGAACGCGTTGCTGTAGTTCGCCCCGCTGATCGGGCGGGGGAAGAGCTGAGTCGTGCCGACGTCGTTCGGTGACTTGAAGCTCGAGGCGATCAGCCAGTACAGCGGAAGGATGATGAAGATCACGGTGACGAAGGTGGAGATGGTGACGCCGTTGATGTACCGGTGCCACCCGGTCCGCTTGCGGTTTCGCATCAGTTGCCCTCCTGCCCGACCTGGGCCCGGAACACCCGCAGCGTGGCCAGGCAGCCGAGGAGCACCAGCAGCGCGGTGCTGGTCGCCACGGCGGCTCCTGGCCCGAAGGCGAGGTTCTTGAATAGCGCGTTGAAGGCGAGGATCGACAGCGACTGGGTCGAGGTGCCCGGACCGCCGCCGGTCATGACGTAAGGCAGGTCGAACAGCCCGAACGCCTGCAGCACCCGGAACATGACCGCGAGCGCGATCGTCGGCCGCAGCAGCGGCAAGGTGATGTGCCAGAACGTGTACCAGCCCGACGCGCCGTCCATTTCCGCGGCCTCGTACACGTCGCCGGGCAGCATCACCAGCCCGGCCAGCACGATGATCGCCACGAACGGCGTCGTCTTCCAGATGTCGGCGATCATCAGCCCGATGATGGCCGGGGTCGGGGTGCCGAGGATCACCGGGTGGCCGAGGCCGAGCCCGCCCAGGATGTAGTCGGCCACGCCGTAGGTCCCGTTGTAGATGTAGGCCCACAGCTCGGCGTTGATGACGGTGATCATCGACCAGGGCAGGAGCATCAGCGCCATCATGTACCCGCGCCCCTTGACGAGACGCTCGAGCACGAGCGCGATGCAGGTTCCGAGCACCAGCTCGACGATGACGGTCACCACGGTGTAATAGACGGTGAAGAACAGCGCGTCCCGCCACAGGGACGCATGAATGAGCAGGTTGTAGTTGCTGAAGGTAAATCCGTCCAGGCTGAAGCCGCTGCCCGTCACAACCACGTTGTTCAGGCTCATGATCACCGAGTACACGATGGGGAAGATCGTGACCGCGGCGATGACGATTAGCGCGGGAAGCGAGAAGCCCCAGCCCATCCGGGCTAGCCGTTTCCTGTTGATATCGGGGCGCGGGACCGGGGGGACGATGGTGTCCACCGGTCCAGCGGCGCTTTGTCCAGAAGCACTTATGGCGGTCATGGGTAACTCCTCGCGGCCGGGGGCCGAGATAAGCAGGTAGGTATTGCCAGCTGACCGGGCGGGGCGACCGCCCGGGCCGGGAAGCGATCGCTTCCCGGCCCGGGCAGCTTTGGCGGCTAGGTCACAATCCGCCGCTTGATGTGCTGCTGAGCGCGGTGTTGGCCGCGGAGTTCATCGCCGCGACCGCGGCCGACGGACTGGTCGACCCGGCCAGGGCGCCGTTCACGTTCTGGTAGATCGCGGTGGACAGCGCCGGGTACTCGGGCGTGCCCGCGGGCCGCGGGACCAGCTTGGTCATCGGCACGACGGCAAACACCGGGTTGGCGGCGATGACCGCGGGCGCGCTGCGGACCGACGTGACGGTGGAGATGAACCCGTACCTCATGGACAGGATGTCCTGGGCCGCGGGGCTCGACAGCCACTGGATGAAGGTCAGGTCTGCACCCAGGTGCGTGCTGTGCGGGTTGATGTACATGTTCCAGCCGCCGATGTTGGAGTAGCCGGGGGTCGACTGGCCCGCGAAGGTCGGCAGCGGCGCCACGCCGACCTGGCTCGCGGTGAGCTTGCCGCCGCTGGACGGAGTCGTGGCGGCACTGTAGGCGTAGTCCCAGTTGCGCAGGAACGCGGCCTGGCCGGAGCCGAAGGTGTTCATCGCCTGCGGCTCCTGGAACGTGGTCACCGCGGCCGGGGTGACGCCGGAGGTGATCAGGCTGCGCATGAACGTGACCGCCTTGAGCGCCGCGGCCGAGTTAAGCGTGGCCGAGGTAAAGCCGCTGTTGGTCGCCGTGCCGCCGGCGTCCGTCAGGTACTCCATGAAGTTGCAGGTCAGACCCTCATACGAGTCGCCTTCCCAGACGAATCCGTACTTGGTCTGGCCCTTGGCCAGCACGGCCTTGGCGTCGGTTTCCAGCTGCTCCCAGGTCGTCGGGACCGGCAGCCCGTCCTTGGTGAGCAGGTCCTTGCGGTAGTACAGGAAGCCCTGGTCCTCGAACAGCGGTGAGCCGTAGACCGCGCCCTTGTACGTAGCCCCGGCGACCAGCCCGGGAGCGAACTTGCTCCAGTAGCTCGCCGGGAGGTACTGCGACAGCGGCACGGCCAGCTGGTGCGCGCCGAACTGAGCGGGCCAGATCACGTCGCCCATGAACACGTCGGGGGAGGACGAGCCGCCCGCGATCTGCGTGGCCAGCGTGGCCCGGTTGGTGTCGGTGTCGGTGGACGCGGACACCAGGGTGACGTGGATGCCCGGGTACTGCTTCTCGAACGCGTTGATCAGCACGGTCCGGGCGTCGTTGGCGCCGGTGCCGGTCAGCGGGCTGGCCGACCAGACGATGCTGCCGGACGTGGTCGAGCCGACGCCGCTGGGGGCGCTGCTCGCGCCGGTTGTGCCGGTAGTGCTGCTGCTGGAGCCGCTGCTACCGCAGGCACTGAGCACCAGCACGGTGGCACCCGCCAGGGCGGCCAGCCCGGCGCCCCTCTTGGGCCAGTGAGAGTTTCTCGGCGAACTTCTTCGTGACATGTGTGCTCCTCTGCACTCTTACTCTTCTTCTGGGCTACTCATGGGAATGCCGGCCATTCATGCGACGCCCGTGACCGCGTAGGGCCGAATCCGGCCTGGCCACGACGAGCCCGGCGTACTAGTCCTGCCCTTTCCTGACTACGTGGCGGGCCGAGCCGCCGTGTCGGGTGACCAGGGCTGACACGATGCGCGGCGCGGGAGAGTCCCCCGCCGCGAACGGCCGGCCCGGCCATCAAGGGGCACGCACAGGGGGCTAGTTCCACGGACGCCTCTCCCGGCAAGCGGCCGGGACTCCGCTGGAGGCCCGGGCCGCGGCCATTCCTCTTGTCAGGCGTGGATGACTCATAACGGACTTCCTTACAGCCTGAGCCGGAGCAGCCGGTCTCCTAGATAACGTTATCCCGCAGTTATCTCACAGCGTGATGGAACGTTCTGCTACGGTCAAGCCTAGTTTCCATCTCGTTTCCAAAATGTGACGTCTGAAACCTAGGCATACGCAAGGAGCAGCTACGGAAGACATTTTCCCTGCTCCCGCTGGGCGCCAGCCTAGATCATTGAGGCGTTGGTGAAAAGTACCGCCACGCCCTTCCGTGCAAATCTACAGATGGTTGTGAGTCAACGTTGTCTGGCCATGGGACAGCCTCCGGACGTTGCCGTGGCAAGCCGTCGTCCACTTGCCGGTGTGCCCGCTGGGGCTAGGGTGAAATCGCCATGCCTGACACCTCCTGGTGACGTCTACGGGATCCGCAGTGGTGAAGACTGCGGCTGTGATCGTGACGGGCGGCCCGGGCCGCGCTGGTGGGCCGAGTCTGCGATCCGGGTGGTACGGCGGGCCAGGAACAGCGCCGCGGCCGCGGCGGTGGCCAGGGCGACGGCCAGGATCTCAGCGATCGTCGTGGCGGGCAGGCCGTCCGAGATACCCGCCCCGATACCGCTGGTCTGGCCCTGCATATTGATCAGTCGCGGCGCGATGACCAGGCCGGCGGCTGTTCCGCTGGCCACCCCGATGCTGGTCAGGATCGCCGTGTTGACCACCAGGGTGGCCATGACCTGGCGCGGCGTGAGCCCGAGGGCCTTGAGCACGCCGACCTCATGTACGTGGTCACGCAGCCCGATCGCGGTCGCGGTGAGCAGGTTCGCGAGCGCGATGACAGCCAGCACGACGACCGCGACGGCGATCACCGCCCGCACCACCCCAAGCCCGTCGGCCGGGTTGCTCACTACCTGCACGTCCAGCTGATCCTCGGAGACCGCCAGCAGCCTCGTCCGCGCCGCGGCTGGCTGCACTCCCGGCTTCAGGACCAGGCTGTAGACCAGCTGGCCGGGCGCTGCGCCCGCGTCGCTGAGGGCGTCGAGGCCGAAGTCGAGGACGTCGCCGTTATTGCCAGGCTCGATGGTCCGCCCGACGATGTGCAAGATCACCGGTACGCCTTCGATCGTCGGCGAGATCCACGCGCCCACCCCGATGTGCATGAGGTCAAGGAAGCCCTGGCCCGCCACGGCCTCGTTCGGCGCATGGAACATCCGTCCCTGGACCACCTGGAACGGGTACGGGCGCCAGGAGTAACCCATGGCCCGAGCGGTGAAGGTGCCATTGTCACCCGGCAGCAGCGTGTCGAACGACGTGCCCGGGTAGTACGCCTGCACCTGATGGTCATGACTGATCAGGGCCACGGCCTGCTTGTTGTCCAGGCCGCCCTGGCTCACCGTGACGGCCGCCGCCAGGCCGATCCGGCCCGGCTCCCTGGTGAACCCGTCCACGGTCGACCAGCAGGTCAGCGCGATCGTGATCATGACCATGGGGACGGCCACGCCGAACACGGTCAGGGCCGCGGGCAGCCGCCGGCTCAGGCAGTCCCTGGCCCCCAGGACCAGCGGAGCGGGCAGCCGGACGAGCAGGCCAAGCCGCGCCATCCGGGAGAGGTGGCCGTGCGGGGGGCTCGGCTGGACGGCGGCGACCGGTGATACCCGGCCCGCGTACCAGGCCGGGACGATAGTGGCGAGCGCGACGGTGAGCACCGTGCCGACGCCGATCACCGCCACCCAGGAGCCGGATAGCGGGGCCAGGCCGACCGGGGTGCCATCGGGCGGCCGCACGAACGCTGGCGAAGTCATGATCCGTGCCGCGGCCAGCCCGAGTACGGTGCCGGCCGCGCCCAGCGCGGTCTGCTCGGCGACCAGCACCCGCACCACCTGGCCGGGCGTGAACCCGAGGGCCTTCAGCATCGCGATGTCCTGCCGCTGCACGAGCACCCGTCCCGCGGTGACGTTCGCGATGGCGCACGGCGCGGCCACCAGCGCGATGATCCCGAACAAGGCCAGCAGCAGCCCGAGCAGCCGGTCGTTACTGGCCATCGAGTTCTGCACCTGCTGCCAGGTGGAGTAGCGCTCGACCGCCGAGCTCGAGTTCTGGTCCGGGCCGTTGTAGAGGTTCCAGATGGTCTGCACGACCTGGCCGGTGGCCACGGCGGAGCTATCGGTCAGCCGGAGGCCGACGACCTGTTGCGTCTCGCCCTGGCTCGGCTCGACCTTGACCAGCAGCCGGTGCTGCACCCAGATCAGGCCCGGCGTCCATTGCGGATAGAAGCCCTGGTCAGCTGTGTCGGCGATGCCTATGACCCGCATCGAGGTCATGGTGCCGTCGATGCCGTCCACCACGATCTGGTCCCCGACCCCGACGTGAACCGCCTGGGCGAACGACGCCTCGACCACGACACCGGCCGGCACCGAGGCCCGCAGCCAGCTGCCCGCGACCACGAGCGGCGTCGACATGGCCGGCGGCACCGGCGTCATGCTGCGGAGCTCGACAGGTGATTTCTGGGCCCCTTGCGCCAGCGTCGCCGAGGCGGCCTGATAGGGCTGGCTGACCGCCTGAACTCCCGGCAGCGAGTGCAGCTCACTGATGTCGGTCCGGTCCTGGAAGTAGACCAGCACGTCCGCCCCGTGGGTCCGCCCGAACAGCTGCTGCCAGGGGTTGAGCGTGCCCTGCAGCAGCATGGTGGCCAGGAACAAAGCAGCCGCCACCCCGGCGACCACGGCGACCGTGAGCAGGGCCTGGCCGCGGCGGGAGCGCAGATCCGCGCGTGCCCACCGCAGCGTTCCTCGCACCGGGCCTCAGCCTCTCAGTTCCAGGACGTCACGCACCCCGTTCAGGCCGCGCGGTATGGGAACGATCTTGGCGTCGTCGGCCACCATCCCGTCGAACAGGTTGATCACCCGGTCGGCCATGCTAGCCACCCGGGCGTCGTGGGTGACCAGCAGGATCGTCTGACCGCCGTCATGCGTCCGGCGCAGCAGCCGGAGCACGTCGCGCGTGTTGGAGCTGTCCAGGTTGCCGGTCGGCTCGTCGGCCAGCAGCAGGCTCGGCTCGTTGGCCAGTGCCCGCGCCAGCGCGACACGCTGCTGTTCGCCGCCGGACAGGCGGGCCGGGGCCGCGCCTGCCTTGTCCGTCAGGCCCAGCTCGGACAGCAGTTCTTCGCGGCGCTTCCTGGCCTGCCGCGGGGTAGCCCCCGCGAGCAGCGCGGGGAGTTCGACGTTGTCGGCGACCGTCATGCTGGACAGCAGGTTGAAGAACTGGAACACGAACCCGATGTGGCGGCGCCGCAGGAGCGCCCAGGCGGAGGTGGACAGGCCGTCGACCCGCTGGCCGCGCAGCCAGAGCTCGCCGCTGGTGGTCGGCTCGAGCCCGCCCAGGACGTGCAGCAGGGTGGACTTGCCCGAGCCGGACGGGCCCATGATGGCCACGAACTCGCCCACCGCGAGCTCGAGGTCAACCCCCCGTACAGCCTCCACCGCGACCCCGTCGGCCCGGTAGACCTTGACCAGGCCTGAGGTCTTCAGCAAGACGGGGGAGTCGGCTGACCGCTCTGGCGGCCAGGGCAAGCCTTTCGGCGCTGCGCGGCTCACACGAATTCCTCCTGGCATCGTTCCAGCCAGTCCAGGTCGGCCTGCAGGTGCAGGAGGGCGCCCTCGATCAGCAGCCGGGCTGGGGTGTCCGCCGGGTCGGTGTCGGCGTGCAGCTCGGTGAGCCTGCGTATCAGGCTGAGGTAGTGCCGCCGCTGGGTGTTCATGAGAGCGATCCGGTCGGCCAGCCCCGTCATGGGCGCGAGGATGAGCTTGACGAAGAACTCGTCGCGGATGCGAGGTCCGTCGCTCGGTTCGTCGATCCAGGCGAGGAGGGCTTCGCGCCCGGCAGAAGTGAGCTCATAAACGCGCTTGTTAGGCCGCGTGGCCTGCTCCACATCTTGGCTGCGGACCAGGCCGTCCTGTTCGAGGCGTTTCAGCGTGACGTAGACCTGGCCGATGTTCGGGGACGGGTACGCCTGCCCGAAGGTCTGTTCCAATGCCAGCTTCAGCTCGTAGCCATGAGCTGGCTCTTTAGCGAGGAGCGCCAGCAGGGGCTGCCTCACGGTTCCGTCACCTCCATGGGCCTGGTTCGGCCCGGGCTCAGATTACCGCTGTACATAACAATTATGTAAGACCTAACGCGGGAGAACTCTTCTGGGCAGCCGCGCGCCGCTGATCTGGGCAGCCGCGTGCGCGGCAGGTCCGCGTGCGCGGCAGGTCCGCGTGCGCGGCAGGTCCGCGTGCGCGGCAGGTCCGCGTGCGCCCGCGTCGGCGGGCGGGGGCGCAACATGTCTGACTCGTTATGCGATCCGGTTGACATATACCTAACGGCGGTGCATAACATGCATCTACGAAGCTACCGGACGTTGGTTTGGCGGTGACCCGCATGCGGCGTGCGATGCCCGGAATCGCGGCCGTCGCTGCGGGCCTCTTCCTGATCGCCGGCTGCACATCGGGAAGTCCAGCCCGGGACGGGTCGGCCCCGTCGACCAACGGGATCGGCCCGATCACCTTCGCCATCGGCAAGGACAATCCCGGCTGGCTGCAGAGCGTAATCACTGACTGGAACAAGGAGCATCCGAGCCAGAAGGTCACCCTGCTGCTGCTCCCGCAGGCCTCGAACGACCAGCTGGCTCAGCTGGTGGCCAATCTCCAGGCCAAGAGCGACGAGTACGACGTCATCGACATGGACGTCATCTGGACCGCGGAGTTCGCCTCGAACGGCTGGATCATCCCGCTGCCCGAGAACCAGTTCCCCGAGCTGAAGGATTTCCTCTCACCGGCCGTGGCCACCGCCATGTACCAGGGCCGGCTCTACGCGGTGCCCGACTACAGCAACGCGGACCTGCTCTATTACCGCAAGGACATCCTGGCCAAGGCCGGTAAGCAGCCGCCCAGGACCTGGGCTCAGCTGGCCGGGCTGGCCCGGACGGTAGCCCCGAGGTACGGCTTGGACGGGTACGCCGGCACGTTCGCCCCGTACGAGGGCCTCACCGTCAACTTCGCCACGGCCGTCCAGTCGGCCGGAGGGTCGATCCTCTCCGGCGAAGGGACCAAGATCACCGTGGACTCGCCCCAGGCCCTGCAGGGACTGCAGTTCCTGGTAAGCGGATTCCAGCAGGGCTGGATCCCCAAGGTCGCGCTCAGCTATGAAGAGGAGTCGTCCCAGGCCGCATTCGAGGCAGGCAAGTTCCTCTTCCTGGACAACTGGCCGGACGTCTACGCGGCCCTGTCGGCGGCCGGCCCGGCCAACAAGGTGCGCGGCGAGTTCGGGTTCGAAGCGCTGCCCGGCCCTGATGGTCCCGGCTCCGCTTCGCTCGGCGGCGCGAACCTCGCCATCAGCGCCTATTCCCAGCACCAGCGGACGGCGATGAGCTTCATCAAGTACATGACCGACCTGGCCAACGAGAAGGAGATGCTCGAGCAGGGGTCGTTCCCGCCGGTCTGGACCTCGCTCTACACCGATAAGAGCCTGATCCGCAGCTATCCCTATCTGCCGGTGCTGGAGCAGGCCATCAACTCCGCGCAGCCCCGGCCGGCGATTGCCAACTACGACCAGGCCAGCCTGGCTATCTCCAGCGCGGTGTACCAGGCCCTGACCAGGCAGAAGCAACCGCAGCAGGCGCTGGCCGAGATGGCGGCCCAGCTGACGCAGATCATCCGCGACGGCTGACCGAAGTCAAGGCTTCAACGCCCAGGCATCTCACAACTCAAAGGGTGGTCACGCCCGACCGGGCTGGCCGCGTCAGGGCTGGCCGCACGGGGGTCGGCCAGCCCTGCGCTGGCCCGTGCGCGCCCACCTGACTGCATCACCGCCGGCCCCGGGCAGCACATGGCCGAGATCATCACGGACCAGGAGCGTGACCAATGACCAGACAGGTCGCGACCGTGGTAAGGACCCACATGGAAGATGAGCTGTCGAGTATCGAGCGTGACTACCCGGCCTGGCATATCTGGCAGTCGCAGGCAGGCCGCTGGTGGGCGACCCGCCTCGGGCACGCCCGGCCGCCGGCCAGCGCGGAGGTCGCGGAGGCCGCGTCGGCCGGGGAACCGGAGTCCGCCCCGACGCTGGACACCGACACCGCAGCTGAGCTCCGGCAGGCGCTGGCCCGCCAGCCCTGAACCGGCCGGGGCCGCGGCGGCACTCAGACGTGATGGCGTTCAGGCAGCGCGCGTGCGCCGGCCGCCCGATCCGGCACCGCCGGACGGTCCTCCGGGGTCGCGCCCCGGGTCGTCCGCCGGCTCCTTGAGCCTGCGGGGAACGGCCGGGCAGGCAGCGAGATGACGGCTTCGAGCGTGGCCAGCCGCCGCAGGAACGCATAGGCGAACCAGGTCGGGATCCACAAGATGCTCTGCCAGCATCTGTGCTTCACCGCCAGCGGCAGGCTGACCGCCAGCGGGATCGCGCCGCCGACGGCGTATAGCACCAGGAACGTGGAGATGTTCTCCCGGTAGCTGGGATGCGTGAGCACCAGCTCGAGCACGAAGATCGGGGCGACCAGGCCCGCCTGCAACGAGAACCAGGAAAACCCGCGCCGCATCGTCCACAGCCACACCCGCGGCCCGGCGCCGCCACTGCGCAGCGGGACGTGCCTGGCGTAGGCGTGGATGCCGCCCCGGGCCCACCGGGTCCGCTGCTCGACGAATTCGCCGATGCTGCGGGGCACGTCCTCGTAGGAGCGGATGCGCGGATCCACTACCACCCGGTAGCCGAGTCGCCCGATCTGCATGGTCAGGTCGGCGTCCTCGCCGTTCATGCCGACCGGGAAGCCGCCGGCCCGCACCGCCGGATCCCGCCGGAACGCGGTGAAGGTCCCGGGGATGACGATGATGCCGTCGACCAGGCTCTGGCCCAGGCGCACGAACCTGAACTGGAACAGGGCTTCCAGGGTCCGCAGCCGGTGGAACCAGGTGACGGTGTCTGTCCTGGGTTCCTCCATGGCGCCCACGCAGCCGATCCGCGGATCACGAAACCACGGAGCGGCGTAGACCAGCGCATCCGGGCCCATGACGCAGTCGGCGTCGATACGGACCACGATCTCGGCACCGGTGACGGCCAGCCCGCGGTTGAGCGCGGCCGCCTGGCGCCCGTTCGGCGCGGTCAGGACCCGCCCGCGCGCGTACCTGAAGTCCGCGATCTCGGCCACTGCGGCCTGCGCGGTGTCGTCCGTGGACCCGTCGTTTGACACCAGCACGTTCACCGGGCCGCCGTACCGGCCAGCCGCGACGTCGATCGAGCGCAGCAGCCGGGCGATGTTCTCCACTTCGTTGTACGCGGGGACGATCACGTCGATCCGCGGCCGGTCCGGCCCGGGCTCGGGCAGCTTCCTGTTCGTCCACCACAGCAGCCACAACGGCCCCGAGAGCAGCACGAACAGGATGCTCACCGCGTACAGCGGCACGAACACCTGCCACGCCGAGGTCAGGTTGCCCGGTTCGGCCAAGAACGCGTAGCCGACGACCAGCAGCGCTATCACGGCGACCAGCGAGCAGAAGGCCAGGATGTTGTCCCACACCCACCGCGGCCGGTCGGCGGCCACGGTGGTGGCCCGTGGCAATACGAAGGTCGTGAACGTCAGGCGCATGATCACGAGCCCGCCGACCAGCAGGTTGCTCAGCGTCGCCTCGATGCCGAACGGGGCGATCAGCCACCCGGTCGCCATCCCGGCCACGATGAGCAGCGCCTGCAGCAGCACCGAGATCGCCAGGTAGAGCACGCAGTGCGCCAGGATCGCCAGCCGCCGGGTCAGGCTGGCCCGCGCGACCACGGCCAAGCCGATGATGTAGGCCACGGCGAAGAACTCCGTGGCCGGCCGCAGCCGGGCGATATACCCGTTGACGCTGGCCGGATTCCTGGTGATCGCGGTCGTCACGGCCCGGACCAGTTCCGCGTAGGCCGCCGGCGGCGACGGCCGCTGCCAGCCCAGGAACAGCAGCCCGAGGGCGGCCGCCACGCCGAGAAAGATCCAGGTCCGCGGCCGGTAGGTCGGCGTCTTGGTGTGCCGCGGGATCAGTACGAGCCCGCGGCCGTCACCGCCGTCTTCGGTGCCGTCCGCGCCCACCGGAAGGAGGCAGGCCGCGATCAGGGCCGCGAACGCGCCGATGGTCGCGAGCAGGAGCGCATTATCCATCGAACCCGGGTCGGTTCCCCTCTAGCCAGGCCTGCTAGAACCGTGCCGTACTCACCCAAAATGGCACATGGGACCCGTGGTGCGGGCGCGTTTCGGCAGATCCGCCAGCGGCGACCTGTCCCAAATGACCTACCTTCACCCGATGTAACAAGTACGGTTACCGATGTATGCGAGGCCTGCGCATCGGTAAGGGACGGGGATGGGCAATCCGGACGCGAACTCCTGGGTGACGGACAAACCGGACACTCAATCGGAACTGTGGTCCCAGCCGCGGCGGTCCTACCAGCCCGTGGCGGACTACTCATCCGCGGGGCCCCAGTCCCGGGCTCCGGTCAGCTACCCGGACCAGCAGCCTCTCGATCAGGCCCCCGGTCACTACCCGGCCCGCCCCAGGCCATCCGCCCACCCGGTCCGGCAGGCTTACGAGAACCCGGTCCGGCAGGCCTATGAGAACCCCGTCCGGCAGGCCTACGAGAACCCGGTCCGGCAGGCCTACGAGAACCCGGTCCGGCAGGCCTACGAGAACCCGGTCCGGCAGGCCTACGAGAACCCGGTCCCGCGGCCCTACGCCGAGCCGGCTGACTACCCGGCCCCGCCCCGACCTGGCCAGGCCAACAGCCTGGCCACGCCCGCATCGACTGCCTCCCGCCAAGTGTCGCGCCAGTCCCCGGCGCCCGCATCCGTCTCCCTGCAGCCCGCCCATCAGCTACGCGGGCACCGGCAGGAGCAGGTCTGGACTCGCCGCCAGCGGACCTGGCCGCAGCGGGTCGGTGGGCTGGTCATCGCCGCCGCCTGCGTGGCCGCCGTGGCGTGGTATGTGCCGCGGGTCATGCAGGATGACCGGCAGCTGTTCACCGGCACGGTAACCAGCAGCGGCATCGTCACCCTCAACTTCGCCGTCGCCGGCGAGATCGGCAAGGTATACGTCCGCCTGGGTCAGGCGGTGCACAAAAACCAGGTGCTGGCCACCGAGTACGCGCCCAGCGTTTACTCGGTGCTGGCCGCCGACCACGCCGCCATCGCCGCCGAGCAGGCGAAGATGGCCCAGTTGCGGGCGGCGGTGGCCGCCGACCCGGCCGCGGCCGCTGGTGACGACGCGCAGCTGGCGGCCGAGAAGGCCCAGCTGGCGCTGGACCAGGCCCAGCTCGAAACCGACCAGGCGAAGGTGACGGCAACCGAGATCATCGCGCCGTCGGGCGGGAAGGTCATCGCCGCCAACGGCCAGCCCGGCCAGACCGTCACCTCGGCGGGAATCAGGAACTACGTCACCGACTCGGCTCAGGCGACGACCAGCCAGGGCCCGGCGTTCTCGCTGCTCCCCGAAGGTCCGCAGACGGTCCACCGGACCTCGGCCAGCCAGACCTCCCTGCCCGTAGTCACGCTGCGGGTCTCGGCCAGCTGGCAGATCGTCGCGCTTATCCCGGAAGGCTCGATCTCCAGGATCAGCGAAGGCAGTAGCGTCACGATCAGCGTGCCGGCTGGCCACATCACCGCCGTACCTGGCCGCGTCAGCGAGATCCTGCCCGATCCGACGTCCACCTCGGCGGGCACCTTCTATCAGGCGGTCATCACCATTACCCAGGATCCGAAGATCGCGCCGCTGAACGGCATGACGGCCGACATCCGCATCGGCTCGTAGCCGCTCACAATGAGGAGATGAGGACAGGCATCCGTCCGCAGCATTCTGCTCAGATCCCTGTCCCGGCCCGGGGAGCTGGGGCGGCCGCGCTCGCCGTGACAGCGGTCGTAGCGGCCGTGGCCGTCTGTCTGCTGGCCGCCTGCTCGGCGACGGCCCCCTCCGGCGGCCACCCCTCGCCCGCGCCCGTTACCAGCCGGCCAGGCAGTACCGCCCACGTCACCGTGCCCGCTAATGTCCATCCGACCTGGCTGCTGACCCGTTCGGCGCTTGCCCAGCTGGTGGCCGACCCAAGCGTCCGCGCTGAACTGCAGGCCGCGCAGGTGTATGAGATCCTGCAGCCGGGCCAGCAGCCCCTCACCGGCTTTGCCGCCCGGTCCGTGGTGACCTTCGCCTCGGCCGCCGCGCTTGAGAGCGCAGTGAACGCGGGGCAGGTCCCGCCCGGCACCTGGGGCGTCCTGTATGACCCCGAAGCCTGGGGTTTCACCCCGGTGGCCGAGCAGCGTGATCCGGTGCTGGCCGCTACCCAGGCCGCGGCCGTGGCTCACGCTAATGGCCTGCGGCTGATCGTCACCCCGGCTCTCAACCTCACCACCGTCCTGCAGCCCGGCCGCACCCAGCCGCGCTGGCAGCAGTTCCTCGACCTGAACCTGGCCGGCAACCTGGCCCGGGTCGCCGACGTCATCGAGCTCCAGGCCCAGAGCCTGGAGCGGGATTCCGGTACCTATGCCGGCTTCGTCAAGGCCGCGGCGGCCCAGGCCGGCGCCGCGAATCCAGTGGTCACCGTGCTGGCGGGCCTGTCCACTAACCCGCCCGGCGCGCCGGTCAGCAGCCAGCACCTGACCGCCGCCATCCGGGCCACCAGGTCCATGGTGGCTGGCTACTGGCTCAACATTCCCGGCCAGGGCGCGCGCTGCCCGACCTGCAACGCGCCCCAGCCCGGCGTCGCCATCCAGACCCTGCAGGCCCTGAGCTGACCCGGGCCGGCGGCAGGCCGGCATCCGGGCCGGGCGGTGGCGGGATTTCTCGCCGGCGGGACGGTAAGCCGCCTACTTTGCGCACCCGGTTGCGGGTAGCGTTCGGGTATGACGACAAGTAGCGCGCCGTTCGGCCAGATGATCACGGCGATGATTACTCCCATGACCCCCGACGGGGCCGTCGACTACGACGGGGCCGCCCGCCTCGCGGACTACCTGGTCACCGCTATGCGCAACGACGGCCTGGTGATCAACGGCACCACCGGGGAGGCGCCGACCACCACCGACGAGGAAAAGGAGCGCCTGCTCCGGGTGGTGCTCGAGGCGGTCGGCTCGCGCGCCCAGGTCGTGGCGGGCGTCGGCACCAACATCACGTCGCACACCATCGAGCTGGCTCGCGCCGCCGAGCGCGCCGGCGCCCATGGCCTGCTGGTCGTCACCCCGTACTACAACAAGCCGCCGCAGCCGGCCCTGGAGGCCCACTTCACCGCGGTAGCCGACGCCACCGGGCTGCCCATGCTCATCTACGACATCCCGGGCCGGACCGGCGCGGCCGTGGCCAGCGAGACCCTGATCCGGCTGGCCGCCCACCCCAGGATCATCGGCGTCAAGGACGCCAAGGACACCCCGGGCGCCACCTCGCACGTGCTGGCCCAGACCGACTTCGTCTACTACTGCGGCACCGACATGCTGAACCTGCCCTGGCTCGCGCTCGGCGCGGTCGGTTTCGTTAGCGTGGTCGGCCACGTGGTGGGGGACCGGCTGCACGAAATGATCGACGCGTTTGGCGCCGGCGACGTCGGCCGGGCCCGGCAGATCCATTTCGACCTGATCCCCGTGTACGACGGGCTGTTCCGTAACCAGGGCGCGGTCATGACCAAGGCCGCGCTTGACCTGCTCGGGCTGCCGGGCGGCGCGGTGCGTGCCCCGCTGCTCGCCGCCACCGAGGCCGAACGGCACCAGCTGGCCCGGGATCTGGATGCTGGCGGCGTAAAGCTGCCGGGGTCGGCCGCGTGAGCCACCCGCATCCCGACCTCGCCCCGCCGCCCGCCCTCGCGCGCGACGGCCTGCGCATAGTCCCATTGGGCGGCCTCGGCGAGATCGGCCGGAACATGACCGTCTTCGAGTATCGCGGGCGCCTGCTCGTCGTCGACTGCGGCGTGCTGTTCCCCGATCCCGACCAGCCCGGCGTGGACCTGATCCTGCCCGACTTCGGCTTCCTGCGCGGCCGGCTCGACCAGGTCGAAGCGGTCGTCCTTACGCACGCGCACGAGGACCACATCGGCGCCGTCCCCTACCTGCTGCGGGAGCGGGCTGACCTGCCGCTGGTGGGCTCCAAGCTGACGCTGGCCCTGATGCGCAGCAAGCTGTCCGAGCACCGGGTGGAGCCCGTCGCGGTGGAGGTCACCGAGGGCGACCGCATCTCGTTCGGGCCGTTCGAGTGCGAGTTCCTGGCCGTCAACCACTCGATCCCCGACGCGCTCGCCGTCGCCATCCGCACCCCGGCCGGCGTCGTGCTGCACACCGGCGACTTCAAGATGGACCAGCTGCCGCTGGACGGCAGGCTCACCGACCTGGCCGGGTTCGCCCGGCTCGGCACCGAGGGCGTCGACCTGCTGATGGCCGATTCCACCAACGCCGAAGTCCCCGGCGTGGTGACCTCGGAGCGCGACATCGCGCCGGTCCTCGACGAGATCTTCGCGAATACCGAGCACCGCATCATCGTGGCCTGTTTCGCCTCGCACGTGCACCGGGTTCAGCAGGTGCTCAACGCGGCGGTCAAGCACCGGCGCAAGGTCGCCTTCGTCGGCCGCTCCATGGTGCGGAACATGGGCGTCGCCCGTGACCTCGGCTACCTTCACGTTCCCGGCGGCATCCTGGTCGACCTGCGCGAAGCTGAGGAGATGCCGCCCGGCGACGTGGTACTGATCTCCACCGGCTCGCAGGGCGAGCCGATGTCCGCGCTGTCCCGGATGGCCGGCCGTGACCACCCGATCCGGATCGCGGCCGGGGACACGGTCATCCTGGCCTCGTCGCTGATCCCGGGCAACGAGACCGCTGTCTACCGGGTCATCAACGGCCTGACCCGGCTCGGCGCGCGCGTCGTGCACAAGGGCTCGGCCCTGGTGCACGTGTCCGGCCACGCCCCGGCGGGCGAGCTGCTCTACGTGCTCAACCTGGTCCGGCCGCGCAACTTCATGCCGGTGCACGGCGAGTGGCGGCACCTGCGCGCCCACGCCCGGCTGGCCTCGCTGTCCGGTGTCCCCGACGGCAACATCGTGATCGCCGAGGACGGCGTGGTCGTCGACCTGATCGACGGGCAGGCCAGCGTGACCGGCGCGGTGCCCTGCGGGTACGTCTACGTCGACGGGCTCACCGTCGGCGAGGTCACCGAGTCTCAGCTCAAGGACCGCCGGATCCTGGGCGACGAAGGCTTCGTGTCGGTTGTCATCGTGGTCGACGCCAGCTCGGGCAAGCTGGTGGCCGGTCCCGCCATCCAGGCCCGCGGCGCAGGCATCGACGACGCCGCGTTCGGCGAGGTGCTCCCGAAGATCGAGGAAGCGCTGGGCCTAGCCGCCGCCGACGGCATCAGCGACGCCCACCAGATCAGCCAGCTCGCCCGCCGCATCATCGGCAAATGGGTCAGCGACAACTACCGCCGCCGCCCCATGATCATCCCCGTCGTCATCGAGGCCTAGCCCACCCCCACCACCCAGCCGGTCCCGGCCCCGGCCCCGCAAGCTACCCCGGACCCGCAAGCTATCCCGGACCCGCAAGCTATCCCGGACCGCGCCGCTGCCGGCCCGTTCCGCGCCGCTAACCTTGCTCTCCCGCCCCATGACCCCCGTACACCCCAGTAACTCCTCCTCGTCACAGCTCATCGGCCTCCTGCTCCCAGGAGCAGCAACACCGATGGTCCATTGCTGTTGTTATAGCGACACCGATGGTCCATTGCTGTCGTTCGCCCCAGCGCCTGCAGAGGGTAACGTCCCCAGAGACTTTACGAAGAAAATCCACTTTCGTACCAGTTTATTGCCATTCCAGGAAGGCTTATTGTCAGTCCTCGCCCGCATGATGCATCCATGAGCAGAATCGCGCCGCCCGACCGGAATGCACTCGACCGGAATGCACTCGACCGGGTCCTCGGTAACCAGCTAGATGTGATTTCCCGCCGTCAAGCGCTGGCGGCGGGTATCACCGTAAACGGGCTCAGGCACCAGCTGCGCATCGGCGGCCCTTGGCAGAACTTGCTGCCAGGCGTCTACATCGCCGCGACCGGGACGCCCACCAGGGTGCAGCAGGAAATGGCCGCGTTGCTCTACGCCGGTCCGGCCAGCGTGATCACGGGTCCGGCGGCTCTTAGCCACCACCGTATCCGCGGGCCTGCCGCCGAGCAGATCGACGTCCTGATGCCCGCGTCGCGCCGGCGGCGCGACGCGGAGTTCGTCCGGCTTCATCGCACTACCCGGCTGCCGGAGCGGATCTGGCGGTTCGGGCCGCTGCGGTATGCCCTGCCTGCGCGGGCCGTCGCCGATGCCGCCCGCGACCTGGACAGCCTGCGGGACGTGCGGGCTGTTGTCGCCGACGCCGTACAGCGCCGGAGCTGCGAGATCATGCAGCTGCACGAGGAGCTCAAGGCCGGACCGAGCGTTGGCTCGGCCCTGCTGCGCGAGGCCCTGACCGACGTGGCCGAAGGCATCCGGTCGGCCGCGGAGGGGGACCTGAAGGACCTGCTGGTCAAGTCCGGCCTGCCCCTGCCGCTGTTCAACCCCATGGTCTACGCGGCCAGCACCTTCGTGGCCAGCCCCGACGCCTGGTGGCCCGAGTTCGGTGTGGTTGTCGAAGTGGACTCACAAGAATGGCACACATCTCCCGAGGACCACGCCAGCACGCTGGCCCGCGGGCGCCGGATGGCCGCCCACCAGATGATCATCCTCCGGTTCACGCCTAAACAGATCCGCACCGCCTCCGCCGAGGTCATCGCGGACATCCGGCGCACCCTCGACGCCGCTCGCGGCCGCCCGCCGCTCAACCTGCGCACCGTGCCCGCCGCCGCAGCCGCCTAAGCGCCCGCCCGCCTAAGCGCCCGCCCGTCTAAGTCGGCCGCCGTAACCTGCCAGGCCGCAGCCGCCTAAGCGCCCGCCCGCCTAAGCGCCCGCCCGCCTAAGTCGGCCGCCGTAACCTGCCAGGCCGCAGCCGCCTGTGCGCCCGCCGCCATGACGGCGCGGCCTGGGGGAGGGGCGGCGTAACGCGTCGGCGGCACCCCGATGGTGGTGGTGAACTCCCGGGTCAAGTGGGCCTGATCGGCGTAGCCGAGGTCAAAGGCCAGCGCGGCCCAGTCGACCACGTCGCCGCTGTCGGCCCGCTCCGCGGCATCGTGCAGCCGGGCCCGGCGCATCACCCACTTCGGGCTGACGCCTACGTAGTCGGCGAACAGCCGCTGCAGGCTCCGCACCGACCAGCCGGAAGCGGCGGACAGCTCGTCCACCCGGCGCAGCGAGGCAGAGGACGTGATCAGCGCCACCAGGTCCGCGGCCTGCTCGGCCACCGGGTCGCGGTCCGGCAGCGCCGAGTACAGCAGCGACTCGGCGTGCGCCGTCATATCGGCGTCACAGTCGGCGCAGATGATCTCCTGTCGCGTCTTCTCCGCCAGCGGGCCGAACACTCTCGTAGCAGGCACCACCCGGTCGCTGAGCTGCGAGATCGGCGCCTGCCAGAACGGCCGGAAGCACCCCGGCCTGAACCGCACCCCCAGCGCCTGGCCCCGGCCGGAAAGCCGCCGCGTGAACAGTGACCGGTCCACGCCGTAGATCCCGGCTCCGGGTGCCTCGAAGGCCAGGTTCACGTTGGGGTGCGGCAGGATCGTCTGCTCGTGCGACGGCTGGCCGCGCAGGTCCCACCGGACGATCCAGTAGTAGTCCACGAACGGCGCCAGCGGTGCCGACGGCGAGTGCCGAGCCAGCTGGAACCGCTCCGCCGCCAGTCCGGCCCGCAGCACCCCGCGCCCCATCGCCGCCGCACTGGAAACGGCCGGACCGGGACCCGCCGCACTGGAAACGGCCGGACCGGGACCCGCCGCACTGGAAACGGCCGGACCGGGACCCGCCGCACCGGAACCAGACGCGGCCAGGCCCGCGTCCCCACCGGCTACGTTGCCGCTTGATGGCACGTGACCAGCGTAGCTGTCGCGTTTGTTCAAGAGCAGGCCGACCGCTGCAGATACGGTGAACAGATGACTACCGACGAACAGAACGGCCCGGCCCTGATGTCCGCCGCGGCCGCCGAGACCGCCCGCGTGGTCGGGAACGTGAACGCCGGCGAGCTGGACAGCAAGACACCCTGCGCCGACTGGGACCTGCGCACCCTGCTCAACCACACGATCTTGTGGACCGCCTATTCCGCCGAGCAGCGGGCCTACGGCAAGAGCGTCGCCGAGGACCTGATGAGCAAGGACTTCACCGCCGAGCCCGGCTTCGCCGCCGACTACCAGGCCCAGGTGGCCAGGGCCGTCCAAGCCTGGTCCGACCCGGAGGCCTGGGCGGGCGGCCGAAGCGTCATGGGCAGCGAAACCCCGGCTGCCGACATCGCCGCGATGCTGATCGCCGAGATGGTGCTGCACGGCTGGGACATCGCCAGGGCTACCGGCCAGGACTACCAGTGCAGCAAGGAACTGGCCGAGGCGCTCCTGGAGACCGTCGAGGCCCAGGGCGAGATGTTCCGCCAGTACCAGGGCTTCGCCGCGATCGTCCCGGTACCGGACGACGCGGACGCCTTCGACCGCGCGCTGAGCCTGTCCGGCCGCGACCCCGCCTGGAAGCCAAGCAGCTAACCGCCCGACAGCACCCGCACCGGCGCGCCCTGGGCGAAGGCCACGATGTCCTCCGCGGCCTCGCCGTAGAACACCCGGTAGGCCTCCTCGGTGACGTAGCCCAGGTGCGGGGTGAGGACCACGTTCGGGGCCGAACGCAGCGGCGAGGACAGCGGCAGCGGCTCGACGTCGTACACGTCGAGCGCCGCGCCCGCGATCGACCCCGAGCGCAGCGCGGCCAGCAGCGCCGCGCTGTCCACGATCGGCCCGCGCGAGGTGTTGACCAGGTAGGCGGTCGGCTTCATCAGGGCCAGCTCGGCCTGGCCGACCAGGCCCACGCTGCGCGGGCTCAGCTTGTAGTGCACGGTCACCACGTCGGAGGTGGCGAACAGCGTCTCCTTGCTGACCGCCTTGACGTGCGCCTTCTTGGCGTGGTCGGGGTCGAGGTTCTGGCTCCACGCCGACACCTTCATGCCGAACGCCCGGCCGATATCCGCCACCCGCTGACCCAGATGCCCGAGGCCGACGACGCCCAGCCGCTTGCCGTCCAGCCCGGTGCCGACGGTCTGCTGCCAGGCGCCGCTGTCCGCCAGCGCCGCGCCGCCCGCCCCGCCGGCCATCTTCAGCCGCCGGTCCTCCTCCGGGATGTGCCGGGCCAGGGCCAGGATGAGCCCCCAGGCCAGCTCGACCGTCGTCGACCCGACGCCGCCCGTGCCGCACACGGTGATCCCGCGCTCGGCCGCCGCGGCCAGGTCGATGGCGGCGTTGCCCATGCCCGTGGTGACCAGCAGCCGCAGCCGCGGCAGCCGGCTCAGGCGCTCGGCGTCGAACGGCGTCCGCTCCCGCATGGCCACCACGACGTCGTATGGCTCCAGGGCGCTGACCAGCGCCTCCGTCCGCGCGATGTGCTGGGCGAAGACGTGGATCTCGGCTATCTCGCGCACCGCTGACCAGTCCGCACTGGCCAGCGCGACCTGCTGGTAATCATCAAGGATCGCGACCCGCATGGGCCGACCCTACCGCGCCCGCCGGCGCCCGTTCCCGGCTCCGCACCTCTTTTATGCCGAACGGTCCGTGGCTAATGCCCCCGCCCCCGGCCCGCATCCCGGCGACACGCGGTCGCGGTGTTTCGTCCCGGCGCGGATGCTCGCTACGTTTGTAACCATGGCGACCCGTGTCCGGACGGAACCTGCCCGTCAGCCCGGCACCCGCGCCGGCCAGGCCGGCGCGGGCCGTCGCGGCACGTCAGAGAACTGGTCGGGCCAGCCGCCCCGCCGGAAGGCGAGCAGCGGGGCGGGGCGGAACAGCCCGGCCCGTTCGGGGAAAAAAGGACCGGGCCGTCCGGGCAGCAAGACAAAGAAGCGCCCGCCGGGCAGGCCGAAGGGGCGCCCGCCCGCGCGGCCCCCCCGCCCGCGCAATCCGGTCGCGATCCTGGCCGTCTGGATCGGCCGGACGATCGCGAAGCTCTGGATGCTGCTGGCCGGCGGCCTCGGGTTCGCGGTCCGGTCGATCGGCCGCGGCGCCCGCGACCTGGAGCCGCACCACCGCCGGGACGGGCTGGGCCTGTTCATCCTCGCGGTGGCCGTGGTGCTCGCGGGCGGCCTGTGGGCGCACCTGGACAACGCGGCCGGCCACGGCATCCAGAAGGTGGTCATCGGCGGCTTCGGGTCGCTGGCCTTCCTGGCTCCGGTGCTCGTCGCGCTGCTGGCCTGGCGGTTCCTGCGTCATCCGGACCGGAACTCGGCGACCAGGCGGGCCGTGATCGGCTGGACCGCGCTGCTGCTCGGCCTGCTGGGCCTGATCCACATCGCCAAGGGCACGCCGCGTCCGTCCGACGGCCCGGTGGCCATGCACGCGGGCGGCGGCCTGGTCGGTTACGCGGTGGCCAGCCCGCTGGTCAGCGCGCTGTCGCCTTGGGTGGCGGCGCCGCTGCTGGCCCTGCTGTCGCTGTTCGGCGTGCTGCTCATCACCGGCACCACGCTGCACCAGATCCCTGACCGCCTCTACGACCTGCGGGTCCTGCTCGGCCGGGCCGAGCCGCGGCCGGAGGAGGACCAGGACGGCCTGGAGGTCGACGAGGACTACGAGGCCAGCACCGGGATCAGAGGCCGCGCCCAGCTCACCGGCCGGCTCAAGCTCCGGCCTGCGATCGAGTCCGGCGACCGGGTCAAGCCCTACGACACGCCGCTGATCGAGCCGGACAAGCGCGGCGCCAAGGCGGTCGCGGGCGCGGCTCCGGGTCCGGGCGGCCGGGCGGGCTCGGTCCACGACGGCGAGGACGGCCTGATCGAGGCGCTCGGCTTCGGCACCTCCGACGCGTCCCCGGCCGGGGCCCCCGCTGCCGCCGCGGCCGACGCAGGCCTGCCCGAGTCCGTCTCGGCGGGCGCGGCCGGGAAGGCGGCCGCCCCGGCCGGCAAGCCCGAGCAGCTCACGCTGACCGGGGCCGCGCTGGGCGGCTACACGCTGCCGCCGGTGGCGTTGCTGCGGCCGGGCACGGCACCCAAGCAGCGGACCCGGGCCAACGACATCGTGGTCGAGGCGCTGACCGAGGTGCTGGAGCAGTTCCAGGTGGACGCGGCGGTCACCGGGTTCAGCCGGGGACCGACGGTGACCAGGTACGAAATCGAGCTCGGCCCTGCGGTCAAGGTGGAACGCGTCACCAACCTGTCCAAGAACATCGCATACGCGGTCAAGAGCGCGGACGTCCGGATCGTCTCGCCGATCCCGGGCAAGTCGGCCATCGGGATCGAGATCCCGAACGCGGACAAGGAGATCGTGAGCCTGGGCGACGTGCTCAAGTCGCAGGTGGCGGTCTCCGATCATCACCCGATGGTGGTCGGGCTGGGTAAGGACGTTGAGGGCCGGGTGCTGGTGGCCAACCTGGCCAAGATGCCGCACGTGCTGATCGCCGGCGCCACCGGGGCCGGAAAGTCGGTCTGCCTGAACGGCCTGATCACCTCGATCCTGGTCCGGGCCACGCCGGACGAGGTGCGCATGATCCTGATCGACCCCAAGCGGGTCGAGCTGACCATCTACGACGGCATCCCGCACCTGATCACCCCGATCATCACCAACCCCAAGAAGGCGGCCGAGGCGCTGGACTGGGTGGTCGGCGAGATGGAGCGCCGCTACGACGACCTGGCCGCCAGCGGGTTCCGGCACGTGGACGACTTCAACAAGGCCGTGCGGACCGGGAAGCTGGTCCCGCCGCACGGGAAGGGGGGAGGGGAGGCGGGTGGGGAGCGCGTCTACCAGCCCTACCCGTACCTGCTGGTGATCGTGGACGAGCTGTCGGACCTGATGATGGTGGCGCCCCGCGACGTGGAGGACGCCGTGGTCCGCATCACCCAGCTGGCCCGGGCGGCCGGGATCCACCTGGTGCTGGCCACCCAGCGGCCCAGCGTGGACGTGGTCACCGGCCTGATCAAGGCCAACGTCCCGTCCCGGCTGGCCTTCTCCACCTCGTCCCTGATGGACTCCCGGGTCATCCTGGACCAGCCCGGCGCGGAGAAGCTGGTCGGGCAGGGCGACGCGCTGTTCCTGCCCATGGGCGCGTCTAAGCCGATCCGGCTGCAGAACGCGTTCGTGTCGGAGAAGGAGATCCGCGAGATCGTCGCGCACGCCAAGAAGCAGGCCGAGCCGGTCTACCGGGAGGACGTCGCCGCCGCGCCGGAACGCACCCGCGAGATCGACTCGGACATCGGCGACGACCTCGGGTACCTGATCGAGGCCGCGGAGCTGATCATCACCACCCAGTTCGGCTCGACGTCGATGCTGCAGCGCAAGCTGCGGGTCGGTTTCGCCAAGGCCGGGCGGCTGATGGACCTGCTGGAAAGCCGCGGCATCGTCGGACCGAGCGAGGGCTCCAAGGCCCGGGACGTGCTGGTCAGGCCGGAGGACCTGGAGAGCACGATCGAATTGCTGCGGGGTGGCTAACACGCGGAACTGCCATCCGCCGTACACCGATCCCGTACTGTTTGCTGTCTACACTTGGTGATGGCCCCCGCACTCGGGGAGTGCCTCATCGACACCGCAAGCACGGGGAGGCGCAGCGTGAGCATCGGTGAATCCCTGACGGGCGCACGTCGTCAGGCCGGTCTCACCGTCGCCCAGGTCAGCCAGCAGACCCGGATCAGGGAATCGATCATCCGGGACATCGAGCACGATGACTTCTCCGCCTGCGGCGGCGATTTCTACGCCCGCGGCCACATCCGCAGCATCGCCGGCGCCATCGGAACCGACCCCGCCCCGCTGATCGGCGAGTACGACGCCGACCACGGGCCGCCGCACGCGATGCGGGCGGCCGACGTGTTCGAGCCCTCCCGGCCGATCAAGATCAGGGAACGGCGCTCGCCCAGCCTGGCCATGATCGTGGCCGTGGTGCTGCTGGCCATCATCGGGTTCAGCGCCTATCACCTGGCTACCCGGGGCGGCAGCGGCAAGCACCTGGCTTCGGCCCCGCCCACCAGCCATCCCTCGGTCCGTCCCACGGCCCCGGCCACGCCGTCGCCCCAGCCGTCACCGACGCACACCGCCGCCAGTGACGTGGTGATCAAGCTCGCCGCGGTGGAGGAATGCTGGGTGCTGCTGACCGACAGCAACGACGGGTCGCAGATCTACATGGGTGTCGTCCCGGCCGGCGGCTCGATGACCTGGACCGAGAAGCAGGCGGTGAACATCCGCCTGGGCAACCCGGGCGGCGTCGTGCTGACCGTGAACGGCAAGCGCCAGACCACCCAGACCCAGCTGCCGGTCACGCTGAGCTTCACCCCGGGCTCGACGTCCGCATCCGGTCCCGCGGGCGGCACGGCCTCGAGCCCCTCCGGGTAGCGCCAGCCTCGGAGCGGTGTCGCGTAGGCTCTCGGTGTGTCTTCACGTTCCGGGTCGCAGCCGGCCCGCCGATCCGCGCCGCGGACGGTCAGCCTGGTCACCCTGGGCTGCGCGCGCAACGAGGTCGACTCCGAAGAGCTGGCCGCGCGGCTGGCCGCCTCCGGCTGGGACGTTACCCCGGCCGATGCGGCCAGCGTGGTGCTCGTGAACACCTGCGGCTTCATCCAGGCCGCCAAGCAGGAGTCGATCGAGGAACTGCTGTCGGCGGCCGAGTCGGGCGCCAAGGTCGCCGCCGTGGGCTGCCTGGCCGAGCGGTACGGCGCCGAGCTAGCCGGTGAGCTGCCCGAGGCCCAGATCCTCAGTTTCGATGACTACGGCGACATCGGCGCCCGCCTGGACGACGTGCTGGCCGGCCGCCGCCGCCCGGCACATACCGCCCGCGACCGCCGCACGCTGCTGCCCATCTCCCCGGCCGCCCGCCAGGACGTCCGGGACGCCGGCGGCCAGGCTCCCAGCGACCAGGCCCCCGCCCCCCACGCCGTCCGGCCTGCGCCGCTCCCGGACCAGGCGGCCGCTCCGTGGATCGGCCCGGACCTGTCCAGCGGCGGCGTGTTCCGGCGGCGGCTGTCCGGCGGCGTGGTCGCGCCGCTGAAGATCGCCTCCGGCTGCGACCGGCGCTGCTCGTTCTGCGCCATCCCGTCCTTCCGCGGCGCGTTCGTCTCCCGGCGCCCGCCCGAGCTGCTGGCCGAGGCGCGCTGGCTGGCCGGCCAGGGCGTCCGCGAGCTGGTCCTGGTCAGCGAGAACTCCACCTCCTACGGCAAGGACCTGGGCGACCTGCGGCTGCTGGAGGAGGTACTGCCCGACCTGGCCGGGATCGACGGCATCGAGCGGGTCAGGATCAGCTACCTGCAGCCGGCCGAGCTGCGCCCCGGGCTGATCGACGTCATCATCGCCACGCCCGGCGTGGCCGACTACTTCGACCTGTCGTTCCAGCACGCCAGCGGGCCGGTGCTGCGGGCCATGCGGCGGTTCGGTGACCGGGAGCGGTTCGGTGCCCTGCTGGAGCAGATCCGGGAGCTGAGCCCCGGCGCCGGGGTCCGCTCCAACTTCATCGTCGGCTTCCCCGGCGAGACCGCCGACGACCTTGCCGAACTCGAGCTGTTCCTGGGCGACGCGGGGCTGGACGCCATCGGGATCTTCGGCTACTCCGACGAGGACGGCACCGAGGCCGCCTCGCGGCCGGGCAAGCTGGACGACGCGGAGATCGCCCGCCGGGTGGAGGAGTTCGCCGACCTGGCCGAGGAGCTGATGGCCCAGCGGGCCGCGGACCGGCTGGGGGAGACCATCGACGTCCTGATCGAAGAGCCTGACCCGGACGAGGCCGGGTCCTTTACCGGCCGGGCCGCGCATCAGGCACCCGAAGTGGACGGGGTAACCACGGTCCGCACGACCCGGCCGCTGGCGCCCGGGGACATGGTGCGTGCCGTGGTAACCGGCTCGGAGGGCGTCGACCTGACGGCCGACGTGGTCGTGCCGGGCCGGCGGTGACCTCCCAGGTCGGGCTCTGGAACATTGCCAACGTGCTCACCGGGATCCGGATCATCCTGGTCCCGGTGTTCATCGCCTTCCTGCTGGCCGGCGGCACCGCCTGGCGGCTGGCCGCCCTGGCCGCGTTCTGCATCGCGTCGCTGACCGACCTGCTGGACGGGCGGCTGGCCCGCAGCCGCGGGCTGGTGACCGACTTCGGCAAGATCGCCGACCCGGTGGCGGACAAGGCCCTGACCGGCGCGGCGCTGATCTGCCTGTCCGCCCTCGGCGAACTGCCCTGGTGGGTCACCGGGGTGATCATGTTCCGGGAGCTCGGCGTGACCGTGCTCCGGTTCTGGGTGATCCGCCGGGGCGTGATCGCCGCCAGCCGCGGCGGCAAGCTGAAGACCCTCCTCCAGGTCATCGCCATCTGCCTGTACGTGCTGCCTGCCTCGCTGAGCCCGCCGGGGATCGTGCGCGGGCTGTTCATGGGGGCGGCGGTTGTCGTCACCGTGGTGACCGGCGTCGACTATGTTCAGCAGGCAATGCGGCTGCGCCGCTCCGAGCCGGCGGCGGGGCGGTGAGCCAGTCGGTCGCCGAGGGTTGGGAGGTCAGGATGGTGGTCCTGGGGTCAGAGTCACCACAGCGACACTCACCACAGCGACACTCACCACAGCGACACCCACCACAGGCAAACCCACCACAGGCAAACCCACCACAGGCAAACCCACCACAGGCAAACCCACCACAGGCAAACCCACCAGGGGCACACCAGGTCGCGGCGGACGGCGCGGGCCCGGGTTCCGCGGGCCAGGACGCATACGAGCTGGCCGGGCAGGTGCTGGCTAGGCTGCGGGCGGGCGGTCATACCGTCGCCGTGGCCGAATCGCTGACCGGCGGCCTGGTAGCCGCCGCGCTGACCGACGTCCCGGGCGCCTCGGAGGCGTTCCGCGGCGGCGTGGTGGCCTACGCCACCGAGCTCAAGGCGCTGCTGCTCGGGGTGGACCAGGGCATGCTGGCCCGGCACGGCGCGGTCTACGCGCCGGTCGCCGCGGCCATGGCGGCGGGCGTGCGGACCAGGCTCGGCGCGACCTACGGGGTGGCCACGACCGGGGTGGCCGGCCCGGACCCGGCCGACGGGCAGCCGGTCGGCACGGCGCACATCGCCGTGAGCGCCGCGGACGACACGGTGGTGCGGACCATCGCCCTCACCGGGAACAGGCACCAGATACGTAGACTGAGCGTGGAGCATGCCCTCGGATTGCTGCTCGGCCGGCTCAGGGAAGAGACGGGCTGATTACAGCGTTACGTTGGCAGCGAACACGGGAGGACATGATCTCGCGAAGTAACCGAAATGCCAGGTACGGTGGAAGTTGTCGGTGGGTCGGCCTCGGGGAAGGGAGTGCGACATGGTTCTGCTCCGTCAGCTGCTAGGTGACGTGCTGCGGCGGCTGCGCCTGCGGCAGGGCCGCACGCTGCGCGAGGTATCCGCCTCGGCGCGCGTCTCCCTGGGCTATCTTTCTGAGGTCGAGCGCGGCCAGAAGGAAGCCTCGTCCGAGCTGCTCGCTGCCATCTGCGGCGCCCTGAACACCCCGCTGTCGCAGGTGTTCCGTGAGGTTTCCGACAACTTCGCCCTGGCCGAGCTGCAGCACGAGCCGGTGCTGGGCATGCCGAGGGAGCCGGGCCTGCGGGTCCCGGCCGAGACGGGCGCCGGGCTCCCGCCCGAGCAGACCTTCGTCTCCATCGCCGCCATCGATCCGGACGCCGGCACCGCGCTGGAGTTCGCCGATACCGAGCGGGGCTTCGGCGCGGCCTCAGACGTCGAGGACATGGTGGCGGTCTGAGCACCGGCCGGAGGTAAAACGGGCTGGCCGGGGATCAGACCCAGGCGCGGGGGTTTTCCGTCAGGTGGCGGACCATGTCGGGGAGGTTCCCCGACACGATGTCGGCCAGCGTGACCTGCTCCAGGACGGCCCGTTCGTTGGCGCGCAGCGCGATCCAGACCTGCTGCAGGGGTTCGGCCACGCCGGGATAGCTGATGTTCTCCGGCCGCTCGCCCCGCACGCCGAGCAACTGACCGTCGATGACCCGGATGATGTCGGCGAGGGAGATCTCGCTGGCCGGCCGGGCCAGCCAGAAGCCGCCGTCAGGTCCGCGCTGGCTGCGGATCAGCCCGGCCCGCCGGAGCTGGGTGAGGATCGTCTCCAGGAACTTCCCTGGTATCTGCTGCGCCCGGGCCAGTTGGTCGGCGGTGACGTGACCGGCATCGGCCGCGGCGAGCTCGATGGCGGCGCGCAGCGCGTAGTCGGCCCGGGCTGACAGTCGCATGACCGTAATTATGCACGTTCCCCACCGGTTTTCTGGCATTGGCGTACCGCCGACGCCGAGCTTTGCTGGCTACAGCTTGCTGCGGACGGCGATCTGGTAGAGCTCGGGCAGCTTCTGCTCGGCCGCGCGCGCGGCGACCAGGACGCCGATCCAGGCCAGCCCGAGGCCGTAGACGGCGCCGCACACGACCAGTACCGGCATCCGCACCGCCGCCGGAGCCGAGCCGGTCAGCGCGGCACCGAGCAGCACCGGGAGGACCAGCACGGCCACGCCGAACAGGGCGCCGAACGTGGCGCCGATGGACCGGCCGGTGTAGCCGCTGATCGCCCGGGGCGCCGGGCTGCCGGCCCGTTTCTCCGCCGGGTAGGCCAGGATGACAGTGAAGATGCTGGCCAGGCCCAGGCCGGCGCCGATCCCGGCCAGGTCCACGGCGGCGGCCAGGAACCCGTCCGCCAGATGCCCGGCCACCGCGGCCAGGGCGAACGACACCGCCACCAGCAGCGGCACCGCGATCAGGCCGAACGCGATGTCCTGGCCGGAGAAGTAGGCCCGCAGCGCGCGGCGCCCGGCCAGCGACATCGCCTCCAGGCCGAAGCCCGGCCCGGTCACCCCGATCGAGTTGGCGTGGAAGCTGCCGGTGAACGCGGCCCCGAGGCCCGCGCTCAACAGCAGGGCGATTAGGTAGTTCGGGGTCCTGATCGTGCTCACCGAGGACGCCGCCATGATGACCGCGATGATGCCCCAGTAGATGAGCGAGCCGGGTTCGCGCCGCTGGTAGATCAGGAACCGGGCCAGCACCGTGCCGCGCAGGCCGTACCGGGCAAACGGCAGCGCGGCGCCGCGTACCGCCGCCGCCTGCGTGGTGGTGTCGACCGTGACCAGCCCGCGGCTGAGGGAGACGACCCACAGCCAGCCGAGCACGACGATGACCGCGGCCAGCAGGGCCAGGCGCGCCAGGGCGGTACCGGGATGACCGTCCGAGGCGTCCAGGATCGCGTGCGCGGCCAGGCCCGGCGGTATCCAGCGCAGCCAGCTGTCCACGCCGGCGAAGCTGGCCGCGGTCAGCTTTCCCTCGGCGGTAAGCCGCGGCACGATCTGCACGAAGGCCTCGTACAAGGCGAAGATCGGCAGGATGAGCAGGGCCGCCAGGTCCCGGCCGCGGCGCGAGCGCAGCAGCCCGGCCAGGCTGGTGGTCACGAACCGGGCCAGCGTGATGCAGAACAGCACCTGCAGCAGCACCGCCAGCACCGCGATCAGCTCGCCAGCGACGCCGTGGGCCAGGCCGATGGTCACCCCGAGCAGGCCGATCACGTTGGCCAGCGGCCAGGCGCCGGTGGCCGAGGCGGCCAGCAGGCCCACCGCCAGCGGGCGCAGGCGCAGCGGGAACAGGGCCAGCGTGGCCGGGTCCAGGGTGCCGTCCAGGCCGAAGGCGACCAGCGGCACGATCAGCCAGCCGAACGCGAACACGGTGAAGATCACCGTGGTCAGATCCACCGCTGCGCCGTTGCCGTGCAGCCTGGCCAGGACGACGAAGACGCCCGCCGCGACCAGCGCGGCCCCGATCGTGCTGAAGATGAAGGCCACCCTGTTCCCGGTGGACGCGCGCAGCGCGTTGCGCAGCAGCCGCAGCTTCAGCTGGACGAGGAGCCGAGCCACGACAGTCCCTCCTCGTCGGTCGCCCGCCTGCCGACCAGCGCGATGAACGCCTGCTGCAGGGTCTTGCCGCCGCGGACCTCATCGGTGGTGCCGGTGGCCACGATGCGGCCCTTGTCGATGATCGAGACGTGGTCGCAGACCTGCTCGACCAGCTCCATGACGTGGCTGGAGAACAGCACCGTCGAGCCGGTGGCCACGAAGCGGCTCAGCAGCCGGCGGATCACGTCCGCGGAGACCGGGTCCACGCCCTCCAGCGGCTCGTCCAGGAACAGCACCGGGGGGTTGTGGATCAGGGCGCAGCCGAGCGCGGCCTTCTTGCGCATGCCGGTGGAGTAGTCGGCCACCAGGCGCTTGGCGTCCGCGGTCAGGTCGAGCACGTCAAGCAGCTGCGCGGTCCGCGAGCGCACCTCGCCGACCGGCAGGCCGCGCAGCCGTCCGGCGTACTCGAGCAGTTCGGTGCCGCTGAGCCGCTCGAACAGCCGGGCCTCGGCCGGCACCACCCCCATGATCGCCTTGGCGGCGGGCGGGTCGGCCCACACGTCAAGCCCGTTGATCAGCACCTGGCCGCCGTCCGGCCGCAGCAGGCCGGTCATCATCGACAGGGAGGTGGTCTTGCCTGCGCCGTTCGGCCCGACCAGCCCGGCGAAGGATCCCGCCGCTATCTCCAGGTCGATCCCCGCGACCGCCTCTTTGTCCCCGAAGCTCTTGCGCAGCCCGCGCACCGCGATGGCTGGTCCGCCCATATCGCCTCGCCCTCGCCACGGCGGTCAGGGGCCTCGCCCCGTCCGCCAGCCTGCCCCCGCGCCCAGGATGTCACCGTCCGGCCTCCCGCGCATCCTCAGGCCGCACCGCAGGGTGCGGGGTTACTCCGGCTCGGCGAGCTGGTCCAGCGCCGTGGCGGACGCGGCAGGCAGCCGGAGGCTGCCTACCGCGATGTTCTCGGCCAGGTGGGCCGGGTCGGAGGTGCCGGGGATCAGCAGTGTGTGGTCGTAGTGCGTCAGCAGCCAGGCCAGCGCCACCTGGGCCGGGGTGGCGCCCAGCTCGGCGGCGATGCCGGCCACGGTGGGGTCGTCGGCCGCCTTGGGCCGGCTCGGGAAGGCCGAGCCGAGCGGGAAGAACGGGACCCAGGCGATGTCGTGCTCGCGGCACAGCTGCAGCACGGGCTCGGCCGTGCGGTCCAGGACGCCGTAGGAGTTCTGCACGCACGCGATCCCGGCCGGCAGCGCCTGGCGAAGCTGGCCTGCGGAGACGTTGGACAGGCCGATGGCGCCGATCTTGCCGGCCTCCCGCAGCGCGGAGAGCTCGGCCAGCTGGTCATCCAGGTCGACCTTTTGGTTGCCCGCGGCGATCAGCCCGGGCGGGGCGTCAAGCCGCCGCAGGTTGACCACGTCCACCTGCTCGACGCCGAGCGTGGCCAGGTTAGCTTCGACCTGATCCCGCAGCTGTTCGGGTCGCTGCCCGGCGCCGAACGTGCCGTCGGCGTCCCGGGCCGCCCCCACCTTGGTCACCAGGACCAGCTCGTCCGGATAGGGCGCCAGCGCCTCGCGGATCAAGGCGTTGGCCGCACCGTAGAAGGCGGCCGTGTCGATGTGGTTGACGCCGGCCTCGACCGCCTGGCGCAGGATCGCGACCGCCGCGTCCCGCCCCACGCCCGTGCGTTCTAGCTGCATCGCGCCGAACCCGATCCGGGCCACGGTCCGGCCCGCGAGCTTCGCGCTGCCGCCGGGGGGAAACGGGTGCGAATCCGGCCGTTGCCCGGTTGCCGTCATCGGATGAGCCTCCGGTCGTAAGATAGCGAATCAGGAACCGGAGGAACCTCCGGTAATCTCATCGTACCGCACAAGCGGAGGATCCTCCGGATAATGCCGGCCACCGACCGCCCGAGCCCGGCCACCGACCGCCCGAGCCCGGCCACCGACCGCCCGAGCCCGGCCACCGACCGCCCGAGCCCGGCCACCGACCGCCCGAGACGCCTGCGCGCGGACGCCGAGCGCAACCGTTCCCGCCTGCTCGACGCCGCCCGGGCCGCCTTCGCCTCCGGGGCGGAGCCGGTCACGCTCGAGCAGATCGCCCGGGACGCGGGCGTCGGGATCGGCACCCTCTACCGGCACTTCCCGACCCGCGAGGCGCTGGTCGAGGCGCTGTACCGCCAGGAACTCGACGACCTGTGCGCCAGCGCCGCCGGCCTGCTGGCGGTGCAGGCTCCCGAGCTGGCCCTGCGGGCCTGGATGGACCGTTTCGCCGGCTACGTCACCGCCAAGCGGGAGATGGCCGACGCGCTGCGGGCCGTGTTCGCCTCCGGGGCGGTGACCGTCCCCGAGATCCGCGAGCAGCTCGCCACGGCCGTGCAGGCGATCCTCGACGCCGGCATCGCCGCCGGCGCGCTGCGCAGCGACGTCCGCGCCGAGGACATCGTGGCCACCGTGGTCGGCATGTTCGCCGCCACCAGCTTGGCTGGCGGCCAGGAGCAGTTGCAGCGCATGCTGGACCTGCTCATGGACGCCATCCGCCGTCCCGCCCCGTAAACCACCCCAGTCCCATCAGCCCCAAAATCATGGAGTATTCGGTTTTCATGGAGTATCTGGGCAGTCATAGCTGCCCAGATACTCCGTAGAAGCCGGATGCTCCACGCAAATGATGCGAGTGAGAAGAATGCGGCAGGAGGGAATCGCCGACAGCATCGCCCGGGCAGCCGAGCGCCGCTACCCAGGCTGAGCCATCAGCTCGCGTACCCAGTCTGAGTTGTACCTCGCGCCCGGAGGCGCGCTACGCCAGGCCGAGCAGCTCGGCGGCGGCCTGCGCGCTGGCCCGGGACGCCCCGTAGGTGGCCAGGTACGAGGTGCCGTCCGGCGGGTGCCACAGCGGCAGGCCCATCTCCACCAGCACGGTGTCGGGCCGGCCCGCGAGCAGGGTGGTGATCAGTGACCAGGTGGCGCGGTCCCGGTGCGCGTCACGGACCACGGCCACCAGCGAGCGCCCGGCCGCGCTGGCCAGGAGATCAGCCACGCTGGCCCCGGCGGGGTGGATCCGGCGCACGCTGCCGGCCGGCGCCCACGGGCCCAGCCCCCAACCGAACCGTCCCGCGGCGAAGTTCTCACCCGGCTCGACCTCGATGATCAGCGGGTGGGCGAGCACCGGCGGCGGGCCCGACCTCCGCACGGCCCGCCGGGCCGCCGCCAGGCCCACCTCGCGGCCGGCCGCGCCCGCGCCCGCACCCGGTCCGCCGAGGCCCGGGCCGCCGCCGGGGCGCGGGCCGCGGGCCAGGCCCCCGCGCAGGCCCGCGACCCGGTCCGCGGCCTCTTCCAGCCGCTCGCCCGCGAGCGTGCCGTCGCGGACGGCGGCGACCAGGGCGTCGCGTACCGCTACGTAATCGCCCTGGTGACCATCCCGGCCCAGGCACAGCAGGTCGGTACCCGCCGCCACGGCCAGCACGGCGGCCTGCGGGATGCCGAACAGGTCCCTGGTGGCCCGCATCTCCAGCGCGTCGGAGACGATCACGCCGGTGAAGCCGAGTTCGCCGCGCAGCAGCCCGATCAGGGCGGCCTCGGACACCGTGGCCGGCAGGTCGCCGGTGAGCTCGGGCACGCGCAGGTGACTGGGCATGACGGCGGCCGTCCCGGCCTTGATGGCGGCCGTGAACGGCGGCAGGTCGCGCCGTCGCAGCTCGTCAAGCCCGCCCTCGATGGTGGCCACGGCCAGGTGGGTATCGGTCCCGGTCCGGCCGTGCCCGGGAAAGTGCTTGGCGCACGCGGCCACGCCCGCGCCCTGCAGGCCCGCCACGGCGGCGGCGGTGTGCCGCGCGACCAGGGCCGTGTCGGTGCCGAAGGACCGGGTGCCCACGGCCGGGCTGTCTGCCGGGCCGAGCACGTCGGCGCACGGCGCGAGGTCGAGGTTGATCCCCAGCCTGGCCAGGTCGGTGCCCATGGCCTGGTAGACGTCCCTGGTCAGCGCGACGTCGTCCACCGCGCCCAGGGCCGCGTTCCCCGGGTAGGGACTCCCGCCGGCGTAGGCGACCCGGGTGACGTCCCCGCCCTCCTCGTCGATCGCGATCAGCGGCCCGGCCCCCGCCACGGCCGCGCGGCGGCCGCGCGCAGTTCCGCGGTCAGCGCCGTCACCTGCTCCGGGCCCGCGATGTTGGGGCCGAACAGGGTGACGCCGGCCAGGCCGCGCTCCAGCGCCCGCAGGGCCCAGCCCGGCGCGGCCGGCCCGGGAAAGGCCGGGATGAGGATCGCGTCGGCCAGGCGGGTCAGCGCCGGGTCCAGGCCGGTGCCCGGGGTCGTGTCGTGGCTCACCCCTTCACCGCCCCGGCGAGCAGGCCGCCGGACAGGCGGCGCTGGACGAGGAGGAAGAAAGCCATGACCGGGATCGTGAACAGCGTGGAGGCGGCCATGATCGGTCCCCACTGGGCGCCGTTCCTGCCGTAGAAGTACTGGACGTACAGCGGCAGCGTGAACTTGGCGGTGTCGACGTTCAGGAAGGTCAGCGCGAAGATGAACTCGTTGTAGGCGAAGATGAACGCGAACACGCTGGTCGCGACCAGCCCCGGGGCCACCAGCGGCAGCAGGATCTTCCAGAAGATCCGCATCGGCCCGGCCCCGTCGATCGCGGCGGCTTCCTCGAGTTCGCGCGGCACGGCCGCCACGAAGTTGCGCAGCATCCAGATGGTTACCGGCAGCGCGAACGTCGTGTACACACCGATCAGCCCGATCAGGCTGTCCAGCAGGCCCAGCGTCCTGAAGTCCAGGTACAGCGAGATGACCAGCGCCTGCTGCGGCAGCATCTGGACGATCAGCAGCATGATCAGGTAGGTGGTGCGGAACCGGAACCTGAACCGGGCTACCGCGACGGCGGCCAGCAGCGCGACCAGCGACGACGCCGCGACCGCGACCAGCGTCACGAACAGGCTGTTCTTCAGGAAGTTCCAGTACGGCAGGCCGATCACGCTGCCGTCGATGACCGCGCGGAAGTTCGACAGGGTGGGATGGGCGGGCAGCGGGTGCGGGGTCAGCGAGTAGATCTCGGTCGGCGGCTTGAACGCGGTGGACACCATGAAGAAGATCGGGAACAGCGTGACCAGCGCGACGAGCAGCCCGAGCAGGTTCAGCCCGGCCCGGCGCGCCCTGCGGGACCGCAGCCGCCGCCGCTTCCGGCCGGAACCGGACCGCTCGGCGCGTGCCGCCAGGATCGTCATTGGATCGCCCCCTGCTTGACCGAGGCCCGGACGTAGCCGACCGTGATGATGAGCAGGATGATGGTCAGGATGAAGGCCAGCGCCGAGGCCAGGCCGTAGGCCGGCGGCATCGTGAACGCCTTGGAGTACTCGTAGATGCCGAGGTTGTATTCATCCCGCTGGCCGAGCTCGCCGATGATGATGTACACCTGCGTGAACACGCCGAAGTCCCAGATGATCGACAGCAGCAGCAGTACCAGGAAGATCGGCTTGAGCAGCGGGTAGGTGACCAGCCAGAAGATGCGCCACGGCCCGCCGCCGTCGCACCGGGCCGACTCGTGCAGCTCGGCCGGGATGGTCCGCAGCCCGGCCAGCACGCTGACCGCGATGAACGGGAAGCTCGTCCAGACCACCAGGGCGGTGATCAGCGTGTAGGCCGGCAGCGCGGCGTTCGTCCAGCTGAACCCCGCCCAGTGCGCGCCGCCGCCCAGCCAGGACGGCACCTTGGTCAGGAACCAGTCGACCACCCCGCCGTCCGGCGTGGCCAGCCAGACGAAGATCACGCTGGCCGACACCGCGGGCGTGGCCCAGGCGAGCATGGCCACCGAGGACACGAAGGCCGCCATCTTCCGGCCCAGCCGGTTCAGCAGCAGGCCCACCAGGGTGCCGGTCAGCAGCGTCAGCGGGACCATGACGATGGCGGAGATCACGCTCAGCCGCAGCGACAGCCAGAACTCAGGGTCGTGCAGGATCTGCGAGTAGTTGCTGACGCCGACCCACTGCGCGGGCTCGGCCCCGGCCAGCTGCGGCAGCCCGTAGTTCTGGAACGAGAACTCGCCGATCTGCACCGTGGGCCAGATCACCAGCGCGGCGATCAGCGCCAGTGACGGCAGGACCAGCAGGTAGGGAGCCATCCGGTGCCGCCGGACCCAGGCCTTGGCTCTGCTGGCCACGGGGGGACGATCCCCCCCAGACCCCCCCTGAGCACGGGGGGGCTGCGCGCCCCCCCGTACCCCCTCGGGACGGTGACTGGTTCTCACCATGCGGAGACTAGACCGCCTAGCTCTCGGATCCGGTGTTCAGGACGGCCTGGAGCTGGGAATTGGCCTTGGCCACGGTCGAGGTGAAGTCAGCCCCGTTCATGAGGGCCTTGAGCATGTCGGGAACGATGAAGTACTGCCCGGTGTCGGCCGTGGCCCAGTTCTTCGCGTTCAGCGGCGAGATCTGCGCGTCGCTCGCGGCGGTGGCGAAGCCGCCCAGGAACTTCTCGGTCTTGTACGGGCCGTTGGTCAGCTGCGAGCTGTACGGCGGGAAGAAGCCCTGCAGGTTCGCGAACGAGGTCGAGTTCGGCTCGTTGTCCATGACCGAGATCAGGTCCCAGTCGGCCTGCGGGTACTTGCTGGTCTTGAAGACGGCCAGGTCGGAGCCGCCGGCGAAGACCGGAGCCGGGTTCGGGCCGTTCTCGCTCGGGATCGGGAAGGAGGACCAGTTGGACTTGTCCGTCGAGTTGGCCGGCATGGTGGCCGTGGCCCACGGCCCGTCGATGTACAGGTCGAGCTTGCCCAGGCCGAAGTCGGTGTTCGCGCCGCCGGAGGTCGAGCCGGTGTTGCCGAGCTCGGTCTGGCCGATGTACTTCGCCGGGGACAGGTGGTCGGTGCGGTAGAGGGACACGTAGAACCTGATGGCCGCCTCGTCCGCCGGGGAGGTCAGGTCCGCGGTCCAGGTGCCGTTGCTCTCGGTGGCGAGCTGGCCGCCGGCGCCCCAGACGAAGCTGGCGAAGGCGTTGGTGTCGTCGGTGATGGCGTCGAAGCCGTAGGTACCGGGGTACTTGGCCATCAGCTTCTGCGCGTCGGTGGCCAGCTGCGCCCACGTAGTCGGCGGGCTGGAAATGCCGGCCGCCTTGAACTGGTCGGTGCGGTACCACACGGCGCGCACGCCGCCGAACCACGGCACCGCGTACAGGCTGCCGTTCTGCGTGTCGTTCGCCAGCATGCCGGTGACCAGGTTGGGCTTGGCCGACCACGAGTTGACGTAGCTGCTGATGTTGTCCAGCACGCCCAGGTTGGACTCGGTGGGCGTGTCGGTGTTGCCGAGCTCGGTGATGTCAGGGCCGTTCTTGCCGCTGGTCAGCGCGTCGTTCCAGTCGGTGGTGCGACTGGTCCACGGCACCCAGACCACCTTGACCTGCGTCTTGGCGTACTGCGGGTAATCCTTGTGGAACTGGGTGATCACACCGTTCATCCAGGTGACCTCGGACGGCACGGAGCCGCCCATCCGCCAGACGGTGAGCTGGGCTGGGGCGGCCGCCGAAGATGCCGATGATGTCGACGAACCGGTCGACGAGCTGCTCGAGCTGCAGCCCGCGATCGCGAGCGCAGCCGCGGTGCCGAACGCGAGGAGCGCGGCCGGCGTTTTCCTGAGTCCCACTGCTGGCACTCCTTCCGGGTGGTCAAAGTGATATAGGGGTGGAGTTACGGTGAGCTGTAGAGAGAAACTAACAGGAAACTTTCCTGTAAGATAGCCCCCGTTGCTAGATCGAGACGAAAGCTGCTTTCGTGGCCCGACCGCCCGGTTCCCTGGCCTGACCGCCTGGTCCCCACCGAAGCCGCCCGCTGCGAAGGGACCGCGATGCAGCACCCACTCCAGGCACGGCCGCCCCAGGAACCTCGCGGTCGGCCGGGCACCCCGAGCCTGCTACGCGAGCTTAACGACCGGGCCGCCCTCGATCTGCTGCTCGGGGGCGAGATGCTGACCAGGTCCCAGATCAGCGAGTACACCGGGGTATCCAAGGTCACCGTGTCGCAGATGCTGTCCCGGCTGGAAGAGCGCGGCCTGGTGGCCGTGGTGGGGGAGCAGGCCGGCAACCGCGGCCCGAACGCCGCGCTGTACTCGGTCGTCCCCTCCAGCGCCTACGTGGCTGGCCTCTACATGGAATCCGACCTGGCCAGCGCCGCGGTGGCCGACGTCACCGGCCGCTGGGTGGCCGATGTGAGCGTCAACCCCAGTGGTGCCGACGCCCCGGTCGACCTGGTCCGCGGCGTGATCGACCGGGCCTGCGCCAGCGCCGGGGTCGACATGACCCGGCTGAGCGCGCTGGTCATCGGCAGTCCGGGCGTGGTCGACCCGCGGACCGGCGACCCGCGGCTGGCGGTGAACCTGCCCGCGTGGCACGAGGGCGCGCTGGACGCGCTGCGCGACGTGCTGCACCAGCCGGTGCTGATCGAGAACGACGTGAACCTGGCCGCGATGGCCGAGCGGGCCGCGGGCGCGGCCGTCGGCGCCGACGACTTCGTCCTGGTCTGGCTGGGCGGCGGCCTGGGCCTGGCCACCGTGCTGGGCGGCCAGCTGCACCGGGGCACCGCCGGGGCGGCCGGCGAGATCGGCTACCTGCCTGTGCACGGCGCCCCGCTGCACACCGACATCACGCTCCCGCACAGCGGCGGATTCCAGCTGCTGGCCGACGGCGCCGCGGTGCGCGCGCTGGCCGCCCGGCACGGCTTCGAGGCGCCCACCGCCGCCGACGCCGTGCAGGCCGCCGTGACCGGCGGGTCCGCCGCGGCCGCGGCCTTCCTCGATGAGCTCGCCGAGCGCGTCGCGGTCGGCGTGGCCTCGGTCTGCGTCGTGCTCGACCCGGGCCTGGTCGTGCTGGGCGGCGAGGTCGGCCGGACCGGGGGAGCGGCCCTGGCCTCCCGGGTGGCGGCCGGCGTCGCCCGCATCTGTCCCGCCCGGCCGCGTGTGGTACCGACCGGCGTACCCGGCGAGCCCGTGCTGCGCGGCGCCATGCTGGCCGCCGTCGACCAGGCCCGGGCCGCTCTGCTCGCTTCGGTCGCCGATTCGGGGCGATAGAACATTTTTACGGAACGGGCCATGGCGCGCGCGGGCCGAAAGCACAGCGCAATCCGCTGATTACGCTCGCGTATCAGCTCGCGGCCCCGCGGAAATTGGTGCGCTGCGTGACCGTGCGCACTGGCTCGTTGCACGTGCATAATGGTGTCAGCGGGATCCCGTTACGGAGCAGGCTCCCCGTGCCTGAACCTCCCGTGTTACTGGTGTGCGTTCCGAGGAGGTTTCGGCACAACAGCATAGATGGGAGTTGCGGGCTGTGCCCTCAGCAGGAGCACCGACTGAGCAATCAGTCCGGTTCCGCGTGGGCACGATGCCGCCGCTGGCCGAGGGATTCAGCGACCGGCCCGATACCGCGCGCGGCATCCTGGACGCTCTGGTCCCGGGCTCGACCATAGCGCTGGTGCCCGGCTCGGAGTTCGCCGAGGGCAAGCAGAACTGGCTGGGCCCGTCGGGCAAGACACAGATCGCGGTGATGCTGGCCGAGACGCTGTGGCGGTCCGGCGCCGTCGAAGCGGTGATCTGGATCTCCGCCACCAGCCGGGCCGCGGTGCTGTCCGGATACGTCGAGGCCTGGGTGGCGGCCACCGGCATCGAGCCCACCGGGACGGCCGAGTCGGTCGCCGCCCGCTTCGTCAGCTGGCTGGCCGAAACTCCGCAGCGGTGGCTGATCGTGCTCGATGACCTCGCGACCGTAGACGAGCTGGACGGGCTCTGGCCCGAAGGCCCGGCCGGCCGGCTCCTGATCACCAGCACGCAGTCGACTGTCGCGGCCAGCCGGCACCGGACCCGGGTCTTCCCGGTCGGCTTGTTCAGCGTCCGCGAGGCCCTCGGCTGCCTGACCGAACGGCTCAGCGTCAACCCGTCCCAGCGCCAGGGCGCCATCGACCTGATCGAGGCGCTCGGCCGGGAGCCGCTGGCGCTGGCCCAGGCCGCCGCGGTGATCGCCAACTCGACGCTCGCCTGCCGGGATTACCGTGATTATTTCGCCCGGCGGCGCCAGCAGATCGGGGTAGCGGCGGGCGAGGTCCCCTCGGCCGCTTCGGTGACCTGGACGCTGTCGCTCGGCCAGGCCGAGGTGCTGCTGAGCGGCCAGTCGGTCCGGTTCATGCTGGTCCTGCTCGCCCTGCTGGATGGCCACGGGATCCCCGGCGCGCTGTTCGGCACCCAGGCGGTCAGCGTCTACCTAGGCGGCACCGCGGTCGGGTTCGGCACCCCGGTCGACGCCAAGCCTGCCCGCGATGCGCTGCTGGCCATCGAGCGGGCCGGGCTGATCACCATCAGCCGGTCCGAGGCACCCAGCATCCTGATGAGCCCGGTGGTGGCCGCCGCGATCAGGCTGGCCGCCCCCGCGCCGTTGCGCGACCGGGCCGCCCGGACGGCGGCCGCCGCGCTGCTCGAGGCGTGGCCTGAAGACGAGCCCGAGCCGTGGACCGCGGCCGTCCTGCGCGCCAACGCGGCCAGCTTGCAGGGCGCGGCCACCGACATCTTGTGGGCCCACGGCTGCCACCCGCTGCTGCTGCGCGCCGGGCGTAGCCTGGACCGCGCCCGCCTGGCCGGGCCGGCCGTGGAGTACTGGCGTGAGCTGTCCGTCCGCTGCGACAACAAGCTGCCGCCCGAGCATCCCGACGCGCTGGTCGTCGCCGCCCAGGTGGCCGGCGCGTACCTGGCGGCCGGGTACGGCGCCGAGGCGGTCACCTGGTACCAGCGGGTCCTGGCCGAGCGCAGCGTGGATCTCGCCCCCGGGCACCCGGCCATCATCGGGGCCCGGGTCAGCCTGGCCGAGGCGATGATCGCCGCGGGCGAGGCCGGCGGCGCGGTGACCGTGCTGCGCCGGGCCGTGGCCGAATCCGAGCAGTTCCGCGGGCCGGGTCACCCCGGTACCCTCGCGGTCCGGGACGAGCTGGCCCGGGCCTACGAGGCGGCAGGCGACTTCCCGGCGGCGATCGGGCTGCTGACCCAGACCCTGTCCGAGCGGGAGCGGCTGCACGGCTCCCGCGACGTGCACACCATCACCACCCGCGACCATCTCGCCGCGGCCCAGCTGGCCGCCGGCAAGGCCAAGGCCGCCATCTCCGGTTACAAGGGCGTGCTGGCCGACCGCGAGCGCGTGCTCGGCCGCGACCATCCGGATACCATCGCCACCCGGGCCAGCCTGGCCCGTGCCTATCACGCGGCGGGCCGGATGCCGTCGGCGGTGCAGTTGGCCGAGCAGGCCTGCGCCGATTCCAGCCGGATCCTCGGTGCCGATCACGCCGATACACTGGCCCGCCGGGCGCGCCTGGCCATGCTGTATTACACCGTCGGCCGGGTGGGCGACGCCCAGGGCGCGCTCCGCGATACGCTCGCCCGCTGCGAGCGAGTCCTGCCCTACGGAGATCCGCTGACCCAGACCGCCCGCCAGGGCCTGATGAGCATCGCGGGCGATGCCTGAGTGCGCGGTGACTGCTGACAGCTAATGAGAATAAAGAGGATATTGATCCGTATTTAGTACGATATGCGGGTCGCGCATGCGCAGGTCACGAGGAGATGATGTCCGCCCTCCATGCGCAGGCACGGGACTTAATGTCATAAAACATCCTGATATTAGCAAAGCTCTCCGGGCGGAACTCTTACGTGTTATTAGATGGTGAGAGGCGAGTTCGCGGCATGGCAGCGTCGATGAAGGTGGCGGGGGGTGGGGCCCTGCGGGAAGGCCGGCTGATCGCGCGGCGATTCCGCGTCGGAGCGGTGCCCCCGCTCACCGACGGCTGCACCGACCGGCCCGATACCGCAGGTGGCCTGGCCGACGCCTTGATCCCCGGCTCGGCCATGGCGCTGGTGCCGGACCCGGCCGTGGCCGAGATCCTGCCGAACTGGCCAGCCGCGGCCGGCAAGACCCAGACCGCCGTGATGATCGCGGAGGCATTGTGGCGATCAGGCACCATTGACGGGCTGATCTGGATCGCGGTGACCAACCGGGCCGCGGTCCTGTCCGGGCTGGTGCAGGCCTCCGTGGCGGCTACCGGCCTCGAGCCGGCCGGCCCGGCCGACGCGGTGGCGGCCCGCTTCGTCAGCTGGCTGGGCGAGACCAGGCAGCCCTGGCTGGTGGTCTTCGACGACGTGCCGGACGACGTGGACCTGACCGGGCTGTGGCCCGAGGGGCGGGCCGGCCGGGTGCTGGCCACCAGCTCGGGGACGGCTCAGGCCCTGGCCCGCCGCGGCGCGCGGGTCATCCCGGTCGGGTTCTTCAGCACCCGCGAGGCGCTGAACGGACTATCCGAACGGGTCAGCGCCAACCCGGTCCAGCGCCAGGGGGCCATCGACCTGGTCGAGACCCTCGGCTGCGAGCCGCTGGCCCTCGGCCAGGCCGCCGCGGTGGTGGCCAGCTCCAACCTGACCTGCCGGGACTACCGCGAACTGTTCGTCCAGCGGCGGGACGAGATCTGGACCGGCTCCGGCGAAATCCCGTCCTCGGCCATGGTGACCTGGATCGTGTGCCTGGAGCGGGCCGAATCGCTGCTGCCGGGGCAGGCCGTCCGGCTCATGCTGGTGTTCCTCGCCCTGCTTGACGGACATGGCATTCCGGGTGCCGTGTTCGGCGCGCCGGCCGTGCTGGACTACCTGGGCGGCGCGGCCACGCCGTTCTCGGCCGCCGCCGATCCCAGGCGGGTGTGGGACGTGCTGCTCACCTTGGAGCGGTCCGGCCTGATCACCATCAACCGCGAGGTCACGCCGCCGGCCGTGCTGATGAGCTCGGTCCTGCAGACGGCGATCAAGCTGGCCGCGCCCGCCGAGTTCCAGGAGCCCGCGGCGGCCGCGGCGGCCAGCGCGCTGCTCGAGGTGTGGCCGGCTGCGGAGGACCCGCCGTGGGCGGCGGCCGGCCTGCGCTCCAGCGCGGCCTGCCTGCAGGACTCGGCCCTGGATTCACTGTGGGCCGACGGCTGCCATCCGCTGTTGCTGCGGGTGGGCCGGAGCCTGGACGACGCCCGCCTGACCGGGCCGGCCGCCGATTTCTGGCAGGACCTGGCCGCGCGCTGCGACGCCAAGCTGCCCCCCGGCCACCCGGACGCGCTGGTGGTCGCCGACCATCTGGCCGCCGCCCAGCTGGCCGCGGGGAGCGCCGACGAGGCGGTCCGCTGGTACCAGCGGGTGCTGGCCGACCGGACCCGGGAGCTGGCACCCGGGCATGCCGCGATCATGGCCGCCCGGATCAGCCTGGCCCGGTCCCTGGTCCGGGCCGGCGAGCCCGCGGATGCGGTAACCGTTATGGTCCGCGTGGTCAGTGAGTATGAGCAGTCCCAGGGGTACGCGCACCCGGAGATCCTCAGCGCCCGGGACGAGCTGGCCGCGGCCTACCAGGCCGCGGGCGACTACCTGGCGGCGGACCGGCTGCTGGCGCGCAGCCTGGCCGATCGCGACCGGCTGCACGGACCGCGAGACGTGCTGACCATGGCCACCAGGGACCGGCTCGCCGGGGTATGCCTGGCCGAAGGCAAGATCAAGGACGCCATCTCGCACTACAAGCGGGCCATGTCCGACCGCGAGAAGGTGCTGGGATGTGACCATCCGGACACCATCGCGACCGCCGCCGGCCTGTCCGCCGCCTGCCGGGCCGCCGGCCGGATGCCCGCCGCGATGCAGTACGCCGAACGATGCTGCACGGACTCGGAGCGGGTGCTGGGACCTGACCACCCCGACACGCTGGTCCGCCTGGTGAACCTGGCGCACCTGTACTACACGGTGGGACGGATGGGTGACGCGCTCGCGGTGCTGCGTGCGGCGGGGGCGCGCTGCGAGCGTGTCCTGCCGTACGGGGACCCGCTGAGCCAGGCCGTCCGGCAGAGCCTGCAGAACATGGGCGAGGCCTGATGACCTCACCCTCCGCGATCGCCGGCGGCCGGCGTATTTCTATTTCTCGTCTGCATCTGCCGGAATCGGCCGCTACCATCTCGCACGTGGCTTTCCGCTTCCCGTCAGCACTCAGGCGTCGGGAGCAGGACAGGAGACCCATATGACGGTCGAATCCCCGGCTACCTTGCCGGGAACCGGCTCGGTTGGCGAGGCCAGGCTCGAGCCGAATGCGATCGGGATCGCGCAGGACACCGTCATCGGGATGGCCGACGCGGCACCTGCCGCATCGGCCGGGCTGACGCTGGCCGCCCTCGCGGCGGCGACCGCGTACGCCGGCGGACCAGCGCTGATCCTCATGGCGCTGCCGATGATCGTGATCGCCAATTGCTACCGCCGCCTGAACCTGTGGAACGCCAACTGCGGAGCGGCCTTCGAGTGGGTCGGCCGCGTGATCAACCCGTACCTCGGTTTCATGACCGGATGGCTCATGATCGCGGCCGGCATCATCGGGACGATCAGCACCGCGGTGGTCCTCGGGCCGTCCGTGCTGACCGTTTTCGGCTCCACGTCGTCCTCCAGCATCCCGCCGAACCTGGCCATCGACACTGTCGTGATCCTGGCCATGCTCGTGATCGCGATCGTCGGGATCCGGATCACCGCCCGCACTCAGGTGGGCATGGCGGTGGTCGAGTACTCGATCCTCATCGGCTTCGCCATCGTCGGCCTCATCGCGGTCACCGGTCACCGGCACGGCACCTTCCCCATCACCAGGGCCTGGTTCAGCCTGCACGGGATCGGCGGTCACGGCAGCCTCGCTGGCGGATTCCTGGTCGCGATGTTCGCCTATGTCGCCTGGGACGGCACCATCTATGTCAACGAGGAGGTCAAGCACCGGCGGGCCAATCCAGGAAGAGCGGCCATGATGGCGGTCGCCTTCCTCGCCGTCATCTACACGCTGGTGCAAGTGGGCCTGCAAGGCGTGGTGTCGCCCGCCAAGCTCAAGGCCAACTCGACCGATGCCTTGGTCTACAGCGCCCAGGCGCTGGGCGGCAGCGGCTGGGCCAAGGTCATGGCGCTGGCTCTCGCGCTGTCGGTGATCGCCACCACTGGCACTGGCATCGTGCTCGGCGCCCGGGTCATTTACGGCATGGCCAGCCACCGGGTGCTGCCGCCGTTCCTCGGAAACGTTAACCGCCGGTTCGCCACCCCGCTCGCCGCGACCGTCGTGTTCGGCGTGATCCTGCTCGCGATTACCTGGGCTTACCTGATCGCCACCTCGCTGGCGGCTGCCTTCAACGATCTGATCGACGTGACCACCCAGATGTATGCCGCCTTTTACATCCTCACCGCGCTCGCCGCCGTAACTTATTACTGGCGCCGTATCTTCAGCAATGTCCTGGATGCGGTGATCCTGGGCCTCCTGCCGCTAGCCGCCGCCGGGTTCCTCGGCTGGATCCTGGTGAAGTCGCTGCAGGCCGCCCCCCCGGCGCAGATCTGGTCGCTGGTCGGCATCGTCGGCGCGGGGATCATCCTCATGCTCATCGCGCGGTTGGTGCTCCGGCCGCAGTTCTTCCACCTGCGGCGGGAGACCGAAGGGCGGGTCCGGTAGGCCAGGACCGGCGAGGCTGTAGTGGTTCTGCCAGCCTACGTACCATTTATCCGGGCGAAAGTCTGGTCACGAAGCGATGCCGCAGGACCCTGTACGGGACCCGCCTGGAAAAGTCATTCCGCTGTTGATATTCGATCATGCTTTTCGCGTAACTGCAGTGCCGGCCGCCATGGTCAGCGGCACCGGGACGCCATTCCGCAGCTGAAGCGGACAGTCGAGGCATGAGTTCAGCGGGGCGGGTTAAGCTTAGTGAGCCGAAAGCTTCGACGGCCGGCGTCGTAGATAGGAAAGTTTCCGTCCATATCAGGCATGCCGCCTGGTTAGCCGTTAGAGTGGCGGCGACTGACCGTCGGCGCCCGGAATAGGTCGCTAGGGGAGGGTGCCATGCTGAACGCGCTGCCGGGTGGATTCCCGGTGGCCCGGCAGGCCGGGCACCCCGATCCGCGCCGGATCCGGCACGACGTCAGGGGCCGCGTCGCGTACCTGCGGCCGGCCATCGACAAGATGTGAGTGGCATGCTCAGCCAGATTTTCTTCGTGGCTCTGGTCCTGGTGGTAGCCGCACTGATGGCTGTGGACCTGATCAGGACCCGGGGCGAGAGTGCCCATGGTCATGCCGAGCGACAGGCCTTCGGTGCCGACCGGGTGCTCCCGGTGCCGTCTCACGCCGCCGCGGCCGGCGTGTTCTCGCCCGAGCCGGGCCGCGGCCTGACCGTCCCCGCTGCCGTAGCCCCGCTCGTGGCCGTTCCCCCGCCTGCTCCGGCCCTTGCGCCGCGGCCGGAGCCGGCGCCGCCCGTCTTCGACTTCGCGAACCGGGAAGCGCCGCGGCCCGCGGCCGTCGCCGTCGACGGTGACCGGGTCAGCCACAGCCTGGCCAACCTGTCCCACCGCAGCCAGGCTCTGGTGGAACGCCAGATCCGCCTGATCGAGGACCTCGAGCGCGGGGAGCCGGACGGGCAGCGCCGGGCCAGCTTGTCCAAGCTGAACCGGATCGCGGTCCGCATCCACCGCAACGCGGAGAACCTGCTCGTCCTGGCCGGTCACCATCCTGCGCCGGTCTGGAACCAGCCGGTGCGGCTGGCTCAGCTGGTCCGGGCCGCGCTGGCCGAGGTCGAAGACTCCGAACGTGCCACGGCCGACATCCAGGCCGAGGTCGCGGTGCGCGGCCCGGCCGTCAACGACCTGGTGCACCTGCTGGTCGAGCTGACCGAGAACGCGGCGTCGTTCTCGGCGGCCGAGATGCCGATTGCGATCAAGGGCCAGATCCTGGCCACCGGCGGTGCCTTGCTCGATATCACCGACCGGGGCATTGGCATGTCCGCCAAGGACATGGCCTACGCCAACCACCAGCTGGACAACCCCCCGCCGGGCAATATCGACGTGCCCAAGTGGATGGGCCTGCTGGTGGTCGGACGGCTCGCGGCCCGGCACGGGATCAGGGTCCGGCTGAACCAGCCTGAGCTCGGCGGTCTTACCGCGCTCGTCTGGCTGCCCGACGAGATCCTGACCCCCTACGCGGCCGCCGCGGATCCCGGCCTGGCCGCCGCTGGCCTGGGCCCCGCCGCGGTAACCCCGGCGGCCTTTCCCGCGGTGCGGCCGAGCCAGCCGGAGGTCCCGGCCACGCCGCGCGACCCGGCCTGGTCAGCCCGCACCCCGCAGGCCCCCCGGCGCGCCGAGCCGCCGGCCGCCCGGCTGGCCGGGCCGGCCCGGCCCGAAGCTCCGAACGGGGGCCCGGGCGTGGTGCTGCCGCAGGCCGACAGCCAGGCCAGGTCTCGCGGGTTGCCCATCTTCGACGACGTCGAGTCGCGCTGGACCCGGACCGCCGGCGAGGTACCAGGCCCGGTCAGCCTGACCGCGGCCGAGCCGACCGCCGGCGGCCTGCCCAGGCGGCCGCCGACCGGGACTCAGCCCGCCCGCGTCATCCCGGCTAACTCGGCAGGCGCGCCGGGCCGGGCGGGTGCCGCGGGCCGCGACCGGCAGGCCGGATTCATCCCGGGCGCCAGCCAGGGATGGACCGCGCCCGCCGACGAGGCGAGCCCGGACGGTCCAGGCGAGTCCTGATGCGGGCGACCGGCCGGTCCAGGCCGGCCCGGTGACCAGCACTGCCCCGTTCGGCTTCAGCCGGGTGGTCTTCCTCAGCCATGTGCTCGACGCCGGCACGCCGATCTTCCCTGGTGATCAGCCGATCGAGATCCGCCCGGCGGCCAGCATCGACCGGGACGGCTACTACCTGCAGTCGCTCGGGTTCGGTGAGCAGACCGGCACGCACTGGGCCGCGCCCGCGCACTTCGGCCCCGGCCAGCCGGCCGCGGACGAGCTGGACCCCGGCGACTTCTTCCGGCCCGCGGTCGTGCTCGACGTACGGGCCGCCGCCGCCCGGGATCCCGACTTCACCCTGGCGGTGCCGGATATCAGGCAGTGGGAGACCGCATTCGGGCCGATCCCGCCGGGCAGCGCCGTGATCATGTGGACCGGCTTCGAGGACCGGTGGCAGGATCCGGCGGCCTACCTCAACGCGGACGCCGAAGAGCGCCTGCACTACCCGGGTTTCGGCGCCGGAGCCGCCCGCTGGCTGATCGAGCAGCGCGCGATCCGGGTCCTCGGGATCGACACCATGGGCATCGATCCGGGCGCCGACACCTCCTTCGCCGCCAACCGGGTGCTGCTGCGGGAGCACCGGATGCACCTGGAGAACCTGTGCGGGCTGAGCCAGCTGCCGCCGGCCGGCGCCTGGATCGTCATCGGCGGCTTCCGGATCCGGGCCGGGTCCGGCTCGCCGGCGACGGTGTTCGGGCTGATCCCGTGACCGTCCGCGGCTTGACCTCAAATGCCAGCGATCGCTAACGTTAGCGATGCCGGACGTTAGCGGCGAGGCGGTCATGCACGATCGGGAACAGGACATGGACGAGGCGCTGCGCGCCCTGGCCGAGCCGCGCCGCCGCGCCATCCTCCGGTTGGTGGCCGGGACCGAGCTGTCCGCGGGCGAGATCGCGGGCTGCTTCGAGGTGACCAGGACCGCCGTTAGCCAGCATCTCACCGTGCTCAAGAACGCCGGTCTGCTGGCCGAACGGCGCGTGGCGACCCGCCGCCTGTACCGGGCTCGCCCGGAGGGGCTGGCGGCCCTGCGGGAGTTCCTGGACCAGATGTGGGCGTCGTCCCTGCAGGTCGCCCGGGACCTGGTCGAAGCCGACCGGGCAGCCCGCGCCGACGACCGCGCAGCCAGCTCGGCCGCGGGCTAGCTGCGCGGTGCGCGACGATGAGCCGGGGAGGCACGGAATTGTCCGGAAATGGGTTATCCGCGACTGGCACGAGGCCCTCGTCCCCGAGCCCCCCGCGGACTGACGCGGCTAGCCGAGGTCAGGCCACTGGTCCAGGGTGTAGGCCATCTCCCAGAACCTGCCCTCGAGCCGTGAGCTCATCATGAAGATCCCGGCCAGCTGCTCGCGCTTCTCGTCGCTGACCGCCCCGACCCGGGTCATGTCGTCGAAGGTCTCGCGCATGTTCAGGACGAGATCCGCCTCCTCCTGCTGAAGGTAGAAGGCCACCCAGTCCGAGTACACGGGATGATCGGCGATCTCGTCCTTCAGCCCCGCAGCGATTTCGATGTAGCTCCAGGAGCACGGCAAGATGGCCGCGGTGATTTCCAGCGGGCCGCCCGCCGCGGCGGTGGCCAGCAGGAAGCTAGTGTAGGCCACGTTGGCCGGGGCCATGCCCCGCGCGCCGCCCCGATCCTCGGCTCCCAGGCTGACCACCTGGGCCAGGAGCCTGCGGTTACTCGGGATCTCCAGCCGGATGATCCCGTCCAGCTGCCTGGTGAAGAACTCAAGATCCGCGTCGCTGGCCGACCTGGCCGCGCCCAAGGCCAGGCACCGGGCGAAGGCGGGCAGGAACAGCAGGTCCTGCTCGAGGAAGAAACGGAACTGGTCGAGCGGCAATGTTCCCCGGGCCAGCTCGCTCAGGAAAGGGTGCGCATGCAGGTCGGCCCAGATGCGATCGCACCGGTCCCGCAGCCGGGCCGAGAAGGCCCGGTCCGTACGCGCCGCTGGTGAGGTCTCCATGACCGCACCTTAGCCGCCGGGAAATATCGCGCGGAACGGCAGAACCGCCCGGTCGCCCGCTAGCTCGCTGAAGCCTTGCGGGAAACTGGCGGCGGGCTCTCGGACGAGGAACGCAGCTGGGCCGACGAGATCCTCGGTGTCAGCTCTGCGAGTAGGCCGGCTGCCTGATGCCGGGCGTCACCCTCGACGCGGGCGGACTGATCGCCCTGGATCGTAATGACCGCCGTGTGGTGATGCTCCTAGCCCGCGCACGCGAGACCGGCGCCCGCGTCACGATCCCCGCCACCGCGCTCGCCCAGGCGATCCGCCGGCCTGACCGGCAAGTCCGGCTCGCCCGTCTGGCCCGGCAGCCGGCCACCGACGTCATCGCCCTGGACCGGGTAGATGCGACGAATGCCGGCAGGCTGCTGGCCGCCAGCGGGACCTCCGATATAGCAGACGCCCACGTCGTGATTTGTGCACGCCGTAGCAACCAGCACATCGTCACATCCGATCCTGGCGATCTCCGGGTCCTGGACCCGGCCGTTCGATTGATCGCCCTCTGACAGGCTGCCGCTACCATGCAGGTCCCGCGCGGGTCAGCACGGCCGCAGGTGGCGCGGGACCAACGAAGGCAGGTCGGCTCTAGGAGGTCAGGTGATCAGATCGGCCACTGCTTGCGATGCGGCGGCTCTCACGCGCCTGTGGCGGGCGGCCGGCTGAAGTTCCGCCCGGACCGCGTACCGGGCGAGCTGGCCGCCGTGCTAGGTCGCGGCCTGGTCCTGGTCGAGGAGGATGCCGCCGGGCCGATGGCACCCGCAACTCCTACGAATCCGGACTATCCGATCCGGGGTAATCTGCTTCCGGATAGTCAGCTCCGGGATAGTCCAGGGCCGCGCGGATGGCGCGGTGCAGGCTGGCTCGCAGGGCCGAGGTCGCCTCCAGTCGCCGGACCGGGTGCACCGCGTTGGTCAGCAGCACCACCGCGACGTCAAGCGCCGGCGCGACCAGCAGCGAGGTGCCGGTGAAGCCGGTATGCCAGATCGTCCCGCCCGGCCAGCGACCCCAGGCTTCCGGGTCCAGCCGCCAGCCCAGCACGCGCGCCTCGGCGCCCGCGCCCGCCCGCCGGGCCGTCATCAGCGCGAGCGTCCCGGCGCTGAGCACCGGGTGCCGGTCCGGCGTGAGCAGCGCGGTCGCGAACCGGCCCAGGTCAGCGGCCGTTCCGAACAGCCCGGCATGCCCGCTGATCCCGCCCAGCGCGAAGGCGTTGCCGTCGTGCACCTCGCCCCAGACCACGCCCGTGCCGGACCGCTGATCCCCGTCGGCCTCGGTGGCCGCGACGCGCTCGAGCGGGACCTGCGGCCGGTAGCCGGTCGAGGTCATGCCGAGCGGCCCGAGTACCTCGCGGTCAGCCAGTTCGTCCAGCGGCTGGCCGGCGCACTCCTCCACGGCCCAGCCGAGCAGCATGAAACCCAGGTCGCTGTAGCTGACCGGGCCGGGAACGGCATCGGCCAGCTCGGCGATGACCGCCCGCCGGATCTCGGCCGGCCCGGCGCAGGTGGCGTGGTAGGGCCGGTGCGGCACCAGCCCGGCCGCGTGCAGCAGGCAGTCGCTGATGGTGACCGGCGACCTCGGCGCTCCGGGCAGCCAGCGGGCCACCGGGTCGTCGATGCTCCACCGGCCTCGCTGGTGCAGCAGCAGCACCAGCGGCAGCGTCACCACCACCTTGGTCAGCGAGGCCAGGTCGAACCGCGTGCCGGCGTCAGCCGGGACGGGTCCGCCGGGCGTGCCGGCCGTACCGACTGCACCAGCTGCGCCGGCCGCGCCGGCCAGCCTGGCCCAGCCGCCGGCCGCCGCATAGGGGCTGCCCGCCGGCGTGCCCACCTGAACGGCGGCGGCAGGCGGGAACCCGCCGGCCAGCTGGCTCAGCAGCAGCCGCGACACCGCCGGGTACGCGCCGGCGCGGTGCTGCGGCAACCCCTGGTAGCTCGCCGTCAGCCGCGGTGAAGTAGCCGGAGAAGGTGTCACGACAGCGCCTTGACCAGCCGTATCTCGGTCGCCTCGTACTCCGGCTCGACCCGCGTGCTGCCGTCGGCCGCGTATCCGGCCTTGGCATACAGCCGCCTGGCTCGTTCGTTGGCCTCGAAGACGTGCAGTGCGACCGTGTCCGAGCCCCGCTCGCGCAGCCGCTGCTCCGCGTGCCGCAGCAGCATCTGGCCGGCCCCTGGCCGGCCTGGGCCGGATGCACGTAAAGCCCGAACACGTAGCCGCCCGGTTCCTCCGGCTTGGTGCCGTACCGGACGAAGCCGATGACCTGGTCTTGCCGCACGGCGACATCGGTATCGCCCTCGGCCCGCTGGTCGATCAGGCCGGTCAGCCAGCGGGCCGTCTGGTCGTGATCAAGCGCCGCGAGCACGGCATCGGGGACCACGCCGGGGTAAGCCTGCCGCCAGGCGGCCACGAACACCTCCGCCATGGCGCCGGCGTCGGCGGCGGTCGCGGCCCGGATCTCCGGCTCCGTCTGGGCCGGGTCAGGACCTGCGCGGAAGCAGGCGGCCTCGTGCTCCGCGGCGATCATCGCCAGCGGCGGGTCCTCCGTCCGGCACCGGCTGATGCTGATCGGGCACCGCGGCAGGTACGGGCAGCCGGTCCCGGCCTCGGCCGGAGCACCCGCCTCCCGCGGCTGATCCGCGGCCGCGCCGGCCAGCAGGCTGCCGTCCGGCTGCGGCTCGGGTACCGCGGCCAGCAGCGCCCGGGTGTACGGGTGCAACGGGGCGGACAGCACTGCCTGCCAGGGGCCGCGTTCGGTGAACCGGCCCTGGTACATCACCCCGATCCGGTCGCTGAGCTGACGGATCACCGCCATGTCGTGGCTGATGAACAGGTACGACAGCGACAGTTCCCGGCGCAGCCTGGCCAGCAGGTTCACGATGCCGGCCCGGACCGAGACGTCCAGGGCCGACGTCGGCTCGTCCAGGATGAGGATCTGCGGCTCGGCGGCCAGCGCGCGGGCGATCGCCACCCGCTGGGCCTGCCCGCCTGACATCTCGTGCGGCAGCCGGCCGGCGAACCGCGCGCCCAGCGCCACCAGGTCAAGCAGCTCGGTCACCCGCGCGGCGGCCTGCTCCTTGCCGGCCACCCGCCGGTGCACCCGCAGGACCTCGGTGAGAGCCCGGCCCGCGGTCAGCCGAGGGTTCAGCGAGGAGAAGGGGTCCTGCGAGACCAGCTGCAGCCTGCGGGCCAGCTCAGGCCGCGGGTAGCCGGCCAGCGGCCTGCCCTGCACCGTGACGGTCCCGGCCGTGGGCCGTTCCAGTCCCACCAGCAGCCGGGCCAGGGTGGACTTGCCGCACCCGCTCTCGCCGACCACGCCCAGGCAGCCGCCCTCCGGCAGGCTGAGCGACACCCCGGCCAGGGCGGCCTTGGCCTGCCCGCCGAAGCCGCCCGCCGGGTACACCTTCACCAGGTTCGCCGCCTCGAGCGCTGGCCCGGTCACCGCCGCCACTCCGATACCGGCACCAGGCACGCCGCCGCGACCTGCGGCGCTCGCGCCTCCAGGACGGGATCAGCAACGAGGCACGACTCCCGCGCCTGCCTGCACCGGGGCGCGAACGAGCAACCGGGCGGGAGCCGGGCCGGGTCGGGTGGCGAGCCCGGTATCTGGCCCAGCGCGGTCCGCTCGCCCGTAGTGGACGGCACGGCCCGCAGCAGCGCGGCCGTGTACGGGTGCTGCGGCTCGGCGAAGGTGGCCGCCGTCGGCCCGACCTCGACGATGCGGCCCGCGTACATCACGGCCAGCCGCTGCACGAACTGGGCGGCCACACCGAGATCGTGGGTGACCCAGAGCACAGCCAGGTGCCTGGCCTGCTGCAGCCCGGCCACCAGCGCCAGGATCTGCCGCTGGATCGTGACGTCGAGTGCGGTGGTGGGCTCGTCGGCCAGCAGCAGCTGCGGATCGCCGGCCAGCGCGGCGGCGATCATCACCCGCTGCCGCATGCCGCCGGACAGCTCGTGCGGGTAGGCGCGCGCCAGCCGGGCCGGATCGGGCAGCCGCACCTCGGCCAGGGCGGCGAGCGTCCGTTCGGCAGCAAGACGGCGGCTGGCGCCGTGCGCGCGCAGGCCCTCGGCGATCTGCGCGCCGACCCGCTGCACCGGATCGAGCGAGGTCATCGGGTCCTGGTAGATCATCGCGACCTGGCTGCCGCGGAACCCGCGCAGCACCCGGTCGGGCGCGCCCACCAGCTCGGTCCCGGCCAGCTTGACCGAACCGCCGGTCACCTCGACCGGGCTGGCCAGCAGGCCCATCGCGGCCAGCAGCGTCAGCGACTTACCCGAGCCGCTCTCGCCCACCAGCCCGACCCGCTCGCCCGGCCGGACCTCCAGGCTGACCCCGCGGACCAGCGGTGTCACCCCGGATCTGGCTCGCAGCCCGACGGACAGATCGCGGATGGCCAGCAGCGGCTCCACCGACGTCATGACCGTCATCAGCGGCCCGAGCCAGCGGGATCCAGGGCGTCCCGCAGCCCGTCACCGGTCAGCGTGAAGCCCAGCACCAGCAGCACGACCGCCACCGCGGGGAAGGCCAGGTTCCACCAGGCGATGCCCGCGATGTTGGTGCCTTCGCTCACCATCAGCCCCAGGGTAGCCGCGGGCGGCGGCGGGCCGAGGCCGAGGAAGTCCAGGCTGGCCTCGATCAGCACGGCCCAGCCGAGCGCCAGCGTGACCTGGACGGCCAGGATCCCGCTGACCCCCGGCAGCACGTGCCGGAACAGGATCCGCGACCGGGAGAAGCCGAGCACCCGCGCCGCCTTGACGTAGTCGGCATCGCGGATGGTCAGCACCGGGCCGCGCACCACCCGGATGAAGATCGGCGTGTAGCTGATCCCGACCGCGATGGCCGTGTTCTGCCAGCCGGGGCCCAGCCCGCTGACGATGGCCAGTGCCAGCAGCACCGAAGGCACCGCGAAGATCAGGTCGGCCAGGCTGGTCACGGCCCACGACACCGCGCCGCCGAAGTACCCCGCGGCCACCCCGCCCAGCGTGCCCACCACCGCGCAGATCGCCACGGCCAGCAGCGCCGTCTGCAGCGACAGGACGGTACCGGACATCACCCGGCTCAGCTCGTCCCGGCCGAACTGGTCGGTCCCGAACAGGTGCGCCGCCGACGGCCCGTGCAGGGTAGCGGCCGGGTTCTGCGCGTCCGGGGCGTCCGGCGCCAGCCCGGCCAGCGAGGCCAGCCCGGCCAGCACCATGACCGCCAGGATGACCAGCCCGGTCCGGCCGCTCGGCTGCCGCCACAGCCGCCCGGCCAGCCCGGGACGGCCGGCCGTCACCTCAGTCGAGGCCGATGGCGGTGAAACCGAAGCCAGCCCCGCCATCAGGACCGCAGCCGGGGGTCGACGACCGCGTAGAGCAGGTCGGTGAGCAGGTTGACGATGATGAAGCCCAGCGCGAACACCAGCGTGACGCCCTGGGCCACCGCGTAGTCGGATTCCATCACCGACATCAGCAGCAGCCGTCCGAGGCCGGGCAGGACGAAGATCTGCTCCACCACGACGGTGCCGCCCAGCAGGTAGCCGAACTGGATCCCGGACATGGTCACGATCGGGATCAGCGCGTTGCGCAGCACGTGCTTGATGATCACCAGGCTGGAACCCAGGCCGCGGCCGCGGGCGGCCCTGACGTAGCCCTGGCGGGCGACGTCGAGCATCGCGCCACGGGTCGTACGCAGGATCGCCGCCCCGATGCCGAGCCCGAGGGTGAGCGCGGGCCAGAAGATCTGCTGGATGTTGAGCCACGGATCGGACCGCAGGCTGGCGAACCCCTCCGAGGATGGGAAGTAGTGGAACACCGAGGCCAGCAGGGCTACCAGGCCGGCGCCGATGACGAAGCTCGGCACGCCCAGCCCGGCCAGCGCGACCAGCCGCGCGCCGCGGTCAGGCAGCCGGCCGGGTGCCGCGGCGGCCACCGCCCCGGCCCCGACCCCGAGGATCAGGCCGATGAGCATCGCCGCCACGGCGAGCTCGAGGGTCACCGGCAAGGCCGCGCCGATCAGCGAGGCGACGCTGCGACCGCTCTGCTCGGACACGCCCATGTTCCCGCGCAGCAGGTCTCCGGCCCACTGCCCGAACTGCTGGGGGAGCGGCTTGCCGATCCCGTAATAGTGCTCGAGGTCGGCGTACTGCGCCTTGGTCAGCAGTCCGGCGTTGACTCCCAGGCTGGACGTGATCTGGTTGCCCGGCAGCAGCCGCAGCACGATGAACACGACGACGGCCACGCCGGCCAGCGTGACGACCGCCTTGGCTACCCGGCCCGCCACCCGCAGCGCAACCGCCCGGCCGCGGCCGGCGCCCGGGCCTACGCCGAGGCGCCCGGCCAGTGGCCGGGCGCCCGCATCCTCAACCGTCATACCTCTCCGGGCCAGTATTTATGAGATCGGGCGTTATCCAGAGACCGTGGTGGTAGCCAGCGCGCTCAGCTGCTCGTTCGGCAGTGGCGTGTAGCCGTGCACGCTACCGGACAGGACCGTGTAGTCGTAACTGTCGAACAGCCAGATCCACACCGCGTGGTTGACCAGGTAGGTGCTGATCTGAGCGTAGAGGCTGGCCCGGGTGGACGCCGAGGGGTTCTGGTCGGCGTTGGTCAGCAGGCTGGCCAGGGCCGGCGAGGAGTACCCGGACGGGACGGCCAGGTTGGCCCCGGGGGCGAAGTACCGCCCGTACATGATGTAGGGGTCGGGGTTGGCGCCGTTCTCCGCGAAGGCCGCCTGGAACTGGCCCTTGAGCCAGCGCTGGATGTAGTCGTTCTCGCCCAGGTTGTCGATGGTCATGCGGATGCCCACCTGGGCCAGGTCGGATTGCGCGGTGACCGCCTGGGCGTTGCTGGTCGCGTCCAGGGCGTCAGAGGTGATCGCGGTGAAGCTGAAGCCGCTGCTCATCCCCGCGGCCTTCAGGTACTGCTTGGCCTGGGCCAGGTTCTGGGTGCCGCAGGTGCCGGCCGTGGGGCTGGGCGCGTACGGGCCCAGCGGCACCGGGCCCACCACCTTGCCCTGGCCCAGGGCGGCGTTGGCCAGGATGTCCGTCCGGTTGAGCGCGCACTGGACGGCCAGCCGGGCGTCGGTGTTAGCCAGCGGCCCGGTCTTGTCCTGCAGCATCAGCGCCCGGTAGTTCAGGTCGAGTTCCTTGTCCACCTGCAGGCTGGTGCCGCTGAGCGTCTTGACCACCTGGGGCTGGGTAAGCAGGCCCATCTGCGCGGTGCCGGCCTGCAGCGCCGAGGCGATCGACTGCTCATCGGGAATGGTGCGGAAGACGACCTGCTTGATGGACGGCGCCCCGCCCCAGTAGGCCGGGTTCCTGGCCAGGGTCAGCGAGGTACCCGGCGACCACGAGACGAACTTGAACGGCCCGGTGCCGTCGGGCTGGCTCGCTATCGTGCCCGCGGCGATCGCCTTGGCCGGCAGAATGGACAGGTTGGTCGTGGTCAGCCCGTACAGGATCGAGAAGTCCGGGTGCGTCAAGGTGAGCACCACCGTCTGCGGGGTCGGCGCGGTGATCGACGAGACGGTGGCGATGTTGGACGCCGCCGCGGCGGCCGTCTTGGGATTGAGCACCCGCTCCAGCGAGGCCTTGACGTCGGCCGACGTCATCGTGCTGCCGTCGTCGAACTTGACCCCGGAGCGCAAGGTGAACGTGACGCTCTTGCTGTCGCTGCTGAACGCCCAGCTGGCCGCCAGGTCGGGCACGACCTGGAGGCTGGCGTTGAGGGTTACCAGCGGCTGGTACACCAGGCCGAGGGCCTGCAGGTCGAGGAAGTTGGTGGCGATCTGCGGATCCAGCTTCTGCACGCTGGAGGTATTGGCGATGACGAAGGGCGAGCTGCTGGTGCCAGAGCTCGAATTCGCCGGCGTGCTGCCGCTTGAGCTGCAGGCGGCCAGGCCGATAATCAGCGCAATCAGTGCTGCGGCGGGAGCGCCCCGCCGCGACAGTGAAGCGAGGGGCATGTTCCCTCCCGGTAGCGGCGGCGCTCGAGGGCGCCAGTTCGGCAGGGCCTATCGGTCCTGGGGTCCGGGTCGGGATCATCGTCCGCGTGCCCGGCACGTTGGATGTAAGGATGTTACGAGCAGGATGTTTAGGGTGTCAACAAGCAACATAAGCCCCGAACGCAACAGATCGATAACCCCTGGCCGTCTCTTTGGGCCGAACGGACCCCGGTGACACACTCCGGCCACCCTCTACTCACGCGGGCTTCCCGGCGCGGGCTCCATGGCCCGGGTTCCGGTCGCGGCCAGCGCGGCGCGGACGCTGCCTCCGGCCGCCAGGGCGCCGGCCGCCGCCGCCGGCTCCAGGCCGGACAGCAGGCACAGCATGGCCAGCCGGAGATCGCCGCCGCAGCGGGCCAGCGCGGCCTGGGCCGCCGCCTCGGTGGCGCCTGAGGTCTCCATCAAGATGATGATCTGCCGCTGGCGCAGCTTGGCATTCGTGCCGGACAGCGACACCATGAGGTTGGAGTAGGTCCGGCCGAGCTTAATCATGACCGCCGTCGACAGCGAGTTCAGGATCATCTTCTGGGCCGTGGCCGCCTTGAGCCGGGTCGACCCGGCGATCGCCTCGGGCCCGGTATCGACCAGAAGGCTGCGGTCCGCCAGTTCCGCCAGTGAGGCCGACAGGTTGCTGCTGACCAGCACGGTGAGCGCCCCGGCGGCCCGGGCCGCGCGCAGTGCCCCGGCGACGTACGGAGTCCGCCCGCTGGCCGACAGGCCCACCGCCACGTCGGCCGCCGTGACCTGGGCGGCCGCCTGGCGGCCGAGCGACTCCCGGTCCTCGGCGCCCTCGGCTGCGTGCGCCACGGCGCTCTCGCCGCCCGCGTGATGCGCGACGAACAGGCCGGCGTCCACCCCGAAGGTCGGCACCACCTCGGCCGCGTCCAGCACCCCGATCCGTCCCGAGGACCCCGCGCCGAAGTAGTGCACGTGCCCGCCCTCGCGAATCCGGACGGCGGTGAGGTCGACCACCTCGGCCAGCGTCGGCAAGGTCGCGGCCACGGCCCCGGCCACCACCGCGTCCTCCGCGTTGAGCAGGCGGAGCAGCTCCAGCGTCCCGACCGTGTCGATCTCCGTCGTGCGGTCGTTCCGCATCTCGGTCCGTGACGGCGGCGGCCATGGCACGGCGTCTGGCTGCGGTTCTGCGGGCACCCCCGCCCTCCTCAATCCGTTCCAGGGGCGACGGGATCCATGTTACTGTTTTCCGTCGTGAGGTCCAGAGCTGTTGCATATTCACATCCACGCCGGGCCCGCGTGCTCGGCTGCATGTCCGGCACCTCGGTCGACGGCATCGACGTCGCCTGCGTGGACCTGGAACTCGATGGCGACGAACTCGGCTGCGGCTACCGCGGCGTGCTGTCCGCCCCGTTCGAAGGCACGCTACGGGACCGGATCGTCGCCGCCCTGCCGCCCGGCCAGCCCGGCGCCGGGGAGCTGTGCCGGCTGCACGCCGAGCTCGGCCACGCCTACGCCGACGCGTTCGCCGCGGCGGCCGGCCAGCTGGCCGGCGGGCAGGCCGACCTCGCCGTGCTGCACGGGCAGACCTTCTACCACTGGGTCGACGAGGACGGCCGGGCCCTGGGCACGCTCCAGCTCGGCAACTCGGCCGCGGTAGCCGAGCGCCTGGGCCTGCCGGTCGTCTGCGACCTGCGCAGCCGTGACATGGCCGCGGGCGGTCAGGGCGCGCCGCTGGTCTCGATGTTCGACCAGCTGCTGCTCGCGGGCCGGCCCGGCCCCGCAAAGCCGGCCGCCGCAGTCAATCTCGGCGGCATCGCCAACCTGACCGTCGTGGACGGCGGGCAGGTGCTCACCGCCTACGACATCGGCCCCGCCGGGGCGCTGATGGATCCGGCCGCCTCGCTGGCCAGCGGCGGAACTGAGCGGTTCGATCCCGCCGGGACCTACGCCGCGCGCGGCACGGTATCGCAGCCGCTGCTGGCCCGGCTGCAGGCCGAGCCCTACTACCAGCTGCCCCCGCCCCGCAGCACCGGCCGCGAGTTGTTCAACGCCGGCTACCTGCGGGCCATGCTGGCCGGGATCGATCCGGTCCCGGCCGGACCGGACGTGGCCGCCACCGTCACCAGGCTGCTCGTCGACCTGCTGGCCGAGGCGGCCAAGCAGTACGGCCTGACCGAGCTGGTCCTGTCCGGCGGGGGCAGCGACAACCAGACCACGCGGCGCTGGCTGCGCGAGGCGGTGCCCGGGGTACGGGTGCTGACTACCGCCGAGCTCGGGGTGCCCGCCCAGGCCAAGGAGGCCGTGGCGTTCGCCGTGCTCGGCTTCCTGACCTGGAACGGGCTGCCCGGGTCGGTGACCGCGGCCACCGGTGCGGCGCATCAGGCGATTCTCGGGACGATCCAGCCCGGCGCCACCCCGCTGCGGCTGCCCGAGCCCGCCGATGCGCCACCGCGCTACCTCCGGGTCCGCTAGCGCCGCTCAGGTCGACCGGTGCGCTCCGCGTCCCGCCGCGTGACCTGGGCTTCCCCGCTCCTGATTTATCCGCGCAAACGGTAACCTGGCGGCGTGGCCGAACACCAGGCACGACCGGATCGAGGCCCTGACGTCGGGATCCTGATCACCATCCGCGCGCTGCTGCCGAACCTCGCGCCGGTAGAGCGCCGCGTGGCCCACATGGTCCTCGACGATCCGGCCGGGGTGGCCTGGCGGAGCATCTCCGAGCTGGCCAGCTCCTGCGGCACGTCGGCCACCAGCGTGGTGCGCTTCTGCCGTGCCGTCGGGCTGCGCGGCTACCCCGACTTGCGTCTGGCGCTGGCCGGGGCCGTGGCCCACGACGCCGCGTCCGTCGCGGCCGCCTCCAGTGACATCGATCCCGACGATGACGCCGCGACCATCACCAAGAAGATCGCCTACGCCGACGCCCGGGCCGTGACGGACACCGCCAGCCATCTCGACATCGCCACCTTGAACCAGGTCGTGGACGCGCTGGCCAAGGCCAGCCGGATCGACATCTACGGCGTCGGGGCCAGCGGCTACGTGGCCCTGGACCTGCAGCAGAAGCTGCAGCGCATCGGCCGGCCTGCCTTTGCCTGGCCCGACCCGCACATGGCCATCACGTCGGCCTCGCTGCGCGAGCGGGGGGATGTCGCGATCGGCTTGTCGCACACCGGAACGACCGTCGATACCATCGACGCGCTGCGCGAGGCACGGCGCAACGGTGCCGTCACCGTCGCGGTCACCAACTTCCCGTGGTCCCCGATCACCGAGGCGGCCGATTTCGTACTGCTCACTGCGGCCCGGGAGACAGCCTTCCGCTCCGGCGCCATGACCAGCCGGATCGCGCAGCTGACCGTGGTCGACTGCCTGTTCGTCACGCTCGCCCAGCAGGACCTGCCCCGGACCCGGGTGGCCCTGGAGCGGACCTTTGCCGCCGCCCAGGCCAAGCGCGTCCGCCGCACCCGCCGCCAGCAGCCTGGTGACTGATCCCGCCCCGGCCGCCTGCCCCGGGCGGCTCCTCGGCGTGGACGCGGGCGGCAGCGCCACCCGGATCGTCCTTCTCCAAGGCGGCCAGGTCACCGCCCGGCCAGACGGCCCGCCGATGAACGCGCTGCTCACCGCGGGCTTCACCGACCGGCTGCAGGACATCATCGGCACCGCGAGCCCGGCCGCGGCGGGAATCGGCCTGCCCGGCGTGCGCTCGGCAGGCCGGGCCCGCGAGCTGAGTCAGACGCTGACCAGGCGGGCAGGCTGCCCGGTACACGTCACCAGCGACGCCGACACCGCGCGGCACGGCGCGTTTCTCGGCGCTCCCGGCATCGTGGTCATCGCGGGCACCGGATCGGCCGCGTTCGGCTGGGACGGGGAGCGCTTCGCCCAGGCCGGCGGCCACGGCTTCCTGCTCGGCGACGAGGGCAGCGCCTACTGGATCGGCCGCGAGGCCGTCCGCTCCGCGCTGCGTTTCGACGAGCAGGCCGGCGGCTCCGAGCTGATCCACCGGACGGTGACGCAGGTGGCGGGATCTGGTCTCGACGCGCTAATCAGCGAGGTCAACGCCCATCCGGCGGAACGAGGCCGCCTGACCGCGCTAGCGCCGGCCGTCACGGCCATCGCCGGGCGCGACCCGGAGGCGCAGCGGATCGTCCGGTGCGCCGCCGAGCACCTCGCCGCCCTGGCGGAGTCCGTCCGGCGCCGCCTCGGCCCGCTGCCCGTGGCGGGGGCCGGCGGCGTGCTCGGCGCCCCGGCCATCTGGGCGCGCTTCACCGAGCTGACCGGTGCCACCCGCCCGCTCGCCCCGGCCGCCGTGGGCGCCGCGCTGCTGGCCGCCGCGTGCACACCCCGGTCACCGAGCGCCTCCTGCTCCCTGCATACCAGATCGCCCGACCCGGACGGGTAGCCACCGGGCCTGCTCAGGCCGGCCAGAACGGCCTGACCTCGATCTTGCCGAACTCGGCCACCGGATGCCGGGACGCGACCTCGACGGCCTCATCGATGTCCGCGCACTCCAGCACGTCATAGCCGCAGATGACCTCCTTGGTCTCGGCGAACGGGCCATCACTGACCAGTACTTCCCCGTCCCGTACCAGCACGGTCTTGGCCGTGCTCGGCGACTGGAGCCGGTCGCCGTCCAGCCGGATGCCCCGGGCCACCACGTCGTCGAGCCAGGGAAAGCTCCCGCTCTCCCCGGTGCCCTCCTCGTCCGTGGCGGCGACATCGTCGTCTGCCAGGCCGGACGGTTCGACGCAGACCAGCATCAGGAACTTCATCTCTTCTCCGATCTCATGGGCTCGAACGTGACGCACCCTCACGACGAACAGCGGCCGCGGAATGGACAGCGGTTCCCGTCAGGGCGGGTCCCGGCGTGCTTGTCCCCATCTTGCCCGCCGGGGTTACCCTGAAGGGAATTCACCAGCCTCAGCTGTTGGCTTCGCGATCATGCGCGCAGCTCGCGGACTCCAGCGTCGCGGCCCGGGTCGCGGCGCTGGAACGCTACGCCGCCCAGGTCCGCGAGGCCGACGCCGCCTACCGGGACTGGCAGCAGGCCGGGGCCCTGGCCGAGCTCGGCGATCAGCACCTCGACCTGCTCGCCCGCACCGCCGCCGACGAGCATGGCATCGCCGAGATCGAGGCCATGTCCGAGCAGGCCCGCGCCGTCTACCTCGCCCTCCGCCACCCGCTCGACTAGGCGTGAGCATCGTTTCAGGGGCCGTCCGCACGCCCACCGAACTGGCACCAAACTCGGGTGCGCCCGCCGGCCGTCTGCGGTACTGTCCGCCCGTGGAAGACGAGGACGGGTATTTCGGGGAACGGCTCGCGGCCAGCTACGACGAGACGGCCGACGTGTTCGGGCCGGGCGCGGTGGCGGCGACGGTCGACGTACTGGCCCGGCTGGCGGACTCGGGTCCGGCGCTGGAGCTGGGCATCGGGACCGGGCGGATCGCGCTGCCGCTGGCGGCCAGGAGCGTGCCGGTGCACGGCATCGAGCTGTCCCGGGCCATGGCGGCCCGGCTGCGGGCCAAACCGGGCGGCGACGCGATCGGAGTGACCATCGGGGACTTCGCTACCACCCGGGTGGACGGCACGTTCCGCCTGGTATACCTGGTGTTCAACACGATCATGAACCTGACCAGCCAGGCCGCCCAGGTGGCCTGCTTCCGCACCGCCGCCGCCCACCTCCAACCAGGCGGCTGCTTCCTCGTCGAGGTCCGGGTGCCCGAGCTTCGGCAGCTACCGCCCGGGCAGACCGTGCTGCCGTGGCACGTCAGTCCGGAACGTTGGGTCTTCTACTCCTACGACCTCGCCACCCAGGCCATGCAGGGTCACTACATCGAGTTCACCGACGGCCGGGGTGAGTACAGCTCGATCCCGTTCCGCTACGTGTGGCCGTCGGAGCTGGACCTGATGGCGGGGCTGGCTGGGCTGGTACTGCGGGACCGCTGGGCTGGGCCGAGGAGCCGTTCACCAGCGATAGCACCAAGCACATCTCGGTCTGGCAGAAACCCGTCGGCTGACCGCCGGTTCAGGCGGCGCGCCTGCGGACCAGCCAGACTGCCGCGGCGATGAGCAGCACCGAAAGCGCGAGCAGCCAGCCGCCCTCGATCCACTGGAACGGCCAGAACCGGCTGCCCGGCTGGTAGGTCGTCAGCAGCGTGTACCCGTGCTGGACGAGGTACTGGTTCACGCTGGGGTCGTCCTGCGGGATCCCGCCCTTCCCGCCGCCTAGCTGTGGCGCCCCCTGGAGCACCTGGGCGAGCATGTCCTGGCTGACCGGCCGGCCGCCCTTGGCGTACCACTGCTGGCTGATGACCCAGGCGGAGCCTGGCGCATCCGCGTTCTTGACCAGCAGCGGTGTCATGTAGTGCTGGCGCAGGTACAGCCCGGCCGCAAGAGCGAGCCCGGTGTAGGCGGCCAGGGTGGCGACGATGGCGGGGACGACGCGGCGGATGAGCATGCCGGCCAGGGCGCCGATCGCGAAGGTGGCCAGCGTCCAGGCGGCGAACGCCACCCCGAACAGGTCGAACATCCCAGGTTCCAGCCGGACCGGGCTGTCGCCGAAGCCCGGGGTGCCGGACAGGAACGGCTGGTAGTACCAGGACAACAGCGCGCCGAACGCCCCGGCGCCAGCCGCCAGCACCACCGCCAGCGGCACCAGCTTGGCCAGCGCCCACCGCCACCGGCCGAAACCCTGGGTCCAGGCGTACCGGAAGGTACCCGTCTCCATCTCCCGGGCCAGCACCGGCGCGCCCACGAACGCCCCGATCAGCGCGGGCACCGCCTGAAGAACGGTCGCGATGATCTGGGCCGGCTCCCAGTCGGAGATGACGTCAGCCGGCCAGCGCCCCGCAGGCACCCGAACTGGCCGGGTGACAGCTGACCGCGGCGGTCCAGTCGTGGTGAATCTGCAGGCCGGCGAGCCACAGGTAGACCGCCAGCCCGCCCAGCAGCGCGGCCGCCCCGCCCAGCGCGATCCGGTGCTGCCGCCAGGTGACCCAGGCCATCCGCCGCCACGGCACCGGCCGCACGCTCGCGTTCTGTTCCGGCCGGGCGGGCCTGGTCAGTGCGGTCATTTCGCCACCTCCGACGGCTCGCCATCCGCAAGCGGCCGAGCCCGGTCGCTGGCCGGCCCGGGCAGTGTCGGCCCGGGCAGTGTCGGCTCGGGCAGTGTCGGTCCCGGCAGGGCCGCGGCGCCGGGCTCGCGGAGGTAGGCCAGGGCCAGTTCTTCCAGGCCGATCGGGTGCGCCTCCCAGAGCGGCGGGACCGGATCATCCGCGCCGGCCCGGACCAGCAGGTGGGCCTGGGCCTCGCCGCGGCGCACATGCACCACCGGCCGTTCGGCATACCGGCTGGCCTCGGCGGCCGGGCCGGTCAGCACGCGGTGGGAGGCGAGCAGGTCATCGACCTCCCCAGCCACCTGCACCCGGCCCTGCGACAGCAAGATCAGGTAGTCGGCCACCCGCTCCAGCTCGGCCAGGACGTGCGAGGACAGCACCACCGACACCCCGTCGTCCACCGCTGCCGTCAGCACCAGGGCCATGAAGTCGTGCCGGGCAATCGGGTCGAGCATGGCTACCGGCTCGTCGAGCACCAGCAGCCGCGGCCGCCGGGCCAGTGCCAGGGTCAGCGCGAGCTGCGCCTGCTGGCCGCCGGACAGCTTGCCCGCCTTCCGCTTCAGCGGGATGCCAAGCTCGCCCAGCCGGGTTTCCGCATAGGGCTGGTCGAAGCGCCAGTTCAGGTTGCGGGTCACGTGCAGCATGTCCGCGACTGACAGGTTCTTGTACAGCGGCGTGTCCTGGGCCACGAACGCCACGCCGTCCAGCGCGGCCGGGGAACCCGCGGGATGCCCTCCGAGTACGGTGACGCCGCCCGCGGACGGCGCCGCCAGGCCGACGGCCAGGTTCAGCAGCGTGGTCTTGCCCGCGCCGTTCGGCCCGACCAGCGCGGCCACGTGACCGGCGGGGATCGCCAGCGAGCACTCGCGCAGCGCCCAGGTGCTGCCGTAACGCTTGCCTAGCCCGCTGGTTTCGATGATGTTCATGCGACGCCCTCCGTTTCGCCGCTCGCCGCGCCGCCGCGCCCCTGCGGCTCAGACCGGCGGCGTTCATGGAAATCCCGCAGCGCGCTGGTGAACAGCGCGACCATGCCATCCTCGTCAAGGCCTGCCGTGCCGGCCGCGGCCAGCCAGCCAAGCAGGGCCTTACGCAGCCCGGCGAGCTCGGGGAGAGCGACCTGGCTCAGCGTGGCCTCAATGAACGTGCCCTGGCCGGGCCGGCCTGCCGTCAGGCCCTTGGTCTCTAGCTCTCTGTAGGCCTTCAGCACCGTGTTCGGGTTGATCGCCAGCGATGCGACCACGTCCCTGACCTTCGGCAGCTGGTCACCAGGCTTGAGGTAACCGAGCCGCAGCGCGTGCTCCACCTGCTGGACAAGCTGCAGGTACGTGGGCACGCCCGAGGCCGCATCCAGCCGGAACTCGATCGGTGACGCGTCCGCGCGCACGCCAGGCGGGGGAGTACTCCCGCCGCCTGCACCAGGGCCGCCGCCTGCACCAGGGCCGCCGCCCGCACCAGGCCCCGACCCGACCGCGCCGGCCCCTGTCCCGGTCCGGCCGCTGATCGGTTTATCTATTGTCATAAGACAAAGATACAGGCGACTGGCTGGCTGTCAAACAGCCAGGCGGCTACCGTCATGAAACCCGGATTCCAGCACCTCCCAGGGACATGAAAGCCGGTTTTCATGACCCCTGGGCAGGCCTAGAACCAGGGCGCGCGGGTCATTGGCGAGCCTGGTGCTGTGGCTGGTGATGCCGGCGGGGCGCACGGGATTGGCGAGACGTGGGCGCCGCGCTACGGTTGCGGGACTCCGCGGTAGTACCGGATGGTCCGCAGCTGGAACCAGCGGTCCCGCAGCCCCACCCAGCGGTTGCCGAACCACACGCCCCAGCCCACGGTGAAGGCGAGGAAACGGCGCGGACGACGCCGCAGGCACCCGGCTACCGCGCCGGCCCGCCGGCCACCCGGATGACGTGGCCGGGCCAGGTCCGGATGGGCGCCGGCTACCAGCTGCTGCACGCGGTCGCTGTGCTGGCGCACGATCGAGTAGCGCTGGTCGTCATCCAGCCCCAGCTGCGACGCCAGCCGCCAGGCGGCGTCCCGTTCCAGGTGACACAGCGCTTCCCGGTCGCCGGCTCGGCGCAGCCGGTCCAGCGGCAAGTGGTCCTGACGCCAGCGCAGCACGGCCCAGGCCCGGGCATCCAAACTGCTCACCGCGAGGGGCGGGCGGTCCATGCTGCCGGCCGGGGCGAGCACGGGCAGCGCGAGCGACGGCAGGTCAGCGGGTGCCCCGAGGCCGGCCAGTGCCGCCCGCCGCACCGCGGCGGGCTCCAGCCCGGCCCGGCTCAGCGTCTCGGCCACCCCCGGCGTGGCCTGGTCGAGCAGCGCGATGAGCAGGTGCTCGGGCTCGGGCGGCTGGCCCAGGCCGGCCGCCAGCGACATGGCGGCCTGCTGGGCTTGCATGTGCAGGTAGCCGACTCCGTCGCAAGCGCCGACGGAGTCCGCAGCCACCGCGCGGACGGATGGCCCGCCGTCCGGCTGAAGCGCCGCCGCGGCGGGCCCGGATCCTCCGGCGATGCCGACCAGGAACTCGACCGGACCGCAGCCGCGGCCGAGCTCGTGCGCGAACTGGAAGGCGCGCTGAATCGCCTCCAGGTACGGGCCGCTCGGCTCGGGCGCGGGCACGCTACCAGCATGCCACCTCCGCGTGACGGCCGCCTGGGCCGGACGGCGCATACCCGTCGAAGGACCGCAAAGGTTCGTGGTATCACTGTCACCGCTACAAAGTTCTAGTAGCGGACCACGCCCCGCGTGGGCCAGCCTGAGCGGATCTTGACCTGAGCAGAGCCGGGCCTTACGGCCCGGATGGCAACCCACTGCGGTAGGCGGGACCGGCAGGCCATGCCCCGGCCCTAAGGAGAAGACCATATTCATGGCAGCCATGCTTCAGGAGACCTTGCTTACGCCGGACACCAAGCCCAAGCTGGTGGCTGACTGCCAGGCCCTGATTGAACAACAGGTTTCCGAGATGTCCGGAATCTCAGGGACCACGATAAAGCTTGCCTACAAGACGGCGAACGCTTTCGCTTCTGGCTATATCCGTCACGTCGTGGATACCCTGCTTCCCGACCTGGCCGGCAAGCTTGAGCCCTACTGGGCCGACTTCAGCGCGGCCGGCGGCGCTGAGTTCGGCGACTACCTGGCCAAGCGGGGCCCGGAGGTCTCCGAGGCGATGCTCTCGGTGACCGATGCACGGGCGTCCAACTCGGGCCGGGCCACCATTGTCAGGGCCTACGGCAGCGTCCGCAGCCGGGCCGGCAAGCACGTTGAAGCCGCACTCCCGCAAGTCGGCGCCCTGGTCCAGAAGTACGCGGCCTGACGGGGGCGCCCCGTCCGCGGCCCCGGCGAGCAGGTTGTCCTGGGCGAGGGCACACCATCCCGCTGGCCTGGGACGGCTCCGACGCCGGTCTCGGCCCGGGTATCGACGCTGCCCTGGCCGCTGCCTTCGAATCGCACGCCGCATCACCGGCACCGTGGCCGAGTGGGAAGGGTGGACCGGCATGCCGTTCCCGGAGACCGGAGACTACGTCTTCCCGGCCGGGCTGGCCCCCGTGCACATCGACCGGGAGCACGACACCGGCGAGTACTGGGAACCCAACATCTGGATCATCCACCAGGTCAGCGCCGAGCCGCCACGCTGACCTCGTCCGGCACCTCCGTCGGCACCTCCTCGCGCGGCTCAGCGGCAAGGCCCAGTCGGTCCGGGTCCTCGGCGAACTGGTAGATCTGCATGGCGGGCCGGAGGATGCCTTGCTCACGGCACGCTTCCAGGAACTTCATGACGCGGAACGGGAGGTCCCTGGCCAGGCTCAGGGCCGCTGCCGCGATCACGTAAAGCGCGAGGTCGGTCGTAATCCCGCCGATGATGATCCCGATGGCCCCGTTCATGATGCCGGTCCGCAGGCTCCAGGTCAGCTCGGCGCTGAGTCCGAACGCCGAACTGAAGGTGACGCCCAGGATGAGCGGGACCAGAAGCGCCACTAGCTGCTCTGACCGGAAATCGGTGTACAGATCCCACGCCTCCCGATGCGCGAACCGGGATTGAGCCCATCTGACCAGCCACGTGCCGGCGCCGAAATCCAGCCCGATGATCAGCCCGTAGATAACCGACTGGCGCCAGTCGGGAACGGTCTGGCCTTGATGCTTGTAATGGGCGATTATGCCGCTGAGCAGCCCGAATGAGACGCCGAGGCCGAGCGCGACCGCGATCGGCGGCGTTCGCTGCCGGACCCGGGTCAGGGTCCCTGTGGCCAGTTCTGATCGCGGCGGGTTCGGTATCCTGCCGATGAACGCGGCCAGGATGACGATCATCCCGGCGACGAGGCCGTTTGCCGCACCCGCCCGGATTCCCGTCAGCGGATGATGGCTGGTGGACCAGACCCTGATGCCGATGAACAGCCCGAAGCAGCACAATGCGGTGAAGCCCGCGGCAAGGACCCGCCGTGAGCGGACCCATGTCACGGGAATCCACCACCACCAGGCCGGCCGGGCCGAACGCGGCTGATCGGCCTGGCTTCGGCCGTGTGACAGCAGCAGGCACGAGCTGAAGATGGCGAGGCTGTACGCCAATCCGGTCAGTTGCCCGTACTGACCCTTCAGTATCAGGATCACCAGCAGCCAGGTGACCAGACCAGCCAGGCTGGCCCGTATCAGGGCCTGCCAGCGGGCCAGCCAGGGCAACATGCGGTACAGCTTCCACCAGGCGATGCCGTCGGTCCCGCGGTGACCCGGGTCAGGCGGCGGATTGGCCAGGAATCTCAGCCATCGCTGAGCCCGGCCGCCCTCCCAGTGGGTCCCCGGTACGCAGCCCCCGCGGGGCAGGCGCGCGGCGACCAGCCTCCCGAGCAGGTCGAGGCGGACTGAATCGCTCGGCTCTGCCGCATGCGACATCAGCTCGTCGGGCCGGCTGCCCGCGCTCTGGTAAACGGCGCTGGCCAGGTAGATGACCGACGGGTCGGACAGCGCCCGGCCAAGACCCGGGTATCGCGCAAGTTCGCCGAACAGCGTGCCCCATCGCTTCGGTGCTTCGGTCACCTGAGCCAAGAACCTCTTCATCTCGGCCTGCCGGACCCGGCCCGGCGTCAGGATCACCGCGTCGGCGATCGGCAGCGAAGCCCGGACCCGGCTGAATTTCTCGTCCCGGCAGGTCAGGACGAAGCGCTTCTGAATGAGAAGATCCCCGCTGCTCAGCACCGAGCGGAGCGCTTCTTCGGGCAGGACGTCGAGTCCATCCAGGATGGGCAGCACCATCTGCCTGTTGACCAGGCTGTCGGCGGCCTGCGGCCCGTAGCTTGACGAATGGCCCAGCCCCGGCACCTCGTCGGCCAGCCAGCGAGCCAGCCATTCACACAAGCCCTCACGATCCGGGTTCCAGGCCGAGACCGGCAAGAGCACCGGTACCTGATCACCCGGCTCTGCTTGCTTGAGCAGTTCGACGGCCAGCAACTGGGCCAGCGTGCTCTTCCCCGAACCAGCCGGGCCCACGACGATCACGTGACCAGAGTGCCCTTGCCGGATCCGCGCGGCGACCGCCGGGATGGCGGCGGCCGCGCCGCCAGGGCCGTCGTCCAGGAACGTCACACCGCTGCTGCCGTCCGCCGCGGACCAGGTCCACGGAACGCCCAGCCTGCTGACGCCGCCGCTGAGGGCAGGCTCGGTTTCCGCTGCTTTGCGCCACCGCTCGAGCACGCGATCGGCCACCGCCCGCCTGGCCAGGTCCAGCTGGTCGGGCGTGGGCACTCTGGCGCTCGGGTGAGCGCTGAAAGCCCAGGTAACGAGCGGCGCGATCAGCGTCGCAGCCACCGGGATGCCGACCGAGATACCTACCGCGGTGTGTTCCCACCGCCAGAGCGCGGCCACCCCGGCCAGGACGGCGAGGGTCGCGGCGCCAGCCAGCAGCCAGACCAGACGGTGACTCATGCTCCCCCCCAGCCCGATCTCGGCGTTACTGGCGGCTAGCCGCCCAGCAGGCCTCGTCCGGTGCAGGCCGCGGACAGGTGACCGGCGGATGCCGGAACTGGCCGCTTGAACCGATTTTAGTAATCAGCGGGCCATCAGGGTCAAACCGGGAGCACAGCCGCGTCTGGAGTTTCCTCAGCCGGGGCCGCCGCGCTCACGCAGCGCGCGGATATCTTCCGAGATCCGGAAGATGACGACGAAGAATTCCAGGATTATGCGATAAATCGCCAGCACGATCAGGATGAACAGCGGATCCCCGAAGAGCAGCGTCACGACGCCGAATGTCAGGCTGGCCTTGAACGCGATGATGGTAAACACCAGGGCGCTCACCACCGTGCCGATCATTATCAGCACGTAGAGCACCTTTATGACCTTCGGCGTGACAAACGACTGGAATCCGAAGTCGAACAGGGCGCCTAGGAAGCCCTTGGAATCCGCCACGTCATCCCGTGCCGCATGCCGGGTCGAGACCGTTCGAGGTCCGGCCTCCGGCCGGCTCTGCGCGGTCCCGGCCCCCGTGCTGGCCTCGGCCGTCCTGGTGCCGTAGGCGGCCGCGGTGTCGCCGAACGGGTCGGCCTGGCCCGTGCCGTACGTCCCCGCCGTCCTGGCCTCGAGCGGATCGGCCTGGCTGGAGCCGTAGTCGCTGCGGATGGTGGCCCCGAACGCGTTGCCGTTCACCGGCCGGTAGGGCTCCGGCGTCCCGGGCCAGGAGCCGTCGCCATTCCTGCCCCGGTGCGAGTTGACCGGCTCGGTGCGGTACGCGTCGGCGGCGCCGTACTGCGGCTGCGACCCGCGGGCGTGGCTGCCGCGCCCCCGCTCCTCTGGCAGGTCCTGGCCTGATGAACGATCTGGCATCGTGTCTCCCCGGGAAATGAACTCGCCTCGCACCTCGCCGTAGCGGTCAGATTACTTACGCCGAAGCCGCGAAATACGCACTTTCCAGAAGATGACAGATAATGGTAATCCATTTACGTGTAACCGCTTTGCGGCATATGGGCGTTATTTATCGGGGCGGCAGTCCCCGGGCTTCAGCCGGCCCGGAGCCGCAGGCCGCGAGGAGTGGGCCGGAAACCGGCGGCCTCCAGTGCGGCCGCGAGCGGGGCCGGCTGGCCGCCGGCTGCGGGGGCGACCGTCAGGCCGTCGGCACGTTCCACGGTCAGCCGTCCCAGCGCCCCGTCCCGCACCGACGCGGCCAGCGCCGCGGCGCTCGGCGCCAGCAGGTCCGGATCATCCGTCCAGGACAGCAGGGTCCGGCCGCCGCGCTCGACGTACAGCACCGGTGACCCGTCGACCAGCACCACCAGCGCGCCGGCCTTCCGGCCCGGCCGGTGCGAGGTCGGCGTCTCGCCGGGACGCTCCGGCCAGGCCAGCGCCGCCCCGTACGGCTGAGCCGGGTCGGCGGCGGCGAGCACCACGGCCCGTTCGGCCGGCAATGAAGGCTGCGCCCACGGGTCAGCCGCGCGCGGCCCGCCCGCCAGCGCCCGCATCCGGTCCACCGCGCCGGGCAGCGCGAACTGGGCCGCACCCAGCCCCTCGACGAAATAGCCGCGCCGGCACTGGCCGGCCTCCTCCATCGCGCGCAGCACCGGGTACACCGCGGCGAACCCGCCCGGGATCCGCTCGGAGGCCACCGCGCCCCTGGTCAGCACGCCGTGCCTCTCCAGCAGGGTCAGCGCCAGCGCGTGCGCCCGCACCGTCTGCCCGCCGTCGCGGCCGTCCGCCGGGGCAGGCGCCGCCGCCTCCAGCCGCCCGGGCAGCAGCGACCACCGGCCGCTGACCGTCGGCGGCCCGGTCCGCGTCGGCATGGACCCCAAAACCGGCCGGCCGAAGCCGTACCGCCGTCCGGGGCCGCCCGGCCGGGGCCGCGGCGCCGCACGCGGGGCGGCGGCCGCCCGGCGCTGCTGGCCGCCCAGCGTGACCCGCAGCGGGGCCAGCGTGTCGTTGGTCAGCAGCCCGGCCCAGACCAGGTCCCAGATCGCGGCGGCCACCTCGCCGTCGTCCGGCAGCGGGACGCCCGCAGGCCCGAGCAGGGCCGCGGCCCGGTCGCTGAGCATGCGGAAGAACAGCGCCCCGCCGCCGCTCAGCGCCTCGAGCACGGCGGTGTGCAGCGGGGTCATGCTCACCTCGCCCGCCTCGGGCAGCATCAGCGGCGCGCCGTCCGCGGGCGCGAGCACCAGCCAGCCGTCGCCGCCGGGCAGCGCACCGGCGCCCGACCAGACCACCTCGCCGGCCGAGGTCAGCTCGTCGAGCAGGGCGGGGGAGTAGCCCGGCACCCGCGCGGGCAGCACCAGCGTCTCCAGCGCGGAAGCGGGCACCGGCGCGCCGGCCAGCCGCTCCACCACCTCCAGGACCGCCCCCGCGTCGGCCCGGCGCCGTCTGCCGCCGGCAGCCGAGGACCCGCCGATCCCGTGCCAGGCAGGCAGGAACCTGGCCAGCACCTCGGGCAGTACCGGCTCGGCCTCCTTGCGCAGCCGGGCCAGGCAGCGCCGCCGCAGCAGGCGCAGCACCTCGGCGTCGCACCACTCCACGCCGGCCGCCCCGGCCAGCGAGCCGGACGACGCGGGGTCGCGGGCGGGCAGGAACTCACCCTCGACCGCCCGGCCGCCGGCGGCCAGCCGGCGCAGCGCCATCGTCATCACCGCGACGCCGAGCCCGTAACGCCCGGCCACCGCGGCCGTCCGGAACGGCCCGTGCGTCCGCGCGTACCTAGCCACCAGGTCACCCAGCGGGTCGGCCACCGGCTCGGTGAACGCCTCGGGTATGCCCAGCGGCAGCGGTACCCCGAGCGCGTCCCGCAGCCGGCCCGCGTCCTCGATCGCGGCCCACATCGGCTGCCCCGCGACCCGCACCTCGATGGCCCGCCGCGCCGTGGCCAGATCGGCGAGCCACGCATCAGAAGCCGCGCCATCCACGCTCCGCGCAGCGACCTCCGCTGCGGTCAGCGGGCCGGCCGTGCGCAGCAGGTCGGAGACACCCTCCAGGTCCCGGCAGCGGCGGCCCTCCGACAGGTGCTGCAGGTCGCGTTCGGTCTCCGCGACGACCGCGGGATCGAGCAGCTCGCGCAGCCCGTCCTGGCCGAGCAGCTCGGCCAGCAGGGCCGGGTCCAGCGACAGGGCCTGCGCGCGCCGCTCGGCCAGCGGCGCGTCGCCCCCGTACATGAACGCCCCGACGTACCGGAACAGCAGCGACTTGCCGAACGGGCTCGGCGTCGCCGTCTCCACCTCCACGATCCGGATCCGGCGGGCGGCGATGTCCCGCAGCAGCGCGGTCAGGGCGGGCACGTCGAACACGTCCCGCAGCACCTCGCGGACCGTTTCCAGCACGATCGGGAACGTGGGGTAGCGGCTGGCGATCTCCAGCAGCTGCGCGGACCGCTGCCGCTGCTGCCACAGCGGGGTGCGGCGGCCCGGCTGCCTGCGCGGCAGCAGCAGCGCCCGGCTGGCGCACTCCCGGAACCGGGACGCGAACAGCGCGCTCGCGCCGACCTCGGCGGTGACCAGGTCCCCGATCTCGTCCGGGTCGAGCAGCGCCAGCCCGGCCGGCGGCGGCTCGTCGGCGTCGGGCACCCGGATCAAGATCCCGTCGTCGGTGTGCAGGGCCTGCACGTCCATGCCGCCGTACCGCTCCCGCAGCCGGGCCGCGATGGCCAGCGCCCAGGGCGCGTGCACCCGGTCGCCGTACGGGCTGTGCAGCACCACCCGCCAGTCGCCCAGCTCGTCCCGGAACCGCTCCACCACCAGGGTCCGGTCGTCGGGCACGTACCCGGTGGCCGCGCGCTGGTCGGCCAGGTACCTGATCAGGTTCCGGGCCGCCAGCTCGTCCAGGCCGGCCTGCTCCAGCTTGGCCGTGGCCTCCGCCTCCGACGCCGAGGCCAGCGCCCGGCAGGCCGCCCCGATGGCCCGGCCGAGTTCGGCGGGCCGGCCGGGGGTGTCGCCGTGCCAGAACGGCAGCCGCCCGGGCTGGCCGGGCGCCGGGGTGACCAGCACCCGGTCCGGGGTGATGTCCTCGATCCGCCATGAGCTGGCGCCCAGCACGAACACGTCGCCGACCCGCGACTCGTACACCATCTCCTCGTCGAGCTCGCCGACCCGCCGCGGCTGGCGCCCGTGGTTGGAGACACTGGCGTCGGAGGCCAGGAACACGCCGAACAGCCCCCGGTCGGGGATCGTCCCGCCGCTGGTCACGGCCAGCCGCTGCGCGCCGGGCCGGCCCCGGATGATCCCGGCCACCCGGTCCCAGATGATGCGCGGCCGCAGCCCGGCGAAGTCCTCGCTCGGGTACCGCCCGGCCAGCATGTCGAGCACCGCTTCCAGGATCGGCCGCCCCAGCCCGGCGAACGGCGCGGCCTGGCGCACCATCCGTTCCAGCTCCTCGACCGGCCAGTCGTCTACCGCGGTCATCGCCACCACCTGCTGGGCCAGCACGTCCAGCGGGTTGTGCGGGATCTTCAGCTCCTCGATCTGGCCGTCCCGCATCCGCTCGGCCACCACCGCCGCCTGGACCAGGTCGCCCTGGTACTTGGGGAAGATGATGCCCCGGGACACGTCGCCCACGTTGTGCCCGGCCCGGCCCACCCGCTGCAGGCCGCTGGCCACCGAGGGTGGCGCCTCCACCTGCACCACCAGGTCGACCGCGCCCATGTCGATGCCCAGCTCCAGGCTGGAGGTGGCCACCACCGCGGGCAGCCGCCCGGCCTTGAGCGCCTCCTCGATCTCGGCCCGCTCCTGCCGCGACACCGAGCCGTGGTGCGCCCGGGCCACCTCCGCGGGCGCGCCCGCCGAGGTCCCCGCCTGGGCCATGATCTCGGCCGGCATCCGCCCGTTCCGGCTCCCGGCCGCCGCAGTGCCCGTCACCACAGTGCCCGTCACCACAGTGCCCGTCACCACAGTGCGCGCCTCGAAGGCGGCCTCGGCGCGCTCGGCGGCCAGCTCGTTCAGCCGCCCGCACAGCCGCTCCGCCAGCCGCCGGGAGTTGGCGAACACGATCGTGGACTTGTGCTGCTCGATCAGGTCGAGCACCCGCTCCTCGACGTGCGGCCAGATGGACCGCGCCGGAGCCGGCCCGTCGCCGGAATCGCCGTCCGCGCCCCGGCCCGGCGGGGTATCCAGCTCGGTCATGTCCTCGACCGGGACGACCACGGTCAGCTCGATGCGCTTGGGGCTGGGCGGCTGCACCACGGTCACCGGCCGGGCGCCGCCCAGGAACGACGCCACCTCGGCCACCGGCCGCACCGTGGCGGACAGCCCCACCCGCTGCGCTGGCCGCGCATCTCCGCGCAGCGCATCGAGCCGTTCCAGCGACAGGGCCAGGTGCGCGCCGCGCTTGTTGCCCGCGACCGCGTGCACCTCGTCCACGATGACCGTCTCCACCCCGCGCAGGGTGTCCCTGGCCTGCGAGGTGAGCAGCAGGAACAGCGACTCGGGAGTGGTGATGAGGATGTCAGGCGGCTTGCTGACCAGCCGCCTGCGGTCCTCGGCGGCGGTGTCGCCGGTACGGACCGCGACACCGATGTCCGGCTCGGCCAGGCCCAGCCGGCGCGCGGCGTGCCCGATGCCGGTCAGCGGGGCCCGCAGGTTCCGCTCGATGTCCACGGCCAGGGCCTTGAGCGGGGAGACGTACAGCACCCTGGTGCGCCGCTTGGGATCCTCCGGCGGCGGCACCGCGGCCAGCCGGTCGATGGCCCACAAGAACGCGGCCAGCGTCTTGCCCGATCCGGTCGGCGCCACCACCAGCGTGTCCTTGCCCTGGCCGATGGCCTGCCAGGCGCCCGCCTGGGCCCGGGTCGGCTCGGCGAACGAGCCCTCGAACCACGCCCGCGTCGCCGCCGAGAACCCCTCCAGGGCCTCGGCGCCGGCCGGCGCAGACTCTTCTCCCATGCTCACATACTGCCTTGCCCCACCGACATTCTCGTCCCCGCCCTCGGCGCGCTCCGGCAGGCGCAGCCGCACGCCAGTTGATCTGCACCTGGCCGGCACGGCCCGCCGCCGGCTGACGGCATGCACTAATGTCGGCTGCATCCGGAACGGGATCGTGAGCGCGGCGGGTGACGGCATGGGGTTGGCCCGGAGGATTCCGTCGGCGGCGGTGATCATCGCGGCGGCCCTGCTGACCGGATGCGGCAGCGGCGCCCGCCCGTCCGTGCCAGGCAGCCCAGGGAGCACTGCCAGCCCCGCCAGCCCGGCCACCAGTGCCAACCCAGCTACCAGCCCCAGTCCGCGACCGAGCGCGGCCTCCGCTTCCGCGCCCCGGGCCGCCGGCTCGCCTGCCGCGCTGCCGGTCGCGCCGGGAGCGGGCGCCCTGCCGCAGACCCGCGCTCTGCCCAGCATCCAGTCGGTGGCTTTCCGCAATGCCATGCAGGATCTGTGGCTGGCCGTGACCACGGGGAACCCGGGCCTGGCCCTGCCCGCCTTCTTCCCGCTCGCCGCCTACCAGCAGGTGAAGGCGATCGCGGATCCGGCTGCCGACTGGCACAACAGGCTGTGGCACGACTTCGCCCTCGACGTCGGTGCGGCCCGTGCCGTCGTGGACCCGGGTGACCGGGTGGCCCGGATCATCGTGCCCACCGCCGACGCGGCCTGGATCGACCCGGGCGCCTGCTACAACTCGATCGGTTACTGGCACGTCCCCGGTGTGCGAGTCGTTTACATCCAGCACGGCCAGCAGCGCTCGTTCGGCATCGCCTCGCTGATCTCCTGGCGCGGCGTGTGGTACGTGGTCCACTTCGGCGCCGTGACCAGGAGCATCGTGACCGGGATCGTCGACCAGCCCGCCGCCGGCCCCGGCGTCCCCGGGCCGCCCGGCGGCTGCTGACATCTCCGATCTGGGATACAGCATGACTAAGAGTTGAATCCCAATATGGTACCATTATGTCATGAGCACTCAGATCGCGGTCAGGCTGCCGGATGACACCGTGGCGTTCCTCGATCGGCAGGTCGCCGAGAAAAAGGCAGCCAGCCGGGCCGAGGTCATCGCTCGTGCCCTGGAGCGTGAACGCCGTCGCGAGATGGCAGCCAGGGACGCAGCCATCCTGGCCGAGTCCGGCGAAGACCCAGACCTGGCTGGACTTATCCGGTACATGGCCGGGCACGCGGTGGACCCAGATCGGTGAGACCGATCCACACAGCTCAGCTGGACAAAGCGCGGCCAGTTCTGGTGCTGACGCGCGAGCTGGTACTTCCGCACCGGCAGCAAGTGACGGTAGCCCCGATTACGACAACCGTGCGCGGCCTGTCAACGGAAGTTCCGGTTGGCCCGGCCAACGGTATCGGCCATGACTCCGTGGTGAGCTGCGACAACATCATCACCATCGAAAAGGATGCGCTCGGTGAGCGGATCGGCTACCTGCTCGCCGCGCAAGAGGTCCTGCTCACCGCAGCCATTCACGCTGCCTTCGACCTCGAGTAACGGACCGGCCCGCGCTGCCCAGCGTCGAGCGACGAAGCGCCGGACGGATCTCAGCAGCCCTTCAGCCCGCTTCGCGCCTGTCATGTCTCAAAACCCGTGTACGAAAACAATGTATCATTACCTCTCTCAATCGTTTTTGATACACTGCTGCCATGAGCTGCCGCATCGGCTACGGCCGCGTCTCCGCCTGGGACCAGGATCCCGGCTCTGAGCGCCATGTGCTGGAAGCCGCCGGTTGCGGTGAGGTCTTCGTCGACCAGACGTCCGGGAAGCTCGCCGCGCGGCCCGAACTGGACCAAGCGCTCGCGCGGTTGCGCCCCGGCGACACGTTCGTGATCACGAGGCTGTCGCGGGCCATGCGGTCGCTGCGGGACCTGATCGAGCTGTCCGCCACCTTGGCCGAGCGCGACATCGATCTGGTGGTGCTGGAGCAGGCGATCGACACCACCACCTCGCACGGGCGGCTGGCCTTCGGAGTCGTGGGGGCCGTCGATGAGTTCCAGCGCGAACTCGTCACCGAAAACACCCGCGCGGGCCTGGCCGCCGCCCGGGCCCGCGGGCGCGCCGGCGGGCGGCCGCGCAAGCTGACCGCCGCCCAGGCCGTGCTCGCGCGCCAGCTATACGACGAGCGCGGCCCGGACGGCAAGCGGGCCCGCACGGTCGCGCAGATCGCCGCCACGTTCGGGGTCACCCGCGCCACGATCTACCGCCATCTGGACCTTCCGGTGGTCCCGGAGAACGCGGCCACCGCGGTGCGGACGCAGTACCAGGCCCGGCCCGGACGTCGGGTGATCGTGGTCACCGACCTGGCGGACCTGCGCGGCCCGGCCAGCGGCCCGGTCACGCTGCCGCTGCGGCTGTACTGGAGTCCCCCCGGCCGCGTGTTCGACCTGGACGACCCGTATCTGCTGCGGTCGATGTACCAGACCGTGCTCGGGGAAGCGGCGCGTCCGGAGGACCTGACCGGCCACCTGGATCGCGACACGCTGATTGCCGTCTGGCCGGACCTGTACCTGCCCAAGGGCGTGCGGCTGGCCTGGGAAGAGCACCACCCGGTGCTGCGCGCCGCCGGGGCACCGGCCGCCTGATGCCCCTCGACGAACTGCACCGCCAGGTCGCGACCATCGCCCTGCAGGCCGCCGCCCGGCACGGTTTCGCCCTGGGCGGCGGCAACGCCCTGATCCAGCATGGCGTCATCAGCAGGCTCACCGAGGACGTGGACCTGTTCACCGACCACGAGCACGGCGTGGAAGCCGCCGCAGGCGCCGTGGAGTCCGCGCTGCGCGAGGCCGGCTTCGGCACCGAGCGCATTGACGAAGCATCCGGGCTGGCCGACATCTTCCCCGACCTGGGCGAAGGGCTGGCCGAGTGGATCATCACCGCGCCCAGCAGCAGGCAGATGGCCCTGCAGCTGGCCTACTTCGACCGGGCTCGGGGCCCGGTGAGCACCGACATCGGCCCCGTCCTGGACCTGGAAGACGTCATCGGCGGGAAGGTATGCGCCCTGGT
>CAVYEG010000016.1:0-134647 GCA_963767565.1 uncultured Actinomycetes bacterium | reverse complement strand
AGCCGGGCCGAGTCCCGCAGCACTACGCCGTAAGTGACCAGGACCATCTCGTCGGCGGCCAGGTCCTCCAGGTGCCGGCCGCCGCCGTGGTAGCGGCGGACCGGGACGTCGGAGGCGAACCGGCGCACCTCACGCTGCCAGGTACCGAGCAGCGACGCCGGGCAGACCACCAGCGTGGGTCCGGCCTTGGCCTCCCGCCTGTGCAGGTGAAGCGCGATGACCTGGATCGTCTTGCCCAGTCCCATGTCGTCGGCGAGGCAGCCGCCGAGCCCGGCCTCACACATCCCGGCCAGCCAGGCCAGGCCACGCCGTTGGTAGGGCCGGAGGTGGCAGCCAGCCCTGGCGGAGGCCCGACCTCACCGGGGCAGACAGATGCCCGCGACCTTGGCGGCCAGGTCGGCGAGCGGGCCTTCCGCGACCACCGTCACCGTCTCGCCGTCGATCTCAGCTGACCCGGCGATCACCGCACCGAGCGCCTCGGACACACGCATCCGGGTCCGCGGCGGGCGGCGCAGCCGTTCGAGCAGCGCCGGGTCGAGCATCACCCAGCGGCCCCGCAGCCTGATCAGCGGCCGCTTCGCCTCGGCCAGCGCGGCAATCTCGCCGGCGTCGAGCAGCGCCCCATCGAGCGTGAGCTGCCAGCGGAAGTCCAGCAGTGCCTCGAGCCCGAAGCCGGCCTCCGTCACCTTCCCCGGCGGGGGGATACTGACGGCTCTCAGTTTGAGGCCCCTATCCAGCAGGCTGGACGGCCACAGCACCTCGATGCCGGCGCCTGCCAGTTCCTCGGCCGCCGGACCGAGCAGGCTGGCCAGCGCGTCGTCGTTCAGGTCGATCACCGACGGGCTCGCCTGATCCAACGCCTCGGCCAGTGGCCGCCAGATCGGCGCGCCGCGGCGCAGCGCCAGCAGCAGGTCCGTCTCCGCCTGCGGGCCGAACCGGGATAGCACGGTCTCCGGCTGGCTCCACAGTGCGGCGGCATCGACGATCAGGCTCGGATCGGCATTGCTGCGCAGTTGCAGGACCAACTGGAACGCCGGTCCGGCCGCGTCAGCGTGGCCTGTTTCGTCCTCCCCGTCGGCCTGTCGTGCCCCGTTCGCCTCGATCGCACCGGAGTAATCCTCTAGGGCAGCGAAAAAGCCCTCGTCGTTGATCGGGTCATCGTCATCTCCGGTCGTCGGCGCCTCCGGCACGGTCTCGATCCGAAGGCCGAGGCGCGCGCCAGCCGCCAGGCCGTCGGTGGTATCGGCGAGCCAGTCAGCCAGGTCACCGACCCGGGTCGGCTCGGCCGCGGCGAACGCGGTCGAAGCGGTGGTCCGGGGCGCGGCGGGCGAGCGCGCGATCAGGTCCGCGATCGCGTCCCACAGGTCACGGATCAGCGCTTCGGGGAGCGGAGCCGCATCGGCCGCGAGCCCGGAATGGCCAGGGCATGCGCGGCGGGAGGGAAGACCGCGGCCAGCTCGCGCAGCCAGCTGAGATCGGAGGGATCAAGCGGGCCCGCGCGCCAGATGTCGGTGTCGTCGGCGCCGACGGTGGGCAGCAGCCTGCCCCGCGCCACCAAGCCCACGCCCGCCGCCGCGGCCGCCGCCCAGACCCGGACGCTGGGCCGCATCGGCCGCCCCGGTTGCGCACCTGGGCGGCGGCGAGTAGGGCCGGCAGAGCCTCGGCGAGCGGAATGAGATCGGCCGACACCAGCCGTTTGCGTATGCCGTACCTGCCGCCCGGGAAGACCAGCTCCAGCTTGGCCGATCCCGAGCCTTTGCCCCAGAGCGCGAACACTCCCCGCCGAGGGATCCCGGCCGGTACGAAGACCAGCTCGCCTTCTAGCACGAAACCGTACGATACCGGTGTTCCTGCCGTCGAGGCCCGACTTCGGGTATGCCGGCTTCGTTCTGCCTGGCATGTGGCGTACCCGGCAGGAGTGCTCTGGCCACCTACGGCGGCATGAACACGATTCAACCAGCAGTGGCTTGTGAGGCCTCGTACTCAGTTACCTCCCGTATGCCGTCCGGCCCCACCGTATGGAACGTCCGAGGTGCGGTCTCCCGGCCGAAGTGTCGCACCGGGTACCGACAAAATGGCGGGTGCCGCCACCCCGGCAGCAGCGGCTAGCAGAAAGCGTGCCTCGGCGCCGACCGCTCAGCGCGAGGCCGGACCGGCGCAGGTCTGCGCGGGTCCGGCCTCGTTGGGAACGTTCTAGGCGGTCAGCTCTCGTCGGGGACCAGGGTGGGGGTGGACCTGGTCAGGGTCTGCTTCCTGAAGAAGGCGGGCGCGGTCACCCGCATGTAGACGAAGCCGAGCATGCCGACCAGCGCGGCGGCGAGGGCGATCAGGAAGATGCCGCCGATGTGCCATTTCAGGCCGGGCACGGTTCAGCTGGTGTACCTGTTGGAGGCCACCCAGTAGCTCTGCAGAGCGTAGCCGCCGGCCGCGTACATGATCAGGCCGCCCAGGCCGGGCAACATGCCGCGCATCCACAGGTCCCGGCGCTGCTGAACAGCGTCCTCCGGTAGTACCAGACGCAGGAGAAGGCGGTCAGCCCGTAGTAGAAGGCGATGTAGAGCCCGATCGCGGTCACCGCGTCGCCGATCATGTTGCCGCCCGCGAAGTAGTTCAGCGGGATGTACAGGGCGATCGAGATGGTGCCCATCACGATGGTGGAGACGGTCGGCGTCAGGTACCGGGGTGGATCTTGGCGAACGCCGCCGGGATGGCCTTGTAAGTGGCCATCGACAGCGTGGTGCGGGCCGTCGGCAGGATGGTGGTCTGGGTGGAGGCCGAGGCCGAGGTGAGCACCATCAGGATCAGCAGCCGGGACAGGAACGTGCCGAAGCCGCCCCCGCCGAAGATGGCGCCGCCCAGTACAGACAGGACGTCGAACTGGTTGTTGGTGTTACCCAGGCCGATGCCCGAGGTCCCGATGCCGGCGAACGCCTGGACCGAGAAGATGACGATCGCGTAGGTGACCAGCAGCATGATGGTCGAGATGATCGCCGCCTGGCCGGGCGTCTTGTTCTTGTCCTTGGTCTCCTCGTTGATCGAGACCGCGGTGTCCCAGCCCCAGTAGATGAACAGCATGAGGATAATGCCGCTGATGAAGGCCGACAGGCCCAGGTGGGTCGGGAGCAGCCAGCCGAAGCTCGGCGTGACCGAGCCTTTCGGGTGGTGCCCGTTACCGACCCGGACCAGTGCGGTGATCGACAGCACCAGCAGCATGACGATCTCGACGGTCAGCAGGATGCGCTGGAACCAGGCCGAGACCTCGATGCCGCGGTAGCAGATGTAGGTCATGGCCACGATCCAGCCGATGCCGACCAGCAGCACCTGCCACGCGGTCGCGTCCTGGCCGACGCCGTTGGCGCCGAACAGCAGGAACACGTACTGCCCGGCGACCTGGGCCAGGCTGGCCATGACCAGGACGTCGGCGGCCACGATGGCCCAGCCGCCCGCCCAGCCGGTCTTCGGCCCGAACGCCCGCGTCCCCCAGGTGAACGTGGTGCCGCAGTCCGGGTCGGCCTTGTTCATCTCGCTGTAGCCGATCGAGCAGAGCAGCATCGGGATGAAGGCCAGCACGGCAACCGCGGGCGACTTGAGCCCCACCGCGGCCACCACGAAGAAGAGGGTCGCCGCCAGGCTGTAGGCCGGGGCGGTCGACGCCACCCCCATGACGACGCTGGAAACGAGCCCGAGCGCGCCGCTCTTCAGGCCCTTGTCCTCGTACTGCTCTGTGGGCTGTGCCGGCGCAGTGGTGGCCATGTCTCACCCTCCTGGCTGGGACCCGGTACGGCCGGGCCAGGCACGCGGCCCGGCCAACTGGCCGGACCCGTTGCCGCGATTTAGTGCGGGGGCGCGACGGACACGTCAGCACCTTTAATTGTACGGTTCTAGCACAAATTACGCTTATCGGCAACGATATCCGCAATAACAGCTATGCATCACTATCGGTCTCCTCTGCTGCCAGGGTAAGGTCTACGATCGGCCCATGCGTATCCTCCTGGTGGGTGCGGGCGGCGTGGGCACGGCCCTGGCCAGGATCGCCGCGCGCCGCCCGTTCGCTGAGCTGGTCATCGCCGACTACGACCTGGGCCGGGCGCAGCGAGCCGCGGCGGCCCGTGACGGGTACGAGGCCGTGCAGCTCGACGCCAGGGACGAGCGGGCCACCGCCGAGCTGCTGACGCAGCGCCACTGCGACGTGCTCATGAACGCCACCGATCCCCGATTCGTGCTGCCGCTGTTCCGGGCCGCCCTGGCGGCCCGGGTTCACTACCTGGATATGGCGATGTCCCTGTCTTACCCCCATCCGGACGAGCCGTACCGCCAGACCGGAGTCAAGCTGGGCGACGACCAGTTCGCGCTGGCGGGCCAGTGGGAGCAGGCCGGGCGGCTGGCCCTGGTGGGGATGGGCGTGGAGCCCGGCCTGTCGGACGTGCTCGCCCGGTACGCGGCCGACGAGCTGTTCGCCGAGATCGACGAGCTCGGCGTGCGGGACGGCGCGAACCTCCAGGTGGCCGGGTACGACTTCGCTCCTACCTTCTCCATCTGGACCACGATCGAGGAGTGCCTCAACCCGCCGGTGATCTGGGAGCGCGGCCGCGGCTGGTTCACCACCGAGCCGTTCAGCGAGCCCGAGGTGTTCACCTTCCCGGCCGGCATCGGCCCGGTGGAGTGCGTGAACGTGGAGCACGAGGAGGTGCTGCTGATGCCCCGCTGGGTACCGGCCCGGCGGGTCACCTTCAAGTACGGCCTCGGCTCGGAGTTCATCGGCGTGCTCCGCACGCTGCACAAGCTGGGCCTGGACCGCACCGACCCGGTGCAGGTCGGCGGCGCGAGCGTGTCGCCCCGCGACGTGGTGGCCGCCTGCCTGCCCGACCCGGCCACGCTCGGCGACAAGATGAGCGGCCTGACCTGCGCGGGCACCTGGGTGACGGGGACGGGAAAGGACGGCGCGCCGCGCGAGGTGTACCTGTACCAGGTGGTCGACAACGCCTGGTCGATGGCCGAGTACGGCTCCCAGGCGGTGGTCTGGCAGACCGCGGTCAACCCGGTGGTGGCGCTGGAGCTGATCCAGGAGGGCGCCTGGTCGGGTACTGGGGTGCTGGGTCCCGAGGCGCTGCCGCCTGGGCCGTTCCTCGAACTCATCACCAGCTGTGGGGCGCCCTGGGCCAGCGAGGAGCGGACGCCCGCCGGCGCCTAGCGGTCCCGTCCCGGCCGTCCCGGCCGGACAGTAGTGTCTGGATGATTTTTTTTGAGATTTCCGTGGCCCGCGCTCCGCCTGACCGGCTCCTGGGGCCTCTAGTCACATTGTTCCAACACTGATGACGGCCGGTGCCAGGGCACCAGCGTGCATTCGGATCACGACGGGCACCAGCGACGTACCGCGACGCGCGGGCCTGGCGGGGACTGGTGCCCGGCGCGGGGGCGTCCTAGGTTGGGCTCCAGGTGAATCTGCCCAGGTAGGTAGGTCGGCGAGGAGGCCGGATGACCAAGGTCAGCATGACTATCGACGGCGTGCGGTACGACGATGATGTCGAACCCCGCATGCTGCTTGTTCATTATCTGCGCGAGGTGGCGGGCCGGATTGGCACGCCGGTCGGCTGTGACACCTCCAACTGCGGCGCCTGCACGGTGCTGCTGAACGGGCTGTCCGCGAAGAGCTGCTCGGTGCTCGCGGTACAGGCCCAGGGCGCGGAGATCACCACGATCCAGGGCATGGCGAACGGCGAATGGCACCCGCTGCAGCAGGCCTTCCACGAGGAGCACGCGCTGCAGTGCGGGTACTGCACGCCGGGCATGATCATGGCCGCGGCCGACCTGCTGAGGGACAACCCGAACCCGACCGAGCACGAGGTCCGCGAGGGCCTCGAAGGGAACCTGTGCCGCTGCACCGGCTACCAGAACATCGTCCGCGCGGTCATGCGCGCGGCCTCGGCGAGCCAGGGGGCGGCATCATGACTGTTACCACCGAGATCGGCCGGGCGCGAGCCCGGAAGGAAGACGCCCGGCTGGTCACCGGGCAGACCAACTGGACCGACAACATCCAGCTGCCCGGCCTGGTCCAGGTGGCGTACCTGCGCAGCCCGATGGCGCACGCGCGGATCACGTCGGTCGACGTCTCCGCCGCCCGCGGCGCTCCCGGCGTCATCGCCGCGTTCTCCGGCGCGGACTTCGCCGCCGAGCAGGGCAGCCTGCCCTGCGCCTGGCCGGTGACCCCGGACATCGTCATCCCGGCCCACCCGCCGATGGCCACCGACGAGGTCCGCTACGTGGGCGAGATCGTGGCCTGCGTGGTGGCGCGGGACCGGTACGCCGCGGCGGACGCGCTGGAGCTGATCGACGTCGAGTACGAGCCGCTGCCGGCCGTGCTGGACATGGAGGCCGCGCTGGCCGAGGGCTCGCCGAAGGTGCACGAGGCGGGCAACCAGTCCTTCGTGTGGCCCTTCGCCCAGGGCGACATAGAGGCGGCGTTCCGCGACGCGCCGGTGGTCGTCGAGCGGACGTACCGGCAGCAGCGACTGATCCCGCGCGCCATGGAGCCCCGGGCCACGGTCGCCGCGATGGTGGGCGACGAGATCACGCTGTGGACCTCGACCCAGATCCCGCACGTGCTGCGGTTCCTGATCGCCGCGGTACTCGGCATACCCGAGCAGAACATCCGCGTGATCGCGCCCGATGTGGGCGGCGGGTTCGGCTCCAAGCTTCAGGTCACGGCCGAGGAGTTCCTGGCCGTGCTGCTCGCCCGCAGGCTCGGCCGACCGGTCAAGTGGACCGAGTCGCGCAGCGAGGGCAACCTGGCCGTGCACCACGGCCGCGACCAGCTCCAGCGGATCAAGATCGCGGCGGACCGCGACGGCCGGATCCGGGGCCTGGACGTGGACCTGCTGGCCGACATGGGCGCCTACCTGATGCTGGTCACGCCCGGCATGCCGCTGCTCGGCGCGTTCATGTACAACGCGATTTACAAGATGGACGCCTACTCGTTCAAGTGCACGGGCGTATTCACCACCAAGACCCCCACCGACGCCTACCGCGGCGCGGGGCGGCCGGAGGCGACCTTCGCCATCGAGCACGTCATGGACGACCTGGCCGCCGAGCTCGACATGGACCCGCTGGAGCTGCGCAAGCGGAACTGGATCGCGCACGAGGAGTTCCCGTTCACCACGATTGCCGCGCTGACCTACGACAGCGGCAACTACGAGGCGGCCACGGCCAAGGCGGTCGAGCTGTTCGGCTACGACGACCTGCGCAAGGAGCAGGCCGCCCGGCGCGAATCCGGCGACCCGGTCCAGCTCGGCATCGGCATCTCGACCTACACCGAGATGTGCGGGCTGGCGCCGTCGCGGATCCTCGGCTCGCTGCGCTACGGCGCGGGCGGCTGGGAGCACGCCGCGGTCCGGATGCTGCCCACCGGCAAGGTGGAGGTGGTCACCGGGTCCAGCGCGCACGGCCAGGGGCACGAGACGGCCTGGAGCCAGATCGTGGCCGACCGGCTCGGCGTCCCGTTCGAGGACGTCCGGGTCCTGCACGGCGACACGCAGGTCTCGCCGAAGGGCATGGACACCTACGGCTCCCGCTCGCTGACGGTGGGCGGCATCGCCGTGGTCGGCGCCTGCGACAAGGTGATCGAGAAGGCCAAGATGATCGCGGCCGGGCTGCTCGAGGTCTCGGCCGACGACCTGGAGTGGACGCCGGGCCGGTGGTCGGTGCGCGGCGACCCGGAACAGGGCCGCTCGATCGCCGAGATCTCGCTGGCCACGTTCGCGGCGCACAACCTGCCGGACGGGGTCGAGCCGTCGCTGGACTCCGAGTCCACCTACGACCCGAACAACTTCTCCTACCCGCACGGCACGCACCTGTGCGCGGTGGAGGTGGACACCGAGACCGGGAAGGTGAAGATCCGGTCCTACGTGGCGGTGGACGACGTGGGCGTGGTGGTCAACCCGCTCATCGTGGAGGGCCAGGTGCACGGCGGGCTGGCGCAGGGCATCGCCCAGGCGCTCTATGAGGAGGCCGTTTACGACACCGAGGGGAACCTGCTGACCACCACGTTGACCGACTACCTGGTGCCGTCCGCGCCCGACTTGCCGACGTTCACCACCGACCGGACGGAGACCCCGGCGACGAGCAACCCGCTGGGCGTCAAGGGCGTCGGCGAAGCCGGCACCATCGCCTCCACGCCGGCCGTGGTCAATGCGGTCGTCGACGCGCTGCGGCCGTTCGGCGTGCAGGACGTGGCGATGCCATGCACGCCGCAGCGGGTCTGGCGTGCCATCAACGCGGCGAGGGGAGAAGCGCGATGATTCCCGCGCAGTTCGAGTACACGCGGCCCTCGTCGCTGGCCGAGGCCATCCAGGCGCTGGCCGACGGCGGTGATGACGCCAAGGTGATCGCGGGCGGGCAGAGCCTGCTGCCGCTGCTGCGGCTGCGGCTGGCCTATCCTTCGCTGCTGGTGGACGTCGGCGGCCTGGGCGAGCTTCGCGGCGTCCGCGACGCCGGGGAAGCACTGGTGGTCGGGGCGCTGACCACCCACTACGAGGTGATCCGCGACGCCCTCATCCGCGAGCACTGCGGGCTACTGGCCAAGGCGACGGCCACGGTGGCTGATCCCGCGGTCCGGCACCGCGGGACCATCGGGGGCTCGCTCGCGCACGGCGATGCGGCCGGCGACCTGCCGGCCGTGATTTCCGCGCTCGACGCGACGCTGCTCGCGACCGGGCCCGAAGGAGAACGTGAGATCGCCGCGACGGATTTCTTCGTGGACTATCTCACCACCGCACTGACCGCAGGCGAGATCCTGACCGGCATCCGCATCCCCAAGCTAGGTTCCGGCTGGGGTTACCGGTATGAGAAGTTCCAGTTGAGCGCCCAGGACTGGGCCGTCGTGGGTGTGGCGGCGCTGGCCCGGCGGGATAACGGGCACGTGGCCGAGGCCAGGATCGGGCTGACCAACATGGGCACGGTCCCGGTGCGGGCCCGTGCCGCCGAGGCTGCGGCGGCCGGGGCCGCGGCGTCCCGTGCGGCGCTGGCCGCGGCCGCCCAGCACGCCGACGAAGGCACGGAGCCGCCGGATGACCTGCGGGCGGCGCCCGACTACCGTCGGCACCTGGCTCGGGTGCTGACCGGCCGGGCGCTCGCCGGGGCCGCCGGGGTCAGCTAGCCGGGTGAGGTAACTCGCAGAGGGTGATGAAACTGGGCTTCCGCCGCGTTCTAGTGTGGTGGAAGCCCAGTTTCATTCGGCGTTGGTGACAGAACCGGGCATAATTCACAGATCGAATCGATCCAGAGAGAAGTGACGTACCGATGGCAATGGAGATGGATCATTCCTTCACCGTGCCCGTTCCCCCCGATCAGGCTTGGGATGTGCTGCTTGACGTAGAACGGATCGCGCCCTGCATGCCCGGCGCCACCGTCGACGAGGTCGACGGCGACGTGGTCAACGGGCGGATCAAGGTCAAGGTCGGCCCGGTCTCGCTGACCTACAAAGGCACCGCCAAGTTCACCGAACGCGACTCAGACGCCCACGTGGTCGTGCTGGAGGCCTCCGGCAAGGAGACCCGCGGCGCGGGCACCGCGTCGGCCAACGTCCGGGCCTCGATGGTTCCGGACGCGTCGGGGTCGGGCACCGAGGTCACCATGCACACCACGATGAACGTGACCGGACGGCCAGCCCAGTTCGGCCGCGGTGTCATGGTCGAGGTAGGCGGCAAGCTGGTGGAGCAGTTCGCGCAGAACCTGAGCAAGCTGATCACCGGGGACTCGGCCGGCTCGGGCTCGGCTGGCTCAGGCTCGGATTCGGGTGCCGCGGCCGATGCGGCACCGGCGGCTGATGCCAGCCCTGCTTCCGCCGGAGGCAGCACCGACGGCGCGAACGCAGTCGCGCCGGGCGCGGTCAGCGGCACCGTGGACCACGCGGCGCCTGCTGCCTCCGCGACCACGACCGCTCCCCCGCCCGCGCCTGCTGCCTCCGCGACCACGACCGCTCCCCCGCCCGCGCCTGCTGCCGCCGCCACCACGACCGCACCTGCGCCCGCTGCCGCCGCGACCACGACCGCGCCCGCTGCCGCCAGCGATGACTCGATCAACCTGGTCAAGCTGGTCGGTCCGGCGATCCTCAAGCGCGTCGTGCCGGCGCTGCTGGCCGCGGCGGCCCTGACGCTGCTGGGCAGGCGCATCTGGCGTCTGATGCACCAGGGCAAGCAGGACTGAGGCGTGGAGTTCCAGGAGGTCGTCCGGCACCGGCGCATGGTGCGCCAGTTCACCGGCGAACCAGTGTCAGCGCAGAGCCTGGAGCGGATCCTGGACAACGCCGTGCGCGGGCCGTCGGCCGGGTTCTCCCAGGGCCAGGCGTTCCTGGTGCTGACCGGCCCCGAAGACCTGAAGCGCTTCTGGGCCGTGGCCGGCGTGGCGGCGGCCGAGTCGGTAGCGTCGGCGCCGCTGGTCATCGTGCCGATGTCGTCCAAGCGGGTCTACCTGGACCGTTACGCCCTGCCCGACAAGGGCTGGACCGACCGGGACGAGAAGCGCTGGCCGGTACCGTTCTGGCACATCGACACCGGCATGGCGGCGCTGCTGATCCTGCTCACCGTGACGGATGAGGGCCTGGGGGCGCTGTACTTCGGGATCGTGCCCGAGGCCGTGCAGCCGTTCCGCGAGGCGTTCGGCGTGCCGGACGACCATGAGCCGATCGGCGCCATCGCCATCGGGCACAACGCCGAGGCCGCGCCTCGCGACCTGAAGTCCCGGCGCCGTGCGGCTCAGGACGTCGTCCACTACGGCCGCTGGTAGGCCCGGCAGCATTGGCCTGGGACTGGCGGGACGGGGAGGACTCGCGGGCAGGGTGGGATCCGGATTTCGGGGGCTGAGGGTGGCTAGCGGCCAGTTTCTGGCCGCGCTCAGCCGCGGAGCAACCAGTCGATGCGGCACCCTACCGATTCTACCGGTCTTCTACGCACACTGTGCGGGGTGTGTCGGGTCTGTGTGCAGGGCTGGAGCGGGCTGCAGCCCATCCGACCCGGCTTCCGGATTGACGCGTATCGGGAGTTGGCCCACGTTCGCCGGTCTTACAAGGCGCGTAGCCGTTTGCGCCGCTGGCCTATCTACGTGCGTCGTGCGAGATGAGATCGGCCACGCCGCTAGCGGGTCCTTCCCGGCCCCATGCGGGCGCGCAGTGAGGTGATCTCAGCGAATCGCGGTCAGTTGGTCGCCGAGAAGATCTCACCAAGTACGCGCCGCGCGTCTGCGGCCTCTTCCTCGTCGTCTCCTTTCAACGTGTAGGCACAGGTCGCGAGCGTCTTCCACATGGCCCAGCCGCGCCCGCGCGACCATTCGGCTTGACCTACGTAAAGCCGCTCCCGGAACATCTGGCGACCCTCGGCAGTCAGCAATGTCCACGCGATTGCCAGGTCACAGGCCGGGTCGCCGACACCACAGGTGCCGAAGTCGATGACGGCCGCCAGCTGCCCGTCGCGCAGCAGCAGGTTTCCCTCGGCGACGTCACCGTGGAACCAGCTCTCCATCCCGTCCCAGTGCGCGTCAAGGGCGGTCTGCCAGATCCTGCGTGCGAGGCCGGAATCGATGTGGCCGTCCAGTGCCATGAGCGCACTCTGGGCTGCGCCGTCGTAGGTGCGCAGCGTGCCGCCGCGGAACCAGTTGTGCTTTCCCGGGCGGGGTCCGTCGGCGGGGTCGGTGCTCCGCAAGGCCGTCAGGAACCCGGCCAGGTCAGCCGCGAACCGGACGGGATCGGCGATCCGGTCCGCGCTGGCCGGCTCGCCGTCGAGCCACGGGTAGACCGACCACGGATACGGGTAATCCGCGCCGGGCTCGCCCTTCGCCAGCGGTACGGGAACGGGCAGCGGGAGCTGCGGGGCAAGAACCGGAAGCCACCGGTGTTCCTTATCGACTGCCAGAGCGTACTCGGCCGCGCTGGGCAGCCGCACCAGCATTCCGGCGCCGAGGTGGAACGTCCAGTTGTCCCAGCCGCCACTGGCAACGGGCTGAACCGGGAGACCGGCCCACTGAGGGAACTGCTCTTCGATGAGACGACGCACCTGCGGCGCGGTGACGGTGATGCGCTGGGGCACGGGACCGAGATCCGGCGTGTTACTCAATTAACATCCTGTCAGACGTATACTGCGATGAGCGCGGCGAAAGCGGATCAGGCATCCGGGCCCTAACGTCGCGGCGGAGATGTTCGGGGGAGGCTCGCGGACAGTCCGGACGTGCCCGGAAACGGCGGTGGAGTCCCGGTAGAAGAGGTCTTGCCACAGATCATCTTCAGCCCAAGGACTCCACGTGATCCCCTATCGTGCCATGCTCGACGTCCCCGCGGAACTGCTCCGCTACCTGTCCCGGCTGCTGGCCGCCGAGCGGCGCCACCGGGGCACCCCAGCCCGCAGCAGAAGACTCACCTGCCGCGACCAGGCGATCCTCGCGCTGCGCTGGTTCCGGGACCGGACCCGGATCGAAGCCCTCGGCCGTGACCACGGAGTGTCCCGCGCTACGGCCTACAGGTACCTGGCCGAAGCCGTCGACGTGCTGTCCGCACAGGCTCCGGACCTCCCCGAAGCCCTGGAGCGGGCGATGGCCGAGGGCGTGGCCTTCGTGATCCTGGACGGCAAGGTCTTCGCCACCGACCGCTGCTGCGAGCCGGCGACCAGCGTCAAGGGACGGCAGATCGACGCCTGGTACTCCGGCAAGCACCGCCACGGCGGCAACGTCCAAGCCGTCATGCACCCCGGCGGACTCCCGCTCTGGACCGGCCCCGCCGAGCCAGGGTCCGTCCACGACCTGACTGCCGCCCGCGCCCACGCCCTGCCCGCCCTCTACCGCGCCGCCGCCCTCGGAATGCCCGCCCTCGCCGACAGCGGCTACGAAGGCGCCGGAATCGGCATCCTCACCCCAGTGAAAAAGCCCGCCGGAAACCAGGAACTCGACATCGATACCAGCACCAGGAATGCACTGCTGCGCGACCTACGCTGCAGGGGGGAACGCGGGTTCGCCCTGCTCACCCAGCGCTGGGCCGCTCTCCAGCACATCACCGCCGACCCCGACCGCATCACCGAGATAACCCGCGCCGCCCTCGTCCTCACCCAATACGAGCACAAATACATCACCTGAAACTCGCTGAGATCACCTCAGTGTATGCATGCTGAAACAAAGGGGAGCATTCAGCCTGACCGGGTCTGTCAACTTAACGGTGTAACTTCTTCCTCTGCTGTAACTTGCGTCCCGCGCTGAGGCGGCCGTCGAAGGTGATGTCGAAGGCATTCAGGGCGGCCTTCCACCGGTTGGTCCAGCGCTTGCGGTCCTTCCCGGTGGGGTCCAGGCTCATGATCGCCAGGTACAGGCACTTCATCGCGGCCTGCTCGGTCGGGAAGTGGCCGCGGGCGTTCACGGCCCGGCGGAGCCGGGCGTTGATCGATTCGATGGCATTCGTCGTGCAGATCACTGTCCTGATTTCCCGGTCGAACCGCAGGAATGGCACGAACTCAGACCACGCGTTCTCCCAGAGCCGTATGATGGCCGGGTAGCGCTTCTCCCATTTCCCGGAGAATTCAGCGAACCTGTCCAGCGCCTCGGTTTCGGATGCGGCGGTGTACACCGGCTTGAGGTCCTTTGCGATCTGCGCCCAGTCCCTCTTCGAGGCGTACTTGAATGAATTCCGCAGAAGATGAACGATACATGTTTGCACGATCGTCTTCTCCCACACGGAATTCACCGCGTCGGGCAGTCCTTTCAGCCCGTCGCAGACCACCATCAGCACGTCCCGGGTGCCGCGGTTCTTGATCTCCGAGCAGACCCGCAGCCAGAACTTGGCCCCCTCCCCGTCGCCGTGCTCCCCGGCCCACAGGCCCAGCACGTCCCGCTCGCCGTCCACAGTGACGCCCAGGGCCAGGTAGATAGGCCGGTTGGCGACCTGGCCCTCGCGGATCTTCACGTTGATCGCGTCGATGAAGATCACCGCGTAAACGGGATCCAGTGGCCGGCTCTGCCAGTCCGCCAGGCCGTCCATGACCCGGTCGGTGATCGTGGTGATCGTCTGCTTGGAGACCTCGGCGCCGTAGACCTCGGCCAGGTGCGCGGCGATTTCCCCGTGGGTGAGCCCTTTCGCGGACAGGGAAATGACCATCTCATCGACACCTGTGAGCCGCCGCTGCCGTTTGGCGACGATTTTCGGCTCGAAACTCGACTCCCGGTCCCGCGGCACCCAGATTTCCACCGGCCCGGTATCTGTAATCACCGTCTTGGCCCGGTGGCCGTTACGGGAATTGCCGCCGTCGCGGCCCGCGGGATCGTGCTTTCCGTAGCCGAGGTGATCATCCAGCTCGCCTTCCAGGGCGCCCTCGATGACCATCTTGGTCAGCTTACCCAGCAGGCCGCCCTCGCCGGTCAGCTTCAGCCCGCCCACCCGGGCCCGCTCGGTAAGCTCGCGCAGCAGCTGCTCATCAGCCGCCGAGAGCTCCGCTCCGGACTGGCCCCGGTCCTCTGTCACCTCAGTCATCTGATGTCTCCTCCGTCTCAGGAGTTCCACCGTTTAAATTACAGTCCCGCCTGACCGCGCTGAAGCTCTACGTTGAAATCGCCCTACTTCGACCCGTTAGAGGTTGTAGCTGGCCTCGATCACGAGACGGCGGGCTGTGTGGGATTTATCAAAGACCGCTCTTATGGGTAGGGTGCCGCATCCACTGGTGAGAGGTCCGGTACCGGTGAGGCAGTAGGGGTCCCCGGGGGCTTCTGGGATCACCATGCCGTGGGCGGAGGGCCGGGACCGGTGCGGAGACCAGGAACGGCTCGGGACCGGGCCGGAGTAAGGCTGAGCGGGCCAGGAGGGGCTGGGGTTAGCTGGGCGGACCGGGAGGGGCTGGGGTTAGCTGGGCGGACCGGGCGGGGGTTGGGGTTAGCGGACGACGATGTCGGTGACGGGGAGGGAGGAGTCGGCGGGGAGGTCGAGAGGGGAGGGCTCGACGGCGCGGGACACCAGTTCCGAGCCGAGGGCGGCGACCATGGCGCCGTTGTCAGTGCACAGGCCGGGGCGGGGTACGCGCAGCCGGATGCCGGCGTCGGCGCAGCGCTCGGCGGCCAGGGACCGCAGCCGGGAGTTGGCCGCCACGCCGCCGCCGACGATCAGGTCGGCGACGTCGTGCTTCTGGCAGGCCTGCACCGCCTTGCGGGTGAGCACGTCGGCCACGGCTTCCTGGAAGCTGGCCGCCACGTCGGCCACGTCGACCTGATCCCCGGCGGCCCGGCGCGCCTCCACCCAGCGGGCCACGGCCGTCTTCAGGCCCGCGAAGGAGAAGTCGAGTGTGCCGTCGTGGTACTTGCCGCGGGGGAAGCCGATCGCGGCCGGGTCGCCGTCCCGGGCCGCCTTGTCGATGGGCGGGCCGCCGGGGAACGGCAGGCCGAGGACCCGGGCCACCTTGTCGTAGGCCTCGCCGGCCGCGTCGTCGATGGTCGCGCCCAGCGGCTCGACCTGCTGAGCCACGTCGCTGACCAGCAGCAGCGAGGAATGGCCTCCGGAGACCAGCAAGGCCACCGCGGGCGAGGGCAGCGGGCCGTGCTCGAGCTGGTCGACGGCGATGTGCGCGGCCAGGTGGTTGACCCCGTACAGCGGCTTGCCCAGCGCGAGCGCGTAGGCCTTGGCCGCGGCCACTCCGACCAGCAGGGCGCCGGCCAGGCCGGGCCCCGCGGTGACGGCGATAGCGTCGACCTGGCTGGCCTGGACGCCAGCCGTCTCCAGCGCGCGGTCGAAGGTCGGGACCATCGCCTCCAGGTGGGCCCGGCTGGCCACCTCGGGCACCACGCCGCCGAACCTGGCGTGCTCGTCCACGCTGGAGGCGACCGCGTCGGCGAGCAGCTCGTGGCCGCGGACCAGGCCGACGCCGGTCTCGTCGCAGGAGGTCTCGATGCCCAGTACTACAGGAGCGGCCATCAGGACAGCACCTTCCGCATGACCACGGCGTCGACGCCGGAGGGCTGGTAGTAGCCGCGGCGGACGCCGATCTCAGTGAAACCGTGCCGCAAGTAGAGCTGCCGGGCCCGGGGGTTGTCCTTGCGCACCTCGAGCAGCACCTCCCGGCAGCCGCGGCAGCCTGCCTCGCCGACCAGGGCCAGCAGCAGCGCGGTGCCGGTGCCCCGGCCCCAGTGGGCCGGATCCACGGCCAGCGTCACCACGTCGGCCTGGGGGCCGCCGGTGAACATCATCCCCGCGTACCCGATCAGCGTGTCCCCTTCCTCGGCCACCAGGTAGAGCCGGCGCGAGGCGGGCTGGGCGAACTCGGCCGCGAACATCTGCGGCGTCCAGGCGTCCTCGGGGAACAGCTCCTGCTCCAGCGCCATGATCAGCGGCATGTCGGCCTCGGTCATCTCCCGGAGCCGGCCCCGGGGCGTCCCATCCGGGCGGGCATCGGCCGGGCGCGACTTCATGCGGGCGTCACCCGCTTAGGCGGTCCCGGCTCCCGGGCGTCGGGCCGGCGCAGGTACAGCGGCTCGGCAGGCAGCAGCTCGGCCTGCGATGGCCTGGCGACCAGGCCGCATAGCGTGCGAGCGTCCGGGTAGGCGGGCCCGATCACCGCGCCGAACGCCTCCGGGTACAGCTGGCCGCCCGTGCCGGCCACGGCCAGGTCCGCGGCGCCGACGATGGAGCTGGCCGGGCCCACCCGGGGGCCTTCGGTGCGCCGTCCGGCCGCGTCGTAGCGCGCCCAGTAGACCTCCTTGCGCCGGGCATCGGTGGCCACCAGGAATCCCCGTCCGGGCGGCACGGTGCTGGCCAGCGGGGACGACCCCCCCAGACCCCCCCGCGCGGCGGCCGCGATCACGTCCAGCGAGCACAGGCCGTGCACGGGCAGGCCGAGCACGGACCCGAGCACCCGGGCCGTGACCACCCCGACGCGCAGCCCGGTGTACGGCCCGGGACCCACGCCGACCGCGATCGCGGTCAGGTCCTCGCGGTCCGCGCCCGCCTCAGCCAGGACGCTGGCGATCATGGGCGCGAGGAGCTCGCCGTGCCGCCGGGCGTCGACGGCGAACGCCTCGGCGACCACCCGTTCCCCGTCATGCAGGGCCGCGCTCACCGCGGGCGTCGCCGTATCGAAACCGAGCACCAGCACGCCGACCAGCCTAGTGGCCGCGAGCTAATGCAAGGACGCCTCGGCCGCCTGGGCGAAGGCCAGGGCGGCGGCCGACAGCGCCGAGGAGGAGACCGGTCCGTAGTTGCCGCGGTTGGAGTGTTCAAGACCGTTCAGCGTGACCGTCACGATGACGTTACGGAACCGCACGATCACGGTGGCCACGTCGGTGACCGATCCGCTGGTACGGAACACTTGTACCGCGCTGAAGGCCTGGTTGCCGAGACCGGGCAGCAGGGTGACTGTGGCCGGGGGGCTCGGCGATTTCGGCGGCGGACTCTGGGTGTCCTGCAGCGTGGTCTGGTAGGCGTCGATCGCGGCCGACGTGGCGCTGCCGTTGCCGCTGGCCAGGCCGCTGGGCGCGTAGGCCAGCAGGTTCAGCTGGAGCAGCCGGAAGACCGGGGCCTTGTCGATGGTCCAGTCACAGGCCGACTCGGCCGCGCCGTCGACCGGGAGCGGGGCGGCCACCTTGGGCTTGCCCGGCAGGTACTGCTGGACGCTGGCGGCCGGGACCACGGCGCAGGCGTTCGGCACTTGCTGCAGCTCGCCGGGCTGGAACGTGGTAATCAGGCCGCCGGGAATGACCGAGGCCGGACCTGGCCCGCCGGCCAGCAGCACGACCGACGAGGTCACCGCCCCGGCCACCACGACCAGGGCCGCCAGCAGGTACAGCCAGCGGCGCCGGCGCCGCGCCGCGGCCCGCTCGGCCCGGCCGGAGGAGCGCGACGGACCCCGGGGGGCGTCCGGCTGTTCCGCGCCCGGGCCGGCCCAGGGCGGGGCCTGCCCTGCCTGGTCCTGATCGTCGTACGGCTCGCCGGCCGGCGGTTCGGCCAGGAACGTGGCGCCTGGCGGGCCCGCGGAGCTGGAGGGGCCCATGGGGGCCATGGGGTTGGGGCCGGCCTGGCCTGCGGTCTGCCAGGAGCCCAGCGGATAGTCGTCGCTCAGCCGGCCGCCGTGCCGCCCGCCGCCGTGCGGGGGCGGTGGGGGGCCAGCGGGGCCGCCGGGGCCGCTGAAGCCGCCGGGAGCGGGAGGGCCGCCGGGAGCGGGAGGGCCGCCGGGAGCGGGAGGGCCGCCGGGGCCGCTGAAGCCGGCGGGAGCGGGAGGGCCGCCGGGAGCGGGACTTCCGGGACCGCTGCGGGCGGGCGGGCCGGGGGCGCGGGGCCGGGTCGGGCGGACCGATGGCATGTTGGCCCAGGGCGGCGGGTCCTCGTCCGGGCGAGGAGGCAGGAATTCCTGCTCAGGCACGCACGCCTCCGGGTAGGGATACGGTACGTAACGGCGCCGTAGGCAAACCGATGATCAAAGTACAGCGGAACTATAAACGGTGCTCAGGGCAAAAGTTTGCGTTATCCAGATTCAGGTGTCCGATTCCACCGCGGACCGTGACCGGCGAACCGGACGGTCCGCACCTCGGTGCCGCGGTCCGGCTCGATGGAGATCTCCAGGCGGTCCTCGGCCAGGCCCTCGGCCAGCCCGTCGCCCCACTCTACGACGGTGACGGCGCGGGCCATGTCGGCGTCCAGGTCCAGGTCGTCCACCTCGCTGAAGCTGCCCAGCCGGTAGGCGTCCGCGTGCACCAGGGCGGGCCCGGGACCGGCCAGCACCGGGTGCACCCGGGCGATGACGAAGGTCGGGGAGGTGACCGGGCCGCGCACCCCGAGGCCTGCGCCGATGCCCTGGACCAGGGTGGTCTTGCCCGCCCCCAGCGGGCCGGTCAGGATGACGAGATCCCCGGCCTGCAGCCGGGTGGCGAGCTCGCGGCCCAGCTCCCGCATGGCCGCGTCGGTGGCGATGAGGCGTTCGGCGGGCAAGCACCACGCTTCGTTCTGAATAATCATCAAGATCCGTCCGGATACTGACGCGGGACCCGGGCCCCGATCCCGGTGGCGATGTCGTAGGAGATGGTGCCGAGCCGCTCGCCCCACTCCTGGGCCGTGGCCTCGCCGTCGTCGCCCGGGCCGAACAGCACGACCTGCTCGCCGGCGGCCACCGGCTCGTCGCCGAAGTCGACCACGAACTGGTCCATGCACACGGTCCCGGCGATCGGCCAGCGGCGGCCGCGCGCGCTGACCAGGTGCTGGCCGGCCGCGGCGCGGGGCACTCCGTCGGCGTAGCCGAGCGGGACCAGGCCGAGCGTGGTCTCCCGCTCGGTCACGTAGCGGTGGCCGTAGGACACGCCCGAGCCGGGCGGGACCCGCTTGACCAGGGCCAGCCGGGCGGACAGGGTCATGACCGGGCGCAGCCAGGACGGCGCGCCGCCGGGCAGGGTGGACAGGCCGTAGACGGCGCCGCCGAACCGGACCAGGTCGAGCCGGGACTCGGGCACGGTGATCGCGGCCGCGGTGTTGGCGATGTGCCTGACCTCGGGCGTGACGCCCGCCTTCTCGGCCTGGGCCACGGCGTCGCCGAACGCGGTCAGCTGGGCGGTGATCGACGGGTGCCCGGGCAGGTCGGCGCAGGCGAAGTGGGACCACAGGCCGACTACGCGGACCGCGCCGCGGGCCTGGGCGGCCAGGGCGGCCTCGACCACGCCGGGCCAGTCGGCGCGGGTGGCGCCGCCGCGGGTCAGCCCGGTGTCGGCCTTCAGATGCAGCCGGGCGGTGACCCCGGCGTGCCGGGCCGCGCCGGCCACCCGGGTCACGAAGGCGGCCGAGCCGGCCGTCACGTCGATGCCCGCGGCGATGGCCTCGGCCGGGTCGCCCACGGCCATCAGGCACAGCACCGGCGCGGTCAGCCCGGCCCGGCGCAGCGCGACGGCCTCGGCCAGGTCGGCCGTGCCCAGCCAGCTGGCCCCGCCGGCCAGCGCGGCCCGGGCCGCGGGCACCATGCCGTGGCCGTAGCCGTCGGCCTTGACCACGGCCATGACCTGGCTGCCGCGGACCCGCTCGCACAGGGCCGCGACGTTGCCGGTGATCGCGCCGAGGTCGACCAGAGCCTGCCTGTCCATGACGCCCAAAGGTACCCGGTCGCTCAGGCGCCCAGGCTACGGAACGCGGCGGGCAGCGAGCGGACCACATCCGAGGCGCTGATCGGGGCCTCGGCGAGCTCGCGGCCGCCCTCGCGGCGGCGGCCGGCCCGGGGCGCGGCGGCCAGCCGGGCGGACAGGCCGTGCAGGTAGGCGGCGGCCGCGCCGGCCCAGGCCGGCTCGAGGCCCTGGGCCAGCAGCGCGCCGGCCAGCCCGGACAGCACATCGCCGGATCCCGCGGTGGCCAGAGCGGGCGTGCCGGTCGGGTTGACCAGGACGGTCGGGCTGCCGGGCGAGGCCACCACCGTGGTGGAGCCCTTGAGCAGGACGGTGACGCCGAGCTGTTCGGCGGCGCGGCGGGCGTGCTCGAGCCGGGCGGCCTCGATCTGGGCCGGGTCGGTGCGCAGCAGCCGGCCGAGCTCCCCGGCGTGCGGGGTGATCAGGGTAGGCGCCTGCCGGGGCAGCAGGTCCTCGTGCTGGCTGAGGATGGTCAGGCCGTCCGCGTCGACCAGGACCGGCAGGTCGGTGCCGAGGATGGCAGCCAGCCGCGCGGCGGCGTCTTCGTCGGTGCCCATGCCGGGGCCGGCCATCCAGGCCTGGACCCGGCCGACGTTTGCGAGCAGGTCCCAGCGGCCGGCCTCGGGGTGAACGGTGAGCACGGCCTCGGGCCAGGCCTGGCGGACCACGGCGGCCGGGACCGGGGCGGTCACCACCCGGACCATGCCCGCGCCGCCGTGCACCGCGCCGCCGGCGGACAGCACGGCCGCGCCTGCGAACCGGTCGCTGCCCGCGAGCAGGCCGACCACGCCGCGCCGGTACTTGTCGGATTCGGGGCCGGGCCGGGGCAGCAGCTCGCGCACGTCGCCGTGCTGGGCGGCCAGGGCCGCGGGCTCGCCGTCCAGGTACGGTCCCAGGCCGATGTCGACCAGCTCCACGGTGCCCGCGTACCCGGCACCCGGGTCGATCAGCAGGCCGGGCTTGAGCGCGCCGAACGTCACGGTGACGTCGGCGCGGACCGCGGGCCCGTCGACGGTGCCGGTGTCGGCGTCGATGCCGCTGGGCAGGTCCACGGCGACCACCGTGGCACCGGCCTGGGCCGCGTCGGCGGCCTGCCCGGCCAGGGCGGCGAACGGCTCGCGGAGCCCGCCGCGGCCGCCGATGCCGAGCAGGCCGTCGATGATCAGGTCGGCGGCGGCCAGCGCGGCGGCCGCCTGGCCGGGGTCGGCGGTACCGCGGCCGCCCGCGGCGCGCAGGTCGGCCAGGCCGCCTGCGTGGACCTTCGGGGCGGCGGTGACGGCGGTGACGGCCGCGCCGCGCCGGGCCAGCCTGGCGCCGGCGTACAGGGCGTCGCCGCCGTTGTCTCCGCTGCCGGCCAGCACCACGACCCGGGCGCCGTAGACGTAGCCGGGCTGGCGGCCCAGCAGCGAACCGCACGCCGCGGCCAGGCCCGCGGCGGCCCGCTGCATGAGCACGCCTGGGGGCAGGCGGTCCATCAGGGCACGTTCGGCGGCGCGGACCGCGGCCACCTGGTAGGCGCGACGCATACCGGGCCTACCCGCCGGCGAGGGCCAGCCGGACCTCGGCGGCCAGCCGGCCGATGACCTGCTCGGCCAGCACCGCGTCGGAGGCCTGGACCATGAGCCGGATGGTGGGCTCGGTGCCGCTCGGCCGGACCAGGACCCGGCCGTTGTCGCCGAGCGTTTCCTCGGCCCGGGTGACGGCCGCGGTGACCTCCGGCCCGAGCTGCGAGGCGTCGCCGGGCACGTTGAGCAGGACCTGGGGGTACTTGCGCATCAGCTTGGCCGCCGCGGCCACCGGCAGCCCGCGGTGGTTGACCGCGGCCAGCAGCTGCAGGCTGGTCAGGATGCCGTCGCCGGTGGCGGCGTGCTCGCCCGCGATGATGTGGCCGGACTGCTCGCCGCCCAGGACGTAGCCGCCGTCGCGCATGGCCTGCGACACGTACCGGTCGCCGACCGGGGTCTCGATGACCCGGATGCCGGCCTCGCGCATGGCCACGTGGAAGCCCTGGTTGGACATGACCGTGACCACCACGGCGTCGCCGGCCAGCTTGCCGGCGTCCTTGAGCTCGGTAGCCAGCAGGGCCAGGATCTGGTCGCCGTCGAGGACCTGCCCGTCGGCGTCGACGGCCAGGCACCGGTCGGCGTCACCGTCGTAGGCCACGCCGGCGTCCGCGCCGTGGGCCACGACCGCCTCGGCCAGCGGGTCCAGGTGGGTCGAGCCGCAGCCGGCGTTGATGTTCTGCCCGTCCGGCTCGGCACCGATCGTGATGACCTGCGCGCCCGCGCGGCGCAGCGCCTCCGGGGCGACCCGGTAGGCCGCCCCGTGCGCGCAGTCGGCCACCACCCGCAGGCCCGCCAGGGCCTGGCCCGGCTCGCCGGGCAGGGTGGACAGCAGGTGCTCCAGGTACAGCTCGTGGGTGGCGCTGGCGTCCGAGACCCGGCCGAAGCCCGTGTCGTGGCTCGCCTGCCCCAGCAGGGCCTCGATCTCGTCCTCGACGGCGTCGGGCAGCTTGACGCCGCCGCGGCCGAAGAACTTGATCCCGTTGTCCCGGGCCGGGTTGTGGCTGGCCGAGATGACCACGCCGAAGTCCGCGTTCAGCGCCCCGGTCAGGTAGGCCACGCCCGGGGTGGGCAGCACGCCGAGCCGCAGCACGTCGAGGCCGGCGCTGGCCAGGCCGGCTACCACGGCCGCCTCGAGGAACTCACCTGAGGCGCGCGGATCCCGGCCGACGACCGCCAGGGCGTGACCCGGGCGGGCGCCGTGGCTCAGGACGGCGGCGGCGGCCACGCTCAGGTCCATGGCCAGCCGCGCAGTCAGGTCCTGCCCGGCTACGCCCCGGACGCCGTCGGTACCGAACAGGCGACCGCGCACACCAGGTTCACCCATGTCACTCCCGCTCGTTGCTGGGCCCGAGGGCCGGCTCGTGGGCACTGGCGTGGGGCTCGGCCCCGGCGGGCCCACGGGCCCACCGGGGTCGGCGGCTTAACGCTTGGAGTACTGAGGCGCCTTGCGGGCCTTCTTCAGGCCGTACTTCTTCCGCTCCTTGACCCGGGCGTCCCTGGTCAGGAACCCGGCCTTCTTCAGCGCCGGGCGGTTCTCCGGGTCGACCAGGGTCAGCGACCGGGTCACGCCGAGGCGCAGCGCGCCCGCCTGCCCGGTGACGCCGCCGCCGGAAATCCGGGCCACCACGTCGAAGCTGTTCTCCGCGCCCAGGGTCACGAACGGCTCGTTGACCAGCTGCTGGTGCACCTTGTTCGGGAAGTACGCCTCGAGCGTGCGGCCGTTGATCAGCCACTGGCCCGTGCCGGGCATGATACGGACCCGGGCGATGGCCTCCTTGCGGCGGCCGGTGCCCGCCGCGTTGCCGGTCACCACCGGGCGCCGCGCAACGGCCCGCCCCGGGGCGTCCTGGGACGTCTCGGTCGTGTACTCCGACGGAACGTCCGCGCCGAACTTGTCGTCGGCGGTGTCGCCGAGTTCCGTCTCGTCCTCGTCGACGGCGGTGCTTGCACCAGTGGGCTCAGCCACGGTCTGTCCTCATGCTTCCTGTTTGGCTATTGCTCGATCTGCGTGATCTCGTAAGGCTGCGGCTGCTGCGCCTGGTGCGGGTGGTCGGGTCCCGCGTACACCTTGAGCTTGCTCAGCGTCTTGCGGCCGAGCGTGTTCTTGGGCAGCATGCCCCGGACGGCCTTCTCGACCGCGCGCTCGGGGTTGCTGGCCATCAGGTTCGCGTAGGAGACCGACCGCAGCCCGCCCGGGTAACCGGAGTGCCGGTAGGCGTGCTTCTGCTCCAGCTTGCTGCCGGACAGCGCGACCTTGGCCGCGTTGACCACGATCACGAAGTCGCCGGTATCCACGTGCGGCGCGAAGATCGGCTTGTGCTTGCCGCGCAGCAGCACCGCCACGTGGCTGGCCAGGCGGCCGAGCACAACGTCGGAGGCGTCGATGACGTGCCATCGGCGCGTGATATCACTGTCCTTCGGGCTGAAAGTGCGCACAGTCCTGAGCCTTCGCGTATGTATTCGTGGTCTTCGCGGCCTGCACCTGCTGGTGACGGCCGCCCTGGGGTGCTTCGCCCGCGCACCGCGCCGCAGAGAACGCGCGCAGGTGGCGCGCAGCGGGCATGCCCGTGGCGCATGACGCCCATGCAGCATACTCCGTCCCGCCCAGTGATGCCAAAGCGACGTCTTGGGCCGGGGACAGGACGCTACCCTCATCCTATGGACTACCAGGGCGCCAGGCGCGGCCGCCACGGCGCAGACCCGCGCCAGTCGCCCTGGCCCGCCGACCAGGCTCCCTGGCCCGCGGCCGAAGAGCCCGACTACGGCCCGCCAGGCCCGCCGGTCCCGGCGGGGCCGGGCAGCGGCCGGCACCCGGGCACGCAGCCGCAGCCGGTCCTGGGCTTGGGCAGCGGCTCGCAGCCGGCCCTGGGCGCGGCCAGCGGCCCGCAGCGGACCATCGGCGCGGCCACCGGCCCGCAGCGGACCATCGTCTCGGCCAGCGGCCCGCAGCGGGCGATAGGCCGTACTCCGGCGCGCGGCTTCCCCCCGGTGTCCCCCGACGCCCCCGCGCCGACGGGGCCGATGGGCTCGGAGCAGCCCGAGCCGTCCACGGTTACCTTCCGTCCCTGGCCGTCGCCCGGTGCGCCGCAGCCCGGCGACGGCGACGGCGGCTACTACGACGGCATCGGCATCGGCCATGACTGGGACGGCGGACCGGTCCGGCCGGCCTCGATGGCCCCGGCCCCCGGCGACCCGGACTCCGGTCACCTGGATGGCGGTTACCTAGATGGCGCCGACCCGGACCCCGGGCCGCGGCGCGGTGCCCGCAGCGGGCGCGGCGGCAGGCCCAGGCGCCATCCGGTCCGGGTGGTGGCCTGGCTGGGCCTGGTCGTAGTGCTGGCCGCGGCCGCGTTCGGCGGGTACAAGTACCTGTACGAGCCGCGCGTCAACGCGCCAGTGTCCGCGGGCCTGACGCTGCCGACGGATGCGCCGGGCGGACCGAACTTCGATCCGGCCCTGGGCAAGTGGCAGCACATCGGGAACAAGAACTCCGATCCGGCCCCGCTGACCCTGGCGCAGCTGTACCCGCCCCAGTTCGTGCTGAACGGCAGCTCCTACCAGCGCACCGCGGCCGCCGTGACCAAGAACTGCTCGCTGGCCGTGTTCGGCTCGGACCTGCAGGCGGCGTTGCAGGACGGAAAGTGCACCGCGATCCTGCGGGCCAGCTACCTGCTGGGTAACGGCACGATGATGGGCACGGTCGGCGTGGCCAACCTGGACAGCTCCAGCGCCGCGCAGAAGGCCGGGCAGGCCACCGGGCCGCAGAACATCATCGCCCCGCTGTCCGGCCAGAAGGGCCCGACGGCCAAGCTGGGCACCGGGACCGGGGTCGTGCAGGCCGAGATCAAGGGCCACTACCTGATCTTGATGTGGGTGGAGTTCACCAACCTGAAGGCCCCGTCGACGGCGGCTCAGCGCCAGCAGCTCGAGCAGTTCGCGGCCAACCTGGTGACCGGCAGCGCCAACATCGACCTGAGCACCCGGATGCTGTCCGGTAAGCCCTAATCCGTTAGCTGCTGGCGGTGCGCAGCCGGCGGGCCGCGGTGGCCCGGGCGGCCAGGTCGGCGGCGGGCGGGTAGCCGACCTCGTCCAGGCACAGCCCGTGCGGCGGCAGCACCCGGACCGCGGGATCGCGGACCGCGGCGGCCAGGACGGCGGCGGGCCAGCCGGGCGGCTGGCGGCCCTCGCCCACGGCCAGCAGCGCGCCGATCAGCGCGCGCACCATGTTGTGACAGAACGCGTCGGCCACCACGGTGGCGATGGCGACGCCGCACTCGTCGCGGCGCCAGTCCAGGCGGCGCAGCGCACGGATGGTAGTAGCGCCTTCCCGGCGGCGGCAGAAGGCGGCGAAGTCGTGCTCGCCGGTCAGCCCGAGCGCGGCGGTGTTCATGGCGGCCAGGCCCAGTGGCCGGAACGACCAGAGCGTCTCGTTCCTGCGCAGCGGATCGGCGCAGGCCACGTCGTCGCAGACCCGGTAGGAGTAGCGCCGCCACAGCGCCGAGAACCGGGCGTCGAACCCGTCCGGGGCGGGCGCCGCGGCGTGCACCCTGATGTCGGCGGGCAGTAGCCCGGCCAGCCGGTCAAGCACCCGGCTGGCCTGCGCCCAGGCCGCCTCCGGCACGTCGGCGTGCACGACCTGGCCGCGGGCGTGGACGCCGGCGTCGGTGCGCCCGGCTACGGTCAGCGCGGGCGGCCTGGGCAGCCGCAGCACCCGGCCCAGCGCCGCGGCCAGCACATCCTCGACGCAGCGCCTGCCGGGCTGGGCGGCCCACCCGGAAAACCCCGACCCGTCGTAGGACAGGTCAATTCTGAGCCGAACGGGCCGTGGTATTTCCTGGCCGCCCACGTCAGCCGATCACGGCCTAGGCGTCCTCGTGCTCCTCGCCGTCGTCTTCGTCCTCGTCGCCCGCGGCCTGGTCCTGGTCAGCCTGGTCCGTGACGTCCTCGGCCTCGTCGGCGACGTCGCCGTCGGCGACCGCGTCGGTCTCGTCTGCCGCGGTCGCCTCGGGAGCGTCGTCTACCTCGGTTTCGGCCTCGGGCTCGGCGACTGCGGTCGCGGTCGCCGAGCTGGCCGCGGCCGTGCTGGCGGGGACGGTGCCGCCGGCCGGGGCCGCGGCGCGGCGGGTCCGGCGGCGCGGCTTGGACGCCACGGGCTCGCCCCGGACCAGCTCGATGACCGCCATGGCCGCGTTGTCGCCCTTGCGCGGGCCGATCTTGGTGATGCGGGTGTAGCCGCCGTCACGCTCGGAGAACTCCGGCGCGATCTCGGTGAACAGCTGGTGCACCACGCCCTTGTCGGTGACCACGGTCAGCACGTGCCGGCGAGCGTGTATGTCACCGCGCTTGGCGAAGGTGATCAGCCGCTCAGCGACCGGCCGCAGCCGCTTGGCCTTGGCCTCGGTGGTGGTGATCCGGCCGTGCTGGAACAGCGCGGTGGCCAGGTTCGCCAGGATGTGCCGCTGGTGGGCAGCACTGCCGCCCAGGCGGTGCCCCTTGGTGGGCGTGGGCATACGGATCTCTCCTTGGTCTACGTGGCGGACGCCACGTCAGTACTGCTCGGTCTCCACGTAGCTCTCGTCGTCATCGCCGTAGGCGCCCACCGCGCTGCTCGGGTCGAACCCGGGCGGCGAGTCCTTGAGCGACAGGCCCATGTCGATGAGCTTCTGCTTGACTTCCTCGATCGACTTGGCGCCGAAGTTCCTGATGTCCAGCAGGTCCTGCTCGCTGCGGCCGACCAGTTCGCCGACCGTGTGAATGCCCTCGCGCTTGAGGCAGTTGTAGGAGCGGACGGTGAGGTTGAGGTCCTCGATCGGCAGCGCCAGGTCGGCCGCCAGCGCGGCGTCCGTCGGCGACGGGCCGATGTCGATGCCCTCGGCGTCCACGTTGAGCTCGCGGGCCAGCCCGAACAGCTCGACCAGGGTCTTGCCCGCGCTGGCCACGGCATCCCGCGGCCGCAGGCACGGCTTGGTCTCCACGTCCAGGATGAGCCGGTCGAAGTCGGTGCGCTGCTCGACGCGGGTGGCTTCCACCTTGTAGGTCACCCGCAGCACGGGCGAGTAGATGGAGTCGATCGGCACCCGGCCGATCTCCTGGCCCGGCTGCTTGTTCTGGGTAGCCGAGACGTAGCCGCGACCGCGCTCGACGGTCAGCTCCATCTCGAGCTTGCCCTTGGCGTTCAGGGTGGCGATGTGCAGTTCGGGGTTGTGCACCTCGACGCCGGCCGGCGGCGCGATGTCGGCCGCGGTCACCTCGCCCGGGCCCTGCTTGCGCAGGTACATCACGACCGGCTCGTCGTGCTCGGAGGACACCACGAGTTCCTTGAGGTTCAGGATGATGTCGGTGACATCTTCCTTGACCCCGGGGACCGTGGAGAACTCGTGCAGGACGCCTTCGATCCTGATGCTGGTCACGGCCGCACCGGGAATGGAGGACAGCAGCGTACGCCGGAGCGAGTTGCCGATGGTGTAACCGAAGCCCGGCTCCAGCGGCTCGATGACGAACCGGGACCTGAACTCGTCTACCTGCTCCTCGGCGAGCGAGGGGCGCTGAGCGATGAGCATGAATGTGTTCCTTTCCGACGCCCGCTATATGACAGTCGGGGTTTCCGCCGGCGGCTCCGGGAGGAGCCGCCGGTATTACTTACTTCGAGTAGAACTCAACGATGAGCTGTTCCTGGACCTGGGTGTCGATCTGGGCGCGGACCGGCAGCGCGTGCACCAGCACGCGCATGTGGTCGGGGACCACCTCGAGCCAGGCCGGCACGATGCGCTCGCCGACCTCGGCCCGGGCGATCACGAACGGGGTCATCTCGAGCGACTTGGCGGCCACCTCGATGATGTCGTTCTCGCTCACCCGGTAGGACGGGATGTCGACCTTCCTGCCGTTCACCGTGAAGTGGCCGTGCGTGACCAGCTGGCGGGCCATGTCGCGGCTCTTGGCGAAGCCGGCCCGGAACACCACGTTGTCCAGGCGGCGCTCGAGCAGCTGGAGCATGGTCTCGCCGGTCCGGCCGTGCTTGCGGGCCGCTTCCTCGTAGTAGCCGTGGAACTGCCGCTCGAGGATGCCGTAGATCCGGCGCGCCTTCTGCTTCTCCCTGATCTGCTGCAGGAAGTCGCCTTCCTTGGGCCGGTTACGGCCGTGCTCGCCCGGCGGGTAGGGCCGGATCTCGATCGGGCACTTGGGCGAGTCGCACTTGGCGCCCTTGAGGAAGAGCTTGGTCTTCTCCCGGCGGCAGAGCTTGCAGTCCGCGCCTGTGTATCGAGCCATCTGTCGCTATCTCCTGTCAGCGTCTACCGGAAGGGGCCATCAGACCCGGCGCCGCTTCGGCGGCCGGCAGCCATTGTGCGGGACGGGGGTCATGTCCTGGATCGAGCCGACCTCCAGCCCGGTGGCCTGCAGCGACCGGATGGCGGTCTCCCGGCCCGAACCCGGGCCCTTGACGAAGACGTCGACCTTGCGCATGCCGTGCTCCATGGCCCGGCGCGCGGCCGCCTCGGCCGCCATCTGGGCGGCGTACGGCGTGGACTTGCGCGATCCCTTGAACCCGACCTGGCCCGCCGACGCCCACGAGATGACGTTGCCCGTCGGGTCAGTAATCGAGACGATCGTGTTGTTGAACGTGCTCCTGATGTGGGCGTGCCCGTGAGCGACGTTCTTCCGCTCCTTGCGGCGCACCTTCTTCGCGGCGGCCTGCTGACGGCTCCTAGGCGGCATCTGCTTCCTTCGAGGTGGTCGGTCCGTGCGGACTACTCATTACTTCTTGCCGGCCTTCTTCTTGCCGGCCACGGTCTTCTTCTTGCCCTTGCGGGTGCGCGCGTTGGTCTGCGTCCGCTGCCCGCGCACCGGGAGTCCCCGGCGGTGGCGGATGCCCTGGTAGCAGCCGATCTCGATCTTGCGCCTGATGTCGGCCTGGACCTCGCGGCGCAGGTCACCTTCGACCTGGTAGGTGGCGTCGATCCAGTCCCGGAGCTTGATCAGCTCCTCGTCGGTCAGGCTGCTGACCCTGGTGTCCGGGCTGACCCCGGTGGCGTCGAGAGTCTGCAGGGCTCGGGTGCGGCCGATGCCGTAGATGTAGGTGAGCGCGATCTCGACCCGCTTGTCGCGGGGCAGGTCGACGCCGGAAAGCCTGGCCATAGGCGGGCAGTTCTCCTTTTCTCACGGAGGTGTTTCGCACCGCTCCCATGCCCTGCCCGGACATGGCCCCGGCCTCCGTCCGGGGGTCGCAGCGTTGGCTAGCTGCCTGCGGTGCGCGGGTGCGGCGTCAGCCCTGGCGCTGCTTGTGCCGCGGGTCGGTGCAGATAACCATGACGCGGCCGTGCCGGCGGATGATCCGGCACTTGCTGCAGATCTTCTTGACGCTCGGCTTGACCTTCACGGTGCTGTCTCCACTGCTCTGATGTCGGTACTGATCTGATCACTGATGCTTGCGGTGCCTGTCTCTTGCTTACTGGCTTACTTGTACCGGTACACGATCCGCCCGCGACTGAGGTCGTAGGGGCTCAGCTCCACGACAACCCGGTCGTCAGGCAGGATGCGGATGTAGTGCATCCGCATCTTCCCGCTGATATGAGCGAGAACCTTGTGCCCGTTGTCCAGCTCCACTCGGAAGAAGGCATTCGGGAGCGACTCGACAACCGTGCCTTCAATCTCGATGGCGCCGTCTTTTTTGGGCATGTCCTCCGCGTTTCGTTCTGTGTCGTTTCGGTCTGTGTCGTTTTGTTCTGTGTCGTTTCGGTCTGTGAGATGTCCCGCGCCTGAGCGCGGCCTGCCTGGCCTTGCCGCCTGAGCGGCACGCCTGTCCTGCCTGGCTCACGTCAGTGCTGACTTACGTCAGCGCTGGCTTACGTCGATGAGACGCCGAAACCGGGAGGACCGGTACCGTGCTCGCTAACGCGAGCCCCCGGGCGCCGGCCAGGTGGGAACCCAGCAGATGGGCCGGAGACGAGTGTACTCGACTCGCCGCCCCGACGCGAACCGCCTAGGTTTAAGACCCAGGTGTTAAGACACCGCAGGGCCCGCCGCTATTCCCGGGGCCGGTGGTGACGGATCATGTACCACAGCCACGGGACCACGACCAGCGCCCACCATGGATACCAGGTACCGTTGCCGATCACGGCGGCGACGGCCCAGATGGCCACCAGCGCCGCGGAGACCGTGGCCCAGGCGCCCAGGGCCACGGTGCCGGGCGTGAACCGCAGCGGGCTGGCCGACCCGCCGTGGTCGGCCGGGAGCAGCGACTGCCCGGGGCGGGGCGGAGTCCGCCGCAGCGAGGCGTCGGGCAGCTTGTACAGGTCAATGGCCGGCAGGTCGGCCAGCAGCTCATCAAGCTCGCCCAGGGTCTTGGCGTCGAGGGCCTGCTCCATCCGCTCGCCGAATTCCTCGGCGGTCAGCCGGCCCGCGGCATGGTGCTCACGCAGCAGCGCCGTCGTGCGGTCGCGATCCGCGTCCGAGGCGCGGATCCGCGGGTCACCAGGCACCGGTCACCCTTTCTTCCCGGCCAACCCTACCCCGGCCTAGGTCGGCCGAATGCTCGCCGGGTCTTCCCTCCTAGTATCGCTCGTCTGGCCGGGTGACGCGGCGAGCCGGTCCCGGCCGCCGTCCTCGGCGGTCAGCACCCAGGGCCCGCCGGCGGTGATGGCGACGGTGTGCTCGAAGTGCGCGGCCCAGCTCCCGTCGGCGGTGATCACGGTCCAGCCGTCGTCGAGCTGGACCGTCTCCGCATCGCCCAGCGTGACCATCGGCTCGATGGCCAGGGCCATGCCGGTCTCCAGCCGCGGCCCGCGGCCCGGGCGGCCGTAGTTCGGCACCGGCGGGTCCATGTGCATGGCGGTGCCGATGCCGTGGCCGGTGTATTCCTCGACGATGCCGTAGGGACCGGCCTGCCTGATGCTGGTCTCCACCGCGTGCGAGATGTCGGTCAGCCGGGCGCCGTCCACCGCCCGGGCCAGTCCGTCCCACAGCGAGGCCTCGCACACCTGCAGCAGCCGGACGTGCTCGGCGGAGATGGTGCCCACGCCCACGGTCAGCGCCGCGTCCCCGTGCCAGCCGCGGACGATGGCGCCGCAGTCGACGGAAATGATGTCCCCGTCCCGCAGCACCCGCTGCGGGCTCGGGATGCCGTGCACGATCTCGTCGTTCACCGAGGTGCAGATCGTGGCCGGGTAACCGTGGTAGCCCGGGAACGACGGGGTGGCGCCGGCGTCGCGGATCTGGCGGGCGGCCAGCGCGTCGAGCTCGGCGGTGCTGACCCCGGGCCGGACCTCGGCCGCGACCGCCGCCAGGGTGCGCGCGACGACCAGCCCGGCCGCGCGCATCAGCGCGAACTGCTCGGGCGTCTTGATCTGGATAGCCGTACGGCGCCGTGACGTCATGGGCAGCCTCTCAGCGCACGAACGGACGGAGCGCGGCCAGCGCCCGGCTGGTGATCTCCTCCACCGGGCCGGTCGCGTCGATGCCGATCAGGATGTTCTCGTCGGCGTAGAACGCGATGAGCGGTGAGGTCTGCTCGGCGTAGACCTCCAGGCGGTGCGTGATGGTCTGCTCGGAGTCGTCGTCCCGCTGGAACAGCTCGCCGCCGCAGTCGTCGCAGATGCCGTCGCGGGCGGGCGGGTCGTACAGCACGTGCCACACCCGCTCGCACCGGCGGCAGGTCCGCCGCCCGGACAGCCGCGTGACCACCTCGTCCTCATCCACCACGAGCTCGAGTACCACGCTGAGCTTCGCGTCCCACTCCAGGAGCATCTTCTTCAGCGTCTCGGCCTGGGGCACGTTCCTGGGGAAGCCGTCGAGCAGGAAGCCCTCCTGCGCGTCGTCTTCGCCCAGCCGGTCCCTGACCATGGCCACGGTGACCTCGTCCGGGACCAGGTCCCCGCGCTCCATATACTCCCGGGCCTGGCGGCCCAGCTCGGTATGGTTGGTCACGTTGTACCGGAATATGTCACCTGTCGAGATCCTCGGGATCGCCAGGTGTGAAGCTATGAACTGGGCCTGTGTCCCCTTGCCCGCACCGGGGGGCCCGACGAGGACGATGCGCACTATCGCAAGAAACCCTCATAGTTGCGCTGCTGCAGCTGGCTCTCGATCTGCTTCACCGTGTCCAGCCCGACGCCCACCATGATCAGCAGGCTGACCCCGCTGAACGGGAACTCGTTGGCGACCCCGATGGAGGCCAGCGCGACCAGCGGGAACAGCGCGATCACGCCCAGGTAGGCCGAGCCGGGCGCGGTGAGCCTGCTGAGCACGTAACTCAGGTACTCGGCGGTGGGCCGCCCGGGTCTGATGCCGGGGATGAACCCGCCGTACTTCTTCATGTTGTCGGCCACCTCAGTGGGATTGAAGGTGATCGACACGTAGAAGTAGGTGAACCCGACGATCAGCACGAAGAACGCGGCCATGTAGAACACCGAGCTGCTCTGCTCGACGTAGCGGTCCACCCAGGAGACCCAGCCCTGCGGCTTGGTCGCGCTGCCGAACAGCTGGGCCGCCAGCGTCGGGATGTACAGCAGCGAGGAGGCGAAGATGACCGGGATCACGCCTGCCTGGTTGACCTTCAGCGGGATATAGGTCGAGGTGCCGCCGTACATGCGCCGGCCCACCATGCGTTTGGCGTACTGCACCCGGACCCGGCGCTGGGCCTGTTCCATGAACACGATGAAGGCCACGATGGCGATGATCACCACGATGGCCATCAGGGCGTAGAACGCGTTCTTGTCCCGGTAGATGGCCAGGATCTCGCCGGGGATGACCGAGATGACGGTGGTGAAGATCAGCACCGACATGCCGTTGCCGACCCCGCGGTCGGTGATCAGCTCGCCCATCCACATGATGACCGTGGTGCCCGCGACCATCGTGATCACCATGGTGGCGATGTTGAAGATCCCGTCGTTCGGGATCAGCGGGTTATTGCCGGCCGTGCCGCAGCCGTTGAACAGCGTGCCGGAGCGGGCGAGCTCGATGTAACCGGTGGACTGCAGGACGGCCAGGCCCACGGTGAGGTACCTGGTGTACTGGGTGATCTTCGCCTGGCCCGCCTGGCCCTCCTGCTTCAGCGTCTCCAGCCGCGGGATGACCACGGTCAGCAGCTGCAGGATGATGCTGGAGGTGATGTAGGGCATGATGCCGAGCGCGAACACCGACAGGTGCAGCAGCGCCTGGCCGGACAGCAGGTTGACGATGGCCAGAACGCCCGCCGTGGGGCTGCCAGTGCTCGTGGCATAGTTCGAGCAGATGGTGACGTTCTTCTCGTCGATGCCTGGCGTCGGCAGCGAGGCGCCCAACCGGAACAACGCGATGAGACCGAGCGTGATCAGCATCTTCTTGCGAAGGTCCGGCGTCTGGAACGCCCGCACGAAGGCCGTCAGCATGCGCAGTCCTCGGTTCGGTTGATCGGGCAGTCCACGTATCTTACCCGGCACGTCATACGTTGTCTCCCTTGGTCAGGAGAGCTCGGTGACTGGTTAGGAGAGCTCGGTAACGGTCCCGCCGGCCTGCTCGATCTTGGCCACGGCGGTGGCCGAGAACGCGTGCGCGCTCACCCGCAGGGCCACCGAGACGTCGCCGGTGCCGAGCACCTTGATCAGCTCGCCCTTGCGGGCCGCCCCCTTGGCCACCATGCTCTCCGGCGTCACGTCGCCGCCATCCGGGTACAGCTCAGCCAGCTTGCGGGTGTTCACCACCTGATAGGTGGTGCGGAAACCGGAGTTGGAGAAGCCCTTCAGCTTCGGGATCCGCCGGCTCAGCGGCATCTGGCCGCCCTCGAAGCCGAGGTGCACCTGGGTGCGCGCCTTGGTGCCCTTGGTGCCGCGGCCCGCGGTCTTGCCCTTGGACGCCTCGCCACGGCCCAGCCGCGTCTTGGCCTTGTGGGCGCCGGGGGCCGGCCGCAGGTGATGCAGCTTGAGCCCGCGCCCGGACGCCTGCTGATCGTCCGCCGGGCCCGCGTTAGTGGGCCCGGTGTTAGTCGACTCAGCGTTAGTCATTTCCCGCCACTTCCTCCACCGTCACCAGGTGGCGCACGGTCTTGATCATGCCGCGGAACTCCGGGCGATCGGGCTTGACCACGACCTGGCCGATCCGCCGCAGCCCGAGCGACCGCAGCGAGTTCCGCTGCGCACTGGTCCCGCCGATCTTCGACTTGACCTGTGTCACCTTCAGCTGTGCCATCTGTCTGTCTCCCTATAACTCCGGGGGGGCCGACCCCCCCGCGCCCCCCCGAACACCATGTCAGGACCCGGCGGCCGCGGCCGCACGAGCCCGCAGCATGGCCGCGGGCGCCACGTCCTCGATCGGCAGGCCGCGCTTGGCCGCGATCTCCTCGGGCCGGTTCAGGCTCTTCAGGGCGGCGACCGTCGCATGCACGACGTTGATCGGGTTCGACGAGCCCAGCGAGCGCGACAGCACGTCGTGGATCCCGGCGCACTCCAGCACGGCCCGGACCGGGCCGCCGGCGATGACGCCGGTACCCGGGCTGGCCGGCTTGAGCAGCACCACGCCCGCCGCTTCCTCACCCTGGACCGTGTGCGGGATCGTGCCGCCGATCCGCGGCACCCGGAAGAAGTGCTTCTTGGCCTCTTCGACGCCCTTGGCGATGGCGGCCGGGACTTCCTTGGCCTTGCCGTACCCGACGCCGACCATCCCGTTGCCGTCGCCCACTACCACCAGCGCGGTGAAGCTGAAGCGACGGCCGCCCTTGACCACCTTGGCCACGCGGTTGATGGTAACCACGTGCTCAAGGTAGGCAGCTTGCTTATCGGCCGCGCTGCCGCGCCGGTCCTCGCGGCGCTCGCGCCGCTCGCCGCCGCCGCCGCCGCGCCGCGGACCTGAAGGTGGCATTAGCCCTTCCTCATCTCTTGATAACGCTTAGCAGGCTGCTGCCTGCGTACCGTGCTCACAGCTTCAGCCCGCCTTCCCTGGCGCCGTCCGCGAGTGCCGCGATGCGACCGTGGTAGCGGTAGCCGCCCCGGTCGAACACCACGGCCGCGATGCCGGCCGCGGCCGCGCGCTGCGCGAGCAGCTCGCCGACCTGGCGCGCCTTGGCCGTCTTGTCGCCGTCCGCCGACCGGATGCCCGCGTCCAGGGTGGACGCGGCGGCCAGCGTGCGGCCCGCGCTGTCGTCTACGATCTGCGCGAACATGTGCCGCGCCGACCGGTTGACGACCAGCCGCGGCCGGTTCGCGCTGCCGGTGACCTTCTTGCGCACGCGCAGATGGCGGCGTACGCGGGCGGCCGTGGACTTCTGGGTACGCGACCGCACCCGCCCGGTGGTGAGGGCGTGTGACCTGGTCTTGGTGCCAGCCATGACTTACTTACCAGCCTTCCCGACCTTGCGGCGGACCTGCTCGCCCTGGTACCGCACGCCCTTGCCCTTATACGGGTCCGGCTTGCGGAGCTTGCGGATTTGCGCGGCTATCTCGCCCACCTTCTGCTTGTCGATGCCTTCCACGACAAACCTGGTGGGCGCCTCCACCCGGAAGCTGATGCCATCCGGCGGAGTGATCACCACCGGGTGGCTGAAGCCGAGCGAGAACTCCAGGTCCTGGCCTTTGGCCTGGACCCGGTAGCCGACGCCGACGATCTCCAGGGTCTTGCGGTAGCCGTCGGTAACGCCGGTGACCATGTTGGCGATCAGCGTGCGGGACAGCCCGTGCAGCGCACGCACCGAGCCCTCGTCGTTCGGCCTGGTCACCCTGATCACGCCGTCTTCGCGTACCACGTCGATGGGTTCGGCGATGGTCTGGTGCAGTTCCCCTTTCGGCCCCTGCACCGTGACATCCTGCCCGTCGACGGTGACCTGAACGCCGCTGGGGATGGTCACGGGGAGCCGCCCGATCCTTGACACTGCAGCTCCTCCCTTACCAGACGTAGGCGAGGACTTCCCCGCCCACGCCGCTCTTGTTGGCTTGCTTATCGGTCATCAGGCCGCCGGAGGTCGAGATGATCGCCACGCCGAGACCGCCCAGCACCCGGGGCAGGTTGTCCTTCTTCGCGTAGACGCGCAGCCCGGGCTTGGAGACCCGCTTGATGCCGGCGATCGAGCGCTCGCGCGCGTTGCCGAACTTGAGCGTGACCACCAGGTTCTTGCCGACTTCGGCGTCTTCCACGCGCCAGGAGGCGATGTAGCCCTCCTGCTGGAGGATCTCCGCGATGTGGGACTTGATCTTGGAGTACGGCATGCCCACCGTGTCGTGGTACGCCGAGTTCGCGTTCCGCAGACGCGTCAGCATGTCTGCGATCGGGTCAGTCATCGTCATGGCCAACAGGCCTTCCTCACCGCGGTTTCCCGCCCGGTCGTTGCGACCGGGCCGGGACCTTCGGTGTACTCGTGTGTTGTCTCGTTACCAGCTGGACTTGGTGATGCCGGGCAGTTCGCCGCGGTGCGCCATGGTGCGGAAGCAGATCCGGCACAGGCTGAACCTGCGGTAGACGGCACGCGGCCGTCCGCAGCGGGTGCACCGCGTGTAACCGCGGACCTGGAACTTCGGCGTTCGCTTCTGCTTGGCGATCAGCCCTTTTTTTGCCATTTGTCAAATGCCTCTCTGGACGGCTTACCGCCGTACCTCCGCAGCCGCCGTCACCGACTCCTTGAACGGGAAGCCGAGCCGCCGCAGCAGTGAGCGGCCCTCGGCGTCGTTGGTGGCCGTGGTGACCACGGTGATGTCCATCCCGCGCTGCCGATCCACCTTGTCCGGGTCGATCTCGTGGAACATGACTTGCTCGACCAGGCCGAACGTGTAGTTCCCGTGACCGTCGAACTGACGGTCGGACAGGCCGCGGAAGTCGCGGATCCGGGGCAGCGCGATGGTGAGCAGCCGGTCGAGGAACTCCCACATGCGGTCGCCGCGCAGCGTGGTGTGCGCGCCGATGGGCATGCCCTCGCGCAGCTTGAACTGGGCCACGGACTTCTTGGCCTTGGCCACGGCCGGCTTCTGGCCGGTGATGGTGGTCAGGTCGCGGACCGCGCCGTCGATCAGCTTCGCGTCGCGGGCCGCCTCGCCGACGCCCATGTTCACGACGATCTTGACCAGCCCCGGGATCTGCATCACGTTGCCGTAGCTGAACTCGTCCCGCAGCGCGGGCGCGATCTCTTCCCGGTACCGCTGCTTGAGCCGCGGCACGGGAGGCGCCTCGGTCGCCATCAGATCTCCTTCCCGCTCGGCCTGGCCACGCGGATCTTCTGCCCGTCCTCGGTGATCTCGTAGCCGACCCGGGCCGGGCGCTTGGTGTCCGGATCGGCCAGCTGGACGTTGCTCACGTCGATCGGCGCTTCCTCGTGCGTGATGCCGCCTTCCTTGGCACCGCGCTGGCCCTGGTAGGTGACCTTCTTGTTCTTCTTGACCACGTTGACGCCCTGGACCAGGACCTTGCCCCGCTCCGGGTAGGCGGCGATGACCAAGCCGGTGCGGCCCTTGTCGCGGCCCGCGACCACGATCACCTGATCGTTCTTCTTGATCTTCATCTAGAGCACCTCCGGTGCCAGCGAGATGATCCGCATGAACCGCTTCTCGCGCAGCTCACGGCCGACGGGGCCGAAGATGCGGGTCCCGCGGGGGTCACCGCCGTCTCTGATCAGCACCGCCGCGTTCTCGTCGAACCGGATGTAGGAGCCGTCGCCGCGGCGGCGCTCCTTGCGGGTGCGCACCACGACCGCCTTGACGACATCGCCCTTCTTCACGCCGGCGCCGGGAAGGGCATCCTTCACCGTGGCCACGATGACGTCACCGATGCCCGCGTATCGCCGGCCGCTGCCGCCGAGCACACGGATGCAGAGGATCTCCTTGGCACCCGTGTTGTCGGCGACCTTAAGCCGCGACTCCTGCTGGATCACGTCAACTCCTGCTGTCTTACGCCGGGCATCGGAGCCAGGCGGACTTCTTACTTGTTACTTGGCCTTCTCGAGGATCTCGGCTACCCGCCAGCGCTTGGTCGCGGACAGCGGCCGGGTTTCCATCAGCAGCACACGGTCACCCACGCCGCAGGCGTTGGTGGCGTCGTGCGCCTGGTACTTCTTGGTACGGCGCAGAACCTTGCCGTACTTGGGGTGCTTGACGTGGTCCTCGACCTCGACGACGACGGTCTTGTCCATCTTGTCGCTGACCACCAGGCCTTCTCGGCCCTTGCGGTAGCCGCGGGTCACGGCCCCACCCTCGTTGGTAGTGCTCGTGGCTTCCTTGCTCACTCGCCCGCCTCCTCGGCTGCGTCATCGGAGTCCGCGCCGGCCGCCTGCGCCTGGAGGTCCTCCGGCTCGCCGGACTCCTCGATCAGGGTGATGATCCCGAGCTCGCGCTCGCGCATCACCGTGTAGATGCGGGCGATCTCCTTGCGGACCGCACGCAGCCTGCCGTGGCTCTCCAGCTGCCCGGTGGCGCCCTGGAAGCGCAGGTTGAACAGCTCTTCCTTGGCCTCGGCCAGCTTGTGGTGCAGTTCCTCTTCGGTGGACACGCGCAGCTGCGCGGTCAGGCCGCTAGCCATCAGCCCTCACCCACTTCACGCTTGACCACCCGGCACTTCATGGGGAGCTTGTGGATCGCGCGGCGCAGCGCCTCCCTGGCCACCGGCTCGGACACCCCGGCCATCTCGAACATGACCCGGCCCGGCTTCACGTTGGCGATCCACCACTCCGGCGAGCCCTTGCCGGACCCCATCCGGGTCTCGGCCGGCTTCTTGGTCAGCGGCCGGTCCGGGTAGATGTTGATCCAGACCTTCCCGCCACGGCGGATGTGCCGGGTCATCGCGATACGCGCCGCCTCGATCTGCCGGTTGGTCACGTACGCGTGCTCCAGGGCCTGGATCCCGTACTCGCCGAACGACACGTGGGTACCGCCGGTGGCGTTACCGGTCCGGTGCGGCCGGTGCTGCTTGCGGTGCTTAACCCTGCGCGGAATGAGCATGTCCTCAGCCTTCCTCGCCGGCGGACGCGCCCTCAGGGGCACGACGCCGCGGACGCTGCGCGTCCCGTGGCCGCTGGGGCCGCTGCTGGGCCGCAGCCCGCAACGCGGCCTGCTGCGCCTCGCGGCCCGCCCGGCTGGTCGGCGCCTCGCCCTTGTAGATCCAGACCTTCACGCCGATCCGGCCGAAGGTGGTGCGGGCCTCGTAGAAGCCGTAGTCGATGTCGGCCCGCAGCGTGTGCAGCGGAACCCGGCCCTCGCGGTAGAACTCCGACCGGGACATCTCCGCGCCGCCCAGGCGGCCCGAGCACTGGACCCGGATCCCCTTGGCGCCGCCCTTCATCGCGCTCTGGATCGCCTTGCGCATGGCCCGCCGGAACGACACCCGGCTGGACAGCTGCTCGGCGACGCCCTGCGCGACCAGCTGGGCGTCGGTCTCGGGGTTCTTGACCTCGAGGATGTTCAGCTGGATCTGCTTGGCGGTCAGCTTCTCCAGGTCACCGCGGATGCGGTCCGCCTCGGCGCCGCGGCGCCCGATGACGATGCCCGGCCGGGCGGTGTGGATGTCCACCCGCACCCGGTCCCTGGTCCGCTCGATCTCGACCTTGGAGATGCCGGCCCGCTCCATGCCGCGCTGCAGCATGCGGCGGATGGCCACGTCCTCGGCCACGTACTCCTTGTACAGCTTGTCGGCGTACCAGCGGCTCTTGAAGTCGGTGGTGATGCCGAGCCGGAACCCGTGCGGGTTCACCTTCTGGCCCACTAGCGGGTCCCTCCCTCGGCGTCGTCGGAGACGATGACCGTGATGTGGCTGGTGCGCTTCAAGATCCGGTAGCCGCGGCCCTGGGCCCGCGGCCGGAAGCGCTTCAGCGTCGGTCCCTCGTCGACCCAGGCCCGGCGCACCCATAGCATGCCGCGGTCCCCGCGCCCGCCCCGGGCGTCGGCGTTGGCGATCGCGCTGGCGAGCACCTTGCCGACGGGGTCGCTGGCTGACTGGGGCGCGAAGGCGAGAACCGCCTGCGCCTCGTCAGCGGGCAGCCCACGGATCAGGTCCGTCACCCGACGGGCCTTCCGCGGCGTGACGCGGACGTACCGCGCCATGGCCCTGGCTTCCATCATTCCTCCTGCTAGCGACGGCTGCGCCGGTCGTCCTTGACGTGAGATCGGAAGGTCCGCGTGGGCGCGAACTCGCCGAGCTTGTGGCCCACCATCGACTCGGTGATGAACACTGGGATGTGCTTCCTGCCGTCATGCACGGCGATCGTGTGGCCCAGCATGGCCGGCACGATCATCGAACGCCGGGACCAGGTCCTGATGACGGTCTTCGTCCCCCTGTCGTTCTGGACGTCCACCTTCTTCATCAGGTGGTCGTCCACGAAGGGGCCCTTCTTAAGGCTACGAGGCATTGCGTACTGCTCCTACCGCTTGTTCCGGCCGCGGCGACGGCTGATCAGCCGGTCACTCGGCTTGTGCGCCCGACGGGTCCGGCCCTCGGGCTGGCCCCACGGACTGACCGGGTGGCGTCCGCCTGAGCTCTTGCCCTCGCCGCCGCCCAGCGGGTGGTCGACCGGGTTCATGGCCACGCCGCGGACCGTCGGGCGGCGGCCCTTCCACCGGTTGCGGCCGGCCTTGCCGAGCTTCACGTTGCCCTGCTCGGCGTTGCCCACCTCACCGACGGTGGCCCGGCAGGTCGCGTCGACCCGGCGGATCTCACCGGACGGCATGCGCAGCTGGGCGTAGCCGCCCTCCTTGGCCAGCAGCTGGACGCCCGCGCCGGCCGAGCGCGCGATCTTGGCGCCGCCGCCGGGCCGCAGCTCGATGGCGTGCACCACGGTGCCGGTCGGGATGCTGCGCAGCGGCAGCGAGTTGCCCGGCTTGATGTCCGCGCCCGGGCCGCTTTCCACCCGGTCGCCCTGAGACAGGCCGGTCGGGCAGATGATGTAGCGTTTCTCGCCGTCCGCGAAATGCAGCAGCGCGATCCGCGCGGTGCGGTTCGGGTCGTACTCGATGTGCGCGACCTTGGCCGGCACGCCGTCCTTGTCCGCGCGCTTGAAGTCGATCAGCCGGTAGGCCCGCTTGTGGCCGCCGCCCTGATGCCGGGCGGTGATGCGGCCGTGCACGTTCCGGCCGCCTTGCGAGTGCAGCGGCCGCACCAGCGACTTCTCCGGCTCGGTCCGGGTGACCTCGGCGAAGTCGGAGCCGCTCGCGCCGCGCCGGCCTGGGGTGGTCGGCTTGTACTTACGGATAGCCATGTCTCGTCGGTCTCCCTTAGGCCCCGAAAATGTCGATCCTGTCGCCCTCGGCGAGGGTCACGATCGCTCGCTTGGTGTCGGGCCGCTTGCCCCAGCCGTACCGGGTGCGCCGGCGCTTGCCGACCCGGTTGACGGTGTTGACGCCGGTCACCTTGACCCCGAACACGGCCTCGACGGCCAGCCTGATCTGGGTCTTGTTGGCGTCAGGGGTCACGACGAAGGTGTACTTGCCCTCGTCGAGCAGCCCGTAGCTCTTCTCCGAGACCACCGGCCGCAGCAGGATGTCCCGGGGGTTGTTGTCCCTGCTCACTTGGCGGTCTCCCTACCCTTGCCAGCACTGTCCTTCGACGCCCTGGCCCTGGAGACGAACGCGGTCAGGGCCTGCTCGGTGAAGACCACGTGGTCGCTGGCCAGCACGTCATAGGTATTGAGCTGGTCCTCGGTCAGGACGTGCACGCGCGGCACGTTCCGCAGCGACTTCCAGGTCAGCTCGTCGTCGCGGTGCATGACCACCAGGACCGGGCGGCCCAGGCCGCCGACCGCCTGGGTCAGCACGGCCACGGCGTCCTTGGTCCTGGGCGCGTCGCCGTCGACGAAACCGCTGACCACCTGGACCCGGCCGTGGCTGAGCCGGTCGGACAGCGCGCCGCGCAGCGCCGCGGCCTTCATCTTCTTGGGCGTCCGCTGCACGTACGAGCGCGGCACCGGGCCGTGCACGACGCCGCCGCCGGTGTACTGGGGCGCGCGGAGCGAGCCCTGGCGGGCGCGGCCGGTGCCCTTCTGCCGGTACGGCTTCTTGCCGCCGCCGCGGACCTGGCCGCGGGTCTTGGTCGCGTGCGTGCCCTGCCGGGCCGCCGCCTGCTGGGCCACCACGACCTGGTGGATCAGCGGCACGTTCACCTTGGCGGCGAAGATGTCCTCGGGCAGCTCGACCGTCTTGTCCTTCGCGCCTATGACGGCGACTGCGGTCATCGGGCTTCACCTTCCAGCTCATCGGTGTGCCTGGCCGCGCTGCGCACCAGGACGACCCGGCCGCGCGGGCCAGGCACGGCTCCCTTGATCAGCAGCAGCCCGCGCTCGGCGTCGACGGCGTGCACGGTCAGCGACTGCACGGTGGTGCGCGCGCCGCCCATCCGGCCCGCCATCCGCACGCCCTTGAACACGTGCCCCGGGGTGGCACACGCGCCGATGGAGCCGGGCGAGCGGTGCTTGCGCTGGGTGCCGTGCGAGGACCCCAGGCCCTTGAACCCGTGCCGCTTCATGACGCCCGCGAAGCCCTTGCCCTTGCTCTTACCGGTCACGTCGACGTGCTGCCCGCTGGCGAACACCTCGGCGGTGACCTCCTGCCCGGGCGTGTACTCCGACGCGTCGTCGGTGCGCAGCTCGGTCAGGTACCGGCGGGGGGTCACGCCGGCCTTCTCGAACACGCCGCTGATCGGCTTGTTCACCTTGCGCGGATCGATCTCGCCGAAGGCGAGCTGCACGGCCGAGTATCCGTCGCTGTCGGGGGTGCGTACGGCAGTCACCACGCACGGCCCGGCTTGCACGACCGTGACCGGCACGATCTGCCCGGCCTCGTTGAAGACCTGGGTCATGCCCAGCTTGGTGCCCAGGATCCCTTTGATCTGCTTGCCCATGTCGGTGAGTTCCTCAGAGCTTGATCTCGATGTCGACGCCCGCCGGCAGGTCGAGGCGCATCAGCGAGTCCACCGTCTTCGGGGTGGGGTCGAGGATGTCGATCAGCCGCTTGTGCGTGCGCATCTCGAAGTGCTCGCGCGAGTCCTTGTACTTGTGCGGAGAGCGGATGACGCAGTACACGTTCTTCTCGGTCGGCAGCGGCACCGGGCCGGCCACCCGCGCGCCGGTACGCGTCACGGTGTCGACGATCTTCCGCGCCGAGCTGTCGATGACCTCATGGTCATATGCCTTGAGCCGGATGCGGATCTTCTGTCCCGCCATGTTGGCCTCGGTGTCCTTCGCTTTAGTCAGCCGCTACGTTCTCTGCTCGTGCCGCGGCGGCCGGGCCGGTGAGCCCGGCCGCCGCGTAACGACCGTCTTACTTGATGATCTTGGTGACGATCCCGGAGCCTACGGTCCGGCCGCCCTCGCGGATCGCGAACCGGAGGCCTTCCTCCATGGCGATCGGCTGGATCAGGTCGATATGCATGTCGGTCCGGTCGCCCGGCATGACCATCTCGGTGCCTTCAGGCAGGTTCACCACGCCGGTCACGTCGGTGGTCCGGAAGTAGAACTGCGGACGGTAGTTGTTGAAGAACGGCGTGTGCCGCCCGCCCTCGTCCTTGCCCAGGATGTAGACCTGGCCCTCGAACTCGGTGTGCGGAGTGCTGGTGCCCGGCTTGATCACGACCTGGCCGCGCTCCACCTCCTCGCGCTTGATGCCGCGCAGCAGCAGGCCCACGTTGTCGCCGGCCTGGCCGTCATCCAGGATCTTGCGGAACATCTCCACACCGGTGACGGTAGTGGACTGCGCCCTGTCCTTGATGCCGACGATGTCCACGGTCTCGCCGGTGTGGATGGTGCCGCGCTCGATCCGGCCGGTCACCACGGTGCCGCGGCCGGTGATCGAGAACACGTCCTCGACCGGCATCAGGAACGGCTTGTCGACCTCACGCACCGGCTCCGGGATGGAGTCGTCGCAGGCGGTCATCAGCTCGAGAACCTTCTCGCCCCACTCGGCGTCGCCCTCGAGGGCCTTGAGCGCCGACACCCGGATCACGGGCACGTCGTCGCCCGGGAACTCGTATTCGGTGAGCAGCTCACGCACCTCGAGCTCGACGAGCTCGAGGATCTCCTCGTCGTCGACCATGTCCGCCTTGTTCAGCGCCACCACGATGTAGGGCACGCCGACCTGGCGGGCGAGCAGCACGTGCTCGCGGGTCTGCGGCATGGGGCCGTCGGTGGCCGCGACCACCAGGATGGCGCCGTCCATCTGCGCGGCACCGGTGATCATGTTCTTGATGTAGTCCGCGTGACCCGGGCAGTCCACGTGCGCGTAGTGACGCTTCTCGGTCTGGTACTCGACGTGCGAGATCGAGATCGTGATACCGCGCTCCTTCTCCTCCTTCGCGTTGTCGATCTGATCGAAGGGGGTGAACGGATTGACGTCCGGCATCTTGTCGTGCAGCACCTTGGTGATCGCCGCGGTCAGCGTGGTCTTGCCGTGGTCGATGTGCCCGATGGTGCCGATGTTGACGTGCGGCTTAGTCCGCTGGAACTTGGCCTTCGCCACTGGATTCTCCTCGTTGTTTTCGATCAACCCGCCCGGGGTGAACCGGGGTCCTTACGGGTTGGGGCCGAACTGGTTGCTGCTTACTCGCCTCGCGCCTTGGCGATGATCTCCTTGGCAATATTCGGCGGGACCTCGGCATACGAATCGAACTGCATGCTGTAGTCCGCCCTGCCCTGCGTCCGGCTGCGCAGGTCACCCACGTAACCGAACATCTCCGACAGCGGGACAAGCGCCTTGACCGCCCTGGCCCCGGATCGTTCCTCCATGGCCTGGATCTGGCCGCGGCGGCTGTTCAGGTCGCCGATCACGTCGCCCATGTAGTCCTCCGGCGTCCGGACCTCGACGGCCATGACCGGCTCGAGCAGCACGGGGTTCGCCTGGGCGGCGGCCTTCTTGAACGCCATCGAGCCGGCGATCTTGAAGGCGAGCTCGGACGAGTCGACCTCGTGGTAGGCGCCGTCGGTCAGCGTCACCTTGACGTCGACCATCGGGTAGCCGGCCAGCACGCCGAACTCGGCGGCCTCCTGGCAGCCGGCGTCCACCGACGGGATGTACTCGCGCGGGATCCGGCCACCGTGGACCTTGTTCTCGAACTCGTACCCGCCGCCGTCGCCGCCGGTGGGCTCCAGGTTGATGAGCACCCGGCCGTACTGGCCCGAGCCACCGGTCTGCTTCTTGTGCGTGTACTCGACCTTCTCCACCTTGCGGGTGACGGTCTCGCGGTAGGCGACCTGCGGGCGGCCGATGTTCGCCTCGACCTTGAACTCGCGGCGCATCCGGTCGACCAGCACCTCCAGGTGCAGCTCGCCCATGCCGGCGATGATCGTCTGGCCGGTTTCCTCGTCGGTCCTGACCTGGAAGGTCGGGTCCTCCTCGGCCAGCCGCTGGATCGCGGTGCCCAGCTTCTCCTGGTCGCCCTTGGTCCTCGGCTCGATGGCCACGTTGATGACCGGGGCCGGGAACGTCATCGACTCCAGGATGACCGGCTTGTCCTGCGCGCACAGCGTGTCGCCCGTGGTGGTGTCCTTCAGGCCCATCACGGCCACGATCTGCCCAGCCACCGCGGACGGGCGCTCCTCGCGCTTGTTCGCGTGCATCTGGTAGATCTTGCCGATCCGCTCCTTGCGGCCCTTGATCGAGTTCAGCACGTTGCTGCCCGACTCCAGGGTGCCGGAGTAGACGCGGATGTAGGTGAGCTTGCCGAGATGCTGGTCGGACATGATCTTGAACGCCAGCGCGGCGAACGGAGCCTCCGGGTTGGGGTCACGCTCCACGACCGTCTCCTCGTGGCCCACCGCGTGGCCCTTGACCGACGGGATGTCGGCCGGGCTGGGCAGGTAGTCCACGATCGCGTCGAGCATGGGCTGGACGCCCTTGTTCTTGAACGCGGTCCCGCACAGCACCGGGGTCAGCGAGCCGGCCACGGTGGCGCGGCGGATGGCCGCGATCAGCTGCTCCTCGGACGGCTCGGTGCCCTCCAGGTACAGCTCCATCATCTCGTCGTCGTTCTCGGCGATGGTCTCGAGCAGCCGGTCACGCCATTCGCGCGCGGCCTCCTCGTGGTCGCCGGGGATCCCGACGACGTCGTACTTGTCGCCCTTGCCCTCGGTCTGCCACAGCAGCGCGCGCATCTTGACCAGGTCGATGACGCCGCGGAAGTCGGACTCCACGCCCCAGGGCAGCTGCACGACGAGCGGCGTCGCCCCGAGCCGGTCGGTGATCATGTCCACGCAGCGGTGGAACTCGGCCCCGACGCGGTCCATCTTGTTGACGAAGCAGATGCGGGGCACGCCGTACCGGTCGGCCTGCCGCCAGACGGTCTCGGACTGCGGCTCGACGCCGGCGACGGCGTCGAAGACCGCGACCGCACCGTCAAGGACGCGCAGCGATCGCTCGACCTCCACGGTGAAGTCCACGTGACCGGGCGTGTCGATGATGTTGATGGTGTGGCCGAGCCAGCTCGTGGTGGTCGCGGCAGACGTGATCGTGATGCCGCGTTCCTGCTCCTGCTCCATCCAGTCCATGGTGGCTGCGCCCTCATGGACCTCACCGAGCTTGTAGTTGATGCCGGTGTAGAACAGGATCCGCTCGGTTGTCGTCGTCTTGCCCGCGTCGATATGCGCCATGATCCCGATGTTGCGGACCTTGGCGAGGTCTACAGCGGTCTGGGTGGCCACAATTCCTCGTTCTCGTTGTTAGCAGTTCTGGCTGACCGGTCCCGCGCTCACCAGCGGTAGTGGGCGAACGCCTTGTTGGACTCGGCCATCTTGTGGGTGTCCTCGCGCCGCTTCACGCTGGCGCCGAGGCCGTTGCTCGCGTCGAGCAGCTCGTTCATGAGCCGCTCGGTCATGGTCTTCTCCCGGCGGTTCCTGGCGTAGGCCACGATCCAGCGCAGCGCCAGCGTGGTGCTGCGGGACGCGCGGACCTCGACCGGGACCTGGTAGGTGGCGCCGCCGACGCGGCGGCTCTTGACCTCCAGGGTCGGCTTGACGTTGTCCAGGGCGCGCTTCAGGGTGATGACCGGGTCGTTGCCCGTCTTGTCCCGGCACCCCTCGAGCGCTCCGTACACGATGTGCTCAGCCACCGAGCGCTTGCCTTCCTTGAGGACCTTGTTGGCCAGCGCGGTGACGAGCGGCGAGCCGTAGACCGGATCGGTGACTAGCTGCCGCTTCGTAGCGGGACCCTTGCGAGGCATCTCAGCTCTTCTCCTTCTTCGCTCCGTAGCGGCTGCGCGCCTGCTTGCGGTTGCGGACGCCCTGGGTGTCGAGGGCGCCACGGATGATCTTGTAGCGCACGCCGGGCAGGTCACGCACGCGCCCGCCGCGCACCAGCACGATCGAGTGCTCCTGCAGGTTGTGCCCGACGCCCGGAATGTAGGCGGTGACCTCGATCTGGCTGGTCAGCCGGACCCGGGCCACCTTGCGCAGGGCCGAGTTCGGCTTCTTCGGCGTGGTCGTGTAGACACGCGTGCACACGCCGCGGCGCTGCGGGCTCTCCTTGAGCGCCGGCGTGTTGTTCTTCGCTACCTTGTCCTGGCGGCCCTTGCGGACCAGCTGCTGGATCGTGGGCAACCGCGTCTCCGTCTTTCCTGTCGCTGCGGCCCGCGCTCACACGCGAGCCCCGTCACGTTCTGTGCTAGCTAGCTTCCGAATTCTCTGACCGGCTAGGAGCCCCGAAACGGGACCTCCGGATCCGCTCAGCCTGGGCTTTCCTGTCCTCCGCCGACCCCCGAGGTCGGGCGTGTCGCCGTGACCGGGAGTCAGCGGCTCGTGATGAGCCGACTACCTGGAGGGAAGAAACCCATACTGCCCGCCGGTCGGCCGCCCGGAGCCGGTCCGCAGACCGTCAGCTCCTGACCTGGCCATCAGCTGGCATGCGTACGTGCCCATGCGAACACGGACACGAATGAAGAACCTACCATGACACTACTCTCAAGCAAAATCGAGCCTCCACTGACCCGGCCCCTCCCGGAGCCGGCCGTGGCTGCTCGTACAGCATTGCTCGTATCTGTCCAACACCGTTCCCCCTGCTTTTAATCCCGTCCCGGTGAGGCAGGGCGGCCTAGCGGAGTGAAACAGGAGACGGGAGGCCCGGAGGCAGTTAGGGGCGGGAGGCGAGCGGCACGGATCGTTCGGCCCAATAAATAGAGCACGGGCTGGCGGCGCGCTCGGAAGCGGCCGCCAGCCCGTTACTCGGGCCTTACTTACCTACCGGTTGTAGGAGCCGAAGTCGTACTCCTCCAGCGGCACGGCCTCGCCGGAACCCTGTCCGAAGGCGTAGTTGTCCGGCTCGGCGTAGGCGCCGGGCGGGAAGGCCGACGAGCGGGCGTCGTCGGTGGGCTCGACCCGGATGTTCCGGTACACCGGCATGCCGGTGCCAGCCGGGATGAGCTTGCCGATGATGACGTTCTCCTTCAGGCCGAGCAGCGAGTCCGACTTGGCGTGGATGGCCGCGTCGGTCAGCACCCGGGTGGTCTCCTGGAAGGAGGCCGCCGACAGCCACGAGTCGGTGGCCAGCGACGCCTTCGTGATGCCCATCAGCACGGCCCGGCCGGAGGCCGAGGTGCCGCCGTCGTTCACGATGGCGCGGTTGACCTGCTCGAACCGCGGACGCTCGACCAGCTCGCCGGGCAGCAGCTCGGTGTCGCCCGATTCGAGCACGTTCACCCGCTTGAGCATCTGCCGGATGATGATCTCGATGTGCTTGTCGTGGATCGAGACACCCTGCGACCGGTACACCTCCTGCACCTCGTGCACGAGGTGCAGCTGCACCGCCCGCCCGCCGAGGATGCGCAGCACCTCGTGCGGGTTGACCGCGCCGGCGATCAGCTGCTGCCCCACCGCCACGTGGCCGCCGTCGGCGACCAGCAGCCGGGACCGCATCGGCACCTGGTAGGCGGCCTCTTCCGAGCCGTCGTCAGGCACCACGATGATCTTGCGGGTCTTCTCGGTCTCCTCGATCTTGACCCGGCCCTCGTACTCGCTGATGGGGGCCAGGCCCTTGGGAATGCGGGCCTCGAACAGCTCCTGGATACGCGGCAGGCCGTGGGTGATGTCCTGGCCCGCCACGCCACCGGTGTGGAAGGTCCGCATGGTGAGCTGGGTACCCGGCTCGCCGATCGACTGGGCGGCCACGATGCCGACGGCCTCGCCGACGTCCACCCGCTTGCCGGTAGCCAGCGAGCGGCCGTAGCACTTGGCGCAGACACCGATCTTGGCCTCGCACACCAGCACGCTGTAGGTGCGGATGGCTTCCACGCCGGCTTCGGTCAGCCGGTCGATCATCAGCTCGGTGGTGTCGTCCCCGACCTTGGCCAGGATTCCGCCGTCGACCTCGATGTCCTCGGCCACGGTGCGACCCGTGCCCGTGTTCTCGATGTTCGGCAGCTTGCGCAGGCGGCCCTCGGAGTCCTTCTCCGCGATCCGCATGCTGAGCGACCGGTCGGTGCCGCAGTCCTCCTCGCGGACGATCACGTCCTGCGCCACGTCCACCAGGCGCCGGGTGAGGTACCCGGAGTCCGCGGTACGCAGCGCGGTGTCGGCCAGGCCCTTGCGGGCGCCGTGGGTCGAGATGAAGTACTCGACCACGGTCAGCCCCTCGCGGAAGCTGGACTTGATCGGCCGCGGGATGGTCTCGCCCTTGGGGTTGGAGACCAGGCCGCGCATGCCGGCGATCTGCCGGACCTGCATCGGGTTGCCTCGGGCACCGGAGTTGACCATCATCCAGACCGAGTTGGTCTCGGGGAAGGCCTCTTCCATGTCCTTGGCCACGTCGGCGGTGGCGTGGGTCCAGATCTCGATGAGCTCCTGACGGCGCTCGTCGTCGGTGATCAGGCCCCGGTCGTACTCGCGCTGCACCTTGTCGGCGCGCCGCTCGTAGTTCTCCAGGATCGCCGCCTTGTTCGGCGGGGCGACCACATCCTCGATGGCGATCGTCACGCCCGCCCGGGTGGCCCAGTGGAAGCCCGCGTCCTTCAGGTTGTCCAGGGCCGCGGCCACGTCCACCTTGGGGTAGGTCTCGGCCAGCGAGTTGACGATCACGGTCAGCTGCCGCTTGCCCACTTCGTAGTTCACGAACGGGAAATCGGCGGGCAGCGTCTCGTTGAAGATGCACCGGCCCAGCGTGGTGCCGAGCCGGATCGGCTCACCGGGCTCGTACCCCTCGGGCAGCTCGGTGCCCTCCGGCGGGACGATCCCGGGCAGCCGGATCTCGATCTTGGCCTGCAGGTCGAGCTCGCCCTGGTCGTAGGCCATCAGCGCCTCGGCCAGCGAGGAGAACGCCCGGCCCTCGCCGATCGCCCCCTCGGCCTGCCGGGTCAGGCAGAACAGCCCGATGATCATGTCCTGGGTGGGCATGGTCACCGGCTTGCCGTCGGCCGGCTTGAGGATGTTGTTGGTGGACAGCATCAGGATCCGCGCCTCGGCCTGCGCCTCGGCGGACAGCGGCAGGTGCACCGCCATCTGGTCGCCGTCGAAGTCCGCGTTGAACGCGGTGCAGACCAGCGGGTGGATCTGGATCGCCTTGCCCTCGACCAGCTGCGGCTCGAAGGCCTGGATGCCGAGGCGGTGCAGGGTCGGCGCCCGGTTGAGCAGCACCGGGTGCTCGGTGATGACCTCCTCGAGCACGTCCCACACCACGGGACGGGCCCGCTCCACCATCCGCTTGGCCGACTTGATGTTCTGCGCGTGGTTGAGGTCAACCAGGCGCTTCATCACGAACGGCTTGAACAGCTCCAGCGCCATCTGCTTGGGCAGGCCGCACTGGTGCAGCTTGAGCTGCGGGCCGACCACGATGACGCTGCGGCCGGAGTAGTCCACGCGCTTGCCCAGCAGGTTCTGGCGGAACCTTCCCTGCTTGCCCTTCAGCATGTCGGACAGGGACTTCAGCGGGCGGTTGCCAGGCCCGGTGACCGGGCGGCCGCGGCGGCCGTTGTCGAACAGGCTGTCCACGGCCTCCTGGAGCATCCGCTTCTCGTTGTTCACGATGATCTCGGGCGCGCCCAGGTCGAGCAGCCGCTTGAGCCGGTTGTTCCGGTTGATGACCCGGCGGTACAGGTCGTTGAGGTCGCTGGTGGCGAAGCGGCCGCCGTCCAGCTGGACCATGGGCCGCAGGTCCGGCGGGATCACCGGGATGCAGTCCAGGACCATGCCCATCGGGCTGTTGCGGGTGTTCAGGAACGCCGACACGACCTTGAGCCGCTTGAGGGCACGGGCCTTCTTCTGGCCCTTGCCGGTGCGGATGATCTCGCGCAGGTTCTGCGCCTCGGCGTCCAGGTCGAAGCTGGCCAGCCGGTCCTGGATGGCCTGGGCGCCCATGCCGCCGCGGAAGTACCGGCCGAACCGGTCCCGCATGTCGCGGTAGAGCAGCTCGTCGCCCTCCAGGTCCTGGACCTTGAGGTTCTTGAACCGGCTCCAGACCTCCTCCAGGCGGTCGATCTCCTTGCCCGCCCGGTCCCTGATCTGCTTGCACTCACGGTCGGAGGACTCGCGCAGCTTGCGCTTGGCGTCGCTCTTGGCCCCCTGGGCCTCGAGCTCGGCCAGGTCCGCCTCCAGCTTGGCCTGGCGGGCCTCGGTGTCGGCGTCGCGGCGCTGCTCGAGCTGACCGCGCTCGACGCTGATCTTGGCCTCGAGGGACGGCAGGTCACGTGCCCGCGCGTCGTCGTCCACGTGGGTGATCATGTAGGCGGCGAAGTAGATGACCTTCTCCAGGTCCTTCGGCGCCAGGTCGAGCAGGTAGCCAAGCCGGCTCGGCACGCCCTTGAAGTACCAGATGTGCGTGACCGGCGCGGCCAGCTCGATGTGGCCCATCCGCTCGCGCCGCACCTTGGCGCGGGTGACTTCCACGCCGCAGCGCTCGCAGATGATGCCCTTGAACCTGACCCGCTTGTACTTGCCGCAGTAGCACTCCCAGTCCCGGGTCGGACCGAAGATCTTCTCGCAGAAGAGCCCGTCCTTCTCCGGCTTGAGGGTGCGGTAGTTGATGGTCTCCGGCTTCTTTACCTCACCGTGCGACCACTGCCTTATGTCCTCGGCGGTGGCGAGGCCGATGCGAAGGTCGTCGAAGAAGTTGACATCAAGCACTGTGGTATTTCCCCCTTCTCGATCAGACCTCTTCGACGCTGCTCGGCTCGCGCCGGGACAGGTCGATGCCGAGCTCCTCGGCCGCGCGGAAGACATCCTCGTCGGTGTCTCGCATCTCGATCGCGGCTCCGTCGCTGGACAGCACCTCTACGTTGAGGCAGAGCGACTGCATTTCCTTGATCAGCACCTTGAAACTCTCTGGAATGCCCGGTTCGGGCACGTTCTCGCCCTTGACGATGGCCTCGTATACCTTGACCCGGCCGAGCACGTCGTCGGACTTGATGGTCAGCAGTTCCTGCAGGGCGTAGGCGGCGCCGTACGCCTCCAGGGCCCAGACCTCCATCTCGCCGAAGCGCTGGCCGCCGAACTGCGCCTTGCCGCCCAGCGGCTGCTGGGTGATCATCGAGTACGGTCCGGTGGACCGGGCGTGGATCTTGTCGTCGACCAGGTGCAGCAGCTTGAGGATGTAGATGTAGCCGACCGCGATCGGGTCCTTGAACGGCTCGCCGGTCCGGCCGTCGAACAGCCGGGCCTTGCCGTTGGAACCGACCATGCGCTGGCCGTCCCGGTTCGGCAGCGTGCTGCCGAGCAGGCCGGTGATCTCCTCTTCCTTCGCGCCGTCGAAGACCGGGGTGGCCACGGGCGTGCCCGCGGGGGCCGCGTCGGCGCCCACGCTGCGCAGCCGCGCCTTCCAGTCCTCGTTCTCGCCGTCGACCTGCCAGCCGGTCTTGGCTACCCACCCGAGGTGGGTCTCCAGGACCTGGCCGACGTTCATCCGGCCCGGGACGCCGAGCGGGTTGAGCACGATGTCCACCGGGGTGCCGTCCTCGAGGAACGGCATGTCCTCCACCGGCAGGATCTTCGCGATCACGCCCTTGTTCCCGTGCCGCCCGGCCAGCTTGTCGCCGTCGGTGATCTTGCGCTTCTGGGCCACGTACACCCGGACCAGCTCGTTCACGCCCGGCGGCAGCTCGTCGCCGTCCTCGCGGGTGAACACCCGGACGCCGATGACCTTTCCCTCTTCCCCGTGGGGGACCTTGAGAGAGGTGTCACGGACCTCGCGGGCCTTCTCGCCGAAGATCGCACGCAGCAGGCGCTCCTCCGGGGTCAGCTCGGTCTCGCCCTTGGGCGTGACCTTGCCGACCAGGATGTCGCCGTTGACGACCTCCGCGCCGATCCTGATGATGCCGCGCTCGTCCAGGTCGGCCAGCACCTCGTCGGAGACGTTCGGGATGTCCCTGGTGATCTCCTCCGGGCCCAGCTTGGTGTCCCGGGCGTCGACCTCGTGCTCCTCGATGTGGATGCTGGACAGCACGTCGTCCTGGACCAGGCGCTGGGACAAGATGATGGCGTCCTCGTAGTTGTGACCCTCCCAGGGCATGAACGCCGCCAGCAGGTTCTTGCCCAGCGCCATCTCGCCCTGGTCGGTGCACGGGCCGTCGGCCAGCACCTGGCCGCGCTCCACCCGGTCGCCCTCCTCGACGGTGGGCTTCTGGTTGAAGCAGGTGCCCTGGTTGGACCGCTTGAACTTGGACACCAGGTAGGTGTTCCGGGTGCCGTCGTCGTTCATCACGGTCACGTAGTCCGCGCAGGACTCCTCGACCACGCCGGGCTTTTCGGCCAGGATCACGTCGCCCGCGTCGGTGGCGGCGCGGTACTCCATGCCGGTGCCGACCAGCGGCGCGTCGGACCTCAGCAGGGGCACCGACTGACGCTGCATGTTCGAGCCCATCAGCGCGCGGTTGGCGTCGTCGTGCTCGAGGAACGGGATCATGGCGGTGGCCACGGACACCATCTGCCGCGCGGACACGTCCATGTAGTCCACCTCGTCTGGCGGGATGGAGTCCACCTCGCCGCCCTTGCGGCGGACCAGGACGCGGTTGTCGGCGATGGTCCCGTCGGCTTCCAGCGGCGTGTTGGCCTGGGCGATGACGTGCCTGTCCTCCTCGTCGGCGGTCAGGTAGTCGATCTGGTCCGTCACCACGCCGTCGACCACCTTGCGGTACGGCGTCTCGACGAACCCGAACGCGTTCACCCGGGCATAGCTGGACAGGCTGCCGATCAGGCCGATGTTCGGGCCTTCAGGCGTCTCGATCGGGCACATCCGGCCGTAGTGGCTGGGGTGCACGTCGCGGACCTCGAAGCCGGCCCGCTCGCGGCTCAGGCCGCCCGGGCCGAGCGCGGACAGGCGCCGCTTGTGGGTCAGGCCGGCCAGCGGGTTGGTCTGGTCCATGAACTGGGACAGCTGGCTGGTGCCGAAGAACTCCTTGATCGAGGCGACCACCGGCCGGATGTTGATCAGGGTCTGCGGCGTGATCGCCTCGACGTCCTGGGTCGTCATCCGCTCCCGGACCACGCGCTCCATCCGGGCCAGGCCCAGCCGGACCTGGTTCTGGATCAGCTCGCCGACGGTACGCAGCCGCCGGTTGCCGAAGTGGTCGATGTCGTCGGTCTCCAGCGGCAGGATCTGCTCGCCGACGATCATCTCCTCCTCGCCGGCGTGCAGCCGGACCAGGTACTCGATGGTGCCGACGATGTCGGCCTCGCTCAGCGTGCCCTGCCGGATCGGCAGCTCAAGGCCGAGCTTGCGGTTGACCTTGTACCGGCCCACCTTGGCCAGGTCGTACCGCTTCGGGTTGAAGTACAGGTTCTCGAGCAGCGCCTGGGCCGACTCGCGCGTCGGCGGCTCGCCCGGCCGCAGCTTGCGGTAGATGTCGAGCAGCGCCTCGTCCTGGCCGTTGGTGTGGTCCTTCTCCAGGGTGGCGCGCATCGACTCGTAGCCGCCGAACCGGTCCAGGATCTTGGCGTCGTCCCAGCCGAGCGCCTTCAGCAGGACGGTGACGCTCTGCTTGCGCTTGCGGTCGATGCGGACGCCTACGCTGTCCCGCTTGTCGATCTCGAACTCCAGCCAGGCCCCCCGGGACGGGATGACCTTGCAGCTGTAGATGTCCTTGTCGCTGGTCTTGTCGACCTGGCGGTCGAAGTAGACGCCGGGCGAGCGGACCAGCTGGGAGACGACCACACGCTCGGTGCCGTTGATGATGAAGGTGCCCTTGGCCGACATGAGCGGGAAATCGCCCATGAACACGGTCTGGCTCTTGATCTCACCGGTGGTGTTGTTGATGAACTCCGCCGTCACGAACATGGGGGCGGAGAACGTCATGTCCTTGTCCTTGCACTCCTCGGCGGAGTACTTGGGCGGCTCGAACCGGTGATCACGGAACGACAGGGACATGGTGCCGGAGAAGTCCTCGATCGGACTGATCTCCTCGAAGATCTCTTCCAGGCCGGACTGCTCGGGCACGTCCTTGCGCCCGGCTTCCATCGCCTCGGCGATGCGGTTCTGCCACCGCTCGTTGCCTAGCAGCCAGTCAAACGACTCGGTCTGCAGGGCGAGCAGGTCTGGTACCTTTAGCGGCTCCTGGATGCGCGCGAAGGATACGCGGCGGGAACGAGAATTCGGTGCGGAGGTCGTCGTTGCTGAGGCGCTGCGCGATGCTGCCAACAGGGGTCCTTCCGAACTTGTCGCGGAAATATCACCGCACGCACGCCAAACGCCCCGCGGCAAATGCCCCGTAGCGCGAGGTCGGAAACCGAGGACGTCAGAGTGCAGCGCAAACTAGCAGCATAGCCGGAAGGCACACTGCTTGTCAACTATACGCTACTATGAGATTCACGGTTGCTCCGCAGCATCGCTCTTCGGCGGCCAAACGTCAAGTCCAAACCGGACACTCAGGGCAGATTGCTGGCGTGACAGAGACCACATGCGGTGTCAAGTGTAGGTTGTAACACCGCGGGGTAGGACTTTATTTCGCGCTTCCGCACGATCGTTGCGGGAGTGTTGCGCTGCCCGGTCCCGGTTTTTCACTTTTCTCCCGCGTGTCGCGGGTGAAGCTCCCGGGTGTCGCGGTGAAGCTTGCTCCGGGTGCCGCGGTGAAGCTTGCTCCGGGTGCCGCGGTGAAGCTTGCTCCGTGGACGACTGAGACCCGGCCTTCGGGCCACCGAGGTGACCTGAAGCCCGGGTCTCTCGTCGCGCGGCCCCGGCCTGAGCCGGGGCCCGCCTAGCGCAGCCTGTGGCTACTTGACGGTGACGGTGGCGCCAGCGCCCTCCAGGGCCGCCCGCGCCTTGTCCGCGCTCTCCTTGTTGACCTTCTCGAGTACCGTCTTGGGCGCACCGTCGACCAGGTCCTTGGCCTCCTTCAGGCCCAGGCTGGTCAGGCTGCGCACCTCCTTGATGACCTGGATCTTCTTGTCGCCAGCGGCCTCGAGGATGACGTCGAACTCGTCCTGCTCCTCGGCCTGCTCGGCCTCGCCGCCGCCGGCCCCGCCGGCCGCCGGAGCGGCCACGGCTACCGGGGCGGCCGCCTTGACATCGAACGTCTCCTCGAACTGCTTGACGAACTCGGACAGCTCCAGGAGGGTCATCTCCTTGAAGGCGTCAAGCAGGTCAGTGCTACTCATCTTCGCCATGGTGGTGTATTCCTCGTTCCTTGAAAGTGGGTCTGGTCAGCCTTCGGCGGGCGTGTCATCGGCAGCGGGCGCGTCGTCCGCTTCGGCTGCGGGCGTTTCGGCCGCTTCGGCTGCGGGCGCTTCGGCCGCCTCGGCTGCGGGCGCGTCGTCCGCCTCGGCTGCGGCTTGCGGCACGGTCCCGGCGGCGGGAGCAGCCCCGGCCCCGGCCCCGGCCCCGGCCTCGGCCTCGCGCTTGGCGCGCAGCGCCTCGGCGAGCTGCGCCATCTGCACGGGCAGCGCGTTGAACGTGGCGGCCGCGCCGGCCAGCGACGCCTTCATGGCGCCGGCCAGCTTGGCGAGCAGGACGTCACGCGGCTCCAGGTCGGCCAGCTTGATGATCTCCGTGGGGGAGATCGCCTTACCGTCAAGCACGCCGCCCTTGATGACCAGCAGCGGGTGGGCCTTCGCGAAGTCGCGCAGGCCCTTGGCCGCCTCGACCACGTCGCCGTCGACGAACGCGACGGCCGACGGGCCGACCAGCATCGACGTCAGCTGGTCGGACAGTCCCGCCTCGGTGACCGCGATCTTGGTCAGCGTGTTCTTCACCACGGCGAACGTGGCGTTGTCCCCGAGTGACCTGCGCAGCTCGGCGAGCTGGGCCACGGTGAGCCCGCGGTACTCGGTGAGCACCGCGCCGGACGAGTCCTTGAACCGCTCGGTGAGCTCGGCGACCGCGGCTACCTTCTCGGCGTTAGGCATGTGCCTCCTCTCGGTTTGCGTAGCTTCTACGTACCTGCCGGAGACACAAAAACAGCCCCGGCGCGAGGCGCACGGGGCTCTGCCAGCCAGCCTTCTCAAGAAGGCGAGCCGGTACAGCTCAGTTCACCTGCGCGGGATGTCCGGTCCGGGATCTTGCGACCCGGGCCGGAGCCTTCGGCCGCCGCGCGAGCGCGGCAGCATCCAGCGGTCTTCGGCGTACATCAGCATACTTGGTGCGCCACCTCCGGGCAAAACGGTGACGGCTTCATGATCGCGGGCAGTTCTGGTCGCTATGCGGTCCGAACTGCCCGCGATCATGGTTCCGGGGCTGCGGGAGGCCGGTTAGCAAAGAGCGTGGGCCGGTACCGCCCGCCGGGAGGTGGTAACGGCCCACGATCTTGGAAAAGGCGCGGGTTACGCGGCGGCATCCTCGAGCTGGTCGGAGAGGTTGCGGGTCTTGCTGGGGTCGACCGGGATGCCGGGGCCCATGGTGGTGGTGAAGGTGACCTTCCTCAGGTACCGGCCCTTGGCCGCGGCGGGCTTGAGCCTGATCACCTCGTCGATGGCGGCGGCGTAGTTCTCCAGCAGCGCGTTCGGCGCGAACGAGGCCTTGCCGATGATGAAGTGCAGGTTGCCGTGCCGGTCCACCCGGAACTCGATCTTGCCGCCCTTGATGTCGGTCACGGCCTTGGCCACGTCCGGGGTCACGGTGCCGGTCTTCGGGTTCGGCATCAGGCCGCGCGGGCCGAGCACCCGGCCGAGCCGGCCGACCTTGCCCATCAGGTCCGGCGTGGCCACTACCGCGTCGAAGTCGAGGAACCCGCCCTGGATGCGCTCGATCAGGTCGTCAGAGCCGACGAAGTCCGCCCCGGCCGCGCGGGCCTCCTCGGCCCGGTCGCCGGTGGCGAACACGAGCACCCGGGCCGTCTTGCCGGTGCCGTTCGGCAGGTTGACTGTGCCGCGGACCATCTGGTCCTGCTTACGCGGGTCGACGCCGAGCCGCAGGGCCACCTCGACGGTGGGGTCGAACTTGGTCACCTGGTTGGCCTTGGCGATCGCGACGGCCTCGGCCGGGGTGTACAGCCGGGCCCGGTCGACCTGCTCACTGGCCTCGCGGTAGGACTTGCTGCGCTTCATTAGCTTTCTCCCATGGTCCGGAGTTCGTGGTCAGCGGGCCGCGCGAGGCCCTGCCACAGGTTGGAAATCCTGTTTTGTATAACCAGCCGCGGCGGTGGGTTGTTCCGGCCGCCGCCTGCCAGCGGCCGCCGCCTGCCAGGGATCGCGGCCGGTCGGCGGCCGCGGCCTGCCGGCGACTAGCCCTCGACCTTGATGCCCATCGAGCGGGCGGTGCCGGCGATGGTCTTCTCGGCCGCCTCGATCGTGGTGGCGTTCAGGTCCGGCATCTTGGTCTGCGCGATGTCGCGGACCTGCGCCTTGCTGATCGAGCCGACCTTGGTCTTGTGCGGCTCGGCGCTGCCCTTGTCCACCCCGGCGGCCTTCTTGATCAGCTCGGGAGCGGGCGGCGTCTTGGTGATGAAGGTGAAGGTCCGGTCCTCGTAGATGGAGATCTCGACCGGGATGATGTTGCCCCGCTGGCTGTCCGTCGCGGCGTTGTACTGCTTGACGAAATCCATGATGTTCACGCCGTGCGGGCCGAGCGCGGTACCCACCGGGGGCGCCGGGGTGGCCTGCCCGGCGGGCAGCTGCACCTTGACGATGGCGGCGAGCTTCTTCCTTCTTGGCGGCATGCCTATTTCCTCACTTGCACGAAATGGTTCTAGATCTTGGTTACCTGGTCGAATGACAGCTCTACCGGCGTCTCCCGGCCGAAGATCGACACCAGCACCTTGAGCTTCTGGGATTCGGGGTTGATCTCGTTCACGGTGGCGGGCAGGGTGGCGAACGGCCCGTCCATGACGGTCACCGACTCGCCGACCTCGAAGTCCGGCGTGGACGTCCGGGCCGCCTCGGCCTGCTTGGTGCCCGGCTCGGGCTCCGGCGCGAGCAGGCTGGCCACCTCGCCGAGCTGCAGCGGCGACGGCCGGCTCGACAGCCCGACGAAGCCGGTCACGCCCGGCGTGTTCCGCACCACGGCCCAGGACTCGTCGGTCAGGTCCATCCGGACCAGGATGTAGCCGGGCAGCACCTTCTCCTGGACCTGCTGCCGCTTGCCGCCCTTGATCTCGGTCACCTGATGGACGGGGACCTCGATCTGGTAGATGTAGTCCTCCATGTTGAGGGACTGGATGCGGCTTTCCAGGTTGGTCTTCACCCGGTTCTCGTAGCCGGCGTAGGAATGCACCACGTACCAGTCGCCGGGCAGCATCCGCAGCTCGCGCGTGAACTCCTCCAGCACTCCGTCCGGGGACTCCTCGGCAGCCTCGGCCGCTTCTGTGTCGACCAGCTCGGTGTCGGCCAGCTCGGTGTCGGCCAGCTCGGTGTCGGCCAGCTCGGTGTCGGCCAGCTCAGTGTCGGCCAGCTCGGTGTCGGCCAGCTCGGTGTCGGCCAGCTCAGCATCGGCCAGCTCAGTGTCGGCCAGCTCAGCATCGGCCAGCTCAGCGTCGGCCAGCTCAGCATCGGCCTCGGCCGACTCGGCCTTGGCCAGCTCGGCGTCGGCCGGGATGGGCGCGTCGTCAGCCGGTCCGGCGGCGTCCAGCCCGTCGGCTTCTTCGCTGTACTCGCTCACCTCGTCGGCCTCCCCGGTTTCCGCGTCGGGTCCTGTCGTGCCCAACGCCACAGCATCGAGCTGGGTCTCAGACACGAATGCTCTCTCTTCTATCTCAGGCCACGACCACCTGGTGATCATGGCTGCCGCGCTCGGCGCGCGGCGCTACCCCGGCGACCTCGCAGGTGCCTAGCCGAACAACTCGAAGACCAGCTTGGTGAACCCGTAGTCGAGGCTCGTCACGAAGATCACCATGAAGATCACGAAGACCAGGCAGACGATCGTGTAGGTGATGAGCACGTTGCGGGTCGGCCAGATGACCTTGCGCAGCTCCGCAACGATTTGCCGGAAGAACACGGCGGGGGTGGTCCGGTTGCCGCGCTTGGCAGTCCGGTCGCCTCCGCTCCGTTTCTCCGGGGCCTCACCGCGTGTCTGAGTCGCCATAACCTCACCTATACGTTCGCCGGCTTCGCGGCTTCGCCGGACCGCACTCGCAGGGCAGGAGGGACTCGAACCCCCAACCACCGGTTTTGGAGACCGGGACTCTGGCCAATTGAGCTACTGCCCTTTGCGCTTTGCAATACTGCGTTGGCACACCTGCTTGGCAACACTGCTAGTCAGCAAACCACTGCCTCCAGCCTACGCCCATCGAGCCTACGGGCATGCTGCCGCAGCGACAGCCTGGCTGCCGGTCCATGCAGTGTACGTCTGTTCGGCCGCCGCGTCGAACCGTCCGGCCACAAAGGCTAACCCGGCCGGGCGGCCACCCGGTGACCAGCACCGGAGATAACTGATGCGCCGGGGTGGCGTCGTCTGGGACAATGAAGCTCATGCCAACCAGAGTCTCCGCGCGGGTTTCCGCCATCTCAGAATCCGCCACGCTGGCCGTGGACGCCAAGGCCAAGGCGCTCAAGGCGGCCGGCCTGCCGGTCATCGGCTTCGGCGCGGGCGAACCCGACTTCCCCACGCCCGGCTACATCGTCGAGGCCGCCCAGGCCGCCTGCGCGCAGCCGCGCTTCCACAAGTACACCCCCGCGGCCGGCCTGCCCGAACTGCGGCAGGCGATCGCGGACAAGACCGCGAGAGACTCGGGCTACCAGGTCGAGCCGGGCCAGGTGCTGGTCACCAACGGCGGGAAGCAGGCCGTGTACCAGACCTTCGCCACCCTGCTCGATCCCGGCGACGAGGTCATCGTGCCCGCGCCCTACTGGACCACTTATCCCGAGGCCATCGGTCTGGCCGGCGGCGTCATGCGGACGGTGCCGACCGACGAGCGCACCGGCTACCTGGCCAGCGTCGAGGCCCTCGAGGCGGCCCGCACCGACCGGACCAAGGTCCTGCTGTTCGTGTCGCCGTCCAACCCGACCGGGGCGGTCTACCCGCCGGACCAGGTGGCCGCGATCGGCGAGTGGGCCGCCGCCCATGGCCTGTGGGTGGTCACCGACGAGATCTACGAGCACCTGGTGTACGGCGACGCGGTGTTCTCCTCCATCCCGGTGCAGGCTCCGGCCGTCGCCGGCACCTGCGTGATAGTCAACGGGGTGGCCAAGACCTACGCCATGACCGGCTGGCGGGTGGGCTGGATGATCGGCCCCAAGGACGTGATCGGCGCGGCCGCGAACCTGCAGAGCCACGCCACCTCCAACGTCTGCAACGTGGCCCAGGCCGCGGCGCTGGCCGCCGTATCCGGTGACCTGTCCGCGGTGGCGACCATGCGCGCGGCCTTCGACCGGCGCCGGCAGACGATGACCCGGATGCTGAACGACATCGACGGCGTGCTGTGCCCCGAGCCGCAGGGCGCCTTCTACTGCTACCCGAGCGTCAAGGGCCTGCTGGGCCAGGAAATCGCCGGGCGCCGCCCGCAGACCTCGGCCGAACTAGCCGGGCTCATCCTGGACGAGGCCGAGGTGGCGGTGGTCCCGGGCGAGGCGTTCGGCACGCCGGGATATTTCCGGCTTTCCTACGCGCTCGGCGACGCCGACCTCGAAGAGGGCGTGGCCCGGATGGCCAAGCTGCTCGCGGGCGCCCGCTAGGGCCCTGCCCTTTTTTTCGGGCACACTGGGCGGATGCCCTGTTGCCCGCTCGCTCCGCTCGCTTATGAGGTCGCTCGCAGCCCTCCCCAAGGCGCACCTGCACCTGCACCTGACCGGGGCCATGCGGCACGCGACGCTGGTCGAGCTGGCCGCCCACCACGGCATCCGGCTGCCGCCCGCGCTGACCGAGGACTGGCCGCCGCACCTGAGCGGGACCGACGAGCGCGGCTGGTTCCGGTTCCAGCGGCTCTACGACATGGCCCGCTCGGTGCTGCGCACGGAGGCCGACCTGCGGCGGCTGCTGCGGGAGATCGCCGAGGACGAACGGGCCGAGGGCTCGGGCTGGCTGGAGATCCAGCTGGACCCGGACGGCTACGCCGCGCGGTTCGGCGGAGTCACGGCCGTCCTGGAGCTCGTGCTCGACGCGGCGGCGGCCGCCTCGGCAGCTACCGGCGTCGGGCTGGGCATCATCGTGGCGGCCAACCGGACCAAGCATCCGCTGGAGGCCAGGACCCTGGCCCGGCTGGCCGCGCAGTACGCGGGCCGCGGCGTGACCGGCTTCGGCCTGTCCAACGACGAGCGCCGCGGTCCCCCGCACGAGTTCACCCGGGCGTTCCGCATCGCTGAGCAGGCCGGGCTGCTGCTGGTGCCGCACGGCGGCGAGCTGGTCGGCCCGGCCAGCGTGGCCGCCTGCCTGGATGACCTGCACGCCGACCGGATCGGCCACGGCGTCCGCGCCGCCGAAGACCCGGCCCTGGTCAAGCGGCTGGCCGCCGAGGCGGTCACCTGCGAGGTGTGCCCGTCCTCCAACGTGGCCCTGGGCGTGGCGCCGGGCCCGGCCCAGGTCCCGCTCCGGCTGCTGTTCGAGGCGGGCGTGCCGGTCGCGCTGGGCGCCGATGACCCGCTGCTGTTCGGCCCGCGGCTGGCCGCCCAGTACGAGATCGCCCGGCACGCGCACGGCTGCACCGACGCCGAGCTGGCCGACCTGGCCCGCACCTCGGTGCTGGCCTCGGTCGCACCCGAGCCGCGCCGGGCCCTGCTGCTGGCCGGCATCGACGCCTGGCTCGCCGCCCCGGCCTAGGTCTCTTTAATTGGCCGAACGGAGCGGGGTGCGCGCGGCGGGTAACGATTATCGCGTCGCGGGAACAACGCGGGACCGGCTAGCCTTACAGGCACACGGCGTTGATCCGGCTATCACCGGGGAGCTCTCGGAAGAAAGGGCCCGCGCGGCCTGAGTAGAACCGGGCGGGACTGGCCCGTCACAGCCGGCTGACGAGCGGTCGCCTGGACTCGGGTGCACACCCCGGGCCTGGCGGCAAGCGAGGTGGTACCGCGGTGGGCCCGCGCGGGAGCGGGCGCGTCGTCCTCGCGGCCCAGCCGACTCTGCCGCCCCGCCGCACCGCAAGGACACGCCCCATGGCCGTTTACCCGCGTTCAGCTGCCGCCGACGTACCCGCCCAGCCGGATTTCCCCGCGCTCGAGCAGGACGTGCTCGCGTACTGGCAGGCGCACGATACGTTCCGCGCCTCGGTCGAGCAGCGCTCCGCCGACCGCGAGTACGTGTTCTACGACGGCCCGCCGTTCGCGAACGGGCTGCCGCACTACGGCCACCTGCTCACCGGCTACGTCAAGGACCTGGTGCCGCGGTACCGCACCATGCGGGGCGACCGGGTGGAGCGCCGGTTCGGCTGGGACTGCCACGGCCTGCCCGCCGAGGTCGAGGCCGAACGGCTGCTCGGCATCTCCGGCAAGGCCGACATCGTGGCCATGGGCATCGAGAAGTTCAACCAGGCCTGCCGCGAGTCGGTGCTGCGCTACACCCGCGAATGGCAGGACTACGTCACCCGCCAGGCCCGCTGGGTCGACTTCGGTCACGACTACAAGACGCTTGACCTGCCCTACATGGAGAGCGTCATGTGGGCTTTCAAGCAGCTGTGGGACAAGGGCCTGGTCTACCAGGGCTTCAAGGTACTGCCCTACTGCTGGCGGTGCGAGACGCCGCTGTCCAACCACGAGCTGCGGATGGACGACGACACCTACGCCGAACGCCACGACCCTTCGGTCACCGTCCGGTTCAAGCTGGAGACCGGGGAGTGGCTGCTGGCCTGGACCACCACGCCGTGGACGCTGCCGTCCAACCTGGCCTGCGCGGTCGGCGCGGACATCAGCTACGTGGTGGTGGAGAAGGACGGCGAGCGGTACATCCTGGCTCGCGACCGGCAGGCCGCCTACGAGCGCGAGCTCGAGGAGGCCGCCACGGTCGGCACGCTGACCGGGGCCGAGCTGGCCGGCCTGCGGTACGAGCCGCTGTTCGGTTACCTGGCCGACGCGGAGCGGTTCGGCACCGGCGACGCGTTCCGGGTCATCCTGTCCGACGACGTGACCACCGAGGACGGCACCGGCGTGGTGCACATGGCGCCCGCCTACGGCGAGGCCGACAACCTGGCCTGCACCGCGGCGGGCATCCCGACCGTGCTGACCGTGGACGAGCGGGGCGTGTTCACTCACCTGGTGCCCGACTTCGCGGGCCAGCACGTCTTCGACGCCAACGCGCCGATCGCGGCCAAGCTGCGCGCGCAGGGCAGCCTGGTCCGGCAGGAGACCTACACCCACTCCTACCCGCACTGCTGGCGCTGCCGCAACCCGCTCATCTACAAGGCGGTGTCGAGCTGGTTCGTGGCCGTGAGCACGTTCCGGGACCGGATGGTCGAGCTGAACCAGGAGATCACCTGGGTACCCGGGCATGTCAAGGACGGCCAGTTCGGCAAGTGGCTGGCCGGGGCGCGGGACTGGTCGATCAGCCGGAACCGGTTCTGGGGCTCGCCCATCCCGGTGTGGCAGAGCGACAATCCCGACTACCCGCGGACCGACGTGTACGGGTCTCTGGACGAGCTCGAGCGGGACTTCGGCGTGCGCCCGGACGATCTGCACCGGCCGGCCATCGACGAGCTGACCCGGCCGAACCCGGACGACCCCACCGGCCAGTCCGTCATGCGCCGGGTGCCTGAGGTGCTTGACTGCTGGTTCGAGTCCGGGTCGATGCCGTACGCGCAGGTGCACTACCCGTTCGAGAACCGCGAGTGGTTCGACTCCCACTACCCGGGCGACTTCATCGTCGAGTACATCGGTCAGACCCGCGGATGGTTCTACACCCTGCACGTGCTGGCCACCGCGCTGTTCGACCGGCCGGCCTTCCGCACCTGCGTCAGCCACGGCATCGTGCTGGGCAATGACGGGGCGAAGATGTCCAAGAGCCTGCGCAACTACCCCGACGTGAACGAGGTCTTCGACCGCTACGGCTCGGACGCCATGCGCTGGTTCCTGATGGCCAGCCCGATCCTGCGCGGGGGCAACCTGGTCGTCACCGAGCAGGGCATCAGGGAGGCGGTCCGCCAGGCCATCCTGCCCCTGTGGAACAGCTACTACTTCTTCGCCCTGTACGCCAACGCCGAGTCCTACCAGGCCAAGCCGTCCATTCCCGGCGAAGCCCCGGGGGGGCGCGGGGGGCTCGTCCCCCCCGGAGCCGGCACAGCGAGCCAGCACGTGCTGGACCGGTACATCCTGGCCAAGACCCGGGCCGTGGTCACCGAGATGGCCGGGCTGCTGGACGAGTGCCACGTGGGCGGCGCCTGCCAGGCGCTGCGTGACCACCTCGAGGTGCTGACCAACTGGTACATCCGCCGGTCGCGCAGCCGGTTCTGGGCCGGCGACACGGACGCGCTCGACACCCTGTGGACCGTGCTCGAGACCGTGTGCCGGGCCGCGGCCCCGCTGCTGCCGCTGACCACCGAGGCGATCTGGCGCGGGCTGACCGGCGAGCCCAGCGTGCACCTGACCGCGTGGCCCGACGTGGCCGGCTGGCCGGGCGAGGAGGACCTGGCCGGGGCCATGGACCTGGTCCGCGCGGTGTGCAGCACCGCGCTGGGCATCCGCAAGGCCCGCCAGCTGCGGGTGCGGCTGCCGCTGGCCTCGCTGAGCTTCGCCCACCCCGAGGCCAAGTCGCTGGCCCCGTTCACCGACCTGATCGCGGACGAGGTCAACGTCAAGACGGTCGAGCTGTCCGCCGACCTGGCCAGCCTGGGCACCTTCGAGCTGGCCGTGAACCCGCGGGTGCTCGGGCCGCGGCTGGGCGGGAAGGTGCAGGAAGTCATCCGCGCGGTCAAGGCGGGTGACTGGGCGCAGTCCGGCGACGGCATCACCGCCGCCGGGGTGGAGCTGGAACCCGGCGAGTACGAGCTGCGGCTGACCGCCGCCGACCCGGACTCGACCTCGGCACTGGCCGGCCAGGCCGGCCTGGTCGCGCTGGACACGCGGGTCACGCCGGAGCTGGCCGCCGAGGGCGCGGCCCGGGACGTGGTGCGGATCGTGCAGCAGGCGCGCCGCGATGCCGGCCTGCTGGTGTCGGACCGGATCCACCTGGCGGTCGGCGCCGACGGCGCGGTGGCCGACGCGGTCCGCGCGCACGCCGGGTTCGTGGCCGCCGAGACCCTGGCCGTGACCCTGGACGTGCGCCCGGCCGCCGAGCTGGAAACCGAGCCGCAGCCGGCCGGCGACGGCCTGGTCAAGGTGGCCCTGACCAAGAAGACGGCCTGACGGTCAGCCGATCCCGGCGGCGTGACGGAAGCGGTCCCGCTCAGCATGCCGGGATGCTACGCCGGGGCTACGACAAGCCGGCCTGACCTGGGCTTATTCGCCGGACGGGCGTACGCGCGGGCCGCGGAGGGTGTAGGCGGCCAGGCCGGTCGCGAAGACGATCATGGCCGCGATCCAGCCGCCGCGGTCGGTCGCGGGGCGGGCCGCCCAGGTCAGCGGCTCGGAGTAGCGCGCGATCAGCGCGAACTGGCAGACGGCCACGAAGGCGAGCGGCCCGGTCCAGGCGATGAGCCCGCCGGTGACGAGCGAGCAGATCAGGCCGACGCCGGCGAAGCCCATGACGTTCTCCGCCACTCCGAGGATGCCGCTGGCCAGGTAGACGCCGGCCTGCGGGTGGTAGGCGACCGCCGCGCCGAGGGCCAGCAGCCCGATGGCGGCCCCGCACAGCGCCAGCGCCATCGACAGGCGCAGGAACGGCAGCCAGCGGCCGGTGGCCCGCTCCGGCTCGCCGAACGGGTTGTGCGTGGTCACCGCGATGATGGCCGCCGCGCAGCCCTCGATGAGCATCGGCAGCTCCGCGGCGGCCGGACCGCTGCCCAGCCACCAGTGGTACTGCAGCGCCGCCCACAGGACCACGCCGCAGCCGGCCAGCGCCACCAGGGCGGCCGGGACCTGGCGGCTGCGCAGGTGCAGCCAGGTCAGCTGCACGGCTGCTAGAGCGGCCGAGCGGGCCGGGGGCGAGGCCACGTGGCGGGCTCCGGTGACAAGCACGGAATCGACGGGGCTCACGGGGTCGGCGGCGGTCACGGGATCTGCGCCAGGGTGAGGTGGCCAGCCTTGAGCGCCGCCAGGTTCGCGGCCAGCCAGGCGTGCCGCGTCGCCAGCGGCAGCGCCGCGAACCGGGCCGCCGCGGCGGTGATCCGGGCCTGCTGCTTGAGCTGCTGCGCGTCGGGGTTGTCGCCCGGCCCGCCGGCGGGGTACGGCTGCGAGCCGATCGCCTTCAGCAGCCCGTTCACGACGGCCTGCTGCGCGGGGGTGCCGGTGTCCGGCTGGAACGCGTCGCCGCCGCCGGGCATCGGGACCACCGTTCCGATCGGTCCGACGATGACCGCGTGCGCGATGTCCTGCTCGAAGCCGTCCAGCTGGGTCTGGTCCGGCTGCAGGCCGATGGCGTTGTCCACGGTGAACTCGTACACCGGCGGCGTGCCCGCCACGACGCCGTTGCCGGTCCCGGCGGCCACGACCGCGGGCAGCGCCTGGTCCGGGACCTCGGCGGCCCGGACCGGCGCGCCAGGCAGCCCGGCGACCTCCGGCATGACCAGGGCCAAGGACTTCACGACCTGGCTCAGGTAGCTCTGGAAGGCGGGGTGCAGGCACACCGGGAACGACGCGCTGCCGCCGCAGAGCGGGGTGTACCGGAGCGGCTGGTCGGAGGCGGAGTCGTGCAGGAGCGGGATCTTCATGCCGGTGAACGTGGACCCCGTCGCGGTCCCGGCCAGCGAGAACCCGGCCACGGCCAGGGCCACGCCGACCGCGAAGACGGCGGTGGCCAGCGTGCGCAGCCGCGCCCCGCCGCCGCTCGCGGCGTCGAGGGCACCGCGCCATCCGACGCCCCCGGTGCGCGGGGACAGCCCGAGCAGGCCGATCGCCCCGAGGGCCGCCCCGGCGAAGAACATGACCTGAACGATCGACACGTCGGGTGCCACCGGGTAGAAAATGCCCGCGTCGTTGGGCGGCACGGCGCCGTCCGGCGACAGGATGCCGACCGGGCCGCCGCTGCCGCTGACCGCCTGGCGGAACGCGACCAGGGTGACCACGAACAGGCCCACCGCGACGATCGGGGCGATGAACCGGCCCGGGAACAGCGCCCCCAAGGTGAAGGCGAACGCGCAGACTGCGGTCAGCGCCACCACGCCGACCACGACCGGCCAGACCGGCGGGCCGCCCCAGGTCGCCACCATCGCGGTCTTGATGTAGAGCGCGGCCGTTCCGGCCAGGTACGCGGCCAGCACCCAGGCCAAGGTGCCCGCGAGCGAGCACAGCTGCCGGGTCCAGGCGGGCCTGGCGGTGGTGCCCAGCAGGTCACCGATCTGCCGGCGGCCCTCGCGCGACCCGGCCCAGGCGGCAAAGCCCGCGGCGAACGGCACGCAGTCCGGCCAGAACTTGTTGAGGATCGCGGACGCGCGCACGGTCCACAGACCGGGGTAGGCGGCGGCGGTCCGGAACGGGTCATAGATAAACAAGACCGCCAGCAGCGGGACGGCCCAGACGAAGGCGCTGTGCCTGATCTCCATGCGCACGATGCGGGCCAGCAGCGGCGACGGGCGGCGCCAGCCCGGCCGCGCGTCCCGGGCGACGACGGCGGTCATGCGGCCACGCCGCCCTGGCGGGCGGCCTGCAGGACAGCGCTGTAGCCGCGCTCCAGCGGGGCGTCGCCCACGTCATGGCCCTGACCGCGCTCGACGAGATCCGCCGGGGTGCCGCGGAAGACGATGTGCCCGGTGTCCATCAGCGCCACCTCCGAGCAGGCCGCGCCCACGTCCTCGACCAGGTGCGTGGACACCACGACGGTCGCGGCCTGGCCGAGGTCACGCAGCAGCGCGCGGAAGCCGACCCGCTGCTCGGGGTCCAGGCCCGCGGTCGGCTCGTCGAGCAGCAGCAGGTCCGGATTGTTCACGATGGCCTGCGCGATGCCGACCCGGCGCAGCATGCCGCCGGACAGGGTGCGCAGCCGCGCCCTGGCCCGGGCGCCGAGATCGACCCGCTCGACCGCGGTGGCCACCGCCTGCGGCACGCGCGCCGGCGGCACCTCCTTCAGCAGCGCGAAGTACTCGATGAACTCCACGACGGTGAACGCGGGGTAGTAGCCCAGGTTCTGCGGGAGGTAGCCGAGGCGGCGGCGGATCTCGCGGCGCTGGGCGGCGCTGTCCGGATCCCGGTCCAGCAGCCGGATACGGCCGGATGACGGCGGCAGGACGGTGCCGATCATGCGCAGCAGCGAGGTCTTGCCCGCGCCGTTCGGTCCCAGCAGGCCGAGCACGCCGGGACCCACCTCCAGGCTCACGCCGTCGACGGCCTTGTTCCTCCCGAACGACCGGGTAACGTTCGTCAGCTCAATATTCATCGGGTTCCTCTTTGCGGTCGGATGGCGAAGCCGATGGCGACGATCGCGCAGGCCGCGACGACCAGGTACGCCAGGTAGGTAGAGCTATCGGTGACGGCGGCGGTGAACTGGCCGCTGGCCGAGCCGTTGGCCAGCACCGTGACCGTCCAGGCCGCGACTCCGGCGAACGCGCCCGCGGTGGCCGACCTGACCACGACCGCGACGGCCAGGGTGAGGGCGCAGACCGCGGTCATCGGCAGCAGCCAGGCCACGGTGATCGCGACGGCGTGCGCATTGGCCGGGCGGGCACCCAGCGTGCCTGCGGCGTAGGTGAGGGCGCTGACCACCAGGCCGAGGAACGCGTTGACGGCGAACACGGAGACCGCGCGGACGAGCAGGACCATGCGCTCGCTGACCGCCATGCTGCAGGACAGCTCCCAGGCCGGGTCGATGCCGGGGCCGTAGGCGTAGGCGATGCCGATCGCGGCGATGGCCGGGGCGAGCAGCCAGACCAGCGGCTGCCCGCCGGCGAAGTTGAAGAGGCCGCCCGCGACGAAGACGACCAGCGTCGAGATCAGCCACGGGAGCGTCAGCGACGGCGAGGTCAGCAGGGCGCGGGCCAGGCCGGGCGAGCGCAGCAGCCGCGTGGCGGTCCGCTCGACCGAGCCGGGGTGACGCCGCCAGACCTCGGCCGCGACGCCGGTCCAGACCCGGCCGAGGTCAATGCCACGCAGATCAAGCTCACCGTCGTAGGCACTGTTCTCGTAGGCACCGTTCTCGTAGGCACCGTTCTCGTAGGCACTGTTCTCGCGCTCGGTCATCAGGAGCCACCTCCCAGGGCGGCGCGCAGGAGACGGCGGGCGCGGTGCGCGCGGCTTTTCACCGTGCCCTCGGGAACGCCGGTCAGCTCCGCCACCTCGGCGAGCGGGCGATCCTCGACGTACATGAGCTGCCACACCTGATGCTCAGCCGGGCTGAGCGTGCGCACCGCGGAGGCCAGCTGAGCCTGGTTGACCACGGCCATCGCGGGGTCGCCCGCCAGCGTCAGCACGTCGGGCAGGGACGCCAGGGCGGGCCCGCGGCGGCGCAGCAGCAGCGCGGCCTGGCGGCGGGCGATCCCCCACAGCCAGCCGCCCGCCTTCGAGGCGCCGGCCGGGCCGTGCGGCTGGTAGGAGGCCGCGCCCCGCCAGGCGGCGAGGAAGGTCTCCTGCAGCACGTCCTCGACGTCGGACGGCGGCAGCACGGTCCGCAGCCGGGCGGCCAGGATCGGCGCGTGCCGCCTGAACAGCTCGCGCAGGGCCCGGTCGTCGCCGCCGGCCAGGCGCGCGATCAGCTCGTCATCGTCCATCGCCCCTCTATTGCACCTGGCGGCGGAAAGGTTCGCGAATGACGGCGTTTCCTGAAAGTTATTACGACCGCCTTACGCGCGTCCCGGGCGTTGAGCCGGAGGACGCCGCCATGCGTAGACCAAGGTGACGGCCGGTGCCCGCGGGCGTCAGGAAGATCATCAGGCCGTGACCCGTGCGGGTTGCGGATCTGGTGAGCCGTGTCCTTCCCGCACCCGCGGCACTGGTCTTCAGGCCTGCCCCGAACCGATCCGCTCTCCGGCACGTGCTTCCCAGTGAAGACATTTCTTCACGAAAGGAAGCGGCACCGCAATGAAACCAACAAGACGGTTCGCGGCTGGCCTGGCCGCGGTCATCACCACCACCGCCGGGTTGCTGGCCGGCACCACCCTGATGGCGGGCAGCGCCAGCGCGGGAGGATTCCCGGCGTTTGTCGGCCCGTTGCATTCCACGAGCGTGATCGCGTCCACGGTGCCGGGCAACGGCGACGTCAACCCGTACGGCGTGTTCGTCGTCCCGCGCAGCACCGGCGACCTGTTCCAGGGCAACGTCCTGGTCAGCAACTTCAACGACAAGGCGAACGTGCAGGGCACGGGAACCACGATCGTCGAGGTCACCCCGTCCGGTCACCAGTGGGTGTTCGCCAGCATCAGCCGCAACCTGCGCGGCTGCCCGGGCGGCGTCGGCCTGACCACCGCGCTGACCGTACTGCGCAGCGGCTGGGTGATCGTCGGCTCGCTGCCCACCAAGAACGGCAACGTCTCGGGCGCCGGCTGCCTGATCGTGCTTGACCGATGGGGCCACGTCCGCGAGACCTTCCACGGCCACGGCATCAACGGGCCGTGGGACATGGGCAGCCTGGACCTGGGCAACCAGGCCGTGCTGTTCGTGACCAACGTGCTGAACGGCACGGTCAAGGCCAACGGGAAGACCGTCTTCGGCGGCACGGTGCTGCGCCTGGTCATCAAGATCCCGAACTTCGGGCTGCCGTTCATCTGGTTCGACACCACGATCGGGTCCGGCTTCCCCGAGGCGCTGAACTCCGCCGCCCTGGTCGTCGGCCCCACCGGGGCCGGCCTGGGCCGTAACGGCGTGCTGTACGTGGCCGACACGCTGGCCAACAGGGTCGCCGCCATCCCGGATGCCCTCTTCCGGGCCGGCAGCGCCGGCGTCGGCTTCACCGTCACCCGGGGCGGTCGCCTGAACAACCCGCTCGGCCTGGTCGTGGCGCCCGGCGGTGACATCCTGACCGTCAACGCCGGCGACGGGAACCTGGTCGAGACCACCCGATTCGGGGCCCAGATCGCCGTCCGCCAGCTGGACAGCTCAGGTTCCCCGCCCGGATCGGGGGCACTGTTCGGCCTGGCCGTCAAGCCCGGCCACGACGCCGTCTACTACGTGGACGACGCCACCAACACGCTCAACCTGCTGCACCACTAGCAGCTAGAGCGCGACACCGACCAGGACGGGTTCCGGGGTGAGCGACACGCCGAACGTGTTGCTCACCCCGGCCCTGATCTCCCGGGCCAGCGCGATCAGCGCGGCCGTGCTGGCCGAGCCGGAGTTGACCAGGGCCAGCGTGTGCTTGGCCGAGATGCGGGCGCCGTCGCTCGGGCCGCCGCTGGGGCTGTAGCCCTTGCCGTAGCCGGCCCGCTCGATCAGCCAGGCGGCCGGGACCTTCACCAGCCCGTCCCCGGCGGCGAACCGGGGCACCCGGACCTGCGGGCCGTACCTGGCCCGCGCCGCCGCCTCGACCGCGGCCAGCGCGGCCGCGTCGAGCACCGGGTTGACGAAGAACGAGCCCACGCTGCGGCTGTCCGGGTCGGCCGGGTCGATGACCATGCCCTTGCGCTGCCTGAGCTGGATCACGGCCGAACGGGCCTCGGTGCCCGGGACCCGGGCCCCGACCTCGACGCCGAGCGCTTCGGCTAGTTCGGGGTAGCGGACCGGCGCCGACAGCGGCCCCACGGCGAGCCGGAACGTCACGCCCAGCACGACCAGGCGGTGCGTCTCATCCCGTTTGAACATGCTGGTGCGGTACCCGAAGCCGCACGATTCGTTCGGTAGATGAAGGGTTTCCTTGGTCAGCCGGTCGTAGACCCGCACTCCGGTGATGACCTGGGCGACCTCCTGGCCGTAGGCGCCGACGTTCTGGATCGGGGTCGCCCCGGCGCGGCCGGGGATGCCGGACAGGCACTCCAGGCCGGCCAGGCCCTCGGCCAGGGACCTGGCCACCACCTCGTCCCAGTCCTCGCCGGCCGCGACGGTCACCGTGCCCGGCTCGCCGTCGCGGGCCAGGCCCCGGGTCGCCACATGGACGACGGTGCCGTCGAAGCCCGCGTCGGCGACGATCAGGTTGCTGCCGCCGCCCAGGATCAGCACCGGCTCGCCGCTGGCGTCGGCGGTGGCCACGGCGTCGATCAACTCATCGTCGGTGCCGGCCCGGAGGAAGGCGCGGGCCGGGCCGCCCAGGCCGATGGTGGTGAGGTCGGACAGGTTCACTGCAGCTGAATGACGGCGCGGGCCCGGGTCAGGACCTTGGTCCCCTCGGACCGGGCGGTGACGTCGATCGCCACCCGGCGGCCGCCGAGCTTCTCGGTCACCGTGCCGGCCACCTCGACCGTGGCGCCCTTGTCGTCGTCGTGGACCACGACCGGGGCGGAGAACCGGACGCCGTACTCGGCCACCGCCCCCGGGTCGCCGGCCCACTCGGTGAGGAACCGGCCGGCGAGAGCCATGGTGAGCATGCCGTGCGCGATCACGTCGGGCAGGCCGACCGACTTGGCGATGCGCTCGTTCCAGTGGATGACGTTGAAGTCGCCGGAGGCCCCGGCGTAGCGCACCAGGTCACGCCGGGTCACCTGGTACTGCCGGGGCGGGAGCTCGGTCCCGGCCTGGATGTCGTCGTAGCTGGGGCTGCCCATCGTTTCTCCTAGGCGCCGCGTTCGACGAGCACCGAGCGGGCGGTGCATACGTGCTCGCCGGCGATGGTCCTGATCTGGGTGACGGTGGTCAGCGTGGTCATGCTGCCCACACCCCTGATCGACTCGATGGTGGACTGCGAGGTCACGACGTCGCCCGCGTGCAGCGGCCGGGCGTGGCTGAAGCTCTGCTCGCCGTGCACGATCATGGCGTAGTTCACGCCCAGGTCCGGGTCGTGCGTGACCCGGGCGCTGTTAGCCGCGCTGACCACGATGGCGAAGGTGGGCGGGGCGATCACGTCCGGGTAGCCGGCCGCCTGGGCCGCCGCCTGGTCCCGGCACAGCGGGCTGGGCTCGCCGATCGCGTCGGCGAACTCGGCGATCTTGACCCGGCTGACCTCGTACGGCTCAGACGGCTCGAAGGTCCGCCCGATGTAGTCGGTGTTGATCGCCACGTGGGCTATCGGGTCTCGCGGTGGGCCCGGTGGCAGCGGCACCACGGGCAGTACTTCTTCAGCTCGAGCCGGTCCGGGTCGTTACGCCGGTTCTTCCTGGTGATGTAGTTCCGGCGCTTGCATTCCTGGCAAGCCAGCGTGATCTTCGGCCGGACGTCGGTGGCAGCCACGGTGCAGCGCCTTTCTCATCTTCGTGGGGACTGACAAGGTGTAGCGGAGGCCGGACTTGAACCGGCGACACAGCGATTATGAGCCGCTTGCTCTGCCTGTCTGAGCTACTCCGCCATTGCTAACCCAGAAAGGTTACCCGATCTTCGGGCGCTGAGCTCACCGGAAAACGTCAGGCCGGCCGTTTTGACCGGCGTCGGCCGGGCCAGGCAAGATCGTGACCGTGAGCATTCTCGGTACCAGTGCGGACAGCAACAGGAGGTAGGGCGATGACCAGCGGCGAGCCGTTCCGGGCGGGTTCCGGCGCGGCACGCGTCCCGTCCCGCTTCGACGCCAGCGTGGCTCATCCGGCCCGGGTCTACGACTACTGGCTGGGCGGCAAGGACAACTTCGAGGCGGACCGGATCGCGGGCGAGGCGACCATCGCGGCCTATCCGGCGATCCGCGCGTCGGCGCGGGCGAACCGGGCCTTTCTGGCCCGGACCGTCCGGTACCTGGCCGCCGACCAGGGCATCCGCCAGTTCCTGGACATCGGCACCGGGCTGCCGACGGCCAGCAATACCCACCAGGTGGCCCAGGACGTGGCGGCGGACAGCCGGATCGTCTACGTCGACAACGACCCGCTGGTCCTGTCGCACGCCCGCGCACTGCTCACCAGCACCCCGGCGGGCGTGACCGCCTACCTGGACGCCGACCTGCGGGATACGGACGCCATCCTGGCCGATGCGGCCGACACCCTAGACTTCAGCCAGCCGGTCGCGATCATGCTGCTGGCCATCCTGCATTACATCCCGGACCTGGACGAGGCCGAGCAGATCGTGGCCCGGCTGACCAGCGCGGTGCCCGCGGGCAGCTTCCTGGTCATCTCGCACGCGGCCAGCGACATCTCCCCCGACGAGATGGCCGAGATGATCCGGCGGATGAACGAGCACCTGGCCGAGGGCAACCACGTCGGGCGGCCGCGCGAGGTGGTGGCCCGGTTCTTCACCGGCCTGGACCTGGTTGATCCCGGGGTGGTGAAGGTCACGCAGTGGCGCCCGACATCGGACCTAGAGGCCGCCGGACCGACGTCGCTGTGGGGCGGCGTCGCGCGCAAGCCATCGCGCAAGCCATGAAGTACATGCTGCTGTTCTGGGTCGACGAGGCTGCCGAGTCGACTGCGGATGAGGACGTGGCGATGCTGACCGCGGTCAAGTCCTGGGTGGAGAAGCTGACCGAGCAGGGCGTCCGGCTGGGCGGCGGCCCGCTTCGGTCGGTCGCCGAGGGCCGGATCGTCCGGGTGGTCTGCCGCGGGGAGGCGTTCGCTGCGGGCGCCGCGGCCCCGTTCGCGGTCATGCAGGCCACCATGATGGCGCTGTACGACCGGCCCGGCCTCGCCGGCTAGGCGCCGCGGTCGGCCAGGGTCGGGGCGGAGCGGTCGGCCAGGGTCGGGGCGGAGCGGTCGGCCAGGGTCAGGGCCGACCAGCGCAGGGCGGCGGCGACCAGGCGGTCGGCCCGCTCGCGGGCGGCTGGCTCCTGGCGGATGGTCTCGGCCACGAGCTGGTCGGGATCCACCCCGGCGCGTTCGGCGGCGCGGCTGCTGCCTGCGTCCAGCCAGCGTTTGACCTGGGCCCCGTCGACCTCCGGGTGGAACTGGACGGCCAGGTGCCTGCCGATGCCGAAGGCCTGCACCCCGACCGGGTTGCGGGCCAGCACGGTGGCGTGCGGCGGCGGGAGGCAGCGGTCACCGTGGAACTCCAGCCAGGGGCCGGCCGGGATCGGCTCGGCGCCGGCCGGGATCGCCTGGGAGCCGGCTGGCATCGGGTCGGCCGGGATCGCCTCGGGGGCGGTCGGCTCGACGGTGTACCAGCCGATCTCCTTGCGCGCCATGGCCTCGACCCGGCCGCCGAAGGCGGCGCAGATGGCCTGGGCCCCGAAGCAGATGCCCAGCAGGGGCACCCCGGCCTGGCCGGCCGCGCGCAGCCAGTCCAGCTCGCGGGCGATCCAGGGCTCCGGGTCATTGACCGAGCTGACCGCGCCGAGCACCACCACGTAGTCGGCGCCGTCCAGGGCGGGCAGCGGCGCGGTGCCGTCGGGGTACAGGTGGACGTCCAGTTCGGCGCCCCGGGCCTCCAGCGCGTCCGCCACGAAACCGGCCGAGTCGATATCGTGGTGCCGGATGACGAGGACCCGGCTCATGACGGGTCGTACCCCGCCTGGCTCAGCATGCGGCGCAGGTCGACGACCGTCTGGACGTCGATGTCCTGGCCGGCCGGCGGCTCGAGGAACGCGGCCTCGGAGCCGACCCGGACGGATACCTTGCCGTCGTGCCGTACCTCAACCGTGCCCACCGCCTCGAGCAGCGAGATCACCGCGTGCCATTCGATGTTGTGGCTCGCGGGGTGGGCGAAGATCTGGTGCAGCGTGTTCCGGTGACGGTTGTCAAGGTGCTGTGATTCCGGCGAGGCTGACATTCGTGCTCCCTTCCGGGCCGACCCTATGCCGGGCCGGCCACGTACTGGTCCAGGCTGAACGCGCCGGCCAGCGCGAACGAGCTGGTGGCGTGGCCGCTGGGGAAGCCCTGACCGAGGGCATCGCCGACGGTGGGCTTGAGCAGGTACTCGGTCAGGCCGATCGCCAACGGCGGGGCCAGAGCGGCCAGGACGGCTCCGGTCCAGCGGCGAGCGGCCAGGAACGCGAAGACCAGGGCCACGGTCATCAGCGTCACCGGAACCAGGGTGCCCAGGTCGGGCAGCCAGTTCAGCAGCGCGGGAAACCGGCTCAGGGCGGCGGCGATCCGCGGGTCGAGCGCCGAGTCCGGCCAGGCTGGCTTGGGCCGCCCGGCCAGGTAGAGGGCCAGGCCGCACGGGACCACGACGCACGCCGCCAGCAGCACGGCGACCCGCCGCCGCAGGTGCCCCGGCAGCAGAAGCCGCGGCACGGGCTCACGCGGCGGAACGCGGCGCAAGGTCCCTAGCTGCATTAACTCAGCGTATGCGGGCCGCGCGACTGCCCGGAGCGGGCGCGGGCTCAGCCCGCCGGGCGCAGCGGCGACAAGACGGTGCTGGGCCAACGGAGACCACGGAACGTTCGGCCCAAAGAAGAAGGAGCGTGGCGGGAGCGGGCGGTCAGGGGATGGTCAGGACCTGCGGGCCGTCGGCGGTGATGGCCACGGTGTGCTCGGCGTGGGCGGCGCGGCTGCCGTCGCCGCTGCGGATGGTCCAGCCGTCGTCGTCGATGAAGTAGCTGTCCTTGCCGCCGGCCAGGAACCAGGGCTCGATGGCGATGACCAGCCCGGGGGCCAGGCGGCGGCCGCGGCCCGGCGCGCCCTCGTTGGGGATGTGCGGGTCCTCGTGCATGGCCCGGCCCACGCCGTGGCCGCCGAAGTCGGTGCAGATGCCGTAGTCGCCGGCCCGGCCCTCGGCGCCGATCGCGGCCGAGATGTCACCGATCCGGGCGCCGGGCACGGCCGCCGCGATGCCTGCTTGCAGGGCGGCCTCGGTGACCGCGATCAGCCTGGCGTCGGCCGGGCGCGGCGGGCCGATGGTGCACGAGATCGCGGCGTCGGCGGCCCAGCCGTCCAGCACCGCCCCGCAGTCCACGCTGAGCAGGTCGCCGTCGGCCAGCCGGTACCGGTCCGGGATGCCGTGCAGCGCGGCGTCGTTGACCGACGTGCAGATGACCGCGGGGAACGGGACCGAGGCGAAGGACGGCCGGTAGCCCAGGAACGGCGAGGTGGCCCCGGCCGACGCGAGCACGTCGCGGGCCAGGAGGTCCAGCTCGGTCAGCCGCGTCCCGGCCCGGGCCTGGTCCCGGACCGCGGCCAGGATCTGCGCGACCACCCGGCCCGAGGCGCGCATGGCCTGGATCTCGGCTGGCGTCTTCATCTCGACCACGGCGTGCCCCTCTCGTTGCGGTATAACTATACCGGTATTATTATCACGCTATGGTCCGACCGCCGCTGAGCCGTCACGAGCACGCCCGCGGGGAGCGGCTCGGCCTGCTGCTGCGGGAGGCCCGCGGGCCGCGCAGCATGGCCGAGATCGCGGCACGGTCCGGCGTTCCCGCGGAAACGCTGCGCAAGATCGAGACCGGCCGCATCGCCACGCCCGCGTTCTTCACCGTGGCCGCGCTGGCCGCCGCGCTCGGCCTGGACCTGGAACAGGTCGTCCGGCACTGCGCCGAGCCTGAGCAGACGCTGGCCGCCCGGGCGGGTTAGGCCTGCCGGATCAGCACCCGGCCGCCCGGCGGGTTAGGCCTGCAAGATCAGCATCCGGCCGCCGACGGCCACCGCGGCCAGGGTGGCGGCCAGCCAGATCAGGAACCAGATCACGCCCGGGAGGCCGGTCTTGCCGCGCAATTTGTCGCCGTCGTCGGAACCGGTGCCGACCTCCAGCACCCGGCGCACCGCGGACAGCAGGAGCAGCCAGGTGATGGCGTAGGCGCCGGTGACCTGGACTCCTATCGGGGTGAAGCGGACCAGGCCGAACACCAGGGCCCCGGTCAGGATGACGGTGATCAGGCCGAACGACCGGCGCAGCCCGACCAGCAGGAAGGCCAGCAGGAAGAACACGATCCACAAGACCGTGGCGCTGTGCCCGAGCACGATGAGCTTGGCCGCGCCGAGGCCGAACAGGCTCGGGCCGACGTAGCCGACCAGGTGGATGAAGAAGCCGCCCAGGCCATTGACCGGCACGTACGTGGCGCCCCCGGCCTTAGCGTCCAGGGTGATGCCGCGGAACGGGCGCAGCAGCAGCGCCGCGACCAGCGCGTGCGCGCCCTCGTGGGCCATCACGGTCAGGTGATGGATGATCCGCCAGCCGGCGTCCAGCAGCAGCAGGCCGAACGCGGCCAGCCCGATCAGCGCGGCTTCCGCCCCGGGCAGCGGGACCTGCGTCATGCCCACGCTTATGACGCTAAATCGCCGGTTACCGCCCGTCCAGAGCCGCCGGCCGGGCAGTCAGCAGGTCAGGCTGACGGTCTGGTTCGCGGGCGGCACGCCCTCGTCCTGGAACAAGCCCTGGTTGGCAGCTGCCGCGGGCACGCCCGCGAACGGCGAGCCGTCCGGGAACGTGTAGTGCAGCGTGGAGTACGCCTTGGTGTGCTTGCTGCAGGCCACGATCTTCGAGGCGGTCACCCGGATCGGGACCGAGACCAGGTCGGCGGCGGCGCAGTCGTTGTAGGCGCACAGGTCGACCGTGGCCGAGCCCTTAGCGGTGGCGTCCGCCGTGCCCCAGCCGGACCAGACCAGGTTCCTGGCCGTGATGTCGTCGGTGCCGCAGACGACCAGCACGACATCCGGCTCGACCTGCAGGTTGCTGCCGCAGAAGCCCAGCGTGACCGACGGCGGGGGCGGTTTCGGGACCGGCCCGGGGACCGGCTTGGCGGCCTGGCTGCACGCGGTGAGCAGCAGCAGCGGGAGCAGCAGGATGGCCCAGGCCATGCGCTTCCTGGCGGTCGGCACGCTTCCTGCGTAGCAGCCGGGAGACCGGAATGCGGTAACGGCGCGGTCACGATCGGGTCGCTAAGGCCCGCCGAGGAAGCCGGTGAGCGCTTCGAGGACCAGGTCCGGTGCTTCCTCGGGCAGGAAGTGACCGGCGGGCAGCGCGGTCCCGCGGATGTCGGCGGCGTACTCCTGCCAGACGGCCAGCGGCCGGTAGCCGCGGCCGACGAACCCCTGCGTGCCCCACAGCACCAGGACCGGGCAGCCGATCCGCTGCCCGGCGGCGAAGCTCTCGTCGTCGTCGGCCAGGTCGGAGGTGGCGGCCGCGCGGTAGTCCGCGCACGAGGCCGCGATCGTGCCCGGGTCGCTGAAGCAGCGGACGTAGTCGGCCAGCACGTCGGGCTCGATGCGGGCGCCCGCGCCGAGCAGCGGGCCGATCAGCGAATTGAGCCAGAAGGCGGGGTCGGCGCCGATCATCTGCTCGGGGATGCCGTTGGGCGCGGCCAGGAAGAACCAGTGGTAGTAGGCCAGGCCCATCTCCCGGCTCACGTGGTGGAAGACATGCCGGGTGGGCACGATGTCCAGCACGGCCAGCCGCTCGACCGCCGCCGGGTGGTCCAGCGCCAGCCGGTGCGCGACCCGGGCCCCGCGGTCGTGGCCGACCAGGGCGAACCGCGCGAAGCCGAGCTCGCGCATCAGGCCGACCTGGTCGCGGGCCATGAGGCGCTTGGAGTACACGCGGCCTTCGGCATCCGGGGCGGGCTTGGCTGAGTCGCCGTAGCCGCGCAGGTCGGCGGCCACCACCGTGTGGTCCCGGGCCAGCGCCGGGGCGACCTGCCGCCACATCAGGTGGTTCTGCGGGTAGCCGTGCAGCAGCAGCAGCGGCGGGCCCGACCCCGCGACCGCGCAGTTGATGGCGGTGCCGTCCACGTCAACGTGGCGGTAGCCGAAGCCGGGCAGCACGGGAGGGGTCAAGGCGGTGGCTCCTGTTCCGAGCGATCTTCCAGGCGGGCGGCCAGCAGCTCGGCCAGGTGGATGGCGCGGACCTGGGCCAGCTGGTCGAGCTGGGTCCGGCAGGAGAAGCCGTCGGCCAGCACGGCGGCGCCGGGCGGCGCGGCGCGGACGGCGGGCAGCAGGGCGGTCTCGGCCACGGCCCGGGACACGTCGTAGCGGCCGCGTTCGACGCCGAAGTTGCCGGCCAGCCCGCAGCAGCCGCCCACCGCGGTGACCTGGGCCCCGGCCCCGGCTAGCAGCGCGGCGTCGGCCTGCCAGCCCATGACCGCGTGGTGGTGGCAGTGCGGCTGGGCCACCGCGGACAGGCCGGACAGGTCAGGCGCCGACCATCGCTCGGTCGCCGTGAGCAGCTCGGCCAGGGTCTTGATGGCCGAACGGACCTGCCCGGCCCGCGGGTCGTCAGGCAGCAGTTCGGCGGCGTCGGCGCGCAGCACGGCGGTACAGGAGGGTTCCAGCCCGACGATCGGCGTGCCTTCGCTGAGCGCGTTTTCCAGCGCAGCGAGGCTGCGGCGCAGCTGGCGGCGGGCGCCGTCCAGCTGGCCGGTGGAGATCCAGGTCAGGCCGCAGCAGACGGGCTGTCCGGTGAGCTGGACGGCGTAGCCGGCCGCCTCGAGGACCTGAACGGCAGCCTGGCCGACCTCGGGGGTGAAGTGGTCGGTGAAGGTGTCGACCCACAGCAGCACGGGGGCCTGGCCCTGGCCTGTGCGGTGTGTGGAGCGCTGGTGCTGGGCGAACCAGTCGCGGAAGGTCTGGGGGGCGAACGCGGGGAGCGGCCGGCGGGGGTCGATGCCGCCGAGCCGTTTGGCCATTTGGGCCAGGGCTTGCTGGCGCAGCGCGGCGTTGGCCAGCTTCGGCGCGCGGGCGGCGAGCCGGGCCCAGCGGGGCAGCCAGCCCAGCGAGTAGTGGGCGGGCGGACGGAGTCGGCGCCGGTACCGCTGGTAGAGCACCTCGGCCTTGTAGGTGGCCAGGTCCACCCCGGCCGGGCAGTCGGACGAGCAGCCCTTGCAGGACAGGCACAGGTCCAGCGACTCATGCAGTTCTTGGGCGCGGAAGCTGCCGACCAGGGTGCCGTTGGCCAGCTCCTGCAGGACGCGCGCGCGGCCGCGGGTGGAGTCCTTCTCGTCCCTGGTAGCCAGGTAGGACGGGCACATGACGCCGCCGCTGCTGGTCGTGTCGGCCCGGCACTTGCCCACGCCGGTGCAGCGGTGCACCGCGACGGACAGGTCGCCGCGGTCGTGCGGGTAGGCGAACCCGAGGCCCTTGGTGATCGGCCGGGCCAGCGGCAGCCGCAGGTCGGCGTCGATCGGAGCCGGGTCGACCAGCACGCCGGGGTTGAGCAGGTTACCCGGGTCGAAGATGGCCTTGACCGCGGCCATGAGCTCAATGGCCTCGGGTGAGTACATGTAGGGCAGCAGCTCGCCGCGGGCCCGGCCGTCGCCGTGCTCGCCGGACACCGAGCCGCCGTACTGGCCGGCCAGCTGCGCCGCGGCCAGGGCGAACTCGCGGTACCGGCCCGGCGCGGTGGCCAGCGGGAAGTCGATGCGGACGTGCACGCAGCCGTCGCCGAAGTGCCCGTACAGCAGGCCGTCCAGGTCGTAGCTGGCCAGCAGCGCGGTGAATTCTCTTAGGTATGAGCCCAGGTGGGCGGGCGGGACGGCGGAATCCTCCCAGCCGGGCCAGGCCGGCGCGCCCGCCGGGGTGCGGCCGCCCAGGCCGGCGCCGTCCTCGCGGATGCGCCACAGGGCCCGGGCCGGGGCGCCGGTGACGACGCTGGCGTCGAGGGCACCGGAGTCCTTGATGAGCCGCTCGGCGCCCGCGCGGGCCTCGGCCTCGGTGTCGCCGGCCGTCTCGGCGAAGATCCAGGCCTGGCCGCGCGGCAGCGCCGGGACGGCGGCCGCGCCGCGGCGCTGGCGTACGACGTCGACCAGCCGGGCGTCCATCCCCTCCAGCGCCACCGGCCGGTGCGGCAGCAGGCCGGGCACCGCGTCGGCGGCCTCCGGCATGCCGGGGTAGGCGAGGACGGCGAGGGCCACGGCGTTCGGCGACCGGACCAGGCGCACGGTGGCGGCGGTGACGATGCCCAGGGTGCCTTCGGTGCCGGCCAGGAACCGGGCCAGGTCGGCGCCGTTCTCCGGCAGCAGGTGTTCCAGGCTGTAGCCGGACACCTGCCGGGTGAACCGGCCGAACTCGGTGCGGATCAGGGCCAGCCTTTCCGCGACCAGGGTGCTCAGGGCGGTGCCGACCGGGTTTGGTGCTGGCTGGCGGCCGGCCTGGATGTGATCCCCGGCGGCGGTCAGCAGGTCCATGCTGACCACGTTGTCCGCGGTGCGGCCGTAGCGCAGCGCCCGCGAGCCGCAGGCGTTGTTGCCGATCGAGCCGCCGATGCTGGCCCGGGCGTGCGAGGAGGGGTCGGGACCGAACCGCAGCCCGTACCCGGCCGCGGCCGCGGTGATGTCGTCCAGGATCGCGCCCGGTTCGGCGGTTGCGGTCCGGGCCTCGGCGTCGACGGCCAGTACCCGGTTGAGGTGGCGGGAGAAGTCGAGCACGATGCCGGGGCCGACCGAGTTGCCCGCGATGGAGGTGCCGCCGCCCCGGCTGGTGACCGGCACCTTGTACTGTCTCGCCACGGCCAGCGCGGCGGCGGCCTCCTCGGCGTGCCGGGGAAAGGCCACCACGGCGGGCACGACCCGGTAGTTGGAGGCGTCGGTGGCGTACTCCGCCCGCCGCCGGGCCGAGTCGTCGGCACTGGCCAGGCCGGCGGCACGCAGCGCGGCGGCCAGTTCTCCCGGCGGCACTGCGTGCTGGGCTGCCTCTTTCCGGGCTGCCTCTTTCCGGGCTGCCTCTTTCCGGGCGGCCTCCTGCTGTGCGGCCTGCGCCGGGTGCACGGTCATGATCCCGGATGCTATCCGGCGGGAGCGGGCGGCCGAGGGATCACGAGGCTGCGCGGCCAGCGCTGCCCGGCCCTAAGCCCCACCAGGACAGGTCGGGTAGCCTACCAGCCTCGGAGCTGGCCACTGGCGGTCCAGAAGGCGGCGAGGGCGATCACGACGGCCAGCAAGGCCGCGGCGGCCCGCAGCCGGCGGGCGGGCCGCCGGCGGACCAGTGCAGGCCGGCCGTGACCGCCCGCCGGACCAGCCCGGTGATGACGTAGGCCGAGCCGGCCAGGGATACGCCCAGCAAGGCGGTGCCCACGGCGGCGACCAAGGCGGTTGCGTAGCGATGGCCGCCGGTGGCGGCGGTCATGAGGTGGGCCTGCACGCTGGCCGCGCGCCACAGGGAGCGGTCGATCGCGGGCAGGCGCAGCAGCATGTATCCGAAGCCGGCCAGCAGCACCGGGAGGACGCACATCACCCAGGCGGTCACCACGATCCGGGCGTGCCGCCGCAGGCCGGCCACGCGCGGGTCCGGACGACCCCGGTCGGTGGGCCGGTTTGCCGCCCAGTTTGCGGCCCAGCCTACGGCCCAGTCTGCGGTACTGCGCAGGATCGGCACGATGCGGGCGAACAGGTCAGGCACGCCGACCAGGTCGCTGAGGATGAAGTACCCGTCGAAGCGGACGAACGGCAGCAGCTGTTCCAGCATCTCCAGGTGCGTGACGGCGATGACCAGGAGCAGGATCTCGGACGAGGTGACCGAGTAGACGGCCGCCAGGGCCAGCATGAAGATCAGGTTGAAGTACAGGCCGCCGAGGTCGGTGCGCAGCCGGCCGGCCCGGCTGAGCCGGTAGGAGTCGGTGACGTTGGTGAAGAACGCCGGCCACATCACGTAGATGCCGGCGCCGATCACGCCGGGCCGCGCGCCGCCGTAGCGGCAGCCGGCCGCGTGGCCGCACTCGTGGAACGCGGCGGAGGCCAGGGACAGGCCGATCACGACGAGGAAGTCCACCGGGTTGTGCAGGACCTGCCGGATTCCGCCGCCCAGCCCGTGCACGGCGAACAGCCAGTAGTCCACGGCCAGGACGCTGGCCACGACGGCCACGATGACCGGCCACCGGAACAGCGGCCGCAGCAGCGTCCCGACCGCGTTGGACGCCCGCTCCGGGAGCAGCGTGCCCCGGGCCCGCAGCGCGAGCAGCGGGTTGGCCGTCGGCAGGCCAGGCTCCGGCAGGCCCGCCGGGACATCCGGCCCGGCCACGACGCCCAGCGGCATCAGCTTGGCGGTGAGGAGGTAGCGGACCTGGTCGGCGTTCAGCAGCCGGCCGAGGTCGGCGCTGACCTGCTGGGCGATGGCGACCGGTCCGCGGCTGCCGTCGATCCGGCAGGTGACCTGGTACAGCAGCGCGGACATCTGGATGACCTGGCCGTCGGACCGGCGGACCAGGGAGGGCGGCTGGCTGTAGCCGGAATCCTGGTACTCGCCGAGCAGCTCGACCCCGTCGGCCAGCCGGGGCAGCTCGACGGCGGCGGACGTATCCGCGGCGGCCGGGAGCCCGCCGGCTTGGGCCTGCACGGTCAGGGTCATCGCGGTCTGCTCCTCATCACGCGAGTGCTCTGGAAAGCGGCCCGGCCCGGAACCCCCCATCCGGGCCGGGCCGCAAGCGGAGGGGCCGCCCGTCAGGGTGGGCGGCCCCTCCTTGGCCGCTGCACGTCCCCCTCGGGTAAATGCGCAGCGGACCGGCTGTGCGAGCTATGCGATGCCGTGGCCAATGACAGTCATGGCGAACCGGGTCCGTGGTCCTACAGGCCGCAGATGCCGATGTTGACGTTGATGCACACGCTCACGTCGAAGCACGGCGGGCAGCACGGGTGGCACGGCTGGCACGGGGAGACGCAGAGCGTTTCCCGGCTGGGGAGCAGTTCGGCGCTCTCGAGGTCGAGGTCTTGCATCGTCACGGCGGTTGCGGTGGACATGGTGCCTCCTTCAGGGACGGTCCGCCTCCTGGCCGGGCGTCCCGGGTCTGCCTGCGGTTCGGGGGCCGTTCGGGCCTTCGGTACCGCCCGGCATCGCTGTGGCGCCAGGCCACTGATCTGATGTACGCTATATGACGTACATTTTGTACGGTCACCACCGTACAGCAAAACCGGGATTCAGTCAACGTTGAGGAATCGTGACTGAGCTCGTCCCAGGAAGACGGGTTAGGTTGGTGGCTATGACGGCGCACGCGACGGGAGACAGGCGAGACCGCCCTGACGAGCGCCCGCCGGCCGCCGCAGCAGCAGTGCCGGAGCAGATCATGAACCCGCTGCAGCGCCTGATCCAGCAGCGGCTGAGCGAGCGGGCCTGGTCCTACGGTGAGGTCGCCCGGCGGGGCGGACTGCCCCGGTCGACCGTCTACACGCTGGCCACAACCCGGAACCTGGCCCGGCCGCCCCGTCCGGCCACCATCGACGCGCTGGCCAAGGGCCTCGACGTGCCGGTCTCGGCGGTCCGCGCCGCAGCCGCCGAGTCGACTGGGCTGCACTACTACGACGACGTCTCGTCCGAGCGCAAAGGCCCGGCCGACCAGGAGCGGGAACTCCTGATCGCCAGCATCGACGAGCTGACGGCCGAGGACCGGAAGCACGTAGCCGCGCTGGTCGAATCGCTGCGCAACCGGTCCACGCCGGGCCCAGCCGATCGCTAGCACGCCCGTCCTCCACCTTGGCCGGGTTCGACATCGCGAGTCATTACCGCAGGTACCCCTATTCCATCGGCCAGCTGGGGGGCACCCCGAGCTGGTCGGCCAGTTCGCCGTAGGAGCCCTCCGGCAGGACCAGGCGGGCGGCGCGCAGGACCTTCCTGGGGTCCTCGCCAGGGGGCCGCAGCACGTAGACCGTGTCGTCGCGCTTGCTGCACGTCACGACGAGCCGGTCATGGTCGGCCAGCACGATCGGCCAGCTGGCGGGCAGCCCCAGCTGCCCGGCCAGCGCCCGGTAGGGACCTTCGGGCAGCACCAGGCGGGCGACCCGCAAGATGGCCCGGGGTTCGGCGTCATGCGGCCGCAGCACGTACACCGTGCCGTCTGACTGGCTGTAGGTGACCACGAGCCGGTCATAGTCGGCCAGGACCACGTTGGCGTGCCCCGCGGCGGGCGGCCCGGAGGCCGGTTCCGGGCCGGGGTCGGCCGTGCTGAGCCGGGCAGCCACAGCTGTTTCAGCGGCTCCGGCGGCCTCGCTTGCTTCGGCGGCCGGGGCTGCTTCGGCGGCCGGGGCTGCTTCGGTGGCCGGGGCTGCTTGCGTTGCCTGGGCCGTGCCGGGCGCCTGGGCTGTGCCGGCCGCTTGAGCTGTGCCGGCGTCTCGGGCGGCTTGGGCAGCCTGGGCGGCGTGCCGGTGGCGGCGCCGGACCATGAGCAGCGGCTCGACCAGGAAGGCCAGGCCGATGATCAGGCCGGCCGCCAGCAAGACCGTCTTCAGCCACTGCGGCATGCCGGCCGGGGCCGGGGCCGGGGCCGGCGCGGGCGGCGGCGACGGGCGGTGCCTGCTGCCGGGCGGCGCCGGCTCAGGCAGGCGGGGGGTTGACACCGGCGGCGGCGATGCCGCCGGCCGCGAGATCACCAGCACGATGCCGGGGTGGATCGCGTCCGGATCGGGTCCGATGATCCGCCGGTTGGCGGCGTACAGCGCCGGCCAGCCGCCACGCACGGCAAACCGCGCGGCGATGCTGGACAACGTGTCCCCGGCCACCACCATGTACCGGGCCGGCACCTTCACGCCCGGCAGCATCAGGGCCGTTCCGGGGCGAATGACATTCGGATCGGGGCCGATGATCGGCCGGTTGGCGGCGTACAGTGCCGCCCAGCCGCCGCGGACGGCGAACCGCGCGGCGATGCTGGACAGCGTGTCGCCGTCCTGCACGACGTATCTCGTGCTGGGGCCGGGCGCCGCGGCTGCTGCCGGGGCGGCGCTCAGCGCGCTGGTCAAGATGACCTGTGTAGTACTACCCGCCATGCGGGTGTTCGCCTGGGCTGGGCGGACGGATCCGCTCAGGCCGACTGTCACCAGGGTGATCAGAACGCTCCAGACGAGCACCACGCACGCGGACCTTGTCCGCATACGCACAGTGCTGTCACTTTCCTTCCGAGGGGATCAGCGCCGGGACGCTGCTGGCCCGGACGCCGAAGGCACGAACCAGGGGGGAAGGAAAGGACTTACGCGGGCGGTACCTCAGGAAGGTAGGCACGCCAGATAGGACGGGCGGCGGCGCGACGCGCCAGCCGCAACAGGACCAGACTCAGCAGCGCGAACAGGGCGACCGCCAGGCCACCCTGCACCCCGCCGCCGTTGTTGCCGCCGCCGCTGCCCGAACCGCCGACGCCGTTCGCGCCGCCAGCAGCGCCGCCGGTGGCGGCGGGCAGCCGGGGAAGCCAGGGAGCGGGCGAAGCCGGGGCTTGGCCGCTGCCCGATCCCGGCGACCAGGCCGACAGCGAGGACCCGTCGGGGCCAGGCGCGGCCGAAGCGGTGCTGGAACCGGCCGGAGCGGTGCCAGCGGCCGAGATGCTGCCGGAGGTCGCGGGCGCGCCTCCGGCCGGGAGCACCGCGGTCAGACCCGGCAGGCTGGGACCGGACGGGTTCTGCGGACCGCCGGTCCCGAGGAGCGCGCCGGACAGCACCGGGGCCAGCGCATCAGTAACCGGGCTCAGGGCGCCAGTGACCGGAGCGAGTGCTCCGGTGACCGGAGCCAGGACGCCCGTGACCGGAGCCAGCGCACCGGTGACCGGGGCCAGCACCTCAGTGACCGGAGCCAGTGCGCCGGTGAGCGGGGCCAGCGCACCGGTGACCGGGGCCAGCGCGCCGGTGAGCGGGGCCAGGGCACCCGTGACCGGAGCCAGAGCGTCCGTGAGCGGAGCCAGCGCTCCGGTGACCGGAGCCAGCGCGCCCGTAACGGGGGCCAGCGCGCCGACGACCGGGGCGAGTGCTCCGGCGACCGGGGCCACCGCGGCCGACACGACCGGGGCCACCGTGCCCGTCACGGTGGATACGACCGGAGCCACGGCGGCGGTGACTGGAGTCAGCGCGCCGGCGACCGGGGCCACCGCGCTGGAAACGACCGGGGCCAGCGTGCTGGTGGCCGGGCTCAGTGCGCCGGCGACCGGAGCCGCGGCGGTGGTTACGACCGGGGACAGCGTGCTGGTGACGGTGGGAACCGCACCCAGACTGCTGGCGGTGGCGGCGACGACGTTCGAGGTGGGTGAGAGCGCGACGACCGGAGCGACCGCGGCTGGCGTCTCAGCGGGCGCAGCGAGCGCGCTGGTGGCGGCGACAGCGGGCGCCGTGGCGGCTGCGGCGGCGGTCGTGACCGGAGCCGGGGCTGCGGCGGCCGTCGAGGTGGCCGAAGTGGCCGTCGACGTAACCGGGGCCGCAACCGAGGTGGCCGTCGACGTAACCGGGGCTGCAACCGAGGTGACGGGGGCCGTGGTGACCGGCGCCGTGGCCGAGGTGACCGGCGCCGTGGCCGAGGTGACCGGCGCCGTGGCCGAGGTGACCGGCGCCGTGGCCGAGGTGACCGGCGCGGTGGCCGAGGTGACCGGCGCCGTGACGGGCGCGGTCGCCGACGGGGCTGGCGTGGTCGCTGATGCGGTCGGCGTGGTCGCTGATGCGGCGGCGGAAGTCGCGGCGCTGGTGGCGGAGGTGCTGATGGCTGACGGCGCGGCGGCCGAGGTGACGGTCGACGTGACCGGCGCGGTAGCGGTCGCGGCGGCCGAGGTGACCGTCGACGTGACCGAGCCGGAACCGGTGCTCAGGGCGGGAACGGCCGGGATGGTCGCGGCGGTCGCGCTGCTCGTGCCGGAGCCGGGAACGGACGGCGCGGAGGTGACCTTCGAGGTGGCTGACGCAGCGGGCGAAGTGACCTTTGGCGTGGGCAAAATGGCTGCTTGCGCCTGCCGCGAGGACAGCAGGAGGAGGACCAGAATCCCGGCAGCAGCGATCACGACTTGCACCACCCGGAGGGCGATGCGTCGCACGATCGGCTGCAGCATAGCGGCTCCCGAATCGGCCGGGACAGGCCAGACCCGGCCTCGTCTGCCCCACCATCAAGGACCCCAAACCACTACCGAGCGGGCTTTCTGGTCGATCTGGCCGTAGTTATCACCTGTCGGGAATTGCCGGAAAACTACCCGTTAATCCGACCGATTTAATAGTTAATAATAATTACTCGATAATGACGATTATTAAGGATAAGTACGGGCACGGTTCAATCATGGACAGACGTCCTTGCCCGGGACCGGCTCTCGTGACGGCAGCAGCCGATGCCGACCCGGTGACTCTCCTCGTGCTCGGCTGGCTCGCGACGAAGCGGTCAGCGAACACCCGCGCCGCTTACGCTCGCGATCTCGGCATCGCGCCGGCCCGCCGGGCCAGCCGCGCGCCGGCGTGGCTGGCGTGGTGCCAGGAACAAGGTGTGCATCCCGTCACCGGGGTGACCGGATGGCACGTAACGCGGTACGCCATGCAGTTGGAAGCCACGGGACTGTCCTCGGCGAGTGCGGCCCGCAAGCTGGCCGCCATCTCGAGCTGGTACGACTGGTTGACGCTACGCGGGCATATCGGCACCAGCCCGGCCACCGGCCTAGTCCGGCCCAGGCCCGACCCGGGGGTCCGGCCTGCGCCGGACCTGACCCGGGAGCAGGCCCTCGCGCTGGTCCACGCGGCCGACACCGCGACCGGTTCGCAGCGGGCCCGCACGGCGGCGGTGATCGCGGTCCTGGTCTGCACCGGCGCCCGGGTCGGCGAGGTGATCGCTGCGGACGTCGCCGACCTCGGCACCGACCGAGGGCACCGGGTACTGTGGGTCACGCGTTCCGACGGCCGGCGCGAGGGCCTGATCCTCCCCGGCGCGGCCGCTTCACGGATCGACGCCTACCTAGCTGAGCGAGCCGGCCTGGCCGGCGGGCCGGTGTTGTTCGCCTCGAGGACCGGGGGCCGGCTGTTCGCCGCCGACGTGGCGCGATCCGTACGCCGCCTGGCCCAGCGGGCCGGGCTGCCCGCCGACCTGATCAGCCGGCTGGGACCGCGCCTGATCCGGCGCTCGTTCGCGGCGCTGTACCTCGAGGCCGGCGGATCGCTCCGCGGCCTGCAGGGCGCCATGGGGCACGTCGACCCGCGCACCACCCGGCGGTACGACCGGACCGGGCCCGGACCGGTCATTGATCCGGCCCGGCCGCAGCGTGAGCACTCGCCCGGTGCGGCGCCGCAGCCGCCGCGGATTTCGCCGCGGCAGGTGCCGGGCTGGCCGTCATCTACCTGCCGCCGCCGCACACGCCAGCCGTCTCGGACCGCTGGCCAGCGCGCTAGCCCAGGTACCGTGAACCGGCCAGGCCACCGGCATCGGCCTGGCTAACCAGCCGCGGGGTATCGTCACGTGAACCGGCCAGGCCGCCGGCATCCGGCTGGCTAACCAGCCGCGGGGTGCCGTCAGCGGAGGAAGTCACCGAGCCAGGCCGGAACGGACGGCCCGTAGAGCGCCTCGGGCCAGTGCGCCTGCCGCTCGTCGCCGTAGGCTCGCACGCTCAGCGGACCCCGCAGCGCCTCGGCGTAATCCCCGACACTCGCGTAGTACATGTAACCCATGAGGCGGTCCTGGAAGCGCCAGCCGTCCTCGGTCCGGCGGTAGACATCCCGGTAGCGCAGCGCGACCAGCATCGGCTCGTCGTTGCGCACGACCTCCGCGTGGCCGGCGACCAGGCCGCGGGCGATGTCGGGGTTGTTCTCGTCGAATCGCACCACGTGCCCGTGGCTGACATGGTTCGTCGGCCCGAGCGCGTCGAATCGCCCCTGGTACGTCTGCAGGATCTGGTCCAGCCCGGACGCCGCGAACACTCCGTCGTCCGAGCGCAGGGTGGCATCATCGGTGAAGAGCCTGCGGACGCCGGCCAGGTCACGTTCGTCCATGACGAAGCCGTAGAGAACGACCAGGTCCTCGAGGTCGGCCTTGTCCTCGATCCGCCTGAGCCGCGCCTCGATTCCGGCTTCGGACATGGTGACCCTTCCTTCCTCTCGTGCCGCCGTCACTTTCCGGCCCGATCGCCGAGAAAGGCCTTCACCACGTCTGGGTGCCTGCGCATCTCGGTGGCCGACCCGGTGAGCGTCAGGTGCCCGCGCTCCATCACCACCGCGGACCTGGCCACGCGCAGCGCGGCCATGGCGTTCTGCTCGACCATGAGGACGCCGATGCCGGTGCTCGAGATGTCGGCGATGGCGTCCATGACGGCGTCCACGACCACCGGGGCCAGGCCCATGGACGGCTCGTCCATGAGGATTACCTTGGGCGCGGACATCATGGCCCGGCCGAGCGCGAGCATCTGCTGCTCGCCGCCGCTGAGCAGCCCGGCCGGCTGGCGGCTGCGCTGGCCCAGGATCGGGAACAGCTCCAGGACCTCTTTGAGCAGCTGCTCACGCCGCGACTCGGAGTGCTTGACGTACCCGCCGAGCAGCAGGTTCTCATGCACGCTGAGCGGAGCGAAGACCTTGCGTCCCTCCGGGACCAGGACCAGCCCGGCCCTGGCCACCTTGTAGGAGGGCCACCGGGAGATGTCCGTGCCGTCCCAGATGATCTTGCCCGCCTCCTGCCTGAGCTGCCCGGAGATGGCTCGCAGGCTGGAGGTCTTGCCCGCGCCGTTGGCGCCCAGGATTACCTCGATACGGCCCAGATCCAGGGACAGGTCGATGCCGCGCACGGCTACCACGCCGCCGTAGCGGACGTGCAGGCCGGTGACCTCAAGGATTGACATCCTCTTCACCCCGCTTTCCTAGGTAGGCCTCCTGGACCGCCGGGTCGCTTACCACGGCCTCCGGCTTGCCCTCGGCGATCAGCTTGCCGAAATTCATCACCCAGACGTGATCGCAGACGTCGGTGATCATCTGCATGTCGTGCTCGACCAGCACCTGAGCCAGGCCGCCCGCTTGCAAGGTCCGCATGACCTCGGCGACCTCGTCGCGCTCGGCCCGGTTCATGCCCGCGGTCGGCTCGTCGAACAGCAGCACGGCGGGCTGGGCGGCCACCGCCCGGGCGATCTCCACCCGGCGCTGCGTGCCGTACGACAGCGTGCCGACCAGGTGGTTCTCCATCCCGGTCAGCTCCAGGCGCTCGATCGCCGCCACGGCCATCTCCCGGCATTGCCGCTCGTGCCGACGGGTCCGCCACGGCAGCAGCCAGTTGCCCACGATGCCGGGGCCGAAGATCCCGGCATCCGCGCCGAGCATCACGTTCTCCAGCACCGAGCGCGACGACATGACCCGGACCGCCTGGAACGTGCGGCCGATGCCCATCCTGGCCACGGCCGGAGCCGAGTCCCGCTGATAGTCATGGCCCTTGAAGGACAGGCGGCCGTCGGTCAGGTCGGTCATCCGGGACAGCGCGGCGAGCAAGGTGCTCTTCCCGCTGCCGTTGGGACCGACCAGGCCGTGCAGGGCACCGTCCTGAAGCTGGATCGATACCCCGTCGACCGCGTGCACGCCGCCGAAGTGAACCTTGGCGTCGGTGACATCAAGAAGTGGCGTCATGTCCGCTCCTCCCTAGCTCCGTCGCGCCGGCCAGCGAGCCGCCGGCCGGCGCGGCGGGTGAATCACCCGGCGGCGTGGCTGGTGCGGCGCCGGCCGGCGCCGGGACGGCGGACCGGCGGCGGGCCAGCTGGCCGCGTCCGCCCCGGATCACCCAGCGGATGATCCCGAGCAGGCCGTCCGGTTCATAGGCGACGACCAGGATGACCAGGACGCCGTAGACGATCGACCGGTAACCGCCCAATGCGGAGGAGACCGACGGGAACCAGGCCACGAAGATGGCGCCCAGGACCGCCCCGCGCCACGATCCGATCCCGCCCACGATGGCCATGGTCAGCCCGGCCACGATCAGGGTGAACCCGAAGCTGCCCGGCGTGACCGTGCTGAAGTTCAGCGTGTTGAGCGCGCCGGCGACGCCGCCCAGGGCGGCGCTGAGCGCGAAGATGAGCTTGCGGTAGTTGCCGACCTCGACGCCCACGCTGCGGGCCAGCTGCTCGTCGTCGCGCAGCACTTCGATCGCGCGTCCCACGCTGTGCCGCTCGAGCTGGCTGACCAGCAGCACGCCGATGACCGCGACCAGGCCGAGCCCGAGCGTGGTGATCTCGAGCGGTACGCCGAACAGGCCGACGGCGCCGCCGGTGATCTTGCCGCCGTTGGTCGCGACCACCACCAGGATCTCGTCGATGGCGAACGTGACCATGCCCAGGTACAGCCCGCGCAGGTGCATGAGCGGGATGGCGAGCAGGTAACCGACGGCGGCCATCGCGACCACGACGATCAGCAGGGTGACGATGAGCGGGACACCGCGGGTGGCCAGGTTGGCCGCCGTATAGGCGCCGATGCCGAACGCGCCGACGCTGGCGAAGGAGAAGATCCCTGACTTCAATACGACCTGGAAGCTGAGCGCGAGCAGGACGTAGATCGCCGTCGTCTGGAACAGCGTGGCGTGTGCCTCGTACCAGATGTTCACGTGCGGTCCACCCTCAATCGCCGGAACAGTCCGCTCGGCATGACGAGCAGGATGAGGATGATCAGCGCGAACGACACGGCGTCGGTCCAGGTGCCCGACGTCGTGGCGCTGACCAGTGTCTCTCCGCTGGCCAGGATCATGGCCCCGACCAGGGTGCCCCAGACGCTGCCCACGCCGCCGATGACCACCGCGGCGAACGCCTTGAGCAGCAGATCCTGCCCGGACTCCGGGGTCAGGCTGTCCAGGAAGATGGCCAGGAACACGCCCGCGATGCCGGCCGAGGCGCCGGAGAAGACCAGCGCGAGGGCCGACAGTCGGCTCTGGCTGATGCCCATCAGGCCGCTGGTTTCTGTGTCGACGGCCAGGGCGCGCAGCGCCCGGCCGTTCCTGGTCCGCTGCAGCCAGAGGGCCAGGGCGATGGTCGCGGCCAGGGTGACCGCCACGATAACGATCTCGATCGTGGTGACGTAGACGCTGCCGAAATGGAACTCGCCGGTGGTGATCGCCGTGCGGGTGAGCGAGAACGGGCTGTCCACGGTCACCTGCTGAGCGATGGTGACCGGGATCGTGGCGGCGCCGATGCTGGCGATGAGCATCGCCAGCTCGGCGTCCCGCAACGTTTTCGCGCGTCTTCTGATCGGCCGGAAAACCCCCACGTCAAGTGCGAGTTCGAGAACCGCCCCGACCGCCATCGCGATGATGGCCAGCACCCAGAGCGGAATATGAGCGTTCAGCCGCTGGGTAATCAGGTAGCAGGTGAAGGCGGAGAACATGAACACGGCTCCGTGAGCCAGGTTCAGGACGTTCAGCGTGCCCCAGGTCAGGCTGAGCCCGAGAGCGAACAAGCAGTAGCACGAGCCCAGCACGATCGCGTTGATGACCTGCTCCATAGTGCACCTCCCTCCGGGTCGGTTCTCGAACCGCGACGGCGGCTAGGGATTCTGGTTGGCCATCGGCACGGCTGCGCCGTTGAGCCACTGGACCAGGACCGGGGTGGCCTGTTCCTGGCCGTCTATGACCTTGGCCTGGCCCAGCACCCCGGTGAAGCCGGCTTCCCCCTCGCTGATCAGCGCGGCGTCGACCGCGGTGGGCGAGACGGAGTTGGCCATCTTGATGGCCCGGGCGGCGTAGAAGGTGGCGTCATAGGCCTCCGCGGCCCAGTCGCTCGGCTTCGTGCCGTACTTCGCCTCGTAGGCCTTGGTGAACGCCGCGGAGATGGAGCCGAACGGGGCACCGGGCACCCAGTCGGAGGCCCAGACAACGCCGTTGGCCGCGCCGCCGGCCCCGCTCAGGGTGCCGTTGCCCGCGCCGTCCTCGGCGATGATCTTGCCGGTGAAGCCGCCCTGCTTGAGCTCGCTGGCCGCGGTGGCGTTCTGCGTCAGCACCACGTCCAGCGCTATGGCCTGGGGGTGGTAGGACAGCAGCTTGGAGATCTCGGCCGAGATGTTCGACTGCGCGGCCAGCGCGGACGCGGTGCCGACGACCCTGAAGCCGTACTTCGGCCCGTCGGCCGCGGTCTCCTGGGCCAGCGACACCTCGGTCGGGAAGTCAGAGTCATCCAGGACGGCCACGGTCTTGATGCCCTCGGCCTGCAGCCACTTGTAGGCCAGCGGGATCCGGTCGGTCTGCAGCGGCGTCAGCCGGAACATGTACTTGCTGAGCAGGGTGCCCGGTCCGCCGGCCTGGGTGAAGATCGTGGGCACGCTGGCGCGGGACAGGATCGGCGCGACCGCGACCGCGGTGCCGCTCGACGGCGGGCCGATGACCAGCGGGTAGTGCGCGGTGGTGGCGGCGGTGGCCAGGCTGGCCGCGGTGGCCGGGTTCGTGGCGTCGTCGCCGTAGGTGATGCTCAGCGTCGAGGAGCCGAGCACGTGCTCGGCGTTGATCTGGCTGATCGCGAGGTTGATGCCGTCCTCGTCGTCCACGCCGACCGCTCCGGCCGGGCCGCTCGCGTCCTGGATCGAGTACAGCTGGATCTTCGACGGCAGGCCAGAGCCGGTAGTGCCGGTGGTGCCGCTGGTGGACGGGTTGGAACTGCTGGCAGAGGTGCTGCACGCGCTCAGCGCGCCCATGGCGGCCACGACGATGACCGCCGCGCCGAGCCTGGTTCTGCCCCCGATCCTTCGTCTCGGTGTCATGTGATGCTCCGTAAGGTCCGCGAGTTGATGCACGTGGGTGGGATTGATCGCCGAGCCGGCGAACGGGATGGCCCGTGCCTACGCCAGGGGCGCGCGGCGGGGCCGATGCAGTTCATTGTAATGATGACTATAATGATCCTAGATTAGGACGTCCAGTCCCTAGCCGAAGTTTTCTCGACTGCCTCGTGGCCTGGCCGGCCTGGTCTTAGCTGGCCAGCGCGCGGCGGACGGTCCGGTGCCGGTCCATCCGCTTCCAGCCCAGGGCGTCGTCGGCGATCAGCAGGGCCTGGATGTTCGCCGAGCCTTCGCCGGTCTGCCAGAGCTTCGCGTAGTTCAGGTACGTGCTGACCGGGAACTCGTCGCTGAAGGCCGAGCCGCCGAAGATCTCGGCCGTGGCCTGGGCCGCCCGGTTAGCCACCTCGCCGGCGTAGTACTTGGCGATCGAGCTTTCCCTGGTGGCGATGTCGCCGGCGTCATATCGCGCCGCCGCGGCCGCGACCAGCGCCCGGGCCGCGGCAACCTCGCAGGTCATGTCGGCCAGCGGCTTCTTGATGAGCTGGAACTCGCCGATCTTCTGGCCGAAGGCCTCGCGCTGGTCCGCGTACGCCAGGGCGGCGTCCAGGCAGGCCTGGGCCAGGCCCACCGAGCGGGAGGCAACCGACAGCCGGCCGAAGTCCATCGCGTTCATGGCCACGACGAAGCCCTGGCCCGGTTCGCCGAGCAGGTTCCCGGCCGGGACGCGGACGTCGTCCAGGGTGATGGCGTTGGTGGGCATCAGGTTGCCGAGCACGCGGCAGGGCACCCTCCTGACCTGGAAGCCCGGGGTCTGCGTGGGCACCACGAAAGCCGACACCCCGCGGTGGCCCAGGTCCGGGTCGGTCTTGGCGTACACCACCGCGACCTGGGCCACGTTGGCGTTGGTGATCCACATCTTGGCGCCGTTGAGCACGAAATCGTCACCGTCACGCACGGCCCTGGTCCGCATCGCGCCCAGGAAGTCCGTGCCGCCGTCCGGCTCGGTCATGGCGTTGCAGCCGAGCAGCGTGCCCTGGATCAGGCCCGGCACGAACCGGTCGACCAGCTCGGGACGGCCCCAGTTCGCGATGGTCAGCGGCACGGTCGCCGCCTGGAGGTTCATGGCGGCGGACAGCGGCGGGTAGACCCAGGCCAGGCTCTCCGCCACGACGGCGAGCGCGGCGAAGCCGGCGTCCGTGCCGCCCAGCGACTCGGGGAAGCAGCAGCCGAAGAAGCCGAGCTCGCCCATTTCCCGGTACAGGTCACGGGGGAACTCGCCGGTCTCCTCGAGCTGCCGGAACCGGGGCCGCACCACCTTGGTTCCCCACTCGCGGACTAGCGCTCCCAGCGCCGCCGCATCGGACTGCTCGATCCCGGTGGGCATGACCTTTACTCCTCGCGTAGGTGCGTATCCGGCGGCTCGGACCAGGACGGCGGCCGCTTGTCCAGGAAGGCAGCGGCGCCTTCTCGCAGGTCCGCGCCGAGGAAGAACGGCAGGTTCAGGAACTGCGCGGCGTCCAGCGCCTGCGCGGGCGGCATTTCCGACAGCAGCAGGAACGCGCGCCGCCCGAGCCGGACCGCCTGCGGGCTGACCCGGGCGAACCGCCCGCCGAAGTCATCGACCGCCGCCATCAGCTCGGCGGGGCCGTCGTACACGTGGTTGACGAAGCCGACGCGATGGGCCGTCTCGGCGTCGATGGGCTCACCCGTCATCATCATCTCGAGCAGCAGCTTGCGGGGCAGCGAGCGGACCAGCTGGGCCACGATGATCATCGGGAACAGGCCGATCTTGACTTCCGGCATGGCGAACCGGGCGGCCCGGCTGGCCAGCACCACGTCGGCCAGGCCGGCCAGGCCCAGGCCGCCCGCGTAGGCCGGGCCGTTGACCGCGGCGATGACCGGCTTGGGCGCCTGGAGCATCATCTGGTGCAGTTCGACGATGGCGGCCGGCCAGGCGTAGGCATCCTCAGCCCCCATCTCTCCCAGCTGCCCCATCTGCCGCAGGTCACCCCCGGCGCAGAAGGCCGGGCCGGCCCCGGTCACGGCCACCGAGCGCACGTCGGGATCGGCGAAGAAACACTGGAAGGCATCCCGCAGCGCGCCGGCCGTCTGCCGGTCGAGCGGATTGCGCTCCGCGGGCCGGTTCAGGGTGACCAGGCCCAGCGTCCCGCGCCGGTCGAGCAGGACCGGTTCAGGCACCGGAGCGCTCCGGCCCGTTCAGCTCCATCCGAAGCAGCCAGGCGTACATCACCTTGCCCAGGTGATCCGAGCGCAGCGACATGGTCCCGCCGCCGTCCAGGGCGCGGGTCAGGACGAAGTTGAGCGCGCGGATGCCGGGCATCTCGTACCGCGTCACCGTGCCCAGCACGAGGTCGCCGTAGTGGGCCCGGACCCGTTCCGCGGTGAGCTCGCGGCACAACTTCTGGTAGCCGGCCTCGTCGTAGGCGACCAGGCCGACGTTGCAGGTGTCGCCCTTGTCGCCGGACCGGCCGTGCGCGAGATCGGCCACGCGGATCGGCTGCGTCATTGTTCAGGCCTCCAGCAGCTGGACCGACTGGCGGACGTGGTCCCGGGGGATCAGGCAGGGCCACAGCGCGAAGAGCTCCTTGAGCGGCGGCCGCGTGCCCACGCCGGCCACCCCGGCGGGCCCGTTGTTGTACAGCGGGACGCACTCGGTGAACACCTTGCGCGCCTCGGCCGCGGTCGAGCAGCGCGCGGCGTAGCGCATGACGATCTCCATCAGCTCCGGGTCGTCGGGCTCAGGCACCCGGCTGCCCCACATCGAGTTGTGGCCGATGTACTCCACGATCTCGGCTTCGCAGCTGAACTGCGCCCGGCGGAGCCGCTCGCGCAGGAAAGCCAGCCCGCGCTGGGCCTTGGCGTAGGCGTCCGGCCAGGTGTAACTGAACACCGCCTCGCCGACGAAGCCCGCCCGGTAGCCCATGTTGACCTTGAGGGTGTCCGGCCGCGGGCGGCCGGTCGCGCCGGCGATGCGGACCCGGTCCGGCCCGATCTCCTCCAGCGTGAGGCCGGTGAAGTCGGCCGTCACGTCGGCGGTGAGGTAGTTGCCCGGGTCGAGGATCTCGTAGATCATCTGCTCGCTGACCGTTCCGACGTCGACCCGGCCCCCGCTGCCCGGCGTCTTGGTGATGACGGCGGTCCCGTCGTCGGAGACCTCCGCGATCGGGTAGCCGAGCGTCTCCAGCCCCGGCACGTCCTGCCAGCCGCCCGCGTACAGGCCGCCGGTGGCCTGCCCGCCGCACTCGACGGCGTGCGCGACCGCGGCGGCCATGCCGAGCCGGGGCCAGTCGTCGGGAGCCCAGCCGAACTCGTGGATCAGCGGGCCCAGGTACAGCGCGATGTCGGTGACGCGGCCGCACACTACCACGTCGGCGCCCGCCTCGAGGGCCTCGACGATGCCCTCGCATCCGGTGTACACCGACGCGTGGGTGAGCCGGTCGCGGACCGCGGCCAGGTCCCCGCCGGTGTCCATGTTGGTGAACGGCACGCCGAGGTCCATCAGCCGGTCGATGTCATCCCGGATGTCGTCGCCGGTCACCACGGCCACTTTGACCGGGCTGAGGCCCAGCTCCTTGGCCAGCCCGATGACCCGCTCGGCGCAGCCCCGGGGGTTGGCGCCGCCCGCGTTGGTGACGACCTTGATTCCCCGGTCCAGGCAGGTCGGCAGCGCCCCGCGCAGCAGGTCGAGGACGTCCCTGGTGTACCCGAAGGCCGGGTCCTTCTGCTGCTGCTTGGACAGGATGGACATGGTGAGCTCGGCCAGGTGGTCGCAGCACAGGTAGTCGATGTCGGCCCGCTCCACCATCTCGACGGCCGGGCGGACGCTGTCGCCCCAGAAGGCCATGCCGGCCCCGAGCCTGACTGTCTTCATCGCGTGTCTCCCCGCGTTGGGGGCAACTTAACCGCACTAATCATAATCACCATTATTAGGGTTATGCAAGATCGCGGCCCGAGTGGTCCGGCCGGCCAGGCCGGTCCGGCCGGTCAGGCCGGTCAGGCCGGTCAGGCCGAGGTGCCGGCCAGGCCGAGCGCGGCGCTGAGCGGCGCGCCGTCGAGCAGGAGCTTGCGGTAGGGCAGCAGCTCGCGCACGGCCGCGAAGCCGACGACGGCGTTCAGCCGGTCCGCGCGGCCGGTGATCGCGACGAACGCGTCCGCGGACTCATCACCCAGGACGTAGTGCACGTCGTCGTCGGGCTGGACCCGGCCGAAGATCTGCAGGCGGCCGGCGAGCTGGTCGGACCACACGTACGGCAGCGAATCGTGGGTCCGGCCCTGGCCGCAGAGGTTGGCGGCCACTACGCTCGCGTGCTCGACCGCGCTGGTCCAGTGCTCCATGCGGACCGGCTCGGCGTAGCGGGGGTGGTGCCAGCGCGCCACGTCACCCGCGGCGTAGACGCCCGGGACGCCGACCGCGGCCAGCCGGCCGTCACACAGCACGCCGTCGCTGGCGTCCAGGCCGGAGCCCCGCAGCCACCCGGTCTCGGGCACGGCGCCAGCCGCGACCACGACCAGGTCGGCCGGGACCGTGCTGCCGTCGGTGAGCCGGACGGCCTGCCGCTGGCCGGCGGCGCCGGGTTCCAGGCCGGCCACGCCGACGCCGAGCCGCAGGTCCGTGCCGGCCTGGACGTGGCGCCGGGTCATGGCCTGGCCGAGCGCCGGGCCCAGGCCGCGGATCATCAGGGCGGGCAGCGGTTCGATGACGGTGACCGCGCAGCCCATCCGCCGGCCGGTGGCGGCGATCTCGGCCCCGATGAAGCCGCCGCCGACCACCACGACGCGGGCCCGCGCCGACAGCGCGGCTTTGATCCGGACGGCGTCGGAGGCGGTGCGCAGGACCTGGACGCCGGGCCGCGGCTCGAGGCCGGGCAGCAGGCGCGGCGCGGAGCCGGTCGCGATCACCAGCGCGTCGTAGCCGATGCGTTCGCCGCCCTCGGTGCCGACGGTCCGACCGGCGGGCGCCAGGTCGGTCGCGGACCGGCCGAGGAGCGGCGTGACCTCGAGCTTGGCCAGGTCCGCCGGGCCGAGCAGCGGCCCGGCCGTGGCGTCGGGGTCGGACAGGAATCCCTTGGACAGCGGCGGCCGGTCGCAGGCGACGCCGGGTTCCCGGCCGATCAGCGTGACCTGCGCGTCGCAGCCGAGCCGCCGCAGCGCCTGGATGGTGCGCACCCCGGCCAGCGAGGCCCCGACCACGACGACGCGCACCGCCTCACTCCGCGCTGATGGCCCGCTCGGGGCAGCTGTCCACGCCCAGCTGCGCCGCGTCCTGCAGCTCCGGCGGGACCGGGTCCACCAGGACGATGGAGTGCCCGTCTTCCACAGACAGCTCGAACACCTCGGGCGCGCTCATGTGACAGACGCCGTGCCCCTGGCAGACGTCCAGGTCGACCTTGACTCGCATGTCACTCCTCTCGGTGCGGGGACGTTCGGCCGTTCCCGCGTGGTTGGCCCGTCCCGCGGACGGATGGCTGGGTCAGGCTCGCTCCAGCAGGGTGGCATTGGCCATGCCGCCGCCCTCGCACATGGTCTGCAGTCCGTAGCGTGCGCCGGTCCGGCGCAGCTGGTGGACCATGGTCGTCATCAGCCGGGCGCCGGTGGCGCCCAGCGGGTGCCCGAGCGCGATCGCGCCGCCCAGCGGGTTGGTCCGGGCGGGGTCCGCACCGGTCTCGGCCAGCCAGGCCAGCACCACCGGGGCGAAGGCCTCGTTCACCTCGAACACGCCGATCTCGCTCAGGGCCACGCCGGATCGCTCCAGCGCCAGCGCGGTGGCGGGGATCGGGCCGGTCAGCATCATGATGGGATCGCTGCCCACCACCGTCATCGTGTGCACCCGGGCCAGCGGGACCAGCCCGTGCCGTTGCACGGCCCGCGTGGAGGCCACCAGGAGGGCGGCGGCGCCGTCGGAGATCTGGCTGGCGTGCGCGGCGGTGATGAGCCCGCCCTCCCGCAGCGGGGACAGCCGGGCCATGGCGGCCAGGGAGGCGTCGGGCCGCGGGCCCTCGTCGCGGGTCAGGCCGTCGACGGCGGCCGTCTCGGCGTCGAACAGCCCCTCGGCCGCGGCCGCGCTGGCCCGCTGGTGGCTGGCCAGGGCATAGTCCTCCAGCTGCGCCCGGGACAGGTTCCACTGGCCGGCGATGAGGTCGGCGCCGCGGAACTGGCTGATCTCCTCGTCCCCGTACCGGTCCTTCCAGCCCTGACCGCCGCGGGGGTGGCCGAGGGCCGCCGTCTGGACCGCCGCACCCAGCGGGATCAGGCTCATCACCTCGACGCCGCCGGCGATGACCAGGTCCTGCGCCCCGGACTGCACGGCCTGGGCGGCGAAGTGCAGCGCCTGCTGGGAGGAGCCGCACTGCCGGTCCAGGGTGGTGCCCGGGACCCGCTCAGGCAGCCCCGCGGACAGCACGGCGTGCCGGGCGATGTTGTAGGACTGGGCGCCGACCTGGCTGACGCAGCCCAGGATCACGTCGTCGACGTGCTGGGCTTCGACGCCGGCCCGGTCGAGCACGGCCCGCAGGACGTGCGCCGCCAGGTCGACCGGGTGCACGTGGGCCAGCCCGCCGCCGCGCTTGCCGACCGGCGTGCGCACGGCCGCGACGATGAAGGCCTCGCTCATCCGGCCTGCTCCAGTCCCAGCAGCCCGGCCAGGTTGCCGCCCAGGACGGCGGCCTGTTCGGCGGGCGGCAGCCCGAGCTCCCGGATCCCGGCGATCTCCGCGGCGGGATCGGTCATCGGCCAGTCGGAGCCGAACACCACCCGGTCCGCGCCGTGCCGCGCGATGATGGCCCGGACCCGGGCCTGGTCCAGGTCCCGCACGGTCGGCGGCCAGGAGGTCTCGAGCACCACCCGGGAGCCGACGACCTGCTCCTCGGCCTCGTCCAGCCGGTGGTAGCCGCCGTAGTGGCAGGCGATCAGGTCCAGCTGCGGGACGCGGTCGGCCAGCGCGCGCAGGTGCCGGGGCGTGCCGCGTTCGTTGGCGGCGTCGTCGCCGCCCGCGCCGACGTGGGTGATGACCTTGATCCCGGCCTCGGCCAGCGCGGCCATGAGCTCCACCACGCGCGGGTCAGCCAGGTCGAGATCCTGGAACAGCGGGTGCAGCTTCACGCCCGGGATGCCGTTGTCCTGCAGGTGCCGCAGGTTCTCCGCGATGGGCAGGTCGGGGTGGACGGTGCCGAACGGCACGAACCGGGAGCGGTCGACCGAGCCGATGAACTCGTTGGTCCTGGCCACGTGCTGCGGGATGGCGGCGATGCCCAGGGTGAGCGCCATGTCGATGCCGGCCGCGTCCATGGTGCGGCGCAGCCCGTCCAGCGTGCCGTCGGCCCGGGGGTCCAGGCCGGACGGGCGGGTGGCCAGGATCCGCGGCGCGATGTGGTCGGGCCAGACGTGGGCGTGCGCGTCGATGATCACGTCAGCTCCTTCACCAGGTGCTTGGCCAGCGAGTCGAAGATGACCTCGGTCGAGCCCTCGTAGATGCGCATCGGCCGGGCCTCACGGTACAGCCGCTCGATCTTGGCCCCCCGGATGAGCCCGAACCGGCCCATGACCTGGACGGCGCGGTCGACCACCCGGCCGGCCGCCTCGGTGGCGCCCACCTTGGCCAGCGACGACAGGTGCAGGCTGGCCAGCGGGTCCGCTCTGGCCGCGGCGGCGGCCCGGTAGGTCAGGGCCCGGGCCATCTCGATGTCGGCCCAGGAGCTGGCCAGCATGGCCGGGACGGGGCCCAGCCGGGCCAGCGGCGTGCCGAACTGCTCGCGGCTGGCGGTGTGCCGCACCGCCTCGCGCAGGGCCGCGCCGGCCAGGCCCACCGCCGCGCCGGCCACGGAGACCCGGAACGTGGCCAGCGTGGCCAGCATGAGCCGGAATCCCTGTCCCGTCTCCCCCACCTGGTGGTCGGCCGGGACCCGCACGTCGTCGAGGATGACGTCGCCGAGCACGTGCGGGGCGATGATCTGGTGCGGGTGCTCCACGCTCAGGCCGGGGGCGTCCGCGGGCAGGACGACCAGGGAGTACCCGGGCCCCTGCTCCCGGGCCAGGACGGTGTAGAAGTCGGCGTCGCCCGCGTTGGTGATGAACGACTTGCGGCCGGTGACCACGAGCTCGTCGCCGTCCCGGCGTACCGTGGTCGTGATGGCCTTGAGGTCGGAGCCGACGTCCGGCTCGGTGAGGCCGAGTGCGGCGATGGCGTCGAGCTTGCCGACCGCGGGCAGCCACCGGTCGCGGATCGCGGCGCTGCCCGCGACGGTCAGGGCGTAGCTGCCGATGCCCTGCATGGCGAACAGCGAGTCCAGGTGGGCGCTCTCCGCGGCCAGCGCCTCGCGCACCACGGTCACGGCCAGCGAGTCGACGGCCTCGTAGCGCCCGCCGTAGCGGGACGGGACCATGACGGCGCACAGCCCGCTGCGGCGCAGCAGTTCCCGCATCTCGGGGTCGACGTGGTCGGCTTCGTCGGCCCGGCCGGCCAGGCCGGCCGCCGCGGCGGCGAGCTCGCGCGCCTCGCGCTGCAGGCCGAGATATCCAGCGGGCAGGTCGAAGGCTCCGCGGCCGGCCTCATCACTCATCGGGCTGCCGCCTGACCGGTGGTCGAGGCAAGGTCTGGCATGGGGCAACCCGCCTTTCGCTTCGTGGTTTTTGCTGTTTCCGAGATCGCGCTGATGCGCACCCGCGGGCGGTAATCTATGATTACCATAGCAAGGAATTGTCGGCAGTCAAGCAGTCGTACCGGCCGCGGTCACCGGCCCGCGGGCGGGCGGCGAGGAGGCACCATGGTTTTCGACATCGGCTCGTTCGGCCTGGCCGGACGGGTGGCCCTGGTGACCGGGGCCACCCGCGGCCTGGGCCGGGCGATGGTGGACGGATTCGCGCGGGCCGGCGCCGACGTGATCGTGGCCAGCAGGAACGCCGACGCGTGCGCCCGGGTCGCGGCCGAGATCGAGGAGCAGACCGGACGCGCCGCCCTGGCCTGCCCCGCGCACGTGGGGCACTGGCCGGAGCTCGACGGCCTGGTCGACGCCGCCTACGAGCGCTTCGGGCGGGTCGACGTGCTGGTCAACAACGCCGGCATGTCCCCCCTCTACGACGCGGTGGACGAGATCAGCGAGGACCTGTTCGACAAGGTGATCGCGGTCAACCTCAAGGGCCCGTTCCGGCTCGCGGCGCTGGTCGGCACCCGCATGGCGGCGGCCTCGGGCGGCTCGATCATCAACATCAGCAGCGCCGGCGCCGTTCATCCGCGCCCGCACCTGCTGCCCTACGCCGCGGCCAAGGCCGGGCTGAACGCGCTGACCATCGGCCTGGCCCACACCTTCGGGCCGTCGGTGCGCTGCAACGCGATCATGGCCGGGACGTTCCTCACCGACGTCAGCAAGTCCTGGGACATGTCCGCGTTCGCCAAGCGGGCGGAGGGGTTCGCGGCATGCCGCGGCGGCCAGCCGGACGAGATCGTCGGCGCGGCGATCTACCTGGCCAGCGACGCGTCCAGCTACACGACGGGCACCGTGCTGACCGTCGACGGCGGCCAGCCCTGAGCCCCCGGCGCTGACCGTCGACGGGAGCCAGCCCAGGGCACGTGGTAACGCTGGCCGCGGGGGCCCGACCCCCGCGGCCGGCGTCGTCAGGGGGCGGTCGCGTCGCCGATGACGCCGCGGCTGCGCAGGGCGGCCTGGTCCGCGGCGGGGAGGGCGAGCAGCTCGGACAGCACCTCGCCGGTGTGCTCGCCGATCGCGGGGACGCCGTGGTAGACCGGCCCGGCGTAGCTGCGCAGGTGCAGCACCGGCCCGGGCATGAGCACCTGGCCCAGCACGTCGTTGCCGGTGAGCTCGACCAGGGTCCGGGTCCGGAAGTGGGGGTCGGCCACGATGTCGCTGGCGTCGTTGACCGCCGAGGAGACCACCTCGAACTCTTCCAGCTGCTTGAGGACCTCGTCCCGCGGCCGGGCGCCGACCCAGGCCGACACCATGGCCTGCAGCTCGTCGTTGCGCTCCATCCGGGCCGCGTTGGTCGCGTAGCGGGGGTCCTCGATCAGCTGCGGTTCGCCCATGGCCGCGAACAGCCGCTTGGCGATGCCCTGGTTGGAGGCCGCGATCGACAGCCAGCGGCCGTCGGCGGCCTGGTAGACGCCGCGCGGTGAGGCGGAGCCGGTCCCGTTGCCGACCCGGCCCTGCACCTCGCCGAGCGTGAGGTACTTGAGGATCATGTCACCGACGATGAACATCAGCGGCTCGTACAGGGCGACGTCCACCTCCTCGCCGGCTCCGGTCCGCTCGCGCCGGTACAGCGCCATGGCGGTGCCCATGGCCGCCGAGATGCCGGCGATCGAGTCGGCGAAGCCGAACGGCGGCGAGGTGGGCGGGGTGTCGGGCCAGCCGTTGATGAAGGCGAACCCGCTCCCGGTCTCCGCCACGGTGCCGAACCCCGGTCGCTCCCGGTAAGGCCCGGTCTGGCCGAACCCCGAGACCCTGGTCAGCACCAGCCCGGGGTGGCCGGCGGCCAGGACGTCGTACCCCAGGCCCCACGCTTCGAGCCGGCCCGGCCGGAACGACTCGATCACCACGTCGACCTTGGCGGCCAGCGCGCGCACGAGCTCGCGCCCGTCAGGCGACCGCAGGTCGATGGCGACCGAGCGCTTGCCCGAGTTGAGCCGGGCGAACCCCAGCGAGAGCCCGTCCTTCTGCGGCGTCCAGTGCCGGGCGTAGTCGCCGGTGCCCGGGTCCTCGACCTTGATGACATCCGCGCCGAAGTCACGCAGCATCCGGCCGCCGGTGGGCGCGGCGTACATGGTCCCGAGCTCGAGGACCTTGATCCCGTCGAGCGGGCCGCTGGCGCCGGCCATCACACCCGCCACTGGATGTGCTTGACCTCAAGGTATTCACGCATGCCCCACTCGCCGAGCTCGCGGCCGACTCCCGACCGGCCGTACCCGCCGAACGGCGCATCGGGGCGCATGGAACCCCCGCCGTTGATCCACACCGTCCCGGCCCGGACCCGCTCGGCCACTCGCCGTCCCTCGTCCAGGTTGTCACCGCACCAGACGTTGGCCGCCAGCCCGTAAGGCGTGTCGTTGGCCAGCCGGATCGCGTCGTCGGTGTCCTTGAACGGCAGGATCACGGCCACCGGCCCGAAGATCTCCTGCTGCACGGCCCTGGCCTCGGCGGGCAGGTTGCCGAGCAGGACGGGGTTGACGAACCACCCCTTCTCCGGCAGCGGCTTGGTCACCTCGAGGAGCTTGCGGCCGCCCGCGGCCAGCGAGTCGTCGATGAAGCCCCGCACCCGGGCCTGGTGATCGGGCCTGATCATCGGCCCGATGTTGGTGGCCGGGTCCCACGGGTCACCCACGATCATCTGGTCGAAGGCGGGCGCGCTGGCGGCCAGGAACTCGTCGTAGACCGACTCGTGCACCAGCAGCCGGGCCAGCGCGGCGCAGCCCTGGCCGCCGTTGCGCGACCAGCGCAGGTGGGTTTCCACCGCGATCTGCCCGATGTCGGCGTCGGGCAGCACGATGCTCGGCGACTTGCCGCCCAGCTCCAGCGTCACGCCGGTCAGGCTCCCGGCCGCCTGGGCCATGATCATCGCGCCGACCGCGTCGGATCCGGTGAAGGACACGCGGTCGACGCCCGGGTGCGACGACAGCTGCCGGCCCACGTCGGCGTTACCGGTAATGACGTTCATCACGCCCGGCGGCAGCTCCGCCTGGCGGATCAGCTCGCCGAGCAGCAGCGTGGTCAGCGGCGTCCGGGGCGAGGGCAGCAGGACGACCGTGCACCCGGCGGCCAGCGCGGCCCCGAACTTGAAGATCGCGAGGTTGAGCGGGTAATTGTAGCCGGTGATGGCGGCCACCACCCCGACCGGTTCCAGGACCACGTCGCTCATCGTCGGCACCGGCTCGTTCCACGGGCCCAGGTGCTGGATCCGGTCCGTCTTGGCGGCCTCGGCCGCCCAGCGCAGGTGCTGCTGGACCGCCATCCGGACCTGCAGGAAAGACGCCAGCGAGACCGGCGTGCCGACCTCGTTCACGATCGACGGCAGCAGCTGGTCGGCGGCCGCCTCGAGCACGTCGGCCAGCCGGTGGATGTGCCGCGATCGCTGTTCGCCGGGCAGCGCGGCCCAGCCGGGGAAGGCGGCGCGGGCGGCCGCCACGGCGGCATCGACCTGCTCGGCGGACGCGCCGCCGACGGTGGCGATGACCTGCTCGGTGGCGGGGTTGTAGACGGGCCAGCGCTCGCCCTGCGGGCTGACGAACTGGCCGTCGATCAGCAGGTCGCGCGGGCCGGGGATCCAGTCCCGCGGCAGGCTGGCGGCCGGTGAGGTGACGCTCATGAAATGCCTTCTTCGGTCGAGTTTGGCGGCGGGTGAAGGTCAGAGGTGGCGGCGGGTCAGGGTCAGATGGTGGTGCTCAGATGGTGGTACGGGGCTCGACGGCGCGGATGGCCGGCACCACCTGGGTGCCGAGGCGCTTGATGGCCGCGATCGTCTCGTCCGCGTCCATGGTCGGCCACTGCGGGCGGACCAGCAGCGGGTCGACCGGGAGCGTGGTGACCAGGTCGGTGAGCTGCTTGGTCACGTCGTCCGGGGTGCCGATGACGGCGTGCCCGGCCACGGCGGCGGCGAAGTCCTGTTGCAGGTCGGTGCCGGCCATGACGTCCAGGCCGCGCTGGGCGTAGGTGATGTAGCGGCCCTGCGCGACCCGCGCGTACTCGGTGACCGCCTGCTCCATGGTGTCGGCGACCAGCACGTTGCGGCGCAGCGGCTGCGGGCCGAACGCCTTGCCGCGGGCCTCGAAGCCCTCCTTGACCGCGGCGTAACGCTCGATGATCTCGTCGAACGGGGTTTCCGGCGGGCAGGCGTAGCCGTCGGCGAACCGGCCGGCCCGGCGCGCCCCGGCCAGGCTGTGGGCGCCGATCCAGATCGGCGGATGCGGCTTCTGCACCGGCGCCAGGTGCGGCTTGACGCCCTCCAGGGCCCAGAAGCGGCCCTGGAAATCGACCTCATCTTCGGTCCACAGCCGCTTCATGAGCTGGAGTGATTCCTCCAGCCGGGCCGCGCGCTCGCGGAACGGGACGTCCAGGTAGCCGAACTCCTCGGGGCGGTAGCCCAGGCCGACGCCGAAGACCAGCCGTCCCTCGGTCACCACGTCCAGGGTGGCGATCTCCTCGGCCAGCAGCACCGGGTGGTACAGCGGCGCGATCATGATCTGGGTGACCAGCCTGATGTGCGGCTCGACCTCGGCGGCCAGCCGGGCCAGCAGCGGGACCGGCTGCAGCCAGCGCAGGTCGCCGTACAGGAAGTGCTGGCCGATGGCGATGTAGGTGAAATCGTTCGCCTGCGCCGCCTCGACGATGCGCAGCACGTCACGGAACTGCTGCGACGGCGAGACGGAGGCGGGCACGTCGCTGAGCAGCAGACCGACCTGGACCATGACTTCTCCTTAGCTGTTTCTCCGATGGCGCCGGGTCAGTCCGCCGCGGGCAGGCCGTTGATCAGCCAGCCGCCGTCGACGGGCAAGGTCACCCCGGTGATGTAACTCGACCGCGGCGAGCAGAGGAAGTGCACCGCGTCGGCGATCTCGCGCGGCTCGCCGAAGCGCTTCATGGGCACGCGCGACAGGAACGCCTCGGGCGACGCGTAGCCGGTTTCCATGAACTTGGCCTGCATCTCGGTGGCGATGGTGCCGGGCGAGACCGCGTTGACGCGCACGCCCAGCGGCGCCCACTCCACGGCCAGCGAGCGGACCAGGCCCTGGACGCCGGCCTTGGCGGCGCAGTACGCCGCCCGGCCGCCGAAACCCAGGTGCCCGTTGATCGAGGAGATCATGACGATGGCTCCGCCGTCGGGCATCCGCTGGCAGGCGGCCCGGGCCCCGGTGAATGCCGCGGTCAGGTGGACCGCGAGCAGCTGATCCCAGGCCTGCATCGGGAAGTCCATCGAGCGGCCGGGCCGGGCCACGCCGGCGTTGGCCACGAAGGCGCGCAGGCCGCGGGCGGCGCCTAGCTCGCAGGCCTCGGCCATCACCTTCTCGTCGGTGACGTCCCCGGTGACCGCCTCGGCCCCGGGCAGTGCCGCCATCGCCTGGTGCAGCTGGTCGCCGTCGAGGTCGACGCCGACGACCGCGTAACCGTCCTCGGCGAACCGCCGGGCGATGGCCGCGCCGATGCCGCGGGCCGCGCCGGTGATCACGACCCCGACGCCGTCCGCTCGGACCCCTTGGGCCTCTTGGGCCGCTGCAGCGGTCATCGGAGCCGTCATCCCGCCGCCTGCCCGGCGGCCCGCGGCGTAACGCCGGTGTACTCCGCCGTGCCCGAGGCGATGGTGACCACGCGTTCCACCGTGATCCGCTTGTGGGTGAACCTGAGCTCGCCGTCCACCTCGCGCATCGAGTCGGAGTACTGGCCGATGACCAGCCGGGTCTGCTCGCCCGGATCGAACATGTCGGCCTGGAAGTAGGCCCGGGCGCGCACCGTGCCGTCCGGCTCGGGGACGGCCTGCACGTTGGTGATGACGTGCTTGCTGCCCTGCAGCGGGGCGGCGGCGAACCCGCGGTACAGGTCCAGGAACGCCTCGATCCCGTGCCGGGTACCGTCGGCCCTGGTCAGCAGGACATCGTCGACCGCGAGCCCGCGCAGGGCCTCGATGTCGCCCTCGTCCACCGCGCGCGCGTAGGCGTACAGCAGCTGGCCGGCCCGGGCCGACAGGCCGGCGGCGGCGGCGGCGCTCACTTGGCCACCAGGCCGCCGTCGACCGGGATCGTGACCCCGGTCACCATGGCCGCGTCGTCGCTGGCCAGGAAGGCCACCACGGACGCGATCTCCGCGGGCTGGGCCGCCCGCCCGAGCGGGATGTTGGCGATGAAGCCGCTCATCAGGTCGGCGACGTCCGCGCCGGGCTCCCGCCCGAAGAACTGCGCCAGCATCGGCGTTTCCACCGACCCGGGGCAGATCACGTTGGCCCGGATGCCGTCGGCCGCCGCGTACAGGGCCATGGCCCGGGTGAAGGCGACGACCGCGCCCTTGGTCAGCGAGTAGATCGGGCTGTACGGGGACCCGATCAGGGCCGAGGTGGAGGCGGTGAACGTGATCGAGCCCTTGCCCTCGGAGCGCTTGAGCAGCTCGTAGCCGAGGGTGGCGCCGTAGAACGCGGACTTGACGTTGACGTCCATGTTGCGCTGCCAGTCCTCCTCCGACACCTCGATGCCGGCCGGGCCGGGCATGCCGACCTGGTTGTGCAGGATGTGCAGCCGGCCGTGCTGCTTGCCGATGCGCTCGAACAGCGCGCGCAGGTCCGCGACACTGGCCGCGTTGACCTCCTCGGGCTGCGCTTCGCCGCCCGCGGCGAGTATCTCCTCGGTCACGGTCTTGGCCGCACCGCCGTTGAGGTCGGCTACGTAGACGAAGGCGCCCTCGGCGGCCAGCCGGTGGCAGATCGCGCGGCCCATGCCCGATCCGCCCCCGATTACCGCCGCAATGCGATTCTCGAGTCGACGTGTCATGCCAGGTTCCTTCCTGTTGTGCCGCCTGACGGTACGTTTTCTGCTCGTGGCGCTCCGCCGCGCCCGTCGCCGGGCATCTTGCGGGAGTCGTGGCTGGCCGTGACCTGCACCGGCCGGACCTCGACGACGACCCGCTGCGGGCTGTCCAGCAGCCGGGCGAAGGCGTCCGGGTCGGCCGGGGCCAGCTTGCCGGCGAAGCGGGGCAGGAACCACCGCCTGGTCGGCTCGTCGGCGTGCAGGAACGCGACGCCGCGCAGCGCGATCATGCGCCGGCCCGGCAGCCCGGTGCCCGCGTTGGAGACCACGACCGTGACCCGCGGGTCGCGCCTGATGGCCTCGGCGTGCGCCCGCCCGGCCACGGCGGTCAGCCACAGCCGGTCCTGGGCGTACAGGAAGCTCATGACCACGCCCGACGGCCAGCCGGCCGGGTTGGCGAAGGTGAACACGCACTCGGTCGCGGTCTGGAGCAGCTCCTGGCGGCCCTGTTCGTCCAGCCGCAGGGCGTGCAGGTCCTCGAGGTCGTCGATCCCGGTCCGGGCCATCGTCGGCATTCTCCCGCTTCAGTTCCGCTGGTCGAAGGTGCGGCCCAGCAGTTCGGACACGATGCGGATGCGCTGCATGGTCGGCGTGCCGCCGGCCAGCGCCCAGCCGTGCGCATCGCGGTGCAGCCGCTCGATGCCGTATTCCTCGGTGTAGCCGTTGCCGCCGTGCAGTTGCATGGCGGAGTCGGTGACCCGCTTGGCCATCTCGTTGGCCGTGCACTTGGCCACCGAGACCTCGAACGGGTCGGGCAGGCCGGTCCCGGCGCTGGCGGCGGCCCGGTAGATCAGCTGCCGCGCCCCCTCCACCTGGAGGACCATGTCGGCCAGGGTCATCTGCACGGCCTGGAACTCGATCAGCGGCTTGCCGAACTGGCGGCGCTCCTGCACGTAGGTTACCGTGCGGTCCACCGCGGCCTGGGCGATGGCCAGGCTCATCGTGGCGTTGCCCAGCCGCTCGATGGAGAACGCCGTGAACAGCTGGCGGAACCCGCCCGCCTCGATGACCAGGTTGGCGGCCGGCACCTCGACCTCATCGAAGTAGATGTCGGCGGAGGGGATGCCGCGGAAGCCCATGAGCCGCTCCTGGCTGCCGAACGACACCCCGGGCCGGTCGGCCTCGACCACCAGCGCGCCGATGCCCTTGGCCCCGGGCTCGTCGCTGAGCCGGGTGTAAACCAGGTACACGTCGGCCTCGCCGCCGTTGGAGATCCAGCGCTTGGCGCCGTTCAGTATGTAGCTCCCGTTCGACTGCCTGGCCTTGGTGGTCATGTCGGTCGCGGCCGAGCCGGCGTCCGGCTCGGAGATGGCCACCGCCATGGTCTGGTCGCCGGCCGCGATCGAGGGCAGGAAGCGCTCCCGCTGCTCGTCGGTACCCATCAGGCTCACCACCCGGGCGGGGCCGGTATTGGCCTCGAACACCTGGAAGGCGGCGGGCCGGCAGTGCTTGGCCAGCTCCTCGATGACCACCAGGGCGTCAAGCAGCGGCGCCCCGCCGCCGCCGTACTTCTCCGGCAGGGCCATGCCGAGAAAGCCGAGCGATCCCAGGTAACGGCGCTCGTCATGCGGGAACGGCGTGCGGTTCTCGTCCCAGCCCGCCGCATGCGGCGCGTAGCGGTCGCGCGCTAGGGCCGCCGCTACTTCCCTGAGCTCCTGGTGGTGCTCGCTGTGCTCTCGCATGCCGTCGCCCTTCCTCATCGTATAACTATTATATTCGTAGTCATAGATATCGGTTGTCAAGAGGGATAGTATGCTAACCATAATCATGGATTCCGGTCGGTGGTCAGCAGACTCCGTGGTCAGCAGACTCCGTGGTCAGCAGACTCCGTGATCAGCAGATGCTGTACCGAGCAGGTGCTGCAGCGAGTAGTAGGAGGCCCTGATGAACAGAGCCGTCATCGTCGACGCGGTGCGCTCCCCCATGGCCCGGGGCAAGAAGACCGGCGCGCTGGCCGAGCTGCATCCGGTCGACCTGCTGGCGCAGGTGCTGCGGGCGCTGGTCGAGCGCAACGGGATCGACCCCGGCCAGGTGGACGACGTCCTGGTGGGCTGCGTCAGCCAGGCCGGCGAGCAGTCGGCCACCCCGGGGCGCCAGGCGCTGCTGGCGGCCGGCTTCCCCGCGCACGTGCCGTCGGTGACGATCGAGCGCAAGTGCGGGTCGGGCCAGCAGGCGGTCGAGTTCGCCGCGGCGGGCATCGTGGCCGGCCTGTATGACATCGCCATCGCGGGCGGGATCGAGTCGATGAGCCGGGTGCCGATGGGCTCGGCCCGGATGGGCGCCGACCCGTTCGGCCCGGCCGTCCGCGAGCGCTACCCGGTGCTGGTGCCGCAGGGTGTCTCGGCCGAGCTGGTCGCGGACAAGTGGCGGCTGTCGCGCCGTCAGCTGGATGAGTACTCGGCCCGGTCGCATGAGCGGGCCGCCGCGGCCCGGTCCGCGGGCGCGCTGGCCGCGGAGATCGTGCCCGTGCGGGTGCCCGGCGAGGCGGGCGCGGTCACGGTGACCGAGGACGAGACCATCAGGCCGGGCAGCACCGTCGAGCGGCTGGCCGAGCTGGCCCCGGCGTTCGGCACCGATGAGTTCAGGCAACGCTTCCCCGGTATCGAATGGAAGGTCACCGCGGGCAACTCGTCGCAGATCACCGACGGGGCGAGCGCGCTGCTGCTGATGAGCGAGGACACCGCCGGCCGGCTGGGGCTGCGCCCGCGGGCCCGCATCCTGGCCTCGTCCGTGATCGGCGACGATCCCACGCTGATGCTGACCGGGCCGATCCCGGCCACCCGGCGGGTGCTGGACCGCAGCGGCATCGCGATCGGCGCGATCGACGCCTTCGAGGTCAACGAGGCCTTCGCCAGCGTGCCGCTGGCCTGGCAGGCCGAGCTGGGCGTGCCTGACGACAAGCTCAACCCGCGGGGCGGCGCGATCGCGCTCGGCCACCCGCTGGGCGCCTCGGGCGCGCGGCTGATGACCACGCTGGTGTACCACCTGGAGCAGACCGGCGGCCGCCTCGGGCTACAGACCATGTGCGAGGCCGGCGGCATGGCCAACGCGACCATCATCGAGGTGCTCCGCTAGCGGCGGGATAGGTGCTCCGCTAGCGGCGGAATGGGGCTCCGCTAGCGGCCGGAACGGAGGACGACATGACCGACTGCGTGCTGACCGAGGAACGCGAGTGGCACGGGGCCGAGCGGGGCTGAGTGGAGCCGGCGAATCCGGTGGTCAGCCGGTCCCGTGCGGATCGCGCGATAGCCAATTTCCTGGTAATCTTTAATAGGAATTGACGCCTTCCGCGCAGCGGGCCCTGATGTCATTTCCCCGGGGGACCGGGATCCCGGAGGCCAGATTCCGGAGAGGAGACCGGCTGCTGATGACGGGTGCGGATCTAGGCTTGGCCTTGTCCGGCAACGGGCAGCGTCCGCCCAAGGCCGCGATGCTGGTGGCCCAGCGGATCATGCGCGACGTGATCAAGCGCGGGCTCAAGCCGGGCGACCTGCTCATGCCCGAGCGGACCATGCTCGAGCAGTACCAGGCGGGCCGGGCCACGCTCCGCGAGGCGCTGCGGCTGCTCGAGTTCCAGGGCGTGATCGCGCTCAAGCCCGGCCCCCGGGGCGGCCCGGTGCTGCAGGACCCCGACGCCTCGCATCTGGCCAGCATGCTGGTGCTGCTGCTGCAGCTGAAGCAGGCTCCGTTCCGCAGCATCGTGGAGGTCAGGTCGGCACTGGAGCCCATGACCAGCAGGCTGGCCGCCGAGCGGATCAGCGACGAGGCGCTGGCCGAGCTGGCCGAGACCGTCGAGGCGATGCGCGATCATCCCGACAGCCAGGAGGTGTTCCTGGCCGCGAACAAGCGCTTCCACGACATCATCGCCTGGTCGTCGGGGAACGCGCTGTTCGGGTACATCATCGACTCGCTGCTGGGCATCATGGACGGCACGGTCATCGGCATCGACTACCCGGGCCCGCGCCGGGCCGCGGTGGTCAAGGCGCACGACGAGATCCTGCAGGCGCTGCGCACGCGGGACCCGGCGGCTTCGGAGCAGCGCATGCGCGAGCACATCGACGCCTACGAGCGCTACGCCAAGCGCAAGTACCCCGAGGTGCTGGACCAGGTCATCCGCTGGGACCGGATGACGTCCTGAGCGCCTGGCCGGCCCGCTCCAGGGCCGGCGACGGCGCCGCGGAGCGCCGCCCCAGCCGCACGCTAGCCGAGACTTCTAGATTACGCATCATATTAATGATATGCATGAAATACGTCTGAAGTTAAGGAGGCCTGATGGCCAAGCGGAGCCCCGGCGTGATGATCGCGATGTTCGACGTCCCCGACTCGGTCGACGCCGAGTTCAACAAGTGGTACGAGGAAGAGCACATCCCCGAGAAAGTCGGGCAGGTGCCCGGCTTCACGGCCGCGCGGCGGTACAAGTCGCTGGACGGACGCCCCAACTACCTGTGCATCTACGAACTCGAGGACATCTCGGTCCTGGACGACCCGGCCTACCTGGCCAATTACCGGAGCGGGACCGACACTACCGAGCGCATGAAGGCGAAGGCGAAGACGTTCTACCGCAACGTGTACGTCCAGATCCACGAGAACACCGGCGGGCTGCCGCTGCCGGACAGCGACGAGGCCAGCGATCAATGAACACTGAGCTGGAAGCGCGGATCCGCCGTCTGGAGGACCTGGAGGCGATCCGGGGGCTGGCGGTCCGGTACGGCTACGCGGTCGACGAGCGCGACGTCGACGCGATCTGCGCGCTGTTCACCCCGGACGGCGAGCTGCGGACCACGCGCGAGAGCAAGGGCCGCGGGTACGCGGCCATCGCCGAGTACTACCGCCAGGGGTACAAGGTGCTCGGCCCGACGAACCACTTCACCCACGGCCACATCGTCGACTTCGACGACGGCGACCCGGACCGGGCCACGGGCGTGGTGTTCTCGCACGCCGAGGTGGTGCGGGACGGCGTGCCGATGGTCACCGCGATGCGGTACCACGACACCTACCGGCGCGAGGCCGGCGGGTGGCGGTTCCGGGAGCGGGTCCAGTCCTACATGTACTTCGTCGACGTGCAGGAGTACCGCGACGCACTGGGGAGCGAGCTGCGGATGCGGCGCGCGCCGGGCAGCTGGCAGCCGGCCGACTGGCCGGCGCTCTCAGCCGGGTAAGCAGGCGCGCTCAGCCGGGTAAGCAGGCGCGCCTCAGCCGGGTCGGCCAGCGGCCTCAGCCGGGCAGGCAGGCGGCCAGGCGGGCCGCGCGGGCCCGCACGCCGTCCGCGACGTCGAAGCCGGGCAGCAGGAACAGCCGCCCGGCTTCGATCGCGTCGAGCACCTGCGCGGCCACCTGGTCCGGGTCGGCCGCCGGCCCGGACTCGCCGAACTGCGCGGGGCCGCCGTCGTAACCCGGGTCCTGCAGGGCGGCCGGCCGGTTGCGCTCGGCCTCGCGGATCCGGGTGGCCACCCGGCCCGGGCAGACGATGGTCACGCCGACGTCCAGGCCGCGGCCGGCCAGCTCGGCGGCGAGCGTCTCGGACAGCCCGACCACGGCGTACTTGCTCGCGGCGTACGGCGCGTTGCCGCCGCCGGGGATCGGCGCCAGCCCGGCGATCGACGAGGTGTTGACGATGTGCCCGCGGCCGGCCGCCACGATGCCGGGCAGGAAGGCGGCCAGCCCGTTGACCACGCCGTGCAGGTTCACGTCGAGGATCCACTGCCAGTCCTGCGGGCGCTGCTCCCAGGCCGGCCGGACCGGCCCGACCACGCCCGCGTTGTTGCACAGCACGTCGACCCGGCCGAAGCGGTCCAGCACCCGGTCGCGGATAGCCAGGAATCCGGCCGGGTCGGTCACGTCGCAGCGCCGGGCCAGGGCCGTCACCCCGGCGGCGGCCAGCTCGCGCGCCACCTCCTCCAGCGGCCCGGCCTCGACGTCCAGCGCGACGACGTTCAGGCCGCGCCGCCCGAACGCGTGCGCGAGCGCGCGCCCGATCCCGCTGGCCGCGCCGGTGATCACGGCGGTCTGCCCGGCTTCGAGCCTCATGACGAGCTCAGCGCCGGCATGACCTTGGTGCCGAACTCCTCGAGCTGCCGCATGGCTTCGGCATGCGGCAGGCCGGGCCACTGCGGCTTGAACATGAAGTGCGTCATGCCGCTGTCCTGCCCGAGCCGGCTCAGCTCCTCGGCGCACTGCTGCGCGGGTCCCAGGATGAAGTGCGCCTCGATGTCGGTGCGGACCTGCTGCCCGTCCGCCTCGACCGGGGTGTTCTCGCCGGACAGCCCCCATTTGCGGTAGGTGTCGTAGCGGGCCCGGTACCGGTCCAGGGCTCCGGCCAGCGCCGCGTCCTTCGACGGCGCGATCAGCAGCTCACGGCGCACCGGGAAGTCACCGGTGACGGGCAGGCCGTGCTCCTCGCGGGTCTTCAGGAACAGCTGGCGCAGGTCGGCCAGCTCGGCGTGGGTCGGGAACGGCGGGGCGTACCAGGCGTCGCCCAGCCGGGCGGCCCGCCGCACCGCCGCCGCCGCCTGCCCGCCGATCCACACCGGCGGGCCGCCGGCCTGCAGCGGCCGGACCGCGGGCCGGGCGTTCTCGACGGTGAAGAACCGGCCCCGGAAGTCCACCGTCTGGCCGCTCCACAGCAGCCGGACCAGGGTCAGCGCCTCCTCGAACCGGGCCACCCGGGTGCCAGGCTCGACGCCGAACGCGGCGAACTCGTGCGCGCTGTAGCCCAGGCCCACGCCGAAGATGGCCTTCCCGTCCGTGACCACGTCGAGCGTGGCCATCTGCTCGGCGATGTCCACCGGGTTGGCCATCGACAGCAGGATGATCCCGGTGTTGGCCCGCAGGCTGGGCGCGCGGCTGGACAGGTAGGCCAGCCACGGCACCGGCTGGAAGTACCGCAGCTCGGCCCCGAGGTAGTGCTGGCCGGCGCTCATCAGGTCGAAGCCGAGCTGCTCGCAGACCGCCGCGATCTCCTCGTGCTCGCGGCGCTGCTGGCGCGCGTCGGTGTTCGCGTCATAGATGCTGGTGAGCTGGATGCCGAACTTCATGGGTTTCTCCTGACCGCCACGCCGAGGTCGACCGGCAGGTTCTTGATGGAACGGAGCATCGCGCTGCTGCCGTACTCGAGCCGGCCACCGCGCAGCCGGGCGTCCGGGAACCGGGTGACCAGCGTGGCCAGCACGGTCTCGGCTTCGAGCCGGGCCAGGGCGGCGCCCAGGCAGAAGTGCGGGCCGAAGGCCAGGGACAGGTGCTCGGCCCGGTTGGGCCGGGTGACGTCCAGCGTGCCCGGGTCGGCGAACACCTCGGGATCGCGGTTGGCCGCGCCCATCAGCGGGATGACGGTGTCGCCGGCCTCGATCCGCTCACCGCCGATGGTGAAGTCGTCCAGGGCCACGCGCAGCAGGTAGTGGTGCGGCGAGTCGTAGCGCATGGCCTCGTCGACGGCGGCCCGGGCCAGCGCCGGATCGGCCACCAGGCGGTCCCACTGGTCCCGGTTGCGCTGCAGCGCGAGGAAGCTGTTGCCCAGCAGGTTGGTCGTGGTCTCGCTGCCGCCGAACAGCAGGATGAGGTAGGTGGCCACCAGCTCCTCGTCGGTCAGCACGTCGGTCGCGTGCCCCTGCAGCAGGAGCTTGGCCAGCTCCGGGCCTTCGCCGGTGGCGCGCAGCCGGGCGATCATGTCCTGGATGTAGGCGCGGAAGGCGGCCAGGGCGCGGTCGGCCCGGTCCAGCACCCCGGCGTCGAGGCTGTAGTGGTCGGCGATGGCCTCGGACCAGTCCCAGATCATGTCCCGGTCGGACTGCGGGACGCCGATCAGGTCGACGATGACGCGGACCGGCAGCTTGTCGGCCAGCATGGTCATCACGTCCGGGGCCGGGCTGGCGGTCATGTCGGCGACGAGGTCGTCGACGTGCTGCTGGATCGACGCCCGGAGCTGCTCGATGCGCCGCGCGGTGAAGGCCCGGGCGGAGATCCGCCGCAGCCGGGTGTGGGTGTCCCCGTCGCACCGGCTCATGAACAGGCTGAAGAAGTCCATGATGCTGAACACCCGGGGGCGCAGTTCGCCGGGCAGCCGCGCGTACGTCGCCGCGGCGAGCCTGCCGTGCCGGTAGCCGTTCTGGCCGAGCGGGTAAGTCCCGGCCATCACCGCCTTGACGTCCCGGTGCCGGGTGAGCAGCGTGGCCGGGCCGCGATCCCAGCGCACGATCCCGGTGCCGGCCTGCCATCGCTCGTACATCGGATAGGGCCAGGCGATCACATCCGGGTCCGCGGCGAAAAACGCCGAGATCTCGTCCTGGGCGGCGGTCATCAGGTCAGCTCGCCGCAGGCCCGGGCCACGCCGGGCACGGTGAGCAGGTCGGACCGGCGGGCCAGGGCGTAACCGCCGGCGTCGGCGAAGAAGACGTCAATAGTCAGGCAGAACGGTCCGGCGTTCTTGCTGCGGATGATGCTGGCGTACTCATGCAGTTGCATTGATCCTGCTTTCGGCCTCAAGGCGCGCGGCGGGGAATCGCTGGCGGGTGACGGCGAAGGGCAGGCGGCCTCCTCGATCACGTCGACGACCCAGTCCAGGGCGCGGGCGATGGACTCCTCGATGTCCGGCGCGGGCGGTATGTGGTTGACGAAGCCGAGCATGCGGACGGTTGGTGACGTGGTCACGAGGGGCCTGCCCTGTTAGCGGTCAGCGTGTCGACCAGCTGCTTCTTGGCCACCTTGCCGGTCGCGTTCCGCGGCAGCGCGGCGACCAGGAACGCGGCGCGGGGGCGCTTGTAGGAGGCCAGCCGGCCGGCGGTGTAGGCGACCACGTCGTCGGACCGCAGGCCGCTGCCGGGCCGCGGGACGACGACCGCGGTCACCGACTCGCCCCAGCGCGGATCGGGCAGGCCGATGACGGCCACCTCGGCCACGTCACGGTGGCCGCCCAGGACCGCCTCGACCTCGGCCGGGTACACGTTCTCCCCGCCGGTCACGATCATGTCCTTCAGCCGGTCGGTGAGGTAGAGGTAGCCACCTGAGTCGAGGTAGCCGCCGTCGCCGGTGCGCAGCCAGCCGTCGGCGGTGAGCAGTGCCTCGGTGGCGGCGGGCTGGCCGGCGTAGCCGGGCGTGTTCTGCGCGGACCGGGTCCAGACTTCGCCGGCCTCGCCGGCGGGCAGCGCCCGGCCGGTGCCGGGCTCGCGGATGGCCAGCTCCACCCAAGGGAACGGCCGTCCGGCCGAACGCAGCGGCGGCCGCGCAGCGCGGTCGGCTTCTGGCCGGCCGCTTGTGGCCGGCTGGCCGCCTGGGTGACCGCGCCGGTCGTCTCGGTCAGCCCGTAGACGTGGATCAGGGTGCAGCGGAGCACCTCGAGGGCGGCCCGGTGGGTCCGCTCAGGCAGCGGGGCGGCGCCGAACACGATCGCGTCCAGATCCGGGAACCCCGCGCCATCGGCCGCCTCGCACAGGTCCTGCAGCATGGTGGGGACCAGGAACGAGTGGGTGACCCGCTCGCGGCGCAGCAGCGCGGCCAGGCCGGCCCGGTGCGCCCGCCGAGCAGGGTGCGGGCGCCCGCGTGCAGGCCGATCAGGCCCCAGCTCAGGCCGCCGATGTGGAACAGCGGGGTGGCCAGCAGGCTCACCGACCCCGGGCCCAGGCCCCACAGCCGCGCGGCCTGCGGGACCTTAGCGGCCAGGTTGCCGTGGGTGAGCAGCACGCCCTTGGGGGCCGCGGTGGTGCCCGAGGTATAGACCTGCAGCACCACGTCGGCTGCGGCGGCGCTCCGGGCCGCGGCGGCCGCGGGGGGCTGGCGGCTGATCCAGTGCTCGTAGCCGGCTGGGCCGGCGCCCCCGACCCGCACGTGCAGCGCCGGGGGGCGGCAGGCCGCGGCCAGCGGGGCGGCCACGCCGTCGAAGCTGGCGTGCACGAACAGCGCGGCGGCGCCGGCGTCGGCGGCCACCCCGGCCAGCTCGTCCGGGGCCAGCCGCCAGTTCATCGGCACCAGGACCAGGCCGGCCCGCGCGCAGCCGATTAGCAGCTCGAAGATCTCCGGTCCGTTCGGCAGCAGGGTTAGGACCCGGTCGGTGGGGACCAGGCCGGCGGCGAGCAGCCCCGCCGCCACCCGGCCGGCCCGGTCGTCCAGCCCGCCGAAGGTCACGGTGCGATCCGGCGTGCTCAGCGCCACGGCGCCGGACCGGCCGGCCAGCCGCCGGCCGACCCGGTAGTCCTGCGCCGCGCTCATGACACGGCCGGCCCGAGGTCGGCGGGCAGGTGCTGGATGGCCCGCAGCATCGCGCTGCCGCCGTAGCGGATGTCGTCGGTGAGCAGCCGGGCCTGCGGGAACCTGGTCACCAGCGTGGTGAACACGATCTCGCCCTCCAGCCGGGCCAGCGCGGCGCCCAGGCAGAAGTGCGGCCCGAAGGCCAGGGACAGGTGCTCGGCCCGGTTCGGCCGGGTGAGGTCCAGGCGTTCCGGCTGGTCGAAGACCTCGGGATCCCGGTTGGCCGCGCCCATCAGCACGATCACCGTGTCACCGGCATCGATGCGCTGCCCGCCGAGCTCGAACGGCGCGGCGGCCACCCGCGGCAGGTAGTGGTGCGGGCTGTCGTAGCGGAGCAGTTCGTCCACCGCGCCGCGGACCAGCGACGGGTCCTTGACCAGCAGGTCCCACTGGTCGCGGTGACGCTGCAGGGCCAGGAAGCCGTTGCCGAGCAGGTTGGTGGTGGTCTCGCTGCCGCCGAACAGGATGAGCAGGTACATGGCGACCAGCTCGTCCTCGGTCAGGGCCTCGCTGGCCCGGCTGTCCAGTAGCGTCCGGGCCAGCTCGGGACCCTCGCCGTCCTCCCGCATCCGGCCGATCATCGCGTGCACGTAGTCCCGGAAGGCGCCGATGGCCTCGTCGGCCTGCCGCAGCGCGCCCGGGTCCACGCTGAACAGCCGGGCGATCGCCTCGGACCAGGCCCAGATCTTCTCCCGGTCGGCCTGCGGGACGCCGAGCAGGTCGACGATGACCCGGACCGGCAGCTGATTGGCCAGCTCGGTCTTTACGTCGGTGACCTGGCCGGTTATCCGCGTAGCCGCGGCGAGGAGGCCGTCGACGTGCCGCTGGATGGAGTCGCGGAGCAGGCCGATCCGCCGGGCGGTGAAGGCCCGGGAGGAGATACGGCGCAGCCGCGCGTGCGCCTGGCCGTCGTTGCGGCTCATGAACAGGCTCTCGAAGTCCATGACCTTGAAGAACACGTCGTGCTGGCCGGCCGGCAGCCGGGTCACGGTCCGCTCGGCCAGCCGGCCGTGGCGGTAGCCGTTCTGGATGACCGGGAACGCGCCGCCCATGAGCGCCTTGATGTCACGGTGCCTGGTCACCAGCGTGGCCGGGCCGTCGTCCCAGCGCACCACGCCGGTCCCCTGCTGCCACCGCGCGTACATCGGGTAGGGCCAGGCGATCACGTCCGGGTCGGCGGCGAAGAAGGCAGTGATCTCAGCCGGGATCTCAGCCGGGATCTCAGCCGGTGCGGCCATCGTCATGGCGCGGCTCCCTCGGTCCGCTAGCCTCGCTAATCTAGGATATTCATGAGGATGGTTATACCATAAGTCGGATAGTTCCGGGCAGTCAAGCGATCCGCCTGCTCAGGGGTTGACAAGCGGACAATCTAGTATAACGATTATCATCAGACGAGCCGAACCTCAAGGCGGACGCATGGCAGAGCACAGGCACGAACCGGTCGTGGACTTTGACCACAATTCGCAGCAGCACTCAGCCGACCCGGTGAGCTCCTACCGTGAGCTGCGCGGCAAGTGCCCGGTGGCGTGGACCGAGGCCCATGGCGGCTACTGGGTGATGTCAGGCTACGACAGCGTGTTCGAGGCCGCGCGGGACGACGACGTCTTCTCCTCGGCGCGGAACTCCTACGGCGGCGAAGGCCTGACCGTGGTCATCCCGAAGACGCCGATGCACCTGCACATCCCGATCGAGATCGACCCGCCGGAGTTCCGCAAGTACCGCAAGCTCATCAACCCGATCACCGCGCCCGCGGCCATCGAGCGGATGAGCGGGCTGGTGGCCAAGTACACGACGTGGTTTATCGACGAGGTCATCGAGTCGGGCCAGTGTGACCTGGCCCAGGTCATCGGCGTACCGTCGATCGTCACCGTGGACTGGCTGGGCCTGCCCGTGCCCGACTGGGACCGCTACGCGCACCTGCACCACGCGATCCTGGCCGCCGTCCCCGGCAGCGAGGAGTACGTCCGGGCCACCACCGTCGACATGCCGTTCTGCTCGCAGCAGATGCGCGAGGTCATCGCGGCCCGGAAGGCCGAGCCGCAGCAGGACGTGATCAGCTACCTGATCCACCAGGAGGTGGACGACCGCCCGATCACCGAGGACGAGGTGTTCTCGATGATCGAGCTGCTGCTGGCCGGCGGCGTCGGCACCACGGCCTCGCTGGTCAGCCAGGCCCTGGTCTGGCTCTACCAGCACCAGGACGTGCGGGCCGACCTGATCGAGCACCCGGAGAAGCTGACCCGGGCCATCGAGGAGTTCCTGCGCTACTTCTCGCCGACCCAGGCCCTGGCCAGGACCGTGGCCGAGGACGCGGAGTTCCAGGGCCACTGCGTCTATACCGGCGACCGCGTGCTGCTGGCCTGGGCGTCGGCCAACCGCGATCCGGCCCAGTTCACCGACCCGGACAACCTGGACATCGAGCGCTGGCCCAACCGGCACACCGCCTTCGGCGTCGGCGTCCACCGCTGCGCGGGCTCGCACCTGGGCCGGGCCATGGCCAGCGAGCTGCTCGGGCAGATCCTGGAGCGGATGCCCGACTACGTGGTGCAGCTCGACGGGCTGCAGGCCTACCCGCACCAGGGCACCAACACCGGCTGGCGGTCCATCCCGGCCACGTTCACCCCCGGCCCCCGCCGCGGCCCGGTCCTCGACCTCGGCTAGCGGGCTTCGGTCGCATCACCGGTCACGCGTCCCGGCCCGGGCCTTCGCCCGCTGCTTCGCGGCGCGTTCTGGCGGAGGCCCGGCCGGCCTGCGGGGACCGTGTCGTGGCCGCTCGATGACGCATTGAGCCGGTTGGCGGCTGGTCCGCCTGGACTTTGCGCGGAGGATTTTTCCGTCGCGGAGTATTTGGGCAACTATGACTGCCCAAATACTCCGCGCAAGCCAAATACTCCGCGGAACTGGGACTGGAGGCATCGGAGTTGAGGGGCGGAAGCAGTGCCGGGCACGCTGAGGGCACGGCTGGCAGGCGAGCGGCGACCGCGACGGCACGAAGGCGAGGGAATGTGACTGACGAGGCATACGAGGTTCTGGCGGTCAGGTACTGGAGCCGCCCGGCGACCCGGAGCGAGGTCTACCTGAACTTCCGCCTCTACGGCGAGCCCGATGCCGAGATCGGCATGGACTACTTCCTGTGGGTGGCGCGCAACCCGAGGCGGACGATCGTGGTGGACACCGGCTTCTCTCCCGCCGCCGCGGGGCGGCGTGGCCTGGCGTCGGCCATCGCGCCCGCCGCGGCGCTGGCCGCGCTGGGTATCGACCCGGCCGCGGTCACCCAGGTGGTGGCCACGCACGGGCATTACGACCACGTCGGCAACCTGCGCGAGTTCCCAGCCGCCGAGGTTTTCATAGCCCGGCGCGAGTACGAGTTCTGGACCGGCCCGCTGGGCTCGCGCGGGCAGTTCGCCTGGACGGCCGAGCCGGAGGACATCGGCCAGCTGCAGCGGATCCGGGCCGAGGGCCGCCTCACGCTGTTCGACGGCGACCACGCCCCGGCCCAGGGGATCGAGCTGATCGAGGTCGGCGGCCACACGCCCGGACAGGCCGTGGCCGCGGTGACGACCGCCGGCGGACGCGCGGTGATCGCTTCGGACGCCGTGCACTATTACGAGGAACTCGAGCGCGACTGGGCCTTCGGGGTTGCCGCCGACCTGCCGCAGCTGTACCGCGCTTACGACCAGCTAAGGGAGCTGGCCGGCGAGGCCGGCACGGTCATCGTGGCAGGCCACGACCCGGAGGTCTTCTCCCGCTTCCCGGGTCGCGGCGACGCCGGTCACGTAGTCAGGATCGGCGGCGCCGCGGCGTAGTACTCCTAGTACGAGCGCGGCAGGCCGAGGACCTTCTCGCCCAGGTAGGCCAGGACCAGCTCGTTGGAGATCGGCGCGATGCGCTGCACGCGGGTCTCCCGCCAGTAGCGCTCGACGTGGTACTCGCTGGTGTAGCCGTAGCCGCCGTGGAACTGCAGGGCCCGGTCGGCGGCCTCGAAGGCCCAGGTGGAGGCGAGCAGCTTGGCCTCGTTGGCCTCCTTGCCGCAGGGCATGCCGTTGTCGTACATCCAGGCCGCCTTGCGGATGAGCAGTTCCACCGCGTCGAGCTTGGCCAGCGACTCGGCCAGCGGGAACTGGACGCCCTGGTTCATCCCGATCGGGCGGCCGAAGACCTCGCGCTGCTTGGCGTATTCGACCGCCCGGCGCAGCGCCTCCCGGCCCATGCCGAGACAGCCGCCGGCCACGATGATCCGCTCGGCGTTCAGCCCGGCCAGCAGGTACCTGAAGCCCTTGCCTTCCTCGCCGATCCGGTCCTCGTCCGGGATGAACAGGTCGTCGATGAACAGCACGTTGGTGGAGACCGCATTACGGCCGAGCTTGGGGATCGGCTGGATCCTGATGTGGTCCGGGTCCATGGCCGGGAAGAACAGGGTCATGCCGTCGGTGGGCTTGGCGCCGGCCGACCGGGGCGCGGTGCGGGTGATCAGCAGCAGCCGCTCGGCCTGCTCGGCCCGCGAGATGAAGATCTTCTGGCCGTTGACCCGGTAGCCGCCGGGGACCCTCTCGGCGAACGTGGTGATGCTGGTGGTGTCGGTGCCGGCATCGGGTTCGGTGACGCCGAAGGACACCTGGAGGTTGCCCTCGGCGGCCGGGCGCAGGAAGCGCTCGCGCTGCTCCTCGCTGCCGTGCTTGACGATCGGCTCCAGGCCGAACAGGCCGACCTGGACGGTGGTGCCCGCGTTGAGCGCCCCGCCGCCGCCGGTGACCTCCTCGAGCAGCAGCGCCGCCTCCTGGACGCCCGCGCCGCCGCCGCCGTACTTCTCCGGGATGCAGATGCCGATCCAGCCGGCGTTGGCCATGGCCTTGTAGAAGTCCCACGGGAACTCATGGTCCAGGTCGTGACGCATCCAGTACTCGTCAGGGAACTTGCCCAGTATCTTGCGCAAAGACGAGCGAATTTCCTGCTCGTCCTGGGCGCTCATCATGTCGACCACGCGGGACTCCAGCCTGCCAGAGCATACATTCATGCGTATCATTCATATGATATGCGCCGGCCGGGCGGATGGCAACGGGTGAACGCCGGCTGGCTAGCTGATCCGGTAGATGGCGCGGGCGTTGGCGGAGAGCACGGCCTCCTGCTCGGCGGGAGACAGGGACGAGCAGGCGGTGCGGGCTACCTCGCAGACGGTCGAGTAGGAGGCGGCCTGGGATGAGACCGGCCAGTCGGAGCCGAACAGCAGCCGGGACGGGCCGAACGCCTCGAGGGCGACGTCGAGGTACGGGGCCAGTTCCCGGTAGGTCCAGTCCGGCGACGCGATGGTCTGCAGGCCGGACAGCTTGCAGGCCACGTTGGGCTCGGCGGCCAGGGCCCGGAGCGCGGCGGCCCACGGCCCGAGCCCGCCCGCGGCAATCGGCGGCTTGCCCAGGTGATCGAGCACGAACTGCAGCCCGGGGTGGTCGCGGACGGCCTGCCGGGCGGCCGCGAAGTGGGCGGGCCGGATCATCAGGTCGAACGGGAGCCCGGCGGCCTCGAGTACGGCCAGGCCGCGGGCGACCTCGGGCCGGGACAGCCAGCCCGCCGGGTCGGGTTCGGCCAGGGCCTGGTGGCGCAGGCCGAGCAGGTAGCCGGTGGCCCGGAGGTGGTCCAGCTCGGCGGCGAAATCCGGTGCGGAAAGGTCAGCCCAGCCGACCACGCCGCGGACGAGACCTGCGGGGTGCGAGGGCGTCGGGCGCCGCGGACGCCGGGCGGGCGGGGTCGAGGGAGACGGCGAAGCAGGGCATGGCTGAGGAGGTCGGCGGTTTCGGCGGGGTGGTTGAGGGCTTGGACCAGGATGACGCCGGTGACGGGGGTGCCGGTCAGGGCGGCGTGCAGGTCGGGGACGGTGAAGGTGCGGCGGATCGGGGATCCGGGCGGGATCCAGGGCTGGTCGCGGACGGCCAGGTCCCACAGGTGCACGTGCGCGTCCAGCATGGGCGCGTGCGCGTCCGGCGTGTGCGCGTGCGCGTCCGGCGTGGGCGCGTGCGCGTCCGGCATGGCGGGGTCGGCCCCCTCTCGGGTCCAGTCGCAGTAAATCATGCGAATAGATAGCCTTGATAAGCTTCGTCGTCATTGACTCGGAATGATGCATACCATTATCATCTGTTTGTGCCTGATGACGATACCTCTCCGGCCGTCCTGGTCGAGCCCCGGGGCGACGCGCTGTGGATCCGGTTGAACCGGCCGCGGCGCCGCAATGCCTATGATGCCGAGATGGCCGGCCTGATCGCCGAGGCCCTGCAGGGGGCCAACACGTTCCGGTCGGTCGTCATCACCGGCGTCGAGCGCAGCTTCTGCGCGGGCGGGTCGCTGTCCACGCTGGGCGCGCCGACGCCCGGGGCCCTGCGCGGCCTGTACGCGTCGTCGCTGCGCCTGTTCGACGCGATCCGGACCTGCCCGCGACCGGTCATCGCCGCCGTCAACGGCGCCGCCGCGGGCGGCGGCAACGAGCTCGTGGTGGCGTGCGACCTGGCGGTGGCGGCGCGTTCGGCCACGTTCGGCCAGACCGGTCCCCGGGTAGGCAGCGCCCCGGTCACCGGCGCCACCAACGTGATGTCGGTCCAGATCGGCGAGAAGCGGGCCAAGGAGCTCAGCTTCCTGTGCCGCCGCTACACCGCCGAGCAGGCGCTGGAGATGGGGCTGGTCAACAAGGTCGTCGACGATGACCAGCTCGAGGGGCAGGTGCGGAGCTGGTGCGCCGAGATTACCGCGCTCAGCCCGCGCTACCTGGAGATCACGAAGGTGAGCTCCAACATCTGGTGGAACGCCGCCCGCGACTCGTTCTCCAGCGGTCTGGGCATGCTTATCCAGGCGATCGGCAGCGAGGACATGGTCGAGGGAGCCAACGCCTTCCTGGAGAAGCGGCCGCCAAAGTTCGAACTGCATGAATAAGGAGAGCCACCCGCTATGAAGCCGTACCGCACCGTGATCTCGGTCCCCGGCCATAAGCCCTCGTGGTTTGACAAGGCGGTCGCGGCCGGCGCCGACTGCCTGTGCCTGGACCTGGAGGACTCGGTGCCCGAGCCTGAAAAGGACAGCGCGCGCCAGGGCATCGCCGAGGCCATCGGGCGCATCTCGGCCTCGCACCCCAAGGTGGGGCTGTTCGTGCGGCCGAACGCGCTGGACACCGGTGAGACCGGCGACGACCTGGCCGCCGTGATCGTGCCCGGCCTCACCGGCGTCTTCGCGCCCAAGGTCGGCAGCGCTATCGACGTGCACAAGTACGACGCCCTGGTCGGCTACTTCGAGCGCCGCAACCGGATGACCGGGATCGAGTACATCCTGCCGATCGAGACCATCGAGGGCATCCAGCACTGCGAGGAGATCGGGCTGGCCTCGCCGCGGGTCGGAGCGCTGATCGGGCCGACGGCCGAGCACGCCGACATCGCGCGGGCCATCGGGTACGAGTGGACGCCGGAGGGCACGGAATCGCGCTATCACCGCAGCCGGATCCTGCTCGCGGCGCGCGCGGCGGGCGTGCACCCGCTGACCGCGCTGTGGGAGCGCATCCGCGACCTGGACGGGCTGGAGCGGTTCTCGGTGGACAGCCGCAAGATGGGTTTCCGGGGCCAGGTCGTGCTGCACCCCACGCACGTGCCGGTGGTCAACCAGGCCTACACCCCGTCGGCGGCCGACGTCGACTTCTACCGTGGCCTGCTCAAGGCCTACGAGGACGCGGCGGCCCGCGGCGAGGGCGCGGTGATGTACGGCGACATCCACATCGACAAGGCCCACGCCGACAAGGCACAGGAATGGCTGCGCCGGGTAGACGCCCTGGCCACCCTGCACGGCGGCCTGTGAGCTGACGCGGTAGAAGCAGGCGCTGTGAGCTGACGCGGTAAAGGCAGACGCGGTAAAGGCAGACGCTGTGAGAGCGGACCTGCGAGAGGAGACCTGATATGCGCGGGTTGTATTTCGAGGAAATGAAGGAAGGCGCCGAATTCTCGCACCCGTTCACCCGGACGGTGACCGAGATGGACAACGTGCTGTTCACGTCGCTGACCATGAACGTGGCCCCGATCCACCTGGACGAGGAGTACGCGAAGGCCAACCTCCCGCAGGGCCGGCGGCTGATGAACAGCCTGTTCACCGCGGCCCTGATCGGCGGGATGATCGTGCCCGACCTGACCTTCCGCACCACCATCGGGAACCTGGGCTACGAGAAGATGACGTTCCCGAACCCGGTGTTCCACGGCGACACGCTGCGCGCGGAGTCCACCATCCTGCGCAAGCGCGAGTCCAAGAGCAGGTCAGACGCGGGCATCGTGTGGTTCGAGCACCGCGGCTACAACCAGCGCGACGAGCTGGTCCACCTGTGCCACCGGACCGGCATGATCATGAAAATGCCCGCGGGCGAGGTCACCACTTGATCATCTTGTCCAGCGCGGCCGGGTACTTGCGCTCGGCGTAGGTCACGTACTCGGCTACGTGGCTGCTCATGGCGTCGCGGGCCAGGTCGGCCTTGCCTTCGCGAATTGCTTCGTAGATCCGGCGGTGGGCGGCCAGCACCGCGTTTCTGCGGCGCAGCGGATATTCGATGCCCTGCGCCGCTCCGCTGATATCCAGGCCGCCCACCATGGCGTCGATGAGGAACCCGAATAGCGAGTTACCCGAGGCCCAGGCGATGATCTCGTGGAAACGCTGGTTGTTGTACAGGTAGGCGTCGACGTCGGCGATATCGGTTTCCATGTCGGTGACGTTCTGTTCCAGCTTGGTCAGGTCCTCGGGCTTGATCCGCTCCGCGGCGAGCTGCGCCATCAGCGGCTCGAAGGCCTGCCGGGCCTCGGACACCACCTGGTACCTGGCGTGGTCGAACTGCAGCACCAGGGTGAGGGTGGCGGCGAGGTTGGCGCCGTTCGGCTTCTCGATGACCGGGCCGCCGCCGGGGCCCGGCTTGAAGGAGAGGACGCCCTCGAACTCGAGGAACCGCAGCGATTCGCGCAACGTGCCCCGGCCGACCTTGTACGTCTCCATCATGAGCCGCTCGGGGGGCAGCGTGTCCCCCGGGCCCAGGTTGTTCTGGTCGATAAACCGCACGATTCGCTGCGCGAGCAGCAGCGCGGTCTTTTGCGGCCGATTGGGATTCGTCACGCCTTCGGTCACCTCGTCTGGTAAGCGTGGGAGACGCAGCTGACCGATATTTACCCGGCCGGCCAGGAACGGATCATCGCGGTGTCATCCGGATCGCACCGTCCAGCCGGATCGTCTCGCCATTTAGATACGGATTGCCAATGATAGCCAGGGCCAGATCGGCGAACTCCTCCGGCCGGCCCAGGCGCCGCGGGTTGGGCACCGATTCCTCGAGCGACTTTTTCACGTCCGGGCGGATGCGGTCCAGGATCGGGGTGTCCATGACGCCGGGAGCGATCGTCGCGACCCGGATCATCTTGCTGGCCAGGTCGCGTGCGGCGACCAGGGTCATGCCGACGATGCCGGCCTTGGCCGAGGCGTACGGGATCTGGCCGATCTGGCCCTCCCAGGCCGCCACCGACGCGGTGAGCACGCATACGCCCCGCTCGCCGCCGACCGGTTCGGCGCGCGCCATCCGGGCCGCGGCCAGCCGCAGCACGTTGAAGCTGCCGACCAGGTTGAGCTTGACGATCTCCTCGTAGGTCTCCAGTGAGCCTGGCTCGCCGTCCTTTTCCACCACCCGGATGCGGGCGCCGCGGCCCGCGCAGTGCACTACGGCACGGAGCGGGCCGGATCGTTCGGCCAAATTAAGTGCCTCGGTCATCTGTGCGGTGGAGGTCACGTCGGCAGCAGCGAAACTGGCCCGGGAGCCCAGCTTGTCCGCCACCTCCGCGCCGTTGGACGCCGGCAGGTCCACGATCGTGACGTAGGCGCCGCGGCCCGCCAGGGCCTCGGCGGTGGCGCGGCCCAGGCCGGAGGCACCGCCGGTGACCAGGGTCGAGCTTCCGGACAGGTCCACGGTCATGCTCCTTGTCGGGTCGGGATCGGCTGCGCCGCCCGGTCGTGGGTGTCGGCGGTGATGCCGCTGTCGCGCAGCACCGCCTTCCTGACCTTCTCGGACGGGGTCTTGGGCAGGGCGTCGACGAACCGGACGAACCGCGGCACGGCGAAGGCCGGGATCTTGCCCCGGCAGAAGTCCCACAGCTCCCCGGCACCGAGCGGCTCGCTGGCCACCACGACGGCCAGCACCTCGTCCTCGCCCGCGTCGACGTCGGCGGGCACGCCGATGACGGCGCACTCCGTCACGGCCGGGTGACCGAGCAGGGCCTGCTCGACCTCGTAGGAGCTGATGTTCTCGCCGCGCCTGCGCAGCGCGTCCTTGTACCGGTCGACGAAGTAGTACCAGCCGTCGGCGTCGCGGCGCAGCGCGTCGCCGGTGTGGAACCACAGGTTGCGCCAGGCCTCGACGGTCTTTTCCGGCATGCCGTAGTAGCCGAGGCTGCAGGTCCAGGGGTGCTTGTAGCGCACCACGAGCTCGCCGATCTCGCCGAGCGGGACCTCGCGGTCGGTCTCCGGGTCGACCAGCCGGATCTCGAACCAGTCCGAGGCGACCAGGCCGGCCGCGCCGGGCGGGCGGATCTCGCCGTAGGGCGACAGGATGGGCGCGCACGTCTCGGTCAGCCCGAAGGCGTCGACGAAGGCCTCGATGCCGAACCGGTCCATGAACTGCTTCAGCACCGACGATGCGGTGGGCGCGGCGTACACGCAGCGCAGCCGGTTGTCGGCGTCATCGGGGCGCGCCTCGGCCTTCCAGACGAAGTCCATCATCACGCCGACCAGGTTGGTCACGGTCACGTTGGATTCGCGCAGGTGGTCCGCCCACCGGCTGGCGCTGAACTTGGGCCGCACGGCCACCGCCGCGCCCGCGATGAAGGCCGGGTAGGCGGCCATGAACTGCGCGTTGCCGTGGAACAAGGGCGTGCAGGTCAGGTACGTGTCGTCGCTGGTCAGCCGGGTCAGCGAGACGACTTCCTGGCCGAAGAAGTACATCTGGGCATGCGGCATGGCCACGCCCTTGGACGGGCCGGTGGTGCCCGAGGTGAAGAAGATCGAGGCCAGGCTGGTCGGGTCCGGATCGGGCAGGCGGCCGGTGACCGTGCCGTGCAGCAGGTCCTCCCAGGGCGCGGCGGCCCACCCGCTGGCCCGCAGCTGGTCGATGGCGGCCGGCGCGGAGCCGGTGTCGATGACCCAGAACTTCTCGATCTGGCGGGTGAACGCCTCGATGGCGACGAACCGCTCGGCGAACACGTCGTCGATGACAGCCCACCGCGGCTGGACGGTCACGGCCTGGTGCCTGAGGAACTCGCCCTCGTAGGCGGTGTTGATCGGCACCTCGACGAAGCCGCCGACGGCGGTGCCGAGCCAGCTGCGCACGAACCGGGACGAGTTGGCCGCCATGACCAGGACCCGGTCGCCGGCCGCCGCGCCCGCCTCGTACCACGCGGCGGCGATCCGCTCGGCGTCGCGCAGCGCCTCGGCGTACGTCCACCGGCCGCCTTCCTCGGGGGTGAGCAGGCAGGTCGCATCGGGCCGTTCGGCCGCGTGCTGCCGCAGGACGGTGGCCAGGCTCCAGTCGTCCGGGTTGGCGAAGTTCGGATGCAGATCCTGGTACTCGCGCATCATGGCGTCCTGTTCCTGCGTCAGCGACGTTATGGGATGCGATTTATGATAATGATTCACCGGATATTTGGCAACGGGTGCGGCGATGAGCCAGCCGGGCACCGGCCGTCAGTTTTCGCGCAGGCCGAGGTCGCGGCTCACGATCTCCTTCATGATCTCGGTGGTGCCGCCGT
>CAVYEG010000015.1:0-222147 GCA_963767565.1 uncultured Actinomycetes bacterium | reverse complement strand
GGCGGCGGCCCAGCGGCGACCTGTTCTGGGCAGGGGTGAGAGCCTCCGTGCGGGCCTCAGTCCACACAGCGCCGTAGGCCGAGTCCTGGAGGATGCCGCCCCGGGCGGTCTGGAAGATCCGCCCGTCAGGGGTGGTGCCATACCGCCTGATGTGGGCGCGCAGCAGCTTCACCAGCTCGGGCGGGATGGGGATCGTCCGTGTTTCGTGGGCGGCGCGGTGCTTCAGGCCGCGTTCCTGCCGGGAGGTGCCGTGATCGGTCCAGGCCGTGCCCGCGCGGGAGGCGGAGGCGGCCAGGACGATCCTGCCCCACCCCTTCATCGGCAGGTGCAGGTCAGCCTCGCGGAGCATCACGGCCTCCGAGGGCCGCAGGGCGGCATAGTAGAGGCAGGCGTAGAAGGCTTCCAGGTGCTGCCCCCGGCCGCGCAGGCAGCGGGGCTATCGAGAACCGCGGGCCCAATCCGGGACACGTGCCGCTGATCGCCCCGGGTTTCATCCTGCGGCGCGACTTCGGCGTGTTCGCGCAGGCCCGGTCGATTCCCTGATCACGAGCTTCGCTGGGAACAGCTGCTGACGAGGCGGTGTGTTCTGCACCGTGAGCCGCTCAATCAGCATCTCCGCCGCCAGCCGACCCGCTTCGAAGGCGGGCCATTCGACGCCTGTGAGGGAGGGCGTCAGCATCTCCGCGAACTGCGCGGCGATCACTGACACGATCGAGAAATCGTCAGGGACGTGGAGATTGGCCGCCCGCAGCGCGCTGAGCAGTCCTGTGAACTGCCAGCCGGTCGTGATGGCGGCCGTGCACTCCGGCTCCGACCGCAGCAGCCGCGCAGCGACCGCGAACGCTTCGCGCGGTTCGTGGGAGCACGGAATGTGGATGCCGTCGATGCCGAAGTCGGATGCGTGTCGCTCGAAGACGTCCCGCGCGATCAGCGACGAGGTGTAGCCCGCCTCGATCAGGTCGGGCGGGAAGTTGAACAGTGCGACCTGCGTATGTCCCAACCGGGCGAGATGCGTGAGGCTCGTCTCGACCGCGGCGCCAAAGTCCATGTCCACGTAGCTGATCCCGGTCATGTCGTGCGTGCGCCCGATGAGCACATACGGATGTCCGTCCGCCTGCAGGCGCTCGACCCGGGCATCGTGCACGAGCGTCTCCATCAGGATCACGCCGTCCGCGCGTCCCGTCGCAACCACCCTTGCGACCGCCTCAGGGTCGGTGGCGGCCGTCGAGAGGAGCAGCGAGTAGTCGCTCGCGCTCGTCGCCGCAGTCGCGCCTGCGACGAACGTCTGCTGCACCGGCAAAAGCTGCCATTGCGGCGAGGGCAGGAACAGAGCGATCGTGTGCGACGCCCCGCTCGCGAGCGCGCGTGCAGGTCCGTGCGGGCGATAGTCGAGCTCCTCGACGGCGGCCAGGACGCGCTCGCGCATCAGCGGGGAGACCACCCGTTTGCCGCTCAAGACGTACGAGACGGTGCTCAGGGCGACGCCGGCGCGCTCGGCGATCTGCGCCATCGTGGCCGGCTTCGACGGTGTCATCTGACCCGGTTGTCTCACGGCGTTCTCTTGACTCCCGCAACGTGTGTTGGATAAGTTTGCGAAGCGCTTCGCGAAGCGCTTCGAATGGAGACTGCAACAGCTTATATGCTCGTCCGGCAGTCTATCTGCACAGCAGGAGCGAAGCGGTTCGCAAGCTCCCCGAGCCGAGGACAGAACGTGGCCACCTTTGCCGCTAGCGAGACCGGTCTCGTTGCGCGGTCTGGTGGTGAGGTCCTTCAGGTTGACGCCTGGGGGGAGAGCGGCATCCGCGTACGGGCGACCCTCGGCGCATCCGTCACCGAGACGCCCTGGAGCACCTTGCTCGAAGACGAAGCGAGGACCGCCCGGGTCGAGATCGGTGACGGTCGGGCCCGCGTATCCAACGGCGACCTCATCGTCGAGGTGATCGAGAACAGCGAGAGTCGGTTCGTCCCCTTTCCGCCGCTCCTGCGTTTCCTGCGCGCGGACGGGACGCAGCTCCTCGCCGAGAGCCTTCCGCACTTCACGTCCCCCGCGCAGCGCCGCTACCGCCAGGGCGGAGGCGACCTCTATGCCTGCGACGTCATGTTCGACGCCGACCCGGACGAGCGTTTCTACGGCCTCGGCCAGCACCAGCATGGCCTGCTGGACCAGAAAGGAGCGGTCGTCGAGCTTGTCCAGCGCAACACCGAGGTCTCGGTGCCGTTCGCGCTCTCCAGCCGCGGCTACGGCTTTCTCTGGAACATGCCGGGCGTCGGCCGCGTCGAGCTGGCGACGAACGGGACGAGGTGGGTTGCCCGTGCCGCCCGGCAGGTCGACTACTGGGTGACGACCGGCCCGACCCCCGGCGACGTCGTCCGCCAGTACGCGCGGGTGACGGGGCTGCCGCCGATGCTGCCGGAGTGGGCTTCCGGATTCTGGCAGTCGAAGCTGCGCTACCGGAGTCAACAAGAGCTGCTCGAGGTTGCGCGCGAATACCACCGGCGCGGCCTCCCGCTGTCAGTGATCGTCTGCGACTACTTCCACTGGACCCGCCAGGGCGAGTGGAGGTTCGACCCGGCCGAATGGCCGGATCCGCAGGCGATGGTCGACGAGCTACGTGAGCTCGGAGTCGAGTTGCTGGTCTCGATCTGGCCGACGGTCAACCCGAACTGCGACACCTACGCCAAGATGGAGCGGGAGGGCTTCCTGGTGGCGAGCATCGCTAGCCTGCCCCCGCTCCACCTCGCCTTCTGGGACAAGGGCACCGACGGCCAGGCGTTCATGCGCTTCTACGACGCAACTAACCCGGAAGCACGCCGCTACCTCTGGCAAAAGGTGACCGACGGTTATCGCCGCTACGGCATCCGGGCGTTCTGGCTCGACGCGTGCGAGCCGGAGATCCTCGCTGACAACCCCGAGACCGCCCGCTACTTCCTGGGGCCGGGCATGGAGGTGCAGGGCGTGTATCCGCGCGAGCATGCCCGCGGCTTCTACGAAGGGCTGAAGTCGAGCGGTGAGGACGACATCGTGCTTCTCTGCCGGTCGGCGTGGGCGGGCAGCCAGCGCTTCGGGGCGGCCGTCTGGTCGGGCGACGTCGAGTCGACGTTCGAGGCTCTCGCGGCGCAGATCCCAGCTGGACTCAACATGGGCATTTCGGGCATCCCGTGGTGGACAACTGACATCGGCGGGTTCCGGAACGGCAACCCGACGTCCCCCTACTTCCGCGAGCTTGTCGTCCGCTGGTTCCAGTTCGGCGTCTTCTGCCCGCTCTTCCGGCTCCACGGCGTCCGCGAGCCAGGACTGCTTGTCGGCTCGGACCAAACGGGCGCCCCCAACGAGGTGTGGTCCTTCGGGGACGAGGCCTACCGGGTGATCCGCGAGCAGCTCGAACTCCGCGAACGGCTCCGCCCGTACGTGATGGAGCAGATGTCCACGGCGAGCGCGAACGGGCTTCCGCCGATGCGCGCGCTCTTCCTCGAGTTCCCGGACGAGGCGCCGGCATGGGAGGTGACAGACCAGTTCATGTTCGGCCCGGACGTGCTGGTCGCGCCCGTGACGACATACGGCGCGCGGGAGCGCGCTGTGTATCTGCCGGACGCAGCCTCGTGGCTCGACGCCTGGACGGGCATGCCCGTCGGCGCGAAAGGCTGGGTGACGGCGGCGGCACCGCTCGAGCGCATCCCGGTCTATCTCCGCGAAGGCGGCAGCCTTACCGACCTGCGAGCGCCCTCATGACGCTGTCGCGGCTCACCTCCCGCCGTAAGGAGCAGCTGGCCGGCTGGCTCTTCCTGGTCCCGGCGATCGCATATCTGCTCTTCGCGTTCGCGCTGCCCATCGTCTACAACCTGACGCTCAGCTTCGAGCAGACGTCGCCGGCGACGGTTGCGAGTCTCACCGCGCCTTTCGCCGGGCTCGGCAACTACCACTTCATCCTCAACGACCCGACGAGCCGGAAGGCGATCGCTAACACGTTCTGGTTCACGGTGGGCTCGCTCGCCGGCCAGTTCCTGATCGGCTTCGCGCTCGCGCTGCTGTTCAGCATGCGGTTCCCTGGGCGGACTCTGGCCCGCTCGCTCGTGATTGTCCCGTGGCTTCTGCCCCTCATCGTGACCGGAGTCATGTTTCGTTTCCTGTTTCAGCTCGAAGGCGGGGCCGTGAACCAGGTGCTCACCGGTCTCGGGATTGTCCACCACGGGGTCGACTGGCTGGACGATCCACATCTGGCCCTCTGGACGATCCTGATCGCCAACATCTGGCTCGGGGTGCCGTTCTTCACCCTCCTGCTCTACAGCGCGCTCCAGGACGTGCCAGCGGAGATCAAGGAGGCGGCGGTCATCGACGGTGCGAGCCCGTGGCAGCGGCTCCGGCTCGTTGTCGTGCCGATCATCCTGCCCGTCATCGAGGTCACGCTGCTCCTCGGCTTCGTGTTCACGGTGAAAGTGTTCGACCTCGTGATCGGCCTGACCGGCGGCGGGCCCGCGAACGCGACGCAGCTGATCACCACCTGGTCCTACAACCTGTCGTTCCAGCAGTTCTCGTTCGGCTACGGCGCGGCGCTTAACAACGTGCTCCTCGTGCTGGCGCTCGTCTGCGCACCGATCTACCTGTTCCTCAGTCGTGACTCGCTGCGCCGTAGCTCGGGGGCGGACCGGTGACGCGCGTCAAGAGGTCCCGGGCCCTGAGCTGGCTGTGCACGCTCGCGGCGGCGGCGGCCCTCGTGCTGGTTCTCTTCCCGGTATACGCGATAATCGTCGGTTCGTTCGAGTCGACCAACACGCTCTTCAGCGGCACGTTCTACTGGCTGCCGCACGCCGCGACACTCGACAACTACAGCACGGTCATCCACGCGCAATCGGCCAACGTGGTGACGAGCCTGGTCGTGGGTCTCGGGACGGCGCTGCTCGCCCTGGTCGTAGCGGTCCCGGCGGCCTACGCCCTGTCCAAGTACCGCCTGCGAGTGACGGTGATCTTGGTCAGCTCGCTGCTCGTCGCCCAGATCGTCCCGTCGATCGTCCTCGCGACGTCCCTCTTCATCGTTTTTCACCGGATCAACCTGGTGAACTCGTACCCGGGACTGATCATCGCTGATGGGACGTACGCCGTCCCGTTCGCGATCCTCGTCCTCCGGGCGTTCCTCTTCAGCCTGCCCAACGAGCTGCTCTACGCGGCCCGGGTCGACGGAGCGACCGAGTGGCAGACGTTCCGCATGATCGTCATCCCGCTCGCCCGTTCGGCCGTGATCACTGTCGCGGTCTTCGCGTTTCTGGCCGGGTGGGGCGACTTCATCTTCGCCCTGACCATCCTGAACGGATCGGGCATCGAGCCGATCACGCTCGGGATCTACACCTACCTCGGCAACTACTCGACCGACTGGGGCGCGGTGATGGCCGCGGGCGTGTTCGCGATGGTACCGGCCGCGATCTTGCTCGTGGTCGCGCAGCGGTACATCGCCAGCGGTCTCACGGCGGGTTCGGTGAAGGGGTAGCGAGGCGCCGGGCCACACGAAGGAGGTGGTAGCGGATTTCGATAACCGGATCGGCCTTCTTGCTTCCCTATGTCGTTTCGACCGAATTATCCCCAATCAACCGCAAAAGAGGACACAACGCCATGAAGCTATCTATCAGGAGGGGCCACTGGGGACTGGCAGCAGTTCTGGTTGCGGCGTGCGCCGTAGCCGGGTGCTCGCAGTCGGCCAGCACGTCCGGCACGTCCGGCACTAAGACCACGATCACCGAAGAGGACTACTTCAACACCCCCGGCCAGATCGCGGCCCTGGCCGCCTACAGCAAGGCATTCGAAGCCGCGCACCCGGGTGTGACCGTGAAACGGCAGTACGTGCCGTTCGCCGATCTGGACGCGAAGCTACTGACGCAGGCAGCCGGCCAGGACCTGCCGAACCTGCTGGCCGTCGACAACCCGTTTGTGTCGACGATGATCTCGACCGGCCAGGTCGTGCCGATCAGCGGCCTGTCGGGGTTCAGCACGACGGGCTATTACCCTGCCGTGATCGACGAGGGCCTCTCGGGCGGTAAGTACTACAGCCTCCCCGTGGCAGGGGCCAACTCGATCGCGCTGATCTACAACATCGCGATGTTCAAGGCAGCGAACCTGACCCCGCCGAAGACCTGGGCGGACCTGGTCTCCGACGCCAAGGCACTGACGACCTCGGCTCACTACGGGATCGCATTGACCTGTGAGGCGGCCGAGGACACGACGTGGCAGTGGGAGCCGTTCTTCTGGAGCAACGGCGGCACGGCCATGTTCTCGAACGTCTCGGGTGCGCCCGGCGCGCAGGCGTTGACGCTGTGGAGCCAGCTGGTCAGCGACGGCTCCGCGTCCAAGTCGTGTCTCAACTGGAGCCAGACCCCGGCTGCGTCGACGCAGTTCATCGACGGCAAGGCGGCCATGATGGTCAACGGCCCCTGGAACTTCCCGACCATGAACCAGGCCAACCAGTTCTACGGCAAGCAGTTCGGGGTCGTTCCCGTCCCGACCCGGGTGGCGGGCGAGCACGTCGTCGTCCCGCTCGGCGGCGAGGACTGGATGGTCAGCAAGAGCGGCGGCAGCGCCGCTCAGCAGCTGGCGTTCGACTATATCCAGGGCATGCAGACACCGGCGATGGAACTGCAGCTCGCGAAGCTGTTCGGCTATCTGCCGGCGAAGATCAGCGTCGCGAAGACCTACGTAACGCAGGCCGGCCCCGAGTGGTCGGTCTATGTCAACCAGACGCTCTTCGCGCACCCGCGTACGCTCGGCTTGGGAGTCAAGTACCCGAAGATCTCCCAGGCGGTGTGGACGGCGATTCAGGCGGCCTTGTCCGGATCCCAATCCGTGCAAGGCGCGCTGAACACTGCTCAGAGTCAGATCAACACCATCCTGACGGGATAGAGCTGGCCGGGGCATTGCACCGACGGCCCGTGGCGCCGGTAGACCGGCGCCACGGGCCTTAGATCCGACCTTCTCGGGAGATCCCAGTGGAGAACTACACCGGCCTGGTGACAAGCGCTGCGCCGACGGCAGCCGCTCGGGTGCGGCTCCGCCCGGTCGACGCCCGGGGCGTCGTCATCCGGGACGGTCTGCTCGCAGACCGGCAACGGGTGAACCGGGAGGTCACGCTACTTCGCGGCGCCGAGGAGCTCGAACGCGCCGGAACCCTCGACAACCTCCGAATCGCGGCGCGATGGGGCTCGGGCGAACGGCGAGGCATGGTCTTCAGCGACTCGGACGTCTACAAATGGCTCGAGGCGCTCGCGTGGGAGCGCGCACGCGAGCCGTCGGACGAGCTGGATCGCCTCGCAAACAATACGATCCAGCTCGTCGCCGCCGCCCAGGCACCCGACGGATATCTGAACAGCTGGTGCCAGGTGATCGACCCCTCCTGGCGCTGGACCGACCTGGAGATGGGTCACGAACTCTACTGCGCGGGGCATCTAATCCAGGCGGGAATCGCAACCGCGCGGGCGACGGGCGACTGCTCCCTCCTCGCCGTCGCCCGCCGCTTTGCCGATCTGATCGACGACGTGTTCGGCAACGACCCCGCGCGAGGCACCGACGGCCATCCCGAGATCGAGGTCGCGCTCGCGGAGCTCTATCGCCAGACGGGCGAGACTCGCTACCTGAAGCTCGCGGACACGCTCACTGCGCGGCGCGGGTTCGGGACGTTCGTCGGCGGTCGCTTCGATCTCGACTACTACCAGGACGCCGAGCCCGTCCGCGATGCGCGAGGGATCGTCGGCCACGCTGTGCGCGCCCTCTACCTCGCTGCCGGGGTCACGGACATCTACGCCGAGACGGGCGACGAGGCGCTACTCGCGTCGATGCTGCGGCAGTGGGACGACCTCGCGTCCGCCAAGAGCTACCTGACCGGTGGTGTCGGCTCGCGCCACTACGGCGAGGCGATCGGCAATGCCTATGAGCTCCCTCCCGACCGTGCGTACTGCGAGACCTGCGCGTCGATCGCCAGCATGATGTGGAACTGGCGCATGCTCCTTGTCACTGGCGAGAGCCGCTTCGCCGACCTCTTCGAGCGGACGCTGTATAACGGGTTTCTTTCTGGGCTCTCACTCGACGGCGAATCGTTCTTCTACGCGAACCCGCTCCAATCGCGCACCGGTGAGCACCGGCATCGCTGGAATCCCGTCGCATGCTGCCCGCCGAACATCATGCGGCTGCTCGCATCGCTGCACCACTACCTCGTGACCGTGACGGACGACGGGGTCCAGCTGCATCAGTACGCCTCCTCGACGATCCACGCCGGAGACGTGGTCCTCAGCGTGGAGACCGCGTACCCCTGGGACGGGACGGTCACAGTCGAGGTCGTCGAGAGCCCCGATCGTGAATGGACGCTCGCGCTCCGCATCCCGGGCTGGGCGCGAGAGGCGTCCCTCGACGGCAAAGCCGTCGCCGCGGGCGGTTACGCCGAGGTGAGGCGCCGCTGGCGGGATGGCACCCAGGTCGTGCTCCTACTCGACGTCTCTCCTCGACTGACCGTGCCCAACCCGCGCATCGACGCGGTGCGGGGCTGCCTCGCGATCGAGCGCGGCCCCGTGGTGTACTGCCTCGAGCAGGCCGATCTCGCGCCTGGCCTCGACCTGGCCGACGTCGCCGTCGATCCCGCAGCCGATCCCGTCGACAAAGGACCGGTCCCGCAGCTGGGCGGCCTGCCCGGTGTGGCCTTGACGGGCGTCGTCCGCGACCTCGACGGGTGGCGGCAGTCCGAATACCGCGACCTCCGCGCGCCGCCGGCTGCAACTGCTGCGTCTCCGACGCAGCTGCTCGCCGTTCCATACTTCGCGTGGGCCAACCGCTCCGGAGGAGCGATGCGGGTCTGGATCCCGGCGGCGGAGTAGCCAGCACCTGGAGCATCCCCGCCGGCATCGTAGGCTATCGGTGGGCCTGGAGCTACCAGAGCCTATGCATATCCACGCTCTCCGCTGGTCACGAGCCCGCCAGCAGGCGCAGGGTCGAAACGAAGTCACGCCAAAGGGCGTATGGAAACCTCGCACGAAATTGCCGGATCACCATAGGGCCGAACGCGGACAGATGTTTTACAAAATCAAATGCTCCGGCCGGAGGTTCGTCGACCGCCGCATGGAGGAGGCTACGGCCTGAAATCGGCTAGTGTCGTGTGAACGAGGTTCGTTTACCTGGGCGGCATTTCGGGAGTATCTCGTCGGCGGTCTTGGTCCAGGTGAAGGGGTGGCAGCGGTCGTTCCAGCCGTCGGTGAAGGTCTCGATGGCGTTGATGAGGTCGGGGACCGAGGTGAAGCTGCCGCGGCGGATGGCCTGCCGGGTGATGATCGAGAAGAAGACCTCCACGAGGTTCAGCCACGACCCCGACGTCGGCGTGAAGTGCAAGGTGATCCGGGGGTGTTTCGCCAGCCACGCCTGCACGTCCGGGTGGTTGTGCGTGCCGTAGTTGTCGCACACGATGTGCAGGGGCACGCGGGGATAGGCCTTCGCGATTTGCTTGCGGAACGGCAGGAACTCCTCGTGCCGGTGCTGGGGGTAGCAGGCGCCGGTCACCTTGCCGGTGGCGGCCTCCAGCGCGGCGAACAGCGAGGTGGTGCGGGGCCGGATGTAGTCGTGGCTGCGCTTTTCCGGGGTCCCGGGACGCAGCGGCAGCAGTGTCCAAGCCGCCGCGGGCGCCATATGCCGGTAGCCTTGGCCGATGTTCTCGCCTCAGGGCCCGTCCGTGCGTGAGCTGGCGGCGCAGGCGCTGTCCTCGGTCGAGGGCGGCTACGACCTGCTGGCCCCGAAGTTCGACCACACGCCGTTCCGCACCTCCGACGCCGTGCTTGACGCGACCGCCGGCGCGTTGCGCTCGCTCGGCCCGTTCGGCCGGGGACTGGACGTGTGCTGCGGCACCGGAGCGGGCATCCGGGTCCTCAGATCCGTGTGCCAAGGACCGGTCATGGGCGCCGACTTCAGCACGGGCATGCTCGCGCAGGCGCGCGGTGCGCACCCGGACGCCACGTGGGTCCGGGCTGACGTCCGGGCCCTGCCCTTCGCCGGGGCCGTCGACCTGGCGGTCAGCTTCGGAGCGCTCGGCCACTTCCTGCCCGCCGAACGGCCCGCGCTGTTCGCCGGGGTGCACCGCGCGCTGCGCCCCGGCGGGGTTTTCGCGTTCCCGATCGTCGCGCCGGCGCCCATCGCCTCACGCGGGTACTGGGCACTGCTCGGGTTCGACCTGGCCATGCGGGTCCGCAATGCCGTGTGGCGTCCCCCGTTCGTCATGTACTACCGCACCTGCCCGCTGCACGCGGTCCGCGACGACCTGATCGCGTCCGGATTCACCGTGACGACCGTCCCCTTGACGGCTCTCGGCCGGCGCCAGGACGGCAGCCCGTGGTGCCGGCTTGTTCTCGCGCGCCGAGCCGGGGCGGCCACCTGACCTGTTGGGGCGGATCCGCCCGTCCGGGCATCAACATTTTTATCTGCCGAACGGACCGTGGTATTCCGCCCGCCTCATGTCCCGGCCGACCGGCCGGCCCCCCGGGCAGGGGCCTGCCGCGCCGCTCCGGGCCACGGTGTAGCCCGCTGGTCGCGGGCCGCGCGATAACGTGGCCCGGTGGCATGTCGCATAACGGAACTAGTCCTCGACGCGCACGATCCTGAGCTGCTGGCCCGGTTCTGGTGCACGGTCCTCGGCTATGTCGAGCTCGACCGCGTCGACGCCAGCATCGAGATCGGACCGCCGGAGGCTGGCTTCGGCGGTCCGCAGCCCACCATCGTCATCGACCGGACGGACGAACCCAAGCGGGGCAAGCTTCGGCTGCACATCGACGTCAACGCCACCGACCGCGACCAGGAGGCGGAGCTCGATCGGCTGCTCGCGGCGGGCGCCCGCCGGGCCGACATCGGCCAGACCGGCAACGAAAGCTGGCTCGTGCTGGCCGACCCGGAGGGCAACGAGTTTTGCCTGCTGCGACAGCGGGTGCCGCCGGTGTAGGAGCGGAGCCGGGGCGCGCCAGACGTCCGGGTAGGGCTGCGGGCCGGCGATGGCCCAGACCCAGCCGGAGGCGGCCTCCAGCGAGAGCACCTGGCCGAGCTGGCCCGGCTGCCAGTTCGCCGCTCCGTTGCGCTGGTGCGGCCGGCCCCGGCTATATCTGACGCTTGTGGAACTGCCCGGCCTGCACGATGGCGACCAGGTTATCCGGATCCTGCAGGATGGCGATGTCGGCTAGCGGATCGCCGTCGACGACGAGCAGGTCGGCCCGCTTTCCGGGTTCGATGGTCCCGGCCTCGGCCGCGATGCCGAGCAGTTCGGCGTTCGTCCTGGTTGTCGCGATCAGGGTCTCATGTGCTCCGAGCACGGACGCCTTGATGGCGAGCTCCCGGACCTTGTGCCGGGCCAGCGGTCCGAGCAGGTCAGAGCCGGAGCCGATCCGCACGCCTGCCTCGCGAGCCCGGCGCAGCCCGTCAAGCCCGCGGCCCAGCACCAGGTCGAGCTTGGCCAGCTGCGCAGCCGTCAGGCCGCGCTCGCGGCCTTGTTCATGCAGCTTCTCGTACGTGACGAACGTCGGCACCAGGAAGGTACCTTTCGCCGCCATGAGCTGTGCGGTGGCCGCGTCGAGGAAGTTCCCGTGCTCGATGGACCGCACGCCCGCCTGCACGGCGTTGCGGATCGCGGCCGGCGTATAGGCGTGCGCCAGCACGTAAGTGCCCGCTGCTGCAGCCTCGGCGACGGCGGCACTGAGCTCGTCAGGCTGGTACTGCGCAGACTCAAGCCGGTCGGTCGGCGATGCCACCCCGCCGCCCGCCATGACCTTGATCGCGTCGGCACCGCGGCGCAGCTGGGTGCGCACGGCGCGGCGTACCTCGTCGACCCCGTCGGCGATATTCGGCACCATCCCGATCTCCGCGCCGCAGCCGCAGCCCGCATGGTCCTCGGCCCTGCTCCTGGAGTCACCGTGACCGCCGCTCTGCGTCAATGGATGCCCGCTGACGAACATCCGCGGTCCGGGGATCAGGCCGCGACTGACCGCCTCCTTCATGCCCCAGTCGGCGCCCCCCGCATCCCGGACGGTGGTGAATCCCTGGTCCAGCGTCTGGCTGATCATCGCCCCGGCCGCGTAGGCCAGCAGGCTGGCCGGGTAATCCCGCCGCTGCGCGGCCAGGTTCACATCGACCGCGCAGACGTGGACGTGGGCATCGATCAACCCGGGCATCACCGTCCGCCCGCCGCAGTCGATGACCTCACCGCCGATCCCGGCCGCCGGGCGCGTACTGGTCACGACATCTTTGATCACGGCGTCCTCGACGACCACGGTCGCGTCGTAGACCGGATCCGCGCCGGTGCAGGCCAGGACCGTGGCGTGGCGGAAGCTGATCGTGGTCATAGGGCACTGGTGGCGAGTCATGCAGCGATCTTCCCCGCTCTGCCCGACTGCGACAATGCCAGGACCAGCAGTCCGACCCGGAACCCGGTTGAGCTCGTGGATTACTCAGGGCGATGCTGAAATGGTGGCGTGGACGTTCTTAGCAGCCGGATCCTGGTGCGGCCCGGCGACCTGGATCGCAGCCGCCGCTTCTACCGCGATGTACTGGGCCTGGCCATCTACCGGGAGTTCGGCCCGCCGGAGGATCCGGGTGTGGTGTTCTTCCTCGGCCCGGGATTGCTTGAGGTCTCGGGACACAGTGCCGGCCCGGCCGGGCGCTCGGTGATGATCTGGATCCAGGTGCGGGACGTCCGCGCCGAGTACTCCCGGCTGGCCGCGGCCGGCGTTCCGGTTATCCGGGAGCCTGCCGCCGAGCTATGGGGCCTGACCGAGATGTGGATCGAGGACCCCGACGGCATCCGGATCGTCCTGGTCGAGGTGCCCGCCGAGCACCCCCTCCGCCGTGACCCACGGCCGGGGTCACCACCAAGATGACGAGCCCTACGCGGCAGAAGAGTACGGCCTGACCGTGTGATGAACCTGTCTTCTGCTCTGGGCTCCCGGACTGTCAGGTCGGTCCTTGCCGCCGCGTAAACCGTTTGACGGCTCCACACCGGCGATTGAGACTGCCGCCATGACTAGCCGTATATCGCACACGTCGGTCGACGCCCGGGATGCGTACGCACAGTCGGTCTTCTGGTCTGAGGTGCTGGACTTCACCGAGGACCCTGATGATCCGAACGAGCCAGGGCACGAGGAATGCCTCATCATGTCGCGCGACCGGAGCCAGCTGCTGCTCTTCATTACCGTCCCGGATGGCAAGACGGTGAAGAACCGCGTGCACCTGGACCTGCGGCCGGTAGATCGCACTCGCGAGCAGGAGACCGAGCGGATCCTCGCACTCGGGGCCTCGCAGCTGGCCGATCACCGGCGCCCCGATGGCAGCGGCTGGATCACGCTTGCCGATCCCGAAGGCAACGAGTTCTGCATCTTGTCCAAGGAACCCGCCGGCTCCGGAGTCACGACTTGAAAGCCGTGCACCCCATATCGATTCGCGGCAGATGAGGACGACGCCGGGTGCCATAAGCTCGTGGGATGCTCCAATTCGAACCCGACTTCTCGCTCGCGGACTGGTTCGCGCAGCGAGATGAGCCCTGGGAGCAGTTGGTGACCATGGGGCCGACCGGATTCGAGTCCTACGCCAGGGTCCGCTACCTGGACGAGGATCGCATTTCTCAGGGAGTTCTTTACGGCCGTCTGCGGGCGTATCTGGCTGGCGAGACGAAGACCCCCGGGGACTGTTTCCACGCGCTGTGGGACGGATCCGTCAGCAGCATGTACGGCGACGCGTTGCGTGGCACGTCGCCATGGTTCCCAGCGGGTGTTCTCAGCGGTCCGAAGCTCCGCATCCCCCCGAGCCTTCCTATCCCCGCCCGGCAATACCTGCTGTTCCGCGGTCCCCTCGAAGAGATCGGGCACTGGGGCGCCAGGGAGCTCACTGCCGGCTTGCCCAAAGACGACGAACTTCCAGCACCACACCTTCTGTGGCCTGGGGACCACCGGTGGTTCGTCGCCACGGACGTGGACTCCGGCTTCGCCTGGGTGGGCGGGTCCGAAGAACTAATCGACGCGGTGATCGGGGACCCAGAACTCGAGGCGGAGCGCGTCCACCGCCTTTGAACGGCCACCGGCTCATGATGCCGTGTCCACGCGTGGCGCTAGGCCCCAACGTGAGGTGCAACGCGAATCGGTGCTACCGCGCGGACAGCGGCATTAGCGCGCATCTCCGCGCACGGCTGCGATGTATAAATATGCAGGCTGAGCAGCTGGTCACTGAGCAATCGGGGGTCTACGCAACCCTGCTGTCCTGTCCCATCGCATGTGAGTCAGGCGTCGTGCACCTGCGTCATTAACGCGCTTGTCCCGCCAAGGTGAGTTATCGGTGCGGACCGTCCCGGGCCGTTGCCGCTCGGGCATCCACGGGACCCGCCCAAACCATCCAGACCGGCGGTTGCGGTCACCTCTACCTCGATCGTGCGGAAACGGTGACATGACTCACGTCGGTGGGACATCCGGCCCCATTGAACCGTCCCGCCAACATGAATCACGCCTGCTCATCGCGGCTCGCGATGACTCACATTGGATGGGATCGGACACCTGCCGCCGCCACGGCGAAAGCCCTTGTCCCCGCACGCGTAGCCGCCTGTGCCGCTTTGAGGGTGCAGGATCTGCTTGCCCTCTGCTGGGGCGTAACGAATGATCTGTGGCATCAATGCCGGCCCGCGTGCTGCGGTTCGCCCGGGGTGGGAAGCTGGCCGCCGGGGATGGCTGGTTCTGGTCGGCGAGGAGCAGGCGGCGCCAGGGGCCGGCGAGGAAGTGCTCGTGTCGCTGCTGGCTCCAGCCGCGGTGGCCGGCCTCGCGCAGTGCTGCCAGCAGGCGGCGGATCCGCTGATGGTCGGCCAGGATCATGTCGATGACGCCAGCCATCGTGTTCCTGCCAGACCGGTAGGCACGCGGGCCCTGGGATTGGTGCGGATGCCGCCCGTGCCAGGCGCGGCGGAGCGCAGCGGCGGGTTCGGCGTCTCCCGGCCGGACAGGGTGTTCGCCTGGTGCCGTCCCGGCCCGTGCTGCCTGCGTCCCGGCGGGCGATGAAGGCGGCGTGCAGTGGGAGTCGGCGAACCAGAAAACGCCGACTCGCGGTCACGTGTACCCGCCATTAATTGCATCTAGCAATGACAAGCCTGTAATAATAATGGCTGGAGCAAGCTGAAGGGGCGGGTGAGCGGTGAGCGAGCATGTGCAGCGCGGGCATGGGGCGGACGAGGCCGTGGTGGATGCGGTGCTGGCCGCCAGCCGGACCTTGATCGCGGTGGCCACCAAGTCGCTGGGCGCCGCGGCGGAGGAGACCACCATCGCCCAGTACCGGGCGCTGGTGGTGCTCGCCTCCCGGGGCCCGCAGCGGATGGTCGATCTGGCCGGGGCGCTGGAGGTCGCGCCGTCCACCGCGGGGCGGATGTGTGACCGGCTGGTTCGCAAGGCGCTGATCCGCCGGCACCGGGCCCGGGCGGACCGCCGCGCCGTGCTGGTGTCGCTCACCGCGGCAGGCCGTCAGGTCGTAGATTCGGCCACGGCACGGCGGCGGGAACTGCTCGCCGGGATCTTGGAGCATCTCCCGGCCGGGCAGCAGCGCGCGGTCGCCGATGCGCTGAGCATCTTTGCCGCCGCGGCCGGGGAGATACCGGACAGCCAATGGCCGCCCCAACCCGCCGAACCGCCAGTCAGCAAGGGCCCGCGGCGGCCCGGGGCCGCGGTGGGAGCAGCGTCATGACCGGCCTGGTGAAGGCGCGCGCAGCAGCGGCAGTCGCGCCGGTGCGCGGCAAGGCGGGCAGATGGCTGCGGGGCTCGCGATCCGGGCTGTTCCTGCTGGCGCTTGTGGCCGGCGTGGGGTCCGGGCTGGGCGCGGTGGCGTTCCGGTACCTGATCAGCGCGTTCACCTGGCTGGCCACCGGGCATACCGCGTTCGGCCAGCAGGGCCGGGTGCCCAGCGCCCACCTGCCGTGGCTGGGGCTGGCGTTCTTCGTGGTCATCCCGGTGATCGGCGGGCTGGTCTACGGGCCGCTGATCTACCGGTACGCCCGCGAGGCCCGCGGCCACGGCGTGCCCGAGGTGATGATCGCGGTGGCGGATAACGGCGGGCGGATCCGCCCGCAGGTCAGCGCGGTCAAGGCGGTCGCCTCGGCGCTGTGCATCGGGGTCGGCGGGTCGGTCGGCCGGGAGGGCCCGATCGTGCAGATCGGCTCGGCGCTGGCCTCGGCCCTGGGCCAGCGGGTCAAGATGCCCGAGGCCCGGCTGCGGATCCTGGTCGCCTGCGGCGCGGCCGGCGGCATCGCCGCCACCTTCAACGCGCCGATCACGGGAGTGTTCTTCGGCGTGGAGATCATCTTGCGGGAGTTCTCCATCGACGCGCTGTTCACCGTCATGCTGGCCGCGATGATCGCCGACATCACCGCTATCCCCTTCCTGGGCGACAAGCCGTTCCTGTCCGGCTTCCCGCCCGGCATCGCGCTGCACCACGCCCGGAACTACCTGCTGGTGGCGGGGCTGGCGGTGATCGCCGCGCTGCTGGGCCTGGCGTTCAAGACGGTCCTGTACGCCACCGAGGACCTGTGGGACTCGCTCTGGAAGGGCCGCCCGGAATGGGCCCGGCCCGCCGTGGGCGGGATCGCGCTCGGGCTGCTGCTGCTGGCCATCCCGCAGATGTACGGGGTCGGCTACCCGGTGATGTACAAGGCCACCGCGGGCCAGTACGCGCTGTGGTTCCTGATCGTGCTCGCGTTCGCCAAGATCGCCGCGTGCAGCCTGACCATCGGGATCGGCGGCTCCGGCGGCGTGTTCGCGCCGTCGCTGTTCATCGGGGTCACCTCCGGCATGGCCTACGGCGAGATCGTGCACCACATCTTCGGGGCGGCCGCGGGGCAGCCCGCCCTGTACGCGGTGGTCGCGATGGGCGCGGTGTTCGCCTCCGCCGCCCGCGCCCCGCTGACCTCGCTGGCGTCCGTGGTCGAGATGACCGGCGACTTCGCCCTGACCCTGCCGGTGATGCTCGCGGTCGCGATCGCCGCCGCCATCTCCCGCGCGCTGTCCTACGGCACCATCTACACCACCAAGCTGCTGCGCCGCGGCACCGACATCGACCGCACCACCCCCTGGCGCGCCCTGCAGGACCTCAAGGTCGCCGACGCCATGCGCCCCCTCCCGGCGCCACTGCCCGCGGCAGGCGAGCCCGGCACCCCCGACGGCCAGCGGGCCCCGGCCGTGACCCCGCTCCCAGGGCCGGTCACCGGCCGGCGCGACCCGCAGGCCCTGTTCGCCGGCGAATCCCTGGACCAGGCGCTGCGCCAGCTGGTGGTCTACGGCCGCGACGGCCTGCCCGTGCTGTCCGAAGACGGCCAGTGTGTCCTGGGCTGGGTAACCAACAACCGTGTCCTGCAGACCGTCGCCCAGAAGATCAACACCGCCCAGGTGCAGACCGCCCAGGCCCAGCTCGCCGCCGAATGGGCGCTGCCCGACCCCGAGTCCGCGCTGCGCAAGCCACCCACCCCGCTGCGCGGATACCAGATCCTGGAAGTCACCATCGAACCCGGCTCCCCCGCTGCGGGCCGGGCACTGCGGACCCTCACCTGGCCGCCCGGCGCCAACGTGGTCTCCGTGCTGCACAACCGCAGAATCCGCGACCCCGACCCTGCCCACACCCTCCACCCCGGCGACCGGATCGTCCTGCTCATCCGCCGACCCCGCGATCAGCCGCCCGGCCAGCCACCAGGCTCCGGCGCCGCTCGGCGCACAACCGATTCCCCGGCGTCTGCTCATGGCCAGAGCAATGCCGACGGACAGTGACGACAACAACTACACGACCCCACCTAGCCGAATGAACCGGCCCGCCTCACTGGACCCGCGCACCGGAGATGGCCAGAACTAGTGGATCTGCGCGGGACAGCCGAGCGGGAGTCGCAGCTCCCCCGCCGCTCGTTATTCGTCCGGCGCGCCTCGATACGAGCGGTGAAGCTGAATTGACGACCGCTCGTCGGCTGCCGACTGCATGCAAGTAAGTGCATAGATATACAGGAACGCAACGCTCGCTATTCGGCAATGTCGGGCGTCTCCCACGGCTCGAGCTGCGGAGAGGGGGAGGGATCCCAGCCAGGTGAAGCTGACCGGCCCCGGGCCAGGTGGCTGGCTGCCTGGCGAAGGACTGCCGGATGGGCCCTATTGCCCTGGCCGGCCGGGATGGGACTGGACAACGGGATGGGCATGGAATCCGGGGGCGCTCATAGCTCAAGGCGATCCCAGCCCTGATGGCCTGACCGGTCCAGCCCGAAGGTGTCGGGGTTAACCCCGAGCGTCTCGGCGGCTTCCAGCGCGATCCGCTGCACGGCCACGGTCAGCGGGAAAATCGACAACAGCTCCCCGAGCCGGTCACCGGCCACACGAGTCACCGGCACGGCCGCCTGTTCGGCGGCCTGCGCTACTTCGGCGATCCTCGCCGACCAGGTCCCGCCGCCATCGAGGCAGACCAGCCGGTCATCGGGGCCCAGGGCGACCGAGGGCCCGTGCAGGAACTGCTCGACCCCGAGTCCCTCGCTGGCCACGTAGGCGGCCTCGCGGATCTTCAGCGCGCCCTCAGCCGCGGTCCACTGGTTGATGCCGCCGCCGATGAACTCGATCAGCCGCACCGGCGGCGCCGGGCGCTCGCCGGTCGGTACGCGGTAGGCATGCTCGACGGCCACGGGGACCTCGCCCAGCCCGGGCAGATCCGCGCCCAGCGCCCGCGCCAGCTGCGCCGCGCGCAGCAGTGCTCCCAGATGGCTGGCCGTGTAGGCCGACGAGCGTTCCCGCGGCACCGTGACCAGGTCTGCGCCTTCCACGCCCACCCCGCAGACCTGGACGATCTGTGCGCCACCGGAGCGGGCGCGCTGCGTCGCCTGCGCGGTATACCGCTTGGCCCCGGTGTGGGTGAAGACCAGCAACGCGCCGTCTTGGCCGGGCAGCGGGCCGTCCACGGCAGCATCGGCGGACTGCGCGGCCCCGGCGTCCAGCCCGGCCGCGCGCAGCAACATGGCGGCCTGGCTCGCGGCATGCCAGCTCGTCCCGGTGCCGATCGCCAGCACCCGGCGTCCGCGCAGCCGCTCCGCCGCCGCGATGACGGGCGCCTCATCAGCCAAGATCCCCGCGAGTGCCTCAGCCTGGCCATCCATCGCCTGCCGCATCATGCTGGTCCCCGGCCCGGCTGCCGCCATGACATCCCTCCAGATACTCCGGATCAGGCCACCGCCATCGGGCATCCCGGCACCCGCAAGGGCGACTTGATCAGCGGCTGTTGACCCTGAACTTACTTAACGCTCCGGGAACGCAAGTCCCCGGCCCGGCAGCGCTGCGGCACGCAAGCAGCGCCGATCGGCATCACCGAGTCGAGCTCGTCCGAGCGCCGTGACGATCAGTTCCCTCCAGACAGCCAGGGTTGACCGTGATTACCAGTCCGCGGTCGTAGGCGCCAGTCAGCCTTGGCGCAGATTGCGTGAGATCTCATAGCGTTCCCAGCGGTGGTGACGACGGCGAAGGCTGGCCACGTGGTGTCCGGTCCGCCGACCTGCGGGTCGTGGCCTGCGGTTACCTGTATAAAGAGGCCGACCTCGGGATTTGATGGGCCTTGACTGCCCGCACCATGGTCATCTCGCCAGTGCCGCCTGCTTCCAGACAGCACCCTGGCGCCATGTCTGGCTGGCAGGGCGGAATCGCCGGGGCCGCCAGGCGGTTACCGCATGCATGGCGGCCTGGCACAAGATCACGATCACCCCGGCCGGTGTACGCATCCAGGTCGCCGTTGGCGGCCAGCAGCTGGCCGACTCGGACCGGGCCGTCCTGCTCACCGAGACCGGCAGGCCGGCCCGTTACTACATTCCTCGCGAGGATGTGCGCACCGAGCTGCTGCGGCCTCCGGCTCGCCGGACGACCTGCCCGTTCAAAGGCCAGGCGTCGTACTGGTCGGTACAGGCCGGCGACCAGATCCATGATGACCTCGTCTGGAGCTACCAGACCCCGGTCGCCCAAGCCGAAGGGATCGCGGGCCTGATGTCCTTCTACAACGAGCGCGTCGAGCTGACCATCGGCGGTGAACGACAGGCAGGCCGGCAGCCTTCATCCTCGCCATAACGTTAGCCGCGGGCGGCGCCCTCTGCAGCGTGCCCGGACCGAATACTCGGCGCGGCATGAGCAGACACCCGGCGCGCTACCCGTTGAGGATCTGCTCCCTCAGGATGTCTGCATGCCCGCCGTGCTGGGCGAGTTCGCACAGTACGTGGAGGTACACCCAGCGCAGCGGGAGCGGGCCGCGCCAGTAGCCGTAGACCCTGTCGTCCAGCCCCAGGGATGACGTCGCACGCCGTGATGACTCGCATGCACTGCGGGGCGGCGGACGTGCTCGGCGGGCGAGTGCTCCATGATTCCGTCGATGACACAGGTCCGGTAGAACCCCGCCGCGACGGAGAACCGCCGGGACACGGTGGAGGGCTTGAACCGGCGGATCTCCTGCATCCACCGGATGTACAGCTCGAGGTGCGGCCGCCGGGCGGCCAGCGGGTCCAGGCCATGCTCGGCGCACCAGGCCAGGTAGCAGCGCAGGTCGGATTCGGTGTGCTCGCGGGAGGAGCCCTTGAAGCGGGCCAGGTAGGCAGCCACTGCCAGCCGCAGCCGGTCAGTGAACGGCGCCAGAGGATCAGAAGGTACGGTGGCCAGTTCGGTAAAGGTAATCATGTCCTGACACTGGGGCGAGCACCTGCTCTCCGCGAACCTGGCGGACTCCCGCACGCACTTGATGACGGCGGCAGAAGCGCACGTCAGGAATGGGCAGTACCGGGTCTGGCGCGGCGCTCTGCTTCGGTCCGGATGGTCTTGAAGGAGGAGCGGACGGCCGCCTCCCAGGCGGCCGCTACCCGGTCGGCCCACCACTGGCCCGCGATGCCGAAGTCGGTGCCGAGCTCGCCGGAATAGCTGAGCCTGGTCGCGCCGGCTTCTTCGGCGAGCGTGAATTCCTCGGTGAGGTAGGGCACCGGGCCGCGGACGAGCCTGAAGTCGATCGTGTGCGGCCGGTCGAAGGTGACGGTCTCCAGCGTGGCCGCGGTGAGCCTGCCCCGGTGCACCGGCGTGTAATGCTCGGCCAGGACCATGTCGGTGCCGCGCTGCAGGACCTGGAGCTTGCCGGCCATGGCGCGCGGGGTCCGGCCCAGGTAAGGCGCGGCGATCACGCCGAACACGACCGGCGCCGGGGCCGCGATCTGGACGCCGAACGGGCCCAGCGGGCGGACCCGGCGTCCCCAACCCGTGTCGATCGTCGCCTTGCCGCTCACCACCAGGTAGTAACCCAGGCCTGCCAGCCCGCCTGCCGCGGCCACCGCAGCTGCTCCACCTCGGATCATGCTCGCCAGCCTACGGACTGCACGGCCGTGCGGGCAGCCACTGCATGCATCCCGGTGGCCGCGGCCGCGTAACCGGCGACGACAACTGACCGCTCAGCCCTCCGATGAATCTCACGGGGAGCGGCAGATGAGGACGACGCCGGGTGCCATAAGCTCGTGGGATGCTCCAATTCGAACCCGACTTCTCGCTCGCGGACTGGTTCGCGCAGCGAGATGAGCCCTGGGAGCAGTTGGTGACCATGGGGCCGACCGGATTCGAGTCCTACGCCAGGGTCCGCTACCTGGACGAGGATCGCATTTCTCAGGGAGTTCTTTACGGCCGTCTGCGGGCGTATCTGGCTGGCGAGACGAAGACCCCCGGGGACTGTTTCCACGCGCTGTGGGACGGATCCGTCAGCAGCATGTACGGCGACGCGTCGCGTGGCACGTCGCTATGGTTCCCAGCGGGTGTTCTCAGCGGTCCGAAGCTCCGCATCCCCCCGAGCCTTCCTATCCCCGCCCGGCAATACCTGCTGTTCCGCGGTCCCCTCGAAGAGATCGGGCACTGGGGCGCCAGGGAGCTCACTGCCGGCTTGCCCAAAGACGACGAACTTCCAGCACCACACCTTCTGTGGCCTGGGGACCACCGGTGGTTCGTCGCCACGGACGTGGACTCCGGCTTCGCCTGGGTGGGCGGGTCCGAAGAACTAATCGACGCGGTGATCAGGGACCCAGAACTCGAGGCGGAGCGCGTCCACCGCCTTTGAACGGCCACCGGCTCATGATGCCGTGTCCACGCGTGGCGCTAGGCCCCAACGTGAGGTGCAACGCGAATCGGTGCTACCGCGCGGACAGCGGCATGTGAGCGCGTCTCGTCCAGTCGGCCTGCGGAGGATTTTCAGCCCCATGCGGGTTGCGAGTCGAGGCCAGCCAAAGGGTCAAGGCTGGACGATTTATCGGCGCTTGTCCTGCACTCGAGATCGCCGGCGAACTGCCCACCGCATCATGGCGGAGAAGTGCGACATAGTAATGATTGTGATTCCTGGCCTCAACGATTCAGGGTTGGGTCGAGGCTGGTTACTGATTGTGTTGTGCCGTGTTTTCCGCGGTGGTGTCTGGTCCACATGGTCGCAGGGGTGGCGGATGGCCCGATGTGCTCGGGGGCACCGGCTCCTACTGCGCCGGGTGCGGCCTCCTCCCTGGGTCGCCGGGACGGGGATGGCTGGTCAGCCGGGTGCGGGCAGGGCGCACAGCCGCTGCCAGCAGGCTAGGAATGCCTCCTTCCAGGGCCAGGTGCGGCTGATCTTCAGCACGCGGGCGCGGGCGTGGCGGACCAGCCGGGCAGGCAGGCTCAGCAGTCGGTAGCGCAGCGTGTCCGGCTCGGCGTCCTTGAGATCTTCCTGGTCATATAGGCCGAGCAGGCGGCACCAAGCGGCCAGGTCGGCGGCGAGGTTGGCGGCCAGTACCCAGCCGCAGTTCACCACCCAGGTCTTCGACGGCAGGTTACGCAGGCCCATCGATTTCGCGGTGCGCACGCCATCCTCGACGATGGCGTGCTGGCGGTGCAGCACATCGATGAACTGGGCGTGGTGGCTGCCGGGCACGGCGGGTATCCCGCCGGCCGCGGGGATGTTCGTGCAGATGACCGAGTACCGCCAGCCGGTGGCGCGCTCGAAGGCGGTCAGGTTCCTGGCCTGACGGCGCGACGGCCTGGTGCGGCGCACGACCCACCGCAGCCCGGCCGGCCAGCGCCCAGCCCGGCTGAGCAGGTGGGTGATCTCGGCGACGTGCTTGTCTTCCTGCACGAGTCCGTCCTGGTCCACGGCGGCCTGCCACGCTGTGGCCGGCAGCAGGCGGATCGCCTCCTCGTCGGCTGCGGTGATCATCCAGCCGGAGGTGAACAGCACGGTGCGGCGCCGGGACGACAGCGACAGCAGGCAGTTGATCAGCTCGTGGCTGGCGCCGGCCCCGTCGACGCGGACCAGCAGCTTCGACCGCATCCGGGAAGGGATCTGCCGGATCGCCGCGGTCAGCACGGCCAGGTGATCGGCGAAGGTATTCGATCCGGCGTTACCCGGGCGCAGCAGCATCGCCAGGCTCTCGGCGGTATTGGCACACCAGGCCCCCAGCGGGTGGAAGCCATACCCGGACTTGAACGTCGGGGCGGCCCCTTCCTTGTCGCTGCGCGCGGTGATCAGCGTCGCGTCCAGGTCCATGACCAGCCAGCCCGCCAGTAGTTTCCCGGCGATGGCCAGCCACGGGAACCCGGCCGGGGTCGCGCAGATCAGCTGCCACACGTGCCCGCGGACCGCCGCCCGCGCCCGGGCAATCTTGTCCAGGGTCGCCGGATCGGCCAGCTCCAGCGTCCGCCGCACCGTGGTATCGCTCGGCGCGGCCCCCAAGACCGGTTCCTGGTGCGCCAGCACGGTGATATCGCTCATGGTCCTCGCCCCGAGCGCGATCGCCACCGCCATCGAGACCAGCGCCATCCCGCGGTCGATCAGCGGGAACTTCCCCTTCCGGCCCAGCGCCGCGCCGAGCGCCGGTGTCAGGCCGCACTGATCGGCCAGCTTGCGCAGCAGCACCGCCCCGGCATGGCCGATCAGCCCATCAGCGTCCGCAGCCACGGACAAGTTCCGGTCCCAGCGCGTATCCTTCGCCATGAGGAGCGCTCCAGTTTCGGCAGATCACAAACGGTGTCGTTACCGCGTAATCTCCCAGAACGGGGCGCTCTTCGCTACCCGCGCTGTGTCGCTCCCACTTGCCCAGCGACGCGGGCACGCGTCATGCCGGGCACTTTGAACCCTCCGCACCCAGCGGGTGCAGCCCCGCGCCACTGTCACAGCCCTTAACCCGCAGCTCAGCACGCTGAACCCATGAAAAACCGCTGATCACCGGCCCGGAGTTGAATCCCGGAGGCTGGCGACCTTGATTATCGTTACGACCGCCGCGTCGACCCTGACTTCCTGGATCTCTTCGACGCTCGTGGCGCCTTCCGCACCCTTACAGAGTACGCGTGCAAGGCGCGGTACCCAGTCGACTTGCAGTTCCGCCGGAATCCCAAGACCGCCGCCCAGCACGCGTCGCTCTATGTCGGGCTAACCACAGTTCTCGATGTTCACTGGAAGCCGGGCGCGGTCAAGCTGGCAGCTCATCGCGTCTTCCATCCGTCAGGCTTCCAGGCAGCGTGGACGGCCTGGACGGCGATCGGCGAGGCCGCGGCGCTGGCGGCCGCCGTCGATGATTACCTCGACGCCGTTATCCCCGAAGCGGCCGCGGGACGCGCCGCCGTCGAGGGTGCCGTGCAGGCTGCTGTCTCCTCGTTCGACTCCGCCAACCGCGTGATGCTCGACAGGGAGGTCCTGCTGCATTTTCGTGACACGCCCACCAAGCAACGGGTCATGGACAGCGTGACCGCTGACCTGCGGCTAGCGCTCAGCGCGGCGCCGGTGCCAGGGGCGAGACCTGCCACACTAGGCGGCAGGTGTGACCTTCTGGCAATCGACTCGGCTGGTCAGCTCCTAGCCGTGGAGGTCAAGCCGAGGGGCGCGTCAACGATCACGTGGGCACCAGCCCAGGCCATCGTCTACGCCCGCCTCTTTAACAAATGGCTGCAGCACGACCCTGATGCAGCCGAGATCTTGTCCGGGATGATCGAGCAGCGCAAGAGACTTAACCTCATCAAGAGCCAGACACCCGTTCTCCCCTCACGGCCTGAAGTCATCCCCATAGTGGCGGTGCAGCGCGGCGGGTCGCAGGAACTCCGCGACAGGTTGTTCACGGTCCGGAGACACCTGTCCGATCAAGGCATAGACGAAGCCTCGCAACTACAGGTATACGAGGTAACCCTTGCTGGCCGCCTGGTGCCAGCAAATGACAGCCACTGACTGTGCCTATCGAAGCACGACTCGCGGCATGAGCGGAAACTGGGTAAAGTCATATCGGCACAGCCGTGGCCGGTGTTGTGCAGTCGATGACGTATCCACAACGCGACGTCGAGCGCCCGCAGTGCCGTTATCTCCACCGGTATCCCTGCTCGCATTATTAAATCTTCTAGCGCCGATCTGAAGCTGCCGCTGTCTTGGCGGAGTACGTCACGCAATCCATTCCAGATTTCTTCGGCCACCCGAATGCGCAACAGGCTACGTCGTACACCGGAATCAGAAAAGGCCACTTCTTGGCGAGCACCTTGCGCGCGGTCTGGATCGCAAGGAAAAACGGATCCGCGCCCACGTCATCTTGTGCTGCCTCGCCCTGCTCCTAGCCCGCGTCGCCGAGAACTCCGTCTGCGGCACATGACCCCGAACTGTGCCGCCAGCTCGACTACATCGCCGTCGGTACCTTCATGGACCCATCGGCACCTTCCGCCAGGATACCGAGATCAGCCCAGCCCAGACTGCCATGAACAGCTCGGCATCGACGAACCACCAAAGATCTAGCAGCTCACCCTAGCCGCAACCGGTTGACCAGGCCAAACACCCGCCTAGGTATACGCCATCCCACCAGGAAGCGGCACATTCCCGCACGTCAAGCCCCCAGAATCGCCTGAGCAGCATGCTCCCCAGCTACGGAACCCAGGTCCAACGAGGGAAGGAAAGGGCGAGCGAAGCGGTCCAGTTACGGCTCGGAGGCTCCGCCGCCGAGATTAGCTTCCTGTTGACGCCCGAACATTACCTTCAGCCTCTGCACCCACGTTAGCCGCAAGCTCTGATAGATAGCCGCGGCCTCCCTGTCCGGAATTCGCCGATATTCCACCCATGGCTCATAGCAGGATCTTATGTAATCGGCCAGGTGCGCGGGCGGGATATCGATGTCCGCAAGTACGGCGTCGAAGAGAAATTGCGGATACTTACTGAATGTCTCGGCTAGAAATTGGCGCATGGGCTCGCTGTTACCGAAACCGCGGGTGATGATCCGGCCGATGCTTCGGCCGCCGTCAGGGTAAGCTCTCATCGAGCGCAGAATGGCAGCAGTAACCTCGGGCTCTACACCCTTGTCCGCGGAGATCTTAAGCCCCTCGCCCTCTGCGGTAGCAAGGTTCTTGACCAGCACAAAGCCGAGGAAGGCGCCGACTCGAGTCCTATTCCACAGGTCGACAAATGTTTCAGCGCCGACGTCTGCGAACAGCTTCCGACTCCAGAGCCAGACTACTTCTCGGTCCCCAACCCACGCGAACATGTCCGTAAGGGTCGCCGATGGGAGCTCTAGGACCTGCTCCGGTCTGATGCCGGCCGATACCAGCTTGCCGACAAGGGCCTTGCTCGCCCCGTCTGACAGCGGCTCGCTGCCGTCGCGGACTTCATCAAGCAAGGCGTAAACCGGGTCGGTCTCAGGCCTAGTGACTGCTGCGGCGGCGCGGGTGGGCCACTGCGGCGAAGGCACCACAGTATCGGCTGCCGGTGCCTTGCTCAGCTTGAGTGCCGCCTCCGCGTATTGGCTCAGGCTGGGGCTCGCGCAATATATGAACTGGCGGGCTGCCCGCTCAACCGCGCGCTCGAGTGGACACTGGCCTAGCTTGGATGCCTCATAGCCTTTCGCGCTCGGTCTCGGTTGCACCGTCTCCTTTGGGCTAGTTTCGGTCGGCGCTCGCAGGATCAGTACTCGCAGCACACCTGCGGTTGTCACATAAGGAGTGAGCGAGAAGCCGTTCGCTACGTCCTCGGGGAATGCGAGCGAAACCGCCATGATTGCGTCAATGCTCCCCAGTGGGATCCTGCCCTCGCGCTCAAACCCGCGTTCGGCGATCATTCGCAGGAGATTTTCCGCATCTTGGTGATCGGCCGGACACGAATGCCCAGTGTGTCCTTTCTCGACTTCGAGGAGGTCGGCCAAGGCGAGATCCGCCAGGTTAAGACCGCCGCCCCCGGGACCTTCTACCTTCGTTATCCAGAGGTCATCGCGGATGCGCGTCAGGCAGGACAGGCCGAGAATGGCCGGTTCGGCCATGACGGCGTGTACCACCTGATGCAGTCGCCCAGGCTGACTGGCCTCACCGTCAGCGGACTTGCGGTAAACGATCGCGATGCCGTCCACCAGCATGCGTCCGACTTCGCTGAAGCCCTTCTTCGACTCAGTCAGGTCGGATGACGCTCCCGTGACATCACCCTGGAAAAGGTTGAACTCAGGCGGATTTAGGCGGCCCAGCCAGTCAATCGATCCCGTCAGTGATGGGCTGATGGCTGAGAATCCCATGCCCTTCGACCCGTTTACCAAGGTCGGTGACCACGTGTACACGGCCTGCGCCACAATGCCACTCGGCAGCCTTGGCTCGTTCATGAGGCGTCCGGTGACCGATCATCGGCCGCTGCCGCCGCCTCAGCCGAGTCGGAGTCGTCGGACTCGTTGGCGGATACCCTGCCGAGCATGTCGAGGATGTGCATTAGCGCCAGCGCTATGCCCTTGGGAGTGGGGTTTTCCCAGCCTTCCTCGGTAGGCATCTCGCAGGTGGCCGAGGCTGCCACGAAGCGGACTCGACTTGTCGCGAATCGTTCCTGAACTTCCTCAACGATCAACTCCCCGCCGAAGTCACTAAACGCTTTCTTGACCCGGTCTGAGGACTCAAGCAATGACTTTCTTAGGCTCCCGCCGCCCTGCACCTGCTGCACGACCTTCACCGTCTCCTCCTCCCAGCGATAGGTCCAGCAGAGGCTGTCAGCTTTGGCTATGACAAAGCAGGTCGGGATGGGAATCGCCTTCATTGGGCAGTCCCATAGCTCCTCGAGGGCGTCCGCGACCAGCGTGATGCTGTCCCGGACCTTGGCCGCGGCGATCACCCTCTGCCGTTCGACTATGCCGGCATCCGCTTCGTCGAAGAGAGTGGTCACTACCTGCTCGGGGTCTAGGAGCACGATGAGCCCTTGGGCGAGGAGCACGAACGCGGCCTGCTCGCCAATTCTTGCGATCGAGGACAGGGCCTCGCCGCCGACATCGAACAGCAGAAGCGAATAGCGCAAATCCTCGTTTTCATCGTGAATCGTCATCCGGTACCCGAAGGGGCCAGCGACCTCGGTCGGCGGAGTGGGCGGGAGGATCTTTTTCTGCTCGTAGAGTTGCCGCACAGCATAGCTGAGCTGGGAAGAGGTGAATTGCCCCTGCCGCAGGGACACCCCGAGCGGACTCAGTACACGCAGCAGGTTGGTCTCCCATATGAGGCCTGGCAAGAAATGCGACTTGGACGACCGGCTCGAACCGACGACTGCCAACGGAATCTGGTACCCGCGATTGCCGTCTACTGTGTGACCCTTCGGACAGGTAAAAGCCCAGTCTTTGAGTCTGCTCAAGTTGATCAGCTTCTCGCGTTGCGCGATGCTTGTGTCGGCGTCACCCCTTTGGGTGTTGCCGCCATCCGTAGCCGGTTCCCGCCCGAGAAGGCGACGTACGGTTCTCCTCGCTGGCTTTCCGGCATCGCCGCGGTTATCTGACTTGGTCCTGCCCAGGACCTCCACCAGCGGTTTCGATTCATCGCCACGTTGCGCCATGATCTCGGCCTCAGAATAAATATCTGGGCACTCGACGCAGATAATGTCGCGACGCGATGCATGCCTCGGCATGTTCAGACCCTTTCGTGGTTCATACGCTGTGGCGCAGCTTCTCGCGCTCGCGCTCGTTGTTGCGCCTGGCTCTTGCTGCCGACTGTTGGAGTCTGGCCTCGAGCCTGCCAAAGAACAGTTCATCTTCTGCCTGCGGCTGCACGCGCCATTTCTCCAGGCGCACGATAATTACGATGATCCCGATCACCAGCGCGCTAGCGAGGATCCAGAGCTCGCGAGCGAGGATGCGGACGTTGACTTCCAGCCAGATCAGCGGCTTCCACAACTGGCGCAGGTAGGGGTAGGCGTACCGTACCAGCAGCAAAAACACGAAGATCACCGCTCCTGCGGCCGTCGGTAGCGCGTAGACGCCGGCGATGGTCGCGGTTATCACCAAAGCGAGGGTGAGGTATGCGAGGACCGGCGCGGACAGGTCATTTGCGCGCCTCTCCACCTGACCTCGTGAACGGTACTCGGCCTTGGTCATGGTAAGCGCCGGAATTATGAACAAGCGCGTATAGATTACAAGCCGCAACGCATAGGTCAGGACAAGCAGGATCAGAATAATCACGGATGAGCTGAAAGCTATACCCGCCTTCGTTGCACCAGGCAGCACTAGCAGGATATTCCGCGGGCCCATCGGGTGGCCGGGAAACTTATCGGAGAAGTCTACAAAATAGAGCGGCACCGCTAGCAGCGAGAGGATCAGGCCGGTGCCCTGCCCTTTGGGCCGCGGCCTTTAACGAAGAAGATCTTCGATGCCGAACAACACGGTCGACAGGATCAGTGAGACAGCAATGACTATAGCTGCCAGTTCTTCGACTAGGATCATATGTCCCCCCTTGCAGGTAAGGCTAACGCGCCGCGACGGCATATCCGCGAGCACGCGGACGGCCATGGAGACAACGGACAGCGCTTGACCGGCGGACCGTGGCAGCGCGAGGCGCTGATCCCGGGGCGTCCTCAAGACGCACCGGCAACAGGCGTCGAGAAGGTGACAGATCCTCTGGCCGACTTAATCCAGGAGCAGAGAACTTACTTACCGTTGCCTGCGCGGTGGGGGCGTAACGGGTTCCAGAGTCGCGCACGGTCCCCTCCCAAACGAACGGCGCGATTAATAAGTAAGGGACAGTGTACTACATATTGCCCCTTCCGGTGGGGGCGTGGCACATGTCTTTCGTGATCGCGGCCAGTCTGCGCTAAAATCCCAGCTAGCGGGTGTAGCTGGCTGCCCGACGAGCCGTTAGGCTGCTTCATGAACTCTGGAGGGTCTGCCCCGGCGGCGCGAAGAAGCTCCGAGCAGGTGATGGTTTAGAAGCAGACCGACTCCCCGATCTGCGGCCCGAATGTTACCGCCTAGGCATTCTGGCATCTAGGGCATGACTTCCTGGACGGCTGCCGCCAAGCGGGTATGAACAACTTTGATAGAAGGCACAGGTCAACCTGCTGATCGCGCCGACGATAACGCGTTCTCAGGCTCAGGACCAACATGTCGGCCTTCATATTAACGCAAATCGGAGACGTGCTCACATCGGCAGATCCGGGCGTTGGGTAGTGGGTCAGTTTGAACCGCCGTTTGAACCGAGCAGGACGGCGATTTCGGTCAGTGACCAGACGTGATTGGCAACCCCGGCCTCCATCGCGGGCGTGGTCGGGCTGCCGTACCGCTTGGTGAGCGTCTGGTGCGGGCGAGCGGAAGTTGTAGTACATGAAGTGCAGCGACACGGCGGCGGTCAGGTTCTCCAGCTTCTTGGAGAAGGCGTTGGTCAGCCTCGTGAACCGCCGCATGCTCATGCGGATCGTGAGGTTCTGCCGCTCCACGTAGGACGTGGAGATGTGCGCCGGGTCGGGTGACCCGCTGACCTTCTTGATCGTGACGAACTTGACCGGTTCCGGGCTGTACTTGACGTTCTCAGGCGTCAGAACAGGAAGCGAGTCAGGCCGCCCGGCTCCGCCCCCAAGGTCACGATCGCCGAGCGTGGCTCAATGCGATACACGTTCCACGGCGGCGGTCCTTGCGACGGCGCGTTGAACGGCGCAGTGATGCCCGACCCGGTGTCGTCGGGTTCGACGGGCCAGCCGTTGTCTGCCCACGCCTTCGCGATACGCGCCACCGCGCCCGGCTCGGTCACCCGCGCAGCGTCACCCTCGATTACGACGTCCGCGTCGCGGATCGACACCGCGATCGAGCACCGCGGATCGCGCGCGACGTTGCGACCCTTCCGCGTGCCCGCGCCCGTCTGGAACCAGAACGTGCCGTCAAGCCACAGGGCACCGACCGCGGTCACATGCGGGCTGCCGTCCTGGTTGACGGTAGACAGCCAGGTCGTGCGGGAGTTCCGCGCGTCCGGAGCTGGCGCCGACCCCGCCGCGAGCTTCCCGGCAACCGCGGCCCAGTCCACCGGCGGCAGCCCATCCGCCTGACCCAGATTGATGATCTCCATAAGGCATCCCTTTCATTGTCCAGGGGACATCCTGGCTCACACCATCCGGTAAATGAGACGCGCTACGACGGCGGAAGTCATCGCGCATACGCGCGTCACGAGCCGTCCGGGCCGGTGGCTACCGGCCGCGGCCCAGGGCGCGGCGGCAGGCTGTAGTAGTTCTCGTAGACGTGCCTGGCCTGGTCGCGGGCGGACTCCCAGTCCCAGGCGCGCGGGAGGAAGCGCCGGGGGCTGAGCGACTGGACGTAGGGGGACGGGTCTGGCTGCAGGCTTTCCAGAACATGCTGGGCGAGGCCCGCTGACCCGGAGACACCGTGGGCGTTGCAGGCCCCGGCCATCACGAAGCCGCGCAACCCGGGGACCGGCCCGACGATGAAGCGCCCGTCCGGAGAGAACGCCGGGAATCCGCGGAACACCGTCCGCACCTCGGCCTGGGTGACCACGGGCGCGAGGCTGGCGAAGTCGGTGGCGAATCCGGAGAGCACGTCCCAGTCCGGCGAGGGGGCCAGCTCCTGCCCGATGGCCACCTGGCGCGGATCCAGGCTCAGCGCGTCCGGCTCCCAGCCGCCGCATAGGATCCCGGTCCCTTCAGCCCGGACGTAAAGGCGCAGGTCCGGGATGCGCAGCACCGGCAAGCTGCCGTGCCAGCCCGGGACCGCCCCGGTGACGAAGTACTCGTGGCGCACCGGTACGACCGGGAGGTCCTGTCCAGCCAGCCGGGCCACGGCGCCCGCCCACGGCCCGGCCGCGTTGATCACCATGTCGGTCGCGACCGCGCGCCGATCGGTACGGATGCCGGTAACCGCGCCGCGGGCGACGCTGAGCCCGGTGACGGTGGTGTGCGTCGCGAACGTCACTCCGCGATCATGTGCGGCGCGCGCGTAGGCCGTCACCAGGCTGTTGGGCTGCAAGTATCCGTCGGTGGGGCACCACAGCGCCGACATGGCCGTGACAGTGTCCAGCATGGGGCACAGTTCGGCCAGCCGGGCCGGGCTCAGGAACTCGACCTCAAGGCCGGCCGACCGCGCGGTAGCGGCCAGCGCCTCGAATTCTGCGACCCGTTCCGCGCTGGTCGCGATGCGTACGCTGCCGGTCTGGCGCCAGTCCGCCGGGTGGCCGGTCTCCCGCTCGATCCGGGAGTACATGGCCACCGAAGACATCGCGAGCAGGCACCGCTCCCTGGTGGCGCGGACCTGCCCGACCAGGCCGGCGGCCTGCCCAGAGGTCGCGCCGGCCAGCTCGCCCTGCTCCACGACCTGGATGTCCCGGTATCCCGCGCCCGCCAGGACATAGGCCACGGCGCAACCGATAGCCCCGCCACCAACGATCGTGACCTCAGCGTCCCTGACGTCGGCCACCGGAACCTCCCGCGTCGGCTTCCCGGCTATCGACCAGGTATATCGATAATGGCAAACCACCGTAAGAGGTGTCGCCTCAAGCGGCCGCAACCGTCGTCGTGCTGGTCTGTGATCCGGGTCGTGACCTGGGTTCCTACGACGGCGATTGGCGTCTCAAGGCGGTTCCGGAGTTCCTGAGACGGAATCGTCCGGGAGTGGGTAGGGCCGGGAACTGCGGGGCCGCACGAGCGTTCAAGATGGTTTCGGGTGGCCGCGGGTAGCGTCTGGCGGGTGACTGGAATCGAGCCAGAACGAGCAGGGATGCTGGCTGAATTCGCTGGCCTGTCCACGCCGCTGGTAGCCGACGCCTGCATCCGCCGGAACGTGCCGCTGCGCGTCGCGCCGCCCGGCATCGGCGCAGTCATCCCCGGGCGGCAGATCGCCGGTCGTGCGCTGCCGGCCCGCGACTACGGAAGCGTCGATGTGTTCTTGGAGGCGTTCAGCAGCGCCGGCGGCTACGCGCACCGCACCGCCGACCCTGGTGACCGCCGCCGCATCGTCGTGACCGCCAGCACTGAAGGCCTCGCCAAAGTCGGCCGCCGCTACGCCCCGATCGGCGAGGCCTTCGCCCGCCAGTTCGCTAGCTACACCGACGACGAACTGCGCACCGTGCTGAAGTTCATGCGCGACGGCCGCAACGTCTCCGAAGCCGAGATCGACCGCATCCGCGGCGCCGGCACTCCGCACGCCACACGTCCGCGCTGACCTATCCCCGCCCCCGCTTACCGGCAGCTCTTAACGCCACTGACGATGCCTGACGAAACTCAGTGGTCGACGGCCACCGGATACAGGAGGGTGAACCCATGAGCGCGGAGCAGAAGCAGCGACTGCACGACTACCTCGCCGAAAACCGTGAAGCGATGACCTGGAAGGCCGAAGGCCTATCGGAGTACGACGAGCGCCGGCCACTCACCCCTACCGGGACCAACCTGCTCGGGCTGATCAAACACCTGTCCACCGCCGAGGCCTGGTACCTCGGCCAGACATTCGGCCGCCCGTTCGCGCCGCACCTGCCGTGGTGGGATGACCATGCACCAGGAGACGCTGATCTGTGGGTAACTGCCTCCGAGACCCGCAGCGAAATTCTCGGCACATACCGCGCCGCGACCGCTCATGCCGACGAGACGATCCGCGCCCTCGATCTCGACGCTCCCGGGCGCGTGCCGTGGTGCCGCAACCCGATGTCACGCTGCACGCCATGCTCGTGCACGTCCTCGCCGAGACCGCTCGCCACGCCGGACACGCCGACATCCTGCGCGAACAACTCGACGGGCGCACCGGGTATCCTCTTTATCTACTCATAATCATACCTCTTATACCCTTACATTATTTAACTATTTATTTCTTTACACATTCAATCCATTCCTATCCTCCATTCCTTCATACTTACTACTCCGTATCTCCCTTTTACTACTTCCTCCCTTCTTCGGCTCCACCCCGCGCGCGGTCCGCTGCTGAGCTGATAGATTACCTACTGCTGGACGCGCTACCGAGCTTTCCAGTACGAGCTCGCTGCTGCTGCTGACCGGCGAGGACTCGATGCTCCGCGAGCTGGTCAAGGCGGTGCTGGAGCGGGCGCTGGAGACCGAGCTGACCGCGCACCTGCGCTATGAGCGTCGCTACCTCGCCTGCTGTCGCGGCGGCCCGCTGAACTACCGCAACTGCAGCATCGCCAAGACTGTGCAGACCGGCGTCGGCCCGGTGGGCCTGGCGGTGCCGCGGGACCGGGCCTGCACGTTCGAGCCGCTGCTGATCCCCAAGCGCTCGGTGCGATCGCCGCGCTGGACGACATGATCATCAGCCTGTACGCCGATGCGACGCGGCACCCTGCACCAGCTGCAGCACGTCTACGGCACCCAGCTGTCGGTCGAGACCGTCTCCCGGTCACACATCAGGTCCTCGAGGAGGTCCGGTCCTGGCAGTCCCGGCCGCTGGACTCGGTGTACGCTTTGGTGTTCCTGGACGCGATCATGGTCAAGGTCCGTGACAGCCAGGTGGTGCAGAACAAGCCCGCCTACCTGTCGGTCTGTGTTCGACGCCGACGGGAGAAGCACGTGCTGCGCATCTCGCTGGCCAAGACGCGCCTCACACGCAGACCGCCGCGAGCGCGCCCTGTTCTGGACTCGTCATTACCGACCTGCGCAACCGGGGCGTGCGGGATGTCCTGATCGCCTCCTGCGACGGGCTGCTCGGCTTCAGACGCCATCTCTCGGCGTTCCCCGCCACCGTGGTGCAGCGCTGTGTCGTGCACCTGATCCGCAACTCGCTGCGCCCCGTGACCCGCCGCGACGCCGCCCACGTCGCCGCCGAGCTGCGGAAGATCTACCCGCACCCGACGCCGACACCGCCCATCTCGCCCTGCTCGAGTTCGCCGACTCCCCGTGGGCCCGCAAGTACCCGCAGGCCGTCCGCGTCTGCGAAGCCGCCTAGGCGTTCACCCCGTTCCTGGCCTTCAGCCCCGCGTCCGCAAGCTGCTGTACACCACCAACGCATCGAGAGCCTGACTACCAACTGGCACGGTCACCAAGGTCCAGCTGCCATTTCCCCGGTGCCCACGCCCTTGTCCAGCTGCTGTGGCTGCCATCTTCAACATCGTGTGCAGCGGGCCCGCACGCCTGACTAGGTGGCAGCCGACCGGAAACGCTCCGACCAGCCCGCCCGCCTCGTCGAGGCCAGCGGGTCATGGGCTGGCGCCAAGCCCTCAACGAGCTCGACAGCGCCTACCCCCGCCATCTAGATAACAGTTCAGAAACTAATTCAAAAAAGTTTACACATCTGAGTTACAGGCTCGCACCGATGCGAGCGGCGCGGCGACGGTCCGGTTCCGGCGCGGGCTAGCCTGGCTTACGCCGCCTTGGCGGGATGTCCGGCCGGGACCGGCGGCCCGTCCGCGTCACGGAACAGCGGCGGGAGGTAGCGCAGCATGAGCACGGACCAGGTGACGTGTGTGACGGCCGGGGCGAGCACTCCGCCGGTGGCGACCCGTTGCCAGCCGAAGATCACGCTGGTGATCAGGCCGGCCAGGATGAGTGCCGGGTTGCCGGTAGCGGCGGTCGATGCAGCATAGGCGAGCGTGGTGGTGCGGAGCGGCCGCGACCCGGACCACAAGGCGCCACGGAAGAACAGTTCTTCCGCCACCCCGCTGCTCGACGCGATGAGCACGACCAGCGGGGTTGACCCGGCGTCGGCGTAGCGCAGCACGCTGGCGATGCGACGACGCAGGGTGGGGTGACGGCGGGCGACCCGCGCGGCACCGTAGAACACGGCGAAGGTCGCGGCCCCGGTGACGACGGGGACGACTATAAGGGCCCGCGCCGCACTTCCGGGGCTGGTGCGCCAGCCGTCGCCGCGCCACGGGATGGGGCCCGCGCCAAGCGCGCCGCCCGTCCAGGTACCAGCCAGACAGGTGGTCAGCAGGTAGAAGCGCGTGGAGCCGGCCTTGGCGGCGAACGAGGACCGGAGCAGCGCCGCCGCCCCGAGGCCTGCCGCCCTGTGCCAGGCGGCGGCACTGAACCCGGCCGCGCGCTGCGCCGTCACGCTCGGGCCTGCCGGCCCTCGCGCCGTTCGCGGAGCGCCGCGCGCACGGCATCGTCATAAGACATGGGCTGGATCGGGATCAGGTCCTTGATCGACTGGTCACGCACGATCACCTCGTTGGTCATGGAGTCGATAAGGACCCGGCCGGTACCGACGTCGATGTCGGTGACCGCGGTCAGCCACAGCGAGGACAGCCACGGAGTGAGCAGCGGCACGGGCAGGATGAGAAGCGGGCGGTTCTCGATAGCGGCAACCCGGCGCAGCATGGCCGAGTACTGCAGCACGTCCGGTCCCCCGACCTCATAGACGTGGCCCGACGCCGCTGGCGGCTCCAGCACGCCGGCCAGGTACGCCACCACGTCGTCGACCGCGATCGGCTGCGTGCGGGTGGCGACCCACTTGGGGGTGACCATGACCGGCAGGTGCTCGACGAGTTGACGAGTCAGCTCCCAGGAGATACCGCCGTGCCCGACGATGATCCCGGCCCGGATGACGGTGACCGGCACGCCGCCAGTGCCGAGCAGGTTCTCGACCTCACGGCGGCTGCGCAGGTGCGCGGACAGTTTGTCCGCGTCGTCGCCCAAGCCGCCCAGGTAGATGATGCGGCGCAGGCCCGCGCGGGCGGCCGCCTCGCCGAACGCGATGGCCCCGGCGGCGTCCTTGCGCTCGAAGTCCGCGTCCTGGAGGGAGTGCACCAGGTAGTACGCGGCCTGACAGCCGGCCATCGCCGGCCCTAGGGTGACAGAATCCTGGACGTCGCCGCGCGCAGGCAGCCCCGCCCCCCGGTACCCGGCCGGGTTCCTGGTCATGGCGACTACGTCGTGACCAGCCTGGTCCAAGGCCACGCACAACCGGCGGCCGACGAAGCCGGACGCGCCGGCCACCAGTACCTTCACCGTACCCCCGAGCCTTCCGTCCTCCGGCCTGCCCTTCCGCGGCCAGGCCGGATCGTCCCGTAACCAGGACACACCCCGTCTACCCCGCAAGCCTGGTTTCATACACCCGGCTTCCCGGCGGCCCGTAGCGGTTGCGTGAGATCCCTAGCGAGGTCTGTCAACTTAACGGTGTAACTTCTTCCTCTGCTGTAACTTGCGTCCCGCGCTGAGGCGGCCGTCGAAGGTGATGTCGAAGGCATTCAGGGCGGCCTTCCACCGGTTGGTCCAGCGCTTGCGGCCCTTCCCGGTGGGGTCCAGGCTCATGATCGCCAGGTACAGGCACTTCATCGCGGCCTGCTCGGTCGGGAAGTGGCCGCGGGCGTTCACGGCCCGGCGGAGCCGGGCGTTGATCGATTCGATGGCATTCGTCGTGCAGATCACTGTCCTGATTTCCCGGTCGAACCGCAGGAATGGCACGAACTCAGACCACGCGTTCTCCCAGAGCCGTATGATGGCCGGGTAGCGCTTCTCCCATTTCCCGGAGAATTCAGCGAACCTGTCCAGCGCCTCGGTTTCGGATGCGGCGGTGTACACCGGCTTGAGGTCCTTTGCGATCTGCGCCCAGTCCCTCTTCGAGGCGTACTTGAATGAATTCCGCAGAAGATGAACGATACATGTTTGCACGATCGTCTTCTCCCACACGGAATTCACCGCGTCGGGCAGTCCTTTCAGCCCGTCGCAGACCACCATCAGCACGTCCCGGGTCAATGCCATGGGGTTTAGGTGTTTGACCAGTTGTGGGTAGTTCCCGTTTTTGGTTACTGCGGGTAGTTCCCTTCTGGCGGGCATGGCAGAGGGCGGCGTGTCGTGCCGGGGACGGCCGGGTCCACGGTCCGGCGGGCACCTCGGGCGGACTGGCGAAGTTTTAGCTGGTCAGGCGGGGGTGTTGGCCATGGTGATGATGGCGGGGGCGATGCGGGTGACGGTGTCTTTCGCGCTCGCGTGCGGGAAGGATGAGGGGGACTTGGACTTGCGGGCGCGGTGCCGGTCCCGGTCGACGGTGTTCCGGTGTTCCGCGATTTCGCCGGTCACGGCCTGGTAGCGGGAGTTCCCGAGGCGGATCGCGGACAGGACCGCGCGGATGGCACGGGCGAAGGACAGGTCCCGGGCCCGGACCGCGAGCCCGGCCCGGCGTCCTTTCCGCGCGGGCGCGGCGGCGAGAGCAGCGTCACGGACAGCGCCGCGGGCCAGCCCGGTGGCGGCGGCCCAGGCCGCGAGTTCCTGCCGGACCAGGTCCGGGGAGCCGGAGCGGAGCATCGGCCCGGTGCCCGGGCCGGCGCCGCGCAGCGGCGCCTTGGCCTCCCGCAGTGCGGTCTCCGACCCGTCCCACCGCCATTTATAGAGGGCAGCGAGCTCGCGAGCGGGGTATTCCTCCCAGTCCATGAGGTCGGTGACCAGGCAGAACATCTCCGGAACCTCCTGGCCCTCCACGTCGGTGAAGTACTCGATGACACGGACGGGCACGGTGGCGCCGTCGCCGGACAGCTCCGCCCGGTAGGAACCGTCGGGCAGGATCTCCGAGGTCCGCTTCAGCGGGATGTCGCTTTTCAGGCGGATCAGCACGTGCGTGCGCTCGGTCATCCGGGCGATCCGGGGCGCTCCGTGGTAGTTGCGGTCCATCAGCCAGATCCAGTCCGGAGCGAACAGGCCGGGGAGTTCCTCCAGCGCCTGGTCCAGGAGCTTCTGCTCGGCGGCGGCCTTGCCTGTCCCGGCGGGCCCGTGCGGCATCGCGAACAGCGCCCGGCACGAGCAGCAGTTCAGCGGCAGCGCCCGCAGGCACGGGTACGGGCCGCTGTCATCGCCCGTGCCCACGGTGCCGAAGAACGCCCTGTTCGCGGGCGTGTCCGGCATCCGGACCAGCGTCCCGTCCAGCGACCCCGCCCTCAGCGGCCGCCTCGTCCCGATGGTCACCGCGCCGGGACAGCCCCGCTCCTGGTGCTCCCGCCAGGACGACCCCAGCACGAGGTCCCGCAATTCCTCCAGGGGGACCGGTCCGAGGGCGTTCCGCCAGTCCCCGGCCGCCCGCGCTGACGCCGGCTTCCACGGCCGCGCCCACGGGACCAGAGCCAGGTCCCCGGCCAGCGCGGCGATGACATCCTGCACCGGAACCCCGGGCATGAGCGTCATCAGCACGATCACCCGGATCATGAAGGCCCTGGCCAGGAGCCTTTCCCGCTGTCCCTTCACGAACCGGGCACCCAGCGGCGCCCGCCCGGCGATCCCGCCGACGGCGTCCGGCCCGGCCTTCTCCTCCAGCGGCCCCAGCGTCGCGTGATGCACCGGGCTGCCCTTCGCACGGACCTGCCCGTCCCGCTTGACCTGCGCCTCCGCGACCGCGACCACCTTGCAGAACACGACCGCGCCGCCCGTGCGGATCTTCTCCGTCCCCCCGATCACCAGCGCGGACCGGTCCCCGCCCCCCAGATCCCTGCCGCTCTTCAGCGGCGACGCCAGCAGCTCCAGCGGCACCGCGACCACCGTCCCGCCCGGAACGGGCACGGCACACGACGGGACAGGGTAAGAAGAAGACACGTGAGGCTCCGGCGAAGAAGTGGGACGTAGACAATCACACTTCTAGCGGGAGCCTCACCCATCTCGCAGGAAACCTGAACAACACGCCCTTAACCAGCGGATGTTACACAGCGCAACCGACATCGGAAGCTACCCTCATCCGTTTCGCCTTAAAGCCGCTGGCATTGCGTCCCGGGTGCCGCGGTTCTTGATCTCCGAGCAGACCCGCAGCCAGAACTTGGCCCCCTCCCCGTCGCCGTGCTCCCCGGCCCACAGGCCCAGCACGTCCCGCTCGCCGTCCACAGTGACGCCCAGGGCCAGGTAGATAGGCCGGTTGGCGACCTGGCCCTCGCGGATCTTCACGTTGATCGCGTCGATGAAGATCACCGCGTAAACGGGATCCAGTGGCCGGCTCTGCCAGTCCGCCAGGCCGTCCATGACCCGGTCGGTGATCGTGGTGATCGTCTGCTTGGAGACCTCGGCGCCGTAGACCTCGGCCAGGTGCGCGGCGATTTCCCCGTGGGTGAGCCCTTTCGCGGACAGGGAAATGACCATCTCATCGACACCTGTGAGCCGCCGCTGCCGTTTGGCGACGATTTTCGGCTCGAAACTCGACTCCCGGTCCCGCGGCACCCAGATTTCCACCGGCCCGGTATCTGTAATCACCGTCTTGGCCCGGTGGCCGTTACGGGAATTGCCGCCGTCGCGGCCCGCGGGATCGTGCTTTCCGTAGCCGAGGTGATCATCCAGCTCGCCTTCCAGGGCGCCCTCGATGACCATCTTGGTCAGCTTACCCAGCAGGCCGCCCTCGCCGGTCAGCTTCAGCCCGCCCACCCGGGCCCGCTCGGTAAGCTCGCGCAGCAGCTGCTCATCAGCCGCCGAGAGCTCCGCTCCGGACTGGCCCCAGCCCTCTGTCACCTCAGTCATCTGATGTCTCCTCCGTCTCAGGAGTTCCACCGTTTAAATTACAGTCCCCGCGCGACTGCTTCGCGCGTGCAGTTCTGGTCAGAGTGCATCATGGCCGGGCATGCCGGGAAGATGAACCAGGCGCGGACGGTCGTGATCGTCGCGGCTGAGCTGAGGCTGTTCCTGCGCCCAGGCCGCCGCAACGGCCGATCGGCGGGAGTATGTGCGCTGGCGCCGACCAGTGCTGTGACAGAATGTGGCTGCCTTCCTGGCTTAAGCCAAGCGGAACGCCCACTCGGCGCGGCTGACGCTTATGCCTACTCTGGGGATGGTCCCGCGCAGAGCAGCCAATTCTGGATGTCGTGTACGCGCGTGCGGTAGGCCGCCTTGGGTGCGCTGGGCTTAGGCTGGAGACGGCCGGGCGGATCTGCCCGCAGGTGTTTGCCGTCACCGCAAGCCGCTCCGCCGGTGGCTTCCGCAAGAGACGCCACCGCGCCCGGCACCTGGCGCGCCTGCCGCCAGAGCCGGAAGCCCCGGACCGGATGCGGTTCGGGGCTTCCGATGTGATCAGGCATCGGCTGTCCGGGCAGTGTTACCTGCTAGCTCAGTTCCTTCCAGGCTGAGATGACGGGGAGGAGTTCAGCCGGTGGAGGCGCCGAGCGCGTACGGAAGCTCGCCGTTTCCGGCGGCGGTGAAGGTGTTGCCGGCGAACCACACGGTGCCGGGGCCGACCGCTGCCGCGGCGTCCGGAGCGGCCAGTATCTGGCCGGCCGGGGTGAGCCCCGTGCCGGTGACAGGCGGGACGGAGGTCCAGGTGGTGCCGTTGAAGTGGTCCAGCGTGACCGTGTCGACGCCGCTCGCCGTGAGGCCGGCGATCCACACGTCGGTCGGCGACAGGGCGGCCACCGCGGAGCCGGTCACGGCTGCGCCGGCCTGGGTGGTGGCGTTCAGCAGGGTCCAGGTGGTGCCGTTCCAGTGCAGGATCGCGCCGACGGTGGTGACGGCATAGGCGTCAGCCGGCGTGACGGCCACCACGTCGGTGAGACCGCCGGTGGGTGATTTGACCGGGACGGTGACGTTGCTCCAGGAGGTTCCGTTGAAGTGCTCGAGCACCGGAGAATTATTGTGGTGCAGGCCCTCCTGGAACGCGGTGCCGACGGCCCAGATGTCCGACGGTGACGATCCCGAGATTGAGGTGATGTCCAGGTCGGGCTCCGTCGTGGGGACGGGCAGGCTGGTCGTGGTCCAGGTCGTGCCGTTGAAGTGCTCGGCGTCGCCGTTGTTGTTGACCGACCACAGGTTGGTGGCCGAGAACGCGAGGACCGGCCCTAGTTCCACGTTGGCGGGGATGGTCATCTCCGACCACGCGGTGCCGTTGAAGTGGAAGGCGACGGACTCGGCGACGATGGTCGTGCCGGTATTGATGTCGCCGGTGCCGACGACGGTGATGTTGCTGGCCGAGGTTCCGGTGATGAAGCTCACCGAGGCCGAGTTCCCGGCGGCGGTGGCCAGCCCGGCCGGGAGTCCCTGCCCGGTCCAGCTGGTCCCGTTCCAGTGCTCGAACGCATCATTACCGCCAGGCTGTCCCACCGCCCAGGCATCGGTCGGCGATGCCGCATAGACGCCGGTCAGCGCCTCGGGGGAACCGAAGGGACCGCCACTGGGCGACGGCGGATTGAAGATTTTGAAACTCGCGGCGGCCGCGCCGGATGCAGCGGCCACCGGCGCCGCGGACGCCGGAACGGAAAATGCCGCGCCCAGCGCAATCACGCCCACGCTCACAGCCCCGAGCACGCCTGCCCGCGACCATGCCTTCGGCCTCCGGCCCCCGCTACCCTGCCGCCGCGCGCTCTCGGCGCTTGCGGTCCTGCCCTTGCTCTTCAGCATGGCGTTCTTCCTTCTGCCCGCTTAGTAGTTGATCTTTCAACTACTAACACGTCCGGAACGCCAGGTCTGTTCACCGGCCCGTGCTCCCGCGCCAGCACTTCTGCGCTCCTTAGCACCGAAGCCGTGCAGCCCGCGAGTGGCTGCTTGCACTGCCGGGCGACGGCCACCGTAGTCCTGGCTGGCGGCCAGCTGCCGGTACAAGGCGACGGCCTCCTCAGAAGGTCCGAGTGCCTGATCCGGGTGCCCCAGCTGGGCGAGCCAGGTGCCGGAGTTGCTCAACGTAGCGGCGAGCTTGGGGCGGTAGCTGTCTGGGTCGGCTTCGGCCAGCTCCCGGTAGAGGGCGGTGGCCTCGCCGGTGGGTCCCAGTGCCTGGTCCGGACATTCCAGCTCCGAGAGCCAGCTGCCAAGGTTAGTCAAAGTAGCCGCCAGTTCCGGGAAATACCGGTCCGGGTCGGCGGCGGCAAGCTCCCGGTACAACCCGATGGCCTCTGGTGCCTTGGGCGGCCGCCGCGGGCACGCGGGCTGGACTGACGGTACCTCAGAACGATCCTTCGGGCGCAGCTCAACTGGCCACGCCGATGACCAGATTGCCTCCTATATCAGGCGGTTACTTTCGCGCAGGGCTTCGGATGGTGCGGCCTCATCTTGGTTGACGGCGGTTCTCACTGCGCGGATCGCGGCCAGGGTGCGTCAGCCGGCCGGGTCCGGGCAATGGCAGCGTCTGTGCCGACCGCGACGGCGAGCAGCCCGGCGACAGCCAGGCCGTTGGTGATACGTCCGGTGAGCACTTCGCTCACGGCCTGCGGCAGCGGGACCCAGCGCGACCGGAGTTCGCTTTCCTCATCCGGCCTGTCGCCCGCCTGCTCCTTTGTGTCCAGCTGCTCAGCCTGGTACACCCGGCATACCTCGGTGCTGATACCCGGCGATGGCCGCAGGTCGACCAGCGTGCGCCAGGCCGCGGCCCGCAGCTGAGCCTCCTCGGCCAGCTCGCGGTGCGCGGTGCCGAGGGGCGGCTCGCCGGGCTTATCGCACAGCCCCGCGGGCAGCTCCCACAGATGCTGCCCGGCCGGGTGGCGGTACTGCCGGATCAGAAGGACCCGCTGTTGATCGTCGATCGCCACGATCGCCACCGAGCCCACGTGCTCGACCACCTCACGCTCGGCCTGCGACCCGTCCGGCTGGACCACCGTGTCGACGCGGACCTTGACGAGCGCGCCGTCATATTCCAGCCGGCTCCGGACCACCTCATAGTCCATTAGCCCTCCCTGTCGGGCAGGCGCGGTGCCGGAGCAGCCCGCGCGCGGGTAACTGCCGCCCCAGGCCGACCCGGCCTCGGCACGGACCAGCGTGCTGCCCGCAAACTCGCACATCATTCTCCCGGCGCACCGGTCGACCCGCACCTGACAAACATCACCCGTATACTGCCGACTCGGCGCGGCGACAGGGAGCTCGCATGCCCGGTCAGTGCAGACGGACTTCTGTGCGCGTCGAGCTGGGCGGCCGAGGTCTCCCTCACGCGGGCAGATTCGGATGAGCGCCGGGTGGGCTCGCAGCCGCACGCCTGCTCAGCAGTCAAACACCGACCAGCAGATGTCGTTCCGCAACCGCTGATCGTCAAGCACGAGCTCGCGAATCGCCTCCGGCAGCTGGTCACGCTGCCATCGGCACTCGAGTCGCCCTGCGGCATCGCCCGGGCCTTGCGGCGAGGCAGCACATGCGGCCTTGATCGCATAGGCGGCCGCACCGAGTTCGTGCGCGGCGACGTGTGCGACGGCCCCCGCCTGGCCAGCAGCGTACGCAGCATGCCGTGCCGCCCCGCGCAGGTCTCTGGCCGCACCCATTGCATGGCCGCCCGCCGCGCGAGCCTGCATCATCTTGATCTCACCACGCACCCAGGCGCGGGCGTGCTCGATCGCTTCACGTGGTCGCGGGTCCTCAGGCTGCACTGACTCGAACAGGTGAAGGACGTGCTCCGCGCACGATGCCGCCCAAAGAGCCAGCAGATAGTGATCCGAATCAGTGAGGGTCCCACCACGGCGAAGCGTGATGAAGCGAGGGTCCCCAACTTTCGGCAGGATCATGGCTGGGCGCTCCTTCCATTAGGGGACGGGCCGCATTCTCAACCGTAGCGTCGGCCCAGACCCCGCGCAGATCAGCCTGTTCTGCCCGTCGCAATTGACGGTCGCCAGGGTCTGTAGTCCGCGCCGAACGGCGGTTCGCGTTCAGGTTGAGGCTGCGGTCTGTGACTGATCAGTGCCGTGGCCTTCCGCCTGGCGGCCATGGCCGCCAGGCGGAAGACTTCCCTGTCCTGGCGGGTTACCGGGCGGCGCCCGCGACGTAGGCGGCGACGATGTAGGTGGCGTGCCGGTCCAGGCTGCCGCGGGCCCGGCCATACCGCATCGTGGTCCGCGGGTCCGCGTGCGACGCGGCTTCTTGCACGTCGCGGAGCGGCACCCCGGCATCCAGCGCGGCGGTGATGAACGCATGCTGAGCGTGTGGGGCGTGACGGTCTTGCCGATTCCGGCGCGGCGGGTGTTCTTGCGCAGTGGCCCCGGAACCGTCTCGCTGCCGGATCCCTCACAGTCGGCATGCCAGAAAATCCCCGAAAGAATCCCGGACGCGCTGTCGGATCGGGGTGGAGGTGTTCGTAGCAGGGGTGAGAGGCCGCCTGCGAGGGGCAGCCCAGGGGTGAAGAGGATCGCGATCATGAAACTGACGACCATGACGCAAGTCACCGTCGGTGGCGTGACGCAGGGAAACGGCGGCGTATCGGATGAGGACCGCGGGAGCGGATTCGAGCGCGGCGGATGGGCCATGGGGGCGGGCGATGACGGGACCATGACGTTGATCACCGAGACGTACCAGCGCGCCGGCGCGTTCCTGTTCGGACGGCGGACCTTCGAGGTCTTTGCCCGCTCGTGGCGAGCGATCCAGGACATGCGCGTCCACCCCATCGGGGTGGCGTTGAATCAGACGCCGAAGTACGTGGCATCGGCCACGCTTACCGAGCCGCGCTGGGCGGATACGACCGTGCTGTCCGGTGACCTCGCGGCGGCGATCGGCGAGCTGAAGGCTAAGGCGGGGGGGTGAGCTGCAGGTGCACGGCAGCGGCGCCCTGGTCCGCTGGCTGCTGGAGAACGACCTCGTCGAGGAGATCACCCTGCTCATCGTCCCTGTGCTTGCCGGTCAGGGGACGCGCCTGTTCCCGCAGGACGGCCCGGACCTGGCGCTGGACCTGGTCGAATCGCGTGCCGACTCGAAGGGCGTGACGATCCAGGTCTACCGGCCGGCCGGGCGCCCGCGGTACGCACCGGCCGTGATTCCCCCGAGCACGTGACGTAGCTGACACACGAGACGACCGACCGGTTCCAGCCATAGGACAAGACCCGCCTACATCGGAACGCCCAGAACCACACGAGATGATCCCAGATGCAGTTCATGATGTCCATGATCACCGACACGCCCGGCCGCTCCACTCCGGAGGAGCAGGCCGCGATCGACGTGTTTAACGACCGGCTCCAGGCGGAGGGTCACTGGGTCTTCGCCGGCGGCCTCGCGGCACCAAGCTCGGCCACTGTCGTCGACAACCGGGGTGTGGAGGCGATGGTCACCGACGGGCCCTTTCTGGAGCCGAAGGAGTATGTTGTCGGTTTCTGGATCATCGAGGCCGCCGACCTCGACGTGGCGCTCAAGCTCGCTGCCGCGGGGTCGAAGGCCTGCAACCGAAAGCTCGAGGTGCGGCCATTCCTGTGAGCGTGGTCGAGGTCCGGGCGGCGGTCACCCAGGCCCACCACGAGGAGTGGGCCAGCCGCCCAAGCTCGGGCCATCCGGCAGGTCACCGACCGGATCGCCGGCCGGGGCGAGCCCCCGACCCGGGCACGATCGCCGACGCGGTCCTGGGCCCGCTCTACCGGCGCGTGCTCTGGGGCACCTTTCCCGCCGATGCCGCCTATGCGGCCTCACTCGTCGACCGCCTGCTCAGCCCGGCCTGCCGCGACGGCGCAAGCACCTGAGTCGTTCCGAATGCCGCATACGGGCCGGACTGCATCAGGGCATAGAGAAACAAGCCGAGGGCGACGCACCGCGGTACCACCTGTATCCGTCCGGCGGGATCCGCAAGGCCGCCGGCACCGCACGGCCACCCAACCCGCCAGGCGCCGACCTATGACCCCGGGCACGGCTGGCTGAGCGCAGCAGAGACAGCGTTGCTGACGCTCAGCGAGTTCCGCCGGCAGGCGGAGAAAAGGCGACAGGAGAAACCACCATCACCTGACCCGTAGATTGCGGTTCCGCTCATGACCTATTAGGAGGCTCGGCCGGCGGGACGGACGGGGTGGCGGTGGCCGCCCGGCCGCTGAGGAGGTCGCCGCCTGGTAGTACCACTCCTGGCCTTGCGCCGGGTGCTGCGGGATGCCGGAGAATGGAGGCCATGAAGGGCATTTCGGGCCGGTCCGGCCGGCCGCATCTGGCGTGGCACATGTGGCTGCCCTGCATATCCGCGGTCGTCGCGGGAGGCCTGTTCGTCATCATCGACCTGGCAGGCATGGTGATGGGGAGCTGGGACACTCCCGTGGCTGGCCTGGGATGGCTTAAGGCCGGCGCGAGCGGCCAGTTCGGTCTGGCCGTCGTTGCCGCCGCCGTGCTCATCGCGGGTACGGCGCATTCCAGCTGGCGCCGCGGCGCCGCGATGACGGGCTATGCGATTATCACGGTGGAGATCGGCTGGTTCTTGCTGACCCGCCTGCTGGTTCAAGACCATCCGTGAGCCCCGCGCCCGGGCGGCGGTGCACTGGACCGCACAGAACACGCGCACCCCTGCGGCCGAGACCGGGAATAACGTACCGTGACGAACAAAAGATGCCGAAGGATAAACCACCCATATCGTCTAATCGGGTGCTTCCTTGTGTCCCTAAGCGACATTCTAAAAGCGAGTGCAAGATCGTCTATTAGTTTGGCACGTGCCTGGCAGTGAGCCCGGTCCAATGGTCAGGTACTCCTCATCGGCCGCCGGTTCTGGCTGTCCGGCGAGGGCACCCTGTCCGCGGCAGAAGCTGATATTTGGCAGCAGACAATAGCGTTGGCACCTGGCGCCTGCCAGCCATCCGGATGCCGAACCGCCTGCTAGCCTCGGCGTATGCAGCGAGGATTCCGTGCACAGCAGGACAAGACGCCGTTTGACAAGGCGGCACAGGCTTTTGCGCGGACCCGGCTCGGCGGCTGGTTGTTCGTGAACGTATTCCCGCCCATCGACCGGCGTCTCATCCCGCTGACGGGCGGACGGCTTACGGTTGCCGTAGGGCAGCCGATACTGCTGTTGCACACGCGCGGAGCCAGATCCGGCCAGCCACGCAGCACGCCGCTGCTTTATACACGGCACGGCGACGGCTACGTGATCGTCGCTTCCAAAGCAGGCGCGGACCATCACCCAGCCTGGTACCACAACCTGCGCGCGCATCCGGACGCAGTCACGATCGAGCTCGGCGGCCGGCGCATCCCGGTTCACCCGCGTGAAGCCGGAGGCGCCGAGCGCGAGGAACTGTGGCGCCTGGTCAATGACAACTACAACGGCTACCAGGTGTACCAGCAGCGAGCAGGCCAGCGGACCATCCCGGTTGTTCTGCTCCAACCAGCATGACGGCAGGTGCCCTCAGGGTTGCGCGCGCCATTTACGGCGGTGGCCCAGGGCTTTGCTCATGAGCGGTCCACCGAGCGGGACGCTCTGTATCCCAACGGGGGAGAAGTGCCGGCGCACTTTGGTAATTCCGAGGCATCCCTGGCGAGCAGGGTGACCGCGTCGGTCCAGGGCAGCGGGGCTACCGCGGCCGGCTGGTCGGCGGAGCTGACCTTCTCGGGCAGGGAGCCGAGCCTGGTCCGGTGCGCGGCGAGCCAGGCCAGCAGCGCTGCTGCCCGGCCGTGCTGCGCGGTCGCGGCGGCGAACAAGCGCGAAGACTGCCGTCTCCGTGGTCCAGGCCACGCCAGAGGTGCCCGGCCACCAGGTGCCGTGCCCGCCGTGCTGGGCGAGTGCGTGGAGAGCTGGAGCGGACGACGGGAATCGAACCCGCATGACCAGCTGGGCTGGTCACGCATCCCATCCGACCACTCCAGTTTGCGGCTATGACCAGGACATAAAACTTTTCGGCTTCGCTTCGCTGCCTTTGGGTAGAAAATTCGGGTAGAAAATCGCCGTCGCCCGGAATGTGTGAAGGCTGGTGCAGCCCAGTGCGGTTCTATGCATCCGGCCATCAGGTTGGTGGAACAGAGTCTCGCCCTGCAAGGTTGCTACCGGCTGGTCAGGCCCGCATCGTGGGCCAGCAGCCCGGCCTGGGTTCGGTTGTCGACGCCTAGCTTTTCCAGCATCCGGGAAACGTAGCCCTTCACCGTTGCCTCGGAGAGGTAGAGACGGGCCGCGATCTGGGCATTGGACAACCCCTTGCCCAGGCAGGTGAGTACCTCCACCTCGCGTTCGGTGAGCGAGCCGGCCAGCTTGCGGGCGCGCTCGGCGGCGGGCTGGCTGTCTGCGGAGGCCGCGATCAGCCTCCGGGCGGCGGCCGGGGAGAGCACCGTGTGACCTTCGGCCGCTACCCGCACCAGGCCGATCAGGTCCTGGGGCGGCGTGGACTTGACCAGAAACCCGGCCGCTCCCGCTCGCAGCGCGCGCAGCACGTACTGGTCGGCGTCGAAGGTGGTGAGCACCACCACGACCGGCGGGTCGGCGAGCTTGACGATCTGCTCGATCGCCGCGATCCCGTCCAGCACAGGCATGCGCAGATCCATGAGCACCACGTCGGGGCGGTTGCGGACGACCGCGGTCACGCCCGCCGCGCCATCGTGCGCCTCGTCCACGACCTCGATGTCGGGCGCGGAGCCGAGGATCGTGCGCAGGTGCGCGCACACCATCGGCTCGTCGTCCACCACGACCACCCGGACCACGCCGGTCACACTGTTGCCGGTCACACTGTTGCCGGTCACACTGTTGCCGGTCACACTGGCGCCCCGGTCGTCGGCACGTACGACGGCATAATCGCCTCCAGGCAGAATCCGCCGTCCGGCGTGCCGCCGGCGCGCAGCGTGCCGTGCACCACCTCGATGCGCTGCCGCAGGCTGGCCAGGCCGAGCCCGGAGCCGGTCGCGGCCAGGCCACCGTCCGGCGGGACGGCCGCCGCGGTGTTCCGCACGCTGAGCCTGACCTGCGCCTCGTCGTAACTGACCTGGACGGTGACGTGAGCGCCGGGCGCGTGCTTGCGCACATTCGTCAGCGCCTCGCGAACGATCCGGTGCACCGTGCGGCCGACCACGGGGGAAGCGAGTGCCGGGTCGCCCTGCTCGGCCAGTTCGGCGGGGGTGCCGACGGCGGTGGACTCGGCGACCAGTTCGGCCAGGGCCGAGGCCGCAGGCGCCTGATCATCCTCCGGTGCCGTGCGCAGGATGCCGACCAGGTCGCGCAGCTCGGCCAGGGCCTGGACGCCTGTCGCGCGGAGATCCTCGGCCGCCCGCCGGGTGGCCTGGTCGGCTGCGGTGATGCCGAGTGCTCCCGCCTGCAGCACCATCAGGCTGACCTGGTGGGTCACCACATCGTGCATCTCGCCGGCCAGCCGGGCACGCTCTTCCGCCCGGGCCTGTTCGGCCAGCAGGTACTGCTCCCGTTCGGCCCGTTCGGCCCGGTCCCGCAGCGCCCGCAGCATCTCGCCCCGCGCACTGAAGTAGAGCGCCAGCAGCGGCCCGACCGCCGTCCGCAGCACCGCGACCGTGATCACCACCACCGACGGATCCCAGACCCGGGCCGCGATGAGGGTCATCAAGCCCACCGCCCCGAACGCGGAGCGGCGGTCCTTGCCGTAATAGAACGGCCCGTAGGCGGCCAGGACGGTGCCGTAGGGAGCCCAGATGTTCTCCGCATGGGCCGGTGTCAGCGCCCCCGCCGGGGAGATCAGCAGCGAGATCAGCAGCGTGAACCCGGTCAGGCCCGCTATGACGAGCATCGGCGCCCGCCGCCTGGCCACCAGCGACGCATCCGCCACAGCCTGCAGCGCCAGCATGGCCCAGGCGAGCTTGCCGGGATGCGCCGGCCACCAGGAGGAACCCGCGAGCGTGACCACGGTGTCGAGCAGCACGAAGAAGCACGCGAGGGCCGCGTCCAGCGGCACGTTCTGCCGCGGCGCGCACGATCGGGTGCTCATGCGGCCCACGCTACTTCATCGCACCTTCATCGCACCCCGGCCACCTGGGCCGTCGATACTTTCGCCGGCCGAGAAACCTACTAAAGTCGCACCCCAGCCCGGCCGGGCATCCGATCGTCGCGGCCGGACCCTACCGGCGGCCCTGCCGGGCGGCCCGGCCGCCGGGCTGGACTAGGCGGCATGAAAACCTCTCCGGCGGTCCTCGCGGCCGCACCGCAGCCAGGCCACTACGACATCGACCCGGAACGGTCCCGGGTCACGTTCGCCACCCGCCACCTGTTCGGGCTCGGGCGGGTCAAGGGCAGCTTCGCCGTCCGGCAGGGACGCGCGGACATCGCCGATCCGCTCGAGGCATCGGCCATCTTCGCGGAAATCGACACTGCGAGCTTCCGGACGAACTTCGGGCCGCGTGACCACGCCGTGCGCTCCCCGCGGTTCCTGGATGCCGCCGGGCACCCGGTGATGACCTTCCGGTCGGACCTGATCGTGGCCGGGGACCAGGCGCTGACCGGAACGCTGACGGTGCGCGGCACGACCCGGCCCGTCACCCTCACCGTCACCCGGTGCGAGGTGTCCCGCGGGTCATTCACCGCCCTGGCCACCACCCGCATCGACCGCACCGAGTTCGGCATCACCGCGGCGCGCGGCCTGGCCGCCCGCTACCTCGACCTGACGCTGGAGGTCCAGTGCACCCGGAACTGACCGGCGGGCTGGCCCCGGCCGCCGCGGCCCCGTCGGAGGCGGCGGCGGCGGGTGCCGCTCGGCAGCAGTTGCCGCAGGCCATCACCGTGGCCGGGCTGCGCAAGAACTACGGCGCCGTGCAGGCCGTACGCGACGTCAGCTTCTCGGTCGGGCCGGGCGAGATCGTCGCCCTGCTGGGGCCTAACGGAGCGGGCAAGACCACGACACTCGAGGTCCTGGAAGGGTTCCGTACCCGCGACGGCGGCCGGGTCGAGGTGCTCGGCCTCGACCCGGGCGACAAGTCGGACGCGCGCGGGCTGCGCGAGCGGACCGGACTGGTGCTTCAGGACATCGCCGTCGAGCCGTACCTGACCGTGCGGGAGACCATCGCCCGCCAGGCCGGCGACTACCAGGCTCCCCGGGATATACCCGAGGTGATCAGCCTCACGGGCCTCGACGGGCTGGAGCGGCGCAAGGTCAGGGCCTTGTCTGGCGGCCAGAAGCGGCGCCTGGACCTGGCCCTCGGCCTGATCGGCCACCCGGAGCTGCTGTACCTGGACGAGCCGACCACCGGATTCGACCCGGCCGCCCGCCGCGGCGCCTGGCACCTGGTCCGGCAGCTCCGCACTGATGGGATCACGATCCTGCTGACCACGCACGACATGGCTGAGGCGCAGGCGCTCGCCGACCGGGTGGTACTGCTCAGCAACGGCGCGGTGGTGGCCGAGGGGCCGCCGACCGGCCTGGGCGGCCCGGACGCCGAGCACACACGCATCACCTTCACGCTGCCACCCGGCGTGGCGCTCGCCGACCTGCCGGTATCAGGCGTGAGCAGAGAAGGTTCGGTGGTCATCGAGACCACGCAGCCGACCGTGGAACTGCACCGGCTGACCAGCTGGGCCGTTCGGCATGACTTCATGCTGTCCGGCCTCACCGTGGACCGGCCGAGCCTTGAGGACGTTTACCTGCGGCTGACCCGCGACGCCGCGCCGTCCGCCGCACCAGAGAAGAAGAGGAGCCACCGTTGACCGCCGTCCTGGCCGCCCGCGCGCCGCGCCGCCGCAACAACCTGGACCTGGTGATCCACCAGATCAAGTACGAACAGCTGTCGTTCTGGCGCAACCCGCAAAGCGCCGTCTTCACGTTTGTGTTCCCGGTCGTGTTCGTGACCATCATGGGCGCCCTGTTCGGCGGGGTCGGGAAGAGCTCCTACTTCGGCGGGCTCTCCGCGTTGCAGTACTACGTGCCGACGATCGCCGCCCTGTGCGTACTCGGCTCGTGTTACGGCCAGCTCGCGGTCGGGCTCGCGGCCCGGCGGCAGAACGGGATCCTCAAGCGGGTCCGGGCCACCCCGCTGCCGGCCTGGGGCTACTTCACCGGGCTGCTCGCCCACTGCGTCCTGGTAAGCCTGGCCGACATCGTGCTGATCGTCGGGGTGGGGCGGCTGTACGGGGTGCCGTTCCCGTCGCAGTGGCCGACGATCGCGCTGACGCTGGTGCTCGGCGCGGCCAGCTTCTGCGCGCTAGGGGTCGCGGTGGCCTCGATGATCTCCAACGCCGAGGCCGCCCCGGCCGTCACGCAACTGGTGCTGTTCCCGCTGCTGTTCCTGTCCGGTACCTACATGCCGATCTCCTCGCAGCTGCTCAACCGGGTCACCGGCTGGCTACCGATCCGGCCCTTCAACGAGGCGCTGATCGGGCCGCTGTCCCGGCACACCGGCGCCGACTGGCCGCACCTGGCCGTTCTGGCGGCCTGGGGCGTCATCGGCGCGGCCGTGGCGATCCGGCGGTTCCGCTGGGACCCGAGGCCAGAGTGAACCGCCCGCCCGAGCCAGGCCCTGGCGGCCCGCAGTAGGACGGTTCCGGCCGGTTCCTCAGCATGCCGCTGGCAGCTCCCGTGCCGTGGCTGCCGAGGCCGGGGCCCACCACCGATCAGGCGCTTTCGGCTGCCGAACGGTGCTCGCGGACGGCGCCAGCCGTCCCTCCGGGAGGAGACAGCCCGGCAAACCGCGCGGCGCGTATTCAAGTGGCGCCTGTTCGGGGAGACTTCACCGGTATTGGTATCCGAGGAACGAGCCGCCAGGTACGTAGCGTCACGAGCAGGCTGTCGCCGGCAGACAGCTAATCGTGAAATATCGCCGACTGGTACTCATCGCATGCGGGCTGGACGCAACGCAGGGGACGCTGATCAACCTGGTCCCGCGGCAGCCCCGCGAACCCAGCCAAAGATCTTTGTTTGCGGAGGTTACGGACTCGGCTGGGGGCAGGCGCTCTGACCGGGCGCATCCAGGTAGGTCGATTGGACTCGCCTATCAGTCCAGGGACACGGCAAAGTCGTGAAATGAGGCTGGACCTGCGGTGCCGTAGCGACGGCGCCTATCAGTCAATGATTGGACCTAAAAGATCATTAATGGCGGGGTTACCCTGCAGGGCTCCGGCGTGTTCCGGAGTTATCCGGGTTTGTGTGAGATGTGACTGATAGGGCCGAAATCGCACTGTTGATGGATGCGGGCATGCCGCCCGATCATGTAGGTCTTCGAGGTCTACGTGAGGTGTGGCATGCCCGCAGTGTCATTGTCGCGCGTGGGTGCGCGCGTGGTCGAATCCGGTCCCGATGGTCAGGAGCTGGCCGCGGGGGCGTGGCGGCGGCTGGAGGCGCTGCCGGACCCGCGCTCCCGGCAAGGGCGGGTCTACCCGCTGGCCTGCCTGGTCGCGGTCGCGCTGTGCGCGTTCACCGCGGCCGGGAACGACCGGCTCACTGCGGTCGGGCAGTGGATCAGGCGGGCCAGCCAGGACGACCTGGCCCGGCTGCACGCCCCGTGGGACCCGATGGCGGGCCGGTACCGGGCGCCGGATGAGAAGACGATCCGGGTGGTCCTGGATCGTCTTGACCCGCGGGCCCTGGCCCGGGCCCTGCTCGGGCCCCGCCCTGGCGGCCGGCAAGGTGGCGGACGGCCCCGGGCCAGCGTGCGCGGTTACCGGGCCCGGCGGGCCGCCCGGCAGGCGCAGGAGCTGGCTCGCGGCCGGTTAAGGGCGGTGGCCGTGGACGGCAAGAGCTGCCGCGGGGCCCGCCGCGGCGACGGCACCAGGGTCCACCTGCTCGGCGCCGCCGAGCACGGCGGGCGGCTGCTGGATCACGTCGAGGTCGATGTCAAGCACAACGAGACCAGCCATTTCACCGAGCTGCTGGGACCGCTGGACCTGAACGGGGCCGTCGTGACCTCCGACGCTCTCCATACCGTGCGGGCGAACCTGGACTGGCTGGTCAGCCAGAAGAACGCGCACTACATCGCCGTCGTCAAGCAGAACCAGCCGCTGCTGCACGCCCAGGTCACCGCCCTGCCCTGGGCTCAGGTCCCGGCCGGCAGCACGACCCGGGAGAAGGGGCACGGCCGCGCCGAGACCCGCACCCTCAAAGCCGCCCACGTCAGCGGCCTGGACTTCCCGCATGCCCGCCAGGCCATCAAGATCACCCGGTGGCGGCAGGAGATCGCCACCGGCAGGGTCTCCCGCCAGGCTGTTTACGCCGTCACGAGCTTGACCAGCGCTGATGCCACCGCCGGTGACCTGGCCCGCCTGGTCCGCGGGCAATGGTCCATCGAGGCTCACCACCATGTCCGCGACCTTACTTTCCGGGAAGATGCCGCCACCAGCCGCACCGGCAGCGGGCCAGTCAACCTGGCCACCACCCGCGCCGCCGTCACCGCAGCCCTCAAAGACGCCGGCTACCTGCACATCCCCGAAGGCCGCCGCGACCACACCACCCCCGCCGAAGCGCTCCGACTTCACGGCCTCGATTAAGACAGATGCGGACATTCACGGAACACGCCGGAGCCCTGGGTTACCCTGGCGGCGATGAATCCTGAGGAACAGTCAGGACCTGTGGATTGGCCTGCCACGCTCTTCTTCTCGGCCGCCGTGGTGCTGACCACGCTGATCCGCGCCACCGCCTTGGCCGTGGTCAGGTCCTGGGGCCGCATCCGGGGCGGCCGGACTCTAGGGGTCCAGCGGCGATGAGTTTCGCCGTGGTTTCCAGTGTGTACCCGCACACCCGATCAACCGCACGCGAGAAGAGCATCATGACCGCTACCTACACCTTCGAGGTCTTTTCCAGCCTCGACGGCTACGGCGCCGCCAGCGGCAGCTGGACCGGCTACTGGGCGGCGAGCGGCCTCGGTCGTGGCCCGGTTAGCGGACACCGACTGGGGTGGGCACCGGGGTGGCGGCCAGGTCGGTCTTGCTCCGGTCGGGCAGCAGGGCGACCGCGATCAAGGTCAGCACCACGCACGCAATGATGTAGACAGAGATCGCCTGCCAGCCGAAGCTGGCCAGCATCCAGGTCGCGAGCAGCGGTGCGGGGCCGCCAGCGATCAGCGAGGCCGCCTGGTAGCCCAGGCCGCTGCCAGCGTAGGCCAGCCCGGTCGGGAAGTTCTCCGCAATGTAGGACGACTGCGGGCCGTACTGCATGGCGTGCGGGATGGCGAGCACGACCACGCCGAGGATGATCAGGCCGGCGGCTCCGGTGTTGAGCAGCAGGAAGGCGGGGAACGCCATCGCCGCCGTCAGCACCGCCCCGGTCGCGTAGACCCGCCTTCGTCCCAGCCGGTCGCTAAGGTGGCCGAAGGCCGGGATCAGGAACAGCTCGATGGCGGCGGCCACGGTCACCGCGGCCAGTCCCACGCTCTGGGCTTGGTGCAGATGGTCCTTGATGTAGGTCAGCGCGAACGCCGTGTAGAGATAGAACGGCGCCTGCTCCGACATCCGCAAGAACGCGCTGCACACGATCTCCTTCGGGTGCCGCCGGATTACCTCGGCCACCGGGAGCTTAGCCACGGCCTGCTGCTGGACCAGCCGGGCGAACAGCGGCGTCTCCAGCACCTTCAGCCGCACCCACAGGCCGATGGCCACGAGCACCAGGCTGGCCAGGAAGGGTATCCGCCAGGCCCACGCCTTGAACGCGTCCGGCGCGGCCAGCGCGATCGCGGTCATCGCCCCGGTGCCGAGCAGCAGCCCGATCGGCACGCCGATCTGCGGCCAGCTCGCCATCAGCCCGCGTTTGCGCTGCCTGCCCCATTCCATAGACAGGAGTACCGAGCCGCTCCACTCACCGCCTACCGCGATGCCCTGGAGCACCCGCAGCACCACGAGCAGGATCGGCGCGGCGACGCCGATGGTCGCGGTGCCCGGCAGGACGCCCACCAGGGCGCTGGCCAGGCCCATCATCAGCAGCGTGATGATCAGCGTGGCCTTGCGGCCGAGCCGGTCGCCCCAGTGACCGAAGATCGCCGCGCCGACCGGGCGGGCGGCGAACCCGACGGCGTACGTGGCGAACGAGTCGAGCGTCCCGGAGTAGGCACCCGACTTGGGGAAGAACACCGCAGGAAACACGATGGCCGCAGCCGTCCCATACAGGAAAAAGTCATACCACTCGATCGAGGTCCCGACCACGCTGGCCGCCGCGGCCAGGCGTATCTGCCGCCGGCGGCCGGATTCATCAACAGACCTCGCGCGTCCGGCTTCTTCAGGCTGCAGTACCATGACGTTTCCTTCCCGACCGTCCCCCGGCCGGTCTAGCGCTGTCACCCGCCCATACCGTCAAACTGCGCTCCGAAACCTGGCGACCTCACTCCTGATGCACACGGGCGACGGTCACCCATCCGGCGCCCGGACGGTATCCGGCCTCCTCGCTCAGGTCATCCACGACAGCCGGATGCCGGCGGCGCCGCAGACCACAGCCACCTCCACATGACGTGCCTGAGAGCGGAGCAGACCACGACGGCACGCGCCTGCAGCGCCAGCCGCTGGTGCGCCTTCTCCCCGCCGAACGCGGTCCACTCCCACTGGACCGGCATTCGCCCCGGCCTGACCGCCTCGCTGTCCCCATCGTGCCGGCGGAGCGAGCACGTGAGGGCATCTATCCGTCCGATCAACATCGCTGAACCCCTGCTATAGCTAACCCAGCAGATCATTGCATCGATGAATGGAAACCGGGCCTAGGGTACTGTTATCACGAACCCAGCAGCAATCGTGCGGCCAGAAGAAAGCGTGACCACGAATAAGACAGGGCCGACCCCACTGCCCTTAAGTTTCCGGGGCTATGTCCCATTGCGGGAGATTCGACTTCGTGATGTCGATGGTGTAGGTAACTTCTTCGGTGTGCCGGGTGCGGCGTTCGGCGGTGGTCCTGCCGGATGTCCGCTGGCGTCCGGTCCGGTGCCTGGGGATGGCGAGGATGGCGGCGTTCAGGCTGGCCAGGGTGTCATCGGCGCTGGCGGGCCGGTGCCCGCAGTGCCGGCAGCAGGTGTCCGCGGCGGCGTGGGACCGGATGAGGCCGAGGACGGCGGTGAACGGGATGAGCCCTGGGTCGAGCCCGGCGGATCCGGCAGCCCGGGCGGCCGCGGTGGCGGTGATGTTGTGGATGAGCAGGAGTGCCCAGGTTTCCTGGCGGGCGAGTTCGGGGGACTGGCCGCGCAGCGGGCGGCGGGGACCGCGGACGGTCCGCTTCAGATGAAGGAACGCGATTTCGATTTGCCATCTCTCGGCATACAGGACGGCGATCTCCCAGGCCGGGTAGGCGTTATAGTCCAGGAGAGTGGTCAGCACCCGCATCCGGGTGGTCTTCGTCCTGCCGCTCCTGGTCGTGGCGGTGACGGTGAAGGTGACGAGCCGGGCGGTGGTGTCCGGGAGCCGTTCCGCGCGCGGGTTCCCCGTGTCGCGCCTGCGCCGGGTGCGCATGCCGTCCGATTCGTGCAGCATGACCAGCTCAGAGCCGTCGGGCAGGATCTTGAGGGTCTTGAGGGGGACGGACTTCGCGCGGTCCTTGACGCGCCAGGCCAGGTGGGCGCCGGTGCCGGAGAACCGCAGGAACCGGTCCATGGAGAAGAAGCCGCGGTCGGCGAGGTTCAGTATTCCGGGCCGGAAGCTGCCTTCGAGCTGGTCGGCCAGGGCGTTCTCGCCGTCGTGGTAGCCGCCGATCGCGGCGCTGACCCAGCGGAAGGTGGCGGTGCGGACGTGGGCCGTGATCCGCAGCAGCGGCCGGGCGCCGTCCGCGGGCGTGCCGAATTCGCCGTCGAGCACGTCGTTGCGAGCCAGCTCCATCGTGGTGCCGTCGATCGCGGTGACCTCCAGGCCCTTCCACAGCAGGCCGATCCCGAGGTCCGCGTCCGCGACGGCGGCGTCGAGCTCGAACAGGCGCTGCATGACCTGCTCGCCGAGCAGCTTCCTGGCCTGGGAGAACGCGCTGCCGGACGGGATATCCGCGCCCGGCCCGGACCGCAGGCCGGGCAACCCGAACGCCGTCGCCAGCACCCCGTCGTAGCCGGCACCGGGGAACAGGCACGCGACCAGGACGCAGACCACGGTCATCTTCGCGGTCAGCACCCGGTCGTACTTATGGCCCGACGGCGCCTCCCGCAGCGCGCGGGCGATCACGTCCTCGGCGAGCAGTTCTTCCAGCAGGCCCGGCCGGCCCAGCTCCGCCAGCCACTCCGTCCAGAACCCAGGCCCGGACGCGACCCGGGCGGCGATCTCCGCGGCCCCATCGTTATCCCGGTGCGCCGCAGCCGGAGTGGACGCAGGCGCGATGACCATGGCAAACTTGGCAGGCAACAAAGCTCCAGGTGGACGGTAAGGGCCTCGACAACCCAGTTCCTACCAGGAGCTTTGTTTTATTTCAGGGACCACCGCGTCCCGTCACGCCGCCGCGACCGACATGCAGCCAGACCGTGACCAGACCCGGGAAACCAGACACCAGATCCCATAAACCCGAAAACTTTAGGGCAGTGGGGCCGACCCCGTGAATGGACACGTTGATTCTCTCGGTTATGGCAGCAGTAGTTCGAGACCTTGAGGTTGTTTGCGCGGGACTGTAATTTAAACGGTGGAACTCCTGAGACGGAGGAGACATCAGATGACTGAGGTGACAGAGGACCGGGGCCAGTCCGGAGCGGAGCTCTCGGCGGCTGATGAGCAGCTGCTGCGCGAGCTTACCGAGCGGGCCCGGGTGGGCGGGCTGAAGCTGACCGGCGAGGGCGGCCTGCTGGGTAAGCTGACCAAGATGGTCATCGAGGGCGCCCTGGAAGGCGAGCTGGATGATCACCTCGGCTACGGAAAGCACGATCCCGCGGGCCGCGACGGCGGCAATTCCCGTAACGGCCACCGGGCCAAGACGGTGATTACAGATACCGGGCCGGTGGAAATCTGGGTGCCGCGGGACCGGGAGTCGAGTTTCGAGCCGAAAATCGTCGCCAAACGGCAGCGGCGGCTCACAGGTGTCGATGAGATGGTCATTTCCCTGTCCGCGAAAGGGCTCACCCACGGGGAAATCGCCGCGCACCTGGCCGAGGTCTACGGCGCCGAGGTCTCCAAGCAGACGATCACCACGATCACCGACCGGGTCATGGACGGCCTGGCGGACTGGCAGAGCCGGCCACTGGATCCCGTTTACCCGGTGATCTTCATCGACGCGATCAACGTGAAGATCCGCGAGGGCCAGGTCGCCAACCGGCCTATCTACCTGGCCCTGGGCGTCACTGTGGACGGCGAGCGGGACGTGCTGGGCCTGTGGGCCGGGGAGCACGGCGACGGGGAGGGGGCCAAGTTCTGGCTGCGGGTCTGCTCGGAGATCAAGAACCGCGGCACCCGGGACGTGCTGATGGTGGTCTGCGACGGGCTGAAAGGACTGCCCGACGCGGTGAATTCCGTGTGGGAGAAGACGATCGTGCAAACATGTATCGTTCATCTTCTGCGGAATTCATTCAAGTACGCCTCGAAGAGGGACTGGGCGCAGATCGCAAAGGACCTCAAGCCGGTGTACACCGCCGCATCCGAAACCGAGGCGCTGGACAGGTTCGCTGAATTCTCCGGGAAATGGGAGAAGCGCTACCCGGCCATCATACGGCTCTGGGAGAACGCGTGGTCTGAGTTCGTGCCATTCCTGCGGTTCGACCGGGAAATCAGGACAGTGATCTGCACGACGAATGCCATCGAATCGATCAACGCCCGGCTCCGCCGGGCCGTGAACGCCCGCGGCCACTTCCCGACCGAGCAGGCCGCGATGAAGTGCCTGTACCTGGCGATCATGAGCCTGGACCCCACCGGGAAGGGCCGCAAGCGCTGGACCAACCGGTGGAAAGCCGCCCTGAATGCCTTCGACATCACCTTCGACGGCCGCCTCAGCGCGGGACGCAAGTTACAGCAGAGGAAGAAGTTACACCGTTAAGTTGACAGACCCGTTTGCGCAGGTCGATACGTACGCGGTGGGTCCGGGGCCAGAAGGACGGCTGCCGCGATCATGATGAATCATGACAAACAATCAAGAAGTGGCAGCGTAGCTATTCACGTGGGGCTGACCGCTTGATGGCGGATGGCCTGTCGGCGCCGTGACCGCGGGGCGGGTGGCTGGCGACGCGCCGGGCTGGTTGTTGATTGGCTGGCCGGAATGGTGACCATTGCCATGTGTGCCTGGTGTTCCTTCCGCGGAGGAGCTGTCTGCTCTCCCGGCTGCTGAGCTGGCCGTGCGGCTGGCGGAGGCGTACCGGCTGATCGCTGAGCTGACCGCCCAGGCCGGGGGGCTGGCTGCGCAGGTGGAGCGCTTGTCGGCCAGGGTGGAAGAATTGGAGCGGCAGGCCGGGAAGGACTCCACGTCATCGCGTCCGCCGTCCTCCGACAGCCCGTATAAGAAGAAAGGCAGCGACTGGTCGCTGCGCGAGCGCGGGAAACGGCGGCCGGGAAAGCAGCCGGGCGAGCCGGGGATGACGATGAGCCTGGCGGATGACCCGGATGAGAGGATCAGCTGCCCGCCGCTGGCGTGCCGCGGGTGCGGCGCGGGCCTGGCCGGGGCGCCGGTCACGGCGCAGCGCCGGCATCAGGTCACCGACATCGAGCCGGCGCTGGCGCCGAAGGTCACCAAGTACGTGGCGCAGGCCAAGGAGTGCGCCGGGTGCGGGATGGTCACCGCCGGGCAGCTGCCCGCGCACGTGCGGGCCCGGGCCAGCTACGGGCCGGAGACCTGCGCGCAGGCCGCGAACCTGGCCGTCGGCCACCACATCCCCATCTACCGGGCGACGCTGGTGCTGTGCCAGCTGGCCGGCATCGCGGTCTCGGCCGGGTGGATGGCGGGATCCGCGGGAAGGCCGCCGCGCTGGTGGAGGCCAGCGGGTTCATGGACCGGGTCCGGGAGCTGCTGAAGGCCGCGGCGGCGGTGCATGCCGATGAGACCCCGGCCCGCGCGGCCGGCGGGACCCGGTACGTGCACCTGGCCTGCACCCGGCGGCCAGCGGCTTCATGGCCCAGCTGCCGTGCTCGCGAGGTCACCGGATCCTCGTAATCCTCCGTCGACACCCGGCCGTAGAACGCGAACCGCAGGCCGCCCCGCGTCGGCTCCGCCTCAGGGCGGCGTTCCGAGCGCTCCGCCACGACCCCAGCGTGTCCTCGCATGCCAGCGGCCAGGCGCCGACCTGGGGGCCAGCGCCGCCCCAGTCATCACTCACGCACCTGCGGTGACACATCTCCTTGTGTCCAGGGCCGAGGTCCGGAGCAGCCAGCCGGCGCCTCCTTCGGCCATCACTCGCCGCCATCCCTCATCAGCGGACCACGGTCACCGGGCACTTCGCGTAGGCGGCGACGTGCTGGCTGACCGAGCCGAGCACCAGCCCTTTAAAGCCGCCGCGACCGCGCGTGCCGACTACCAGCAGGTCGGCGCCCGCCGACTGCTCGATGAGCACCTGTGCTGCATGGCCCTGCTCGGCGCGCGGTTGAACGAGCACCGGCGGGTCCTCGCCGAGTTCGGCTTTGATGACCGTGAGCAGGTCCTCGGTGGCGCGTTGGCGAGGGTCGGGTACGGGGCTTGGCGGCACGCCGCCGCTGCCCATCGGTGGCAACAGCGTAGGGTGCCACGCGGTCAGCACGACCAACTCGGCCCCGTGATCCGCGGCTTCGGCGGCAGCCCAGGTCAACGCCTTCCGACTGGGGGGGGATCCGTCGACGCCGACCAGGATGGTCTTCCATTTACTCACTGTCTCTCCTTTCCGGTCTGGACGGACCGGCGCTCGTCAGACCGTATGGCCTCGGTCGGATGTCGCACGCCTCGGTGGAGGCGGGAGACGGGCCAAGGCACCGTGACGTCAGCTTGTAGCTGCCCGTCCTGAACGCTATTACGCGCCGCCCGGTCCATCGAGGTCGATTTTCGCCTTCGAAGCTGGTGACCCTCGGGTAACCGCGATCTTGCTTGCCCTCCCATCCGGACGCGCTGCGGAACCGATGTACGTGCCCGGGCAGCTACGCGGCCATAGCTGCGCATCATCGACAGCGGTAGGTGCCGGAGCCGGGTGAACGCCGAAAGGTCGTATTGCCGCCCGCCCGAGCCAGGTTTAACCTCGCAAGCGAAGGGGACCTCGATATTTGATCTACATCGCCTCGGCCGAGGGGGTCGCCATGACCACGACATTTGAGTCCGTGTCGGCGGGTGCCGGGGAGGTCGAGCGCAAGCCGCTGATGTCGGGCCGCGCCCTCCTGATGATGAACCTCGGGTTCTTCGGGGTCCAGTTCAGCTTCGGTCTCACCCAGTCGGCGGTGAACCCGCTCTTCCTGCTGATCGGGGCGACACCCGGTCTGCTCCCGATCCTGAACCTGGCCGGGCCGGTCACCGGACTGATCATCCAGCCGATGATCGGGGCGATCAGTGACCGGACCTGGAGCCCCCGGTGGGGCCGACGGCGCCTGTTCATCACCTCCGGCGCGATCCTCTGCTCAATCATCCTGTTCGTCTTCCCGTTCGTCGGCGCCCTGTGGCTGGGCGTGATCTGCTTCTGGCTGCTCGACGCCGGCAACAACACCTCGATGGAGCCGTACCGGGCGTTCATCTCCGACCGGCTGCCCAAGTCGCAGCTGGCGCGCGGGTTCTTGACGCAGAGCATGTTCACCGGGGCCGGCGCGGTGCTCGCGAACATCTCGCTGTTCCTGTTGCAGAAGGTGTCGGCGCTGGATAAGACCGCCGGCAACCACGTGCCCTACTGGATGTACACCTGCTTCTGGATCGGCACCGTGTGCATCCTGCTGACGGTGCTGACTGCGATGGCGCGCACCAAGGAGCTCACCCCGTCGGACGAGGCGCTCCAGGAGATGCGCGCCACGCCCCGGGGTGCCCGGAACGCGGTCCGCGACATCAGGGCCGCCGTCCAGGCGATGCCGATCGCCATGCACAAGATCGGTATCGTCTTCTTTTTCCAGTGGTACGCGATGTTCATCTACTGGCAGTTCGTGGCGGTCAGCCTCGGTGAGACGGTGTTCCACACGACGCCAGCGCAGGGGGGCCCGGCCTGGCAGAGCGCGATCGCTTGGAGCGGCCTGGAAAACGGCACGTACAACTTCGTCACCATGATTTCCGCGCTGTTCCTGGTGGGTCTCTGCGTGCAGATCGGCGCCAAGCGCGTGCACGCGATCGCCCTCGGCCTGGCCGCGGTGGCGCTGATAGGGCTGGCTCACATTCACAACCAGTACCTCGCGCTGGCCCCGATGATCGGCCTCGGCATCTTCTGGGCCAGCGCGGTCGGCGTGCCTTACCTGATGGTCGCCAGCATGGTCCCGGCCAAGCGCACCGGCGTCTACATGGGCATCTTGAACATGATGATCGTCGTGCCGATGCTGATCGAGACGGTCACCTTCGGCTGGATCTTCACCCACTTCCTCCACGGTAAGGGGTCCAATGCGATCACCGTCGCCGGCGTCCTGATGGCCATCGGCGCCGTGGCGATGCTGTGGGTGAACCCGCCCCACGAGACGGACGAGTCGCCCATCGTGCCGCTCGGCAGCCAGCGCAGCATCACTGTGTACGACCGGGTGGTGGTCGGTTCCGACGGCACCCCGCCCAGCCTGTACGCCGTGGACCGGGCCGCGGAAGTGGCCCAAGCCGCCCAGGCCAAACTGGTCGTCGTCACGGCGTACGCGGAGGGCGACCCCAGCGCGGCTCCGAGTCCCGCCGCAGGGTCGCACCGCGATCTCTACGGTGCCGACGCTGCTCGCACGGCCCTGGAGAGGTCGCTCACCGGTCTCACGAGGCAGCGAGCGAGATACATCGACCAGCGGCTCGTCGCCGGCGACCCGGCTCAGGCTTTGCTCGACGTCGTCGGCCCCAACCCGGCGAACCTCATCGTAGTCGGCAACCGCGGGCTCGGAGCGAAGGAGGGGCAGCGCCTGGGATCGGTTCCCAGCAAGGTCGCAGAGAACGCCCTCTGCGACGTACTCGTCGTGCAAACGTCGGCGCTGGACGAGGAACGCGTGCTCGGTGAGCAGCCGGTAGAGGCTGCCGCCGATGAGGCCGGTCCCGTCACGGAAGCGGGTCCGGGAGGTTAATCACAATCTCGGAGTGACCCTCCGGTACAAGTCGCGGCTCCCACTCGGTCCGGGAAGTGATCGCGAGGCGGTTTCGTACTCGTTGAGCCGGAACGTCGGGTTCGGCGATGACGCAAGCACATGGCCGAGGCAACCAGCATCGCCGCCGCCTTGCGCTACCACGCCCCGCCGACCCAGCCGGCCCCTACGGACGATCACCAAGTGCCAACCGACTTTGCCGAGGCCCTGGGTCTTGACCTTGCCGCAGGCGAATCCCGCGAAGTAGGTACGCGTGCGAGGACGGTTCGCTGTCGTTGGGTGACCTCAGTTACTGATACGGCAGCTGTAGTTCGTTGTAATCACTGTGTTGTTTCGGCGTAGGCGTTCCATCGTCGGTGGGCTTGTCTGGCGCGGTACTGATGGCGTCGTCGCCAGGCGGACCAGTGGAGCCGGTGGGCGAGGTCGCGGCGGGGCGGGGGATGACGGTGCCGCGCAGCAGCCGCAGCAGTTCGGGGACGGTCACCGGGATCAGCTCGTCTTCCAGGTCCGGGCTGGCCTCTTCCTGGTGCTGGATGGCGACGGCGATCGCGAGGTAGGTGCAGGCGAGCAGGCAGATGGCGGTCCAGCGGCGCCAGGACTTCTACCGGATGACCTGCCCGGCGTCCAGCCCGGTCGCCTGCTTCGCGAGCTGGTGATCTTCCTTCGATGCGCCAGCGGGTGACTGCGGCCGCGATCAGCCGGGCCAGCGGGACCGGCCCGGGCGTCCAGCACCGGGTGATACGACAGCGTGCCGGTGTAGCGGTGCCGCCGGACCAGCAGCACGCTGCACCCGTCGCCGTGACCTTCGGGGTATCGTCGCGGGTCACTCCGAGCATCGCCCAGTCGTAGTGCCGGGGTGCCCTTGGTCCCGGACCCGGTGCGCATCCGCTGCCAGGCGCGGGCGGGGATCATCCCGGCGGCCGCGGCGGCGGTCACGACCCGGCCCGGGGCGGCGGTCAGGACGTGGTTCGCGCGGACTGCCATGACATAGCTCATGCCGAGCTGGCGGATGCGCGGCCGCAGCTCGCGGCCACCGTAGACCTCATCCCCGGAACTATGGGTAGCCCCACCAGCCCCTCAGACTAACATACCTAAGTTCGATGATTGCAATTGAGCTGGAGAGACATCGTATGGTCAGGCTTGCGGCCCGGTAGAAGATTAGGGTCGCGGACATAGGGGAACACAAAATCGAAAAAGCCGTTGAACTGGAGCGAGCGACGGGAATCGAACCCCGCATGACCAGCTTGGAAGGCTGGTAACACTCCCGAAGGCAACTCCTAGTTAGCGCTGTGACTAGGGGCTATAGCATCTCGATTCCGCTACGCTGCCTCTTTTGGTAGAAATTTGGGTAGAAATCTGCCATTGCCCGGAATCTGTGCAGGCTGGTGGAGCGTAGTGTCGTTCTGCGGGCCCTGTTGCCGCACCCCGCTAGCAGCCGCCGAGCGTGGGCGCTCAGGAAGCAAGCTGTTCGACCGCGGCACCAACGGCTTCGTATGTTGGGGTGGCTCGCTGGTCGAGACTCAGCAGCGTGGCCTGGTGCTCGACTGCGGTGAACGCGATCACGGCGTCGTAGGCGGGACCGCCGAGGATCTGTCCGGCGGCGATGGTGGCCAGAAGCTCCTGGTATCCGGTTTGCGACAGGGTGAGGAATGGTTCGGTGAACCGCTCGGTGATGAAGGCGTGCACGATCGAGGGGTGAGCACGGTGCGGCGGGGGAAGCCGGGTCAGCACCGAGTAGGACTCGATCGCTGCGTGGGCGATCAGGCGCGGTCGGCTGGCCATGGCCTTGCGGGCGATGGCGTGATGCTCGTGCCAGGTGGCGAAGGCTGCGATGACCACGCTGGAGTCGATGGCCTTCACCGGCGGATGCGCTCGAGCGTGTCCCGGACCATGTCGGTGGTCAGCACCGGCATGTCGGCATCGGCGACGGCGGCCACGCCGTCACCCTCGTCCACGAGCCGCATCGGCGTCGCCGCCGGGACGATCTCCAGTCGCCCGTCCTGCTCGGTGATGTCCAGTGGCTGACCTGCCGTCAGCCCGAGCGCATCCCGGAGTGCCTTGGGAATGACAACGCGTCCGGCAGAATCTATGGCAGTTTTCATACCACAAAAATACCATCCGCCGGACCGGCGGTGGCTGCTTGATGCACATGGCAGCTTCGCAGGCCTGAACCACTAGGCAGGCGTCGGCTGAACTGCCACGGCGTTCGGAAGACGTGAACCTGCGGCTAGCTTCCCCCGTGCTGCAGGTGGCCGACCCGTGGATCACCCTGGCGGCGGCCACCACCGCCACCGAGCGCCTGCGGCTCGGGCCGATGGTCACCCCGCTGGCCCGCCGCCGCCTGCCAAGGTCGCCCGGGAGACCGCGACGCTGGACGGGCTCAGCGGCGGGCGCCTAAACCTGGGCGTCGGCCTGGGCAGCGACCGCTTCGGCGCCGAGTTCTCCGCGACCGGCGAGCAGCTTGACGACCGGCAGCGCGGCCAGATGCTCGACGAGGCGCTGCAGATCCTCGCCGCCGCCTGGTCCGGCCAGCCAGTGCATCACCGTGGCGAGTATTACACCGTCGATGGCATGCGGTTCCTGCCCCGCCCCGTACAGCGTAGCGGACCCCCTTGCTGCGCTCCCGGCGTTCTGCGTAGGCCATGGTCACGCCCCAGATTTTGGGTAGAAATCTGGGTAGAGCGACGGGCCTCCACCCAGCCCGTCATACCAGCATAACTCGACCTGGAGACATTATCTGAGCTGGTAAGACACCCTACTAGACGCCACTAGGATCCAGTAAACGACATAAGGCAGCAGCCAGTCGAATAAGAACTCGGGATTAGTGGCTGAACTCAAGGAATATGGAGCGGGCGACGGGAATCGAACCCGCATGACCAGCTTGGAAGGCTGGAGCTCTACCATTGAGCTACGCCCGCAGCGACCGCACCGAAACGCCCGGCCGACATCGGTAGCGTACCGTCTGCGCCTGCATCATCGCCCGCCGCGCCCACTTCGCCGCCAAACAACCGGCCAGCCGACCGACTTACGGCGCGAGCACCATCCCCGCGTCGACCGCATCCGCGATCAGGATCGGCTGCTCTGCCGTGTTCGTGGCCGTCACGATCGGCGTCACCGTGCCGTTGTAGGACAGGACATAGGCCCGCTTGCTGTCCGGCGTGATGACGATCGCGCTCGGATCCTGTGCCACCGTGATCGGCGGCCCGGCCGTATCGGTGGCGACCGAAATCGGCGTCACCGTACCCTGATGGTCGCCCACGTACAACGTCTTCCCGTCCGGTGCGATGGCGAGGGAGGCGGGCGCCTCGCCGACCGTGATCGGCGACCGGGCCGTATTGGTGGCGACCGTGATCGGCGTCACCGTGCGGGAGGGGCCGCCGACGTCGAGCACGTACAAGGTCTTCCCGTCCGGCGTGATGACCATGGGGCCAGGACCCGGCCCGGCGCCCTTGATCGGCGCCCCGGCCTGGCCGGTGGCCACGGTGATCGGCGTGACCTCGCCCCGGGCGAAGTTGGAGAGGTACAGGGTCTTGCTGTCCGGCGTGACCGCCATCCACCCGAGTGAGTCGGAGATCCCGTAGACCCTGATCGCCGGCTCGGCGCGGCCGTCGGCCAGCGAGATCGGCGTCAGCATGCCCGCCGTGGTGCTGATCACGTACAGCATCTTGCCGTCGGGTGTGATCGCCATCGACGTGGGTGATCCATCGACCGAGATCGGCGGCTCGGCCTGGCCGGTGGCCACCGCGATCGGCGTCACCCAGCCGGGCCCGTGGTAGTTGCCGGCACTGGCCACGTACAGGGTCTTCCCGTCCGGGGTGATCGCCATGGCCACGGGCCAGGGTTTGACCTTGATCGGCTGGCCCGCCGTCCGGGCCACCGTCGAGATCTCCCGCACCGAACCGGACCGCTGGTCGAAGACGAACACGGTTCGCCCGTCCGGGCTGCTGATGATCGAATCGGACTCCCCGGTCTCGATCGGCGCCCCGACGGCACCGGTGCCGGCCGAGATCGGCGTGACCGCGCCCGCGCCGTTGTGGTCTGATGAGGCAACGTACAGGGTGGGCGGGACGGATACGGGCGACGCGGGCGCCGGCCGGGATCCCGTGCGAAGCGCCGGGACAGCGACCGCGATGGCCACGATCACGGCCGCGAACGACGCGAGAGCCGCGCCCGCCCGGATCCGGCGGCGCCTGCGCAGGCGAAGGCCTGCCGCGACCGAACTGGCCACGATCGGCCCGGCCGGCGGCTCATCGGCCACGGCCCGCTCCAGCATCGCGCGCAGCGACGTCTCATCCATTCCTGCCGTCCCTCTTCTCCCGGGGGCCGGCCTGGGTGCCGTCCTCCTCGAGGATCACCCGCAGCTTGTCCAGGCCCCTGGCGCTCTGGCTCTTCACGTTGCCGGTCGAGCAGCCCAGCAGGTCCGCGACCTGCTCTACGCTCAGGTCGGCCCAGTAGCGCATCACTACCACCACCCGCATCTTGGGCGGCAGCGTGGCCAGCGCGTCGAGCACGACCATCCGCACCTCGCAGACCCGCGGCTCGACCGCGGTCTCAGGCAGCCAGCCGGTGAGCACCTCCCGGCTGCGCCGCCGCCGCCGGTCGGCCAGGTAGGCGTTCACCAGCGTCCGGCTCGCGTACGCGTATACCGCTTCCTGCCTGCTGATCCGCCGCCAGGACACGAACATCTTGGCCAGCGTGGTCTGGGTCAGATCCTCCGCCGTGTGCCAGTTCCCGCAGAGCAGGAACGCGGTCCGTCGCAGCCGCGCCGCCGCGCCCGCCGCGAACTCAGTGAACTCCTCCGCCGAAGCAGTCACCCGACCGCCTCTCTTCCGCAACCCGACACCTATGAGATGCCGCATCCCCCGGTTCGGTTGCACGCCGGCTCGGCGTCAGGACGGGCCGGCGTCAGGACGGGCCAGCCTCAGGACGGTCCGGGCGCCGACGCGCGCAGCGAGTACAGCATCGGCACCCGTGGCTGGCCTGCCGGCAGCCGGTAGATCCCGTCCCGCCGCTGCAGTTCGCGAGGTTCAGCGCCCGCCAGTCGATGGCCTCGCCGTCGCCCTCCACCTCGGCAGCGTAACCGACAGGCCAGCACTGACCGAGCGCCCGAGTGGCATAGTGATCGGTACGAAGCCAGCCAGCCGACCACAAAAGCCAGCCGACCACAAAAGCCAGCTGACCAGATCTGAACCACGTAAGAGGGGACTTGCCGCCGATGGCCGCAGCAGAGCAGGGATCAGCGCAGATAGGCGTGACTGGGCTCGGCGTGATGGGACGCAACCTGGCCCGCAACTTCGCCCGCCACGGTTACCCCGTCGCCCTGCACAACCGGACCGTCTCCCGCGTCACCGACACCGTGGACCAGTTCGGCCAGGAGGGGACCTTCGTCGCGACCAAGAGCCCCGAGGAGTTCGTCGCTGCCCTCGAGCGCCCGCGGCGCCTGCTCATCATGGTCAACGCGGGCGCGGCCACCGACGCCGTGATCGACGAGTTCGCGCCGCTGCTCGAGCCGGGCGACATGCTCATCGACGGCGGCAACGCCCACTTCCTCGACACCCGCCGCCGTGAGGCCGCCCTCCGCCAGCAGAACCTGCACTTCGTCGGCATGGGCGTGTCCGGCGGCGAGGAGGGCGCGCTGCTCGGCCCCTCGATCATGCCCGGCGGCTCGGCCGAGTCCTACCAGGCCCTCGGCCCGATGCTCGAGACGATCAGCGCCCACGTGGACGGCACCCCGTGCTGCACGCACATCGGGCCGGACGGGGCCGGCCACTTCGTCAAGATGGTGCACAACGGCATCGAGTACGCCGACATGCAGCTCATCGCCGAAGCCTACGACCTGCTCAGGTACGGCATCGGCTTCGAGCCCGCGCAGATCGCGGAGACCTTCCGCACCTGGAACACCGGCCGCCTGGATTCCTACCTGATCGAGATCACGGCCGAGGTGCTGGCCCACACAGACCAGCAGAGCCACGAACCGTTCGTCGACATCGTGCTGGACCAGGCCGAACAGAAGGGGACCGGCCGCTGGACCGTCCAGGACGCCCTCGACCTGGGCGTCCCGGTCAGCGGCATCGCCGAGGCGGTCTTCGCGCGCTCGCTGTCCGGTCACGCCGGCCTGCGCCGCGCCGCGCGCGACCTGCCCGGACCGGCGCCGGCGCCGACCCAGCAAGCCGACTTCGCCGACCAGGTGGAGCAGGCCCTGTACGCGTCCAAGCTGGTCTCCTACGCGCAGGGCTGGAACATGATCGACGTCGGCAGCCGGGAGTACGACTGGCATGTCGACCTGGGCCAGATCGCGGTCATCTGGCGCGGCGGCTGCATCATCCGGGCCAAGTTCCTGGACCGCATCCGCGCCGCCTACGAGAGCAACGCGCAGCTGCCGACGCTGCTGGCCGACCGGGAGTTCGGCACCGACCTGGCCGCCGGCCAGGACTCCTGGCGCAACGTGATCGCCACCGCGGTGCGGCTGGGCATCCCCGTGCCCGGCTTCTCCGCCGCGCTGTCCTACTACGACGCGCTGCGGGCCGAGCGCCTGCCCGCCGCCCTGATCCAGGGCCTGCGTGACTACTTCGGCGCGCACACCTACCGCCGCACGGACCGCGACGGTACGTTCCACACCCTGTGGGCGCAGGACCGCTCCGAGGTAACCCGTTAAATCACCCATTGCGCCGAACGGTCCGTGGCACCCGCGGCCCGCCACCCCCCGTCAGCCGGTGTACAGGCAGAACGGGTGACCGGCCGGGTCCAGGCAGACCCGCACGTGTTCCTGGGGCTGGAAGCCCGGCAGCGTCGCGCCCTGCGCCAGCGCGTGCGCGACCGCCGCGTCGAGGTCGTCGACCTTGATCTCCAGGTGCATCATCATCTGCTGGTCGCCCGGGGTGCCCGGCCAGACCGGGCGGACGTACCGCTCCTCGGTCTGGAAGTTCAGGGTGTGACCGCCGCCCGGCGCGCGGAGCACGACCCATCCGGGTTCCTCCGCGCGCGTGGTCCAGCCGAGGAGGCGGCGGTAGAAGTCGGCCAGCGCGTTCGCGTCAGGCGCGCCGATGTTCGTCCCGGTGAGCGTCAGTTCCGGATGCGGCATGTCACAGGTGTACCAGGCAGGTCGGCTCTTGACATCTCAAGCGCTAGTCCATAACTGTTTCCCTGACCACCCTGACCCCGGCCGATGGCGGTGTTCTCGTGACCTACCGGATGCTCAGCGCGGCGACCTGGTCCGGGATCGCATGACCGAGTCCCGGCATCTCGTGGCCCGGGCCGCCGAGGCCCGCTACCTCGGTCCGCCCGAGTGGGCCCCCGCCGCGGTCGGCATCCGGCGCTGGACCACCGTCGATGACCTGATCGGAGCGGCGGTCGGCGCGGTACATACCGGGTTCGGGATCTGCGAGCTCGAACCGGGCGGCGTGCTGCCCGGGCACGTGCACTCCTTCGAGCAGAGCTTCTTCATGCTCGAGGGCGAGGCCACCCTCACCACGCCGGAAGGGTCGTTCGTGCTCGGCCCCGACGACTACGGGCTGGTCCCGGTGGGCGTGCCGCACGCCTGGCGCAACGACGGCGACGTCACCGCCCGGTGGGCGGACATGCAGGCGCCGCAGCCCCGCACGCATCACCACGGCGACACGATCCCGGTCGACCTGCCCGGGGAACCCCCGGCCGTTCGGCCCGATATCAAAGACCCGCGGACGCGGTCGTTCGGCCATATCGCGGCGGCCAGCATGTCCGGCCCGTCGCCGGACGAGGTCAGCATGCGCACCGCGCGCCTGGTGTACAGCGGGATCACGGTGAAGATGATGGTGGACACCGACCTGGGTGCCCAGCTGCAGACGATGTTCATGGTGCAGTACGAGAGGGACGGGGTGGCCGGGCCGCATGACCACCCGTTCGAGGAGACCTACCTGATCCTGGCGGGCGCGACCGACGCGACCTTCGACGGGCAGCCCTACCGCCTGGAGCGGGGCGACATCGCCTGGGCCGGCGCGGGCTGCGTGCACTCGTTCCGTAACGCAGGCCAGGTCCCGGTCCGCTGGCTCGAGACCCAGGCGCCGCAGCCGCCCGCCCGCCATTCCTACCGGTTCGCCAGGGACTGGGAATACCTGCGCGAGATGATGAGCCCATGAGCAGCATCGTGGTCGTCGGCGGCACCTCGGGCCTCGGCCTGGAAATTGCCCGGCACTACGCGCAGGCCGGCCAGCGCGTCACGCTGACCGGCCGGGACGCCGAGCGGTCCGCCGCCGTGGCCAAGGAGATCGGCGGCGATACCACCGGCCTGGCCCTCGACCTGGCCGACCCGCACGCCATCGCCTCCGCCTTGGCCGGGATCGACGCCGTGGACGGCCTGGTCCTGGCCGCGATCGAGCGTGACGTCAACACCGTGGCCGACTACGACATCAGCCGGGCCATGCGCCTGGTCACGCTCAAGCTGGTCGGCTACACCGAGGTCGTGCACGCGCTGGGGCCCCGGATCAGCCTGGGCGGCTCGATCGTGCTGTTCGGCGGCCTGGCCAAGGAGCGGCCCTATCCCGGCTCGACCACCGTGTCCACGGTCAACGGCGGCATCACCACCCTGGTGCACACGCTGGTCGTCGAGCTCGCGCCGATCCGGGTCAACGCGATCCACCCGGGCATCGTCGGCGACAGCCCGTACTGGCGCGATCGTGACCTCAGCCACGTGGTCGCGCGCACGCCGACCGGGCAGCTGTCTCGGATGGCGGACGTGGTCGACGCGACCGCGTTCCTGCTCCGTAACCGGGGCGTCAACGGGGTCAACCTGCACGTCGACGCCGGCTGGCTGCTCGGCTGATTCCGGGCGGGCCGGAAGCGGTTGCCCAGAGCGAGCGGCCCCATCCCAGGCCAGCCGCTACACTCGGCTCAAGTACGGGCTGTAGCGCAGCTTGGCTAGCGCGCCGCGTGTGGGTAGGACAGGTCCGGATGTCAAATCAAGACAACAGATGGCTCGTGACCTGCATGTTCGAGATTCCCGGCGCTAACGTTCTAACAGCAGGTTAGAGATCTCGTTAGAAAATCCCGCAGAGCCTCGCATGTGTGGAGTCTGTTGCAGTCTGGGCTCGGACACCGAGCTGGCGCGCGCCTGGGCTGAGGTCGGCTTGGCTTAGGCGATCGCCGCGAGGATCCGGCGTTCGAGCTGCAGATGGCGGGCCACCTGCTCCTCGGCGTCGTCCAGGTGGAAAGCGTGCCCCTCGTACTCCGACATCAGGACCCCCTCGAAACCTGATGCGGCGATGTCGGCGAGCAGCCTCTCGACGGGGATCTGCTCGTCGGTCAGGTCCTCGCCCACGTGGTAGAACTTCGAATGGAAGTAGAGCGACCACGGCAGCAACGTCCGGAAGCCGTCCAGATCGGCGGGACCGAAGGACAAGAAGCCGAAGAATTCCGCGATGGCCGCTCGCTCCGCATTTCCCCCGCCCCGGGCACGTACGTCATCCCACATCTCCTGCTCCGAGGCGCCGGAGTGACGGTTCGCGATGATGTAGTCGAGCAGGTCCTGGCGCGCGCCCATCGCGAGCAGCCGCCGGATCGCCGGCTGCGCCGGCCTCTCGATGAAACAGCCGAAGTCCGGGACGAATCCGAGCCGCGGGCTGCCGATGTCCTCGTACCGCGCCAGCAGCCGCTGGATGTCCTCGTCGCTGGGCCGGGAGGGAGCGTGCACTTCGATCCCGATGCTGATGTCGTAGGCCTCCGCTAGCTGGGCGGCCCGGCTCCAGCAGGTGCTCGGGGACGTTCCCCGCCCTCAGGTAGCGGCATCCCAGGTCGCGCGCCGTCATGAGGTCGGCGGTCAGATCGAGTATCACGTCCTCGTCGGTCGGCGTGTGACCGGAGATACGCCCGATGTCCATGTAGCCGCCGTAGCTGAAAGGCACGCATTCGTGCGCCTCGGCGGCGGCCAGGACGCGGTCGACTTCGCCGGTGCGCGGGCGCGGATACTGGTCGAATGCCTGGGCGCCGACGATTTCGAATCTCCGGACGCCGAGCTGTTGCAAGGTGGCGAACATGTCCTCGACGCCGTAGTCATCCCGCTCGACGAAGCGCTGCGTGAAGCTGTACAGCGAAACGGCCAGCTCGATCTTCTCGGAGCTCATGCCGCCGCCTCCTGGAGGACCAGTTCGCGCGACGCGGACCCGTCGATCATGCCCCACACGCCGGGGGCGAACTGCATGTAGACGTTGCGCAGATGCAGGGTGAGGTTCACCTGATGGCGGCCAGGCTCAAGGCCGCCGTTGTAGACGGCCAGCCGCAGGATGCCCTTGATCGGCCAGTGTTCAGTGAACGCCCGCCGCACCTGGGAAACGGGGAAGATCTTCTCGCGAAGTCCGACCAGGATGAGATGGTCCGGGACCGCGACGCCGCCGACGGACAGCTCGAGGTCCTCGATGGCCGAGAGCGGCAGACCGCGGTAGTAGTTCAGGCGAACGTCGAGGGTGAAGCCCAAGACCCGGGAGTTCAGCCGCAACGGGCGCAGCGCGTCGGGCCGCAGTACCCGGTCCTCGTAGGGCAGCTTCATGTACGTGGTGGTCATGCTCCGTCTCCCGGCAGCTGGTAGGAGACCTGTTCGGTCGGTTTGGCCAGGCCGCCGCTGGCGTGGGCGTCGGCGATGAATGCGGCCGCTCGGGCGGACAGGGCCATGATCGTCAGCGCTGGCCCGACGGTGCTGTTCGAGACGAACGAGGCTGCGTCGGGGACGAAGAGGTTGGGAATGTCCCATGCCTGGTTGACACTATTGACGACGGACATCCTGGGGTCATTGCCCATCCTGGCGCCGCCGCACTCGTGGATCGCGGCTCCCATGGTCAGGCTCATCGGGATCACACGGCGGAAGATGAATCGCTGGAGCGGGTTGTGGTCCGGCCACACCTTGCCGGAGTCCAGACCGAGGACCGAGCCGATGAAATTGGCCTGGTAGCCGGCCCGCTGTGTCATCTCGCGCAGGGTCTTCACCTGGCGGCTGACCAGGATGCGGTCGTTGTCGCCGAGCTGGCAGCGGATGTGCGCGATCGGGACCCCCCACTTGTCCGTGCGCTTGCTGTTCAGCGAGATGCGGTTCCCGTAGCTGGGCAGCATCTCCCCGACGCCGCCGAGCCCGAAGGAGGTCGGGTAGCCGTCCGGCACGGGGAAGCGGCCACCGGCGCCCTGGAATGAGATGCCGCGCGCGAAGTCCCGCTCCGGCTCCGGCCCCATGTTCTCGTACCGCGGGATCAGGATGCCGCCAGTGTAAGGGTAGAACGGGTCAGCCGGGGGCAGGTGTCGGCCTTGGAGTATCCGGGGAATTGCGGGACCGAGCAGAAAGCGAGGCTGATCGTCTGGTCCATGAAATAACGCCCGAGCAGGCCGTTGGAGTTACCGAGACCGCTCGGGTACCGGCGGCAGGCGGAGTTGAGCATGAGCCGGATCGACTCGATCGTGGAGGCACACAGCACCTTGACTCAGCGAAGGCCCGGTGCTCTCGCCTGGTCGGGCGGTCGACGAACACGGCGCCGTCGGCCAGCCCGGTCCGCTCGTCGATCGTGATGCGTGCCACGACCGCGTCGGTGCGGGCGGTCAGCCGACCGGTCTGGCGGGCCGCGGCGATCCCGACCGGGATCCGGCCGAGGTTCGGCGCCGCGTAACGCCAGGCGATGACCTTGCGCTCCGGCCAGCGCTCTGCCACCTTGTCCCGGAACTCCTCTTCGACGTCGGTCAGCATCGCCGGCCCGATGTACGTCCCGTCCGGAGGGTGGGCGAGGCCGTCCTTGTTGCCGTAGACGCCGACGAGCTCCTCCACGCGCTGGTACCAGGGTTCGAGATCGGCGTACGAGATCGGCCAGTCATCGCCGTACCCGTCACGGCTGGCCGCCTTGAAGTCGACGTCTGACATCCGCTGGAGCACGCGTCCGTAGGTGTTCAGGCGGCCGCCCAGGACGCGCCCGCGGATCCACAGATAGGGCGAGCCGTGGGGCGTCGAGTACGGGTTCTCCCGGTCGTTGACCAGGAACCGGTTGCTCGTCTCGCTGAAGAACGAACGCCGTGCCTGGCGGTGCTGGCCTGCCAGCATGGCCCTGGCGCGCAGGTCGAGGTCCATGCCGAGCGGGCGGGGTGCCTTCGGCTCCGGCGGGGTGAAGTCCGCGCCGAGGTCGCGGCCGGCCTCCAGGAGCAGGACGTCCAGGCCACGCTCGGTCAGCTCCTTGACCGCGATGCTGCCTCCCGCGCCCGACCCGATGACGATAGCGTCGAACCGGCGGTGGATGTTCTGCATGTCATGTTTCCTGTGCCAGGGCGGCGAAGCGCTGCTCGGCCGCGTCGATCTCCGCCAGCTGCTTGACGATCTCGCCGGGTGCGGACTCGCCCACGACCTTCTGCAGCAGCGGGGTATGGTCCAAGATGGCGTCGCGGACGGCCCGCAGCGGCGACGGAGCGTGGTGGAAGACCTTGCCCAGGACGAACGCCTGCTGGACCTGACGGGCAGTGTGGGGCCTGCGCGGAGTCTCGAAATCCTGCAACGCCTGCCGGACGGCGGTGTAGCCGGACAGGTCGATGCCAGCCAGCCGGCGGCCCAGGAAGTAGCCATCTTCGATGGCCATGCCGGCCCCGTAGGCCGCGTACGGACTGGTGGGATGGGCGGCGTCACCGACGATCGTGGCCCGGCCCTGGGACCATTGCATGAGGGGCTTGCGGTCCCGCAGCACCCAGCGCTGGACATCGGCCGGATCGGTGGCGGCGACCAGCTGCGGCAGCGGCGCCGGGAAGCCGGCGGCCATCGCCGCGGCGGCGGCGTGCCGGTCGCCGTCGAACGGTTCGCGGGCGTCGCGGGCGCCGAGGACCCACCACTGGTAGCCGTCCCGGCCCTTGCTGCGGATGGCGCTCCAGCTGCCCTGCACGGTCCGGCTGTGGTGCAGGATGCACTGGCCGCGTTCTGCCGGGACCGGCTCCTCGAAGGTGAACCCGCCGAAGATGTGCAGGTTGTGCTCCCGCTTCGGAGAATCTCCCCACAGGGCGCGGCGGACCAGGGAGTCAATGCCGTCCGCGCCGACCACCAGGTCGGCCTCGATGATCTCGCCGTCGGCCATGGACAACCGCGCGCCTGCCTCCTCCTGCTCCAGGCCGTCGACGGCGCGGTTGACCTGCAAGACACCAGGCGGCAGGGCGGCCAGCAGCCGCTCGTACAGGTCCGGGCGCAGTAGCCCGACGAACCCCCCTGCGTAGCTTCTGATCACCTCGTCGGGCAGGGTGACGCGCACCCGGGTACGGCCGGTCACGGACCGGAATTCGGTGTGACACGGCGCGCCGAGGTCGGTGATGTCGACCCCGAGCAGGCCGAGCGCCTTGATCGGCGGCGGCCACAGGTTGAGGATGTTGCCGGCCGGGCGGGCCTGCGGGTAGCGCTCCAGCAGCAGCACCTCGTGGCCGGCCTGGTGCACCGACAGAGCGGTGGCCATGCCGGCCGGGCCCGCGCCGATCACCGCCACCCGGCCGCGCCGGGCGGTCACGGCGCCGCCGCCAGGGAGCGCAGCAGGGCGTGCTGGCGGCGGACCTGCTCGCGGCCGCGGTAAGGCTCGCGACGTCCCTCGTACTCGCTGGACAGCCAGCCGGTGTACCCGCCCTCGCGGAGCGTGCGCACGATGTCGGCCCACGGGATATGCAGGTCGGTGAGGCTCTGGTCGATCTCGAAGAACTTGGCCTGGATGAACCCGACGTGCGGCAGCACCTCGGCCAGGTCGGCCATCGGCACCTTCAGCGGCTGCAGGAACGGCGGCACTTCGTCCTCGTCGAAGCCGGGGTGGCCGTCTGTCACCACCGCCGTCTGGAAGATCCCGGTATCGATCATCAGCTTGAAGTGCTCGGTGCCGGTCCGTTCGATGAACTGGATGTAGTTCTGCGTGACCGGGTGCTTGATCGGGGTCGGGCTGTGGATCTCCGGGCAGACCACCACGCCGAGCTCGGCGGCCAGGTCCAGGTTGCGCAGCACCGTCTGCTCCCAGGTGGGATGCGGGTCAAGCTCCGGGGAGATGACCCCGAACTTCGGCCGGATGAAGCCGAAGCCCAGTCGGTGCGCCAGCCGGAGGTCCCGGCCCAGCTGCGCCGCCGCCTCCTCGGCCGTCAGGTCACGGTCCGGCCACATCTGGTTGTCCACCCAGGAGCAGATGTTCGTAGGGGTCAGCCGGTAGGTCTCCAGCAGCCGCTGCCACTCGTCGATCCAGGCCGCGGACGGCTCGGGATACCCGGGAACCGTACTCTGGGTGAGGATCTCGATGCCGGCGGCGCCGAGGTCGGCGATGTCGGCCATCGCGTCCTCCAGCGTCATGACCGTGTTCACGTCCCCGGTGAAGCTGTACACCGACACGCCGTAGCGGAAGCCGGCGTCCTCGCCTTGGCCGAGCGGGACCAGCGTGCACTCCCGGCGGGCGTCGAACCGCAGCGGAAGCACGAAGGCCGGGATGTACGGCGAGCGCAGGTAGATGCTCACGCTCACGTCGTGCACACCTGGGCTCAGGCCGCCGTCCAGCGGCACCGTGATCGTGGCGGGCTCGGCAAGATCCCAGTGCACGTCGGTCGAGCGCCGCAGCTCGTCCAGCGTGAACGTGCGGCCGCGCAGGGTCCAGCGCGTCGAGTCGCGGGCGAATGCCTGGCCGTCGACCGTCACGTCCGCGCCCTCGATCAGGCTGCCCCAGGCGCCGCGGTAATTGGGCATCCTGACCAGCAACCGGAAGCCGGTGACCTGGCCGCCCTCGGCGACGTTAGCGAACCCTCGCGTCTGGATGATGTCGTACTCGAGCACGGCCGGTCAGGTCCTTTCGCCTAACCGGAGCGTTTGCTACGCTCCGGTTTAGTCCATAATACGAGAGACGAGCCGCTGGCTGTCAAGACCCGGCGCGCCCGGCTGTGGCTCAGAGGATGACAGCGTGACATCACCTGCCGAGGCTGACGCACCTGCGTTCGAGTTGCCCGAAGTCCGGCCGCCGCAGCAGCGGCGTACCCGGGAGCGCTGGCAGCGGGTGCTCGACGCCGGCGTGGCCTTGCTTGAGGAGCGTGGCTACGAGGCCTTCACGATCGGCGCCGTATGCGAGCGCGCGCAGGTAGTGCCGCGCTTTCTGTACTCGCGGGTCGGCAGCAAGGAAGCGCTGTTCCTTGCGGTATACGAATACGGCATCGCGCGCGTGCACCGCGCGGCGTCCGTCTTCGCCGACGACCGGCAGTGGCATGATCTGCCGCCGGACCAGGTAGTCGCCAAGGCGGTGCACGAGGTGGCCGATCTCTTCCAGCGGTACGAGGCGTTCATGAGGTCCGTGGTGCGGATCTCCGGCGTCCACGAGGAGGTCAACCGGCGTGGTGCCCGGTACAGCCAGGAGCTCGGCGACGCCTTCACCGGGCGACTGCTGGACATCCGTGACCGGATCGATGACCCTGACCCCGAAACCGCCATCCGCGTCGCATACAACACGGTGTTCTCCGCCGTGATCATGCGAGTCGCCTACGGGCCGGGCTTCGCCACGGCACCCCTCGGCGACCAGGTGTTCCGCGAGACCTTGACGATCATGGTCCAGCGCTTTCTCTTTGCCCCGGCTGCCTGAATCGCCGCCGCCGGAGGGCAGCTCAGGTTCCCCTCACCTGCTGCTGTACTCCGGCCGATCGTTATCATCAGGGTCCTGCGGCGCGATGCGCAGCAAGCGGATGCGGACGGCTCCCACGCCATCGGCGGGGAGCATGAGCAGGCGCTCGTCGCCGTTGAGGAGCCGGCCCGGGATCCAGCGGCCGTCAGAGAATCGTCCCTCCTCCGCATGGTCGATCTCGATGATGTCGGTGTCGTGGGAGAAGTCGACGGTCACTCCTTGCCCGGCGAGCAGGAAACCCTCGTCCGTCTCTGCGATGAGGATGGCGAACGGCCGGGAGTCGGCCGGTGCCGGCCAGGCCCCACCCTCCGTCTCACTGGACGGCATGGCAGGCGGCGGCGGCTCGACACCTGCGTCCAGCAGCATCCGGCTGAGCAAGTGGCGCGTGCCCCGGGCCACCACCTGGAGTTCCCCGACACTGAAGGACGCCTCCGCGCCTTCTTCGTCGAGCAGGATCCCGGCGATCCGGCCCTCCGCTTGGGCCGCTGTGATGACGTGCTGCATGGGACCGAGCTGAGCGTAGGCCGCCACCAGCTGACTGCCCGCGTGCCCGTCCTCGATGCCGAACACCGAGAAGCCAATAGCCCGGTGGTGTCCCAGCGCCCAGAACAGGCTCCCGGTCCGGAACTGGCACTCCGGGACGAAAAGGGGATTGTCGGGGCGGTCGTAAGGCGCCATCGCCGACTGCACGTCCGGTACGTAGATGTCCGGGGCCAGCAGGTCAACCGACGGCGCGGCGGCCTTCCACACGTCGAGCACCCGTTCGCCGGGGCCTCCACTGGGGTAGTCGCCGGCCTTGGGCTGGCCCGGTTGCGGCCCCAGCCAGGCATTCACGTACATCGGCAGGGCCTTCACCGCCTTGCCCGCTGCGGCCAGTGACTCGACGTAGCTGGCAAAGGCCCACGCCATGAACAGCTCCTCGGCCTGCCAGTCGTGGCCGAACACTTGCTCCCATGTTCCCGACGTGGCCCGTCCTGACCGAGTCCACAGCCCGGCCAGCTCCGGGCGCAGCCGGTCGGCGTTGGCCTCCAGATAGGCCAGGAGAGCCGCCGGACCGGTGAGCCGCATCCGCTGCGCGAGCGGTCCCGGCTGTCCTGCAGCAGGCCGATCTCGTTTTCCACCTGCACCATGACGACGACGTGCCCGGGATCGGCGACCGCGAGGTGCCGCATCAGCTCCGTGAAGGCGGCCTTGTCCGCGGCGACCAGCTGCGGCGAGAACACCGACAGCACCGGCTTGGGCATCGCGCCTGGATAGCTGAATGCCTCCACCTGGTTGCCGGCGGGGTTGACCACCGCGCGGGGGAAACGGTGGGTGTCGGCCCGCACCCACCGCGGCGCGTACGTGGAGGCGGCGTTCTTGAATGCGCCGAACCAGATCATCACCAGCCGCATGCCCCTGGCACGCGCTTCGCTGATCTGAGCGTCGACGTGGGAGAAGTCGAAGCTGCCCTCGTCCGGCTCGATCATCGCCCAGCTGGCGCTGCCGATGACGGTGCTGACGTGCATGCTCTCCAGGCGGTCGAAGATGGCCCGCATGTGCGACGGACTCGACGGCGCTGAATTGTGCACCTGGCCGCCCAGCAGGAGCGTCGGCGTGCCGTCCACGACGAGCTGCGCGCCGCCAGAAGTCTTGCGCAGGTACGGAATGGGCATGGCTCCGGCCTCCGCTCTGCTGGGGAGTGACATCTCGGCGGCCATGTCAGCGGAAGGTGTCGTCGTATTGCGCGTAGGGCTGCGGCGGCTCGGGCACCAGGTGCTGGGCGGTGTCGATCTGATACGGCTGCGATGGCGTGACCGTGGGTCCGTCCATCGGCGGCAGGAAGACGGGCTTGCCGCCGTCGCCGAAGTACATCAGCTTGGCCTCATACCGGGCCCGCTCATGGGCGGCGAACGCGATCCAGTTCTCGTCATAGGGCGCGGGGCGTCTCGAAGCAGCGGAACCGCCAGATGCGCCAGCGGCCGTCTGGTTTGAGGAAGTCGACGCCGTACTTGCACCAGACCCAGTGCGCCCAGACCTTGCGCCCGTCGACCTCGTCCGTGTAGACGCCGTCGTCGTTGTACTGGGAGCGCACGCCCTCCGTGCTCCGGCGTACCAGAGCTCGTCGATGATCCGCTCGTCCTCGAACGCGTTGTGGTAGTGCATGTACCTGGAGAAGACGTTTTCCACGTCGCCCCTGTCTTGCGCCCTGGTCGCGGCCAGTTCCGCGGCGGCCAGGCGCTGCTCCAGCGCGGCCAGGCGCTCCTCGGGGTGCCGGCCCGGTCATGCCGCCGCCGCCACGGACCTGATGAGTTTCAGCGATTCCACCGACTCCACGGTAGGGAAGTACTCCAGCCCGATCGGCCCGGCGTAACCCGCCGCCCGCAGCACGGCCAGGCTGGCAGGCCAGTTAATCGTGCCGCTTCCCGGCTGCGCCCGGCCCGGCGAGTCGGCGATCTGCACGTAGTCCACGAGTCCCCGGCGTGCCAGTTCGGTCGCCGGGTCCTCGCCTTCGGTCACGGAGTGGTACAGGTCATACAGGATGCCGAACGAGCCGGAGTTCACGCCCCTGGCCACGGCGACCGCGTCGGCGGTCCGGTCCAGCAGCTCGCCGGGGTGGTCGACCCGGGTGTTGACCGGCTCCAAGATGAGCTTCACGCCCGACCCCTGAGTCCGCTCGACGGCCTGCGAGAACGCCTCGACCAGCCGTTCCAGGTTCTGCGGTCGCTTGGCCCCGGGAAAGCCGATCCCGGAGCCGAGCACGATGCGCGGCACGCCGAGCAGGCGGGCGTTCTCGACGCCGCGTTCCAGGCCGTCGAAGAACGGGCCGAGGTCGGTACCGGGCAGCGTGAAGTTGGTCCGGGGCTCGGCCAGGACGGAAGTCAGGGTCACGCCGCTGTCGGACAGCGCTTTGGCCAGGGAGCTGACGTCCTTGTCCAGGGTGCCCCACATCTCCACGGCGTCGAAGCCCGCGGCGGCCGCGGCGCGTACCCGGGCGGCGTAATCCGGCCCGGCCTCGGTGAACAGCAGTTCGATATTCGGGGACAGCTGGTACACGGCTACTTTCTCCTGGTTGGAAGTCCGGTCGTCCGGGCCTGCGGGTCACAGCAGCGGGTGGTCGTTCTGCACGGCTCCGGGATCGGCTGGATCACGTCCCAGTGCTCGACGATCTGTCCGCCTGCCACTCGGTACAGGTCCATGACCGCGCCGCCGCGCTGGCCGCCGCGGTAGCCGTGCAGGTGGATGAGGCCGTAGTCGCCGTCGGCCAGCACACGCTTGAGGTCGGCGTGGAAGTCGGGGTCGGCGAACATCGGGGTCAGCGCCGCGATCGCGGCGTCCCAGCCGTCGGCTATCCCCGGGTTGTGCTGGATGTAGCCCGGCGCCACGAACGTCTCGAAGGCCGTGCGGACGTCTTTTTCCAGATAAAACAGGCGGGCAAACTCGGTAATGAGCGTGCGAGTGGCCGCGGTACGAGCCGCGTGGTCCTCGCTGTCGGTGTAGCTGATCATCGTCGTTAGCCCGCGGCCAGTCGTGGAGTGGCGGTCTGGTCGCGCGACCGCCGGGCCGGGGTGACCGCGGCGGCCGCGTGGTTGCGTTCGGCCCACCATTCGAACCGGTCGGCGCGCAGCAGCTGGTCGATGACGGCGAAGGCGGCCCCGATCGTCCCCGCCGTGTCGCCCAGGCGGGTGATGTCGATGCGCAGGTTCCGGGTGGCCAGCGGGAGGGACAGCTCGAGCACGGCCTGCCTGATTCCCGGCAGGAGCAGGTCACCCGCCCGCGAGACTCCGCCGCCGAACACGATCAGGGACGGGTTGAAGAAGTTCACGCACGCCGACATCGCCTGCCCCAGCCGCCAGGCCGCCTGGCGGAGCAGCCGGAGGCACTCCTGGTCGCCGGCGCTCGCGCCGGTGGTGATGTCCGTTGCGGCGAGCGGGCCGCCTGAGGTCTTGAGCAGCTCGGCCAGGTACTTGCTCTCCCCGTTGAGCGCCGCCTCCTGTGCCTGCCGGGCCAGTGCCGCGCCTCCGGTATAGGCTTCCAGGCACCCGTACCTGCCGCACCGGCACAGGACCGTCGAGCCGCCTTCCACGGCGATGTGCCCGATGTCGCCGGCCGCGCCGTCGGCTCCCCGGTGCAGTTGGCCGTTCGAGAAGATTCCGGCCCCGATCCCGGTGCCCACCTTGACGAAGACGAAGTCGTCGACACCGCGCGCCAGTCCCACCCGTTGCTCGCCTATCGCCATCGTGTTCACGTCGTTGTCGACGACTACATGTACTCCGAAACGCTCGGCTAGCCGGTCGCGCACTGGTTAGTTGTTCCAGCCAGGCATGATGGGCGGCGATATTGTACTGCCACTGGCGAACTCAACGCGTCCCGGCAGGCCGACACCTACGCCAACGATGTCCGTCAGCGACACAGGCGAGTTCGCCACGATCTGCTCGATCAGCCTCTCCACGCGATCCAGCGTCTCCTTCGGGCCTCGGGCGATATCCCAGTTCTCCTCGTAGGTCGCCATTGTCTCGCCAGCCAGGTCGGTCACGGCCATCTCGATGCTCGTGGCTCCCAGATTGTCGCCGTTGACTGCCGCCTATTCTCCGGCGGAAGCGCACCTCTCGAGGCGCACGCCCGCCAGTGGAACGCCCGGTGCCCGCGTCGGTCACCAGGCCTATCTCCATCAGCTCTCTCAGGCGCTGAGTTCGGTCGGTTCGTCCCCAGCCGGTCTCGTCGACTAGTTCCGCCCGCGTAGCGGTGCCTCGTTCCCGGATCAGATCGAGCAGCGACTCCTGTAAGAGTGACGCCTCGCTCTCTTGTTCTTCGCGCCTCGTCCGTCGTGTTCATTGATATTCCTACTCTGTGTGTTCTGACCCGATCAGACGTCAAATTTAGCATCAAAGTCAACTTCTGTTTCTTTACGTTAGAAGATTTTTCGTTTACGTAGAAAGATCGTACATTATCTCATTGGTGCCGCATCGGTGCGCGTACCAGCCGTTGAGCATGACTCTGCGAGCCGGATTCTTCGTCTGCTCGCTCTCGAACACCAGCCAGCCCGCGTAGCCGTCTTCGTTCAGCGCTCTCAGCAGCGCGGGGAAGTCGACCAGCCCGTCAGCAGTGCCGCATTCGTAGAACCACCGCTCGACGCCGCGTTCTCCGCCGGCCTGTAGCATGGCCGTCTCGGCGTGCGGCGCCTTCCGCTCCTCGTAGTCGTCGACATATCGCGTGTCCTTCATGTGCACGTGATCGACTCGGTCCCGGTGCCGCCGGTAGACGGTGAGCAGGTCTAAGCCGGCCAGCGTGAGCTCGGCGGTGTCGAGGGTCAGGCCGACCAGAGCCAGTCCGTCGCCTCAAGCAGAGCGTCCAGCTTCTTCGCGTCTGCGGCAGCGCTCAGGCAGTCCACGTGCAGCGACACAGTCGATCCCGCAGCGGCCGTAGCCGCGCCGATCTGGTTCCATCCTCGGCCGCGGTGTCGATCGCGTCGTCGGTGAGTTCGCCGGCTGCCATGCTGACGGGGCGGGCGCACGACGAGCCGCGATCCGCCGACCTCGGCGAGGAACTCCGCGAACAGCTTCACCGACTCCGTGATCGCCCCGTGGTCGCCAGTCTCCAGGACCGAGCGGCCGGCAGAGTTCCTCCCCGATAAGCTCGCCCGGATCGAAGTACCAGCTGCACACCGCCTCGATGCCGATGTGCCGCAAGAAAATCTGTTGAAAGCCGCCGGCCGATCCGTAGTTCGCCGCGATCCACTCCGGCCGACCCAGCCGTTCCCAGCGCCCGGTCCAGTCTCGCAGCTCTATCCCGGTGTACCGCACGCCGCTATCACCTTCAGCGCACGCCGTGCTGCTCGCGCCGCGTGAAGTCGTCGAAGTTCGGCTTCCACTGGTTGATCGCGTAGCCCCGGCGATCATCCCGGTCATGAGTACATCTCCGCCAGACGTGCTTGGCGTACCACATCGACAGAGCGGTGCTCTCCGCGTAGTCGCCGCCGATGTTGGCCTTGTCGTGCTCCACGGTGATCCAGCCGGTGAACTCGTGCTCTGTGAGCGCGCGCATCAGTCGCGGGAAGTCGACCAACCCTCCCTCAGTGCCCATCTCTTAGAACCACCGTTCGGTCTGCGGCGCCATCAGCTCGGCGTCAGGGCGGTGCGTGTAGGCCTGGGTGGTGTCGACCTCTCGGGTGTCTTTGAAGTGGAAGCCAGTGACGCGGTCGTGCAGTTCGAGATACAGCTCCACCGGGTCGACACCCGCGATGCTGTGCTGCGCCGTGTCGCAGAAGAAGCTGACGTAGCGCGGGTCCGTCCATTCGTAGAAGCTGTCGATGTCCTCCTCCGTGCGGATGGCGCAGAAGAACTCGTGGTGGCCTGTTGTCCTCACGCCGAACTCGGCGCTCATCTCGCCGACCCGGTTCCAGCATTCCGCCGCGGCCTTGATCTTGTCCTCGGTCACCGGCTCGTTGTCAGCATAGAGTCTGGCCGGCATGACGATGAAGTTCTCGATCTGCAGGTTCTTCCCACATCTCGAGCATCCGCCAGGTGCTCTCCACGATCTCGTCGTGTGTCTCCCGCACATGCGGGTCCGCCACTCGCTGGTCGTACATGATGCCGCGGTACAGGTTCACGATCTTGTCGATGCCGTGGTCCTGCATGTATTCCTCGTACTTCTCGATCGAGCCGTACATCTGCGTCAGCCCGTAGATCCGGTAGTCGAACATGTCCAAGCCCTCGAAGCCGACCGCGCTGATCTGCTTGACGTAGTCGTCCATGAGGCGCCGCGACTCGTACTGCGTCATCGGACCCCGCGGCGGTATCCGTCAGCCAGTGGTCCATGTAGGACCACTTCAGCTCGCTCACGTCAACCGCCCTTGGTGGAGAAGGCGGCGTCGAAGGACGTCGTCGGGCGGTTCGAACAGCAGACCGCTGACGAAGTCCAGCGCTTCCGGTGCGCCGTGAGCCGGTCCATGCCGGCGTCTTCCCACTCGATCGAGATCGGCCCTTCGTAGCCGATGGCGTTCAGCATGCGGAAGCAGTCCTCCCAGGCACGTCGCCGTGCCCGGTCGACACGAAGTCCCAGCCGCGGCGCGGGTCGGCCCACGGCAGGTGCGATCCCAGCCGGCCGTTGCGCCCGTTCAGCTGCTTGACCGATGTCCTTGCAGTCGACGTGGTAGATCCGGTCCTTGAAGTCCCAGATGAACCCCACCGGATCGAGGCCCTGCCAGACCATGTGGCTACGGGTCGCAGTTCAGCCCGAACGCCGGCCGGTGGTCGATCGCTTCCAGCGCGCGGACCGTCGTCCAGTAGTCGTACGCGATCTCGCTCGGGTGCACCTCGTGGGCGAAGCGCACCCCCACCTCGTCGAAGACGTCGAGGATCGGGTTCCACCGGTCGGCGAAGTCCTCGTAGCCGGCGCTCGATCATGTCCGGCGGGACCGGGCGGGAACATCGCGACCTAGTTCCAGATCGATGATCCGGTGAAGCCGATGACGGTGTCGACGCCGAGCCGGGCCGCGGTCCGAGCCGTGTTCTTCATCTCCTCGGCGGCCCGCTGCCGGACGCCTTCGGGGTCGCCGTCGCCCCAGACGCGCGGGCGACAGGATGCCCTGGTGCCGCTCGTCGATCGGGTCGGTCGCAGACGGCCTGGCCGATGAGGTGGTTCGAGATCGCGAAGACCTTCAGGCCGTGCTCGTCCAGGATCTGCGTGCGCGCGGCGATGTAGCCGTCGTCGGTCGCGCCGCGGGCCACGTCGAGATGGTCGCCCCAGCAGGCGATCTCGAGGCCGTCGTAGCCCCATTCCGAGGCCAGCCGGCATACCTCGCTCGAACGGCAGATCGGCCCACTGTCCGGTGAAAAGAGTGATCGGCCGACGGCTCATGAGCGCGTGCCTCCTGTCTCGATCGGCGCTGCCGCGCCGGCGATGTCCACCCAGCGCGCTCCCTCATCAGCGCTATACCCGACGGCGGCCAGCACCCGCTGGACTCCCAGCGCGTCATCGAATGTCGGGTGCGTGTCCTGGCCGTTCGCGATCCCCTCGACGAAGTCGCGGACCTGATGGGTGAAGGCGTGCTCGTATCCCAGGGTGTGGCCGGGCGGCCACCAGGCCGCGATGTAGGGTGGGACGGCTCGGTTACCAGGACGGTGCGAAAACCCGCGTTCGTTCTGGCGGGCGTCGTAGACGAGCAGCTCGTTCATCCGCTCCACGTCGAAGACGATCGATCCGGCCGAACCGTTGAGTTCGAGCCGCAGGCCGTTCTTGTGCCCGGTGGCGAATCGAGAGGCTTCGAAGGTGGCCAGGGCGCCGGAGGCGGTGCGGGCGAGGAACACGGTGGCGTCGTCCACCGTGACCTCGCCGTATTCGCCGCTGGCGGCTGCGTTTGTGCCGAGGAAGCCGTCGGCGGCCGGGATCGGCCGCCGGGGCACGAACGTGCTGCTCAAGGCCGTGACCCCGGTGATCGGATCGCCGGTGATGTACTGCGCGAGGTCGATGGCGTGCGCGCCGATGTCTCCCAGCGCGCCGGACCCGGCCCGCTGTTTCTCCAGCCGCCATGACATGGGGCGGCCGGATCGATCAGCCAGTCCTGGAGGTAACTGGCGCGGATGTGCCGGAGGGTTCCGATGGCCCCGTCGGCTACGAGTTCGGCCATGAGCCGGGCGGCGGGTACCCGCCGGTAAGTGAAGCCGCACGTGGCCCGCACTCCGCGGGCCGCGGCCGGACGCGGCTGCCGTCGCCATCGCCTCGGCCTCGGCTACCGAGTTCGCCAGCGGTTTCTCGCACAGGACGTGCTTGCCGGCCTCCAGGGCGGTGATGGCCATCTCGGCATGCGTGTCGCCCGGGGTGCAGATGTCGACGATGTCCACGTCGTCCCGGTCCACGAGGCGGTCCAGTCGGTCTCTACGTCGTCCCAGCCGTATCTTGTCGGCGGCCGCCTTGGCGCGGGCCTCGTTGCGGCCGGCCAGGACGGACATCCGCAGCCGCACGGGGAGGTCGAAGAACCGAGGCGCGGATCGCCACGCCTGGGAGTGGGCCGCGCCCATGAAGGCGTAGCCGATCATTCCCACGCCTAGCGTCTGCGGGGTCCGGGAGAGGGGCACGTGCTGACCTCCGACTCGATGCGATCGAAGACGAAGACGAACTACGGGGCCGCCGAGACGAGCGGGTAGACCGGCTGACAAGAACGTCGGCAACTTGATGTTAGTCCTGATCTACCGCTACAGTCAATAACTTCCTGACTAACGTGTCACTCCGAGCATGAGTTATCTCTCGCTCCGTCCGAACGCGCAGTAACCGCACGAGCGCGGAACGCGAGGAAGTACGTGGCATGCCTGGGGGATCCGAGTCGGCGCTCCGGACCGTATAGCTCCATTCAATAGGAGGTATAAATCAATCGCATTAGCGTTGACTTCTGCCGTAATCCGACGTAACTTCATCTGAACCGGATCGAAGCCGGTCGACCCAGAGGACGCTCGGCGGTCCGTACAACTCAACATCATAGTCTCGTCTTACATCAGCAGCCAGGGTTCTCCGCACCGGAATGCGTTCCACAGGAGACCATCATGATCACCAACGCAAGAAGAAGACGGTGGCGGTGGGCAGCGACTGCCGCGGCCGCTGCTCACCGGGATTTCCGCCGCGGCCTGCTCCTCCGCGAGCGGCGGGTCCGGGAGCGGATCGGGGCCACGAAACCGCAGTCGATCACGTTCGCCTTCAACAATCCGTCAGGGAACGAGCACTACTACCAGGATGCGGCCGCGGCCTACGAGAAGGCGCATCCGGGCGTCAAGATCACGTTCCAGGAGCTGCCGGCGGAGAGTTACGCGCAGGCGATCGCGACCCGGATCGAGGGCGGCAACGCCCCGGACGTGTTCGTGGCCGAGTCCGGCTCTGGCCAGACGGACTCGATCCAGCCCTTCGCCAAGGCCGGACAGCTGCTGCCTCTCACCGATCCTGCCCTGAAGACGGAACTCGCGCCGGCCGGCGTGAGCCAGTTCGAGTACAACGGCACGCTCTACGCGGTCTCGCTCGGCAGCGCCGTGAACGGCATCGTCTACAACGACGCGCTGGCGAAGGCCTCCGGCGTTACGCTCACGGCGTCGTCGACGTTCTCTGACGTCATGCAGGCGTGCGCGACCGCGAAGGCGAAGGGCAAGGCGCTGTTCGGGCTGGCCGGCTCGGCCGCCCCGAACACCGGGATCCTGGCCCTGGAGATCGCCACCTCGACCGTGTACGGGCCGGACCCCAGCTGGGACGCCCAGCGCGCGGCGGGCAAGGTCACCTTCGCCAATACTCCGGGGTGGACCACGGCCCTGAACTCTATCGTCCAGCTGTACAAGGCGGGCTGCTTCCAGCCCGGTGCCCAGAGCGCGGGGTTCGATGCCCTCACCAACGGCTCCGCCCGGGGACAGCTGTTCGGGTTCTTCGCCCCCAGTGGCGCGGCGCACGACATCTCCGTAGCCTCCGGCGGTCACGTCAACCTCGTCGCCCTGCCCTTCCCGACGCCGTCCGGCACCACCGTACGCGTCGGTGAGTTCCGACATCTCCGTGCGGGCAGCGCCCACACCAGGAGCCCGAAGCTGGTCGCCAGCTTCCTGGCCTTCCTGGCCAGCCCGGCCGGACAGAAGATCCTGTCTGCCGGTTCCGGGTACTTCCCGGTGGGCACGACCGACGTCAGCACGCTGGTCCGCGCCGTACCAGCCGGTCGCGTCGATGATCACCAGCCGGCAGTACCGCGGGTTCCCCACCATCGACTGGCCGAACGGGAAGATCTACGCCGATCTCGGCTCTGGTGTGCAAGGGCTGCTGACCGGGCAGGCGACCGTCCAGCAGGTGCTGCAGCAGATGGATTCCGACTGGACCACCGCCCTGATGCCTGCGGTTCCCCGGTTTTAAACCCCGAATCACCGCACGAAAGGCTTCAGCCCAGATGTCAATCACGAGCAGCCCTGCCAAGCCCAGCCATCAGCAAGCGCGACAACGCTAGGCCCGGCAGGGCTGCTCGTTCGAGTCTCGTGGGGTACGGCTACTGGTGGTGGATTCTCCCCGCCCTGGTCCTGACCGGTGCGGTGATCTACCTGGCCACCGCGGCGGGAGCGTTCTACGCCTTCACGAACTGGACCGGCATCGGCCCGTACAACTTCGTGGGCGTCTCGAACTTTGTCACGGTGTTCCAGACTCCGCAGCTTTTCGGGGCGCTGGTCAACACGGTGCTGCTGGCGGTCGGGTTCGTGGTGTTCACGAACCTCATCGGCCTGGGCTTCGCCCTGGCGCTCAACCGGACCCTCAAGACCCGCTACGTGCTGCGCACCCTCATCTTCATGCCGGTGGTGCTGAGCCCGATCGCGGTGTCGTATATCTGGAAGTTCATCTTCGCCTACAACGGGTCGCTGAACCAGATCCTGGGCGACATCGGGCTCGGCTCGCTGCGCCATGACTGGCTGGCTGTGCCCAAGCTGGCGCTGGGCTGCGTCCTGGTGGTCATGGTGTGGCAGAGCATCGGGTTCGTGGCGGTCGTGTACCTGGCGGGCTTGGCGACCGTGCCGCGCGAGCTTGAAGAGGCGGCGGCCATCGACGGAGCCGGGCCTCTGGCGGCGATTCCGCCGTATCACGGTGCCGCTGATCCAGCCGTCGCTGGCGATCGCGACCACCCTGACCCTGATCCAGGGCCTGCGCGTGTTCGACCAGGTCATGGCCTTGACCGGCGGCGGCCCAGACAACGCCACCCAGACCCTGGCCACCGAGATCTACCAGCAAACCTTCACCTACCAGGAGTTCGGCCTCGGTGCCGCGATGGCCCTCGTCCTCACCGTGTTCATCCTCGTGTTCACCATCGCGCAGCTGGCGCTGACCCGAGACCGCACCTAGACCGGGAGCCCGGACATGTTCCGCTATACCAAGCGCACCCTCGTTCTGGAGGTCGTGACCGTTCTGGCCGCGCTGGTCCTGCTGGCGCCGTTCTGGATCCTGATCGTGGGGGCGTTCAAGACCGGCGACCAGATCCTGACCACTTCCTCCTTCGCCCCTCCCACCCACCCCACCCTGAGCAACTTCACCACGCTCCTGTCACCCTCGAGCAGCCAGAACGGGAACATCTGGCAGGGCCTGCTGGCCAGCGTGATCATCACCGCCGGGACCATCATCGCCCTGGTCACCCTCGGCTCGGCCGCCGCCTACGTGCTGGTCCGCAGCACCCGGGCCTGGAGCAGGCGCGCGTACTACCTGTTCCTTGGCGCCATCGTGCTCCCTACCCAGCTCGGCACCTTGCCGCTGTATATCGGCGCCCGGCACCTCGGCCTGGTCGGCAATCCCTGGGGCTTGATCGTGGTCTACACCGGCTTCCTGCTGCCCCTGTCGGTGTTCCTGTACGGCGGGTTCTACCGCAACCTCCCGCGTGACTACGAAGAAGCCGCCAGCATCGACGGCGCGTCCCGGTTCCGGGTCTTCGTGCGGGTCGTGTTCCCGCTGATGGCCCCGGCGACCGGATCGGTCGCCATCCTGGCCGGGCTGATCGTGTGGAACGACTTCTTCACCGCGCTGATCTTCCTGAACGGCTCGCGCTGGCAGACCCTCCCGGTGGTCATGTACAACTTCGTCGGCTCGCTGGTCTCGCAGTGGAACCTCATCTTCGCCGTCGTGATCATCTCGATGGTCCCGATCCTGGTGTTCTACGTCTTCACCCAGAAGCGGTTCATCCAGGCCTACGCCGGCGGGCTCAAAGGTTGAGCTGAGGGAACCACGACGTCATCATCGTCGGCAGCGGGCCGGTCGGCTGCGCCTACGCACGGATTCTGGCCGAACGGGCCCCGCGGTCTGCGTGTCCTCATGCTCGAAGCCGGCCCCCCGCTGACCAGCGTTCCCGGGGCCAACGTCCGGAACGAGACTGACGCCGCCGCACGAGCCGGGTATCAGCTGGCCTCCGAAGGACCAGACGTCGCCGCCGACCCGGACCACCGCGCCGAGTACTCCGCCGCGGCCGGGAACCCACCGGGTCCGCCGCCGGTCCCCCGGGACGCCCGACCAGGACGACATGCCGGACGCCTCCGAATCCACCAACGTCGGAGGCATGGGCGCGCACTGGACCTGCGCCTGTCCCTCGCCGTACGGGAGCGAGCGCATCGCCTTCATCAAAGACACCGAGTGGCAGGACCTCGAGGCCGAGGCAGCCCGGCTGCTGCGCGTCACGACCGAGGGTTCGACCCGACGGCCGGGGCGCGGACGACCCTGGCCGGGCTGGCCGCGGCCTTCGACCACGGCCGGCCGCCCGGCCGCCAGGTGCAGCCCATGCCGCTGGCCTGCACCCCTCGCCCAGGCGCGGCACCGCGCTGGTCCGGGGCCGACACCGTGCTCGGCCCGCTGGCCGCCGGCCGGCACGACAGCGTTCGAGCTGCGCCCGGCACCGTTGTCCGCCGGGTCCTGCTCTCCGGCGGCCGCACGGCCGGGGTGGAGATCGCCGACGCCGGACGGCGGGCGGACACGGATACCCGCGAAAGCCGTCGTCGTCGCCGCGGACGCCCTGCGCACGCCCGCAGCTGCTGTGGGCATCGGGCATCCGCCCGGCCGCGCTCGGCCGGTACCTCAACGACCAGCCCAGGTCGTGGCGGCGGTCAACGTGCAAGATCCCGACGCCGGCGGGACCGGCCGTCGGCCGCGGCATCGACGTGAACTACGGCCAGGGACAGGTGACCAGCGCGACTTGCTCGCCGGCGTCGCCTGGGTGCCGTTCGTCGACGGCCTGCACCCGTTCCACGGGCAGGTCATGCAGCTCGACGCCTCGCCCGTCGACCTCGGCGTCACCGACCCCTCCGGCGTCGTCGTCGGCCTGGGCTGGTTCTGCGCCAAAGACGTCCGCGCCGAGGACCGCCTGGAGTTCGACGAGGACGAGCCGGACGCGTTCGGGCTGCCGGCCATCCGGATCCGCTACCGCCTCACAAGCCGGGACCGGGCCCACATCGAAGCAGCGATGGCCCAGCAGCGCCGGGCCGCGCAAGCCCTCGGCGGCTTCATTCCCGGGGGCGAGCCGCGCCTGCTGCCCGCCGGCACGTCGCTGCACTACCAGGGCACGGTCAGGATGGGGGAGTCCGACGACGGCACATCGGTCTGTGACCCAGCCAGCGCCGTCTGGGGTGTGCCCGGCCTTTACGTCGGCGGCAACGGGGTCATCCCGACGCCACCGCCTGCAACCCGACCCTCAGCAGCGTCGCGCTCGCCGTCCGGGCCGCACGCGCCATCGCCGAGTCGCTCGGCACGTGATCACAGAAGACGCAAGCACATGGGTCCAATGGACAAGGACGTCGTCCGCGACGACGCGCTGCACGCGACCGGTGACGGTTTTGCGCTGGACATCCGGTCGCACTGGTACCGCTCCCTGCCGCTGACATCCCTGGCCGATGCTCGACCTCGCGGTCGACGGTGAGAAGGTCCCCGAGGACGACATGACGATCGTCGTCAACGGAAAGTCGTTCACGGTGCCGCAGCTCGCCGACGGCTACGACGAATGGTGGTACGTGCTCGATCCTTTCGAGCTGCGCGTGCGCAAGCCCGGCTTCGACCCCGCGCGCCGCACCACATCGAGTTCGGCTTCGGCCTGTCGATCCCGTACATCCTCATCGGCCCGCCGGACGCCCGGCAGCCGCTGCTCGCCGCCAGCCACACCTCCCGCACGCTCACCTGTCAGTAAGGACGCTTCCTGATGACCGCTAACGCCACGACCGTGGCCCTGCCGAAGCTGGGCACGACCCTGTTCAGCTTCACCCTCGAGATGCGCCAGCCCGGATACACCCTGGAAGGGATGATCGGCAAGGTAGCCGAGCTCGGCCTCGGCCCCGGCCTGGAGATGGTCGGCTTCCAGAGCCTGCGCGGCTATCCGCGCGTCTCCGGCGAGGTCATCTCCTCGTTCCGGGACCAGTGCGAGCGGACCGGGCTGGAACCGTCCGCGATGAGCATGAACCTTGACCTCGGCATCCACCGCGGCCGGCTGCTGGACGAGGACGAGGCCCTGGACTACCTCGAGCCGCAGATCGCCACCTCGCATGCCGATGGGCTTTCCCGTCTGCAAGTCCTCGGTGATCCCGACGCGCTCGTTCCTCGAGGGCCTGGTGCGGATCCTGGAGAAGAACGGCGACATGAAGTTCGGCTACGAGATCCACAGCCCGGAGGCCGTCGACTCACCCGAGCATCCTCAGGCTGCGGGAACTGTACGAGGCGATCGGCAGCCCGCTGCTCGGCTTCACGCCGGACTTCAGCTCCTCCATGCGCTCGGTCCCGCCGAGCCTCATCGCCGCCCACCGCGAATCCGGCATGAGCCCCGAACTCACCGAGCTCGCCATCGAGGTGTGGAACAGCGACACCACGATGCCGCAGAAGTTCGAGCGCTTCGCCGCCGAGGCACCCGCGCTGGGCGCCACCCCGGCCGACATGGGCAAGCTCCAGATGATGCTCACCATGCACGGCCGGCAGGACCCGCGCCGCTGGAGCGAGATCATCGAACGCGTCGTCCACGTCCACGCCAAGTTCTACGGTATCGACGAGAGCGGTGACGAGCCGTCCATCGACAACGCGACGATCGTGGACGTCCTCCTCGACGGCGGCTACACCGGCTACATCTCCAGCGAGTGGGAGGGCCACGCCTACACCGACGCGGTCAGCGGCTGGGACCTGGTCGCCGCCCAGCACAAGCTGCTGCACAAACTTTTTTCCGAACGGGCCGTCAATGGCTGACCGCCGAGCCCGATGTGCTCGTCGTCGGCAGCGGACCGGTAGGCGCGGCCTACGTCCGGCTGCTCACGCAGGCCCGGCCCGCCCTCGACGTGCTCGTCGTCGAGGCCGGGCCGGTGGTGTCCGAGCCGCCAGGGATGAACCTGCGCAACATCGCCGACCCGGCGACGCAGGAACAGGCGCGCCTGCTCGCCCAGGGACAGGCGCTGTCCGGGGCCGACGCCATGCCGCTGGATATCCCGGGCACGGTCACCGCCCGTCAGGGCACCTACCTCATCGCGCCGGGGAACGAGCAGATGCCAGCGGCTGCCCTGGCCAGCTGCGTCGGCGGCCAGGGCGCGCTGTGGACGTGCGCGGTACCTGAGCCGCGCGACAGCGAGCGGATCTCGTTCATCCCCTAGGACGAGTGGGGCGAGGCGATCGCGGTTGCCGCGCGCCTGTTGTGCCGGACCACCGAGGCGTTCGTCGGCTCGGCGATGAGCACGGCCGTAGTGCGGATGCTGGGCGAGCTGTTCGACCCCCTGCTACCCGAGGGCCGCAAGGTCGGGGTCCTGCCCGTCGCCGGGCAGGCGCAGCCGACGGCACGGTGCGCTGGACGGGCGCCGACATGATCCTTCAGGGACGCCAGGTACCGGCTGCGCGCCAGCACCCTGTGCCGCCGGCTGGTCCTCGACGGGACCCGCGGTAGCAGCGGCCGAGCTCGCCGACATGGACAGCGGCGACGTCACGGTCGTCCGGCCGCGTGTCACGATCGTCGCGGCAGACGCCCTGCACACCCCCCAGCTGCTGTCGACCTCTGGCATCCGGCCGCCCCGCTCGGCCGGTACCTGACCGAGCACCCGCTGACGTTCGCGGTCGTCGCGGTCCGCGCGGACCTGGTGCCCGGTTACCCGGCGGGCGGCCAGCAGGCCCCGACCCGGTCAGCGCGGTGATCTATGTGCCGTTCGCCGATCCCGGGCATCCCTTCGGCGCGCAGGCGCTGCACATGGACACCTGCCCGGTGCAGTTCACCGGAGGACGGGCCGGGGCCCAACCAGGCCGGGTACCTCACGATGGGCTGGGGCTGCCGCAAGTTCCCGCGCGAGCAGGACGGGTTCACGTTCTCGGATACTCAACCGACCGCTCGGGGATGCCCCGGGCACCATCGAGTATTCGCTCACCGACCGCGAGGACGCCGAACTCGCGTCAGGCCCTCACCTACCTGACCACCGCGGGCAGGCGCTCGGCAGCTTCGTCCCCGGCGGCGAGCCGAAGATCATCCCGGCCGGATCGTCGCTGCACTACCAGGGCACCTACCGGCTTGGCGACGACGGCGGGGCACGTCCGTGTGTGACAGCTACGCCCAGGTGTGGGGCCTGGACAACCTCTTCCTCGGCGGCAACGGCACGATCCCGGCCGCCACGGTCTGCAACCCGACGCTGACCAGCGTGGCCATCGCCGCGCGGTCGGCACGACGAGTCCTCGAGATGCTGGCATGAACCACCGCCTGTCCGCCGTCTACATCGCGCCGGCCTTCACGTTGCCCGACGCGCGGGGCGGGGACGTGACGCTCGATCCGGCCGCCGCGGCGGCTACGGTCGTGGTCTTCACCGCCAACGGCTGCCCTACGCCCTAGCCTGGCATGACCGCATCCAACAGGTCGCCCGCGGCTACGCTAGCCGGCACGTGACCGTGCTCCAGGTGGTGGGCAACGACGAGACCGGCCATCCCGAAGACAGCCTGGACTCGATGCGCCGCCGGGTCGGCTCGGCGAGATCGCCGGGCCTTACCTGCGAGACGCTGACCAGGAGGCCGTGGCCGCCTACGGCTCTACGGCGACCCCTGAGGTGTTCGTTCTCCACCGAGCGGCGTTGTCCGCTATCACGGGGCGCCGACGCGTACCACGGCAACCCAGCCGAGAACGCCCGGTGGATCCGGGACGCCCTGGACGATGTCCTCGCCGGGCCGACGGTGCACCGGTCTTCTATTCCCCGGCCGCGCTGCTCCGTGAAGTGGCTGTCGAGCTGCTGTGGTGGCCGGGCTGCCCGTCACACGAACAGGCCGCGAACTGCTCGAGGCGGCGCTGGCCGAGCTGAACCGCGGCGACGTGGCCGTGGTCCACCGCGAGGTCACCACCCCACAGGAAGCGCCCGGCTGAACTTTCCCGGCTCCCCGACCTTCCAGGTCGGCCGCCGGGACCTGTTCGCCGGCGACGCCGGCCTGGCGCTGACCTGCCGGGTCTATCACGGCCCCGACGGCCGGGCCGCGCCGTTGCCGGCCGCCGCGGAGCTCGCCGCCGGCTTCGCGAGGCACTCGCCCGCCCCTGGGATCTGCCCGGCTGGGTCGACCCCCGTAAGGAGACACGATGACAATCAAGCGTGGCGTGAGCCTGTACTCCTTCCAGGAGGAATACTTCCTCCGCACCATGTCCCTGGAGGACTGCATCGCCGCCGCTGCCGGCATCGGCGCGCTCAGCATCGAGATCATCCCTGAGCAGTCCATCCCCGGTTACCCGCACCTCACCGACGAGTTCGTCGATACCTGGCTCGGGTGGATGAAGTAGTACTTCTCTTCTCCTTTCTCTATCTACTTTTTTTCTTACTCCTATCTTTACTCTTATCTCTTTTTCTCTTCTCGGGACAGGTGGACTGAGTCTAGCAATACATCTACATCTTCTTTCATCTCTTTGCATTCGTCATCCTATCTATCATCTATACCTCTCTCTAATTCATATATATCTCTTCGTCTTACTCTTTAATAGCATATAGTTCATCTCCTTTTCTATTGCTCTCTTCTTTTCTCTACTCTCATCCCTATATCATTCATCACCTCTAATCATGTACTATACTCTTTTCCGGCTCTCTGCTTCATATCGACATTATCACCTACTTGTATCTCTTCTCTCTTTTATTTATCTATCTATCTCTTCTCTTCATCTCTCTTTCTCTCTTCTTCTACATCATCTTTTTCACCTTCTTCTATCATATCTTCTTTCTCTTTCTCATATACTTTTCTTTTACTTTATCATCTTCTCTTTCTATCATTTCCTTTCTCTTCATTTCTCTCTCTTCACTTTTATCTTCTCTTATTACATGCTCTATTACATGTCGCGCATCTTTCACATCCATTCCAAGTTTTTCTAGATGCCTAGTACTGCACCGAATACAGCATCCCGTACGACTAGATCATCCCCGTCCTCATCGAAGGCGGTTACTACAGCTATCTGTCCAGCTAGTACGTAGGCAACCGGCATATCCAGTACTCCTAACCCTTCGACAGCGTCGAGCAGGTGCGCCGCCAGCACGTCATGTTCAGCTTGCTGCTCGGGGAGTAATGACATGTTCGACAAGTACATCGTCTGCGAGGAATAGTTCCGCCGCTTGGACGACGGTCGCACCGGCGGCCGCATCGAAGTTCGCATGCCGTATTACCGTGTCCTTGGCCTGTCCATGGTCGAGGCCGTCTACCTCACCTTCTACGGATCGCCGGTACCGTTCGAGCGCACTATGTTCACCGTTCACTGCCACACTTACACGTTCGCTCAGTTGCCCGTCTTCACTGACTACCTCTGGGAGATGGGCGAGCGTGCGGAGCTGGCCTTCTAGACCGTCGAGCCGCTGTCACCAGTGGAGCACTACTTCTCTTTCTCGATACGGCTGCGCATCTCCTACTTGCCGTCCTGGCGGGGTAGTCGATCGCAAGCGTCTCATCTTGACGGCCTGAGCCATGCCGGTCCATTCCGTCGTCGCCGCCCGCTTTCATTACCTGTACTTTCTCACCGCTTGGGCGAAGCCTACTCCTATCCCGTGCTGATCCAGCAGATCCGCCAGTTCTAGACCTTAGACCGGCGTCGTTGCCCGCGGTCCATATCCGCGCGCTCCGCGCCCTTACCGCACTGCCCTGTCCTCCTCCTTATCTACACTCCCTCCGCTCAGATCCCTGTTCGCGCTCCTTGCCTGTTCTGGCTGCACGGCGGCTCGTTCATCTGCGGTGACGTCTAATGCGCGAGGTCGACTGGACCGCGCGAGAGTCTGCGCCGAGGAGCGTCGTCGTCAGCGTCGACTACCGCCTGGCCGTCGGCGGCGTGTGCTATCCGGTACCGCACGACGACACCGTCGCCGCCGTCGCCTGGGTGCGGACCGGGCCAGGGATCTCGGAGCCGATCCCGAGCGGATCACCATCGGCGGCGCCAGCGCAGGCGGAACCTGACCGCGGGCGCCGCGCTCAAGCTGCGTGACCGCGACGGATGGGTCCCGGCCGCGCTGGCGCTCGTCTACCCGGCGCTGCACGCCCGGATCCCGTCGCCGTCGCCGTCACTGGCCGCCAAACTGGCCGAGCTCCCGCCGCTGTTCCAGCCGCCCGCCGGTGAGGACCACACTCTGGCCGAGAACTATCTCGGCGGCCGCTCAGCTCCGCCGACGGCTACGCCTTCCCGGCCGGCGCCGTCCTCGACGGGCTGTGCCCGACCTTGGTGCTGAACGCCGAGTACGACCACCTGGGTGCGTCCGGCGAGGCGTTCACCGCCGCCGCGGCCCTGGCCGGCGTGGACGTCCGGCAGGTCATGATCCGCGGCATGCTGCACGGCTTCCTCAACCTCCCGGCCGAGGTCGAGCCGGTCCGGCGGTGCCTGGACCTGATCACCGAGACAGTCACCCGGGGCGCCCGCGGTGGTCCGTTACCTTAGCCGACACGGCGCAGCAAGCTGTTACATGTGCATGCTAATGTATGTGTATGTTGACGCATCGCCTGCAGATTCTCATCGACGATGAGCGTTACCAGCGGGTGCGCGCGGTCGCCCGGCAGCGCGGTACATCTGTCGCCAATGTGATCCGTGAGGCGCTTGACCGCGGCCTGCCTGCAACACAACGCAGGCGGGCCGCTGCTGCCCGCCGCATCCTTGATGCAGCCCCGATGGAGGTCGGCGGCCTTCTCGCCGAACTGGATGAGCTCCGCGGGCGCCACGCGTGATCGTCCTCGATACAACGGTCCTGGTCTATGCGGTTGGCGCCGACCATCCGCTGCGTGAGCCGTGCCAGCAGCTGATCCGGGCAGTAGCAGACGGAGCGATGCTGGCCACGACCACTACCGAGGTCATTCAGGAATTCGCTCACGTCCGTGCCCGCCGACGTGACCGCAAGGACGCCGCGGAACTTGCCCGCGACTACATCGAATTGTTGTCGCCGCTGCTGATCGTCGAGGAAACGGACCTACGCGAAGGGCTGCGCCTTTACCAGGAAGGCACGGGATTCGGCTCGTTCGACGCTGTCCTGGCCGCGGCGGCCCGCGCCGCGGGTGCTGATGCGCTGGTGTCGGCAGACACCGGATTTTCCAGTATCAAGGCCATTCAGCACGTCATCCCGGACGCTGATGGCATTCGCCACCTCCTCGGCGCTACGGAAGAATAGCTCTCAGCGGCAGGTGTCGTCGGATACCTCGAAGGTCAGCTCCTGGGTGGCGTGCAGGCTGCTGCCGAGGTAGAGGGCGAAGGTGCCGGGCTCGACGACGAACCGGGCCGGATCCGCACCGGCGTCCCAGAAGCCGAGCTGCTCGGTGCCGGCCTTGAAGCTGACGGTGATGGTCTGGCCGGCGCCGACATGGCGGCGGGCGAACGCGACCAGGCGCCGGACCGGCTGGGCCACGGAGGAGACCAGGTCGCGCACGTAGAGCTGGATGACCTCGTCGCCGTCGCGGCCGCCGGTGTTCGTGATGTCGACGCTCACTTCGACGTGCTCGCCGTTCTCCAGCGCCGCCAGGGGCAGGCGCCCGGCGGACAGCCGCGCGTTCGCGTGCCGGAAGGTGGTGTAGCCGCCGCCGTGGCCGAACTCGAACTGCGGGCCAAGGTCCAGGTCGAGGTACTTGGACGTGAACTTCTCGGCCACGTCGCCCGGGCCGGCCAGGCCGATGTCGACAGGTTCCTGCCGCATGGTCCCGCGCGCGGCCGCGGGGCGCCCGGTGTTCTCGTGCGCGTAGTAGACCGGGACCTGCCCGGTGCTGCGCGGGAACGACATCGGGAGCCGGCCGGCTGGTTCGGCGGCGCCGGTCAGCAGGTCCACGATCGCGCCGGGCGCTTCGGTGCCCAGGTGCCACGCCTCCAGCACGGCCGGGGCGAGCTCGATCCAGCCGGAGGTGACCAGCGGACGCCCGTTCACCAGGACGACCACGAACGGGGCGCCCGTGGCGGCCACCGCGCGGATGAGCTCTTCCTGCCGCCCGGGCAGCCGCAGGTCGCTGCGCGAGGCGGCCTCCCCCGACAGGTTCGACGGCTCACCCGCGAACACCAGAACCAGGTCGTGGGCCGCCGCGGCCGCGGTCACCGCCTCCAGGTCGGCCGGATCGTCATCGTAGAAGCCGACGCCCGGCTGGATCGTGACGGTCACGCGCGGGTACCGGCTGGTCAGCTCCCCGGCAATAGAGCGGCCGGAGCAGCGAACGGCTGCGTCCAGGCGCCGAGGTGGTCGGTGGAGGTGGTGTACGGCCCGGTCAGCAAGATCCGGCCTGCCGGAGTCACCGGAAGCGTCCCGTCGTTCTTCAGCAGCACGGCGGAACGGACCGCTGCGGCGCGCACCTGGGCCCGGGCCTGGAGGGTCGGCCCGGTGATCTCCTCGGTTTCGGGCACATACGGCTGGCCGAACAGGCCCAGCCTGGCCTTGAGGACCAGGATGCGGCGAACGGCGTCGTCGACGCGGTCCGCGGGAAGCTGCTCGGGAGTGAGCAGGGCGCGCCCGTCCGGGTCGGTCAGGCTGCCGCCCATCTCGACGTCAAGACCGGCACGGACCGACTGCCGCACCGCGTCGGGCAGGTCCTCGGCGACCCCGTGCGGGACGAGGTTGGCCACGCCGTCCGCGTCGCCGACGATGACGCCGTCCAGCCCCCACTCCTGTTTGAGCACCCCGGTCAGCAGCCGCCGGTGCGCGTGCATCGGCTTGCCGCCGATGGTGTTGAACGCGGCCATCACCGCCGCCACCCCGGCCGCGGCGGCGACACGGAACGGCTCGAGGTAGACGTTCCGCAGGCGGTGTTCTGACATGTCGGCCGTGTTGTAGTCCCGACCGCCCTCGGCGTGACCGTAGCCGACGAAGTGCTTGGCGGTGGCCGCGATGCTGGACGGGTCGCGGAGGTCGTCGCCTTGGTAGCCGCGGATCATCGCCGCGCCCATCACCGCGGTCAGGTACGGATCCTCCCCGAATCCCTCCACCGCCCGGCCCCAGCGCGGATCCCGCGCCACGTCGATCATGGGGGAGAACGTCCAGTTCACCCCGCCCGAGGCGGCCTCGGCCGCGGCGAGCCGCGCGGTGCCCTCGACCACGCCGGGGTCGAAGCTGGCCGCCATGGCCAGCGGCGTCGGAGCGATCGTGCGCTGGCCGTGGATGACGTCCAGGCCGACCAGCAGCGGGATGCCCAGCCGGGTCTGCTCGACCGCGACCCGCTGGAGCCCGTTCACCGCGGCGGCGCTGCGCGGCCAGAATATCGCCCCCACGCCCGCCCGGACCCAGCGCTCGAGCTCGGCCGGGTCGGGCCGGAACACCACCTGCATCTGCGCGAGCTTCTCGTCCCAGGTCATCGAGCCCAGCAGCTCCTCGATGCGGTTCATGAGGCGTAGGCCCGGAGCACGACGGGGCCGGTCAGGCCTGCCGGGCGGATCTCCGCGTCCGGCTCGTAGACGCCGGCGACCACCAAAATATCAACAATCAATTAACACACCTCATCAATTAACCATTTCATCCATCTTGCGACTCCACCACAATCGCGTTGCGCCCCGGACGCAGTGCCCCGGTTACGTCTGCCGAAAACGGGGCCGTCCAGGCGATCCCGCAGTCGGTCCCGTTCACCCGCACCCGCGCGATGTCGCCCACATCGCCGAGCATGACCAGCATCCTGCGATCGCGCGGGAAGTCTTCGGCCACGTCGACCTGGCCCGCGTAGACACCGACGCCGGCGAACCCTTCTGCGCCGAGTCCGGTCCACGGCACCGGGCCGTCCTCCAGCCCGATCGTGGCCCGTCCGGGCAGTGTGAGGTCCCACCCGGTGATCCGCAGTTCCGCCACCGGGGCGGCCGCCCGCTCCGGGAGTCGCTCACCAGCGTCGTCGACCAGCACGACGGATTCCAGCGGGGCCAGGTCGAGGCGGTACTCATAACCGCCACCAGTGAGACGTTCAACACCGGCAATCCCTCACGGCGTACCGTCACAGGATTCCAGCTCACCAGGGGCGTCGCCGCACGCACCGTCGCCGTGACCGGCTCAGGCTCCGGATTGGCCAGGAAGCTCAGCTTGGCATCCCCGATCCTGCGGCTGATCTGTACCAGCTCCGCGCCCTCCATCATCCGGCTCGGGACCAGTCCCAGCTCGCCCAGGCGGAAGCCAGCTCCTCCGTATCGATCAGCCTCCCCCGCGCTGCCTGTCTCCCACAGCTCACGGACGACCCACGCGTGCTCCGCGGGATCGTCGGCGAGCGAGGCAGAAGCCCGGCCGCGACCGATATCGTCGCTCCCTCCTCCAGCAGCGCCCGGATCCTGTGCCAGAGCCCTGAGCGTCATACGCTGCTCGAGCCCCCCAGGTACAGCGCGCGGTAGCTGGCGCCGCGCGCCACGATCTATCCCATCCTCGACGGTCACGCATTTTTCCAGCCCGTCTAGGCCCACGTAGTCCCATCCGACCCCGGCCGGCACCGAGCGGTCGATCTGTTCCCCGTACAGCGCCGTGAGCGGCTTCCTCGCCCGTGAACACGGCCACATCGACCGCCGGCAGCCCCTGGTTGAGCACGTAGGCGCAGCGGCGAGGTACTCCACCCACGCGCGGCGAAGCGGGCCCAGGCTCGGTCCGCACGAAACCTGGCCGAGGAACGGCGCCAGCCCGATCCCCGGCGGCGGCACCTCTACCGGCTATGCGGCGAGGTGTGGATACAGAACCGCGTCACGCCGAGCGCGAGCTCGAGATCCGCGATGTGCTTCAGCCGCCGCGGGGTGTAGCTCCACGGCCGGTGGAAGCGCTCATCACTCCGCGCTGTCCACCGCTTTCCGTAGACGTGCGCCACGGAGACGCCCCCCGCAGGTCCGCGACATACGTCGGGCCGGCTGACCCGACCCCGGGTCGAAGAGCCACATCGCCCCCATCGCACGTCAGCCTGGCGCGCATGGCCAGGTCGTCGCCGAGCTGCGGGCGATGATCTTCCAGCGCTTCCGCGTAGTAGCTGAGCCCGCCCGAGCGGGCGATCCCCGGCGACGGTGCCGTAGTACTCGCTCACCAGCAGATCGCCGATCGTCCGCCGGTAGTCGAACAGGAACCGGTCCGACGACTAGGCGTCGGCCACCACCAGCCCCGCCAAGCCCGGCAGCCAGGGCAGCAGGTCGTAGCCTCGCAGCGCCGCGAAACTGGCCCGCATCCGGCCGGTCCAGTTCTGCGGACCCGATTCGATGCTGTCGCTCAGCAGGCGCTTCCAGCAGGTCAGGATCGATCAGGCTGAGTACGTGTCGAAATAACGCCGGACCGATTCCGTCATCGAGCTTATCTACCTCCAGGCCAGTCGCCTCAGCCGACGCAGGCCCGTTCGTCTGCGCCGGTCAGTGACGCACCGAACCGCAGTACGCGCCAGTGGCCGGGCGGCGCCTCCCAGCGCAGCACGCCGTCCGGCGCCCAGTCACGCGGACAGCTCCAGCACCCGGTCCGGGTCGATGGCGGCCCCAGCCACCTCCCGGGCGCCTCGAGCGCGTAGTAGTCCAGCGTCACCCCGAAGCCTGCCTTGGCTCGCCCTCCTGCACTCGCCCCCCTGGGTACAGCGCGAACTCGCTCACCGCGAACTCGCTCGCCCGCCGCAGCACAGGCGGCACCCTGACTCCCGCAGCCAGCCGCGGCAGCGCGTCCTCGGCGGTCTCCCCCGACAAGACGAGCCGGAAGCGCCTCGCCGTCACGGGCGGGAACGCCGCGGTCCGCACCGCCACGGCCGCTGCCGGCAGACCGGCCACCTCCGTCCACTCCTTGCCGTCGTCGCTCGCCTCCAGGACAGCCTGCGGCCTCGTCGCGGCGCCGAACCCCCCCGGCCCCGGCAGGCCTACGTCACGGCCGCGACCGTCACCGGCGACGGCGAACCCCTGCTCGATCCACGCGCTGGACCGCCGATCCGGGTCCCGAGGGAGCGCGATCACCTCCGCGTGACTGCCCGTCCGTCAGTCGTTCTGGCCGCTCGATCGATGCGCACGCGGTGACAGTCGCTGTCCGCAGCGCGTGCTGCGCCGGATCATCCGGTACCGCGATCGTGACCCAATCCTGGCTGAATCGTCGCCTCAGATCGCTGCCCCACCGCGAGAGATCCTGGTACGGGCCTGCCACTTCCGGCAGGGCGCCAGCGCCAGTTCCACCCGGCCGCCTCCCGACACCAACGTTTCTGACCAGACGAGCTTTTCTCATCTCATCCTCCGGGCTCACCCACGGGCCTCCCGCAGCGCTCCACCCAGGCGAGGTCGCCACCGCGAACTCCAGCCCGAGCCGCCGGGCGGTGGCCTTGGCCAGCTCCAGCGCCTCGCGCCAGCGCGCCGATCCCGAACCGGACCCTGTCCCGGGACGGCCAGCGGCGTACCCATGCCGCCGTCGAACCACTGGACCCCGCGGACGCCAACTCCGTGCAGCCACTCCAGGTCCAGGCGGATGCCTTCGGCGTCGACGTTGCCGTCCATCCAGTGCCACCAGGCCCGCGGCCGGGCCTCGTCCGGCGGGTCCGCGAATCCCGCCCAGACCGCCTCAAGCTCCGCGCGCATCAAGGTCGCCCTTCCGCTCGGAGCGAGCCAGCGCTCGCTGGGCTCCTGCGCTCGGCCTCAGCCGGAGCGGTGCGTGCCGACCTGCGCTCCCGCACCAGGAGCAGCAGCAGCGCGGCGGCTAGCATCATCGGCGCGAGCGCACCGAAGACCGGGGTCAGCGCGTCGTTGTATGCGCCGGCGATGCGCTCGCGCTGGCCGGCCTGCAGGGTGGCGACGACGCGGGGGTGAGCGAGTGCGCGTCGGCCAGGCCTGCGGGCAGCCGCGCTCCTAGCCGTGTGGTCAGCCGCGCCGTGAACAGGCCGCCGACAACAGCGGAGCCGAGCGCCGCCCCGATCTCGCGGAAGAACGCGATCGAGGCGGTCGCCGTGCCGACCTCGGCGGGGAACGCGTTCTGCGCGACGATCACCAGGTCTGCATGCCGAATCCCATGCCCACGCCGAACAGGTACACGTCCGCGCTGACGACCCACGGGGAGGTCGAGAGCCTGCAGCGCCAGAGCACGCCGAGCGCGCGGCCACGGTGACGGCCCCGGCCATCGGCATCCAGGCGTACCGGCCGGTGCGGCTCATCACCTGGCCGGAGGTGAACGCCGTGGTCCCGATGCCGAGGACCATCGGCATCATCTGCAGGCCGGCCATGGTCGGGGTCAGCCCGTCCACCATCTGCAGGTAGGTCGGCAGGTATCCGACCGCGCCGAACATAGCGAGCGCGCCGCACAGGCGCGCCGACCGTCGCCAGCACGAACTCGCGGTCTGCCAGCAGGCGAAGCGGGATGAGCGGCTCGCGCGGCCCGGCGTTCGGCGATGACGAAGCTGGCCGCGGCCGCAGCGGCGACCGCGCCGAGCATCAGGCGGCGGGCGAGGTCCAGCCGATGGTGCCGTCCGCCGAGCGAGGTGAGCATCAGCAGCCCGGTGACCGCCAGCGCCATGAAGCGCATGCCCGCCACGTCGATCCGCGGGCGCGCGGTGGCCCGGACCAGGCGCAGCATGGCGATCGCCGCCACGATCGCGAGCACCGCGATCGGCACGTTCATCCAGAACGCCCAGCGCCAGCCGATGGTGCTCGGTGAACCAGCCGCCGAGCAGCGGCCCGGCGACCGCGGAGAAGACGAAGACGCCGCCGGTGAGGGCCATGTAGCGGCCCCGCTCCCGCGGCGGGACGACGTCGGCGATGATCGCCTGCGAGAGGATCATCAGTCCGCCGCCGCCGAGGCCCTGGACGGCGCGCCCGAGATGAGCATGGCCATGGCGCCGGCCAGCCCGCCCACGCACGCTGCCCGGCCATGAACAGTGCCGATCGCCGCGACGAACAGCCTCTTGCGGCCGACCAGGTCGCCGAGCTTGCCGTAGACGGGCATGGTGATCGCGGTCGTGAGCAGGTACGCCGTGGGCACCCAGGCCATGCGGGCGATGCCGTGCAGCTTGCCGACGATCGTGGGCAGCGCGGTGTTGAAGATCATCGCGTCGAGGCTGGAGAGCAGGACCGCCGCGACCAGCGCCGCCACGATCAGCCGCAGCCCCCGGCTGTCGACCGCCGGGGCGGTCATGCCCTCCCTCCGGCGACGTCGCGCAGTACCGCGACAGCCCGATCGACCAGGACCGGCCACGGCGTCGCGGGCTCGACGCGGAGCCCGCGGATCATCCAGTGCATCGCCGCGTGGCTCAGCGCGACCAGCATCTGCGCGCGCTCGGCCGCGGGCGGTCCGCCCGCTCGCGGCCGAGGCGGCGCAGGGCGGCCTGTTCGACCTGCTCGCTAGCCCAGTCGATCCGGGCGATGTGAGCGGCGCGCAGCGCTTCCGTGCGCTCGGTGAGGTCCAGTCGCCGCAGCAGCAGCTTACGTTCGGCCGGATCATCAGGCCAGGTCGCGACCAGCATCAGCATCAGCTCGGTGAGCGCGTCGCCGGTGCCGGCCGCGAAGGCGGCGAGGCGGTCCTCGTCCAGCGGCGCGGGCTCGGCGCCGAGCACGGCCCGTTCCTTGCTCCCGAAGTAGTTGAAGAACGTGCTCTGCGACACCAGCGCGCCGTCGCAGATCATCTCGACCGTCACGGCGTCATAGCCATGCTCGAGCGCGAGATCGAGGGCGATGCGCTCAACCGCGGCCCGTCTGCGGTCGCGCAGCGGAAGTTTCTCTGGCGTTGCGAGCAGTCATACTTGTAGTATATCCAAATCTGGAGTTTATCCATTTACGCGAGCGGCAGAGACGATGACGCCACCGAGATCGCCGTGGGGCACCGGCCTGGAAGGACGGCGGATCGCCGACCTCGGCGACGGAACCTACCGCAACCCCGTGCTGGCCGGCGACTTCCCTGACCCGACCGTTCTGAAGGACGGCGCGGACTACTACCTCGCGGCCTCCTCGTTCGACGCGTCGCCGGGCCTGCTGATCCACCACTCACGGGACCTGGTCAACTGGACGCCGCTCACCTTCGCCCTGCCGAGGCCGCTCACCACGGTGTTCGCGGTCGACCTGGTCAAGTACGACGACCGCTACTTCATCTACATCCCGTTCATCCCGTCGCCGTGGGCGCCGCAGTTCGGGCCCGTCCCCCGGATCTGCGTCATCCACGCCGAGCGGATGGTGGGACCCTGGAGCGAGCCCGTCGACCTCGGCATCACCGCCGCCATCGACCCGGGGCACGTGGTCGGCGAAGACGGCCGCCGCTACCTGTTCCTGAACGGGGTGCGCCGGGTCCGGCTCACGGACGACGGCCTGGCCACTGACGGCCCGGTCGAGCACGTCTACGACGGCTGGCGCTACCCGGACGACTGGGTGACCGAGGCCTACGCTCTTGAAGGCCCCAAGCTGTTCCGCCGCGGGGAATGGTTCTACCTCGTCAGCGCGGTCGGCGGCACGGCCGGGCCGCCGACAAGCCACATGGTGACCGTGGCCCGGTCCCGGTCCGTGCACGGCCCGTGGCAGAACGACCCCGCGAACCCGGTCGTGCGGACGCGCGACGCGGCTGAGGCGTGGTGGTCACGCGGTCACGCGACGGCGGTCGAAGGGCCTGCTGGCGACTGGTGGCTCGTCTACCACGGCTACGAGCGCGGCTTCCGGACGCTTGGCCGCCAGGTGCTGCTCGAACCGATTGCGTGGACCGATGACGGCTGGTTCCGCGCGCTCGGGCGGCGACCTGTCCGGCGCGATCCGCAAGCCCGCCGGCCTGCCCAGGCTCGCGGCCGGGGATGCCGCTGTCGGACCGGCTGGCCGGTCCCGCGCTCGGACCCCAGTGGGCGTTCTACGCACCGGCACGAGCCGAAGCGGCTCGCGTCCGGTTCGACGGCGGCGCGCTGCTGCCTGGCCGGGAAGGGGACGGACCCGTCGGACGCGTCCCCGCTGACGGTGCCGGCCGGGGACCGTTCCTACGAGGTCGAGGTCACGCTCGCCGGCGTTGAGCCTGGCGTGTGCGGGGGGCTGCTGCTGTTCTTCAACCGCGCGCTGTTCCTCGGCATGGGCTGGGACGGCGCGACCATGACCACGTACAGCGGCGGCCACCGCAGCCACTTCGCGGAGCCGGTTGCGCCCTCCGGCCCGCTGTACCTGCGGATCAGGAACGACGAGCACATCGTGACGCTCTTCCACAGCCCCGACGGCGTGGAGTGGACCAGGCACGGACTGCGTTTCGAGACCAGCGGATACCACGCCAACACGGTGAGCGACCTGCTCAGCCTCCGCCCGGCGCTCTTCGCCGCCCGCCGCGGGACGGCGTACGTTCCGCGACTTCCGCTATCGCGTCGTGGGTTGAGGCCTGCGAAGCTGCCCGTACCGCACGGCCCGCGGATGGCCGATGGACAGGCCGCTGTCCGGGTCGAAGAAGTGCAGGTGGCTGGTGTCGACCGCGAGCTCGATGCGGCTGACCGGGCCTGGACGTGGCTGCGGCCTGAGACCCGCGCCGTCCACAGCGACTTGCCGCCCATCAGGGCCGCCGAGGCCTCGTCGTCGTCCTCGGCGGCCGCTTCTTCGGCCGCCACGATGGCGGAGTGCTCCACGTGCGGCGCGTCGATTGTGAAGATCACGTGGATCTCGCTGCCGAGTTCCTCGGTCACGTTGGTGGTGACGGGCATCCGGCCCCAGCCCGGATCGGCCAGGGCGGCGTCCTCGAAGTCGGAGGGGCGGATGCCCAGGATGACCTTCTTGCCCAGGTAACCGGCCAGGCCCGGCTTGGCGTCCAGGATCTCAGCGGGGACCGGCAGCGTGTACCCGGCGAAGGGACCGCCGCGCCGTCGTCCCGCACTAGATCAGCGAGCACGAAGTTCATCGCGGGAGAGCCGATGAACCCGGCGACGAACAGGTTCACCGGCGACTCGAACAGCTGCTGCGGGGTGTCGACCTGCTGCAGCCGCCCGTCGCGCAGCACGCACACCCGGTCCCCGAGCGTCATCGCCTCAACCTGGTCGTGGGTCACGTACACGGTGGTGATGCCCAGCCGCTCATGCAGCTGGTTCAGCGAGGCCCGCATCGAGACCCGCAGCTTGGCGTCCAGGTTGGACAGCGGCTCGTCCATCAAGAACGCCTGCGGCTCGCGGACGATCGCCCGGCCCATCGCCACCCGCTGCCGCTGCCCGCCGGACAGCGCGGCCGGCTTGCGCTTCAGGTAGGGCTCCAGGCCGAGCATCTGCGGCCGCCTCGTCGCACCCGCCGCTTGATCTCGTCCTTCGGGGTCTTGCGCAGCTGCAGGCCGAACGCCAGGTTCTGCTCCACCGTCATGTGCGGGTACAGCGCGTAGTTCTGGAACACCATCGCGATGTCCCGGTCCTTGGGCGGCAGGTCGTTCACCACCCGCTCCCCGATCGAGATGGTGCCCGCCGGTGATCTCCTCCAGGCCGGCGATCGACCGCAGCGCCGTCGACTTCCCGCATCCGGAAGGACCGACCAGCACCATGAACTCGCCGTCCTTGATGTCCAGGCTCAGGTCGTCGATGGCCTTGACCCCGCCGGGGTATGCCTTTTCCACGTGGTCGAGAACGATTTGCGCCACGGCGGCGCCCCCTTCAGACAGGTTGTCCCGATGATGTTCCCACCAGCATCGGTGCCGCCGCCCTGCCGGGGAAGATGACATCGCCTATAGGCGGTATCGGTTGCGCTGATGCCGTGACTAGTCAGTACCGGGCTGCACGGCCTGCGCGGACTCGGTAAACAGCTGGCGCAGCCAGCGGTGCCCGGCGTCCCGGTCGTACATGGGATGCCACCACAGCGCCTCGAATAGGGGCGCGACCTCGAAGGGGCAGGGCAGGATGCGGACCGGCACGGCGGGGACCAGCTGCCGGGCCAGCCGCTCCTGGATCAGCGCCACGCCATGGCCGGCCGCGACCAGGAACGGCAGGGCCAGGAAGGTCTCGGCCACCAGCTGCACCCGGGGCTGCACGCCGAGCATGCTGAGCTGCTTACCCGCGGGGGTGTAGGAGGCCGGCTCGTGATGAGCGACCACCATCGGCAGCTCCTCCAGGTCGGCCATGGTCAGCTTGTCGCCGATGCCAGGCTGGCCCTCGGCCACGATGCAGACCCACCGGTCGGTGAACAGCTGCTGCGACGGCAGGTCCGACAGGTAGCCGTGCGGCAGCACCATCGCGTCGACGTCACGCAGGGCCTGGGCGGCGGCGTTGACCGCGGGGATGGCCACCTGGTGCAGGCGCAGCCGGACGTGCGGGGCCCGCTGCAGGAGCGCGGCCAGCGCGGGACCCAGCACGGTGATGGCGTAGTCGGAGATCAGCACGGTGAATTCGCGCTCGGAGATGGCCGGGTCGAAGTCGGGCTCGCTGGCGAACACGCGGGCCACCGCGGTGAGCGCGCTGGCGGTCTGCTCGGCCAGTTGCGCGGCCAGCGGCGTCAGCTCGTACTGGTTACCGACCCGGGCGAGCAGGTCGTCACGGAAATGACGGCGTAGCCGGGCCAGCGACGCGCTCAGTGAGGGCTGGCTCAGGCCGAGCCGGACGGCGGCCCGGCTGACGCTGCGTTCGGACAGCAACGCGTCCAGGGACACGAGCAGGTTCAGGTCCAGGTTGGCGAGCTTGGGCTCGTTGAAGGGCCGGGTCATCAGCGTGGCCTATATCCAGCATTGGCAGTTTCGTCTTCCCTGATAATGCCCCGTCCGGGCACAGTGGGGCAATCACCGTCAGCCCGAGGAAGAGCCGCCGTGCGACCACAGCATCACTCCGAACCCGCAGCAGCGGGCCTGCTGGACCGGGCCCGGCCGGAGCAGGCGATCGCCGAGGCGGCCGCGGCCTGCTCCAACTGGGGCCGCTGGGGTTCCGATGACGTGCGGGGCACGCTGAACTTCCTGACCGGGGACAAGCGGGTGCAGGGCGCCCGGCTGGTCCGCCGCGGCGTCTCGTTTTCCCTCGCCCAGCCGTTCGACATGAACGGCCCGCAGACCGGATGGCGGCGCCGCACCAACCCGGTGCACACCATGCTGGACACCGGCGTGGACGCCGCCCGGAACAACCAGGGTTTCCCGCACGGCTTCGGCGGCGCCGACGACGTGGTGTTCATGCCGCTGCAGTGCTCGACCCAGTGGGACGGCCTCGGTCACATCTTCGACCACGCCCGGGCCTGGAACGGGCGCGCGGCGGCGGACGTGGTGACCAGCGAGGGAGATCTGGTCACCGGCATCCAGACCGCCGCCGCGCTGATCGCCGGGCGGGCGGTGCTGCTCGACGCGGGCCGCGTGCTGGGTCGCGACGGCGAGCTGCCCGACGGGTTCGCGATCACTCCCGATCATCTGGAGACGGTCATCGCCGCCCACGGCGTGTCCGTGGGCCGCGGTGACATCGTCCTGGTCCGGACCGGCCAGCTGGCCCGGGTGCGCCGGGACGGCTGGGGTGGCTACGCCGGCGGTCCCGCCCCGGGCCTGTCCTTCACCTGCGCCAGGTGGCTGCACCGCGCCGAGATCGCCGCGATCGCCACCGACACGTGGGGCTTCGAGGTCCGGCCGAACGAGTTCGACGACGCATTCCAGCCGCTGCACCAAGTGGTCATCCCGCACATCGGGCTGTACATCGGTGAGATGTGGGACACCGAGGCGCTGGCCGCGGACTGCGCCGCCGACGGCCGGTATGACTTCTGGCTGACCGCGGCGCCGATACCGGTCACCGGCGCGGTCGGCGCTCCGGTCAACCCGATCGCCGTCAAGTTATAGGAGCCTGTCATGCCTTGCGTTCGTAACGTCCTGGTCGTCGGTGGCGGTGCCGCCGGCTGCGCGGCGGCCGTCTTGCTCGCCCAGGCCGGCGTGCAGGTCGATCTGGTCGAGATCAAGCCCGACGTGGCCGCTCTTGGTTCCGGCATCACCGTGCAGGGCAACGCCTTGCGGGTGCTGCGCCAGCTCGGCGTCTGGGACGAGGTGGCCGCCGCCGGGTACGCGTTCAACACCCTCGGCCTGCGCGCCCCGGACGGCACGCTGCTGGCCGAGATCGAGGACGCCCGGACCGGGGGACCGGACCTGCCGGCCACCGTCGGCATGTACCGCCCCACGCTGGCCCGCATCCTCACCGACCGGGCCGCCTCGGCGGGCGCCAAGCTCCGTTACGCCACCACCATCGCCTCGCTGGCGCAGGACGCCGACGGCGTAGACGTCACGTTCTCCGACGGGACTCGCGGTCGCTACGACCTGCTGATCGGCGCCGACGGGGTCCGCTCGCAGATCAGGTCGCTGATCGGGATCGAGCTGGCCACCAGGCCGACCGGGATGGGCATCTGGCGCGTGTTCACTTCCCGCCCCGCCAGCGTGACCCGGACCGACCTGTACTACCGCGGCTACTGCTACATCGCCGGCTACTGCCCCACCGCCGAGGACAGCCTCTACGCCTACCTGGTGGAAGACGCCCAGGACCGTGCCGGGCTGGCGGCCGCCGAGCGGCTGGCGGTCATGCGCGAGCTGGCCTCCCACTACCACGGCCCGTGGGACGACATCCGGGAGGTGATGACCGACCCCGGCACGATCAACTACACCCGGTTCGAGACCCACCTGCTCCCGGCGCCGTGGAACCGCGGCCGGGTCGTGCTCATCGGCGATGCCGTGCACACCTGCCCGCCCACCATCGCCCAGGGTGCGGCTCTGGCCCTGGAGGACGCCGCCGTCCTGGCCGACGTGCTGCTGTCCGCCGAGACCCTGAACCAGGCCACCTTTGACGCCTTCACCCACCGCCGCTACGACCGGGCCCAGACCGTCGTGGACGCCTCGGTGCAGCTCGGGCAGTGGATGCTGGACGGCGTAGACGGTGACGTGCCCGCCCTGATGGGCAAGGTCCTGGGCCTGGTCAGCCAGCCCGCCTGAGAAGTGAAGGAAACCATGATGACCGATCGCCTGATCACCCACCTGCGGCACGTCGACCTGGCCGTACCCGACTACGGCAAGCAGCTGGACTTCTTCACCAATACATGGGGCCTGGCCGCCGAGCACGGCGAGAAGGGCCTGACCTTCCTGGCCGCCGAAGGATCCCCCGAACGGTACGTGGTGCGCCTGCGCCAAGCCCCGGACAAGCGGATCGACCTGATCGCCTTCGGCGCGGCAAGCCCCGCAGACGTGGACGCCCTGGCCGGGCGGCTGGCCTCGGCCGGAGTCCAGCTGGTCAGTGAGCCGGGTGCCGTGCAGACGCCCGGCGGCGGGTACGGGTTCCGCTTCTTCGACAACGAGGGCCGCACCGTCGAGATCAGCGCCGATGTCGCGGTCCGGGCCCACCGCAAGATCGAAGAAGGCGAGTCCATCCCGGTCCGGCTGTCCCACGTGGTCATCAACTCCGCCGACCCGGACGCCACCCGTGCCTTCTACGAGAAGCATCTGGGCTTCGCGCTGTCGGACACCCTGATGCACCCGCACATGGGCGAGATGATGTGGTTCCTGCGGATCAACTCCTGGCATCACAGCCTGGCCGTCGCCCGCTGCCCGCATCCCTCGCTGCACCACGCCTCCTTTGAGCTGCGCGGCCTGGACGAGTACATGCGCGGCACCGGGCGGCTGCTGCGCGCCGGGGTGGAAAAGATCTGGGGTCCTGGCCGGCACCTGGCTGGCAACAACACCTTCTCCTATTTCCTGGACCCGCACGGCAACACCGTGGAGTACACCACCGAGCTGGAGCGGGTCGACGAGGACGCCTGGCACCCGCATCTGTACGACTTCACCCAGCCTGAGGTCGCCGACCAGTGGGGCACCGCCAACGCCATGAACGAGTTCGTGGCCCGCAAGTCGTTCAACGACCCGGACCGCGGCATGTTCATCGCGCCCCCCGTCTGACCGGGACACCTGATGCGCTTCGCCACCTTCTGGCAGGACGGACGGGAACGAACCGCCGTGGTCAGCGACGGCGGCCTGCACCCGCTGCCCTACGGCAGCTCCGTGCTGGGCCTGGCCCGGGCCGGGCTCGCCGCCGCTTTGGAAGCCGGCCGGCAGGCGCTGGGCGGCCCTGCGATACCGCTGGCGGACGCGCGGCTGCTGCCGCCCCTCCAGCCGCTCACGATCCGGGATTTCGTCGCCTTCGAAGAGCACGTCGAGGGGGTGGTCGCCAGCGTGGGAGACGGCGGAGGCGTCGTGCCCGAGTGGTATGAAGCGCCGGCGTTCTACTTCACCAACCCCTACGCGGTAGTCGGCCCGTACGACGACGTGCCGGTGCCGCCGGGCTCGCAGCTCCTGGACTTCGAGTGCGAGGTCGCGGTCGTCGTCGGCCGGGACGGAGCGTCGCTGACTCCGGAGCAGGCCAGAAACCACGTTTTCGGCTACACCATCCTGAACGACTGGTCGGCCCGGGACCTGCAGCGGCGGGAGATGAAGGTCAGCCTCGGCCCCGCCAAGGGGAAGGACTCGGCCACCACGCTGGGGCCATGGCTGGTGACCGCCGATGAGCTCGCGCCCTATCTCGACGAGGACGGTTTCCTGGCTCTGGAAATGACGGTGGCCGTGAACGGCATGCAGGTCGGCCAGGACCTGCTGTCCAACATGGGCTGGCCGTTCGAGGACCTCATCTCCTATGCCTCGCGCGGCACCTGGGTCCGCGCCGGGGACGTGCTGGGCTCCGGCACCTGCGGCAACGGCGGCTGCCTGGCCGAGCTGTGGGGCCGCCGCGGCCGGCTCGACCCGCCGCCGCTGCAACCTGGCGACGTGGTCGAGATGACCGTCGAGGGCATCGGCACCATCCGCAACCACGTGATACCCGGCGCCGAACTGCCGCCGGTACGGCCCGCCCGGCCGCGGCCGCGGAACCGGAAGCGGGCGTCATGAGTGTCGTGGTCGTCACCGGCGCCGGGCAGGGCCAGGGCGCGGCCGAGGCCCGGCTGCTCACCGCCCGTGGCGCGACCGTTATCGCCGTCGACCTGGGGGAAGCGCCGGCCGAGGACCTGCGCGGCTCGCAGTACCGCCAGCTGGATGTCACCGACGAAGCCGGCTGGGCCGCTCTGGCGAAGGACCTGGCTGAGCGGTACGGCCAGGTCGACGGGCTGGTCGCCAACGCCGGAGTCACGTGGCGGGCCCGGCTGCTCGACGTGGCGCCGGCCGACCTGCGCCGCGTGCACGAGGTCAACGTCACCGGCGCGTTGCTGGCCATGCAGGCCACCGTCCCGCTGATGACCGCCGGCGGCTCGATCGTCCTGGTCGGTTCCGCCGCCGCGCTGACCGGGCACTTCCCTGCCGCCTACACCGCCAGCAAATGGGCACTTCGCGGCCTCGCGAAGTCGGCCTGCCTCGAACTGGGACCCCGCGGAATCCGGGTGAACATCATCCACCCCGGCTACATCGAGACCCCGATGACCGCCTCGGCCGCGTCGGCTTTCAGGGCGGCGAACCTGGCCGAGACGCCGCTAGGTCGCACCGGCAACGTCGACGACGTCGCGCCGCTGGTCGCGTTCCTGCTCAGCGACGAGGCGGCCTACATCTCCGGCGCCGAGATCCCGGTCGACGGCGGCATGACCGCCCACGGCGGCGTGAAATCCATCAGCGACGCGGTGCGCGCCTGACCCGACGAGAGGACCACCCGTGTTCGAGTACTTTCCCGGCAATTACGTATGGAACCTCGGTGTCGTCGCCACCCTCAACAGCGGCGGGCTGATCGACGAGGTGGACCGGGCCTGCCGTCCGATCAAGGACGCGGCGGCCCGGGGCGAGGACGCCGGCACGCCCGACTTCCTGCGCGCCTGGACCGCCCTGACCGATTCCCTGGCCGCTACAGGCCTCCTCGGCCGAGAAGGCCGGCCACGCCCGGACCGCCGGGCAGCTGTACGCCCGGGCCGCGAACTACCTGTGCCAGGCCGAACGGATGCAGAGTGCCAAGGCGCCCGGCCGCCTGGACACCTACCGGCGTGTCCTGCAGCTGCAGCAGAAGGCCTTCGCCCTGAAGGACCCGCGGCTGTCCCGGGTCGAGATCCCGTACGAGGGGACGACCCTGCCCGCCTACTTCAGCCAGGCACCCGCCGCCGACCACGGCCCGGCCCCGGTGATGATCATGTGGAACGGGCTGGACTCCACCAAGGAGCACATGTACTCCTCCGGCCACTGGGATGAGCTGGCCGCCCGCGGCATCTCCACGCTCATGGTCGACTGCCCCGGCTCCGGCGAGGCGCTCCGGCTGCAGGGCCTGACGGCGCGTGTCGACACCGAAGCCTGGGCGGCGGCGTGCGTCGACTACCTGCTCACCCGCGACGACGTCGACTCCGCCGCGATCGGCCTGGTCGGCTGGTCCCTGGGCGGCTATTACGCTCCGCGCGCCGCCGCCTTCGAAAAACGGCTCGCCCTGGTCGTGGCCTGGGGCGCCAATCACGACTGGGGCGCGGTCCAGCGCCGTCGGCTGCAACGTGAAGGGGAGCGGCCAGTGCCCCACTACTGGGACCACGTGCTGTGGGTGTGGGGTTACGACTCCCTCGACGAGTTCATAGAGTTCGCCAGCCAGGTTAACCTCGACGGCATCGCCGAGAAGATCAGCGTGCCGTTCCTCATCGCCCACGGCGCCGGCGACCGGCAGATCCCGGTCGGCTATGCGCACCGATCCTACGAACAGGCCACGGCCAGTCCTAAGCGGGAGCTGCGAATTTTCACCGCCGAGGAAGGCGCCACCGAGCACATCGGCCTAGATCATCTGCCTCACGTCAGCACCTTCATCGCGGACTGGGTAGCCGACACGTTCGCCGAGCAAAGCGCAAGCCGGGGCGGTCTGTGACGGAAGAACCCCAGCCGGGGCACGGACATCGGCTGCCGATATTTCCGCACAGCCGGGTGATCGTGGACAACGACTACCAAGGTGACCCGGACGGCCTCGTCGCCCTCGCGCACCACCTGGTCTCCCCTGCGAACCAGGTAGTTGCGGTCACGAGTTCCTTCCTCAATCCGCGATTTCCCAACGCCTCACCGCGTGCGCGGGACGGCGCATCCCTGGCCCGTGAGCTGCTGGAGGTCGTGGGCCGCACGCCGCTCCCGCCCGTCCGCGCGGGCAGCGAGCAGGCGTTCGGCGATGGGAGCAGTTCGGCAGCATCTGCCGCGATCGTCGACGAGGCTCGCAAGGTCGACCAGCTTCCGCTCTACCTGGCCTGCGGCGGGCCGCTGACCAACGTCGCTTCGGCGCTCCGCGACGCCCCCGACATCGCCTCGCGTCTCACACTCATCTGGATCGGTGGTTCTCTAGACAGTTCCGCGTTCGAGTACAACCGAGACACCGACGGGGCGGCGGCCGCCTTCGTCTTCGAGCAGTCAGACCTGGAGATCCATCAGTTCCCGCTCGAGACCTACCGGCGCTGCGCCTACTCGGTCGCCGAACTGGAACACGACCTGAGCAACACCGGTCTGCTCGGACACTGGCTGTGGTCGCGTTTCACCAATCCACCCGACTGGGCCCGCATCGGCGGCGTGTGGCCGCTCGGCGACAGCCCGACGGTACTGGTCACCGCCCTGTCCACGGAATCGAGCAGCGCGACGATTCCGCCGCCCGAACACGGGGGCGGTGCGTGGCGCCGGATCTACACCGACCTAGACTTCCGCCTTATCGTCGCCGACATGCTCGCGCGGTTCCGGCTGCATGAGCGCCAGAGGCTTAGCGCCGCCATACGGTGACCATGGTTATCAGCCTGGCCCGCCAATGCTGATACCCGTGTCCGTTATGTCTGCTTAGTTACGTTTTCGTTTCTGATCTTGATCGGTGTCTCGTTCGGTTGATCTCTTCGGCCGCACCTTCCGCTGGCTGGGCTTCGAAGAATTGACTTGGACGGTTCGGGTGAGTGTGTTCAGTTCATCTCTTCAGTTCCGGCGCTGGCGGCCGTGGGCGGGGTGTGAGCGGCCAGGGTGTCTGCACATGAGTCGGCAGCGTCTCGGATCCCTCCTCGCGGTCGGCGCGACACCAGGCGAGGAGGGTCCCGCAGTGTCAGCGGAGACGCTACCAGTCCTGATCCGCGCGCAGCAGGCCGGGAAGCCACACCGGAACCGGGGGTGCCAGGCACTACTGGTCGCGCGAGCTCAAAACGCAGAACTCGTTGCCTTCGGGGTCGGCCATGACCGCCCACGTCGCCTTCTGGTCGTCGTGCTGGCCGATGTCAATGCGGGTAGCGCCCAGGCTCTCGAGGCGGCGGACCTCGGCCTCCTGGTCGTCACCGGCCAGCGGCGCCAGATCCAGGTGGAGCCGGTTCTTCACCGTCTTGCCCCCGGGAACCGGGACGAACACCAGGCCGGGACCGCGTTCTAGCGGCGGGATGGACTGACCCTGCTCGGAGAACGCGATCGGCGGAACGATCACGATCTCATCGTCCGCCTGGTAGGCGACCTTCCAGTTGAGCACCCCCGCCCACCAGCGGCTCTGGGCCTTGATGTCGTGACAATCGATGACGATGGAATACCAGCGCAAGGTCATGGCCCAGAATCTAGCTCGTCAAAGAACGCAGCCGGGGACTCAGCCGCGGCTCTCGGATACTCAGGCCGTGAACATAGGGCTGCCGGCCGCCAGCAGCGATCTGGTGTATGGCCTGGAGCTTCTGGCTGGCGGCTTGGAGGGTGGCTTCCAGGCCGGCGATCTCGCCGAGCCAGCCCTGGCGGCGGGCCTCGGCGATGCGGGCCTGGAGGTTGTCGCGGATCTCCAGCAGCCGGGGCTCCTGGGCCGGATCCGGGCGGAGCTGCGGGCACCTGACACAGCTGTGCTCATGCACGCAAGGGTCCCGAAGTCCCTGGTGCAGATGCCCAGGGCGACCTTGCGGAGCTCGAAATGGTGCAGGAACAATCGTCAGCGGGGTTGCCGCTGTCTGGGGACCCGGTGTGCCGGTCAGCCGGGTTCGATCAGGTCGGTTACCGACTCGGGATCGCCCACGCTGGTGGGGGTGGTGGCCCGGCGGATGAACTCCCGGCCTGGCGGCCACATGGCCACGTGCTGGTTGCCGGTCGCCGAGTCGTAGCTGATGAAGGTGACCCGGTCGATGTCGACGGCGAACAGGTGGAACCGTCCTGGCTGCGGGTTCCAGCCGAGGCTGGTCGCCACCGCGCCGGCGTAGCGGCGCTGCACTGCCGGATTGTGCTCGGCGCGGGCGGTGCCGCGGATCTTGAATTCTCCCTCGGTGCCGTCGCGGCTGGTGATCACGCTGTGCACGAGGATCCGCGGATCGCGCAGGAGATCCCGGGCTTTCGTCGACTGCCACATCATGGACAGCCACAAGTCGCCGTCCAGTACGTAGGGTTCGACCGGGCTGAGCCTGGGGGTGCCATCTTGGCGGATCGTCGCCACGAGTACGACGCCCGGCCTGATCAGCCGGTCCTGGGCGAGCCCGGCCAGGCGGGGCTGGGTGTGTCCGATCTCCGACCAGTGCATGGCTCCTCCGCTGGCGTGGGCGGATCGCTGCTGTTCCCGGTCTATCACCGGATGCTGACAAAACCGCCCGGCCAGCGGCGGGCGGGCCGGTGGCGCGCGGCGGGGAGCACGGTTCTGCCTGCTCATGGGCGGTGGTCCTGGGTGCCCGGATGACGGCGGCTGATCTCGGCGGCGTAGGCGGCCCAGTCTCCGGCGGAGGCGCGCTGCCAGGCGACGGCGACGGTGATGTGGATGCCGAGCAGGCGGGCCAGGACGGCGGCGGGCAGGTCGGTGGCCAGCTGGAACAGCGCGGCCGAGCGGGACTGGCCAGATCGGATGCCGAGCTGGCGCAGGCGTTCGGTGAGCTGAAAGGCGCTGATCGGCTGGCTGGGCTTCCCGCCGGAGAGCAGCCAGGCCGAGGTGCCCTGGTCGCCGAGGGCGGCGTGACCGCGGCGGGTTGCGGCCAGCTGCAGGATCAGGGCGTCGAGGGGCTCGGGGGAGGATGACCGGCTCGCGGCCGAGCCGGATGCGCACCTGGCCGTGCAGCGGCCTGGACATGGCCGAGGGTGAGGCCTGCGTGCCCAGCGGACGAAGTTGCCGGCGTCGGCAAGGATTGTGGAGCGTTCGCGGCCGGTAGCTCGTGACCGCTCCGCAATCATTACAAGCCCGACGTGCACCGAGCACCCGGCAGCGGCATCCTGATCCGTGTTTCCGCAGCACAGCGCTGGTCAGATCCGGCGGCTGACAACGTGTCAATGGCATGTCGGGTCAATCTGCAGCGATGCGCGACCTCGGCGTTATGCCAGTTATTTCCGGTTCGTTCCCGTCGTTCCTGGACGTTCGCACGTTCACGTCCGCGGAAGTGGTGTTGGGGTAACCAGTACTGATGTGACTGGTTAGCCGGAGTTCGGCGCGGCTGCTCGGCGGTTCACGTTCGTCTCGATATCGCCTCAACATCGTCAGCGCCCGCAGGCCCGCCGGACGAAGGCACGAGCCTCGGCGTTGTTCCCGTCCGGGATCGATAAGTGCGCTCTCGCCGCTGTCTTCCAGGGAGTAGCCGTATGTCAGACCGCTCGGTCGGCTCTCGGCCACTCAGCAAGTCACCACGTCTACGTCGGGCTGGCGGGACTCGAACCCGCGACCTCGTGCACCCAAAATTGGATCTGGGTCCGAATCGGGCAACCGTCACTGCGGTAAAATAGCTGGTCAGAAGGCATTTTCTGTTAGTCAGTGCAGTCTAGTGGAAAGGACTGCAGTGCCTTCTGGCTAACCCAGAATCTAACGAGAGCTGATGGCATGGCTTACGTCAACAACCGCGCCGGGAAGAACGCCACAGAGCGCTTCACAGGGCTCTACAAGGCGGCTGATGGGTCATACAAGAGCGCGGGGACGTTCGACACTCAGGAGCGCGCCTTGGACGTTGCAGAGGCTGCTGAGCGGCACGCGCGCCTGCGGCTTGCCGAGACGAGCCCGGCTGACAAGGCGACCGTGACGCTCGCGGAGTACATGGCGATCTTCCTCGGCGCCCACGATATCGAGGCGAACAGCAAGGAAACCTATGCCCGGCACCTGGCTTTGCACGTCATCCCTACATCGGCAAGCAGCGGGTCTCGGAGGTCTCACGGGAGACGATTCACCGCCTGCTCACAGTTGTGCTGAAGGAGCAGGGCGTCAGCCAGACGACGATTCTGCACACGCGGACGGCCCTGTCGGCGATGCTGCAAATGGCCTGGGACAACGGGTACAGGAAAGACAACCCAGTCCGGGGGATCAAGCTCAAGGGCGTTCCCGTGAAGCCGATCATCGTGGCCACGAAGGATCAGTTCCTCCGTGTCTACAGTGCGCTGCCGAACCAGCCAGCAAAGGTACTTGCCCGCCTAGGAGTTTCGTCCGGGGCGCGGCTGTGCGAGCTGATCTCGTTCGTCCCCGAGGACTTCAACTTCGCCGCGGACATGCTGGCCGTGCGCAGCTCAACGGTCGAGGTGACCTCGAAGTACCACCCCACCGGAGACCGGTTCCTCACGCGGGACTACACGAAGAACGGCGAGCACCGCCGGTTCAAGATTGACCACGCGGTGTCGGAGATGGTGCGGGAGCACATCGTGCTTCACGGAATCGGTCCTGGGCAGGTGATCTTCCCGGTGCGGCTGTTCGCCTCGACCGAGGCGGCGGGCCGAGCACGGCTCACCGATGAGGAGATCGACGCGCTGGGCTTTACCAATGAACTGCCGAACGGCCGCCGGTACAGGCATGGCACCCTCGGCGGGTACGTGACCGCCAGGTGCCGTTGTGTGGGGTGCGCGCAGTGGAGCGCAGACTACGCGCGTGAGCGCAAGCGCCGCCAGACCGGCCGGTCGGCGCGGGACTGGACGCCCGCCTGGCGAAACGACCCGACGGAGTACCTGGGGGCGGATGTGTGGCGGCGGATCTGGAACAGGGCCGTGGACGACGCGGGGCTCCCTTTCCGCTACACGCCATATCAGGTCCGCCACACGCACGCATCGTGGCTGATCGACCAGGGTGTCGACCTCGCCCGGGTGCAGTACAGGCTGGGCCACGGCGACCTTAAGGCTACTACGCGGTATGTCAAGATCCTCGACGAGGAAGACCCCAAGGCGGCGGACGTCATGTCCGCGATACTCGGAGATGTTGCCTAGACCTGGGAGGTCTGCCGCCCGTGAGGCCGCCATGTGGCATCACGGGACGCTAGACTCTCGAGGGCACGGGCTGTAGCGCAGTTTGGCTAGCGCGCCGCGTTTGGGTCGCGGAGGTCGCCGGTTCGAATCCGGCCAGCCCGACTGACTGATGTCTTCACATTCGGTGAGGCCGCCTCTGCAGGTAGACGACTGTGGTCTCCCCGCTCCCGCCCGCGACCCGCTGCTTAGAAGGTACCGCCGGAGGGTCGCGGGACGTCGCCTGGCGTCGCTCGAAGAGCCATCTAACAGCAGTTATTGTGGCGGGCTGTCGGAGGACGTCGCGCGGAGTCTGTCTCCATTGGCTCCTCTATTGGCTCCCTAAAATATAGTTTCCTTCGTTAATGTTCGAACAAACGAAAACAATGTCGAGAGCGAGCTGCTCGGACCACTCCGCTCCAAGCTCCCCATCCGACTTGTGACGCTGTGTCATCGAAAGCCGTGAACATGCCCGGCCTGCACGGTCTCCGGCTCCGAGCAAAAAGATTTCTCCTATCAACGATAGCCACTTGTGTTCCTATCGACGATAGGTTAATCTCCTATCAACGATAGGAAGCCGCCAAGGAGGACCGAGATGGTACCGATCTACGTGGCTCGCGGACCGGCGGACGGCCGGCACCGTGAGCTGCCCGCCGGGCCCGGCGCGGTCCAGCGGTTCGCCCTGCGGGTGGCCGGCTGGGGACGGCGGCCGGCGGTGGTCCGGCGGCCGGCCGCCCTCGAGCCGCGGGCGTACGGGCCGCTGGCGATCTGATCGGCTCATGATGGAGAACTCGGTCGCGAAGCGCCGCGCGGAGAAGACAGCGGAGATCGTGGCGTCGGCCTGGGCGCTGGCCCGGGCGGACGGGATCGCCGGGGTGACGCTGCACGGCCTGGCCCGGGTGGTGGGCATGCGCCAGCCCTCGCTGTACGTGTACTTCGGCTCGAAGCTCGCGCTGTACGACGCGATGTTCGCCGACGGCAACCGGCAGCTCCTCGAGCGCCTGGACACCATGACGCTCTCCCCGGAGCCGCGTGAGGCACTCAGGCAGTGGCTGCATGCGTTCGCCGCGTTCGGCAGCGAGGACAGCGAGCGGTACCAGCTGCTGTTCCACCGGCCCATCCCCGGCTTCACGCCCTCGGCGGAGTCATACGCGCTGGCCGAGAAGGTACTCGGCGGCGCGTCCACGCTGATGCGGGCGGCCGGGGTAACAGAGCAAGGCGACATGGACTGCATCGTCGCCATCACCGCCGGCGTGACCGACGCGCAGATCAGCAACGATCCCGGCGGCGACCGCTGGCTCCGGCATCTCAACCGTCTCGTCGACCTGGTGGTCGACGATGTCATCGCAAGGGGGAGGACCCGATGAACACTGACCGCATCGGCCGCGCGGAAGCCCGCCGCCTGGCCGAGGACGAGTTCCAGCGCTTCGCGGAACTGGCCGCCGCGCTCACCCCGCAGGAGTGGGCGATGCCTACCGACTGCACCGCGTGGGACGTCCGCAAGATCGCCCTGCACGTGCTCGGCTCGGCCGACGCGCAGGCCTCGGTGACTGAGTTCGCGCACCAGCTGCGCCGCGGGCTGCCGCTGAACAAGCAGATCGACTCGCATCACTGGGTCGACGGCCTGAACGAACTGCAGGTCCGCGAGCGTGAGCAGCTGTCCAACGCGGAGCTCGCCGGGCAGCTGAAGACTGTCGGCCCGAAGGCGGTCAAGGGACGCTGGGGGACTCCGGCGCCGATGCGGCTCACCCCGCTGCCGTTCGGACCTCCCATTGGCTGGCGGCCGCTGAAGTACCTGCTCGACGTGGGGTTCACCCGCGATGTGTGGTGCCACCGGATCGACATCTGCCACGCGACGGGCCGACCGATGGACCTCAAGCCGGACCACGACGGCCGGCTGGTCGCCGACATCGTGGCCGAATGGGCGCAGCTCCACGGTCAGCCGTTCGACCTGGTGCTTGACGGGCCGGCCGGCGGCACCTTCCGCCACGGCCGGGGCGGCGAGCACGTCGAGATCGACGCCATCGACTTCATCCGCACGCTGGCCGGCCGCCGTCCAGGCACCGGCGTGCTCAGCAACCCGCTGCCCCTGTAATCCCCGTTTCACCGCCACCACATCACCATCAGGAGGAACATCATGGCCACCGTCATCATGCAAAAGTGGGACGGCATTACGCCCGGCCAGTACGACGCGCTCCGCGAGACGGTCGGCTGGGACCGCGACGTGCCCGCCGGGATGCGCTTTCACGTCGCCTCGTTCGGCGACGGCGTGCTGCGCATGACCGACGTGTGGGACAGCGAAGAGCTGTTCGGCACGTTCGTCCAGACCCGGATCCTGCCCGGACTCCGCCAGCTCGGCATCCCCGGCCAGCCCGACATGATCACCCAGGCCGCGCACGAGGTCACCGCCGTAGACCGCACCTGACAAGGAAGGTGGCGGTGCCGGGCCTGGCCCGGCACCGCCACGGTAACCCCATCCCGCGGCACAGACATCCCATCCCGCCAGCCCAGAGGACCTGATGAGCAGAAACCGAACGGGACCGGCCATCACTCCACGTCGGGAAGCAGCGTGAGCTAGAACTGGACATTCTGTGCGCGGCGGACACTCCATCGGCACGCTGTTGCTAAAGAGACAGAGTCGGCGATCTGCTCATTACAGAAAGATGTCTGGCAAGGCCTGGCGACGCCGGTCCGCGCTACCGATGCCATCGGAGGCGGCTGCCTGGCGTGAGCGCGGACAGCCAGCCTGGATACCGGTGCTGCGCCGGGATACTGCTGGGCATCATCCGCGGCAAGGGCCCGCTACGGCCGGGACTCGCCCCGCGCCAAGGTGAGGACATCCTCAGCAGTTATATGGCCCCCGGCGTATACCTGCGCCTCGTCCGCCGCCTCGGCTGGACCGCCGAGGACTTCCAGCGATGGCTGGAAGCCATGATGGCCTGGCGGTTGCTCGGCACCGGCTGACCCATCGAAAATCGGGACGTTACTGCCCCGGCGAGATCTGCCGCGCCTGCGGTCCGGCTTGGCGTGCTCCGGTCATGCCGGCGATGGTGGGTCCGTTTAACGGCGCTGGCCGAGCAGTCCCTGCGAGGTGTCCTGGTTCGGCCGCACCTGAAGCTTGCGCCCTTGGCCGGCGCGGAACATCCGCAGCGCCTGGGCGTAGTCTTCGAGCGTGAAGCTGTGGCTGATCATCGGCTGGGCTTTGATCGCGCCCGTCTCGAACATCGCTACCGCCCGCCCGAACGAGTTGAGCACGGCCATCGTCCCGACCACGGAAACCTCGTCACGGTATACCCGGAACGGCGAGTAGCGTGCGGTGGCGTCGGCGGGTGCCACGCCGAAGTGCTGGAACACGCCGCCGGCCATGACCCGCGGGAGGCCGTCCTGGATCGCGGCGATGCTCCCGGTGCAGTCGATGACCACGTCCCACTCCGCGCGGTCCGCGTCGCCGGCGCTGGTGTACCGGTGCTCGATGCCGACCTCGGCCGCGGTGATCAGACGGTCCGGGTTGACGTCGATGATCGTGACCGAGGCTGCCCCGGCCCGGGGGGCCAGCTGGGCCATGAGCAGGCCCATCGTCCCTGATCCGTAGACCAGCACATGGTCGCCCATCCGCCGGGGCAGCACGTCCCAGCCGTGGATGGCGCAGGCCAGCGGCTCGATCAGCGCCGCTTCGAACACGTCGGTGTCCGGGCGGAGCCTGAACACGTTGGCCACTGGGGCGGTGAACCGCTGCTGGGCGGCGCCGTCCGCCCGCACCACGCCTATGCCGTTCCAGGCCCGGCACAGGTTCTGCCGCCCGGTCAGGCACAGATCGCACTCGCCGCACGTCGAGCTGGGGTTCACCGCCACGTGGTCGCCTGCGGCCAGCGCGTGGGGCCCCTCGTCCGCACCGGGGCCGAGCGCCACCACCGTGCCCGTCGCCTCGTGCCCCGGGACCAGCGGGAACACGGTGCCCTCGAACTCGCCGTCGAGCACGTGCGTGTCGGTACCGCAGATGCCCACGGCCGCGGTCTCGATGACCACCTCACGGGGCCCGGGCACCGGTTCGGGCCGCTCGGCGACGGTCAGCTCTCCCACGGCCGCGAACACGACGGCACGCATCCTCATCACCCTCTCGTGGCTCTGCCCCGTTTGTTCCCCGTTCCGGGGCGGAACGGACATAGTCCTTCCCGGCACCACCTCCCGGCCGCGTCTGGCTACGATCGAGCTCTATCCACCGAAGCTGGTCGAGAGGTCAACGGTGAGCGACGCAGCGGCTTGGAAGCCGGGACAGGACACGCAGGCGGTCGCGACCGCGCGGCTGCAGGGCCAGGATCCGGACAAGATCCACTGTCCCGTGTGGGGAGTCGTCGGCAACCTGGGGGACAGCATCTGCTATGCAGGAGTGCCCGCCAAGGTCGAGGCGATCCAGGCCGAGCTGCGCCGCCGGGTGGCCGCGGCGGACCTGCCGGTCCGGGTCATCGCACCGAACTACGCGAGCGGCATCTCCGACGGGCAGCGCAACGGCACCGCCCAGATGCGCTACTCGCTGATCGGCCGCGAGACCACGAACGACGGCGTGTGCCTGCACCTGGAAGGCAGCGACGTGCGCGGGGTGATCGCGGTGGTCGCCTGCGACAAGCCGCCGGTCGGGACGCTCGCCGCGATCCTTGAGCACAACGTGCCCGCGGTGATCATGTCCGACGGCTCGATCCGGCCCGGCACGGACTCCCGGACCGGTGAGCCGATCGACATCATCTCCTGTTTCCAGGCGGCGGCCGATCCGCCCGGGGAACGACGGCGCATCGCCATGGAGGCCTCGCCCGGCCACGGGAGCTGCGGCGGGATGTTCACCTACAACACCATGCAGTCGTTCATCGCCACCTGCGGCATGGAGCCCTTGCACATGGTGAGTCCCGCCTCGGAGGACCCGCGCCGGATCGGGGAGTTCCCGGCCCAGCTGCTCGACGCACTGCAGGTGCTGGCCAGGCGAGACCTCCGTCCGCGGGACATTGTCACCGCGGCCGCGCTGCGTAACGCGACGCTGGTGGCCATCGCGATGGGCGGTTCGACCAACGTAGTGCTGCACGGGCCGGAGCTGGCCCGGGCCGCAGGTATCGACTTCTGGCACGCGGTGATCAGCCAGGAGGACTTCAATAAGGCCTCGCGGACCCTGCCGGTACTGGTTAACGCCCGTCCGTTCGGCCGTTACTCGATGGTCGACATCGACGCCAAGGGCGGCCTGCCGGTGATCGTCCGCGAGCTGCTCGATGCCGGGGTGCTCGACGGCGACTGCATCACCTGCACCGGCGAGACCCTGGCCGGGCAGGTCGCCCGGCTGGCGCCGCCCCCGCCGGACGGCGAGGTGATCCACCCGCTGTCGGCGCCGTTCAAGCCGACCGGCGGCCTGCGGATGCTCCGCGGCAACCTGGCCCCCGACGGTGGTGCCGTGATCAAGCTCGCCGGTGTCGAGGGCGGCATGGAGGACGGCCGGTTCACCGGCCGCGCCCGGGTCTTCGACGGTGAGGCGGCGCTGATCGAGGCGCTGGCGTCCGCGCCGGAGAAATTCGCGGACCGCGACATGGTGGTGATCCGCTACGAGGGTCCCCGCGGCGCGCCGGGCATGCCAGAGATGCTCGACCCGACATCCCGGATCACCGCACTGTGCCGCCAGCGCGGCATCACGATCGCGCTGATGACCGACGCCCGCTTCTCCGGAGGCTCGGTCGGACTGGTCATCGGCCACATCTCACCCGAAGCCGCGCTAGGCGGCCCGATCGCGCTCCTGGAGAACGGCGACACGATCGTCGTCGACGTGAACCACGACACCCTCGACTGCACCGAGCTGGCCGACCCGGCAACGCTGACAGCGCGGCGGGACCGGTGGCAAGCCGAAGCCGACTCCAACAACGGTGTCCACCCCCTGGTGCGTACCGCCGACACCCGGCTGCTGCGGCGGATGCGCGCCAGGGCACTGTCCCCGCTCCAGGGCGCCGGCCTGTCGCAGGCCTAACAGCATCTGTGTCCGAGGGGGACTACACGGAAAAGCAGGAAATCTCCCTAGTTCGGGGAGATTCACGGAATAAGTAACACGACCAGGGTGGGCGTGGTCGGTTATCCGGCGGCGTGTTCGATGTGCTGTCGGCGCGAAAATGCGGGCGTGGCGGTTCCGGGCCCCGGCATGGCCCTCAGCTGGCAGGGCTGCACGACAGGGCGGGACGTTCCTGATCCGGTACCGGCATGGTAGGGCCTGTCCTGCCGGGGTTACCGCCGAGCGGTGGTGTGATGCTAAGTGACGGCAGCTGTAGTTCGTGATCGTGGGGTATTAGTGCAGGTCAGCCGGTATCGCGTAGAGGCGCGGCTGCCGCGATCATGATGGGTTTGTGAGACACAACCAAGGCGCGGCAGTCGCTGCTGCCACGGTAGCCGATGATGCCCGGTCCGCGCTGCTGGCAGATCTGCTGGGACGGGTGGCGGGATGCTTTCCGCGGCGGGAGACCCGGCAGTGCTGCGGGCAGATGGTCAGCGGGCTGCTGATGGAACTGGACGATCACAACTGCTGGACGATCGCTGAGGCGGCCGGGCATAGCGGGCCGCACCGGCTGCAGCACCTTCTGTCTCGTGCCGTCTGGGACGACCAGCAGGTCCTGGACACCGCGGCGGACTGGGCGGCTGGGCATCTCGACGACGGGGACGCGGTGCTGATCGTGGACGAAACGGCCGATGAGAAGTCCTCAGCCGATTGCGTCGGCGCAGCCCGCCAGTACTCCGGCACCGTCGGCGGCATCGCGCTGTGCCAGGTGGCGGTCACCTTGACCTATGCCACCGGCCGCGGGCATGCGCTGATCGGCCGGGCGCTGTACCTGCCCGAAGGCTGCGCCGCCGATGAGGAGCACCGCGAGCTGGCCGGCGTCCCGGAGGAGGTCATGTTCGCCACCAAGCCGCAGCTGGCCGGCGACCTCCTGGACCGCGCGCACCGGCTGGGGATCCGCGCCGCCTTCGTGGCCGGCGATGAGGTCTACGGCGGCCGCGAGCTGCGCCGCGGTATCCGCCAGCGCGGGATGGGCTATGTGATGGCGGTCCGCGTCAACCACACCGTTACCGTCGTCCTCGGGCCGCACCGTCACCGCAGCCAGCGTCTGCGGCCATGATCCCGCGGCAGGCCTGGCACCGGATGCGCACCGGGTCAGGGACCAAGGGCACCCGGCACTACGACTGGGCGATGCTCGAGGTGGCCAGCGACGACACCCCCGAAGGCCACGATGACGGGCACAGCGTGCTGCTGGCCCGGCGGCACCGCTATACCGGCCAGCTGTCGTTCTACCGGTGCTGGACACCGGGGCCGGTCCCGCTGTCCAAGCAGATCGCCACCGCCGTGGCCAGGTGGCGGATCGAGGAAGATCACCAGCTTGCCAAGCAGAGCACTGGCCTGGACGCCGGGCAGGTCATCCGCTGGAAGTCCTGGCACCGCTGGACCGCGATCTGCCTGCTCGCCTACATTTACCTCGCCGTCACCGTCGCCGTGCAACGCCAGCACGAGGCCAGCTCCGGCCTGGACACCGGACTGATCCCGGTCACCATCCCGGAGCTGCTGCGGCTGCTGCGCGACACTGTCATCCCGCCGCCCCGGCGGGACCGGGCGCACCGGCTGCACTGGTCGGCCTGGCGGCGCCGCCACCAGCATCGCGCCCGGAAGCTCATAGACGCTGGAACGCCTATGCCGAGATGAGCCCGATCACGGTAGCTGACCCGGTTTCTCACGGCAGCTGGCACCAGCGGGATGTTCTCAGGTCGTCCGCTGCCGATGCTCGTAATCGGCGGGCGGCTTGAAAATGGGTAGCTGCCGCGGGCGCCGATCTGATGGGCTGCCGTCGTGACTGATCGCGATCTGCGCGGAGCCGAGCTGGCCCGCAGGTTCTTCACCGGTGCCGTGGGCCGCTGCTGAGCCAGGCCCTGCCAGGGCTGGGGTATGCGGCAGCGCGGCTGGGGTCGGGATCGGATGTGCTCGGCCTGGATGACCAGATGAGCCGCGATCACGACTGGGGGTGCCGGCTGACGCTGCTGGTCGACGACGACGCCCGTGACCAGGTGCCGCGGATCAGCCGGATGCTGGAAGAGGGGCTGCCGGAACGGTTCGGGGAATTCCCGGTACGGTTCCCGGTCACCTGGGACTCCTCGGTCTCTCACAAGGTCGAGGTCGCCACCGTCGCGGAGTTCGCCGCCAGCCGGCTGGGAGTGGATCCGGCCGGAGGGCTGTCGGTGCTGGACTGGCTGAGCGTGACCGGGCAGAGCGTGCTGGAGGTGACCGCCGCCCGGTGTTCACCGACCGGACCCGCATGCTGGCGGCGGTCCGGGCGCTGCTGGCCTGGTATCCGCCCGATGTCGAGCGCTACGTGCTGGCCGCGGGCTGGCAGCGGCTCTGCCAGTCGCTGCCGATGGTGGGCCGGACCGCCGAGGCAGGCGACGAGCTCGGCTCCCGGCTGCTGAGCGCGGGACTGGCCGCGGACCTGCTCTGGCTGGCGTTCACCTTGTCCCGGCGGTGGGCACCGTACGCCAAGTGGCGTGGCACCGCCTTCCGCTCGCTCCCCGTCGCCGCCAGGCTCGGGCCCCTGCTCGACGCCGCCGCCGCGGCGCCCGGGTGGCGAGCACGCGAGAACGCCCTGGCCACCGCTTGCGAGGAGCTCCTGAGCATTCAGCGCGAACAGGGGCAGCCAGCGCCCGGATCCGCGGTGATTCCCTTCTTCTACCGGCCTTACCGCACGGTGGACCAGGCGGTGCCGAAGGACTCCTTGCCGCCATCACCGACCCCGATGTCGCACGGCTGCCGCCCATGTCGGCTCGATCGAGCAGTGGGCCGACTGCACGGACGTCTTGTCCAGCCCAGGTCGCCGGGCAGCCTTGCAGACGGCTTACCGGGCCTGGGCCGACGCAGGATGACGACACACCAGCCAGGTGGCCTTGCCCGTGACGAACCCGAAGCAGAAGACCGTTCATGATCATGCTGATGCCAACTACCGTGAGCAGGTTGCACCTACCGTGACCCGGCTCACGAGACAACACTGCGATCACAACGAACTACAGTTGCCGTATAAGTGACGGACGCCGACGAAGATAATGCGCGCGGAGCAAGTGTTCTGGGCGCACTGCACGGCTGCTCAATCGACCTGCTTGACAAGTACCTAATCGGCGCTCGGCGCAAAGGGAAAATCATTGTCCCGTAACGCTGTAGTTCGCGCAAGCTATCGCTTGACACGCAAGATCCGCCTTATTCGTTCGGTGCGGTGATCTTGTCGCTGATATCGCCGCTCATGCCGGGCCCGCACCGACGGCGCGTACGGCTCCCCGCTCGCCGCGCCCGCCTGCGCGGGCCTGCGCCAGTGCGGACTGGCCGGCTTGCCCGCCACCAGCACTCACCGGCAAAAGTCGCGGGCCTCGGCTCGGGGCACCCGCGCCCACGGGACCTCGATCGCCCAAAGAAACCCGAACCTGCGCAGAAACTCATGGCCGTAGGAGCGCAGCGTCGCCTCCGACCGGCCCGCAGCCTGCAGATCACCGAAGCCGCCTCCATCGCGGCCCCCGCCGGATCGGTCCGCCGGAACGGCAGCCACCGGTCACCGGTCTCCTCAAGCGCGCCGACGGATGGAAAAACGTCGCCGCCTGGCTCCGCTGGACCGGACGCAATTACCTCCAACCCGCTCACTACTGAAACTCGCGACGTGAGAACGCCGGGCCCCTGCCGGTAACGTCGCGCATCCAAAGGGATGCAATTACCTGACCGTAGCATTCGGGGTATTGACGTGGCTCGGCACGCACTTCATTCTTGGTGTCATCAGGCTGGGGGTTTTTACCGCGCCCGGATGCGGGCAGGGTGAGGGTTTCCTGTCAGGGATTTCCTCCGGCCGGTGCCATTTTCAGGTCGCCAGGTGATAGTGGGGGATTCGATGGGGCTGGTATTCGGTGACGCAGAGCCCCCAAGCCCGGGCGTGCCGGCTGGGGCAGATGAGATTTCCGGACCGGAGTGGACTGTTCCCGGGTACGCCGGGCTGAGGGAGCTTGGCTCGGGCGCGTTCGGTCGTGTGGTGCTGGCCCGGCACGACGTCTCGGGCACCATGGTGGCGATCAAGTACCTGCACCGGACCCTGCTGGAAGACCCGGAGTTCGTCACGGCCTTCCGCGCGGAGGCGAGGGTGCTGGCCTCGCTGGATGACAGCAACGTCGTCCGGCTGTATGAATACGTCGAATCACCGGTCGGCGCCGCCATCGTGATGGAGCTGGTCGACGGGGTGTCGTTGCGGGAGATCTTGTCCCATCAGGGCCAGACCACGGCGGAGGCGGCGCTGGTGGTGTTGCATGGCTCGCTCCTGGGCCTGGCCGCGGCGCACGCACGCGGGGTGGTGCACCGGGACTACAAGCCGGAGAACGTGCTGGTCAACGGGCAAGGGGTCAGTAAACTGACCGATTTCGGCATCGCGGCGCGGGCCGGGGACCGGCCGGTTCCGAGCGGCACGCTGTTGTATGCGCCGCCCGAGCAGTTCAGCGGGACCCCGGCCAGCCCGGCCGGGGATGTGTACGCGGCCACGGCGACCTTCTATGAGTGCCTGACCGGCCATCCGCCGTTCACCGGCGACTCCGGTCAGCGGCTGCTTCACCAGCATCTGTACGAGCCGGTGCCGCTGGACCCGGTGCCCGAGCCGCTGCGGCCGCTGATGGCCGCCGGGCTGGCCAAGGACCCGGGGGACCGGCCCGCCGACGCCGCGGCCTTCGCCACCAGCCTCCGTACGGCCGCCTGGGGCGCATACGGCCAGGACTGGGAGGACCGCGGCCGGTCAAGCCTGAGCGGGGCGGCGCTGCTGCTCGCGGCGCTATGGCCTTCCGGTTCCGTGCCGGCGGTCTACGGCAGCGCCGCGGAGAAGGTCAGCCTGTCCCGTCAGCCCAAGGATTCCCGGGAATCGCGCCACCTCCGGCATCTCAGACACACTGAGCATCTCCGGCATCCTGAGCACCTCGGGCGTCTCCGGCGTCTCCGCTTGGCCCTCATTATCGCGGTCGTGGCCGCGGTGGCTGCGGCGGGCGTGGCCCTGGCCGTCACCAGCGGGTCCCCGCACCGGCCCAGCGCCCCGAACCCTCCGGCGGCGGGGCACCCGGGCCCGCCCGTGAGCATCCCGGTCACCGCCGCCTCCGGCCTGCCCCCGGTGACCGGCGATGTCTACGTGGTTTACCAGCGAGGCAAGGACTCGAGTGCCCAGGTCAGCGGTGGAATCACTGGCGCCGTCAGCGGGGAGGTCGCCCGGCTGTTCGCCCAGCAGTTCCCCTACACCAGCGCGCCCGCTCCAGCCGGTTCACTCACCTTGCACCCGGCTGGCCGGACTGCCATGTACGCGTTCCGGGTGACTCCGATCCTAGCCACCCGCTACACGGTGGAGGTGTTCCCAAGCATTACCTCGACGACGCCGCTGGCCACCTCGGCTACCAGCACGATCTACGTTGTCTACACCGGGACGACAACATATTCCCAGAATTGCATCCGCCCGGTCTGTCATTTGACTGCGACGTACGTCGTTTCTGTGCCACCCCAGGCGTTGAGCACGGAGATGTCGAAACACTGGTATGTGTACTTCGGCCTTAACCTCGCCCCATCCGTGGAACCCGGGCTGCCCACGCAGTTGCAGCTGGGAGCCGCTGATCCCGTCGCCGGCCCGCCACAGAGAATTTCCGCAAACAAGTTCGAGAGAAGCATCTCATTTACGTACCAAATAGGTAATGACGCCTATCGCACGGCCGATGAATGGTGTACCAAGGACACTGAGGCGCAGGACGGGATCGGGCTTCCCGGCCCCCACTCGTGCGGCAGCGAGCGCATTCCTTATCCAGTCGCCTACATCGGCTAGCCCTCAGCAGTGCGTCGGCGCCCTGATTTGAAACCCCTGATACCCTCGATGCGAACGAGATCTCCACCGTCGGCTAACGTTGTTTACTGTAGCTGGATGCCCCTTTCGCTTTCTTGCGTTCGTCGCTCCGTGCCTGGGGGTGCGGGTGATCTCGGTGACGCCGGCGAGGTAGGCGGCTGTGGCGAGATTCCGCGCGTGGCCATGACCTGGGGGCCGTTCCCGGCATATCCGGACGGCGTCTTCGGCGTACGCGGTGTCGCGCACCCAGTGCACCGTTCGATGCCGCACTGGCCGCGGGCGATGCTGGCGAGGCTGGCGGCGCTGGCGCGGTCCGCGCCGAGGCTGGTGACGGCGTGCACGATTTCCTTGCTGATCAGGGTGCCGTCGAGGTCGTAGCGGTCGCGGCGGATCCGGGCGGCCCTGGTGACGTGCGGGAAGTCGATGCCTTCAGCGGCGGTGCCCACAGGGACCGGCGGATGATTCTGCGTGGCCGTAGTCCAGTTCGGTGTAATCGGGGTCGCGGGGGCCGTCTTCCTGGTGGCGTCGAAGACGGCCTTCTGCAGGGATGGCTGGTTGCCCTTGACGAACAGGAAGTAGTCCGAGCTGCGGTTCCCGTCCTCCTTCTGCCGGCGATGTACTCCGCGGTCTCTCGCTGGGCGTGGGCGGCGTCGGCGGTGACGACCGCGTTGTCCAGGTTCACGGGCTCTAGCAGTTCTTTCACCTGGGTGGTCTCGGTGGTCTCGTCTGGGATGCGGTGCTGGGCGATGATCACCTTCTCTTCGTGCAGCATCGCGGCGAACAGCTTGACCTGGCCGTCCAGGACGCCGCGGAGCCATTTCCCGTCGATCGCGATCGCGGTGAGCAGCCCGTCCAGCCGCCCGGCATCCGCCAGTGCCCGCAGCCAGCCGCCGATGATCTCATCCAGGGTGTCCGCGCCGATGGCGTGGACCAAGGTGCGGATCCGGGTCTCGCTCGGGGCGATGATCCGCCGCAGCAGGGGATGAGGTCTCCCGCCGAGCCTGTCAGGACCTCCTGCGGCAGGTCAGCGGCTGGTCGCCGACTTCGCGGAAATTCCTGGCCCCGGCCAGCGCGCACGCGACGGCGACTGCGAGGACGAAGGCGAGCAGGAAGCGGCGCCCCGCCGCTTCCGCGGGTCCGGGACCTGGGCGAGCCCTCCAGCAGGCCGGGGACTGGTCCGGCCGCTGTTCATCGGTGCTGGTCACAGCGGTATCGCGGGCATGCGAGACTGGCATGGCGGCCTATCGTGCCGGTGGATCTGGCTTAGACACCCGTGATCAAACCGGACGGAAGGCCGTTCCCCCCGAATCACGGCCGGCAGCGATGCCCGCCTGGTATCGCGGCCACCCCGGCATTGACAACCCCATGTGACATGACAACCCCTAGTTGTCATGATGAGGGCATGGGCAAGCAGATTGAGGCGGCTGAGCATCAGGGATGGTCGCGCGGCTGAAGGAAGGCGGACGGCGGCCATCGAGGCGGCGCGGCGGCGCGGAACTGGCGCGGGAGCGGCGGCGGATCATGGAGGCGCTGCTCGCCGAGGGTTTCTCGCAAGCCGACCTCGCGCGGGAACTGGGCGTCACCCGGCAGGCGATCCAGAAGATGATCGCCGTCGGGGCCGAGCGGCAGGGGAAGTAACGATGCGGCGCAGGGGCATCTGCTACGACGCTGGCCGGGAGCTTGAGGGGCGGAGCTGGCGGCCGGACTTCCGGCCCGGGAGGTACGGCGGGAGCTGGAGATAATCGCCGGCGACCTGCACTGCACGGCGGGAGGATCTGCAGCGCCGGCCTGCCCCGGCTGGGCCAGGCCGCCCAGGTTGCGCTGGAGCTGGGACTTGAGGTGTGGCTGTCACCGGACCTGTGGGACCACGATGCCGAAGACACGCTCGAGCACCTGGTGAGCGCGGCGACCGTCGCCGAGGAAGTGCGGCGCGCGCATCCGGGCCGTGTCTTCCTGAGCGTGGGGAGCGACTCACCCTCTTCATGCGGGGCATCATCCCCGGCGGCACCGTGTACGAGCTGATCGCGCAGCCGGACCTCGACAGCTCTCTTCGCGCGGCGGCGACCCAGCAATCGCTGAATGAGTACCTCGTCCGCGCGGCAGCGGCCGTCCGGCCGGAGTTCGGCGGGCAGCTCACCTACTGCGCGCTTCCCACCGAGCAGGTCGACTGGACAGAATTCGACGTAGCCGCCGTCGACCTCTACCGGGACAAGCTCAGCCGCCCCCGCTTCGGCCGGGCCGTCCAGGTGTTCAGGAACAAGGCGGGAGGACGGCCGCTCGTCATCGGCGAGTTCGGGTGCTGCACCTACCAGGGGGCGGCGGACCGGGGCGGCTCGGGCTGGGACATCACCGATCATGGCGGCGACCAGCCCCATATCAACGGCGACTACGTGCGGGACGAGGCGGAGCAGGCCCGGGAGATCACCGAGTGCCTGGACATCTTCGACGCGGCGGCGCGGACACCGCGTTCGTGCAGACCTTCGTCCAGCCCGCGAGCCCGTGGAACCCCGACCCCCGGTTCGACTTCGACCTGGCCAGCTACAGCCTGGTGAGGAGCTTCGCCGGCAGGCTCGGCGACCTGGTCAAAGAGTTCCCGAAGGTCCCGTGGGACACCACCGAGCACGGCACCACCTACCCGGACATGCCCTGGGAACCCAAGGAGTCGTTCCGCGCCGTTGCCGCCTGGAACGCAGCCCATTAACCAGTCCGGGATACCCATCGAGCCGGGCGTCACCATGATCCCGGCGCCGGCCCGGTGCCCGGCTTCGGGGGCATGCGAGCCGCTCCCGCGGCCCCGTGCCGCTCAGCCCTCTCAAAAATCTCTTGCGCTTGCAAGCCTTGTCCGCGTTGAGCCTGGTAGACAGATCTCGGGCGGCGGCCTTGACGAGCTTCGCACCCGAGGACGGCAGTTCTCCATCACGGCCGGCCTGGCGTTCCAGGCGGGCGAAGATAGCTGAGCGTGCAGGGGTACGCCTTGGTCAGCTATCGATTGGCGGCTGCCGGGCTAGCGGGTACTACCCCGCCGTCAAATCAGGCACTCAGTTACTCATCGCCACACTCAGCCGCATAACACCAACTCGCCGATCCCGTGAGCTGGATGCCTGGCAATCATGGGATATCGAACACTTCGGCAGGCTCCATGTGGCTCGATGTCGGCCGATAATGGCTCCCCACTTGGCTCCCTAGCGACGCAGGCGACCAGGAACCAGAGCACTCCAGGTCGACGTGTCCTTCGGACCACGCGCCCGACGCTGGGCCGCTCCTCGCGGACCTGATGCCTGTCGGCGGCGACTGGCTGCTTGCCGGTACAAGGCAGACAGCATGACGGGCTACCAGGCATATGCGCAGACGGCGTTGACATGCTGGACCCAGAAGGTCAGCTTCTCGTCCTGCGACGGGCGGGGCCGCAGGAGGTGCTTTCGCGTGGCGAGGTCGTAGAAGCCCGGTCCAGCGTCGTTGGCATTGAGGTATTGGACGAGGACCGAGATCAACAGCCGCGCCTGGCTGAAGCTGCGCTCGGAGAACTGTCCGAGCAGTTCGCCCATGGCGCGCCGCTCACCATCCAGGTCAAAGTCGAACTCACGGACCCGGTCCGGCGGGCCAGGACCGTATTCATCTCGGTACAGGAGGTCGTCCGGCTCAGCCGGGCCTGGCTAACCAGCAAGTCCCAGCCCGCGGCTTCCAGCGCCTCCCACTCAGCACCTGCGCGCCCGTAACGCTCCACCGCTCGCCCTCTCGCTGCAGTCAGCCGCCAGCGCCCCCCCGGTACGCGAGTACGAACCGCGACGCCCGGCAGATCCCATTATCGGCGGACGCCGGTCCGTCGGCAGTGAGATCTGCCGCTCCACGACCACGTCGGCGAATTCGCTCATCCGCGCGGTACGCGTCCGGTCGTGCGTGATGTGGGCGTCTCGAGCTCCAGGTGTCACTCAACCAGCGGTGCCAGCAGACCGCTGATGACAACCGTCGGCGAAACGGCTCACACTTGGCGGAACTCGAAGGGCTGCACGGGCAGCATCACGCCCTGTAACTGCAAAGGCCAGAGATAACACACACAGTCCCGCCGTTATCTCCAGCCCGTTTCTGGGTGTCTCCGCTGTGATCGCGGGGGGGTTCGGGCCTCGGCGAGGACACGTTATCTGCAGTGGTGTCTTCGCTGTAGCTGGTGTGACCGTCGTATCTGGGTCAGGGCGCGGCCCATCCTTCGGCTTGCTCGACGGCCTGGGCTGAGAGTGCTTCGAGTTCGGTGATCAGCTCGCGCAGGCGCCTGGTGTTATTGAAAAGGGGGCGGTACCGCTCGAGCTGCGCGGGGCTGAGCGTGCGGGTGACGGTCTTGGTTCCGACCTTGCGGATCCATGTCGGGTAGGGGCCGTGCAGGTGGCTGGGGTCGGTGTGGCAGCGGCAGCGGGGCGAGCCGCAGCGGGTGGTGCGCTCGACGAGGCTTCCGGGCAGGCAGGGGCCGAGCGCGGCGATCTCGTCGGCGATCTGGCGCTGGCGGTGTCCGGTGCTGGCTGGTGTGGAGGGCATGCCTTGTTGGTATCGCATTTCTGCCGCCGCGCCGGCGAGGCTTCGCCACCGGATGCCTTGAAAGCTTTACCTTCAAGGCATCCGGTCCGCGGGCGGGATGGAGGTGGGTGGTGCTTGTTCAGCGGGTGCTGATGCCCGGCAGCGGCAGGGAGTCGTGGACGCTGCTGGGGGATGACGGTGAGGTGGTGGAGCCCGCCGAGCGCTATCTTGCCTACCTGTCGGCAATCGAGCGCTCTCCTAATACGGTGCGTGCCTACGCGGTCAGCTTGAAGCTGTGGTTCGAGTTCCTCCAGCACGCCGCGGTGAACTGGGACGAGGCAGGCGCCGAGGACGTGGCCCGGTTCGTGGGCTGGCTGCGCGCTCCGGCAGATAACGTGATCGTCCTGGCGGACGGGAACGGCGCCCGCCGCCCGGCGACGGTTAACCGGTACCTGGCCGGGGTCTTCGGCTTCTACGACCATCATGCGCGGACCGGCGTGCAGGTCGCCGCCGGGTTGGTCTCGTGGCGCCGGATCAGCCGCGGGTCTTATAAGCCGTTCCTGCATCACGTGACCAAAGGCCGGCCCATCCCGGTCAGGCCGGTGAAGCTGCACGTGCCGCGGCAGGCGCCGCGCACCTTGGGGCCCGGGCAGATCGTGGCGATCCTGGGAGCATGTGAGCATCTGCGGGACCGGTTCCTGCTGTCGCTGCTGGCCGAGACGGGCATGCGGGCCGGCCAGGCACTGGGGCTGCATCACTGCGATTTGGTCTCCCGTGAGCGGGAGGTGCATATCGTTCCCCGGGCGGACAACGCGAACGGGGCACGGGCGAAGATGCGCTCAGCCGCGGTGGTGCCGGTCTCGGCGCCGCTGGTGCGCCTGTATTCGGAGTACATGCACGTGGAGTACGGCGACACCGACTCGGACTACGTATTCGTGAACCTGTTCGGCGGCCAGGTCGGTGCCGCGATGACCTACACGGCGGTGCACAAGCTGATCGGGCGCATCGCCGCCCGCACCGGGATCGGGTTTACCGCCCACGTGCTCCGCCACAGTCATGCGACCGCCATGATCCGCCAGGGCGTGCCGATCGAGGTGGTCGCGCGGCTGCTCACCCACCGGTCCTCGACGACCACCAGCCAGACCTATGTCCATCTCGACGCGGCCGGCATCCGGGAAGCGCTGCGCAGGGCCGGGGCCTGGCAGGAGGAGGGCACGTGATCAGCCCGGCGCCAGCCAGGCGCGAACGGCCGCGGCTCCAGGCAGTCAGCGGCGAGGCGGCCATCCTCGACGGCCAGTGGGCCTCAGATCACTGGGATGCCGGACGCCTGGGCATCCCCGCCCGCCGCGGACGGGGAACGGCGCGCTTTGACGGGATCAGCCAGCCCTGGCTCCGCGGCCCGGTCAAGCGCTGGTCCCGGTTCCGCCTGGCCACCGGGTGCGCGTTCGCCACCATCGATGCGGGAGCGCTGGCATTCACCCGGTTCTCCCGGTTCCTCACCACGCGTCACCCGCAGGCCGCTGACGCGAGCGCGATCACCCGGCCGGTCCTGGAAGACTACTTGTCCTGGCTGGTCACCCAGGGATACTCGGCGGGAACCCGGGCGCTGTCCTTGTCGATGATCCGGGTGTTCTTCGACGCCTGCCACCGTCACGGCTGGCTACCCGGGCTGGCCGCCGCCGCGACCATCTACGTCGAAGAACTTCCCTTCCACCACGACGAGATCGCCCGGTTCATCCCCGAGTTCGTGATGGCACAGCTGGAATCCAGTGAAGCCATCGCGAAGATCCCGCACACCACCACCCGCAACCTGGTGATCGTCTTGATCGAGACCGGGCTGCGCGGCGGGGACGCGTGCAACCTCCCGTTCAACCCCGTGCTCGCCGACAGCGGCGGCTGGCCCTGCCTGCGGTTCGAGGCCGTCAAGATCCGCGCCGAGCAGCTGATCCCGCTCAGCGCCAAGGCCGCGGCGGCCATCGCCGCGCAGCAAGACCACGTGCGCGAGCGCTGGCCGGGCGGCAGCCGGTGGCTGTTCCCCGGGATCGCCGGCAACGACGACGGCTCCAAGCCGTACTCGCACAGCGCCTTCACCAAACAGCTGGCGCACTGGCAGCGCGTCATCGGCCTGCACGACGAATCCGGGCAGCCGGTCACCGTGACCGGGCACCAATTCCGCCACACGCTGGGAACGCGGCTGATCAACTCCGGCGTCCCCCAGCACGTTGTCCAGAAGCTCCTCGGCCACGCCAGCCCGCACATGACCAGCCATTACGCCAAGATCCACGACGCCACCATCCGGGAAGCGTTCGACCGCTACCAGGCCCAGCGGGTCAATATCGCCGGCGAGCCGGTCAGCTACCACCCCGGCTCCCCGGCCGCCTCGGCCGAGTGGGTCAAGCACAACCTGAACCGCGTCCGCGACAGCCTGCCGAACGGCTACTGCGGCCGCCCCGCCCAGCAGGACTGCCCACACCCAAACGCCTGCCTCACCTGCCCGGACTTCCAGACCACGCCCGAGTTCCTGCAGATCCACCGGCGGCAGGCCGCCAGCAACAGCCGTCTCATCGAGCAAGCCGAGGGCAGGGGACAGCTCCGTCTTGCCGAGAACCTGCGCCGCGTCCAGGCCAACCTGGATCGGATCATCCCCGCCCTGGAAGCGCTCGATGGTGAAGGCCCTTGCGATGACTCACACTGACAACTCCTCCTTCCTCGCCCAGGCCAACGCCCGGCGTCACCAGGCAGCCCTATCGGCGGCGCGTCACGCCATAGAGCAGCTGCAACGCCAGGGGAAGCCAGTGAACTTCAGCGCTATAGCACAATCAGCCGGGGTCTCCCGAGGATGGCTCTACCGGCAAGACCAGATCCGGGACATCATCGGCCGGCTGACGCCGCCTGGACCCACCCGCCGCCAGGATCACAGCCCAACGGGCCAGCGCCGAATCGCTACGCCAGCGGCTCGATGCCGCCCGCGCAGAGATCACCCGCCTGCGAGCCGAGAACCACTCCCTCCGCGAGCAGATCGCCCGCCACATCGGCCTGCAGCGAACCGGCAACCAAACCCAGCCGAGCCGCGGTGACCCGGCCACGACCTCTCCCCACGACCCCGGCGACGACATGTCTACGCCGACAGAAACACCTATCTACCAGGCATTATCTGCAGACGACTCCAGATAACCGCCGTTAGGTGCGCGTGCCGAGTCAGGTCCAGGTGGGCCAGCGACCGCGCAGATCGGGTGGATCTGCGCCACACGGACGACACTCATTCAACGGCATCATCAGCCGCGGGGGGGCCGGGCTTTTTGTGCGCGGGAGAGGGGAGCGCACTCCGGGGTGCCGGGCTTGCTATAGCTCGTTCAACGGTATATAACGTTGGCATGCCCGTGCGTGCGATGCAGGAAGCGACCTTCATGATCCTCACCGCGCTGGCAAACGGCAGCCAGCACGGGTACGGGATCATCATCGACGTCCGGGAGATCTCCGGCGGCCGGGTCCGGCTGCGCGCAGGGACGCTGTATAGCGCCCTGGACCGCCTGCGCGCGGACGAGCTGATCGTGGTGGACCGGGAAGAGGTCGTGGACGGGCGGCTGCGCCGGTATTACCGGCTCACGCCGGCGGGCACCAAGCGGCTGGCCGCCGAGGCGGCCCGGCTGCAGGCTGCTGCCGCCGCCGCGCTGACGCGGCTGGACCTGGCAGGGGGGATGGCGACATGACTGATCAGGCGGACCTTGAGCGAGGGTACCGGCGGTTGCTGGCCTGGTATCCGGGGGAGTTCCGGCGGGAGAACGGGCAGGAGATCCTCGCGGTGCTGATGGCCGGGGCCCGGGACGGCCAGCGCCGGCCCGGCCTGGCCGAGTCTGCCGACCTGATCCGCAGCGGCGTGTGGATGCGGCTGCGCCCCAGCGTGCCGCGGTCGGCGCGCACGGTGCAGGCAGCGGTCCGGCTCATGTACGCGGGCGCCGCCGTCAGCGCCGCCGCGCTGATCACCGGGCTGGCCCTTATCATCGCCGACATCCAGGTCGCCGCCCGCGGGCAATTCCTGGGTCACAGCCTCACCGCCCATAAACCGCTCGTCATCACGGTATGGATCGTCCTCGGCCTGGCCGGGGTTTCCATGTGGCTGTGGATGGCGCGGGCGAACGGCCAGGGCCGGAACTGGGCGCGCATCCTGTCCACGGTGCTGTTCGTCCTGGCCACGCTGCAGCTGCCCGGCGCCTTCACGCGGCCGGTGAGCCATGCTGGGTTCGGGGTGACGGTGCTGTACTACGGCGGCGCCGTGCTGTTCGTCGCGGCCTGGCTGGCCGGCGGTGCTGCGGTGTGGCTGCTGTGGCGCCCGGCCTCCACCGCGTTCTTCAAGCCGCCGGGTTCCACGCAGTCCCTGCACCAGGCGCACATGGCCGAACTCGACCGGCTTCGATCGTCCAGGGCACGGTCCCCGCATCAGGTGTGAGCCGTGTTGACCTGCGAGCGTGGGCGTGGCCCGGCGTGCGACGCGCGGACCGCCCAAGCGTGAGCGGCGGCGCTGACGCCAGGCCCGGCGCCGCAGCGGCGCCACCTGATCAAGATAACGGCCAGATCGGCAGCGCGATGGCTTGGCCAGCCGCTGCGCGCCGTCTCCGTTTCGTTGACTCACTCCCCCGAGCAGGCCCGGGACCGAGGTCAGGAACATCGCGGTTCTACGCCGTAGTAAACAGTCGGCGGGGGTAGATCAATCCGGAACCGCACACCAGGAAATCCACCCCGAACTGGCCGTTCTGCGACGGTGAGCCTCGGTGAACTGGAGAATCCACAGGCGCTCAGACTCGGCGATCTGAACGGTTTGGCGGCAGTCAGGCCAACACGGTAGTAGCGCTCGGTGAGAGCCAAGCCGCGCAAAGAGCGCTGCCGTTGATCATGGTCCTGTGTGCAGATAAATAGGCCACTAACACCAGCAGCGGCTGGCCGAGATGAACCGGCAAGTACTCGGAAACCTCGACCAGATCATCGCCGCGCTCCAAACCCCGGCGGGCACCGGGGGAACGGGGGCCGCGGATGTGCGCTGACAACACCGCGCACCTGATCGCCGCAGCCAGCCGGCGCCACGAACTGGCCCGCAGCAAGGCCATCCGGGCGGTCCGTGAACTCGACGCCGCGGGCACCACCGTGACCTTCGAGTCCGTGGCCAGGGCAGCCGGGGTGTCCCGGTCCTGGCTCTACACCCAGCCCGACATCCGCGCCGAGGTCCTGCGGCTGCGCGACCTCGGCCGCCGGGCACCCGGGACGTCGGTGCCGGCACACCACCGCAGCAGCGACGCCTCCGTGATCCGCCGGCTGCAGGTCACCACCGCCCGCAACCGGGAACTGGCCCAGGACAATCAGCGGCTGCGCCACCAGCTCGCCCAAGCCCTCGGACAACTCCGCGCCACCGCGGCGCCGGGTGAACGTCGTAATTAGAAACGTTCGCCAGCCGCAGACGGCGCCGTGTCACTGAACCGGGGCCGCCAGGCCGTGCTGGTAGGCGTACCTGACGGCCTGGGCCCGGTCGCGGGCGCCGGTCTTGGCGAAGATCCGGTTGATGTGGGTCTTGACCGTGGCGTTGCTGAGATAGAGGCGCTTGCCGATCTCGGCGTTGCTCAGCCCCGCCGCGAGCAGGGTGAGCACCTCGGCCTCGCGGGCGGTCAGCCCGCCCGGCGGCTTGTGCCCCGGGCCGGGAACGGCCGGCCCGGCGGCCGGGGCGCGGCTGAGGACCGCGGTCACCAGGCGTTCCTGCACGGCCGGGTCGAGATGGGTCTGCCCGGCGTGGACCGCGTGGATCGCGGCCTCGATCTGCTCGGCGCTGGCGTCCTTGGTCAGGTAACCGCGGGCTCCGGCCTGCAGCGCGGGCACGATCGCGTCCTCATCCGCGTAGGTCGTCAGGACCAGGACCCGGGTGGCCGGCAGCCGCTGGCGCAGGCCCGCGGTGGCGGCGATGCCGTCGGTGCCCGGCATGCGCAGGTCCATCAGGACCACATCGGGGCGGTGATCCTCAGCCAGGCGCACCGCTTCGGCTCCGTCGCAGGCCGTGCCCACGACCTCCACGCCATCGATGAGCCCTACCAGCATGCTCAGCCCGTCCCGGACGACCCGCTGGTCGTCGGCGATCAGGACCCGGATCGGGCCGCGACCGGATGCGGCGGTCATCCGGGCACCTCGAGCTCGACCAGCCATCCGCCGGCGGTCGGCCCGGCCCGGGCGGTACCGCCCGCCCGCTGGGCTCGCTCGCGCATCGCGGTCAGGCCATGCCCGCCGCCCGCGCCAGCCAGCAGCCCGGGCCGGGCCGGCGGGGCCGGGCCTGGATCTGCCCCGGCCGGGCAGACGTGGTCCTCGATGGTGACCAGCGCGCGGTCCGCCTGATAGCTCACGGTGACGGCGGTGGCGGCGCCGGGGGCGTACCGGGTGATGTTAGTCAGGGCCTCCTGGGCGCCGCGGAACAGGGCCAAGCTGGCCTCGGCGGGCAGCGGCCGGCTCGTCCCGTCGACCCGCAAGGTGGCATCGGACCCGGTGTCGCGGCGGAAATCCTCCACCAGGGCACTCAGCTGGTCCAGGGTGGGCAGCTGCTCGCCGCGCAGCGCGCTGACCGCCTGCCGGGCATCCGCGAGCCCGGCCTTGGTCAGCTCGGCCGACCGGTCGATGGCGGCGCGCAAGGCCTCGCTGACCGTTTCCCGGCCGGCCAGCTTGCGGGCGCCCTGCAGCTGGATAGCCAGGCCGGACAGCGAATGGGCGAGCACGTCGTGCAGCTCGCCGGCGATGCGGCTGCGCTCGGCCAGCGCGGCCGCGGCGGCCTCGGCCTCCCGCGCGTCCTGGAGCTGGGCCAGCAGCACCTCGGTGCGGTCCTGGCTCTGGCGGCCGCGCCGGATGAACTGGCCGGTCACCGCGAGCAGCAGGCACAGCAGCACCGCGGTGACGGCGGACTGGGCGGCGGGCTGCTCGGTCAGGCCGACAGCCACGGCCAGCGCGGCCGTGATCGCCCCGGCGGCGGCCGCGGCCGGGACAGCCGGCAGCCGGACCGCGGCGATCCACACGCCCATGCTGGCCGCTATCTCGACCGGGCCGTGCGGCTGCAAGGCGGCCAGCGCGACCCCGCAGCCGCCGATCAGCGTGATGACCGCGGCCTGCGCGGCCGGGCCGCGGCGGGCCCAGCCGGCGCTGACCGCGGCCGCGACCGCCGCGACATACACCGCCAGCACGGCGGCCACCGCCAGGCCGGCGCCGTGCAGGCCCGGCGCGGGATGAGCCTGCGCGCTCGCGGTCACCACCACCGCCAGGAACACCACGCCCAGCGGCCGCAGCGCCTGCCGCTGCCGGTCGCCGCGCTCGCGGGCCCGCGACCGCGCTTCGGCCACCCGGGCCGAGGCTCGCTCGCCGCCGTCCGGCGCCGGAGGCGGATCAGGCCGCGCGGCGCCATGAACAAGGCCCGCCGCGGCCAGCCGTGCCTTCACAGACACAGTGTGGACCGCGGCGGGCCGTGATTCCAGTTCAGCCACGGACGCCTGCCGGGACGCGGGCGGCGGCGGCCGCCGGGGCCGCCGCCAGCCGGCGGCCGCGCAGGTAGATAACGACCAGCCGGGTCAGCACGTCGGCCAGGGCCATCATCACCAGAGCCGCGACCCAGGCCGCCGAGCCGGTGATGTGATGCGCGACGGAAAACCGCGCGATGGCCGGGCCCGCGCCGTTGCTGGCGGCGACCGCGAAGACCAGCCGGGCGCCCACGCCGCCGACCCACATGCCGGCCGCCACCACGCCCGCCCGGCCCAGCGGCCGGCCGTCGGCGCCCAGCCGCAGCCGGGTGGCCAGGCCGCCGATGGCGCCCATCACCGCGCCGGCCGTCACGCACGCCGCCTCCAAAACCAGGTCGCTGCCGCCGGCGGGCACCGAGTGCAAGAACAGCACCGCGGCGGCGCCGACCGCGAGCACCGGGGCCATCAGGGACCGCGCATCGAGCCGGTGCTCGCGGATCTGGCGGATGACCAGGAAGATGAGGCTTGCGTTGACCAGGTACATGGTGATGTTGTTCATGCCGTCAGCGTGCCTGCGGGCCCCCGTGCGCGGCGTCGGCCCACGGGTGGGAGTCCGGGTTGATCCCAGCCTCAACCCCCGGGTTGAGCCGTCCCTGCGAACCGGCCGCAGCCTGCAATGCCGACGTGGCCTGACCAGACCGCTGTCCATGACGGCCAGCCGACGCCAGAAACTGACCCGTAGCAAGGCCGTCCGCGCGGTCCGTGAACTCGACGCCGCGGCCGCCACCGTGACCTTCGAGCTTGCGGCAGGTCAGCCCGGGGCGTCCCGATCCTGGCTCTACACCCAGCCCGACACCCGTGACGAGATGCTGCGGCTGCGACGTCGCCGCCGGGCACCCGGCACGTCGGTACCGGCACGCTACAAGGAAGCTGCCCTTCGATAACAATTAACTCCTGCTGACCACGACCATCAGCCGTCGTGCGGACTCGTCGAAGACGTTGTCGCCGACGAGTCCGCCCAGGTTAGGGCGCCGCGCGAAGAAGCGACTCTAGATAACGTTCGATTCTCGACTCGTTACGCACCAGCGCCATCTCTCATCCGGCTGGAACACCCTTTTAGATACTTCGCCTCGGTGCTGGGGACTGTAATTTAAACGGTGGAACTCCTGAGACGGAGGAGACATCAGATGACTGAGGTGACAGAGGGCTGGGGCCAGTCCGGAGCGGAGCTCTCGGCGGCTGATGAGCAGCTGCTGCGCGAGCTTACCGAGCGGGCCCGGGTGGGCGGGCTGAAGCTGACCGGCGAGGGCGGCCTGCTGGGTAAGCTGACCAAGATGGTCATCGAGGGCGCCCTGGAAGGCGAGCTGGATGATCACCTCGGCTACGGAAAGCACGATCCCGCGGGCCGCGACGGCGGCAATTCCCGTAACGGCCACCGGGCCAAGACGGTGATTACAGATACCGGGCCGGTGGAAATCTGGGTGCCGCGGGACCGGGAGTCGAGTTTCGAGCCGAAAATCGTCGCCAAACGGCAGCGGCGGCTCACAGGTGTCGATGAGATGGTCATTTCCCTGTCCGCGAAAGGGCTCACCCACGGGGAAATCGCCGCGCACCTGGCCGAGGTCTACGGCGCCGAGGTCTCCAAGCAGACGATCACCACGATCACCGACCGGGTCATGGACGGCCTGGCGGACTGGCAGAGCCCGGCCACTGGATCCCGTTTACGCGGTGATCTTCATCGACGCGATCAACGTGAAGATCCGCGAGGGCCAGGTCGCCAACCGGCCTATCTACCTGGCCCTGGGCGTCACTGTGGACGGCGAGCGGGACGTGCTGGGCCTGTGGGCCGGGGAGCACGGCGACGGGGAGGGGGCCAAGTTCTGGCTGCGGGTCTGCTCGGAGATCAAGAACCGCGGCACCCGGGACGTGCTGATGGTGGTCTGCGACGGGCTGAAAGGACTGCCCGACGCGGTGAATTCCGTGTGGGAGAAGACGATCGTGCAAACATGTATCGTTCATCTTCTGCGGAATTCATTCAAGTACGCCTCGAAGAGGGACTGGGCGCAGATCGCAAAGGACCTCAAGCCGGTGTACACCGCCGCATCCGAAACCGAGGCGCTGGACAGGTTCGCTGAATTCTCCGGGAAATGGGAGAAGCGCTACCCGGCCATCATACGGCTCTGGGAGAACGCGTGGTCTGAGTTCGTGCCATTCCTGCGGTTCGACCGGGAAATCAGGACAGTGATCTGCACGACGAATGCCATCGAATCGATCAACGCCCGGCTCCGCCGGGCCGTGAACGCCCGCGGCCACTTCCCGACCGAGCAGGCCGCGATGAAGTGCCTGTACCTGGCGATCATGAGCCTGGACCCCACCGGGAAGGGCCGCAAGCGCTGGACCAACCGGTGGAAGGCCGCCCTGAATGCCTTCGACATCACCTTCGACGGCCGCCTCAGCGCGGGACGCAAGTTACAGCAGAGGAAGAAGTTACACCGTTAAGTTGACAGACCCCGGTGCTGCTCATGGACTACACGTAACCCGTCGCGGACCAGCCTGGACTGACCTTGGGCAGGCCATGATTCAGCCGGTGCGCGGCGCGCGCTCACTTCGGGCCGGTCCCAGTCCGAGGCGGAGGGTGTGGGTGAGTTCGTTGGCCAGTTCGCCGTTGACCCCGAGACAGATAGTTCCGGTTTGGGTGATGGCGAAAGAGAGGTCGATGGTGCCCGCCGACAGGAGCCAGGGGTCGTCGCCCTGCGCGGCCTTGGTCATTACGTCGCGGATCGTGGCGATCGCGTTCACGAGGGCTTCCTCGACATCTCCGCCGCGGATCTGGCGGGTGGTCCCCTCTTCGGGCGGTACTAGGGTTATGTCGATCGTGTGCGTGTCTTTCTTGGTGACCTTGGATCCTAGGCTGAGCTTCATGCCGATGAAGGGGACGCGGAAGTCCACTCCGCTGCCAGCGGTCTTGCTCGCTACCACCTTGAGGATGAGCTGGACCGACGCTACCTGCAAGTCTGTGGCATGCGAGGTGCGGGACACGCCCGCGCGCCGAACCGAGTCCTTGACGGCCTTGATGAGGGCGTCCACGGGGACGCCCTCATCGGTGACTTTCACGGCGCCCCTCCCGTGATGGTGGCGCGCGGGTTGCCGTAGACGGTGTAGGCCAGCCAGGTGGGATCATCGGGCTGGGTGGCGGCCGCGTGGCGGGCCCGCATCGCGGCTGTCCCGAGCGGGCATCCTGCCTGGAGCTGGCCGTAGAGTTCCTGGGCGAATTCACGAGCGGTCCCGTCGGATACCGCCCATAGCGATCCGATGAACGCGGCGGCCCCGGCCTCCAGGAACTTGCTGGCCCAGCCGTCGAGCTGGTTGTAGGTCGCGGCGAGCCCGGCGCTGCGGCACGCGTTGATGAAGATGGTCGGCGCCGAGCGGGCCAGCACCTTGTTGATGGCCGCGGTGGTCATCAGCGTCGGGGTGAACCGCACGTTGTCCAGCGTGATCGAGGAGCCGTCAGCGGAGTTATAAGTGTTGTGGCAGGCGAAGTGGAGCAGCCCGAAATCCCCGGCTGCGATCAGGTCCTGCAGCGGGGTGAGCGAGGAGATAACCTCATCCGGCGGCTGTCCCGGGTCGAGCAGCCGCCGCATGGCTTCGATTTCGGCCCGGGCCTCGGGCAGTGAGCCCCCCGGGAGCACGAACCGGGTCGGCCGCAGGTTGAGTGTCCGGGACGGCAGCCACCGGAAAATCGCGCGGGTCACGGGAAACTGCTCGACGAGGAATCCAGCGTCGCGGCCGGGATCCATCGGGTAGAGCAGCTCCCACGGCACCGTGTCCTTGTCGGCCAGGATGGTCAGCTGCCGTATTCGGTGCTGGCGGTCCCAGAACTGCTCACGCAGCTGCCCGGGAACCAGCTGGCTCCACAGCCTGGCCCCCGCATTCACCAGGTAGTCGCGTGTCTGGGCGGCGGAATAGCCGCTGCGGCCTCGGGCGAGCTCGTCGAGGTCGGCAACGAGCTGCTCCACGAGCGGCCCCGGGTCATAGGCCAGGTTGCTGGTCACCTCGCCAGGATTGTCCTCATCGCGGAACTCGAAGCGGTACGCCCTCTGGACCGGGTCGTAACGGACCACCAGGCTCACCGCGCCCGCGGTGGCCTCGGTGGCCATCGCGGCGAGGACGTCCCGGTCCGGGCCCGGCGGCCGGTCACGTTCCGCCGTGATCTCGACGAGCAGCTCCCCCAGATAACTACCGCCGAGCCAGGCGGTGACGGATACCGGCCGGGGGCCTGGCGTCTCGGCGCGCAGCTCGAACATCACCGGCCTAGAATTCTCCTTCGACGGCACGTGCACGGTCTGGCGCTGGTCACTCAGCAGCTGCAGTCCGGGAGCATGCACGACGAGGAGCACGTCCCGGCCCTCAGGTGGCACGTCGAACGGCTCAAGCTCCGCGTGGCCGGCGCCGACCGTCAAGACGATGCTGACAAGCAGGCTGAACGGCTTACCCACCGGAACGCCGTCTGGGCACTGACCCCTCAGGTAACGACGCTGAGGCGCGAGAACTGTCCGGCCAGCAGGGTCCGGGCCGGAGTCGCCCCCCGGCCGAGCGCCGGGGAATACCTCCACCACCGCCCCGCCCCTTTCCATCCTGGCCGCCACCGGCGGTACCGCCAGCGGCAGGCCCGACGATGACACGCCCGTTGTTGTGTCGAACAGTGAGCGTGCCAGCGTGCCGCGGTCGGCGCCGACCTCCGACATCCCGGACACCACCAGCGACGCGGCCACCAGGCGGTCAGCGACGTCTTCAGTGCTGCCCGCCACCAGCACCGGCACGCTCGAGTCGCCGATGAACCGGTCGAGTGCCTCGGACCTAGCATCGCGGCCGATCGCGACCGCAAGCCGCAGCGCGGCCTCGCCCGTGGGCTGGGCCATCAGTTTGGCCAGGCCAGCCTCGAATCCGCCTGGCGGGTCGGTGGCCAGCCCGTCAGTGATCAGCAGCAGCGCCGGCCGCAGCGCGCGGCGCTCGATGCGGCCGGGCGCGAGCGCCTCAGCGGCCAGGGCAAAAGCGGGCCCCATGTTGGTCAGCCCCTTGGGCACCGGCTGGAGCGGCTTCCAGCGGACCTTAGTCACTGGTACCGGGTCGGGGATGTGCCAGCGCGGCTCGGTAGCGAACGCGATCGTCCGGATGAACACCTGGACCTGCTCCTGGTCACGCTCCCAGGCCGCCAGGTGCGCCATCATGTCCGCGATCGCGTTGTTCAGCGCATGGATCTTCTCGCCCCTCATCGAGGCCGAGCAGTCCGCGAGGATGATGAAGTGCAGCGGGCGCCGGGAGATGCCACCTCCCGGCATCCGCGAGTAAGGCGCGGCCGGGTCCGCGCCGCCGTCCGCTCTCGCCATGACTACGAGTCTTCCACCCGACCGCCGCAAAGAACCCAGGCCTCTCCGCACTCAGCGTGACTGTCCGGAAATCGACCGATTCTCGACAGTCTGAATGGCGGCAGCTGGCCTGTGTCGACCGATCCACTGACGACATGAAACGGAGGCCTGACGGTTTGGACCCGGCGCTCGCACCTCCTGGCCGGCGAGCCTAGGCCCAAGCACGCCGACGTCCCAACCGTGACCGTGCCCGACCGTAATCAGCCGCGACCCCGCACACCACAGGGCGACGGCACCCGCCAAGAGACTCCATGTGATCGACGTCACCGGCCTGCTAACCAAAATGCTAACCAAACGATTAGCGAAACTTGGGCTCCGATCAAACCCGCAGGTCACCGGCTACAAACGATGGGGTGAGCGAGGGGACTCGAACCCCCGACACCCAGGACCACAACCTGGCGGCATCTCCGGCGCGCAACTGGAAGGTCACGCCAGCCTCGGCGGGGTCACGGAACCGGTGCAGCACCGACAGTTGCGATGTGCCGGGCTGGGCGGCGGCTAGTCGCAGCGCACGGCCGGACTCGATCGGAGGCAGTTGCCGGTCATCTTCCAGCAGTCGCACGACCGCACCGCGCGGAAGCGAACCGCACCAGCTAATCCAGTAGGCACGTGTCCGCCATCCCGGGCCTCATTGACGAGCACCACGTCACTCGACGCGAGCCGAAACATCCGCGCCGTCTCACTCCGCCACAAGCAGCGTGTCAACCGACAGCAGCGAACCGACGAAATCTCCTCGAACGCATCCGCCATGCCGGGTCGGTACCGCGACGTGACCTTGAGACCTGGCGCTGACCGACACCAGTCTGCACCAGACGCCACAGTCTCGGCGCATCCTGGCATTTCTAACGAGGAACCTAACGCGTCGTTAGAATCCCGCACTCGTGCACGTCGAACGCCAACGTCAGCGCAGCGAGTCATGGATGATTTGACAGAATGCCCCAGAGCACCCGAAGCACGCGCGCTAGCCAAGCTGCGCTACAGCCCGTCCCGCCCGAGGATAATCGGCATGTCAGCGGCTCCTTCTACGGGAAGAGAGGTCACCGGCGGCCGCAAACCCCATACCTGCTACGCCTCCAAGTCGCGTTGCAGCTCGTGCGTCAAGCCAGTGTAACGGGTCTCTGGTCAAGGCCGCTCACACTGCCGGCGACGGTTCTCTAGGCCACGTCGCCAAGGATGATGGCGATGGCATCCGCGGCGGTGGAATCCTCGTCGTCCAGGATCTTCGCGTATCGCGTTGTAGTCGTGAGACCCCCGTGACCGAGCCTGTACCGCACACGCTCCAGGTCCACCCCCTTGTCGATGAGCCAGGAAGCGTGCGTATGCCGGACCTGGTACGGAGTGTAGACAAAGGGCAGCCGGGCATCCTGGACTGCCGCAGTCCAGATGCGTCGCCACATGTCAGTTCGCAGGTACTCGGTAGGTCTCGCCGCCACTGCGGCAACCATCACGGCTTGGCGCTGAGCCGGTCGCCGCTGTTCAGCACGCCCAGCAGGGCCCGGACGGCCTCGGTGACCGGCTTGAGCGTCTCGTCCGCAGGCAGCTCACCCACCTGCGGAACGGCCGTGCCGTTCGCCGCCGCCTCCCCGATCCCGCGCAGCACCGCGGCCAGCTGCCTGACGCCGCCGTCCGGCACGCTGACGCCGCGCCTGGCGGCCAGCGCGGTGGCGGTGACCGCCTGCATGACCTGCTCCAGGCCGACCACCGCGGGCCACCACGCGGCCGCGCGCCTGCTGATGGCGGGCGGCTCGGACAGGGTGCGCTGGAACTCGGCGCGCAGGTCGGACAGGGCCCGGTAGGTCGAGCGGCGCAGCCGCGAGTCCGCCGGCGGCGCCGTTCCGGCCGCGCCGGGCTCGGCCGGGGCGCACAGGGCCTGCTCCATGTACTGGCAGACGTCCAGCGCGGCCTGCGCGAACCGTGCGGGCAGGTGCGAGTACCAGCTCATCGGCCAGGGCGCGAACCCCACGACCAGCACGATCGCGCAGCCGATCAGCGTGTCGATCAGCCGGTCGGTGGCCAGCCGCCAGCCGATCGGGCTGAGCAGGTCGATCAGCACCACCACCAGCGGGGTCAAGAACGTGGCCAGCAGCCCGTAGTTCCTGCTCCGCCCGTAGGGCAGCAGCGCGGCCAGCACGGTGAACGGGATCAGCAGCCAGGCGCCGTGCACCAGGACCAGCAGCACCGCGCCCGCCACCGCGCCGACGATGGTGCCGATGCCGCGCTGCAGGGCCCGGGCGAACACCGAGCCGTAGTCCGGCTTGAACACGATGGCCACGGTCAGCAGCACCCAGTAGGACCGCGGCACGGGCAGGACTTCGCTGAACACGCCGGCCACGCCGATGCAGGCCATCAGCCGGATGGTGAACCGGCGGGCCAGCGTGCCCACCTCGAGCTCGTCACCCATCCGGGCCAGCAGCCGGGACAGCCGCCGGCCGGTCCGGCCGAAGACGTGCCGGTCCGGCATCCGGTCCAGCAGCCGGTCACGGGCGGCATGCTCGGCGGCCCACTCCGGGGCCAGCACCCGGGCGGCGGCGGCCATCGCGTCGCGCAGCGCCAGCGCGGCCGGGCTGTAGCTCCAGGGCGGCGGGATGGCCGGCGGCCGGGTCCCGTTCTCGGCCGATTCGGCCAGCCGTTCCACGGTGGCGATGACCATCGGCGGCGGCCGGGTCCCGGCCACCACCAGGGCTGCCCCGGCCTCGGCCATCGGGTGGCTGGCGTTCAGCGCGGCGACCAGGCGCGTCGTGGCCGGGCTCCGGCCCGTGGCCAGGGACCTGGCCCGCAGCAGGCTGTCGTACGCGGTGTTGAGCGCGGCGGTCACGGCCTGCCGCTTGGCCGCGACCTGATCGGTGCCGATCGAGCTCAGCCCGTCGGCCAGGGCCCGGTACACCGCGGCCACGGCGCGCTGTTCCTGGCCGTGCGGGGAGACCAGCCAGCCGGGCAGGATCAGGACCAGCGCCCAGGCCACCCCGGCCAGGAAGCCGAGCGCGGTGTGCCACACCGGCCGCAGCGCGCCGACCGGGCCGATGCCCAGCGCGGCGTAGACCAGCAACTGCAGCCCGGTCACCGAGCCGATCTCGCCGATCGTGGTCAGCAAGCCGGACGCGCCCGCCACCACCACCAGCGCTACTACCGCGATCCAGCCGCGCCCGTGGATCGCCGACCCGATGGCCAGGCCCACGGCGCCACCGAACACCGCGGCCGAGCTCACCCGCTTGACCCGCTGCCGGTACGTGCCGCCGGTGTCGGTCATCGTGCCCAGCAGCCCGCCCATGGCGGGCAGGATCCCGAGCGTGGCCTTGCCCACGCCGAAGGCCACCGACAGCGGCACGCAGATGGCCAGCGCGGCCCGGATCATGTTGGCCCGGGGCAGCGGCGCCGGCTTCGGCCGCACTACCTCGGCCAGCCAGTCGGGCACCACCGCGGCGCGGACCGCCGCGGCCTGTCCGCCCAGGGTCTTGATCAGGGCCGGGCTCCGCTCATCGCCGCCCGGTTCCATGTCGTTCATTGTCCCGAACGGGCCGTGCTGGAAGCCACACCTACCCGTTCAGCGGACCGTGTTCAGTAGACCGCGGCCGACTGCGGCCACCCGGCATCGAGCTAGCGGCAGCGGGCCGGCGGTTCGTGCAGCACAGGTCTCGCGGTGCGGAGCAGGAACTCGGCGTAGGTATCCGGGGCCTTGTCTGCGGGTTCCGGAACGTTGTACATCAGCATTTCCGTGGCGCGGGTGCTGGCGTAGTTCACCTCGTTGAGCGTGTCACGGATCCGGCGGGCCAGGCCCGCGATCCAGGAGCTGTAAGCGTCCATATGACCAGCATGCCAAGGCGGTCGAAATCCGGCCAGTGGCAGTACTGCCCTAGTTAGATGAGATCCTGCCAGCCGTCGCGTATGCTCTATATATGCTGCGCAATGTTGCCGCCGTGCTGGTCAACGGTTTCCTGCCGTTCGAGTTCGGCACGATCTGCGAGGTCTTCGGGGTCGACCGGTCCGATGACGGGCTGCCGTGCTACGACTTCGCCGTGGTCGCCGGCGAGCCATCCCCGCTGCGCGCCCTCGACTTCACCGTCCAGGCCTCCTACGGCCTGGAGCGGCTGGAGGAGGCGGATCTGATCGCGCTGCCCGCGGTCAGCGACGAGCGGTGGCGGCTGCTCGCCGCCCGGGGCGCCGCGCCGAGGTTTCCCGAGGAGCTGCTCGAGGCCCTGCGCCGGGCCGTGTCCCGCGGCACGCGGGTGCTGAGCATCTGCAGCGGGGCGTTCATCCTGGGTGAGGCGGGCCTGCTCGACGGCCGCCGCTGCACCACCCACTGGCGCAACGCGGCCGACCTGGCCCGCCAGTACCCCGACGCCAAGGTCGACCCCGACGTGCTGTACGTCGACGACGACCCGGTGATCACCAGCGCGGGCACCGCGGCCGGCATCGACGCCTGCCTGTACCTGGTCCGCAAGGAGCAGGGCACCCGCGTGGCCAACGGCATCGCGCGGCGCATGGTGGTCCCGCCGCACCGCGACGGCGGCCAGGCCCAGTACGTGGTGCAGCCGGTCGCCCCGTCCTGCGACGGCTCGCTGCGTGACCTGCTCGAGTGGCTGCGCGCCCACCTGGATGAGGCCCTCACCGTCCGCCAGCTGGCCGCCCGGGCCAACATGTCCGAGCGCACCTTCGCCCGCCGGTTCGTGCAGGACACCGGCACCACCCCGCAGCGCTGGGTCATCGGCCAGCGCATCCTGCTGGCCCAGCAGCTGCTCGAGGAGACCGACGAGACCGTCGACGCCATCGCCGACCGCACCGGATTCGGCAACGCCACCGCCCTGCGCCACCACTTCCGCCTGTGGCGCGGCACTACCCCCAACGCCTACCGCCGCCTCTTCCGCGGTGACCCCGCCACCACCGCCAGCTGACCCGCCCGCGCCCTGGCCTCGCCGTCACCGCGCCCCCCAAGCATCCTCGTTTCAGCAGCGCAGACGGCGCATTTCTTGCGTAGCGACACCCGCCTGAAGTCGAGTAATATCGGGTTCATGAGATTCCTGCTTCGGGTGCTGGTCTCGGCCGCGGCCCTCGGCGTCGCGACCTGGGCGGTTTCCGGGATCGAGCTGCAGGCCGGCAGCACCTGGTCGAGGGTCGGCACGCTGATCGCCGTGGCCTTGATCTTCGGCATCATCAACGCCACGCTCAAGCCGCTGATCAAGGTCGTCGGCTGCGCGTTCTACGTGCTCACCCTGGGCCTGGCCGCGCTCGTGGTCAACGGCCTGCTGCTGTGGCTGGCCAGCACCATCGCCGGCGACCTGAAGCTGCCGTTCCACGTGACCGGGTTCTGGCCGGCCTTCTGGGGCGCCATCATCGTGGGTCTGGTGAGCTGGCTGCTGCACCTGATCATCGGCGATGACCGCCGGAGGAACAACAACGACGAGCCTCCGCCGGTACGCGTAGTCCGCGTCCGCTAGCCCCTAGACTGGCGGCTTAGACTTCTCAGCGATCCAGCGCTGGGTTACCATCCTGAATCCCGGAGTGACGCGGACGTGAAGACTGACGTCGAAGAGCTGAGCCCTACTCGCGTGCGGCTCAGCGTCGAGGTGCCGTTTGATGAGCTGAAGCCCAGCCTCGACAAGGCCTACCGGGAGGTCGGCCGTCAGGTCCGTATTCCGGGCTTCCGCCCGGGCCGCGTGCCGCCGCCCGTGATCGACCGCCGGGTGGGCCGGGACGTCGTGCTCAGCCAGGCCGTCAACGACGCGATGCCCGACCTGTACGCCAAGGCCGTCGAGGAGGGTGACGTCTCCGCGCTGGGCCAGCCCGAGGTGGAGATCACCAGCATCGACGACGGCAAGGAGCTGACCTTCACCGTCGAGGTCGACATCCGGCCCAAGTTCGAGCTGCCCGACCTGAGCAGCCTGGCCGTGACCGTCGACAACACGCTGGTCAGCCCCGATGAGGTGGCCGAGTACCTCGGCTCGCTGCAGGAGCGGTTCGCCTCCCTGAAGGGCGTGCAGCGGCCGGTGGAGAACGACGACTACGTCTCGATCGACCTGTCCGCCTCGGTGGACGGGCAGCCGGTCGAGGACGCGCAGGCCAGCGGCCTGTCCTACCAGGTCGGTAGCGAGTCCCTGCTGGACGGCCTGGACCAGGCCCTGATCGGGATGTCCGCGGGGGAGTCCGCCACGTTCCGCACCGAGCTGGCCGGCGGGGAGTTCGCGGGCCGCGAGGCCGACGTGACGGTGACCGTGCACAGCGTCAAGGTCAAGGAAGTGCCGGGCCTGGACGATGACTTCGCCCAGCTGGCCAGCGAGTTCGACACGCTCGGTGAGCTCCGGGCCAACACCAGGTCCCAGCTGGAGCAGATGAAGAGCACCCAGCAGGTGGTCCAGGCGCGGGACCGCGCCCTGGACGCGCTGCTGGACAAGGTCGACATCCCGCTGCCGGAGGGCGTGGTCGCCGAGGAGGCCAACCACAACCGCGATGGGCTGCTCCAGCAGCTCGAGCGGGCCGGCGCCACCCTGGATAGCTACCTGGAGATGTCGAACCAGACCGCGGAGCAGTTCGACGCCGACCTGGAGCAGCGGGCGCGGCGCGCGGTCAAGGTGAGCCTGGTGCTCGACCAGCTGGCCCGCGAGGAAGAGCTCGGCGTCGACTCGGCCGAGCTGTCCGCCTATGTCACCCGCCAGGCCGAGCAGATGGGCGTCGCGCCCGAGCGGCTTGCTCAGCAGCTGGCCGACGATGGCCGCCTGCCCGCCGCCGCCGCCGAGGTGCTGCGCGCCAAGGCCGTGAACCTGATCGCCGAGCGGGTCAAGGTGACCGATGCTTCCGGCCAGGACGTCGACGTCAAGGCGGCCCTGTCCGCGCCCGTCAGGGCCGACGCGGACGAAGCCGACGACGACGCGGCCGACGACGAGGCCGACGGCGAATCCGATGCCAAGGACGAGGCCTGATTTTCGCGCCTCCCGGCGGCCGTCGCAGCGCGTAGGCGCAACGGCGTGCGCCGGTAGCGAACAGCGCTCTGCGCGGGACGAACGGGTTCCGCCACGGCGTTATGGTCCTGACAACGACACCAGATGTGACTGGAGCAGGTGAGTGAGTGTGACTCAGCCTTTGTGGAGCCCGACGCAGTCGGCGCCCTCGATCGTGGCCGCGGCGGAGCCTCCCGTCATGCCGTTCGGGGAACAGCTGTTCCAGCGGCTCCTGCGGCACCGCATCATCTTCCTCGGGCAGCAGGTGGACGATGACATCGCCAACCGCATCTGCGCCGAGCTCGCGCTGCTCGCGTCCGAGGACGCCAAGCACGACATCAGCATCTACATCAACTCCCCGGGCGGCTCGGTCTACGCGGGGATGGCCATTTACGACATGATGCAGTACGTGCCCAACGACGTGGCCACGTACGCGATGGGCATGGCCGCGTCGATGGGGCAGTTCCTGCTCACCGCGGGCGCGCCGGGCAAGAGGTACGCGCTGCCGCACGCGCAGATCCTCATGCACCAGCCGTCCGGCGGGATCGGCGGCACGGCGTCCGATATCCGGATCCAGGCCGAGCAGATGCTTTATATCAAGCGCACGCTGTTCGAGCGCACCGCCTACCACACCGGGCAGCCGGTCGAGCAGATCGAGCGGGACGCGGACCGCGACCGCTGGTTCACCGCCGAGGAAGCCAAGGAGTACGGCTTCGTCGACCAGGTGATCCGCAGCGCCGTCGAGGTGCCCACCGCGGGGGTCGTGTCATGATGAACGAGAAGGAGCCGAACGTGAGCGAAATCAGCTTGCGGAGTCCCCAGTCAGCCCTGCTGGCCCCGCAGTCCAGGTACGTGCTGCCGTCCTTCGTCGAGCGCACCTCGTACGGGATCAAGGAGATGAACCCGTACAACAAGCTCTTCGAGGAACGGATCATCTTCCTCGGCGTCCAGATCGACGACGCCTCCGCCAACGACGTCATGGCCCAGCTGCTTACCCTCGAAGCCATCGACCCCGACCGCGACATCACCATCTACATCAACTCGCCCGGCGGGTCGATGACGTCGATGATGGCCATCTACGACACGATGCAGTTCATCCAGCCCGATATCCAGATCTGCTGCATCGGGCAGGCCGCATCCGCGGCCGCGGTGATACTTGCCGCGGGCACGAAGGGCAAGCGGATGGCACTGCCCAACGCCAGGATCCTCATCCACCAGCCGGCCACCGAGGGCGGCTACGGCCAGTCCAGTGACATGGAGATCCAGGCTCGGGAGATCCTGCGGATGCGCTCGGCGATGGAGGTCATCCTGGCCCGGCACACCGGCCAGGACGAGGAGAAGGTCCGCCGTGACATCGAGCGGGACAAGTTCCTCACCGCCGAGGAGGCCAAGGAGTACGGCATCCTCGACGAGGTGCTGACCGCGATCAAGCGCGGCAGCGAACGCGCCGTGGAGGTAGTGTCTTCCTAACCGGGAGGATTCAGCTCTTCCCTCCCGGGCCGCTGAGGGGGTTTGATGGTGTCCATCGGGACCCAGGAGGCGGTACCGTCGATATGCAAGCTCTAGACGGCCTCGCGGGACATGTCCGCTGGAGGCGGCCGGGACGGCCGCCGCGGCGGCACCATGTAAAGGAGTATCTGGGTGGCACGCATCGGTGACGGTGGGGACCTGCTGAAGTGCTCGTTCTGCGGGAAGAGTCAGAAGCAGGTCAAGAAGCTGATCGCCGGCCCGGGCGTGTACATATGCGACGAGTGCATTGATCTGTGCAACGAGATCATCGAGGAAGAGCTGGCCGAGCCCACCGAGTTCAAGTGGGACAGCCTGCCCAAGCCGCGGGAGATCTACGAGTTCCTCGACGCCTACGTGATCGGCCAGGACAAGGCCAAGAAGGCCCTGTCCGTGGCGGTCTACAACCACTACAAGCGCGTTCAGTCGGGCGAGGACCGGCCGGGCGACGAGGGCGTGGAGCTGGCCAAGTCCAACATCCTGCTGCTCGGCCCGACCGGCTCGGGCAAGACGCTGCTGGCCCAGACCCTGGCCCGGCTGCTCAACGTCCCGTTCGCGATCGCGGACGCGACCGCGCTGACCGAGGCCGGCTACGTCGGCGAGGACGTCGAGAACATCCTGCTCAAGCTGATCCAGGCCGCGGACTACGACGTCAAGAAGGCCGAGACCGGCATCATCTACATCGATGAGATCGACAAGATCGCCCGCAAGAGCGAGAACCCCTCGATCACCCGGGATGTATCCGGCGAGGGCGTCCAGCAGGCGCTGCTGAAGATCCTCGAGGGCACGACCGCCTCAGTACCGCCGCAGGGCGGCCGCAAGCACCCGCACCAGGAATTCATCCAGATCGACACGACCAACGTGCTGTTCATCTGCGGCGGGGCGTTCGCCGGTCTCGAGAAGATCATCGAGCAGCGGTCCGGCCATAACGGCATGGGCTTCCACGCCAAGCTGCGGGTCAGGAACGCGAATTCCACCGCCGACCAGTTCGGCGAGGTGATGCCGGAGGACCTGCTGAAGTTCGGCATGATCCCCGAGTTCGTGGGCCGGCTGCCGGTCATCACCTCGGTGCACAACCTGGACCGGGAAGCGCTCATCCAGATCCTGACCGAGCCGCGCAACGCGCTGGTCAAGCAGTACCGCCGGCTGTTCGAGCTCGACGGCGTGGACCTGGAGTTCACGCCGGACTCGCTGGAGGCCATCGCCGACCAGGCGAACCTGCGCGGCACCGGCGCGCGCGGCCTGCGGGCGATCATGGAAGAGGTCCTGCTGTCGGTGATGTACGAAGTGCCGAGCCGCAAGGACGTCGAGCGGGTCGTCATCACCCGCGAAGCCGTGCTGGAGAACGTGAACCCCACCATCGTTCCCAGGGACGTCACCCGGCGCACGCCGCGTGAGAAGTCGGCCTGAGCCCCCGCACGACATCTGTTCGACATAGTCGGCTTATCCAGCCGATATACCGCCATGCGACGTTCCTGGCGGGATGTCGAATTTGAGGGTATTGCCCATAGTCGGCGCGGTTCGTGTGTAGCCTCCAAATTGTTGCGTTAGTCTGGCGCGGTTTCCCGCCACGCCAGGATCTCGGACGCTGACCAGCAGCCGTCTTCCATAGCGACGGGGAATTGAGAGCGCAGATGAGTGGTTGGGATGCCCCCAGCGGTGGCTGGGACCCGGACGAGGAATCAGCAGGACCGGGATCGGACGAGCAGGACTTCCGGCAGACTCAGCCGACAGGTGGCCACCGCGCGGCGAGAGGCGCCGATCAGGTCGTCCGAGCCGGGCGACGCGGCTTGCCCGGCTACGACGAGGCCCAGAGCTTCGAGCAGACGGTGCGCTACGACCAGCCGCAAAGCCCCGACCCGCGCCACGACCAGCAGCAGAATTCCGATCCGCGCTACGACCAGACCTGGCGTTTCGACCAGCCTGCGAGTTCAGCCCAGACGGCGCGCTACGACCAGGGCCAGCCGGCCCCCTACGACCAGGGATCGGGTTATCCGGCCAGGTCCGGCCACGAGCCCGGATCCGGCTACGGGCAGCAGCCCGATTACGGCCAGCAGCCTGGCTACGGGCAGCCGCCCGATTACGGCCAGTCGGGCGGCTACAGCTCCCAGGACAGTTACCCGGCGGGAACCGGCGCGCAGCCTGGCTACGGGACGGGACCCACTTCCGGCCAGGTAGCGCGCTACGGACAGGATTACTCCGGACCTGGCACGGCCCCGCAGGGTCAGCTCGGCTCAGGACCACAGAGCCCGGTTGACCCGCTGTCCCAGACCATGCCGGCCTCCAGCTGGCCGTCCGCGCCCGGCCGGGCCGCCGGCTCGGCGCCATCCGGCGGCAGCGGCTATGACCGGGCCTCGAGCGGCTCCTACCCGGCCGCCGGCTCGGCCGATGCCAGCCAGGCGTCCTGGTCGGGCGGGGATGACCCGCTGGGTTCCGGTACCAGGGCCTCCGGTCAGCAGGGCCACGCCGACCAGGGCTACGCCGACCAGGGCTACGCCGACCAGGGCTACGAGCCGACCAGGGCTACGCCGACCAGGGCTACGGCGACCAGGGCTACGCCGATCAGGGCTACGGGCAGCCGCCGGGACCGCCCCGGGACTTCGGGACCACCGCCTTTTCCCCGCCCGCCCGCGGCCGCCATAACCGCGGAACCTCCGGCCACGACCGCCCGGGGCGCGGCGAAGACTACGCTCAGCAGGATTACAGCCAGCAGGACTACGGCCAGCCAGGCTATGGCCAGCAGGATTACCCGCAGCCAGGCTATGGCCAGCAGGACTACGGCCAGCCCGGCTACAGCCAGCCCGGCTACGGGGCCGCTGGCGGCAGCGCCTTCGCCGAGACAATCAGGTCCCACCCGGGCCAGGCCTATCAGCCTGACGCCTACTCCCAGCCGGGCTCCGACCAGCAGCCCTACGAGCAGCCCGGCTACGGCCAGAACGGCTACGGCCAGAACGGCTACGGCCAGAACGGCTACGGCCAGAACGGCTACGGCCAGAACGGCTACGGCCAGAACGGCTACGGCCAGAATGGCTACGACCAGAACGGTTACCCTGACCAGGGTTACGGTCAGGGTGCCCACGCCCAGGACGCATACGGCCAGAGCGCCTACCCGGCGGACGGTTACGGCCAGGCCGGATACGCCCCCGAGGCATACCGCCAGGAACCTTACGGCCAGGACGGCTACGGGGCCGACCCGTACGCGCAGCCGGGCCCCGACCCGTCCGCCGCCGGGCCGTACGGGCCGCAGTACGGGGCGGACGCGAGCCCCAGCGCGCCCGGCCGCCAGACGCGCTCGGGCTCGTCACGCTCGGGCTCGCCCCGCTCAGGCCAGCGGCCGGCGCAGCGGATGAGCGGCCCCCGGATGATCATCTACCTGGTCAGCGCCGTCATCGGCGTGGTGCTGATCGTCGTGCTGGTCGTCCACCTGACCAAGAACGCGCCGACCCCCGCGGCCGGCGGGACCGGCGCCACGCCCACGGGCTCCAGCAGCGCCCCGGGCGCCACCGCGTCCACGGCCAAGTACGTCTTCAGCAAGCCCCTCACGGCCGGTTTCTACCCGCTGAACTCCACCGCGACCACGGACTTCTCCAAGAGCGGGCAGAGCCGGGCGGCTAGTGTCGTGCAGAAGATCAAGGCCCAGGGGGCGGGCAGCCCGGGAACGAGCGTCTTCGCCGTCTACAGCCTCAACTCGGAGCCGGAATCCTCCTCTTTGTTCAAGGCGGTCGAGTTCGTCGGCTACGACGGCACGTTCGACCCGACAAAGGTCATCTCTTACGAGAAGACCCAGCTCGCCTCCGCCAGCACGGTGAATCCGGGTCCGCACGGCGGCCAGATGATGTGCGGTGAGGACACCTCGAGCGGCTCGGACAACACCGAGTGCCTGTGGGTCACCTCCACCACGTTCGGCGAGGTCGACTTCGTCGCCGGCCAGTCGCTGACCAAGTTCACCGGAAACGCGGCCGGGATCGCCCTGACTATCAGGAACGCCGTGGAGATCCCGGCGCACTGACCGGCCCGGCGCAGGTACCGCTAGCCGGCGCACGAGGCCCCGCCGGGGCCGTAGACTCACCTGTCGTGAGCAGACCCGATCCCGTCGAGCTGCCTTCCCAGTACGCGCCCGCCGAGGTGGAGGGCCCGCGCTACGAACGCTGGGAGAAGGCAGGCTACTTCGCCGCGGACGCGACCTCCGAGGCGCCCGCGTACTGCATCGTCATCCCCCCGCCGAACGTCACCGGCTCCCTCCACATCGGCCACGCCCTCGACCACACGATCATTGACGCGCTGATCAGGCGCCGTCGCATGCAGGGCTACAACACGCTGTGGCTGCCGGGCATGGATCATGCGGGCATCGCCACCCAGAACGTGGTGGAGCGGGAACTGGCCAAGGAGGGCCTGAGCCGCCACGACCTGGGCCGCGAGGCGTTCGTCGACCGGGTCTGGCAGTGGAAGGCCGAGTCGGGCGGCAAGATCGGCGGCCAGATGCGCCGGCTGGGCGACAGCGTGGACTGGTCCCGGGAACGGTTCACCATGGACGCGGGCCTGTCCCGCGCCGTGCAGAGCATCTTCAAGCAGCTGTTCGACGACGGGCTCATCTACCGGGCCGAGCGCATCATCAACTGGTGCCCGCGCTGCCTGACGGCGCTGTCCGACATCGAGGTCGATCACAGCGACGACGACGGCGAGCTGGTCTCGATCCGCTACGGCGACGGTCCCGACTCGATCGTGGTCGCCACCACCCGGGCCGAGACCATGCTCGGCGACACCGCCGTGGCCGTACACCCCGACGACGAGCGTTACACCCACCTGGTCGGCCGCACCGTCGAGCTGCCGCTGACCGGCCGCCGCATCCCGGTCGTGGCCGACGATCACGTCGACCCGGCGTTCGGCACCGGCGCGGTCAAGGTGACTCCGGCCCACGACCCGAACGACTTCGAGATCGGCCGCCGGCACGACCTGCCCGGCCTGTCCATCATGGACGAGCACGGCGTGATCACCGCGCACGGCCCGTTCCAGGGCCTGGACCGGTTCGAGGCCCGGCCCACCATCGTCCGCGCCCTGCGTGAGCAGGGCCGGATCGTGGCCGAGGTCCGCCCGTACGTGCACGCCGTCGGGCACTGCAGCCGGTGCGGCACCACGGTCGAGCCGCGCCAGTCGCTGCAATGGTTCGTCCGCGTTGCCCCGCTGGCCAAGGCGGCCGGCGACGCGGTGCGCGACGGCCGCGTCCGGCTGCACCCCGCCGAGATGAACGCGCGGTACTTCGGCTGGGTCGACGACATGCACGACTGGTGCATCTCCCGTCAGCTGTGGTGGGGCCACCGTATTCCAGTCTTTTACGGGCCGAACGGCCAGACGGTCTGCGTCGGCCCAGACGAGCACGCACCCGAGGGCTGGGTCCAGGACCCCGACGTGCTCGACACCTGGTTCTCCTCCGCGCTGTGGCCGTTCTCGACGCTCGGCTGGCCCGATGACACCCCGGACCTGCGCACCTTCTACCCGACCAGCGTGCTGGTCACCGGGTACGACATCCTGTTCTTCTGGGTCGCGCGGATGATGCTGTTCGGCCTGTACGCAATGCGAGACAAGCCACCGGCCGAGGCGGTCCCGTTCCGGGTGGTCGCCCTGCACGGCCTGGTCCGCGACCAGTTCGGCAAGAAGATGTCCAAGTCACGCGGCAACACCGTGGACCCGCTGGACTGGGTGGACCGGTTCGGGGCCGACGCGACCAGGTTCACCCTGGCCCGCGGGGCCAACCCGGGCGGCGACATCGCGATCAGCGAGGAGTGGGCGGCCGGGTCGCGCAACTTCTGCAACAAGCTGTGGAACGCCGTCCGCTTCGCCCTGCTCAACGGCGCGCACGTCACCGCCGCCCCGCCGGAGCCCGCCTCGGTCCGCGCTGCCTCCGCCGCCCCGCCGGTGGCCGCCGCCCCGCCGGTGCCCGCCGACTCGGTCCGCCCTGCCGCCGCCCCGAAGCCCGCGGCCTACTCGGTGCCCGACCGGTGGATCTTGTCCCGGCTGTCGGCCGTGATCGCCGAGACCGACCAGCTGTTCGAGTCGTTCGAGTTCGGCAAGATCTGCGACGTGCTGTACCACTTCGCCTGGGACGAGGTGTGCGACTGGTACCTGGAGCTGGCCAAGGTCCCGCTGGCTGGCGCTGATCCGCAGGCGGCCGAGACGACCCGGCAGGTGCTCGGGTTCGTGCTCGATCAGCTGCTCCGGCTGCTGCACCCGGTCATGCCGTTCGTGACCGAGGAGCTCTGGACGGCGCTGACGGGTGGGGAGTCGGTCATGGTGGCGCCTTGGCCGGCGTTCTCCTTTGCCGACCCGGCAGCCGAGGCAGAGATCTCCTCGCTCATGCGGCTGGTCACCGAGGTCCGCCGGTTCCGGTCCGATCAGGGGCTGCGCCCCAGCCAGCGGGTGGCCGCCCGGCTGGCCGGCATCGAGGGCACGCCGCTGGCCGGACACCAGGAGCGGATCCGGTCCCTGCTGCGGCTCAACCCGCCCTCCGACGGCTTCGCCGCCTCGGCCTCGCTGGCCGCCGAGGGCATCATGGTCGAGCTGGACCTGGCCGGCGCCGTGGACATAGCCGCCGAGCGCCGCCGGCTGGAGAAGGACCTGGCCGCGGCCAGGAGCGAGGCCGATCAGGCGGTCCGCAAACTGGACAACGCCGACTTCACCGCCAAGGCCCCCGCCGCGGTGGTGGACAAGACGCGCCAGCGGCTCGAGACCGCCCGCGCCGACATCACCCGGCTCGAGCAGCGCCTGGCCGCCATCTGACGCAGGCAGGCCTCACCGTCCTAACCACCCCACCCCCACCGTCCTAGCCATCCCACCACGCCCACCACGTAGGCTGATGCGATGGACATCGAGACCCGGATGCACGAGGTCGAGCAGGAGATCATCTCCCGCCGCCCCGAACACTCCGTGGACCTCGCCCTGGACCGGATGGCCGAGCTCGTCAGCCTGCTCGGCGATCCGCAGCGCGCGTGCCCGGTCATCCACATCACCGGCACCAACGGCAAGACGTCCACGGCGCGCATGACCGATGCGCTGCTGCGCGGCCGCGGCCTGCGCACCGGCCGCTTCACCAGCCCCCACCTGGTCTCGATCAGGGAGCGGATCTGCATCGACGGCGTGCCCATCAGCCCGGAGCAGTTCGTGGCGGCCTACGACGAGGTCATCCCGTACGTCCGGCTGGTCGGCGAGCAGCACCCGGTGGCCATGTCCTTCTTCGAGGTCCTGACCGGCATGGCCTTCGCCACCTTCGCCGACGCGCCGGTCGACGTGGTGGTGCTCGAGGTCGGCGTGGGCGGCAGGCTCGACTGCACCAACGTCGCGGACGGGGTGGTCGCCGTCATCACTCCCATCTCGCTCGACCACACCAGGCTGCTCGGCAACACGGTGGAGGAGATCGCGGCCCAGAAGGCCGGCATCATCAAGCCCGGCGCGGTGGCCATCCTCGCCCAGCAGCCGCTGGAGGCTGCCGAGGTGCTGCTGCGGTACGCGGTCGAGGTCGGCGCCACGGTGGCCCGGGAAGGCGTGGAGTTCGGCGTGCTGAGCCGGGAGCAGGCCGTGGGCGGGCAGCAGCTCGCCCTGCGCGGCCTGCGCGGCACCTACGAAGACATCTACCTGCCGCTGTTCGGTGAGTACCAGGCGGGCAACGCGGCCTGCGCGCTCGCCGCGGTCGAGGCGTTCGCCGGGGTGTCGGATGAGGGGGAGACCGCCGGGCTCGACGTGACCCTGGTCCGCGAGGCGTTTGCCACGGTGACCTCGCCCGGCCGGCTGGAGATAGTCAGGCGGAGCCCCACCATCATCATCGATGCGGCGCACAACCCGGCCGGGATGGCCGCCACCTCGGCCGCCGTGCAGGAGTCGTTCACTTTCACCCACCTGACCGGCGTCTTCGCGGCCAGCGGCGACAAGGACGTGCCCGGCATGCTCGCCGAACTCGAGCCGCTGCTCGACGAGATCGTGGTGACCCGCAATTCCTCCGAGCGGTCCATGGAACCCGCCGAGGTAGCCGAGCTCGCTGCCGAGATCTTCGGCGAGGACCGGGTCACCTCCGCCGACCGCCTCGACGACGCCATCGAAGCCGCGGTCGCGCTGGCCGACGAAGCAGCCGGGGAGGACCTGCCGGGCGGCAGCGGGGTGCTGGTCACCGGCTCGGTCATCACCGCGGGCGACGCCCGTCGGCTGCTCGCGCCGGGCGGCGGCGAACTGCCCGCCGAGCCGTCGGCCAGCCAGCCCGCCCGGCACTCGTTCACCGCCGCGGAGCTGTCATGAGCCTGGCGGAGCTGGCCGTGCCGACGAAGCAGCTGAGGCAGCTGTGCGGAACGGTGCTGGCCATGGAAGCCATCATCATCGGGCTCGCGATCCCGGTCGCCATCGTGCTCGAGCACCTGAGCCGCGGTGTCGCGGGCGGTGTCGGTGGCGGCCTGGCCGTGTGCGCCCTCCTGCTGTCCGGCCTGGTCGGCCGGCCCCGCATGGCCTGGGCCCTGGTGGCAGGCTCCGTCCTTCAGGTCCTGGTCATCGCGTCCGGCGTCGTGGTGCCCGCCATGTACATCCTCGGCGTGATCTTCGCCGCCCTCTGGGTCACCGGCATCTGGCTAGCCCGCCGCCTCGCCACCACCCCACCCCAAAGCGCCCTCGCCTCACGGGCCCCCGCCTCGCCTCCCGCGACTTCGCCTGCCCCAGACACCTCTTCGCCACCCCGCGCTCCGGCCTCACCGGCCTCCGCCTCACCGGCCTCCGCCTCACCGGCCCCCGCCTCACCGGCCCCCGCCTCACCGGCCCCCGCCTCGACTTCTCCAGGCACACCCGCTTCACCAGCCTCAGGCGCCTCAGCCCCACCTACGACAACGGGCCCGCGTTCCTGACCTTCGGGCTCCTGGCCGGGATCCTCGCACCTCCCGTTCGTAACCCCGGCATCCGGCTAGCCACGGACGTTGTGCCGTCCAGTTCCTGCCATCCCGTCATTCCCGATTGTCGCGCCAGCCTCAAGCATCTCACCTCACCGGCTTGCTGGGTCGGCGCCCGCGTCGGTCCGGGCAGGTCGCAGCCCCACGCGTTCCGCGCTCGGATGGTTTTTCATGATCATGAAAGACTTAGTCCGGTTTTTGATACCAAACCCTTCGTGATCATGGAGGTGCCTTCCGCGGGCCGAGAGGCGGCCGCTGAAACACGCTGATTCTGGATTGTTCGCGCACATGATCATGGACCGAGCCGCTACGCTCCCGGTAGCTTTAAGTAGTCCTATGGGTGCTAAAAGTAATCTCTCGGGAGACCTTGAAGTGGCGACGGACCTGGGCAAGGCGTCGGCGCGGCCGGAGGACGCCGCCCCGCGGCCGCGCGGTGGTGCGCACGCCGCGGCCAAGGGCGGGCGCTTCCGCCGCGGCACCCCCGCTGCCCCCGGCGCGCAAGCCGCCCCCCTCACCCCCGCCGCCGGCAGCCGAGCCGCCGGGCCGGCGCCCGCCACGCCCGTCACGCCCGTCGCGCCCGTCACGTCCGCCAGGCCTGGGACGCCCGTCGTGCCGCGTCCTCGCGCGCCCCGGACGCCGGCCCAGCCAGTTGCGCGCCAGCAGACCTGGACGGAACGCCAGCAGCCCGGGACAGAGCATCCGCAGACCGGGACGCAGCGCCAGGAAACGGAGCAGGGCCTGCGAGCCCTGGCCGCCCTAGCCCGTCCAGAACCCGGGGCTGCCCTGGCCCGTCCAGAACCCGGGGCTGCCCTGGCCCGTCCAGAACCCGGGGCTGCCCTGGCCCGTCCCGAACCCGGGGCATTCTTGTCCCCGGCCCGCAGACCTGGCCCGGCGACCGCCCGAGGGGGGGCGGTCGCCGGGGCCACCAGAACCGCAGGCGGCGTCGCGCAAACCGGGGCGCGCGCCGCCTCGGTCCGATCCGCGGCGGTCGGCCTGGTCGCGGCGGCCGTGATCGCCGCCGTGATCCCGCTCGCCGTGCTGCAGATACCCGACGCCCTGGCCTGGTCCCTGCCGGCCCGGTACGCCGGGGCGGGCCCGGGCGCACTGGCCAGCCTGCTGCGCGCCGCCGGGCTGGCGCTGCCCGCGATGGCAGTCGCGGCGCCGTTCGGGGCGCTGGCGGCCAGGCGGTTCCGGGCCGGTCCGGTCCTGCTGGCCGGGCTGCTCGTCCTGGGGGCCGCTGATGTCCTCGGCGACAGTGCGCAGATCGTCCTGCTCATCGGCCTGGACCGGTCACTGCACGGGCTGGGTGCCGGGACCTGCCTGGCCGCCGCGGCCACGATCGCCGCCGAGCGGAGCCGGGCGCCCCGGGCTCTGGCCGGCTGGTGGGCGGCGGTCATGGTGAGCGGCCTGGCGGCCGCGCCCGAGCTGATGCGGCACCGGGTCTCGGCCGGCGGCTGGCCTGCGGCGCTGCAGCCTTACCCGTGGCTGACCGGCGCGGCACTCGCGCTGGCCGCCCTGTACGCCTTCCTGGCTGAGGGCAGCGCGACGGCCGCGGTGCGGAACGCCTTCCCTGCCGCCGACCGGGCGCACCTCGCGCTGCTCGCGGCGCCCATCGCCGGCCTGGGCATGATCACGGTGGCGGTCACCTACCGGGGCGAGCACGCCGTGGCCGCGGCCGCCCTGGCCGAAGCGATCGCCCTGGCTGCCCTGGCCGGCATGGCCGCCCGGGCCAGCACCGCCGCCCGGCTGGCCGTAGTCGGTGCTGTCACCGGATTCACCCTGGTCCCTGCGGCCGGCACGCTGGCGGCGCTGGCCCGGCCCAGCCCCGTAGCCGGATTCGCGGCCGTCGCGGCCGCGCTGGCCGGCGCCGCGCTGGCCGCTCTGGCCGGGCCGGCCGGCAGGGTGCCCGTCCGGGCCCTGACCACGGCCGGCCTGCTGGCCACCACCGCGGGTTTCGGCCTGGTCAGCCTGACCGGATCCGCGGTCGCACAGCCGCTTGTGCTGGCGCTGCTGTGCCTGCCGGTGGCCGGCGGCCTGGCTGCCGCCCTGGCCGGAGCGTTGCGCGCTGCCAGCGCCGGGGGCGCGGCCTGCGGTCTGGTCCTGCTGGTGACCGGGGTGCTGGCCGGCTACCTCGCGGCCGGCGCCGTGCAGCTGCAGGCGCTGGGACAGGCCCGGACGGTGACCGCGGTGCATGCCGCGCTGATCACCACATCGGTCCGCTGGGCCCTGGTCGCCGCGGCCGTCAGCGGCGTCGCCGCGCTGGTCCTAGCCTGCACGCCCGGGCGGAAATCCTCCTAAAGGATGACGGCACGCCGGGGTGCGGCGGTCGGGCCGTACGCCGGTTCACGGGTAAGCTTGGCCACAGTGGCGAATCATCAGCATCCGGCGGCGGGCTCGCTCACGCCCGGGAAGATCATGTTCCCGGAACCCGGTGAGCCGGCGTCACCGTTGTCCAAGTAAGAACCCAGGACGCTCCCATGGCGCGGATCGCCTCAGCCGCGCTGACAGTTCCAGATCTCCAGCCCGGATCGGAAGGTTCCCGTTCCCGATGAGCAACGCGCTGACGTTCCTCGGCCGTGACATGGCGGTCGACCTGGGTACTGCGAACACGCTGGTCTACGTGCGTGGACGCGGCATCGTGCTGAACGAGCCGTCGGTGGTCGCGCTCAATACCAATAACGGCCAGATCGTCGCCGTAGGCGCCGAGGCTAAACGCATGATCGGCCGCACTCCGGGCAACATCGTCGCGGTGCGCCCGCTCAAGGACGGCGTCATCGCCGACTTCGACGTCACCGAACGGATGCTGAGATATTTCATCCAGAAGGTGCACCGGCGCACCCACCTGGCCAAGCCCAGGCTCGTGGTGGCCGTGCCGAGCGGGATCACCGGCGTGGAGCAGAGCGCGGTGAAGGAAGCCGGCCACCAGGCCGGCGCCCGGCGGGTCTACATCATCGAGGAGCCGATGGCCGCCGCGATCGGCGCCGGCCTGCCGATCCACGAGCCGACCGGGAACATGGTGGTCGACATCGGCGGCGGCACCACCGAGGTCGCGGTGATCTCGCTGGGCGGCATCGTCACCTCGCAGTCGATCAGGATCGGCGGTGACGAGCTCGATCAGGCCATCATCACCTTCGGGAAGAAGGAGTACTCGCTCATGCTGGGCGAGCGGACCGCCGAGGAGATCAAGATGGCCCTCGGCTCCGCGTTCCCGGCCGAGGACGAGCCGCACGCCGAGATCCGCGGCCGCGACCTGGTCAGCGGGCTGCCCAAGACCGTGGTCATCTCCGCGGCGGAAATCCGCCGCGCGATCGAGGAGCCGGTTAACCTGATCATCGACGCGGTCAAGAACACGCTGGACAAGTGCCCGCCCGAGCTGGCCGGTGACGTCATGGACCGGGGTATAGCCCTGACCGGCGGCGGCGCCCTGCTGCGCGGGCTAGAGTCACGGATCCGGGAGGAAACCGGGATGCCCGTGCAGGTCGCGGACAACCCGCTCGACTCCGTGGTGCTCGGCACCGGCAAGTGCGTGGAGGACTTCGAGACCTTGCGTCAGGTGCTGGTGCCGGACTCCAGGCGGCGCTGACCCCGGCGCGGCCCCAACCCCGCTGTACCGGTCACGGTGGGACTGACGAGGAGCGGTAGTGCACGACAGCCGGCGGACACGCCTGGTCCTTGGCGTGCTCCTGATCGTCGCGATTGCCCTGATCACGCTGGACTTCAGGGATGGTGGCGCGTCACCGGTCCGGAACGCGGGCGCCGGGTTCTTCGGACCCATCGAGCGCCTCACCGGCGACGTGACCGACCCGGTGGCCAGCCTGTTCGACTCGATCACGGGCGGGCCCTCGACCCAGAGCACCATTGCCAACCTGCAGAAACAGAACGCCGAGCTGCGCGCCGAGCTCAGCGGTGCCCAGCTGAGCAAGACCGCCAGGCAGCAGCTGGCCCAGCTGCTGCAGCTCGATGCGGGCGGCTACCAGATCGTGGCCGCGAACGTGATCGCCGCCGGCGGCGACTATTCAGACACGGTCACGCTGGATGCCGGCCGCAGCGACGGGATCAAGCCGGACGAGACCGTGCTGAGCGGCGCCGGGTTCGTCGGCACCGTCACTCAGGTCGGCCCGGACACCTCCACCGTGCTGCTGGCCGACGACGCGTCCTCGGTGATCGGCGTGCAGATGGCCGGCAGCGGCCAGATCGGCGAGATCACCGGAACCGGCCACGAGATGTCCGGGTCCACGCTGCTCAAGCTGAGCCTGTTCGATGCGAACGCGGTGCTGCAGCCCGGGCAGGAGGTCGTCACCTACGCTTCGGTGGGCGACCAGCCGGAGGTGCAGGGCGTGCCGGTCGGCACGGTCGTCTCGGTACACAGCGGCGGCGGAGCGCTCACCCAGACCGCGCTGGTCAAGCCGTTCGTGAACCTCACCTCGCTGGGCGTGGTCGGCATCGTGGTTCAAGTGCCCAAGCACAGCCCCAGGATCTCGGTCCTGCCCCGGCCCGCGCCGACCGTCACGGTCACGACCACTCCGAGCCCGTCCTCGACCGCGGCGGCCACGTACAACCAGCCGTCGCCGGGCGGGACGCTCCCCTCCGCGACGCCGTCGGTGTCCGGGACGGGTCGCGGCTGATGATCCGCGGCCTGATTTCGTTCGTGGTCGTGGTGGTCGCGGTCATCGTCCAGATCACCATCGTGGCCCGGATCGCCTTTCCCGGCGGGACCGGACCCGACCTGGTGCTGATCGCGGTGGCCGCACTGGCCCTCGCGAACGGCCCGCTGACCGGCTCGCTGACCGGGTTCTGGGGCGGCCTGGCGCTGGACGTCGCCCCGCCCGGCAGCCACTTCGTCGGCCAGAACGCGCTGGTCTTCTGCCTGGTCGGCTACGCCTGCGGCCTGGTCGCCGACGCGCCGTCCGGCGACGGGGTACCGGAGCAGGGGCACACCGCGCTGTTCGAGATCATGGTCACGGCGGCGGGCGCCGTCGTCGGGGAGGTACTCGCCGCCTTGCTCGGCGTCATGCTGAGCGATCCGCGGGTTACCTGGCCCGCGATCACCAACGTGCTTCCGTTCGCCGTCGTGTACGACGTGCTGGTCTGCCCGTTCGTGCTCTACGCCGCGGCCGCGGTGCTGCGCCTGGCGGGATCGCGCGGTGAGCGTGACCGGGCCGCGTGGTCGGGCCGGGCGGCGCGGGCCGCGGCGTCCGGCCCCGCTCCGGCCGCGGTCCGGGAGGTCGGCACGGGCACGCCCCGGCTCCGGCTGTCCGAGCGCGGCAAGGGCGAGGGCTGGGTCGGCGGCGCACGCGGCCAGGGCGCCGGCGGCAGGGCCGCGGCCCGGCGCGAGCCGCGCCTCAACCTCGGCCGCAGCGGCTCGCTGGGCAGCGGCTCGCTGGGCGCCGGCTCGCTGCGCGGCGGCTCGCTGGGCGGGAGGGCGGTTAGCGCGGGGTTCGCCACCGGCGGGCTCGGCAGCGGCGCCGCCAAGGTCAGGTTTTCCACCCGGCGGCGCCAGGGCGTGTTCGGCGGTTCCCTGCTCGGCTCCGCGAGCGTGAGCTCCGGCCTGGCCAGCTCCAGATTCGGCCCGTCCCGGATGGGCCGTACGCTGCTCGGCGGTTCGGTGTTCAGCCGCTCGCCGTCTGCGCTCAGCCGTCCCGCGCCGTCGCGTCGGACCGCCTCGATGGCCGGGTCCTCGTTCCTCGGCCGGGCGTCCTTCCCCGGCCGGGCGTCTTTCCTGGGCCGCTCGTCCGGGCTCGGCAGGTCATCGGGGCGCAGCCGGACGTTCGCGTCGCGTGGCCGGACCGGGTCGATCGGTCCGGCTGCGGCCGGGCTGGCGGGCGGGCACGCGCCGCGTTTCGGCCGGCGCGGCGCGCTGGCCCGGGCGACCGGTGCCCTGCACCCGTCCTCCCGGAACCAGCCGGGACTGCGGTCGTCGGCCCTGGGCCGGTCCCCGGGCCGCGGCTGGCTGCGGCGGTCCAGGACCGGCGTGATGGGACGCGGCTGGGGGAGCGGGCCGCGGCTGGGCACCGGGCCCGCCCGGCTGCACATGCCGCGCCGCAGGTTGAAGCGGAGATGGCGGACGGGAGGTTACCGGTGAACGTCTCGTCGCGCCGGCGGCTGCTGGTGCTCTACCTGGTCGCGGCCGTCATGCTGGTCTCGCTGGGCGGCAGGCTGTACTACCTGCAGGTGATGAACACCACTGCCTTCACCAAGCTGGCGGCCCAGAACCAGACCAGGAACGTGCTGGTACCCGCGGTGCGCGGCCAGATCCTGGACGACGCCGGCGCACAGCTAGTCACCAACCAGACGGCCCTGGTCGTCTCGGTCGACATGGCGCAGGTCTCCCAGCAACCTGACGGCGGCACGGCGGTACTGCACCGCCTGGCTACCCTGCTGGGCATGCCCTACCAGCTGCTGAGCGAGAAGGTCAGGCTGTGCACCAAGGGCGTGTCCCAGCCCTGCTGGAACGGCTCTCCCTACCAGCCGATCCCGGTGGACCAGAAGGTCTCGGACCGGGTCGCGCTGCAGGTCATGGAGCAGCAGAAGCTGTACCCCGGGGTTACCGCGCAGGTCCAGCCGGTGGTCGATTACCCGGAGCCGGACGGCGCCAACCCGGCCCAGGTGCTCGGCTACCTGCAGCCGATCACCCCTCAGGAGATCGCCGCCCGCCGCCTGTCGGTGACCGGCTTCTCCGGCGTGGACCTGGTGGGCCAGGCCGGCCTGGAGGCGCAGTACGACAGCCTGCTGCGGGGTACGCCGGGCAATCAGGTGGTGTACGTCAACGCCGCCGGCGACGTCACGGGCACCGCGAGCACCACGGCCCCGACCAACGGCGACGACCTGGTCACCAGCCTCAACGCGCAGCTCCAGGCCGACGTGCAGAAGGTCCTGGCAGGCGCGGTGGCCAAATCGCGAAATATGGGAAACGACACCAACCAGGGCGCGGCGATCGTCATGACCACCACCGGGCACGTAGTGGCCATGGCCAGCTACCCGGACTACGACCCGAGCGTGTGGACCGGCGGCATCACCCAGCAGCAGTACGACGAGCTGGTCAGCCCCGGCGACGGCGAGCCGATCTACAACTGGGCCACCCAGGGCCAGTACGCCCCCGGTTCCACCTTCAAGGTCACCTCGACCGCCGCCGCCGTGGCCAACGGGTACCCGCTCGACGGCCTGTACGCCTGCCCGGCCTCGGTCAGCATCAACGGCTCGACGTTCAAGAACGACGGCGAGCCCAGCCTGGGCGACATGACGTTCTCCGAGGCGCTCATCCAGTCCTGCGACACGGTGTACTACACGCTCGGCGAGGACATGTACAACAGCGACCCGTACAACTTCAAGTCCGACGCTAAGCCGGCACCGAACGCCCCGGTGCAGAAGATGCAGCAGATGGAGCTGGACTGGGGCTTCGGCCAGAGCACCGGCATCGACCTGCCCGCCCAGTCGCTGGGCAGCATCCCGACCAGGCAGTGGCTGTACTACCTGTGGAAGGACAACGCCTACACCGGCCAGGACTGGTGCAAGAACGGCAAGCAGTACGGCAGCTACGTGCAGCAGATCGAGTACCAGGACTGCCAGAACGGCTGGCAGTGGGAGCCGGGCCAGGCCGCCATCGCCGCCATCGGCCAGGGCTACGTGACCGTTACCCCGAGCCAGCTGGCCGACGCCTACGTGGCCCTGGCCAACGGCGGCACGCTGTACAGCCCGCGGATCGGCGAGGCGCTGATCGCGCCGTCGGGCCAGGTCGTGCAGAAGATCAACCCGCCTGTCGTGCGGCACCTGCCGGTGTCCGCCAACACGCTGGCTTACATCCGCAACGCGCTGGCCGGCGTGGTGACCCAGGGCACCGCGGCCAGCGCGTTCGCCGGGTTCCCGGACAGCCGGGTCTGCGTGGCCGGCAAGACAGGTACCGCCCAGCTGTTCGGCAAGAACGCGACCTCGGTGTTCGCCTCGTTCGCGCCGTGCGACAACCCGAAGTACGTCGTGCTCGTCATGGTGCCGGACTCCGGCTACGGCGCCGATGTGGCGGCGCCCGCGGTCCGCCAGATCTGGGATGACATCTACGGCCTGGAGGGCCACAAGGCCGCGCTGCCCGGCGGGCAGCTCCCCTCGTCGTTGCCCCAGATAACCACGACGGGCGTCATCAAGGCGCCAGCCGGCTACCGCGGGGGGTCGTGATGCTGGGCCGGTCCAGCCCGAGCTACACCGCCCGCGGTTACAGCACGCCGCGGCCCGGGGTCTTCGCGGGCCGCCCGCGGTCCCTGCTGGCCCGGGCCTTCGCCAGGAACTCGGCGCTGCGGCACATGGACTGGCTGCTGATCGTGGTGGTGGCCGGGCTGAGCGCGATCGGCGTCCTGCTCGTCTGGTCGGCCACCCAGCCCAGCCTGATCGCCGCGGGCCAGGACCCGCGCACCTACCTGAAGAAGCAGCTGCTATGGGTGGTCATCGGGCTCGTCCTCATGGTCGCGATCAGCTTCGCCGACACCCGCCAGCTGCGCAGCTGGGCGCCGTGGGCCTACGGCGCGACGCTGATCGCCCTGCTGGCCGTGCTCACCCCGGTCGGCGCCGAGGTCAACGGGGCCAAGGCCTGGATCAACCTGCCCGGCGGCTTCCAGATCGAGCCGTCGGAGTTCGCCAAGGTCGCCCTGATCCTGATCATGGCCGCAGCGCTCAGCCAGGCCCGCGGCCACGCCCCGGGCCTGCGCTCGGTGCTGCTGGCGCTGGCCGCCGCGGCGCCGCTGATGGCGCTGGTGGTGATTGAGCCCGCGCTGGGCGTGGCCCTGGTCCTGGTGGTCACCACCGCCACCCTGGTCGTGCTGTCCGGGGCGCGGCTGCGCATCATCGGCGCCATCGCCGCGGTGGTCGGCGCGGGCGTCGCCGCGGCCGGCGGCCTGCACCTGCTCAAGTCCTACCAGCTGACCAGGTTCACCTCGTTCCTGCACCCCAACGCCGACCTGGCCGGCGCCGGCTACAACGCGGCCCAGGCCAAGATCGCGGTCGGCTCGGGCGGGATGTTCGGCCAGGGCCTGTTCCACGGCCAGCTGATCGCGGGCAACTTCGTCCCGTCCCAGCAGACCGACTTCATCTTCACCGTGGCCGGCGAGGAGCTCGGCTTCGTCGGCACCATCACCATCGTGGTGCTGCTCGGCGTGGTGATCGTGCGCGCGCTGCGCATCGCCAGCCGGGCCGATGACCTGTTCGGCATGCTGGTCGCCTCCGGCATCGCGATCTGGTTCGCGTTCCAGTCCTTCGTGAACATCGGCATGACCATCGGCATCATGCCGATCACCGGCCTCCCGCTGCCGTTCGTGTCCTACGGCGGCTCGGCCGTCTTCGCCGACATGATCGCGATCGGCCTGCTCCAGTCCGTGCACCGCCGCCGCAGCCTCTTCGACTGAGGCGCCGCGGCAGGCTGGTCTCCGGCCGGCCGGCGGCCGCGGCTTACGCTGCCGTTACCAATCACCACGGTCCGTTCAGATAATGTGGTCGGATGCCTGTTGAATCGCTGTACCCGGCGCTGGAGCGGCTGCTGCCCCACGTGCGCAAGCCGATCCAGTACGTCGGCGGCGAGGTCGGCTCGGTTACCAAGGAGTGGGACGGGGCCGACGTCCGGTGGGCGCTGTGCTACCCCGACGCCTACGAGGTCGGCCTGCCCAACCAGGGTGTCCAGATCCTCTACGAGGTCCTGAACGAGCGCCCCGGCGTGCTCGCCGAGCGTACCTATACCGTGTGGCCCGACCTCGAGGCCCTCATGCGCACCACGGGCCTGCCCCAGTTCACGGTGGACGCGCACCGGCCGGTCAGCGCCTTTGACGTGCTCGGCTTCAGCTTCGCCACCGAGATGGCCTACACGAACCTCCTCACCGTGATCGACCTGGCCGGCATCCCGCTTTTTTCTGCCGAACGGACCCTGGCTCACCCCATCGTCATCGGCGGGGGCCACGCGGCGTTCAACCCGGAGCCGGTGGCCGACTTCCTCGACGCAGTAGTACTCGGCGACGGCGAACAGGCCGTGCTCGCGATCACGGACCTGATCCGGGACTGGAAGCAGGCCGGGCAGCCCGGCGGGCGGGACGGCCTGCTGCTGCGGCTCGCGACAGTGGCGTACGTGCCGCGGTTCTACGACGTCTCGTATCATCCTGACGGCAGGATATCGAAAGTAACTCCGAATCGTCAAGGCGTTCCGCCAACAGTTTCGAAGCACACGGTCATGGACCTGGACGCCTGGCCGTACCCCCGCGCGCCCATCGTGCCGGTGGCCGAGACCGTGCACGAGCGCTACAGCGTCGAGATCTTCCGCGGCTGCACCCGCGGCTGCCGGTTCTGCCAGGCCGGGATGATCACCCGGCCGGTGCGCGAGCGGTCCATCTCCACCATCGGCTCGATGGTCTCCGGCGGCGTGGCGGCCAGCGGCTTCGACGAGGTCGGGCTGCTGTCGCTGTCCAGCGCGGACCACAGCGAGATCAACGAGATCGCGACCGACCTGGCCGACTGCTACGAGGGGACCAACGTCGGGCTCTCGCTGCCGTCCACCCGGGTGGACGCCTTCAACGTGACCCTGGCCAACGAGCTCAGCCGCAACGGCCGCCGGTCGGGGCTGACCTTCGCCCCCGAGGGCGGGTCCGAGCGGCTGCGCAAGGTGATCAACAAGATGGTCACCGAGGAGGACCTGATCCGCACCGTCAGCACCGCCTACGCCAGCGGATGGCGGCAGGTCAAGCTGTACTTCATGTGCGGGCTGCCGACCGAGACCGACGAGGACGTGCTGGCCATCGCGCAGCTGGCCCGCCGGGTCATCGCCGCGGGCCGGAAGGCGACCGGGCGGCACGACATCAGATGCACGGTGTCGATCGGCGGCTTCGTGCCCAAGCCGCACACCCCGTTCCAGTGGGCCGCGCAGTGCGCGCCCGAGGTGGTGGACGCCCGGCTGCGCGCGCTCGGCGGGGCGCTGCGCGCCGAGCGGTCCTACGCCAAGGCCATCGGGTACCGCTATCACGACGGCGAGCCCGGCCTGATCGAGGGGCTGCTGTCCCGCGGCGACCGCCGGCTGGGCGCCGTGATCCTGGCCGCCTGGCGGGACGGCGCGCGGTTCGACGGATGGAGCGAGTACTTCTCGTTCGAGCGGTGGGCCCGCTGCGCCGAGTCGGCCCTGGCCAGCGAGCCAGTGGACCTTGCATGGTATACTACGCGCGAACGTGATTACAGTGAGGTGCTCCCCTGGGATCACCTGGACGCGGGCCTTGACCGCGATTGGCTCTGGCAGGACTGGCAGGACTCCATCGCCCCCGAGGGAGCGGCTGAGGTGGAAGATTGCCGGTGGACTCCGTGTTATGAATGCGGGGTCTGTTCCGCTATGGGTACCGAGATCCAGGTGGGTCCGACCGGGGAGCGTCTCGACGGGAGGCGGCTGCTTCCCGTGGTGGGCGGGAGGTAGCGTGGCAGAACCGGCAGCCCAGGTGCCTGCGGTGCAGCATCTGGTGGTCCGGTATGCTAAGCGCGGAAAGATGCGTTTTGCCAGCCACAGGGACGTGGCTCGCGTCTTCGAGCGGGGAGTGCGCAAAGCCGGGCTGCCGATCGCCTACTCTGCCGGGTTCACGCCGCATCCGAAGATCTCCTACGCGGGCGGTGCCCCGACCGGCGTGGCGAGCGAAGCGGAGTACCTGAGCCTGGCACTGACTTCCCGTGCGGCCGCGACGCACGTACGCGAGCGGCTGAACGCGGCGTTGCCTGATGGGATAGATGTGATCGACGTCACCGAGCATGCTGAGGGCCTGAAGGCGGACAGCGCCGCTTTCGGCCGCCTGGAAGCATCGCAGTGGCGGGTAGTTTTGCCGGGCGTGACGCCGGCCGTGGCCCAGCGGGCCGTCGCCGGTTTCCTCGCCCTGGATGCGGCGCCCGTGGAGCGCCGCATCGAACGCAAGGGCGTCCGGATCCTGGATGCCCGGGCCGCGGTGGTTGAGCTCCACGTCCTCAGCGGGGACCCGACCACCGCCGGTCCTGATGGCGGCCAGCGCGCCGCCGTGACAGGTCTCGAAGATTGTGCCATTCTTCGAATGGTTGTTCTGCATACGGCTCCCGCTGTGCGGCCCGAAGACGTGCTGACCGCCCTCCGCGAGCGGCACGGCCTCGTCCCGTCCTCGCCGCCCATGACCACCCGGCTGGCGCAGGGGTCGCTGGCCCTGCTGGCCGGGGCGAGCGCGTCATGACAGCGTTTGCTGTGGTGCAGGGGAGCCACGACGTGAAGACAAGCAGGCAGGCTCGGACCCCTCGGGCTCACGCGATCACCGCGCGAGCCCGGTGCCGCGATCGCGGCACCGTCCGGGCCTACGTTGACAATGTGCTCCCGCGCGGTGCGCGGGCGTGTCGCGGTGCGCCGCCGCTAGGCGGAGCGCCGCGTACTCGCGCGCCCGGGAGCCTGACTGGAGATAGACCGAATGCTCGAGAGCGAGCTGTACGACAGAGAATCACATGACAACGCCGCGGGCGGGCGTGGCGCCGGAGAGCTGAGCTCAAGTCCGCCTAGCGTGCCGGCAGCCGTGTTCCAGCCGCCCCAGGTGCTGTTCCAGCCGCCTGCGGTCCGGACGGAGCCGGCCAGCCAGCCGGAGACGCCGAGATCGGCCAGTTCGCCGGGCGGTACCGAGCCGCCCGGCGAGGCCGGCGGCGATGACGACGGTACCGGCCCGCGCCGCACGCGCCGGCGCCGGCCGAGCCGCAGCCGGGCCCGCACCGGTGATCAGGACGCCGCCGAGGCCGATGGCGACGCCGCCCAGGACCAGGACGCGCAGGCCGACAGCGGCGGTCAGCCGGAAAGCCCGCGCGCCCAGGGATCGACCTCCCGGAGCCGCAGCCGCCGGGCCGCCCCGGCCCGGGAGGCCGACGACGCGCCGGCCGGGCAGCAGGCCGCCGAGCCCGACGGATCCGCCGAGTCCGAGGCCGAGGCCGAGGACGACGGCGGGGATGACGGCGACGCCACCGGCACCGGCCCGCGCCGGCGCCGCCGCAAGCGCCGCCGCGGGTCGGCCGATGGCGCGGCCTCCTCGGAGCCAGGCTCCGACGACCCGCCGGACACCGTGGTGCACGTCCGCGAGCCGAACGCCCCCGCCGGCGCAGCCGGCCAGCCGGCCCCGACGACGTGCGGTCGGTCAAGGGCTCGACCAGGCTCGAGGCCAAGAAGCAGCGGCGCCGCGAGGGCCGGGAGACCGGGCGCCGCCGGCCGCCGGTCATCACCGAGTCGGAATTCCTGGCCCGCCGCGAGTCGGTCGAGCGGACCATGGTGGTCCGCCAGCGCAAGGACCGCACCCAGATCGCGGTGCTCGAGGACGGGGTGCTCGTCGAGCACTACGTGAACCGCTCCAGCCACCAGTCCTACGTCGGCAACGTCTACCTGGGCAAGGTGCAGAACGTCCTGCCCTCGATGGAGGCGGCCTTCGTCGACGTCGGCAAGGGCCGTAACGCGGTCCTGTACGCCGGCGAGGTCAACTTCGACGTCAGCGGCCTGGAGGGTCAGCCCAAGCGGATCGAGTCGGCCCTCAAGGCGGGCCAGTCGGTCATCGTGCAGGTCACCAAGGATCCGGTCGGGCACAAGGGCGCCCGCCTGACCAGCCAGATCAGCCTGCCCGGCCGGTACCTGGTCTACGTGCCCGGCGCGTCCATGACCGGTATCAGCCGCAAGCTGCCCGACACCGAGCGGAACCGGCTCAAGCAGATCCTGAAGAAGGTCATGCCGGAAGATGGCGGCGTCATCGTCCGCACCGCCGCCGAGGGCGCGGCCGAGGAAGAGCTGGCCCGCGACGTGTCCCGGCTCGCCGCCCAGTGGGAGGCGATCGAGAAGAAGGCCAAGACGGCCAGCGCGCCCGCGCTGCTGTACAGCGAGCCCGACCTGACCATCCGGGTCATCAGGGACGTGTTCAACGAGGACTTCGCCACGCTGGTCGTGTCCGGCGACGAGGCCTGGGACGTGGTGGACGAGTACGTCAAGTACGTCGCCCCGCACCTGGCCGAGCGGCTCACCCGCTGGGAGGGCGACGGGGACGCGTTCGCCGCCTACCGCATCGACGAGCAGCTGGCCAAGGCCCTGGAGCGCAAGGTCTGGCTGCCCAGCGGCGGATCGCTGGTCATCGACAAGACCGAGGCCATGACGGTCATCGACGTGAACACCGGCAAGTTCACCGGCCAGGGCGGCAACCTGGAGGAGACCGTCACCAGGAACAACCTCGAGGCCGCCGAGGAAATCGTCCGCCAGCTCCGGCTGCGCGACGTGGGCGGCATCGTGGTCATCGACTTCATCGACATGGTGCTGGAGAGCAACCGGGATCTGGTGCTCCGCAGGCTGCTTGAATGCCTGGCCCGGGACCGGACCAAGCATCAGGTGGCCGAGGTGACCTCGCTGGGCCTGGTCCAGATGACCAGGAAGCGGGTGGGCGCGGGTCTGCTCGAGGCCTTCTCGGTGCCCTGCGAGTGCTGCAACGGCCGGGGCGCGATCATCACGTTCGACCCCGAGTCCGATGCGCACGCCTCCCATCACGTGCACCCCCGCGGCTCCGGCAACGGAGGAAACGGCGGCAACGGCGGTAACGGCTCGCGCGGTTCCGGCGGGCCCGCCACCCCGGCCACGGTCGCCGCCCGCGCGCGCCACGACGGTCAGGCCCAGCAGGCGGTCGCGGCAGACAGCCAGGACGTCACGGAGACGGCAGCCAGCGCCGAGAGCCACGACGGCCCGGCCGGCCCGGCCGGCCCGGCCCGCTCCGGCAACGGCCGCCGTCGCCGCCGCCGCTCCGGATCCTCCGCCTCCAGCGCCTCCAGCGCCGGATCCGCGGCCGACGGTGCCGGATCCGCGGCCGACGGCGGAGCCCCAGCCGACGGCGCCGGATCCGCGGCCGACGGCGGAGCCCCAGCCGACGGCGCCGGATCCGCGGCCGACGGCGGATCCGCAGCCACCGTACCCGCGGCTGTACCCCCAGCCACACCCGTTGCAGCAGCCGCCGCAGCCGCGACTGATGCAGCGCCAGCCACGGCATCCGCACCAGCGACCTCACAAGCACCATCCGCACCGGAGGCCCCCGTCGCACCTTCAGCGGCGCCGCCCGAGCCCCCGCAGGCCCAGGACGGTGCCGCCTGACCCGGTAATTGGCCGGGCCCAACCACACCGATGGTCCATCGCTGTCGTAATAGCAACACCGATGGTCCATTGGTGTGGTCGCCCGGCCGGTCCAAGAGAGCCGGGCCGGGCGTCGACCAGGCTTCGAGCCGGAGCGGGCGAAGCCGAGTTCGTAGAACCGCGCATGTCTGGTAGCCTTGGCGGTCGGGAGTTGCCCGCTGCGCGGGCCCCCCTGGTGCATGCGAGCCGCCGTGCTGTCCACCGGCGTGCCGGGGCACGCAAGGTAAGCGCAACGAAAGAGAGTTCTCGGGTGTACGCGATTGTGCGCTGTGGCGGCAGGCAGGAAAAGGTCGCGCTAGACGACGTTGTCACCGTCGACAAGCTTGCCGGTCAGGCCGGTGAAAGCATCACGCTGACGGCCCTGCTGGTGGTGGACGGCGACCGGGTGATCAGCGACCCGGCCGAGGTCGGCCGCTACCAGGTCACGGCGGACATCGTCGGTGACGCGGCCGGTCCCAAGATCAACATGATCCAGTACAAGAACAAGTCCGGCTACCGGCGCCGTCTCGGCCACCGGCAGAAGTACACGCAGGTGCGGATCACCGGCATCGGCACCGAGACCAAGGGCACCGAGACCAAGGGCAGCGAGGCCAAGGGCAGCGAGGCCAAGGGCAGCGACACTAAGGGTCGGGCCCGGGCCGCGTCCAAGGCCAAGGCGGAGGAGGCCTGAGATGGCACACAAGAAGGGCGCGTCATCCAGCCGCAACGGCCGCGACTCCAAGGCCCAGCGGCTCGGCGTCAAGCGTTACGGCGGCCAGCTGGTCAACGCGGGCGAGATCATCGTCCGCCAGCGCGGCACGCACTTCCACCCCGGCCAGGGGGTCGGCCGCGGCGGCGACGACACGCTGTTCGCGCTGGTCGCCGGGAAGGTGTCGTTCGGCACGTTCCACGGCCGCCGGGCCGTGAGCATCGTCCCGGGCGAGCCTGCCGAGCCTCCGGCGTAGGTCCGCCGGACAGCACCTTACGACCAGAAGGCGGGCCGGGGTACCTGGCCCGCCTTTGTTATGCATCAAACGGAGAGGGTTATCGTGGCGGAGTTCGCCGACCGGGTCACGCTGCGGGTGCAGGCTGGCCATGGCGGAAACGGCTGCGCCTCGATTCACCGGGAGAAATTCAAGCCGCTGGGCGGACCGGACGGGGGCAACGGCGGCCGGGGCGGCGACGTGATCCTCGAGGTGGACGCCAGCTCGGCCACCCTGCTCGACTTCCATCGCAAGCCGGTGCGGCGCGCCGGGAACGGCCGCCAGGGTGAGGGATCGAACCGCACCGGCGCCAATGGCGCCGACCTGATCATCCCCGTGCCGAACGGCACGGAGGTCAAGACCGCGGACGGCGAGGTGCTCGCCGACCTGCTCGGCACCGGCACCAGGTTCGTGGCCGCGGCCGGCGGCCGGGGCGGCCTGGGTAACGCCGCGCTGGCCTCGCCGCGCCGCAAGGCGCCCGGGTTCGCGCTCAAGGGCGAGCCGGGGGAGCAGCATGACCTGATCCTCGAGCTGAAGACCGTGGCCGACGTGGGCCTGGTCGGCTTCCCCAACGCCGGCAAGTCCTCCATCATCGCGGCCATGTCCGCGGCCCGGCCGAAGATCGCCAACTACCCGTTCACGACCCTGATCCCGAACCTGGGCGTCGTCGAGGCGGGCGACGTGCAGTTCGTGGTGGCGGACGTACCGGGCCTGATCCCGGGCGCCAGTAAGGGCAAGGGCCTGGGCCACGACTTCCTGCGTCACGTGGAGCGCTGCTCCATCCTGGTCCACGTGCTCGACTGCGTCACCGAGGAACCTGGCCGCAGCCCTCTCGCCGACCTGGACGCCATCGAGTACGAGCTGACCGCCTACGGCGACGCGACCGGCGTGGATCTGGTCAGCAGGCCGCGGCTGGTCGCGTTGAACAAGATCGACGTCCCGGCCGCCCGCGAACGCGCCGCTGAGGTGCGGCCCACGCTGGAAAAGCGCGGCTACCAGGTCCTGGAGATCTCCGCCGCCACCGGCGAGGGACTGCGCCCGCTGGGTTTCGCCATGGCCGCGCTGGTCGCCGCCGACCGGGCCGCCCGCCCGGCCGAAGTGCCCGCCGAGCGGGTCCGGGTCAAGATCGCGGTGCAGGCCGCCGACGAGCCGGGCTTCGAGGTGATCCGGCTGGGCGACAGCTTCCTCATCCGGGGCGAGAAGCCGCGGCGCTGGGTCCAGCAGACCGACTTCAGCAACGACGAGGCGGTCGGCTACCTGGCCGACCGGCTGGCCCGGCTGGGAGTGGAGGAGGCGCTGGCCGAGGCGGGCGCCGAGCCGGGCGCAGAGGTCCTGATCGGCGATCCGGACAACGCCGTCGTCTTCGACTGGGATCCGGCCACCCCGATGAGCAGCGGGTCCAGGCCGCGAGGCCGGCCGCACCACGGCCCGCGAGGAAGCGACCCGAGGCTGTCACCGTGACCGCCAGTCCGCGGCCGGACATCGCCGCGGCGGCCCGGATCGTGGTCAAGGTCGGCTCCTCGTCGCTGACCACGCCGGCCGGCGAGGTTGACGGCGAGAGGATCACCGCCCTGGCCGCGGCTCTGGCCGGGCGCCGGACCGCGGGCACGCAGGTCGTGCTGGTCTCTTCCGGGGCGATCGTGTCCGGCCTGGTCCCGCTGGGCCTGACCCGCCGTCCTAGCGACCTGGCCACCCAGCAGGCCGCGGCCAGCGTGGGCCAGGGCCTGCTCATGGCCCGCTATACCGCGGCGTTCGCCGAGCACGCCTTCCCCACCGGGCAGGTGCTGCTGTCCGCGGACGACCTGATGCGCCGCACCCACTACCGCAACGCCCAGCGGACCCTGGACCGGCTGCTGGAACTGGGCGTGCTGCCGGTGGTCAACGAGAACGACACCGTGGCCACCGAGGAGATCAGGTTCGGCGACAACGACCGGCTGGCCGCGCTGGTCGCGCACGTGACCCGGGCCCGCGCGCTCATCCTGCTTTCCGACGTGGACGGCCTGTACGACGGTGACCCACGCCGCGGCCAGGCGCAGCGGATCTCCGAGGTCCGCGGCCAGGCCGACCTGGCGGGCATCACGCTCGGCCGCGGCCTTAAGGCTGGCCAGGGCAGCCAGGGCAGGCCGGGCAGCGAAGGCGGACTGGAAAGCCGCGGCGGCGCACCGGGCATCGGCGGCATGGCCACCAAGGTGGAAGCCGCGATGATCGCGTCCGCGGCCGGCATCCCGACCGTGGTGGCCGATGCGGCCAGCGCCCCGGCCGCGCTGGCCGGCGAGGCGGTCGGCACCTACTTCGCGCCGAACGGCCGACGGCCTGCCACCAGGCTGCTGTGGCTGAAGCACGCCGCGGTGGCCCGCGGCAGCCTGAACCTGGACCAGGGCGCGGTGGAAGCCGTGGTAACCCGGCACGCCAGCCTGCTGCCGGCCGGCATCACCGGCGTGGAGGGCACCTTCGACGCCGGCGACCCGGTGAACCTGCGCGACGAGAATGGCATCGTGGTCGCGCGCGGCCTGGTCAACTACGACGCATCCGAGCTCCCCGGCCTGATGGGCCGCTCCACCCGCTGGCTGGCCAGCAAGCTGGGCCCGGAATACGAGCGCGAAGTCGTCCACCGCGACGACCTGGTCATCCTCTTAAAGCCCCGGGACCATGATCGCGGGCAGTTCGGGTCGCTATTTGGTCCGAACTGCCCGCGATCATGAAAGGCCCCGGTCCGCCCGGACCGGCGCGAAAGCCGGGCCGGGCGGCCAGCAGCAGCTAGTTGTCCTCGTCCCCGCTGTTGCCGCGGTTGCCGAGCCGGTCGAACAGGCCGCCGCCCGCCCGGGCCGCGCTCTCCGCCACGCCACGGAAGATCCCGATCAGCGGATCCTGCGACCGGCTCCACGAGTCCTGGTACGCCTTGGCGGCGTTCCTGACCTCGTCGCCGACCGAGGCGCTGCTGTCGGTGTCCCGGCGCGGGTAGTCGCCACCCAGGATCCGCTCGTACTCGCCGTGCGTGGCCCAGTAGTCGAGCTCGGCGAACCGGACCACCGCGAACGGGTGGGTATTGCCCTGCAGCTGCATGATCTTCAGGATGCTGTCCCGCAGGTCGGGCACCGCGTCGTACTCGTGGGCCTGCTCGCGGAACGCGTCCGGGTTGAGCTCGGACAGCTGCGCGCCGCCGGCCAGCTTCATCAGCGCCCGCCGGGCCGCGTCCACGTCCTGCCCGGCCAGCAGCCCGGCCCGGTCGCAGGACAGCTCCGACTTGCGGAACCACTCCTCCAGGCCCCAGACAATGGCGGTGAGGGCGAGGGCGATCGGCAGGAACGCGGCCCGCGACGCCCACCGGAGCAGGATCAGCAGCATGGTGCGGTACACCGCGTGCCCGGACAGGATATGGCCCAGCTCGTGCCCGACCACCCAGCGCAGCTCTTCCGGGTCATACAGGTTGACCATGCCGGTGGTGATCACGATGAACGGCTTGTCCCGGCCGAGCGCCATCGCGTTCACCAGCGGGTCCTGGGAGACGTAGCACTCGGGCACGTCGGGCAGGTCCAGGACGTAGGAGCCGTCCCTGACCAGCTCGTAGATGTGCGGGAACTGCCGCTCGGAGGCCCGGACGGCGCTGGCCAGGTACGTCAGCCGGAAGGCCCGCTCGTTGAACAGGCCGAACAGCCTGCGCAGCAGCGTGTCGAACCCGGTCAGCTTGCGCAGCGCGACCAGCGCCGAACGGTCCGCGGGATGCTCATAGGCGCGGGAGGAGATGCCGGTGAGCCGGACCCGCGCGCGATCTGGCACTGAAGTCATATCTCGTATCGTAGCCCCAACTCCGGCCAGTTGAGCCGCCCCCCAAGCCGGCCAGCGACGCCCGTCAAGGACGCCGGTCAAGGAGCCCGGTACCATACGAGGGCATGGGGACGTGCCAGCCATCGTGCCAGCCACCGTGCCAGCCATCGTGCCAGCCATGACGCGAGCCATGCGCCGGATCGGCGTGATGGGCGGCACGTTCGACCCCGTCCACCATGGTCACCTGGTCGCCGCCAGCGAGGTCGCGCACATCTTCGCGCTGGACGAGGTCATCTTCGTGCCCACCGGCCAGCCGTACCAGAAGGATTTCCGCCAGGTCTCCGCGGCCGAGGACCGGTACCTGATGACGGTCATCGCCACCGCGTCCAACCCCCGGTTCAGCGTCAGCCGGGTGGACATCGACCGGCCAGGCCCCACCTACACCATCGACACGCTGCGCGAGCTGCGCGCCAACAACGGTCCCGGCGACGAGCTGTTCTTCATCACCGGCGCCGACGCGCTGGCCAGGATGCTCACCTGGCACGACGTGGACGAACTATTCACCCTCGCGCATTTCGTAGGCTGTACCAGGCCGGGACACCAGCTCAGCGAGGCGGGGCTGCCCGACGGCAAGGTGAGCCTGGTGGAGATCCCGGCCCTGGCCATCTCGTCCACCGAGTGCCGGGCCCGGGTCGAGGCCGGCGAGCCGGTCTGGTACCTGGTGCCGGACGGGGTCGTGCAGTACATCGCCAAGCGGGCGCTGTACGCCAAGGCCGGCGACCTGGCATGATGCCGCGGGCATGGGTAAATGTCGCTCTCCCGTGAGATGGTTATAGAACAACAGTGCCTACCGAAGGGGGCCGCAAGCACTCGTGACTGCTACACCGAGGGCCGTCGAGCTCGTTGAGACCGCCGCGCTGGCGGCGGCGGACAAGCTGGCGGACGGCATCATCGCCTACGACGTGAGTGAGCAGCTGGTCATCACCGATGCCTTCGTCCTGTGCTCGGCGACGAATGACCGGCAGGTCCGCGCCATCGTGGACGAGATCGAGCTCCGGATGCGCCAGGCCGGCGCGGAGCTGGTCCGCCGCGAGGGCGAACGGGAGGGCCGCTGGGTGCTGCTCGACTACCTCGACGTGGTGATCCATGTGCAGCATGCGGAGGAGCGCACTTACTACGGACTGGAGCGGATCTGGAAGGACTGCCCGCAGATCCCGCTGCCCGAGCTGGTCGTCAACCCCGGGAGGACGCCCTGAGCGACCAGCGAGTCCGGCTGGTCCTGTGGCGGCACGGCCAGACCTTGTGGAACGCCGAGCGGCGATTCCAGGGCCAGAGCGACATCCCGCTCGATGAGACCGGGCAAGCGCAGGCCGAGCGGGCCGCCCGGCTGCTGGCCGCCCTGCGCCCCGACATGATCGTCTCCTCCGACCTCAGCCGCGCCGCGGGCACCGCGGCCGCCCTGGCCCGGGTCACCGGGCTCGAGGTGATCCTGGACAAGGACCTGCGCGAGCGGCACGGCGGCTGCTGGGAGGGCCTGAGCGACACCGAGATCCGCCAGCGCTACCCGGAGGCTCACGCGACCTGGACGCCGCCGGACGGCGAGTCCAGCCAGGTGGTTTCCGACCGGGTGGCCGGCGCGCTGCAGCGGGCCGCGGCGGCGGTGAGCGAGCAGGTGGCCGACGGGGACGGCCTGGCCGTGGTGGTCAGCCACGGCGCCGCGCTGCGGCTGGGCATGTCGCAGCTGCTCGGCATGCCGGAGGACCTGACCGGCGTGCTGGGCCCGCTGTCCAACTGCTCCTGGTCGGTGCTCGGCCGCCGGTGGGGCCGCTGGCGGCTGCTCGAGCACAACGCCGGCACCCTGCCCGAGCCCGTTCTGTCCGACGATCGTTAGAGCATTATTTATGCCAAACGGTCCAGGCCACTCGGTCTCCGTCACCTGGTACGGCCAGTCCGGGTTCGCGCTGGCCGCGGGGGACAGCCGGGTCCTCATCGACCCGTTCCTGTCCGAGCGGGACGACCGCAACTACCCGCCGCCGGCCACCGCGGCCGAGTTCGCCGACGTCACCCTGGTGCTGTGCACCCACGAGCACGTCGACCACCTGGACCTGCCCTTCCTGCGGGAGTTCTGCCAGGTCAACGCCAATGCCCCGATCATCGTCCCGGCCCCGGTGGCCGCGGTCGCCGCTGCGGGCGGCCTGGACCCGGCCCGCCTGACCAGCGCGGTGCCGGGGGAGGACCTGCACGACCGGGACGTGACCGTGCACCCGGTCCCGGCCCTGCACGGCCTGGGCGGCGACCTGCCGGTGGCCTACGAGTTCGCCCCGGACGGCGGCCAGGTCCGCTTCCTCGGCTTCGTGCTGGAGATCGGCCGGGTCCGCTTCTTCCACGCCGGCGACGGGCTGGTCTACCCCGAGCTTCCCGCGGCGCTGTCCGCGCTGGCCCCCGACGTGCTGATGCTCCCCATCAACGGCCGTGACCACATGCGGGAAGCGGCCGGCATCGTCGGCAACATGAACGAGACCGAAGCCGCCTGGCTCTCCGCCCAGCTCGAACCGGTCTACGTCATCCCCATGCACTACGACGCCATCAAGGGCAACACCGGCGACCCGGGCCACTTCACCCGCATGGTCCACGAGGCCGGCAGCGCCGCCGCCATCTTGATCCCGACCCGCGGCAGGCCCATCACCGTGGCCCTGCCCTAGCCGGATTCGCTTGGAGGTCTGCCGTGGCTGATGCCCAGGTACTGCTCACTGGCCTGTCGTTCGGGGAATCGCCGCGCTGGCATGAGGGCCGCACCGGCCAGGTGCTGACCGCACCCGCACCCGCCCCGGGCGCCGGCTGGCCCTGACCGGGCTCGGCCGCCTACGGCGCGCTTCTCCTCCTCAGGTCGTAGCCCGCCAGCTACATTCTCCCGTGAGGCTGACGAGACTGCAGTCTTCTGCGTGCGGCATCGGTGAAAACAAACCGGACTAGGCCGCAGTGCTCACCGGCGCACCGCGCGGCTCGGTGTACTTCCGGGCTGCAGCGCGCGTGCTTGCTGATGCCGTGATCGCCGGCGTGGAAGGCACCATGATCACCTGCCGCGAGCCGCGATGAGCCCTGCGGCGTCTGGCGGTCGTAGTGTCGAACCCGTCACCGAGGAGGACTTCTGATGCGCAGTGTGACCTATTCAATGGGCGTCTCACTTGACGGCTACATCGTCGGGCCGGACGGCGGTTTCGACTGGACGGCGCCCGACGATGAGGTCTTCCGCTTCGTCACCGACGAGATACGACAGGTCGGCGGCCACCTGCTGGGACGAAGGCTGTACGAGACGATGCTGTACTGGGAGACCGCCGACCAGGATCCATCGCTCGACGACTCGATGCTTGAGTGGGCCGCGATCTGGAAGCGGCTCCCGAAGGTGGTGTTCTCTACCACGCTGCGCGCGGTGCAGGGCCATGCCCGGCTGGTCTCCGGTGGCCTGGGGGAGGAGATCGAGCGGTTGCGAGCCGAGCCCGCGGAGGACGACATCGCGATCGGCGGCGCGGCTCTGGCGGCCGAGGCGGCCGCGTTGGGTCTGATCGATGAGTACCGCCCCAGGGTCTACCCGATGCTGGTGGGCGGTGGCATTCCGTTCTTTGCCCAGCGCGAGCGCCGGGTGGATCTCGAACTCGTCGAGACCCGCACCTTCAGCTCGGGAGTCGTCTACCTCCGCTACCGCGTGCCGCGCTAGCCGGCTCGCCTGCCGCCTGTCCTACGCGCGCATCTTGTGGAGCACCGCGCGGGACCGGGCCTTCCCCGGGCCGGTCAGCGGCTGGATGGAGCAGGTCCACCCGCGCTGGCGGTCGCCCTGGGTGGCTACCGCGTTCATCGGGGTCCTGGGCGCGGGTACTGTGCCTGACCGTATCGCTGGGCACGCTGGTCAACCTGACCGGTGCCAGCGTGGTGGCCGACTACGCGCTGATCGCCCTGGCCGCCCTGGTGGCCCGCCCGGCCGGGGCCACCGCCAGCAGCCCCTACAAGATGCGGGGCTGGCCGGTGCCGCCGCTGCTCGCGCTGGCCAGCCTGGGTTACGTGTTCACCCAGCAGACCGCGCTGCTGCTGGGAGTTACCCTGATCACCATGGCCATCGGAGGAGTGTACTGGCTGGCCGTGCTCCTGCCGCAGCGCGGCCAGGCCTGGCACCCGCGCGACGCCGCGGCCGGCGACGACCCGGCGCAGGTCCCGGCCGGACAGCCTGCCGCGGGCGCCGTATGACCGTCCCCGCCCAGCCCTCGCCCGCCGCAGCGCCCACGCCCACCCCGGACCTGTCCGCCGAGCACCGCGCCACGCCGGGCGGCCAGCCGCGGGCCCGCGCGCTCGGCCTGCCGTTCGGCGGCCGGCCCGGGCGGTGGAACGCGATCACCGATGTGCCCGGCGTCGAGGTCGGCTACGTCACCCGTATCGAGGGCAGCCACATCGGCACCGGGGTCACCGCCATCCACCCCCGCGGCGCGGCCGGCACGGCGGACCCGGTGGCGGCCGGCTTCCACGCCCAGAACGGCAACGGCGAGATGACCGGCGTGTCCTGGATCAACGAGTCCGGCACGTTCACCGGCCCGGTCGCGATCACCAACACGCACGCGGTCGGGGTCGCGCACGCCGGCATCGTGGCCTGGACCGTCCGGCACCACCCGGAGGTAGCGGAGATGTGGCTGCTCCCGGTGGCCGCCGAGACCTGGGACGGCTACCTGAACGACATTAACGGCCATCACGTCACCGAGGACATGGTGGTCACCGCGCTGGCGGCGGCCCGCCCGGGACCGGTCGAGGAGGGCTCGGTCGGCGGCGGCACCGGGATGAACTGCTACCAGTTCAAGGGCGGCTCGGGCACCGCCTCCCGGCTGGTCGGCTTCGCCGGCGCCGACTACACGGTCGGCGTGTTCCTGCAGGCCAACTTCGGTGCCCGGCACGAGCTGATGCTGGCCGGCGTGCCGCTCGGCGACGACCTGGCCGGCGACAACCCGATGGCGGACTACGCTGCCGCCCCGGGCGCCGGGTCGGTCATCGCCGTGGTGGCTACCGACGCGCCGCTGTTCCCGCACCAGTGCCAGGCCCTGGCCCGCCGGGTCACGGCCGGGCTGGCCCGCACCGGGACCAGCGGCTCGCACTTCTCCGGCGACCTGTTCCTGGCCTTCTCAACCGCCAACCCCGAGGCGTTCCGCCCCGACTCCGGGCGGCTTGAGCAGCTGGCCTTCGTCCCCTGGGGCCACCTGGACCCGTTCTACGAGGCCGTGGTCCAGGCCACCGAAGAGGCCGTGGCCAACGCCCTGGTCGCCAACGACGACATGACCGGCCGCGACGGCCACCGCACCCCCGCGCTGCCCCGCGACCAGGTCATCGGGCTCCTCACAGCGGCCGGCCGCCCGGCCGGCCGCCTGGTCCGCTGACCTAGTCCGCTGGCGGCTCGCCGAACAGCGCCACCGGATTGTCCCAGCACACCGCGCGCAGCCACGCCTGGCCCAGGTCCAGCCGGGCCAGCCCCGCGATCTGCCTGGCGTAGGGGTAGGGGATATTCGGGAAGTCGCTGCCCAGCAGGATCTTGCCGGCCAGTCCCAGGTCGCGGACCTGGGGCCGGGCCGCGGCCGGGAACGGAGCCAGCTTGTCGAAGAATTCCGTGAAGATCATCGTGGTGTCCAGCGCCACCCGTTCGTGGTCCGCGGCCAGCCGCAGGAACGCCTCGTAGTCCGGCGCGCCCATGTGCGCGATGATCGCGCTCAGCCCCGGATGCCGCACTAGCACCGCCCCGAACGGCCCCGGCCCCGTGTGTTCGGTCCCCACCGGCGCATGCCCGGCATGCACGATCACCGGCACCCGCGCCTCGGCCAGCAGCCCCCATACCTCGTCCAGCAGCGGGTCATCCGGCGGGAACCCGCCGACCTGCAGGTGCAGCTTGAACACCCGCGCCCCCTGCTCGAGCGCCTCGCGTACGTACCCGCCCACCCCCGGCTCCGGGTAGAACGTGGCCGACGGCAGGCAGCCCGGGGTGGCCTTGGCGAACGCCATCGTCCAGGCGTTCAGGTCGGCCGCCATGTCCGGCCGGTGCGCGTAGGCCAGCGCGCTGAACATCCGCACCCCCATGGCCCGCAGGTGCGCCACCCGCTCCGCGTCGCTCCACTTGTACCTGATCGGCCAGGACACCCCGATCAGCGGCCCGGACGCGTCGAAGTACTGCCACACCCGGCGCAGCATCCGCGGCGGCAGGAAGTGCGTGTGCACGTCGGCCAGCCCCGGCAGCCCCAGCGCCCGGCAGAACCCCGGAACGTCCCCGTCCTCCTCCGGCGCCCGCGCTTCGCCCGTCACCTCACTCACCTGTACCACTGTGCCACGGCGGCGATCCGGCTTTACCCGGACACCGCCAGCTCGCCGTTCACCTCCGGATCGGCCAGGTCACGAGGTCGCGCAGGACCGTTGTCTGAACCTTGCCCGTCGCGTTGCGCGGGAGCGCATGGAGGAAGATGACGTCACGGGGATGCTTGTAGGCCGCGAGCCTGCCGTCGAAGAGCGCGATCACCTGTTCCCTGGTCAGCGAGCGGCCGGGGGCGGGCACGACGCAGGCGACCGGTACCTCGCCCAGCTTGTCGTCGCGCCTGCCGACCACGGCCGCCTCGCAGATGTCGGCGCAGTCGCCGAGCACCGTCTCCAGGTCGCTGGGGTAGACGTTCGAGCTCCCCACGATGATCATGTCCTTGATCCGGCCGACGATATGCAGGTATCCTTCCTCGTCGAAAAACCCGAGATCGCCGTTGCGGAACCAGCCGTCGCGGAAGGCCTCGCGCGTCGCTTGCGCGTTCTCCCAGTAGCCCTGCATCACGCTGCGGCCCCGGATCCAGATCTCGCCGGGCTCGCCCGCGGCGACGTCTGTCCCCGCCGCGTCGACGATCCTGACCCGGTGGTGGAGCACGGGCTTGCCCGCGGTCAGCGCCATCTCGCCCGGGCTGCCGCCCGGGAGTGACGTGACGACCGGGCAGGTCTCCGTGCACCCGTAGCCCTGCATGACCGGGATGCCCTTTTGCTGCCATGGCTCCACCGCCCCGCGCGGCACGAACGTCGAGCCGGTCAGCACCGAGCGCAGGCTGCTCAGGTCGGCTTGATCCCAGGCCGGGTGGCCCGCGAGCGCATAGGTCATGGCCGGGACGCAGGCCAGCAAGGTCACCCGGTAACGCTGCACATCCGCCAGCAGCAGGCCGGGGTCGAATTGACGATGGATCGTGACCGTGGCGCCCGCGCACAGGCCCGGAGTGGTGTGGATGAACAGCCCGCCGGAGTGGAACATCGGAACCGCGGTCAAGATCTCGTCCGCGGCGGTCAGGCCGAACGCGGTGATCACGTTGAGCGCGTTGAACGTCAGGTTCTCCTGCGTGAAGGTGGCGCCCTTGGGCCGCCCGGTGGTCCCGGAGGTGAACAGGATCAGGACCGGCGCCGCCAGGTCAGGACCAGGATCCGCCCGTACCCGCTCCGCGCCGTCGGCGAAGCTGTCCGGCTCGGCTGCGCCGGCGAACGTCACCACCTGGCCGGGCCGGACGTCGCCTGCGCTGGCCCGGGCCACGTCCAGCAAGCCGGCGTCGGCCACCACCAGCCGCGGCCGGGTCGCCGCCAGGAAGACGCTCAGCTCCGCAGCGGGCATCCGGATGTTGAGCGGCACGAAGATGGCGCCGATGCGGGCGCAGGCGAAGAGCAGTTCCAGCAGCTCGGGACAGTTCGGTCCCAGGTAGGCGACCCGGTCGCCACACGAGACGCCGCTGGCGCCGAGCCACGCCGCCGACCGTTGGACGGCGCGCGCAAACTCGGCATAGGTGACGCAGCGGCCTTCGAAACGCAGCGCCGTCTGGCCGGGATTCCATTGCGCCCAGTGGGTGATCCAGCCGGAGATGTCCAAGGCGGCAGGCTCCGGGATGGGCGCCGTACCGGAGAGCGCGTGCACGGTCATGCGGTCATCCTGCGCCGCCGCCAATCCGGCAGCATCCCTGAGATCAGGGATTTCTGGCCTCAAGGTGGTAGGCGGCCAGGGTGGCCAGCGCCGTCCGCGAGTCGACGCCCAGCTTCCCGAAGATGTGCTTGAGATGCGTCTGCACGGTCTCACGGCTGACATAGAGGCGACGAGAGATCTCCGGGTTCGAGCATCCCGCAGCCACCAGGGCAGCAACCTCGTGCTCGCGTTCGGTAAGGCTGGCCCATCCGGTCATCTGCCGCACCGGACGGCGGCGCCTGGGTTGATCCGGCCCGGCGGACTCAGCCACGGCAGGTGCCAAACAGACCAGGAATCGCTCTATCTCGTTGATCACGGCCTGGGAATCGCCCGCCCAGGGCCGGTGGTCCACCCCGGCCAGCTCACTGAACCGGCTGGCCGGGATGTGGCGGGCCAGGAACCGCCCCTCGTCGACCGGGATCACGTCCTGCGTGCGGTGCACGACCAGAGTCGGCACGCTGATGCTCGGCAGCAGGCTCTCGACATCGACCAGCATCAGCGACTGGACCAGAGCCCGCGCCATGGCCGGACTGGCCGACGCGCGCTCGAACCGGGCCTGTGCCCTGCGCGCCCCCGGATCATCTGCCTGGCTGCGGGCGAACAGCTCGATCGATGCCCCGGTGCCCCAGGCAGCAGCAGCCATGCGCAGCTGGTCCATGGCCCACGGCGGCGGCCGGTGCGCGGACGTCCCGTACAGGATCAGGCCGCGCACCGATTCCTGATGGGTGACCGCGAACCGCATGGCGATCGACCCGCCCTCGGAGAATCCGAGCAGGACCGGACGGTCCGCGCCGGCCTCGGCGATCACCGCGGCCAGGTCGGCATCGCGCTCCTGGAGGGTGGGGAGTTCCTGGACCGGATCCGACAATCCGGTGCCGCGTTTGTCGAAGCGCACCACGGTGGCGAAGGCCGCCAGGCGACGGATGAAGGAGCGGCAGGCGCCGTCCTCCCACTCCACCTCCAGGTGCGACGCGAACCCGGGCACGATCACTAGGCCCGTCCCATGACCGAGGACCTGGTAGGCGATGTGCGCCCCGCTCCCAGTGGCGTAGCGAGTAACAGGTTCCGCCATGCCGCACCTGACCGTCCCGGCCCGAGTTCCCTGGCTCTTGATCGCCTGGCCGGTCCGCGATCCGGTACCAGCCGACACATTCGTTATACCCGCCGGCCGGCATCCCCCGATGCTGCTGGCGTGGCCAGCGGGTGAGACCCACTTCCACCACCCTCTTGCGTGGTGAACCCCGGGGTCCACTCCGCTCGCGCGGCCCGGAGCCGTCCCACAACCCCGATTCCTTTTTTGCGGAACGTGCCGTGGTACCCGCCCGCGCCCCCGCTTTCGCATACCCGGGCAGGCGCTGCCGCCAATAAATGATCAAACGCTTAAACAAGGTGTCAGCAGGCTCATCCCCGGTACTCAACCTGTCCGCCGGCCTCCTCGACGCCGGAGACAACGCCCTCACCGGCCCCGGCACCTATACGACCGTTTCCGGCGCGCAATTCTAGCTAGGGGCGCCAGCTAGCCATGCGGTCTGCATGGCCGGCGTCATGACGTAGGAGCCTGCGTCGAAGTAGAACACGACGCGGGCCCCGGCGCGTTCGGCGCCTGAGATGAGATTCTCCTCCTGGCTGGTGGCGTCCGAGTCGCCTGGAGGTATCCCGGTCTCCGACACCATGAACGGCAGGTCGCCGCTGGCGTTCTCGACGTCGGTGTAGCTGGACGCGAACCGGTTCGACCATGTCGTGCCGGTGTTGGCGTAATAGCCGTCAAGCCCTGCCATGCCTGCGTTTGCGACGGTGTAGCCGCCGCTCGACCAGTAATTGGCGACGGCCGAGCCGCCCTGCTCGATGTTGGGCGCCCACACCCAGGTAATGAGGCTCTGGGCGGTGGCGTTCTGGTCGATTACGCCGGTCACGTGGTTCCACGCCTGGATCCATTCGGATTCTTGCTGGGCCTGACTCGCGAACTGGGCGTTACCCCAGTACCAGTCCCACGGGTACCACGACCCGTTCTGCTCGTGGTCGAACGTCAGGTACAGGTTGCGGCCCAGCGACGCGACGGAGCTGGCGAAATTGGCCAGATACGGGTCCGAGTCGCCGGCGATGACCGACGACAAACTCACCGAGGTGCTCGAGTTGCAGGGGTTACCGCAGGTTTGCAGCTCAAGGAACGGCGTGACCGAACTCGGTAGCGCGCTGACTTCGGACGACTGGACCCCTTCGTTCCAGCCGTAGTACTGGATCGCACCCGCATATTCCGTAGACGTGCCGATCGTGTAATTCAGGTTGTTAGCGCTCTGGTATAGCCCGTACGGCTGCGCTGGAGCGGCCATCGCGCCCGGGATACTCAGCCCGAGGCAAGCAGCCGCAGCGGCCAGCGCCACCAGGACGCTCGTCTGTGTACGTCGTAGCAACACGATTTAGGTTCCCCTCCCCGCCGCAGGGTACCGATATATCGAGCGTTTTTCATCCTCCGATTTCGTGGGTCTGGAGAACGTTGATGGCCTTGGCCGGCTGCCCGTCGGGCCTCCTAGCGTTCGCCCTGGATCAGGGCGAACCGTTCCTTCATCGTGGCCGCGGTCTGGTCCGGGGGAGCCGCCCACACGTCGGCGTTGAAGATCTCCACCTCGACGTAGCCTTCGTAGCCGGCCGCCGTCACGCTCGCCGAGATCGGCCCGAAGTCGATCACCCCGTCGCCCACATGCCCCCGGCCGAGCAGCACGTCCGCGGGCAGCGGCAGCACCCAGTCGCAGACCTGGTAGCCGAAGATCCGCCCCGCCGCCCGGGCCAGCTCGCCGGCCAGCCGCGCGTCCCACCAGACGTGGTAGGTATCCACCATCAGGCCTACCGTCTCGGCGGGGAACAGCAGCGCCAGGTCCACGGCCTCGCCCAGCGAGCAGATCACGCACCGGTCGGCGCAGAACATCGGGTGCAGCGCCTCGATGCCCAGCCGCACCCCGAGCCGCTGCGCCTGCGGCACCAGCTCGCCGATCGCGTCGGCTACCATCCGCCGGGCCAGGCCGAGATCCCGGCTGCCGGGCACCAGGCCCCCGCACACCAGGGCTAGCACGTCCGCGCCCAGCTCGGCCGCTTCGGCTACCGCGGCGAGGTTGTCGGCCCGGGCTGCCGCCCGGCCCTCGGCGTCGGCCCGGGTGAAGAACCCGCCCCGGCACAGGCTCGACACGTGCAGCCCGGCGTCCCGCACCGCCGCCACCGCCGAAGAAAGCCCGGCCTCCGCCACCCGGTCCCGCCACAGCCCGATGGCCGCGATGTCGTGCCGTACGCACAGCGCCGCCGCGTCCGGCAGGGACAGGTGCTTGACCGTGGCCTGGTTCAGCGACAGCCGTTCCAGGCCGAAACCAGTCACACCCGCTCCGGCCCGGTCAGCCTGGCCAGCAGTGCGCTCAACCGCTCCGCGGCCAGCTCCGGATCGGTAAGCGCCCCTGCCGCGGCCGCCCGCTCGAACACCCGGATCAGGTGGCTGGCTGGCCGGCGCCGCTGCAGCCCGCCCAGCATCGCGAAGTCCGGCTGGAACCCGTTCAGCCAGGCCAGGAAGGCCACGCCGACCTTGTAGTAGTGGGTGGGCGGCTCGAAGATCAGCCGGCTGAGCGGCACCGTCGGGGCCATCGCCGCGTCGTAGGCCGCCATGTCGCCCCGGTCCAGCGCGGCCAGCGCCGCGGCGGCCGGCGCCGTGATCGCGGCGAACGCCCCCAGCAGCGCGTCGCTGTGCCCCTGGGCGTCGCCGCGAATCAGCTCGGCGTAGTTGAAGTCGTCCCCGGTGTACAGCCGGACCCCGGCCGGCAGCCGCCGCCGCAGCGCCACCTCCAGTCCCGCGTCCAGCACCGACAGCTTGACCCCGTCCACCTTCTCGCCGTACCGATCGAGAAGCGACAGCACCGTCCCGGCCGCATTCTCGAACCCAGCGCTGCCCCAGTAGCCGCGCAGCGCCGGGTCGAACGCCTCGCCCAGCCAGTGCAGGATCACCGGCCGTTCTGCCTGCCCCAGCAGCGAGCTGTAGACCTCCAGGTAGTCGGCGGGCCCGCGGGCGCTGGCCGCCAGCGCCCGGCTCGCCATCAGGATCACGTCCGCCCCGGCCGACTGCACGAACGCCATCTGCTCGGCGTACGCGTCGATGATCCGCGCAATCGGGTAGCTCGCGCCGTCCGCCAGCTGGTCCGTGCCCACCCCGCAGGCCAGGGCGCCGCGTGCCAACGAAGCCGACCGGGCGATCAGCTCCCGGGCCCGATCCCAGGACAGCCCCATCCCGCGCTGCGCGGTGTCCATGGCCTCGGCCACGCCGAACCCGTGCGCCCACAAGTGATCCCGGAACCGCATCGTGGACTCCCAGTCGACGCCCTCGCCGCCGGGGCCGGGGCAGGCCGCCACGTGGGCCGCGGCGAAGACCCGGCGTGACGTCGGCGGCGGGTAACCGGGCGCCCAGCCAGGCGCGGGGATGGCCAGGGGCTCGGCCCGCCCCGGCAGCCGGATCGAAGCACCCACCTCAGGCGTCCAGCGGCGGCACGTCGATCCGGCGGCCCTGGGCCGACGACCGCAGGGCCAGCTCGGCCAGCTGCACCCCCTTGGCGCCCTCGGTCAGGTCCCAGGCAAAGGGCTGCCCGGCCGCCGCGTGCTTCAGGAACAGCTCCCACTCGGCCCTGAACCCGTTGGCGAACGTCATGTTGTCCGGCACGTCCGTCCACTGCGCCTGGTAGTCGAGGGGATCCGGCAGGTCCGGGTTCCATACCGGCATCGGCGTGGAGACCCGGTGCTGGATCGCGCAGTGCCGCAGCCCGGCCACCGCGCTGCCGTCCGTGCCGTCCACCTGCAGCTCGAGCAGCTCGCGCCGGTTGACCCGGACCGCCCAGGAGGAGTTGACCGAGGCCACGGCCCCGCTGGCGAACTCGAGCACCGCGTACGCCGCGTCGTCGGCGGTCGCCTCATAGGGTTGCCCGGACTCGTCCCAGCGCCGCGGCACATGCGTGACGTTCCGCGCGTACAGCGCGCTGACCGGGCCGAACAGGTCAGTCAGCAGGTACTGCCAGTGCGGGAACATGTCCAGCACGATCCCGCCGCCGTCGGCGGCGCGGTAGTTCCATGAGGGCCGCTGGGCCGGGACCCCGTCCCCCTCGAACACCCAGTAGCCGAACTCCAGCCGCACGGACAGCACCCGGCCGAAGAACCCCGAATCGACCAGCCGGCGCAGCTTGAGCACCCCGGGCAGGAACAGCTTGTCGTGCACCACGCCGTGGGTGATGCCCGCCGCCTTCGCCGCCCGGGCCAGCCGCAGGGCGCCAGCCAGCGAGCCGGCCACCGGCTTCTCGGTGTAGACGTGCTTGCCCGCCTCGATCGCCTTCAGCAGGCTGGCCTCGCGCGCGCTGGTCACCTGGGTGTCGAAGTAGACGTCGACCTCAGGGTCGGCCAGCACCTCGTCCAGGTCGGTGGTCCAGCGGTCCAGGCCGTGCCGCGAAGCGATGGCCCGCAGCCGTTCCTCGCTGCGCCCGACCAGGATCGGCTCGGGATACACCAGCGTCCCGTCGGGAAGCTGAACGCCGCCCTCTTCCCTGATGGCCAGCAGCGAACGGACCAGGTGCTGCCGGTATCCCATCCGGCCGGTGACGCCGTTGACCGCGACCTGGATGACCTTGCGCGCCATGGATCCGCCTTCTAGCCTGAACCTCTGGGAAAGTGCTTTCCCACACTAGGCTGGGCCGCAAAACGGGTCAAGCGCCGGACGGCAGGGAGGGTGCGGTGCCGGGATCGAAGGTGACCCTGCAGGACGTCGCCGACCGCGCCGGCGTATCGCTGACCACCGCTTCGCGGGTCCTGTCCAACGGCCCGCGCCAGGTCGGCCAGCCGCTGGCCGACCGCGTCCACCAGGCCGCTGCTGACCTCGGGTACACGGCGAACCTGCAGGCCAGAGCGGTCGCAACCGGGCAGAGCACGATGGTGGGCGTGGTCGTGCACGACATCGCCGACCCGTACTTCTCCTCGATCGCGGCCGGCCTCATCGAGGTGGCCGAACCGCAGCGGCTGCTGGTCTGCATGTCGAGCACCTCGGCCACCGAGGCGGCCGAGCGCGAGTACGTCGCGCTGATGCGCGCCCAGCGGGCCCGCGCGGTGATCCTGATCGGCAGCCGGACCGACGACGAGCAAGCCCGTGACGGGCTGAAACAGGAGATCGCCGCCTTCACCGGCTCCGGCGGGCGGGCCGTGTGCGTCGGCCAGGACCTGCTGGGCGTGGACACGATCCAGCCCGAGAACGCCGCGGGCGCGCAGGCCCTGGCCCAGGCCATGGTCGCGCTCGGGCACCGGCGGTTCGCGGTGCTGGCCGGGCCGCGCGGCCTGCTGACCGCCCGGGACCGGCTGGACGGCTTCCGCGCCGGGCTGGCCGCCTGGTCGGTGCCGCTCGAGGGCGCCCGGGTGATCCACGGCGCCTTCAGCCGGGACGGCGGATACGAGGCGATGAGCGCCATCCTGGCCGCGGGGGAGCCGCGGCCCGACTGCGTGTTCGCGGTCACCGACGTCATGGCCATGGGCGCGCTGGCCCGGCTGCGGGCCGGCGGCCTGCGGGTTCCGGCCGACATCGCGCTGGCCGGGTTCGACGACATCCTCACCCTGCGCGACGTCTACCCGCCGCTGACCACGGTGCGGCTGCCGCTCAAGCGGATGGGGGAGATGGCCGCCAACCTGGTCCTGTCCGACGCCAGGCCCAGCTGCGACCAGCCCCGGGTGATCCCCGTCCCCGGCGAGGTCATCCTGCGGGAAAGCACGCTGCCGCGCCCGCCGGGCCGGCCAGGCTGACCCTTGCGTACCCAGGCCGCGATCAGGTACGTTTCGCAGAACTTGGAAAGCGCTTGCCGGGATGGTGCACGTGAACGACGCAACGCCGCGGGATGAGGCGCTGGCCCCGTCCGGCGGGATCGGACAGCCTGGTTTGGGCGGCAGGTCAGGCGGTGATTCCAACATCGAGGAATTCACCGAGCGTCGCTGGTTGACCGTTAACCCCGGACCCGCGCATTATCCCTACTAATCGGTACAAAACCACAGCCCAGCCAGCCCCCTTGAGGGAGTGAGCATATTGAGCGAAGCGGCACACGTCCCGTTCACCGAGACGAAGGCGCCTGAATCCGCCGAGCGGCTGCACAAAGGGGCCCTCAGCCTGATCGACATCTCCGCGTCGACGATGGCCAACATCGGCCCGGCCTACAGCTTCTACTTCGGCTTCGCCGGGATCGTGATCATGGCCGGCCTCGGCTCGCCGCTGGTCCTCGTGGCCGCCATCATCGCGATCGCGCTGCTCGGCAACACGCTGGCCCAGTTCTCCCGGGCGCACCCGAGCACGGGCGGCTTCATCACGTTCGTGGGCAAGACGTTCGGTGGCACCAGCGCCGTGACCACCGCGCTGCTGTGCGCGGTGGGGTACATCATCGCGATCTCGTCGGTGCTGGTCATTTCCGGCGGGTTCCTGTCGATGATGATCCAGTACTACACGGGCACGAGCATCCCGTGGGTCATCTTCTCCGCGATCTTCACCGCCGGTGCCATGTTCATGATGTTCCGCGGTGTCGCCGTGTCGACCAAGCTGGCCGGCTTCTTCTTCGGCTTCGAACTGCTGGTGCTGCTCGTCGTGTCCGTCGCCACGCTGATCAAGCACGGCGGCCATCTGTCCGGCGTGCCGTTCGAGCCCAGTAAGATCACCCACGGCTTCAGCGGCTTGGCGGCCGCCTTCCCGCTGGGTGTGTACCTGTTCATCGGCTGGGAGAACTCGGCGGCGCTGGCCGAGGAGACGAACAACCCGCGGCGCAACGTGCCCCGGGCCGTGTTCATGTCGATCGCCCTGATGGCGTTCACCTACCTGCTGGTGGCCTACTCCACCGTGTCCGGCTTCGGCTACAACGAGAACGCGCTGACCAGCGCGGCCATCCCGTTCATCAGCGTCGCCCACGACGTAGCCCCCACGCTGGCCTTCATCGCCTACCTGGCCGGGCTGACCTCCACCTTGGGCGTGCTCATCGCCGCGGTGAATTCGCAGTGCCGGCTGATCTTCAACGCCGGCCGCGAGGGCCTGCTGCCCCGCTGGATCGGCAAGGTGCAGCCGGTCAGGCGGACGCCGGTCAACGCCATCATCACGTTCGTCGCCATCGCCAGCGCGCTCACCCTGATCTGGGCGCTCGGCCACTGGATCGGCGGGCACAGCAGCAGCCTGAGCGCGCTGAACTTCTTCTTCGAGTCCAGCACGATGGGCACGATCCTGATCCTGGTCGTGTACTTCCTGGCCAACCTGGCGTTGCCGTTCTACTACCGGAGGTACCGGCCGAACGAGTTCAACATCATCAAGCACATCGTGCTGCCGGTCCTCGGCATGGTCGCCATCGCCGTGCCCATCTACTACCTGTGCAAGCCGCCGCAGCCCCAGCCCTACGACTGGTTCCCGTTTGCTGCCCTGGCCGTCATCGTGGTGTCGGTCATCTACTCCATCTGGCTGGTCAGGCGCGACCCGGGCCTAGGTGACCGGGTCGGCTCGATCGTCGCCGACGAATAACCCTCCGGCCCGGTGGCGGATCCGCATCCGCCACCGGGTCTCCGTTTCGCATCACAGGGAGATCTGCCATGACCGACACCGCCGTCCGGCCCGGCGAGACGGCCAGCCAGCCCCCCGCGCATCCGCTGGACCCGGCCACCGCGGCCGAGTACCTGGCCGGCCGGGAGATCATGGCGGCCGCCGGGCTGCTGCCAGAAGGAGGCGGGGCGCCGGTCAGGTTCGCCTACTACGGCCTGGAGGAGCCGCCCAAGGACGACGTGCTGGCCGGCCGGGAGGCGGGCCGGCGGCTGCGCGCGTTCCTGGTCAACACCGAGACCGGCGAGTCCACCGACGTGGTGGTCTCGGTCACCGGCGGCCAGGTGGTCAGCGCGCGCCAGCTGGACCCGCGCACGGACGGGCAGATGCCGATCATCGACAGCGACTTCGCGGCTGTCGACGAGATCGTCAAGGCCGACCCCGGCTGGCGCGCGGCCATGGCCCGCCGCGGCCTGGAGGACATGAGCAAGATCCGGGCCTGCCCGATCACCGCGGGCGCGTTCGGGCCGGCCACCGATGACGACCGGCGGATGGTCCGCGTGCTCGCCTTCGTCATGAACCGGGAGCACGACCTGGCCTGGGCGCACCCGGTCGACGGCATCGCCGCCTACGTCGACCTGATCGAGAAAAAGGTCTTCAAGGTCACCGACGAGTTCGAGCTGCCGGTCCCGGCCGAATCGGGCGACTACGACGACGAGGCGGTGCGCGGCCCGCACCGCACGACGCTACGACCCATCGAGATCACCCAGCCCGAGGGACCGAGCTTTATTCTGAACGGTCCGTGGCTCCAGTGGCAGGACTGGTCCATGCGGATCGGGTTCGACGCCCGCGAGGGGCTCACCCTGCACCAGATCAGCCTGCACTCCGGCGACGAGGAGCGGCCGGTCATCTACCGCGCCTCGATTCCCGAGATGGTGGTGCCGTACGGCGACCCGCGGTTCCGCTACTGGCAGGCCTACTTCGACACCGGCGAGTACCTGTGCGGCAAGTGGGCCAACTCGCTCGAGCTCGGCTGTGACTGCCTGGGCGAGATCGCCTACCTGGACGCCACGGTGACCGACGACACCGGCCAGCCTCGCACCATACCGAACGCGATCTGCGTCCATGAGGAGGACTTCGGCATCCTCTGGAAGCACACCGACATCTTCAACGGCTCGGCCCAGTCGCGCCGCCAGCGCCGGCTGGTGGTGTCGTACTTCACCACCGTCGGCAACTACGACTACGGCTTCTACTGGTACTTCTACCTGGACGGCACGATCGAGTGCGAGGTCAAGGCCACCGGCGTGGTGTTCACCTCGGCCTATCCCGGCGGCGACCATCCCTACTCCACGCAGGTCGCGCCCGGCCTGGCCGCGCCGGTGCACCAGCACCTGTTCAGCGCGCGCCTGGACATGACGGTCGACGGGCTGGCCAACGCGGTGGAGGAGGTCGACGTCAGCGGCCGCCCCGTCGGGCCGGACAACCCGTACGGCAACGCCATCGTGCAGGAGGTGACCCGGCTGACCCGCGAGTCGCAGGCCGGCCGCCGGGCCGACGGGGCCCGGGGGAGGACCTGGCGGATCATCAGCACCGAGCGCGAGAACCGGTTCGGCCATCCGACCAGCTACACCCTCTACCCGGAATCCGCCCCGGTCCTGCTGGCCGATCCCGCCGCCCCGGTGACCGCCCGGGCCGGGTTCGCGACCAACCACCTGTGGGTGACCAGGTATGACCCGGCCCAGCGCTACTCCGCGGGTGACTTCGTCAACCAGCATGCCGGCGGGGCCGGACTGCCCGCCTTCGTCGCGGGCGACCGGGACATCGACGGCACCGACATCGTCGTCTGGCATACCTTCGGACCGACCCACATGCCGCGCCTGGAGGACTGGCCGGTCATGCCCGTGGCCCGGTGCGGGTTCACGCTCAAGCCGACCGGCTTCTTCGACCGCAACCCGACCCTGGATGTGCCGCCGTCCCCGCACTGCCAGGCCGACTAGGAACTGCGGGTCCCCGCGGTCTGCCCGCCGCCGTAGCTGACGCCGAAGTCCTCGCAGGAACTGACCGGCATGACGCTCGCGTCCGGCATGATGATCTGCTCCGGGCTGGCGTCGCACAGCCCGGCCCCGTTGACCATCGCGCTGGTGAAGCTGGCCGAGCCGAAGTCGGTCAGCGGCAGGACGCCGCCGCTCGCCGTTCAGCAGGGCGCCTCGGCCACCACCTCAGCCGAGGATCGTTCCGCCGTGGCCACGGATCGGGTCAGCGTCTGGGTCCAGCGGCCGCGCCGGCGGCGGACCCGCTGAACGCCAGCCCCGCGCCGAATACCAAGGTAAGGATCACGACCACAACCGGCCAGCTTCGCTGCATATACGCTCCTCGCGGATTGGTCCAAGCCCTGTTCCCGCCGCCTTCCTCGCCACGCGCGTAATCTGCATCCAGCGGCTAATCGGCCGGAATATGCCAGTTGCCTGCCCTGCAATTCCTGCTAATAGAATGCGCAATTCAATGAATCGCGCACGGTAAGCCGATGCTCTGGATCAGCTCGATGAGCTCGTCGCGGTGTAGCCGTGCCGGCGGGCGTAGCCGACGAGCTCGCGGGCCCGGGCCAGGTTGACCTCTAGTATAGTGCTAGTGATAATAGCATCATGACGCTCAGGCAGGTCCAGGTCGCCGATCACCAGCTGCCCGGCACCACTGCGATGCTGCACGGACAGGACATGGCCGCCGAGCAGGCACTGATCGCCGAGGCCCGCGCCCGCACACGGCGACGGCGGCAGAAGATCGCGCTGGCCCTGACCGCAGTCGCGGCAGTCCTGTCAGCAGCCGGGGTGCTCATCACGCTGACCGTTCCCGGCACGCCGCACAACGTCAATGCCATCGCACCCGCCGGGCCGGCGATATGGACGGGCACCGTCACCGGGCATCTCAGCGCGTGCGATGGCCCCGCCATACTCCCAGGCCATCCACTACCCGTCACCCCGGGCACGGTCACGGTGGTACGCGGAACGGCCCGCAACTCGGGGCAGTCCATCATCTTGCCCGGCGGGCCAGTCGTCGCCCGGGCCTACATCAGCAACAACTACCGCCAGCTATTCCGTTTTTCCTTGCCGCCAGGCACGTACGTGCTCCTCGGACACTACGGCCAGGCCCCCTATGCCCCCGGCACGTACGGGCCGTACGCCCAGGTCTCCGTCATCGCGGGCAAAACCATCAACGCCGACATCCCCGACGACTGCAGGTAACGCGCACACGCCGGCACACGGCCTAGGCGACGAGCCTGCGGCGGGCGGTACACTAAGTCGTCGTCACCAAGCCGGCTACCTCAGGTGCTAGGCTGGGCGTCCACGGCGTTGGTTCGGGCCTCTACGAGACCATCCGACGGCGTGCTTGAGGGGCTATGGCGCAGCTGGTAGCGCGTCTGCATGGCATGCAGAAGGTCAGGGGTTCGAATCCCCTTAGCTCCACGACCAGGTCAGAGGCCTAGAGCGGCTCCTAAGGAAGTCGGCTGGGAGCCAATGTGGGAGCCAAGTGGGCTGCCCCGGCCGCTGGCGCGGCGCCGTGTCGCTCGGCTACGGCCCAGACGGCAAGCGGATCCGCCGCAAGCTAGGCGGCCGCACCCAGCAAGAGTCAGGGACAAGCTCGAAGAGCTCCACGCGGACCTGACCGCCGGGATCGCGGCCCCAGACGGCCGCTACACCGTCGGCCAGGCAATCGAGGACTGGCTCCGCGACGACCTCGACGGCCGCGCGACCAAGACCGTGACCCTCTACCGCGGCGCCCTGAACCCGTTCGCCGACCACATCGGCAAGAAGCCGCTGCGCGAGCTGACCGCCCAGGACGTCCGCGGGGTGCCGACGCCGAAGTAGCGTTGCAGATCCTGGCGCGCCTGATCGCCGGCCAGGATTGTCGTCAGCTGGGCAACGTCCAGATCCTGGCGCCGCACTCTTGGCATGCCGATCTCCCGTCGTCTATAAGCCGCTTCCGACCTGGCAACGCTACTGGAGCGAGATCACTCACGCAGGATGATGAAATGAGTTCCACCGGACCTGCGGTCGCCGAGCTGCGGGCGGCCCACCGGTCACACCAGGCGAGAAGACATCCTCCCGGACGGGCCGTGCCCCGCCGTTCCGTACCACCGACTCGCGGCATGAGCGGTAAATCAGTCGAGCTCCATCGTTGGCTCATCTACGGTGGTAGAGACTGGCCAACCTGGCGGTAAGAGTCGGCACCGGTTGTCCCCGCGAAGGGTTCAAGAAGGCCAGGAAGTAGACCCGGGCCGACCGCCAGTCCAAGTCCCGCAACGCGGCGTGAGAGTGCGAGCTGCGGCCCGGTAGCATCAGCGGCGCCGACCATGGTAATACCCGGTTATACTGATGGTGTGAAAACAGCGATTTCGCTTCCGGACGACACCTACGAGCAGGCCACCAGGCAAGCCGCCGAGCTCGGTATCAGCCGGTCCGAATTCTTCGCCCGCGCCGCCCGCAGCTATCTCGACCAGCTCGCCGCGCAGTCGCTCACCCGGCAGATCAACGAGGCGCTGCAGACGACCGAGGATGACTCCAACGCCGCCGCTGCCGCCGCTGGCCGACGCTACCTGGCCGGCCAGGACGAGTGGTGACCAGCCGCGGCAGCATCTGCTGGGCCGATCTCGGCGAGGCACGCGGCAGCAAGCCCGCCAAACGGCGCCCCGTCCTGGTCGTCCAGGCCGACCCGTTTAACACCAGCCGGCTGAACACCACCATCGCGGCCGTCATCACCTCTAATACGGCCCTGGCCGCGATGCCTGGCAACGTGTTCCTGCCTGCAGCGGCCTCGGGCCTGCCCCAGGACTCGGTGGTTAACGTGACGGCCCTGGTGACCCTCGACAAGACCGACCTGAAAGCACCTGTCGGCCACCTGCCGACATCACTGATGAACGAGATCGACCGGGGGCTCCACCGCGTACTCGGACTGTAACTGGCGCTCCCGCAGCGGCATGTGCGGGCATTCACCCGCACCGCAGCGATGCATAAACATGCGGTGCGGCCGGCTGTCCCCGGCGGGCCGTAACCGGGACTGCCATGAAGCCCACGGGGCGAAGTGCGCTTGATAACCGCACGCCGACCTGCCGATCTTCGCGGGCCGCAGCCAGATTGTGATCAAGACGCTGTCTGTACAGATTCAGGTATTCTGCGCGGCCACGAGCCGGTGCAGACACCGATCATTGGTGGCAGTTGCGAAGCCGGGCGCTGCTCATTGCGTGGAGCTTTGGTCATCGTCTGCCTGAGCCTCGACAGACTCCTTCAGTTCTTTAATTGGGTCTGCTAGTATCCCCACGACGGGCACGGCGCCGAGGCTGCCGAGGATGATATTCGCCCACTCCAGTGCCTTCTTGATCCACTTCGGGCGATCGCCGGGTGCGGCGCCCAGCACATTGTCTAGCGCACGCCGCCACCCCCTCACCTTCACGGCGCGCCCGCGGTCAGTCAGATGAACTTGCTGGAGTGCTAGGTCGTAAGACTCGCCAGACGGCCCAAGGAGTTGGTCGCGAAGTTGTACTACGGTTTCGACAAGGTCGAAGTACGCAGTGCGCAGAAGAGACAGCATTTCCTCGTCGGTGACAAGCGGGTCGATCTCAGCGTTCCTTATCCGCTGAATGATCTCTGGGCGGATGCCGGGATTAAGTATGCCCGGTACGTCCGTCGACAACACGCGTCCCGTCAGGGCGTATGCCTCGTCGACGACCGAAGCGATCTCGACACGGTCTTCCAGAGCCATTGAGCATCCCTAACCGGCCGGCGAAGGTGATCTTAACTGGCGCCCGCATATCCTACCTGGCGTGCAGGCCCAGAGCCTAGATGCGGCGGGATGGATCGCGGCCGGCCTCCAAGTCGCGTGGAATGATCGCACTGGCGTTGACTACCTGTAGTTGTTTACGCGCCGCAACATAGAAGCTCTGCATTGCCTCCCCGAACCTCTGGTGAGGTGACTGGCCAGGAAACTCATCCCTCCTGGGATCGGGTCGACCCTGCGAAACCTCGCACAGCGTATGCATGTCTGACCCGATTCCGCGAATAGCGCGGTGAGCTGATCCGCCCTCCGCAAATGATCTTGGTGCGCCGGGATTCCCGGTAGCGGGCATGCCGACGGCCCGGGCGCCGGCGCCGGGTTCGCGATGTGCGAGCCTTTCTGCGGGTCGGGCTGGCAGGCCGTGGACAAGGACGGGGGAGCCGGGGCTCAGGGTGCGCAGGTCAGGCGGGTGCGGGCAGTGCCCGGAGCCGGGCCAGCACCTCGGGAAGCACCCAGTGGCCAGGCGGCAGCCGCAGGACCAGGTGGCGGGCATGGCGGATCAGCCGGCCAGGGACGGCGATCAGCCGCCGCCGCAGGGTGGCGATCATGGCCTTGCCGCCGCGCACGCCGTGCCCGGCCAGGATGTCCTGCCCGGCGGTGATGGCGGTGAGCTGGTGCAGCCAGGCGGCCATGGTCGCGGCGAGCAGCGCGCCCCACATCCAGGCCAGGTTCACCTGGGGATATCCCGACGGGAGGTGCCGGAGGGCGGCGCCGTGCTTGCTGTCGCGGAAGATGTTCTCCACTGTGGTGCGGTGCCGGTACCAGTGCTCGACGGCGGCTGCCTTGTCCGGGGCAGTCACGTCCAGGTTGGTCAAGATGAACGAGTAGGCGTAGATCGCCCCGGCACGGGCCAGCTCGGGGATCGGCAGGGCGCGCTGGTCCGGGTGCAGGGTGCGGCGCCGCCGGGACCGCGGGTCGGCCGAGACCTGCCCGGGATCCAGCGCCACCCGGCGGATCAGCAGCCGGGTGTTCGCCGGCCACCAGTCCGGGCAGTACTCCGTGACCGCGACCTGCGCATTGTCCATGTCAATGGCGTCATGCCAGTCGTCCTCGGCGATCCCGGCCAGCAGCCGCCACAGCGGCGCGATCCGCTTGGCGCCGATCGCGAACGCGATCTTCTCGCCGTGGGCGGTGCGGGCCAGCTGCCCGGCGAAGTAGCCGGCGTCGGCGCGCATCGCCACCCGGCCCGACGCCCGTGCCCGCTGCGGCAGGGCGGCCAGGGCACGGCGCAGCAGGTCCGGCGCGGTCGCGCGCGGGTCATCGGTCCCGTCGCCCAGGTCGGCGGCCAGCACGGTCTCGGTCTCCGCCCAGCTGGCCACGTGCGGCCGCCCGACCCGCTGGCCCTGGTGGTTGTAGGCCACGCCGCGCTTCTTCCGGCCGTAGACCTCCACGTCGGTGGTGTCCAGGTCGATCGTGACCGGCCCATCGGCCAGCGCCGCCGACCGCTCCGCGGGCAGCATTGCCAGCATCCGTCCGGTCACCGCCGCCAGGCCGGTCTCCACTGCCTGCCACTGCGCCGGGGTGATCCGCCGGGCCAGGCCCGCGGCGGTCGTGGACGCCAGTCCCGGCACCGGCGTGATCTGCTGCCCGGCCGCATCGGCGCGCTGGCGGTCCAGCCCGGTCAAGAAGTCCTCCCCGGCCAGCTGCGCCGCGGCCAGCCCGGCCAGCAGCTCCCCGGCCCCGAACCCGCGGTCCCGCTGCTTGATCGGGCCGACCGCCGCATCCAGCGTGCTGATCACGCCGAGCCGCCCGCACAGCTCGGTGATGGCGGCCAGGCCCGCGTTCGGCGTCAGCGCCTGATCCGGCGCGCCGATCCGCGGCTGCTGCCGCGATCTGCCCGCCCCGCTGCGTATCCTTTTCACCAGGTAGGTGCCTCTCCGCCTGAGATGACCATCATTTCGCAGCGATCATCATCCCAGGTCAAAGGGGCACCTATCGGCATTTGCGCCGCCGTGTCACCGACCTACTCGCGGATTCGGGTCTGACGATCAATCTGACTGCGAGTTGCAGTTCAAGGTCGCCCAATAGACGAAGACGTTCGGAGAGAACGCGCAGCCTCCGATGCTCCTCGTCGATGGCGTCGGACAAACGGGCCTCCGTCTCGTTGCCCGCATGACGTAGGCATAGCTCCTGCACTCCTCGGGCTGTCGACGCGAAATCGGAGCATAGCTCGAACAAGGAGTTGTCCCAGCGGCTTCGCATCAATGACCTCTCACGGCATACATCCATCAGATAGCTCGGCACGAAACCAATGATCGCACCTGCGACGACTGCCACGACAGATGTCTCCAGTCCGGTCAGGGCCCAATGCCGCTTAGCGTAAGTTGATCTTGGTTTGCCTGGCGTGTCCCTCGGGACGGTTCGGCTGGTTGCCGGCATGATCGCGGGTCATGGCACAGATTGGCGGTGTGGCCGGGGGCCGTTTGAGCGACTGGATCTCCCTGGGCGTGCTGGCGTCCTGGGTGTCCCGCGATGCGGTCGACGAGGCCGTCGAGGTGACGGGGAAGACGGCGAAGCGGAGGGGTGGCAAGCTCCCGCCGCAGGTCATGGTGTATTTCGTGATGGGCCTGGCCCTGTTCGCCGAAGAGGATTATGAGGAGGTCTGGACCCGGATCACGGAAACGCTTGCGGGCTGGGGCTGCTGGGATGACTCGCAGGCGGACGTGACCACGGGCGGGATCACCCAGGCCCGGCAAAGGCTCGGCCACGAGCCGGTGAAGGAGACGTTCGCGCAGGTCGCGCGGCCGGTCGCGACGCTGGAGACCGAAGGCGCGTTCCTCGGGCCATGGCGGAAGATGAGCATCGACGGCCTGGAATGGGACGTGCCCGGCACGAAGGCGAACGCGGCGGAGTTCGGGTACCCCGGTGCCGGGAAGGACGGCACCCCGGCGGCGTTTCCCAAGGCCAGGGCCGTGACGATCGGCGAGTGCGCGTCGCACGCTCCGGTGCTGGCGGCGATCGGGCCGTGCGTCTCCAAAGGCAGCGGCGAGCAGTCGCTGGCGCGGGAGCTGTACCCGCGGCTGGAAGAGGACTGGCTGCTGATCGCGGACCGGAACTTCTATAACTGGCAGGACTGGTGCACGGCCGCGGGCACCGGGGCCGCGCTGCTGTGGCGGGTCAAGGCGGACCTGACCCTGCAGCCGCTGGAGTTCCACCGTGACGGCTCCTACACATCCGTGCTGGTCAATCCCAAGATCAGGGGCGGTGCAAGGCAGCAGCTCATCGACGCGGCCCGGGCCGGCGAGGACCTGGACCCAGGCAAAGCCCGCCGCGTCCGGGTGGTCGAATACATGGTCCCCGATCGCGACGGCGACGGGAAAGACGAGGTCATCGCCCTGATCACCACCATCACGACATGGACGGACGCGCCCGCCCCGGTCCTGGCGGCCGCGTACCACGAACGCTGGGAACATGAAACCGGGAACAAGCAGGTCAAGACGTTCCTGCGCGGCCCGGGAAAGATCCTGCGCTCGCAGTCCCCGGACATGGTCAAGCAGGAGATCTGGGGCTACTTCCTCACCCATTATGCGGTCACCGCCCTGATCTGCACCGCCGCCACGAACGCCGGCATCGACCCCGACCGGGTGAAGTTCAAGCGGGCCATCCGCATCATCCGCCGGGCCGATGACCCGGCTTTCCCCCCCTGACCAGCGACAACGGCTCCTCGACCGCGTCATGGCCTGCATCGCCGACCCGCGGAAGCTCAACGAGAAACGCGAACGCAGCTACCCGCGCGTCGTCAAGCGAGCCCGGCACAACTCCTACCGGGTCAAGAAGCCCGGCCAGCACGGCACACGCCACGATGCCCCCGCGACCATCAAACTCGTCAACCCTGTCCTAACCAGGGATAACACCCGCACCGCGGCATTACCTAAAACAAGCTAAGCGGCATTGGGTCAGGGCCATATCGTGACACCCCTTTGCTGATGTCGTCCCGCCTCTTGTTGCAGACCAGGCAGGGTTTGATTCGAAGATCAGTTCTCGTTCGGCTGACAGGTATAGGTGGACGCCTGGCAGTATCGCTGGCCGACAGATCGCAGTTTACGATGCGAATATAACTCGTCCTGCACCGGCCCGCTGCCAACCACCAGCTATACAAGTCTGATCGCCTCGCGCCCCGCGACTTCCGTGCCGTTCGCCGCTACGCGAGGGTCCTGGTGCCACACCGACATCGTGCCTGACGTTGGCCGCCAGAGCAGTATGAATGGCTTTTCTCACTGATGCCGCCAATTGCTATTGACAGCCAGTGAGACTGAGCGGCTAACTCTGAAGTAATGGCTCGGCCGCCATTGCCAAGATCGTCGTCCCGGATTCGGCGTTAGGCGGGCCCCGCGACTTAAATTTAGAGGGATGGATTGATGAGCGCCACCTTCGTCAGGGAAATACAGGCCAGCGCATAAGTATGCGAGGAGCCAACGCCCGCTATTCACGCATGAGCGGGTGTCGCGGCTCGGTACGGATACGCGTTTTCGGTGGCTCGTTGGCGACGATATCCGCCCCGAGCCCGAAAGCAGCCTCATCGGTCTCGCGACCCTTCGAGCCGCCCTCATCAGCTGAGGTGGTTCGGGAGCTCCTCCTACACGATGCTACAATGTAGTACATGGTAGCTCCAACCAACGTGCGCTTCCCTGACGCGGTCGACAAGCTCCTGGCTGACTATGCCCATCAGGCCGGCGCCAAGAAGTCCAGCGTCGTAGTGGGAGCGGTACGGGAGTGGCTGCGCATGCAGGCCCATCCGGGCGTCGTGTTCGTCCCGACGGTCAGCGGCGAGCGGCGCGCGGCCCTGGCGGTCGGACCGCAGGTGTGGACCGTCGCCGAAGCCTGGCAGCAGCACGATAAGGACGAACGCACCGCTGCCGCGGTGGCCGACGCTGTGGGCTTGTCGGCCGCGGACGTGGAGACCGCGCTGGCGTACTGGGCCGATTACCGGGATGAGATCGATGATCTGATAAGTCGGCACCACGTCAGCCAGGATGAGGCGCTGCATGCGTGGGAACGCCGCCAAGCCCTAGATGCCGTCTGAGCATCCGCCGATCCGGTTCCTGCTCGATGAGCATTATCCGGGCTGGCTCGCTGATGACCTCACCGCCGACGGCGTCGACGCGGTCGCCTTGAATATGCACCGGCCCGAGTTGCGCGGCGCCGACGACAAGCGCGTGCTCGAGACGGCGGCCGCCGAGGGCCGGGTGATCCTCACCGAGGACGTCAGTACCTTCAGCGTCGCGATCGCGCTGGTACCTCACCATGTCGGCGTCGTGTACTGCCACCATGCCCGGTTCCCGCGAACCAGGCCGGGCTTGAACAAGCTCCGCAAGGCCCTGGCCGCGCTGGCGGCGGATCCCCCAGCGGGTCTGGGTGAGCAGCCTGTGGTGTGGTGGCTGGGCAGCATCGAGGACTGAGTCTGCGCCGTAGGGCGGCCGCCGGAATGACCGCCAACGTAGCTCCGTTCGAACGATCGAACATTAGCAATGCTAACGAATTTTCTGGGAGCCAAACTGGGAGCCAACATGGTCAGACTCCCTGCGACGCCGTCCGACTCACGAGTCACATCCTTGCAGGTCGGCGGCGCACAGGGCGACTCTGGGCGACGTCCTGCGACGCACCCGTTCTACATGGCATGCAGAAGGTCGGTTCGAATCCCCTTAGCTCCACAAATTTTTTCGAACCCTTGTCCAATAGTTAAGTAACTAATCCAGTATCTACGGGCTCCCGGCCATGAGCAGGCGTGTATGCCGCAGCGGCGCTCAACTTCGACCACTCTGGCGACTGCCGCGCCGCCCGCTACTACAAGTGCTGCCCGGCCGCCGGCGGGGCGCCGAACACCTCGACCGGCGCTTAGGCATGGTGCCAGTCACGAAGGAATTGCTGCGCCGCAGCCGGGGTGATCATAGGGTCGTCGATACATAGGTACTCGAGGACCATCGCCAGAGCCAACCACAGACCGGACCCGCCGAGCTGCGCGGGTACGCCGAGCGGGAACTTCAGGGCCCCGGCCTGTCGATCGCGGCCGCGATCGGCGGTAGCACTGAGCTGGTGCACGATCGAGTCGATGTCAGTCTGATTCCAGCGCTCACTCCGAGTGCGGTGTCAAGCGAAAGCCTCGCCGGGCCCGGAAAACTATGGCCTGGCTCTTCCCGTCCAGGTATGCGCCATCGAGTTCGCATATGCAGCAGTCTCTAGGATGGGGTACCACATAGACCAAGACATAGGACTGGCCCTGGAAGTGATGAGTCGCTGCCGTATCTCCAGCCAGTCATGCTCGCTTTGGAGGCGGAGCATGGCTGCCAAAGCATCAGCGTTAACGGAGTCTGTTTACGCCGGGCGGTCGATGGTCTCGAGAGCCAGCCTAGGCCTGCCCTCCGTCATACGCGTTATGGAATCCAGAGCCACGTCGACCGGTGCGTAGGCAGGGAATGGCTGGACACTGCAGGTCAGGGCCATGACGGTACTTATTGAGCGGCACAGGCTGATGTCCTGGTGCCGATCCGGGCACCGATGCCCCACGGTGATCGGCATTAGACTTTGCTGCTTCGTTGGACCAAGCTGCGGGCGCATGTCGGCGCAGGCACGGATCCTAATCCTAAACAGGGCTATGTCTTATTTAGGCTTACCGCGTAAGCCTAAAAATTCAGGGTCTCCGGGGCGGTAAAGGTCGCGCGACCTCTGAAGTGAGGGTGTCTCCGTCAGGGCTGGCGAGCTCGCGTTCGAGGTCGGTAAACGCGTTGATGATCTCCCGGGCTTCGAAGGCGCGGTTCCTACGGCCTACCGTGACCTGGGTCAGGATCTTGGCGGCTAGGAGGCGCTCGATGGCGACGTTGGTCTGCGGATAGCTGCGGCCGATCAGCGCGGCGGCTCCTGCGACCGTGAGGACCGGTACTCCGGGAAGCGAGTTGATAAGAAGGTCGGTAGCGGACTTCGAGCGGACGCGCCCCAGCCGAATACGCCATTCCTCCTGAATTTGTCGCATGCGGTCTTCAAAGGAGGCCGCGTCGCGAACTGCGCGCTGGCAGGCGCCGGAAAACCTCCCGACCCATAGGTTTAGACCAGCCTGGGCGTCCTTGCCCGTTGCCGGTCCGCGATAGCGGGTTGCGGTGAGACCGTCGACGTAATCCTTAGCCCACGTCGCGAGGACCAATGAGATGGGCGGCAGTACTCGTGTGGCTAGACCACGGCGCCGGAGTACGAGCTGGATGAGCGCGCGGCCAGTCCTGCCATTGCCGTCGGCAAAGGGGTGAATGGTCTCAAACTGGGCATGCGCGATGGCGGCTTGGGCGACTGTCGGCAATGATTCTGTGTTGCAGAACGCGCAGAGGTCTTCTATCAGCTCAGGTATCAGTTCATGTGGGGGCGGTACGAAGACCGCGGAGCACGGGTTGTACTCGCTGCCTCCGATCCAGTTTTGTTTCTCCCGCAGCTTGCCGGCGTATCTGGACTGCCGGGTGTTCTCGAGCAGGCGTCGGTGGAAGGCCAGGAGTGTATCGACGGTGATTTGGTCCCCTGGCTCGATCTCATCGATGGCCGCGCTCATAGCGTCGATGTTGCGCAGAACTTCGGCAGCGGTGACGTCGCGGGTCGGTTTGCCAAGTCGCCTCGCAGCCTCTACGCGGAGTAGACGCCTGGCGCCGACCTCAAGCCCTTCGATCCGGGACGACGCGACAGATTCGGCGCGGAGGAGGAGCCGCGCCAAGGCCTCGGTGTCCGCCAGTGCAGACGCCTGTGCGTTTAGCCTAGCGACGGCGATCTCAGCATCTGCCACGTCCGCAGCCACGTCGCCCTCAAGCGTGAAGTGCCTGTCAGTAAGCAGGTCGGGACAATAGGTATCGTAGTCGCAGGTAACTCGCCCGCGCCGCGACGGAGCCTCTGGATTGCCTGGCCAGTGGCGATGAATAACCCTAGACATCACTACTCCTTGTTTAGGCTTATCATACAAACCTAAATAAGGACCGTTTCGTATGCTCTTAATGAGCACGTTTCTGATCTTGATCGGCCGTTCTGATCACCCTTGAAGGGTGATCAGTCCGCGCGCCCCGAGCCCACACCCATGCACCATCCGCTGACCATGGGCAGTTCCGCCGCTACGGCGGGCGGGGGTTACCGGTGGTGGGGCCGGGGCCGGGGCCCTGGGTCTGCGTCCGGGTCAGATTGTTGACCGCGCGCGGTGTGACCTTCTGTTCGGCGAGCGCAGGGCTCCCGACGGCACTCAGCTGGGCCGCGCACCGGGCGGCGCCCGCAAGGCCGCGGACCTGTATGCCCAGTTGCTGGCCGGCGAGCCCCACACCACGGCCGAACGCCGCCGCGAGCTGCACCTCGAAGCCACCCGCCGGGCCCGGCAGAGCCCGCTGTTCTACGACCTGACGCTTTCGCTGTCGAAGTCGTTCTCGATCTTCCACGGCTCGCTGGGGAGAACGCCCGGCTGGGCTGCCAGGCCGGTGACCGGGACGGTGACCGGTACTGGTCGGGCCTGGTCCGCGAGGTCGTTACCGCCGACCTGCGTGCCCGCGCGGCGCGGTTCGAGCAGCAATACGGCCGCACGCCATCCCAGCCAGAGCTGGCGCGGCTGGCGCAGGCGTCGAACTTCGGAACCCGCGCCGCACGGGTGGCGCGGGATGGACGCTGGGCACGTCACCATGATCGTGCGGAACCCGCAGTACACGGGCCGCCAGGTGTGGGCCGGCATCGGACCGACCGCCACCTGCCCGACCCGGCGGACGTAAGCAAGGGGCATGAGACCGCTGCGCCGTAAGCGCCGTGCCGGCCTAGATGGACATAGCGGAGCTCCGCACCGCCCACCTCTAAGCCTTACTGTGGTCAATGTCAAGAAATTAAGGTATTCCGACCTGCGAGGGGCGCGTTGCCCGCAATATTCTTCCGACGATCCTGCAGGTGCTGACACGGTAGGAGATGTCCATGACTAGCGGAACGCTTGTGGTTGACCGGCCCCGGGCGGGGATTGTGGTGGCTACGCTGAACCGGCCGGACCGGCTCAATGCGCTGACCTTCTCGATGTTCGGCGAGCTCGAGCAGCTGGCGGCTGCCATCGGTGCTGACGACGGCGCGCGTGTGCTCGTGTTGAGCGGTGCGGGCCGCGGCTTCTGCGCCGGACTCGATCTCGATGACGCCGCCACGCTGCCGGACATGACAGCGGCGAGGTTTCTCCACGACCAG
>CAVYEG010000014.1:0-147663 GCA_963767565.1 uncultured Actinomycetes bacterium | reverse complement strand
CGAAAGACCGGTCCGGGATACCCACTTAAGCGGAGTGCGCTGACTTGGCCGAATGCACCGCGCTGCCCCCGGCTGGCGGCTCGCCGCCAACCGTCGTGGCCCGGGGGCGCCCGCCGGGCCGCCGGGCCAACCGGATCGATGCGCAATAGGGCCGGTTATAGCCGGATCTCCGGCACATCGATCCGGTCGCATCGCCACTGAACGATTACATATGCCGGACAAAACGGGCAAAATTCCAGCTACGGCCCGCCGCAGCCGGCGGCCGGCCCCGACGTGCCGTGTCCATGCCTTCCCAGACTCACTCCGCCCAAGTGGATATCCCAGAGACGGGTTTCATTACGCGGGGGCCCAGAACGCGGGAGACCGCCGGGCGCCGGGGACGCCTGCGGCGGGACCGGGCTAACGGCGGGACCGGAGCTAGCGGCGGGACCTGGGCTAGCGGCGGTAGCCGGCCAGGGACTCCAGGCGGCGGACGCGTTCGCCTGCGGGAGGATGGGTGCGGAACAGGCCGGCGAAGCCTTCGGCGCGGAACGGGCTGGCGATCATCAGATGACCGACTGAGGTGAGTCGGCCGTCGGGGGCCAGGGCCAGTTCGGCTGTGCCGGCATCGATCTTGCGCAGGGCGCTGGCCAGGGCCACCGGCTCGCCGGCTAGCAGTGCCCCCGTCGCGTCGGCCCGGTATTCGGTGGCCGGGGTCACGGTCAGCCTGATGACCAGCGCGGCGATCGGGCCCAGGACCAGCATCAGCGTCGCCTCAAGCAGGCTCAGGCCGGACCCGGCGGTGCCGCGCGCCGGGGCGGAGCGGCGGGCGGGCAGGAAGCGGGCCACGCCGGCCGGGAAGGTGATCAGGGTGGCCAGGCCGGCCGATACCGTGCCGGGCAGGATGTCCCGGCCCGACATGTGGGCCAGCTCGTGGCCGAGGACCGCGCGCAGCTCGGCCTCGTCCAGGGCCTTCAGCAGGCCTGCGGTGCAGCAGACCGCGGCGGCGCGGGGAGCGCGGCCGACGGTGAAGGCATTCGGCTGCTCGGCGGGCGACAGGTACAGCCGCGGCACCGGCAGCCGGCCGGCATTGCTCAGCTCGCGGACTAGGCGGTAGAGGCCGGGCTGCTCCACTTCGCCGACCGGGCGGGCGGCCAGCGCGGACAGGGCCAGCCGGGCGCCCCCGAGGTAGGCGGCGGCCTCGAGCAGGCCGACCAGGACGGCCCCGGCGACCGCGCCGCCCGCGGCGGCGATCGCGGCCCCGACCGCGGCGCCGGCCGCCAGCAGCAGCAGCGCTACGACGGCCAGCCGGGCGGCCGCGCCGCTCAGCACGGCAGCCCGCCGCACGCCTCGGCAGCCAGCCGGGCGGCGGCGCCGGTCAGCATTGCAGCCCGCCGCACGCCTCGGCAGCCTGCCGGGCGGCGGCGCCGGTCAGCATGGCAGCCTGCCGGGCGGCGGCGCCGGTCAGCATGGCAGCCTGCCGGGCGGCGGCGCCGGTCAGCATGGCAGCCTGCCGGGCGGCGGCCCTGGTCAGCATGGGAGCCTGCCGGGCGGCGCGCTGGTCAGCACGGCGGGCCCGTCACAAGTCAGCATGGCGGCCCGGCACTGGTTTACCGGCACGGTCATGCACCTCCCCAGCGGCCCGCATGGCTGCCCCGCAGTCGCATGATGGCACGTTCCCGCGGGGTGTGACATAAATCTCAGCTGGTGAGGCTGGAACGTTTTATACATGCCTGGCTGCCAGTTCTTACCGGAATCTGTCTCAACCTACATGGGCCGGGCCGGATGACCGCCGGCCTGGGAATATCACCTACCAGATGAACGTTCCAGCGCCTGTTTGCGCGTAAGATTTACACCGTCTTAACTCATGCCCCCGGTCGTGGGGTGGTGCTGCGTAGCGTCTGGCCGCGGCATGCGGAGGAGGTCTTCCAGCTGTGACCAAGCAGGTCCAGAAGCTCGATCACGTCATCATCCGCTTTGCCGGCGACTCTGGTGACGGCATGCAGCTTGCGGGAGACAGGTTCACGCAGGAGACGGCGATCTTCGGCAACGACCTGTCCACCCAGCCGAATTTCCCCGCCGAAATCCGGGCCCCGGCTGGCACCCTGGCCGGCGTATCGAGTTTCCAGCTGCATTTCGCTGACCACGATATCCTCACCCCCGGCGACCGGCCTGACGTGCTCATTGCCATGAACCCGGCGGCGCTGAAGGCGAACGTCTCGGACCTGCCGCGGGGCGGCGACCTGATTGTCAACACCGACGAGTTCACTAAGCGCAATCTCACCAAGGTGGGCTACCAGGCCAACCCGCTCGATGACGGCTCGCTCGAGCAGTACAACGTGCACGCGGTGCCGATCACCTCGCTGACGGTCAAGGCCCTGGAGTCGTTCGACATCACCAGGAAGGACGCCGAGCGGGCCAAGAACATGTTCGCGCTCGGCATGCTGTCCTGGCTGTACGACCGGCCCGCCGACGGCACGCTGAGCTTCCTCAAGGCCAAGTTCGCGGCCAAGCCCGAGATCATGGCGGCTAACTTGGCCGCGTTCGGGGCCGGCTGGAACTTCGGCGAGACGACCGAGGCGTTCCCGGCCCGGTACGAGGTCAAGCCCGCCCCGCTGAAGCGAGGCACCTACCGGAACATCAGCGGCAACACCGCCCTGGCCTACGGGCTCATCGCCGCCGCCCAGCTGGCCGGGCTGCCGCTGTTCCTCGGCTCCTACCCGATCACGCCGGCCTTGGACATCCTGCACGAGCTGGCCAAGCACAAGCGGTTCGGGGTCCGGACGTTCCAGGCCGAAGACGAGATCGCCGCCGTCGGCGCGGCGCTGGGCGCCTCGTTCGGCGGCTCGCTGAGCGTGACCAGTACCTCCGGGCCCGGCATGCTGCTGAAGGCCGAGACCATCGGCCTGGCCGTGTCGGTCGAGCTGCCGCTGATCGTCTGCGACATCCAGCGGGCCGGCCCGTCCACCGGGATGCCGACCAAGACCGAGCAGGCCGACCTGCTGCAGGCCATGTTCGGCCGCAACGGCGAGTCGCCGGTGCCGATCGTGGCCGCGGCCAGCCCGGCCGACTGCTTCGACGCGGCGATCGAGTCGGCCCGGATCGCGGTGAAGTACCGCACTCCGGTGATCCTGCTCTCCGACGGCTACCTGGCCAACGGGTCGGAGCCGTGGCGGGTCCCGGACGTGGCCAGCCTGCCCGACCTGGCCCGGGAGTTCGCGTTCGCGGCGCCCGGCGAGGGCGGCGAGTTCGAGCCGTTCCGGCGGGACCCGGTGACGCTGGCCCGGCCCTGGGCGGTGCCGGGCACCCCGGGCCTCGAGCACCGGATCGGCGGCATCGAGAAGGCCGACATTACCGGCGAGATCTCCTACGACCCGGACAACCACGACCGCATGGTCCGGCTGCGCCAGGCCAAGATCGACGGCATCGCGGCGGACATCGCCCCGCTGGCCGTGGACGACCCGGACGGCAGCGCCCGGGTGCTGGTGCTCGGCTGGGGCTCGACGTCCGGCTCCATCGGCGCGGCGGTCCGCCGGGCCAGGAACGCGGGCCATTCGGTGGCCCAGGCGCACCTGCGGCACCTGAACCCGTTCCCGCCCAACCTGGGCGAGGTGCTCCGCCACTACGACCAGGTACTGGTGCCGGAAATCAACCTCGGCCAGCTGGCCCTGGTCCTGCGCGGGCGGTTCCTGGTCGACGTGATCTCCTACAACCGGGTCCGCGGCCTGCCGTTCCAGTCCGCCGAGCTCGCCGGCGTCATCGAGGATGTGATCGGTCATGCCTGAGAGAAACGGCACTGAGACAAACGGCTCGCAGCCGAACGGCCACCGGGCGGAGGCAGGTACCGGCGAGGGCGAAGGCCGCCGGCTCGCCTCGCTGGCCCTGGTGCCTAAGGCCACGGTCCGTTCGGCCACCAAAGATTTTAAATCGGACCAGGAAGTTCGCTGGTGCCCGGGCTGCGGGGACTACGCCATCCTGGCCGCGTTCCAGGCCTTCCTGCCCGAGCTCGAGGTGCCGCGCGAGAACGTGGCCGTCATCTCCGGCATCGGCTGCTCGTCCCGGCTGCCGTACTACGTCAACACCTACGGCATGCACTCCATCCACGGCCGCGCGCCGGCCATCGCCACCGGCCTGGCCACGTCGCGGCCCGACCTGTCGGTGTGGGTCATCACCGGCGACGGGGACGCGCTGTCGATCGGCGGCAACCACCTGATCCACGCGCTGCGGCGCAACGTCAACATCAAGGTCCTGCTGTTCAACAACCGGATCTACGGGCTGACCAAGGGCCAGTACTCGCCGACCTCCGAGCGGGGCAAGGTCACCAAGTCCACCCCGTTCGGCTCGCTGGACCACCCGTTCAACCCGATGTCGCTGGCGCTGGGCGCCGACGCGAGCTTCGCGGCGCGGACCATCGACTCCGACCGCAGGCACCTGACCTCGGTGCTGCGGGCCGCCGCCGACCACCAGGGCGCCGCGTTCATCGAGATCTACCAGAACTGCCCCATCTTCAACGACGACGCGTTCGAGCCGCTGAAGGACGCGGCCTCGGCCGGCGAGAAGCTGATCAAGCTGGAGCACGGCCAGCCGGTCCGGTTCGGGCCGGGCGGGTCGCAGGGCCTGCGGTTCGGGCACTTCGGGCAGCTCGAGGCGGTCGAGGTCGAGGGCGCCGATCCGGGCACGCTGATCACCCACGACGCGCACCGGCCGGATCCGTCCTACGCGTTCGCGCTGTCCCGGCTGGACTCCGGCGACTTCCGGCACACGCCGATCGGGGTGTTCCGGCAGGTGGAGCAGCCGAGCTACGACCACCTCATGGCCGACCAGATCGCCGCCGCCCAGGCCCGCAGCGGCCCGGGCGACCTGAGCGCGCTGCTGGCCGGCAGCGACACCTGGGAAGTCAACTAGCGCGCGGCCGGGCCGGGCGGGAGCACCCGCCCGGCCCGGCCACTGCTCACTTCGGCAGGCTCGCCATCTGGGCGTCCATGGGCCTGGTGGGCGGCGGCATGTCCGCGATGTTCATCTGGAGATCGGCCAGGGCGGGACCGTAGATCCCGGAGAAGCTCGGGAACGGCTGGATCGTGTCGGCCAGCACGTCGACCGGCACGCGGGCCCGGATGGCCAGCGTGGCCTGCTGCAGCCACTCGCCGGCTTCCGGCCCGAGCGCGTAGGCGCCGGTCAGCCGCTCGCCGTCGGACAGCAGGGTCAGGAACCCGTTGGAGGAGGCGTACGCGTGGGTGTAGGTGGCGGTCTTCGGCACCTCCGACACGCGCGCGGTGCCGCTGTACGGTGCCTCGAGCGCGCCCGCCGCCGCGGCCTGCGGATCGGTGTAAGTGACGCGGGGGACGGCCGCATAGTTCGCCGGGCGCTGGTGGCCGGTGATGTTCGCCGCGACCACGTCGCCCTCGTACTCCCCGACGTGGGTCAGCGGCCAGATGCCGTTCACGTCGCCGATCGCCCACAGGCGCTCGCCGGCGCGCAGGTACTCGTCCACCTTGATCCCGTGCGGGTCGGCCTGGACGCCGACCGTCTCCAGGCCGATCCCCTCGACCCGCGGCCGCCGGCCGGTCGCCACCAGCAGCTTGTCGCCGCGCAGCTCGGTAGCGCCGTCCAGCTGCAGGACGAACTCCTCGCCGTCGCGCCGGGCGGCGGTGGCGTGCACGCCGAGGTGCAGCTCGATGCCTTGCTTTCGCAGGGCGTCGCTGAGGGCCTGGCCCAGCGGCGCGGCCTCGCGGGGGATCAGCCGGTCGGAGCCCTCGATGATCACCGCCTGGCCGCCGAGACGCCGCACGACCTGGGCGAGCTCGACGCCCGCCGCCCCGCCGCCCAGCACCAGCAGGCGGCGCGGTATCGCCTTCATGCTGGTCGCCTCCCGGGTCCCCCAGACGCCCTCGAGCTCACGCAGCCCCGGGATCGGCGGTACGAACGGATCGGCGCCGGTGGCCACCACGACGTGTTCGGCGGTGTGGCGGACGCCGTCGACCTCGACCGCGCCGGTGCCGGCCAGCTTGCCCGTGCCGCGCAGCAGGGCAATGCCCCGGCTGGCCAGCCAGCTCTGCTGCCCGGCGTCGGACCAGTTCGACACCATGTAGTCCCGCCAGGCCAGCGCGGCCGGCACGTCGACCTGCGCGGTCGCGGCGGCGTCACGCGCGCCCTGCACCGCCTCGCCCGGGCGCAGCAGCGACTTGGACGGGATGCACGCCCAGTAGGAGCACTCGCCGCCGACCAGCTCGCGTTCGACGACCGCCACCCGCTGGCCGCGCGCGGCCAGCGCCGCCGCGCAGTGCTCGCCGGGCGCCCCGCCGCCCAGCAGGATCACGTCGTAGTCGCTCATGCGGGCAGCTCCTGTCCGGCCTGCTCACGGACCATGTACTCGGCGTACCAGTCGGGCCAGTCCGGGTCGGCCTGGCCGGTGCGCTGTTCGTGCTGGGCGTGGGCGGCCTCGGCCCGCCGCAGCGCGCTGGCCAGGTCGCTGGCCGAGCCGAACGACGTCGCGGCCGCCTCGATCCGGCCGGGCAGCCGCCTGGTGACCTCCTGGAACAGCCAGCCGTTGCCGTCCGGGTCGCTGAACGTGGCGAACGAGCCGTAGGTGGCGTTATCGGGCGCGGGTCCGCTGACCCGGCCCGCGGGGTCGGCGGCGCGGAACCGGCAGTTGGCGCCCGGCGCGCAGTGGAACACCTCGCTGACCTCGACCCCGCTCTTGGCCAGCCGGTCACGCGCGGCCTGCAGGTCGGAGACGACCAGGTACAGGTCCTGAGCCGAGCCGGGCGCGGCCTCGGTGAGGCTGCGGCCGAACTGGATCGAACAGCCGGAACCCGGCGGCGTGAACTGGATCAGGCGGAAGTCACCGCCGGTGACGTCGGCGTCGAGCCGCCAGCCGAGCCTGGAGTAGAACTCTTTGGCCCGGTCAGCGTCCGCGACCGGAATGACGATCACCTCGAGCTTCATGTCGAGGGTCTCGGCGCTGCGCTCCTCGGTCGTGCTCATCGCGAGCCTCCTTGGGGACTTTGGTGTCGGGCACGACACTAGCTTTGCCGCCTCAGCCCTCGCACCAGGGGGTCACCCTGGTGGGTTCCGGCTCGGCGGGGCAGCCCGCTGGCCTGCGCTCAGCGGGCCAGCCCGCTGGCCTGTGCTCAGCCGTCGGCGCGCATCAGGCCGACCGGGCAGGCGACGCCGGTGCCGTGGTCCGGGCAGTAGCCGAACGGGTTCTTGGCCTCCGACAGGTACTGCTGGTGGTAGTTCTCGGCGAAGTAGAACTCGCCGGCGGGCGCGATCTGCGTGGTGATCGAGCCGAAGCCGGCCGCCGCCAGCTCCTGGCCGTAGGCCTGGGCCGAGGCCTCGGCCGCCTCGCGCTGCGCCTCGGTCCGGTAGAAGATCACCGACCGGTACTGGGTGCCGCGGTCGTGGCCCTGGCGCATGCCCTGGGTCGGGTTGTGCGCCTCCCAGAACACCTTCAGCAGCGTCTCATACGACACCCGGGCCGGGTCGTAGACCACCCGGACCGTCTCGGCGTGCCCGGTCCGCCCGCTGCAGACCTCTTCGTAACTGGGGTGCGGGGTGAACCCGCCCTCGTAGCCGGCCGAGGTCGAGACCACGCCCGGAGTCTGCCAGAACGTTTTCTCCGCGCCCCAGAAACAGCCCAGCGCGAACTCGGCCACCTCGGTACCCGGCGGATACGGCGGCGCCAGCGGCGAGCCGAGCACCACGTGCCGTTTCGCGACCGGCATCGGCTGCTCCCGGCCGGGCAGCGCCGAAGCGGCGTCCACTAGCTGCGTCTTCCGTGATCCGAAAATCCCCATCACGTACACCTCCGGTGGGGTAACCACGGGCGGCAGGCACCTGTTCCGGGATCAATGCCGCTCAGCCGGGATCAATGCCGCTCAGCCGGGATCAAGACGGCCGGCCGGATCAAGGCGGCTCAGCCCGTGCGCTTCTCCACGAAGTCGCACAGGCCCAGGAACGCGGCCCGGGCCGGGCCGGAGGGCAGGGCCATGATCTCGCTCCTGGCCCCCTGGGTCCAGCTCAGCACGTGCGCGCGGGACTCGGCCACGGCCGGGTGGGTGCGCAGCAGGGCCAGCGTCTCGGTCAGCAGCCCGTCGTCGGACAGGTCGGCCTCGGTGAGCAGCCAGTGCAGCCGGGCATCGGCCGCCGAGGCGCCGGCGGCCGCGGCGGAGGCGCTGGCCGCCGTCGAGGCGCCGGCGGCCGCGGCGGACGAGCGCATCGCGTACAGCACCGGCAGCGTCCGCACGCCCTGGCGCAGGTCGGTGCCGGGGGTCTTGCCGGACTGGGCCGGGTCGCTGGCGATGTCGATCACGTCGTCGGACAGCTGCCAGGCCACGCCGATCTGCTCGCAGGCCACCGCGATCCGGGCCGTGATGTCGTCGGCCGCGCCGGCGAACATGGCGCCGAACCGGCCGGAGGTGGCGATCAGCGACCCGGTCTTCTCGGTGATCACGTGCATGTAGTGATCCAGCGGGTCGTGGCCGGGCCGCGGGCCGAGGGTCTCGGCCAGCTGCCCCTCGACCAGCCGGTTGAACGTCTCGGCCTGGATCCGGACCGCGTCAGGTCCGAGGTCGGCCAGGATGCGGGAGGCCTGGGCGAACAGGAAGTCGCCGGTCAAGATGGCGACCGAGTTGCTCCACCGGGAGTTGACCGAGGGATGCCCGCGGCGGACCTCGGCCTCGTCCATGACGTCGTCGTGGAACAGCGTGGCCAGGTGAGTGAGCTCGATGGCCACCGCCGCCTGGATGACCCGCGGGTCCTCGGGCTGGCCGAACCGCGCGGCCAGCAGCACCAGCAGGGCGCGGAAGCGCTTGCCGCCCGCCTCGATGGCGTGCTGGGAGGCTTCGGTGAACAATTCCTCGTCCGGATGCGCGGTCTGGGCCAGCAGCGCCTCGACCCGGGCCAGGTCGTCAAGAACCTCCGCCTCCAGGGCGGAGTCGGGGAAATCCACCGGAACTGCGGTGATCACATGCTCTCCACGTCATCGGCACGCGCGAACGCCTCGAATTTTCGAGTATGCCCTATTGACCCAGGAGGGGCGACCCCCCTGGAACCCCCCGCATACCCGCTGCGGTGCCGACCGTAGTATGGCATGGCTGGGGGGCCGTCGGCCCCCGCAGGCCATGCCATCAGCTTACGAACAGCTGGTTGGCGGCGTGACTGGCCAGGCTGAGGACTGGTTCGGGGACAATGCCGAGGAACACTGTGGCCAGTACGCCCAGGCCTACGGCGGTGCCGGTGAATACGTTGGGCAGGACCACTTCGGGACCGTCGGGCACCGGGTCGCTGAAGAACATGAGCACGATCACGCGGACGTAGAAGAACGCGGCGATCGCGCTGGCCAGCACGCCCACGATGACCAGCGGCGTCTCGCCGGCAGCGATGGCCGCCTGGAACACGGCGAACTTCCCGGTGAAGCCGCTGGTCAGCGGGATCCCCGCGAAGGCCAGCAGGAACAGCGCGAAAATACCTGCCACCACTGGCGACCTGCGGCCCAGGCCCGCCCAGCGGGACAGGTGGTCGGCCTCGCCGCCCGGGTCCCTGACCAGGGTGATGACCGCGAAGGCGCCGACCGTGGTGAAGCCGTAGGTGACCAGGTAGAACAGGCTGCTGGACAGGCCGGCCACGCTGGTGGCGATGACCGCGGTCAGCACGAACCCGGCGTGCGCGATCGAGGAGTAGGCCAGCAGCCGCTTCACGTCGGTCTGGGTGATCGCGATGACCGCGCCGGCCACCATAGTGAAGATGGCGATGACCCACAGGGCCGGGCGCCAGTCCCAGGTCAGGCTGCCGAACGCGACGTAGAACAGGCGCAGCAGCGCGCCGAAGCCGGATACCACCGTGCAGGAGGCCATCAGCGCGGTCACCGGCGTCGGCGCGCCCTGGTACACGTCGGGCTTCCAGCCGTGGAACGGCACCGCCCCGATCTTGAACAGCAGCCCGAGCCCGGTCAGCGCGATCCCCGCGTACAGCAGGGTGTCGTTGGCGGTGTTGGTGGTGGCCGCCGAGGCGATGGCGGCCAGCGACACCGAGCCGGCGAAGCCGTACAGCATGGCCACGCCGAACAGGAAGAAGGCCGAGGAGAACGCGCCGAGCAGGAAGTACTTCATGGCCGCCTCGTGCGACAGCAGGCGGCGGCGCCGGGCCAGCCCGCACAGCAGGTACAGCGGCAGCGACAGCACCTCGAGCGCGACGAACATGGTCAGCAGGTCGTTGGACGCGGGGAACAGCATCATGCCGCCCACCGCGAACAGCGTCAGCGGGAAGATCTCGGTGTGCATGGCCCCGGTGACCAGGCCCTCGCGATCCTCCGGGCTGCCGGGCGGCGCGGCCGCCTGCGCGGCGAACGGGCTATTGGCCGGGTCGGCGATGAGCAGCACGCTGACGAAGGCCAGGATCACGATCGTGCCCTGGATGAACAGGGTCGGCCGGTCCACGCCGACCGCGCCCATGGCGGCCACGTGGCCCGCGCTGCCGTTGGCGAAGATGTTGTCCGAGGCGGCCACGATGGTCAGCACGAACGACACCACCAGGGCGGACAGGGTCAGCGTGAGCTGCACGCTGCGGCGCAGGTAGCGTGGCGCGAACGCCTCGACCAGGACGCCGATCACCGCGGCGCCGAACACGACCAGCATCGGCGAGAGCTGACCGTACTCGATGCTCGGCGGGGTGATGGTCCCGCTGGCAGCTAGGACGCCGGTCACGGTGCCATTCCCTTCTGCCCGGCACTGGTAAAGGCCGCGGTGGTGAACCCGGGCGCCGGATGCGCGGGCTGCGGATCGACCTCATGCACCTGCGCCATGGTCACCTTGACCGCCGGGTTGATGATGTCGAGCACCGGCTTGGGGTAGACCCCGACCCCGATGATCAGCACGATCAGCGGGGCGACGGCCAGCAGCTCGCGGGGCTTCAGGTCCTTCATGCCGGCCACCTGGTCACGCACCGGGCCGCCCGCCACGCGCTGGTACATCCACAGGATGTAGATGGCGGCCAGGATGATGCCGGCGGTGGCGAAGGTGGCGGCCACCTTGTAGCGGGAGAAGGTCCCGATCAGGACCAGGAACTCGCTGACGAACGTGGACAGCCCCGGCAGCGACAGCCCGGCCAGGCCGGAGATCAGGAACAGGCCGGCCAGCAGCGGCGCGACCTTCTGCACGCCGCCGAAGTCCTCGATCCGGTCCGAGCCGCGCCGGGTGATCAGGAACCCGGCCAGGATGAACAGCGCGCCGGTGGCGAACCCGTGGTTGACCATGTACAGCGTGGCGCCTGCCACGCCCTGGCTGGTCATGACGAACACGCCCAGCACGATGAAGCCGAAGTGGGAGATCGAGGTGTAGGCGATCAGCCGCTTCATGTCCTGCTGGCCGATGGCCACGATGGCCCCGTACAGCACCCCGATCACGGCCAGCGTGATGACCAGCGGGGTGAAGTACTTGGCGCCGGCCGGGAACAGCTCCCAGCAGAACCGCAGCATGCCGTAGGTGCCCACCTTGTCCAGCACGCCGACCAGCAGGACGGCCGCGCCGGGCTGGGCCGAGGCGGCGGCGTCGGGCAGCCAGGTGTGGAACGGCCACAGCGGCGCCTTGATCGCGAACGCGATGAAGAACCCCAGGAACAGCCACTTCTGCACGGTGGGGCTGAGGGACACGTTGACCAGCTCGCTGAACAGGAACGAGCCGTGGTGCCCGGTGGCGCCGCTGCGCACCGAGTACACGTACAGGGCGATGACCGCGACCAGCATGAGCAGCCCGCCGAGCAGGCTGTAGAGCAGGAACTTGACCGCCGCGTACTGCCGCTTGCCGGTGCCGTAGCTGCCGATCATGAAGTACATCGGCACCAGCATGGCCTCGAAGAACACGTAGAACAGGAACACGTCGGTGGCCGCGAAGACGCCGATCATCATGGTCTCGAGCGTCATCAGCAGCGCGAAGTAGGTCTTGACGCTGTGCTTCGGCCCTTGTCGGACGGTCGGGGGGGTCGTCCCCACTGGACCCGGAGCAGCAGGGCTGTCCGCGTCGTTCCAGGAGGCCAGGATGACCACCGGCATCAGCACGGCGGACATGGCGATCAGGACCAGCGCGATGCCGTCCACGCCCAGCGCGTAGTGCACGCCGAACGCCGGGATCCAGGAGTAGACCTCGGTGAACTGGTAGTTCGGCCCGCCGACCTGGAACTTGACCGCGATGATGATCACCACGAGGAGCGTGGCCAGCGAGAACGCCAGGGCCAGGTACTTGGCCGCGGCCTCCCGGGCGCGCACGTCGGCCTGGGTGCTGTCGGCCGGCAGGCCGGGCACCGCCATGATCACGATCGCGCCGAGCAGCGGCAGCGCGCCCGCAATGGTCAGCCAGGGGAAGCCGTTCATCTAGAGCCTCACCGCCAGGAGCAAGGCGACCAGCACAGCGGCGCCGAAGAACATGGACAGCGCGTAGGAGCGCACGAAACCGGTCTGCAGCCGGCGCCACCGGCCCGACGTCCCGCCGATCAGCGCGGCCAGCGTGTTGACCAGGCCGTCGACGCCCCGGTTGTCGAAGTACACCGACAGCCGGGTCAGCCACTGGCCGGGCCGCATCAGGACCGACTCGTTGAACGTGTCGCCGTAGAGGTCCTTGCGGCCGGCGACGACCAGGGGATTCCCCCGCGGCGCCGTCTCGGGGACCGGGACCCGGCCGTACATCATCCAGGCCAGGCCCACGCCGGCCAGCGCCAGCACCAGCGCCACGCCCCCGACGACGGTGAAGAACCCGTGCGTGACCGGCGGCGCCCCCACGACCGGAGCGAGGAACTTCTCCAGCCGGTCATTGATGATGAGGAATCCGCCCGCGCCGACCGAGCCGATCGCGATCACGATCATCGGCCAGGTCATCACCGGCGGTGCTTCGTGCGGATGCGCCTCGGCCTGCCAGCGGCGCTTCCCCTGCCAGGTCATGAGCATCATCCGGGTCATGTAGAACGCGGTGAGCCCGGCGCCGATCAGCGCGCAGATGCCGAGGATCCAGCCGCCCGTGCCGTGCTCGGTGAAGTCGCCCCCGATGATGGGGTCCTTGGCGTAGAACCCGGACAACGGCGGGATGCCGATGATGGCCAGGTACGCGAGGCCGAACGTCACGTAGGTGACCGGCAGGAAGCGGTCCAGCCCCCCGTACCTCCGCATGTCCTGCTCGTCGTCCATGCCGTGGATCACCGAGCCCGCGCCGAGGAACAGCCCGGCCTTGTAGAACCCGTGCGAGAGCAGGAGCGCGATCGCGAACACGTATCCTTCGGGCCCGAGGCCGGCCCCGAGCGTCATGTAGCCGATCTGGCTCATGGTGGACCCGGCCAGCGATTTCTTGATGTCATCCTTGGCCGAGGCAATGATGCCGCCGAACAGCAGCGTGACCGTTCCGACCAGGGCGATCGCGATCCGCGCGTCCGGCGACAGCGCGAGGATCGGGTTGGACCGTACCAGCAGGTAGACACCGGCGGTGACCATGGTCGCGGCGTGGATCAGCGCCGACACGGGGGTGGGGCCCTCCATCGCGTCCAGCAGCCAGGACTGCAGCGGCACCTGCGCGGACTTCCCGCACGCGCCGAGCAGCAGCAGCAACCCGAGTGCGGTGGCCACCCCGCTCCCGCCAGACGGAGCCTGGCGGAACACCCCGGTGAAGGACACCGTGCCGAACTCGCTGAACATCAAGAAGATGGCCAGCGTGAGGCCGGCGTCGCCGATCCGGTTGACGACGAACGCCTTCTTCGCCGCCACCGCCGCCGAGTTCCGTTGCTGCCAGAACCCGATCAGCAGGTAGGAGGCCAGGCCGACGCCCTCCCACCCGACGTAGAGCACCAGGTAGTTGTCGGCCAGCACGAGCAGCAGCATGGACGCGAGGAACAGGTCCATGTAGCCGAAGAAGCGCCGCCGGTCGGTGTCGTGCGCCATGTAGCCGACCGAGTAGATGATGATCAGCGACCCGACACCGGTGATCAGCAGCACGAAGCAGATCGACAGCGGGTCGATCAGCAGGTTTACGCTGGCCTGGAAGTGCCCCACCAGGATATACGTGTACACGTGCTGGTCCTGCTCGCGGTTGGTGTCCCCGAGCAGGGTGAAGTAGGCGATCACGCCGTAGACGAACGCGGCGACCGGCATCAGGCACCCGAGCAGGTGCCCCCACCGGTCGGTGCGGCGGCCGCCGGCCAGCAGCACCACCGCGCCGACGAGCGGGAAGGCGAGCAGCAGCCACGACAGCTTCAGCGCCCCGGTAGCCGGCCCGGTAGCAAGCGCCTGGGCGTGAGCGACGTCCGCGAGGGCCGTGCCAGTCAAGGTCGTCATCCCTTCACCACTTCAGCAGGTTGGCGTCGTCGACCGACGCGGACCGGCGGGCCCGGTAGATGGCCATCAAGATGGCCAGGCCCACCACGACCTCGGCGGCGGCCACCACCATGACGAAGAACGCGATGACCTGCCCGTCCAGGTTGCCGTGCATGCTCGAGAACGCGACGAAGGCCAGGTTGCACGCGTTCAGCATCAGCTCGATGCACATGAACACGACGATGGCGTTGCGCCGGACCAGCACGCCGACCGCGCCGATGACGAACAGGATCACGGACAGCGCGACGTAGTGCACCGGGCTCATGAGTCGGCCCTCCCGGACGGCTCGATCTCCCGCGCGCCGCCGTCCGCCTCGATCTCGATGGTTTCCTCAGGCGGAACGAAGCCTGGTTGCCCGGTCACGCTTCGCTGCGACACGGCGGTGCTGACCGACAGGTCGGACGGGCTGCCGTCCGGCAGCAGGGCCGGCCGGTCGGCCGAGTCGTGCAGCGCGTACACGCCGGGCGACGGGTCCGGCGCCAGCTGGCCGCTGGCCACCCGGCGGGCGGCGAGCTCCCGCTGGGTGGGCTTGGGCGAGGTCCGCTCCCGGTGGGCCAGCACCATCGCGCCGAGCGCGGCGGTGATCAGCAGCGCGCCGGTCACTTCGAACGGGAACACGTAGGTGGTGAAGATCAGCGTGGCGATGCCGGTCAGGTTGTCCGCGCCCTGCGCCGCGGTCGGCTTGGCGGCCGGCCCGATGGCGGCGTGCCCGATGCCCAGGATCAGGATCACGAAAAAGCCGATCGCGACCAGGCCGGCCGCCATCCGCTGGCCTTTGATGGTCTCCACGATCGAGTCCGAGGAGCTGATGCCGATCAGCATGAGCACGAACAGGAACAGCATCAGCACCGCGCCGGTGTACACGATGATCTGCACGAACGCCAGGAACGGCGCGCCCTGCATGGCGTACATGGTGGCCAGGCAGAGCATGACCACGGCGAGCATCAGCGCGCAGTGCACGGCCCGCCGGACCAAGATCATGGCCAGCGCGGCGCCGACCGAGGCCACGGCCAGGATCCAGAAGATGGTCTCCCGCGCGATGACGTCGGTGTTGGTGCCCGGCGCGGCGGCTGCCAGTACTCCTCTCACGTCTCAACCCCCTTGTCCTCCGGGGTGTCCACCTGGGCCCACGACAGCGAGGCGTCCGGGGAGGCGGCGAACACCGCCGGGCCCGACGGGCCGCCCGGCCCGGACATGCCGGGCGCGCGGGGGCCTTTTGACAGGCCGGCCGCGCCGAGGCGGTAGTAGTCCTTCTCGTCGTCGCCGAGCCGCATCGGGTGCGGCGGCGCCTCCATGCTCGGCACCAGCGGGACCAGCAGCTGCTCCTTGGTCCAGATCAGGTTTTCCCGGCTGTCGTCGGCGATCTCGTACTCGTTGGTCATGGTCAGCGCGCGCGTCGGGCAGGCCTCGATGCACATGCCGCACAAGATGCAGCGCAGGTAGTTGATCTGGTACACGTGCCCGTACCGCTCGCCGGGGGAGAACCTGACCTCGGCCGTGTTGTCGCGGCCCTCGACGTAGATGGCGTCCGCCGGGCAGGCCCAGGCGCACAGCTCGCAGCCGATGCACTTCTCCAGCCCGTCGGGCCACCGGTTGAGCTGGTGGTGGCCGTGGAACCGGGGCGCGGTGGGCTTTTTGACCTCGGGGTACTCGACGGTCTCGACCTTGCGGAACATCTCGTGGAAGGTGACCCCGAAGCCCTTGATCGGGTTGAGGAAATCAAGCACCGGTGACCTCCCGGGTGGAGGCGTCGTCGCCCGTGCCGACTTGAGCAGGGCCGACTTGAGCTGTGCCGACCTGATCTGGGCCGACCTGATCTGTGCCGACTTGATCTGGGCCGACACCGTGGTAGTGCGGCAGGTCGAGCGGCGGCACCGGGAAGGTGCTCGCCCCGAAGGGCACGTCCCGGCCGGCTTCGGCGGCACTGGCGGAATCCGCCACCTCGTACCGGGTAGCGCGCTGCTCCGCGGCGGTCTCCCACATCCAGGCCATGACCACCACGATGAGCAGGACCAGGCCGCCCACCGCGTACGGGATCTTGTTGCTGGTGTCCAGCCGCCAGGCGCGGACGGTCGCGATGAGCAGGATCCAGACGATGGATATCGGGATCAGGATCTTCCACCCGATCGCCATCAGCTGGTCGTAGCGCACCCGGGGCAGGGTGCCGCGCAGCCAGATGTAGCAGAACAGCAGGATGTAGACCTTGATCACGAACCACAGCACCGGCCACCAGCCGCTGTTGGCGCCGGACCACAGCGACAGCGGCCACGGGGCCCGCCAGCCGCCCAGGAACAGCGTGACCGCGAGCCCGGAAACCGTGGTCATGTTGATGTACTCGCCGAGGTAGAACATGGCGAACTTCATCGAGGAGTACTCGGTGTGATAGCCGGCCACCAGCTCGCCCTCGCCCTCGGGCAGGTCGAACGGCAGCCGGTTGGTCTCGCCGACCATGGTGACCAGGTAGATCACGAACGAGACGGGCAGCAGCCAGGCGTACCACTCGTGCTGCTGGGCGTTGACGATCGCGGTGGTGGACAGCGAGCCCGCGTACAGGAACACGGCCACGAAGGCCAGGCCCATCGCGATCTCGTAGCTGATCACCTGGGCCGCCGAGCGCAGCGCGCCGAGCAGCGAGTAGGGCGACCCCGAGGCCCAGCCGGCCAGCACGATGCCGTAGACGCCGATCGAGCTCATGGCCAGCACCAGCAGCACCGCCACCGGCAGGTCGGTGAGCTGCAGCGGGGTGTAGTGATGGAAGATCGAGACCACCGGGCCCCACGGGATGACCGCGAAGGCGATGAAGGCGATCGTCCCCGATATCACCGGCGCCGCTATGAACAGCAGCCGGTCCGCGGTACGGGGGATGATGTCTTCCTTGAGCGGCAGCTTGATCGCGTCCGCGATCGGTTGCAGCAGGCCGAAGGGCCCGGCGCGGTTCGGGCCGGGCCGGTTCTGCATCCGGCCGATGACGCGGCGCTCGGCCCAGATCATGAAGATCGTGGTCAACAGCAGGAACAGGAAGACGATCACGACCTTCAGCAGCACCAGCCACCAGATGAGCTGGTTGAAGTCGGCCAGCGTCGGGTCTGGGGGGGGTGCCGCGAGCACGTGGCCCAGCGCCCCTGCCTGCATCATTCCGGCCTCCTCAGCGTGACCGTCGCGCCGTGTCCCGCGCCCAGCTGGGCGCGGATGGTGGCCCCGGTCCAGGCCGCGGGTCCCTGCTCGCCCGGATAGGGCGCCAGCTCGGCCGCGGCGCCCGCGCGGGCCAGGCCCGCGGCTGGAAGCCAGACCACGTGGTCGGCCATCGGCACGACCACCACCGGCACCGTGACCGAGCCCCGGTCGGTGGCCACGGTCACCTTATCGCCGTCGGCCACGCCCGCCTCGGTCGCGGTGACCGGGGACATCCGGGCCACTACCGGCCGGGCCGTGCCGGCCAGCGAGGGCTCGCCGTCTTGCATGTTCCCGCTGTCCAGCAGCTGGCGCCAGGTGGCCAGCAGTGCTGTCCCGGGGGGACGATCCCGCCCATGCCCCCCCTGATCCTGGGGGGGCTGCCCGCTCCCCCAGACCCCCCTGGGCCCCCCGGACGGGGGGAATTCCGCGCGCGTGCCGTGCCAGGTGCCGAGCGCGGCCAGTTCGGCCCGCGCGGCCGCGGTGTCGGGCAGGCCCAGGTGCACGTCCATCTGGTCGGCGATCGCGCCGAGCACGTACAGGTCGGTGCGGACCTCGGGGACCTTCAGCGCCGCGGCGAACGAGCCGCCGCGTCCTTCCCAGTTCACGAACGTGCCGGCCTTCTCCGCGACGGCGGCGACCGGGAAGACCACGTCGGCGCGGTCGGTGACCGGGCTGGCCCGCAGCTCGAGGCTGACCACGAACGGGGCCATCTCGATCGCGTGCAGCGCGGCCTGCGGGTCGGGCAGGTCGGCCGGGTCGACGCCCGCGACGACCAGGGCGCCGAGCTCGTGCGCCGTGGCGGCGGCCAGGATCGCGGCGGTGTCGCGCCCCGGCGTGGCCGGCAGCGAGCTCTTGCCCCAGGTACGGGCCACCTCGGTGCGCGCCGCGGCGTCGCTGACCAGCCGGCCGACCGGCAGCAGGCCGGGCAGGGCACCCGCCTCGACGGCACCTCGCTCGCCGGCCCGGCGTGGCACCCAGGCCAGCCGGGCTCCGGACGCGGCCGCGAGCGTGCCCAGCGCCGCGTATGCGCCGGGCACCTCGGCCAGCCGCTCGCCGACCAGGACGATCGCGCCGGGCGCGCCCACCGCCTGGTGCGCCTGCAGCCAGAGGTCCTCGGCCGGGTCCACGCCCGCCGTCTTGCGCCCCGCGGCCAGCGCGGTCAGCGCCGCGGCCTCGTCTCCTGGCGTGGTGGACAGCAGCGCGCCGGACAGCTTGGCCAGGCCCGGGCTGGCCAGCGCGGCCACCGAGAACACCTTCAGGCCGTGACGGCGGACCGCCTTGCGCAGCCGCAGGAACACGATGGGCGACTCGTCCTCGGGCTCGAACCCGGCCAGCAGCACCGCGGGCGCCTGCTCCAGGTCGGCGTAGGTGACGTCCATGCCGCGGCCGGCCACCCAGGCGGCCAGGAACTGCTCTTCCTCGGCCGAGTGCGCGCGGGCCCGCATGTCGACGTCGTTGGTGTCCAGCGCCACCCGGGCGAACTTGGCGTAGGCGTAGGCGTCCTCCAGGGTCAGCCGCCCGCCGGTCAGCACGCCCACGCCGTGCGGCTCGCCGGCGGCCGCGTCGCGCGCGGCGGCCAGCCCGGCCGCGGCCACGGCCAGCGCATGCGGCCACGACGCCGGGACCAGCACGCCGCGAGAGTCCCGGACCAGCGGGCCGGTCAGCCGGTCGAGCTGGGTGGCGTAGGTGAAGGCCCAGCGGCCCTTGTCGCAGTTCCACTCCTCGTTGACCGCGGGCTCCTCGCCGGCCAGCCGCCGCATCACCCGGCCGCGCCGCACGTCGGTCCGCAGCCGGCACCCTGACGCGCAGTGCTCGCACACGCTCGGCACCGACACCAGGTCGTACGGCCGGGACCGGAACCGGTACGCCGCGCCGGTCAGCGCGCCGACCGGGCAGACCTGCACCGTATTGCCGGAGAAGTAGGAATTGAACGGCTTGCCCTCGGCGGTCCCGATCATCTGGGCCGGCCCGCGCCCGAGGAACTCGATGAACGCGTCGCCCGCGATCTCCTCTGAGGTCCGGGTGCACCGGGTGCAGGAGATGCACCGCTCGCGGTCCAGCAGCACCTCGGAGGAAATGGGAACCGGCTTGTCGAAGGTCCGCTTGTCGAAGGTGAACCTGGTCTCGCCCCGGCCGTTGGACATGGCCTGGTTCTGCAGCGGGCACTCGCCGCCCTTGTCGCACATCGGGCAGTCGAGCGGGTGGTTGATCAGCAGCAGCTCCATCACGCCCTGCTGCGCCTTGTCCGCGACCGGCGAGGTGAGCTGGGTGTGCACCACCATGCCTTCGGTGCACGCGGTGATGCATGAAGCTATCGGCTTGCGCTGGCCTTCCACCTCGACCAGGCACTGGCGGCAGGCGCCGATCGGATCGAGCAGCGGGTGCTCGCAGAACCGCGGGATCGCGATGCCGAGCAGTTCAGCGGCCCGGATGATCCACGTGCCCTTCGGCACCGCGATCTCGAACCCGTCGATGGTGACGGTCACCGTGTCCGGCCTGGTCTCCACGGTCATGAGGCGCTCCCTGTTGCCCCCCGGGGGGACACAGTGCCCCCTGGGGACACCCCAGACCCCGATGGCCCGGACCCCCCGGCGTCTTCGGCCCATACCGTCGACGCGGCGGAGTCGAAGGGACAGCCGCCCTCCTTGTGGTGCTGGATGAACTCGTCCCTGAAGTACTTGACGGCCGAGGTGATGGGCGGCGTCGCGCTGTCACCGAGCGCGCAGAACGCGCGGCCGGTGATGTTGTCGCAGATGTCCAGGAGCTTGGAGACGTCTTCCTCGGTGCCCTGGCCGTGTTCCAGGCGGTCCAGGATGCGGACCAGCCAGAACGTGCCCTCCCGGCACGGCGTGCACTTCCCGCACGATTCGTGCTGGTAGAACTCGGTCCAGCGGAGCACCGCGCCGACCACGCAGGTGGTGTCGTCGAAGACCATCACCGACCTGGTGCCGAGCCCGGACCCGGCGGCGGCGACCGACTCGAAGTCCATGGGCATGTCCAGGTGCTGGTCGGTGAGGATCCCGGCCGAGGAGCCGCCCGCGGTCCAGAACTTCAGCCGGCGGCCGCCCCGCATCCCGCCCGACAGGTCGAGCAGTTCGTGCAGCGTGATGCCGAGCGGGGCCTCGTACGTGCCCGGGATGGTCACGTGGCCGGAGAGGTTGAAGATCCCGAAGCCCTTGGACTTGTCCGTGCCCAGGCCGGCGAACCAGTCGGCGCCGTTCAAGATGATCGACGGAGTGGTGGCGATCGACTCCACGTTGTTGACGTTGGTCGGGAGGGCGTACACGCCGGCCACGGCCGGGAACGGCGGCTTGTTCCGCGGCAGCCCGCGCTTGCCCTCCAGCGAGTCAAGCAGCGCCGTCTCCTCGCCGCAGATGTACGCGCCGGCCCCGGCGTGGATGATGACTTCCACGTCGAACCCGGAGCCGAGGACGTTCTGGCCCAGGTACCCGGCCGCGCGCGCCTCGGCCACCGCGTGGCGCAGCCGCCGGATGACGTGCAGGACCTCACCCCGGACGTAGATGAACGCGTGGCCGGCCCCGATCGCGTAGCAGGCGATGGCCGCGCCCTCGATGAGCAGGTGCGGGTTGGCCATCATCAGCGGGATGTCCTTGCAGGCCCCCGGTTCTGATTCGTCCGCGTTGACCACCAGGTAGTGCGGCTTGTCGTCGTCCTGCGGCAGGAAGCCCCACTTCACGCCGGTCGCGAAGCCGGCCCCGCCGCGGCCGCGCAGCCCGGCGCTCCGCACGGTCGCGATGACCTCGGTCCGCGGCATGTCGAGCGCCTTGGGCAGCGCCTGCCAGCCGCCCGTCCGGCGGTACCCGTCGATGGTGAACAGGTCGGGCTGGTCCCAGTGCGCGGTCAGCACCGGGGTCAGGGTGTCGGTCACCGCGGCTCCTTGCTAACCCGGGGGGACGACCCCCCGGAACCCCCCGCTGCGCTTCGCGCCCCGCTGCGGTCCCCGCCGTAGTACCGCCCGGCCGGAGGGGCCGCAGGCCCCTCGCGGACCGGACGATTGCGGGGCTCCGCCCCGCGCGATTCGCCGTAGCGCGCGCCGGTCACTTTTTTTCTCCTTGCGTCGCAGTAGGCGCGGTCCAGCCGTGTTCCTCGGCGACCTTGAGGCCGACCAGGTCGGCCGGGCCCGCGGTCGGGCCCTCGGTGGCCAGGCCGTCGTTGAAGCCGGCCAGGACCCGGGAGGCGGCGCGAAAGTTGACCAGCCGCCCCGGGCCCCGGGTCGGGGTCACCGGGTTCCCGGCGCGCAGGTCGTCGGCGAGCTGGCGGGCCGAGGCGGGCGTCTGGTTGTCGAAGAACTCCCAGTTCACCATCACCACCGGCGCGTACACGCAGGCGGCGTTGCACTCCAGGTGCTCCAGGCTGACCTGGCCGTCGGGCGTGACCTCGTCGTCGCCCACGCCGAGGTGCTCGTGCAGCTCGGCCAGGATCTGGTTGCCGCCCAGCACGCCGCACACGGTGTTGGTGCACACGCCGACGTGGTACTCGCCGACCGGGCGGCGCTTGTACATGGTGTAGAAGCTGACCACCCCGGTGACGTCGGTCTCGGTCAGCCCGAGCTGGCCCGCGCAGAACGCGATGCCGTCCTGGGAGACGTAGCCTTCCTCGGACTGGACGAGATGCAGCAGCGGCAGCAGCGCCGACCTCGACTGCGGGTACTGGCCGATGATCTGCGCCGCGTCCGCGTCGAGGCGGGCGCGCACATCGTCGCTGAACGGCATTACCGGTCCACGCCTCCCATCACGGGATCGATGCTCGCGATCGCGGGGATCAGGTCGGCCACGAAACCGCCTTCGCACATGGCGGCGACCGACTGCAGGTGGGTGAATGACGGGTCGCGCAGGTGCACCCGGTACGGCCTGGTCCCCCCGTCGCTGACCACGTGCGCGGCCAGCTCGCCGCGGGGCGACTCGATGGCCGCGTAGGCCTGGCCCGCGGGCACCCGGAACCCCTCGGTGACCAGCTTGAAGTGGTGGATGAGCGCCTCCATGGACTGCCCCATGATGTGCGCGATGTGCTGCGGCGACGGGCCGAGGCCGTCGGGTCCGAGGGACAGCCGGGCCGGCCAGCCGATCTTGGCGTCCTGGATCATCACCGGATCGGAGTCGATCGACCTGCGGGCCGCCAGCCGGTCGGAGCACTGCTGGATGATCTTCAGCGACTCCTCGATCTCCTCCATCCGGATCTGGTACCGGCCGTACGCGTCGCACGTGTCCCTGACCGGCACGTCGAAGTCGTAGGTCTCGTAGCCGCAGTAAGGCTGGGACTTGCGCAGGTCCCAGGGCAGCCCGGTGGCCCTCAGCATCGGACCGGTCACGCCGAGGGCCATGCACCCCTGCAGGTCCAGGTAGGCGACGCCCTTGTTCCGGGCGACGAAGATCGGGTTCGCGTCGATCAGGGTATGCATCTCGTCCAGCAGCAGCCGCCCGGACTCGTCGAACACCCGGATGGCCTCCAGCGCGCCGGGCGGCAGGTCCTGCGCCACGCCGCCGGGCCTGATGAAGGCGTGGTTCATCCGCAGGCCGGTGATCAGCTCCAGCACGTCCAGGGCGCGTTCCCGCAGCCGCGCGCCCTGCGTGTAGATCGTGGTCGCGCCCAGTTCCAGGCCCATCGGGGCGATCCCGCCCAGATGCGAGGAGATCCGGTTGAGCTCCATCATCAGCACCCGGATGATCTGCGCGCGCTCGGGTATCCGGTCCTCGATGCCGAGCAGGCGCTCTACGGCGAAGCAGTAGGCGGTCTCGTTGAAGATCGGCATCAGGTAGTCCGCCCTGGTGCAGAACGTGACGCCCTGCGTCCAGGTCCGGTATTCCATGTTCTTCTCGATGCCGGTGTGCAGGTAGCCGATGGCCGGGCGCACCTCGGCCACGGTCTCGCCCTCCAGCGTGAGGACCAGCCTGAGCACCCCGTGGGTGGACGGGTGCTGCGGGCCCATGTTGATGACGATCCGCTCGCCGCTCTCGAAGTCCGTGGACTCGCTGGCGGCCGCGACGATCTCGTCCCAGTCCTCGCCGGAGACCGTGTAGACCCGGCCCTCGGTGGCCTCGGCGTCGCTGGCCCCGGCCGCCGCGTGCGGCATGCCGCTGGTCATTGGTAGTGCCTCCGCTCTTCGGGAGGGGGAATCTTGGCGCCGCGGTACTCGACCGGGATGCCGCCGAGCGGGTAGTCCTTGCGCTGCGGGTGGCCCTTCCAGTCGTCAGGCATCTGGATCCTGGTCAGCGCGGGATGCCCGTCGAAGATGATGCCGAAGAAGTCCCACGTCTCCCGCTCGTGCCAGTTGCAGGTCGGGTACACGCCGGTCAGCGAGGGAATGTGCGGGTCGGCGTCCGGCGCACTGACCTCAAGCCGTACCCGGCGGTTGTGGGTGATGGACAGCATGTGGTACACCGCGTGCAGCTCGCGGCCGACGTCGGCCGGGTAGTGCACGCCGGATACGCCGCTGCACAGCTCGAAGCGGAGTGCCGGGTCGTCGCGCAGCTTGGCCGCCACCTCGGGCAGCCGGTCCCGGCGCACGTGGAAGGTCAGCTCGCCCCGGTCGACCACGACCCGCTCGATGGCGTCGGACAAACCCAGGGTGTCGGCGATCTCGTCGAAGTAGGAGCCGTACGGGCGCGGGCTGTCCAGCGGCGGCGCCTGGTGCACCCGCAGCAGCCCGAACCCGGAAGTGTCCGGGCTGCCCTGCACGCCGAACATGCCCATCCGCGTGACCGGCTCGCCCAGCCGCTCCTCGCCGAGCCGGGCCGGCAGGTTGGCCTCCGTGTCTGGCACCGGGCCCGCGTCCGGCGGCACCGGGCCCTGCGGGCCGGCCGAGCCCTGGGTCTGCTCGGGGCTGGCCGCCCCGCCCTTCGCCGGCCCGTCCTTCGCCGGCCCGTCCTTGGCCGGCCCGTCCTTGGCCGGTCCGCTCACAGCTGCGGCCCTTCGGGTGCGGTCAGGTGCAGCGGCGCGAAGCCGAGGCGGGCGTTCTCCAGCTCGGTGATCTCCTGGTCGCGGTCCTTGCCGAGCTTGGAGTTCATGATCTTGTCGTGCAGCTTGAGGATGGCGTCGAGCAGCATCTCCGGGCGCGGCGGGCAGCCCGGCAGGTAGATGTCGACCGGGATGACGTGATCCACGCCCTGCACGATCGCGTAGTTGTTGAACATGCCGCCGCTCGAGGCGCACACGCCCATCGAGATGACCCACTTGGGGTCGGACATCTGATCGTAGATCTGCCTCGTCACCGGGGCCATCTTCTGGCTGAGCCGGCCGGCCACGATCATCAGGTCGGCCTGGCGCGGGGTGTTGGAGGCCCGTTCCATGCCGAACCTGGCCAGGTCGTGCTTGGGGCCGCCGGTCTGGAACAGCTCGATGGCGCAGCAGGCCAGGCCGAAGGTGGCCGGCCACACCGACCGGGCCCGGGCCCAGCCCGCCAGCTTCTCCACCGAGGTCAGCAGCACGCCGCTCGGCAGCTTCTCTTCAAGACCCATGGCTTAATCCCATTCCAGGCCGCCGCGCCGCCAGACGTAGGCGTAGGCGACGAGCACCGTGATCACGAAGGTCACCATCTCGACTAGGCCGAAGACGCCGAGCTTGTCGAAGGCGACCGCCCAGGGATACAGGAAAATGATCTCGATGTCGAACACGATGAACAACATCGCGGTCAGGTAGTACTTGACCGGGATGCGGCCCCCGCCCGGCGGGTGCGGCGTCGGCTCGATGCCGCACTCGTAGCTTTCCAGCTTGGCCCGGTTCCACCGCTTCGGCCCGGCCACCGCGCCCATGGTGACGGAGAACGCAGCAAAGCCGAAGGCCAGCATGGCCAGCACGAAGATCGGAACGTACAGCCTCATCGATGTTTCCTCCCTTCGTGGGCCGGATGCCAACCCCTTATCCTAGGGACAACCTGCATGACCCCTCACTCAGGGTTAGGCGCGATCCTGGATAGGCCATTGACCAGCCGGTCTGTCGCGTCGCCGCCCGGATCGGTCAGGTTGGCCAGCAGTTTCAGGGCGAAGGCCATCAGCGCCGGCCTGCCCATGCTGTGCTTGGTCGCGAACCGCATCAGCGTGGGCCGGCCGATGGCCTTCACGAACACGCGGCCCAGGGCGTAGTAGCGGCCGTAGGCCTGGTTGAGCGCGGCCGGGTAGCCGGCCAGCACCCGCTCGGTCTCGGCCCGCCGGGCCCGGGCCAGCGCCTGGGTCACGGTCCGGGCCAGGATCTCGCCCGACTCCATGGCGTAGGCGATGCCCTCGCCGTTGAACGGGTTGACCATGCCGCCCGCGTCGCCGACCAGCAGCAGCCCGTTGTGGTAATGCGGGGTCCGGTTGAAGCCCATGGGCAGCGCCGCGCCCCGGATCGGCTGGGTCCGGTTTTCCTCGGTGAAGCCCCACTCGGCCGGCATGCCCGCCAGCCACTTGCGCAGCAGGGCGTGATAGTCCGTGTGGCCGAACGCGGCGCTGGTGTTCAGCAGGCCCAGGCCGACGTTGGACGTCCCGTCGCCCATGCCGAAGATCCAGCCGTACCCGGGCAGCAGCCGGTCGCCGTCCCACAGGTCGAGCCAGGATTCCAGGTAGTCGTCGTCGTGCCGCGGGGACCGGTAGTAGGTGCGGACCGCGACGCCCAGCGGGCGGTCGTCGCGCTTGCGCAGCCCCATGGCCACCGACAGCCGGGAGGAGTTGCCGTCCGCGGCCACGACGATGCGGCCCCGGTAGGTCTGCTCGCCGTCCTCGGTCTTGGCCGTCACGCCGGTGATCCGCCCGGTGCGCTCGTCCAGCACGGGGCCGGTCACGTTGATGCCCTCGAGCAGCCGGGCCCCGGCCTGCTGGGCCCGGCGGGCCAGCATCTCGTCCAGGTCGGTGCGCGGCCGGACCAGGCCGTAGCCCGGGTAGCTGGACAGCTCGGGCCAGGGCAGTTCCAGTCGCTTGCCCGCGCCGATGACGCGCAGGCCCTGGTTCCGGATCCAGCCGTCCTGCTCGGTGACGCTGATGCCCATGGCCACCAGCGTCTTGACCCCGCGCGGGGTCAGCCCGTCCCCGCACACCTTCTCCCGCGGGAACCGGGATTTCTCCAGGACCAGCACGTCCAGCCCGGCCTGGGCCAGGTAATAGGCGGTGGTGGAGCCGGCCGGGCCGGCGCCGACCACGATGACGTCTGCTTCACCGGCGGGCCGGCCTGAGGCGGGTCCGCTGCTGGTCTGGACGGATACGGGGGTGTGCTCGGTCACGTGCTGAGATCCTCAACGTCTTGTGAACCGCTTCACAAAATCTTTGCCATTAGTTTAGACCTACATGGGCCTGCCGCTACGCCGGGTCGGGTGTATCCCCGGCTACATCTGGGCTAACGGCGGCGGCCGACGTGCACTGCCACCACGCCCAGGCTCAGGTTGCGCCAGCGCACCGCGGACCAGCCGGCCGAGGAGATCTGCCCGGCCAGTTCACGCTGCGCCGGCCAGTCCGTGATCGACTCGGCCAGGTAGCTGTAGGCCTCGGGATTGCGGGCCGTCCGCCGCGCGATCGCGGGCAGGACATTGAGCAGGTAACGCCGGTACAGCATATCGACCGGGGCCACCGGGATCGCGCTGAACTCGCACACCACCAGGCGGCCGCCCGGCCTGGTCACCCGGCGCATCTCGGCCAGCGCCGCCACCGGGCTGGCCACGTTGCGCAGCCCGAACGAGATCGTCACCGCGTCGAACGCCTCGTCCCGGAACGGCAGCCGCAGCGCGTCCCCCGCCACCCAAGCGAGTTTCCCGGTACCGGGTGGCTGCGTCCGGCCCGCCTGCCTGTCGTGCCCCGCCCGGAGCATGCCCAGGGAGAAGTCGCAGGCCACGCAGTCCGCCCCGGACGCGGTGAAGGTCAGCGACGACGTGCCGGTGCCGGCCGCCAGGTCGAGCACCCGGTCGCCCGGGCTCGCGCCGGTGATCCGGGCCACCGCCCGCCGCCACAGCCGGACCTGCCCGCCGGACAGCAGGTCGTTGAGCAGGTCGTAGCGGCCCGCGATGGCGTCGAACATGGCCGCGACATCGCCGGGCCGCTTGTCCAGGTCGGCACGGGGCATGGCCCTAGCCTAGGGGCCGTTACAGCAGCGCCGGACGGACCCACTCCTGGCCGAGCACGTGCTGGGCCAGGAACGCGAACACGGTCTCGTACCAGATCCGGGCGTTGCCCGGGGTCAGGACCCAGTGGTTCTCGTCCGGGAAGTAGAGGAACTTGGCCTCCAGGCCGTGCCGGGACAGGTCCCACCACAGCCGCAGGCCCTCGCTCACCGGCACCCGGTAGTCCTTGTCACCGTGGATGACCAGCATGGGCGTGCGGATCCCGGCAATGTGCCGGTTCGGTGAGTTGGCCTCGTACATGGCGGGCTCGGTGAGCGGGTCGCCGAACTGCGGCCGCCAGAACATCGGGTGGTCGGTGGTGCCGAACATCTGGTCCAGGGCCCACAGGCTGGCGTGGCTGACGATGGCCTTGAACCGGTCGGTGTGCCCGGCCATCCAGTTGGCCATGTACCCGCCGTAGGACCCGCCCATCATGCCGGCCCGGTCGGCGTCGATGTCCGGGCGGTTCAGCACGGCCTCGGTCACGGCCATGATGTCGGCGTACGGCCGGTCGCCCCAGTCGCGGTGGCCGCGGGCGATGAACTGCTGCCCGTAGCCGGTGGACAGGGCCGGGTCCGGCAGCAGCACGGCGTAGCCGCGGGCCGCCATCAGCCACGGATTCCACCGCCACGACCAGGCGTTCCAGCTGCTCATCGGGCCGCCGTGCACCCACAGCAGCAGCGGCGCGGGGGCGTCCGCCGACGCGCCTTCCGGCAGCACCAGCCAGGCCCTGATCGGCTGGCCGTCGTCCGCGCTGGCCTCGACTTCCGTCAGGTGGCCCGGCAGGGTGAGCGGCACGCCCGGGCAGTCCAGGGTGACCGGCTCGGCATCAGCCCCGGCCGTTAGGTCAATCCGAACTGGGGCGGGCGGGGCGTCCACCGTGGTCCGCAGCGCGTACAGGTACCGGCCGTCCGGGCTCGGATGCAGGTCGGTGTAGGCTCCGTCGCGGCCGGTCACCCGGGTCAGGCCGCCGGTCTCGACCTCGAGCCGGAACACCGGCCGCCGCCCGGCGTCGTCCGCGGCGAAGTACAGGGCGCGGGAGTCCGGCGCCCAGGCGGGTTCTTCCGGCCACCGGTCCAGGCCGGGCAGCAGGTCCCGGCCGGAGGTGCCGTGACCGTCGGCGTCGTGACCGTGCCCATCGGCGTCGGGGCCGTGGGCGTCCGGCCGTGGGCGTCCGGGCGTGGGCGTCCGGGCCGTGGGCGTCCGGGCCGTTGACGTCGAGCCCGACCAGCGTAATGTCGACCGGGCGTTCGGTGGTGATCTGGGTCTCACGCTCGCAGACCAGGTACCGCCCGTCGGGCGAGACCACGGGGCTGCCGAAGTTGTACTCCGGATCCGACAGCAGCACCCGGCGCTTGCCGCTGGCCACGTCGATCAGGACCAGCTCGGCATAGGACTGGCCGGCCGGGTGCCACTGCCACCACCCGGTGACCACCGAGGCGCCGTCGGGGGTAAGCGCGAACGCCTGCTCGTCCAGCGCCCGGCCCGGCTCCGGAGTCAGGTCGCGCAGCCCGGCGTGCTCCCCTGCTTCGTGGTCCTGCCGGTCCTGGCCGTCCCGGAGCAGCTCCTGGTCCAGGCTGAACAGCCGGAGCTGGTCCGGTCCCAGGTCGTGGTCCCAGAACCTGATCGGCTCGGACTCGTGCAGGATGGCGCTCACCCCGGCGTCGCCGCGCTCCTTGCGCAGCCGCGCGTCGTCCGCCGCCGTGTCGTCGCCCTGGGCCGCGGGCAGCACCGGCGAGCTGAGCACGACGGTCCCGCTGCCCGCAGCCACCTCGACGGCCGCCACCCCGCCGGGCAGCGTGGTCACCACCCGGGCCTCGCCGCCGCCGGGCGGCAGCAGCCACAGCTTGGCGCCCTCGGCCGGGGGGCCGTCCGGCTTGGCCGGCCCGGCCCCGGTATCCGGCCGCCGGGAGGTGAACAGCAGCGACCCGTCGGGCAGGAACCGCGGGCTGGCTTCGCCCTCGGCCGACCGGGTCAGCCGGCGCGGCGGGCCGCCCTGGGTGTCGATCCGCCAGATGCTGGTCAGGTACTTCTTGCCGTCCGCGCTCAGCGTCTGCACGGCCGCCGCCAGCCAGCTCCCGTCCGGAGCCAGCCGCAGCGCCGCGACCCGCGGTATGGCCACGAAATCGGCCAGGTCGCCAAACGGTGTGGCTGCCGTGCCGTTGTCCTCGCCCGTCCCAGCGCTCACCGAACCTCCTGCCTCGCCTAAGCCGCCCGCACCCACCCGGACCATACCCCGCCCCCGGCCCCACCCATCATCGTGGGCCAAAACTGTGCTCTGAGGGAGGTGGCGTCACACGATAAGTTGATCTTGAAAGTTCCGGGGTTCAGTGGGGCTGGTGGGAGACAGCCGCGCACGCAGACCTGAGCGGGGCACGGCCCGGAGCGGCGCCGGGGACCCGGGGGCGGGGCCGCGAACGCCGCGGTCAGCGACGTGCCGGGCCAGCGACGTGCGGGGTTAGTGGGCGTCGGTGATCATGGCGGCGCCGACGGTGGAGTTGGTGGCCTCGTCGATCAGGATCAGGCCGCCGGTGCTGCGGTTCCGCGAGTAGGGGTCGCAGAAGATGGGCTGGGTCAGCCGCATCCGGACCCGGCCGACCTCGTTGAGGGTCAGCCGGGCGGCGGACTCGTCGCGGTGCAGGGTGTTGACGTCGATCCGGTAGTGCAGGTCGGTGACGATGGCCTTGACCGTGCGCGAGGTGTGCTTGACGACCAGCCGGCTGCGCCGGGCCAATACCGCCTCCGACGACATCCAGCACACCATGGCCTCGACGTCCTGGGCCGCGGCGGGCCGGTTGTTCGGCCGGCAGATCATGTCGCCGCGGGAGATGTCCACGTCGTCGTCTAGCAGCAGCGTGACCGACATGGGCGGGAACGCCTCGGGCACCGGCACGCCGGCCGTCTCGATGCCGCGGATCGCGGTGGTGAAGCCGGACGGCAGGTGCAGCACCTCGTCGCCCGGCTTGAGCACGCCGCCCGCGACCTGGCCGGCGTAGCCGCGGTAGTCGTGCAGCGCGGCGTCGGTGGCGGCGTGCGGCCGGATCACGTACTGCACCGGGAACCGCACGTCGATCAGGTTGCGGTCGGAGGCGATGTGCACGTGCTCCAGGTGGTGCAGCAGCGAGGGGCCGTCGTACCAGCTCATGTTGGCCGAGCGGTCCACCACGTTGTCGCCGTGCAGGGCGGAGATCGGGATGAAGGTCAGGTCGCCGATGTCCAGCCGGGTGGCGAAGGCCGAGAACTCCTCGCAGATGCGCTCGAACACCTCGGCCCGGTAGTCCACCAGGTCCATCTTGTTCACCGCCAGGACCATGTGCGGCACCCGCAGCAGCGTGGTCAGGAACGCGTGCCGCCGGGACTGCTCGGTCAGCCCGTTGCGCGCGTCGACCAGGACCACGGCCAGGTCGGCGGTGGACGCCCCGGTGACCATGTTGCGCGTGTACTGGATGTGGCCCGGGGTGTCGGCGATGATGAACTTCCGCCGCGGCGTCGCGAAGTAGCGGTAGGCCACGTCGATGGTGATGCCCTGCTCGCGCTCGGCCCGCAGGCCGTCGGTGAGCAGGGCCAGGTTAGTGTAGTCCTCGCCCCGGTCCCGGCTGGTCCGCTCGACCGCCTCGAGCTGGTCGGCGAAGATCGACTTGGAGTCGTACAGCAGCCGCCCGATCAGCGTCGACTTGCCGTCGTCGACCGAGCCGGCGGTGGCGAACCGCAGGATGTCCATCCGGGGGGTTCCGGGCCCATGGGGTCCGGGGTGCCCCCCGGAAACAGAGTGCCCCCCCGGGCTAGCAACAGTCATCAGAAGTACCCCTCGCGCTTGCGGTCTTCCATGGCCGCCTCGCTGGTCCGGTCGTCGGCCCGGGTCTGGCCGCGTTCGGTGATCCGGGTGGCGGCCACCTCGGCGATCACCTGGGCCACCGTGTCCGCCGTCGAGGACACTGCCCCGGTGCAGGTCATGTCGCCCACCGTGCGGTACCGGACGGTGGCGGTGAACAGCGGCTCGTCCTCGCCCCGCCGCACGTACGGGTTGTCGGCCAGCAGCAGGCCGTCCCGCTCGAAGACCGGCCGCTCGTGCGCGTAGTAGATGGACGGGATCTCCAGCTTCTCCCGGTCGATGTAGTCCCAGATGTCCAGCTCGGTCCAGTTGGACAGCGGGAACACCCGGATGTGCTCGCCGCGGCGGATCCGGGTGTTGTACAGGTTCCACAGCTCGGGCCGCTGGTTCTTCGGGTCCCATTGGCCGAACTCGTCGCGGAAGGAGAACACCCGCTCCTTGGCCCGGGCCTTCTCCTCGTCCCGCCGCGCGCCGCCGAACAGCGCGTCGAACCTGTGCTCGGCGATGGCGTCGAGCAGCGTGACCGTCTGCAGCCGGTTCCGGCTGGCGTGCCGGCCGGTCTCCTCGGTCACCCGGCCCGCGTCGATGGACTCCTGCACCGACGCGACCACCAGCCGGACGCCCAGTTCGGCCACCCGGCGGTCGCGGAACTCGAGCACCTCGGGGAAGTTGTGCCCGGTGTCGACGTGCATGACCGGGAACGGGATCTTGGCCGGCCAGAACGCCTTGGCCGCCAGGGCCAGCATGACGATGGAGTCCTTGCCGCCGGAGAACAGCAGCACCGGCCGCTCGAAGGAGGCCGCGACCTCCCGCATCACGTGAACGGCCTCGGCCTCGAGCACGTCGAGCTGGGACATCTGGTAATCAGTGCGCATCGGTTACTTCCCGGATCGCTTGGACGAGCGTATCTAGCAAGACAGGCCGGCATACTAGGATATCCGGTATCAGCAGGTCCGGCTGGTTGTACCGCAGCGGGGACCCGTCAATGCGGGACGCGTGCAGGCCGGCCGCGCGGGCCACCGCGACCGGCGCAGCGGTGTCCCACTCGTAGAACCCGCCGCCGTGCAGGTACGCGTCGGCCTGGCCGGCCACCACGGCGGCCACCTTGGCGCCGGCTGACCCCATGGGCACCAGCTCGGCACCGGTCAGATCGGCTATATCCCGAACGAAGCGTGGTGCCCGCGTCCGGCTCACCACGATGCGGACCTGGGCGCCCGGTTCCGGTGGCGGCACCACGGCCGGGGACGCCGTGGACAGCACCCGGTCCTGGGCCGGCAGCGCCACCGCACCCGCGATCAGCTGGCCGGGTGCCCCGGCCGGACCGGGTGTGCCGTCCGGGCCGCGCGCCGCATCCGGGCCGCGCGCCGCACCCGCGATCAGCTGGCCGGGTGACCCGTCTGGGTCGCGTTCCCACAGCGCCACGTGCACGGCCCAGTCGGTGCGGCCGGCCTCGCCGAACTCCCTGGTCCCGTCCAGCGGGTCCACGATCCACACCCGGCCGGCGGACAGCCGGGCCGGATGGTCGGCGCCCTCCTCGGACAGCACCACGTCGCCGGGACGCGCAGCGGCGAGGGCTTCGGTCAGGAACTCGTGGCCGAGCCGGTCGCCGGCCTTGCGCAGCAGGTCGGGCTCGCCGCCGCGGGCGCGGAGGGCGACCAGCCGCCGGGCCGCCTCGGCGGCCAGGTCCCGGGCCAGGATGTCGTCGTCGGCGCTCACCCGGAAGGCTCCTCGGGATGGTAGGTGTTCTGCGCATCGGCCAGGCCCTTGCCGATCAGCGCCTCGGTGGCGTCGGCCGCGCGGTCGAGGAAGTATGGCAGGTCCTTGCGCTCGGCCGCGGTGAAGTCGCGCAGCACGAACGCGGCCGGGTCCATCCGGCCCGGCGGGCGGCCGATGCCGAACCTGACCCGGTAGAAGTCCGGAGTGCCCAGCGCCTGGGTGATCGAGCGGAGCCCGTTGTGGCCTCCTGCGCCGCCGCCCAGCTTGAGCCGCAGCGTGCCGAACGGGACGTCCAGCTCGTCATGCACCGCGACCAGGCGCTCGGGCGGGACCTTGTAGAACGCGGCCAGGGCCGCGACCGGACGGCCGGACAGGTTCATGTAGGCACGCGGCCAGGCCAGGGTGACCGGCACCCCGGCTAGCCGGCCTTCGGCGATGTCGTTACCCGAGCGATGGGGCTTGAACCGGGCGCCGGGCCCGCAGGCCCGCTCGGCCAGCAGGCCGGTCACCAGGTGACCGACGTTGTGCCGGTTGCCCGCGTACTCGGGTCCCGGGTTACCCAGGCCGACGATGATCCAGCGTTCCGAGGTCAGGCGTCCTGCTCTCCTTCACCCGAGGCCGCGTCAGCCACCGCCTCCGGCACCTCGAGCGCCTCGGCCTCTTCCTCGGGCGCCTCGGTCGTCCGCGCGATGACGTGCAGGACCAGCGTGTCCGGCTCGACCTGCAGGGTGATGCCCGGCGGCAGCTTCAGGTCGCTGGCGTGCACCGCGTCGCCGACCTGCATGCCTTCCACGTCGACGTCGATGCCCTGCGGAATGTTGGTCGCCTCGGCCTCCAGCGGGATCTGCACCAGCTGCTGGTCGAGCATGCCGTCGTCGGCGGCGGAGATCTGGCCGGTCACCCGGACCGGGATCTCGACCGTGACCTTCTCGCCCCGCCGGACCAGGATCAGGTCGACGTGCTCGATGAAGCCCCGGACCGGGTCCCGCTGCACCGCCTTGGGCAGGGCGATCTCGCTGCCCTTGTTCAGGCCGTCCACGTACAGCAGCACGTTGGGCGTCTTCAGCGCGAGCATCAGGTCGTGCCCGGGCAGGGTCAGGTGGCGGGTCTCCGTGCCGTGTCCGTACAGCACGGCGGGCACGCGTCCCTCGCGGCGGGTACGGCGGGCAGCGCCCTTGCCGAACTCGGTACGCGACTCGGCGGCGATGTGGACCTCGGGCACGGTACTTCTCCTCAACTCAACGTGCGATGCGGCTTCGAAGTGTAGCCGAGAACACGAGTGCACCGGGCACGGCTGGCACGAGCCGGACCTGGCTCGCCAGTTCCCGCTCATAGCAGGGCGGGCGGCCGGTCCCGGCCGGGGCCAGTTCCGCCAATGCGTTCAATGATCGTTCCCGCGTTGTTCACCTCTTCCGGTTTGTGCCCGGCCGGCTATACCTCCGGCCGCAAGAAGGGCCCGCTGCAGGTGGTGTTGATGTGGTTGGCCGCTATGGCTAACGGGCACTAAACCGGCCGGGCGTGACGTGTTTCGGAAACAAACCGGAAAAGAAATTTCACCGGGTTCCTGGCGGACCGGCAATGATTGCTATCTGGCAACTGACGGGTCCGTCCCGGCAACGGTCGCCGGTCCGGCCGAGGCGGCGATTACCTGCGGAAAGACCAACGCGCGCGGACCCGCCAGAGCGGGTCCGCGCGCGCTCGGGCCGGGGATCAGCCGTACGGCATATCGTCGGGCTTGATACCTTCGCCCTCGTCGTCGCCCTCGTGATCATCGTCGTCATCGTCGTCGTCGTCATCGTCTTCCGGCGCAGACTCGCTGGCGTTGATCTTGAAAAGCTCGTCGAGTTCCTCGCTGCTTAGCAGGTCCTCGGCAATGGCAGCATTCACCGTCATGATCCTTTCGTTAAATGCCCCCCGGGAAAGGGCGACGGGCAGCATCGTACCTGGGCTATCCGGACCTAATGGGTGATATCAGGAATTGCCTGGCAGGGCTTACTCGGCGGCGGCCTGATCGGCCCGGGCCCGGGCCGCGGCGGCCGCGTCGCCCAGTTCATCGAAGATGGCCGCCGCCTGGCCCCAGGACCGGCGGCCCTCGGCCTGGCGGCCGCCCTCGGCCTGCACGGCGGCCAGCACAGTCAGCGTGACCGCCTGCCGGTGGCGGCTGCCGGACGCCTGGTGGCTGCGCAGGGCCTGCTGCAGGGAATCCAGCGCCTGCTGGCTCTGGCCGAGCGCCCGGTAAGCGCGGCCCAGGTGATAGGAGGCGTAGCCGACGCCGTCGAGCACGCCCATGTCATCGAACCTGGCCCGGGCCGCGGCCAGGGGATCGACTGCCTCGGCGGGCCGGCCCAGGTCGAGCAGGGCCGCGCCCAGGTTGGTCTGGGCCACGCCTTCGCCGTACCTGTTGCCCACCTCCTGGCTCAGTTCCCCGCACCGCACGAACAGCTCGACGGCCTCTTCCGGCCGGCCCAGCCGGGTGTAGGCGTCGGCCAGGTTCCCGGCCGACTGGGCCTCGCCCACCCGGTCACCGATCTCGCGCCGCAGCTCAAGCGACTGCTCCAGGCAGCGCAGGCCCTCGCTGTCGCTGGTGGCGGCCAGCGCCAGGCCCAGGTTGTTCAGCACCCAGGCCTCGCCGGCCCGGTTTCCCACCCGCCGGGCCGCCTCCAGCGCCACCCGGTGGGTGGCGATCAGGTCGGCCCAGCCGCCCCGGCTGTCGAAGATGTTGAGCAGCGGCGCCGGCAGCCGCCAGGCGATGTCGTCCCGGCCGGCCGCCGCGGCCTGCCTGGTGGCCGCGACCACGTTGACGCGCTCGCTGTCGTACCAGGCCAGGGCGTCCTGGGCCGCGGTGAAGGCCAGGGCGGGGACGTCGGAATCCGAGGTCTCGAGCGGGACCTTGTACCGCGACGGAAGCACCGCCGCGGCAGCCGCGTCTGCGGTGCGCAGGTACCAGCCGAGCAGCCGGCCCACGGCTGCTTCGCGGTCGGGGCCGGACAGATCAGCCACGGCCCGTTCCGAAGAATAAACCCGGAGCAGGTCGTGGAACTTATAGCGGCCGGATGCCGTCGCCTCCAGCAGGTGGGCGTCGACCAGGATCTCCAGCGCGTCCTCGGCCAGGTACTCGGGCGTGCCGAACAGGGCCGCGGCGGCCGCCGACGAGATCGAGGGGCCGTGCCACAGGCCGAGCATGCGGAACGCGTCGGCCGGGGCGATGTCGCTCTGCCGACCACCACCGGGCTGGACGGCGGCGGGCAGGCTGGTGAAGCTGACCCGGAAGCTGGCCCGGACGGCCAGGTCGCCGACCCGCATCTCGTCCAGCCGCCGGTGCTCGTTGCTGAGCCGGCCGGCCATGGCCCGGATGGTCCAGCCGGGCCGGGTGGCCAGCCGGGCCGCGCAGATCCTGATGGCCAGCGGCAGGCCGGCGCAGGCCAGCAGCAGCTCGGCCGTGGCCTCGGGCTCGGCCGTCACCCGCTCGTCCCCGACGACCCTGGTGAACAGGACCAGCGCCTCGTCGTCGTCGAGCACGTTGAGGTCGACCAGCTGGGAGCTGGCCAGGTCCGGCATCCGGCTGCGGGTGGTGACCAGCACCGCGCAGGACGCGGTGCCCGGCAGCAGCGGCCTGACCTGGGCCGCGTCCTTGGCGTTGTCCAGTACGACCAGGACCCGGCGGCCGGCCAGGACCGTTCGGTAGCGGGCGGCGCGCTCGTCCTCGTCGGCCGGGATGTCGCGGCCGGCTACGCCCAGGTCGCGCAGGAACCGGGCCAGCACGTCCGCGGGCAGCAGCGGATGCGCGGTCGCGCCGAGCAGGTCGACGTACAGCTGGCCGTCGGGGAAGCTGGCCCGGACCCGGTGGGCCGCGTGCACCGCCAGCGAGGTCTTGCCCAGGCCGCCCGACCCGGCCACCAGCGCGATGCGGACCGCGCCGTAGTCGTCGTCGTCCGCTCCGGCGCTGACCAGCACGTCGCACAGGTGCCTGACCTGGTCGCTGCGGCCGGTGAAGTCGGCCACGTCGGTGGGCAGCTGGGCCGGCACCTGGGGCACGAACGCGGCCGTGGCGGCGGCCGGCTCCGCGGGCTTGGCCGCCACCGTGCCCGCCGAGATGCTGCCCGGCGCCTCGCTGGTGTCCTGGGCCAGCATGCCGGCGTAGGCCTGGCGCAGCTCGGGGCCGGGATCGACGCCGAGTTCCTCGGAGATGGCGGTGCGCGCCTGCCCGTAGGCGTCCAGCGCCTCGGCGTGCCGGCCCGCGCCGTCCAGGGCCCGCATGAGCAGCAGCCACAGGCCCTCGCGCAGCGAGTGATCGGCCAGCAGCCGCCGCAGCTCCGGTATGACCTGGGCGTGGTTGCCGCAGTCGAGCTCGGCGGTGATGCGCAGCTCGGCGGCGTCCAGCCGGAGGTCCTCCAGCCGCTCCGCCGCCGCCTCGACCAGCGGCGTGGCCGGGACGTCGGCCAGCGGGCTGCCGCGCCACAGCGCCAGCGCCTCGGCCAGCTGGCTGGCCGCGGTGGCCGGGTCGCCGGCGGCCAGCGCGCGCCGGCCGTCCTCGACCAGCGCCTCGAACCGCTGGGCGTCGCTGTCCCCGGCGGCGATGCGGAGCTGGTAGCCGGGCGCGCGGGTGACCAGCACGGAGCTGTCCGCGTCGGCCATGAGCCGGCGCAGCCGCAGCACGTAGATGCTGATGAGGTTGCCCGCCTTGGCCGGCGGGCTGTCCCCCCATACCTCGTCGATCAGCACGTCGGCCGGGACGATCTGGCCTGCGTGGATGAGCAGGGTGGCCAGCACGGAGCGCCACTTCGGCGCCCCGATCCCCCGCCACTCCTCCCCCACCCGGACCTCAAGCGGTCCGAGCAGCCGGAACCTCATCATTACCTGGGCCACTCGCCTCCCGGCTCAACCCGACTCAGCCGCCAGAAGCTTCACTTAATCACGACTCAATAGGGACGTAAACCTGCTGCGTGATCATGACCGTATCGCCTCGACGACGACGTCGCAGGCGGGGTAGCGCGCCGGACGGCTTACGGGGGCGCCGTTCGACGGGCGCCTAGATCGCCCGCTCGCCTGGCGGGGTGGGTGCGGCGGGAAGCGGTCCTGGTCCCCTGGCAGGGGAGCGGGAGGGGCCGGCCTTCGGGCCAGGACCGCCCGCGGCCGCGGGCATGGCCGTCGTCTCCGCGCCTCTGGCGGGGGCGGGGACGGCGGTCTCCGCGGCCGCCTGACGCGCTATCGCGGTCCTGGGGTCCTTGGGGTTTCGGCGGCTCAGGTCTGGCCGTCGAACAGGCTGGTCACCGAGCCGTCGCTGAAGACCTCGTTGATCGCCCGGGCCAGCAGCGGGGCGATCGACAGCACGGTCAGCTTGTCGAACTGCTTCTCCTGCGGCACGGGCAGCGTGTTGGTGATGATGACCTCGCTGATCCCGGAGTTCTTCAGGATGTCCACCGCCGCGCCGGACAGCACGCCGTGCGTGGCCGTGGCGATGACCTGGGCCGCGCCCTGCTCGAACAGGGCCTCGGCGGCCTTGGAGATCGTCGACCCGGTGTCGATCATGTCGTCCACCAGGATGCAGGTGCGCCCCGCCACCTGGCCGACCACCTCGAACATCCGGACCTGGTTGGCCACGTCCGGGTCGCGCCGCTTGTGGATGATGGCCAGCGGGCAGCCGAGCCGGTCCGTCCACCGCTCGCAGACCCGGACCCGGCCCGCGTCCGGGGCGACCACGGTGACCCGGCTGACGTCGAGCTTCTTCTCGATGTGGGTGGCCAGGATGGACAGCGCGAACAGGTGGTCCACCGGCCCGTCGAAGAAGCCCTGGATCTGGGCCGTATGCAGGTCGACGGCCATCAGCCGGTCGGCCCCGGCCACGGCGAACAGGTCGGACATGAGCCGGGCCGAGATCGGCTCGCGGCCCCGGTTCTTCTTGTCCTGCCTGGCGTAGCCGAAGAACGGAGCGACCACGGTGATGCGCCGGGCCGAGGCGCGCTTGAGCGCGTCGACCATGATCAGCTGCTCCATGATCCATTCGTTGATCGGCGAGGTGTGGCTCTGCAGGACGAACACGTCGCAGCCGCGGACCGACTCGAGGAAGCGGACGAAGATCTCGCCGTTGGCGAAGTCGAACAGCCGGGTGGGTGTCGGCTTGATGCCCAGGCAGGCGGCGACCTCCTCGGCCAGCTCGGGGTAGGCCCGCCCGGAGACGAGCAGCATCTTCTTCCCGTCCGGCTCCATGAAGTTGTTCACGTCCCCTGTGACCCTTCGTCATCCTTCTGGGCTGGATCCTGCTGGGCTGGATCCTGCTGGGCTTGATCCTTCTGGGCTTGATCCTGCTGGGCTGGGCGCTGCGCCTGGCGGGCGCGCGCGGCCGCCCCGGCGGACGGCGAGCCCGGGTGCCGCCGCTCGACCCAGCCTGCCGAGTTGTACTGCCGGCTGCGGGCCACGCCGAGCGCGCCCGGGGGCACGTCGTCGGTGATCACCGATCCGGCCGCGGTGAAGGCGCCGTCGCCGACCTCGACCGGGGCCACCAGCATGGTGTCGGAGCCGATCCGGACGTGGTCGCCGACCGTGGTGTGATGCTTGGCCGCCCCGTCGTAGTTCACGAAGACCGTGGCCGCGCCGATGTTCGACTGCTCGCCGATGTCCGCGTCGCCGACGTAGGTCAGGTGCGGCACCTTGGTGCCCGCGCCGACCGTGGCGTTCTTCAGCTCGACGAACGTGCCGATGTGCGCGCCGGGCCCGATCCGCGCGCCGGGCCGCAGCCGGGCGTACGGGCCGACGCTGGCCCCCGCGCCGATCTCGGCCCGCTCGCACACCGCGTACAGCACGGTGGCGTCCGGGCCGACCGTGGTGTCGCGCAGCACGCAGCCGGGGCCGATGCGGGCTCCGGGCCCGATCTCGGTCCGGCCCTCCAGGTGGGTCCCGGGCAGGATCTCGGCGTCCTGGCCCAGGGTGACGTCCACGTCGATCCAGGTGGCGGCCGGGTCGGTGATGGTCACCCCGGCCCGCATCCAGGCCTCGAGCAGGCGGCCGTTGTAGGCCCGCCGGACCTGGGCCAGCTGGACCCGGTCGTTCACGCCCTGGATCTCGTCCGGGTCGGCGGCCAGCACCGCGCCGACCGGGTGACCGTCGCCCCGGGCGATGGCCACCACGTCGGTCAGGTACTCCTGCCGCTGGGCGTTGCTGGTCGCGACCCGCTTGACCGCGTCGGCCAGCAGGGCCCCGTCGAAGGCGTAGCAGCCGGAGTTGATCTCGTCGATGGCCCGCTGCTCCGGGGTGGCGTCGGCCTCCTCGACGATCTCGGCCAGGCCGCCGCCGGCGTCCCTGACGATCCGCCCGTAACCGGCGGGGTCGCCGACCCGCGCGGTGAGCACGGTCACGGCGTTGCCCGCCTCGGCGTGCTCGCGCACGAGCGCGCCGAGCGTCTGCGCGCGCAGCAGCGGCATGTCCGCGTAGGCGACGACCACGATGCCGGGCAGGACGCCGAGGGCCTCGATCACCATGCGCACCGCGTGGCCGGTGCCGCCCAGCGTCTCCTGGGCCACCACGCTCACGCCGGGCGCCAGCCGTTCGGCTTCGGCGCCGACCTGGTCCTTGCCGTGCCCGGCTACGACCACCAGGTGCTCCGGATCCAGCTCGGCGGCGGCCGCGAGCACGTGACCGAGCATGCTGCGCCCGCACAGGGGATGCAACACCTTGGGGATCCGCGATTTCATCCTGGTGCCCTCGCCCGCGGCGAGGACGACGACAGCGACCGGGCGAGGTTCGCTCACGCGGCAAGTCTCCTTGGGTAGCGCCGACATCTGCGGTTCCGGGCGCTGCGGGGTAACGCCCGCCACTGCGGACCCGGGACACGACGGCGAAGGTGTTCACCCATCCCTCATGTGCAGGATACCGCCCGGTCGCCATGATCGGATGGCAGGTTCCGTGATGACCGGGCAGGTCCGGTGCCTGGGTCCGCCTGCTAGCCTACGGGCCGGACGCGCCCGCGGTGGTCAGCCCGGCGTCTTCCCGCCCGGTTCGGTGGCGGCGGCGGACTGGCCGGTGGCCCGCGCCTGGTCCTGGGCGCCCGGCGGCTGCTGCGCGCCCGGCTCGGGACCGACCAGCTCGGAGGGCTCGAAGCCGCCTTCGCCAGCTACCCCGGCCAGTTCGGCGCCGAGCAGCTCGGCCGCGCGGGGCCGGACGCGGCGGCCGGTGGCCGCCGAGGCCACGGCAGCGATCACGCAGGCCGCGATGGCGAACGCGAAGGCCACCCCGAGGCCGCTGTGGAACGGCGCGGTGATCAGGTTCGGGAAGAACTGGCGCCCGGTCACGTAGGCCGCGTGCCCGGACGGCAGGTGGTTCAGCAGCGAGCCGAGCAGTTGCTTCATCGGGTTGTAGCCGAGGAAGGCCGCGAACAGCACGCCGATCGGCGGCAGGTGGGAGATCTGGTGCGCGGCGGACGCGGGGATGCCCTGGGCGATCAGGCCGCCGGACAGGGCGCCCGGCAGCTTCCCGGACAGCCCGGCCACCATCAGCGAGAAGAAGATCCCGATGGACAGGACGAACGCGGTATTCATGAACGTCGCGATCATCCCGGCGGCGGCGCCGCGCTGGTTGGCCGGGACCGAGTTCATCATCTCGGCCCGGTTCGGCGCGGCAAAGACCCCGGAGCCGAAGCCGTTCAGCACGATGATCAGCGCGAACACCCAGTACGGGAAGTCGACGGGGAGGAAGAGCAGGAACAGGAAGCTCAGCGCCGTCAGCAGCGCCCCGCTCGTGGTGAACGCCTTGGCGCCGAGCCGGTCGGACAGCACGCCGGCCAGCGGCGCGGAGACCAGGAAGCCTGCCGTGAGCGGCACGAGGTAGATGCCTGCCCACAGCGGGGTCTGGCTGAAGCTGTATCCGTGCAGCGGCAGCCAGATGCCCTGCAGCCAGATGATGAGCATGAACTGCATGCCGCCGCGCCCCAGCGCCATCATCAGGTTCGCGATGTTCCCGGCCGCGAAGGCCCGGATCCGGAACAGCGACACCCGGAACAGCGGCTCGGCCACCTTGGTCTCCACCCAGGTGAACAGGACCAGCACGGCCAGGCCGCCGAACAGGGCGGCCAGCACCCACGGGTTGGTCCAGCCCATCGGGTGCCCGCCGTAAGGCAGCAGGCCGTAGGTGATGCCGACCAGCACCGCGATCAGCCCGGCGGCGAACATGATGTTCCCCCACCAGTCGATCCGCGCGAGCTTCCTTTCCCCGATGTCGCGCAGCATGAAGTAGGCCCACACGGTCCCGAAGAGCCCGATCGGCACGGAGACCAGGAAGACCAGGTGCCAGTTGATCGGCCCGAGCACGCCGCCGAGCAGCAGCCCGAGGAACGAGCCCGCGATGGCCGCGATCGAGTTCATGCCCAGCGCGGTGCCGCGCTGGTTGGCGGGGAAGGCGTCGGTGAGGATCGCGGTGGCGTTGGCGAACAGGAACGCGCCGCCGATGCCCTGCACGATGCGCCACAGGATCAGCCACAGCGCGCCGGAGCTTCCGTGCAGCCAGGTGACCGAGAGCAGGATCGAGCCCGCGGTGAAGACCGCGAAGCCCATGTTGTACATGCGCACCCGGCCGAACATGTCGCCCAGCCGCCCGAACGAGACCACGAGCACCGCCGAGACGACCAGGAAACCCATGAACATCCACAGCAGGTAGCTGGTGTTATCCGGGCTGAGCGGGTCGAGCCCGATGCCGCGGAAGATGTCGGGCAGCGAGATCAGCACGATGGACTGGTTGATGGTGGCCAGCAGCACGCCCAGCGTGGTGTTCGACAGCGCGATCCACTTGTAGCGCGGCCCTGGCTCTGCGCTGCGGCTCCTGCCCGCCGACATGCCCGCCACGCCGGAATTGGCCGTCATTGCCGGTAAGCCCCCAACGAATCGAGTCCGGAAGGCGATCACTTGCTTCGCATTAACTAACTAATAATAAGCCACATTCCCCGGGGCGCCCTGGTCGAAGGCCCGAAAATGTCAGTGCCTAGCACTAAAATTCGAATATGCGCACCTCACAAGAACATGACCGCCTGCGGGAGCAGGCCGTCGCCCTGCGCCGCGAGGGCAAGTCCCGCCGCCAGATCAAGGAAATCCTGGGGATCACCAGCAATGCCACGCTCAACCAGCTCCTCAGCGGCGAGCCGCTGCCGCCGGAGCGGACCGCGCCGACCTACGCCGAGTCCAGGGTACGGGCCGCAGCAGGGGTCCGCCGCTACTGGGCCGCCGAGCGTCCCGCCCGGGAGACCGCGCGAGCGGCCATCAGCGCCGCTGCCGCGGCGCAACTCGGGAAGCTGACCGACCGTGAGATCCTCATCGCCGGCGCCGTCGCCTACTGGTGCGAAGGCGCGAAGAGCAAGCCGTACCGGCTCGACGAGCAGGTCCGTTTCATCAACAGCGACCCGGCGATGATCAAGTTCTTCCTGACGTTCCTCGACAAGGCCGGAGTAGCGCGACAGCGCTTGCGCTACTGCGTGCATATCCACGAAAGCGGCGATCTGGTGGCAGCGACCCGCTACTGGGCCGGGGTAGCGGCGGCGGCACCGGACCAGTTCACCAAGCCCGTCATCAAGCATCACACGCCGCGGACTACCACGCCGGGCGGCAACCCGGACTATCACGGCTGCCTGCTGGTCTCGGTGTCCAGCAGCAGCGAGCTCTACCACCAGATAAGCGGCTGGGCCAACGGTGTCATGACCGCCAAGATGCTGGGTGCACAGTGACATGAGCAGGCACCGGGATACCGACCTAAAGCACGAGCAGGCGGTCGCCCTGCGGCGAGCGGGCAAGTCGATCCGCCAGATCAGGCAGATCCTCGGCCCGGTGGGCAACCGGACTCTCAGCGAGGCGCTGCGCGGGGAGCCGCCGCCGGACTGGACCAGCAGGCCCAACGCCAAGGATGCCTGCGGGCGAAGGCCGCGAGCTACGCCGGCAAGGCCTGGACTACGACCAGATCATCGCGGACCTGGCGTTTCGAAAAGCTCAGTCTCGCTGTGGGTCCGCGACCTGCCCAGGCCGCCACGGTAATCCGGAAGTGGCCCGGCGGACATCCGAGCGGCGCGCGCCGTTACTGGGCGCCGAGCGTCCCGGCCCGCGAGGCCCGGCGCGCCGCGGCCCGCGACGCGGCCGCCGAGCCGATCGGCGACCTGACCCACCGTGAACTCCTCATAGCTGGCGCGATCGCCTACTGGTGCGAGGGAGCGAAGAACAAGCCGCACCGGCGCAGTCCGACCGCGTGGAGTTCATCAACAGCGACCCTGCCCTTGATCTCGTTTCTTCCTTCGCTTCCTCGACGCCGCCGGATTCTCGCGCCGCCGATCTGATCTTCCGTGTCTATATCCACGAGAGCGCGGACGTGCAGTCGGCTCAGAAGTTCTGGCTCGAGGTTACCGGTGCGCCACCCGACAGTTCCGCACCCCGACGATGAAGCGTCACAACCCGAAGACCATCCGCGCAGAATATCGGCGAGGACTATTACGGCTGCCTGCGGGTCGACGTCTGTCGCAGCGCGATCTCTACCGGACGATCGAAGGCTGGGCTGGCGCGATGCTGGAGGCAGCCCTGGGGCGCAGCGCGTCTGCCGATGACCGTCGCGGATCCCGGCCGGTATCGTTTAACTAACCGTTCACTACCTGCTAGCAGCTGGCGGCCGCGATCCGGCGGTGGGTAATTGGCAGCCCACCAGCCTTTGAGCTGGGTCATCCTGGTTCGAGTCCTGGCGCCGGACACCGCGTTCTACTTGTTTCATCTGCCAGCTCATCCGGTGATGCCCGCGGCCGCCACCTCGACCTGAAGCCGCCTGTGCCGCCGGGGACACGTAACCACTCCGGCTGCCGCGCCTGGCGCTATGGCCGGGCATAGCATCCGCCGCAACCGGGTAGCCGAGGCTGGTCGCCGCCCGGACCCGATCATCGGCGGTGACGGGAGCGACACGGACCGCCCATGCGTCTCGGAGTGTGAGACGGGACGAGTGGCAGGCATACGAAATTCATACGCTATTTGCGGAAATTCACCCGGGAAGGTTTGCCGAACCTACGGTTTGGTAGGCTACGGTTACGTAAGCGTATAAGCGCTCCGCCCGCCGAGCCGGTAACCCCCGAGGAGCACGATGATCACTTCCCCCGACACGGTCGACAAGACCGCTGCCACGACCGGTGCCGCGAACCGGCCCCGGGCCGTGCGGCCGGACTTCGAGGACGAGCCGACCTCGACCCTCCAGCGCGTGCTGGTCGGCGTGTTCGTCGCCATCCCGCTGGTGGCCCTGCTGGCCGCCATACCGCTGTTGTGGGGCCGGGGCCTGGGCTGGCACGACGTGATCATCGCGCTGGTCTTCTACTGGGTGTCCGGGCTGGGCATCACGGTCGGCTACCACAGGTACTTCACCCACGGCTCGTTCAAGGCCAAGACCGGCCTGCGGGTGGCGATGGCCGTCGCGGGCAGCCTGGCCATCGAGGGACCGGTCATCACCTGGGTCTCCGACCACCGCAGGCACCACAAGTACAGCGACCGCGAGGGCGACCCGCACTCGCCGTGGCGCTACGGGGACGACTGGAAGGCGCTGTCCAAGGGACTGGTCTACGCGCACATCGGGTGGCTGTTCGACCCCAACAAGACCTCGCAGGAGAGGTTCTCTCCCGACCTGCTGGCCGACAAGCGGATCAAGCGGGTGGACCGCCTGTTCCCGGCGCTGGTCGCCGTGACCCTGCTGCTGCCCGCGCTGATCGGCGGGCTGTGGGGGATGTCCTGGCAAGGCGCGCTGACCGCCTTCTTCTGGGCCAGCCTGGTGCGCGTCGCGCTGCTGCACCACGTGACCTGGTCGATCAACTCCATCTGCCACACCTTCGGCAGCGAGGAGTTCGAGGTCAGGGACAAGTCACGCAACGTGGCCTGGCTGGCCATCGCGTCGTTCGGCGAGTCCTGGCACAACTTGCACCACGCCGACCCGACCTGCGCACGGCACGGCGCGCTTAAGGGCCAGCTGGACCCGAGCGCGCGCGTCATCCGCTGGTTCGAGCAGCTGGGCTGGGCCTACAACGTGCGCTGGCCGGACGAGGAGCGGCTCAGCGCCAAGCGGCCGGCCGGCGCCAAGCGGAAGCTGGGCTACATGACCCTGCGGGCACTTTCGCGGGACGGCTCGGCCGCACGTTCCGGCCGGGCTCGTGGCGCGGTGTCCGCGGAGCCGCAATGATGTCCCCGTGAGTAACCAACCCCAAAGATCCGCCCGCAAGAGGATGACCGGCCAGGAACGGCGGCAGCAGTTGCTCGACATCGGCCGGCGGCTGTTCGCCGAGCGCGGGTTCGAGGGGACCTCGATCGAGGAGATCGCCGCGGCGGCCGAAGTCTCCAAGCCGGTGGTGTACGAGCATTTCGGCGGCAAGGAGGGCCTGTACGCGGTGGTCGTCGACCGGGAGGTCGAGCGCCTGCTGACCATGGTCACCGGCCTGCTGGACGGCGCCCGCACCAGGGACAAGTTCGAGGTCGCGGCGGTGGGCCTGCTGCGGTACATCGACGACAACGCCGACGGGTTCCGCATCCTGGTCCGGGACTCCAACCCCGGCTCGAGCACGGGCACCTACGGCACGCTGCTGAGCGACATCGCCGGCCAGGTGGAGTACATCCTGGCCGACTTCCTGCACTCGCGCGGCCACGACCCCAAGCTGGCCCCGCTGTACGCGCAGATGCTGGTCGGCATGGTCGCCTTCACCGGGCAGTGGTGGCTCGACGCGCGCAAGCCCAAGCTGGAAGAGGTCGCCGCCAACCTGATCGACCTGGCCTGGAACGGCCTGTCCCACCTAGACGCGAACGGCCGGGCCCCGGCCGGGCGGTAGCCCCCGGGAGCCAAAGGCGCCGGCGCTGCCTGGACCGAGGGGCGACGCAGGAGCGACGAGGGAAGGAAGCGCCTCAACGGCGCCCGGAGGCGAGCGGGATAACACAGCCGGGGCCGCCCCGGGGGCCAGGATGACCCGGTCCGTGCCGCCCGGGGCCCACGGCAGGCCCGCGGCCACCCAGTCGGTGAAGCCGCCGATCATGTCGGTCGCGCGGTGCAGGCCCAGGTCGAGCAGGGCCGCCGCGGCCAGGCTCGAGGTGTAGCCGTCCTGGCAGAACACGATGATCCGGTGGTCGTAGCCGGTGACCCAGGGCAGCCGGGCGTCGGAGCACGGGTCGACCCGCCACTCCAGGTGGTTGCGCTCCACCACCGCGGAGCCGGGGATCTCGCCTTCCCGGGCCCGCTGCGCGGCCGGCCTGATGTCGATCAGCACGGCGCCCTCGGCCGCTTCCCGGAACGCCTCGCGCGGCGGCACCCGGACCAGGCGCCGGCGCGCGTCGGCCAGGATCTGCTCGATGGTGCGGGCCCCTAGCGGCCTGGTCATCACCATGCGGCCGCCGCCTCGGTGCCCAGGCTGACCAGCCCCGCCGGGGTGAGCTCGTAGCGCGTCATCTCCGGCAGCGGCGGCGAGTAGGCGTGCACGCTGACCGCCACGGCCGAGGCGGCCGCGTTGCGCACGTCGTGGATGTAGCGCGGCCCGAACGCGCGGGACCCGCCCGCGCCGACCGGCTTGGCCAGGATCTGCCCGGTCGTGCGGGCGCCGACCACCCGGCGCTCCACCAGCGTGCCCCAGACCACCGCGAACGCGCCGGCCGAACCCCCGTGGTCGTGGAATCCGGTGGCCTGGCCGGGCAGCCAGCTGATCACCCACACCTCGTGGCTGTCGTCCAGGTGGATCCGCTCATACCAGCGGCCCTCGGGGTTGAGCCGAACCCGCGTGAGCCAGTCCGCCGGGCTGGCCGCCAGGCGGCGCACCACGTCGCCCAGGTGTCGTGCGCCGAGTATCCGGCCGGACTGTACGGGGGCGGAAGCCGACCGGGTCATCGTGCTCATGTCGCTTTTCTCCTCACGTCGATAGGACTGGCTGCGGGGGCGCCAGCGGAACCAGGTGAACTACGGAGCCAGCCGGGCTGGGTAAGCCGGACCGGCTGGCGGGCCGGACGGCCAGGACCGGCCAGTTCGGAGCGAGCCGAACCGGCCGGCGGGGGCTGGGCCGGCTGGGCAGGCGGGACCGGGACTGGGCGAGCCGGGCCGGCTCGCGGCAGGACGAGCCCGGCCGGTCAGCGGGGGCCGGCCGGACAACACCACTGGGCGTGGAGCACCAGCGGGAAGGCGCCGACCAGAGCGCGCTGAGGGCAAGGCACTGACGGGATGAGCAGGCCACGGCGCATGGCCGTGATCATGCCAGGGTTTCCCTATTAAATCAATAGGAAAACTTGATTACTTGCTCCGGTGGGCGACGGTGAACACCCGGCGGAACGGGAACACGGTGCCGAACGACCTCAGCGGATACGCCGCGCGCACCCGCTCGCCGTACTCGGCCAGGAAGTCTGCGCTCTGGTCCGCGTCGAGCACCGCCAGGACGGGACGCAATCCGGTGCCCTTGTACCACTCGAGCACCGGGTTCTCGCCCGCCAGGATGTGCACGTACGTCGTTTCCCAGGCGTCGACCTCGCAGCCAGCGCCGGCCAGCAGTTCGGCGTAGTCGGCCGGATCGGCCGTCTGCCGGTTCAGCTCCACGTCCCGCAGCAGCGGGCGCCAGCGAGGCGAGCTCGCCATCTCACGCAGGATCGCATGCGATGGCTGATCGAAGTTCGCCGGGACACCAAACGCCAGCCAGCCGTCATCGGCCAGCAGGTCGGCCCAGCGGATCAGCAGCTCACGATGGCCGGGCACCCACTGCAGCACCGCGTTGGAGATGATCACGTCGGGCAGGCTCTGCGGCTCCCAGTGCCGTATATCGTCCTTCTCGAAGGACAGGCCGGGCGCGCGCGGCCCCAGGGCCGCCTCGGGCTCCGCCGGGATCAGCTTCCTGGCTGCCTCGATCATCTCCGCTGAGCTGTCGACTCCGCGCACCACGGCGTCCGGCCAGCGTTCGGCCAGCACCGCCGTCAGGTTCCCCGGACCGCAGCCCATGTCGACGACGTAGGAGGGCAGCTCGGCACCGACCCTGGCGAGCAGGTCGAAGAACGGCCTGGCGCGCTCGCCTCCAAATCGCAGATACTGGGTCGCGTCCCACATCGCGGCTAATCCTTCTCTGATACTGAGAGAAACTTGACGCCGCTTCCCTTGTACCGGACTGGTTTGCTTGACGTCAAGCTATAACCTCTAGTAATGGGCCGGCGTGAGACCCTCCCGGTGCCCGGGCTGCGGGACGAGGTTGACGATCTGGTCGCCGCGTGGCGGGCGCAACGTCCCGACCTGGACGTCGAACCGCTGCAAGTGCTGTCCCGGATCTCCCGGCTGGCCCGGCACCTGGACCTCGCGCGGCGCGGGGCCTTCGCCGACCACGGCCTGGAGTCGTGGGAGTTCGACGTGCTGTCGGCCCTGCGCAGGCAGGGCCCGCCGTTCCAGCTCACCCCGGGTGCTCTGCTCCGCGCCACCCTGGTCACCTCGGGCACCATGACCAACCGGATCGACCGGCTGGCCGCCGCCGATCTGGTCCGCCGGGCGCCCGACCCGCGGGACAAGCGGGGGGTGCTAGTCACGCTCACCGACCTGGGCCGGGAGCGGGTGGACGCGGCCCTGGCCGACCTGCTGGGCCGGGAACGGGCGCTGCTGGCGGGCCTGGACGGCGACCAGCGCCGCTGCCTGGCCGACCTGATGCGCATCCTGCTCGCGCCCTTCGACGCCACCTGATGACGCGACCTGATGGGCCACTGTATGAGGCCCGCTCAGGCCTCCAGGTCGGCCGCCACGGCCAGCCAGCGGTCCTCAAGACCGGCTTTTTCATTCTGAACGGCCCGTAGCTCCGCGCCCAGTGAAGTCAGTTTCTCGTAGTCGGTGGCGTTCGCGGCCAGCTGGCCGGTCAGTTCGGTCTCCCGGGCCGACAGCCGGTCCAGCTGGCGTTCCAGCCGGGCGAGTTCCTTGCGGGCGTTCCGGTCCTCGGCCGCCGATGACCTCGGCGCATCCGCCGGGGCCCGGCCCGCGGCGGCGGCCGGCGGCGCGGTCCTGGCGGCGCTGGCGGCCCGGGCCGAGCTGGCGGTCCTGGCCGAGCTGGCGGCCCGGGCGGAGCTGGCGGCACGGATCCGGTCCAGGTACTCATCCAGGCCGCCGCCCAGGAATGACAGCCTGCCGTCGCCGAGCAGGGCCACAACGTGCTCGGTCACCCGTTCGGTGAAGTACCGGTCGTGGCTGACCACCACCAGCGTGCCCGGCCACCCGTCGAGCAGGTCCTCAAGCTCGGTGAGCGTCTCGATGTCCAGGTCGTTGGTCGGCTCATCGAGCAGCAGCACGTTGGGCTCGGCCATCAGCAGCCGGAGCAGCTGCACCCGGCGCCGCTCGCCGCCGGACAGGTCGCCGATCAGCGTCCACTGCCGTTCGGCGCTGAAACCCAGCCGCTCGAGCAGCTGGCCCGCGGAAAGCTCGCGGTCGCCGACCCGGATCCGCAGCCGGATCTCCTCCACGGCTTCGCGGACCCGCTGATCGGGGTCGAGCTCGGCCAGGTCCTGGGACAGGTAGGCCAGCCGCACGGTCTTGCCCCGGAGCACCGTGCCGGTGGCGTGCAGTCCCGGGGCTGGCGTCCCGGCCAGCTCGTTGAGCAGCGAGGTCTTGCCGCTGCCGTTGACCCCGGCGATCCCGATGCGGTCGCCCGGACCGAGCTGCCACGTCACGTTCTGCAGCAGAGATTTTTCGGTGTCGCCGGACCCGACGGCGAGGCTCACGTCCTCAAGCTCGATGACGGTCTTGCCCAGGCGGGCGGTGGCCAGCCGGGTCAGTTCCACGCTGTCCCGAGCCGGCGGCTCCGCGGCGATCAGCGCGTTGGCTGCCTCAACCCGGAACTTGGCCTTGGTCGTCCGGGCCCGGGCGCCGCGCTGCAGCCAGGCCAGTTCCTTGCGGGCCAGGTTGCGGCGGCGGCGTTCGGCCGCCTCCTCGCTGCGCTCGCGCTCGGCCTCGGCCAGCACGTAGGCCGAGTAGCCGCCCTCGGCCGCGTACACCTGGCCCCGGTCGACCTCCCAGGTCCGCTCGCACACGGTGTCCAGCAGCCACCGATCGTGGCTGACCACCACGACGGCCCAGTGTTCATTCTCGGCCCGGTCGCGCAGGTGCCGGCCGAGCCAGTCGATGGCCTCCAGGTCGAGATGGTTGGTCGGCTCGTCGAGCAGCAGCACGTCGCGCTCGGCGACCAGCAGGGCGGCCAGCGCGACCCGGCGCTGCTCGCCGCCGGACAGCTGCCCGGCCTGGGCGTCCAGGCTGATCCCGGGCAGCAGCTCGGCCATGACCGCGCGGGCCCGCGGGTCGGCCTCCCATGGGGTAGTGCCCGATGGCGCGGCCGCGCGGCCGAACACGACCTGGCTCACCGTGCCCTCGAGCCGGTCGGCCTGCGGCAGGTAGCCGATCCGCAGGCCCGTCGGCCGGGCCACCCGGCCCTCGTCCGGCTCGGTCAGCCCGGCCAGGATGGCCAGCAGCGTGGATTTGCCGCTGCCGTTGCGGCCCACCACCCCGATCCGGTCCCCGGCCGACAAGCCGAGGGAGACGCCGTCCAGCAGCCGGCGGTGCGCGTAGGCCTTGGCCGCCTTCTCCAGGCTGATCAGGTTCATCTAGCCGGCGGTCACCACGGCGGCGCCGGGCACCGGGCCGGCCACCCGGGCCACCGACCGGCACACGCCCGCGCCGGACAGGGACACGGCCAGCTCCAGGGCCCGCTCGGCGTTGGCGGCCAGGAACGCGCAGGTCGGGCCGGAGCCGGCCACCAGCGCGCCCAGCGCGCCGAGCTCCAGCCCGGCGGCCAGCGTCTTGCGCAGCGCGGGAAACAGCGACAGCGCGGCGGGCTGCAGGTCGTTGCTGAGCCGGCCGCCCACGCGGACGGCATCGCCGGAGCGCAGCGCCGACATGAGCGCGGCGTCCAGGTCAGGATTGTCGCCTGGGCCAGCCTTCGGCCGGGCCGCCCGCAGCCGGTCCAGGGCGGTGTAGACGGCGGGCGTGGACAGCTGCCCGTCGGCGAAGGCCAGCACCCAGTGATACTGGGTGGACGGCACCAGCGCGGGGGTCAGCTGCTCACCGCGGCCCCGGCCCACCGCGGTCCCGCCCACCAGCGCGAAGGCCACGTCGCTGCCGACCGTGGCCGCGACCTCCGCCAGCTGCGGCTGGGAAAATCCGCTGCCCCACAGCTCATTGCAGGCCACCAGGGCAGCCGCCGCGTCGGCGCTGCCGCCGGCCAGGCCCGGCTGCTACCGGGATCCGCTTGGCGATGGTGACCTGGACGCTGCCGGGCCGGACGGCGCGCCGCGGCAGCGCGGCCCGCAGCGCGGTTACCGCGCGCAGCGCCAGGTTGTCCCCGTCCTGCGGTACCCGGTCTGCGCCCTCGCCGGTCACGCTTACCGTGTCCTTTGCGGCGGTGTCCTTTGCGGCGGGCTCGACCGTGACCTCGTCGAACAGCGAGACGGCGTGGAACACGGTGACCAGGCCGTGGTAGCCGTCAGCGCGCGGCGGCCCCACCGCGAGCTGGAGGTTGAGTTTGGCGGGTACCCGCGCGGTCACACTGTCTTCGGCTCGCTTCCGGGGCGCTTCAAGGTGCCGCCTTGTTGTCCTGGCCGCCTGTGGCGGCGGGCCCTCGTCGCTCGTTCCTCGCTCCTCAGTCCAGGCGACACCGCGCCCCTTCGGCTCGGTCAACGGGTCACGATGATCAGATGGTACGCGGTTCCGCCGCCCGGACCGCGGCCAGGCGCGCGAACTCGGCCACGCCGAGCGCTTCGCCGCGGGCACCCGGGTCGAGGCCGCTCTGCCGCAGCAGCCGCTCGGCCTCCGGCGCCGACCCGGCCCAGCCCGCCAGCGCGGCCCGCAGCGTCTTGCGCCGCTGCCGGAACGCGGCGTCGACCAGCGCGAACACCTCCTCGCGGCTGGCTGTGGTGTCCGGGGGCTGGTGCCTGGTGAACGCGACCAGCTTGGAGTCCACGTTGGGCACCGGCCAGAACACGCTGCGCGGCACGGTGCCGGCCGGCCGGACGCTCGCGTACCAGGCCAGCTTGACCGACGGCGTGCCGTACACCCGCGAGCCCGGCCCGGCGCACATCCGGTCCGCCACCTCGGCCTGGACCATGACCAGCCCCCGCTCCAGCGCGGGCAGCGCGGCCAGCAGGTGCAGCAGCACCGGCACCGCCACGTTGTAGGGCAAGTTCGCGACCAGCACCGTCGGCGCACCGGTCCGGTCCGGTTGCCCGGTCCGGTCCGGATGCCCGGTCCGGTCCGGTTGCCCGGTCCGGTCCGGGTGCCGGGCGGGGTCCGGGCCGGTCAGGTCGGGCTGGGTGACGGTCAGGGCGTCGGCGGTCAGGACGGTCAGGCGGCCGGCCAGGGCAGGGGCGCGGTCGGCGACGGTCCGAGGCAGTTCGGCGGCGAGGGAGGTGTCGATCTCGACCGCGACGAGCCGGGCCGGGCCGGCCTCCAGCAGGGCCAGCGTGAGCGAACCGAGCCCCGGGCCCACCTCCAGCACCACGTCGTCCGGTTCCAGGGCGGCCAGCGAGGCGATGCGGCGTACGGTGCCCTGCTCGACGACGAAGTTCTGGCCCAGGCGCTTGGAGGGCCGGAAGCTGAGCTTCGCGGTGAGCTCTGCGACGGTCGCCGGAGTGAGCAACCGCACCCCGGATCCCACGGCTACCACGGGGACCGTTCGCCGCGGGCCGGAGCGCCGGGCACCCTCCAGGCAGATCCGGGCACCCCCCAGGCGCAGCGACAGCGATGGACCATCGGTGTCGCTATAACAACACCGATGGTCCATCGGTGTTGTAGGCAGGGGCATTGCAGGGCCGTTTTCGTGGCCGTAACGGCGGTCGCCAGCGCCCCGAGTCCATGTGCGGCCCGTGAGTGCACCGCCGCTGACCACTCCTACCCCGTCTGCCTCACGGTCACCACAAGACCAGCCCCTACTGCCCCGGCCAACGACGTCGTTGTCACATCGCGCACCAGACGACGTGGCTGTCACAACGACCCTGTTGCCGGGCCCGGTTCCGCCTCTGGCCGACATATCCAGGCCGGCCCGATGGACCACCGGGCCGGTCATGACCGGGCCGATGGTCCGCTGCGGCTCGAGAGTGCTTGGGGCTGGAGGGGACACGGGGTCACCAGGGGCCGAAGGTGCGGTCCGCGGTGGCGGTTACCGTGTCGCAGAGCTTGGCCAGATCCAGGCCCTTGACCTCGGCCAGGCAGCGCAGCGTGTAGGCGGTCTGGGCGGGCGCGTTGGGCCGGCCGCGGTTCGGCACCGGGGTCAGGAAGGGGGCGTCGGTCTCGGCCAGGATCAGCTCCGGCGGCGCGGCCGCGGCGGCGTCGCGGAGCGGCTGAGCGTTGGCGAACGTGACGTTTCCGGCGAACGACATGACATAGCCCGCTTCGGCGCACTGCTTGACCATCGCGACGTCCCCGGAAAAGCAGTGGAACACGACCCGGGGCGGCGGCCCCTCCTCGGCCAGGGTGCGCAGCACATCGGCGTGCGCCTCCCGGTCGTGGATCATGAGCGCCTTGCCGGTGCGCTTGGCGATCTTGATGTGCTCGCGGAACCACCAGCGCTGCACGTCGGGGGCGGCGTGGTCACGGTAGTAGTCCAGGCCGGTCTCGCCCACCGCGACCACCCGGGGGCGCCGGGCCAGCGCCTCGATCTCGGCCAGCACCTCGGCCGCAGTGGGGGGTGAGGCTAGTGGGGTCGGCGAGGCTGATGGGGCCGATGAGGCGGCGGTGGCCTGCGGGGCGCGGGGGTCACGGGAGGCGGAGGGCCGGGGGGTGGAGGACCGGGGGGTGGAGGACCGGGGGGTGGAGGACCGGGGGGTGGAGGCGTGGGGAGCGCGGGGGTCGCGGGGGAGGTGGGAGGGGCGAGAGGGGCCGGTGGCGGCTTCGGTGTCGTTGGGGTGGATGGCCACGGCGGCGTACACCGCGTCGTGCTCCTCGGCGCAGCGCGCGGACCAGGCGGAGGACTCCAGGTCGGTGCCGACCGTGACCACGCGGACGATGCCGGCGGCGCGGGCGGCGGCGAGGACGTCGGGCACCGGGAGGTCGATCATGTCCAGGTGCGTGTGGCTGTCGAGCGCCGGGCGGGGCAGCGGCGGTGGGGCCGGGGTGGTTACCACGGGCCGTTCGGCCCGATGATCATCAGAGGTCACCGAGGCGGGCAAGTTCCTCGTCGACCACCGCGGTGTCCAGCTTGGCGAACAGGGGGGTCGGCGGGGCCAGCGGGGTGCCGGGCCGCAGCGGCACCGAGGCCCAGCGGGCCGCGGCGTCGTAGCGGCCGGTGATGACCGGGTAGGACGGGCCGCCCGCCTCGTCGACCTCCTCGACCCGGGGCATGTCCGACCAGGTCCTGGCGCCGCCCGGTGGTTGATCATGGAGCATCTGGTGCACCTGCTCCGACGAGCGGGGCAGGAACGGGGTGAGCAGCGTCTTGGCGTCGTCGACCAGCTGCAGGGCCACGTGCAGCACGGTGCGCATCCGGTCCGGGTCCGATTCGCGCAGCTTCCACGGGGCCTGCTCGGAGAAGTACTTGTTGGCCTCGGCCACCGTGCGCATGGCCTCGGTGATGGCCAGCTTGAACCGGGACCGGCCCAGGTGCTCGCCGACCGTGCCGAACGACTGGCGGGACCGGGCCAGCAGGTCCTGGTCCAGGTCGGTCAGGTGGCCCGGCTCGGGGATCTCGCCGATGTTGCGGGCCGCGAACGAGACCGCCCGGTTGACCAGGTTGCCCCAGGTGGCGACCAGCTCGTCGTTGTTGCGCCGGACGAACTCGCTCCAGGTGAAGTCGGTGTCCTGGTTCTCCGGCCCGGCGATGGCCACGTAGTAGCGCAGCGCGTCCACGTCGTACCGGGCCAGGAAGTCGCGGACGTAGATGACCACCGCCCGGGAGGAGGAGAACTTGCGGCCCTCCATGGTCAGATACTCGCTGGAGACCACCTCCGACGGCAGGTTCAGCGTGCCGAGCGGGCCCGGCGTCCCGCCCTTGGCGCCCTGGCCGTTGTAGCCGAGCAGCATGGCCGGCCAGATCTCGGCGTGGAAGACGATGTTGTCCTTGCCCATGAAGTAATAGGCCTCGGCGTCCGGGTCGTTCCACCAGGCCCGCCAGGCGTCCGGGTCGCCGCTGCGCCTGGCCCACTCGATCGAGGCGGACAGGTAGCCGATCACGGCGTCGAACCAGACGTAGATCCGCTTGTCCGGCCGGTCCCGCCAGCCGTCCAGCGGCACCGGCACGCCCCAGTCCAGGTCCCTGGTGATGGCCCGGGGCTGCAGGTCATCGAGGAGATTGAGGGAGAACTTGAGCACGTTCGGGCGCCAGTGACCGGCCTTGGCCTGCAGCCAGCTGCCCAGCACCTCGGCGAACGCGGGCAGGTCGAGGAAGTAGTGCTCGGTCTCGGCGAAGACCGGCGTCTCCCCGTTGATCCTGGACCTGGGGTTGATCAGGTCGGCCGGGTCGAGCTGGTTGCCGCAGTTGTCGCACTGGTCGCCGCGCGCGCTGGGGAACCCGCAGATCGGGCAGGTGCCCTCGATGTAGCGGTCGGGCAGGGTGCGGCCGGTGGACGGCGAGATCGCGCCCAGCGTGACCTTGGGGAAGATGTAGCCGTTTTCCAGCAGGCGGGTGAAGATCTCCTGGGTGACCGCGTAGTGGTTGAGCGTGGTGGTCCGGGTGAACAGGTCGTAGGTCATGCCCAGGCTGGTCAGGTCGTCGACGATGACCCGGTTGTAGCGGTCGGCCAGGGCCCGGGCGGTGACGCCCTCGGCGTCGGCCTGGACCTGGATCGGGGTGCCGTGCTCGTCGGTGCCGCTGACCATCAGCACCCGGTTGCCCGCCATCCGCTGGTACCGGCTGAACATGTCGCAGGGCAGCCCGAAGCCGGAGACGTGCCCGATGTGACGAGGGCCGTTCGCGTACGGCCAGGCCGGAGCAGACAGGATGTTGCGCATGGGTTAAAGCCTAGGGGCAGCGGCCGGCTGCTCCACGTGGTTTACCCCGGCATCGGGGACGGACGGTGCCGAGACGGTCACCGGGTGACGCGTGTGCTTGATGCCCAGGATCGACAGGAAGAACGTGCCCAGGATCACCTGGCAGCTCACCATCAGCGCGGTCACCGAGGGGATCATCAGCCGCAGCGAGTGCTCGTAGTTGAGGTTGTGGAAGCCCTGTCCGTGCCAGTACAGCACCGAGAAGATCAGTCCCGCCAGGCCCGCGAGGCCGATCAGCGCGCCGAGGATCAAGCCGCGTTCCAGGCTGAGCTTCTCCAGCAGCCGGGTGATCCGGGGCTCCTTGGGCAAGAAGCCCTCGGAGCCGGCGTAGACCTGGGTAAACAGCGAGAACAGCACCGACTGGAAGCCGATCACCACCGCGGCCGACGCGGCGACCAGGGTGTCCACGTCAAACGTGATCGAGCCCCACTTGAACGGGTGCGGCACCACCACCGCGCCGACGATCAGGCCCGCGATCAGCAGCGCCAGGCCTGGCAGGAAGAACAGCCAGCGCGGGCTGAACAGCAGCAGGAACCGCAGGTGGCGCCAGCCGTCCCGCCAGGTGTGCAGGTGCGGCGGCCGGCTCCGGCCGTCCTTGGCCAGCGTGGTCGGCACCTCGGTCACGTGCTGGCCGTACAGCGCGGCCTTGACCACCAGCTCGCTGGCGAACTCCATCCCGGTGGCCTGCAGGTTCAGCGCCATCACGCTGTCCCGGTTGAAGCCGCGCAGCCCGCAGTGGAAGTCGCCGATCTTGCTGCGGAAGAACAGCCGCCCGATGAAGCTCAGCACCGGGTTGCCGAGGTACCTGTGCAGCGGCGGCATCGCGCCCGGGGCGATGCCGCCCGCGAACCGGTTGCCCATGACCAGGTCGGCGCCCTTGCGTAGTTCGTCGACGAAGGGCATCAGGTTGGTGAAGTCGTAGCTGTCGTCGGCGTCGCCCATGATGATGTACTTGCCGCGGGCGGCGACGATCCCGCCCATCAGGGCGTTGCCGTAGCCCTTGTCGCTGATCGGCACGACCCGCGCCCCGGCCTCGGTGGCCAGCGCCTGGCTGCCGTCGGTGCTGCCGTTGTCGGCGACCAGCACCTCGCCGCTGATGCCGCTCGTTTCCAGGAAGCCGATAGCCTTGCGGACACACGTCGCCACGGTCTCCGCCTCGTTGAGGCACGGCATGACCACGGTCAGCTCCACGTCTTCTCCTTTGAGGTGGTTGAGGTGGCCGCTTTGGGCCAGTCCCGGTCGCGCCCCGTACTACCGTAGGCGAGGGAACGCTCAGGACCGGCCGATAGTTCAACGTCGGGGATGTCAGCCCAGCACAGGAGGGTACGGGTTGAGGGTAATGCCTGAGGCCGCCTCGCGCGTGCCATCGGCGCAGCGAGCAGGACCCGGCCGGGGGGCCGGTTCGGCCGGTTCGGCCGGTTCCCGCCGGGAGCGGGCGCGCGCGCTGGCCGCCCGCACGTGGTCCGGGCACCGGCTGTTCATCATCGTGCTCACTCCGGCCGTGCTGCTGCGAGTGGACGCCGAGCTCGGGTACCGGTGGCAGGCCTGGTTCAACGACTCGTTCGAGTACGTGCAGAACACGGTGCACTTCAATCTCGACCCGACCCGCGTGTCCGAGTACTCCATCTGGCTGAAGATCCTGCAACCCCTGCACAGCTACGCCCTGGTAACGATTCTGCAACACCTGATGGGCCTGGCCGTGGCGGTCATGATCTACGCCCTGGCCAGGCACCGGTACGGCGCCGGGGCCTGGCTGGCCACGCTGGCCACCGTCCCGGTGCTGTACGACGGGTTCGAGATCCAGCTCGAGCACCTGGTCCTGTCCGACGTGCCGTTCCTGTTCGTGCTCACGCTGGCCACCACGCTGCTGCTGTGGGATCCGGCCGGCCCTTCGGCTCGCCGGTGTGCGGGCATCGGCGCGCTGCTCGGCATCGGGGCCGTGCTGCGCTCGATCGGGCTGCCGCTGCTGGCGCTGTTCGCGATCTACATGATCATCAGGCGGTTCAGCTGGCGGAAGGTGGCGGCCGCCATCGGGGTGTGCCTGATCCCGGTGTTCGGGTACGCGGGGCTGTTTGATGCGGAGCACGGGCAGTTCGCGATGAGCGACGCCACCGGCGTGTTCCTGTACTCCCGGGTGATGACGTTCGCCGAGTGCGCCAAGATGCGGCTGCCCGCCGACGAGCTCGGGCTGTGCACCACGGTGCCGCCGGCGAAGCGGCCGATCGCGCAGGCCTACATCTGGACCTCGCAGTCACCGCTGGACCGGTTCCCGTCGCCGAAGTTCTCGCCGGGACCCAACCAGCTGGCCGAGAGCTTCGCCATCACCGCCATCGAGTCGCAGCCGGCGGCCTATGCGCAGGCGGTGCTCGACGACACCTGGCGGGTGTTCGGCTGGAAGCGGGTGAAGTTCCCGCAGGCGGCCACGTATGACGAGTACCTGTTCGGCTACCGCTCGCTGGCCATCCCGACCTGGGATGACGCCAGCCTGGGTAAGTACGGCTCCTACGCGGCCGCCTACGTGCAGGGCAACCCGCTGACCCAGGTGGTGGCGCCGTTCGCCAACATCATCCGCGGCTACCAGCGGTACGTCTGGCTGCCCGGCAGCGTCTACGGGCTCATCCTGCTGACCGGGCTGGGCGGCATCCTGCTGGCCTGGCGGCGGCTGGGCGGCGAGGCGCTGCTGCCCTGGGCCATTTCCTTCGCGCTGATCGTCATCCCGGCGGCCACCGCCGAGTTCGACTACCGGTACGTGCTGCCGGCCGTGCCGTTCGCCTGCCTGGCGGCGGTCATGGCCTTCAGCCCGGGCACCGCGGGCGGCAGCGTGCTGCGGCGGCTAGCCGGCGGGCTGCGGCGCGAGGGCGCCGGGTCGCGGCGTGGCGGTGCCGGGCTACGGCGCGAGGGCGCCGGGTCGCGGCGTGGCGGTGCCGGGCTACGGCGCGAGGGTTCCGGGCTGCGGCGCGATGCTGCCGGGGCACGGCGCGATGCTGCCGGGGCCGTCCGGGTCGGCGAGCGCGGCCGGGTCAGCGAGGTCGCGGCTCCGGCGGCCGGCGGCGCGGGTCCGGCCGGTGCCGGCGACGACGAGCGTAATCTCGCCGCGGACGGTGCCTGAGCCGCCGCCCGAACCGGCCGCCCAGGCGGCCAGCTCGGCCAGGGTGCCGCGCACGATCTCCTCGTGCGTCTTGGTCAGCTCCCGGCACACCACGCCCTGCCGGTCCTCGCCGTGGCTGGTGACCAGCTCGGCCAGGGTGGCGGCCAGCCTGCGGCCGGACTCGAAGTACACCTGGGTGCGGCGGTCGGCGGCCAGCTCGGCGAAGCGCCGGCCGCGCTCGCCCGCCCGCCGGGGCGGGAATCCCTCGAAGGAGAACCGGTCGGTCGGCAGCCCGGACACGGCCAGCGCGGTGGTCACCGCGGACGGACCGGGCAGTGCGGTGATCGTGATGCCCGCCGCGGCCGCCGCGGCCACCAGCCGGTAGCCGGGATCGCTGATTCCCGGCGTACCCGCGTCGGTGACCAGCAGCACGTCCTGGCCGGCCTGCAGTTCGGCCAGCAGCCCGGGAGTGCGGCGGGTCTCGTTCGCGTCAAAGTAGGAGACCACCCGGCCCCGCAGCTCGAGGCCCAGGCTGGCCGCCAGCCAGCGGACTCGGCGGGTGTCCTCGGCGGCGATCAGGGTGGCCCGGGCCAGTTCGGCGGCCAGCCGGGACGACGCGTCCTCGGGGCGGCCGATCGGGACCGCGGCCAGCCTCAGCACGCCGGCGGTGTCCTGCTCGCGTCCTGCCATGGGGAGCATTCTCCTCGATCCCGGGGGCCCCGCGCCCCATCGGTCCGCGGGGCAGTAGCTCGATCCCGGGGGCCCCGCGCCCCATCGGTCCGCGGGGCAGTAGCTTGATCCCGGCGGCCCCGCGCGCCTGGGCCCGAGGGGCAGTAGCATGTGCGCGATGATGGGAACCGAGGCTGACGTCGCGGCCATGCCCGGCCCCGACGAGGCCAGCCGGCTGGCGGTGCTGCGCGCCCGGCTGGTCGCGCCGATGCCTGACGACCGGCCGTGGGGGTGGCTGGGCCCGCTGCTGGTCACCGCGTTCGGGGCCTTCCTGCGCTTCAACCGGCTGCGGGTACCGGACGCCATCGTCTTCGATGAGACCTACTACGCCAAGGACGCCTGGAGCATCCTGCAGCACGGTGTGGAATGGAACCCGGTCGGCAACGCCAACGCGCTGATCATCGCCGGGCACACCAACATCTTCCAGCCCTGCCCCGGCAGCGGCTGCGCCGAGTACGTGGTCCAGCCGGAGGTCGGCAAGGAGCTCATCGCGGTGGGCGAGTGGCTGTTCGGGCTGAACTCGTTCGGCTGGCGGTTCTCCAGCGCCGTGTTCGGCTCGCTGGCCATCCTGCTGATGTGCCGCATCGCCCGGCGGATGACCAGGTCGACGCTGCTCGGCTGTATGGCCGGGCTGCTGATGTCGCTGGACGGCCTGGAGTTCGTGCTGTCGCGGACCGGCATCCTGGACATCTTCCTGATGTTCTTCGTGCTGGCCGCGTTCGGCTGCGTTCTCATCGACCGCGACAAGTCCCGGGCCCGGCTGGCCGACGCCGTGGCCCGCCGCCAGGGCGGTGACGCAGGGCCGTTCCTCGGCCTGCGCAAGTGGCTTGTCATCGCCGGGGTCTTTCTCGGCCTGGCCGTGAGCACCAAGTGGATCGCGGCCTGGTACATCGTCGGCTTCGGCGCGCTGGTCATCGCCTGGGACATCGGGGCCCGCCGGGCCGCGGGCCTGTCCCGGTTCGTCCGCGGCGCGTTCCGCGAGGCCCTGCTGCTGCCGCTGACGTTCCTCGTCATCCCGCTGGTGACCTACGTGGCCACCTGGAGCAACTGGCTGCTGACCAGCACCGGCTTCGACCGGCAATACGCCCAGGCGCACGGCGTGACCACCCCGGTCATCTCGGCGCTGTACTCGCTGTACGAGTACCACCTGGAGGCCATCACCTTCGGCCTGGGCCTGACCTCCCGGCATCCGTATGAGTCCCAGCCCTGGGACTGGCTGCTGATGACCAGGCCGGTCGCCTTCTACTACCAGTGCTACACCGGGCCGACGGCCGTGCACACCTGCCCGACCACCTACAGCGGCTCCGAGTGGTCCTCCGAAGTGCTGGCCCTCGGCACCCCGGCCATCTGGTGGGGCTCCATCTTGGCCCTGATCTTCTGCCTGGGCTGGTGGCTGCTGCACCGGGACTGGCGGCCCGGCGCGGTGCTGCTCGGCGTGCTGGCCGGCTGGGGACCGTGGTTCCCGCTGGTGGGCAGGACCAAGTTCTACTACTACGCGCTGGAGTTCGAGCCGTTCCTGATCTTGTCGCTGGTGTTGTGCCTGGGGCTGATCCTCGGGCCCGCCACGGCCAGCATCAGGCGCCGGTCCATCGGGGCCGGGATCGTGGGCGCGTACGTGCTGTGCGCCCTGCTGATGTTCTGGTACTTCTATTCGGTCCTGGCCGGCAAGGTCATCCCTTACTCGGACTGGCTCAGCCACATGTGGTACCGGGTGGGCAAGGGCTGGATCTGACCCGAATCCGCGAGTAGGTCGGTGACACGGCGGCGCAAATGCCGATAGGTGCCCCTTTGACCTGGGATGATGATCGCTGCGAAATGATGGTCATCTCAGGCGGAGAGGCACCTACCTGGTGAAAAGGATACGCAGCGGGGCGGGCAGATCGCGGCAGCAGCCGCGGATCGGCGCGCCGGATCAGGCGCTGACGCCGAACGCGGGCCTGGCCGCCATCACCGAGCTGTGCGGGCGGCTCGGCGTGATCAGCACGCTGGATGCGGCGGTCGGCCCGATCAAGCAGCGGGACCGCGGGTTCGGGGCCGGGGAGCTGCTGGCCGGGCTGGCCGCGGCGCAGCTGGCCGGGGAGGACTTCTTGACCGGGCTGGACCGCCAGCGCGCCGATGCGGCCGGGCAGCAGATCACGCCGGTGCCGGGACTGGCGTCCACGACCGCCGCGGGCCTGGCCCGGCGGATCACCCCGGCGCAGTGGCAGGCAGTGGAGACCGGCCTGGCGGCGGTGACCGGACGGATGCTGGCAATGCTGCCCGCGGAGCGGTCGGCGGCGCTGGCCGATGGGCCGGTCACGATCGACCTGGACACCACCGACGTGGAGGTCTACGGCCGGAAGAAGCGCGGCGTGGCCTACAACCACCAGGGCCAGCGGGTCGGGCGGCCGCACGTGGCCAGCTGGGCGGAGACCGAGACCGTGCTGGCCGCCGACCTGGGCGACGGGACCGATGACCCGCGCGCGACCGCGCCGGACCTGCTGCGCCGTGCCCTGGCCGCCCTGCCGCAGCGGGCACGGGCGTCGGGCCGGGTGGCGATGCGCGCCGACGCCGGCTACTTCGCCGGGCAGCTGGCCCGCACCGCCCACGGCGAGAAGATCGCGTTCGCGATCGGCGCCAAGCGGATCGCGCCGCTGTGGCGGCTGCTGGCCGGGATCGCCGAGGACGACTGGCATGACGCCATTGACATGGACAATGCGCAGGTCGCGGTCACGGAGTACTGCCCGGACTGGTGGCCGGCGAACACCCGGCTGCTGATCCGCCGGGTGGCGCTGGATCCCGGGCAGGTCTCGGCCGACCCGCGGTCCCGGCGGCGCCGCACCCTGCACCCGGACCAGCGCGCCCTGCCGATCCCCGAGCTGGCCCGTGCCGGGGCGATCTACGCCTACTCGTTCATCTTGACCAACCTGGACGTGACTGCCCCGGACAAGGCAGCCGCCGTCGAGCACTGGTACCGGCACCGCACCACAGTGGAGAACATCTTCCGCGACAGCAAGCACGGCGCCGCCCTCCGGCACCTCCCGTCGGGATATCCCCAGGTGAACCTGGCCTGGATGTGGGGCGCGCTGCTCGCCGCGACCATGGCCGCCTGGCTGCACCAGCTCACCGCCATCACCGCCGGGCAGGACATCCTGGCCGGGCACGGCGTGCGCGGCGGCAAGGCCATGATCGCCACCCTGCGGCGGCGGCTGATCGCCGTCCCTGGCCGGCTGATCCGCCATGCCCGCCACCTGGTCCTGCGGCTGCCGCCTGGCCACTGGGTGCTTCCCGAGGTGCTGGCCCGGCTCCGGGCACTGCCCGCACCCGCCTGACCTGCGCACCCTGAGCCCCGGCTCCCCCGTCCTTGTCCACGGCCTGCCAGCCCGACCCGCAGAAAGGCTCGCACATCGCGAACCCGGCGCCGGCGCCCGGGCCGTCGGCATGCCCGCTACCGGGAATCCCGGCGCACCAAGATCATTTGCGGAGGGCGGATCAGCTCACCGCGCTATTCGCGGAATCGGGTCTGAGTTCCCGGCTATCCGTCTGCCCGGTTAAGGCTGCTTGGTTAACGGCGTTCAGCCGACTCACAGCTTCCGTTCAGCCTGCTCCTGAACGCCCGGGGCAGGATCATGACCGTCGGGCTCAATGGTCTCGGCCACTTGCGGAGTGATTTCCGCAACACGGGGTACTTTTCCGGGGCTGTTGTGCGTCTATTACTGTTGAGATGACAACCACCGGAGCGAACCATGAGCCGAGCCGAACACTCTAGCGAAGACCGCGCCCGTTTCGAGCGCGATGTCATTCCGCAGCTTGGCCAGCTGTACCCGGCGGCGCTCCGGATGACCAGGAACCCGACCGACGCCGAGGACCTGGTCCAGGAGACGTCGGCGAAGGCGTACGCGGCCTTCGGCCAGTTCACGCCGGGCACCAACCTGCGGGCCTGGCTGAACCGGATCCTGACCACCACGTTCATCAACGTGTACCGCAAGCGGCGCCGGGAGCCGCAGCAGGCGCTCGGCGGTGACCTGCAGGAATGGCAGATGTCGGCCGACCGGCTGACGCCGCCGGTGCCGTCCGCCGAAGCCGAGGCGCTGGACCGGACCACCGACTCGGACCTGCTGCGGGCGCTACGTGACCTGCCCGGGGAGTTCCGCACGGCGGTGTACCTGGCCGACATCGAGGGATACCCCTACCGCGAGATCGCCGAGATCATGGGCACGCCGGTCGGCACGGTCATGTCCCGGCTGCACCGCGGCCGGCGCAAGCTCCGCGAGCAGCTGCTGGCCGCGGGTCTGGGCACCGCGTCTGCCGAATCCTCCGGCGCCTGACTTCGCTCCGGCCTGGGTGAGCGCCCGCTAGCTGTTCCGTGCCCCGGTAGCGGCTTCCGGGCGCCTTGCCAGTTGGGTCTCGCGTGCCCACCCGTCCCCGCACGTGGGCGCGGCATCATCGTGGGCCCTCACTGCCCTCCCGCGGGAGGTAACGGCCCACGTTAATTGACGGTGGTAACGGCGGGGACGGTGGGACAGCTGTGGTGTCCCCCGCGGCGCCGCGGCATGATCGTGTGCCGTTACCGTCTTCACAGCACGGTAACGGCACACGTTGATCGATGCAGTTGCGGCTGGGATGTGCGGGGCACGTGTGCCGAAGCTGAAACTGCCTGGGCCGCAGGCTGACGTGACCCGGTCGCGCTAACGGCCTGGGCGGCCGGAATAGGGATCCGTAGGGTCCGGATATGCGCTCGGCGGGTCCGGGTACTGGTCCGTGCCATCCGAGTACTGGTCCGTGGAGTCCGGGTACTGATCCGTGGCGTCCGGGTACGGATCCGGCGCGCCTGGCCACCTGTCCGGCGGGCTGGGGCGCTCGCTGGCGGGGTCTTGATACGGCCGGGGCGGGTTGGGGCGCGGCTCGGAGGGGGCACGATGCGGGTCGGGGGCACCATGCGGGTCGGGGGCACCATGCGGGTCGGGGGCACGATGCGGGACGGGGCGGGGGTCGGAGCGCGGGTCGGTGGTCGGGGAGAAGATGTCGGGCGGTCCGGAGTGCTGGTCTGAGGATCCGGTGAACAGGTACGGCGGGCCGGGATGCACCTCGGCGGGTGCGGGATAGGCGGCGGTGCGGCCGGGGTCGGCGGGCGCGCCGGGGTAGGGGGCCGTAGGGCCGGGATCGCTGGGCGCGCCGGGGTAGGGGGCCGTAGGGCCGGGATCGCTGGGGTAGGGGGCGGGGCGGCCGGGATCGGCGGGGTAGGGGGCGGGGCGGCCGGGATCGGCGGGGTAGGGGGCGGTGCGGCCGGGGTCGCTGGGCGCGGCGGGGTAGGGGGCGGGGCGGCCGGGATCGGCTAGGTAGGGGGTGCGGGCGGGGTCGGTGGGGGGTGGCGGGGGCTCCCAGCCCAGCGTGACCGGGTCGTAGACGCGTTCGGCGTAGATCTGGTGCCACAGCGAGAACACGACCAGCAGCCACACCTGCCGCCAGGTGACGTCGGGCTCGCCGGCCCGGAACCGGCGCAGCAGGTCCAGGGCGGCGTTCTTGTTCAGCCACTGGCCGGTCTGCGCGGTGCGGACCGCGTGCTCGGCGAAGCCGAACATGCCGCCGCGCAGCCAGTGGCCCACCGGGACCGGGAAGCCGAGCTTGGCGCGTTCGGCGGCGGCCTGGGGCAGCAGGTCGCCGACGGCCTCCCGGAGCGCGAACTTGGTCGTGCCTGCCGCGGTCTTCTCCGGCCGGGCCAGCTTGGCGGCGACCGCGAGCACCTCGCGGTCCAGGAACGGGGTGCGCAGCTCCAGGCCGTGGGCCATGGCCATCCGGTCCGCCTTGACCAGGATGTCCCCCGGCAGCCAGGTGTTGACGTCGACCAGCTGCATGGTGGCCACGTCGTCCAGGCCGGCCTCGGCCGCCTGCCGGTACACCGGGTCGGTCACGTCGAACTCGCTGCCGGACGCGCCCCGGACCAGCTGGCCGGCCTGCTCGTCGTGGAAGACGAACGCGTTGCCGATGTACCGCCGGCGCAGCGGGGTCGAGGTCCGGCTGAGCAGGCCCTTGCCCCGGGCCCCGGTCGGCAGCTCGGCGGCGACCCGGCCGATCGTGGCCCGGCTCCAGCCGGGCAGGGCCTTCCCGGCCCGCACCACGCCGGGCTGGTAATAGACGCCGTACCCGCCGAACAGCTCGTCCGCGCCCTCGCCGGACAGCACCACCTTGACGTGCTTGCGCGCCTCGCGGGCGGCGAACCACAACGGGACCGCCGCGGCGTCGGCCATCGGGTCGTCCAGCTGCCAGACGATCCGCGGCAGGCAGTCGAAGAACTCCTCGGGGGTGATCACGTAGGGCATCGACTTGACGCCCAGCGCGGTGGCGGTGGCCGCGGCATGGTCGATCTCGCTGTAGCCCTCGCGGTCGAAGCCGACGGTGAAGGTCAGCAGGCCGGGCATGGTCTCGGCGGCCAGGGCGCACAGCGTGGCCGAGTCCACCCCGCCGGACAGGAACGCGCCCACCGGCGCGTCGCTGCGCAGGTGCACGGCCACCGAGTCGCGCAGCGCGTCCAGGATCTTGCCCGGCGAGGCCGACGAGGGCGACCGGGCGGGCTTGAGCTCGGGGCGCCAGTAGCGGAACACGTCGACCCGGCCCCCCGGGCGGGCGATGAGCACGTGCCCGGGCGGCAGCGAGCGGGCGGGCGGCACCATGGTGGCCGGGGCGGGCACGTACTGGAAGGACAGGTACCGGCGCAGCGCGTCCGGGTCGATGAGCTTCACCTCGCCCGCGTCGGCCAGCGCCTTGCGCTCGGAGGCGAACCTCAGCTGCGGTCCGGACCGGGGCCGGTGGGCGCCGGGGGTCAGCGCGTAGAAGAACGGCTTGATGCCGAACGGGTCCCGGGCGCAGAACAGCTCCCGGCTGCGCCGGTCCCAGATGGCGAAGGCGTACATGCCGCGCAGCTGGCGGACCACGTCCTTGCCCAGCCAGGCGTACATCTCCAGCAGGACCTCGGCGCCGGACCGGCTGCGCAGCTGGACGCCGCGGGCCGCCAGGCGGCCGGCCAGCTCGATGTGGTTGTAGATCTCGCCGTCGAAGACCATCACGTAGCGCCCGTCGGCGGAGGCGATGGGCTGGCGGCCGCGGGTCGACGGGTCGATGACGGCCAGCCGCCGGAAGGCCAGGGCCAGGTCGGCATCGGCGTAACTGCCCTGGTCGTCGGGCCCCCGGTGCGCGACGCGCAGCGCGGCCCGGTCCACCCATTCGGTGTCCGGGCCTGCTCCGTCTGCCAGCGCCAGGCAGCCGGTAATTCCGCCCATGCGCGCCGCCTGACGATCGGAATCCGTGGCTGTGTGCCCCGGACCAGCCTACTTCGGCTGGAACCTGATCCCGCCGTCAAACCGGATGACCTCGGCGTTCATATAGTCGTTCTCGATCAGAGACCGGACCAGATGGCCGAATTCATCCGCCCGGCCCATCCGCTTGGGGAAGACCACCGGGGCCACCAGGTGGGCCTTGAACTCCTCCGCGTCACCGTGGAACCCGTAGATCGGGGTGTCGATGATGCCGGGGCAGATGGTGTTGACCCGCACCCCGATCGCGCTCAGATCCCGGGCCGCGGGCAGCGTCATGCCGATGATGCCGCCCTTGGACGCCGAGTAGGCGACCTGGCCGGTCTGGCCCTCGATCCCGGCCACCGAGGCGGTGTTGATCACCACGCCGTGCTGGCCGTCGGCGTCGGCGGGCTCGGTCTTGGCCATGGCCGCCGCGGCCATGCGCATCACGTTGAACGTGCCGACCAGGTTGACGCTGAGCACCTTGGAGTAGCTGGCCAGGTCGTGCGGGGTGCCGTCGCGCCCCACCGTGCGGGCCGCCCAGCCGATGCCGGCGCAGTTGACCGCGGTGCGCAGCGGGGGCCCGGCCGAGGCCGCGGCGTCCACCGCGGCCTGCACGTCGGTCTCGTCCGACACGTCGGTCCGCATGAACAGGCCGCCGGTCTCGTCGGCGATCCGCAGGCCGGCCTCGGCGTTCAGGTCCGCGATGATGACCGTGGCGCCGGCCGCGGCCAGCACCCGGGCCGTGGCCTCCCCGAGGCCGCTGGCACCGCCCGAAACGATCGCTGCTGTACCGTTCAAGTTCATGCCCGGAGGATACTGGGCCCCGCTGACCTCGCCATCCTCCTGTCTCACGAGGCGGAACGCTGAGGCCTGGTTCGTTCTGATCGAGATATATCTTTTGATCTTAAGGCCGGGGAAATGTCGGACCGGTGAGCTATCGTCGGAACATGACCAAGCTGCGCGGGAACCCCCGGGCGGTCCTGGTCGTCGTGTCGCTTGGCTTCTTCATGACGCTGCTCGAGAAGATCTTTCCAGGTGCTCAAAACATTCGATCAGCGTCACCACAGCTCATGACGTGTGAGAGCCCTAAGGAGAAGTTGTGAGGAAGTTCCGCGCGAATCCTTGGGCGGTGTTGCTGGTCGTCTCGCTCGGCTTCTTTATGACCCTCCTGGATTTGACGATCGTTAACATAGCGATCCCGAACCTGATCACCAAGTTGCACGCCTCGCTGGATGATGTGCTGTGGGTGATCAACGCCTACGCCCTGGTCCTCGCCGTCTTGGTCATCACGGCGGGCAGGCTGGGTGACCTGATCGGGCCGCGGATCATGTTCATGGGCGGTGTCGGGGTGTTCACGGCGGCCTCGGCCGCGTGCGGGCTGGCGCCGAGCCCGGGCGCTCTGATCGGCTTTCGCGCGGTTCAGGGGCTGGGCGCGGCGATGCTCATGCCGCAGACGCTGACGATCATCACCAACACGTTCCCGCCCGACCGGCGCGGGGCGGCGTTCGGGGTATGGGGGGCGGTGGCCGGGGTAGCCACGGTGGCCGGGCCGACCCTGGGCGGGCTGCTGGTGACCGCTTTCGACTGGCGGTGGATCTTCTTCGTGAACCTGCCATTCGGCCTGTTCGTGCTGCTGGTCACCCCGTTGATCGTCCCCGATGTGCGGCCCGGCAGGCGGCACCGGATCGACTTCCCCGGGGTGCTGCTGGCCAGCGGGGCGCTGCTGGCGATCTGTTACGGCCTGGTCGAGGGGCAGAAATACGACTGGGGAACGATCACCGGGTTCGTCAGCATCCCGTTGGTTCTCGGCCTGGGAGTGGTGCTGCTGCTCGCCTTCTTGGTGGTCCAGAAGCTCACCCAGGACAAGGAGCCGCTGGTGCCGTTCGCGCTGTTCCGGGACCGGAACTACTCGGTCGTGAACTGGGTGTCCGGGGTGCTCGCCATCGGGATGATGGGGATCTTCATCCCGTTGACTATCTACTTGCAGTCCGTCTTGGGGTTCTCGGCGCTGAAGGCGGGGCTCACGCTGGCGCCTGCCTCCCTGGTGTCGATGTTTGTCGCCCCCGTGGCGGGCCGGATGACCGACAAGATCGGCGGCAAGTTCATCCTCATGTCCGGGCTGATCCTCTTCGGCGTCGGGATGGGCTGGATAGCGCTCATCGCTCAGCCGAACTCTTCGTGGCTCATCTTCGTGGCACCGCTGATCGTGGCCGGGCTCGGCATGGGCTGCATCTTCGCGCCCATGGTCACGGTCGGCATGCGCAACATCGATCCGCGCACGGCGGGTGCGGCATCGGGGGTGTTGAACACCGTCCGGCAGGTCGGCCTGGTGATCGGCACCGCGGCAGTGGGTGCCCTGCTGCAGAACAGGCTTGTTTCCGCGATGGCGGCCCAGGCGACCGCCCGGTCGGCCGCTCTGCCGCCGCAGGTGCGCAGCCGGTTCGTGGCCGGGATCGACAACTCCGCGAAGAACGGCATCCAGGTCGGGGCCGGCCAATCCGGCGGCAGCACCCACCTGGGCCCCGGCCTGCCCGCCCAGATCGCTGCAGAGATCGCACGCATCGGCCATGAGGTGTTTACCTTCGCCTACGTGACCGCTATGCGGCAGACGATGGTGTTGCCGATCATCCTCCTCGGGGTCGGCGCGCTGAGCTGCCTGGCGATCAAGCAAGGCAAGCGCGCCCCCGAGCCCGCCGGCGCCGCCAAGACCGAAACCACCACGCCCGCTTGACCCGTCCGCTTCCGGGTCCGCCTGGCCAGGCGGCTCACTATGCTCGCCGATCTTCTCGCTGGTCATGATCGTCATCGCGCCGTTCATGGCCGGCTGACCGACACGATCGGCGGCAAGTACATCCTGGTCAGCGGGCTGACCCTGTTCGCGATCGGCATGGGCTGGGCGGCACGTTCGCGCCGCTGACCACCACCGCCATGCGCCAGGTCGAGCCGCAGATGGCCGAGGCGGAATCGGGTCAGATGGCGGGCACCATCAGCTCGCCGGGGTCATCCGGCCAGAGCCCGGGCAGCTCGCCGGACACCGTCTCGTAGCTGGCCCGGTCGTCGGTGACGGCCTGGTAGCCGGCAGGCTCCCAGGGGAACCGGTCGGCGAAGGCGGGCACCAGGTCGGTGAGCCAGGTGGCCTGCGGATCGAACCGGGCGAAGAACGGCGTGCCGACCAGGCGCGGGTTGCGGGCCTGGATCATGCGCAGCACGAACACCGGGACGCCGGCCACCTCGGTCACCCCGTCCACGCACACCTTCCCCGGGGTGGCGGACATGGACGGCCCGCGGACCGTGCGGCACAGGCCGGAGACGCCCTGGTAGGCGTCGCGGAAGATCTCGTGCGCGCGAGCCAGCGGTACGGCGAAGTAGTCCTGCGGGCCGGTATCCCGCTCCACGAACATGTAGTACGGGATCATGCCCTTGCGTACCTGGGCGCGCCACATGGTACGCCAGGTCGCCGGGTCGTCGTTGATCGACCTGATCAGCGGGGCCTGGGTGCGGATGACGGCGCCGGTGGCGGTGATCCGGCGGGCGGCCGCGTCGAGCAGCGCGGGCTCGAGCTCGCGCGGGTGGGAGAAGTGGGCCATCAGCGCCAGCGTCCGGCCCGAGTCCACCACCTGGCCGAACAGCTCCAGCGTGGCGTCGGCGTCGGGGTCGGTGACGAACCGCTGCGGCCAGTAGGACAGCGACTTGCTGCCGATCCTGATCGACTCCAGGTGCTCCAGGCGCGGGTCGAGCAGCGGCTCGATGTAGCGCCGCAGCACCGCCTCGCCCATGATCATCGGGTCGCCGCCGGTGATCAGGACGCTGGTCACCTCGGGATGTTCGGCCAGGTAGGCGACCAGCGTGCCGATGTCGTCGGTGGCCATCTTCAGCGCCGGCTCGTCCACGAACTGCGCCCACCGGAAGCAGTAGGTGCAGTACGCGTGGCAGGTCTGGCCCTGCCGGGGGAAGAACAGGACGGTCTCGGGGTACTTGTGCTGCAGGCCGGACAGCGGCCGGCCACCCAGGGTGGGGGCGTTCAGCACCAGCTGGCCGGCCGGGTGCGGGTTGAGCCGCATCCGGATCTCGTGCGCGGCGGCGCGCAGGTCGGCCTGCGGCGCCTCGCCGCTGATCAGGTCGGCCAGCCGCCGCACGTCGGCGGCGGGCAGCATGTCCGGCTGCGGGAAGACCAGCCGGTAGATCGGGTCGTCCGGGGCCGCGTCCCAGTCGATGAGGTTTTCCACTACGTAAGAATTCGTCCGGAAGGGCAGGACGGTAGCCACCGCCCGCACGGCCAGCCGCTCATCGGCTGGCAGGCCGGCTCGCTGCACGAGCTGGTCGAGGTGCTTCGCTGAGTAAGCATGGAACCCGCGTCCGCCCTGCCCGGGCTGGCACTGCCCGGGCTGGCACTGCCCGGGCCGACGGGACGACCTGCTGGATGTCTGTCACGCGCCTTCTCCCTCGTTGTGCGCGCCGCCGAGCCGGAACGGCCGTGCCACGCGCGAAATAGCCCTGATGACACCCGCTCCCCAGCGGTTCCCCCCGGACTGGCCAGTTTCCCCGGTACCTGCTTGGCCAGAACTGCTTCCACGTTTATTTACGCTCCGGAAGCCTCGTTGGTTCCGATTCTCCATCCGCCTTTCTTCCGTTGAGACAAATACCACGCTTCGCATGAAGCATTCGGCGGAATCACAGCAACTTCTCACCAGTGGTTTGTTAATTCGCTTTCCTTTGTTGGGGCACAGCCGTACAATCCCGGCGCCCGGCGGTTACCGTGAGTGGGCGCGTTACGCGGGTCGCGCGGGTCCCCAGCCCGGCCGGATTTCCCGGCCGGGCCATAATAGGGCCACCAGAGCGCCATTGCCGGCGGAAGGAGCGAGGATGAGGCTTCATCCCCGGCCGCACACCCCGGTGACGCGCTGAACACGGCACCCGACAGCCCGCAGCGGGGAGCGGCGGGCGCGGGCGGCGGCTCCGCCGAGCCCTTCCCCCAGGCCGCCCCAGGAGGCCCGAGAGGCCCAGTGGGGCCAGGTCGGCCCGAGAGGCCCAGGAGACCCTGGGGGCCCAGGGGGGCCGACGGGCCCAGGGGGTCCGGCGGCGGCCGTGGATCCGGTCCTGGCCGTGGACGCCATGGGCGGCGATCACGCCCCGGACGAGATCGTCGCGGGCGCGCTGGCCGCCCGGCGCGAGCACGGCATCAGGATCCTGCTGACCGGGCCGGCCGCGCGGCTGCGGCACGCGCTGGCCGCGGCCGGGGCGGACCCCGGCAGCGACGGGATCGACATCGTGTCGGCCGAGGACAACCTGGCCATGGACGAGGGCGCGCTGGCCAGCCTGCGCCGCCCGCGGTCCAGCGTGGCGGTGGCCTGCCAGCTGGTCCGGCGGGGCGAGGCGGCCGCGGTGGTGTCGGCCGGGTCGACCGGCGGCGTGGTGGCGACCGCCCGGCTGCGGCTGCGGTCGCTGCCCGGCGTGGACCGCCCGGGGCTGGCCGTGGTGCTGCCCACCCGGCCCGGCCGGACGGTGCTCATCGACGCGGGCGCCACCGCCGATCCGAAGCCGGAGATGCTGGTCCAGTTCGGTCAGCTCGGCGTGGCCTACGCCCAGCTGGCGCTCGGGATAGCCGCGCCCCGGGTGGGGCTGCTGACCATCGGCACCGAGCCCGGCAAGGGCAACAAGTTCACCCGGCGGGCGCACGAGCTGCTGGCCGCCGACCCGCCGCACGGCGCGCTGCCGCTGACCTTCGCGGGCAATGTGGAGGGCGGCGACCTGCTGGCCGGCGAGGTGGACGTGATCGTGACCGACGGCTTCACCGGGAACGTGGCGCTGAAGACGCTCGAGGGCTCGATCCGGTTCGCCTCGGCCGAGCTGCGGGCCGCGGTGACGGGCACGGCCGCCGCCCGGCTCGGGGCCTTCCTGCAGCGCCGCGGGCTGCGCGAGATGGCCGCGCGGCTGGACGCGGAGAGCTACGGCGGCGCCGTCCTGCTCGGCCTGGGCGGGACCGTGGTCATCGCCCACGGCGCGAGCACCGCCCGCGCGATCACCTCGGCCTGCCGGCTCGCCGCCGACCTGGCCCGCGGCGAGTTCACCGAGAAGATCACCCAGCGGCTCAGCCCCGGTCGGGGTCCCGGCCGCGGCGGCCATTTCCTGCGCCGCCCCTGACCAGGTCCGGCGGAGCCAGGTCCGGCGGGCCAGGCCGGCGGGCCAGGTCCGGCGGGCGCCAGGTCCGGCGCGGACCGCTATCGCTTTCCGCGCCGGGCCGCTCCCCCGATACCCTTGAGCCATGGCCGATCCGCAGCAGGTCCTGAGCGACCGGGTGAGCAATGCCGTCGTCGTGGCGTTCGGCCTGGACTACCGCGATGCCGACCCGCTGATCCGGCCGTCCTCGTTCGCCGACTTCCAGTCCAACGCCGCGCTGCCGCTGGCCAAACGGCTGGGCCGCCCGCCCCGCGAGGTGGCCGCCGAACTGGCCGCCGGGCTGGACGTGGCCGGCATCTGCGCCGAGCCGGAGGTCAGCGGGCCCGGTTTCATCAACCTGCGGCTGCGCGAGGACTGGATCGCGGCCCAGGCCAGCGACATGCTCGATGATGCCCGGCTGGGGCTGGCCCCGGTGGCCGAGCCGCAGACGGTGGTGGTGGAGTACTCCTCCCCCAACATCGCCAAGGAGATGCACGTCGGCCACCTGCGCACGACCATCGTCGGCGAGGCCATCGCCCGGGTGCTCGAGTTCGCCGGCCACCGCGTGATCAGGGACAACCACGTCGGCGACTGGGGCACCCAGTTCGGCATGCTGATCGAGTACCTGCTGGACGTGGGCGAGGACTCGCCCCAGGCCGCGCTGCTGCGCACCGACCCGAACGCGTTCTACCAGGCGGCCCGGCGCAAGTTCGATTCCGACCCGGGGTTCGCCGACCGGGCCAGGAAGCGGGTCGTCGACCTGCAGGGCGGCGACCCGGGCACCTTGCGGCTCTGGCAGGAAATCGTCGACCTTTCCATGGACTACCTGCACCGGATCTACGGCCGGCTGCAGGTCACGCTGACCGACGCCGACATCAAGGCCGAGAGCTTCTACAACGACCTGCTGGCCGACACGGTGGCCCGGCTGGAAGACGACGGCCTGGCGGTGTACAGCGACGGCGCGCTGGTCGTGTTCCCGTCCGGCTTCACCGGCCGGGAGGGCCGGCCGCTGCCGGTCATCATCCGCAAGAGCGACGGCGGCTACAACTACTCCACCACCGACCTGGCCACCATCAGGTACCGGATCGGCGTGCTGCACATCGACCGGGCCATCTACGTGGTCGGCTCGGATCAGGCGCTGCACTTCCAGATGGTGTTCGCGGTGGCCCGGGAGGCGGGCTGGATCCCGGACGGCGTGTCCTTCGAGCACGCCCAGATCGGCCTGGTCTCCGCGCCCGACGGCGGCCGCCTGCGCACCAGGTCCGGCGACAACGTGCAGCTCGCCGACCTGCTGCAGGAGGCCGTGGACCGGGCCAGGGGCATCCTGGACGAGGTGGACGCGGCCGCGCGGTTCAGCCCGGCCGAGCTGGACGCGATCGCCGAGGCGGTCGGCATCGGCGCGGTCAAGTACGCCGACCTGTCCACCGCCCGGGAGAGCGCCTACGTGTTCGACTGGGACCGGATGATCTCCTTCCGGGGCAACACCGGCCCGTACCTGCAGTACGCCACGGCCCGGATCAGGTCCATCTTCCGCCGGGCCGGCTCGGACGCCGATCCGGACATCCGCGGCTCGCGCATCACGGTCAGCGCCCCCGACTGGGCCCCCGCCGAACGGGCCCTGGCCCTGCGCCTGCTCGGCTTCGGCGCGGTGGTCACCGGGGTCGGCGTGACCGCCGAGCCGCACCGGCTGTGCGCCTACCTGTTCGAGGTGGCCAGCCTGTTCACCTCGTTCTACGAGGAGTGCCCGGTGCTCAAGGCCGAGCCCGAGACGGTACGGGCCAGCCGGCTCGCGCTGTGCGCGCTGACGCTGCGCGTGCTGGTAGCCGGCCTGGACCTGCTCGGAGTGCCTGTTCCCGAGCGGATGTAACCGACCGCTGAACTCCCCGCAGCGCCCCGGCCCGTCGCGGCCACGGCGCCCCGGTCAGCCTGTGAGCATGCGAACGTAGTGCTTACGTGCGCCCGGAATGTCGTTCCGGGCCCGGCGGGCCGGGGCACGCTCGAAGCCATGGACATCCACTCAGACCTGGACGCGCGTAGCGGGCGCCGCGTCCCCCTAGGGAGGCAGTCATGACGGCCCGCAATCGGCACTACCGGAACAGCCGCCAGGCCAAGCTGAGGATCCGGGCCGGCCTGGCGGCCGCCGCCCTGGTCGGCGGGGGCGCCATCGCCGTGACCGCGGTGGCCACGGGCGGCCACGCCGCGCCCACGGCGGCCGCCCCGGCGGCCTACTCGGCCCGCCTCGCCAGCCAGGGCACCATGCTCAGCTCGGCGCTGAGCACCTGGGGCTGGTCCCGGCAGGCCACCTACGCCGAGCTGGCCCGGCTGACGGCCGGCTACACCCAGACCCCGCATCAGGGCCAGATGCTCGACCTGCAGCGCGGCATCGTGGTCCTGGCCACCAAGAACTTCCTGGTCGTCCGGTCGGCTGACGGGTCGCTGCACCTGTGGCTGCTGTCGGCCCGGACCAAGTTCCAGGACGTGTCGGCCAGCACGGCGGGCACGGCGGCGCTGACCGCGAGCATCAGCGCGACCCAGCAGGCCATGACCGCAGGCAACATGCTCCCGGCGACCACGCTGCTGGCCGGCAGTCCGACCACCGCCGCCGCCATGCTGACGCCGACCGCCGCCCCGGTGACGGTCAGCGTGCAGGTGGCGGGCACCGACCTGACCGTGACGGTCACGGTGACCAGGAGCATGGCCACGGTGTCCCAGACCGCGACCATGCCGGCCGCCACCAGGCCGGCCCCGGCCAGGGTCACGTTCACCCAGCCCGCGTGGCTGGCCGCTAATGCCCTGGCCCGCGGCGACCTGGTGCTGGTCGCCGGCACCCGCGCGCACGGCACGCTGCACGCCCAGCTGGTCCTGTTCAGCCCGCTGAGCAGCAGCGACGTGGGGGCCCGGACGGCCGCGACGCCCAGCGCGTCCCCCACGCACTGGTGAGCCGAGCCGTCCAGCCGGTTCCGGCGCACCCCGCGTTCAGCGGGGTGCGCCGGCTCGGGCCGGTGGCCAGTGAATTTTATGCCGAACGGTCCGTGGCCCGCCGGTCCGCGGCACCCGTCCTGCCCGGCCGGCCCGGGCTGCTCCGGGCGGCCGACGTGGTGCTTGACGAGTCGCGCTGGACCGTGCACCGGGCCGGCGCGCCGGTGGACCTGTCGCCGACCGAGTTCCGGCTGCTGGCCTGCCTGATGCGCCATCAGGGCACGGTGGTGAGCCGGACCCAGCTGCTGGTCACCGTGTGGGGCCGGGGCTACACCGGCCAGTCCCAGGTGGTGGAGACGTACGTGAGCTACCTGCGGCGCAAGCTGGGCCGCCCGCCGCTGATCCACACCAGGCGCGGGCTCGGGTACGTGCTGCGCGCCCCGGAGACCGCCAGTCCGGTTAGTGCTAGTCCGGTTAGAGGACTTCGATGACGGTGGCGTTAGCCTGGCCGCCGCCCTCGCACATGGTCTGCAGGCCGAACCGGCCGCCGCCGCGCTCGAGTTCGTGCAGCAGCTTGGTCATCAAGATCGCCCCGGTCGCCCCGAGCGGGTGCCCGAGGGCGATGGCCCCGCCGTTGGGGTTGGTCCGCTCCAGTGCGGCGCCGGTGTCCTCCGACCAGGCCAGCAGGACCGGCGCGAACGCCTCGTTGACCTCGAACACGTCGATGTCGGACACCGTCATGCCCGCCCGGTCCAGCACCTTCCTGGTGGCCGGGATCGGGCCGGTGAGCATCAGCACCGGGTCGGAGCCGACCACGGTCATCGCGTGCACCCGGGCCCGGGGCACCAGGCCGTACCGGTCCAGCGCCGACTGCGAGGCGATCAGCAGGGCGCCCGCGCCGTCGGAGATCTGCGAGGCCACCGCGGCGGTGATCTCCCAGCCGTCGCGCAGCGGCGCCAGCGATGCCATCTTCTCCAGCGAGGTGTCCCGGCGCGGGCCCTCATCCTGGCTGACGCCGGCCAGCGGCGCGATCTCGCGCTCGAACCGGCCTTCGTCGATGGCCCGGATGGCCCGCTGGTGGCTTTCCAGCGCGAACTCCTCGAGCTGGCTGCGCTTGATCCCCCACTGCTCGCAGATCAGCTGGGCCCCGCGGAACTGCGAGATCTCCTGGTCGCCGTACCGCTCGTGCCAGCCGCTGCCCCACGGCGCGGGCTGGCCTGCCTGCACCCCCAGGCTGACCGACGAGCCCATGGGCACCACGCTCATGCTCTCCACCCCGGCCGCGACCACCAGGTCCTGGGCGCCGGACATGACGGCCTGGGCGGCAAAGTGGACGGCCTGCTGGGAGGATCCGCACTGCCGGTCGATGGTGACGCCGGGCACGCTCTCCGGCAGCCCGGCTGACAGCCAGGCGTTCCTGGCGATGTCCAGGGTCTGCGGGCCGATCTGCGAGACGCAGCCCATGATGACGTCGTCGACGACGGCCGGGTCGATGCCGGTGCGGTCGATCAGCGCGCGGAGCGCGTGCGCGCCGAGGTCCACCGGGTGGACCCCGGACAGGCCGCCGTTGCGCCTGCCGATCGGGGTGCGGACCGCACCCGCTATGAACGCCTCCGCCATCAAGGGCCTCCAGGTATGCCGAATCGTGTCCTCACGGTACCTCGCCGCGGGCGCGGTACCGCCACGCGGACCGGGTCGCAGGAGGGCTCGCTCACGGTGCGGCGGATCGCGTGCGTATCGCGTGACGGCACCGGATGCCGTAGGCTCGGTACGGGTTCGCAAACCGCGCTTAAAGGGAGGCGGCCATGTCCGGGCTCATCTTGCTGGTGCTCATCGCCGCCCTGGTGGCGTTCGCCTGGACGCGCCTGCGCGGCAAGCTGAAGCTGCCCGTCACGGGCAAGCACTGGCTGGCACCCATCGTGATCGTGGGGTTCCTGATCCTGATGCTGTGGGCCAAGCACAACGGCCACTGACCGCCGCCGCCGTCCCGCGGTCAGGACCGGCTGCCGCTGCGCGGTATCTCGAACCAGACCGCCTTGCCGTCGGTCGTGGGCCGCGATCCCCACCGGGTGGCCAGCTGCTCGACCAGGTACAGGCCGCGGCCGCCCTCGTCGGTCTCCGCGGCCGTCCTGATCCGGGGCAGCCGCAGGTCGGGGTCGAAGACCTCGACCCACACCGCGTTCGCGCCGCGCCGCAGGCGCAGCGTGAACTCCCGGGCTGAGCCCGGGGGACCGGACCGGCCGCCGTCCGGCGGCGGGCCGTCCCACCCGGGCACGGCGGCCGGGACCGCGCGGGCGCCGGCCTGGGCCGGCCCGGCCGCGGTCTGGACTGGCCCCGTGTTGACTGGCCCCGTGTTGACCGGCCCCGTGTTGACTGGCCCCGTGTTCACCGGCCCCGTGTTCACCGGCCCCGTGTTGACCGGCGTCTTGACCGCCTTGGCCGCCGCGGGGGCCCGGGCGGAGACCGGTTCGGCCGCGGCGGCCGGCGCGGGCAGCATGACCGGGTCGAGGTCGAAGTCGAGGTCGCGGCCGGGGCCCGGCGAGACCGAGGCGTGCAGCACCGCGTTGGTCACCACCTCGGAGACCAGCAGGCAGGCCAGCTCGCTCTGCTCGGCGTCCATGCCCCACGAGCCGAACGCCTGGGCGGCCACCCGCCGGGCCTCGGATACCATGATCGGCTCGGCCGGGAACGTGCGCTCGGCGGAGGCCAGCTCGGCGGCGGAGGACTTGACCACCAGGATGGCCATGTCGTCGTCGATGTCGCCCGGCACCGCGTACTCGGCCGCGGTGGCCACCGCGTCGGCGTCGCCGCTGGCCGCGGCGGCCCGGACCGCGTGCTGCAGCATCTGCTCCGACTCGGCCTCGGTGTAGTGGCCCGAGCCGTCGGCGCGGGTGCGCCGGTCGGTCAGGCCGTCGGTGTAGAAGACCAGGATCGCCCCGGGCGGCACGATGATCGTCTGTTCCTTGTAGGTGGGCAGCCCGCGGATGCCCTTGCCGCGCACGCCCAGCAGTACGCCCTTGTACTGGAACTCCAGCTGGCGGACCTGGCCGCCGCTGATCAGCAGCGGGGCGTCGTGCCCGGCGTTGGCGAAGGTCAGCTCCCGCGACCACGGGTCGTAGGTCATGTAGATGCAGCTCGCGGTGGGCGGGTCGCTAGCCAGCGGGACCCCGGCCTTGTCGGTGGGCCCCAGCGACCGGCACCACTCGTCCAGCTTGCGCATGATGTCGGCCGGGGACTTCTCGTCCTGGGCGAAGGCCCGCAGCGCCGCGCGCAGCTGGCCCATGATCGCCGCGGCCCGGGGGCCGCGGCCCTCCACGTCGCCGATGACGATGCCCACCCGCCCGGCGGCCAGCGGGATGATGTCGTACCAGTCGCCGCCGACCTGGGTCTGGATCCCCTGGCCCTGGGCTTCCAGCGGCTTGGCCGGGACGTAGCGGCAGGCCACCTCGAGCCCGTCCAGGTCCGGGATGGCCTGCGGCAGCAGGCTCTTCTGGAAGGCCAGGGCGGTCTGCCGTTCGGTCTCGAACAGCATCGAGTTGTCGATGGCGACGGCCACCCGGCTGGCGATGGCGCCGATCAGGTCCCGGTCAGGCGGGTCGTAGTTGCGGTCCTCGCGGTCGGTGAGCCGGGACAGGGCCAGGCTCATCACGCCGAGCAGCTCACCCCGGGCGTACAGCGGCGCGGCCACCACCGAGGTGAGCCCGGCCTCGTGCGCGGCGGACAGGCTCTCCGCGCTGGGCGCCGGGTAGGTCTCGAGCTCCAGGTCGGTGACCGCGATGGTGTCCAGCCGGGCCATGGCCTGCTGGCAGAAGTGCCCCTCCGGGTAGTGGATCTGCTCGCCGGTCTGGGCCCAGGTGCCGGGCGGCGGCACCCAGTCGCTGGCGTGCCGCTGCACCCGGCGGATGAGCTGCTCGCCCTGGAACAGGTCGACGAAGCAGTGGTCGGCGAACTGCGGGACCAGCATCTCGGTCACGTGCCTCAGCGTGGTGCCGATCTCCAGCGAGCCGGCCAGCCGCTCGCCCACCCGCTCGAGCAGGGCGATCCGGTCCTGCTGCAGCCGCCCGTCGCGCGTTCCGGCCTCGCGGGCCAGGATGACCATGCCGTCGATGTCGCCGCCGCCGTGCCGCAGCGGCACGGCCAGGGCCCGCAGCAGGGCGTGCGATCCGTCGCCGCGGGCGGCCTCGACGGTCCCCTCCCAGGGCCGGCCGCGCAGCACCTGGCCGGCCAGGTCTTCCATCTTGCGCAGGTCGTCGCCGGTGAACAGGCCGAGGGACAGCACCGAGGAGCCGGCCAGCCGGTTCACGTCACCGGAAATACGGAACAGGCGGGCCGCGAACTCGTTGATGTACAGCAGGTTGCTGAGCCGGTCGGCGACCACCACGCCGATGTCGGCCTGGCCCAGGACCATGTCCGCGGGCAGGTACGGATCGAATGCGGCCTGGTTCCAGCTGGTCATGGGCCCGCCCCGGTACCGCGGCCGAATGCGGAGATCATGCTCCGGCCGCGGGCTGAAGCCGGGCGGATATGGTGACGAAGATATGCGCGGCGATGGCGCCGGGAAGGTCCGTCGCGATGGCGTCCATCTGCTCGCCGGCCGTCACTCGCACACCGTCATCGCCCGCCATGAGAATCACCTCGCGTCCGGGTTGTATCCCGACGCGCTTGAGTTTAAGCATCAGATCAAGGTCACTCTGAATTTGCTCGCCAATTCGCCGGATGACGGCCCGCACAGTGTCCCCGGATGCGAGCTTTGTCATCGCCTCACCCGTCTCATTCATTGCCGCGCGTGCCTTCTCTTCGGCTTCACCGGACAGGCCGAGCTCGGCCAGGCCGGGAATGAGATTTCCGTGCGGGCAGCGGACCGGGTAGCCGAGCAGCTCGAGCACCCGGCGCTCCACGTTTTCCGAGATCACGTGCTCCCAGCGGCAGGCCTCGATGTGCACCTCCTCCCAGGGCAGCTTGATGACCCCGACCAGCAGGCACTCGGCCAGCCGGTGCTTGCGCATGACCCGGGTGGCCAGCATCCGGCCGGTGTCGCTCAGCGCCAGATGCCGGTCACCGTGCACGTGGACCAGGCCGTCCCGCTCCATCCTGGCCACGGTCTGGCTGACGGTCGGGCCGCTTTGCGCCAGCCGCTCGGCGATGCGAGCGCGCAGCGGGACGACTCCCTCTTCGTCAAGCTCGAAGATGGTGCGGAGGTACATCTCCGTCGTGTCAATGAGCCCCTGGGCTGTCAACTCCTCATCCTCCTGCTTGTGATGCTATGCCGGGCGGGGCGGTGTTCGCCCAAGCTCCTCAGGGAGACAGCCGCTCGACGGTCCAGGCCGCGCCGTCGCGGCGGTATCGCAGCCGGTCGTGCAGGCGATCGGGCCGCGACTGCCAGAACTCGACCGTCTCCGGGACCAGCAGGTAGCCGCCCCAGAAGTCGGGCATCGGGATCTGCGCGGGCGGCGGCCAGCGCTGCTCAAGTGAGGCCATCCGGCGCTCCAGGGCCGCGCGGGACCCGATGACCTGCGACTGCCGGCTGGCCCAGGCGCCGAGCTGCGACCCGCGCGGCCGGGACCGGTAGTACGGCTCGCTGCTGGCCTGCGACAGCACGCGCACGCTGCCCTCGGCGGTGACCTGGCGGTCCAGGGCGTACCAGGGGAAGACGGCACAGGCCCGCGGCCGGGCGGCCAGGTCCTGGCCCTTGCGTGAGGTCCGGTTGCTGTAGAAGGTGAAGCCCGCCTGGTCGTGCGCCTTCAGCAGCACGGTCCGGGCCCGGGGGTAGCCGTCGGCCGACGTGGTGGCCAGCACCATCGCGGTCGGCTGCGGCATGGCTGAGGCCTGCGCATCGGCCATCCACCTGGCGAACTGCGTCATCGGGTCGCTGGCCAGCATGTCTTCAGATAGCACTGTTTCAGACAGCACTGTCTCGGACAGGCCCTGGGCCGCTGGCGGCGGGTCGAGATCGCGCCGTGTCGTGTCCATGGGTAATGATCCTCACACCTGCTCTGGCTACCGCAACCCAGTTCAGGGCGGTTGAATGGGACCACTGGCATCATGCCCGGCGCCCACTCGCGCCCGGAAACAGGCTCGGCTCAGCATGGCGCGGGGTGCCCTCTGACACCCAAGAGGAAGAAGAGAGGAATCACTGATGTCGGATTTCAAGCCCGGTCTCGAGGGGGTCATCGCGTTCGAGACCGAAATCGCCGAGCCCGACAAAGAGGGCGGGTCGCTGCGGTACCGCGGCGTGGACATTGAGGAACTGGCCGGCCACGTTTCGTTCGGCCATGTCTGGGGTCTTCTGGTCGATAATTCCTTCGCGCCCGGGCTGCCGCCGGCCGAGCCTTATCCGATTCCGGTGCATTCCGGCGATATCCGGGTCGACGTGCAGAGCGCGCTGGCCATGCTCGCCCCGGGCTGGGGCCTGCGGCCGCTGCTTGACATCACCGACGCCCAGGCCCGCGACGACGTGGCCCGCGCGTCGGTCATGGCGCTGTCCTTCGTGGCCCAGGCGGCCCGCGGGGTCGGGCTGCCGATGGTGCCGCAGCGCCGGGTCGACGAGGCGGCCACGATCACCGAGCGGTTCATGATCCGCTGGCGGGGCGAGCCCGACCCGCGGCACGTCAAGGCGGTCGACGCGTACTGGACGTCGGCGGCCGAGCACGGCATGAACGCGTCCACCTTCACCGCCCGGGTCATCGCCTCGACCGGCGCCGACGTGGCCGCCGCGCTGTCCGGCGCGGTGGGCGCGATGTCCGGCCCGCTGCACGGCGGCGCCCCGGCCCGGGTGCTCGGCATGATCGAGGCAGTCGAGCGGACCGGGGACGCCGAGGCGTACGTGCGCGGCGTGCTGGACCGCAACGAGCGGCTGATGGGGTTCGGGCACCGGGTGTACCGGGCCGAGGACCCCCGCGCCCGGGTGCTGCGCCGCACGGCCAAGGAACTCGGCGCGCCGCGCTACGAGGTGGCGCTGGCGCTGGAGAACGCGGCCCTGGCCGAGCTGCGGGCCCGGCGTCCGGACCGGGTGCTCGAGACCAACGTGGAGTTCTGGGCGGCCATCGTGCTGGACTTCGCGCAGGTCCCCGCGCACATGTTCACCTCCATGTTCACCTGCGCGCGGACCGCCGGCTGGGCCGCGCACATCCTGGAGCAGAAGCAGACCGGCCGCCTGGTCCGGCCCGCCGCCCGGTACATCGGTCCGCCGACGCGATCTGTCCGCGACGTCCCGGGCGCCGCCGACGTGCTCGACCGGCGGGCGTTACCGGTCACCGGCGCCGCCGGGGCCGCCCGGTAGGCTGCGCCCGTGAGCACACTCGTGATCCCGGCGGGGCTGCGGCCGAAGGACGGGCGGTTCGGCAGCGGCCCGGCCAAGATCCGGCCCGCGCAGCTGGCCGCGCTGGCCGGCTCGGGCGCCGCCTATCTGGGCACGTCGCACCGGCAGCCGCCGGTCCGGTCGCTGGTGCACCGGATCCGGGCCGGCCTGGCCGAGCTGTTCGGCCTGCCCGGCGACTACACCGTCGTGCTCGGCAACGGCGGGACCAGCGCGTTCTGGGACGCGGCCGCGTTCGGCCTGATCCGCGAGCACTCCCAGCACCTGAGCTTCGGCGAGTTCTCGGCCAAGTTCGCGGCCATCGCCGCGCGAGCCCCGTGGCTGTCGGCGCCGACCGTGGTGGAATCCGCGCCCGGCACCCATCCGCAGCCCCGGCCCGAGCCCGGCGCCGACACCTACGCGCTGACCCACAACGAGACCTCGACCGGGGTGGCCATGCCGGTGCGCCGCGTACCCGGCGCCGATCCGGGATCGCTGGTCATCGTGGACGCCACCAGCGCGGCCGGCGGCCTGGCGGTCCAGGCCGACCAGTTCGACGTGTACTACTTCGCCCCGCAGAAGGGGCTGGGCTCCGACGGCGGGCTCTGGCTGGCCCTGGTGTCCCCGGCCGCGGCGGAGCGGATCGCGCAGGTCGCGGCCGGCGGCCGGTACATCCCCGACTTCCTGTCGCTGCGGGTGGCCCTGGAGAACGCGGGCCAGGACCAGACCTACAACACGCCCGCGGTGGCCACCTTGTTCCTGCTGGCCGAGCAGGTCGACTGGATGCTGGCCCAGGGCGGCCTGCCCTGGGCCGCGGCCCGCTGCGCGGAATCGGCTGCCATACTGTATACGTGGGCGGAACAGGCGGCTTACGCGGATCCGTTCGTCGCCGACCCCGCGCAGCGCTCGCCGGTGGTCGGCACCATCGACGTGACCGGCGGCTTGTCCGCCGACGGCATCGCGGCCGCGCTGCGAGCGAACGGGATCGTCGATACGGAGTCCTACCGGAAACTGGGCCGGAACCAGCTGCGCATCGGCATGTTCCCCGCCGTCGATCCGGGGGACGTGGCCGCGCTGACCGCCTGCATCGACTACGTGGCGGCCCGGGCCGGCGGCTAACGGAGGATCGTGCCGATCACGACCAGCAGCACCAGCAGCACCAGCACGGCGGGCAGCAGCCATCGGGGCACCCGGTTCACGATGACAGCCTACAAACCGGCAGGCGAGGAAGATCCGAGGTAGGTCAATGAGTGAGGTTGCCAACCGGGCCGGACTGCTCGGCGAGCATGCTCCCGGCCAGCGCACCGGTTTAGCTCACCGGGCGCCAGGGGGAGGCACACTATCCGGGGGAGCCGGCGTCACGCCGGGTGAGCTGATGCGGTTGTTCGTGGCCATCGCGGCGCCGCCCGCCGTGCTCGACGAGCTCGATGAGCTGGTCGAGCCGCTGCGGGGCGGCCGGCCTGACCTGCGCTGGACCAGCCGCCAGGCCTGGCACGTCACGCTGGCCTTTCTCGGCCAGGTCGACGAGACCGCCACGGCCCGGCTGCTGCCGCGCCTGGAACGCGCCGCCCAGCGGCATCACAGCATCGCGCTGGCGTTCGCCGGCGCGGGCGCCTTCCCGGCGCCGGGCCGGGCCAACGTGCTGTGGGGCGGCCTGTCCGGGGACCGCGGCGCCCTGGCCCGGCTGGCCGAATCGGTGGCCGCGGGGGCGAGCCGGGCGGGCGCTCCGCCGCCCGACCGGGGCCGCAGGTTCCAGCCGCACCTGACCCTGGCCCGCTGCCGGATGCCGGCCGACGTCACGGCTCTGGTCGCGGCGCTGGACGGCTATCAGGGGCCGCTGTGGACGGCGGACCGGCTGCACCTGGTGCGCAGCCGCCTGGGCGCCACCGACCAGCCCAGGTACGTCACGGTGGACAGCTGGCCGCTGCGGGCCCCGGCCGGAACCGCGCCGTAGCGGTCAGGACTGGCTGAGCTTCTCCAGGATCGGCACCGCGGCCCGGAGCGTGGCCCGCTCCCCGGCGGTCAGCTCGGCCAGCCTGCGGGCCAGCCAGGCATCCTTGCGCCGCCGCACCCGCTGCACGACGGCCCGGCCTTCCTCGGTGACGGTCAGCACGACCTGACGCCGGTCGGTCAGGTGCGGCGAACGGAGCACGAGCTGGCGTTCCTCGAGGACCGCGATGACCCGGGTCATGGAGGGCGGCTGGACCTTCTCGTGCTCGGCCAGCTCACCCGGGGTCATGGCCTGATGGGCCTCCAGGGCCGACAGCGCGGCCAGCTGGGTCTCCGACAGCACGGCCTCGGTCAGCCCCGAGGCCGTGCGCTGAGCCCGGAGCCGCCGGGCCAGCCGGCTCACGGAGATCCGCAGGGCGGTGGCCAGCCCGGCATCGGTCCTGGTCTGCGTCATCGTCATCATCGGCAACCTTCGTCGGCCGGCCGGGGGGCGTGGCTTAAGTACATCACGCCACCGGGCCTGCCGCCCGCGCCGCTGGCCCTGATTAATCCCGTGGCCGGGCCGTACGGCCCACCTCGTAGCCTGGAGGCGTGAAACAGTCCCGCGGGCCGGCGCCGCCACCGCCGCTGGAGGCGAACGATCAGCTGGTCGCCGTGGCCGGCACGGTCGCCTGGGCCGTGGCCCTGGTCGTGCTGCTCATCGTCCGCAGCGAGCTGCCGGCCGGCTCGCGCTGGTGGATCTGGACCTGCGTGGCCGGGCTGGCGCTGGGGCTATTCGCCGTCTGGTACGTGCCGCGGCTCAAGCGGTCCCGGGCCAGGGCGGCGGCCGGCCGGGGCGGCGACCGGGAGCAGGACCAGGAGCAGGAGCAGGACCAGGAGCCAGGAGCCAGACCCGGCCGGCGGTCAGTCGGCGCCCCGGGCCAGCGGCTCGAACACCGTCTCCTCTACCGAGACGCCGGGCAAGTCGACCAGGTCGTAGCCGAACTCGTCGATGACCGGCGCGAGGGCCCGGGCCGTCGCCGAGATCGCCGCTTCCGAATGGGCGCCGCAGCCGTGGTCGGCCGAGACGACCCGGCCGTCGTCCGGCGCGTAGGTGTTCGCGCACGCGCCGAACAGCAGGCCCAGCTCCCCGCTCAGCGGGATGAAGAAGCCGCAGCTGACGCACTGCGCCGGGGCCGCGTGCGCCAGCGGGGTGCGCGGGCCGTGCTCGCTTTCGTACCACCGGTCCGACGCGTAGTCCCGGCCGATGGCCGACAGCACCCGGGAGCGCCCGAACACGGGCAGCTCGGCCGGGTCCACCGGGTCGTCGTCCCGGGGATACCAGTCGGTCACGGCGTCGTCCCCCCAGATCGCGACCAGCGGGACCAGCCGCTCGTCATCCGGCGGGGCGGGCATCAGGTCACCGACGCCCAGGTCACCGGGCCGCAGCCGGTCGTGCCAGGGCACCCAGTCCGGCGCGAGCAGCGCGTCGGACCCGGGCAGCAGCACGGTCTCGTCCACCGTGACCAGCTTCGACCGCGGCGCCCGGGCCACCGTGACCGCCCACCGCCAGCCCGCGTAGGCCGGATCGGCGCAGGCGAACAGGTGGGTGACGATCCGTTCGCCTTCGGCCTGGACGTCGAGGTGCTCGCCGACGTTAGCCGCGCCGACGACGTCGACGACCGCGGCCCGCGCGAGCTCAACAGCCTCGGCGCACGCCTGGTCTGGTTCCTTTATGCGGGTACGGGCGGGGCTCACGGTTGTCAATTCTCACTCATCACCGATGCTGCGGGTATGGTTACCCATTGATTGCGGCGAAGGCGGCTTCGCCGCAGGGGCGCCTACCAAGAATACTGGTTACATGCGGATGTCCGAGGCGCTGCGCCGGACCGGCGGCGCGGTCAGGACCGGCGCGCGCGCCGGGGCCACGGCCACCCGCTCGACCGGCGGCTTCGTGCACCGCCTGACCAGCGCGTCCGGGGCCGGCCGGACCGGGCTGTCCACGCTCATCGAGCTGACCACCGCGGCCGGGGCCGGCGACGCGTTCGTCATCGTGGCCCTGGCCGGGACCATCTTCTTCAACACCTCGGTCGACCAGGCCCGGGGCAAGGTGGTGCTGTTCCTGCTCGTCACCATGGCCCCGTTCGCGGTGCTCGGGCCGTTCATCGGGCCGGCCCTGGACCGGGTGCAGCAGGGCCGCAAGTACCTGCTGGCCGGCACGCTGCTGGCCCGCGGCCTGCTGTGCTACGCCATGTCGGCCGCGGTCAGCAACCCGATCACGCTGCTGCCCGCCGCGTTCGGCATCCTGGTGCTGCAGAAGGCCTACGGCGTGGTCCGCGCCTCGGTCGCGCCGCGGCTGCTGCCCGAGCAGATCACCCTGGTCACCGCGAACGCGCGGTCGCAGCTGATCGCGGTGATCGGGGCCACGGTGGCCGCGGGGATCGCCGAGGGCATCCAGTCGGTCGGCGGTGCCGCCTGGGTGCTGCGGGTCGGCATGATCGTCTATCTGGGCGCGATGGTCCTGGCCCTGCGGCTGCCCGATCAGGTGGACACCCCGACCGCCGCCGCGGCCGCGGCGGCCGCCGCCGGCCAGGCGGCACCCAGCCCGAGCCAAGCAGGCCCGGAGCCGGGCCAGAGCCAGGCCGGGCCGGGGCCGGGCGCGCCGGCGTCGCGGCGCTCCGGGCCCCGGGAGCACAGGTACGGGCGTTACGGGCGCGACCAGGGCCCCGCGGGCGGGCCGATGGACCCGACCATCCCGGCCGGCCGGGACGGGCGAGGCCGCCCCCGCCACCAGACCATGCCGTACGAGACCGAGGCCTACGACGCCCCGGACCGCGAGCCCGGGAGCCACGGGCGATACGAGCCGGCCGCGCTGCCCCCGGGCGCCCCGGCCCCCGGCCCCTGGGTCGACGAGCCGGACGGCGCCGCGGAACCGGGCAGGGCCCATCCCCAGGGCGGCCGGTGGCGGACGCTGGGCCGGGTGGGGCCCGCGGTGGCCGAGGCGATGACCGGCAACGCGGTGCTGCGCGCGTTCTCCGGCTACACGTTCTTCTTCTTCGCCTTCCTGCTGCAGACCGAGCACCTCGGCGTATCCAAGCACTTCGCCCTGGCCACGCTGGCCGTGGCCGTCGCGGGCGGCAGCATCGTGGCCATGGCCATCGGCTCCTGGCTCCGCTCCCGGGCCCCGCAGCTGATCATGTTCTCGGTGCTGGTCATAGCGCCGGCGGTGGCGGCCGCCGCCGCCTGGTTCTTCGGCCTGATCGCGGTGATCGCGGTGGCGTTCGCCGCGATCCTGTGCGCCAGCCTGGCCAAGCTGGCCCAGGACTCGATCGTGCAGCGGGAGATCGGCGACGAGATCCGGTCCTCGACGTTCGCGGTGTCCGAGACGCTGAACCAGGTGGCCAACGTGGCGGGCGGCCTGCTTGGCGTGCTCGTGTCGATGCTCAACAACGGCCAGATCGGCCTGGCCATCCCGGCGGCCCTGCTGACCGTCGCGCTGGTCCTGCTGACGGCCAGGCGCAGGCGCCGCATCCTGGCCCAGCGGGCCGACGCCGAGCCCCCGCCGTCCCGGCCGCGGCCGCGGCCGCGCCCCGCCCGGCCCGGCAGCCGGCGCTAAGCCGGGATCAGCCGCCTGCCGGTAGCGGCCCGGCGGCCGACGCTAAGCCCGCTTGCCGGTAGCGGCCCGGGCCGGCGGGACGGTTTTCGCCGCGAAGATGTCGATGTCACGCGCGGTCCGCTCGACCTCACCGCGGCGCTGCAGCAGGTAGTACAGGCCGCGGTCCCGGTGCACGTCGGAAAAGGCCAGATCGGCCTGGGCCACCTCCGGCGCCGCCAGGGGCAGGTCATGCTCGGCCCGGTAGCGCTCGATGAGCTGGTACTTGCTGACCCAGTCGATCTGCCCCGCGATGGCCTCGAGGTTCCCCGCCCCGATCGCGTCCAGCGCCCGCTGCCACAGGCCCAGCACCCGGCCGCCGACGCCATCCGCGCCGCCTCGGGCGGCGAACTCGCTCGCCCGGGCCAGGTACTCGCGCTGGATGTCCAGCACGCTGGCCTCGCGGCCGTCCGCCAGCCGCACCCGGCTCCGCCCGGTCAGGTCGCGGCTGACCGCGCCGAGGGCCTGGACCGGGTGGTCCAGGGTCAGGCCGGGCAGCTTGACGGCCGCCTCGGCCATGCGCAGCACGAGGTCGGTGGCGCCCGCCTTGAGCAGCGTGGTGGTCTCGCTCATGTTGGCCTCGCCGACCAGCACGTGCAGCCGCCGGAACCCTGCCGCGGCGGCGCGCGGCTCGTCGCGGGTCGTGACCAGCGGCCGGGACGGCCGGCCCGGCCCGATCTGCCCGGCCCGCCGGCTGAGGCCGTACACGGCACCGCGCGGCGTGCGCAGGACCGCACCCGCACCGCAGATGACCTGCCTGGTGACCAGGAACGGGATCAGGAGGTCGGCCAGCCGGCCGAACTCGCCGCGCCGGTCGGCCAGGTAATGCTCCTGGCTGTCGGCTTTGACCAGCGAGATGTCACCGGCGATGCCGTCGGCGCGCAGCCGCTGGCCGGCGTCCACCAGCAGCCCCTCCACGATCCGCTCGCCCGCCTTGTCGTGCACGACCAGGTCGAGCGGGCTGCCGCAGTCCGGCGTCGCGTATTCCGGCTGGCCGGCCGCGTCCAGCCGCAGCCGCCCGCCGTTGCCGAGCAGCAGGCTGCCGCCCCGGCCCGCGGCCACCACCGGGCCGAGCAGGCGGCGCCCCACCCCGGCCGCGGACAGCGGCCGCGGCCCGGCGGGAGTCCCGACGACGCGGTAGGTGGCCGAGAGCCCGAAACTGCGCCTGTCCACCACCACAGGCTAAGCGCGCCGCAGCTCGCAGGCGAGCCGGGTCAGCGCTACCCGGGTCAGGGCTCGATGTCGTCGGCGACCGCCCGCAGCACGGCCCCGATCTTCTTGGCGTCCCTCGCGTCGGGATGCTTGCCGCGCCGGTAGGTATTGGACACGTCGTCGAGCAGCTTGATCAGGTCCTCGACGATCACGATCATCTCGTCCGGCTTCTTGCGGGCCTGCTTGGCCACGGCCGCGGCCACGTTGGGCGGCGGCTCGAGGATCCGCACCTGCAGGGCCTGGGCCCCTCGCCGGCCCTCGGCCACGCCGAACTCCACCCGCTGCCCCTGCCGCAGCGCGGTCGTCCCCGAAGGCAGCGCGGATGAATGCACGAAGACCTCGCCGCCGTCGTCGCGGGCGAGGAATCCATACCCCTTGTCGGAGTCGTACCATTTGACCTTGCCGGTAGGCACGCGCAGACCTCACGTATTCCAGAACGAACAGACAACCAGCGATCAGCTGACCGACAGGATGCTATGGGCAGTTCTAAGGCTATCGGTCCCGGACGCCCGATCGCAGCCACGTTATGGCCGGCTCCGGTGCCGCGCGGGCGCCCCGGGCCCTCGGGGGTCCGGCCTCACACGGTCGGTGGTGCTGGGACGGGTTCGCGTGTGAGGCCGGATTCGCCGCGATAGGTGCTCGCATTGGCGCTGTACCCAGCGGTTATGCCGAGAAACCCGACGCAGAACGGCCCGGAGCCAGGCTCCGGGCCGTTCTGGCAGACTTTGGACGACTAGGAAATCAGAAGTCCATGTCCGGGCCACCGCCCGGCCCCGCGGGGGCCGGGGTCTTCTCCGGCTTCTCCGCGATGACCGCCTCGGTGGTGAGGAACAGGCCCGCGATCGAGGCCGCGTTCTGCAGCGCCGAGCGGGTGACCTTCGCGGGGTCGATGATGCCGGCCTTGAACATGTCGACATACTCGCCGTCCGCGGCGTTCAGGCCGTGACCTGCCGACAGCGTCTTGACCTTCTCGACCACCACGCCGCCCTCGAGGCCGGCGTTGACCGCGATCTGCTTCAGCGGCTCCTCGAGCGCCCGGCGCACGATCTTCGTGCCGGTCGCCTCGTCGCCCACCAGGTCGAGCTTCTCGAAGGCGTTGCGGCCCGCCTGCAGCAGCGCGACGCCGCCACCGGCCACGACACCCTCTTCGACGGCCGCCTTGGCGTTGCGCACGGCGTCCTCGATGCGGTGCTTGCGCTCCTTGAGCTCCACCTCAGTGGCCGCGCCGGCCTTGATGACCGCCACGCCGCCGGCCAGCTTGGCCAGCCGCTCCTGGAGCTTCTCCCGGTCGTAGTCCGAATCGGTGTTGTCGATCTCGGTGCGGATCTGGTTGACCCGGCCGGAGATCTGCTCCGCGTCGCCTGCGCCGTCCACGATCGTGGTCTCGTCCTTGGTGACCACGACCTTGCGGGCCCGGCCGAGCACGTCCAGGTCAGCGTTGTCCAGCTTGAGGCCGACCTCTTCGCTGATGACCTGGCCACCGGTCAGGATGGCGATGTCACCGAGCATGGCCTTGCGCCGGTCGCCGAAGCCGGGGGCCTTGATGGCCACCGACTTGAACAGCCCGCGCATCTTGTTGACCACCAGGGTGGCCAGGGCCTCGCCCTCCACGTCCTCGGCGATGATGACCAGCGCCTTGCCGGACTGCACCACCTTGTCCAGCAGCGGCAGCAGGTCCTTGTTGGCCGAGATCTTGGAGTTGACGATCAGGATGTACGGGTCCTCGAGCACCGCCTCGAGCCGCTCGGGGTCGGTGACGAAGTAGGGCGCGATGTATCCCTTGTCGAAGCGCATGCCCTCGGTGAGCTCAAGCTCCAGGCCGAAGGTGTTGGACTCCTCGACGGTGATGACGCCTTCCTTGCCGACCTTGTCCATGGCCTCGGCGATCATCTCGCCGATGGCCGTGTCGCCGGCCGAGATCGAGGCCGTGGAGGCGATCTGCTCCTTGGTCTCGACGTCCTTGGCCAGCTTGGACAGTTCCTCGCTGACCGCCTCGACGGCCGCCTCGATGCCCTTCTTCAGGGACATCGGGTTGGCGCCCGCCGCGACGTTGCGCAGGCCCTCGCGGACCAGCGCCTGGGCCAGGACGGTGGCCGTCGTCGTGCCGTCGCCGGCCACGTCGTCGGTCTTCTTTGCTACTTCCTTGACAAGCTCGGCGCCGATCTTCTCCCACGGGTCCTCGAGCTCGATCTCCTTGGCGATGGACACGCCATCGTTGGTGATCGTGGGGGCTCCCCACTTCTTCTCGAGTACCACGTTCCGGCCCTTCGGGCCGAGGGTTACCTTCACGGCGTCGGCGAGCTGGTTCATACCGCGTTCGAGGCCGCGCCGGGCGTCCTCGTCGAACGCGATCATCTTCGCTGCCATAGGCTCCAGTCCTCCGTGGCGTGTGCGTGACCGAGCCGACGCCCGCGACGGACGGCATCACCTGCGGACAGTCTCTTCCTGCCGCGAGGTCGTGCCTCATCGCCCGATCCCGCCATACTGCTGGCACTCAGGCATGCAGAGTGCCAGCACCATGTCTAGCACTCTCATAGGGAGAGTGCAAACGGAAGCTCAGAAATCAGGCCCGGGAATAAGATCGGCCCGGCCCCAGACGGGGCCGGGCCGATCTGGTGTACCCGGCAGATCTGCGAAACCTACGGGACGACGATTACCTTGTCGGCTTGCGCGCCCCGGTCGCTTTGCGTGATCTCGAACTCGACCCGCTGGCCCTCTTCGAGGGTGCGGTAGCCATCCGACTGGATAGCCGAGAAGTGGACGAAGACGTCCTTGCCACCGTCGACGGCGATAAAGCCGTATCCCTTGTCCGGGTTGAACCATTTGACGGTGCCCTGAGCCATTCCAAACAACTCCCTAACTGCGCTCGGGCCTCGAGCCCCGCCCTTGCCAACGCGGAACCCGTCGATCGCACCGGGTGAGAACGGCTCGCGGAAAGCACGAAACACGCCCCCGTCCGACGGCGACCGGAAACGACCTTACCGCGTACCGAGCGCGCCTGGCGCCACTTAGCCACCAAACACGTTATCTAGCCCATGTCAGCCGCGGTCCCGTCCGCGCCGGCCCGCAGCTCCGCCGGCCACCGCGGGGATGACCGAGACGCGGGCGCCGGCGGCCACCGGCGTGTCGAGTCCCTGCGCGAAGCGCACGTCTTCCTCGCCCACGTACACGTTGACGAACCGGCGCAGCTGGCCGCCGTCGTCCAGCAGCCGGCCGGCCAGGCCCGGGTAGGCGGCGTCCAGGCCGGCGATGATCTCGCGCAGCGTGCCCGCGGCGGCGGTCACCTCCGCCGCGCCGCCGGTGTAGGACCGCAGGATGGTCGGGATGCGCACGTGCACGCTCACGGGACCGCCTCGCCGAACGCCTCGAGGGTGGGCCGGATCGGCGCGGGCAGCGGCACGGCCTCGGCGATCACGTCGGGGGTCTTCAGCCCGTCGCCGGAGTTGATGATCACGGTCTCGGCGTCCGGGTCGAGCTGCCCGGCGGCCAGCAGCTTGCGCAGCACGCCCAGCGTGACCCCGCCGGCCGTCTCGCCGAAGATGCCCTCGGTCGAGGCCAGCAGCCGCATCGAATCGACGATCTCGTCATCGCTCACGTCGGCGATCGAGCCGCCGGTGCGCCGCACCACGTCGAGCACGTAGGGCCCGTCGGCCGGGTTGCCGATGGCCAGCGACTTGGCGATGGTGTCCGGCTTGACCGGGCGCACCACGTCGTGCCCGGCCGCGAACGCGGCCGACACCGGCGAGCAACCGGTGGCCTGGGCGCCGAACACCCGCCACGGCGCCTGCGGCACCAGGCCCAGCGAGGTCAGCTCGGTGAAGCCCTTGTCCACCTTGACCAGCTGCGCCCCGGACGCGATGGGCACCACGACCTGCGGCGGGATCCGCCAGCCGAGCTGCTCGGCGATCTCGAAGGCGATGGTCTTGGACCCCTCGGCGTAATACGGCCGCACGTTCACGTTGACGAACGCCCAGTCCTCATGCTCGCCCGCCAGCTCCGAAGCCAGCCGGTTCACGTCGTCGTAGGTACCGTCCACGGTGACGAACGTGCCGCCGTAGACCGACGTGGTGATGATCTTCTGCAGCTCCAGGTTGGCGGGCACCAGCACCACCGACCGGATGCCGGCCCGGGCCGCCGCGGCGGCCACCGCGTTGGCCAGGTTGCCGGTGGACGGGCAGGCCAGCACCTTGAAGCCCATCTCGGTGGCGGCGGCCAGGGCCACCGCCACCACCCGGTCCTTGAACGAGTGGGTCGGGTTGCCGCGGTCGTCCTTGATCCACAGCCGGCGCAGGCCCAGGGCGCGGGCCAGGTTGTCGGCCCGGATCAGCCTGGTGTACCCCGGCTCGGTGGTGGGCCGGTCCGCGATGTCCTGCGGCACCGGCAGCAGCGGCGCGTACCGCCACATGTTCGGCGGGCCCGCCTCGATGCCGGACCGGTCCAGCCGCGGGTAGTCGTAACAGACCTCGAGCGGTCCGAAGCACTCCTGGCACGCGTAGCTCGGCCCGAGCGGGTACACCCGGCCGCACTCGCGGCAGGACAGCCCGGTGGCGTAGCCGAACCCGGAAGCAGCGCCCGGACAGGAGCGAGTGTTCTGTGTCGTTGCTGTGGTCACCGGCGAGGCCTTCCTTCCCCATCTTTCCCAGCGGTCGCCGTGACCGCGGGCCGGACTTGGCACCATGTCACGCGCCTCGCCGCCCGGAAACGGGCATAGATACGCGATAGGTTGCCGGGGCTTCGCAGGGCCGATCCCTCCACCCCTCTGGATGAGCGTTATTCAGTTGTGTCCCAAACGAGATAAGAGTACCAGTGCCATCCCCGGGGGGACGACCCCCCGGGGACCCCCCGCACGGGGGGACTACCCGTCCCCCCGTACCCCCCTGGGCATTAGCCTGCCGGAATGAAGCAACGGGTTCTGCTCGCGTCCAACCGCGGCCCGGTCTCGTACCACTTCGGTGCGGACGGCACCCTGACCGGGCGGCGCGGCGGCGGCGGGCTGATCTCCGGGGTGACCTCCGGGCTGGCCGGGATAACGGCGGAATCCGAGGTGACCTGGGTCTGCGCGCCGTTCAGCGACGCCGACCGGGCCGCGGCGCGACGCCAGGACGCCGCGGACGGCGAGGACCGCGAGGACCGCGAGGACGCCGGGGACCGCGAGGACGCCGGGGACGTGGCGCTGCCTGCGGGCCTGTCCGGCCCGGCCGGCGTCCGGGTCCGGATGCTGGACATCGCGCCTGACACCTTCGACCGGGCCTACAACAACGTGGCCAACTCGGTGCTGTGGTTCGTCCACCACCTGCTGTTCGACACGCCGGACCAGCCGCAGTTCGGCCGCCAGTTCCGCCGGGACTGGCAGTCCTACCTGGCCTACAACGAGGCGTTCGCGGCCGGGCTGGCCGACGAGGCCCGGGCGGATGAGGCCCGGGTGCCGGTCCGCGCGCTGATCCAGGACTACCACCTCAGCCTGGCCCCCCGGATGCTGCGCCAGCGGCTGGGCGACCGGCTGGGCGGCCGCGCTGATCTCGGCATCGCGCACTTCTCGCACACCCCGTGGGCCCCGCCGGACTACTACCGGATGCTGCCCGACGAGGTCGGCCGGGCCGTGCTGGCGGGCATCCTGGGCGCGGATCACGCGGGCTTTCATGCCGCCCGGTGGGCGGGCGCGTTCCTGGACTGCTGCGAGGCGATCCTGGGCGCGCAGGTGATCAGGTCGCAGGCCCGTGGCGCGGGGCAGGCCGGCTGGGTGCTGTACGACGGCCACGCCACCGAGGTGGCCGTCCACCCGCTCGGCATCGACGCCGCCGCGCTGCGCGGCCGGGCCCGAGCAGAAGATGTGCGCGATCACATCACCGCGCTGAGCCAGGCGGCCCGCGGCCGCAAGCTGGTCGTCCGGGTCGACCGGACCGAGCTGTCCAAGAACATCGTCCGCGGCCTGGCCGCCTACCGCGAGCTGCTCGCCAGCCGCCCCGAATGGCACGGCCGGGTCGTCCACCTGGCCTTCGCCTACCCGTCGCGGTCAGCGGTGCCGGAGTACCGCGCCTACACCGAGCTGGTGGAGCGGACCGCGCGGCAGATCGCCGACCAGTTCCGCACCCCGGACTGGGAGCCGGTGATCCTGGAGGTGCGGGACGACTACGCCCGCTCGCTGGCCGCCTGCACGGTGGCCGACGTGCTGCTGGTCAACCCGATCAGGGACGGCATGAACCTGGTGGCCCAGGAGGGGCCGGTGCTGTCCAGGGACGGCTGCGCGCTGGTGCTGTCCCGCGAGGCGGGCGCGGCCGCGACCCTGGGCCCGCACGCGCTGCTGGTCAACCCGTACGACGTCAGCGAGACCGCGGCCGCCCTGCACCAGGCGCTGGCCATGCCCGACGACGAGCGCAGGCGGCGCAGCGCCGCCCTGGCCGCCACCGCCGAAGCCAGCCCGCCCGCCCGCTGGCTGGGCGACCAGCTGGCCGCGCTGGACCGCTGAGGGGCCGCACGCAGCCAGGCTCGTTCGGAAGGCTGGCGGCGCTGGACCCGGTGAGGGCCGCACGCACTACGGACCGTTCGGCCGCCTGCCTTTAATGCCCCCGGCTCCCGTGAGTCCCTCCAGTCCCTCGCCCGGTCACGGCTCCAGGCGGTCGGCCAGCGCGGTCAGCAGGGCCACGATGCCCTCCGGCCCCTCGACGACGAGGTCGGCGGCGGCCGCGACCTGCGGGGACTCGGGGCTGGCGCTGGCCGCTGCGCAGCCCGGCAAGCCGGCCGCGCGCAGCTCCCGGACGGCCGCGAAGGCGGGCAGGTCGCCCAGGTCGTCGCCGCAGAACAGCACCGAGCCCGCGCCGCGCTCGGCGACCAGGCCGGTCAGGGCGGCGCCCTTGTCCGTGCCCGGCAGGCGGAGCTCGATGACCAGGCGGCCCGGCTCGGCGGCCAGGCCCAGCCCGGCCGCCAGCTCGGTGAGCGGGCCGGCCAGGCGGCGCAGCGCGGCCTCCGGGTCGGCGGCGCGGCGGGTGTGCACGGCCAGCGCCAGCTCCTTGTCCTCGACCCAGGTGCCGGGGCCGGCGCCGGCTCGCTCGAGCAGGCCGGGCAGGGCCTGGCGGGCCGCGGCGATGGCGGGCGGCGTGCCCGGGCCGGTGAGCTGGCCGTCCTGCCAGCGCTGGCCGCCGTAGTGGCCGAGCACGATCAGGCCGGGCACGGCATCCAGGCGGCCGTAGCGGACCGCCTCGGCGGCGGGCCGGCCGGTGATGACCGCGACCGTGCCCACCGCCCGGGCCAGCCGGGCCAGCGCGGGGGCGGCGCCGGGCAGGGCCCGGGCGGCCTGCGGGTCGGGCACGATCGGGGCCAGCGTGCCGTCGAAGTCGGTGCCGACCAGGGCTTTTTCCGGGGCGGCCAGCAGCGCGTCGAGCCCGGCCTGGCCCGCGGCGGTCCGGGCCCGCGGCAGCGGCGGGCTCACGCCGGGCGGCCCTTGGACCGCGGGGACCTGATCCGCTGGCGGCGAGCGCGCTGGGCGCGCAGCCGCTTGACCAGCGCCGGGTCGAAGGCCATGGCCTCCGGCTTGTCGATCAGCTCGTTCAGCAGCTGGTAGTACCGGGTGGCGGGGATGCCGAGGGTTTCGGAGATGGCCTGCTCCTTGACGCCGGGCGAGCGCCAGCCGCGCCGCTCGAACGCGAGGATCCGCATGTCGCGTTCGGACAACCCGGACATGTGACCTCCTGTGATCCCCGAACGTACCCTGTATCGTGACCCATTTTCGCTATCTGAGCTTCCTCACCGACTATGGGCTCGAAGACGGGTTCGTGGCCGCCTGCCACGGCGTGGCCGCGGGTATCGCGCCGCAGGTCGCCATCATCGACCTGACCCACCTGATCCGGCCGGGCGACATCAGGCGCGGCGCGGTGGTGCTGGCCCAGACCGTTCCGTTCCTGCCGCCTGCCGTGCATGTGGCCGTGGTCGACCCGGGCGTCGGTACCAGCCGGCGCGGGATCGCGGTGGCCGCGGGCGAGTCGGTGTTCGTCGGCCCGGACAACGGGCTGCTGTCCTGGGCGGTGGCGGCGTGCGGCGGGGCGGTCCGGGCGGTCAGCCTGACCAACCGCACGCTATGGCGGGAGCCGGTGGCGGCGGCCACGTTCCACGGCCGCGACATCTTCATGCCGGTAGCGGCGCACCTGGCCGCGGGCGCCGGGCTCGACGCGGCCGGCCCCCCGGTCGAGGTGGCGGATCTGGTCACGCTGCCGGTCCCGGAAAGGACGATCCGTGATTCGGTGGCCGAAGGCGAGGTGCTGACCGTGGATCGGTTCGGCAATATCCAGCTGACCATTACCGCGGCCGATGCCGCGGAAATCGGGGTCAAACCGGGCGGCACCGTGTTGGTCAGCACCGTGTTGGTCAGCACCGGGGTGATCGGCTCGGGCCGTCATCGGCTGGCCATTCCTTACCGGGAAATGTTCGGGGCCGTGGCCCCGGGCGACCTGGTCGCCTATGCCGACAGCGCGGGACTGGTGTCCATCGCCGTGAACGGCGGAAACGCGGCGCAGCGGCTGGCCCTGCCGCCCGGCGCGGTGGTCTCGGTCACTGCGATCCGGTAAACAATTAATGGATCGTCCATTCCACCGGGCCCGGGTGCGTGGCACGATTGCATAGCCGGCCGAACATCCCTACCCGAGGCCAGCTCGGCCAGCCTCGGAGGAGATATCTGACCAAGGTGTCACACCGATCGCTTCGCGGCACATTGATGCCGTGCGCCACGGGACTAACGGCGGCCATTGCCGCGCTGGTAGCGCTGGGTGCCGCGCCCGCGCTGGGCGCGACGGCGGGTTCGGTGACGGGCAGCGCCGTGCGGGGCCAGGAGTGGTGGCTGGCCGGGCTGAACGTCAGCCAGGCCTGGGCGCAGGGCGACGGCGCCGGGGTCACCGTCGCGGTGCTGGGCACCGGCGTGGACCCCAGCCACCCGGACCTGACCGGCAGCGTGATCACCGGGCCGGACTACACCGGGTCGGGGCGGGCGCCGGGCAGTCCCTTCTGGGGCGTCGAGGGCACGGCCGTGGCCGGCATCATCGCGGGCCACGGGGACCACGGCACCCAGGGCGTGGTCGGCATCGCGCCGGACGCGAAGATCCTGTCGGTGCGGGCCACGCTGGAGTTCAACGACCCGCTGGCCGCCAGCCCGGCCGTCAGCGGGCGGCTGCCGGCCGCGATCGCGGCCGGCATCACCTACGCGGTCGCCCACGGGGCGCGGGTCATCGACCTGCCCCTGGATCCGGGCACGCTGGGCATCACGCACGGCGGGGACCCGGCCGCCGAGGGCGGCAGCGCCGCCGAGCAGGCCGCGGTGGCTAGTGCGCTGCGCCAGAACGTGGTCCTGGTCGCCCCGTCCGGCGACGACGGCCAGGGCTCGAGCCTGGTCAACTACCCGGCCGCCTACCCGGGCGTGATCGCGGTGGGCGCGGTCACCCGCGGCGGGCAGCTGGCGCCGTTCAGCAGCAAGCACTCCTACCCGTTGCTGACCGCTCCGGGGGTCAACGTGGTGGCCGCCGCCCCGCCCGCCGCGTACTCGCAGTTCAGCTCAACCAGCACGGCCAGCGGCATCGTGGCCGGCGTGGCCGCCCTGGTCTTGTCCAAGTTCCCGCAGCTGACTCCGGCCCAGGTGAGGAAGGCCCTGGTCGAGAGCACGGTGGCGACGGGTTCCGGGGCCAGCGGGGCCAACGGGGCCAGCCTGCCGCCGCTGCCGCCCAAGTCGGACGCGGGAGCCGGGTACGGAATCGTGAACGCGGCGCGGGCCGTGGACCTGGCCGCCGACATCACGTCCGCCCGCCAGGTGCACCCGTCCACCGCCCCGCCGACCCCGCCGCCCGCCAAGCCGGCCCGGCCGGCCGCGGCCGCGCCGAAGCATCAGAGCGCGGGGACCCTGGCTAGTTCGGTGCTGCGCTACGCCGTGACCGGAGTGTGCGCGCTGATCATCCTGCTGGTGGTGACGGTGCTGGCCGGCCGGTCCCGGCGGCGGCGGCGCGCCGCCGCGGCATCGGGTGCCGCGGGTCCGGCCCGGCCCGCCGGGCCGGCTGCGGGCGGAGCGCACGCCCGCGAGCCGCGCCGCGTGCCGGCCGGCCGGGTCGCTGCCGGCCGGGTATCTGCTGACCGGGTCTGGCCGGATCGCCCCGGGAACGACCCGGGCCTGTCCGGTCTGCCGCCGGTCGGCGCGGCCGCGGCGACCGTCGCGGACGCCTGGCCGTCCCCCGGCGGCTGGCAGGGCGGCGGCATCGGCGAGATCAGCCATCCGGCCAGCGCACCTCCGCCCGCGACGCTGACGACGGTGCCCGGGCTGACCCCGGCACCCAGGCCGGCCCTGGGAGCCCAGCGGACCCGGAGCTACCGGGCCGGCCGGGGGGCAGGCGCACCGGACGCCTCGGGCGCCCCGCCCTGGGGACCCGCGCCCGCGCCGGACCGCATGATGGGGCCGCTCCCGGCCGCCGCGGGCAGCGGCCCGCCTCCTGAGCTGAGTGCCCGCATCCGGGTGCCCAGGGACATGGCGGACCCGCCGGCCGAGACGACCGATCCCGCGCCGCCGCGCTTCGACCTGTCCCGGCCGCCCGAGGGCTTCGACTTGTCCATGCCCGCGCTCGGCCTGACCCCGGCGAGCTTCGGCCCGGCTCCGGCGAGCTTCGGCCCGGCTCCGGCGGCGTCCGGGACGCCAGCGGAACTGCCGACCCAGCGGAACCTGGATTTCGCGGCGGCTCCGGTGTCTGCGGACTACCCGCCGGCACCGCCGGCGCTGCCCGCAGAAGGCGAAACCCGGGCCCGCTCAGCTGCGGACCCGGGTTTCATCTGGGATCTTTCCGGCACCGACGTGTTCCCGGCTGCCCCCGGATCCAGCCTGCCGCCGAAGGCGGCGGACACCAGGCCGGAACCGGTGCTCCCGCCGGACGACCCGCAGGACGCCGGCGGGAGCTGACGCCGCTGGTCAGGCGGCGTCCGGGACCGCGGTCGGCTGCTCGGCGCCCGCGGCGGGCTCCAGCGCCAGCTTCAGCACCTCGCGGACGTCACCGACCGGGTGCACGTCCAGCTTGGCCAGCACCTCGGCCGGAACGTCGTCCAGGTCCGGCTCGTTCCGCTGCGGGATCAGCACCGTGGTGATGCCGGCCCGGTGCGCGGCCAGCAGCTTCTGCTTGACCCCGCCGATGGGCAGCACCCGCCCGGTCAGGGACACCTCACCGGTCATGGCCACGTCGGACCGCACCGGCCGCCCGGACAGCAGCGACGCCAGCGCGGTGGTCATCGTGACCCCGGCGCTCGGGCCGTCCTTGGGCACCGCGCCGGCGGGCACGTGGACGTGCACGCCACGGTCCTTCAGCTCGGTGACCGGGAGCTGCAGCTCGTCGCCGTGCGAGCGCAGGTAGGACAGCGCGATCCGGGCCGACTCCTTCATCACGTCGCCGAGCTGGCCGGTGAGCGTGACCCCGGTTTCGCCGGTCTCCCGCCCGGCCAGCGACGCCTCGATGAACAGGACGTCGCCGCCCGCGCCGGTCACCGCGAGCCCGGTGGCCACACCGGGCACCGCGGTCCGCCGGTCGGGCGCGGCCAGGCTGGTCTCCGGCGTGAACCGGGGCCGGCCCAGGTAGTCCTTCAGCTCGTCAGTGCCGACCGTGACCGGCAGCGTGACGTCGCCCAGGGCGACGCGCGCCGCGACCTTGCGCAGGATCCGGGCGAGGGACCGCTCCAGCGACCGCACCCCGGCCTCGCGGGTGTACTCCGCGGCGACCAGGCGCATCGCGTCCTCGGTGACCGTCACCTCGTCCGGGTTCAGCCCGGCCTTGGACAGCTGCCTGGGCAGCAGGTGGTCCCGGGCGATGAGGACCTTCTCGTCCTCGGTGTACCCGTCGAGCTGGACCAGCTCCATCCGGTCCAGCAGCGGGCCCGGAATCTGGTCGAGCACGTTGGCCGTGGCCAGGAACACCACGTCGGACAGGTCGAGCTCGACCTCGAGGTAGTGGTCGCGGAACGTGTGGTTCTGCGCCGGGTCAAGCACCTCGAGCAGCGCCGAGGCGGGGTCGCCCCGGAAGTCCGAGCCGATCTTGTCCACCTCGTCGAGCAGCACGACCGGGTTCATCGAGCCCGCCTCGCGGATGGCCCGGACGATCCGGCCGGGCAGCGCGCCGACGTAGGTGCGCCGGTGCCCGCGGATCTCCGCCTCGTCCCGGACACCGCCCAGGGCCACCCGGACGAACTTCCGGTCCATGGCCCGCGCCACCGACTCACCCAGCGAGGTCTTGCCCACGCCGGGCGGGCCGACCAGCGCCAGCACCGCGCCGGAGCGCCGTCCGCCGATGATGCCCAGGCCCCGGTCCGCACGCCGCTTGCGCACGGCCAGGTACTCGATGATGCGCTCCTTGACGTCATCCAGCCCGGTGTGGTCCTCGTCCAGGATCCGCCGCGCGCTGGCGATGTCGTAGGCGTCCTCGGTCCGCTCGTTCCACGGGATGTCGAGCACGGTGTCCAGCCAGGTCCGGATCCAGCCGACCTCGGGTGAGGCATCGTTGGTCCGCTCCAGCTTGTCGACTTCCTTCAGCGCGGCAGTCTTGACCGCCTCCGGCAGGTCGGCGGCCTCCACCCGGGCCCGGTAGTCGTCTTCCTCGGTGGCCGCGTCGCCGTTGAGGTCGGCGAGCTCCTTGCGCACCGCGGCCAGCTGCTGGCGCAGCAGGAATTCCTTCTGCTGCTTCTCCATGCCCTCCGAGACGTCCTTGCGGATGGACTCCGCCACTTCCATCTCGGCCAGCTGGTCCTTGGCCCAGCTGTTGACGAGCTCCAGGCGCTTAACCAGGTCCGCGGTCTCGAGCAGCTGCAGCTTCTGCACGGTCGACAGGTAGCTTGAGTAGCCCGCGCGGTCCGCGATCGCGGACGCGTCGGTGAGCTGCTGTATCGCGTCGATGACCTGCCAGGCACCGCGCTGCTGCAGCATGCTGGTCACCAGGGTCTTGTACTGCTGGGCCAGCTCGTCGGCCTGCGGCCCCTGGCCGGTCTCCTCGATCACGGTGCCCTCGACCCACAGCGCCGCGCCGGGGCCGGTGGTGCCGGAGCCGATCTTGACCCGGGAGATGCCGCGCACGACCGCTCCCGGCTGGCCGCCGGGCAGCCGGCCGACCTGCTCGACCACGGCCAGCGTGCCCACGCCCGCGAGTCCGCGGTCAGGCAGCCGCGGCACCAGCAGGACCTGAGCCCGGGCCTCGGAACGCATGCCGGGCACCTGGGCTGACCGGGACGGCAGTCGCGCCGCGTCGATCGCCGCGCCGACTTCCGGCTGTGACGTCTCCAGCGGCACTACCATCCCCGGCAGCACCACCTCATCGTCGAGGGGTAGCACCGGCAAGGTGAGCGTTTCACTCATTGATGGCCTCCAAAGCTTGAGTCAATAACACTCAAGAAAGAAGAGCCCTCAGGTATTTCCGTTCCCCGTTCGCCCGCAGCGATCGCCCCGCGACGCCCCCCGGACCGCGGCTCCCGCCGAGCCCGGCGCCGCTGCTGAGGTGACAAAACTCGCCGCGATCTTGTTCCGCGGCCCGCGGCACGCAGGTTTTCCATGATCACGAAGGGTTCGCTACGGTTTTCGATAGTAAACCCTTCGTGATCATGGAATGCGCCCCGGCGTACCCAGAGAGAGTGGTGCTGGTGGGGAGTAGGGGGTGCAACGGGATCAGTGGGATACCGCTGTGCGAGCTCGAGCGGAATGAAACCCCACTTTCAGCACCCTGGGAATGCCGGTTTTCATTGCGCTTGCGAGGCTGCTGAGGGGCGGAGGAGGCGTGAGGGGTTTGGCGGGGCTTGGGGCGGGGGCTTGGGGCTAGGGGGCGGCGAGCAGGACGTGGAGGGTGCGGGGGCCGTGCACGCCTTCCACGCGGATGAGCTCGATGTCGCTGGTGGCGGAGGGGCCGGAGATCAGCGTGTGGGGGCGGGCCGGGTCGAGGCGGGCGAAGGCGTCGGGCAGGTCGGCGGCGACCTGATCGGCGCGGACGATGACCAGGTGGAAGTCGGGCACCAGGGTGAGCGCGCGGCGGCCCTGGGCCGGGCCGTGGTCCAGGATGATGGTGCCGGTCTCGGCGATGGCGACCGCGCAGCCGGTGACGACGCCGGCGGCCTGGTCGAGTTCGGCGGCGGACAGCGGCGGGGTGTCGCGGGCCAGCTTTCGTTCGGCGGCCAGCTCGGCTAGCCACTCGGGCGGGAGGCCGTCCGGGATTACGAACGGCCCGTCCGGTGCGCCCGCGGTTTGCGATCGGGCGGTCAGGGCGCGGGCGATGGCGGCGGGCAGGCCGGAGGCGGGGACGGGCTCGACGACGGCGCGGTAGTCGGCGGCGCGTTCGGCGAACAGGTCGACGATGCCGGTCGCGGCGGGGTCGTGATGGGCGCGCAGGTAGTCGCGGGGCAGCGCGGCGTACGCGGCGTCGGCGTCGGTACCGGCGTCGCGGCCGCCGACGGCCGCGGTGTCCTGGCCGGGGGGGCTGGCGCCGGTGCGGATGGCGGCGCGGATGCGGGACAGGATCTGGTCGCGGGAGGTGGTCATCGCGGGGGCTTCCGGTGCGGGACGCGGGAGGTGGGGGTCATCGGGGGGGCTTTCGGTGGGGGGTTCTGGTGCGGGACCACCAGGCGCGGAAGGACTCGGGGGGCGGGGCGGGGGCGTCGCGGGTGTCGGTCCAGGCGGACAGGGGGGGCGGGAGGTGGCGGATATGGCCGGAGCGGCCTACGACGCAGCGGCTGAGGGAGGCGGCGCGCTGGGCGGCGGCTAGCAGGCGGGGCGAGCGGAGCAGCTTGGCGGACGCGGTGAACACGGCCCGTTCAGCAGAAAAAGGCTTGTCCCGCTTGGCCTCGACGACCTTGCCGCGCAGGTAAACCAGGGCCTCGGGGATGTTGATGGCCACCGGGCACACCTCGTAGCACGCGCCGCACAGGGTAGACGCGTAGGGCAGGGAGGCGTCGATCGGGGAGGTGACGCCGCGCAGCTGGGGGGTGATGATGGCGCCGATCGGGCCGGGGTAGGGCGAGCCGTAGGCGTGGCCGCCGGTGCGCTCGTAGACCGGGCACACGTTCAGGCAGGCCGAGCACCTGATGCAGCGCAGGGCCTGGCGGCCGGTGTGGTCGGCCAGGGCGTTGGTGCGGCCGTTGTCGACCAGCACCAGGTGGAAGTCCCGCGGGCCGTCGCCGGGGGTCACGCCGGTCCAGATCGAGGTGTACGGGTTCATCCGCTCGGCAGTCGAGGACCGGGGCAGCAGGGCCAGGAACACCTCCAGGTCACGCCAGGACGGCAGGACCTTCTCGATCCCGGTCACGCAGATCAGCGTCTGCGGCAGGGTCACGCACATCCGGCCGTTGCCCTCGGACTCGACCACCACCACCGAGCCGGTCTCGGCGATGACGAAGTTGGCCCCGCACACTCCCACCTGCGCGGACAGGAACGCCTGGCGCAGGTGAGCGCGGGCCGCGGCGGCCAGCACGGGCGGGTCGTCGGTCAGGCCGGGCGGCGCGTCCGGCATCTGCTGGCGGAAGATCTCCCGGATCTCGGACCGGTTCTTGTGGATGGCGGGCACCAGGATGTGGCTGGGCCGGTCGTGGCCGAGCTGGACGATGAGCTCGGCCAGGTCGGTTTCCAGCGCGTCGATGCCGTCGGCGGCCAGCGCCTCGTTCAGCCCGGTTTCCTGGGTCACCATCGACTTGACCTTGACCACGCGGTCGGCGCCGGCCGCCCGGGTCAGGCGCGGCCACGATCGCGTTGGCCTCGTCCGCGTCCTGGGCCCAGTGCACGTGTCCGCCGGCCTGGGTCACGTTCTCCTCCAGCCGGAGCAGGTAGGTGTCCAGGTGAGCCAGGGTGTGGTCCTTGATGGCCTTGGCGGCGGTGCGGAGTTGGGGCCAGTCGGATAGTTCGGCCACGGCGCGGGCGCGCTTGGTCCGGATGGCGTGGGTGGCGTGGGTGAGGTTGCGGCGCAGCTGGGAATCGGCCACCGCGGTGGCGGCGGCGGCCGGGAAGGAGGGCATGCCCAGGTAGGTGGGCATGCCGGGGTGCGGGCCGGTGTGCGGCGCGGCGCCTGGGGCCGGCGCGGTCATGCGGGGGCCTCGGTGCGGGCCAGGATCTCGGCCAGGTGCATGGTGGCCACGCCGGATCGCTGCCGGCCCAGCGCGCCGCCGATGTGCATCAGGCAGGAGTTGTCCGCGGCGCACAGCACCTCGGCTTGCGTGGCGCGGACCGCGGTCACCTTGTCGGCGCAGATCGCGGCGGACACGTCCGGGTTCTTGACCGAGAACGTGCCGCCGAACCCGCAGCACGACTCGGCGTCGGGCAGGTCCACCAGGTCCAGGCCGCGGACCGCGCGGAGCAGGCGCAGCGGGGCGTCGCCCACCTTGAGCATGCGCAGCGAGTGGCAGCTGGGATGGTAGGTCACCCGGTGCGGGAAGTAGGCGCCCACGTCGGTCACGCCCAGCACGTCGGCCAGGAACACCGACAGCTCCCAGGTCCGCGGGGCGATCTCCGTTACGGCCCGGGCCATCTGTGCGTCGCCGGCCTCGGCGGCCAGCGCCGGGAAGTACTCCCGGACCATCGAGGCGCACGAGGCCGACGGGGTGACGATGGCCTCGTAGCCGGCGAAGGCGGCCAGGTAGCCGCGGGCCATCGGGGTGGCCTCCCGCCGGTAACCGGTGTTGAAGTGCATCTGGCCGCAGCAGGTCTGCGCGGCCGGGAAGTCCACCTGGTGGCCGAGGCGCTCCAGCACGGCCACCACGGCCTGGCCCGTGGCGGGGAACAGCGTGTCAGTCAGGCACGTCACGAACAAGCCGATACGCATCTGGCGCCTCCGCCAGCCAACGCTACACAACGCCGGGCCGGGGCGGCAGCAGAGGTCGGATGTTTCCGGAATTGTCACTCGGCGAGCAGGGCTGAGCCGTCCCGGTCGCGGACCGCGCGGCACGGGCCGATGACGGCCAGCGCGGCCAGGTAGCCCGGGGCGGCGTCCAGGTCGAGCAGGGTCACCGAGTCCGGGGGCTGGGGGTAAGGCCAGGAGACTACGCGGGGCGGGCCGGCGTCGGCGGCGACCACGACCTGGCTGAAGGCCACGCGCAGGCCGTCGCCGGTGGCCTTGGTCACGGCCTCCTTCCTGGTCCAGGCGACCAGGAAGTCGCGGGCCCGGGTGGACGGGTGGGCCGTGGCGAGGACGGCCCGTTCGGCGCCGGAGAACACCAGGCGGGCCAGGGCGTCGGGGTCGTGGCGGCGGGCGCCGGACTGCTCGACGTCGACGCCGACCGGGTCGTGGGCCACGGCGACCGCGATCAGGTCGCCGGAGTGGGACACGGAGTGCTGCAGGTCACTGGGGGCGGCGCGGGGCTTGCCGTGCGGGCGGCCGCACTGGGGGCAGGTCCGGTCGAAGCGGATGGCGGCGGGGTCCTGCCCGGTTCCGGCGTAGCCGGCCAGGACGGTCTTGGCTAGCGCGCAGCCGACCAGGAAGCGGTCCTTATCCTCCTGGCGGCGGTAGCGGGCGTGGCGGGATCGTTCGGCGTCGTCAAGGAGGTGAGCGAGGCGGGGCGCGGCGTCCTGGCGGCGCGCCCACCACACGTCGGCGGTGCCGGTGGCCGGACCGTCGAGGCCTGCTCGTTCCGCCATCTCGTCAGGGTAACCGGCTCCGGCGGGAGCCTGCCGCGGCCGCCAGCCGGGGCGGACGCCAGTGGACCTTATGCCTGGCATCGGCATAAGGTCCACTGCCTGCGCTACGGGCGCGCCGGAACGGGCAGGCCGGCGTGTTCGGCGGCGGGCGAGGCGCCGGGTCCGGGCTGTGCGGCCCGGGCCGCCCGGCGGATGCCGAGGGCGGCGACGGCGCCCAGGACGGACAGGCCCGCGGAGACGCCGAGAGCGGGCCGGAAGCCGCTGGTGATGGCGGCCGGGCTGACCAGGCTGCCGTTGGCGTTGAACACCGTGGTCGCGACCGCTATCCCGGTCACCGCGCCGAACTGCTGCATGGTGTTCATCACGCCCGCGGCCTTGCCCAGCGCCTGCGGCGCGACGGCGTTCAGGCCCGCGGCGGACACGCTCGGGATGGCCATCGAGATCCCGACGCCGGCGATGACGAACGGGGCGACGTAGCTGGCGTAACCCGCGGAGCGGGCGGCCAGGTAGACCAGCCAGGCGAAGCCGGCCGCCTGCATGAGCAGGCCGGGCACGATCAGCGGCCGGGCGCCGATCTTGTCGAACACGGCTCCGGCGATCGGCGCGATGACCATCGGGGTCGCGGTCCAGGGCAGGAAGCGCAGCCCGGTGCCCAGCGGCGAGTCGCCCAGCGCGAACTGGAAGTACTGGCTGATCAGGAACGCCGCCGAGTAGATCCCCGCGGCCAGCAGGAACTGGGTCGCGACCGCGGCCGAGAAGCTGCCGGACCGGAACAAGCCCAGCGGGATCATCGGCTCGGCGGCCCGGCGCTCCCAGGCCAGGAACCCGGCGATCGCCACCGCGCCCAGCGACAGGGCGGTCAGGGTCTGCGCGCTCCCCCAGCCGACCTGGCCCGCCTGGACCAGTCCCCAGGTCACGGCCCCGACCCCGGCGGCGATGAGGACCAGCGCGGGCAGGTCGAGCCGGGCCGCGGGACCGCGGCTTTCGGCCAGCCGCAGGCGGGATCCGGCGATGGCGAGGATGCCGATCGGCACGTTGACCCAGAAGATCCAGTGCCAGTTCAGGTCCTGGGTCACCGCCCCGCCGATCAGCGGGCCGCTGGCCACGGCCAGGCCCGCCACGCCGCCCCAGATCCCGATCACGGCACCGCGTCGCTCGGCCGGGAAGGCCGAGGTCAGCAACGTGAGGCCGAGGGGCATGATGATCGCGGCGCCGACGCCCTCGATCGCGCGGCAGGCGATCAGGGCCCCGATGCCCGGGGCCAGCGCGCAGCCGGCCGACGCCGCGGTGAACACGGCCAGGCCGAGCAGGTACATCCGGCGGCGGCCGATCCGGTCCCCGATCGCCGCGGCGGTGATGATGCCCGCCCCGAACGCCAGCACGTAGGCGTTGACGGCCCACTGCAGGGTGCCGACGTTTCCGCCCAGTTCACGGTGGATAGACGGCAGCGCGGTCACCACCACCAGGGTGTCCAGCGCCACCATGAAGTACGCCACCGAGGTCAGCAGCACGGTGAGGATGCTGGCCTCAGTCCGTGCCGCGGGCGGCCCGGCCAGCACCGGCGCCGGGTAAGCCGTGTCGGTCATGATCTGCTCCCTTCGATGGCTAGGCGGGCTGGGGGCGGTACGAGAACACATACGTCGTCATCGATTTGCTCCTTCGCGGTGACCGGTCCCGGCCGGGACCGGCTCTCGGTCAGGTAGACACGGCCCGGACGGCCAAAGAGGCGGCCGGACAGCGCCCTGTTTCGGCGGCCGACGGTGTCCGTACCTCCAGAACGGTGGACAGCGGAGGCAAAGGAAGAGGCAATGCTCCAGGATGCGATCATGGCCACGGATCTGATCGACCTCGCCAGGGCCGGCGACGGGCAGGCCTTCCGGCAGCTGGTCGAGCCCTACCAGCGCGAGCTTCAGGTGCACTGCTATCGCATCCTCGGCTCGGCGCAGGATGCCGAGGATGCGCTGCAGGAGACCCTGCTGGCGGCGTGGCGGAGCCTGGGCGGCTTCGAGCGGCGCAGCTCACTGCGGACCTGGCTGTACCGGATCGCCACCAGCCGGTGCCTGAACGCGCTGCGATCGGCCAGCCGCCGGCCGCCGGCGGAATGGGCCCGCCAGGACGTCGAGCCGCCCGAGCCCACCCGGCGCAGCGAGGTGGTCTGGCTCGAGCCGTACCCGGACCTGCTGCTGGCCGATCTGCCCGACGATGCGCCCGGCCCGCAGGCCCGCTACGAGTCTCGGGAGGCGATCTCGCTGGCGTTCATCACCGCGCTGCAGCTACTGCCGCCGCAGCAGCGGGCCGCCTTGATCCTGCGTGACGTGCTGGGCTACCGGACCGGCGAGGCTGCCGAGATCCTCCAGGCTAGCGAGCAATCAGTGGCCAGCGCGCTCAAGCGTGCCCGGGCCAACCTGGCGCAGCACCCGCCGGCGGCCCGCCGCGAGGCGCCGCCGCCCCCGCACTCCCCCGCCGAGCAGGACCTCGTCAACCGGCTGACCCGGGCGTTCGAGGCGGCGGACGTGGCCGGCATCGTCTCGTTGCTCACCGAGGACGCCTGGCTGACCATGCCGCCGCTGCCGCTGGAGTACCAGGGCCGGGAGCTGGCCACGCGGTTCTTCACGGTGGCCTTCGGCACGGGGCGCCACTTCCGGCTGGTCGCCACCGCCACCCGGGCCAACGGCCAGCCCGCGTTCGGCGTGTACGCGCGTGACCGGCACAGCCCGGTGCTGCACGCCAACGGGATGCTCGTGCTGACCCTGGCCGGCGACCAGGTCAGCGCGATCACCCGCTTCGACACCAGCGTGCTGCCTCGTTTCGGGCTGCCGCGGTCCCTGCCTGAGGGGTTCACGGCGCCGGCGTGAGCAGGCTCTTAAGCTCTCGGGCCTTCGTGAGCTCGCCGGGGTGCGGCCGCTCGGGGTCGCGCGTCGCGGGGAACCGTCCAGGAAAGGCCATATTTGGCTAGCTCGGGTCACTGGCCTAGATTGGTTGTCTACCAGGAAAAAGGGGAGCTTGCTGGTGACGCCGAAGCGGATCTGTGTTCTGGCTGCGGTGTCGGCAGCCATCGTCCTGGCGGCGGGGTGCTCATCGCCCAGCAGCCACGGTAGCTCGACGGGCGGATCCAGCCCGGTCGCGAGCGGTGCTTCAGCCAGCCCAGCGGCGAGCGGCGCTTCGCCCAGCCCGACCCTGAGCGGTTCCGGGGCCCGGTGCGTCACGAGCGACGCCAAGGGCCACTGCGGTCCGTACGGCTACGCGGAAATCACGGGCAGCAGCGGCACCGATACGTTCGTGCTGAACAACATGTGGGCGCCCAATTCCGGCACCACCCAGAAGCTGACCGCCGCCGGCCCGGGTAGCTGGACCGTGACCGCCAATGCCGGCCCGGCGGGAAACACCTCGGTGCAGACCTACCCGGACACGCAGCAGCTCTACACCAGGACCGACAACACCCCTGACCCGCTGTCCGGGTTCCACTCCATCATCTCCTCCTTCACCGAGACCATGCCGACCACGGGCGGCATGAGCGCCGAGGCGGCCTACGACATCTGGGCGGGCCAGAGCTCGTCGACCAACTACGCCGACGAGATCATGATCTGGAACGACCAGATCAACCGCGGCACCTGCGGCGGGGCCACGGTCCGGGCCACCGCCAGCTTCGGCGGGTCCAACGGCGTCCCGGTGCAGAACTGGACGTTGTGCGACTACCGCGGCAGCGAGCTGATCTGGTACCTGACCAACAGCAACGAGCGCACCGGCACGGTGGACGTGCTGGCCATGCTCACCTGGCTGGAGACCCACCACTACCTGCCCGCCGGCACCGGCCTGAACCAGATCGACTACGGGTTCGAGATCTGCGCCACCCCCGGCCCGCAGACGTTCACCGTCAGCCAGTTCAGCATCAAGTCGTCTTAGGCGCCCGCCCGGCGAGATGGGCGGCAGCCGCGCGCCGGTTGACCTGAACTGGAAACGGCCACGGCTCAAGGTCGTCGTCTTCGACCTGGGCGCCGTCTTCGTCCATGACTGCTCCTCCGGCCCGACGCTGTCAGTAAAGTACTGACCACGGTCGGTAAATGCCTGCCGTTCGTACACGTACCTCTGTAGTACACCTACGAGTAGCGGTCAGTGGGAGCGGACATGCGGGAGCGACCATGAGAGTGACTCCCGCCATCGAGGCGGAAGGCCTGGTCAGGCACTACGGCCGCACCACGGCCCTGGCCGGCCTCGAGCTGGCCGTCCCGCGCGGGCTGGTCTACGGGCTGCTAGGGCCGAACGGAGCGGGCAAGACCACGACCGTCCGGATTATGGCCACGCTGCTGCGGCCGGATCGCGGCCGGGCGCGGGTGCTCGGCCACGACGTAGTGACGCACGCCCCGCAGGTACGCCGGCTGATCGGGCTGACCGGCCAGTACTCGGCCCTGGACGAGTTCCTGTCGGGCTGGGCCAACCTGGTCATGATCGGCCAGCTCAGCCGGCTGACGGGCAAGGCGGCCCGGCGCCGCGCCGACGAGATGCTCGAGCGGTTCGGGCTGACTGGCGCCGCGGGCCGTTCGGTCCGGACTTATTCAGGGGGCATGCGGCGGCGGCTCGACCTGGCCGCCAGCCTGATCGGCGGCCCCGCGGTGCTGTTCCTGGACGAGCCGACCACCGGCCTGGACCCGAACGCCCGGGCCATGACCTGGGACCTGGTCCGGGAACTGGCCGCGGAGGGCACCACCGTGCTGCTCACCACGCAGTACCTGGAGGAGGCGGATCAGCTGGCCAGCCGGGTGGCGGTCATCGACGGCGGCACGGTCATCGCCGAGGGCACGCCCAGCCAGCTCAAGGCGGCGGTCGGCGGCACCAGCCTGGCGGTGGTCCTAGCCGACGGCTCGGACCTGACCAGGGCCATCAGCGCCGTCCAGCCCTACGCCCGGGGCCGGGTGCAGCCGGACCGGGACGGCCGCCGCCTGGCCGTCCCGGTCGTCGCGGCCGAGGGGCTGACCACCCAGGTGGTGCACGCCCTGGCCGACGCCGGGATCCGGGTCAACGACGTCACCATCCAGCGTGCCTCGCTGGACGACGTGTTCCTGTCGCTCACCGGCGCGGCATGAGCGCCGTCGTCGCGCGCCTGGTCCCGCGCCGGGACATGACCTACCGGCACGGGCCGGCCCGGCATTTCGCCACCGACGTGCGGGTGCTGGTCAAGCGGAGCATCGCCCGGATCGCGCGGGAACCCGAGACGCTGGCCGACGTCACGTTCCTGCCGGTCATCTTCATCTTGATGTTCGCCTACGTGTTCGGCGGCGCGATCGTGCTGCCCGGCCGCGGCAGCTACCACGAGTACCTGGTCGGCGGGATGCTCGGCATGGGGCTGGCCCAGACCGCGCCCGGCGTGGCGGTGGCGCTGGTCAGCGACATGTCCAGCGGGCTGATCGACCGGTTCAGGTCGCTGCCCATGTCCCGCTGGGCGGTGCTCACCGCGCGGACCATCGCCGAGCTGCTCAAGCAGATGATCAGCGCGGTGATCGTGACCGGCGTGGGCCTGGCCATCGGCTGGCGGGTGCACACCAGGGCGCGGGACGTGCTGGCCGCGTTCGGGCTGGCCCTGCTGTTCGGCTACGCCTTCACCTGGGCCGGCATCTGCCTGGGCCTGGCCCTGCGCAGCCCGGAGGCGGCGCAGCAGACCGGGTTCCTCATCTTCCTGCCGCTGACCTTCATCTCCGGCGCGTTCGTGCCGACCCAGGGCATGCCCGGCTGGCTGCAGCCCATCGCCGACTGGAACCCGATGTCGGCGCTGGCCGCGGCCTGCCGGCACCTGTTCGGCAACCCGGACCCGGCGGCCGACCTGCCCGCCTGGCCGATGCAGCACCCGGAGCTGGCCGTGGCCTGCTGGGCGGCCGCCATGCTGGCGGTCTTCGCCCCGCTGGCGGTGCACCTGTACCGCCGCAAGGCCCTCGGCTGAGTGCCCGTCTACGGTTGCCTAACCCCTGTACCGCGAGCTGTCCACCGCGTGGCTTCCGCCATGTATCATTAAGACTGTTCCTAATGTACAATGAAGGGATCGTCCAATGTCCACCACGCAGCTGGAACTCGATCAGGAACTACTTGCTCAGGCAGCGGCGATCATGGGCACGACTACGAAGAAGGCCACCGTTAACGAGGCGCTGCGGCGAGTGGTGGTGGCTGAGTTGCGCGGCAGGCACCTTGATGAGCTAGCAGGCGGCGCGCTGCCAGATCTCGCCGACCCGCTGGTCATGGAATCCGCGTGGCGGTAGCGCGCTACCTGGTCGGCAAGAGCGTATGGGCCAGGCTGGCGCAGCCGGCGGTGCGCGCTGTCGTCGTGCCCTATGCCGACCGCGGCCTGATCGGGACATGCCCGATCATCGACCTGGAAATTCTCTACAGCACACGCAACGGCGCGGAACATGACCATTTCCGCGCCCAGCGCGAAGCATTCGACTATTTCCCGATGACCGACGAGATTGCCCGCCGGGCCATCCAGGTACAGGGGGAACTCGCCCACCGGGGTCAGCACCGGTCGGTGTCGATACCGGACCTGATCGTAGCGGCGACCGCAGAGCGCTTCTCGCTTGTCGTCCTGCACTACGACGCCGATTACGACCGCATCGCCGAGATAACTGGTCAGTCGGCCGAGTGGGTCGTCCCACGCGGTACGGCCGATGCGGGATCCTAACGCTGACCGGGTGCCGCTAGTTGTCGGCTGGGACGACCCGGCCGTCGGGGGCGAGGGCGAAGCCGGGCAGGCCGAATCGGTGGGTCAGGAGGGACGGGATCGCCTCGCGCTGGGCTGGCGCCACCTTCGTGCCGTCCGGGGAGGTGGTCCTGGTGAGCAGCGGGCCCGAGAAGTCAGACAGCGCCTCCCGCCGTCCGTCCTCGTGGCTGACCGCCACGATCAGCCCGGACGCAAAGGGCGACGCCGGGTTGGTGCAGGTCCACCAGTTGCTCACCTCGATGTCGACCCGGAACGCGGGGCGAGGCGGGAAGGTGTAGACGCCAGTCCATCCGTCCGGACCCAGCGTCTGGAGGACCAGCTCGTCATCGTCCGGCACCACCTGGAAGCTCCAGCCGGACTGCTGGTGGGCGCCGGCCGGGCCGAACGGGATCGGGTCGAGCAGCGTGCCGAGCCCGAACCCGACGTCGGCATGCCAGTGGCGCCCGTCCCGGTCCGTGACCCGCAGGACCAGATGGGAGGCCTGCCGCGTCTCGCGGCGCGCACCGCCCGCGATGACGCGGGCCAGCATCGGCTCGACCACCAGACCCATGTGCTCGAGCGCCGACGCCAGGAGCAGGTTGTGCTCGAAGCAGTACCCGCCCCGCCGGCCGGCCACGAGCTTTCGCTCGAGATCGGCCTGCTCCAGCGAGACCGGGATGCCGCGGTGCGAGTCGAGGTTCTCGAACGGGATCCTCGTCGCGTGCGCCCGGTGGACCGCCGGCCAGGCCGGCTGGTCCGCCGGGTCCAGGCCGATCCGGCGCAGGTACGCGTCGAAGTCAAGCATCAGCGAATGGCGCCCGGGGCGCGGCGGAGGTGCCGGGCTCGGTTGGTACCGGGGGCGCGGCGGGGGTAGCGCGCTCGGTTGGTACCGGAGGGGCAGCCGGGGTGCCGCGTTCGATGGTGACGGCGGCGGTGTAGCCGCCGGCGGGGATGGGCTTGCGGAGCTCGAGGCGGAGCCAGGTTACGGGGTGGTCGGCCAGCAGGCGCTCGGCCACGCGTTCGGCGGCGGTCTCGATGAGGCGGAACCGGCCCCCTTGCAGCACCGAGGCGATGGCCTGCGCCACCGCGGAGTAGTCCAGGGCGTCGGCCAGGTCGTCGGTCGCGGCGGCCTGCCGCACGTCGGCCGCCAGGTCCACGCTGACCGCCAGCGTCTGGGTGATCTCGCGTTCCCAGTCGTGCACGCCGATGACCGCCTGCACGGCCAGGTCCCGGACGGATACCAGGTCCACGGTGTCTACAGGGTCCACGGGGCTAGGCCACGTGCGGCTCGCTGCCGTCCTCGCTGATCATCGGCCGGCCCGCCACGGCCCAGCCGGTCATCCCGTCGGACACGTTGACGGCGGTCAGGCCGGCCCCGGCCAGGGCCTGGGCGGCATAGGCCGACCGGGTGCCGCTGCGGCAGATCACGTACACCTCGCGGTCCCGCGGCAGTTCGTCCGCCCGGGCGCCGAGATCGCCGAGCCGCACGTGCACCGCGTCCGGGGCGTGGCCCGCGGTCCACTCATCGTCCTCGCGCACGTCCAGCAGGTACACCCCGGCTGGCAGCTCCGCCGACATCACTTGCCGGATCGCGACGGGCTGGTTCATGACGGTCTCCTCACTAGCCAGGCGGCCACCCGGCCGCCTGGCTACTGTACTCCCGTCGCCCAGCTACCCTTCCGCGCTGGCTGGCACCGGTACCGGGCCGGGCTGGCCCTCCTCCTTGATCCCGTACCTGGCGTACAGGCCGCGCAGCGGGCGCGGCGCCCACCAGTTGGCCCGGCCGAGCAGCCGCATGGTGGCCGGCACCAGCAGGATTCGGATCACCGTCGCGTCGACCAGCAGCGCGACGATCATGCCGACGCCCATGAGCTTGATGAACGTGATGCCGGAGGCGGAGAACGCGCCGATCACGATGATCAGCAGCAGGGCCAGGCTGGTGATCACGCCGCCGGTGCGCTGCAGCCCGGCCGCCACCGCGTCGGTGTTGTCGCCGCTCTGGTCGTACCGTTCGCGGACCCGGGACAGCAGGAAGACCTCGTAGTCCATGGACAGGCCGAAGATGATGGCCAGCATCAGGATCGGCATGGTCGGGTCGATGGAGCCGGTCGCGGTGAACTGCAGCGGCCGGGACAGGTGCCCCCACTGGAAGATCCAGACCACGACGCCGAACGTGGCCGACAGCGACAGCACGTTCATCACGATCGCCTTCAGAGGCAGCACCACCGAGCCGAAGGCCAGGAACAGCAGCACGAACGTGGACAGGCAGACCACCAGCGCCATCCAGGGCAGGGTGGCGCCCAGGCTGGACAGTTCGTCGACCAGCCCGGCGGTGGTCCCGCCGACCAGCACCGCCGTGCCGGACGGCACCGGAAGGGCCCTGATCTGGCTGACGATGTGCCGGGCCGCCGACGACACCGGGGCCGGGGTGTAGCCGATGTCGACTCTGGCCACACTGTCCCGCCTTCCCGGGTCAACACCGGCCCTGACCCCGGTCACCTGCGCCGACGTGACCCCGGGGACAGCCTCGACGGCGTGCAGATAGGCGGACAGCTGCGCCGGGCTGGTGGCGGCCTGCCCGGTCAGCAGGGCCTCGATCGGGTCGGTGGAGTTGACCGGGAACTGGCTGTCCAGCGTGTCCGATACCTGCCTGATGGTGGAGGCGGCGGGCAGCGACCTGGCGTCCGTGCCGCCCCAGGAGATGCGCAGGAACGGGGCGCCCAGGGCCAGCAGCGCGATGGTGATCACCGTGGCGTACACCACCGGCCGGCGCATGACCGAACGGGCCAGCCGGTACCACGCTCCGTTCGCCTCATCAATGACCGGCCGGCGGACCGAGCGGCGAATGCTGAGCGCGTTGACCCGGCGGCCGAGGACGGCCAGCAGCGCGGGCAGGACGGTGAGGGCGGCTACCACGTCGACCGCCACCGTGGCCACCCCGCCGTAGCCCATCGAGCGCAGGAAGTCCACGGGGAACAGCATCAGGCTGGTCAGGGCCAGCGCGACGGTGACGCCGGAGACGGCCACGGTCCGGCCCGCGGTGGCCACGGTCCGGGCCACGGCCTGCTCGACCGTGGGCTGGCGGTGCAGTTCCTCACGGAACCTGGTCACCATGAACAGGCCGTAGTCGATGCCCAGGCCCAGGCCCAGGATCGTGGTGATGTTGACCGAGTAGATCGACACCGTGGTGAGGGTGGTGAGCAGGCGCAGCACGGTGAACGAGCCGAGGATGGCGACGCCGCCGATGGCCAGCGGCAGGCTGGCCGCGGCCAGGCTGCCGAAGATGACCAGCAGCAGGATGAGCAGGACCGGCATCGAGAAGCCCTCGGCCTTGGCGATGTCGGCGCTGACCTCGTTGTTGATCGCGACCTCGAGCGGCACGTTGCCGCCCACGCGCGCCGTGACGCCGTCGGCGGCCAGGCTGGCCGGGGTCAGTCCGGCCTTGATCGCGTCGTAGGCGGTGTGCCGGGCCGCGTCGTCGGCCCCGGTGAGCTGGAGCACCGCGTAGGTGGAGTGCCGGTCGGTGCTGACCAGGCTGGGCGAGCCGCTGGACCAGTAGGTGGTGACCCGGGCCACGTCGGCGCGCGGCAGGCTGGCCAGCGCGGCGGTGACGGCCTGCCTGTAGGCCGGGTCGGTCACGGTCAGGGTGGCGCTGCGGTACAGCACCACGACGTCGGCGTCGTTGCGGCCGAAGACCTGGTCGGCCCGGTTGGCCTCCCGCTGGCTCGGGCTGGACGGCGGGGTGAAGTTGTCCCCCGACGACAGCTTGCCGAACACCCCGGTCCCCCAGACCGCGGCGAAGGCCACGAACAGGAGCGTGACGACCAGCGCCAGCCGCCTCCCGCGGAACAAGGCATGCCCCCATGCCTCGAACATGTCTGCCTCCCGAGCTTCTGTTGATTACTCAAGTAAACGGTGTAAGCTGATTACATCGCTAACTTCGCATACGGTGTTCACAGCTGTCAAGCGGATTACTGTCAAGCGGATTTCCGGGGCGGGTTAGCATCAAAGCGAGGAGGAAGCTTTGACCCAGGCTGTCGACGTCGCAGGTACCGTCCCGGGCGGGGATCCGCCGGTATCCCGGCGGGACCGGCTGCGCGCGGCGACCTCCGAGGAGATCATCGCCACCGCCCGCCGGCTGCTGGTGGCCAGCGGCCCGGACGCCATGTCGCTGCGCGCCATCGCGCGCGAGATGGGCATGACCGCGCCCGGCCTGTACCGGTACTTCGACAGCCACGAGGTGCTGCTGCGGCACGTCTGCGCCAGCATCTTCACCGAGCTGGGCGCGGACATCCAGCGGGCCCTCGACTCCGCGCCGGTGCCCCCCGGCCCGCACGACGTGACCGAGAAGCTCACGGTCAAGATGATCGCCGCGTGCCGGGAGTTCCGGCGCTGGTCGCTGAATCACCCGGGCGAGTTCGGCTTGGTGTTCGGGGTGCCGCTGCCCGGGCTGGACTACGGCCAGTACGACGTGGCCGACGAGTGCGCGCTGGCCTTCGCCGGTACCTTCTTCACGCTGTTCCTCGAGCTGTGGACCAAGGCCCAGTTCCCGGTGCCCGAGCCCGGGGACATCGACCCGGGCCTGCTCGACCAGCTCGAGCGCTACCGCACCGCGCTGGGCACCGACATCCCGGTCGGCGCGGTGCTGACCTTCCTGCGCTGCTGGACCGTGCTGTACGGCGGGGTGGCCATGGAGGTGTTCGGCCACATGAAGTTCGCGCTGGAGGATGCGGCGCCGATGTTCGAGATGACCCTCGGCGACCTGGCCGCGCTGGTCGGGCTGCGCTATCCGCTCCAGCCATAGGCCGCCGCCCCGGCGATAGAATGGCGGCCGTGCCGGACGACCGTTCACTCCAGACGCTGACCGCTCAGGACTTCCGCGCGCTGCTGCGCACGCCTTTCCGGCTGACGGGTGGGGCCGCGCCTGGCAGCTCTCCGGCTTCCGTCGAGGCCGAGCTGGTCGAGGTGACCGAGCATGCGGCCAGCGCGCTCGGGGCGTTGCGGGCGCCGTTTTCCGTCCTGTTTCACGGCCCGCTGCAGCCGATTATGGCGCAGGGCATCTACCGGGTCGAGCACGAGCAGCTCGGCGCCCTGGATCTGTTCATCGTGCCGGTCGGGCCGGACGAGCCTGCCGGGCCCGGGCAGGCACCGACGGCGATGCGCTACGAGGCCGTGTTCGGCTAGCGGTCGGCGGTGCCCCGGTCCACGACGTGGTAGGCGAGATCGGTCAGCACGTCACGGTAGGGGGACGGCGGGAACACGCCGAGGCACTCCACCGCTTCGAGGATCGTCTCGCGGGCCTCGGCGTAGGCCCGCACGAAGCCCGAGGTCGCGATCACCGCGTCGATGGCCTGCTCGAATTCCTCCGGTGCGTGCTGCTCGCCGCGCATGATCCGGTGCACGGCATGATCGGGCGGCAGTTCCTGCAGGGCGTAGATGATCGGCAGCGTGGGCCGGCGGCGCCGCAGGTCGGTGCCGTGGTCCTTGCCGGCGTCCGCATCCCCGTTCAGGAAGTCGCCCAGGTCATCCATGAGCTGGAAGGCCCGGCCCAGCAGCCGCCCGTAACGTCCCGCCTTCCAGATGTGGCGCTTGCGTGCTCTTACCAGCCACGCGCCGGACTCGCAGGCGAGCTGGAACAGCACCGCGGTCTTGCGGTCGATGGTGCGCAGGTAACGCTGGCGCAGCCGGGCCGGCGCCCAGGTCAGGTCCGTGCTGAGCTCGTCGATCTCGCCGCAGCAGATCTTGAAGCCCACGTCGAGCACCAGCTGCACCAAGGCCATGTCCTCCGGGGCCTCCAGGCCGGCGGCAAAGCACCGCACGGCCTGGATGAACTGCATGTCGCCGACCAGCAGGGCCGTATCGCTGCCGCGGGCCTGGTTGACCGACAGCGTGCCGCGGCGCCGGGGTGCAACGTCGATGATGTCGTCGTGGATCAGGGTCGCGACGTGCAGCATCTCCAGCGAGACCGCTGCGTTGATCACGCGCTGAGGCAGCGGCTCGCCGGGCGGCCCCGGATCGGTCAGCCGCGCGGCGAGCAGCAGGAGCAGCGGGCGCAGCTTCTTGCCCCGGCCGTAGATCGCGTACTCGGTATCCGACAGATACGGGCGCTGCGGTTCCAGCGCGAGCAGCAGCGTGGCCTCGAAGCGCTCGGCGTCCGCGGCCACCAGCTCCAGGGCCCGGTCGACCGGGCCCGGCCGGGTGCCGGTCACGGCTGGGAGGCGAGATCGTGCAGCACGGCGCTGGCCGTCATGTCGCGGTACCGCACCAGGGCCGGGATCAGCTCGTCGGCGTGCGCGCTCAGCTCCGGACTCGCGTCCGGCGCGATCACGGTCAGGGTCTGCAGCGCCGTGTCGGCGAGCAGCCGCATGTCCCGGGCCCGCTGGTGGGATTGGCCGAACGAGCGCAGCTGGTCGTGCAGGTACGGGTGCGGCGACAGCAGGGCCTCGATCTCGTCCTGGTGGCTGTAGTAGATCTCGAGCAGGTGCTGGCCGGCCGGGCTCTCGGTCAGCGCGAACGCGATCTCGCGGATCGTGTAGCCGGCCTTGGCCGGCGCGGCGCCGTACGCCTGCTCCTCGGCCGTCTGCATCGCGCACTGCTTGTACAGCGACTCCACCAGCTGCTTGGCGGCGTCGAAGGTCATCTTGAAGTACTGGACTAGGGCATCGATGATCTCCAGGTACTGGAACCCCAGCTGCAGCAGCAGCGCGGCCGCGTCGTCGGCGGCCAGCTTGAAGTAGCTGGCCAGCGCCTTGGCGACCATCGCGATGTCGGCCGCCAGGTCCCGGAACACGGTTTGCAGCGCGGCGATCCACGCGGCCGCGTTCTTCAGGAAGTTGTCGAACAGCATGCCGACGTGGTCGGCCAGCCAGGTCTTGATCGCGGACCACAGGTTGGTCAGCTGCCCGCCGATATCCTGGACCGTGATCGTGAAGGTCTTGCTGTAGTCACTGCCGGCCCAGCTCGAACTTCAGCTCCAGGTCGAGCTCGGCGGTCTGCGGCGGGGCGACCTTGATGGCCAGGCCCAGCGTGGCGCCCGGACTCTGGATGTGCACCTGCGGGATCAGCGTTATCCCGTCGACCTCGTACGGGCCCACGGTCACGTCCAGGTTGAACCCGATCTCCGCGTCGCCGGCGAAGTTCGCCGCGTCCACCAGATGGCAGGCCAGGTGCGCCGTGACCGTGTTCAGGAACGCGAAGTCCAGGTCGAAGTCGAACGTCTTCCCGGCCGCCGAGGCCGTGATCGTCGCGTCGAGGCCCAGGAAGGCCAGCTTGCCGTCGAGGGTGAAATATGGCTGCTCGTCACCCAGGCGCAGCGCCCGCCGCTGGTGCAGTTGCTCCAGCGCCAGCCGGTCGGTCCGGTCCGGGAGGCGGGAGGTGTCGATCGAACCCGACGGCCCGGTCTGGCCGGTGGCATCCGAGAGCGAGAACACCTCGCCGATCTTGATCGGCTGGTTGATGCTGCCGCTGCCTACTATGCCGTGGTCCTTGCTCACCTGCAGGTTGAACTTGGCTTCCCAGCTGTGGACCAGGATGTCCGCCGCGATGCCGATGCCGGGCGGGAAGCGGTAGTCGCCCATGACGAAGCCTGCCGGGTCATCCACCACCGCGAAGGCGAGCTCTTTGAAACCGATGGCGTTCAGCACCGGCACGCTGGACAGGTCGAGGGAGGTGAACTGGCGGATCACGTCGTAGAGCATCAGCGGGTCTTGCGGGTCGTTGCTCTGCAGGCGGAAGATCAGGGCGCCCGGAGCCTCGAAGTCGATGAGGCTGCCCCCGATGAGCAGGGTGAAGGTGCGTGGTCCGGTGCCGATGACGAACGAGCCGAGCAGGCCGATGGTGACCCCGGCTGATTCCAGGCCGATCTGCAGCCCGAACTGCTCTATCACCAGGTCGGCCACGCCGAACGGCTGGGCCCAGGCCTTAGCCAGCATCAGCGTCAGCCGGGCCGACGGTCCGTCCATGGATATGGTGCCTTGGCCGGCCAGGCTGAGCTGCTCGTCCTGGATGGTGAGCGTGACGGCGGCCTGGATCGTGAGCGTGAGCGGATCCGGCACGATGGCGACCAGGACGCTGGTCCAGGCGACCGCGTTGTTATGCGACAGGCCGGTGAAGACCGCCTGGAACTTGGATTGTTTGGGGTCCTCAATGTTGACCATGGCGAGCAGGCCCAGCGTCACGCCCTGATCGAACAGCCCGGCCAGCGGGCCGAGGATGGGTCCCTGCAGCTCGAGCGTGCTGAAGAAGGTGAACCCTGGCGATGCCGCACCCGGCAGGCTCGGCATGTTCATGCCCGGCAGGCCGACCGCCGAGCCGGAGGGCAGCGTCGAGACGAGCACGCCCGAGTCGCGGAACGTGAGGTTGTCGAAGACCCCGCCGAGTGCGTCCGACCAGTCCTTTGACAGCTTGGCCGGCGACCATCCGGCGTTGGCCACGACACCGGCGATGAACCCGAACGTGCCCGGCGCGCGGCGCACCGCGAAGATCGCGCTGCCCAGCGTGGTGCCCCCGGCCGAAGCGGTGGCCGTGACGGCCAGGGTATAGTCGCCGGTGGCGCTGTTCAGCGCGACCGCGACCTCACCGCTGGTCAGGTCGATCTCGGGCAGGCCGGCGGCCGGGGGTATCCCGGTGAGCTTTCTGGCCAGTTCGGACAGGTGCAGATCCGGAACCTTCCCGGTCAGCGAGAACCCGCCGGGCAGCGCCAGCGACGCGTCGATCGCGATCGGGTCACCGGTTCCGGGGGGCGGGGTGAGCTGGCCCCGGGCCGAGATCATGCCGCTGGTTCCGGCTGAGGAAGCACCGCCCGGCCGGTCGAGCTGGAGGTAGGCGTTGGTCAGCGCCAGGGTGGCCGTCCCGACCGGGAACGACCAGTCCCCGGTCAGGCCGGTGAACAGCGAGAAGCTACCGCCTTTCAGCGGCCGGACGACAAAGCCGAGCTGGTCCACGACCAGGGCCTGCAGCGCGGGAGCGCCGGTCAGGACCGGGCTGAGCAGCGAGGACAGGCTTATCCGGCTGCCCGGGCTGAGGCCGCCGGTGAATACGAAGCCCGGATAGTACGCGCCCAGGCCCAGCGAGCCGCCGGTGAAGTTGATGTCGCCGGCCAGCGCTGCGAAGACCTGGCGCTCGGCGATGTCGATCAGGAAGGTGAGGGTGACCGGGCCCGCGGACAGTCCGGGAGTGATGGGCCAGGAGGTGGTGGTGCCGAGGTTGAGGCCCACCGAGATGAGCTGCTTGGCTGCCGGGTTCAGCGTGAACAGCAGCGCCTTGAGCGTGAAGGACAGACCCGGATCCCACCCGGAGGGCGGCGGCATCGCGGCGCTCAGGTCGATCTGATCCAGAACAGAGGCCAGGTCAGTGAGCTTGACCGGGGGCAGGCCGGAAACGTCGGCCATGATCGGTACGGTGCCGCCGAGAACCGACAGGTCGGCGAAGATCGGCACCTTCGCCCCGGCGATCACGATCTCCGCGCTGACCCCGAGCGCGGTCTGGGGAACGTAGGCAAAGCCGCCGGGCGGCCGGGGGGCGCCTGGTACCGGCGTGCTGGAGAACACCAGGCTGATGCTGAGCGGTCCGAGCACGGGCAGTTCGGCCGACCAGGACTTGGCGCTGAGCGCGAACGACGGTGCGGTGCCCTGCTGGCCGATCGGGCCGCTCACCGGCAGCTGGGGAGCGCTGCCCAGCAGCCACAGCAGGGCGCTCCAGTCGGCCGGGAACCCGATCAGGCCGGCGAACGTGATGCCCTTGGCTGCTCCCTGCGGCACGGCGACCGAGCTGAGGGTCAGGGTGGCCTCGGTGACCGAGAGCTGATCCAGGCAACCATTGGCCAGTAGCGGCCAGCCTGCCGAGAACAGCCAGCCGGCCGGGGGCGTGGCGGTGAGCGTCATCTCGACGCCGCCCGACCCGGGGGCGAACCGAGCGCCGATGGCCATCCCGTTCAGCGGGACGCTGGCCCCGGTCGCTCCCGCCAAGGTCACGATGTCGCCCTGTTGGGCCAGCGTGACGCCCTCGATGACCAGCTTCCCGTCGGGCGGGAAATATTCGGTCAGCACGTCGGCGATTCCGGCACCGGCCGCCGGGCCGAATGTAGCCGGGGTCAGGGTGAGCGTGGTACCGCTCAGCGCGGCGCTGAGCGCGGCGTAAATAGTTTCCCCAGTCATGGCCCGCTCACATGGTGATCGTGATGGAAACCGGCAGATGATCGCTGATTGCGTAGCGGTAAAGCAGCCACGCATTCTGCGCAAAGGTCAGGGAAAAGTCCAGCGGAGTGGCGATATAATCTGCATTGGGGAATGCCGACAAGCCATTGTCGAACAAGTGGAATCGCTGTGCTATCTGGCGAAGTCCCAGTTCACCGGTGACGGTCTTGATGTCGTCCACCAGATCGACCACCTGGCCGACCGCCCGATGCGCGGGATTGGGGCTGCAGAAGAAGATATTGTCGATCTGCGTATCGCGGTAAGCCACCGGATTCTGGCTCCAGCGATTCGCATCCTGTCCCCATCTCCTGACGGCCTCCTCGACCGTGATGTAATGGGTATACCTGGCGGCGGCGGTACTGTTGATGATCGGGGCGGTGCCTGCGCCGTTCTGCCCACCAGCCGGAGGCGGCTGGGGTGGTGGCGGAGGCGCCTGGGTAAGCCAGCTGAATTCGGGATAGGGATTGCCCGGGTCGTAGTTCAGGTTGTAGTCGCCGGCCAGCAAGCGCCCGGTTACGCTCTGCTGAACACCGTCATTGCTCACCGAATAGAGGACACCTGTACGTGCCAGCGGCTCAAGGCCCTGGCGGGCTTGGTTGGCGCCGGGTGGCGCGTGGTAGACCGAGACGGTGAAGTTGACCCCGGTGTCGGCGGTACGGAATGTTGCTACCGCGGCACGCCGGCCGTGGCCGGGCGACACGTTGCTGGGGAAGTCGTGCTCCGAGAGGGCGACGTTAACAAAGCCTGGATCGTTCTCGGTGAACGTTGAATCCGGCGTCTGTCCGGTAGAGGATGCCGTAGGCCTCAGGCGGGTCCTCATAGTCGCTGGTGAGATTGGCTGACACCGTGTAAAGCCGCCATGCCCGGTGGGTCAGTGCGGCAACCTGATTGCGGATCGAGCTGCAGATCTGCTCGGCTAGATAATCCTTGATCTCCATCAGCAGCACCATGTTCACGTCAAGGCGGGCAATCGCCTGGGCGATGAGCTCGACGATCCGGTAACGGTTCGCGGTTTCCTCGAACTTGGTCTGCCCGTAGACCTGGATGTTCCAGGCCAGCAGCCGGATCTGAGCCATGATCGTCTTCCGTTCTCATGCGTTGGCCTAGGCCTCAGGACGGTGCGACCTTCGCGTTTCCGGTCAGCGCGATCATCCCGCCGACATTGGATACGCTCAGGTCGGTCGGGGTGAGCGCCAGCGTCGTGCCGCCCATCACAATCGAATAGGCCGGGATGGCGTAGGTGGCCAGCTGGAGATTCTGCAGGTGCGCCTTGACCAGCAGCGGAACGCCCACCGCCATTACCTGCAGGAAAGGCGAGAACAGGGCCAGCAGCCAGGCCCCGAAGTTACCGGGGTTGAACTGGATCGTGAAGTCGTCGGCCGAGGAGGCCTGGACCACCAGCTCGTTATTCGCCACGGTCATCTCCGCGTTCACGCCGGGGTCCGGGCTGGCACTGCCGCTGAAATTGTAGTAGGTCGCTACCTGCAGGAACCAGACGGTGGCGTTCAGGCTGCCGGTCAGGCTGAACTGCAGCTTGAGCCCGGTCCCCTGGATCTGCCCGCGGGGGTTGGCCAGCACGAAGTCGTAGTCCACGGCGCTGCCTGCCCAGTGGTCGCCCTTGTCGCTGTGGCCGGGGAAGTCGTTGTTCGATGTGATGGCCTTGACGGCCAGCTGATTGACGACGCCGTTGCCGAGAGGGCGAACTAGGGTGTGGCTGGCCACGGGAACGACGTGTCCGGCCGGGGGCGGCGGACCTGCCCCGTCCGCGGCCACGTTGACCGCCGCGATGACGTAGCCGTGCACGATGCCCACCGACGCCGGCGTGAGCTTGATGTCCGCCACCTGGATGGACGGGATCTGCACGCCCGCCAGCAGCTGGGTCAGCATGGTCTTGATGGCCGGCAGCACGAAGGTCTTCACCAGGTAGTCGTTCACCGGATCGGATTGCGCGGGCGCGCTGACGCTCTGCGGGACGAAGGAGACCTGGCCCGCTTCGTTCAGCACCTGGCAGGGCGCGGTGAGGGCCAGCACGAGCTGGGTGGATGTTCCCCCGTGCTTGAGTGTCAGCGCCACCTTCGGCAGGCTCAGGGTGAACGCCTGCGGGCTGGCGGTGCCAAGGTCGAAGCCGGGCGGGGCCTGCACGTCGTAGTCGATCGTGAACGTCACGCCGTTATGGTCGGCGGTCAGGGAGCCGCTGAAGACCTGGTTCTTGTCATGCAGCGCCTGGTAGACCGCGGCCGCCGCGGCGTTCATCTGATCGCCGCTCAGCCCAACCGCCAGGTCGAAGCTCATCGCTGCCTCCGTTCAGCTGGCCAGCACGCCGTGGATTGCCTGATTGAACAGCCCGGACAGGTAGCGCAGGGTCTCTTGCGATCCCGCCCCGGCCCGCAGCCTGGTGCCGAGGACCCGCTGGAACCACTGCGCGCGGTCGAGCCGGGCCTGGACCTCGGCGGTGAAGTCCGCATCGTTACCGGGCGCGAGCACTATCCGCGGGCTGGGAAGCGGGGCCGACAGAGCGGTGAACTCGACGCTGACCTGGTAGAAGGGCGGAGCGCCGGAAACCGCGACGGTGCCGCTGAGGGTCACGGTCGGCATGGTGATCTCGGCTGAGAAACGGCCCGTGGTCTGCCGCCGCGTGACCTGCTGTTCCTGGGCCGCTCTTTCGGCCAGTGCGCGACGCTGCAGCGCGGGGAAGTCTCGTTCGGCCGCCTCCCGGCCGCGCCGGACCGCCTCGGACTCCGGTATGGCAGCGAGTTCGGCGTCCGGCATCTGGTGGGTGTTCGTCACCGCGCTCATCACCACGTCCACGGTCACGGGACCGGGGTTGTCATTGGTGAATCCGTTTACGTTGCCCTGGAACCGGGCGGCGTCGTCGGCCAGCGCGCGGTAGTCAGCGGCGCGATCCGGGTCTTGCTGCTCGTAGTCCTGGCAGGCCTTGATCAGCAAGGTCTGCATGTACACGCCGTGCATGAGGTAGTCGTCGCCGCCGACCGTGTAATCGGGATCGCCGGGGTGAGCCGCGGCATCGGCCGTCATGTCCATGTAATAGGCCGTGTTCTGCGCGGGCGGGTTACCCGGCGCACTGGCCTGCCAGGCACTGGTGAACCCGTTCTTGTCGCTGAAGATCCGGTTCACCGTGTCGTTGTGGTCGTAGTACTTCCCGACCAGGACGGCGCCGTTACCGGAGCTGCCGGGCCGCAGCAGCTGGTCCCGGTAGTCGCGGGCCAGGGCTATATTCGCGGCCGGGGGTTCCTCGCCGGCAACCCCCCGCGAGCGGCCCAGCGACGCCGCGATCTCCAGCGTGGTCATGGCCGGCCCGGCGGCGTCGGCTTGGTATGACCCGGAGAACGTCAGGTCACCGAGCGCGACCGTGGCCTGCATGGTGCCCGTACCGCTGGGCCAGGTAAGGCCGTGATCGGCGATCGAGGCCAGCCCGTCCAGCGTCATGGACGAGAGCGCGATGCTCACGTTGCCCCGCGTGTCCGAGGTAAAAAGCGGAACCGGGCCGGTATCCGGGATGGTGATCGCGGCCATCGGGGGCATGACGATCCGGCCGAAATTGCCGCCGCTGGCCAGGGTGGTCGGCAGATGCCAGGGCGAGTCCGGCCGCCACAGCAGGGCCCACGCCTGGTTCAGGATGACCGAGAGCGGATCAGCGCTCATGCCGGTGCCTCGCTTCCACTTCGTCCAGTACCCGCCGGGCCAGGCCGGCGTCCTGCTTCAGGAGCGACTGGATCGCCTGGGTGGCGACCTCGCTCAGCCTGTCCCGTACGGCCTGCTGATTGAGCCGGGCGCTGATCTCCGTCACCATGGCCAGGCGGCCTGGGGTGAGTTGAACACGCCCATGGCCTCGGTGTTCCAGTCGTCCCGCACGGGGCCGCGGGGAATCGACGTGATGTTGATGGCGATCTTGATGTTGCCGGGATTGACGACGTTGGGGTCACAGCGGAAATAGAGCGCATCGGCGGTGACGACCAGCTGCTGTCCGCCGGGGGCGGAGACCGTGGCCTTGACGCCGACCATCGCGTTGGCCACCGTGGCCTGGAAGGTCCCCGAGCCGGTGTTGTCCTGCGGGCCTCCAGCGCAGTTCTGCCGGTCGCTGGTGGTGCAGCAGGTGACGGTGAGGTCGAAGCCGCCGCTGATGGTGAGCGTGGCCGGCCAGCCCGCGACCGCGTTGCACGCCACCATGGCGTAGATCGAGTCGCCGACGACGAGCGCCGGCAGGGCGGTCAGGTTCGATGTCCCGGAGATCGAGATGCCGTCCAGGTGCAGCGGGACCTTGCTGCCCGGCGCCTGGATGTCCGGCGGGATGTTTCCGCCGCCGATGCCGGCGCAGATGATTCCGCCCGCCCCGGGCCGCCACGCCCCGACGTCACCGAGGTCCGCGCCGCCGGCGGTGAACGGGTCGAGGACCGGGTTCGTGGCCTGCTTGATCTGGTTCGGCAGGTAATACTGGCCCGACGGGTCGCCGGCGGCGTCGTGCAGCATCGACACGACAAAGGCCAGCAGCCCCGGATCTGACTGGCTGCTGAACACCGCGGAGAGCAGGCCGCCCAACGCGGTGAGCGCCGGGGCCTGCCCGAGGCGCTCGTTGATGGTTTTGAGCAGCGCCGGTCCCCCGGTGCGGTTGAAGGCGTCGCGCAGCAGCGCGTTGAACGTCCCCACGTGCGGCCCTGGTGAACTGGTCAGGAAGGCGAACGTGACCTGGTCCGCCGTCAGCGACAGGGCCTTGACGGTGACGGTGACTGGGTCGCTGACCGCGGAGGTCAGGCTGACGTCGAGCGTCATCGCGAGGACGGCCCCGGTAAGGCGGACGGTGAAGGTCCCGGCGACGGACCGCGGCGCCGGCGGCTGGCACACGTCCGGCCGTCACTGGAGGCGCAGCACGACAGCGCGATGGCGAAGGCTCCCTCGATAGCCAAGCCGGGCGGTACCGTGACGCCGGGCGGCAGCTTGCTGGCGCCGCCGAACCGGAACGTCCAGGAGACCTCGGTCCCGTTCACCGTGGGCGGGGACGGCATGACGTTGGACAGGCCCACGATCTGCAGCTGAGTCAAGGTGAGGGTCGCGCTGGTCTGCGGCGAGCAGATCGTGCCGGAACTGATCGCGGCGCACAGCGCGTCGGGCAGGTCGGGGCTCATCCCCGAGAGGCTGCCCCAGTCGAGGTCAGCGATCGCCAGGGGCTCGGCCGGGAGTGTCTGTTCCAGGATGACCGTCGGGAGAAAAAACGGTGACGCCGGGTTAGTGGCGTCCGTATAGAGCTGCTGTATTAATTCTGCGAGTGACGGCATGATGCATCATCCCCCTTCGGTCACGAAGGCTTCCACTCGAGCAGCAGGTAGACGTCTTTATCGGCGACCTGGTAAAAGCCCAGCCGGTCATACAGGCGCCGGGCCGGGTTGAACCGCTCGACGTGCATGTGGACCGGCTTGGCCGCGGCGGCGGCCTCGGCGAGGACGTCGGTGAGCAGTTTCGTCCCGATGCCCTTCCCGCGGTGCTCGGGCAGCAGGGCGATGTCGATCACATTCCAGGCCTGCTCGCTGCGGTCGACGTACAGACGGCCGAGCACTTCGTCACCGCTGACAATCAGGTCGTAGCTCGCGTCCGGGAAGTTCGCGTGATAGTAGCGGTGCTGGGTGTCGAACTGCATACGCAGGAACGCATCCTTCTGGGAGTCGTGCCATGGCACGACGGCGAGCTCATCCTCGCGTGTGCTCGCGTAGATCCGGTACAGCAGTTCGGCATCGCCTGACCAGGCCGGGCGCAGGCCCGGCCTTGCCGTCGTGGTCAACTGCGGGCCGGGTAGATGCCCCGCAGCGCGACACAGAAGTTCAGCGTCAGGTACGGCATCAGGTTGTTGTGCGGGCCGCTGCTGCCCCCCGAACCGCCTATGACCTGGGCCGCCATCTGCTGGGTCGCGGCTCCGGCCTGCGTCTTGTAGATGGCGGGCGAGGAGCGCGCCAGTGCGGTCGCCGAGGACGGCGTGTTCAGGTCGGCCGGGCGAGCGTCTCCCTGCAGGGTGTGGGGGTGTGGCGGAAGCTGCGTGGATAGCAGCGTCACGGTCGGCGACCCGCCCGTCTGGCCGACGTCGTACCAGCTGAGTCCCGGGGCCTGACCCTGATGTATGGGAGAGGCGCCCTGCAGGTTCGGCAACCCGAAGGTGGTGGTGCCGTTGCCGCCGAAGGTGGTTCCGAACAGCGAGAACAGCGCAGTGTTCTGGCTGATCGCGAGCAGCTGGCCGTTACAGGACGCCCACCCTACGGGAGCGAAGCCGAACGGGAAGATCCTGATCTCGCCGAGGAACGGGTCAGCCACCGGGACGCGCCTTTCAGGTCCGAGACGGGAAAATGCCGATCAGCGCGATGATGAACGTCACACACTGAAACGGCTGGATGTTGGAGTGCGGCTGCCCGTTGCCGCCGCTCGGCGGAATGCTGCCGGGGGCCATCGCGGCGGTCGCCACCGCCTGGATGTAAGCATTGCCCGACCCGGTGCCCGCGGGCACGTTCTGGGTGGGCACGCCTTTGGTGGCGCCATCGGTGGAGCACATGAACGAGTGCGGGTGCGCGGGAACCTGGCCGATGGTGAGGGTGACCGTCTCCGATCCCGCGGCCTGCCCCATCGCGTACCCGGTGCCCTGGTGCACCGGCAGCCGCCCGCGCAGGTCGGGCAGGGCGAAGTTGGTGATCCCGTCGCCGCCGTACGTGGTGCCGATCAGCTGGAACAGTGCCGGATTCTGGTCGATCGGCATCAGCTGGCCATTGCACATGGCCCAGCCGTACGGGGCGAAGTTCCACCCGCCCATCTTGATCTCTCCGATGTAAGGATCGGCCACCGCAAGCTCCTAGTTCTGCGACGGGTAGATGCCGGTCAGCGCGATGCAGAAGTTCAGCACCAGGTACGGCTGCATGTTGTCGTGCGGCTGGCCGGCGCTGGCGCTGGTGACGGTCGACGGATGTATCGCCGTGAGGTGCGCCGGCGGCGCGTAGATGTTGTCCGCCGCGCCGAGGTAGTTCTGGGCGGGCAGATCCGAATCGGCGGCCGAGGTGGAGCCGTAGGCGGTGTGCGTATGGGACGGCGTCTCGCCGGCGTTCAGGGTGTGGGCCGGTTCGCCGCCGACCTGCCCGAGGATGAAGCCGGTGCCGGTGTGGTTGGCCGTCCGGCCCTGCAGGTTGGGCAGGCCGAAGGTGGTCTGGCCGTCACCTCCGTAGGTATTTTTCAGCAGCGAGGCCAGCGGCGGGTTCTGGCTGACCGGGAGGATCTGCCCGTTGCACAGCGCCCAGCCCCGGGGGGCGAAGTTGAAGGCCATGATCCTGATCTCGCCGAGGAACGGGTCGGCCATGTGCTCTCCTTATGCTCCGGTTCCGCGACCCTTCTGATATCCCTCACGGCGCCGGGCAGCTCGATCCGCCCACGAAGCCGGGGGCGCCGGTGACGGTGGCGACAACGCTGGGGGTGCCGCCGCTGTTGTTGTTGCCCGCCACGAAGGTGGCCACCGCGTTGGTGTCGGTGGAGCCGCCGGTGTACCCGGGCAGCTCGTAGGTGACGCCGGCGATGTTCTGGTCGAGTTCGATGTCAAAGGATCCCAGGCTCGTCTGGCCCGCTCCGGTGAGCGAGTTGCCGGTGATGGCGGCACACACCTTGCCGGCGTTTCCAGTGGCGGCGCCGGCCTCGCCGTAGATCCCCCAGGCGCCGCCATTGGTGTTATTACCGGCGGGGTCGGCGATCGTGTTGCCGGTGATCGTCAGGTTCAAGGTCGGGCTGCCCTCGCGGTCGATGTAGTAGATCCCGGCGAAGTCGTCGTACTGATAGAGCTTGTTGCCGGTGATCGCGAGCGTCTCGGTCCCCGCGCCTTCGGCGGTGGCACTGATGCTGTTGCTGCCGCCGGAGTTGGCCACCGTGGGCGATCCGACGGTGTTGCCGTTGATCGTGCCCGAAACTGTCCCCGAGCTCTCGTTGTCTACTCCGATGCCGTTGTCCGTGATGTTCTGGACGTTGTTGCCGTCCATCGTGATCGTGGTGGTGTTGTTGCCGAGCTGGCTGATCGACGCGCCGGAGCCGCCGCCGCCGTCGATGCCGACGCCGCTCGCCTGGTTGTCCGAGAACGTGACGCTTTCGGTGCCGGTGGCGCCGGAGTCGGTCGCGAACCTGAACTCGTCGCCGACGTTGCCCGTGAACGTCGAGCCGGTGACGCTGACGGTGGCGTCCGTGCTGCCGTTGGCGTTGATGTCCAGCCCGTGGCCGCTGTCATTGTTAGTGGTGGTGTTGCTGTTACTGAACGTGCTGCCGGTGACGGTCAGGGTCAGGGTTCCGCTGGTGTCGGTGATGACCGCGTTGTTGACCATGGAACCGGTGAAGGTGCTGTTTGCGATCGTCACCGTGCCGGTGACCTGCTGGCCGTTGATCCCGATGCCGCTCGCGCGCGAGACGGTGACGTTCTCAATGTCGACATTGCTGGCCAGGTCGATCCCGTCCCCGCCAGAGTTGGTGATGGTGGGATTGGATCCGCCCGGAGCAACCAGGTCGTAGCTGCCGACCGTCAGGCCGTGCGGCTGGCCCCACAGGTCATCGCCGGACTTCATCGTCAGGCCGCCGGTGTAGGTGGCGTTGCCCTGGTACAGGAAGACGATGCTGTTCGCACCGACAGCGCTGTTGGCGGCGGCGAGGGTGTTGAACGGGGCGTTCGACTCGCCGGTCCCGGCGGCGGCCTGCGAGTCATCGACGTACCAGACCACCGTGCCGACCGTGATCGTGACCGTGGCCGAGGCGGTCGTGCCGGAGGTGCCGCAGGTGATCGTGTACTGGAAGGTGTCGGTGCCGGTGAAGCCCGCGGCCTGCAAGTAGGTGAAGGTGCCTGGCCGGGTTCACCGTGACCGTGCCGTGAGCGGGTGTGGTCTTCCCGGTCACGGTGAGCGTGCCGCACGACGCGTTGCCGCTGTCGCCGTTCAGCAGGCCCTGGCTAGCGTTGACGATGGCGGCCGGCCCGGTGACGGTGGTTCCGACGGCGAGCGTGGTGTTGCCGACCGCGTTGTAGCTCTGGTTGACCGCGGTCGGCGGCTGGGCCGGGTTGACCGTCCAGGTGAACGACGCGGACCCGTGCGCCCCGGTGGTGTCGGTGGCGGTGACCGTGACGCTGGAGGTCCCGGCAGTGGTCGGGGTGCCGGAGATCAGGCCTGTGGAGGAGTTGATCGACAGCCCGGCCGGGAGCCCGGCCGCGGAGTAGGTCAGGGTCTGCCCGCTGGCCGAATCGCTGGCCTGGATCTGCAGGCTGACCGCGCTGCCCACGGTCGAGGTCTGGTTACCCGGGTTGGTCACCGACACCGTATTGGGCACCGGGTTGACCGTCCAGGTGAACGACGCGGACCCGTGCGCCCCGGTGGTGTCGGTGGCGGTGACCGTGACGCTGGAGGTCCCGGCAGTGGTCGGGGTGCCGGAGATCAGGCCTGTGGAGGAGTTGATCGACAGCCCGGCCGGGAGCCCGGCCGCGGAGTAGGTCAGGGTCTGCCCGCTGGCCGAATCGCTGGCCTGGATCTGCAGGCTGACCGCGCTGCCCACGGTCGAGGTCTGGTTACCCGGGTTGGTCACCGACACCGTATTGGGCACCGGGTTGACCGTCCAGGTGAACGACGCGGACCCGTGCGCCCCGGTGGTGTCGGTGGCGGTGACCGTGACGCTGGAGGTCCCGGCAGTGGTCGGGGTGCCGGAGATCAGGCCTGTGGAGGAGTTGATCGACAGCCCGGCCGGGAGCCCGGCCGCGGAGTAGGTCAGGGTCTGCCCGCTGGCCGAATCGCTGGCCTGGATCTGCAGGCTGACCGCGCTGCCCACGGTCGAGGTCTGGTTACCCGGGTTGGTCACCGACACCGTATTGGGCACCGGGTTGACCGTCCAGGTGAACGACGCGGACCCGTGCGCCCCGGTGGTGTCGGTGGCGGTGACCGTGACGCTGGAGGTCCCGGCAGTGGTCGGGGTGCCGGAGATCAGGCCTGTGGAGGAGTTGATCGACAGCCCGGCCGGGAGCCCGGCCGCGGAGTAGGTCAGGGTCTGCCCGCTGGCCGAATCGCTGGCCTGGATCTGCAGGCTGACCGCGCTGCCCACGGTCGAGGTCTGGTTACCCGGGTTGGTCACCGACACCGTGTGGGGCACCGGCACCACCACCGGGAACTGAAGGGTCGTGTTGCAGCTGCTCGGATTGGTGGTGTAGGTCAGCAGGCCATTTATCTTCAGCGCGCAGAAGTAGACCGGGCCGCTGGTCGGCGGCAGCGTCACCTCTTTCAGGAACCTGGACGACGGGCAGTCGCTCGCGGCCGCCACCTGCCGTACGGCGAAGTTGAAGTAGACGCACAGGTAGACCGGCCCCGGCACGATCGTCACGGCGTTCTCGGCTCTGGTGCAGCTTGTCGTGCTGCTTACGTAGCGCACCAGGCCGGTGGCCTTCGACGTGCAGGCATAGTTCATCTGCACGGGCGTCGCGGACGCCGCGGGCGCCGCGGTCCGCACCGACGCTGCCGACGCCGGGGAACCGGCTGTCAGCGCAAATGCCGCCACCATGGCGATGACCAGAGACAGAACCCACAAACCTGGCCAGCGACGAACGCTCGTCATCACCATCTCCCCACTCGCTCGCACGCTCCTGCGGGTTGAGGCGCCTTGCGGGCGAACGAAACGATAAAACCCCGGCGAAACCTAACACCGCAGAGGGAACCGCTGCAAGGGGGGCAGAGGGTGGAACTAGAGGAATTAGCCTGATATAACATGAATTATCCGGGCAAAGTAAGGACAGTAACTTTCTCCTCAGGTGTTACTGAGGTCCCATACTGCCACGGCTATCAAGATGATCGCCAAAGCAATCGAGCCGACCTGCTTGATGGGAAAGTGGTCCATACCATGTCAGGCAAGGCGACCTCGGCCGGAGCCCGGGACCTGAGACCGCAGGACGTGGCATGGCGAGCGCGGTGCAGCTACGGCCACATCTGTGGACATAGGGAAAGCTTCACGGAATTATATCCCTAACCTGCCCTTATATATATTCTTTCCGGTTCACCTAGCCACTCGAACCCGGTGACCGATCCACGGTCAAACGCTTGTTGGCCCTGCGACTCTCCCGCAATCGCACAAAATCAACTCACGTAAACCCCGTGAACAGATTCATCTTGACATACCCACCCGGACGGGTAACCGTATGTATGTCCTGCGGACACCTCGTTCAGGGCTGCCGCCGCCAGCTGCCGTTCGACACGAAGGGCTCTGCGGGTGCGGCAGGCGGGAGGGTCACGGTCGTTCCTGGAAGGAGCTGCGCACATGACGGAAGAGGCGCACAGGGCGGAAGCAGCGAAAATGGGGGACATGCCGCCCATGCTGGCCTACACGATCCGCAGCCCTTACAACCAGTCCGGCGCGGTGCCGTACATCAGGATCGGGCAAGGCGGTAGCTCGCAGGTCGTCAAACCCAACCAGCCGGCCGACAACAGCTACTGGATCGTCATCCTGGACGCGAACAAGCCGACGACCAAGGTTCAGGAGTGGGTAGTTCCGGGCCAGAACAACGCCACAGTCCCCGGTAATCTCGATCAGTACATGAGCAATCCGGGGTATCTCTTCGCCGTGACGACGCAGAACCTGGGCAACTCCGCGGTGCCGCAAGGGGCCTTCTACGATTACCTGGCGAAGTACGGCGCCGGGCGTGAGCTGCAGAAGCTGGAGCAGATCAGCTCGCACACGCAGACGGGCTACGGCTTGTACAGCTACGTGAGCTACATCCTCATCGGTCAGAGCGGTTCGCCAGGCGCAGCCACCTACGAGCGCGCCGGTCTTTCGGATGCGGCGTTGCTCTTGATGTCGCTGATGCCGTTGCCCAACGGGCAGCCGCCGTACTCGATCTGTGACAGCTACACGTTCGTCAAATAGGCACCGCGGCCCGGCCCGGGCGGGTTCATCTGATCGGTGACTGACATGTGGAGCTTCCGATCCGGCACGCTCGATCAGCTGATCTTCGACAGCGTGGTCGCCTACAACGAGTACCGGCTGCCGGAACGTTTCGAGCCCGAGGACGTCGTCGTCGACGTCGGGGCACACATAGGCTCGTTTACGCACGCCGTCGTGCTGAGGGGCGGCCAGCAGGTCTGGAGCATCGAGCCGGACCGGGCGAACTGCGCGGCGGCCGCCGAGCACCTGAGGCCGTACGTCGACCAGGGCTATGTGCGGCTCATCCATGCGGCCGCCTGGCGGTCCGATTCGAATGACGACGAGCTGCGCATCGACGGCTACCACGCCTTTCCGCAGTCCTATCCAGGCATGGCCGGAGTCCTCAACACCGGAGGCGGCTCGGTTCTTTGGGGCCTCGGCGAACCGGTCGCGAAGATCGCCTTCGACGACGTCGTCGACCTGGCCACCAACCGCGGACAGCGCCGCGTCCGGCTGCTCAAGCTGGATTGCGAAGGCGCCGAATGGCCGATCGTGCTGACGTCGCGGAGGCTCCACCTGATCGACGAGATCGTCGGGGAGTTTCACGAGCTCGGCGGCCCGCTCCCAGAGATCGGCGAGAATCGGGCGTCGGACGCGCACGTCTTCCAGTCCGATCGCGTCGCCGGGTACACGATCGAGGAGCTCGCCCGCTTCCTGCGCGACGCGGGCTTCGGCGTGACGTACTTCAGGCACGTCCGGCCGGACGGCGCGCTCGAGGGGCTCGGCTTGTTCTTCGCGACGCGAGAGCTGGCGAGTTGACCGTACCACCGCCTCGCGTGAGGCTCATCGCGATCGGCTTCAACATCGTGGGCACAGGCTTGACGCGGGTCATGGACAACGTCCTGCGACAGCTTGCTGACCGGCACGAAATTCACTTCCTCGGCATCGGCTACTCGGGCGAGATCGTCCGCGACCGCGGCCTGACCATCTATCCCACCAACCCGAAGGGCGGCGACGTCTTCGCGGCCTTCCAGGCCATGAGGTTGATCGAGGAGATCCGGCCGGCGCTGATCCTCGTCATGCACGACATCTGGATGTTCGACTACTACCTGCGCCTGTTCGGCCCGTATCGGGACCGCCTGAAGGTCGTCGCCTGCATTCCCCTGGACGGCCGGATCAGGAACGAGGAGAACGCCGCGCCGCTCGCGCAGGCCGACCGAGTCGTCTCCTACACCCAGTTCGCCCGCGCGGAGTTCGAAGGAGCCTTCCGCAGGCTGCGTGCGAAGCAGGACGATCGCGATTTCCCGGCGGTCGACGTCATTCCGCACGGCGTCGACCGGGATCGCTTCTATCCCCTCCGCGAGCTCGTCCAGGCCTCGTTCACATCGACGGGCCGCGCGCGGGCGAAGAGGCGCGTGTTCGGCGACGGGCCGGACGCCGGCGAGTCGTTTATCGTCCTGAACGCCAGCCGACCCGACAAGCGCAAACGTGTCGATCTCACCGTCCGCGGGTTCGCCATGTTCGCCGCCGGCAAGCCGGCGAACGTCAGGTTGTGCCTCCACCACCCTGTTATGGGCGGTGCAGCCGAGCGAGAGCTCGAGCCGGTGATCCGGGAGTGCGGGCTCGGCGAGCGGCTTTCGGTGAACCCGCTCGGTAGCCGGATCGTCGGCGACGACGAGCTCAACCTGCTCTACAACGCCTGCGACGTCGGGATCAACACGGCGATGGGCGAAGGCTGGGGGCTGGTCAGCTTCGAGCATGGCGCGGCGGGCGCCGCCCAGATCGTCCCTGACCACACGGCGTGTGCCGAGCTGTGGCGTGACCGCGCCGAGCTGATCCCGCCGACCAGGAGCTACATCCCGGAGTTCTCGCCGCTAGAGATGGGAGAAGTCTCGCCGCAGGGCGTGGCGCGGGCGCTGGAAGCGCTGTACCAGGATCCGGCACGTCGACAGGAGCTGTCGCGTGCCGCCGGTGGCGTCGCGCAGAATCCCGCTTATTCCTGGGGTGCGATCACGCGGCAGTTCGACGATCTTATCCTCGAGCTCGCAACCGCTCCGGAGATCATGGAGGAACGGGCCCCCTGACCAGGTTCGTCGGCGGTACGGCGCGGGCTCCGGCCGCGCGCTGGTTTACTGGTCACGCGAACTCAACCATCCGGTGGATAGCGGCATCGGCCGGGTTATCCGGGGCGCCGCCCGATTTGGGACCTGCGGATGGCGATCAGGGCGGCGGCGGAGAGCACGCTCGCGGCCAGCACTTCCACGTAGGCCCGGCGGCGCGACTCGTGCTGGATGTCGCTGTGGAAGCGGTTCACGGCCGGCGGCCAGGGCGACCAGCCGAACCACAGCTTGGCCGGCTTGTCGGCGTCGGGCAGCGCCGCCCCGGCCATGCCGGCCAGCACGGCCAGCCGCCGGTCGGCGGGCGCGGCCGCGGTCAGCGTGACCATGATGGCCAGGCTGGTCAGCCCGTCGCGGGTGGCCACGTGGACGAACCGGCGCGTGCTTTCCCAGTCGCCCCAGTGCGGGATGGCGTCGAGGACGAAGTGGGAGGCGACCCCGGCCGCGAAGGCCGGTACCGGGCGGCGGGCCAGCACGCCGATGACCGCGCCGGACAGGACATGGTTGGTCAGCAGCATCCGCCCGTGCCTTCCCCTCGTGCCCCTGGTGACACCTCCACCGTATGCGGACCGGACCGGGGATTATCCGGCGGCGGGGCAGCGGAGCGTGCTGGTAGCGTTTCGTTGCGGGGGCAGGCACGAGATTCCAATCCGAACGAGGACTGACGCGTACCCATGCTGGACAAGCGATTCATCAGGGATCACCCGGACGAGGTCAAGGCGGCCGTCCGGGTCAAGGGCATCGCCCTGGACGTGGACGAGCTGCTGGACCTGGACTCCGAGAGCCGCAGGCTGCAGACCGAACTGGACCAGGCGCAGGCCCTGCGGAAGAGCTCGTCCAAGGAGTACGCCCGGGCCGACGAGGCCAGGCGGATCGAGCTGAAGATCGAGCACGAGAAGCTCGAGGCCCAGCTCAGGTCGCTGCGTGAGCAGCTGGCCGAGATCACCGAGACGCTGACCGGCCTGATGCTGCTGACCCCCACCATCCCGTGGGCGGGCGCGCCGGTCGGGGCCGACGACTCGGCCAACGTGGTGATCAGGACCGTCGGCACCCCGCCCGAGTTCGGCTTCGAGCCGCTGGATCACGTCGACCTGCTGGAAAAGCGCGGCTGGGCCGATTTCGACCGGGCCCGCAAGGTGGCCGGGGAGCGCGCCTACGCGCTGACCGCGGACGCCGTGCTGCTGGAGCGGGCGGTGCACTCCTATGCCCTTGACCTGCTCAAGGCCAGGGACTTCATGCTGGTCAGCGTGCCGTCGCTGGTCCGCGAGCAGCCCCTGATCGGCACCGGGCAGTTCCCCGCGCACCGCGAGGAAACCTACGCGATCCCGGCCGACGACCTGTTCCTGGCGGGCACGGCCGAGGTGGCGCTGGTCGGCTTCCACAGCGGCGAGATCATCGACCGCAAGCAGCTGCCGATCCGGTACGCGGGGATCTCACCCTGCTTCCGGCGGGAGGCGGGCAGCGCGGGCCGCGACGTGCGCGGGCTGCTGCGGGTGCACCAGTTCGAGAAGGTCGAGCAGTTCGTCATCTGCGCCGCCGACGACGCCGAGTCCGACCGCTGGCACGCCGAGCTGCTCGGCACCGCCGAGCAGCTGCTGCAGGGCCTGGGCCTGGCGTACGAGGTGGTGGAGTGCGCCACCGGCGACATGGGCGCGGGCAAGTACCGGATGAACGACATCAACACCTGGATGCCGTCCCTGCGGGCCTACCGCGAGACGCACAGCTGCTCCTCGCTGCACGACTGGCAGGCCCGCCGGGCCAACGTGCGCTACCGGGACGCTGACGGCACGGTCCGTTTCGCCTACACATTGAATAACACGGCCGTGGCTACGCCGCGGATCCTGGCCGCGCTGGTGGAGAACCTGCAGACCAAGGAGGCCCGGGTGCAGGTGCCGGCCGTGCTGCAGCCCTATCTTGGCGGCCGGGAGCTTCTCTGAAGCCTGTTAGTTCTGCAGGTTCACGTCGAACCTGGACATCGAGAAGGTGACCGGCTTGCCGCCGGTGTCGCTGATCTCCCAGCCGAACGGGATCTGGGTCAGCGGGGACGCCGCCGGGATGTAGCCGAGCGAGACCATGGTCTCCAGCATCGCTTTGAGGTTTACCGTGCCCGACGTCTCGTTGTGGTCCAGCAGGAAGACGTAGAAGCCGGTGATCCCGCTGCCGCTGCGCCAGAGCGCGAAGTTCTGGCCGCCGTAGGTGTACGTGCCGACCTTGGTCATGCCGTCGTCGGCGAGGTTACGGTCCTTGGCGGGCGAGGTGTCGAGCCACACCATGATCTCGGTCTGCCAGTTGTTCAGCCACAGGTCGTATGCGGCCTCGGCGTTGAGGTCACTGTTCTGCGCCATGGACTCGGTGAAATCACTGGTCAGCGACGTGATGTTGGTCAGATCGTACTGCGCTGGCGGAGCAGTGTAGCGAGAAGCAGCCGTGTTGAGCACGTAGTAGTTGAAGCTCGCGTCCGGGTACGTGAGCACCTCGCCGGGCGCGTTGGACGGATCGGTGTCGGTCGCGGCTACCGACCAGTTCTGGAAGGAGGAGGCGCTCAGTACCTGCGGCCCCTGCCCGGTGGTCCACGGGTCCTGGTTGACGCCGAGCAGGTTCGGGGACGACTGCTGTCCCGCGGCGAAGCCCGGGGCCTGGCCCGAGGATGGCCCCGCGTCCCAGGAGCCGCAGCCGGACGCGCTGCTTGACCCGTGGGCCGGGCAGCTCGCCGTGAACGCGGCGCTGCCGGTGGGCGCTGACGGCGGAGTCTGCGCGGGCGTGGTCGGGGGCGCCGTAGGCGCTGAGGTGGCTGTCGGGGGCGAGCTGGGTTGCGGGTTAGCTGATGCGGTCGGGTCAGACTGGACAGACCACTGGACCGGGACCGAGTTGGCCGGGCAGGTCGGGGTGGTCGTCGACACCTGGGTCAGCCGCCCCGCCGCCAGGCAAGCGTGGACGGTCATGATCTGGGGCGGTACGCCGCCCTGGGCGTCAGCCAGGTTCAACGTCGCCGGGGCCCGGCTATTCGCCACCGCGAACCCTCCGATTGCCGAGGCAATCATCAGGCAAAGTACGGTGGCCAGCCCCACAAGCTTCCTGGGATTCCGGTGCGCAGCCATCTGCCGTCCTAACGGTAAGGAGCGCTCCCCCCACAGGCCCACAGGTACTGGGAGCTCCGGCCCGCTCTGGCCAGGGCACACACGGTACGCCTGTGACCTGTGGCCGAAGATGGAAATGTTACATTTGCGGCTGAACGGCCTCAATGTGTAATCAGATGGGCCGCCGGGCTCGGTGGAGGTGCCGGCCGTGCCGCGGCCGTATCCCCGGCAGCCGGGAACTTCTCTGAACCACCCCCAAACTGGCGTACGCTGCGAGGCGTGAACCTTGACGCTGATCGGGTAGCCGACCTGGCCGCCCGGCCGCCGAGCGACCTGACCAGGCGCGATGTCGCGCTGGCGCTGCTCACCGGGCCGGCCGACGACAGCCTGGCCTCGCTGCCGGGCCTGCGCCGGGGGATGCTGGCCGCGGGCAACCCGCTGTCCGCGGTGTTCTGGTCCTCGGCCGAGACCGTGCTGCACAAGATCGAGGACGGCACCGCCACGATCGGGGACGTCAGGACCTGGCTGGAGGCCACCGGGACCGAGCCCAACGGGATCATCGGCCTGCACGTCTGGGATGACCAGACCGAGCGCAGCCAGCTGGCCGCCGAGATGCACACCCGGCTGGTCAGCCACCTGGAGGAGCGGCTGGCCGCGGGCGAGATCGACCCCGACCTGCTGGCCGCGGCCGACCCGGCCGCCTGCGCGGCCTACATCGCCGTGCAGGAGCGGTGGATGACCTCAGCGCTGCCCGACGGCCGGGTGCCGATGGACGTGCTGCTCGATGAGAAGGACGAGGAGTTCACCGCCGCATGGGACGCCGCCGACGCCGAGGCGCTGGCCATCGTCCAGGCCCTGCTCGAGCAGGTCGGCGAGCGCCCGTTGCCCGGCCAGGACCTGCAGCAGGCTTGTGCCCGGCTGCGCGCGGACATCGCCCAGGCGGGCTGGCCCGGTGAGCTGCTGATCGAATGCGGCGGCATGCGGGCCCGCGACCTGCCGGCCGACGACGCCGAGCTCTGGCTGCGCCTGGCCGCGGGCGTGGCCTCGCCGGTCGGCTCGGATGACTGGCTGAGCCGGCCGGGCCCGGCAGATTCCGACGAGCTGGGCGAGACCGACAGCGCGGTGGCCGCTATCTGCGCCATCGACCACTTCGACTGGCTGGCCGTGATCACCGCGCTGGCCACCGGCGGGCCCGGCACGTGCGCCTCGGCCGCCGACCTGGCGGGCTACGTCCGCGACTACGACCCGGACGACGGCGAGGACCTAGCGGACGCCGACGGCGAGGTCTACGACTTCAACGCCTTCGATGACGACGGCGAGTTCGACGAGCTGGGCATGGAAAGCCTGTTCCTGCCGGTCACCACGCTGTGGCAGGTGCTGGGCGCGATCGACGACGAGGACTGCCTGACCCCGCTGGGCTGGTGGGGCCTGCCCGAGGCCATGCGCCGGGTCTGGGCTCCCTCGTCGGGCCCCGGGGGCTGATCCTGGTTTCCCCTGACCGGCTCCCCTCCGGGCGGCTCGTCCCAGGCCAGCAGATCGCTCACCTGGCGCGATGCCGGGCCGACGGTCGGTAGTACCTTGCCGCCACGAGCAGCAAATATAACGATTTAATCTCCCTGCCGAGTTCCACGCGCGTACCGTAAGTCGCCGGGAGCGGGAAAGGGAGGGGAAATGGGTAACCATAGCAAGCCGAGTGAACAGAAGGACCCCGGTAAACCCTGGAAACCCAGGAGGCTCGTGATCCTGGCGGCCGTGCCGTGCCTCGCGGCGGCGGCGTTCGGCGGGGCGGCGCTGGCATCAGGCGGCAGCACCCCGCGCACCCCACTGACCGTGAACCTGGACGGCGAGGCCGGCACCACGGGCCTGGGCGTAACCGTCTACGCCTGCCTGGCATCGGGGCGGCTCACCCACGTGACCGTGGCCGCGGCGCCGAACTGCCCAGCTGGCTCCGTCCGGGTCCACTGGAGCGGGCAGTCCGACCCGACGTCGGCACCTACCAACCCGGCGCCCGTCACATCGTCGTCATCCGGCTCGGCCCCGACGACCGCGCCGCCCACCGCACCGACCAGCACGCCGCCGACCGCACCAACGACCGCGCCGCCGGCCACCTCCGCACCGTCGACCCCGGCCACGGGCCCGCAGTGCGTCACGAGCTCGGCCAAGGGCACCTGCGGTCCCTACGGCTTTGCCGACATCACCGGCAGCAGCGGCGGCAACACCTACGTGCTGAACAACATGTGGGCGGCCAATTCGGGCACCACCCAGACGCTGACCTCGACCGGTCCCGGCAGCTGGAGCGTGGTCGCCAATGCCGGGCCCGCCGGAACCACCGCGGTGCAGACCTACCCGGACACGCAGCAGATCTACACCAAGTCGAACAACACCCCCGACCCGCTGTCCGGCTTCAGCTCCATCGTCTCCTCGTTCACCGAGAAGATGGGTGAAGCCAGCGGCACCAGCGCCGAGGCGGCCTACGACATCTGGCTCGGCCAGAACTCCTCGACCAACTACGCCGACGAGGTCATGATCTGGAACGACCAGATCAACCGGGGCACGTGCGGCGGGGCCACGAAGCAGGCCACCGCCACCTTCGGCGGGTCCAACGGCGTGCCGGCGCAGAGCTGGACGCTGTGCAAGTGGGGCGGCAGCGAGCTGATCTGGTACCTGTCCAGCGGCGACGAGCAGTCCGGCTCGGTGGACGTCCTGTCCATGCTGACCTGGCTGGAGAGCCACGGCTACCTGCAGGCCGGCTCGGGCCTGAACCAGATCGACTACGGGTTCGAGATCTGCTCGACCCCCAGCGCCGAGACGTTCACCCTCAGCCAGTACGGCATCAAGTCCTCTTAACCGTCTGGCTCGTCTCGCACGAGACTAAACGCTGATCTCCGGGGTGCCGGCTGCGAGGGCCGGCACCCCGGAGTCGTCAGTAGTGGCAGGCCTTGGTCCTCGGATGCGAGCCGCACGGACGCTACCGGGCGCCCGCCTCGCCGGATACCGTCGAATGCCTATGTCACATGCAATTTTACGGCCTTAAGATCGAGCTAGTGACGGTCAGTAGATTTATTAGGAAATCAGGTTCGTTATCATGGCCTTGAAGTGCAATCTAATGCTATAATCATGGGCAAGGGGTGTTCAGATCTTTCTTTCCCGAACGGACGGTGGCTCATGCACCAGGACCCGTTCCCCGATCCCGGCGAGGACGACGGCCAGGAGCCTGACGGCTGTCTGCCGTCTGACGGCTGCCTGCCGCCGGACGCCGGGTCCGGGCCGGAGCAGGGCCTGTTCTTGTGCCTGCCCGCCGCGGAGTTCGACCCGGACCAGTTCGCCCAGTCCGGCCCGTCCCCGGACGTGCCGCCCGGCGCGATGACGGCCACGCTGATGGACCTGGTCGCCGGCCCGGACGGCTCCGGCGTGACCGGGCTCTCCGATGACCAGCTGACCGGGATCATCGCCGCCGCCCGACGGCAGCAGTCCTGGTCGGCGTGGGTCGAGATGACCGGGACCCGCGAGTTCGCCCGGCGGGCCGCCGCCCGCGGCCCGCGGGGCCAGTTCGCCGCCGACGAGCTCGCCGATGAACTGCACCTCACCTACAACGCCGCGGCCGGGCGGATGGACTACGCCGCCACCGTGACCGGGCGGCTGCCCGCCAGCTTCGCCGCGCTCGGCGCCGGGCAGCTGGACATGACCCGGCTGCGGATCATCGAAGAGGAAACCAGCATCCTCTCCGATGAGGACGCGGCCGGGGCCGACGCCGAGCTGGCCGGGACCGCCGGGACGCTGACCTACGGGAAGCTGCGAGCGGCGGCGCACCGGCTGGTGCTGAAGCTGGACCCCGAAGCGGACAAGCGGCGCAAGGAAGGCGCCCGCGGCTGCGCGGAGGTGCGCCGGTTCCGCGAGGAGTCCGGCAACGCGGGCATCGTGGCCCGGGAGCTGCCCTCCGCTGAGACGCTGGCCGCCTGGCAGCGCGTGGAACAGCGGGCCCAGGCCCTGCGCGCCGCCGGCGTCGAAGGCACCCTGCAAGAACTCCGGGTCCGCGCCTTCCTCGAACTGCTGCAAGGACGGGACAGCACGCAGGCCGGGGACGACGGGCCCAGCGTAGCGGCACAGGTCACCATCACAGTGCCGTGGTCCGCGCAGCAGGAAGGATCCGGGGACGCAGCCGACGTCGACGGGTTCGGCCTGATCGACAACGACGACACCCGGGACCTGCTCGCCGCCGCCGCCAGCAACCCGCACACCCGCTGGTGCGTGACCACCCTGAACCCGGACGGCACCGCAGCCGCCCACGGCTGCATCACCGGCCGGCACCCCCCGCCAGGCTTTGCCGCCCGCCGCAGTCCCGGCGGCGGCCCTTCTCCCGGACCTGATCCGCCACCGGGCACCCGCCCGCTGGACTGGCTACGCGAACGGCGGGTCCGATTGACCCCGATCACCCGGGGCCACTGCGATCACGAACACGGCGAAACCGGATACCGGCCCAGCCGCAGGCTCCAGCACCTCATCCGGGCGCGGAACGCCCGCTGCGGCGCCCCCGGCTGCGGCCGGCCCGCCGCCCGATGCGACCTGGACCACACCATCGCCTGGGACAAAGGCGGCCGCACGTGCGAGTGTGACCTGTGCCCTTTGTGCCGCCACCACCACCGCGTCAAGCAAGCCGAAGGCTGGCGGCTCGAACAGCCGGAACCGGGCGTCCTGATCTGGCACACCCCCAGCGGGCGCAGCTACGCCACCGGACCCACCCAGTACCCCCGGTAGGCGGAAACTGCCCTCCC
>CAVYEG010000013.1:0-312809 GCA_963767565.1 uncultured Actinomycetes bacterium | reverse complement strand
GTCCAGCAGCTCTACGACAAGGCCGAGGTCACCGCTGCAGACGTCGCCGAGATCATCGCGTTCATCCTCAGCCGTCCACGCCGCCTGGCCATCAATGAGATCCTGTTGCGGCCAGCCGGGCAACAGTGACGCGCCGCAGGCTGTTGACGAACCGAGAGGACGACGCAGGCGCAACCGATGGCCAATCAATCGACGTCTGATGGCCGGGCCGGGGGACCGGGGTGGTTGGATGCGCTGGAACGCGCTGTCCGTGGCCGCCTTGGCGCCTTAGCCCGCTTCCATCCTCTGCTTGAGCGCGGCCATGTTGCCTGGCATCTCCTTGCGTGCTTCCCGGCGGACCACCAGCGGCACCAGGATCTTGCCGATGCCGTGGCCGGTGAAGGCGACGCTGATGGTCAGCCGGGAGCGGGAGCCGGTCACTGGCTCGACCAGGACATCGACAGCCGCCCGGATCGGGCCGTCGGTGCCCTGCACGCCCCAGGTCCTGGGCGGGTCGATATGGGTCAACTCGGAGGTGGACGGGCGGTTGGCGCCGCCGATGCGCCGCGTCGTCACGCATTTTGCGCCCACGGCCGGGGTCTGGGTGCCGTCGGCCGGGCCGTCCATGTGCCCGTCCACCACGCCTTTCTGCCATTCGCTGAACCGGGCTGGGTCGGTGGCGTAGGCGAACACCTCCGCGGCCGGGCGGTCGATCTCGGCGCTGGTGATGATCGGCGGCATGTCAGCGGCGTTCCTTTAGCAGCGCGGCGTACCGGTCCAGGTACAGCGGCCAGCCTTCCGGCCCGTCGACGCCGCCGGTGATTGCTTCCCATCCGGGCCCGTGCCGGTCCAGGTGCCGGTGCTCAAGCTCCACCCGGGTGCGGGTCGGCGACTCGGCGTAGAACCGCACCTCGACCTCGCTGGTGCGGGCCTGGTCGGTCTCGATCGTCCACCGCGGGCTGATGTCCCAGCTGAACACCACCCGGTCGGGCGGGTCGAAGGCCAGGATCCGCGCCCACCGGCACTGGCTGCCGTCCGCGGCCCGGTCCACGATGCCGCCGCCCACCCGGGGCTCGAACACCGTCTCGGCGACCGGCGCCCCGAGCAGGTTGTGCTCGGGCGGCTTGAAGTCCCCGAACCGGCCGGTGAACACCGAAAAGGCACGCTCGATCGGCGCGTCCACCACCACCTGCTTACGGACCGTCGCTGCCCCGGTCTGGGTCATCGCCCCTCCTCGTCCGGCGCTTGCGCGGCATCGGCGTACCCGGCCAGCGCCCGCTGCCAGTAGGTGTCGAGCTGATCCCGCAACGCCGCCAGCGCGGCCGGGTTGAGCCGGTAGATCCGGCGCGTTCCCGCCGCCACGTCCGCCACCAGGCCCGCGTCCTTGAGGATCTTCAGATGCTGGGACACCGCCGACCGGCTCACCGGCAACCCCGCCGCCAGCTGCCCCACCGCCCGGGGCCCGTCGGCCAGGCAGGCCACGATGGCCAGGCGCGTGCCATCAGCCAGCGCCCCCCACCGGTCGGCATCTCGGTTAGCATCCACTAACCGTTAGTATTCCCTAACCGATGCACTAGGTCAAGGCGCTGTTGCCTCCCACGGGCAAACCTCGGATGGCGCGCTCGCTTCAAGCATCTGCGCGCAGAGCCGAGGAGCGCTTCCTTCGCCTGAACGTGAAGGCATGGACCCGGGCAGCCATGTTCGCGGGCGGCAACTTGGTACGTTTCTGGCGTATGGCTGATTCGCGGTGGTGGCAGGACTTCGACGCTGTCCTTGCGGCGGCGGTCCCTGCGGGTTCGCGCATCCTCGATGTCGGATGTGGCGACGGCGGCCTGGTTGACCGCCTGGCCGAGCTTGGCTTCGACGTGCTCGGAGTGGATCCGGCCGCACCTTCTCACCCGCGCCTGGTCCCGGTGCGTGTTGAGGACGCGCGACTGCTAGGTGAGTTTGACGCAGTTGCCGCCGTCATGGCGCTGCACCATGCTGACCTTGACGCTGTGGTCAGGGCGCTCGCCAACCTTCTCCGCCCGCGCGGGTCGGTCTTTATTTACGACTTCTCTTGGGACGCTTACGATGGCCGGGCCGCCGCCTGGCTCGCAAAGCACGATCTGTCTCGCGCCGACAATTCGGTACCTGGCTGGCGGCGTGAGCATAGCGAGCTTCACACAACCGCGACGATCAAGAAGGCGCTCTACGCTCGTTTCGAGCCGGTCGTTGAGGTCCGCAGGCCCTATCTGGCGCGGATGCTCGGACGGGCAGACCTAGAGGCGACAGAGCACGCTCTGATCGATGCTGAGATGCTTCCAGCGCTCGGTCTTTGGACCATAGCCAGGCGGGCGGAGGCGTGAAGGCCAGGGTCCGGGGACGTAGCCGCCTGGCGACTGGTCAGGTAGCTGAAAGCGTGGTAACTGGTCAGGTTCCCGTCAATCGTGGGCGTTGTTTTGCCGGTGATGGGCGGATAGGGAAGGGTCCCGAATTCTTGGGAACATCCACTGTATCGCCGCCTGACGATAGAAGCGACGATGCAGCCCTGACACGTGAGCAAGGCTAGCGGCTACTCCCAGTCGCGGCGCGGGGAGCGGACCTCGTAACGGTTAACACTCTGACGAGCGCCACGTGCTATAGCCCGGCGAGCCCCGGGCTGGTGCCGTTTATCGTGGCTGGGTGCGCCATATCGAGTCCGGCCGTGCTCGCGTGGCCGTGGCGGCGTCCTACCAGGCCGTCACCGATGACGTGAAAAAGCTGGATGAGGATGAGCTGGCCCGGCCGTCCGGCTGTCGTGGCTGGTCGCGGGGTGACTTGCTGTTTCACATGCTGCTGGACGCCCAGCGGGCGCTTGTCACCTTCGCGACGCCCGCGAGCGGCGAGCCGGATGTTGACTTCATCTCCTACTGGGCGCCTTTCCGTCCCGGCGCCGAGGGGTATGCCGCGCATGCCAGGTTCGTCCGGCGGGTGGCTTCTTCCTACCGGTCAGATCTGGTTATAGCGGGGCTGTGGGCCGGGACTGCGGCAGCGGCGGCTCATGCCGCGGCGGCGCTGCCCGCTGACGTTAGGCTCGCCACCCAGGGCCATGTGCTGTTCGCCGGCGATTTCCTGGCCACGCTCGCCGTGGAGGCCACTATTCATCATCTGGATCTGGTGGCCGGGGATGAGAGCCTGGCCGGCCCTTCCGGGCCGGGGCTGGCTGTGGCCCGGCACACACTCGACGGCGTTCTCGGCGAGCCGGTTCCGGTTGGCTGGGACGACGTGGATTACGTGTTGAAGGCCACCGGGCGAGCCGGGCTGACGGCTGATGACCGTGCCGGCCTTGGCGTCCTGGCGGCTCGTTTCCCGTTGCTTGGATGACCGGCGCCCTGCACTCCGGGCAAAGGCCTGCATGGCCGTACCGCGATTCGGGCCGGCTCTTGCTGCATGCGCTGATCAGCCGCTCACCTCCATATGCCTGGATAGCTGCGATCGCAGGTAGGTGATCTCCGGTGGTAGTAGCGTTCCGATGTGCCTGGCGATGATGCTGGTTCCGGCGATGAGGTCCTGGCTGGGCTGGTGGCCTCGCTGCGCGCGGAGCTGGCTGGATCGCAGGCTGCGCTGGCCCGCGCGCGGTTGAGGAGTACCCGCCCCTGACCACCAGTTGTGCTGCGCGCACCGGTCGGCGCGACCCCAGCGGCAGATCTCCGCGCTGTCGGCGGTGGAGTCCGCCGTCGCGGCCGCCGCGGGCGTGGTCGTGGGATTCGGGCTGTTCTTCGCGCTGCGGACCCGATGGCGGCCATCTCGTTCACCGGCGCCCCGTTCTACCCCAGTGACCTGTCCCTCACCGTGCCCGACATCTTGATAATGGTGATCGGCGTGCCGGCCCTGGCGGTCGCCGTGGCCCAGCGGGCTGATCGCCGCCCGGCGGCTCGCCGACGATCCGAGGGGCGCGTTCCGCGCGATCAGCGGGCTCGTCCTCGCGCTGTTCATCACCACGGTGGCGGTCACGCTCGTCACTACCGAGAACGCCAAGACCCCCATCGACTGGGCCGGCCCGGCGGCCTCCGGGCAGGACCAGGGGCCCCCTACCACCTCGAAGTGTGACTCGGCGGTTAGCGACGTTCGGCTCTCCTCGGGCGGCCTTATGCCACCGGGGCGGGCACCGCTGATCGGTCCGGCGGGCGATAACGTTCTGTAGCTGACATCCTGTGATCGCCATGGTCGGCGTGGACCTGTTCGTGGACCGAGCCACCCCTGCAAACACTGCAATCAGGGCCATCGGTGGCACGGCTTCGTGGTATCCGTGCAGCTAGTGCGCCCGATGCACAGGCCGTAGTTCTCATAATCCGCCGGTCATGGGTTCGAGCCCCGCCCACCACCGGGTCCACGCAGGTCCGTAAAGTCTGCGGCCCGCCGACGGAACACACCGGAACCCTGGGTGTTATCAGCCCATCACATTGTTCGCGCTCTCCGCATGGGGCTGGCGAAGGCGTGAGTAGTGCCCGAGATTTATTTCGTTCTTGGTGAAGTGTCCGCTAAACAAAACCGGATCCGAGTCGTGATCGTGCCCGTTTTCGCAAGCGTGTACTAGGGCCGCCATAAAACGGCCGGCAACAGGAGCGTTTTTGAACTGGTTGCCGCTCGTGCCAATGGCCACATAGAACCCAGCCAATGAGGTGCGGTCGTAGACCGGGATCCAGTCGTCGGCCACGTCGTATAGTGCGGCGAAACCAACGGGACGGGGCGGGATGCCCAGCGACGGGATTCTTCGGGCCAGGCGCAGTACCTGCGAATCCCACGCCTGCTCGGTGGGCTTGGCCTCGAAAGCATCCGGGTCATCTATCCAGTGGAGGGCATCGCACGCTGGCTCCGCGCTTCCGACAATAAGCTGCCCGCCGAAGTGAGACCTGAAGTATGTTCCCAGGTCTCCGTCCGTGACAACGGGACCCATCTCGCCTCGCGCATAGCCGGCCGGTGCAGACACGGAATGGACTTCCTGCCGCAGTGGGCGGGTTCGGATCCGGAATTCCCCGGTGACGCCCGCAAGAGCGTTAACCTGACCGGAGTACGGGCCCGCCGCATTGACCACGACGGGAGATTGAATCACGCTTCCTGAGCGCAGCCTTATGCCCCGGACCCGCGCATTCTCCTGGAGGATCCCCACCACCTGTTCGCGGAGCTGAATTTCGGTCCCCTTCCGCTTCGCCGCGGCCATGAGGTTCCTCGCCGCCAGCTGCGGGTCGTCGATGAACCCGCCGTCGGGCGTATAGTAGGCACCGAGTTCGCCGTCGGCATCCGCCCAGAATGCGGCGTCCGTGACCGGCTTGGGCGGACCGTGCCGGCCGGGATCCAGACCCGGCACCCGCTGCCGGATGGTCTCAGCATCCCAGCACTGGTACGGGACACCGACGCGGTCAAACAGGGACAGCACCCGCTCACGCTCGGTACTGCCGTCAAGGATCAGGCAACCTGTCTTGATAAACCGGGCCAGGGATTCCTCAGGACGGCTGCCCAGATATTCGGGCCAGCTCTCCCAGCTGAACTTGGATTCCCAGGAAGCGGCCACGCCCTCGAAGGTCGAGTAGTGAAAGCGGACGATGCTTGAGGACGAGCTGGTAGAGCCCGAACCTACATCGCCCAGCTGGTCGATAGCCACAACCCGCAGTCCGGTCTTTGCGAGCTCGTAGGCGACAGCGGCACCGATGACCCCGGTTCCGATCACGATTGCGTCGGCTGTGTGTGTCACTCGATAGTCCTCTCGGACCAGGTCGACGGTCCCGGTGATCATCTGCGAGCACGCTGGTCCCCCTGCCGGGGTGGACGGGAGCGCCTCAGATTGTTCCCGCGCGGATTGTATGGCGCACCGAGCTGGGCCAGCAACCGCCCGGCGAATGGGAGGCACGCCGCCGTGCCGGTGCAGCAGTCGAACGCGGTGACCTGGACGGCCGGGAGGTACCTGGCGAGGTCCTCTGGCGCCTTGACATGCAGCCATTTGGCTGCCTAAATTAAGAGGCAGCCAAATGGCTGCCTTCGGAGATGACGAGATGGATGACGTGTTCAAGGCGCTGGCCGATCCCAGCCGCCGCATGCTGCTGGATAGCCTGAACGCCCACAACGGCCAGACGCTGCGCCAGCTGTGCGCCGGGCTGGACATGGCCCGGCAGTCGGTCAGCAAGCACCTGGCGGTGCTCGAGACAGCCGGCCTGGTGACCACCGTGCGCCGGGGCCGGGAAAAGCTGCACTACCTGAACGCCGCCCCCATCAGCGACATCGCCGAGCGCTGGATCAGCCGCTATGACCAGCCTAGGGTCGAGGCTCTGGCCGACCTGAAGAAAGCACTGGAGGAGACCGAAGTGGAAGCACCCTCGTTCGTCTACATCACCTACATCCGCACCACGCCCGAGCGGCTGTGGCAGGGCCTGACCGACCCCGCCTTCACCCGGCGGTACTGGCAGACTGAGCTGCACACGGACTGGGCCAAGGGATCGCCGGTGACCTGGAATAACCACGGCGTCCTGATCAGCGACCCCGGGTCCGTCGTGCTCGAATCCGACCCGTACCGCCGCCTGTCCTACACCTGGCACACCATGACCCCCGAGCTGGCCGAGAAGTTCGGCTGGGATCAGGAGTTCGCGGCCAAGCTGGCCGGCGAACCTCGCTCCAAGGTCACCTTCGACATCGAGCCCGTCACGCAGGGCGTGAAGCTGACCGTGATTCACGACGGCTTCGAGCCGGACAGTACCGTGGTCCAGATGGTCAGCGTCGGTTGGCCGGATGTCATTTCCAGCCTCAAGACCCTGCTGGAAACCGGCGAACCCCTTCCGGCCTAGCGCCACGGAGCCCTCGGTCACAGCACAATGGCGGCGTGGAGATTCCTGACCACATCGACGCTCTGCGCCGCCAGGGCGGCCTTGGCGCGGCGATGCGGATGCCGGGCGAGGAGCCTGGCTAGGACGCAGATGTGAGCGCGCTACCCGCCGACCAGGAGCAGGAGAACCCGCTCGACACGCTACGGCACTTCCGCCCGGGCGGGTGGCGGCGTTGTAGCGGGGCACGGGTCCGGTCTCAAGCGCGCACGGGCAGCCCGTTGAGGTGACTGAGGAGCGCGGCAACGAGGTCTAGGGCGGTGTCTATCTCGGCCTCGGTCCCACCGAGCAGGGGGGCGTAGAGGTGGGCATCGCACATTCGGACGATGGCTTGGCTGAGCGTGGTGGCGGGTAGCGACGTTTCGAGCCGGCCGGAGGTGGCCTCGGTTTGCAGCATCTCAGCGATCAGTTCCGCCGCGATCTGCTCGACGGCACCGGGCAGTAGCGCGAGCCGGATGAACACTAGGGGCTCACGCTTGCAGAGCACCTGCAGCGGTTCGGCGTCGACAACGGCGTGCATGAACCGGTTGATGACGTCGAGGACGAGGTCAACGCCGCCTTGGGCGGTGGCGCCAGCGGCCGCGCGGCGGAACGTGCGCTCGGTGGCCTCGGCCAGCACGACCCCCAGCAGATCGTCGCGATTGCCGACCAGCCGGTAGAGCGTCGAGCGCCCGATGCCGAGTTGGGCGGCCAGCGCGGACATGTCCACCGCCTCGCCGCGTACGTAGGCGTGGGTTGCAGCATTGATGACAGCGCGGCGGGTCAGCGCCGTTCCCAGCCGCGCACCGTCGGCCGCGCGCAGAGGGGTTCCGGTGTTCATTACTCCGATATCACGCATGGGACATTGCCATCATCTGTCCTATAGTGGCACACTACATCGTACTGTTTCACTAGGCTGGAGCTGGCGATGCGGGTCGAGGCGGTGCGCGGCACGATGGCCGTGGATGGGTCCCCGCTGTGAGGACAAGCGAAACGGAACCGGCGAGCGAGGAGTTCCTCGCGAACAGCCGCGCAGGCGCCGGCTTTGAGGCTGTACTGGCGAACGCGGCGTTTGGCGGATTCAGCGGACTGCTCCCGTCGGCCGAAGTCGGCCAACTCGCGAGGGCCGTGGTGCGTAGTCCGAAGCCAGTCGCCAGGCGCGTCGTCGACCTGGCCGCGCGGCTGGGGCACGTCGGCATCGGCGTGGAGGATCAACCCGGCGCGCGCGACCGGCGTTTCGCCGACCGTGCGTGGGCAGGCAATCCCGTCCTGCAGCGGCTCGCCCTCGGGTACCTGGCCGCCTGCGATGCTGCATCGGGGATACTCGAGGACGCTGACGTGGACTGGCGCACCCGGGAGCGGCTGCGACTGACCTTCGACAACGTCACAGCTGCGCTCTCGCCCACCCAACGGCCTGCTCACGAACCCTGAGAGCTGGAAGGAGGTCATCAACACCGGGGGCCAGAGCCTGCGCGCCGGCCTCGGCAATCTGCTCACCGACCTGCGCTCGCCGGCCAAGCTGCCCACCAGCGTCGACAAGTCGGCCTTCGAATTCGGGAGGAACCTTGCCGCCACCGCGGGACAGGTCGTGCGCAAGACCCGGGTCTACGAGCTCATCCAGTACCAGCTCCGCGCCGATAAGGTCGATGCGGTCCCGCTCCTCGTCATCCCGTCGCCAGTCAACAAGTACTACCTGCTCGACCTCGAACCCGAGCAGTCGGTGGCCCGCGCGGAACTCGACGCCGGGCGCCAGGTCTTCGTCGCGTCCTGGGTCAATCCCGACGCCAGCCACGCCGACGTCGGGTTCGACGAGTACGTGATTGGCATCGTCGAGATGCTCGACACCGTCGCCGCCATCAGCGGATCCGACGTGAGCCACCTGCTCGGCCTATGCGGCGGAGGATTGCTGGCGTTCCTCGCCGCGGCGTATCTGGCCGCGATCGAGCGTGAGCGATTGCTCGCCTCGCTGACGGTCGCGATCGCGGTTCTCGACTATGACCGCGGCCCGTCAGCGATGGCCTTCCTCGACCGCAAGGGGGCCGAGAGGGCGATGCGCCGAGCGACCGAACACGGCTTCTTCGATGCGCGAGACGCAGCCCGGGCCTTCGCGCTGATCCGGCCGATCGAAGGCATCTGGAACATCGCGGTGCACAACTACCTGCTCGGCAGGCAGCCACCGGCGATGGGGTTGCTCTACTGGGCCGCCGACCAGACCAACATGGCCACGAAGTTCGGCGGCCAGATGACGCAGGCCGCGCTGGAGAACAGCCTGATCCGCCCCGGCGGGCTGACCGTCGGCGGCGTCCCGATCGACTCGTCCCAGATCACCGTCGACACCTATGTACTGGGCGCCTCCACCGACCACATCTCACCCTGGCAGGACTGCTATCGGACCATCGCCATGATCGGCGGTGACGCGACGTTCGTCCTCGCGAAAGGCGGCCACGCGATTGCGATAGCCAAGGGACCGGGCAGCCCGCGGGCCAGCTACCGCACCGGTGCGATCCGGGGCTCTGATCCCGACGAGTGGCTCGCGAGCTCCGTCGAGAACAAGGGCAGCTGGTGGGACCACTGGAACCACTGGATCGAGAAGCGCACCCCTGACAAGAAGCCGGCCCCAACGCGCCTCGGCAACGATGTCTATGCACCCCTCGGCGACGCGCCGGGTGAGTACGTAAAACGACTGGTCACGTGAGCGACAGCGATCCCGCCGGTCCGTCGTGCGTGACCGTGGAGAGGACTCCGGATGATCCCTGTACTCGATAGCTTCCGTCTCGACGGGCGCGTGGCGATCGTGACCGGCGCGTCGAGCGGGCTCGGAGTCCAGTTCGCGCAGGCCCTCGCCCAGGCAGGCGCGGACGTTGTGCTCGGCGCCCGACGTGAAGACCGCCTCGTGCAAACGCGCATGCTGGTGGAAGCCGAAGGCCGACGCGGTCTGGCCGTCCGGGCCGATGTCACCAATCCGGAGGACTGCACCGCCCTCGCGAGCGCGGCTATGAGCATGTTCGGCCGGATCGACGTGCTGGTAAACAACGCCGGCGTGGGCACCGCCGTCCCCGCACTGAAGGAGACCCCCGAACAGTTCCGTTCCGTGGTCGACCTCAATCTCAACGCCAGTTACTGGATGGCGCAGGCATGCGGGCGGGTGATGCAGCCCGGCAGTTCGATCATCAACATCAGCAGCGTTCTTGCGCTCACGAGTATGGGCTTGCCGCAGGCCGCCTACACCGCGAGCAAGGCCGGCGTGATCGGCCTGACACGGGATCTGGCGCAGCAATGGACCGGCCGCAAGGGCATCAGGGTCAACGCGATCGCGCCAGGACACTTCGAATCCGAGATGAGCGGCCAGTTCGACGAACGCGCACACGCAGCGGTGGTTGCGCGCGCTGCGGTAGGCCGGCTGGGCGAGCCAGGAGAACTCAACGGGGCGCTGATATTCCTCGCCAGCCCCGCCAGCAGCTATGTCACCGGCATCGTCCTGCCGGTCGACGGCGGAACGTTGCTCACCTGACGGCGACGGCATCCCAGCCGACTCGCGCGCCGCACAAGGCGCTGTACCTCACCGACTACGCCGCTCCGGCTGCCGCGCAGCCGGGCGCGAGCTGCTGAAGGTCTGCCGTGCCCGCCCACGACGCCGCCCGCGGCGGGCAGCCCTCGGACCTGACCCGCCAGGGCGCCGTACCACGGCGTCTACCAGGTCGGATCACCCTTCGGCCAGCGAGCGCCGTCAATGCGATGACCCGTCCTACCTGTGCAGCTAGCCCGTATGGGTACACGTGGCCATACCTCGGATAAGCAGCGGGCCAGCGGTTCGACTCCGCCGACAGGCACGCAACCAGCCTGGGGCCGGGCGCCTAGACTCGCTGCTAACAGACGGGAGCCGTCATGAGCGCTGAGACTCAGACCGCGACAGACCAGGCCGGCCAGAGCAGGTGCTGGTGCTGCGGCCGGCTCAGGTCGGAGGACACCCTGGTCCACCTCGGCAGCCATCCCGAGGTAGGCATCTGCATCAGCTGTGTCCATTTCCTGCGGCGGCGGGCCAGGGATCATCAAGCCACGGTGATGCGCCAGACGCTGCGCGGTGCCGCCGAGTCGGTTCGCGGGCAGGTCATGGCGCGTGGCTGGCATCAGCGCCCGGTGATCGGGCCTGCGCTGCAGTGGCTCAACCGGCACCTGCCCTGGTAGCCGGGCGACAGGAGCTGGGTGGATGCACCTGACTGTTCTGGCCGTGCCGGGCTGCCCGAATGCGCCGGTTCTGCAGGAGATGCCCGGCGGCTGCCCCAGCTCGGCCATGCGATCGAGCGGGCCCTGGCCGCGGCGGCCGAGCCGGGGGACCCGGGGTGGCTGGATGCGGCGGGACGCGCAGGCCGCGGCCGGATCGCGCCCGCCGAACGCGGCCTGCGGGCCGTGCATCAGGCCGTCGAACCCGTTAGCCAGCCTGGCGTCAGCGCGGCTACGGGTCGCAGAGCCCGGGCCGGTCGCGGCCCGGGGAGGGGATGGGGTCTTGGGCTTGAGAATTTGCTCCCGTAACGTTGTCTTACTGGACCCTTTACTGCAGTGACACCGGGAGCAGGCATGACGCAGACCCCGCCTTATCAGGTAACCGACCCGGCGACCGGTGAGGTGACCGAGGCTTTCCCCTTCGCTACGGACGCGGAGGTGGCGCAGGCGCTCACCGCCGCGACCGAAGCGTTTGCGGCATGGAGGCTGCGCCCGGTCGCCGAGCGGGCCGCGGTCGTGAAGCGCATCGCCGAGCTGTTCACCGAGCGCGCCACCGACCTGGCCGCGCTGATCACCAAGGAGATGGGCAAGCGGCCCGCGCAGGCTGTAGGCGAGGCCGAGTTCTGCACCGACATCTTCAGCTACTACGCCGACAACGGCCCCGGGCTCATCGCCGACAAGCCGCTCCCCGGTCATGACACCGCGCGCGTCGAGTACCGGCCCGTCGGCCCCGTACTCGGCGTGATGCCGTGGAACTACCCGTATTACCAGGTGGCGAGGTTCGCCGCGCCCAATCTGCTCGTCGGCAACACCGTCATACTCAAGCACGCAGAAAACTGCCCTACCTCGGCCCTGGCGATCGCGCAGATCATGAAGGACGCGGGCGTGCCGGACGGCGTGTACGTCAACCTCTTCGCGACCCACGAGCAGGTCGCTGCGATGATCGCCGACCCGCGGCTGCGCGGCGTGTCGCTGACCGGCTCCGAGCGGGCTGGCACCGTCGTCGCCGAGACGGCCGGCCGCAACCTGAAGAAGGTCGTTCTTGAGCTCGGCGGGTCCGACCCGTACATCATCCTCAACACTGCCGACGTCGAGGCGGCGGCGGAGACCGCGTGGACCACCCGGATGGAGAACGTGGGCCAGGCCTGCAACTCCAACAAGCGGATGATCGTCATGGACGACGTTTACGACGACTTCGTGGCCGCCCTGGTCAAGCGGGCCGCCACGATGTCACCCCGCGCAGCGGGTGACGACTCCGATGAGGCCTACAGCCCGATGGTCTCCCGTAAGGCAGCGGAGAACCTCCTCGCCCAGGTACAGGACGCGGTATCGAAGGGCGCCACGCTGCACGTCGGCGGCACCCTGGATGACGGTAAGGGCGCGTACTTCGCCCCAGCCGTGCTCACCGGCGTGACCCCGGAAATGCGGGCTTACCGCGAGGAGCTGTTCGGCCCGGTCGCCGTCGTCTACAAGGTCAGCAGCGACGACGAGGCGATCCAGCTCGCCAACGTGGTGGACTTCGGCCTGGGCGGCGCGGTCTGGTCGACCGACGAGGAGCGGGCGATCAAGGTCGCCGAGCAGCTGGAGGTCGGCATGGCCAACGTAAACACCCCGGCAGGCGAGGGCGCGGATCTGCCCTTCGGCGGCACCAAGCGCTCCGGCTTCGGCCGCGAGCTAGGCCCCCTCGGCGTCGACGAATTCGTCAACAAGCGCCTCTTCTACGTCGAGAAGTAGCGCTTTAGGAGTAACGTCCCGGCAGGCCACTCCCAGCCGCCGTCCAAGGTAACCGGCTGTCCGTGGGCGGCCCTGATGCTCGGCGGCGGCCCAGCGCGGCCCTAGATAGACGCGAATGGCCTCTTCCAGCCTCGCCGTCTGGCGTGGGTGGAGCCTTGTGCGCCGGTGTCGCCGCCGTGACTTGTCGACCGAGTCGAGGTCCGTCGCGTTGACGTAGCTGAGGTTGTAGCTCGTCGAGCCCGATCCGCTGTGCCGTCGGCCAGCCTGCAGCCGCATGCGCCGCAGCTCAGGCCGACAATTTAGCTAAGACTGACGCCAGAGAACACACCTACGGCATCACAACGGAGCCATGATGGCACCATAATGATGCCATAACGATTTGACATGATGTCATTATGGTGCCATAATGGCGTCATGGAACTTGAACCGTATGTCGCAACGCTCCGCCAGGAGCTGGCCGCAGCCGCCGAGATGGCGGGACCTGAGGCTCGCGAGCTAGCCGAGCGCATGGTCACCTCGCTGGAGTCGGCGGCCAGGCTGGCCCTGCTCGAGGCGCTTTCCGCGGCGTCCGACGAGATCACGCGTGACCTCGCGCCCGGTTCGGTCTACGTTCGCCTGCGCGGGCGGGAGCCGAGCTTCGTCGTGATGCCTGCGCTACCCGACTCTTTCGCCGAGCCGGTTACCCCGGCAGGGGCTTTGCCGCCCGTGCCGACGGATACCGACGAAGGAGCAACCGCCCGCATCAACTTCCGGCTGGGCGAGACCCTCAAGGGCCGGATCGAGCAGGCCGCTGACCGGGCTGGGCTGTCAGTGAACAGCTGGCTCACCCGCGCGGCCGCGGCCGCACTCGAATCTGACGCCCCAGCCCGCGGTGCGGAACACCGCGGCGCTCGCGGTGACGAGCACTTCACCGGCTGGGTGCGCTGAGCGACTCAGTACCACGATCCGCACCAACACGTATTAAGGAGAAACAACCATGCCTACCTTCAGCACCCCCGAGCCCATCCCGGCGACGATCGATCTAGTGGCAGGCGATGTCCGCGTGCTCGCGAGCGATCGCAGCGACACCGTCGTGGAAGTCCGCCCGAGCACCAGCTCACATGAGCCGGATGTCAAGGCCGCCGAGCAGACCAGGGTGGAGTACACCGCCGCGGGCCTGCTGATCAAGGGGCCCAGGCAGCGCAGTGTCGGCCTGCGCAAGATCGGGTCCGTCGACGTGACCGTCGAGCTGCCGGCCGGCTCGCAGATGGAGGCCGAGGCCGGGGTTGGCGCGCTGCGTTTCTCGGGCCAGCTCGCCAAGTGTCGGGCCAAGGTTGGTGCCGGCAGCATTGACCTCGAGGAGGCCGGGCCGGTCGACCTGCGCGCCGGCGCAGGCGCGATCACTGTCGACCACGTCACCGGTCACGCCGAGATCACCACCGGATCTGGCCGGCTACGCGTCAGCCAGGTCGACGGGCCCGCGGTGATTAAGAACTCCAACGGCGACACCTGGATCGGCGCGGTCACCAGCGACCTGAGGGTGAGCGCCGCCAACGGCGCCGTCGAGATCGGCAGCGCCGGAGGCGACGTCACGGCCAGCAGCGCGAACGGCGCGATCCGCGTCGATGACCTCACCCGCGGCTCGGCTTCGCTCAAGACGAGCATGGGCGAGATCCAGTTCGGTGTCCACGCGGGCACCGCGGCCAAGATCGACGCCTACACACGCTTCGGCGCCGTCCGCAATTCCATGGATACGGCCGACAGCCCCGAGCCGGCCGACGAAGTCCTCGAGGTCCACGCACGGACGAGCTTCGGCGACATCGTGATCCGGCGGTCCTGAACACTCTTCACGCCCCCTGAAAAGGAAACCCCGATGACTACGACATCCGCAGCCCGGCCGGCGATCTCGGTGACCGGGCTGCAGAAATCCTTCGGCGCCAAGGTCGTGCTCGATGGCATCGATCTGACTGTCCAGGAAGGCACGATCTTCGCCCTGCTCGGGCCGAACGGCGCGGGCAAGACCACCACGGTGCACATCCTGTCTACCCTCATCCCCGCTGACGGCGGCGACGCGCAGGTCGCCGGCCACGACGTCGCGACCGCGGCTGACTCGGTCCGCGCCGCGATCGGTGTGACCGGCCAGTTCTCGGCCGTCGACAACCTGCTGACTGGCGAGGAGAACCTCCTGCTCATGGCCGACCTGTATCACCTGGGCCGGACCGAGGGACGGCGGCGCGCCGCCGCACTGCTCGATCAGTTCGACCTGACCGACGCCGCCAAGAAGACGGCCGCGACCTACTCGGGCGGCATGCAGCGCCGGCTCGACCTGGCCATGACACTGGTCGGCAACCCGCGGCTGATCTTCCTCGACGAGCCGACTGCCGGCCTGGACCCGCGCAGCCGCCGGAACATGTGGCAAACCATCCGCGACCTGGCCGCCCAGGGTGTGACGATCTTCCTCACCACCCAGTACCTGGAGGAAGCCGACCAGCTCTCCGACCGGATCGCCGTCCTCGACCACGGCCGGATCGTTGCCGAAGGCAGCGCTGACGAGCTCAAGCGTCAGATCCCCGGCGGGCATATCCAGCTCGAGTTTCAGAACGTCGCTGAGCTGGAGTCGGCCGCACGTCTCCTAGGCGTGACCTCGCGCGACGACCAGAGCTTGTGCCTGCAGGTGCCCAGCGACGGCAACATCCCGGCGCTGCGAAAGCTGCTCGACCGGCTCGACGACGCATCGGCCAAGGTCGAGCGGCTCACGATCCATACCCCCGACCTCGACGACGTCTTCTTCGCCTTCACCAGCCACCCCGACTCCCAGAAAGCCAGCCAGCGATGACCACCTTGTCCTTCGCCGCCGCCGACTCCGCGACGATGTTCCGCCGGAACCTCAAGCGCATGCAGCGCTACCCGGCGATGACGCTGATGATCATCGCGGTACCGGTGATCTTCCTGCTGCTGTTCGTGTACGTCTTCGGCGGCACGCTCGGTGCCGGACTCGGCCACCCGGGCGGCGGCCGCGCCGAGTACCTGCGCTACGTGACACCCGGGATCATCATGCTCACCCTGGGCACGCAGGCCACCTCGACCGCGGTCTCGGTAGCCATGGATATGAGCAGCGGGATCATCGCCCGGTTCCGCACCATGGCCATCGCCCGGGTCTCCGTGCTGACCGGCCACGTTCTCGGCAGCATGATCCAGGCCCTGCTCGGCATCGCCCTCGTGCTCGGCATCGCGGTGGCGATGGGCTTCCGGACCAGCACTGGTCCGCTCTCCTGGCTCGCGGCGGCCGGCCTGCTGGTGCTGATCGCCTTCGCGATCACCTGGCTCTCGGTGGCCCTGGGCCTGGTCAGCGGCAGCGCCGAGACGGCCAGCAACCTGCCGATGTTCCTGATGATCCTGCCCTTCCTGGGCAGCGGCTTCGTCCCGACCCAGACCATGCCCGTCGGGCTGCGGTGGTTCGCCGAGTACCAGCCGTTCACCCCGGTGATCCAGACCGTCCGCGGGCTGCTGGTCGGCGGCCCGATCGGGGACAACGCGATCATGGCGATCGCCTGGGGGGCCGGCATCGCGGCGCTGTCCTACCTGTGGGCCAGGAGGCTGTACCGGCGCCCGATGCAGGCCAAGTAACGTGCCCGGCCGCCGTAACCGCGGCGCCGCGGCCAGGTTCCCCGGACCCGGCCGCGGCGCCGCGGCATTTCTTCCTGCGCCTGATCCACCCGGGGCGCAGCCGCCCGTTGACCATCCGGTGCTCCCGGGAAGACGGTAACCTCGTCAAATCAAACGCTCTCGTAACGACCCCGTAGCGCTGGCTTTCTAGCCTGGAATTGTACAGAATCAGCACGGCGCACAAAGGGGTGCGAAATGCTTCAACAGGGATTGGCCTACGCGGCCGCAGCGGTAATGATCGTCGCCGTCGGCATGGCGCTGTTCCAGCTGACGACCCAGATTCTCAGTTTCTCCTCGCCCGTTGTCATCGTCGTGGCCACGCTGGTCGCCGCGGCCCTGGTCCATGCTCTGCGCAAGCGTCTGCGCAGCATGGCCAGGCACCGGTCCGGCCCGAGGCACCAGCATGGTGTCCACTGAGAATCTCGCCTGAATGGCGCGGCGCAGTAAATGCATTTAAACGTCCCGAAGTGAGCCTTACTGACACCAGATGTCAGCGAAGGTCATCTAGCCTGCCTCAATGAACGACTTCGACTTCCTGGCCGGTACCTGGGACGTAGCCAACCGCTGGCGTGCGGACTTCCTGGACGATTCAAGCGAATGGGAGGAATTCCCGGGGTTTCCGAGGCCGCGCGGCATTTCGGGGCGCCGCCAGCGTCGACGAGATCACGTTCCCCACCAAGGGATTCGCGGGGCTGACGCTGCGCCTGTACAACCCGGCCGCCCGGCAGTGGTCCCTGTACTGGGCCAGCCAGCGTACCGGCACTCTCTTCCCGCCCGTCACCGGCCAGTTCTCCGGCGGCGTCGGCGAGTTCTACGGCGACGACGCCCACAGCGGCACGCCGGTACGAGTCAGGTTCACCTGGTCTGGCATCACCGGCGCATCGGCCCACTGGGAACAGGCCTTCTCCACCGACCACGGCCAGACCTGGATCACCAACTGGCTGATGGATCTCACCAGGCGCGCTTGGCAGCTACCATAGCTAACCGCTATCTATTGAACGAAGTGTTGGATAGCGGTTAGACGAAGCGGCCCCGCGACGGGATGGGCCCGGCAGAACCGCGGGCCGCAGAGCAACCCGTCAGCCTGGTGGCTCCTCACCGTGGTGCTGGGTATCGTGATCGCCGTCGCCGTGCCGTCCCCGCCCGCCTGGCCGCCCGCCGCCCCGCGGCCGAGATCCTGCAAGCCGAGACGTCCTGACCCGACGCCGCGCCCGCCCGGTCCCGCCTGCCAGAATGAAGCCCATGCAGACCAGCCGCAGTTCGTCCCGGGACTACAGGCTCGTCGGGATCGATCCTGAGCATCGGCTCGAGCGGCTCGATCTTCTCCGGATTCTCCCGGTGGTCAATCCGGGCCTGGCGCGGCACGCACCCGGTCCCCGGCCGATCCGGCGACTCGCCCTAAGTCGCCAGCTCAACCGTTCCAGCGTGCTCCTGCCATCTGGTTAGCGGACTGGCAATGGGGCCGTCCCGTCCCCTTGAGCAGGCCCACCAGGAAGATCAGCAAGCCCAGGTAGAACACCGCGGCGTTCGACAGCAGGCATGGCCCCCCCGCCAGCGCGACCAGCCCGCCTGACACCACGAACACCGGCCGCCAGCGCGCCCGCGTAATGTGCGCCAGCCTCGTGATGCCCAGGACCGCCAGCCAGCCGCCGATACGGAACCAGCGGCGGATGCGCCGTGCGGGCACCGGCCTCGCCGGGCCATATCGGCCGGCCTGCGTGGCCGACGCGCGCCACACCACGAGGTCCCGGCGCCGTGCCCGGCGCCTCATGACATCTTCCTGCAACAACGGCTGATGCTGAGAATCAGTCCATCCGCGTTCGTAACTGCCATCACGACCTGCCTGTCGTACCTCGCCGCACACTGCCCGCCGCTGCAGCTGCCCGTACGACAATGCTACGCCCTGTCCCTTCCGGGCGATTCTGGTAGCCAGGCCCTAGCACTCCGCTGCCCCAGCCGGTGGGATCAGCCGGTGGGATCAGCCGGTGGGAACGGTCACGATGGGGCCATGCGCGTGGTTCAGCACGGCGTGCGTGACCGTGCCGGGGCCATGGTGCTCCGCCCGCCGCCCCACGACCACCAGGTCGGTGCGCGCGGACAGGCCAGCCAGGGCCCGCCCCGGGTGGCCGCGCACGACATCCTGACTGACCGGGACGTCCGGGTACTTGGCCTGCCACTCGCTGACCAGCGCGTCCAGCGCCCGGGCGGCGGATTCCTCGATGGCCTTCAGGCCCGGTGCCGGCAGCAGTATCCCGGCCCGCGAGATGTCGCCGTCCGGCATGCTCCAGGCGTGCACGACGACCAGGCTCGCCTTGCGCAGCGCCGCCTCCTCGAAGGCGAAGGTGAGCGCGGCCGCGCTGCCCTCAGCCCGGGCAATGCCGATGCCGACCTGCCGCCGCGCGGCCGTGGTCTCCTCCCGGACCACCACCACCGGGCAGGACGCGTGCGTGGCCGCATACCTGCTGACCGACCCCAGGATCAGCGCCGCGAACGCCCCCGAGCCGCGGGAACCGACCACCAGCATCAGCGCCCCCGCCCCGGCGTCGGTGACCGCCTGCGCGGGCGCCCCCTCCAGGTGGTCGGTGTCGATCAGCAGCCCTGAGCCCGCCTTGGCCGCCCGTTCCGCGGCCGCGGCCAGGCCCGCGTCGCGATGCTCGGTGATGGCGTCGGTCACCGTTTCATAACCCGAGACGTCGTGGTCCTCGGTCATGCGGGGCAGCAGCGCGGCCGCGGAGACGATCCGCAGCGGAGCGCCCCGCAGCACAGCCTCCCGAGCGGCCCAGTCGACTGCCCGCAGCGATTCCTCAGAGCCGTCCGTAGCCGCCACGATGGGCTTTTCCGCCATGTCCAAGTCCTCCTTGACCGACCCCTAAACGCCGGGTGCTTTAGGCATATCATTCACCACCGGCATCATGATCTTGCTGCCGCCAGGTCGATAGAGGCCAGGTTGTGCGAATCGTTAGCTAGCCAACCACGTTTACGGCAGCCACTTCGCGGCCCCAGGTGTAATGATCAAGATCCGGCCGAGCAGGCGCAATGACCCTGTTGCGCAAGGCCAGAAGTGCCTAGCATCGGTGTGGAAGGTACCGAAGAGCTTTAATGTGGTTCCGCGGCAGCTAAACAGAAGGAGAAGTGAGATGTCTGGAATCCTCGTCGGAGTGGACGGTTCCGGTCATTCGCAGCGTGCCCTCGAATGGGCCGCCAAGGAGGCGGCCCTTCGCAACACGTCGCTTACCGTGCTTACCGTGCTTCAGGCCGTGGCGGGTTGGTGGGGCGGCCCCCTGCACTACCAGGGCGACAATGCCCTGGTCCAGAATGCCGCCGAAGCCGCCAAGGCGGCAACGGAACAGGTGGTGGCTGACCTCGGCGATGCGCAGCCGGCCTCAGTCCACGTCACCGCGGTCGAGGGCTTCCCAGCTGAGGAAATCCTCAACGCGGGCGCTGACGCCGACATCATCGTGCTGGGCTCGCGCGGCGGCGGCGGATTCGCGCGCATGCTGCTTGGATCGGTCAGCAGCCAGGTAGCCGAGCATGCCGACGTCCCGGTTCTCATCATGCCGACGGACAAGACCCAGCACTAGCAAAGCACGGAAGCCACAAGGGGAACAGCCGTCTCGGCGGTCGCCCGCCCGAGGGTAGTGAAACTGGGCTTTCACCACGTCCTAACGTGGTGAAAGCCCAGTTTCACCATGCTGACCCGAGCCGAGCAGTACGCAAGTCGGCTCAGGTCGGCTCACCGCGTTGACCCGGGACCGCTGGGTCAGGCAGGGACTGATCAGGTGTGTCCGGCGCGCGGATTCCGCCGCCACCACCAGTGCCGCGACGGCCGGTCCAGGGTCGTCACCGGCGACGCCCACGACCTGTCGTCTTCAGGCTCAGCGGACTGGGCCATCGGCGGCCGGACCGGCGGCCGCGGGCGCCTCGGCTCGCGGACGCCGGCTAGTTCCGGTCCGCCCCGGCGCCGGACGAACGGCAGCCGGTACCACAGGCGCACCAGCCACCCGCGTACGTCGAGCGCGAACCGACGCGATATCACTCGATTAGCCTATAGGACGAGCGACCCGAAGGGCAGAGATGACATCTACGCCGCCAGTGAACGAGACCGGAGCCGTCCCCCGGGTGCGCGTCGAGGGCACGAGCTACGAGCGTGGCCGGCAGTACGGCGCGCAGGCCAGGGACCGGGTGCGGCTGTCCGTCCAGGCCTACCAGCGCGTGTTCGCGCACTACGCGGGGTGGGAGTGGCCTCAGGTCCGGCGCGCGGCAACCGCGTTCGAGGCCCCGATCGCCGGTTTCCGGCCCGGCTACCTGGAGGAGATGCGCGGCATCGCGGACGGCGCCGGGCTTGACCTGGCCGACGTGCTGGCCATCAACGTGCGCACCGAGGTAATGTACGCCGCCGAGGCCCGTCACGCGCCCCTGGCCAGCCGCGCTCCGCAGCCGCCGGCCCCGCAGCCGCCGGTACCGCAGCCGCCGGTACCGCAGCCGCCGCCGAGTGCAGCGTCTTCGCGGTTGCCCCGGCTCCCGGCCAGGTACGGCCCACGCTAATCGGCCAGAACTGGGACTGGCTGCTCCACTCCGCGCAGACCCTGGTCATCCTGGAGGCCAGGCAGGACGACAGCCCGGACTTCGTTACGGTCGTCGAGGCGGGCCTGCTGGCCAAGACCGGCCTGAACTCCGCCGGCCTCGGCCTGGTCACCAACGCCCTGGTCACCGAGACGGATACGGGCGCCCCCGGGTTGCCGTACCACGTGCTGCTGCGAGCCCTGCTCGACTGCTCCGCCGTTACCGAAGCCCTCAAGGTGCTCCAGGCCGGGAACCGGTCTTCCTCGGCCAACTACCTCCTCGCCCATCAAAGCGGCACCGCGCTGGACATCGAGGCGGCGCCGGGTGACTTCACCCGCCTGTACCCGCTGCTGCCAGACCAGGGCGTGCTGCTGCACACCAACCACTTCCTGTCGCCTGGGCTGCATCCGGTCGACCTGTCCCTGTGGTCCATGCCCAGCAGCGCCGTCCGCCTGCAACGGCTCCGGGCCGGCGCGTCCGGCCCGGCCGAGCCGGGCCTTGACCGCTTCCGCGCCCTGCTGGCCGACCACGCCGACTACCCCCACAGCATCTGCGCCCACCCCGACCCGAACCTCCACCCGCTCGAGCGGGGCGCCACCATCGCGTCGGTCCTGATGGACCTGACCGCGCGGCAGATGTGGGTCGCGCCCGGGCCGCCGTGCCAGGCCGCCTACCAGCAGCTTGACCTCAGCTGGCTCGGCTCGCGCCCGCCCCGGCCGCACGCCCAGGCCGGGGCCCGGCTCGGGTGACCAGCGCGCCGGAGCCGCGTTCGCTGGCCCGCCCGCCCGCGCTGCGGCCGGGGGACCGGCTGGCCGTGCTGTGCGTCAGCGGCCCGGTCGACCCCGAGCCGCTAGCCACCGGCCTGGACGCGCTGCGCTTCGCCGGGCTGGAACCGGTCACCTACCCGCCGGCCCGCGATCCGGGCACCATGCGGCCCTACCTGGCCGGCGACGACGCAATGCGGGCCGAGGACCTGCGCGCCGCGCTCACCGATCCCGGCATCGCCGGGATCCTGTTCGTCCGGGGCGGTTACGGCGTGGCGGGCATCATGACCGGCGCCTTCGCCGACTGCGGGCCCCGTGAGCTGATCGACGACATCCTGGCCGAACGCCTCGGCGTTCTCGGCGTCCCCATGATCACCTGGGCCGAGGTCGGCCACGGCGGCCGGTTCCAGACGTTCCCGATCGGCATCGCCGCCGAACTGGACGCGGGCCAGGCCGAACTACGCCTCCTCGACCCGCCGCTCAGCTAGCCGCCGACAGCCCGGGCCCGGCGGCCCGGGCCCGGCGGGCCAGCCCGGCGTGCATGCTCCGCGGCCACAGCGGCCCGCCGTAGATGAACCCCGTGTAGGCCTGCACCAGCGTGGCCCCGGCCCGCAGCCGGTCCCAGGCGTCGTCCGGGGTCTCGATCCCGCCCGCCGCGATCAGCACCAGCCGGTCCCCGGCCCGCTCGCGCAGCCGCCGCAGCACCTCCAGCGCCCGCGGCCCCAGCGGGGGGCCGGACAGGCCGCCCGCCCCGGCCGCTGCCACCTCGGCCGGGGGAGTGGCCAGGCCGTCCCGCGATACCGTGGTGTTGGTCGCGATGATGCCGTCCAGCCCGAGCTCGACCGCCAGGTCGGCCACCGCGTCGACGTCCGGATCGGCCAGGTCCGGCGCGATCTTCACCAGCAGCGGCACGCGGCGAGCCCCGGCCGCCGCGTCCAGCGCCTCGCGCACCGCCACCAGCACCGGCTTGAGCCGGCCTGCCGCCTGCAGGTCGCGCAGCCCGGGCGTGTTCGGCGAGCTGACGTTGACCACCACGTAGTCGGCCACCCCGGCCACCAGCCGGGCGCTGGCCGCGTAGTCCGCCGCCGCCTCGTCCTCAGGGGTCACCTTGGTCTTGCCGATGTTGACCCCCACGACCGGCCCGCCCGCCGCCCGCCGGCGCAGCCGCACCGCCGCGGCGGCCGCCCCGTCGTTGTTGAACCCCATCCGGTTGACCAGCGCCCGGTCCGCGGGCAGCCGGAACATGCGCGGCCGCGGATTGCCCGGCTGCGGCCGGGCGGTTACCGTACCGACCTCGACGAACCCGAACCCCAGCGCGCCCAGTCCCGCCACCGCCCGCGCGTCCTTGTCGAACCCGGCCGCCAGCCCGACCGGCCCGGGGAACTCCAGGCCCAGCGCCCGCACCCGCAGCGCCGGGTCCGACGGCCCCAGCCACCACCGCAGCAGCCACGCGACCCCCGGCATCCCGGCCGCCCGGATCAGCGCGAACGCGGCCCGGTGCGCCGCCTCGGCCGGCACCCGCCGCAGCACCACCCGGTACAGGAGCCGGTACATCGCATCACCCCGCTCGGATCAAGGGCATTATGCCGAACGGTCCCTGCTGCGTGCCTGCCGTACCTGCGTCGTGCCCGCAGTTACGCGACCAGCTCGGCCTCGCCGGTGAAGGCGTCCCACAGCGCGGCGTAGGTTCCGCCCGCGGCCAGCAGCTCGGCGTGGCTGCCGATCTCCGCGACCCGGCCGGAATCCATGACCACGATCCGGTCGGCGCGGGCCGCGGTGGTCAGCCGGTGCGCGACCACGATGGTGGTACGTGCGGCGGTCAGCTGGCTGATGGCGCGGTTGACGGCCGCCTCGGCGGCCAGGTCGAGCGCGGCGGTCGCCTCGTCGAGCAGCAAGATGGCGGGGTCGGCCAGCTGGGCCCGGGCCAGCGCGATGAGCTGCCGCTGGCCAGCCGACAGGTTACGGCCGCGCTCGGCCACCTCGTGGTCGTAGCCGTCGGGCAGGTGCATGATCATGTCGTGCGCGCCGGTGGCGCGGGCCGCGGCCTCCACCTCGGCATCGGTGGCCTCGGGCCTGGCGTACGCGATCGAGTCCCGGACCGTGCCGGCGAACAGGTAGGACTCCTGCGGGACGACGCCGAGCTGGTGCCGGTAGCTGGGCAGGTCATAGTCGCGGAGGTCGGTGCCGTCGACCAGGACCGCCCCGCCGGTCGCGTCGTAGAACCGCGCGATGAGCTTGACCAGCGTGGACTTGCCCGCGCCGGTCTGGCCGACCAGGGCCACCGTCTCACCGGGCCTGATGGTCAGGTTGATCCCGGTCAGCGCGTTGGTCTCGCTGTGCTGGCCGGATATAGCGCCGTAGCTGAAGTCGACGTCCCGCAGCTGGATCCGGCCGCGCAGGCGGCCGACGGTGACCGGGTGGCTGGCCGGCGGCGTGGAGGTGCGCAGCCGGAGCAGGTCGGTGATCCGGTGCAGCCCGACCATGGCCTGCTGGTAGCCGTCGAAGACCTGGGAGAGCTGCTGGACGGGGGAGAAGACCATGTCGATGTAGAGCAGGTAGGCGATCAGCGCACCCGTCGTGAGCGCTCCGCTGTGGATCTCACCAGTCGCAATGACTAGCACGATCGCCCCGGCCACGGTGGACAGTGTCTGCACGAACGGGAAGTACAGTGCGATGTTCCGCTGTGCGCGCAGCCGCGAGGCCCGGAAGGCCAGGCTGCGCCGGCCGAACCGGTCCCGGTTGGCGGGCTCGCGGCGGAACGCCTGGGTCACCCGCATCCCGGCCACGTTCTCGGCGAAGTCCGCGTTGACGATCGCGACCTTCTCCCGCGAGTCGGCGTACGCCTTGGACGACTTGGCCCGGAATACCAGCGTGGCCGCTATCAGCGCGGGGAAGATGCACAGTACGGCCAGGCCTAGCTTCAGGTTGATGATGAGCAGCGCGGCCAGTACGCCGAAGAAGGTGAGCACCGAGCTGACCATGGTGACCACGCCGGTCTGCAGGAACGTCGACAGCGCGTCCACGTCGGTCGTCATCCTGGTCATGATCCGGCCGGAAAGCTCACGCTCATAGAAATCCAGGCCGAGGCGTTGGAGCTGGGCGAACAGCTTGACCCGCAGGCCATACAGCAGCCGCTCGCCGTTTCTTCCCACCACCATCGTCTCGGCGATGTTGACCACCCAGTCGGCCAGCACGATGGCCAGCCCGATCAGCGAGACCACGGTGATCACGTGGAAGACCTTGGTCTGGATGCCCTGGTCGATACCGTTCCTGACCAGCGCGGGCAGCGCCAGCCCGGCCACCGCGTCCAGGCCGTCAAGCACCAGCCCGATGATCAGGGCGAAGGCGATCGGCCGTAGCAGCCGACGCAGCGTGAAGTGCCGGTCCGCGGCCCGGGCCTGGCTGGTGTCGACGTCGGGGACGTCGCTGGCCGGCGGCAGCGCCGCCACCTTGGCCAGCAGCTCGGGCGAGGGCGGCAGGCTCTCGAACGTCCCGCTGACGTTCCCGGCTCCGGTGGCGCCCGCGCGGCCGCGGCCCCGCCCGCCCGCGCCGCCCAGGCGGGACATGCCCTGGGCCTGGCCCGCGGTAACCGGGACCGGCAGGACCCGCCCGTCGAGCACGTCTTCCACCGTCTGGCTCGTGCGCGGCCGGATCAGGCTGGCCGGCCGCTCCTCGTCGTCGTCCGGGCCGGTGATGAGCTGCCGGTAAAGGGGACAGCGCTCGGTCAGCTCGTCATGGGTGCCGCTGTCGGCCGCCCGGCCCGCGTCAAGCACCACGATCCGGTCGGCCAGGTTCAGCGTCGACCTCCGGTGCGCGATGATCAGCGTGGTGCGGTCCCGCATGATCTCGCGCAGCGCGACGTGGATGTGCGCCTCCAGGCGCGGGTCGATGGCCGAGGTAGCGTCGTCCAGGACCAGCAGCCGCGGGTCGGTGACCAGGGCCCGGGCCAGGGCCACCCGCTGCCGCTGCCCGCCGGACAGGGTCAGGCCCTGCTCCCCGACGACGGTGTCGTAGCCGTCGGACAGCCGGGAGATGAACTCGTGCGCCTGCGCCGCCTGGGCCGCGGCCACGATCTCCTCCTCGGTGGCGTCCGGCCGGCCATAGGCGATGTTGGCCCGCACCGTATCGGAGAACAGGAAACTGTCCTCCATGACCAGGCCGATGGCGGCGCGCAGCGAGTCGCGGGTGACGTCCGCGATGTCATAGCCGCCGATCCGGACCGAACCGCCCTGCGGATCGTAGAAACGGGGCAGCAGCAGGGCCAGGGTGGACTTACCCGAGCCGGACGCGCCGACCACGGCCACGGTCTCACCCGGTTCGATGCGGAACGACAGGCCGCGCAGCACCGGCTCGCCAGTTTTGTACGCGAACCGGACGTCCTCGAAGCTCACGCCGGCAGCGTCCGCGGGCAGCTCGGCCGCGTCCGGCTTGTCGGTGATGACCGGGCGGGAGTCGATGATGTCGAAGACCCGGATGACGCTGGCCCGTGCTTCCTGCCCGAGCGTGACCATGTAGGTGAACATCCGCACCGGGCCGGTCATCTGGGCCAGGTAGGCGGCGAAGGCCAGGAACGTGCCCAGGGTGATGGAGCCGTGGATGGCCAGCCAGCCGCCCAGGGCGAGCACCCCGACCAGGCCTATTGACGGGATGGCGGTCAGCGCGGGGTTGTACCTGGCGGTGAGCCGGATCATCCGCAGCCGCGACGCGAACAGGTGCGCGCTGGCCCCTTCCAGCTGCTGCTGCTCCTGCTCTTCCTGCCCGAAGCCCTTGACCACGCGCACGCCGCCGATGGCCTCGTCGACCAGCCCGACCACCTCGCCGGACTGCTGCTGCGCGTCCCAGCTGGCCGGGAACAGCTTGCGCCGCGAGGCCAGGGCGATCAGCCACAGCGGGGGCGTGACCGCCAGGGTCACGATGGTCAGTACCGGCGACAGCACCAGCATGATGACCAGGGTCAGCACGAACAAGACGAGGTTGCCCAGCGTGACCGGCAGCATGGACATCAGGCCCTGCACCATGTTCAGGTCGGAGATGGACCGGCCAACCAGCTGCCCGGTCCGGATCTCGTCCTGGCGGGCGCCGTCCAGCTTGGACAGCGCGTCGAACAGCTCGGTCCGCATGGCGTGCTGAACGTCGAGGGAGAGCTGGCCGCCCCGGTAGCGGCGCAGGTAGATGCCGGCGAAGTTGAACGCGGCCGCGACCAGCAGCAGGGCTGCGAGCGGCCAGATGGACTGCTTGTGGGTCACGATCACGTTGTCGATGATCTGCCGCTGTATCAGCGGGATCGCGGCCGTGGCAGCCGAGGCGAGCAAGGCGCCGCCCATCGCGATGATCACCAGCCGGCGGAACCGCCAGCAGTACGCGGCCAGCCGCCGCAGCCACCCCTGTTCAGCCGCCGTTGCGTTCTGCGTGCTCCGCGTCCTTCTCGACCGTACTGTCCTCATCGACAGCAAACCCGCGCCACCTCGCTGATCGTCCCCGTGCCCAGCCACTCCCGCCACAGAGCCGAAACAACCGTAACCGCCTTTTCATTTCCCTAGCTAACCATTTTCGGTGGTTCAGCCGGAGGACAGCCGGGCCTCCGGCAGGGCCGGCTCGAACAGCTCGACCGGGTTGCCCGACGGGTCGGGTCGCGCAGCAGCATCTCCGTCGGCACGTACCCCTTGACTTGCCGCATCTCTTCAGCCATAGCCACCGCATCTCCCCGGCGATCATCTGGCTTCTGCTCCGGCGCGCCCGGGACTAGGCTCATGCTGCCAGCTCAGCCAGCCCTTCCGGGAGGTCAGCGATGACGCCGTATGAGTCCGTGATCGGCACCTTGGAGGCGGAGCTCACCGCGGTGGCGGACGTATTCCGCGGCCTGGCGCCCGAGCAGTGGCAGCGCTCGACGCTGCTGGTGCCGGTAGACCCCGACCTGCCCAAGTGGACCGTGTTCGAGCTGGCCGGCCACTTCGACATCTCCATCGGGCTGACCCGGATGCTGATCGCCGGGCAGGAGCAGGCCCAGCCGGCCAGGGACCGGACCAGCTTCTTCATCAACCCGCGTTCCGAGACCGGGCCGGTGGTGTACGGGTACGCCTACACCATGGTCGAGGGCAAGACGCCCGCCGATATGCCGGGCGTGCTGGCCGAGACCTTCACCAAGACCGTCGCCGAGGCCCGCGCCGTCCCGCCCGGCCTGGTCGGGCCCGGCTATTTCGCGCCCATGCGCGCCGATGAGTTCGTGGCCAGCCGGATCGTCGAGGCCGTGGTTCACGGCATCGACCTGGCCCAGGCCCTGGACGTGCCCTACTTCGCCTCGCCGCACGGCATCGCCGTGACCGCCGCCATCCTGGATGACCTGCTGACCCGGCGCACCACCGGGCAGCGGCCCGCCGGGCTGTCCGACGACCTGGACTGGATCCTGGCCGCGTCCGGCCGCACGCCGTCCGGCGACAACCGGCTGCCGCTGATCGGCTGATCGGCGTGACCCGGCGATCTCTTCCACCTCGTCGATGAACAGCAGGACCTTTTCCAGCTCGGCCACCATGGCGAACGCTTCCCGCAGGGCGGCGGCCAGGCCGGCCGTCGCATCCGTCACCGGCCGCGCCCTAGGCCGCGCATCGCTGGCTTCCTGGGCTGGCCGTGCGCATGACACACCGGACCCGAAGCGCCGCCGGCCTGAACCCTTGCGGCCCGGCCGGTCAGCGCTAACAGCTCAGCTGGCCTTCGTCCCCCCGGCCGGGTTCTGGGCCGCCGGCTTGGCCTGCGTGCTCTTCGCCGGAGCCTTAGCCGCCGTGCTCTTCGCCGCGGGCTTGGTCTCCGGGCTCTTACGAGCCGGACTGGCCGCAGCGGTCTTCGGCGCGCTCTTCGCTGCCGCACCTGACGGCGTGCTCTTAGTGCCCGTGCTGCGAGCCGCGGTGTTCCTCGGCGTGCTGCTCGTGGCCGGCGCGCTCTTAGCGGGCACGCTCTTAGGCGCATCGGCAGCCGCAGCCTTGGGCGCCGGGGCGGGCGCGCTCGTGGGCGCAGCGGCAGCCGCACTCGGCACGCTCTTCGGCGCGGCGGCGGCCGGGCTGCTCGCCGGCGCCGGGCTGGCGGCCGGAGCCTTCGACTCACCGGCGGCGGCCGGGGCCTTGGGCGCCGGGCTGGCGGCCGGAACCGGCTCGCTGACCGCGGCGGGGGTCTTCGGCGCGGGGCTGGCGGCCGGGGCCTTGGGCGCGGGGCTGGCGGCCGGGGCCTTGGGCGCGGGGCTGGCGGCCGGGGCCTTCGGCGCGGTGCTGGCAGCCGGTGCCTTGGGCGCGCTGACGGCGACCGTGTGCTTCGCGGGTGCCTGCGGCTCGGACTGGCTGTGGCCCGGGATCAGCGGCGTCATCACCTTGAGCAGGTCCTCGGCGAACCTCCGCTGGCTGGCCAGCAGCTGCTCGGCCAGGTGGTACGCGCTGGCCACGGTCTCCTCGGGTCCGGGGAACTTGTCCGCGAACGGCATGGTGACCGACGGCAGCCTGGGGAGCCTGTCGGTGAGCTGCGCATAGACGGGCGCGATCTTCTCGGTGGCGGTCCTTACGGTCTCTGCCCAGGTCCTGACCGCAGTGATCACGGCCTCCTGGCTTCTACGGGTAACGGCCAGGAATTCCTCCTGGGCGCGGTTGGGAGCCATCTTGGTTGCCTCCTTAAAGCATTTACTGCAAACTATACCAAGCATGATTGGGAAGTCAAGCAAGCGCTTGGCGTATGCAGCACATCCGCCCCGGGTTCAGGAGCCTCCATGACCACCTCGCAGCCCGCCTGCCCGAGTTCGGCTTCCTGGCCGTGGCGATCGAGGCGCCCGGGCACGGCCACAGCAGCCCGGTGCCCCGCGGCGCTGGGCGAGGACTTTGACCTGGCCGTGATCAAGCAGCTCCGCAGCGAGGCCGCCACCGCGGCTGGACGAGACCGTGCTCGGCTGGCAGATCGAGCGGCCCACCCAGGAAACGCCGCGGCGCCGGTGGTCAGCGGTACCCGTCGCCTGGCGTGCGCGTGGGGTACCCGGACTGGTAACCGCCGCTGACCGGGGGCGGACGCCGCCGCAGCCGGACGGCACGCGCGGCGACGCTGCTGACCAGCGAGCCGATGGCGATGCCGAGCACCAGGTTGACCAGCGCCGTCGCGGCCTTCTGGGACAGCGGGGCCGTCGTGCTGAACGGGAACACCACCGCGACCACGGTAGCCAGCGCGATGATCCAGGCGAAGAACACCTGCGGGCGGGGCGTGGCCAGCAGGAGCAGGTGCATCAGGGCCGTGGCGGCCAGGGCGGCCCCGGCGGCTGACAGCGCGTACATCCCGGTGGATACGTCGCCCCAGGCGCCGTCCTTGCGCGGCGCGAGGATCGGGATGGTGAACAGCCAACGGCATACCAGGATGCCGACCAGCGCGATCAGCGCCGCCACGATCGCGGTCGCCACGCCGCCGGCCCACAGCGGCCCCGGTTCGATCTTGCGGAGGGGACCGGTGGATGAGTCGTCCGGTCTTGGCATCGGGGTTGTCATCGGCGCGCCTTAGGTTGGCCTGGAGACCTCTGAAGAAAACTAACCCGCTCAGGCCGCGCCGAAACCCTCCCGCGCGGGAAACCCGACACCGGCGTCGCATACCGCTGCCGAACGCATCCGAGCCGCTGCGAACGGCGAGAACGGCCCGGCAAGCCGGGGAATAGCCACCGCCCCGGGCGAGTTGCATGAGCAGTACTTGAATCTTCAACTATATGCGAGGTAATTCGTGGCTAAGCCCGTCCTCCAGGTTGTCATCGGCAGCACCCGGCCCGGCCGGGTCGGCCCCGCGGTGGCCGGCTGGATTGCCGGCCGGGCGCAGGAGCAGACCGGATTCGACGTGGAGCTGGCCGACCTGGCCGAGCTGAACCTGCCGCTGTTCGACGAGCCGGAACACCCCCGGCTGGGCCGGTACACCCGCCAGCACACCAAGGACTGGAGCGCGATCGTCGACCGTTCCGACGCGCTCGTCTTCGTCATCCCCGAGTACAACCACAGCTTCAACGCCGCCACCAAGAACGCCCTGGACTACCTGCACCGCGAATGGCAGGACAAGCCCGCGGGCATCGTCAGCTACGGCGGCGGCTCCGGTGGCGCGCACGCCGCCCGGGCCCTCGAGCCGATCCTGTCCGCGCTGCAGATGCGTCCGGCCGCCCAGTCGGTCAACGTCCAGGCCATCCGCGAGCGCGTCGGCCAGGACGGCCGCCTGCAGCCCACCGAGGCCATGGACGCCGCCGCCCGGGCCCTGCTGGCCGAGCTCGAGACCGAGCTCGAGGCCCAGCCCGGGGCGCTGTTCGCCGCGTAAGCCCTACCCGATCGCCACCTGGACCATCGGGTAGCCCGACGCCCCGTTGGGCTCGGGCGGCGCGTCGATCGCGGTCTGCGTGTAGCCGGTCTTGTCCGTGGCCCGGCACTCGATCAGGTGGGTGCCGCTGGTCGCATCCCACTCCCAGACCCACTGCCGCCAGGTGTCGATGCCCGGCACCGCGGCCAGGGTGGCCTCGTTCCACGGCCCCTGGTCCACCCGCACGTGCACGGCGTCGATGCCCTTGTGCTGGGCCCACGCCACCCCGGCCACCGCGGTCCGGCCCGCCTTGAGCGTGCCGAACCCGGTCGGCACGTCGATGCGGGATTCGGTCTTGATCGGCGCCTGCTGCGACCAGCCACGTTGGGCCCAGTAGGCGAAATTCGAGGCGAACGTGGTGACCTCGATGTCCGTCACCCACTTGGTCGCCGACACGTAGCCGTACAGGCCCGGCACCACCATGCGGGCCGGGAAGCCGTGCGCGACCGGCAGCGGCTGGCCGTTCATGGCGAAGGCCAGCAGGGCATCCCGGCCGTCCATCACCGTCGCCACCGGGGTGCCCGAGGTGAACCCGTCCACCGACGTGCACAGCAGCTGATCGGCGCCGGCCTGGATGCCCGCCTCGCGCAGCAGGCCAGACAGCTTGGTGCCCAGCCACAGCGCGTTGCCGATGTACGGGCCCGCGACCGGGTTGGACACGCAGCACAGGGTGATGTAGTCCTCGAGCAGCGGCCGCTTGAGCAGCTCGTCGAAGGTGAGCGTGATCTCGCGGTTGACCATGCCGTGGATCCGCAGCTGCCAGCTCGACGGGGCCACCTGGGGCAGCACGATGGCCGTGTCCACCCGGTAGAAGGAATTGTTGGACGTGATGAACGGGCTCAGGCCCGGGATGCCGAGGTTCACGCCCGGCGGCAACGCCGGGACCGTCGCCGACGGCTTCGGCAGGTGCAGGTCCTGCCGCGCGATGGCCACGCTGCTCCGCTCGGACAGCAGCCGCCCGGCCAGTCCGGCCGCGCCGGCGATGCCCGCGGTGGCCACGCTCGCGGCCAGGAAGCCCCGCCGGGCCGGGCCGGCCCCGCCGGGGCCCGTCGCCAAGTCACCCCGCTCCGCCGCGGGTGGCCTGATCACTCCCCCCGGAGGACCGGTCCGGCCCTGGCCGGCCGGCCGGCCGGGCCGGGGAGGCAGGTCGGGGACGACCGGGAAACCGTCGTCATCGGTCTGGTCATCCAGGGCGGCCCCGGGACCGGTCGCAGGCTCCGGGCCGGCCGACACGCTGGGGCCGGTGTCCCACTCGTACTTCCACCGCGACGGGTCGGTCCCGGCGGGCGGCCCGATCCGGTTGATCAGCACGCGCAGGGCGACGGCCGCCGCCGCGGTGGCGAAAAGGGTAGGCAGCAGGTCAGCCACGGAGGCCCCGGGTCTGGTGGCGGCGGCGATCAGACCCACGGCCGCGAACAGGGCCAGCCCGGCCATCCCGTAAGCCAGCCGCCGGGTGGCCGCCGCGCCGATCACGGCCGCGAACAGGATCAGGACGACCACGATCCCGCCGACCAGGACCACCTTGTCGTCCGAGCCGAAGTTGGCGATGGCGAAGTTCTTCAGCCACGGCGGCGTGAAGTCGATCTGCAGCTGGCCGACCGCGACCACGGGCGACCCGTTGGCGCCGGTGATGCCCGCCACCAGCTGCCCCACGCCCAGCGCGATGGCGGCGGCCAGCACGCCCGCGATCGAGCCGAGATCCTTCCGGCGCCGGTCCTGGCGCCGGGCAGGACTCGCGTTCATCCTCATGTCCTCTATTCGTTGCGGCCGGGAGCAGGGTTTGGCGCCCCCGGCCGATTTCGCTGCGGGACCAGGAGGCCCAGGCCTGGCACTGCCAAACCTTCGCGGCTCCTGCTACGAATATCAGGTATGGAGGTCACGGGCGGTTCAGAGCCGGGAAACCGGGCGCGGCAGGCCGCCGGCCCGGCGCCGGCGTCGGCCCGGACCTGGCCGCCCAGCTGTCCCTGGTGGCCCGGGGTGACGCGGCGGCGTTCGACGCCCTCTTCGAGCAGGTCGGGCCGTCGGTCTTCGGCACCGTCAGGCGGGTGATCCGCGATCCGGCCCAGTCCGAGGAGGTCACCCAGGACGTCCTGCTCGAGGTGTGGCGGACCGCGTTCAAGTTCGACCCGGCGCGGGGCAGCGCGATGGCCTGGGTGATGACGCTGGCCCACCGCCGGGCCGTGGACCGGGTCCGGTCCGTGCAGAGACAGACCGAGCGCGAGCTCCGCACCGCGACGGCCGAAATCCCTTACGACGACGTGGTCGAGGCCGTCGAGTCCAGCCTCGACCGCGAGCGGGTCCGCCGCTGCCTGAACTCGCTGACCGAACTGCAGCGCGAGTCGGTCACCCTGGCCTACTACAACGGCTACACCTACGGCCAGGTCGCCAGCCTGCTCGGCGTGCCGGCCGGCACGGTGAAGACCAGGATGCGGGATGCGCTGATCCGGCTGCGCGACTGCCTGGGGGTGGCGGAATGAGCAGGATACGCGGTCGCGACGAGCACACCCTGGCCGGGGCGTACGCCATGGACGCGATCTCGGCGGCGGACCGGGACCGGTTCGAGCGGCACCTGGCCGGCTGCCAGGAGTGCACCGAGGAGATTGCCAGCCTGCGTGAGGCCACCGCCCGGCTCGGCGCCGCTACCGCCGTCACCCCGCCCGCCGGGCTGAAGGAACGGGTGCTGGCGGCCGCGGCGATGACCAGGCAGCAGGCCCCGGACACGGCCGCGGCGGACTCGCCCGTCCGGGCCCGGATGCGGTCCGGATCCTGGCTTCGCTCGCTGGCCTGGCCGGCCCGCCTGGCCGTGGCGGCGGGCGCCGTGGCCGCGGCGGCCGTGCTGGGGATCGCGGTCGTGTTCGGCGTCGCCAACGGCGACATGCGCCAGCAGCTCGACCAGGCTCAGGCCAGCAGCCAGCAGGTCGCCGCCGTGCTGACCGCGCAGGACGCCGTCATGATGAACGGCGTGATGGCCGGCGGCGGCAGCGCCACGATCGTGATGTCTCACTCCCGCGACGCCCTGGTGTTCACCGCCCAGGGCCTGCGCGCGCTGCCGTCCTCCGCCGGCTACGAGCTGTGGCTGATCGGGCCGGCCGGGGACCGCCCGGTGGGCATGCTGCCGACCGGCAGTAACGGCATGACCGGGCCGGTCATCGCCTCCGGCCTGCGCGCCGGGGACCATCTCGCCCTGACCGCCGAGCCGGCCGGCGGCACCGTGCGGCCCACCACCCCGATGATGCTCGACGTTGCCGTCTGACCGCGTGGTCCTCGGCCTCGACCTGGGCACCAGCCAGGTCAAGGCGCTGGTCTGCACGCCCGACGGGACCGTGCTCGGCCAGGGCCTGGCCGGCTACAGCGTCAGCACCCCCCGGGACGGCTGGGCCGAGACCGACCCCGAGGACTGGTGGCAGGCGGCCTGCGCCGCAGTCCGTTCGGCCCTCGGTCCCGCGCCGGCCGAGGTCGCGGGCCTGGCGGTCGTCGGGCAGATGCACGGCGTCGTTCTTTGTGCCGAACGGTCCGTGGTGCTCCGCCCCGCCATTGGATGGCTCGACCGCCGGGCGGCCGCCGAAGCCGGTGACTACCAGCGGCTGCCTCCGGATCTGCGGGCCCGGCTGGGCAATGCCCCGACGGCCGGCATGGCCGGCCCGATCCTGCTCTGGCTGTCCCGGCACGAGCCCGATGCCTACCGCCGGGCCCGCTGGATGCTGCCGCCCAAGGACTGGCTGCGGCTGCGGCTGACCGGAGAGGCCGCCACCGACCCGACCGACGCCTCCGGCACGCTGCTGTTCGACATCGGCCGTGACACCTGGGCCACCGAGGTGGCCCGCGCCCTCGGGCTGCGCACCGACCTGCTGCCCGCGATCCGCCCGTCCGCCCGGATCGCCGGCTACCTGCAGCCCGCCCCGGCCCGCCAGCTCGGCCTGCGCCCCGGCCTGCCCGTCGCCACCGGCGCCGCCGACACCGCCGCCTCCCTGCTGGCCGCCGCGCTGCCCCCAGGCTGGGGCCTGCTCACCCTCGGCACCGGCGGCCAGCTCATCGTCCCGGAAAACCCGCCCCCGGAAAACCCGCCCCCGGATATTCCCCGCCCGGATGGTCCGCGCCCGGATATTCCCCGCCCGGATATTCCCCGCCCGGATATTCCCCGCCCGGATAGTACGGATCCGTACTATCCGGATCCGGAGGGGCGGATCAGCCTGTTCCGGGCGGTGGGGGCCGGGACCTACCGGCTGGCAGGGGCCCAGAACGTGGGCGTCACGCTGGACTGGGTGCGGCGGACGCTGGGCGCGACCTGGGACGAGCTGTACGGAACGGCCGCCCGGCCCTGGCAGGCGGGCACCCCGGTCTTCCTGCCCTACCTGGCCAGCGAGCGCGGCGACGAGCACGACGGGGGCGGCACCTGGGCCGGCCTGACCCTGGCCCACCAGCGGGATGACCTGATGCGAGCCGCCCTGGAGGGCGTGGCCTTCCTGCTCCGCGACCACCTGGAGGCCATCCGGGCCGCCGGCGCCCGGCCGGCCAGGATCCAGCTGGCCGGGGGCGGGACCGCGCATCCGGCCTGGCGCCAGCTGCTGGCCGACGCGCTGGGCGTCCCGCTCTACCCGGGAGGCATGGGCTGGCTGACCGCGCGCGGCGCCACGATGATTGCCGCCCGGGCGGCGGGGCTGGTGACCGGGGCAGGGGCCACGGACCGTTCGGCAGAAAAATCCCCGGTCGTCCCGGTAGCGAACCAGCTAGCCGAAGCGAACTACCGTCGCTTCCGGTCGTGCGCCTCCGGCCCGCGCCATCATCGTGGACATTTATCCCCCGCAGACGGGGTAAATGTCCACGCTAATTTGGATCCGATCGGAAACGAGGGGGACGCGCGAAACCGGGACCGGACACGCTCCAGGCATCCAGACATGCCCCAGTGGGCGCTGTATGGTGCTATGTCGTGAGCGATGGGAGCGGGCTCAGGGAGGCGGTCTACGCCGGCTGCCGGCTCCACTTTCTGCCGCAGCGCGATCTGACGGCCGGCCTGGTCCGGGCGGGGGAGTGCGGCGTGCCGTGCGGCCAGCTCGCTGACCAGGGCCGCCGTCTCGGCCGGCATCGGCGTTACCCGCCCCCCGCTGACGTGCAGGAACATCAGCTCGCAGGTCGCGGCCAGGCCGCCCGCCCGCCTCATCTGGTGGAACACGTGCATCCGCCGGGCGTCCCGGGCCAGCAGCTGGGTCTGGTACCGCAGCACGGCGCCCTCGGTCACGCTTTCCAGGAAGCACAGGTGGCTCTCCGCGGTATAGATGCCGCTGCCGGTCCGTGCCTGGTAGGCCGCGCCCAGGCCGACGTGATCGAGGAACGCCTCGGTCGCCTCGGTGAACGCCACGGAGTAGTAGGCGTCCGTCATGTGGCCGTTGTAGTCGATCCAGTCCGGCGGGACCAGCCTGCCCCCTGTGCTCAGTCCCCCGAGAAGCTCAGCCATGCTCGAACGCGGGCACGTCGGCCAGCAGCTGCCGGGTATAGGCGTGGCTGGGCGCGGCCAGCACCTGCGGTGACCGGGCCGCGCTCGCAGATCTCCCCGGCGCTGATGACCGTCACGTCGTCGGCGATGCTCCGGACCAGCGGCAGGTTGTGCGTGATGAACAGCAGGGCCAGGCCCCGTTCGGCCTGCAGCCGCAGCAGCAGCTCCACGATGGCCGCCTGCACCGACACGTCAAGCGCGGAGGTGACCTCGTCGCAGACCAGCAGATCGGGGTCGACGACCAGGGCCCGGGCCAGGGCGACCCGCTGGCGCTCGCCGCCGGACAGCTCGTCGGGGTAGCGGGCGGCGAACGAGGCCCGCAACGCGACCGAGGTCAGCGCGTCGTCGACCTTCTGCCGGTGCTCCTGGCCCGGCAGCTTGCGGCCCTGTTTTTTAGCGAAATGAGCCAGCGGCGTGCCCACGATCTGGCCCACGGTGTGCCGGGGGTTGAGCGAGGAGTACGGGTTCTGCGAGACGAACTGGATCCGGCGTAGCTGGTCCTGGGTCCTGCGGCCGACGCCGGGCGCCAGTTCCTGGCCGTCGAACGTGATCGTCCCGGTCCAGTCCTGGTGCAGCCCGACCACGCATCGGGCCAGCGTGGTCTTGCCCGAGCCCGAGGTGCCGACGATCGCGACCGACTGCCTGGCCCCCACGACCAGGTTGACGTCCCGCAGCACCGGCTTGTCGGTGTAGGAGACCGACACGCCGCTGATGGTGAGCACCGGCTCCTCGTCCGGGAGCTCCGGGCGCGCCCCGGCCAGCGTGACGGCACCGGACAGCGCGGTGACCTCCGCGGCGCGCACGCACCTGGCGGCGTGCCCGGTGCCCGACACGGTGATCAGATCGGGCTGCGCGCTGCTCGCACTCGGCGATCGCAAACTCGCACCGCGGCTGGAACGAAACAGCCGGGCGGGCGGCTGCCCGGCCGCGGCGGGCTGCCGGCCATCCCGTGCAGCTCGTAGGTGCCCTCCAGCACCGGGATGGCCCGCATCAGCCCGCGGGTGTACGGATGGGCCGGGCTGGCGAAGACCTCCCGCGCCTGGCCGACCTCGATCAGCCGCCCGGCGTACAGCACCGCGACCTGGTCCGCGATCTCGGCCACCACGGCCAGGTCGTGGCTGATGTAGACCGCGGCCACCTGGTAGGACCGGCACAGCCCGCGCACGGTGTCGAGCACCCGGCGCTGGGTGGTGACGTCCAGGCCGGTGGTCGGCTCGTCCAGCACGATCAGCCGGGCCGGCAGGCGAAGGCCATGGCCAGGGCCACCCGCTGCTGCTGGCCGCCGGACAGCTGGTGCGGGTACGCGGCGCAGGATCGGGGCCGGGTCTTCCAGGCCCGCCTCGGCCAGCACCTGTCACCCGAGCCGGTCCGGCGTCGCCGCCGTGGATGGTGAAAACCTCGCGCAGCTGGGTGCCGACCTTCAGCACCGGGTTCAGCGCGCTGGCCGGGTCCTGCGGGACGTAGGCAATCGTCCGGCCGCGCAGCTTGCCCAGCTCGTGTTCTGGCAGCGCCAGGATGTCCTGCGCCGTCGACGAGCACCTTGCCGCCGCCGAGCGCGAAGGCCGCGCTTGAAGTACCCCGAGCAGAGCCAGCGCCACCGTGGTCTTGCCCGAGCCCGATTCTCCCACCAGGCCCAGCACCTGCCCGGGCTGCACGGTGAACGAGATCTCGTCGACCACGTCTGCGTCCGGCTGGCCGCGGCGCGGGGTGGATCACGATGCGCAGGTTCTCCACCGCCAGCCGCGGCGTGCCCGCGGGCTGGCGGCTGGCGGCGAAGCCGGGGTCGTCATCGGGATGTCTTCGGACGGGGCGGTCATGAGGTGACCTCCCTCAGGGTCCAGCTCGACCAGCGGATCCGGCTCGGTGGAGCGGCCGCCCGACGCCGAGCGAGGCCCGCGCCACCGCATCGGTGAACGTGTTCATGCCGATGGTGAACAGCGCGATGAGGATGGCGGGCATCAGCACCCCCCACGGGTTGGCGATCAGGCCGACCCGGTTCTCGTTGATCATCAGGCCCCAGCTCGCCGCCGGCGGCTGCAGGCCGAAGCCCGAGGAAGCTCAGCCCGGCGATGACCAGCATGGAGTAGGTGAGCCGCAGCCCGATCTCCACCATGAGCACGCGAGGTCAGGTTGGGCAGCACTCCCTGCGGATGATCCGGCGGCCCGGGATGCCGAGGATCTGCATCGCCTTGACGAAGTCCCGCTCGCTGATGTCCAGCGCCGCCGCGCGGGTCACCCGGGCCACCTGCGGCGCGTGCGAGATCGCCACGGCCAGCACGATCAGCCAGATCTTCGGGCCCAGGATGCTGACCAGCAGTAGCGCGAACACCAGCTGCGGGAAGGCCAGGATCACGTCCACCGAGCGCATGATCACGCTGTCCGCACCACCCGCCGTAGTAGGCGGCGATCACCCCGCAGCAGGGCCCCGACCGCGACGCCGAGCGCGGTCGCGACGGCCGCCATGAGCAGCAGTTCCCAGCCGCCGTCCAGGGTCCGGCTCAGCACATCCCGGCCCAGGGTGTCACCGCCGAGCAACGCGGTGCCCGAAGCCCGGGCGAACGGCTCCGTCACGAACGCGGTGCTCGAGTACGGTGCGAGGGCCGGGCCGATCGCGGCCACCAGGACCACGCAGCCGGCGATCGCCAGCCCCGTGGCCCCGCGCGGGGTGCGCACCGCGCGTCCGAGTACCGCGAATGCCTCAGATTCTGCGTCCCCTAAGACCAGGAGCCATGACCACCTCCACAGCGGTCAGGATCTGGGCAGCCGCCGCCGCGGGCTCACGGCGAGCGATATGACGTCGGTCAAGATGTTGACGGCAGACATAAAAGGCCGCGAGGACCAGCACGATGCACTGGATCTGCGGGATATCCCGGTCCGAGACCGAGGCCACCAGGGCCTGGCCAAGCCCCGGATAGTTGAACATGTACTCCACCACCACCACGCCGCCGGCCAGGTAGAGGAAGTTCAGCCCGATCACCTGGATCGTCGGCGCGATGGCGTTCGGCAGCGCGTGTACGAGCAGGATCCGCCACCTCGGCACGCCCTTCAGCTGCGCCATCTGCACGTAGTCGCTCTCCAGTGCGTCGATCATCGACGCCCGCATCATCCGGAACACGTACGGGACGATCACGATGACCAGCGTCGCCACCGGGAGCACCAGCTCGGCCGGGTTCGACCACGGCGCGGTCCCCGGCGCGAATACCGAGACCGCGGGGAACCAGTGCCACGATCACCGCGGCGAAGATGATGACCAGGATCACCGCTACCACGAATTCCGGCAGCGCGGTGATGGCCAGCGCGCCCACCGACAGCACGTGGTCGAGCAGGCTGTCCCGGCGTGCCGCGGCGAGCACGCCCAGGCCCACGCCGAGCAGCGGTGCCGATCACGCCGGCCAGCACCACCAGCACCAGCCGAGTTCAGGATCCGCCCGCCGACCAGCGAGCCCACCGACGCCCCGTTGGCCAGCGAGGTGCCGAAGTTGCCGTGGAAGCATGCCGATCAGCCAGGTCCAGTACTGCTCCACCGCCGGCCGGTTCAGGTGCAGCTGCACCTCAAGCGCGTGCAACCGCGCCGGGGTCGCCGTGTTCAGCAGCACCGCGTTGGCCGCGTTGCCCGGGCAGTATCTGCGTGGCCGCGAAGACCAGGATCGACACCAGGATCGAGGTGAGGATGCCGATCCCGCTCGCGCCTGATCAGCGTGTCCCTGATGGGGTGCGGCCGGCGCGGCCTGGGACGGCGAGCCGACGCGTTCCTCCGCCTGTCGCCGTAGTCGTCACGCTAGCCACACCCCCTTGAAGTCGTAGGCGTTCAGCGACAAGCCGATCTTGGACGGGACCAGGCCGCCGACCTTGGGCCCGTAACCGTCGATCACCGGCGGGAAGAACGGGATGATGTAGCCGCCCTCGTCGTACTCGATCTGCTGCATCTCGTGCGCAAGCTCGGCGCGCAGCGAGTCGTCGACGGTGGCGATGGCCTGGTTGTACAGCGAGTTGTACCGGGGGTTGTCCCAGTGCGTCTCGTTGAACGAGGCGGTCGGCAGCGTGGCCAGCGACACCTGCGGCAGGTAGAAGTTGTAGAACCAGTAGTCCTGGGCGAACTGCCACTTCAGGTAGTTGGTGCCGTAGAACTCGTTCACCGTGACGTCGCTCCACGTTCACCGTGATGCCCGGCCGCGGAAGCCTGCTGGGCCAGCACCTGCGCGGCCAGCACGGTGCCCTGCGCGATGTCGGAGGTCACGAGCTGGACGCGCAGGCCCTCGGCGCCCGCCGCCTTGAGCAGCGACTTGGCCTGGTCGATGTCCTGCTCCCGCTGGGGCAGGCTGTGGTCGTACTCCGGGGCCCAGATCCCGAACAGGTCGTTACCCAGCGTGCCGAAGCCGCCGAAGACCAGGTCGAGCATCTGCTGCCGGTCCACCACCAGCCGCAGGGCCTGGCGGATCCGCACGTCGCTGAACGTCCCGGTGTCCACCCGCATCGTAAACGGGTTCCAGCCGCCGCCCGCCGAGACCAGGATGTTCTTGCCCTCGCCCTGGACCTCGGAGATCACGTCCTCGCTCAGCAGGTTGACCACGTCGACCTGGCCGGCCAGCAGCGCGTTGACCTGGCTGGTCTCGTCGGCTGTAGTCGGTGATGACGATCTCGTCCAGGTAAGGCAACCCGGTCTGCCAGTAGTTGTCGTTCCTGACGAACATCGACTGGGTGCCCGGGCTGAAGCTCTTCAGCCTGGAACGGGCCGGTGCCGACCGGCGCCGTCACGTCGTACCCGACCGGGATGATGTCCGAGTAGCCCGGGATGGCCAGGGCCTGGCTGCAGCGTGGCGAACGGCGTGCTGCACGGGATCTTCACCGTGTACGGGTCGAGCTTCGTCATGCCCTTCGCGTCGATCGAGGCCAGCCCGGCCGCGGCGGAGGCCGGCGCCTTCGGGTTGAGGATCTGCCGGAAGGTGTAGATGACGTCGTCGACGGTCAGCGGCTTGCCGTTATGGAAGGTGATGCCCTGCTTGATCCGCAAGCGTCCACTCGGTGGCCTTGGCGTTGGGCGTGAGCTCCTCGGCCAGCACGTACACCGGCTGCGCCTGCGGGGTCAGTCCGATCAGCGGCTCGTACAGGTTGTCGATCCGGGAGAAGTCCACGTTGGTGATCGCGTTCAGCGGGCTCGAGGGTGTCGGCGGTCGACCCGCCGGTCAGGCCCGCCCGCAGCTGCCCGCCGCGTCCGCGGCTTGCCCACGTTCGAGGTGGTGAACGCCTTGATCGTGTTGCCGGTCCCGCACGCGCGGACAGCAGGCCGCCGGCCCCGGCGGCCAGCGAGCCTGCCAGGCCGGCCTTGAGGAAGTCCCTGCGGCTGAACGTCCATGTCTGCTCCCGGCTGTGCGCGAGGCGGTGGGGGCCCAGCCGCCTATGAATCCGGATGCCGCGGTATTCGTGCTGTCAGCGTCGCTCTAGCGTGCGCTCATCAACGTGTGTTCATAATGCGAACATAATGTGCATAATGTGATTTAGGCTGATGTTAAAGATGGCCCGCATAGTGTGTCAAGGATCACATCAGCCGAGGTCGCGGTGCGCCGGTTCGGCCGGTCGGCTAGCCTGGCTCCGGCGGCGCGATCCGCCGGCCGATCGACGGCGTACCGCGTCGCACCAGCTCGAGCAGTTCGGCCAGGAAGCCGTCACGCAGCCGTTCCAGCTCCGCCACCGAACGGCCGTCCGCCTCGCGCAGGCAGCCCTTCGATCATCCGGTCCCGCAGTTCGGGCGTGAGCGGCGGCGCCTGCAGCCGGGTCCACGGCTCCTCCAGGGCGGCGCCGAAGTGGTCCAGCATGTGCGCCATGCCGCCACCCCCCCGGCCAGGTGGAAGGTGAGGCACGGGCCCATCAGCGCCCAGCGCAGCCCCGGGCCGTAGGCGATCGAGGCGTCGATCTCCTCCACGGTGGCCTCGCCCGCCGCGACCATGTGCAGCGCCTCCCGCCACAGCGCCTCCTGCAGCCGGTTCCCCACGAAGCCTGGCAGTTCCCGGCTCAGCCGCAGCGGCCGCTTGCCCGTGCTCGGCGTAGAAGCGGGCCAGCCAGTCCACCGCCGCGGGATCGGTCTCGCTAACCGCCCACCACCTCGACCACCGGGATCAGGTACGGCGGGTTGAACGGATGGCCGACCACGCAGCGTTCCGGGTGCTCGCAGTCGGCCTGCAGCATGGTCATGGCGAAGCCCGACGTGCTCGACGCGATGACCACCTCAGGCCGGGCGGCGCGGTCCACCTCGGCCAGCACCTGCCGCTTGACCGGCCCGTCCTCCGGCGCGTTCTCCTGCACCATGTCAGCATCGGCCACCGCCGCGGCCACGGTGTCATGGAAGGCTGAGCCGGGCCGGGCTCGCGCCCTCGCGCAGTCCCATCCGGCTCCAGCAGCGGCCAGCTCGCCTCCACCATGCGCGAGCAGGTCGGCGCGCGCCTGCGGCGCTGGGTCGTAGACGTCCACGTCGAAGCCCGTACGCAGGTAGTGCAGCGCCCACCCGCCGCCGATCACCCCGGCGCCCACGATGCCCACCCGGCGTACCGCCTGGTCCGGCTGCTACCGCGGTCATCCCCGCGCCTCCCTTCGCTCGTCCAGTACCTCGACACAGCCAGTCCGACGATCAGCGCCGGCCAGCTCAGTCGCGGTGCCAGGAGAAGGCGTGATCGGCCCCCGTCCACCTCCACGTAACGGCACGCCTGTCCCGGCCCGCTCCGCGCAGTTCCCGGGCCTGAGCCACCGGCACCCACTCGGTCCTCCGTGCCGTGTACCACCAGCAGCGGTCTCGGCGCGATGGCCGCGGCGGCCTCCCAGTCCGTCCGTCCGCTCCGCGACCTGCCGCCAGCTGGGCAGCGAACTCCTCCGGCGTGGCCGCCAGGAACCTCGTGAACTCCCGCTCTACCGTGGCCGAGTCCAGGGCTCAGGGCCGCCGCGCCGAGCTGAGCCGCCGCGCCGTACACCGCGACCGCCCGCAGTCGCGGGCTCGGCGGCCGCGGTGACCAGGGCGGCCCAGCCGCCCAGGCTATGGCCCACCACGGCGATCCGGCCGGGATCCACCCGCGGGTCCGCCCGCCAGGTAGTCGACCGCGGCGGTCACGTCGCGGGGGACGGTGCGCAGGTCGTACCGGCCCGCGCTGCCCCAGCAGCCGCGGTAGTGGAACATCAGCGAGTGCCAGCCGCGGTCCCGCAACCGGCCGCCAGATCCAGGTTCTGCTCCAGGCCCGGGCAGCCGTGCAGCAGCAGCACGGCCGGCTTCGGCTCCTCGCCGCGGGCCAGGTACTGCAGCGTACCGAGCAGGCGGTGCCCATCGCTGTCGAAGGTGACGCCGGTGATGCCCTCGTGTTCTGGGTATGGCTCAGTAGCCGACATTGTCCAGGCCCTTGAGGCCCAGCATCTCCCGGGCCTCGGCCGGGGTGGCCACCTCCAGCGACAGCGCCTCCAGGATTCCCCTGATCTTGGTCACCTGGCTGGCGTTGGACTCGGCGATCTGGCCCTTGCCCAGGTACAGGCTGTCCTCCAGGCCCACCCGGACGTGCGAGCCCATGATCGCCGCCGCGGTGACGATGCCCATCTGGTAGCGGCCCGCACCCAGCGTCGACCACTGGTACGCGTCACCGAGCAGCCGGTCGGCGGTCCGCTTCATGTGCACGATGTGGTCCACGTCCGGGCCGATGCCGCCCATGGTGCCGAAGATGGTCTGCACGAAGATCGGCGGCTTGACCAGTCCCTTGTCCAGGTAGTAGGCCAGCGTGTACAGGTGGCGAGGTGTCGTAGGCCTCCGCCTCGAACCTGGTGCCGGTCTGCGGCCCGACCACCTTGAGCATGTACTCGATGTCCGCGTAGGTGCGAGACGAACGGCTCGGCCCGGGTGGACTCCAGGTACGGCTCTTCCCAGTCGTAGCTGAACTGGCCCCTGGTAGCGGTCGATCATCGGGAAGCTGCCGTAGTTCATCGTGCCCAGGTTCAGCGTGCACAGCTCCGGCTTGCAGCTCGAGCACGCCCTTGCAGCCGCTCGGCCACGCGTCATGCCGGTGCCGCCGCCGGTGGAGATGCTCACCATCGACGTCACTGCGCGCCTTGATGCCCTTCGCGTACTCGGCGAACAGCGCCGGCGTCGGCCGAAGGGCTGCCGTCCTCGGGGTTCCTCGCGTGCAGGTGCAGCACCGCGGCGCCTGCCTCGCGCGGCGGCCACCCCCTGGTCGACGACTGTCACCGACCGTATATGGCAGGTAGGGCGACATCGACGGGGTGTGCCCCGAGCCGGTGAGCGCGCAGGTGATGATGACCTTGCCTGCCATGGCGGGCCTCCTGACGTTCACGATACGAACGTTTTGTTACCAATGTGCAGCGTATCGGCCGGTTCGGGCACGGGTCAATATGCCGAACGGAGCGTGCGTTGCTTGCTTTCCCCGTTGGCTCGCGGCGGGCCACCGGTCAGTCCAGCAGGTCGCGGATCTCAGCCGCGGTCTTCACCGCTTCGCGGCCGATCTCGCGCAGCCGGCGGGCCGTGTTCATCGGCACCGGGCCCCAGACGTTGACCACCGCGATCGGCGACCGCTTGGAGTTGAGCACGGCCGCCGACGCGCCGGAGGAGAACTCCTCGTACTCCCGGTCGCACAGCGCGAACCCGGTCCGGCGCACATCGGCCAGCTCGCGTTCCAGCTCCTCGCGGTCGGTGACGGTGTGATCGGTGTAGCGCGGCAGTTCCGCGGGCAGGATACGCGTCCCGCTCGTCGCGGCCCAGCCAGGCCAGGAACGCCTTGCCGCCCGAGGTGGCGTGCAGCGGCAGCGGCTTGTCCAGCCAGTTCGGTGCCATCATGTTCGGCGGCTCCACCTGGTCGCGTACACCAGGTTGAACCGCCGGGCCACGGCCAGCGTGACCACCTCCCCGGTGCGCAGGCACAGGTCGGTCAGCAGCGGCCGGACCCGGCGGACCAGGGCGTCGTCGGTCACGGCCGATGCGATCACGGTGGCGCCGTAGCCGACCGTGTACCGCTGCGTGACCGCGTCCCGGTCGACCAGCCCGTGATGCTCGAGCGTGCGCAGCAGCCGCCACGCGGTGGCCCGGTTGATGCCGCAGCGGCGGGCCAGCTCGAGCACGGTCGGCGGCGTGCTGCTGGCCGCGACCGCCTTGAGCAGCACGATGGCCCGGTCGACGGCCTGGATGCGCTGCACCCCGTCAGGTGCTCCAGCAGGCACTTCGGCGCTGTCGGCCACTGGGCGTGACATAAGGTGCAGCATAGCCATCATCGACGTGGCCGCGGACCGGCCCTCGTCCGAGTCCCGGCTCCTGACATGATGATCGGGTGCCACTGTTTGCCTTCGAAGACCACACGCCCGATGTCAGCCCGGACGCGTGGATCGCGCCCAACGCCACCTTGATCGGGGACGTCCGCGTGGAAGCCGAGGCGTCGATCTGGTACGGCACCGTCCTGCGCGCCGACCTGGGGCCCATCCTCATCCGGCGCGGAGCGAACGTGCAGGACGGATCGGTCCTGCACGGCGGCGACGACCCGCCCACCGAAGTAGGCGAGGGAGCCACCGTCGGCCACCTGTGCGTGGTGCACGGCGCGATCATCGGAGCCGAGGCACTGGTGGGCAACGGCTCCACGGTGCTCGACGGCGCGATCGTCGGCCGCCGCGCCCTGGTCGCCGCGGGCAGCACCGTGCCGCCCCGGATGGTCATCCCCGACGGCATGCTCGCCGCCGGGGTCCCCGCCAAGGTCCTCAGGGAAGTCACCGGCGGGGCCAAGGAGTGGGTCGAGACGAATCCCGGTTTCTACCGTGAGCTGGCCCGGCGGCACGCCGCCGGAATCCGGCATGTCCCGGGACCGCCCGGGCCGGCCTAGGGGAGGAGCATCATGGACCAGGACCTGGCCGAGCAGGTCGCCGACGTCGCCCAGCGCGTGGTGGCCAGCGGGGCGATCTCCGCCAACGGGCACGGCAACGTCAGCATCCGGGTGCCCGGCGCCGCGGAGATGTACTTCACCGCGGGTCCTTCGCTGCGCGGCCATCCCGCCTCCGCCGTGGTGCGGGTCGGGCTGGACGGGACCCTGCTCGAGGGCGACCTGCCGCCGATCCAGGGCGCCGTGGTCGCCATGCACACCGCCATGTACCAAGATCATCCCGACGTCGGCTGCGTGCTGCACACCCACTCGCCCTACGCCACCGCCTACGCGGTGGCCCGGCGCCGGATCGAGTGCTGGATCGAGGCCATGGCCATGTTCGGCCTCGGGGACGGCGTGCCGGTGGCCGGCTACGGGCCGCGCGGCTCGGCCGAAGCGGTGGCCCACATCAGGCAGGCCGCGACCGCGGGCGTCCCCGCGGTGCTGCTGGCCAACCACGGCGTCCTGGTTTTCAACCGCACGCCCGAGCTGGCCATCCTGGTCGGCGGCGTGGTCGAGGAGGCGGCGCAGGCCGGCTTCAATGCCGCCGGGCTGGGCGGGCCGGTCGAGATCCCGGCGGACCTGCGGGCCGCGGCGCTGCAGCGCGCCATGGCCTTCGACAGCCGCGGCACCGTGCGGGCCTAGCCGCGCCGATGGCCGCCGTCAGCACGCTAACCGCCGCCGAGCAGGACGAGCTGCGCGGCCAGTGCACCGTGTTCCTGGCCGGCCACGGGCCCGTGACCCCGGCCGCGATGCTGGCCGGCATCCCGGCCGGCACGATCCCGGACCGGTACGGCGACGGCGGCGTGGTGGCCGAGCTCGAGGCCGAGATCGCCGGGCTGCTGGACAAGCCCGCGGTCGCGTTCCTGCCCAGCGGCACGATGGCGCAGCAGTCGGTGCTGCGGGCACACGCCGACCGGCGGCAGCGCCGGACCATCGTCTTCCATCCCATGTGCCACCTGGACCAGCATGAGGGCCAGGCTTTCCAGCGGCTGCACGGCCTGACCGGCCGCCGGGCCGGCCATCCGGACCGGCTGCTGACCACCGACGACCTGACCGGGATCGCCGAGCCGCCCGCCGCCCTGCTCATCGAGCTGCCTCAGCGTGACCTGGGCGGCCAGCAGCCAGACTGGGACGACCTGCGGGCTCAGGTCGGCTGGGCCCGCGGCCGGGGTGCCGCCGCCCATCTCGACGGGGCCCGGCTGTGGGAGTCGGCGGCCGGGTACGGCCGGCCGCTGGCCGATATCGCGGCGCTGTTCGACACCGTCTACGTGTCGTTCTACAAGGGCATCGGAGCGCTGGCCGGCTGCTGCGTGGCCGGCCCGGCCGACATCCTGGCCGAGGTCAGGGAGTGGCGGCAGCGCATGGGCGGCACGCTGTACGGCCTGTGGCCGAATGCCGCCTCCGCACTGAGCTGCCTGCGCACGCGGCTGCCCCTGATGCCCGCCTACCTCGGCCACGCCCGCGAGATCGCGGCCGCGCTACGCGGGACCCCGGGCGTGCGGGTCATCCCTGACCCGCCCCAGGTGCCGATGATGCACCTGCTGCTTGACACCACCCAGGACGGTTTCGCCGCGGCCGCCCGGCGGCTGGCGGCCGAACAGCAGATCTGGACCTGGCCGAACGCCGCGGTCACCGCCGATCGCGGCGTGCAGCGAGTCGAGCTGTCCGTCGGCGACGCCACCTGCGCCCTGCCGCCCGGGCAGGTCCGCGACATCATCACCGCGCTGACCGCACGGTAAGGCCTTAGTATGTGTGCTGCAGCGTGTACCGGACGGTCTGCAGCCGGATCAGCCCGTCGCGGAAGATGAAGGTGTCGATGCCGTCCTCGACCTTGGTCTCGGCGGCGGTGGCCGCCCACTCCAGGAACAGCACGTCGCCCTCGTAGATCAGGGTCTTCAAGTCCCAGTCAGCGTTAGGCACGTCGGCGAGCAGCTGAGTGAATGCCTCCCGGATGCCGTTCTGGCCGTACCTGACGCCCGCGGGCGTGATGAAGACCGCATCGTCGGTGTAGTCGGCGACGATCTCGTCCAGGTCGCCGGCGCCCAGAGCCTCGGCATGATGCTGGAAGACTTCTTCCGGGGTGCGGGTCATTCACGTTCTCCCATCCTGGTCTTACCTCACCGGAACCTGGTCTACGGGCAGCTTAGCGGGGTTCTTCGCGGCCAGGTCGCCCACCCGGGCGAGGCCGGAAGCCACTACCCGGGTGTTCATGCCCCGTAGCCGCAGCTGGCGGCCTGCGCGAGAGCCGACGAAGCGCAGGGCCTCGACCCCGAAGCGCTCGAGGAACTTCGCGCAGCCAGTGTGCGGCGCCTCGCTGACCCGCAGCACGGCCCGGCCCACCGAGAGCAGGGTGCCCGGCGGCAGGTTGTCCAGGCTGAGGTCGAGGTCCACGAACAGCTGATCGCCGGCCAGCGCCATGCGGTCCCTCCCGTCCGCGACGAGCTCGGCCAGGCGGGCGTTGATCAGCGTGATCTGCTTGTCCGGGTGCGCCGACCGGTCCGGGGTGCTGCTGCTGCCGCGGGTCAGCCAGTTGTCTCCCTCAAGCCCGGTGACCCGGTCGATAACCGCCTCGGCAGGCAGGCCCCGCTGGCCGACCGCCGGACGCCGGACGATCAGGACGATCCGGCCGCCGTCTTTGGGGGAAGCCCGGATCGTGCCGAGGCCGGCCTCCAGGCGGTCCCGCGACAGATGCCCCACACCCTGATTCTCGCCAACGCGCGCCGTCCTGGCCACACTGACCCAGAGAGGAGGGATCGTGGACGAGCGCTTTGACACCAGGCGGCTGCCGGGCGCGCCCGATGCGGTCGCACCGGACGGCTCCGACGTGCGGGTCCTGCTGCAGCTGCGCCGCGGCTCGATGGCGCACTTCGAGCTGGCCGCGGGCCGGGTCTCCCGGGCCGTGGCCCACCGCACGGTCGACGAGCTCTGGTACATCCTGCGCGGGCAGGGCCGGATGTGGCGGCGTCAGGCCGGGCGGCAGGAAACGGTTCCGCTCGAAGCCGGGGCCTGCCTGTCCATCCCGGCCGGCACGCACTTCCAGTTCCGGGCGGACGGCGACGGCCCGCTCGCCGCGCTGGGCGTGACGATGCCATCCTGGCCGGGCGAGGGCGAGGCCTACCAGGTCCCCGGCGCCTGGGCCGCCGATCCCTAGGCCCTGGGCCTGCCCGGCCCGGCCGTGATCATGGCGCACGGGTTCTCCGCGGTCAAGGAGATGTACCTGGACAGCTTCGCCGAGGTGTACGCCGCGGCCGGCCTCAACGTGCTCGTCTTCGACAACCGCTGCTTCGGCGCCAGCGACGGCGAGCCGCGCCAGGAGATCGACCCGTGGGCTCAGGTCCGGGACTACCGGCACGCCATCACCTACGCCAGCACGCTGCCCGAGGTAGACCCGGCGCGGATCGGCATCTGGGGCAGCAGCTATTCCGGCGGCCATGTCCTGGTGGTCGCGGCCATCGACCGCCGGGTCAAGGCCGTGGTGAGCCAGGTGCTGCTGATCAGCGGCCATGACAACCTGCGGGCACGAGACCTACGTGGCGGCCCGGGCTGGCTGCGCGGCGGGGCCACGCCCGCGCTCAGGCCGTTACCTCGAAGAAGTCGCGGGCCAGCGGCCAGGACAGCCTGAGCGCCCCGCCTGGCGGCACCGCCAGCCAGCGCTGCACGAGGTCCCGGACGCCCTGGATGGCCAGAGCGATGGTCTTGTCACCGACCCGCGTGAGCACGCCTTCCAGTGCTGGGCTGTCCTGCCGGGCCACGCGATCCCGGACCCCGGCCGGGGTATCCGGGCCATCACCCCAGCGGTTGACCACGCAGTTCGTCATCGTCTTAGCCTGCCGGTGGCCGGGAGTGAGCCACTGGCCGGTCGGGGCTCCGGCTGCCGCCCCGGAGACGATCCGCCCCCTCTTCTGGCGCTTCGGGTCGCGGGCTGTCGCCGCCCGGCTGGCCTCCGCGTGAGACCCGGCCGCCAGTTCTCCCCACAGCCCGTCATCGAGGCCGAACAGCGACTCGACTACCAGGTGCGGAAGGTCATGCATGACGTGGACCGGCCCGCGCCGGGTGATCCCGTACACCGCCAGGTAGGCCCGGTCCTGCTCGCCAGGCCCCGCCGCCTTCACCAGGGTTATCTCCATCACCGGCAGCGTTCCACAGCCTCGAGGCCTCCGGCAAACCCGTTTCCGGCGGCCAAAATCAGGCCGGCGTCCTGGTCGGCATCGCCTCGACGCCGCGAATACCCTTCCCGGCGACATGGGGATCGGAGAGTATGGAGGCAATGAGAGGGGGTTCGATGGCTGACCCGCCATTCGCCTGGGAGGACCTGGCCAAGTACAAGGCTGAAGGGCGGTTCCTGGACGGATATCCCGACGATCAGCGAACCTTCTTCGCGCCGCGGGATGACATTCACGGGCTCCTGGTCGTGCTGCTGGGCAGCGCCCAGCACTCCATCGTGGTCAACATGTTCGGCTACGACGACGACGAGCTGAACAAGATCATCCAGGCCAAGCTCGGCGATCAGAAGGTCTACGTGCAAATGAGCCTGGACCGCAGCCAGGCGAGCGGCGCACACGAGAAGGAGATCCTGGCCAAGTGGGCCAACGACGCCTTCGGCAACAGCATCGCGATCGGCACCAGCTCGGTGCACAACGCGATCTCGCACTTGAAGATCGTCATCGTGGACGGCGTCTACACGGTCAAGGGCTCCACCAACTGGTCGCTGTCGGGCGAGCAGCAGCAGGACAACGAGCTCACCCTCAGCCGCAACGCGGTGGTGGCCGCCGAAACCCGCGCGATCCTGGACCTCAATCACGACTTCATGCTCAAGCAGATGGTCGGAACCAAGCTTGACGTGACCAAGCTCCTGGCCCCCACGGCGAAGGAAGCGACGCCGCCGCTGCCTCCGGCCCCTGCGACGCCGTAGCTCCCTAAAGCAGCGGGACAGATGGGAGCCGGCCGCCGAGCTCCGATGAGATTGTCAGGCGGCCAGCAGTTCATCCAGGCGCCTGGTGATTGGCCAGGCACCATAGGAGCTATTGGAGATGACGGTGTGCGTTACGGGTGACGTCGGATCGTGCACGCTCCGGAATGAGACGCCGGCATCGAATCCCTCCAGGATTACGGTGCCGCTTTGCCTGCCGAGCCAGAAGCCGAGACCGTAGCGCATCGACTCCGACGGGACGTCACTACGGGCCCGCACCATTTCCGCTACCCAGGCGGCAGGAACGATCTTCCCGGTAAACAGCGACGGCCAGAAGGCGGTGATGTCCGCAGCCGTAGAGTAGATGCCGCCATCCCCGCTGCCCAGGACCGGCAGATGGAACACGTTCGTCCTCGGCCTGCCCGCCATGGGCAGGTAGCCCAGCGCGGTACGGCCGGGGAGCTCGTCAGACCGTAGGAACTCCGTGTCCTTCATGCCCGCCGGGACGCACACACGCTCCCGCACGAGCTGGTGGAAAGCCGCGCCGCTGACCCGCTCGGCGATCAGCGCAAGGACGACGTAGCCGCCGTTGCAGTAGCTGAACCGCTCGCCAGCCGGGAACTTGGCTGGATGTCCGTCGAGCACCGCCAGGAACTGCTCGGTTGCCGCAAGATCCTGGGCCGGCACGGTGAGCACGTAGTCGGTGATCTCGTGGCCGGCCTCCTCATCGAGGTAGTCACCGATACCCGACCGGTGCGCCAGCAGGTGCTCGATCGTGACGTCACCGCCGATGAGCGGGAGATCTTTGCCCAGCACCGAACGCGCGGTCGTCGACATGCTCAGCGCCTTGTCGTTGATCAAGCTGACCACCGTCAGTGCAGTCAGCCCTTTCGATCCGCTGGCGATCGCGAACCGGGTACCGACGGTATTCGGTATCTGGTGTGCGCGGTGAGCGAGCCCGTACGCCCTGGCGAACTCGATCTCACCGCCGCGGTCCACGGACACCACGCCGGCGAATTCATTCTGGGCGGCCATCTGGTCGATTACCTCTGGCCACGGCAGCATTCGCCGAGTATAAAGCCGCGACGTTTTCCGCAGCGAGACCCTTACCGGCGGGCGCCACGGTAACAGCGGGGGCTCGGCGCCAGTTAGCCCATATGGCCCATTCCAAGAGATTCCTGCACCACCGCGAAACGTCGCATCATGCCGCGGACAGGGTGCCGGCCAGATCGGTATGGCGCTGGCAGGCCGAAGTCCGGCGGTTCCACCAGAATGCCTTGTGAAAGGTTTCACAAGGCGCTTCCGCGGAAACGCAGGCTCATGCCGCAGGGTTCGTGCATGCGGAAGCGGCAGGCGCGCACGTGAGCGCTCGGGCGGACAGGGCGGTGAGCCAGCCGAAGCCGGTGATGATGCTGGCTCGCTGGCACAATCCGGCGTGATTGACCAGCCGGGGTGACTGGTTAAAGCCGGACCCGGCCAGGGCCATGGTGGCCAGCATGGTCGCGGCGGTGGCAGCGCTGTACCGGGCGAACCCGCGGTGGCCGGCCCGGATGAACTGCCGGCTGCAGATGAACGCGGCGGCAGGCAGGCCGACGAACACCGGGACTGCTGCGAGGTTATGCGGCATTCCGGTTCGGGTGGGCTGGGTAGGCGCGCCGGGCGTTCCTGGCGGGTAGCCGCTGACCGGGTCGGTAGCGAAGACGGCTGCGCCGATGAGGCCCGCGCCTGCCGCGCCGATCAGGGCCCGTCCCGCCCGGCTGCCGAGCGGGGGATCAGCGGTGCGCCCCAGCCCGGCGGCGCCGGCCAGGACCAGTGTCCCGGTCACGGCGAAGTTCGCGGTCTGGACCCGGCCGCGTGGCCCGAGCGCCAGCGAGCTGACCGGATGGCGCGACGGGCGGTACCCGTCCCGGGTAGCGCCGTCGATAAGGAATGTCGCGACGAAGACCGGCCCGGCAGCCAGGCCGCAGGACAGCAGCCCGCGAGTCCATCTCGCTGTCCGGCCATGCTGTTGCCGGGGCAGCGGGAGGCAGCGTCCGGTTGGGAGGTCAGGGCAGCGGCCAGGCGTGCCAGGCGTGGCTGCCGGGCGGGCTGCCCAGCACGGTACGGTCGCCGGGGACGATGACGGGCTGGAAGTCTGCGACGTCGGGTGCGGCGGCCGTGCCGGCGCCGAGGGTTCCGGTGCTGGTCACGGGCCAGTCGAAGATGGTGTCGCGGCCTGAGTTGGCGCTCATCTCCTCGCGGTCGACGACGACGGTCAGGGTATGCCCGTCCGGGGCGAACGCTACCGCGTAGTTGCCCAGTCCGTCACAGGTGGCGCAGAGCGGCGTCTCGCTGGGCTGTGGTGACTCGCTCGGGAAAACCGCGCGGGTGAGCAGGCCGCGGACCGTGGCGGTGCGGGCGGGACGGGCCGGATTTGCCAGGCTGTAGACCAGCACGGTGCCGTGGTAGGTCACGGCGGCCAGCGTGCATATCGGTGGGATCCCGCGTGAGGGCCGCACCCAGCGGGTCTTGATCGATAATCGCGCGCCGGGCGCTGGCTGGTGCGGGGTGCGGCGTTGCCCGTCCCGGAACGGGGCGCACGTGGCATGCTGCCAGCATGCTGCCCTCGACGATTCCGGCCACGGACTACCACACCGGCGGGGAGCCGTTCCGGATCGTGGCAGACCCTCCCGTGCCGATCCCGGGGCGGACGGTGGCCGAGCGGCGGGCCCGTGCGATCGAGGATCCCGCAGTTCAGGGACTGCGCGCGGTGCTGTGCTCAGAACCGCGCGGACATGCGGACATGTACGGCGGGTTCCTCGTGCCGCCCGATGATCAGGGCGCTGACCTAGGCGTGCTGTTCTGGCACAAGGACGGTTTCTCGACCGCCTGCGGGCACGGCACCATCGCGCTGGGGGTCTGGGCAGTGGAAACCGGCCGGGTCGCGGCCCCGCAGACCGGCGCGGCCGACGTGGTGATCGACGTGCCGTCCGGGCGTGTGACCGCACGAGTGCACCGCGAAGACGCGCGGGTGGTCGCCGTCGATTTCGTCAACGTCCCCAGCTGGGTGATCGCCCGCGACGTGCCGGTGACCACCTCCCTCGGCCGGGCCCGCGTGACCGTGGCCTACGGCGGGGCGATCTACGCGACCCTGCCCGCCGCCCAGCTTGGCCTGGCCGTCACACCGCAGCGTCTCGGTGACCTCATCGCGCTCGGCCGCGAGATCAAGCGGGCCCTCAACGACACCGAGCAGGCTGTGCACCCGGCCGACCCGCGGTTGAACGGCATCTACGGCATCATCTGGTTCGAGGATCTGGGTGATGCCGCTGGACAGGTACACCAGCGCAACGTGACCGTCTTCGCCGACGGCGAGGTCGACCGGTCCCCGTGTGGTTCGGGTACCTGCGCCAGGCTCGCGGTCCTGGCCGCCGACGGCCGCCTGCCCGCCGGCACCGTGCTGCGGCACGAGTCCATCATCGGCAGCACGTTCACCGGGACCGTGCTCGACACCGTCGACGCCGGCGGGCGCACCGCTGTCATCCCCCAGGTCACCGGAACGGCGTACCGCACAGGGGAGCACGTGTTCTCGATCGACCCGCACGACCCGCTAGTCCCCGGATTCGTGCTGCGGTGAGGTCCCCCGGCGCGGACGCCGTCACCCCTCGTGGCCCACCGCAGCGGTCCACGCCATCACCCGCACCTAGCCCGGCGTGGAATGGCGTTCCTTCCGCACCCGCGAAGGACTAGCAGAACGCCGGCCGGGCAGGCCCGGCGGACCGCATGCCTACCCGTAGTGAACCGTTGACCTGCCTAACCGCGAAACGTGACCGATCCGGAGCTAGTCCGCAGCGACGGATCGCTTACGCGCTACCTGTCGACGACAAGATCGCTGCGGCCTGGCGGCACAGAACGGCCATCTCTGGCTCGCATTCTGCCTGTTTTTTGCGGGTCAGTGGCCGGGGTAGCCGATCGCGTACCGGCGTCCAAGCGGGTGCCCGGGATCCTTCAGCCAGCTGGGCAATGCCGGGCGGGGCCGGCGGATCGCCGCCGCTTCCGCTGTGTATCGCGGATCGCGATTGACCTGCCGAACTTGTCCGGCCACCTCAGCCGGTACCGGGCGCCGGGATGCCTCACCGCCCCCCGCGCTTGCTGTGCAGCCTCGTTCCCGGGACCTCTATCTGGTTCGTTCGCGTGCGCTCTTGTGATCGGCCCGGCCGCTCAATCGTACGGTTTCTGCTCGAGACGTCGATGTGAACTCTCGCTCGCGAGACTGGAGGTGCGCTACCCGCCAAGGGCGATCGAGCCCCGGCATCGTGATCAGCGGACCGTTCACCGAATCGCCCGGAAAGTCATTCGGGACGCTGGCTCGCCAGAGCGTCAGCCAAGCGGACCACGATCTAGCCGGGCGCGTTCAGCCGAACTGAACCACCAGAGCCTTCGTCCTAGTCTTGAGCGGCGAGTAGCAGCATGGCGAGCGGCTCGAGGGCGGCCATGAGCTCATCGAGCTCATCCGGCTCGAGGCTCTGGTAGGGCCTCGCCGCGAGGTCGTCGGTGAGCGCCTCGACCCGCTGTTTGACGGCGCGGCCCGGTTCGCTCAGCCAGCTGTCATCCCCGATCAGGCCGCGATCGCGCATCCCGTCGATCACGGCGGCGAGCTGCGCTGCCGGGAGGTGGTGGATGCGTCCGAACTTCTCGGCCGGCATGCCCATGTCGAGGGCGAACAGGACGTGAGCCTCAAGACCGCCGACACCCTCGGTCATCAAGGCCGCGATGTGCCCGTCGCCGCGGTGCTCGCGCAGCAAGGAGCCTGCATGAAACAAGCGGGCCACCACGTCGTCGGGGACCGGGATCGCGCGCAGCGCGGCGTACATGGGCCGGCCCTCGAACGGGGCGCTGATCGCCGCCTTAATCAGCAGTTCGGCGGCGCGGGCGAAGGCGGGAGTGCCGACGCGATCGCCGAGGATTCGCCGCAGCGCCCTCACGCAGCCCGCCTGACGAGCGGCGATCGCCGCTTCAGGCGTGGTGGTGCGCCACACCTTCGGAATGTGGCGAGCCACCTCGCCGGGAGCGAAGTTGTAGAACAGCGCGTCCACCACCTCCGCCGCGGCGAGCCCCAAGGGCGCCGCCCGTCCGGCGAAGTAGGTGTCCCAGTAGTTGGTGAACCCTAGGGCGAACATCGCCTCGTTGGGTTCGTCGGCTGAGTAAGGGATGACACCAATCGGCTCGACGAGCTCGAACATCCGGCGGGCCATCGAATTCATCGGCTGCTCCTCCTGCTGCGCGCCCGGCGCCCCTTGCGGGCACTCACGATCACCTGGACGACTGCGCGCCGCCAGACTCATCGCAGACGACGCCTGACGGTTCACCTGAATGGGTTCCCCTCTGGCAGTCTGCAGTGCAGACGGTCATTGTGTGATCGACGAGCATTGATCGGATCGTCGGCAACGGGGTTGTCTGGCGGCGCCGACCGCCAGACAGAGCTTGTTCCAGCTGATGCCCGTTACCGGGCGGCGCCCGCGACGTAGGCGGCGACGATATAGGTAGCATGCCGGTCGAGGTGCCGCAGGCCCGGTCGTACCGCATCGTGGTTCGCGGATCAGCCGCCTGGAACACCGGCCCCGCCGGTGCGCTCGCCGATGGCCAGGTCGATCGCCCGGGCGGTGCGCGGCGCCAGCGGGATGGTCACCACCTTGCCGCCCTTGCGGGTGACGGTTAGGGCCCGGTGCCCGCGTTCGAGGCCCAGGTGCTCGATGTCGGCCGCAGTCGCCTCGGATACCCGAAGCCCGTTCAAGGCGAGCAGCGAGACCAGCGCATGCTCAGCCGGCGGCCCGAGCCCGGCGGCAACCAGCAGCGCGCCGAGCTCGTGGCGGTCGGCGCGCGGTTATCACGAGCTCAGGACATCGTCGGCTGCGTAGCGTCCCCGGCTATAGCGCGGTGGATAACAATCGGCCAGTCTGCATTTTTATGCATCGCTGCCTACGCCGAGAACTCGCTATTCTGCCGCTGATCGGGCACGTGTTCCTGATGTTAACGATGCGTGCGCGAGGGTCATTCAGGCATGCCAGCAGAATTGCCCCCGAAAGCTGACGCACTCAACCCGCCAGCGCGGGCAGCACCTGACCCGGGATCAGCGATCGGGTTCGTACTTGAAGGAGAGCTGGAGCTTGGTGCGGTAGGTGATCGCCCCGCCCTCGTCCAGATGAATGTCCTGCTTGACGACCTCGGCCACCCGCAGATCGCGGAGCGTCCCGCCGGCGGTCCTGATCGCCTCCGCCGCCGCGTCTTCCCATGAAGTACTGCTAGTCCCGATGATCTCGGTCACCCTGTACACACTCATCACGCTCTCCTTACCAGGCGCGGCCCGCTCCGGGTTGCTGCCGCCAGCTTGTCACAGAGCCTCCCTGCCCGGTTGTCGATGCAGGCAGGTGATCCCCGAGAGCGACGGCCGAAGTGGCCGGCGCTTGCGGCTTCAGTGGCCTGACCGCGGCGGCGGATCCTCAGCCGGTCCACGATGATCGTTGCGCGCCCGAACGCTCGGTCATGCTGCAGCGAGTGCTCGGAGTTCGCTGGCGAGTTCATTGCCCGGGCAGTAGATAGGCACGTTAGGACGGAGTCGTGCTTCGTGCCCCCCTGAGATACCGCGCGGCGGAGGCGCCGCGGTATCAGGGCAGGAGCCGGCTGGCGTGCCGGGCGTAAATCTCGCGCATGCGGTCCGGGTCTGGCGGGGTGTCCGGCGTAAGTGCGGTACCGATTTCGCGCATGAAGGCCAGGGCGGGCTCCGGCGGGGCCCACAGGCCCAGCACCCGGGCCTGTTCCCCGAAGGGATTGCTGAAGCCGTGCCTGTTACCGCGGGACGCGACGAACATCGATCCAGGCGCCGCCTCCTGAGGCGCATCCTCGCCGACAACCAGCAGGCGCCCGCTGAGCACGTAGATCGCCTCATCGAATTCGTCGTGCGCGTGGGGGATCGGCCCGGCGAAGTGAGCCGGGACGGTGAGCTCCATGACGGCGAATCCAGGCGGCTGGCCGCCGTGCCCCGCCAGGATGTGCGTCAGCTGGCCGGCGTAGGAGAATGCCGGTCCCTCACCACGGTGTGCCAGTACGGTCATAGCCCTTTCTATCATCGCTGTCCGGTGCACCCGCTCATGCCGCCGCGCGCTTGACGAGCCGTCTATAAGCCGTCGGCTCCACCGCTGACAGCCAGTGGCCATTTGGGGCGGGTGTGGCCGGTCAGCGCGCTGCGCTCCTGCGGCTTCCAGGTCTCGCACCCGCACCGGCGAGGTGCCTAGCCACCCTGCGTGGCCCAGCAGCGGCGGTCGATTGCTGTCCGGGCGATCTTGCGGGTCATGCGTCAAAGAAACTAAAATTATCGAATCATTCGATCCTGCCACGGCGCTGAACAAGGTGCGTGGGGCGGAACCAAGAGGGGACCTGAACGCCATGTCCGATCTTCCCGACGTGCTGCGGCTGACCGATATGGGCGAGGGGCGGTTCGAAGTTACCCAGCCGGCTGAATCCGCGGAGGGCCGCGACGTCGTGTTCAGCGGCCAGTACATCGCCCAGATGCTGCTGGCGGCTGAGGCCAGGGAAGAACGCCAGAAGTCGCCTCGCTCGATCCATACGCTGTTCTCCCGGGTCGGCTCCTATACCAAGCCAATCGAGTTGCAGGTGGAGGTGCTGCACACCGGGCGGACGTGGGGGAGTGACACCATCACCGCCTACCAGGACGGGCGCGTGCTCTGCCGCTCGCTGGTGCTGATGACCTCGCAGGACCCCGACCTGATCCGGCACCAGCCGGACCTGCCAGCCGATCTGCCGGGTCCCGAGGAGCTGGAGTCCAAGCCCAGCGGCCTGGCCTTCCCCGAGGCGGACTGGCGCCCGGTGCCGGGCGACCGCACTGCGGACGGTGTGCCGGTGATGTACGCCTGGCACCGATTCGGCCAGGCCGTAGGCACTCCCGCCGCGAACCAGGCCGTGCTGAGCTGGTCCACGTGCGGCAACATCATCGGGCTCGCGTTCAACGGACACCGGGGCGAGGTCGACATCCACCAAGCGCACCGCACGCTCAACACCGGAGTCATCGGCCATACGATCCACTTCGCGGAGCCGTTCGACGTCTCGCAGTGGCTGCTGCTGGCGCACTGGGCTGACAAGGCGGCGAGCGGCCGGGTCCTCGGCCGGGGCCAGGTCTTCACCCGCGGCGGTGAGCTGGTCGCCGAGTTCTCCCAGGACGCGATGGCAAAGGCTTCGGACAGGGAGGTGGACTGGCAACACGCGATGTGAGCCCGTGAATCGCGGCTTCGGGCCCGGGTTGCGGGCGGCAGACGAGCGCGGGGCCTGGGTGACCGCGGCGAGATGGGGCGGGCCGGGTGATACTAGCCCGGTGAGGCTCAGCAGGCTGGCGGCGGCCAGCGGCGTCGCGGGTCCGGTGCTGTTCACCGCGGCGTGGGTGGCCAGCTCGTTGCGTCAGGCCGGTCATTCCGTGGCCGAGGTGCAGCTTAGCGGCCTGGCCGCGGAGGATGCCCGGGATCCGCAGATCATGATGGCGGGTTTCGTGGTGCTCGGCGCCGGCACGGTAGTGTTCGGCGCTGGGCTCGGCCGGGTGACCGGTCCCAGGTCGGCTGGCCGGTGGCTGGTCCTGGTGGCGGGCGTGGCGAGCGTGGCCGCCGGAGTGTTCCGGCGCGATCATATGCTGCTGGCCGGCCCGGGTTTCGCCGGTGAATCGTGGCATAACCAGGTGCACGATGTCGTCAGCGGCGTCGCGTACGGGGCCATGCTCGCGGCACCTGTGCTGCTGGGGCGGCGCTTGCGTGACGATCCGGATTGGGCGGTGCCGAGCCGCCCGGTTCAGGTTCTCGCACTGGCCAGCGCGGTGGCCCTGGCGGTCTTCGCGTCCGGGATCGCCGGGCCGTACAACGGCGTGGTGCAGCGGATCGCGGTCACGCTCGGGCTGACGGCCGAGATCCTCCTGGCGGGGCGGATGCTCGCCCGGACGGATGGGCTAGCCCGGCCCGGCGCGCTCCCAAGCCGTTGAGAGAAGGCACGCAGCTGATACGCTGGCCGATCTACTTGACGTCAAGGTAGATGCGGGGTCTCGGTGATCCATCACGTTCAGCTGGCCTGCCCGCCTGGCAGCGAGGACGCGTTGCGTGAGTTCTACGGTCGTGTCCTGGGCTGACCGGCTGCGCGCCGAGGGCGCCCCGGTCCGGTTCGACGGCGACTTCCCCGGAATGCGCCGCTTCTACACCGAGGACCCGCACGGCAACAGGCTGGAATTCCTCGAACCCATCGACGAGGGCTGACCCCGCTTCCTCAGCTGGCCGCGGGCCAGGCAGCTATGCCCGGCAACGTCTCCGCGGAAGCGCTTAGCGCGATTTCACGAGCTCGGGAACCCGTTAATGCCGCCCGGCCGGGCCGGCCGGCTGTGTCCAGCTAGGTCGGCACGGCGACTACCGCGTAGCGGTCGCGGGCATCGTCGAAGTCGGTATCGATTTCCTTCAAGCCCGCCGCCTCGAGCCGTTCGCGCAGTTCGTCGAGCGTGAAGGGATGGAAGCCGATCCGGTACTCGTGCGGCTGGATCCGGCTGCCGTCTTCGAAGATGAACACGAGATGGGCGATGTGCTCCTGGTCCAGGCGGTCCGGTATCTCCCAGGCATACAGGACGATGCACCGGCGGCCGTGCCGGGTTACCACGCTGTCGGCGAGCTGCACGATCCGGTGCTCGGCATGGAGCTTCTCCCAGTTGCGGGAATCGACCACCACGTGCCCCCCGGGGCGGACCATCTCCCGGAACCCGGTGAGCGCACCGACCATGGCATCGCGGCCGGCGGCGTGCACGAGTGAGTTCCCGATGCAGAGCACGACGTCGAACCGTTCGCTGACGGTCCTCGGAAGATCCGCCCAGCTGCACTGCACCACCGGGATCTCCAGCTGCTCGCCCTGGAACCGGGCCGCCGCTGCCGCTGTCATCGCGCTGCTTCCGTCTGTCGCCCATAGGCGATAGCCGCGGCGGGCCAGCGCCGCCGCGTTAACGCCCGTGCCGCAGGCCGCGTCCAGCACGGCGCTGGCGTGGCTGGTCCGGTGCAGCAGGCGCGCCGTCGCGGGATGGTTGATGGCCGCACCGCGGGTCAGCGTGTCGTCATCGAAGATCCAGTCGTAGTCGGCCGCGAGGGTCTCGTAGTAGTCAGCCATGACCCGTAGCCTGCCAGAAGGGGCTAGCCAGGCATCTGATCCGGGTGCCCTTTGACCAGGCCCGGCGCCGGGACGCTAGGTACCGGGCACGGCCCATGCCGAGGGCTCAGCCCTGAGCCCTCGGCATCGGCTCGGCCAGGGCGGCCCGCCACGGGGCCGGGTCGAAGGGGTCGGCGAAGTACTGGGTCTCATGGGCGACGAAGCCGCCGGAGAACTCCATGATGCTCACCGAGTAGGACGGCTTGCCGTCATAGGTGATCACGCACTCGCTCACCCACAGGTCCCCGCCGCCGCTGATCCGGAGCACGGTAAAGTGCCGGTCCGCCGGATGGCCGCCGCGCTGCGCCGCGATGGTCGCGCGGCTGCGGAACCGCTCCCCGGACTGCGGGTAATCCAAGATCGCGTCGGTCGCGTAGATGGCGTGCTCGGTAGCGCTGTCTCCGCTCTCAGAGGCCTGCCAGTGCTCGGCGATCCTGGCCTTGGTCTGGGCGTCACTGTCCATCGTCTCGCTCCTCGGGTCGGGCGGGCGTGCTCGGCGGCGGGCTCTGGGGCAGCCGGGCGGGGCCGGCGGCCCGGCAGGCGCTAGACGACGTAGCCCATGACATGTGCCTCGCCGTTGGCTAGGTCGACCGTGCCCCGGGCCCAGATCTGAAGCGGGTTTACCCACGCGTAGTCGGGCTCGGATGTCGTCAGGGTCACGTTCTCGCGCAGGTCACCCATTGGTGATCCCTTCGTGAAGCGGGCGACGCCATCGGCATAGAGCGCGATCTTCTTGCCATCTTCGGTCGTGATCTCGGCATGGATGTGGAGTTGAACGCGACCATCGGGACGGACGTGGAGGTAGTCGGCCAGCTCAACCGTTCCGCGTAGCCGGCCGACGACCGGCCCCTGGAAGGCGAGGTCATACCGGGCCCCTTGCGGCGGAATGTCTGCGCCCCCGGACAGCAGAACGTCCAGCGCGGGCCCACCGTACGAAGTCACTCCGGTCGAGGAGATGGTGTACTCGTAGATCAGCTCGCCGGGCAGCTGTTCCGTCATGACCGGATGCTCCTTTTTTTCAGGGCCTGGTCGAGCTCGCGGCGGGAGCTGATGTCCAGCTTGGCGAACACCTTGCCCAGGTGCCACTCCACGGTCCGGGCGCCGATGAACAGCTGGGCGCCGATCTCGGAGTTGGTGCGTCCCTCCCGGGCCAGCTGGGCGATCTCCTCCTCTTGCGGCGTCAGGTCGGCGCGGGTATCTTCGCTGCGCTTGCGCACCTTCTCGCCGGTCGCCTGGAGCTCTCGCCGCGCGTTCGGCGAACGCCTCGGCGCCCATGGACGCGAGCGCGTCGAACGCGGACCGCAGCTGGTCGCGGGCCTCGACCCGCCGGTTCTCCCGGCGCAGCCATTCGCCGTAGACCAGGCGCGCGCGGGCCACGTGGGTTGCCATCCGGGTTCTGCCCAGCAGCTCGATCGCCTCGCGGTATTCAGCTTCGGCGGCGCGTCCCCCGGCTACCAGCGCCCGGGACCGCGCCGCCGCCCCGCAAGCCCAGTTGCTGGCGCTCGCCGCGGCGACCTGCGACAGCTGATCAGCCGCCGCGCGGGCACGTTCCTGCTGATCGCTTCGGGCCGCGGCTTCCACCAGCTCATACAGGGCCCACGGCGAGATGACGATCTCGTCGACGGCGCGGGCCCGGTCCGCTGCCTCGGCGGCGGCCCGGTAGTTGGCCTGGCCGTTGTTCAGCACCGCCTGCGCGTAGTCCGTGTAGGTCAGTGCCGCGCCCTCGCCCCGGTCCGAGGCGCCCCGGGCCATCTCCTCCGCCAGCTCGGCCGCGCCCGGTGCGTCCCCGCGCCACGCGGCGAGCACCAGCGGGACGTAGGGCAAGGTGGCCTCTCTGGCTCCCGAGTCGACGCCCTCCCGCTCCATCAGCAAGGCCGCCGCCTTGGACAGCTCGCCGGCCTGGACGTGGATCTCGGCGAAATAGTCCAGCGCGAACGGAAGCCAGCTAAGCGTGCCGTTCGCGCGCGCCAGCCGGACCTGGCCGTCGGCGAGCTCGAACCACGCCTCGTCGTCCCACATGTCCATGGCGACGATGTTGTACGAGACGGACAGCCAGTCCAGCTTGAGCGGCTGAGCCCGGTAGCGGCGCAGTGCCTCCTTGAGGGTGGGGGCGGCGGCCACGTACCCGTCGGCCAGGCGCACGGCCAGGCCGTGGATGAGCAGCTGCGACTGCGGCGGCGGCTGCGACCCGGAAGGCTGCAGCATCACAGATCTCGCGGCGCGAGCCACCTGCCCCGCGTCCTGTCCGGCCGCGAGGCGGCCGGCGTAGATCGCGGCCAGCAGGGCTTCGAGATAGGTCTGACGGGCCATTTCGGCGTCCAGGCTCTGGATCCGCTGCGCCGCCCGCAGCATGAGCGGCGGCGCGTCGCTGCCCCGTCTCAGCGCGAACGCGATCTGCGCCCGCATCCGCTGCACGCGCGCCTCGTCCAGCTCGCTCAGCGGCCCGACCTCAGCCGTTACCAGGAGGGCTTGCGCGGCCTCGAAGTCTCCGGCTGCGTACTTCGCCTCGGCCGCCCTCAGGGCCCGTGCGGCCCGCTGGCCCAGGTCCGGAGTGAGCGCCACGGCTCGCGCCCAGAAGGCCGCGGCGGCGGCTACCCCGCCTCGGCGCATCGCCCGGCTGGCCGAGTTGATCAGCTCCTCGGCCACCGCGTCGTCCGGCCCGGTCGTCGCGTGGGCACAGTGCCACGCCCGGCGGTCGGGGTCGGCCAGCGGATCGGTCACCGCGGCCAGCGCCTCGTGTACCGCTCGCCGGTCCTCGGCGGTGGCGGCCCGGTAGGCGGCCGAACGCACCAGGGGATGCCGGAAGCGCACGTTCACGCCGAACGCCACCAGGTCGGCCGCGGCGGCCAGGTTCATGGTCCCGGTGTCCAGGCCGAGTACCCGAGCCGCCCGCAGGATCAGCGCCGGGTCGCCGGCCGGATCGGCCGCCGCGAGCAGGATCAGCCGCTGGACGTCGGCGGGCAGCTCAGCCAGGCGTGCGGCGTACTGATCTTCGATGCGCCTGGGCAGGTCTCCCGGATCCGGGAGGGCGAACCCGCCCGCCAGGTCGGCGGCGCTCCGGCCCCGGTAGAGCTCGAGCAGGGCCAGCGGATGACCCTGGGTCTCCTCCAGAATCCGGGTCCGGACGCTCTCGTCGAGCGGACCTGAGATGACCGTGGCCAGCAGCGCCCGAGCCGACTGCTCATCCAGCCCGCCCAGCCGCAGTTCGGGCAGGCCCGCCAGGGGATCCGGCAGGGGCGCTCCCGGGGCGGGCGTCCGGATCGCGAACACCAGCGCTACCGGCTCCGCCAGCAGGCGGCGCCCGATGAATCCGAGGACCTGGGCCGAGGCCTGGTCGAGCCACTGCGCGTCGTCCACCACGCACAGTATCGGCCGCTCCTCGGAGGCCTCCGCCATCAGGCTGAGCGCGGCGAGGGCGACCATGAACCGGTCGGGGCTGTCGCCGGAGGCCAGACCGAACGCGACGCTGAGCGCGCGACGCTGCGGCTCGGCCAGCGACCCGAGCCGGCCGAGCATCGGCGCGCACAGCTGGTGCAGCCCGGCGAAGGGGAGCTCCATCTCCGACTCGACGCCGGCCACGCGGGCCACCGCGAAACCGGACGCCTCGGCGGTCAGCTGCCGCAGCAGTTCCGTCTTGCCGATTCCCGGCTCTCCCTGCACGACCAGGACGGCACTGCGGCCCCTTCGCACGTTCGCGATGAGCCGTCCCAGGATCCCCAGCTCGCCGGTCCTGCCGAACAACCGGGGAGGAGGATGCATGTCACACCGACCATCCGCAGTGAGGGCTAGGGGAGACGCTTCGCCTCAACGCTACTCGCCATCTCAGACGAGCCGCAACGGGCCACGCGCCGCTCAGGCCACCGGGCCCGTCGGCCTAGTGGCCCGCCGTCTGGCCGCCGTCGATGTGCAGGATCTCGCCGGTGATGTAGGGCGAGGATTCCAGGAACAAGATGCCGCCGACGACGTCGCTGACCTGGCCTACGCGACCGAGCGGGGGAAGCTGGTCGCCGAGCCCCTCGTAGCTGTCGGCCGGGTACACCGGGGTCTGGATGATCCCGGGCGAGACGGCGTTGACCCGGATGCCCCGCGACGCGTACTCCACGGCCAGCGACCTGGTCGCGGCGGCCAGGCCGCCCTTGGTCAGCGCGGCCAGCGCTGACGGCGAATGCGAGTTCGCGACCTCGGCCATGGTGGCCGAGACGTTCACCACGTGTCCGCCGTACTGCCGCACCATCTCGGCGATGACCCGCTGGGTCAGCCAGAAGAACCCGCCCAGGTTGACGCCGGTGAGCAGAGCGTAGTCCTCGGCGGTGTAGTCGGTGAACGGCTTGGAGACGAACATCCCGGCGTTGTTGACCAGGGTGTCGATGCGGCCGAACTGCTCCAGGGCACCCTCGACGATCCGGTCGGCGGTTTCCGGCTTCGCGATGTCGCCCTCGACCGTGAGCACGTCCGGGTCCGCTGACGGCTTGATCGTCCGGGCGTTGGCCACCACCGCCCAGCCTCGCCCGAGGTACCCGGCCACCAGGCCGGCGCCGATGCCCTGCGAGCCTCCGGTGATGATGGCGACCCGCCGGCCGTTCCCGGTCATGTGATGATCCTCGCCGGGTCGCTCGGGTGCGGGCTGAGCGGTATGGTCTCGACGGTCATCCACGGGTCCATGGGCAGCGACTTCAAGATCGCCGCCAGCTCGGCGGTGTTCTCTGCGTTCCACAGGCCCAGTGAGCGCGAATGGCCGGGCAACCGCCACAGCCGCAGCAGATGCCCCTGCCCGGCCAGTTCCTCCGCGCGCCGCGCCTCGCGCGCCGCGCCTCCGCGCCTCGATGTCGTCCACGGCCTCGCCGGGCGTGCCCGCCGGGACGCTGATGGTGAACGTGGTCAGGAATTCGGTACCTGCGTTCATGGCCGTCAGCGCCGGGTCGTTCGGGTGCGGCGCGAGCGGCGTCACCTCATCGGTGCGCCACACCCGCAGCGGCATCGAGGCCAGGACCTGCTCAAGCTGACCGCCGTCCGCCGCGGCGAACAGCCCGAGCGAGCGCCATTCGCCCGGCCGCAGCGGCGGACGCCACAGCCGCACCAGGTGTCCCGCCGCGGCCAGTTCGCCCGAGTGCGCGGCCTCGCGGCCGCGGACGTCGTCGACGGCCTGGTCCGGCGTCCCGTCCGGGACGTGGGTGGTCATTGTGACCAGGTACTCCATGGCCGGCTCCTCCTGGTGCTGTGGAAGTGAAACCACGGTCCGTTCGGTGCAAAAGAACTTCAATTATTCCGAACGGACCGTGGTGTTACGGTCTGCCTACGGTCGGCCTCGAAATCGCATGGCCACGACCGTGGCTCCAATCCTTTGGCTCCGCTCGCTTCCACGGTCGCGCCCGGGCCGTCCGGTCGAACCCGTGAACACCCCGGGCGGCTGCCCTGGTCCTCGGCCATACGTGCTGTGGGAGGCTGCGCCTACCAGTAGCGAGGAAGCCGGTCGTGGCGCCGGTCCTGGTCGCTGGCGCACGCGCCGGGCTAGATTCCGGCCTCCTCGATGCGGAGCTCGGCTACGCACTCCGCGCTTCCGCAGGTCCGGCCCGAACCCAGGCGCGGCCTGCCGCACCGGCAGGCGGGCCGCAAGCGGGCCAGCCAGGCGCTGTACGCCAGCAGCTCAGCGATGCCGCCCGGGTTAGGAACGGAGACGACCGGCCGGATCCGGCCGCCGGGCAACGCCAGCCATTCCCGCGGTCTATCTGTCGCGGGGTCGTCAGGCACGCTACCCATGACCACTATTTTCTTCCGTTCCTTAAGCTCGTGATCTCAAGGCCCGAGCAGGCCCGATCGGCGGTTCACTCTATGCCGAAGAGTCCCTGGCAAAATCGGATGGCGGCTGGCGTCCTGATGGCCGCGTAGGCTCGGGCGATGACCGGCGGGGGGCCGCGGTTTGGGCGGGGAACCTGGTACTGCATAGGTTGAGGCGCACGCAGCCCAGCCAGCCACCGTCGTTAAAGAGCAGCTGAGGAGAGGACGATTATGAGCACGACCAGACCGGAGATCGATTTTCCTGGCGGCGAGCCGCCGACCGGGCTGCAGGTCACCGACATCTGGGAAGGAGACGGCAGCGTGGCCGGCCCAGGCGACCTGGTCACGGTGCACTATGTCGGGGTGGCGTTTTCCACCGGGGAGGAATTCGACGCAAGCTGGGACAGGGGCGACCCGTTGCAGTTCCGGCTCGGCGCCGGGCAGGTCATCGCCGGCTGGGACCAGGGCGTGGCGGGCATGAAGGTCGGCGGCCGCCGTCAGCTGGTCATCCCGCCGGACCTGGCCTACGGAGACCGGGGCGCCGGGCACGCGATCGCGCCGGGCGAGACCCTTATCTTCGTCTGCGACCTGGTCTCGGCCTGACAGCCTCGTAGGTGCGGCCCCGCCGCTGACAGGCTTGTCGCGCCTAGCTCAGCGGCGGCGGCCGGCGGGGCGCCATCCTACTGGGTGCCTGCGACCTCGTAATGGCTCACCGTCAGGTCACGCTCGATGAGGAACTGGTCGTCGTCGGGGTAGAAGACAGCCACGTCGATATCCTGGCCGGCAAAGGCCTCGATAGCTCGCCGGGACTCCCAGAAGCTCACCGTGACGAATTCGGCCCGGTCTCCCTCGGTCCGCCAGAGCAGCCAGGCCCCGCGGTTTCCCGGCGTGCCCTGGTAGCCTTCGATGCCGGTCCGCTGCGCATACGCCGCATACGCCGCAGCGTCCTGCGCCCGGACCGCTCCGCGCCAGATTCTCGCAATCATGTTTGGGTACTCCCGCACCTGCAGAAAACGCCGACCTAGCCGCCACTGCCCGCCAGCATCAGCTCGAAACAAGCCCCGCCGGCGGCCGAGCAGACCGGGAAATCGCGGCGGGCAGCCCAGGCCGTGCGTGGTCGGGAATCTGCGGTCGGGCGCAATCCCTGATCGCGGTCAGGGTCAGACCCTGATGCCGTCGGGGTTGCATATCAGGGTGCGAACCGGGCTGATCCCGATCGACCGCGGCCGCCGTGGGCGGCAGCCTTGAAGCATGAACCCTTTCCCGCAAACAGCGGACCTGAATGGAGACCGATCATTATGCCCGGGATCATCGCCCTTGCCCTTGCCGCCGTCGTGGCCCTGCTTGTCCTCGGCTTCGCCGTGCACCTGTTGTTCTCGCCCTGGATCCTGGTGCCCATCGCCATCCTGGCCTGGATCAAGTTCCGGCCTCGCCGCTCCCAGCAGTAGCCTCGGCGCCATGCCACCCCGCTGTCCGGTCGGCGCCGGCGACCCCGCTGTCCGGGCGGCGCCGAGGGCGCCGCCGGGCAGCGTCGTCCCGGGACTGCAGGCGCCCGCCTGCAGGCGGCCCAGTCTTCCGCGATCCGGAAACTGTTGTGGTTGATTCGCGTTCTGCGGTTGATTAGCGGTATTCCGCAAGCGTTCCGGAATAAGGTGACTTCTCGCGTGTCTGGGCGTCCGGATGTGGTTGAATGCCCCGCGCCTGGCCACGCAGTCCCCCGGGCTGGGTGTTTCCATGATCGCGAAGGGTTTGGTATCAAAAACCGTAGTAAAGCCTTCGCGATCATGGGCAAGGGGGCCGGGACGGGACCAGGAGCTCACCCGGGCTACGGCACGGACGACCGCAAATTACGAACAAACCCCGTAAATGATCGCATAGTGTCCGCCGGTCGCGACACGCCGGAAACTCACCTTACTTTGGCATGCTCACCCAGTACCCAAAATCCACCGCAGGACCGAAATCAACCGCGTAAATGGTGCCGCCGGGACTGGTGCGCGGCACGGGACCGCGTCGGCCCGGCGCAGCACGGGACCGCGTCGGCCCGGCGCTGCACGGGGCCGGGCGCCGCGGCACAGCGGATCCGGCTTCGCCGGCCGTCTACCGCGCCAGCCTCGACTGGGCCGAGCGCACCATCGCCGAACTCCGTCGGCCCGCCGACGGCCGGTTACGCCCAGGGGCTTTTCCCGGTCCGGGAAGAGGCCTTTGATCTGAAGGCTTCGCACCTACCGAGGCGTAAGGGACACGGGAGCCTCTCCTCAGCCCTCGGCTAGCTCAGCGGGCGTGAGCGGCCGCAGCACATCGAACTCGTTACCATCCGGGTCGGCCATGACCACCCAGCTGACCTCGCCCTGGCCGATGCTCACCCGGCGGGCGCCGAGTGCTTCCAGCCGGGCGACCTCGGCGGCCTGATCGCCAGGCCGTAGGTCCAGATGCAACCGGTTCTTGACTACCTTGCCCTCGGGAACCCTCAGGAAAAGCAGGTCAGGGGCGGCACCATCCTCGGGGCTCCCCGCAGGCGGCTCGAGGACAACCTCATCTTCCGACTCGGACGTGCGCCGCCAGCCGAGCGCCGACTGCCAGAACGACGCGATGCTCGCCGGATCGCCGCTGTCGATGCACAGGCACTGGATGCGTATATCCACCCTGCGACTGTGGCCGGCCGCGGGCGGCTTGTCGAGTGATTTTCGCCAACGGCCTGACAACGCGATGCGCGCGCGGATCCGGCCCGTCGGGGCCCGGCCCCCGGCCGCGGCTAGGATCGCGGGATGATCACCGGATTGCATGCGATCGTGTTCTCCCCGCAAGCCGACAAGGTCCGCGCATTCTTCGCCGACGTCCTCGGCATGCAGTCGGCAGACGCGGGCGGAGGATGGCTTATCTTCGCCCTGCCGCCGGCCGAGCTTGCCGTTCATCCCGCTGACGACCGCCGTCACGAGCTCTACCTCATGTGCGACGACATCAGCGCGACCCTCACCGAGCTCAAGGCAAAGGGCGCCGAGATCGCGCAGGATGTCTCCGATCAGGGCTGGGGGCTTCTGGCCGCCATCCGCCTCCCGGACGGCTCGGAACTTCCCATCTACCAGCCCCGGCACCCATCCCCGCCTCGTTCCTGACGGAAGGCGCGGACGCGAATTCAAGCAGCGGCCAGAGGCTAGCGGGCTCCGCGCACGGCGCGGACCACGGCCGCATGCTCCCGCATGGTCTCGGTGCCGTCCGCGCCGGGCTGGCGGCCGAACCCGCAGTACATCGCGACGCCGAAGTCGGCCAGGTAGCGCGACGCCGTCGCCTGCCTGCGCCGTAGCCCGGCCGCCCCGTCAATGGGCAGCACGATGCCCAGGAAGACCCGCGCATCGCCAGGCTCCAGGTCGGCCAGCGGCCGGAAGAAGCTGCGGTCCTCGCTGCGCAGGTAGCGCGGCCCGGCCAGGTGCAGCCAGTCAACCGGGCGCCCGGAGCTGGCCACCGCGAAATTCGCCATCCGCACCAGCAACGCCATGTCGCGCGCCTCGTACATCGGCCACTCCGGGAACGTCCCGTAGCACAGGTGATAGCCGACCAGGACGTCCTCCGGGATCAGCCTGGTCAGCCGGGTGACCGGCCCGGCGAACCGCTCCCATGCCCCCTCCGGCGCCCAGGCCAGTACCCGTTCCAGGTCCTGCGTCTCGTAGGCCAGGTCCCACTGGATCGCCAGGTCCGCGGGCGGAACGGCCTCGGTCAGCCGCCGCAGCTCACGGGCCACCAGGTCCTCGAACGCCCGCTCCGCGACCGGGTAGTCGGCGGCGAAGTCGGCCTTGAACCCGTTCAGCGCGCTGGACGGGAACGGCAGCCCCACCTGGAACCGGAGCTGAGCCGGGATGACACCTGCCTGGCGCAGCGCGCCGAACACCTGGTATCCGGCGATGGCGTCGTCGATGCGCGGCCAGGACTCCCAGTGCAGTTCGGTGACACCGGGACGGATGCCGAACACCGGCGTCTCGTACGCGTGCCGCGGTATCCCGGTCGGCGACTCCGTCTCCTGCACCACGACGACGTCCGGGTTCGGCCGGACGAGCCGCTCCCGCTCGTAGCCGACCCAGGCCGCCCGGGGACCGGTCTCGCCGTCAGGCAGCGCGAATACCAGGTCGCCGAACAACCCGGCCGCGGTACGAAGCGCCGAACCGGCCGAGTCCGCCGGCAGGCTCCCTACCAGCAGCAGCTCACTGTTCACCCGCGGCGCCATCGCCGCCCCCTTCCTTCGCGTACGTCCCATTAAACTCACCGGGCCCGCAGTCCAGCCAGGGCCGCAGCCTGCATGATGCCGGCCACCTGGCCCATGACCGCCACCACGGCGCCGTGCTCCTGCAGGGCCCGCGGCAGCGGCAGCGGGTTGAAGCCGATCGCGTCATCGGTGGCAGCGGTCCCGGCCACATCGTCGGCGTCCTCATGACTCAGCCCGCGCCGTTCCCGGCCCGCAGTCACCTCGGCCAGGCGGCGCACAGCTTCTTCCAGCCGCCCGGTCGCCGCCCCGCCGTGCTCAGCGGGATCGTGCTCAGCCATCCCAGGTGAGCTCGTCGCGGAGCAGGTCCATCAGCAGGCCGTCATGGAACTGGCCGTCGCCGCCCCGCTCGTACTGGCGCATGACGCCGACGGGCCGGAAGCCTACCTTGGTGTAGCTGCGGATGGCCTGGACGTTGGCCGCCGCCGGGTCGATGGTGATCCGGTGATGGCCGCGCTCCTCGAACAGGAACCTGGCCAGCAGCCCGATCGCCTCGGTGCCGGCGCCCTGACCCTGGAACCTGCCGGCCAGGAAGATATCGATCCCGGCATGCCGGTACATCGGAGTGTCCTCCTCGACGTACTGGATGCCCCCGGCCACCTGCCCGCCGATCTCCATCACCAGCAGGACCGTATCGTCGCCGCCCCGCATGTCCGCCTCGAGCACCGCCAGCGGATCCGGCTCGCCCCACCACCGGGAGACGGACTCCTCGGCCAGGATCGCGCGCAACCGCGCGGCATCATCCGGCCCGCCCGGCCGGAGCCTGACCAGCCGCCCGGCCAGCACCGGACGCGGCCTCCCGGCTGAGATTTCGCTGTCTTCCGCCATCACCGGCTCCCGCCCCGCTCGGGTCTTTGCCACCACCGCACGGATATCATGCGGCCCATGACGGCAGCAGACCAGGGCCTCCCCGGGAACATCGGAGCGCCCGCCACCAGGGCGCTGACGGCGGCCGGGTACACCGAGCTGCGGCAGCTGGCCGACGTGCCCGCCGCCGAGCTGAAGAAGCTGCACGGCGTGGGCCCGAAAGCCATCCGGCTGCTGCAGGAGGCGCTCGAGCAGCACGGCCTCTCCCTCCGCTGAGCACCACACCAGCCAGGCGGCACGATGGCTGAGCAGGACCCGGAATGGTGGCGGGAGGCGATCCCCCGGTTCGGCATGCGGTCGCTGTTCCACGCGCTGTGCGACCTTGGCCGCGATGATTGCAAGAAGTTCATCAGGTATGAGCCGCGAAACCCCAATTCAGCGGGCCGAACGGTCCCGGCCTCAGCAGGCACGTAAGGGTGGAACCTTGCTGTTTGCCTTCGCCTCGGGTTGAGTACAGCCATGCCCGAGCTACCAGCTGCCCTGCGGTCATGGCACGCCGTCGTCGAGTCGCGGAACCCGGCCCTCCTGGATGACCTGCTGGCCGACGACGTGGTGTTCCGCTCGCCGGCCGTGTTCGCCCCGCAGGAGGGCAAGGCGGTCACGACGCACTACCTGACCAGCGCGATCGCGGTGCTGGGTCCCTCGCTGCGGTATATCGGCCAATGGCACGACCAGAACAGCGCGGTGCTGGAGTTCGAGGCCGAGCTCGACGGCGCCTACGTCCAGGGCGTCGACATGCTGCGCTGGAACGACGACGGCCGCCTGATCAGCTTTACCGTGCTGGTACGCCCCCTGCGCGGGCTGCAGAAGCTCATGGAGCTGATGGCCCAGCAGCTCGCCACGCACCAGCCCTGATCTCCTGGAGCACCGTCAGCCCTCGGCGGCCGCGTCGCGGCAGGCCCGGACGAAGTGACCTCGCCTTCAGCGGCCCGCACCCGTTCACCGCCGGCGGCCATTCGGGCCGCTGGCTGGCCGTGCTCGACGTGCTGGCCGGCGAGCTCGCCGGCCTGCGCACGCTGTATCCCGGGCATGGCGGCCCGGCTGATCGGCCTCGGCGCCGACGCCGTCGCCGCCGAGCTAGCCGGGCCTGCCGAGCCCGGTCAGCAACCTGGACGGGAGGGCTGACGATGCGCTACACACTGCTGGGCAACTCCGGCTTGCGGGTCAGCGAAGTGGCCCTGGGCACCATGACCTTCGGCACGGACTGGGGCTGGGGCGCCTCGCCCGGCGAGAGCGCCAAGCAGTTCGAGCTGTTCGCCGAGGCCGGCGGCACCCTGATCGACACGGCCAACAAGTACACCGACGGCTCGGCCGAGGCCATCCTCGGCGACCTGATTGCCGCCGACCGGGACCATTTCGTGGTCGGCACCAAGTACTCCCTGAACCTGCGCGACGGCGACCTCAACGCGGGCGGCAATCACCGCAAGAGCCTGGTACAGGCGCTCGAGGCCTCGCCGCGCCGGCTGCGGACCGGCTATGTCGACGTGCTGTGGCTGCACGCGTGGGACTATCTGACGCCGCCCGAGGAGGTGATGCGGGCCCTGGACGACCAGGTCCGCCTGGGCAAGGTCCTGCGTGTACCTGGGTATCTCGGACACGCCCGCCGGGCCGGTCACGGCACGGCTGACCGCGAACGCCTGAGCAGGCTCAGGCGGCCCGCCGGTAGGCGCGGACGGCCAGCGGCAGGAACACGATGAAGATGCCCGCCAGCCAGATCGCGCTCTTCCACAGGCTCGATGCGACCGGACCGCCCAGCGCCAGCGCGCGCATGGTGTCGACGACGAAGGTGACCGGCTGGTTGTTGGCGAACGCCTGCAGCCAGCCCGGCATGGTCGAGATCGGCACGAACGCCGAAGACAGGAACGTCAGCGGGAACAGCCAGATCAGCCCGAAGGCCTGCACCGACTCCTCGTCGCCGATGGCCAGCCCGGTGTAGGCGGCGATGCAGCAGATGGCCAGGCCGAACACCGTGGCCAGCACGACCATGGCCACCGCGGCGAGCCAGCCGTTGCTGAACCGGAAACCGACCGCGTAACCCACCGCGATGATGATCAGGATGGTCACCAGCATCCGCCCGGTGTCGGCGACCAGCCGCCCGGCCAGCACCGCCGAACGGGCCATCGGCATCGACCGCAGCCGGTCGATCACGCCCTTCTTCAGCTCCTGGGCCAGCGCGATGGCCGTGCCGAACGTGGCGAACGCAGCCGTCTGCGCGATAATCCCCGGCATCAGGAAGTTGACGTAGCCGCCCACAGTGTGCACCGGGATCGCGCCGCCGAAGACGTAGCGGAACAGCAGGACGAACATCACCGGCTGGATCACGGTGAACACCAGGTAGGCCGGTACCCGCATCCAGACCAGCAGGTTGCGCCGGGTGATGGTGAGCGTGTCGGTCACCGCCCAGCCGAACCGGGTGCCCAGGCCCGGCTCACCCGCGGGCTCAGCCGTCGTGCGCTCAGCGATCGCGGTCATGATATTGCCCCCGCATCCTCTTTCCTGCCTCCCCGTCGGCGGCCGCGGCGGCGGCCGGCCGGCTGGTCTTCTTCCTCGGCGGCGTGCCCGGTCAGGGCCAGGAACACGTCGTCCAGCGACGGCCGGCGCAGCCCCAGCCCGTGGGTCTGGATGGCGGCCTGGTCCAGGCTGCGCACCGCGTCGATCAGCGCGTCAGAACCGCGGCCCCCGACGCCGACGTAGACCACGCCGGTCTCCGGGTCGGCGTGCGGCTCGCCCTCGCCGATCTTGGCGATCGCGGCCACGGCGTCGGCCACCCGGTCACGGTCGGGCACGGTGAACTCGACCACGTCCCCGCCGATCCGGCCCTTCAGCTCTTCCGACGTGCCTGCGGCGATGACCAGGCCGTGGTCGATGACCACGATCTCGTTGGCCAGCTCGTCCGCCTCGTCCAGGTACTGGGTGGTGAGCAGCAGGGTGGTCCCGTCGGCCACCAGCGACCGGATGATGTCCCACATGCCCAGCCGCGACCGCGGGTCCAGGCCCGTGGTCGGCTCGTCCAGGAACAGCACCCGCGGCCGCCCGACCAGGCTGGCGGCCAGGTCCAGCCGCCGCTGCATGCCGCCGGAGTAGTTCTTGGCCGCCCGGTCGGCCGCATCGGTCAGGCCGAACTGCTCGAGCAGCTCTACCGCCCGGCTGCGGGCCCGCGGCCAGCTCAGGTGGTACAGCCGCCCGATGATCTCCAGGTTCTCCCGGCCGGTCAGCTCCTCCTGGATCGCGGCGGACTGCCCGGCCAGCCCGATCGACCGGCGGACCGCGGCGGCTTCCCGTACCACGTCGTGGCCCTCCACCACGGCCCGGCCGCCGTCCGGCAGCAGCAGCGTGGTCAGGATCCGGACCGCGGTCGTCTTGCCCGCCCCGTTGGGACCGAGCACGCCCAGCACGGTGCCGCGCGGCACCGACAGGTCGATGCCGCGCAACGCGTGCACGTCGCCGAACGACTTGGTCAGGTCCTCGACCAAGATGGCCGGCCGCTCTCCGCCCCTGCTGAAGCCGATGGAATCGTCGATTAGTGACATGCAGCATCCTCCCGTGCACCCCGTACGCGAACCTACTGTGACGGTAGCGAACCGGGGCAACCCGGTATCCGCGACCGCCTACGTGGTATGACGCAACAATAAGTTCGCACTCATCGGTGCCAGGGACCTGGCCGGGGAAAGGGACTCGCATGCTGCCGGTTGCCGAGCTGCACGTTCATATCGAAGGCACGCTCGAGCCGGAGCTGCTGGTCAGCCTGGCAGCCCGCAACGACGTGGCCCTGCCCAGCACCGACGTGGCCGAGCTGCGGGCCACCTACCAGTTCGACAGCCTGCAGTCCTTCCTCGACCCGTATTACGCCAACCTCCGGGTGCTGCGGCAGGAGCAGGACTTCTACGACCTGGCCCGTGCCTACCTGGCCCGGGCCGCGGCGGCCGGGGTGCGCCGGGCCGAGATCTTCTTCGACCCGCAGACGCACCTGGCTAACGGGGTGCCGCTGCAGACCGTGTTCGGCGGGCTGAGCGCCGCGCTGACCGACGGCGCGGCCGAGCACGGGATCTCCGCCGACCTGATCCTGTGCTTCCTGCGCGACCTGGGCGCCGATGCCGCCCGCCAGACGCTGCGCGACGCACTGCCGTTCCGGGACAAGTTCATCGGTGTCGGGCTCGACTCGGCCGAGGTGGGCTACCCGCCTGCCCTGTTCACCGAGGTGTACCTGATGGCCGCGGCCGAGGGACTGCGGCTGGTGGCGCACGCGGGGGAGGAGGGCGGCCCGGACTACGTGCGCGAGGCGATCGACCTGCTGCACGTCGAGCGCGTCGACCACGGGTTCCGGTCCATGGAGGACGCGGGCCTGATCGCCGAACTGCGCGACCGGCGGATCGGGCTGACCGTGTGCCCGCTTTCCAACGTGGCGCTGCGCGTGGTCGGCACGCTGGGCCAGCACGTGCTGCCCGGCATGCTCGAGGCCGGCCTGCTGGCCTGCGTGAACAGCGACGACCCGGCCTACTTCGGCGGCTACGTAGACGCCAACCTCGAGGCGGTCCGCCAGGAGTTCAAGATGAACGCCGGAGCCCTCGCGGTGCTGGCCAGGAACTCCTTCGACGCCTGCTTCGCCCCCGGCGAGGACAAGCGCCGCTGGCACGCCGAGGTCGACACCTGGCTGGCCGCCACGTCCAGCTGACCTGCCTCAGGAGCCGGCTGCCTCGGCCGCTGCCCGCCACGATCCGCACCAGGTGGGGCGCGGCGCAATCGCTCAGGTTTTCGCCAGATACCGGTTTCGCAATCAATGAATGCCACTTCTAACCAATAGAGTCGGTAGGGAGCCACATCCATTGAGTCCGCTTCTGCGGCGTATGAGGCTGTAGGGGCTGGTGGAACAGGTGGGATCGCCTCGCGGCGGCCAGGAAGCCCGCGGACGGCCCGGAAGCGTGCCCTTAGCCGGTCTGGATCGCGTTCAGGAACTTGGCCACGATGGGGCCGCAGGTCGGCCCGCCGTTCCCGGTGGAGTTGACCACCAGCGCGGCGAACGCGATGTCGCCCTTGAAGCCCATCAGCCAGGCGTCGATCTTGACCGGGCTGGTCGTCCCGTACTGGGCCGTCCCGGTCTTGGCGAACGTGCCGGACGGCAGGCCCTGGCCCGCCGCGGTGCCGTTGGCCACCACCGATGCCATCATTTCGTGCAGGTCGCTGACCACCGCCGCGGGCAGCTGGCTGGTACCCGTGCTGGCGCTCGCCCCGGGACTCGCGCTAGCAGCACCGCCGGAGGAGCCCAGGACCAGGCTCGGCGAGCGGACCGTACCGGTGTCCGCCGCCGCGGCCACCATGGCCAGGTCCAGCGGCGAGACCAGTACCCGGCCCTGCCCGATCGCCGTGGCGGCCAGGTCGGCCTCGTCGGACGGCTGCGGCACCGAGCCGCCGAACGCCGTCAGCCCCATATGCAGGCTGCGGTCCAGCCCGAACATCGACGCGGCCGCGGGCAGGTCCGGCGGCTTGAGGTCGTCGGCGGCCAGCCGGATGAACGCGGTATTACACGACTCGGTGAACGCCTGCAGCATGGTCCTGACCGGCGCCTCGCCCTCGGCGTTGTGGAACACCTCGCCATCCACCGTGGCGGTGCCCGGGCAGCTCGCGTGAGACTGCGGGGTGAGCCCGTGGGTGATCAGCGCGCCCGAGGTGATCACCTTGAACGTCGAGCCGGGCGGGAAGCCGCCGTCGATGGCCTGGTCGAACCCGCCGGAGTTGACCGACACCGCGGCCAGCAGCGCCCCGGTGGTGACGTTCACCGCGACCAGCGCGGCGCTCTTCTTCTCCCCGGCCAGCGCCGCCTCGGCGGCCTGCTGCACCGAGGGCTGGATCGTGGTCCGGACCGAACTCCCCGGGCGGGCCGGCAGCGTCGCCAGCGTCGCCACGTGAGTGCCGCTGCCGGTGACCACCGCCACCGTGGCGCCGGGCTGGCCGGCCAGCTGGCGCTCGTCGGCCTGCTCCAGGCCGGTCTGGCCGACGATGTTCTCGGCGTCGTACGGGGCGCCGAGCTCGGACAGCTCCTGCGCGGTAATCGGCCCCACGGTGCCGACCAGGCCCGCGGCCAGGCCGGGCGTGACGGCGTTGCGCGCGTCGCTGGTCTCGAACACCGTGCCGGGGATCGGGTAGATGGTCGCCTGGATCTGGTCGTAACGCGCCTGGGTGACGGTGAACACCGGCTCGAAGAACGTCGGGTGGGTCTTCGCCGCGGCGATCGCCTGGCTCGCCTCGCTGGCCGTGGCGCCGACCGAGACCAGCGCCGCCTGGACCGCCGCGGCGTTCTTGATCCGCTGGCCCTCGACGCCGATCGTCACCACCTGCCCCTGGGTGGTCAGCGGCGTGCCGTCCGAGCCCAGGATGTTCGCCCGGGCCGGCCAGGTCTTCTGCACCGATAGCTGGTCGCCCGGCTTGAGCTGCGGCGCGATCGTGGCGGGCGACCAGCTGACCAGCCAGTGGCCCTGGACCTGGACCAGGTGCAGCTGGGACCTGATTGTCACGGCGCCCAGGCCGGCCAGGGTGAGCCGCTCGGTGATCGGCCCGGCCGCCGTCTTGCCCGTCGTCTTGATCGTGCCCGCGGTGAAGCTGGCCGTGCGCACGGACAGGTTGGTGAACGCGGCCTGGTTCACGCTGGTGAAGTCGGCCGGCGGATCGGAGGTCAGCTGCCGCATGGCGGCCCAGTCCTGCTTGGCCCAGGCGGCCAGGTAGGCGCGGGCGGCCGGCTCCGGCTGGGGCGCCGAACTGCACGCGCTCAGCAACCCCGTAACCAGCACCGTGACCGCGGTCAGCGCGGCAGCGGCCCTAGGCGCGCATCGCCGCGATGCTCTGTTGCCTAGGCTCATGCCCAGCAAGGGTAACCAACTCGCGGCACATTGTCGGTGCCCTCCGCTAAGGTCCGGGCCATGCTCATCTTGCACACCTCCGACTGGCACCTGGGCCGGTCGCTGCACCGAGCTGATCTGCGGGCCGCGCAGGCTGCCTTCCTTGACCACCTGGTCGAGGTGGTCCGCGCCGAGCAGGTGGACCTGGTGCTGGTCGCCGGGGACGTCTACGACCGGGCCGTGCCGCCGGTCGACGCGGTCGAGCTTTGCGAGGACGCCCTGCTCAGGCTGCACGCCACCGGGGCCAGGATCGTGCTGATCAGCGGCAACCACGACTCCGCGCGCCGCCTCGGCTTCGGCGGCGGCCTGCTGGATAAGACCGGCGTGCACCTGCGCACCCGCGTCGGCGCGCTGGCCCGGCCCGTGCTGCTGGCGGACGGCCACGGGCCGGTCGCCGTGTACGGCATCCCCTACCTCGAGCCCGACGCGGTCCGCGACGAGCTGCCGCCAGACCCGGGAAACCAGGAACACCCCGGGCAAGCCAGCCCGCCGCGCGGCCACCGCGGGGTCCTCGGCCACGCGGTCCGCTGCATCCAGGCCGACGCCGACGCCCGCGGCGTGCGCCGCCGGGTAGTCCTGGCCCACGGCTGGGTGACCGGGGGAGCGGCCTGCGAATCCGAGCGCGACATCACCGTCGGCGGGATCGGCCAGGTGCCTGCGGAGGTGTTCGGGGGCTTCAGCTACGCCGCCCTGGGCCACCTGCACGGCCAGCAGACCCTGGCCCCCCACCTGCGTTACAGCGGCTCGCCGCTGCCCTACTCGTTCTCCGAGGCCGCCCACCACAAGGGCAGCTGGCTGGTCGAGCTGGACGGCGAGGGCACGGCCCGGGCCGAGCGCGTCCCGGCGCCCGGCTACCGGCGGCTGAGCGTGCTCCGCGGCCGGCTGCCCGACCTGCTGGAGTCCGCGGCCTACGTCCCGTACGAGGGCCACTTCCTGTCGGTCACGCTGACCGACCGGAACAGGCCGGAAGGCGCCATGGACGCGCTGCGGGACCGGTTCCCGCACGTCCTGGTGCTCACGTTCGAGCCGGAGGGCGCCGTGCCCGACGGCCGCGGCTACCGGGACCGGGTGGCGGGCCGCGACGACCTGGCCGTGGCGGCCGAGTTCGTCCAGCACGTCCGCGACGCGCCGGCCACGCCGGGCGAGCAGCGCCTGCTGGCCGAGGCGTTCCAGGCCGTCCGCACGGCCGAGGCCGGCTGATGCGCCCGCACCGGCTGCGCGTGACCGCCTTCGGCGCGTTCGGCGGCACCGTCGAGGTCTGCTTCGATGACCTGGCCCAGTCCGGCCTGTTCCTACTGCACGGCGAGACCGGCGCGGGCAAGACCACCCTTCTGGACGCCCTCGGGTTCGCCCTCTACGGCCGGGTCCCCGGCGAGCGCGGCAAGGCCCGGCGGCTGCGCTCGGACCACGCCACGTCCGGCGTGCCGACCGAGATCCAGCTGGAGGCGACGCTCGGCGGGCGCCGGATGCGGATCACCCGCCGGCCCGAGCAGGAACGCCCCAAGCGCCGGGGCGGCGGCACCACCACCGAGCACGCCAAGATTCTGCTGGAAGAGTCCGACGGCACCGCCTGGCGGGCCGTCTCCACCCGGGCGGGCGAGGCGGACGACGAGATCAAAGACCTCATGGGCATGTCGGCCGAGCAGTTCTTCCAGGTCGTGCTGCTGCCCCAGGGCCAGTTCGCCCAGTTCCTGCACGCCGACGCCGACCACCGGAGGCGGCTGCTGCAGCAGCTGTTCGCCACTGACCGCTTCAGCGCCGTCGAACAGTGGCTGGCCGAGCGCCGCCGGGCCACCGCCGGCCGCGTCGAGCAGGCCCGGCAGGGCATCGCCGAACTGGTCGCCCGCATCGCTCAGGTCGCCATTCCGCCCGCGGCGGAGGAATCCCTGGATCCCGTCGACGCCGGTGATGACGCCTCGGGCGGACCGGCCGGCCCGGGCGACGACCTGCCCTCCCCCGCTTGGGCCGGAGAGCTCGCCGCCACCGCGGCGGCCCAGTCCGCCGCCTGCGCCGGGCAGGTACGCGCCCACCGCGCCGAGCTCGACCAGGCCCAGGCCGCCCTGCAGGACGCGGACCGCCTGGCTGGTCGCCAGCGCCGCCGGGCTGAGGCACTGCGTACTCGCGATCAGCTGGCCGAGGCCGTCCCCGCCCTCGGTGCTCTGCGCCAGGAACTCGACGCGGCCGTCCGGGCCGCTGAGGTCATCCCCTCGCTCACCGAGGCGGAGCGTGCCGCCGCCGCCCTGGCCGAGGCCTGCGCGGCCGAGGAACACGCGCGTGCCGCGCTCGCGGCGGTTCCCGGGGCCCATGGGATCCGGCCGGGTGAGGCCGCGGCCGGGTTGCGGTCCCACGCCGAGCAGCAGGTCACCGCGCTGGGACGGCTGGAGGCGCTGCACGCCCTGGCCGACCAGGCCGCGGACGAGGACGCGGCCGCCGGGGCGGCCCGCGCCCTGGCCGAGTCCCTGGCTGCCGAGGTCACCGCGGTCGAAGCCGAGGCTGCGGGCTATCGCGAGCGTCGGCCGGAGGTGAGCCGCGAGCGGGACCACGCCCGAGCGGCGGGGGAGCGGCTGCCCGAGGTCCAGGCTGAGGCCGACCGGCACCGCCGGGCCGCGGACGACGCGGCCGCCCTGGTCCGGGCCCATGTCGAATCCCGTCGTCAGGGCGAGGCCTACGTCAACGCCAAAGCCGACTACCTGGACCTGTACGAGGAAGCGTCCCGGCTGCGCCGGGAACGGATCGACGGCATGCGGGCCGAGCTCGCCGCCACCCTGGTGGACGGCGCCCCGTGCCCGGTGTGCGGCTCGCTCGACCACCCGGAGCTGTGCGAGCTCCGCGGCGACCGGGTCACCAGGGAACAGGAAGAAGCCGCCGACGCCGAAGCGACCCGGGCTTCGGAACGGGCCGAATCGATCGCGGCCCTGGTCGGCATCGCCGACAGCCAGATCGCGGACCTGACCGCCCGGCTGGAGGCGGCCGGGTTCAGCGTCACGGGGGATCCGTTCACGCTCGAGGCTGAGGCGTCCCGGCTCCGGGCCGCCGCGGGAGAGCTGGCCGCGGAGGCCGCCCGGCTGGCTGAGCTGCGCCGGACCGACCACCAGGCCGCGCTGGACGAGCTCGACCAGGCCCTGGCCGAAGCGGACACGAAGGTGGCCGAGCTGACCAGCCAGCGGAAGGCTGCGCTCGGCCAGGCCGCCGATGCCGACGAGCGGGCCGCCCGGAACCGCGACGCACTGCGGGCCCAGCTCGGCGGGGCGCCCGACCTGGACTCGGCCCTGGCCGCGGTGCGTGCCGCCGCCGATGCCCTGACCGCCGCCGCCGAGGCGGCCGACGCCGCCGCCCACGCCGGCCACGCCGCCCGCGACGCGCGGAGCCGGGCCGAGCAGGCCGCGGCCGAGGCCGGTTTCCCGGACCTGGACGCCGTCCGGCAGAGCCGCCGGGACTCTACCTGGCGGATCGCGACCGACCAGGCTCTCCGCGATCATGAGGCGAAGACCGTAGCGGTCACTGAGCTGCTCACTGATGCCGAACTTGACGTGGACCTGGATCCGCCCGCCGACGTGGCCGGCGCGGCGGTCGCGGCGGAGGCGGCCCGCAAGGTCTACGACGAGGCCGTGACCGCGCAGGCCCACGCCCAGCGGCAGGCCGAGCAGCTCGCCGATCTCGCCCCTGCCCTGCGCACCAGGCTGGCCGAGTTCGAGCCGCTGGCCGAGTGCGCCGGCGAGGCGCGCCGGCTGGCCGACCTGGCCGCGGGCCTGGGGGCCAACACCCTGCGCATGACGCTGTCCTCGTTCGTGCTCGCCGCGCGCCTGGAGGAGGTCGCGGCGGCGGCCAGCGAGCGGCTGCTGAAGATGACCTCGGGACGGTACTCGCTCGTGCACACCGACGCGCGCCGCGCCGGCTCGGGCAAGTCCGGCCTCGGCCTGCTCGCCTGCGACACCTGGACCGGGGTCGACCGCGACACCAGCACGCTGTCCGGCGGCGAGACCTTCCTGGCCAGCCTGGCCCTAGCCCTCGGCCTGGCCGACGTGGTGACCCAAGAGGCGGGCGGGACCAGGATCGAGGCGCTGTTCGTCGACGAGGGATTCGGCAGCCTGGACGAGGACACGCTGGAAGAGGTGATGACCGTCCTCGACGGCCTGCGCGAGGGCGGCCGCATGGTCGGCATCGTCAGCCACGTGGCCGAGTTGCGGCAGCGCATCCCGGCCCAGGTCCGCGTGCACAAGGGCCAGGCCGGCAGCCACCTGCAGGTCCGTGCCCCGGTCGGCTAGATCGTCAGCCACCGGGTGTCGATCCGGCCGTGCCGCATCCGGCCGACCAGCCGGACGCACAGCGTCTCCGGCGTGTCGTCGCCCGCGTCCCGGCTGATCGCCAGCGTGGTGTACCGCACCGCCAGCTCGTTGGCGTCCACCACCATGCCTGGCGCGAGGACCAGCTCCACGTCGCCGCCGCGGACCCGCATCTCGATGATCAGCTCGGGTCCGCTGCGCACCGCTCTGGTCAGGTCCAGCATCACGTCGCACCACGCGGTGTGCAGCACCAGCCGGTGCGGCAGCGTCCACCGGCCGTCGCGGCGCACCGAGCCGTGCTTCTCGTTGATGGTGAGCAGTTCGGCGGCCGGCTCGGCCGCTGTCCCGGTGAACGGCAGCGTGAGCGTGCCGTCGCTGCCCGGTGCCGCGATCAGATCGGCAGTGAGCGGGGCCAGCGCGTTGACGGTGCGGGCGGCCAGCGCTGCGTCCAGCCGCTGGTCGAACTCGGCCGGGTCGAGCCGGCCGTCGGCGACGGCGGCGCGCAGCAGTTCGATGACCCGGTCGCGGTCCGCGTCGGACGCGCGCAGCGCGGGTGAACTGGACGGATCTGCCGACATCCGGCCTCCTCGGCGGTGCCGTGGTGGCGCCGCGCCACCGGCTTTCCACGTTATAGCGCGAGCCGGCGGCCATCAACGAGGGGCACGCCAGCCCGATCGAGCTCGGGCTTAGGCCCACGTTGCAGATCTGGAGCGGAACGCCCGCGCAATAATGCTATTTGATCAAAGGCGATACGGGTGGAGGGCGTGAGCGCAGCAGGACGGTTCCTGGTTCCCAACCCATCCCCTAACAAGCATTAGGGAGCGACATGCACCACGAACTCCAGACTTTGGCCGACCCCGATGCCGTAGCCCGGGCCGGCGCGGCATTCGTGGCCGAGCGCGCCCGCGCCGCGGTCGCGGCTCACGGCAGCTTCCACTTCGCGGTCAGCGGCGGGCACACGCCCTGGGCCATGTTCGCCGAACTGGCCTCGGAGACGGTCCCGTGGGACGCGACCGTCATCTACCAGGTGGACGAGCGCGTGGCTCCGCCCGGTGACCCCGACCGGAACCTGGCCCACCTCACCAAGGCGCTGGGCTCGTCCCCGGCGCAGGTGCGGCCCATGCCGGTCAACGAGAGCGATCTGGCGGCCGCGGCCGCCAGCTACGCGGCCTTGCTGCCTGAGCACTTCGATCTTGTTCACCTGGGTCTTGGCCCCGACGGGCACACCGCCTCGCTGGTCCCGGGCGATCCGGTCCTGTCGGTTACCGATCGCCTGGTCGCCCTCACCCAGCCGTACCAGGAGCGGGTGCGGATGACGCTGACCTACCCGGCGCTGGCGCGGGCCCGGCAGATCCTCTGGCTGGTCACCGGTGACGACAAGAAGGAGCCGCTGGCCAGGCTGCTGGCCGGCGACACGACGATCCCGGCGGGGCGCGTCGAGGCCGCCGCCTCCCTGGTGATGGCCGACCGTGCCGCGACCTGAGCACCCGATGGCAGGCCAGCCAGGCGATGCGCGGCGCATCGAGCGGGAGAAACAGGTCGCGGCGGAGGCGGCAGCGGAACTGGTCGAGCACGGCATGACCGTCGGGCTCGGCACCGGCTCGACGGTGGCGTTCTTGCTCCCCGCCCTGGCCCGTCGATCGCTCGACATCATCTGTGCGGCCACGTCGCCGCGCACCGAGCATGCTGCCCGCGAGCTGGGCCTGCGGATCGAGGACGTCGCGAGCATCGACCGTTTCGACATCACCATCGACGGCGCGGACCAGGTCGCCCCCGACGGCTGGCTGGTCAAGGGCGGCGGCGGCGCACACACCCGGGAGAAAATCATCGCCGCGGCCGCAGACCGGTTCGTCGTCATCGCCGACTCGACCAAGCCGGTCCAGGCCCTGCACAGCCCGATCCCCCTCGAACTGCTCTCCTTCGGGCTGCACGCCACCATGCGCCGGGTCGCGCCGGCCTCGCCGCGCGACGTCCCGCTCAGCCCCGACGGCGGCGTGATCGCGGACTACCACGGGCTCGTGGATGACCCGGCCGCGCTGGCCGCCCGGCTGTCGGCGACGCCCGGGGTCGTCGAGCACGGCCTGTTCCCGCGGCAGATGGTGGCGACCGTGCTCGTGGGCCGGGGTGAGTCAGTTGACCGGACCGACTTCAAGCACCCGTGATCTAGCTCCTGACCTCACCTGACCAAACTGCCGGATCAAACTGGAGACAACATGGCCCCGCCCATTCGGCTGTTCCTCGCCGACGTCGACGGCACGCTGGTAACCCAGGACAAGGTCCTCACCGACCGGGCCATCGCCGCGGTCGCGAAGCTGCGGCAGGCCGGGATACTCTTCGCCATCACCAGCGGCCGCCCGCCCCGCGGCATGTCCATGCTCGTCGAGCCGCTCCAGCTCACCACGCCGATCGCGGCCTTCAACGGCGGCGTGTACGTCAATCCCGACATGTCGGTGATCGAGCAACAGACCATCCCTGATGACGTGACGCCGACGGTGATCGAGCTGCTCGGCGCCCACGGGCTGGACGTGTGGGTCTACCGCGGGGCGGACTGGTTTATCCGGGACCCGAAGGCACCGCACGTAGCCCGCGAGACCTGGACGGTCAAGTTCGACGCGACGGTGACCGGCAGTTTCGCATCGGTGTCGAACGAAGTGGCCAAGATCACCGGGGTGAGCGATGACTACGACGCATGCCAGAAGGGCGTGGACGCGGTCCGCGAGCGCTTCGGCGACCACGTGTCGGCGGCTCGGTCTCAGCCGTACTACGCCGATGTCACCAACCCCAACGCCAACAAGGGCGCCGTGGCCCAGTACCTGTCCCGGACCTACCAGATCCCCGCCGAGCAGGTCGCCACGATCGGCGACCAGCCCAACGACGTGCTCATGTTTGCCCACTCCGGGCTCAGCATCGCCATGGGTAACGCGAGCCATGAGGTTCGGGCCGCCGCCCGCCGCGTCACCACGTCCAATGAGGACGAGGGCTTCGCCAACGCGGTAGAACGGTTCGTCTTGTCCTGAGCCTCACCCGGGGCGTCAGCCGAGTTGGCTCGTCCGTACGGGTTGGACGCGGCTGCGGGCCCGGCGCACCATGGACTGGTGCCCCGGATCCCCCGGTGGGGCGGCCTGAGCCCGCGACGCCGGCTGCTCATGATCGTCCTCGCGCTGGTCATCGCGGCCGCCGCGGCGGTCGGAGCGGTCCGCGCCGCGGCCGGCGGCCCGGCCCTGACCGCCGCCGACCGGAACCGTCCCGGCCCGGTACTGCTCGTGCCCGGCTACGGCGGCAGCACCACCGCGCTGGACGCCCTGGCCGCCCGGATCAGGTCGGCGGGCCGGGCCGCGACCGTGGTCCAGCTGGCCGGGGACGGCACCGGTGACCTGCAGGTGCAGGCCAGCGTGCTGAACGGGTACGTGAACCAGGCGCTGGGCGCGGGCTCGGGCCCGGTGACCGTGATCGGCTACTCGGCGGGCGGCGTGGTGGCCTGGCTGTGGGACGTGGACTACGACGGCGTGGCCAAAGCCCGCGCCATCATCACCCTGGGCTCTCCGCTGCACGGTGCCGACCTGGCCGCCGTCGGCGATGCCGACGTCCCTGACGCCTGCCCGGCCGCCTGCGAGGAACTGGTGCCGGGCAGCGTGATGCTGTCCCGCCTGCAGGACACCGCCCCGGCCACCCGCCCGCCCTGGCTGTCGCTGTGGACCAGCGACGACCAGGTCGTGCAGCCCCCCGATTCGGCCCGGCTGGCAGGCGCGGTGAACGTGCCGCTGCAGTCCGTCTGCCCCGGCGTGCAGATCCAGCACGGCCAGCTGCCCACCTCCCCGCTGGTCGTCGGGATCGTGCTCCGCACGCTCAGCGAGAGAACATTCACCGCGCCCGAACCGTCCGACTGCCGCCGGCTGCAGGCGCTGGGTGACGGGCCTACTGAGGGCTGAGCGTTCCAGTGCCGACGCTAGGGTTCCCGTTGACAAAACTGTCCGCTTACCGTCGTGACGGCGATAATCTCATAGTCCAGGTCACTGCCCTGAAGAGAAACGTCGACCTCGAACTGGCTAATGCATTGTTCGCCCGGATTGAATGTCGTGATTTGCCGCAGCTCAAGCGGGCCGCCCCCTGATTCCAGGTCCAGCTCGCCGGAACATCCGAACACCGGCACCTGCCATGACCCGACTGCAGCACCGACGCTGCCGGAGCCGATCTTCGAGGTCAGCGAATAGCTCACGCCGTTTGACTGGTTTACTTGTCTCGTCCAGGTGCCTGTTTCCGTAACCGGAGTTACGCGGTGATGTCCTTAGTGGAGAAGTTGGCCCAGGCCGCCCCGAGGAACACCACCACATAGACCGCCTGGATGCCGAACCCCCGCTGGATATCCCGCCAGAAGATGGGCTGGCGGAAGAAATCGATCCAGGCCAGCCAGTACCGGGTGGGCAGGTAGGGCTGGACGACCGTGGCCGCGTTCAGCGTGACCAGGATCTCGCTGGCCACCAGCGCGGCCAGCGCGCCGAGCGCCGAGCCCAGGGCCGAGTCGGTGATGGTCGACAGGAACAGCGCGATCGCGGCCACCCCGAGCATGGACACGGTGATGAAGGCGATCGCGCCGCCGATCCGCTCGGCCAGCTGCAGCAGGCTCAGCGGCGTACCGGACAGCGAGGTGACGGCGCCGCCCGGCGCCAGCCCCGCGGTCGGCGCCTGCCCGGCGATCCCGGCACCGCCCGGCACCGCCGGGCCGCCGGGTCCCGGGGCACCCGGGGCCGGCACCACCGCGGCCGCCTGGGACGGGCCGAGCAGGAAGACGCCGGTCGCGTAGGCGGTCACCGTGACCCCCACCACCAGCAGCAGGACGTAGGCGATGACCGCGATCAGCTTGGCCACCAGCAGCCTGGTCCGTCCGACCGGCCGCACCAGCAGGTAGCGCAGCGTGCCGGTGGCGGCCTCGCCGGCGATCGAGTCGCCCGCCATGACCGCGGTGGACACCGGCAGGAACACCGGCAGCACCAGCGCGAGCGCGGCCGCCGGGTACAGGGCGCCGTCCTGGAGCACCGCGGACAGGAACGCGCTGCCCTGGCCGGGCGGCGGGGTCAGGTGCGTGATCGTGATGAAGACCGCGACCATGAAGGGCAGCGCGCAGGTCAGGACCAGGCTGATCCAGGTGCGCGGCCGGCGCGCCAGCTTGGCCAGCTCGACCGCGATCACGAGGTGCCCTCGATGTGGTCGGAGCCGGTCCCGGTCACGGCCAGGACCACCTCCTCGAGGGTCCGCTGGTGCGCGCCGATCACGCTGACCCGCAGGCCCGCCCCGACCAGGCGCGCGTTGAGCTCGGCCGCGTCCGGGCCGCGCACCAGCAGGTGCGGGCCGTCGCGCTGCTCCACCTGCCCGTCAAGCAGGGCCGCCACCCGGTCCGCGTCCGGGGTCTCGACCGCGATCAGCCCGGTCGGCGCGCGCAGGACGGCCAGGTCGTCCTGCAGGACCAGGCGCCCGGCATCCAGGACCCCGACCCTGGTGCACAGCTGCTCGACCTCGGCCAGCAGGTGACTGGACAGCAAGATGGTGACGCCCGCGGTGTTCAGGCTGGTCAGCAGCTCCCGCAGGTCCCTGATCCCGCGCGGGTCCAGGCCGTTGCCCGGCTCGTCCAGGATCAGCAGGCGGGGGTGCCTGATCAGGGCCGCGGCCAGGCCCAGGCGCTGGCGCATGCCCAGGGAGTAGGCCTTGACCGGGCGGCGGCCCACCCCGGCCAGTCCCACCTGCTCCAGGGCCTCGCCGATCCGCTGCGGCCTGCTGCGCCGCCCGGCGGACCCGCCCGGCCCGGCCGCATCGAGCAGGGCCAGGTTGGCCCGGCCGGACAGGTGCGGGTAGGCGGCGGGCTCCTCGATCAGCGCGCCGATGCGCGGCAGCACCTGACGCGCGTGCCTGGGCATCCGCCAGCCCATCACCTCGATCTGGCCGCTGCTGGCGTAGACCAGGCCGAGCAGCATGCGGACCAGCGTGGTCTTGCCCGAGCCGTTCGGGCCGAGCAGCCCGTACCTGTCGCCCTCCCTGACCTCGAGATCCACCGAGCGCACCGCCTCGACGGCGCCGTAGCGCTTGGACAGGGCCCGGGTGGTGATCACGGCAGCCACACCTGGTCGGCCACCAGCGTGGCCGCGGCCCGCTCGAGCACGCCCGGGCTGACCGTGCCCGCGATCAGGAACGTCAGCGCGAAACCAGACGGCTGGACCAGGACCGCGTTGACCAGCGACGCGCCGACCAGCGCGCCGCGGGTGCCCGGCAGGGACAGTGCGGTCCCGCCCGCCGACAGCGTGTCGCCGATCAGGTCCTGGCTGGTGCGCACGCCTACCACCACGAACGTGGCCAGCCCGCCGCCGTAGATGCTGACCGTGCCGAAGCCCGGCGGCCCGGGCACCTCATGCCGCCCGGCCAGCTCGGCGGGCAGGACCTCCAGGGCCAGCTGCGACAGCGCGCCGGCCAGGCTGCGCGCGCTGGTCATGGTGAAGCCGGTGCCCGGGCCCCGCTGCGGCGTGAGCACCCCGCGATCCGGCCGCCAGCGGCCGACCTGGAAGAACTGGCTCTCCAGGGCGGGGCGGGCCGAGGCCCGGCCGAAGATCTCCACCATCAGCGGCAGGCCGCTGCCCGGCTCGGCCCAGATGTCGACGTGCCCGATGGTGGAGGAGCCGTCCGCCGGGGTGACGCGCAGCCCGGGCACGCTCTGGCCGGCCACCCGCAGCGGCGGGATCAGGCCGAACCTGGCCTGCGCTCCGGCCGCGGCCAGCAGCCGGACGGCCAGCGCCGGCGGGACCAGGTCGGCCGGGCGCGGCAGCCGCAGCGACGGCTGGCCGCCGACCTCGGTGAGCAGCTCCTGGCCGGAATCCCAGATGTAGGACACCGCGCCCAGCTGGTAGGTGTCCCGCTCGCCGGCGTCGGACAGCGTGTCGACCCGCCACTCGTCAGGCGAGGCGACCCACACCCGCATCTTGGTCACCCCGTCGAGCAGCGACGCCACCCCGTTGAGGCCGGGCAGCGACGGCAGCCCGAAGGTGGCATTGCTCTCCGCGTAGCCCGCGTAGGACTGCCCGGCCGAGGCCAGGATGCGGGCGCGGAGCTGGCTGGCGGTCAGCGCGGGCACGGTAGCGGGCAGGGCACTGGCGATCACGGGCATCGCGCAGAGCACCGTCAGGCCGGCGGTCACCACCGCCCACCTGCGAAGAACGTCCGCTCTCACCAAAATCCTCGCAACGATGCTGTGGGCGGTATATGTCGGACAAGCCGGTCACTAGGTCTATTTCGCCCGCAACACATCTAATAACGATACGATGACCCCTGGGTCTCAGGCGGGCATCAGATAGCTGCTAAATGCGACCCCCACCTCTCGTCAGCGGCCCTCCCTCGGTTTACCATCGGAAACTGTCAGTCAAGGCTTGGAAAAACTCTGACGGTACGGCTGTGGGGCCGGACGGACCGGTGTGTCAGAGGTGACGAAGAAGTAGGAATAGGAATTCGTCATGACAACAGATCCCGGTGTTCGTCGCATCGTGGTCGGCGTCGACGGCTCGGCCGAATCCGTGGCCGCGCTGAGATGGGCGTGCCGGGAGGCGAGCCTGCGCACCGCCGAGGTCCACGCGGTCCTCGCCCTTGAGGCCGCGTGCCATCAGGTGGCCAGCTACGCGGTACCCGCGCCGAGACAGTCGGGCGGAAGCTGGGGCGCCGCCCGTGAGGTCCTGCGGGGATCGGTGAGCGAGGCGGTCAGCCGCTATCCCGGCGTCACCGTCCGGACCGAGATCACCGAAGGGCTGGCGGCGCGCGTGCTGCTCGACCACGCCCAGGACGCCGACATGCTGGTGCTGGGCCGCACGGCCCACAGCCCGGACCCGTACCGCGGCGCCGGCCCTGTCATCCGCGTCTGCCTGCGCTCCGCGCCGTGCCCGGTCGTCATCATCGGCTCGGCCGGGACCGCGGCGGCTGATGAGGGCGATCACGTGCCCTCCTCGTGGCAGCGCACCCCGGCCGCAGCCGGGGTCCGCTAGCTCGCTCCCGGGGGCCGGCCGGTAGCCTCGCGAGCATGACGCCGCCGAGGATGATCAGGATCTGGCTGCCCGAGCCGGGCTGGGTGGAGGCGATGGGCGGCCTGCCCGAGGGCATGGCCGCCGACGTCTGGACCGGCGGGGAGCAGTTGCCGGATTCCGCCGACCAGGTCGAGTTCGTGGTGCTCCCGTTCGGGGTGCCCGAGTCGCGGCTGCCGGTCCTGGCCAAGCTGCCCCGGCTGCGGGTGATCCAGCTGATGTCGGCCGGCGCCGAGCGGATGCTCCCGTACGTCCCGCCCGGGGTCACCCTGTGCAACGCACGCGGCGCGCACGACCCGGCGGTCGCCGAGTGGATCATGGCCGTGATCCTGGCCGAGCTACGGCACCTGCCCGAGTTCGTCACGGCGCAGCAGGCGGGCACCTGGCACGCCATCCCCAGCGAGCCGCTGGCCGGCCAGACCGTGCTGATCGTCGGCTACGGCTCGATCGGCGAGGCCACCGAGCACCTGCTGGCCCCGTTCGGCGTGCGCGTCGAGCGCGTCGCCCGGCACGCCAGGTCCGGCGTGTCCAGCCTCGATGACCTGCCCGCCCTGCTGCCGCGGGCGGACATCGTGATCCTCCTGGTACCGGTCACCCCGGCCACCATCCAGCTGGCCGACGCGCGGTTCCTCGGGCTCATGCACGATCACGCGCTGCTGGTCAACGCGGCCCGCGGCTCGATCGTCGACACCGCGGCGCTGCTGGCCGAGCTTAACTCGGGGCGGCTGCGGGCCGCGCTGGACGTCACGGACCCCGAGCCGCTGCCCGCCGGGCACCCGCTGTGGTCCGCCCCCAACCTGCTGCTGACGCCGCACGTGGCCGGGGCCAGCACCGATGCCATCCCGCGGGTCCGGGCCATCGCGGCGGCTCAGCTGGCCCGCTACGCGGCGGGCGAGCCCCTGGCCAACGTGGTCGGCGGCCAAGGTTACTAAGGAGACGATCATCCCCAGCTCTTCCCGGGTAGAGATATCCCCGCAGGTAAGCGCGTCGCTCGCGGCCGGCGAACCGGTGGTCGCGCTCGAGTCGACGATCATCTCGCACGGCCTTCCCCGCCCCGCTAACCTGGCCGCCGCCCGGGAGTTCGAGGCCATCCTGGCCGGCCAGGGCGTGACCCCGGCCACGATCGCGCTCATCGACGGCGTGCCCAAGGTCGGCCTGCTCCCCGAGGACCTGGAGCGGATCGCGGCCGACGAGTCGGCGGTCAAGGTCAGCAGCCGTGACATCGGCATCGCCATGGTCAGGAAGGTCACCGGCGGCACCACCGTGGCGGCCACCTCGGCCATTGCCGCGCGAGCGGGCATCCGGGTGTTCGCCACCGGCGGCCTGGGCGGCGTCCACCGCGGCGCGGCCGAGACCTTCGACGAGTCGGCCGACCTGACCGTGCTGTCCCGGACGCCGATCACCGTGGTCTCGGCCGGCGTCAAGTCCATCCTGGACATCCCGGCCACGCTGGAGCGGCTGGAGACGCTGGCCGTCGCGGTGATCGGCTACCGTACCTCCCGCTTCCCGGCCTTCTGGCTGGCCGACTCCGGCTGCGACCTGGACTGGCGGGCCGACAGCCCGGAGGAGATCGCCGACATCATGGCCGCCCGGGACGCGTTCGGCGAGCCGTCCGCCCTGCTGGTCGCCAACCCGCTCAGCCCCAGGGACCAGCTCGACCCCGAAGTGCTCAGCGGCGCGCTGCAGGCCGCCCTGGCCGCCGCGGCCGAGGCAGGCGTCCGCGGCAAGGCGGTCACCCCCTTCCTGCTGGACTGGATCCAGCGAGTGACCGGCGGGGCCAGCGTCGAGGTGAACATGACCATCGCCCGCGGCAACATCGGGCTGGCCGGGCAGATCGCGAGAGCCTGGGCGGCGCGCGCAGCCGGCCTCCGTTGACCTCCCGGGCCGTCCTGGTCTGCGGGGACGTCATCAACGACGTCCTGGTCAAGCCGCTGGACGGCGTCACGCCCGGCAGCGACACCCCGGCGGTGGTCCGGGCCTGCCCGGGCGGCTCGGCGGCCAACCAGGCGGCCTGGATGGCTCACCTCGGGGCCCGGGTCACCTTCGCCGGGCGGGCCGGTGCCCGCGACGCCGGCTACCACGAGCAGGAACTGGCCCGGGCCGGCGTCCGGGCCCACCTGACCGCCGACCCGCAGGCCGGCACCGGCTCGATCGTGATCATGGTGGCGCCGGACGGGGAGCGGACCATGTTCACCGACCGGGCCGCGAACCTGAACCTGCGGCGGTCCGACATCCCGGACCGCCTGCTCGACGGGGCGGCGGTGCTGCACCTGACCGGCTACACGTTCTGCGAGCCGGCGCTGCTCGAGGTGGCCCTCGCGCTGCTGGCCGACGCGCGGGCCCGGGGCCTGGCCGTCACCATCGATCCCGGCTCGGCCGCCTTCCTGGCCCGGATGGATCCCGCCGCGTTCCTGGGCTGGACCGAGGGCGCCTCGGTCTGCTTCCCCAACCGCGACGAGGCCGCCGTCCTGGTCGGCGCGGCCGACCCGGCCACGATGGCGGCCCGGCTCACCCGGCACTACGGCGTGGTCGTGCTGACGCTGGGCGCCGCGGGCTGCATGCTGGCCACCCCGGGCGAGCCGCCGGTCCAGATCGCGGCCCACCCGGCCGACGCCCGGGACAGCACCGGCGCGGGCGACGCGTTCTGCGGTGCCTTCATGAGCCGTTGGCTGGCGGCCGCCCCGGCCGGCCGGACCTCCGGCGGCCTGGTCGCCGCGGCCGGCTTCGCCACCCGGATCGCCGCCTCGGTCGTCACCCGCTTCGGCGCCCGCCCCCAGTAATCTGTGGCGTTATGCCTCCGGACAGCGTGCGCGTGGTGCGGGCCTCGCCCGGCCTGGTCTGGCGCGCGTACGACGCGGACCAGGCGGTCGGCTCGATCCGGGCCTTCCTGCGCCCGGACAACCGGTGGTTCGTGGGCTTCGAGCCCGGCCGGGACGACAGCTACGCGCCGCTGCTTGGCGCGGTGGCCGCCAATACCGGCGCGGACCTGTACGCCAGCGCCTACGACACCGAACCCGCCCACCTGGCCCGACTGGCCGGGCTGGGCTTCACCGAGCAGCGGCGGGTCAGCAGCTACCTGATCCCTACCGACCCCGCGGTCACCGGGCTGGACGGCGTCACCGAACCGGACGACGTGGTCGTCATCTCCGCCGCCGACGCCTACGAGGACGAACTGCGGCTGCTGGACGACGCGCTGCGCCAGGACGTGCCGGGCACGGACGGATGGCGCTGGGATCCCGGCGACTTCCAGGAGGAGGCTTTCGACGCGGCCCACTTCAACCCGGCCACCTACCTGGTGGCCGTCGACGCCGACAGCGGCCGGTACATCGGCCTGGTCCGGGTCCGGAACGGCCCGGGCCTGCCGCGGCTCGGCCTGATCGGCGTCACCCGCCCCTACCGCCGCCGCGGGCTGGCCCGCGCCCTGCTGGCCCGCGCGTTCCGGGCCCTGCACCAGCAGGGCCGGGCCGAGGTCACCGCCGAGGCCGACGACGCCCACACGCCGTCGGTGTCACTGCTGCTGGCCCTGGGTGCCCGGCGGCTGGGCGGCACCGTCGAGTTCGTCCGGCGCCGAGGCTAGATTCCCGCGCGGCGAGAAATGTTCCGCGATGGTTACGCCACGGCCCGTTAGGTCAAATAGATCTTTTATGCCGAACGGCCCGTGGTTTACCTGCTCGCCGGCCCCCGGCCGCATCAACGATAAAGTCCAGCGCGCCATCTTGCGGCCGCTGCCCGCCGAATCCGGGCGGCACGGGCGGGACGCTGGTGCTCAACGGTGCGACGCTGCCCTTTGCCGTGACCGGCCCGAACTCACTGGGCGGTGCGACGCCTCAGGGATGAGCGGGTGAGCGCGGCCCCGGGACATCAGGCGTCACGCAGGTGCAGCAGCAAGCCGCCGGCCAGCAAGGCGCCCGCGGCCCAGGCGGCGAGCACGCCGAGGCCCTGCCAGGGGGTGAGCGGCAGCGAGCGCAGGTCCGTGGTGGCCTGGATGTACATCCCGGCCACCATCGGGCTGATCTGGTCCAGGTGCCGCTTCCAGGCGGCGTCGCCGATCGTGCCCGCGATGATCGGGAACAGGTACAGCAGGCCCAGCACCACCCCGATCGCCACCGCCGAGTCCCGTACCGCCGACGCGATGCCCAGGCTGAGCAGCGCGATCAGCGCCAGGTACAGCACCGACCCGGCCGCGGCGCGCAGCACCGCCCCGCTGCCCAGCGACAGGACCGCATAGCCGTGCGCCGGGTCGATGCCGTGCCCGTCCAGCAGCAGCCGCCCGGCCAGCACCGAGGCCAGCACCGCGACCGCCCCCGCGACCAGGGTCGCGGTGCCGGTCACGGCGGCCTTGGCCGCCAGCACCTGCCACCGCCGCGGCGTGGCGGCCAGCGTGAGCCGGATCATCCCGGTGCTGTACTCGCCGCTGACCGCGGTGACCGCCACGATGGCCACGATGGCCTGGCCGAGGTAGATCCCGGTCAGGCTGACCTTGGCCGGGTCGACCTGGCAGCCCCCGCCCGGGCAGCTGATCGCGTTGGCCGCGAGCGCGCCGACCACGGCGGTCAGCGCGCTCGCGGCCACCAGCAGCCAGCCAGGTCCGGCCACGGTGCGCAGCTTGGTCCACTCGGAATACACCGCCAGCCTCACGCGTCCCTCCGGCGCAGCACGAACACCGCCAGGGCGAAGGCGGCCGCGGCCCAGGCGCACAGCACCGCGAACCCGGCCCACGGCGCCAGCGGGAAGTACCCGTCGCCCGGCGTGTACTGCCCCGTGACCTGCTGGTACGCCGGGACGCTCTGCTGGACGGCAAATGCGGCCGCGGGCGTAAGGCGGACCAGCCACTCCTCCGCGGCGGCCGGCAGCACCCCGGGGAGGGTCGCGAGCAGGTACGGCAGCACGATCGCCGCGATCACCGCGGTGACCGCCGCGGCGCTGCGCCGCACCAGCGTGCCCACGGCCAGCGCGAGCACCGCGGCCACCGCGAGCAGCGCCGCGGTGCCGGCCATGATCCGCGCCTCGGTGAACAGGCTGAGCGGGTAGATCGGGTTGCCGTTCTGCCGCAGCAGGTGCTCGCCGAGCGGGACCGCGATGAGGGTCGCCACCAGCCCGGCCGCGAACGTGACCACGGCGAGCACGATCGCCTTGGCCGCCAGCACCCGGCCGCGCCGGGGGCTGGCCGCGAGCGTGATGCGGATCAGCCCGCGCCGGTACTCGGCGGTGATGAACATGACGCCGATCACCACCGCGGCGATCAGCCCGGCGAACGTGCCCGACAGCGTGTTCTGCGCCGTTTCCCCAGCGTTGGGCGCCGGGGCGATGTCACCGGATCCTGACACGGTGAACCGGTCACCGGCCTGGGTAAACCCCTGCGCCGAGGCCGGCAGCGAGCCGGCCACCGGGCTGCTGGCGCCGATCGCGCCGCCCGTCCACTGGCCCGAAGGCCAGCTGCCCTGCCGGCGCACGCCGTCGAAGACCCCGGTGGCCAGGGCCGAGCCGCCCTTCACCGATGCCGTGCCGAACCCGGTCGAGGGCACGGTGTACCCGGGCGTGGCGGCGAACAGCCCGGCTTGCGATACCGTCGGCAGTCCCGCCAGGGTCGCGGTGCCGACCAGCGTCCAGTGCGTGCCGTCGGCCGAGTCGTAACCGCGGATCACGTCCCCGGACCGGCTCAGCCGCAGCCACCGCGGCGACGCCGCGGACACCTTCCCGGCCATTCCGGCCACGTCGTTGGTGAAGTCCCACTGCATCCGCACGCCATGACTTCCGGTGACCATCATCGCCGCGTACGCCGATCCCGTGGTCGTGGCAGCCTTGATGATGATCCCGGCCTTGGCCCACGGCTGCACGCCCGGCGTCATGCCCGCCAGCGGATTCTGGCCGGACGCCACCCCGCCCTGCGTGGAGTACAGGCCGGTCAGCGACGTGACCCGGACGGTGATGCTGCCCTGGCCGGCCAGCGGCTGGCGCACGAAGTAGAAGGCGTCGGTCACCCATTCCCCGCCCGGCCCGGTCGGCGGCGCCGGGCAGGCTTGCGCGGTGCTGCCGTTCGGCTGGAAGCTGCACACGCTGTTCGCGCCGGTGAGCGCGGCGAGCCCCACGATGAGCAGCAGTCCGGCCAGCATGCCGATGACCCAGCCGCGCACCGTCCGGAACTTCGTCCACTCGGCTCGCAGCAGCGAGCCGAACCCGTCACTGCCCGTCGCGGCGGGGGAGCGGAAAGGCGCCAGGGCGGTCATGACGCCGCCTCCGCCCTGAACTCCACGGAATCCCGGGTCAGCTCCATGTAGGCCTCTTCCAGGCTCGCCCGGTGGGCCGACACCTCCGCGAACGCGATCGTGTTCTGGTTCAGCAGCACCACGATCCGTTCGGATGGCAGGCCTGAGACGGTGACCAGGTCGGAACCGGTGGCCGCGACTTCGGCCCCGGCTCGGGCCAGCACGGTCATCGCCGCATCGCGCGCCGCGGTACGGACGGTCACCCGGTCGGCGGAGGCGCCGGCGATCAGCTCCGCGACGCTGGCGTCGGCGATCACCAGCCCGCGGCCGGCCACGACCAGATGGTCGGCGGTGTCCTCGAGCTCGCTCATCAGGTGGCTGGACACCAGCACCGCCCGGCCCTGGGCGGCCAGCGATCGCAAGAACCCGCGCATCCACACGATGCCTTCGGGGTCCATGCCGTTGAACGGCTCGTCGAACATCAGCGTCGGCGGGTCGCCGAGCAGCGCGGCGGCGATGCCGAGCCGCTGCCGCATGCCGAGCGAGTACCCGCCAGCCTTGCGCCGCCCCGCCCCGCCCAGGCCGACCAGGTCCAGCACCTGGTCCACGCGCTTGGCGCCGAGGCCCTGCGAATGAGCCAGCCACAGCAGGTGGTTGCGCGCGGACCGGCTGGGCTGCAGGGCGGCGGCGTCCAGCAGCGACCCGAGGCAGCTGAGCGGGTGGCGCAAGCTGGCATACGGCCGGCCGCCGATGAGCGCGGCGCCGGCGTCGGCGGCGTCCAGGCCGACAATCACCCGCATCGTGGTGGATTTGCCCGCTCCGTTCGGGCCGACGAACCCGGTCACCTGGCCGGGGACGACCATGAAGGTCATGCCGTCCAGCGCCAGCACGGACCCGAACCGCTTGCGCAAGCCGGTGACTTCGATAGTTGCTTCCATGCTCGCCACGCTAGGGAAACGGGACCGCCGCCGTCGTCACGCTGCGGTGCTGTCCCCTGATCGCGATAAGTCCCTCGCGCGGGGGATGGCCAGACCACCGGCCCGAGCGATGCGCCGGGGCCGACCGGCCGCGACAATGGGGGGATGGAGTTGGCGGGGCGGCTCGGCGGCCAGGTGGTGCTCGGCGCGGTGCTCGGGCTGGCCGCGCTGGCCGAGCTGAGCGCCCGGGTCACCGCCGGGTCGACCGTGCGGGCCGGCCTGTCCGTGGCCCCGGCGCATACCGGGGTGAGCGTGCCGACCGCGCTGCTGATGGCCGCGTTCTGCCTGCTGGCCACCGTGCCGGCGTGCGTGCTGCGGCCGGTTCCCGCGGCGGCGGCGACCGGCGTGGCGGCCGTGCTGCTGCTGACGTTGTTCGGGCTGGTGACCGTGGGCGGGGCCGCCGCGCTGGTGCTGGCCGGGTACCGGCTGGCACGTTCCGGGCGCTGGGTCCTCGCGGTCGCCCTGGCGGTGCCGTTCCTCGTGGTCGCGCTGGCCGGGCTGGGGGCCGACACGTCCGGGCTGGCAGGCGCGGTCGGGGAGACCCGGGCGCTGGCGGTGCTGCTGGCGTCGGGGATCCCGGTTACGGCGCTGGCCGCGACCGCCCGGCGGGCCCGCGAGGAGAGCCGCACCCATACTGCCGTCCGCGAGCTGACCGAGGGCGTGGTGGCCGAGCACCTGGCCCGCGGCGAGCGGGCGCGGATCGCGCGCGAGCTGCACGACGTGGTCGCGCACCACATCTCGGTGATCGCGGTGCAGGCGGAGACCGCCCGGCTGACTACCCCCGGGCTGACCAGCGCGGGCGCGCAGCGGTTCGCCGCGATCGGCGATACCGCCCGGGCCGGGCTGACCGAGATGCGCCGGCTGCTCGGCGTGCTCCGCGAGGACGCGCAGCCGGCTCTCGGCCCAGAGGCAGCAGACCCCGAAGCCGCCCCGCCGCCGATGGCGGACCGGCGTCCCCAGCCGGGGCTGCCGCAGCTGGGCGACCTGGTGGACGAGGCGCGGGACGCGTCGGGCAGCGCGGCCAGGCTCATCATCTCCGGCCCGGTGGCCCGGCTGGATCCGGGTGTGGAACTGGCCGCTTACCGGATCGTGCAGGAGGCCCTGACCAACGCGCGCAGGCACGCGCCCGGCGCGGCCGTCGACGTGGAGCTGCATTACGCCGACGACGCGCTGCGGCTGCGCGTCCGCGACAACGGGCCAGGCCCCCCGCGGGAAGCGGCCGCCGGCCCCGGAACCGGACACGGCCTGCTCGGCATGCGTGAGCGCGCCGCGGCGGCCGGCGGGTCGCTGCGCACCTCGGCCGGGCCCGGCGGCGGGTTCTGCGTCGAGGCCGAGCTGCCGGCCAAGGCCTCCGAGGTCATGACGGCAGCGGGCAACGCGTCATGACCATCGGCATCGTCGTCGCCGACGACCACGAGGTGGTCCGGGCCGGGTTCGCCGCGATACTCGACACTCAGCCCGACTTCACCGTGCTCGGCACCGCCGCCGACGGCACCGAGGCGGTGCGGACCTGCCAGGAATGCCGCCCCGACGTGGTGCTCATGGACGTCCGGATGCCGGGCATGGACGGCATCGAGGCCACCAGGCTGCTGACGTCGGCAGGCTCCGGGCCGCGGGTCCTGATCCTGACCACGTTCGACCTCGACGAGTACGTGTACGACGCGCTGCGGGCCGGCGCCAGCGGGTTCCTGCTCAAGGACGTCACCGCGGAGCGGCTGTTCGACGCGGTGCGGGTGATCGCGGAGGGGGAGGCGCTGCTCGCGCCCGCGATAACCAGGAGGCTCATCGGCGAGTTCGCCCGCCAGCGGCCCCGACCCGCAGATACCGCCCAGCCCGCCGGACCGCTCGGTACGCTGACCCCGCGGGAGACTGAGGTGCTGCGGCTGATCGCTGCAGGGCTGTCCAACCCCGAGATCGCCCGCCGCCTGGTGGTCACCGAGGAGACCGTGAAAACACATGTCAGCCGGGTGCTGAGCAAGCTGGGCTCGCGTGACCGGACCCAGGCCGTGGTGGCCGCGTACGAGTCAGGCCTGGTCGTGCCCGGCGCCGGCGAGCGGCCCTCATGATCGCCGCGGGCGGGGGCACGGCCGCGCGTCGGGTGGGCCGCCGGGTGTTCCCGATCCTGGGCGCGGTGGGGCTTATCGCGGCCGGCCTGGCCGGCACGATCTGGGGGCCGCGCTACTACGGCCAGACGGCCTGGGCCGTCCCCGATGACCTGTGGGCCACGCTGGTCGCGGCCCAGCGGATGCTGCACCTGGACCTGGCCGGCCTGTATACCCCGCCCACCAACCTGGTCAGCTTCCCCGGCACCGCCCTGATCCTGGTGCCGGTCGCGGCGCTCATCGACGCGGCCGGGCTGCCGCTGAAGACCGCTGCCGATATCCCGCTCCGGGCGGGCAGCCAGATCGGCAACCACGCCGAATGGCTGATCCTCGGGCCCTGCGTGGTCATCCTCTCGGCCGTGGCGCTGTTCGCCGCCGACGCGCTGGCCGAACGGATGGCCGTGAGCCAGCTCAAGCGCTTCCTGCTGGCCGGGGCGGGCGCGACGGCCCTGTGGAACGTGACGATCCGCTGGGGCCACCCGGAAGACGCGGTGGCCGTCGGCCTGCTGCTGTACGCGGTGCTGGCCGTCTCGGACGGCAAGCCGGTCCGGGCCGCCTGGCTGGCCGGGGCGGCGGTGGCCGTCCAGCCGCTAGTGCTGCTGGCCTTCCCGTTCCTGCTGGTGACGATCGAGCCGCGGCGGCTGGCCGGCTTCGTGGCCCGCGCTGTGGTACCCACCGTGGTGCTGCTGGGCGCGGCGGCCGCGGCGAACTGGGCCGCCACCGTCCACGCGGTCACCAGCCAGCCCAACGCGCCCAGCGTCGACCATCCCACGCCCTGGATCTACCTGACCGCGCTGGCCCCGCACCTGAGCAACGGGTCGGTGGCCGCCGGGCCCGCGCGGGCCCTGTCCATCGTGGTGGCCTGCGGCTGCGCGCTGGCCACCTGGCGCCGCTGGCGGCCTGCCCGGCTCGGCGACTGGAGCCCGCAGATCCTGCCGGAACTGCTGTGGTGGGTCGCCTTCGCGCTAGCGCTGCGCACGTTCTTCGAACCGGTGATGGTCTCCTACTACGTATGGCCGCCGCTGGCCGTGGCGCTGCCTGCCGCGTCGCGCAGCTACCTGCGCCTGCTCCCGGTCGGCGTCAGCGCTGGCGTGCTCACCTTCCTGTCCCAGTCCTCCTGGCGGAACCCTTTCCTCTGGTGGTCGCCGATGGTCGCTGTCCTCGGCCTCACCTTGCTGTTCGCCTGGCCGCGAGGCGCCCGGTCACTGGCGGCGCAGGTGCAGCCAGAGCCGGGGGAGCAGTTCGTCGCCGACAGCGCGCCATGAGGCGATTTCCTCGGCCGACAGCGGCGTCACCGGCCCGCCGCGGGTCGCCAGGTAGACCTCGCAGGCCGCGGACAGCAGCCACATCCGGGCCACGGCCAGGCCAGGCGTGGCGCCCACGGTGACGGCGCCGTTGCCGCGCAGCAGCAGGGCCTCGCCCGGGCCCAGGCTGCGGGCGGCACGTTCGGCCCGTTCCGGGGTGCGCAGCAGCGTGGCGCTGTCGTGCACCGGCACCGACTCGCCCAGCCAGGCGGCCTGGCCGTGCCACGGCACCAGCGAGGTGGTCGTGGCCGCCGCGGCGAAGGCGCTGGCCGGCTGGGCCCGCGCGATCGCCGCCACGTCCGGCCGGGCGCGGTACAGGGCCAGATGAATCCAGGCCTCCGCCGGAACCCCAGCGGGAAGCAAGCCCTCAGCTCCCGGCGCGTCCCCGGCTCCCGGCGCGTCCCCGGCTCCCGGCGCGTCCCTGGCTCCCGGCGCGTCCCCGGCTCCCGGCGCATCCCCGGCTCCCGGCGCGTCCTCAGCTCCCGGCGGCCCCGAGGCCACCCACAGCGGCACCTCGAGCACGGCGGCCGCGGTGACGCCGGCCAGGTCGGCCGCGGGCGTGATCAGCATCGAGTCCCCGGCCCGGGCCGAGACGTGCCCGTAAGCGGTGACCAGCCCCAGCCGGGACAGTATCTGGCCTGCCTCTGCGACCTCTGTACGCATCACCCCGGGTTCTCCTCTTCACAGACGGCCGAATGCCTGTCTAAACTGTATGCAGCCAGCTAAACTGTATGCAGTTTTGGCTGGAACTTGAAGGGAGAAGCAGTGATCTCGGGGCTGCACCACTATGCGCTTGAAGTGCCTGACCTGGCCGTGGCCGAGGGCTTCCTGCAGGACTTCGGCCTGGAGACCGGGGAGAAGGACGGCTCGCTGGTCGCCCATTGCCCCGGCCGGGACCAGGAGCAGGTGCGCCTGGTCGAGGCGCCGGCCAAGCGCCTGCACCACGTCGCCTTCACCTTGCATCCCGGCACCCTGGACTCGGTCCGCGAGGCGCTCGGCCGGGCCGGAACGCCCGTGATCGAGCCCCCGGCCGGTGCCACCGAGGACGGGCTGTGGATCCGCGATCCCGACGGCACGCCCGTGCAGCTGCTTGACCAGCCCCAGGCTTCGGCCCGGCCGGTCGCCGAGGTGCTGGTCAACATGGGCGGCACCCAGCAGCGGGTCAACGTCGCCCAGTGGACCGTGGCCACGCAGGATGTGCTGCCCCGGCGGCTGGGCCACTCGCTGCTGTTCACCGCGCAGCCAGGCCCGATGACCGACTTCTACACCCGGGTGCTCGGGCTGCGGCTCAGCGACACCATCCACCACGACCGGGTCACGTTCCTCAACGCCGGGGCCGGCGACCACCACGTCTTCGGCTTCATCGCCAGCAGCCACCGCGGCTTCCACCACGCCAGCTTCGAGGTGCCGTCCATCGACGCCATCGCGGTCGGCGCGGACCGGATGCGCGCCCGCGGCCGTCCCGAGGGCTGGGGCCTGGGCCGGCACACCATCGGATCGAATTTCTTCCACTACAGCCCGGACCCGTGGGGCTCGTGGATCGAGTGGTTCTCCGACATCGACCAGATCGACGACTGCTGGGTGGCCAACGACTGGGAAGTGCCGCCGCACCTGTGGGGCGTGCCGCCACCCGAGACCTTCCTCGCCAACCAAGAACCAGGGAGCCCTGCATGAGCCGCGACATCGCCCCCATCTTCGCCGCCATCGACTCGATGGACGCCGAGAAGTTCAACTCCTACCTCACGCCGGACGTGAGGTTCCGCTTCGCCAACGCCGACCCGGCCGTCGGCCACGGGGCCGTCAAGGAGGGAGTGGAGGCCTTCTGGGCCAGCATCGGCGGTCTCACCCATCACATCCTGAACTCCTGGGAGTTCGGCGACACCACCATCGTGCAGATCGACGTGGAGTACAAGCGCAAGGACGGCAAGACCGTCGTCACGCCCAATGCCGACATCCTCATCTTCGAAGGTGACCTGGTCCGCGACTGGCAGATCTACATCGACGTGACCCCGGTCTACAGCTGAGCCGCCCCATGATCACGCTCACCGATATCGCCTACGTACGGTCCGGGGTGGCCGACCTGGACGCGGCGATCAAGTTCGCTACCGAGATCGTCGGCCTGGAACTGGCCGCGCCCACCGAGGCCGGGGTCGCCCACCTGCGCGCCGACCAGAGGCACCATTGCCTGGCCCTGGTCGAGGGGCCGTCCGGGATGATCGCCTCTGGTTTCACCGTGGCCGACGCCGACGCGCTCGACGCCGGGGAAACCGAGCTCGAGCGCTCGGGCCTGACCGTCCGCCGCGGCTCGGCCGCCGAGGCGCGATCTCGCCGGGTCCGCGAGTTCATCGGCTTCGACGACCCGTCCGGCAACCGGATCGAGCTGGTCAGCCAGCAGGAGAGCGTAGGCAGGCCGGTGGCGTTCAGCCGTCAGGCCGGGATCAGCGAGTTCGGCCACCTCTGCCTGGATGCGCCCGACGTGCACGAGGCCTACCGGTTCTGGAGCACGCGCTTCAACGCCCGCGTCTCGGACTGGATCGGCGACGCCGCCTGCCTCATGCGCATCGACCCGGTGCACCACAAGCTGGCCGTCTTCCGCGGCGACGGGCCGGGCCTGTGCCACATGAACTTCCAGGTGGACACCATCGACGACGTGTTCAGGAACTGGCATTTCCTGCAGGAGCACAACGTCGAGATCGAGATGGGCCCGGGCCGGCACCCGCAGTCCACCGCGGTCTTCTTGTACTTCCTGGGCCCTGAGGGCTTCACCTACGAGTATTCGTTCGGCGTGCGCCGGATCGAGGACGAGGCCGGCTGGGTGCCCAGGACCTTCGACCCGGCCGAGCCCGGTTCCATCGACATGTGGCTCGGCCCGATCACCCGGGCGGTCAGCCAGCCCCAGATCCGCTCGGGCCAGCCGGCCAGGCGCCGCCCTCAGCTGACCGGCACCGGCGCCGCCCTCAGCTGACCGGGCCAGGCCGCGCTCAGGAACGCGCGGGCTATGACCGCGTAGCCGGCCTGGTCCGCGTGCTGGTTCGGCCCGCGCGGCGGCGGGGCGCACTCCCAGGTCCACTGGCAGATCCGGGCCACATTGCGCGGTACCGTGCCGATCCCCGGCACCGTCTGGGTGTTGCCGAAGTCCGAAGTGTCGAAGGCGCCGAACACGTTCGCCACCCGCGCCCCGTACTTGGCGTACACCCCGTCCAGCAGGTTGTTGTAGCTGGCGGTCAGCCGCTCGGTCAGCCAGGCGATCGCCTCGCCCGGCGTGCCGTCGCGCCACTGGGCCAGCGCGGGCAGGTAGTAGCTCATCCCGACCACGCGGACGCCGGCCCCGGCGGCCGACCGCAGCCGGGTCATGATCGTGCCCAGGTTGGTGACGGCGCCCGGCGTGTCGGCGCCGAAACAGGTGGCGATCTCGATCAGGTTCCGCTGGCTGCCGCAGTCTTCCGGGTCGTTGGCCCCGATGTCGATGGTGACCAGGGGTACGTGCCCGCGGTGGGTGCCGAGGAAGGCGACGGCGGCGGCCAGCTGCGAGCCGCCCGGGTACCGGCAGATCCCGCCGTTGATCATGGTGGCGGTGGTCTCGCCCGGGCAGCCCAGCTTGACCAGCCGGAGCCCGGGATGGCTGGGCCGCAGCGCGGCGTACACCTGGTTGGCGTAGCCCTGCCCGGTTTCCACGCTGACCCCGGCCGCGTCGGGCTGGACGCCCTGGGCCAGCGAGTCACCCAGGGCCAGGTAGTAGCTGGCCGGGACCGCCCGCGGGGCAGACGTCCCGGAGCACGCGGTGACCGCCGCCGCGGCGGCGACCACGGCGAGCGCGATACGAAACCGACCCATGCCTCACACTTCCCGAGTTCGACTATAGATAATCGACCGGTGATCCCCATCGAACGTCCGCTGCCGCCGCTGAACGCCGACGAGCGCACCACGCTGGAAAGCTGGCTTGACTTTCACCGCGCCACCCTAGCCGTGAAGTGCGAGGGCCTGGATGACGAGCAGGCTGCCGCCGCTTCCGTGCCGCCGTCCGGCTTCACGCTGACCGGCCTCGTCCAGCACATGGCAGAGGTGGAGCGGGACTGGTTCCGCCGGGTGCTCGCCGGAGAACAGGCCCCGCCGATCTACGACCCGCAGGCCGATCCGGGTGGCCCCGACGGTGGCTTCGAACTGGCTGAGGGCGCCACCCTGGGTGGCGCCCTGGCGGCCTGGCGTGCGGAGATCGCCTGCTCACGGCGGAACTGCGCGGGCCGTACCCTAGCCGACACGGGCCGCTTCATGGCGCAGGACGTCAGCCTCCGCTGGATCTACGTCCACATGATCGAGGAGTACGCCCGCCACAACGGTCACGCGGACCTGGTCCGGGAGCGCATCGACGGCACCACCGGCGTCTAGCGCCGGATCAGGTCGCCTGACCCCACCGGAGCCGTGCCCGTATCAGCTGGCTCCGGTCAGCCGCAGCGGCGCGGGCGGGTCACGGTCGATCAGCGCCACCGCGTGCGGCACCGCCACCGGCACGAAATCCGGCGCGCAGTCGGCCAGTACCCGCAACGCGGTCCGTTCCAGGTGATGGGCCATCTCGCTGAGCGCGCCGTGCTCGTCGCCCGCGATCAGCGCCTCCAGGATCGCGGCGTGCTCCACGTCGCCCGCCGCCTGCCAGCTGTTCGGCTCGGAGAGCTGGTAGATGCGGATGTAGCGGGTGGTCCGGTCGGCGAAGGCCCGCAGCTGCCGCTGCAGCGATTCCCCGGCCGCCGCGGTGCAGACCCGGTGGTACTCGGTGTGCGCGGCGAACCAGGTGCCGAAGTCGCCGCTCTTGGCCGCCCGCCGCATCGCGGTCAGCAGCTGCCTGGCCTCGGCGCGCGCCGTGGCGCCGAAGTGGCCGATGGTCATCGACAGGGCGAGCGTCTCCAGCAGGATCCGGCTCGCGTAGATGTCGTCGAGCTCCTGCGGATCCAGCCCCGCGACCCTGGTCCGCTGGTTCGGCTCGATCTCGACCAGGCCCTCTTCCTGCAGCATCCGCAGCACTTCCCGCAGCGGCGTGCGGCTGATCCCGAGCTGGGCAGCCAGGCTCACCTGCGACAGCTTGGTGCCCGGCGGCAGCGTGCCGTCCAGGATGCACTCCCGCAGGTAGGCGTGCACGTGCGGGATGGCCTGCCGGGCTTCGGGCAGGTCGACCTTGCGGATGTCCGGCACCTGCACCGCACGAGGCATAGAGAGCCCTCCCCTCTTCAGCAACTGCATACAGTTTACCTTGCCGATCACGCCCACCCCGGCCAGGCCCCGTCCAACCCGCGCCAGCGCCCCCCAGCGACCCGCCAGAAAACCGCTGGCGGCTAGCCACGACCGCGTGGCACTGTGCTGGTGTGCCGAAGGTCTACTTCGACGAGCGCATAGCCCGCAGGTACGAAACCTACTGGCCGGAACTGTTCGAGCCCGAAGCCATCGAGCCGGCCGTGGATTTCCTGGCGGACCTGGCCGGCCGGGACAGCGCGCTGGAGCGCAGCAGCGCCCTGGAACTCGGCAGCGCCCTGGAACTCGGCGTCGGCACCGGCCGCATCGCGCTGCCGCTCAGCCAGCGGGGCGTCCGCGTCCGCGGGATCGAGTTGTCCCCGGCCATGGTCGCCCGGCTGCGGGCCCAGCCCGGTGCGGAGCGCATCAAGGTGACGATCGGCGACTTCGCCACCACCCAGGCCGGCGGGACCTTCGACGTCGCCTACCTGGTCCGCAACACGATCACCAACCTGACCACGCAGGACGAGCAGGTCGAGTGCTTCCGCAACGTCGCCGCGCAGCTCAAGCCGGGCGGCTGCTTCGTGATCGAGGTCTACGTCCCGCAGCTCCAGCGGCTGCCGCCCGGCGAGACCGTGCACGCCTTCAGAGTGACCCCCGCGCACCTCGGCTTCGAGCAGTACGACGTGGCCACTCAGATCGCGTTCTCGCACCACTACTGGGTCATCGACGGCCAGATGGAGACCTTCTCCTCGCCGCACCGCTACGTGTGGCCGTCCGAACTCGACCTGATGGCCCGCCTGGCCGGCCTGACCCTGCGCGAGCGCTACGCCGACTGGCAGCGCACCCCGTTCACCAGGGACAGCACCGCCCACATCTCCGTCTGGCACAAACCCCCCGCCCCCGCCCCCGCCCGCCTCCGTCCCATCCCATGATCGCGGGCACTTTTGGTCGCTATTTGGCCCGAACTGCCCGCGATCATGAAAGGCCATTCCGCCTCAGCCCGCCGCGGAGGCCCGTTTGACCCGGGCGCGGCGCGTGGTTCACGATAAGGACAACGGCGCGGTCTGACGCCGAGCCTGGCGGCCCGTCCCCAGCAGGGCCATCCACCAGGGCGAAGGGGGGCACACTCCCGGGCCTGTCCTGCCCTGCATGGCCGAACACGCATCTGTCATCGGGCCGGCCCGTCAGCGGGCGCTGGGGCGGCCGCCGAGACGGAGGTTGTTCACCATGCCGCAGAACAAGGATCTCAAGCGCCTCGTCCGGGCCCGCATGGCCGAAACGGGCGAGAACTACACCCAGGCCCTGACCCACCTGCTGGGCCAGGTACAGCTGGAGCCCATCCCGTCTCCCTGGCGCATGACCGGCAGCCATGCCTCCGATTACGAGGCAGGCCTGCTCCCCGGGACGGACTACGAAGGCGACCGGGTGGCGCAGCTCCGGCTCCGTTCGGCCGCCGGTGAACCAGCCGGCTTCGGCGCGCTGGTGCAGAGCATCGCCGCCTCCCGCTACATCGGCCGCAAGGTCCGGTTCAGCGCCATGATGCGTGCCTGCGAGGTCACCGGATGGACCGGACTGTGGCTGCGGATCGACGGGCGCAACGGCACGCTGACGCTCGACAACATGCAGGACCGGTCGCTGGGCGGCACCACGGACTGGACCCCGGCCAGCATCGTGCTCAACGTGCCCAAGGAGGCCAGGGCGCTGTTCTTCGGCGCGCTGCTGAGCAGGGCCGGCGCGGTGGACCTGGCGCGGCTGCGCTTCGAGGAGGTCGGCGACGACGTCCCGGCCACCGTACCGCCGCTCGCCGACGAGCCCCAGGCCCTCGACTTCGCCCCGTAATCCCAAAAAGTGCATGCAGTTTTTCTCGGTGCCCCCTTGCCTCGCCTCACCAAACTGCATACAGTTTGGAGCAGCGACCCGGCGAGGGGAGTACCGCGATGGACCGAGTCGGCGTCATCGGACTGGGCAAGATGGGCTTGCCGATCGCCCGGAACCTGATGGAACGCGGCTTCGACGTCATCGGCTACCGGCGGCACGGCTCACCCGAGCTGGCCGAGGCCGGCGGCACCGTGGCCGGCTCGGCGGCCGAGGTGGCCGCGTCCGCCGACGTACTGCTGTCCGTCGTCCCCGACGCCGACGCCGTCGAGGAGGTCATCACCGGCCCGTCCGGCACCCTGACGACCCTCCGGCCCGGCACCATCCACCTCGAGATGAGCACCATCGACGTCACCCGTAAGGCCAGGCTCCGCGACGAAGTGCAAGCCCGGGGCGGTGACCTGCTCGACTGCCCGATCAGCGGCACTCCCGGCATGGTCGCGCCCCGGCAGGCCACCACCTTCGCCTCCGGCGAGGAGGCCAGCGTGGACCTGGTCCGCCCGGTCCTGGACGCCATCTCCGGGCCGTGGGTCTACACCGGCCCGTTCGGCACCGGCGCGCAGCTGAAGTACGTCGCTAACCTGCTGCTCGCGGTGCACACCGTGGCCGCCGCCGAGGCCATGGAAATGGCCCGGCGCAGCGGCCTGGACCTCGGCCTGGTCCAGCAGGCCCTGGACAACTCCATCGCCGGCTCGACGATCTGGAAGGTGCGCGGCCCCCTGATGGCCGAACGCCGCTGGTCTCCCGCCCCCGGCCCCATCGCCACCCTGCAGCCGATCCTGGATCAGATCGAGGCTCATGCCGCCGAGGTCGGCCTGACCCCGACGGTGTTCGCCGCGGCCAAGGAGGTCTTCGACAAGGCCTACGCCGACGGCTGGGGCCACCTCGACGTCGCCTCCGTGCACGATCAGGTATCCGGCCGCTCAGCCCTGGGAGAAGCCCGATGAACTGGTCACTGGCCAGCTACGCCGCCGACGGCACCGAGGGTCTCGGGATCTTGTCCGAGGACGGCACGCTGGTCGCCCCGGCTGATCTCAAGCGCTGGTCGAGCGCGCTGGAACTGGTCGACGACTGGGCCGCCGCCGAGCCCGTGCTGCGTGACCTCGACCTGGCCGGCGCGCCGCCGGCCGCCTACGACACCCTGCTCGCGCCGCTGCGCTGGCCGCGCAAGGTGATCTGCGCGGGCGTTAACTACCGCCGGCACATGGCCGAGATGGGTGGCGAGATCCCGGCCGCGGGCTGGCGGCCGTTCTTTTTCCTCAAGGCCCCCACCACCTCGGTGATCGGCCCGCGCGACCCGATCGTGATCGGCTCGGCCGACCGCGCCAGGTACGACTGGGAGATCGAGCTGGCCGTCATCATCGGTACCGCGGGCAAGAACATCGAGGCCGAACGGGCCCTGGCTCACGTGGCCGCCTACTGCGTGACCAACGACGTGACCGCGCGCGGCTTCCACAAGCGGGATATCGTGCCCGCCGAAGCGTTCAGCTACGACTGGTTCGCGGCTAAGTCCATCGAGGGTTCGCTGCCCCTGGGCCCGGGCCTGACGCCCGCGTTCCTGGTGCCCGATCCGCAGGACCTGCGGCTGCGGCTGTGGGTGAACGGCGACCTGCAGCAGGACGAGTCCACCGCCGACATGGTCTGCTCGGTCGCCGAGCTGATCGCGGCGGCCAGCGAGGTGGTCACGCTGGAGCCAGGTGACGTCATCGCGACCGGTACCCCGTCCGGGGTCGGCGCCGGCCGGGGCCTGTACCTGCGCGGCGGCGACGTGGTCCGCGCCACCATCGACGGCCTCGGCACCCTGGAGAACACCGTGATCGATCCAACGGAGGAAGCGTCATGATCTTCGTCAGCCACCAGCTGCCGGTCAACGTGCCGGACGAGCCGCGCCTGACGGCGGCCAACGTCTGGGACGGCCTGGTGCTCAAGGCCAACAACGCGCTGCCGTTCGTGCCCAGCATGACCTACTGCGAGGTGACGCAGCGGCACAGCGACACCGTCTTCGACCGCGACATCGCCCTGTCAATCGGGCCGGGCCGCGGCGACCGCTTCACCGAGCGGGTCACGCTGGAGGCCCCGCACCGGGTCACCTTCACCCGCATCGCCGGCCCGGTGCTGGGCACCATCGCCAACGAGATCGAGGGCCCCGAGGACGACCTCAAGCTCCGCTTCAGCTTTGCCCTGGTCGTCCACGGCGTCGAGGGCGGGTCCGCCGAGGAGCAGGCCTATGCCGACGCCATGACCGGCGACTACCTCAAGGCCGTGGCCGCCACCCTGAACGCCATGCGCCGGATCGCCGAAGGCGCCGACGCCCCCGTCACCACGTAAGCCAGGAAAGGAACACCACCCATGTCCATGACGACCTCTGCCGCGACTGGCTCGTCGAGAATTGACGAGCAGCTACGGCTGCGCATCGGCGAGCAGCTGGCCGGGCAGTTCAAGGGCGACATCATCGGCCCGGATCACGCCGAATACGAAGCCGCCCGCCTGGTCTGGAACGCCATGGTCGACCGGCGGCCCGGTCTCATCCTGCGCTGCACCAGCACCGCCGACGTGGTGGCCGCGGTCAACGTGGCCCGCGAGCACGGCCTGACGCCGGCGGTCCGCTGCGGCGGCCACAACGTGGCGGGCAAGGCCATGTCCGACGGCGGCCTGACCATCGACCTGAGCGGGCTGCGCGAGGTGACCGTCGATGCCGAGCGCAAGCTGGTCCACGCAGGCGGCGGCTGCCGGCTCGGCAACGTCGACGCGGCCACCGCCCCGCACGGCCTGATCGTCCCGGCCGGCATCATGTCCGAGACCGGCGTGGCCGGCCTGGCCCTGGGCGGCGGCATCGGCTGGTTCTCCCGCAGGCACGGACTGACTTGCGACAACTTCGTGTCCCTGGAAGTCGTCCTGGCCAGCGGCGAGGTAATCGAGGTCAATCAGGACAGCCACCCGGAGCTGTTCTGGGCGCTGCGCGGCGGCGGCGGCAACTTCGGCATCGTGACCCGCTTCACCTTCCAGGCCTACGACTTCGGCCCGATGATGCGCATCGGCGTGTCGGTCTACGAGCCGGAACGCGCCACCGAGGCGCTGCGCGGCTACGCGGCCGTGGTGCCCACCCTGCCGCGCACCGTCGGCTGGCACGCTGCGCTCAAGCACGACATGCCCGCCCTGCCCTTCGTGCCGCCTGAGTACGTGGGCCAGCGGCTGCTGATGCTGGTCTCGATGTGGCTGGCTGACGCCGAGAACCCGGACGGCGAGGAGATGATCGGGCGCCTGTGCGACATCGGCCAGCCCTGCATCAAGGCCTCGACCGTGCTGCCGTTCGCCGCCGGGGTGCAGCGGCTCATCGACACCGAGTTCGAGGACGGCCACCGGTACTACACCAAGGAGGCGCACGTCGCCGACCTGGCCGACGACGCGATCGACCGCCTGGTCGCCTTCTGGCAGGACATGCCGATGGAGGGCGAGGTCGAGATCATCGGGCTCGGCGGGGCCATCGGCGACGTGGCCGAGGCCGACGCAGCCTTCTCCAACCGCGGCTACCTGCTCTGGCTGAACTTCGCCATGCGCTGGGATGACCCGGCCGACGACGAGGACTACATCGGCCGGACCCGCCAGGCCGTCGCCGACCTGGCTCCCTTCCTCGGCCGGGGCGTCTACGTCAACATGCTCAACTTCGACGAGCTGGACCGGGTGGTCGAGGCCTTCGGCGGCCCGGAGAAGTACGCCCGGCTCGGCCGCCTCAAGGCCCGGTACGACCCGGAGAACCTGTTCCGGATGAACTACAACGTCCCGCCCGTCGCCCCCGCCTGACCGGACTGGAGCCCGGCGGCTGTTAAGTTGCTGGGATGACGGGCCATCAGCCGCCGCCGGGAACCGAGAAAACGCGCCGGTACGTCCCGAAGCTGCGCTATGAGCTGCTCGGCTGCGCCCTGAACGGCCATCTGCTGCTCGGCACGGACGCGGCCCAGCTGCGCCCCGAGGATGAGCTGTTCGCCCGCGAGGACGACGGCCTGCGCTGGTACCGCTGCATGCGCTGCGACTCGTGGCTGGCCTTGCCCCCACCGGAACACCCGGAGCGCAAGTACCCGTCGCCGCGGGCGGAGGTGGAGCTGCCGCTGCGGGGCCGGGCGCTACGCGACCGGTACGTGCTGCGGCTGATCGCCATCGAACGCGTGTTCCACTTCCTGGTCCTGGGCGCGCTGGGCGCCGCCATCCTGCTATTCGCCAACAACCGGGAGGTGCTGAACCAGGACTTCACCTCCATCCTGAAGAACCTGCAGGGCGGCCTGGGCGGCCCGGTAGCCAACAGCAACCACGGCATCGTGCACGACCTGCGGCACCTGTTCGCGATCAGTATCACCAGCCTCTATCTGGTCGGCGTGGCGGTCGCCGCCTACGCCGTGCTCGAGGGCGTAGAGGCGGTGGGCCTGTGGCTGGGTAAGCGGTGGGCGGAGTACCTGACCTTCATCGCCACCATCGTGTTCGTCCCGTACGAGATCTACGAGCTGACCAAGAGCGTCTCCGCGCTGAAGGTCGTGGCCCTGGTGCTCAACCTGGCCGTCGCCGTCTACCTGCTGCTGGCCAAGCGCCTGTTCGGCCTGCGCGGCGGCGGCAAGGCCGAACAGGCCGAGCACGATGCCGACGTCGGCTGGCCCGCCATCGAGCGCTCCACCCCGCGGCCCACACCCGAGCCCGAGCCCTCGCCCGCGCCGCTCCCGAACCCGGGCAGCGAGCAGGCCCCCTTGTGAGGCGATTCACGAACTAGCGAAGCGCTCCGTGGTGTTGTTACCGGCGTGACCACCAGCCCGGCCGGGTACCAGCCGCTTCCCGGAGAGTTCTTCCTGCGTGACGGCACGCCCGCGATGATCTGGCCGCTGCTGCCTGCCGACGGCGAGGCGCTGCGCGAGATGTTCCGCCGCCTGTCGCCCGAGTCGCGGCAGCGCCGGTTCCTGTCCACGCTGCACGAACTCAACGACGCGATGATCCAGCGGCTGGTCGGCGATGTCGACGGGACCCATCACGTCGCCCTGCTGCTCGTCGTGCTGCCGCCTGATGGCCAGGAAGGCCCGATCGCCATCGCCCGCCTGATCCAGGACCCCGCCGATCCCGCCGCCGCCGACATCGCGGTCACCGTGGCCGACGACTGGCAGGGCCGCGGCGTCGGCACCGCCCTGGCCGCCGAGCTCGTGCGGCGCCGCCCGCCCGCGGTCAAGCGGCTGGTCACGGAGGTCGGCGCGGACAACCGGGCGTCGCTGGCCCTGCTCGCCGGCGCCGGCCGCCTGTCCGCCAGCGTCCCGAGCCGGGGCGTGGTCGACGTGACGGTCGAACTTCCCGCCGCCTAGAAGATAGCCCTGGTCGCCTCGATGATCGCCCCCGCGGCGGCTGATGAATACTGGAGCCCGTGGAGCATCTGGCTGGCCCGCTGGCGGCGATCCCCGGGGTGGTAGCCATCACCCTGGGCTGGGCGGTGCTGGCCGCGGCTGAGTGGCGGGACGACGTCTAGGCGTGAGCTCGCCGTCGGTCGCCGCGTCGTACCGCGGGCTGTTTGCCCAGCCCCTGCTGCGCAGGCTCGCGGTAGCGGATATCTGTGCGCGGCTGCCCCAGGGCATGGTCACCGTCACCTTGCTGCTGGTGGCCGCCGAGCACGCCTCGATGACGGTGGCGGGCCTGGTGGTGGCGGGCTACACCCTGGGCCAGGCCGCGACCGGGCCGCTGCGGGGCCGGCTCGCCGACCGCCGCGGGCTGGTGCCCGTGGCCGTCTTCTGCGCGCTCGGCTACGCGCTGGCCCTGGCCGCCTTGCTGGCCGGTTCGATGGCCGCCGCGCCCGCCGGGGTGCTGATCGCCGCCGCCGCGGCCGCGGGCCTGCTGAACCCCCCGCTCAGCCCGGGCATGCGCAGCCTGTGGTCCACCTGGGCCGGCGCGCTCAAGCAGACCGCGTTCGCGCTGGACGCCGCGGTCTTCGACCTGGCCTACATCACCGGCCCGGTAGTGGCCAGCGCGCTGGCCACCGGCATCGCCCCGGCCGCCGCCGTGATCGTGCTGCTGGCCCTGACCGGCGCGGCGGTAATCACCATCGTCACGCCCTCCCGTGCCGAGCGCCCACGCCCCGGCGAGGGCTCTAACCGCACGGAGCCTGCACCCGCCCGGCGCTCCCGGCTGGGCCCGCTGCGTTCGGCCGGGCTGCGCGAGCTGCTGATCACCGCCACCCTGACCCAAGCCGCCCTCAGCGCGACCGAGGTCGCGCTGATCGCCTACGTCCGGCATCATCACGCCCTGTGGGCCTCCGGGCCGCTACTGGCCGAGGTCTCGATCGGCAGCATCCTGGGCAGCCTGCTGCTCGGCGCGCGGGCCGCCGCCCCGGCCGCGGACGGCACCGATCCCGGCTTCGGCCCGAGGCTGGTCCGGCTGCTGGCCGGCTATACAGCCGGGCTCGCGCTGCTGACCGCAGCCGGCCTGTACGCGCCGCTGCTGGCCGTGGCCGCGCCGCTGGCCGGCCTGTGCCTCGGGCCCACCCTGGCCACGCTGTTCGGCGCGGCGGCGGCCGCGGCCCCGCGTGGCAGCGGCACCGAGGCCCAGGCCTGGATCAACTCGATCATGAACGGCGGCGCGGCCGGCGGAGCCGCCCTAGCTGGCCTGGCCGCCGGCCTGCCCGTCCTGGCCCTCGGACTGGCCGCCTCGGCCGCAGCGGCGGCCACCGTCAGCGGTGCGCGCACCACGCTCCGTTCGGGTACAAGAAAGAAGGGACGGAGGCGATCCAGAGGAGGCCCGGTATTGAGCCCTTGGACACGGGAGCGCGTGCTCGACGCGGCGGCCGAGATGGAGTACCTGCCCAGCGGCGCCGTCGAGCTGCGGACCGAACACTACCGCCTCGTCCGGTACCCGGACACGGTGCTCGACCCCACCTTCCACGCCGCGCAGGTCACCTGGTCACGGACCACGCGGCCGCTGGAGGAGGTGATCGACGAGATCGCCGGGCACGTCCGCGGCTGGGACCTGCCCGGCGTGGCCTGGTGGGTCTCGTCCGCCAGCCAGCCGCCGGGCACCGAACAGGCCCTGCGCGACCGCGGCGCGGAGATGATCGACGCCGTGCAGGTCCTGGCCTGCGAGCTCGGCGGCGGCCTGCCCGACCTGAACGTCCAGCCCGGGGTGGCGGTCGAGCTGGTCCGCGACGAGCGCACCTTCCGCGCGTACTCGGCGGTCTCCGTGCGCGGCTGGGGCCGGGCCGAGCCGGACGAGACCGAGACGGCCGCGAATCTCGCGGAGTCGCTCCGGAACCTGGCCACCTGGTCGAGCTTCCGCGTGGTGGCCTTCGAGGGCGGCGAGCCGGTCTCGACCGGCGGCTGCACGCTGGACGGAGAGGTGGCCCAGCTGTGGGGCGCGGTCACGCTGCCCGCCTCCCGCGGCCGCGGCAGCTACCGGGCCGTGCTGGCCGAGCGGCTCCGGCTGGCCCGCGACCACGGCGCCACCCTGGCCCTGGTCAAGGGGCGGGTGCTGACCTCCGGGCCGATCCTGCTCCGGGCCGGCTTCGCCGACTACGGCGAGGAGTGCTGCTTCTGGCTGCCGGTCAGCTGAGAGGTTGTGCCCAGGGCCGCGGTCATGCTGTCATGCACCCATGGCTGACATCACGGACTCCCCGCCGCAGGCCGAAGCCAGCCGCCTCGGCGCGCTGGGCGAGATCGAGCGCGAGGTGCTCTGGCTGTCCACGGCGATCATCCATCACGCGAACCGGGTCCGGCCCAATCCCGGCGGCATAAAGGTCGGCGGCCACCAGGCGTCGTCGGCGTCGATGGTCTCGATCATGACCTCGCTGTGGTTCGGGCACCTGCGCGCCGAGGACCGGGTGTCGGTCAAGCCGCACGCCTCGCCCGTGCTGCACGCCATCAACTACCTGCTGGGCGAGCTGGACGAGCCCTACCTGCAGACGCTGCGGGCGTTCGGCGGCCTGCAGAGCTACCCCAGCCGGGTCAAGGACCCCGACCCCGTGGACTACTCGACCGGCTCGGTCGGCATCGGCGCCACCGCCCCGGTGTGGGGCGCGGTGGCCCGCCGGTACCTCAACGGCCGGTTCACCGGGGTGCCCGCGGGCGGCCGGCAGTATTCGCTGCTGGGCGACGCGGAGCTGGACGAGGGCGCGGTCTGGGAGGCCATCGTCGATCCCGGCGTGGCCGAACTCGGCGAGATCGTCTGGGTCGTGGACGTGAACCGGCAGTCGCTGGACCGAGTGGTGCCGCTGATGGCCGCCGACCGGCTGCGGGGCATGTTCACCGCGGCCGGCTGGCAGGTCATCACGCTGAAGTACGGCCGGCTGCTCGAGGCGCTGTTCGCCCGGCCCGGCGGTGAGGCGCTCCGGCACCGGATCGACGCCATGCCCAACCCCGAGTACCAGCGGCTGCTGCGCTGTCCTCCTGACGAGCTGCGCCGCAGGCTGCCGGACGGCGACCAGGGCCTGGACGGCCTCATCGCCGGCCTGGACGACGCCACCATGGCCGCGGCCATCCGCAACCTGGGCGGACATGACCTCAGCTCGCTGGACGAGGCGTACGGGGCCATCTCCGATGACCGGCCCACGGTGATCCTGGCCTACACGATCAAGGGCTACGGCCTGCCCATCGAGGGGCACCCGCAGAACCATTCCGCGCTGCTGACCGTCGAGCAGATCAAGGAACTGGCCGCGCACCTGGGCGCGGACGCCGACCAGCCGTGGCGCCGCCCGGCCGAGGGCAGCGCCGCGGCCGGGCTGTGCGCCGAGACGGCGAGGCGGCTCAAGCGGCCCGAGGCACCCGACCACGCGCCGCCCCAGGTGCCCGCCGACCTCGGCCGCACGCCCACCGGGGTGGCCACCACCCAGGCCGCGCTGGGCCGGGCGCTGCTCGACCTGACCCGGGAGGCACCGGAGGCGGCCGCGCGGGTGGTGACCGTGAGCCCGGACGTCAGCTCAAGCACCAACCTCGGCGGCTGGGTGAACAAGGTCGGCGTGTGGTCGGCCAGCGAGCGGACGGACTGGTTCGCCGACGACGCCGAGACGATCCTGCACTGGCGGGAGAAGCCGACCGGGCAGCACATCGAGCTCGGCATCGCCGAGACCAACCTGGTCGGGCTGATCGGCGAGCTCGGCGCGACCTGGAGCCGCTGGGGCCAGCCGCTGCTGCCCATCGGCGTGCTCTATGACCCGTTCGTGGAGCGGGCGCTGGAACCATGGTCGTTCGGTATCTACGCGGGCGGGCAGTCGATCCTGGTCGGCACGCCGTCCGGTGTCGCGCTCGCCCCGGAGGGCGGCGCGCACCAGTCCATCACCACCCCGTCCATCGGGATCGAGCAGCCGGGCTGCATCGCCTACGAGCCAGCCTTCGCCATCGACACCGAGTGGTGCCTGCTGGCCAGCCTGGCCCGGCTCGGCCGACCCGGTGGCAGCGCCGCCTACCTGCGGCTATCTACCCGCCCGGTCAGCCAGAAGCTGGCCGCCGTGCCCGCCGACCCGGCCGCCAGACAGCGCCGCCGCCGCCAGGTCGTGGCCGGCGCGTACGGCCTGCGCCACACCGAGCACCCCAAGATCACCATCGCCGCGATGGGCGCGGTCATACCGGAGGCGCTGGCCGCCGCCGAGCGCCTGGAGGCGGTCGGCGTGCCCGCCGACGTGGTGTGCGTGACCAGCCCCGGCCTGCTGTTCCAGGCCCTCCGCGTCCGCCGGGGCCTGCAGGCGGCGGGGTCAGGAGCCGGGGGAGAGGCCTGGATCCTGGACCAGGCGTTCCCCGCGGCCCGCGCCACGCCCCTGGTCACCGTGCTGGACGGGCACCCGCACACGCTGTCCTTCCTGGCCACCATCAACCGTGTCCCGCACGCCGCCCTCGGCGTGGCCCAGTTCGGCCAGTCCGGGTCGATCGACGATCTCTACCGCTACAACGGCATCGACACCGACAGCATCATCCGCGCCGCCCTCGACCTCAGTCCGTAGCGAGCCCTGTCCCAGGGCGCAGCACGGTGATGTCCGTCGCGGCGAAGTCGTCGCCGGTGCACAGCACGGGGTGCCCGGTCCGGTCGGCGAGTGCGTACGTGAAGCAGTCGCCGAAATTGAGCCCGGCCGGATGCCGCCGCTTGCCGTATCGCCGCCAGCCGCTCATCGCACGGTCGGCCAGGTCCGCATCGACGGGCACGATGTCCACCTTCGCGTCACGAAGGAACCGATCGACAACGTCCTGCCCGACAGGCCACAGCCGGGCCTCGATCACGATGCCCAGCTCGACGCGTATGGCGGCCGTCATCAGCCGGACCAGGGCACCCTCGAGGTGGGCGGCAAGTTCTTCGCTACCCGGCTCGCCGAGGATGACCGCTGCGGCCGCCGACGTATCGACGACAAGGCTCCTCGGCGTTGGCTCCGTCAACGCGGCAGGCCAGCGTCGTGGTAGCCGATGATCTCCTCCGGTGTCCTGTCGTCGGCAACCCGCAGGGCGGCTACGTCGGCCGCCAGCCGCGCCAGCCGCGTTCTCATGCTGGCTGCGCGCCTGGCGTGCTCACGGTCGAGCCGTTCCCTGAGCGCAACCTCGACGGCCTCGGTCAGCGTCTCACCCGTCTCAGCAGTCAGCTCCCTGGCCAGCCGGTCCGCCTCGTCGCTCTTGATGCTCAGCGCCATGGAAGAAGTATAGAAAGAATAGCAGACTTCTGCCAACGGCCAGCGCCCAACGGACAGTGGCCGTATGCCGTCGATTTCATCCCCGGCCGCAACTACGCCCGGCCGGTACCCGGCCTAACGGCCTGCCCGCCCGGCACTGCCTGGTTCAGTCTCCGTTCATCACTGGCTCACCATGGCGTCATGGGTGAGACTGGTGGAAGTACTGCAGAACGAGCGGGCTTGGGCCGGTCTGGGCTGGGTATCCGCCTTGGTGACGGCGGACGGTGAGAACTTGGAAGAGCAGCCGGACATCGTGTCCTCCGGCTCCGAGTGGCGGCCCAGCGACGAGTGGCGGCTCACTGACCGGCTGCGCGGGTCAAGCCCCAGCGAGCCAAGCCCCGCCGAGCCGGCCATCGGCAGGCCGAGCCGCCGCGGGCCTACGCTGCGCAGGCCGAGCCGCCGCGGCTGGATCGCCATCCTCCTGGCCGGAGCGCTGCTGACCAGCCTGGGCGTGTCCCTGGGCCTGACCCGGATGGGGACCCCGCACCAGCCCGCCGCCACCGCGTCCCGGGCCCCGCGCACTGCCGTCCCGTCCGGCCCGGCGGTCGTGGCGCGGCCGGCCGTCTCCGCCACGGCCGTCTACGCGCTGCCCGGTGCTGCCCAGAACTCGTTCTCCGTCGTCGTGCTGGCCGTCCGCCCCTCGCCCGGCTCGGCCCCGCAGACCTGGTTGTTCGTCTACGGCCGCGACATCCATCCGGGCCTGCGGTACGGGCTGCTCGAGGACACCTGCGGCGGCCAGTACGTCACCGCCTCCGACGTGGCCGACGGCACGGCGGACCAGCACGGTTACCTCACCATCGTGGCGCCCGACCTCGACATCAGCCTGACGGCGCCCGACGTGTGGATCCTGCTGTACCGGCAGGACGACGGGGTGTCGGTGGGCGGCGTCCAGGGGCCGCTGACCGGGCAGGGAGCCACAACCTTCCGGTCCGTGCCGCGCTGCTGAGTACCGGCAAGATTCCTTTCGGTGAGAATCCTCTAACAGAACGTACGGCAACCAAACCACTCCCGGCTTGATACGTTCGGGCATAGGCGACGAGGCTCGCGTAACGCCCTGTATCATCTGCTGGGCTGATGGTCTCTATCTGGTAACGGCGCATTGACGCTGCCGCAGGTGGAGGTCTCGAATGGTGGTTCACGTTCCCGGATCGCTGGCGCCGCGCGCGTCCGGGGCGGGACCCGGGTCCGTTCCTGACGCCTCCGCGGATCAGTATGACGGTGGATCAATGACGGTTATGCGATGGGGGACCGGCGATGAGCCTCAGTAGCTGGGAACGGCAGGCCCTGGACGCGATCAAGGAAGGGCTGGCTCGTTCTGACCCCCGGCTGGCCACGCTGCTCGGCACGTTCACCCGGCTGGTCTCCAGCGAGGACATGCCGGCCCAGGAGAAGATCGCGGCCAGTCCGCGCCGGACGATCCCCTGTTCACAGCGCAAGCCGCGCCAGCGCGGCCGGGCCGGCACCGGCGTCGGCGCTTGCGCATGCTCGCGGTCCTCGGCCAGGCTTATCGACGCGCAATGGGGCGTGATGCTCCTGTGGCTGGTCATAACTGTGGCGATGATCACCGTCGCGCTGGTCAGCAACCGCGGCGGAGGCACGCCAGCCTGCACCGGCTGGCACACCGTCTGCTAGCGGGCCAGCTGGTGTTCTTCGTCATCCCCTCCCGACCAGCTTCGGCGAGGACCTCTACTACCGCCTCGGCGCCTGGCTGGATGAATCCGCGTTCACGCCAGGGCGGTCACCACGGCGATGAGCGCGATCAGGGCGATGAGCATGTACAGCAGGTACGCGTCGAGCCGCCCGGACTGCAGGCGCTTGGCGACGGCCACGACGGCGAGGAACGCCCGGAGCACGGGCCGGTACAGGTAGGTCTCCACCACCTCCATCACGTCGGAGGCGTACCTGAGGTGCGCGGCCTGTTCCCCCTCGGCAACGTCGTCCCGGTCCGGCGGGCCGGTCCCCTGGTCGCGGTCGCTGTCCTCCAGCATGATCTCCTGCACCTCGGCGCGGGTGTGCAGGACGCCGGCCAGCACCCGGCGGGCCGGGTTGGCGTAGCCGAAGGCGGTGTAGGAGTCCAGGCCGTCGACGCCGATCGTGGCCGAGCGCCAGGCCGGCACCCTCCGCACCCGCAGCAGCCGCCGCCCGGACACCGCCCAGGCGAACAGCGCGACCAGGAGCAGCATCGCCGGCATCTCGAGCCACAGCCAGGACGGCGACAGGATGGAGAACCCGGCGAACACGGGCTGCACGACCCACGGGGACTTCAGCGCGCCCATGACCAGCCCGCCGGACATCACCGGCGACAGCCCGGCGGCGATGACCCGGATCTCCAGCGGCGTCACCGCGGAGATGGCCAGGCAGCAGACGGACAGCGCGAGTACGGCGGCCCGGCCGGACCAGCCGTACGTGAGCGGCGCGCCGCGGACGGGCTCCGGACCGTCGCGCTTCACGACCAGGCCGACCAGGCGGACGAAGGTGACACCGGCGAAGCCGGCGGTCAGCGCGACGGCGGCGCCGGCCAGCGCGAGGACCAGCCGGTAGCCGAGGCCGGGCACGCGGAACTGCTGCATCAGCGACTCGAGCAGGAACCACTCGGACACGAATCCCACCGTCGGCGGCAGCCCGGCCAGCGTCACCGAGCCGACGACCAGGCCGAACCCGCTCCACGGAGTGCGCCGGGCCCGCGCACGCAGCTGTTCCAGGTCGTCCCCGCCGGCTCCTGCCTCGAGCCCGGCGCCCGAGGTGAACAGCAGCGACTTGGCCACGGTGTGCGCGATCATCTGCAGGGTCGCGGCCAGCAGCCCGGTCGCGACCAGCACGCGGTTGCCGATCGCGGCCCCGGTCAGCGCCACGCCGAAGCCGGTTACGATCAGCCCGGTGTTCTCGATGCTGGAGTAGGCGATGACCCGGGACAGCCGGTTCTGCACCGCGGCGTGCGCGATGCCCAGCAGCGCCGAGGTCGCGCCGAGCAGCAGCACGGCGCCCACCAGCCAGCCGGGGGCCCGGCCGAGCAGCGCCAGCGTCCGCCACATGCCGTAGAAGGCCACGTTGACGCAGACTCCGGCCATGATCGCGCGGGCCGGGCCGGGCGCGGCCGCGTAGCCGCGTGGCAGCCAGATCTGGAACGGCACCAGGCCGGCCTTGATCGCGAACCCGACCAGCAGCAGCACCTGGGCGGCGGTCCGTGCCGCGCCGCCGGGCACGTGCGCGAACGAGGCCAGCAGGAGCGAGTGCGACCGGGTGGCCAGCAGCAGCAGCCCGATCAGCAGCGCGGCCCCGCTGAGCTTGCCGAACGCGAACGTGATCTGCGCCCCGGGGGGGTTTGGGGGGGCGGGCAGCCCCCCCAAGAGCGGGGGGGTCTTGGGGGTCGTCCCCCCGGCCAACAGAGCAGGTAGAAGGCGGCGGTCAGCGCCTCCCAGCCGAACAAGACGGTGAAGGCGTCCCGCGCGGTCATGATGACCGCTACTGCGCCGAGCGCCAGCGCGTAGCTCGCGCCGAGCCGGCCCGGGCGGGGGCCCTGCCGCCACGCCCAGCTGGCGAAGGCGACCGAGACCGGCAGCGCCGCGCCGAACGCCATGGCCAGGAACAGGCCGGACAGCCGGTCGGCGGCCAGCGAGGCGGCCCGCTGGCCCGGGATCGGGTCGCCGAGCCAGCCGGCCACGTCCAGCGTGACCATCCGGCCGGTCAGCGCGAACCCGCCGGCCGCGGCCAGGCAGCCCGACCCGGCCGCGCCGAGCAGGTACAGCGGCCCGGACCGCATCACCCGGCCGCCGAGGAAGTCCGCGGCCGCGGCCAGCGCCAGCAGGATCAGGCCCGCCGCGAACAGGCCGCTCACCGCGACCGCCTCCCTTCGGGGATCAGGTAGCCGACCGCGATCAGCAGGGCGTTCAGGATGCCGAACGGGCTGGGCGGGGAGCCGGCCAGCCAGATGTCGACCGGGACCGTGGCACCGACGCCGCCGGTGGTGGCCTCGCTGCCGGCCAGCAGGCCGCCGCTGACCGCGTCGGTGCCGGTGGCGATCACGACCTTCGGGTCCGGCATGCCGTCGTAGGTGGTGCGCAGCGGGCCGCTCATGCCGCGCGATCCGGCCCCGGTGACCAGCAGCACGTCGGCGTGCCGGGGGCTGGCGGTAATGAACACGCCCAGCCGGTGGATGTCGTAGACCGGGCCGAGCAGGGCCTGGATCTCCCACTCCTCGCTGCCGTCGGACCCGGCGTCCACGTGCCGGACGTGCACGCTGCGGTGCAGCGCGCGGGTCTTCATCGCCAGCCGGGCCCGGGCGGCCTGGATGGCCGCGTCGGTCTCCGGGCGTTCGGGGATGATCAGCTGCTCCCGGGTGAGCGCGGCCGGACCGGTGGCGCCCTGGGACCAGGCGAACACGCCGGGGCGCTCGGCCACGCAGCGGCCGCACAGGATGCACCGGCCCTGGTCGACCCGCACGGTGCCGTCGGTGACCGTGATGGCGCCGGTGGGACAGAGATCCGTGAGGTCATCGGGGCTGGCGGGGTCGGCGGGGCTGGTGGTAGGGCGGGCGGGGCCGCGCCAATCATCGGCGTAGGGGTCCGGCTTGGCAGGCCAGCGGGTGGTGACCACGCCGTCGCGCAGGCCGCGCAGCACCCAGATACTCACTCTGTTGCCCCTGTTCGCCTCCGGCTCACAGTGCCGCCTCCCCGGAAATCACAGGGCCGCCCCCGCGACCGACAGGCCAAAGCTGGCCTCGATGAACGGGAAGTCAGTGAGGATGTCGCCGGCGAATACCTCGTGCATCAGGACCAGGTTGTGGAACGAAGCCGACCGGGGGTGGCAGCGGGCGATCTGGCCGCCGGCCAGGCTCAGGTCGTAGAGCACCTCGCCCTGCGGCGCCTCGGCCCAGCCCAGCGCCCGGCCGTCGGTGGGCTCGCACCGGACCCGCAGCTGGTCGCCGGCTCGTTCGGCCAATTCATCGGCAGCCAGCCGGAGCAGACCGAACGAGGACTCCACCTCCTCCCACCGGACCCGCAGCCGGGCCATCGCGTCGCCGGCCGCGTGCGACCGGGCGGGCGGCACCGCCAGGTCCCGGTAGGCGTCGTACGGGCGGGTCAGCCGGTTGTCGTCGGCGAAGCCGGCCGCCCTGCCGATCGGGCCCAGCGCCCCGTGGGTGCGGGCCCGCTTCGGGGTCAGCGGGCCGGTGCCGCGCAGCCGGTCCAGGAACGAGGAGGTGGCCATCAGCGCGGTGGCCTCGGCGGTGACCTGGGTGGCCAGCTTGTCGAGCTCGGCGCGCAGGTCGGCCGGGGAGAGCCGCGGCAGCGCGGTGACCCCGCCCGGGACCACCACGCCGCGGCCGAACCGGCTGCCGCACATCCGGCTGACCAGCCGCATGACCTGCTCCTTGTGCAGGGCCAGCCGGGCCGTGGCCACCGCGAGTCCGGCCGCGTCAGCCAGCCGGACCGCCACGTCCAGGTGGTTGGCGATCCGCTCCAGCTCGGCATGCAGCACCCGGACCAAGGCGGCGGCGGCCGGCGGTGTGCAGCCCGCGATCCGCTCGGCCGCGTGGCAGAAGGCCAGCGCGTGGGCGACCGAGGCGATACCCTCGGCGCGTTCGGCCAGCAGGACGCCGTCGGGCAGGGCCAGCCCGGTGAACCGGGACTCCACGCCGCGGTGCTTGTAGAACACCCGCATGTTCAGGTGCGGGATGGCCTCGCCGGGCGTCTCGACCAGGTACTCGATGGACTCAAAGACCCCGGACCGGACCGGGCCGTGCGGGATCGTGAACAGCCCGTAGCCCTCCACGTGGCGGGGCAGCGGCTGGCCCGGGCGGATCAGCGGGGCGAGCCGGGGATGCCCCTCGGGCACCAGGCCGAACTGGTCGTGGATCACGCGCTCGTACCAGAACGCCGCGCCGAGCCGGGGGGTAAGCGCGGGGTAGCGTGTCGCGCCGGACGGCAGCGTCACCTCCAGGGTGTCGACGTCCCCACCCACCTCCCCTTCCCCCTTCACTGCGAGATGCGCGGACAGCGTGACCAGGTTGTGGTCAGCGGCCCGGGCGGCGAACAGTCCGGCGAACCGGTCGCCCGCCGCCACCCTGGACTCGAGCTCCTTCCACAGCGCCAGGACGTCCGGCTTGGTGATCGTCGTCATCGCGCCGCCCCCAGCTGCGCCACGGCGCGGGCGATCAGGCCGGTGAGCTCGCCCGGCGGGTGCAGGCCCAAGACGAAGAGAACCGCGATGCCGGCCACCGCCGGCACCACCATCCAGGCGCTCGGCTCGCCGCGGTCGATGGGCGCCGCAGCGGATAGCGACCGCGGGGCCGGGGTGAACAGGATCCGGGTGGTGGAAGTGGTCAGCCCGAAGAACGCCACCGTGACCAGCACGACCAGCACCGCCGCGGCGGCGTAGTTGCCCGAGCCCAGGCCGCCGGCCACGATCTGGAACTCGCTGCGGAAGATGCCCGAGGGCGGCAGCGCGGACAGCGCGAAGATCGCGAGCAAGAACAGCGGCCCGCTCCACGGCAGCAGGTCCAGGGCGCCGCGCATGGTCGCCATCTGCTTGGTGCGGTACTTGACCACGAACACGCCCGCGCCCATGAACGCGTTCGCCTTGGCCGCCGCGTGCGCCAGCACGTGCAGCATGACGCCGGCCAGCGCCACCGGCGCGCCGAAGCTCACCCCGATGGCCAGGATGCCCATGTGCTCGATGCTGGAGTAGGCCAGCAGCCGCTTGATGTCGCGCTGGCCGAACACGTACAGCGCGGCCAGCAGCAGCGAGGCCACGCCGAACGCCAGCAGCGCGTCGCGCGGGAAGCCGCTGCCGAGCGCCGCCGCGGTGAACTCGTAGTAGCGCAGGATCGCGTAGAAGCTGGCCGCGAGCAGCGCCCCGGACAGCAGCGCGGACACCGGGGTGGGCGCCTCGGAGTGCGCGTCCGGCAGCCAGGTGTGCACCGGGAACAGGCCGACCTTGGTGCCGTAGCCGAGCAGGGCGAGCAGGAAGGCCAGCCGCACCGGGGTGGCCGGCAGCCGCGCGGCCGCGTGGATCAGCGGGGCGATGGCCAGGTTGTAGTGCTCGCCGAGCACCTGGGCGCCCGCGAAATACGCGAACACGGTGGCCAGCAGGGCCAGGCCGAGGCCCGCGCTGGCGATCAGCACGTACTTCCAGGCCGCCTCGGCCGCGCCGTCCGTGTTTTCGATCGCGACCAGCAGCGCCGAGACGATCGTGGTGATCTCGACGGCGATCCACAGCAGGGCCAGGCTGCTCATCAGCGGCGCGGCCAGCATGGCCCAGGCGAACAGGTTCAGCCCGGCGTAGAGCCGGCGGGCGTAGCGGGGGTAGTGGCCCTGGCGTTCCGCATAGCCCACCGTGTAGATGGCCACGACGGCGTACAGGAAGCCGGTAGCGAGCAGGAAGATCTCGCTGAGCGCGTCGACCCGCAGGTAGGACAGGTAATTCAGGTCCCGGTGGGCGACGGCGGGCAGCAGCGCGAGCACGAGGCCGAAACAGGCGACACCCGAGGTCACGGTGATGGCGGGGGCGAGCCGCTTGGCCGCCGGCCCGGGCAGGGTGGCGCACGCGACCGCGGCCGCCAACGGGACGATGAGCAGCGCGAGGATGACACCGAGCACCGGTTACCCCCTCAGCTTGGTCAGGTCAGCGGTGGACAGCGACTCGGACCGGCCGTGGGTGGCCCGGATCAGCATGCCGAATACCACCACCGCTACCAGCAGGTCGAACAGGAACGCGGTCTCCAGGATCAGCGGCAGCCCGGCCGCCACCACCAGCGCCGCCAGCGAGATCGCGTTCTCCAGCGTGAAGAATCCGATGGCCTGCGAGGCGACATCGCGGCGCACGATCATCAGGCCGAACGAGACCAGCACTATCGCGGCGGCCAGCGCCAGCGCGAGCGCCGGGGCGGCGGGCCCGTGGATCTTGAGGGCGCCGAAGCAGAAGAACCCGATCGCGGCCAGCACGATCCCGGCCAGCACGGCAGACGCCGGGCTGAGCGTCTGGCTGCCGGCCACGCCGGGCGCCTCTTCGCCCTCGATGGGGTCGGTCCGGCCGAGCAGCCGGCGCATGACCAGCGGGACGGCCACCACCTTCAGCGCCGCGGACAGCGCGGCCAGCGCGTACAGGTCGGGCAGGTTCCGGTCGGCGGCGATCACGATGGCCAGCACCGAGATCAGCGCGGACTGCGCCATGTACAGCCGGATCTGGTCCCGGGCCAGCGCCTGGCGGAGCAGGCCGAACTCGATCAGCAGCATGACCGCGGCGATCACGTTGGCCGCGCCCTCGTAGACGCCAGGTGCCTGCGTCGGGTCCATCAGCCACCCCCGAGGTAGAGCGTGAACACGCCGAGCACGGCGATCAGGAACGCGGCCGAGACGTACTCCGTGATCTTGAATAGGCGCAGCTTGGCGAAGGAGTTGTCGATCACCGCCACCACGCAGCCGACCGCGCACGCCTTGGCCAGCAGGGCCACGATGGCCAGCATGACCGCGCCGAGCCGCTGGGTGGAGGCCAGGCCCCAGGGGGCCAGGAACACGTCGGCCAGGATGGTGAACAGGATCAGCTGCTTGAGCTCGCTAGCCCACTTCAGCAGGGCCAGGTACGGTCCGGAGTGCTCGAAGGACCGGGCCTCCTCGATCATCCCGAACTCGTTGGTGCCGGTGTGCGTTTCCACCGGGATCCGGCCGGTCTCGTGCAAGATCACCATGAACAGCGCGGCCGCGGCCAGCAGGTGCGCCGGCCGGATGATCTGCCCGGCGCTGGACCGGACGGTCGCGGCCAGCGCGTACGGCAGGTCGGTGCCGGTCAGCAGGGCCACGGTGAACACCACGAACAGCACTACCGGCTCGGTGATGGCCGAGAACGTCTTGGCCCGGCTCGAGCCCAGCTGCGCGTACGGGCTGCCGGTCTCCAGCGCGGCGGTCGCGACCGCGAAACTGGCCAGCGACAGCAGGAACCCGCCGCCCAGGATGTCACCCATGTACCCCAGCGGCAGCCCGTACGTGGTCAGCACCGGGATCAGCAGCGGGATCGTCAGGTAGGCCGCCACCGCGACCAGCGGAGCGGCCAGGAAGAACCAGCTCGCCCCCTCCGGGGCCAGCGCCTCCTTGCCGAACAGCTTGGCCAGGTCGTAGTAGGGCTGGGCGATCCGCGGCCCCCGGCGCCCCTGCAGCCGGGCCTCGACCTTCGCGATCACGCCCGTCACGCCGGGGGCGCCGATCGCGACCGTCAGGACCTGCAGCAGCTGGATGAGGGGAATCGGGAGGGCCGCGCTCACCGGGCGGCTCCGCGATCGTTGCCAGGCGGCTCCAGCGCATCGGTCATGGGATGCCTCCTACCCTTTGAATACAACGGGGTAGAGGCCATCAGCGCCGCGGCGCGGTTCATGGCGAGCCTCATCGCCAACACGTCATTGTTGCCCAGGCTGCTCTCGCCCGCAAATCAGGCCGGGTCAGCCTGGCGGCGTACGCGGCATCCGCCGGGCGGCCGGTTCGCGCCAGGCATGTTCGTCCTTGCGGCCGATTCGCGCCGGACCGCGGTTGCGTAGCCTGAGCTGGTGTTCGCGTTCCAGGCCGCCGTCGTGATGCTGGTCTTGCTGGTCGTCGGGGTAATGCGCGACCGGCGCAGCTTCGCCAACGCGGTCCTGCTCGGCCTGGTGCTCGCACTGCTCGCGCTGGGGACCGCGGAGCGGCTGGCCCGGACCGATGACGCCGCGAGCAGGCTGGTGCTGCTGGCTGTGTTCGCGCTGGTGGCGATCGTCCCGTTCGTCGTCGCCGCATACCTGGTCGTGAACGGGGTGACGATGGTGCGCCGGGAAGGCATGCGGCCCGCCAACCTGCTGTCGCTGCTGGCCGGCGTCGGCATCCTCGTCGTCACCGGGTTGACGCTGGCCACCCCGCTGGTCGGCTCGGACGACCTGGCCCTGTCGGCCACGGTCATCATCCTGCTGTTCGCCTATGCCTCGTTCCAGTGCGCCTCGTTCGTGCTGTACGCCTTCCTGTACGGCCGCCTGTCCCTGCCGCGCCACGCCGATTTCGTGATCGTGCTCGGCGCCGGGCTGGTCGACGGCGCGCGGGTCCCGCCCCTGCTGGCCAGCAGGCTGGACCGGGGCTACGCGGTATACCGGTCGCTGACGGCCCGCGGCAGCGAGCCGCTGCTGATCGTCTCCGGCGGCAAGGGCAGCGACGAGCGGGTCTCCGAGGCCGACGCCATGGCGGGCTACCTGGTGGCCCGCGGCTTTCCCGCGGAGCGGATCTGCCGTGAAGACCAGTCGGCGAACACGGAGCAGAACCTGGCCTACAGCAAGGCGATCATGGCCCGGATCCGGCCCGGTGCCGCCTGCGTGATCGTGACCAGCAACTACCATGTGTTCCGCGCCGCGATGGTCGCCCGCCGCACCGGCATCCGGGGTCAGGTGACCGGCGCCCGCACCGCCGGCTACTACTGGCCGAGCGCCGTCCTGCGCGAATTCGCCGCCGTCTTCCTCAGCTATAAGGCGGTCAACTTCGCCGTCTGCTGCGGTCTGGTCGTGATCCCGGTCGCGGTCACCTTGCTGCATCATGCCCCGCCCGGGGCCGGTCCCGCCGCGTTCGGGCTAGCTGTCCCAGCAGGCCTGTGACGTGAAGCGCGGCTCTGATCGCGAGGGCCCAGCGCGGTCAGTTCACCCAGCGCGCTGACCAGCGCGTTCTCACTGCCCGGCATCGGCGCCATCCTCCTACCCGCGTCCACTGATACACCTGGTAGGGACCGTTGGCGGCACCGCCGCGTTCGTGCCTCCCGCACATCCTGCGGGCCTGAGCGCGGCGAGCCCCTCCGCCGCGCTCAGGCCCAGGACAGGGGATCAGCGACCGGTGATCAGCGGCCAGAGCGGATGGACCTGAGCGGAGTCGCTGGTGTACCCGAGCTTGCCGAGCCCGAATCCCTCCTCGATGGTGAGCAGCATCGAGTAGTGGTTGGACGGCGTTGCGTCGGTCGCGTGCCGCGGTCCCAGCCTGCTGACCACGATCATCGGCGCCGAACCCCCGCCGTACACGCCCCCGGGCCAGGTGGCGCTGATCTCGGGGTCCCCGGCCGGCAGGACGGGGGAGTCGCAGCAGCCCGCGACGGACTCGTAATCGTTGTCGGCGGGGTTGGAGCCGTCGAAGTCGGTCTCGTCGGCGACCACGAAGATCACGCTGTTGCCCGTCCAGGCCCGGCTACTCATGATCGTCTGGACCGCGGTCTTGACGAAGGCGTCCGCCTTGGCCTTCAGCGACTCATCGTTGGCGTCCCCGGGGACGTCGTTGTACGGGCACGGCGTGTCGGGGAACCCGGAGACCGCCGTGTAGATGCCGCCGTGCATGTTGGAGCACTCATCGGGGCTGATCCACACGTACCGCGGCGCGTTCGGGCCGTTCAGGTCGGCGGCCATGTCGGTGTAGGGCTTGATGTGGGCGGTCCGCGCCGGGTTCAGCCGGACATCGTTGTACAGGATGAACGGGTTGTGCTTGCTGGCGTACAGCGCGTTCGAGCTGCTCGGCCAGGAATCTCCCAGGTAGCCCACGCTGGGCATGGCCTGCATGTAGGCGTCCCACGGGATGTGCGCCGCCGTGAGCTCGTCCACGACGTTGGTGTGCGCGTAGTGGTTCGGCGGGAACGCGTTCCCGGTCGGGGCGTTCCAGCCGTTGTCGTCGTTGTTCCACCACGTGTCACCGCTGGTGGCCGCGATGTAGTTGGGCTCGCTGGTGTGCGTGACGCCGAAGTAGTCGGTGGCCTGCCCGTAGGTGCTCGCCAGCGATGTGATGTACGGAGCGCTCGGGTCCCCGACTACGTGGTCGGCGGCGTGATTCTCCAGCATGATGATGAACACGTGGTCAAGGCGCGTCCCGAACCCGGGGAAACCGCCTGACCCATGAGCGGCGCCCGTAGTGGCGCCGTAACTGCTCGGCGCGCCCGCCGCCGCGAGCGCTCCCGCGGCCAGCGCCAACCCGCTGGCGGCCACCATCCAGGCCCTGACCGGCCTGAGCCGGCGGCGTAGGACTTGCTGCACGTTCATATGACCTCCCGCTCTGAGTAGCGCAGCATAACCAGACATATTCGGAACGAATTAAACGTTTTAGATCTAGTGCATCCCAGTATGTTCGTCTGCTGCCCATCTGTCATTCACCTGCCGTTCATTTTCAGGTCGGCTGAACGTTGCCGTGCTTCGGTAGCTTCCGGCTAGAACATAAGCGCGACCGGCTGCGGGCAACACGGCTGGAACGGGGTGGCTGTGGCTGAGACCGGGCCCGCGCGGCACGGCCAGCGCCGTCACCACCGCGACGACAGCTACCATCGCAACCAGGATGTAGAGCAAGGAGGCGTCGAGGCGGGCCGGACATGACGGGTCTCCGCGTAGCGGTGGTCGGCGGTGGGCTGGGCGGGCTGTGCCTGGCGCAGGGCCTGCTGCGGGCCGGCGCCGATGTGACCGTCTACGAGCGGGCCGCCAGCCTGGCCGTCCGCCGGCAGGGCTACCGGCTGCACGTGGACGCGCGGGCCGGGCTGGCCTTGGAGCAGTGCCTGCCGCCGGAGTCGCTGGCGGCGTTCCTGGCCACCTGCAGCCAGGCCAGCAGGCGGCTGACCGTGATGAGCGAACGGCTGCGGATCCTGCACCAGCAGGCCGGCGATCCCGATGCCGACCCGTACGCGCCCGCCACCTTGTCCACGTCGGTCAGCCGCCAGACGTTCCGCGAGGTGCTGGCCGCCGGGCTGGAGGACAGGATCGCCTTCGGCTGCGAGCTGGCCTCCTACGAAGCCGAGGCCGGCTCCGGCGGCGTGCGGCTGCATTTCGCCGACGGCCGGCACGCAGACGCGGACCTGCTGGTCGGCGCGGACGGCGTCGGTTCTGCGGTCCGCCGCCAGTACCTGCCCGCGGCCGCGCCGGCCGACACCGGGACCCGGTCGATCTACGGCAAGACCCCGCTGGGCGAGCAGGCCCTGGCGCGGCTGCCCGCTGCCATGACGGAGGGCTTCACCGCCGTGGTGGGCGGGCGCATCGGCATGGCCACCGGCCTGGTCCGCTTCCGGCACCGGCCGGAGGAGCTCGGGTTCTCGCCCGCCCAGGACTACCTGATGTGGGCCGTGACCGGTGACCGCGGGGAGTTCGGCGTGCCGGATGACCAGCTGGCCGGGATGGCGCCGGCCCGGCTGCACGAGCTGTCCGGCCGGCTGATCAGCGGCTGGCATCCCGACCTGCGCGCGCTGCACGCCCTGGCCGACGTAGACGAGACGTTCCTGATCCGGATCCGCACCTCGCCGCCGGTACCGCCCTGGCCGCCCAGCCGGGTCACCGTGCTCGGCGACGCCATCCACGCGATGAGCCCGGCCCGCGGATCCGGCGCCAACACCGCCCTGCAGGACGCGGCCCGGCTGGCTCGCGCCCTGGCCTCCGCTGAGGACGCCGGCGACGTAGTCGCCGCCATCGGCGAGTACGAGCGCGAGCTGCGCGAGGTCGGCTACGCCGCCGTCGCCGCCTCCCGCCAGGCCGAAACCGAGCTGGGCGCCCGCCGCAACAAGCTCATGTTCTGGCTCTACCGCCGCCTAGCCGCCCGCCAGGCCAATACGGGACGATAGGAACATGACGTCTGCGGAGTTCACCAACGCGCACCCGGCGCTCGCGCAGTTCTGGCATCCCGTGGCGCTGTCCTCGGAGGTCGGGCCGGAGCCGGTCGCGGTCCGAGTCGGCGGTCAGGGCTGGGCCCTGGCCCGCTTCGGCGGCCACATCGCGGCCTTCGCCGACGCCTGCCCGCACCGCCGGGCGCGCCTGTCCGCCGGGCAGATCGTCGACGGCACCCTGCAGTGCACGTACCATGGCTGGCGTTTCAGCGACGAGGGCCGGTGCGTGCACATCCCGGCGCTCGAAGACACGGCGGCCATCCCGGAGCGGGCCACGCTGCGCCGCCCGGCCGGGGTCGCCGAGCAGGACGGCCTGGTGTGGCTGGCCCCGGAGCCTCCGCGCGCCCCCATCCCGGAACTGCACCCGGGCGTGCCGCTCGGCGGCGACGGCGTCGCGACGGTGTTCCTGCCGGTCCTGCGGGTGGAGGCCAACGCGGCGATCCTGGTCGACAACTTCCTCGACGAGGCCCACTTCCCGTTCGTGCACGCGGCCACGATCGGCGGCGCCGGGCCGCAAGTCATCCCGCGAGCCGACATCGAACGCCGCGGCCTGTCGTTCACGGCCATCCGCGAGCACACGTTCACCAACCTCACCGACCCCGCGGTGCGCGACGGTACCCGGCCGGCGGTGCAGCGCCGCCGGATGACCTACCGGTACCAGGCTCCGCTGACCGCGACCCTGCTGCTGGAGTTCCTCGACGCGGGCGGGTGGAATTTCATCACCTTTGCCGCCCAGCCCGAAGACGAGCGCACGTGCCGGCTGTACCAGACGGTGACCGGCCCGGGCCTGACCGACCCGGAAGAGGCGGAAAGCCTCGCGAAGTACGAGCTGACGATCTTCGAGGAGGACCTGGACCTGCAGCGGCGGGCCCTGTCCGGCCTGGAGTTCCCGCTCGACGTCGTGGCCGAACTGCACACCAAGGCCGACCGGGTATCGGTCGAGTTCCGCCGCGTCCTCGCCGCCGCCGTCAGTACCTGAAGTCAGTACCTGAAGCCGGGGCCTGAAGCCGGTTCCGGCGAAAGCCAGACTCAGTCGCGTTGGCTGATCCACAGCGACACGTGGGCAGGTTCCAGGGCCTGGTGCACGACACTGGCCAGGTCGTCGCGGACCGCGTGCAGGTCGACCTCGTCTTTCAGCCGGGCCGCGAACGCGGCCACCGTCTGGTCGGCGTCATACCGGGCCCGGTTGAACCGCCGGTCCACGACATGCTGCACCCGCCGCCGCAGCGGATTGAACAGTGCCGCCGCCGCCAGCGTGGAGGCGGCCACCGCCACCGGCGTGTGGACCCGGAACACCTGGGTGGTCAGCAGGACCAGCCCGGCGTAGACCCCGATCAGCAGGCCGGTGACGATCGCGTAGGCCAGCGTCCGGGAGATGATCCGGTCGATGTCATACAGCCGGTACCTCAGGATCGCCACGCCCATGCTCACCGGCAGCGCGGTAACCGCCAGGAAGGCCACCAGGCTCACCGCGCCCCAGAAGCCGGACTTATTTCCCAGCCGTACGGCGAGCACCAGCCCGATCAGGCAGATGGCGGATCCGCCTAGCAGCCACTTGAGCTGCTGGCGGCGCGCGCCCGATGATCGCCGCCAGCTGGCCGCCTGGCCGGCCAGCGACGCCAGCCAGCAGATGATGATCACCGGGATGAACACGAGCTCGATCGCGGCCCACCACGATGCAGAGCCGCCCGGGTCGATGGCCTGAAGGTTGCCGCTGGAATCCACCTGGATGTGGTGGCCGATGATGGCGACAGCCGCCACTGCGAAGGCCCCGGCCAGCCACGACAAGCCGGCGGCCAGGTAGACCCACAGCACCCAGCGCCAGCGTCGCGAGGGCACCCGGCCGTCAGGAAAGAGCAGGATGGCCAGCCCTAGCAGCACGATGCCCGGTGCCCAGGCCGGCTGCAGCAGCACCGCCACCGGGCCGAGCGGCAGCGTCCCGTGATGAAGCCGGTAGTCGGCCACCGAATAGAACGAAGCATCGGTGTCAACCTGGAAGAATCCCATGGCAGCCAGCAGTATCCAGCCCACCGGGTTACGCGGCTGGTGCCGGGCCACGACCGCGCCCACCGCCGTCCCAGCCAGGAAAACCACGTCCCCGCTCTGGTCGGACAGGTCAAGCTGGTGCGCCATGGCACCTAGCGGCAGCCCGGCCACCACCAGCGCCAGCACTACGCCGCCGAGGACCAGCGCCCTGGCCGGGGACGCCAGCCGGAAACGGCGCGCCGTGACTTCCGTCACCGGTGCCTGCCCAGCCTGGCTGCGTCCCCCACGAGAGCCACAGTACGCCCGGACCGTTCCGGGAACGTTACCGCTCAGCACGCAAACCCCCGGGGAGCTGGCCGGAAGCCGGCGGTGGACAAGCCGGAAATGCTGTATGACTAGGGACATGACGGTGGCAGGTATCCGGGTCCTCGGCGGCCGGTACCGGCTGCTCGAGGTGCTGGGCACCGGAGGCATGGCCACCGTGTACCGGGCCGGCGACGAGGTCCTGGACCGCGAGGTTGCGGTCAAGGTGCTCAGCCCGCAGTACGCGACGGACCCGGGGTTCCTGGCCAGGTTCGAGCGGGAGGCCCGGCACGTGGCCCGGCTGAGCCATCCGCGGATCGTGACGGTCTTCGACAGCGGGATCGACGGCGAGATGCCGTACATCGTGATGGAGCTGGCCGCGGGCCGGACCCTGCGGGAGCTCCTCGATGAGGCAGGACCGCGCCCGGCCGGCGAGGCGGCCTCGATCGCGGCTGCGGTGTGCGAGGCACTGGAGGCGGCACACGCGGCCGGACTGGTGCACCGGGATATCAAGCCGGCCAACATCGTGCTGTCCGGCGGACAGGTGAAGGTCCTGGACTTCGGCATCGCCTGGGCCCCCGACCGGGCGACCCGGACCCAGGCTGTGATGGGTACGGCGGCCTACCTGTCCCCGGAGCAGGCGTCCGGCGCCCGGGCCGGGCCGCAGTCCGACTTGTACTCGCTCGGCTGCGTGCTGTTCGAGATGCTCACCGGCGCACCGCCGTTCATCGGGGACTCACCGGTCGGGATCGCGTACCGGCATGTGCACTCCGATCCCGGGCCGCCGTCGGCGCAGCGTCCCGGCCTGCCCGCACCGCTGGACGAGATCACCATGCGGCTGCTGGCCAAGGACCCGGCCAGGCGGCCACCCGGCGCGGCCGCGGCCCGGATGGCCCTGCTCGCGGCAGCCGGCCCGGACCGTACCACCGGCACCGGCCCGGACCGTACCACCGGCACCGGCCCGGACCGCACCACCGGCACCGGCCCGGACCGCACCACCGGCACCGGCCCGGACCGCACCACCGGCACCGGCCCGGACCGCACCACCAGCCCGGACCCCGCCACCGGCCAGGACCGCACCATCAGCCCGGACCGGATCACCGGCCCGGACCGGATCACCGGCCCGGACCAGACCGCCGTACTGGATCTCCCGCCGGTCAGCGCAGGTCCGCAGCTTCGCCCAAGCCGGCGGCTGCGCCCGCGACGGCGGCTGCGCCCGCGACGGCAGCTACGCCTGGCCGAAGCACTCCTGGCCGCCGCACTGGCGGCGGCGCTGGGCGCGCTGGCCGTGCTGCTGGCTACCCGCCCGGCCGGAACGTCCGGGCACGCGGCATCGTCGAGCCGGCCTGCCACCAGCCCGGCCCACCCGGCTGGGATCCGGTCGGCCACGACCACCACACCGACGGCCCAGACGACACCGACGACGCCCACGACACCGAGCGCCGGCGCCACGCCGCCCGCCGCGGCGGCGGCCGCCGCGTTCGTCGGAGACCTGGAGACCGGCGTCGCCGACGGGCAGGTGACCCCGCAGGCGGGCCAGGACATGTTCAACCACCTGCAGCAGCTCCTGTTCGTCCCGCCCGGCCAGGACCCGCAGCAGGTCGACCAGCAGTACGCGCAGCTGGTCCAGGCCTACGATCAGGACCAGGCCCAGGGGCAGATCACCGAGCCGGCCGCCACCACCCTGCGGCAGGAACTCGACGCGCTCGGCACGGCCATGGGCGCCCTGTAACGGTGAGCGTCCCGGCGCCCGCCTGGGTGGTGGCAGGGCCGCCCGGATCCGGCAAGAGCACGGTTGCGGAGCTGCTGCTGGCCGCGCTGGTGCCGACCCCGGCGCTGCTGGATAAGGACACCATGTACGGCTCGTTCGTGGCGGCCGTCCTGGCCGCAGGCGGCCGTCCGCACGGCGAGCGCGAGGGTCCCTGGTACGACGAGCACGTCAAGGTGCACGAGTACGCCGGCCTGACCGCCACCGCCCGCGAGATCCGGGCCCATGGCTGCCCGGTCCTGCTGTCCGGCCCGTTCACCGGGCAGATACACGATGCTGAGCGCTGGCGCTCCTGGGTGGCCGAACTCGGCGGCGGAGCCGTCCACCTGGTCTGGGTCAGATCCGACCCGGCCACCGTGTGGCTCCGGCTGGACGCCCGCGGCCTGGATCGCGACGCGGCCAAGCTGGCGGATTTCGCGGCCTTCACCGACCGGATCAGGCTCGGCGCCGAGCCAGCCGCCCCGCATGTCACCGTGGACAACCGGCTCACGGCCGCCGCCACCCTCGACGATCAGATCGCCGCCCTGGTAGCCCGGGCAGGCCCCCCGGGGGGCTAATGCTTCTGTCCGTAAGTTCCGAATCGTATGCGGGTCGTTCTGGTTGGGTTGCGTGGCGTTATCTGGTTTTGTCGGTGGGTGGTGGTGTGATGGCGGCATGCCTAGGAAGCAGTTCCCTAGATGCGCCGCGGGTGGTGCACCGCACCGCGCGGTGCGGGCTGCGTGTCACCGCAGGGCAGCGGCATAACCAGCGAGTCCGCGACTGGCGGGTCGGCAACTGCTCCGCGCCCTGGCCGGCAAGGCACAGGCCGCCGGGATCACCGCCACGATGGTCGACGAGCGGGGCACCTCCTCCACCTGCCCCAGCTGTGCCCGACGGGTGCCCAAACCCGCCGGACGAGACTTCAGCTGCCCGCATTGCGGGCAGGAAGGGCACCGCGACCTGATCGCGGCCGCCGACATCGCTGCCCGCGCGGGCGGCGGCACCGTCCCCGCCCCGACGGCGGGGATCACGCACCGCCGAGCCGGAGGCCACCTGCCAGGTGTGCACCCGGCGTGACGTGACCCCAGGCGGCGCCTCCGTCACGGCCCGCCAGACGGTCCCCTGGCCGGCATCGGCCCGCCCCGCCAGCCGCTCATACGGCCAGCCGGGAGTCGCTCGCGCCAGCGCGAGGAGCCTGGAATACATCGCAGTATTTACAGGCACGTGCACTAGCGTAAGGTCGCAGCACCATCGACCACAGTTCAGGAGTCCCGTCATGCAGCTCAGTGCCCGCAATCAGATTCCGGCCCGTGTCACCAGCATCAACACCGGTGAGGCCATCGCCAACGTCGAACTGGACGCGGCCGGCACTCGCCTGGTGGCCTCGATCACCGTGGAAGCGGTCAAGCAGCTGGGCCTCGCCGAGGGCAGCCAGGTCACTGCCGTGATCAAGGCCTCGGACGTGATCCTGGCCGTCGGCGACTGAGCACCGCCGAAGACGCGACGGGAGGGACCATGGAGCGGACCGCCCGGACTCCAGACGGCAGGACCCTGGCCATCGAGGAAGCCGGCGACCCGAACGGCCGCCCGGTCCTGGTCCACAACGGCACCCCGAACTCCCGGCACCTGTACCAGCCCGTCACGATCGACGCCGCCGTCCGCGGCCTGCGCCTGATCAGCTACGACCGGCCCGGTTACGGCGGCTCGGACCCGCAGCCGGGTCGCAGCGTCGCGGACTGCGCGGCCGACGTCCGGGCCATCTGCGCCGAGCTCGGCATCGACCGGCTGGCCATGTGGGGCATCTCCGGCGGCGGGCCGCACGTCCTGGCCTGCGCCGCGCTGCTGCCCGATCTGGTCACCGCCGTGGCCTCGCTGGCCTCGCTGGCTCCGCTCGGCGCCGAGGGCCTCGACTGGTTCGACGGCATGGGCGAGCTGAACGCCGAGGACATCCGGCTGTTCCTGCGCGACCGCGACGCCGCCCGGGTCAAGCTGGAGGCTGACCGGGAGGCCGTGCTGGCCTCGTCGCCCGCCGACGTGGCCGCCACCCTGCACACCCTGCTGTCACCCGCGGACGCGGCGGTGCTGAAGGACGCTCTGGCAGAGTACCTCAGCTACTGCGATCACGAGGGCCTGGCCCCGGGCGTCCAGGGCTGGTGGGACGATGCCGTGGCGCACGGCAGCCCGTGGGGTTTCGACCTGTCCGCCATCTCGGTCCCGGTCCTGCTCATGCACGGCCGGCAGGACAAGTTCGTGCCGTTCGGCCACGGCCAGTGGCTCGCCGCGCACATCCCCGGCGTCGAGCCCAGGCTGCTCGACCACGACGGCCACCTGACCCTGCTGGCCAGCCGCATCCCCGAGGTGCACTCCTGGCTGAAGGAGCGGCTATCAGGCCGCAACTGACTGGGGGAGCGGCTATAAGGCCATAACCAGCTCGGAGTCGCGGTTGACCAGCGCCGCGTAACGGCCGCCCAGCGCGAGCAGCTCGTCGTGCCTGCCCCGCTCGGCGATCTGCCCGGCGTCCAGCACGAGGATCTCGTCGGCATCGCGGACCGTCGACAGCCGGTGCGCGATCGTGATCGTGGTCCGGCCCGCGGACAGGGCGTCGATGGCCTCCTGCACGGCCTGCTCGGTCTGCGTGTCCAGGGCGCTGGTGGCCTCATCCAGGACCAGAATGGGCGGATCGCGCAGCACGGCGCGGGCGATGGCCAGGCGCTGCTTCTCGCCGCCGGAGAACCGGTAGCCGCGTTCGCCCACGATCGTGTCGTAGCCGTCGGGCAGGGACTCCAGGTGATCGTGGATCTGGGCGATCTTCGCGGCCGCGACCAGCTCGGCATCGGTGGCGTCGGGCTTGGCGAACCGCAGGTTGTCGGCCACCGAGGCGTGGAACAGGTAGGTCTCCTGCGAGACCACGCCGACCGTGGCGGCCAGCGCGTCGAACGACATGTCCCGCACGTCGACGCCGTCGATCAGCACGCGACCGTCTGTCACGTCGTACAGGCGCGGAATCAGGTAGCTGAGGGTGGTCTTGCCCGAGCCGGTCTCGCCCACGATCGCGAGCGAGTGCCCAGCCGGGACCGTGACGTCGATGCCGCTCAGCGTCGGCCGGTCGGCGCCCGCGTAGCCGAAGCCCACGTCGTCCAGGCGCACCTCGCCGCTGACCTTGCCGATCGTCACCGGATGGGCCGGCTCGGCGATGTCGACGGGCAGGTCCAGGTACTCGAAGATCCGGCCGAACAGCTCCAGGGAGCTCTGCATGTCCACGCCGACGCTGAGCAGCTGCACCATGGGCCGGAACAGGGCCTGCTGCAAGGTGGTGAACGCGACCAGGGTGCCGATCGAGATGGCCATGCGGTCGCCATGGCCGGTCAGGCCGGTCACCCAGTAGATCACCGCGGGCATGGAGGACATGACGATCTGGATCGTCGACTGGCGCCAGCGGCCCGCCATGTTCGAGCGGACCTCCAGGTCAGAAAGCTTGTCGGACTCGCCGGCGAAGGAGTCGGCCAGCGAACGGGAGCGGCCCATGGTGTGGCCGAGCAGGATGCCGCTCACCGACAGCGACTCCTGCACGATCGAGGAGAGCACGGCGAGCTGGCGCTGCCGGTCCCGGGTGATGCGGCGCCGCTCGGTCCCCACCCGGCGGCTCACCCACACGAACGCGGGCATCATGATCAGCGACGCGATCGTCAGGCGCCAGTCCAGCACGACCATGGCGATGATGGTGGCGATCACGGTGGTCAGGTTGGACACCAGCGTGGTGGCGGTGGTGGTGACGGTCGACTGCATGCCGCCGATGTCGTTGGCGATACGCGACTGCACCTCGCCGGTGCGGGTCCGCGTGAAGAAGGCCAGCGACATGCGCTGGAGGTGCGAGTAGACGGCGGTGCGCAGGTCGTGCATGACCCGCTGCCCGACCTTGGTGGACACATAGGTCTGCGAGACACTGAACGAGCTGTTGGCGATCGACACCACGACCATGCCGATGGCGAGCACGGTAAGCAGGCCCAGCCGCCCCTGTGGCAGGGCCACGTCGATGACCGCGCGGATCAGGAACGGATTGACCAGGGATACGAGGGATGACGCGCCGACCAGCACCCCGACGAACAGCAGGCTCCACCGGTAGGGGCGGAACAGCCGCAGGATGCGCCGGATCGGCACGCGAGTGTTAGCGGTACCCAATAAGGCCTCCAAGTAGTTAGTCCTGTTAGCTCAAACAGAGCATAACTCATAATTGTTCCCAGCTCAGTATGAGCGCCACTCCTGGTAGGATCCGGACATGGAGTACGAGGACTCGGCCCAGCTGGCGGACCTGCTCCAGCGGCTGACCAAGCGGCTCCGCCACGCGCAAGCCGAGCGCCTGGCGCCGCTGGGCCTTACTCCGGCTCAGGAGCGTGCGCTGCGGATGATCGCCCGCAGCGAGGAACCGCCGCGGATGACGGAGCTCGCCGATCACCTGGCCATCGTGCCGCGGTCGGTCACCACCGTGATCGACGCGCTTGAGCGGGCTGGGCTGGTCCGCCGCGAGGTCGACCCGCAGAACCGCCGCGCCATCCGCCTGCACCTGACCGACCAGGGCCTAGCCGTCCGCGACGGCATGCGCGAGGCCCGCCGGCGCGCGGCCGAAGACCTGTTCGCGCCCCTGTCCGGCGCTGACCGGGAGGCGCTGGCTAAGCTGCTGGGCCTTCTGGACCGTAAGGCCGAGGTCATCCCCTAGAGTTGCTATCTAGCCGTTGCTGGCAAAGAGGTAGTCGGCACCCATGGACAGTGACACCGTCATCCGCTTGCGCCGCGTCGTGCTTCGGCTCGCGCGGCAGCTGAACGCGGCCTCCGTGGGGGAGGGGCTGACCCCCACCCAGGCCTCCGTGCTCGGCGTGGTCAACGGCCGCGGCCCGGTCAGCCTGGCCGACCTGGCCCAGATCGAGGGCCTCAATCCCACCATGCTGTCCCGGGTGGTCGGCAAGCTGGACTCGTTCGGCCTGATCCGCAGGCTGCGCGACCCGGACGATTTCCGCGCCGCCCGGGTCGAGAGCACCCCCCAGGGCCGGGACGCCTACGAGCGGATCTCCGCTCAGCGCGCCGCGATCATCTCCGAATGCGTGGCGGACCTGCCTGCCGACCAGGCCGATGCCCTGGTCGCGGCCCTGCCAGCGCTGGAGAACCTGGCCAGCGGCCTGCGGGCCAGGCGCGGGCGCGGCCAGCAGGCCGGCGACGACCAGACCAAGCCCGCCTGATCGCGCCCGGGTCCTACCGCAGCCGCGACGCCTCCAGCTCGCTCCACTCGTCAGCTGCGATCAGCGTCCCGGGGGCGTCGGGATTCACGATCAGGATATTGCTGGCGGTGTGCCGCCCGAGCTCCCGGCTCGCGCTGGCGTCCATCAGGGCGGGCAGCCCGCCGTGGCTGGAGGCGCCGATCACGATGGTGCCGCCCCCGGTCGCGGTCGCGTACTCGGCGATCATCCGCCCGGCCGTGCCGTGATCGGTGGCGTGCAGCAGGATCTGGCCCTCGGCCGGGACGTGATGCGCGGCCAGCAGGTCCAGCTGCCTCCTGACCGCGGCCCGGGCCGCCTCCAGGACTTCCCCGTCGGTACCCGCATCGCCCGCGGTGGCGTCCTCTTGCACGTGGACCACGTGCACGGCCCGGCCGTCCGCCGCCGCCAGCCGGGCCGCCGCCTCGGTGACCAGCGCGGCCATAGGCGAGCCGTCGACGGCGGCCACGATCGATTCTGCCGAACGGTCCGTGGTGCCCGCGTGCCCCGGCACCGGGACCCGCGCCGGGGCGGGCGCGGCCGCCGCCGTCGCGGCCGCGGTGGCCTGGACCTGCTCGGCCTGGACCCGTTCGGCCTCGTTGAGCAGGCGGTGCGCGGTGGACAGGACGACGATGCCGGCCACGATGGCCCCGGCGCCGACGAAGAACGGGAAGTGAATGTTGACCGCGATGACCATCCGGCCGGCCGCGTAGGGAGCCAGGCCGCCGCCGATGAACCGGACGAAGCTGTAGGCCGCCGAGGCGACCGGCTTCTCCACCGGGGAGACGGTCATCACGGCCTGGGTGGTGATCGTGTTGTTGACCCCGATGAAGATCCCGGACGCGATCACGGCCGGGATGAGCACCGCGCGGTCCGTCGTCCAGATGGCGATGACCAGCACAATCACGGCGAACGCGGCCAGGTTCAGGTACATAGTCCTGGCGATGCCGAGGGATTCCTGCAGGCGGGGAGCGCCGAAGACAGCGAAGATGGCCACCATGATGCCCCAGCCGGTGAACACCAGGCCGAGCTTGATCGGGCTCAGGTTCATCGGGAACGGCGCGTACCCCAGGACGGTGAAGAAACCCCAGTTGTAGCAGAGCGCGGTCAGCGACATGGTCAGCAGGCCGCGGTGGCGCAGGGCGCGCAGCGGCGCGGACAGGCCGGTCGGGTGGGCGGGCTTCGGCGTCGGCTCGACCAGCACCACGGTGGCGATGAGCGCGATGGCCATCAGGACCGACACCCCGTAGAACGGGCCCCGCCAGCTGATCTCGCCCAGGGTGCCGCCCAGCAGCGGGCCGATCGCGATGCCGACGCCCAGCGCCGTCTCGTACAGCACGATGGCGCCCGCGAAGCCGCCGCTGGCCGAGGCCACGATGACGGCCAGCGAGGTGGCGATGAACAGCGCGTTGCCCACGCCCCAGCCGGCCCGGAACCCGATGATGGCGTTGATGCCGGGGGAAGCCCCGGCCGCTGCGCTGAACAGCACGATCAGGATCAGGCCCGCGATCAGCGTCTTCTTGGCACCGATCCGGCTCGAGACCCAGTTGGTGATCAGCATGGCCACCGCCGTGACCACCAGGTAGCTGGTGAACAGCAGCGTGACCTCGCTCGGTGAGGCCTTCAGCTCGTGCGAGATGGCCGGCAGGATCGGGTCCACCAGGCCGATGCCCATGAACGACACGACGCAGGCGAACGCGACGGCGAAGACCGCTTTCGGCTGCTTGAACGGGCTCGAAGCCGCGCCCGTATGGGTGCCACTCATCGACGTACTCCAATCATCGTGTCTTGCGTCATCGTTGTTCGGCTCGGGCCTACGCTGGTGCTGGTGCTGGTGCTGGTGCTGGTGCTGGTGCTGGTGCTGGTGCTGGTGCTGGTGCTGTACGCGGCTCCGTGCCCTGGGCGTTGGCCAGCGCGTCGATGGCCGGCAGCGCCGCCTCCAGCGCGGCCAGGTCGCCGGGGCCGAGCCTTTCGAGGATCAGGGCCAGCCGCTCGGCCCGGGCCGCACGCCGCCGGGCCAGCAGGGCCCGGCCCGCATCGGTGATCCGGACCTGGACCACCCGGCCGTCGCTCGGGTCGGCGGTCCGGTCCGCCAGCCCGGACTCCTCTAGGCGGGCGATCAGCTGGGTCATGGCCGGCTGGGTCACGCCTTCCCTGACCGCAAGGGAGGTCAGGCGGTACGGCCCCGAGCGCTCCAGGGTGGCCAGGGTCGCGGCCGTGGTCAGGGACAGCCCGTCTGCGGTGCTGATGGAGCGGAACAGCCTGACCAGCCGCTCCAGGCCGGCCGCGATACCGGCGGCGAGCGCCTGCCCCTCCTGCCTGCCTGAAATTTCCATAAGTAACTTATATCATATCCTTATGTAAAAGGGAACCGCGCCGTAACGCTGGCGGAACGCTCCCCGTAGGGTGGCGCCATGAGGAACCGCGCCGTTTCCTGGTCGCTGGCCGGGCTGACCACGCTTAGGGTCGCGACGGCGCTGACGCTGTTGGGCCTGGACGCCCGGCAGATCGACGCGGGCAAGATCGGCTTCGAGGCCGTGCTGGCCGTAGCCATCGTGCTTACGCCATCGGGCACTGGCCGCAGTTCGACGCGGCCGGCCACTTCCCGGCCCTCGAGGCTCCCGCCCTGCTAGCCGCCGACACCCGCGAGTTCTTCGTCAAGCCCCCGTTAACCACTGCCCCCTCAACCCCACGCACCCCTCCCGTCCCGTTTTCGTGGAGGATCCGGGTTTCATGGAGGATTTGGGCAACGATGACTGCCCAAATACTCCGTGAAAGAAAAATCCTCCGTAACGATGTGACCTGCGGGGCACGAGGGAGGGATGGGAGTAAAATGGGCGGGCTTCAGCCTTCCCGCAGGGCCGCCTTCAGGATCTTGCCCGACGGGCCCTTGGGCAGCTCGGCCACGAACCTGACCTCGCGCGGGTACTTGTAGGCGGCCAGCCGCTCCCGGCAGTAGGCGATGACCTCCTCCGCGGTCAGCTCGGACCCCTCGCGGCAGGCCACCACGGCGACGACCTCCTCGCCGAGCCGCTCGTCCGGCTTGCCGATCACGGCCGCCTCGAGGATGCCGGGATGGGCGTACAGGACCTCCTCGATCTCGCGCGGGTACACGTTGTAGCCGCCGCGGATCACCAGGTCCTTGGCCCGGTCGACGATGAAGTAGAAGCCGTCGTCGTCCATGTAGCCGAGGTCGCCGGAGTGCAGCCAGCCGCCGCGCAGGGTCTCGGCGGTGGCCTCGGGCCGCCCGAGGTAGCCCTTCATCACGTTGTGCCCGCGGATCAGGATCTCGCCCACGTGCTCGCGGCCGGGCGGCAGCGGCCGGTCCTGGGCATCGCTCACCCGCACGGTGACGCCCCACATCGGCTTGCCGATGGAAAGCACCCGCCGGTCGCCGGGCCGGTTGAAGGTGCACGAGCTGGCGGTCTCGGACATGCCGTAACCCTCGAGCACCTCGATGCCGTACTTGCTCTCGAAGGTGCGCATGATGTCTTCCGGCAGCGACGCGCCGCCGGACACCGCGACCCGGAGCGCGGACAGCTCCCGGCCCGTGATGTCCAGCTGGGCCAGGGCGTGCAGCATGGTCGGTACGCCGCCGATCACCGTGCACCGGTCGCGTTCGATGATGTCCAGCACGTCTCCGGGCTGGAACCGCGGCACGACCGACAGGCAGCCGCCGTACCGCACCGCCACGTTGATCACCGACGACAGCCCGAACACGTGGAAGAACGGCAGCACGGCCAGCGTGACGTCATCGTTGCGGGCACCGAACAGCTGGCCGGCAATGGTGCAGTTCATGTACATCTGGAAGTGGGTGAGCTCCGCGCCCTTCGGCTTGCCCGTGGTGCCGCTGGTGTAGATGAGCACTGCCGTGTCATCCGGGCTGCGCGGCACGACTTCCCCGTCCGCCGCGCCCATCAGCGCGCTGATGGGCCGGGCGTCATCGGGCAGCGGGGCGGCGCCGAAGCTGACCAGGTACAGCGGGATGCCGAGCCGCTCGCAGGCCTTGCTGGCCTCGGCGTGCATGCCCTCGAAACCGATCAGCAGCCTGGCCGACGAGTCGCCCAGGTGGTATTCGAGCTCGGGCGCCATCAGCAGCGGGTTGAGCGGCAGCACCACCAGGCCGGCCTTGAGCGCGCCGAAGTAGGCGGTCAGGAACTGCGGCACGTTCGGTAGCTGCAGCGCGACCACCTCGCCGGGCTCCAGGCCGGTCTCGCGCAGGCCCGCTGCGAACCGGCCCGACTGGCCGTCGAGCTCGCCGTAGGTCGTGGCGTTCCCCATGAAACGGTGGACCGGAGCCCCGGGCGCGGCCAGGGCTGTCTCGGTCAAGATGGCCGCCAGGTTGAAACTCATGCCCACCCCTTTGTCGGTGAGACATATATTAAAGGTGTATCACTACCTTGCCTAGGTGGTGGTGACGAGCGAGCGGAGCGGGCCGTGATCTACCTCATCAGGGGGCCGGGAAAGACCGAGCGGGATCCGAACGGGCCGGGCCGCAGCGGTCCGGAAACCCAGGGGCCGTCGGCCGCGCTGTTCGCGACCGAGCCGCTGCGCGGGCTCGCCGACCTGGCCGCGCTGCCGCTGGCCGCGCCCTGGCTGGCCGCCGCGCCCCGCGGCGACGGCCACGGGGTGCTGGTCCTGCCCGGCCTGCTGGCCTCCGATACGAGCACGGTCGTGCTGCGGCGGTTCCTGAGCTACCTGGGCTACCAGGTGCGCGGCTGGGACCTCGGCCGCAACCGCGGGCCGTCCGAGGCGGTGCTGGCCGGGCTGCCGCGGGCGCTGCTCGACCATGCGGAGAGGACCGGCGGCCCGGCGTCGCTGATCGGCTGGAGCCTGGGCGGCGTCTACGCCAGGGAAATGGCGCGCCGCCATCCCCGGCAGGTCAGGCAGGTCATCACCCTGGGCAGCCCCTTCGCCCTGCACGACCCGCGGCAGAGCAACGTCCACGGCGCCTACCAGCGCTACCGCCACCTGCACGCGGACGGAACCCGGGTGCCGGGCAGCGATCAGCGGGCCCGGCCCATCAGCGTCCCGTCCACCTCGGTGTACTCCCGCTTTGACGGCGTGGTGGCCTGGCAGGCCTGCATCGAGCCGGAAACCGAGCGGCACCAGAACGTCGAAGTCCGCTGCAGTCACCTCGGCTTCGGCGTCGACCTGGCCACGCTGTGGCTGATCGCCGACCGGCTGGCCGTCCCGGCCGGGCAGCACCAGCCGTTCCGCCCGCCGCTGCCCCTGCTGCCGCTCTACCCGGAGCGCCGATGACCCGCTCCGGCCCCGCCAGCACCGGCCCGGCCGTCACCCGCTTGGCGCCGTATGACTTCGCCGCGCCCTGGGGCGCCACCAGCTTCGTCACCGACCTTGATGGTCCCGCGCACTGGATCGAGTTCTCGCCTGCCGAGGACCAGGGACAGGACCAGGACCGGGATCCCGGCCAGGCCCAGGGCACCCCGATCGTGTTCGTGCACGGGCTGGGCGGCTCGCACCTGAACTGGTGCCTGATCGGCCCGGCGCTGGCCGTCGGCCGCCGGGTCGTCGCGCTGGACCTGCACGGGTTCGGCCTCACGCCGGGCCTGCGGGCCAACTCCACCGTGCAGGCCAACGCCCGTCTCGTGGACCGGTTCATAACCGAGGTCATCGGCACGCCGGTGATCCTGGTCGGCAACTCCATGGGTGGCCTGATCTCCATTCTCGAAACGGCCGCCAACCCCGGTGCGGTCAAGGGCGTGGTCCTGATCGACCCCGCCTTCCCGCTGCCGGTGCAGAAGCCCGACTGGCAGGTGTCCGGCCAGTTCCTGCTCTACACCGTGCCCGGTCTGGCCCCGCTGGTCGTGGCCAGGCTGCTGTCGAGCGTCTCACCAGAGGAAGCCGTCCGGCAGCTCATCAAGCTCTGCTTCGCCGACCCGTCCCGGGCCGATCCGGAGATGACCAAAGCCGAAGTCGCGCTGGCTGTCCGGCGCCACCCGGCCAGCGCCCCCCAGGCCTCAGCCCGCGCCCGGATCTTCCTGGCGGCGGCCCGCTCGCTGCTGCGCGTCCTCGCCCGCCGGGGCTCCTTCTACGCGAAGATGGCCGGCATCGACGTGCCGGTCCTGCTCATCGGCGGGGAGGCGGACCGGCTGGTGGCGGTGGCGGCCATCCGCCAGGCGGCCGAGCGGAACCCGCACTGGGAGTCCGTTATCCTCGCCGGTGTCGGGCATGTCCCGCAGCTCGAGGTCCCCGACGTTGCCGCCGCCACGATCCGCGACTGGCTGAACCGGCACTTCTCCGCAGGAGAGTAACCCAGATGCAGCAACTGACCGGGCTCGACGCCTCGTTCCTCGCCCTGGAGACGGCCAACACCACTGGCCACGTCGGCGGCCTGAGCATCCTGGATCCGGCCGGCGCGCCCAAGCCGCTGACCCTGGCCCGGCTCACCGAGGTGATGGCCGAGCGGCTGCCGCTGGTGCCCGTGCTGCGGCAGAAACTGCTCAACGTGCCGCTCGGGCTGGACCAGCCCTACTGGATCGACGACCCCGACTTCGACATCGAGTACCACGTCCGCGAGCTGGCGCTGCCCCGCCCCGGGACGGACGCCCAGCTGAACGAGCAGGTCAGCAGGCTGCACGCCCGGCCGCTTGACCGCAGCCGCCCGCTGTGGGAGATCTACCTGATCACCGGGCTGGCCGGCAAGCGCGCCGCCGTGTACACCAAGATCCACCACGCTGCGATCGACGGCGCATCCGGCGCCGAGCTGCTCACCGTGCTGCTCGACCTCGCCCCGGCCGGCCGCGAGGTGCCGCCGGCCCGGCCGTTCCAGCCCGGCCTGCCGCCGGGCTGGCCCGAGCTGACGGCCAAGGCGGTGGCCCGGCTGGCCTGGCGTCCGGTGCAGACCGTGCGCCTGACCAACGAGATGGTCAAGGTCCTGCCGACCCTGGCCCCGGCCGTGAACACGCTGGTCGGCGGCATGCTCGGGCTGAACCGCGGTGACGGCGCGGTCATCCCGACCACGCTGGGCCGGGCGCCCGCGACGCCGTTCAACAAGCCCATCACGCCGCACCGCAGGTTCGCGTTCCGCAGCGTGGACCTGGACACCGTCAAGAAGATCAAGAACGTCTTCGGGGTCTCGGTCAACGACGTGGTGATGGCCATGTGCGCCGGTGCCCTGCGGCGCTGGCTGGCCGGTCACGATGCGCTGCCCGCCCAGCCGCTCATCGCCATGATCCCGGTGTCGGTCCGCGACCCGGCCAGCAAGGGGGCCATGGGCAACAGGGTGTCGGCCATGCTGGCCATGCTGCCCACAAACGTCATCGAGCCGGGGCGCCGGCTGGAGATCGTGCATCAGGCCACCCGCATCGCCAAGGCCCAGCAGGCCGCGATCCCGCAGGGCCTGGTCGACCAGATCAGCGACTTCTCCCCGCCGGCGCTGACCGCCCGGGCCGCCCGGGTGGTGTTCGCCACCGGCCTGCTGCACCGGCTGCCGCCGTTCAACGTTACGATCTCCAACGTGCCGGGCCCGAACGTCCCGGTCTACCTGTGCGGGGCCCGGCTGCTGGCCCACTACCCGGTGTCGGTGGTCGCCGACGGCCAGGGCCTGAACATCACCCTGGTCGGCTACCTCGGCCAGCTGCACTTCGGCCTGGTGTCCTGCCGCGAGCTGGTCCCAGACCTCGACGCCCTGGCCCGCTACCTGGTCGATGAGCTGGCCCTGCTGCTCGAGGCGGCCGACCAGCTCGCCGGCGAGGGCGCCGCCGGCGAGCGCCCGGCGGAATGACGATGTCCTCGGCCCGGCAGGCCGTCAGCACCGGCGACGACGACGTCCGCATGGTCCTCCCGGCGGGCACCCGGGTTCCCGCCCTAGTCCCGCCGGAGATCTTCGCCGCGGCCGTGGATACCTTCGTCGCCGGGCAGCGGCTGGACATGCGATCCCTGGCCCGCCGCATCGGCGTGGCCCGGGCCACCCTGTACCGCCGGGTCGGCAACCGGGAGCAGCTGCTTGACCAGGTGCTGTGGTGGCGGGCCCGCCGCCTGCTCGCCGATCACGTGCTGGCCAGCGCGGACCTGTCCGGCACGGCCCGGCTCAGCGCCGTGATCGGCGGCGTACTGCACACTATCGCCGCGGACGGCCCGCTGCATGTCTTCCTCGAGGCCGACCCGGAAACCGCGCTGCGCCTGCTGACCGGGCCCCGCAGCACGGTGCACAAGGGCATGGCCGCCGCGCTGGAGAGTCTCATCGACCTGGAACGCGCCCACGGCTCGTTCGACGCCAGCCTGGACACCCGGACGCTGGCCTACGCGATCCTGCGGGTCAGCGAGGGTTTCCTGTACTCCGACGTGATCGCCGACCGGGTCCCGGACATCGGCCGGGCCGTCACGGTCATCGACGCCCTGCTGCGCGGCCTGGACCTGGCCAACCGCGCCACGATCCGGGACCGGTCCTGATGGCCATCGAGCTGGACGGCGCGGTCGCGCTGATCACCGGCGGCGCCAACGGCATCGGGGCCGCCGCCGCCCGGCGGCTGGCCGCCCGCGGCGCCCGGGTGGTGATCGCCGACGTGGACGAGCGCGGCGCCGCGCTGGCCGCCGAGACCGGCGGCCGGTTCGCCCGCTGCGACGTCAGGGACCCGGCCGACAACGACCACGCGGTCGCCCTGGCCGTGGCCGAATTCGGCGGCCTGGACCTGGCCTTCCTCAACGCGGGCGTGTCCACCACCAGCGTCACGCTGGCCAGCGGAAGCTGGGACCTGGCCGCCTACCGGCGGGCCTTCGCCATCAACGTCGACGGCGTGTTCTTCGGCGTCAACGCCGCCCTGCCCGCGCTGCGGGGCCGCGGCCGCGGCGCCCTGGTCCTGACCTCCAGCCTGGCCGGGCTGACCGGCGTGCCGCAAGACCCGATCTACGCCGCCAGCAAGCACGCGGTGGTGGGCCTGGCCCGCTCGCTCGGCCCGGCGCTGGCGGCCGAGCACGTAGCCGTGAACGCGCTGTGCCCGGGCTTCGCCGACACCGCGATCAACGAGCCGGTCCGGCACCTGATCGACGCCGCGGGCATCCCGCTGATGCCGCCGGACGAGGTGGTCGACGCCCTGTTCGCCATCCTGGCCAGCGACGCCACCGGCGAGGCCTGGTACGTCCAGCCCGGCCGCCCGGCCGAGCCGTTCGGCTTCCGGCACGTGCCGGGCCCCCGCGCCGCCGACGGTTCCCGCGTGGGCGGGATCCCCGGCCTGCCCTAAGGCGCGTTATGTGGGTTGATATCTCGGCGTCGCCTTGACGTGAGGTGGCCTCTGCGAGAGACAAGAGGTGTCGAAGTCCCTTGTCCGCAGAGGCCACCCCCCATGTTGCCAACCGAGGATCTGTTCGTCTACGTGTACGTGCTGGTCGATGACGCGATCGGCTCCCGGGTCATCGCGATTGCGCCCCGGCCGGGCCCGGCGCCGGCCTGCAGCGACGCCGAGTTGCTGGCCATCGCGCTGGTCCGGCACCTGCTGGGTCGGCGCAGTGAGGCCGGGTTCTTGGCCGAGGTGGCCCGGGACTGGGCGCACCTGTTCCCGCGGCTGCCGCACCAAAGCGAGGCGAACCGGCGGATCCGCTGGCTGTGGGGCGCGTTCGAGCAGCTGCGGGCGATGCTGGCGGCCAGGCTGCCCGAAGATGACTGCCAGCAGACCGGCACCAGCGCCCTGCCGGTCAAGCACACCTCCCGGGTCCGCGGCCCGGACGGCTGGACCGGGCCGGGCAACGACCTGGCCGCCCGGTTCGGCCGCGACGCCGCGCACGCCGAATGGTTCTACGGCTTCCGGCTGGCCCTCAAGACCGACCTGGGCAGCCGGATCGTGCGGGCCTGGAGCATCGTGCCCGCCGCGGTGAACGAGCGTGAGGTCGCCGTAGACCTGCTCGAAGCCGGGCCGGCTCCGCCTGACCTGCTGGCGGACAAAGGCTTCAACGGCAAGGCGTTCGCCGCCGGGCTGGCCGCCCGCGGCACCGCCGTGCTGGTCCCGCCCGCCAAGGCCCAGCGTGCCAGCACGCCGCCCATCCTGCTCAAAGTCATCGCCCAGTGGCGCAACCGCATCGAGGCCACCTTCGGCGAGATCACCGACCAGATGGAACTGGCCCGGCACGGCGCCCATACCTTCTGCGGCCTGCTGACCCGCACCGCAGACACCATCGCGGCACACTAAGACCCGGGCCGGCCACATCAGGAGCTTCTGTCCAGGGCCAGGATCAGCTTGCCGGTATTCGCCCCCTCGAACAGCATCAGCAGTGCCGCGGGGAAGTCACGCACGCCGCCGTGCACGATCTGCTCGCGCGAGACCAGCCGTCCGGCCCGGTACCAGCCGCCGAGCTCGGCCAGGGCCTCGGGGTACCGGTCGGCGTAGTCGAAGACCAGCATGCCGGTCATCGACGCCCGGGCCACCAGCAGCATCATGTAGTTGGCCGGGCCCCGGACCTGGTCCTCGTTGTACTGCGAGATCGCGCCGCAGATGACGATCCTGGCGCCGCGGGCGAGGCAGGCCAGCACGTCGTCCAGGATCTGCCCGCCCACGTTGTCGAAGTAGACGTCGACGCCGCCCGGCGCGAGCTCCCGCAGCCTGCGGCGCAGGCCCGGCTCCCGGTAGTCGATCGCTGCGTCGAAGCCGAACTCCTCGACCACCGCGCGGCATTTCTCCGGCCCGCCCGCGATACCGATGACCCGGCAGCCCTTGATCTTGGCGATCTGACCCGCGACGCTCCCCACCGCCCCGGCCGCGCCGGACACCACCACGGTGTCGCCTTCCTGGGCCTTCCCCGTGTCGAGCAGCCCGAAGTAGGCCGTCAGGCCGGTAGTGCCCAGCGCGCCCAGGTACGTGGATACCGGGATGAGGCTGGTGTCGAGCTTCATCACGCCCCGGCCATCCGAGACGGCGTAGTCCTGCACGCCGAACATCCCGGTCACCTCGTCGCCCACCGCGAATCCGGGATGTTCCGAGGCGATGATCCGGCCGACCCCGCCCGCCCGCATGACCGCCCCGATCTCGACCGGCGGGATGTAGGAGGCTCCCGCGTTCATCCAGCCCCGCATGGCCGGGTCGACGGACAGGTGCGAGACCGCCACCACGAATTGCCCGGCGCCCGGCTCGGGCACGCCTTCGCTGGTGAATTCCCAGTCACTCGGCCGGGGCAGCCCCGAGGGCCGATCCGCCAACCGCACCTGCTGATTAACCGCCACGGCGCCACCTCGTGATCGCGAAGGATTTCCTACGGTTGTTGATATCAGTTCCCTCGCGGTCATGGGACCGCCCAGCGCAATGTCCGAAACCCGCCAGCATCGACCCGTGGCCGACCTTAGCTTAGGAGTAAGGCAAACAACGATTAGGGAATCGAAAAATGACCAGCTACTCCACGTTCGACAGCCCCGTCGGCGAGCTGCTCCTAGTCGGCGAACAGATTCCCCGCGGCGTCACCCTGGCCTCGGTCTCCATGCCCGGCCAGCGCAACGCCCCGCGGCCAGCCAGCAACTGGCGATACGCACCGGAAGCATTCGCCGAGGTCACCCGCCAGCTCCAGGCCTACTTCGCGGCCGAGCTGACCGCCTTCGACCTCGACCTGGCGCCGCGCGGGACCCCGTTCCAGCAGCGGGTCTGGGCCGCCCTGGACTCGATCAGGTACGGAACGACCATCACCTACGGCGAGCTAGCCAGCCACCTCGGCGTGCCGCGGGACCGGATCCAGGCCCTGGGCGCCGCCATCGGCGCGAACCCGCTGCTGATCATCCGGCCCTGCCACCGGGTCATCGGCGCCGACGGGACCATGCGCGGCTACGCCGGCGGAACCGAGCGCAAGCAGCAGCTCCTCGTGCATGAGGGCGCGCTGCAGCCCATGCTCACCGAGGACGTGTCATGATCACGCAGATCGCACCGGGCGAGCAGCTGGCCGGCGCCGACTGGGCGGCGCTGGCCGCCGAGCTCGACGCCGTCGGCTGCGCCCGCACGCCCCGGCTGCTCGCTCCCGCCGAGTGCCGTGACCTGGTCGGCCTGTACGACGAGCCGGAGCGGTTCCGCGCCACCATCGACATGGCCCGGCACCGCTTCGGCTCTGGCCAGTACCGGTACTTCACCCACGACCTGCCCGCACCGGTCCGCGCGCTACGTGAGGCGTTCTACCCGCACCTGCTGGTCATCGCCCGGGACTGGGCCGCCCGGCTGGGCCGCCCCGCCCCGTGGCCCGGCACCCTGGCCGAGTGGCTGGAGCTGTGCCATCGCGGCGGCCAGGGCCGCAGCGCCCAGATCCTGCTCCGCTACCAGGCCGGAGACTGGAACGCCCTGCACCGCGACCTGTTCGGCGACCTGGTCTTCCCGCTCCAGGTGGTGATCGGCCTGGACGAGGCAGGCACCGACTACACCGGCGGTGAGTTCCTGCTGGTCGAGCAGCGGCCGCGGGCCCAGTCCCGGGGCACCAGCACGGTGCTGGAGCAGGGCTGCGGCCTGATCTTCACCACCCGCGACCGCCCGGTCCGCAGCGCCCGCGGCTGGTCCGTCGCCCCGGTCCGGCACGGCGTCAGCCTCGTCCGCTCCGGCCGCCGCCACGCCCTCGGCCTGGTCTTCCACGACGCCTGAGCCACCCCCTAGGCTGGACGGGTGAACCTCGAGGAGACCCGGGCCAAGATCGCCGAACTGAGCCGGGAAGAGCTGCACATCGTCCGCAAGCGGGCCGAGGAGAAAACCCCCGCCCGCGACAGCGGGCACGATTACAACGAGATGCGGCAGGCAGCCGACCGGCTCGACCACTACGCGCACCTGCTCCGCCGGCTCCACGACGAGGAACTCGGCCGGAACTGGCGGCATGAGAGCCGCCAGGATACTAGGGGTTAACCCCCAGCTGAAGATGGGTGGCAGGCTGCTGCCACCCGCCGCGCGCCATCCGTAGCGTCATTCCTGAACCTACTCAGGAAGGACGCCCGATGATCGAGGCCCGCGGTCTGATCAAGCGCTACGGGGACACCGCAGCGGTCGACGACCTCAGTTTCACGATCCGGCCCGGCCAGGTGACCGGATTCCTCGGCCCGAACGGAGCCGGCAAGACCACCACCATGCGGCTGATCCTGGGCCTGGACTACCCGTCCGCCGGGACCGTCACCGTCAACGGCAAGCCGTACGCCCAGCTAGCCAGTCCCATGCACGAGGTCGGCGCGCTGCTGGACGCCGCGGCCGTGCACGGCGGCCGGACGGCCCGCAGCCACCTGCTCTGCCTGGCCCAGACCAACGGCATCGCCCGCAGCCGGGTCGACGAGGTGCTCGGCCTGACCGGGCTGACCTCGGTGGCCGGCAAGCGCACCAAGGGGTTCTCGCTCGGCATGCGGCAGCGGCTCGGCATCGCCGCCGCGCTGCTCGGCGACCCGCAGGTCCTCATGTTCGACGAGCCGGTCAACGGGCTGGACCCGGAGGGCATCCGGTGGATCCGCACCCTGATGAGATCACTGGCCGCCGAGGGCCGCACCGTGCTGGTCTCCAGCCACCTGATGTCGGAGATGGAGTACACCGCCGACCACCTGCTGGTCATCGGGCGCGGCCGTCTCATCGCCGACTGCGGCATGGCCGAGTTCATCGCCCGCGGCTCCGGCCAGGCGGTCCAGGTCCGGACCCCGCAGCCGGACCAGCTGACCCGGGCGGTGGCGGCGGCCGGCGGCGCGGTCATCCCCGCCGAGGAGCCGTACCTCGAAGTCCGCGGCCTGACCGAAGAGCAGGTCGCCGACCTCGCCTGCGCCCACGGCATCCGGCTCTACCACCTGGCCGCGACCAGGGTGTCGCTGGAGCACGCCTTCATGGAACTGACCGCCGACAGCGTGGACTACCGCGCCGGCCAACCCGCTTAGGAGACAGACATGACATCGCTCGCCATCGACACCCGTTCCGGCCGCCCGGCCCCGCGACAGACGACGGTCATCGGCCGGACCCTGAACTCAGAGCTCACCAAGATCCGCTCAGTCCGGTCCACCTACTGGAGTATGGCCCTGCTGGTCGCGGTCAGCCTGGCCTGGTGCATCGCCTTCTGCGCGGGCGAGGCGTCCCGCTGGGCCCACCTGTCGGCCCAGGACCGGGCGGGCTTCGACCCGGCTCAGGCCAGCATCGTCGGCGTCGCCCTGCTCGGCCAGCTGGTCATCGCGGTCCTCGGCACGCTGGTCATCACCTCGGAGTATTCGACCGGGATGATCCGTACCTCGCTGACGGTGCTGCCCAGGCGGCCGGTCCTGTTCGGCGCCAAGGCGGCCACCTTCGCCGGGATCACCCTGGTCCTGGGCTTCGCGACCAGCTTCGGCTCGTTTTTCCTCGGCCAGCGGCTGCTGGCCAGCACGCATCAGCAAGCCACGCTGGGCCAGCCGGAGGTGCTGCGCGCCGTCGTCGCGGCGGCTCTGTTCGTCACGCTGTGCGGCCTGTTCGCGTTCGGCCTGGGCGCCATCTTGCGCAGCACCGCGGGCGGCATCACCGCGGCCTACGGGCTGCTGTTCCTGGTGCCGCAGCTGGCCAAGGCGCTGCCCAGCAACTGGTACGCGGACGTGGTGCGGTGGCTGCCCGGCGGGGACGTCATCCCGGTGATCACCGGCACCGTGCGCGGGGACAACCCGCCGCACCTGTTCTCCGCGTGGGGCGAGCTGGCCGTGTTCGCCGGCTACACGGCGGCCCTGCTGGCCATCGGCGCGGTGCTGTTCAGCCGGCGCGACGCGTAGCGCCTCTAGGCTGGACGGCGCGAGGGAGGTGAACATCGAGGTGGCCGCCACGAGCAGAACCAAGAGCAGCAAGAGCAGCACCAAGATGGGCACCTGGCTGCGCGGTCATCCGTGGCAGGCGGACGGCCTGCTGGCCGCGGCCCTGCTCGCGGTCAGCGCGCCTCAGCTCGCCGCGGGCACCGCCGGGGCAGACGGCCGGGCCGGCTACATCGCGGTCGGGGTACTGCTGGCGGCTCTGGTGGCGACGCGCCGCCGGTACCCGGTCGCCGCGTTCGCCGTGGCGGCGGCGATCGGGGCGGCGCAGGTCGCCTGGGGCGTGCGGCCCGGCACCGCCCAGTCACCGGTCTTCGCCCTGGCGCCCAACGACGCCGACGTGGCCATCTTGATCCTGCTGTACACCCTGGCCGCCTACCGGCCGCGGCCGGTGTCGCTGACCGGGCTGGCCGTCTGCCTGCTCGGCTCGGCCGCCGCCATCGCCCGCTGGTCCCCGGCCCAGCACGCGCCCGCCGGCGGGGCGATCTTCGGGGCCGCTGCCGGACTGGGCGGCCTGACGCTGACCGCCTGGGTGCTCGGCGATTCGGTGGCCTACCGCTACCGGCGCGCCCGCATCGCCGCGCTGGAGGAACGCGCGGCCCGGCTGGAAGCCGAACGTGACGCCCAGGCCCGGGTCGCCGCCGCCGCCGAGCGGGCCCGTCAGCTGGAAGAACGACGCGCCCGGGCGGTCGATGAGTCGGCCGCGCGGCTGCGCCGGATCGAGCGTGACCTGCACGACGGGGCCCAGGTGCGGCTGGCCGCCCTGGCCATGACCCTGGGCGAGATCAAGGAGATCCTGGCCCAGGCCGGCGACGACCGCACGCTCGCGCTGGCCAGTGCGGCCCACCAGAACGCCAAGGACACCCTGACCGAGCTGCGGGACCTCGCCCGCGGGATCCACCCGCCGGTGCTCGACCGCGGCCTGGGCCCGGCCCTGGGCATCCTGGCCGCCACCAGCGCGGTGCCGGTCACCGTGACCGCCGACCTGGCAATGAGGCCCTCGCCCGCCATCGAGGCCATGGCCTACTTCTGCGCCGCCGAGCTGCTGGCTAACGCGGCCAAGCACAGCGGCGCCGGCCAGGTTGCGGTCGGCCTGCGCGAGCAGGACCACGGGCTGCGGATGTCGGTCACCGACGACGGGCCGGGCGGCGCCCGCCTGGTCCCGGGCGGCGGGCTGGCCGGGCTGCTCGAGCGCGTGCAGACGGTCGACGGGCGGCTCGAGGTCGACAGCCCGCCCGGCGGCCCCACCACCGTCACCGTAGAACTGCCGAGGCATGCCTGATGACCACCGCCCGGACTCCTGTGCCCGAGCGCCTGCGCATCGTGATCGCCGAGGACGCCGCGATCATGCGCGACGGGCTCACCCAGACCCTCACCCGCCGCGGCCACGACGTGGTCGCCGCGGTGGCCGACGGCGAGGCGCTCCGGCAGGCCGTCGACCAGCACCGGCCCGACGTGGCCATCATCGACGTGCGCATGCCGCCCACCCACACCGACGAGGGACTGCGCGCCGCCCAGGCCATCCACCGGGACCATCCCGGCGTCGGGGTACTGGTGTTCTCCCAGTACATCGAGACCAAGGCCGCGGCCGAGCTCTTCGCCACGGCACCGGGCGGGGTCGGCTACCTGCTCAAGGACCGGGTCGCCGACGTCAGCGACTTCATCGACGCGATCACCCAGGTCGCCCAGGGCGGCACGGTGCTCGACCCCGAGGTCGTCCGCCAGCTGCTGTCCGCCGGCCGCCGGGCCAGCACGCTGGCCGCCCTGACCACGCGGGAGCGGGAGGTGCTGTCGCACCTGGCCCAGGGCCGGTCCAACGCGGCCATCGCCGCCGCGCTGTTCATCTCCCCGAAGGTGGTGGAGAAGCACGTCGCGAACATCTTCGACAAGCTCGGCCTGGTCCCCGACGACAACGACAACCGCCGGGTCATCGCCACCCTCCGCTACCTGGAGTCCTAGCCGGCCGCCGCCGCGCGGCGGCCTGCTATCGTCGCGATACCCGGACGAAGGAGCCGTGCGTGCTCGAGTGGGATCCCGCGGTAGCGCGCGCGGTGCGGTCGCGGCTGGACGCAGCCGAGGCCGACGCGTTCCTCGCCCGCCTGGCCGTGCTGTCGCCCGACATCCTCGAGCCGCTCGGCCTGGTCTACGGCGGCGTCACCGATCCCGGCCAGCTGGCCGCCCGGCTCGTGCTGGCCGCCCTGGATGCCGCGGCCGCCCGGCCGGAGCCGCTACGGCGGCTCGACCGGCGCCGGGAGATCGACCCGGCCTGGTTCCAGCGCGCGGACATGATCGGCTACGTCTGTTATGCCGACCGGTTCGCCGGGTCGCTGGCCGGGATCAGCGAGCACCTGGACTACCTGGTCGAGCTGGGCGTCACTTACCTGCACCTGATGCCGCTGCTGCAGCCCCGGGATGGGGAGAACGACGGCGGCTACGCCGTGGCCGACTACGCCACCGTCGACCCGCGCCTCGGCACCATGACCGACCTGCAGGCCCTGGCCGGCGACCTGCACGAGCGCGGCATCGCGCTGTGCGTCGACCTGGTCCTCAACCACACGGCCCGGGAGCACGAGTGGGCCCGCCGGGCCCTGGCCGGCGAGCCCGGCTACCGCGAGATGTACCTGATCTACCCGGACCGCGCCGAACCCGACCGCTACGAGCGGACCCTGCCCGAAGTGTTCCCCGACCGCGCTCCGGGCAGCTTTACCCAGGTCCCCGGGCTGGGCTGGGTGTGGACCACCTTCCACGACTATCAGTGGGACCTGAACTGGGCCAACCCGGCCACCTTCGCCGCCATGCTGGGCATCATGCTGGCCCTGGCCAACCGGGGCATTGACGTGCTGCGGCTCGACGCGGTGCCGTACCTGTGGAAGCGGATCGGCACCGACTGCCAGAACCAGCCCGAGGCGCACCGGATCGTCCAGGCCTTCCGGGCCCTGACCCGGCTGGCCGCGCCCGGCCTGGTGCTCAAGGCCGAGGCCATCGTCGCGCCGGAGATGCTGGCCCAGTACCTGGGCGCGCACGACAGGTTCCGCCCCGAGTGCGACCTGGCCTACGACAACCAGCTGATGGTCATGCTCTGGTCCAGCCTGGCCACCCGCGACGTCCGGCTGGCCGAGGCCGCGCTGTCCCGGCGCCTGCCCGCGCCCGCCCCCGCCTCCTGGGTCACCTACGTCCGCTGCCACGACGACATCGGCTGGGCCGTGTCCGACGCCGACGCCGCCGCCGCCGGCCTGGACGGCTTCGCCCACCGCCGGTTCCTGGCCGACTTCTACGCCGGCCGCTTCCCGGGCTCGTTCGCCCGGGGCGCGCTGTTCCAGGACAACCCGGCCACCGGCGACGCCCGCACCTCCGGCATGGCCGCGTCGCTGTGCGGTATCGGCGCCGCGCTGGAGAGCGAGGACCCGGGCGCGGTGACCGCCGCGATCAGGCGGCTGGAGTCGCTGTACGCCGTGGCCTTCTCCTTCGGCGGCCTCCCGCTCGTCTACATGGGCGACGAGCTGGCCCTGCGCAGCGACCCTCGCTGGGCGGCCGACCCGGCGCACGCGCACGACAACCGGTGGATGCACCGGCCGCGGATGGACTGGGACGCCGCCGCCCGCCGCCACGATCCCGGCACGCCCGAAGGCCGGGTGTTCGCCGCCATCCGCCGGCTGGGCCAGGCCCGCCGCTCGCTGCTGGCCCTGCGCGCGGGCGGCAGCACCCAGGTGCTGCCCACCGAGAACCGCGGCGTGCTGGCCTACCGGCGGGCCCACCCGCGCAGCGCGCCGTTCCTGGCCCTGACCAACTTCAGCGACGTCCCCCAGTTCGCCGACGCCGGGATCATCGCCCGGGCCGGCCTGTACGACCCGGCGCACGTGCACTCCACCGCCGGGCAGCTGACCCTCGCCGCCGGCCGGATCGAGCTGCCGTCGTGGGGTTTCCTGTGGCTCACCGGCACCTAGGAAGGCGCCGGCGCCGCGCCCGGCCCGCTTGCGTCCGGCCAGGGCATGAACCATGATGGCTTCGCATCGGCCACCGCCCTGTGCCGATCGATGGGGGTCCCTCGCCATGCCAAGCCGGTACCAGCAGCGGGCCGTCGTCCTCCTGGTCGAAGACAATCCCGACGACGTGGTCATGATCAGGGAGGCCTTCGAGCAGTCCCTGACCCCGGTTCAGCTCTACCTGGTCAGCAACGGCGAGCAGGCCATCAAGTTCGTGCGGCGGACCGACCCCGCCGCGCCCCGGCCCAGCATCATCCTGCTCGACCTCAGCCTGCCGATCGGCAACGGCCTGTCCGTGCTGGCCGACCTGAAGAGCGACCCCGAGTACCTGTCCGTCCCGATCGTCGTGCTGACCACGTCCCAGGCCCCTGACGACATCGAGCAGTGCTACGCGCTGCACGCCAACGCCTACATAGTCAAGCCGTCCGACTTCGACGGCTTCGCCGCGGTCATCCGGCAGATCGCCGCGTGCTTCCTGGGCCTGGTCTCGCTGCCGCCCGCCTAGCGTCGCCAGCCCCTTCCGGGCCGCCGGCCAGCCCCGTCCGGCCCGCCGGCCAGCCCCGTCCGGCGGCCGGGCGCAGGCCCCGCGGGCGGCCGCCAGCAGGCCGGAATGGCGCGCCGCAAATACGGCCGCTATGTCCGGAAGCGGCCCCCGGTTGGCACCCCCTACTACCGCTGAATGCCTCATCTGCCCAGGCCAGATACCCGCTGACGGCACAAAAAAAGCAAGCGGCTCCCCGGCGTGTCGTCTCGCCGGCCGGCAATCAACACGGTAAAAACGGGATCAACCACCAGGCAGTACAAATGTGTGACCAACTATCGGAATTAACTGACCGTTCGCCCAGACCGTTAACACTGACCGTTAACCCAGACCGATAACACTGGCGCGATTCGTTGCCGTTACCGCCTTTTTTGGCGGATAGCCCGGAGATGACTTCCGGTCACTGCGGCCCGGGACGATGTCCTTTTCGGCTATGTCGTCCAAGGCCGCCTCTGCCAGCCAGCCATCGCCAATCCGCCGGAGGGGAACCCGACAATGGCCAGCAGCCCGCTCAAGCCGCGCGGCGCGGTCTGGGCGGTGACGGCCGCAGTGGCCGTCGCCGTGCTCACCGCTGTCCCGGCCTCAGCAAGCCCGGCCGCCCCGGGTAAACCCGGCCCGGCCCGCGCGGCCGCCTGCCAGGCCGCGGACCTGAAGATCAGCGTGCCCGCCGCGATCCCGGGCGATCCGGCCGAGGGGATGGGCACCCGGGCCTGGAACATCGTCTTCCGTGATACCGCCCGCGCCTCCTGTTACCTGCGCGGCTGGCCGGGGATCCAGGTCAGCACCACCGGCGGCAAGCAGGTTGCGACCATGACCAGCGACGTGACGTTCAGCAATATCGCGCCGGTCCCGGCCGCGGACGTGGTGCTGGCGCCCGGCAGCCGCGCCGTCGTCACGGCCATGTCACCGACCGCCCCGCACGGATGCGTGACCCGGTGGGCGCTGGGGCTGACCCTGCCCGGGTCCGCTCATCCGGTGCGGGTGACCGAGCCGGGCGGCTCGTTCATCCCCTGCGTGGGCGGGCAGCTGCGGCTGTCCCCCTTCTATGCCGAGCAGACCCTGATCAGCCAGATCAGGGCGCTGGGCATCTCCGCCGCCCCGTCCGCGTTCCCCGCCAGCACCGCCGCCGAACCGGCCGCCTGCACCGGCGCGGCCCTGGCCGCCGACGTCACCTCCGTCCATTCCTCCAAGAGCGGCGCCATCATCGAGCTGCAGCTCAGCGCCCGGGGCGGCCCGTGCGTGCTGCCCGGCGGCTGGCCCACGGTGCGGCTTGACGAAGCGGGCGGCGCCAGCCAGGTGGCCAAGATCTTCCCCGACACCGCCGCCGTCCAAGCCGAGAAGTCGCTGCTGACCACCTACGAGCGCGGCCCGAAGCAGAGCACGGCGCTGACCCTGCACCCCGGCACGACGGTGTCCTTCGCCGTCTTCGCGGCCGGAACGTCCGCCCAGGCCTGCCGGCAGGTGACCTCGGTGACCATCTTCCCGTCGGCCACGACGGCCGGCGGCGCGGGCCGCGCCGCCCGGCTCGGCACGCCGGCGCGCATCTGCGGCGCGCCGCGGGTCCTGTCGTTCCTGCCCACCCGGCCCGGCGACCTGGTCACGAGCATTGCCCGCAGCGCGCTGGCCGCCGCCGCGAGCGGGGCGGCCCAGCCCACCGGCACCGGCTACTACCAGGGCACGGACAGCGCCGCCCCCACCGCCTGCGGCCACGGCCCGTACACCGAGCCCGACGGCAGCTGCAGCAACGGTACGTCCGGCACCTACGGGGAGTACATCGGGGAGATCGGCGCGTTCTGGCACTGGGACGGCTGTACCACCAGCGGCCTGGCCTGGGATCAATCGAACTACAACATGGCCACCGACAATTTCGTCGACTACCACACCGGCCTCGGTGCCGCCGTCTACTGGTTCGCGGCCGGCCCCGGCCGTGACCCGCACTACAATGGGTCCGCCGCCGAAGCCGCCGCCTGGGGCGCGCAGCAGGCCAAGCAGGCCATCGCCGACGTGGGCGGTGACGTCCTCGGCTTCCGCTACATCTTCATGGACATCGAGAACAATGGCGTCCCGCCGGACGAGAACGGCTGGAACACCGTGTGGAACGGCCCGTGTGGCAGCACGGTCAAGGCCGGGTACATCCCGGCGAACGTGGACTACGCCACCTGGCAGGGCTTCTCGGCCTACGTCGACCAGCACTCGCCCTACCAAGCCGGCGTGTACTCCGCGGGCGGTGACTACTACGGCTCCTGGACCGGCATCTTCGGCAGCGAGAAGCTCAGCAACACCGCCGAGTGGACCTACACCAACGAGCAGGGCCAGCTGACCTTCCCGAACGGGTTCTCTTCCTCCCGCGCCAGCGCGCAGTGGTTCGCCGGCGAGCCGGCCGCCTGCCGCCTGCTGTGGCAGTGGTCCGGCGGGGACGGCGTCCTCAACGGCTACGGCGACTTCGACGTGGCCGACGCGGCCAACAACGCCAACCCCCCCTGCAGTGTCCCGCCCCCGCCCCCGCCCCCGACGCCGACGCCGACTCCCACGCCGACCCCGGCCCCCACCGCGACCCCGACCGCGTCCCCTTCACCGACGGTGATCCCGTCGCCGACTCCGACACGGACGCGCAGGGATTAATTCTTTGGGCCGAACGGGCCGTGGTTCCCGCCTCGCGCTAGACGGCTTCGACGCGGGGGTAGTCGGGCTCCCACATGGCCTCGCGGACCTGACGGTCGGGATCGGTCAGCCGGACGCCGGCCAGGCCCTCGCCGTCCGCGGCCTGGGCCACGGCGGCTGCCACCGCGGCTGAGGTGGCCCGCAGGCTGGTGACCGAGGGCAGCACGCCTGCGCCCGGCGCTCCGGCGTCGGACAGGCCGGCCAGCGCGCCGGCCGCGGCGACCAGCATCGGGTCGCTGACCCGCCGGGCCCGGGCCACGGTCACCCCGAGACCCAGGCCGGGGAAGATGAGCGCGTTGTTGGCCTGGGCGATCTGGTAGCTGACGCCCTGGTATACGACCGGCTCGAACGGGCTGCCGGTGGCGATCAGCGCCCGCCCGCCGGTCCAGGCGATCAGGTCGGCGGGCCGGGCCTCGGCGTGCGAGGTCGGGTTGGACAGCGGCATGATGACGGGCCGGGCCACGTGCGCGGCCATCTCGGTGACGATCGCCTGGGTGAAGGCGCCCGGCTGGGTCGAGGTCCCGATCAGCATGGTCGGCCGGGTCCGCTCGACCACCTCGGCCAGGCCGATGCGTCCCTCCGCGTCCCGCCGCCAGCCGGCCACCTCGGCCGCGGGCCGGACGTAAGGCACCTGGAAATCCCGCACGATCCCCGGGTAGTCGCTGGTCAGCAGCCCCATGCGGTCCAGCGCGGAGAAGCTGCGGGCCGCTTCGGCGCCTGTCAGCCCGTCGTCGATCATGGCCTGCCGCAGCATGTCCGCGATCCCGGTCCCGGCGGTGCCGGCGCCGTAGATGACGATCCGCTGGTCTCGCATCCGCGTCCCCGCGGCCCGGGCCGCGCTCAGCGCGGCGGCCAGCACCGTGGCCGCCGTGCCCTGCATGTCGTCGTTGAAGGTGCAGCAGGACCCGGCGTACTTGGTCAGGATGCGGTGGGCGTTGGCCACGCCGAAGTCCTCCCAGTGCAGCATGGCCTGCGGGAACAGCCGGGTGGCGGTGGTGACGTAGGCGTCGATCAGGTCGTCGTAGCGCTCGTCGCGCACCCGCGGGTGCCGGTTGCCCAGGTACATCTCCTCGTCCAGCAGTTCCGGGTTGTCGGTGCCGACGTCCAGCACGACCGGGATGGCCCGCGCCGGGTGCAGCCCGGCGGCCGCGGTGTACAGCGCCAGCTTCCCGATCGCGATCGCGATGCCGCCGACCCCCCAGTCGCCGATGCCCAGGATGCCCTCGGCGTCGGTCGCCACGATCAGGTCCACGTCGTCGGCTCCCAGCCCGTAGTTGAGCAGGGCCGTCTCGACCTGATCCGGATGATTGACCGACAAGTAAACGCCGCGCGGGCGGCCGAACTCCAGGCTGTACCGCTCGATCGCGGTGCCCACCGTCGGGGTGTAGACGATCGGCAGCATCTCCTCCAGGTGCTCGGTCAGCAGCCGGTAGAACAGCACCTCGTTCCGGTCCCGCACGCCGGCCAGGAACAGGTACCTGGCCAGGTCGCCCGGCTGGCGCAGGTACTGCGCGTAGACCCGGCGCAGCTGCCCGTCGATGGTGGACACCCCGTCCGGCAGCAGGCCGGTCAGCCCGAGTGCCTCCCGCTCGGCAGGCGTGAACGCCGTTCCCCGGTTCAGCAGCGGCGCCGCCAGCACCCCGCGGCCGCGCAGCCGGACCCGGGCCAGCCCGCCCCCGGCGCCGGGCAGGAACTCATACAGGTCTTCCGGCATCACACCTCACCCATTCAGGTCGCGCATGGAGCCTATGGCCGCTGAGGGTCGCGTGCTATAAGAGTGCATGAACGATGCGGATGTCCGGCGGCGCAATCACTGGGTTAACCACATCGCCCGGCACGCGCACGAGAAACCCGGCGCGGTCTATCTCCGCTGCCAGGGCGTCTCGGTCACCTGGTCCCAGCTCAGCGACCGGATAACCGCGGTGGCGGCGGCCATGGCGCACCGCGGCGTGACCGCAGGCCAGCGGGTAGCCATCATGATGACGAACCGCCCCGAGTTCCTCGAGACCATGTTCGCGGCCAACGCCCTGGGCGCGATCGTGGTCCCGATCAATTTCCGGCTCGCCGCGGACGAGGTCGCGTTCATCCTTACCGATTCCGGGGCTGAGCTGCTGGTGGTGGACGAGGCCACCGGCGCGGCCGCGGCCGCCGCCCGGGCCGCGTGCGGCCGCCAGATCGGCTTCGTATCGGCCGGCCAGACCGACGGGGCCGATCCCTACTTCCTGGCCTCGCCCGCGGCCGGCCAGCCGCCGCTGGTCGACGTGCCCGAAGACAGCCCCGCGCTGATCATGTACACCTCGGGCACCACCGGGCGGCCCAAGGGCGCGGTGATCTCGCACCAGAACCTGCAGTGCCAGGCGCTCACCGTGATCCGGTCCTGGCAGCTGAACGACGATCATGAGGTCAACCTGTGCGCGGCGCCGCTGTTCCACATTGCCTCCATCGGGGGCGTCGCGCCGCTGGTGCTCACCGGCGGGACCACGGTGCTGCTGCCCAGCGGCGGTTTCGACGCCGCCGCCGCCCTGGAGCTGCTGGAGTCCGAACGGGTCAGCAGCGTGTTCCTGGTCCCCGCGCAGTGGCAGGTCATCTGCTCCGACCCGTCGGTACCCAGCCGCGACCTGTCCGCGCTGAAGGCCATGTCCTGGGGCGCCGCGCCGGCCACCCCGGCCCTGCTCACCCGCATGGCCGAGCTGTTTCCCCAGGCCATCAACGTCGCGGTCTTCGGCCAGACCGAGCTGACCGGGATAAGCTGCGCCCTGGCCGGGGCCGACGCCCGGCGCAAGATCGGGTCGGTGGGCAAGCCGGTCATCAGCGCGTCGGCCCGGATCGTGGACGACGACATGAAGGACGTGCCGCCCGGCGCGGTCGGCGAGATCGTCTACCGCGGCCAGCAGGTCACCCTCGGCTACTGGCAGAACCCGGAGGCGACGGCCGATGCGTTCCGCGGCGGCTGGTTCCACTCCGGCGACCTGGTCCGGGCGGATGAGGAGGGCTTCCTGTACGTCGTCGACAGGAAGAAGGACATGATCATCACCGGCGGCGAGAACGTGTACTGCGTCGAGGTGGAGAACGCCCTGGCCTGGCACCCCGCCGTCGCCGAGCTGGCGGTGATCGGCGCGCCGCACGAGCGCTGGGGCGAGACGCCGGTGGCCATCGCCGTGCCGAGGTCCGGCGCCTCGCTGACGCTGGACGAGCTGCGCGAGTGGGGGAGCAGCAGGCTGGCCCGCTACAAGCTGCCGACCGTGCTGCACCTGGTGGACAGCCTGCCTCGCAACGCCAGCGGCAAGGTCATGAAGACCGTGCTGCGCCGTCAGTACGGCGACCGGCCCTGACCGGGCCCTCGAGCCCGGCCTGCAGCGACGACATGGCCCGGGCCGTCTGGATCTTGACCGCGCCCGGGCTGATCCCGGTGGCCGCGGCGATCTGGGTATCCGGCAGGTCGGCGAAGTAACGCAGCACGACGACCTCGCGCTGCCGGGGCGGCAGCGCCCACAGCGCCCAGATGAACGCCGAACTGCCCAGCCCGGCGCTGGCCTCGCGCAAGGCAGCCGCCCGGTCAGCCGGGGGCGGGCCCGCGCCCATCCGCCCGCGCAGCACCGCCCGGGATCGGTCGACCACACAGCGGTGCAGGCAGGCCAGCGCGTAGTCGGCGTCCGGCCGCCGCCGCCAGGCGGCATGCGCGGCCACGAACGAGTCCTGCACGATCTCCTCGGCGGCGGCCAGGTCCTGGACCAGCAGCGCGGCGACCCGGACCAGGGGCCCGTAGTACGTCATGTACAGCCTGGTCAGGCTGCGGTCAGCGTCCAGGGGAGCGCCCTGGACCGCCCTGGCCCTGCGCATTCCGGCACGCTCCCTCCGGCTAGCCGTATTCCGCGGGCCCCGTCCTTTCCGCCCGCTCAGTAATGAGAGTCGCCGGCGGCTGCGCCGCCAACAACTATTTTGCCCGTGATCACATCACCCCGTCAGCCCCGAAACCGGGGCCAGTCGGAGGCTTGCCCTGGAGCCGCGGCCGGGAAACGCGGCCGGGAAACGGGGCCGGCCCGCTCCGCCCGCGGCCCGCCTGCGGCCCGGGCATAGGCTGGTGCCCTCAGTACAGCTCGGCCGTGCCCCGGCGGGCACGCGGACATCGGGACGGTGCTATGGCTAATGACGTAAAGACCCAGTCGGCCGGATCGTGGCCGCAGGTGAATTCCGGGCCGCTCATCACCGGCGGAGTCTTGATCGGGATCGGGGCCGTGGTCGCCTTCGCGGGCCTGGCCGTGGCCGGCGGCCACCTGGTGGCCGCGACCCGGGCCTGGATCAAGGAGCTCGAGACGCCGCCCAGCGAGCTGGCCAGGCTCAAGTGGGAGCAGGCCAAGACCGCGGCGGCATCCGGCGCGAGCACCTGGCGGGAGCACCCGAACGCCCAGGTCCGCCTGGCCCGGCGAGGTGCCGCTCCCGCGGCGGACTAAACCAGGTAACGCTCCGGGCCCGCTACATGCGGGCGTCCTCGCCGACCAGCCTGATGATCTCGCCGACGGAGCGGACCTGGCCGTGACGGCGGCGGATCACGTCGGCGATCAGGCCGGTCCAGCCGGTCTGGTGCGAGGCGCCGAGCGCGGCGCCGTTGTCGCCGTTGAAGTACTCGCCGAAGATCAGGTAGTCGCGCCAGGCGGGATCGTCCTGCATCAGCTCGGTCCCGCCGAAGCAGGCCCGCCTGCCGTCCGGGTCCCGGGCGAACAGGGAGATGAGCCGGTCCTGCAGGTCGGCGGCGATCTTGTCCAGGGCCAGCCGGGTGCCGGACCCGGCCGGGTACTCGATGGTGTACTCGTCGCCCAGGAACCGGTGGTAGCGCTCCAGGACGCTGATGATCAGGTAGTTGAGCGGGAACCAGACCGGCCCGCGCCAGTTGGAGTTCCCGCCGAACAGCGGCGTGGTGGACTCGGCGGGCTCGTAGTCGATGCTGGCCGTGATGCCTTCGACCTGGATCTGGTACGGGTGGTCCCGGTGGTAGGCCGACAGGGCTCGCAGCCCGTGCGGGGACAGGAACTCGTTCTCGTCGAACAGCCGGGTCAGCAGCCGCTCCAGCTTTCCCGGGCCGGCCAGCGACAGCAGCAGCTTGCGGTCGCCCGGCGCCCCGCGCAGCATGCCGCGGTCCTGCATGACGGCCGGGTCGGCCAGGCCCTCGCGGCCCAGCAGGTCGGCGAACCGCTTGCCCACGATCAGGGCCCGCTGCACGTCTTCCTCGTCGATGACCGCGGCGGCCAGTCCCGGGATCATGCTCACCATCGAGCGGACCCTGACCGGTACCTGGGTCCCGGACGGCGTGACCAGCCGGTCGTAGTAAAGGCCGTCGGTCTCGTCCCACAGGCCCTGGCTGGTCAGCGCGTCGCGGATGCCCGCGAAGTGCTCGACGAACTTCAGGATCAGGTCGGCGGCGGGCCGCTGCCTGGTCATGTCCAGCACCGCGGCGATGGTGCACAGGTTGATGGCGTAGAACCCCATCCAGCCGGTGGCGTCGGACTGCTCCAAGATGCCGCCCACCGGCAGGTGCGAGCGGTCCAGCGGGCCGATGTTGTCCAGGCCCAGGAAGCCGCCCTCGAACACGTTCCGGCCGCCGGCGTCCTCCAGGTTGACCCACCAGGCGAAGTTGATCAGCAGCTTGTCGAACACCCGGGACAGGAACTCCAGGTCACGGCCCTCGTCGATGGCGAACACCTCGAGCGCAGCCCAGGCCTGGACCGGCGGGTTCACGTCGGAAAAGTCCCATTCGTAGGCCGGCAGCGCCCCGTTGGGATTCTGGAACCACTCCCGGCACAGCAGGATCAGCTGGTACTTGGCGAACGCGGGGTCCACGTGTGCCAGCGCCACGGTGTGGAAGGCCAGGTCCCAGGCGGCGAACCAGGGATACTCCCACTTGTCCGGCATCGACATGATGTCGAAGGCATCGAAGCTGCGCCACCGGCTGTTGCGTCCGGTCAGCCGCTGTGCGGGCGGGACCGGCTGGCCCGGGTCGCCGTCCAGCCAGCGGGCCACGTCGTAGTAGAACAGCTGCTTGCTCCACAGCAGGGCGCCGAAGGCCTGCCGCATCACCATCGCCTCGTCCTCGCTGGCCTCCCGGGGCGTCAGCTCGGCGTAGAACTCGTCGGCCTCGGCCCGGCGGGCCGCCATGACCTCGGCGAAGCCCGGGCCTAGCGGATCGCCTAGCGGATCGCCTGCCGGATCGGCGGCCGGCCGCGGCCGCAGCCGCAGCCGCAGCTCCGCGGAGGCACCGCCGGCCAGCGTGACCTGGTACCAGAAGGCGCACTTGGTGCCGGTCCGGTCCGGGTTGACGGTGGCGGCCCCGCTGATCACGTGGTCGTTGATGCCGTCCTTCGGATAGGGCGTGACCGGCGTCGCGCCGAACAGGCGCTGGGTGTTGGTCTCGTTCTCGCAGAACAGCACGGTCGGCGCCGTGCCGTCCGGCCCAGCCGCGGCGATCAGCTCCATCTCGCCGCAGAACGGGTGGGCGATGATGGCCGCGGCCGTGTCGTACTCGCTGTCGGCCGCGGCGTGCAGCGCCGGCTTGGGCTCCCCGTCGTCGCCCCAGGACCAGGTGTTGCGGAACCAGGCCGTGGGCAGCACGTGCAGGGTCTGCGCCTCCGGGCCCGCGTTGGTGATCGAGATCTCCATCAGCACGTCGTCGGGATCCGCCTTGGCGTAGCGCACCTCGGTGATCCAGTACCTGCCGCCGTCGAAGGCCCCGGTGTCGAGCAGCTCGTACTCGGGCTGGTGCCGGTCCCGCGCCCCGTTGGTCCGGATCAGGTCCTCGTAGGGGTAAGCGCCCTGCGGGTAGTGGTAGCGCCACCGGTTCCAGGCGTGGCTGGGGATGGCGTCCAGGTACCACCAGTACTCCTTGACGTCCTCGCCGTGGTTGCCCTGCGCCCCGGTCAGCCCGAAGGCCCGCTCCTTCAGGATCGGATCGCGGCCGTTCCACAGCGCCAGGCTCAGGCACAGCCGCTGCTCGACGTCGCAGAACCCGGCCAGCCCGTCCTCGCCCCACCGGTAAGCCCGGGACCTGGCCTGATCGTGCGGCAGGTAATCCCAGGCCTGCCCGTCGGGGCTGTAATCCTCGCGGACCGTCCCCCACTGCCGCTCGCTGACGTACGGCCCCCAGCGGTACCAGTCACCCGCCTGCCGCAGCCCGTTCTCGAGCTTGCCGAATTCCGCTACCCGCTCACGCTCGGCGCTCATCCAGCCTCCTGTTTCGCCGCAGGAAGTCTGTCACGCCTGCCGGGCCGGCCGCCCGCAGGGGGCTGGTCAGGCGCTCTGCTCGTACGCCGTCCGGAGCAGGGACAGCACCTCGGCGTTGACCTCACCCGCGGCCCGCAGCGACAGCTTGTGCGTCGCCTGGCCTGGCCCGTTGCTGGGCTGCAGCCGGGCCGCATCGGGCGGGTCGGTGAATCGCAGGCCCAGGTCCACCCGGTCGCGGGTCGCCGCGGCGACCGCCGCGAACTGCCGGCCGCGGACGAACGGGGTGTAGCTGCTGCGCCCCTCGACGCTCACGTCGTCGCCGAGCCCGGTGATGGCCGCGGCCAGGGCGTCGTAGATCGGCCGCAGTCCCGCCTTGGCCCCGCCGTACTGCTGGTCGACGTATTCCGCCACGGTCGGCGGGACCCACCCGGCCGCCCGGGCCGCCGCGTCGGCGATGGCCCACTGGCTGTTCTGCGGCACGCCGTGCTCGCGCTTCAGCCAGCCCCGCACCGCGGCCTGATCGAGCGGGTCAAGACCCGAGGACTGGACCAGGGCCAGCCACTGCTCCAGCGACCGGCCTGTCCGCGCGGCCAGCGACTCGCTCACAGCGCTCAGCATCTGCTCTGGTGACGGCATACCCGGAAGCCTAGTTCCCGGCCCGGCGCAGGTAGCCTCGTGGTGAGGGCAGATGTCATGACAGATTCTGATGACTGAGCGCAAGCCGCCGGGCACCAGCTTCGCCTCGTGGATCGACCGGCAGATCGCCGAGGCGGAGGAGCGGGGCGCCTTCGACAACCTGCCCGGCGCGGGCCAGCCGCTGCCGCGCCGCGAACAGGACGCCGGCCAGGCCTGGCTGCGGGACTACATGCGCCGCGAGGGCGTGTCCTCCGATGACCTCCTGCCCGCCCCGCTCAGGCTGCGCAAGGAAGCCGAACGGCTGGCCGACTCGGCACCGGAACTGCGCTCCGAGCAGGAGGTACGCGAAGCCGTCGCGGATCTCAACGACCGGATCCTGCAGTGGCGCCGGATCCCGCTCGGCCCGCCCGTGTTCCTGCCGCTGGTCGACGAGGACTCCCTCGTCGCCCGCTGGCGCGCCGTCCGACCGGCGGCCGCCGCAGCGCCATCCCCCGCACCCGCAGACCACGGGGCCGCCGTGAGCCCAGCCCCGCGCCGGTGGTGGCACCGGCTCACTCACCGGGTCCATCCACCACTAGCCTGAACGGGTGACTTCGCCGCAGACCGCCGTCGCGCTCCAGCAGCCGGACTGGCCCGACCGCGACCGGCTCAAGCAGGTAGTGCGCCGCCTGGAGGCCCTGCCGCCGCTCGTGTTCGCCGGCGAATGCGACCAGCTGAAGCAGCGCCTGGCTGCGGTGGCCCGCGGCCAGGCCTTCCTGCTCCAGGGCGGCGACTGCGCGGAGACCTTCGCCGGCACCACGGCCGACAGCATCCGGGGCAAGCTGCGGACGCTGCTGCAGATGGCGGTGGTGCTCACCTACGCGGCCAGCGTCCCGGTGGTGAAGGTCGGCCGCATGGCGGGCCAGTTCGCCAAGCCTCGGTCGGCGCCGAGCGAGGTCAGGGACGGCGTGGAGCTTCCCGTCTACCGGGGCGACGCGGTCAACGGGCTCGAGTTCACCGCCGCGGCCAGGACCCCCGACCCTGGCCGGCTGCTCGAGGCCTATCACTGCTCGTCGGTCACGCTGAACATGTGCCGGGCCTTCGCCAGCGGGGGCTACGCCGACCTGCGCCAGGTGCACGCCTGGAACCAGGACTTCGTGGCCAGCAGCCCGGCCGGGCAGCGCTACGAGCGGCTGGCGGCCGAGATCGACCGGGCCATCGCGTTCATGCACGCCTGCGGGGCCGATCCCGAGGAGTTCCGGGCGGTCGAGTTCTACTCGAGCCACGAGGCCCTGCTGCTCGACTACGAACAGGCGCTGACCAGGATCGACCCGCGCAGCGGGCGGGCTTATGACCTGTCCGCCCACCTGCTGTGGATCGGCGAGCGGACCCGGGCGCCCGGCTCCCACGTGGAGTTCGCCCGCCAGATCAGCAACCCGCTCGCGGTCAAGATCGGCCCGTCGGTCAGCGCGCCCGACCTCCTGGCGCTGATCGCCGCCCTCGATCCGGGCCGTGAACCCGGCCGGCTCACCCTGATCACCCGGATGGGCGCGGGCCGGATCCGCCAGGCGCTGCCGCCGCTGGTCGAGGCGGTAACTCGCGGCGGGACTGAGGTCGTCTGGGTGTGCGACCCGATGCACGGCAACACCGTCGAGGCGGCCAGCGGCCGCAAGACCAGGTACTTCGACGACGTGCTCGACGAGGTGGCCGGCTTCTTCGAGGTGCACCGCTCGCTGGGCACCCACCCGGGCGGCATCCACATCGAGTTCACCGGCGACGACGTCACCGAGTGCATCGGCGGCGGCCAGCACATCGCGGAAAGCGACCTGCCCTACCGCTACGAGACCGCCTGCGACCCCCGCCTCAACCGCAGCCAGTCCCTAGACCTGGCCTTCCGCGTCGCCGACATGTACCGCCAGCACCACGCTCCCGACCACCGCCTCTAACCCGTCCGGGTTTCACTACCCTCGCCAGGGCTGAGCGCCGTGGCGGCCGCGCCCTGAGCATCCTCTAGCGCTACGAGCTGATGCTCCGGGATGCCTAGCCGACGGCCGTGCTCCTGCGCCTGCGCCCGGCCGGCCTCGTCACCGCGCCGGTAGCGGAACACCCGGCCCGGGAACACCACGAACGTCTCAGCCGGGGACCGGAAGTCGACGTACCAGCCGGGCTGGTCCAGCGCACCGGCGAAGGCCGCGGCCAGCTGGTCTGCCTCGGCCTCGTCGGCCTCGTAGTCCAGCGTGGTCCAGGTCGCAGGCTGGTCAGCGGTGACGTCAGCAGCCCGGAACCGGCTGATGGCGCGGACGGTCAGCTCGAGATCCTTCAGGTTCGTTCCGGCGCTCAGGCTCTCCGCGATGAGCGTGCCCTCGATCAAGAGCTTCCTCGCTGGTCAGCGGGCCCGCTGCGCCGACGTTGCCGTCCCGGCAGGCGCGGACGGGGTCAGCGGGCCGACTTGAGCTCCGCCGAGGTCCGGACCGCCTGGGTCAGGGCAGCGGTCATCATGTCGGCCGCTTGGCCCGCGGAGGCCAGCGCCTCGATGGCCTCGACCACCCACAGCTCGGGATCGCGGCCGGACTCCTGCGTGATCTGACCTTCCTCGCGCTGCACCACCAGGATCCGGGCCAGCTGCTCGCACAGCTGCGGCAGGTCCTGGCCCATCCGTTCCAGGCTGGCGATGACGTCGCGGACATCGTCCAGGCGGGTGAAGTCCGCGCCGTCCGAGGTCAGCTCGTTCAGCGCCCGGATAGCCTCGGCGGCCTGGTCGGCGATTTCGCGGGTCGTCATCGTGCTGGCCAGCTCGCCCGCGACATCGCTGCCTGCTCCTGGTCGTCCCCGGCTGAGCGCGGCAGCCTCGGCGTCTACGGCAGAGCCATAGGGACGAACCCGTTTCGGCATCTTTCTCCCAGGGGCTGCTCGGGGCTACGGGGCGCCTGCGCTGCAGGGACTCTCAGTACGATACGTGATACCCCGGCCACCACGGCTGATCCGCTGCTCGGGCCGGCATGTTCGTGAGGAGCCCGGTGACCCCGTCCGAATGGCGCGCAGGCAAGCGGTCCGCGGATATCGGCTCTGACCGGTCCGTAGGACCGCAGCGCGACCGGCGCGCCGAGTGCCTCCTCGATGACGCCAGACCAGTCCAGGCCGTGCTCTGCCTCAGGGATGCGTGAGGCGGATGGGGTTAAGGGGCTGGGCGGGACCGCCCCGAACGCTCCCGCGGCGTGCCCGCGGGTCAGCCACGTCGCGGGGCGCTAACTGGGCGGCAGGCCGAAACGAGGCAGCACGCTGGCGGTGAAGCGGGTCATAGCCCGGATCTCGGGCCCGCTGAGGGCTAGGACCAGCAGCCCGTTCGCCGTGGCCGCCTCGGCTGGCCGGCCGGTCAGGTAGGCGCCGAAGGCGAGCTGGCCGTTGGCCCGGGTGGTGACCAGCCGGTAGGTGCGCTCGTTCCGGAAGGCGGTCACAGCCAGGAAGCTCCGGATCAGGTCGCGGCCCTGGTACTCGAGCGGGAGCGGCGGCATGGTCAGCCACGCGTCGTCGCTGAACATGGCGATGATGGCGTCGATGTCGCCCGCCTCATACGCGCGGGTCAGCCGCTCGACCAGTTCCTTCTCGACCGCCGAACCGGCCGGCGGGGCCGGCTCGGGCGCCGCGGGCAGCTGCTGGCGCAGCGTGGCCCGGGCGCGCTTGAGCGCGCTGGTGACGGATTCCTCGGTGGATCCCAGGATCCGGGCCGCTTCGCCGGCGGCAAAGCCCAGGACGTCGCGCAGCAGCAGCACGGCTCGCTGGCGTGGCGGCAGCCGCTGGACGGCGACGATGAAGGCCAGCGAGATCGCTTCCCGTGCCTCGTAACGGGCCTCGGGCCCGGCCGCCGCGTCGGCCAGCCCGGCCAGCAGGTCATCCGGGTACGGCTCGAGCCAGGTCACCTCGCCCAGCCGGGTGGGCTCGGGCGGGCTGACGCCGGGCAGCGCGGTCATCGCCGGGCGGCGGCTGGCCGAGCGCCTGGCGTTCAGGCAGCGGGTGGTGACGATCCGGTAGAGCCAGGTCCGGACCGAGGAGCGGCCCTCGAAGCCAGCCAGGCCCTGCCACGCGGCCAGCAGCGCCTCCTGCATGGCGTCCTCGGCGTCATGCGCCGAGCCGAGCATGCGGTAGCAGTGCACCTGCAGCTCACGTTCGTAGGGCGCGATGAGCTGGCGGAATGCGTCTCCGTCCCCGGTCCTGGCCAGGTCGAGCAGGTCGACGGTCACCCGGGCATCATCGCATCTTCGACCCGGCCCCAGCCGCCGCCGCCCACTCGGCAGTCGGCCCGGTGTCTATACCGGCGCAAGCAACACCATCAACGCCGACGCAAAGAAAGGGGCTGGCCTTGTCCGGCAACATCGAGATCATCACGCGCTTCGAGCACGCGTTCCGCGCGGCCGACCAGGCAACCATCGACGAGCTCTGCCATCCGGGCCTGGTCGACCACAATCCGGCGCCTGGCCATGAGCCGACGCTGGCCGGCTTCAAGCAGAAGGTCGCGGGCTTTAAGGCGAGCTTCCCCGACCTGGAGGAGGACCTGCAGGACATGATCGCCAGCGGCGACACCGTCGCCACCCGGTGGGTCGTGACCGGTTCTCTGCAGCAGGAGCTGATGGGGATCCCCGCCTCCGGTCAGCCGATCCGGGTCGAGGGCATGAATTTCTACCGCCTCAAGGACGGCCGCGTGACCGACATCTGGGCGCAGTTCGACGGCGTCGCCCTGATGCAGCAACTCGGCGCCATTCCCGCCTGACGCTCAGGTGATCGACAGGACCGGCCCCTAGTCGAATTCGGTCGGCAAGGAGGGATCGCGGTGATGGGCCAGCGACCGCTCGATCTGGCGGTGATTGACCCGGCCCAGCGACAGCGGCGGCAGCTCGTCCAGGCCGAACCAGCCGACGTCGAGGGTTTCCAGCGCAGCCGGCGCCTGCACGGCGCCGTCGCGGCGGCACAGGAAGAACAGCTTGTAGACGTGCACCGGCAGAGGCGGCGGGTTGCCCTGCAGGTCGCGATCCCAGCAGCCGATCAGCTTGACCGCCGAGCTGTGATACCCGGTCTCCTCCAGGACTTCCCGGGTGGCCGCGGCCGACGGGGCGTCACCAGGATCGGCCCAGCCGCCCGGCATCGACCACCGGCCGTCGATCTTCTCGCGCATCAGCAGCACACGCTCGCGGTCGTCGAAGATCGCTCCGCGCACGTCGATCTTCGGCGTGGCGTAGCCGGAATCCCGGCCCAGCTCCAGGGCGAACTCGGTCGCGGGCCGGCCGCTGAGCACCGCGAGCAGCTCGGCCGCCAGCTGGCTCACCTGGCGGTACCGATCCAGGTCGTAGTCGCCCGCGGCGAAGGTCAGGCCGTCCTGGGCCAGCGCGGCGAGCTTGATCCCTATCCGGCGCGCCGTATCGGCAGCTGTGTCGGCCACCCGGGCATTATCGCCCACGCGCCCGAGCCGCCGCCGCGCCCGAGGCGCCAGCCACGCGCCAAGGCGATCGCTATGCGCCCGAGGCGCCAGCTACGCGCCCGGGACGCCACTACGCGGCTGCGGCGGCCCCCAGGCGGAACGTCGTGCCCACGCTGTTCGGGATGAACGCGCCTGGCATGCGGTCGGCGATCGCGTGCATCGCCTTCCAGCCGGTGCAGTGCGCGGGCACGATCACGTCCGGCGCGAGCTGCTCGAGGGCTGCGACGGTGTCGCCGATGATCGGCTCGAACAGCGCCCCGCTTAGGTGGAAGCCGCCGATGACCGCGTGCAGCTTGGTCACGCCGGTCAGGCGCTGGGCGTACCGGCAGATGTTGATGATCCCGGCGTGCCCGCAGCCGGTCAGGACGACCAGTCCCCGTCCGGCGACGTTGGCGATCAGCGCCTGGTCGTCCAAGATCAGCGGGTCGGGTTCCCAGCTGCCGTCGCGCCAGGCCTGATGGATGGCGAAGCCCTTCTCGAAGCCGGTGGTCCGGTCGACCTCGCCGGTGATCAGGACCGAGCGGCCGTAGAGGAACGAGGGCTGCCGCTGCTCGATGATGTCGAAGCCGGCCTCCTCCAGCCCGCGGCGGCTGGTCGCGGGCAGCTCGGCCGTCTCGCGGCCGGGCACGGCCAGGCGCCGCCGGGCCCAGAACTCGGGGTGGATGAGCACCGGCAGGTTGGCCCGGCCCAGCTGGCCGATGAGGCCGGACAGCCCGGTAGTGTGGTCGAAGTGGCCGTGGCTGCAGACGATGGCCTCGATGCCGGCCGGGTCGCGGCCCAGCCGGAGCAGGTTGTCCGCGCAGCCGGTGGGCGTCAGCCCGGTGTCGAACAGCAGCCGCCGGACCCGGTCGCCCTTGCGGATCTCGACCAGCGCGGAGAAGCCGTGCTGGGCCAGCGGCGCGTCCGCCGCCGTGCCGCTCGCCATGCTCGCGGCGGGCAGCACCCGCACCGGATGGCTCAGCCCGGCCAAGGAGATCCGCGTGGCCGGCCCCTGGTCGGACAGCAGCATGTCGATGGTGTTGTCGCAGACCGTCAGCACCGACAGCTCGTCGACCGGCTCCAGCGGCAGCACCTCGCCCCGCCAGTCCAGGCTGGCCGGCAGCGCTTCGACCGGGCTGAGGTCGGCCTGCTCGCCGGTGCTGCACATCGCCTGCTCCTTCGGCCCAGAATTAGAGTCCAGGTATAGTCTTCACCCCGCACAGGGACCATAGAGGGGAAACCAGTCGATGGCGGAGGGCACCAGCCTGAACGCGCCGATCGCGGCGGTGACCGTGTTCAGGGACGGTGCCCGCGTTCAGCGCAGCGGAACGGTCAACGTCGAGCCAGGACTGCGGCCCGTGGTCATTGGCGGCCTGCCGGCCAGCGTGGATCCGGCCTCGGTGCGGGTCGCGGCTCGCGGGACGGGCCTGGCCCTGCTGGACGTCGAGGTCCACCGCCGTTTCCGCACCGACCCGCTGCGCGAGGAAACCGGGCGGCTGCGCTCGGAGGTCGAACGCTGCCGTGACCTGGTCCAGGAACTCGACGACGAGGACACGGCCGAACAGGCCCGGCTGACCTTCCTCGGCCACCTGTCCGAATCGGCTGCCACAGCGCTGGCCCGGGCGGTGAGCTTCGGCCGCGCCGACCACGATGACCTGGCCCGGATGGCCGGTCACCTGTCCGCCGACACCGGCGGCGCGCTCGCCCGGCGCCGTGAGGTCAGCGCCCGCAGGCGCGCCGCCCAGCGTGAGCTTGAAGCCGCCGAGCAGCGCCTGGCGGCGGCCGAAGGGCGAGCCGGGGGAGCGGTCCCGGTCACCGAGGTGTCCGTCACCCTCGAGGCCAGCGCCGCGACCCGGGCCGAGGTCGACGTGTCGTACCACGTAGACGGCGCCTCCTGGCGCCCGCTGTACGACCTGACCCTGGACGGCGAGCGGCTCGCCGTCAGCTACCTGGCCGAGGTCAAGCAGGAGACGGGCGAGGACTGGCCCGCCACCGAACTGGTCCTGTCCACCACGCGTCGCGGGCTGCACCAGTCGCTGCCCGAGCTGAGCCCGTGGTACATCGGGCGCGCGCGGCCGGTCCCGGCGAGGCCCGTCATGCGCAGGCCCATGGCCGTGACGGCGGCCGCGGGCGGCGAGGGAGCGACGGTGCCCGCGATGCCGATGGCCGCGTCGGCGGCCTATCCCGGCGGGCCCCCGCCGCCCCCGCCGGAGGCCGCGTACCTGACCGCCGAGCCCGGGGAGTCAGGCGCCGGCCTGGAATACCGGGTCCAGCGTCCGCTGGCCGTGCCCGCCGACGGCGAGCCGTACAAGACGATGGTGGCCCGGTTCGGGCTCGACGCGGCCCTGGACCACCTGGCCGTCCCGGTCCTGGCCCCCGAGGCGTACGCGCGGGCCACGGTCACCAACACCTCGTCGCTGCTGTTGCTGCCGGGCCCGGCGCGCGTGTTCCACGGCTCCCAGTTCGTCGGGGAGACCGCCCTGGAGACCGTGGCCGCGGGCGAGGAGTTCGAGCTGCAGCTAGGGGTGGATGACCAGATCCGGCTGGAACGGCAGCTGCGCCGCCGCAGCACGAGCAAGGCCATGCTCGGGGGCACCCGCACGATCGACGTGGCCTACGAGATCACGGTGGAGAACCACCGCCAGAACCAGGCCCGGGTCAGCGTGCACGACCACATCCCGGTGTCCCAGGACGGGGAGATCAAGGTGCGGCTCCGCGAGACCAGCCCGAACCCGGCCAGCCAGACCGACCTGGGCGAGCTCACCTGGGACCTGGTGCTCGACGCCGGGCAGACCGCCGCCGTCCGCTACCGGTTCACCGTCGAGCACCCCGCTCAGGTCACCATCACCGGGCTGTGACCAGGCGTTCATGACGACCGGCAGCCTCGGCCCGGCAGACCGGGCCGGTGACATCCCGGCCGCTCTCGTCCTGGTCAGCTTCGACATCGACGGCACCATGGAAGCGGGCGAGCCGCCCGGCCCGGTCACGTTCGCCATGGTGGCCGAGGCCAAGTCCCGCGGCTACATCGTCGGCAGCGCCTCGGACCGGACGCTGTCCGAGCGGCGGGCCATCTGGGTGTACTGATCAAGCCCGGGGCAGGATCGTCAGTATGAGCCCGGCCCGCCTGGTCATGCCCTCGGTGCTGCCCGCCTTCGGCAACGTGCGCCTGCGGGCCTTCGGCGAGCGCGACGTGGACATGCTCCTTGACCTGTCGACCGACCCGTACGTGCCGAAGACCGGCACGCTGCCCGGCCACGCCAGCCGGCGTGAGGCCCTGGCCTACATCGGCCGCCAGCACGAGCGCCTGGCCACCGGGGCGGGCTACTCGTTCTGCGTCGCGGACCGGGACACCGACGAGGCCGTCGGCGGGGCCGGCCTGTGGCTGGCGTCCATCGCCGCGGGCCGCGCCTCGGCCGGATACGGCATCGCGCCGCGCAGCCGCGGCCGCGGGCTGGCCGCCCAGGCGCTCACCGCGCTGACCAGGTTCGCCTGGTCCCTGCCTGAGCTGCACCGGATCGAGCTTTACATCGAGCCCTGGAACACGGCCTCCTGGCGTACCGCCGAATCCGCCGGATACCAGCGGGAGGGGCTGTTGCGCAGCCATCAGGAAATCGGCGGGCGCCGCGTGGACATGCTCCTGTACGCCACGATCCGGCCCGCGACAGCGCCGGGCCGGCGCCGCGCTAGCAGTGACGTCGAGGACGCCATCCTGGCCGCCACCCTGCGCGCCGCCGCCCGCGGCCAGATCCGCGCCGTCGCCGACCCCGAACTGGCCTTCGACCTGCTGTTCGGGCCGCTGGCCTACCGCTACGTGCGCGGCCTGCCCCCGGACAGCCGGACCGTGAACCAGGTCGTGGACCTGGCCCTGGAGGGCCTGCGCCCGCGGCAGGAGCAGGGCTGGCGGATCAGCGCGGAGCGTACTCGACCGAGCTGAACGGCCAGGCCGCCCGCAGCCAGCCGGAAACCGCGTCGTGCAGCGGGACGTCGAGACCGGCCCGGTCCGCCCGGACCCACGACCTGACGTCGGCTCCCGGCCTGCCGCCGGCCGGCGGGTAGATGTAGACGCAGCCGATGATCTCGCCGCCGCCTGCGGCCCGCACCGTGTAGGTGAACCCTGAGCGGTCGGTGAAATCCGAAGCGTGCCGCTGCAGGTCGCCCAGGTTCTCTGCCAGCGTCATCTCCGGCGGGGGCCACGACCGGCGCTGGAAGCCGGGCGTCGATCTGATGTGCTCGATACTCGACGTCCAGGCCTGGTAATCGCCCTCGTTGTGCTCCGGTCCCAGCGGCTCCAGCCGGAACTCCTCGCACACCAGCTCCCGCGGCACCACGAAGTCGTCAGGAACGAAGCTCGTCACGACCTGAACCCTAGCCTTCGGGCACGCAGCCGTGCTGCGCATGGCCAGCCATACCTCTGCAACCCGTTCGACATCTCCGAGGCCGTCGGCCAGATCGAGGCGGGCGCGGAACTCCTGCTCGCCGGCGCGGACCACCTGCTGGCCATCGGCGGCGACCACACCATCGCCCTGCCTCTGCTCCGGGTGGCCAGGCGGAAGTTCGGGCCGGTGGCCCTGGTGCACTTCGACGCGCACCTGGACACCTGGGACACCTACTTCGGCGCGCCGATCACCCACGGCACGCCGTTCCGCCGCGCGGCCGAGGAGGGCCTGTTCTCCGGCGACCGCAGCATGCACGTGGGCATCCGCGGTCCCGTCTACGCCCGCCAGGACCTGACTGACGACGCCGAGTTCGGCTTCCGCATCGTGCCCGCCATGGACCTGGAACGGGACGGGATCGACGGGGTGGTGGCGCGGATCCGCGAGCGGACCGGCTACGCGCCGCTGAACATCTCGATCGACATTGACGTGCTCGACCCGGCGCACGCCCCCGGCACCGGCACGCCGGAGGCCGGCGGCCTCACGTCCAGGGAACTGCTCGGCATCCTGCGCGGCCTGGCCTGCCGGCGCCTGGTCGGCGCGGACGTGGTGGAGGTCGCGCCGGCCTGCGACCACGCCGAGATGACCACCGTCGCCGCGGCGCATATCGGCTTCGAGCTGCTCGCCCTGATGCTGCTGGGCCGTACCTGACCTGCGTGACACCACGGACCGTTCGGCAGAATAAAAGACCTAGAAGGCCGAACGGTCCGTGGTGCGTGCAGAGGAGGCCCCGTGAAATACGAGATCGTCGCCGACGCCTACCGGGACCTGGAGCAGGCCAGCGGACGGCTCGCCTTGATCGACCGGCTGGCCGAGCTGGTCACCCAGACCCCAGCCGCGCTGCTGCCGGTGGTCTGCTACCTGTGCCAGGGCCTGATCGCGCCCGAGTTCGCCGGGGTCGACCTGGGCCTGGCCGAGAAGATGGCCATCCGCGCGGTGGCCACCGCCACCGGCGTGGATCAGGCCGCGGTCGCGGCGCAGGTCAGGCAGATCGGAGACCTGGGCCAGGCCGCCGAGCAGCTGCTGGCCGCGGTGCCTGCCCCGGGCGCGGCGGACCGCCCGGCCGAGCTGACCGTCGTGACCGTGGTGAACACGCTGCGGGAGATCGCCAACGCCGAGGGACAGGGGTCGCAGGGCCGCAAGCTGGACCTGCTGGCCGGGCTGCTCACCCGGGCCACCCCGCTGGAGGCTCGCTACCTGCTGCGCCTGGTCACCGGGGGGCTGCGGCTGGGCATCGGCACGCCCACCATCCTGGACGCGCTGGCGCAGGTCTACGCGGGCGGCCGCAAGGCGCGGCCGGTGCTGGAGCGCGCCTACAACATCTGCTGCGACCTGGGCCAGGTCGCGGCCGCCCTGGCCGGCGGAGGGCTCGCGGCGGTCGAGCAGATCCAGGTGCACCCGGGTAACCCGGTACGGGCCATGCTGGCCCAGCGGCTGTCGGACGCCGCGGAGATCCTGGCCAAGCTGGGCGGGGAGTGCGCGGCCGAGTATAAGTACGACGGCGTCCGGATCCAGGCGCACCGGACCGCGGACGGCGAGATCGAGCTGTACACCAGGCGGCTGGAACGCGTCAGCACCCAGTTCCCCGACGTGGTCGAGCTGCTGGCCGCCGGGCTTGGCCCGCGCGAGGCGATCCTGGAGGGCGAGGTGGTCGCCTACGACGCGGCCGCGGGGGAGCTGCACCCGTTCCAGGAAGTCATGTTCCGGCGGCGGAAATACGGGATCGCCGAGGCGGTGCGGGACGTGCCGGTCGGCCTGTTCTGCTTCGAGCTGCTGTACGCCGACGGCCAGGACCTGACCACGCTGCCCTACCCGCAGCGGCGGGCCCGGCTGGCCGCGGCGATCACCGTCTCGCCGCAGCTGCGGCTGACCACGGCCACCGAGGTGAGCTCGCCCGCCGCGCTGGACGCGGCCTTCGAGCAGGCCATCACCGACGGCTGCGAGGGCCTGATGTGCAAGTCGGTCAGCCCGGCCGCCAGCTACCAGGCCGGCAGCCGCGGCTGGCTGTGGATCAAGCTCAAGCGGGACTACCGCACCGAGCTGTCCGACACCGTCGACCTGGTCGCCGTGGGCGCGTTCGCCGGCCGCGGCCGGCGGGCGGGCACCTACGGCGCGCTGCTGCTGGCCGCCTACGACCCGGACGCCGACGTGTTCCGTACCGTGACCAAGTGCGGCACCGGGTTCTCCGACGCCGACCTGGCCGCGCTGCCCGCCCGGATGGCGCCGCTTGAGGTGGCCGAACGGCCGGCCCGGGTCGATGCCCGGCAGCACCCCGACGTCTGGTTCGAGCCCGCGCTGGTGCTCGAGATCCTGTCCGCCGAGCTGACCCTCTCGCCCAACTACACCGCCGGCTGGGGCCTGATCAAGCCGGATGCCGGGCTGGCCATGCGCTTCCCGCGGTTCACCGGGCGCTGGCGGGACGACAAGTCCGCCGAGGACGCCACCACCACCGGCGAGCTGGTCGACCTGTTCCGCACCGCGCGGCGAGCCCCCGCGGGTGCTTGAGATACCCGTACCGCAGACAAAGGAGAGCTGATGCACGTCGCAGTGCTGGGCACCGGCATCATGGGCGCGGGCATGGCCCGCAGCCTGCTGCGGGCCGGTCTGGACGTCACCGTGTGGAACCGGCATCCCGGCCGGGCCGCGCCGCTGGCCGCCGACGGCGCGCAGCTGGCGGGCACGGCCGCCCTGGCGGTGGCCGTCGCGGACGCGGTGATCACCATGCTGTGGGACGGCGACTCGGTGGCCGAGGTGATGACCGCGGCGCTGCCCGGCGCGCCGGAGGGGATCTGGTGGGCCCAGACCAGCACGGTAAGCCTGCCCGACGCCGCCGGCCGCCTGGCCGCCCTGGCCGCGGAGCACGGCGCCAGGTACATCGACGCCCCGGTGCTCGGCACCCGCCAGCCGGCCGAGGACGGAAAGCTCACCGTGCTGGCCGCCGGGCCGGAGCCGGCCCGGGAACAGATCGCGCCGGTGTTCGGCGCCATCGGCGCGCGCACCGTGTGGGTCAGCGACCGGCCGGGCGACGGCACCCGGCTCAAGCTGGTGGCCAACTCCTGGGTGGGCACGATCGTGGCCGCGACCGCCCAGTCGATCGCGCTGGCCGAAGGCCTCGGCCTGGACCCGCGGATGTTCCTGGACATGATGGCAGGCAGCGCCGTGGACGCTCCCTACCTGCACGTCAAGGGCGAGGCGATCATCGAAGGCCGGTGGGAGCCCTCGTTCGCGGTGGACGGAGCGGCCAAGGACGCCGGCCTGATCGCCGCCGCCATGCGGGCCAGCGGCACCGACGCCTCGCTGATGGAGGCCGTGGGCGGGCAGTACCGCAAGGCCGCCGCGGCCGGCTACGGCGAGCAGGACATGGCTGCCGTGTTCCGCGCCTTCCGTCCCTGAGCCGCCCGTGGTTGACTCGCCCGTGGTTGACTCGCCCGTGGTTGACTCGCCCGTGGACGGTCAGGCCGCTCACGCTGCAGGACTGGCCGGCCCTGGAGGGACTGTTCGGCCGGGGCGGACGTGGCCGGGCACACCGGCAACCTGTTCCCCGGGCTCGCTTCGGTCTCTTCCCGGCACGGGTTCGGTGTCGTGGCCAGGCGCAAGCCCGACCGCCCGGTGATGCGCCGCCCGCTGTAAACGCGTGTCCCCCGGCGGCTGGCGCCGCCGGGGGACACATTTGTGCCTACTTAGAAGCGGATCCGCCAGACGCCTCGCCCGTGGGTAGCGGCGTAGATGTAACCGTCGGGACCAGGGGTCAGGTCATCGACGGCGGCGTTGGGCAGCCCGGTTCCCAGCCGGGACCACTTGGTGCCGGTGCCGCGTCCCACCGATGCGGTGAACACGCCCGCGTCGGTGCCCAGCGCCAGCTTGTGGTTGCTCAGCACCAGGGCGTCCGAGGCGATGTCCGGCAGGTTGCCGGAGATGTCGGTCCAGGTCTTACCACCGTTGGTGGTTTCGAAAACGTGACCGACACCGCCGCCCGGGATGAACCGGCGAGAGTAGCCGTTGAAGATGGCGTACGCGTGCGCCGGGTTCTTCGGGTCGACGGTGATCCCGGCAATGTACCGGTTCGGCAGGTTGGACGTGTTGACCTCGTGCCAGGTACCGCCGTAGTTCGTCGCGATCCCGGAAGCGAAGCCGGGACCTGGGTTGCCGCCGCCGGCGACCCATGCGGCGTAGATGACCTTGCCGCCGTTGGCCGAGGACAGGGCGGTTACCGCGTTGCCCGAGCCGGTGTCGTAGACCGGAGTCCACGAGCAGGCGGTGTCGGTGCATCTGGTGTTCCAGCCGTCCTTGCTGACCCAGACGAACTCGCCGCCGATGAGCCAGACGTTCGTGTTCTGCTGGTCCGGTACGAGCGGCGTGACGAACCGGGCGGCCGGGTCGCAGTCGGGCCTGGGCGTTATCCCGACGGTGGCCTGAGCCACGCAGGTGGGCGAGACGGGGTCGGCGAACGAATGACCGCCGTCGGTCGAGGAGTACATCGTGCCGTCGGTGTACTCGCCGACAATGTCGTTCGCGTTCTTCGGATTGACGATCACGTCGAAGCCGTCACCGCCGGCCGGCTCGGCCTCCTGGCTCATGCCGGTGGACAGGATGCCCGATCCGTTGTCCTGCATGCCGCCCCAGACCACGGTGGTCTTGCGGCCGACCTGCCCGGCGCGGGCGTCGTAGTACTGCAGGGTGTGCAGGTTCGTGTTCAGGTCGGTCCAGTCGCCGTACTGCTGGGTGTCGGACAGCGGCCTGCTGTAGACGCCGCCGTCGTTACCGATGACGATCTTTCCGTCGCTGATCATCATGGCGTGCTGGTCGGGATGGGTGGTGTTGGGGCAGGTATTGGTGGTGTCGCACGGGAAGGGGTAGTTCCAGTACGGGCTGGCGGTGACCCAGGTGGTGCCGGCGTCGGTGGATTCGAAGACCTCCTCCAGCCCGGCGTACACGTGGTCCGGGTTGCTCGGGTCCACGGCTAGGTCCTGGTTGTACCAGGCCTGCACGCCGACGCCGTAGCCGGAGCCGACCGCCAGCGCCGAGCCGGACGCGGCCAGCTTGGCCTCGTCGGCGATCTTCGTCCACGGCCCGGCCACGCTGGCCGGGCTCCCGGCGCTGCCGGAGGCCACGAAGATGCCCTGCAGCACGGACTCATCGCCCGCGGCCAGCGCGCTGAGCGACTGCACGATCGCGTACAGCTTGGTCCCGTCCGCGGAGTAGGCGAACGTGGTCCGCCCGATGTCGGGGGCGTTGATGTCGCCGGTCGGCGTGACCTGGGTGAAGGTGGCGCCGCTGTCGGTCGACTCGTAGAAGCCGTTGTTCTGGGTGTTGCCGGGCCCGTGCCAGCCGATCGCGGCGATGACATCCTTGCCGTCCGAACCCGGGACGATCGCGACGTCCGTCACCTGCTGGTCATACGGCGGGTTGTCGACCGGCCCCGCCGGGTCAAGCACCTCGCTCCACTTGTGGGTGCTGACCGAGTACCGGAACAGCCCGTTGTCGGTGGCCGCGTAGGCGTTACCGTTCTGGTCGAACGCGATCCGGAACACCGTGTGCGACGTCAGCGGGTTCCCGGCGGTGGTGTCGCCCACGCGCTGCCAGCTCGCGCCGTCGTTGGTCGACCGGTACACGCCGGTGCCCGCGTAGGAGTCCTGCGACGTGTTGGCCTCGCCGGTACCGACCCACAGCGACCCGTCGGCCGGGTCGACCGCGAGCGCCCCGATGGACAGGGAGGGCATCGAGTCGAACACCGGGGTCCAGGTCTTCCCCTGGTCCCTCGACCGCCAGACGCCGCCGTCGGCCGCGCCGGCGAACCAGGCACCGTCGCCGGTGGTGGCCAGGGCCGTGACCCGCCCGCTGACCAGGGAGAAGCCGGCGCCCTCGTTACCCCAGAACGGGTCGGTGTAGTTACTCGGTTGCGCGTTGTACGGCACGTCGGTGAACTGCTGCCACGCCGGTCCGGTTTCCGGCAGGGACAGGGCCTCCTGCTGGGCGACCGTCAGGGCGTCCCCGGTGATCGTTCCGGACGGCGCGGTCCGCTCGAAGTCGTATTGCGCCGCTTCGTCGGCCAGATCGCCGTCGTCGGGGGTGTGCGTGGGACTCGTGGTGCCGCCCTGAGCGCGCATATGGGCCACCAGGGCCCGCTGGCGCGCGCCGGCGCCGTGCGGGCCTTGCCCGGCCACCGCCGTCCCGTTGACGGTAAAGATCAAGCCCACCGCGAGCGATCCGATCAGGGCCGCCCGCCATGAGCGGAACGAATGTTGCATCCCGCCTCCATCTGCTGAGGTGTACCGCTCCCGCGGAACGGGACAAATGCTCACACAGATGAAAGGAAAGGGACATCGATTCGACCCAATCGTTAAGATCGCACTTAGTTCGCACGTATCGCTACGGTATGTGCCCGGCTTGGATCCGCGCCGTCAGCCGCCGATCCGCAGCAGGCCGGGCACGTCACGGTGGCGCAGCAGGCGCGTCTGCGCGGTCACCGCGACCGCGCAGAGCACGGCCAGGCCGGCGGCCGGGATGGCCAGGGCCACCAGGTCGGGCGAGACCGGTACCGGCGTCACGGAGCCGGTGAACACCGCCAGGTTGAGCACCGGAGCGGTCAGCGCGGGCAGTGCCGCCGCGCAGGCCACCCCGGCGGCCACCGCGGCCAGCACGGCCAGCAGCGCCTCGCCGAGGACGAGCCGGATCAGGCTGCCCTGTCCCAGGCCCATGGTGGTCAGCCGGGCCAGCGTCAGGTCGCGCTCCGCCGACCCTAGGGCCAGCCCCAGCAGCAGGATGACCAGGCCGAATCCGGCCGCCACCCCCAGCGACAGCCGCATGATCAGGTCGGCGGAGGCTGGCAGGGGCGAGCGGACCAGCTCGTCGAGCGCTGCGGAACGGTACCGGAGCACCGCGCCCGGCATGTCCTTGCTCACCACGGCGGCCAGGGCGGAGTGGCTGATGCCCGTCCCGGTGACCAGCAGCAGGTTGGGCGTCGGCGGGCCGCTCTCGCCGGTGACGCGCTGCAGCGGCACGATGACGAACATCCCGCCGCCGATGGCGGCGGGCGTGCTGGCCACGGTCGCCGCCACCCGTACCCGCAGCGGGCCTAGGCCAGACCCGGAGGTCAGCTCGCCGATGCCCGGGCCGAGGGCCGCGGCCGCCGACGGGGACGCCAGCACGGTGGTGATCCCGGCCGCGGAGCCGAGCCTGGCCAGCGGGGCGGGCGGATAGGGGACGCTTGCGGTGTAGGCGGCGTAGCTGGCGGGCTGAACGGCTAGCACGGTCACGATCTGGTTGTCGGTCAGCTGCCAGGACGTCACCCAGGCCAGGGCGGTGCCGCGGACGCCGGGCACCGCGACCACCGCCCGCTGCACGGCCGGGGTCACGATGTCAGGGGTCCCGATCGCGTCGACGACCGCGTCGCCGCCGGTCACCTGCCAGGATGCCGCGACCTCACCGCGGGCCACAGCGTCCCGCATCATGCCGGCGAACGAGGCCAGGGTGAGCGCCAGCACCAGGGCAAAGGCCGGCGCGGCGGTGGCCAGGGAGGTCCGCGCCGCCCCGGTCAGGGCCAGGAAGCCGGATGCGCCCGCGCGGCGGGCGAACAGCCGGAGCAGGCCGCCGACCGCCAGCGGGTAGAGGCGGCCCACCACGATGACGGCCAGGATCGCGACCAGCGCCGGGGCCGCGGCGATGTACAGGTTCACGCTGCCCGGCGGGGGCGCGCCCTCGTCGTGCAGCACCAGCAGCCCGCCGGCGGCGGCGGCGCAGGCGGCGACCTCGGCCACCGCGCGGCGGTGCGGCCTGCGGACCCGCCGGGCCGGGTTCCGGGGCGCCACCGGCTTCCGGTACCGCCAGGCGGCGATGACCGGCAGGTCGCAGAGTGCGGTCAGCGCGGTCAGGCCGCCCAGCCACCAGCCCAGGCTGGCCCCTGGTCCCGGCGTGGCCAGCAGCGCCAGGCCGGTGCCCGCCAGCGCGGCGGGAACGCAGGTGAGCAGGCTGCTGCGCAGCATCAGCGCGGTCAGCTGGCGCAGCGAGGCGCCGCGGCAGCGGACCATCTCCAGCTCCACCGCCCGGCGCGCCAGGTAGATCCGCGCGGCCAGCAGCAGCACCGCCGCGCCGACCACGGTCAGGCTGACGAACAGCAGCGACAGCACCTGCTGTACCGCAGTGTCGGTCAGGGTGAACGCGGTGAGCTGGGTGAGCAGCTCGGCATGGACGCTCAGCGGCAGCGAGGCGGGGGCCAGGTCACCGGTCAGCGGCACGGCCGCCCCGGCGGCGTGGTCGAGCGAATGCTCCAACGCAGGCACCGCGGTGGCCTGCAGGCCGCTCAGGCTGAGCGGGAACTCCCAGGTCAGCTGCATGTCGAGCTGGACGAAGATGCTCTGCATGGCGGTGAACTCGCCCGGATCGGCGAACACCGCGCCCGACCAGTAGGGGGGCCGTCCCGCCGTCGGGCCGGGCACGTTGTAGGAGGGGGCCAGCGCGGCGGTGTCGACGTTCCAGAATGCCGAGCTCGGCGCGCGCGGGCGGACGATGGCGGTGACGATCACCGGCACTTTAACGCCGTCTACGGCCAGCTTGAGCACGGATCCGGGGTGCAGCCCGAACCGCGCCGCGGTGGCCTCGGTCACCGCGACGTGCAGCGTGCTGCCCAGGCTGGTGGCCGGCGGGAACGAGCCGGCCACCAGCGCGACATTGCTGGTCAGCGCGTCACGGTAGAGGACCTCGAGTTCCGGCGCCGTCCCGCCCGCTTTCGCGCTGGCCGCCGCGCCCGCGGTCACGATCAGCGGGTTGGCGGACAGGCCGGCCCACTGGCCTGGCCCGAGCGGCAGCGGCGTCCTGGCCAGGAACTGCCCGAGCTGCTGTCGCGACTCGCTGAGCTGGCTGTCGTCGAGCTGCGGCGGGTTAGCGTTGCTGACCTGGCTGGCGAACGAGCCCCAGTCGGCAGAGACCTGGACCGCGGTGTCCACCGGGGATACGCCGGCCAGGGCATGCTGCAGCGCCCTGGTCCGGGCGTGCAGGCTGTACCTCGGGCCCGCCACGGACACGAAAACGCAGCCCAGGACCAGCAGCGTCAACGCGAGCGCGCTCACCGGCGTGCCGCCGAGCTGCGTGCGCAGCCACGAGCGCCTCATGCCGCCTCCGCCGCGCGCAGCTGGGCGGCGGGATCCGGCCTGCGCGCGATGACGAACGCCGCGACCAGCACGGGCAGGGCCGCCACGGCCAGCGCCAGCGGCAGCGTCTGAGCCCAGTCGAACTCGATGATCACCGGCGGGACCGGCAGGCTGGCGCTGCCGGTGAGGGTGACGGCCGGGACGAGCAGTTCGGCGATGACCGCGCCGAGGATCAGGCCGGCCAGCGCCGACGGCAGGCCGAGCAGGAGCCGTTCCAGGCAGAGCTGGCAGGCCGCCCCGGCGGGGGTCACGCCGAGCGCGGCCAGCAGGGCGCTCTCGGCCCGGCGCTGGCGGAGGCCGGCCGCGATGGCCACGCAGCAGCCGGTGATGGCCAGCACGGCCGCGGCGATAGAAATGGCCAGCAGCGCCTCCTGCGGCACGGCGGTCATCGGGTCGGTGGCCAGCCCCGCGGCCAGCCCGGCCGCGCTGGTGACGGCGGATCCCGGCGGCAAGGCCGCCGCCAGCTGCGGCGGCACCAGGTGCCCGGCGGTGGACAGCCACCACTCGGTGACCGGCAGCGGCGCCAGCGACTGGCTGGCCAGGTAGTCCTGGACCGAGGCCAGGTCGACGATGACGGCGCCGTCGGCGGCGGTCACGGCCGGGAAGGTCGAGACCGCCGCGACGATCGTCACCGACAGCGCGGCGCCGCCGCCGGTGGTCACCGCCACCGTGTCGCCGACGTTGAGGCTGTTAGCGGCCAGGAACGCCCGGGTGGCGATGCCCGGGATGGTGGCCGCCGCCAGGCGCGCGGGCACGCTCAGGTCGAGCTCGCCCGGGATGGGCGTGCCTGGCTGGTCCGGGCTGGCCGCCGCGGCTGAGCCGTAGCCGGGTTCGAACGTGGTCGTCCACGCGCCGCCGCCGGACTGGGTCAGCAGCAGCGACGGGGGCGCTGACTTGCCGGCGACGCCGAAGAATTCGTTAAGCGCGGTCAGCGCGGGGGAGGAGGGGGCAGCCTGCCAGGTCGACAGGGCCGTCCCGGCCGCCGCGTCGACCGCCAGCACGCGGAACGTGGCCGGCTGCGGGGTCAGGGCCGCGGGCAGCTGATAGGCCACGCTGATCGCGGTCACCCGCAGCGGATAGAGGACCTGGCGCCCGGCCGGCGCGACGCGGACGGTCAGGATATGCGGCCGGCCGTCGGCGGGCAGTGAGCCCGCGGCGAGCTGATAGGTCTCCCCGTCCGCGTATTCGACCGTGATCGTCAGGGCGGCCGCCGCCAGGTGCAGGCTGGCCGGGCCGAAGGAGGCCGTGAGCCGGACCTGGCCGGCTCGTCCCTGCTGCCCCGCAAGCGTGACGCCGGGTCCGGCGCGGGCGGGTTCTATCTTCTTGAACAACGCCGCCGCCGGCAGCGGCGACTGGTCGGTCCGCAGCAGCGCGGTCTGGGCTGCCTGGCTGGGGTCCAGCGCGAGCGCCGGGCTGCCGGCGCTGGTCGCGGACGCGATGGTGACGGCAGGCATGGCGGCGCGCACCCCGCCGACCGTGCCCAGCTGGGCGGCCTGCGCGGGCGGCAGCGGCTGGGCCAGGTCGGCCCGCACGTCGGCGCCCGCGCTGAACGCCGCCTGGTCGCGGTTGGACCGCATCCAGCTCTGGTGCTGGGCCAGGGCCAGCGTGCTGGTGGCCACGGCCAGCACGATCAGCAGCATCGTCCCGCCCTGGCGGAGCGGCTGGCGGCTGACCTGCCAGCTGGCCAGGGCCGTGGTCAGCCGCTTGCCCCGGGCGGCCAGCCGGTCGCCGGCCTTGCCCGCCACGGGCAGGATCCGCAGCGCCGCGACGGTCCCGCCGGCCAGGGCCAGGGCAGGGGCCAGGGTCAGGACCGGGTCGATGCCGGTACTGCCGTTCGGCCCGGCCGATACGGCGGAGTAGCGGCGCAACTGCCACCCGGCCAGCACGGCCAGCACCAGCACCGCGACGTCGGCTCCGGCCTGGCTGATCGCGGAGATCGAGGCCTGCCGGCCCAGCCGGACGCGGGCCGCCCCCGGCGTGGGCGCCAGGACCGCCGGCATGACCATGATGATGGCGGCGCCCGCCGCCACCGCCGCCGCCGCCCACCACGCTCCGGCCAGCGTACCGCCGCCCCGCGCCGCGATCCGGCCCGCCAGCCAGACCCCGGCGGCCGCGCCGGCCGCCCCGGCCAGCAGGCACAGCGGGATGGCTTCCGCCGCCGCCATCCGGGTCATCTGCAGGCGGGTGGCGCCCCGGGCGGTCAGCATGGCGTACTCGCCCTCACGCTGCGCCGCGAGCAGCCGCGCGACCGCCACCAAGGCCGCGGCGGCCAGCAGGAACAGCTCGACCGCGGTGATGGCCAGCAGCGAGCGGGACACGCCGAGGCTGGTCGCCGTCCCCGACAGCACCGAATCCAGGCTCGTGGACAGGGCCAGGCCGGAAATGCTGGCCGACTGGGACACCGTCTGGCGCAGCGCCGAGACGTGGCTGGCGACCGCGCTGAACCGGTCCAGCGGGATCGCCGGCATGTCCGGCTGGTCCACCCACGACCCGCCGAAGATGGCGAGCCGGGCGGAGAAGGCGGCCGGGTCGACCACCAGCGGTCCGTAGGTGATGAACCCGCCCAGCGTGCTCGATCCGCTGGGCCCGACCTGATCCAGATCCCAGTACGCCGCCGGCGTGGCCTGGAACAGTCCCGTGACCTGGAACGAGACCTCGTGGCTGGTAACCCGGTCCGTCAGCCGCAGCAGGTCGCCCGGCGCGAGGTGCAGCAGCGCCGCTGCCGAGGCGGGCAGCGCCGCGGGTATCGGCCGGCCGGGGGACGGCGCGGCCGGCCAGGCTCCGGCCAGCAGCCGCGCGTGGGCGGTGACGTCGCCGAACGTGGCGGCCTCGGTGATCGGGGTGTCTTTCCCGGCCCTGATCGGCAGGCCCAGCGGATCTGAGTAGTAAGCGTGGTAGAACGCCGACGGCGCGCCCGCCAGGGCGGCGGTCAGGTCAGTGCGCAGGGCCGCGGTGTAGCCGGGCGCGACTGCGTTGTTCACCGGCCCGCTGATGAGGATCGACGTGCCGGACGACGCCGCCAGCCGCTCGCGCACCGAGCGGGGCAGCGCCTGGCCGGAGTAAACGACGATGGTAGTCGCGAGCGCCGCCGCAACCAGCGTGGTGAGCGCCGCCGCCGCCAGTACCACCCGGTGGGCGTTCAGCCTGGGCAGCGTGAACGTTCCCCGAACATGCATCAATGTCGCAAGCTACCGACATCGCCCGCTATCCCGGAACTCCGTTTGATCTCATCTTGATCTCGTTGAGCTGGTTGACCCCGGCAGGCGCGACCCGCGCGGCTGCGGCTAAAAGATCCGTCAGCTGACCGATGTCTTGCACTGCAACTTGCAGCAATATTTCTCCTGCAACCGGCTCCGGGTCTCCTCTGCACGTTGCCCGGCCTCCCCGGGAGCGGCCGCTCCGAGCAAACCGGCGCTCGATCTCGGCCGGCCGCTGAGGAACGCCGGTGAGCACGATGGCGCGGCCGGCCTCCCCGTCCGGTGTACCGCGCCCGGGCCGCGTCCGGCTGACCACGGGACCGGGCGCGGCCCAAAGCCCCCTGAGGAAGGAACCATCAATGGCACGTAGGTTCGCGCGGGCCGTCCGGACCGCCGAGGTCGCGGGCGCGGTGCTGGCCGGCATCGTCCTGGCTATCTTGTTCCTGCCCCGGCTGGCCGGCGGCGGGAACGCCGCCACGTCCGACGTCAACCTGCCGAACCTGAACGTCGCGGTGGTGCCCGCCGTCGATTCCGCCGGCTTCTTCGTGGCCCTGCACCAGGGGCTGTTCACCGCGCACGGCCTGCACGTCACGTTCATCCCGGCCGTCAGCTCCGAGACGGTCATCAACGCCCAGGCGCTGAACCAGCCAGGGGACCGGATCGACATCTCCTGCGGCAACTACGTCAGCTACATCCAGGCGCAGGAGAACTACGACCAGGGCAAGCGCCCCGCCTCGGCCAACGATGCCATGGTTGCCGCCGACCTGGACCTCTTCGCCGAAGGCTCGGTGATGCAACCCGGCGCCCAGGGGCTGTACGTGCTGCCCGGCTCGCCCATCAGGTCGCTGGCCGGCCTGGAAGGCAAGATCATCGGCGTCAACGCGCCGGGGAATATCCTCTACCTGCTGGCCGCGTCCGCGCTGGCCGATGACGGGCTGAGTGTGTCCGGTGCCCGGTTCGCGTACTACCCGTTGCCCGAGATGGCGGCGATGCTCAAGGCCGGGAAGATCGCGGCAGCGGTACTGCCCGAGCCGTTCGCCAGCCAGGCTGAGCTGTCGATGGGCGTCACGCTGCTCGCCGACCTGGATCAGGGCGCGACCACCGCGTTCCCGGTGCAGGGCTGCGCCGTCACCCGCCAGTGGGCCGGGCAGCACCCGGCGCTGCTGGCCGCATTCCGCGCCGCGTTCGAGCAGGGCCAGGGGATCGCCGACACCAACCGCTACGCCGTCGACCAGGCCATGGAGGCGCTGCCCGCCCCGCTCGGGCTCTCCCGGGTGACCGCGGCGGTGATGGCGCTGGACAGCTACCCGGTCGGGCCGGTGGACACGGCGCGCGTCCAGCGGGTGGCCGACGTGATGCGGCAGTTCCTCGGCTTCCCCGCCTTCAACATGACCACGATGATCAGCGGCTGACCGGAGCTTCCACGGTCATCGACAGGGCGTAGCCGCTGCCTGCGGGTTGCGTAGTTCCGGCCCGCAGACGGGTGCCGGTGATGCAGCCTGGTGGGTTAACAGTCCCGACCGAAAGCCTGATGGTGTCCTCGACGCTGGCCCGGCACCGCAAGCCGCCGCCATCCGCAAAGACGCGTCCCGCCCCCGCGGCGCCTCCCGCTGCGGCGGCGCCTCCCGCTGCGGCGCTGCGTCCCGCTGCTGCGGAGCGGTCCCGGCAGCAACGGGTGCGGCGGGGCACGCGGGCCAAGGTCGTGGCCATCGCGGTCGCGGGCTCGGCGGCGCTGTTGTGCGCTATGCCGGCCGCGGTGCACTGGCGGGCGGAAGCGCCCAGCTTGGCCTGGGTGAACCAGGCTGATGCCATGCTCGGCCTGCAGGCGGCGGCCTGGCTGGGAGCGCAGGTCAAGCAGCCGCCCGAGATCGTCAGCGCAGGCGTCGCCGTCGTGCCCGGTTACTTCAATCCCCTGCGCGATGTCAGCGGCCTGGTGCCGGAACGCATCGACGAGGGCGTCGATTTCGCCGGGTCGGGCCCGGTCTTCGCTCTCGGCAACGCGGTCATCACCAACGCGACCGCAGATTCCGCCGGGTGGCCCGGCGGCGGGTGGATTACCTACCAGCTCACCGATGGCCCGGACGCCGGATTGGTGGTGTACCTGGCCGAGGACGTCACGCCGGCGGTCTATTCAGGCGAGCACATATCGGCGTCCACCGTGATCGGCAACATGTTCAACGGCAGCGACGGGATCGAGACCGGATGGGCGCAGCCCGGCGGCCTGTCCGCGGAATCGCAGCTGCCGCAGGCCGGCGGCATCAGCGGCGGCGGACCGTTCCCCACCATGGTTGGGCTCAACTTCGAGGAACTGCTCCAGTCGCTGGGGGTACCCTCCGCACCGAACCGCGACGACACCGCATACGGGCTCCTGCCGGCGAACTACCCGGCGATCCAGGGCTGACCAGGGCGCGCGGCGGCCCGGCGGCGGGTCAGCGAATGGCCGGCGGGTCGGCGGCCGGGTTACCCTGGCTCTAGTCTTCCTGCCGGGAGGTGCCGTGATCGCAGGCCCGGGAGACGAACAGGCCGCAGCCGCGGCCGCGGCACGCCGCGGCCGTCAGCGGGCGTCGCCCGACGAGCGCGAGCAGGCCATTGCCGCTCTCCAGGTCGCCTTCGTGCAGGACCGGCTGACCAAGGACGAGTTCGACGCGCGAATCAGCCACGCGCTGGGCGCACGCACCTACGCGGAGCTGACCACGGTCACCGCCGACATCCCGCCCGGGCTAGCCGGAGTCCGGCCGCCGCGCAAGCCGGCCCGGCGGCAGATGACCAATGCCGCCCGGTGGGGCGCGACCGGATTGGTTACGCCGGCCATCCTGGCCGTGGCGCTGGTGCTGGATTCGCTGCGCGGCGATAGCGGATACGGCGTGGTGACCATCGTCATCGCCTTTTCCTATTTCCTGTTCTGGCTGTCCGCCGGGGTGGACATGCTCTGGCAATGGCATTGCATGACTGTGCCGGGGTCGGGAATGTGCGTCCGGTGCGCGCACACCGCCGCGTCCCACCCCACGCCAGCGTCCTGTACCGTCCGGCCGGGCGGCCTGAAACTGAACCGCTGCTCGTGTGCGGGCTATGTTCCTCCCGGGGTGTCACCAGAAAGCGCCGACCTGCGCGTCCTGACCAGCAGCTGCCTATAGGGCTGCTGGCCGATCGGCCTGCTTCGTGCGGTAGCGAGCGGAAGGACCCCGATGACCACAGCGGAACCCTCAGCGCGGCCCGCTGATGCCAGCGGCGCCCCGGCCTCAGTGTTCACCAGCCGCCTAGCTGACGTGGCGATCCCATCGGGCACCCTGTCCGGGTACGTCCTGCGCCGGGCCGAGGCGCTCGGCGGCAAGACCGCCATCCGCGACGCGGCCACCGGCGATACCCTCAGCTACGCGCAGCTCGCCGCCGCGGTCCGGTCGTTCGCCGCCGGGCTGGCCGGACGCGGGTTCGGCCGCGGCAGTGTCCTGGCCATCCTCGCGCCGAATATCCCTGAGTATCCGGTCGTGTTCCACGGGGCGACCTCGGCCGGGGGTGCCGTCACGACCCTCAACCCGATGTGGAAGGCCGGCGAGATCGCCGGGCAGCTGCGCTCGTCCCGAGCCTCCTGGCTCGTTACCGTCCCGGCCCTGGTGGAAACGGCGCAGGCGGCGGGCGACGGCCTGGAGATCATTGCCGCCGGCGGTGAGCACATACCAGGAACGGTGTCCTACTCCTCGCTCCTGGCTGACCGCGCGGTCCCGGTTCCAGGCCTACGGCATGACCGAAGCCAGCCCGGCGGTTACCGCTACCCCGGTTCACGACGACGCGCCGTTCGACTCGGTCGGGATCGTCCTGCCGAACACCGAATGCAAGATCGTCGATGCCGTCACCGGGCGGGCGCTCGGGCCCGGCCAGGACGGCGAACTGCTGTTCCGCGGACCGCAGATCATGCAGGGCTACCTCGACGACCCGGCCAGCACGGCGGGCGCCTTCGACAGCGAGGGTTTCTACCGCAGCGGTGATATCGGGCACATCGACGCTGAGGGGCGCCTGTTCGTGGTCGACCGCATCAAGGAACTGATCAAGTACAAGGGTTACCAGGTCGTCCCGGCCGAGCTCGAGGCCATCCTGCTGTCCCACCCGGCCGTCGCCGACGCGGCTGTCATCGGCCGCCCAGCCGGAGCGGACGGCGAGATACCCAAGGGCTACCTCGTCCTGACCGCCCCGGTGCCGCTGGAGGAGATCTCGTCCTACCTCGCCGAACGTGTCGCGCCGTACAAGAAGCTGCGCGCGCTCGAAGTCGTCACTGAGATCCCCAGGTCGGCCACGGGCAAGATCCTCCGGCGGGTCCTCAGGGAACGCCCGGACGGCTAGGGTCAGCGACCGCCGTTTCTGGTCTGCCGGGCGGACCACACCACGGGCCGCCGTTCCTACAAGGCGCTCTTGATGGCGATCTGGGCCAGTTCGGGGAGCTTCTGCTCGGCGATGGTGGCGGCGCCGCGCACGCCGGCCCAGGCCAGGACGAGGCCGTACGCGGCGCTGCCCAGCACGAGCACCGGCATCCAGATCGCCGCCGGATCGGTGCGGGTGAATACCACGGCCACGATCACCGGCGTGACCGCCACCCCCACGCCGAGCAGGGTGAGCAGCTGCGACCCGGCCGCCTCGCCGTTATGCCCGCTGGCCGCCCTGGGTATGGGGGTGCCGCCTCGCTTTTCCATCGGGTAGGCCGACGCGACGGTGAACAGGTTGGCCAGGCCCAGGCCCGCGCCGATCGCGGCCAGGCCGACCGCCATGGCCGCGAACCCGTCCATCGGATGCTTGGCCACGGCCGCTAGGCCGAAACCGACCGCCGTGACCAGCGGCACCGCGATCGCGCCGAGCGCGATGTTCTGCCCGGAGAAGTAGGCGCGCAGGGCACGCCGGCCGTTCAGCGCCGTCGCCTCCAGGCCGAACCCCGGTCCGGACCACCCGATCGCGTTGCTGTGGAAGGCGCCGGCGAACGCGCCCCCGGCGACCCCGCTGGCCAGCAGGCCACCAAACCAATCCGGGGTCAGAACGGCCCTGATGGCCACGACTGCCATGATGACCGCGGTGATTCCCCAGTAGATCAGCGAGTAGGGCTCGCGCCGCTGGTAGAGCCAGAACCGCGCCGCTACCGTCCCGCGCAGGCCGTACCGGGCGAACGGGAGCGCCGAACCGCGCACCGCCGACTGGGTAGAGGTATCGGTCGTCACCAGGGCGCGGCGCAGCGACAGGATCCAGAGCAGGCCGAGCCCGACGATGACGCCGGCCAGCAGCGCCAGGCGCAGCAACGCGGTACCGGGGTGCCCCGAGGAGGCGTCCCAGATCGCGTGCACGGCCAGGCCCGGCGGTGTCCAGCGCAGCCAGTGGTCCACGCCCCCGAAGCTCGCCGCGCTCAGCGCGCCCTCGCCGGCCAGCTTCGGCACGATCTGGATGAAGCCCTCGTACACCGCGAAGATCGGGATGATCAGGAGGGCGGCGAAGTCCTTGCCGCGGCGCGAGCGCAGCACCCCGGCCATGCCCGTGGTCACGAACCGGGCCAGCGTGATGCAGAACAGCACCTGCAGCACCACCGCGAGCAGCGCGATGAGCACCCCGAGCGCGCCGTGAGCCAGCCCGATGGTCACCCCGAGCAGGCCGATCAGGGTGGCCGCGGGCCAGGCGCCGGTGGCCGAGGCGGCCAGCAGCCCCACCGCGAGCGGGCGGGTCCGGAGCGGGTAGAGGGCCAACGTGGCCGGGTCCAGGGTGCTGTCGAGGCCGAAGACGATGACCGGCAGAATCAGCCACGCGAGCCCGAAGAAGGTGAAGATCACCGTGGTCAGGTCCGCCGCCGCGATGCCGCCGCCCAGGATGGACAGGAGGTAGAAGACACCGCCCGCGACCAGCGCCGCCAAGGTCGTGCTAAGCACGAAGGCGATCCGGGCCCCGGTCGACGCGAGCAGCGCGTTGCGGAGCAGGCGCAGCTTCAGCTGGACGAGGAGCCAAGCCATGACAGCACCTCCTCGTCGTTGGCCCTGGAGCCGACCAGGTCGATGAACGCTTGCTGCAGGGTCTTGCCGTGCCGGACCTCATCGGTCGTGCCGGTGGCCACGATCCGGCCCTTGTCGATAATCGAGACGTGGTCGCAGATCTGCTCGACGAGCTCCATGACGTGGCTGGAGAACAGTACGGTCGAGCCCGAGCCGACGAAGCGGCTGAGCAATCGGCGGATGACGTCAGCGGAGACCGGATCGACGCCCTCGAGCGGCTCGTCCAGGAACAGCACCGAGGGGTTGTGGATCAGGGCGCAGCCGAGCATGGCCTTCTTGCGCATGCCGGTGGAATAGTCGGCGACCAGGCGCCTGGCGTCCTCGGTCAGGTCGAGCACGCTCAGCAGCTGCCTCGCCCGGGAGCGGGCCTCGCCGGCCACCATGCCTCGGAGCCGCCCGGCGTATTCGAGCAGCTCCTCACCGCTCAGCCGGTCGAACACCCTGGCCTCGGCCGGCACCACCCCGATGATCGCCTTGGCGGCAGGCGGGTCGGCCCACATATCCAGCCCGTTGATCAGGACCCGGCCGCCGTCCGGCCGCAGCAGGCCGGTCATCATCGACAGCGACGTGGTCTTCCCTGCCCCGTTCGGCCCGACCAGCCCGGCCAGCGAACCGGCCGCGATCTCCAGGTCGATGCCCGCCACCGCCTCCTTCGGACCGAAACTCTTGTGCAGCCCCGTCACTGCGATCGCTGGTTCGCCCATGTCTGCCTCCGCTACTTATCCAGGTAGCATGAGCTTATCATTTTGATATCACATTACAAGAGCCATCGGCCGGCTCTTTTTACCCTTCAGTGGATCGATCCGCCTGTCGGGAGGATGCGGCCAGGCCGGGCAGGCCAGCATGGACCGCATGCCTCCCGTTCCCGAAAAGGACGCCCGGCCGGCAGATCCGCCCAGGGTCAACGACTATGACGTCCTCGCTGAGGCGTACACGGCCGAGAACGAGGACAGCCTCATAAATGCCTATTACGCACGGCCCGCGATCCTGGCCCTGGCCGGGGACGTGGCCGGCCTGCGGATCCTCGACGCCGGCTGCGGCTCCGGCCCGTTGTTCGCGGCGCTGCGCGGCCGGGGCGCCATCGTGACCGGCTTCGACTCCAGCACGGGGATGCTCGAGCAGGCCCGGCGACGCCTCGGCGACGGCGCGGACCTGCAGGTGGCCGCCCTGGGCCGACCGCTGCCGTTCCCTGACGGCGCGTTCGATGATGTCATCGCGGCCCTGGTGCTGCATTACCTGGAGGACTGGGGGCCGGCGCTGGCCGAGCTGCGGCGCGTGCTGAAGCCGGGCGGCCGGCTGATCGCATCGATCGACCATCCCTGCGGTCATGGCACTGGCTCCTTCGGATTCACGGCCCGGCACCGTACCCGGCCACTCACCTGATGCTGGCAGTAGTCCGGGACCAGGGCAATCCTGGACCGTTTGGCATACTGGGCCGCACCGTCCAGCCACAGATACCGCGGGGCACCGTGCAGCATATCCTCGCTCTTTCGCGCTCGGCCGTCACCATCCGGCACTGGTTCGAGATCAACCTCGACGACGCTTCCATGGAACATGGCGCCCGGATCGAGATCCGGGAGCTGCAGGCTCATCCGCACCGGGGCACCGAATCGGCGTCCCAGCTCACCACCGTGGACCGCCCGCTGTGGCGGGCCGACCTGTTCGACCGGCTCGCGGACCCGCCGGGCCGCTTCCGCGCGGCCCACTACCATCCGCAGTTCACGGACAACGAGCCGTCTGCCCGGAACTGGGATGCCGCCTTGACCGCCGATCCCTGGGCCTGGCTGGGTGACCAGATCACCAGCCTCGGAACGGCGGCCGGGGGAGCGGGCTGGCCGCTTGACCCCGAGGACGCTGCGGAACTGCCCGGATGGGCCCCGGCGGTAGTGGCGACGGCGAAGCAGTTCGCGCCGGCCGAGTGCCGCTCGGCGGCGGCGTGCTACCAGCTGACCAGGGACGTCCAGGACGCGGTCCAGCTCATGATCGCTACCTTGCGCGCACCGGAGCATCTCGATAGGGACCGAACGGCACCCTGGCTCGGGCTCACCTGAAGGCGGCCGTCACCGGGGCCAGGCGCAGCACGTCCTCGGGGCCGGCCAGATCGGGGAGCGAGACGAACACGGTCTTCACACCGCGGTCGGCCAGCAGCCGGTAGCGGCCGATGTGCTCGTCGGCCGGGCCGGCGTGATAGCGCCGGGCGAAGGCCGCGGCGGCGGTCCCGCCGCGCAGTTTCTCGACGGTCGATGCGGCGTGCTCGCGGTCGCGGCCGATGACCGGGACGTCGAGCACGGTCACCTCGGCCTGGGCCGGATCGCGTCCCGCCGCCAGGCAGTGCTGGCGGAAGACGGCGAGCTTGCGGTCCAGCGTGCTGAGGTCCGAGGGGAGATTGCAGCCATCGCCGAGCCGGGCGGCAATGGCCAGCGTGCGTTTCTCGCCGCTGCCGCCGACGATGACCGGGACCGGCGAGGTCGGCCGCGGGTAGCAGGTGGTTTCCGGCAGCCAGACCCGCTCACTGCGGTACTCCCTGGTGCCGGGCTGCCACAGCGCACGTAGCGTCTCGATGGCGGACTCCAGCTCATCCAGCCTGGCCCGGGCGGGCGGGAACGGCAGGCCGAACCCGGCGTGCTCGCGCGCCCACCAGCCGGCCCCGATGCCGCAGAACGCCCGGCCGCCGCTCAGCACGTCGAGCGTGGCCACGGTCTTGGCCAAGATCCCCGGTGCCCGGAACGTCACCGGTGTCACCAGGGTGCCCAGGCGGAGATCCGGTTCGAGGCCGGCGAGCATCCCGAGCGTCACCCAAGGCTCCGGGATGGGCTCCCAGGCGCGGCCGACCTGGGGGATCTGGATCAAGTGGTCCATCAGCGCGATTCCCTGCAGGCCCGCCTCCGCGGCGGCGCTGGCCACCTCAGCCAGCCAGTGCGCCGGGCCCGCCGGGTCGCGATCCCAGCCGAACCGCGACAGCTGCAGCACGAAGCCCATCCGGACCGGCTGCTGCCGCTGCTGGCGGGCCGCCATCCTCGCGCCGGGGGTGTGCGAGGCCTCCGGCTGAGCCTGCGCCGCTGTGGCCACCACGTCCCATCCCTCGGCGGCGATCTCCGCGGCGGCCGCCCGCATCCGCCGCAGCTGACCCTCCAGCGCAGCAGCGGGCACCGCCTGATCGCGGGCCCGGTTACGGCGGCGGCACTCGGCCGGATCGGTGTCCACCAGCACGGCGACGGCGGGCATGCCGCTGCTCCTGGCCAGCTCCAGGTAGCCACGGCGGCGCGCCGGGTCGAGGCCCAGCGTGTCCACCACGGCGGTCAGGCCACGGCGGATCCGGGCCGCCACGATAAGGTCCAGCACAGTGAAGGCATCGGCCGAGGCCTCCAGGTCGTGCTCGCCGCTGCCCACCAGCGCCCGCAGCCGGTCCGACGAGACCACCTCGTCCGGGCGGTACCGCTGCGCCGCCCAGACCGACTTCCCCGATCCCGACGGCCCGACCAGCACCACCAGTGCCGGATCAGGCAGCTCCGCAGCCGTCGCCAGGTCCCCTGGATCCACGCTCCCAGCTTGGCAGACGCCCCTGCGTGGTACGACTGGCGCATGATGTCTACGCGCATTGACTGGGTTGCTGAGCATTGCCGGCTGCTGGCGGCCGAGGGCGTGACGGTGATCGGGGGCCCGACGAAGGACAGCCAGGTACACGGCCGGTACCTCGATCAGGTGATCGCTGCCCAGCCGGACCTCATCCTCGACATCGGCAGCGACCTGTTCGCCAAGTACCTCGATGCGCCCTACGACGGCCTGCGCGGGGTACCGAGGAGACGGCATCCGGCCGGATGCGCCTGGAGCCGCTGCGCGACCGCCTGAACCTGCCGATCCTGGTGATCAACGACAGCCCGATCAAGCAGTTCGCCGAGAACGAGCACGCCGTCGGCCAGAGCACGCTCGAGTCCTATCTGCGCTTCACCAACCGCGTGACCAACGGCGAGAAAGTCACGGTCTTCGGCTACGGCGCGTGCGTGATCTCGCGCAGGCACATGTTCAACCTGGCCGGACCGCGTCCGCTGGGCAATTCGATCGATTCGATGGACCTCGGCTTCGCGCTGCAAGCACGGTGCCTGGAGGCGGTCGCCACCGGCCGCGTGGACGCCAGCAGCTGCGTCGTTCCCGTCCCGGCCAGCATCGACGCCGTCGTCGCCAGCAGCTACCTCGACCGCAAGTACCCGGCCACGCCCAGGCCATAGGCACCCGCATCCGCCGCCTGGGTCAGTTCACGCACAGGCAGAAGGGATGTCCGGCCGGGTCGAGGAACACCCGGAAGGTGGTACCCGGCTGGTGTTCGTGCTTGGTCGCGCCGAGATCGAGAACCGCGGCCTCGGCGGCGTCAAGGTCGTCGACGATCACGTCGAGATGCATCTGCTGGGGCACCTCCTGAGCCGGCCACCGCGGCGGGGTATAACCCTCCACCTGCTGGAAGGTGATGCACTGACCGTAATCCGCGCGGACCTCGCCCCAGCCGGGGCGGATCTCCGCCTTCCAGTCCAGCATCGCGCCGTAGAACGTCGCGAGAGCGCCGGCATCGGGACAGTCGATGACGATACTTGGGAAGCGTGCGATAGCCATGGAGGTACGGTACCCGCAATAGCGGACGATCTACGTCCGGTTTGTGCGTATGCCGGTTAGACTCTGTTCCGGAGGTTCCGATCCGGGACTGGTGAGACGTGCTGAAGCCTGACGCGAGCCCCACGGCACGGGCCCTGCTTGCTCTCGAGCTGATCCTGGGCAGCCCGGGTATCTCCGCGGACCGGCTGGCCGGCAAGCTCGGCGTCTCCGAGCGGGCCGCCCGCCGGTACGTGGGCATTCTGCGCGAGGCTGACATCCCTATCGAATCGGTTCGCGGCCCCCACGGGGGCTACCGAGTAGGCCGCAGCCTGCGGCTCCCGCCGCTGATGTTCACCGCCGCCGAGGCGCTAGGCCTGGTCATGGCCGTGCTCGACGGCCATCACGACGCGAGCGACCCCGCCGGCCCGGTCGGCAGCGCGCTGGGCAAGATCATGCGCGCGCTCCCGGAGCCGGTAGCCGCCCAGGCCGAGGCGGTCCGCCGGACCACGGCACCGGCACCGGACCGCGCCGCCGCCCGGCCCGATCCTGGGACCACGACGGCTCTCGTGCAGGCCTGCTCAGACCACCGGCGGGTGCGGCTCGGCTACCGTTCCGAGGCCGGGTCGGAGAACGTCCTCGAGGCCGACCCATGGGCGGTCGTCGTCCGCCACGGCCGGTGGTACCTGCTGTGCTGGTCTCACGCCGCTGCGGCCCGGCGGGTCTACCGGATCGACCGGATCGGCGAAGTGCAACCGCTCGAGGACTTCTCCAGCCCGCCCGAAGGCCTCGACCCGGTAGCCGTGCTGGAGGAGCACCTAGCCGTCGGATGGGAGTACGACGTCGAGATCGTCATCGACGCGCCCCTCGAAACCGTGACGCGTTGGCTGCCCCGAGCCCTCGGGCGGCTTGAGCCGCTCGACGCCGAGCGCACCCGCCTGGTCGGCAGCACGAGCAACCCGGTGTGGTACGCCGGACAGATGGCGCCGATCCCGGCGTCGTACCGGATCGTGAGGTGTCCCGAACTCCAGGAGGCCGCGCGCGTCATCGGGCAGCGCCTGCGGACGGCCGGGAGTCCAGGTCCCTGACGCGACGGCCCGCCGTTCGCCGGCCCGGCCCGGAAGGTCCGGCGAGGCGCGCCCACATCGAGAACGAACCGGTGTCTAGACACGCAGGAGGTGCGCTGAACAAGCGCCCGCGCCACCAGCGACAGATCGACCCCCGGGCAACATCAGCGGAAAGGGAGGGATCATGGAAAAAGTAATCTTCGGAAATCACTCAGCGGTTCGGGTTCCCCGGGCAGAAAAGGACAGAATTCGTGAATTCTATCGCGATGTCCTAGGTTGCGAGATCGTAAGAGAGAGTGACCTGAAAGACGACATTCGCATGGGAGATAACTTCTACATCGCGTTTCTCTACGAGGACGAGGACGCCTGCCTGGACGAGAGCGGGTTCTTGAAGGCGATCTACCTGGAGCTGAAGGCCGACAACGTCGACGAAATGAGGCAGAAAATTGTCGCCTTCGGCGTCAAGGTGCTTGACGTCCCGGATCCGCACCTCTATTTTCAAGCCCCCGGCGGGCAAGTCCTGCGGCTGGTCTGGATCGGCGAGGACCTCTCCAGATATGAGGGGACCGAGCACGGCGAACAGTTCATCGGGGTGGCCTTTGAATGAGCGCGTGAAGCCCACCCGGTTTACCAAGCTGAACACGGAGCCTCGATTGCCGCACTCTTTCCTGACCCAGCTCGACTGCCCGCGCTGCGGTCGCACCCACGACGCGGACCGGCTCACCGGTCTGTGCACGTGCGGCAGCCCGCTGCTGGTGCGGTACGACCTGGATGGCGTCAGGTCCGCGATCACGCCTGCCGGCCTGGCGGCACGCCCGGAGACGCTGTGGCGTTATCACGAGCTGCTCCCGGTGCGGGATCCGGCGAACATCGTCGGCTTCGGCGAGGGGATGACGCCGCTGCTGCCCATGCCGCGGCTGGCGGCAGAGGTCGGCGTGGGAGAACTGTGGATGAAGGACGACGGACAGCTGCCGACGGGAACCTTCAAGGCCCGCGGCGCCGCCGTCGGAGTCTCGAGAGCCGCCGAGCTCGGCGTCCGGTCGGTGGCCATGCCGACCAACGGCAACGCAGGCGGCGCCTGGGCCGCCTACTGCGCCCGCGCTGGCCTGCGCAGCCTGATCGTCATGCCGGTAGACGCCCCCGAGGTCAACCGGGCCGAGTGTGCGGTGGCCGGCGCGGAGCTGCACCTGGTCGACGGGCTGATCAGCGACGCCGGCCGCCTGGTCGCCCAGGCCGTGGCGTCCGATGAGAGCCTGTTCGACGCGTCCACGCTGAAGGAGCCCTACCGGATCGAGGGCAAGAAGACGATTGGACTGGAGATCGCCGAGCAGTTCGGCTGGTCGCTGCCGGACGTCATCTTGTGCCCGGTCGGCGGCGGCGTCGGCCTCATCGCCATCTACAAGGCGCTGCTGGAACTGCGGGAACTCGGCTGGATCGATGGCACCTTCCCGCGGCTGGTCGCGGTCCAGGCGGCCGGCTGCGCGCCGATCGTGGCGGCGTTCGAGACCGGCGCGCGGGAAGCCAGGGAATGGCCGGACGCGAAGACGGTCGCCTTCGGCGTGACCGTGCCCAAGCCGCTCGGCGACTTCCTGGTCCTGGACGCCGTGTACGCGACTGGCGGTTCCGCCATCGCGATATCCGATGAGGACATCCTGGCCGCCGAGCGCGAGGCCGCCAGGCTCGAAGGCACGTTTGCCTGCCCGGAGGGCGCGGCCTGCTTCGCGGCGGCGCGGCAGCTGGTCCAGGATGGCTGGCTCTCGCCGGCGGACTCAGTAGTGGCGCTTAACACCGGGACCGGGCTGAAGTACCCGGACACCGTTGCCGTCGCCGCCCCGATCGTCCGGCCCGACGGCGCGCTCGCCCGTTACGACCCCCGCGACGCCCGTGTCGCCTAGCCCGCCGCGATCGGAGCTGACCCGCCCCATGGGCTACCTCGTCGACTGCCGCTGCACGCGGCGTAGCCAGAGCAGGCCGAACACGGGCAGGACAAGCGGTACGAAGCCGTAGCCGCTGCCATAGCCCGACCACACCGTGGCGTCGGGGAAGGTGGCCGGGTCGGCGAGGCTCCAGGTGCCGACCGCCAGCACGCCGACGAGTTCGACCGAGCAGGACAGGACGGCAATCCGGCGCGCTAGCGGGCTGCCGACGGCGAGGGTGACCGTAGCGAGGATGTAGACCGCGGCGGCGAAGGCCGACAGCAAGTAGGCGACCGGGGCGTGGCCGAACTTCGTCGCGATCTGCACCCCGGCCCGTGCCGAGGCGGAGAGCGCAAAGAGCCCGTAGATGGCGACCAGCAGACGGCCTGGGCCGGTCCTGGTCGAGGCCGGCCGCGATGGCGTGGGCTCAGGCGATGCCGCGGGCTCAGTCGGTGCCATGGGCTCAGACACGGATGACCGGCCAGATCTGATGCAGCCGGACCATCAGCACGGCCGCGACGAGCCCGGCCACGGCGATGACCGCGGGACCCCACCGCGATCGCTCCATCAGCCCCCACAACGCGGCGACCACCGGGACGATCGGCGTCGCGATCAGGTATCCGATGAGCGTAGCCACGCTGGCCGGACGCTCGCCGCCGGCGAGCTTGGCCACGATGATGCCGACCTGGATCAGCAGCAGGATCTCAAGGACGCCAACTGCGGTGAGGAGGGGGACGTTCATCCGCCGGTTTAGGGCGGTCATCAGCAGCGCGTATCCGGCAAGCGCGAGACCGGCGACAATAATCGTCGTGGAGACGGCGCCGTTCACGGACGACATGTTACTACGTTTCGTAGTAACAAGCGCTGGCCCGGGGCCCCCTGGACCAATCGGCGTGCTGCGCAGCGACGAGGACGGCGACGGCAGCGGCCTCAGCCAGCTGGACAGCCTGGTGGCACGCGCACAGGCGGCCGGCCTCCCCGTGACCGTGACCGGCGCGCAGCGGCCGCTCGCGCCCGAACTGGACCAGGCTGCCTACCGGATCGTGCAGGAAGCGCTCACCAATGTGGGCCGTCACGCCGGCTTGGCCGGCGGCCATCAGGTGAGTGCGTCGGTTCACCTGCACTACGCCCCGGAAGCCCTCTCGATCCAGATCGGCGACGACGGCCAGAACACCGTCGCTCCCGCCGGTACCCGGCCGTCAGGTCCAGGGCTGGGCCTCGTCGGCATGCGGGAACGGGTGTCCGCGCTCGGCGGCCGGCTTCAGGCCGGACCACGGGACGGCGGCGGCTTCCTGGTGCGCGCCGAGCTCCCCGCGCGGGCACCAGCGTGATCAGGATCCTGCTGGCCGACGACCAGGCGCTGATCCGCAGCGGCATCCGGTCGCTGCTCGAGGCGGAAGATGACACCGAGGTGGTCGCCGAGGCCGCCGACGGGCAGCAGGCGGTCGCGCTGGCCGCTGAGCACCGCCCCGGCATTGCGCTCATGGACATTCAGATGCCGGTGCTAGACGGCCTAGAGGCCACCCGGCAGATCGTCGCGAACGAGCGGCTGGACAGCGTGCGTGTCTTGATCCTGACCAACTTCGGGCTCGACGAGTACATCTTCCGCGCGCTGCGGGCGGGCGCGAGCGGATTCCTGCTGAAAAGACACCCAGCCAGCCGAGCTGCTGCAGGCGCTGCGGGTCGTCATGCGAGGGGACGCGCTGCTGTCACCGGCGGTCACTAGCCGCCTGATCGGCGAGTTCGTAGCCCGGCCGCCGGACGCGGTGGCCGCGGCCGGGATGGAAACCCTCACCAACCGGGAACGGGAGGTGGTGGCCCTGGTCGCGCACGGCCTGTCCAACGACGAGATCGCCGACGCCCTGGTGCTCAGCCCCGCCACCGCCAAGACGCACGTCAGCCGGGCAGGCGCCGGGCCACTAATTGCCCCGTCCCGGTACCCCTACTCCTGCCGCCACCTGGCCCGGCCGAACATCGGCCCGTACATCTGGTTCCCGTACCGGCCTGCGTACGTCTGCTGGGCCGGGCCGGCCTGATCGATGGCGTTGGCGTAGAAGACGGGCGCGCCGGACGGAGGCTGGAGCAGCGCGACCTGCGACCGGTCCAGGTCGCACCGGATATCGCCGACGGTGATCATCGCCACCTTGTCCGCCTCGACGAACCGCAGGTCGTTGTGGCGGAACGTCTCAAGGAAACGGGCGGCGGACTGGTGGCCCATGCTGAGCTCACGCTGGATCTTGCGCTCGGCCCAGCCGCCGCCGCCGACCCACACCACGATGCCCTCGAAGATGTCTTCCTCTTCCACCGCCAGCACGTGCTCCAGGATGCCGAACTGCTCGCCGTCCTTGGTCAGCACCGGGACACCGAGCGTGACGCCCTGGTAGGAGGTCTGGAATTCATCGTCCATAACAGCTAACGTACCGCCGCGCTCGGGTGGTTCTAGGCGGGATGCGATTGGTCGGCCATGGCGTCGATCGCGGCGGTGAACTGCTCGTTCATGCTTCCGCCGAAGTGACCGGCGTCGTCGATGACGACCAGGCGGCTCGCTGGCCATGCCTTGTGCAGCTCCCACGCCGTGTCGAGCGGGCCGGAGACGTCATAGCGGCCGTGGATCAGCGTGGCGGGGATGTGCGCGATCCTCGCCACACCGGCGAGCACCTCGTTGTCGGCCAGGAAGCTGCCGTGTCCCCAGTAGTGCGTCACCAGCCGGGCGAAGACCATCTGCCAGGACAGCTCCTGCACACTGAGGTGCGGCTCGTAGCCGGGCGCGAGGGACATATGGGTGTCCTCCCACTCGCACCAGCGCCGGGCCGCCTCCTCACGCAGCGCCTGATCCGGGCTGGCCAGGAGCCGGGCGTAGGCGGCAGCAAGATCGCCGTGGCGTTCGGCTTCGGGCAGCAGTTCCACGAAGCGGTCCCACTGACGGGGGAACACCCGGCCCATATCCCGGGTGATCCACTGCGTCTCCCTCCAGTGCCCTGCCGTCACTGCCGCCAGCACCATGCCGAGGACCCGTTCCGGGTGACGCTGCGCGTAGACGAGGGCGAGTGTCACGCCCCACGAGCCCCCGACCACGACCCACCGGTCGATGCCGAGGTGCCTGCGCAGGCGCTCCATGTCAGCGACCAGGTCGTCGGTGGTGTTGGTCGTCAGGTCTGCGTCGGCGTCGCTGGCCAGGGGGCGGCTGCGCCCGCACCCTCGCTGGTCGAAGATGACCGCCCGGTAGCGGGCGGGATCGAAGTTCCGCCGGCTACCGGGGGAGGCCGGCGCGCCCGGCCCGCCGTGCAGCCAGACCGCCGGGAGACCGGCAGGCGAGCCGACGACCTCCCAGTACACGGCGTGACCGTCACCCACCTCAAGGTGACCGGAGTCGTATGGCTCAATGGACGGGTACATGGCACCGATCCTTCCACGCCATGCGAGCGGCTCAGCGGGCAACCTGATCGCGGCCGTCGTCGGGGATCAAGAGCCGAGGCCGAAGAACTCTGTGACGTAAAGCCCGAGGCGTGCGGCCGGTGCAGTTGACGGTCGCTGCCGATCGCACCACGATGATGACGACCGTCACCTAGCAGGAGGAAACATGATCTTGATCAACATCAAGATGCAGATCCGGCCCGAGAAGATGGACGAGTGGCTGGCCGTGGCCGACTCCTACGCCAAGGACGTCAACTCCGAGGACGGCTGCTTGTTCTTCCAGTTTGCCCGCAGTCTTACCGATGACAACGAGTTCGTCTGCATCGAGGGCTTCAAAGATGCCGAGGCGGGGGGCACTCACGTCAAGCAGCCCTACGTGAAGAAGTTCTTCGACACCGCACCCGACCTGGTGGCCGCGCAGCCGCAGATCATCTACATCGACACCCCGCATGACGGCTTCGGGCCGATGGGCGAGATCCAGCCTCGCTGACCAGCTGAGCAGGCCCGCCCGGCCGTCAGCTGAGCAGGTCGGCGACGGCGGCGATGGCGGGTTCGATGGTTCGCTCGCGGACGTTTCCGAAGCCCATCACCAGCGCGGGTGGCGCGGCGGTGCCGGGGTTGCCGCGGTAGTCGCCGATGCCGTGCAGCCCGACCCGCCGTTCACGTGCCGCGTCGATCACCGCCGCCTCGTCGGCGCCGGGTGGCAGCGGAGCGACCGCGTGGAATCCGGCCGCGAGCCCGGTGAGCTCGGTGCGCGGGACGTGTCTGGCGAACGCGCCGGTCAGTGCGGTGCGGCGGGCGGCGTAGACCGTTCGCATCCGCCGCAGGTGGCGGTCGTACCGGCCGGTGGTGAGCAGGGTGGCCAGGGCGAGCTGATCCAGCATGCACGAACCGCGGTCGCTCATTTCTTTCTCGGCGGCGACCGCTGAGGCCAGCGGGGCCGGGGCGTGGACCCAGCCGAGGCGGACCGCGGGCGCCAGCGCCTTGCTGGCCGTGCCGAGCAGGAAGACCCGGTCCGGGGCTAGTCCCTGCAGCGCGCCGACGGGTTCCTTGTCGTAGCGGAACTCCGAGTCGTAGTCGTCCTCGATCACGTACCCGCCGGCGCGCCGGGCCCAGTCGGTCAGGGCGTGCCGCCGGGCCGGGGACAGGACCACCCCGGTGGGGGACTGGTGGGCCGGGGTGACCACGACAGCCTGGGCTGCGCTGGCCGCCAGTTCGCCGACCACGAGACCTTGCTCGTCGACCGGTACGTAGGTGACGTCGATGCCCATGGCCAGGACCGCGCGGACTGTCTCGTCTACCTGCGCGCTGCCGTAGCCCGGGTCTTCGAAGGCCACGCACGTCACTGCGCCCTCGCGGACCAGGGCGTGCAGGACCAGGTTGAGCCCCTGGGCAAAGCCGGTGCTGATGATCATCCGCGCCGGGCTGGCGGCGGCGGCTCGCACCCGCCGCAGGTACCCGGCGAGGACCTCGCGCAGCACCTGGCTGCCGTGCGGGTCGCCGTATCCCAGGTCCGCGGAGGCAGCCTGGGTGCACGCCTGCTTGACGGCCCAGGCCCAGTCGGTGCGCGGGAAGCTGGACAGGTCCGGCACGCCGTGTTCGAAGTCCGCGATCAGCGGCGGCTCCGGGGGATGGCGGGGCGGCGGCGGCGCGACCGCGGCCGGGCCGGGCCCGGGCTGGTCACCGGCTTGGCCGCTGATGCCGGCGACCCGGGTGGCGGACCCGGTGTGGCTGGTCAGGTAGCCCTCGGCCAGCAGTTGCCCGTAGCAGTCCTGCACCATGCCGCGGGAGACGCCGAGCTCGCGCGCCAGCTCCCGCGAGGACGGCAGCCGTTCCCCGGCGCGGAGCCTGCCGCCCCTGATCGCCTCGCGCAGGCTCGCCTCCAGCTGGCCGCGCAGCGGCTGGCGGGACGAACGGTCGAGCCGGACCAGCAGGCCCGGACTCAAACCGGACCACTCAATCGCCATGAAATCGGACCTTACCAGCATGCCGGCTGGGTTCTAGCGTGCGTGGTATGAGCATCTTGACGCAGGCACAGCCCGATTCCGCAGTCCCGGCCCGGCTTCTCAGCGCGCCGCTGGCCGCCACGTTCGTGGCTGAGTTCACGTCGCTCACCAGCTTCTTCCTGCTGCTGTCGGTGATGCCGATGCTAGCGGCGGCGGCCGGCGTCAGCAGCTCAGGCGCCGGGCTGCTCACCGGGTCGCTGCTGCTCGGCACCGTGGTGGCCGAGGCCACGGCCACCGCGGTGATCAGGCGGTTCGGCTACCGGATGGTGCTCGCGGCCGGAGCCGTACTGCTCGGCGCGCCGGCCCTGGCCATGCTCGGCCGCGAGCCCCAGGCCGTCATGGTGAGCGTCAGCTTGGTGCGCGGGTTCGGCTTCGGCCTGTGCGGCGTGGTCACCGGCGCCCTCACCGCCAGGCTGCTGCCTCCCGCGCGGCGCGGTGAGGGGCTCGGCCTGCTCGGGATCGTGTCCGGTGTCCCGGCCATAGTCGCGCTGCCGGCCGGGGTCTGGCTCGCCGGACACCACCTGGCTGCCGCGGCCGCGGCGATGGCGGCCGCGGCCGGCCTGCTGCCGCTGGCGGTGATCAGCTGGCTGCCGGGCGGGCGCGAGGCATCGCGTACCGCGCCGGCCGGGTCGATGCCGGGCACCCGCAGCTCGGGGCGGATGACAGGCGCGGCGCTGCGGCTGCCGCTGATCTTCGCCGCCGCCACCATCGCGGCCGGCGTGCTGGACTCGTTCCTGCCGCTCGCCAGGGGGATCCCGAGCAACCTCTCGTCCGCCGCCCTGCTCGTGCAGGCGATCACCGCCACGCTCAGCCGCTGGCAGGCGGGCAAGCACGGCGACCGGCACGGTCACGCCCGGCTGCTGATCCCGGCGCTCGCCGTGGCGGCGCTCGGCATGGCCACGATGACGATGCTGGGCTCGCCCGTACTGATCTTCGCGGGCATGGCGCTGTTCGGCGCCGGGTTCGGGGTGGTCGAGAACGCGACGTTCGCGCTGCTGATCGAGCAGCTGCCCGAGGAGAAGGCCAGCGCGTTGTGGAACTTCGCCTACGACGCCGGGTACGGCGCGGGCCCGGCCGTCTTCGGCCTGATCTGCGTCCGCACCGGCTACCCGGCGGCCTTTGCCCTGACCGGCGCGCTGGTCCTCGCCGCGGTCCCGCTCGCCGTGCGCGAGCGGAAGGCCGGTCCGCTAGCGTGATCGTTCGTGACGTGCCTGGGGTGACGTACGGGCCCGGGGCGCGGTCAGGCGCCGCGCAGGCTCCGGACGAAGCGAACCCGGTCGCCGCCATGGCCGTCGTAGCCGGAGGAAACCGGGATGCCATCGACCTGGGCGTCGCCGGGCTCGAGCTGGAAACCCATCCGCTGGTGGAAGGCAACCGAGCCGCGGTTCACCGGGGACGTGACCGCGCGGACCACGACGCCGCCGCGAGCCTCGGCAGCGGCGAAGAACGCCTCATAGAGCAGGCGGCCGAGGCCGCTGCCGCGCTCTGCCGGATCCACGCCGACAAAGTGGATGTAGGCCTCGCCAGGCCTGGACTGGGAGATGAATCCGGCCAGGAAACCGGCTAGCTTGCCGTCGCGTTCGGCCGCGAAACTGGTGTCGGTGAAGTGCTCGAAGAATAGCCGCGGAAGCAGGTCCGCCATCTGGCGGCCGCCCCACCACTGGTCGATGACCGAGATCACAAATGGGTAGTCAGCCGGGCTGAGCTGGCGGATCTGGAACGTCATGGTGTAAGAGCCTCCACTGATACGGCGGTCGGCATAGCCGCTCGGTAATCATCGCCGGCCCTGGCGCTCGACCGGGGTTCCCGCCCGCCGCGGGCCGGGAAAGTGTTGCCAATTTATTACGCAGTACTCCGCGTTTGAACGCGCCAGTCAGGCGGACCGTATTCGGGGTGAGTGGCTGATGCCGTGTTGCCGTTACAGGTCTCAAGCCTACTGATAGAGCGTTAACTATCGCGGACTTGATGACTACGCCATGCCGGTAATGGCGGTCGCGGCGCTGGCGCGCTACTCACAATTATGCGCGGGGGTGGAACGACTGAGGGAGTGCTGTGAATTCAGCGCACGGGCACCGCCGGCCGCGGAAGGTCAGGCGCACGGGCAGGCACACGAGGCCGTCGCAGGTGCAGAACGTAGCGGAGACGGCGTATAAGGCAGCCCCGGCGATGGCGATCGCGGGCGTGCTCATCGCCGGCACCCAGCCACACGCCGCGGCGCAGGTCCCGGCCAGGGCCACCACGATCGCGGAGCAGGTGTACATCCCTGCCCGGGCCCCCGCGATCGTCGAGCCGGTATACGCCGATGCCCTGGTCATACATCATGAGCCGGCCCGCCGCTATACCGTGCGGCCGGGCGACACGCTGTCCTCGATCGCGCAGCGGTTTTACGGCAACCCGGCGGACTGGAGCTGGGTGTACCAGGCCAGCAGGTCCGTGATCAAGAACCCTAACGCCATCTACCCGGGCGAGGTGCTCAACGTTCCCTTCGAGCCGCCCGCCGGGATCACCACACCGGCTCCCGCCGGGCCCGCCGTGCTGACCACCTCGGCGCTGAGCGGGACGCTGGGCTGCGGTGGGCTCGAGGCGCTCTGGGAACAAGCAGGCGGCTCGGACGCCGAGGCGGTCACGGCTGCCTCGATCGCCATGGCCGAATCCAGTGGCCAGGAGTTCGCCACCGGCGCGGCCGGCGAACGCGGCTACTGGCAGATCAACCCGGACCACGGCTCGCTGTCCGCCTACGACCCGCTGGGCAACGCCAGGGCAGCCGTCATCATCTCCGGCGACGGCACCGACTGGACCCCCTGGACCACCTTCACCAGCGGCGCTTACCTGGGGCGCTGCTAAGCCGAGCCTGGCCGGCTAAGCAGGACGAGTCCGGCGGTCACAGCTTCTCCAGGTAGCGGTGCACCAGCATGACCGCCATGGCGCCCTCGCCGACCGCGGAGGCGACCCGCTTGGCGGATTCGGCCCGGGCGTCTCCGGCCACGAATACCCCGGGCACGCTGGTCTCCAGGTGATACGGCATCCGGTCCAGGGGCCAGCCGCGCGGCCGCTCCCCGCCGGGCGACAGGTCCGGCCCGGCCACGACGAACCCCCCGGGGTCCCGGAGCACGACGCCGTCCAGCCAGTCGGTGAGCGGCTCGGCGCCGATGAACAGGTACAGCCACTGCGCGTCCACGGTCTCGGCCGTCCCGCGCGTGGTGTCCCGCAGCGTCAGGCTCTCCAGGTGGGCCTGGCCGGCAGCTCCGGTGATCTCGGTGCCGGTCCGCACCGAAATCGAGGGCGTGTCGGTGATCCGCTTGACCAGGTAATAGGACATCGACTTCTCCAGCTCAGGCCCGCGGACCAGCAGCGTCACCGACCTGGCGTAGCGCGACAGGTACAGGGCTGCCTGCCCGGCCGAGTTCGCGCCGCCGACGACGTACACGTCCTGCCCCGCGCAGGCCGTGGCCGCGGTTAGCGCCGACCCGTAGTAGACCCCCCGCCCGGCCAGCTCATCCAGGCCCGGCACGTCCAGTTTCCGGTACGAAACCCCCGTGGCCAGGATGACCGTGTGCGCGTCGATGAACGTACCGTCCGCGAACGCGACCCGGCGCGCCGAGCCCCGGACCTCGAGGCCGGTCACGTCGCGGGTGGTCAGCACCTCAGCGCCGAACTTCGCCGCCTGCCGCCGCGCCCGGTCGGTCAGCTGTGCGCCCGACACCCCGTCGGGGAAGCCCAGGTAGTTCTCGATCTGCGAGCTCTGGCCGGCCTGGCCGCCGGTCGCGAGCCGCTCGACCAGCACGGTGCGCAGCCCCTCGGACGCGCCGTACACCGCGGCGCCGAGCCCGGCTGGCCCGCCGCCGATCACGATGAGGTCGTAGAAGTCCTGCGACGGCGCCGTGGCCAGCCCCACCCGCGCCGCCAGCGCCGCGTCGGTCGGCTCGACCAGCGGATCGCCGTCCGGGGTGATCACCACCGGCAACGCCCGCCCGTCCGTTCCCGCGGCCGCCAGCAGCCGCTGCCCTTCGGCCTCTTCGGCGGAATACCAGCGATAAGGGACCTGGTTGCGGGCCAGGAACTCGCGCACCTCCGACGACCGCGCCGACCAGCGGTGCCCGACGACCTTGGTCTCCGGCACCGGCCGGTGGTCCGACGTCTCCCACGCGTCGAGCAGCGCGTCGACCACGGGGTAGAGCTTCTCCTCCGGGGGATCCCAGGGCTTGAGCAGGTAGTGGTCGAGGTCGACCACGTTGATCGCCTCGATCGCCGCGTTCGTATCGGCGTAGGCGGTCAGCAGCACCCGTCGTGCTCCCGGGTAGATGTCCATCGCCTGCTCGAGGAACTCGATGCCGCTCAGCCCGGGCATCCGGTAGTCGGCCAGGATCGCGGCGACCAGGTCACCGCGCAGCTTCATCTGCTGGAGCGCCTCCAGCGCCGAGGCCGCGGATTCGGCCCGTACGATCCGGTAGTGATCTCCGTACCGCCGCCGCAGGTCGCGGGCCACCGCCCGGGATACCGCGGGATCGTCGTCCACCGTCAAGATCGCGGTGCGGGATCGCTCGGCTTGCTCGCTTACCGTGCTCATACCAGCTAATCAATCTTGCCGATTTGTGATCTATTCCACATCGGCCCGACCGATGAGAGCTGGGATATTCCGAACGATCCATGGTGGGCAATTGGCGGAAACTCACCATACTTGCGATCGGTCAGTCCAGGATCGGCTCCCAGCAGCGGACGAATGGCTATCACGAGCGCTAAGCTGACGCCGTGACGTCCAGGCCTGGCGAAGACGCCGGCTCCGGCCCGCAGGCGCCCCCGCTCGATGACGTCGACCGGGCCATCGTGGCCGTGCTGCGCGAGGACGGCCGCATCTCCATGCGGGCGCTGGCCGCCCGGCTGCACATCTCCCGGGCCGGTGTCTACCTGCGCGTGCAGCGGCTGGAGCAGGCCGGGGTGATCACCGGCTACTCCGCCCGGGTGGATCCGCAGCGGTACGGGTACGGCCTGTCCGCGTACGTGCACCTGAAGATCGCCCAGCCCGCCTGGAAGCCGCTGCGGGCCAGGCTCATGACGATCCCGGAAGTGGAGCATGCCGCGCTGGTGTCCGGCGACGCCGACATCGTGCTGCTCGTCAGGGCCCGCGACATCGGGGCGCTGCGGGAACTGGTCCTGAACAGCTTCCAGAGCATGCCCGAGGTGCTGTCGACGCAGACCGTGCTGATCTTCGATGAGCTCGGACGCGGTCCGGCCGGGGCGCGGCCTACAGGTGCCGCAGGGCATTCGCCGGGGACTCAACGCAGTCGGCGATGAAGCGCAGGAAGCCGCCCGCCGTCCCGCCGTCGCAGACCCGGTGGTCGAACGCGAGCGTGAGCTCGGTCATCTGGCGCGGCACGACCTGGTCGCCGACGACCCAGGGACGCGGGATGATCCGGCCGATGCCCAGGATCGCCACTTCGGGGTGGTTGATGATGGCGGCTGAGCCGTCCACGCCGAACACGCCGTAGTTGTTGACCGTGAACGTGCCGCCCGTCAGCTCGGCGGGACCGAGCGTGCCCTCCCTGGCGCGGCGGGCCTGTTCCCCGGCGGCCGCGGAGAGCTGCTCCAGGGTGTGCACCTGGGCATCGCGTATCACGGGCACCAGGAGCCCGCGGTCGGTCTGGGCGGCGAAACCCAGGTGCACGCGCGGGCTCAATACGATCTCGTCGCCTTCGATCGTGGCGTTGAGCTCCGGATAGCGGTGCAACGCGAGAATCGTGAACCGGGACAGCAGCGCCAGGAGGCTGATCTTCGGCGCAGAGGAATCGGCGTTGAGCGCCGCGCGGAGCCTGAGCATCTCGGTGGCGTCCGCGTCGACCCAGACGGTCGCCTCCGGGATCTCCCGGCGTGACCGGCTGAGCTTGTCCGCGACGGACTTGCGCAGGCCCCGGATCGGGATCCGGGTGACCACGGCGGCCCCGGCGGCCGGGGCGGGCGCCGGGACCGCCGCCGGCGCGGCCCGGCGGGCACTGATCGCCTCGTCGACATCGGCGCGAGTGATCAGCCCGCCGCGGCCGGAACCGCGGATGGCCGCGAGGTCAAGGCCGGCGTTCCGCGCGAGCTGCCTGATCGGCGGCGACGCAACGGGCAGCCGGCCGCCGGATGCCGGGATGGTGGCCGATGACCGCGTGGCCCGGTGACGGCGGCGGCGCCCGCTGGACGTGCCGTAGCCGACCAGGACGCTGCCGCTCTCGCTTGCGGTATCGACGGTGACCAGGGGCGCTCCGACGGCCACCATGTCGCCGGGCTGGGCGTGCAGCGCGGACACGCGGCCGGCGAACGGCACAGGGACCTCCACCACCGCCTTGGCCGTCTCCACCTCGACGATGGGCTGGTCGACGGTGACGGTGTCCCCGGTCTGCACATGCCAGGCCACGATCTCGGCCTCGGTCAGGCCCTCGCCCAGGTCCGGCAGCAGGAACGCGGGCATCTAGCCGCCTGCCTGCACGGCCGGGCGGGTCTCCTGCCACTGCAGCCGGTCGATCGCGTCCAGGATGCGGTCGACGCTGGGCAGGTGATATTCCTCCAGGTGCGGCGGGGGATAGGGGGTGTCGAATCCGGCTACCCGCAGGACCGGGGCCTCGAGGTAGTGGAAGCACTGCTCGGACAGGCGCGCGGCCACCTCGGCGCCGTACCCGCAGAACCGGCTCGCTTCATGCACGACGATCGCCCGGCCGGTCCGCCGGACCGATGCGGTCACCGTCTGGTCGTCGAACGGGGACAGGCTCCGCAGGTCGATGACCTCGACGCTCCAGCCCTCCTCGGCCGCCGCATCGGCCGCCTCCAGCGCGGTCTCCAGGGTCCCGCCGTACGCGATAAGCGTCACGTCGGACCCGGCCCGGCGCACGGCGGCCTGGTCCATGGTGATGCCGGAGTGATCCAGGACCACGGCCTGCTTCGACCAGTAGCGGCGCTTGGGCTCGAGGAAGATGACGGGATCCGGGCATTCGATCGCCTGCCGGAGCAGCGCGTACGCGTCTCCCGGCGTGGCCGGGGTGACCACCCGCAGGCCGGCGGTGTGGGTGTAGTAGACCTCGGAGGAGTCGCTGTGATGCTCCACGCCGCCGATCCCGCCGCCATAGGGAATCCGGATCACGACCGGCAGCGCGACACGGCCCCTGGTCCGGTTGCGGAACTTCGCCAGGTGGCTGGTGATCTGCTCGAACGCCGGATACGCGAACGCGTCGAACTGCATCTCCACGACGGGCCGCAGCCCGTTCATCGCCATGCCGATGGCCGTGCCGACGATGCCGGACTCGGTCAGGGGAGTGTCAAAGACCCGCGCGTCACCGAACCTGGCCGCCAGCCCGTCGGTCACCCGGAACACGCCTCCCAGCGGCCCGACGTCCTCGCCGAAGACCAGGACGGTCTCGTCCTCGTCCAGCGCATCGGCCAGCGCCTGGTTCAGCGCCGCCGCCATCGTCACCTCGGGCGTCGTGACCGGCCGCGCGTGGCCGCGTTCGGCGATCGCGGTCATCGCGCTACCTCCGGATCCTCCGCTGCCGCGGCAAGTTCAGCCGACAGCTCCCGCAGTTGCCCGCGCAGCGCCGGGGTCTGCTCGGCGTAGACGTGCCGGAACAGGTCAGCGGGATCGGGCTCGGTGCGGGTGTTCATCCGCTCCCGCAGCGCGGTCGCCTCGGCCTCAGCCGCGGCCTCCAGGGCCGCGACCCCCGGCTCGTCGAGCAGGCCGCGGCCGAGCAGATGCTGCCTGATCCGCGCCAGCGGGTCGCGCGCGAGCCATTCCGTTACCTCGTCCTGACGGCGGTACCTGGTGGCGTCATCGGCGTTGGTGTGAGCCTCCACGCGATAGGTGAGCGCCTCGATCAGCGTCGGCCCGTGGCCCTCCGCGGCGTTCGTCACCGCCTGCCGCACGGCAGCGTACACGGCCGCGGCGTCGTTGCCGTCGACCAGCATGGCGGGCACCCCGTAGCCGATTCCCTTGTGCGCCAGCGAGGGGGCGGCGGTCTGCTTGGACAGCGGGACGCTGATCGCGTAGCCGTTGTTCTGCACGAAGAACACCACAGGCGACTGCCAGACCGCCGCGAAGTTCAGCGCGGCATGCGTGTCACCCTCGCTCGTCGCGCCGTCACCGAGCATGACCAGGGCCACCGTGTCCTCGCCCTTGAACCTGGCCGCGTGAGCCAGGCCGACGGCGTGCAGCGCGTGGGTCGCCAGCGGGGTGCACTGCGGCGCGACGCGGTACTCGTACGGGTCGTACCCGCAGTGCCAGTCCCCCCGCAGCAGCGAGAGCGCCGCAACGGGATCCACGCCCCGGCACACCACGGCCATCGAGTCACGGTAGGTCGGGAACAGCCAGTCCTGCGCGCGGAGCGCGGCCACCGCGCCGATCTCGCTCGCTTCCTGGCCGTGCGCCGACGGGTACACAGCGAGCCGTCCCTGCCTGGTCAGGGCCGTCGCCTGCGTGTCGAAACGCCGGGCCAGCACCATCTGCCTGTGCAAGGCAACCAGCACGTCGTCGTCCGGCAGATCAAGATCGGCGGGCCGAACGATCCGGCCATCAGCCTCCAGCAACCTCAGCGGTGTGCCGCTCGGTAGCAGCTCCCGAGGGGTTGTGCCGCGGGAGACTGCACGCGTCACAGAGGTCACAAACGCTCCGATCGAAGGCAGACAACTAGTAGCAATCCTGCGGCCATGCGCACCGAACATCTAGTAGTCGGCAAAAATCAGAGACAAAGTGATAAATAGGACAGCAGTCTCTAGACGTACGGCGTCCGCGATCGATCGATGCGCCCTCCGGATGGACAGGTGGCCCTCGGCGTCGCACACCTATCCGCCACCGGTCGTAGCTGAAAATCGCCTCTCCCGCCGACGCGCTCCGCAGCGCCTTCCCGATTACCTGGACGCAAGGAAACACCCGGGAACCTGCGGAAGGAATCGGGGATGGTCGAGGCACGGGGCCTATCAAAACGTTACGGGGACAAGCTAGCCGTCGGATCTGCTGGTGCTTCCGGGTCCCGGCTACGACGAGCCAGGTGAGGACTTCGTCAGCCAGAGCCTGACGACCCCGCATCGCCTGCTCGAACCCGTTCGCGGCCACTGACCACAGCCCGGGGCCTCATGCTGCCACGAGGATGATTCCGATCGCGGCGAGCCCGAGGCCGACCCGCTGCACCCAGCGCAGCCGCTCGCCGAGCACTATCCTGGCCAGCAGGACGGTGACCCCGGGGTAGAGCGAGGCCAGGACGGTGGCCAGGCCGAACATGCCGGTCCTGGTGGCGGCCACGTAGCAGATGTTCGCGGCGACATCGATTACGCCTGCGCCGGCCGCCGCCAGCAGCAGCCGGCCGCCTGCGCCGTGCGGCAGCGGGCCGCGCCGCAGAACGGCGGCGGCGATCAGGACGATGGCGAGTTCGCCGATCCGCCCGGCTGCCACGGGCCACAGCTCTCCGGACTGGCCCGCGTTGCGGATGAAGAGGAAGAACAGGCCGAACAAGGCACCCGAGGCGACGCCGTAGCCGATGGCCCGGGCCGGCCCGGTCCGGGCGGACCGGGGGACCTCGCTGGTGTCGCCGCCCGAGCTGGCCAGCACGATCGCGACCAGGCAGAGCAGCGCGCCTGCGTAGACGCCTGCGCCGGGCCGCTCGCCCTCGGCCAGCGCCACCCCGACCGGCACGATGGTGGCCACCAGCCCCGACACCGGAGCGACCACGCTCATCGGCCCGGTCGCCAAGCCGATGTAGAAGATGATCAGGCCGAGACCGCCGGTCAGGCCGGCGCCGATCCCCCAGGCCAGGCCGGCCACGCTGGCCGGGCCCGGCCCGATCGCCGCCGCGGTGAGCGCGGCGATCACGGCGGCGGTTTCGGCGACCGTGAGCACCGCCAGCACGTGCACCCTGCGTGTCGCCATACCGCCGAGGAAGTCACCGCTGCCGTAGAGCACTGCGGCGGCGAGTCCGAGCAGGATCACCATGACATGCACCTCCGATCGGCCAGGCCGTCGGCGGGTCGGCACCCAGCCGTATTGTGACCATTAAGACAATTTTAGTGGTCACAACAAGACCAGTCAAACTGTTTAAATGGTCACGAACGGTAGTCTGCTGGTCATGACGGCGCCGTCATGGGTGTCCCGGTCGGGGATCAGCCGGCCGCGATGCCGCTGCTGCGTTCGGGGTGAGTCGGCGCGAAATGCTGAGGGAAGGCCAGGTTGCGGCAGCGCTGATGGCGCAGCGCACCGCACACGGGGCACTCGGACTGGCGCACCGCCGGTTCCAGCCGGGCCCGGGTGTCGGCATCCAGCTTGCGCGGCTCCGGCGGAGTGGCGAGCCTCGGTGGCCTTCGCAGCGCTAGTTCGGACGCGAAAAGCTGGTACTCGCCTTCGCACTCTTCGCACCGGCAGCCTCGCGCCCAGGCCAGCACGGTGCCGTGTGGCGGCAGCGCGGGCGGCAGGTTGCCCCAAGCGGTCATACCTCCACGGTAGGACAGCGGTTTCTCCAGTAGGTACTTCCCAGCGCTATGAATGGTGTTCGACAGCGCGGGTGAGATCGACCCGGGACCTGATGTCCAGCTTGTCGAAGACATGACGCAGGTGGGTGTTCCCGAGTTCGCGTAGCCGCTTGCGGGCCCGGGCCGCGTCGCGTACGGCCCCGGCGTCGATGCAGATACGCAGGACACGGTCGAAGGCGTCCGCCGCACCGCTGCGGTCACCGTCGGCCAGCCGGGTGCAACCCAGATCCTCGAGCACGGCTGCCAGCGCCAGCGGCCGCGGGCCGGGAGCGAGAATCGCCGCCGCCTGTTCCAGGTCTGGTGCGGACTGGCTGAGGATCTCGGCGGCCTCCATCGGGAAGAGCGGGAACAACGACAGCCGTTCTGCCTCGCCGAGCGCGCACAGCCAGCGGTGTGCCTGGCCCGGGTCGCCCGCGGTCATGGCCTGAACGGCGAGGTACCACGCGGCGTGCCTGCGGACGACAGGAGCGGTCGTCGTCAGCATGACCTTGGCGATCTCGGCGACCTCGTGGGCGCCGCGCTCATCTCCGATGTGCAGCTTGGTGCGACCGAGCGCCGTATGCGGCTTTCCTGCCGGGCTGCCTATCGTTTCGGCATTCGGCCATCTCACCAGGCGTAACCGGGGTCGGCGAGCACTGCTCGCCGGCCCCGAGCGGCCGGGTTCTGCCCGGCCCCGTTGATCGCGCGCTCAGCTGGCCTCTGTAGTGTTGGGGATCGATACCGGCTGCCCGGCGCAGAAAGGGGCTGGCGATGACCGCGAGCCAGCCGCAGCTGGTTACGCTCCGCTCCGGTGACGCCGTGCGGATACGGCAAGTCCGGCCGGATGATGCGCCGGCCCTGGTCCGGGCCTACGCGAACCTGGGCGAGCAATCCCGTTACCGGCGGTTCTTCACGATCATGCCCGAGCTTCCCGAAGCCACCCTCAAGACGGCGGTCGAGGTCGATCACGTTGACCACGAGGCGCTGGTCGCCGTGCCGGTGCAGTCGGCGGAAATCGTCGGGGAGTGCCGGTTCATCCGGCAGCCGGACCAGCCCGACACCGCGGAGGTAGGGGTGACCGTGGTGGATGCCTGGCAAGGCCGCGGACTCGGCTCAGCGCTGCTCGAGCGGCTGAGCGAGCGTGCTGCGGAGGCCGGGATCGAGTACTTCACCGCCGAAGTGCTCGCCGAGAACCGGACCATGCTCGCGCTGCTGCCTGGCCTGGGCCACGTGGAGACCGAATCGCGCGGTCCGGTGGTTTCCGCCCGCGTGGAGCTCGTCGAACCGTCCCGCCAACCCGGCCCGGACCTCCTTGACCTGCTGACGGCTGCGGCGCGCGGTGACATCATGAGCCTTCCTGTCCTCCTCCGTCGGCTGATCCGGGTACCGGAAGGGCTGGCTCATATCGTGCGGTTGCCGGTGAGCGCCGTGCTCAACGCGTGGCGGTCCGGTCCCCGGACTCCTGACGCGCCCGACGACCTGTAGCTGATGGCTAGGCCACGACGCCAGCGCCAGCCGGGGCAGCTGATCGTTCCCGGGCCTGCAGCACGGACGAGCCGAGCCACTGGCTGGCCCGCAGCGCGAGCTCCACGTCGTGGCGGTTCTCACCCACCGGTCGGCCGAGGCTCTCCTCGGCCTTGCGGATCCGGTACTGGACCGTGTTCTTGTGCAGCACCAGCCGTTCGGCAGTCGTCTTGTAGCTCCCCCCGTTCTGCAGGAACATGAGCAGGGTGTCGCGCAGGCGAGCGTGGTGCTCGTGGTCGGTGGCCAGGCCCCCTAGCGTGCTGAGTACCCAGGCCCGCAGCAGATCTGCCGATCCGAGCATCATCGCCACCGGCGCGACCTCGCTGAACGCCACCGCCCGCGGCGGGGCAGATCCTCCGGCCAGCGCGACGGCCTGGGCGGCGATGGCCTGCTGGTGAGTGAGGCGGAACCCCGCGGTGCCTTTGGCCGCGTCGCCGAACGCGAAGTAGATATCGCCGTCTGTGCCGGCCGTGCTGGCCGCCGCGGCGTCGAACCGGTCCCGGATCCCCAGCGGCAGCCAGGCCCAGGCGCTGGAGACGTCGCGCGGCAGGAAGACAGGCTCGCCTGCGCAGCCCGCCTGCACGGCAACGCGGCTATGGAGGGCACGACCCGGATGATGTTCGTCTACCGCCGCCGTTGCGCTCGGCCGACCAGCACACCAGGCCCACGTGGTACTGGCGCAGCCGGTAGCCCAGGGTGGCCTCGGTCGTGCTGACATTGACCCGCTGGCCAGAGAGCAGGTCGCGGATCCGCGCCCGCCGCGCGGCGCTGCGGTTCCGCAGCCAGTTCTCCCTCTCCTTCGTATACGCCGCGACGATCTCCTCGGAGGTCTGGTCGACGTACCCGGCCACGATCCTGGACATGCCCATCGTGGCGGCGGTCAGCATCTGGGCGTCGCCAGTCTGCCGGGCCAGCTCCCTGATCAGCCAGTCGGCGACGCACGTGTGCCCGAGCCGGTAGGCGCGCAGCAGCGCGGTCAGCGGCGTGCCGCGCTGCGCCCGCCGGCGCGCGTATTCCAGGGACGCAGCCGGCGCTTGCACGGCGCTCAGCTCGATCTGGTGCTGCATGATCTGCAGGCACGTGGCGACGTTGCTCAGGACGCTCGAGGCGAGCAGGTCGAGCACCGCCTGGTCGTCGTGTAGCTGCGGGATCTCCCGCAGGATCACCGCATAGACGTCCTCGGAAACCGCGGCGACGTCGCGGCTCACTGCCGCCGCGACGCTGGCCATCAGCTCGGCAACCGCGGGACCATCCATGTCCACCTGCGGATTCTCGCACATTCCGGCCAGCCTGCCGAGAGGCGGCTGATCACGGTTCAAGGGCGGTGCCGAGGTCACCCGAGGCGGGGGCCGCGTTGACAGTACGCACGCTGGCCTGATACCGAGAGGAGTGTGTCGTCGGCGGCAGGGCGTCAGGCGTGGACACCGGGCGGACCTGTGACGGCTGATCGGGCAGCCCCCGGCTGATCGAACGGGGTGATCTTCTCGCGGCGCTGGATCGCGCAGTGACGAAGAAGGTGACGATCATCTCGGCTCCCCCCTTAACCGCGGGCAGCGGGAAGACGTCATTGCTGCGCGCCTGGGCCGCCCGGCCGGGTCAGCGGCACCTGTTCGCTTTCCTGCAGGTGCAGCGCGACCAGCAGGACGCCCAGCAGTTCTGGCTGGCCTTGCTCGGCGCGGTCCGCCAGGCCACCGGCACGGCCGGCGGCGCCGAACCGCCGGCCGCGACACCGGAGTTCAACGGGCGGCCCATGGTTGACCGGATGCTGTCGGAACTTGCCGGCGCTCGCGGCGGCATCACGCTGGTCATCGACGATCTGCACGAGCTGAACTCGCCGGAGGCGCTCGCGCTGCTTACCCGGCTGCTGACGGATCTTCCCGCCCACGCGCACGCCATGCTGGCCACGCGTCACGATCTGCGGCTGCGCGTGCACCAGCTGCGCCTGGCGGGCGAGCTGGCCGAGATCCGCGCGGCGGACCTGCGGTTCACCGGCCGCGAGACCCGCGAACTGCTCGCCGCCTCGGGTATCACGTTGTCCGAGGCCGGCGTGGCCCTGTTGCACCAGCGGACGGAGGGCTGGGCGGCGGGCTTGCGGCTGGCGGCGCTGTCGCTGGCTGGTCATCCCGATCCGGAGCGGTTCGTGGCGGAGTTCTCCGGCAGCGACCGCACGGTCGCGGAGTACCTGGTCGCTGAGATGCTCGAACGGCAGCCGGGCGAGGTGCAGGACCTGCTACTGCGGACCTCTGTGCTGGACCGGGTCAACGGCGAGCTGGCTGACGTGCTGACCGGCCGAGCGGGTTCGGAGCGGATCCTGCTGGATCTGGAGGACGCGAACGCGTTCGTGGTGTCGCTGGATCCGGGGCGGACCTGGTTCCGGTACCACCGCCTGTTCGGTGATCTGCTGCGGCTGGAGCTTCCAGGCGCTGTTGCGGGCCTTCCCGCCGGGCCCGGAGCATCCCGAACTGGCCCTGGTGCGGACCACGGGTGACCATATCCTGGGGCGCCTGGACGAGGCAGCCGCCCACCTGGCCGTCGCCGAGGCGTACACGGCGACCGCGCCGCCGGAGCATCAGCGCCGCCTCCGGGTGGCGATCGCGGCCTTGAAGCTTTCGCTGGCGCGCCGGCGCGGTGACCTGGCCGGCGTCCTGGAACAGGTCAGCTTCCTCGCCACCCCGCTTACCGGGCAGTCTGACGAGGACATCGCGCTCGGAAGCGACCTGCGCGCGGTGGCGCTGCTGAACCTGGGCACCGCCGAAGCGTGGTTCCTGAGGCTCACCGACGCCGAACGCCACCTCACGGAGGGCGCCGCCCTGGCCCGGGAGATCGGCCGGCCGTACGTCGAGGTCGACTGCCTGGCCCAGCTCGGGTTTGCGTCGAAGATCCACTCGTTCGCCACGACCCAGACGCGCTGCTGGGAGGCGGTCACGCTCGCCGAGCGGTACGGATGGGGCTCGGAGCGGATGATCGCGCCCGCGCTGGTGACGCTGGCCGGGTGATGACCTGGACGGGTGAGTTCGACGAGGCCGAGCGATGGCTGCAGCGCGCCGTGCAGGCCCGGCAAGCCGACACCGGACCGGACATCGGGCTGCTGCTGCATCAGACGACCGCCATACTGCAGGCCTGCCGCGGCCGCCTGCACGAGGCGCTCGAGGAGTTCAGCGCCGCCGAGTACCTGCAATCACAGCTAGCGGGCTCGCACGCGCTGGCGAGCCAGGTGACCGGCTGGATGCTGGCCACCCGGGCCCGTCTCGGCCTGCCGGGCGAAGCCCGCGCCGTGCTCGCGGCGCTTGACGACGAGCAGGCCGGTACAGGTGAGATCCGTAATGCGTACGCGGTCATCTGCCTCGCCGAAGGCGACCCGGCCGCAGCTCTCAGCACGGTGCAGGACGTCCTGGGCGGCCGGGCGCCGGTCATCGGTTACGTCACGATCGTGGAAGCCCAGCTGCTGGCCGGGCTGGCCCACCGTGAGCTCGGCGACGAGCTCGCGGCGCACGCCTCCGCCGAACGCGCGCTGGCCCTGGCGGAGGCTGACCGCCTGGTCCTGCCCTTCGTGATGACCGGCTCACGGGAGCTGCTGGAGACGCTGCCGCGGCGCAAGACGGCCCACGCCGCCCTGCTGACCGACATCCTCGACGTCATGCGCGGCGCATCCCCGGCGGCCAAAGGCCAGGCCTCGGCGCCCGCGGAAGAGCTCAGCCCTGGCGAACTCGGGTCCTGCGGTACCTCCCGACGAACCTGTCCAGGCCCGAGATCGCGCGCGAACTGTCCGTCTCGGTGAATACCGTCAGTACACACGTCCGCAGCATCTACGCCAAGCTCCAGGCCCGTGACCGCTTCTCGGCCGTGCAGCGCGCGCGGGAGCTGCGGCTGCTGGTCGGCCGCTGACCGCCAGCCCACCGTTCGCTATTCCCGGCGTGGCTCCGCCGCACTGCCGAACCGGCACGGAATCACCGGAATCCGGTGACCACAGTTCACCTGTAATGAGGCGAGCCTGGCGACATGACGCGCAGCGAAGACGAAGGAAGACGACGATGAGGAAGCAGTCCACCACAGACGGAGGTCGGCTGACCGGCCTTCGACGGTTCGCGGAGTCGCCCGCCCGCGCGGCTGGCTCCGGCTTTTGGATCGTGGCGTTTGCCTTCCTGATCGTCATGGCGGTCGCGACGCTACCGAGCCCCTGTACGGCTCTACCGAGCCCGGGATCACCTCTCGGCCCTCACGATCACCGTGGTCTTCGCGATCTTCGCGGCCGGCACGATCGCCACGCTGCAAAGGGACAACTCCGTCACTGCGCGCATCGGGCGCCCGGGGCATGATGCTGGGCGCCGTGGCGATGATGATGGTGGCGATGGGGGTGCTCGCGGCGTGGAAGGACCTGCCAGGGCTGCTGATCGCGCGCGCTCACCGGGGTGGCGGTCGGGCTGGCCTCGGGCCCCGCCATCACGTACCTCGTCGAGTTGCGCCTGCGCGCGGATCCGAACGCATCGGTCGCCCGGGCCAGGACCATCGGCACGTCGGTGAACGTAAGCCGCGTCGCGATGACGTCGGACCTGCTCATCGCGCTGTATGTCGGGCTCGCGGTTCCGGTGATCGGAGCCGGAGTCGCGCTTAGCCTAGGCGCGAGCGCACCCAACACCGTGCTCGGGTTCGCCATCCTCGTCGGGCTGGGCGTTGCAGCCTCGGGCTGGGCGCTGCTGGGGCGCCGGGGCGAGCTAGCTCACCCGGAGGCAGGCCGGTGAATCACCTGGATCAGGCGATGGTCGCTGACCACCCCTCTCATCGGACTGTGGCATGATGTCGGCCTTCCCGCTCGGCCCGCTGCAGGTCCGGCGGTCGGGGTACGGGGCGATGCAGCTCGCCGGCCCGTTCGCGACCGGGACCCCGCCGGACCGGCCGTCGGCGGACCGGCTCGGCGTGCGTTTCGTCCCGATCCACGTGACCGACGACGCGTCGGCCGCCAAGGCCGCCGCCGACGTCGAAGTGCACGAGGGGCGGGTCGACACGCTCATCAACAACGCGGGCATTACCGGCCGCCACGTCCAGGCCGACGAGCTCACCGGTGCGGACGCGACGCTCGTGTTCGACACCAACGTCGCGAGCATCGTCCGGGTCACGCACGCGTTCCTGCCGCTGCTCGGGCGATCAGATGCACCGGCCGTCATCACCAGCGGCCTGAGGTCGTTCGCCCGCACCCATGACCCGGAGCGCGTTGAGTCCACCTTCATCGCACGTGCAGGAACCAGTTGGAGAAGGCCTCGGTCCGTCAGATCGACGGAAGTCGTGTCCGTGAGTAGAACGACAGCCGCGTGCCGTTCTGCCGTGGCCCGAAGCGCTCGATGAGGCCGTGGGCCAACTCGATGCCGTCCTGGATGGTCGTTGCCCCGGACACCACCTACGTCTCACTCAACACCGAGGACGCTGAGCTGAACAAGATCATGCCGTGGGCCGGCACCTCGCACGGCCCGCAAGCGTTCCTCGACAATCTCTGCACGATGTTCAGAGGCCGTTCCTGGCTGTGACCTTGAGCATTAAAGACAGTGCTCCGGTGCGGGCAGGCACCGCGCCGGAGCCTAGCTGCCACTTGAATCGTCGAGTGATCGGTATCTTTGGTCTATGTCCGAAGGAGCCCGCCAGGGTGCCGAGAAGCCGCCGGTAAAGTGGCTAACCGCCGCGGAAGTGGACTCCTGGCTGTCCGTAGTGCGGTTGATGACCTGGCTTCCCTGGTCGATCGATCAGCAGCTGCGCCGCGATTCCAACCTGGGGATGACTGAGTACCAGGTCATGGCCAGGCTGTCTCAGAGCCCGGAGCGAACCCTGCGGATGAGCTCGCTGGCCGACCTGGCCAACGCGTCACTGTCGCGGCTGTCGCACCTGGTCAAGCGGCTCGAGGAGCGAGGTCTGGTGCGCCGGGAGGCCGATCCGGCCGATGGGCGGTTTACCAACGCCATCCTGACGGACCTAGGCTTCCAGACGCTCGCCGCAGCGGCGCCTGGGCATGTGGCCCATGTGCGCTCACTCGTCATCGACGTCCTGTCGCCCGAGCAGCTGCGGCGCCTCGGCCTGGTCGCAGACCGCATCATGTCGCGCATCGACACCTCCGAAATCAACTAACTCCGGACATGCCCGTCCTGGCCGAACCCGAGGCGTGGGCGCACCCAGGTCGGCGCCAGCTCTCCTCGCCCTCGGTCTCGTCCTCGTCCTTGACATCCTGGGACTCCCGTCCCACGCCGCCTGGCGAACGGAACCGATCCGCCCGCTGGGTCGAGTTGAACGCCGTGATGCGATGCCCGGTGCGGGGGAGCGGTCAGATTGCCTTCAGCGCCTCCGATTTGTTCACAGGCCCCCCAGGGCGCCGTATTCGTGCAGGTCGCCGAACATCTCGATGCGGATGGACTGGTCCAGGCTGCCTACGCGGACCGGGTCGAAGCCGGCCACGCTGATCAGGCCAGCGACCAGGTCTCCCGCCGCGTCGTCGTCGGCGGCGTAGAACAGCACCGCTCGCTCGGGCTCCCGCCGGGCGGCGGCCGCCAGCGTGGGAGCTGACAGCGTGCCGAACGCCTTGACCAGCCAGGCCCCGGGGGGCAGCAGGCCGGCCAGGATCTGGCCCGAGGACTCCTCCTCGCCGATGACCTTGCGGTACCCGCCGGCGCCGTCTGGCCCGACCGGGTTGGTCGGATCGACGATCACCTTGTCGGCCAGCCGCGGCCCGTACTGGGCGATGAGCTGCTCGAAAGCGTCGAGCCAGACGGCGATCACGAGCACGTCGGCCCGGTCGACCGCCTCATCGACGCTCACCGTTTCGGCGTGTCCGTCCAGGTCGGCCGCGATCTTGCGGGCGGCCTTCTGGTCGCGGCCGGCCAGCAGGAAGTCCTGACCGCCCGCCGCGAGGTTCCCCGCGATCTTGCTGCCGATATTGCCGGCGCCGATGATCGCCACCGTGTGGTCCGAGATAGTCACCTTGAGCCGCCCTTCCGACTGCGGTTTCCGTACTTTGAACTTGAATTTTCAAAGTCAAATCCTAGAGCGCAATGACTTGAATTGTCAAGTCAAGCGCGGTTTAACAGCTCCACTGGATCATCCACGGAGGGGATCACTCTAGTTTCAAGTCAACGACGATGCTCCCGGCGGCTCAGACGGGCTCGGTCACCGGGTTGTACGAGAACAAGCCGAACGTCACCGTGGTCGTCCCGCCGCTAGGCCCGGAGGCAGTCGAGCCATGATGCTGCGTTCCCTGGCAGCGGGCGGTCAGCTGAACGCCATTGGCACGGTCCCGCCGCGCGCCTCGTAGCGGGAAAACGCCTCCGCTACATCATGCGACGCGGCGAAGGCGCGGCGCAGGATCATTCCGTCCTCGATGGCCATGCGGGCGCCCCGCGTTCACGTCAGCGTGGCAGGCGAAATCGCAGGCAGTGCACCGGAACACGGCTTGGCTCTCACGCGAGTCCCGGTCCACCCGCCCGCACGCCGAGCACCGCTGGCTCGTAAACGCGGGACTGACCTTCTCTACCCGGCCCGGCGCCTTATCCGCCAGCCGGCGCACCAGCAGGCCCCACCCCGACCGCAGTACCTCCCGGTTCAGCCCGGCCTTAGCGCGGACGTTGCGGCCCGGGTTCTCCTGGGTGCCTTTCGCGGACCGGGTCATGTTGCCGATCTTCAGATCCTCGACCCGGATCAGGTCGAACCGCCGCGCGATGCCGGTGCTGGTCTTCTCGGCCCAGTCCTTGCGCCGGTCGCTCTCCCGGGCCGTCAGCCGGGCGATCGCGTGCTTGACCCGGTCGCGGCGGTTCGAGCCCCGCTTCGCGCGGGCCAGCGTGCGCTGCAGCCGGCGCAACCTGATCCGCTCCCGCGCGGCCAAGCCGGGGCAGCGCAGCATCTCACCGGTCGACAGGGCCGCGGAAACCGCCACGCCCCGGTCGATACCCACGACCTGGCCGTTACCCGGTGCGGGAACCGGCACCGGGATCACGGCGAAGGCGACATGCCAGCGGCCCGCGCGGTCCATCGTCACCCGGTAGGATCTAACGCCCGGCGGCACGGCGCGGGACCACCGAAACCGTATCCAGCAGGCCTTGGGCACCCAGACCTGGCCGACCTTACGGGACACGCGGCGCACATCCCACTGCCGCCCGCGCCCCACGATTCGGAATCCCTCGTCCCGCCCGGCCTTGCGCCATGATGGCCGCCGGGCCGGGTTCGCCGGGTCGAAGAACGCCGTCGTCGCCTGAGCGAAGTCGCGCAGCGCCTGCTGCTGGACGGTCTGGGAGCCGGCGGCCAGCCACGGGTTCTCCGCCCGGGCCTGGGTGAGCTGCCGGCACTGCTCCAGGTAGCCTGGTGCGCCTGGTCGGCCTGGGCGCCAGTGGGAGTGCTGCTCGACGGCCAGGTTCCACACGTACCGGGCATGGCCGCAGTGATCCCGCAGCACCGCCTGCTGGGCGGGTGTGGGGAGCAGCCGGTACCGAGACATGCGAACACACTATCGGAGACCACCGACATTTCTGGGGCGGTGACGCGGCGTTTCCCGCCTGAAAGCCGGAGTATCCACGCCGTGATCCCTGCTGACGCGTCCTGCGCCGAGACGCGGCGTCGCGGACCATCGACGCTCAGCCCTCGGCGCCAATCAGGGCCGGAGCTTCGAAGGTGCTGCCGTTAAAGAAGCGGCAATGACCTTGTCGCCGTCCTGCTCGAGGTAGTCGAAACGGTGATCGAGCGCGGCGGCGCGCGGGTCGCTCTTCGTCACGGTAAAGATTGCAGTAACCGGTGCCGAACTCAGGCACGAATGAATCGGGGTCGGGTCCCCGCTCCAGCTCGTGGCCGTCGGCTGCGCTGCGGACGAAGTAGCGCGGTGTTTCTCCGGCCAGCTCACCCAGGGTTGGGCCGATCCCGAGGACGGCCAGGGGCGCTCATGGCGTTCGGCGTGACGGTGACGCCGAACGCCGATCTCCCGCCGAGCCCGGGGTTGCTCGAAGACGCGCACCGGCACGCCGAAATGCTGCAGGGACAGCGCGGTCGTCAGGCCGCCGGTCCCGGCGTCGATGATCGCGACCGGGCCGTCAAGATAGCGGTGCCTGGTTGTATCACTACATTCCCCGGGCGAGCGAGCGAGGACGTACACATGTAGGCCTCCTTCAATCACTTGATACGTCCAGTCGAATCATGTAGTCGGCGTCAATCCCGCCCTGGACCGGTTCCAGGGCCTGGCCCGCCAGCTGCGCCGGGAGGCCGAAGAGCAGGCGCGCCGCCATGGTCGCGAGCTCTCCGCCCCGGTCGCGATGGCGCCGCTTCAGGCCGCGTGAAGCCCCCGCCTGTGCCCGCGGAACCACACCGGGCCCCGGCTTCGTGACGAGCGACCAATGGTAGAACGCGTCCCGTGGCCTAGGCTCGGGTGACGATGAGCGCTGATACTGACTCCGGCACATCCGCTGCGGCCGAGGCCGCGGCGGCACCCCTTGACCTGCTACTCGGCGACGCGGCCCTAGGCATGCTGCGCCGGCTGAATCCCGGCGGCTCTGGCCTGCGCCTGGCCGCGGCCCTGGCCAGCCGCCCGCAACTGGTGGCCGACCGCGGGCGGCAGCTGCTCGGCGAACTGGGCCGCATCGCCGTGGGCACCTCGCAGGTGCAGCCGTCCCGGCGGGACCGCCGGTTCGCCGACCCGGGCTGGGCAGGTAACCCGCTGCTGCGCCGCTCGATGCAGGCGTACCTGGCCGCCGCGGAGAGCGCGGAGGGCGTCGTAGCCGACGCCGGACTGGATGAGAAAGACTCCGAACGCGTCGGCTTCGTGGTGACCAACCTGATCGACGCGCTGGCCCCGAGCAACAACCCGCTGCTGAATCCGGCCGCCCTGAAGGCCGCTGTGGACACCGGCGGCAGCAGCGCCCTGACGGGACTGCGGCATTTCGTCGCCGACATGGCAGCTCCGCCCCGCGTGCCCTCCATGGTCGAGCCCGACGCGTTCGAGGTCGGCAAGGACCTGGCCGTCACGCCGGGGTCGGTGATCCTGCGTACCCCGGTGCTCGAGCTGATCCAGTACCGCCCCACCACCGCGACGGTCCGGCAGGTGCCGCTGCTGATCGTCCCGCCGCTGATCAACAAGTTCTACGTGATGGACCTGGCGCCCGACCGGAGCATGGTGGAGTACCTAGTCGGCCAGGGCCTGCAGGTGTTCATGATCTCCTGGCGCAACCCGGACGCGCGGTACGCGAAGTGGGATGCCGACACGTACGGGCAGGCCATCCTGGACGCCATGGACGCGACGGCCCGGATCACCGGGAGCGAGCAGACCGTCCTCGCCGGAGCCTGCTCAGGCGGCATCATCGCCGCGATGGTGGCCGCGCACCTGGCGCACACCGGCCAGCAGGACCGGCTCGCCGCGTTCACCCTCATGGTCACCGTGCTGGACCAGGCACACGCGGGCCTGGCCAGCGCGGTCATCGACGAGCGGACCGCGAAGCTGGCCGAGGCTTCCTCCCGCGCTCGCGGCTACCTGGACGGGCGGTCGCTGGCCGAGGTGTTCGCGTGGCTGCGCCCGAACGACCTGATCTGGAACTACTGGGTCAACAACTACCTGCTCGGCAAGAAGCCGCCGCCGTTCGACATCCTGTTCTGGAACGCCGACACCACCCGGATGACCGCGGGCCTGCACCGGGACTTCCTCGAGCTGGGCGCCGGCAACGCGCTGGTCAGCCCCGGCGCCGCCACCATGCTCGGCTCGCCGGTGGACCTGGCCGCGGTCGACCGGGACAGCTACATCGTCGCCGGGATCACCGACCACATCTGCCCCTGGCAGAGCTGCTACCGGACCACCCAGCTGCTGGGCGGCCGGTCCCGGTTCCTGCTGTCCACCAGCGGGCACGTCGCCGCGATGGTCAACCCGCCGGGCAACCAGAAGGCCAGGTACCAGATGGCCAAGGAGTGCCCGGAAGACCCGCAGGAATGGCTGCGGATCGCGGAGACCTGCCACGGGTCCTGGTGGCCGGACTATGCGGGCTGGCTGGCCGAGCGCTGCGGGGAGGAGCAGGCCGCGCCCGGGGAACTGGGCGGCGGCGGGCTGGCGCCGGTCTCCGAGGCGCCGGGAACCTATGTCTATGACCGTTGACCCGCCCGCTCCGGAGCCGGCCGGGGAAGAGCGAGCGGGATCTGGACTGGGCCGGGTGCTAGCCCGGCTGCGGCGGGCCGGTCCCCGGGGGCCGGCCGAGCGGATGCGGATCCTGACCGTCGGCGGCCGGGCCATCCGCGTCTCGGTGCGGCCAGGCGCCGCGGGCTGGCCGCCGCTGCTGCTGTGCAACGGCATCGGCGTGAGCCTGGAGCTGTTCCAGCCGTTCGTCGACGCCCTCGATCCGCGGCGGCCCGTTATCCGGTTCGACATGCCGGGCATCGGCGGCTCACCGGCGCCGGTCGTTCCCTACCACCTGACCATGCTGCCGTCGTTGCTGGCCGGCCTGCTCGACCAGCTCGGCTATGAGCAGGCCGACGTGCTCGGCATCTCCTGGGGCGGCGGGCTCGCGCAGCAGTTCGCACTGAGCCGGCCGGACCGGGTACGCCGGCTGGTGCTGGTGGCGACCGGGCCGGGCTCGATCATGATCCCCGGGCATCCGCGGGTCCTGGTGCGCATGCTCACGCCGCGGCGCCACCGGGACCCGGGATACGCGGCCCGCATCGCCGGCGAGCTGTACGGCGGCACCGCGCGGGAAGACCCGATCGTGGCCCGTGACCTGCTGCACGCCACCACCCGGCTGGGGCCGCCCCGGGGCTACTACTACCAGCTGATCTCCACCCTCGGCTGGACCAGCCTGCCGTTTCTGCCGAAGCTGCGGCCGCCCACCCTGATCATGGCCGGAGATGACGACCCGATCATCCCGGTCATCAACGCCCGGATCATGCACCGGCTGATCCGGCGCAGCCGCCTGCACATCTACCACGGCGGCCACCTCGAGCTGGCCGCAGACTCCGGACGCCTGGCCGCCGAGGTGGAGGCGTTCCTCCATGCCGACCTCACCGCGGAGGCGAGCGAACAATGACGCAGGTGGCAAGCGCGCATCTCGGGGAATCCCTCGGGACGGATTTCTTCTCCGTCCGCGAGCAGTTCACCGACGAGCAGTGGTCGCACTTCATCACCGTCCGGCGGTTCGTCGACGAGGAGGTCGTGCCGACTGTCGGCCCGTACTGGGAGCGGGCCGAGATCTGCTGGCCGCTGGTCAGGCGGCTGCCCGAGCTCGGCATCGTCGGCGAGGACATCAAGGGCTACGGGTGCGCCGGGATGAGCCCGATGGCCTGCGGGCTGGTCACCATGGAACTGCACCGCGGCGACGGCAGCCTCGGCGTGTTCCTCGGCGTGCACGCGGGCCTGGCCATGCTGTCGATCGCGATGTGCGGCTCGGAGGAGCAGAAGGCGCGCTGGCTGCCTGACATGGCCCGGATGGACAAGCTGGGGGCCTTCGCGCTGACCGAACCGCAGCACGGCTCGGACTCAGTCGCCCTGGAGACCTCGGCCCGCCGGTCAAGGGGGATGGGGAGGTGGGTGGGGGCGGCTGGGTGCTGAACGGCCGCAAACGGTGGATCGGGCTCGGCACGGCCGCCGACCTGATCGTCGTCTGGGCCCGCAACACCGAGGACGGCCAGGTCAACGGGTTCGTCGTAGAGCAGGGAACACCGGGGTACCAGGCCCGGGTCATCGAGGGGAAGGTGTCGCTGCGCTCGGTGTGGCAGGCCGACATCACCCTGGACGAGGTACGGGTGCCGGCCGAGAACCGGCTGACCGAGGCGCGCTCGTTCAAGGACACCACCCGGGTCCTGGCCACCACCCGGAGCACCTGTGCCTGGGCGGCTCTGGGCCATGCCACCGCCGCCTACGACGCCGCCTTGCGCTACGCGCTGGAACGGCGGCAGTTCGGCGAGCAGCTGGCCAGCTTCCAGATCATCCAGCAGCGGCTGGTACTGATGCTGGCCGACCTGACCGCCATGCAGCTGTACTGCCTGCAGATCGGCCGCCTGGCCGAGGCCGGCCTGACCCCCACCGTGGCCGGGCTGGCCAAGATGCACAACACCCGCAAGGCGCGCGCGATCACCGCCGAGGCCCGCGACATGCTGGGCGGCAACGGCATCCTGCTCGACTATCAGGTCATGCGGCACATGGTGGACATGGAGGCGATCCACACCTTCGAGGGCACCGAGACCATGCAGACGCTCATCGTCGGCCGCGCCATCACCGGCATCGGCGCCTTCACCTAGGACCGGCGGCGCGGTTAGCCGGGAGCGGTTAACCGGCCACCGCTATTCCTGGCCGATGGCCGGGAAGATCAAGCCGCCCTCCATTGCGTTTTCCGCCGGGTTCTCCCGCAGCGAGAGCAGCAATTCCGCCTCCGGCTGACCGGTAAGGCGCGTCCACATCTGCGACAGCTCCCGGAGTATCCGCTGCCGCGTCTCGACATCCCGGCCGAGCCGGATCGCGCCGCTGATGACCGAATGACCAGACGGCTTCCCGGCCACGAAGTACCGGCCCTCCGGCACGTCGGTGAACATGACGTTGACGTAGGACCGCGGGATGCCGGTCGCGTCGCAGTGAACGCGGGTGATCTCCTCCGCGAGGGAGCTCCGAGCGGATTCGTCGAGCAGCCCTTCGGGACTTGCGCACTGGTAGATGGGCATGCCCCCGACCGTAAGGCGCCACCACCCGTGCCTGCGTCGTGAGCCGGGCACGAACAACCTGCTCCGTTTCGTATGCCTGGCCCGATGCCGGGCCGGCCGGCCGCTGAGACAGTGAGCACAAATGAGGAAACTGCTCACGCCCCACGTACGGGCCATCGGCCGCCCGGCAGGCCCGCCCCGATCCGGCCGGCGCCGAGGGCACCCCGGCGGCCCTAAGGCACGACCTGATCCAGCTGGTCGGCCAGCACCAGGTGCTGCACCGGATTCCGGACCTGGTCCGGTACGCCTCCGACGCCAGTCCCTACCGGTACCTGCCGCAGGTCGTCGACGTCGCCACCGCCGAAGAGCTGGAGCAGGAGTTCAAGACCGCCCTGGGCGCCGACACCACCACGGTCATCGTGGTCCGCACCCAGCCCCAGAAGGCGATGCTCTAAGAACCTCAGTGCTGGCTGGCGCGCGCGCGTCGGCAAGCCGCCGCGCGGCCGCTCAGGCGTGGTCGACGAACAGGTCGGCCTGCGGCTCGGCGCCGGGCTGGTAGGAGTACTGGTCGAGGTCGGTCACGCCCTCGGCGGCCAGCACGTCCTCGCACAGGGAACGCGTTGCCGGTGCAGTCCCGGCTGGGCCTGGTGATCACCGCGTACCCCGCGTCGGAGTACAGCTCGGGCCTGCGGGCCCGGGCCATTGCCGCCTCGCCGCCGAGCAGGTTCTGCACCGCGGCGGTGGCGATCAGCGTCCGCGGCCACAGCGCGTTGGACGCGAAGCCGTCGTCGGCGAACTCGGCGGCGAAGCCCAGGGCGCACAGCGTCATCCCGTACTTGGCGATCGTGTACCCGATATGCGGGCCGAGCCAGCGCGGCTCCAGGCTGACCGGCGGGGACAGGGTCAGGATGTGCGGGTTCGCCGAGCGCTTCAGGTGCGGGATGCAGGCCCGGCTGACCACGAACGTGCCGCGGGTATTGATCGACTGCATCAGGTCGTAGCGCTTGATCTCCAGCGCTTCGGTGCCGGACAGGTTGATCGGCGAGGCGTTGTTGACGCACACGTCGATCCCGCCGAACCGCTCGACGGCCAGCGCGACGGCGGCCGCGACCTGGTCCTCGTCGCGGATGTCCCCGACCACCGGCAGCGCGCGGCCGCCAGCCGCCTCGATCCGCGCGGCTGCGGTGTACACCGTCCCCTCCAGCTTGGGGTGCGGTTCGGCCGTCTTGGCCACCAGCGCGACATTGGCGCCGTCCCGCGCCGCGCGCAGCGCGATGGCCAGGCCGATGCCGCGGCTGCCACCGGAGATCAACAAGGTCTTGCCCGCGAGCGTCATAGCGGCGGTCCTTTCCCGGCGATCGTGCGCGCGTAGCACCACGGCCCGTTCGGCCTGTTAAATTCATTTTCCCGAACGGACCGTGATAGCTCGTTCTGCCTCAGCCTGGCTCCTGGGTCTCCCGCAGGCGGCGCCGGGAGGCTTCTATCTCCGCTTCGGCCGCGGCGCGGTCGGCCCAGGATGCGCCCTCGACGCTCTTGCCCGGCTCGAGTTCCTTGTAGATCGTGAAGAAGTGCCCGATCTCCAGCCGGTCGAATTCGGGCAGGTGGTGCAGGTCACGCAGGTGTTCCTGGCGCGGGTCGGTGGCGGGCACGCACAGGATCTTGTCATCGCCGCCCTTCTCGTCGGTCATCCGGAACATCCCGATGGGACGGGCCCGGATCAGGCAGCCGGGGAACGTGGGCTCAAGCACCAGGACCAGCGCGTCGAGCGGGTCGCCGTCCTCGCCCAGGGTGTCCTCGATGAAGCCGTAGTCAGCCGGGTACTGCGTCGCGGTGAACAGCGTCCGGTCCAGCCGGATCCGGCCGCTGTCGTGGTCGACCTCGTACTTGTTCCTGCTGCCCTTCGGGATCTCAATCACTACGTCGAATTCCATGGCCATCAGTATGTCCGTTAATCAGGCCGGCGGCGTGCTGAGCAGCAGCGCGAAGGCCCTGCGGTCCAGCCGGCACCCCGCCGCCGTAGGCTAGATATCGAACCGCTCGTCGCGGTCGACCCATTCTCCGCCGATGAGCATCGAGTAGCGCCGGATGGTGTCCATCCCGCCCCCTTTCACGGTGTGCTCCCCGACGCTAAGCCCGGCGGAACGCGCGGATAACGTGCTGGCGACACGAGGACGGGCCGTTTCGTCGGGCCGTCGGCACAACAGTTGTGCTGCCGTACCAACGCCGGGGGACAGGCTTGATACGGCAGACCGACGACCACCCCGGCTCACCGGCCGGACAATGATCAGCGTGACGAACCTGGCCAAGAACCTGACGGACACCACCCGCGCGCACGCCGGACGCGTGGCCGTGCGGGTAGACAACGCTGCGATGACCTACCGGGCCCTGGACGAGGCGAGCGCCCGGGTAGCTGGCCTGCTGCACGAGCGCGGCCTCAAGCCCGGCGACCGGGTCGGGATCATGATGCCCAACGTCGCCGAGGTGCCCGTCGTGTACTACGGCGTGCTCCGGGCCGGCGGCGTGGTCGTCCCGATGAACCCGCTGCTCAAGGCGCGGGAGGTCGCCTATTACCTCGGCGACTCCGGGGCCGGCCTGGTCTTCGCCTGGCACACGTTCGCGGATGCCGCCCGCGGCGGCGCCGATGAGGTCCAGGCGGACTCCATCGTCGTGGACGGGGTCAGCTTCCCCGACCTGCTGGCCTCCGCCACCCCGGACTTCCACGTGGCGGACACCGATGACGAGGAGACCGCGGTGATCCTCTACACCTCCGGCACGACCGGCCACCCGAAGGGCGCCGAGCTCACCCACGGCAACCTCATCAGCAACACGGCGGTGACGCGGACCGGCATCGTGCACGCCGGCCCGGACGACGTCATCTTCGGCGGCCTTCCGCTGTTCCACGTGTTCGGGCAGACCGCCGCGCTCAACGTGGCGGTGGCCGCCGGGGCCTGCCTGACCCTGCTGCCGCGGTTCGACGCCGAGCACGCGCTGCGGATCATCTCCGGCCACCGGGTCACCGTCTTCGAAGGCGTGCCCACTATGTACGTGGCGCTGCTGCACCAGCCCAACCGCACGGACTACGACACCTCCTCGCTGCGGATGTGCATCTCCGGCGGCGCGGCCCTGCCGGTGGAGGTGCTGCGCGGGTTCGAGGAGGCGTACGGGGTCCCCGTGCTCGAGGGATACGGCCTGTCGGAGACCTCGCCGGTGGCCTCGTTTAACCACCCCGACCGGGAGCAGAAGCCCGGCTCGATCGGCACGCCGATCCGCGACGTGCGGATGCGCGTGGTGGACGGCGAAGACCACGAGGTCCCGCAGGGTGAGGTGGGCGAGATCGTGATCCAAGGGCCGAACGTGATGAAGGGCTACTGGCAGCGGCCCGAGGCCACCGCCGAGGCGATCCGCGACGGCTGGTTCCACACCGGTGACCTGGCCCGGGTCGACGAGGACGGCTACTTCTACATCGTGGACCGGAAGAAGGACATGATCATCCGCGGCGGCTATAACGTCTACCCGCGGGAGATCGAGGAGGTGCTCTACGAGCATCCCGCGGTCGCCGAGGCCGCCGTGATCGGCCTGCCGCATGACGCCCTGGGCGAGGAGGTCGCCGCCGCGGTAGCCCTCAAGCCGGGCGCCGTCGTCACCGCCGACGAGCTGCGCGACTACGTCAAGAGCCAGGTCGCGGCCTACAAGTACCCCCGGCACGTGTGGTTCGTCGACGCGCTGCCCAAGGGCGCGACCGGCAAGATCCAGAAGCGCGATATCGTCATCCCGGCCGACCTGATAGCCCAGTGAGGCTGGCACAGTGAGGCTGGCACAGTGAGGCTGGCACAGTGAGGCTGGCACAGTGAGGTTGCTGCTGCTCGCCCCGCCCGGCGCCGGCAAGGGCACCCAGGGCGAGCGGCTGGCGGACTGGTCCGGCGCCCGGCATATCGCCGCCGGTGACCTGCTGCGGGCGCAGGCCCGCGCCGGCGGCGCGCTCGGCGACCAGATCGCGGCCCATCAGGCCCGCGGTGACCTGGTTCCCGACCAGATCGTGCTCGACGTGCTGACCCCGGTGGTCGTCGAGGCTGCCGCCGAGGGCGGGTACATCCTGGACGGCTTCCCGCGGACCCTCCCGCAGGCCACCGCCGCGGCCGAGCTCGCCGCGCGGCTCGGCGTGACGCTGGACGCGGCGATCTACCTGCACGCGCCCGAGGCGGTACTCACCCAGCGGCTGCTCGACCGGGCCAGCCAGGGCGGACGCTCCGACGACAAGGCCGACGTGATCCGGCACCGGCTCCAGGTGTTCGCCGAGACGACCGGCCTGCTCGTCCCGTACTACACCGAACGGGGCATCCTGGTCGCGGTCGACGCCGACCAGCCACCCGACTCCGTCACCGCCGACATCCAGTCCCGGCTCTCCGGCCTCCCGCTGCCCGGAGGCGCACATCCATGACCAGCCAAGCCCCGACGCCCCTCTCGTAAGCCGAAGCGGCTGGCGATGTCGGCGATCTCCGGAGCGGAGGCCGCTCAGACCACGTGATCGGCGTGCAGCTGCGCGATCTCGGCCGGGGCATAGCCGAGTTCGGCCAGCACCTGGTCGGTGTCGGCGCTGGCCAGCGGCGCAGGCGACTTAGCGGCGGCGGCGCTACGGCTCATCTGGATCGGGCTGCGCAGCACGCCGACCGGCCCGCGGGAGGGGTGCTGGACGGTGGTGACCACGCCGAGATGGCGCACCTGGTCCTCGGCGAAAGCCTCGGCGACCGAGTTCACCGGGCCGCACGGCACGTCCGCGGCATCGAGCAGCTTCACCAGCTCGGCCCGCGGGTAGCGGCCGAACTCGGCCTCGAGCAACTCGGTGAGCCGATCGTGGTGGGCGTGGCGCCCGGCCACGCTGGCGAACACGGGATCGTCCAGGGCGGGCGGCCGTCCCAAGGCGACGCGCAGCCGCTCCCAGAGCCGGTCGCTGGGCGCGGCGACGTTGAGGAAGCCGTCGGCGGTCCGGAACGTGCCCATCGGCGTGATCGTGGGATGGTGGTTTCCGGCCTGCCCGGGCTCCTCGCCGTCGACCGTCCAGCGGGCGGCCTGGAAGTCCAGCATCGAGAGCAGTGCCTCGATCAAGGAGACCCGCACCCACTGGCCCCGGCCGCTATGCGTGCGTTCGAGCAGGGCGAGCAGGATCCCGGTGGCGAGCAGCTGGCCGGCGGCCATGTCGGCGATCGCGATCCCCACTCGCGTCGGCGGTGTGCCGGGCTCGCCGGTGATGCTCATCAGACCGCTCATGCCCTGGATGATCTGATCGACGGCGCCCCGGTCGCCGAGCGGACCGTCCTGGCCGTACCCGGAGATGCTGCCGTACACCAGCCGCGGGTGCCGGGCGGCCAGGGTCTCGTAGTCGAGGCCGAGGCGCCTGGTGACCGGCGGCCGGAAGTTCTCGATCAGGACGTCAGCGTCCTCGATCAGGCGCCGGACGATCGCCCCGCCGCGCGCGTCCTTCAGGTCGGCGGTGATGAGCCGCTTGTTGCCGTGCAGGTTGATGTAGTCCGAGCTGTGGTGGTCCGCGGCGATGCCGAGGCCCTCGCCGGGCGGCTCCACCCGGATCACCGAGGCCCCCCACTCGGCCAGCAGGCGTACGGCGGCCGGGCCGGCCCGCGCCGCGGTCAGGTCGACGATCTTGATGCCGTCAAGGGCCGACGCCGTCATCGGGACCAGCCGTCCTCTCCGAGGTCGAGCATCAGCGTCCTCCTCCGTCGATGTTAAGTTCCATCACGCTCGACGCGCCGATCTTTATCGGCAAGCACTGAGCCCGGTCCGCTGGTTCGGAAGGTCATTAATTTTCCGCCGAACGGGCCGTGGTGCTTGCTCCCGGCAGGCCCAGGTGCTCGGCCGGCCACGGCCCGGTCACGCTGCCCGGGTCCTGTACGACCTCCGCTGGCGTCCCGGCCGCGACGATGTGCCCGCCGTCCGGGCCGCCGCCAGGGCCCATGTCGAGGAGGTGATCCGCGGCGGCGAGCAGGTCCAGGTCGTGGTCGATGACGATGATCGTGGCCCCGGTCCGCATCAGCCGGTCGAACACGCCCGCCAGGGTCGCCACGTCGAGCGGGTGCAAGCCGGTGGACGGCTCGTCGAAGACGTACAGCGTGCCGCGCTGGCTGCCGCGCAGCCGGGAGGCGATCCGCAGCCGCTGTGATTCACCGCCGGACAGGGGGACGGCGTGGGCTCGCCCAGCCGCAGGCCGAGGAAGCGGAACGGCTGCTGGCCCCGGCCGTGACCGCCGGATCGGCTCAGTATGACCGGGCGCCTGCGGCTCAGTATGACCGGGCGCCTGCGGCTCAGTATGACCGGGCGCCTGCGGCTCAGTATGACCGGGAGCCTGCGGCTCAGTATGACCGGGCGCCTGCGGCGCGGGCCGGGCTGGGCGAGGACCTGCGGGCGCTGGCGCTGATCAACCTCGGTGCCGCCGAGCTCTGGACATCTCGCTTCGACGAGGCGGGACGGCACCTGGCGGACGGCATCGCCCTGGCGCGCCAGATCGGCCGGCCCTACCTGGAGGTGGCCGGCCTGGCCAACGAGGCGCAGCTGATGAGCTGGCGGTCCTTCCCGGCCGGCGCGCAGCGCAGCCTGCAGGCGATCGAGCTGGCTACCCGGCACGGCTGGGCCGATGAGCCGGTCGTAGGCGGCGCCTACCTGGCCCTGGGCGTGGCCATGGCGACCCAGGGGCGGATCGAGGAGGCGGAGCGGGCGCTCGAGCGGGCCGAGCGCACGGTCCGGGCCGAAGCCGATCCGGCCGTCGGGGTGCGGCTGGTCTACGGCCGCGGCCTGCTCGAGTTCGTCAGCGGCCGTCACGGCGCCGCACTGAGCGCCTTCCAGGCCGCCGAACGCCTGGCCAGTTCGCTCGTCGCGCCGCACACGCTCGCCTCCCGGTTGCGCTCGCACCTGCTGCAGGCGCTCGTACGCCGAGGCGACACGCGACAGGTCGAGCAGGCCCTGGCGGCCATGGACGGACCGGAACGGGACCGGGGAGAACTACGCATCGCCGAGGCATCGCTGCGGCTGGCCCAGGACGACCCGGCGGCCGCGGTCGCCGTGCTCGCGCCCGTCATCGGCGGCTCGGCTCCGCTGCCGAACGCGCACCTGTGGGAGGTCCAGGCGTTCCTGCTCCAGGCCATCGCCTGCGACGCGCTCGGCGACGCGCTCGCCGCCCGGCGCGCCCTGGAGCGGGCTCTGGACCACGCGGCGCCCGAGAGCCTGCTCTTCCCGTTCCTGTTCGACCCGGCGCCCGGACTGCTCGACCGCCAGCGCCGGCAGGGCACCGCGCACGCCGGCCTGATCGCCGAGATCCTGAACGTGCTGGCCGGCCACAAGCCCGGCTCGCAGCCGGGCGGACCGCCGCGGCTGCGGGAGCCGCTCAGCCACGCCGAGGCCCGCGTCCTGCGCTACCTGCCTACCAAGCTCTCGGCCCCGGAGATCGCCGATGAGCTGTACCTGTCGGTGAACACGGTCAAGACCCACATGCGCCACCTGTACGACAAGTTCGGCGCGCACCGCCGCCACGAGGCGGTGGAACAGGCCCGCGCTCTCGGGGTGCTGGCACCGTCCCCGCGACGGCCCTGACCAGTGCTGGCGCGCGGTCAGCCGGCCGGCTGCCAGAGACGGAACGTGCCGCCCTGGTCGTCGGTGCACTCGGCGAGCAGCCCGAACCGCCTGCGTACGGGCTCGTCCGCGTGGCCGCCGGCTGCCCGGACCCGCTCGACCGCGGCCGCGAGGTCATCGACGCGGTAGGACAGCTGAACCTCGGGCTCGGCACCGCGGGACGGCAGGATGGCCAGTGGCGGCGTGACCTGCTCGGTGCGCCACGCGCCGGCGTGAGCGGAAGAGAACGGGACCTGCAGCACGGCCGCGTAGAATTCCCTGGCCCGGTCCGTGTCGGGCGCCAGCATGGTCACGTTCGCGACGTCGCCCTGGCGCAGCCGGGTGGCCTGCGTCGGCCGCCGGAGCAGGATCCAGCGGTGCCCGAACGGGTCGACGATCACCGAGGCGCGACCGTAGGGCTGGTCGGCCGGCTCCCGCTCCACCGAGGCGCCGGCCCGGCGGGCCCGCTCGGTACTCGCATCGACGTCGGCGACCTCCAGGTGGAGGGAGTGGCTGAACGTGGCGGGGGAGTCGGGCGCGCGCACGGGCACGTCGGGCCACAGGCCGGAAGCCTCGGAGAACATCAGCACCGCATCGCCGATGCCAACCTCGGCGTGGCCGATCGTGTTGTCCGCGTTGACGTACAGCTCGCCGCGGCGCTGCGCGCCGAACACCTCGGTGTACCAGTCCATGGCGCGCCGGGCATCGGACACGACGATGTAGGGGGTCAGCGCCGGAGGCCACGCGGGCTCGCGTTCGGCCCGGGCCGTGACGGTCTGCTGGGACATGGTTCCTCCTGGGAGGGCGAAGACCACCGACAGGGTCAGCCGCTGCCGCAGCCGCCCGGCGAAGTACGGGTCGGGGTCGACCGGCGTGACGGGCTCGCGCAGCGCCTCAAACGGATCGGTCATCGCGAGCCCTCCTCTGCCTCGTAGATCCGGCGGAACGCGGCGCGGGCCCGCACCAGCAGCGCCTCGGTGGCGTGCACGGTGCGGTCCAGGTGCCGGGCCACCTCGGGCACCGGCAGCCCGTCGAGATAACGCAGCGTGAGCGCGGCCCGGTGGTGCGCGCCGAGCCTGCCGAGCACCTCGCGGGCCCGGATCCGGTCGACGAGCGCCTCCCACGGATCCTCGGCGTGCGCCGGCTCGCCGTCCAGCATGCGCAGCCCGCGCTGCTCCCGCTCGACCCGCCGCCAGTGGTCGGCGAGCTTGTGCCTGGCCACCCCGATCAGCCACGGGATCGACGGATCGGGCGCGCCCGGCTTGCGGGCCGCGTGCACGGCGGCCAGGAACGACTCGGCCGTCAGGTCCTCGGCCAGGCCGGTGTCGCCGCAGCGCGCCAGCAGGTAGCCGTAGACGTGCGGCAGCGCATCGTCGTACAGCTCCAGCAGCCCGAACGCCGGATCGGGCCGCACCTGCGGGTGCGTCATACCCTTATCGTCGTCCGGGCGGCCGGAACTCCGACGGGCAGTGCCCGACTTCGCTCCAGACGGTTGTATCCGGCTCAGATGCACATCAAGCCGGTCCAAAGATCTTCTGCCAAACGGGCCCGGGTTCTTCTAGTCCCACTCGTACCGGGCCGTCCTCGGGCAGCTGCCGCGAGCGCACCTCGCCAACGCGGAAAACCGATCGCGTCCGGTCATGTTCTTTCCTACGTTAGCCACGTGATCACCCACGAATGGCGCGGCCCGTTCGGCAATGCCGCGCTCAACGCGCTGCACGCAGAGGGTTTCGGCCACACGGCGCTCGAAGACGACTGGTGGGCTCAGGTGAACCGGCACAGCCTGGGCTGGGTCTGCGCGCGGGAAAGAGACAACCTGGTCGGCTTCGTCAACGTGGCCTGGGACGGCGGCGTCCACGCGTTCATCCTCGACACCCTCGTCACGGCACGGGTGCGGAACCAGGGGGTAGGAACCGGGCTTATCGCGGTCGCGGCGGAAAACGCTCGCGCCGCCGGCTGCGAGTGGCTCCACGCCGACTTCGATGACCACCTCCGCCCGTTCTACTTCGGCAGTTGCGGGTTCACGCCCACCAATGCCGGGCTCATCGCCTTGTAGCCGCATCATCCCGGCGTTGTTGATGAGGTCACGACCGCCTCGACATCGCGGCGGATATGAGTGTGGCGTGACGTTCCGGCGGACGCGGGCCAAGATGACCAGATGGACTCACATGATGGACCGGGCCGCCCCGACAGTGCGCTGATCCTGGAGGGCATCCGGGCGCTGCATGACCGGCTGACCGAACTCGAGCACCGGCCCGCGCCTGCCGGACATCCTGTCCGGGCCGGAGTCCCGGCCTGGAAACGGCCCACCCAAGGCGAGGCCCGCTGGCAGGCGGCGGTGGCGGTCGCGGCCGCAGTGGCCCTGCAGTACTCGCTGCCCGGCCGGCTCGTCCTGCTGCACCCGGTCTGGCTGCTGCCGACGCTGCAGGGCCTGCTGCTGATCGCCCTGGTGATGGCCAATCCGCGCCGCATCAACAACGAGTCACGGGCCATCCGGCTGCTCGGCCTGACCCTGGCCGCCCTGCTCAGCCTGGCCAACGCCTGGTCGGTCGTCCGGCTGGTGGACGAGCTGGTGCACGGCACGGCGGGTAACAGCGCCGGGCCCCTGCTGGTGACCGGCGGCACCATCTGGCTCATCAACGTCATCGTCTTCGCCCTGTGGTACTGGGAGTTCGACCGCGGCGGCCCGGTAGCCCGGGCGCTGGCCGTCCGGATGTACCCGGACTTCCAGTTCGTGCAGATGGCCAGCCCGCAGCTGGCCCCGCCGGACTGGGAGCCGACCTTCGGCGACTACCTGTACCTGTCCTTCACCAACGCCACCGCGTTCAGCCCGACCGACACGATGCCGCTGTCCCGGTGGGCGAAGATGGGCATGACCGCCCAGGCCAGCGTCTCGATCGTGACCGTGGCCCTGGTCGTGGCCCGTGCCGTCAACATCCTCAGGTAACGTCCTTCACCCGCGGGGCGTGACGAGGCCGGATTCGTAGGCGACCACGACGGCTTGGGCGCGGTCACGGAGGCCGAGCTTGGCCAGGATGCGCTTGACGTGGGTTTTCGTCGTCTCCGCGGCGATGGCCAGGGTTTCGCTGATCTCGGTGTTGGACATGCCGTGCGCGATCAGCTTGAGCACTTCCGTTTCCCGGCTGGTCAGGATGCCCAAGGCGACGGGGGAGGGGGTGACGGCGAGCGGCTTGCTGGTGAAGTCGGCGATCAGCCTCCTGGTCACCGAAGGGGCAAGCAGCGCGTCGCCGGCGGCCACGACCTTGACCGCGTGGATGAGCTGAGCGGTGGTGGCGTCCTTGAGCAGGAACCCGCTGGCGCCGACCCGCAGGGCCTCGTACACGTATTCGTCGAGGTCGAACGTGGTCAGCATCAGTACTCGCGGCGTACGCGGGCCGCCGGTGGCGGTGAGGATCTGGCGGGCAGCCCGCAGCCCGTCCATGACCGGCATCCGCACGTCCATCAGCACGACGTCGGGGTTCAGCAGGCGCGCCTGGCGCACGGCATCGGTGCCGTCGATAGCCTGCCCGGCAACCACGATCCCGGGTTCGGCCGTGAGCATGGCGGCAAAGCCCTCGCGGACCATGGCCTGGTCGTCGGCGATCAGGCAGCGGATGACCTCGCCGTTCTGGCCGGAGCCGTCCGGGATCATACCGCTGATCCGCTGAGCGGGAGGACCGCTGATACCTCGAACCCGCCATCGGCTGCCGGTCCGGCCGACAGCGAGCCGCCCAGCAGCCCGGCCCGTTCCCGCATCCCGGCCAGGCCGTGGCCTGGCCGGTGCCCGTTCGCGTGCGAGCCGGTCTGCACCCCGGGTCCGTTGGTCACCTGCAGCGTTACGGTGTCCGCGTCCTGGTGCACCGATACCGTCACCGGGGCGCCGGCCGCGTGCCGCCCGGCATTGGACAGGGCCTCCTGGATGATCCGGTAGGCGCACACGCCCGCGCTCGGCGGTACCCGGCCTGATGCGGGAGACGTGGACAGTTCCACGGTCATCCCGGCTTGCCGGGCCGTCTCGACGAGCCCGGGCAGGTCCGGCAGCCCCGGCTGCGGGGCACGTGCGGCCGGCTGGTCGCTGTGCAGCACGCCGAGCAGCCGCCGCATGTCCGCCAGGGCCTCGCGGGCGGCCTCGCTCAGCGCGCCGAACTCGGCGCGCACCGGATCAGGCAGTGCCCCCATGCGGTGCGGAGCGCTTTCCGCCCGGATCGCCATCAGCGACATGTGATGGGCGACCACGTCGTGCAGTTCCCGCGCGATCCGGGCGCGCTCCTCGAGCACCGCCCGCCGCGCCCGCTCGACCTCGGCCGCTTCGGCCTGGTCGGCCAGGGCCACCTGGGCCCGCTGCCGGGAACCCACGCTGTCCACGGCGACTGCCATGGCGAGGAACGCCACGCTGCCAAGTGCGGCGGTGACCACGCTCAGGCCGTCGTGGACGATCCAGAACCACCACGGGACGAGGGTCAGCAGCCACAGCCAGAACATCACCGGCCGGTCGTGCCGGATCCCGGCCGCGCCCAGCATCGCCAGCACCACCAGCACCTGCACCGGATCCCACGGCAGGCCACCCCACCAGGACATGTGGAGCAGCGGGACCGTCAGCAGCCCAAGCCACCCGATCCGCCACGCCAGCAGCGGGCGCCGGACCGCCAGCGGAAGGGCCAGCACCACCACCAGGGCCACGACCACCCATACGATCGTGACTACCTGCATCAGCGGAGGGTAGGTCCCCAGGCCAGGCGGGATGAAGCCGGACCACTGGATCGAGGTGCTGAAGAACGGGGTCTGCAAGTCGAACTGCCCGTTGCGCAGGTCCCACTGAGTACCCAGGAAGTGACCGCCGTCGAGGCTGGCCACGCTGGCCCAGCACAGCAGCACCACCGCGGCGCCGAGGACGGCGCGGGCGGCCCAGCGCTGCCCAGGCGAACGCCAGCGCCCGCCAGGCGGATCGGAGCCGAACAGCGCCCCGGCCAGCCCGCGCCACAGCACGCGGCCGGCCGGGCGGACGTCCCTCGCCGGCGACGCGATGCCGGATACCGTGCGCACAGGGCCAGGCTAGCCCGCTGCCGGCGCCCGGGTCTTCCCCCCACCGGGTGTCACCCCCAGGGGGGACGACGCGGCTGTGATCTGCCTGGCAGGGTGGCCACATGGCACTGGCAACCATCGTCGTTCGTCTTGTCTAGTCGTGAAGCACGGCCAGGCACGCTCGGCGCACGGCACAGGTAATGACGGCCAGCTGTCACAGGTCATGGTGGCGGCCGAGGATGTCCGCCGGACCTTCGGCAGCGGGCATACCGCCGTTCATGCGCTGCGCGGGGTCTCGTTCACGGTAGGCCGCGGTCAGCTCGTTGCGTTGCGGGGGCGATCCGGCTCGGGCAAGACCACGCTGCTGAATATCATCGGTGGCCTGGACGACCCGACCGCGGGCCGGGTTTGGGTGGACGGCCGCGAGGTGAACCGGATGTCCGAGCGGCAACGGCTGGCGCTGCGGCGGGACCGGGTCGCCTTCATCTTCCAGGCCTTCGGGCTGGTGCCGATGCTGTCCGCGGCGGAAGACGTCGGGATTCCGCTGCGTATCGCGGGCCTGCGGCCCAGCGAGCGCCGGGAGCGGGTCGCGGCCATGCTGGCGCTGACGGGGCTGTCCAGCCATGCCGCGCACCGCCCTGATGAGCTTTCCGGCGGCCAGCAGCAGCGGGTGGCCATCGCCCGCGCGCTGGCCGGCCGACCGGGCCTGCTGATCGCGGACGAGCCAACCAGCCAGCTCGACCTGGAGACCGGGCGGCAGATCATGGAACTGCTGCTCAGCGTGGTGCGTTCGGAGGGGATCACCGCCCTGGTCGCCACCCACGACGAGGCGCTGATCGACCTGGCCGACCAGATCCTCACGCTGGAGGACGGGTCCATCACCAGCGCCTCGGGCAGCTAGGGGCGATCTGTGCGTGGTCTCGGGGTTTCCTTCCTCCTCCGCCGGGCCAGGTCCTCGTGGTTGCTGCTGGCCTGCGTCGCGGTCACGGTCCTGCTCACCACCGGGCTCGCGGCCATACTCTGGGCCTTCTCGGCCGCGGTGATCCCGCTCGGAGCGGGGAGCATCCTCGCCCCCGCACAGAGCCGGGTGGTGGGACTGTCCGGCGTGGCCAACGCCGGGGATGCGGCCGCCGACTCACAGCTGATCCGGGCCACGCTTCGCAGCGCCTGGCCGGGGGTTGGTTTCCAGCTGGAAAACGCGCTGTGGGCGGACCCGGTCGAGCTCCCGGTGCAGGCCGACAGCTCGATCATCACGCAGGTCCTGGCCGCGTCGCTGGCCGGGTTCAGGGCTCAGGCGATCCTCACCGCCGGTCAGTGGCCGCCGCCGCCGCACGGCGGCCCGCTGCCCGTCGCGCTGCCGGCCGCGGTGGCCAGCCGGCTGCACCTGAGCGTCGGCTCGGTTCTGACCGGCACCCCCCAGGGCGGCGGGGCGCCGACCTCGCTGAGGGTCACCGGGCTGTTCCGGCCCAGGGACCCGGCGTCGGTCTACTGGACGCTTGACCTGCTGCCGGTCACGGGTAGCAGCGTCCAGCCGTACTCCATCAACGGGAATACAGGCGGGTCCGTCGTCAGCTACGGTCCCGCAGTCCTGAACCCGGCCGCGTTCGGCGGGGCGGTCGCCGCGGCCCAGGCCTCGTGGATGGTGCTGCCGCAGGAGCCGGCGTTGGCTCGCGGGAACATCGCCGCGCTCACCGCGAGCACCAACCAGGTGTTTTCGCAGCTGGCCGTGATCCGTCCCGAGGGGCTGAAGGTGACCTCGAGCCTGCCGCAGGTCCTGGACGGCATTGCCAGCACCATCGTGCTGTCCCGGTCGCTGTTTACCATCGCCGAGCTGATGCTACTGCTGGTGGCCGGGGCAGCCCTGGTGCTGGCCGCGCGCCTGCTGGCCAGCCTGCGCGAGGAGGAGTCCGCGCTGCTGCGGGCGCGCGGCGCCACCAGATGGCAGGTGGCGCGGCCGGTGCTGGCCGAGGCGGTGCTGCTCGGCGCCGCGGCCGGCCTGGCGGGCGTGCTGGCCGGCACCGCCCTGACCGGAGTGCTGGCCCGCCTGGGCCACCTGCACCTGGACGGTTACCTGGGCCGCGGCATCGCTCCGCTGGCCTGGCTGTCGGCCCTGGCCGTGCTGGTGCTGTGCGCCGCGGTGATGGCCTGGCCGGCGCTGCGCGCCCTGACCCCGGACGCGGCCAGGCGCCGCCGGGGCCGCCAGGCCCGGCTCGCGGCGATCGCCTGGGCGGGCGGCGACCTGGCCCTGGTGGCGCTGGCCGCGGTCGCGGTCTGGCAGTTGCGCGGCTACTCGGCGGTCGCGCACCCGGCCACCGGATCGCTCGGCATCGATCCCGTGATCGCCCTCGCCCCCGCCCTCGCGCTGGCCGGGATGGCGCTGATCCCGCTCCGCGGCCTGCCGCTGCTGGCCAGGCTGGCCGACAAGGCCACCGACCGCGAACGGCGGCTGGCCGGCGCCATGGTGAGCTGGCAGATCGCCAGGCGGCCGATCCGCCAGGCCGGCCCGGTCCTGCTCGTGGTGGTCGCGACGGCAACCACCACGCTGGCGCTGGCCGGGTACGCCAGCTGGCGGCAGTCGACCGCGGACCAGGCCGCGTTCACGGTCGGCTCGGACGTGCGGGTGGACGCCGCCGGCGCGCTGCCGCTGGGCGCGGCCAGCTCGGTCACCCGGGCACCGGGGGTCACCGCCGCCACGGCGGCCAGCGTCGCCGGCACCGGCAACGCAAGCCAGTTGATCGCGCTGGACGCGAGCACGGCGGGTAAGACGATCCTGATCCGCCCCGACCTGTCGCCGCTGCCGCTGAGCGCGCTGTGGCAGCGCATCACCCCGAGGCAGCGGCCGGCCTGGCCCTGCCCGGCCAGGCGGACCGGCTGGACATCGTCGCCGACCTCGCGGCGGGCGTGGGCACCAGTCCGGCCCAGATCCGGACGGCGCTCAGCCCGGTCATGGTCACGGCCTGGATCCAGGATGCCAGCGGGGCCGCCTACCAGGTCTTCGCCGCCCAGCCCCTGCCCGCCGACGGCCAACCGCACTCCCTGGTCTTCACGCTGTCAGCCCCGGCGCAGGCCAGCTACCCGCTGCGGCTGCTCGGGCTCACGCTGGCCTTCCGCCTGCCGCCGTACGACGCGGCGGATCCGGTGTCGACCCCGGCCGCCGATCTCACCATCATGTCCCTCGCGGCCGCCAACACTGCCAGCGGCCCGTTCGGCGCACCGTTCAGCCACGGCGCCGCGCTGGCGGCCTGGGCGGGCGTCGGATCCTCGCAGTTCGTGCCGACCGGGCCGCCGAACGCCTACGGGCAGCTCACGTCGGCCAACGGGACCACGCCTGCGTTCGAGGGCTGGCATGCCGCCCCGGGAGGTGGCGAGCAGTTCACGTTCAACACCGGACACGATCCTTCCACCGAGGTCCTGTCCGAGGTCAACTTTCCCCCCGGCCTCCCCGCGCAGCTCACCGTCGCGGTGCCCGCCCCCCGGATCATCCCGGTCATCGCCACCAGCGGTTACCTGGCCGCCAACCGGCTCGGCATCGGATCGTCCACCTCGGTGTCGATCGGCGGGATCTCGGTCCCGGTCCTGATCGTGGCGGAGGTGGCCAACTTCCCGACCGTCTTCGGGCCGAACCGGGCGCTGATCGCCGACCTGGCGGAGCTGAACGACCTGCTCGTCGCCGATGACGTGTCCCCCTGGCCGGTGAACCGCTGGTGGCTGCGCACCGCTGACGGCCGCGTGCCGCGCCTGCCGGCCGACCTGGGCCTGTCCGTCACCAGCCGCACCAGCCAGCAGGCCGCCCTGTTCGGCAACACGCTGCTAACCGCCCCGCGGCAAGCCATGCTGGCCATCGGGGGAGCGGCGGTGCTGCTCGGCGTGCTCGGCTTCACGGTCAGCGCCGCGGCCAGCCTCCGCTCCCGGCGGACGCAGAGCGCGGTATTCGCCGCGCTGGGCGTGGGGAAGAACGCCCAGGCCGGCCAGCTGTGCCTGGAGCAGTGCGCGCTCAGCCTGCCGGCCGCGGTCGCGGGCCTGCTGGCCGGGATCGGCCTGGCCTGGTTGCTGGTGCCCGCGATCACCTTGACCGCGGCTTCGGCAGCGCCGCTCCCGTGGGCCCTGGCGGTCCTGCCCGTCGGCCCGGCCGTCGCGCTGGCCCTGGTCACCGCGGCCCTGCCGGTCGCCGCCGCGGCCCTGTCGGTGCTGCGCAGACCTGACCCGGCGGTGCAGTTGCGGGCGGAGGCCGGATGAGAACGCTGTGGCGGCGGCTGCGCGCGGCCTGGGTGACGCTGACCGGTACTGGGGCGGCGGCCAGCCTCGCGTTCGGCTTGCTCGTGTTCGTCTCGGTCCTGGCTAGCCTGGCCATCCCGCGGGAGAGCGTGGTGCTGCGTAACGAGGCGCTGCAGCGCGTGATCGCGGCCTCGGCGCCCGGCGACCGGACCGTCAGCGCGACGGTCGGCGAGACCCAGATGCTGGACCAGAACAGCGAGGTTCTGGCCACCGACATCGCGGCCGTCGGCGCCTCCCTGCGGGTGCGGCTGGCCGCGGCCGGAGTCCAGGTCGCCTCCGACCCGCCCGCCTGGGCCAGCCTGGCCACCGGCGACGTGCCGACCGCCGGGACGGCCCCGCCCGCCGGGTACGGGCCGCCGCAGCTCGAGCTGACCTACCGCACTGCGCTGGCCCGTTACAGCCAGCTCGTGGCCGGACGGTTCCCGGTCGGCGGTTCGGTGGCCGGGCAGCGCGCCGTGCTGCAGGCGGCGGTGACCACCACCACCGCGGCCAGGCTCGGGCTGCGGCTCGGCAGCCGGCTGCGCGCCGGACCGGTGCAGCTGGTGATCACCGGGATCATCCGGCCGACCAGCCCGGCTGCCCCGTTCTGGACCGTGGACCCCGAGGTGATCAGGCCCGGCCTGACCCCCGGCTCGTCGTCCGCGCTGCAGTACCTGATCGGGGCGGCCTTTGTCGGCCCCGGCGCGCTGCCGCTGATCGAAACCCGGCTCGGCAACGATGAAATGCTGGTCACCTGGGACTACGCGGTCACGCTCGGCCGGCTCACAGCGGGCCAGGCCAGCGGGCTGAACGCCAGCGTAGCCAGCCTGGTCGGCGCCGGCGCCACGTTGATCGTCCCCGGCATCTACGGCCCGCCGACCTCGGGGGCCGTGAACCCGTTGACGGTCCCGATCACCTCCCGGATCCCCTCGATCCTGTCGCCGTTCCTGGCCGGGGAAAGCGCCGCCGCCCCCGTGCTGGAACTGCTGTACGTCAGCCTGGCCGTCATGGGCGCGGTGGTGGTGCTGCTCGGCGCCCGGCTGGTGGCGCTGCGCCGCGCCGCGGAGTTCACGCTCATGCGGGCCCGGGGCGCGGCCCTGTATCAGCTCGGCTGGCTGGTGCTGCGCGCCAGCGTGCTCATCGCCGCGGTGGCCGGAGCGGCCGCCGCTGCCCTCGCCATCGGCCTGACCCCCGGCGACAGCGTCCCGGTAGCCTGGTGGCTGGCTGGCATCACCATCGCCGTGACGGTGGCAGGCCCGGTGCTGATCAGCGTGGTCCCGCAGCGCGTGGCGGCGCCCGTCACCGGCAGGCCACTGCGGGCACCCGGCCGAAGGCCCGCGGCCCGCCGCATCGTTATCGAGGCGGCGCTGGTCGCCGCGGCCATCGGCGGGCTGGTCGTGCTCCGCCATCAGGGCCTGGGCGCCGGGAACAGCGGCCTGTACACCAGCGCGGCGCCGGTGCTGGTCGCGGTGCCCGTCGCCGTCGTGGTGCTGCGCTGCTACCCGCCGCTGGCCCGCCAGCTGGCCCGGCTCGCGGGCTTGACCCGCGGGGTGGTCGCGTTCGTCGGCCTGGCCCGGGCCACCCGGACCCCGGCCGGCACCGTCTTGCCAGCGTTCGCCCTGGTGCTGGTGCTGGCCATGCTGGCCTTCCCGGACATGATCGCCACGTCGGTCTCCAACAGCCAGGTGGCCGCGTCCTGGCAGCAGGTCGGCGCCGACGCGATCATCCAGGCCCCGGCCGGCCAGGTGATCACCCCGGCGCTGCAACGCCAGGTCTCAATGGTGCCAGGCGTCGTTTCCACCGCTACCGCGGTCGTTGACGAGGCAACGCTGCCCACCGGGTTCGAGCTGTCCGTGATGTTCGTCGACCCGTCCCGGTATGCGGCCGTGGTCGACCAGGCGCCCGGCCCGCGATTCCCGCTGGCCGCGCTGTCGGGGGCCGTGCTGCCCGGGAACGGCGGGCCCGGCCAGGCGGCGACCGTCCCCGTGGTCGCCACCGCCGCCGCCGCCCAGCTCGTCGGCACGGCGCCGACCGACCTCAGCGTGGGGAACGGTCCCATCTCGATCCGCCTGGCCGGACAGATCAGCGGGGTCCCCGGCGTCGGCGGCACCGTCGTGGTGGCGCCGCTGCAGGCACTCGGGACCCAGCCACCCGGGCCGGATCTCATGCTGGTCGCGGGACCCAGGCTGGATGCGGCCAGGCTGAGCGCAGTCGTCCGCAGCGCGCTGCCGGGCGCGTCGGTGACGTCGCGCGCCACGGCGCTCGCCGCGCTCACCACGGCCCCAGTGCTGCAGGCGGCGCAGACCGCGCTGGCGCAGGGAACGGCGGCCGCGGCCGGCTTCGGCGCGCTGGTCCTGCTGCTGTCGCTGCTGCTCAGCGCCCAGACCCGCGACATGACGCTGGCCCGGCTGGCCACGATGGGGCTGCGCCGCTGGCAGGCCCAGCTGCTGCTGGCGGCCGAGACGCTGCCCCCGGTGCTGGCCGCCGCCGTCGGCGGCATCGCGTGTGCCTGGCTGCTCGCGCCGCTGATCGGGCCGTCGCTCAACCTGGCCGCGTTCAGCGGGACCGGCTCGGCCATCGTGGTGACACCTGCCGTGTTCCCGTTGCTCGCGGCAGCGGCCGGATTGGTCCTGGCCGCGCTGCTGGTGCTGGCCGGCCAGGCCGTCATCACCTACCATCGCGGCAGTGCCAGGGCGCTGCGGATCGCCGACTGAAGGAGGCCCGGGCCGATGACCAGCTCGCAGGACCAGCTCCCGACCGGCGCGGACGGGATGATCGTCTGCGACCGACTGGTCCGGATCTACTCCGGCGAGGGCCTCGAAGTACAGGCCCTGCAGGGGCTGGATCTGCTGATCGCCGAGGGGGAGCTGGCTGCGCTGGTCGGCGCGGCGGGCAGCGGCAAATCCACGTTGATGAACATCCTCGCCGGGCTGGACACGCCGACGGCGGGGGCGGTGTGGGTGGCTGGCCAAAGCCTGGGCGCGATGACCGCCAAACAGCGGCTGGCCTACCGGCGGAGCGTCGTCGGCTTCATCTGGCAGCAGACGTCGCGGAACCTGCTGCCCTACATGACCGCCCGGCAGAACGTGCTGCTGCCGATGCGGCTGAGCTGGCACGGGCGCCGCAAACGGCTGCAGCGCGCCGGCTTCCTGCTCGACACCCTCGGCATCGCGCACTGCGCCGACCGGACCCCGGACCGCATGTCCGGCGGTGAGCAGCAGCGCGCGGCGATCGCCACGGCGCTGGCGAACCAGCCGAAGGTGCTGCTGGCCGACGAGCCCACCGGCGAGCTGGACTCCTCCACCGCCCAGGACGTGTTCTGCGCCCTGCAGACCGCCAACACCGAGCTCGGCGTCACGGTGCTGGTGGTCACCCATGACCCGGCCGTGTCGTCGCAGGTCCGCCGGACGATCGCGATCAGGGACGGCAAGACGAGCAGCGAGACGATACGGCACACCGCCACCGACGAGCAGGGCACCACCACGCTGCACGCACGCGAATACGCAACGCTGGACCGGGCGGGCCGGGTTCAGCTCCCGCGCGAGATAACCAGGCGCCTCGGCATGCGGAACCGGGTCGAATTGCAGGAGGAGCCCGACCACATCGGCGTCTGGCCGGATCAGGGCGCCGACCAGGAACGGGAGTAACCGGCCCTGCTGCTGGCTGTCCCGGGACGTTAACCGGCTTGTCAACGTGGCGAGCAGATCCTGCTCTTGGTGCCTTACGCGTTCGCCTCTCGTGCGAGGCGCGCCTTGGCCGTCATCTCAGAGTTGACGGCCATGACACTCTCGGACAGCGCTGCCAGCAGCTTCCCAAGCTCCACAAGATCGTCCAGGTCGGGGGTGGCATCCCCGTCATCGAGGCGATTCCGGGCTTCCCTCGCCGAATTAAGCGCCTCGTGCAGAGCGCGATGTACGGCGATCGTCGTGTCGTCGGTGCTGCTCATTTCGCTCCTCAGCTAGCTGAACGGCCATGTCCGTCGCGTTCGTCCTCAGGGTCACTGACGGACAGGATACGCAGAAACGAGCCGAAGACCTCCAACAAGCCGGTAATGCCTGGACCTTGTCCTGGAGGCCGGCCGGACCTAGGCCGCGGCGGCCGAGACCGGCCCGGGGAGCTCGATGACCAGGGCGGCTCCGGCGCGGACGTGCGGGACTTGCATGACCGAACCGGTGTGCTGCTCCGGCCGCTGGCCGGGATCGTGCTGCGGTGGCTTGCTGCTCGGCCCCGAAAGGCCGAGGGGCACACCGATTCCCGCGCACACGACGACCAGGCTGATTGCCCCGGCGACGCGGCGCCGGCGGACCTTGCGGTGGCGCGCGATCACCCGGCCGGCCAGGCCCTCGCTGGGCAGCACGTCGTCCAGCTCGCTCTCCAGCGCGATCCTCAGGCTGAACTCGTCATCAGCGTGGATGGACATGGCGACCTCTCTTGTCCTCGTCGTACAGCAGCTGCCGCAGCTGATCGAGCCCTCTGCTCGCCGCGGACTTGACCGTGCCTTCGGCGATATCCAGCGCGGTGGCGGTCTCAGCCACCGTGGCATCGAGCAGGTAGCGGCAGACGAGCACCTCGCGCTGGATGTCCGGCAGCTGGCGCAGCACGCGGACCAGCACGTGACGGCGGTCCACCGCTTCGGCGAACGAGACCACGTTCGCGAGCTCGTCCACGTCTTGGCTGATCTCCGGGTGCCGGCCGTGGTGCCGCCAGCGTTCACGGCACGCGTTCACCAGCACGGCCCTGGCGTAGGCCTGGGGCGCCGCCTTGGCCTGCTCCCACCGCCGGTAGGTGCGCAGCATCGTGACCTGCAGCGCGTCCTCGGCGTCCTCCCGCGAGTCGAGCAGCACCAGGGCCGCGCGCAGCAGTGAGGGGGACGCGGCCTGGACGAACTCAGTGAACTCGGCGTCGCGGCTGGCTCGGACCCCTCTCACGTCATCTTTAATGCCGGCGCGCGGTGCCGGGTTCCAGCGGTCTTCGCTAGCGCAGGAAACCTTGGTAGGAGTGCTGCTCAAGCTGGCTCTGGATCTGCTTGACGGTATCCAGCCCGACGCCGACCATGATCAGCAGGCTGACGCCGCTGAGCTGCAGCTCTTGGCCGAGCCCGATCTTGTCCAGGGCCACCAGCGGGAACATCGCTACCAGGGCCAGGTAGACCGAGCCCGGCGTGGTGAGCCCGGCCGAGCACGTACCGGAGGTGAGAAGAGGTGGGCCTGCCCGGCCGGATGCCGGGGACGAAGCCGCCGTACTTCCTGATGTTGTCTGAGACTTCGTCCGGGTTGAACGTGATCGACACGTAGAAGAACGTGAACCCGAGGATCAGGCCGAAGAAGGCCAGGAAGTAGACGTACGGCGCGACGAGCAGGGCGGGATCGAGGTTGCGGTCCATCCAGGTCACCCAGCCCTGCGGGTGCTGCTGATTGCCGAACACCGACAGGGCGAGCTGCGGCATTGCCAGCAGCGAGGAGGCGAAGATGACCGGGACCACGCCGGCCTGGTTCACCTTCACCGGGATGAACGTGGACCCCCCGCCGTACACTCTCCGGCCGGTGATCCGCTTCGCGTACTGGACCGGGATGCGGCGCTGCGCCTGCTCGATGAAGACGATGAGCGTTGTCACCGCGATGATCACCAGGACCGCCGCGGCCGCGTAGAAGAACCGCTTGACGACATAGATCTGCTCGATCTCGCCGGGAATGACGGCCATGATGCTGGTGAACATCAGCACCGACATGCCGTTGCCGACGCCGCGGTCGGTGATCATCTCGCCCATCCACATGATCACCGCGGTGCCCGAGACCATCGTGATCACCATGGTGGCGATAGTGAACAGGGTCGGGTTCGGGATCAGCGGGTGGAACGCCGGGCCGCAGCTGCTGCCCGGGAACGCCGCGCCCGTCCTGGCCGCCTGCATGTACCCCACCGCGTACAGCAGGCCCAGTCCCACCGAGAGATACCTGGTGTACTGGGTGATCTTCGCCTGGCCGGCCTGACCCTGTTTCCGCAGCGTCTCCAGGCGCGGGATCACCTGGGTGAGCAGTTGCAGGATGATGCTGGCCGTGATGTACGGCAGGATGCCGATCGCGAATACGGTCAGGTGCAGCAGCGAGTTGCCGCTGAGCAGGTTCAAGATGGCGAAGACCCCGCCGGCGCTCGACATGTGCGAGCAGTAGCTGACGTTCTGCTCGGAGATGCCCGGCGCGGGCAGGTTCGCGCCGAACCGGAACACGACGATCATGGCGCCGGTGAACAGCAGCTTCTTGCGCAGGTCAGGCGTGCGGAACGCCCGGACGAACACGCTGAGCACGAGCGTTGCCCTGGGGGAGCTAGTCACGCACCCTTGAATGCCGCCCAGCGCTCCCCGGTTCCGCGGCCAAGCGTCGGCAGAGCCGCCTGCCGTGGCGGTGGCGCTGGTAGCGTTTGCGCGGTGATATGTCCGCGGGACGCGCTTGGCCGCGACGCCGCCGGCGACAGTACCTTCGGGGCCGGGAGGCCGGCCTGGCTTGGCCGGCTCGGCAACGTGCGCAACGTGGTCCGGCAAGAGATGATCTCTCGTCAGCTGGACCGGCACATGACGATGCAGCCGGCTCGAGTCCTCGATGTGGGCGCCGGCCAGGGGACGCAATCCATCCGGCTGGCCCGAGCCGGCCACCATGTGCTCGCGGTCGAGCCCGATGCCGATATGCGCGCCGCCTTCGCGGCCGCACTGGGTGCTGAGCCTGCCCAGGTCCGGGACCGCGTCATGCTGCGAGACGGTTCGGTCGGCAGCCTCGCCGCTGTGACCGGCGGCGACGTCTACGACGTCGTGCTGCTCATGGGGGTTCTGATGTACCTGCCGGCCAGCCCGCCGGTGATCGCTGAGCTCGCGGCACATGTCGCGCCCGGCGGGTTCATAGCCGTCGCCATACGCACCACGACCTCGGCGCTGTGGCGTCCGGCGGCTCGCCAGGACTGGCAGGCGGCGCTTGCGGCGTTCGAGGAGTATGACGCTGCTCAGATCGAAGGGCGCGACATGCACTACATCAACGAGATCGGCACTCCGGCCCGCGCTGATGACCTTGAGACGTTCACCGCCGCCGCGGCCGCGGCCGGACTGGAGCTGGAGAACTGGTATGGCGTGCGGATCGCGGTTGACCTGGACGAACTCGACCCCGCACCGCCTTCGGACCCACGCCAGCTGGCCTCGCTGCTCGACGTCGAAGAACGCCTCGGCGCCGCCGACCCGTACCGGCAGCTTGGCCAGCTCGCTCACCTGATCCTGCGCCAGAGGGAGACTGCCACCACGCCCGGCGGATGACTCCCGCACCCAACTGATCAGGTCATTGCCTGCCCGTCCCCTTGGCTGTCGCCAGGTTGCGCGGGCTCATGAGGCACGGAAGCATTACCCGGGATGGGACTCCGGTGGTAAAGCGGGAAAGGCGAGGCAGTTGACAAGCGGTCATGAGCCAGCGGGCGGGAGTGTTCCGTTCGACACGAGCAGGCCGCATATGGCGCGGGTGTACGACTTCTGGCTGGGCGGCAAGGACAACTTCGCGGCGGACCGGGCTGTCGCCGAGCAGGTCGCCGCCGCGTACCCGGATATACGGGTCGCGCCCGGGCCCTGCTGACCAGCAGCGCCGAGGGGCGGAAACCGTAAGCCCGGACCCTAGGGTGGTTCTCAACGAGGGAGGTGCTCATGCCGGCTACGCTGCCGCGCTTGGAGGCTGGCGTCGAGCGTCAGCTTGCCGCAGGCCTGTTCAACCAGGTGTGGGTCTTGCTGGACAAGCTTGATCGCAGCGCTGGTGATGATGACCAGATGGTTCACATGGCGCACGCCAGCCGGTACCACTGGGGTGCGGCGGGCGGGCCCGTGCAGTGGGCGCGCGGCGAATGGCAGTGCTCGCGGGTCTATGCCGTGCTGGGCCGCGCTGAGCCGGCGCTGCATCACGCGCGGCGGTGCCTGGAGCTAGCCACCGAACATGATCTGGGGCCGTTCGACGTGGGTGCCGCTCATGAGGCGCTGGCCCGCGGCTATCGGATCATCGGCGATGCGGGAAAGACGGCCGAGCATGTGGGCCTGGCCCGGGAGCAGTCAGCCGGCATTGCCGATGCCGAGGACAGGGCCATCCTCGATAGCGACTTGGCCGACCTGGCCTGATCCTCACCGCCGCTATCCCAGCTGGTCGCGGCGGCGTGTCAGGGAGGCGATCTCAGCGGCGTTGCCCGCCAGCCCGATGGCTTTGTCGTACGCCGCGCGCGACTCCTGACTGCGGCCCAGCCGGCGCAGCAGGTCGGCGCGGACCGCATGGTAGACGTGATAGCCGGCCAGCTTGTCTTCCAGACGGTCCACGGCCGCCAGTGCCACCTCCGGGCCGTCAAGCTCGGCCACCGCGATGGCCCGGTTGAGCGCGATGACCGGTGAGGGGTCGATGCGGGCGAGCTGGTCGTAGAGGGCGACGACCTGCGACCAGTCGGCATCGCGTACGTCGCGGGCGGAGGCGTGCACGGCGCTGATCGCGGCGAGGATCTGATAGCGGCCTGGAGCCGCCCGGGCGGCTAGGCGCTCGCGCACCAGCCGGTGACCCTCGGCGATCAGTGTGGCGTCCCAGCTCCCGCGGTCCTGCTCGTCGAGGGCGACCAGTTCGCTGCTCGCCGATACCCGGGCGGTGCGCCGGGCCTCGGTGAGGAGCATCAGCGCCAGCAGCCCGGCCACCTCACCGTCCTCCCGCATGAGGGCACGGATCAGGCGGATGAGCCGGATCGTCTCGGCGGTCAGGTCCTGACGTACGGGATCGGTGCCGGGGCCGGTCGCCAGGTAGCCCTCGTTGAAGACGAGGAAACAGGACAGCCAGCACGCCGGAGACGCGGGCCGGCAGGTCCTGCGCGGACGGCACCCGGTACGGGATGCGAGCCGTCTTGATCTTGGCCTTCGCGCGGGTGATCCGCTGCCCCATGGTGGCCTCCTGTACAGGAAGGCGCGGGCGATCTCGGGCATGGTCAGGCCGGCGACCATGCGCAGCGTCAGCGCCACGCGGGACTCCATGGCGAGCGCCGGGTGGCGGCAGGTGAAGATCAGCCGGAGCCGTTCGTCGTCGATCGCGCCGAGGGGGGCTCGGGCGGGTCGTCGTCGTCCAACAGCTGAGCCTCCTTGTGCTTGCCGTCGCGCTTGTTCTCGTGCCGGATCCGGTCGATGGCCTTGCGGTTGGCGGTGGTGGTCAGCCAGGCGCCGGGGTTGGGGGCACGCCGTCGGTCGGCCACCGACACCGCCTCCCGGATGTCTTTCGAGACATTCTGGTACACCGGCCGTAACCGATCCGGCAGCGCGACGGTTTCGGGGCGACTGCCGGTATCACCAGCCTGCCGGGGTGCTCCGTCAGATAGAGGTCAATTTGCCGGCAGTCGGGGAGGCTCATGATGCGGCCAGCGATACACCACCTCAGTATTAGCGCCATCCGGGCCGATGCCCTGTTCGTGTCGGCACTGCAGGGCGGTGACCATCCCGGTGCCAGCGAAGTCCGGCAGGCCGTTGCCGCGGCTGTCGAGGCATTCGGCCAGCGTGGCTGTGCCGGACGGGTAGCGCAGGAGTTTGGCGATCATCCCGAGACTGCGGTCACGCGGATGCGCTGGGCTCGCCAGCTTGCTGGCCAGGCGTTCGGCGATCCGGGACCGGCATCAGCCTGTGCCCGGACGCCCGCCATGCGCACCGGAGTTCACGCCGGCCGCGCTGCGTAGACTGCCGCGGGCCGCGTCGTGGTGAGTTCCGCATGACATCCGGTGGCGCCGGCGCCACCCCGTAACGTTCCCGCGGAAGCGGATTGTGAAGAAATTCACAAGTTGCTTTATCGGACGCCAGTGTCCGCATGCGGCCGAGCGGCGAGCCCTCGCCGAAGATGCCAGCTGGACGCAGTCAGCCAGCGCGTATCGCGTTAGAGTTTGCTAAGTGGCGGGTGATCAGACTGGGCGGGTCGATAGCTGGATCTGGTCGGTGCGGCTGGCCAGCACCCGTTCGGCCGCGTCCGGTGCCTGCCGGGCCGGGCACGTCAGGGTCAACGGGGTGCGGGTCAAGCCCGCGCATCCCGTGAAGGCCGGTGATGAGGTGCGGCTGCGCTCCGAAGGACGCGAACGCGTCGTGGTGGTCCAGCGCGTCATCACCAAGCGTGTCGGTGCACCTGTTGCCGCCGAGTGCTATATCGACAACAGCCCTCCGCTTCCGCCCCGCGAGGAGGTGGCCGCGGTGGCTGTCCGCGACCGCGGCGCGGGCCGTCCGACCAAGCGCGAGCGCCGGAGCATCGAGAAGCTGCTCGGGCGGGCGACCCGCTGACCCGGCTACCGCCAGCCGAGCGCGGGCGCCACGTGGGTGAGGATGGTGTCGATGACGTGGGCGTTGTAGTCGACGCCGAGCTGGTTGGGCACGGTGAGCAGCAGCGTGTCGGCGGCGGCGATCGCCTCGTCCTCCTTGAGCTGCTGGATCAGCACATCCGGCTCGGCCGCGTGGGTGCGGCCGAAGATCGCCTGGGTCTTCGCGTCGATGAACCCGATCTCGTCGCTGTCCTGGTTCCGCTGGCCGAAGTACGCCCGGTCCCGGTCGTCGACCAGGGCGAAGATGCTCCGGCTCACCGACACCCGCGGCTCCCGCTCATGGCCAGCCTGCTGCCATGCCTCGCGGAAGGCCTGGATCTGCTCGGCCTGCTGCAGGTGAAAGGGCTTGTCGGACTCGTTATTGATCAGCGTCGAGCTCTGCAGGTTCAGGCCCAGCCCGGCCGCCCACATGGCGGTCTGCTGGGACGCGGCGCCCCACCAGATGCGCTCGCGCAGCCCTTCTGAATGCGGCTCGACGCGCAGCAGGCCGGGCGGGTTCGGGAACATCGGGCGCGGACTGGGCTGCGCGAAGCCCTCGCCGCCCAGCACCTGCAGCAGCACCTGGGCGTGCCCGCGGGCCATATCGGCGTCCGTCTGACCCTCTTGCGGCTGGTAGCCGAAGTACCGCCAGCCGTCGATCACCTGCTCCGGCGAGCCGCGGCTGATCCCCAGCTGGAGGCGGCCGCCGGAGATGAGGTCGGCCGCGCCGGCGTCCTCCGCCATGTACAGCGGGTTCTCATACCGCATGTCGATGACTGCCGTGCCGATCTCGATCCGGCTGGTGCGCGCGCCGATCGCCGCCAGCAGCGGGAACGGAGATCCCAGCTGCCTCGCGAAATGATGCACCCGGAAATACGCGCCGTCCGCGCCCAGCTCTTCGGCGGCGACGGCCAGGTCGATCGATTGCAGCAACGCATCCGACGCCGACCGCGTCTGTGAGCCGGGTGACGACGACCAGTGCCCGAACGACAGAAAGCCAATCTTCTTCACCAGCGCGTCAACACGCACCACCCGGACGGCATTCCGCCCCGGCCAAGCTCCAGCTGTGTGCTGCACCCGATATGACTACTCAATTTTGGAGCATCGATGCCATCGGTCAGCCGGCCCGGGTAGCGATGCCTGGATAGTCGATCACCAGGCCAGAGTGGTCATAGACCAGGCGACAGCGGAAATCGAAGACGGGAGCGGTGTAGTCGTAGCAGGGGCCCGTGGATCCGTCCGGAGCACGCAGGTAAGTCTGCTCCAGCCTTTCCACAGCCAGACCGACTGCGTGGACGTAAGCTGCCGGAGCCGCTGCCCGCCCCGCCACGGCGAGACCGAGCCGCCGCACGGGAAGCGCGTTCGTCATGGCAGAGGACTCCAGGTCGACATCGAGGCAGCCCTCTAGCTGGGGCGCTGGCTCACCGTCGACCAGCCAGCGGCCCATCCCGTCGCCCTCCAGCACGGTCGAACGGGACCCAGCTGCCGACCGGCCGCTGACCCGGGCGCTACGGGTAGCCCCGCCGCTGTCCAGTTCGATGGCGTATCCGACGCTCCAGGGCGTACCGTCCTCGATCGCGGTGGTGCACCCCCGGATAAGACACCCGCTTTCCCGGCCACGGAGGAAGAACACCACCTCGAAGCCGTTCCTGGCGCCGCGATGCTGCCATGCCGCTTGGGGCGGCCACGATACGAACGGCACGGCATCCACCTTCCCATGCGGTGCTGGTTACATGCCTGCCGTGATCCCGAGCACGGCCAGGCCGGCCGCCGTGGCGATGATGCCGGCGATGACCAGCCAAGCGGCCGGGTTGCCGAAGTTGAGCGTCCAGCTGACGCCGATGCGGGCGGGGACCACGATGGCGGGGTCGGCGCGGTTGATGTAGATCAGGCCGGCCTTCCAGAACCGGTCGTCGTCCCGGCCGGCTGCCGCGGCCCGGCCGGGACGCTGGCCGGGGCGGATGCGGTCCCGGCCGGCCCAGATGGCGACGGCGATCAGGAGGAGCACGCCGGCCGCGGCCGGCACGAGGGGCAGGTCAGCATCCGCGCCGTGCAGGTGGTAGAGCTGCCATACCTGGAGGGCGGCCAGCAGGAGGGTGAGGTCGACGAGCGCGAGCAGGCTGAGCGCGGCCTTGGTAAAGCGGTCCAGGAGTACGCGGTAGCGGCGGACCGAGGCAGCAGGGTCGGCGGGGTCGATGTCCGGCCGGGAGCGGTAGGTGAGCACCAGCAGCCCGGTCCACATGCCGGTGACATACAGCTGGGCGATCACGAAGGCGAATGCGCTGACCGGCGATCTGCGGACCCGGCGGCCGCCGAGCGTGGCCAGCCCGGCAGCCAGATGAGCTGGCAGGTGGGGGTAGCGGATGGCGCCGATGACGATGGTCGCGACGATCACGCCGATGGCCGGCATGAGCCAGCGGACGGGGAACGGCTGCGGCTGGGTGCGCCAGCTGGTGTCGGCGACCACCGTCTGCCGGAGCCCGGCGTACCAGCCTTCCGCGGTCTTGGCCGCGATGATCTTCCTGCGCGCCAGCCAGATGCAGCCCAGGTCCGCGGCTATCTCCAGCAGCAGGATGATCCTGGGCAGCCACCGCGATCCGGATCGCCAGAAGACGATCGCCGCGGCGGCGCAGCAGACCGCCACCGCCGCAGATCTCCAGTAGTAGATGCGCCGTTCCCGCCGGATGACCGCCGCGCCGCTGTGGTCGGGGGGAATCCGGACCCCGAACTGCAGGGTCGGCTGGGTGAACGCCGGCGTCGCGCACATCAGCGCCCCGAACACCGGCACGGCGACATACCCGGCCAGGGCGGCCGGCGTCATGGCCAGGCTCCTGCCGCGGTACCGCCCTCGGCTGGCGGGGCGGGGAAAGCGAACCCGGCCAGTGCGGCCTGGCAGTGCCAGAGGATGTCGTCTGCAGGCAGGCCCTGCGCGGCGGCCTCGGCGAGCAGCGTCCGCAGCCGGTCCGCCCAGTCCTGTTCCCAGCCGGGCCGCGGCGGGCCGCTGGCCGCGTCGCGCGCCACGACCGCACCGGACTTCCGGCCGATCCGCAGCAGGGCCTCCTGCCGCAGCAGGTCGTAGGCCTTGTTGACGGTGTGGAAGTTGATGCTCAGGTCCACCGCGAGCTGGCGGGTGGCGGGCAGGCTGGACCCCGCTGGCAACTCGCCGTCGGCGATCGCCTCCACGATCCGGTCCCTGATCTGCTGGTAGATAGCTACGGGACCGTCTGGTTCGATGCTCAGCAGCATGCCTGCTCCGCAGCTCCGTTACTCGTGGTCATCCGTGTTTGAGCAAAATCCCCAGATCCGGCAGGACGAACGACAGCAGCCATCGTGGCCAGAAAATCGCCCCGCTACAACTGAAATCGACCGCGTCGCCGTCGGCCACGTCGAACGGGAGCTCTCGGCTCGAGTACCGGCCCGCCCTTACCTGCACGGTGTGATGTCCCGGCTCGACCGGCACCTCGATGGTCTTTCCGTAATCGATCGAGCCGGCGCTGCGGCCATCGACCCAGATCCCGAACCGGCCGCGCCGCAGCTCGATGCCGAAGGTTTCCCGGCTCATCCTGAGCGTTGCTGACATTGGTCCTTCTCCCTCCTGTAAGAGTTTTCCCGTTAATGCTGCCGGCCGGTCACGAGCCGTTCCCGGTCGAACAGCCGGGCCACCACCAGGCAGGCGCCGCAGTCGATCACCAGCAGCGCGCCGGCTAGCGTGGCGGCCAGCGTGAACGTCGGGCTTATCACCTGGAACGACATCAGCGCGGCCAGCGCTACCGGCGGCAGGCTGCCCAGGGTGCTGAGCTGCTGGGCGACGCGGGTGTCGGTGGCCCTGGCCGAGATCGCCAGGCCGACCCAGATCGCCCAGGCGGCCAGCAGCGGGATGAACACCAGCGCGGCGGGCAGCTGCGGAGCGTGCCGCACGGCGGCGGCCACCGCCGGCCTGGCGGCGAGCTGCGTGATCGCTACGAAAACGCCAAACATCAGGTAGGCGAGGGCGACCGTTGGCATGAAGATCGCCACGGCCTTGCCGATGAGCAGCTCGGCCCGGCCGACCGGCGTGGTCAGCACCGGCTCGAGGGTTCCCTGGTCGCGCTCGCCGACCACCGCGTACGCGCTCAGCAGCGCGGGCACGAGCACCGGGATCAGCAGCGGGATGAACAGCGCCACCTCGACCCGCTTGTCCAGCCCCGTGCTCAGCGCCTGTGCCTTGATCGACAGGACCGACGCCGTCGGGCTGGCCAGGAACAGCACGGGCAGAATGGCCGCGGTGGCGACGATGAGCCGGTTGCGCCGGAACTCCGCGAGTTCCTTGCGGATGACGGCGCCGATGCGGGATGTGCTCGCGCTCACTGTGCCCCTCCTGCGGTGTCGTTGACCAGCTGCAGGTAGACGTCCTCCAGGGTGTGCCGCGATTCGGCGATCGATAGCACGTCGGCCCCGGCTGCGACCAGCGCCCGGGTCACGGCGGGCGCCGCCTGTGCCGGATCCGTCACGGGCAGCTGGTAACCGGCGGGCCCACCGCCCGCCTGCTCGCCACGCTGCCACCCTCGCACGGCCGGCAGCCCGCCGAAGACCCGGCCGGGCTCGGCCAGCGGAGCGGCGGTCGCGACGTCAAGCGACCTGGTGAACAGCGTCCGGCGCAGGTCGTCGGGCCGGCCGATGGTCCGCAGGCTGGTGTTCATGATCGCCACCCGGTCGCACAGCCGCTCCGCCTCCTCCAGCCGGTGGGTGGTGAGGAAGACCGTGACCCCGCGGTCGCGCAGCGCGGCGATCAGGCCCAGTACCTCGTGCGCCGCCACCGGGTCCAGCCCCGAGGTCGGCTCATCAAGGAACATGACCGCCGGGTCGTTCAGCAGGGACCGGGCCAGGGCGGCCCGCTGCCGCAGTCCCTTGGACAGGCTCCCGGCCAGGTCGTGAGCGCGGTCACCAAGTCCGACGGCCGCTAGTGCCTCGCTTATTCGCGCCTGCCGCCGCGGCAGGCCGTACAGGCGCGCGAAGTACTCCAGGTTCTCGGTCACCGTCAGCCGCTGGTACAGCCCAGAAGACTCCGGCATGATCGAGATCCGCTGGCGGATCTGCGCCGCGCTGGCCGGCCCCACCGGGATGCCGGCCACCGTGGCCGAGCCCGCCGTCGCCGAGATCAGCGTGCCGAGGATCCGGACCGTCGTGGTCTTGCCCGCCCCGTTCGGGCCCAGAAAGCCGAACACCTCGCCGCGGGCGACGCTGAACGACACATCGGCCACGGCGGCCCGGCCGCCGAAATTCTTGGTCAGGTGACTGACCTCTATCGCCGGAGTCCTGCCGCCAAGCGGCGGCCCGGCCTCAGCGCCCGTTTGGCTCGCCGAGCCGGGTTCCCGGTCCAATCGCAGTTTCATGTGCCCCGTCCTTTCCGCACATCCGACGTCGGGCGCAGCCGCGCAGGGTTTGTTCTATCTATTATAGAACAAACCTCGAGAACCGGTTCCTCGGTACCAGCCGTCCGCCGCACTCAGCAGGCGTCAGCGTTCGCTCCGGGGCGGTACCTTGACGACCACGACCGCGATGTCGTCGCGGGCCTGACCGTGCTGGCCGGCCAGAGCAGCGGCGACCACGGCGTCCGCCACCGCCTGAGCCGTCAGCCCGGCGCACGCGGCGAGCACCTCGGCGATGCCTGATTCCCCGAAGAACGAATCCCCGTTGCGGGCCTCGGTCACCCCGTCGGTGTAGAGCACCACGATGTCGTCCGGGTTCAGGATGGCGGAGAACTCGCTGATGTCGGCGGTCTCCTCCATGCCCAGAAAGCTGCCGGGCCGCCCGAGCGTTTCAATGGTTCCGTCGGCGCGGCGGCATAGCGGCAGCTGAGGATCGCGGTGGCGGTCAGCCGCAGGGACAGCTCGATGCCGCCGACGTCTCGCACGCCGAATGGGCTGAACCCGACGAGGGACAGACCCAGGCAGGCGGCGGTCAGGCTGACCGCCTCGACCGACAGCTGGCCCCCGCCGCTCCAGTAGACGGGGCAGCTTCCCGGCCGCGAGCACGTCGCGGTGCCACCATGAAACCATCCGCCACCATAGATCGGCCGCCGTGCTCACGATGTATTGCGGCTGACCGGCCCGGCCGCGGACCCGGCCCGCCGCTCGGCTGCCTCGGCGAGGTAGCGGTCCCCGTGTGCGACCGGGCTGAAGGCGAAAGCGAGGGCGATGGCAGCGGTGAGGCCGCCGGTAACGGCGTAGACGCCTATGACACTCCCGCTCAGGTTGATGGCGGCCGCCCCGGCGAGCGACCCGAGGGGGATGGCCGACCAGGCCAGGACCTGGGCGACGCTTACCACCCGCCCGTAGAGCTGGGGCGGCACGATCGCCTGGCGCAGGGCGATGGTGTTGATGTTGAACAACATGCCAAAGCCCGAGGACGCCGCCCACAGGACCAGCGCGGCCGGGTAGGAGCCGGCCAGGGCCATGACGGTCGTGGTCAACCCGGCGAGGACGAGGGCGCCGAGGGCGGTGACGGCGAACGAGAACCGCTGGCGGATCGGCCCGGCGACGAGACTGACCGCGACGATGCCGACGGCACCGGCGGCGTAGAGGAAGCCGATCTCGGAATTGGTAGCGTGCAGGGCGCGCCGAGCGAACAGGACGAGCTGGGAGTCGGCCGTCGTGGCGACGAAGTTGATCAGGGCCATCATGATCGAGATGGCCCGCAGCACCGGATTGGACCACACGTAGGCCAGGCCCTCCCGCACGTCGGCGAGCAGGGCCCGGATCGCTGACCCGGCGGGCCGGCTGGCCGGCGCGGCGGCGTTGAAGCTGCACCGGATCAGGGCCAGGCAGCCCGACGAGACAAGAAAGGAGCCCGCGTCCACGAACAGGAGGCCGGCCACCGGCACGAAAGCCACGAGCGCGCCCGCGAGCGCGGGGCCGAGGATCTGGCCTGCGTTATTTGTCGCCATGATGCGGGCGTTGGCCGTGACCAGTTCCCGCTCGCCGACGAGCGAGGGGATCGCCGCGAACTCCCCGCAGTTGAAGATGATCCCCAGCGTCGACTGCACGAAGGTCACGGCGTAGATGTCCTCGACCCGCAGCAACCCTCCGATCGCCAAGACGGGGATCACGGCGATAACGAGTGCCTGGGCGACGTCACTGCCTAGCATCAGACGCTTGCGGTCAAACCGGTCGACGACCGCGCCGAGCAGGAGACCGAACAGCAAGTAGGGCACGAACTCCGCGGCGGTGGTCAAAGCCAGGTTCGTGGCCGAGTGAGTCAGCTTAAACACCAGTAGCGGCAAGGCGAACGTGGTGAACGATCCGCCCAGCTGGGAGACGGCCTGCCCACTGAAGTAGAACCAGAAGTCCCGCCCCAGCCGGGCCCGCCCGCCTGCTGGCGCTTTCTGGCTACGCCGCTCGTTGCCCATCCGGGAAAACTGTACTTGCTGGGCGGCCAGCACGATCAAGACCGGAGCAAGGCTCAGCTGCCCGGCCCGGGATACCGCCCACGCGGTGGTCAGGGGTCTCGGAGCTGGTCTACGGGGAACCTCAGCTGGCGGCGCTGCTGCAGTCGACGGATTACATCAAGTACTCCACCACGCAGGGAACCAACGCGCTCGTGCAGCGGGCCGGGCCGCGCCTCGGCCTGCTGCTGGCCGATTCTGCGGTCGCAGCAGGCCTGGCCGCTACGCCGGCCCAGGAGGACCTGCTCGCCGCGCTGGTCGGCGACCGGTGGGCGGTGGCCGGCCTGGAGCAGGACGACGATGCCCTGAGCCAGGAGCTCGTCACCAGGGTCAACGACCTGTCGGCCCGGGGCGCCCGGCGGCTGGTGGTCGCGATCAGCGGTATGGACGGCGCGGAGCAGGAGGCCCGCATCAAGCGCCTGCTCCTGAACCTGTATCCCCGGCACCTGCTCGGGGCGGTGCCGCTGCTGTTCTCCTGGGAGCTCGTCGCCGACTCCGATGATGTCCGCCGCACCTGGTCGAGCCTGCTCAACGCGTTCCTGCACCCGGCGATGGAGCTGTTCCTGTTCAACGCCGACCGGCGGCTCCGCGACGCCCGGGCCCGCCAGCCGCTGCGGATCTTCCGCAACGACGGCGGGTCGTCCCGGGTCTCGAAGTCTGCGGCGCTCAAGACCTACAGCTCGGGTCCGCGCGGTGGCCTGGAGGGCACCCGCGCTCTGGCCAGCCATTACGGCCTGCGCCACCTGGTTATGGTGGACGTCGGGGGCACCACCACCGACATCGGGGTCGTCACCGACGGCGCCATCCGTGTCGACCGGCGCGGCATGATCGACGACGCGCCAAGCTCCCTGGAGCTCGCCGCCATCACGAGCTACGGCGTAGGCGGCAGCTCGATCTTCCGCGTTGTCGACGGGCAGATCCAGGTCGGCCCGGAAAGTGTGGGTGCCGCACCGGGTCCGGCCTGCTTCGGGCTGGGCGGCGACGAAGCCACCCTCACCGATGTCCTGCTGCTGTCCGGGCTGCTTGACCCGGCGACCTACCTGGGCGGCACCATGGTGCTGCACCCGGACCGCAGCGCGAAGGTGATCGAGACCAAGATCGCCGGGCCGCTGGGGATCACCCTCGACGAGGCGCTGCGGCAGCTGGAGGAAGCGCACGTCGCGGCGATCGCGGGGGCTCTGCTCGACACCACCACCGTGGACGAGGACACCGTCCTGGCCGCGTTCGGGGGCGGCGGGCCGATGACCGTGTGCGGCGCCGCCAGGAAGGCGGGTGCGCGGCACGTGCTCATCCCGCGCACCGCCGCGGTGTTCAGCGCGTTCGGCATCGGGTTCTCCGACCTGTCGCAGGTGGCCGGTGCTGATCCGCGCCGATGCCGCCGCGGCGTGGCCGCACGGGAGCATCCCGGGCATCACGGCGTGGCTCGGGCCGGCCGCGGCCGATGGCACCGCAGGCCGCTGGGGGGTCGTGGCCGGGGCAGGCTTCTGGGACGGTGAAGACCCGGGCCCGGACGCCGAGCTCGTACTCGTGCCCGTCCCGGCGCAGGCCGATCCAGAAGCCGTCATGAAACGGGTCCGCGCCCTATCCTGACCGGCAGGGTCCTGACCGCCGGGCCGTCAGGGCCGGGCCGGGTCGGCCTGACGCAGGACCGCCGGGCCTAGCCACTGGGCGGCGAGCAGGGCCAGTTCAATCTGCAGGCGGTCCTCGCCGACCGGGTGGCCGAGGCTCTCCTCGGCCTTGCCTATCCGGTACCGGACGGTGTTCTTGTGCAGGGTCAGCCGTTCGCCAGTGGCCACGAAGCTGCCGTTCTCCTGCAGGAAGACACGGAGCGTATCGCGCAACAGGGCGTGCTGGCCGTCATCGTCCGCGAGCGACCCGAGGGTCTCGATGACCCAGGCCCTGACGAGCTCGGTCGAGCCCGACATCAGGGCGAGCGGCGCGACATCGGCGAACCTGGTCATGAGCTGTCCAGGCTGGCCTGCCGCCAGCGCGACGGCATGCGCGCCCAGGGCCTGCTCGTGGGTGCGGCGGAAGCCGGAGACGCCGGAACCGGCCGAGCCGAGGGCGAACCGGATCCCGGATTCTGCTACGAGCGCGCACACGCTGGCGAAGGCGTCTTTGGAGCCGAGCGGCAGCCAGGCCCACGCACTGGATTCGTCTTGCGGCAGGAAGATGGGCCTGCCCTCGAGGCCCGCCTGGCGGGCCAGCTCCACGGTCGCCTGCTCCAGCCCGCCCAGAGCGCCGCCGCCCGGCGTCGCTTTGTCACCCCAGCACACCACGCCGACGTGGTACTGCCTGAGCCGGTAGCCCAGGATCGCCTCGGAGGACGCCACATCGACCCGCTCGCCTCTTAGCAACGCCCGGACCCGGGCCGCCCGGGCCACGCTGCGGTTACGCAGCCAGCCCTCCTTCTCGGCTTCGTAGGCGAACAGCAGCTCTTCTGACACCTTGTCGATGTACGCCGAGGTGATCTCGGCGATGCGCAGGGCGGCCGTGCTGACGATCGACGCATTGTCGGTGCTGCGCCCGAGCTCCTCCAGACACCGGTCCTGGAACCGGGCTGACCCGATGCGGAGGCGCGCAGCAGCGCCGATGCGGGCACGCCGCGTTGCGCCAGCCGTCGGGCATATCCCTCCGCCGCCGCCGGGGCGTGCACGTTCTCCATCTCGATGCCGTGCTGGATGATGTGTAGGAGGGTAGCCACGTTTTCGCCGACACTGGCTTCCAGCAGCGTAAGGACCCGCATATCGCCGCGAAGCTGCGGGATCTCCCGGACGATCAGGTCATAAATCTCGGCGGACATCTCCGCGGTTCGGGGCGTGAGAGAACCTGCGACATCCGACGCGCTCTGCACAACAGGTGCGCTTGACCTGTCCATCGGGGAATAGTACGCCGGAGCGAGACCGGTGCGATAGGAGCCGACGATGGCCCAATAGGCGGCAGATGTCGGTCGGAATCACCGGCCGTCGGGTCTGCTGGACGGGACACGTACCACGGGCTTAACGGTGGTGCGGCTGAGGCAAGCGAAGGGAATGCCCGTCATGTTCAAGTCCACATCCGTCTCGTTGATCGTGCTCGGCGTGCTGGCCGTGATCGCAGGAATCTTCGCCATCGCCTGGCCGGGCGTTACGATCTTGGCGCTGGTCATCTTGTTCGCGGTCTACGCGTTCATGGACGCGGGGCTGCAGAGCGTGCGGGCCTTCAGCATCCGGGCCGCCGGGCCGGTGCTGGGTCACCCGCTGCTCGCGCTGATCGACGTGGCGGCCGGGGTGTTCGCTTGACGTAGGAAACCCGGTCACGATCACGGCCTTGACACCGCGCCAGTCGCTCATGCCTGCTCTGCTGGGCTCGTCGCCGGCCTAACGGCCGGAGCACGGGCATCTGTCAGGTCGCCGGCCTAACGGCCGGAGCACGGGCATCTGTCAGGTCGCCGGCCCGTCGGAGCCGGTCAGGAGGGCCAGGATCTCGCCGACGGTGCGTTCCCGCCCGTCCGGTTCCGGCAGCGGGAGGTGCGCCTGGACGTGGTAGCGGTTGCGGCGGCCGTTCTTCTCCTTGACCACGTAGCCGGCCTCGACCAGATCCGTGATGATGCCGAAGGCACTGCGCTCGGTGATGTTCAGGCTGGCTGCGATGTCTCGCAGGCGCGCCCCGGGGTCATGGGCGATGAGCAGGAGAACCCGGGCGTGATAAGTCAGGAAGGTCCAGCTTGCCACCTAGACAGGCTACCAGATTCCGGAAAAAACTTGCTAGTTTCTTAATGCGGGTATAGCGTGACATCAGGCACCGGACGTCAGCCGTCACCAGCGGCCAGCTTCCCGGGGCTACCGGAGGAGCAGATGCGCACCGATTCGGTCATCACGATCGTCGGTGCCCATGATGCTCGCGATGCCGCGTCCTGGCTGGCGAGGCCGGTGCCTGACGGAAGCTGCCGGGCCGGGATCCTGGCCCGGGCAGCGGGTCAGCGCGACAGCGGCCGCCCTGGGCCGCCGGCAGCTGACGCCGGCGCTACTGGGCGTCGGCTAGCCGCCATCCGCCCGCCCACAATCCGTCGCAGGGTTCCGGTCGGCCCGCTAACCACCCGGTCGCCGAGGACGCTGCGGCGGGTCCCCACCTGCCAAGGGAAACATCGTGCCTGAACCAGCCGTACCTCACCCGGATCCGGGTCCTGCCACCACCCGGCCGCGCCCATCCCTCAACGGCGCTGCCCCGCCAAAGCCAGCGGTTCCGCCGCTGCCCTCCGAGGTCACCAAGAACGGCATCGTCCCGCCACAGCCAGCGGTCCCGCCGATGCCATCGGAAGTCACAACGGCCCGCACGCACGCACAGCGGCCCGCGGGCGGTGTGTTTCGCACGGCGATGTCGGCCCTGGGAAAGATGCTGCGCCGAGCGCCCCGCCATGCGTAGTCCCGGCCCGGGCGCCTCACGTGACCGGAAGCGCTGTGACACACCCCGCGGCTAATGGGACCGGCCTCAGTCTCACCTCCCGGACAGACCGCGGCGGCTACGTCATCGCCGCGCTCAGCGGGGAGCTGGGCATCGCGGCTGCTCCCGCCCTGCGCGAGCAGCTCCTCAGCCTGCTCCGCGCCGCTAGCCACCTGATCATCGACCTGTCCGCGGTAGAGCATGCGGAGGCCGGCGGCCTTGCGGTCCTGGTGGGCAGCGGACGCCGCGCCAAGCTGCTCGGCGGATCCCTGCGCCTGGCCGCACCATCACCCGAGGTAGCCAGGGTCCTGTCCGCCACGGGCCTGAACCAGCACCTCGATATTTTCCCCACGGTCCGGGCGGCGATCGCCGGCCAGGCGAGGCTGCCCGACGCGGTCTTGCTGTTGGCGACTGCCCCGGCTCGCAGCCGCATCGACGGCGTCCTCGCGGGCGGGGCTGCACAGCCGGCCGTGCCTGCCATTGACCGAACGACCGCCAAGGCAGGTTAGCGCTGATCAGCTGACTGGAACGCGCCAGGACGGTGCTGAGCGGGGACGATTCGGCCAGCTGGCGGTAGCGGCATGTGCTTCAGCGGTCATCTCCTCCGCTGGCGACCTCGTGCAGCGACGCTGACTGCTCGGCACCCGACTGGTCCAAGCTCTCGAGCAGCTGCCTGGTTTCGGCTTCGAGCTGGCGCACAAGGGCGAGGTTACGTTCGGCGTGCCCGTACGCCATGGCCTGCTCCTTTCCTGCACTCCGGGCCCGACCTCTGGGTGCTGGGGCGGCGCCGAGCCGCGGCCCGCGCTGGCGGCCGGCTTGCTCCCACCATGAAGCACGGCCCGTCAGGAAGGTATCCGCCATCTGACTGCACATCGCCGCCCGTGCGCTCCAAGCGTTCCTCACCTGGGCTGCGCAGCAGATCGGCCTTCGCCGTGCCCGCCTGGCCTGCCACACCGGCAACCTGGCCTCCCGGCGCGTGGCGGAGAAATGCGGCTTCGTCCTCCTCGGCCAGCAGGGCGGCGAGCACCAGTTCCGGCTGCACCTCGCCCCGCCAGAACGGCCGATGTAGTTCTCGCCCTACGGGCGTGGAAATACGAGTGGCGGCGGCGCAGACCGACTGTCAGACTCCCACTCAGGGGAGAGGCAGGCGGCGGACCAGCCAGCGCTGGAAAGGCGCCTGAGCGCAGCCACCGAGGAGTCCCCCTCATATGCATGACGACATCGTTCGCTGGCCGGACCACCCCGTCATACCCGGCCGGGTCGCGGTCATCACGGTTTCGTTCAACACGCGTGAGCTCACCGCGCTCTTGCTGTGGTCGCTAAGACAGATTCTGGAGTGGGAGTCGCTCGAAGTAATCGTCGTCGACAATAGATCGAAAGACGGATCGGCAGAGCTGTTGGCGAGGATCGCAGCTGCCGGCGGGTGCCGCCTCGTCGCGAATGCGACCAATCGCATGCACGGCCCTGCCCTCACCCAGGCCATGTGCTTCCTTGCCGCACGAGGGTCAGACCTCCCGCAGTGGGTTTGGGTCCTCGATTCCGATGTCGTGATCAGCCGACCCGATGCTCTCAAGAAGGCGCTTGAGAGAGCCGGCGAAACGACGGCCGCGATCGTGGGGGAGTCATGGTGGGACCGGTGGCACGAAACGGACCGTTTCCTTGCGTACTCCCTTCTGATTGATCCCGTTCGGGTCTGGCGCGACGGAATCAAGCCCTTCGTCGATGGGGGTGATCCGGCGTTCGATCTGCTCGAGTCGGCCAGCGCCGCTGGCGAGACGCTCGCCGAGTTCTCCTTCGTGAGAGACCGCTATGTGATCCACCGAGGCCGAAGCAGCCTCAGGGCAGTCTGGGAATCGGGCGACACCACGCACCCTGGCTACGGGTGGACTCTCGACCATCACGAACCGCACTTCGGTCTGGTCGACGGTGCCGCCGCCGACCACGAGGAACTGCTGAGGAGGTTCCGCGCCGAAGTCGGATCACTTGACGACCCGAAGGCGATCGCAGCTCTTTCTGATCGGGCTTGACGGCTTCACGTCCGGGAACGTGATTCGGCATCCGCCCGGAGGACCACGTGGTCAAGGGCCGACATACGCGGCCAAATACTGCAATGTTTCCAACTGGACGCAGGGCCCGATACGTCGATGCGGCCAGCGCACGTGTATGTAGGAGAGATAGCGAACGCGTGTAGGACGTATAGAGATTTCACCTGCTACAGACCGGTTCCTGCCAGGCGGCGCGTGCTGCTCAGCAAGACTCGGGCTGCATCATTCGTTCTACTGAAGAGGGCTAATTAGACCGCCGGGGGCTTCCGGGGGCTTGCGGGAGTTCCGGCCTCCGCCGAGCAAGTCCCAGTCGTGTCGGCGGCGGTATTGCCAAGTCAGAGCCGCTCAGCGGGGCAGGGCGCGTACTATCGTGATGCTTATCCAATATCCAAGATCTACGTGCGGAGTGCCGGGACATGGCTCAGAGGATTCAGACCTTCTTTATTGACGACATTGACGGCGGCGAGGCAGAAGGAACCGTGCGCTTCGGGCTGGACGGCACGGACTATGAGATCGACCTGAGCACGAAAAATGCGGCGGCGCTGCGCAAAGCGCTGGCCAAGTACGTCGATGCCGCTCGCCGGGCACCTGGCGCTGCCCGGCGGCCAAGCCGAAACGGGCGCAGGGCTGGTAACGGTGCTGCCGACTCCACGGCGGTTCGCGTGTGGGCCAAGTCGCAGGGCATTGAGGTCAAGGATCGCGGGCGGGTGCCAGCCGAGCTTGTCGAGAAGTTCAAGGCGGCTACGGGCCAGTAAGCGAGCGGGGGACGGCGGTCGCGCTGCGCAGCAACGACCGCCGCTATGTGCCCATCGCATCACGGGCCTGATTCGCTTGGAGGTGCGACCCCGGGTCGGCTGCTTAGGTCGGCTGCGGCCGGCCGGGAACCCAGCGTCCCAGCAGCCGCCGCCGGCGGGCGTCCCGTCCGCCGGTGGCAGCCGCCGACCCGGGCCGGGGCAGCGACCTGGCCGTCCGCCCAGCCCGGGCCTGCCGGACCTGCCGCGCCGCCGCCGCGGCAGCGTGCTTCTCGTCCACCCGCAGGCTGGCGATGGTCTTGGTGATGTCCGGGTGCATGATGTCCTCCTCGCTGCAGGTCCGTCTTCTGTCCCTACGACGAGCGGGACACGCCGGGATGGACAGTCCGCAGCTGTACGCGCGCCTGCTCGGCCAGCTAGGTTATGGATGAGGGTGGGTGACCGGGCCCCCGGCGGTCTCATCGCGGTAGGCGGTCAGCGACCTCGACCCACTTACCAGCACGGTCGAGATCAGGGCTCGCACCGCTGGGCGCTGGCCAGTTCGCGGGTTAGTGAGCAGGACGAGGTCGATCGGGCCGAGTTCGGGCAGCCGGTGCCCGGAGCCGAGAATAGTGAGCTGAGCCGGGACCAGGCTGACCGCGAGAGCCGAGATACCGATGCCTGCGGCGACGGCCGCGATGAGGCCGTTGACACCCGGCACACGCAGGCGCTGCGAAACGGCAGCCCGGCCCGGTTCAGGGCCCGGCGTATCTCGGTCCGCGAGATACTGGGCGCCGGGTAGACGACGAGCGGCAGGGGCCTGGTCATGTCGAGCTTCGTCGACGGCGTGCCGACCCACACCAGGCGTTCCCGCTTGACGAGCTGACCGCGCTCCTCGCCGCTCGGGCGCTTGCCGATGAACACGTCGAGCTTGTCGTCCTCCAGACGCTGGTGCAGCAGGCCGCTCTGGTCGACCGTCGAGGTCGAAGTCGACGAGCGGGTTGTCCCGGCGGAAGTCACGCAGGATCTGCGGCAGGCGGGTCAGGGCAAGGTCGTCCGAGATGCCGATGCGGAGCCGCCCGCGCGGCCGGGATCCGCTGAAATAGGCCGCCGCCTGATCGCTGGCGGCGAGGATGTTACGCGCGAATCCTGTCATCGCCTCGCCGTCGGCGGTCAGCGACACCGAGTGCGTGTCCCGCAGCACGAGCGTCCGGCCGACCTGCTCCTCCAGGCGACGGATGTGCTGGCTGACGGTCGGCTGCTGGATGCCGAGCCGCGCCGCTGCGCGGGTGAAGCTGCCGGTCTGCTCGACGGCGAGAAAGGTCGCCAGGAGCTGCGGATCATAACCAGTCATAATTTTCCATAATAACTGTTATGTAAGTAATTGCCTTTCAATATAAGCCGGTCCGGGCCGAGAATGTCGAGGGACAGCCGGCGACAGGAAGGCCCACTCTGTGATCACCGCCGAGGCAATTCGGCAGCCGAGGGGCGCCTTCGCCGCCCTCACCTCGCGCAGCTACCGGATCTACCTCGGCGGCCAGAGCCTGGCCAACACCGGCACGTGGATGCAGAGCATCGCTCAGGACTGGCTGGTCTACGACCTCACGCACAGCTCGACCTGCTGTCGGCGTGACGATGGCACTGCAGTTCCTGCCGATACTCTCTATCGGCCTGTACACCGGGGGAGTGGCCGACCGGCTGCCGAAACGGCGCATCCTGCTGACCACGCAAACGCTGAACGCCGCCGCTACCGCGGCGCTGGCCGTCATCACGATCGCTGGCGCGGTGCACCCGGCCGACGTGTACGCGTTCGCGCTCCTGAGCGGGCTGATCTTCGCCTTCGACGCGCCGGCCAGGCAGGCGTTCGTGGCCGAAGTCGTGCCGCCCGCTCGGCTCCGGGCCGCGATCGCCCTGAACGCCGCGGTGTTCCAGGCGACCCGGCTCGTCGGCCCGGCTATCGCCGCCCTGCTCATCGCGAGCGTGGGCACTGGTGGGGTGTTCGCGGTCAACGCCGCCTGCTACGCCGGGCCTGTCGTCGGCCTGCTGCGGCTTCGGCCATCCGATCTCATCCCCGCACCGGCTGCCCGCCGCGAGCCCGGCGCGCTGCGGGCGACGGCCCGGTACCTGGGCCGGCATCCGCACGTCGTGTGGACGATCTTCCTCGTCGGGATGTTCGGCACGTTCGGCCTCAACTTTCCGATCGTGCTGACGGCGATGGCGAAGTCGACGTTCCACGGCAACGCCAGCACATACGGCCTGTTCAACATCGCCCTCGCCATCGGGTCGGCCGCCGGCGCGCTGTTCGCCGGGGCAGCCGCCCACCCGAGGCCTCGCCTGATCGTGCTCTCGGCGGCCGCGTTCGGCTTCCTCCAGGTGGCTGCGGCGGTCGCGCCGGACCTGACGATGTTTCTCGTCCTGCTGGGCGCCCTGGGCCTGGCCAACCTCGCGTTCCAGTCCATGGCGAACGCATCGGTCCAGCTTGCCGTGGATTCCCGGCTGCGCGGCCGCGTGATGGGGCTGTACATGCTGGCCTTCATCGGCGGTACGCCCATCGGCGCGCCGCTCATCGGAGCGCTCACGAGCCAGTTCGGCGCGCGGGTTGGAATGACCGTATGCGGTGTCGTGCCGGCTCTGGCCGCCGTCGTCGTGGCCACGGCCTTGGCGCGCCGGCAGCGCGCCAAGACGAGTGCCGTGCACCTGGGGGCCGGCCCCTCCGGCCTGGCATTATGAGCTGATCTGCAACTCGCCGAGCTCGCCGGCCATCAGCGTCCGAGCGTGCTTAGGTTGATCGGTGCGAGGCTGGTCACTGAGCCGCGGTGTCATTGTTCGCGCTGGTTATGCCCGGTACGGCCCGGGATCTCCCATCCCCGGGCAGCATCAGTCCGCGGGCTTCGAGCCAGTCCCGCAGGTCCGCGCGGACGTCCGCCTCGGGACGGTCAGTGCTCAGCTCAAGCAGGATGCCGCGGCCGCGGTAATAATCGACCAGCGGCGCGGTCTCCCGGGCAAAGACGGCGAGCCGGTGCCGGATCACGTGGAGCGTGTCATCGACCCGGCCATCACGCTGCGCCCGGTCGAGCAGCCGCGTGACGAGCTCCTCCTCCGGCGCGGTCAGGTAAATCACGGCGTCGGCTCTGAGGTCGAGTTCGAGGCCGTATTGCGCCGCGCGCAGCGCCTGGCCCATCGTGCGCGGGAATCCGTCGAGCACGTAGCCACCTGTCGCGCGAGCTGCAGCGACCACGGCCGGGATGAGGATGCTGAAGATCAGCTCGTCCGGGACCAGGTCGCCGCGCGTGGTATATGCGGCGACCTGCTGTCCCAGACCGGATCCGCGCGCGACCTCCGCCCGGAGCAGATCGCCCGAGGAGATGTGCGCAGCGCCCGTCTGCTGCGTCAGCCACCTGCCGTGCGTGCCTTTCCCGGCGCCCGGTGGGGACAGCATGACTACCTGCACCATGGTGACGGCACCTCCTCCAGCCGGCGCATGCCCTGCATGTTCAGTATCCCCAGTGGCAAGCCGATCGCGCAGATGGCCCGGAACCTGGGTATCAATGAGGCACGTAGAGCGCGCCGCGGCGCAGGCCCGGAGCGGACAGCCGGGCCGGTGGGCGGGGCACGCGGTCCGGAGGTCGAGTTCCTGCTCCCACGAACCCGGGTCAGGGCCGGCTGCTGGCGCATACTGTCGGCCCGGGCCGATCCGCCCACGTGGGAAGCGGGACCCAATTCCTCCTATGCCGACTAGAATATAGGATTAGCCGGGCGAGCAGCGCGAGGCGGGCGGTGAGCGCGGCCACATCTGGCTCGTCGGTCAGTGAGCGGTACGCCAACCCCTGGGCGCCCCGCTCGGCCGAATCCCCGAGAGCGTTGTGGAACTCTACCCGCGCATGCCTGAGCTGATCGTTGACTACATCCGCGTACCCTCCGGCACGCTGCCGTGGTGCGCGCCGGACGGCATCGGCATGTTCTGCCAGGATGGCCTGGAGTCCAGCGCCGGCATCAGGCAGGTGGTCAGCGACTTCGCCGTCCGCACCCCGGGATTCCGTGTGATCGATGAGCGGTTCATGCAGATCCGGCAGGCAGTGGCGGTTACCCGGACCCATGCCCCGAGCACGGTCCGGTTCCTCGCGGCGGTCATCGAGGAACTCAAAGTCAGCGGCTTCATCAGGGACGCGCTACGGCGCTCCGGCCAGGACAGCTCCCTCGTGGCGCCGCCCGCCCAGCCGGCCTGAGCCGGGTCCCGCGCTAGGCCACCTCCTCCCGTCCCGATGGACGAGGTCGCGCGGTGTTATGATGCCAATGTGAGTAGCACCAGTCGCATAGTGGAGATTGATCCCTCGAGCTCGGTACCGCTGCACGAGCAGGTCGCGGCGGCGATCCGGCGTGCGATTGCCGATGGCGAGGTGCTATCAGGCGAGCGGCTTCCGCCTGCCAGGGATCTGGCCGCGGTCCTTGGCGTCAACGCCAACACGGTGTTCCGCGGACTGCGCACGCTGCGGGACGAGGGGCTGGTGGAGTTCCGCCGCGGCCGGGGCGTGACGGTGAGCGGCATCGGGCCTGAACGCAGTGCCGTGGTGGCGAAGGCGCGCGAGCTGGTCGAGCTGGCCCGGCGTTGCGGTTACCGGCCAGAGGAACTGGCAGAGATCATCGCGAAGGTGTCGTAGGGGCGAGCCATGAAGAGCACAGCGGTGGTGCCCGTGCCGGGTCTGGGCGCCGAGGCGCTCATCAAGGAGGCGCGGCGGCGCCAGCGCAGGCGTTACGCTGCCGCCGGTGCCGCGGCTGTGCTCGCCGCAGCGCTGGGCGCCTTCGTCGGCCTGTACGGAGCCAGCGGGCCAGGGCAGGCGAGCCAGCCCAAGCCGAGGCCCGCGGCCGGCCCTGCCGGCGGCCCGCAGGTACCCGGCCCCATCCCGGCGAGCGTGGACACCACCGTCCTGATGTGGCCGGCGGGCCTGGGGCAGGACGGCACGATCGACCTGGACAACCTGCGTACCGGACAGCGCGGCCGGGCTGCTCCGGTTGTCGACCCCGGCGAAAACCAGCCCATCATGCTGGTCAGCGACTGGATCGTCTACGTCGGCAGCACCAGCGTCCTGGCTACTAACGCGGTGACAGGCCAGACGCGAGTACTCGGCCGGACACTGGCATTCGCCCCGTCCGCCACGCCTGGCGATGTGTGGCTCGAATATGGCTACTACGAGCCCGAGACGGCCGCAGTAACGGTCCGGTCCGTCCCGGTGGCCGATGGCCAGCCGGGGCCGTCGATCACCTTGCCCCGGGGAACTCAGCTGATCGCCGGGACGGACGCTGGCCTGCTGCTGGAGTCGCGCTTTGGGGAGGTGAGCGGCCCCTTCTGGCTGTGGACTCCCCATGCCGTGCCGAAAGCGCTGCCCGATTCGTCATCTGCCGAAGGCTTCGCTGTCAGCCCGGGGCTCGTCGCCTATGGAGGTAACTGCGCGAACCCTTCGACGGCGCAGAACCTGAGCTACGGAGGTAATTTCGGCTATTACGTCTGCAGGACTCTGCGGGTTTTCGATGTCGTCACCGGCAGGCTCCGCTCGTTCGCCGCGCCGCCGGGAACGGCCGGATGGGCGCCGGTCCACGGAGGCAACTGGGCCTGGTCGGTCAGCGAGATAGCGCCATCAGGCCAGATGATGGCCGCCGAGGCGGTGCTTCCGCCCGAGAGCAAGGGCATCGCCCGCGTGTTCATTCTTCACTTGGCCGGCCCGGACACGCAGGCCACGGCGGTCCCATCGTCGGCTGCGTTCCTCCTGTCGGTAACCGCATGGTCGCCAGACAGCTCATGGCTGTTCTACCAGGGACCTGGTCAGCGGATGTGGGCCTACCAGGCGACCACCGGGCAGGCGCGGTCGTCCAGCATAACGTGCTGCCAGTACGCCGTGATGGCCACTACCAGCAGCCTGCCCGGCTGATGCGCTGTCCCGGGGATAGGTCACTAGCTGGGTCGCCGATACGGTAGTGGCCATGGTCAGCGACCACCGGAGCCGAATTCGCATGCCCACGGCGATACTGGGGGCCGGGGGACCGGTGGTCTCCCGGATCGGGCTGGGGCTGGCCGCTTTGGGTCGCCCGGCGTACATCACCAGTGGCCGTGAGGAGGACCTGCCCGACCGCAGCGTGGCCGGCCTGCGGATCCGGACCTTCTCGTTGCTGGACGCTGCCTACGCGGCCGGGGTCAGGTACGTCGACGCGGCCCGTTCCTACGGCCGGGCGGAGGAATTCCTGGCCGACTGGCTGGCCGAGCGCGGCCATGCGGACGTAATCGTCGGTTCGAAGTGGGGATACCGCTATACCGGTGGCTGGCGGCTCGACGCTCCGCAGCAGGAGGTCAAGGAACATTCGCTGGCCATGTTCACGACCCAGCTGGCGCAAAGCCGGGCCCTGCTCGGCAACCGGCTCACCTTGTATCAGGTGCATTCGCTGACCCTTGATTCCGGGTTGCTTACCGACGCTGCGCTGCTGGCCGCGCTATCCCGGCTGCGTGCCGAGGGCGTGATCATCGGGCTGAGCGCGAGCGGCCCGCATCAGGCCGAAACGATCCGCCGGGCGCTGACCGTGACCGTTGACGGGCAGCAGCTGTTCACGGCGACGGAGGTGACATGGAACCTCCTGGAGTCATCCGTAGGTCCCGCCGCGGCCGAAGCCGCGGCGGCAGGGTGGGCGGTCCTGGTCAAGGAGGCGGTCGCCAACGGGCGGCTGACGCCGGCGGGTGGGCCGCCGGCGTCGTTGACCGCACTGGCGGCGGCACGCGGTGTCACCGAGGACGCGATCGCGCTGGGCGCCGCGCTGACCCAGCCGTGGGCATCGGTTGTGCTGTCCGGCGCCGTCACCCGCGCGCAGCTGGATGAGAACCTCGCCGCGCTCACCGTCGGCCAGGTTCCGGCGCTCTGCCTCGCCGAAGCCCCCGACGCCTACTGGGCGGAGCGGGGCGAAGGAGCCGGCCTCCGCCGCGGGCACCCCCGGCAGGTAGGGCACCACGCTCCATGAGTAGGGATAACCGAGCGCGGGTACCCCGGTCCGTTCTGGATAGGGGATGGGCAGGGGCAGCCTCGGGGCGAGCCCGGGCAGCCAGCGCTGCTCATTCTTGATGATCTCCGCACCCAGAGCGCGGCGGGGCAGCCGCGCTAGGAGCCCATCCCCGACCCGGTACAGCTCGTTGTCCCAGCCGTTCGCCAGGAACTCCACGGGCAGGCGCGCCAGGTCAGGGTGCTGATCGGCGAGCAGCCGCCGCACCAGATCCGCCGACACCTCCACCTCGGCGGCCGGCATCCGGTTCACCGCCACAACGATCAATCCTGCCATCACCGGCTCCGCTACGGGCCGGACATTGCGGTTCACGGAAGAGCGGACGGGCCTTCGCGCACGATCGTGGTGGTAACAGCAAAACCCACCCAGGAGGATCCGATGCGCAGGTTCTTTGTCAAAATGTCAGCCGCCGTGATCATCGCCGCCAGCACCGTCGCCGCCAGCACCGTCGCCGCCCTGCAGGGCGGCGCAAGCGCCAGCACCCACATGCCCCTGCTCCCCAGCAGCAGCACGGTCTACACCGGGCACGTCACCAGTCCCGGCCGGATATTCGTCCCGGCACCCAAGCCGCACTGCTGCGGGGTTCCTGCGTAGCCAGCCAGTCCAGCAACCTGCCCATCCGGGGAGGCCAGCACCAGCTTGCACGGCGTGTCACAAAATGGGTAGATGCCACCCGGGTGCGCTACCGAAGCCCGGCACGCTGCTCCCATGCCACCCATAGGTCCCGCTGGTCCCATTACCGTGGAGGATCCGGGTTCCATGGAGTATTTGGACAACGATGACTGCCCAAATACTCCGCGAAGGCAAAATCCTCCGCGATTTTGGGGCTGATGGGACTGGGCTGACGTATGCGGTCAGCTGCTCAGTGACCGGTAACGTCAAGGCTGGGCGGCGCGGCGGCGGCGGACGGTTCGGTCGAGGATTCCTAGCGTCGCCTTGAGTGCGCTCTCGGGCACGACCGGGAACGAGCCTGACGTGCCCTGCCAGCTCGGGTCGAGCTCCGACCAGTCGTAATAGGAGGTCACGAGGACGCCTGCGCCGGCGCTCGAGCCGGTAGCCGTACACGTGGCGCAACGGGGGCTTGAGCCGCCCCTCGATGGTCCAGGCGATCTCGCGGTCGGGTTCGAAGACCGTGATGACCACTTCGACGTCATAGTCTTCCCAGGGCAGGTCACCAAGTGCCCGGCGGTCCATGTGGACCGTGAACCGGTCGCCGGCGGCGCTGACCGGTTCGCCAGTGGCGTCCATGAGCATGCCGGAGGCATCGATGTCGACGTGGCCGCGTGGATCTCGCAGGACGGTGAATACCTCGTGGGCTGGTGCGGCGATCAGGCGCGACACCTCGATACGCATGGGCTTGTCTTCGGGATCGGTCATCGTGTGAGTATGTCATCGGGGCGCCGCGCCTCGGCACCACCCTTTGAGCCTGCCGGCGACACCGGGACGATCCTGGTTCGCCTGGCAGGGCCGAGTTCATGAAGATCCGCGCGACGGGCACCGGGTGGCTCTTCCTCGCCGGCGGTCTGGGAGCGGTGCTACGCAGCCAGATGGCCTCCGTTATCGGCGCGATAGTCGTGTACGCGGGCAGTTCCGGCGCCGAGCTCGTCTTCACCGCGCTCTACAACCTCTTCCACCAGGGCTGGATGCTCGGGGCGCCGGTCATCGCCCCCGCAGTCGCCTCCGCGGTCATGATCAGGTCCCGGCCGCCTTCCCGTACGCCCCGCCCGCATGGGCCCGGCGGGGTCATCATGATCGGATACACAGTGGCTCTCGTCGCTGGCGGAATCGCCCTGACCAAGCGCCGCGACGTGATCTGACGCAGTGAGCCAGGAGCGGAGACCCCGGTCTGGAGATAAAAGACCTTCTTTCCGAACGGGCCAGGCTGCGAGCTTCCGGCCAGGTCGTCACCAAAGCGGCCCGAGCTACCGGGATTCATTCCGGCTCAGGCCACTTTGACGGGCGGATACACACATAGTCGTCGGATTCGGGGTACGGAACAGATACGGTGCCAGGGCCCGACCCGGCACCGTTCCATGCCGCGCCGCCAGGACAGGCGGCCGGCGGATCAGGTAGTCCGCCCAGGAGGTAGTCCGTGAAGCCCTTCGTGATCAACCAGCACGGCCGCCTGGTGTTCCCCGCCAACTTCCTCGGCGAGCTGGATTTCTCGGTGCTGGAGTCTCTCGACCAGTTCACCGCGGTGATCGGGCGGGACTTCGAGGCCAAGGCGCCGACCGGTACCGACATCCTGTCCCGGGTCGAGGCCGGCGGTTATCCGGGGCGCTTCGAGCTACTGCGTGACCTGGGGCAGAACCTGTTCTGGGTCAACCGGTACGCGCTCACCATGTTCGACAAGCGGCCGACCCGGTGGCGCGACCTGCCCAAGGGACGCGACGACGTCTTCCTGCCGGTGCTGACCCCGTGGGAGGACAGCGAGCGGAAGGTGGCCGCGGTCGAGCGCGCCTTCCGTGAGCTGCCCGCGACGTGGGACGCCGGCACCGAGGACAGGGTGTTCGACTTGCTGTTCGGCGTGTTCAGCACCAAGCTGCACCACGCCACCGAACTGCCCGCGATCAAGCCGACCGTGGCCGAGCTCCTGAGCCAGCCCGCGGCGCTGACGTTCGTGATGCCGGACCATGACCCCGACTACCCGGCGTTCACGTTCGAGCAGATCCTCGACGCGCACGAGGACGTGCCGGAGCTCGAGGCGCTGATGCGCTGGGCGATGGTGCTGCATAACCAGTACCCGTGGGATCGCGCGCGCACCGAGCTGCGCGGGCCCGGCGAGATCGGGGACGACGACTTCGTGGTCGCGTTCCATCCGCGCAACCGCGATGTCCTGGCCTTCATCGAGCGGGTCAGGCGTCCGGCGGCCGGCGGCCGAACGCCTGACACGGTAGCGAGCCAGGACGGGCCAGTCGAGGCGGTGGCGCCGGTGCGGCCGTATCCGCCGGTCCGGGTGCGGGAGGCGTTCCGGATCCAGCCGAAGCTCGAGGCCCTCGCGGTCGTGCGCGGCGAGTACGCCTGCAGCAACGACGACGTGATCAGGAACGCGAGCTTCTCGTGGTCGCCGATGACCGCCGCGGAGATCAGCGCGAAAACCGGGATCAACCAGCGCCGCTACAGCAGCCGGGAGCCCGAGCAGCTGGCCCTGCCCGCGGTCCGGGCGGCGCTGGCCAAATCCGGCCGCGCTCCGGAGGAAATCGGCGCCGTGCTGGTCAGCACGTGCACCAGCAACCGCCTGATCCCGTCCATCGCGTGCTGGATATCCGGCGAGCTCGGCCTGCTGCAGACCCATGCCTCCGCCGACCTGGTCGCCGCCTGCGCAGGGCTGCCCTACGGGATGGCCGAGGCCATCCGGCAGCTTCAGGAGGTCGGTCGGCCGGTGCTGCTGGTCTGCGTGGAGAAGTTCTCCGACAAGATCGGCAGCGTCCGCACCTCGCGGATGATCTTCGGGGACGGGGCGGCGGCCATGGTCATCGGCCCGGCGCCGGACGGCGAGGAGGGCGACGTGGAGGTCGTGCAGACCTACGCCAGCGGGCCGCACACCGAGGTCAACTCGATCATCTGGCCGAACGCGGACTTCGACAACGACATCACCGTGTACGGTCCCGAGGTCAAGTCGCTGGTGCAGCGCTACCTGACCCAGATGCTGGACGAGCTCGGCCAGCTTCCCGATCCCGACGACCCCGGGCGCACGCTACTCGAGGGCATCGAGCTGATCGTGCCGCACCAGGCCAACAAGACGATGATCCTCAACCTGGCGGGCAAGGCCGGGCTGGCCGCCGACCAGCTGTACTTCAACGTGGACCGGATGGGGAACGTGTCGGCGGCGAGCATCCCGATCGCGCTGTTCGACGCGGTACGCGACGGAGTGATAACCCGCCGCACGCGGGTCTTCGCGCCCGGCTTCGGGGCCGGGGCGGTCGGCGGGTACGCCGTGCTGCAGGTCGACCCGGCCATCGTGGCCGATGAGGTGGTGCTGGACGTCGCCCCGCAGGCCGCGGCGCCGCGGCCTGCGGGCGGCGGCACCAGTGACGACATGCGCGCGGCGTTCGGTGGGTGAAGCGATGAGCATCGACAGCCAGGGCGCATTCAGCCGGGTCGCGGTCGTCAACCGGGGCGAGCCGGCCATGCGGCTGATCAACGCCGTCCGGGAGTGGAACGCCGAGGGGCGGCCGCCGCTGCGCGTCATCGCCTTCTATACGGCCGCCGACCGTCGCGCGACGTTCGTCCGCGAGGCGGACGAGGCGGTGCTGATCGGCCCGGCGGACCCCGGCGAGGCGTTCGCCGCCAGCCCCTACCTGGACTACGCCGAACTGGAACGCGCGTTGCGGGAGTGCCGGGCCGACGCGGTGTGGCCGGGCTGGGGGTTCGTCTCGGAAAAGGCCGAGTTCGCCGAGCTGTGCGAGCGGCTGGGGATCACCTTCATCGGCCCGTCGGCCGACGTCATGCGCAGGCTCGGCGACAAGATCGAGTCCAAGCGGCTGGCCGCCGACGCCGGCGTGCCGCTCGCGGCGTGGAGCGGCGGCCCGGTGGCCGACCTGAAGGAAGCACAGGCCGCAGCGGAGTCGATCGGCTATCCGCTGATGGTCAAGGCCACCGCGGGCGGCGGCGGGCGCGGCATCCGGCTGGTCCGGTCGGCCGAGCAGCTTGACGAGGCGTTCGAGCGGGCCAGCTCGGAGGCGGGCAAGACGGCCGGCGACGCAACGGTGTTCCTCGAGCGGGCCATCCGCGGCGGCCACCACATCGAGGTGCAGGTCGTCGCCGACGCCAAGGGCACGGTGTGGACGCTGGGCGTCCGGGACTGCAGCGTGCAGCGGCGCAACCAGAAGGTGATCGAGGAGTCCGCCTCCACCGTGCTGCCCGCCGAGCAGGAGCAGATGGTGCGCGCCCACGCCGCGGAGCTGATCCGGGCCGCCGGCTACGTCAACGCCGCGACCGTGGAGTTCCTCTACGAACCGGGCGAACGGCTGCTGTCGTTCCTCGAGGTCAACACCCGGCTGCAGGTCGAGCACCCGGTCACCGAGGCGACCACCGGCCTGGACATCGTCAAGCTGCAGCTGCACATCGCGGCCGGCGGCGCCTTGGCCGAGGTCAGGGCCCTGCTCGATGAGGTCACGGGCGAGCCGCCGGTGCACGGGCATGCCATCGAGGCCCGGCTGACCGCCGAGGACCCGGAACGTGACTTCGCGCCCGCGCCGGGCCTGATCGAGCACCTGGCCCTGCCCGCAGGCCCCGGCATCAGGGTCGACACCGGGGTCTCGGCGGGCGATGTCATCCCGCCGCAGTTCGACTCGATGATCGCCAAGGTGATCGCCTGGGGCCGGGACCGGGCCGAGGCCCGCGCCCGGCTGTCCCGCGCGCTCCGGCAGACCGCCGCGGTGATCAAGGGCGGGACCACGAACAAGGGCTTCCTGCTCGACCTGCTGGACCGGCCGGAGTTCATCCGCGGCGAGGTCGACACGACCTGGCTGGACACGATGATGGCCGACGGCTACGCCCCGCCGCGGCGGGTCGACGTCGCGCTGCTGGCCACCGCCTTCGAGGCCTACCAGGCGCACGCCCGGCGCCAGCAGGACCGGCTGTTCACCGCTGCTGAGCACGGGCGCCCGGAGGTAGGCCACGAGACGTGGCATCAGGCCGACGTCCGCGTCGGCTCCGAGGCTTACCAGCTCCGGGTGTCCCGGCCCCGGCCAGGTCGGTACCGGGTGCAGCTGGACGGCCGCGCGGTGCAGGTCGACGTCGAGCGGTCGGGCCGGTTCGAGCTCACCCTCGGCGTCGGCGGTCAGCACTTCGACGTGCTCTCGGTCGCGCAGGGCCCGGACTACCTGGTTGAGGTCGATGGAGCGGTGCACCGGCTCTCCGGCGGTGAGGCGGGGCTGGTCCGCGCCCCGGCCCCGGCCATGGTGGTGGCCATTACGGTCGGCGCCGGCGACGAGGTCGCGGCGGGCGACGTCGTGGCCATCGTGGAGAGCATGAAGCTGGAGACGGCGTTGCGCGCCCCGGTGGCCGGCCGGGTCGCCGAGGTGCTCGTCGACGTCAACACCCAGGTCGAGACCGGCGCCAAGCTGGTCAGGATCGAGCAGGATGCGGAACTCGAGGCCGGCGGCAGGCAGTCGGAGGCCCGGGTCGACCTGAGCGCACTGGCCGGCGCGCGCGGCGACGAACACGACCCGGCAGCGGTCGCCGCCGACGCGCTGGCGGCCCTGCGCTCCATGGTGCTCGGCTTCGACATCGACGGGGACGAGGCCCGACGGCAGCTGAAGAGGCTGGCCGCCGCGCGAGCCGAGCTTCCGGCCGGCGACCCCAGGCTGCTGGCCGGCGAGACCGACATCCTGCGGATCTTCGCCGACATTTCCGCCCTGTGGCGCAACCGCCGGGTGCCCAGCGAGACCGAAGCCGACGACGAGGCCGCGGTGGATGCCGAGGCCGCTCACAACCAGCAGGAGTACCTGCACGCCTACCTGCGCTCCCTGGACGCCGACGCGGAAGGACTTCCCTCCTCGTTCCGGATCAAGCTGCGCCGGACCCTCGCCCACTACGGCATCACCGGACTGGAGCCCTCGCCCGAGCTCGGGCCGGCGCTGTACCGGATCTTCCTGGCGCACCGCCGCGCAGCTGATCACATGCCGGTCGTGGCCGAACTGCTGCGCTGGCGGCTGCGCGACCGGCAATCCCTACCGGACGACGCCCGCGAGGACTACCGGCGGGTCGTCGACCAGCTCATGTCGGCCACCCAGTTGCGCCACCCTGCCGTGGGCGACCTGGCCCGGCAGGTCCGGTACCGGTGCTTTGACGCCCCGGCCGTCGCTGCCGAGCGGGCCCGGGCTCAGCAACGGGTCCGTGCGGAACTCGACCGCCTATCTTCCGACCCCCAGGCCAGGGCGGCTCAGATCGACGCCATCGTCGCCTCAGGCGCGCCGATCCTCGGCGTCTTCACTGAGCGGGACCACGCGGTCATGCTCGAGGTAATGACCCGGCGTTACTACCAGATTAGGCCGTTGGAGAACGTGCGGGTCGCAGAGCACGGCGGCCGCCCGCTGCTGACCGCCGAGTACACCCACGACGGGCAGGACTACCTGGTCATCGCGACCGTCGCCGAGGGCACGGAAAGCGCCGCGGAATCCGACCTGCCCGGCCTGCCCGGTGCCCTCGCGGCCGGCCGTACCGTGCTCGTCGACCTCTACGTCACGTCCCAGACCCCCGAGGACGAGGCCGATGGCGGCCCTGACGCCCGCGCCGCGCGGATCCGCGACAAGCTCGGCGTCGTCCCGCCCGCCGTCGAGCGGGTCGCGGTCGCGGTGCTGGCTCCGGGGGGGACGACCCCCCCGGTCTCCCCCGAGGCTTCGCCGGGAGGACGCAGGACAGGCGAGGGCTGGCCGGCCTGGTTCACCTTCTGCCCGGGACCGGACGGCGTACCGGAGGAGGACCGGACCCAGCGCGATCTGCACCCGATGATCGCCGAACGCCTGGGCCTGTGGCGCTTCTCCCGGTTCGAGCTGACCCGCCTGCCCGCGGCGCCCGACATCCACCTGTTCCGCATCCGGGGCCGCGAGGTACCCGACGACCAGCGGCTCATGGTGCTGGCCGACGTCCGCGACCTGACCATTCTGCGCGGCCAAGACCGGCGGATCCGCGGCCTGCCGCAGCTCGAGCGCACCCTGGACGACTGCCTGGACAGCTTGCGCGCGGCCCGTTCGGCCGACCGCGAGCTGGCCAGGCTGGACTGGAACCGGGTCAAGCTCTACATCTGGCCGGTCGTGGACGCCACGATCGATGAGTTCGAGCAGGTGATCAAGGCGCTCGCGCCGCGCACCGAAGGCCTCGGCCTGGAGCAGGTGATGGTGCAGTTCAAGATGGCGTCCCCGGACGGCGGGGCCCGCGAGCTGATGCTGCGGATGTCGCGGCCACCGGGCGCCGGGCTGACCCTGCGGCTCACCGACCCGCCGCCGGAGCCGCTGCGCGAGCTGAACTCCTACACGCAGAAGGTGATCCGGGCTCGCCGCCGCGGCACCGTCTACCCGTACGAGCTCATCCCGCTGATCACCCGGTCGCCGGATCCTGGCGCCGCCCCGGGCACGTTCACCGAATACGACCTCGACGAGTCGGGCTCCCCGGCACCGGTGGACCGGGAGCCGGGGCTGAATACTGCGAACCTCGTGCTCGGCGTGGTCAGCACGCCGACCATGCGCTATCCCGAGGGGATGCGCCGGGTCGTGCTGATGGGCGACCCGACGCGGGCGCTGGGCGCGCTGGCCGAGCCTGAGTGCCGCCGGGTGCTCGCCGCGCTCGACCTGGCGCGGCGGCTGCACGCCCCGGTGGAGTGGTTCGCCATCTCGGCGGGAGCCAAGATCTCCATGGATTCCGGCACCGAGACGATGGACTGGATCTCCCGGTCGCTGCGCGGGATCGTCGAATTCACCCAGGACGGCGGCGAGATCAACGTCGTGGTCACCGGCATCAACGTCGGCGCCCAGCCGTACTGGAACGCCGAGGCCACGATGCTGATGCACACCAAGGGCATCCTGATCATGACCCCGGAGTCGGCCATGGTCCTGACCGGGAAGCAGTCGCTGGATTACTCCGGCGGGGTCTCGGCCGAGGACAACTTCGGCATCGGCGGTTACGACCGGATCATGGGGCCGAATGGCGAAGCCCAGTACTGGGCGCCGGACCTGTCCGCGGCCGTCGACGTGCTGCTGGCGCACTACGAGCACGCGTATGTGGCCGAGGGCGAGCGCTTCCCCCGGCCGGCCCCGACCACCGACCCGGACGACCGGGATATCTCGGTATCGCCGCACTCCGGCCCGGCCGCCGAGTTCGGTGCGCTCGGCGAGATCTTCGACGCCGCGACCAACCCTGAGCGCAAGAAGCCCTTCGACATCCGCTCGGTGCTGCGCGGCGTAGCCGACGCCGACCATCCGACGCTGGAACGCTGGGCCGACATGGCCGACGCCGAGTCGGCCGTGGTGCTCGACGCGCACCTGGGCGGGCAGCCGGTCGTGGTGATCGGCTTCGAGTCCCGCCCGCTGCCCCGGCATGGGCTCTCCCCGGTGGACGGCCCGTCCCAGTGGACGGCCGGCACGCTGTTCCCCCTGTCGTCGAAGAAGACGGCGCGGGCGATCAACGCGGCCAGCGGGAACCGCCCGCTGGTGATCCTGGCCAACCTGTCCGGGTTCGACGGCTCGCCCGAGTCGCTGCGCCGGCTCCAGCTGGAATACGGCGCGGAGATCGGCCGAGCGATCGTCAACTTCGACGGCCCGATCGTGTTCTGCGTGGTCTCGCGGTATCACGGCGGGGCGTTCGTCGTGTTCTCCGGGACGCTCAACGACACCATGGAGGTCGCCGCCGTAGACGGCTCCTACGCCTCGGTGATCGGCGGGGCGCCCGCCGCCGCGGTGGTGTTCGCCGCTGAGGTCAACAAGCGCACGTCGGCCGATCCCCGGGTGGCCGGCCTGCAGGCCAGGATCGCCGAGGCCACCTCCGGCGGAGACGAGGACGAGGCGTCCCGGCTGCGCGCCGAGCTGGCGTCGGTCTGGCCCGCGGTGCACGCCTCCAAGCTCGGGCAGGTCGCCGACGAGTTCGACGGCGTACACAGCGTCGAGCGGGCGCACGAGGTCGGTTCGGTCCAGGCCATCGTGCCCCCGGCCCGGCTGCGCCCCTACCTGATCGACGCGGTCCGCCGCGGGATGCAGCGCTGAATCCACTCCCTCACGACGCAAGCGGCGTCAGAAACGACTCCACCAATGACGTGTAGCGGGACCGGTCGGTGTTCCACGACTCCAGATGGCCTGCGCCCGGGAACGCCTCGAAGGTGACGAGGAAGGGCTCGAGCTCGTTCAGCCTGAGGCTGGTGGAGATCGGCACCCGGGGGTCGTCATCGCCGTGAGTGACTAGTACGGGGACCTTGAGCCAAGTCGTCTCATCGAGGTAACTGACAGCGGACCAGTCGATGCCGAAGCGCGCGCTGGCGATCCTCTTGGCCGTCCGGATCAACGGAGCCGGGAGACGTCCGATGATCGGAATAAGGTGCCGGTCGGCCTGGTAGTCGATGGCCGCATGCAGGTCCAGCATGGGCGCGTCCAGCACCACGCGCGCCACCTTCGGAGCAAGCGATGAGCGCTGCAGGAACGCCGCGACGACGCTCGCGCCCATTGACTGGCCGACCAGGACGATATTCCGTGCGCCCTGCGCGAGCGACCATCGCACCGCCGCCTCGATGTCGCTCCACTCCGTTTGCCCGTAACGGTGGTAACCCGACGGGTCGCGGGCAGCGCCGAGGTCGTTGCGGTAGGTGACCGCAAGAGCGGGAAATCCCATGCGGTGCACGATGTCGATAACGCGCAGCACGTCCTTTCTGGTGCCGTTCTGCCCGTGTACCCCGATGATGAACGTGCTGCCCGGCCCCGGGAAGTACCACGCGGGAAGCAGCCCGAGCGGGCCCGGTACGACTACGTCCTGGACGGGAATACCCAACGCCGTTTCCGGATCGCTCAGGAAGTACGACCTATCGAGCGCAGCGAGCTGCCCCGCCGTAGGAGCCGATCCGCATGCCACGGTCAGCGGGCGTGTAACTACGCTCGCGGACACAGATGCCACGGCGCCCAGGTACCCGATGCCGCCCGGCCAGGCAATGCCACAGAGCATCGGCTTGACTAGGGCCGCCTGGTCGCCGACGGCTCGCAGCTGGACCTGTCCGGGTGACACGCCTACGAACTGCACGTCGTCGTACGCGGGCAGCGCCGGGCCCGGCCCGACGGCCAAGGCCTCCGAGCGGATCTTGTCGGCCAGGTACCAGCTGCTGCCGACAAAGGACGCAGCTATCAGGCTCATCCCACCCGGGATCATGGACCACACAGGTTGCCGCAAGTTCCGCAGCTCTTTCTCCAGGTTTAAACCGGGACGAGCTCTACGTGAATCCCGGCTGCTTGCGCAAGTACGCGCAGGTCGCCGGGATCTGAAGTGAGGATGTCGTCGCCGTCGGCCGCCAGGCACACCACAGCGGCATCGATGGCATCGGACTGGCCGCTGCGGGTCAGAAGCATGCCCGCCCGCCGTCCCAGCCCGTCGTCGATCGGGGCCACGTCAGTGCCGGCCAGGAGCAGGGCCATGGGGACCTGCCGTCCGCTGCCGCCGCGCCAGACCTGGGCGACCACGCCGCCGCTAGTTACCGGCGAGCGTCCGGCGAGACGTTCGCGCTTGATCAGTGCTACGACGTCTCGGCTGCCACGTTCGACGGCCGCGAATGCCCCTGCGTCCAGCACGAGCATCAGGCGGCACCGCGGCCTTGCTGTGCGGGCCCGGACGACGGCTGCTCCCGGTTGCCTCGTACCACGATGGCTCGCTCGCGTGCCCGGCGGGCGGCGTCCCGCATCTCGTCGTCGGTGATTTCGCCGTGCTCGGCCTCGTAGGCGGCCAGGAAGTCATCCAGGGCCTGCAGCCGCCGGTCGTGATCGGCCTTCAGCCGGAGAGCGTCATTGACCCAGGCGCTGATGCTCTCGGCGCGGCCTCCGGTTACAGCTTCCTGCGCCACCGCCACTAGCTCGGCGTCCACGGATGCGGAGAGCCGTTGCTTCGTCATACGTTTATGCTACATTCCGCCTACGATCGTAAGAACATCTTGCTCAGCCTGCCTTGACCGGACATCCGTGAGTGCCGTGATCAGGTGATGGTGGGGCTGCGGCGTTCGACGAGGACGACGTCCCGCCATCTGCCGCGCAGGCGTCCGGGACGGTCGCGGGTGCCGACGATGCGGGACCCGGCGGGACCCGGCGCGCCGGTGCAGGGCGAGGCTGGCGCTGTTCTCGGGGAGCCTGGCACCCCCCGGGTGGTCTTACTTAGCGGTGCGGGCTACGCCCGCCTAAGCTCGAGCACAGGAATGGTGCGGACTCCGGCAGTTTGGCGTGCGTACTCGGCAAAGCCTGGGTAGCGCCGCGCTTGCTCGGCGTAGATGCGGTCGCGTTCAGCGCCGGTCAGTTCGCGGACGGTCACTTTGTATGTCTCGGTTCCGCGTTCGACGCTGCCGTCACGTGCGGCGACCAGGTTGCGGTACCAGTCGGGGTTGGTCGGTGCTCCCGCCTTGCTTGCGAAGACGTAGATGATGTCCGGTTCGGTGTCGTGCGGGAGGTACATCATCGGGTTGACGTACTCCCGCCCGCTTTTGCGGCCGCGGTGATGTACCAGGACTAGCGGAGCGCCCTCGAAGTTCCCGCCAACCCTGCCTTCGTTCGCTCTGAACTCCGCGATGGTCTTCGCGTTCCAGTCGAGCGTGTCACTCATGTCGAACTCCTGTCGTCCACGATCCCCGGGGGTGGGTGCTGGGACGAGGGTAATGGAAGGCCCGACCGCCGTTTCCGCGATCAGCCCTCCGGCCTGGTACTTCCTGGCAGTGGAGGCGGATTTCAACCTGCGACCTCTGGGGTCCTGAGGTGGCAGGTCTGCCGGCCGGCCGGGCGCCCGCGGTACGCACCGGCCGTGATTCCCCCGAGCACGTGACGTAGCTGACACACAAGACGACCGGCCGGGCTCTCTTGTGCATCGGTAACGTACGTGTTACGGTAACTGGATTGTTACGGTAACTAAAATGTTACCGAAGATGAGGGAGCCGATGCGGTACTACGAGGCGAGTTCGGTGATCGCGTCGAGTCCGGAGGCGGTGTGGGCGGTGCTGACGGACGGGGCGGCCTGGCCGTCATGGGACTCGGGCGTCGACGGAGTCGACGGCCAGATTGCGCCCGGGGAGAAGATCACGATCCGGGCTCAGGCGGCGCCCGGCCGGGCTTTCCCGGTCAAGGTGACGGACTTTGATCCGCCGGCCCGGCTGCGTTTCAGTGGCGGCATGCCGCTGGGCCTGTTCCGGGGCGTGCGGACCTTCGAGTTGTTGCCGGACGACAATGGGGGAACGGCGTTCCATGTCCGCGAGGAGTACTCTGGGCCGCTGCTGGGGCTGATCTGGCGGTCGATGCCGGATCTGGGACCATCGTTCGACCGGTTTGCCCGGGGGCTCAAGCACCGGGTCGAGACGGGCCGCTGACGGGCGGCTCGGCATGTACCTCCCGCCACTGCTAGACGAACTCGGCCTAGCCGAGCTCACCCATGACGCCCGCCACCAGACCCGATCGATCCGCTGACAGGGGAGCTCGTTATGAGCCATGCCACCGTCGTCCGTTACACCACCCGTCCTGGATCCGCTGACGAGAACGAAAAGCTGATCAAGGCCGTGTTCGCCCAGCTCGCCGACCAGATGCCCGAAGGGCTCCGCTATACGGCCATCCGGCTCGATGACGGAGTCAGCTTCATGCATGTGGCGGTCCTCGAAGGCGGTAGCAACCCGCTGGCTTCACTGCCCGCGTTCGGCGAGTTCGTGTCGGCCATCGGCGAGCGCTGCACCGACGGGCCGACACCGGTCACCGGGACGGTGGTCGGCGCATATGGCATCGGCGGCTGACTAGGTAGTGCCTGACCCGCAGCCGGCTCACGAGCGTCAGCACGCTGTCGGGAGTACGCCCGGCTAGGCAGTCGGCGATGTAGGTGATTTCGTTGACATACTTCGGTGGCTTATCCATGTTGTGGCGCTCGCCTTCGATATGGCCGCCCGCTTCAGCCAATTCGGCGCCGCGCCGGTCATGGCGATCGCCTACCCTCGCCATCTGACCTGGACGCGCGCAGTAGATGCCGCACCCGTGCGGCCTCTCGGGTGAGGTGGTCGCGCTCCGGCACGCTGGTAGCGGCGCGGGAAGCCTCGGCATACAGCTGGGCGGCGTGCTCGAGGTGACCGGCGCGTTCGTGCAGGTATGCCGTCACCGCGGCGTAACGGGGCAGTTCGGGGGGCACGTCGGCCAGCGCCGTCAGGCCGGCCTGTGGTCCGTCGGCCTCCCCGACCGCAACTGCGCGGTTGAGCCGCACCACCGGGCTGCCGGTGAGGAGCAGCAGTTCGTCGTACCACTCCACGATCTGCACCCAGTCCGTCTCGGCAGCGGTCCGGGCGTCCGCGTGCAGGGCGGCGATCGCGGCTTGTGCCTGGTATTCGCCCAGCCGGTCGCGGGCCAGCGCGGCCTGCAGGATCGCCACCCCCTCCGTGATCAGGCCGGTGTCCCAGCGCGACCGGTCCTGTTCACCAAGCGGTACCAGGCGGCCTCCGGGGCCGGTGCGGGACGGGCGGCGCGCATGGTGCAGGAGCATGAGCGCGAGCAGCCCAGCGACCTCGGGCTCGTCGGTCAACGCGGCGAGCTGGCAGGTGAGGCGGATCGCCTCGGCGGCCAGGTCCACGTCTCCGCCGTAGCCCTCGTTGAAGACGAGGTAGAGCACGCGCAGCACCGTCCCGAGGTCACCAGGCTGGTCGAGCGGCAGCCCCGCGATCCGCCGCTTCGCCCGGCTGATCCGCTGCGCCACGGTCGCCTCGGGGACGAGGTATGCCGTCGCGATCTGCCGGGTGGTCAGCCCACCGACCGCCCGCAACGTCAACGCGACGGCCGAGGCCGAAGGCAGGGCGGGGTGCGCACACAGGAAAAAGAGCCGTAGCGTGTCGTCCGTGGCGGGCGCCGGACCGGCGGGAGGCTCGACCTGCACGGCGAGTTCCCGCCCCCGCCGCGACGCCTCGGCGCGGGCAGCGTCGAGGAACTTGCGCCACCCGGCCGCGACGAGCCACGCTTTCGGATCGCGCGGCGGATCATCCGGCCAGGTGTCCAGCGCCCGGATCAGGGCCTCCTGCACGGCGTCCTCGGCCGACGCGAAGTCAGCTCCGCGCCGGACGAGGACCCCGATCACCGCGGGTACCAGCTCCCGCAGCAGCGGTTCGTTCACTCGGTGACCGTGGGCGACTCGCCGAGAAACGGCCGGACCTCGAGCCACTCGTGGATCGGTTTGCCGCCGGGCCCGGGAGCGGCGGACAGCTCCCCGGCCAGCTGGACCGCGCGATCCCAGGACTCCACATCGATGATGTACCAGCCGGCGATGAGGTCCTTGGTCTCGGCGAACGGACCATCGGTAACCGGTGGGCGCCCTTCGCCGTCGTACCGCACAAACATCCCCTCGGGCGCCAGTGCCTGGGTATCGATGAACTCACCCGTCTGCTCCAGGCGGGCCGCGAAGTCGCGCATGAACTGCACGTGCGCGTCGACCTCCTCCGGCGTCCACTGGTCCATCGGCGGCCAGTCGGCAGCGGGGGCCGGGCCGCCGCGGTAGTGCTTCAACAGCAGGTACTTCATGGATGTTCTCCTTACCTGGTAGGCACTTGGTCAATCAGCTGCGCTGACGTTCGGCTCGTTGCCGGACCAGCTCCTCGACTGCGCTGGGGAGGGTCGTGTCGAAGTCAATCAGTTTCGCCCAGGTCGGGGTCACGATGATCCGGACCATGCCGTCGTAGAGCGAACGGACCTCGGCCTCCCACTCGACCCGTTGCTCGGCCGTCATCTCGTAGGTGCCATTGATCTGGAGGTACTCGTCCGGGATGCCGTCGACGACATCCAGTTCTGCCTGACCGCGGATCAGCAGGATCTTCGGCGGGTGCACCTCGGTGTCGATCGTCAGCGCGACCGCCGGACTGTGGCGCAGAGCGGGAAGCTTCGGGGCGTTCTTCGACGTGCACATGACGACCTCGGAGCCGTTCCAGGTGAACGCGATCGGAATCGAACGCGGCGTTCCGTCCTTGGCGACGTAGGCTAGGCGGGTCAGGTCGCGGCCCAGCAACTCCTGGCTGAGCGGACGGTTCAGGACCTCGGCGATCTCATCCGGCTGCACGGTCGGCCTCCTCCTTGCTCACGTGGCCCGTCGCGGCCACTCGTGCCCCTGGGACGAAGCCGGCGCCACATTTTCGACACCCGAGACGCGCCGATCTTCACGAGCTGCTTCTGGCCGCCACCGCATGTGTGCCGGCCCCGCATCCTCCTGCTGGTACGGCCTCGGGTCTGGATCGCAGCCGGCGATGTTGAGTGCCGGTTACACCAGGGTGCTTCAAGCACCGGACCGTCATCTTCGGTTAGGTGACTCAGCCCAGCTCATACGCATTCCGCAACCTAACGAGGATGAACTCGCAGTGCATCTGGTCACCAGGATCCGAGGGGGCCGTCCCAGAGGAATCCCCGCGCACGCTGCGTGCCGCGCAGCACGCTCATCTGCCCGAAAAGCGGGCGTACTCTCTTTTGTATGCTTATGCGCCGCGGCCCTGCATGTCGCGAATGATCGCGATAGGCACGAGTTCGGGCGGCGGCAGAGGAGGGAGTCTGTGGCAGATGGGGATCGCGGAGGGATTCCGGTACTCGGTCTCCAAGGCCGGAACGGTGACATTTACGCATCATGGCCGTCCAGCCGGCACACTCCGAGGGCAGGCTGCCGAGGCGTTCCTCGCGTTCGCCCGTAATCTAGACGAAGAATCTGAGGCGCTGCAGCAGCGGATGGCTCGCCTGACAGGCAACTATAAACGAGGTAATGAGCGTCGCGCTCATAGGTGATCACCGGTATGTTTATGGGTGCCATATCCGGTTCGGTTATCCGCTTCTGCCGCCGGCTGCGTCTCTCCACTGGACGGGCGGGGTAAGGCACGGCGTTGCCTGCGTGACGATGACTAGTGTGCCGAATCTTAAATTCGTGGTCAGCCATGCTCGTCATGGAAGTTCCCGGCGGTATCGCACCTCGATGACGCCGTAGGCCTGTTGCTCGACTCCTGGGCATCGCACCCAGCCCCGCCTTTCGTACATGCGCCGGGCACGGTTGTTCTCGGCGATAACCCACAGCCCCGCATCGTGGTATCCCGCCTCTGACAGCACAGCCAGCGCGGCATCGTGCAGACCATTCCCGATGCCTTTTCCCCATTCCGGCGGGAGCACATGCAATCCGACGAGCTGCCCGCCAGGGAAATCCGGATCCGGGCGAGCCATTACTGACCCAACTGGCCGGCCGTCGCGGCACGCGACCAGCGCCACTGCGGCTGGATCCGCCAGGCGCTTAACCCAGATAGCCTGCAGCTCGGCGACCGTCGGCGGCGGGCTGTCCGGAAAGTACTCCCGGTAGGCAACGGCGACAGTCGCCTGATGGAGCGCAGCTATTATCCCGGCGTCAGCACAGGGAACGATCGCGACGTCCGCCACGGCGGAACCATATCCCGGCTCACCAGAGGTCGGCGCGCGTGTCCTGGGCGGGCCCCGGGACCAGTCAGCAGCAGGACGAGCTTCGACCCGGCGGTCAGCCTCAGCTGGCACGGCTGGGAGTTACGACGCTTTTGACTGGGTGAGCCGCAGGTCCGGTCGCTGGGACACAGAGCGGGTCAGCAAGTCAAGCAGTAGACGCCCGGCCCGGAAATATTCCGCTGTGGGCCGGACGAGCCTGCACGGGGTGAGCTCCAGCGCGGTGGACGACGCAGACCAGCGGTCGAGGTCCAGCCGCATGCGCAGCGGCGGGTGCAGCGGTCCCCGAGCCAGGCGGACCTGGATCCGGCGTGTGCCCAGGTCACGGTCATGCTCCATCGGAGCGAGCAACTGGCTTCCGCCGAACCAGAGTTCCCCGCCGTGCCTGGCGGGCAGCCAGCTGTCAAGTGCGGCCACGTACGTATCGAAGGGGACAGCGGCGATCCGCCAGAACGATAGCGATCCGAGGTCCGGGACCATGCTCGTCGTCATTTCATCTGCTCCTGCCGCGGTCCGTCCGGGATGTACGGTTCGTTCCTGCTCCCCTGGGACCATGTCTGGTCTCTGCATCTTCAAGGTTCGCGGTAAGGCCGCTGCCACCGCATCGGACGAAGGCCTTACTTCCGGCCTGCCAGGTGGCTTAGGCGCCATCAATCGCCAAGCAGCCGGGCTAAGCCGTCTTAGCCCAGGTCAGGACAACAGGCGTCACCACGGGCACAGCCTTGACGGGATCTTGCCGGGTGGCGCCGCGGGTTCAGCATCGGTTCGTTATCTGCTCATTGCTGTCCGGTCCGGCCGGAGAGGGCGCCGGGATCGCGAGATGGACGGGTCGCCTGGGCCGGACGTAGCGTCGGGACCATGGCCGCTCCGACCTCCGCCCCGCTTTCCGCCGCCGACGCCTTCTGGGCCGACGCCGATCGGTACCTGATCCGCTACGCCGGCGCCGGCGCATTCACCCGTGAGGTCATCGACCATGCCGCCGGGAGCTTTCTGTTCACCGAGGACGGGCGCCAGATCCTCGACTTCACCTCCGGGCAGATGAGCGCGATCCTCGGTCACTCGCACCCGGAGATCGTAGCCACCGTTACCCAACAGGCGGCCAAGCTCGACCACCTGTTCAGCGGGATGCTAAGCCGCCCCGTCGTCGACCTTGCCCGCCGCCTGGCCGAGACACTGCCAGAGCCGCTCGAGAAGGCGCTGCTGCTAACCACCGGGGCCGAGTCGAACGAAGCGGCCATCCGGATGGCAAAGCTCGTCACCGGCAAACATGAGATCGTCTCGTTCGCCCGATCCTGGCACGGGATGACGCAGGCGGCCGCGAACGCCACCTACAGCGCGGGCCGGAAGGGCTACGGCCCGGCGGCGCCCGGCAACTTCGCCATCCCTGCGCCCTACAGCTACCGGCCAGACTTCACCACCGCCCACGGTGAGCTCGACTGGCGGCGTCAGCTGGACTTCGGTTTCGACCTGATCGACGCGCAGTCGGTCGGCAGCCTGGCGGCCTGCATCGTCGAGCCGATCCTGAGCTCAGGCGGCATCATCGAGCCGCCCCCCGGGTACTTCCCGGCGCTGCAGGACAAGTGCCGGGAACGGGGAATGCTGCTCATCCTCGATGAGGCCCAGACTGGGCTCTGCCGCACCGGCAACTGGTATGCCTTCGAGCGAGAAGGCGTCGTTCCCGACATCCTCACCCTGTCCAAGACACTCGGCGCTGGCCTCCCGCTGGCCGCCGTGCTCACCAGCGCCGAACTCGAAAAGGCTGCGTACGACCGGGGATTCCTGTTCTTCACCACGCATGTCGCGGACCCGCTGCCGGCAGCGGTCGGCAACACCGTCCTGGACGTGCTGCACCGTGACCGGCTCGACGAGCGCGCCCGGCATCTGGGCGGCGTCCTCCGGCGTGGCCTGGAACAGATCGGACGCCGGCACGAGATCGTGGGCGACATCCGGGGACGTGGCCTGCTGGTCGGCCTGGAATTGGTCGTTGACCGCCAGACCAAACGCAGCTCCGATGAGCTGGGCGCGCTCGTCACCAAACGCTGCCTCGAATTGGGCCTGCACATGAATATCGTCCAACTGCCCGGCATGGGCGGTGTTTTCCGGATCGCCCCGCCACTGACTGCCACCGAGGACGAGCTTTCGCTCGGCCTGACGATCCTCGACCAGGCGATCAGCGACGCCACCCGACGGCTCTGATACCCGTTCACAAGGTCATATGTACAAATCGGGACACGGCGCCTGGCTCCATGACGGCAACACAACCCGCCAATGTCCTCGTGCCTTCATGTCCGAGCCCATGGGAAGGGTATCCACTATCGCCGAGATGGTTCTCGTGGTTGACACTAAATTTAAGTGCGCGACTGGCCCGCCGCTCCTGGCAAGCCAAAAGCTCCGTCTGGACATCGCGTAGGGCAGGAATTGATGACGAATTATTTCTAAGAACTTTGCACCATATCTGCTATGGGGTCCCCACTCGCCTCAGGATCGGCCTTGCCCTTCGCCGGGGCCGAGGAATCGTAAGGATTGGAAATTGTGACGAGTGTGCGGGCCCCGTTTTGTGTGGCAGATTCTCACTGCGAGTACAGGCGACCTGGCGGGTCTGAGTAGGAGCGGCTGATGTTCCGGTGCGCGCGGTTGCTCGGGCGGGATAATCAATCGCCGCTGCCGGACGCGCGCCTTACTGTAGTGGGGGCAGGTTGCTGGGAGGACAGGCCACTGGCGGAGGATGGCATGGACAAGGCAGCGACCGATCGCGTCGAGCAGCAGGTCCGGCAGGCCTTCGCTGAAGGCGTGATCACGCGGGTCCAGGTGCTGCAGTACGGCGACGATCCGGAGGTCGAGCCCGGGCAGGTCGCGGTACGGGCCGTCTTCGACTGGCCGGGCCGGGCCGAAGGCGGCCGGGCTGACCCTAAGACCGTTCACCGGTTCGTGACGGCCAGCGTCGCAGCGCTTGGCGTGCTGCGCGACGGGCTGCCTGGTGCCATCGGATGGGCTGAGTTCCGCCCGGAAGGCGAGGCCGGGGCGGCTAGCCCTCATAGCCTGTCTTACCGGATCACCGACCGCGGACGTCCAGCCGCCGCACGCGATCAAGCACCGGAGGACCTCACTCCCGTGATGGCCCGGCTCGGGGCCGTCGATCTGGCGACCCTGGACACCCTGATCACCGCGGGCATCGTGAACAGCAGGGCCGAGGGCCTACGCTGGGCCGTGAGCCGCCTCCGGGAACACCCGGCCTACGCCAGGCTCCTGCAGCAAGTACACGAGAACGACGAGCTCAAGACCTGACGCTACTGGGCTCGACGCAGCCACAGGCGGCAACCGCCGGGGACAACGACGGCAGAACCTACCTGTGGAACCTAGCCACCGGCACCGTCACCGATCACCCAGGCCTCTCCAGCGCTGGGGTCTTCCGGCTGGCATAGAGGTGCAGGATGTGAAGTTCCTCAGAGCGGCGGCGGATCTGCCAGAAGCAGACTGCGGCCAGGATGACGGCCAAGCCGAGGAAGATCGCTGTTTCGTACCACTGGAAGGCCCAATAGCGGCTGGCGGGCTGATACGTCACTGGCTGCCGGAGGTGAAGCCTGGCGATGTAGGCGTCGCACGCCTGGCCGGAGCCCGTCGTGCAAGCCTGAGTAGCCGGTTCGCGGGAGGCGGGCTGGCCGGCCGGGGTGACGATCTGGCTGGAGTAAACCCAGGCGCCAGGTATGTTCGCAGGCTCGATCACTTGCAGGCCGCCGTTGCCCGTCATTCCGGTGGCCTGGCCGAACCGAGCAGCGACCGGGCGATCCGCTCGCCAATAACCGTGGTCGGCATGTTGGTGTTACCGGAGGTGACGGCCGGCATCAGCGACGCGTCCGCGACATGCAGGCCGTCGATCCCGTGCACCCGGCCGTCGGCGTCGACGACCGCATCCGCATTGCTGGCCGGCCCATCTTGCAGCTTCCGGCCGGATGGTAATAGTGCACCGCTGCGTGATCGAGGAAACGCTCGATCGCCCGTCTGCCCGAGACGTCCGGGCCCGGGCGCGTCTCCCGGCCCACGAGCCTGCGCAGCTCCGGCACCTGCGCTACCTCGCGCACGCGCCCGACGCCCTCGGCGAGCCGGGCGCGATCGTACCCGCCGGAGTCACTGAGATAGCGGTGATCGATCACCATGTGGTCGTCCAGTCCGGGACCGGTCAAGCGCACGCTCCCGCGCGACAGCGGCGCCAGGCAGGCCACACCCAGTATCCAGGACCAGGCCGGGGCTTCCTTGCTGCGACCGCCGACTGGGTAGATGTGCAGGTCGAACCCCTGTCGGCATCCGGCCGAAGGGAACTTCGCGAGCACCTGCTCGTGGGGTTGCCAGCCGGAGAACGTCCTGGTCAACGGGATGCGTCGGCCGACGAACGGGCGCTGAGGCAGCTGGGACGCTGAGGCTCCAAACAGGCCAGGCCATCCTCCGAGTCGAGTTCACCTCGCCGAGTCCGCTAGGAAACCTCGGCTCGGGATCGCCATGACCGCGCTGTCGGCGAGCGACCGAAGCGTGTGTGCCACCCCTAAATCGCTCGTTGGGCCGTGTAGTGACGTGTTCGGCCCTGAGTGCGGGCCGAACACACGTTCCCAACCGGGTCGAGTCATTTGTGTCTGCGACGTTTAGCAAACCTTGGTCGTTTTGTCCGCGTAACTGTTAGGGTGATGCGCTGTAGCCGCTTCACGGTCGCGATGACACGGCGTACGACGGGTCGCGCAAAGGGATAGCCGCGCTCGGTTCGGCCGACTGCGGGCATGTGCGGAGGTGTGATGGTTCGTGCGCTCGAGGGCGGTGACGGAAGGTGCTCTTTTCATACACGGTACGACGTCGCCGCTGCACACCGCGCTGCGGCCTGGTGTCAGAGCACTAGACCGGGAAGCTGACCCGGTGGAGGCTAGCCGGCTGGCGGGTGATTCCGTGGCAGCCCGCTTGGGCGGCCGCCTGCACCCGGAGCGTGGCAGACGAAAGTCGGCCGCATCCCCACTGAGCGCCGCGGTATCGCTCGGCTCCGTCGAGGAACCCGCACGTGCTGGCGGCGGGATCCGTCACATCGCGGTGAAATTGTTCGGGAGATTCGCGAACAATTTGGATCGGCCGCAGGGAATCGGGAGGTGATGCCAGAAAACGCGCCAGCATTTGCTTAGTAGCGGCCCGCCCTCGCTATTTACCCGCTCATGTGATTCCGGAAGGGCCATCGTATGTTTACTCAGTTTGCCGCTGCGACCGCTCCAGTGGCCTTGAGCACGCAGGGTCTTGTCACCTACCTGCAGGGGCTCTTCGGGCCGTTGTTCCTCGGTATCGTGGGGATCGTCGCGATCTTCTTTCTCTTCACTCGTGAGATCACCCGGTTCGTTCAGTTCATGGTGCTTGCCGTGGCCATCGCGGTAGTTTTCTACACGCCCAGCATCGTCCAGACACTTGCTACCGGCATAGCGAACGCGCTCGGAGTCCACTGATCCCCGACTGACTCAGGAAGAAGAGGCGGGACGGGAGTGGATCTTCCCACTTACACGAACATCTGGCGAATCGAAAAGCGGCTGTACAAGCTATACGATTTTCGGCTGCCGGCTCCTCTGCCGATCACCTGGATCGGCGTGTTCGTCGGGATAACGGTTCCCTATGTTGTGTTCCTTATTGCTGTCGGCCTGCCGTTCAACCACACCCTGGTGTGGCTTTACGTACTGCCGCCCGGAGTCCTCACCTGGCTGACGACCAGACCGGTCATGGAGCATAAGCGATTGCCCGAACTGGTCGCCTCTCAGGTCCGGTACATGACCGAACCGCGGGCCTGGTGCCGGATGGCGGCCTTCGCGGAGAAGGACGATATCTCGGTGTCCGCGCGCGTGTGGCACGCACATCCGCCGAAGGTCCGCCCCAAGAAGGCGCCGGCCCGAGCCCGGCCGGGCGCACCCACGCCGCAAGCCGCTAGCACGAATGTGGCCGATGCCCGGCCTCCGTTCGTAACCGGGAGAGCGGCCTCGCCCGCTGTCGCGGCACCGGCCCCCGATCCGGCCGTACCGCCCTCCGCGCATGTGCGCGTACCCGCGCGGGCATTGGCTCGGCCTGAGACGACACCGGTGAAGGCAGCGCCGCGAGCCAAGCTCGCGTGGTCTCCGTGGCCCCTCGGATCCGCACCGGCGACCGGGGCGCCGGAGTCGGTCGGTGATCACGCTCCTGTGCCCAATCGCCTGCCGGCGTGGATGATCGCGCCGTCTCATACAGCGGGGACTCCGGATCCCGGGACGCTTGAGGTCTGCCACGACCGCGAATCCCTTGGCGATCCGGACGGCCCCCCCAGGCCGTGCTCCGCTGCCATGTTCCGGCCGGAGCCGGCGGCTGCCTCGTCTCCCGGTCTCGCGCTCTCCCCTGAGCATGCTTGGTTCCCCGAAGCCAGACCCTTTCCCGAAGCCGTGGTGGATGGCATCCCCGGCCCCTCGGTTGACGCTTCTGAGCCTAAGGCTGAACCGCCCGAGCCCGGCGCCAGAGCGGCCGAACCCGTGGCGGAGGCACTCCAGCTCCCCGGTGGGGCGCCCGGCACAATCATCGTCACGCTCAGCCAGCTGCGGGGCATCCGGGACTGGTGGCGCAAGCTCGCCGCGGCCGCGGCCGCGCTGCGCGAGCTGGGCGTCACCGGCCAGGCTGACCAGGTCGCCGCCATCGCCTACGCGATCGGCGCTGCCCGGTTCACGGTCAAGATCCCGTGTGTCACCTGCAGCACCCCGGCCCCGGTCGACGTCGGCATCGGCGACCCAGGCAACCCCGAGCCTAGCGGCGTGATGTGCGGCAGTTGCCGCACCGAGAGCAATGAGCAGGCACTGGCCGACCCGGCGGGCCGCAGCGAAGCAAGCTGGCGGCACCAGGTAAAGGTGGTGTCCGTCGGCCAGGGGCCGGGTGAGCAGGACCAGGAGGTGCTGCACCGCGACCGGGCCCGGCAGCTGCTGGCGGGTCCGCGCCGGATCGCCGTCCTGGGTTGTACCAGGGGGGCGGGGCAGACGCTCACGGTCCAGATGACCGGCCACGTCCTGACCTCGCTGCGCGGAGCGGCGGTCGCCGCCGTGGACCTCAATCCCGGCGCCACCTCGCTGGCCGTCCGCCGTGCTCCGGCCGTCTCGGTCCAGGCGCTCCTGACCGGCCGGCAGCCCGACGAGCGGCCTAGCGGCTCGGATGCGAGGCTTGAGGTGGTCGCTGACCTGCCGGGCACCAGCGGGAGCCGACTGGACCCCGATGACTATCAGCGGCTGGCCGGCCTGCTCGCCGCACGGTACCTGCTGACCCTGATCGATCCGGCGCCCGCCAGCCTGAACCATGTGCTGCCGACGGCCGACCAGCTGGTGCTGGTCGTCGCGGCCAGTGCGGACGCGGCTGCCA
>CAVYEG010000012.1:0-217699 GCA_963767565.1 uncultured Actinomycetes bacterium | reverse complement strand
ACGCCAACTCCGGCTTCTACGCCGCCCGCACGGCTACCAGCACCTGAACGCCAAGCTGGCGCTGGCCTTCGTCCGCCAGCGCGACGGCCTGGCCAACGGCGACCTGGACCGTACCCACCGCCAGCAGGCGGTCATCGACTCGGTGCTCCAGGAGCTGCGGACCGACGGCGTGCTCGACGACCTGACTAAGGTCCAGTCCCTGCTGTCGGTGGCCAAGCAGTACCTGATCACCGACGCCGGCTGGAACCTGCTCGACTTCATTTCCCAGATGCGCAACGTCACCAGCGGCGACCTCAGCTTCCGCACGCTGCCCATCCAGAACTACTCGACCATCGGCGGCCAGGACGTCAACATCATCAACCCGGCCCAGATAAAGCAGATCGTGCAGGAGACATTCAACCCGGCGCGGCCTCGCCGAGCCCCAAGCCCGCCACGTCCGGCGCCAGCACGGCGGACGCCGCCCAGGCCAAGGTCGACGTCTACAACGGCGGCAACACTCCTGGCCTGGCCGGGCAGGTCTCCGCGGCGCTGGTCAAGCTGGGGTACCAGGCCGGGCAGATCGCCAACGCGACCAGCGCGCTGACCACGACCCAGGTCCTGTACGGCACCGGTTCGGAGGCCGCGGCGGCCAGATCGCGTCGCTGTTCGGCGTGACGTCGCGGCGAGCTCGTCGGTCGCCGCCGGCCACGTCGAGGTGCTTCTCGGCGCCGACGCCACGCTGGCTGAGGTCACCGGCTCGGCCGCCCCGTCGAGCTCGCCGGTGCCCATCCCGACCACCGGCGCGCAGGGCGGCGTGGTCAACGCGGTGAACGGGATCCCCTGCGTGGACTGAGCAACCCCGGCCGGCCGCGCCGGTGCCCGGCGCGCCGATGGCCCGGTTACGCTTAGCAGCATGGGCAAGATCCGGGTGATCGTCGCGAAGGCTGGGCTCGACGGCCATGACCGCGGGGCCAAGGTGGTGGCCCGGGCGCTGCGCGACGCCGGGGTCGAGGTCATCTACACCGGGCTGCACCAGACCCCGGAGCAGATCGTGGCCGCCGCCATCCAGGAGGACGTGGACGCGGTGGGCCTGTCCATCCTGTCCGGGGCGCACATGACGCTGTTCCGCCGGGTCATCGACCTGCTCAAGGAGCGCGGTGCCGAGGACATCGTGGTCTTCGGCGGCGGCATCATCCCCGAGGCAGACATCGCGGAGCTGCAGGCGATGGGCGTGGCCAGGATCTTCACCCCGGGCGCGCCCACCACGGACATCGTCGCCTGGGTCCGGTCCGAACTCGGCCCCAAGGTCGCCGAAAGCCAGGGCCAGCCGGGCTGAGCGTCAGCTGCCTGATCAGTGGTGTGGACCCTGATTAGAGTGCGCGATCCGGCTTCCTCGGGCAGAGGATCCGGACGGTATTAGCGCCGGCGCAGCATGAGGACGACGAGCACGATGATTATGATGAGGACTACGGTCCCGATACCGATATACATCGACTTTCCTTTCCTGGCAGCGCCCGGAGTCAATAGTCGATGAGGTCCCGGCGCCAGCTACGAGTGGCCTCGGCCCAGCTACCCTCACAGGAACCCGCAAACCGCTGGCGCGGCGCCAGGTTTATCCGGCACTGTTCGCAGTATCGATTCGGGCCCCGACGGGCCGAGGGCCGTTCGGAACCATAAATATGCCGAACGATCCAGGCTGCACCTTCGTCGTCCGCCATCAGCCGCCGGTACCGCACCCGCCAGATGGCAGCAGCAATCAGGAACCTGTGCAGGTCAGCGGCCGAGCGCCCGCGTGAGCTGGGCCTTGTTCATTGACGAACGACCCTTGATGTTGCGGCGGCGGGCCTCGGAATACAGCTGCTCGTAGGTCGGACCGCCCGAGCCGCTGTGCGAGCGCAGTCCGCCGCGCCGGGACGACGACATGTCCCGGGTCGACGTGCGGCTTGCCGTCTTGGCCTCGCCTGACCGGGCGCGTTCCTTGTTCACCGTGCGTGCCGCGATCTCCTCGGCCCGCTTGGTGCTCTCGCCGCGCTGCTCGGCGCTGTCCTTGATGTGCTCGTATTGCCGTTCCCGCTTCGGGCTAGATCCCCTGGGCATGTCAGCCGCCTTTCCGCTACCGGCGCTCGCACTTGCCCGTGCTCGCGCACGCCGTGGCTGGCCTGTCTGCCCCCGTTGCCCGGATCCATTCCGGTGCCCGGTGACGTTTACCTGGCAAACCCTAGACCGCCGCCCGGCCAGCGCGCCCTGGTGTGGCCGGGGGCATCGCGGGTAGGCGGTCCGGATGGGTCAGAACGTGGCGCAGAAGCTGATCGGCTCGCACCTGGCCGAGGGCGAGATGACGGCCGGGTCGGAGATCGGGCTGCGGATCGACCAGACGCTGACTCAGGATGCCACCGGGACGATGGTGATGCTCGAGCTCGAGGCGCTCGGCCTGGACCGGGTCCGGACCCAGGTCTCGGTGCAGTACGTGGACCACAACCTGCTGCAGGGCGACGAGCGGAACATGGCCGATCACCTGTTCCTGAGGTCGGCCTGCCATCGGTTCGGCCTCTGGTATTCCCGGCCGGGAAACGGGGTCTCGCATCCGGTGCACATGCAGCGGTTCGGGCGGCCGGGCGCGTCGCTGGCCGGCTCGGACTCCCATACCTGCGCGGCCGGTCGCTGGGCATGCTCGCCATCGGGGTGGGCGGCCTGGAGGTCGCGATGGCGATGGCCGGCGAGCCGCTGTACATCACGATGCCGCAGATCTGGGGCGTTCGGCTGACCGGGACGCTGCCGCCGTGGGTGAGCGCCAAGGACGTGATCCTGGAGATGCTGCGGCGGCACGGCGTCAAGGGGGGCGCGGGCCGGATCATCGAGTACCACGGTCCCGGGCTGGCTGGCCTGTCGGCCATGGACCGGCACGTGATCGCGAACATGGGTGCCGAACTGGGCGCGACCACCAGCGTCTTCCCCGCGGATGAGCAGGTCCGGGTGTTCCTGGACCGGGAGGGGCGCAGCGGCGACTTCACCGAGGTGGCCGCCGATCCGGATGCCTCCTATGACGTAACCGACGAGATCGACCTGGCCAGCCTGGAGCCGCTGATCGCCAAGCCCAGTTCGCCGGGCAATGTCGTGCCGGTCCGCGAGGTGGCGGGCGAGCCGGTCTACCAGGTGGTGGTGGGCTCGTCGGCCAACCCTGGGCTGCGCGACTTGGCGATGCTGGCCGCGATCACCGGCGGCAGGCAGGCCCACCCGCAGGTGTCGATGGACGTCAACCCCACCTCGCGGCAGATCCTGGCGGACCTGACCGCTATGGGCGGGACGCTCAGCCTGATCCAGTCCGGGGCGCGGATTCACCAGGCCGGCTGCATGGGGTGCATCGGCATGGGGCAGGCGCCCGCGATCGGCCGGAACAGCCTGCGGACGGTCCCGCGCAACTTCCCCGGCCGGTCCGGCACGGACGAGGACTCGGTCTGGCTCTGCTCGCCGGAAACGGCCGCCGCCGCGGCCCTGACCGGGGAGATCACCGATCCCCGCGACATGCCGTCCAAGCTCGGCATCAACTACCCGGAGCTGGTGCTGCCGCCGCGGACCGCCAGTGACGCGATGCCCCTGGAGGCGCCGCTACCCGAGGCCGACGCGCGCCAGGCGGAGCTGGTCAAGGCGCCGAGCATCGGTTCTCTGCCGGATTTCGACGAGCTTCCCTCCGACCTGCGGGCGCGGGTGGCGATCAAGGTCGGCGACAATATCTCGACCGACGAGATCCTGCCCGCGGGTGCCCGGGTCCTGCCGTTCCGCAGCGACATCGCCCGGCTGGCCGATTTCACCTTCAGCCAGGTCGACGAGGACTACGTGCCGCGGGCCAGGGAAGCCGGGCCGCACGTGATCGTGGCGGGGGAGAACTACGGCCAGGGGTCCTCCCGTGAGCACGCGGTCATCGCCCCCCGGTATCTCGGCTTGCGGCTGGTGATCGCGAAGTCCTACGCCAGGATCCACTGGCAGAACCTGGCCAACTTCGGCGTGCTGGCCGCCGAGTTCACCGACCCGGCCGACTACGACCGCCTCGAGGCGGGCGACGAGCTATCCATCGACGACCTGACCGGCACGCTCGGCTCGGCCGCCGAGTTCACCGTGCACGACCAGGCCAGGGACCGGGACTTCACCGTCCGGCACCGGCTCTCCGCCCGGCAGGTCGCCATGGTGCTGGCCGGCGGCCAGATCCCGCTGGTCCGCAGTTCATGACGGCACCTCCGGAAAATCAAAATCTCTTGCGGCCGAACGGTCCGTGGCGCGAGCCTCCCGCACGACGGCCCCGCCGACCGCGGATCTAGACGACGTGATCACTCCGGCGCTAAGCTTGGCCTGCGGTTGACGAGCCAGCCGGCGGCCTTCGCGTGCCGGCTCGCAACCCCATCCCGCGAGATTCTTCACGGTTGCGCCTGGCCTTCCGGCCGGTGTCCGCCCGGTCCGCATCCCCGCGGTGCTCCCGACGGACACGGCCCGCGCGGCGTTCACCCCCCCGACGCAGCGCGGGCCGGTCAGCCGTCCATCGGGGCTTGGACCTTTGTGGAATGCTCCGGATTGTGAGACAACCAGTAGGTGACAGGTACTGAGCCAGCCCGGGAGCGCATGTCATGCTGGGCCCGGCGATCCGGTGAACTCGGGCTGAGAATCCGCGATCTGCATGAGCGGAACGCCCAGCTGTGGGCCGGCTCCGGCCGGTCCGGCCCGGCCGGGTACCGGACCGTGGGCTCTACCCCCGACCAGGCCGCGAAGGCCCGGGCGCTCGTCGGCACGGCCAGCTTGCGGGCGCTCCAGGCGCTCCGGCGCATGGCGAGGACGCGCGTTCATGCGGCCAGCGCGCACGACCGGGCGGCCCGGCTGCATGAGCTGCTCGCCAAGGCCGGCCGGGGCGACGTCGCCGAGCACCGGGAAAGGGCAGCGCTACACCGGCGGGAGGCCCGCGAGGATCGTGCCGCCGCCGACCGGATCCTCCGCTCCCAGGACGTTGAGCCGGCCGAGCCAGGACCTAGCTGAGGTGCGGCGGTAGCCAGAGACGGGAACGCGGATGGCAACGACCCGAGGCCGGGACATCGTGGTGGTCGCCGCGTCGGCCGGGGGCATCGAGGCGCTGCGCGGGCTGCTGAGCCAGCTGCCCGAGCAGGTCCCGGCCGCCCTGCTGGTCGTGCTGCATGTCCCGGCCGCGGGCGGCAAGGTGCTGCCCAGGATCCTGGGCCGCGCGGGGCGCCTGCCGGCCAGCGCGGCGGCCGACGGCGAGGTGCCGCTGCCCGGTCACGTGTACGTCGCGCCGCCCGATTGCCACATACTCCTGGTCGGCGACAAGATCCGCCTGTCCCGTGGGCCGCGGCACAACGGACACCGTCCGGCTGCCGACCCGCTGTTCATCAGCGCCGCCCTGTCCGGCGGGCCGCGCACGATCGCGGTGGTGCTCAGCGGCACGCTCGACGACGGAGCCGCCGGAGCCGCCGCGGTGGAGCGGCGGGGCGGAATCGTCGCGGTCCAGGACCCTGGCGAAAGCGCCTATGACGGCATGCCCCGGGCCGCGATGGCCGCTACCCGGAGCCCCCGGGTCATGCGCCTGGCCGAACTGGCCACCTTCATCGACACCGAGAGCCGCCGCCCGGTATCCGGGCAGGCGGTCCTGCCGGATCCCGACCTGGACCGGCAGCTCAGCGTCTTCCTCGAGCCGGTACCCCCGCCCACCGCCCAGCCCAGCCCGTGGAGCGGGGTGACCTGCCCCGAATGCGGCGGTCCGCTCGGCCAGGAGGAAGCCTCCGTGCCGGTGCGATTCGAATGCCAGGCCGGACACGGCTGGTCAGCGGAGAGCCTGCTGGCCGCCCAGGCGGCCGGGATCGAGCGGGCCCTGTGGGCGGCAGTGCTGCGGCTGGAGGAGCGGGCCCGGCTGCACCAGGTCCTGGCCGAGACCGCCGAGGATCAGGGGTATCCGCTCTCGGCCGGCGGCTTCCGGGGCAGCGCCCGGTCCGGGCGCTCGTCCGCCAGGCAGATCCGCCGGCTGCTTGAGCTGCCCGGTGCGGTCGAGATCGCGGTCTCCCCCGATGACGAGTAGCGTGGTGGGCTGTGCCAGGCGAGGAAAGCGACACCGAGTTCGACGAGCTGCTGCTCATGCTGAAGGAGACCCGAGGGTTCGACTTCACCGGTTACAAGCGGTCGACGATCATGCGGCGCATCCGCCGCCGCATGGATGCGCGCGCCGTCGCCTCGCTCGGCGAGTACCGCGACTATCTCGAGCTCGAACCCGAGGAATTCACCCGCCTGTTCGACAGCCTGCTCATCAACGTGACCGGATTCTTCCGCGACCCGCCGGCCTGGCAGGCGCTGCGCGAGGAGGTGCTCCCCGAGCTGGCCCCGGCCAAGAGCGCCCGCCGCCCGCTCCGGGTCTGGAGCGCGGGCTGCGCGACCGGCGAGGAGGCCTACACCCTGGCCATCATCCTGGTGGAGACCCTGGGCCTGGAGGATTTCCTGGCCCGGGTGAAAATCTACGCCACCGACCTGGACGAGGACGCCCTCGCGCAGGCACGCACAGGTCTCTACACCGAGCGGCAGGTCTCCGAGGTCAGCGAGGAATTCCGGCAGAAGTACTTCGAGGCCAACGGCACCAGGTACGCTTTCCGCCGCGATCTCCGCCGCCAGGTGATATTCGGGCGCAACGACCTGACCCGCGATGCCCCCATCTCCCGGGTGGACCTGCTGGTGGCCAGGAATACGCTGATGTACTTCAACGCCGAGACCCAGTCGAACATCGTCCGCAAATTCCACTTCGCGCTCGCCGACCCCGGCTTCCTGTTCCTGGGCAAGGCGGAGATGCTGCTCAATCACAGTGACCAGTTCGAGCCGGTGAACCTGCGCAAGCGGGTGTTCCGCAAGATCGGCACGTCAGTCCCGGCCGAGCCTTCCCGGTCGGCGCCCGCGAACGGCCCGGCCAGCGGCGATACGGGCGGGCCTGACCTGGAGTCCGCGGCCCTGGCCGCCGGGCCGGTCGCGCAGCTCGTGATCGACCGCGGGGGCCGGCTGGCCGCCGCCAACGTCCGGGCCCAGACGCTGTTCAACCTGCGGCCCAGGGATGTCGGGCGGCTGTTCCAGGACCTGGAGGTCTCCTACCGGCCGGTCGAGCTGCGATCGATCATTGAGCAGGTCAGCACCGAGCAGCAGCCGGCCGATCTCACCGACGTCCTGTGGCACCGCGGTCCAGGGGCGGGACCCAGCGTGTACGACGTGAACGTGGTCCCGCTGTACCGCCACTCGGACGTACCGGTCGGAGTGGGGATCAGCTTCCTGGACGTGACCAAGTACCGGCAGCTCAGGGAGGAGCTGGAACGGTCCAGCCATGACCTGGAACACGCCTACGAGGAGCTCCAGTCGCTCAACGAGGAGCTGGAGACCACCAACGAGGAGCTCCAGTCCACCAACGAGGAACTGGAGACCACCAACGAGGAGCTCCAGTCCACCAACGAGGAACTGGAGACCATGAACGAGGAGCTCCAGTCGACCAATGACGAACTGCAGATGATCAACGACGTGCTCCGGCTGCGCGGCGAGGAACTCGATTCCACCAAGGCCTTCGCCGCCTCGACCCTGCGCAGCCTCGGCAGCGCCGTGGTGGTGGTGGACACCGACCTGCGGGTCTTCGAGTGGGGGCCCGGCGCGGAGGACCAGTGGGGGCTGCGCTCCGAGGAAGCTGCCGGGCGCGGCTTCGCCGACCTCGACATCGGCCTGCCGGTGGCAGACATCGTGCCCGTGCTGCAGCGGACGCTGGCCGGCCGCCGGCCAGGACCGAGGCCCAGGTCCAGGCGATCACCCGGCGCGGGCGCCCGGTCAGGATGCTGCTCGAGTACCTCCAGCTGCGCGACGCCGAAGGTGCCGCCAAGGGCGTGATCGTGGTGATGAACGAGGCCGCCGGGCCGCAGTAGCCGCCTTGGTCAGGCCTGCCGCCCGCGGCGGGCTGCCCGTACCCGGCTGGGCCTGGTAACTTCATCGTATGGACCCTGGTCCTGGTGACCGCCTGCTGGCGGTCACGAGGCAGCTCGATGCCGCGCGGCTGGAGTTCGATGCCCAGCGGCGGCGGTACGAAGCGGCCATGGCCCGGTTGCAGGTGACGCTCGAGCAGGTCCGCAACGGGCGGTCCCGCCGGGAGATCCTGCACGATTCCGCGTTCGCCCGGCTGCAGGCCAGGCTGGACACCCTGCCGGTGATCGAGCAGGCCAAGGGCATCGTGATGGCCCAGTGCCAGTGCGGATCCGAGGACGCCTTCGACCTGCTGCGCCGGGCCTCGCAAAGCGCCAACGTCAAGGTCAGCGTCCTGGCCGAACGGATAGTCGAGCAGGTCGTGTCGCGCGATTCCCGGCCCGGCGGGGAGCCCACGGCGGCCCGCGTCAGCGGCGGAGCCCGCAGGACGGCTATCGACCGCGTGCGGTAGCTGACGGCCCGCATAACGGCGCGAAGCGGGGTAGGGGGCGACCATGAGGGACACCGTGAACGACGAGAACGTAGCCAAGGCCATTTCCACGGCGATGGGCCTGCGTCAGCGGATAGCGGTCACGGCCGCCGCCATCGCGGAGACAGAGGACTGTATTGCCGACACCCTTGACCGCCTGGCGCGAGCTCGGCCACGCGACGCGGAGCGGCTGCGGGACAAAGCGGCGCATGCCCGCCAGTTCGCCGCCCGCGAGCGCGCCCAGGCCGCAACCTACCGCTCCGGCGCGACCACCGGCCCCCGGCGCCGGCCTTAAACCAGCTGACCAGCGCCATCCCCCTGGCCGGGCCTGGTCAAGATCGTGAACGTGTGATCCGTGCCCAGCAGGGTCAGCACCCTGGCCACGGGTTGCCGCGGGTACAGCAGGACCAGGCTCCCGCCGCGTTCTTTCAGCTCCTTCGCCGCCACGACCAGCGTCCGGATCGTCGCCGTATCGGCGAAGCTCAGCCCCGACACGTCGATCGTCAGCCGCCGTGTCCCCCCGGACAGCTGCCCGCTGATCACCGCACTCAACTGCGGGAGGTCGCTGAAGTCCGCCTCGCCGGAGAGCACCACCACCGGGCCGCAATCCCCGGTCGCGACCGATGCCTCGAACCTGTCCGCCGGGCGCGCGCCGTCAGCGGCAGGCATATGCGCCTGCCGCCGCGATAGACGGGACGCGGGCCGCGGCCCGCTTGAGGAACGCGGCGGCCTCGCCGAAGGTCTCGCCCGTGGTACGGCCCGCTAGCTGCTGCTGATAGGCCTGGTATCGCGTCATCTCCCAGGCCCGGCCGCGCGGAGCGAGCGGCGCGAGGGCCGGTTCCGGAACCGGCTGCCATACCCAGCTCATGATCGGGGCCTGGGCTGAGCCTGGGGCGCCGGGCGGGAAGAATCCGGACAGGCTGGCCTCATCGCCGATATGGTTCCGCACGAACCGCATCCCGGCCATGGTCTGTTCGATCAGCCTGCGGTCAGCCGGGACATAGACGGCCAGGACGCGATCGTAGGCGTCCGGGTGATGGCGCACGAGCGTGGCGTCGACCAGGGTCAGTTGCCACACTGCCTCGCCGATGGCCGCGAATGCCCGCGCCCGGTCCCATACCCTGGTCATGGGCAGCTGCTCGATCGTCTCGGTCATCGCGATGACGGACCATCGCAGCGCGTTCGCCCCGGCCGCCGGATCGCCGGCGTGCTCGCGGTTCCACACGGCCCGGCAGCGGACGCAGCAGAAGCGGGCATGCTCGCGGCGGGGCACGAACACGGTGCCGCACTGCGCGCAGTTCCTGGTCTCGGCCACGTCCTCATGCTCCCCTGGCCGCAATACGGCCAGGCGCAGCCACCACGGGCAAGCCGCAGATCATCTCGATGGAACACGTGATCTCGCGCATCCGGCCTCACCTTCCCCGCGTGGACGGCAGAGTTTTCTCCGGGACGGGGACCTGCGAGGGAGGCAGCGGCCAGGCAGCCCGGAACCCGGGCCGGCTGGTTCGTCAACCGTGATGTCACATTACCGTTCGTAGCCGCAACCGTCTAGGCCGTGAAGAAGCGGACGTCACCCGGCTGCACGCAGCCGGGGCAGCACCTGGGCCCGTAGAGCTCGAAGAAGCCGTCCGCCTCGCCGCCGACCTGGCCGGCGTAGACCTCGTCGAACCCGGCGGGCTGCCCGTTACACGACCCGAGCCGGGGAGTTTCGCGGGGCCTTTGCCGGGCAGCCGATGGTAGTGAGTTTGCCGGCCAGCCAGCAGCGGGTGCTGGCGAGGATAGAGAGCGACCTGGCAGGTTGCGAGCCGCGGCTGGCGTCGATGTTTTCGATCTTCACCAGGCTGACCAGGAATGACGGAGCGCCGCGCACCGAATCGCTGCCGTCCGGGACCAGCTCCCGGGGGACCGTCAGGCTGCAGGCGATCATCGCCGTCCCGCTCATGCTGGGGCTGGCGGCGCTGCTGATCTTCCTGACCGTTAGCAGTTCCGCCGCGCACGCCTGCCTGCCGGGTACGGCGCCGCATGTCACCAGCTGCCAGTCAGGATCCCGATTGCAGGATCACTCGCCAGGCGGTTAGCCGCACCAGAGTGACGCAGAGCCAGACAGGCTGAGCACCCGCCGTCACGGCTCGGAACATAGCCGGCCCGCGGTGGCGCGGTCCAGGAGGCACGTTACCGGGAAGCCGCGCCGATCGCCGTCATGGCTTGCCCGCGTCGGAATCCGGCTAATCAGCCGCCGCCTCTTCGGCGCTGCGGTACAGCGCGATGAGCTGGTCCGTGCCGGTAAGTTTCACGATGTGCGCCAGGTCCGGGTCTGACGATGCTAGCGCCAGCCCCACGCCCAGGTGCCGGGCGATGTGGCTGGCCCGGACAGCGAAGCCAGCCGCCGCGGCCGGTTACCAGCGATACCAGCGGCCGCGGGAAGTGCCCTCGCCCATCCGGACCGCGAAGCCGAGCAGCCAGATGACCAGGACCACGAGCGCGATCCACCACAGGACGTGGATAGCGAATCCCAGGCCGCCGAGTATGAGGGCGAGCAGCAGAACCAGCAGGATGACCATGACCTAATCCTTTGTGAGGCCGTTCCAGGCGCAAAGCAGGTACCCAGCGATCCGCGGTTCATACCCGGAGGTGTTGCCCAGTTCGTCGCGGGTAGGAGGGCCGCTCCCGCTGACGACGCAAAGGAGACGGCCTCATGGCCAAGCTCGGCATCGACCCGGTTCTCCAGCAACTGGCCCAGGCCGTCAACGAGTCAGGACAAGCCGCGGCGCCGGTCACCATACTGGTTCATGGCACGGTACTGACCGGTGCCCTGATCGCAGAAAAAAGGTACTTCAGCGGTCTCGCCCGCCTGTTCGGCAAGTCCTGATCGCCTGCCCGGCAGGGCCGCCGAGTTGCTTAGGAGGGACCGCATGACGATCAGCACTTCCAGCGGCTGGCTGGCTGCTGACGCTGCTAGGTGCCTGTCTTCGGCCCGTCTGGCGCACGCGAGCCGGGCCGATCATGGCTGAGTACATGCCCCCGGGCGGCCCAGCAGGAGCCGGCCGTCGGGCAGCGGCCGCCTTTAACGCGGCTGACGGTGACTCTCCGCCCGTATTTGATATGAAGTTCGATACCGGCACGCTCCGCGCGCTGCGAGCAGAAGTGCAGGCGCAGGCCCGCCGGGCCGGGTTCGCTGACTCCCGATCGGCCGAGATTGTCCTGGCCGTGCACGAACTGGCGGCCAATGCCGTCCGCCACGGCGGGGGAACAGGACGGCTGCGTATCTGGAATCTGGCGGGGGCTTGGCATTGCCAGGTCGACGACGGCCTGTTGGCCGGCGGTGATCCTCCTGGATCTGGCGCCGGTCACGACGACAGAAAGGCCGCCGGAGCGAAAGGCACGTCTGGTCTGGTGATGATGAGCTCATGGCAGGCCACACCTGGCCATGGCCTGTGGGTGGTGCGGCAGGTCGCCGACCAGATGCGGGTCCTGTCCGGCCCGCATGGCTCGAGTGCCACGGTCACCTTCGAACTTGCCCGCGGGACGCGGTAAGGCCGGTCCTGATCCGGCCGGGCCCAGCATCGTCTATCCGGAAGGTGCCGGCGGATGGCGGACGCCAGGCCGAGACTGGCTACCGGTAGCCGAGCTTCCTGGCGAGCTCATCAGTTTCGCCAAGCGGGCCGGGTGGATGCAGCGGGCGGCATCCTGGAGGCCGAGCAGGACCAGATCGCGGTCATGATGACCACCGAGATGGGCAAGACGCTGGCCGCGGCCCGGCAGGAGGTCGCCAAGTGCGCCGCCGCCTGCCGGTATTACGCCGAGCGCGTGACCTCTACCCGAGCTGCCGTTCGGCGGGGTCAAGCAGTCCGGGCACGGCCGGGAGCTCTCCTGCCGCGGCATCCGCGAGTTCTGCAACATCAAGTCAGTCTGGGTGGGCGCCCCCGAGCGCAAGGACTAGCAGACCGGAACGGACGGGGTCCCCGCGCGGGGGTGAAATGGGGCGCGGCGGGCTGGGCATCTTCGCCATCACCGGCCTGAACGTGATCGCGCACGTCGCCACCCCGGACGAGGCCCTGCTCAGACGCGCTGAGACCGTTTACCGCGGTCAGGTCATCTCAGAGGTCCATCGGGCTGCCGGAGCGCCGTACCGGCCGCCCGGCCTGCGCCGCGTCTTCCTCTTCCGGCGGGGGCGGATCCCCGCCTCCCTCCGGGACCGGCGCGTCTCGGGTCGGGGCGACGCTGCGGCCGCCGCCGACGTGGTGGCCGCCCTGGACCAGCCCCCGCATTCGCTCCCGCTTGGGGTTCTGCGAGTACGGGCGGCGGGCAGCGAGGGCCACCGCTATCAGCCATATCGCCAGCCCCGCCACGATGACCACGCAGAACACCACGATTCCGGTAGTGGTTCCTGACATGCGAGCCTCCTCCCGCTAGCCGTCCGCACCCCCTACCCGGCCTGGCCGCGGTAACCCCGTTCGGGCCGATTGCCTGGTGGCCAGCCAGCGCCAGGATGCTGGTCGCCGGCCCGGCCATGCGCATGACGCCCGCCTCCTGGGGTAACGAGAGAGACTGCACATACCTGAGGAGGTGCGAGATGGCGCGCGCGATACTGGTCTGGGGTGCTGACGTCCGGGCTGGTGCCGGTTCCGGTGGAGCTGTACCCGGCGACCGAGGCGCACGGGCCGGTGTTTCACCAGTTCGAGAAGGGTACCTCCGACCGCATCAGAGCCGGCCCGTCTGAACACGCTGGGAAATGGAGGCATGATCTGGTGCCGGCGGGTAGGGCAGGAGCCCGTTCGAGAAAGGGAGACGTGAAATGACGGCATCAGAAGCTGGCCATGTGACCGGCACCAGCGACAAGGAGTACAACCTGATCTGGTATGTCGAGGCGTGTCTGAGCAATGCGCTGCGCCTGGAGACCTACATCCAGGACGCGACCCGCGAGGGCGACTCCGAGCTTGCTGACCTGTTCCGCAAGGCCCAGGCGGACAGCCACAAGGGCGCGCAGATGGGCAAGGAGATGCTGCGTTCGCGGCTGGGCGCCTGACCATCGCCGGCACAGCACGCCGATCAGGCCGCACCTGCCGCCCTCCGGCAGCGCCTGCTGCCGAGACGCTGACGGAGGGCCGCGGCATAGCCTGCCCAGCCGGAGGGACCGCGCCCGCATCTCTTTCGCGGAAGGCTGCCTATGCCACGCTCACGGCCCTCGGCAATGGTGCCCGGACGCGGCATGGGTAAGGGCACCGTGCAGCAGTTCATCGAGTCTCATCTGGTGACGGGCAGCCCCCAGCGCCCCAGTGCCCCAAGGCCAGGGTCGAGAACCGACGGATGACCGGCTGGGCCGCCGCGGCGGCCCAGCCGGTCTTGCGGGTGCACCTGCTGCGGCACCGTTCCTGGCCGGGCTGGGAAACGGCCTGGTCATCGCGCCGAACCAGGACTTCGCGCCCGGCTCGGTGCCGCGGGGCCAGGCCGGCGCGTTCGGCCTGCCCAGGACGCTGGCCGCGGAACGGGCCGAGGAGAACGCCTGACCGGCAGGCCATAGAGCAGCGCTGAACGTGCTGCCCTGCCAGGCCAAGCCGGCGCCCGGTCATGCTCTCGGGGCACGGCAGCCTCCTCATGGCACCCTGATCCCCGAACGGCACGGACTAGTCATTCTCGTGGAACCCGTGGCCTGGCGCAGGAAGGTGCCGGCCAGCCGCCACCCTGCTAATCCGCGAGTACCGGCTGCCGGCTGCCTGGCCTCAGTGGTCTTCGGGTCCGGGTGTGGTCTTGGTCCCGGCCTCGGCGAGCAGGTCGAGGAACGGGCCGACCCGGAGTCCTTCCTGGGCGGAGTGCCGGAACAGGCGGTCCCGGTTCACGGTGTAGACGACGCGCCGCCCGGTGCGGGTGCGGGTGAGGTACCCCGTGGCCTCCAGGTCGGCCACGATGGCCTGCACGGAGCGTTCGGTCAGGCCGACGACCGGGCTGATGTCCCGGATCCGGGCCCGGGGGTTGCGGGCGATCTCCACCAGCACGTGCCCGTGGCCGGTCAGCAGCGTCCAGGCGCCGTTGCTGCCTTGGTCGGCGTCGCTCATGCTCTCTAAGTATACATCTCGCGAGCGGACTAACGCGAGATGGATCACATGAAGCTTTTCTCGCGTTTTATGTTGGCACTCGGCCGCCGGGAGGCTGATACTGGTAGTGCCCCCACCGGGCCGTGGCTGCGGCCAGGAAACGGGGCCGCAGCCACGGCCAGCACCCTCGGGGATTGCTTTTCCAGGGCCCGGAGATGCGGGCCGTCCCTGTGCCAGCCATGCGCGGCAACCGCCGCGCGGCCCGCAGCCGCAGGAGGTGGGCAGATGCCTGACGACAGTTTCCCGGTTGAGATGGTCCAGGGCGTGCCGGTAGTGGCCGCGCCCGAGGAGATCGACATCACCAACGCCGAGCCGCTGAGGTCAGCCTTGCTCAGGGCAGCCGCGAACGGGCACCGCGCGCTCGTGGTCGACATGACCCGCACCCGGTTCTGCGATTCCTCCGGGCTGCACACCCTGATCGCGGCGCACAAGCGAGCCGAAGCCGAGGGCCATGAGGTGCTGCTGGTCATTCCCAGCACCGCCGTCTTGCGGGTCTTCGCGCTCACCGCCATAGACCGGGTGATCCCCAACTTCACCACCCTGGCCGAGGCCCTGGCCCAAACGGCCGCCGCCGCGAACGGCCACAGCCACCAGCGAAACGACGGATATGCCGCACCAAAGACCAGTCCGGACGGCCTAGCGTCAGCCGGTGACCTGCCGGGCACCGTCAAGTGCTCATCGCAGGAGGCCCAGCAGATGTTCACCAGGGCGCTTGTCAGTGCCGTGCACGTGCCCGGGGAAGGCGACCAGCGCGCCGGAACGGTCACATGTTCCTGATCGCCACGTACCGCCGTACGTCCGGTACTGACCTGACCGTACCACCAGGGCCCGGCCCTCACCGGCCCGCACGCCAGCAACGAACCGGTCAAGCACGCCACGTTCGCTGCGCCTGCCCGTTAGCCCCGCCGTGGGGCTCCCGGTACCAGAATGTGCAGTCATCGGCCCGGCGCTAGACAGCAACCGTGGCGACGGCACCGCCCACAGTTCCGCGCGGTGGCGGCACGCTACGGCAAGCGCGACTTCATGTACCAGGCCACCGCCGCCGTCGCCTCGATCCGGATGGCTGCCAGATCCCGTCACATGATCTGCCGGCCCGCGCCCTGGCGGTCCGCGCCGTCATGCCTGGCGGAGATGGCCAGGCGGTTTGCGGCAGCGGCTTGTGTAGCGGTCTGGCTGCGGCACGTCCCGCTCAGCCGATGCTGCGGATCAGCTGGATGAGCTCGTCGCGGGTGTAGCCGTGCCGGCGGGCGTAGCCGACGAGCTCGCGGGCCCGGGCCAGGACGGCACCCCGGTGAGCCGATCCGGCCACGGTGACACCCCGGCCCCGGCGGAACTCCAGCAAGCCCTCATCACGCAGCATGCGCAGGGCACGCAGCACGGTGTTGGCATTGACGTGCAGCACCGCCGCCAGGTCCCTGGCCGGCGGCAGCCGCTCGCCAGGGCCGATCTCCCCGTCCGCGATCGCCCGGCGGATGCTGGCGCACACCTGGTCATACAGCGGCACGGCATCACCGCGGTCCAGGTTGACCTCCAGCATAGTGCTAGCGATAATAGCACCATGACGCTCAGGCAGGGAACAACCGCCCAGATCGCCGATCACCAGCCGCCCGGCACCACGGCGCCGCCGCCCGCCCAGGACATGGCCGCCGAGCAGGCACTGATCGCCGAGGCCCGCGCCCGCACACGGCGCCGGCGGCACAAGATCACCCTGGCACTGATAGCAGCCGCGGCCATCCTGTCAGCAGCCGGGGTGCTCATCACGCTGACCGTTCCCGGCACGCCACACAACGCCGGTGCCATCGCACCCGCCGGGCCGGCCACACGGACGGGCACCGTCACCGGGCATCTCTCCGCGTGCATTGGCCCCGCCATACTCCCAGGCCACCCGCTACCCGTCACCCCGGGCACGGTCACGGTGGTCCGCGGAACGGCCCGCAACTCGCGGCAGCCCGGCGGACATCAGCGTGTACTAGTTGAAGTCGCATCAGTACATGGTCCCGGTCAGGTTGCCGCCCAGGTCATCGACGTACCCGGTGATGATCACATCATCCTGCCCGCCGGGCCGGTCATCGCCCGGGCCTACATCAGCAACAACTACCACCAGCTCTACCGTTTTTCCTTGCCGCCAGGCACGTACGTCCTCATCGGACACTACGGCCAGGCCCCCTATGCCCCCGGCACCTACGGGCCGTACGCCCAGGTCTCCGTCATCGCGGGCAAAACCATCAACGCCGACCTCCCCGACGACTGTTCCTAGGGCACCGGAGGTGCCCTAGGAACCTGAACCTCCTGCTCCAGCAGGCCCTGACCCCGTGCGCCGGAGGGCAGCCCGAGCGGCGGTACGGCGGCCGGGTGTTCCGGGTCGGGGACAAGGTCACCCAGCTGCGCAACAACTACGACAAGGGCGCCGCGGGCATCTTCAACGGCACCGTCGGCGTCGTCACCGGCATGTCCCTCGAGGAGCACACGCTGACCGTGCGCACCGACGAGGACGAATCGGTTGACTACGGGTTCGACGAACTGGACGAGCTGGCCCACGCCTACGCGGTCACCATCCACCGCTCCCAGGGCAGCGAATACCCCGCCGTCGTCATCCCGCTGACCACCAGCTCCTGGATGATGCTGCAGCGCAACCTGCTCTACACCGGCGTCACCCGGGCCAAGAAGCTGGTCGTGCTGGCCGGCTCCGCCGCGCCCTGGCCGCCGCCGTCCGCACCAAGGGCGCCGGCCGCCGCCACACCGCCCTCGCCCACCGGCTGCACGTGGCGTAGCTGTACCACATAAGAGCTACACTGCGGTACAATAGGTCACGAAGGTAAGGAATAAGAAGGAGGTAACCGTGGCCGCGAGCACCTCGTTCCGGATCAGCGATGATGCCCGGGCTCGCCTGGCCGCGCGCGCCGCCCGCGAGGGCGTGACCGCGACCGCGCTGCTTGACCAGCTCATCATCGAGGGGACCGGCCAGCTCGACTACCCCGGCATCGTCTTCCGGGGGCCTGCGCATGACAGGCGCGCCGCGCTCGCGGCCGGCCCGGACGTCTGGGAAATCGTCGCGCGCCTGCAGGAACTGGACGGCAGCGAGGAGCAGCGGATCAGCCTGCTGGCTGCGGAATCGGATCTGCATCCCCGGCTCATCCGCATCGCCCTGGACTACGCGGCGGAACACGCCGCCCAGGTCCGCGAGCGGATCGACCGCAACCGGGCCGTGGCCGAGCGGAGCCGCCAGACGGCACAGCACCGCGCCGCCCTCCTGGCGTGACCGCCTTCCTGGTCGATGAGATGTTCCCGGTAGCCGCGGCCGAGCTGCTTCGCTCCAGGCACGGCCGCGATGCCGTCCACGTCAGTGAGGTCGGCCTGCAGGCCGCCGACGATGTACAGGTGGCGGCGGCCGCCCAGGCCGAAGGCCGGGCCGTGGTCACCGAGAACGTCGCGGACTTCGCCGCCGAGCGTGACCTGGTGCTGGTGTTCGTGCTGAAGAAGAACCTGCCAGCAGGAGGCACGCAGGCTGCCGCGCTGGCCAGGATCCTGGACCGCTGGGACAAAGACCATCCCGATCCGTACCTCGGTCACCACTGGCCGGCGACGGACTGACAGTTTTATCGAGGAAGGGCAGCAGGTAAGGGACGTCCAGTTCGCACTTGGCAAGCTGGCTGAGCGCCTGCCGGCCAGGGGCGTTAGGCTGGCCCGGGAGCTGGTCCCGAAGCAGGCGGCCGCGCGGGCGAAGGCTACCGAGACCTTACTGATCGAAGAGACAGGCTTATGAGCAGCAGAAACAGTGGAGACTGAGAGTGGACCTGTTTGAGTATCAGGCGAAGGAACTGTTCGCCGAGTACGGCGTCCCCGTGCAGGCCGGGAAGGTAGCCAGCACTCCCGAACAAGCGCGTGACATCGCCGCCGAGTTCGCCGCCCAGGGCCACCCGCTGGTGGTGGTGAAGGCGCAGGTGAAGACCGGCGGACGCGGGAAGGCTGGCGGCGTGAAGCTGGCCGAGGGCCCGGCGGAGGCCTACGCCAAGGCCGCCCAGATCCTGGGCATGGACATCAAGGGTCACACCGTGCACACGGTGCTCATCGCCCAGGCGGTGGACATCGAGGCCGAGTACTACCTGTCGTTCCTGCTGGACCGGGCCAACCGGACGTTCCTGTCGATCTGTACGGTGCAGGGCGGCATGGAGATCGAGGAGGTCGCGCACACCACCCCGGAGGCGGTGGCCCGGGTCCCGGTGTCCGCGCTGACCGGCGTCGATGCCGCCAAGGCCCAGGAGATCATCGCCGCGGGCCGGATCCCCGAGCAGGCCGTCGCGGGCGCCGCGCTGCTGGCCGAGCGGCTGTGGGCCATGTTCACCGACGAGGACGCGACGCTGGTCGAGGTCAACCCGATGGCGCTGACCGCCGAAGGTCACGTGCTCGCGGTCGACGGCAAGGTGACGCTGGACGACAACGCCTCGTTCCGCCAGGAGCACGCCCGGTTCGATGACCTCAGCGGTACCGACCCGATCGAGGCCCGGGCCCTCCAGAAGCACCTCAACTACGTCAAGCTCGAGGGCGAGGTCGGCATCATCGGCAACGGGGCGGGCCTGGTCATGTCCACCCTGGACGTGGTGGCCTACGCCGGAGCGCCGCTCGGCGGGATCAAGCCCGCCAACTTCCTGGACATCGGCGGCGGCGCGTCGGCCGAGGTCATGGCCAACGGCCTGGAGATCGTGCTGTCCGACCCGAGCGTGCGCAGCGTGTTCGTGAACGTCTTCGGCGGGATCACCTCCTGCGACGCGGTGGCCAACGGGATCGTCTCGGCCATCGGCATGCTGACTGAGCGCGGGGATCACGTCGACCGGCCGATCGTGGTCCGGCTGGACGGGAACAACGCCGCCGAGGGCCGGCGCATCCTGGACGAGGCGGCCATCGCGGTGGTCGAGCAGGTGCCGACGATGGACGGCGCGGCCAAGCGCGCCGCCGAACTGGCCAGTGCCGCGAAGGGAGCATGAGGTGGCCATCTTCCTGACCGCCCAGAGCCGGGTCATGATCCAGGGCGTCACGGGCGCCGAGGGCCGCAGGCACGGCGCGCGCATGCTGGCCGCGGGCACCAGGGTGGTCGGCGGCACCAACCCGCGCAAGGCGGGCCAGACCGTCGAGCTGAACGGCGCCGACGTGCCGGTGTTCGGCACGGTCGCCGAGACCATGGCGGCCACCGGGGCCGACGTGTCGGTGGTGTTCGTGCCGGCGTCGGGGACCAAGGCGGCGGTGATCGAGGCCATCGACGCGCAGATCGGCCTGTGCATCGTGATCACCGAGGGCATCCCGGTGCACGACACCGCGGAGTTCTGGGCGTACGCCAGCGCCGCGGGCAACCGGACCAGGATCATCGGGCCGAACTGCCCGGGCGTCGCCTCGCCAGGCAAGTCCAACGCCGGCATCATCCCGGCCGACATCACCACCGAGGGCCGGATCGGGCTGGTCTCCAAGTCCGGGACGCTGACCTACCAGATGATGTACGAGCTGCGCGACATCGGCTTCTCCACCGCCGTCGGCATCGGCGGCGACCCGGTCATCGGCACCACGCACATCGACTGCCTGCAGGCCTTCTCCGAGGACCCGGAGACCGACGCGATCGTGATGATCGGCGAGATCGGCGGCGACGCCGAGGAACGCGCCGGCGCCTTCATCGAGCAGCACGTGACCAAGCCGGTCGTGGGCTACGTGGCCGGCTTCACCGCCCCCGAAGGCAAGACCATGGGGCACGCCGGCGCGATCATCTCCGGCTCCTCGGGCACCGCCCAGGCCAAGAAGGAGGCCCTGGAGAAGGCGGGCGTCCGGGTCGGCAAGACCCCCAGCGAGACCGCCGCCCTGGTCCGCGACCTCATGAAGTGAGGCACTAAGCCCCGGCGCGCCTGCTTGGGACGGCGGGCCGTGGTTGTCAGGATCGGGTTTGTGAGCGTTTCCGCCGAGGCACCGACGACACCCGAGCCCGGCAAGCCCCAGTCCGGCAAGCCCCAGTCCGGCAAGCCCCAGTCCGGCAAGCCCCAGTCCGGCAAGCCTGAGCCGGGCGCCCAGGAGCCGCCGGGGTCCGCGGGGTCCAAGCCGAAGCCCTCGCGGCCGCTGGTCGTCACCGGGGCCATCGCCGCCTGCGCGGCGGCGGCCAGCGGGCTGGCCGTGCTGACCACGCTCACCGCGATCGGCTGGATCACGGCACCGCACGTGGGCATCGGCACCGGGCTGGGCGGGGTGCTGCGCACCGCCGCCCTGCTGTGGCTGGTCGCGCACCACGTCGGCTTCACGGTCCGCGGGGCCGGCCGGATCGGCATGCTGCCGCTCGGGCTGGTGCTGCTGCCCGGGGCCCTGCTCGCCCTGGCCGGGCGGTGGGTGGTGCACGCCGGGACGGTCACCCGGCTGCGCCACGTCGGCTACGCCGCCGTGGCGCTGGCGCTTCCTTATACCCTACTGGCTGGCGCGCTGGCTGTGGCTAGCCGCACGTCGGCGGCCTCGCCGTCGCTGTGGCAGGCCATCGTGACGTCCTTCCTGCTCGCCCTGGTGGCCGGCGGCCTCGGGGCGGCCCGCGGCCTGGCGCCGTGGTCTCGCCTGGCCGCCCTGATGGCCGTGCGGCCGCGCTCGGTCGTGCTGGGCATGCTGGGCTCGGGGGCGGTGCTGGTCGCCGCGGGCGCGGCCCTGGCGGGCGGGTCGCTCGCGGCCCACGGGCACGAGTTCCGGGCCGCCACCGACGTGCTCAACCCCGGTACGGCCGGTGCCGCGTTGCTGCTGCTGGCCCAGCTGGCCTACGCCCCGAACGCGATCATCTGGGCCATCGCCTACGCGCTCGGCCCCGGGTTCGCCTTCGGGGTGGGCACCGTGGTCGCCCCGACCGGCTCGGCGCTCGGCTCGGTCCCGGTGTTTCCCATGCTCGCGGCGCTGCCGTCCGGATCCCATCCGGCCGGCAGCGCCCTGGTCTCCGTCCTCATCCTGGCCGTGCCCTACCTGGCCGGGATGCTCGGCGGGTTCGTGACCGTGCGGATCGCGCCCACCCCGACCATCGAGGCCGCCCCGCTGTGGGGCTTCCTGGCCGGCGCAGCTACCGGTGCCCTAGCCGGGCTGGCCGCGGCCTTCTCCGGCGGCCCCCTCGGCGACGGCCGGCTGGCCGCGGTGGGCCCCTCCGGCTGGCAGGTGGGGCTGGTCGGCGTGCTGCAGATCGGCGTAACCGCCGCGCTGACCGCGGCCGCCGCGAACTGGCTGATCCTGCGGCGGGCGGCCCGCCGCCGCGGCGCCGCTCGCACCGCCGCCCGGCAGAAGGCCACCGCGGACGCGGCCGCCGGAGCCTGGGCCGGCGAGGAATGGGTCAGCACCGAATGGGCCAGCCCCGAGGCCCTGGCCGCGCCGGACCCAGACGACGAGGAGGGCGCCGGCGACGACCCGATCAGGTTCGAGGACCCGAGCCTGGCCGTACCGCGGATCATCCCCGGCGTGGTCGACGAGACCGACGATGCGGGCGGCCACCGGATCTACTTCAACCCCTGGGCCGCCTACGACCGCGACGATCAGGACCCCGCCGACCCCTGATCCCGCCCCGGACCGTTAGGTCATATTGGACCGAACGGCCCGTGGTGCTCCCCGCCCGTCCCGTCAGTGCCCGGTCTGCAGGACGCTGAGCTCGCTGCCGACCGAGTTGGTGAACTGGGTGTGGCACACCTGCTGGGCGGCTACCGTATTCGCGCTGCTCATGCAGTTGTAGTAGGCGCTCAGCTGCGGCCAGAATACGGCCAGGACCAGCAGCCACAACGCGCTGAAGGCCAGGCCGAACGCGCCCAGCACGATGCCGCCCGTCGCCCCGCGCGGCCGGGCCGTGCGGCTGCGCCTGGCCTGGCGGTTCGCCCTGGCCCCCAGCCAGATCGCGGTCAGCCCGAACAGCAGGGTCAGCACGGCCACCGCCACGCCGCGGTGCAGGTTGCCCAGGCCCAGGGCCAGGCCGAGCAGGCTGAGCGCGCCCAGCACGAACGCGGCCAGCGCGCGCTGACGCAACGCCGGATCCGGCGGCGGCAGCTGGCGGGCCTGCGGCGTGCCCCGGGGCGGGGTCCCGCGGCCGCCCGGCGGCTGGTATCTGGCCATCGGGTTCTATTGTGCCCCCTGCCGAGGGCCGCCCGTCACGTGCCTTAAGGTGGCGCCATGGTCGCGCGGCTGGTGGTCCTGGTCTCCGGCAAGGGAACCAACCTGCAGGCCCTGATCGACGCCTGCCGCGACCCGGGCTACGGGGCCCAGGTGGTCGCGGTCGGCGCGGACCGCGACCAGATCAACGGCCTGGCCCGGGCCGAGAAACAGGGCCTGCCGGTGTTCACCGTCCGGCTGGCCGACTACGCCTCCCGCCCGGCCTGGGACCAGGCGCTGGCCGAGGCCTGCGCGGCCTACGCGCCCGACCTGGTCGTCCTGGCCGGGTTCATGAAGCTGGTGGGCCCGCCGTTCCTGGCCGCCTTCGGCGGCCGGTGCGTGAATACCCATCCGGCGCTGCTACCGTCGTTTCCCGGGACGCACGGCGTGCGGGACGCGCTCGCGCACGGCGTGAAGGTCACCGGCTGCACCGTCCTCATCGTGGACGACGGCGTGGACGCGGGCCCGATCGTGGCCCAGGCCAGCGTCCCGGTGGCGGACGATGACGACGAGGCCACGCTGCACGAGCGGATCAAGGTGACCGAGCGGGCGCTGCTGGCCGGCACCGTGGGCAGGATGGTCCGCGAAGGCTGGTCCGTCCAGGGCAGGAAGGTGAGGATCGGCAGTTGACCAGGATCCCGATCGCGCGCGCACTTATCAGCGTCTACGACAAGACCGGCCTGGAAGACCTGGCCTCCGGGCTGCACGCGGCCGGCATCGAGATCGTCTCCACCGGCAGCACGGCGGCCCGGATCGCCGCGGCCGGGGTGCCGGTGACCCCGGTCGAGCAGCTCACCGGCTTCCCCGAGTGCTTTGACGGCCGGGTGAAGACCCTGCATCCCCGGGTGCACGCCGGGCTGCTGGCCGACACCACCGAGCCCCGGCACCAGGCCCAGCTGGCCGAGCTCGGCATCGAGCCGTTCCAGTTGCTGATCTCGAACCTGTACCCGTTCGAGGCCACGGTCGCCTCCGGCGCCTCGCCCGAGCAGTGCGTCGAGCAGATCGACATCGGCGGCCCGGCCATGGTCCGGGCGGCGGCCAAGAACCACGGCTCGGTGGCCGTCATCGTCGACCCGGTCCGCTACGGCGACGTGCTGGCCGCGGTGACCGAGGGCGGTTTCACCCGGGACCAGCGCCGCGGCCTGGCTGCCGAGGCGTTCGCGCACACCGCGGCCTACGATCTTGCCGTCGCGTCGTGGTTCGCTTCCGTCGGCGCCCCTGACCAGGTGGCGCGGGACAGCGGCTGGCCCGCGGTCACCGGGGCCCTGTGGCACCGCGCCGACGTACTGCGCTACGGCGAGAACCCGCACCAGCGCGCGGCGCTGTACGCCCGGCCGGGCTCGACCCCAGGAGCGCCGGGCATCGCGGAGGCCGAACTGCTGCACGGCAAGGCCATGTCGTACAACAACTACGTCGATGCGGACGCGGCCCGCCGGGCCGCCTTCGACTTCGCCAAGCCGTGCGTGGCCATCATCAAGCATTCCAACCCGTGCGGCATCGCCATCGGCGCCGACCTGGCCGAGGCGCACGCCCGGGCGCATGCCTGCGACCCGGCCTCGGCGTTCGGCGGCGTGATCGCGGCCAACGGGCCGGTGACCGCCGAGCTGGCCCGGCAGATCGCCGAGGTGTTCACCGAGGTGATGATCGCGCCCGGGTTCGACGACGAGGCCCTGGACATCCTGTCCGCCAGCAAGAACGTCCGCCTGCTGCGCTGCGCCGGGCCTGGTCCCGGCGACCGCCTGGAGTCCCGGCCGGTGACCGGCGGCCTGCTGCTGCAGTCGGCGGACCGAGTCGGCGAGCCGGGCGACGATCCGGCGAACTGGGAGCTCAAGGCGGGTTCGCCCGCCAGCGCGGAGCAGCTGGCCGACCTGGCCTTCGCGTGGAAGGCGTGCCGCGCGGTCAAGTCGAACGCCATCCTGCTCGCCTCCGGCGGAGCCTCGGTCGGCGTGGGCATGGGCCAGGTCAACCGGGTGGATTCGTCCCGGCTGGCGGTGATGCGGGCCGGGGAGCGGGCCGCGGGCTCGGTGGCGGCCAGCGACGCCTACTTCCCGTTCCCCGACGCCTTCGAGGTCCTGGTCCAGGCCGGCGTGGTCGCGGTAGCCGAACCGGGCGGCTCGATCCGCGATCAGCTAACCGTCACCGCCGCCCAGGAAGCCGGCGTCACCCTCTACTTCACCGGCGTCCGCCACTTCTACCACTGAGCACGGCGGACCCGGGTCAGGGCCGTCCGAGGACGTGCACCGACCAGCCGGCGTCGCTCCACAGCGCCGCGTCCAGGCAGCACCGGGTGTCGATGATCACCTTCCGGGCCACCACGCGGGCCAGCGCGGCCGGGTCGATGGCCTGGTAGTCCGACCACTCGGTGAGGTGGAGCACCAGGTCGGCGCCCTCGGCCGCCTCGGAGACCGACCGGGCGTACCCCAGTTCCGGGTACCTCCTGGCGGCGTTGGGCATGGCCACCGGGTCGTGCACGGACACGATCGCCCCGTCGGCCGCCAGCCGCGCGCAGACGGCCAGGCTGGCCGAGTCCCTGATGTCGTCGCTGTTGGGCTTGAACGCCACGCCGAGCGCGGCCACCCGCTTGCCCGCCACGCTGCCGCCGGCCGTTTCCCTGGCCAGCGCCACCACCCGGTCCCGGCGGCCCTGGTTGATCGCGTCCACGGTGGTCAGCAGGCTGACCACGGAATCAACGCCCAGATCGCCTGCGGTGGCCCGGAATGCGCGCACGTCCTTGGGCAGGCAGCCGCCGCCGAACCCCAGGCCCGGCGACAGGAACCGGCGGCCGATGCGCGCGTCGTAGCCGAGCGCCTCGGCCAGCGGTATCACGTCGGCGCCGGAGGCCTCGCAGATCTCGGCCATGGCGTTGATGAACGAGATCTTGGTGGCCAGGAACGCGTTCGCCGCCACCTTGACCAGTTCGGCCGTCTCCAGGTCCATTACCAGCAGCGGGATCCCGGAAGCCAGCGGGATGGCGTAGACCTCGCGCAGCAGCGCCTCGGCCCGGTCGCAGGTCACGCCCAGCACGATGCGGTCGGGCGTGAGACTGTCCTGCACCGCGAAGCCCTCGCGCAGGAACTCCGGGTTCCAGGCCAGCTCCACCTGCCGCCCGGCCGGAGCCAGCGCCTGCACCCGGTGCAGCGCCCGCCGGGCCGTGCCGACCGGGACGGTCGACTTGCCCACGATCAGGGCAGGCGCCCTCAGATGCGGCGCCAGCGAGTCGAGGGCGGCGTGCACGAAGCTCAGGTCGGCCTGGCCCGAATCCCCCTGGGGCGTGCCCACGCACAGGAAGTGGACGTCGCCGAAGTCCGCGATGTCGGCGAACGACATGGTGAACCTCAGGCGGCCGGATTCGAGGTTCTTCCGCAGCAGCGGCTCCAGGCCGGGCTCGAAGAACGGAGCCTCCCCGTTCGCGGCCTTGGCCACCTTCTCCGCGTCCACGTCAATGGCCAGGACCTCGTGACCCAGGTCCGCCAGGCAGACGGCGTGGGTGAGCCCGAGGTATCCGGTTCCGATCACGGTGACCCGGGGCAACTGACCACTCCTCCCGTTCGGCGATGCCTAACGATACTGAATCCGGTACCGCCCGGACGCCGACGTCCGGGTAGAGGGCGGCTTACCGTTCGGGAAACAACCGATTCCTACCAGCGAGTAACATTGACCGCAGTGGACCCGGTGCCGGGCGCCAGCCGCCGGTTTGGCAGGCTGTACGCGAGCAACACAGGGAGGTCGGCCTCAGCCATGAACATCGTTGTCTGCGTCAAGCAGGTGCCGGACACCGCGGCGGAACGCAAGCTCAAGCCCTCGGACTCGACGCTGGACCGGGCGGCGGTGGACGGGCTGATCAACGAGCTCGACGAGTACGCCATCGAGGAGGGCCTGCAGATCGCCGAGGCGCAGCGGGCGGCGGGCGCCGAGGCCGAGGTGACGATCGTGTCGATGGGCCCGGAGAAGGCGGCCGAGTCGATCCGCAAGGCGCTGTCGATGGGCGCGGACAGCGCGGTGCACCTGCTCGATGACGGCCTGGCCGGCTCCGATGCGCTGTCCACCTCCTACGCGCTGGCCAAGGTGCTCGAGCAGACCGGGTTCGACCTGGTCATCTGCGGGGCGGAATCCACCGACGCCCGGATGGGCGTGCTGGCCGCGATGCTGGCCGAGCGGCTGGGCGTGCCGCAGGCGTCGCTGGCGGCCAAGGTGGAGATCGACGGCACCGCGATCCGGATCCGCCGCGTCTCCGACGACGGCTACCACGAAGTGGAGGCGACCTTGCCCGCCGTGATCAGCGTGGTGGAGAAGATCAACGAGCCGCGCTACCCGTCGTTCAAGGGCATCATGGCGGCGAAGAAGAAGCCGGTCAAGACGCTCACTCTGGGCGACCTGGGCATCGACCCGGCGGCGGTGGGGCTGGCCGGCGCGGGCACCGAGGTGGTCGACTTCGCGGTCCGGCCGCCCCGGCAGGCGGGCGTGATCGTCAAGGATGATGGCGACGGCGGTGTCAAGGCCGCCGAGTTCCTGGCCGCGCGGAAGTTCATCTGACCGCGTTCATCTGACAGCGTTCATCTGACAGCGTTCATCTGACGGGAGGCCGGCATGGCGGAGATCCTGGTCCTAGCGGACCACGACGGCGGCGAGGCCGCGAAGGTCACCTTCGAGCTGATCACCCTGGCCCGCAGGTTCGGCGAGCCCGCCGTGGCCTGGGCCGGGCCCGGCGCCGAGCAGGGCCGCGAGAGCTGCGCGGAATACGGCGCGGCGCGCGTCTACTCCGCCGCCGACCAGGCCTTCGACGACCTGGTCGTCGCGCCGGTCGCCGAGCTGCTGGCCCAGCTGGTCCGGGACACCAGCCCGGCGCTGGTGCTGATCTCCGGATCACCCCAGGGCAAGGAGATCGCGGCCCGGCTGGCGGTCAAGACCGACTCCGGGCTGATCACCGACGCGACCGACCTGGTCCCGGGCGAGGACGGGAGCCCGGTCGCCGAGCAGCAGATCTTCGGCGGCGCCACCGTGGCGCACTCCCGGGTCAAGCGCGGCACCCCGATCATGGCGGTGCGCCCGCACGCGATCGCCCCTGCGCCGGCCCCGGGCGCAGCCGAGCTGGTCCCGGTGTCGCTGGCCGTCCCGGCCGACGGCGCGAAGATCACCGGCCGGGTGGTGGCCGAGCGCGGCGAGCGCCCCGACCTGACCGAGGCCTCGATCGTGGTCTCCGGCGGCCGCGGCACCGGCAGCCCCGAGGGCTTCCGCATCATCGAGCAGCTCGCCGACGCCCTGGGCGCGGCCGTCGGCGCCTCCCGCGCGGTGACCGACGCCGGCTGGTACCCGCACCAGTTCCAGGTCGGCCAGACCGGCAAGACCGTCTCCCCCCAGCTGTACATGGCCATCGGCATCTCCGGCGCCATCCAGCACCGGGCCGGGATGCAGACCTCCAAGACCATCCTGGCCATCAACAAGGACGCCGAAGCCCCCATCTTCGAGCTGGCCGACTACGGCGTGGTGGGTGACCTGTTCCAGGTGGTCCGCCAGCTGCTCGAGGAGATCGAAAAGCGCAAGTAGCTCCCGGCCAGGACCTAAATCACCTGTTACATCTGTATCCGGCCCACGGCTAGGCTGTACGCAGCATGAGTTCGCACACCACCAGATCCGTCTACCTGGATCACGCGGCCACCACGCCGATGCGGCCGGAAGCGATCGCCGCGATGACCGAGGAACTCGGCCGGCTCGGCAACCCGTCGTCGCTGCACACCGCGGGCCGCCGCGCCCGGCGGGTCGTGGAGGAATCCCGGGAGCAGCTGGCCGAGGTGTTCGGCGCCCGGCCCAGCGAGGTGGTCTTCACCAGCGGCGGGACCGAAGCCGACAACCTGGCCGTCAAGGGCCTGTACTGGGCGCGCCAGGATGTGCCCCGGCGGCGGGTGCTGACCACCTCGGTCGAGCACCACGCGGTGCTGGACTCGGTCCGCTGGCTGGAGGACAGCCAGGGCGCCGAAGCGGTCTGGCTCGGCGTGGACCCGGACGGCACGGTCGGTCCGGAGGCGCTCCGGGCCGCGATCACGCCGGCCGCCGACCAGGTGGCCCTGGTCAGCGTGATGTGGGCCAACAACGAGGTCGGCGCGATCGCGCCAGTCAGCGACCTGGCCGCGGTGGCCCACTCCTACGGCATACCGTTCCACACCGACGCGGTGCAGGCCGCCGCGCAGCTGCCGGTCGATTTCGCGGCCAGCGGGGCGGACGCGCTGACCGTCACCGGTCACAAGCTCGGCGGCCCGGTCGGCGTGGGGGCGCTGATCCTGGCCCGCGGCGTGGAGCCCACCCCGGTGCTGCACGGCGGCGGCCAGGAGCGCGACATCCGCTCCGGCACCCTCGACACCCCTGCCATCAGGGCGTTCGCGGTCGCGGCGGCGGTGTGCGCGAAGCAGCGGGCCGAGGAGGCCGAGCGGCTGGCCTCGCTGCGGGACGACCTGGTGCGCCAGGTCCTGGCCGCCGTGCCGGACGCCGTACTCAACGGGCCGCCCCCGGGACCGGGCCGGCTGCCCGGCAACGCCCACTTCTCCTTCCCCGGCTGCGAGGGCGACGCGCTGCTCATGCTGCTCGACGCGAACGGCATCGCCTGCTCCACCGGCTCGGCCTGCACCGCGGGCGTGGCCGAACCCAGCCACGTGCTGCTGGCCATGGGCGCCGGCGACTCCCGCGCCCGCGGCTCGCTGCGCTTCTCCCTCGGCCACACCTCCAGCCAGCACGACGTCGACGCGCTGGCCGCCGTCATCGGCGAGGTAACCGACCGCGCCCGCCGCGCCGCCGCCGCCCGTTAGCCCGCAAAGCCACGTAGCCTGTAGTGCGATGAGCGGACTTAAGGTACTCGCGGCGATGTCAGGCGGGGTGGACTCCGCCACCGCCGCGGCCCGGGCGGTGGACGCGGGTCACGAGGTGACCGGCGTCCATCTGGCGCTGTCCGCCAACCCGAAGTCCTACCGGACCGGGGCCCGCGGCTGCTGCACGCTGGAAGACGCGCGGGACGCGCGCCGGGCCGCCGACGTGATCGGCATCCCGTTCTACGTATGGGATATGGCCGAACGGTTCCACCGTGATGTGGTCGAGGACTTCGTCGCCGAGTACGCCGCGGGGCGCACCCCGAACCCGTGCCTGCGCTGCAACGAGAAGATCAAGTTCGCCGCGGTCCTGGACCGGGCCGTGGCGCTCGGATTCGACGCGGTGTGCACCGGCCACTACGCCCAGGTTCGCGGCGGCGTCCTGCACCGGGCCGCCGACCCGGCCAAGGACCAGTCCTACGTGCTGGCCGTGCTCACCCCGGACCAGCTCCGCCACGCCCTGTTCCCGCTGGGCGACACCCCGAAGGACCAGGTCCGGGCCGAGGCCGCCCGGCGCGGCCTGGCCGTGGCCGACAAGCCGGACAGCCACGACGTCTGCTTCATCCCCGACGGCGACACCCGCGGCTTCCTGGCCCGGCACCTGGGCCAGGCCCCCGGCCGGATCGTCGACACCTCCGGCACGGTCCTGGGCGAGCATGACGGCGCCTACGCCTTCACCGTCGGCCAGCGCCGCGGCCTGCGGATCGGAAACCCGGCCGGTGACGGCCAGCCCCGCTTCGTGCTGGACATCGAGCCGGTGACCCGCACCGTCACCGTCGGCCCCGCCGCGGACCTCGACGTCACCGAGATCACCGCCACCCGCCCGGTCTGGACCGGCTGCTCTCCGCCCCTCAAGCCCCGCGACTGCCTGGTCCAGCTCCGCGCCCACGGCGAAGTCCACCCCGCCATCGCAGCCTGGACGGCGACCTCCTACGCATCCGCCTGTCCCGCCCCGCCCGCGGCGTAGCCAAGGGCCAGGCCGCCGTCCTCTACGACGCCGACACCGTCCTGGGCAGCGCCACCATCAGCGGTCGTCGGCCGTAGCCTCGCTGGCTGAGGCGCGCTGACCTGGTGTTCTGCCGGGTACCTGAGCACTAGTCCTGGCCGAAAAGGTGGCGGTTCAGCCCGACCGGCCGGGTCGATTCCGGGCATGACTGGGTGTAGAAGTTCATGACCGCGACAATCCGCACGTCGCCCGCGGAGCACAGGGTGCGGGCGTAGTGCGGGTAGGTCTTCCCGTCGAAGAAGATCAGCTGCCCCAACTGGGGCCGGATGACGGAGCCGTTCGCCTCCAGTGCGTCCACGCCGACCGCCTTCGGGTCGTTCGCGCCCACGAGTTCGCCCCCGCCGCCCGGATGGTCGGTAAAGAAGAGAAGACCGGTGACCGGATTTGAATCGACGTGGCATTCGAACCGCATCGTGTTCCCCCGCTGCACGTTCAGGACGATGCCGTAGCGGTCATCAAGGGCCGGCTTAAGCGGTTCCTTCCAGGCCTGTCCAGCGAGGTCGAGGAACTCGCTGCGATAGAGCTTGTGGAGCCAGGGCAAGCGTAGCTGGACCTTGTCGGCGCGTACCCGGCCGCGATAGATGTGGGTGACGTCCTTCGCCTCGCGGGACAAGAAGGGCGTGGGCGGATATTCGCGGAACTCGGCTTCACCGGCGACCTCTTTGATGTCGTTAGGCCAGTACTGAGGAAGCAGATTAGTCACGTCGAACGCTGTCCAGCAGAAACGCTCCGCCATAGCAACCGTCCTAAATAGGGAAGGGGCAACCCGCTGGCCCGAGCCTGGCGTAATCGGTCACGCCGGCGCGTCAGTGCCTAGCGACAGCAGATTGCTACCGAGTTGTTTTCGGGCCGACGGCGACATTAACGAAGTAACTTCTGCGCGCCTTGGCCCTCTTGTACTATCAACAATTTGGTAAAGTCCAGCACCCGCACGTCCACCGAACGCTCGAAGAGCGCCTGGGAGGGGTAGGTACCAAGGCCTTGCGGATCCCGGCAGCGGGTGAATTTCTGTCTTCTGTAATAACCGTGTAGCTTCGTGTTGGTCGTCCACACGTCAATACGGATCAGTTCGGCTCCGTGGATCTTCGCCCAGTCGGCCGCCCAGTCCAGCAGGGCGGCGCCCAGCTTGTGGCGGGCGTAGCGCCTACAGACGATGACTCGCCGCACGTACATCACGTGCGGCTGGCTCTCGTCCGGCGGCCAGACGGGGTGCTCGTTCAGGTCCAGGGGTTCATCGTTGTCAACAGTGATGGTCGCGGCGGCAGTCGTACCGTCTCGCACCAGCCATGTCTTACCCTTGAGCAGGTCGTTCCGAATGCGTTCCAGCTGTCCGGCCCGGTCCGGCCAGGGCTTTTGCCACTGGTCGGTGTCCATACCTCCGAGCCATCTCGCCGCTTCCCGAACGAGCCTGACTACTGTCTCCAAATCCCCCGGCGCGGCAGGGTATAGGACAAACGGATACCTTCCCACTGGTACATAGTCACCCGTATCCGGCACGCATGGTAGCTCTGGAAGCGCAAACAAATCCCCGCTCGATCGCAGCCACGCTGCGTTGGTCGAGCTCCAGAAATCTGCTGGCCTGGCTAAACGCCGCTCAGCCGAGGCATCGGGCGATGCCCGGAGTTTGGCGTTTCCGGACCCCGGCCGGGTGAAATCTTTACCTGGAGAAAGTAACCAGCCTGTCCCAGTTAGCCTCCTATTTCCCTGCGTTGCCTGTACTCACATTCGACATATAGCTCACTATAAGCTCATATCTCACACAAGCACCGATGTGGCTGGACCGCGAGACGACCAACGGCGGATCGGGCCAGGCCGTCGGCGCTGCGTTTACCAGCCAACGCCGACGGCTTAAGCCTGGACCGGTCCGCTAGAAGCGGGGGTCGTAGTGCTCGTATCGATACTGGTTCGAGGGACGTGCATGCAGCTTCGCCATGACACCTTCCTCCTTTCTCGTATTCACGCCAAGGCAGAGTGCTCCGAATGGCGTAACCTATTCGACTTTTACAGCTATATCGGTACGTGGGTTCTTCCACGTACCCAGGGCCTGATCGGTCCTGTCCGCTCGCCGACCTCAATACATCACGGCAGCGATCGGAGCCTATGCGGCCATGCACCCCGTTTAGTCGGCATAATGCTCAGGGCGCAGTGACCTGCGTGCCAAGAAACATGAACCCGGTCCATACTCGGCTCACCTGACCTAAATCAACGAGGTCTGTTAATCTTGGTGGTTATCCTTTTGGGTCCCGCTGCGGGGTTCCGGAACGTTTCCAACGTCAACGTAGAACTGGTTGCGATCGGCGGGGCATACAGTGACCGTCAACCGCATGGGCTGCGCGTTCCCGTCGAAGGCCGTCCTGAATGATCTCGTACATCGCGACCCGGCCGTCTGGGGGCAGCTTGAAGAAGTCCGTTTCCGCTGCGTTCGGTGCACGCACGGTGATCCAGTCGCGATAACCGACCTGGCTTGATGTGGAGCGTATCGGTCAGGTACTGGACGGTTCCTTCTTCGATGTCCCGGACGCTCCTGAGCCGGTCCGCTCCGCGATCTGCGAACTCCGCCGGATAAAACGACGTTTGCATCGACCAGGGAGTGCCATCTATGAAACGGCGCTCGTGTCGGCTGATGACCTCGGCGCCCTCCGGGACCTCAAGCCCGGCGGCGACATCTGGGGACGCTTCCTGGATCTCGACCTGGATCGGAGCTGATAGTCGGCTTTCCTGTTCTGCTCGTTTACTTCCGAGCGGTAGGCGGCACGCTCAAGAGCGCCTGCCCGATTTCGGGCTCATCCGACAGCGTAGTGACGAAGGGTCGATCTTCTTAACGACGAAGGTTCCCTGGCCCGGTCGCGTCTCGACCAGCCCGAGGGTGGTGAGCCACTTTATCGCGTCGCGGACGGTGTTCCGCGACGCGTTCGTGATGTTCTCGCAGTTCCAGCTCGGTCGGTAGCTGCTGGCCGGCTGCAGTCCGCCGGATTCGATCTGCTCGCGCAGATCTTCGGCGATCTGGCGGTACATGGGGTTGGCCATCGGCCCTCCTCTCCTGTCGAGCGCGTTCCGATCGGGCTGATCCTACTTGTCGGGACCGCCCGGACCATCTGCCTGAGCAGAATATTTGGTCCTGGCGGGTTTATACCCAACTTCAGCGTGGTAACACCATACCAGATATTCCAAAGGTTGGGATGGCTTGGATGGCAGGAAACATAGGCGCGATCCTAGCAGTACTGCTGCTTGGATGCACCAGAACCTGCGGGATGGTTCGGGCGAGTCTTACGGTCGGGCTGAACCGAGCCAACCGGACAGTATGTACAGATCGTGGGCAGAGCGGGACACCGTGGCCCACGAGCACCAGGTCGGCGAGGGTAACTCGCCGGACCGCGGTCGCGGGCAGCGGGACCTGCGGAGAGAACTCCGTGGGACGGACGTACTGGAGGCCATCATGGCCGGTGTCGTAGTCGCAAGCGCAGTCTCTGTCTTCCTCGGGGGACTTGTCATCGGGGTCATCGCGGTCATCGCGATCGCCGTCCGTCGCGAGGACCGCCGCTACACGCTGGCCGTCGAGGCGCCCGACCGGCTGTCCAGGAACACCCGGCTCCTGATTGGCGTCCGCCGCCGGGACCTGGACGCGGAATTCCTCCGACCGGTGGGCGGGCTCGTCCGCTAGCGGCCGCTGTCAATACAGCAGCGCGTTCACCCGGTGTCCTTGCTCGCCGGGGCAGCAAGGGTCTCCAAGGGCGCGCGTTGTCGATGACCAGCTAGTTTGTGATTCTCAGGTGTATTGTCGGCGCAGGTCTAGTCATCGCGGAGCACAACCGTCAGGACATCTGGCGCGCTCCTGCAGGTCCGCCAGCCTCGCCTCCGCCGAGCGGTTCGGGATTCGGGCGAGGCATCCCCAAGCCGTCAGCTGGCCTTGGCCGCGACAGCCAAGGCAGCTTGTCCTACGCGAGACCCGCCAGAGCATCAGAGCATCAGAGCTCTCGGAAGTCACTGACGGCGCGAGGATCTTAGCCCGGGCAGCTACAGCAGTAGGGCGCGGTGGCCTGGGTCGCTTGCCGTCGTCTACTTTGTACCAGCCATCCCAACCGCTGGGCTTGCTTGATCCGGTGGAACCATCCCCGCTGTCAGAATAAATGGCACATTGTCTGTTTAGTCTTTCGGGCATACGGGTATTCATCACATACCAAACGTTGGGATGGCCAGAACAATCGGTCAGATTCTAGTCATTCAGCTGCTTGGTCACAGAAGAACATGTCATACCAGTCCTACCGGACCAACGGTTCACCTCAGCCCGGTGACCTGGATGATATGACCAGCTAGCAGGCCGATTGCTGGCCCGCTGGCGAGGCCCACGGAGCCCACTCCGGGGTCGGAAACAGCGGGACCCGGGCGGTGCCCAGCACCGCCGGCGAAGGTGCGGGAGGGCGTCATGGACCGCATCATGGTAGCAGTGGCCATCGGGATGGCCTTGGTATTCGGCACCGGGATCATGGTCGGCGTCATCGCGATGGTGTCGATGGCCATCCGCCGGGAGGACAAGCGGGGGTCGCTGACCGGGGAGCCTCCCGGCGTCATGGCTCGCGGCGCCCGGCGGCTCAACGGCGTGGGCCTGCGCGACATCACCCCGCGCGACATCACCCCGCGCGACATCACCCCGCGCGACCGCGAGGACGTGCGGCGATGAGCGCCGCGGACATGGTGATCATCGTCATATCCGGTTTCTTCCTGGTCGGCATGATGGTCGGAGTCGCTGCCGTCTACGCCTTGTCCGCCCGCAAAGCAGACAGAGCACACCGCCGCAGCCGCTCTGAAGCGGCTCGCGACGCCAACCGCCGTGGAAAGTCCGGCTTGCCGGCCTAGCAACGGCGCACGAGCAGGCGGCTGACGAAGCCTCCGGCCAACCAGACGGGCATCAAGTCCCGAGCCCGCCAGCTGCGAATACAAGCTTCCTGTGATCGGCCCACAAGGCCGGAAAGGACAGACCAGTGAAAACTTCCCTAGGCCCTGAGCCGTCATACTGCACGGTCCACCTGGGCGCGCCGCTGAGCCCTTCACAGTGGACGACCTGCTGGAAGTACGGCTGGAACGAGCCGACGTCGACCATGATGTCCCGCATCGGTAACGACTTCGGGCACGACGTGCTCCCGGCGCTGATCATCCTCGCGGTCATCGCCTTCCTGGTCATCAAGAGCGTGAGCAGGATCTGACCCTCGGGCCGATAGGCTCGGCAGCATGGATAACCAGCGTTTTCCATGGCTGCCGGGGAGCGCGACCGGGATCGGCTCGATGCCGGGGACCGATCCGGACGAGGCGATGCGGGTCATCGCCGGGGAACTGCCCGACTTCCCGTACCTGGCCGAGCTGCCCGATCGCGGGCCGGGGGCCGACTTGACCGGCCGGACGGCCGCGCTGCTGGTCGACATCGCGGCCGAGGTGACCCCGCGCGGCTGGCGCCTGGCCGAACGGCCCGGGCGCGACCTGGCCCGGGCCCGGACCATGCTTGCCTCCGACCTGGACATGCTCGAGGAGGTGCTGGACGGTTACCGCGGCCCGCTGAAGATCCAGCTCTGCGGGCCATGGACGCTGGCCGCCACGCTGGAGCTCACCCGCACCATGAACCAGGCCCTGTCCGATCCCGGGGCGGTGGCCGACCTGACCGCCTCGCTGGCCGAAGGCACCGCGGCGCACGTGGCCGAGCTGGCCAAGCGCGTGCCCGGCGCGCAGCTCGTGGTCCAGTTCGACGAGCCTGCGCTGCCCGCCGTGGCCCGCGGCGAGGTGCCGACCGCGAGCGGGATGTCGCGGCTGGCCGCCATCGAGGAGGAGCCGCTGCGGGAGCGGCTGGCCCAGGTACTGGCGGCCGCCCACCGCTACACCGTGGTGCACAGCTGCGCGAACGGGGTCCCGTTCGGCCTGATCCGGCTGGCCGGAGCCGATGCCATCTCCTTCGACCTCAGCCAGCTACGGCGCGGGGAGCAGGACGGGGTGGGCGAGGCGGCCGAGGCCGGGATGGGCGTGTTCGCCGGCGCGGTCCCGGCCGTGCCCGGCCCCCCGCCGGCCGCCGGGCCGGGCCGGTCAGGCCGGATCAACACCGGCGGGATCAACAGAGCCGGGATCAACCCGGCCGACGGCAGCGACGAGGCCCGCGCGAGCGCCGAGCGGGTGATCCGGCTGTGGCGGCGTCTCGGGCTGCCGCTCGAGACGCTCCCGGCCCAGGCGGTGATCACCCCGGCCTGCGGGCTGGCCGGCGCGACCCCGGCGCAGGCGCGCGCCGCGTTGACGCGGTGCCGGGAGGCCGCCAGCATGCTGGCTGAGCTGATCCAAGAGACAGGGGGCGAATCCTAGATGAGCGAGCACGAGGCACCGCCGGCCGCGCCGGCCGACGCGCGCAAGCGGCACGCAGACCTGAGCCTGGACATCACCGAGGCCGATCACCGGTACTACGTGCTGGACTCGCCGACCATCTCCGACATCGACTACGACACCAAGATGCGCGAGCTGCGGGCGCTGGAGGAGCAGTACCCGGACCTGCGCACCCCTGACTCGCCCACGCAGACCGTGCACGGCACGGTGTCCACGCTGTTCACCCCGGTCGAGCACCTGGAGCGGCTGCTCAGCCTGGATAACGTGTTCACCGACGAGGACCTGGGCGGCTGGGCCGACCGGGCTGCCCGGCTGGCCGGCCAGACCCCCATCGGCGCGTACCTGTGCGAGCTGAAGATCGACGGGCTGGCCATCGACCTGGTCTACTCCGGCGGCGCGCTGGTCAAGGCGGCCACCCGGGGCGACGGGCGCACCGGCGAGGACGTCACGCCCAACATCAGGACCATCGCCTCCATCCCGGCCCGGCTGGCCGGGTCCGGCCATCCCGCCACGCTCGAGGTGCGGGGTGAGGTGTTCATGCCGGTCGCGGCGTTCGGCAAGCTGAACTCCTCGCTGCTGGACGCGGGCAAGGCGGCCTTCGCCAACCCGCGCAACTCGGCCGCCGGTTCACTGCGGCAGAAGGATCCCCGGATCACCGCCTCCCGGGCCCTGGACGCGATCATCCACGGCATCGGCCGGGTCGAGGGCTCCGAGGGCACCGGCATCAGCGGTGCGGCCGCGGGCCCGGGCGAGGAGGGGCACCTGGAGGGCGCGCCGGACACGCAGTCGGGCTGGTACGAGCGGCTGCGCGACTGGGGACTGCCGGTCAGCAACCTGTACAAGGTCGTGCCCGACATGGACGGGGTCCGCGCGTACATCGCCCACTACGCCGAGCACCGGCACGACCCGCCGTACGAGATCGACGGCGTGGTGATCAAGGTCGACCAGATCGAGCTGCAGCGCCAGCTCGGCTCGACCAGCCGGGCGCCGCGCTGGGCCATCGCCTACAAGTACCCGCCCGAGGAGGTCACCACCCGGCTGCTCGATATCCAGGTGAACGTCGGCCGCACCGGCCGGGTCACGCCGTTCGCGTTGATGGAGCCGGTCAAGGTCAGCGGGTCGACGGTGGACCGCGCCACCTTGCACAACGCGGACGAGGTTAAGCGCAAGGGCGTGCTGATCGGCGACATGGTCATCCTGCGCAAGGCGGGCGACGTCATCCCCGAGGTCCTCGGGCCGGTGGCCGACCTGCGCACCGGGGACGAGCGCGAGTTCGAGTTCCCCGCCGCCTGCCCGGCCTGCGGCACCACCCTGGCCCGCGACGAGGGCGAGGTCGACTGGCGCTGCCCGAACGCCCGGTCCTGCCCGGCCCAGCTCCGCGAGCGCCTGTTCCACCTGGCCGGGCGGGGCGCCTTCGACATCGAGGTGCTCGGCTACGAGGCGGTCAGCGCGCTGCTCGACTGCGGCCTGGTGGCCGACGAGGGCGACGTGTTCGCGCTGACCGCGGACAAGCTGGAAACCTGCCCGTTCTTCATGGTCAAGCAGGGCACGCTGAGCGCCAACGCCGTCCGGCTGCTGGACAACCTGGCCGAGGCCCGGACCCGGCCGCTGTGGCGGATCCTGGTCGCGCTGTCCATCCGGCACGTCGGGCCGACCGCGGCGCGGGCGCTGGCGGCGGAGTTCGGCTCGCTGGCCGCGATCGAGGACGCCAGCACCGACGCGCTGGCCGCGGTGGACGGGGTCGGGCCCACCATCGCCACCTCGCTGCGCGACTGGTTCACCGTGGACTGGCACCGGGCCATCGTGACCAAGTGGCGCGAGGCCGCGGTCCAGCTCGAGGACCCGGGCTGGGACCCGAACCGCGCCGCCGCCCGGCTGCTGGCCGGCGTGTCCGTGGTCATCACCGGCACGCTGCCCGGCTACAGCCGGGACGAGGCCGGCGAGGCCGTCCGCGCCGCCGGGGGCAAGGTCACCTCCTCGGTCTCCAAGAAGACCGACTTCGTGGTGGCGGGCGAGAACGCCGGCTCCAAGTACGACAAGGCGGTCGAACTCGGCGTCCCCATCCTGGACGAGGACGCCTTCCGCACCCTGCTAGCCGACGGCCCCGACACCCTCCGCCCGGCCCCCGGAGCCGCCCCCCCGGACCCCGCCGCCGGCTGACCGCCCCTCCGGACCCCGCCGGCTGACCACGCCCCCCTCCGCTGGGCTCGCCAGCACCGGCTGCGGCCCCGCCCCACCTGCCCCACCTGCCCCGCACCCACCAAGATCGAATTAACGTGTGACACCACCACCAAATAACGACGGTGACGTCACACGATCATGAAGTCGCCCCCGTGAAGCGGGGCGCGGGGGTCGCCGGTCAGGCGGCCGGGCGGGAGCTTCCGGCCGCAGAGCGCCAGCAGCAGGTCCTGCGCCGCACCCCTCAGCGGAGCGCCGGACCCGAGCGCCCAGTCCAGGTCCGTCGCGCGAACCTCGATTCCGGATAGTTCGGTTCCGAAGTACCTGACCGACCGCTCGGCCGCGCTGCCGGGCAGCACCCGGCGCAGCCGCTCCTCCGGGACCGTGAACGCCAGCCCGAGCGGCACGGTGATGTCCAGGCCGTGGATCACGTCGTGGGCCAGCGCGCCGGAGAACCCGCCGGTCACGTCTCCTTCGTGATGAGGACTTACGTGAACGCGACGAGTGACCCAGGCTCGGATAGACGTTCTGAACGGTCCCTGGTTTCAGCCCGGCCCGCCGGTTTCCTCCAGGCGGCGGGCGAGGAAGCGGCGTTCGGCCTCGGTGCTGGCCAGCTCCAGCGCCTCGGCGTACGCGGCCGCTGCCTCGGGGCGCCGGCCGAGGCGGCGGAGGAAGTCGGCCCTGGTCGCGGCCAGCAGGTGATAGCCGGCCAGCTTTCCCGACTCCTCCAGGGCGGTCACCAGCGGCAGGCCCGCGGCCGGGCCCTCGGCCATGGCCACCGCCACCGCGTGGTTCAGCTCCACCACCGGCGTGGGCAGGAACCGCATGAGCTGCTCGTACAGCGCCGCGATCTGCGCCCAGTCGGTGTCACCAGCGGTCGGTGCGGTGGCGTGGCAGGCCGCGATGGCCGCCTGGACCTGGTACGGGCCCGGCTGGCCCCGCCGCAGCCCGGCCTCCAGCACCGACACGCCCTCGCCGATCTCGTCCCCGTCCCACCGCGATCGGTCCTGGTCTTCCAGCGTGACCAGGTCCCCGGCGGCGTCCAGCCGCGCGGTCCGGCGCGCGTCATGCAGCAGCATCAGGGCCAGCAGGCCCGCGGCCTCCGGCTCGTCCGGCATCAGCGCGGCCAGCACGCGGGCCAGCCGGATCGCCTCCGCGGACAGGTTCTGCCGGACCAGATCGGCGCCCGCGGTGGCCGAGTAGCCCTCGTTGAACAGCAGGTACAGCACCCCGAGCACGCCCGGCACCCGCTCCGGCAGCAGGTGCGCCGGCGGCACCCGGTAGGGGATGCCCGCGTTCTGGATCTTCTGCTTGGCCCGGACCAGCCGCTTGGCCATGGTCGGCTCGCTGGACAGGAAGGCCCGGGCGATCTCCGCCGTGGTCAGCCCGGCCAGCGTGCGCAGGGTCAGCGCCACCCGCGCCTCCAGCGACAGCGCCGGGTGGCAGCAGGTGAAGATCAGCCGCAGCCGGTCGTCGGTCACGCCGCTCTCGCCGGCTCCGCTGTCATCGGCCGCCGACGGTGAGGGTTCGTAGGACATGGCGGCCACCTCCCGGAGTTTGGCGGCGCCGACCGTCCGGCGGCGCAGCACGTCGATGGCCCGGTTGCGGGCCGCCGTGGTCAGCCACGCGCCGGGCTTGCCCGGGATGCCGTCGCGCGGCCAGCGCTGCAGGGCCAGGGCGAACGCGTCCTGCGCGCACTCCTCGGCCAGGTCCCAGTCGCCGGTGGTCCTGATCAGCGTGGCGACCACCTTGCCCCACTCGTCGCGGAACGCCGCGGTCACCGCGTCGCTGACGGCCTGGTCGGTCACGGCCCCGTCGCAGACCTCGTCCGCAGGGCCGCCGCGGACTCGTCACCGCAGATCAGCAGCAGGTACTTCACGGCTCCTCCTGTCTCCCGCACGATCACGACGAACGGTAGGGCCGGATCAGGACAGTTCCTGACCACGGGGCCTGACCACGGGCCATGACCACGGTAACGGCTTAATTGCTTACGGGCCGCCTCCGTATCGCCCCTAGGATGGCGTGCATGTCCATCACCCGTGACGAGGTCGCCTACCTGGCGCGACTATCCAGGATCGCGCTGTCCGACGCAGAACTCGATCATCTGGCGCCCCAGCTGGACCAGATCATCACGGCCGTGGCGCAGGTCCAGGAGGTCGCCGCCGACGGCATCCCGCCGACCTCCCACGCGACCGGCCTGACCAACGTGTTCCGCGACGACGTGCCGGCCGGCTGCCTCACCCCGGCCGAAGCCCTCGACCAGGCGCCCGCCGTCGAGCAGCAGCGGTTCAAGGTCCCGCGCATCCTGGGGGAGTACTGAGCCATGGAACTCACCCGCATGACCGCGGCGGAACTATCCGCCGCCCTCGCCGCCGGCCACGTCTCCGCGACCGAGGTCACCCGGGCGCACCTGGACCGGATCGCCGCCGTCGATGATCGCGTGCACGCCTTCCTGCACGTCGCCGCGGACCGCGCGCTGGCCCAGGCCGCCAGCATCGATGAGCGACGCGCCAACGGCGACCACCTCGGCCCGCTGGCCGGCGTCCCGGTGGCGGTCAAGGACGTGTTCACCACCCAGGGCCTGCCCACCACCTGCGGCTCGCGCATCCTGGAGGGCTGGCACCCGCCCTACGACGCGACGATCACGCGGCGGCTGAAGCAGGCCGGCGCGGTCATCCTGGGCAAGACCAACATGGACGAGTTCGCCATGGGCTCGTCCACCGAGAACTCGGCCTACGGGCCCAGCCACAACCCGTGGGACCTGGACAAGATCCCGGGCGGTTCCTCCGGCGGTTCCTCGGCCGCGGTGGCCGCCTACGAGGCGCCGCTGGCCATCGGCACCGACACCGGCGGCTCGATCCGCCAGCCCGCCGCGGTCTGCGGCATTGTCGGCACCAAGCCGACCTACGGCGGCTCGTCCCGCTACGGCGTGGTGGCGTTCGCGAGCAGCCTGGACACCCCCGGGCCGTTCGGCCGGACCGTGCTCGACGCGGCGCTGCTGCACGAGGCGATGTCCGGGCACGACCCGTGCGACTCCACCTCGATCGACGCGCCGGTGCCGCCGGTGGTGGCCGCGGCCCGGCAGGCCGACGTGAGCGGGATGCGGATCGGCGTGGTCACCGAGCTGTCCGGCGCGGGCTACCAGCCGGGCGTGCTGTCCCGGTTCGCCGAGGCCGTCGAGGTGCTCGAGTCGCTGGGGGCCAAGGTCACCGAGGTGTCCTGCCCGCACTTCTCCTACGCGCTGCCCGCCTACTACCTGATCGCGCCCAGCGAGGCCTCGTCCAACCTGGCCCGGTTCGACGCCATGCGCTACGGCCTGCGGGTCGGCGACGACGGCGAGCGGGACGCCGAGGAGGTCATGGCGCTGACCCGCGAGCAGGGCTTCGGCGCCGAGGTCAAGCGGCGCATCATCCTGGGCACCTACGCGCTGTCCAGCGGCTACTACGACGCCTACTACGGCAAGGCCCAGCAGGTCCGGACGCTGATCATCAGGGACTTCGACCACGCGTTCGGCCAGGTCGACGTGCTGGTGTCGCCGTCCACGCCGACCACGGCGTTCGGCATCGGCGAGCGGGCCGACGACCCGATGGCGATGTACCTGGCCGACCTGTGCACGATCCCGTCGGACCTGGCCGGCAACGCGGCCATCTCGGTGCCGTGCGGGCTGGCGCCCGAAGACGGCCTGCCGGTCGGCCTGCAGGTCATGGCGCCCGCACTGGCCGACGACCGGCTCTACCGGGTGGCCGCCGCCGCCGAGGCCGCCCTGGTGGCCAGCTGGGGCCAGCCGCTGCTCACCCAGGCGAAGGGACTCTCCGCATGACCATGGACACGCTGGTCCCGTTCGCCGAGGCGATGGAGCGCTACGAGCCGGTGATCGGGCTGGAAACCCACGTGGAGCTGGGCACCGCGACCAAGATGTTCTGCGGCTGCACCACCATCTTCGGGGCCGAGCCGAACAGCCAGGTGTGCCCGGTCTGCCTGGGCCTGCCCGGCTCGCTGCCGGTGATGAACCGGCTGGCGATCGAGTACACGATCCGCATCGGGCTCGCGCTGCACTGCGACGTCGCGTCCTGGTGCCGGTTCGCGCGGAAGAACTACTTCTACCCCGACATGCCCAAGGACTTCCAGATCTCCCAGTACGACGAGCCGCTGTGCACCGACGGCTACCTGGACGTGGCCCTGGACGACCGCACCTACCGGGTCGGCATCGAGCGGGTGCACATGGAGGAGGACACCGGCAAGTCGCTGCACGTGGGCGGGGCCACCGGCCGGATCCACGGCGCCGACTACTCGCTGGTCGACTACAACCGGGCGGGCATCCCGCTGGTGGAGATCGTGACCAAGCCGATCGAGGGCACCGGCGCGGCCGCGCCCGAGGTGGCCCGGGTCTACGTCACCGAGCTGCGGGATCTGGTCCGCTCCCTGGGCGTCTCCGACGTCCGGATGGAAGAGGGCTCGCTGCGCTGCGACGTGAACACCTCGCTGGCCCCGCGCGGCTCCGGCCGCTGGGGCACCAGGACCGAGACCAAGAACGTCAACTCGCTGCGCTCGGTGGAGCGGGCGGTCCGGTTCGAGATCGAGCGGCAGGCCGCGGTGCTCGACGACGGCGGCCGGATCATCCTCCAGACCAGGCACTTCCACGAGGACACCGGGACCACCACCTCCGGCCGGTCCAAGGAAGAGGCCCAGGACTACCGGTACTTCCCCGAGCCCGACCTGGTGCCGGTGGCGCCGCCCGCCGAGTGGGTGGCGCAGATCCGGGCCGCGCTGCCCGAGGCGCCGTCCGCGCGCCGGGCCCGGCTGCAGGGCGAATGGGTCCTGTCCGACCTGGAGATGACCGCGCTGACCAACGCGGGCGCGCTCGACCTGGTGGCCGAGACGGTTGCCGCGGGCGCCTCGCCCGCCGACGCGCGCAAGTGGTGGCTGGGCGAGCTGGCCCGCCGGGCCAACGAGGACGGTGTCGAGCTGTCCGCCCTGGCCATCACGCCGGCCCAGGTCGCCCGCATCGCCGAGCTGACCGAGTCCGGCGCGCTCAACGACCGGCTGGCCCGGGACGTGATCGACTTCGTGCTGGCCGGAGAGGGCGACCCGGACGAGATCGTCAAAGCCCGCGGCCTGGCCGTGGTCAGCGACGAGGGCGCGCTGGGCGCCGCCATCGACCAGGCCATCGCGGCCCACCCGGACGTGGCGGCCAAGGTCCGCGAGGGCAAGCTCGCCGCGGTCGGCCCGCTGGTCGGCGCGGTCATGACGGCCACCGGCGGCAAAGCCGACGCCGCCCGCGTCCGCCAGCTCATCCTCGACCGCCTGACCGCCTGACCGCCTGACGCCCTGACCGCCTGACTCCCTGACCGCCTGACCGCGGCCGCCCGTCCGCCTGACGCCCTGACCGCCTGACCGCCTGACGCCGGAGCCCGTGGCCGGTGAGACGGGAGGGGCTCACGGGTGGCATTTTCCGCTGGGTGGCGCCCACTCCGGGCGTACGAGGGCGGCCCCGCTCCGCCCGCCAAGCAGACAGGCTCCGGGGCTTAGGCGTCTGAGGCTGCTGGGGAACACGGGAACAGTGGAACGCGTGCAGGTTGGCCACGCGCGAAGCCAGCTTTGCGCCGGCTAGCTGGCCGCGAACCAGGCTGGACTCGGCTGAGGCTCGCGTCGGGCCGGGGCCTCGGCTCAGGCTCGCGCGGGGCTGAGGCCTCGGGTGCGGCTCGCGGGGCCGGGGCCTCGGGTGCGGTTAGCTCGGCAACGCCGAGCGGCGCCAGGCGCCGGGGCCGGGGTGCAACGGCTGGCGCACCAGCCGGGACCGGTCTGACCAGGCCGAACGGACCGGGGCCGGTGCTTCCGGCTCACTAACAGCGGCGCGGGCCATGAGCACCGCGACCAGCGCGGCGACCTCTTCAGCACTAGCGTCCCCGCGTATCACCCGCAGGGCGGGCTCGCGGGCCGGGCGATCCCCGGTCACGGCCACGAGCACCACGGTCCGTTCCGCATCAAAGATCTAGCCCCGGGACTTGCCGGTGCCGATGCCGAACTCGCGGTGCACCCGCTCCCAGAACGCGTCCCGCAGCCATTCGCGGGCCTCCTGGTAGGGCCGCAGCGACAGGCCGAGTTCCTTCTCCGCGTCGACCAGCAGTTCCTTGTCGATCACGGGCGGCAGGATCGGGCCCGGCAGCAGGTCGCGGATGTTGTCGCGGCCTCGGGTCAGGATCCACTTCTGCGCGACGTGCTCGCCGGCCTCCTCGACCCGAATCCGGTCCGGGCCCAGGCGCGGCATCGGGCCGGTGTTCGACGGCGTCCAGCCGGCCGGCAGCGTGGGGTGCCCGCCGGTCCGGGAGGACACCGGCTGGGTGACCGGCAGTCCTTGCTGATGCCGGCCGTGCCGCTCGCCGAACAGCTGGGCCGGTGAGGGCACCGTGGCCGACGTGCCCATACCGCCGAGCGGGCCGATGCCGTCCGGCGAACGGGCCTGCTCGACCGCGGCCGGGTTCTTGGTGAAGTAGGGCCGCAGGAACGGGGCGTCCAAGACGTCGACCGTGTCCGATTCCCAGACCAGCCGCTCGGCCTGATTGGTGCCGTAGGGCGGCTCGATGCCCCACAAGTGCACCCGCACCCCGAAGGCCTGGGCCGCCTCGACCGCGGGCACCATGTCCTCGTCGCCCGCGATCAGGACCGCATCGGTGATGGCCCGGTGCCGGGCCAGCGCCTCCATGTCCGCCCTGATCTGGGCGTCCACGCCCTTCTGCTGGCCGCGGGCGTTCAGGTTGCCCAGCCGCAGCTTGACCCAGGGCATCTGGGCGATGACGCGCTGGTCGATGGTGGGCACCCGGTCGCGGGCCGCGTCGTACCAGTAGACGCGGAGCAGCTCGCCGCGGATGATCTCGTCGGCGTGCTTGGTCACCACCTGGATCAGCGGGACCGCGTCGACCCGGAAATCCCGCCGGGAGCTCGATCCGAACAGCAGCTCCCCGGCGGCGGCATAGATGTAGCCGACGTCCACCATGACCGCGTAGCGGGCCAGGATGGGAAGCGGGGCGGCGAATTCGGTCATCACCTTCGACTGTAGGCCAGGCGAGCCGGTGCGTGCGCCACATGTGCCACATTCATCGACACAGCGGCGCCAATTGATTACTATGAGTGACGTCAGAGCGGGATGTTGCCGTGCTTCTTGGGCGGCAGGGTCTGCCGCTTGGTCCGCAGCGTGCGCAGCGCGCGGGTCAGGGCGGCCCGGGTCTCGGCCGGGCGGATGACCGCGTCGACGTAGCCGCGCTCGGCCGCGATGTACGGGTTGGCCAGGGTGTCCTCGTATTCGGTGATCCGCTCGGCGCGCAGCGCGTCCGGGTCCGCGGCGGCCGCCAGTTCCCGGCGGTACAGGATGTTCACCGCACCTTGCGCGCCCATCACCGCGATCTGCGCGGTGGGCCAGGCCAGGTTCACGTCGCCGCCCAGGTGCTTGGAGCCCATGACGTCGTAGGCGCCGCCGTAGGCCTTCCTGGTGATGACGGTGAGCTTGGGCACGGTGGCCTCGGCGTAGGCGTAGATGAGCTTGGCGCCGCGGCGGATGATGCCGCGCCACTCCTGGGTGACGCCGGGCAGGAACCCGGGCACGTCGACGAAGGTCAGGATCGGGATGTTGAACGCGTCGCAGGTCCGGACGAACCGGGCCGCCTTCTCCGATGCGTCGATGTCCAGGCAGCCGGCGTAGTGCATCGGCTGGTTGGCCACCACGCCGACCGACGAGCCCTCGATGCGGCCGAAGCCGACGAGGATGTTCGGCGCGAAGCCGGCGTGGATCTCCAGGAACTCGCCGTCGTCCAGGATGCGGGTGATGACCTCGTGCATGTCGTAGGGCTGGTTCGGCGAGTCGGGGATCAGCGTGTCGAGCTCGTCGTCGGTCTCGGTGATCTCGGTGATCTCGGTGGCCTGGTCCGGGTCGGCGTCGGCCGCGGCCAGCCGCGGGGGGTCCTCCAGGTTGTTCGAGGGCAGGTAGGACAGCAGGTCGCGGGCGAAGTCGATGCAGTCCTGCTCGTCCTTGGCCTGGTAGTGGGCCACGCCGGACTTGACCCCGTGGGCCTGCGCGCCGCCCAGGTCCTCGAAGCTCACGTCCTCGCCGGTCACGGTCTTGATCACGTCGGGCCCGGTGATGAACATGTGGCTGGTGCCCTCGACCATGAGGGTGAAGTCGGTGATCGCGGGGGAGTAGACCGCCCCGCCCGCGCACGGGCCCATGATCAGCGAGATCTGCGGGATGACGCCCGAGGCCCTCACGTTGCGGTAGAAGATCTCGGCGAACAGGCCGAGGGCCACCACGCCTTCCTGGATCCGGGCGCCGCCGCCGTCGTTCAGGCCGATCATCGGGCAGCCGGTCTTCAGCGCGTGGTCCATGATCTTGACGATCTTCTCGCCGTAGACCTCGCCCAGCGAGCCGCCGAAGATCGTGAAGTCCTGGCTGAACACGCAGACCGGGCGCCCGTCCACGGTGCCGTAGCCGGTGACCACCCCGTCGCCGTAGGGCCGGGTGGCCGCGATGCCGAAGTCGGTGGCACGATGCCGGGCCAGTTCGTCGAACTCGGTGAACGAGCCCGGGTCGAGCAGCAGGTCGATCCGCTCCCGCGCGGTCAGCTTGCCCCGCTCGTGCTGCTTGGCCACCGCCTGCTCCGAGCCGGCGTGCACCGCCTCGTGCCGCCGCCGCTCCAGGTCGGCGAGCTTGCCCGCGGTGGTGTGCGGGTCGGGCCCGGAAGTGGTCGCGGGCTCGGGTGCGGACTCGGCAGCGGGCTCGGCGGCGACGTTGGTCATGGGAGAAAGGTTAACGGGCCCGTCATCTGGACGGATTAAGCTCTCATCGTGAACGTCGTCAACCGGGACCGGGACCTCGACCGGGCCGCGCTGCCGGAGCCGATGCGGCGCGACGTCCGGCTGCTCGGTGACGTCCTGGGCGAGGTCATCCGCGACTCGGTCGGCCCGGAGCTGCTGGCCGACGTGGAGCAGCTGCGGCACGCGGTGATCGATGCCCGCCAGGAGCACGCCGACGGCGACCCGGCGCACGACCCGGCGGGCAAGCAGATCACCGATCTGATCGCCTCCTGGGACCTGGACCGGGCCGAGCAGGTGGCCCGGGCCTTCACCGTCTACTTCCACCTGGCCAACCTGGCCGAAGAGCATCAGCGCATCAGGTTCGTGCGGGAACGCGACGCCGGCGGCGAGCCGGTGCGCGAGTCGCTGGCCGCCGCGGTGGCCGAGATCAGCCGGGAGGCCGGCCGCGACCAGCTGGCCGAGCTGCTCAGCCGCCTGCGCGTGCAGCTGGTGCTGACCGCGCACCCCACCGAGGCCCGCCGCCGGGCCGTGGTGGCCGTGCTGCGCCGCATCAACGAGCTGCTCGGCCAGCTGAACGACCCGCGTACCGGCGCCACCGACCACGACGAGGCCCGGCGCGGCCTGCGGGAGAACGTCGACCTGCTGTGGCGAACCTCACAGCTGCGGGTCAAGGCCATGGACCCGATCGACGAGGTCCGCACGGTCATGGCCGCGTTCGACGAGACGCTGTTCCGGGTGGTCCCGGTCGTGTACCGGGAACTTGACCGCGCGCTGGCCGCGTCGGACGGGCCGGCCGAAGGCGCCGGGCCCGTGCCCGCGTACCTGCGGTTCGGCAGCTGGGTGGGCGCCGACCGGGACGGCAACCCGTTCGTGACCGCGCAGGTCACCCGGGAGACCGCGGCGATCCAGGCCGATCACGTCCTGCGCGCCCACCAGAACGCCATCACCAGGATCGGCCGCGCGCTGACCCTGCACGAGGCGACCACGCCGCCGCCCGCCCGCCTGCGCCGGGCGCTGGCCGCCGCGTCGGCGGCGCACCCTGAGCTGCTGGCCGAGATCTCGGCCCGCTCGCCCCAGGAGCCGTACCGGACCTACCTGCTGTACGCCGCACAGCGGATCGCCGCCACCCGGGTCAGGCACGCCGACCTGGCCTACCCGGGACCCGGCGAGTTCCTGGCCGACCTGCGCCTGGTCCAGCAGGCGCTGACCGAAGCCGGCGCGTCCCGGCAGGCCTCAGGCGAGCTGCAGCAGCTGATCTGGCAGGCCGAGACGTTCGGCTTCCACCTGGCGGGCCTGGAGGTCAGGCAGCACAGCCAGGTGCACGCCCGGGCGCTGGCCGAGCTGCGAGCGGCCGGCCCGCCGGACACCGAACACGAAGGAGAATGGTCCGACCAGACCGCCGAGGTGCTAGCCACGTTCCGCGCCGTGGCCTGGGTCCAGGACCGTTACGGCGTCGACGCGTGCCGGCGCTACGTGGTCAGCTTCACCCGCTCGGCCGACGACATCGCCGCGGTCTACGAGCTGGCCAGCTACGCGGCCCACGGCGGCCCGATCCCGGTGCTCGACGTGGTCCCGCTGTTCGAGAGCGCCGCCGACCTGGCCAACGCCCCGGCGGTGATGACCGGCATGGTGGCCCTGCCGCCGGTCGCCGAACGCCTGGCCGCCACCGGCCGCCAGCTCGAGGCCATGCTCGGCTACTCCGACTCGGCCAAGGAACTCGGCCCGGCCAGCGCCACCCTGCGGCTGTACGACGCGCAGGCCCGGCTGTCGGAATGGGCCGCCGCCCAGGGCATCCGGCTGACCCTGTTCCACGGCCGGGGCGGCGCGCTGGGCCGGGGCGGCGGGCCGGCCGGGCGGGCCGTGCTGGCCCAGGCCCCCGGCTCGGTCGGCGGGTCGTTCAAGGTCACCGAGCAGGGCGAGGTCATCTTCGCCCGGTACGGCCAGCAGGCCATCGCCAAACGCCACCTGGAGCAGGTCACCCACGCCGTGCTGCTGGCCTCGTCTCCGCGCATCGCCGAGCGGGCCGCGTCCGCCGCGGCCAGCTTCCGGACCGTCGCCGACCGCATCGACGCCGCGGCCTGCGCCGCGTTCCGGCGCCTGGTCGAGGCGGACGGCTTCGCCGACTGGTTCGCCCGGATCAGCCCGCTGGGCGAGATCGGCGGCCTGCGGATCGGCTCCCGCCCGGCCAAGCGCGGCCTGTCGGCCGCCGGCCCGGGCGGCGGTCCGCAGCAGCCCGCCATGGACCTGGCCGACCTGCGCGCCATCCCCTGGGTGTTCGCCTGGTCGCAGACCCGGATGAACCTGCCCGGGTGGTTCGGCCTGGGCAGCGGGCTGGCCGCCATCGCCGCCGATCCCGGCGGCCCCGGTCCCGGCGGCCCCGGTCCCGGCGGCCCCGGTCCCGGCGGCCCCGGTCCCGACGGCCCCGGTCCCGATGGCCCCGCTCCTGATGGCACTGCGGTGCTGCGGCGCGCGTACCGGGACTGGCCGCTGTTCGGCGTGCTGCTGGACAACGCCGAGATGAGCCTGGCCAAGACCGACCGGCTGATCGGCGCCCGGTACCTGGCCCTGGGCGGCCGGGAGGACCTGACCGCGCAGGTGCTGGCCGAGTACGACCTGACCAGGCGGCTGGTGCTGACCGTCACCGGCCACGACCGGCTGCTGGCCGACCGGCCGGTGCTGTCCCGGGCCGTCGCGCTGCGCGACCCGTACGTGGACGCGCTGTCCTACCTGCAGCTGCGGGCCCTGGCCGCGCTGCGCAACCCATCCGGTGCCCAGGACCGGGAGCGCGTGGAGCGGCTGCTGCTGCTCACCGTCAACGGCGTCGCGGCGGGCCTGCAGAACACGGGCTAGGCTCCCATCCATGACCGACGACACGCAATGGCGCACGCACCGGCTCGAGCTTGACGACCAGACGCTGCGCGAGTGGGACGCCGCGGTGCTGGCTGCCGACGCCGAGGGCATCGTGCTGGACCGGTCGGCGTTCTACCCGGGCGGCGGCGGTCAGCCGCCGGATCACGGGGTGCTGCTGTGGGGCGGCGTGCAGACCCGGATCACCGGCGCGCGCAAGGGCGACGACCTGTACCTGATCCCGGCCGAGGGCGACCCGCTGCCGCCGCCGGGCACCGCGGTGCGCGGCGCGGTGGAGGAGGAGCGCCGGACGGCCCTGATGCGCACCCACTCCGGGCTGCACGTGCTGTGCGGCGTAGTGTTCCGCGACTTCGGCGCCCTGGTCACCGGGGGCAGCATGGAGCCGCTGCTCGCGCGCATGGACTTCAACCTGCCGGACCTGCCCGAGGGCTTCCGGGACGCGGTCGAGACGGCCTGCAACACCGAGATCAGCGCCGACCGGCGCATCGACGTGCGCGTGCTGCCCAGGGACGAGGCGTTCGCCCTGCCCGACATCATCAGGACCGCCACCAACCTGGTGCCGCCGGAGGTCAAGGAGGTCCGGATCGTCGACATCGTGGGCCTGGACCAGCAGGCCGATGGCGGCACTCACGTCGCCTCGACCAGCGCGGTAGGCCGGATCGAGGTGTTCAAGATCGAGAGCAAGGGCAAGGGCTTCCGGCGCCTGCGCATCCGCGTCAGTGACCAGCCCTAGCCCGTCCGCAGATCGCCCGGCCCCGGATCGCCTGCCTCCCGATCGCCTGCCCCCCGATCGCCCGGCCCCGGACCGCCCGGCTCTGGACGCGGCGGCGCTGCGGGCGGCTGTGATCCGGCCCGGCGGCCTGTGGCGGGCCGTCGACGTGACCGCCGTAACCGGCTCCACCAACGCCGACCTGCTGGCCCGGGCGGCCGACGGCGAGCCGGAGGGCGCGGTGCTGGCCGCCGAGCAGCAGGACGCGGGCCGCGGCCGGATGGGCCGCTCCTGGGTGGCGCCGTCGCGCGCCGCACTGACCTTCTCCGTATTGCTGCGCCCGCAGGACGTGCCGCCCGCCCGCCGCGGCTGGCTGTCGCTGCTGGCCGGCGTGGCCGCCGCGTCGTCCGTCCGGGCCGTAGCCAGGGTGGACGCCACCCTCAAATGGCCGAACGACGTGCTCATCGACGGCGCCAAACTAGGCGGCATCCTGGCCGAGGCGGCCGGCCAGGCGGTGGTGGTCGGCATCGGCCTCAACGTCTCCACCGGCCCGGGGGAGCTGCCGCCGCCGGGCCCCGGCGCGCTGGCCGCGACCTCGCTGCGGCTGTCCGGCTCGGACCGGCTGGACCGGGAGGCGCTGCTCGCCGACCTGCTGGCCGGCTTCGAGCGCCGGTACCGCGCCTGGTGTCAGGTTCTTGGCGATGCCGAACGATCCGGCCTGCACGCGGAGTACACCCGGCTGTCGGCCACGCTCGGCCGTCGCGTCCGGGTGGAAAGGCCCGGCGGCCAGCACCTGGTGGGCCTGGCCACCGGGATCGACCCGGACGGCAGGCTGCTGGTCCGCGAGTCCCCGGCCGCCGAACTGGCCGTGGCCGCCGGCGACGTCGTGCACTTGCGCTGAACCGCGCTCGGCCCCGCCGCGCCCGGCCTCGCCGCGCCCGGCCTCGCCGCTGGGCCCGGCCCCGCGCCTGCGCGCCGAACGCACCGGCGCGTGCCATATTGTGCGGTATGGCTCGTGAGTTTGCGCTGACCGAGGACGAACGGCCCGTCCTGGTCCTGCACCCGCACTGGAAGGTGCTGGTCCGCCCGGTGCTGATCGCCATACTCGTGGTCGCGGTCGCGCTGGTCGCCGAGGTGGTGATCCCGTCGGGCCGCGCGGCCGCCGCGGGGCGGCTGGCCGTGGCCGTGGTGGCGATCCTGGTCCTGATGCTGTGGCTCATCGGGCCGGTGCTGCGCTGGCGCACCACGACCTACGAGCTGACCACCAAGCGGCTGCGCACCCGGTACGGCATCGTGACCAGGCGCGGCCGCGACATCCCGCTGACCAGGATCAACGACGTGTCGTTCGAGAAGGGCGTGCTGGACCGGATCCTGGGCTGCGGCCGGCTGGTGGTCGAGTCCGCGGGCGAGCACGGCCAGATCGTGCTGCGGGAGATCCCGCACGTCGAGAGCGTGCAGGCCACCCTGTTCCGGCTGGTCGAAGACGAGCACCAGCGGCTGGACCGCCAGGAGCGGAACCAGCCGTAGCGCTCCGGCCCAGGGATTTCCTCCGTCCGCCGCTCCCCGCCCGCAGCGGGTACCTCAGGCATCCCGGCCGAATCTCGTGGCCCTCTGATAGCGGCAATTTTTTTACCGTTCCTTTACTATTTAGCCATGACCCGCGTACTGCTCGCCGAGGATGACACCTCTATCAGCGAACCCTTGTCTCGCGCCCTGCGCCGGGAGGGATACGAGGTGGACGTCACGGCGGACGGGCCGACCACGCTTGACCGGGCGCTGGGGGAAGGCGTCGACCTGATCCTGCTGGATATCGGCCTGCCGGAACTCGACGGGCTCGAGGTGTGCCGCCGGGTCCGGGCCGGCGGGTACGCCGTCCCGGTGCTGATCCTCACCGCGCGTGCCGACGAGGTGGACACGGTGGTGGGGCTGGACGCAGGCGCCGACGACTACGTCACCAAGCCGTTCCGCCTGGCCGAACTGCTGGCCCGGGTCCGCGCCCTGCTGCGCCGCGGCACGGCCGAAGGCTCGGCCGTGCTCGGCGTCCGGATCGATCCGGACGCCCGCCGGGCCTGGCACGGCGACGCCGAGCTCGACCTGACCACCAAGGAGTTCGACCTGCTGTGGATCCTGCTCAGGGACGCGGGCAAGGTGGTCACCCGCGAGCAGATCATGCGCGAGGTGTGGGACGCCAAGTGGTGGACGTCCACCAAGACGCTCGACATGCATATCTCGTGGCTGCGCCGCAAGCTCGGCGATGATGCGCACAGCCCCCGGTACATCACCACGGTCCGAGGCGTCGGGTTCCGCTTTGAGCGCGGCGACTGACCGCCACGCCACCCGCCCCGGCCCGCCCCAGTTCTCCGCGGCCGTCGCGGGCTGACCGATGCGCAAGAAGCTGTGGCTCTGGGGCTCTGCCGTGGCGGCCGGTGCGGTCGCGGTCGTCGGCGTGCCCGCGCTGGCCGCCGCCGCGGGCCGCAGCGCGGGCTGGGTAGCCCTGGTGGCCGTGACCATGGTCGTTGCCGCCGGCGCGGCCGCCGCGCTGGCCGGGCTGCTCGCGGACCGGCTGGCCCGGCCGGTCGAGGAACTGGCCGAAGCCGCCGAGCGGCTGGGCGGCGGGGACCCGCGCCCGCTGGGCCGCCGGTACGGAGTGGCCGACCTGGATCAGCTGGCCGGCGGGCTGGACAGCTCGGGCCGCCGGCTGTCCGGCCTGCTGGCCGCCGACCGTGAGCTCGCCGTCGACGCCTCGCACCAGCTGCGCACCCCGCTGACCGCGCTGTCCATGCGGCTGGAGGAGATGATCGCCGCGGCGGACGACCCGGACGTGGTGCGTGAAGAAGGCAGCGCCGCGCTGACCCAGGCCGAACGCCTCGCCGATGTCGTCACCCAGCTGCTGAGCCCGGCCCGCCGGGCCACCGCGGCCGCGGCCGCGCTGACCGGCATCGACGAGATCGTCAGCCAGCAGGTCGTCGAGTGGGAACCCGCCTTCCGCCGCGCCCAGCGCAAGCTGGTGGTCATCGGCGTCCGCGGCCTGCAGGCGCACGTCACCCCGGGCGGGCTGGCTCAGGTCCTGGCCACGCTGCTGGACAACGCGCTCATGCACGGCGGGGGAACGGTCACCATCCAGACCTCGCAGAACGAGCGTTCGGTGGTGATCGAGGTCAGGGACGAAGGCAAGGGAGTGCCGCCGGAACTCGCCTCCCGCATCTTCGAGCGCAGCGTGAGCGGCCGCCCCGAGGGCACCGGGCTGGGACTGGCGCTGGCCCGGACCATGGCCGCGGCCGACGGCGGCCGGGTCGTCCTGGTCAAGGCCAAGCCGGCCACGTTCGGCGTGTTCCTGCCCCGGCGCCCGCCGGAACCCGGCACCCAGCCGGTCCGCGGCCCCGCATAAGCGCCCCGCATAAGCGCCCCGCATAAGCGCCCCGCATAAGCGCCCCGCTACGACCAGCCAGGCGAACCCGGCAGTTAGCGCCGCTGGCCCTCGGAATCGGCCGGCTCCAGGTGCTCCCAGGACGGCCCGTAGCTCTCGGCCCCCGTCTGGGCCAACTCCGCGCCGGCCAGCTCCGCGTCGGCCACGCCGGCCAGGGCCGCGCCCGCCGGGCTGGTCTCGGCGGGATCGACGATCCCGGACACCGCCGCCTCGCCGGCCGCCACGGCCGTACCAGGCGCGCCGGCCAGGAAGACCCACTTCTTGTAGGAGAAGTAACGGAAGATCGTGCCGAGCCCGGTACCCACCACGCTGGCCCCGTTGTAGGCCAGCTCCGACTTGTAGTCCAGCCCGTAGGTGGTGAACGCGATCACCGCCTCGGCGATGACCAGCCCGGTCACGTTCAGCACCACGAACAGCATGCCCTCGCGCAACAGGGCCTGGTTCACCCGGTGCCGGAACGTCCAGAACCGGCTGCCCAGGTAGGTCACGATGGTGGCGGCCGTGATGGACAGCGCCTTGGACACCATCGGCCCGATGCCCATGTGAACATGCAGGTAGTCCGCACCACCCAGGTCGATGATCGACCCGATCAGCCCGACGACGCCGAACTTCGCTAGCTCTGGGATCAGCTCCTTGAACCGCCGGTGGAGGCTGGCCAGCAAGGGCATGGAGAGAAGTCCTTTCGGCGCGGATCAGGTGGGCAAGCCTGCGCATCATCCCCGACAGGCTCCAAGCACGACCTGCATATGCTACCGGCCCTGGCTGGGTGCCGCCTTACCCTTTCCTCAGCTCGCCGTTTGAAACCGGGGCTTTGAAAACCCGGAGCTTTGACACCGGAGCTCAGCCGGCCAGCGTGTTCTCCCGCCCGGTCCCGGCCACCAGATGCCAGCCCAGGTAGACCACGGCGGTGATCACGAACCCGACCTCGAAGGTCAGGTCGCCCACGGACGGGATGTGCGTGGGCACCACGCCGAGGTACTCGGTCTGGTTGGAGAACAGCCAGATCGAGATGCCCATGCCGGCCAGCATGGCCACCGGCCCGGCCCAGTTCGTCCGCCGGGTAGCGAACAGCAGCGCCTCGTCCGGTTTGCGCCGCAGCAGCTGGTCACAGAAGTAGACGGCCAGCCACGGGGCGATCCAGTACGCGATGATGAGCAGGAAGTTCTCGTACTTGCTGCCCGCGTTGGACAGGGCGCTCCAGGCCAGGAAGAACCCGATGGTGCCGAACCCCAGGGCCACGATCGCCCGGCGCAGCGACAACGGCAGCTTGATGCCGATCGCGGTGAACGACAGCGCGCCTGAGTAGATGTTGAGCACGTTCGCCGAGACCGCGCCGAGCGCGATGGCCAGCAGCGTCAGGTCGGCCAGCGGGGTGGCCAGCAGCCCGGTCATGCCGCCCGGACCGGCCAGGGCCTTGTCCGCGTTGACGGCGGTGCCGACGGCCGCGCCGACGATCTCGAGCAGCGCGCAGGACAGGAACAGCCCGGACCCGGACCACCAGGCGATCGCGCGCTTGCTGGAATCCGGCTTGAAGTACCGGGTGTAGTCGGACGCGTACGGGTTCCAGCCCACCGCGTAGCCGAACGACGCGCCGAACGTCAGCAGGAACGCGCCGGGAATCGTGCTGTGGTGCGCGCCGGGATGGGCCTTGCTCAAGATGACCCCGGCCGCGATCAGGAAGATGACGGTGAGGATCGGGAACGCGTACCGCTCGAAGACGTGCACCAGGTTGTAGCCGAAGAACGCCACCGAGACCTGCACCGCGACGATGATGAGCAGGCAGAGCACCTGCGGCAGGTGGGTCAGCACGTTCAGCGCCAGCGCGCCGCTGACGCTGTTCACCGCGAACCAGCCGATCCCGGCCGTGACCGAGTTCAGCCCGGCGGGCAGCGCGTTGCCCCAGTAGCCGAACCCGAGCCGGCTCAGCACCATCTGCGGCACCCCGTATTTCGGGCCGCGCAGCGACAAGATGCCCTGGGTGATGCCGCCGATGGCGCTGCCCAGGACGAGGGCCAGTGCCGCCGACCAGAAGCCCATGCCGAACCCCGCCACCGCGAGCACGCCGACGAAGATCGTGGCGAACTCCATGTTCGGCGAGGTCCAGGTCCAGAACAGCTGCAGCGGCCGCCCGTGCCGCTCGTTCAGCGGGATGAACTCGGCGCCGCCCGGCTCGACGGTCATGACCTGCGTGCCGTAGCTGCCCTCGCGGACGAGGACCCCCTCCGCCGTGCCGACCTGAACGTCCTGGTCACGTGTTGCCATTGGCCCGCTCCTTCGGTTGCCGTGATCATAAGTCCGCAACCCTGGCCTGGTATATCCCGGATGTTAACTTTCGTGTCAGCGACCCGTTCCAGGCCTCCGTCCCGCCCCGGTTCTTGTACGAAAAGCTAGCTACCGAACGGTCCGTGCTCCTCGCCCTGCTCACCTGCGTGCCTGCCGGTCCCGTAGGGTACGGTGCGTGACCGATTCACCCGGTGAGCCGGCCCCTTCCGGTCAGGCACTGCCCGGCCAGGTCCCGCCCGGCCAGGTCCCGCCCGGCGCGCCCGTGGTCAGAGTGCCCGTGGCCAGAGTGCCCGTGGCCAGCGTGGTCGGCGTGCCCGTGGTCGGGATGGTCGGCGCCGGCCAGCTGGCCCGGATGACCGCCGCGGCTGCCACCGGGCTCGGCGTCGGCTTCCGCGTCCTGGCCGAATCGGGGGCCGACAGCGCCGCCCAGGTCGCCGCGGGTACCCAGCTGGGGGACTACCGCTCGCTCGATGACCTGAGCGGCTTCGCGGCCGGCTGCGACGTGCTCACCTTCGACCACGAGCACGTGCCCGGCGCGCACCTGGCCGCGCTGCAGGACGCCGGCGTCCAGGTCAGGCCGTCCGCCGCCGCGCTGCGGTTCACCCAGGACAAGCTGGCCATGCGCGAGCGGCTGGCCGGCCTGGGCATCGCCTGCCCCCGGTTCGCGCCGGTGGCCGGGCTGGCCGAGGTCGAGGCCTTCGCCGCGGGCCGGTGGCCAGTGGTGCTGAAGGCGGTCAGCGGCGGCTACGACGGAAAGGGCGTGTGGATGTGCGCCTCGCCGGGCGAGGCCCGCGAGGTGCTGGCCCACGGCGTGGCGCTGATGGCCGAGGAGTACGTGGCCTTCGACCGTGAGCTGGCCGTGCTGGCCGCTCGCTCGCCGCACCGCCAGGGCGCGGTGTACCCGGTGGTGGAGACGGTCCAGCGGGACGGCATCTGCCGCGAGGTGATCGCGCCTGCGCCCGGCCTGGCTCCCGGCCGGTCGGCGCAGGCCCAGGAGCTGGCCCTGCGCATCGCCGAAGAGCTCGGCGTGACCGGGCTGCTGGCCGTCGAGATGTTCGAGACCGGGGCCGGGCTGCTGGTCAACGAGCTGGCCATGCGCCCGCACAACTGCGGCCACTGGACCATCGAGGGGGCCAGGACCTCCCAGTTCGAGCAGCACCTGCGGGCCGTCCTCGACCTGCCGCTCGGCTCACCCGCGCTGGCCTCCCCGGTGACCGTGATGGCCAACGTGCTCGGCGGCGACGGCGACGACGCGGAGGTCTACGACCGGTACATCCACGTGATGGCCGCCGACCCGGCTGTCAAGGTGCACATGTACGGCAAGCGCGTCCGCCCCGGCCGCAAGATCGGCCACGTCACCGTGACCGGCGATGACCCGGGCGGACTGGCCGACCGGGCCCGCCGCGCCGCCAGCTACCTCCGCTGGGGCAAGGAGGACGGCACATGACGGACCCCGGTTCCGCTCCCCGCCGCACCCCGCCCGAGGCGGCCGCCCCCTCCACCCCACCTCTCGTCGGCGTGGTCATGGGCAGCGACTCGGACTGGCCGGTGATGAAGGCCGCGGCCGAGGCGCTGGCCGAGTTCGGCGTGCCGTACGAGGCGGACGTGGTGTCCGCGCACCGGATGCCGCGGGACATGATCGAGTACGGGTCCTCGGCCGAAGGCCGCGGCCTGCGGGTCATCATCGCCGGCGCGGGCGGCGCGGCGCACCTGCCCGGCATGCTCGCCTCGGTCACGACGCTGCCGGTCATCGGGGTGCCGGTGCCGCTGGCCAGCCTGAGCGGGCTCGACTCGCTGCTGTCGATCGTCCAGATGCCGGCCGGCATCCCGGTCGCGACCGTAGCAGTCGGCGGCGCCCGCAACGCGGGCCTGCTGGCGGTCCGCATTCTCGCCACCGCCGGCGGCCCGGATGGCCTGGAACTGCGGGCCCGGCTGGCCGCCTTCGCCGCCGGACTGGCCGAGGCGGCCCGGGCCAAGGGTGCCGCGCTGCGGGCCCGGCGCGAGGACTAACCCTGCTTAGAGTCCCGTAGACGGGGCATGCTCCCTGCCAGCCCTTTGACGAGGTATGTCGGCCGGCCTGGGAGGCGCGTGTGAGCATCGGCGCGACGCTCGCCGCCGGCCGCCGCCGGGCGGGCCTGTCCGTCGCGGAGCTCAGCCAGCGCACCCGCATCAGGGAAAACATCATCGAAGGCATCGAGCAGGATGACTACACGGCCTGCGGCGGTGACTTCTACGCCCGCGGGCACATCCGCGCCCTGGCCACCGCGATCGGCGAGGATCCCCAGCCGCTGATCGACGAGTTCGACTCGACCTGGAAATCAGCCAAGGAGATAACCGCGGCCGAAGCGTTCTCGCCGGCGATGCCGCTCCGGACCCGCGAGCGGCGGCGGGTCCGGTGGACCGCGCTGCTGGCCGTAGTGGTCCTGGCCGTCCTCGGCTTCGCCAGCTACAAGTTCATCTCCGGGGCGGGACACCCGGCGCGTACGGCCGCCGCCACCAGCCCGCACCAGGTGACCAGCGGGCCGGCCGCGCCGTCCAGCGCTCCGGCGGTCCAGGCCAGCACGGCCCAGCCGAGCACGACGCCGCCCAGTGCCACGCCTGCCCCCACGGCCAGCCCGGTCGCGGCGCAAGCCCTGTCGCTGGCCAGCGTGGCCGCCTTCGGCCCGGCCGGGACGGCCGACGGCGACCATCCCAGCCAGGCGGGGCGGGCCGTGGCCGGTGACCCCGCCACGCCGTGGATCAGCGACTGGTACGCCAGCGCGAACTTCGGCGACCTGCAGTCCGGCACCGGGCTGCTGCTCGACATGGGCCGGACGGTCACGGTGACCTCGGTGCGGCTGTCCCTGGGCGGCGCCCGCGGCGCCGACCTCCAGGTGCGTACCGGCACCCGCGCCGTGCTGGCCGACCTGCACACTGTCGCCACCTCGTCAGGACCTGGCGGCACCGTGCAGCTGGGCCTGGCCACCCCGGCCACCGCCCGCTATGTGCTCATCTGGTTCACCAAGCTGCCACCCGACTCCGCCGGAACCTACCAGGTCAGCGTCTACCGGATCACCGTGCAGGGCCAGCCCTGACACCAGGTTCAGGCCCGATCTACCATCGAGCCATGAGCGATGAGGCACCCATGTACACGCTGTCCGAAGAGCACGACGCGCTGCGCGAGGCGGTCCGCGCGCTGGCCGACGACAAGATCGCCCCGCGAGCCGCCGAGGTCGACCGGACGTCGGAGTTCCCCTGGGACGTGTACGAGGCCCTGGTCAAGGCCGACCTGCAGGCCGTGCACATCCCCGAGGCCTACGGCGGCGCGGGGGCGGACGCCATCGCCACCGCCATCGTCATCGAGGAGGTGGCCCGGGCCTGCGCCTCGTCCTCGCTCATCCCGGCGGTCAACAAGCTGGGCACGGTACCGCTGCTGATCGCCGCGTCCGAGGAGGTCAAGGCCAGGTACCTGACGCCGGTGGCGCGCGGTGAGGCCATGTTCTCCTACGCGCTGTCCGAGCCCGAGGCGGGCTCCGACGCGGCGGCCATGCGGACCCGGGCGGTGCGCACGGACTCGGGCTACGTGCTGAACGGCGTCAAACGGTGGATCACCAACGCCGGGGTGTCGAAGTACTACACGGTGATGGCGGTCACCGACCCGTCGGCCGGCGCCGACGGGATCTCCGCCTTCGTGCTGGAAGACGGCGACCCGGGCTTCTCGTTCGGCGCGCCCGAGCACAAGCTCGGCATCAAGGGCTCCCCGACCAGGGAACTGTACTTCGACGATTGCGAGATCCCCGCCGCGCGGCTCATCGGCGCCGAGGGGGAGGGCTTCAGGACCGCGCTGCGCACGCTGGACCACACCCGCATCACGATCGCGGCCCAGGCGCTGGGGATCGCCCAGGGCGCGCTGGACTACGCGATCGGGTACGTCAAGGAACGCAAGCAGTTCGGCCGGGCCGTCGCGGAGTTCCAGGGCCTGCAGTTCATGATCGCCGACATGGCCATGAAGCTGGAGGCGGCCCGCCAGCTCACCTACGCGGCGGCGGCCAAGTCCGAGCGCGCCATGGCCGGCGAGAAGATCGCCGACCTGACCTTCTTCTCCTCGGCCTGCAAGTGCCTGGCCTCCGACGTGGCCATGTCGGTGACCACCGACGCGGTGCAGCTCCTGGGCGGCTACGGCTACGTCAACGACTACCCGGTCGAGCGCATGATGCGCGACGCCAAGATCACCCAGATCTACGAGGGCACCAACCAGATCCAGCGCATGGTCATGGCCCGCCAGCTCATCAAGGGCTGAAATCAGGGTTCTGACCTGTGGTTTCTCGGGTCTGCCTCGCGTGAAACGTGCCGTCAGGCCCCAAGTACGGCAGCCCGTTCTCTCGTGTCCGGGTTGTCCGGTTGATGCCGGTTAGTTCCGGTCGTTTCCGTACCCGGTGCTGAATCGGTGCTGACCCCGCGCGGGGTTCGGGGTGACGTCAGTGGGGCAGTCCGAACCGTTTGGACAGCTTCTTGACCGTCCGGTCATAGCTCCCCGTTCGCGGATCCAGGACCCAGATGTCGTCTGAAAATGGTTGGAATCCGACCGATTTCCATGTTCGAGCTCCTACGCCGAGACAACACCATGATCACAACGAACACAGCTGCCGTATCTGACCCGCCAGCTGGGCCGCATGGTCACAGGTCGATGGTGGCGCCTGGTTCGAGCCGGGTCAGCGCGGCATCGCGGGCCTCAGCGGCGAACTCCAGGTAGCCTTCCAGGACCATGAGCCCGAATTCGCTGAGCATGGCATCGTGGACGGCGAAACCCCGACGCGGGTTCACCTCGCGGAAGTAGTCGACGAACTCGGCGGACTTCAGCCACGGAGCGCACACCGGGACAAGCAGCGTCGGCACATGCTCGTCGGGAACGGTGAGCGCATCGCCGGGGTGGAAGAGCTCACCGTCCACCAGGAACCCTACGTTGGGGACGACCGGGATCTCCTGGTGTGACTGAGCGTGCTCCTGGCCGTGCACATGGACCCGGAAGCCGGCCACGGTGAACGTATCACCGTGCCGGACCGGCTGGACCCGGCCGCGGAAGGAACCGAGCTGGCCGGCTACGGCCGTACTTGCCCGCACCTGAAGGCCAGGCCGGGCATCAAGGGCCTCACGGAGCGCTCCGGCATCCAGGTGGTCGGCGTGCTCGTGCGTGATCAGCGCCGCGTCGGCCTCGGCCAGCGCCTGCGTTCCCGAACCGAACGTGCCCGGGTCAATGACCAGTGTCGCGCCGTCCTTGACCAGCTTCACCCCGGCGTGGGCAAGTTTGGTGAGCCTCATGGCGGCTGAGCCTACTGTCTAGTCAGTGGCGAAGGCAGCCACGGGCACCATCCGCGAACACGCCGTCGCTATGACATGATCCCAACGAACTACAGCTGCCGTGAAAGAGCTGTGAGGAGGACGAACAAGGCGGGTCAGGCAGACTGGGAAAGGTGGCCAGCTAATTAGCTGAGAAATGGCCAACATGGCAAAGTAGCTTTGCCGATTGGCCAACTATATGTGATCCCCATGTAGGGAACGGGCGGGACCTGAACACCCTGGGCTGGGATCTCCTGAGTAGTTGAACAGTCTTCGCTGTCCTTGGCCGCTGGTGAAGTGAACAATTACGCCCGGCGCGATGGTTACGTTGCGTAGTTGCTGGCTAGTTCATTCCGGGCTGAGCACCGCTGACGGGCTGCGGAGCGCCCGCTCGCGGGACCGGCGTGTGGCTTGGCAGCCCGCCTTGCGGCGGGTCGGGCAGGGCGGCTTTAGCAGGTGCTCTTGATGAATGTCAGGGCTGTTTCGGCGACGTCTTGCCAGCCGCTGTCGAAGACCAGGGAGTGGCCGCGGTCCGGGATCTCCTGGATTTGGGTGGCGGCGCGGTTGCGCTTCTGCTTCTTGTAGGAGGCGGCGGCGATGGCATGCGGGGCGATGTGGTCTTTCTCACCCGTAATGAGCATCATGGGACCGCGCTGCGGGTTCTTGGTGTCCACTTTAAGCTCGGTGAATGGGTTGAAGTTGGCGGTCGCGGCCTGGAACAGCGGGATCCCTGAGCCTGGGACGGGATAGGCCTCATAGAGCCGCTGTGCCTCGTTCTCGCTGACGGCGTTGGCGAAGGAGTAGCGGAACTGCTCGTAGGTGAGCATGACCGACCGCCGGTAGTTGGCCGGGTTGACGATAACCGGGCTGGCCGACCGGAGCGCGGACAGCGGCAGTGGCAGTACCCCGCGGAACGGGCCCGAGTCGATCGGGACGGACGCGGTGCCTAGTCCCTGGCCGGCGAGCTGCTGGGTGATCAGGCCGCCGAAGGAGTGCCCGATGATTGCTGGCGTGTGCCGCAGGGCCGCGATGGCTTCGGCCATGTGGCTGGTCACCTGCCCGACGCTCTTGCCCGCGAAGACCCGCGGGTTGCCGCGGGCCTCGTCGACGGTTGCCGGGTCATCGGGCCAGCCGGGGGCGATGGTGGCGTAGCCGTTCTCCTCGAAGAACGTGCGCCATGGCTGCCAGCTTGAGGCGAGCATCCACAGGCCGTGAACGAAGACCACCGGCGGCAGGCCGGTGGCGTTGGCCCGGCTGATGTCTTGCGTCTCTCGAACGCTGAGGCTCATTGATATACCGCCATTCGGGACGGGAGCTGGGAATCCGCCGGCGTGGGGTAACCGGCGGGCGGACTGTCGGACTGCTGCCCATCCTTGCGTGCTGCCCGCGGGAAGTCGATGTCCGGGAAGGCACGGGTAACTAGGCGCAGATTGTTCCGGCAGACAACATCTGGTCCGGGCGCATCGTGAGGTACTGGTAGGTTCCGACGGCGCGGGAGTTAGCATTGGCTGATGGAACAATCACCGCCGGACGACGCCGGCGCCGGGCTCGCCTTGCTCGGCGCGGAGCTGAGGGAGCGGGCCGACGAGCTGGCTGACGGGATGGCCGCGCGGATCAGGGCGGCCGTGCCGGTCTACGGCACGGCCTCGGTGATCAGTGACGAGGAGCTGCGCCGGACCTGCCGGGACAACATCGGGTTCGTCTTCGGCCCGATCGGGCGCGCCCCGGCGGTCGCATCCCCCGAATCGCGCGAGAACGGGAGACGGCGCGCGAGGGCCGGCGTGCCGCTGACCGCGGTGATGGAGGCCTACCGGGTCGCGGCCCGGTACCTGTGGGACTGCCTCGCCGGCACCGCCGCACGCAGCGAGGTTTCTGCCGGTGTCACGCTTCGTGCTGCCTCCGAGATGTGGCTTGCCCTGGACACCTTCACCCAGGAGATGGCCGACGGCTACCGGGACGAGATCAGCTTCCAGGTCCTCAGCCAGCAGGAGGAACGCTCGGCCGTGGTCCAGGCGCTGCTGGACGGCCGGCTGGATGAGGGCAATCTCTGGGAGGCGGCGGACATCCTGCGGATCCCGCTGCAGGGCAGTTACGTCGTTATCGCGGCGCAGGTACCAGGCCCAGGGCGGCATGCCCTCCCGCAGGCGGAGGCGGCGCTCAGGCGCATCGGGGTGATCTCGGTGTGGCAGCTCCTGCACGACGCCGAAGTCGGGATCGCGTGGCTGCCCGGCCCGCAGACTCACCTTATCCGCCTGGCCGATTCCCTGCACTCGCTCAGCCCGGGCCTGGTCGGGGTCAGCCCGTGCTACGACGATCTCCGGCACACTGCCCGGAATCTCCGGCTGGCCAAGATCGCGCTGCGCAGCGCGTTCGCCGCTCAGCGCGTCACGGTCTTCGACCGCGACCTGTTCGCCGTCGCCGCGGGCAGCAACCCTGAGGTGATGCGGCACGTCGCCGGCACCATCCTGGCCCCGCTGGGCCGGATCCCGGCCGGCCAGCGGCCGGTCCTGCTGGCTACCCTCGGCGCCTGGCTCGACAATGGCGGCTCCGCCAGCAAGGCGGCCAGCGTCCTGTTCTGTCATCCCAACACGGTCCGGCACCGGATGCGCCGGGTCGAACAGCTCACCGGCCGCTCCCTTTCCGATCCCCGCGGAATAGCCGAACTGAGACTCGCCTTCGAAATCGACCGCCGAGACGAACATCCCTCACCTGAGCCAGCTGCAATCGGCTCACAGGCCAGCGGCAGGCACCCGACTGCGGGCCAAGCGCCCAGCGGCCACACATCACCCAGCGTAGAAACCCACAGGCGCCGTGCGGTGTGGTGATGCTGAGACCGGGCACGGCTTGGAGCCGGCGAAGGGGGCGACGATGGCACCGGCAGCGATGAGGCCGGTCACGATCCGGCCCAGAGCGGGCCGCGGCCGCACGGCGTAGCCCCCGGCCATCGCAGACAGGGCCAGGCCCACGGGAGCGAGGTCGAGTCCCGCAGTGAGCAGGCCCGGAAGGACGGCGAGCAGCAGCGGGGCACCGATGAGCACAAGGTACTGGCGGCCAGCGCGGCGCTGGTATTCGGCCCGTCCCAGCAGCGCCCCGACGAGGGTGCCGGCCGGGAGGATGATCCCGAATGTGCCGCTGAACGTGAAGGTCGAGGTCGGGCCGGCCAGCTGCATCATGTAGCCGCGCAAGGCGGCTGCCCAGGCGAGCCCGAGGACGGCGCCGACCAGGATGAAGCGGATGCGGGCCATGGTCAGGCCCCCTGCGGGCTTGGCTGCCGGCGCAGCAGGACCGGCGCGGTTATGGTTGCGGCGATGACGGAAGGTTGCCGCATCGCATCGAGTGTGGCCTGGGCCCGGTCAAAGTCGGGATGGCTAGTCACCGGTGTCTCCGACCTCGTATCGGCTCTGCGGCCACGGTGGGCTGCTTATGCGTTGTGAGGGATTCGATGGGGCAGGAGCGCGCCGGCCACGGTGTCGGCAAACCACTGCTGATACTGCCCGGGTGACCAGCGGCGCTGGCGCACGAGCCAGTCGTAGTTGCGTACGTCCATCGCGAGCCAGAGCACGTCGGCGATGCGGTCTTGGTCAAGGTCGGGACGGATCTCGCCGGTGGCGGCCAGGTCGGCGGCGAATATCAGCATGCCGCGGCGGCGGTCGTCGAGGTTCTTGCGCCAGATCTCGGCCGCGTCGGGGTCGGCGGTGGCGGCGCCGCTGAGCGCGATGAGCACGTCGGCCTGCCTCGCCTGGATGCCAGTCAGGTGGCGGGCATAACGGAGGAGTTTGGCGCGTGCGGTGGGCTCGGCCCGGACCGCGGCGGCGAACGGGCGGTCAGGCAAGGCAACTGGTTCGTCGTCGCCGGCGATAGTGATGTCCACGAGTGCGGACAGCAATTGGCGCTTGCTGCCGAACGCGGCGTAGACGGTCTGCACCGATACTCCCGCCTCGGCCGCGATTGTAATCAGCGGTGTGGCGGCGTAGCCGGGATTGACGAACAGTTTGGCGGCGGCGGCGAGGATCGCGTGCCGTGTCTGGCGGGCCTGCTGCTCCCGGCGGGCCGACTGGTATGGCCGCTTGACAACCATGAGCATAGTGTAGTGCTATATTGAATAGAGCATTAATCTAAGCAATGGTGGTGGTGAGGATGCCGTACGGCGTCATGCAGGACATGCCCGGGGTAGACGAGGAAACCTACCGCATGGTGGAGAAGCACCTGGGACCCGACCGGCCGCCGGGCCTGCTCGCCCACGTGGCCGGGCCGGCCGAAGATGGGTGGCGGGTCATCAACGTCTGGGACAGTGAGGCGGCGTTCCGCCGTTTCATGTCCGAACGGCTCATACGGGCGGCCGGGCTGGCAGCCCAGCAGGAGGGCTTCCCTGCACACCTGGCCTCAGGATTCCGGGTACAGACCGTGGACGGCACGGAGATGCCATTCTGATGGCCGACACCGCCGGTCTACGCGTCCGCAACCTAGAGTTCTGGACTCAGGCCGCGCCCGGCTGGATCCGCCATGCCGACCGTCAGGACGAGCTCGGCCGGCCGCTGGGCGCCGCCGCCTGCCACAGCCTGCGGCCCGTACCGGGCGAGAACGTCCTTGACGTCGGGTGCGGCACCGGGGGTACCACGGCGGAACTGGCCGCCATGGTGGCACCGACCGGACAGGCCGTCGGCGTCGACCTCGCACAGTCCATGGTGGACACCGCGCGTAGCCGCTTCGCCGCCGTCGCCAACGTGCGCTTCGAGGCGTGCGATATCGAAACCGCCGGCCGGGTGCCCGGCGCGCCGTTCGACGCCGCGTACTCACGCATGGCGCTGATGCTGCTGGCCGACCCGGTTGCCGGTTGCGCCAGCATCCGCAGCGCTCTGCGCCCCGGCGGCCGGTTCGCCGCGACTGTTTTCCGCGATGCTGCCGCCAACCCGTGGCTCGCGGCGGCGCTGCTGGGCGCCGCCGCGCACGTCGGGCCGCTGCCGCCGCTGCCGGTCGGTGGCGAGCCAGGCCCGTTCGCGTTCGCCGACCCAGCCCGGCCGGAGCGGGTCCTTAACGCCGCCGGCTTCAGCCAGGTTGACGCTCACCCGGTGGATGCCAGCCTGTGCGCACCCGATGATCCCGATGGAGTTGCCGAGTGGCTCATCGAGGTCGGGCCGGCCGGCGCGGCGTACCGGGCGGCGCACCCCGACCAGCAGGCCGCCGCCCGCCACGGGGCCGCGATGCTGCTGGACCGCTTCCGTACGCCGGGCACGGGCTACCGGCTGCCGTCCGGAATCTGGCTGCTCACCGCAAGATGTCCGGAACCGTAAGGAACCACGTTCGGCGCGAACCACGTTCGGCGCAGGCAGCTGCATGGCCGTGCGTCGGCACAAGGAACCCTCGGAACGAGTAGTCGCGTTTGAGGGGCCGCCCCGCCCGGCTTACCGAAGTCGTCGGCTATGTGGCGCGGGCAGCGGACAGCGCGGGACCCGTCGTGCGTGAAGCGGTATACCGAGCGCCAGCTCAGGCCGCATGCTGGCGGTGACGTGCTCGCCTTCGGGTGCGGGGTCACCGCTGCGGATATCGGTCCCGGTCGGCAAGATGGCCCGGGCCCGGTCGGCGTCGCGGGCCAGCACCCGGGACGGCACGTCACGCGCGGCCAGGGCGCGCACGACGTGCGGGCCGACGGTCCCGGTCGCGCCGACCACGAGGACGATCTTTCCGCCGAACGGGCCGTGGTGCCTGTCACCGCGATGGTGCCCGCGGGTCAGGGCGAGGCGCTGAGCTTGGCCAGTTCGGCCTGGACCAGGGCCTCGTGCCCGGCCTCGTCCCGGCGGGCGTCCTTCGGCCGCCACCGGCCGCGCAGCAGCGGGATGGACAGCAGGCCGGCGCACATCGTCAAAACCGCGTCGATGGCCGGGCTCGGCGCCACATCGAGCCGGTCCTGGTCAGGGCATCCGCCGAGCCGGACCGGCCGGGCGAACGTCTTCTGCTCTTGTTCGCGGGCAGTCACGAGGACTCGCTCGCCGAGCGAGCTGCGGGTAACGGGCGCTTTCCCGGTCAGCCGTCCCGTGATACCGCCGTGTAGCCGCGGTGAAGCCACGGCCGCTTACCGTTCTCGCCATGACAGCTACAGCAGCCGTTGACGCCGCCGGCCTGGTCAAGACCTTCGGCCGGCTCCGTGCGGTCGACGGAATCGACCTTCATGTACGCCAGGGCGAGATCTTCGGCGTCCTCGGCCCCAACGGCGCGGGGAAGACGACAGCCCTGCGCATGCTCGCTACCCTGCTGCCGATCGACGCCGGGCAGGCCCGGATTTTCGGCGTGGATGTGGCCCGCGAGCCGCACCGCGTCCGCCAGCTGCTCGGCGTCACCGGCCAGTTCGCGTCGGTGGACGAGGACCTGACTGCGACCGAGAACCTGTGGATGTTCGGCCGCCTGCAGGGGCTGCGGTCGGGCGACGCGCGCGCCGCCGCCAAGCGGCTGCTGACGCAGTTCGGCCTGGAGGAAGCGGCGGACAAGCCGATCGCGCAGTTCTCCGGCGGCATGCGCCGCCGCCTGGACCTGGCGGCGAGCCTGATCACCCGGCCGCCGCTGATCTTCCTGGACGAGCCCACCACAGGTCTTGACCCGCGCACCCGCGGGCAGATGTGGGACACGATCCGCGGCCTGGTCACCCAGGGCTGCACGGTAGTGCTCACCACCCAGTACCTGGACGAGGCGGATCAGCTGGCCGGCCGGATCGCGGTGATCGACCGGGGCCGCAAGGTCGCCGAGGGCACCCCCGACGAGCTGAAGGCCTCGGTGGGCAACTCGACGCTGCAGGTGCAGCTGGCCGAGGGCGCCAACCACGAACTCGCCCGTCAGGTGGTCCGGAAGATCGCGGGCGCGGAGCCCGTCCTGACGCCCGAGTCGGGGCGGATGAACGTGCCCCTTGACACCGCCGACCGAGCCGCCGACGTGCTGATCGGATTCCGCCAGTCGGGGGTGGCGATCACCTCGGTGAGCGTGGACAAGCCGACCCTCGACGAGGTCTTCTTCGCGATCACCGGCCACGGCGCCGACGCGGAAGACGACCCGGACCCGGCCGGAATCGGTGTTTCCGAAGCCGGCGCTGGCCACGAGACTGTTCTGGAGGTCCAGTGAGTACCATCACCACCGCGGGTCCGGCGTCCGCCGGCGCAGCGTCTGCCGGCACGGGCCCGCTGAGCACCGTCGACCCGGCCGCCGCGGTGGCCCGCACCCGGCCGCGCATCACCATCACCGAGATCGTCAGCCAGACGCTGATCATGGCCTGGCGCGCCCTGAAGAAGATGCGACGCAACCCGGAGCAGTTCTTCGACGTCACGCTGCAGCCGCTGCTGTTCACCGCGATGTTCGCCTACATCTTCGGCGGCGCGATCGCCGGCAAGGTAAGCAGCTACCTGCCGCTGCTGATTCCCGGCATCGTCGCCCAGACCGTGCTGACCACCTGCATGTCGACCGGCGTGCAGCTGCGCGAGGACATGGACAAGGGCGTTTTCGACCGGTTCAAGGCGCTGCCGATGGCCCGGATCGCCCCGCTGGCCGGGCCGATGGTCGCGGACCTGGTGCGCTACCTGATCGCCGCCGGCCTGACGTTCGTGATGGGCGTGATCATCGGTTACCGCCCCGGCGGGGGCGTGCTCGGCGTGCTCGGCGCGATCTTGCTAGCCATCTTCACCGGCTGGGCGCTGGCCTGGATCTTCACCTTCATCGGCACCATCGCCAAGAGCGCCCGGGCCGTGCAGGGGATGTCGATGCTGTTCCTGTTCCCGCTGACCTTCCTGTCCAACGCGTTCGTGCCGGTCACCACCCTGCCGGGCTGGCTGCAGGCCTTCGTGAAGGTCAACCCGGTCTCGCACTTGGTGTCCGCCACCCGCGCCCTGGCCAACCAGGGCGCCGTCACCAGCGAGGCGGGCTGGACGCTGCTCGCGGGCCTGGTGGTGATCGCGGTCTTCGCGCCGCTCTCGGTGCGGAGCTACCGACGGCACATGTAGCGCGGATCCCGGTTGGCCGGCGATCCGCGGGCGCGCCGATCTCAGCCCGGAAGCCGCTCCACCGCCAGCCGGGCCTGCGTCAGCAGGTCCGGCTGCGGGCAGTCCCGGTACTCGCCCTGCAGCCGGGCGAGCAGGCCGGGCGCGGCTTCCTCGGCCGCGGGCGTGATCCGTTCCCACCGCATCGTGGGAACCATGCGGTTATAGGCGAACCGGTCGGCCAGGGCCAGCAGCCGCAGCGCATCGGAGGCCGGCGCGACCCGGCGCAGCAGGCTCCACGCTCCCAGGGCGAACAGCACCAGTCCCGTGGCCGGGTAATCGAGGTGCGGGTTCTCGGCGGTGATGACCCGCAGCGCGCCCACGCGGCAGGTACGGTACAGCGCCTCCCCGCGCGCGAGGTCGTCGCCTGCCGCGTAGCGGGCATGGGCACTCAGCGCCATCGCCTCACCGAACAGCGCCCACGGTTCCATTCCGGTCCGGCTGACTCCTGGCAGCTGGATCTCGCGCATCGAGGCCGAGCGGTCCCGGTACATCTCCAGCCCGGTACCGAGGTCGCCGGAGGCGAGCGCCAGTTCGGCCCGGCCCACCTGCCGGAAGGCGGCCGCGCCGAACGCCGTCACGCTCTCGGCGATCTGGTCCATCCGTTCGAGCTCGTCCGCGGCGTCCGCGAGCCGCCCCTCGCCGATCGCGCAGAACACCAGCAGAGTGCGCAGCTGCAGCTCGTCGTCACTGGCCCCGATCCGCTGCATCACCGGCAGGGCGGTCAGGGCATGCTCGACCGCCGCCGCGTAATCACCGGTGTGCATGGTCAGCTCGGCCAGCAGGCCGTGCGGCATCGCGCCAGACCACGGGCCGTCCTCGTCGCGGACGAGGGCCAGGACGCGCTGCGCGGCCTCGATCGCGCCGGCTGGATCGCCGGCGTTCTCCCGTTCGTGACCGAGCCACTGGCTGGCGGCGGCCGCCGTGTGCCGGTCGGGATCGGCGGCCAGCGCCGCCAGCCGCTCCGCAAAACCGGGGGTGCCGGCCCAGTCGGTGTCGTCGGCCGCCAGCCGGCGCGGAAAGCTGTCAATGCCGGCCGAACCGTACGCGAGCAGCACCCGGATCAGGCCCGAGAGGTACACGCTGCCGCCCGGGCCGGGACCCAGCTGGCGCAGCAGCGCCATCAGCGGGCCGTCGGCCTCGCCGCCGCCGATCATCATCGAGTTGTTCACGGTGACTGCCACCGCGACCCGGGTGGCGTTGGCCAGGCCCGGCGGGGGCAGCCAGTCACGGACCGCCTCGGCGACCGCCCCGGCCAGGACGACCAGCCGGAGGTGCTCGCCGCGCATAGTCCAGAGCAGGCCGAGCGCGGCGAGCAGCTGCACGAGCGAGTCGCGGTCCCCGTCGGTGATCGCGGCGCGCAGTTCGTCGGCTAGGTTGGTGTCCTCGGCGCTGAGCGCGTCGATGGCCGCGAACTGGCCGGGACCCATGATGCCCGCCTGATGAGCTGATGCGTAGCCTACGGCCCAGCCGCGCTGGGCGGCGCGGGCGCTGGCGTCGTCGCCGGCCGCCGCGAGCTGTATCCGGCCGAACTCGCGTACGGTCTCCAGCATCCGGTAGCGGACCCCGGCCGGGGTCTCCCTAACGTTCAGCAGTGACTGGTCGACCAGGCCGCGGACCGCGTCGAAGGCGCTGGTGCCGAGCACCGTCTCCGCCGCCTCGAGCGTGAAGCCGTCATGGAACAGCGCCAGCCGCCGCAGCGCTCGCTGCTCGCCGGCGTCCAGCAGGTTCCAGGACCACTCGATGACCGCGAGCAGGGTCTGGTGCCGGTCGGGAGCACTGCGGTCGCCGCCGCGCAGCAGCGTAAACCGGTCTTCAAGGCGGCGGTCGATCTCCTCGACCGACATGGCGCGCACCCGGGCCGCGGCGAGCTCGATCGCCAGCGGCAGGCCGTCGAGCCGGCTGACGATACTGGCTACGGTCTGCTCGATGAGACGGACGCCCGGCCGCGCGGCGACCGCCCGCTCGCGGAACAGCTGGACCGCGTCGCCCGTCTCCAGCTCGCCGAGCGGGTAGACGCGCTCGGCGGCAATCGCGAGCGGCGCGCGGCTGGTGGTGAGCACGCACAGGTCGGGCGCCGCCGAGATCAGGAAGGCGGTGAGCTCCGCGGCCGCCTCGATCAGGTGCTCGCAGTTGTCCAGGACCAGCAGGCTCGGGGACTGCGCGAGCCGCTGCGCAATCCGCGCCCTGATGTCGGCCCGCTGCTCGGCGGTCAGGGTCCGGCGGCCGCTGACCGAGTCGCGGACGCCCAGAACGGACCCGACCTCGACCGCGACATCCTCGGCGGCGGTGACGCCGGCCAGCTCGACGACGTGGACAACGGGCTGCGCCGCGTCGCGGGCGAGCGCGTGCGCCAGCCGCGTCTTACCCAGGCCGCCGGCGCCGACGATGGACACCACCCGCGCACTGGCCATCAGGGCCCGCAGCCGCGCCAGGTCAACGTCCCGGCCGATCAGCTCGGTCGCGTCGTAGCGCACCCCCCGGCGAACCGGGCGGTCAAGAACGAGCAGGCTGCGGTGCGTGCGCTGCAGCAGCTCACCGGGATCCGCGCCGAGCCGCTCGCGCAGGTCCCGGCGGTAGCGCTCGAAACGCTCGAGCGCCGTCGCCGGGCCGCTTACCGCGGCCTCGCTGCGCAGCAGGTCCGCGAGCAGCGGCTCGTCGCGCGGCAGCTGCGCGTGCGCCAGCTTGAGGACCGGCAGCGCGGCCGCGTGCGCGCCCGCCCGGCTGGATGCCCGGGCCAGGATCACCCGCGCGGCGGCCGCATCCGCGGCGGCGGCCCGCCGGACCTCCGCGAGCGGGCCGTCGTCCCCGTCAGCTGCCCCGGACAGCCCAGCCGTCAGCGCCAGCGCCTCCTGCGCCAGCCCCCCGGCGGCGGCCGCGTCCCGGTCGAGCACGGCCGAGGCGGCGCGCACGAGCTCCGCGAGCCGGGCGCTGTCGACCTCGCCCGGCGCGGCCCCCAGCCGGTACCCGGCGCCGTCGCGGACAATCGCATCCGCACCGCACGCGTTCCTGGCCCGCGACACCAGCACCTGCAGGCTCTTCAGGCCGTTGCTCGGCGCGTCTTCCCCCCAGACGAGCTCGATCAGCTCTTCGGGCCGCACCGGACGGCAGTCGCGCGCCGCGAGCGCAGCGAGCAGTGCCTGCGGGCGATCGCCCGCAACCGGTCTCCCCCGCCAGCGCACATCGGCCAGCAGGGTCAGGGCGATGCCCACGTGACCAGTCTAGAAGCGCGCCCCGATCGTCCGGGATCCTTCGGCGCCCTCCGCTGGCCTGCGGGTCTGGCCTGACCTGGCCGTCGGATCGGCCGGCCGAATAACGCTCGACCGGGAACTGGATCCAAGCATGCTGGACCGCATCCGGCTGCGAGGCTACCAGGCCCAGCTACGAGCGCACCAACCAGATCCAGCGCATGGCCATGGCCGGCTGGCTCCTGAAGTAGCATCGCGGCTCGCGGTTACGCAGATCAGCCCCTCAGCCCGGGCGGATCAGGCCGGCCTGGTAGGCGAAGACGACAAGCTGGGCCCGGTCCCTGGCTCCAAGCTTGGTCATCGCCCGGCTGGCGTGGGTTTTAACCGTTGCCGGGCTGATGTAGATCTTGCGCGAGATCTCGTCGTTGGACAGCCCGGTGGCGATGAGGGCGAGCACTTCGCGCTCCCGGCTGGTCAGCTCGTCCAGATGGGGCAGCTGCCGTGGCGACTGCGTGCGCAACGCGAACTCGGCGATGAGGCGCCTGGTGACGGCGGGGGCCAGGATGGCCTCCCCGCTGGCCACTACCCGGACCGCCCGGATCAGCTCGGCGGCGGCGGTGTCCTTCACCAGGAATCCGGCGGCGCCCGCCCGCAGGCCTTCGAAGACGTACTCGTCCAGCTCGAAGGTGGTCAAGATGACGACGTGGACCGAGGCCAGGTCCTGGCGCGCGGCGATGCGGCGAGTGGCCTCGATGCCGTCGACCCCGGGCATGCGGATGTCCATCAGCAGCACGTCCGGCGCGCACCTTTCCGCGAGCAGCACGGCCCCCTGTCCGTCGGCGGCCTCGCCGACCACGTCGAGGTCGTCCTCGGCGTCGAGCAGCGCGGCGAACCCGGCCCGGACCAGTTCCTGGTCGTCGGCCAGCGCGACCCGGATCACCGGTAGCCCTCGTCCTGCGAGAGTCCGTGCAGCGGCAGCCGCGCCCGGACGGTGAAGCCGCCTCCGGGCCGGGGGCCGGCCTGAAGCGTGCCGCCCAGCGCGACCGCCCGCTCGGTCATGCCGGCGATGCCGCTGCCTGTGCCCTGGGCCTGGCCGGCAGGCCGGCCAGGCGACCGCAGGGCGCCGTCGTCATCGACCTCGACCATCAGGGCGCCTTCCCGGTAGGCGATGCGGATGGTGGCGTTCGTGCCGCCGGAGTGGCGGGCGCTGTTAGTCAGGGCCTCCTGAACGATCCGGTAGGCGGCCAGGTCGACGTCCGCTGGCAGCGGGGCCTGCTGGCCGCTTTCCTCGACGCGGACGGCAAGCCCGGCGGCGGCCGCGGTATCGGCTAGGTCGCCCAGCCGCGCCAGGCCCGGGGCCGGCGCCCGGGGGACGCTCTCGTCGACCGCGCGCAGCACCCCCAGAACCGAACGCAGCTCGACCAGGGCCTGGCTGCTGACCTCGTTGATGGTGGTCAGGGCGGAGCGGGCCCGGTCCGGCTGGCGGTCCATCAGGTGCAGCGCGGTGTTGGCCTGGACGTTGATGACCGAGATGTTGTGGGCCACCACGTCGTGCAGGTCCCGCGCGATCCGCATCCGTTCCTCGCCGGCCCGGCGGCGCAGCTCCTCCTGGCGGCTGTGCTCCAGCGCAGTCGTCCGCTGGCCCCGGGCCCGGATGACCTCCGCGACGGCCAGCAGGAACAGCAGGCCGAGTGCCAGCCCCACCGCGAACCCGGCGGTGGCGTGGTCATGGGTGCCGATCAGCCAGGGCGGCCATATCGATGCGACGTAGCCGATGACTAGAGAGGCGACCGCCGCCGCCCGCTGCCTGGCCTGCACCGCGGTGAAGAACGCCACGACCAGCGCGATCCAGATCAGGGGCGCCTGGCTGTCCGTCCCCGGCCAGATCGCTGCGGCGAGGGTGAGGGCCAGCACGCCAACCGGGTAGCGTCGGCGGACAATCAGCGACGCCCCGCCCACGGCGAGCAGGAGGTAGGTCGCGATGCCGGCGGTGGGGTGGCCAGGGTGCCGGCCCGCGAACGCGTAGGTAGCGCCGACCTGGATCGCGGTCACCGCGACGGCGATCAGGGCGTCAGCGGCCCAGCGCCAGGCGGCCGCGTCGCGCGGGCGCAGTCCGGCCCACTGCGGCAGGTTCGGGGACAGGTCAGATTCGTTCATCACTACCGGTGACGGTACCCGCCGGCTACCCGGAAGGCGTCCGCCCTCAGGTTATATCTGAGCGTGCCCGCCTGCATCAGCTGGCGTATGCCGCGCGCCGCCCGCTACCGCCGGAGACGACCCGACACGGGCCGGATGGCCGGCGACACCGGCCAGGCCGGCCGGGCAGGCTGGAGACCGCAACGGGCGAGACAGACACCCTCATCCCCGAAGACCAGCCCCGAGCAGCTCACCCGCGCCATCCGGGATTTCGTTCCTGCCCGCAGGCCCAGCGTGTAGAGGGAAGACACCTGATCAGGAGGCGGCCATGGCATCCCGCGCACACATCATCGAGAATCCGCTCAGCGGCGAGCAGATCACGATCCGGCGGACTGCCGCGGACACCGGCGGCAGCGTGCTGGAGTGGGAGCTTGTGCTCGCGCCTGGCGGGCGGGTGCCCAGCAGCCATGCTCACCCCGAGCAGGAGGAAGCCTTCACCGTGCTCGCCGGCCAGATGAGGTTCCGCATCGGCGTCCGGCGGATCATCGCCAACCCGGGCGACACCGTGCGGATCCCGCCGGGGACCGTGCACCACTTCGCGAACGCCGGAAGCCGGCCAGCCAGGGTATCCGTGCAGTCCAGGCCGGCGCTGAGCATGCAGGAACTGCTGGAGACCGCCGCGGCGCTGGCGCAGGACCAGCACGCCGCGGCCCGCCGCCTGCCCAGGCCGGTCGACCTGGCGCTGTTCATGCACGATTTCGAGCGTGAGGTGCGCGCGCCGTACCTGCCGGCCATGCTGGTCCGCGCCGTCCTCGCGCCGCTCGCCCGGCTGGCCAGGCGGCGGGGGCTCGACTGCCGCTACCGCCAGCTGCGTCGGCGATGACCGAGACGCGGGTGGCCGCGGTCGAGGTTGCTCACCTGGTCAAGCGCTACCGGGGCGCGCGCCGCAACGCGGTGGACGACATCAGCTTCGACGTGCCGGAAGGCCAGCTGTTCTGCATCCTCGGCCCCAACGGCGCGGGGAAGACCACCACCGTGTCGATACTTACCACGACCCTGGCCCCCACCTCGGGCCGGGTCAGGATCGCCGGCCGCGACCCGGAAAGCCAGCAGGCGCAAGTCCGCGGTGAGCTCGGCGTCGTCTGCCAGCAGCCCTCGCTCGACCTCAACCTGACCGCCGAGGAGAACATCAGGCTGCATGCGGTGCTCTACGGGCTGTACCCGTGGCGCCCCTGTTACCGCCTGATGCCGGCCAGCTACCGCCGCGAGGTGCTCCAGATGGCGAACGTTCTGGATATGTCCAGCAGTCTGGGCCGGCGCGCGCGCACCTTGTCCGGGGGCCAGCGGCGGCGGCTGGAGATCGTCCGCGCGCTGATGCACCGGCCCCGCGTGCTGTTTCTCGACGAGCCGACCGCGGGCCTTGACCCGGCAAGCAGGCGAGGCCTGTGGGCCTACCTGCGCCAGGAACGGGCCAGGTCCGGGATCACCGTGATCCTGACGACGCACTACCTGGAGGAGGCCGAGGCCGCTGACTCAGTGTGCGTCCTGGCCGGCGGAACGATCATCGAGCGTGGCAGCCCAGCCGAGGTCAAGAAGCGCCAGCTGAGCCCCCGGCTCGTGCTCGATTCCGCGGACCGGGCAGGCCTGCGCCGGGAGCTCGAATCTCTGGGCGTCCAGGCCAGCGCGGACCAGGTCAGCACGCACCAGCCGGCCGGGCCGCTGCTGGTGCCGCTGAACGGCCGCAGTGCGCAGGACATCATCGCGTCGGTGCGCACGGAACTGACCCGGTTGCAGATCGCCGAGCCGACGCTGGAGGACGCTTACCTGCTGCTGCTGGAACGGGCCGGAACGCGGGAACAGGCCGGATCATGAGGGCCCAGGCCGGTGCCGGACCCGGCCTCCGAGTGACCAGCCCGCCATCCACTGGCCCGCGCCGCGAGCTGTCTGGCCTGCTGGCCATCGCCCAGCGCGATGTGACCAAGCTCCTGCGCGACCGTCCCCGGCTGGCGGTCAACCTGGCGTTTCCCGTCCTGCTCATCGGCGGCCTGGGCGCTATCCTGCAGCCGACGGTGGGGCGGTTCACCGGCCTGAGCGCGGTGACGCTCGCGTTTACCGGGGTGCTCGCCGCCAGCCTGTTCCAATCCGCGGCGGCGGGCATGATCTCGATCGTGGAGGACCGGGAGAACGACCTCTCCCGCGAGCTGTTCGTTACTCCCGTCTCAAGGCTGACCCTGGTCGGCGGGAAGGTGGCCGGGGAGACTCTGGTCGCGCTGTGCCAGGGTGCCTGCATCGTCGTGTTCGCGCTGGCGTTCGGGGTCCGGATGTCGCTGTCTCAGCTCGCGCTGGTGCTGGGGCCGTGCCTGGCCTGCTGCCTGCTCGGCGGCGCATTCGGCCTGGCGACGATCGCGGTGCTGCCGAATCAGCGCTCGGCGATGCAGATTTTCCAGTTCCTGATCATCCCGCAGTACGTCCTCGGCGGCGTCCTGGTGCCGCTGCGTGGCGTCCCGTCGTACCTGCGGGTGCTGGCGCACGCGATGCCGATGACCTATGCGGTCAACCTGACCCGTGCGGCGTACTACGCCGGCACACCCGTCTACCGCCTGGCCGCCTCCGGCAGCCCGCTGCTGGCCGCGGCGGTGATCGTGATCCTGTTCGTCGTCCTGCTGACCGCGGGCGCGGCGGTGTTCGGCTACCGGGAGCGAACCCGCTGATCAGTAGGATTCCAGGACGCGCGCGAAGGCCCGCAGGTAACTAGGGTCACCGCGAAGATCGCGCAGCAGCCAGTATTCCGCCCCCCAGAACAAGTATCCGTCCAGACCGAGGGCTTTCCCCTCGGTCCAGCGCATGGCCTGACTGTAGTTCCCGATCAGGTCCTCGGGCCGGCAGCTGTACATGGCCCGGCCGGCCGGGCTGGGCGGTGTGGTGACGGCCTCCCAGGGCTCGGCCTGCCCCTCGGCGATCATCAGCCGCCGTCCGGCCGCAGCGACGCCGTCCAGCAGCCGTTCCCGTCGGTGCTGCTGCCACGGCGTCCGGCTGCCGTCCAGGTACAGGGTCAGCGGGCCGACGCTGGCCAGCGCGTGCCGCGGATAGAAGTCAATGCCGACGATGTCGGCCAGGCGCCGCGCCACCGCCAGCGAGTCGCCCTGATCCCTGGTACGCCACCATTGCTGTAGTGCGACCGGCGTAGAGGTCGGCAGGAAGCCGTTCATCATGACCGGCCTGCCGGGGTCCGCCGCGCGGACCGCTTCGACCTCGCTGCGGACGAACGCCTCGGCCAGCCGCCAGGAGTGTTCCATGCCCAGCGGGTCGACGGCCTCGTGCTCGACCTGCCAGGCGATGATCGAGTCGCGGTGCCGGTACCGCTCGATGACCCGGTGCACGAACGCGATCCCGCCTTCCAGCAGGTCCCGCCGCTCATCCGGCCGGACCAGGGAGCCTTCGCGCAGCGGCCGGCCCAGGTGATGCCCGGGCACGAAGAACTCGGGATAGCCGAACGCCTTCACTGCGCCGAGGCACACGATGACCTGTTTTCCGGCCCGCTCCGCGGCGTCTAGCTGGCGGTCCAGCCGGCCGGGCCGGAAGTCGCCGGGGCGCGGCTCCAGCCGGTTCCAGTAGGCGCCGAGCCGGATCAGCTCGAACGGGTAGGCCAGCAGCGCTCGCAGCGCCTCGTCCGGGTCCAGCCCGAGCGCCGCCGCCTGCAGCGGCCGGAAGCTGATCCCGAGCCGGGCCGCGCCGCGTGGCGGCACCGGCAGCTGCCGCCACCGCTCAGTCAGCGGCCGGGCGGCGCGCCTGAGCCGCAGCTCCGTCAGAGCCGGGCGCATGAGCCCGCTCGCACTGGCGTGGCGCTGGCCGGGATCAGCTCGGCGATCAGCCTCGCAATGTCGCCGGCAGCGTCGGGCCGGCCCAGGCGCGCCGACGCCGCGCCCATCACCTCGATGGCGCCGCGGTCCCGGCGAAGCCGGCCGATCTCAGCGACCAGCTGCCGCACACCCGGCACCCAAAGCCCGGCGCCCGCGCCGGTCACGATCTCGGTGTTGCCCTTCTCCTGCCCCGGAATGCGCGCGGTCAGCAGCAGCGGCGTACCGCAGCAGGTGGCTTCCGCGATGGTCCCCGGCCCGGCTTTGGTGACGATCAGGTCGCAGCACCTGAGCCAGTCGCTCATGTTGTCGACGAAGCCAGTCACCGTCAGCCGGCCGCCGGACCGTGCCGCCAGCCGGTCGAGCCGGCGCTTGAGCGCAGCGTTGCGCCCGCGCACCACGACAACGTGAACGTCGGTGAACCGCCGCAGGATCGCGGCGGCGCGGCGGGCCATGCCGCCGCTGCCCTCGGCGCCGCCGGTCAGCAGGATGACCAGCCTGCCCTCGGCCAGCCCCAGCGTCCGCCGAAGGCGAGCACGCTGGGCGGCCGGCAGCGGGCCACCGTCGAAATCGCGGCCAACCGGCGGGCCGGCCACCGCCCAGGTGCCGCGTGCGGACTCCCCTGCCGCAAAGCGCGGGGTGCGACGGTCAGCCGGGCCATGCCGGCCGGCGACGGCAGGCGGGGCGATGATCAGATCAGCGTGGGCGTACCGCCAGGCCGCGTGCATGGCGGCCAGGTCGGTAACGACCGTAACCACGGGCGCCAGCGGCGTGGCCTGATCCCGCGCCCAGACCGCGGCCATGCCGGTGAGCGGATGGAACGACACGATCGCCGCGGGGCTGTGTGCCATGGCCGCACCGGCTACCGCCCGGTCGGCGGGCCGCAGCAGGGTGCGCCGCAGCAGCCACATGGCCGGGCGCACGTTGGTGGCGTAATAGGCGGCGCCCCACAGCCACGGGACCAGCCGGACCGCGGGGCCGTACAGCCCGGTGACCCAGCGCAGTAGCCGCGCCGAGCCAGGGCCGCCCAGCGGATCGCACAGCACCGGGGCGAACCCGCCGGGATACGCCCGTTCGAGGGACTCGCCGACCGCCCGCGCCGCATTCCGGTGCCCGCCGCCGGTGTCGGCCATCAGGAAGAGCACCGGCAGCGGGGCGGCGGCCGAGCCGTCGGGCTGCTTGGTTCCGGGCATAGGCCCATCGTGCCGGCCGAGCGTGTAGCCCGTCGTCAGCCCTGCGGCTACCCTCGCCTCAACGTACGGCCGACACCGGCGACCGCCTTCTACGTCGCTCGTGGCAGGACGGCGACCAGGCGGCGGGTCCGGCGCGTGGAGGCCGTTGGCCGACCGGACGGGCACGCGGCCACCGGTCGGTCCGGCGCACTCGGCTCGCATCAGCGCGATCATGCTGCCTGCCGGGCCGGGGATCCGAGGAGGTAGAGGCTGATGCCGTAACAGAGCAACGCCACTCCGGTCAGGATGGCCATGACCATGGACGCCGACGCGTGGGCCTTGTCGACGAAGGCAGCCCCCTGCTCGGCGGCGCCGACGAGGGCAAGCAGGCCGATCACCGAGGTGATGATCACGCCCCGGTGGCGGGCCATGATGGCCTGAACGACCAGGGAGGCGGCGGCCAGTATCAGCAGCAGCCCGAGCACGATGTGCACCGTAAGCGCCCCTGGCCCGTTCGATATCGCCGAGCCGATGGTGTGCCCCTGATCGGCGGCCGGGACGGTGACATAGAGGTTGACCCCGATCCCGATCCCGTACTGGATGAGAAGCAGGACCAGCGCGGCAAGGCTCGTGCGGCGAAGACCCGCCGTCCGGCCCGCGCCGGTCCGCCGGGCGGAGGCGCCCCGGTGGGATGTACCTGCGTGAAGTGTCATTTGCCCGCCTGTTCGCTGGGTGTCAGTGCGCTCCCGGTGGCGGCAGCCGCCTTATCGCGCCCGTCCGTGAGGCAGGCGTTGGCCCTCGCGTCACGCCTGCCGGTCACGATTCCCATCGTGGCGGCCAGGCCGCCCGGGGTGTCGTCGGCCAGCGGATGATGTCTCGTCGGCCAGATGATGACTCCCGCGGTCGGCCGGTACGCCAGTCGTGGTAGTCCGCCGGCGAGACCGTCACCGGCTCTGCGGCTGCTGCGGGGGATCGGCGGACAGGCGCTCGCTGCGCGCCTTCAGGGCGGCCGACAGGTCGTCCCGCAGTCGCGGCTCGTCCAGGGCGGCGAGGCTCTCCAGCTTGTGCACCCGCTCGTCATGTCCGATCTGGCGGAACAGGTCGGCGAGCGATCCGTGGTGACCGTAGCCGGCCTGGAACGACCCATCGTAGGGCTGGGCCTCCCACTCGGGATGTTCGGTGACGAAGAGCATGTAGTCGTGCTCGGCGTGATCCTCGAACGTGGCGTTGAGCCGGTAGCTCGCGGCCGGCCAGCAGATGTACAGCAGCCACGACAGCTGGTAGTAGCCAACGGCCATCAGCCACGGCAGCAGGCGGAACCGCAGGAATGGCCGGGCAGGCCCCTGGCGCTGCGCCAGTTCCTCCAGGATCAGCAGGTGATATTGCTCGTTGTCCTGCTGGGCACGGGTTTCCACGACCCGCTCGAAGATCCGCTCGGCCAGCCGCAGCCGCCGGTGCACCCGGGTCAGCGCACCATAGGCGGCGCGCTCCCATGCCTGGTACGGCACCCGGGCGACAATCTCCAGCACGATGAACTTCCGCAGCGTCCGCTGGCGGCCGTAGACCACATCCACGATCAAGAACAGCAGCCGCGCCGGAGCGCTGTACCGGAACCGCGGCGTACGCAGCGTTTCGGCCTGTGCCCTGCGCAGGTCGGCGCTGGAGAGCTTGGGTGGGCCGGTCGGGCTGGCCGGCGTATCGGGGCGTGCTGCCGGGACGGTGAGAACAGACATCAGGGTGTTCCCTTCAAGGTTGATGACGGGTCTGCCCGGCGGCCTTCCTGCTCGGCTGGGCCAGGCAGATCCAGCCTCGCCGCGCCGACGGCTGGCGTCGTCGGGCTGCGGGACACTCTTTGCTGCGCGGTCTGGCGCAGGCGAAAGACCCCTGGATACGCCCGGTGCGGCAGCCTGGGCCGCCATCAGTTAGTCCCGAGGACCACCCCACGAGCAGGCAAGGGCCACCGACGGGCAAGCGCGGCACCCGGATCTGTCACTGGGTTTCCTGCTTGATGCCTGCGCAGGCGAGGCTGGCCACCCATCCGGCGGCGATGGCGACTGTGGCCGGGTTGCAGTCACCGATCGCCAGCAGCGCCCTGACCGTCCCCGGCCGGCACCCGTTTACGCATCGGTCCCAGGTGCAGCCGAAGCCAGCCGATCTCAGCTCTGCGTGGTAGACGTGACTGGCCAGGTCGCTAACGACGGCCCTCGGGAACAGGCCCGCCCTCGCAGCGACCGGGTTCGCGATCGTCGGAGTGCTCTACGGGCCGAGCATCACGACTCAGGGCGGCCATCTTCCTGACATCGTCTATCACGCCACGCTGCTGCCCGCGCTCATCGCCACCTTTTCCCTTCTCCTGCGAACCAGCAAACACAGCGGCGGGAGCGGGGAGGTGCGGGAGCCTTCCAGCCGGGCGGTACGGCCGGGATCCTAACCGGTCCGCAGCAATATGGTCGGGCCATGACCCACCAGGAAAACGGTGCTGAATCCGTCTGACACCTGCCGCCAGCAGGCCGTCTGACTGCGAAACTGTCCTCTGGTCCACGATCACCCAGATCTACGAGGGCACCAACCAGATCCAGCGCATGGTCACGGCCCGCCAGCTGCTCAAGCGCTGACGCTGATCAGCTCCGGGACGCGGCCGTGGTCCGGGCCGGAGCGCGACTGGCCGTCCGGGACGCGACCGCGGTCCGGCCCCGCGCGCGATTGGCCGCAGCCGGTGCGTCGCGCAGCGCGACGTCGAGCATCCGCTCGTGCCTGTCGATCTCGTCGCCCAGGCGCAGCACCACCGACGCGAGCTCAGCCGCGTTACCCGGGCGGATCCGGGCCCAGAACGCGCCCAGGCGGTACCCGAGCGCGCGCCGCCTGCTCATCGGCGCCCGCGTGATGACCTGCGGCAGGCCCAGGCACCGCAGCGCCAGCAAGCGGCCATCCGGGCAGGCCGGCGCGGTGGAAGGTGCGTTGTCGTGCACTGATAGGCCCCCTAGGTGGTTATCGTCGGCACCGGTCGCCCGCTGGAGCGAACGGTCACAGAAGCGCACGAGGTGTAAGACGCGCCGCCCGGGCGCCTGGTTCACCGGCCCGCCGCGATTACGCCACCGCGGCCGCCCTGCGAGCCGCGATCCGGAACCGTAAGGTGGGGTCATGGACCGGCGCGGCGTCACCTGGATAGCTCGCCGGTCACGACCTCGGACGGCAAGCTCGTCGGGCTGGTCAGGAAACGGGATGTCGGCCTGGCCAGTCCCTGGCCAGGCCGACATCCCGACGCTGTGGCGACGGACGGTTAGCTTTCCGCCATCCAGGTGTTGCTGAAGTCGCCGGAACCGTCAATGCCGCTGGTGGAGTCGAGCTGATCGCCGCTGGCGCCCACCATCTCGATGGCCGTCGGGCTCAGGGCGGCCATGGACCCGCCGTTAACCGTCGAGCCCGCGTAGTTCACCGTGCCGAAGTCGGCCAGCGGAAGCGGGCCGGATTCGGTCGACGGGGCCTCGGTGATGACCTCGGCCGAGGAGTCGGACAGGCCGCTCTGGGTCTCGTGCTCAGTCTGGGTCCAGCCCTGGCTGCTGTCGGTAAGCGTGATGGTGTAGGTGCTGCCGCTCACGGTGACCGAGGCGCTCATGCTGTCACCGGGCTGGACGGTGTTGGTGAAGTACACCGGGTCGGCCGGGTACATCTCGTACCAGCCGTAGTAGTCGGGCGACCCGCTGTCGCAGTCGGCGTCGGTGCCAGTCTGCTCGACCGAGCTGCTGTTGTAGCCGTCCAGGCCAACCCAGAACGAGGAGTACTCGGTGCCGCTGTCGTTGCAGGTCGCGGTCGGCTCGGTCCAGCTGGCGGAGACGCTGTTGAAAGCGTCCGTCCCGCCGGTCACGGCGTAGCCGGACCAGTTCGTGCTCTCGGCGTCGTCCCCGGCCGTCTTCCCCTGCGGACTCGCACCCGTGTGCGGTCTGACGGGCCCGCCGGGCTGGAACCCGGCGACCGAACCGCCGGGGCGAACGTGGGTGATACCGGGCTGCGAGGTCCCGGCCGCGTTCGCGGTGCCGGCCGCGGCGACCAGCAGCGCACCGGACATCAGGGTCATGGCGGCGAGAGGTACCCGCCAACGGGAGAACATGCAGACTCCTAACCGTAGGCCGGGCGGCCCGGGCCGGATCCTGGCCCAGACCGCCAGTTTCGCCGCCCCAGCTACCCCGCGATCGAGCCCCTATCGCCGCGATGAGAACTTTTTCGCCCGCCTGCCAACCTGCCGCCCGCCCCAGCCCGCCCGCCCGGGCCGCTTGCCAAACGGGAATTCGAATATCGTGGACTTCTACCGTCGTCTGACCGGGGTTTCTGTCCACAATCACGGAAACTCTCCGGTGCATCAGCGGTCACGAAGAAGCGGAGAGCTGCCGGACCTGACCTGGCACCCAGACGAACTCGACGACCTCGGCGTGCCCCTCGCCGTGCTGCTCGTCCCAGACCGGCCCTCGGCAGGCATTGCAGCCGCCACCGCTGGGAGGTGTAATCAGGCCGTGGGGAGGAGATCGCCAGGCACGTGACCGCCGTGCTGCCGCAGTTCACGGTCGCCTGCCTCATCCTGGCGGTGGCGCCCGGCCGGCCACCGCGACTCGCTGACCAACAGTGCGTACCAATGCGTGAACGCTGGCCGCTACCCTGTGACAACCCAGGAAAGTGAAAGGACTACCGTGGCCGACTCTCAGCCATTGCAGGAGCGCACGCTCGTCGTGCTCAAGCCGGATGCCGTAGCCCGCGGATTGGCCGGACGTATCATTCAGCGGTTCGAGGATGCCTCGCTGAAGATCATCGGCGTGAAGATGCGCGAGATGGACGCCGAGTTCACCCGCAAGCACTACTTCGACTTGGAAGAGCGGCTGGGACCGGCCGTCTACAACGCCACCGCGGAGTTCATGCAGCACGGCCCGGTCATCGCGCTGGTGGTCGAGGGCGAGGACGCCGTGGCCACGGTGCGCAAGATCGTCGGCTCCACATACCCGAACGAGGCGCCTCCCGGTTCCATCCGGGGTGACTTCGCGCACCAGTCCAAGGCGGTGGCCGTGGCCACCGGCAAGGCGGTGGCCAACCTGGTGCACGCCTCGGGCAAGCGGGACGAGGCGGAGTACGAGGTCGACCTGTGGTTCGACAAGAACGAGCTGTTCTCGTACCGCAGCCTGGCCGAGGCCTTCGGCTGGTAACCCGGCCTTACTGGGCGGCGAGGTTGGGCGCCCCCTTGCGCAGGACGAACTTCTGGATCTTGCCGGTCGCGGTCTTCGGCAGCTCGCTGACGAAGGTCACGCCGTGCGGCGCCTTGAAGTGGGCCAGGCTGTCCCGGGCGAAGGCGATGATCTCGTCCTCGCTGGCGGCGGCGCCCGCGGCCGGCACCACGAAGGCGTGCGGCGTCTCGCCCCACTTCTCGTGCGGCAGGCCGACGATCGCGACCTCCTGGATGGCCGGGTGGCGCAGCAGCGCGCCCTCGACCTCCACCGAGGAGATGTTCTCGCCGCCGCTGATGATCACGTCCTTGAGCCGGTCGCGGATCTCCGTGTAGCCGTCGGCGTGGACCACCGCGGCGTCACCGGTGTGGAACCAGCCGTCGCCCATGGCCCGCTCGGTCGCCTCGGGGTCGCGGTAGTAACCCGCCATGACCACGTTGCCGCGGACCACGATCTCGCCCACGGTCTGCCCGTCGGCGGGCACCTCCTGCCCATCCGGGTCCACCACCCGCAGCTCGCCTGAGGTCAGCAGCTCGACGCCCTGCCGCGCCTTGATGACCGCGCGGTCGGCGGGCGGCAGGTCCTCGTGCTCGGGCAGCGGCGCGCAGACCGTGATGAACGGCGCCGTCTCGGTCAGGCCGTAGACCTGGGTCACCTCCCAGCCGAACGACCCCTCCATCCGCTCGATGGTAGCGGCCGCGGGCGGTGCCCCGGCCGTGATGACCCGCACGCCGGGCGGCACCTCGCCGCGGACCTCAGCGGACGCGCCGGCCAGCGAGATCAGCACGGTCGGCGCGGCGCACAGCCGGGCCACGTGCTCGTCCCTGATCAGGCCGAACACCGTGGCCGGGTCGACCTTGCGCAGGCAGAGGTGGGTGCCCGCGGCCGCCGTCACCGTCCAGGTGAAGGTCCAGCCGTTGGCGTGGAACATGGGCAGCGTCCACAGGTACCGCTCGCCCACGGGCATGGGCAGGTGCAGCAGGGTGCCGATCGTGTTGATCGCGGCGTTGCGGTGGGTGATCATCACGCCCTTGGGCCGGGCCGTGGTGCCGCTGGTGTAGTTGATCGAGATCAGGTCCCGCTCGCCGATCTCCGGCCGGTCGAAGCCGGGGCCGGCGGCGGCGATGGCCGCCTCGTAGTCCAGCCAGTCCCCGCCGGCGCCCGCGGCGCCCTCGAACGCCACGAAGTGCTCGACCTCGGGCATCCGGTCCCGGACGCCATCGATCAGCTCCAGGTAGTCGCGGTGCACGCAGACCACCGTCGACCCGGAGTGGTTAACGATGTACACGAAGTCTTCCGCGGTCAGCCGGTAATTGACCGGGACCAGGACCGCCCCGATTTGCGGCACGGCGTAGAACGACTCCAGCTGCGCGTGCGTGTTGGGCGCGATCGTGGCGACCCGGTCCGACTGGCCGACCCCCAGCCCCTGCAGCGCCGCGGACCAGCGGTCGCAGCGGTCGAAGAACTGCCGGTAGGTCAGGCGGAGCTCGCCGTCGACCACCGCCTCCCGGTCGGCGTGCAGGCGCCGCGTACGGCGGGCGAAGTCCAGGGGCGACAGGGGTGTTTCCATACCCGCGATTGTCGCAGCCGCACCGCCGCCTGGGCAGCCCGGCGGCCGCGGCCGGACGGCCTGATCCGCGTTGGTTACAACCGGTGTTATTGCCTTGTGATTACAGTAACCGGCCGGCCGGTATAGCAGCGGGGGATTTTCTGGTCGAAGTGCCGCGCATTCCGGTGTTCTTTCTGGCATCGTTAACCGCCAGCGGTACTTGTGCGAGGCGGGCCTTCAGGCGCACCGGATCAGGCGCGGCGGGTCAGCGTCGCGGCGGTTATCGCGCAGCCCGCACCGGGAATGCCGGCCAACATCGAGGCGGCATCGGGTCTCCGGCGGGATATGGCCCCAGAGAGGACCACAGAAAGGACCGCCTTGTCGCGACACCGGACGGGGACGCGCAGCAATCGGCGTAAGCGGGGCCTGATCCGGCGTGTCGGCATTGTCTTTCCCGTCACGGTAATCGCCGTGCTAGCGGTCATCGCCGTGGCCGTCGGGGCCAGAGTATTCGCCCCCGGATCGGGCGCGTTCAGCGTGGCCGAGGCCGTCGAGGCGGTGCCGGGCAGTCACACCATGACCTTGCTGGAGGCCGAACGCGCGCAGCTGATCGCGATGACCGCCGCGGCCCGCACGCTCACCGTGGTGGCCAAGCCCAAGCTGGCCTCGCCCGCCGAGGTCGCCGCCGCTAACCCGGCCGGCGGGACCGGGACCGGGACCGGGACCGGGACGGGTACGGGGGCCGGCGGGGGCATCGTGTACGTGACCTCCACGCCTCCCAACCCGAACACCGCCCAGTCCATCGCCTACAACATGATGGGCAGCTTCGGCTTCAGCCCGACCACGTACTTCGGCTGCCTGGTTGACATCTGGAACCGGGAGAGCGGCTGGGTGTACGACGCCGAGAACGCCAGCGGCGCCTACGGCATCCCGCAGGCCCTGCCGGGGAGCAAGATGGCCAGCGCCGGGGCCGACTGGCAGACGAACCCGGCCACGCAGATCAAATGGGGCCTGGGCTACATCAAGGCCATATACGGGAACCCCTGTAGCGCCTGGGCTTTCGAGGAGCGGAACGGGTACTACTGAGCCCGGAAACGCCGGATTCCCTATTGCAGCGCCTACATCGCGTGATTCCACTACTACTTAATGTAAAGTAATCGCGTTCATCCGATAGCGCCGTGGCCATGATGATGGCCGGATTAGCGCAACAGGAGGTGCCTGCTATCGAACCGGATGAGAAGTTTGAGCATCAGTGTGAGTTTCATCATAGAGCGCCGCCTAGCTGTTCGCTAACCGGCGAATGCTTAGGTAAATGCGCGATTTCCGGCAATCGGCCGACGGCGGCGCAATCCCTGGTGATCTACCTCACACCGAATTCGGTCACCGCGCGCATTGCCGTCCGGCATGGTAGGAAGCCGACAGCACCCCGCCCGTGTGATGGCGGCTTTCGAGCCAGCCCGGCGCCCTGACCCGCGCCACGTCTCACGTGCAGATGCCGGCCAGCCCGCGGGCTGGCCGTGGCGATCGGGGGTGAAGCAGATCGCGTGACGCGAACCACCGAAAGGTCCCTTTGTCACGGCACCGGAAGATTCACTGCAGCCGATCCAGGGCCATCGCCCTCATCGCAGCCGGCGCGTTCTCCGTCGCCACCGCCGCGTCGGCGGCCGCGGCCACCTGGCCGCAGGGGACCTCACGTCCCGCGGCCAGCGGCGGACATGACGTCAGTGGCGTCCGCTCGGCCCTGACAGACCGGCTCGCACCGGCCGGGGCGTCCTTGGCCCTCGTGCCGGTCAGCGCGGCCCACGCTCTGGCCCCCGGCGCGAGTCAGGCCCTCGACGTGAACCAGGCCCAGGAGACCTTGCAGATCAGGGACCTGGCCGCGCGGATCACCGCTTCCCGCTGGCAGGCCGCTCAGCCCACCGCTCAGCCCACCGCTCAGCCCACCACTGGCCAGCCGGCCAGTTCGCCGACGGCGACCCCGGTGGCTTCCGGCTCACCGCAGCAGGTCGCCGAGGCCATGCTGGGTTCGTTCGGCTGGTCGTCCAGCCAGTTCTCCTGCCTGGATCCGCTGTGGGCGCACGAGAGCGGCTGGAGCGTGACCGCCTACAACGCGGGCTCGGGCGCGTACGGGATCCCGCAGGCGCTTCCCGGCTCGCGGATGGCCAGCGCGGGCCCGGACTGGCAGACCTACGCGGCCACGCAGATCAGGTGGGGCCTGGAGTACATCAAGTCCACCTACGGGTCCCCTTGCGGCGCGTGGGACCACGAGCAGGCCACCGGCTGGTACTAGGAAGCGGCAACCGCTCGGCGGCCGCGGGGCCCCCGGCCTCGCGGCCGTCAAGCTCAGGTCAGGCCGTCAAGCTCAGGTCCGCGGCGCGAAGGTCTCGACCTCGGCGTCGAACGTGGGCCGCCACTGGTTCCACGCGCTGGTCGGCGCGGTCATGTACAGCGCGTACGACTGGGGGCCCGCCTTGGTCTGCAGCACGACCAGCAGGTCGATCGCTTCCTGCGAGGTGCCGTTGTTCATCCAGATGAACTTCCAGTACGCCCCGGGGGTGCCCCGGACCGTGGTCGAGGCCAGCCCGAGCTGGGTGTAGCCGGGGAAGCGGTTCTGGGCCAGCGACTGTTGCTTGATGAACTCTGCTTCCCGCAGCATGTCGTTCGGGTAGGTGTGCGGCGTCAGGTCGATGAGCATGTTGACGTTGGCCGACCGATCCCGCAGGTAGGTCTGGTTGCCGCTGGTCGAGGGCGTCCAGCTGGCCGGGTACCCGATCGTGAAGCCCGCGGTCTCGCCGCCCGCCGCCTGGTGGGTGAGCGTGGTCCACCCGCTCGGCAGCGCCGTGGACGGAGCGTTGATGGCGTTGACGATCTGCGGGGCGGTGCTGGCCGGCGGCAGCGTGGTCGAGCCCGCGGACGACGACGAACCGTTCGCGGGGCTGCCCGGCGTGTGGTGGTTCAGCAGGATGATGGTGGCGGCGCCCGCGGCCGCGCCCAGCACGGCCAGCACCACCAGGCCGATCTTCCACCACAGCCCCGACCGCCGCCGCGGCGGTGTACCCGGCTGGTAGTCCGGCCACGAGCCGGGCGGCGCCGCGGCTCCCGACCGGCCCGGGCCACCGGCCGCCGAGGCAGCGCCGGACGGCGTGGCGGCCCCGGATCGTGACCCGGCCCCGGACGACGAGGCGGCCCCGGCCCCGGGCGCGGCGGCGCCGCCCGGCGGGTAAGCCCCGCCGGGCCACGGTGCGGCCGAACCCGACCGCGGCGACTGGTCATACCAGGACGAGAAGTCCGCGGGCGGCGGCGCAGGCCAGGACGACGACGACGACGGCGAGTAACCCGACGGGGACGACGACGGGGAGGAGCCCGACGGCGCGCTGGCCCCGGCCTCCAGCACCGGCTGCGGCCGGGTGGCGGACGTACTGCCCAGCGCCGGCTGGCCCCCGCCCGGCGTGATCGCGCCCGGCGCGGCCGGGCCGGACGGGTCCTCGGCCATCGTCTGGTCCGCCGGAGCGGACCGGGCCGGCGCGGACCACGCGGGCGCGGACCGGGCGGGCGCGGACCGGTCCGAGGCGGACCAGTCCGGCGCGGACCGATCGGGCGCGGACCAGTCCGGGGCGGACCAGTCCGGGGTGACCGCGCCCCGCGGCGACAGCGACGTCGGCACGTACCCGGCGGAACCGCCCTGGGCCGGCAGCAGCGGCATCAGGTCGGTGATCATCCGGGCGGCCGTGACCGCATCCGGCCTGTCGGCCGGCTCCCGGCGCAGCAAGGCCGCTATCACCTGGCCGAACGCCCCGGCCCGGGGCGCCGCCGGCGCGTCCTCGTTGATGATGGCGGACATGGTGGTGATGGCGCCGCCGCGCTTTTCGAACGGCCCGTGCCCCTCCACCGCCGCGTACAAGGTGGCGCCGAGCGACCACAGGTCGGAAGCGGGCGAGGCGTCCTCGCCGCGGATCCGCTCGGGCGCAGTGAAGCCAGGCGAGCCCATGACCATGCCGGTCTGGGTCAGCCGCGGGTCACCCTGGAAGGTGGCGATGCCGAAGTCGGTCAGCACGGCCCGGTCGTCCTGGCCGAGCAGCACGTTGCTCGGCTTGACGTCCCGGTGCATGACCCCGGCCGCGTGCGCCACGCTCAGCGCGGACAGCAGCTGCCGGCCCACCTCGGCGGCCCGGCGCGGCGGGAGCGGCCCGGAAGTGGCCAGCACCTGGTCCAGGGACTGGGCGCTGACCAGTTGCATGACGATCCAGGGGGCGCCGCCGTCCTCGGCCACGTCGTAGACGGTGACCACGCCGGGGTGGTTGAGCCGTGCGGCGGTCTTGGCCTCGCGCAGCGTCCGCTGGTAGGCGTTGGCCCGCTCGTCGTCGGTCAGCGTCTCGGCGATCTGGACTTCCTTCAGGGCCACGTCGCGATCCAGCAACTGGTCCCGCGCGCGCCACACCACCCCCATGGCACCGCGGCCGATGGGAGCCTCCAGGCGGTAGCGCCCGGCGATCACGCGCCCGCTATCCGCCAAAGGGTGCATACGAGGACCGTACACGGTGATCGCTGAAAGGTCTCTGGGGGGCGGCTGAGCATTGATTAAGTGTCACCAGATTGTGCTGGTGCCTTACCCGTTCACGGGGCCACGCCCGGTCCCGGTCATGGCCAGCACGTCCAGGGCCGCGTCTAGCTGGGCCTCCGTGATCTCGCCTCGTGAGACGTAGCCGTCCGCCAGGACCACCGAGCGGATCGTCTGCCCGGTCTCCAGCGCCTCGTGCGCCACCCGCGCGGCCGCCTCGTAGCCGATGTAGGAGTTCAGCGCGGTCACGATGACCGGCGAGGACTCGGCCAGCCGGCGCATCCGCTCGGCATGAGCCGTGATCCCGGCCACGCACCGGTCGGCCAGCAGCGGCACCACCGCGGCCAGCAGCCGCCCGGAGGCCAGCAGGTTCCGCCCGATCACCGGCAGCATCACGTTGAGCTCGAAGTTCCCCGCCGCCCCGCCGAACGCCACCGCCGCGTCGTTCCCGATCACCTGCGTGCACACCTGGCAGACCGCCTCGCAGATGACCGGGTTGACCTTGCCCGGCATGATCGAGGACCCCGGCTGCAGGTCAGGAATCAAGATCTCGCCCAGCCCGGCCATCGGCCCGGAGCCCATCCAGCGCAGGTCGTTGCTGATTTTGTACAGGCTGACCGCGACCACCCGCAGCATGCCGCTGGCCTCGACCAACCCATCGCGCGAACCCGCCGCCTCGAAGTGGTTGCGCGCCTCGGTCAGCGGCAGCCCCATCGACGACGCCAGATGCGCGATGGTCCCGGCCGCGAACCCGGGCGGGGCGTTGAGCCCGGTGCCGACCGCGGTCCCGCCGAGGGGCAGCTCACCGAGACGGGGGAGGATGGCCACGATCCGTTCGGCCCCGTGACGAACCGCTGCCGCATACCCGCCGAACTCCTGTCCGAGCGTCACCGGCACGGCGTCCATCAGGTGGGTCCGTCCGACCTTGACCACCGCCTCGAACTCAGCAGCCTTGGCCGAGAGCACCTCGGCCAGGTGCTCCAGGGCGGGGACCAGCTCCAGCACGAACAGCCTCACGGCAGCCAGAGCGATGGCGGACGGGAAGACGTCGTTGGAGGACTGGGACGCGTTCACGTCGTCGTTCGGGTGCACCGGGCGGCCCAGCGCCCGGGTGGCCAGCGTCGCGATCACCTCGTTGGCGTTCATGTTGCTCGAGGTGCCCGAGCCGGTCTGGAACACGTCCACCGGGAACTGATCGTCGTACTTGCCGCGGGCCACGCCGGCGGCCGCGTCACCGATTGCGTCGGACATGTCCGCGTCGATCACCCCGAGCTCGGCGTTGACCCGGGCCGCGGCGCCCTTGATGCTGCCCAGCGCGCCGATCAGGTCACGGCCGATCCGCTCCCCGGAGATCGGGAAGTTCGCCACCGCCCGCTGGGTCTGCGCCCCCCACAACGCGTCGGCCGGCACCAGCACCTCGCCCATCGAGTCATGCTCTGTTCTCATCTGCCCCTCCGGGCCGCTTTTAAGGCCCGTCCTTCCCTCCTCGCTTCGCTCGTCAGTCCGGGCCGGGCCGCGGCCCTCCGGCGCGGACCGGAAACCTTCCGTCACGGGTGCGCCCCGATCTGCAGCACGGGTCCCGAGGGGTCGGCGAAGAAGTCGTTGCCCTTGTCGTCGACCACGATGAAGGCCGGGAAGTCACGCACCTCGATCCGCCACACGGCCTCCATGCCGAGCTCGGGATACTCCAGGACCTCCACGCGGGTGATGCAGTCCTGGGCCAGCCGGGCCGCCGCGCCGCCGATCGAGCCCAGGTAGAACCCGCCGTAGGTCTTGCAGGCGGCGGTCACCTCGGCCGAGCGGTTGCCCTTGGCCAGCATGACCAGCGACCCGCCCGCGGCCTGGAACCGGTCCACGTAGGAGTCCATCCGGCCCGCCGTGGTCGGCCCGAAGGACCCGGAGGCGTATCCGGCCGGCGTCTTGGCCGGCCCGGCGTAGTAGACCGGGTGATCCCGCAGGTAGGCGGGCATGGGCTCGCCCGCGTCCAGCCGTTCGGCGATCTTGGCGTGCGCGATGTCCCTGGCCACGACCAGCGGCCCGGTCAGCGCCACCCGGGTCCGCACCGGGTACCTGCTCAGCTCGGCCCGGATCTCGGCCATCGGCCGGTTCAGGTCGATGGCCACGACCTCGCCGTCCGTCTCGTCCGCGGAGACATCCGGCAGGTACTGCGCCGGGTCGGTCTCCAGCTGCTCCAGGAACACCCCGTCCGCGGTGATCTTCCCCAGCGCCTGCCGGTCGGCCGAACACGACACCGCGATCGCCACCGGGCAGGACGCCCCGTGCCGCGGCAGCCTGATCACCCGCACGTCGTGGCAGAAGTACTTGCCGCCGAACTGCGCGCCGATGCCGATCCGCCGGGTGATGCCGAGCACCTGCTCCTCGAGCTCGCGGTCCCGGAACCCGTGCCCGGCGGCCGACCCGGACGAGGGCAGCGTGTCCAGGTACTTGGCCGAGGCGTACTTGGCCGTCTTCAGCGCGAACTCGGCGCTGGTCCCGCCGACCACCACGGCCAGGTGGTACGGCGGGCAGGCCGCCGTGCCCAGGAGGCGGATCTTCTCCTCGAGGAAGCTGGCCATCCGCGCCGGGTTGAGCACGGCCTTGGTCTCCTGGTACAGGAACGACTTGTTGGCCGAACCGCCGCCCTTGGCCATGAACAGGAACTTGTACGCGTCCCCGTCCGTGGCGTAGATCTCGATCTGGGCCGGCAGGTTGCTGCCGGTGTTCTTCTCCTGGAACATGGTCAGCGGGGCCAGCTGCGAATACCGCAGGTTCAGCGTGGTGTAGGCGTCGTAGACGCCGCGCGCGATGTGCTCGGAGTCCCGCCCGTCGGTCAGCACGTGCTGGCCGCGCTTGCCCATCACGATCGCGGTGCCGGTGTCCTGGCACATGGGCAGCACCCCGCCGGCCGCGATGCACGCGTTCTTCAGCAGGTCGCGCGCCACGTACCGGTCGTTCGGCGAGCCTGAAGGGTCGTCCAGGATGGACCGTAGCTGGCGCAGGTGCGCGGGCCGCAGCAGGTGGGCGATGTCATGCATCGCCGTCGAGGTGAGCAAGGTGAGCAGCTGCGGCTCGATCTCGATGAATTTTCTGCCGAACGAGACGTGGTTGCTCACGCCGGCCCCGTCCAGCCGCCGGTAGCTGGTCCCGTCCTCGCCCAACGGCAGCAGGTCCGTAAAGCTGAACTCGGGCACGGGCTCCTCCTCGGAAATATCTGACCGTTGTTCAGCTTAGGCCGCCGCCAGGCCCCCTTACGCGCCCGGCCGGCGAGCGGTCCTTCATACTGATTCCGAAGGGTCAGGGCGCAAAAACAACGGGATACGAAGGCGATTCGCGGCCGTTCGGCAGAAGCAACCCCCGTGTCTTGATGGTCACGACTTGTACATGTATGAACAAGCTTGTATCGTGACGCTATGCGGCGGCGCCGCGCCGCGCGGTGCCCCCGTCCGCGCGATGTGTGCTAAGCACGCGGTGCCCCCGTCCGCGTCCGGCCTAGCTGCGGCGCCGCCGCCGTAAATTCTTCGCCCCGTTTCCCCGTTGTCCCGTTTCCCCGTCTGGGGGAGCGCTGCCTGCGGGGGAGCGGCCGGCGTTCATCCGGCGGCGGGCCAGGCGCGCCTGCTCCGCCCCGGCCGGGCTCAGCGGCCCGTCATGCGGCTCCGCCTGCCCGTGCCGCACCAGGTACAAGAACCTGGTCACCAGCGTGCTTCCCGGCCACACGTGATCCCGGTCGGAGGGCGGAGCATACTGGGGATCGTAGCGGCCGGAGACGTTCGCCCGGGAGGCGTTGGTCAGCAGCGAGTTGAACTTCAGCGCCTTCTCCTGCTCGACCGGCTCATTGTCGGCCAGCACCCCGCTGCAGTTCTGACCGCATTCTGCTGTCTGGCTTGCATGCTCCGCCGGCCTTCGGCTTGGTGGCCGATGCCCTCAGGCCGCTGCCCTCTCGGCGAGCAGGTCGCGCACCGTGTGCGGCTGACGGCCGAGGAGGTCGCTCAGGAGCGGGTCAACGTCTGCGAAGCGTCCCTCGCGGGCAGCGCGGAAGAACCCGAGCAGGAACCGCGCGGCAGCCTCCGGGGTGCCGTGCGCAGCCTGCCCGGCCACCCACTTCTCGTCGTCCAGGACGACGCGCCGGATGTCGCGGCCGGTGACCTCGGAGGCGATCCCCGCGATGTCGCCGAATGTCACGGCGGCGCTCGCGGTGAGCGTGATCGGGCCGTCGAAGGGCCGCTCGCCGGCGAGGATTACCGCGGCCGCCTCCGCCTCATCAGCGCGGTCGGTCCACGACACCGGCCCGTCGGCGGGCGTCGCGATGGCGCCGGTCTCGCGCCAGGGCCCGAGGAGCCAGTCGAGGCTGTGCGCGTAGAAGCCGTTGCGGAGGGAGGTCCAGGCGACGCCGGAGCCGGCCAGGAGCGCCTCGGTCGCGGCGTGGTCGCGTGCGGGGAAGAACGGGCTGCCGGGCCCGGTGTGCTGGTGGCTGGTATAGAGGATCCGGCGGGCGCCGGCCGCGACGGCGGCCTCGATGCCGGCGCGGTGCAAGCTGACACCGTCGACGTGCGGGTCGTTGGATGAGACCAGGAGCACCTGGTCGGCGCCTTCGAACGAGTCGCGCAGCGCCGCCGGATCCTCATAGGAGCCGCGCCGCACGCGCACGCCGCGGTCGGCGAGGTGCCGTGCCTTCACGACGTCGCGCACGCTCACGCCGATCTGGTCCGCGGGAATGCGCTTGAGCAGGTGCTCGACCGTGGTGCCGTTGAGGGCGCCGGTGGCGCCGGTGATGACGATCATTGCTGCCGCCCTCGTGTTAACAGTGATGCGAATAGGACGCTATCAAGGGAAACCTGCTCCTTAGAGCCTTGCAACTAGCGGTTCAGCCGGCCAGGCAGGCCCATCCCTCGGCGCTACTGACATTCCGTGTCGGAGCACTGACAAAGTCGTGTCGATCCCGCTGACATTGTCGTGTCGTTCAACACCTGGTCTGGCCCCGGCCTGCCGCGGTCCGGGCTGCCGGACGCGGAGGGTACTGGTCGACTGGTGAACGCACGTATTCGATGGAGCGTATTGAACCCTGAGCCTGGTAGGTCGTTACTGAATGTGGCTGTGACCGAGCAGGATACTTGGCCGGGCCGGAAAATTTCGTTGGCCACCGTGTGCCGGTTTCACGCCAAGGTTTTGAGCCGGATCGCGTAGCTGGAACTTCGTGCCGTCGACCTTGCTGGGCTTCTCCCGGGCCGCGGTCGACTCCATCCACCTGCGGGTCGTCTGGATGACGTGTTTTCTGGCCAGGTCTGCCACCGGGAGGCAGAGGATGGATCTTCGGGTTCAGCGGCCGTAGCGGCGCTGCCTGGCGGCGAAGCTGCGGAGTGCGCGGAGAAAGTCGATCTCGCGGAAGGCGGGCCAGTAGGCCTCGCAGAAGTACACGAACACGGTGACATGCCTGATCCCGGTCTTCTCGCACCAGTTCAGCACGTTCTCGACATGATGCGCGCCGTACTGGTGGCCGAGGCTGGGGTCTGCCATGCCCTGCCGGCGAGCCCAGCGCCGGTTGCCGTCCATGATGATGCCTACATGCCTGGGTAGCTGCCCGCCTGCCAGCTGCTTGCGGAGCCTGCGGGCGTACAGGCGGTAGAGGAACTGCCGGCCCGGTGTTCCTGCTGTCATGCCAGCTCGTCCCGGCCGCGCGCCTGGTTCCAGAGCATCCGCCACATCCGCAATCCGTAGGTGACCGCCAGGCCCACCGCCGCGTAGATGATGATGGCGGACCACGGCCCGAACACGACGTGGGCTGTTGTATACAGCAGCAGCAGTCCGACACCAGCCGCGACGGACGCGACGACCGCCGCCAGCGGGAAGTAGCCGCCAAGCGGCACCGACCACACCCGGCCACGGCGCCGCTGGACCCGGCGGACGGCAAAGTATGCCGCGAGCAGGGCCAGGCCGGCTACCCCCGTAGCGGCCCAGGAGATGAGTGCTGCGAGGGCGCTGGTCTCGGGTACCAAGGTGAACAGCTTGCAGGACGCGTCGTGGGCGGGGCACCCGGAACCGGGCCTGAGGAGCCCGGCAAGGCCCCCGAGGAAGGCCGCGAGCAGGTAGATGGCGGCTACCCGCCACAGCGCGATGGCCAGGTCAGCGAGCACCGCGGCCACCCGCCCGTGGCGTGTCTGGTGCGCGTAAATGATCGCCCGCACCGGCCCGAAACCAGCGATCGCCGCCTGCTGCGCCGCGCGCTCGGTCAGCCCCTCCGCCATCCCGGCGGCGGTTGCGGCCCGCAGGTGGTCTTCCGCCTCGACCAGGATCCGGCCGACCTCGGGGATGCGCAGGCTCAGCCGCAGCTGGTCCAGGTACTGCTGGATGGGGTCACGGTCCCCGGTCATGCCGGCTCGCCTGCCAGCACTGCCCGCATGCCGGCGGCGAAGCGCCACCATGCGGTCCGCTCGGCGGCGAGCGCGGCCGCCCCCTTGTCGGTCAGCGCGTAGACGCGGCGCTTGCGGCCCTGAGCATCCGCCCAGGAGCTGCCGAGCAGCCCGGCGTCCTCCAGCCGGTGCAGCGCCGGGTAGATCGTGCCTTCATGCAGTTCGAAGGTGCCTTCGCTGCGCTCGCGCAGCGCAGTGATGATCCCGTAGCCATGTGCGGGGCCGGCGGCCAGCACCGACAGCAGCAGCAGGTCAAGGTTGCCCTTCAGCCGTTCCCGTTCCATACCTTGTGACACTATGCCTTGTAGTGCAAGGTGTCTAGGCGGGCCGGCCGGTACCCGCGTAACCGCGCCGGTCGTCTGGACGACCGGTAAGGAGCGACCGGTAAGGAGCTACTGGTGCACTGCCGAATCCAACTGTGTCGTATTCGCCTTCGCAGCTCTGAGGGCTTCCGGCAGGTGGCGGTTCCTTGGTCCTCAAGCTACTGCGCTATGCCAGGCGAGCTCGATTGCCGGGCTCGGGGCTGGGATCAAGGTTTGGGTTCGTTAGCCAGCGCTCAGGCTGGTGCGCCGGACCAGCGACCACACGACGGCGACGGCGATCGCGCCGAGGGCGAAATAGCCGCAGGCCAGGAGGAGGTGGAAGTCGGGAATCCGGCTCCCCGGCTGATAGCGCAGGGCTTCCATAAGGTGGTGTTGCGCCCTGCAGGGGTCGCTGTTCGCTGACGGGCATAGCGACTGCACGGCGGCGGGGTTCATGGCGCGGCCGGACGCGTCGTAGATCGTGTTCATGCCCTGGTGGACGACCAGGATGTTGGCGCCCAGCCGGGAGGTGAAGTCCTGGTTGCCGCTGATGGGGACCAGGGCTGTCAGCGGCGTCATGAGGGACGGATACTGCCGCACGACAAGGAAGAGGACGGCGATGTACCCGGTGAGCGCGGTGAAGATGGCGGGCAGGGTGCGGCGGTACGCGGCGCCCAGCGCCACACCGACGGCGAGCCACGCCACGGTCTGCAGCGCCAGCGGCAGTATGCCGGTGACCAGGAAGGCGGCGCCGGAGAACAGGGAGAACAAGCTCTTCCCGATCGCGATGCTCACCATGTGAGCCAGGTGCCCGGCAGCGGCGGACACCGCCGCTGCCGCCGCTGCGGTCAGGACGCCGAGCAGCGCGAACTTGGTCCACAGCCAGCGCTGCGGGGTGATGTCCTGGCTCCAGGCCAGCAGCAGGGTGCGCTGCTCGTGTTCGCGGGCCAGCAGCGGGGCGCCGAGGAACACGCCGACCAGCAACGGCAGGAACAGCACGATGATGGTGAGGTAGATCGACAGATTGGTGAGTCCGAAGAGGCCTGTGAGGGACGCGGCCTGGGCCGAGCCGGGCGGGCAGGCCGTGTTCTTGCACTCCTGGTTGATCGTCGCGATGCGCGCAGCGACGTAGAGCATGGAACCGGTGACCACCCCGGCGACTGCCAGGCCCGTGACGATGACCGCGCGGTGCTGACGCCAGGTGAGCCAGACCAGGTCAGTCAGGCGCGCGCCGCCGCGTCCCCGGCCGCGATACGCCGCAGGGGTGGCAGAACCGGGTGTGCTCAGTGCGCTCATACGGCGGCCTCCAGGGCTCGGGGCGGCTTCGCGGACGTCTTGAGGTAGGTGATGGTCAGTTGCTCGAGGGTCACCGGCCCGCTGCTCCACCCCGGGGCGACAGCGGAGGGCACGGCCTGGCTGGGCAGCCGGACGATGAAGGTGGACTGGCGCTCGGTGTGCTGGGCCCGGACGATCTGGCCGGGGCACGGTGGCAGGCCCGCGCGGGGGCCGGTCAGCCGCACATGGCCGGCGAGCAGTTCCTCGATGTCACCGGCCAGCACTGGCCGGCCCGCGGCCAGCAGCAGCAGATACTCGCCGACCCCGGCGAGCTCGGCCACGATGTGGGTGGAGAGGATCACGGTCATGCCGCTGTCGGCGACCTCGGCTATCAGCTCCCCGGTGACCTCGCTGCGGGCGACGGGGTCCAGGTTCGCCAGCGGTTCGTCCAGCAGCAGCACATCGGGGCAGCCGCCGAGCGCGACCGCGAGGGCGACCTGGGCGCGCTGCCCGCCGGACAGCCGGCCGCAGCGCCGCTGGAGCGGCACCTCGAAGCGATCCAGCCAGTTCACCGCCCGCTGCTGGTCCCAGACGCGGTTGGTGTGCTGCCCGAACTTCAGCATGTCGGCGACGGTGAAGTCGCGGTAGAGCGGCTTGTCCTGGGCGAGGATGGCGACCCGGTGCGCGGTGTCGGCCGGGCGGGGCCGGCGGTGCGGGTCAACGCGTTGCCCGCCGGCCAGGACCTCACCGCTGGTGGCCGGCAGCAGCCCGGCGGCGATGCTCATCAGCGTGGACTTGCCCGCGCCGTTGGCCCCGACCAGCGCGATGATGCGGTGCGCGGGCAGCTGGAAGCTGCACTCGCTCAGCGCCACCACGTCGCGGTAGCGCTTGGTCAGGCCCCTGGCCTCCAGGGCGCTCGGCTCCTCGCTCACGCCGCACCTCCGATCCCGGCGGCACGCGGTGCCACTTCTGTACCGGCGGCCCGCCGTGCCGGACCGGGATCTCCGGCTCGTGGCGCGCCCGCTGCCTGCTGGGCGAGCACGGAGGCCACAAGCGCCTGGACGTCCTCGTCTTCGAGTCCTGCCTCGCGCGCCTGATCCAGCCAGCGTGACAGACCGCCCCGCAGCCGGGCCATGACGTGGGGATCAGCAGATCCCAGAGTGCCGGTGACGAACGTCCCAGAACCCTGCCGGGACTCGGCGAGCCCGGACATCTCCAGCTCGCGATACGCCTTGAGCACGGTGGCCGCATTCACTGTGCACGAGGTGACGACCTCTCGCACGGTTGGCAGCCGGTCACCGGGATGCAGCAGACCCAGCCGCATCGCCTCCCGCACCTGGCGCACCAGCTGCGCATAGACGGGCACGCTGCCCGCCTTATCGACATGGAAGTCGATCACACTGCACGTCCCTTCCCGGACTGGACCGGCCGAAAGGTTGTTATGGTTATGTATAACACTGAATGATTTGCGGGCGCAAGCCGATCACTCGCGATACGGCACAGCAGCCAGGTAAGGACGAATTCACGCGGGCCGCGGCACCACCTGTAGACGGAGCCTGTGCCTGCGGGACAGCCGTTGCTCAGAGAAGTCCGGTGCTGGATGCAGCCCAAGCCGTGGCATACTGCACGGCCGCCGCCCAGCGAACCCGATCACTGCGTGTGATGGTGAGCTGGGCTGCCTCACCGGCGGGCAGGCCGTCAGCGGCCGCGCGGAGCACAGCGGTCAGACGGCTGGTCAAGGCGCCCCTCCCCGGCTGGGGTGCAGAGGCGCCAGGGTGCTGTCCCTGCGCGTGGCCGGGTAGCGGTTCCAGGTGCCGCCTGCTGCGATGGCGTGTTCGGTGGCGGTGCCGTAGTCGAAGCCGAGGGAGCGGGCGACGACCGGAGGCGGGGCCTGGAGCACGAGCTGGCGGAACGCTGCTGTCCTTGCCTGGGTGAGCGGGATGCCGAGTTCGTGGAGCTGTCGGCGGAGCCCGACGGGCATAAGGGGCTGGCCGACGCGCTGGCCGGGGAACAGCCACTGGCAGCCAGGATTGGCGGCGGTGTTCATGTTCACGCGGTTGGCGGCCAGTTCGGTGAACATCGCGGCGAACGGTTCGGGGACTGGAGTCGGCGGGTCGCCCAGCCGGATGAAGACCTGGCCGTCGTCGCCGGTGATGATGTCATCCAGAGTCAGGCGGGCCAGTCGGCTTACCGGCTGGGCGTAGAGCAGCAGGAGGCACCCTGCGACCCGGGTACGCAGTTCGATGCGCTTGTCGGTCAGAAACCGGTGGATCAGGGCGAGGCGCCGGTGCTGGCTGATCGGCGCCCGCTCGGCGTGCCTTCTGGCCGGGACGTCGAGGCGGGGCATGGCGCGGCTGGCGATGGCCCATTTCAGGAAGGTGCGCGTGGCATCCGGGTCGGTCGCAGTGGCGTACCAGGCATCGATATCGCCCTGCGTCGAGTCCTGCAGGCAGCGGCCGCGGCCGGCCAGCCAGACGAGGTACTGCCGCGCCTTGGTGAACTCGTGCGCTGCCGCGTTCCGCGTGCCGGAGGTCAGGAACTGGTTTGCGGCCCGGGCCCGCATCCGCGGCAGCAGCCGCCAGGTGGTGAACTGGCGCAGGGCCTGCGCGTGCTGCGGGCCGGCGACGGCCTTGACCTCGCTGCGGTACCAGCGCTCGAACAGGAGGATCTGCCGGTCGACGGCGACCAGCGCGCCGGCGGCCATGAGCAGGTCGCACAGGTGGGCGGCGGTGCGCCAGCTCGGCAGGTCAAGCAGGGCCTCGTGGCTGAGCGGGATGTCCCCGTGCGCCAGGCCGCGCAGATAGTCCCTGGCATGTGCGTTGTTGCGCAGCCAGTTCCTGCACAGTGTCGGCCGCGGCATGGACACCAGGTTCTCGAGGAGCCCGCGAGCAGGGGGGCGACCTGGCCCGTCCCGTCATCGAACATCTCGGTCAGTAGGGCGCGCAGCTCCTTGCGGGCGCTGGGCGGACGCCCAAGCCTGGTCACTGCTCAGGCCGGATGCGCGCCCTGACAGGCCGCCTCGCGGCCGTGTCGGTCACCTGGGCACCCGCCGTAGCAGTGCGGCGCGGGGCCGCATTCTCGGCAGCGGTACGAATCAGGTCTGCGGGAGTGACCTCGAAGATGTCGCAGAGCGCCGCGAGCACCGGCAGGGATAGCCGTTCAGGGGTTCCGGTGACCAGGCGATGCACCTGAGAGGCTGACAGCGTGATGCCCCGGTCGGTGAGCGGCGGCACGAGGTCGGTCGTGGCAAACATCCCGTGCGCGGCCATGACTTCCCGCAGCCGCCACTGGTAGCTGACGTTCCGCTTCGTCACCGCGCCTCCCTCGCCTGTTCGCCGACGGTCTGCCGGCTGCCAGGAGCCGCCTGGCGCGGTTCACCCGGGCCGGCCGCCGGGTGCTTGCCCATCGCGGCCGTGACTGTTGCATCCAGAGCGCTGCGGAGCGTCTTGACGCGGAAGTCCGACGACACGCAGGTGTAGATCGAGGTGGTCGATGCGTGCTCGTGGCCGACCTGCTGCTGGACGAAGAACGGGTCCCACCCGTCCTCAATCAGGTGGGTGACGTAGGAGCGGCGCAGCGAGTGGAAGTCCAAGCCGTCCGGCAGGCCAAGCGCGCCCCGTGCGGCCTGGAACCGGTGATCGATGTACTCCAGGCTGATCCGGTCGGCCCGCTCGGTCGGCCACAGCGCCGGGCTCCCATCGGAACGGCCGATCAGGGGCCTGATCTCACCGATCCACTCCTCGGCCACCTCGGCGACCCACGGCCAGACGGTCAGCACACTGCGCCGCTTGGGCGGCGACCCCTTCATCGCCTTGCCGTGCCGCACATAGCAGACGCCCAGCTCGCCGAACTCCGGCGCGTGGACGTTGGGGCTGAAGTCGGCCACGTCGAGCATCCGCACCTCGTTGCGCCTCAGGGCATACCCGTAGGCGAGCTTGAACAGCGCCGCGTCCCTGAACGCCGCCAGCCACCCCTTGCGCCCAGCTGCGCGGACAGCACCGACTTGGTGGTCGGCCCAGTCGAAGAACGCGTGCAGTTCGTCCCTGGTGAATGCCCGCTTGGGCGGGTCGGCCTCGGCCTCCTGGACGTGGACGGCGGCATTCCACTCGTGAACGACCTGGACCGGATGGGTGCCAAACCACTTCTCGCACTCCGCCGACCATCCGTAGACGGGATCGGTGATGTAGCCGCAGAACAGCCTGACCGCGATCTGGTAACCCCGCAGCGTCGACCGGCGCAGCCTCCGGACAGCTCGCAGGTCGGTCATCCACTCATCAACCAGGGTCGGCGTCCACTCCCAGGGGAACGCGCCCGCGTGGGTGGCGAACGCACGGACGGCCCGCTCTCGCCCTTCTACTGTCGAGAACGCTAGCCGCCGGGCAAGCTGCTGGTTCCGCCAGCCGCCCAGCATCGCTTCGAACGTCTGCTCCGCAGGCCGCAGCAGCGGCACACCGGCCGCTAGGTGCAGCCCGGCTGACCCAGGGGCCAGCTCGCCATCGCTCACGCCCACCTCCGCCGTTGCGTTTGATGCGGGAATCTCGCATCTGATGCAACCGGTAGTTAACCACGCTGGTGGACGTCATGTAACGGAAATGGCGAATCTGATCGGACCCTCACCGGTGACTCAGCACCTCAGTCTGCAGGCGCGCTCTAACCGTGTCGTATGCGCAGCGGATGCAATTGAGCATGCTCGACCGGTAAGGAGCAAGATATGTGAAAGTACGTACTTTCGTCACCCTGGGGTGACGGCGCCGAGCGCGGCGCCTACCCTCGGCAGGATGGACCGTTGGTTAACGGTTGCTGTGCAGGTCAGCGGGGTGATCCCGCACTGCCGCGCAGAGCAGCAGTCCCGCAGGCTAGATCTTGGTGAAGTGCTGGAAGCACTCGTAGTAGGGGTCGGTGGAGTGGGCGAAGTGAGCCGCCTCGGAGCGCTTGACGGCCAGGTAGGCCGTGCTGCGCAGCGGGCCGAGGGCCTCCATCAGCAGCTGGTCGGCCTCCAGCGCGTCCAGCGCCGCGGCCAGCGAGGCGGGCAGCCGGTGCGCACCGCGTTCGGCCCGCTCGGTCTCGGACAAGGTGGCCGGGTCGACGTTCAGCGCCTCGCCCGGCTCGATCTTGCTCCGGATGCCGTCCAGGCCCGCGTAGATGAACGCGCCCAGCGCGAGGTACGGGTTGGCGCTGGAGTCGGACGGCTTGAGCTCCAGGTTGACCGTGCTGCCCGGGTCGCCGCGCAGCGGCGAGCAGATCCGGACCGCGGCCTCCCGGTTGTCCACCCCGTAGCAGCTGTACGCGCTGGCCCACATCTGCGGCGCCAGCCTGCGGTAGCTGTTCACGCTGGCGCAGGTCAGCGCGATCAGCGCGGGCAGGTGGGCCAGCAGGCCGCCGATGAAGTGGTAGCCGACCTGGGACAGGCCGTTGCGGTCAGACGGATCGGCGAACACGTTCCGCCCGGCGGACTCGCCCTCGGCCGGCACCTCCAGCAGCGAGGCGTGCAGGTGGGTGCCGTTGCCGGCCTGGTCGGGGATGGGCTTGGGGGCCAGGCTGGCCCACAGGCCGTGCCGGAAGGCCACGCCGCGCACCGTTTCCCGGTACAGCACGTGGTTGTCGGCCGCGCGCAGCGCGTCGGCATACCTGACCGACAGCTCGTGCTGGCCGTGGCCGAGCTCCGGATAGTAGTGCTCGACGGACAGGCCCTGGGCCTCCATGGCCTCGACGAGTTCCATGGTGAAGTCGTGGGCCAGGTGGAAGCCGGTGGAGGAGTAGCACAGGCTGTCGTCGATGGGGATGAGCCGGTCCGGGATCGAGGGCCCGGCGGGCGAGGACTCGCGGCGCCCGATGGTGAACTCGGGCTCGAACGCGGCCTGCATGACGTAGCCCTCGCCGGCCAGGTCGATCATGGCCTGCTTGAGGAAGGTCCGGGAGCATGCCTCCCACGGGGTCCCGTCCGGCAGCACCAGGTCCGCGAGCATGGCTCCGGCGCCGGGCGCGTAGGGCAGCGCGACGAACGTGTCCGGATCGGGCACGATCCTGACCTCGCCGACCGGGCCCATTCCGGCCACCGGCTGCAGCTGGTCGAGCATGGACATCGCCATCATGGCGACCGTGTGCCCGATGCCGCTCGACATGCGCTCCTTCAGCCGGCCGGGCCGGCCGCCTTGCCGCGAATAATCCCGCCATGGTCGGCGTAAAGGAAACGGACCAGGCGGATCTGCTCCCGGCTGGTCCGCTCCATTACCGTTTCGATTGCTCCGTCTGCCATGCACCCATGGGTAGCACGTTCCACCCCGTCACGTACAGCCGAAGGCGAACATGCCCCACCTGGCGGGACACGGTATTTTCGGCCTATGAGCCCACGGCAGGCCCCCCGCGACTTGCGCGCGTCCGATGCGGACCGCGACCGGGTCCTGGCCCTGCTGGCCGAGGCGGTCAGCGACGGCCGGCTCACCCCCGAGGAGCACTCGGACCGGGTCCAGCGCGCCTGCACGGCCCGGACGCTGGGCGATCTGGCCGAGCTGACCTCCGACCTGGCCGTGCCGTCGGCTCAGCCGGTCCGGCTGGACGGCGGCCGTGTGATCAGCGGGATCTTCGGCCCGGCCCGCCGGGACGGCCGCTGGGTGGTGCCGGAGAGCCTGACCGTGACCGCGATGTTCGGCGAGGTGGAGATCGACTTCACCCAGGCCATCCTGCAGGCCCGTCGCATCGTCCTGTACGCCACCGTGGTCGGCGGCCGGCTGCGGCTATCCGTGCCGGACGGGGTGTCCGTCATCGTGAGCGGCCACCTGGTGCTGGGCCGGCGGCGCGGCAGCACGCCGCTGCCCGGTCCCGACACCCCGGTCATCGAGGTCAAGGGCCTGGTCCTCGGCGGTGAGGTCATCGTGCGCACGCCGCCGAAGGGCCGCCGGTTCCGCCTGTTCGGCCGCCGCCAGAACCCGCCGCTCAGCCGAAGTTGACCGACGAGTACGCCCGCAGCTTCCACAGCTGGTGCTCGCTGCTGATCCGCCGGATGGTCCCGGAGCGGGAGCGCATGACCAGGGAGTGCGTGGTCGCGTGATCACGCCGGTACCGCACGCCGTCGGCGAGTTCCCCGTCGGTGATCCCGGTGGCCGCGAAGAACACGTCGTCGGAGGTGACCAGGTCGTCGGTGGTGAGCACCCGGTTGAGGTCATGGCCCGCGTCCAGCGCGCGACGGCGCTCGGCCTCGTCGCGGGGCGCGAGCTTGCCCAGGATGACCCCGCCGAGGCACTTCAGCGCGCACGCGGCGATGATGCCCTCCGGCGTGCCGCCCACGCCGAGCATCAGGTCGATCCCGGTGCCCTCGCGCGCGGCCATGATGGCGCCGGCCACGTCGCCGTCGGTGATCAGGTGGATCCGGGCGCCGCTGGCCCGGACCTCGGAGATCAGCTCGGCGTGCCGCGGCCGGTCCAGGATGACCACGGTGACGTCCTGCGGCCCGCAGCCCTTGCCCTTGGCCACCGCCCGGACGTTAGCGGCCGGCGGTGCGTCGAGGTCGACCATGCCGGCCGCCTCGGGGCCGGTGGCGAGCTTGGACATGTAGAACACCGCGGACGGATCGTACATGGAGCCGCGTCCCGCCACGGCCAGCACCGAGATGGCGTTCGGCATGCCGTTGGCGCACAGCCGGGTGCCGTCGATGGGGTCCACCGCCACGTCGCAGGCCGGGCCGGTGCCGTCGCCCACCTCCTCGCCGTTGAACAGCATGGGCGCGTGGTCCTTCTCGCCCTCCCCGATGACCACCACGCCGCGCATGGACACCGAGTTGATCAGCAGCCGCATCGCGTTCACGGCCGCGCCGTCGGCCCCGTTCTTGTCGCCGCGGCCCACCCACCGGGCGGCCGCCATGGCCGCGGCCTCGGTCACCCGGGCCAGCTCCAGGGCCAGGTTGCGGTCGGGAGCGTGACTGGGCGGCTCGTGGGGCTGCTGCTGCTCGACGGTCATAGGGTGTCCTTCCCGCTGGGCCTGTACTGATCCTACGGGGCCACCCGCCGCCGGCCCTGACCTGCTCGCCGGGCGGCTAGCCTGAGCAGTTGTGAACCGGATGCTGCGGGGCGCGGCGGCCGCGCTCGGCTGCCTGCTCGGGTCGGTCATCATCGTGGTGGCCGTCCCGATGCCGCACGCCGTGCAGCCCGCCACCGTCAGCTACGCCGCTGACCAGGCTAAACTAGCCACGCTGGCGCCCTATCCGGCCGTCGCCCCGGCCGGCCTGCCGGGATCCTGGCAGCCCGTCGCCTCCGGCTTGACCGCGGGCGGCGCGAACGGCGCGGGCACGGTCACCTGGCAGCTCGGCTTCATGACCCCGGACGGCCTGCTGGCCTCGCTCGAGGAGAGCAACGCCCCGGCCGCCGCGTTCATCAGGCGGATGACCAACGACGGCACGGCTCTCACATCCATTGATCTGAACGGACACCGCTGGAGCCGCACCAGTACTCCTTCGCGCGGCCAGCGATCGCTCTATTTCACTGGTGCGGCCGGCCTGGTGGTCGTGGTCACCGGCAACGCGACCTGGCCGCAGCTGCGCCAGCTGGCCGCCTCACTTCGCCCGGTAGCGCCCCGGGCCTGACCTTCCGGATCCGGCACCCTCTGGCCCCGTGCCGTCCCGGTCCCGCCCGGTCCCCGCCTCTGCTGGCCCGGCTTCTGCTGGCCCGGCTTCTGCTGGCCCGGCTTCTGCTGGCGAGGCCTCGGACTGGCCGCGCTGCTCGGGCACCTGGCGGTCGGCCGGCGGCGTTACCTCGTCCGGGGTCTGCGGCGTTGGGGGGGTCCGGTCCGGCTGGGCGGCATCGGGCGCGCGGTCATCGAATGTCACCTCGATGTGCTGCTCGGGACGCCGCTGGTTCTGCAGCGCCTGCAGGGCCATGCTGGACCGGTCGGCCTCGGTCAGCGGCGGCTGGACGATGGCCCGCGGCCATAGCCGGCGCGTCAGGACCACGTTGATCTCGGCGCTGTACACGCTGACTTCCGCCGCCAGGTAGATCCAGGCGATTAGGCCGAGCACGGTGGCGAACACGCCGTACACCGAGTCGCTGTGCAGATAGTGGTGAATCAGCCAGGTGCCGAGGACCTGCAGGACCGTGTACAGGATGCCGCCGGTGATCGCACCTGGGAGCAGCTTGCCGGTCGGCACGCCCTTGGGCGTCAGGACGCGGAACGCGCCGAGGTACATGCCGACGTTGAGGGCGGCGGCCAGGATCTCGGACAGGGCGACGGTGAAGAACCCTTTGAGCAGGTAGGTGTTGAGGCTGGCCAGCCCGGTCGTGACAATCACGCCGCCGCCGAGCAGGCACAGGAAGAGCACCGCGCGCCCCAGCCGGGGCACGTAGCCGGGCCGCGCCGGCCCGGGCAGGTTCCACACCTGCTCCATGGTGAACAGGCCGGCCTGTGCCAAGCCGGTTGCCCCCCAGACCAGGCCGAGCAGGCCGACGACCAGCCCGATCACGCTCGCCCTCTTGAGCTCATGGACGTTACCGGTCAGCGTGTTGCCGATCAGCGGGACCTGCTTGGCCACCGCGTTCAGGACATCGGTCTTGACCGACGGGTCGACCGAGGTGAAGACGAGGCCCAGGATCGTGACCAGCACGAGCAGCAGCGGGAACAAGGCGACAAAGGCGGAGTACGCCAGGTTAGAGACCAGGACGCCGCCGTTGTCGTCCCCGTACTTCTTGACCACCCCGAACACGAAGGCCGTGGGCGTGTACCGCCGCTGCGTGGCATCAACTGCCCTGATCGCCTTCTCGACGGGATTCATCGCGCCTGCCTAGCTGTCGCCTGCCATCCGTTTGCCCGGCGGGAAGGCACGCAAACCGGCGGACCGGCCTCAGAACGGAGCGTCGTCCTCGCCGTCCGCAGCAGCACCCTCTTCCGTGGTGGCGTCGTCGCGCTTGGCCATCGCGGCCGCGAGCCTGGCCCGCGCGCCGGCCAGCCATTCCTCGCACACCGCGGCCAGCCGTTCGCCGCGTTCCCACAGCTCAAGGGACTGTTCCAGGGTCAGCCCGCCCGCCTCCAGGCGCTTGACCACCGCGGCCAGCTTGTCCCGGGCCTGCTCGTAGGACAGCGCCTGACCAGAACCCTCGGTGCCTTCTGCAGTGTCTCCCGCTCGCCTACGGGGCGCCTGTTGACGCCGCCTTCCCTCGTCGCTCGTTCCTCGCTCCTCAGTCCAGGCGGCGCCGCGCCCCTCCGGCTCGCTCACGGCCACAACCCTATCCGCCGTCACTGTCACCGTCCGCGCGTACGGTGAGCTGATCGGCGGCGAACCGTACGGTCAGCGTCTCGCCCGCGCTGACCTCGGCTGCGGCCCGGACCACGCCGTCATTCGCGTGCTGCACGATGGCGTAGCCGCGCTTCAGCGTCGACGCGGGCGACAGGGCCAGCAGCCGGGCCCGGGTGTGCGCCAGGTCGTCGCCGCCCCGGGCCAGGCTCGCGTCCAGCGACACCCGGGCCCGCTGCAGCAGCGCGTCCACCCGCTCGGCCTGGCGCTCCACCTCGCGCACCGGGTCGGCCAGCGCCGGCCGGGACGTGATCGCCGTCAGCCAGGCCGTCTCCCGGTCCAGCCAGCCGGCCAGGCACCGGCGGGCCCGGTCCCGCAGCTGGGTGACCAGCGCCAGCTGCTCGCTGACGTCGGGCACCACCCGCTTGGCCGCGTCGGTCGGCGTGGAGGCCCGCAGGTCGGCCACGTAGTCAAGCAGCGGCGCGTCCTGCTCGTGGCCGATCGCGCTCACCACCGGGGTCCGGCTGGCCGCGACCGCCCTGATCAGGGTCTCGTCGGAGAACGGGAGCAGGTCCTCGAGCGATCCGCCGCCGCGGGCGATGATGATCACGTCCACCTCGGCGTCCGCGTCCAGCCGCTGCAGCGCGTCGATCACCTCCTGCGCCGCGTACGGGCCCTGCACCGCGGTCTGCTCGACCCGGAACCGTACCGCGGGCCAGCGCCGGGCGGCATTCTCCATGACGTCCCGCTGGGCCGCCGACTCGCGTCCGCAGATGAGCCCGATGACGCGGGGGAGGAAAGGAAGAGCCCGCTTTCGTTCGGCAGAAAAGAGCCCTTCCGAGCCGAGCTGGCGGCGCAGCCTTTCCAGCCGGGCCAGCAGGTCGCCCACCCCCACCGCGCGGATCTCGAGCGCGGTCAGCGCGAACGAGCCGCGGTTGGCGTTGAAGTCCGGCCGGGCGAAGATCACCACCCGGGCCCCCTCGGCGGGAGGCGGCCCGGCCGCCTCGAACACCTGCCGGGTGCAGATGACCCGCACCGACACCGCCGCGACCGGGTCCCGCAGGGTCAGGAACACCGCCCCGCCCCGCACCGTGGACTCGGCGATCTGCCCCTCCACCCAGACCCGCCCGAGCCGGCCGATCCACCCCCCGACCAGCTGCAGGACCGTCCGCACCGGCACCGGCGCCTCAGCCGAGGTCTCGAGTGCCACTAGCGCCCGTCCCGCCGACCGAAGCCAGCCGACCCGAAGCCAGCCGATACTTCGCCCATCCCGCCTGCCCCGCTCGCATCACAGGTCCCGATGCCGCAACCCCCACGAGCCCGAATCGCCCGTTTTGCCCGACTCTCCGCGGAGGATTTTTCTTCCGCGGAGAATTTGGGCAGCCATAGCTGCCCGGATCCTCCATGGAACCCGGATCCTCCATGATCTTGGGACGGGAGGGACACTAGTCGCCTATCTCGAGCTTGGCGATGCGGCGCTCGAACATGGCGACCACGTCAGCCCGGCCCGCGTGCGCCTTCTCGTACTCGGCCAGCTCCCTGACCTGCCCGATGTCCAGGTTGCGCAGCCGGGCGCGGAGCGAGGCGACGGACAACCCGTCGTAGTTCGGCAACGGCGCCGCCGACGCCCCGGCCTCCACCGTGGTTCCGGAGGCCGCTGCGGCCCCAGCCTCCGCGGCGATTCCGGAGGCCGCCTCGGCCCCGGCCTCCGCGGTGATTCCGGGGGCCGCCGCGGTTTCGGTCGCCTCTCCGGCGCCGGCTGCCGCTGCTGGTTCTCCCACGGCCGACAGCGGCTCGCCGGCCGTCTGCGCCGCCGAGACCGCCGCGTCAGCCTGGGCGCTCGCGGCCTTTGCCGCACCTCCGGTGTCAGGCAGCAACCGGACGTTGCCGGTCCTGTCGAAGTCCCTGGTCTCGGTGGCCTTCTCGGCTGGCGCCTTCGGTGTCCTCTGAGCCGCCGGCCGAGGCGCTGCCTTCGGCTCCGCCGCCCTCGGCCCAGCCGCCTTCGGCTCCGCCGCCCTCGGCCCAGCCGCCTTCGGCTCCGCCGCCCTCGGCCCAGCCGCCTTCGGCTCCGCCGCCTTCTCAGCCGCCTTCGGCGCAGCTGCCTTCTCCTGGGCTGCCGTCGGCTGGGTCGCATTCAGTGGGGTCGCCTTCGGCCGGGCCGCCTTCGGCTCCGCAGGCTTACGCGCCCGCGGCACCTCAGTCACTTCCGCCTCCACTGTCGAGCCGGTCCCAGCAGCACCAGCAGCACCCCCCGGCTCCTGTACCACCGTCACCTCGCCGGCCGCCGCCACGGATTCCGCAGGCTCAGGCACCCGGGCCGACGGGACTTGCTGGTCAGCAGGCGCCTTGTTCCGCAGCTTGTCGGTGATCAGCAGCAGCTGGCCGATCCCGGCGAACACGCCGCGCAAGGCCTGCGCCGGAGCCTCCTTAATACGGTCACTCACCGGCGGCACGCGCATGTCACACTCTCCCTGGGACGGGTCTGGATCAGCGCCCGAGCACCCCCGCGTATCCGGGCACGTCGCTGTTAGTCAGCGTCTGTTCCTTGCCGGGTAATCTTCCCGTCTTTTTGTCGGGGTCGGCAACCATGACTTAAGTGGTGAGAATCCCGTCCGCAGGCCCGAGCTCGTCAGCGCACCCGCGCCCGCCGCCGGACCAGCCCTGACCCACCCGGACCCGGTCCTCACCGACCCGGACCCGGTCCTCACCCACCCGGACCCCGGCCCGGCCCGCATGACCGGACTCGATCCCGCCCGCCGGGCCTGCCGGCCTCCCGGACAGCTCGCGCCCGGCGGTCAGGATGCCCTGGCCAGCGTGCTAGCGTCGAATTATGGCTAGCTCAGACGCGCCGGAACAGCCCACCTCAAAGCGGGTCCTGCTCGCCAAGCCGCGCGGGTACTGCGCCGGCGTCGACCGGGCCGTGCAAGCCGTGGAGCTGGCCCTGGACAAGTTCGGCCCGCCGGTCTACGTGCGCAGGCAGATCGTGCACAACACCTACGTGGTCAGCTCGCTGACCAAGCGCGGCGCGATCTTCGTCACCGAGGTGGAACAGGTGCCGCCGGGCGCGGTCGTGGTGTTCTCCGCGCACGGCATCGCTCCGGAGGTGCGCACCGACGCCGAACGGCGCGGCCTGCGCACCATCGACGCCACCTGCCCGCTGGTCACCAAGGTGCACAACGAGGCACGCCGGTTCGCGGCCAAGGATTACGACATCCTGCTGGTCGGCCACGCCGGGCACGAAGAGGTGGTCGGCACCTCGGGCGAGGCCCCGAGCCGGGTCCGGCTGGTCGACGGCGCTGACGGAGTGGCGAACGTCGAGGTCACAGACCCGAAGCGAGTCGTCTGGCTGTCCCAGACCACGCTGTCGGTGGACGAGACCGCCGAGACGGTCAGCGCGCTGCGGGAGCGTTTCCCGGCCCTGCTCGACCCGCCCAGCGACGACATCTGCTACGCCACGCAGAACCGCCAGGCCGCCGTGAAGGCCATCGCCGGCCAGTCCGACCTGGTTCTCGTGGTCGGCTCGCCGAACTCCTCCAATTCGGTGCGCCTGGTCGAGGTGGCCAAAGACCATGGCGCACCCGCCGCCTACCTGGTCGACGACGCGGGCGAGGTGGACGAGCGCTGGCTGGACGGGGTCGGCACGATCGGCGTGACCAGCGGGGCCTCGGTGCCGGAAGAGCTGGTGACCTCGGTGCTCGGCAAGCTGGCCGGGTACGGGTTCGGCGCCGTGGAGGAAGTCGAGGCCGTCCCGGAGGACATGACGTTCGCCCTGCCGCGCGAACTGCGCCCCGCCCGGTCGCCCGCGGCCGGCTAAGCGGGCCGGCCCAACGCAACGCCCCTAGCTCTCGCCGTGCGCCTTGGCGGCCAGCACGGCCCGCAGGGCGTCCAGCACCTGAATCAGGCCGGCGTCGAAGCCGTCGAATTCCTCGGCCGTCATGCCGCCGAACAGCTGCCTGGCCAGCTCACGATGACTGTCGGCTAGGGCCTGGGCGGTGTTGCGGCCCAGCTCGGTGAAGGTGACCAGGCTGGCACGCCGGTCCGTGGGGCACGGCTCGCGGGTCACGAACCCCGTCTCCACGAGGCCATCGACCAGCGCGGTGACGGCGCGCGGGGTGACCCGCAACGCCGATGCCAGCCGCCGCTGCTTGCAGGGGCCGAGCTTCCGCAGTTCCCAGACCAGGTGCGCGCGGGCCTCGGTCAGCCCCATCCGGGCCAGGCTGCTGGCCATGTCCTGGCCGAGCAGCACGGTCAGCAGCAGAACCCGGTCCAGCGTGGTCTCCCAGCGGTCGTCGGGCATATAGTTACATTACTACACAGTGAAATAAGTACACCGTCTCGGCGAACCGAGGGGAACGATGACCCCGAAGCACATCAGCACAGAGCAGATCAGCACGGAGCAGGCCAGCATCGCCGCCAACGTCGCGCTCATCCGCAGCACCCTCGACGCGTTCAACGCGGGCGACTTCGATACCTGCGTCGCCCGCCTCAGCCCGGACTTCGTGATGAACCTGGCCGGCCTGCCCCCGATGCCCGGTCCGGAGGTGTGGCGGCAGGGGGCCGACCTCATCAGGCGCGCCTTCCCCGACCTGCACGCGCAGATCGACGATGTCGTCGCCGCGGGCGACCAGGTGGCCCTGCGGCTGACCATCCGCGGCACCCACCTGGGGGACTACCTGGGCCTGCCCGCCACCGGCCGCGCCATCTCCTACGTCAGCCACGAGTTCTACCGGATCGCCGACGGCCTGATCGCCGAGGAATGGATCTGCTCCGACACGGCCACCATGCAGGGCCAGCTGACCGCCGGGGACGGGTGAGGCGGCCCCGCTAAGAAGATCCGGCGCCCGGCCTCGATCAGGTTCCTGATCGAGGCCCTCCCGGGCAGCGTGGGCCGGTACCCGCGCCCGACCGCGATCACCACGGCCAGCGCCGTCCCGGTGAACAGCCAGGGCGCGGCGGTGCCCAGCATGACCAGCACTCCCTCGGCCGCCATGAAGCCGCCCGCCGCGGTCAGCGCCTGGGCGCACACCGCCCCGGCCAGGAACAACAGCGGCGGGCAGACCACCACGGTCCGCAGCCCGCTGTTCTTGGTGTAGCAGGTGACCAGGCCGCAGCCGCACACGAACGCCGCGCCCGCCAGCGTGTCCCACCCGGTCCAGGCCGCGATGAGCAGGATCAGGAAGCAGAACACGAACAGCGCCACGACCGCGCCTCGCCCGGTGAGCTTGATCCGCCCCTGCGGTTCCAGGCTCGAGGACGGCTTAGCGGATGGCTTGCGGGCCGCCGGCGTCCGCGCCGGCGGCCGTGCCGTGGTCCGGGTCTGCGTCATCGAGCCGCACGCACCAGGCCCACCGGCCGGCCGATCTCCGCCGCCGATCCCGGCGCCTCGATCTCCGCCGCGCCGAACTCTCCCGGCTCAAGCCTCCCGCCCGCCACCAGCTCGGGGGCGGACAGGGCCCGGGTGGTCTCCTCCACCGGCTTGGGTGCGTCCAGGGCGGCGTCGGTGACGCCCAGGTCGTTCAGCCGCCTGGCGCTGACCAGGACCCGGCCCTCCAGCGAGCCGACCGTCTGGTTATAGCTGGTCACGGCCTTACTAAGCTGGCGGCCCAGCTGGTCCACGTTGCGGCCCAGGCTGCCGATGCGGTCGTACAGCTCGCGGCCGATGTCGAACACCGCCCGCGCGTTATCGGCCAGCGCCGCCTGCTGCCAGGCGTACTGCGCCGTGCGCAGCATGGTGACCAGCGTGGTGGGAGTGGCGATGTGCACCCGGCGGCTCATGGCGTACTCCAGCAGCGCCGGGTCCCGCTCCAGCGCCGGGGCCAGGAACGCCTCGCCCGGGATGAACAGGATGACGAACTCGGGTGACGGGCTGAGCGCGGCCCAGTAGGCCTTGGCCGCCAGCCGGTCCACGTGGTCCCGCAGGTGCCGGGCGTGCGCGTCCATCCGCGCGGCGCGGACCGCCTCGTCGTCGCTCTCTGCGGCCTCCAGGTAGGCGGCCAGCGAGACCTTGCTGTCGACCACGATGTGCTTGCCGCCGGCCAGGTGCACCACCATGTCCGGGCGCTGTGCGCCGTCGGCCGTGGCCACCGCGACCTGCTCGTCGAAGTCGCAGCGGGCGCTCATCCCGGCCAGCTCGACCACCCGGCGCAGCTGCAGCTCACCCCAGCGGCCCCGGGCTTCGGGCCGCCGCAGCGCCGTGACCAGCGCCTGCGTCTGATCCCGCAGCCGCTCCGAGGCCTGCCGGGCGAAATCGACCTGCTCGGCCAGCGCCGCGTGCGAGCGCGTGCGGGCCGCGTCGGAATCCCGGAGCTGAGCCTCGAGCCGAGCCAGGGTCTCCTTCAGCGGGCCGACCAGGTGCTCGACCGCGGCCCGGCGGGTCTCGAGCTCGCCGGACGCCTGGGCGTTGGCCGCCTGCAGCCGCCCCTCCGCGACCTCGAGGAACCGGGCCGTGCTGGCGTCAAGCGCCTCCGCCGACAGGGCCTGGAAATGCTCGGCGAGCTGGCCTTCCACCAGCTCCGCGCGGTCGGCGGCCGCCCGCTCGGTCATCAGGGCCCGCTGCTCGGCAGCCCGGGCCCGGCCGCTCGCGTCCGCCGCGGCAGCCGCCAGGCGGCCCCGCGCGTACAGGTATCCGATCACTGCCCCGATGACGATCCCGAGCAGCAGTCCGGCCAGCAGCGAGATTGCGCTCATATGCAGCGATGATCTCACCCTGTGGGCAAAACCTCCCGCCGACACGCCCGGCGCCGCCCGAGCCCGCCGAGAAACCTCCGCCCCTCACCCCCTTTTTTTGGCCGAACGGTCCGTAGTATCAGCCCCTGCGCCCCCTCCTCGCCCGCCCCGGCCTACGGGCCGGCGCCGGCCAGGACCGCGGTCACGACCTTGCGGACCTCTGCCGCGTCCGGCGGACCGCCGTCCCGGCCCGCGAACAGCAGGTGCCCGGCCCCGATCAGGGTCGGCGCGAGCGTGTCCACGTCGGCATCTGGCGCGATGCGGCCCAGATCGCGCTCCGCGCTGAGGTAGGACGCGATCATGGCCGCGGCTTCGGCGGCCAGCGGGACCCCGGTCGGCCGCCTCCGCCGCAGCCGGGCTCGCAGGTCGTCCCGGAAGATCAGCAGGCTGACGATCTGGATGGCCACCGACCCGAACAACTCGGCCAGCGCGCCGGTCAGGTTGCCCGCCACGGTGCCGGTCCCGGCGGACTCCCGCAGCGCCTCGGCCTGGCGGCCGAGCCGGGCGATGCGGTCTTCGATCAGTTCGGCCAGGAAGGCGTCGAAGTCGGCGAAGTGCCGGTGCAATACGCCCTTGGCCACCCCGGCCTCGGTGGTGACCGCCCGGCTGGTCAGCGCGTGCGGCCCGTCCCGCAGCAGCACCCGCTCGGCCGCGTCGAACAGCTGCTCGCGTACGTCGCGCAGGGCTACCCCGGTCGGCACGTCCAGCCTCCCTCGCCAGGCGGCCCGCTTCGCCGTCCGCGAAACCCATCCTCAAGTGGGCACATGCCCACTTACAGTGGGCACGTGCCCACTGTACCGTCCGAGCCAGCATCGGCACCCCGGCCCCGGCCTCGTGAGTCTCACCAGCAGCGGCAGGTGGCGGAGTCGTTCGGCCTGGATGCCGCCCGCTACGACCGGACTCGGCCCAGCTACCCCGCGGCCCTGGTGGACCGGATCGCCGCCGCCAGCCCCGGGCCCGCCGTCCTCGACGTCGGCTGCGGGACCGGCATCGTGGCCCGGCTGTTCCGGGCGGCCGGCTGCCGGGTGCTCGGCGTCGATCCTGACGCGCGCATGGCCGAGCTGGCCCGGCAGTCCGGGACCGAGGTCGAGGTGTCGATGTTCGAGACCTGGGATCCGGCCGGCCGGGCCTTCCACGCGGTGGTTGCCGGGCAGGCCTGGCACTGGGTGGATCCGGTGGCCGGCGCGGCCAAGGCGGCGCAGGCGCTGCGCCCCGGTGGGCGGCTGGCCGTGTTCTGGAACTCGTTCCTGCCTCCGCCCGAGGTGAACGACGGCATTGCCGCGGTGTTCGGCCGGGTACTGCCGGACGTGCCGATGTTCGGGCGCGGGCTGCCCGGTCCGGACACGTACTCCTTGGGATGCGCCAGGGCGGCCGACGGGATGCGGCAGGCGGGCGGGTTCGGCGAGCCGGAGCAGTGGCGGTTCGACTGGGAGCGGCCCTACACCCGCGACGAGTGGCTGGACCAGATGCCCACGTTCGGCGGCTGGAGCCAGCTGCCCGCGGCGGTGCAGCAGGACCTGCTGGCCGGCGTGGGCGCCGTCGTCGACGCGGCGGGCGGCAGCTTCACGATGGGCTACGCCACGATGGCGGCTACCGCAGCGCGTACCTGACCGGCCTGACTGCGGGGTGCGGCCGCTCCGGCGGGGTCTGAGGCGGCACTAAACTCGCGCGAGTGAGTTTGTCTATCGGGATCGTCGGCCTGCCGAACGTGGGCAAGTCAACTTTGTTCAACGCGCTGACCCGAGCCGGGGCCCTGGCGTCCAATTACCCCTTCGCCACCATCGACCCGAACGTCGGCGTGGTGGGCGTGCCCGACCCGCGCCTGGCCGAGCTGGCCAAGCTGTACGACTCGGCGCGGATCGTGCCTGCCGCCGTGCGGTTCACCGATATCGCCGGGCTGGTCCGGGGCGCCTCGCAGGGTCAGGGGCTCGGCAACCAGTTTCTGGCCCACATCCGCGAGACTGATGCGATCTGCCAGGTGGTGCGGGTCTTCGACGACCCGGACGTGACCCACGTGGACGGCGATGTATCGCCCGAGCGCGACATCGAGACGGTCGTCACCGAGCTGATCCTGGCCGACCTGCAGACGCTGGAGAAGGCCGTGCCCCGGCTGGTCAAGGAGACCAAGTTCGCCAAGGATCCCGGCCGGGCCAGGACCGCCGAGTCCGCGGTCGCGGCGCAGCAGCTGCTTGACCAGGGCACCACGCTGTGGGCCGGTGCCGCCTCCGCGGGCATCGACCTGCCCTCGCTGCGCGAGCTCTCGCTCCTGACCGCCAAGCCGTTCCTGTACGTGTTTAACTGCGACGTCGCCGAACTCGCCGACGACGACCTGCGCAAGCGCATGTCCGCCCTGACAGTGTTGGTCGGCACGGGCCCGGCCGAGGCCATCTTCCTGGACGCCAAGACCGAAGCCGACCTGGCCGAACTGCCTGAGGATGAGGCCGCGGAACTGCTGGCCGAGGCCGGCCTGGGCGAGCCCGGGCTGGCTCAGCTGGCCCGGGCCGGCTTCCGGGCCCTGGGCCTGGCGACCTTCCTGACCGCGGGCCCGAAGGAGACCCGGGCCTGGGAGATCAAGGCCGGCGCCACCGCGCCCGAGGCGGCCGGCGTCATCCACTCCGACTTCCAGCGCGGCTTCATCAAGGCCGAAGTGGTCTCCTTCGACGACCTGATCGCCGCGGGCTCGCTGCCCGCCGCCCGGGCCGCGGGCAAGGCCCGCATCGAGGGCAAGGACTACGTCATGCGGGACGGCGACGTAGTGGAGTTCCGGCACAGCTGAGGCGTCGGGGGAGGCAGGCCCGGCGACACTGTCGGCATGACCCCCGCGACTACGTTCGGTGACGTTTGACCTGATCCTCCGAAACTTACTTGGCGTATGAGAAGAGCGGGCCGGGGGTTGAGCTGTCGTGCCCCTTGAGTATTTGGTAACTATGTTCGATACTCGACTAGGTACAACATTCTAATCGGACGAAGGTGCGAAGATGGCTCCGGTCGAAACCCAGCTGCTGCCGCGGTCCGCGGTGGTACCGCCAAGTCCACCCGCCCGGTACGAATCTGACCAGCTCACCGTGGCCCGCCTGGCCGGGGCGGCACAGCGGCACGCGCCGTGGCGGGAACCCACCGAGGCCGAGACGGCGGCCGCGGTAGCGGAATTGCGGGAGATAGCGGGCGAGCGCGGTGACCTGCTGGCCGAGGTGGCGGGCTTGCTGGCCGGCTTCTACCGGCGGACCAGGGAAGAGGCGAGAGCCCGGGCCGCCGTGCACTACTGCATCGTCGCTGGTGCCCAGCTTGAGGAGATCCCGCGCTGGACCGAAGTGGGACGATGCCGGGCCGCTGCCGCCCTCCGCTGCAGGTCAGCGGCACCCGAGGGATGATCTGGGTGCGTCCGGCTGAAATTATTTCATACGGGTTTGAACCCGTTGCGTATTCGCTCCGTTTCAGAGAGTGCTGGTCATTTGTCCTCGCGGATGTCCTGGTGATGGTCTCCAACCGGCCCCTCGCCGGGATGTAGTGCCTCACAATGGACCGCGGACCGGCGCGAAGGGACGGGCCGCTCCTGCTCGCGGCAGGCGCGGAAGCGTGCGGAGGTGTGATGTTTCGCCTGCCCAATACCGGTAACGGATCACATTTGTCCGATTACTCTGCGATTGCGGCACTGAACGGCTCCGCATCACCCGGCCTCGGCTGGATCGAAAATGAGATCGATTCGCGCGGTCCCGCCGAGCCGCCGGCCGGACCGTCCTGGAACGGCGCGGGCGGCCGGTGGCGCCTGTGGCCGCTGCGGCTGCTGCTGTGGGCGACACTGCTGATCATCGCGTTCCGGGGCGTAACCGCCATCATCTTCAACCAGCCCGCGACGCTCCGGGCCGACGGCACGACGGCCGTCGGCGCCACAGCCGCGCAGTTCCCGGTGACACTGGGCGAGGCGTACGCCATGGCATTCGGGCAGGTCTACCTGAACTTCAGCCCGGCCACGCAGGCCCAGCGTGAGCAGCAGCTCGCGGCGTTCGTGCCGGCCAGCGTCGCGGCCGGCAACCCGGACTTGGGCTGGAACGGAGCCGGGCAGCTGAGCCTGCAGTCCGAACAGGTGGCAGGCATCACGGTGAGCGATCCCACCCACGCCGTGGTGACTCTACTGGCTAACGTGAACGGACAGCTCATGGAGCTCGGGGTGCCCGTCGTCGCCTCCGGCGGCGGCGTAGTGATCCCGGGCGAGCCCGCCTGGCTGGCCGCACCGCAGCGGATCACGCCGCCTGCGGCGGCCAGCCCCGGTTCGGATCCGGTCGCGCAACGCGAGCTGATGGCAGAATTGCCCGGCTTCTTCCAGGCGTACGCCGCCGGAGACAGCACGGCGCTGAGCCAATTCGAGGCGCCGGGCGTGACCCTGGCCGGGCTGGACGGCGCGCTCACGTTCGGCTCGATCGCGAGCCTGCAAGTACCGCCCGGCGGTCCCACCAGACAGATAACTGTCACGGTCATATGGCAGGTTCCGGAGGCGGCAGAGTCGTCGGGCGTCACAAAACTTGCGGCGGCCTACAGGGCGTGGCTCACGCAACTTCAAAGCGGCAAATGGTATGTAAATGAAATCAGTGCGGTGACTGAGGCGGTGGAAGCGAAATGACCAGGACAGCGGCGGCTGACGCCGTCCTGCCCGCCTGCCGTCATGTCGTTGCCGCCCGCTGCGCTGAGGTCTTCGCTGCCATCGCCTGTACCGGGCTCGCCAGCCGTGCTGGCCCGCCCGGGCGTCCCCGCCGGCCGCTGCTGCGCCCCCTCCCCGGTGCCGCAGCAGAACGTAATCCCCGATACGTACGCCCGCTTCGCCGGCCCGGCCGGCGGGACGTCGCAATGCTTGCTGGATGGTCATCTGATCCCGGAAGGGACTTCTAAATGTCTGCTCACCTCACCGCCGCGGTGGTTCCAGTGGCCCTGAGCACGCAGGGCCTCGTCACATACTTGCAGGGCCTGTTCGGGCCGCTGTTCCTGGGCATCGTCGGAATCGTGGCGATCTTCTTCCTGTTCACGCGCGAGATCACCAGGTTTGTCCAGTTCATCGTGCTCGCGGTGGCCATCGCCGTGGTCTTCTATACGCCCAGCATCGTCCAGACGCTGGCCACTGGCATCGCGAACGCTCTCGGAGTCCACTGATCCCGTTCTGACAGAAGGAGCGAGGCCCCAGTGGATCTTCCCACTTATACGAATATCTGGCGGATAGAGAAGCGGCTATACAAGCTCTATGATTTCCGGTTGCCGGCGCCGCTGCCTATCACCTGGATTGGCGTTTTTGTCGGAATTACCGTTCCGTACATATTTTTCCTCGTTGTGATTGGGCTTCCGTTTAACCACAATTTGGTATGGCTTTATGTGTTGCCGCCTGGAGTGCTCACCTGGCTGACCACTCGCCCGGTCATTGAGAGCAAGCGGCTGCCCGAGCTGGTCAGCTCGCAGCTGCGCTATGTCTCCGAGCCGCGTACCTGGGTCCGGATGGCGCCGCTGACCGAGAAGGACGAGATCTTCGTGTCGGTCCGGGTCTGGCACCGGAACCCGCCGCGCACCCGGTCCAGGAAGCTGCGCAAGGCCGCCAGCCGTGCCCAGCAGGCCCAGGCCGTCGCGCAGCTGGCCGCGGCGGCCACCGCCGTTACCCCGGTGACCGCCGCCCTGGCTGTCGACGTGCCGGCCACTTCGCCCGCCACGGCCCCGGAGACCACCACGTCACGGTCCCGCCGGCCGGCGACCGCCGCCTCCGCAGCCCAGGCCCCGACGACCGCCGCCGCAGCGGCCCAGCCATCGACGACCGCCACCTCGGCGGTCACGTCCTGGCGGGCCGTGTCCCGGCAGCTCATGTCGGTCCGCCCGGCGGCCGCCCGGCTCAGCTCCTCCCGTGCCGCCCGCCCGGCCGCTGACCTGGTTCCTGAGCGGGAGCCACTCGCCGACCTGGCATCCGACGATGCGTACCCGTCGGTCCGGATTATCCCGCCCTCGGAGCTGGCCCGGGCCACCTCCGAGACCGCTCGGCCGGTGCCGCCGGCCGTCGAGCCTGACGCGTCTCAGCCGGTTTCCCCGGCCGTCGAGCCCGAGGCGTCCCGCGCCGAGCCTCCGGCGCCCGCTGCGCCTCCGGCGCCCGCTGCGCCCCGGCGCCGCTGCGCCCCCGCGCCGCTGTACCGCTGGCCCGGCCTGCCTCCCCGCCGGTCCCGGTGCGGCTGCCGGTGCCGGAGCGGGCGACCGCACAACCCAGGGTCACGGCGGCGCCTGCCCGGCGCTCCTGGCCGAGCCGCCCGGAGCGGAATCAGCAGCCATCCGGGGCCGCCGCCCAGCAGCAGCCCGCCGCCCAGCCGGGGCAGTCCGAGCCCGCCGCCGAGCCGCCGCCCGCCAGCCAGCCGCAGACATCCGAATCGGCCAGCCAGCCGTGGCCCGGCGTCACGTCGCGGCCTGGCGTCACGTCGCGGCCCGGCGCCACGTCGCGGCCTGGCGTCACGCCACGGCCTGGCGTCACGCCACGGCCCGGCTGGGCCATCTCGGCGGCCGAGCGGCGGCAGGAGGCCCGGGCCCTGGAGGTCTCGCACGACCCGGAACCGGACCCGCGCGACCTTGGCGAGGCGGGCCCGGCACCCGTCTCCTGGCCGTCGGCCGGGGCCGGCGCGTTCCCCATCGCCAGCCCGTTTCCCGAGGGCGGCCCCTTCCCAGAGGCCGGCGCGTTCCCCGAGGTCGGCGCGTTCCCCGAGGTCGGTGCCTTCCCCGAGCTCGAGCCGCTGCCCGACCCCGAGCCCCCGGCCGCCGGACCCCAGGATGCGCCCGCCCGGACCCGTCGGCGGGGCGCGCCGCCCGCGTCCGCCGCACCGGTTTCACCGGCCGGGTTGGAGGCGTCCGCGACGCCAGCACCGCCTGCGTCCGCGCCCGCGGCGCCCGGCCGGTCCATGGCGGCCCGGGTGGCTTCCCTGTTCGTCGCCCCCGGCACCGACCGTCCGGTGCCGTCCATCGAGCGGGCGCTGAGCGGCCCAGGAAGCGACGTCGACGCGAGCTGGCGGCGCCGGGTCAAGGTGGTGGCAGGCGGCCAGGGACCGGGCCAGCCGGACCGGGCCGCCCGGGACCGTGACCGGGCCAGGCTGCCGCTGGACGGTCCGCGCCTGATCGCCGTGGTCGGCTGCACCAGCGGTGCCGGGCAGTCCGTGACCACCCTGCTCACCGGCCAGATCCTGGCCGACCTGCGCGAGGTCCCGGTCGCCGCGCTGGACCTCAACCCAGGCGAAACGTCGCTCGCCGCGTGCGTCCCGCCCGCCACCTCGGTTCCGGCCCTGCTCGCGGGCCAGGGACCGGGCCCAGCGGGCGGGACGGGACCGGGGCGTGGCGCCGCCGGGCCGCGTCCGCTGCGCGGCATGGCCCGGATGCGGGCCGCCCGTGGTGACGGGACCCGGCTGGATGTCATCGCGGCCGGCCGGCCGGGCCGCGACGGCGGGCCTGCTCTTGGCGCCGGTGACTACCCGCGGCTGGCCCGTGTGCTGGCCGAGCGGTATCCGCTGACCCTGATCGACCCGGCGGCGTCCGGCCTGGCCCGGGCCCTGGCGCTGGCGGACCAGCTGATGCTGGTCGTCCCGGCCAGTGCGGAGGCGGCGGCCTCGCTGGCCAGCACCCAGGAGTGGCTAGCTGCGCACGGCTACGACGAGCTGGCCGCCCGCGCCGTGACCGTGATCAACGGGGTGAGCAGCCGGACCAGCCAGGACGTGCTGCAGGCCGAGTCGGTGGCCCGGGGCCGCTGCCGGGCGATCGTCCGGGTGCCGTGGGACGACATGCTGTCGGTCCGTCCTGACGCGTCGGCCGCGCTGCGGCCGCAGACCCGGCTGGCTTACACCGCGCTGGCCGGCGTGCTGGTCGCGGGCCTGGCCCCGCGGACCATGAGCCCGCTCACCCCCGTTCCCGGAAGGAGTCCCAGTGGCCACTCGGACTAGCCGGTCCAGGGGATCGCGTACCCGAACCCGCCTGGGCCTGCGGTACTTCGATGACCGGATCTTGCTCACCGACACCCACGCGTGGGCGTATTACCGGATTCCCGCGGTGTCGTATGAGTTCACCACGCCGGAGGAGCGGGAGGCGCTGGCGACGAACATCACCGTGGCGCTGGCGGCGATCCGGGTGGCCGATGCCGAGGTGCATCTGCGGATCGCGCATCGGTCCTACCCGGCGCAGGCGTGGGCTGCCGGGCTTGATGCGACCTCCGATGGGGGCCCGGGCTGGCGGGATTACCTGGAGCAGGCTTATGAGCATGTCTGGGCCAAGGATTTCTGGGGCAAGGAGATCTACCTCGGGGTCCGGCTCGGCCAGCGGGGCGTGCGGGCCCAGCTGACAGGTGGGGTGCTGTCGCAGTTCCGCAGCGTGTACGTGCACGGCGAGAGCGGGCCGGGGCTGGCCGAGGAGGCGGTCGGCTCCTCGGAGATCGTCAAGTGGACCGAATCGGCCGAACGGCTCGGCCGGGCGCTGAACGCCAGTGCGCTCGCGGCCCGGCATGCCAGCTCCGCTGAGATCGCGTGGCTGGTCCGGCATACGCTGATGGCGACGGCGGGCGAGCCGGTGCCGTCGGCGGCCGGGCGGCGCCGGTGGGGTGCGGGGGAGATCGACGCGCTGTTCGAGGGTCAGGTCCACAACGGGCGGACCCTGCTGGGCTTGGAGCATATGGGCGGGCAGTCCTATGCCGCGTTCGTGTCGTTTGCCCGGTTTCCTGATGTGATGTCGTTCCCGGATGGGGAGCCGTGGCTGCATTTCGCTGATTCGCTGCCGTTCCCGGTGGAGGTCAGTTCGCGGATGAAGCTGGTCCCGCCGGCTAAGGCGAGCAAGGACGTGAGCCGGCGGCTGGCGCATGCCCGTGATATGGATGCGCATATCAGGGAGGCGGGGGCGGAGGCGCCGATCGCGCTGGCGGAGCAGATCGCGGCGGCGCGGATGCTCGAGCACGGTATCACCAAGGAGCGGCTGCCGTTCGTGTACGGGTGGCACCGGCTGGTCGTGACTGCGCCGTCCCGGGACCTGTGCGTGCGCCGGGTGGAGGCGGTCGCCGAGCATTACCGTGATATCGGCGTTGACGTGGTGAATTCGACGGGGGATCAGTTCTCGCTGCTGTGCGAGTCGCTGCCCGGCGAGCGGATCCGGCTGTCCTCGTATGTGCAGCGGCAGCCGCTGTACACGATCGCGGGGGGGATGCCGACGGCCACGGTGGAGCTCGGTGACCGGGTCGATGCGGGCGCGGGGTGGGTGGGGCCGTATATCGGGGAGACGCTGGGCCGGGCCCGGTCGGTGGTGCATTTTGATCCGCTGGTGGCCGCGGCGCGGAACCGGCCGACCGCGATCGCGATCACCGGGGAGCCGGGCGGCGGCAAGACCACGCTGGCGCTGCTGCTGATCTATCAGCTGGCCCTGCGGGGCGCGACGGTGGCGGTGATCGACCCCAAGGGCGACGCGGAGTCGCTGGTGGCGTACCTGACCCGGCAGGGCCGCAAGGCGCGGGTGCTGCCGCTGGGCGCGGCGGCGCCTGGCCTGCTGGATCCGTTCTCGTTCGGCACCGACCTGGCGGAGAAGCGGACGATGGCGACCGAGACGCTGCGGCTGCTGCTGCCCCGGATGAGCGAGGAACGCGAGAGCGCGATGATCCAGGCGGTGGGCGCGATCGCGGGGGCCGGGCGGCCGAGCTTGGGCAAGGTGGTCACGCACCTGGAGGAGGCGGAGGATCCGGCGTGGAAGAATACCGGGGCGGTGATGCGGTCGATCTCGGAGATGCGGCTGGCCCGGTTGTGCTTTGCCCCGGCGGCGGGGCAGCAGATCGACGCGGAGGGCTGGACCACGGTGTTCACGCTGGCCGGGCTGACGCTGCCCGGCACCGCCACCGGCCGCGATGATTATTCCTATGAGCAGCGGCTGTCGGTGGCGCTGCTGTACCTGGTCTCCCAGTTCGCCCGTAAGCTGCTGAACGGCATCGACCGGGCCGCGCCGAAGGCCATCTTCCTGGATGAGGCGTGGGCGATTACCTCCACCCCGGAGGGCGCCAAGCTGGTGCCGGAGGTCTCCCGGATGGGCCGGTCCCGGAACACGGCGCTGATCCTGGTCTCGCAGAACGCCGGTGACCTGCTCAGCGAGCAGGTCACCAACTGCCTGTCCAGCGTGTTCGCGTTCCGCTCCACCGAGCGGGCCGAGGTGGCCAACGTCATGTCGCTGCTCGGCGTCGCACCCTCCGATGAGCACAAGGCCGTGCTCCGCGCGCTCGGCAACGGCGAGTGCATCTTCCGTGACCTGGATGACCGGGCCGGCCGCATCGGGATCGACCTGGTCTCCGGCGAACTGCGGGACTGGATCGACACCAACCCCACCCGGGCACGCGGGCCCCGGCCCGGCCCGCACGACCCGGGCCCCGGCAGTTTCCTCAGCGCGGACGCGGCGTACCCGGCGGGCACGTCTGCCGTCAGCGCGCCGTCGGCCGAGGCGCCGGCGAAACGGTAGCGCGTAAGCGCGCAGAACCAGGAGTTTTCCCGATGGCTGTCTCGCAAGCCCCGTCCACGCGCCGCGCGCCGGGCCGCGCGCGCCGCCGCCGGCCCGGCCGCCGCCTGGCGCGCTGGGCGGCCGGGGTACTGCTCACCGGCGGGGCGCTGTTCGCGGTGGCCAGCGCGGCGCTGGCCGGCACGCACGCGGCCAGCGCGCCTTTCGTGTCTCAGAGCACAGCGGCCCAGACCGCCCCTGCGGCCCGGACCCCGGTGCACCTGACAGCGCAGGTGACGCCTGCGGCGCCGGGAGGCGTGTGCCAGGTGCCGGGTATCGGCGACATCGGCGGGCTGGTGGGGTTGTGCTCGTCCGGGTCGGCGGGCCTGGTCGGGGATCTGAATAACATCTGCGAGCCGTCGCTGCCGCAGCCTGAGCCGGCCACCGGCGGGATCGATGCGATGATCGAGCCGCCGGCCGGGTCGGCGGGCGGGAAGACGCTGTACGGCAATTACGGGATCGCCGGGCAGTTCTGGGCCGCGCACGGCTTGCAGTGCTCGGATATGACGTCGCTGATCGGGAACAACGTGGCCGGGATGGTCTTTGACGGGGCCAAGTCGCTGGACCGGGTGACGATCACGGTGTACCAGTCGGCGGCGGGTAACAGCATCCTGGCCTGGCTGCAGAACGCGGTCGACAAGGTGATCAGCGCGCTGGGCAACGCGATCTACTTCCCGTACCTGGCGCCGGTGGTGATCTTGGGTGCGGTGTGGCTGGCCTGGCAGGGCCTGATCCGCAAGCGCGCCACCCGGACCATCGAGGGGACGCTGTGGATGGTGGTGGCCGCCACCGCGGCGATCGCGCTGATCGGCCTGGCCATGTTCACCGGCGTGGGCACGACGGTCGCCGACGGCACTACCCAGGTGCTGAATACCGCGTTCGCGAACCTGCCCGCGACCAGCGACGGCAACTGCCTGCCGGTGACCGCGGGTGATCCGCAGAGCGTCACCTCCAGTTACGCGTTCACCTCGGGGAACGGGCTGGTCGACAAGAACGCGAACGAGCTGTGGTCGGTGCTGGTCTGCAAGCCGTGGCTGTGGGGTGAGCTCGGCACCACCGCCTACGGCACGCCCGGCAGCGGCACCCAGACCGTGGTCAACACCTACGGGCGGCAGCTGCTGTGGTCGCAGGCCATCGCGGCCAACGAGACCCCGTCCGCGGCGCTGATCCAGGCTAAGCAGGCCACCTACACCGGTATCGCCAACCAGGTCCAGGCTGATGATCCGGCCGTCTACCCGTTGTTCCAGGGGAACCAGTGGACCACCCGGCTGGAGATCGCGTTCGCCGCGATGTTCGCCGCGGTGGTGGCGGGGCTGCTGATCTTGCTGATCGCGCTGACGCTGATCGTGCTGAAGCTGGGGTTCTTGCTGCTGCTGGTGGCCGGGCCGTTTTTCCTGATCATCGGGACGCATCCGGGGTTCGGCCGGATCATCGCGATCCGCTGGTTCGAGATGCTGGTCGGGGTGCTGATGAAGCAGGTGGCCGTGGCGATCACGCTGTCCGTGCTGCTGTACTGCTACTCGCTGATCATGGGCACGTCGGATGCGGCCCTGCCGTGGGCGCTGAAGATCCTGATGATCGCGCTGGTCACGGTGGCGGTGTTCATCTACCGCAAGCCGTTCACCCACCTGTTCTCGGCCGTCGGGTACGGCGCGATCGGCTCGCACGAGCGCGCCGAGTACACCCTGCGGCAGGCGGGGACCACCTTCCGCCGCTCCACGCTGGACGCTGCGGCCGGGGCCATCCCGGGGATGGCGACGTACCGGGCCGCCCGCTGGGCCCGCCGCAGCCCGGCCTCGGCCGCCGCAGCCGGCGACGGCACCGCGGACGCGGGCCTGGCCGCGGGCACGGCGGCCGGCCGGCGGAGGCCGCGACCGGCACCGGGCAGGTCGTGACCGGCGCGCCGCGGCTGCGGCCCGACGCTCCGCCCGCCGCCGACGGCGACGCCGAGGGCGGCACGGGTGCCCGCCGGATCACCGGAGCCGGCGTGGCGGTCCGGAGCATGCCCGAGACCGACGGCGCCGGCCGCACGGCACCGCCCCTGGACCTGCCGCCCCGGACCGGCGCACCCGGGTCGTCGGGGCCGGCCGGGTCCGCCGGCGCGGCCTCGGGCTGGTCCCGCGGCGCCGGGCGCGCGGCTGGATCCGGCGGCCTGCAGCGGACCCGATCCCGCGCGCCCGCCCCGGGCTCGTCCGGATCCGCTGGTTCCGCTGGCTCCTCCGCCCCGTCCGGGCCCTGGTCAGGAACCGCTCCCCGGACCGGAACCGGGGGCCGGGCCGCAAACGGCGGACCCGCGCCCCGCTCAGCGCCACCGTCTCAGCCGTCGTCCCCGGCCCCGGCCTGGCCGTCGACCGGCTGGTCCGGCGCGGGCCCGCGGCAGTGGTCGGCGATCGCGCCCCGGCCGACTCCCACCCCGGCCCCACCCGCCGAGCCGGCCGGCGGTAGCCGGGCCAACGGCGGCGGAGCCAACGGAAACGGGAACGGTTCGGGAAAGCAGCCGCCCATGCCGTTCTGGCTTCGTCCGGTACGGCGGGATAAGTAGCGGGCGGTCACCATGGATCTCAGCCCTGGCCAGCGCAGCGCGGTCTTCGCCCTCATCGTGGTGGTCCTCGCCGTGCTCGGCTACTTCCTGGTCGCCCCGGCGCTGACCCGCTCGCCCGCCGCGGCCCGGGCGGCGGCCTCGCCCAGCGCGGCGCCGGCCGCCGTGACCAGCGTGCCGCCCGCCGTCGTTCCGGCCGTCACGGCGCCGGCCGCGGCGGCGGGCGGGGTGAACATCTACTCCTGGCTGCCGTTCACCCAGCAGGACCTGGCCACCGCCGCGTCGGTCGCGACCCAGGTCAGCGTCGACTACGACACCTACACCTACACCGAGACCGCGGCCGGATACGTGGCCAAGATGGGCGGCCTGATCACCGGCCAGCTCGCCGCCACCCTGCAGGCCGCCTACCAGGCCCCGGGCGTGGCCAAGCTCAGGACCAGCCAGCAGCAGGTCTCCACCGGGACCGCGGCGATCGTCTCGATCCGCGCCTTCGGCCCCTCCAGCTTGACTTTCATCGTCGATGCCGGGCAGCGGCTGGTCACCGCCCAGGGCACCACCAGCGGCAGCACGGCGTACGCCGTCACCGTGACCGGCGCGGGCAGCGCCTGGCAGGTCAGCGATATCGAGCTGCAGGACGCGGGCAATTCATGATCACCCGGCAGCACTAGGCAGCGCATGACCACCAGGCTTTCCTCCCGTCCCGGGACCGGGCAGGCCCCGGCCGGGCCGGGACCTCCGGTATCTCGCCGCGGATCCTGGTGGCCGGGATCATCGGGCTGGCCGGGATCGTGCTGCTCGGCCTGCTGGCCGTGCCGGTCATGATGGGGACCAACTTGTTCTTCGCCGCTTCGGCGGGCTGCTCGGGTCAGCAGGCCGGAACGGCCGGGCAGCCCCCGGCCGGCCCGAAAGCCCAGTCGATCCCGGCCAGCTACCTGTTCTGGTACCGCAAGGCCGGCCAGCAGTACGGGGTGCCGTGGACCATCCTGGCCGGCATCGGCACGGTGGAAAGCAGCAACGGGCAGAGCAGCCTGCCCGGGGTGCACAGCGGGCAGAACGGGTTCGGCGCGGCCGGGCCGATGCAGATCGGCATCGGCGGCCAGGCCGGGAACGTCTGGGGCGGCCTGCCCGTGCACCCGGCCAGCCAGGTCGTCAACGGCGTGGCCACCGACGAGGACGGCGGCCCCGACGCCAGCGTCTACGACCCGGCCGACGCGATCGCCGGCGCGGCCCGGTACCTGCTGGCCGCCCAGGTCCAGGCCAACCCGGCCGCGGCCATCTTCGCCTACAACCACCTGCAGTCCTACGTCCAGAGCGTGCTGTACTACGCCGGCCTCTACGCCGGCGGCCACTACTCCGTGGTGTCCGCCGCCATGCCGCCGGGCAGCACCGCGGCGGGCTGCACCACCACCGCCGGGAGCGTGCCCCCCATCGCCGCACCCAGCCAGGCCGTCGCCACCGCCCTGGCCTACGCCGAACAGCAACTCGGCAAGCCCTACCAGTGGGGCGCCACCGGCCCGGACGCCTACGACTGCTCCGGCCTGGTCATGATGGCCTACCGCACCGCCGGGATCACCATCGCCCGCACCTCCCAGATGCAATGGGCCACCGAACCCAAAATCCCCGCCGCCCAGGCCCAGCCCGGCGACCTGGTCTTCTTCGCCGGCGCCGACGGCACCCCCACCTCACCCGGCCACGTCGGCCTGGTCATCGGCCACGGCCAGATGATCGAGGCCTACGCCACCGGCTTCCCCATCCGCATAGCCACCTACACCGACCGCAACCCGATCGGCTTCACCCGTCCCGGGATCACCGCCAGCGCCAGCACCACCGCCTCCGTCACCTCCGGCCGGGGTCAATGAGGTCCGACCAGGCCAGCGAGGATCCTGGGGAGAGCCGGCGCACCGGAGCAGCCGGTACCGTTAGCCGGCCTAACCACGCACGCCTGCCGATCCAGCCTGCTCACTTCACCGACAGGTAAATGAGCGAGCCCAGCCCCGCCACCAGGCAGTAAATGGCGAACGGGGTCAGCGTGCGCGCCGGGTTGCTCAGGTAGCGGACCAGGAACCGCAGGGCGAAGTAGGCGCCGATCCCGCACAGAATGCTGCCGAATAGCACCTGCCCGCGGATCCCGGCGCCAAGCGGCCCGGTCAGGTCGCCGATCTTCAGCGCGCCGGCCGCGAGGATGACCGGGGCGGAGAGCAGGAAGGAGAACCGCGCGGCGTCCTGCCGGGACAGGCCGCGGAACATGCCGCTCACCATGACGATGCCATCCCGGCTAATGCCGGGCAGCAGGGCCAGAATCTGCACGGCGCCGAGGAAGAAGGCGCTCACGTAACCGACGCCGGTCAGCCGCCGGTCGGCGGCCACCGCGACGCTCGCCTGTTCCTGCTTCACCGCCCGCTGCCCGGCGGAGTGCCGCCCGCCGCCCGGAGCGTAGGACCCCGCGGCGACCCCAGCCCGCTGCCGCTCCGCGGCCATCTGCTGGTCGGCCGCGACCTGCAGCGACTCGGCCTCGGCGCCCCGCCGCCGCATCCGCTCGCCGCCGAACAGGATCAGCCCGTTCACGGACAGGAAGCACGCGGTGAGGATCGGCTTGCTGAAGATGGTGCGGAAGGTGTGCTCGAGCAAGAGCCCGGCGATGCCCACCGGGATCGTGGCCAGGATGATCATCCAGGCCAGCGTCTGGTCGGTGCCCTGCGGCACGAACCGCGCGGTGCCCGGCTCGGGCGAGATGGCGTGGCCGAGCGAGGCGAAGAAGGCCCTGACGATCCGGAGCCAGTCACGCCAGAAGTAGATGATCATGGCCACGGCCGTCGCGACGTGCAGCCCCACGATGTACGCCAGGTACGGCGACTCGGACTTGGAGACGTCCAGGTCCTGGGCCCACTGCCCGCCGATAAGCGCCGGGATCAGCACCGCGTGGCCCAGGCTGGATATCGGGAAGAGCTCGGTGATTCCCTGCAACAGGCCGATGACCCCAGCCTCTGCGTACGTCAGATGCGACATGCCAGCCCTTCGCTCCCACGGCTCAACCGAAAGTCATTTTTACCGAACGAGCAGTGGTGCGGGCGCCACGAACACGTTCTTCCCCCAGCCCAGGCAGCGTCGGCGGGACGACCACAGGCCCGGCCATCAGCCATCGTAGCCGGGCCGCAGCACCCCGGCCCGCGTCTTAATCCTGTCTTCATCCACCGCGCCCCGGCCCGCCTGCGCGGGCCCCGCCAACCGGCCGCGACGCGGGCCGGGAAACGGCGCCGCTACCGCTTGCCGGGGACCTTGGGGGTGTCCTTGGGGGTGCGGCGGCCGATCTTGTCGCCGAGCCAGACCAGCGGGTCGTACTTGCGGCCGACGACGCGTTCCTTCATGGGGATCAGCGCGTTGTCGGTGATCTTGATGTGCTCGGGGCAGACCTCGGTGCAGCACTTGGTGATGTTGCAGTAGCCCAGGCCGAAGTCGTCCTGGGCGATCTCGCGCCGGTCGGCCGTGTCGGCCGGGTGCATCTCGAGCTCGGCGATCCGCATCAGGAACCGGGGCCCGGCGAACGACTGCTGGTTCTCCTGATGGTCGCGGATCACGTGGCAGGTGTTCTGGCACAGGAAGCACTCGATGCACTTCCGGAACTCCTGTGACCGGTTCACGTCCACCTGCTGCATGCGGAACTCGCCCGGCTGCACCGATGGATCCGGGGTGAACGACGGGATCTCCCGGGCCTTGGCGTAGTTGAACGACACGTCGGTGACCAGGTCCCTGATCACCGGGAAGGTCCGCATCGGCGTGATGGTCAGCTGCTCTTCGGGCTGGAAGATCGACATCCGGGTCATGCAGGCCAGCCGCGGCCGCCCGTTGATCTCCATCGAGCACGACCCGCACTTGCCCGCCTTGCAGTTCCACCGGATGGCCAGGTCGCTGGCCTGGGTGGCCTGCAGCCGGTGCAGGACGTCGAGCACGACCTCGCCCTCGTTGACCTCGACCTGGTAGTCGGCCAGCTGCCCGGCTCCCGCATCCCCGCGCCACACCTTCAGCGCCGCCTTGTACCCCATCGCTCTAATTTCCTGCCTTCCTCGCGGGCGCTTCGCTTGACGGCGCCGTCTGGCCCGCCTCCGGCAGGACGCCAGAAGGCGCGCCGGCAGGCGGAGCGGAAGGGTTCTCCTCCGCGGGGGCGGCCGTGGCGCCCTGCCCATTGGCAACGCCTTCGGCGGCGGGCAGCCCGACCAGTTCCTCGTCGGTCATGTACTTCTTCAGCTCGCCGATGTCGAACAGCTCGAGCAGCTCGGTCCGCATCGGCACCATCTCCTGCCGCCGCAGTGACACGTGGCCGTCGGGCCCCAGCGTGCAGATCAGGTTCACCTTGCGCCACTCCGGCGACATGGCCGGGTAGTCGTCCCTGGTGTGGCCGCCGCGGGATTCCTGCCGCTCCAGCGCGGACTGGGCCACGCTCTCCGCCACGACCAGCATGTTCCGCAGGTCCAGGGCCACGTGCCAGCCCGGGTTGTAGGCCCGGCCGCCGGGCACGGAGACGTTGGCCTCCCGGGCCCGCAGCTTGTCCAGCTCGACCAGCGCGGTCTTCATCTCCGACTCGCGGCGGATGAGCCCGACCAGGTCGTTCATGATCGTCTGCAGCTCGCTGTGGATGGCGTACGGGCTCTCGCCCTCGGCCCGTTCCAGCGGCTCGAGCGCCACCTGTTTCGCCTCGGCCAGCGAGGCGGAGGGCACGACCGGCCGGGACGGCAGCGCGGACACGTACTCGGCCGCGCCCAGGCCCGCCCGGCGGCCGAACACCAGCAGGTCGGACAGCGAGTTGCCGCCCAGCCGGTTCGAGCCGTGCATGCCGCCGGATACCTCACCCACCGCGAACAGGCCGGGCACCGCGGCCTCGCCGGTGGCCGGGTCGACCTCGACCCCGCCCATCACGTAGTGGCAGGTGGGCCCGACCTCCATCGGCTCCTTGGTGATGTCCACGTCGGCCAGCTCCTTGAACTGGTGGTACATGGACGGGAGCCGGCGCAAGATCTCCTCGGCGGGCAGCCGGGTGGAGACGTCCAGGAACACGCCGCCGTGCGGCGACCCGCGCCCCGCCTTGACCTCGGAGTTGATCGACCGGGCCACCTCGTCGCGGGGCAGCAGTTCCGGCGGGCGCCGGTTATGGTCCGCGTCGGTGTACCAGCGGTCGGCCTCTTCCTCGGTCTCGGCGTACTGGGCCCGGAACACGTCGGGCACGTAGTTGAACATGAACCGCTTGCCCTCGGAGTTGCGCAGCACGCCGCCGTCACCGCGCACCGACTCGGTGACCAGCAGCCCGCGCACCGACGGCGGCCACACCATGCCGGTCGGGTGCAGCTGGACGAACTCCATGTTCAGCAGCTTGGCCCCGGCCCGCAGGGCCAGCGCGTGCCCGTCGCCGGTGTACTCCCAGGAGTTCGAGGTGACCTTGTAGGTCTTGCCGATGCCGCCGGTGGCCAGGATCACCGCGGGCGCCTCGAACAGCACGAACCGGCCGGTGTCCCTGAAGTAGCCGAACGCCCCCGCGATCCGCCCCGCATCATCCAGGATCAGGTCGGTGACGGTCGTCTCGGCGTAGACCTTGATCATCGCCTCCGGGTCGCCGAGCTCGATGGCGTCCTGCTGCTGCATGGCGACGACCTTCTGCTGCAGCGTGCGGATGATCTCCAGGCCGGTCCGGTCGCCGACGTGGGCCAGCCGCGGGTACTCGTGCCCGCCGAAGTTCCGCTGGCTGATCTTGCCGTCCTTGGTCCGGTCGAAGACCGCGCCCCACGCCTCGAGCTCCCAGACCCGGTCCGGCGCCTCCTGGGCGTGCAGTTCGGCCATCCGCCAGTTGTTCAGGAACTTGCCGCCGCGCATGGTGTCGCGGTAGTGGACCTGCCAGTTGTCGTTCGGGTTGGCGTTGCCCATCGAGGCCGCGCAGCCGCCTTCGGCCATGACCGTGTGCGCTTTGCCGAACAAGGACTTGGACAGGATCACGGTCTTCTTGCCCTGCAGCCGGGCCTCGATCGCGGCCCGCAGCCCGGAGCCGCCGGCGCCGACCACCACCACGTCGTAGGAGAACCGATCGATGTCGTCGGAAGCCACGTCGTCGGAAACCACTGCGTCGCTCATTACCACTGCCCGTTCGGTCAATTGAAGATTCTTGGATCGGCGAAGGCCCCGCTGGCCACCAGCATGACGTACAGGTCGCTCAGCATCAGCGTGCCGAGCGTGATCCAGGCGAACTGCAGGTGCCGCGTGTTCAGCCACGAGACTTTGGTCCAGGCCCAGTACCGGACCGGGTGCGAGGAGAAGTTCTTCAGCCGCCCGGCGGTGATGTGCCGGCACGAGTGGCAGCCCAGCGTGTAGCACCACAGCAGGATCACGTTGGCCAGCAGGATCAGCGAGCCGATGCCGAACCCGAAATTCCCGTCCGGCCCGCGGAATGCCTGCGCCACGTCGTAGCTGAGCAGGATCGCGATGAATACGGCCATGTACCAGGAGTAGCGGTGCAGGTTCTGCGCGATCAGCGGCACCCGGGTCTCGCCGGTGTACTTCGCGTGCGGCTCGCGCACCGCGCACGCGGCGGGCGAGCGCCAGAACGCGCGGTAGTACGCCCCCCGGTAGTAGTAGCAGGTCAGCCGGAAGCCCAGCACGAACACCAGGGACACGAACGCGTAGGGGATGATCGGCGGCACCGCCGGGATCCACTGGCCCAGGGTGCTCGAGCCCGGCACGCATTCGCCGCTGACGCACGGCGAGTAGAACGGCGTCAGGTAGTGGTCAGACGGCACGTAGTACCAGTGGCCGGTGAAGACCCGGACCGTGGCGTAAGCCAGCCAGATCGTGAGCCCGGCCGCCACCACGCGCGGCGTCTTCCACCACGGGTCGGTGCGGAACGTGCGTGCGGAGATCTGCGCCCTGGTCCGGTCTGGCGCTTCTGGTGCCTGTGTCATTCTTCAGCGTCCTGCTTTCGAGCCTAAGCGTTACGGCGCGCATAGCAAATCCGGCCGCTGGCCGGCCTGCGTGTGTCCGATGCCCAAGAACTTATTCCAGTCCCGCACCTAATGCAGTGACGCAGACCTCATCGTGATGTGTGACGCTGGCTACACGGGGCTGGCTACACGGGGCTGGCTACACGGGGCTGGCTACACGGGGCTGGCTACACGGGGCTGGCTACACGGGCTGGCTACACGGGGCTGGCAACACGGGGCTCCGGAATACCAAGCGCGCCGCGCAGGAAATCGAGCTGCAGGGTGAGCAGGTTCTCGGCCACGGTTTCCTGCGAGGCCATGTGCGTGATCCCGGTCAGCGGCAGCACCGAATGCGGGTACCCGGCCGCCAGCAGGGCCCCGGACAGGCGGAGCGTGTGGGCCACCACGACGTTGTCATCGGCCAGGCCATGAATGAGCAGAACAGGCCGTGCTGTTACCCCGGACCGTTCCGCCCCAGAAGGAAGTAGAGAAAGAAGCGAGGAGCGGTCGTAGTCGTCACCGGCGCCGTCCGGCAGGCCCAGGTAGCGTTCGGTGTAATGGGTGTCGTACAGGTGCCAGTCGGTGACCGGGGCGCCCGCCAGGGCGGCGTGGAACACGTCGGGCCGGCGCAGCACGGCCAGCGCGGCCAGGTAGCCGCCGAACGACCAGCCGCGGATCGCCACCCGCCCGGTGTCCAGGTCGCCGAAGCGCTCGGCCGCGGCCTGCAGCGCCTCGATCTGGTCGGCCAGCGGCGGCCCGGCCAGGTCGCCGGCCACCGCCCGCTCCCACTGCGGGCCGCGGGCCGGGGTGCCGCGGCCGTCCGCCACCACCACCGCGAAGCCCTGCTCCGCGAACCACTGCGAGGTCAGGTAGGCGCCGCGGGCCTTGAGCACCCGCTGCGCGTGCGGGCCGCCGTACGGGTCGAGCAGCACCGGGAGCTTGCCCTGTCCTGCGCGGTGCCAGGACGGGAACAGGACCGCGGTCCTGATCTCGCGCGGGCCTGCCGACAGCAGCACCGGGCGGGGCTCGGGCAGCAGCGGGCGTTCGGCGTGCGAGGCGATGGTCGTGGCCGGCTGGCCGTCGCGGTGCACGGTCACGGTCACGCCGTCGGCCGCCAGGTCGCGGCGCCAGCTCACCGTGGTGCCGCCGGCCCGGGTGCCGCCTTCGACGCCGCCGCCCTGGCCGGCCATGTGCAGTGCCAAATGGTCCTGGGCCGTCCGGTCCTGGCCGGATGGGCCGCAGGCCCACAGCTCGACCTCGGTCGGCTCGGCCGAGGCCGAGAACAGGACCACCTCGCCGTCGACGTCGAGCACGCCGCGGACCTGCAGGCCGGGCGGGGTGACGGCCACCGGCTCCTGGTCCGGGGCCAGCACGACCAGGCGGCGGGTGTCCGCCTCGTCCCGGGCCCACACGATCCGGCCGCCGGGCAGCCGGGCCGGCACGCCGGGCACGATCTCCAGCCAGTGCGGGTCGGCGTCCTCGAGCAGCACGCGGGTCTGGCCGGTGCCCGGGTCCAGGGCCAGCAGCCGCATCCGGCGCTGGTCCCGGCTCTGCACCACGATCAGCGGCTCGGCGGCTTCCTCCCAGCTCACGGTGACCAGGTACGGGAATTCCGCGCCGCCGGTCTCGACCGGGAGGTGGCTGCCGTCCAGCCGGGCCAGCAGCAGGGACACCTCGGCGTTGGCGGTGCCGGCCGCGGGGTAGGCCACCTCGGTCGGCGTCCGCTCCGGGTGGGCCGGGTCGGCGATGTGCCACCGGGTGACCGGGGTCTCGTCGGCCCGCGCCACCAGCAGGGCCGAGCCGTCCGGGGACCACCAGTAGCCGCGCTGGCGGTCCATCTCCTCGGCCGCGATGAACTCGGGCAGCCCGAACGTCACCCCGGCCGCGCCCTGCGGGTCCGCGACGGCCACGTCGTCGCCGCCGTCGCCGTCCAGGCTGGTCACCCGCAGCGCGCCGGAGCACACGTAGGCCAGCCGCCGCCCGGTGGGGTCGGGCCGCGGGTCCAGCGCCGGGGTCCGCGTGGCCACCGCCCGCGCGGGCTCGCCGTCTCCGGTCAGCGGCCCCGTGGTCAGCGGTACCGTGGTCAGCGGTACCGTGGTCAGCGGTACCGTGTGCACCTGCCCGGATAGCGCGAAGACGGCCCGCGTGACGTCCCGGTCGGTGGCGTAGGCCACGATCCCGCCCGCCGACTCCCTGACTCGCTCGCGCCGGGCTCGTTCGGCCGCGGGCAGGTTCTCCTCATCCAGGCCCAGCGTCCGCGGGTCGGCCACCAGCCGCTCCTGGCCGCTGGCCACGTCCAGGACCCACAGGCAGGTCACCGGGTCGGTGCCGCTGGTGGTGCGCAGGAAGGCGACCCGGCCGCCGTCGGGGGAGATGCGGAAGGCGCGCGGCACGCCCAGGGAGAACCGCCTGGTCCTCGCCTCCTGCCGCGGGAAGCTGTCGGTCATGTGATGAATGTAGCCAGTTCGGGCCGCGCTCTGCCGCGCGGCTAGGCTCGCCGCTATGACCTCAGCCCCGGTCCCGGCCGGCCAGCGGCGCCTGCTGCTGGTGCACGCGCACCCGGACGACGAGTCGATCGGCACCGGGGCCACCATGGCCAAGTACGCCGCCGAGGGCGCCCGGGTCACGCTGGTCACCTGCACCCTCGGCGAGCTGGGCGAGATCATCCCGCCGTCGCTGGCTCATCTGGCCGCGGAGCAGGAGGACCTGCTGGGGCCGTACCGGATCGGCGAGCTCGATGCCGCCTGCGCCGCGCTCGGGGTGACCGACCACCGGTTCCTGGGCGGGCCGGGCCGGTGGCGCGACTCGGGCATGATGGGCACCCCCGGCAACGACGACCCGCGCTGCTTCTGGCGGGCCGACCTGGACCAGACGGCGCGGGCCCTGCTCGACGTCATCGCCGAGGTCCGCCCGCAGGTGCTGGTCACCTACGACGCCAACGGCTTCTACGGGCACCCCGATCACATCCAGGCCCACCGGGTGGCCTGGCGGGCCTGCGAGCTGGCCGGCCCGGACCGGCCGGACAGGTTCTACGCCACCGCCGCGCCGGACTCGCCCGCGGTCACCACCGAGATCGACGCCGGCGCGTGGTATGACCGCAAGCTGGCCGCGCTGCGCGCGCACGCGACCCAGGTCACCGTGGCCGAGCCGTGCTTCGCGCTGTCCGACGGCGTGCCCCATCCCCTCAGCGGCACCGAGTACTACGCCCTGCTGGCCGGCCCGCGTGGCCCGGGGGACCGCGAGACCGACTTGTTCTAATAATCTGCTGGTATGGATATCGCGCCGGACCGGAAGGGAACGCACTGGCTGGTCACCGGCGCTGTCTACATCGTGCTGTTCCTGCTCGGCGGGGTTCAGGGGCTGATCGGCAGCTTCCAGTACGGCCACGTGGTCGGCTCGGTGCCGGTGGTCGCGCTGGCCTGCTGCGCGGTGCTGCTGGCCACCTGCCTGCTCGCGGCCTGGGCCATGCGCTCGGTCAGCGGTGCGCTGGTCACGGCGGTCGGCTGGCTGATCGCCTCGTTCCTGATGGCCATGCCGGTGTCCAGCGGCAGCCTGGTCATCACCGGCACCAGCCCGGGGGAGTGGTACCTGTACGGCGGCACGATAACCGCGCTGCTCGGGGTGGGCTTTTCCTTCGGCAACTGGGTCCGCGGTGCCGGGGCGCGGGCTCGATGAGCGAGGTTGAGGCGGGTGCGTTCCGGCAGGCGGCGGGTCAGTTCGCCAGCGGCATCGTGGTGGTCAGCACCAGCGCCGGCCACGCCATGACGGTCAGCGCGTTCACCTCGGTCTCGCTGGACCCGCCGCTGGTGCTGTTCTGCGCGGAGAAGATCGCCCGCTTCCACGACGCCGTGCTGGCCGAAGGATCCTGGGCGGTGTCCGTCCTGGCCGAGGACGACGAGAAGACCGCGCGCTGGCTGGCCACCCGCGGCCGCCCGCTGGACGGGCAGCTGGACGGCGTGACGCATCATCCCGGCCCGGTCACCGGCGCGCCGCTGCTTGACGAGGCGCTGGCCACCCTGGAATGCCGGACCGAGTCCGTCTACGACGGCGGCGATCACAGCATCGTCGTGGGCCGGGTCGTGGCCGTGACCGACCCCGCGAGCGCCGCCGACCCCGCGGCCCGCGGGCCGCTGCTGCACTACTCCGGCGCCTACCGCCGCCTGCGGCCCCCGGACCCGGCGGACCGGTTAGGCGCCCAGCACGTCCTCGAGCCGGTCCAGCCCCCAGTCCAGGTCCTCCTGGCTGATGATCAGCGGCGGCGCCAGCCTGATCATGGCGCCATGCGTCTCCTTGGCCAGCACGCCGTGCGCGGCCAGCTGCTCGCACACCTCGCGGCCGGGCCGCGAGGCGAACTCCACCCCGGCCCACAGCCCGCGCCCGTGCGTGGCCCGCACCACGCCGGACGGCAGCGCGGCCAGCCGCGCGTGCATGTGCCCGCCCAGTACCGCCGAACGCGCCTGGTACTCCCCGGTCCGCAGCATGGCCACGACCTCCCGGCCGACCGCGCAGGCCATCGGGTTGCCGCCGAACGTGGACCCGTGCTGGCCCGGCTTGAGCACGCCGAGCACCGGCCAGGTCGACACCATGGCCGACACCGGCACGATGCCGCCGCCCAGCGCCTTGCCCAGCAGGTACGCGTCCGGCACCACGTTCTCGGCCGTGCAGGCGAAGGTGAAGCCGGTCCGGCCCAGCCCGGACTGGATCTCGTCGGCGATCATAAGGACGTCGTTGGCCGTGCACAGCTCCCGCAGGCCGGGCAGGAAGCCGGGCGGCGGCACGATCACGCCGGCCTCGCCCTGGATGGGCTCGACCAGCACGGCCACCACCCGCTCGCCCAGCTCCTCGACGGCCGACCGCACCGCGTCCAGATCGCCGTAGGGCACGATGCGGAACCCGGGCGTGTACGGCCCGAAGTCGGCCCGCGCGTCGTCGTCGGTGGAGAAGCTGACGATGGTGGTGGTGCGGCCGTGGAAGTTCCCGCCGAACACGATGATCACGGCCGCCTCGGCCGGGACCCCCTTGACCGTGTAGCCCCACTTGCGGGCCACCTTGATCGCGGTCTCGACCGCCTCGGCACCGGTGTTCATGGGCAGCACCACGTCCATGCCGGCCAGTTCGGCTAGCTCGGCGCAGAACGGCCCGAACTGGTCGTGGTCGAAGGCCCGGCTGACCAGCGTCAGCCGCTCCAGCTGGCTCATCGCCGCCGCGATCAGCCGCGGGTGCCGGTGGCCGAAGTTCAGCGCCGAGTAGGCGGCCAGCATGTCCAGGTAACGGCGCCCCTCGACGTCGGTCACCCACGCGCCGTCGGCTTCCGCCACGACAACCGGCAGCGGGTGGTAGTTGTGCGCGGCGTGCGCCTGGTTGAGCTGCATCAGCTCGCTGGCGCGGCCGGTCATGGTCTCGGTCATCGTGTGGCCTCCCTTGACCTCTCAGCCTCTTAGCTCGAGCGTGCAGCACTTAGGGCCGCCGCCGCCCTTGAGCAACTCGGACATGTCCACCCCGACCGGCTCGAACCCGCGTTCGCGCAGCTGGGCGGCCAGGTTCCGGGCCTGGACGGGGAGCACGACGTGCCGGCCGTCACTGACCGCGTTGAGCCCGAGCACCTCGGCGTCCTCGTCCTTGGCCTCGATCAGCTCGGCGAACTGGGCCGCGATGGCCGCCCGCCCGGCATCGTCGAACGCGGCCGGGTAGTACATGGCGGTGTCGGCGTCGAGCACGCACAGCGCGGTGTCCAGGTGGTAGAAGCGCGGGTCGACCAGCCGCAGGCTGACCACCGGCCGCCCGAACACCTCGGCCAGTTCCGCCGCGGCGGCCTGGTCGCTGCGGAAGCCGTGGCCGGCCAGCAGCGCCCGCCCGGTGAACAAGACGTCGCCCTCGCCCTCGTTGACGTACCGGGGCGCCCGCACGTCCGGGTAGCCGCGGTCGCGGAACCAGGCCAGGTAGGCGCCGGCTTCACCGGCGCGCTCCGGGTAGCGGAACCGCGCGCCGAGCACCCGCCCGCCCACCACGGTCGCCCCGTTGGCCGCGAACACCATGTCCGGCAGCCCCGGCACCGGCTCGATGGTCCGCACCTGGTGGCCCAGGTCCAGGTAGGCCCGCCGCAGCCGGGCCCACTGCCGCATCGCGGTGGCCGCGTCGGCCGGCTGATCCGGCCGCATCCACGGGTTGATCGCGTACGTGACCGCGAAATGCTCCGGCGGGCACATCAGGTAGCTGCGCGCGGTGGCCCGCCGCCCGCGCGCCCCGGCCCCGCCGAGTTCCCCGTCGATCATGAGCCCAGAGTAGGGGCTGATGACATGGGAAAACATGCGCCGATCATGCGTGTCGGCGCAGAATCGTTGCGTTGAAATGCCTCTAAGCGGTGATTCGTTACATATTTACCGGAGGTTAGGTCAGCCGCCCCGCCGACCGCAGCCTCAGGGCTTCCGGGCCACGGCGCAGTAGGCGGCGGGTTCGGACGACGGCTGGTGGGCGCCGGGCGAGTCTGGCTTCCAGCTCGGGCACGGAACGACGCCGGGCTCGACCAGGTCCAGCCCGTCGAAGAAGCTGGCGATCTGGTCGGGCCTGCGCAGGTGGTACGGCACCGGCGCGTGCTGGTTATAACGCTCCTGGGCGCCCGCGACCTGCTCGTTTCCGGCCACGCCGTCGGCGATGGCCAGATAGCTGCCGGCCGGGAGCGCGTCCATCAGGGAACTGGTGATCGAGCGGGCCGCGCCGTAGTCATCGACGTGGCCCAGGACGCCGAGCAGCATCAGCGCGACCGGCCGGCCGTGGTCCAGGGTGCGGGCCGAGCCCGACAGCACCGCGGTCACGTTGCGCAGGTCGGCGTCGATGTAGCTGACGATCCCCTCCGCCGAACTAGCCAGCATCGGGCTGTCCAGCAGGGCCCGGGCGTGGGCCAGCACCACCGGGTCGTTGTCCGCGTACACGATCCCGGTCTCGGGCGCGACGCGCTGCGCGACCTCGTGGGTGTTCCCGCCGGCCGGCAGCCCGGCCCCGATGTCGAGGAACTGCCTGATCCGGGCCGGCCCGGCCAGGTAGCGCACCGCGCGGACCAGGAAGGCCCGCTCGGCCCGGGCCATCTCGGCCAGGTGCGGGAACTCCCGGTTCAGGCGGTCGCCCGCGGCCCGGTCGGCGGGGAAGAATTCCCGGCCGCCCAGCCAGTAGTTCCACACCCGGGCCGGATGCGGCCCGCTGACGTCCACCCCAGCCGGCGCCGGGCCCGCAGACCCCGGCGCCGCGCCCGGAGCCCCCGGCGCGGCAGACTCGCCCGGCCCGCCATGAGCGCCGGCCGCGCCCGGAGCTGCAGGTGAGCCCGGTGCCGCGGGCCCGGCTCCGGCGCGGGCCGGCCCCCGGTGCCGGCCGGGCCGGGCCTCAGTAGCGGCGGCGGCTTGCTTGGCTCCCGAAGCGCGGCGGCGGAACATTCCTCGTATTCTGCCCGAACGCACCCGGCCCGCGAGGCCCGTCAGCTCCGGTCGCCCCGTCCGGCCAGCCGCTTGACCGCGGCCGCCACCCGCTCGTCGGTGGCGGTCAGCGCCACCCGCACGTGCCGGTCCCCGGCCGGCCCGTACGCCGAGCCCGGGGTGACCAGGATGCCGCACTGCCCGGCCAGCATCTCGGCCGCCGCCCAGCCGTCAAGCTCCGGGTGCCGCAACCACAGGTACAGCCCGGCCTCCGAATGGTCCACCACGAAGGCCGCCGAGGCGAACGCCGAACGCAGCGCCGAACGCCGGGCTTCATACACAGACCGCTGCGCCACTGCGTGCGCCTCGTCGCCGAACGCCGCGATCATCGCCGCCTGCACCGGGTCCGGCACGATCATCCCGGCCTGCTTCCTGATGGCCAGCAGTTCCGCGACCAGCGCCGGGTCGCCGGTCACGAACCCGGCCCGGTAGCCGGCCAGGTTGGACCGCTTGGACAGCGAGTGGATGGCCAGCACCCCGTCCCGCGACGAGCCGCACACGGCCGGGTCGAGCACCGAGACCGGCACGGCCTCCCAGCCCAGCCCGAGGTAGCACTCGTCGGACGCCACCACCGCCCCGCGCTCGCGCGCCCACGCCACCACCTTGCGCAGATGCGAAACCGGCAGCACCCGCCCGGTCGGGTTGGACGGCGAGTTCAGCCACACCAGCCGCACCCGGGCGGGCCCCAGGGCCAGCAGGCTGTCCGAGGCCACGGCGGTCGCCCCGGCCAGCCGCGCGCCGATGTCGTAGGTCGGGTAGGCCAGTTCCGGGTACACCATCACGTCACCAGGCCCGAGCCCGAGCATCACCGGCAGCCAGGCGATGAACTCCTTGGTCCCGATGACCGGCAGCACGTCATCCGGCGACACGGATACCGAGAACGCACGCGCCAGCCAGCCCGCGGCCGCCTCGCGCAGCCGCGCGGTCCCGCGGGTCAGCGGGTACCCGGGCGCGTTGGCCGCCTCGGCCAGCGCGCGCTGGATCACCTCGGGCACCGGGTCCACCGGGGTGCCCATGGACAGGTCCACCGGGCCGTCCGGGTGCAGCCCGGCCTGCTCGCCCAGCGGCGCGATCCGGTCCCAGGTGAACGCGGGCAGCCGCGCTGCGAGCGTCATTCCTCCGCGGCTTGCGGCGGCAGCGCCGCGACCACCGGGTGGTCCTTGCCGGTCTTGCCGGTCTTGGCCGCGCCGCCCGGGGAGCCCAGGTCTTCGAAGAAGTCCACGTTGACCTTGTAGTACTCCTTCCACTGATCGGGCACGTCGTCCTCGTAGTAGATGGCCTCGACCGGGCAGACCGGCTCGCACGCGCCACAGTCCACGCACTCGTCGGGGTGGATATACAGCATGCGCTCGCCCTCGTAGATGCAGTCCACGGGGCATTCCTCGATGCATGCTCGGTCAAGCACATCAACGCAGGGCTGCGCGATGATGTAGGTCACGGGTGAACTCCTTCTGGAAAACTGATCCCTGCTGCTAACACAGTATGGCGGCTGGCCGCCCGGTGCTGCCTCAGCCCGCGACAATAGTGCCGCGCGGCGGGTCAAGCGCCGAACTGGCCCGTTGCCAGCCCATATTGCCATCCGCGGCATTCCACACATAACCGGCGTATCGCACCTGGCTGATCCCGTACTGCTGCGCGTTCGCCACCAGCCAGCTGGCCACCGTCCAGCTGGCGCCCTGCCGCGCGTGCACGACCGTCGCGCTTCTGTCGTTTATCTTGGTCGAACGGTCCGTGGTGATCCCGGTCACCACCCCCTCACGCCCCGACGGCCCGAACGTCTGCGCCATCTCGCGCAGCGCACTGGCCAGGTTCGCCGTCCCGGCCGGGGTGTACCAGCAGGACACGCCGTGCGGCGAGCCGCCGGTGAAGTACCGGGCCAGCTGGGCGGCCACGTAGGTGTACTGCTCGTAGGCGGACCCGTCCGCGCTGTGCTGCACGTCCTGGGCCGCCACCTGCACCGGCAGCTTGGTGTAGCGGGGCACCTGGACCAGGGCGCCGAAGAACTTGGTCGTGGCGTACACCGGGTCTTCCAGGTCGGCCGCGGGACCCCAGCCTTCCGAGGGGCGCTGCTGGAAGACACCTATCGAGTCCCGGTCGCCGTAGGTCAGGTTCTCCATGTGCGATTCCTGCAGCGCGGTCGCGTAGGCGATGGTGACCGCCTCCCGGGGCAGGTCGTGCCGGGCCGCGACGCCCGCGATGATCGCGGCGATGGCCGCCTGGTCAGGGTCCAGCGAGATGGCCGCCACCCCGGTGCCGATCTGGCAGCCGGGCGGGGGCGGGGCCGCGGTGACGTGCCGCAGGCTGTTGTAGACGAAGGCGCCCGCCGCCGTCAGCAGGACCAGCGTGGTCGCGAGGACGGTGAGGCCCCGCAGCCGGCGGGTGTTGGGCGGCACACCATCAGACCGTACCGCTAAGCTCGGCCAACATGAGCGAGTCTGTGACCGCTACCGGAAAGCCGTCGCCGCTGCCCCAGGTCATCGACGAACTGTGGGCGCGGCGGGCCGAGCTGTCGCCGTCCGACGAGCAGGCCCGCGCGGCCGTGGTCGGCGCGGTGGACGCGATCGACGCCGGGCAGGCCCGGGTGGCCTATGTCGATCCGGTCACCGACGAGGTGGTCGTGGACGAGCGGGCCAAGCAGGCCATCCTGCTCGCCTTCCGCATGCTGCCCATGGCCCGGTCCCAGGTGGGCGACTTCCGCTACGACGACCGGGTGCCGCTGACCAGGCAGCTGGACGGCGTGCGCGTGCTGCCCGGGGCCATCGTGCGCTGGGGCGCCTACGTCGCGCCGGGCGCGGTGCTGATGCCCTCGTTCGTCAACATCGGGGCCTACGTGGACTCCGGGACCATGGTGGACACCTGGGCCACGGTCGGCTCCGGGGCCCAGATCGGCAAGAACGTGCACCTGTCCGGCGGGGTCGGCATCGGCGGCGTGCTCGAGCCGCCCAGCGCCGTGCCGGTGGTGGTCGAGGACGAGGCCATGATCGGCTCGCGCTGCATGGTGGTCGGCGGCGCCCGGGTGCGCCAGGGCGCCACGCTGGGCGCCGGGGCCATCCTGACCAAGACCACGCACGTCATCGACACCGAGACCGGGGCCGAACTGCCGCGCGGCGAGGCCCCGCCCTGGTCGGTGTGCGTGAGCGGGACCCGGCCGCGGCGCTTTCCCGGCGGCGAGTTCGGCATGCCGTGCCTGCTCGTCCTCAAGCGGCTGCCGGAAGGCTCCCGGCACGACAAGTCGGCGCTGAACGACATCCTGCGCGACCACGGCGTCGATGCCTGACCTGTGCCTTCCAGGTCAGTGCCGTCCAGGTCGGGCCAGTGACTACTGTTAGTACGCGATGAGCGTGAATTCAGAGCCGCACCGGCGGGTCCGTCGCCAGGGACCCGTCACGCTGCGCGGCCAGCAGATACCGGCGACAACTACTGACCAGCGGCTGCTGGACCGGCGCGGTGCCGCCGACTGGGTGCACACCGATCCGTGGCGGGTGCTGCGGATCCAGGCCGAGTTCGTCGAGGGCTTCGGCCTGCTGGCCGAGCTCGGTCCGGCCGTCTCGATCTTCGGCTCGGCCCGGACCGCGCGCGGCGCCGCCGAGTACCTGATGGCCGAACGCATCGCCCACGGCCTGGTCCAGGCCGGCTACGCGGTGATCACCGGCGGCGGCCCGGGGATCATGGAGGCGGCCAACAAGGGCGCGGTCGAGGGCGGCGGCATATCCGTGGGCCTGGGCATCGAGCTGCCCACCGAGATGGGCCTGAACGAGTACGTCAACATGGGCCTGGAGTTCAGGTACTTCTTCGTCAGGAAGACCTGCTTCATCAAGTACTCGCAGGCCTTCGTGGTGCTGCCCGGCGGCTTCGGCACCATGGACGAGCTGTTCGAGGCGGTGACCCTGGTCGCCACCGGCAAGATCACCAAGTTCCCGATCGTCCTCGTCGGCCGGTCCTACTGGTCCGGCCTGCTGTCCTGGCTCCAGGACACCATGCTGGCCCGCGCCAACATCGGCCCCGCCGAGCTCAGCCTGCTCCGCCTCGTCGACGACCCCGAAGAAGCCGTCAAGATCATCCTCGAAGCCCACAGCACCCAGCTCACCTAACCCACCCCACCCGCCGCGATCCTGGCCTCGATGCGACATCAGGCGCCGAGCGTGGCACCATTCGTATGTGCCTGCTGTCATGATTATCGCGGCCGTCGCGGTGCTCGTCGGCGTGTTCTACGCCGCCACCGGCCGGGGCGGCGAGCTGGCCTACGAGCACGCTGACCACGCTCCGCTTGACCTCGGCCCGGTCTCCGCCGCCGACGTGGCGATGCTGCGGCCGCCGACCGCCCTGTGGGGCTACAACATGCAAGTCACCGACGAGGCGCTGGAGCGCATCGCCCGCGCCATGCGCGACCGGGACGTCACGATCGCCTACCTCCGGCAGCAGTTGGCCGGCCAGGGCTCGGACGCCGCCCCGGCTCCCGATGCGCCGCTGACGCCCTCGACCGCACCCCAGTTCTCCCTGGCGTCCCAGGTCCCGTCGCCGTCGGAGGGCCCGGAGCAGCCGACCGGCCCCAAGCACGCCCGTCCCCGCACGCCCTGGAGCTACCAGGAACCGGCCAGCTCACAGGCACCCATCCCAGACCCGCCCGACCCGGCTGAAGCCGCCGCTCCCGCCGAGTCCGCGCCGGACGACAGCGCCGCCGGCGCGGCGCCGCCGGGGGCGCGGGCCGACGACGACGCGATGGCCAGGGCGGAGGAACAGAGCTGGTGAGCGACCAGCCCCCGGCCGAAAGCTTGCGGGACATGGGCGTGGTGGCCGGCCCGGACGGACGGCTGCGCTGCCCCTGGGGCCGCAGTGCCCCGGAATACGTGGCCTACCACGACCAGGAGTGGGGCCGGCCGGTCCGCGGCGACATCGCCATCTTCGAGCGGCTCTGCCTGGAGGGCTTCCAGTCCGGGCTGTCCTGGCTGACCATCTTGCGCAAGCGGGAGAACTTCCGGGCCGCCTTCGCCGGGTTCGATCCCGCTGCGGTCGCCGCCTTCGGCGATGACGATGTGGCCCGGCTGATGGCCGACGCCGGCATCGTGCGGAACCGGGCCAAGGTCAACGCGGTGATCACCAACGCCCGGGCCATGCTCGACTTGCCGGACGGGCTCACCGACCTGGCGTGGAAGTACGCCGGCGAGCCAGCTGCCGCGCCGCGGACGCTGGCCGACATACCGTCGGCCACCCCGGCCTCCAAGGCGCTCAGCGCCGAACTGCGCCGGCACGGGTTCACCTTCACCGGGCCGGTGACCGCCTACGCGACCATGCAGGCCTGCGGCATCGTCAACGACCACCTGGCCGCCTGCTTCTGCCGGAACCAGTAACACTCCGTTACCCACTACGGTCGGTGCTCACCCGCCGCGCTGCGGCCGCCGGCCTGCGCGGTCCGCGACCAGCCAAGTTAGGCGTTCCGCCGCAACCGTCGATCACGAACCGTAATACTTCTACTTCGTTGAGTGACGTGGCGGCCGGTCCACGTCCCCGGGCCGAGGCGGACGATGAGAGCGCTGCTGCTGACGGTGGGATCCCAGGGAGACGTCCAGCCGTTTGTCGCCCTGGGGGCCCGGCTGCAGGCGGCCGGCCACGAGGCCGTGCTCGCCGCGCCCGCCGCCTACGGCGGCCTGGCCGCGGCCCACGACGTGCCCTTCATGCCGCTGGACCTGGACCTGGGCCAGCTGGGGGCGGCGCTGGCCGGACGGCACGGGCTGCGGCACCTGATCGCGTTCTGCCGCGCCCTGGGCCGCCAGGCGGCCGCGGTCCTGCCGGGCGCCACGGCGGCCGCCGCTCCCGGCACCGACCTCGTGGTCCATCACCCCGTCCTGCCGCTGGGCCAGCACCTGGCCGAACACCTCGGCGTTCCGGCCGCGGTCGCGCTGCCGCTGCCCGCCTGGGTGCCGACCGGGCAGTTCGGCTCCGCGGCCTGGCCGGTGCCGGTACCCCGCTGGCTGGCCCGGCCGTCCTATCGCGCGGCCCGGCTGCTCGCCGGCGCCTGGAGCCGGCCCGGCATCGACCGCTGGCGGCGGGACGTGCTGGCCCTGCCGCCGCGACCCGGCCGGCACGATCCGCTGCGGTCCGCCGCCGGCGCACCGGTCACCGTGCTGCACGCGGTCAGCGCCCACGTCGTCCCGGCGCCCGCGGACTGGCCGCCCACCGCGCTCGTCACCGGGTACTGGACGCTGCCCGCCGCCCCGGGCTGGTCGCCTCCGGGCCGGCTCGCGGCGTTCCTCGAGGCCGGCGAGCCCGTGATCTACCTGGGTTTCGGCAGCATGCCGGGCCCGGACCCGCGGCTGCTGGCCGCCGCGCTGAGCCAGGCCGGGGCCCGGGCCGTGGTGGCCTCGTCCAGCCCGGAGCTGCGCCGCCTGCTGCCGGCCAGCCGGTTCCTGGTCATCAGGAACGCGCCGCACGACTGGCTCTTCCCCCGCGTCCAGGCCATCGTGCACCACGGCGGGGCCGGCACCACGGGCGCCGCCGTGGCCGCCGGGCGGCCGCAGGTCATCTGGCCGTTCGGCATCGACCAGCACTTCTGGGCCCGGCGGATGACGAGCCTGGGCGTGGCCCCGCCGGCCCGGCCGGTGCGCGCCCTGACCGGGCGGACCCTGGCCGCGGCGCTGGACCGGGCCCTCGGCGACCCGGGCATGTCCGCCCGGGCCCGGGCGCTCGGCGGCCTGGTCCGGGCCGAGGACGGCTGCGGCGCGGCCGTGGCCCGCCTCGACCAGATCACAGCGAGCCCCCGCCGGGCGGTGCCGGCATGATCAGCCTCCCGCTGCCCGCCGGGGTCGAGCGGCAGGTGGTACAGACCTCCCGCGGGCCGGTGCCGGTGCTGTGCGGCCAGCCCCAGGGGCCCCAAGGGGGCCAAGAGGCCCAACGGGGCCTCATCGACGTGGTCATGGTGAGCGGGTTCTTCGGCACCAAGGAGGACTTCCGCGAGCTGCTCTCGCTGCTGGCCGCGGCCGGCCTGCGCGGCTGGGCCTGCGACTACGCCGGCCAGCTCGGCCCGGACCACGACCAGGACTCCTACACCATCGCCCGGATGGCCGGCGACCTGCGGGAGCTGACGCGCGCGGTCACCGGCGGCAGGCCGGCCCACGTGATCGGGCACTGCCTGGGCGGGTTCGTGGCCCGGTCGGCCGTGCTGGCCGAGCCGGACCTGGCCCGCAGCCTGACCCTGCTGTCCTGCGGCCCGAGCATGCGCGAGCGCAAGCACCGGGCCATGCTCAGCGGGCTGAGCCAGCTGCACGGCAAGGGCGGCACGATGATGCTGTGGCCCCTGGTGAAGTCCCTGCTGGCCGACGACGACACGATCATGCGCGAGTTCTGGCACGCCAAGCTGGCCACGATGAACCCGCGCTGGGTGACCGGCACGGCGCAGTCGCTGGCCGCCGAGCCGGACCGCAGCGCCGAGCTGGTCGCGGCCGGCCTGCCCGTCCTGCTCGTGCACGGCAAGCGTGACCGCCGCCTGTGGTCGCCCGACGCCTACGCCGACATGGCCCGGCGCCTCGGCGCGGGCCACGTGATCATCGAGCGGGCCTCGCACAGCGCCAACATGGAACAGCCCGGGCTGACAGCGGCCGCGCTGCTCGACTTCTGGGGTGCCAGCCGGCCGCGCGCCGGCCAGCTCGTGGCGGCGGCCGGATGACGCCGCCCGGCCCGCAGCGGACGGCGCAGGAGGCCGAAGCGCTGCGGATCTTCCTGCGGCTGATCCGGCCCAAGCCGCTTGATGACCCCTATCCGCTGTACGCGCGGCTGCGCGACCTGGCCCCGCTGCTGGCCGTCCGGCTGCCCGGGGTTCCGTCCGGCTACCTGGTCAGCACGTTCGCCGGCTGCTCCCGGCTGCTGCGCGACCCCGCGTTCGGCCCGCCGACCACCGCCCACCTGGACGCGCTGCGGCCGGGGTGGCGCGACAACGCGTTCACCCGCTGCATGTACCGCTCGATGGTGTTCCAGACCGGGGGGCAGCACCGGGAACGCAGGCAGGCCATAGCCCGGCCGTTCGGGCCGCGCCAGCTCGCCGCTTACCGGACCGAACTTGACCAGATCGCCGGTGAGCTGGTGGATCGGCTGGCCCGGCTCGGACCCGGGCCGGTCGACCTGATGGAGCACCTGGCTCTGCCGTTCGCGGCGCTGGCCCTGGGCCGGCTGCTGGCCATCGGAGACGACGAGGCGATCCGGCTCGGACGGCTGGCCCGTCAGGTCGGCCCGGTCTTCGAGCAGTTCGCCTCGGCCGAGCAGCACCGCCAGGTCGCCACGGCGGGGGAGGAGATGGTGCGGCAGCTGGCGGTGATCGTGGCCGCCCATCGCGGCGAGGACTCCGGCAGCCCGCTGGCCCGGCTGGCCGCTCACATCGGCCAGGACGAGCAGCTCGCCGCGGCCGTCCTGCTGTTCGGCGCCGGGTTCGACTCACCCGCCAGCCTGGTCGGGCTGGGCACCAGGCTGCTGCTCGAGCACCCGCGGCAGGCCCGGCTGGTGGCGGAGCAGGACGGGATCGCGTCCCGGGCCGTGGCCGAGATCCTGCGCTACGAGCCGCCGGTCCAGCTGGTGGCCAGGGCCGCGCTCGAGCCCGTCGACCTGGCCGGCGTCCGCATCCCGGCCGGCACGATGGTCTTCGGCCTGATCGGCGCGGCCAACCGGGACCCGGCCCAGGTCAAGGAGCCCGAGGTATTCGACGTGACCCGCGAGCAGGTTCCCTCGCTCAGTTTCGGCGCCGGGCCGCACTACTGCCTGGGCGCGTTCCTGGCCGGGATGCAGGGCGAGCTGGTGTTCCCGCGGCTGCTGCGCCGGTTCCCTGGCCTGCGGCTGGCCGGACTCCCGAACCCGCCCGTCTACCGGGCGCCCGGCTCCACCCTGCGCGGCCTGCGGTCGCTGCCGCTCCTGCTGCGGCCGTGAACGTAACCAGGCCCAGCCCGCCCTCGACACACATTCTGACGAGCCAATACGTCGTAGAGTTACTCCTTGATGACTGTCAGTGTGCTATGTTTCCGCCGTGTGACCACATCGGGGGCGCAGGCCGACAGTGACCCGGCCCGCTTGGCGCCAGGCTCGCCGGACGGTCGGCGGGTACGCAGTCTTGTAGTCAGTTTCACGATCTGAGTCGTTCGCGGTCAGGGCCCGGATCACGGCCCTCCCGATACCCCAACTCGAAGTGGAGAGTTTCGTGTACAAGTGGCAAACCTTTCTTGGGGGCATCGCCTCGGCAGGCATCCTGACGATGGGCGTGGCCGCCCCGGCGCTGGCCCAAGCGGCACCTGCCACCGACGGGCCGACATCGTCCACGGTGACTCAGACCCTGGGCGGCGCGGCCTGCCAGCTGACCGGCCTGCCGATGGCCGGCGAGGTTTCCTCGGCCTCCGGGGCCCTGACCATGACCGGGTCGTGCAACTCGTCCAGCCAGACTCCGGACAACGCCCTGCAGGTCAACGACTCGTCGTCCAGCACCCAGACCCCGAACGGCGCGAATGCCTCCGGCCTTAACTCGCTGCCGGGCCTGAACACGGTGGCCGGCGTCATCCCCGGCCTGGACTCGGCCACCGGCCAGGTGCCTGCCGTCGGCTCGCTGACCGGCTCCAGCACCGGCAACAGCTCCAATTCGAGCAATGCGGCGTTCGACCCGAACGGCGCACCGGCCGACGCCCCGGCCGGCGGCACGGCCAACAGCAGGGTGATCCCGGGCTCCCTGTCCGGCGTGACCGGTGCCCTGCCGGTCAGCTCGCTGACCGGCACCCTGCCGAACGTCGGCGGCGTGACCGGCGCCCTGTCGGGCGTGACCGGCTCGGGCCAGTAACTCCTGCCAGCCGAAGGACCCGTCCCGGAGACCCGGGGCGGGTCCTTCGCTTATCCTGCACGGCATGGCCGCGGATGAACCTGCCCCCGACCCCGACGTCGCGCGCCTGTTCGCGCCGGTGGCGGTCGAAGAGACCTTCGCCGGGGTGCTGGCCGAGGCCAGCGACGTCCTGGGCCAGGTGGATGACCCGGTGGACGCGGAACTGTGGGTCTCCGACCTGATCGGCGCGCTGGCCGCCTCGGCCGCGGGCCAGGCCTCGCTCACCAACGCGCTGGCCGGCTCGCTGGTCCCCGCGGCGGAGGCCGAGTCCACCCCGCAGGCCCTGGCCCTGCTGCGCGTGTTCGCCGCGGTCGGCGCGCCCGCCCTGCGCGCCGCCGCCGGCCGCGCCGCGGTCCGGGTCAGCGCGCTGGGCGTGGCCGACCCGCCCTGGACCCGAGCGCTGGGTGCGCCGCGGGTCGGGGACTGCTGGCGCTACGCCGACGTAGGCGGGCGCCAGGAGTCGCTGACCATGACCTTCGCCTACGGCGACCGGCAGCACGCCGTCTGCGTGCTCATCGACCACGGCCGCGGCGGCAAGATCGGTGACGCCTGGGTGGCCAAGGCCCCCGGGCTGCGGACGGAGACCGAGCGGGCCGCTTCGGCTGACCCGCTGGTGGTGTTCGAGATGATCGACCCCGCCGAGGCCGGCCGCAGGCTTGAGCGCGCGATCAGCGCGGGCGAGTGCCCCGAGCAGCCCGACCAGATCGACGACGTGGTGGCCCACCGGGCCTTGCTGCGCGCCCGCCTGGAGCTGCTCACCGGCCACGGCTAGCGGCCGCGCGCCACGTCAACCTACGGGAGGACACGTGACGCCGGTGCTGCGGATTACCGCCCGCAACGCTCGCTTCCAGCAGTGGCAGGCCCTGCTGACCAGCCGGGCCAAGCGGCAGCGGGCCGGCGAGTTCCTGGTCCAGGGGGTGCGGCCGATCTCGCTGGCCGCCGGGGCCGGCTGGCGGTTCCGGGCCCTGATCTACGACGCCGACCACCCGCTGTCCGGCTGGGCACAGGAGATGCTGCGCGCCGTGGACGCCGACCAGGTGGCCATGTCGCCCGCCCTGCTGGCCGAACTCGGCGAGAAGGACGAGGACCGCCCCGAGCTGCTGGCCGTGGTCGAGCTGCCCGGCGACGACCTGGACCGGATCCAGGTCGGCCCGGGCTTCCTCGGCCTGGTACTGGACCGCCCGGCCAGCCCGGGCAACCTGGGCAGCATGATCAGGTCGGCGGACGCCTTCGGCGCGGCCGGAGTCATCGTGGCCGGCCACGCGGCCGATCCCTACGACCCCAGGTCGGTGCGGGCCAGCACCGGCTCGCTGTTCGCCCGGCCGGTGGTCCGGGTCCCCTCGCCCCGCGAGCTGACCGGGTGGCTCGCGGCCCAGCCGCACCCGGTCGCGCTGATCGGCACCGACGAGCACGGCCCGGTCGACGTGTTCGACGCCGACCTGACCCGGCCCGCGCTGCTGCTGATGGGCAACGAGACCGCCGGGCTGAGCGCCGCCTGGCGCGAGCTGTGCGACGAGCTGGTCCGTATCCCCATGACCGGCTCCGCGAGCTCGCTGAACGTGGCCAACGCGGCCACCGCGGTGCTGTACGAGGCGGCCCGCCAGCGCGTGCTGGCCGCCCGGCCAACCCGCTAGGCCACCAGGGCCAGCGTCGCGCCGCGGGCATCGAGCAGCCGGTGCGGGCCGGGCGCGCCGGGCCGCCGGTCCAGGTCGCCGCGGACCCGGGCGCACGGGCCTGACGGCCCGGCCAGGATGGTGCCGTCGGCGCCCACTGCGACCAGCTCACCATCAAGACGCAGCAGCACCGGCCCGTCCCGGGTGGCCGAGATGGCTACCCGGCCGGCCCGCAGTCCGTCGAGCACGTCGCCCGGCTCGGATCCCGCGCACTCGACCCAGGTGGTCGGCTGGCCGGGCGGGGCAACGGATCCGGTGTCGTGCCAGTCGCTCCCGCCGACCGGGATCGCGGCGGGATCCCAGGCCAGCCACCACGACAGCGGGATGGTCCAGCGCAGGTCGAGCCAGCTCGGGTGCCACACCTCGAGCAGCGGCGGGCGGCGGCGCATCGGCCGGATCCAGCTGAGATCTCCGGCGAACGGGTGGTTGACCGACAGCAGCCCGCCGCGGGCCTCGACCTCGGCCAGCCAGTCGTCGGGGTCGCGGCGGAAGTCGATCCAGCCGACCTCGCCCAGCGCGTTGGCGTGCCCGCCGCCGGTGGTCACCTCCTGGCCCGGCAGCAGCGTGATGCCGTACCTGCGGCTCGCCGCGGCCAGCTCCGCGTGCTGGCTGATCGTGTTGTGATCGGTGATGGCCAGGAAGTCCAGGCCGCGCTCGGCGGCCAGCGCGGCCAGCTCAGGCACGGTCAGCCGCCCGTCGGAGTGCACGGTGTGCGCGTGCAGGTCACCCGCCAGCCAGCGCCGGCCGGGACTGGCCGGCAGGTCGCGCCGCGGCGGATGCTCCCGCGGCGCCGGCGGGGCCTGGGGAGCGGGCGGCAGCAGGCCCGCGGCGTTCGGCATGGCCTGCGCGGTCACCCGGTAGGCCGTGCCGTCCGGCGGGATCCGGTGCACGCCGATCATCACCTGCCACATCCCGGCCGCCAGCTCGCCCGGCAGGTACCCGGGCGTGGCCCCCTCCGCGGTGATGACGAACGATCCGCGCGCCCCGCCGGACCAGCCGCGGAACCCGTCCGGTCCCAGGCAGCCCAGGTCAAGCACGGCGCCCCCGGCGCGGTCGTATTCCAGCTCGACCCGCAGGCCCGCCGTTCCGCGGCCTACCTCGACCGGCAGGTAATGCCACGGGGAGGCGAACCGGTGCTCCAGCGTCCACCGCCCGGCGTGCGTCCGCGCGCCGCCCCTCGAAGTTCCCGCCATGCCGCCCATCCGACCAGACCCCAGCCGCTCCCGCCAACTCCGCCCTAGCCATAAAATTAATCAGTCGTATAATTAATTTCATCCAGGCAGGCGATCGGAGGACCAGATGCGGGCCATGATCGTGAAGGAGTTCCGGCAGCTCCGCCGGGACCGCCGGACGCTGGCCATGATGATCGTGATGCCGATCCTGCTGCTGATCATCCTGGGCTACGCGGCCAGCTTCGACGTGTCGGTCATCCCGACCGTGGTGGCCGGGCCGGACGCGGCCCTGGCGGCCCGGCAACTGCCCGAGCCCTTCCAGCTGGCCGGCACCGGCCCGGCGGCGGGCGCCGCGACCTGGGCCCACGACGAGCTGCGCGACGGGCACGCGGCGGTAGCCATCGTCACCGGCGGCCCCGCCACCACCGTCCTGGTCGACGGCAGCCAGCTGTTCACCGCCCAGGCCGCCCTGCGCCAGCTCGCCGCCCAGCGCGCCGACCCGGCCGGCCCGCAAGCCGCCGGCCGCACCAAAGCCAGCGTGCAGATCCTGTACAACCCCGGGCTGAAGACCTCCTACACCATGATCCCCGGCCTGGCCGGCGTGATCCTGGTCTTTGTCGGCACGGTCATCACCAGCCTCGGCGTGGTCCGCGAGCGCCAGGCCGGCACGCTGGAACAGCTCGCGGTGATGCCGCTGCGGCCCGCCGACGTGTTCGGCGGCAAGATCGTCCCCTACTTCGCGGTCGCGGTGGCCGACCTGGCCGTGGTGCTGGCCGTCGGGGTGGCGGTGTTCGGCGTGCCGTTCCGCGGGTCACCCGCCGTCTTCGGGCTCGGCGCGCTGCTGTTCGTGTTCGTCACGCTGGGCCTGGGCGTGCTGATCTCCAGCGTGTCGCAGACCCAGGGCCAGGCCATCCAGCTGGCCGTCATGACCCTGCTGCCGCAGGTGCTGCTGTCCGGCCTGATCTTCCCGCTGGCCTCGATCGTGGCCGGGGTGCGCTGGATCGCCTACCTGCTGCCGCTCACCTACTTCACCGAGATCGCCCGCGGCGTCATGCTGCGGGCCGAACCCCTCGGCTCGCTCTGGCCCCCGTTCCTCTACCTGGCCCTGCTCGGAACGGCCGTGGCCACCCTGGCCACCCTCCGCTTCCGCGCCTTCCTGGCCCCCGGCGGCGAGCGGTGACCTGGGGCGCGGACGCCATCAGCGTCCGGTTCGGCGACGTCCTGGCCCTGGACCAGGTGAGCATCACCGCGCCCCCCGGCCAGGTCACCGTGGTAGTGGGCGGTGACGGGGCGGGCAAGACCACGCTGCTGCGCTGCCTGGCCGGGGCCCTTGCGCCCCATGCGGGCACCGTCCGCCGCCCCGATCCGCACCGGATCGGCTACCTGCCGCCGGGCAGCGGGATCTACGAGGATCTGTCCGTGGCAGAAAACCTCGACTTCCGCGCCGCCGCCTACGGCCTGCCCCGCCCCCAGGCCCGGCAGCAAGCCGCGGCGTACCTGGACCGGACCGGGCTGGCCCCGGCCCGGGACCGGCTGGCCGGCCAGCTGTCCGGCGGGATGCTCCGCAAGCTGGGCGTGATCGCGGCCCTGCTGCCCGGTCCGGATCTGCTCGTCCTGGACGAGCCGACCACCGGCGTGGACCCGGTGAGCCGGGCCGACCTGTGGTGGCTCATCGCCCGGGCCGCCGCGGATGGCGCCGCCGTGCTGATGTCCACCACCTACCTGGACGAGGCGGCCCGCGCCGCCCGCGTGCTGGTCCTGGATACGGGCCAGGCCCTGGCCGCCGGCCCGCCCGCCGAGATCACCGCCGCCGTCCCCGGCACGATCGTCGCGCTGGCCCAGCGGCCCGACGACGAGGAACAACGGCGCCGCTCCTGGCGCCGGGCCGGTGCCTGGCGCGTCTGGCAGCCGGCCGGCCGCGAGCCCGCCGGCCCGGATCCGATCAAGCCCGACCTGCAGGACGCGGTGTGCGTGGCCGAACTGCGACGGGAGCTCCAGCATGCCTGAGCCCCTGGCCGAATGCGTGGCGGTCAGCAGGACCTTCGGCTCGTTCACCGCCGTCGACCGGGTGGACCTGGCCGTCCGGGCCGGCGAGGTGGTCGGCCTGCTCGGCGCCAACGGCGCGGGCAAGACCACGCTGATCCGGCTGCTGCTCGGGCTGCTGCCCGCCTCGGCCGGGTCGGTCCGGCTGTTCGGCCAGCCGCCGTCGCGGGCGACCCGGCGCCGGATCGGCTACGTGCCGCAGACCCTCGGCCTGTACGACGACCTGACCGTCGCGGAGAACCTGGCCTTCTCCGGCGCCGTGTTCTCCGCCCCGGCCCGGACGCCCGCTTCGCTGCGCCGGTACGCCGGCGCCCTGGTCGGCGACCTGCCGCTCGGGGTGGCCCGGCGGGCGGCGTTCGCCCAGGCCCTGGCGCACGCACCGGACCTGCTGCTGCTCGACGAGCCGACCTCCGGGGTGGACCCGCTGGCCCGCTCCCGCCTGTGGGAGACGATCGGCGCGGCGGCCGCCGCCGGCGCCGGCGCCATCGTGACCACCCACAACATGACCGAAGCCGAGGAATGCTCCCGGCTGGTGGTCATGGCCGCCGGACGCGTGGTGGCCGTCGGCACCACGAAACAGATCATCGGCCCCGAACGGACCGTGGTGCTCCGCGCCGCCGACTGGGCCGGCGCGCTGCGGCGGCTGGAGGCGGCCGGCCTGCGCGCCGTGCTGTCCGGCCCGGTGCTGCGGGTCCCCGGCGCCGCTGCCGCCCAGGTGGCCGAGGCCCTCGGCGACCTGCCCGCAGCCGTCGGCGAGGAGCCCGCCACGCTGGACGAGCGGTTCTTCGAGCTGGCCCGGGCCGGGGCGCAGTCACGGTGACCGGGCCCGGACCCCGCCGCCGGAACCCCGGCACCCCGGACCCCGGCAGCCCGGACCCCGGCGGCTCGGGCGGCGCGGCGGCGACAGCCGGACCCGCGAGGCGATCCTGGACGCGGCCCGGCGCAGCTTCGCGTCCCGTGGCTACGACACCACCACCATCCGCGCCGTGGCCGCCGCCGCCGGCGTCAACCCGGCCCTGGTCCACCACTTCTTCGGCACCAAGGAAGGCCTGTTCGCGGCGGCCATGAACCTGCCCGTGCGGCCCAGCGAGATGCTGTCCGGCGCGCTGGACACGGCCCGGGACCGGTTCGGCGACGCCTTCTCCGCGCACCTGGGTGAGATCCTGATCGGCACCATGCTCCGGGCCTGGGACCTGCCCGAGGTCAGGACCGCCTTCCTCGGGCTGCTGCGCTCCGCGGCCACCACCGAACAGGGCGGGACCATGCTGCGCGGGTTCGTGACCAGCACCATCCTGGCCAGCCTGGTCCGGGCCGCGGGCCTGCGCGACGACGCCGAAGGCCGCTACCGGGCCGCGCTGGTCGCCAGCCAGGTCGTCGGCCTGGGCTTCACCAGGTACCTGCTCCGGCTCGAGCCGATTGCCTCGGCCCCCGTCGAGGACCTGGTCGCCGCCATCGGCCCCGCCGCCCAGCGCTACCTGACCGGCAGCCTCACCAGCGAAGCCGCCCCGCCCTGAGGCCCGGCCAGCAGGGCCCGGTCAGCAAGGCCCGGGCTGAGCCCGGTCAGCCAGGCCCGGCGCGCTCTGGTCAGCGGGGGAGGGCCGGGGCCGGCCACACCGGGTCAGCCGGCCCGGCCAGCAGCCAGTCGGTGCCGTCGAGCCGGACCGAGCGGTCGTATTCCCGGCCCGCCGCGCCGTCGCGCCGGGCCAGCCGGGCGCTGACGAACTCGCCGGGCCCGGGCCGGGGCAGCCCGAGGGCACCGGCCAGCATCTGGTCGCCAGCGTAGTCGCCGAAGATCACGATGCCCTCGGCGCGCAGCTGGTCCCGCGCCCCCCCGCCGTCCCTGACCCGCTTCATGTAGTCGTCCTGCATGGCCACCGTGGCCACCACGGTCCGGCTCACCCGCATCCGCTGCGCCCGGCGGAACAGCTCGTTCACCCGTTGCTGCCCCGAGGGCAGGGCGAATACCGCGGCCACGTCCCGTTCGGCCAATCTGATCAGGGCGTTCTCTTGCAGCGGGGCCCGGGCGTGCAGCCAGCACACCGCGGCCCGGCCCCGTTCGTTGAGGGCCCGTTTGTGGTCCCGGTTGCCGGCCGGGCTGAGGTTCGCCGCGGTGGCCCGGAGCAGCCCGGCCGACCAGGTGCCGTCCTCGTCGCTGGCCTGGACCAGCAGCATCAGCTGCCCGTCGGCCTCGGGCGGGATCATCCAGCCGCCCCGCCGGTAGGAGAACTTGCAGTCCACGTCCGCGCCCGCGATCGTGTAGTCGAGCGCGGTGCCGTCGGCCAGCGGCAACGCCCGGGCCAGCGCGATCTCGACCAGGGTGCCGGCGTGCGTCTTCTCGGTCTTGTGCAGCTGATCCCAGCGGTACCGGCCGGTGTGCTGTCCGTCCAGCAGCATGTCGAGCGCGCCGCGGATGGCCGCGGCCGTGCGAGCACCGTCCGGGTCCAGCTTGGTCAGCTCGGCCGCCACCGCGGCCAGCTCCGGGTCCTCAGGCGCGCCGGGAGGAGGGCCGGGATCGGTCAGGTCCTCCAGGCCCGGCAGGATGCCCTGGCCGCCCTCGGCCTCCCGCTCGGACGGCATGCCGGGCAGCACCAGCTGGCCGGGGATCGGCTCGGGCTCACCGCTGAGGTCGCGGCCGCCCGGCTCGCCGGCCGGGGCCGGCCAGCGCTCATGCCGGTGGCCCGGCCGGGGTCGGGTCGCCCGCGCCGGCCGGCCCCGGCACGCGCGGCGGCGGCTCGGCGGCCGCGCGCAGCACGTCCATGAGCAGGCCCACCGCGGGCGGGTCCGGCGGATCGCCGTAGCGCACCGCGAATACGTGCCGCCGGGCGCTGGCCAGCGGCATCGTCTTGATCCCCGGATGGCGCGCGGCCCGCAGGCACAGCCCGGGCAGGGTCGAGACGCCCAGGTCGGCGGCCACCAGCGCCTGGACGGCCAGGTAGTCATCGGTGGTGAACGCGATCTTGGGGATGAAGCCGGCCAGGGCGCACTGCTTGAGCAGGTTGGCCCGGCAGCGGTCGCAGCCCGCGATCCAGCGGTGCCGCGCGTACTTGGCCAGGTCGTTCGGGCTCAGCTCGGCGCCGTGCGCGGAGGGCGCCGAGCCGGCCGAGGTGACCAGGTGCACCGGCTCGTCCAGGATGAGCCGTTCGCGCAGGCCCTCGGTGATGTCGATGCCGCCGCTGTCCTCCTCTTCGGCGAAGTCCTCGCTGGTGAACCCGGTGCCCACGGCGCGCATCCCGCCCCCGTGACCCCCTGGGCCGCGCATCGTGACCTGGCCCGCCGGGCCAGCCGGACTTGCCGCGGCCGGGCCTGCGGCGGCCGGTCTCGCCGCGGCCGGGTCCTCGCCCGCCGGGACCGGGGCATCCGTGCCCGGCGTGTCCGGCGAGTACCTGAACACCAGCGCGACGTCGACGTAGCCAGCCCGGAGCATGCGCAGCGCCTCGGGCGGTTCGGCCTCGGTCAGCCGCAGGTCGACGGTGGGCTGGTGGCCGCGCAGCATGGCCGCCGCGGCCGGCACGATCGTGCCCAGCGCGGACGGGAACGCCGCCAGCCGCAGTCGGCCAGCCCGCAGGCCGGTGTAGGCCGCCAGCTCGTTCTCCGCGGCATCCAGCCGGCCGATCACCTCGGCGCCCCGCTCGGCCAGCAGCCGTCCGGCGTCGGTGAGCCTGATCCCGCGCCCGGCCCGCTGGATCAGCTTGATCCCGGTCTCCGCCTCCAGGCGCGCCAGGTGGTGGCTGACCGAGGGCTGCGCGTAGTTCAGCTCCCGGGCCGCGGCCGTGACCGAGCCGTAGCGCGCCACCGCGACGAGCACGCGCAGCCTGGTCACGTCCAGCATGCACCGACTATAGATCGTGCCGATCAGTTCGCCCAGAGTGTACGGCTCGATTACTAGCTCGCTAGCGACCCTCGAGCAGCGGCGAATCTGGCCGCCGGACCGGCTCGCCGGCCAGCTGCCGGCGCCGCCAGGCGATGCCGGACAGCGCCTCGAGCACCACCCGGTTGCCCAGGAACGCGGTCACCTCGGCGTGATCGAAGGGCGGCGAGACCTCCACCACGTCGACCCCGGCCAGCGGGACCGACATGGCGATCCGCCGTACCGCGTCGAGCAGCTGCCGGGCCGTGAGGCCGCCCGGCTCCGGGGTCCCGGTGCCGGGAGCCATGCCGGGATCGACCACGTCGACGTCCACGGACAGGAACACCCCGTCGCATTCGTCGGTCGCGATCGCGAACGCCTCGGTCAGGCACTCGTCGATGCCCCTCGTGACGATCTCGGTCATCTCGAACGACCGCATCCGCTGCTCGGCCATCCAGGCCAGCGTGGGCGGCTCGGGCCAGTAGCCGCGCAGCCCGATCTGCAGGAACCGGTCGCCGCGCACCGCGCCGGACTCGATCAGCCGCCGCATCGGCGTGCCGTGCCCGATCAGCGAACCGAACTGGGTGTCGCCGGTGTCGGCGTGCGCGTCGAAGTGGATCAGCGACAGCCGTCCCCAGCCGACGTGCCTGGCCACGCCGGTGGCGTCGGGAAACGTGATCGTGTGGTCGCCGCCCAGGATCACCGGGATGGCGCCCGCGTCGGCCACGGCCTGGACCGTGGTCTCCAGCCGCCGCAGCGAGGTCTCGGTCTCGACTGGCGGCATCACCACGTCCCCGATGTCGCCGCAGCGCAGCTCGACCAGCGGATCCACGCCCAGGGCCAGGTGCGGCCGGGAGGAGTCGTGCGGCAGGTAGTCGGTCATCCGGATGGCCTGCGGCCCGAACCTGGCGCCGGGCCGGTGCGAGGTGCCGGCGTCGTAAGGCGCGCCGACGAAGATGACGTCGTACCCGGCCAGCGAGTCGAGCTCGGCCCGCGGCACGCCGAGAAACGTGACGTCAGGCCCGAACATCCCGCGCACTACCTCTTCAGAACCGTCAGGCTCGCCCGCCATGTCGTTCCTCCCTGATCACGAGACCGGCCGCTGCCTCGCACCATACAGGTACGCGGCAGCGGCCGGCTCTTTACTCTCAGCGGGTCACGGCCGGGTCGGGCGCCTGCGTCCCGGCCGGGGGCTCGTCCGCGCTGAGAGCGTCTCTGCTGGTCCCCGGCAGCAGCCGGTCCAGCCAGGCCGGCAGCCACCAGTTCGCCTGGCCGAGCAGTTCCATCACGGCCGGCACCAGGGCCAGCCGGACCAGGGTGGCGTCGACCAGGACCGCGGCGGCCAGGCCCAGCCCGATCTGCTTGACCGAGACGTCCGGGGTGAGGTCGAAGGACAGGAACACCACCACCATGATGGCCGCGGCGGCCGAGATGACCCGGGCGGTGGCGGCCAGGCCGCGCCCCACGGCCAGCCGGTTGTCGCCGCACCGGTCGTATTCCTCGCGGATCTTCGACAGCAGGAACACCTCGTAGTCCATGGACAGGCCGAACAGGATCACGAACAGGAACACCGGCACCCAGGTGGTGACGGGCATCTTCTCCGGGAATCCGAACACGTGCCCCAGCCAGCCCCACTGCGTCACCGCGACCAGCACCCCGTAGGCCGCGCTGACCGACAGCAGGTTCATCACCGCCGCCTTGACCGCGATGACCACCGAGCGGAACACCACCAGCAGCAGCCCCAGGGACAGCGCCACGACCACCCCGATGAGCAACGGCAGCCGGCTGTCGATCAGGTTGGTGAAGCTCACGTTGGCGGCGTTCGGCCCGGTGACGTAGGCGGTCAGCCCCGAGCGCGGCAGCACGCTGTCCTCCAGCCGGTTGACCACCGCGTTGGTCGCCGCGTCCTGCTCACCCGTGGTCGGGTAGGCGATCAGCATGGCGGCTTGCCCGTCCTGGCTGACCACCGGTGGCGTCACGTCCGCGACGCCCGGCGTGGCCGCGAGCTCCCCGCGCAGCCGGTCAAGCGCCGCCGTGTCGGCCGGGGTCACCTCGGCCGCCACGATCAGCGGCGCGTCGAAGCCGGGGCCGAACCCTTCGGCCATGGCCGAATAGCTGGCGTATCCCATCGTCCCCCGGGCCTGCGCCGACTCATCGGGCATGGACAGCTTCATGAACAGCGCGGGCGCAGCCAGGATCAGGATCAGCCCGGCGGACACCGCGGCGGCCAGCACCGGGCGCCGCTGCACCACCCCGGCCCACCGCTGCGCCGCCGGCATGCGCGCCGCTGCCGTCTCGTGCGTGCCTGCCGTCTCGTGCGTGCCTGCCGTCTCGTGCGTGCCTCGCCCGGCCAGCTTGCCGCGCCCCAACACCTTGCCCCCGAGGAAGGTGTTCAGCCGCGACGGCTTGGCCAGCCGGTACCCGGTGAAGCCGAGCAGCGCGGGCAGCAGCGTGAGCGAGGCGATCACGGTCATGGCCACCGTGGCCGCGGCCGCGATGGCCACGCCGTTCAGCAGCGTCTGGCGCAGCACGAGCAGCCCGAGCATGCCGATCACCACCGTGGTGCCCGCCGTCAGCACCGACTTGCCCGCGGTGCGCATCGCGGTGACCACGGCATTCTCGGCGCGGACGCCCTCGTGCAGTTCGGTACGGAACCTGGTCACGATGAACAGCGCGTAGTCCACGCCCACGCCCAGCCCGATCAGGGCCGCCACGATGGGGGAGAAGGACGGCGCCGGGAAGACGTGCCCGAGCAGCGCGATCAGCGACAGCCCGGAGCCGATGCCCAGCAGCGCGGTCGCGATCGGCAGCCCCATGGCCAGCAGCGAGCCGAACGCGATCAGCAGCACGATCGCGGCCGCCCCGACGCCGATCCCGTTGGAAGGCCCGCCGTAAGGCGTCTCGGCCAGGTCCACCACGTCACCACCCAGGCTGAACGTCACGCCGTGCCCGCTGGCCGCGGTCGCGTCGTGGATCAGCGTGGTGGCCTCGCTGTTCGGGATGCTCGATCCCGGTATGTCGAACTGGATGGTGGCGTACGCGATGTGCCCGTCCGCCGACACCTGCCCCGGCGTGGTGAACGGGTCGGTCACCCCGGTGACGTGCGGCGCCTGCCGGAACGGCGCCAGCGCCTGCGCCACGTGTGCCTGCACCGCCTGCGACATGACCGGCGCCTGCGACCTGATGGCCAGCGTGAGCGTATCCCCCGACTGCCGGGCAAAATGCTCGTTGAGCAGTGTCTGCCCGGGGTCGTTCCCCGTGAAGCTGTTGTCCGCCGCCGCCCCGAACCGCATCCACAGCGTGATCAGGCACGCCACCCCCGCGATCCAGGCCAGCACGGTGATCCACCGATGCCGGTAGCACGCGCTGCCCAGCGCGCCCAGCACTCCCGAATTCGTTGACATGTCCGTCTCCTACGAGCCAGAGGAGCAATTACCTTCCTCAGACTCCCGTCCGGCGCCCCCCAAATCGTCGTACGCCCGGAGACACTTCCCCCGCCGCCTACTCCCCCTGCGTACTCTCCCCGTAGTACGCCCCCGTACCTCCCGCATCCCCACCTGGTCCCCGCCCCGCATGCGCTAACCTCGCCCCGCATGCGCTCCCCACCCGGGCCGCTTCCCAAGTACCTGCGCGCTCCGCCCATCCAGGCGAATTCACTTCAGTTTTCATGATCGCGAAGGGTTTACTACGTTTTTTGATACTAAACCCTTCATGATCAAGGAAATGTCAGAGCCGGGATGCACAGTGGCAACATGAATTACGACATTCGTGGTGAAGCAGCCGAGATAGCACGCTGGCAGGCTGGCGCCATTTCACGGCAGCAATTGCTCGACTGTGGCTTAAGCCCCCAGATGATCGTCAGGCGCATTGAGCGCGGACGATGGCAGCAACTCTTCCGGGGCGTCTACGCAGTTTTCACCGGGCCGCCGGGCCGCGATACCTGGTTGTGGGCGGCGGTGCTCCGTGCTGGCCGGGGTGCCGTCTTGAGCCATCAAACCGCGGCTGAGCTGCACGGGCTCATCGATTCTCGGCCCGAAACGATCTACGTCAGCGTTCCCTCCGATAGGCGGGTCACGACTCCCGGCATCGTCATCCGTATCTCGGCCCGCGTCGAGGAGGCTGCGCAGCCGGGCCGGGAACCGCTCCGCACGACGGTCGAGGAGACGGTGCTGGATCTGGCTCAGCTGGCCAGGACGCTCGATGACGCCTGCGGGTGGATCACGCGGGCCTGCGGTAGGCGGCTGACCACGGAGCAAAAGCTCCGTGCCACGCTGGCGATGCGCAAGAAAATGCGCTGGCGCACTGAGCTGGACGATGTACTCGCGGCGGCTGGTGACGGAATTCATTCGGTGCTGGAATACCGGTACCTGCGCGACGTGGAACGGCCGCACGGATTGCCGCGCTCCCGGCACCAGGTGCGCGTGGTCATCGACGGCCGGGTCGTCTACCGCGACGCCTACTACGACGAGTACAAGCTCGCCGTCGAACTGGATGGCCGCAGCGCGCATCCGGACGACGAGCGCTGGCGGGACAATCACCGTGACATCCTGGCGGGCACGCAGGGCGTGCAGACCTGCCGCTACACCTGGCGTGACGTGTACATCCAGCCCTGTGAGACCGCCGCGCGGCAAGCTCAGATCCTGCGCCAGCGCGGCTGGCCGGGCACCCCCAAGTCGTGCTCCGCCGGTTGCCCGGTAGGGCGCGGATGGCCGGAGCGGGACGGGGCGCGGACTTCGGCGTGAACCTGAGCGCCTAGCCCGAGGTGAGCCCGTACTCGTAGGCGAAGACCACCAGCTGGGCCCGATCCCGGGCGTTCAGCTTGGTCATCGCCCGGCTGACGTGAGTCTTCGCGGTCAGCGGGCTGACGACGAGCTTGCGCGCGATCTCGTCGTTGGACAACCCGGCCGCGACCAGCCCCACGACCTCGCGCTCACGGTCGGTGAGTGACGCCAGGCCCGGCGGCACCGCGCGCCCGCCGGAGGGCCTGCCGGAACCCTTGGAGCTCTCCGGGCGACCGGAAGCCGGGGCGGCCGCGGCGCGTTCGGCGCGCAGGTCCGGCGGCTGGCCGCCGGCGGCGAACGCCGAGATGACCGCCTTGGTCACGCTGGGCGAGAGCAGCGCGTCGCCGCGGGCCACCACGCGAACCGCCTGCAGCAGTTCCTCTGGCTCGACGTCCTTGACCAGGAACCCGCTCGCGCCGGCCCGCAGCGCCGAGAACACGGTCTGGTCGTCATCGAACGTGGTCAGCACGACGACCCGGGTGGCGGCCAGCCGGGGATCGCCCGCAATCAGGCGGGTGGCGGTGACCCCGTCTACCTCCGGCATGTGCAGGTCCATGAGCACCACGTCCGGGGCGTGCTCGCGGGTCAGCGCCACCGCGGTCCCGCCGTTCGCCGCCTCGCCCACCACCGCGATGTCACCCGCCGACTCCAGCAGCATCCGGAAACCGGCCCGGACCAGCACCTGATCGTCGGCCAGCAGCACCCTGATCACGAGGATTCCCCCCGGGCCGCGGGCACCTCGGCACCCCGGCGCGTGGATCTGTCCCCGGCCGAACCCGCCGCGATCGGCAGCGTGACCTTGACCTGGAAGCCGCCGTCCGGCAGCGGTCCTGCGGTCAGCTCGCCACCGACCAAGGCGGCGCGCTCCCGCATGCCGCGGATGCCGTGACCAGGCGTCCCGTTGTTGTCCGCGGTTCCGTGGCCAGCCGGCACCGCGGGCCCGTCGTCGGTCACGATGATGGTCAGGGCCTCGGGCTGGTAGCGGAGGCAGATCTGGGCCGCCGTGCCCGGGCCCGCATGCCGCAGCACGTTGGTCAGCGACTCCTGCAGGATCCGGTACGCCGAGTGGTCGGTTGCTGCGGACAGCGGCCGTTCGTCGCCCTCGACGCTGACCGTGACGGTAGCCCCGGCCGCCGTGACCGCGTCCCGCAGGGCCGCCAGGCGCCCCAGACCCATCCCGTCCGGCCTCGTCGCCGATGCCTCGTTTCCGGATACTTCGTTTCCGGACATTCCGGCATCGTCGGACTGCCCCCCGGAACCCCTCAGCTGCCCGAGCACCGAACGCATATCGATCAGCGCTCCCTTACTCGTTTCCCTGATCGCCCGCAGCGCGGCGCGCAGCTTGTCCGCGTCCGCCCCCGGCCTGCCGCCCGGACCCGGAGCAGCACGGCGCGAACCCGCACCCCCGCTGCCAGCAGCCGCCTCACTTTCCAGCAGATGCAACGCCGAACCCGCCTGCACGGTGATGGTGGCCATGCTGTGCGCCACCGTGTCGTGCAGCTCACGCGCGATCCGCAGCCGCTCCTCGGCCACGACCCGGCCCGCCTCCGCGGCGCGCTCCTCCTCGGCCAGCTGCAGCCGCCTGGCCGTCTCCGCCGCTAGATCCCGGCGGCTGCGCACCAGTTCGCCCAGCACCACAGCCAGGACGAGAATCACGATCTGAGACAGGAAGTCCGAGATGAGCGTGGCCAGCGACTCCTTGGTGCTTAGCTCGACCACGATCAGGCCGGTCAGCATGAAGCCGGCCGCGATAGAGACGGCCCAGATCAGGTAGCCGGCCACCGCCGCGTCGAACAGCGGGACGAAGAACAGCGGCGCGGGCGAGATGTTCCTGCGGGCGAAAATGTAGTAGAAGAAGATGGCCACCGCGGTGGCGATCATGACCTGGCACGGCCACCGGTGCCGGAACAGGATGGGCACCGCCAGCAGCGCGCCGAGCAGGTAGGCGCTCAGGTTGAGCCGCACCGCACCCGGGCCGTTGCCCACGGTTATGTTGACCTCGAGGGCGGCGATGACCAGGACGACGATGCCCGCGTCGAACAGCCTGACCCCGAACGGGCCCTCGGCGGCCGCCCAGGGCGGCAGCCTGCGCTGCGGCGGGCCGATCGGCGTCACGCTCCCCACGGCGTCACGGTATGCGATGACGGCTCCCGAGCGGAATGCTGTGACGCCGCCGCACCGGGACTTTTGGGCCGAACGGACCGGCCTGCGTGCTCTCCGGCCGCTACTCGCGCCACCCTGGTGATCCCGGCCCGTTGCTCACGAGGCGGGCCCGGGGTAGGCCGCGGCCGCACGGTGGTACGCGGCGGTCGCCTGCGGGCCGGCCATGCGGTAGTCATGCGAGGTGGCCGCGTTGAACCAGATGAACCCGAGCAGCCCGTACAGGCGGGCGCCTGCGAACAGGTCGGCGATCTTAGCTGGCTGGCCCGCGGCCCGCGTCGCGCTCGTTTCGGCGATGAGAATCGGGTCCCGGGTCAGCTCGCGCAGCGCGACGATGGTCGGGCCGAAGATGCCAGCGAACTGCCAGGACGACTCGAGGTAGTAGCCGTCGACCCCGACCCAGGTCACGTACGAGCTGCCGGGCCACCACGGAGCCGGGCGGAGCGTCCGGCCGTCCTGCGACTGGATGACGTTGACCGTCCACAGCCAGGTGACGTTCCCGGCCCCCAGCTTGCGGAACCGGGTGACGATGTGCCGCCAGGCGGCCACGAAGGCCGCGGGCGATGTATGCGCGTAGCCCCAGGAGTACCACGGAGCGTTCATCTCATGCCCGAAACTGAGGATGACCGGGCGGTGAAAGGCGCGTACGGCGCGGGCGTAAGAGGTCAGGTAAGCGTCGTACCGCCCGGCTGCGATCGCGGTGAGGCTCACGCCAGTCGGGTCGATCTGCACCACGGGCACCGCACCGTGCCTGACCGCGGTCGCCGCGAAGCCGGCCTGGAACTGCTCCAGCCATCCGCTGTAGTACACCACCAGTCTCGGCCTGACTCCGGTGGCGCTCGTGAACGATGTCACCCCGGCGTACGAGGAGGGTGAGCTGGGCGAGTAAACCCCGAGATAGGACGCGGGAGTCGCGGGCAGGGCGGCCGCAGCGGACGGTTCAGGCGGCGGCCCGGCCTGTCTCGCGCCGAATGTGCCCAGAACCGTCAGCGTGGCCAGGATGATGGCCAGCGCGCTGGTGACGGCCACCGCCGCCACCACCACCCGGCGCCGGCGGCCCGCGGCCCGGCGCCTGCGCGATGCGGACCGGCCAGGCCGGGCGACGCGATCGGCGTCGGGGAGCACCATCGGTTCGCTGTCGCGCACATTCCGGGAGCCGTTCACGATCCGGGCCTGGTGAACGTGCTGGCGCCGGTGCGGAACGCGGCGGCCGCCGCGGAACTGCTGACGGTGAAGTCCTGCCCGACGGAGTTCGTGGCATCGAACCACACGAACCCGAGCAGGCCGTAGGCGTGAATGCCGGCGAACACGTCGGCGATCTTCGCGGGCTGGCCCGCGGTGGGCGTCGCGCCGGTTTCGGCGATGAGGATCGGGTCCCTGGTCAGCGCGTGGATGCTCGCGATGGTCGGTCCGAACAACGGAGCGAACTGCCAGTTGGGCTTCAGGTAGTAGCCGTCGATGCCCACCCAGGTCACGTACGAGTTGCCCGGCCACCACGGAGCCGGCGGAGGGATCCTGCCCTGCTGCGTGTTGTTGATGATGTTGACCGTCCACAGCCAGGTCACGTTCCCGGCGCCGAGCTCGCGGAACAGCGTGACGATGTGCCGCCAGGCGGCCACGAACGACGCCGGTGACGTGTGCCGGTAGCCCCACGAGGACCACGATCCGTTCATCTCGTGGCCGAAGCTCACGATGACCGGGTGGCGGTAGGCCCGGACGGCCTCCGCGTAAGCAGTCAGGTAACCGTCGTACCGCCCGGCGGCGATCCCGGCCACGCTGATGCCGTCGGGGTCCATCTGGACCAGCGGTACCGCGCCGTTGCTGGCCACCGTGGTGGCGAAGGCGGCCGGGAACGGAACGAACCATCCGCTGTAGTACATGATCACGTCCGGCTTGGCCCCCGTCGCCCCGGCGAACGCAGCTACTCCGTCGTATGACGCAGGGGTTCCTGACGCATAAACCCCCAGGTAGGACTGCGGGGTGGTCGGCAGGTCGACCGGCAGCGGCCCGGCCCGGTCCGAGGACCTGTTATACAGGCTGACCCCCGCTGCGACCGCCACCAGGACGATCGCCACCGCGGCACACGCGATCCACCGGAGCTTCCTCCGGCCGTTGACCGTGTGATGCTTCATGGGATCGGCCTCAATCCCGGGCCGCCAGGAGTGCCTTCGCCCGGGGCCCGTGTACGGCTAGCGGTATCGCGCAGTCGCGATATCCCCCCTCTGGAACACCGCTCCCGAAAGGGTAGTGTCCGTTCCCCGGCCAGGCAGGGTGTTTACTCAATTCGCGCAAATCAGCCTCGAATCGGTCATAGCCGGGCCAGAACCAGGTTCGAGGCGCTATGCCGGAACGCCGCCTCGGCCGCCGGGCTGTCTTCGATATGCCAGTCCTGGTGGTAGGTCCCGTCGTCTTGTTTGATGTCGAACCACACGAGCCCGAGCGTGCCGTAATGGCGCATCCCGTCAAACAGGTCGCCGATCTTCGCCGCCTGACCGGACTCGGGTCCCGCAGCGGTCTCCGACAGCAGCACGGGCTTGCCGGTGAGGATCCGCACCTCGGTGATCGTGTTGCCGAAGACACTGGCGAAGGTGTCGGAGGGGCGGTAGTAGTAGCCGTCGATGCCGACCCAGGTGACGTACTGACTGCCCGGCCACCAGGCGGCGATCGGCCCGGTGCCGGGCTCATCCGCCTGGAGCGTCCACAGCCAGGTGACGTTGCTCGCGCCCTGGCCGCGGAACAGCGTCACGATGTGCCGCCAGGCGGCCACGAAGGTCGACGTAGCCACCTGCCCGTAGCCCCAGGAATACCAGGGCGCGTTCATCTCGTGCCCGAAGCCGATGACCACCGGCCGTCCGAAGCGCCGGACGCTGCCGGCATACGAGCGCAGGTAGCTGTCATAGCCGCCCGCGGCGATCTTCGTGATCGACGCGCCGGTGGGGTCGATCTGCACGATGGTGACCGCACCCTGCGCGTGCACCGTCTCGGCGAACGGAAGCTGGAACGGTTCCCGCCAGCCGCTGTAGTACCCGACCAGGTTCGGCTGCTGGCCGGCCGCGCTGGCGAAGTCCGCTACCGGCCGGTAGGTATGCGGCGGCCCGGTCTCGTAGACGCCGAGGTAAGAGGCCGCACTGGTTGGCAGTGAGGTACCCGGGCCGGAGGTGGATGACGCGGCGAACGCGACACAGACCGCAGCGACCGCGACGGCCACGACGATCATCAGGCGCGATTTCAGCCGGGTGGTCATGATTGAAGTCTGTGGTACGTTTCGGCGCCTTGCTGGAATGCCGCGATGGCCGCAGTGCTGGTGAGCCGCCAGTCGTGCCTGCCGGCGGCGTCGAACCAGATGAATCCCAGCACCTGGTAACTGCGGATGCCGGCGAACAGATCGGTGATCATGGCTGGCTGGCTCGGGCCGGCCGCCGCGCCCGTCTCCGCGATCAGTATCGGGTCGTTCGTGAGCCTGCGTAGCGCGACGATGGTCGGTCCGAACAAGGAAGCGAACGTCATGCTGGGGCTGGCGTAGTAGCCGTCGATCCCCACCCAGGTCACGTATGAGCTGCCCGGCCACCATGGTTGCGGATCCGGAATGCCGGCCTGAGCATCCATGACGTTGACGGTCCACATCCAGGTCACGTTCTCGGCGCCGGCGGTACGGAAGAGCGTGACGATATGGCGCCAGGCGGCTACGAACGCCGTCGGCGAGGAGTGCTTGTTGCTCCACGAGTACCATGTTCCGTTCATCTCATGGCCGAAGCCCACGATGACCGGATGGCGGTAGGCGCGGAGGGCCTGAGCGTAGGAGAGCAGGTAGTCGTCGTAACGCCCGGATGCGATCGCGGCGAGGCTGATGCCGGCGGGCTCGATCTGCACGACGGGCACCGCGCCCTCCTTGGCCACCTGGGTGGCGAAGCTGGCCCGGAACGGCTCTAGCCATCCGCTGTAGTAGACCACTACATTCGGCCTGACCCGGGTGGCCGCCGTGAACGCCGCCACGTCGGCGTATGAGTCGGGTACGCCGGGTGCGTAAGCCCCGAGATAGGTTCCCGGCTCGGCGGGAAGGGTGATCGGCCGTGCCGGTGCCTGGCCGGCGGAGTTCGTCGCCCCGGACTGGTCATGACGGCCGGCCACCACGACGATCGCTGCCGCAGCCGCGAGTGCCGCTCCGATGGTCGCGATCCGCAAGGGCTTCACCTAGGACGAGCCTCCTATGACGCGGTCATGGTTGCGGCGCGCCCCGAGTGCCATCCAGGTGATGGCGCACGCGAGCAGGCCGGTGGCGAGCAGGGGGATGAAAACCGGGCCGAACTGGAAAATCCGCCAGCCCGCCAGCGTCACCCAGGCCAGCCCCGTGCCGCCGTTCCAGGCCATCACGCCCACCCATATGCGGCGCGTTCCTGCCTTCCGGCTACCGCCGCCCGTGGGCTGCCAGCCCAGCCGCTTGCGTCGGCAGATGTCCCACCAGGCAAACAGGTGAGCCCAGCCGTACAGCAGCTTGGCCATGAGCGCCTCAGGCCCGAACCGGCACCGGTGCCAGGCCGGGAAGACGACCACGTTGTAGATCATCGACGGCACGATGAACATGTAGTTCAGCAGCCGGACCCGGTCCGGTAGGAAGATCAGCATGACCAGGGGAATCGCCGGGGCCACGAACGTGAACAGCGCGGTGTGCACGTAGTAGCAGAATCCCGACAAGTAACAGCACCGCGTCCGCCAGCGCAATCTGGTGGCCCAGAATTTCCTCGAGCCGAGCAGCGACATGGACCCGGAGCACCAGCGGTACTGCTGAATGAGGAAGGAATCGGGGTCAGACGGGCACAGTCCGGCCGCCAGCGGTACCGGGATGTAGCGCAGGCCCCAGCCGGATCGGCGCAGGTCGAAACCGGTATGGACGTCTTCGGAGTGCTCGATCAGGGTCGTGCCGCCGTTCGTCCGCAGTGCCTCGCGCCGGTATATCGCGCACGAACCTACGCAGATCGCGCCCTGATGGCGGTCACGGGAGACCTGCACGAGCCGGTAGAACAGTTCCTGTACCGCGCCGGCTCCGCGTTCCATCCATGACATACGCCCGCGGGTGCGGAAATACTGCGGCGACTGCACGATGCCAAGCGAGGGCTCAGCGTCGAAATACGGGAGCATCTCGAGGGGCAGATCGGCCCGCGGTGCGAAGTCGGCGTCCAGGATGAGGATGAATTCGCCACGAGAGCGGGTGAACCCGTACCGCAGGTTGCCCGCCTTCTTCATCCAGCCGCGGTCAGGGCGCGCAATCCAGCTGAACCCGAAGTCGCCCGCCAGTACTCGCACCTGATCGTCGGTTCCGTCGTCGAGGACATACACGGTAGAGGTGCCCGGATAGGCGTGGTCGAGCTTGGCCACGTGCTCCCAGGTGTTGCGCAGGACTGTGATCGGCTCGCCGCAGACCGGGAGGAACACGTCCAGGGACGGATAGCTGGTCGGGCTCCACGATGACACGGACTCGACGTGCGCGGCCTGGTCGAACCCGCGAGTCCCGGCGTTAACGGTCAGGGAGAGGACGTAGTACACCACGGTGAACGTCACGAAGGGCAAGAACAACCACGTGAGGACGGGATCCAGGAAAACGAACCGCGCCTGGCTGATCAGCAGCGCGCCGAAGCTGGCCAGGGAAGTTCGTATGATCAGCGCCACGTTCCGGTCGGCGTAGCTCTTCTTCTCCGCGTCGGTCGGAGGCGCGGGCAGGCCGAGGCCGTACCTCCGATGCCGCCCGCGCCCGCCGCGGGCCAGCGTGCCCTCAGCGGTGGCCATCCCGGCCTTCCGGATGCCGCTGCGGCCGGTAGACCCAGATCGTGTAATGGCCGAAAGAGAACGGCAGGTCGGCGGTGACCTGGTAGCCGCCCGCCCGCTCCAGGTCGGCGGTGATCTCGGCGTCCATCCCGGGTGTGGCCAGGTAATCCAGGATGATCAGCGAGAAGTAATGCCTGGCGATGGCGGCGCGGAAGGCGGCCGTCCCGGTCACGGCTTGATGGGTACCCGGCGGGACATAGGAGAAGTACCAGGTGTTTGACCATCGCTGCCAGGGAACGGCGCCTTCCAGGTAGTACGCGGGGATGTCATAGTCCTCAGCCAGGAAGTGGCCCGGGTGCTGCCGGGTGAGGGAGCGGAGCTCGGCCACGGTGGCCGCGGACTCGGGCCAGGCCCGGAACAGCTTCTCCGCCTGCGCCGAGCCGGCGGCGCCGGCCGGCACCAGGGCGGCCGCGACCAACGCGGCCGCCGCGATGCTGACTAGCCGGCGTTTACTGATCCGCGACAGCTGAGCCAGCGCGTACCCGGCGGCAGGAGCCGCGAGCCACGCCCCGAAATCGACATGCTTGTGCAGTGAGGTAATCGTGTGGATGCGGGCCTGTTCCAGCGGGGCCAGCATCCCGGCTGCGGCCATGACGGCCAGCAGCCACGCCTGGGTCCTGTCTCCCCGCCGCCAGCACACGAGGAAGCCACTCCAGGCCAGGATCCAGACGATGCCCACCCATCTCGAGGAATCCGCGAGCACGAGCGCCGCCGGATCACTGCCAGCCGCTCGCGCCAGCGTGGTGTACATCATGCCGGCCAGGTAGAGCGGGCCGCCGAGGGCCAGCAGCACCGCGACCAGCCCGGTCACGGAGGCCGCGATGTACCCAGCCCGGCCGAGCGCCGCTTTCACGCCGTGTTTCTCGGCGATGACCAGGGCGGCCAGGACGACGACAACCGGGTCGAACAGCGCCGTCGCGTACTTGGTGGCATTGGCCAGGGCCAGCGCGGCAACAGCCGCCACGAGCAGCAGGGTCGAATCATCATGATCCCGGGCCGCGACCACGCACCAGGCGGAGATGGCTATCAGCAGCAGGGCCATCGCGTCATAGGTGGCCAGCGCGCCGAGAAACTGCGTGGGGCCGAGCACCGCGAACAGCGCTGTGGCGAAGAATGCGGCCCGGACGCCGAACAGCCTGGAGGTGACGCCCCACAGCATGACGGTCGCCCCGGCCATGAAGGCCAGGCTCAGCAGGCGGGCCGAGACGAGACCGCCCGCGCTGCTGGCCAGCGCGGCGATAGGCGGGTATAGGACGGGCGCGCCCGACAGCCAGGTCTGAAACGGCGGCACCGCCGTGTCGTGCAGCCAGTGCGCCAGTTCCAGGTGCCCCGCCCACAGGTAGGTGGCCTCGTCGATGTAGGCCGAGTTCGTCCATACCAGCCGCAGGGACAGGACGATCTGGACGGTCACCACCGCGAGGAGCAGCAGGCCGGGGTCGTTCCAGGCCACGCCCCGCGGCTGGCGCGGCGGTGGTTCCGCGGCCGCGGTATCAGCCGCGATCGGCGTGCCGGACGGGACCGCCGGGCCAGCCGCGATCGGTAGGCCAGGCGCGGACAGCGGGCCAGCCGCGATCGGTGGGGCAAGCTCGGTCGGCGGGCCGGACACGGCAGACGGGTCGGGGCGCACCCCGGTCCGCGGCCTGTCCAGCACCGGCGCGGCTGGAGAGGCCGCCACCCAGGCCTGGGCAGCATGGTCCGGAGGCGGGATGACTATCTCGTGAGCGCGCAGGTGCCGTCGCCACTGTGCGGCGGTAGCAGCGCTGATCCCGGCTTCCCCCGGCCGTTTCTCGGTGGCGACGGGTGGCGCGAGGTCCTCCGTTCGGCTGGGACGATCGTTCATGAGGCAGGTCGGGTGAAGGTACCGGCGCCCTTTCCGAACGCGGTCACAGCCGCAGCGCTGCTGACGCTGAAGTCCTCGCCTTGGGAGTTGGTCGCGTCGAAATACACGAATCCGAGCAAGCCGTAGAGGCGGACTCCGGCGAATACGTCGGCGATCTTGGCGGGCTGGCCCGCGGTGGGCGTCGCGCCGGTTTCGGCGATGAGGATCGGATCCTGGGTCAGGGTTCGCACGCTGGCGATGGTCGGCCCGAACAAGGGAGCGAACTGCCAGTTAGGCTTCAGGTAGTAGCCGTCGATGCCCACCCAGGTGACGTACGAGCTGCCCGGCCACCACTGGGCCGGGGGAGGGATCGTGCCGTCCTGGGTGTTGTTGATGACATTGACCGTCCACAGCCAGGTCACGTTCTTGGCGCCCAGGGCCCGGAACAGGGTGACGATGTGCCGCCAGGCGGCCACGAACGTCGCCGGGGATGTATGCCGGTAGCCCCAGCTGTACCAGCTGCCGTTCATCTCATGGCCGAAGCTCGCGATGACCGGGTGGCGGTAGGCCCGGACAGCCTCGGCGTAGGCGCTCAGGTAGCCGTCGTACCTCCCGGCGGCGATCCCGGCCACGCTGATCCGGTCCGGGTTCATCTGCACCAGCGGCACCGCGCCGTTGCTGGCCACCGTGGTGGCGAAGGCGGTCGGGAACGGCACGAACCACCCGCTGTAGTACATGACCACATCCGGCCTGGCCCCGGTGGCGCTCGTGAACGAGGACACGCCGCCGTACGAGGTAGGTGCCCCGTTCGTGTACACGCCCAGGTAGGACTCGGGCGTGGTGGGCAGGTGGACCGGCAGCGGTCCGACGGCCGCGGGGCGATCGGCGGCTTTGTTGTACAGGCTGACCCCGGCCGCGATCGCGGCCAGGGCCACGACCGCTACGGCGGCCGTCAGCATCCGCCGGCGTCTCCTGGGATGGCTGCGGTTGCGATGCCGCAGGGAACCGTTCTTCCTGTGGCCGGGCCAAGGCTGCAGCCCCAGGTGAGCGTCGTCCTCCTCGTAAGCAGGCGGGTATCTCATGCCGCAACCTCCGTGAACTCGGGACGGGCGCGTTTCCAGATGCCCTTGCTTGGGGTCAGCAGTGGCGCCAGCATGTAGAGCTGCACGCCGCCCAGGACTTCGGTCGCCCAGTACGGATGCCAGCCGTACTGGCGGACCCGCAGCGCCAGGCCCGACCAGAGCAGGACCTGGATGATGACGATCCAGCCGCACAGGATCCGGTTGACCGTGGCGGGGACCTTTCCCCGGTCGGGTGAGGCGCCCGTGGGAACCCACTCGGCGACGCGCCCCCGCAGTGCGTACCAGATCGCGTAAACGTGACAGCACGCATTGATCATGCAGACCCGGTAGATGGTCGGCCGCCAGCCGCGGCTCAGCAGCGGGAACACGAAGATGGTGGCCGCCAGCGCGGGCAGGATCGGCAGGTAGTTGTGCGGGTAGATCCGCTGCGGATAGAACCAGATCATGGTCAGGGTCGGGAACGGCCCGGTGAGCAGCAGCGCGGCCGATGACATGTAGTAGAGGAAGGCGGCCCAGAACGCGGCCCGCTGCTGCCAGCTGAACGGTGCCTCCTGGAAGTGCTTATCGATCATGAGCAGCATGGAGGAACGGCACCAGCGGGCCTGCTGATTGGCCAGGGAGGCGAAGTCGGCCGGCGCTATCCCCTTGGCCAGGCACAAGGGCAGGTAGCGGGTTTCGTAGCCAGCCCACCACAGCTTCATGCCGGAGTGGACGTCCTCGCCGATCGGCACCCGGGCAAACCCGCCCGCGGCCACCACGGACGCGCGGCGGTAAACCAGGTTCGTGCCGGCGCAGATCGCCGCCTTGTACCGGTCCCGGGCCGGCTGGATGAACCTGAAGAAGATCTCCTGGAGCGTCCCCGCGTACCGCTGGATATAGGAAAATGACCGGTTGTCGACATCGAAGTACTGCGCGGTCTGAACAATGCCGACCTTGGCCTCGGCAAAGTACGGCATGGTCTCGTAGAGGAATTCCCGGCGGACCGCGAAGTCGGCGTCGATGACGGCGATGAATTCTCCGTCGCTGATGTCAAAGGCGTGCAGGAGGTTGCCCGCCTTCTTCAGCTCACCGGGGTAGGGCCGGACCACGTACCGGAAGCCGTACCGATCGGCCAGGTCACGCACGCTATCCCGGGCCGAGTCGTCGAGCACGTAGACGGTCTTGAGCCCGCCCCAGGTCATCTTGCTCACGTACTTGTAGGTGTTGTCCAGCACCGCCAGCGGCTCCCCGCAGCTGGGCAGGAACACATCCACGGTCTCGCCCTGCTCGGTGTAACTGGCCACTGTGGCCTGGTGCTCCGGCAGCGTCAGCCGCGGACGCCCGATCCGCAGCCAGAAGTTGACCGCGACCGGCGGCACCATGACCATGAGCAGCAGCCACATGAGCGGTGACACGGCCCAGGCCCGTTCGGCCACGTGGACATACCCGTAGAGCACGCCGCCCGAGGCAATGAGCAGCACCGCGAATACCCAACGGCGCGGCTTGCCGAAGTACGCGTACTTCTCCCGGTGACTGGGTGGTCGCGGCAGGTACATGTCCGGCCGCACGGTGACGTACGACTCAGCTACGGGCATGATCGCTCCCGTTCGGCTGGGACGGCGCCGGGCTCCGTACGGCCCAGACGGTGTAGGGGCCGACGCGGTCCAGGACGTAGTAGCCGCCCGCGTGGCGCATGTCCGCGGTGATCTGGTTATCGGTAGCCGCGGTGTCCGCGAAGTCGAGGATTACCAGCGAGAAGGCGTGGCTGCTGATCGCGGCCTGGTACGAGGCCGCCCCGGCAAGTGCGCCAGGGAAGCTGAGGTAATAGGTGCTCGACCACCGCGGCCAGGGAACCTCACCGCGCAGGTAGTACGCCTCGACGTCGTAGTCTTCGGCCAGGTAGTCACCCGGGTGGGAGCGGACCGCCGAGCCGAGGGTGCCGATCAGCGATGCGCTGTCCGGCCAGACGCGGTAGAGCGAGGCCGCCTGCCCCATCGAGCCGAACAGCGTCGACGCGGCTATGGGCAGAGCCAGGACCGCTGCCCACCCCCGGCCCGGGTCCACCCGGCTGAAGCGGGCCATCGCGTAGCCTGCCGCGATGGCCGCGAACCAGGCGCCGAATACCACGTGCTTGTGCAGGCTGACTATGGTGTGCAGCTTGGCCTGCTCGGCCGGGACGAGCAGGAGGGCGGCGGCCAGGACCGCGGGCAGGAACTTCCCTCGTGTCTCGCCGCGGCTGGCCAGCACCGCGCCGATGACGGCGAGAACCAGGATCAGGCTGGTCCACACGTACGCCTGCCGGAGAACGGTGGTCACCGGGGCGTCCGACCCGGGGCGGGCCAGGGTGCTGGTCGTGATGCCCAGCCAGTACTGGTGGCCGCCGGCCACCATGGCCGCGGTCGCCAGCGCGAGCCACGAGCCGAGCACGGCCAGCGCTGCCGCCAGCCACGCAGCACCGGGATGCTTCTGGCGCACGGCCAGCGCCACGACGATGAAAACCACCGGAGTAAACAATGTCGTCGCGTATTTCACCGCGTCCGCTCCGGCCAGGGTCAGGCCGGAGGCGACCAGGAGAGTTACCCGGGTCCGGAATCGGCAGTCGGCCGATCGGACGCCGAGCCAGACGGCCAGGGAAAGCAAGAACAACGCCATCGCATCGAACGTGGCGAACGCGCCCAGGAACTGCGTGCCGGCCAGGGTGGCGAACAAAGCCGCAGCCAGGAGCGCTGCCCGCTGCCCGTACAGCCGGCCGGTCGTGGCCCACAGAAAGCTCGTGACCCCGAACATGAAGAACAGCGAGAGAATGCGCGCGGCGGTCAGGCCGCCAATGCTGTCCGCGAGAGCGCCGAGTGGCGGATAGATGACGGGCGCCCCGGAGAAATATGCGGGAAAGTTCGGGATCGGCGCGTGGTGCAGCAACCGAGCCCATTCCAGGTGCCCCGCTCGCAAATAAAGCGCTTCGTCCTGAAATGCTGAATTGGACCAGATCAGCCGCAGTGACAGCACGGCCTGGGCGGCCAGCACGGCGAGCAGCGGCCATCTCTTGTCCGCCCGAGTGATCCTTCCCGGGACCCCCGGCCGTCGCCCGGTACCGCGTGCGACCGCCGCCTTGCCGGGACGGCCATCCTCGCCGTAACGGCCATCCTCGCCGGGGCGCGGGTCGGTGGCGAGTTCGGCCACGGCCATGCGGGCCGGGTGCCGGGCTGCGCCGACCTGCCCGGTATCGTCCGCGGAACGCTGGCTGCCGATCAGTGCCGGGCTCCGGTCACGGACCCTGCTGACCGGTATTTCGAGCGCTTGCTCATCGCGGGCCGCGGCGCTGAAACGGGACCCGTCATTCTTCATCGCTTTGCTGGCCTATAGGGCGCATGCCCGTGCGACCGCACCGTGTCAGGGGCACTCCGGCACCCCCCCTAACTCACGTAATGCACTGATAATTTCACTTACCGTAGTTAGACCCTCCGGGCGGCAAAAGGCCAACTACGAAAAGGTACAGGGCATTTGCCCCGAGAAGAGACCTTTTGCAGATTTTCCCGGTAGGTCAGAAAAGGAGGCATAGTTGATCTTTCCGGCCAGCGGGACAGGCCAAATATTTGTGAAACCAATGTGACACATGTACCGATGCGCGACCTTCGTCCGGCTTGGCGGCTGTTCAAATGCGGAGCCTGGACTTAATTAGCGGGAGGTCTTGGCCCCAGCTCCCTGCTCACGCCCAGCCTGAAGAAGATCTGGGCCGTCGGGCTGTCTTCGATCCGCCAGTCCTGCCGGTGGATCCCGCCGTGCTGAGCCTCGTCGAACCACACCAGCCCGAGCGTCTTGTAGGTCGCCATACCTTGGAACAGGTCCAGGATCTTGTCGAACTGGCCGGCGGCGGGCCCGACGGCGGTCTCGGCCAGCAGCACCGGCCTGCTGGTCAAGGCCCGTACCTGCTTGATGGTCGAGCCGAAGACGCTGGCGAAGACGTCCGCCGGCTGGTAGTAGTACCCGTCGACTCCGACCCAGTTCACGTACTGCGCACCGGGCCACCAGGCGGCGATCGGCCCGGTGCCGGGCCCGTCGGTCTGCACCGTCCAGATCCAGGTGACGTTACGGGCGCCCTGGTCGCGGAACAGCGTCACGATGTGCCGCCAGGCCGCCACGAACGTCGACGGCGGAATATGCCGGTAGCCCCACGAGTACCAGGTGGCGTTCATCTCGTGCCCGAAGCCGATGACCACGCCATGGCCGAAGCCGCGGACGGAGTCGGCATACGAGCGCAGGTAGTCGTCGTAGGTGCCAGCGGTGATCGCCGCGATCGAGGCGTCGGTCGGGTCGATCTGAACGAACGGGATAACGCCATGCCGGTGGAGCATCTCAGCGAACGGCGTGTCGAACGGCTCCGCCCACCCGCTGTAATACCCGACCAGGCTGGGCACGCGGCCCGCCATCGTCGTGAAGTCCGCGACCGGGTCATAGGATGGCGGCGCCCCCGGCTCGAAGACCCCCAGGTAGGAAGCCGGGTTGGGCGGCAGGGACACGTAGACGGGCCTGGGCGGCGCGTGGGACGATCCGTTGAGGCGGAGGGACGCGCCCGCCAGGGCGGCCACCGCCAGCGCGACGGCCAGGATCGTGACCAGCCGGGATGTCATGCTGCCTGGCTCCCGGGGAAGACCACGCGGCCGACCACCGCGAGGTTGAGCACACCGAAGAACAGCAGGACCGCGAACTGCGGGGAGCCGAGGGTGATCGTTCGCCACAGCGCCAGGGCCAGCCACAGCAGGCCGATGCCGCCGCTCCACCAGGTGACGCCGAGCCGGAATCGCGGCAACGAGCTTCCCGGAGTCCGCGTCGGGTGCCAGCTCATCGACTTGCCCCGGGCCCCGTCGCAGAGCGCGAACACGTGCGCCCAGCTGCGGGCGATGCTGAGCGGCCAGGTGGCTGGCCCGTAACCGGAAACGTGCCACAGGGGGTACAGCACGAAGCCGGTCAGCATGGCCGGGAGCAGGACGATGAAGTTCCGTAGCCTGATCTGGCCAGGCAGGAAGGCCAGCATGACGATGGGGATAGCGGGCCCGAGGAAGATGAGCAGGGCGGTATAGGCGTAGTACAAGAACCCGGAGACATAGGTCAGCCGGGCCGGCCAGGACATGGGTATCGACCACAGCCGCCGGGAGAACACGATGCCGACATTCCCCGAACACCAGCGGTACTGCTGCCTGACGAATGCGTCGAGGTGGTCCGGGCAGATCCCGGTCGACAGCAGGATCGGCAGGTAGGTTATCGACCAGCCGGCCCGGCGGACATCCAGTCCGGTGTGTACGTCCTCGGCGTACGGGATGAGGGTAGGGCCGCCTTGCGGCTCCAGCGCGGCCCGCCGGTAGACCGCCGAGGTCCCGCAGCAGACGGCCGCGCCCAGCCGGTCGCGGGCTACCTGAACCGTCCGGTAGAAGACCTCCTGGATCGGTCCCGCGGCCCGCTCGATCCAGGTCTGCGCGGGACTGCTCCTGAAGTACTGCGGGGTCTGCACGATGGCGATCGCCGGATCGTCCAGGTACGGAAGCGTCTCGGCTAGGAAGTCCCGCCGGGGTGCGAAGTCCGCGTCCAGGATGACCAGGAACTCGGCGCTGGTCTGGGAGAAGGCGTAGCGCAGGTTGCCGGCTTTCTTGCCGGCCGGCCAGTCTGGCCGGTGCAGGTAGCAGAAGCCGAAGGACCCGGCCATCGAGCGCGCGGCCTCCGATGGGCCGTCGTCGAGCACGAAGGCTCGCGCCTCGCCCTGGTAGTCGCCGATCAGGCCCAGCACCGCGGTCCAGGTGTTGCGCAGCAGGTCGACCGGCTCGCCGCAGATGGGCAGGTAGATGTCCACGTCAGGGTAGCAAGACGGCCGCCACGCCTGGATGCGCGCCTGGTGCGCGTCCAGGTCGAATCCGGGCCCCGCGAAGTTCACCGGCAGGCTGATCGCCTGGTAGATGACGAAGACGGCGGTGAAGAACAGGAACGGCGACAACGCCAGGTCCTGCGTCTCGAACCTGATCTGGCTGAAGACGACGCAGCTCGAGCCGATGACGATGACGGTGGTCAGGTACGGCAGGTTCCGCCAGACGTAACAGTACTTTTCCTCGTCATCAGGCGGATGCGGCGGCTCCGGGCAGCTCTGCTGCCGTCCGGTAGCGGGCCCGGCCGGTCGTGCCATGATCCCGGTGGTAACTGGCCTCCGGCTGGTCACCGCCGTGGCCCGTATCGCCAGATCACGAAGGTGCCTGGTGCCGGGCCGGCCGGGCCGGCACCGTAGGGCACGACCTGGACCGGCTGCCCGTAATGCGGGTTGCTGCGCAGGGCCGCCGAGATGCGCTTATCCAGCGATACCGTGTCGGAGAAGTTGAGCGCGACCAGGGAAAAGTAGTTGAACTTCTTGATGTACAGGACGTATGTGCCGACGTTGCCGTCCCCGACCACCCCGGCCGCGTCGCTCGGGCCGCCAGTGGCGGCCCCGGAAGGCAGCACGATGTTCCGCGTGCCGGACCATCGCTGCCACTGGCTTCCGGCCGGCAGGTAGTACTCGGCGATGGACGGGTCCTCGACCAGCAGGTGCCCCTTGGTGTGCGCGACGAGCGGGCCGAGGATGGCAATGAAGGCGGTCGAGTTGGGCCAGCTGGTCGAGAAGATCCGAGACTGTCCGGCTCCGAGCGCGACCGGGAACGAAAGCGCGATCACGCAGGCCCCGCTGGTGACGGCTCGCATGTTCCCCAGGGGCGCGGCCTCAATCAGCCTGTCTACTGCGTAACCTGCAGCGATGGCAGCGAACCAGACCCCGAGATCGACGTGCTTGTTCAGCGAGGCGGTGGTGCCCAGGCCTGCCTGCTCGGTCGGCACCAGCAGGGCGGCGCCGGCCAGGATGGTCAGCAGCCAGGCCTGCGGGCGTCCGGGCCGGGTGACCCAGCTGAAGACGGCGCCGCACACCGCGGCGATGACCACGATGCCGGTCCATGACCAGGACTGGCCGAGGACGGTGAGCGGGGAATCCGAACCGGCGGTGCGGAATATCGTGGTCTGCTCGATTCCGTGGAGGTAGCGGCTTCCGCCGATCAGCAGGGCGGGCGTGAGGAGCGCTACCGTGACGGCCAGGATGGTCAGCGGGCGCGAGGCCGCGAACTTGCCGCCGGGCTGCGGGAACGCGGTGACCAGAGCGAGCAGGAGCACGACGATGTCGAGCAGGGCGTAGCTGTACGCGGTCGCGTCGGCCAGAGCCAGCGCGACTCCGGCCGCGATCATCCAGACGGTCGCCTCCCGCCGATCGCCGGCCTGGACCACGAACCATGCAGCCAGCGCGACCAGGCATATCGACATGGCGTCGTAGGTGGCGAACGCTCCCAGGTGCAACGTCGGACCGAGGACCGCGAACAGCGCGGCAGCGAAGAACGCGGCCCGGCGCCCGAACAGCCGGCGCGGTGGCCCACAGCGCGACCGTGGCTCCCAGCATGAAGATGAGGGACAGGATCCGGGCCCCGGTCAGGCCCCCGATGCTGTCGGCCAGCGCGCCGATGGGCGGGTAGATGACCGGTGCCCCGGAGAAGTAGGCCGGGAACTGCGGCAGCGGCGTGCCGTGCAGCAGGTGCGCCCACTCCAGGTGCCCGGCCCACAGATACGTCGCCTCATCCTCGAACGCCGTGTCGGCTCGGACGAGCCGGAGCGACAGGGCAGCCTGGACCGCCAGCACGGCCACCAGGGCCCAGTTGCCCGGGATCCGCAGCTTCGCGGTCCGTCCGCGCCGATGCGCGCCAGCCGTCTCTGCCGGGAGCACCGGCATCGTCTCAGACTCTGCCGACCCCCGGGTCGCTGCGCCGTAATCCATAGCCGTACCTGCTTGTAATCAGGGCACTCCCGCAGGCCTGGGGAAGCCCTATCGATAGCTCACGCTGTCTGGTAAATACATCGCTTAAAGCAGCGGGCCCGCCGGCGGATACGGACACCGCAACCCAGACGGTAACTGCAGGGCCCTTAGCAGGGGGCGCTTTTGCCGATTTTGAACCAGAAACTATCCGGCCCGAGGCATCGGCCCGGTCTGGTGGCAACCGCCGCTTCTGGGGCAGATCAGGTAGTTACCGTTACATTTCTTAGTTTTTGGTTGAACAGGGGCCGATCCTGTGCTCCGCTATACCATGCGGTGCGCATCGTCCCGTGGGGGCACCGCGCGAGGGGTTTCCACATGGGCGACGAGGATCGCAACGAGCAGCTCCCGCACCGCGTGCGGGGTGCGGCGCCATCCCGGCCTGCCCCATCGGCATCACCACCGCTATCGGATGAATTGCGGCAACGCATCCAAACGGCGGTCAGCGCCGAGCGGGCCCAGGCGGCCCGGGGCCAGATGGGACCGGGCCAGCCAGGCCAGGACCAGCGACACGACCAGCCAGGACACGGCCAGCACCGTCTCGAACCGCGCCGGTCGGCACGAGCGCGCGCGGACAACGCGGTGGCCGCACCCTCCGCCGGCCACGCTGCTCGGCCCGCCAGCCCAGAGTCCGCCAGCCCAGAGCCCGCCAGCCCAGAACCCGCCAGCCCAGAACCCGCCAGCCCAGAACCCGCCAGCCCAGAACCCGCCAGCCCAGAGCCCGCCAGCCCAGAGCCCGCCAGCCCAGAGCCCGCCCGGGCAGAGCACGCCAGACAAGAGCCCGGCCACGCCGCCCGGCCCGGGCCCGCCGAAGCGCCGGTCATGAGCAACCCGGCCGCCGGCCCCCCGAAGCGACCGCGAGCCGACCCGCGCCCGGCGTCGGCTCGGCACGTCCTGATCGCGACCAGCACGATCACGGTGGCGCTGGTCGTCCTGGCCGCCGCGTGCCTGGGCGTCGGGGTAGCCAGGTACCTGGCCACCCCGGCCGTCCACGTCGAAACGGTGAGCCCCGCCGTGGCGCGTGCCGAAGCAGCATCGCGCCGGCAGGCGGCGGCCTGGGTCACCCAGGAGGTCAGCCAGGCCAAGGTCGTCGCCTGTGACGCGCAGATGTGCGCGGCGCTCAGAGCCGACGGGTTCCCGCCCCGCAATCTGCTCGTGCTCGGGCAGGCCTCGACGTATCCGCTGACCTCCGCGGTGGTTGTCGTGACGCAGGCCATCCGTGAACTGTTCGGCAGCAGCTTCACCTCCAACTATGCACCAGTGGTCCTGGCCGGCTTCGGCTCGGCCGACGCGAGCATTACCGTCCGCGTGATCGCGCCCGGCGGTGCCACCGCGTACCGGGCCCAGCTCGGCAAGGCTCAGGCGGCCCGGAAGAGTGTCGGATCCGGCCTGGTGCAGACACCAGGCATCACGGCGTCGGCTGAGGCCAAGAAGCAGTTGGAGGCCGGCCAGCCCGACGCGCGGCTGCTGCTGGCCATCGCCTCCCTGGCCTCGAGCGAGCCGGTCGACATCCTGGACTTCGGGAACATCGGACCCGGGGGCGATCCGGCCCTGCCGCTCCGGTTCGCGGACCTGGCCGAGCGTGATCCGGCCGCCGGCAAGGCCGGCCCGGCGTACGTGCGGGCCCTGCGGGCCGCCATAGGCGCCGTACCGGCGCAGTACCGCCCCACTATCGCGACCGTGCACCCCCGGGGCGGCCAGCCCGTTCTTCGCATCGAGTTCACCGCCCCGACGCTGCTCACGCTGTTCGTTCCGGCACCGAAGAACTGACCACGGAGGAATCGCGAGGTTTGCGGGCGATTGCGTCAACCGACATGGCCACCTTCGCGTCTCACCTAGTGAGGCTCGGCGAAAGCGGGACGCCGAGCCTCGTTTTATGCCCTGAGCCGGACAGGGCGCGGCCTGGTCAGGTAGGGCCGTGCCGGGCCAGATAGGGTTTGCCGCTGTGAGCGGGCACCGTGGATGACATCGACGCACGGATCATCGCCGCGCTGATCAAGGACGCCCGGGCCAGCTACGCCGTGATCGGCGACGAAGTCGGCCTGTCCGCGCCCGCGGTCAAGCGGCGGGTGGACCGGCTCCGTGCCGCGGGCGCCATCACGGGCTTCTCGGCCCGGGTCGATCCCGCGGCCATGGGCTGGACCACCGAGGCGTACGTCGAGCTGTTCTGCGGCGGCCGCACCTCACCTGACGAGATCGCGGCGGCCGTCCGCCGGTACCCCGAAGTGGTCGACGCGTGCACCATCACCGGCGAGGCAGACGCCCTGGTCCACATCAGGGCCGCCGACGTGAGGCACTTCGAGGACGTGATGGAGCGCATCCGTGCCGAACCCTTCGTGGTCAGGACCCGCAGCGTGATCGTGCTGTCCCGGCTGGTCGACCGGGACCCGGGAACCGACACCCTGGCCCCCCCACGCTGAGGAGGATCCCGGTTCTCATCCTCAGGCGCGGCCTGACCAGCTAAAGTCGTGCGCATGTCGGAGTTTGAGCAAGATCCGAGCGCCAACACCGGACGTTTCCGGGCCTTTGTCGAAGGCGGCGACGAGGACAGCGTCCCGTCTCGCCGCCTGCCTGCTTCCCCTGCCGTGCTCGTCGGCGTGGGCGTGGCAGTCCTGGTCATCATCGTCCTGATCGCGGTTCTGGCCTAGCAAAAGATGACTGTTACCTCTACCGCGCGGGTCGCCACGGACCGCGGCGAGCGGTACCGCAAGCAACTCGCCAGTCACTTCGGGAACAAGATCGAGGTCACCGAAGATCCGGCCGGCACCGTGCTGAGGTGGGGATTCGGCGGCACCACCACGCTCACCGTGGAGGCCGACGCGCTAGTCTTGGTCGCTGCCGCCGACGACATCCAGACGCTGGAGCAAGTGCAGGACGTCACCGGCCGGCACCTGGAGCGGTTCGGCGAAAAGGACGGCCTCGCCGTCACCTGGCAGTAACGCGCCGCACCCAGCTCGGCATTGGTAAGGCATTGACGGGCCGAACGGTCCAGGGCTTAGGCGGCCCCGGCCGTCAACGCGATCGGTGCGTTCCTGACCGCGGCGACCACGATCATCGAACCGGTCAGCACGACCCGGCCCGCGCCGGTTAGAACGCGGTGCGTGCGTGACCATTTAGATGACTATTTGAGCCAGCGCCGCGTGCTCGGCGGGTGGCAAGATGCTGCCATGAGAAACATCGCGGTCAGGACCGGCCCGGGCGGTGCCCGTGTCCTTTGACCTGCCGGTGGCCGTAGTGACCGGTGGTAACCGCGGTGTGGGCCGCGAGGTGTGCCGCCAGCTGGCCCTGCTCGGCTTCGGGGTGGTGCTCGGCTCGCGTGACCTGCGTAAGGGCGAGCTGGCCGCCAAGGAGCTTGATCCGGAAGGCAACCGGATCGTCGCCTGCCAGCTTGAGGTGGACAACTCGGTCAGCGTGGCCGCCCTGGCCGACTGGGTCAAGGGCCGGTTCGGCCGGGCTGACGTGCTAGTCAACAACGCCTCCACCGTGTACGACCGGTGGGCGACCGCGAGCAGCGTGGACCTGGGCACGGTGGCGGAGGCCATCGACGTCAACCTGTTCGGGCCCTGGCGGGTCATTCACGCGCTGCTGCCCATGCTCCGCTCCAGTCCGCGCCCGAGGATCGTCAACGTGAGCAGCGAGGGCGGCTCGATCGCCGCCATGAGCGGCGGCTCCCCCGCCTACGGGGTGTCCAAGGCGAGCCTCAACGCGCTGACCCGGCTGATGGCCGGGGAACTGGCCCGGGACGGCATCCTGGTCAACGCGGTGTGCCCGGGCTGGCCCGCCAGCCCCACCCATCCCGACGGCCGCTCGCTGGGCCAGGCCGCGGCCAGCGTCATCTGGGCGGTGACGATTCCCAACGGCGGCCCGACCGGCACCTTCACCCGGGACGGCCAGCCTTACCCCTGGTAGCCCCCGGCTGACGGCGACTGCTACGGGGCGGCGGAGCCCTGGTCCGGGCTCGGCTGGTACCGGTAGCCCATGCCCGGCTCGGTGATCAGCCAGCGCGGGCGGGCCGGATCGGGTTCCAGCTTGCGGCGCAGCTGCGCCATGTACAGGCGCAGGTTGCCGGTGGCGTCGGCGTACCCCGGCCCCCACACCTCGGTCAGCAGCTGGTTGCGGGACAGCAGCTTGCCCGGGTTGCGGAGCAGCACCTCGAGCAGGTGCCACTCGGTCGGGGTGAGCCTGATGTCGTCGGTCGCTGCGCCGTCGGCCCCGGCCGGGACCGCGGCCTGCCGGATGACCCGCTTGGCGGCCAGGTCGATGATCAGCGGCCCGAGCGTGATCCGGGGCTGGTCCTCGGCCGTTCCGGTCCGCCGGACCGCGGCCCGCATCCGGGCCAGCAGCTCGTCCACCCCGAACGGCTTGGTGATGTAGTCATCCGCCCCGGCGTCCAGCGCCTCGACCTTGTCCGTGCTGTCGGCCCGGCCGGACAGCACGATGATGGGCGCCTTGGTCCAGCCGCGCAGGCCCTGGATCACCTCGACGCCGTCCAGGTCGGGCAGCCCGAGATCCAGGATGACCAGGTCCGGCGGATGATGGCTGGCCAGCTGCAGCGCCTCGGCGCCGGTGGACGCGACCTGCACCTCGTAGTCGCGGACCCGGAGGTTGATCCGGAGCGCGCGCAAGATCTGCGGCTCGTCGTCGACGACAAGCACCCTAGTCATGACCCGGTGTCTCCCGCGGCCTGTCTCTCTCGCTGCCCGGGCTCGCGCTCGCCGGGCCGCTGCGCGACCACCGGCAGCGACACGGTCATGGTCAGCCCGCCGCCGGGGGTGTCTTCCGCGGTGAGCGTCCCGCCCATGGCCTCGGTCAGGCCGCGCGACAGCGCCAGGCCGAGGCCGACCCCGGTCGTGTTGTCGGTGTCGCCGAGCCGCTGGAACGGCACGAACATCCGGTCCCTGTCCTTCTCCGGTATGCCCGGCCCGCGGTCCACCACGCGCAGCTCAACCCGGTCGCCGAGCGCACTGGCGGTCAGCAGCGGCGGCTGGCCGGCCGGTGCGTAGCGTAGCGCGTTCTCGGTCAGGTTCACGATGACGCGTTCGCCGATGGCCGGGTCGACGCTGATCTCGGGCAGCGATTCCGGTATGTCGACGGTGATGCCCTGCGCCGCCGGGTCCAGGCTGTCCAGGGCGCGGGACACGATCTCGTCCAGGCCGACCGGGCGCGGGAACAGGGACAGCGCGCCGGCCTGGAGCCGGCTCATGTCCAGCAGGTTGTCCACCAGGTGGGTGAGCCGGTCCAGCGACTCGTCCGCCGTGGCCAGCAGCTCGTCGTGGTCTTCGGCGGTCCAGTCCACGTCGCGGGACCGCAGGCTGGTCACGGCGGCCTTGGCCGAAGCCAGCGGGGTGCGCAGGTCGTGGCTGACCGCGGCCAGCAGCGCGGTGCGCATCCGGTCGGCCGCCGCGATCGGCTTGGCCGCCTGCGCCTCGGCCGCCAGCCGCTGCTGATCGAGCGCGACGGCCGCGTAGGAGGCGAAGGCGCCCAGCACGCGCCGGTCCGACGCGGGCAGCGGCCGGCCCTTCAGGGCCAGGGACAGGCGGTCGGTGACCGGTACCTCGACATCCGCCTCGCCCGGCTGGGTCACGACCGGCACGCCGCGGCTGGTCACCACGTGCCAGCCGCCCGGCACGCCCCGCAGCCGCTCGGCCGAGGCGCCCGCGGCCTGGTCGCCGTCGGCGGCCGCGCACTCAAGCAGCGTGACCGAGTCCATGCCGAATGCTTCCATGATCCGGTCCAGCAGGGCACTGAGCCCCTGCTGGCCGCGCAGCACGTTGCCGGCCGCGGTGGTGAGCAGCTCCGATTCCGCGTTGGCCCGGGCCGCCTGCATGGTCCGCCGGGCCGCGATGTCCACCACCCAGCTGACCAGCAGCCCCACGATGACGAAAACGAACAGCGCCAGGGCGTTGTTGGCCTGCGAGATCGTCAGCCGGTGGATGGGCGGGATGAAGTAGTAGTTGAGCAGCAGCGAGGCGATGATGGCGGCCAGCACGGCCGGGACGAACCCGCCGACCAGCGCCACCACGATGACCGCGACCAGGAACACCAGCACGTCGCTGGTCAGGTTCAGGCCGTTGCGGACCCCGGTCAGCAGCAGGGTCAGCACCGGGGTCAGCGCCGCGGCCAGCACGTACCCGGTGACCTGACGGCGCGGCGTGATCGCGCCCCGGGGCCGCGGCAGGCCCCGGACCCGGCCCATCTGCGCGTGGGTCACGATGTGCACGTCGATGTCGCCGGAGCCGCGGATGGTCCTGGCCCCGATGCCGGGCCCGGTGAGCAGCGCCGTCAGCCAGGACCGGCGGCTGGCGCCCAGCACCAGCTGGGTGGCGTTCTCCGCGCGGGCGAAGGTGAGCAGGGCCTCGGGGATGTCGTCGCCGACCACCTGGTGGTAGGTGCCGCCCACCGATTCGACCAGCCGCCGCTGGGTGGCCAGCGCGGCCGGGTCGGCGCCGGTCAGGCCGTCGGACTTGGTGACGTGCACCGCGAGCAGGTCACCGCCGGAAGACCGGGCGGCGATCCGGGCCGCCCGCCTGATCAGCGTCTTGCCCTCGGGCCCGCCGGTGAGCGCGACCACCACCCGCTCCCTGGCCTCCCACGCGCCGGTGATCTTGTGCTCGGTGCGGTAGCGCTGCAGCCCCTCGTCGACCTTGTCCGCCAGCCACAGCAGGGCCAGTTCGCGCAGCGCGGACAGGTTCCCGGAGCGGAAGTAGTTGGTCAGCGCGGCGTCGATCTTCTCCGGCGGGTAGATGTTCCCGTGCGCCATCCGCCGCCGCAGCGCCTCGGGCGTCTGGTCCACCATCTCGACCTGGTCGGCCGCGCGCACGATGGCGTCGGGCACCGTTTCCCGCTGCGGCACGCCGGTGATCTTCTCGACCACGTCGTTGAGCGATTCCAGGTGCTGGATGTTGACCGCGGAGATCACGTCGATGCCGGCGTCGAGCAGCTCCTCGACGTCCTGCCACCGCTTCTCGTTGCGGGAGCCGGGCACGTTGGTGTGCGCGAACTCGTCCACCACCGCGATCTGCGGGTGCCGGGCCAGGACCGCGTCGACGTCCATCTCTTCGAAGGTGCCCCCGCGGTACTGCAGCTTGGCCCGGGGGATGACCTCCAGGCCGTCGAGCAGGGCACTGGTGTGCGGGCGCCCGTGCGCCTCGGCGAACGCCACCACGACATCGGCGCCGCGTTCGCCGCGGCGGTGCCCCTCGCTGAGCATGGCGTAGGTCTTGCCCACGCCCGCCGCCGATCCGAGGTAGATCCGCAGGTGACCGCGCCCGGGCCGGGCTCCGGAGCCACCCACCGGGTCCGGCTGGTCGGCGCTCAGCCGGCCATCACTGTCAGCCATCTCTGCGCCTGTTTCCTTCTGCTGACTCCTGCCAGCCTGCTCGTCACGGCTGTGCATATCCATAGTGAAGCACGGCTCCGCAGCCGGGCATTCCGCGTCCGGCCCGGTGCGGCCGGTCCCGGTCACCGGCGCCGGGCGGTCCTGAAGAACGCGCTGGACGGACGCTTCCATAGGAACACCACGGCACCGCAGGCGATCAGCCAGCTGACGGTGGTCAGCGCCTTGGTCAGGCCGATGCCGGAGTGGGCGGTGGCCAGGACGCCCAGGAAGCCGAGGGTGTGCAGGCCGAACAGCACCGTGCCGGTCACCCGGGCCCAGCTCTGGCCGCGGCGGCAGGCGCGGGCGATCCCCAGCCACAGCGCCATCTCGACCAGGGACAGCACCACCGTCAGGGCCACCACGCCGCCCAGCGTGCTGCCGTCGCGTGTGCCGGCCGTCACGGCCAGCGTCGGATTCTGCTTGATGATGCTGGCGGCCACGATGATGACGCCGACGGCATAGATGAGCGTGTAGGCGGCACCCGCGTACATGAACGTGACCGCGGTGCGCAAGCTGTCCGGCCGGGGCGCCAGGGGCGCCCGGCTGACCGGGTAGGGCGCCGGGTAGCCGGCCTGCCCGCCGCCGGCCTGGTACCCGCGCGGCGGAGCCGGCCAGCCCGGCGGGCCGCCGTAGCCCTGGGGCTGCGGGTAGCCCGCCGCCGAGCCGTACCCGCGCGGATAGGGGTGCGTCTGCCTGCCGTGTCCCGGTGAGCTGCCATTTCCCTGCGGCGCCGCCGAGCCCGGATACCCCGGCGATCCGCCCGGTGCCGGGAAAGGCACCGGGGCAGGCGCCCCCCACCCCGCCCCCCACCCCGCGGCCCCGACCGCCGCCGGTGCCGCGGCAGCCGCCGCAGGTGCCGCGGACGCCGCCACGCCGGAGCCCGCCAGGCCGGAACCCTGGCCCCCCACCCTGACCCCGGGACCGGACATCGTGACCGGGTTGTATACCGCGGTACCCCGGGCCAGCGCGTCGGGCCCCTTGGTCTCCTGCTCAAGCCGGGCCTGGTAGGCGGCGATCACCCCCGCCACCGATCGCGGCCAGAACGCCACCGCGGACGGGCCGGTGCCCTGGTCCCGGGCGGCGAGCGCGGCGGCCAGGGCGGCCGGCGTCGGCCGGTCGGCCGGGTCCTTGGCCACGCACCCGGCCACGATCTGCCGCAGTCCGGCCGGGACCGCGTCCAGGATCGCGTCCGCGTGCACCACCCGGTACAGCACGGCGGCCGCCGTCCCGGTGCCGAACGGCCCGGCCCCTCCGGCCGCGTAGGCGATCACGCAGCCCAGCGCGAACACGTCGCTGGCCGGCCCGGCCGGGCGTCCCTCGGCCTGCTCAGGCGACATGTAGCCGGGCGTGCCGAACACCACCCCGGTCGCGGTCAGCGCCGTCCCGTCGGCGGCCCGGGAGATCCCGAAGTCGATGACCCGCGGGCCGTCGGTGGCCAGCAGCACGTTGGCGGGCTTGAGGTCGCGGTGCACCACCCCGCAGGCATGGATCGCCTGCAGCGCCTCGACCAGCCCGGCCAGCAGCGGCCACAAGGCCGGCTCGGGCAGCGGGCCGTGCTCGCTGACCACCTGGTCCAGCGACGGCCCGGGCACGAACGCGGTGGCCAGCCAGGGCGGCCGTTCGTTCAGCCCGCTGGCCACGACCGGCGCGGTGTAGATCCCGCTGACCGCCCGGGCCGCGGCGACCTCCTGGCCGAAGCGGCGCAGGAACTCGCCGTCATCGGCCAGGTCGCTGCGGACGATCTTGATGGCGACGGCCCGGCCGGCCGGGGACATGCCGAGGTAGACCCGGCCCATGCCGCCCGAGCCGAGCTGGGCCCGGAGCCGGTACTCGCCGATCACCCGCGGGTCGTCCGCCGCCAGTGCCTTCATCTTCGCTCCCGTGCCGTGTCCTGGGCCTTAACCAGGCTAACCTGGCGCTCTTGAAGAACGGGCCGGACCGGCGCTGCCAGAGCAGCAGCGTCGACCCGCCCCCGATGAGCCAGATGGCCGCGATCAGCACCGTCCCGATGAAGCCGGGCGAGAAGTGCCGGTACCTCATCAGGACCAGCAGGGCCACGACGGTGTACAGGCCGAAGAATGCCGTGCTGGCCACCCGGGCCCAGTTCTTCCTGGCCCGGCAGGCCCGGGCCAGGAAGAACCACACCGTGACCTGAATGACGCAGCTGATGGCCGCCACCACCGTCTCGCTGCCGAACGTGAGCGACGCGAACGGATTCTTGCCCCGGTCGACGATCAGCACGGCGCAGACCGCCCAGATCAGCGCGTAGGCGGCGCCGGCGTACATCAGCCTGACCGCGCCCCGCACGCTGTCCGGCATGGGTACCCGCGGTATCCGCGGCGCCGCGTGGTCCGGCCGGACGCCGGCCCGGCCGTCCGGGCCGCTGCGCGCGCCCGGGACATCCTGCGCGCCGTCCTCGGTCTCCAGGTCACCGTGGTCCAGCGGCTCCGCGGTAGGAGCGGCCGCCGCGTGTGCCGCCGCCCCGGCGTAGGCGCCGGCGGATACCCCGTACGTGGTGGATTCCTGGTCCGCCGACGGCGTCCCCTCCGATATCTGCGCCTCGAGGTCGGGCCGGTACGTACTGATGAGGTCGGCGACCGGCGGCGGCCAGAACGACACGGCCATCGGCCCCGTCCCCTGCCCCTGGCGGCTGATCGCGGCCGCGAGCGCCCGGGGCGTCGGCCGCGCCGCCGCCTCCTTGGCCAGGCACCCGGCGACCAGTTCCCGCAGCCAGGGCGACAGCCGGTCCAGCGCGGCCTCGGAATGGACCACGCGGTACAAGATGCTGGCCGGGGTGCCCTCGCCGAACGGCGGGGCACCGGTGGCCGCGTAGGCGATCACGCACCCGAGGGCGAAAACGTCGCTCGCCGGAGTCGCGGGCAGGCCCTCGGCTTGCTCGGGTGACATGTAACCGGGCGTGCCGAACATCGCTCCGGTCTGCGTCACCGCCGCGGCTTCGACCGCGCGGGAGATGCCGAAGTCGATCACCCGCGGCCCGTCGGCGGCCAGCAGCACGTTGGGCGGCTTGAGGTCGCGGTGGACCACCCCGCAGCCGTGGATGGCTGCCAGCGCCTCGACCAGCCCGGCCAGCAGCGGCCGCAGCGCCGGCTCGGGCAGAGATCCGTGCTCGCGGACCACCTGGGCCAGCGAGGGGCCGGGGACGAACGCCGTGGCCAGCCAGGGCGGATGATCGTCCAGGCCGGTGGCGACGACCGGCGCGGTATAGATGCCGCTGACCGCCTTGGCCGACGCGACTTCATACTGGAACAGGCGCAGGAAATCGGAGTCGCTGGCCAGCGAGGGATGGACCACCTTGATCGCCACGGCCCGCCCGCCGGGCGACAGCCCGAGGTAGACGCGTCCCATGCCGCCCTCGCCCAGCCGCCCGCGCAGCCGGAACTCGCCGAGGAACCGCGGGTCGTCCGCGGTCAAAGCCTTCATGCCAGCTCCTGTCACAGCCCGCCCGGTCATGAGCCGCGACCATATTGGCCGTTTACGCAGTTCATGATCATTGCGGGGATTTCCCTGCGCACCACATTCTGCGGTATTTCCCGCAGCCGCGGGCGGTCTACCCGCCGACAGATTCCTTACGCGTCCGATAACGGGCCGGCTTGTGTCGCCAGTTTGCGACGAAGGTGAGCCATGTGAAAGGAGATAGCTGTTGCGCCGGGTTCTTCACGGCTTGGCCGGCAGCTCGTCGAGCTTGATGTTCAGCGTGAGCACGTTGACCGTCGGCTCGCCCAGGAAGCCGAGCGTCCGGCCCGTGATGTTCTGGGTGACCAGGTTGCGCACCTCGGCCACCGGCAGGTGCCTGGCCGCGGCCACCCGGCCCACCTGAATGTAGGCGTTCGCGGGCGTGATGTCCGGGTCAAGGCCCGAGCCGGACGCGGTCACCGCGTCCGGCGGGATCTGCGACACCGGCACGTGGTCGAAGGCGGAGATCGCCTTCTGCGCAGCCGCGATGTCGGAGATCTCGGTCGGGTTGGTCGGCCCGAGGTTGCTCGCCGCCGAGAAGAGCGGGTCGCAGCCGTAGTCGTTCTTCTCGCCGCTGACCACCGCGTCCGAGGGCCGCGGCTGGAAGTACTGCGGGAGCGGGTTGCCCTTGGCGTCCACGAACTCCTGGCACAGCAGGCCCGACCCCACGACCTGGCCGTGGTACGAAATGAGCGAGCCGTTGGCCTTGTCGTGGAAGGCCACCTGGGCCACGCCCAGCATGACCAGCGGGTAGATGAACCCGCAGATCACGGTGAACACCAGCAGGAAGCGGAACCCTGCGATGTGCTGCCTGATGAAAACGGGAAGGCGGTCCATGCCGATCACTTACCAAATCCGGGAATGAGCTGGACGATCAGGTCGATGGCCCAGATGCCGATGAACGGGATGATCAGCCCGCCGATGCCGTAGATCAGCAGGTTCCTGCGCAGCATCGACTGCGCGGAGGCCGGCCGGTACCGCACTCCGCGCAGCGCCAGCGGGATCAGCGCGACGATGATCAGCGCGTTGAAGATGATCGCCGAGGTGATCGCCGACTTCGGGCTGTACAGGTGCAGGATGTTGAGCTTGCCCAGGTCCGGGATCACGGACGAGAACATGGCCGGGATGATCGCGAAGTACTTGGCCACGTCGTTGGTGATGGAGAAGGTGGTCAGCGAGCCCCGCGTGATGAGCAGCTGCTTGCCGATCTCCACGATCTCGATGAGCTTGGTCGGGTTGGAGTCCAGGTCCACCATGTTCCCGGCTTCCTTGGCAGCCGAGGTCCCGGTGTTCATGGCCACGCCCACGTCGGCCTGGGCCAGCGCCGGCGCGTCGTTGGTGCCGTCGCCGGTCATCGCGACCAGCTTGCCGCCCTGCTGCTCCTTGCGGATCAGCGCCATCTTGTCTTCCGGCGTGGCCTCGGCCAGGAAGTCGTCCACCCCGGACTCGTCCGCGATGGCCTTGGCCGTCAGCGGGTTGTCGCCGGTGATCATGACGGTCCGGATGCCCATCTTGCGCATCTCGGCGAACCGCTCGGCGATGCCCTCCTTGACGATGTCCTTCAGGTGGATCACGCCGAGCGCGCGGGCCGGCCCGCTGGCCGGCTTCTCGGCCACCACCAGCGGGGTCCCGCCGGCCGCCGAGATCCCGTCCACCATCGCCCCCAGGTCGTCGGGCACGGTGCCGCCGTTGTCGCGGATCCACTGGGCCACCGAGGAGGCGGCACCCTTTCTGACCTCTAGCCCCGGGCAGGCCAGCCCGTCGGCCAGGTTCACGCCGCTCATCCGGGTCTGCGCGCTGAACTCGACGAACTCCGCGCCGGCCAGCTCGCCCTCGGCCCGCTCCCGCAGCCCGAAGTCGTTCTTGGCCAGGACCACGATCGAACGGCCCTCCGGCGTGTAGTCCGCCATCGACGACAGCTGGGCCGCGTCGGCCAGCTCGGACTCGAGGACCCCGCCCACCGGCAGGAACTCGGTGGCCTGCCGGTTCCCGATGGTGATCGTGCCGGTCTTGTCCAGCAGCAGCGTGTTCACGTCGCCCGCCGCCTCGACCGCCCGGCCGGACATGGCCAGCACGTTGCGCTGGACCAGCCGGTCCATGCCGGCGATGCCGATGGCAGACAGCAGCGCGCCGATCGTGGTCGGGATCAGCGCCACCAGCAAGGCGACCAGGATGACCAGGGACTGCGGCGCCTTGGAGTAGAACGCCATCGGCTGCAGCGAGATCACCGCCAGCATGAAGATGATGGTCAGCGAGGCGAGCAGGATATTCAGCGCGATCTCGTTCGGCGTCTTCTGCCGCTTGGCCCCCTCGACCAGGGCGATCATCCGGTCGATGAACGTCTCGCCCGGCTTGGAGGTGATCTTGACCACGATCCGGTCCGACAGCACCGTGGTGCCGCCGGTCACCGCGGACCGGTCGCCGCCGGACTCGCGGATGACCGGCGCGGACTCGCCGGTGATGGCCGACTCGTCCACCGACGCCACGCCCTCGACCACGTCCCCGTCACCGGGGATGACCTGGCCGGCCTCGACCACCACGTAGTCGCCGAGGGTCAGCCCGGTACCGGGTACCGACTCCTCGCGCGGCGAGTCAGGAGCAGCCCCGGGCTGCCAGCCGATCAGCCGGCGCGCCATCGTCTCGCGCTTGGCCCGGCGCAGCGTGTCGGCCTGGGCCTTGCCGCGGCCCTCGGCCACCGCCTCGGCCAGGTTGGCGAACACCACGGTCAGCCACAGCCAGACCACGATGGTCCAGTTGAACGCCGACGGCGAGCGGATGGCCGTGTACAGGGTCAGCACGGCGCCGACCTCGACCACGAACATGACCGGGTTCTTGACCTGGACCCGCGGGTCCAGCTTCTTGAACGCGCCCGGGGTCGACTTCCACAAGATCTTCGGGTCGAGCAGGCCGCCGCCGACCCGCCGCGGCTCGCTGGCCGCCTGCGGGCGGGTGGCCGGCGCGGGAGTACCCGGGCTCTCAGTTGTCACGGACATCTCAGTGCTCTGCTCCATTTTTAATGCAGGCCTTCTGCGAACACTCCCAGCGCGAGCGCGGGGAAGTAGGTCAAGCCGACGAGGATCCCGATCACGCCGACGAGCATGCCGACGAACAGCGGCGTCCTGGTATCCAGCGTGCCGGCGCTAGCCGGCACGGGCGCCTGTCTGGCCAGCGACCCGGCCAGGCCCAGGGCGAAGATCTCCGGCGCGAACCGGCCCAGCAGCATCGTGATGCCGCCGGTGATCTGGTAGAACGTGGCCCCGGTGCCCAGGCCGGCGAAGGCCGACCCGTTGTTGTTGGCCTGGGAGGCGTACGCGTACACGATCTCGGTCAGCCCGTGCGGACCGGGGTTGAAGATCGCGTTCTGGCCCCAGTGCGTGCCGATCGCGATCGCCGACATGGTCAGGATGATCACCGGGAGGGTCAGGAAGTACAGCGACGCGTACTTCATCTCGACCGGCCTGATCTTCTTGCCGATGTACTCCGGCGTCCGGCCGACCATCAGCCCGGCCACGAACACCGTGACCATGGCCAGGATCAAGATGCCGTACATGCCGGCCCCGATGCCGCCCGGCGCGACCTCGCCCAGCGCGATGTCGAACAGCGCGATCCCGCCGCCGAACGGCGTCAGCGAATCATGGAAGCAGTCCACTGCGCCGGTGGAGGTCACCGTGGTCGACGACGCGAACAGCGAGCAGCCCGGCGGGCCGAACCTGGTCTCCACGCCCTCGTACGCGCCGTGCGCGAGCTGGGGCGCGGCTCCGGCGGTACCCAGGTGGGTCTCGAAGAAGCTGATCCCGCCGACCGCGCAGGCCCAGATGATCACCATCACCGCGACCAGGGCGTAGCCCTGCCTGTTGTCGCCGACCATCTTGCCGAACGCCCGCGGCGTGCTGAACGGGATCAGCAGCAGCAGGAAGATCTCGAAGATGTTCGTGAACGGGTTCGGGTTCTCGAACGGGTGGGCCGAGTTGACGTCGAACCACCCGCCGCCGTTGTTGCCCAGGTCCTTGATGACCTCCTGGGAGGCCACCGTCCCGCCGGGGATGGTCTGGTGACCGCCGGCCAGCGTGGCGATGGTGTGATACGAAGCGAGGTTCTCGATGACGCCGCCGGCCACCAGGATGATGCAGCCGATGACCGCGATCGGCAGCAGCAGCCGGATCGTCCCGCGGGTCACGTCCACCCAGAAGTTGCCCAGCCGGTCGGTCCGGGACCTGGTGAACCCGCGGATCATGGCGATCGCGACGGCCAGGCCGACGGCGGCCGACATGAACTGCTGCACCATGAGGCCGGCCTGCTGGGTCAGGTAGCCCATGGTGGCCTCACCGGCGTAGTTCTGCCAGTTGGTGTTCGTGGTAAACGAGACCGCCGTGTTCCACGCCGTGTCCGGCGTGACGTTGGCCATCCCCACCGCCCAGAACAGCCAATGCTGGGTCCGCTCGATCAGGTACACGAACAGCACGGCGACGAGCGAGAACGCCAGGATGGAGCGTACGTACACGGTCCACCGCATGTCGGCGTCCGGGTCGACCCCGGTCAGCTTGTAGATGCCGCGCTCCACCCGCCAGTGCTTCTTGTCGGTGAAGACGCGCGCGATGTAGTTGCCGAGCGGGATGTGGCACGCCGCCAGGGCCGCGACGAGCAGCAGGAACTGCAGCCAGCCCGCCAGCGTGGAATTCATCAGAACCTCTCAGGCAGGACGAGGGCCACGAACAGGTAGATTGTCAGCAGGACGCCACCGATCAGACCGATCCAGTTCTCAGCGCTCAAAGGTCTCAATTCCCTTCAAGATGAGAAACAGGACGGCGAAGACGACAATCGTCAGGCCGACATAGAACAGATCCCACACGGTGACTCCTAGGGTGGGCTTGGGCAGAAAAGCTCTGCTGAACCGCTGGTCACAGCGTTCCGGACGCCCTAAAGCCCGGATGCACATCCCTAGTTAACGGTCTGCGGGCGCGCCTTTAATAGCGGCCTTGCAGGACCCAAGCGGCCCCGGCCAGGTTCCTAACGGAACCCATGCGACGACCCCGGTGGCTCTAAGCTGCCCGGCAGCAGGACGTGCCGTCGATGCCAGGCCCGCAGCCCGTGCCCGATCTCGTCCATCAGGTCCGACGGCGGTATGGCCAGCACCGGGCACTTGGCGTGGGCCAGGCAGTAGCGCCCGACCGAGCCGCGCAGCCACCGGCTGAGCCCGGCCCGGCGGCCGGTCCCGATGACCAGCAGGTCGTCCGGCTGGCAGGCGATGTCCACCAGCACGGGGCCGGTATCGCCTCGCTCGACATGAGGTTCGACGTGCAGGCCGCCGGGCATCCCGCCCAGGCCGTCGTCGAACGCCGCGCGCAGCCGCTCCCAGGCGGCCTCGCGCCAGATCTTGCGCAGGTAGGGCGAGGAATGCCGTCGCTCGGCCAGGTCGCCGCCTGGCGGCGTCCAAGCGATGACCGGTATTAGCGGCACGTCGCGGTGCCGCGCCTCGGCCTCCGCGTACCGCAGCGCCTGCAGGCTCCCTAGCGAACCGTCCACGCCCACGATGACCCGATGTACGGCCACCGCAACTCGCCTCCCGAATTAACCCAGGGGCGCGCCTCCCTGCGGCGCCCCTGTCCGCCTACCCCTACATTTAATCTCTACTCGCGCGGAAATGAGCCGTCGCTAGCAACCTCCTAACGGCTTGCTGCCGAATTTGCGGGTCCGGCCGTGACCCGCGTGAATAGCGGGGTCACACGGACCAGTGGGATCAGCCGTCGGCGCGCACGCCGAGCTCGTCGATCCGGGCCAGCATCTCGGCCGGGTCGGCGTAGACCCGGTAGGCCCCGGCCCGCTCGAGCTCCTCCCGCCCGTACCCGCCGGACATCAGCCCCACCCCGAGCGACCCGGCCCGCCGGGCGGCCAGCAGGTCCCATACGCTGTCCCCGACCACCATCGCGTTCGCCGGGTCCACCCGCAGCTCGGCCGCCGCGGCCAGGAACAGGTCGGGGTCGGGCTTGGCGTGCCGGACCAGGTCGCGGGTCACCATCGGGGTGTCCTCGGGCAGCCCCAGCAGGGCCAGCGCGGGCCGCGCGGTGGCCGCGTACCCGCTGGTCGCGATCGCCCACCGGACGCCCGCCTCGGTCAGGAAGCCGAGCAGCTCCCGCGCCCCGGGCAGCGCGGTCACCGAGTCCAGCTGGGCCCGGTACTGCGCCGCGTGCGCCAGCTGCAGCTCGTCGATTTCGGCCGCCGACAGCGACCGCCCGGTCTCGCGCAGCAGCGCGGACACGAACAGCCCGCCGCTCATCCCGATCCGCCGGTGGATCCGCCATACCGACAGGTCGATGCCGATGGCCGATAGCGCCGACCGCCAGGCGATGACGTGCTGGTAGACGCTGTCGATGAGCGTCCCGTCCAGGTCGAACAAGAACGCGGGCACCGGAGATTCGACGTAGCTCACCAGGCCAAGTCTGCCCGTGCCCCGCCGTACTCCGGCGCTCGCCCCCTTTTATGCCGAACGGTCCGTGGTACCCGCGTCCGGCCCCGCCTGCCCCCGCCCGCGGCGCCCAGCGCGGGGTGGCATCATGGACTGCAATGCGCGAACCAGACACCGGGGCCCAGATCGGCTCCTTCGTGGCCCTGGGCGACAGCTTTACCGAGGGCCTCGAGGACCCGGCCCCGGACGGCGGCTTGATCGGCTGGGCCGACCGGGTGGCCGCCGTGCTGGCCGGGCAGGTCCCCGGGTTCCGCTACGCCAACCTGGCCGTCCGCGGCAAGCTGCTGCCCGAGGTGGTGGCCGAGCAGGTGCCGCGCGCCGTCGAGCTGGCCCCGGACCTGGTGAGCCTGGCCGCGGGCGGCAACGACATCCTGCGCGGGTCCGACGTGGACGAGCTGGCCGCGCAGTTCGACCCCGCGGTGGCCGCGCTGCAGGCCGTCGGCTGCCGGGTGCTCATCTTCACCGGCTTCGACCCGCGCATGTTCCCGGTCATCCGGCTGCTGCGCGGCCGGATCGCCGCCTACGACATGCACCTGCGGGGGATCGCCGACGCCCGCGGCTGCGACCTGGTCGACCTGTGGTCGATGCGGGCGCTGCGCGACGCGCGGGCCTGGTGCCCGGACCGGCTGCACCTGACCAGCCGGGGTCATCAGAAGGTGGCCCTGCGCGCCTGCGAGGTGCTGGGCCTGCCGGTGGCCGGCGACTGGCGGGCACCGCTGCCTGCGGCGCGCGGCCCTGCTCACCAGGACCGGGGGCAGCTCGCCAGGTCCCCGGCCTGGCTGGCCGCCCGCCGCCAGGACGTCCGCTGGGCCAGGGAATACGCGATGCCGTGGCTGCGCCGCCGGCTGGGCGGCACCTCGAGCGGCGACGGCGTGCCGCCCAAGCGCCCCGAGCTGCTGCCGGTGCGGCCGGGCAGCTCACCCGGTCAGGTCGGCCAGGACCTCTTCCAGGCGGCCGAGGGCGGCCGCGATCCAGGGTAGCGAGCACGGGTCGGCGGCGGTCAGCGCCGCGTTCCGCTCCGCGTCGGTTCCGCCGTAGAGCATGCCGGTGGCCACCCGCAGCCGCAGCCGCCCGCTGGCCTCGCCGAACGCGCTGCCCGGCAGCACCCCGACGCCGTACTGCTCCAGCAGCAGGGCGGCCAGGCCCTGGTCACTGCCGAGGCCGTGCCGCCGCGCCAGCAGGCCGGCCAGCGGGGTGAAGTCCGGGTACACGTAGAACGCGGCCTGCGGCTCGGGCACCGCGGCGCCGGCCGCGGCGAACCGGGCCGCGACGGCCCGGGCCACGCGGGCGTGCAGGCGGCGGCTGAGCGCGACGCGCTCGGTGACCGGCGGCGGCTCGCTGAAGGCCAGCGCGGCGGCCTGCTGCACCGGCCCGGCCGGGGCCGACCAGATCTCGCTGCCCACGCCGAGCAGCCGGGCCGCCAGCTCGCGGCCGAGCCCGCTGTCGGGCAGCCGGGCCACGCCGAGGCGCCAGCCGCCGAGAGCGAGGTTCTTGCTGAGTCCCGTGGTTACCACGGTCCGTTCGGGGCAAATGGACGCCGGGCGGGCCGGGGCGGTCACGTCGTCGAAGACCAGGTCCTGGTAGATCTCGTCGGAAATGATGATCAGGTCGTGCCGTTCGGCCACCGCGCACAGGGCGCGGACGGCGGCGGCCGGGGCCAGCCTGCCGGTCGGGTTATCGGGCAGCGTGATGATCACCGAGCGGACCGGGCGGCCGGCCGCCCGCGCCGCGACCACCGTGCGGGCCAGTTCCCTGGCCTCGGGCACCCCGGCCGAGCCGGGCACGAAGCGGGCCGAACGCCCGGCCAGGCTGGCCTGCGCGGCGTAGCTGACCCAGCTCGGCCGGGTCACGGCGACGTCGCCGCCGATCGCCGTCATCAGGCCGAACAGCAGGGCCTTGCTGCCCGGCCCGCACACCACCGCGTCCGGGTCGGTGGGCAGGCCGCGGCGGCCCCAGTATCCGGCGGCGGCTGCGCGCAGCTCGGTGCGGCCCGCCACCGGGCCGTAGGAGGTGCAGCCCGCCGCGCGGGCCAGCTCCTCGCGGAGCAGCCGGTGCGCGGGCAGCCCGGCCTCGCCGAAGGCCATCGGCAGCACGGGCTCGCCCCGGCGGCGCCGGGCCTCGAGCGTCTCGTTGGCGGCGAGCGTGGCGGAAACCGGGACCAGCGCGGGGCCGAGCTGGCCGGTGGCGGGGGGAGCGGGCGGACGCAACGGAGTTATGGCCAGAGCCACGGAGCAGCACATCCTAGCTGCGGGATCGGCGGACGAACGGTCATCAGCGCGGTGTACGCACGGCGGGGACTTACTCCTCGCCTTCGCTGACAGCCCTGTCAACTGCTCCAGTTAATGCCGTTTATACCATCAGGGCAAGCAGCGATATCTATTGCCGAGAGTAAGATTCTCTTATGCTCGATCTGCATCGGCTGCGCCTGCTGGCCGAATTCGCCGCGCGCGGCAGCATCGCCAAGACGGCTGCGTTCCTCGGCTACACGCCGTCGGCGGTGTCGCAGCAGCTGGCCGCGCTGGAACGGCAGGCGGGCACCGCGCTGCTGGACCGGACCGCCCGCCGGGCCGAGCTGACCGACGCGGGCCGGCGGCTGGCCGTGCACGCGGAGCGGATCCTGGCCATGGTCGAGGAGGCGGAGACCGACCTGTCGGCCCGGGCTTCCGAGCCGGCCGGGCGGGTGGTGGCCACGGCGTTCCCCTCCGCGGCGGTGGCCTTCGCGCCGGCCCTGGCCCGCAGCCTGCGCGCGCACCCGAGGCTGAACCTGGTGCTGCGGCAGACCGGCGCGCGCGAGGGGCTGCGCCAGGTACGGTCCGGTGAGGTGGACGTGGCCATCGTGGACGACTGGACCGGCCGGCTGGCCGACGAGATCGAGATCGGCGGGTCCATCCTGTCCAGCTACCACCTGATCCGCGACCGGCTGGTGCTGGTGGTGCCGCGCGCGCATCACGCCGCCGACCCGGCCGAGGCCGTCGACCTGCGGGCGCTGCGGGACGAGCCGTGGCTGGCCGCGCCGGCCGGCGAGCCGTCGCGGCAGGCGGTCGACCGGCTGCTGGCCGCGGTGGGCGTGGCCCCTCCGGTGCTGTCGGAGTTCGAGGGCATGTCCACGATCGTGAGCCTGGTGGCGCGCGGCATCGGCATCGCCATCCTGCCCCGGCTGGCCGTGGCCGCGGGCGAGCGCCGGGTGGCCGTCAGGGACCTGCCGCACGGCCTGGACCTGGCCCGGGACATCCACGCCGTGGCCCGCACGGCCAGCGTGCGCCGGCCTTCGGTGGCCGTGATCGTGACCGCCCTGCGCGCCGCCGCCCGCGCCCTGCCCGCCTCCGGCTCCCAGGCCTGCGCCCTGGCCGCCTCCGGCTCCCAGGCCCTCGCCCCCGCCTGAGCTCCGCCACTCCACCCCAGCCGCACCCCGGTGCCGCCTCCCGCGCCGGGTCCCTATGCTGGCCGGATGGACGCTTTGGACCTGGAGCTTGACGGGGCGGCGCTGACCGCGGCGCTGGTCGATATCCCCTCGGTCAGCGGCGAGGAGGGGCCGATCGCGGACGCCGTGGCAGCCGCGCTGCGGCCGCTGCCGCACCTGGCCGTCAGCCGCCACGGCCACACCGTCGTGGCCCGTACCGAGCTCGGGCGCGCCGAGCGGGTCATCCTGGCCGGTCACCTGGACACCGTCCCGGTAGCGGGTAACCTGCCGTCGCGGGTGGACGGACCCCGGCTGTTCGGCTGCGGGACCAGCGATATGAAGTCAGGGGTGGCCGTCCAGCTGCGGCTGGCCGCCGGGCTGACCGCGGCGGCCAGGGACGTGACCTACGTCTTCTACGACTGCGAGGAGGTCGCGGCCGAGCGCAACGGGCTGCTCCGGCTCAGCCGCGAGCACCCCGAGCTGCTGGCCGGCGACTTCGCCGTGCTCATGGAGCCGACCTCGGGCCAGATCGAGGGCGGCTGCCAGGGCACGCTGCGCGCCGAGGTGACCGCGGCCGGGCAGCGGGCGCATACCGCCCGTTCCTGGATGGGCCGCAACGCGATCCACGAGGCGGCCGGCATCCTCGAGGTGCTGCGCGGCTACGTCGCCCGCGAGCCCGAGGTGGACGGGCTGCGCTACCACGAAGGCCTGAACGCGGTCGGGATCCGGGGCGGCGTGGCCGGGAACGTGGTGCCCGATGAGTGCGTGGTGACGGTCAACTACCGGTTCGCGCCGGACCGGGACGGCGCGGCAGCCGAGGAGTTCGTGCGGTCGCTGTTCGCCGCCTGGCCGGTCCAGGTGATCGACGTGGCCGAGGGCGCGCGGCCCGGCCTGGGCCAGGGCGCCGCGGCCACGCTCGCGGCGGCCGTCGGCGGGACCCCGCGGGCCAAGCTCGGCTGGACCGACGTGGCCCGGTTCGCGGCGCTGGGCATCCCGGCGGTGAACTACGGCCCGGGCCGGCCCGAGATCGCGCACACCGCGGGGGAGTACGTGGAGACGGCCATCATCGGCGAGTGCGAGGCCCGGCTGCGGTCCTGGCTGACCGCCTAGCGGGCCGGCCCGCTGCCCAGCGTGAACGAGATGGTGTGCCGGGCACCGGTGATGCTCTCCCAGGTGACCGAGACCACCTGGCCCGGGTGGTACTCGGCGGTGATGCTGGTCAGCGAGCCTGGTGTGGTGACGGCCTGGCCGTTGACCGCGATGATCACGTCACCGGGTATCAGGCCCCGGGAGTCCGCCGCGGTGTTGCACAAGATGCCCAGGACGAGCGCGCCGACGCGGACCGGCGCGATGGCCCGCGGCACGCCGGGCGGCTGCCCGCCGGTCAGGCAGTTGCCGACGTTCCCCGTGGGGCCCGGGCTGTTGTCCGCCCGCTCCTGGTCGATGGCCTGCTTTACCGGATTGGGGCTGGTGCTCTGTCCGACCTCTACGCCCAGGAAGCCGGGCAGGCCGATGGACACGGTCCCGCTGGGTTGCTCCGCGGCGATCTCGCGGGCGATGGTCAGGGCGCTGTCGATGGGGATGGCGAACCCGGTGGTACCGCTCGCCCCGCCATCCGAGCCGGAGTTGGCCGCGGTGACCATGCCGATGACCTGGCCCGCGTTGTTGGCCAGTGCTCCGCCCGAGTCGCCCTGCTGGATCAGCGCGTCGGTCTCCAGCATGTGGTTCAGGTCCTCGGTGGTGCCCGAACCCGCGTCGCTGGCCTGGATGGAACGGTTCAGCCCGTTGATGATGCCCGCGGCGGGCGTCACGCCGCCGCGCCCGTCAGCGTTGCCCAGGGCCAGCACCGCCGTGCCCACCTTCACCTGCGAGGAGTTGCCGAAGCTGACGGCGGGCAGGCCCGCGGCCCCGATCAGCTGGAGCAGCGCCACGTCGTCGCGTATGTCGTAGCCGACCACCCGGGCCTGGAACGCCTTACCCGATGACACCAGCGTCGCGGTGACGCTGGTGGCTTGGTCGATCACGTGGTTGTTGGTCAGCACCAGGCCAGAAGGGGACAGGATCATCCCCGTCCCTTGGGCCGTCTCGCTGTCGTACTTGAGCGTGGCGGTGATGTCGACCAGGCCCGGCTTGACCTTCCGCTCCACGATGGCCCGATTGAGGGTCTTGCTGCCCGCCGCATTGTCGCTCGGCGTCGGGATGTCGCGCGAGGAGACCGTCCCCGGCGCAGCCGAGCCGCCGCTATCCAGCGCCGCCGTGAGCCCCGCCCCCACCCCCGCCGCGAGCGCCCCCACGGTCAGGTAGACCAGCCAGCGCGCCCCGTGCCTCCCCCTCCACCGCCCTGGCCGCAGCGGCCCGCTGGTCCCGTACCCGCCCGCGTCATGCCCGCCCGCGTCATGCCCGCCCGCGTCATGCCCGCCCGCGTCATGCCCGCCCGGGCCGGGCCCGCCCGCGTCATGCCCGCCCGGGCCGGGCCTGCCCGCGTCATGCCCGCCCGGGCCGGGCCCGCTGGTCCCGTAGCCCTGATCCCGGTCGGCCCCATAGTCGGGCGCCACGTACCACGACTGATCAGCCGAGCTGCTCGGTTCGCTGGCCGGGCCGCCGAAGGCGATGGTGGCCGACGTGCTGTCATCCGGCGGCGGAGCCGCGTCGGCCCCGCCGCGGGACGCCTCGTCTGCCTCGCGTGACGCCCAGGGCGACATGTACCCGCCGGGCCGCGCCCAGCCGTCCTCGCTATCGCTCTGGTTCTCGCGCATCATCCCTGTCCTCGACCAGACCAAGGGTATGCCCCGATCGCCCATGCCGCCCGACGGTCTGCTAGCCCTTTCCTCGGCCCGCACGTTGGCCAGGTTCCCGCTTCCGCGCTCTTGGATCCCGTGATTGTCAACTTCAGGCCGCCCCTCAACCTCATCCGTCCCTCAGCGCTCGCCGCCCTCACACGACGAACCCGCCGTCCCGGCTCCCCGGGGGTGGCTTCGCGGCCGCGAACGACAGCGATGGTCCATCGGTGTTGCCCTGACGACACCGATGGACCATCGCTGTGGTCAGATCCGGGTCCCGGCCCCAGAAGCGCGGGCGGCCGGCAACCGCGCGTGAGGCAAAATCCTGCGCCCGTAACCCGTGCGGCTGGTGAGAATGGCGGCTTCCGCGCGCAAAGCCAGAAATGCTCCGCGCGTCGCGGCCGGTCCACTCCTACCGGGTGATACGCTGCCTGAAGACGCGATATGACGTGAGTATCGCGGCTGGTGCTCGAAGGGCAAAGGGGTATTAATGTCCGCACCGACTCGTAACGAGCAGGACCTGTCCCGGCGCGAGGAGATGTCGGTCTCCAGCGCGGCCATGTCCGGGGCCCCGTGGGGCCCCGCCGCGGCTACCGGCGCGGTCGTCGCCGTGGGTGACCTGGGCCTGCACATCATCGGAACCAGCTTCGGCCTGGGGGCGCTGAGCGGTTCGCTGGCCGCGGGCGCGGTGGCCTTCTTCGTGGTGGCCGCGGCCGGGGCCCTGTGGCGCGCCAAACCGGGCCGGGCCATCCGCTGGGCCAGGAGCAATCCGTGGCGCTTTGCCGTCATGCCCGCGCTGGCCTGCGCGGCCATCGCGCTGGTGATCTCCGTGGTCACCGGCGGCGGGCTCTTCCCGGCGGTGCTGAGCGGCCTGTGGCACGGCGGCATCGTCTACGGCCTCACCGGGGCGGCGGGCGCGGTCAGCAAGTCGAGGAAGTCCGCGTCCTTAGGACGGCAAGCTGGGCAGCGCGGCGCGATCGCCGGTCGCGTTCTCGGCCGATCGCAGGATCGAGTAGATCGCGGCCCGTTCCGCGTCGAGCTGGCCCAGGTCCTTGGCCAGCTTGGCGTTGGCGGCCGCCCGGGCGCTGGCGCTGGGCGCGGTCATGACGCTGACCATGTCCACCTGGGCCTGCATGGCGTAGGGAAAGGTCCACGTCACGAAGTCGTTCGTGCATTCCTGCAGGCGGAAGCCGGCCAGTGACTCGGTCACCTGGTACTGGGTGAGGTCGGCCAGCGGCTCGTTGTTGGCCGGCGAGCAGTTCGCCGCGTTGTAGTTGACCAGCTTGATGGCGGTCTTGAGCTCGGACGTCTGGCCCGCCTCGATCGCGCTCAGCGCCTGCTGCGATTCGGTCACCCCGCCGGCGCAGGACTCCACCCCGGCGTTCATGTCCTTCATGTAGGCGGTGAGGTCGGCGGCCTGCTGGGCGTGCGAGGGCTTGTGCGACAGCGAGACCAGCACCGCGCCGCCGGCCAGCACCAGCACGGCGAACAGCACCCACAGCGGGGTGCGGCGTACCGGCCACCCGCTGCGCCGGATCGGCACATAAGGCGGGTCGGTGCGAGTCGGCGTGCTCACCTGCTCATCCCCCCGCGGATCCGGTAGCCAGCGCGATGCCCTTGCTGAGATCGGCCTGCGTGACCGCGCCGAAGACCCGGTCCACGATGCGGTGCCTGGCATCCAGGAAGAACGTCTGCGGCAGCGCGCTGACCCCGTAGGCGGACGCCCCGGTGAGCTGGGGATCGAAGCCCACCGGATAGCTGACGCCCTTAGCCCGGGTGAACGACAGGGCGTTGCTCATCGTGTCGTTCTCATCCAGCCCGACCATGGCCACCCGGCCACGCTCGTCGCGGTAGAACTTGGCCAGCAGCGGGGTCTCCTGCTGGCACGGACCGCACCAGGACGCGAAGAAGTTCACGATCAGCGGCTTGCCCGCGTAGGAGCTGAGCGAGACCTGCTGCCCGGACTGAGCGAGGGCGGGCAGGCGGAACGCCGGCGCCATCGGCTGGGCCTGGGCGGGCGTACCAGAACCGCCGGCCAGCGCGATGCCGAGCAGCGATCCGGCCACGCCCACCACGACCAGGGCCGAGACGAGCTTGTGCCGGACCGCTGACCGCCACACCTCGCCGGCCGCGCCGCTCCACGTCTGCTCACGCGCACCATCCGCCTGCTCGATTGTGTCGGCCGGCATCTGCTGAGGGGTGCTCTCGGCCTGCTGAGGGGTGGCTTCGGTCATGGCTTCCTTACCAGCTTGTCACTGGCCGCGTCGGCGCCTGCAGGCGCGGCCGCGGGCACGGCCGACGGCTCGGTGGGCGCGGGCAGCCGCAGCTCGAAGTCGCTGCCCTGGTTCAGGCGGCTGCGGACCAGCACGTCCCCGCCGTGGGCCCGGGCTACCGCGCGAACCAGGGGCAGGCCCAGGCCGGTGCCTCGCGGGTGCCTGCTGTCCCCACTGCGGAACCGGTCGAAGACGTGCCGCAGCAGCTCGGGCGGGATGCCCTGCCCGGTGTCCGCGATGACGACGCGGACCGGCTTGCCATGTCCCCCGGCCATGACCGACAACTTTATGACATCCCCGGTCGCGGTGTGCCGGACGGCGTTCTCGAGCAGCGCATCGACGGCCAGGCCGAGCCGCTCCCGGTCGGCCTGCACCGTGGCCCGGTCCAGGTGGCCCAGCTGCCAGCTGCGGTCCGCGGTCGGCCGCCACCGGCGCAAGATCTCCATGGTGAAGCTGTCCAGCGCGACCGGCTCCAGGTGCAGGAACTCAGGGCCTTCCGCGGCCGCGATGACCAGCAGCCGCTCGGCGATCCGGCGCAGCCGGTTCAGCTCGCCCAGGACCACCTGGATGTCGTGCCCTTCCTGCGGGTCGGCCAGGCTGCGGGCCAGCAGCTCAGCGTGACCGAGCGCGATGGTGATCGGCGTGCGCAGCTGATGCGAGGCGTCCTGCAGGAACCGGCGCTGGGTGGCCAGCAGCCTGACGTTCTCCTCGCCCACCCGGTGTGACTCCTGCTCCGCGGCGATCTTGCGCCGGGCGTGCCAGACCATCGCGCCGAACATGGCCGCCATCAGCGGCACCTCGGTCAGCTCGGCGATCGGCTCGGCGCCGCGGTCCACGTCCAGGCCGATGCCGGCCGCGGTCGTGGCCATGACCGCGGCCAGGACCCACAGCGTGGGCCGGACGGCCCAGATGCGGAATCCGTACAGCAGCGTGAAGCTGATCCAGATCAGGTGGAAGGGAATGGTTTCCCAGCGCGGGAAGGCGACGATGGCGGCCAGGCTGGCGGCCGAGAAGACCGCCCAGCCCGCGTCCAGCAGTCCCGGCCGGTACGGCCAGCGCAGCCTGATCACCGACCGGCCGAGCCGCGACAGGTGGCCCGCCGCGGCGCCGTCAGCGCCCGGCAAGCTGGTAACCCTCCCCGCGCACCGTCTTGATCAGGTCGAAGCCGAGCTTGGAGCGCAGCCGCCGTACGCACACGTCGACCACGTTCGAGCCGGGGTCGAAGTCATAGCCCCACACGGTAGCCAGCAGCTGCCCCTTCGGCACGGCCTGCCCGGCGTGCTCGGCCAGCTCGCGCAGCAGCAGGAACTCCAGCCTGGTCAGCGGGACAGGACCGGCCCCGATGTCGGCCACCAGGCGCCCGACGTCCAGCGCGAGGCCGCCGGCCCGGACCATCTCCCCGGCCCGTTCGTGCCCGCCCAGCGAACCCGCCGGCGCACCGGCGAGCGAATCAGAGCCGCGCAGCCTGACCCTGACCCGGGCCAGCAGCTCGGCCAGCGAGAACGGCTTGGTCAGGTAGTCCTGCGCGCCGCGCTCCAGGCAGTCCACCTTGGACGCCACGTCGGCCAGGCAGGACAGCACGAGCACGGCCTGGTCTGGGCGAGCGGCCAGCATGCCCTCCAGGACGGCCTGACCCGCCATGTCGGGCATGACCAGATCCAGGATGACCAGGTCGTAGTGGCTGGCCAGGGCGTGACTCAGGGCCTCGGAACCGGTAGCCGCGAAGTCGGTCAGGTAGCCCGCCGCGTCCAGCGCGCGGCCGATGAACGAGCGGATGCCCGGCTCGTCGTCGGCCACCAGGATGTGCGCGACCGCATCCGCCGGCTGGGTGAGGGTGGCCTGGGCCGCTTCCTGCGAAGTCATCGCCTCTTCGCCGCTCGTGGTCGTCTGCCGCTGGCATGCCCCCCCAGGCACCAGTCCCAGGCACTGGTACGCGGGACCCGGTCCTAAATCACCGTCTATGACCTGCTGCAGATGTTTCTACGCCGATCCATGACCGGTCAAGGGCCAGTCACGCATCTGTTACAGCTCTGTGTCACAAACGATTGCAACCGGTAGCAATGTTCGCTAGGCGATACGCTTCTGGCGCTCTGACGTGGGGAGACGCTATCTGCGGGGGAGGGCGGGCAGGCGCCAGGGGGCGTACGCCTGCCGGGAACGGATGACAATTTTGTCATTCAAGCCTGGCGATATTGCGTCCCCGTTCGGTTCGCCGTCACGATCGGGTGCGTAGACCGGCATCGCGCCTGCAGACGTCGCCTGCCCGGACGCTGGCCGCTCGGCCATGGCAGCCCGGAGCAGGTCAGAGCGATGACCGTTGCAACCGTGTGCATCGGATGTCGCAGAGAAACGAGGTGGTAACCGGTGTCATTGGCGGCTCGGGTGACGGCCTTGCTGGTCGCGTTCGTGGCGGTCGTCGCGTTGGTGGTGTTCGTCGCCATGCATTTCGTCGGCGGCACGCCACCGACCATCAACTACTCGCCGTACGCCAGCGGCGGCCAGGTCAACGTGGTGCTGCAGACCGACCCCCAGAACACGGTGACGAATCACCCGGACTGGGTCTCGTACTTCATCCAGGACCCGCACACCAAGCAGTGGGTGCACACCACGTACTTCGAGGTGCCGGCCGCGACCAAGGTCAACATCACCATCCTCGCATACGACGGCTGCACGCCACTGCGCAACCCGGTCTGGGGCAGGGTCACCGGCACCATCGGCGGAGTGGAGTACGTGAACGGCAAGCCGGTCTCGCAGCTGAACTCCTGGGCGCAGTGCAGCGTCCAGCACACGTTCACCATGCCGGCCCTGGGCATCAACGTCCCGGTCGCCTCGCCCACGTCGCTGAACGCGAACAACAACCTGTGCGGCACCTCGCCGTGCACCAGCGGCCCGCACCAGGTGGTCACGTTCAGCTTCATGACCCCGGCCAAGGGCGGGACCTTCACCTGGCAGTGCATCGTCCCGTGCGGCGGCGGATTCGTGGACGGCAATGGCGGCCCGATGGGAACACCGGGCTACATGGCCGGGCAGATGGAGGTAGATGCCTGATGGCCGAGCAAGCGTCCAGCCCTGCCTCCGGCCCGGCCGGACCCGAGGTACCCGCCAGATCGGCCGGCGAGCCGCGGCACGGCCTGCGGCTGCTGATCGTGTGGGTGGTGGCCAGCGCGATCTTTTGTCCCCTGGTCTACATCGTGGCCGGCCCGCACATGCCGCCCGGCGACATGTCGACCTCGGCCGCCAACGAGCAGTTCGACTTCAACGTGCTGGCCACCATCGCCACGCCAGTCGTGCTCGGCGTGCTGATCTACTTCGGTTACGCGCTCATCTTCTGGCGGGCCAAGGACGGCGACGAGACCGACGGCCCGCCGATCCACGGCAACACCCGGATCCAGCTGACCTGGATCGCGGTGACCTCGGCCATCGTGCTCGCGCTGGCCGTGTTCGGCACCGTCGAGCTGGTCACCGTGCAGGGGGCGGGGGCCGGCGAGGGCCCGCAGCCGATCTGGAAGCCGGGCTCCTCCAACATCCTGCAGGTCCAGGTGATCGGCCAGCAGTGGGTCTGGACCTACCGGTTCCCGCAGTTCGGCGGCTTCGAGACCACGCAGCTCGAGCTGCCGGTGGGCCAGGCCGTGCAGTTCAACGTCACCTCATTGGACGTCATCCACAGCTTCTGGGCCTACCAGCTCGGCGTGAAGGCCGACGCCAACCCGGGCGTGAACAACGTGGTCTACACCACCCCCAAGTCGACGGGCAACTTCGTGGTCCGCTGCGACGAGCTGTGCGGCCTGTGGCACGGCGCGATGTTCAACGACGGCAAGGTCGTCTCGGTCTCGCAGTTCCAGGCCTGGGCGCATCAGACGGAGACGCAGCTCGCCTCGCTGACCAAGTTGCTGCCGCCGTACGCCCTGACCTACGACCCCACGGACATCCCCGCGATCGGGAAGGTTCTCCTCCAGCTGGGGATCACCGGGGCCGGCGGCGGCTACTACAACCCGAACGATCCCGAGCAGCCATGACCAAGGGAGCGAGGTAACGCAGATGGCCATCGAGATCCAGCCGGAGAGCGCTCAGCACCCCGGCGGACGTGAGCCTGGCGTCCCGCCCAAGGCCCGGCCCTGGTGGCTGCGCCCGGCCGTCCACACCGCGCTGATCGGGGCGGTCATCGGGTACCTGATCGGGCACTGGCTGGGCAGCTTCCTGGCCGGCGGCTACCAAGCGGTCGCCCTCAACGACAACGACGACTTCTCGATCGTGCTCGGCTACGCCTTCGGCGTGCTGGGCTGGCTGATCGGCCTGGGCGTGTTCAACGACCTGGTCCGCCAGATGCTCGGCCGCCCCGCCTCGGTCACCGACGAGGACGCCATCGCAGGCGGCGGCCTGGCCAAGTACTTCAGGTACTCCCACGACCACAAGGTGGTCGGCCTGCAGTACCTGTTCGGGATGATCACCTACTTCCTGACCGGCGGCCTGTTCGCGATGGCCATCCGGGCCGAGCTGCTGTCGCCGACCTACCACCTGCTGTCCCCCAGTGCCTACCTCGAGGTGGTCGGCGAGCACGGCACCATGATGATGATGATGATGACGTCGATCGTCGTCGGGCCGCTGGGCAACTACCTGGTGCCGCTGATGATCGGCTCGAAGCGGGTCGCTTTCCCCCGCATCGAGGCGCTGTCGTTCTGGCTGACGCCCTGCGCCTTCGTCGTCTTGCTGTCCAGCATCCTGCTCGGCGGGTTCCCCACCGGCTGGACCGGCTACGCGCCGCTGTCCATCCAGGCCGGGGAGGGCATGGACGGCTACGCGGTGGCCTTCAGCCTCATGGGGCTCTCGGTCATCCTGGCCGGCTTCAACCTCATCTGCACGATCATCTGCTACCGGGCGCCCGGCATGCGCTGGAGCCGGCTGCCGATGTTCGTCTGGTCCATGCTGACCACCTCGATCCTGTTCGTGCTGGCCGTGCCGGTCCTCGTCGGCGGGCTGTACATGCTGCTGACCGACCGCACCGTGCAGACGGCCTTCTACGTCAACCAGCTGGGCGGGAGCAGCTACCTGTACGAGGACCTGTTCTGGTTCTTCGGCCACCCGGAGGTGTACATCCTGGCGCTGCCCGGCTTCGGCATCGTGTCGGAGATCATCCCGGTGTTCTGCCGGAAGCCGCTGTTCGGGTACAAGATCGCCGCGGCCGGCATGATCGGCGTGTGCCTGCTGTCGTTCTTCGTCTGGCAGCACCACCTGTTCGACTCGGGCATCGACCCGGACATGCGTCCGCTGTTCATGCTGACCACCGAGCTGATCTCGATCCCGACCGGGTTCATCTACCTGGTGGCC
>CAVYEG010000011.1:0-223756 GCA_963767565.1 uncultured Actinomycetes bacterium | reverse complement strand
TGGGGTGAGCGAGGGGACTCGAACCCCCGACACCCAGGACCACAACCTGGTGCTCTAACCAACTGAGCTACGCCCACCATCGTCGCTGCTTACGCGACAGCAGAACGCGCGCTGCCCCGAGGGACATCGCGCGGCCAGCAGAAGTATAGCGGTTCCGGTGGCCGTCGTGGGTCACGAGCCGTCCGGGCCGGGCACCTCCGCGTGCTCGGGCTCGGTGAAGCGGGCGGCGATCTCGCGGGCGCTGGCCGAGTCAGGCCCCGGCTGCGGCACGAACACAGCGGCCCGGTAGTACCGCAGCTCCTGCACGCTTTCCCTGATGTCGGCCAGGGCCCGGTGCCCGCCGTGCTTGGCCGGGGAGGCGAAGTAGGCCCGCGGGTACCAGCGCCGGGCCAGTTCCTTGATGCTGGACACGTCGACCATCCGGTAGTGCAGGTAGGCGTCGAGTTCCGGCATGTCCCTGGCGATGAACCAGCGGTCGGTGGCGATGGAGTTACCGCACAGCGGCACCTTCCTGGGCTCGGGGACGTGCCCGCGCACGTAGCCGAGCACCAGGTCCTGCGCCTCGGCCACCGTGATCCCGCCAGACAGCTCGGCCAGCAGGCCAGAGGTGGTGTGCATCTCCCGCACCACCTCCGGCATGGACTCCAGCGCCTCCGCCGGCGGCTTAATGATCAGGTCGATGCCCTCGTCCAGCAGGTTGAGGTCGGCGTCGGTCACCAGGCACGCGATCTCGACGAGGGCGTCTCGCTCGATGTCGAGCCCCGTCATCTCGCAGTCGATCCACACGAGCCGGTCGTTCACCTTCACAGCGTACGGCCTCGGCAGACGTGCGTGGCCAGAACCGGGCGGGCCGCCCAGGCGCGCGATCGCGCCTCAAACGTCCCGTTGTCCCCAGAGCCCTCCATGATCAACTTTTCGTGGGCCGTTACTTCCGCCCTGGGGAATAGCGGCCCACGATCTGTGCTGTCCCAGGCTCAGCCACCCGCAGGACGGCACACCTGTCCCGGAAGTCTCGGCAGCCACGGCGTCGACCCAGCGGCCACGGCCGGCTGACCAGCTACGAGCGGCTAGCACGGCCGGTGCGCAATGTGCTCGGGGATCCCGATGCCCGGCCGCAGCCCGATGTCGGATTCTGGCGTCCCGAAGGCCGACGTGACCGGCACCACCCCGGCCCACAGGTCCAGCGTCTCGTCCTCGGGCTCGTCGACCGGGCCGCCGGTGCGAATCTTGACCGAGGCCTCGGCCAGCGGCAGCGCCAGGACCGAGGTAGCGGCCAGTTCCTTCTTGTCCGGCTGCCGGGCGTACGACCACTGCCCGGGGGTGAGGTGCTCGGTGATGGTGCGCAGCGCCAGCAGCTTCTCGGCGGGATCGGTGATCAGCCACGCCACGCCGTAGACCATGGCGCTGCGGTAGTTCATCGAGTGGTTGAACACCGAACGGGCGCAGACCAGCCCGTCCAGGTGCGTGACGGTGACGCACACCTCCTGCCCGCTGCCCGCCAGCAGGGTCGCGTTGGCCGACGACCCGTGCAGGTATAGCAGATCACCCAGCCGCCCGTACCCGGTCGGCAGCACCCGCGGCACGCCGTCCTCGATGACGCCCAGGTGGCAGATCAGGCCGGCGTCGAGCACGGCGTACAGGTCATCGCGATCGGTGCGGCCCCGCTCGCGGTGCCGCCGCAGCGCGGTACGCGGGGTGCTGGCGAGGTCAGGCGCGTTCATGGTCCATCACCGTACGCCCGATCCCATCCACGCTGGCAGCCAGCCGCCGCACCGATGGACCATCGGTGTCGTCATAGCAACAGCGATGGACCATCGCTGTTGTACGCGAGAGGCTCGGGCTAGAGGCCGGCCGCGCTGAGGGAAGCGGCGGATGTCATGTCGTGGCCGGTACGCGGGCCCATGCGGATGGGCGTCGGCCCGGCCCGCGTGCGACGGCCCGGCGACCGCGACGGCCCGGCCAGCGACGAGGCGGCTAGCGCCGGCTGCGGCAGCGAACGGCCGATGGTGTCGGTGCGGACGAGCTGGTCGACGTCGATCCCGCCCGGGCCGATGCTGGGGCAGTCAGGCACCTGCGACGCGCCGAAGTGCCCGCCCATCGCCCACCGGGCCCGGCTGCGCGGCCGGGCCGTCTGCCGGTAGGGGGCCGGCGCCCGGCCGGCCAGCGCCGGGGAACCTGCCATGAGTCGAGCCAGCCGAGGATCTCGCCCAGCCCGATCATCTGGTAGTTGGTGAACGGGTCCCGGGCCGTGCCGAGCACCCCGATCTGCACGCACAGCCGGCCTTCGCGGTTGACGTCCGCCTGGTGGTGCGGCAGCAGGTCGGGTGCGTACTCCAGGTCCTCAGGGGTGCCGAGCGCCAGGCCCGCCCTGACGATGGGCAGCAGCTGCGCAATGTCGCCGGTCAGCGGGTCCCATACCAGATGGCACGGCCGGTTCTCCTGGTTGAGCCGCTGCGCGGCCGACCACACCGACACCACCCGCGGATCGGCGCCGAGGGTCATCCAGACCACTCGCGGCGCCCCTCCCCCCGGTTGACCCCCGTCCGTCGCGGACCGGATGCACCTTGCGCCCGGCATCCACGCTTCAGCCACAGGGTCCCTCCCTGAAGATCGAAAACGGTCTAGACCTTCTAGCTCCCTAACTTCTGCTTACGTCAGCGTCAGTCATTAGTCCATACTTGCGCGCGTTAGGATTTTGCATTCTGTTCGTTTCTACTGAGCGGTAGGGCATGACCGTCACCGACACCCCGCCGGGAATCGACAGCCCGGAACGCCTGGTCAGCTGGCTGAACGACCACCTGAACGACCACCTGGACGGCGATCCCGTCGACCTCACCGCCATCCAGCTGATCGCGGGCGGGCGGTCGAACCTGACCTACCGGCTGGAGGTGACCGGCCCGCAAGGGACCCGGCTGCTGGTGCTGCGGCGGCCGCCGCTCGGCCACGTGCTGCCCACCGCCCACGACATGACGCGCGAGTACCGGGTCCTGGCCGCGCTGGCCGGCACCCAGGTGCCGGTCGCCCCGCTGGTGGCGCCCTGCACCGATGAGAGCGTGATCGGCTCGCCCTTCTACGTGATGGAGTTCGTGCCCGGCGTGGTCATGCGCGCCCGGGCCGACACCGCCGTCCTGACCAGGGAGCAAGCCGGCGAGCTGTCGCAGTGCCTGGCTGACATGCTGGCCGCGATCCACGGCGTCGACGTCGAGGCGGTCGGGCTCGGCGACCTCGGCCGCGGCGCCGGGTACCTGCAGCGCCAGCTCGACCGGTGGCAGCGGCAATGGCAGCTGTCGACCACCAGGGACACCAGGGACATGCCCGGCTATGACCGGCTGGTGCAGCGGCTCAGCGCCGCGCTGCCCGCCGAGGGCGACGTGACGCTGGTGCACGGGGACTTCCGGCTGGACAACGCGCTGGTGACGCTGGACCCGCGGCCGCGGATCGCGGCCGTGGTGGACTGGGAGATGGCCACCCTGGGTGACCCGCTGGCCGACCTGGGCCTGACCCTGGTCTACTGGACCGATCCGGGCGAGGAGGGCTGGCTGATCCCGGGGGGCGTCCCGGCCAGCCCGAACGGGGTGTCGACCGACGCCACCGTGACTCCCGGGTTCTGGACCCGGGCGGAGTTCGCCGCCGAGTACGCCAGGCGCACCGGGCGGGACGTGTCCCGGATCGGCTACTACATGGCGTTCGGCTACTTCAAGCTGGCCGTGGTGCTGGAGGGCATCCACGCGCGCTACCTGCAGCATCAGACGGTGGGTGAAGGCTTCGAGCACGAAGGCCCGGCCGTGCCGGTGCTTATCGCCCGGGCTCACGAGGTACTCGATACCCTGTCGTGAGCCCGGGGCGGCGCCGTACAGACCCGGCGCCCCGCTCACACCGGCCAGCTGACCGGTGCCCCGCTCTCGCCGGGCCTGCAGCCCGGCACCCGCACGATCACCGAGCTGACAGAGGTCCGGCGCCCCGCTAACGCCGGACCTCTGTAAAGATGACGCGCTGCCCCGGCTGTTGGTTGACGCGAAGCGGCGGCTAGGCGGCGGAGAATTCGGCGACCAGCGCAGCGATGGCGGCGGCCGTGGCCGCGTCCGGCGGGTCGACCGTCATCCGGGCCGTGGTGCCGCCCCGGCCGCGCAGCTGCAGGGCGTGCTTGACCCGGCCGATGCTGGCTCCCAGGGAGACGATCCGGTCCAGCTGCTGCTGGTGCCGGGCGGCCGCGTCCGCGTCGCCCGCGTTGTACGCGGCGGCCAGCGCGCCGAATACCTCGGGCCAGGCGCCGCTGCGGCCGGAGATCACCCCGGCACCGCCGGCGGCCATCGCCGCCGCCGGGTTCGAGTCGTTGCCGGAAAAGATCCGCAAACCATTACCGGCCGCGGCGTAGCCGGCCACCTCGGCCGCGGCCGAGCCGCTGGCCTTGGCCCCGGCCAGCTGCGCGGCGTCCGCGAGCTGGGCGAAGACGTCCGCGGACACGTGCAGCCCGGTCCGTTCGGGAAAAATATACGAGTACAGTTCCAGGTCCGGCGCGGCCTCCTTGATCAGGCAGAAGTGGGCCACCAGCTCATCGGGCCTGGCCGGCAGGTAGTAAGGCGTGATGGCCGCCAGCCGCTGGACGCCGAGGGCCGCCGCGGCCCGGGCCAGCCGGGCCGAATGCCGGGCGTCCGGCGCGCCGATGTGCGCGATCACCCGGTCGGGACCCGCCTCGGCCAGCGCCAGCTCGAACAGGGCCAGCCGCTCGGCGTCGTCCAGGGCCGGGAACTCGCCCGTGGTGCCGGCTATGAACAGCCCGTCCATGAGCCCGGCGACCACCTTGTACAGCGCGCGGTTGGCCTCGCGGTCGATCTCGCCGTCCGCGGCGAACAGCGTCGGGACGGCCGAGAAGATGATCACATCATGCCCTGGGGCTTGAAGAACGCGCTCGATTCCTTACGCCACAGCAGCCATATCGCGCCCAGGCCGACCAGCCAGGTCAGCACCGGGAAGATCAGGCCCAGCACCGTCTTGGGCTGGCTGAACACGCCGATCAGGTCGAGCGTGGCCAGGCCGAACAGGACCGAGGACAAGATGCGGGCCCAGTTCTTGCCCTGGCCGTTGGCCCGCGCCATCCACAGCCACAGCGCGATCCCGACCACGCCGGACACCACGGCCAGGCTGATGATGAACGTATTGAGCTGGTTGACCTGCGCCGCGGTGAGGCTGGGCCGGGCCTTCTCGATCGCGGATTTCGTGCCGCCGATGTCGACCAGCGAGATGATCAGGCTGACGGTGCTGACCGCGGCGCCCACGTACATGAGCTTGACCGCCTGCAGCACCGGCTGGGGAGCAGGAGGCCGCACCGCGTCGACAGGCTTGCCGTTGGACGGATAGGGCTGGTACATGATGACCTCTGCTAGGGGAGCGCCGGTCTGGTGATGACCTTTAGAGCTTAGTGGCTCCCCGCAGGCGGGACCATCCGCCCGGGCAGGGCATAGCCGCGTTCGGGCGATACTGAAGGACCATGACGGACGAGACCTCGACGACCCCGCGCGAGGGCACCGCGGCGGCCGCCGAGCCAAGCCCGCGCCAGGGCACCGCGGCGCTGGCCGGGGCCAGCACCGCGGCGGCCGCCGAGCCAAGCGCCTCGGCGGTCCTCGGCCTGCCGCCGCCCCGGCTGCTGCGCTGGGAGATCGTCGCCGTCTTCGCCATCTCCCTGGGCGGCAGCGGCCTGTACGCCCTGGTCTCGTACATCGGCACCCTTACGGCCAGACAGTCGGTGAGCAGTCAGGCCACGGTGCTCAACGGCACCCTGGCCCCCGGCCGCCCGCTGTTCGGCCTGTTCCTGCAGCTGCTGAACATCACCCTGGCCCTGGCCCCGGTGCTGATGGTGTTCTACCTGCTGGCCCGGGCGGGGGAGGGGCCCGCCGACATCGGACTGGACGCCCGCCACCCGGTCCAGGACATCGCGCGCGGCGCGGTGCTGGCCGCGGTCATCGGCGGCTCGGGGCTGGCCCTGTACCTGGCCGCCTATCACCTCGGCGTCGAGGTGAACGTCGTGGCCGAGAGCCTGCCGGTCATCTGGTGGCGCATCCCGGTGCTGCTGCTGTCCGCCGCGCAGAACGCCGCCGTCGAAGAGATCATCGTGGTCGGCTACCTGATGAGCCGGCTGGACAAGCTCGGGGTCAAGCCGCGGAACGCGATCGCCATCAGCGCGGTCATCCGCGGTTCGTACCACCTGTACCAGGGCCCGGGCGCGTTCCTCGGCAACGCGGTCATGGGCGCCATCTTCGGCTACCTGTACCGCCGGTGGGGCCGGGTCACCCCGCTGTTCATCGCGCACTTCCTGATCGACGCCGTCACCTTCGTCGGCTACGCCCTGCTGGCGGGCCACGTGTCCTGGCTGCCAGCGCCATGAACGCCATGAACGCCATGAACGCCATGAACGCCATGAATGCCATGACGCCATGAACGTCCTGGACCGGCTCTGGGAGCGCGTATCGGGCAGCCAGCCGCTGCCGCCCGCCTGGGTGATCGGCGCGACCGCGCTGGCCGCCCTGATCATCGTGACCGGCAACTCCTCCTGGCGGGTGACCGGGAAGGTGATCACGATCGCGCACGAGGGCGGGCACGCGCTGGTCTCGGTGCTGTCCGGGCGGCGCCTGGAGGGGATCAGGCTGCACGCGGACAGTTCCGGGGTGACCTACTCGCGCGGCAGGCGGCACGGTCCCGGCCTGGTGGCCACCTCGGCGGCCGGCTACCTGTTCCCGTCGCTGCTGGGCGCCGGCGCCGCCGCTCTGCTGGCCGAGCGGCACGAGACCGCCATGCTGTGGCTGGCCCTGGTCCTGCTGGCCGCGACGTTCCTGGCCATCCGCAACGCGTTCGGCGCGCTGGCCGTGCTGGTTACCGCGGGCGGGGTGTTCGCGGTCAGCTACTTCGCCTCCGCCGCGGTCCAGGCCGGCTTCGCCTACCTGGCCGTGTGGTTCCTGCTGCTGGGCGGGATGCGCCCGGTGCTCGAGCTGCTCCGCCGCCGTCGCCACCGCACCGGCGTCACCGACGCCGACCAGCTCGGCCAGCTGACCGGCACGCCGAGCGGCGTGTGGGTGGCCCTGTTCCTGCTGGTCTCGACCGCGGCCCTGGCCCTCGGCGCCCGCCTGCTCGTCCCCTAGGACCGCGGGCCATCCCGTAGCGCGCCCACCAGGGATCTTGCTTATTTCGCTGTTAATTCGCACCAGTTTTGGTAGACACGTTGACCGTATACATAAATGGTCGTTATCATCTGCCGATAGTCACATTCTGACAATCCGAGAAGAGTTTCATGGCCAGAGCCTCGGCAGTCAAGATGCCACCAGAAGCTCATGCCGTGCACGGCTGTGAGGGAGCCCGCCGGGTCCTGGCCCTCATGCTGGCCTTCTCGGCGGACAAGAACACCCTGACCGCGCGCGACCTGGCCGCGGCCACCGGCATCGCGCTGCCCAGCGTCTACCGCTACATCACGCTGCTGCGCGAGACCGGGCTGCTGGCCGGCGATGAGCGCGGCAGCTACCGGCTGTCCGCGCGGCTGATCGGGCTGGCCCGGGCGGCCGAGGCCGCCGAATCGATCATCGACGTGGCCGATCCGGTCATGCGCGCGCTGGCCGGCGAGACCGGCGAGACGGTGATCCTGGTCCGGCTGATCGGCCGGTCCGCGGTGTGCGTGCACCGGGTCCAGTCGGCCCAGCGGCTGCGCATCTCGTTCGAGCCCGGCCAGCCGCTGCCGCTCGAGCACGGGGCCAGCGCCCGGCTGCTGCTGTCCGGCCTGCCGCCCGAGGTACGCCAGGAGTACCTGGCCCCGCTGGCCGAGCGTGACCCCGAGGCCGCCGCCCTGCTGGAGAAGAAGGTCGCCATCGCCGCCCGCGACGGCTGGGCCACCAGCGAGGAGGAGATCGACCGGGGCGTATGGGCCGCCTCGGCCCCGGTGCTGCAGAGCAAGCGGATGGTCGCGGTGCTCACCGTGCCCTCGCCGCTGGTACGGGCGCCCGCCTCGCTGCAGCACCAGCTGGTCACCCAGGTCCGCGCGGCCGCCCGGGCCATCAGCGACGGCCTGCGCGCGGCGCGGCGCTGACCGGGGGCCACGGGGGCCCCTCCCGCGCCGGCCGGTCCGGCGATTATCCTTCCGGCATGCCGGACTTCCGTGATGCGATCCCGGGTACGCCCCTGCCTGCCGGCCATGCCTCGCTGGCCGGCCTGCAGGCCGCGCTGGCCTCCGGCGAGCTGAGCTCCGCCGCGCTGACCGGCTTCTACCTGCAGCGGATCGACCGGCTGAACCCGGCGCTGCACGCGGTCATCACGGTCAACCTCAACGCCGCTGCCGAGGCCGCGGCCAGCGATGCGGCCCGGGCCGCGGCCGGCCCGCGCGGGCCGCTGGACGGCATCCCGGTGCTGATCAAGGACAACGTCCAGGTGGCGGGCATGCCGACCACGGCCGGGTCGCCCGCCCTGCTGTCCGCTGAGCCCAGCGACGCCTTCCTGGTCAGCCGGCTCCGCGAGGCGGGCGCGGTCATCATCGGCAAGGCCAACCTGTCGGAGTGGGCCAACTTCCGCTCCACTCATTCGACCAGCGGCTGGTCCACCCTCGGCGGCCAGAGCGCCAATCCCTACGCGCTGGACCGCAACCCGTCCGGCTCGAGCGCGGGCTCGGCGGCGGGCGTGGCGGCCGCGCTGGCCCCGGTCTCGGTCGGCACCGAGACCGACGGCTCGATCGTCTGCCCCGCCAGCGCGTGCGGGATCGTCGGCCTCAAGCCCACCAACGGCCTGGTCAGCCGCCAGGGGATCGTGCCCATCTCACCGGTGCAGGACACCGCCGGGCCGATGACGGCCAGCGTCGCGGACGCGGCGGCCATGCTGGGCGTCATGGCCGCCGCCGACCCCGCCGATCCCGTCACCCCGGCCGATGCGGATTTGGCCGAACGGACCAGGCTGGCTTGCGTCCGGGCCGGCCAGCCTGGTGGCCTGGACGCCGCTGCCCTGGACGGCGCGCGGCTGGGCATCTGGCGCGACGCGTCGGCCCAGGCGGGCGCCGCCACCGACGCCGTGCTCGACGCGGTGGTGGCCACGCTGCGGGCGCAGGGCGCGGTGGTGTCCGATCCGGTGACGCTGCCGGACGTCTGCGAGATCGCCAAGCCGGAGTTCGCCGCCCTTCGGCACGAGTTCAAGTACGGGATCAACGCCTACCTGGACTACATCGCCGGGTTCGGCTTCTCCGGGCCGGTGCCCCGCACCCTGGCCGAGCTGATCGACTTCAACAAGCGGAACTCCGATCTGGTGCTGTCCCGGTTCGGCCAGGAGACCTTCGAGCAGGCCGAAGCGACCAGCGGCGACCTGGCCGATCCCGATTACCTGGCCGCGCGACGCGAGGCCACCCGGCTGGCGCGCACCGCCATCTCCGCGCCGCTGGCCGAGCACAACCTCGAGGCCCTGGTGGCCCTGACCGCCAACCCCGCCTGCCTGACCGACTACGTGCTCGGCGACCACGACGTATTCCACACCTCGGGCCCGGCCGCGGTGGCGGGCTGCCCGGCCATCACGGTGCCGGCCGGGTACGTATCCGGACTGCCGGTCGGCGTGTCCTTCTTCGGGCCGCGCTGGAGCGAACCGCGGCTGCTGGCGGTGGCCTACGCCTTCGAGCAGGCCACCCCGGCCCGCCAGTTGCCGACCCTGGCCGCCAGCGTCCGCTAGCGCCTCAACCTGGGCCGCAGGATAATCTGGCCAGCATGGAATCCTGGCGCCGCGCAGATGTTCCCCTGCTCCCGGGCAGCGGGCCGGCGCCCCGGCTGCACGACACGGCCACCGGGGAGCTGGTGCTGGCCTCGGCCGGGCCGGTGGCCACGCTGTACGCCTGCGGCATCACCCCCTATGACGCGACGCACATCGGGCACGCCGCCACCTTCACCGCCTGGGACCTGCTGGTACGGGCCTGGCTGGACGCGATCCCCGAAGCCCCCGAGACCCCGGACGCCCCGGCCCGGTACAGCGTGATCTACGTGCAGAACGTGACCGACGTCGACGACCCGCTGCTGGAACGCGCCGCGCGGGACGGCGTGGGCTGGCGGGACCTGGCCGACCGCGAGATCCAGCGCTACCGCGGCGACATGGAGGCGCTGCAGGTGCTGCCGCCCGCCCACCTGATCGGCGCGGTGGAGGCGCTGCCCCTCATCGAGCGGTTCAGCGCCCGGATGGCCGACCGGGGCGCGCTGTACGACGTGGACGAGGATACCTACTTCGCCCGGTCGGCCGACCCAGCCTTCGGCGCGCTGTCCGGGCCGGGCACGCCGTACGGGCTGGCGCCCGCGGACATGGCCGGGATCGCCGCCGAGCGTGGCGGCGACCCGGCGCGCCCGGGAAAGAAGGATCCGCTCGACGTCCTGGTCTGGCGGGCCGAACGGCCCGGCGAGCCCGCCTGGCAGTCCCGGTTCGGCCGCGGGCGGCCAGGCTGGCACGTGGAGTGCGCCGCGATCGCCACCGACTACCTGGGCGCTGCCTTCGACGTCCAGGCCGGCGGCTGCGACCTGGTGTTCCCGCACCACGAGTTCAGCGCCTCCCACGCCCGGGTGGCTTTCGCGCCGCGGCAGCCGGTGTTCGCCCGGGTCTACGCGCACGCCGGGATGGTCGGCTACCAGGGCCAGAAGATGTCCAAGTCGCTGGGCAACCTGGTGTTCGTCAACCGCCTGCTGGCCGAGGGCACCGACCCGATGGCCATCCGGATGGCGCTGCTGGCCCACCACTACCGGTCCGACTGGGAGTGGACCGACGCCGGGCTGGCCGACGCCGGGGCCCGGCTGGCCCGCTGGCGCTCGGCCGTCACCCGGGCCGAGGCCACCGTCCCGGCCCACGAGGAGGGGGCGCCGGAGGTCGCCGCGGCCGAGCCGGCGCATGAGGTCCTGGCCGGGGTGCGCGCCCGGATGCGGCACGACCTGGACGCGCCGGGCGCCCTGACCGTGGTCGACCGCTGGGCCGACCGGCTGCTGGCCGACGCGCCGACCCGGATCACCCCGGCCGACGTGGCCGGCGTGCACCTGGTCACCGACGCCGTCGACGCCCTGCTCGGCATCCGCCTCCGCCCGTAAGCCCGCGCGCCTGGCGGCCCTGAAGCGCCGCCAGGCGCGCTTGTCAAGACCTGCCGCCGAGAGCCCTCTCGGCGGCCCCCGCCCCGCCCGTGCCCGGCCGGGGGCACGCCGTTCGACGTGACCAGCCGGTCCGTGATGTCCGTGCTGGACCGCGGCGGCGCGCCGGTGCTGGCCGACCGGGCTGCCCTGGCCGCCCGGGTGGCGCCGCCGGGCGGCAGCACCGCCGAGTCGATGCGCCAGGCCACCCGGCGGGCCGAGCGGCACGTCGCCCGGCTGCTCGGGAAGGTCCGCAGGTCCTCCCGGCTGGGCGCGGCCCGGCAGATGATCGCCGCCGAGGGCCTGGCCGCGGTTGGTGTGATGATCGCCAGGTACCGCGGCGGCGGCCGGTTCACCACCGACTACGAGATCGCCCGCATCACGGTGGCGCTGCGCGACCTGCGGGTCAGGGACGACGCCTGGGCCCGGATGGACCCCGCGCACGCCGAGGCGCACCTGCGGCTGTGGCTGGACGTGGTCCGGCGGGCCCAGCCCGGCCACGTGGCCGCGCCCGCCTCCCTGCGGCCTTGGCGAACAGTCGTTAGCCTCAGGTCATGGCGCGTGCCGCTATCGGCAACAACCAGGGTCGGCTTTCAACGCCCGGGCCTTCCGGTGTTGCTGCAGTTATACGGCCTGACCTGGCTAGGCCGGTGCGCCAGCGCCAGGCCAGTGAGAGGAACAGGCAGGGATGGCTCAGCAGGTAGAGGTTCTGCTGATCGATGACCGTGATGGCGGTCCGCGGCGACGCACCGTCCGGCCACCAGAGTCACGGCGCTTTCACTCACATGCGTGTTAACTGACAGCGCGTTTGCGAACTGGCGCTTCTAGCGCCATAATGGCGCCATGCCTAGCGTTCAGATCAAGGATGTGCCCGAGCAGACTCATGCCGTGCTGCGCCAGCGTGCGGCCGCCGCGCATCAGTCCCTCCAGGAGTACCTGAGGGCCCGGCTCATCGAGGAGGCTAGCGAACCGACTCTTGATGAGGTCCTTGACCGGGCCGGCGGCCGCTCGGGAGGCTCAGTCCCCCTGAAGACGGCGGTGGCGACGCTGCGCGCCGAACGTGGTCGTCGTTGACGCCAGCGTCCTGGCTACCGTCCTGGGGGACGACGGACCGGACGGCGACCGCGCCCGTGCCCGCCTGCGCGGGGAACGGCTGAGCGCACCTGAGCTCGTGGATCTCGAAGTCACCTCGGTCTTGCGGCGGCAGGTGCAAAGCGGCGAGGCTGACCTCCGCCGTGCCGCCCTGGCGCTGGCCGATCTGGCCGCCTTGCCGCTCCGCCGGGCGCCGGATAGGCCCCTGCTGGCCCGGTGCTGGGAGCTCCGCGACAACCTGACCGTCTACGACGCCTCATACGTTGCGCTCGCCGAGGCACTCGATGTCACACTGCTGACCGGTGACGGGCGGCTGGCACGTGCCCCCGGCCTGCGGTGCCGCGTCGAAATTCTCCGCCCGGCGCCCTGACCGATGTCCGAGTTTCCTGTCATGCCGCTGATGGAGCGGCCGCCGATCCGTGCAGTCCTGGAGCCGGTCAGGGTACAAGCACGATCTTGCCAGTGTTCTGGTGCCGCAAAATCCGGCGGTGAGCTGTCGCTGCTTCGGCGAAGGGGTAGGTCCTGTCGATGTGCGGTTTTATGCTGCCCTGATCCCAAAGTACGAGAACGGCCTGCAGTTCGTCGCGGAGGGTCGCGATCTGCCCCCACAGGTGGCCGATGTTGACGCCGCTGACAGTCCGGTTGTGGTTCATCAGCCCAAGCGGTGTCAGCAGCGGTATGCCCGCCGCCTGGGAGACCATGCGGGCCGGGCGGCGCCGCTGCCCGCTGGCCAGGTTGGCGAACCCGTAGGCCACCAGCCGGCCGCCCGGGCGCAGCAGCTTCAGCCCTTTCCGCCAGTCATGGCCGCCGAGCGGGTCCAGCACGATGTCCACGCCCTCGCCCCCGGTCAGCCGGCGGACCTCGGCAGCATAGTCGGTGGCGTGATAGTCAATAGGATGCGCGCAACCTTCGGCTTTGAGCACGTCGTGCTTGGCGGCCGAGGCCGTGCCGAAAACTTCCAGATCATCCACGGTGCGGCACAGTTGCAGCACCGCCGTCCCGACCCCGCCAGCCGCCATGTGCACCAGCACTCGCTCGCCGGGGCGGACGCCCGCGACGCGGAACAGCATGTGGTAGGCAGTCAGGTAGTTGACCGGCATCGCGGCGGCTTCCTCGAAGCTCATCGCCTCCGGCATCGGCAGCACCTGCTCCGCGGGCGCGCACACCACATCCGCGTGGCCCCCGAAACGGGTCAGGGCCAGCACCCGCTGGCCTGCCCCGTGGCCCTGGGTACCGTCACCGAGCGCGTCGATCACCCCGGCCACCTCATAGCCGACGACGCATGGCGGCTTGGGGGCATCGGGATAGAGCCCCTGGGCGGCCATCACCTCTGCGAAGTTCAGGCCGGCCGCGCGGACACGAATGCGGACCTGGCCAGGGCCGGGCTCAGGATCGGCCGTTTCCCGCACCTCCAGGCCCTCGGGCCCGGCAGGCCTAGTGATCCAGACCGCTCGCATCGCCACATCCCTCCGCGGAAGACAACGCACAAGGACAAGCCGGTTCCGCCCCGCACCGATCCATCTATCGTCTCAAACCCGGCCGGTAAAGCATCCTGCCGTCTCACCCGGCACCGTCCGGTCATGCCGCGAGTCGCGTGGCCGAATCACCGCCTCGGGTTGCCTGGCTTCTGGACGGCGTGCCGCACGTCCCTGCCGGGCTGGCGGCATGATGGGCGGATGGATGACCGCGCTGACGAGCCTGGACGGCAAGTACAGGTGCTAGAGGTCCAGCCTGGGACAGCGCACTTCGAGCAGGTGCTCATCCTGGCGGCCCGCGTGCTGGCCCAGGACCGCTATCTGGCTTCCCGCATCCCGCATGCGCTGGAATCTCACGTGCTCGCCGCCCTCGACGGCACCCGGTGCACCGGCTTCCTGCGCTACCTGGTCCAGGTGATCGGCGCCGAGGAGGGCAGGCCCGCGGTAATGCACAATGGCGAACCGCTCCTGGAAGGCTATGTCGAGGCCTTCGGAGTCGATCCGCAACGACGCCGCCGCGGAATAGGAACCGCGCTTCAGCAGCACGCAGCACGACGCTGCCGGACCGCCGGCTGCCACCAGATGCGCTCCCGCAGCCCGGTGACAAGCGCCGAGAACTACGCCCTGAAGATAGCCGCCGGGTACGTCCTGCACCCAAGCCGCCAAAACGACTCCTACTACTTCCTCCTGCGCCTTTAACCGACTGCGGAAAATCACAGGCTCCGCCTAGCCCGGGCAGTTCCGATGCCGTCCGGGAACGTCCGCCGCCAGATCCACCACCACGTCAGCCACCTCGAAGGCCTCGGATTCGAAGTCACCCTCTGCGGCACCCCCGACCCCCAACCCGGCCCCGCAGGCCAGGCACACGCCGTCTGACGCAAACCGCACCCGCAGACCCGGCCCTGCCACATTGGTCAGGGTCCGCTGCCGCGTGCCCAGCTAAGGTCCCATTTTCGGGTCAGAGGGCGTTGGTGTTGGTATATTTATGCATTAGATTGCATATCCCTGACGGCTAGGTCGGTCGTCAATTCTCCCATGTCGTTCGCACCGGGATCGCGCCTGCCGGCTCTGCTCGAAAGCCAGCCGAGGCTGCGGTGCGGGTGATGGTGCACAGGTCATCCTGATCGGCGGGCCTCCACCGCCGGGCTGGGACTACCACTGGTCCGGGCAGTCATTGCCAGGGCGTGGCATGCCCGTGGAGGATGTGTGTAAGTGTTACCAGCGGTCGCTCCCGGCCACCTACCACCGCCGTGGCTTGGAGATGATGGTGCGTGGGCCCGTGCCGTCATGCCGGCCAGCCCACGCAGGCTGGTGGCCTCATAGGGAGCCTGGCGAGTATCTAGGGATCGATTTCTGGATGGTCGGCTGCTGTCGCAATGCCGACGGTCATGCAGGAGGGGAGAAGTCCATGCTGATGCTGACAGATTTCTACACCGCTTTCTCGCCGGCCTGTTTTTCTCTGCTCGCTCTATGGCTCGCCATCATCACCCTCAACGCTCCCGCCTGGCTGAACCTCCCAGTAGGCGACGCGACAACCCGCTCGCCGGAGTCGCGGCAGCAACAGCTCACGCATCGCCAGCGGCAGGCCTACATAGTGGCACTGTACTTCGCCGCACCCGGGACCATGAGCCTGCTCGCCTTGATCGACCCCCAGAGCGCTTCCTGGTGGCAAAGCTTTTTCATCATCGTTTCCGTACTCGGCGTGGCTGGCATGCTCCTGTTCGGTCCCTTTCCCAACCGGCAGCCCCATCATCTGCTCGACGTGAGCGATCACGTGGTCCACTGGATAGCTATCGGGCTGTATCTGGCGATCGCGGCGCTCGCATTGCCTCCACTGCACGCGCTGCGCATCGAGGGCGTGCTGCTGACGGTCCTGGTGCTGCTCGGCGTCCACGTCGCCCTGCGGCTAATGTTCGCCACCGGGGCCAGCAAAAAATAGCCCGCACCGAAGCCTGGCTTGAGGTGCGCACCCACCAACATGACCGGCGTCGCCAGCGCGGCACCGATCATCCAGATCTGCGCGCATCTCGGGCGACGCCGTCCTGTGCCCGCCGCCACGCAGATAGGCGGCTACGTGCGCAGACAGTAAGGGACCTCCACGTGTCTCTCGGCGGCCTTGCCGACCCCGGTTCGATCCGGCGAGCGGATGATCGGCTTGCATAATATGCATGGCAGTCGGACGCGGAGATGCACGCTCATGCCGCGTTCAGTTCGTCGGGGCGATGGTGAAAACCTGGCCGCCAGGAATCATGAAGTAATACGGATGGCCCGGGTGCTTGACCTCGGTAAGTCCCGCCCTGAGCGCGGCCCGGAGCACGGCGGCTGGGTCGTCGGCGCGCAACTCAAGCCAGGCACCCAGACGTGGCTGCTCATCATCGGGTGCGTCGTCGGTGAACTCGATGCTGAGATGTCCGCCGCCGGGAAAGCTGACAACGAGCATCGGTTGATCGATCCCCGGGAACTCAACGGTCCGTACCGGGCTGTCCAGGACCATCTCGAAGCACTGGGCCAGTCCTTCGCGCCGGTGCGGGCGCGCGAAGATATGCACACTGCTGCCAAGAGCGATCACGACGTAGCTGGCCCTTTCCTGCCGGTCCTGGGAGCCATCCGCAGAACGCTGCCCCCAAAGCGTCAATCCTCTCACAAGGACAAATCACGCCGGCCTGTCATGCCGCGTGGCGTGCTCGAACTCGCACCCCGGTAGCCGGTCACGAAGACCCCTGCCACCGTCCCCTCAGGCACCTGGCGACGCGAACGATGCCCGCTCGGTGGCGGTCGCTGCGCCGCATATCGGGTGGTCGTGGTGTTGGGTGTCAAAGTGCGCTGACCGCGTCTGCGGCGGTTTCCCGCTGCGGACGGCGCCTTCCATGTAGCCGTTCCATCGGGGGGCGCACCCGGTCCCGGCCCAGTAGAGGTGTCCGACCGGGTGCGCGCCATGCCTCGCCATAGGATGTCCAGACTCCCGGCGGCAAGTGCGCGCCGTAGCAGCCGCGGGTGAAGTCCTCGGCCATCCAGTCCCGCCCGACGTACTGCGCGGGGCGCGCCGCCGCCTGGCCGAAGTACCGGACGAAGCAACCGATCACGGCCTCGCGCCGTTCGGCTTGGCTACGGCGCGCCCCCATGCGCGCCTCGTTGTCCTCCGGGAAGCCCATCAGCACGCCAGGCGTGCCGGACGGCGGGGAGTTGCCGAAGGTCACCTTCACCGGCCCGGTATCGGAGGCGGCCTGTCCGTTGAGCCCGTCCCGGCGCCAGAACGGCTCAGGGTAGATGGCGTAGGCCTTGATGACCGACCAGGCTGCGAGCCGTCCCGGGCCATGACCCGGACCCCGCCGCCGTCGTGCTCGATCCGGCGCACCGGGCATCCCAGCACGATCCGGTCGCCCAGTCCGGCGGCCATCGTCTCGGCGACAAGGACCGATCCGCCGGTCACCCGGTCCTGCTGCGCTCCCCGGTCGACCGCGAGGAGCGTGTCGAGGTCGGGTTCGGCTCTAGCGGGCCGCTTCCCAGTACGGTCTGCTTAGTAAGGACCCGGCCTCGGCAAGATACGCTGGAGCAGGTTTGTCCGGTAGAGCAGGATCACCCAGCTTGCCACCCGGTAGGTCGCCGCTGGCTTGCCGAGGAAGTGCTCGAAGTCGGCCGCCGGGTACGTGCCGTGGAAGTCGGCGACCGCGAACGTGGCGTCGTACCGGGACGCGTTGTACCACAGCGCGTTCGCCTCCCAGCCGGGCGCATAGATTTTCAGGCCGGGGTGTCCGTCGATGTTCCGGTACAGGTCAACCGCGCGGATCTGGACCCGGTTGCCCGACTGCAGCGTGACGATCGAGGCATCCCAGTACCCGGCGATGCCGTACGTGAGCCCGTGCGCCTCAAGCCACGCAGCCAGCGGCGCCGAGGCCGGGCTCACGGGCGGCCGCGTGGCAGCAGTGGCGAGCGACAGCAGCGCGATGAGCCCGGTCGCGGCGACCGCGGCGAAGGCCCGCGACACCCCGGTGATCCGGGCGGGCACCAGGGCTCGCGCCGCGAGCACCGCCCCGCACGGCAGCACCGCGGCTACTTCGCGGTAGCGGCCGGGCGATGGCATCACGGAGACCAAGTACGTGCCGACGTTGAAGACGATCGCGGCGAACAGCAACTGCTCGGCCCGGCTGGCCCTGCGCCAGGTCCATATCACCCGGGCCAGGCCGACTAGGGCGGCCAGCAGGCAGATCAGCCCGAAAGCGGCACCGGCGCCGCCCAGCTTGGTATTAGGCCCGGCGACCGAGCCGAAAAGGACGCGGACGTTCAGCCAAGTCACCGACGCGTGCTGGGGCCATAGCCTCGGCGAGGAGAGCCGCGTCTGCGGCAGGGCCATCATGAACCCGCCCAAATGCACCATCGCCGTCTGGAGCACCGGCTCCAGCGGCACTGACATGACCGCGGCGACCACGAGCGCCGTGTCGCCGGAGCGGAGCTTCCGTGCGGCCAGCACGCGATAGCCGCAGACCAGGACGACGGCCGGCACCGCGACATAGCGGACGGTGAGGTCGCTGAGCTGGCCGGCGCACAGGATCAGAAAGACCAGCGGCGCCGTGAACGGTCGGTCCGGCACGCGGTCGATGAGCAGGAAGGACAGCAGCAGGAACAGCGAGGTCCCGATGTGGTCGGGTTCCTCGAGCAGCGCCAATACGGCCGGCGCGGCCAGCAGCGGCGCGGCCAGCACCGCGACGACGACTGCGCAGCGAACCGCCCGGGCCGGGCCGCGGCTGCTCGTCACGGCCAGGGCCACGGCGCAGGCCGCGACGATCAGGTAAGTCAGCGCGGAGCCGATATGGACGGCCAGGTTGCCCACCCCGAACAACAGCTGGACGATCCCGTTCAGCGGCAGTTCGAAGGCGTAAAAGGTCGCGTCGCCAAAGATCCAGCCGTGCAACATGAGGTGACCGTGCACGAGGTCCCACGCCTGCAGCGCGCTGTTTGCGCCGTCCGAATCCACTCGCTCGCCGAACGAGATCCGCAGGAAGAACGCGAACAGCACCAGGCCGCCGGCTACCCACGCCGCCACGGCCTGCCGTCGGCGCGCCGCCGGACGCGTTCCCAGTTTCTCCTTCGGCTGAAGCGGCGTCCGCACGTCCACTAGTTCCGAACCACCAGGAAACCGCTCGCCGCATGCATACCAGGACCCTACTCAACATGGGGTGACCGTAACCAAGCGGCTGGGGCCGCCTCGATGTCAGCGTCCAGCACCCACCGTACCGGTGAGTGCCGAACTGGTGGATCTCGATGATCGCGTCGTGCGCCCGCCGCACCGGCCGGATCCCGTAGGAGACAGGCTTGAAGTCCGCCTCAAAGATGGGTTCCAGCACGAGCTTCAGCGCGGCCTGGACCACCTAAGGCCCCGGCAAGATCTATCGATATACCCTAACGCCACGGTCCCGCGCGCGGCCCTTGTCAAGGCCCGCCGCCAGCCTGTGGATAAACCAGAAAGTTATCCACAGGTGGTCTGGGAGCCCTCTCCGCCGGCCTGGCCCGCCCGACGCTGGCCATATGCGACAAACCGCCACAGCGGGTGACGATACCCCGCAGACATCCCAGACGCCCCAGAACTCCTCGGGCCCTGAGCCCGGCCTCGTCGTGCGGGTCGGCTCGCCCGCCGCCCTGCTGTCCGTGATCCCGCACCTGATCGGCTTCTGGCCCGCGGCCAGCGTGGTGGTCATCGGGCTCGCGCCGCCACGGGACCGGATCCGCGTCACGCTCAGGTACGACCTGCCCGACCCGCCCGACGCGGACCTGGCCGCCGACATCGCCGCGCACGCGATCGGCGTCCTGAGTGCCCAGCACCTGACCGCGGCCACGGCGGTCGGCTACGGGCCGGAGACCCTGGTGACCCCGGTGGCTGAGGCCCTCCGGGCCGCTGCCTGGAAGGCCCGGATCGACCTGCAGGATTTCCTCCGCGTGCAGGACGGCCGCTTCTGGTCCTACACCTGCCATGACGAGGACTGCTGCCCGGCCGGGGGCACGCCGTTCGACGTGACCCAGCCGGTCCGTGGTGTCCGTGCTGGACCGCGGCGGCGCGCCGGTGCTGGCCGACCGGGCTGCCCTGGCCGCCCGGGTGGCGCCGCCGGGCGGCAGCACCGCCGAGTCGATGCGCCAGGCCACCCGGCGGGCCGAGCGGCACGTCGCCCGGCTGCTCGGGAAGGTCCGCAAGTCCTCCCGGCTGGGCGCGGCCCGGCAGATGATCGCCGCCGAGGGCCTGGCCGCGGTCGGTGTGATGATCGCCAGGTACCGCGGCGGCGGCCGGTTCACCACCGACTACGAGATCGCCCGCATCACCGTGGCGCTGCGCGACCTGCGGGTCAGGGACGACGCCTGGGCCCGGATGGACCCCGCGCACGCCGAGGCGCACCTGCGGCTGTGGCTGGACGTGGTCCGGCGGGCCCAGCCCGGCCACGTGGCCGCGCCCGCGGCTTTGCTGGCCTTCGTGGCCTGGCAGGCAGGCGACGGCGCGCTGGCCAACGTGGCCCTGGACCGGGCCCTGGGCGACGACCCGGTCTACTCCATGGCGCTGCTGCTCCGGCAGGTGATTACGGCCGGCGCGCCGCCGTCGCTGGCCCGGCTGCCGATGACCCCCGAGGAGGTAGCGGCCAGCTACGACGAGGCCGAAGCCGGGGCCGGAGACTACGGCGACGATGATGATAGTAACGATGACGACCATGTTCACGAGCTGGACGCAGCCGACCACGACCCGGACTCAGCCGGCGAAGACTGAGGTCACGGCGGGGTCAGCCGGCAACTGCACGGCAGGCGGCCGCCCCCGCCCGGATACACTGCCTGAAATGTCCGCTCCGCTGAATATGGACCCGCGTATTCCGTTCTTAACCGCCTGTCCGCATCATGGATAACGGTTCTTAACTCCCGGGAGGATGCCCGCATGACCGACGCCACGCACGACGCCGCGGTGGCCAGGCTGCGCGAGGCCTACGCGGCCGTGCCGCCCGGGACGCCGGTGCGGCTGGCCAAGCGCACCTCGAACCTGTTCCGGTTCCGCGACGCGGCCCCGGTCGCGCAGCTCGACGTCTCCGCGTTCGGCCACGTGCTGTCCGTCGACCCGGCCCGCCGGATCGCCCGGGTCGGCGGCATGACGACGTACGAGGACCTGGCCGACGCGACGCTCAGGCACGGGCTGATGCCACTGGTGGTGCCCCAGCTGAAGACCATTACCCTGGGCGGCGCGGTCACCGGGCTCGGCATCGAGTCCACGTCGTTCCGCAGCGGGCTGCCGCACGAGTCGGTAACCGAGATGGAGATCCTGACCGGCGACGGCCGCGTGCTGCGCGCCACCGCCGGTAACGAGCACGCCGACCTGTTCCGCGGGTTCCCGAACTCCTACGGGACCTTGGGCTACACCGTGTCGCTGACCATCGAGCTCGAGCCGGTGCGGCCCTTCGTCCACCTGCGCCACTTCCGGTTTGACACCGGGCCGGCCTGCATGGAGGCCATCGTCCAGATCGCGGCCGAGGGCAGCTACCGCGGCCACCGGGCCGACTTCCTCGACGGCACCGCGTTCGGGCCGGATGAGCTGTACCTCACCGTCGGGGCGTTCAGCGACGTCGCGCCGTGGCGCAGCGACTACACCGGCCAGCAGATCTACTACACCTCGATCAGGCAGGACAAGGAGGACTTCCTGCCCGTCCGCGACTACCTGTGGCGGTGGGATACCGACTGGTTCTGGTGCTCACGGGCCTTCGGCGTGCAGCGGCCCATGGTCAGGAAGCTATGGCCGCGCCGGTACCGGCGCAGCGACGTGTACCGCAAGCTGGTCGCCCTCGACCAGCGCTACGGCTTCACCAGCGCGCTGGATACCAGGCGGCAGCGGCCGCCGCGGGAGTTCGTCACCCAGGACGTGGAGATCCCGGTCGAGCACGGCGCGGAGTTCCTGGACTTCTTCGACGCCGGCGTGGGCATGCGCCCGGTGTGGATGTGCCCGCTCCGGCTGCGCGGCGACCGGGCCTGGCCGCTGTACCCGCTGCAGCCAGGCGAGCTCTACGTGAACTTCGGGTTCTGGGGGACCGCGCCGCGGCCCGCGCCCGCGGGCGAGGCCGACGGCTACTACAACCGCCTGGTGGAAGACGAGGTGGCGAAGCTCGACGGGCACAAGTCGCTGTACTCGTCGGCCTTCTATACCGAGGAGGAGTTCAGCCGGCGCTACAACGGCGAGGCCTACCAGGCCCTCAAGCACGCCTACGACGGCGAGGGGCACCTGCTCAGCCTGTACGAGAAATGTGTCAGGGCACGCTGAAGCCCGCAACCGGAAGGAATGCACAGCATGGCAATTGCCGAGGTCTTCGAGGCAGTCGCGGGGGCGGACGCCCCGGTAGAGTTCGCGGCTTACGACGGCAGTCGCGCCGGCATCCCCGGATCCCCGGTCAAGGTCACGGTCCGCTCGCCGGTAGCCGTGGCCTACCTGGCCCAGGCGCCGGGCGAGCTCGGGCTGGCCCGCGCCTACGTGTCCGGCCATCTGGACATCGAGGGCGACACGTACGAGGCCCTGGTCCGGATGACGAGGGCCCAGTCGATCAGCATGAGCATCCCGGAGAAGCTCCGCCAGCTGCAGGCGCTGGGCGGCCCCAAGCTCCTGGTGCACCGGATGCCGCCGCCGCCCCAGGAGGTCCGGCTGCATCGCCGCTTCCTCGGCGGCCGCCTGCACTCCAAGAGCCGCGACGCCCGGGCGATCTCGCACCACTATGACGTCTCCAACCGCTTCTACGAGTGGGTGCTCGGGCCGACCATGGCCTATACCTGCGCCTGCTACCCCCGCGAGGACGCCACGCTGGAAGAGGCCCAGGTCAACAAGTTCGACCTGGTGGCCCGCAAGCTCGGCCTGCACGAGGGGATGCGGCTGCTCGACGTCGGCTGCGGCTGGGGCGGCATGGTCATCCACGCGGCGCGTGAGTACGGCGTCAAGGCCCTGGGCGTCACGCTGTCCGCCCAGCAGGCCGCCTGGGGCCAGGAGGCCATCGAGAAGGAGGGGCTGTCCGGCCTGGCCGAGGTCCGCCACCTGGACTACCGGGACGTGCCCGAGACCGGCTTCGACGCGGTGAGCTCCATCGGGCTCACCGAGCATGTCGGCAAGCAGAATCTCCCCGCCTACTTCTCGTTCCTGCTCGGCAAGCTCAAGGTCGGCGGGCGGCTGCTCAACCACTGCATCACCCGGCCGGACAACCTCGAGCCGGCCATCCGCAAGAACGGCTTCATCAACCGGTACGTGTTCCCCGACGGGGAGCTCGAGGGACCCGGCTACCTGATCTCGCTCATGCACGACGCCGGCTTCGAGGTGCGGCACGAGGAGAACCTGCGCGAGCACTACGCCAAGACGCTGGCCGCCTGGTGCGCCAACCTGGACGCCCACTGGGACGAGGCGGTCAAGGAGGTCGGCCAGGGCACGGCGCGGGTGTGGCGGCTGTACATGGCCGGCTCGCGGCTCGGTTTCGACCGCAACCACATCGAGCTGCACCAGGTGCTGGGCGTCCGGCTGCAGCCCGACGGGACCTCGGGCATGCCGCTGCGGCCCGACTGGGACCTGCCGAAGGTCCTAGCCCGCTAACTGGCCCGAACGGATCGTGGTCCTCGGTCCGGTCTGGCGACCCGCATCCGGGGCCGCGTCTGACGGCTCCCCGTCTCGCATGCGCGGGACGGGGAGCGGCCGGCCCGTGCCTGCTGCCCCGGCCACCGTCGCGGCCGGCGGGGGCGGGCTCATGAACGGGGTCAGGTCGGTGATGGCTCCGGCCGCGAACAGCGCGGCCACCGCCCGGGCCGTAGCGGGCCCGGCCGCAGACGGCGTGACCGGGACGGCCACGCACGGCACGCCGCAGCCGGCCACCATGGCGGCCAGGCCGTCGTCCGGGCCGGCCGTCACCACCAGGTCCGCTCCCTCGGCCGCCACCGACATCGCCTGCGCGAACAGCACCGGCTGGCTGAGCTGCCCGGCCAGCAGCCCGGCCAGGTCGTCGCCGGGCAGCACCGCCCGGCCGGTGATGGTGGAGATCAGCCGCCGCCGCGGCGGCGCGAAACGCGCGTCGGCGTACAGGCTGCGCAACGGCGCGGCGCACCGGGCCATGGCGGGGGAGTGCATGGCGTGCGTGATGCCGAGCACCTCCACGGCCACCCCGGCCGCGGCGGCGCGCCGGGTCAGGTTGCGGACGCCCATGGTGGATCCGGCCAGCACATGCGCGCGGGCTCCCTCGTAGGCGGCGATGTACAGGCCTTCGGGCGCGGCCAGCGCCTGGGCGGCATTGGCGTCGGCGCTCACCCGGGCCATCGCGGCCGGCCCGCAGGAACAGCCCCGCAGGACCTGGCCGCACTGCGCCGCCAGCCGCGCCGCCTCCGCCCAGGGCAGGCTGCCCGCCCAGGCCAGCCCGGCGATCTCGCCCAGGCTGTAGCCCACCGCGGCGCCCGGCGTGACACCCAGCTGGTCCAGCGTGCGCAGCCCCGCGAACGAGGCCGCCAGCATGGCCGAGTGGGTAAGCCCCGATCCGGCCAGCCCCCCGAACACCATCACCACCCGGCCCGCCGCCCCGGCCGAGACATGCACTCCCTGATCGCTCGCCGCCGCTCCGCCCGCCCTGAGCAGCCGCGCGGCCACCTGAGCCCGCGCCACGAGCTGGCCTGGCGTACCCGCCGTGAACGCCGCCCGCACCGGGCCCGTGCCGTCGCCCGCCCGCAGCACGCCGCAGGCCAGCTGCCGGGCCAGCTCGCGCAGTTCCGCGTCGCCCAGCCCTCCGGCCCCCGCCGCGATGACCTCGAACCGGTCCGCCACCCGCGCGGGATCCTCCCCGCACAACCCGAACACGCTGAGCTGCCGCGGCCCCCCGGGCGACCTCATCAGCCGGCCGGGCGAGGCCGCCGCGTCCTCGGCCGCGCGGCGGCGCCGGCCCCGCGCGCGGCCGGCCTCCGATTCGCGGCGCAGCACCAGATGAACCCCTTCGGCCGCCCGCGGGCCCGCAAGCGCCTGCGGCTCGGCAAGCGCCTGCGGCTCGGCAAGCGCCTGCGGCTCCGCGAGGGCCCGCGGATCGGCCAGAACCTGCAGGTCGGCCGGATCAGCCGTGCCCAGCGCATTGACCGCGGCGAGCCGCACCCCGGGCGCTCCCAGGTCTGCGTCCGGCCATGGCTCGGGGCCGGCGGGCAGCCGGAGCAGCACGTCACCGGAGGCGATGAGCGGATGCGGCCGGTGGCCGCCGGTACCAGGCGGGATCGTCCCGGTAGCCAGGGCCAGCGCGGTCTTGACCAGGCTGGCGATGCCGGCCGCCGCCCGGCTGTACCCGATGCCGGCCGAGACGGCGCCCAGCGCCGCGACGGACCGGCCGCCCTGCCTGAGCCGCGCCAGCGCGGTCAGCTCGGCCAGGTCACCGGCGGCCGTGCCGGTGCCCGCGCCCTCGAGCAGCTGGATCTCCGCGGGATCGATCCCCGCCTGCCGGTAGGCCGGGAGCAGGGCCGCGCCGTCCCCGGACCAGGCCGGCCCGGTGCTCCAGCCCGCGATCTCCGCGTATACCGGAAACCCCGCCGCGCGGGCGTCGGCCGAACGCGCCAGCACCACCACCCCGCAGCCTTCTCCCGGCAGCAGGCCGGCCGGGTCGGCGGCGTACACGCGCATCTGCTCGCCGCCCAGCGTCCCGGCCTGTGCCTGCCGGGCCAGCCAGGCCGGGTCGAGGCCGAGTTCCGCCCCGCCCGCGACCGCCAGGTCGAGCTCCCCGGCGTGCAGCGCCTGCGCCGCCGCCACGACCGCGTGCAGCGAGGACCCGCAGACCGCCGCCGGATACCGGATATCCGCGGGGAAGCCGAACTGCTCGCGCACCTGCTCGCACACCCCGGCCGCGGCGCTCGCGATGATCAGGCCGGTCCGGCGCCCGGCCGCCGCAGGCAGCGGACCGGACACGCCGTGCAGCCGGGCCGCCGCCTCGGGCAGCATCCCAGCCAGGTCGCGCAGCCCCGCGTCCGCCAGCGCCAGGGCCGTGGTCTCGGCGGCCAGCTTCTGCACCGGGCCCGTGTCCTGTGCTCCGGCCCCATGGTCATCGTAGGAGCCCGGACTGGCGGACCAGTCGTCGAGCGGCGCCGCATGCAGCGGCGGCGGGCCGCCTGACAGCGGCCGGAACATGCGGCGGCCCGCCACGATCAGGTCATGGAACTCGGCGGGCTCGGCCGCTCCGGGGAACCGGCAGGCCAGGCCGATGATGGCAACAGCGCCGCTGTGATCCCCCCGGTCGTCCATTGCTCCCCACCACTGAAACGGTCCTGACCCTCGGTAATTGCCTAGTTACGAGGAATAAGCTCTGGCCGGTCAACCGTCAAGGGGAATGACGAGACGCGCGGATTTCCGCGCGCGATTACATTTCCGGTAGCGATTTCGGCATTTAAACCGGAATGCGCCCGCCTCCCGGGCCCGGCCGCTCCGCCTCCCGCGCCGCCTCCCGGGCCCGGCCGCTCCGCCTCCCGCGCCGCCTCCCGGGCCCGGCCGCGCCCGCCTCCGCGCCGCCTCCCCGGGCCCGGGCGATTGCGCCACGGGTGCGCTATCCTGTGCGCATGCGTGCCGTCCGGCTGCTTCTTACCTAGCCGCGCCGACCTACCGTCGTTGGCGCGGCTGCCCCTCGTGTCGAGGGGCGTTTTCATTGCAGGTGACCTAGGCCCGGCACGGGTAAATGGGCGCCGGACCGATCTGATGGTGAGGAAACAATGACAGCGGCCGAAAGCGCCGATCTGGCGCAGCGCTACGACCCCCGCGACGTCCAGGAGAAATGGCAGGCACGCTGGGTCGACCTGGACCCGTTCCGGGCCGGCGAGGACCCGGCGGACGACCGGGAGCGCTTCTACCTGGTGGACATGTTCCCGTACCCGTCCGGCGACCTGCACATGGGGCACGCCGAGGCATACGCGATCGGCGACGCCCTGGCCCGCTACCACTTCCTGCGCGGCCGCAACGTGCTGCACCCGATCGGCTGGGACGCCTTCGGCCTGCCCGCCGAGAACGCGGCCATCAGGAACAACTCCCATCCGGCCGACTGGACCTACGCCAACATCGAGACCCAGGCCGCTTCGTTCCGCCGCTATGCCACCTCCTTCGACTGGAGCCGCAGGCTGCAGACCTGCGACCCCACCTACTACCGGTGGAACCAGTGGCTGTTCCTGCGCTTCTACGAGCGCGGGCTGGCCTACCGCAGGGACGGGTACGTGAACTGGTGCCCGGTCGACCAGACCGTGCTGGCCAACGAGCAGGTCATCGCCGGGAAGTGCGAGCGCTGCGGGGCCGACGTGGCCCGGCGGATGCTGACCCAGTGGTACTTCAAGATCACCGAGTACGCCGACCGCCTGCTCGCCGACGCCAAGCAGCTGGAGGGCTGCTGGCCCGACCGGGTGCTGCTGATGCAGCGCAACTGGATCGGCCGCTCGGAGGGCGCCGAGGTCCGCTTCTCCATCGAGGGCCGGGACGAGCCGGTCACCGTCTTCACCACCCGCCCTGACACGCTGTACGGGGCCACGTTCTTCGTGGCCGCGGCCGACTCGCCGCTGGCCGAGCAGGTGTGCGCCCCCGACCGCCTGCCCGAGCTGCGCGCCTACGTCGAGCAGGTCAGCAAGCTGACCGACATCGAGCGCCAGTCCACCGACCGGGAGAAGACCGGCGTGTTCCTGGGCCGGCACGCGATCAACCCGGTGAACGGCGAGCGGATCCCGGTCTGGGCCGCCGATTACGTGCTGCCCGACTACGGCACCGGGGCCATCATGGCCGTGCCCGCGCACGACCAGCGCGACCTCGACTTCGCGCGCGCCTACGGCCTCGACGTCCGGGTCGTGGTCGACACCGGGGAGCCGGATCCGGCGCAGACCGGCGTCGCCACCGCGGGCGACGGCACGCTGGTGAACTCGGGGCCGATCAACGGCCTGCCCAAGGCCGAGGCCATCGCGGCGATCACCGCCCTGCTGGCCGACCAGGACCAGGGCCGCCACGCGGTCAACTACCGGCTGCGCGACTGGCTGCTGTCCCGGCAGCGCTTCTGGGGCACCCCGATCCCGATCATCCACTGCCCGTCCTGCGGCGAGGTCCCGGTTCCTGACGACCAGCTGCCGGTGGTCCTGCCCGACCTGCGCGGCCAGGACCTGGTGCCCAGGGGAGTGTCCCCGCTGGCCGCGGCCGAGGACTGGGTGAACGTCGGCTGCCCGCGCTGCGGCGGCCCGGCCAAGCGCGACACGGACACCATGGACACGTTCGTCGACTCGTCCTGGTACATGTTCCGCTACTGCTCGGTGAACTACACCGACGGCCCCTTCGACCAAGCCGAAGTCCGGCGCTGGGCCCCGGTCGACATGTACGTGGGCGGCGTCGAGCACGCCATCTTGCACCTGCTGTACGCCAGGTTCTTCACCAAGGTCCTGTACGACATGGGCCTGCTCGGCTTCACCGAGCCGTTCACCCGGCTGATCAACCAGGGGCAGGTCATCAACCACGGCAAGGCCATGTCGAAGTCGCTGGGCAACGGCGTGGACCTCGGCGAGCAGATCGAGCGGTTCGGGGTGGACGCGATCCGGCTGACTATGATCTTCGCCAGCCCGCCGGAAGACGATATCGACTGGGCGGACATGAACCCGGAGGCCATGGTCAAGTTCCTGGCCCGGGTCTGGCGGATCGCCTCCGACGTGGCCGCCGCTGACCCCGGCGCCGCAGGCTCGGCCGGCGCGGGCTCGACGGGCGACGCTGACCTGCGCAAGGTCACGCACCGCACGATCGACGAGGTCACCCGCCAGGTCGAGGCCTACCACCTCAACGTGGCCGTGGCCCGGCTGATGGAACTGGTCAGCGCGACCCGGAAGGCCATCGATTCCGGGCCGGGCCCGGGAGCGGCCGACCCTGCGGTCCGCGAGGCGGCCGAGGTGCTGGCCGTGCTGCTGTCCCTGTTCGCGCCGTACACCGCCGAGGAGTGCTGGGAGCTGCTCGGGCACAAGCCGTCCGTGGCCCGGACGGCCTGGCCCGCCGCCGACCCGGACCTGCTGACCCAGGAGAAGGTCACCTGCGTGGTGCAGGTCAACGGCAAGGTACGGGACAAGCTGGAAGTCCCGTCGGCCATCACCGAGGACGAGCTGCGCGAGCTCGCCCTGGCGGCCCCGGGAGTGATCCGGACGCTGGGCGGGCAGCAGGTCAGCCGGGTCATCGTGCGGGCGCCGAAGCTGGTCAGCATCGTCGCGGCGTAATTACCGCCGCGACGGCGCGGACCCCGTGAACCCTCCGGCGCCGCCGATGCCTGCCCGGCTCAGACGCGGCGCAGCACAGCTACGACGCGGCCGAGGATGGAGGCCTCGTCGCCCAGGATCGGGGTGTAGGCCGGGTTGTGCGGGATCAGCCAGGCGTGCCCGTCGCTGCGCTTGAACGTCTTAACCGTGGCCTCGCCGTCGAGCATGGCGGCCACGATCTCACCGTTCTCCGCGTCCTCCTGCTGCCGGACCACGACCCAGTCCCCGTCCGCAATCGCGGCGTTGATCATCGAGTCGCCGGCCACCCTGAGCAGGAACAGCGTCCCCTCGCCGACGAGCTGGCGCGGCAGCGGGAAGATGTCTTCCACCTGCTGCTCGGCCAGGATCGGACCACCCGCGGCGATCCGCCCGACCAGCGGCACGTAAGCCGCCTCCTGCGACGCGATGTCGATGCCGGGGAAGTCCGGCATTACTTCCTCGCCGCGCTCCGGCTCGGGCCGCCCTGGCTCGGGCCGCACCGCCGGGTGACCGGGCAGGCGCACCTCCACCGTCCGCGGACGGCCCACGTCCCGGTGCAGGTAGCCCTTCTTCTGCAGCGTGCTCAGCTGGTAGGAGACGCTGGACGTGCTGGTCAGCCCGACCGCCTCGCCGATCTCCCGCATCGAGGGCGGGTAGCCGCGCTTCTGCACCGACTCCCTGATGACCTGCAGTACCTTGCGCTGCCGCCAGGTCAGCACGTGATCCGGGTCGGGCTTGTCGGGCGTCTCCAGGGTGACAACAGGAACGCTGCCCTTCGGCTTGCGTCCCGGCCGCCCCTTGGGTCTGGGCATATCCGTGCCGGAAGTGCCCGTTGTGGTGCCTGCCATGGCGGTTCCCTCCATCTGATGACCTTCCGTATCCGGACTCTTGCTGACTAGAGACTAGCGTTTTCTGACCTGCATCCCAAACATCTGTTCGGACGTGTCGCGAAAATGTCGTACCCACGCGATACAACGATGTAGTAGCTTCTTCGATCGAACAGGATTACGATCGAGTGAAGAAGCGATCGAACAGGCCATGAGCTCAGTATAGCTCGAATGAAGGTTTGACCACGGGAGGGCACCATGAGCGCGATGCGGGCCATAGAACTGCCGGAGCTGCCAGCCGTTGAGCTGCCGGAAGAGCCGGCCGCCGACCAGCCGGAGGCCAGCGCGGCCAGCCGGGCGGCCGTCCTCTGGACCGCCCCCGCCCCGGCCGCGCCCACCCCGGCCGCCCCCGCCCGGCCCGTCCGCCGTCAGGCGCCCCCGGCCCAGGTCGCGGATCCGCCGCTCCGGCTGACCAGGCGCGGGAAGGTCGTGGTCGCCGTCGCGGCGGCCCTGCTAGCCGCCGGGCTGTCCCTGGTCATCGCGGCCTCGGCGCAGGCCACCAGCAACTCGCCGGGTGCGGCGCAGCAGGGCCTGGCCAAGGTCACCGTCCGGGCCGGCCAGAGCCTGTGGTCGGTCGCCGAGAGCGCCGATCCCAACGCCGACACCCGGGCCGTCATCCAGCAGATCGTCGAGCTCAACGGGCTGAGCGCGGACACCGTGAGGCCGGGCCAGAGCCTGTGGGTACCCCGCGGCTGATCCATTCCGTAACACCAGCCCGGCGACACGCCGGCGCGCCGGGCCAGATCTCCCGGCCAGCAAGGATTCCCGATCCAAGACGCGCGCACCGCTTGCCACCAGTGCCTCCCGTGGTTTACCGTAACCACAACATCTAGTAGTTACACCGCTGTGGTTTCCATACTAGTTGTGTTACGGCTAGAATTATGAGGACGAGGTACCCCGGGAGGTGATCGCGTGCACTGCCCGTTCTGCCGGAATCCCGACAGCAGAGTCATCGACAGCCGGACGGCCGACGACGGTGCCGCGATCCGGCGCCGGCGGTCCTGCCCCGAGTGCGGGCGCCGGTTCACCACCCAGGAGACGGTGATCCTGATGGTGGCCAAGCGCAGCGGCGTCACCGAGCCGTTCACCCGGGACAAGATCATCCGCGGCGTGCAGCGCGCCTGCCAGGGCCGGCCGGTCAGCGAGGACAAGCTCGCCATCTTGGCCCAGCAGGTGGAGGAGACGATCCGGGCCCGCGGCCTGGCCGAAGTCCCCTCGCACGAGGTGGGCCTGGCCATCCTGGGCCCGCTCCGGGAACTTGACGAGGTTGCCTACCTGAGGTTCGCCTCGGTGTACCGAGGGTTCGAGTCGCTCGCCGACTTCGAGGACGAGATCTCCGCGTTGCGCCAGGGGCGTCACCAGCGCCGGGAAAAGGAAACGGCGCCGTAAGCGCGGCATGACAGCGATGATCGTTGCAACATGGCCAGTGCAGGACCGGGCGGGGATCCGCACGGATCCCAGAAGGGGGAAGTTATGACCGACACGCAGAGCAGCGCGGCCCGTAAGGGCAAGGGCCACGAGGAGCCCCAGGACCTGCCCGGCCCGCATGCCGCTGCGGCCAAGCCGTGCGGCGGTCTGTCCATGACCCGCATCCACACCACGCCCGGCGTGCATCCCTACGATCAGGTCACCTGGGAACGCCGCGACGTCGTGATGACGAACTGGCGGGACGGCACGGTCAACTTCGAGCAGCGCGGCGTGGAGTTTCCTGACTTCTGGTCGGTGAACGCCGCCAACATCGTGACCACCAAGTACTTCCGCGGCGCGGTCGGCTCCCCGCAGCGCGAGTGGAGCCTCAAGCAGCTGGTGGACCGGGTCGTCGGCGTGTACACGGAAAGCGGCCGCAAGCACGGCTACTTCGCCACCGACGCCGACGCCCAGATCTTCGACCACGAGCTCAAGTACGCCCTGATCCACCAGGTCTTCAGCTTCAACTCCCCGGTCTGGTTCAACGTCGGCACCGCCTCCCCCCAGCAGGTGTCCGCGTGCCAGCCGTACGACGCCCTGGTCAGCACGCCCGGCGGCCTGGTCCCCATCGGCAAGCTTGTGGAAGATGACGCCATCGGCACCAAGGTCTACGATGCCCGCGGCGTGACGCGGATCGTCGCGACCAAGGCCAATGGCACGAAGCACGTGCTGAGGCTGCACACCAAGGCGGGCTACGTGCTCGACGTGACGTCGGATCATCTAGTCTGGCGGTCCTCGGCGGAAGGTAGCGGCCGCTTCGTGCCAGCCGGAAGCCTGAAGCCCGGTGACAAGCTGGAGTGGCACCGCCGCGACAGCCACGGCGAGGCCGAGATCAGCCGCTACGAGATCGCCGAGGCGGCACTGGCGGGCTGGCTGCAGTCAGACGGGTTCGTCGGCCAGTACGAGGGCACCAACCGCTCGCTGACTATCGAAGCGATGACGGTCACCACTGCGGAACTGGACTGGGTGAGCGAGTCCCTGAGCCTGCTCTTCCCCGGCGTGCACCGCCACGAGCGTACGGTCACCACTAAGGATGAGCGGCTGGACTGCCGGCGCACGCGGCTGTATGGAGAAGTCCTGCGCGACTTCATCGATCGCTGGGACCTTCTGGTCCGCGGCACCGAGATGACCGTCCCGGACCGGCTGTTCACCGCGCCGCTTCCCGTCGCGGCCGCCTACCTGAGGAGCATCTTCCAGGCTGAGGGCTTCGTGTCGGCGCGCACGTCCTCCACGGTGGTGGAGGTCGACATGATCCCTGAGCGCCTCATCAAGGGGATGCAGCAGCTACTGCTCCGCTTCGGCATTTACTCCCGGGTCGGATTCAAGACCGACGCCCGCGCGGACCGGCATGGATGCTGGACTCTCCGCATCCAGTCGGCCGGGGACCGACGCATCTTCGCCGACGAGATCGGCTTCATCGACCCGGTCAAGACGGCGAAGCTCGAGCGGAGCTTCGACCTTCCCGGGCTCCCGGCGCGGGCGACCAAGCGCCTGGAAATCGACCAGCTCGAAGACCTGGGTCCCCTGGAGGTCTACGACATCCAGACCGAGAGCGGCGAGTACCTCTCCGGCAACGTGCGCGTCCATAACTGTTTCATCCTCGCCGTCGACGACACGATGGACGCCATCCTGGACTGGTACCGGGAAGAAGGCCTGATCTTCAAGGGCGGCTCCGGCGCGGGCGTCAACCTGTCCAAGATCCGCTCCAGCAAGGAGCTGCTGTCCTCCGGCGGCACCGCGAGCGGCCCGGTCTCGTTCATGCGCGGCGCCGACGCCTCGGCCGGCACGATCAAGTCCGGCGGCGCCACCCGCCGCGCGGCCAAGATGGTCGTGCTCGACGTGGACCACCCGGACGTGGCCGATTTCATCACGACCAAGGCCCGCGAGGAAGAGAAGGTCCGCGTCCTGCGGGACGCCGGGTTCGACATGGACCTGGGCGGCAAGGACATCGTCAGCGTCCAGTACCAGAACGCCAACAACTCCGTCCGCGTCTCCGACGAGTTCATGCACGCGGTCGAGGAAGGCAACGGGTTCGACCTGCTGGCCCGGCGCACCGGCGAGGTGGTCGAGCGGGTCGACGCCAGGAAGCTGTTCCGCTCGATGGCCCAGGCGGCCTGGGACTGCGCCGACCCCGGCATCCAGTACGACGGCACGATCAACGACTGGCACACCTGCCCCGAGTCCGGCCGCATCTCGGCCAGCAACCCGTGCTTCCCCGCCGATCAGCGGGTGCTCACCGATAAGGGACTCATCCGGATCGGAGACCTCGTGCGCCGCGCGGCGAACGAGGAGAAGTTCGCTGTCTATACAAACGACGTGACGGCCCCGACCGATCCTCAGGACCGGGTAACGGCGACCGTCCCGACCCGGTACATGGTGACTGGGACGAACGAGATCCTCGAGGTCCGCTTCTCCGACGGATCGCGGCTACGGTGCACGCCCGGCCACCGGATCTGGACCGCCAACAGGGGCTGGGTCCACGCCGAGGAACTGACCGACGGCGACAAGGTCGTCCGCTCGTTCCAGCACGCGTCGCGTCCTATGGCTGACAACCGCCTCCCCATGCACGCGATCCTCGCAGTCCAGTACGAGAAAACCCGCAAGCCACTGCAGGTCCCGGACAAGTGGGACGAGGAGTTCGCGCACTACCTGGGCTGGCTGACCGGTGACGGCTGCATCGACGCCCGTGATGCCAGTGCGGTGACCGTCTACGGCTCAGACGAAGACAAGGACGTCGTGCTGCCCAGGCACCATGCCCTGCTCACCAAGATCACCGGCTTCGGGAGCAAGCCGAGCGTGCAGCCGAACGGCACGCTGCAGCTGCGCGTGACGCGGCGGGCGTTCGGCCAGTTCCTGTACCAGCTGGGTGTCGCTGAGGGACGCGCCGCGGACAAGGTTGTCCCGTCCGCGGTCTACGAGGCTCCAGAAGACGCCGTGACCGCCTTTCTGCGCGGCCTGTTCGACGCGGACGGCTGCGTGGTGCGCCAGCGAAGCAACGAAACCAGGTACGTCGGCCTGGGCAGCCGCTCTGAAGAGCTGCTGATCGGGGTCCAGGAGCTACTCGCCTCGCTCGGGATCGCATCGCGTATCTACATGACGAGCGCGAAGAAGGCGGCTTCGTTCCACTACACGCGCAAGGACGGCACCGAGGCCAGCTACGGTTCCGATGGGCCGAGCTATGACCTACGCATCACCGCCGGGTCCATCAGCGATTTCTACCGTCTCGTCGGCTTCAGCCTCCCCGGCAAGCAGGCCAAGTTGGCCGAGATCGCCGAGGAGACCAATTTCTGCAAGGTCGACCGCACCGTGCGAATGGTCAGCCGCGAGTCCAAGGGTTTCGAGACCACTTACAACCTCACCGAGCCGAGGAACCACTCCTACATCGTCAGCGGCACCGTGGTCGCCAACTGCTCGGAGTACGTCCACCTGGACAACTCCTCCTGCAACCTGGCCAGCATCAACCTGCTCAAGTTCCTGCGCGACGACGACACCTTCGACGTCGAGCGGTTCAGGAAGATCGCCGAGCTGATCATCACCGCGATGGACATCTCGATCTGCTTCGCCGACTTCCCGACCGAGAAGATCACCGCCACCACCCGGGCCTACCGGCAGCTCGGCATCGGCTACGCCAACCTGGGCGCGCTGCTGATGGCCACCGGCCACGCCTACGACTCCGAAGGCGGCCGGGCCATCGCCGCCGCCATCACCTCGCTGATGACCGGCACCGCCTACCGGACCTCGGCCGAACTGGCCGCGGCCGTCGGTCCCTACGACGGCTACGCCCGCAACGCCAAGCCGCACAAGCGGGTGATCCGCAAGCACGCCGATGCCAGCGAGCAGATCAGGACGGTCGCCGTCATGGACCGCGAGATCCTCGACCTGGCCAACCAGACCTGGCAGGAGTGCGTCGAGCTCGGCGAGGCCAACGGCTACCGGAACGCACAAGCCTCGCTGCTCGCGCCGACCGGATGCCTAACAGCTGACACTTTGGTGACCACCAACCGCGGACTCGCCCGCCTAGGCGAGATAGCCGATGTCTACGGCGATCGCTGGCAGGACATCGCGGACCTCACGGTGTCCACGGACGAGGGCCCGAAGCGTGCGACGAAGTTCTTCGTCAACGGCGAGGAGCCGACCCGCCGGATCCGGACCCAGAGCGGCTACACCATCCAGGGAACGCTCGCTCACCGCGTGAAGGTTGTCGATCCCATCACGAAGGCATGGGAATGGAAGCGTCTGGCCGATCTCGCCCCAGGCGACATCCTTCCCATCCAGATGCGCACTCTGGTTGGCGAGCCGCGCCATGTGCCGCTACCGATCTTGGCTCAGGCGCACTACACCGGCGATCGGCACCTATGCGTGCCCGACGCTGTCACACCCGAAGTGGCCGAACTCGTCGGTTACTTCATGGGTGACGGCAGCCTGCACGCTGGAGAAATACGGCTGTGCGTCGCCGACACCGACTTGGACGTGGTGGCCCGCCTCAGCGTCCTAGCCAAGGACCTGTTCGGCATCGAGACGGTAGTCACCCAGAAGGAGGGCTACCACGAGGTGACCTTGCCATCTGTCCGCTTGGCACGCTGGTGGCAGGCAGCGGGCTTTGCGAAGCGTCTGCCGCACGACGACCACAGCGGTAAGGGATGGGTGCCTCGGGTTCCGTCCGCGATTCTGGAGGCCAACCACCCGTCGGTGTACGGAGCGTTCCTGCGTGGCCTTTTTGAAGCGGATGGCACAGTCCTCGATGGTGTGCCGAGCATCTATACGGCCCACGAGTCATTCGCCGCCGAGATCCGCACGATGCTGCTTACGCTAGGGCTCGCAACGACCACCCGCAACACCGCAAGCGGTTGGGGCGGCCCGATCTACCAGGTGCGGCTGCGCAATGTCGATCACGCGCTCAACTTCAGCGAGCTAATCGGCTTCATCGGTCAGCGGAAGGACAGCTTGGTTACCGAGTTGGAGCCGGAGCAGTCCGCGAAGAAGGACTACATCTTCATGCCCGACGAGGCCTGGGCAGAACTTGCCCCCGCCGACCGCCGGTCCCGTAACACCATGATGCAGTCGCTGCGCATATACGGTGGTGTCCCTCGTATGTTTGCCTCGCGGATCTTCGAGGAGACCCTCGATGACCGGCTCGGCACCGTGCTCGGTTACCTCTTCGAGCGGGTCGCGCAGAATGACGACGGCGGCGTCCAGCCCACCTACGACCTGTCGGTGCCGGAGAACGTTACCTATGTGGCGAACGGCATGGTGAGTCACAACACCATCGGCCTCATGATGGATTGTGACACCACCGGCATCGAGCCCGACCTGGCCCTGGTCAAGTTCAAGAAGCTGGTCGGCGGCGGCTCGATGCAGATCGTCAACCAGACCGTGCCGCGCGCGCTGAAGAACCTCGGCTACCCGCACGAGCAGGTTGAGGCGATCACCGAGTACATCGCCGAGCACGGTCACGTGGTCAACGCCCCGGGCCTGCGGCCCGAGCACTACGACGTGTTCGACTGCGCCATGGGCGAGCGGTCGATCAGCGCGATGGGCCACGTCCGGATGATGGCCGCGGTCCAGCCGCTGCTGTCCGGGTCGATCTCCAAGACCGTGAACATGCCCGAGAACGCCAGCGTCGAGGACATCGAGCGGATCTATTTCGAGGGCTGGAAGCTCGGCCTGAAGGCCCTGGCCATCTACCGCGACAACTGCAAGGTCGGCCAGCCGCTGTCCGACGCGCGGAAGAAGCCCGCCGAGGCCGAGGCGGTCGCGGCCCAGCCCGAGCCGCACGAGCACCGGCCGGTCCGCAGGCGGCTGCCCCGGCAGCGGCCCGCCACCGTGACCAGGTTCTCCGTGGCTGGCGCCGAAGGCTACATGACCGCCTCCAGCTACCCGGACGACGGCATCGGCGAGGTGTTCCTCAAGCTCGGCAAGCAGGGCTCCACCCTGGCCGGCGTGATGGATGCCTTCTCCATGGCCATCTCGGTCGGCCTGCAGTACGGCATCCCGCTCGATTCTTACGTGGGCAAGTTCACCAACATGCGGTTCGAGCCGGCCGGCCTGACCGACGATCCTGACATCAGGATCGCCAGCTCGGTGATGGACTACATCTTCCGCCGACTGGCCCTGGACCACCTGTCCTACGAGGACCGCGCCGAGCTCGGCATCCTGTCCGCCGCCGAGCGCGCCGCCGAGGTGGCCGGGCACGATCCCGCCGGGCTGAGCGACGACCTGGACCCGGAGGAACTTGCCCAGTCGGCCGCCGTGGAACCCCCTCTTCATGTCGAACGGTCCGTGGCACCGGCTGCCGCCCCCTTTCCCGCCACCCCGGCTCAGCCGGTCCCGGCCGTCCCCGCCGCCCCGCACAGCTCCACCGAGCTGATCGAGGCCCAGCAGGGCCGTACCGCCGACGCCCCGCTCTGCCTGACCTGCGGCACCAAGATGCGCCCGGCCGGCAGCTGCTACGTCTGCGAGGGCTGCGGCTCCACCAGCGGCTGCAGTTAATTCTGAGGGCCGCGATAGGAGAAGTTCTGCCAGCTCAGGAGGGGCGTCCGCTACAGCGTGCGTCCCTCCTGAGTGCTGTCTGAGCGCAATGCGGGGTGGCCGGAGATCAGGAGTCGGTGGGATGAAACGGCAACTTGAGTTCTTCGCCGCGGACGCCGTGGCGTGGCGGGAGGCCCAGCAGCCGGGCACGGAGGAGAAGGTGCTGTCCCGGGATGCCGATGACCCGGCTGTGCTTACGCGGCTCGTACGGTGGGCGCCAGGTCTGGACACCACTGGTGCCGGCGTGATCACCCACGACTACGTCGAGGAGGTGTACCTGCTGGCAGGCGAGCTCACTGACCTTACGCTCGGGCGGACGTTCCGGGCCGGGCACTACGCGAGCCGTCGGCCCGGCATGCCCCACGGCCCCTACCGCACGCCGGCCGGCTGCACCATGCTCGAAATCCGGTACCGCGTCACCGCACGATGAGCTGGCGGGCTGCACTGCCAAAGGGAAGATTTCGAACACCGAAGTCCGGTGGGTGATGGGCATGATTGCCCCGGAGCCGGGCAGGACGCCCTCCGCCAGTCCGGCTCGGGCCCGGAGCGGGACCCGCCGGGGGTCCTTCCGGCAGGTTTACCACCGCTGGTGGAGGTCTCCCCCAACGGGGGGATCCCGGTATCCCGCTCAGGGATGACAGGCCGGCCTGGATCTCATACCGGGAATCAGCCCGCGGGCCGATGGCCTCGCGTGCCCCAGTCCGTAGCGTGACCGGTGGCTGGCCAGATCGGTCAGCCGCGTGTAGCGCATGAACCGCGTACGGGGGCGTCCATGCCGCACATGACGGACCTGCCACCCGGTCACACCATGCGCCTGAGCGGGCGGCCGGACCGGACGAGCGGACTGGCGGTCGCTGGCCTGCTCGTGTTCGTCTTCGTCGGCGGACTGGCGGCGCTGGCCGCGCTCGTGCCGGTTGGTCATGGTCTCGTGCCGGAAGGCGGCGGCTGGTTCACTCCGGCGGTCGCCGGCGGCGCGTTCACGTTGCATCCGCTGTTGGTCGCCGTACCGTCGGCGGCCTGCTTTGTCCTCGGGCTGTTCGACCGGCGGCGCCCATGGCGGGTCGAGCATCTGGACCTGCTGGCGCTCGCTGGCTTCTTCCCCGTGGCGATGCTGCTCAGCGACGACCTGGCCGCCGTCGGCCTGTGGCTGGCCGCCGTCTGCCTCGGCTGGCTGTTCGCCCGCATGGTAGGTGTGACCTTCGGGATATGGCGGATGCCGGAACTGCGCCCGTCGATCGGCTCCCGGTGGCTGGTCCCGGCGATCGTGATCCTGCTGCTCGTCCGGATCGGAGGTGTCGCGGCGGGCAGCAACATCCTGGACGTCGGGCGGGCGAGCTCGGTTGGCGCCTGGCGCCTGCTGCACGGCCTGCCCCTGTACGGGGCCGCGTCCTGGCTGGGCCCCGGCGGGCTTCGCCTCTATCACCCCGACACCTACGGCCCGTTCGCCTACGACGCGTACATCCCGTTCGTGGCCAGCTTCCCGCCGGCGCCCGCGCAGCTCGCGACGCTGCTGCCGGCGGCTTGCTTCGACGCCGCGACGCTCGCCGGACTGCACATCCTCGGGCGGCGGCTCGGCGGGCGGCCGCTCGCGCAGGCGTTCGTGTTCGCGTACCTGCTCTACCCGTTCCCCGCCCTGTCCCTGCTGGCGGAGACCAACGATGCGCTGATCGCCGCCCTGTGCGTCTGGGCCATCGTGGCGGCCACGGAGCGTCCGGTCGCTCGCGGGCTGATCATGGCCGCCGCCGTCCTGACCAAATTCCTTCCAGCGCTGGTGGCACTGCAGTTCCTGGGCGTGAGACAGGGGCGCCTGCGGTATGCGCTGGCGCTCGTCGCCTCGCTGGCCGCGATGATCGCCTGGCCGCTCCTCACCTCCGGGCCCCGTGAGTTCCTCAACTCGGCGTTCGGCTACCAGCTGATACAGCGCGGCGGCGGCGTGCAGTTCAGCATCTGGACCTATATGCCGCACGTGGCCAGCACGACGGCCAGGGCCGTACTGGCCGTCGTGCTGGTGCTGCTCGCGCTCTCGCCTCTGCTGCGTCCCGGAGTGCAGGACGCGCGCCAGCACGCCGCCCTCGCCGCCGCGCTCCTGATCGGCGGGCAGCTACTCCTGGGCTACTGGTTCTACAGCTATCTCACCTGGTGCTACCCGCTCCTCATCGTCGCGGTCATCCAAGCCCGGCCGGACCGCGAGCCGGCCGGCCCGTCAGCGCCCGGGGCGCCCGGCTGGCCCGCGGCAGCTAGCGCCGGCCGCCGCGTGTGATCATGGGCAGTGGCGCCAACCACGTGGTGGCGACCGGGAAGGAACTGTCATGTCCAGTGCGACGGCGTGGCCGGACGACCGGCGGATCACCATCTCTGACCTCCAGGCAGCCACCGACCGGGGTGAGCGGTGGGCCATGCTCACCAGCTACGACACGCTCACCGCCGGGATCTTCGAGCAGGCGGGCGTCCGCGCGCTGCTGGTCGGCGACACCAGCGCCGAGCTGGTGCTCGGTTACCGCGACACGGTGCCGGTCACCATGCACGAGCTGATCCCGATGGTCCAGGCGGTGGTGCGCGGGACCAGGACGGCGCTGGTGGTGGCCGACCTGCCGTTCGGCAGCTATCAGGCCGGGCCGCAGGCGGCGCTGGCCAGCGCGGTCCGGCACCTGAAGGAGGGCGGCGCGCAGGCGGTGAAGCTGGAGGGCGGCCGCCGTGTCGTGCCCCAGGTCGAGACGCTCACCGGGGCGGGCATCCCGGTCATGGGCCATCTCGGGCTGACCCCGCAGAGCGTCAACGTGCTGGGCGGCACGCGCCGGGTCCAGGGCCGCGGCCAGGCCGGGGAGGACCTGCTGGCCGACGCGCGGGCGCTGGAGCAGGCCGGCGCGTTCGCCGTCGTGCTCGAAGCGGTCCCGGCCGAACTCGCTCGCCGGGTCTCGGCGGCACTGCGCATCCCCACCGTGGGCATCGGGGCCGGGCCGTTCTGCGACGCCCAGATCATGGTCTGGCCGGACCTGGCCGGGCTGACCACCGGTCGCCTGCCGCGTTTCGTGAAGCGCTATGCCGAGACCCGTGACGTCCTGCTCGACGCCACCCGCCGCTACGTCACCGAGGTCGCCAGCCAGCACTATCCCGACGAAGCCCACAGCTACGCCTGACCAGGGCTCGCGTCCGCGGCCCGGCGTAGCCGGCCGGCCAGGGCGCGCAAGGTCCCGGCGAGCTCGGGCGGGTCGAGGACCTGGAAGTCGAAGCCCTTGACGGCGACGTACAGGGCCAGTTCGTCCAGCGAGTTGGACCCGGTGTGCAGCACGCAGGCGTCCGGTCCGGCCGCCTCCAGCCGCCCGGCCGTCGGGGAGGAGCGCTGGGCCACCGCCGCCAGCGGCGCGTGGATGAGGATCCTGGCCTGGTAGCGGTAGGGCGCGGACGAGATGGAGTGCGACACGTAGGCCGCCACGTCATCGGCCGGCAGCGGGCGCGGGGTGAACCGCGCGCCGGGCGGGCCGAGCGGCCCGGCGATGCGGTCGACCCGGAAGGTGCGCCAGCCGGCCCGGTCGAGGTCCCAGGCCAGCAGGTACCAGCGGCGCGGGGTATGCACCAGGCGGTGCGGCTCGACGTGCCTGGTCGCGACGCCGTCCCGGCCTGGGTAGCCCAGGCGCAGCCGCCGCTGGTCGCGGCAAGCTGCCGCGATGGCGGTCAGCAGGTCCGGGTCCACCCGGCCGGCCGGGCCGGCCAGCGGCACCGTGGTGGCGTGGAAGGCGCTGATCCGGTGCCGGAGCCGGGATGGCAGCGTCTGCTGCAGCTTGGTCAGGGCCCGCAGCGCGGTCTCCTCCAGCCCGGCCACGCTCCCGGTCGTGGCCGTGTGCAGGCTGATCGCCACGGCCACGGCCTCCTCGTCGTCCAGCAGCAGCGGCGGCAGCACGGCCCCGGTGCCCAGCCGGTAGCCTCCCGCCACGCCCGGGGCCGCGTCCACCGGGTAGCCCAGGTCACGCAGCCGGTCGATGTCCCGCCGCACGGTGCGCAGGCCGACGCCGAGCCGTCCGGCCAGTTCGGTGCCGGTCCAGTCCCGGCGGGACTGCAGCAGGGACAGCAGCCGCAGCAGCCGGGCCGAAGTTTCGAGCATGGCATCAAGTCTGCCCGCTATTGGTGCCAGAAACTGACACCAATGCTTCCTAGCCTGAGAACCATGACGAACAACGACATCACCCAAGCGCAGCGCCCCGCCGACAACGCTGACGACGGCATCAGGCCGTTCCGCATCAGCGTCCCGCAGGCCGACCTCGACGATCTCCGCGACCGGCTGGCCCGCACCCGCTGGACCGCCGACCTGCCGGGCACCGGCTGGGAGCGCGGCGTCCCGGCCGCCTACCTGCACGATCTGGCCGCCTACTGGGAGGAGGAGTACGACTGGCGGGCGCACGAGGCGGCGCTCAACGCCTATCCCCAGTTCGTCACCACCATCGACGGCGCCCAGGTGCACTTCCTGCACGTACGCTCCGCCCAGCCGGACGCCACGCCGCTCATGCTGCTGCACGGCTGGCCCGGCTCGGTGGTGGAATTCCTCGACCTGATCGGCCCGCTCACCGACCCGGCCGCATCCGGCGGCGACCCGGCCCGGGCCTTCCACCTGGTCATCCCGTCGCTGCCCGGGTACGGGTTCTCCGGTCCGCTGACCGAGACCGGCTGGACGGACGGCCGCACCGCCGCCGCCCTGGTCGAGCTCATGGACCGGCTCGGCTACCAGCGTTACGGCGTCCAGGGCGGGGACGTGGGCGCCTTCATCGGCCCGCTCATGGGCCGCGCCGCTCCGGACCGGGTCATCGGGGTCCACGTCAACGCCCTGGTCACCTTCCCGACCGGCGACCCGGCCGACATGGCCGCGCTGACCGACGCCGAACAGGGCCGCCTGGCCGCGATGGGCGAATGGCAGCAGCGCTCCGGGGCTTACCTGCAGATCCAGGGCACCCGGCCGCAGACCATCGCGCACGCGCTGACCGACTCCCCGGCCGGGCTGCTGGCCTGGATCACCGAGAAGTTCCAGGAGTGGACCGACCCGGCCGCCGCGCTGCCCGAGGACGCCGTGGACCGGGACCGGATCCTCACCGACGTCAGCGTCTACTGGTTCACCGGCACCGCGGGCTCGGCCGCCCACACCTACTACGAGCGGTTCAACGACCCGGCCATGGGGGCCCCCAAAGCCCGCTCCGAGGTGCCGACCGCAGTGGCCGTCTTCACCACCGACATCTCCATCCGCCCGTTCGCCGCCAAACTCAATAACGTCGTGCGCTGGACGGAGTTCAGCCGCGGCGGCCACTTCGCCGCGCTGGAAGCCCCCGACCTGCTGGCCGGCGACATCCGGGCCTTCTTCGGCGCCCTGGCCTGATCCTCGGAGCCCCGCGAGCTCACCGGGCCGCGGTCGCCGCCCTGGCCTGACCCGGCCAGTCCCGGGAGCTTACCGGGCCACGGCCAGCAGCGTCTTGCCGACCGTGGCCCGGCTCTCCATCGCGGCATGCGCGGCCGAGGCCGCGGCCAGCTCGAACTCCTGGCCGATAACCGGCCGGATCCGGCCCGCCGCGGCCTCGGCCAGCACCGTCAGCACCAGCGCGGCCAGCTCCTCGGCGCTGGCCCCGGCGCCCGGCAGCATGGTGACCCCCCGCGCCGCCGCATCGGCCGCCGTGACCGGCGTGAAGCTCCCGCTGGCCATGCCGAACGGGCAGAACCGCCCGCCCTCGCCCAGCAGCCCGAACGCGGCCCCGCCGGTGTCCCCGCCCACGCCGTCGAACACCACGTCCACCTGGCCGGCCGCCTTCCTGACCTGGCCGGCCCAGTCCTCCCGGCGGTAGTCGACGGCCACCTCGGCGCCCAGCTCCCGCGCGATGGCCAGCTTGCGCTCCTGCCCGGCCAGCGCCACCACCCGGGCCCCGGCGTTGCGGGCCAGCTGGACCAGCAGCGTCCCCACGCCGCCCGCCGCCGCCTCGACCAGGACAGTGTCGCCGGCCCGCAGCCCGGCCCGGCGTACCAGGGCCAGCGCCGTCCGGCCGTCGGCCAGCAGCGCGACCGCGTCGCGCAGGGCCAGCCCGTCCGGGACCTGCACCGGCCGCCCGGCGTCCACCGCCACCCGCTCCGCGTAACCGCCGGTGCCGTTCAGGCTGGCCACCACCCGCCGCCCGGCCACGGTCCCGCCGACCCCGTTGCCCAGGATGGCCGGCAGCGCCGGGAGCATCGACGGATGCGGCGGCTTGCCCGCCCGCACCTGCGTCTCGACAAACGTGATGTTGGCCAGCTCGACCTCGATGACCGCCTGCCCCGGCCCTGCCTCGGCCTCCGCCACCTCGGCCGGCTCGAGTACCTCGGGGGGTCCGAATTCCCGCATGACCACCGCCCGCACGGCGCCTCCCTTACCGGAGCGATCCTGTCCGACTCTGATCCTATCGGACTATTCCGCTCCGGATAAAGCTAGGCTGGTCCGGTGACGTACCGCTCGCTGAGCCCGCAGTCCAGCCACGGGCGGCAGGCCGAGGCCCGGCGCAACGACCTGGTCGTGCTGGAGGCGGCCCGGGACGTCTTCACTGCCCAGGGCGCGGCCGCCCCGGTCTCGGCGGTCGCCGAGCGGGCCGGAGTCGGCATGGGCACCTTGTACCGCAGGTACGGCAGCAAGACCGAGCTGCTGCAGCGGCTGTGCGTGCTGGCCATGCAGCAGGCCCTGGCCGCCGCGGACGAGGCCCTGGCCGCCGCCGACCCGTGGACCGGCCTGGCCGGCTACATCCAGGCCTGCGTCGGCCTGCGCAGCGGGGCCCTGGCCTCGCTGGCCGGGCAGATCGAGACCACCGCCGAGATGCGCGAGACCGCCCGCCTGGGCATGGCGCGCACGGCGGAGATCGTGGCCCGCGCCCACGAGAACGGGAGCCTGCGCGCCGACGTCACCGCCCTGGACATCACCTGGCTGATCGAGCAGTTCGGCCGGCGCGCCCCGGATCCGGTCGACCCCGGCGAGGAACGCAACGTCCGCGACCGCCTGCTCGCCATCGCCCTGGCCGGCCTGCAAGCCGGCCCATACTCGCGGGCCGCCCAGGGTCCGCAGGTCGGCCCAGCCCCGCCCCTCCCCGGCCGCCCGCCCAGCCGCGCCCTTTACACCAGCCGCTGGTCCCCACGTACCCGCGGCACCACTCAATGAAAGTGGCAGCCTGCCGTAAAGAATCGGCAGGCTGCCACAACCATCGAGTCCGCGCCGGGGCGCGTGAGGCGAAAGGGATGCGCGGGAACCGAGGGACCGCACACGCTCTAGGACCATCGGCCGGCTCGGCTCGGCCCCAGCGGCCGATGCCCGCCGCCGACGTGCACCGGGTCCTGGAGACCCGCACCGCCCCGGCCAAGACCGTGCTGCTGCCTGAACCCGCCGCTTACCCGGAGACGCGGGCGCGAAGCTTGCCGGTCTTGGCCCCGGCCTTACCCGACACCTTCGCGGTCTTGGTCACCAGCGAAGCCTGGTTCCGCGCGGAACGGGCCGCATGCCTGGTCCGCCAGGCCACCGACGGCTGCCCGGCGGTGTCCGCCGCGGCGATCAGCAGGCCGCCGAACATGGCCAGGTTCTTCAGGAAGTGGATCCGCTGCTGCGCCTGGGTGCCATCCTCGTCGGCCTCCCAGAACCGGTGCCCGGCCAGGGTGGTCGGCACCAGCGTCGCGGCGATCGCCAGCGCCGACAGCCGCGGAAAGCGGCCCAGGGCCAGCAGCGTGCCGGCCGCCAGCTGGATGGCGCCGTTGATGCGGACCGCCTGCTCGGGCTGGGCCGGCAGGGCGGGTACCCGCTCGGCCAGCTGCCGCACCACCGGCTCGGCCTGCTTGGCCACCCGTTCCGGGTGCCGCAGGGTGTCGAAGCCCTCGACGATGAAGATGGACGCCAGCATGGGCCGGGCGAAAGCTCGAAGCACTGTCATTCACCGCCTCTGCCCCCAGACCCATCCTCTAACCCCACGCGCCCTCACCGACCGTGAGCCGAGCGCCATAATGGCGGGGTGAACGAGCCGGAGACCAGGATCAGGCCGGTAAGCGACGCCGACCGCCCCATGCTCGCCTGGCTCGTGACCGAGCTGTGGGGCTCGGAGATCGTGGCGGTGCACGGCACCAGCTTCCGGCCTGCCGAACTGCCCGCCTTCATCGCCGAGCGGACGCGCCGGATCACCGGACTGCTCACCTACCAGGTGCTGGAGGGCACGCTCGAGATCGTCACGCTCAACGCTATCGACCGGCGCGCCGGGATCGGGACCCAGCTCATCGAGGCCGCGGTGGGCAAGGCCCGGCGGTTCGGCTGCCGCGAGATCCGCCTCACCACCACCAACGACAACGTGGACGCGCTCCGGTTCTACCAGCGCCGCGGCTTCCGGCTGGTCGAGCTGAGGCCGGGCGCGGTGGACCGGGCCCGGCAGCAGAAGCCGGAGATCCCGCGGGTGGGCGACTACGGCATCCCGCTGCACGACGAGCTGGACCTCACCCTCCGGGTCTGACCAGGCAGCCGCTGTGACCAGGCAGTTACGCTGCCGCGCCCTTGACCGCCCGGCCCCTGGTCCACACCCCGGTGACGTGCTCCGGGTCGGCCAGCACGCCGATGCGGTCCAGCGGATCGGCGTCCAGCGTGATCACGTCGGCGTCGTAGCCCTCGGCCAGCTGGCCGCTGAGCGGGGCCTGCGGGCCCAGCGTGAGCGGGCCGGTGGCCGTGCTGGCCTCGATCGCCTCCAGCGGGGTCAGGCCCAGCTTGACCAGGTACCCGGGCTCCGACCCGTTCTGGCCCCAGGAGCTCGGCAGGTCCGGGCCGGTCAGGCCGATGTCCGTGCCCATCGCGATGGTGACACCGCGCTCGTGGGCGCGGCTCACGGCCTGCGCGTGGGTGTCGGCGATCGCCTCGAGCTTGACCAGCGCGTAGTCCGGCACGTCGTCCTTGTGGGCCAGGATGTCCTCGACGATCGTCCGGGTCGGGACCAGGATCGCGCCGGTCTCGCGCATCGCGTCACAGCATTCGTCGTCCAGGTAGGTGCCGTGCTCGATGGTGCGCACCCCGGCCTGCAGCGCGGCCATGATCCCTGGCTTGCCGTGGCAGTGCGCGGCCACCACCCGCTCGGCCAGCCCCGCCACCTCGACGATGGCCCGCAGCTCGGCCAGCGTGAACTGCTGGTGGATCGGGTCGTCGATCTCGGACAGCACCCCGCCCGACGCGCATACCTTGATCACCTTGGCGTCGCGCCGCAACTGCTCCCGGACCGCCCGGGCGCAGTCGTCCGGCCCGTCGGCCAGCCGCATCGTGCCGGCGTGACCGGACCAGGAAAGCATCCAGTCCAGCGGGAACGAGTGCAGGTCGCCGTGCCCGCCGGTGGTGGACAAGATCGCGCCCGCCGCATACACCGAAGGCCCGTCGAGTACCCCCTCGGCGACGGCGCGGGCCAGGTCGACGCCCAGGCCTCCCACCTCGCGCACCGAGGTGACGCCCGCGTCCAGCGCGGCCCGCAGGTCCCGGGCCGAACGCGCGCCGCGCAGCGCCAGCGGCTGGACCACCAGCTGCCCCAGGTCAAAGGTCCTGGTCCCGAGGAAATGCCCGTGGCAGTCCCACAGCCCGGGCATGACCGTCACCGCCCGCGACACCGGCCCGCCGGGCACCGCAGGCGGCGCCGACGCGGCCGGCCCGGCGTAGCCGATCCGCGGCCCGTCCAGGATGACCACGCCGTCCCGGACCGGATCGCCCTTCCCCGGGATGAGCAGGCCGGCCTCGATCCTGTGCATGAACCCCCCTCTGCTGGTCAACGCGACACGAGCGCGACACGAGCACGGCGCGAGCGTGACGCCGGATATGCCGTGTTCGTGACGGTAACTATCGTTCCCCACGAGGCCCGGTTCCGGACGACCCGTGACTATTTTCACCGACAGTATCGACGTGCGTGCTGTCACGATCGGGGGTGATGCGCTATACAAGGACATACGACTGTCCGGCAACCGGGTGCGGGTGCTGCGTGCCAGGCGACCTGTCGCCGGGCCGCCGGCGAGGCTGCACGGCCTGGCTGCGAGGCAGGACAAGGGGCAAGGAAGCGAGATGCTGCCAAACGACAGGGCCCAGCCCGCCGCGCGAGACAAGCCCACCTGGCCCGCCCGGATCATGCGCTGGTTCGGCAAGGCGCCCCTGCTGATCAAGATCGTCATGGCCGCCGCCGCCCTCTGCCTGTGGCCGTTCATCCTGCCGTTCACCCTGCTGACCTCCGCCGTCGCCGTGATCCAGCGGCGGCCCGGCCGCGCCGCCGCCTACGCCACCGCCACCTGGGTCTTCCCGGTCTGGGTGGCCTTCCACGTGTTCCGGGCGTGGACCATCCCGCTGGCCATCCTGCCGTTCGCCGTAGCCTGGGCGGCCGGCACCAGCCGGCTATCCCGCTCCTACGTCCCGTGCCGCACCACGGCCTGGGCCATGCTCTGGTCGCTGCCGACCGGTTTCGTGCTGCTCAGGTACTGGCCGCACCAGCCGCTGATCGGCGTCATCGCCGCCATCCTGATCGCGCTGGCCATCCTCGGCTGGCGGCTGGCCAAGGACGTGCAGGACGTGCGGATGTACGGGCCGGCCGGAGCCGGCCAGGGCCGGAGGCTCGGCCCGCTGGCCGGCCCCGCGGGCGCGCCCACCCCGCCGAACCAGGCGCACCCGGGCGGACGGCTCGGCGGCGCGCCCGGCCACGGCGGCGTCCGGGCCCACGGGGCCCAATCCGCCGCGCTGCCCTACGCCGAGCACGCCACCCGCGACCACCAGGCCACCGCGCCGCGGCCGCGTCCGCAGATCTCGGTCGAGGACGCCATGGCCGAACTGGACGCGATGATCGGGCTGACCCCGGTCAAGGAGCAGGTCCGCTCGATCGCCGCGTCCATCGAGGCCGCCCGGCGGCGGGCCGTGGCCGGCGTCACCACCGACAAGCCGATGCGGCACTTCGTCTTCCTGGGGCCGCCCGGCACCGGCAAGACCACCGTGGCGCGGGTGCTGGCCAAGATCTTCTACGCGTTCGGCCTGCTGGATATGCCCGAGGTGGTCGAGGCGCACCGGGCCGACCTGGTCGGCGAGTACCTGGGCGCGACCGCGATCAAGACCAACGAGCTCGTCGACAGCGCCCTGGGCGGGGTGCTGTTCATCGACGAGGCCTACAGCCTGGTCAACGAGGGTGACGGGCAGAGCGACCGGTTCGGCGTGGAGGCCGTCCAGACCCTGCTCAAGCGGGCCGAGGACAACCGCGAGGACCTGATCATCATCCTGGCCGGCTACGAGAAGCAGATGGAGACGTTCCTGGCCTCCAACCCCGGCCTGGCCTCCCGTTTCGCCACCCGGCTGAAGTTCCCCAGCTACACCCCGACGGAGATGCTGTCCCTGTCCGAGGCGGCGCTGGACCGCCGGGGCGAGATGCTCGACCCGGACGCCCGGCCGGTGCTGTGGCGCACGCTGGAGGAGGTCGGCCGCCGCCGGATGGCCGACGACCTCGGCAACGGCCGGTTCGTCCGCAGCCTGCTGGAGAAGGCGGGGCAGGCCCGCGACGTGCGGGTGATGAGCGGCCCGGTCGAGCCGGCCCGGGAAGACCTGATCACGATCCGCGGCAAAGACCTGCAGCAGGCCTTCACCGAGCTCACCAGCAGGCTGCGCGGCTACGAGGACACCCCCACGGTCGAGGGCGCGATCGCCGAGCTCGACGAGCTGATCGGTCTGGAGCCGGTCAAGCAGCAGGTCCGCGCCATCGCCGCCCAGCTGCGGGTGGCCCGGCTGCGTGACACGCACGGCCTGGCCAGCCAGCCGCCGGCCAGGCACTTCGTGTTCACCGGCCCGCCCGGCACCGGCAAGACCACGGTCGCGCGCATCCTGGGCCGCATCTTCGCCGCGCTGGGGCTGCTGGTCCGGCCCGAGGTGGTGGAGGCCCACCGGGCCGACCTGGTGGGCGAGCATCTCGGCTCGACCGCGATCAAGACCGGCAAGCTGATCGACTCGGCCATGGGCGGCGTGCTGTTCATCGATGAGGCGTACTCGCTGCACAACGACGGGTACTCCGGCGGCGACGCGTTCGGCTCCGAGGCGGTCCAGACCCTGCTCAAGCGGGCCGAGGACGACCGCGACCGGCTGGTCATCGTGCTGGCCGGCTACCCGGACGACATGGACCGGTTCCTGCGCAGCAACCCCGGCCTGGCCTCGCGGTTCAGCACCCGGGTCACGTTCCCCAGCTACCAGCCCGAGGACCTGGTCCGGATCGCCAAGCTGCTGGCCGAACAGGCCGGCGACTCCTTCGACCCCGAAGCGGTCCAGGTGCTGGGCAGCATCTTCCGGCACGCCTGCGAGGCCGGCCGGATCGACGAGCTGGGCAACGGCCGGTTCGCCCGGTCCCTGTTCGAGCGGGCCTGCGCCTGCCGCGACGTCCGGGTGGTACGCCTGGGCGAGCAGGCCACCGCCGAGGACCTGACCACGGTGACCGTCGCCGACCTGGAGACCGCCTACCGCGACCTCGTCCCCGCTACGGTGTCCGACCAGGGCTAACCCAGCGTGGACGGGCGCTGGGAATTCTGGATCGACCGGGGCGGCACCTTCACCGACATCGTGGCCCTGCGCCCGGACGGGCGGCTGGTGGCGCACAAGCTCCTGTCGGATAATCCCCGGGCCTACCGGGACGCCGCGGTGGCCGGCATCCGCCAGCTGCTCGGCGTGCCGCCCGGCGGCCCCGTCCCGGCCAGCCAGATCAGGCAGGTCCGCCTCGGCACCACGGTGGCCACCAACGCCCTGCTCGAGCGCCAGGGCGAGCCCACCGTCCTGGTCATCACCAGGGGCTTCGCGGACGCGCTGCGGATCGCCTACCAGAACCGGCCGCGGATCTTCGACCGCCGGATCGTGCTGCCCGAGGTGCTGTACGACCGGGTGATCGAGGCCGACGAGCGGATCGCCGCCGACGGCCGGGTCCTCACCCCGCTGGACGAGGACGCGCTCAAGCAGCACCTGAAGGCCGCCTACGACGACGGCTTCCGCAGCATCGCCGTGGTCTGCATGCACGGCTACCGCTACCCCGGCCACGAAGAAAAGATCGGCGCCCTGGCCCGCGAGGCCGGCTTCACCCAGGTCTCGGAGTCGCACCGGACCAGCCCGCTGATGAAGCTGGTCTCCCGGGGCGACACCACGGTGGTCGACGCCTACCTGTCGCCCATCCTGCGCCGCTACGTGACCGAAGTAGCCAGCGAGCTCAACGACGTCAAGCTGCTGTTCATGCAGTCCAACGGCGGGCTGACCGACGCGGCCAGCTTCCGCGGCAAGGACTCCATCTTGTCCGGCCCGGCCGGCGGCATCGTGGGCATGGCCCGGACCGCGCGCAGCGCCGGCTTCACCAACGTCATCGGGTTCGACATGGGCGGCACCTCCACCGACGTGTCGCACTACGCGGGCGAGTTCGAGCGCGAGTACGAGACGCAGGTCGCGGGGGTGCGGATGCGGGCCCCGATGCTGGCCATCCACACCGTGGCCGCGGGCGGCGGCTCGGTGCTGCACTTCGACGGCAGCCGGTACCGGGTCGGGCCCGACTCGGCCGGGGCTGATCCCGGGCCCGCCTGCTACCGCAACGGCGGCCCGCTCACCCTGACCGACGCCAACGTGCTGCTCGGCCGGATCCAGCCGGACCACTTCCCGCACGTGTTCGGCTCGGACGGCGACCAGCCCCTCGACTCGGATATTACGAAATCGAAATTTACGGAGCTCAGCAATCAGATCACCGAGGAAACCGGTGACCGCCGCGGCCCCGAGCAGGTCGCCGCCGGGTTCATCGAGATCGCCGTGGCCAACATGGCCAACGCGATCAAGAAGATCTCCGTGCAGCGCGGCTACGACGTCACCCGGTACGTGCTCAACGTGTTCGGCGGCGCCGGCGGCCAGCACGCCTGCGCCGTGGCCGACGCCCTGGGCATGTCCAGGGTCCTGATCCACCCGCTGGCCGGCGTGCTGTCGGCCTACGGCATCGGGCTGGCCGACATCGTGGCCATGCGCGAGCAGGCCGTCGAGGCGCCGCTGTCGGCCGGCCTGCTGGCCCGGCTGCCCGAGACCCTGGACCCGCTGGAGGCCGACGCCCGCGCCGAGGTCGCGGGAAAAGGAGCAGGGAAGGCGGCGGGGGAGGCGGCGGGGGAGGCGGCGGGCAATGGGACAGCGGAGGCGGGCAATGGGACAGCGGAGGCGGGCGGGGGAGTGCCCGACCGCCTGATCACCGCCACCCGCCGGGCTCACCTGCGCTACGACGGCACCGACACCGCGGTCATCGTGCCCGTCGGCCCGCTGGCCGCGATGACCAAGGCGTTCGAGACCGAGTACGCCCGGCGCTTCTCGTTCCTCATGCGCGACAAGACCATCGTCGTCGAGGCAGTCTCGGTCGAAGTCACCGGCGCGCAGGAAAACCTGGCCGCAGCTACCACGGACCGTTCGGCCTCGCAAGAACAAGCCCGGCCCGAGCGGGTCCTGATGTTCACCGCCGGGACCCGGGCCGAAGTGGACCTGCTGGCCCGGGAAAGCCTCAGGCCCGGGCAGGCCGTCGGCGGCCCGGCCATAATCGCCGAGCAGCTGGCCACCACCGTGGTCGAGCCCGGCTGGCAGGCCACCGTCACCGACCGGGGTGACCTGGTGCTGGAACGCGTCAGCGCCCGGCCCGGCCGCGGCCAGGCCAGCACCGAAGCCGATCCGGTCCTGCTGGAGATCTTCAACAACCTGTTCATGTCGGTCGCCGAGCAGATGGGCGTGCGCCTGCAGGCCACCGCGCACTCGGTCAACATCAAGGAGCGGCTCGACTTCTCCTGCGCGCTGTTCGACGCCGAGGGCGGCCTGATCGCCAACGCCCCGCACATGCCGGTCCACCTCGGTTCCATGGGCGAGTCCATCAAGATGGTGATCAGCCGCAACCCGGACATCCGCCGCGGCGACGTCTACGTCCTCAACGACCCCTACCACGGCGGCACCCACCTTCCAGACGTCACGGTGGTCACTCCTGTCTTCGCCCCCGAGGACGACGAGCTGTGGTTCTACGTGGCCTCGCGTGGCCACCACGCCGAGATCGGCGGCATCTCGCCCGGCTCCATGCCCGCGGCCAGCAGGCGCGTCGAGGAAGAGGGCGTGCTGATCGACAACTGGCTGCTGGTCCAGCACGCCACGCTGCGCGAAGCCGAGACGATCAGCTTGCTCACCACCGCCGCCTACCCGTCCCGCGACCCGGCCACCAACCTGGCCGACCTGCGCGCCCAGATCGCCGCCAACGAGCGCGGCATCGCCGAACTGCACAAGATGGTGGACCACTTCGGCCTGGCCGTGGTCCGGGCCTACATGGGCCACGTGCAGGAGAACGCCGCCGAGTCGGTCCGCCGGGTCATCACCGCGCTGCACGACGGGAGCTACACCTACGAGCTGGACAACGGGGCGAAGGTCGCCGTCGCGGTCCGCGTGAACCGGGCCTCCAGGACGGCCGAGATCGACTTCACCGGCACCTCCCCGCAGCTGGCCGACAACTTCAACGCGCCGTCCAGCGTGGCCATGGCCGCCGTGCTGTACGTGTTCCGCACCCTGGTCGACGACGACATCCCGCTCAACTCGGGCTGCCTGCACCCGCTGCACGTGATCATCCCGCCCGCCAGCATGCTCTCGCCGCGGTACCCGGCGGCCGTCGCGGCCGGCAACGTGGAGACCTCGCAGGTGGTCACCGGCGCGCTGTACGCCGCGCTGGCCGTGATGGCGGAGGGGTCCGGGACGATGAACAACGTGACGTTCGGGAACGAGCGGTACCAGTATTACGAGACGGTGGCCAGCGGGTCGGGCGCCGGCCCCGGCTTCGCCGGCACCGACGTGGTGCAGACCAAGATGACCAACTCCCGGCTCACCGACCCCGAGGTGCTGGAGTGGCGCTACCCGGTGCTGCTTGAGTCCTACCGGATCCGGCCGGGCAGCGGCGGCGCCGGCCGCTGGCCGGGCGGCAACGGCGGCCTCCGCCGCCTGCGCTTCAACCAGCCGATGACCGTCACCACCCTGACCGGCCACCGCCGCGTCCCGGCGTTCGGCCTGGCCGGCGGGCGGCCCGGCGCGCTCGGCCGCCACTGGGTCGAGCACCCCGACGGCACCGTCACCGCCATGCAGGGCTGCGACTCGGTGCCGGTCGCCCCCGGCGACGTGTTCGTCATCGAGACCCCCGGCGGTGGCGGCTACGGCCCCCCGTAAGCCGCCTGCTATGTCCTTCTATACGATGGCGTATGGAAGGGCTCTCATGAAGGTCAAGAACGTGCACGAGCGGACGGCCGCCGCCGTCCCGGCCGGCTGAGGCCAGATCTCTAACTATGCCGAACGGTCCGTGGTCGGTGTGTGTCCGGCAGCCTAGGGCTCGTCGCCGTCGAGTTCGCGCAGGACCGCGATCAGGGCGGCCTCGTCGCCGCTGGTGTGGTCCAGCACGGCCATCAGCGCGTGCAGCACCAGGTGCCGGTCCTGGCCGGCGTCGAGCAGCCGCTGCGCCGCCTCCCACAGCTCGGGCGGGTCGCCGCGCCACAGCCGGTCGGCCAGCACCAGGTGCCGCTCGATGTGCCGGCCGACGCCGCCCGGGGCCGGGGTGGCGTGGTCGGCGGCCAGCAGCGCCCGCCGGTCCTGCGGGTCAGCCGGGTCCAGGCTGCTCAGGTCGGTGCCGGAATGCCAGCCCTCGAGCACGCCGAACGCGAACGCGCGGCGCGCCAGGGCCTCCAGGTCACCGTCCGGCAGCAGCCGCCGGACCAGCACGTAGTCCAGCCCGAACTCCGCCGGGTCCCGGTAGGCCTGGGCGAACATGCCCATCGAGTTGAACACGGACTCCAGGGTCTCGGTTACCACCGCCTCGGAGAGCCCGCGGCGGCGCCCCGCCCACCGGACCCACGCGGCCAGCACGTGCGGCATGGCGTCCTGCTCGGCGAAGGACAGCATCACCTTGCGCGGCAGCCAGCCCAGCAGGAACGTCTCCACCTTGCCCGGGCTCATCCGCAGCGGGCGGCCGAAGTCCCGGTCGCAGCCGTAGTCGATGATCCGGTCGGCGCAGTGCGAGGCTGAACCCCGGTCGGACAGGTCTTCCGCCTCGTCGGAGGCCAGGAACTCGGCGGCCAGCATGGCCCGGCGGTCCTTGCTCCAGGACTGCCGGCGCGGCCCGGTCAGGGCCAGCGTGCGGCCGCGGTGCGGCGGCAGGGCCCTGATCCGGGCCCGGATGAACGCGTGGTAGGAGGGGAAGGACTCGCTGACCGCGGGCTCGATCGCCTCGTCGGTGGTGGTCAGCGCGGTCTCCAGCATGTGCCGGGCCTGGCCCGGGTCCAGCTGCCTGAAGGCGTACTTGCCCTCGGCGCCGCGCTGGGTGCTGGCCTCGCGGCAGTGGTCGAGCAGCTTGTCGACCCGCGAGGTGACCCAGCCGTCGCGGATCATCCCGTCGGCGTTGTAGTCCACCACGGTGACCAGCGCGTGCGGCTCTTCCCCGGCGTAGCTGAAGGTGCAGATGATTTCGTCCTGGTCACCCAGGGCGTCCGGGTTGACGTAGCACTCGGCGGAGGTCACCGCGCCCAGGTGCTCGGCCCAGCCCGGGCAGGGCACGCCGTTCTCGATCAGGTCCAGGGCGGCACGCTCGGCCTTGGCCGCCTGCCGCGGGGTGCCCAGGCAGGCGATGCCGGACAGCAGCGCTAGCGCCGCCGGGCTGCGCTGGCCGGCCGCGTAGTCGACCAGTCCCTCGCCGACCAGCTGCTCGACCGAGGCCGCGTGACGGCGGCCCGACCGCGGCCCGCGCTGGCCCCACCAGGTGCCGAGCAGCTCGCTGACCATGAGTTCCGCATCCAGCGGGCTGCGCACGGCCAGCAGCTCACGGGCCGCCTTGAGCATCTCGGCGAACAGCGCGTTCGGTGGCGGGGCGGCCCCCCCGCGCAGCCCGCCGCCTGAGCCGCCTGGGGTTGGACCTGAAGGGGGCTGGCTACGACGGCTCTGCGGGCTCACCCTGATAGCCTCTCAGATCTGGACATGCGGACGCTATGCTACGGTGTCATGCCCGCTGTAATTCCGCCTCATAAACGACACGCGACACGCGGATCATCCTGACGTGCGGGGTAGATCGCCGTTCGCTGTCCGCGAATCCGCTTTCCGGGCCGCACCAATTGCCTGACTGTGGCACGCTTAACTGGTTGGCTGCGGGAACGACGACCCTGGGGAAGGAGCCGCCCATGGCAGTCCTTCCAGCGGCTGGCCTCCCAGCGGCAGGCCTCCCAGCGGCTGGCCCCGGTACGGCAGGCGGGTGTCCGTCGTGAGCATGGAGACGTCTGTGCCCAGGCAACGTGATCCGTCGCAGGCCGCCCTGGTGGACATGCTGATGCGCGAGGCGCCTGTCGGCTTGGCCTTGTTCGGGTCCGACCTGCGCTTCCGCTGGGTGAATGCTGCCCTGGCGCGGATATGCGGCCGACCGGAAGCCGACCACATCGGCAAGCTCCCCACCGACCTGTGGCCCGAGGATGCCGCGGCCCGGGCCGAGGTCGCGCTGCGCAAGGTGCTGGGCGACGGCACGCCGGTCCAAGAGCCCGGCCAGGGGGGTCTGGGGGGGATGGATCCCTCCCAGGATCGGGGGGGTCCCGGGGGGTCGTCCCCCCAGGAGTACACCGCCTCCTGGTTCCCGCTGCACGACGCGGCCGGGGCGATCGCCGGCGTGGGCCTGACCCTGCTCGAGGGCGCCGGACGTGCGGGCGAGGAGGAGATCAGGCGCAGCGAGGAGCGCTACCGCTCGCTGGTCCAGGGCGGCGCCCAGGTCGTCTGGGTGGCGGCGCCCGATGGCGCCATGAAGGAAGACTCGCCCGAGTTCCGCTGGATCACCGGGCAGAGCGCCGAGGAGTACATCGGGCACGGCTGGCTGGCCTCGATCCACCCGGAGGACCGGGAGCGGGTCGAGCGCGACTGGCGTGAGTGCGTCCGGACCGGCAAGGTCTTCGACGACCGGTACCGGATCAGGACCAAGGGCGGCTCGTACCGGCACTACGACGTGCGGGCGGTGCCGATCGAGCGGGACGGCAAGATCGTCGAGTGGGTCGGCGCCAGCACCGACGTGACCAGCCAGCGCGAGGCCGAGGAGATGCGCGGCCGGCTGACCGAGCAGCTGTCCGCCGCGGCGCTGCGCACCGCGCGGCTGCAGCAGGCCACCTCCATGCTGGCCGAGGCGCTCACCGTGGAGCAGGTGGTGGAGGTCATCACCGAGGTAGGCCGGACCGCGATCGGCGCGCTGCGCTCGGCCGTGGCGCTGCTCGAGGCCGACGGCGCCCGGCTGCGGGTGGTCAACGACGACGGCGTGGCCACCGCGCCCGATTCGGCGGGCGGCCCGCTGACCCTGGAGTCCCCGAGCGTGATGACCAAGGCCATCGCGACCCGGCGGCCCGTGCTGGTCGAGGACCCAGCCGACCTGCGCAGGCAGTTCGAGGGCGAGCTTGACATCGACCCGGCCACGGTGGCCGCCGATTCCGACGAGCGTTCCTGGGTGGGCTTGCCGCTGCTGGCCGCGGGCGCGCCGCTGGGCGCACTGCGGTTCTCGTTCGGCCGCCCGCGGCGGATCACCGAGGAGGAACGGGTCTTCCTGGAGGCGCTGGCCGGCCAGTGCTCGCTGGCCGTGGAGCGGGCCGGGCTGTACGAGCGGGAGCACACCACGGCCGAGACGCTGCAGCGCAGCCTGCTGCCCGACGTCCTGCCCGTGCTGCCCGGCCTGGTCCTGGCGGCCAGCTACCGGCCGGTGGCCAAGAACATGGAGATCGGCGGCGACTGGTACGACGCGTTCCGGCTGGCCGACCAGCGGCTAGCGGTGGCGGTCGGCGACGTCATGGGCAAGGGGCTCACCGCCGCGGCCGGCATGGGCCGGGTGCGCAATGCGCTGCGCGCGCTGGCCCTGACCGACTCCCGCCCGGCCGCGGTGCTGGGCGGCCTGGACCGGCTGTTCAGCGCCACCGAGCCTGAGGAGCAGGTCACCACCGTCGCCTATCTGGTCATCGACCCGGAGACCGGCGACGGCATGCTCGGGAATGCCGGGCACCTGCCCGCCCTTGTTCTAGAAGCGGGCACCGCGCCGCGGTTCGACGGTGTAGAAGCGGGCACCCCACTCGGCTGGGCCAGCCCGAGAAAACAGCACCCGTTCAACCTGCGGCCGGGCAGCACGGCGGTTTTTTATTCCGACGGGCTGGTAGAGAACAGGAATCGTGGTCTGGACGCGGGTCTCGACGAGCTGGCGGCCGTGGCCGCACGCGCCGATTCCAGCGTGCTCGGCCACCCAGAACGGCTGCTGGAGTACCTGGTTGATCATATGCTCGCAGGTCACGACCAAGACGACGACGTCACCGTGCTGGTCATGCACGTGCCTTCGGGCGGCCGGCGGTGACGGTGCCCGGGCGGAGGCGTACAAGTCACTCCCGGTCGCAGCCTATGGTGTTGAGTGGGAGGCAGGCGGGTTGAATCAGTCCCTAGTGGCATCTAGCCAGCGATGGAAGGGGTGACCGTGGTCGTGAGCGCTGCTAACTCCGCAGCGCGGAAGCACCTCAGGACGTCGGGCCAGCAGCCCGCGACCGTCGAAGATCAGACGGTCCAGGCGCCGAGCCCTGCCCCGGACGAGCATGGTCCCGAGGAGCGCGCCGACGCGGAAGCCAGCCTGGCCGCGGTAGATCTCGACGACGACGCGCCAGACTTGGACAGTACAGACCTGGACAGCACAGACCTGGACAGCACAGACCTGGACGACTTCGACCTTGACGCGGACGACGCGGACATCCAGGCCGCGATCGCCGAGGGCGACCTGGACGAGCCCGACTTGTCGGTCGATGTGGCCGAGGTCGCCGGCGACCTGGTCGTCGACGAGCCCGGGGGCGCCGAGCCCGACCCGGCCGTCGCCGAAGCCGATACAGAAGCCGACGGACCCGAGGGGCCCGAGGCCCCGGACGCCCGGGTGGTCAAGATCGCCCCGGATGGCGGCGGCGAGGACGAGGAGATCTACGTCTTCGGCGACGACGACGATGACCTGCCCGCCGCGCAGGTCGCGGTGGCGGGCGCGACCGCCGACCCGGTCAAGGACTACCTGAAGCAGATCGGCAAGGTGCCGCTGCTCAACGCCGAGCAGGAAGTCGAGCTGGCCAAGCGGATCGAGGCCGGCCTGTTCGCCGAGGAGAAGCTGGCCGAGGGCGGCCACGTGCTGAACACCGACCAGCGGATCGACATGGAGTGGATCGCTGAGGACGGCACCCGGGCCAAGAACCACCTGCTCGAGGCCAACCTGCGGCTGGTGGTCTCGCTGGCCAAGCGTTACACCGGCCGCGGCATGCTGTTCCTGGACCTGATCCAGGAGGGCAACCTGGGCCTGATCCGGGCCGTGGAGAAGTTCGACTACACCAAGGGCTACAAGTTCTCCACGTACGCCACCTGGTGGATCCGGCAGGCCATCACCCGGGCCATGGCCGACCAGGCCCGCACCATCCGCATCCCGGTGCACATGGTCGAGGTCATCAACAAGCTGGCCCGGGTCCAGCGGCAGATGCTCCAGGACCTGGGCCGCGAGCCCACTCCGGAGGAGCTGGCCATCGAGCTGGACATGACCCCGGAGAAGGTCATCGAGGTGCAGAAGTACGGCCGCGAGCCGATCTCCTTGCATACCCCGCTCGGCGAGGACGGCGACAGCGAGTTCGGCGACCTGATCGAGGACTCCGAGGCCATCCAGCCCGGCGAGGCGGTCAGCTTCACCTTGCTGCAGGAGCAGCTGCACTCGGTGCTGGATACGCTGTCCGAGCGCGAGGCCGGCGTGGTCTCGATGCGGTTCGGCCTGACCGACGGCCAGCCCAAGACGCTGGACGAGATCGGCAAGGTCTACGGCGTGACCCGCGAGCGCATCCGCCAGATCGAGTCCAAGACCATGTCCAAGCTGCGGCACCCCAGCCGCTCCCAGGTCCTCCGCGACTACCTGGACTGACCGCGAGCCGTTCCGGAGCACCCGCTCCGGAAGCAGCGGCCCGCAAGCCGCTCCAAGCGGAGCCAAACCCGGGTTTCACCACCCTCCAGCGTGGTGAAGCCCGGGTTTCACCACTTTCCGAGGCGGCTGCGCCGCCACATGCGGATCCGGCCGCTCCGCCGCGGCTGCTTCGCCACATTCCGCGCCGGCCGCGCGTTCCGCCCTCCCCCGCTCCGGCAGCACCGCCTCGGCCGCCCCGCGTCGGCGGCATCGGGTCCGGGCAGCAAAAAGCCGACGCCAGTCGGTTACTGGCGTCGGCGTCCCACGCCGACGGCCGGCGTCGTTGCCGGCCTACCCTCAGCCTGCGTTACGGCTGCGGCTCCGACAGCCGGTTGCTCTCGTCCTGGATGTCGATCGCCACCTTGGCCAGCGCCTGGGCGTGCACCCGGCCGTGGTGCGCGCAGAACAGAAGCTCTCCCGAGTTGGCAAGTAGCACGCGAACATACGCCTGGGCGCCGCAGCGATCGCAGACATCCAGGGCAGTCAGCGGCCTTGTCGGGGCTATGGCTCCAGTCAACGTCGCCTCCCTCGCGTCGTGCCTCCGGCTTCTACATCCGTATGGCCCTGAGTTTTCGTTCCTACAGCTCAGTGCAACACATACCCACCCGTCCGCGTTCCCCACTCGGGGTGGTGTACGCCACAAGCGAAACCGGCCCTGGACGCTCCGTGTTTACTTTGCTGCCAGGGACACATGGTGCCCGTGCCCCGCCGGTCGCTTGGAATTACCGGCGGCACACAGGCACCGTGTGTCTCTACCTACGATGTACCCAGATTGCGGCCGGATGATGCATTCGTCGGGGTGAGTCTGGGATTACCCTCGGGCCGCCGCGTGGCGTGGCCACCGCCGCCGCCACCGAGACGCTACTCTGTTCGATAGGCCCCGGCGCGGGGCCGCTTCCGGAAGGAGACTGGCCGGCCGTGACCGCCCTCACCACCGCTACCCGGGTGCCTGCCGACGGCAAAGCCGCCGACGCCTACACCGCCCGGCACCTGTCGGTCCTGGAGGGCCTGGACGCGGTGCGTAAGCGTCCCGGCATGTACGTCGGGTCCACCGACGGCCGTGGCCTGCAGCACTGCCTGTGGGAGATCTTCGACAACGGGGTGGACGAGGCGCTGGGGGGGCACTGCTCGCGGATCGAGGTGATCCTGCACGCGGACGGCTCGGCTGAGGTCAGGGACAACGGCCGCGGCATCCCGATCGACGTGGAGCGCAAGACCAAGCTGACCGGCGTGGAGCTGGTCATGACCCGGCTGCACGCGGGCGGCAAGTTCGGCGGCGGCTCCTACACCGCATCCGGCGGCCTGCACGGCGTGGGCGCCTCGGTCGTCAACGCGCTGGCCGTGCGGCTGGACGTCGAGGTGGACCGGGACGGGCGGACCTGGGCGGCCAGCTTCCGCCGCGGCGTCACCGGCGAGTTCGCCGGGCCCGGCCCGGACGCGGACTTTGCCAGGAAGTCGGGCCTGCGCCAGCTGGGCCGGCTGGCCAGGAAGGCCACCGGCACCCGGATCAGGTTCTGGCCGGACCGCCAGGTCTTCCTGCGCGACGCGCGGTTCAGCTTCGACGCGCTGGCCGAACGGGCCAGGCAGACCGCCTACCTGGTGCCCGGCCTGGGCATCGCCATCCGCGAGGAAGGCGAGGAACCCCGCCAGGCCGAGTTCCGCTTCGACGGCGGCATCAGCGAGTTCTGCGCCCACCTGGGCTCCGGCGAGGCGGTCAGCGAGGTGCTGCGGCTGACCGGCTCAGGGAACTTCACCGAGACGATCCCGGTGCTCGACGACCGGGGGCACATGACGCCCACCGAAGTGGAGCGCGAGCTCAACGTGGACGTGGCGGTGCAGTGGGGGAGCGGTTACGACTCCGTGGTGCGCTCGTTCGTCAACGTCATCGCCACCCCGCACGGCGGCACCCACGTGACCGGCTTCGAGCGGGCCATGGTCCGCACCATGAACGACCAGCTCCGCGCGGCCCGGCTGCTGAAGAACGGCGACGAGCCGGTGACCAAGGAAGACGTGCTCGAGGGCCTCGTCGCGGTGGTCTCGGTCCGGCTGCCCGAGCCGCAGTTCGAGGGCCAGACCAAGGAGGTGCTCGGCACCCCGGCCGCCTCCCGGATCGTGGCTCAGGTGGTGAGCGCGCAGCTCAAGGCCTACCTGGAGACACCGCCGCGCGGTGCCAAACAGCAGGCCCGCTCGGTTCTGGAGAAGGTGGCCTCGGCGGCCAAGGCGCGCATCGCCGCCCGTGAGCATCGCGACAACCAGCGGCGCAAGTCGGCGCTGGCCAGCTCCTCGCTGCCGGCCAAGCTGGTCGACTGCCGGTCCGCCGACGACCGCAGCGAGCTGTTCATCGTCGAGGGCGATTCCGCCCTGGGCACGGCCAGGCAGGCCCGGGACTCGGAGTTCCAGGCGCTGCTGCCGATCCGCGGCAAGATTCTCAACGTGCAGAAGGCCTCGCTGGCCGACATGCTGAAGAACGCCGAGTGCGCCGCCATTATCCAGGTCGTCGGGGCGGGCTCGGGCAGCTCGTTCGACCTGGACTCGGCCAGATACCAGCGAGTGATCTTTCTCGCGGACGCGGATGTCGACGGTGCCCATATCCGCACCCTGCTGCTGACCCTGTTCTACCGGTACCTACGGCCAATGCTGGAGGCCGGGCGGGTCTACACCGGCGTCCCGCCGCTGCACCGGATCGAGCTGATGAACGTGCGCAAGGGCCAGGACAAGTACCGGTACACCTACTCCGACGCCGAGCTGACCCGCACGCTGCTCGACCTGGAGCGGCGCGGCCAGCGCTGGAAGGAGCCGGTGCAGCGGTACAAGGGCCTGGGCGAGATGGACGCCCACCAGCTGGCCGAGACCACCATGGACCCGCGGCATCGGACCCTGCGCCGGATCAGGATCGAGGACGCCAGCGTGGCCGCCGAGATGTTCAACCTGCTGATGGGGACCGAGGTGGCTCCCCGCCGGGACTTCATCGTGGCCGGCGCGGCCGAGCTCGACCCCTCCCGCATCGACACCTGAGCCTTTCAGCGCTGCGTAACCTCGAGCACTGATACCATCACTGCTCGTGACTAAGGAGATTCTGGTGTCCCAGTTCCTGCGGGCACGGGCCTGGTGGCGGCTGGACAGCGCCGGCGCCAGCGCCCTGCACGTCGCGCGCAGCGTGGTGTCCCTGCTCGACGCGGCCGGCTACCTGCAGGGCCTCTCGGACGATGACCCCGGGATCGTGGCGCTGGACGCGGCCGGCTGCTTCGCGGGCGGCATCTTCGATCCCGGCCCCGAGGGGTGGACCATCGTGCGGGAGTGGCAGCTCGCCGACGAGGCGTCCGCGGGCCCGGAGGACCTGCTGGCGCAGCTGGCCCGCGCCGCGGGCCGCGACGGCCCCGGCGCGCACATGGCCAGCCTGGCCCGCCCCCCGGCCGGCCGCGATCAGCATCCCCCGCCAGGCCGGCCCGATCAGCATCCCCGGCCAGGCCGGCCCGATCAGCATCCCCGGCCAGGCCGACCCGGCCGAAAAGCCGCTCCCAAGCCGCTAGGCCCCAGGCGCGATGGCCGCGCGGGCTCAGGCCCGGGAAACCCTCCGCCATCACAAACTCTCCACCACACCCTCACCGCCTACCCCAGCCGTCACATTTCCGTGGAGGATCCGGGTTCCGTGGAGGATCTGGGCAACCATGACTGCCCAAATGCTCCGTGAAAGAAAAATCCACCACGGTCTTGGGGAAAGTGGAGCTGGTGTGACAAGAGGGACGCATGCTGGCGCCGGGCGCTGGCCCGTCCCCGGCAGCGCGGCCCCCGAGACATCGCGTCGAGGTCACCGGACGCGCGCCGAGGCGCAGCCCCCGGATCACCGGACGCGCGCAGCCCCCGGATCACCGGACGCGCGCAGCCCCCGGATCACCGGACGCGCGCAGCCCCGGATCACCGGACGCGCGCAGCCCCGGATCACCGGACGCGGGCGGCTCCGCCGATGACGGCCAGCTGCCGCCGCAGCGGCACGCCGGAGCCGTCCCGCCTGCCCACCGGGTCCGGCAGGTCGACCGGTCCGCCCGTGTCGGTGGCGCCCACCGCGGGCGCGGGTCCGGCCCAGGCCAGCACGAGCACGTCCTCGCCCTTGAGGAACCGCTGGCAGCGGACCCCGCCGGTGGCCCGGCCCTTGGGCGGGTACTCGTGCAGCGGGGTGACCTTCACGCTGCGGCCTGCCGCGCCGGGCAGCGCGCCGACGCTGCCCGCTACGGTCACCACCACCGCGGGGGAGTAGGTTCCCGGCGCGGACCCCGGGGGCGGGGACCCGGAGGCCGCGGCCGCGTCCACCGCGCCGAACCACACCACGGCCGCGCCCGAGGACGGGCCAGCAGCCGCGCCGCCAGACAGCCGCACGCCGGCCATCCCGCCCGCGGCCCGGCCCTGGGGCCGCACCGCCGACGCCGGGAACCGCAGCAGCTGCGCGTCGGAGGTGATGAACACCAGCTCATCGGTCTCCGCGGCCAGCTGGACCGCGCCCACCACCCGGTCTCCCGGCCGAAGCGCGATCAGCTCGAACTCGTCCCGGTTCTGCGGGTAGTCCGGCAGCACCCGCTTCACCACGCCCTCCGCGGTACCCAGCGCCACGCCCGCGCCCAGGTCGCCGTCGACCCGGCACAGCCCGGCCACGGTCTCGCCGCGTTCAAAAGTCACGAACTCGGTCACCGGCGTGCCGCCCGCCAGCGACGCCGCGCCCGCACCCGGCGGCAGCCCCGGGATCTCGAGCACGTTCACCTTGACCAGCCGCCCGGCCGAGGTCACCACCCCGATCGTGCCCCGGGTCGTGGCCCGGACCGCCGAGACGAGCGCGTCGTGCGGCGAGCGGGTCAGGTCGCCGGACGGGGGAACCACGGCCCGTTCGGCCACATCATCCGAAGAATCCGCAGCCACCCGGGCCATCAGGCCGGTGCCCGACATCAGCACCACGCACGGGTCGTCGGTTACCTCCAGCGGAACGGCCGCGGCTACCGCCTCCGCACCCCCCTCGAGCAGCACCGTGCGGCGCGGGGTGCCGAACTTCCTGGCCACCTCGGCCAGCTCGTCGCTGACCACCTGGCGCAGCCGGTCATCCGACTCCAGGATCTCCGTCAGCGAAGCGATCTCGGAGCGCAGCGTCTCCTGTTCCCGCTCGAGCTCCAGCCGGTCGTAGCGGGTCAGCCGGCGCAGCGGGGTGTCCAGGATGTACTGGGCCTGGATCTCGGACAGCTCGAAGATGGTCATCAGCCGTTCCCGGGCCGAGGCGGCGTCGTCCGAGGACCGGATTACCGCAATGACCTCGTCGATGTTCAGCAAGGCCACCAGCAGGCCGTCGACCAGGTGGATCCGCTCCAGCCGCTTGCGGCGCCGGTACTCGGTGCGCCGCCGCGTCACCTCCAGCCGGTGCGCGACGTAGATCTCCAGCAGCTCGCGCAGCCCCAGCACCCGCGGCTGCCCGTCGACCAGGGCCACGTTGTTGATGCCGAAGGTCTCCTCCATCGGCGTCAGCCGGTACAGCTCGGCCAGCACCGCGTCCGGGTTGAAGCCGCTGCGCACCTCGATCACCAGGTGCAGGCCGCGATGCCGGTCGGTCAGGTCCTTCAGGTCGGCGATGCCGTTGAGCTTCTTGGCCGTGACCAGGTCCTTGATCCTGGTCACGACCTTCTCCGGGCCGATGGCATAGGGCAGCTCAGTGACCACGATCCCGGTCCGTCGCGGGGTCAGCTGCTCCACCACCGCCGTGGCCCGGGTGCGGAAGATGCCCCGGCCGGTCTCGTAGCCCTCCCTGATGCCCTCCAGGCCCACGATCTTCCCGCCGGTCGGCAGGTCAGGCCCGGGTACGAAGCGCATCAGCGCGTCCAGCGTGGTGTCCGGGTGCCTGATCAGGTGCCGGGCGGCGGCGATGACCTCGCCCAGGTTGTGCGGCGCCATGTTGGTGGCCATCCCGACCGCGATGCCGGACGCGCCGTTGACCAGGAGGTTCGGCAGGCCCGCGGGCAGCACGTCGGGCTGGGTCTCGCTGCCGTCGTAGTTCGGCACGAAGTCGACGGTGTCCTCGTCGATCGAGGCCACCATCTCCATCGCCGCCGCGGACAGGCGGGCCTCGGTGTACCGCATCGCCGCGGGCAGGTCGTCGCCGCCCAGGCTGCCGAAGTTCCCGTGCCCGTCCACCAGCGGCAGCCGCATGGCCCAGGGCTGCGCCATCCGGGCCAGCGCATCGTAGATGGCCGAGTCGCCGTGCGGGTGCAGCCGGCCCATCACCTGGCCGACGACCTGGGCGCACTTCACGTGGGCCCGGTCGGGGCGCAGGCCCATCTCGTTCATCTGGTACAGGATCCGGCGCTGGACCGGCTTCAGGCCGTCCCGCGCGTCCGGCAGCGCCCGGGAGTGGATGATGCTGTACGCGTATTCGAGGTAGCTGCCGCGCATCTCCTCGGCGACGTCGATGTCGACGATGTTTTCTTCGAAATCTTCTCCGGGCGTGGTAGTACCGCCGCTGCGCCGTGGGGCCATGACGTTTATTCTGCCGCGTCCGCCGGCCTGTGCGGGCCAACGCCGCGCATCCGGCTACGTGGCGGAGAAGCCGCCGTCCACGTACAGCGTCTGGCCGGTGACGTAGTCGCTGGCCGGCGAGGCCAGGAACACCGCCACCCCGGCGAAGTCCGCGGGCTGGCCGTTGCGGCCCACCATGGTCCGCGCCGCCATGGCCGCCGACCGCTCCGGGTCGCGGGCCACGTGGGCGTTCAGCCGGGTGGGCACGAAGCCGGGGCACACGGAGTTGCAGCACACCCCGGCGGCCGCCCAGGCCTCGGACTGCGAGCGGGTCAAGGCGGCCAGGCCGCCCTTGGACGCCCCGTACCCGCCGCTGTTGCCGAACGCCCGCTGCGCCTGCTGCGAGGTCACGTTGATGATCCGCCCCCAGCCCCGCGCGGCCATCAACGGCCCGAACCGCTGGCCGAACAGGAACGGCGCGGTCAGGTTGACCGCCATCGTGACGTCCCACTGCTCAACGGTCAGCGCCGGCAGCGGCGGCCGCAGGTTGACGCCTGCGCAGTTGACCAGGACGTCCGGCGGCCCGAACGCCCCGTCCGCCTCCTCAGCGGCCCGCGCGAGCTCGCCCCGGTCGGCCAGGTCCGCGCTGACCCAGGCCGCCTGCCCGCCGGCCTCCCCGCAACCCGGCCGCCGCGGCGTCCAGCTGGTCTTTGTCCCGGGCCACCAGCACGACCTGGGCCCCGGCCTGGCACAGCGCCGCGGCCATACCCGCCCCGATCCCCGAGCTGCCGCCGGTCACCACCGCCACCCGGCCCGCCAGCGAAAACAGGCCAGACAGGTAATCTGTCACAGCACCGGCCGGGCCCCGATGAGCCCGAGCGCGTGTGCGGCCAGCCGGCAGCCGCTGGCCAGCGCCTCGCCCGGCGGCTTCTTGTCCAGCCAGGGCGGGATGAATCCGGCGATGAACGCGTCGCCGGCCCCGGTGCCGTCGATCACCCGGTCCACCGGCGGCGCCTGCACCCGTACCGGCGGCCGCCCGTTGGCGTAGAACAGCGCCCCGTCCGCGCCCAGCTTGACCACCACGTGCGGGTACCAGGCGGTCAGCACCCGCGCCGCCGCCTCCGGGTCCTCGCGGCCGGTGAGCACCTTGGCCTGCGCCGCGTTGACGAACAGCAGCACGGCCCCGGCCGACAGTTCCAGGAACGGCTCGGCCCCGGTCCGGTCCAGCGGCGCGGCCGAGGCCGCGTCCACCGAGGCGGTCATGCCGGCCCGCCGCGAGTACTCGATGGCGGCCAGCCCGGCCGACCGGGATCCCTCGGACAGTAGCGTGTACCCGGATACGTGCACGTGGGCGCCGGGGATGAACAGGTCGTGCGGCAGGTCGTCGGGGGACAGGGCCGCGTTCGCGCCCGGATCGGACAGCATGGTCCGCTCGCCCTTGTGCGTGACCATGACCACGCAGGTCCCGGTGGGCCGCTCCGGGTCCATGACCAGGCGGGCATCCACGCCGTACCCCATCAGCTCCATGTCGCGGTTGCGGCCGGCGATGTCCGCGCCCCGCCGCCCGACGAAGGCCACGTCGCCGCCGTCGGCCGCCATCCAGGCCGCGACGTTCGCGCCGGAGCCGCCGCCGTGCATGGTGACAGCGGCTGGAGTGTCGCTGCCCCGGGCCAGCGGGAGCATTGCGTGGGCGACCGCGTCTGTCATCAGGTCGCCAATGACTACCACGCGCGCCATTGCGTTATCCCCTCGTTGCTCTGGTGGCTCGGGCGGGCGGCGTCCCGCGTCCGGACGGCAGCCCGCCGGTAGCCCGCATCGATGGCGAGATGCGCGCGGGCCGGCCCGGCCGCAGGACTTTCTACGGTAGCGGGCCATAGCCGTCACTGACCAGCGCACGAAGTGACCGGTCCGGCCGGATAGTCCCGGAACACGCCGTAAAGCCCGGATTGTCACCAGACTGTTACACCGTCGCATCCGTCCGTGTCATCCGCCCGTGTCATCCGCCCGTGTCATCCGGCTGCCTGATCTGCCCGTCACTCCAGCCGCAGGATCCGTCCCGCCACGACCAGTTCGGTCTCCTCGCTCTCGGCGGCCAGCGCCCGGTTCAGCCGTCCTAGTTCGTCCCGGAACAGCCTCCCGGCGGGCGTTCCCGGCACCACGCCGAGCCCGGTCTCGTCGCTGACCGCGACCACGCGGGCCCGGGTCTGCCGCCAGGCGCCGATCAGCGCGCCGGTCCGGGCGGCCAGCCGCTCCGCCCGGCCCGCCGACCCGTCCCAGGCGCCGCACTCCTCGAGCACCGCGGCCAGCCAGGTGCCGATCCCGTCGATCAGCACCGCCCCCCACGCCGCGGCCAGCACTCCGGCCAGGTCGGTGGTCTCCGCCGTCTGCCACCATCGCGGCCGCCGCGCCCGGTGCGCCGCTACCCGCGCGGCCCACTCGGGATCGGCCGGGTGCCCGTCGCCGCCCTGGCCGTTCGGCCCGGTCGCCACGTAGGTCACGTCCGGCTCACCCGCCAGCCTCAGCTCCGCCCGTTCCGATTTCCCCGACCGCGCCCCGCCGATCACCAGCACCCGCCACGGCCCCGGCCGTACCCCAGCCGGCCCCAGCGGCCCCGGCCGCCGCAGCGCCCTGCCCGCCTGCGACCACCCGAGCGCCGTCCCCGTTCCCGGCCATTGCTTTTCTGCCGAACGGTCCGTGCTATCCGCCTCCCCGCCCCCCGGCACGTCCACCTGGTCGCCGTCGCCCGGCACGATCGCCCCCCAGAACCCGCACCGCCGCCGCAGTTCGACATCCGAGGCCACCCGGTGATCCGCGCACGCCACCGCCGTCACCGTGTCCGCTGTGACCAGCCCCTGCGCCCGCAGCAGTCCCAGCTGCGCCGGATCGCCCAGCAGGTCCAGGAACACCGCGTCATACCGGCCTGCCCCCTCCGGCGGCACCGGCACCGCCCCCGGTCCCGCCGCATACAGCACCCGCTTACCGTCCGGCCCGGTCACCTCCCACCCGCCGGTTGCCGCCCCGTCCCGCGCGTCCCCCAACCGCCGCACCCGGTACCCGCCGGCCAGCACCCGCTCCTCGTCCCGGCCCGCAGCCTCGTCCCGGCCCGCAGCCTCGTCCCGGCCCGCAGCCCCAGTGCCGATCTCAGCCGGCCCCCCGGGACTCAGCCGCACCGTCCCGTCGACAACTATGGTCGACTGCTCGCGTGCAGTACCGTTCGCGGCCTGGCGCAGGCATGAGACGCATCTGCATCCTGGCTCCGGCCAGCCGGCCGCCCCGCCTGAGCCCTCGACGAGGATCCGCATCAGCTCAGGAAGGACAGCCGGACCTGGCGGTCCGGATTGTCCACGTTGAGGTCCACCAGCGCCACCGACTGCCAGGTGCCGAGGGCCAGCCGGCCGCCGATCACCGGGATGGTGGCGCACGGCGGGACCAGCGCGGGCATCACGTGCGACCGGCCGTGCCCGCGGCTTCCGTGCGCGTGCCGCCAGCGGTCGTCGGCGGGCAGCAGCTCGGCCAGGGCGGCCAGCAGGTCGTCGTCGCTGCTCGCGCCGAGCTCGATCAGCGCGAGGCCCGCGGTGGCGTGCGGCACGAACACGTGCAGCAGCCCGTCGCCGCCGTCGGCTGCCGTCCGCGCGAACTCAGCGCACTCGCGGGTGATGTCCCGTACCGTCTCGCGGCCGCCGGTGTGAATGTCGATGATCTGCGTCTTCATGTCCGGATCATAGGCTGTGGGCATGACAGAGATCCCGTGGCCAGCGGGGACCCGGCTGCGGCTGGCCAGGCAGGCCCGGGGCCTGTCCCAGCAGCAGCTCGCCGGGATGGCCGCCGTGACCAGGCAGGCCGTATCCGCCGTCGAATCCGGCCATTCCGATCCCTCGCTGCGGGTCGCGCTGGCCCTGGCCAGCGCGCTGGGCCTGACCGTCGAGGACCTGTTCGGCCCCGGCGATCCCGCCGATCCGGTGCTGGCCGCGCCGGTAGCCCCGCTGGGCGGCGTGGGCTCCCGGGTCGCGCTCGCGACGATCGGCGACACGTTCGTCGCGCTGCCGCTGCGCGCCAACACGGCGGCCCGGGCCGGCTTCGGCCCGGCCGGCGGGCTGGTCGCCGGCCAGCAGGCCCCCGGGGACCAGGCGGCCCAGCACCCGGTCGCGGTCCGGCCCATCGGCCCGCCGCGGCCCACGCTGATCGTGGCGGGCTGCGATCCGGCGCTGCCGCTGCTGGAGACCCCGCTGGCCCTGCTCGACCCGCCGGTCGGGTTCGCCTGGTGGCCGTGCGGGAACGGCGAGGCGCTGCGGCTGGCTGCGGCGGGCCTGGTGCACGCCGCGGGCGTACACCAGGCCGGCGGCTGGGCCGACCCGGACGACGATCGCGGCGAGGCGGTCGAGATACCAGGCGGCGCCGAGGTGGTGGGCTTCACCGCCTGGCGCGAGGGCCTGGCCGTCCGCCCGGGGGCCGACGTCACCGGGCTGGGCGACGTGGCCCGGCAGGGCCTGCGGATGGTGAACCGCGAGCCGGGCGCCCAGGCCCGCACGCTGCTGGACCGGGAGCGCCGGCGCCTGGGCCTGGACCCGGCCGAACTGCCCGGCTACGACAGCCAGGCCGCCGGGCACCTCCAGCTCGCCGCGGCGGTCGCGGGCCGGCTGGCCGACGCGGGGGTGTCCAGCGAGCCGGCCGCACTGGCCTACGGACTGAGCTTCATCCCGCTCGCCGACGAACGGTTCAACCTGGTCCTGCCGGCCAAGCACGCCGCGTCCCGTGAGGTCCAGGGCCTGCTGAAGGTGCTCACCTCACCCTGGCTGCTGGCCCAGCTGGGCAGCCTGCCCGGCTACGACCCGTCCAGCTGCGGGGAGCGCCTATCCTGACCGGCACTGTGCTGACCGGCACTGTGCTCATCCAGCACCGTCCTGAGCTACAGGCAGGCTGTAGACCGGGATGATCAGGCCGCGGGCGATGGTGTGGAACCGCAGGTTGAACCCGGCCACCGCGGGTGAGATCTCGTCGTTGACGTCGAGGGATTCAACGTCGAGCGCGTGCACCGCGAACACGTAGCGGTGCGGCGGGTCGCCGGCCGGCGGGGCCGCGCCGCCGAAGTCCTTCGTGCCGTAGTCGTTGCGGACGTGGAATGCCCCCTTGGGCAGGCCCGAGCCGTCGGTACCGGCCGCGTTGGTCTCGAGTTCGGTCACCGAGGCCGGGATGCCAAGCACGATCCAGTGCCAGAAGCCGGAACCGGTCGGTGCGTCCGGGTCGAAGCACGTCACCGCGAAGCTCTTGGTCTCCGCGGGGAAGCCGGACCACGACAGCGACGGGGAGATGTTCCCGCCGGTCATGCCCCAGTCGTCGAAGGCCTGGTTCTCCGGCATCTGCTGGCCATCCGCGACGTCATCGCTGTGCACCTCGAAGGACGGCACCTCCGGCATCAAGTCATAGGGCAGCGGCGCACGGTCGGTCATGGCTTACCTCCTCGTCGAGGCGGACTGATTTACCTGTCAGCACGGAGACTGATTTCCTGTCAGCACGGGCGGATCCAACGTTATCGTCAGGCGGCCGGATCTCCGGGCCCGGCCCGGGAAGGCGCCTCCCGTGGTGCCGGTATCTCCTACTGTGGGCGTCGTGAGGCAACAGCCGCCCCGCAAGGCCTCCCGGCCGCCGCGCCGGCGGATCGTGCGCCGTCAGATGCGCCGGATCCGACGTCGGGCCGCGCGCGGCGTAGCCGGGCGGATCCGCCTGGGCCAGGCCGGCGCATCGCCCCGGTTGCGGCGCTGGGTGCTGGCCGTGGCGCTGCTCGGCGTGGCGCTGATCCCGTACCCGCTGACCGCCGCTTACAACGGGGCTCCGGCCGTGGCGTGCCGGTTCGGCTGCCGGCAGGTCTCGACCCTGATCCGCTGGTCCCGGGCGCTGCCCGGGACGTGGGCCGTACTGCCCGGGCTGACCGGCACCGTGCCCGCTTCCGGCCTGGCCTACGTGTCGGTCGGCGACGGCCTGGCCGTGGTCGGCGACGGCCTGACCGTGTACGGCTATTCCGCGCAGGCCGGCGCGCCGTTGTGGACCCAGACCCTGACCGGTTTCCCGGCCGGCGCGGCCATCGTGTCCGTGCGCACCTGGCCCGGCGAGGTGACGGCGGGCGTGACCTACACCCGCGCCGGGCACTCCGAGCGGACCGAGGTGGTCATCTCCGGCCTGGACGGCACCATCATCCGCAGCTATCCGGCGGCCGTCTTCGGCGGGGCCGTGGCGGGCAGTGCCCAGTACACGGTTATCGTCGGCGCCACCGCGGTCACCAGCTATGACAACGCCACCGGTAAGGTCCGCTGGTCGCGGTCTGCCGGCCCGGTCGCGCAGGCCTGGCGGACCGCGGGCAGCACGCTGTACATGGCCGAATCCGAGGGCGGGTTCGAAGGGTCGGATCCGGTGACCGCGCTGCGCAAGATCAACCTGGTCACCGGGGCCCAGGTGGTCGTTCAGCCGCTGCTGGGGCTGTCGTTTCCCGGGACGCTCAGCGCCGCGTTCGGTGCCGTGGTCCTGTTCTCCTCCGCGCAGGGGGTCACGGCGTACGACGGCACGAGCGGAATGCGCCTCTGGTCTATCGCCAGGGCGGTAGCCGAGGGCAGCGACCCGCAGAAGGACCGGATCTACGTGACCGTGGGGTCGAACCTCATGGCCGTGAACCCGCGCACCGGCCGGGTGACGGCCACCGCCTCCGGCTCCGCGGTCTACGGGTCGGCCGGCATCTACGTGGTCAGGGACGGCGTGGCGCTCGGACTCGACCAGGGCGCCGGCGGAGACGCCTGGGGCTACAACATCAGCGCGCAGCGGGTCACCCTGGCCGCGCCCGGGCTGTCCTGGCCGCATTATTTCGTGGACCTGAGCGGCATCGGCGGCAGCGCCGACCCGGCCAGCAACCTGGTGGTCATTGCCGCCTGCACCCAGCTGGCCCCCGCGTCCCCGTCCCCGCCGACCCCCACCCCCGCCGGCACCACCACCCCGGCCGGCACCACCACCCCGGGCGGCACCACCACCCCGGGCGGCACCACCACTCCTGCCAGGTCCGCCGGAACCGCCATCTCGTCCTCGCTCCCGGCCACCTCACCCGCCACGCCGACCACGTCCGGATCGACGAGCACCACGCCCACCTCATCGCCGAGCGCATCCGCCTCCGCCCCGGCCGCCCAGGGCTGCCAGCGCCCCGAACTGGTCGCCCTCAGTCTCTAGGCGAAGCGTGGTCGTCACTCCGGCCCCAACTGCCACGCCCTCAGGCTCCGGAGCCGCGCCATTTCCATGATCATGGGCAGTTTGCGTCTCGGCGCCATCATCGGCGCCATCATCGGCGCGGTCCTCTGGCAGGTCCTGCAGGCCGTCGGCGGGCACTTCATCTCGCACCAGCTGGCCCACGCGTCATCGTCGTACGGCACCTTCGCCGGGGTGCTCGGCCTGCTCGCCTGGCTGTACCCGGAGGCGGAGCTGACGCGGTACGCGGTCGAGGCTAACGTGGTACGGGCATACCGGCTGTGGCCGCCAGCATCGCGCCGCCGCCGTATACCGAGCCGGACCGCCGCGCGTACCACCTGTACGTGCAGGTGGAAAAGCGCGGCGACCTGGACATCGAGGCAGGGCCTGGAGGTGGGGACGATCGCCAGGAGGCATCGGGCTGACCCAGATGCACCGCATGTGGTCATCTGCGGCGCGGGCTTCGGCGGGCTTTCGGCCATTTCGCGGCTCACCCGCGCGGGCCTGCGGGTGACCGTGATCGACGGCCACCTGTACAGCACCTTCCAGCCACTGCTGTACCAGGTGGCCACGGCCGGGCTGAACCCCGGCGACGTCGCCTACCCGGCGGGCGGCATCGCCGGGCGGTACGGGGCGATCTTCCGGCGCGGCGAACTGGCCGCCATCGACCCGGCGGCGCGCCAGGTCAAGATGACCAACGGCCTCGAGCTCGGCTACGACTACCTGATCCTGGCCACCGGCGTGTCGGCTTCGTACTACGGCCTCAAGGGGGCCGCGGAGCACACCTTCGCCCTGTACACCAGGACCGACGCCATCGTGCTGCGCGATCACCTGATGGCGCAGTTCGAGCGGCTCAGCGTGACCGGCGGCGACATGTCCATCACGGTGGTGGGCGGCGGGGCCACCGGCGTGGAGCTGGCCGGGACGGCCGCCGAGCTGCGCGCCGCCGTGCTCGGCGCCACCTTCCCCGACGTCGACCCGTCCCGGGTGCACGTCCGGCTGGTCGAGATGTCTCCGTCGCTGCTCGGCCCGTTCCACGAGAAGCTGCGCGAGTACGCCCGGGTGCAGCTGGCCAAGCGCGACGTCGACATCAGGCTGAACACCAGGATCGCCGAGGTCACCGCCGACCGGGTCCTGCTGGCCGACGGCGAGGACCTGCCCAGCGACCTGACCGTGTGGGCGGCGGGCGTGGCCGCCGCCCAGGACGTCGCGGGCTGGGGGCTGCCCCAGGGGAAGAACGGCCGCATCACGGTCGGGCCGGACCTGCGGGTCACCGGGCAGGACCGGATCTTCGCCGTGGGTGACATCGCGATCAACCCGGATGACCCCACGCCCCAGCTCGCCCAGCCGGCCCTGCAGATGGGGCGGCATGCCGCGGCGCAGATCGTCAAGCTGGAAGCCAAGGCGGCCACCGAGCCGTTCAAGTACCACGACAAGGGCACGATGGCCACCATCGGCCGCCGGTCGGCCGTGGTCCAGCTGGCCGGCGGGCTGCGGCTGACCGGCACGCTGGCCTGGCTGGCCTGGTTCGCGCTGCACCTGGTGTACCTGCTGGGCGGCCGCAACCGCGTGTCGACCCTGATCAACCTGACCTACCGCTACGTCTCCTGGGGCCACGGCGGCGCGGTCATCGTCGGCGACGAGCCCGGAGCTGAGCCCGGTGACGGCCAGGGCCCGGACCCGGCCAGCGATGCCAGCCTGGCCGCCCCCGCCAGGCAGACCTCTCCAGGCTGACCGTCAGCCGGCCGCAGTAGGCTGTCTTCGCCATGAAGACGTTCCGCACGCGCGGCACGCTCGCGGCCGCGGCCATCCTCAGCGTGCTCGCGGTCCTAGCTGGATGCGGCGCCAGCCCAAGTTCATCGATGTCCTCGCCGCCCGCCCCGGCCTCCAGCGCCGCCATGGACAACCCGAACCTGGACCTCGGCAGCTCGCTGGGCGCGGTGCAGGCGCCGGACATCAAGCTGGTCAACCAGTTCGGCCAGCCGATGTCGCTCAGCCAGTTCCGCGGCAAGGTCGTGATGCTGTCCTTCGAGGATTCCGAGTGCACCACCGTCTGCCCGCTGACCACGCAGAGCATGGTGCAGGCCAAGCAGATGCTCGGCTCGGCCGGCGACCAGGTGCAGCTGCTCGGCGTCGACGCCAACCCCGACGCGACCGCGGTCGGCGACGTGCTGTCTTACTCGCGGGCGCACGGCATGGTCAACCAGTGGGACTTCCTCACCGGGTCGCCGGCTCAGCTCAAGGCCACCTGGGCTGCGTATCACATCGCGGTGCAGATCGAGCAGGGGCAGATCGACCACACGCCCGCGCTGTTCATCATCGACCAGCGTGGCCGGGAGCAGAAGCTCTACCTGACCCAGATGGCCTACTCCAGCGTGAGCCAGTCCGCCGAGGTGCTCGCCGACGAACTGGCCACGCTGCTGCCGTCCCATCCGCACGTGGCCAGCCAGCAGTCCCTGGCGTCGGTCACCGTGGAGAGCCCCGCCGACCACGTGGTGCTGCCTGCCGCGGCCGGCGACGCCAAGGTCACGCTGGGGCCCGGCGCGCCACACCTGATCGTGTTCTTCGCCACCTGGCTGTCCGAGGTCTCCGACCTGAAATCCGAGCTGACCGGGGCCAACGCCTACGTCACCGCGGCCAAGCAGGACAACCTGCCCCAGCTGGTCGCGGTGAACGAGACGGTGGTCGAACCCTCGGCCCAGTCCGTCCGGTCCTATCTGAACGGCCTGGGCACGCCGCTGGATTACCCGGTGGCGCTGGACACCACGGGCCGGGTCGCCGACGGCTACGGCGTGCAGGATCAGCCCTGGCTGGTCCTGGTCTCCGCGGCCGGCAAGGTCCTCTGGTCCCACGACGGCTGGCTGCCGGTACCGGCCCTCACCGCCGCCGTCAAGAAGGCCGTCAAACCCTAGCCGCCATACCCAGCCACCGTGATATCCGTCATGGACCGGGCTGGAGGATCGGCACTGGGCGCGCCGGACCAACCGGGCCCGGGCGGCGGCGCAGGCGTCAGCCGCGACCCGGAACCTCTTACGCCGCCCCCAGGGTGACTAGGGAAAGCGCGGTGGCCTGCTGGACGGGGTCGTCGGCCAGCCCTCGCCTGACCCGGTACAGGGACTCGGCGAGGGTCTGGCCTTCTCGCAGGTAGCTGTGCAGGTCGACCATGATCGGCACCACGGCGCGGTCGTTCAGCGGGACCACGGCGGCGACGACACCGGCCGTGCCCAGCGGCAGCAGGCTGCTGACCAGGCCGAGTAGCTCGTTGGCCCCGGTCGGGGCGAGCAGCGCGGAGTCGCAGCTCGGCAGCACCAGCCGGTACGGCGCACGGTCGAGCTGCTCAAAGTCGTATACGGTGAGCGGCCCGTCGTGCATGCGCAGCGAGGAGAACAACGGGCTGTCGGCCCGGAACGTCCCGTGCGCCGCGATATGGGCCACCCAGGCGCCCTCCATGGCGTAGAGCACGTTCTGGGTGGTGGCTCCGCTGTTGGCCAGCACCGTCACGTCGTCGTAGAGCTTGGCGACGAGCGGCACCTCGGCGCCTTCGGTGCTCAGGCCCGGCCCGCGGGCCAGCGTGACGCGGCGGTGCGTCGGCGGCGCGGCCGCGTGCGCGCGCATCCAGGCGCTCGCCGACGGGGCCACGCTGACCACGCGGTCGCTAAGTACGGGCAGCAGCGCCCAGGGGATGGCGTGCAGCTTGCCGGGTGGCACGACGACGACCGGGCCGTCACCCAGCTGCCCTGCGGCCGGGCCAAACAGCGCGTCCTGCAGCCTCGGCCCGGCTGCCTGCAGCACGGCCTGCGCGCTGCCCAGGTCGTCGCCTGGCCGGCTGCGCGCCAGGCGGCGCAGCGCGAACCTCGCGAAATCGGCGGCGCGGACCGCGTCGGCGGTGCGTCCCGCGGTGAACTGCCGGACCCGTCCCGCCCCGCACACCAGCACGTACAGCACGCCGTCAACGTCGACGATCTCGGCGAGCATGGCCGGGCCGAGCCGGTCGAGTAGGTCGGCGACGTCGACCATGCGGGGCCCGGGTCCCGTCCCGCCAGCGGCCCGCAACGCGCACGCGCGCACCGCCGCTTCCAGCCGCTGCTGTTCCCGCTGCAGCCTGGCGTTGGGCCGGCCCAGCCGACGGGCCTCCTCCAGCTGGCTGGTCGCCTTGCGGAACGCGGTCAGGCCGGCGTTGATCTCCGCGTTGGCCGAGGGCCGCACCTCGGGGACCGCGAGGGCAGTGGCCCGCCAGCGTTCACTCCAGGCGAGCAGCTGCCGTGGCCGGTGCTCGCGCACCGCGTGGCGCTGCGCGAGCACGGCCAGTTCGGCGCCGTGCGCGGTCGCCTGCGCCCGCAGTTCCGAGGCACCGAGGGTGAACCGGTACTCATCCAGCAGCTCGAGCCCACGGCGGCAGGCGGAAAGGAGCCGGCGCGCATCGCCCGCGGCCTCGGCGCGCAGCGCCTCGCCGAGCCAGCCGCTGGCCCGCGCCATCGCCGGGCCGCGCCTGCGGCTCCGAGCTGCCTCGATGAGATGACGTTCGGCGGCATCGCGCCGGCCCAGGTCCAGCGCCACCCTCCCGGCCAGCAGGTGCGCCTGCGGCGCGTCGCTGAAGCCCAGCTCCTCCAGCCGCGCAGTAGTCCGGTTCGCGTCGTTGAGCAGCTTGTCCGACACCGGCTCTGCCGCGTACTTCGCACGGACAAGCACCAGGCCGGTGCGAGCCAGCCCCCAGGGGCTGCGCTGCGACCGGAACAGGCGCTGGGCGGCCTGCGCACGATCCAGCGCGGCCTGCGGTTGCATCGCGGCCAGCGCCGAGTTGGCCGCCACCAGGAGTAGTTCGGCCTTCTTGGTGGACGGGCCGCCGGTCCGCTCGATCTCGCGGACCGCGTCATCCGCTTCGGCCAGGGCGTCCGTGGCCAGTCCGCCCGCCAGCAAGGCGACACACCGGTCGATGGCCAGTTCCGGCACCAGCACATTCAGTGACTCGTACCGGGAAGCCGCCGCGGCGAAATAAGAAAGCGCCGTCGGAATATCATTTATCGAAGAGGCGACCAGCGCGCGATTATGAACCATGTAGACGGACTCGAGAACCTGGCTGGTTTGGGCCCACAAATGCTCCGCATCGGCGAAAGCCGCATCCGCGCGAGCGGGAAATCCCATCGCATGGTAAATCAGCCCGCGGGACGTCATCGCACGGGCTGTCCACAGGTTGTCGCCCGCGCGGCGCAGTATGGCCGCCGCGCGTCGCGAGTCGTCTAGGGCCTCGGCGTGCCGGCCCAGAGCCAGCAGCGCGACGCTGCGCCGGTGGAGCACCTGGCCGGTGAGCGCGCCCCGGGATATCCGTAGCGCACGGTCAAACGCGGCCAGTCCGGCCGCGGTCCGGCCGGCGTAGACCAACGCCACGCCCATGCTGGCGAGCACGTCGGCCTCGCGCTTCACCGATCCGATCCGGCGGGCCAAGCGCAGCGCCGTACCCAGCTCGGCGATTCCTGAATCCTGATCACCGAACTCACGCAACACGATTCCCGCGGCCTGATGTGCCACTGATGCGGCATATGGGCTCGGTTGCCCGCGCAATATCGCTCGCGCCTTAGCCAATGCCTCCCGCGGACGCGACAGGGTCAATGGCAGCAGGTCATCGAGATCGCCCGGCTCGTCGGCGGCCGCGGCTTTACCTGCCACAGGCTGATTTTAGAGGTCTAAGGTAGAACGGTCCATCAGGTAATTTCACTGCGTGCACTTACAGTGAATGAATTCTCACAAATCGTGACGGGCGCCATGGCTTTTCCCCGAATTCCATCCGCCCCTTCACGCGCACCGTATCAAGCACACATGCGGGTCGCTCCGCAGAAGTGCAGATCACCATGCTCTGACTCAGGGAGGAACCGTGCCCGAACCAAAGAGCTGGGAGCGCCGCCTGCAGGCCAGGATCGCGGACCAGGTCAAGACCATCAAGGGTCAATTCAAGAACCAGCTGGACCTGACGATCGTGGACGTTCCCGACGGCAACGGAGGGATCGCCTACATGTACGTCGAGGGCCAGCTCTTGGTCCAGGACAAATACATCGAGGAAGTGTTCGCTGTCTTCAACCCCGGTGCGAAGTTCAACCACCAGCAGATCGAGCGTGTCGTCCCCGGCGTTTCGCTCTTGACCCAGGACCCGAAGCTCCCGGCCAAGAACCGTCGCAGCGTGCATGACACGCTCACCGCCATCGACCAGCAGTTCGGCGAGGGCGTGGCCACGCCCAACCACCTCTTCACCGTCTGCCCGGTCGGCCCTTGCCCGGCCACCGAGCCGGAAGAGGTCTACTACGACTGCGAGCCCTACCCTTCGCTCTGCCTGGAAGGCGGCGGGGCCGGGGTCCTGGTCTATGTCGCTGACACCGGCCTGCTGCAGAACTCCGCGGTTGACCACCCCTGGCTGCAAGGCGTGGTCCGGGCGACCAAGTCGACTGGCGCCATCCAGGATTGGGATCCGGCCGGAGTAACGCTGACCGGAACCAGCACGATCCCGCCCTACGCCGGACACGGCACGTTCGTGGCCGGCATGATCCGGGCCATGGCACCCCAGGCGGACGTCATCGTCTCGAATGTCTTCAAGGTCGCGGGCAGCTGTCTGGAAACGGACATGGTCAAGGAGCTCAAACAGGCGCTGGATCTGGGCGTCGATGTCTTCAACCTGTCGATCACGGCCACGACCAGGCATGATCTGTCCTCGCTCGGCTTCGACGGATTCCTGCGGCTCCTTCACCAGCACCAGGGCGTGGTCTGCGTCGTCGCGGCCGGCAACAACGGAAGCCGCAAGCCGTGCTGGCCGGCCGCCAGCCCCGGGATGGTCTCCGTGGGTGCACTCAGCGCCGACTGGCGCGGCCGGGCCACGTTCAGCAACTACGGCCACTGGGTGCGGGTCTACGCGCCCGGCCGTGATCTCATCAACGCCTACGCGTCCGGCCCCTACGAATGCCAGGACGCCCCCTATGTCGGTCAGGTGCGGAATTTCTACGGTCTGTGCAAATGGAGCGGCACGTCGTTCTCCACTCCGATCGTGACCGGCCTGGTCGCGGCGCGGATGTCCCGGACCGGTGAAACCGGTCAGGAAGCGGCCGCCGCCCTGCTCGAGGAGGCCCGGGCCCACGCGATCCCCGGTGTCGGGCCCGTCCTGCTGCCCCGCTGCGGCCCCTGCCACGAGCCCGCCCGTTGCTCCTGCCGCCCCCGCTGTCACCCCGCCGAACCCTGCGCCCGCGACTGATAGCCCCGCCCGCCACGGCTAGCCCGCCCCGCAACAAGGTGAAACCCGGGTTCCCCGGCCCTCTGGCCAGGTCGATCCCGGGTTTCATCGCGTTGGCCGGCGAACCCGGCACGCTTACAGCGTGATCCACCCGGTCAGCACGTCAGCCCCGTCCTCGGTCCGGCACCGTAGCCGGAACGGGCTGGCCGGGATCGGGCTGACCGCGAAGCAGCCGATCTCATCCACTGGCGAGCTGGTCACGCCCGCCGTGGTATGGACCTCCAGCGTGCCCGCCCGCGGCGGGATGATCTGGCCGACCAGCGACGTCTCGGCCACCTCCATCTCGATGGACAATCGCCCCGAGGTGAAGGTCAGCGACCGGATCGACGCGGCCTCCGAACGCACCGCCAGCGCCGCCTGCCCGGCGTCGCTGCGCGAGTCGTAGGTGAGCTGGGCCAGCTCGGCGTCGATGTTGTGCCAGGCGTAGGCGTTCTTGCCCATCTCGGTGAACCGGTCGGGCACGGCCTGCCTGGCCTTCATCGCGGCCCGCAGCGCCGCCAGCAGCTGCTCGTCGTCCCAGTCACGCACCTGGCTCACCTCCTGGAACTCCTACCTCGAGGTCGCCCAGCGCGGCCAGGACGGGGGAGCGGCGCATCCGGTCCAGGCAGCGGGCCCGCTGCGGCCCGATGCTGCCCACCGGGATGCCGATCCGGATGCTGATCTCCGCGTACGGGGTGGGCGGATCGGACATGAGCAGGCCGAGCAGGTGCTGGCAGCGCCGCGGGAGCTCGGCGAACGCCGCGCGCAGGCTGGCGTTCAGCTCCGCCATGAGGATCTCTTCTTCGATCACTGTCTTGTCCACGAACCGCACCGAGTCGTCGAACTGCGGTCCCAGCGGTTCTGACTTGCGGGCCGACCCCACCACGCGCAGGCATTCGCGGTAGGCGGTCGTGGCCAGCCAGCCGGGCAGCGCCGCGGGCTCGCGCAGCTTCCCGAGCTGCTCGACCAGCAGCAGCCACACGCTCTGCCCGACGTCCTCGCGGTCCTGGCCGCTCAGCTGGAACCGGGCGCAGATGCCCCACACCAGCGGCGCGTACCGGTCCACGATCTCGTTCCACGCATCCTGGTCGCTCCTAGCTGCCCGGTCGACCAGGGCGATTACGGACGGGTCGTCCCGCATGGCGGCTCCCGATCCTCGGTCTATGGCGGTAAACCCTTTGTAGCCCGGAGGGCGCCCGGCCGCTAGGTGATACACCCCAGCCGTAAAAACTTTCAGCCCGCGACGGCGCGCACCATGTCCAGCAGGATCGCGGTCGCGTCCAGCTGGCGAGGGACAGGCCCGACCACCCGGGCCGGGAGGAACTGGGGCCCGCCGGGCCAGCCGTGCCCGCCGCCCTCGATCCGGTACAGCACCACCGGCGGGCAGCCGGGCGCGGCCCAGGTCAGCCGGGTCACCGGCGGGTCCCCGGCCGCGCCGGGCAGCTGCTCCACGGCCGGCTCGCCGCCGATCCCGTTGCCCGCGGCCCAGTCCCCGGCCACCGTCTCCACCGCGGTCATCCGCCGCTCGTCCGGCCGGTCACCGTGCTGCCTGGCCCGCCGCCGCAACGTCCGTCCCACCATGCCCCGCGCGGCCAGCGGCCCGCCGTGGTAGGGCGCCAGCGGATCGGCCGTACCCGCCATGATCGTCACCGCCGTCTGCTGCCGCGGCATCGGGCAGGCCTGCCTGCTGAACTCCCGCAACGTGCCCGCGACCAGGAACAATCCGGCCAGCGGCAGCAGCCCGTACCGGGCCACATGCTCCGCGAACCCGCCGCCGTTGGAGATTCCCGCCAGCACCAGCGGAATCCCTGGGTCCGCCAGCTGCCCGGCCAGCGCGGCCAGGAAGGCCGCGTCGTCGAGGGCGGGTTCCCCGGCCGGCGGCCGCGCGATGTGCCACACGCCACCCCAGCCGTCGGGGAACACCACCGTCACCCCGGCCGCCGGGCCCCTGGCAGCCAGCCCGCTGAACACCGTCGCGATGTCCCGGCCGCCGGTCCCCGACCCGTGCAGCACCACGAGCAGCGGCCCCCGCGCCGCCTCCGCCCGGGCCAGCCAGTAGCCGCGCTCGACCCCCGCCACGTCCATCGTCCCGAGCTCCATCAGGCCCTCACCCCGTCCCGGTCCGCTCCGGATCTGTCCTTCACACCATGGGCCGAACGGTCCGTCGTTCTCCCCTCCCGCCCCATTCTCGCGGCCGGCGGCGGCCCCGTCCCCGCTCCGGGTTAGCGTGGCCTGATGGCTGTGATGCGGATCCGCGGTTTCGCCCTGCCCGACGGCGAACCGGCCGACCTGTTCGCCGACGGTGACCGGTGGACCGATGACCCGGTCCCGGGCGCCGAGCTGGTCGCCGAGGGCTGGCTGCTGCCCGGCCTGGTCGACGCGCATACCCATCCGGGGGCCGAAGAACCGGGCCAGCCGCTTGACGAGGCCGTCCTGCGTGCGGACCTGCGCGCGCACCTGGCCGCCGGGGTGACCATGATCCGCTCGCCCGGCCTGGCCGGGAACCCGCCGGACTGGTTCGGGCGGGATGAGGACGTGCCGCGGGCGGTGCACGCCGGGCCGTGGATCGCCCAGCACGGCCAGTTCTTCGACGGCTGGGGGAAGCGCGCCGATCACGCGGAACTGCCTTCGGTCGCCGCGGCCCAGGCCGCCCGCAGCGGCTGGGCCAAGATCATCGCCGACTGGTCACCCGAGGACGATCCGCTGCCCGCCGCCGTGCTGGTCAAGGTCGTCGAGGCGGTACACGCCGCAGGCGGCCGGGTGGCGGTGCACTCCCAGCACGCGGCCGGGGGAGCAGCGGCGGTCGCCGCCGGAGTGGACTCCCTGGAGCACGGCATGTGCCTGGACCCGGCCCTGCTGCCCCTGATGGCCGAACACGGCATCGCGCTGACCCCCACGCTGCAGGTGCTGACGGCCAGCCTGGCGAACGTACGCCAGCGCCCGGACGGGCCCCGCAAGGACTGGTTCATGGCCGGCGCGACCGCTCATCCGGGCCTGGTCGCGGCGGCCGCCGAAGCGGGCGTGACGATCCTGGCCGGCACCGACTCCCGGCCGCACGGCCGGGTCGCCGACGAGATACGCGCGCTGGCCGCGGCGGGCCTGGGCCCGCACGCCGCGCTGGCCGCCGGTTCCTGGACGGCCCGTTCCTACCTGGGGCTGGACCCCTCGGGCGGCCTGGTGCCGGGCGCCCTGGCCGACGCGGTGGTCTACGACGCCGACCCGCGCGCGGACCTGGCCCGGCTGGACGCGCCCCGCGCCGTCATCCTCCGCGGCCGGCTTGCTGTCCCGCCATCCACACGGCGATCTGGGTCCGGGACGAGAAGCCCAGCTTGACCATGATGTTGGCCACGTGGCGGGCCACGGTGGTGGGGCTGATGGACAGCTCCGCGGCGATCGCCTTGTTGCTGCGCCCGCGGGCCACCAGCGCGGTGACCTGCTGTTCCCGCCGGGTCAGCGAGCTGGGCGGTGCGGTCGCCACCTCGTACGCCTCCGCGGCGGTCAGGGTCGGTACCACGGTCAGCACCGGGCTCCCGTCGGCCGGCGCCGGGCCCCCGCCGGCCGAAGCCAGGTCCGGCTGCGGCAGGTGCAGGGCCAGCGCGACGGCGGCCTCGCTGCTCATGGCCAGGCCGTGCGCCCACAGCTGGGCCACCGCGGCTTCACCCAGGCGCCGGGCCGGCGCCAGGTAGGTTTCCGTCCTGGCCCCCGCCCGCGGCGGCAGTCCGGCCTGCTCCCGCAGCGCGGTAGCCGCCGCGATCAGCTGCACGGCCTGCCCCGGGCGGTTCTCCCGTACGGCCAGGGCCGCGAAGGCTTCCAGCCCGCGGGCTATGCCGATGCGCGCGCCGGTGGCCTGGCTGAGCCGGATGCCCCTGGTCAGGTGCCGCCTGGCCTGCTCGGTCGCGCCGAGGTCCATGGCCACCCGGCCCAGGCCGGCCAGGCAGCGCGCGATCTCGGGCCGCCCGCCGATCTCGCGCAGCACGGCCAGCGCCTCCACGTACCGGCTGTGCGCCTCGCCCGGATGACCTCGCAGCCGGGCCAGGTCGCCCAGGCCGAGCAGCGCGCGGGCCGCCCCCCACTGCTGGTCGATGCCGCGCATCACGCTGACCGAGGCGCTGCCCAGCTGCTCGGCCTCCCGCAGCCTGCCCTCCAGGCCGGCCACGGCGGCCCTGGTGCCCAGCGCGTAACCCTCGTTCCAGCCGTCGCCGACGGCCTGCGCGATCGACAGCGCCTCGTTCGCGTACGCCGCGGCTTCCGCGGCCCGCCCGGTGTGCAGGGCGATCTCGCTGAGCAGGTTCAGCGCGGCCGCGGTCCACGGCTGGTCGCCGGCGTCACGGCACAGTTTCAGCCCGTCCCGGGCCGCGGACTCGGCGGCGGCGGGGTCGCTGGACAGGGCCAGCTGCGCGCGGACCACCAGGGCCGCTCCCCGTACCGAGGCGGCCACCTCGGAGGAGTCCGGGGGGGTCGGGAGGATCAGGGCCAGGAAGGAATCCAGCCGCTCGCCGCCTTCGGCGAAGGTGCCCCAGACGATCCAGCACGGGCTGACCGCGACGCAGATCCGCAGGCCGGCCTCGGCGTCGCCGTGGGCCAGGCACCAGGCCAGGACCCGGGACACGTTGCCCGCGTCGACGTCATACCGGCGGAACACGTCGACGCGGGCCGACCAGGGCGCCGGGATGCGGGCCAGGCCGATCATCAGGTCGTGCTCGGCGGTGCGCACCACGTAGTCCCGGAGCCTGAGCTGGAACGCGTCCGACTCGCCGGATTCGGCCAGCCGGGCCGCGGCGTACTCCCTGATGGTGTCGAGCATCCGGTAGCGCGCCTCGCCGAGGATCTCCGGCTCGAGCACCACGAGCGACTTGTCCACCAGCGCGGCGGTCAGGCCGAGCACGTCCGCGGCCGCGATGCCCTCGCCCCCGCACACCTGCTCTGCCATCTCCAGCGACCATCCGGTGAACACAGAAAGCCGCCGGAACAGCGTGCGCTCGGAGTCGGTGAGCAGCCCGTAGCTCCACTCGATGGCGGCGCGCAGGGTGTGCTGGCGGGGAAGCGCCGACCGGTCGCCCGCGGTCAGCAGCGTGAACCGGTCGTCGAGCCGGCCGCTGATCTGCTCGGCGGACAGCACCCGGACCCGGCCCGCGGCCAGTTCGATGGCCAGCGGCAGGCCGTCGAGCGCCCGGCAGATCGAGGCGACCGCGGCGATGTTGTCCGGCCCGACGGTGAACCCGGGCCGGGCCGCGGCGGCCCGGTCGGCGAACAGCCGGATGGCCTCGTAGCACTCCATGTCCCCGGCGCCCGGGTGCGTGCCTGCCGGGGCCATGGAAAGCGGCGGCACCTCCCATATCGTCTCGCCGGCCACGCGCAGCGGCTCGCGGCTGGTCAGCAGCAGCGTGATGCCCGGTGAGCTGGTCAGCAGCGGCCGGCTGAGCTGGGCGCAGGCGTCGATCAGGTGCTCGCAGTTGTCCAGGGCCAGCAGCAGCCGCCGTGGCCGGAGCGCCTCGGCCAGCGTCTCGGCCAGCGGGCGGCCCGGCTCCTCGGCCACGCCGATGGCCGCGGCCACGCGCCAGACAAGCAGGTCGGGCTGGTGCAGGTCGGCCAGCTCGACGAACCAGGCCCCGTCGGGGAACTCATCGGCGGCCTCGGTCAGCAGCCGCAGCGCCAGCCTCGTTTTCCCGATGCCCCCGGGTCCCCACAAGGTCAGCACCCGGGTTGTATGCAATATCCAGCGCAATTCGCGGAGCTCTCGCTCGCGACCGATGAAGCTATTCGGTTCCTGCGGTAGATGCGCCTGGATTTCGTCCATATGTCTTCCTTGACCGGCCCTGCCCGGGTCCGAGCACGGAAACATACCGTGAAAAGGGCTATTCGGATATCCCCGAAGTGGGGGAATTCGCCTGGTGACCTAGAACTGGGATTTGAGCTCTTCGATCTCCCGGGCCCGGTCGCGCAGCTGGGCGTAGGCGGGCCGCTCCCTGATCCGGGCCAGGGCCCAGCGGACGGCCTGCGCCCGGTTGGCCGCGAAACCCGCGGCGATCAGCGTGTCCAGGGTCTCCAGGTCGGCCGGGCCGAGCCGGGCCATCACCGGGGTGAGCTCGCCGGACGGCTCGTCCTCCCCGAGCCGCATCATGAACTTGTTCTTGCCGTCCGCGCCGCTGACGAACTCGACCCGCTTGGTCTCCGGGGAGAGCTGCCTGATATCGCGCCGCAGTCCCTTCAGCACGGCCCGCTGCGTCCCCATGAAGGCGTCAAGCACCTCGTCGTCTTCCGGCCCCGCCTTCGCCTCGACGGTCAGCCGGATCCCGACCTCGCCCGGCTCGATCGCGGGATCCTCCCCGTACTGCAGGACCTGGACGCTGCGCAGCGTCCCGTCCGGGAAGCGCCCCAGTACTTCCTTCTCGATGTGATCCGCCGTCGCACGATCCATGCCCATCTCCTTCGTGAGGTTCTCTGGAAATCAAAGTAACTTTAGCTACTCCAACAGTCAAAGAATCTCCCGCAACTCTTACCGGCCCGCTAACCCTCGCCGCCCCCACTCCCGCCCCGCAAATCACTCCCGCTCGCGCTTCCGGCCAGTACAAAGGTGTTGCTACCCGGTACGGGATATCCGCCAAAGCGGAGTGCGCTGACCTGGCGGGATGCGCCGCGCTGTCCGGCTGGCGGAGTGCGCCGCGCTGTCCCGGCTGGCGGTCTCGCCGCCGAGCCTCGTGGCCCCGGGACGCCCGCCGGGCCGCCAGGTCAACCGGATCGATGTGCCTTAGAGCCGGTTACAACCGGATCTCTTGCGCATCGATCCGGTCGCGTCGCCACCACGTGACCGTACATTCCGGACAAAACGGGGCAGCATTCCAGCAACGGCCGCCTATGGATCGTGGCCATGGGCCCCCTATCACCGGCAGGTGTTCCGCGTAACACCGGCACCATGCCGCCAGGCGCCGCGTGAAAGCGGTGTGCCAGCCGTCTTCAGTCCCCGGCCAGGCGGTCAATCCTCGATCCTGTTATGGCCTAGCCGCGATCGCCCCTTGACCTGGACGAACCTGTATTCGATAATTGACCGGATGGGGAGCGCGCCTGCGGAAATCGGGCGGATGTCTGCGAGGCAGCCTGGGCTATCTCTGGCCACGGCGATGCCTGCGGCACCGCTGGTCCGGCCCGCCCGGCCCGCGCCGCCGGTCTCGCCGGTATCCCCCGTCCCTCACGTCACATCCGAAACGCCCACCCTGCCCGCGCTGCGGGGATCGCGGGGGCTGCCGGCGCTACCCGTGCTGCCGGCGCTACCCGTGCTGCCGGCGCTACGCGAGCTGCTGCCGCGCGGCGGGCTGGCCCGGGGGTCGGTGGTGGCCGTGGCCGGGTTCGGCTTGCTGGCCCTGGCCCTGCTGGCGGGCGCCTCGGCCGCCGGGGCCTGGTCCGCGATCGCCGGAATTCCCGAGGCCGGCGCGCTGGCCGCGGTGGGCCTCGGCCTGGATGCGGAGCGGACCCTGCTGGTCCCCGACCCCGGCACTGCCTGGCCGCTGGTGGTGGCGTCGCTGCTCGACGGGTGCGAGCTGGTCCTGCTGCGCCCGCCCGCGCGGATCCCGGCCGCGGCCCGGCAGCGTCTGGAGGCCACCCTCCGGCGCGGGCATGGCGTCCTGGTGGTGGCCGGAGACTGGCCGGGAGCGCAGGTCCGCCTCCGGGTGGTCACCCAGGGCTGGACCGGGCTGGGCGACGGGCACGGCCGGCTCCGGGCCTGCTGCGCGGAGGTGACCGCGGACGGCCGCGGGGAAGCGGCCCTGACGCGCACGCGCTGGCTCTGGCTGCCGGCCGAAGACGGCAGCGTCGCCATGGCCGAACCGCCCGACATCCCGGCCGCGGATATCCCCGCCGCGGGCCTCCCGGACGCCGCCAGCGTCCGCCACCTCCGCACGGTGGGCGGGCTGGCCCTGGTGAGCGGGTGAGTGCGCACCCGGCCGCGGCGCTGGCGCCCGCCGCCCTGGAGGCCGGGGTCCAGCGGGTCATGGTCGTGTGCTGCCCTGACCTGGGCGCGAGCGAGCCTGAGCCGGCCGCGGCGCAGCGGTCCGAGCCGGCCGCAGCGGGGCGGTCTGAGCTGGCCGCGGGGCAGCGGTTCGAGCAGGTGATCGCGGCGGTGACCGGGTTCTGCCCCCGGGTGGAGGCGGTGGAACCCGGGGTGTGCGCATTCGGGGCCCGCGGCCCGGCCCGGTACTTCGGCGGCGAGACGGTGCTGGCCAGGAAGATCATCGCCGCGCTGGCCGATCTCGGCGAACAGGCCCGGATCGGGGCCGCCGACAGCGTGTTCGCCGCGCTGCTGGCTGCGCGCGGCGCCGAACGGATCCTGGTCATACCGCCCGGCGAGACGGCGGAGTTCCTGGCCAGGCAGCCGGTCAGCGTACTGGCCGGCCAGGTCCCGGACGGCCAGGAGCTGGCCGGGCTGCTGAGCCGGCTCGGCCTGCCCACGCTCGGGGACCTGGCCGCCTTGCCGGCTGCCGACGTGGCGGGCCGGTTCGGCGGCGCGGGCGAGGCCGCTGGCCGGCTGGCCCGCGGCCTGGGCGCCCCGCCGCTGGCCGTCCGCCCGCCGGCCGAGGACCTGTCCGTGACTCTGGAGTTCGACCCGCCGGAAACCCTGGCCGAGCCCGTGGTGTTCGCGGCCAAGGCACTCGCCGAGCGACTGCACGGCGGGCTGGCCGCCCACGGGCTGACCTGCGTCCGGGTGCAGGTCGAGGCCACCTGGGCCGACGGCCGGGAAAGCCGGCGGCTGTGGCGGCACGACGGGCTGCTGTCCGCGGCGGGCGTAGCGGACCGGGTGCGCTGGCAGCTCGACGGCTGGCGGGCGCTCCCAGCCGGGCAGGAGCGGGCCGACGGGGGGGTCGCGGTGCTGCGGCTGGCGCCCGATCACCTCGTCCGCGCGACCGGGCACCAGCTCGCGCTGTGGGGCGAGGCCGTGGTCACCGACGCGGTGGCCCGGGCCGCCATGCGGGTGCAGGCCCTGCTCGGCCATCAGGCGGTGCTGCGCCCGGTCGTTGACGGCGGAAGGAACGTTTGTGACCAGGTAACACTCGTGCCGTTCGGCGAAAAGACCGAGCCCCGCCTGGACCCGGGCGCACCGTGGCCCGGGCGGGTCATGGGTCCGGCGCCCGCCGTGGTCTATCCCTTCGCGCGGGAGGCCGACGTCACCGACGAAGCCGGGGCTGCCGTCACCGTCAGCGGGCGGTGCGTGACCTCGGCCGCCCCCGCCTGGCTGGCGGTGGAGGGGGAGCCGCCGCTGCGGGTCACCGGCTGGGCCGGGCCCTGGCCGCTGTCCGAGCGCTGGTGGGACCCGGCCGCCGCGCGCCGCCGGGCTAGGTTCCAGCTGCTGACCGGCGACGGCCGGGCCTGGCTGGCGGCGGTGCAGGACGGCCGCTGGCTGATCGAGGCGGGTCATGGGCTGGGATAACCCGCCGGTTCCCTGGCGGGAACTGCGGCAGCGCATGTCCTGGCCCGCCGAGGGCCAGCCGTCCCCGCCGGAGCCCGTCCGCCTCGAGCCGGTGCCGCCGGCCCCGGAACGCGCCGGACCCGCGGGCCCCCCGTGGGCCGAGCTGCACTGCCACTCCTCCTACAGCTTCCTGGACGGGGCGGCCGCGCCCGGTGAGCTGGTCGCCGAGGCCGCCCGGCTCGGCCTGGAGACGCTGGCCATCACCGACCACGACGGGATGTACGGGGTGCCGCAGTTCGCCCAGGCTGCCGCCCGGCTGGCCGAACGCGGCGGCCGCCTCCGCACGGTGTTCGGCGCCGAGCTGAGCCTGGGCCTGCTGTCCGCCCAGACCGGGGTGCCCGACCCGGAGGGGAATCACCTGCTGGTGCTGGCCCGCGACCCGGAGGGCTACCGCAGGCTGTGCGCGGTGATCAGCGCCGCCCAGCTGGCGGGCGGGCAGAAGGGACGCCCGGTCTACGACGTGGCCGCGCTGGCCGGCGCGCACGGCGGCCACTGGGTGGTGCTGACCGGGTGCCGCAAGGGACAGGTCCCGGCCGCGCTGGCGGCCGGCGGCCTGGCCGCGGCCTGGGCAGAGCTGGGCCGGCTAACCGAGATGTTCGGCCACCAGAACGTGATGGTGGAGCTGAGCTGCCACCACGACCCCGGCGACGACGAGCGCAACGACGACCTGGCCCGGCTGGCCGCGGCCGCCGACGTCGACGCGGTGGCCACCGGCAACGTCCATTACGCGGTGCCCGCCCAGGCCCGGCTGGGGCAGGCCCTGGCCGCCATCCGGGCCCGGCGCAGCCTGGCCGACCTGGACGGCTGGCTGCCCGCGGCGGGCGCCGCCTACCTGCGCTCCGGCGCGGAGATGGCGGCGCTGCTGCGCCGCTACCCGGGCGTGCTCGAGCGGACCGTGGCGCTGGGACGGGAGTGCGCGTTCGACTTCACCGTGATCGCGCCGAAGCTGCCGGACGGCCCGGTCCAGGCCGGGTACACCGAGGCGGGCTGGCTGCGCGAGCTGGTGGCCAGGAAGGCGCCGGCCAGGTACGGGCCGCCCGGCGAGGAGCGGGTACCCGGCGCGTACGCGCAGATCGCCAGGGAACTCGACGTGATCGAGCGGCTGGATTTCCCCGGCTACTTCCTGATCGTGCACGACATCGTGGAGCGCTGCGAGCACGAGAACATCCTGTGCCAGGGCCGCGGCTCGGCCGCGAACTCGGCCGTGTGCTACGCGCTCGGCATCACCAACGTCGACCCGGTCTCGCACCACCTGCTGTTCGAGCGGTTCCTGTCCGACGGCCGGGACGGGCCGCCGGACATCGACCTGGACATCGAGCACCGGCGCCGGGAGGAGGTCATCCAGTACGTCTACCGCACCTACGGCCGGGACCGGGCCGCCCAGGTGGCCAACGTGATCACCTACCGGCCGCGGCTGGCGCTGCGGGACGCGGGCCGCGCGCTCGGTTACTCCCCGGCCGCCTCGGACGCCTGGGTGAACCAGATCGGACCCGGACCAGCCACCGCCGGAGAGGCGCTGCCCGGCCGCGACAGCGCCCCCGCCACGGCCAGCAAGGAGGACACCGGCGCGCTGCCAGCCGAGCTCGAGGACGTCCCGGCGGCGGTGACGGACCTGGCCGTGAAGCTGCAGCGGCTGCCGCGTCACCTCGGTATCCATTCCGGCGGCATGGTGATCTGTGACCGGCCGGTGGGGGAGGTGTGCCCGGTGGAGTGGGCCCGGATGCCGGGCCGCACCGTGCTGCAGTGGGACAAGGACGACTGCGCCTACGCGGGCCTGGTCAAGTTCGACCTGCTCGGCCTGGGCATGCTGGCTGCCCTGCACGACTGCTTCGACCTGGTGCACGCCCACCACGGCCAGAAATGGACGATGTCGACCATCCCGCAGGAAGACCCCGTGGTCTACCAGATGCTGGCCGAGGCGGACACCGTGGGAGTGTTCCAGGTGGAATCCCGCGCGCAGATGGCCACCTTGCCCCGGCTGCGGCCCAGGGAGTTCTACGACCTGGTCATCGAGGTGGCGCTGATCAGGCCGGGCCCCATCCAGGGCGGCTCGGTCCACCCCTACCTGCGCCGCCGCGACGGACTCGAGGACACCGCGATGCCGCACGAGTCCATGCGCGCGGCGCTGGGCAAGACGCTGGGCGTGCCGCTGTTCCAGGAGCAGATGATGCAGCTGGCCATCGACTGCGCCGGGTTCACGCCCGCCGAGGCCGACCGGCTGCGCCAGGCCATGAGCTCCAAGCGGGCCCCCGAGCGGATCACCGAGCTGCGCCAGCGGCTGCTCGACGGGATGGCCGAGCGCGGCATCAGCCTGGCGGTCGCGGAAGACATCTACGTCAAGATCCTGGCCTTCTCCAACTACGGGTTCCCCGAGTCGCACGCGATCAGCTTCGCCTACCTGGTCTACGCCAGCGCCTGGCTGAAGCGGTACTACCCGGCCGCCTTCACCGCCGCCCTGCTGCGCAACCAGCCGATGGGGTTCTACGCCCCGCACAGCCTGATCAACGACGCGCGGCGGCACGGCGTGACCGTCCTGGGCGTGGACGTGAACGCCAGCGACGCCCTGACCACGCTGGAAGGCACCGCGGACGGCACCGCGGAGAGCACCGCGGACGGCACCGCGGAGGGCACCGCGGACGGGGCCGGGCCGGCCATCAGGCCCGGCCTGGACGGGGTGCGCAACCTGGGCCGTTCCGCGGCCGAACGGGTAGCCGCCGGGCGGCCCTACCGGGACCTGGAGGACTTCGCGGCCAGGACCGGGCTGTCCGCCGCCGCGCTGGAGGCGCTGGCCACCGCGGGCGCGTTCGGGTGCTTCGGGCTGAGCAGGCGCGCCGCGCTGTGGGCGGCCGGCGCCGCCGCCTCGGTCCGGCCCGGGCAGCTGCCCGGCACCACCGCCGGGCTGGAACTCCAAGGCCCGGGGTCCGCGCCGCCGCTGCCCGCCATGACCCCGGCCGAGCAGACGCTCGCCGACCTGTGGGCCACCGGGACCTACGGCACGCATCCGGTGGCGCACATCCGGGCCGCCCTGACCGCCCGGCAGGTGATAACCGCCGCGTCGCTCCGGACTGCCGCCGAGGACACCCTGGTGGCCGTGGCCGGCCTGGTCACCCACCGGCAGCGGCCGCCCACCGCGCGCGGGGTGGTGTTCATCAGCCTGGAGGACGAGACCGGCATGGTGAACGTCATCTGCCCGCCCCAGGTCTGGGCCCGCCACCGCCGGATCGCCACGGCCGCGCCCGCGCTGCTCATCCACGGCCGCCTCGAACGCACCGGCGGCGCGGTCAACCTGGTCGCCACCGCGCTGCGCTCACTCAGGGTGGCCGCCGCCGTGCCCAGCCGCGACTTCCGCTGACCCTGCAAATATCTGCGGCGAGTCGGCCGAACATCACTTGCCAGCTACGGAGCGTCATGTAAAGTAACCGCTCGGATACACACGGTCACGCGGGCACCGCGTGCTGAATCAAAAACTCTCTTTGGGGGAAGACCAAGCATGTCAGGAAAGAACCGCGCCTTCGCGCTGGCAGTCGCTACGGCGGCGCTCGTGGGTATGTCCGCGCCGGTGGCCAGCGCCGCCACCTTCCAGAGCGGCCCCAGCGGCTTCAACAACGACAGTGTCCTGAACCTCAGCGGCAACCAGCTGCCGGTCCAGACCTGCACCGGTGACGTCCAGACCGCCGCGGCGGCGGCCACCCAGACGATCACCAGCATTCTCGGGTCCATAAGCTCGCCCAGCCTGAGCCCGGGTGCCGTCACTCCGACGCAGAGCAGCAGCTGCACCCAGAGCCCCAGCCAGACGAACTCCACCACGACCACGACCGGGTCCAGCACGTCGAACGACCCCTGCGACTGCGGCAGCTCTTACTGGGATGACTCCCACGGGAGCTCGGGCCCGAGCGGCTTCAACAACGACAGCGTCCTGAACCTCAGCGGCAACCAGGTGCCGGTCCAGACCTGTACTGGCGACGTCCAGACCGCCACGGCGGCGGCCCTCCAGACGCTGCTGGCCGGCGCCAACGTCGTCACGCCCGTCCTGACCACCGGTGCTCTCGCCCCAGCGCAGAGCAGCAGCTGCACCCAGAGCCCGAGCCAGAGCAACACCAGCTCGGTTAACAGCTAGGGTCGCAGCATCAGCGCGCAAGGCCCGGCTCCCGGCGATTCCGGAGCCGGGCCTTCGCCGCGCGCCGGGAAGTCGACTCCATTTTCCGCGCGCGTCAGCGCACGTCCCGGGGACGGAACTGCACGCTGATCCGCGGCCCGGTCGCCTGCGCCGTCTTCGGCACCGCGTGCTCCCAGGTCCGCTGGCAGCTGCCGCCCATGACCAGCAGGTCGCCGTGCCCGACCTCGTACCGCCGGGACGGCCCGCCGCCGCGCGGCCGCAGTGCCAGGGCCCGCGGCGCGCCCAGCGACAAGATCGCCACCATGGTGTCCTCGCGGTTGCCCCGGCCGATCGTGTCGCCGTGCCAGGCCACGCTGTCCCGCCCGTCGCGGTACAGGCACAGCCCCGCGGTGCGGAACGGCTCGCCCAGCTCAGGACCGTAGTGCGCGTTCAGCATGGCCAGCGCCTCGGTCAGCGCCTGGTCGGGCAGCGGCTCGCCCTCGCCGTAAAAGCACAGCAGCCGCGGCACGTCGACCACCCGGTCGTACATGCGCCGCTTCTCCGCGCGCCAGGGCACGGTCCCGGCCAGCCGGCCGAACACCGCCCCCGACCCCGTCAGCCAGCCGGGCCGCAGGTCGACCCAGGCCCCGCGGGTCAGCGGGATCCGCCGCACCGTGTCCCCGAGCAGCCCCACCACGGGCTCGTCGCCCGCGTCCAGCAGCGATTCCTGCATCAGAACGCTCACGCGAACAGTCTACCCCAAGCCCAAACGCATATTCGAGTACAGCGTCACCACGTCTGAACACCGCCGCCTGCAGCACCCCCAGCCGCCCGACCGGGTCCCCGCCGCGCATCCAGCCGGCCGGGTCGACCAGGATGCGCTGGCTGGTGGCCGCGGCGGCCGGGCGGAAGGGTTCGGGTACCGCCCGCATCACTTTCAATATGGCCGAACGGGCCGCGGTACCCAGTCCCAGGTCCTCGTGCACGCCCCCCGTGGTCAGCACGAACAAGGCGCGAGCCTCGTCATGAGTCAGGCCGGTCACGTCCGTACGGTAACCAGGCAGGAGCCGGATACCACCAGCCCGGCCTCGTTCGGCATAGATAGGGACGCCAGCCGACGAGAGTGCCTCAGCGTCCCGGTAGACGGTCCTGGGTGAGACCTCCAGGCGCTCCGCCAGCTCCGCGGCGGTCAGATTGCGGTCGGCTAGCCGCGAGCCGTGGCCAGCAGGCCGCTGTGCGAGGCCAACTGGGTGTCACAATGGGTAAGTGCAGCTTACGGATGGTTTGGTGACGTTGCTGTTCACCGACATCGAGGGCGGCGTCCAGCTGTGGGAGGCCGACCGCGATGCCATGGCGGCGGCCTCGGCCCGCCATGACCTCATGGTCCGCGAGCAGATCGAGGCGTCCGGCGGCCACGTCTTCAAGACGGTGGGCGAGGCACATCGCGCCGTGTTCGCCGACCCGGTTGCCGCGCTTTCGTCGGCGGTGGCCATCCAGCGGGCTGCCGGTGCCGAGCCCTGGGCGTCCAGCCTGCCGATCGGGGTGTGCATGGCGCTGCACTCTGGTGCCTGCGCGGAGCGCGACGGCGACTATATCGGTCCGGTGGCGAACCGGACCGCCCGGTTGCTTGACATCGGCCACGGTGGTCAGGTTCTGGTGACAGCGGCGACGTACGCGCTGCTCGCCGACCGGCTGCCCGGCGGGATCGGGCTCCGGGACCTGGGCGAGCAGCGCCTGAAGGACCTGGGGCGCGCCGAGCGGGTCTTTCAGGTGACCGGATCGGGCCTGGCCGACGGGTTCGGCGTGCTGCGCTCGCTCGACAATCCGGCGCTGCGCCACAACCTGCCATCGCAGGCCACCAGCTTCGTGGGCCGGACCGTGGAACTGGCCGAGTTGCGTGCGCTGGTGTCGGGCGGGTCGCGACTGGTCACGATCGCGGGTCCGGGCGGCATCGGCAAGTCCCGGCTGGCGTTGCAGGTGGCGGCCGATGCTCTCGACGGAACCGGCGACGGGGTGTGGCTCGTCGAGCTGGCACCGGTGGCGGAACCCGAGCTAGTGACGCGTACGGCGGCCGCCGCGCTCAGGGTCAGCGAGGCGCCGGGGCGGCCCATGCCCGACACCCTGATCGACGCCATCGGCGACCGGGATCTGCTGTTGATCCTCGACAACGCCGAGCAGGTGCTCGGCGCGGTCGCCGAGCTGGCCGACGCCGTCATCCGGTCGTGCCCTCGGGTCTGCCTGCTGGTCACGAGCCGGGAGCCGCTTGGCATCAGCGGGGAGCACGTCTTCCGGGTTCCCGGCCTGGCCGTCCCGCCCGCCGATCTCGCCGCCCCTGACCGGCTGGCCGCCTTCGAGTCGGTGCAGCTGTTCGCGGAGCACGCCGCGCTGCACCGGCGGGGCTTCATCGTCGACGACGCCAGCGCGGCGGCGGTGGCAGCGATCTGCGTCCGGCTCGACGGTATCCCGCTGGCCCTCGAGCTCGCCGCGGCCCGCCTTGGCTCGCTCTCGGTGTCGGAGATCAGCGCCCGGCTCGATCAGCGGTTCCGGCTGCTGACCACGGGGAACCGTACCGCCCTGCCGCGCCACCAGACCCTGCGATCCCTGATCGACTGGTCCTACGACCTGCTCAGCTGCGAGGAGCAGATCGTGTTCGACCGGCTCTCCGTCTTCGCCGGAGGCTGGACCCTGGATGCCGCCGAAGCGGTCGCCCGCGGCGGCGACGTCGCGGAATGGCAAGTGCTTGACCTGCTAGCCTCGCTGGTCGGCAAGAGCCTGGTCCAAGCCGAGGTGATCCACTCCTCGACCCGCTACCGGCTCCTTGAGACGATCCGCCACTACGCCGCCGAACGCCTCGCGCTGCGGGCCGGCTCGGACCTGCAGGACGCCCGCGTCGCCCACCGCGATCATTACCTGTCCCTGGTCGAGGCCGCCGCCGCGCGGCTGCGCGGCCCGGACGAACATAGCTGGCTGGACAGGATCGAGGCCGACTTCGACAACATCCGTGCCGCCCTGGCGTTCAGCATCACCGATCCCGGCAGCGCCGAGCCCGGCCTGCGGCTGGCCGCCGGGCTGCGGTCGTTCGTCTTCTCGCGCGGCCACAGCGGCGAGGTCATCGAGGCGCTCGGTGCCCTGCTCCGGCGCCCCGATGCCCGCCAGCCGACTCGCTACCTGGCCCATGCCCTGGTCACGAACTGCAAGCTGCTCATTCACTTCGACCGCAGCCCGGACATCCCCTCGATGGCGGAGGAGGCCATCACGATCGCCCGCGCCCTGGCCGATGACGGCCTCGCCGCCGACGCCCTCGCCGCGCTCAACTGGTTCAGCTACCTGCAGGGCGACCTGCCGGCCGCGCTGGCCAGGGCCGACGACGCCGTCGCGCTGGCCAGGGCAGCCGGAAGTCCCATCCGGCTTGTCGTCGCTCTCGGCCACCGTGCGGTGTTCCAGGCCGAGACCGGTGATCTGGACGCATCCCTCGCCGACTACCAGGAGGTCCTCTCTCTCGCGCGGGCGTCCGGGGACAATTACACGCTCGCCGTCACGCTGGTGAACCTGGGCGTCGACCAGGTCACGGCCGGGGAGTTCCCGGCGGCCCTGGCCTACCTGCAGGACGCGCTCAGAGTCGCCGATGCCCACGGCTATCAGCACTTGTCCGCCGCCGCAGAGATGAACCTGGGGTTCGCGTACCTCATGAACGGGAATGCCGCCAGGGCGCGCCGCCTGCTCCTCGGCGTCCTGGACAGGGCGCGAGCCGCCAGCGAGATGACCTGGGTGCACAGTGCGCTCCTCGGCCTGGCGCTGGCCGCCGGCGCGGACGCTGACCCCGCCGTCGCCGCCACCCTGCATGGCGCTGCAGACCTCCGGTACGAGCAGGCCGGACAGGCCTTCGATGCGAAGGAATCGAAAATGCGCACCTGTGACCATGCCCGGCTGCGCGACGCGCTGGGCGAGGCCGCGTTCGATGCCGCCTACGCTCGCGGCCGCACGCTCAGCCAAGCCGATGCCATAGCCCTGGCCGTGGGCACGGTTCAGCCAGATCCGGGCCAGCTAGATCCGGGGCCTGCGCCCGCCGTTACCGTTCCAGCCACCCGGTGCGCGCCCGCGGACAGCCCGGCTGGCCCGCTGTCGGCACGAGAGCGGCAGATCATGGCGCTCCTGGCCGGCGGAGCGAGCAACGCCAAGATCGCGGAGACGCTCTTTGTCACGCCCAACACAGTGCGGACGCACCTGGACCGGATCAGGGACAAGACCGGAGCCCGCAATCGCGCCGAACTGACCCGCTACGCCATACAGGCAGGCATCGAACCGGTCGTCCCTTCCCCCTGATGTGGGCCGGTCGGCCCACACGCGGCGCGCGTGTAGTGGGTCAGGAGGCCTCTGTCGCCGGGCGCGGGCCGGATCTTATGTTCGGCTTATGAAAATTAAATTCAGCAAGGCACCGACCTTTACCAAGGCAATTATCGCTTCGGCGGTATTCGCTATCGTGTATCTGGCGTCGACCTCCAACCTCCCGTCATGCAGCGACACCGTCGCGGCCTTCAGCTCGGGCGAGTGCATAGAACGCCAGAGCTTCCTGCACACGGCTTCCGGCTGGCTGGCGCTGACCTGCCTGGTCGCCGCCGTGCTGCTGCTCGCACTCAAGCACAAGAACTCCATCCTGGGGTGGCAGGCGTCGCTGCAACAAGCGCACCAAGGGCCGTCGGCACAGCCGCAGGCACAGGCACAGGCACAGGCACCGGTGCCAGGGCGGGCTTCAGGCTTCTGCGTCAAGTGCGGCACCCGCATCATCGCGGGCGACAAGTTCTGCCAGGGGTGCGGAGTCCCGATGGGGTCCCTGCAATCCTGACTGAAATACGAACAGGCATCACCGACCTGCGCCAGCGCTGGGTCTCGCGGGAAAAGGCGGGACCCAGCCCATCACTGCTCCGGCCAGTTTGACATTCATGCCCGCGTGGCCCGGTGGTGCCGGGCTGTCGCTGCACGAATGCCACGTTTATCTTTGCCGCGAAAACCGCATCGGGCGCATTCTCGGTAAGACGGCGATGCCCGCGCCAAGTAATTGCCGAGCAAACGAAGCCTGTCCAGATTGGATCGGCTGGGATAAAGGGGAGGAATCATACGGCCGGGGAGGACTACTCCGGGGACAACACCAACGAGCAGGACGACACTCCCGCCCAGGCCAGTCAGGAGATCGCGGCCGGTAGTTCGGCCCTGGCCAGCTTCAACGCCGCTAACGGAGGGGTACTGAACGGGACCATCCAGTCCTGATCGTCCCCACCCGGCCCGGGTAACCATCCCCGGCACCGAACGCCTCAGGCGTAGCGCCGCCGCAGCCACCAGAAGCAGAATCCGGCCAGGATCAGGGCCAGGCCGACGAAGATGCCCGTCTCGCACCACTGCAGCGGCCAGTACCGGTACGTGGGCTGGTAGGTCAGCACCTCCTTGAGCCCCAGCCTGGTCACGCACTCCTGCGTGGCCCGCACGAAAGCCGGGCTGGGCCCCTGTCCGCTACCCGCGCCGAACGAGGCGGGAAACCGGTTGGGACATGTCCCCGCCCCCTCCATCGCCACCCGGCCGTGGCCGGCCGGCCCGAACGCGAAGCCGAGCCGGCCGCCGCCCAGGTTGATCGCGCCGTCCTGCCCGATCACCCGGCCTGCCGCGTTGATCACCTGGTCAGAGACCACCCAGTCATTGGCCTGGGGCGCGGCGAGGGCGCTGCCGCCCAAACTGTTCCCGCTCGGGGCCTTGAGGCCGGCGACCAGCTGCAGCGGGGCAAACAGGTACGGCCGGACCCAGTTCGTCACGGTCAGCCGGACGCCGACGAACACGGCCACCGTGACGGCCATCGCGGGCACCGTCCGGTGCAGCACCAGGCCCGCGCAGACGCCCAGCGCGAAGGCGAACGCCGCGTACCCCAGCGGGACGACGCCGCGCTGGTCGAACAACGCGAACCGATCCGCGTTGACCCGGTCAAGCGGACTGGACCACCAGGTCAGCATCAGGCTGAACAGCCCGGCCACGGCCACGCTGGCCAGCCCGACCAGGCCGAGCTTGACCGCCAGCCAGCGCTTGCGGGTGATGCCCTGGGTCCAGGCCAGCTGGTAGGTGCCGGTCTCCAGTTCGCGGGCCGCCAGCGGCGCGCCCCAGAACAAGCCGATCAGCCCGGGTACCGCGACCAGGACCGTGCCCAGGTCCTGCAGCAGGTGGTCACGGCCGGCGAACGCGCTGGTGACCAGCGAGCAGTCGCCCTGGGCCTGGCACGGCAGCACGCCGGTGTCGTACAGATGGACCAGCGCCGGGCCGGTAACGGCCAGCGCCACCGCGATCGCGGCCAGCAGCCCGAACGCCACCGCCGCCTGCGTCCGGAACTGCCGCCAGGCAAGCGCGATCACCGCAGCACGCTCAATCCGCGCCGGGCCAGGCCGGCGCCGCCCCGGGCCCGGCTCATGTAGGCCAGCACCACATCCTCCAGGCTCAGTTCCTCGACCGTCCAGGCCGGGTCGTACACCGGACCTCCGTAGCGCACGATGAAGCTGCTCTGCACGTTGGTATGGCTCTCCTCGATGACCTCGTAGTCCGCGGGCAGCGCCGCTGCGTCGCGGCGCGGCCCGGTGAGCCGGCGGTGTGCGGCCAGCAGATCATCCACATCCCCGGCCACCTGCACCCGGGAGGAGGCCAGCACGACGAGGTAGTCGCAGACCCGCTCCAGGTCGGCCACCAGGTGAGAGGACAGCACGATGCTGACCTCGTGCTCGACCACGGTGGACATCAGCAGCTGCAGGAACTCCCGCCGGGCCAGCGGGTCGAGGCTGGCCACCGGCTCGTCCAGGATGAGCAGCTCGGGCCGTTTCGCGACGGCCAGGGTCAGCGCCAGCTGGGCTCGCTCGCCGCCGGATAGCCGCCCGGCGCGCTGGCCAGGATCGAGGCCCAGCTGGCCGATGCGGCGCCGGGCCGCCTCGGCGTCCCACTGCGGGTTGAGCCACCCGCCCAGCCGCAGGTGGTCGGCGACCGACAGCCGGGAGTAGACCGGGGTCTGCTGGGCCACGAAGCCGACCCGCCCGATCTGCCCCGCGTTATCTCCCGGCGGCCGGCCGAGCACCTCGATGCTGCCCGCCGTCGGCCGCAGCAAGCCGACGGCCAGGTGCAGCAGCGTGGTCTTGCCCGCGCCGTTCGGCCCGACCAGCCCGACCACCCGGCCGGCCGGGACCCGCAGCGTGCAGTCGGACAGGGCCCACCGACGGCCGTACCGCTTGCCGAGCCCGTCCGCGGCCAAGGCGGTGGCCGGCGCGGCGGTCACGCTACGTCCTCAGCGGCTGAGGACCGAAACGTGTCCTGGAACAGCGCCTCGATGCTCTCGTCGTCCAGGCCGGCCCGGCGGGCCTGGGCCAGCCAGCGCCGCAGGTCCTCTCGCAGCGGGCCGTGCGCGGCGAGCGAGACATCGCTCAGCGTCCTGGTCACGAAGGTCCCGACCCCGGGCCGGGCCGCGACCAGCCCGGCATGCTCGAGCTCCTTGTAGGCCTTGAGCACCGTGTTCGGGTTGATGGCCAGCCGCTCTACCGCGTCCTTGACCGTCGGCAGCTGGTCGCCCTCGTGCAGCAGGCCCAGCCGGAGCGCGTGCCGGACCTGCTGGACGATCTGCTGGTACGGCGACAGGCCGGAGCGCGCGTTGAGGTGGAACTCGATCACCGTACTTCGATTCATCTAGTCAACTAGGAGAATATGTTCCTAGGTTACGACTGGTGTCAAGCCGAAGGACCGCGGCCAAGCCCGCGGGGTACAGTCAGGCGTGTCCCGTAACCCGCCGCGGCGCTGCGCGGTGATCGGCGCGGGCGTGCTCGGCGCATCCGTGGCGGCCCGGCTGGCCGCCGCCGGGGCGCAGGTCACGCTGCTGGAGCAGGACCAGCCCGGCCGCGCCACCAGCCGGTGGAGCCTGGCCTGGCTGAACTCCAACGACAAATTCCCCCGCCCCTACCACGACCTCAACCACGCCGGGATCCGGGCCTGGGCCGAGCTGGCCCCCGAGCTCGACGGCGCGGCCTGGTACCGGCCCGTCGGCCACCTGGAACTGGCCGCCACCGCGGGCCAGGCCGAGGAACTAGCCGCCCGGGTCCGGCGCCTGACCGAATGGGACTACCCGGCGCAGCTGATCGACCCCGAAACAGCCGCCGCCCTTGAGCCCGCACTACGAAGGCCCGCTTCGGCTGCCGCGGCGGCCTGGTTCCCCGGTGAGGGCTACCTGCTGACCGAGCCCCTGATCGAGCGCCTGGTCGCTCGCGGGCACGCCTACGGCGCCACCGTCCGGACCGGCGACCAGGGCCGGGTCACGGCCATCGCCGGCGGCCAGGTGCAGACCGCCGCCGGCGCCACCGTCGATGCCGACGAGATCGTGTGCTGCGCCGGCCGCTGGACCCCGCGGCTGGCGGAACTGGCCGGCGCCGCCCCAGGCTCGGTCCCGCTGCTCCCCTGGGACACTCCGGGCGCCACCGCCCCCGGCTTCGTGGTCCGGGCCGGACCGGTAACCGCGCTGACCTTGACGCGCCTGGTTCACACCCCCGACCTGGCCCTGCGCCCGCATCCCGGCGGCCTGCTGCAGCTGGAGGCCCCGGACGCGGCGGTGGACCTGCACACCCCGCAGCCTGAGCTGGAGAACTGGGCGGCCGACCTCCTCCGCCGGGCTCAGCGGACCGTGCTGGGCCTCGAGGATGCCCGTGTCGTTCGGTATCAGGTCTGTGTCCGCCCCATGCCCGCCGACGAGCAGTCCATCGTCGGCCGCCTGCCCGGCGCGGACCATCTCTACGTCGCCGTGACGCACAGCGGCGTGACTCTGGCCGCCCACCTGTCCCGGCTCATCGCGGCCGAACTGACGGCCGGCGCGCTGCCCGCCGAGCTCGCCCGGTACCGGCCCGGCGCGGCCCGGACCGCATAATACGAACGGAGGCCGGCCATGAGCTACCTGCTCCGGATGTCCGCCGAGATTCACGACTGGCTGGCTGACCTTGGCCGCACCGACCCGCCTGCCGCCGTGCTGGCGGGGGAGGCACTGACCGCGCTGATGACCGAGGGCGCCAGACTCGAGGCCCCGCTGGTCACCGCGGTCGCCGATCCGCGGCCGGGGGACCCGAGTGAGGCCCTCGACCTCTCCTACCAGATCAGGCTCGAGCAGCTGCAGGTGGCGCGCAGGCGGGCCGCGGGCGTGGCCACGCTGGCTCACGACAGCCGCAAGCAGCTCGCCGAGCTGGAATCCACCCTCGCCCGGCTAGCGGACCAGCGGAGCGCGGCGCTGGCGGCGGGCCGGCCGGAGGAGGCCGAGGCGGTCGCGGACCAGCTGGCCGCGGCGGAGCGCGCCGCCGCCGAACTCCGGCCGGTGCTGCCCCGATTGACCGCGGCCGAGCGCCGCCTGCGTGAGCAGCTTCAGCAGTTGCAGGAGCGCACCGATGCGTTCAGGGGCCGCCGGGAGGTCCTGCAGGCGACCTACACCGCGGCCCGCACCGGGCTGCTGATCGAGGAGGCCATCGCCGCGTCGGGCCCAGCGGACGCCGCCTCGGGCCTAGCGGTCGCCGTCTCGGGCCAGGCCGACGCCCCCTCCGGCCCGGCGGGCGCAGGCGAGGCAGCCGCCAGGTTCCGCGCGGTGACCGGCCAGGTCGAGCGGGAACTCGGCTGGCCGCCCTGGCCGGAAGGCCTCAGCGAGCTGCGGCCCGGTGCGCCAGGCGACAGCGAGATCCGCATCCTGTTCGCCGTCGAGCCCGCCGGCGCCGCGCTGCTGATCGCCGTGCTAGAAGGACACGAAGCGATCCGGTCCCAGTACTCCGAGGCCGTCGGGCTGGCGGCCGACGCCCTGCGCGCGGTGCGGGCCGGCCAGGCGCCCGAGGCGGCCGAGCACGGCTACGACGACCTGGCGCCCTTCCTGCAGGAGTTCTTTCCCGGCCAGGCCGCCCAGCTCGAGGCCGGCGCGGCCGCCCTGGTCGCCGGGAGCCATGCGCGCACGCTGGCGGAGCAGCGCGCCCGGCTCGGCCTCACCCAGGCCGAACTAGCCCAGCGGATGGGGGTCCCGCAGGAACGGGTGTCGGCCATCGAGCGCGCCGAGCCCGGCGCCACGGAGGTCCGTACCCTGGCCTCCTACGTGGCGGCACTAGGCGGCCGCCTGGAGCTGGTCGCAGACTTCGGCGCCGAGCGCGTCCTGCTCCGCTGATCCCGAACCCCGAGCCGCCCATCCCCGGCGTCATCGCGCTGGGCACCAGGCGCTATCGCTCGGCAACGGCAGCGGAACCCCTGTCGCCCCGGATTAGCTAGCCTGCGGCCATGACCGACATAGCCGATCCGTCCGCCGCCGCCGCAGACCCGCCGCGCCCGGGCTTCCTGGACCTGCAGGCCGCCAGGGACCGCACCCTGCCCGACGTGCTGCCTGGACCTGGCGCGGATTTCCGGGTCCTGTTCAGCGGCATCAACCCCGGCTTGTACTCCGCCGCCACCGGCTGGCACTTCGCCCGGCCCGGCAACCGGTTCTGGCCCGCCCTGCACCTGTCCGGCTTCACCCCGCGCCAGCTCCACCCCAGCGAGCAGGGCCTGCTGCCCGGTTTCGGGCTGGGCATCACCAACCTCGTGCCCCGCGCCACCGCGCAGGCCGCCGAGCTGTCCGCCGCCGAACTGCGGGCCGGCCGCGAGCACCTGGCCACCCTGATCGCCAGCCACCGGCCGCGCTTGCTGGCCATCGCCGGCATCACTGCCTACCGCATCGCGTTCGGCCAGCCGAAGGCCGTCACCGGCCCGCAGCCGGCCTGGCTGGGTACCGCGCGGATCTGGGTCGTCCCCAACCCCAGCGGCCTGAACGCGCACTGGACGCTGCCCCGCATCGCCGAGGCGTTCCGCGAGCTGCGCGAGGCCGCGGGAACCGGGCCGGAATGAAGCAGCACAGGCCCGCTCGCCGAAGCCTGCGGAGTGCCGGGACCGGTATTTACCATGATCACCCGGTCCCGGCACATCCCTGGGGCTGCGGCCCCCCGCCGTCTCCCAGTGGTAGGAGGATGACGGAGTGACAGGGCCAACGCTTTTTTGGCAGGATTTCGCTGCGGATCTCCTCGGGCGCCGTCCACGGCCCGGACCGAGCGAAGGAGGTGCGGGGTGGCGGACTCCCGTGACCAGGCAGCGGACTCCGACGGCGCCGAGCCCGACCCCCGGTTTACCTTCGCCAACGAACGCACCTTCCTGGCCTGGAGCCGGACGGCGCTGGCCCTGGTGGTGGCCGGTCTCGGCGTGGTGCAGCTGCTGCCGCCGTTCCCCGGCGTGCCGTGGGGACGGCACGTCCTCGGCGTGCCGCTGATCGTGTTCGGCGCGGTGGTGGCGGTGACCGCGTACACCGAGTGGACCAGGAGCCAGCACGCCCTGCGGCACGGCCAGCCGCTGCCCAGGTCCGTCATGCCCAAGCTGATGGCGGTGGTCGTCTTCGTGATGGCGGTCGTGTCCGCCGTCGTGGTCCTGGTCTCGGCGCTGCGGTGACGATCGTCCCCGGCCCCGGCGCCGCAGGCGCCTCAGACGGCCCCGACACCGCAGGCGCCTCAGATGGCCCCGATACCGCAGGCGCCTCAGCCCGCACAGCCGACCCGGGCGATCCCGGCGAGCGTGACCCCGGCCTGGCCCGCGAGCGCACCCAGCTGGCCTGGATCAGGACCGCGATCTCCTTCGCCGCCCTCGGCGGCGTAGTCCTCAAGCATGAGGTGTTCCCCGGCCTGGTCATCCTGGCCCTGACCCCGCTGCTCTGGTACCTGGGCCGGATGACGCTGGGCCGCCGCGAACGGCTCAGGCTGATGTCCGCCAGCATCGTCGCGGTGGCCCTGATCGCCCTGGTGGTGTCGTTTACCTGATGCCTGCCTGGTTGAGGTTGCCGCGGCACCTGGCCCAGGCGGCCCGGCGTGCGGGCCGGCAGGCCTGGCTGGCATCCCTGCCCGGGCTGGTCGAGGAGGCGGCGGACCTGTGGTCGCTGGCGGTCGGCGAGCCGTTCCAGCCAGGCGGCTCCACGGCCTGGGTCGCGCCCGTCCGCGACGCTGGGGGAGCCGGCCTGGTGCTCAAGATCGCCTGGCCGCACCCGGAGGCGGCGCACGAGGCGGCGGCCCTGCGGGCCTGGGCCGGGCAAGGCGCCGTCCGGCTGCACGCCGCCCGCGACTTCGCCGGCGCCCAGGCGCTGCTCATCGAGCAATGCCGGCCGGGTACCGCGGTGTCCGCCCGGCCCGAGACCGAACAGGACCCGGTGATCGCGCCCCTGCTGCGCCGGCTGTGGATCACCCCGGCCCGCGATCATCCCTTCCCGTCCCTGCGGCAGATGTGCCGGCAGTGGGCCGGTGAGTTCGAGACCGCCGCCCCGGACCGCCTTGGCCCTCTAGACCGCCTGGACCCCCTGGACCGCCTGGACTCCCTGGACCGCCTGGATCCGGGTCTGGCCCAGGCCGGGCTGGCCCTGTGGCACGAGCTACCGGCCCAGGCTGGCCCCGGGGTGCTGCTGTGCACCGATCTGCACGCCGGTAACGTGCTGGCCTCGTCGCGGGAGCCGTGGCTGGTCATCGACCCCAAGCCGCACGTCGGCGACCCCGCCTACGACCTGCTCCAGCACCTGCTCAACTGCCCCGGCCGGCTGCGGTCCGACCCCCGCGGCCTGGCCCGCCGGATGGCCGGCCTGGCCGACCTGGACCCGGACCGGGTACTGGCGTGGCTGTTCGCCCGCTGCGTGCTGGAGTCACCGGGCCAGCCCGCCCTGGCCGAGGTCGCCCGGGCGATCGCGCCCTGACCCTCAGCCGCGGGCTTCCGGCGAGACGAAACCCAGCTCGTAAGCCAGCACCACGGCCTGTACCGGTGGCGGTGGAGGTGGTCAACGCGGCCCCCCGGCAGATGCCGTCCGGCCCGGAACAATCGGGGGGCAGCTTCGGCCTGGCCGGGATGCGCGACCGGGTCGCCGCCTGCGGCGGGAGCCTGACCTCGGGTTCCGACCCCGGCCGGGGGCTGGCGGGTGTCGGCCGTGCTGCCCGCGGCCCCCGCGTCGTTACGCGCGGATGGCGGGCCGGCGAATTGTCGCGTGTCGGTCCTGGCAAAAACGGCACGGTCAGGCAGAATGGAACAAGGCCCCCTCCATGTATGAGATGGAGGGGGCCTTGTCAGGTCGCGCCGCGCCACTTCGCCCGGCCTTCCGGCATCGGCCCGTCGCCCGGTCTCGGCAGCTCTGCGCTTCCTGGTGCCAGTGCCAGCCACCCGCTTCAGGTTTCCGGTTTCCCTGCGCCTGTCACGTCCCCGGAGCTGCCTCCGAGTGGTGCCCGTTTCCGGCAGTGGAGTATTTCTACTGCTTAGATCCGGCGCCCCGCAAGAGGTGGCGAGCAATTATTCTTAATCTTTTTCCCGTCCACAAGATATCCACAGAATGCGCGCGGTTATCCGCACCTAGCTGCGGTTATCCACCTGCTTATGCACAACTCGTCCACAGGTTACCGGATGTAACTCCCAGGCCACCATAATAGCGATTTGCCGTAGTAATCGGCTGGTCTTAATTGCCGCTATCGGGAATCAGCCGCGGTTTCTCCTGGTCCGGGCGCCCTACCGGCCCGCGGAGTTCTCGGCCAGCTCGGCTACGTAGGGCTGGCCCTCGCGCCAGGCCGCGATCTGCTCCGGACGGCCGTATAGCCGCAGGTAGTCCGCCACCCGGTCCCTGACCGAGTCCCACACCAGCAGCGGCCCCTGCTCGGAGTCCGCCCACGGGCCGAGCGGCTCGACCACCACGTCGAGCGAGGGATAGACGAAGACCGCGATCGAGCGCCGGGTCACCGTCCCGCCGGCCACCACCCGGTGCTGGCCGGGCCGCAGCCGCCCGCCGGTCCACCGCGCGAGCAGCGACCCGGACAGCACCTGCAGGGCGCCGGGCCGGATCGGCACCGGGATCCAGCTCCCGTCCGGACCCTGGATCTGCAGCCCCTCGTAGTCGCCCTGCTGGGCCAGGATCGTGATCGCCGAGTCGTCGTGATGCTCCAGCAGCAGCAGCTTGTCCTGGTCCTGGGTCGTATCCGGATACGCCCAGGTCGGGTAGTCGTTCACGGTCAGCCGGTGGTGCGGCAGGGCACCCATACCAAAGGTGTCCTCGGGCAGCCCCTGGGCCCTGGCGTACAGCCCGAGCATCCGCCGGGCCAGCCGCAGGCACGCCGCCATGTACTCCCGCGCCACCTCGCGCAGCCCCGGGTCGTCCTCGGGCCACAGGTTGGCGTGCGCGTACAGCCCGAGGTATTCCTCAGGCACGCCCGCCGCGCTGGCCTCCGCGCCGCCGTCGAACTCGGCCACGTTGAACCGCTCGAGTTCCAGCCGCCCGGAGTCGTCCGGCCACTGCCGCCACCCCCGGTACGGGTGCGGGCTGGCCAGCTTGGCCTTCTCCGCCCGCGGCCGGCTCAGCAGCCGGGCCGTCCGCCGGCTCAGGTCGGCGGCCAGGTCCTGCGGCACGCCGTGGTTGACCACCTGAATGACCCCCAGCTCCTGCGTGCCCTCTCGTACCGCCGCCAGCAGGCTGTCGTCTTCGCTCGCCAGGTCCGCCACAGGAATCATCCGCGCGTCTCCTCCTTGCCGGTCGTCTTTGGCCCCCCATGTCACGATAAGCCCCGCCCGCGGCGGGCCGGCTTAACCCCCGCTCAACCGCGACGCGATAGCAAGGAAACCTGGGGGCCGGCCCCGGGGGGAGACGCCCCACCGGATCCGGGGGCTAACACCATCGGAAATGTCAGACCCCCTCCTTATGGTTGGAAGCGGACGGGGAATCCACGGGGAATACGGGGTGTAGGAGATGAATGCCGCGGTACATCGGCCGCGCTCGACGCCGACGTGGCTCACCGGCACGGCTGGGTTGCTGGTACTGGTGCTGGCCCTGGTGATGATGGTCTTGGCCGCTCCCACCGGAGCCAGCCCAGCCGGGCATGGCCGCCCGGCTCCGCCGCACGCGGCGCCGCAGCACCCGGCCCTGTCGCCAGGCGTCACCCTGTCGGTCTCCGCGCGCCATGTTCCCGGCCCGCCCGCCACGCGGGACGACCGGATCTTGCGGGATCTCGGCCTTCAGTAGATTAGGTCAGGGAACGACGATCCTGTACCTGACGAGGAGGCCGGATGTTCCTGATCACGGGGGCCACGGGCAACGTCGGCGGCGAACTGGTGCGCGCCCTGGCCGAGGCCGGCCAGCAGGTGCGCGCCCTGACTAGGTCCGGCAGCGGTAAGCCGCTGCCGGACGGCGTGGCGCGGTGCTCCTGTTCATAGCCGACTAGCGCCCATTCCATGATCACGAAGGGTTCACTACGTTTTTTGATACTGAACCCTTCATGATCAAGGAAACCCGCTTCGGCCGACATAGCCGGTGCTGCGGGGCGGCGCGTACCGAGAGCGCGAGCGCGGTGCGATAATGACACAATGTCACGGCGTGTAGTAACTCCGATTGTGGTAGCCGTCAGCGTTATCGCAGGTGGCACGGTGGCCGCGCGGCTGCTCGGCTACAAGCTGGGCGGCAATGTCATCGTCCGCTGCCGCCAGGGTCACGTCTTCAGCACCATCTGGATTCCTGGCGTGAAACTCAAGTCGCTGGACCTGGTGGTAGCCCGGCTGCAGCGCTGCCCGGTCGGCAAGCACTGGAGCCTCGTCGTCCCGGTGCGCGAATCCGAACTCACCGAGGGCGAGCGCCAGTTCGCCAAGGAACACCACGACGTGCCCATCCCGTGATCTGTACCCGCTAGCGTGAGGGCGGGTGATCAATGCGCGGACTGCCAGCCAGCCAGGGCCGCGCCGCGGCAGCACCGCGGGCGGCGGCGGTCGCCATCCTGCTCGCCGTCACGGCCGCCGGGCTGCAGGCCCGCGGCACGTTTTCGCGCGCCCCGGACGCCACCGCGGCCGGCGCCGCCGGCGCCGCCCTGGCCATCATCCTGACCGCCGCCGAGGGCGTGGCGCTGGTCGCCTTCCTCCTCATCCTGGTCTCCATCCGCCCCGTCCGCCAGGACAAGCCCGAGGACCCCGAGCTGGTCAGGCTGCGCATCCCCTGGTGGGTCAAGACCCTCGGCGTGCTGCTGGCCCTGGCCGCCCTGATCACCCCGCTGGCCGTGCTGGTCACCAGGAAGCCCCGCCAGACCCCGCCGCGGCCGCTGCCCAGCACCGTCGGCGCGAGCAACGCGCCCGGCCACCTGCGAGGGGCCGGCGCCAGCCCCATCTGGCCGCTCATCGCGGGCATGGCCGTTGCCATCGCCATCGTGCTCGCGCTCACCGCCTGGTCCCGTCATCAGCGGCGCGACGCCCGCCGCAGGCCGCGGCAGCGCAACCGCCTGACCCAGCTGCTCGACAGCCTGGCCGCCGCTCAGGACGCCCTGACCAAAGCAGACGGCGAGCCCCGGGAAGCGATCATCGCCTGCTACGCGGCCATGGAGCGCGGCTTCGCCGCCGCGGGCCGGCAAACGGCGCCGGCCGCCGCCGACACCCCGGCCGAAGTGCTGACCCGCGCCACCCGGGCCGGCCTGGTCAGCGCTGAGCCCGCCGCCGCGCTGACCGGCCTGTTCCGCCGGGCCAGATACAGCAGCCAGCCGATGACCAAACAAGACTCCGAAGCCGCGGCCGGCGCCCTGGACCGGATGCGCGCTGACCTGGACACCATCCCGGCGGCCCCGCCGTGAGACGTCCCCGCCTGCTCGCCGCCGCCGCGTTGGCCGGCCTGGCCGCCGCGCTGGTGGCCGGCTACGCCGCGGCCGGGCCCAGCGGCCTGGTCGACGTGGCCACGGTCATCGCCGTCGGCGTCCTGATGGTGGCGCGCGGTGTGCTGCGCGGGCCGGAACCACGGACCGTTCGGCCCAGTCAAACCCCTGGGCGGACCCGCGCGATCCGCGCGGCCGACTTCCCCGCCTACGCCAAGATCGCCTCGGACCTGGAGTGGGCCCAGCTGTCCGGGCGGCACTACAGCCACGGCCTGCGCCCGACGCTGACCCGGCTGGCCGCCACCCTGGGCCGGCCGGGCCCAGCCATCGTCGCGGACGCCGACGGGCCGGGCGTGGACCTGGCCACGCTGGACCGCATCGTCACCGAGCTTGAGGAGGAGCGGTGACCAAGACCATGACGGGGACGGTCGCGGACACTGCGCAGCAGTGCGAGCGGGTCCTGGCCGAGGTCGAGCAGGTGATCGTGGGCAAGCCCGCCGCGGTCAAGATGATCCTGCTCGGCGTGCTGGCCTCCGGCCACATCCTGATCGAGGACCTGCCCGGGCTGGGCAAGACCCTGCTGGCCCGCACGTTCGCCGCCGTGCTGGGGCTGGAGTTCACCCGGGTCCAGTTCACCCCGGACATGCTGCCCGCCGACCTGACCGGCGCGATGGTGCTCGACCTGGCTACCGGGGAGGCGGCCTTCCGGCCTGGCCCGGTGTTCACCGGCCTGCTGCTGGCCGACGAGATCAACCGGACCCCGCCCAAGACCCAGGCCGCGCTGCTCGAGGCCATGGCCGAAGGCCAGGTCAGCGTCGACGGCGTGACCCGCCCGCTGCCCCGGCCGTTCGTGGTGCTGGCCACCGACAACCCGATCGAGTACGAGGGCACCTACCCGCTGCCCGAGGCGCAGCTCGACCGGTTCATGGCCCGGGTCAGCCTGGGCTACCTCGACGCCGACGGCGAGGCCGAGATGGTCCGCCGCCGCCTGGCCCGGGGCTCCGCGCCGCCCGTCCCGCCGCAGGTCACCGACGCGCCCCGGCTGCTGGCCATGCGGGAGTCGCTGGAGGCCGTGCAGCTGCACCCGGACCTGCTGGCCTACGTGGTGTCCCTGATCCAGGCCACCCGGAACCACCCGCAGGTCACGGTGGGCGCCTCGCCGCGCGGCACGCTGGCCGTGATCCAGCTGGCCCGCGGCCACGCGGTGCTCGACGGCCGCGCCTACGTGACCCCCGAGGACATCAAGGCCGTCGCCATCCCCGCGCTGGCCCACCGCCTGGTCCTGCGCCCGGAGATGTGGGTCCGCCAGGTCACCGGGCAGGACGTCGCGGCTGAGGTCCTGGCCACGGTGGCGGTCCCGAGAAGCCCAACATGATTTTCGGCCGAACGGTCCGTGGTACTCCCGACCCGCACCCCCCAGCGCTCCCCGGCCAGGTGCCCCCCGGCCAGGTGCCGCCCGGCCCGGTGCCCCCAGGCCAGCCGGCGGCCGGCCAGGTGCCGCCCGGTCAGGTGCCGGCCCTGGCGGTGCGCTGGCGCCCCTCCGGGCGGGCCCGCGGCCTGGCTACGGCCGCGCTGCTGGCGCTGGCCGCCGCCGTGCTGACCGGTCACGCGGCGCTGGTCCTGGTGGCCGCGCCCGCCCTCGGGGCGCTGGCCCTGATGCCCCGTCGCCACTGCCCGGCCGAACTCGACGTCCACGTCACCCGGTCCGGATCGCGCTGCTTCGAGGGCGAGGACGTCACCGTCACGGTCACCGTCCGCGCCGCCCTGCCTCTGGACGAGGTGGTCCTCGAGCTGGACACCGCGCCGCAGGTTGTCCTGGCTGGCCCGGAGAGCGCCGTGCGGGCGCGGCCCTTCCTGCGGACCGCCCAGGCCAGCGCCCAGTGGGTGGTGCGCGCCGAGCGGTGGGGCCGGTACTCGCCGGGGACGGTCCTGGTGACGTGCCGGGCCGGGCTGGGCGGATACCAGGCCAGCGTGCTGAGTCCGCTGGATGAGCTCGAGGTGTTCCCCCGGCCGTCCCGGATGCGCTCCCGGCTGGTGCCCGCCGAGTTGCTGCGCCGGATCGGCGAGCACACCGGACGGGCCGTCGGCGAGGGCGTCGAGTTCGCCGGGATCCGGCCCTACCTGCCCGGCGACCAGCTGCGGGATGTCAACCGGGCGGTCAGCATCCGCCGCGGCCAGCTGCACGTGAACCAGCGGGCCGCCCCGCGAGCCGCGGACATGGTGGTCATGATCGACGCCTTCGGGGACGCCGGACCGGTCTGCGAGCGGGCCCTGGACGTGGCCGTGCACGGGGCCGCGGCGCTGGTCAGCGCCTACCTGCGGATCAGCGACCGGGCCGGGCTGGTGGTGCTGGGCGGCATGCTGCGCTGGCTCGGCCCGGCCGCGGGGGATCGGCAGTTCTACCAGATCGCGGAGATGATGCTCGCGGCCCGCTACGACAGCTTCGTGATCCCCGACATCGGCCGGATCCCGCGCACCGCGCTGCCGCCCGGGACGCTGGTGGTGGTGTTTACGCCGCTGCTTGATCCCCGGGGGTTCGGCGCCCTCAGCGACCTGCGCCAGCGCGGCTTCCCGCTGATCGTGGTGGACACCCTGCGCGACGAGCCGCCCGCCCCGGCGCGCGCGGACGCCCGGCTCGCGCTGCGCCTGTGGCGGCTGGACCGCTCCGCGACCCGGTCGGCGCTGCGCGCCCTCGGCGTGCCCGTGCTGCGCTGGCCCGCAGGGACCGAGCTGGACGGCGTCCTCGCCCCGCTGCGCAAGATCCCGCCCGGCGCGCGTCCCGCCCGCATCCCGGCGGCCCGTCCATGAGCCCGCGCATCAAGCTCCCCGCCGCGCTCAAGCTGCCTGCCGTGTCCCGTCTCCCTGCCGCGTCCGGGCTTCGCGGGGCTCTGGCCTCTGCCGGGCCGATGGCTCTCGGTCTGCTGGCCGTGGCCTGGCCGCTGGCCTGGGCGCCGGGCTGGGCCTACCCGATCGCGGTGGCAGGCGCCGCCGCCGTGCTGGCCGACGCCTTGGCCCGCTGGCGCAGCGGTCCGGCCGTCGCCGCCGCGGCCGCGATCGCGTCCTCCGCGTTCACCCGGGCCGTCCCGGGCGTGCTGGCCGCCGAGGGCCTGTTCATCCTGGGTTACCTGCTGGCCGCCGACGCCCCTGCGGGCCTGCTCGGCTCCGGCTCGTGGGGCCGCTGGCTCCGCCACCAGCTGCGCCTGGGCGTGGCCGGCCTGATCGCCGTCGGCGCCGTGCTGGGCGCGCTCGACCTGCACCAGGCCGATTCGGCCTGGCTGACCGTGGCCGGCCTGGCCGCCGCGGTGGCCGCCTACCTGATCGCCCTGCCGTTCGCGCGGCGGCCTCCGGCGGGCGCCGGGGCCGCGGAGGCCTCAGACGTCGAGGTCCAGTGACACCTCGTCCAGGTCCGGCGTGATCGCGCCGGGCACGGCCAGGCCCAGGCGGGCGGCCAGGGCGCGGGCCCGGGCCAGCAGCGGGTGGGCCTCGCCCAGGGCGGGGTAGCCGTGGGCGAGCAGGGTCCGGTCGAGCACGGGATCGAGCTGCCGCCCGGCCTCGCCGACCTCGCCTCGCGCGGCGCTGCGTACTGCCTGGTCGTAGCGGGCGGTGAGGATGACCGGATGGCATGGGTCGACTCCGGCCCCGGCCAGTTCGGTGACCGAGCGGTAGCACGCGGCGGCGCGTCGGGTCTCGCCCAGCCGGTCCGCCGCGCGTCCGAGCCAGACCAGCGTCCAGCCCCGGGCTGGCCGCGGCGCGTCCGCCTCCTGCTCGGCCAGCCGGGCCAGCGTGGTCATCGCGCCGGCGGCGTCGCCGCCTAGCAAGGCCATTTCGGCCAGGCTCCGGTCGAAATCGGCGGCCAGCGGGTCCCGCCCGGCCGCCAGCGGCCGGGCGGCTAGCCGTTCGCGGTCGGCCAGCAGGGCCGCCACGGCGTCGTCGGTGCGGCCTAGCGCTCCGGTGGCCAGCGCGCACAGCCGCCGCGCCGTGTAGGCGAGCCGGAACGACACCCGGTCACGGAACCAGTCGGTCCCGGCGGCCTGGCCGTCCAGCAGGTCGAACACCGCCTGCGGATGCTCGAGCACCAGCGCTGCCCGGGCCAGCCAGGTGAGATCCTCCTGGACCCGATAGGAGGCAGGCAGGTACCGGCCGCGCCTGGTGTCGGCGGCCTCTTCCAGGTGACGGCGCGCGGCGACGGGATGCCCGGCCGCCAGCAGCGCCTGGCCCAGCACGAGCCGGGCGTCGGCCACGTCGGCGTGGGCCGGGTCACCCAGCCGCTGCTGCCGGTCGGCCAGCAGTTCGGCGGCCAGCCGCACGCCCTCGACCACCTGCCCGCTGACCCGGGCGATGTCGGCCCGGGTGCCCGCCGTGACGGTCAGCCGCCGCCAGGCGGCCACGTCGTCCGGCTGGCGTTCCAGCAGCGTGAGCCGGGTCGTGAACGCGCCGGAGATGACCCTGCTGGCCTGCTGCCCTTGCCCGGTCTCGGCGGCCAGAGCGGCCAGGTTGGTGTCGGCCCGCGCCATCCGGGACACGTCGTAATCCAGGTCGTGCTCGGCCACCCGGCGGGACAGCTGCCACGCGTCAGCGGCCGACGCCTGGTCCCCGTACCGGGCCGCGGCCAGGCCGAGATGGCTGGCCGCGTCGCTGAGCCGCTGCAGGTCATGCCCGCGGATCTCGGGCCGGGCCTGCGCCGAGCCGGACCCGTGATTAGCCGCGAGATCCTGCCACAGCGCTACGGTCCGCTGCGCCTCCCGGACGCACCGCTCGTGCAGCGTGCCCGCCTCAAGGAGCACCCGGACGACCACGGCGCTGGCGTTGGCCTCGGCCCGCGGGTCGGTGCCGCGGCGGGTCACCGCGGTCAGCGCGGTCTCGCTGCTTTCCAGGTCCCGCGGCAGCGCCCCGGCCAGCCGGGTCAGGTCACGTTCGAACCACATCGCGGCCAGCCCGCGGGCCACCAGGTCGGCCGGGCCGTCGCGATCGGCCAGGCAGGTCCGGAAGGCGATGTCCGACAGCCGCGACGCGCTTTCCGCGGCGTCCGGTTCGGCCAGGTAGGTGACCGATTCCGCGCAGGCCCGCAGAACCGGGCCGAGGAAGTCGGAGAACACGTCGCACTGGCCGCCCCACGCCGCGGCCGCGACCCGTCCCCACCCGCTGTCCGGCCAGTCCGGGGGAGCGACGTCGGCTCCGGCCGCGAGCTTCCGCTTCTCGGCCGTGGAGATATCCCCGATCCCGTAGCCGACCTGGGTCATCAGCGCCTGCTCGGCCCGGTGGAAGGCCACCACCACGGCCAGCGCCGCAACCGCGGCGGCCCGGGCCGCCGTGACCGACTGGATCGGGCCGGGCCAAGTCCAGTTCGCCCGGCCCGCAAACTCACGCCAGGCGTGCGCCGCCGCCAGGGCGACCAGCACCCGCCGGTTCCGCACCTCGTTGTACAGCCACACCGCGGACCGCCCCGTTTCCCTGGGCAACTGCACCGCCGCGGCCACGTCGCCGGCCCGGACGGCGTGATAGGGCGTCTGACGCAGCACGCTGGCGGCGGCCGCAGCGATGGCCGCCAGCCGCTCGTCCTGCGTGGCCAAAGGTGCGCTCCTCTCACCCCGTCTACCAGCACCAAGATCATTATGATAGTCCGTCATCACCCTGAGGCGACCTGACCCGGTTTACTTAGCTACAGTGCCTATGGTTTCCTGGCGTTTTTTCGGGTAATGGGTTCAGGTTTGCTTACGATGCGGGCCGCTGCGTCATTCGCCCCATGTGGTCCCCTCACCCAGATTCGGAGCCGTGTTCATGCGGGATGGGTAGTGAGATGCTCGGCTCGGGGGTCGCAACCCCCGGGCCGACGCATGTCGCGGCGCCAGACGCGCATGCGTGGGCGATCGCTGCGGCCACCGCGGCGGTCAGGGTGCCGGCCCCGAACGCAGAAGCCGCTGCGTGGACCGTCCGGGGCTGGGCCGATGTTGCCGTCGGCTGCCTCGCGCTCGACGGGCCGGCCGGGCTGCGCCGCACCGGAGCGTTCGGCGGCCTGGACGAGGTGGTGCGGAACACGCCGGTCACTTCCGCCGGGCAGCATGCCGCCCGGCTCCGTCAGATCCGGCAGTTCGCCGGGCCGGTGCCGCGGTGGTACCCGGCTGCCCGGCCGGTCAGCGGGCCGGTGCGCGACGTCAGGAAGATCGCCTGGCAGGCGGCCGAGCTGCTGGCCTGCTTCGGCCAGCTGCTCATGATGACCGCCGGCGGGCTGCCCTGGCGTCCGGCTTGCCCGCTGCGGAGCGCGCGTCAGCTCGCCTGGGGCGTCCGCTACCGGCCCTCGCCGAGCGACGTGCACGTCACCGTGCCCTTGCCGGTGAACCGGTGGCTGGCCCGGCGCACCTGGATGTGCCTGCCGGGCCTGGCCGGGCCGGGTACCGCCGTGGCCGAGGTGCCGTCCACCGCCTCGGCGCTGGCCCAGCAGATCTGGCGCGGCGTCCACGAGGGCGCGCACCTCGATCATCTCAGCGCGCTGGCCCGGCCGGTCCCGGTGGTGCCCAGCCCGGCGGAGTTCGGGGCCGGGCTGCTGACCGCCGAGTCGTACGCGATGGCGGTGGAGATACTCGCCGCCGTGGAGGGCGTCCTGGCCGGGGAGGGTGACGCGGTCTGGCAGCTCGGGGCCGGGCTGATCGAGCGGGCCACCCGGCTGCCGGGCGGCGCCGATCCGGCGCCCGAGTTCGACGATCTGCCCACCCTGGCCGAGGTGTACGTGCTCGGGCCGCTCGAGGTACTGGCCGGCGGGGCCGCCGCGCAGGGGTTGCCCGAGGAGATCATCAGCGCGCTTCGCACCCGCTGGAGCGCCGCGTGCGCCGCCTACCCGCCCGCCGGGGCGTTCGAGGCGGCGGCCTCGAATCTGGTCCGCGGCGCGGTGGGCGCCGGGCCTGCGATGTTAGCGCTGCTGATACGCGGCCAGATATTTATGGAAGTAAATCCTGCATAGATGGACATCGTTTATCTAGCTACACTAAACTCAATCGCGGTGCTCATGGGATTCGGGCCTGATAAGCCCGGATTGGTCATGAAAGGGCGGATGAGGGGAGGAGCCGCCAAGGCCGGGGCAGGAGCCATCGCGGAGGGAGACCGCGGGGCAGCGCCCGGGTCGGCGGGAGGGCCATGCGTGATTCATACGACTTAGGGTCAGGCGCTGCCTGACCGCATCGCCAGCAGGTGCGCGTTCGTCCCCCGGCTGGCGCCGGGGCCGGCCCGCCCCGGGCTGACGGGGCGGTTACGTCGCAGACCAGGTGCGCAATTCCGTGGATGGTCAATGCAGCGTATTCGCCGGTCATGATTTTCCGCCCGCTCCGCGCGGGCGATAACCGGTCAATGGATCTTTAGCCCGTGGGGGGATCATGAATTCGCCGGCTGTATACAGCCATTCAAGAAGCGAGTCACGGCCATGATGCCCGTGACGTTCGGAACCCAGGTGGCGGCCGCTTATAACCCTGACGGAGCCGGCCGCCACCTGGCCTATCCGGGGGGGAAGCCAGGTGACGGCGCCGCGGATCCCGCGGTGCTGCGCGGCGCGGAGCTGGATGCGGCCATCGACCACGCCCGCGCCGCCCTGGCCGCCATGTTGCGGGTGGCCATGGCTGAGGGATCCCGGCTCGTCGCCGAGGCCCGGGCCCTGCTGGCCAGCCTGCTGGAGCACCGGATCGCGCTCGCCGCGGCGCAGTTGGACGAGACCGACGCCGCGGCGGTCGCGGCCGCCCGCGCCGACCGCAACGAGGCCATCGCGGTAACCGCCGCGCTGCTCTACTGGCTGCCGCCCCGTGATCCGGGCTGGCCGGACGTGGCGCTGATGGTGGGACGGCTGAGCTATGACAGGTACCGCGATCCGTGGCCGGGCGCCGATCCGCCCGATCCGGACGACCTGGACGCCGCGTGTGACCTGCTGCTGCGCGCGGCGCGCCGGGACGAGGCCGACGAGCGTACCGCCCGGTACGTGGTGCTGGCCCTGCGCGACCGGCACCGCCTGCTGGCCTGCCCGACCGACACGATCGCGCTGACGGTCTGGAGCGAGCGGCTGCTGAGCTTCCCAGGCGCCGGGGGCCCGGGCCGTGGCGGCCTGCCCGAGCTGAGTCCGGGGTTCAACCGGGCCGAGCCGGCAGGCCGCCCGGCGGCCTGGAGTATCCCGCGGCAGGGGTTAGGGCCGCGCTGGTCCTGACCGCCTCCTCGATCGCGGCGGGCTGACCTGGCGAGTGAGGGCGCTGGGTCAGCCCGCCGAGCCGGGCTCGGGTACGCCCATGGGGCTGGGATACGGGACCACGCTCGCGCACGCCCGCGCCAGCGGCAGGAGCAACGCGGCGAGCTCCGCGGTGGCCTCGGCGCCGAGCCGGGCCCAGGGCCGCGACGCGGCCCGGTCGGTGCCGTCTTCCACGGCGGCGTGCAACTCCCGGCCCGCAGTGGTCAGCGTCCCATCCGGGCCCATCAAGCCCCGGCCGGCCAGCCGGTCGCGTGCGGCGTCCCACTCCTCGTCGGTCCAGCCCCGGATCGGCTGGAGGTCTTCCCGCCGCAGGTCCAGACCGCAGCGCAGGACCACAGCCTCGCAGCCGTCGATGTCCGCCGCGGCCAGCGCCGCCCAGTGCCCGTCGCCGCGGTGCTCGCGTAGCACGGTGGTCGCCTGCCACAGCCGGCCCAGCGCGCTCGAGCCCGCGGAGTCGTCTGCGCCTTCGGTGTTTTCCCGGTGTTCCGGGCCGTTCGCGCCGTCCCCCGCGGACGGCAGGGCCACGTTCGCCGCGGCCAGTACCCGGCCCGCGCAGTCCACCTCGCCGACCGCCCGCCACAGCAGGCCGGCCGCCGCCTCGGCCGCGGCCTCCTGCCCGGCTAGCAAGGCGCCCAGCGCCTGGCTCGCGCCCGCCGCCCGCGCCCGCAGCGCCTGCTCAGGAGATATCAGCTCCCACACCCCCGGGATGGCCCGGGCCACCATGCCAGGCGCGAAATTGAAGAACGACGCGCCGACCACCGCCGCGCCCACGGGCCCGAGCGGTGCGGCCCGGCCCGCGAAGTAGCCCCGCCAGAACCCCCGCAGGCCTGCCTGCTCGAAGGCCGCGCGGCCCTGCGGCGCGAAGTAGGTCACCGCGTGGACCGGCTCGAACAAGGTCCACATCGAACGAGCCGCATGCGCCGCGTCAGCCACGACTGCTCCCTTCGGTTCCGTCAGGCAGGATAACGCCCGAGACATGCCGTTGCGCGTGGGGCCGCGTTGTTGCGATCCAGCCGGGTAGTAGGTGTCTTATGCGGACTGACGGGGCTGACCGGGCGCAGGCCAGCGGCGAGCCCGGTCCGCCCGCCGCCAGGAAGGGCAGCTGGTTCAGCAGGATGCGGACCTGGCTGCCCTTCCTGGTCAAGCCGCTGCGCCGAGGCGTGGTCATCTTCGCCCTGCTGCTGATCGTCGAGTACCTGGTGGTGCCCGAGCTGATCGGGGCGAGCAAGGACCTGTACCTGCTCGGCCGGGTGAATCCCCTCTGGCTGATCGCGGGGCTGGTGCTGGAGGGCCTGTCGCTGTTCTGCTACGGCCTGCTGACCCAGGCCGTGCTGCCGCCGAGCTCGCACAACCCCGGACTGTCCCGGCTGTTCCGCATCGACCTGGCCGCCGCGGCGGTCGCACACGTGATACCGGCCGGCACGCTGGGCAGCGCCGGGATCGGCTACCGGCTATTCACCGCCGAGGGCATCAAGGGCCGCGACGCCGGGGTGATGATGGCGACCAAGGGCCTGGGCTCGACCGTGGTGCTGAACGTCCTGCTGTGGCTGTCCCTGGTCATCTCCATCCCGCTGGCGGGCTTCCACCCGATCTACATCACCGTGGCCATCATCGGCGCGGTAGTGCTGCTGGCCATCGGGATCCTGGCCTTCGGCATCACCAGGCAGAGCGACCGCGCCTCCCGGATCCTGTGCGCCATAGGAAACCGGATGCCCGGCCTGACCGGCGACAGCCTGGAGCGGGGCATCCGCGATACCGGGAACTCCCTGTCCGCGCTGGCCCGCGACCGGCGCACCCTGGTCCTGTCACTGACCTGGGCCTCGCTCAACTGGCTGCTTGATGCCGCATCGCTGTGGTGCTTCGTGGCTGCCTTCGGCGGCATCGTCAACCCGGTCGAACTGTTCGCCGCCTACGGGATCGCCAACGTGGCTGGCGCGCTGCCGATCACGCCCGCCGGGCTCGGCGTTGTCGACTCGTTGGCGCCGCTGCTGCTGATCAGCTTCGGCCTCACCCGCAGCGTGGCCACGCTCGGCGTGCTCGGCTGGCGGCTGGTCAACTTCTGGCTGCCAATCCCGGCCGGCGCCGCCGCCTACGTCTCGCTCAAGGTCCCCCGCGGCGCGGGCCTGAAGGCGATGCGCGCCGCCGTCTCCGCCCTGCTGGCCCGCGACAACTCGCACCACGAGATCAGCCCGGACGCGGCCCAGCAGCCCGAGATCAGCCCGGACGCGGCCCAGCAGCCCGAGATCAGCCCGGACGCGGCCCAGCAGCCCGAGGGCCAGGACCACGAGACCCAGGGCAACGGTGCCTACGACGGCGAAACCCAGCAGCACGAGACCTACGGCGGCGAGACCCAGCGGTAACCGTCCACACTCGCGTGATCGCGAGTATGCCCGTCGGCAACCCGGCGGTAACGGCCCACGAAAAGTTGAATTATGGCCCGGCATGGTGACTGGGGGACGCGTGGGACGGGCTGCGGGCAAGCCTCAAAGATCGTGGACATTTACCTCCGTCACACGACGGCAGATGTCCACGTTGAGTCGATCATGGCAGGACTGGTGACGGCGGGGTCGCGCGGGGCAGTTGCGCAGGGTTGCAGGCGAGATCGGCGCGCTGGCCCGGATGAGGCCGAGCCGCACAACGGCTAGTGGCAGATGAGCCGGGGGTTAGCGCCGAAGTAGTTCGTCGGCCCGCCGAGGATGGTGACCGCGATCGTGCCCGCTCCGCCGCAGGTCAGTGAGGACGGAGTGTAGTAGTGCCGCTGCTCGCCGGCCACCGCGCCGATGATCAGCCACACGGCGAGAAGGATCCAGGCCGTGCGCATGACCACCTCCAGTGACGTGAGGGCCGGCCGGTAGTGGTCACCGGCGCCTGACGCCTGAGTGTAACGACGGCCCGCGATTTCACCGGTAGGCGCGCGCCTGGAGTTCGTAAAGCTCCGCGTACAGGCCACCCGCCCGGATCAGCGAGGCGTGGTCCCCGCTGGCCGCAATCCGGCCCTGGTCCAGCACGATGATCAGGTCGGCCATCCGGACCGTGGAGAAGCGGTGTGACACCAGCAGGGTTATCGCGCCGGCCCGGGCGGCCAGCCTGCGTGCCGACAGGTAGCGCTCGAACAGGGCCGCCTCGGTGATCGCGTCCAGGCTGGCGGTCGGCTCGTCCAGGATGAGCAGCAGCGGCACGTCGCGCATCATGCCGCGGGCCAGCGCCAGCCGCTGCCACTGGCCGCCGGATAGTTCCTGCCCGCCGGTGAACGACCGGCCCAGCCGGGTGGCCAGCCCGTCGGGCAGCGCGTCGGTGACGGTGGTCGCGTCGGCCCGGTGCAGCGCCTCGGCTAGGGCCGGCTCGGTGTCGATGCGCGGCAGGTCACCCAGCCCGACCGTCTCCCCGGCCAGCAGCTCGAAGCGCACGAAGTCCTGGAAGGTAGCCGCGGTCCGTTCGCGCCAGGCGGCCAGGTCGACATCGGCCAGCGGCACCCCGTCAAGCAGCACCTGTCCCGCCGTGGGCTGGTACATGCCGGTCAGCAGCTTGACCAGGGTCGTCTTGCCCGCCCCGTTCTCGCCCACCAGGGCTACCGCCGCCCCGGCCGGCAGGTCCGCGTCTACCCGATCGAGCACCAGCCCCCCGTCCGGCGGGTAGCCGAAGCTGACCTCGCGCAAGGCGATGCCCCGCTTGAGCACGGCCGGCGGCTTCCGCAAGCCCCGCCCGCCCGCCGCCGAGCCGTGCGAGCCGCCCCCGCCGTCCCCGCCGGCCTGGCCGTCCGGATCGGGACGCAGCACCGTCTGGCCGTCCGGATCGGGACGCAGCACCGTCCGGCCGTCCGGGCCGGGACGCAGCATCGCGCGGCCGTCGGCCGCCGCGTAGTCCTCCAGCCAGAGCAGCCGCCGCGCCGTCCGCGTGGTGGTCAGCAGCTGGCCGATGGCGGCCGCGGCTTGGCCGACCTGCAGCTGGGCCCGCTGGACCAGCGTGACGGCGAGCACCACCTCGCCCACGCCGGCCGTTCCGTGCGCGGCGCGCACCACCACGGCGGCGATCCCGGCTACGAACGCCGCCGCGAACATCAGCCAGCCCGCCGCGCCGAACAGCCCGCCCAGCACCGCGGCCCGGGTGGTGCCGGCGTTGATCCGACGGGCCAGGGCTTGGTGCCGGCTGGCCAGCGGTACGGCGGCGCCGAACACCCGCAGCTCCTTGGCCGGCCCGGCCGAGGTGGCCAGCTCGAACAGCTCGTTGGCCAGCCGCCGGTCCGGCGCGAGGCGCTCATCCGACCGCTGCCGCAAGGAGACCGAGAGTCGCTCCCCGATGATCGGGGCCACCGCGGCCAGCGGCAGCGCGGCCAGCGGCGGGAAGATCACCGCCAGGATGATCACGATGCCGATGGTCCGGACCAGGACCTGGATCACCAGCAGGATCTGGCGCGGGCCGTTGCCTAGCAGCCGCAGGTTCTGCTGCAGCAGCTCCAGCTCGGTCAGATAACCGGGCCGCTCCAGGTGGTCCACTCCGCTGACCGCGTGCAGCTGCTCGGCGATGCGGGCGGTCAGGTAGAACGTGGTCCGGTCCGACATCAGGGCCCCCGCGGTGCCGGCCAGCATGGCCAGCGCCCAGGACACCGTGTACAGCACGGCAATGGCGGCGACCCCGCCGATCACGCCGCCGCGCTGATGCTTCAGCGCGGAGTCGATGACCAGCGCCAGGCCGACCGGGTACAGCACCGTGGTGACCGCGTTGGCCATCAGCACGGCCGCGGTGTAGGCCGTCCAGCCCGGCGCGGCCCGCCAGCCCCAGGCCACCACCGCCCGCCAGACCCGCAGCCGCCCGCCGCCCCCGCTCACGACTCCGGCTCCCCGGAATCGGAAGGCTCCCCGGAATCGGAAGATTCCCCGGAATCGGCGAGCTGCCCAGGATCGGAAGGCTCCCCGGAATCAGCAGAATCACTGAACCGCGCCGCCTGCAGCGCGAACAGCTCCGCGTACCGCTTCCCGGCCGAGATCAGCGTGTCGTGATCGCCTTGCTCGGTCACCCGCCCGCCATCCAGCACGCAGATGTGGTCGGCGCGCCGGACGGTGGAGAACCGGTGCGAGATGATCAGCGTGGTGATGCCCGCGGTGATGTCCAGGAACCGGTCGAAGAAGTCGGCCTCGCCGCGGGCGTCCAGCCACGCGGTCGGCTCGTCCAGGACCAGGATCGTGGCCCCGTGCCGCACCGCGAACAGCGCCCGGGCCAGCGCGACCCGCTGCCACTGCCCGCCGGACAGGTCCACGCCGCCCTCGTAGCCTCGGGACAGCACGGTCTCCCAGCCCAGGTCCAGGCCGGAAAGCACGTCCAGGGCACCCGCCCGGGAGGCGGCGGCCTCCAGCCCGGCCGCATCGGACAGGTAAGACGGCGCCCCGAATCCGATGTTCTCGGCGAACGACAGCGGGTAGCGCGCGAAGTCCTGGAACACCACCGCCACCTGCCGCTGCCAGCCGGCCGGGTCCAGGGACGAAAGGTCGGCACCGTCGACCAGGATCCGCCCGCCGCCCGGATCATGCAGCCGGGCCAGCAGCTTGACCAGCGTGGTCTTGCCCGCCCCGTTGATGCCCACCAGGGCCGTCGACTGGCCCGCCCGCAGCACCAGGTCCAATGAGCCGAACACATCCTGCGAGGCCCCCGGGTACCGGAACCGCACCCCCTCGAACTGGACCGACCGGCCCGGCAGGCCGGCCGCGGACACCACGCCGGACAGGTCCGCCCCGGGCAACGCCAGCGAAGTCTCCAGCTCACGCGCCCGGGGCAGTCCCTGCAGCATCCAGGACAGGGCCACGTCGTCCCAGGAGATATCGCCCAGCGGCGTGGTCGCGGCCAGCATGGGCAGCATGACGGCCAGCGTGCCCAGGTCGATCTCGCGCCGGTAGGCGGCCAGGCCGAGATAGCCGGCCGCGATCGCGAACGCAATGAGCACCGGCGCCGCCAGCTCCAGCACCTTCCGGTCCAGCCGCCGCAGCGCCGCCCACGGGGCGGCCATGCCGAGCAGCCACTGGCGGCGGTACCGGTCGACCAGCCAGCCGCCCAGGCCGAACACCCGCGACTCCTTGGCCACCGCCGGGGCGGCCGCCAGCCGCTGCAGGTACCAGGCCCGGCGCAGCGCCTCTGAGTTCCCGGCGTACAGCGCGCCCTGCTCCCTGATCAGGGCCAGCTGCGGACGGCGAATGCTCATCCACATGATCAGCAGGACCAGCCCCAGCCACCACCGCCAGCTAGCCAGCACGGCGCAGGCCAGCAGCCCGCTAGCCCGGTTGCTCACCACCAGGGCCAGCGTCATCGGCGCGTCGGCCGGCATCTGCCCGGTCAGCTGGCCCTGAGCCAGAGCCAGGTCGTCGAGCACCTTCGGGTCTTCCAGGTGCGCGATGCCAACCGGCCGGGACACCGCGCTGATCAGCCGTTCCTCGGTGCGGTAGACCAGGCGCCACTTCACCACCGAACTGACCGCCGACTGCACCGGTCCCAGCAGCAGCGCCACCGCATACAAGACGCCCGTGACCACAAGCGCCGCGATCAGCCGGTGCCCGGCCGCCGAGGCCAGCCCGCCGCTGGCCGCGGCCGGGATCGTGCCGACCAGGCGCCCCGCCGCGATCAGGACTAGGTTGGGTACCACCGAAGCAGCCAGCGCGTACGCCGCCACTGCAAAAGAAAGCGGGCGGCTGGTCTCCCACAGCAGCCGGACGGCCGCCCCGTAACCGGGTCCGGTCATCGCCCCGATGAGCCGTTTGCGAAAAATGTTGGCCGGCTCTGACACCGCACCAGGCTACAGCGGCCCAGATTCTTTAAAATTTATTTATTCGCCACCCATCCGATCCGGCCTCGGCCCCGAAGGTGCCTAATGAACCCGAACGATTCGGACGCGTCTCGGTTCACGTCGGCGGCCACGGATAGGAGGGGAGAGCGGGATCTAGATGACCTGCTTGTCCACGTGGCACGTGGCGACCAGGATGCGTTCGAAGCGCTGTACGACCGGATGGTCGGCCCGGTGTACGGCGTAATCAGGAGGGTTCTTAGGGATCCGTCCCAGTCTGAGGAAGTGGCTCAAGAGGTGCTTCTTGAGGTCTGGCGGACCGCCGCGCGGTTCGACCCGGCCATGGGTGGCGCGGCGACGTGGGTGACGACCATCGCCCACCGCCGCGCCATCGACCGTATCCGGTCCACCACGGCCGCCTCCGAGCGGGAGCACAGGTCAGTCGATGTCAGCCCCCCGCACGATGAGGTGGCCGAGGCGGTGGAAGCGAGCCTGGACCGGGAGCGCGTCCGGCGCTGCCTGGACGGGCTGACCGACGTCCAGCGTGAGTCGATCACCCTGGCCTACTACGGCGGCAACAGCTATCGCCAGGTGGCCGAGTTGCTGCACGTCACGCTGGGCGCGATCAAGACCAGGATCCGCGACGGGTTGATCCGGATGCGCGATTGCCTGGGGGTGAGCTGATGCGGTTCTTCCGCCAGGACCTGCACACGCTGGCCGGCTCCTATGCCCTCGACGCGCTTGACCCGGGCGCAGAACTCACCCGGTTCACCCGCCACCTGCACCGCTGCCCGTCCTGCGCCAGCGAGGTGCGCGGTTTCCGTGAGGTCGCCACCGCCATGGCCTTCGCCGCCACCGCGGAGGCGCCGGCCGAGATGCGGGACCGGGTGCTGACCGCGGTGGCGCACACCCGCCAGCTGCCCCCGGAGATCAGGACCCACGCCCGGCCCCGGCAGGCCCGGACCCGGGTGCCATGGGTGCCCTGGCTGTCCGGTGTCGTCGCCACCGCCGCGATCGCGGTCGCGGTGTTCTTCGGCTTCGCCCAGGCCCACACCCAGCAGCAGCTCTACCAGGCGCAGGCCCAGAACCATACGCTGGCCCAGCAACAGGCCCGCGTCGAGGCCGAACTCACCCAGGCCAAGGAGCACGACCAGGCGCTGGCCCAGATCCTGGGTGCGCCGCACGTCCAGCTGCTGTCGCAGAGCACGACCAAGGGCGGCGTGGCCGTCGTGGTGCTGGACGCAGCCACCCGCAAGCTGGTCGTGGCCACCTCCGGGCTGCCGGCCCTGCCCGCGGGCAAGGTCTACCAGCTGTGGCTGATCGGCCCGGTCAAGATCGTCTCGGCTGGCCTGCTGCCCACGGCCCAGTCCGGGGTGACCTCACCGGTGGTGGCGACCGGCCTGGTCAAGGGGGATAAGCTGGGTCTGACCGTCGAGCCCGCTCCCGGCAGCAAGCAGCCCACCACCACGCCCATCCTGGCCCTGCCCATCCCGGTCTAGGGCCGCCGCCCGCGGCACGTTCCCTCGCCATTCAGCACTGGAGGCACTGGAAGGACTGGAGGCACTGGAGGGACTGGAGGGTCAGGCGGCCGGCCAGCTCCAGGTCGTGACGCGGCCGCCGGTGATTACGACGCTTCCTGCCGAGTCCTGGCTGTCGCGCCAGATCGTGTACGACCCCTCGGGCAGGCCCGGATAGACGGCCGCGTAGCTGGTCGCGGTCGTCGTGTGCCGCTGACGGACCTGTGAGTGCGTCCGCCCGGCCCCCGGATCATCGTCACGGCTGATCTCGATCTCCGCGCCGTCCAGGCCGGCCGGCGTGTACAGGATCAGTGCGCCGATGTCCGCGCCGAGCTCGAGGACGACGGTGCCGGGACCGGAAGGCCCGGCGACTGGCTCGGTCATGCTGCGCTCCTTTGTTTGCTACTGGCCGGCAGCGTATTACCGCGCCCGGCAGCGACCCATGAGACGCCGGTGCTCCGGCGAGGCCGCAAGCCTCGCCGGAGCGCACGGGACTGAACCGGGTCAGAACTTCTGGTCGTAGCCGTCGTAGGGCACTCCCAGGTACGGGAACGCCGCCAGCGGCCCGTTGGTGACGATGGCGGAGCCGACGGGAAGGAAATCGCTGACGTCCGCGATGGCCGCATCGGGGACGTACTTGGGGTCGATCAGGTTGAACACGACTCCGGCGACGGCCCGCAGCTCGATGGTCACCACGTCGTCGGTGACCCGGCGCCCGTTCGGGAATCCGGCCGGGTCGCCGCCGATGAGGCCGAGGACGCTGAAGTTGCTGGCGGTTGCCGACGTGGGGGGAATAGAGGTGTTCAGCCGCAGCAGGTCAGCTTGCACCGTGCCGGTGAAGTTGGTGAAACCCTTGATCAAGCCGGACGGGATACCGGTGAGCAGGATCGCCTCCAGATCGGCGCGAGCGGTTCCGGCCTTGTTCAGGGCGGCAAGATCGGGGAACGCGCCCGGGTACAGGACCGGCAGCAGCCCGGCCAGCTCAGGGTGCGCGTAATACGTGGCGAACTGCTTGTCGTGCACCGGCTGTGACCTGTTCCAGTGGTCCTTCTCACCCAGCGGGATGATGACCTCGTTGATGAGCGGGTTGCCCAGCCGGGATACCTGGGTCCAGGGGCCGCTGAAGATGTCGCCGTCGCTGTCGTCGCAAACACCCGCGCGCGCTGGCGGCTCGCGGTCGTCCACACGCCGATCGTCGGGTGCCCGCTAATGGTCAGCGCCGAGATCGGCACCTGGATCGCGATGGAATGCACGTTCAGGCCATTGGTGGCGTTCACTCCGGGCATGCTCGTGAGCCCTGCGGCCTTCGCGAAGGCGTTCAGCTGCTGGATGGGGCGCAGGTTGCCCAGGTCGAAGATCGAGCCCAGGTCGACATAGAACTCCTCGGCACGCTGTCCGGCGAAGACCTGCATGCCGCTGCCCAGCGAGTGAACGGCCGGCTGGCCGAGCTTTGCCTCGTAGTCCGGTGTGGACAGCACGCCGACGTTGCACGGCGGGCAGGCGAGATTGCTGGCCAGAACGCGCGCGCCGTCCCTGTCGACCTGGGTAACCGAGTAGAACTGCTTGCTGTTCCAGTTCGGGTCGCTGAGCGAGCCGATCGGGCCCGTGTTGTACAGGAAACTCCCCGGTGTGGTCAGCTTCGTCTGGAAGCGGAACTGGTAGGTGATATCGGCCACCGCGTCGCCGTTGTTGTCGACGTGGATCTCGTAGAGGACGTCGTCGCCGAACTCGTAGAAGTTCGGCCCCCCGGCCGGCTCCTGCAGCGGGACGTAGTTGGCGATAAGCGTGACCGTATCCGGCTTATCCGGGCTGACAAACGCGTAAACATCCGTGCTGTCGGCAACCGGGTCCTTGGAGATCTCCGGTGCCTCGCGGTGCGATGACATTCAATTACCTCACTGGCTCGAATTGGCGGATGGCAGGAGTTACCCGGCGGCCCTGGCGATCCGGGCAGCCAGGTCCGTGTCGCGCAGCCGGACCTCGCTGGTCCCGGAGAACACCGCGATGTCCCCTGACTTGGCGTCGCGCACGTGCACCACAATCGGCCCGGCATGGCTTTGCGGGCTGTCTTGTGCGGATGGCTGGCTGGTGGCGGCCAGCGCCGGGCTCGCGGCCGCGCCCATGGCGGTTACAGCGAGCCCAGCGGCGCCGGCGGCCGCGGCGCCTCGGAGCATGGAGCGCCGGGACAGACGGCCCGGTTCCGTCGGGGCGGCGGCAGGCTCGGCCGACGCACGCGTTTCATCCTGACTGGGCATGACGGTCCTTTCCGTGGCTGGTTGGCATGCACGTCGCCGGGGCGAGGGGCCACGCCGATTGGTTTACTGGATGTCGAGCACGGGAATTACTCGCAGTGATGTCCGAGGGAGCCGCGTATACCGGTCTCGTGACCGCGTCGCTGGAATTCGGGTGCTGAGCGTGGCGGAGGCAATGCTGGTCAACCGCCGCGCAAGCAAGCTCCGCCCTCCCGCGGCCCGCATCGGCCGCCCGATCCCCTCGCACGCGAGTACTTCGCGACCGGCGGGCTGCCGGATGGGTCAGTAGTGAACGAATTTCGGTAACGTTTCGGTTTTGTCGGACATCATGGACACGGTGGGGGATTCGCGGCGAAAGCCCTCCGAGGGCGGCGGCGGCCAAGCTAGCCGCCCCGGCTGTAGCGGCACCCGCGAGCACGGAGTGCCGGGACAAGTGCTCGGCCGGCGGACGCTTGGCATCGTGCTGGGGCATGACGGTCCTTTAGGCGACTGGCCGGCCTGCCCGTCGCCGCGAGCGAATGCCATGTCATCCACGGCGAGGAGAAGACGGCGATCCGGCGGCGGCGGGCCAGCGGACAAGCCGGTGCCCACGTCGGCTCGGATCTCGGGTGGCCCCCATCGGCCGCCGGATCGCCAGTCACGCGTGTGCTTCGCTACGGCCGCCGGATCGGATGGGTCGAATTGCAAAACTTTCGGTAACGTTCCGGTTCCGCCGTATATGAGAAATTTGGCCGAACGGTCCGTGCTAACCCGGGAGCAGCCGGGATCGCGCCCGCCCGCCCGCGAGTAGCCGAGGATCCCGCCCGGCCCGCACGGTACCTTTCTGATCATGGTCCGCTACCGGGTCCTGGTCTCCGGCCGGGTCCAGGGCGTCTTCTTCCGTGACACCTGCCGCCGGAAGGCCGAGGAGTACGGCGTGGCCGGATGGGTGCGCAACCTGCCCGACGGCCGGGTCGAGGCGGTCTTCGAAGGCCTGCCCGACGACGTCCGCCGCCTGCTGGAGTGGGCCCATCACGGTCCCCGCCTGGCCGATGTGCATGACGTCGCCATCGAGCTGGAGCCGCCCGAGGGACTCGGCGCCTTCCGCGTCAGGTAGCCCCCGCCCCGATCCGCCCCGTGCCCCCGTCGCAGCAACCTCGGCCCCGATTCGCCCCGAGCCCCCCTCGTCGGATTACATGGATCAGTGGATGAGCAGGGCCGGCCGATTCCCGCGCCCGCGGCCAGCCGGAACTCGGACCTGCTCAGCCTGGGCAACTTCGTCGTGCTGGGCCTGCCCGACGGCGTGCTCGGCACCGTCTGGCCCTCCATGCGCGTCACCTTCGGGGCTCCGGTCGGTGACCTCGGCCTGATCCTGCTGATCGGCACGGTCGGGGCCGTGCTGGTCACGGCGTTCGTCGGCCGGCTGATCCGGCGCCTGGGCGTGCCCGCCCTGCTGGCCGTGGCCGGCCTGTGCGCCGCCGCGGGCACGGCCGGGTACGCGGCCGCGCCGGGCTTCTGGCTCGTGCTGTGCGTGGCCGTGCTGGCCGGCGCCGCGGCCGGCATGATGGACGCCGGCCTCAACACGGCGGTGGCCCTGACCGGCCGGCAGCGCCTGCTCAACCTGCTGCACGGCGCGTACGGCATCGGCACCGCGGCCGGCCCGCTGCTCGCCACCGCCGCCATCCTGACCGGCTCCTGGCGCCCCGCCTACGGTGCGCTGTCAGTGCTCGACCTGGTCATCGCCGGTTTGTGGCTGCGCCGGCGCCGCACCGACGGCGCCCCGCCCGTCCCGTCCGAACCGCCGCAACCCGCCGAACACCCGGAAACGGCCCACTGGACCCGCCGCCGGTACCGCTGGGTGGTGGCCACCGGCATGGTCGTGTTCTTCGTCTACACCGGTCTCGAGGTCGGCGCCGGGCAGTGGGAGGCCAGCTTCTGCCGCGGCCACCTGAACCTGTCGCCGACCGAGACGGGCCTGGCTACGTTCGGCTACTGGGGCGCGCTGACCGCCGTCCGGATCAGCCTGGCCGTATTGCCCCGCCCGGTCCCGCCCCGCTCGGTGGTCACCTGGGGCAGCGCCCTGGCCGTGCTGGCCGCGGCGGTCATCTGGTGGCAGCCCGGCCCCGCCGTCACCGTCCTCGGCTTCGCCGTCCTGGGGGGTGCCCTGGCCGGCGTGTTCCCGGCCCTGATCTCGCTCACCCCGGTCCGCCTCGGCGAGCAGCGCGCCCAGCACGTCATCTCCTGGCAGGTCGGTGCCGCCGCGGCTGGGGGAGCCGGGGTCTCCGCCCTCATCGGCCTGCTCATCGGCACGACCAGCCTGGCCGTCGTCGGTCCCGCCCTGACCGTCCTCGCCCTCGTGGTCGTCGGGACCGAACTGATCCTCACCCGCCTGGCCCCCGTCAGCCGCTGACCCTCACCGCCAACGGCGGCGCCGCGCCGGCCGGCAACGGCAACGGCGTCAAGGCCTTCGGCGGCACGTTCCGCCTGGTCGTGAACCCGTAGCGCACGAAAACGTGGAGCCGGACGGACCGTATCTCGCCCGTCCGGCTCCCCGCCGTATCTATTGAGGCCGAACGGCCCGTGGTATCCCGCTACATGTACAGGCCGCCGTTGACCGGGTAGACCTGCCCGGTGATGTACCCCGACTCCGGATCGGCCAGGAACTCCACCACCCGGGCCACCTCGTTCGGCTCACCCAGGCGGCCCACCGGGATGCGCTCGATGAGCTTGTCCATCACGTTGGCCGGCACCGCCGCGGTCATGTCCGTGGTGATGTACCCCGGCGTCACGGTGTTGACCGTGATGCCCTTGCTGGCCGTCTCCAGCGCCAGGCTCATGGTCAGGCCGAACATCCCCGACTTGGCCGCCGCGTAGTTGGCCTGCCCGAACCCGCCGGCCGACCCGATCACCGAGGAGATGTTGACCACCCGGCCGTAGCCGCGGTCCAGCATGTGCTGCAAGATGCCGCGGGACAGGTAGAACGCCCCGGACAAGTTGACGTGGATGACCCGGTCCCACTCCTCCGGCGTCATCTTCCGCATCGTCTTGTCCACCGTGATGCCCGCGTTGTTGACCAGGATGTCCAGCTGCCCGTGCCGCTCCAGCACCTCATCGAGCACCCGCAGGCAGTCCTCGTTGCGCCCCACGTTGCCCTGGTGAATACTCACCCCGTAGTCGGCGTACTTGGCGGCGAACTGCTCCGCGGCCTCGTTGTTACTGGAGAACCCGGCCGCGACCTTGACCCCCCGGCCGATCAGCCGCTCGCAGATGGCCAGCCCGATCCCGCGGATCCCGCCGGTGACCAGGGCAACCTGCCCGTTCATGTCAGCCATGGTGGTACCTCTCGATAGTATGCCGGCCGCCAGGGCCGGAGGATTAACCGAACACGTACTCTCCCGGAGCGTCGGCGATGGGCCGGTGCCGCCTGCCGCCCATCGGCGGCGGCTTGACGTACTCGCCCGCCCGGGCGTCGGACCACGCGGTCCAGTCCTCCCACCACGACCCGCGGTGCCTGCTCGCCGAGGCCTGCCAGGCCTCGGCGTCGGCGGGCGGGGCGCCGTCGGACTCGTCGGCCACCTCGAACCAGGCCTTCGGCCCGGGCGGGTTGACGATGCCCGCGATGTGACCGCCGCTGGACAGCACGTACCTGACGTTGCCGCCCATCAGCCCGATGGTCTTGTAGGAGCCGTGCCAGGGCACGATGTGGTCGTTGATCGCACCTACCACGTAGGTGTCGTTCCGCACGTCGGACAGCGACAGCCGCTGCCCGGCCAGTTCGAGCTCACCTCGGGCCAGCTCGTTCCGCATGTACAGCGAGCGCAGGTAGAACGAGTGCATCGCGGCGGGCATCCGGGTGCTGTCGCCGTTCCAGGCCAGGATGTCGAAGGCCGGCGGTTCCTGGCCCATCAGCCAGTTCGACACCACGTAGCTGAAGATGAGGTCGTTGGCCCGCAGCATGTCGAAGGTGCCCGCCATCTGGCTGCCCTCGAGCACCCCCTTGGCCGCCATCTGCTTTTCCAGCCTGGCCACCGTCTTCTCGTCGGTGAAGGCGCCGAGCACGCCCGGCTCGGTGTAGTCCAGCAGGGTGTTGAGCAGCGTGATCGTGCCCAGCCGGTCGTCGCCCTTCTCGGTCAGGTAGGCGGCCAGCATGGCGGTCAGCGCGCCGCCTAGGCACAGCCCGATGATGTCGATCTTGGACGCGCCGGTGATGTCGGTGATGACGTCCAGCGCTTCCCGCGGGCCGTGGATGAGGTAGTCGTCCAGCGTGGTGCCGCCCATGGCGGCGTCCGGGTTGCGGTAGGAGATCGCGAACACGGTCCGCTCGTGCTGCACCGCCCACTCCAGGAAGCTGCGGCCCGGCGCCAGGTCCATCACGTAGTACTTGTTGATCCAGGGCGGGCTGGCCAGCACCGGGATGGCCCGGACCTGCTTGGTCTGCGGCGCGTACTGGATGAGCTCCATCAGGTCGTTCTTGAACACGACCTGGCCCGGGGTGGCGGCCATGTTCTCCCCGACCCGGAACGGCCGGGAATCCACCTGCCGGGGACGGCCGCCGTTGTTGACCAGGTCGTCGACGAACTGCCTGGCCCCGTTGGCCACGCTGGTCCCGCCGGTCTCGAACGCGCGCTTGAGCGCGGCCGGGTTGGTGGGCAGGAAGTTCGTCGGGGCGATCGCGTCGACCAGGAACCCGACGGCCAGCCGGGCCTTTGCGTCGTCGGTGGCGTCCCCAGCACCGGCGTCGAGCAGGTCGCCGGCCAGCTGCGAGGTGGCCAGGTAGCCCTGCCGGAGGGCGAAGAAGGCCGGGTTGTCACTCCAGGTCTTGTCGGCGAACCGCCTGTCGCCGTCGGGCACGGCCACCGGCGGCGCGGCTTCCATGCCCAGCCAGCGCGCCGCCGCCACCGGGCCGGCCATAGCCATGCTGGTCCAGAAGCGCAGCGCCGCGGTGCCCACCGCGGCCGGCTGCAGGGCCGCGCGCTGCAGCACGGACAGCGTGGCCTCACCCAGGCCCGCCGAATCCGCCGAGGCGAGCATGCCCGCCTCGGGCGCGAGCACCGCGGCCGCCGACTCCGCTGCCTGCCACGCTGTCTCCTGTGCCGTCATTCATGCCCTCCGAGGGTGTGTGCTTGATCTTTGACGCTACTTGGGTGCGCGTACACCCGTAAAGGCGCTGTGCCGCTGTGTGAGACTCCCGGCTACTCGCTCTTGGTCAGCCGGACGGTCACCGAACGGGCCGTGGCGGGCACGGTCACGGTCCCAGTGGCAGGGTCACCGCTGACGGTCAGGGTGACCGTGCTGCCGCTGGTGCGGATGGTCAGCCCGGGGGGCGCGGCCTGGGCCGGGGCCGCGAGGGCGGCGACGGCGCCCGTGCCGAGCGCCAGCGCGGCGGTCACCAGGGCCACGGTGCGCGTGCGTCTAGAGAGGGAACAGCGAACAGCTACCCGGGTCATTGACTACCTCCTGGCCCGCCGGCTACCCGCCGCGCCCGCGGCTATGCCTGATTAGCTGGGCCCTGATGGTGCGCGTGCTCTAGCCTGCCACCACCCCGCCGCCCGAACGCTGGCCGCCGTCAGGTGTAGCTGAGGCTGTCCGCGGCGGCCCGGCGCAGGAAGGCGGCCGCCCGCCCGAAGGTGTCGCCGATCGGCTGGCCGGCCAGCCTGGCCTGGTAATCCAGGTACCGGGCCAGCTCCCATTCCTGGCCGCGGGCCGGCAGTCCGGCCAGCATCGGCTCGGGCAGCGACCGCCAGCTCCAGGCCGCGAGCGGGCCCGGGCCGGCTTCGCCGCGCTGCGGCTCGATGAACTCGGCGTGGTCGAGGTGGTAGCCCATCCAGTTCCGCACGAACCGGAGGCCGCCGAACGTGCCCTCGACGAGCAGCCGCTCCGGTTCGGGGTCCGCGGCCAGCGCGGCGTCGTAGCCGTCCGGGTGGTAGCGCACCAGGGTGGCGTCGACCAGGGTGACCCACCATACGGCCTCGCTGATCGCGGCGAAGGCGTGCGGCAGGTCCCCGCCCCGGGCCCGCAGCAGCCGGTCGACCGTGTCCCGCATAGCGGCGATGGTCCAGCCCAGCGCGCTGGCGCCGTCCGGGGACTCGCCGACGTGCTGACGGTTCCAGGCCACCCGGCAGCGGGCGGAGCAGAACCGGGCGTGCTCACGCCGCGGCGCGAACAAGGCGCCGCACTGCTCGCACTTCCGGGTGTCAGTCATCGCACCCCCCTGGACCTGATGTTACGCGTAACAGCCGCCTGGTGCGGACAGTTCGTGGCCGGGCGCCCGGGTGCCACCGCCGCCGCGCAGGACATCACCGGTGCGCCCGTCGCGGTCACCGCCGAATGGCTGGCCGACGCCACCGACCCGATGTCCGCCGTGCTGGCCCTGGACGGCCTGGGCGGCGCCAGCCCGCGCCGCGTCCGCGACCACGCCCGCAGCTGAGGTCCCGCCCCGCTCCGGCCCCAACGGCATCGGGCCGAACGGTCCGTGGTTCCACCTCCCCGTTACCAAGGCGCAATAGAAATCAGTGGGATCCTGTAACCAACAAAGTCTTGCGATTAAAAAGAAAAAGGAATACAGCGGGATGCGCCAATTGTCAATGGGCGACTTTTGCCGCGTCTGGTGCTAGGGTGCTGCCACCTATGGTCTGGTAGATGGCCAATAAGCCAGGTGGAGGGCATCGGCATGACTGCAAGTGCAGAAAGTTCTGGGAGGCCGGCCAGACTGCGCCGGGATGTAGGTTTGCTGCCGCTGTTCATGGTCTCGGCAGGCTCAGTCATCGGCTCCGGCTGGCTGCTCGGCACGCTGAACGCGTCCAAGGCCGCCGGGCCCGCGGCCATCATCTCGTGGATCATCGGCGTGATCCTGCTCATCGGCATCGCGCTGATCTACGCCGAGCTCGGCTCCACTTACCCGATCTCCGGCAGCACCGCGCGGTTCACCTGGATCCACGCGGGCACCCTGGGCGGCTTCTTCGCCGGGACCTACTCCTACCTGCAGGCCATGGCCGTCGCGCCGATCGAGGTCGAGGCCACGCTCGGGTACCTCGCCGCCAAGTACTGGCCCTGGCTGGAGACTTCGAAGGGCCTGCTCACCCCGAAGGGCCTGCTCGTCGCGATCGGCTTCATGTTCGTCTTCACGGCGCTGAACCTGTTCGGCGTCAAGTGGATGGCCAGGACCAACACGGTCGCCATGTACTGGAAGATCCTGGTGCCGTTCGCGACCGTCATCCTGATCATGACCAAGGTCTTCCACGCCTCGAACTTCACCGCGGGCGGCGGGTTCATGCCCTACGGCATCAAGGGCGTGTTCATCGCGATCCCGCTCGGCATCGTGTTCGCCCTGGAGGGCTTCGAGCAGGCCGCCCAGCTGGCCGGGGAGGCACGTAACCCCAAGCGGGACGTGCCGCTCGCGGTGGTCGGCTCCATGCTGATGGGCGCCGCCCTCTACATCCTGCTGCAGCTGTGCTTCACCGGCGCGCTGAACCCGGCCAACGTCGCCCACGGCTGGTCCGCCCCGTTCGGCCCCAACGTCGGTACGTTCGGCCCGTACTACCAACTGGCCACCTCGGTCGGCCTGGGCTGGCTCGGCACCGTCTTGGTCATCGACGCGGTCGTCTCGCCGGCCGGGACCGGCCTGGTCTACGTCAGCGCCGCCTCCCGGCTGTCGTACTCGCTGGCCAAGACCCGCTTCGTGCCGCCCGTCTTCGCCAGCATCGACCGGCGCGGCGTGCCCTGGTTCAGCATCATCTTCGGCGGCGCCTTCGGCTGCATCCTGTTCCTGCCCTTCGGCAGCTGGGCGGCGCTGGTCGGCGCCATCACCGCGGCGTCGTCGTTCATGTACAGCTTCGCCCCGGTGGCCGCGGTCTCGCTGCGTAAGAGCGACCCGGACCGGGCCCGGCCGTACAAGGCCCCGATCCTGAGCATCATCGCCCCGTTCAGCTTCGTGGTCTCCGGGTTCATCATCTACTGGAGCGGCACCGCCAACAACCTCAAGATCGACGCCGCCGTGGCCTTCTTCCTGATCCTGTACGTCATCGCCCGCCGGCTCGACCCGAACCAGGAGCCGCTGGACTTCCGGGCCGGGGCGTGGGCGATCCCGTGGGTCGTCGGCCTGACTATCTTGTCCATCTTCGGCGGCAGCTACGTCGGCGGGATCACCACCGGCCCGAACCGCACCGGCTCGGCCGGCGGCTACGAGACGTTCCTCGGCTTCAAGGTCGGCGTCCACATGGCGTTCGGGTGGGACCTGTTGATCATCGCAGTGTTCAGCCTCGTGGTGTTCTACTTCGCCGTGAACAGCCGCCTGGGCCCGGAGCGGGTCCTGGCGCACGCCGAGGAGGCGGCCGCCGACGCCGGCCAGGAGGAGCTGGACCTGGGTGTTGCTCCGCATTAGGCCTGACGCGTGACCGGGTAACGGCCCGGCTCAGCGGACCGCCGGTGGCCTTCCGGCGGTCCGCTGACGCATGATCGACATACGCAGAACGGAGCCTGGGCCCGACGACCCCGGCGCGTCAGCTGAGCGCCGGGGAAGCCGTGCCGGCCGTCGCGGGCAGGAACACGCACTTGGTGGCCAGGTAGGCGTCCAGCCCCTCCGGGCCGTAGACGCTTCTGGCTCACGCCTGCCTGGCCCGGCTCGGGGAGCTGTTCCCGGCGGCCCAGGTGGTCATCGGCATCGGCGGGATCTGCCGCGACCCGCGGGACGTGGCCGCGAGGTCGCCGCCGTGCTGTCCGGCCTGCCGGTGGCCATGCTCGGCACCAACTGCACCATCGGCCCGCAGCGCATGCTGACCGTGGCCGAGGACCTGGTGCGGTACGCCTCGGTCCCGGTCAGGCGCCCAGCCGAACGCCGGGCAGCCGCGCCGCACCGGCCTGCGCAGCTTCGAGTTCAGCATCGACGGCGGACGCAGCACGTCGGGGCCGACCGCCTCCTGCGGCGAGCTGTAGCTGGAATTCTGCCCGTTTTATCCGATATATGCGGTCACTCAGTAGCGGTGCGACCGGATCGATGTGCCGGAGATCCGGTTGTAACCGGCCCTATTGCGCATCGATCCGGTTGGCCAGGCGGTCCGGCCCGGCGTGGCCGGGCAGGCAGACGCCACGGGCATCTGCGCCGGGAGCTGGGGCCAGGCGGCAGTACCGGGCAGGCCATCGGTCTTCTCACCGCACTGACCTCCTCCGCAGGCGCCAAGCGAGTGGGTGCTGGCTGGATGCGGTGAGAGCGCCCGGCGATGACCTCCTCGGTGACCACGCCCACGGTGATCAGGGCCTGGTCGGCGCCGACGCCCCTGGTCACCTCGGTGATGATCTGCTGCGCGGTCTCGGCGTCGGCCGCGGTGTGCGTGGCCCCGAACTCCATGGCGTTCTCCCGCTTGAATTCCAGCGGGTCGACCGCGAGGACGTTGCGCGCGCCGGCGAACGCCGCGCCCTGGACGGCGTTGATGCCGACCCCGCCGATCCCGTACACGACAGTCGTATCGCCGGGCCGCACGCCGCCCGCGTTCACCGCGGTGCCCCACCCGGTCGGCACCCCGCAGCCGACCAGGGCCACCGTCGCCAGCGGCAGGTCATCGTCGATCTTTACGCAGGAGTGCTCAGAAACCACGGACCGTTCGGCCCCAAGACTGCCGCCCGTCCCTTATGGCCCGGTCAGCCGACCAGGCCCCCGTGCTGGTCGGCTGCGAGCCGGGCGGAGATTAAGGTGCGGTCCGGCCTCCCCCGGGCCCCGGCGGGGCCGCACCTCGTCAGCGGCGATCTCGCCGGTGCCGGCAGCCCCGTCGGCTGGCCAGCAGGCGCCAGCCGATGGCCGCCAACCCCACGGCGAAGACCAGCCAGGGAATCAGCACCAGCAGGTTGGCCGCCGTCATCGTCACCGATCCCGTGTGGTTCCGCCTGGCCTGTCCAATGGCACCGTGTCGGCACGTACGGCAGGTGAAGGCCACATGGTGATCGCATAGAGAAAGCCGGTCAGCCCGGCCCCCGGGCTCGTCAGCCGGTCGTTCCTGCATAGATCATGGAAATATCCTGGCAACCTGCACGAGGGGCGGGTGAGGGCAATGGCCGCGACGGTGCTGCTCGTAGAGGACGAGCGGAAGCTGCGGGAACTGGTCCGGTCCTACCTGGAGCGGGCCGGGTTCACGGTGCTGTCGGCCGGGTCAGGCGCCGAGGCCATCACGCTGGCCACCTCGGCCGCGCCGGACCTGGTGATCCTGGACCTGGGCCTGCCGGATGTATCCGGCGAGACGGTGGCCCGCGAGATCCGGGCCGCCGGCACCATACCGATCCTGATGCTGACGGCCAAGGCGGCCGAGGAAGACCGGATCGCCGGGCTCGAGCTCGGCGCCGACGACTACGTGACCAAGCCGTTCAGCCCGCGCGAGCTGGTGCTGCGCGTCCAGGCCATCCTGCGCCGCGGCTCGCCGGCGGCCAGGAGCGGCATGACCAGCTACGGCGCCGGGACCATGGTCATCGACGAGCCGAAGCACCTGGTCACCGTGCGCGGCCGGCGAGCCGAGCTGACCCCGACCGAATGGGGCATCCTGGTCGCCCTGGCCACGGTACCCGGCCGGGTCTACTCCCGGTTCGAGCTGATCAACCGGGTCCGGGGGTACGAGTTCGAGGGCTACGAGCGGACCGTCGACTCGCACGTGAAAAACCTGCGCCGCAAGGTGGAGGAGGACCCGGGCAGCCCGCAGATCGTCCAGACCGTGCTCGGCGGCGGATACCGGTTGGGTCTGGCCTGCGATGACTGACGACCACGGGCCGCCGGCCGTCCGCCCCGGCCGCGCCGGCACGCTCGGCCTGCGGCTCGCGCTGGCGTTCATCTCGGTCGCCCTGGCCGCAGTGGCCCTGCTGGCCGGCCTGACCGCGGGGTTCGCCGCCACGGACGTCTCGGCGCTGGCCACGCAGCAGCACGTGCAGCTGACCAACGCGATCGCGGTGGCCGCCGCCGTGGCCTGGGACCGCCACGACAGCTGGGCCACGTCCGCCCTGGCGCCGGTGCTTGACCTGGCCGCCAAGACGGGCGCCGATGTGCAGATACGCGATACGTCGGGCCGGGTGGTGCGGTCCTCACCAGGCTACGCCGCGCAGACGGGCCCGCTGTACCGGGCACCGCTGACCGCCCACGGCGAGCGGGCGGGGGAGGCCTACGTCAGGTTCACCGGTTCCGGCCTGGGCGGGGCCGATCACGCGCTGGAGATCGACCTGCTGCGGGCCATCGCCGGCGCGGCCGGCCTGGCGGCGCTGATGGCCCTGCTCACCGGGCTGGCCGCGGCGCGCCGGATCACCCGCCCGGTCGAGCAGATCATCGCGGTCACCCGGGCGGTGGGCCGCGGGCAGCGCACCGCCCGGGTCGGCCCGCTCAGCGCACCCGACGAGCTGCGCGAGCTGGCCGCCGCATTCGACCAGATGGCCGACACGATGGCCCGGCAGGAACAGCTGCGCCGCGATCTGGTCGCCGACGTGGCCCACGAGCTGCGCACCCCGATCGCGGTCCTGCAGGCCGGGCACGAGGCGCTCCTGGACGAGGTCACCGAGCCCACCCCGGAGCACCTGACCTCGCTCCGCGATGAGGTGCTGCGGCTGGCGCGGATGGTTTCCGACCTGCAGACCCTGGCCGCGGCCGACGCCGCGGCGCTGCACCTGTCGCGGCGGCCCTGCGACCTCGCCGAAATCGCCGGCGCCGCCACTGACAGCCTGACCAGCCAGTACGAGGCCGCGGGGATCACCGTGACGCGGCAGCTGGCCGCGGCTGAGGTACTCGGCGATCCGCGCTGGCTCCATCAGGTCATCACCAACCTGCTGACCAACGCGCTGAAGTTCACCCCGCCGGGCGGCCACGTCAGCATCCAGGCCGGCCCGCAAGCGGTCGAGGCGGTCCTGACCGTCACCGACACCGGCCCCGGGATTCCCGCCGACGAACTGCCTCGCATCTTCGACCGGTTCTGGCGCAGCCCGCAGGCGGCGCAGATCTCCGGCAGCGGCATCGGCCTCGCAGTCGCCGCCGAGCTGGCCCGGGCCCACGGCGGGCAGCTGTCCGCCCGCAGCCACCCCGGCCAGGGCACCGAGATGACGCTCGTCCTGCCCCTGGTCCCCGCGGCCAGCCAGGCCTTGCTGCAGGCCTCCATCTGACCTCCACGCCGGCCACATGGCCCTTGCGCCCCGGCTCGTTATGAACCATGCTGACGTGGGCTGAGCCGCAGGCCGGAACCTGCGTGTCGGGCCAACGGAACTCAAGGAGGGGAATCCAGGACATGAGCGTGCTAGTCACTGTGAAGATCAAGGGCGACACCGCCGCGTTCCGCCAGGCGCTGGCCGACCGGGCCGGGGAGTTCGAGAAGATATCCGAGGCCAGCCGCGGGCAGGGTGCCATTCATCACCAGTTCGGCCTCGGCGACGGTTTCGTCCTGGTCGTCGACGAGTGGGAGACTGCAGGGCACTTCCAGCAGTTCTTCTCGAACCCTGACCTGCAGGGGTTCATCGGGTCGGTCGGCGGCGCCAGTGAGCCGCCGGAGATCACCATCACCGAGACGGTCGCCTCGGCCGACCAGTTCTGAACCCGATCCGGGCCGTGTTCGGTCGGGCGAGCACGGCCCGGATCTGGCCGGAGTGGCACCCCGTGCGGGCGAGATTCCCGGTTAGGGCATGTCCTGTAGATCAGCGAGGCGGGACGGCGAAGCTTGATCCGCTGCGGCGCGGTGCCCGGCCCCGGTGCAGTCCCGTGCGGTGCACCAGTCCCGTCGGCCCCATTTGCGCGGTAATTTCCGGATCGCGCAAGGCTGGGGCGCCTGCTCTCTGACCGGAGCGGCTGGCGTGGCAAACGGGGCGCACGGGACCGGCGGGCCGTAAAGACCTCCGGGACACAGCCTCCGGGACACGGCCTAGCCCGCCGAGGGATCCGGCGCGGTGCTCAGCTTCAGTTCCGAGCTGTGGTAGGCGGCCCGCCCGGCCAGCTCGGGACTGTACCTGGCGATGATCTGCCTGACCCGCCTGGCCGCCAGCGGTCCGAGCAGATCGTAGCAGCCGATGAACAGCTCGCGGGCCGCCGCCCGCGGCCAGCCGCCGGGCAGCAGTTCGGCGGGCAGGTCGGGATCCAGGCCGGGGAAGGCGCGCCATTCGTCCATGACCCGGGTCCGGGCGATGAGCGCGTCCGTCGGGGGCACCTGCCCGGCCGCCGTGGTGTCTCGCAGTCGGCTGGCGAACCCGATGAACTGCTCGTACTGCCGGCGCAGGCCGTCCAGGTCCCAGGCCCGGGCCGGGATGTCGCACTCGGCCGGGCTCGACGTGGCCCGGAACGCGGTGGCCGTGGTGATGTCCAGGTCCTTCAGGTACCCGATCACCTCGGCGGCGTGATCACGAGGCGAGACCCACAGCCCGTCGTAGAGCGGCGCGAAGCCGAGCCAGCGCAGCTGCTTGCGCAGCGCGTCCCTGGCCGCCCGGTTGTCCTCGGGAATGGAGAACGCGACCAGCGACCACATGCCGTCCCACGGCCGCCGGTCCGCGCCGAAGGAGAAGATGCGCCGCGCGCCGTCATCGAGGATCGCCGCCGCGCGCGAGCTCAGCCGGGAGAACGTGCGCCGGCCGGTCTTGGACGTGACCAGCAGGCCGTTACGGGTCAGCCTGCTCAGCGCGGCCCGGGCCGCCGAGTCGCTGACGCCGAACTCGGCCAGCAGCGCGACGATCGCCGCCGAGGGCAGCGGCTCGGTGCGCTGCCACCAGTAGTCACCGAGCAGGGTGAGCAGCAGCCGCGGCGGGCGCTGCGCCGCGGCGCCGGGCGCCATCCACGGTTCGCCCTCGCCCAGCTCACCGGTGTCCGCGAGGCTGCTCACCCGACGAGAATAACCTTCGGCGCATCGATGCCGGGAAAACTGCCGCGAGCTCGCGGGCACGTGATGCATGACACTTTCAGCACCGGAGAGCGCGTGATAGGAAATCTAGGGAGGTGGTATCCGTCGCCCTCCATAGAAGAGAGGTAGAGATGGCCCGCAGGACCAGTCCCCCCTTCCGCGCCGACCACGTCGGCAGCCTGCTGCGCCCGGCCCGGCTGCTCCAGGCCCGCGACGACTTCACCGCCGGCCAGATCACGGCCGCCGACCTGCGCGCGGTCGAGGACGAGGAGATCCCGGGCGCGATCCGGATGCAGGAAGAGGTGGGCCTGCAGTCGGCCACCGACGGCGAGTTCCGCCGCGCCTCCTGGCACATGGACTTCATCTACGCCCTGGGCGGCGTCTCCAAAGCGCCCGGCCACCTGGCCGTCAAGTTCAGGAACGCGGCCGGGGAGATCGAGTTCACCCCGGCCTCGATCCGCATCGACGGCAAGCTCCGCATCGTGGACACGATCTTCGCCGACGCCTTCATCTTCCTGCGCGACCATGTCACCACGGCCGTGCCCAAGCTCACCATCCCGTCACCGAACATGGTCCACTACCGCGGCGGCCCCGCCTCGGTGGACCACACGGTGTACCCGGACCTGGAGGAGTTCTGGGCCGACCTGGCCGCCGCCTACGCCGACGAGGTGCAGCGGCTATCTGCCCTCGGCTGCACCTACCTGCAGTTCGACGACACCAGCCTGGCTTACCTCAACGATCCGGCCCAGCGCGCCGAGATCAGCGAGCGCGGCGAGGACGCCGAGCACCTGCACCTGCGCTACATCAAGCAGATCAACGCCGCGATCAAGGACAAGCCCGCCGGCATGGCCATCACCACGCACATGTGCCGTGGTAACTTCCGCTCCTCCTGGGTTGCCTCCGGTGGCTACGATTTCGTGGCCGAGGCCTTGTTCTCCGAGCTGGACGTGGACGGGTTCTTCCTGGAGTACGACGACGAGCGCTCCGGCGGCTTCGAGCCGCTGCGCTTCGTCCCGCCGGGCAAGATGGTCGTCCTCGGCCTGGTCACCACCAAGCGCCCCGAACTGGAGTCCAAGGACGACCTCAAGCGCCGCATCGACGAGGCGGCCAAGTACATCCCGCTGGACCAGCTCTGCCTGTCCGGGCAGTGCGGCTTCTCCTCCACCTCGGAAGGCAACACGCTCACCTACGACCAGGAAGTCGCCAAGCTCCGCCTCATCGTGGAAACCGCCCGCGAAGTCTGGGGCGGCTGACCGTCCCGGCGTGAGCGGCGGGGCCGCGGACAGCTGTGCGGGCCCACAAATCGGCGTTCGCTGAATTTGTGCCGCACGCGCTGACCCGCGAGCAGGCCCAGGCCGGCCGCGCCCGCGTCCTGGAGCTGTTCCCGCAGCTCGCCCCAGCGCCTGTCCGCCCCGGCCCGTACCCTGTCCGGCGGCGAGCAGCAGATGGTCGTGCTGGCCCAGGCCCTGATCGGCCAGCCGCGTTACCTGCTGATCGACGAGCAGTCGCTGGGCCTGGCCCCGGTGGTGGTCAGCCGCCTGATCCCGGTCATCGCCGCGGTCGCCTCCGCCGGCACCGGAGTGCTGCTCATCGAGCAGCTCGCCACCGTCGCCCTGGGCCTGGCCGGCCACGCGCACATCATGGAAGGCGGCCGCATCCGCTTCTCCGGCCCGGCCCGCGAGCTGCGCGACAATCCCGCCCTGCTCCGTTCGGCCTACCTACTGCGCGGCAGCTCCGACCCGCCCCGCCGCCGTACCTCCGCCGCCGGCCGTGATCCCCGATTTACCGGGCCGAACGGTCCGTGGTCCCCGCGTCCCGCCACGGCTCGCGTACCGGCCTGTTTCCGTTTGAGAAATACTGAGGCCATGAGCAACCTGAGTTACTCCGCATCGGTCGTGGTGGCCCGGTCGCCTGAAGAGCTGTACGACATGGTCGCCGACGTGACCCGGATGGGGGAGTGGAGCCCGGTCTGCACGGGCTGCTGGTGGGACGACGGCGACGGCCCCCGGGCGGGCGCCTGGTTCACCGGGCGCAATGAGCTGCCCGAACGGACCTGGGAGACTCGCTCCCAGGTCGTCGTGGCCGACCGGGGCCGGGAGTTCGCCTGGTGCGTGGGCGGCTCGTGGGTGCGCTGGGGCTATACCTTCGCTCCCGCCGACGGCGGCACGAAGGTCACCGAGTCGTGGGAGTTCCTTCCCGACGGCATCATCAGGTTCCATAACCGCTTCGGCGACGACGCCGAGGCCCAGATCGCCGACCGCACCACGGCGGCGCGGCAGGGCATCCCGCGCACGCTCGCCGCGCTTAAGGAAGCCGCGGAGTCCGCTTAGCCGTCGCGGTCCAGGCCCTGCTGCGCGTACTCGGCCAGCAGGTCACTGAACGACAGGCCGCGCTGCTCGGCCCGCCCGGCCAGCCGCTCGGCCAGCCGGGCCGGGATGACCACCATGCGCCGCACGCAGTCGTCGCTCTCCCACACCTCGTCGGGCAGCTCAGGCACGTTCTCTCCTCTCAGCGGCCGTAACGTAGCGGCCCAGGATGCGGTCGCTCAGCAGGCCCAGGCAGCTCAGGTTGGGGAAGCCGGGTCCCTGGGCCAGCCCGGCCACGACCGGCAGGTGCAGCGGCGGGCTCAGCCCCGCGACCGACAGGTCTGGCCCGATCCGCCGCTCGAGCTCGGCCCCGCCCAGCGCGCTGGCCAGCAGGCCGCGTGCCTGCTCGCCCAGCAGCCCCTCGAACCAGCGGGCCTGGAAGCCGATGGCCACGACGACCAGGTCGTAGGCGACCCGTTCCCGTTCGGTGCCGTACTCGATGTCCACTACGACCTGCTGCTGGCCGGCCTGGATCCCGACCGCCCGCCCGGCCAGCGCCCGGAAGCCGCGCGAGCCGTTGAGCGTCGTCTCGGCCTGCTGCGAGAAGACCCCCCGGTCGGTCCGCTCCAGGAACTCCCGCCGGTGCGATTCGGCCAGCCCCGGCCATTCCGCGGGGTCGGAGTACATCCGGTTCTCCGCGTAGCTCTCCCCGCGTGAGTACAGCACCCCGCGGCTGGTCACCACGTCGATCGTGGAGCGCTTGGGCAGCTTGCTCACCAGGCTGATGACCACCGAGGCCGCCGTCTCCCCGCTCCCGATCACGCACACGTTCCTGGCCAGGTGGCCGTACCCCTGGGCCAGCCAGTAACTGCGCCCGTCCAGCACCCGCGGATGCTCCTCCGGCTGCCGCGCCACCCGTATCGGCGGTCCCGCCCCGGTCATCACCACCCCGTCCGCCCAGATCTCCTCCCCGGGCTCCGTGCCGTCCGGCTGCACCGTCAGCCGCCACCGCCCGCCTCAGGCCGCCTCCAGGCCGGTCACCTCCAGGCCGGTCACCCGCGCCGCGATGATCTCCGCCCCCGCCTTGCCGGCCACCTCCCGCAGGTACCAGCTCCACTGCCGGTGCGTGGGCCGGAGCCGCCCGCGGTCCACCCAGTCGGCGTACATGCCCTTCTCGATCAGGTGCCGCTGCCAGCTGTAATCCGCCATCGCCGCGCTGACCGCCGCCGAGGCCGACCCCCAGCTGCTGGCGTAAGGGAACCCGACGTCTTTCTCGGCGGGCGTGCCCAGCGGCAGCAGGCCGCTGGTGTAGCCCTGCCGCCCGCCCCAGTTCCCAGCCACCACGCCCGGCTCGACCAGCACCACCCGTGGTGCGTCCAGCCCGGCCGCGGCCAGCGCCTGCGCCTTGGCGGCGATCGCGATCCCCTTCGGCCCCGCGCCCACCACAGCCAACGTCAGCATGCCCGCGAGCATAACCACGCCCCGCCGCGGCGGTCAGCCGCCCGGGAAGATGTCGCCCGACTGGTACACCGGTGTCCCGTCCAGCACAGTGGCCACAACCTGGATGTCCGGGATGCGCGCAGGCTCGACCACGAGCGGGTTGCCGTCCAGGACCGTGAAGTCGGCCAGCTTGCCCGGCTCCAGCGAGCCGATCTCGGCCTCGCGCCGTGCGGCGAACGCGGCCTGCGTGGTGTACATGGCCAGCGCTGCACCGGCCGTCAGCTCCTCGCCAGGTCCCAGCACGCGGCCGCCGTCGGTCCGCCGCAGCACCGCGTCCCGCATCCCGAGCCGCGGATCGGCCGTGATGACCGGGGCGTCGGAGGACCCGGCCACCGTGATGCCCGCTCGCCGCCAGGACGCGTACGCATACAGCTCGTCGCCCCGCTCACCGAACGCCTCCGCGAACCCGTCGCCCAGCAGCGACAGCATCCCGGGCTGGGCCGCCACCACGATGCCCAGCTCCGCGGCCCGGGCGGCCAGCGGCGCGTACAGCGAACCGCCGTGCTCGATGCGGTGCCGGAGCGGGTTGCCCGGGGCGGTGACCGCGGCGTAGGCGTCCAGCACGGTCTCGATGGCCCGGTCGCCCTGGGCGTGGATGCAGACCTGGAAGCCGCGGGTGTCGAACGAGCGGACCATCGCGGTGAGCTCGTCCAGCTCGAAGTACAAGATGCCCGAGCCGTACGGCGGCACCGGGTAACTGCCGTGGATCGCCGCGGTGCGGCTGCTCATCCCGCCGTCGGCCCAGATCTTCACCGCCTCGGCGGCCAGCCGCCCGGAGTGCCGGCCGCGCAGGCCCGCCTCCAGCAGCCAGTCCACCTGGTCGTGCACGACCAGCCCGTAGATCCGCAGCCCCAGCAGCCCGCTGGCGTCCGCCTCGGCGTACGCGGCGAAGCTGTCCCGCCGCAGGTCAGCGTCGCACGCCGCGGTCAGGCCGAACGAAGCCAGCTGCTGGCTCGCCCGCTCGACCAGCCGGTTCCGCTCGGCGCTGCCCATCCGGGCCAGGTCCTGCCGGAGGTTCCGCTCGAACAGCTCGAACATGGGCCGCTCGAACACCACCCCGTCGAGCCGGCCGTCGCGGTCACGCCCGAACGCCCCGCCCGCCGGATCCGGCTGCCGGTCCGCGAACCCGGCTTCGCGCAGCGCGGCCGTGTTCAGCACGCAGGCGTGCAGCGAGGTGTGGTACACCACGGCCGGCCGGTTCGGCACGGCCTGGTCCAGCTCGTCGCGCGTCGGGTGCCGTCCCTCGCGCAGCTTGTACTCCACGTAGCCGCCCCCGGTCACCCAGGCGCCCGCCGGGGTCCGGCCCGCGGCTTCCCGCAGCCGTGCCTGGATGGCCGGGATGTCCGGCGCGGACGGCTGGCTGCAATCGGCCGCCGCCGCGAGATAGCCGACGTCAGCCACATGGCAGTGCGCGTCGATCAGCCCCGGAACAACCGTGGCGCCGTCCAGCCGCACCACCTGCGCGCCCGGCCCCGCGGCCGCCCGGACCTGCTCCGGCGTCCCCACCGCCGCGATCCGCCCGTCCCGCACCAGCAGGGCCCCGGCAGGCCCGGCGTTAGCCGCCATCGTGAGCACGACGGCATCCTCAACGATCAGCTCCATAGTCCTCCATCATGCGGCCTTGCTCAATCGGGCCTCAATCGGGACGCAGGACCGGGGGAGGAGGCTCGGCCCAGAGGCAGCGCCCCATGCCCGCTTTGTGCTAGGAGGGGAAAGCAGGAATGGACACCGGCCTGATGTTGCTGGACTGCCCGGCGTGGATGGACTCCCGGGGTGCGAGGCGATGCGCGCTCCCGGTCGTGGTGGAGTACCGCTACACGATCAGCACCCTCGACGGCTTGCTGGAAGCCGCGAAGATCCGGTGCCCGGTCGGGCACTGGTTCAACGCCCCGATCGAGGTGCTGACCTGGCCGAAACACCCGGCTCCCACCCAGAGCCATCAGCGCCGGGCCGCCTAGGAGCCGGTCAGCACCGGCAGCAGCAGGTGCGAGTCGTGCGGCCCGCCCGCGTGGATGACGTGCGGGCCGCGGTTGACCGAGTCGTCGTGCCGCGCCTGGACCAGCGGCCGCGGGTAACGGTGCACGTCCTGGCCCTGGATCACCAGCCGCAGCGTCTCGCCCGGCCGGAACAGCTTGCCTGACGGCAGGATCTCGATCTCCAGCGGCACGATCTCGCCTGCCGCCAGCGGCGGCGCCCGCGGCCCGCTGCTACACCTCGGCGGCGGCCGAGCTGAACACGGGCAGGTAGCCCTGTTCCTGCCCGGCGGCGGTGGGATGGTAGGACGAGCTGATGGCGAAGATGTCCACCGAGTTCAGCCAGCTGCCCCAGTCGCAGATCTCGTGCCCGGTGAACTGGCCGCGGACGTCGGCGAACGTATCGCCGTGATCCTTCGCGGCGGTGGCCAGGGCGGCGTCCAGGTCGTCCGCGCCGCCGTTCAGTGCGGTCCGGTCCTTGGTGCTCAGCCCGATGCAGGTGCTGGACTTGGACAGGTCGTACAGGTCCGGGTAGCCGAGCACGACCACCCTCGCGTCCGGGGCGTCATGGCTGATGACCGTCAGCGTACTGTCCAGCCTGGCGGGCAGCTGGCCGGCCACGAAGGCCTCGGCCTTCGCCACGGCGTTCAGGCACGAGGTGGTCGAGGACAGCACGCAGGTCTCCATGACGCTGGAGAAGCCCGCGTCGTTACCGCCGATCGTGATGCTGACCAGCGTGGTGCTGGCGCTCAGCGCCGATACCTGGCTGCTCAGCACGTCCGCCGTGGTCGCGCCCGAACACGCCACCGAGACGAAGGCGGCGGGAGAGTGCAGCCCGGCCCATTGTTCCGGGTAGGCCTTCTCGCTGCGCTCGCAGCTGCCGCTGGCGGAGATGTAGTCCCCGGCGCCGACCCCGGAACTGTAGGAATCGCCCAGTGCCACGTAATTCACCGTTGAAGCGCCGGCGGCCGGTGCGGCGGCCACCGCGGTGACCAGGCCCGCAGCCGCCGTGGTAACCACAACTGCCGTAGCGAAAATGGCACGCGAAATACGCACGATTCACCCACTATGGTCGCGAAAGGCCCACTATGGCCACGAAAAGCACTGTTAAACGCGCGTCGTAATCCTTGTACCACGTGGCCGCAGGCATAGCAATATGCCAAGCCTTGATCACTTACGGTGACCGATCGTGAAGGCAAGCCTGGCCGCGCCGAGCGGAACCGTGGCCGCCCGCGGGCCGTCCAAGGGTGGAGCAAAAGGGAGGCCCGCCATGGCCGCTCGGAGATTGCCGGGCATGATCGCCGTCATCGCCGTGCTGGGACTAGCTGCGTGCGGCAGCGTCTCGGCCAGCAGCGCCGGTCACCCGGCCTCGGCCAGCAGCGCCTCGGCCAGCACCGCCTCGGCCAGCACCGCCTCGGCCAGCACCGCCTCGGCCAGCACCGCCTCGGCCAGCACCGCCTCGGCCAGCACCGCCTCGGCCAGCACCGCCTCGGCCGCTGCGAGCTCGGCCAGTGCGCCGGCCGCCGCCGCGGGAACGCTCGCGGCCGGATCGCTCTGCGCGGGCGGTCAGGGCGCGGATCGGGTCGTCGTCAGCCGGACCCCGTCGCCGCGCCAGGTCACGCTCACTGGTGCGACCCAGGTGCAGGCCATGGTCGCGGCGCTCTGCGCGCTGCCGCCGCTGCCGGCCGGGCAGCACTGTCCGGCTGCGTCCGCGGGATTGGTCCGGCTGCTGTTCGCGGCCGGAGCGCAGGGCTTCCCCGCGGTCACCGTGCAGGAGTCGGGCTGCCGCAGCGTGACCGGGCTAGGGGCGACCCGGTGGTGGTCCGGGTCCGCACCGCTCAGCGTGCTGCTCGACGAGGCGGTGGGCGGCCTGGGCCGGCTGATGCCGGGCACCCACCCGAGCAGCGTGCCAACGGGGCCGTGACCGGGCCAGAAAGATGGCCCAGCAAGATGGCCCGGAAAAATAGCACAGGAAGACACGTGCTTCCCGGTGGCGTGCCGCGCCACCGGGGAGCACGGATCGGGTTACCGAAGGCCCGCGAACGGGCCGCTCGGGCCGCGTCCATCACCGCGTCGACGTTGAGGTAGCTGGCCGCCGCTTCGGCGGGCCCGATCCTTATCGTCCGGTCGGCCGGCCTGGCCGGCCGCGACCCGGAGTCCGCGTCCGAGACCGCGAGTACCGCCTCGATGCCCAGCCGCCGGCAGGTGCGCATCACCCGCACCGCGATCTCCCCGCGGTTGGCGATCAGCACCCGCCTGATCACCGGCCGGCCTCGACGAGCAGCAGCGTGGCGCCGTGCGCCGCGCACTCCCCGTTCCCCACGCAGATCTCGGCCACCACCCCGGCCACCCCCGCGGTCACCGAGTTCATCAGCTTCATGGTCTCCACGATCCCGACCACCGTGTCCGCGCCAACTCGGCTCCCCACCTGCACGAACGGCTCCGCCCCCGGCCGCGGCGCCCGGTAGAACGTCCCCGGCAGCGGCGCCCGCACCATCACCAGCTCCCGCCCTGTTACGTCCCGCCCTGTTACATCCCGCCCTGTTACGTCCCGCCCTGTTACGCCCCGCCCTGTTACGTCCCGCCCTGTTACGTCCCGCCCTGTTACGTCCCGCCCTGTTACGCCCCGCCCTCCCTCGTCCCGTCTCGTCCCACCCGAACCGTCCTCCGGGCCGATCCCCGCGCTCGCTCGCCCCTCGCCCGGTTCCCCGCTCACCCCGCTGACCTCACCTGTCCCTACACTCCCAGCCCGAGGCGCACCGATGGACCATCGGTGTCGCTATAACCACACCGATGGTCCATCGATGTCGTTGCCTCCGGCACCGCGGCGGTTGCCTCCGCCGGGCCAGCCGCCGCCTCCGGGCCAGCCGCCGCCGCCGGGCCAGCCGCCGCCTCCGGCAAGCCAGCCGTCACCGCCGGGACCGGCGCGGCCAGCGACACCCCGGACTGCGTCCAGCCATCCGGAGTGCGGCGCAAAACCAGCCGGAACCGGGCGGTCTCGCCATCGCGGATCTCGCCGATCTGGTTGACGCCGGTCAGCACCCGGGCCGGGCCCTCGACCACCCCGGAGGACGCGCCGAAGCCCCGGACCTGGTCCGCGGCCGGCGAGAGCCAGGCCTGGATCCGCTCCTGGGTGACACCCCACAGCATGCGCACGGCGGGATCGTTCAGCGCCTCGGGCACCGGCCCCAGCGCGGGCGGCGGCGACCAGTCCCGCATCGCCGCCAGCATCCGCTTGCGGGACCGACGATCGGCTGCCAGTGAGCCGCGCCCAGCGGGGGGCCGCCCGCGGCCCAGGCCAGCATGATGTCCGCCAGGGCCTGGTCCACCTCGGTGTGGTGCAGCTGGAACACGTCCTCGGCGTCGGCCAGCACCCCGAACCGGGCCAGCAGCGCGCCGAACTCCCTGATCTTGCCGAAGAACTGCGAGGTGAACCAGTGCTCGCAGTAGAACTTGTGGTCCTCCACGAACGGGAACACCCGGCGGCACAGCTCCAGCATCTGGTCGAACCAGGGAATAAGGCCAGGCGGCGCTCGGCCGCCCACCGGGTGAGCTGGTGCCGGGTGGACAGCTGCAGCTTGCGCAGCACCGACGACACATGGCTCTCCACTGTTTTCACCGAGATGTAGAGCTCGCGGGCGATCTCCTTGTAGGTGTAGCCCTGGGCGATCAGCCGCAGCACCTCGCGTTCCCGCGCGGTCAGCTGGTCAAGCTCGGGATCAAAGGACGGCTTCACCGCGTCGGCCGGACCGGCCGTACCAGCAGCCGCGAAGGCGTCAAGCACGAACCCGGCCAGCCGGTGCGAGAACACCGCGTCGCCCGCCGCCACCCGCCGGATCGCATCGGCCAGCTCGGCCGTGGAGATCGTCTTGGTCACGTAGCCCCGGGCCCCGGCGCGGATCACCGCGATCACGTCCTCGGGCGCGTCCGACGCGGACAGCGCCAGGAACCGCACCTCGGGGTGCGAGGCCTTGATCGCCTGGACCACGTCCTGGCCCCCGCCGCTGGGCAGGTGCACGTCGAGCAGCACCACGTCGGGCTGCAGCGAGCCGATCAGCTCGATGGCGGGCTGCACGTCGTCCGCCTCGCCCACCACCTCAACCTGCTTGCCCAGCTCGCCCCGGACCCCGGAGCGGAACAGCCCGTGGTCATCGACCAGCATGACCCGCGGCACGGCGGTACTCATCTGCGCACCTCCGGCACGACGCTCATCTGCGCACCTCCGGCACGACGCTCATGACCGGCTCGCCGCGCTGGACCGGGGCTGGGTGGCAGACCGCGGCATCTTCAGGCTCACCTTGGTGCCCTCGCCTGGGGTGCTGGTCACGGTGGCCGTACCGCCGCGGCGGGTCATCCGGCCGTGCACCGACTCGGCCAGGCCCTTGCGGTCCTCGGGCACCGCCTCCGGGTCGAAGCCCTGCCCGCGGTCGCGCACCACGATCGACACCTCGCCCGGCTCGACCTCGGCGAACAGCGAGATGACTCCGGCCCCGGACCACTTGGCCGCGTTGACCGTGGCCTCCCGGGCCGCGGCCACCAGGGCGTTCAGGCTGTCGTCCAGCTCGCAGTCGCCGACCATGACCGCCTCCACCGGGACACCGTACCGGGATTCCACGTCCTGCTGGATCTGCCGGATCCCGGACGCGAACGTCATGTTCTCGTCCGCCTGGTTGGGGTCGCGCCCCTCGAACAGCCAGGACCGCAGCTCGCGTTCCTGCATCCGGGCCAGCTGAACGACCTTCTGCGGGTCGTCGGCGCGCCGCTGGATCAGGGCCAGGGTCTGCAGCACCGAGTCGTGCACCCGGGCCGCGATGTCGGTCCGCTCCTCGGCCCGGATCCGGGCCTGGCGCTCAACCACCAGGTCGCGCGCGATGCGCAGCCACCACGGGCCGAGCAGCAGCACGATTCCGGCGATGACCAGTACCACCCCGCCCAGCGGCCGCAGCAGGGCCACGCTCACCCGGGCGGAGAACAGCCAGCCCGCGCCGCCGAGCAGCAGCACGGCCGCGATCCCCAGCCGCAGCGCCGTCCGCCGGCCCGGCCGGGACGAGCCCGCGGTCGATTCCAGCGGCTCGATCAGCCGCCGCAAGCTGGCCTGCTCGTCCGGAGAAGCGTTCCGCCAGATCAGCACCAGCCCGGCCGCGCTGATCACCTGCGGCCAGGCCCAGCTGGTGAACCAGCCGTCGCCCAGCGCGCCGATGGCCAGCAGGATCAGGGCCAGCAGCGACGCGACCCCGATGGCCAGCCGGATACCCCTGGCGTCATTCCTGGCCTGGCTGGCGATGCTCATCTCCTGGCCGGCCGCCGGGATCAGCAGCCAGGCCGCGACGTACACCGCCCCGCCGACCCCGCCGCTGATCAGGGTGATCAGCACGAAGACGATCCGCACGGCGGTGACATTGACACCCCGCCACGCGGCTGCCCCGGCCGCCACCCCACCTCCCAGCCGGTCGCTCAGGTCGCGGCGCAGCGGCCCGTTACCGCGGTGGCGCAGCCAGAACGGCCCGCGGTGCCAGTGCCCGAACGGGTCACCGCCGCGGTGCTCACGCCAGCGTTCTGGGTGCTCCACGCTCTCCATCATGGCCCCAGACCCCCTGACCTCGCCATCCGGAGCAACCCTGAGGGATCCCTGATGTCCCCGGGCCGGGATCAGGGTCGGACCGGTGTTCTTCCCGATGTGCGCGCGAGGCCCGCGGAGCCACTGTAGAGGCATGAACACGAACACTGCGAACCCGCAAGACACCACCACCACCGAGCCGTCGTTCGGTGCCCAGCCGCACCGCGTCATGCTCCGCCGGTCCTTCCAGGACCGCATGCTGACCGGCGTGGCCGGGGGCATCGGCCGCTACTTCGGCGTCGACGCCATGATCGTCCGGATCGCCTTCGTGGTCCTGACCGTCTTCGGCGGAGTCGGCATCCCGCTCTACCTGGCCGGCGTGCTGCTGATCCCCGAAGAGGGCAGCGACGTCTCCATCGCCGGCTCGCTCATCGAATCCCTGCAGCGCCGTTAAGGCTCGGCCCGTTCACGCTAGGAGCACACCGATCATGTCTAGTCAGTCTGATAACCCCGCAGGCCGGCCTTTCTACGGCTTCGGCCCGCGGGGGCGCGGCTTCGGCCCGATGTTCCGCGATATCTACGCCGAGGTCTCCGACCAGCACCTGCGCGTCTCCGACGCGGAGCGCCAGTCCGTCACCGACCGGCTGTCCGAGCACTTCGCGGCCGGCCGCCTCGACCAGGCCGAGTTCGACGAGCGGGTCAGCCAGGCCATGAACGCCAAGACCCGCGGCGACCTGAGCGGCCTGTTCGCCGACCTGCCGGACACTGGGGCTCCGGCAGTGCCCGAACACATCCGCCGCAGGCGCCACCCGGTCCTGCTGGCCGCGCTGGTCGTCATCGCGATCATGGCCACCGCCCACGCTCTGTGGTGGATTGCCGGGCCGGTGCTGTGGCTCGGGCTCCTGTTCGTGGTCGTGCTGGCCCTCACCGGCCGCCTCGGCCACCACCACCCGCACCACGACCAGGACCGTCAGATCTGATTTTGTCCGAACGGGCCGTGGTGTCAGCCCCGGGACACGCAGCAGTGGTCGCAGGGCCGGTCCCGTCCCGGGTGCGCCAGGCGGTAAGGCCCGCGGGGGCTCAGGCCGTATCGCCGAACGCGTACCGGACGGGATCCCAGCCGGTCACCGGCTCCCTATCGGGGAGGCCGGTGACCGGCCGCGCCTGGACCACCCAGGGCGGCCCGCCGGAGCGGTCCAGTGCTCAAAGTACGCCCGCCACTCGGTGACCAGCGCCGGCTGGCCTGCCGACCTAACTGCCGTTCGCCCGCGGATGGCTGGCCTGCCGCCCGGTTTCCGGCGGCGGCGGGATCTTCGAGCAGTCCAGCACCGTGGTCGGCGGCGGCGGAATGGCCGAGCACGACAGCTTGGTCGTAGGCGGCAGCGGGATCGCCGACCGCGACAGATCCGTCGTCGGCGCCGTCGGGATCATCGAACACGACAGCGCCGTAATAGGCGCCGCCGGGATCGCCGAGCAGTCCAGCGCGATGCTCGGCGGCGGGGGTATCTCCGAGCACGACAGCTTGGTCGTGGGCGGCGGCGGGATCGCCGAGCACGACAACGCGATGCTCGGCGGCGGCGGAATCGCCGTACCCGTCAGCGCGATACTCGGCGGCGGCGGCACGACCGGACCAGCACGCACCGGCTCCTCGGGCTCACCTGAGGTCACCGACCCGTTCCATCGCCGCTCCATACCCCTAATGCTGCGTCCTGCTCCCCGTGTAAGCAAGACCCGGCCTCCGCTCCCTCCCTCGCCCACCATCACGCCACATCTGTCACATTTGCGTGGCGGATCCGGGTTCTATGGAGGATCCGGGCAGCTATGACCGTCACATATCCCCCGCGAGCTCCGAGGTCCACATGACCACGCGCGTCCGGTCCCCGCGGAACAAGTCGCGGGCGAACTCCAGCGGTTCCCCTGACCGGGAATAAGCCGTCCGCTCCACCAGCATCAACGGCGCCCCCTCGGCTACCTCCAGCGCCTCGGCCTCGCGCACCCCGGCCGTCACCGGCTCCAGGCTCTCCCGGGCCCGGTGCGGCCGCAGCCCGTAGCGCACCTCGAGCAGCTCGTACAGCGACCCGTCCAGCCGGGACTCCAGCATGCCGGGGAAACGCGAGGCCGGGAACCGCGACCGCTCCAGCACGATCGGCCGCCCGTCGGCCAGCCGGATCCGCCGGATCTCGTACACCTCGTCGCCCGCGCCGATCTGCAGGGCGGCCGCCGCCGCCGGCCCGGCCGGCCGCAGCAGGGCGGACAGCACCCGTGCGCCGGCCACCATCCCGGCGCGGCGCAGCTGCTCGGAGAACCCGGCCAGGGTGGTCAGGTCCTGCTCCAGCTTGGGCGCGGCCACGAACGTGCCGCCGTGCCGTCCCGTGGTGCGGGTGACCAGGCCGCGCCGGGCCAGTTCGGCCAGCGCGTGCCGCAGCGTCATCCGGCTGACCCCGAACCACTCGGCCAGGTCGTGCTCGGTCGGCAGCCGGTCGTCGGGTACCAGCGTGCCGGCCGCGATCTCGCCCGCCAGCCAGTCCTCGATCTGGCCGTATAGCGTGACGCCCGGACCGCGCACGATCTCCGGCGGCTGCCGGCTCCCGGTCCGCAACGCCGGCCGTGAGCGAGCCATCCGACGAAGCCAGGCTGGCTAGGCGGCCGCCTCGGCGCCGTCCCCAGAACCCCCAGAACCCCCAGAACCCGCGGACTGCTGGATCACCGGGTCGTCGTCCCCGTCCGGGGCCGTCACCGGCGCGAAGGTCTTCGTCCGCCCCACGACCAGGTAGTAGATGACCCCGACCAGCGCGATGAAGACCACCACGGTCCACAGGATCGGGATCCCGTCCAGGAAGCCCAGCTTGAGCAGCCCGAGGGTCTGGCTGGGCTTGGGGTTGCTGGCCGGCCGCGGCCAGGCGAAGTTGACCAGCATGGCCCCGCCGTACAGCAGCGCCACGATGTTGACTCCGATGCCCCAGCGGCCCAGCTTGAACGGCGCGCTCAGCTTCGGCCAGCCGCGGGCCCGCGCCCGCATGATCACGATGTTCCCGAGGAAGTAGCTCAGGTAGATCATGCCGGTGGCCGCGATCGCGATGATCCCGGCGCCCGAGTACTGGTAGAAGGGAATCGCGGCGATCGCCGCCACCGCGATGCAGCTCCACACCGGGGTGTGCAGGCTGGGCGATACCCGGGACAGGAACTTGGACCCGGGCAGCTGGTTGTCCCGCGACATGCCGAAGCACAGCCGGATCGTCGCGGCCAGGATCGACAGGCAGCAGACGAAGATCGCGGCCGAGACCACCAGCAGGTAGATGGTGGCGAACGGCTTGGAGAAGTTGGCCTCGATGATCGCCGCGGGCCCGTACGCGCCCTTGACCGCGGTACCCAGGTTCGGGATGGCCACCAGCACGCCCAGCAGGAACACGCCGCCGATGATGAACGCGCCGATCACCGAGTACAGCACCGCCTTGGGCGCGGCCCGGCGCGGGTCCTTCGTCTCCTCGGACAGTGTCGAGGCGGTGTCGAAGCCGTAGATGACGAACAGGCTCATGAACATCGCGGCCAGGAACGAGCTCCCGTTGACGTGGAAGCCCGCGCTGTTGGTCACCACGTGAAGCCCTGGTGGTTGTGGAACGCCATCAGCACCAGCGCGAACACGAACATGCCCAGGATCTCGAACACCACGCCGGTGTTGTTGATGATCGAGACCAGCTTGACCCCGTAGATGTTCAGGATCGTGATCACCACCAGCGTGATCAGCGCCACCACCAGGTTGGTGTTCAGGCTGCCCACGTTCAGCGAGCCCCAGCCGAGCCCGTTCAGCGCCGGGATCAGCGCCAGCGGCAGCGTGGCCACCACCGCGGTCACGGTCAGGATGCCCGCGAACAGGTAGATCCACCCGGTCATCCACGAATACGAACGGTTGGCCAGGAACTTGGTCCACTGGAACACCGAGCCGGCCACCGGGTAGTGGCTGGAGACCTCGGCGAAGTTAAGCGCCACGATGAACTGGCCCAGCGCGACCACCGGCCAGGTCCAGATGAACACCCCGCCGATGGTGGTCAGGCCCAGCGCGAACAGCGTGAAGATGCCGGTCGACGGCGAGATGTAGCTGAACGCCACCGCGAACGAGCTGAACAGCCCCAGCGAGCGCCTGAGCTCTTGCTTATAGCCGAAGCGGGCCAGGTCGGCGGAATCCCGCTCTTGCCCGCCGGGAATCTCGGTGCCGGTGCTCATCTAGGGGCCTCCCCTTGCGACCGACGGGACGGCTGATGAGCGAAAATGTACGACCGCCGCCGCTAACTGTCTAGACCCTTTGCCTGTTTTGCTACTACCGTGACCTTCGGGACCCCGGACAGTCCCGAGGGGTCTAGACCTTATGCAGCGAGGAAGGCATGACCGCGGAACTCGATGCCCTGTTCGACCGGACCGCCAGCCTGGCCGCCCGGCCGCGCTCGGTCAGCGAGCTGCCCGGCGGGCTGACCAACCGCAACTACAAGGTGACCACCCCGGATGGCACCTTCGTGGCGCGCGTATCGGCAGCTGGCAGCGACCTGCTGGCCATCGACCGGGACTGCGAGTACCGCAACTCGGTCACCGCGGCCGCCGCCGGGGCCGGGGCGCCGGTCATCGAGTACCGCCCCCAGGACCGCCTGCTGGTCGTCGGCTACCTCCCGGGCCGGACCCTCACCGCCGAAGACGTCGCCGCCCCGCAGAACCTCCCGCGCATCGCTGCCGCCTGCCGCCGGCTGCACGACGGCGGCCGGTTCGGCAACGACTTCGACATGTTCGACATCCAGCGCGGCTACCTGGCCGTGGCCCGCGACCGCGGCTTCAAGATCCCGGCCGGCTACGACGACCTGCTGCCGCACTGCCAGGCCGCCGAGCAGGCCCTGGCCGCGCGGCCAGCGAAAACGGTGCCCTGCCACAACGACCTGCTGGCCGCCAACTTCATCGACGACGGGGACCGGATCTGGCTGATCGACTACGAGCTGTCCGGCAACAACGACGCCTGCTTCGAGCTCGGCAACATCGCCGCCGAGTCGCACCTGGACGACGACGCCCTGGCCGGGTTGGTCACGGCCTACTACGGCCAGCCGAGCAGCAGCCGGATCGCCCGGGCCAAGCTGTTCGGCCTGGTCAGCATGTACGGCTGGACCCTGTGGGGCGCGATCCAGAACGGCGCCAGCCCGATTGACTACGACTTCTGGGGCTGGGCCATGGAACGCTTCGACGGCGCCGCCCGCGGCTTCACCGCAGCCGGCTTCCGCCAGGCGCTCGAGGACGTCCAGCATGACGACTGAGCACCCAGACCTCCCGGCCCGGGCCCGCGTGGTCATCATCGGCGGGGGCGTGATCGGCGCCAGCGTGGCCTACCACCTGGCCGTCATGGGCTGGACCGACGTGCTGCTGCTCGAGCAGGGCCAGCTGTCCTGCGGCACCACCTGGCACGCGGCCGGCCTGGTCGGCCAGCTGCGGGCCTCGGAGGCCGGCACCCGGCTGGTGCAGTACTCCACCCAGCTGTACGAGCGGCTCGAAGCAGAGACCGGCCTGTCCACCGGCTTCCGCCGCTGCGGCGGCGTCACCGTGGCCCGCACCGCGGACCGGCTGACCCAGCTCCGGCGAACCGCCGCCACCGCCGAGGCTTACCAGCTCGACTGCGAGCTGATCAGCCCGCAAAAAGCCCGCGAGCTCTACCCGATACTCAAGACCGATGACCTGCAAGGCGCCCTCTGGCTGCCCGGCGACGGCCGGGCCAACCCCACCGACCTGACTGCCGCGCTGGCCCGCGGCGCCCGGGATAAGGGCGTCACGATCAAAGAGCACACCCGCGTCACCGGCATCACGCAGGCCAAGGGCGAGATCACCGGCGTCCATACCGACCACGGCGACGTCGAGGCCGAGATCATCGTCAACTGCGCCGGCCAGTGGGCCAAGCAGGTCGGTGCCCTGGCCGGGGTGACCGTGCCGCTGCACTCCGCCGAGCATTTCTACGTCGTCACCGAGCGGGTCGACGGCGTGCATCGCGACCTGCCCGTGCTGCGCGACCCGGACGGTTACACCTACGTCAAGGAAGAGGTGGGCGGCCTGCTGGTGGGCGGGTTCGAGCCCGAGGCCAAGCCGTGGGTCGCACCCGACGCGCTGCCCTACCCGTTCGAGTTCCAGCTTCTGACCGAGGACTGGGACCACTTCGCCATCTTGATGAACAGCGCCGTCGACCGGATCCCGGCCCTGGCCGAGACCGGCATCAAGAAGTTCTACAACGGCCCGGAGAGCTTCACCCCGGACAACCAGTTCATCCTGGGCGAAGCGCCGGAACTCAAGAACTTCTTCGTCGCGGCCGGCTTCAACTCCGTCGGCATCGCCTCGGCGGGCGGCGCGGGCCGGGCCCTGGCCGAGTGGATCATCGAGGGCGACCCGGGCACCGACCTGACCACGGTCGACATCCGCCGCTTCGCCCCGTTCAACGGCAACAACTCCTGGCTGCACGACCGGGTGGCCGAGGTGCTGGGCCTGCACTACGCGGTGCCCTGGCCCAACCGCGAGCTGGACACCGCCCGCCCGTTCCGCCGCTCCCCGGCCTATCACCTGCTCAAGCAGGCCAATGCCTGCTTCGGCAGCAAGATGGGCTGGGAGCGGGCCAACGTCTTCGCGCCCGAGGGCGAGGACCCGGTCATCGAGTACTCCTGGGACCAGCAGAACTGGCAGCCCTGGTGCAACGCCGAGCAGCACGCCGCCCGCCATGCGGTGGCGCTGTTCGACCAGACCAGCTTCTCCAAGTACCTGCTGACCGGCCGGGACGCCGAGCAGGTACTGCAGTGGCTGTGCACCGCCGACGTCGCCGTCGAGCCGGGCCGGACCGTCTACACCGGGATGCTCAACGCCCGCGGCACCTACGAGGCCGACATCACCGTGACCCGGCTCAAGGACGACGAGTTCCTGCTGGTCAGCAGCTCGGCCAGCACCGGACGCGACCAGGACCACATCACCCGCCGGATGCCCGCCGGCGCCCACGCCGCGCTGGTCGACGTCACGTCCGCCTACGCTGTCTACGGCGTGATGGGCCCGCGCTCGGCGGACCTGCTGGCCCGGCTGTCCCGGGCCGACTTCAGCGACGAGGCGTTCCCGTTCGGCTCCAGCCGGACCATCGACCTGGGCTACGCCACCGTCCGCGCCACCCGCATCACCTACGTCGGCGAGCTGGGCTGGGAGCTGTACATCCCGCCCGATTTCGCGGTCGGCGCCTACGCGGACCTGATGTCGGCCGGCGCCGAACTCGGCCTGGTCAACGCCGGCTACTACGCCATCGAGTCGCTCCGGCTGGAAAAGGCCTACCGCGCCTTCGGCCGCGAGCTGACCCCGGACTACAACCCGGCCGAGGCCGGCCTGCTGTTCGCCTGCAAGCTCAAGACCCCGATCCCGTTCCTCGGCCGCGAGGCCGTGGAGCAGGCCCGCGCCGAGGGCCCCCGCCGGCGCATGGTCTCCCTGGTCCTGGCCGACCCCGAGGCCATGATCTGGGGCGGCGAACTGGTCCTGCGCGACGGCGCGGCGATCGGCCAGGTCACCTCGGGCGCCTGGGGCGCGGCCCTGGGCGGCGGCGTGGGCCTGGCCTACGTCCGCGACCCGGCCGGCGGCCCGCTCACCGCCGAGGTGATCCGCTCCGGCGACTACCAGGTCAACGTGGGCGGCCGGCTCTACCCGGCCGCCGTTTCCCTGCGCCCGCCGTTCGACCCGGCGGGACTGCGCGTCAAAGGTCAGTACGGGCAGTGACCCCGGTCCGTTAGGTCAAAAAGAGATTCTTGCTGCCGAACGGTCCGTGGTTCCTGCCGCCGCCCCGCTCACGGTCGCCCCGTCGACCCCCCACCGGCAGCAGGTAGCGTCGCAGGCATGGCCGAACCACTGGGCGGGCGGTTCGCCAAGCTCTGGCTGGCCAGCACCACCTCGGCCCTGGGCAGCGGGCTGGCCACGATCGCGGCCCCGCTGTACGTCGCGGCGCACACTCCGAGCCCGCTGATCGTGTCGGCCACGGCCGGCGCGTCCTGGCTGCCCTGGCTGCTGTTCGCGCTGCCCGGCGGGGTCCTGGTCGACCGGGTGGACCGGCGGCGGCTGATGGTGATCATCGACTGGACCCGGGTCGCGGCCATGGCCGTGCTGGCCACCGCCCTGCTGGCCGGCTGGGCCAGCATCGCCCTGCTGGACGCGGTGCTGTTCTTCATCAACACCGGCGAGATCGTGTTCCGGTCGGCCAGCCAGGCCATGATCCCGGCGAGCTGGCCGAGGGCTTCCGCTGGCTGATCCGCCAGCGGCTGCTGCGCACCATGACGTTCCTGATCGGCCTGCTGAACCTCACCCTCACCGCGGCCACCGCGGTGCTGGTGCTGCTGGTCAAGGAGCGGCTGGGTCTCGGCTCGGTCGGCTACGGCACGCTGTTCGCCTGCGAGGCGGTCGGCGCGGTGCTCGGCTCGGTGATCGGCGACCGGCTGATCAGGCGGGTCACCGCGACCTGGACCATCCGGATCGGGCTGCTGGTCGAGGCCGGGCTGCACCTGACCCTGGCCACCTCGCGCACCGCCTGGCTGGTCGGCTTCGCGCTGTTCGCGTTCGGCGTACACGCCGCGCTGTGGACCATCGTGGGCAGCTCGCTGCGGCAGCGGCTGACCCCGCCGGAGATGATGGGCCGGGTGGCCAGCACCACGTTGTTCATCGCGGCGGGCGGCAACTGCCTGGGCGCCCTGCTGGGCGGCGTGGTCGCGGCCCGGTTCGGCATCACCGCCCCGTACTGGGTCGGGTTCGTGGTCGCGCTCCTGGTCGCGGCCGTTACCTGGCGGGTGTTCGACCGGGCCACGGTGGCCCAGGCCTACGCCGAGGATCCCGAGCCGGCCCTGTCGCGCTGAGGCACGGTCCGGCTGTGCCCGCGGAACTCGGCCATGACCTGCCCGTCGGCCCGGCGGACGGTGACGTCGTAGATGCCGCTGCGCTCCAGCCGGGCTCGTTCGGCCGCCGACGCGGTGAGCTCGTCGCCGTCGGCGGCCGGCCGCAGGAACGTGATCTGGCACCCCTGGGCCACGGTCACCGGGCCGTAGCTGTTGCAGGCGTAGGCGAACGCCGTGTCGGCCAGCAGGAAGATATAGCCGCCGTGCGCGAGGCCGTGGCCGTTGGTCATCTCCGCCGTGACCCGCATCCGGGCCGTGGCCCGGCCCGGCCCGACCTCCTCGATGCTGATCCCCAGCGCCCTGGTCGCCCGGTCATCGGCGTACATGCGGGCGGCGCTGCCGCGCGCCACCTCCACCGCGTCCGTCGTCGATATCGGGCTCTGCGTGTGCTCACCGGCCATGCGGCACAGTATGGCCCGGCTGGCGGGTCCCGATCTACGCGATCGGGACCCGCCCCGCCCCCCGCTCAATTCCCCCCACTGGTACGGAAGGCGGACGGCGCCGCCTGATACACCGGATTCGGCTGGGCTGGCGAGGCCGTTTGCGTAAGTACGCGACAACGGGCATCCTTGGGCCGGGGAAACAGGCTGAGCGCCCGGCTCCCCGGGCGCCCCCGGCATGGGAGATACGGCACGGGGAGATGTAGATGGCCGAAGCACCTGGCCTCATCGAGGCCCACGAACTGACCAAGCGATTCGGCGACACGCTAGCCGTGGACCACCTGTCGTTCACGGTGGAGCCGGGCCGGGTGACCGGCTTCCTCGGCCCCAACGGCGCGGGCAAGTCGACCACGATGCGGCTGATCTGCGGGCTGGACCGGCCGACCGGCGGCACGGCCACGATCGGCGGGCTGAGCTATCGCCAGCTGGCCCGGCCGCTGAGCGCGGTCGGCGCGCTGCTCGAGGCCCGGGCCCTGCATCCCGGCCGCAGCGCCCGCAACCACCTGCTGTTCCTGGCCGAGACGCAGGGCTTCCCGGCCCGCCGGGCCGACGAGGTCCTCGACCTGGTCGGCCTGCGCCCGGTGGCCCGCAAACGGGTGGGCGGCTTCTCCCTCGGCATGACCCAGCGGCTCGGCATCGCGGCGGCCATGCTCGGCGATCCGGGGGTCCTGCTGCTCGACGAGCCGGGCAACGGCCTGGACCCGGAGGGCATCCGCTGGATCCGCACCCTCATGCAGCAGCTGGCCAGGGATGGCCGGACGGTCTTCGTCTCGAGCCACCTGATGAGCGAGATGGCGGTCACCGCCGACCACCTCATCGTCATCGGCCGGGGCCAGCTGATCGCCGCGTCCAGCACCGCCGAGTTCATCCAGCGCAGTTCCGAACGGTCCGTGCTGGTCCGCACGCCCGATGCGGCGCGGCTGAGCGAGCTGATCGCGGCGGCGGGCGGCGAGGTCCGCCCGGAGGAGACCGGTGCTCCGGGGTCCAACGGCCAGCAGGACGCGGCTGACGCGGCTGACGCGGCCCCCGGCCTGATCGTCACCGGAATGCCCGCCCCGCGGATCGGCGAGCTCGCCGCCTCGGCATCGCTGGTCCTGTACGAGCTCACCCCCAGGCTGGCCTCACTGGAGGAGGCGTTCATGGAACTGACCGCGGACAGCGTCGAGTACGGCGACCGGACCTCGGCCGCCGCCGGGAGCCGCCCGGCCGCCGCCGAGCGGAGCGCGTCGTGACCGCCGCGCCGGCCTCCGCGGCCCCGCCGCAGGCGCGCCCCGACCTGGGCACGCTGCCGCCGCTCGGCCTGGGCCTGCTGCGGGCCGAGTGGACCAAGATCCGTTCGGTGCGGTCCACGCTGTGGTCGCTGCTGGCCTTCGTGGTCGTAGCCATCGGCTTCTCCGTGCTGATCGCGACCGTGATCTCGCACGACTGGAACGCGCCGGGCAACCATCCCAACCACGCCCGGCTCCTGTCCGATCCGACCGCGGTCATCTTCGGCGCGGGGCTAGGCCTCGGCCAGCTGGCCCTCTGCGTGCTCGGCGTGATCCTGATCAGCAGCGAGTACACCACCGGCGCCATCCGCGCGTCGCTGCTGGCCGTCCCGCACCGGGTGCCGGTACTGGTCGCCAAGTCCGTGGTGTTCGCGGTGCTCGACCTGGTCGTCAGCGCCATCACCGTGTTCGTGACGTTCTTCCTCACCACCGCGATCCTGCACAGCCACATCCCCATCACGCTCGGCCAGCCGAATGTCACCAGGGCGGTCATCGGCGCGATCTTGTACCTGACCGTGCTCGGGCTGTTCGCCATGGCCATCGGCGGCCTGATCAGGCATACCGCGGGCGGCATTTCCATCGTCATCGCCTCGGTCATCGTCGTACCGCCGCTGATCGGCCTGATCCCGGGCACTATCGCCAACCACATCCACGGCTACTGGCCCACGGTGGCCGGGGAACTGGTCGCCCAGACCAGCCAGCAGTCCGGCGACGTGCTGTCCGGCTGGCAGGGCTTCGGCGTGTTCTGCGCCTGGACCGCGCTCCTGCTGGCCGCCTGCGGCTGGCTGCTCGTCCGCCGCGACGCCTAGTCGCTCGGCCCGGGGTCACTGGCGGCCGCTCCCCGCGGTCGTACACCGGAGGTTCCAGGGCCGCGGGACCCGGCAGCGAGGAATGCGGTTCCGAAGCACAACTCGGTCCAGGAGAAATCGGCCAGCTCTTCCTGCATGGCTGCGCGAATCGCCTCCCACGGACGGCGCATGGTCCACTCGTCTATGGCGGCGAACGGCCGCACGATTGCGGTTCCGAGCTGCGCTACCCACCTAGGCGTGCGGCCGGGAACCTTGAGATCCAGCACCGCCCAGCGCCCGCCTGCGGAGAGCGCCTCGGCGCCGCGGGCGATGACCTCTGCGCACTCGGGCACCTGCGTCAGGGCGTATGTGGACAGGATCGCGTCGGCCCCGGCCGGGAAGTCGAAGCCGGCCGCGTCGGCCTGCACGAGGCTGATATTGCTCCAGCCGTTCGTCTCTATCCGGTCCTGGGCGCGGGCGAGCATCGCGTCGGTCAGATCGACGCCGACGATCCGGCCGTCAGGACCGACCACGCTCTGGAGCAGCGGGAAGTTCAGGCCTGTGCCGCACGCCATGTCGATCACGGTGTCACCCGCGCGCAGGCCGAGCGCTCGCACGGCCCGCAGGCGCTGGGTCCGCTGGGGGTAGCCGGGCGCGGGGTAGAGCCGGCAGGTGACGTCGTAGTGCTTTGCCTTCTTGCGGTACGTCTCGATCAGGTGCTCTCGAGTACGGTCGACCTGGGCCACAGGATTCCTCCTTGATCTCAGTTGCGTCGCGCCGGAACCGCTGCACCCCACTCAGGACTCCGCGGGCTCCCGCGTATCGGATTCGACAGCAGCCTTGATCGCCACCATCTCAACATCGCTTACGCGCTGAATCCTGCTCTGGAGCATGCGGCCGGGGACCGCGCGCATGATGCCCGCGAGGTCGACCTCAATCCACATCATGGCGTCGGTCCGCTTATCGCCCACCGGCTCGAGTTCCATTCCCCAGCGCGCCGCGGAAGTACCCATTGGCCCGGCGAACGCCATGGAGCGGGGCGCCTCGACCGCAGTCACCTGCTGGCTCCGGCCGCGGCTCAGCCCGAACATCAGCTTCGCCCGCTGCTCCACCCGCGAGCCGGGCTGAAGCGGTCCTCCGCCGCGGACCCGGCCTTCGAGAACCGTCGGCGCCCACTCCGGCCAGCGTCCGACGTCACACAGATACGCCCACACGTCACGGACGCTGCCGGCGATTGTGATGCGGCTCTCGGTTCTGAATGTCATCGGACGGACTCTCCTTCATCTTGATCGCTGGCACCGGAAGGGCTCACCCGGGGGCCTGCTCGGCGCGGGTGGTACAAGCCCGGCCGCTGGTCCGTCCAGGGTGGTTGCTCACTACGGGCGGCACCGGCTCACCGCGCCCGTAGCCGCTCAGGGCGTGGGCTATCTCCTTCGTGGTCTGTTCCCAGCCGCGCAGGGTCGACCGCCGCTGCCGTGCGGCGGCCCGTAGCCGGTGCCGGTGGCGCTCGTCGTCCAGCCAGTCTGCGAGCGCGGCGGCGAGAACAGCCGGATCACCGGGAGGGATCAGCTGGCCGGGGCGGGTGCCATCGGCGGCGGAGCCGAGCGCTTCGGGCAGCCCGCCGGCGGCGGCAGCTATGACCGGCAGGCCGTGGGCGAGCGCTTCGGTGACGGTCATGCCGTAGGTCTCCGCACGGGACGGCGCGACGAGCAGGTCGGCAGTGGCATACGCGTGGCTGAGCGGGGCGCCGGTCAGGACGCCGCTGAGCCGGACGCGGCGGCCGTAGCCGAGGCGCGTGATACGGGTCTGCAGTTGTTCGGTGAAGTCCGGGTCGCGGTCGAGCGATCCGGCCAGCACGCAGTGCCAGTCCCGGTCAGCGAGGCCGGCGAGGGCCTCGACGAGGAGGTCCTGCCCCTTGTGGCGGCTGAGGACTCCGACGCAGATCAGGTGGCCGCGGACGGGCCGGGCCGGCGCAGCGACCCGATCGACGCCCGGCGGGGCGACGTGCACCCGGCAGGCCGGGATCGCGTATCGGGTCAGGACCTGGTGCCGGGTCCATTCGCTGGTAACGACCACGCCTGCGGCCGCGCGGAGCACGGCCCGTTCGGAGCGCTCCGCGCTGGCATCATGGTGTGCGTCGAGGACCGCGGCCAGCGGCATGTGCAGCAGCACCGTCATTCGTATCCGCCCGGTGTGCGGCAGCAGCTGCGCGGCGCTCGGCGAGGCGATGAGCCCGTCGATCAGGACGGTCTCACCGTCTGCGATGGCGGCAACGATGCGGGCCAGGTCGGCGCGGGAGCTCGAGCCGGGTACCGGCCACGCCCCGGCGACGGTCGCGACCAGCACCTGGAAGCCGGCCTCGGCCAGTCCGGCGCAGACCCGCCGGTCATAGATGTTGCCGCCGGTAGGCTGGCCGGGATTGTCGAACCCCTCGGGGACTACTACGTGGACCCGCACGATGTTCCGGCCCTCCAGAGCGCCTGTCGCACCGAGCCAGCCTCCCCTGCGGCCGAGCTGAACCACGCCCGCCGCCGATCCGTCATTCATGACACAAGGTAATACGTGGCAGCGGTGGACGCGGTTCGACCTGAGATGCGCACGGGATCTGACGTGAGGCAGGATCAACGAGCACCATTCTTGACGGCGCTAGAGCGAGCCCAGGCGACCGCCTACCCCGCGGGCGAGTACGTGGGCCAGGAGAGCTTCATGCGGGCGGCCGAGGTCCGGAGGCTGGCTCGCCAGGCCCGGGTCGGCTCCGGCGTCTCGGTGCTCGACCTGTGCTGCGGGATGGCCGGCCCCGGCCGGATGATCACGGCCGAGTCGGGATGCCACTACCTGGGTGTCGATCACTCTGCCAGCGCCCTGGCCACCGCCCGGCAGCGGGCCGGGAGTCTTCCCTGCCGTTTTGAGCAAGCTCACCTCCCGCCTCTGCCCGAGGGGCGCTTCGAGGTCGTATTCCTGCTGGAGACGATGCTGGCCTTCCCCGACAAGGATGCCCTGGTGGGTGAGGCGGCGCGCGTGCTTGAGCCGGGCGGGCGGTTCGCTTTCACGGTCGAGGAAGGCCGGCCGCTCACCCAGCGGGAGCGGGCGCGGATGCCCGCCGCCGATACGGTCTGGCCCATCGAGTTGGCGGACTTGACAGGCGTGCTGCGCAACGCGGGGCTGACCGTGACCTGGCAGCAGGAGCACAGCTCCTCCCAGCACGCGATAGCGACGGCGCTGCTGCGCGCTTACCGGGCTGATTCTGCTCGGATCGCCGGCCAGATCGGGACGGACGCCGCCGCCGAGCTGATCACGGCCCATCAGCTGTGGAGTGACTGGCTGGGCAGCGGGCGGGTGCGCAAGTTCGCGCTGGTAGCCGAGCAGCGGAAGCGTCGATGACCTTCGACTATGCCCGCTACCTGGCCGCGAAGACGACCGTGGATGACCGGGCGCTCAACCGGCATGTGCTGGCCGGGTTGCGCCGCCTCATGCCCGCAGGTACGCCGCAGGTGCTGGAGGTCGGCGCCGGCTTGGGGACGATGGTGGCCCGTCTGACGGACTGGGGCGTGGTCGGCGCCGGCGAGTACATCCTGCTGGATGCGGATCGGGCGCTGCTGGATGATTCTCGCCGGTGGCTGCGCGATTGGGCGGTCGCGCGGGGCCTGCGCAGCGACCTGCTGCCGGATGGGCTGCAGGTGGGTGATCTGCGCGTGCGCCTGGAGCACGCCGAGCTCGGCAGGTACCTGCAGGCCGCTCACGGGGCGCTGGCCGATGTGCTGATCGCCAGCGCCGTCCTGGACCTGGTGGACGTGCCGGCCGTCCTGCCCGGATTGCTGCGGTTGCTGGTCCCCGGCGGCGTCTACTGGTTCACGGTCAACTACGACGGTGAGACCATCTTCGCGCCCGGCCATCCGCTCGACGACCAGGTCATGCGGGCGTACCACCGGGACATGGACGAGCGCGTCCGCTACGGACGGCCGGCCGGGGATAGCCGGACAGGCCGCCGCCTGTTCCACCAGCTGCGGGCGGCGGGGGCGCCCGCGCTGGCAGCGGGGGCGTCGGACTGGGTCGTATGCGCCGGCCCGGATGGGAACTACCCTGCCGATGAGGCTTACTTCCTGCGCAGCATCCTTAGCACGATCCAGAACGCGCTGCGGACCCGCCAGGACCGGGTGGAACCGGCGGACCTGGCCGGCTGGCTGGCCGTGCGCGGTCGGCAGCTGGACGCGGGCGAGCTGGTCTACATCGCCCACCAGCTTGATTTCGTGGGCCGCTCGCCCGGCTAGCGTCCCGCCCTACCGGGCGGACGCCGGGCGGGCGTGCCGCCGGCACGGCATCGGGCTCGGGGGCCGACTGCGCGCGCTCAGGCCTGAGGCGACGGGTAAGCACCAGGGCGCATGCGGTGGCCGATATGAATACGAGCAGGGTGAGCACGTAGTAGTTGCCGACGATCAATTCCAGCCCGCGCCAGGTGAACTCGACCGTCCCGTAGTTGCCCCGGTTCGGCGCGAGAAGCAGCCACCCGCGCGGCAGCAGCCGGGCCTGCGGGTCGTAGCCGCCCTGGTTGCCGATAGGCACGGGCCACCAGCCGAATAGCCCCACCACCAGCGCGAAGCCGAGGATCCGGTAGCCGAGGCGCCGTGGCCCGTAGGCGGCGAGGACTAGTGCCGGTACCACGTAAACGTAGTGGTGCGACCAGCTGACCGGAGATACCAGCAGGCCGGTCGCGGCGCACGCCACCAGGCCGAGTAGCTCGTGGCCACGCCGGCTCGCCAGTATCGAGGTGGCGAGCCCGGTGATGCCGACGGTGACCGCTGCCACCAGCCAGTACACGTGCGCGTGGGGCCCGGCGTGGCTAAGACGCAATATGACGCCGTTAAGGGACTGGTTGTCCAGGTGAAAGTGTTTGCTCGGCCCGAAGAACTGCCCGCCCCAGTAGACCGCGGAGGCGTGCGGCAACAGCGCGAACCCGAGTCCCACCGTGACCGCGAAAGTCAGCGCGCTGACCGCCGCGGCTTTTACTCGCCGCGTGAACAGCAGGTACGGAATGAAGATCAGGGGCGTGAGCTTGATTCCCGCCGCCAGCCCGATTCCGATGCCCTTACCCGTGATGCGGTCCGGCAGCGCGAGATCGCCCACCACCAGGGCCAGCAGCACGAGGTTGATCTGCCCGAAGAACAGGGTCATCGCCACCGGTTCGAGCCAGAGGCCCACCGCGGCGATCGCAAACGCCGCCGCCGCCCTGGCCAGGCCGGCCGGCCGCCCGGCCAGTCCCAGGGAAAGATACGCCACCACCGGAAGCAGCCCGATCGTGAGCACCGCCAGCCCGGCCTGCCAGGTCGCGAACGACGCACCGCTCCCCGCAGCGAACACCAGCGCGGCAAACGGCGCGTAGATGAACGGCAGCTTCGCCTGACCGAAGTCCAGCGCGTAGAGCATCGCCGGCTGGTTCCGCACCGCGATACCGCCAGCCCGGTAGACGGCCGTGTCGATCTGCGTCCAGTAGTACTGCGGGAACGCGTGGACGAGCAGGGCATAACCGGCCACGGCCAGCAGGAACAGTGCGACCGAGGCCATGAGCCAGGCGGCTGGCCGTATTCGGGTCATCGCTCTGGCGCGCTGCTAGGCGGCGGACGATCGCGGGTGTCTGTCATAGGTCCGCGGTCCCGAGATGTACCGGGCCGTCGTAGCGGTGCGGCTCGGCGGCGCGTTCGAACACGTCACCGGTGAGGCATTCACTGTGCAGGCGCACCAGCGGTAGCCGGGCCGCGGCCGGTCGGCCGAGTTCGAGGGCCACGTGCTGCTGCGCGTCGGTCAGGCCGGCGAAGCTGACGACCGTGGCCGTCGTTGAGTAGTCCTCAGCCAGACGCAGCGGCATGCGAATACGCCGGCGGATCGCTGCCGCGTGGACCGCCCCGGTCACGGGATGAGCCGCCGGTAAGCCACGAACGGCCTCCATCGTTCGCGGCGCCGCATCGGGTCCTCTCGACTCGCCCGAGTGTCCCGGGCCGCGACGGCGGCGAACGGCGTCCCCCGCCAGCAGGCCCGCGCCCGGGGCCACCGCGATCAGCATGAGCACCGCGTAGAGGGTGGCCACCGTGACCCCGTTCGACGCGCCGAGCCCGGCTGCGGCGAAGGCCCAGGCGGCAGCGCCTTCGCGTAGCCCCCACCCGCCGACACTCAAGGGGATCACCACTGCAGTCTGGACCACCATCAGCAGCGCGACCAGTTCCCCCAGTGGCGCGGTGCAGCCGGCCACCCGGGCCGCGATGACGAACGTGGCCGTGTGCCCGGCGACGACCAGCACCGAGGCCAGCGTGACCTGCGGCCACACGCCTCGGGCCAGCAGGTCGTGACGCAGGTCATGGGCCACGATCCGGGCGGCGCGGGTCAGCGGCGACCGGCCGCGGCGGGCGACGCCACGCACGACCAGCGCAGCACACCCGGCGGCACCCGCAACCCCCGCCAGAACGTACGGCAGCGCGGGCCGAACCGGCGAGGGCAAGGTCAGCAGCACGACTGCGGTGACCACGGCCTGGATGACCTGACCGCACAGCCGTTCCCACGCCACCGCGCGCACCCCCCGGGCGACGTCTCCAGCGCGCCGGCCGTGCGTGACCGCGCGGTGCACGTCGCCGAGAACCCCGCCGGGGAGCACGGAGTTGAGGAACAGGGAACGGTAGTAGGCCCAGGCCGCGCCGGGCAGGCCGATGTCGACGCCGAGGGCCCGGGCGACGACCCGCCACCGCCAGGCCGAACACGCCGTGGTCAGCGCGGTGAGCGTGACGGCGGCCACGACCCCCGGCCAGGTGACCGCGTGCAGCCCGTCCTCGAACGGCGCCGCGCCCACCTCCCGCACCAGAAACCACAGCACGGTGACACCCGCGGCCAGGCGCAGCAGCGACGGGCCGAAGCGACGGACGGCCGGACCGATCCCGGCCCGAACCGAGTGCAGGAACGCCACACCGGTAACACGCGCCGGCTGGACACATGGTTCAATCGTCCGGTCGCGGTGAACCAGCGTGACCGGGGACCCGTTGTCCCTATGAGGAATGGCGGCAGGAGACGGAGGCGCGGTGCATACTATTCGGCCTGCGGACGAAAGCACGCCTCCTGCGGACGAAGGTGCGCCGCCTGCGATCAGGCTCGCAGGCGAAGTCGCGCTGCCGACGATCCGGCTCGCGGCGATCCTGGGGCTGCTCGCCACCGCTGCCCTGCTCGGCGTGGTGTCCGCCACGGCTGGTCTCGGCGTCGCCGGCTGGATCGCCGGCCTGGCTACCGGTTCGGCGGCGACCGCGCTGCTGGCCACCGCCCGCATGCGCAGCGACCAGCCGGCGATACTCCCGGCGGACTGGGTCACCCTGACCCGGGCGCTGCTGATCGCCGGGGTCGCGGGCCTGGTTGCCGACTCGTTCAGCCGGCCGCTGGCGGTCACCGCGCTGGTCACCCTGTCCAGCATCGCGCTGGCCCTCGACGCGGTGGACGGGCAGGTGGCACGCCGGACCGGCACCGCCACCCCGCTGGGCGCCCGCATCGACGGTGAGGTCGACGCCTTCCTCATCCTGCTGCTCAGCATCGCCGTGTCCCGGGACTACGGCAGCTGGGTGCTGGTCATCGGCGCCGCCCGCTACGCGCTGCTGCTAGCGGGCTGGCTGATGCCGTGGCTGGCCGCGCCGTTGCCGCCCCGGTACTGGGGCAAGGTCGTGGCCGCGGTCCAGGGCATCGTGCTCACCGTCGCCGTGTCCGCAGTGGTCGACCGCCTCACCGGAATGATCGCGGTCGCCGCCGCATTGGTGTTGCTGGCCGAGTCGTTCGGCCGCAACGTGATCTGGCTGTACCGTACCGGAGCCGGCCCGCGCACCCGCCGGGCCGTGCGGATCGCCGTCGCCGGGCTTGCGCTCGTGATCGTGTGGTTCGACCTCGTGGCGCCCGACCGTAGCTGGCAGTTCAGCCTCGTCGCTTTTGTCCGCATCCCAGTGGAAGTGCTGGCCTTGGTCGCGGTCGCGCTGGTGCTGCCGCCCTGGCCACGGCGGATCGTGGCCACTATCGCCGGGATCCTCTTCAGCCTGCTCACGTTCGACAAGGTCCTCAACATCGGGATGTACGGGGTGGTCGACCGGGCGTTCAACCCGGAGAGCGACTGGAGCAGCATCAGGCCGGCCGTGGGCGTGGTACGCGACGCTCTCGGCCCCAGGCTCACCAACGTCGCGCTCGTCGCCGTCTGGATCGGTATCGCCCTGGTCGTCGTGATCATCACCGCGGCGACGATTCACCTTACCGCCGTGGCCGCCCGTCACCGCCGCGGCACCGTCCGCGGCCTTGCTGCTCTCGCCGCCTTCTGGGGGCTGTCAGCGGGCCTGTCATTGCAGTTCAGCCCGGGCTTTCCGGTCGCCTCGACCAGCGCGTCCGCGCTGGCCGTCGCGCAGGTGCGGGCCTACCAGGCCGGGCTCAGGGACCCGGGTGTTTTCACGGCGGCCACCCGCAGCGCCGACCCCGAGGCCAGCATCCCTGCTTCGGACCTGCTGACCGGATTGCGCGGCAAGGACGTCCTCATCGTCTTCGTCGAAAGCTACGGGCAGGTCGCCGTCCAGGGTTCGAGCTTCGCGCCGGGCATCGACGCCGTCCTGCGCCAGCAAAACGTCATGCTGACCCAAGCCGGCTGGTCCACGCAGAGCGCCTGGCTCACCTCCCCGACCTTCGGCGGCATCAGCTGGCTCGCCCACTCCACCCTGCAGTCGGGGCTGTGGGTCGACAGCCAGCAGCGGTATAACGAGCTCGTCGCCAGCCAGCGGTTCACCCTCAGCGACGCTTTCGACAAGGCGGGCTGGCACACGGTCTCCGACGACCCGACTGACAACCCGAACTGGATACCCGGCACGGCCTTTTACCACTACGACCAGATCTACAACCGGCTTAATGTCGGCTACCAGGGCCCGACATTCAGCTACTCGGAAATGCCCGACCAGTACACCTTCGCCGCGTTCCAGCGGAACGAACTCACACCGGGCCACAAGCCCGTGATGGCCGAGATCGACACGACCTCTTCGCACATTCCCTGGGCCCCGCTGCCGACCATGGTGCCCTGGGACAAGGTCGGCAACGGCTCGGTATTTGACCCGCAGCCCGCGCAGAGCGAATCTGCGGCCACGGTCTGGCGCAACGGAAACACCGTGAAACAGTTCTACGGGCAGTCGATCCAATACTCGCTGATGGCCCTCACTTCATGGGTCACCGAGCTGAACGACCCGAACCTCGTGCTTATCTTTATGGGCGACCACCAGCCCCACACCGCCGTCTCCGGGCCCGGCGCCACTCACGAGGTGCCGGTCTCGATCGTCACCCGCGCCCCTTCGGTGCTCAAGCAGATGTCCCCCTGGCACTGGCAGAACGGGCTGCTGCCGGATCTCGGCGCTCCGGTCGAGCCCATGGACGCCTTCCGCAATCAGTTCCTCAACACCTTCAGCACGGCCCCGGGCTAGACGGCACCGGCCCAGACCCCAGGTCGCTAGTCAGGGAAGGTGGCTGGTGTCATTGAAGCGATGGACCGCGGCAAATCCGCGGCCGTGCCACTGGATCTCGTTGATGCAGGCGGAACCGAGATATAGCCGGTAGAGGGTGCCAAGCGGGGCGCTGAGAGCCCGGCACAGCAGGATCTTTATCGGAGTAACGTGACTGACCACCAGGACGGTCTGGCCGCCGTGGTCCCGCAGCAGCCGGTCACAGGCCAGGTTTACCCGGTGTGCGGTATCGGCGAAGCTCTCCCCGCCCGGCGGTGCCTGCTCGGGGTCGCGCCGCCAGGCGGCCGCGGCCGCGGGCCATCGCTGCTGGATTTCGGCCAGGGTGAAGCCATCCCAGTCACCGAAGTTGGTCTCACGGAGATCATCATCGATGACTGCGGTCAGGCCGAGTTCGGCGGCCGCAATGGCGGCGGTGTCGACCGCGCGCTGCAACGGCGAGCTGATCACGGCGTCGATCGGAGCGCCGCTGGCGAGGCGGCCGGCGGCGGCCTTGGCCTGCCGGGTGCCGTTGGCGCTAAGCGGGAGGTCGCGCAGCCCGCTGAAGCGGTGTTCAGGTGATAGCTGGGTATCGCCGTGCCGCAACAGGACCGTGGTGGTGGGATCTGCGGTGGGGTTATCCCAGCCCAGAGTCATACGGCTGCCCCTGCGATGGTGAGGAAGTGGTGTGCTCCTATGACATGAGACGAAGATGCCAGCAGAACGGTTCAGCCGGCCGCCCGTGCGCGGTATCCGCCAAACGCGACGGGAGTCTCCCACACCCGCACGGCCAGTGCGTCGCCGCCGGCCGCGGCGACGGCGGGCGAGAGGCTGTCATGCACCCAGCGGGCGAGCACCTCGACTGTGACCGCCTCGGCCCCGGCTGGCCGTATCTCCTCCAGGTTGCGGCCCTCGACGCGGCTGGTCAGCTCGGTCAGCGCCGCTTCTAGCACATCCAGATCACAGACCATGCCCCGGTGGTCGAGCTGCTCGCGATCAACCACGATCTCGATCCGGTAGTCATGATCATGCAGTTGCCCCTCGGGCCCGGGCAGTCCCGGCATGACATGGAAAGCACGGACGCTTCGGCTCAACCCGACCTCACAGGTCACCGGCAGCACTCCTGTCGTAGTCAAGAACGGCATGCATCAACCCGGGTATCCCCTCATCCACGGCTCGGAACGCCTCGGCTGCGTGGCCGAAGGCGAAGACGTGAGTGCACAGCTGCGGCAACGGTAGTTCGGACAGCAACTCAACGGCCTCCTGGCGGCGCCGAGACCGGCTCCAGGTCCCAGACAGCCGAGCCGGCACCGTGGAAACCTGAGTGCTGCGAATAATCAGGCGCCCCCGGTGAAAGGCGCCGCCGAGCGGCAGCACCACTGGTTTGGTGCCGAACCACGACGCGATCAACAGGGTTCCCTCGTGGGCCAGCAAGTTCAGCGCCATCGCTGGCGCATCCGGGTTACCGCTGGCGTCAATGACCAGCGGAACCTTCTCGTTCACCAGTTCCTCCGGCGCTGCGGCGGTGACGCCGAGGCTGCTGGCCACGGCGCGGCGCCACGCCTGCGGCTCGGCAATCAGCGGCCGCCACCCGGCGCTCTGCAACAGCAGGCCGGTCAGCAGCCCGAGCACGCCGGCCCCGAGCACGATGACCCGGTCGCGGTATCCGCTTCCCGCATCGAGCGCTACCTGCAACGCCGTCTCGGCCAGCGGCAGCAAGGTTGCTGACGCGGGATCGATTTCAGGCAGCGGAATCAGCTCACCAGCCCGCGCCGCAAATACGTCCTGGTGCGGATGGAACGCGAAAACCGCCTGGCCGGACCCCGCTACTTCGCCGACACACGCGTAGCCATAGGCGAAGGGATAGGAGAAGGTACCGCCAAGCGCGTCGATCGTGTCGTCCAGCGCCAACTCGGCAGGGACCTCGCCGCGGTACACCAGCCGTTCGGTGCCACCGCTGATGCCAGAGCACACGGTGCGGACAAGGATCTCGCCGGCCGCGGGCCGCGGTGTGGGCACTTCCCTGATCTCCACACGGCGCGGCGCGGTATGAAATAGCGCACGGGCAGGCACGCAGCTCATTTACCCGCCATTTGTCTATAGAAAACGGTTGATTGCCCACCTGGTTTAGGAGTGTAAATACAACGACGCTGGCCCGCTTTCGGTGGTATCAGCACGTCAGGCTTTGCCGCGATGAATCACGCGTGTCATGGTCGCCAGTAGCCGGTCCGGTGGGCGGGACCTCAGCCGGACTGTGCCCGGACGTCCCAGAGGAGTATCCCCTGAACCTGCCGGGCCGGCTGGCCTGTGAGCTGGTTGAGGGCGTATCGCAGGTCGTCATAGTGCGGGGCGTACGGGCTAAGCACCACTATCGCGGTGTGCCAGTACCGTAGGTCGGCCCGGAAGGCGGCCCGCTGCGCGGCGGTGATCTGGCGGGTCCCGCCGTAGCGCACGATGTCGGTGAGCAGGACCGTGGTCGGGCGGCCCGGGGCACCATAGACGCCGCTGCCGTGCGCACCCGGGACGAGGAAGTACCCGCCGACCATCCGGTATCCCTGCCCGGCCGCGTTGTCCCAGCCCATCGCGGTGAACGAGGCGCTCCCGCCTCTAGTGTTGCCATACAGAACCGACTGGCCATCGTGCACGTACTGGCCCCACTGTCCGCTGGTGAAGAACCCGGGCACCGGTGCGGCGGTCGCTGCCAGCACCGGCGTGGGCGCGATCGGCAACAGGACCGCGACCAGCACCGCCGTCCAGTAGTACCGCACCCGGACATCGCATGCGGTCGCCGCGGCGCGGACCGAGAACGCGAGCAGGATCGCCACGACCGGGATCAGCGCCAGGCCGAACCGGGTGGGTACCACGCTGTCGAACAGCGGCAGGTGGTCCAGGACGCTCATCGGGCCGTGCGGGAGCACGCTATGACCGCCGGCCACCACGGTCCGGCCCAGTGACAGCACGGCGAAGACGAGCGCGACGACAGCCAGCGCCCGTACCGCGACCCATCGCCGCCACAGCCAGACCACGATCACCCCGGTGGCGACGAGCAGCGGGGCGCCGAAGAACGTGTTCTCCTCCGGCGGCGCACCGTAGCTGCTGTGCGAGGCTCCGTGCCGGACCAGCGCCGACTGGGAGAACGCCGTGAAGGCCCGCAGGTCGGTGCCGTACCCGAGCACGGTCTCGGGCAGGCCTCGATAGCTTTGCGGACCGAAGAACTGAAACCACAGCGGGTACGCCAGAAGTGCGCCGGCCGTGAGCAGGGCCGGCCACAGCCCGGCCAGGAACGGCCTGACCCGCGCCCGCACCTCGGACGGGCGGAAGGCCGCGTACACGGCCACGAAGACCGCCACGGCCAGTCCGGTCTGGTACAGCAGCTCCTCGTCGAGGAATGCCTGCCAGGTGACCAGCAGCCCGAGCACCACACCGTCGCGCGCGGTACGCAGCGAGATGGCTCGCCAGATGATGAACGGGATCAGGAACTGGCCGACCAGGTCCGGGTGGCCGTTCACGTGGCTGATCATGCCGGGTGCGAACCCGGCGAACAGCCCGCCCACCAGGGCTGCCGGCCAGTAGCCCACGATGTGGCGGGACAGCACGTGGTACCAGGCCCAGGCGGTCGCGGCCAGCCCCCCGGTGAGCATGATCGTGAACGCCACCGCGGGCCCGAACCAGACGGTGACCGGGACCAGCGGCACGGTCAGGCCGAGCAGACCGGTGTTGGCCATCAGGTTCACGCCGTTCGGCGCGTTCATCTGGGGGGTGAACAGCGGGTTCTCGCCGTGGGTGAAGATCCGGGCCGCGTGGACCAGGGCCCACTCGAAGAAGGTGACGTCGGAACCGCCGTTCACCAGGGCGAGCGCGCCGACGTGCATCCACAACCCGGAAGTCACCCAGGAGGCCAGGGCGAGATAGGACGCCACGGCGGCGCGATCTGCCCACCGGGGCACGAGCCGGTCCGCGGACCGCGCCGGCGCGGCCCGCTGGCCGACGGCCTCGGCGGCACTCGACGCGGACATCCAGGCGAGCCTATCGACTAGGGCCTCTCCACCGTCCGGTCTGGGACACTCGGCATATGGTCACCCTGTCTGTACGAGATCGCGAATCCTTTCTGGCCGAGCCGCACATCGCGGCTTTGTCGGTGTCGGCCGGTCAAGGCCGTGGCCCATTTACCGTGCCGATCTGGTATCAGTACGCACCGGGCGGGGAAGCGTGGGTGCTGACTCCCGTTGAGTCCGGAAAGGTCCGGCTTATCGCAACAGCCGGGCGTTTCACCCTGATGGTCGAACGGGTCATTCCCACTACCCGGTACGTATCGGTGGAGGGGCCGGTCACGCGCACGGTTCCGGGAACCGATGCGCTGTTGCGGGAAATCGCCGCACGCTACCTGCCCCCGGATAAGGCCCGGGCCTACATCGAGTGGGCCAAGGCGGAACTCGGCGAGCACGTCGCCATCTACCTGCGTCCGGAGCGATGGCTGACGGCGGATCTCGGGCCAGGAGTCGTACCACCCGGGGTGACTTGATCGCACGCGCCGTCCGAGGATGATGATCTGGTGGTGAATCGACTCCAGGTGAATGACTGTTGCGCGCTGCCGCTCGGCTGGCACTATACGCTTTCCCTCGTGCCGGAACTGAGTGACGAGGAACTGGACGCGCTGGTCGAAGAGGCCACGGTCGACGCGTACGGCGATGACGAGCAACTGGGCGGCTTTGCCGTGATGATCGAGGACAACCTGGAGGTCCCCCGCTGCGCCGCTAGGCCGTACACCGGCCGGCTGAGAGTGGCCCTTGGCGAGGCCTCCAGAACCCAGGGATGGCTTGGGCTTGTGCGGCGTTGCGCCGTATCCGAAACATGGTGGCGGCGGATGGCGTGACCTTGCCTGGCCCTGCGGGAGCCGGCCGTCGAGCCCTACGATTGGGTGCCATGCCAAACCGGATGAACCGTGACGAGTTTTACGCCGCGATGGCCCGGCACGACGACGCGTGCCTCCGCAAGATCTTGTGGACCATCTACTGGCGCGGGAACGCCCAGCTCCGCGAGCGCATAGAGGACGAGCTGCGCCCGCAGGATCAGCCGAAGGTGAAGCCGAAGAAGGAGCTGCCAGACCCGGCCGGCGTCTTGGATGAGGTGACGACCTTCGTCGAGCTGGCCAAGGACGGCGCATACATGGCGGGAGACCGCCGGGTGCACCATACCGAGCGGTCGAGGTGGCGACATACGTTCCGCCGGCTGGCAGCCGACGCGCTGGCGGCACTGGCGGTCAGCGACCCCGCACCAGCGCAGCAGGCCGTCGCGAAGATCGTCGATCTGGCCTGCGATTTGAAGAGATACGACTATTTCCACTCCGACGATCCGGTGGAGGCCGCGAAGTTCGTGGTATCGGAGGCCGTGGCCGCGCTATGGGAGTCGGTACTCCGGCATGACGCCTTCGCGGCGTTCGCCGGTCGCGTGCCGGAGCAACTCATCCGCTGGGAAGCAGACTACGGCTGGACCCGCCGGGGCTACGGTCAGGTAGCTGAAAAGGAGACGCCCCTGGCCGTTCCGCTCGCCCGGTTGCTCACGACACCGGATATGTGGCGGACGTTCGCCGAATCCTACCTGGAGGCGCTAGAGGTAGCCGGACGCGCGGACCCCAAGCGGCCGCGCACCGTGTACGGAACCTTCGATGAGACCAGTTATCGGCGCAAGGAGCGGGCGGACGATCTCGCCGCGTGGCATGAGATGCTCCTCGACCGGTTCGCGGGCACACCCGAGGACGAACTGCTTGACCGGCTCGTCGCCAGCCCTGCACTCGCCGGGCCGGAACTCGACTTCCTGCACGCGAGGCTCGCAGAGCGCCGCGGTGACGTTTCCCAGGCCGCCACGCTCGTCACCAAATGCCTGAAAGAGATGCCCGGCCGCCAGGCGTACCTGGACTTCGCCATTAAGCTCGACACCGAACTGCCGTCCCGTGCCCGCGAGATAGCGGCCGAGCGCGCCCGGGCAGCCAGATACGCCGGGACGACCTGACCAGATCTCTGCCCGCCGCGCTGCCGGGTCTCCGCCCCGCATTCCCGGCCAGCAGGGGACGATCACGTCATTGGTCAGGCCCGCTCGGCTAGCTTTCCAGGTCGGCATGCTGATTAGCTGCACCGCGCGGGTCATCCAGCTTTGTCCTCGCCGACTCGGTAATAAATGGCGCAGGTCATCGTGTGTGCCACTGCACCCAGAAGCCGCCATGAATTCGATTCAACCAGCGGCCTCCTGCGGGACCTCGGGCTCAGTCACCTCCCGCGTTCCGTCCGGCCCCACCACGTGGAATGTCCAAGGTGCGGTCTCCCGGCCGACGGCCGCCTGGCGCACCAGGCTGTAGATGTACGTATCGGCCTCGCTGATCTCCGCCGGCCCCGGCCTGCGCAGCACGATCATCGCCTTCTCATCGTCGTGACATAGGGATGGCCTGATGAGACTGCCGACGAGGTCGCACGGGCCGGTGACGTTCTCCTGGCCCGGCATGTCGAGCCTGTCATCAATGGGCAAGGTCGCATGGGTCCAGACTCCCCACTCGCCGATGAAGATCACCCAGAGGCTGCGGCTGATCAGCGCACCGGGATTGAACGGCATGGTCCCAAGGTCACGCAGCAAGGCTGGCCGCAGCGCGGTCTGGTCTGCTTCGCTCAGCGGAAGCTCATAGCTGGTATCCGATACATTGCTGAGAGTTTCCATGACTCGCAGTGTCGCACCGGGCACCGACAAAATGGTGATGCCACTAATTGGACGGCATCGAGGCTAGATAAAGGCATGCCCTCGGCGCTGGCGGCTTCCCGCCCGCCCTCTGCCAGACCTCACGGACTGGCGGCGGTCTGATATCGCCCAGTCATCCTTCCCCGCCCCGGAGCGTGGATTGATGCCGGTAGAGCAGCGGCAGTACGCGCAGGTCTTTAGGGCGCCCGGCTGACTCCTTGGACCGGATCACGTCGGCAAGGTCTGCGACGATCACCTCGACTTCACCGACGCGCAGGTGGTGCGCGTTGACCGCGAGCTGGGCGTAGCCTCCTTCAAAGCCTGATGGATGGAAAGAGATGTCGAACTCGCCATCAGGACAGATCAGCTTCCAGACGTCGGCTGCCGCCAGGGACGTGGCATCGTGGCTGAAAGGCAGCCCGTCCGGCACCGCCTCGGTCCGGATTCGCGCGCCGAGTTCGTTCAGTGCCGTGGACAGCCGGGCCAGGTTCTCCCGGCTTGCCTCCGGTGTCAGGTCAATGTCCCTTGTCGCTGGTATCGGAGCCTGCTGCGCGATGGCGGCAAAGGCGCCGATGACGACGTAGCGCACTTGGTGGCGGTTCAGCGCGGAGACTATGGCGGCAGCGTCCAGTTCGGGTTCACCGGCAGCCTCCTCGTCGCTCACGCCACATCCTCTGCGGGCGTTGCCTGCCGCCATGCCTGAAGCTGCCGGTCGCGGCGAAGCCGCTCCGATTCGGAGCGGCCGGCTTCTAGCCCGGCGAGTATGTCGTCGTGCGGATCGTAGGCGGCCAGGTGCAGGCGCAGGTCGAAGCCAGCCGCGCGCAGCAGCCTCAGCAATGTGCTGAGGGTCGGCTGCCGCTGGTCACGTTCGTACGCCGAGATCATCGTGACTGGCACTCCCGCTCGTTCGGCCAGTTCCCGCTGGCTCATGCCGGCCTTTAGGCGAGCGAGTTGCAGAAGCGCCGACGAAGGAGATGGCAGCCCTTCAGGATCGTGCGGTTGCGTCATAACACAATCGTATGACTCTGTGATCCCTGTCATTCAGTTGCCACGGAATAACCGGAACGAGAGTTACTGATGATGACAGCGCGACCCACGGTGCAAGCGATAATGACACACATTGTCCGCCTGCCTCCTGCGACGGCCGCCGGGCACCGCGCGGGACCGCCAGCCGTAAATCTCTACTACCCTGCCAGCTCAGCCATCACGGCGGCGTTAACGGGTCAGTCATGGGGGGTTTCCTGTATTTCTGGCGGTCGTACCTGGACCCGGCATGGAATCACTACATCCGCGGACCGGTGCGCATCTGGTCTGTCAATGGCGGCCCCGACGAGCAGGCACTCGCGGCGCTTGAGGCGAGAGATTCCGGCTCGCTGAACCGGCTGGTCGCGGCCCCGGTCGATGAGCGGCTGCAGCTCAACGACTGGGAATCCAGATAGTCACACTCGCTGCCGAGACCGCGAACTGCCCTGAATGTGCGTGTGAAGACAGTCCACAGTGCAAGCGATAATCACACAGGTCGTTCGGTTTCTCAGCGGAACGGATTAGCAACCCGGACGCCGCTATAGTCCTGGCCGTCGTTGAGGTCTTCGGACAGTACTTGCATGCAGCCCATCGCGCGGGATGCCTCGATGATCGCGGCGTCCCAGTATGAGAGCCGGAAGCGCTGGCGGGCGTCCAGGGCCGCCATCATGATCCCGCTTGTGATGTCCTGCACGGGGAAGCGCCGGAACGATTCGATGAGCAGGACCGCCTGCTGGTGACCGATGGCGTCCGGGCGGCTCGCGCGTGTCGCCTGGACATAGAACTCCTGGAGTACCTGTACTGACAGCGCCAGGTCGCGCTCGGCCAGGATGTCGTTGGCGCGCTTGGCCTTGTCCTGCTCAGCCGGATCGCGGGAGATCGTGTAGAGCAGGATGTTGGTGTCAACGAACCGCACGATCGTGCACCTCGTCGCGGCTCATCCGATCGCTGGCGCGGAACTGGCGGATCCCGGCCTGGACCTCGTGCTGCAGCGTCTCAAGCCTGGCGAACTCGTCCATCCGTCCGGATAGTTGCTCAAGGTAGGCGACGACTAGCGCGCTCACCGAGGTGTCACGCTGCGCGGCGGTGACCCGGGCGTTGCGGTAGACGTCATCGGGAACGGAGACCGTAATATTCTTCACATTTTCACAGTAACACGTTTTCCGTGAATCACGTTTTCGCAGCCCACCGAGTCTGCGCCAGACTGCGCCTCGGGTACGCCTCGTCTCGGCTGGAGCCCGGTCAAGGCTACAGCCGTAGAGACGTTCACCCAGCTCAATGGTGGTACGCGATTTCTGGCCGGAGGCGGCGCGTGCGTCGGCCAGAGCCTCCTGCACCAGCAGCGTGGCCACGCCTGCCCGCTGCGCTCCCGCTCACGGGTGTCACGCTACGCCTGGATCGTTCCGATATCGTTACCGTGACTGGCCGCTGCGGTCCGCCTCGGCCAGCACCACCGCGGGGGTCTGGCCGAGCAGGCCGATCCGGCGGGTGGTGATCCGGGCCCGCGGCGCGTGCCGCCTGATCCGGGCCACCAGCTGCTGCTCGCCGGTGGTCAGCAGCACGCTGGCCCCGCCCTCGGCGATCCCGCGAGCGGTCAGCCTCGCCACCGCGTCGAACAGGTCTGCCCGGCTGGGCAGCTCGATCTGCTTGCCCCAGGGCAGGTTGCTGGCCACGATCCGGGCGGGCACCTCACGCGGGACGCCGCGCAGCAGGTCGTGCCGGAACACCCGGGCGGCCAAGGCGGAAGAGCCAGAGCCGGCCAGCGCGGCCAGCCGGTCCGAGGTAGCCGCCACCGCCTCGCGGTCGATGTCGGATGCGTACACGGGCAGGGACACCCGGGCCGCCTCGGCCACGATAGTGCCGGTGCCGCAGCACGGGTCGTACAGCCCGTGCCGGATAGCCGAAGGGGTGGCCGCCTGCAGCGCCAGCCGTACCAGCGCGGCCGCCACGCTGGGCCGCAGCGCGCCCGGCCGGTCCGGCCCGGCCTCGCGCTTGCCGTGCGGGCGGGCGGTGAGGTTGAGCGAGATATGCCCCTGCTCGCCGTCGACCTGGAGCCGCAGGTCGACCGGCGCCCGGGACCTGGCGGCCAGGTCCGCGCCGTGGAACCGGGCGGCGATCGGCCCGGCCGGATCCCAGCCTGGTCGGCCGCGCCAGCGCGGCGACCGCGCCGACATCGTCACCGACCAGGGCCTGCTGTCCGCGCGGCCTGGATCGCGCGTGCGCAAGAAGGCGTCCGTCGCATCCCGGGCCTGCCCGCAGAGCCGGTCGAAGCTGGCCAGGTCCGTGATGGCCGCCGGCCCGGCCACCAGCAGCCGGATGTCGTCAAACGTGCGGCCCGCGGACCGCAGCCGGGTCAGCCCCGCTTCGTCCAGGCTCACGATCACGAACCGGTCGGCTGCCTCGCCGACTCCGGCCTGCGGCGCGAGCTGGCTGATCTCGGCGGTCACCACGTCGGCCAGGCCCTTGGTGAAGTAAACGACGCAACTCGGCTCCATGCTGCGCGTCATGCTAGCGCTACGATCGTCCTGGCCCGGAACCAGCGACGACCGGAAGGAAATGCCGTGTCCGCACGAGTTGAGCAGGTCACCACGCCAGACGGGCCCTACGACCTAACCGTCTGGGTGCCCGAGGCCGGGCACGGTCCTGGCCTGCTGCTGATCCAGGAGATCTACGGCGTGAGCGACTACATCGTGGCCGTCGCCGAGGACCTGGCCGCGCTCGGCTACGTGGTCGCCGCCCCCGACCTGTTCTGGCGGATCAAGCCGGGACACAAGGCCGCGCACGACGAGCAGGGCCTGAACGAGTCGCTCGAGGTGTCCTCGCACTTCGACGCCGAGCAGGGCGTGGCCGACGCCGAGGCCGCGCTGGCCCGCCTGGCGGCGCTGCCCGAGGTGCGGGACGGGCTCGGGGTCATCGGGTTCTGCCTGGGCGGCTCGATCGCCTACTTCCTGGCCGCCCGGACCGACCTGGACGCCGTGGTCTCGTTCTACGGCTCGGCCGTGCCCGGCAGCACCGAGGTGCTGACCCAGATCAGCGCCCCGATCCAGTTCCACTTCGGCGGCAGCGACCCGTACATCCCGCGGGACCAGGTGGCCCAGGTCGAGCAGGCCGTCCGCGGCAGCCAGAACGCCGAGATCCACGTCGAGGAACAGGCCGGGCACGCCTTCCACAACCGGAAGGCGCCCATGTTCCACGTGCCCGAGGCCGCGGCCAACGCCTGGCGCCGCACCGAGGAGTTCCTGGCCCGCCACCTGCCGACCCACCGCGATAACGGCGACAAGAATTCCTAAGAGCGTCGATCAAGCACCACTGGTCTCAGCCGTCACAGCCCCGGTCGCGTAATCCGCCTCGGCCAACCGGACCAATGTCACATCAAGCCGGATACAACCGGCTCTCCGGCACATCGATCCGGTCCGAGCTCAGCGCCACATGCCAAGCCGGCACAGGTGCAGTGGCAGATGGTGCTGGAGAGCCTGAGGTTGCCTGGCTGGCGCCCTAGGCGCGGGCCAGCGTGTCGCTCAGCACGGCCCTGGTGTCGGCCGGGTCGATCACGTCGTCGATCTCGAACGCGGCCGCGGTGCTGAGCGCCTTCCCGCGGGTGTAGTGCTCGGCCACCAGTTCCTCGTACCGCGCCTCGCGGGCCGCAGGGTCGGCGATCGCGTCCAGTTCCTTGCGGTAGCCCAGCCGCACCGCGCCCTCCAGGCCCATGCCGCCGAACTCCCCGGTCGGCCAGGCCACGGTGATGTCCGGCCGGCGCAGGTCGCCCGCGGCCATGGCCATCGCGCCCAGGCCGTAGGCCTTGCGCAGCACCACCGCGCAGAACGGCACGGTCAGCCGGGCTCCGGCGACGAACATCGCGCCGAACCGCCGCACGATGGCGGTCCGCTCCGCGGCCGGCCCGACCATGAACCCGGGCGTGTCCACCAAAGCAACAACGGGCAGCCGGTGCGCCTCGCACAGCCCGAAGAACGCGGCGGCCTTGTCCGCGGCGTCGCCGTCGATCGCGCCGCCCAGGTGCAGCGGGTTGTTGGCCAGCAGGGCGACCGGGCGCCCGCCGATGCGAGCCAGCGCGGTCAGCACCCCGGTGCCGAACCCGGCCCGCAGCTCCAGCACGCTGCCCGAATCGCACAGCGTCTCGAGGACCGGCCGGACGTCGTAGCCGCGTACCCGGTTCTCCGGGATGAGGTGCCGCAGCACCCGCTGGTCACCGTGCGGCACATCAGAAACCGGCGAAAAGTCGGCAGCTCGCGCGTCACCCACTACAGACAGGTAGCGCCGCGCCGCCGCCACCGCGGCGGCCTCGTCCGGGACCAGCAGGTCCACGACGCCGTTCGGCACCTGGACCGACATCGGGCCGACCTCTTCCGGGGCGACCACGCCCAGCCCGCCGCCCTCGATCATGGCCGGGCCGCCCATGCCCAGGCTGGCCTCGGGCGTCGCGATGATCACGTCGCAGGCGCCCGCCAGCGCCGCGTTGCCGGCGAAACAGTACCCGGACACCACGGCCACCAGCGGCACCCGGCCGGACAGCCGGGCGGTCAGCCGGAAGGTCGGCACGTCCAGCGCGGCCACCGCGGTGCTGTCGGTGTCGCCGGGCCGCCCGCCGCCGCCCTCGGCGAACATGACCAGGGGCAGGCCCGCTCGCTCGACCAGTTCCAGCAGCCGGTCGGTCTTGCGGTGGTTCATGTAGCCCTGGGTCCCGGCCAGCACGCTGTAGTCGTAGGACATCACCGCCACCGGCCTGCCGTCGACGGTGGCAGTTCCCATGACCAGCCCGTCGGCCGGGGTCCGCGCGATGAGGTCGTCGAGCGCGCGACGACGGCGCTGCGCGGCGATGGCCAGCGCGCCGTACTCCACGAAACTGCCCGGGTCCACCAGGTCGGCCACATTCTCCCGGGCCGTGCGCCGCCCCGCGGCGTGCCGTCGCCCGGTCGCCTCGGGCCGGCCTTCGTCGAGCCCGATCCGGTGCCGCTCCCGCGCCTCGGCCAGATCCGCCCGGACGTGATCGGGTGACACCTCCGCCGCGGCTGCCACCGCGGCCGCCTGAGCCCCGGACGGCGCCAGCACGACCAGCACCGTCCCTTCGGTCACAGTGGCGTCTACCGTCGCCGGAACCGACTGGACCTGGCCGGTCGCCTGAGCCCGGACCTGGTGCTCCATCTTCATGGCCTCGATGACCACCAGTTCGTCGCCCGGCGCCACCCGGTCGCCGACCGCGACCGCCACCGACAGCACGGTCCCGGTAAACGGCGCCCGCACCTCGACGCATCCGGCCTGCACATCGGTCACCGGCCGGTCACCACTTCTCGGTCTGCGCGCGCGCCTCGTACAGCAGGACCGCGGCCGATATCGACACGTTGAGGGAGTCGGCCGACCCCAGCATCGGCACGAATACCCGCCGGAACTCGGGCTGGTACCACACCTTCGGGATGCCATAACGCTCGGCGCCGATCACGAAGGCCGTGCGGCGGCCGCCATAACGGTATTCGCGGTAATTCCTGGCCTGGTCGGTATCGGCGAGATACACGTCGAAATGGAGTTTCCGCAGCCAGGCGATGGCCTCCTCCGGCTGCTCGAATTCGATAACCGGCACGGTCAGCACCATGCCCTGGCTGGCCCGGAACAGCTTGGGATGGGTGAGCCGGGTCCGGCGGTTGGTCAGGACGATGCAATCGACCCGGCAGGCGTCCGCGGTGCGGATCAGCGTGCCCAGGTTGCCGGGTATCTCCATGCCGTCCGCCACCAGGGCGATCGCCGACGGCCCGAACGTCAGGTCATCCGGGGTCCAGTGCGGGAGATAAGCGAGCGACAGCAGCCCGTCAGGCTTGTCCCGCTCGGAGATGCGCTCCAGCGTCTTGGCCGAGATCCGGTAGGCCGAATGCGCCACTGCCGCCACCTGATCGGCCCGCAGCCGCGCCTCGTCCCCGTAGGCAGCCTCCGGGCACCAGAAAAAGCAATCCACTTCAGTCCCGGAACCCAGCAGCAGGTTATGCGCCCATAGTCCCTCGGCGATGAACAGCTTCTTAGGATTCGGCGCGGAGTTACGCTGGACAGCCATCACCTGGCGGATGCGGGGATGTCCGACGCCGATCTGCTGCATACCGCAAACGTATCGGCAAACCGCAGGACGGGACACGATGACGGAAACGATCACCAGCGCGGCCAACCCCCTGGTGAAGCGGATGCGGCTGCTGGCCGACCGCAAGCACCGCCGCCGGGAAGGCGCCTTCGTGGTCGAGGGCATCCAGCCCGTCTGGCGTGCCGTCGAAGCCGGCTGGCCGCTCGAGACGCTGATCATCGCGCCCGACCTGATCAAAGACTCACCCGCCGCGCAGATGGTCGAAGTGCAGCAAGCCCGCGGCACCAAGGTGGCCCGGCTCAGCCCGGAGCTGTTCGGCAGGCTGTCCGACCGGGAGGGCCCGTCCGGCCTGGCCGCCATCGTCCGCGGCCGCCTGCCCGCCCTGGCCGAACTCTCCGTCCGCCCCGCCTCGGTCTTCACCGTCCTGCACCGCGTCGGCAACCCCGGCAACCTGGGCACGATCATCAGGACCGTGGACGCCGCGGGCGGCGCGGGCGTCATCCTCATCGGCGACGCCGCCGACCCGTTCGCGCCCGCCGCGGTCAAGGCCAGCATGGGCTCGCTGTTCGCCGTGCCCGTGGCGCACGTGCCCGACGCCGGGACGTTCTTCGACTGGGCCACCGCCCGCGAAATAGAGGTCCTGGCCACTTCGGGCCGGGCCGTCACCGACCACTGGAGCACCCGCTACCGCCGGCCGGCCGCGGTCCTGTTCGGCAGCGAGGGCGAAGGGCTGCCCGCCGACCTGGTGGACCGGGCCGCGCAGCGCGTCCGCATCCCGATGACCGGCACCGCCGAGTCGCTCAACCTGGCCGTGGCCGTCGGGATCCTGCTGTATGAGATCCAGCGGCCCGTGGTAGACGTGGAGCATGACCTCCCCGCGTGAGCTCGACCTCGCCGACGTCCTGGCCGCGCGCCAGCGCATCGCGCCGTACCTGCGGCCCACCCCGCTGTTCCGCTATCCCGCGCTGGACGCGCTGACCGGAGCCAGGACCTGGGTCAAGCACGAGAACCACCAGCCGGTCGGCGCCTTCAAGGTCCGCGGCGGCGTCAACCTGGTCAGCCAGCTGACCGAGGCCGAACGGCGCCGCGGTGTCATCGCCGCCTCGACCGGCAACCACGGCCAGTCGGTCGCCTACGCGGCGGAGAAGTTCGGCGCGCGGGCCGTCATCTGCATGCCGGAGCAGGCCAACCCGGTCAAGGTCGAGTCGATGCGGGCCCTGGGCGCCGAGGTGATCTTCCATGGCAAAGACTTCGACGAGGCCCGTGAGCACTGCGAGAAGCTGGCCACCGAGCACGGCTACCGGTACATCCACTCAGGCAACGAACCGGACCTGGTCACCGGCGTCGGCACCTACACCCTGGAGATCCTCGAAGCCCAGCCCGGCACCGAGGCGATCGTGGTCCCGGTCGGCGGCGGCAGCGGCGCGGCCGGGGCCTGCCTGGTGGCCAAGGCCGTCCGCCCGTCGGTCGAGGTGATCGGCGTGCAGTCCGAGGCCGCCCCCGCCGCCTACCGATCCTGGCAGGCAGGCACGCTGGTTGAAGACACCACCAGCACGTTCGCCGAGGGCCTGGCCACCAGGACCGCGTTCGAAATGCCCCAGCGCATCCTGCGGGACCTGCTGGATGACTTCGTCCTGGTCTCCGAGGACGCGCTGCGGGCCGCGACCCGGCTGATGATCTCCAAGACCCGCAACCTGGTCGAGCCCGCCGGCGCCGCCGCCCTGGCCGCGGTCCTGGCCCAGCCGGACCGGTTCGCCGGCCGCCAGGTGGCCGTCGTGTGCAGCGGCGGCAACATCAGCCCGGCCCAGCTCACCGCCCTGTGGCCCAGCGACCGGATCCCAGTGACCAGCCCAGTGATAGGCCCAGTGACCAGCCCAGTGATGGCCCAGTATAGGCCCAGTGATAGGCCCAGTGACCGGCACTGACGCATCTCACGGCTGCCACCGGTACAGGTCCCGCAGCACGCCGAGCTCGGCCCCGTGATGGATCTGCTCGTCGAGCTGGTGCAGCACCAGCGAGGTCTTGTCATCATCGGCGAACGGCCCGGCGGCCGGCCCCAGCTTCTCGCTCCAGGCTTCGGGCGGCAGGGCCTCGAGCAAGGTATGCCAGAACGATCCAGCCCTCTCCAGTGCCGCAACGGCCTCCGCTGCCGATCCGGGGGCCGGGTCGCCCGGTTGCACGCTCCCGGCAGGCTGCGGCAGTCCCAGCCAGGCCGCGTTCCGCGCCTCCGCGTAGCAGCCGATCAGGTGCCACAGCCGCCAGGCGATCGTGGTGAACGGCGGGACCTTCACCTTGGCCGCGTAGTCGGCGCGGTAGTCCCCGGACTCGGCCCGGCGCGCAGTCCAGCAGCCCGGGACCGGCTCCCAGAAGTACTCCTCGTCGGTCAGCCCGGCCAGCCTGCCCCGGGTGCGCTGGTACGCGTAGTCCGACAACGCGATGATGTCTGCCCTAGCCTCGGCCATGGCCGCAGCCTACGATGCCATCCAATGGAACACGCCGTGGGGACCGATACCGCATCGCGCGCCCGGGGCAAGCGCCCGCCCCGGGGCGAACCGGTCATCGACCGCGCGCTGTCCCTGCTGTCCGCGTTCGACGCCGGCCAGCGCCGCCTGAGCCTGGCCGAGCTGAGCCGCCGCAGCGGCATCCCGGTCAGCTCCACGCTCCGGCTGGCCGGCCACCTGGTCCGCTGGGGCGCGCTGGAGCGGGACGAGGAGGGCCGCTACTGCGTCGGACTGCGCCTGCTGGAGGTCGCCTCGCTCGCGCCCCGCGGTCATGGCCTGCGCCAGGTGGCCATGCCGTTCATGGCCGACCTGGCCGAGGTCACCCGCCAGCACGTCCAGCTGGCCGTCCGCGAAGGCAGCGAGGCCACGCTGGTCGAGCGCCTGTCCGCCCATCAGGCCACGCCGGTCCACTACCGCGTCGGCGGCCGGCTGCCGCTGCACTCCACCGGGGTCGGCCTGGTCCTGCTCGCCTTCGCGCCGGCCAGCATGCAGGAGGACTTCCTGGCCCGCCCCATGTACCGCCAGCCCGACAACGTGCTGATCCCGCCTGCCGTCCTGCGCCGCACCCTGGCCGACATCCGCCGCGAGCGCTTGGCCGTCTACCGCCGTCACGAAGAACAGGTCATCGTCTCCGTGGCCGCGCCGGTCTACGGCGAAGACGACACCGTGGTCGCCGCCCTCGGCGTGCTGCTCCCCGAACGCGGCGCCCAGCCCCGCCGCCTCGGCCTGGCCGTCCTGACCGCCGCCCAGGGCATCTCCCGCGGCCTCGGCGCCCGCCACCCCATCGGCCTCACATCCTGAAGCCGGGGCCTGCCGCCTACCTGTCTCGCCATCGCCGGTGTGGGTGTTTCACCCTTGCCTGGGCCCGGCGGCCGTGCCACCGTGATGGCGAGCTGGTCCGGGACGCGACGACGGGGAGTGGTAAGCCATGAGCAACAAAGCCAGTACGGCCGGCGCGGCGCCGGCCCGCGGTGGCGGGCGCGGCGCTGGTGGCCGCGGCCGCGCTGATCGCCGGCGGCTGCTCGAGCAGCAGTGGCAGCAGCTCGAGTGCACTGTCGTGCCCGTCCAAGACCGGCACGGCGGTCACCGGGAACGCCCCGGCCGGGACGGGCCAGCCCGCGGCGGGCTGGACCCAGCCGGACGGGGACCTGGCGGCCACCCGCGACGTGGCCAGCGCGATTACCAGCAGTAACGTCGCCACGCTCGGGGTGGCGTGGACCGTGCCGCTGAGGATCTCCACGGCCCATAGCGCCGGGGCCTACGCGACCACGCCGGTGATCGTGAACGGGGTGGTGTACGTCCAGGACCTGGGCTCTAACGTGTACGCGATCAGCCTGGCCACCGGCAAGGTTCTGTGGACGCACGACTATGACTCGCCCAACGGCGGACCGGACGGCGTCACCGTGGCCGGCGGGGTCGTGTACGCTGCCACCAACCACGCCGCGGTGGCCCTGGATGCGGCCACCGGCGCGCAGTTGTGGAGCCGGACGCTCATCGGCAACGACCATGAGGGCATCGACATGGCTCCCGGCTATGACCACGGCACCGTATACGTGTCCACCGTGCCGGTCAACCCGCTCGTGGCTGAGTACGGCGGCGGCGGCCAGGGGACCTTGTGGGCGCTGAACGCCAAGACCGCCGCGCCGGAGTGGTCCTGGGACCAGGTGCAGGACCTGTGGGGCAACCCGGGCGTCAACTCCGGCGGCGGCCTGTGGTATCCGCCGTCGTTCGACGCCCAGGGCAACATCTACCTCGGCATCGCCAACCCCGGCCCGGTCTTCGGCACCAAGAGCTATCCGCTGGGGAGCAGCCGGCCGGGTCCGGACCTGTATACCGACTCGGTGGTCAAGCTGAGCCCGGCCGGAAAACTGCTGTGGTACTACCAGCTCACTCCGCACGACCTGTACGACCAGGACCTGCAGGACCCGCCGGTGCTCAGCACCGCGGACGGGCGGCCGGTGGTGATCGACGGCGGCAAGGCCGGCATTCTCATCGAGCTGGACGCGCAGACCGGCAAGCTGCTGTGGCAGCGCCCTGTGGGCGGCCACGACGGGCACCAGGACGACGGCCTGCTCACCGAGCACGCCACGCCCGCCTCCCATGGCCTCCTGCCCGCGCAGTACTGCCTCGAGCCGAACACGTACGGCGGCATCGTGACCCAGCTGGCCAGCAACGGTTCCACTACCTTCGCCGCCGTCACCGACCTCGCGCTGCCGATGACCCCGGCCGGCCCCACCGACCCGGTGGCCGTCCTGTTCGGGAAAATCGAGAACGCCGCCGGCGAGATGGTCGCGGTCAACCAGGACACCGGCACCGTCGCGTGGGACACCCTGCTGCCCTCCTCGCCGTACGGCGCCGCGACGGTGACCAACGGCATCGTGTTCACCACCACGTTCAAGGGCGACCTGTACGCGCTGGATGCGAGCACCGGCGCCGTCTTGTTCTCCACGCCGATGTCCGCCGGGAGCAACGCGCCGGTCGCCGTCGACGGCGGTTACGTCATCGCCGGCGCCGGCGTCGCGCTGTCCAGCAAGCAACGGGACCTGATCATCGCCTACAAGCTCGGCGCGACCGGCAAGCTCCCCGACACCGTGGGCTCGTAACCTGACGTGGGATGGCGCCGAGCTACTTCCTGCGCAGCACCGCGGCCTGTTTCTCCAGCGGGAGGAGCTCGGAGCTGAAGTCGGGGTAGGCATCGAGCCACAGCTGCAGGACGTTCTGCATGTCCGCCACGACGAGGTCGTCCAGGACGGCGATCGCGCCCGGGCTCAGCGACCCGCTCAGCAACGGCAGCGCCGGATAGCGGGCCTGGTGGCCGGTGGCCGCGGGCGGTCCGTCGACGAACAGGAGGTCGATCCCGGTCAGGTCGTCCCAGGCCTTCCGCGCGTACCACGAGTAGGTCGCGCCGTCCAGGGTGAAGCTCTCCAGCGGGGCGTCGCGTACCTCGGCCAGGTCGGCGACGCCATGCCGGGCCAGGAAGTCGCGGGTCTTGCTACCGAAGACCGGGTCGTGATCGAGCGCGACGATCCGGCCGTCGATCCCGAACCGCCGCATGGCCAGCGCGATCCACAGCGTGGACGCGCCGCTGCCGCATTCCACTACGAGCGACGGCCGCTCGGTGATAACCAGGTCGACCAGCACCATGAGCAGGTCGGGCGACGCCGCCCAGCCCCGGGTGGCGGGCAGCACGTCGCTGGCGGGCAGCACGGCGTTCAGGTTCTGCAGCGCTTCTAGCTGGCGGAACGTCTGCTTGATCTCTTTCTGGGTGTCGGCTCTGACCTGCCGCAGGGTGTTGAACGTGCGCTGCGATTCGCCGGCCAGGGTGCCGATCCGGCTGGCCAGCTCGAGGTTGTGCCTGATCAGCAGGAGCACGCCGCCCAGCAGCAGCCCCAGCGCCATCAGGCTCACCGTCGGCACCGCGCCCGCGCCGGTGGCCAGCCCCAGCCCGAGCGCGCCCGCCAGCCACGCGACCACCAGCGCGGCGACCGTTTCGGGGCGAACGAACTGCCTGATCAGCCGGCCCATGGCGGACTCCTTCATACCTGCGGTGTTCACGCAGCGAGTCAGCGTAGCAGCCGCGCCTCGAAACGGTGGCGGCCCGGGCCAGCGCGCCGCGTCACGCAGTCCGGAAGCACCACCTCGGCGGTGGTGCCTGCCGGGATGAGCACATCGAGGTAGAGCAGGCCGCCGCCCGTCCGCCAGGAGGACTCGATGCGGCCGTAGGGCGATTCGTGGGCCGCGGACGCGGAGGTCAGGCCGCCGCCCGGGACCGGCTGGATGCGGAAACAGCGGTAGCCGGGCTCCTCGCCCACGTCGTAGGCCTTGACCTGCAGCCGCTGGCCGTACTGGGTCGACCCGGGCGCGAGCTCCAGGTCACCGACCGCCGGCCGACGCGGAGCCGGCTGGGCGCGCTCAACCGAGCGAGGCCCGCGCGCGCAGGAACCCGATCGAGCGGCTGACGATCCCGGCCACGTCGGCCGCGCCGTTCCAGAAGTGCGTGGCGCCGGGCACGAGTTCCAGTTCCACGGCCGCCCCGGCCGCGGACAGCGCCTCGGCCAGGCGGATGCTCTGCGCCGCCGGCACCATGTCGTCGGCCGCGCCGTGCATCAGCAGGATAGGCGGCGCGTCCGGCCCGGCGTGGGTCACCGGGCTGGCCTGCCCGGCCAGGCTGGGCACGGACCGCGGCGCGGCCCCGAGCAGCTGCGCCTCGCGGGACTCCGGCCCGGCATCGGGCACGCCGCCCGCCGCCGCCACGTCGGACGGCAGGCCGGCCAGGTCGGTGACCGGGAACCAGGCCACCACGCCGGCCACCTTGGTCCCGGTCAGCGCGGCCAGCAGCGCGAGGTGGCCGCCGGACGAGTCGCCCCACAGGAACACCCGGCCGGCGTCAAGCCCGTAGGCGGCGGCGTTATCCCGGACCCAGCTCACCGCGGTGCGGACATCCTCCAGCGGCGCCGGGAAGCGGGCCTCGCCTGACAGCCGGTAGTCGATCGCCGCCACCGCGAAGCCTTCGGCCGCCAGCCGGTCGTAGAAGCCCGTCCCCAGCAGCGGCAGCGGCTCGCGGCGCGAGCCGCGCCGCCACCCGCCGCCGTGGACGTGCACGATGACCGGCGCCGGGCCCCCGTGGTCAGGTAGTACGCCGCGGTCAGGCACACAGCCATCAGGCAGGTAGAGATCCAGCTCCAGCGGCCGGAAGCCGGGATCTCGCCGTACCGGACGTCGGGAACCCGCCGGACGGGCCCGCTCACGCGGCGGTGAGCTGATCGGCGAGCTTGTAGAACGCTCCGTTCTGCATAATCGCGAGAATATTGTCCGCGGCCTGCAGCAGGGTGACGTCCTGGGCCGGCTCGCCGCGCACCACCAGGACGTCGGCCAGGTAACCCGGGGTCAGCAGCCCGACCGGCAGGTCCATCACCTGGCCGCCGTACTGGGTCGTCGCGCGCAGCGCCTCGGCGGGGGAGTAGCCGAACAGCCGGACGAACAGCTCCAGGTCCCGGGCGTTGCGGCCGATCGGGTTGTTCGGGAAGCCGTAGTCGCCGCCGGGCAGCACCCGCAGGCCGCGCTTGCGCAGTTCGGGGTACAGCTCGGTCATGGCCCGGAGCGCCTTGACCGATCCCATCTTTTCCGCCATCGCGGTGTCGATGCCGTACTCGGCGCCCTCGTACACGTTGGCCCACATGATGCCGACCGCGGGGGACAGGAAGACCGACTCCTTGTGTTCTTCCAGCAGGTCGATGGCCTCGGCGTCGGCGTAGGTGCAGTGGTAGACGGACCGGAACCCGTTGCGGACCGCCAGCTTGATGGACTCCGGGGCCTGGGCGTGGCAGTTCAGCCAGACGCCGGACGCGCGGGCCTGCTCGCCCGCGGCCTGCGCTTCGGCCGGGCTGTACTGGGTGATCATCGAGCCGCCCTCGACGAACACGTCGTCGTTGCTCATCAGCAGCTTGACCGAATCGAAGCCGATCGCGGCCTGCTCGGCGATGAACTCGCGTACCCCGGCCGGGCCTACCTTCTTCGGCTTCGGGCCGTCCGGGCCCATCTGCACCGGGTTGTTGTCGCGCTCGAAGGACGCCGCCCGCATCCGCGGTCCGCGCGTGGCGCCCGCGGCGATCTGGTCGCGCAGCCACACCTCGGTGGGCACCGGAGTGAGCGAGCCGGCCGAGTACGCGCTGGTGAAGCCATGATCGAGGAGGATCTTGGCGTTGCGCTTGGCGATCGCCAGGTGCTCGTCGGGCGTCGGCATGTGCCGGAAGAAGCTCACGTCAAGCGGCGGGTTAAAAGACGGGTCGATGTGCCCGACGGCGGACGGGAACGTCAGGTGCGCGTGCGACTCGACCAGGCCCGGCATGACCGTGGCGCCGGTGCAGTCCACCACCTGGTCGCCGGCCTCAGCCTCGGTGCCGCCGCCGGGCCGCACGCTCTCGATGCGGTCGCCCCGGACCACGACGTCGGCGGGTACCGGGGGCGAGCCGGTCCCGTCAAATACCAGCCCGCCGGTGAACAGGATGCGGTTCTCGGTCATAGCACATAGTGAACGTCCCGGCGGCACAGACAGGCAATGACCATTCCGGTCAATGACACATGGCGTCGGCCGGCGTGATGTGGCTGGTAAGACTGGCCCCGTGTTGACTAGCCCCGTGATTGCTAGCACTGTGACAACGCCTCACGCCGATACGGTCGACGTGCTGGTCATCGGGTGCGGTCCGGCCGGGGCCAGCGCCGCCATCGCCGCGCACGACGCGGGCGCCCGCGTGCTGGTCGTAGAGAAACGCGACCAGGGCGGCGGGAACGCGCTGGTAGCCGGCGGCTTCCTGTGGGACGTCCGGGGCGCCGACGCGGTCCGGCACGTGGAGACGCTGTTCTTCGGCAAGACCGGCCGCCCGGTGGCCGAGGCCTACGTCAGCGGCCTGAACGACCTGCGGTCCTGGATCACCGAACTCGGCGGCGAAACCGTCGATGTCGACCCGCCGCCCGGCTCGTTCCCGGCCGTGCTGCCCTCCTGGCCGCACGTGCCAGGCAGCGGCGGCGTGCGGTACTGGGTGGTGGGCGGCCATCCCGGCCTGCGGCGCGGGGAGGCGCTGTGGCGCCTGCTGGCGGACAACCTGGCCGGCCGGGGGATCACCGTCCGGCCCGGTCACGCCGCGGACCGCCTGACGCTGTCCGAATACGGCGGCGTGACCGGGGCCGTGATCACCGGCGGGACCAAGAGCCAGGTGATCACGGCCACGCACGGCGTCGTCCTGGCCTGCGGCGGCTTCGAGGCCGACGAGTACTTCAAGGACGCCTTCCTGCCGGTCGGGCCCCTGCGCCGGGTCGGGCACGACGGCAACACGGGCGACGCCATCCGGATGGCCCAGCAGGCCGGCGGGGCCCTGTGGCACATGTCGGAGTTCTTCGGCTGGTTCGCCTACCAGGCCGCCGGGCACGACGCGGCGTTTGCCATCGACTTCCACGGGCCGGGGTTCGTGCTGGTCAACGCGGCGGGTCAGCGGTTCTGCGACGAGACCGGCTACGAGGTGCACGAGCGGCTGCGGGCCTTGGTGAACGTCAAGCCCGCCGCGGGCTACTACCCGGCCCTGCCCGCCTACGGCATCTGCGACGGCGCCACGCTGCGGGCCGGCCCGCTCAACGGCGTGGTCGGCACGCCGAACCACTACCGCTGGAGCGCCGACAACCAGGCCGAGGTGCGGCAGGGCTGGATCACCCGGGCGGGCCGCCCGGCCGAGCTCGCCGGTCGCCTGGGCCTGGAACCTGCCGTGCTCAGCGCGACGCTGGACGGGTTCAACGCGGCGGCCGCGGCCGGCCGGGACGAGGAGTTCGGGCGCCGCGCCGGGTACATGGCCGCGCTGGACCTGGCCGACCTGTACGCGATCGAGCTGTGGCCGGCCGTGGCCACGACCTCCGGCGGTCCCCGGCGGGACGCCAGGTCCCGGGTGCTGCGCCCGGACGGCCACCCGGTGCCCGGGCTGTACGCGGCGGGCGGGGCCGGGACGGTATGGGGCCCGTTCACCCACTCCGGCGGCGGCCTGACCGACGCGCTGGTCTTCGGCCGCCTGGCCGGTCAGGACGTCGCTCGATCCCGATAGGCCGGGATTACTGGCGCCGGCGCGGTACGCTCGGGCTCGTGCGGGATGCAGCGGCGGCCGGGTGGCCGGGGCGGACGGTGGCGCGCGGGCGGGAACTGGCCAGGCAGAACAAGCTGTTCGCCTGGGCGCTCGGCGCGGGCGCCCTGCTGCGGCTGCTGGCGGTGCTCGGCTATCCGGGGGCGCTGTTCTTCGGCGGGGACTCCTACGTCTACCTCGGCGCGGCGCTGCGCCCGCAGCCGAACCTGTCCAAGTCGACCGGGTACTCGCTGTTCCTGCGGCTGCTGCTGCCGTTCCACAGCCTGACCCTGGTGGTGGTGCTGCAGCACCTGATGGGGCTGGCCGACGCGGTCCTGATCTACGCCCTGCTGCGCCACAACCGCGTGGCCAAGAAGTGGGCGGCGATCGCGACCCTGCCGGTGCTGCTCGACGGGTACATGATCCAGGACGAGCACCTGATCATGACCGAGGCGCTGTTCACGTTCCTGATCGTGCTGGCCCTGGTGCTCGTCCTGTGGCGGCCGAAGCTCTCCTGGTGGGTGGCGCTGATCGCCGGGCTGCTGACCGGCTACGCGGTGATCGTGCACACCGAGGGCGCCGTGGTCCTGGTCCTGCCGCTGCTCCTGCTGGTGCGTGACTGGAGGACCGTGCGCGGGTGGGTGGCCGCGATCGTGATGGGCGTCGGCTGCCTGATCCCGGTCGGCGCCTACGTGTCCTGGTTCCATCACGAGAACGGCAGCTGGAACGTGACCCTGTCCGACGGCTTCTACCTGTGGGGCCGGGTCTCGTCGTTCGCCGACTGCGCGGTGATCAAGCCCACCGGCGCGCAGGCGCTCGTGTGCCCGACCGCGCCGATCGCCAAGCGGACTCCGCCGGGGAACTATGTCTGGCACGCGCCTCAGGTTCACAAGGACCTCGTCCCCACCGGCGGTCCGGTCACCGACGCCAACAACAAGCTGCTCACGAGCTTCGCGATCCACGCCATCGAGGCCCAGCCCCTCGGCTACGCCAAGGCGGTGGTCAAGGGCGTGCTGCTGTCGTTCGGCTTCCCGCGGATCAACTACCCGGGCGCCGGAACCGTCTGGTTCTACGACTTCCACCTGCACTACTACGTGGCCGGGAAGTACACCGAGCTCCCGCCGGACAACCATTCCTGGATCGCCGGCGGCACCGCCTACGGCGACTGGCTGAGTTACGGCCACCAGGCGCCCGGCGTGGTGGACGAGGTTTTCGCCGCCCCGATCATCGCCTACCAGCGCCTGGTGTTCACCTACGGCCCGCTGCTCGCGCTGATCTTCCTGGTCGGCCTCGGCGGCGTGGTGCGCATCCGGCGGCCGGTCCGGCTGCGGCCGTTCCCGCTGTACTGGGAGCGGCGCGGCACCAGCATGATCCCCTGGATCACGGCCGTGGCCCTGCTCGTAGCCCCGGTCGCGCTGGCCGACTTCGACTACCGCTACCTGCTGCCGGTGCTGCCGGTGGCCTGCCTGGCCGCGGGCCTGGGTTTCGCCCCGGCCAGGAAGAAGAGCACCCCGGATCAGCCGCAGCCGCCCGCCGGAGACCCGATCGAGACCACGGTCCCCGACTCGGTCGCCTGAACTCCGGTTACTCAGTGGCCCGGGACTCGCCGGGCTGGCTCAGCTCGGGAACGCCGGGCTCGTGAGGCTCACCGGACTCGTCAGGCTCAGCGGGGGAGTCGGGCTCGCCGGGAACGCCGGACTCAGCGGGCTCCCCGCGGGGGCCGGCGGACACCGGAGCGACATCGGACACCGGAGCGACATCGGACAGCGGGGCGGCGCCGGAACGCTGCAGCCGCAGCCGGGCCAGCCACGGCCCGGCCGACACCATGCGCCCGAACGCGACCGCCAGGGCCAGGCAGCCGAACGGCACCGCCGTGGTCACGTACCGGTAGTCGAACTCGGACGTCGCGGCCGGCGCCACGATCAGTATCAGCGAGCACGCCCACGGCAGCAGCGCGGCCAGCCCGTCGTTACGCCGGTTAGCCGCGCCCTCGGCCTCCTCCCGGCGCCGCCACGTCGTCACCAGTCCCACCAGGCCGAGCAGCAGGATCAGCCCGTAAACGGTGCCCGGCAGCCAGATGTAGCGCTGGTAGGTCCTGATCAGCCCGGCGAACGGCTCGACGATGGCGGTATTCGGGTTGCCGCCGGCCAGGTAAGCCGCGGCGGAGGAGGCATAGCCGTCGGCCGGGTGGTTCGGCGAGACCGTGACCGGCTCGTAGCCGAACAGGTACTCGTCGTACGTCGCGGGGTTGGGGAAGACCGTGCGCGGCCAGTCGAAGGAGCGCCAGGTGTCGTCGAACGTCACGCGCAGGTAGTCAAGCGGCTGGGCCTCGATCGCCCGGATCGCGAACTGCAGGCCCAAGCTGTTGGGCACCTCGGTGAACTTGGGCGCCGGGAACCGGTCCAGCGGGCTGACCGGGGTCCAGATGTAGGCCTGGGCGATCGGCCGCTTGTCCGGCGGCACGGTGGTGCACAGCGCCAGCAGGTCCGTCGGCAGCTGCCCCATCTTCGAGCATTCGGCGAACGTCATGACCCGCGAGTACAGGAAGACGCCCAGGGACTCGCTGGAGTTGAACTGGCCGTGCTGTATGTCGTACCAGCCGGCGTAGCCGACCGACGGCGCCAGGGCGGTGACGGCGAACGCCGCGACGGACGCGACGAGCGCCCGCCAGCCGACCCGGTTCAGCGCCAGCGCCAGCAGCACCCACAGCCCGACCAGCGGCAGCAGCGGCACCCCGGTGGACCGGACCACGGCGGACACGCCGATCAGCGCCCCGGCGACCGCGCACCGCACCCAGGTCGAGCGCGTGGCCCGCAGCGGCGACCACAGCAGGATCGTGACGGCCAGCATGGCCAGGAACAGGAACACGGTGTCCGACAGGACCAGGTGCTCGAGCTGGATCTCGAACCCGTCGAACAGGACGGGCACCGTGACCAGCACCGCCAGCCATGACGGCGCGCGGAACCGCCGCTTGGCCAGCGCGTACATCATCACCGCGACGGCCAGTCCCATCACGTGCTGGGAGATGGTGACCAGGGCCAGGCTGTGGAACGGCTTGAGCAGCCACAGGTACAGCCCGTACCCGGAGGTCCGGGTCGGGTCGAGCTTCAGCGTGACCGCGGTGTCCAGGTAGTCCCACGAATCGTTGAACCAGGACTGCCAGCGGTAGCCGAGCTCGGCGTCGACGCGGAGCAGCGCCGCGATGACCAGGGCCACGGCGAACAGCCGGTTGCGGCTGATCAGCCCGGTCATCGTTCGCGCACCGGGCTGCGGGCCTGCCGCGGGCAATACCCTCAAAACCCGAATCCTCCTCGTGCCGGGTCACCACCGGGAAGCTGCCGATGTCCACCGTAGTAGGTGTGACGCTGTGGAGGTGTCCCGGATCCGGCCATCACCTGGCCCGGCGCGTGCTTACCCTGGCCGGTGCAGCAGCTCGATGAGGTTGCCCTCGGGGTCGGCCACGAACGCCATCCGCACCCCGGCTTCCGGCGACGGGCCGGGCGGCATGACCGGCCGCGCGCCGCGGGCCACGGCCCGGTCATAGGCGGCGTCGAGGTCGGTGACGTCGAACGCCACGTGCCCGTAGCCCTCGCGCAGCGCGGCCTCAGCGGGAGTTCCCGGCTTGCCGGCCGCCACCGAACCCGGCCGGTGCAGCAGCTCGAGCCGGTAGCCGTGCCGGGGATGGATGAGCATCTCGATGCTCAGGTCCAGCGGCTCGACCCGCAGCGTGAGCTCGGGCACCAGCCCGAACACCTCGCAGAACCACGCCGCCGCCGCGGCCAGGTCGGCCACGGCCAGTCCGACGTGATCCAGGCGGGCCCCGGGCTCAGCCATGGACGTTCAGCCCGGCCGGGTCGCGGGTCAGGTAGGAGGCGAACCGGCCGGCCGGGTCGCGCCCGGCCCGGACCGCGGCCAGCCGCCGGTAGGCGTCGTCGGACAGGAACCGGTCCTGCCGCCGGGTGAAGTCGGTGTCGCCCAGGTAGACCCCGGTCCCGCAGGCGGCGGCCAGCGCGGCCGTCCGCCCGTGGACCCAGTCGGCGTACCTGTCGTCATCCGCCGGGTCGGGGTAGATCACGTAGGTGGCGACGTAGACGTCGGCTTCCACCGAGAACGCCATGGCGGGCCGGGGGCCACCCGGCGCCCAGCCGTACCAGATGGAGAACGAATGCTCGGTCTCCAGCTCGCTCCACATGGCCTGCAGCATCGGGCCCAGCTCCCGGGCCGGCGCGTCGGTCCAGGTGCAGTCGACGGCGTACCGGTAGCCCGCGGGGTTCTGTACCGTCTGGGCCAGGTTCTCCTCGGCCACGCTGGTCCGGCCCCGGACGTGGCCGAGCTCCCGGCCGGCCAGCGGGCCGTGCTGCAGCGGCGCCAGCCCGGCCAGCGCCTGCTCGTCGGAACCGGCCATCACCGTGGTGTGCAGCAGCAGGACCGTCCCGTCCGGGCGGGCCGTCCCGTCGTGCAGCGGCACGCCCGGCAGCCGGGTGGCCGCCACCACCGGCTCCACCCGCCGGTCCAGGCTGGGCATCAGCTCATGCAGCCAGGTCAGCAGCTCGACCGTATCTTCTAGGCCGAACGTCGACGTGTCGTGCCACATCACGGTCGGTGCCGCATACGTCTGCAGGTGGAACCGCGTAATCACGCCGGGGAACCCGGGGCCGGCGCCGCGCGCCGCCCACAGCAGGTCGCGATGCTGCTCGGCGTCCGCGCGGACGAGCGTGCCGTCGGCCGTCACCACGTCGAGCCCGGTCACGCTCTGGCAGGCCCAGCCGCGGTCCCGTCCGTCCCAGCCCTGCCCGCCCTGCAGCAGGTAGCCCCCCAGGCCGACCGAGGCGCAGTGACCGCCGGGGAACGCCCGGCCTCGTTCGGCCAGGAACGGGGCGAGCTCCAGGCCGCCCTTGACCGCGGGCCGGGCCGCGGCCACCCCCGTGGCCGGGTCGTAGGCCAGGTCACGCAGGCCGCCCAGGTCGATCAGCAGGGCGTCGTCGCGCAGGCTCCACGCCGCCCACGAGTGGCCGCCGGACCGCACGCTGACCGGCCAGCCCCGCTCGCCCGCCAGCCGGACCCCCGCCATCACGTCGTCGTCGCTGGCCGCCAGCAGCACCGCCGCCGGGAACCGGTCCGGCAGGCGCGCGTTGAAGATGCGGCCGGTGCGGGCCTGCTCGTAGCCCGGCTCGCCACGCAGGATCAGCCGGCCCGCCAGCTGGTCGCCCGGCGGGCTCACCCCACTACCGCCGCGCCGCCGTCGACCGGGATGTTGGCCCCGCTCACGTGCCGCGCCTCGTCCGAGGCCAGGAACAAGATGGCGTGCGCTACGTCTTCCGGCTGGCCCCACCGGCCCAGCGGCACGCGGGCGGCGATGCTGGCCGCCGGGCCGTCCGGGTCGTGCAGCAGAGGGGAGGTGTGCGGGGTCTCGGTCATCGCCGGGCTGACCGCGTTGACCCGGATGCCGTGCGGGCCGCCCTCGACGACCAGCTGGTAGGTCAGCGCCAGGACGCCGCCCTTGGCCGCGCCGTGCGCGTTCTGCGGCATGAAGAACGCCCCGCGCGAGGCCGTGATCGACGCGACGTTGACGATCGACCCGCCGCCGGCCGCTACCAGGTGCGGCCAGGCCGCCTGGGTGACCAGGAAGACGATGTCGAGCTCGTGCCGGATCGTGAACGACCAGTCGGCGAACGACAGCGTGCCGATGGGGCCGAACCGGATCGCCGAGGCGTTGTTGACCAGGATGTCCACCCCGCCCGCCACGGCCGCGGCGTCCTGCACCCAGCGCCGGGCGCCGTCCTCGGTGGCCAGGTCGACCGGGGCGATCGCGTCCATCCGCCCCCCGGCGGCCCGGGCCAGCCCCACGGTCTCAGCGGAGGTCTCCGGATTCAGGTCGCAGCCCACCACGTGGGCGCCTTCCCGCGCGCACAGCACGGCCGCGGCCCGCCCGATCCCGCCGCCGGTGCCCGAGATAAGCGCCCGCTTCCCGTCCAGCCGACCCATGCCCGGCTCCTCCATCCGCCCGACCCCACCCGCCGGGACCTGCCGCCCGACTCCACCCGCCGGGACCTGCCGCCCGACTCCACCCGCCCGACTCCATCAGCCGGACCTGCCGTCAGCCCTACCCCGCCCGCCCGAACCAGGTTCTTCATTCTATGGAAGTAACTATCTCACAGTGAGAGTATAGTTAACAAGGCGCGCGGCGGAGGAGGAGATATGTCGACTAGCGGCACCAGCCGGCGGATCCTGGGGCTCGGGTGCGGCCAGCCGAACGGCAGCGCCGAGATCCTGCTCAAGGCGGCCCTGCGGGCGGCCGAGGCGACCGGCGCCCAGGTCGAGCTGGTCCGCCTGCATGAGCTCCGCCTGCCCAGCGGCGGCGCGGAGGCCGCCGAGCCGGACGATGCCTGGTGGCTGTGGGAACGCCTGGTCGAATGCGACGGGCTGATCGTGAGCACGCCGATTATCAGCCGGACGGTGGCCGCCCGGCTCAAGCTGCTCATCGACCGGCTGCTCGGGCCGAACGCCGACGCCGCCATCATCGACGGGCTGCTCGAGTTGCGCCGGCAGGGACGCGAGCCCGCTGTGCCGTTCCGCGTCGACGAGCGGGTGCTCAAGCCCCGGGTGGCCGGGTTCCTGGCGGTGGGCGGCTCGCTGACCTCGCAATGGAAGACCCTGGCGCTGCCGATCATGCACACCACCACGTTCTCCATGCACATGGCCGTCGTCGACCAGGTGCAGTTCGAGGGGGCGGGCACGCCCCGCTCGGTGGTCCTGGACACCGCCGCACTCGACCGGGCCGCCCAGCTCGGCCGCAACGTGGCCGGCCAGCTCGGCACGCCCTTCGAGGCGGCCAGGTACCTGGGCCTGCCCGGGCTGTGCCCGATGTGCCACCTGGACGTGATCGTCCTGCGCGGCGCGGACGTCGAGTGCGCCACCTGCGGCGCTCGCGGCCGTCTTGAGCCGGACCTGAAGGTGACCTGGACCGACCTGGCCACCTCGGTCATCTCCATGGACGAGAAGCGGGCCCACGCCGCGGAGATCCAGCAGACCGCCGCCCGCCACCACGAACTCCGCGAGCAGATCGACCAGCGCGCCCGGACCTTCGAGGCCTACGACCCCACCGTCCGCCCGGACCGCCCGTGACCCGCGCCGACCGCCCGGACCGCCCGTGACCCCGCCATCCACCCGGACCGCCCGTGACCCCCGCCATCCACCCGGACCGCCCGTGACCCGCGTGGCCGCCGTCACCGGCGGCACCGGTGCCATCGGCAGCGCGATCGCCGCCGCCCTCCGCGCCTCCGGCCACTCCGTTGCCACCCTCGACCTCCCCGCCGCCCGGCCCGCGGACCCCGCCGACCCGTCCGTACGGGCCACCGACCCGCCCGCGGAGCCGCCCAGCCAGCCCGCCGACCTGTCCGTGGACCTCGCCGACCAGGCCGAGGTCCGGGCCGCCGCGTCCGCGCTGCTGGCCCGGCACGGACGCTGCGACGTGCTCGTCCACGCGGCCGCCGCCTTCGACCGGGCCTCGCTGGCCGACCTGGACCTGCCCACCTGGCGCCGGGTTCAGGCCGTCAACGTCGAAGCCGCGCTGTGGCTGGCCCAGGCGCTCACCCCGGCATGGCCGAACGCCGCTTCGGCCGAATCGTGTTCGTCGTCTCCGACACGGTCTGGGAGCCGCCCGCCGCTGACCTGCTCGCCTACGTGGCCAGCAAGGCCGCCCTGATCGGAATGGCCCGCACGCTGGCCCGCTCGCTCGGCCGCGACAGGATCACGGTCAACTGCGTCGCCCCCGGGCTCACCCCGACCCGCGCCGCCGTGGCCGGCACACCGGCCGAGGCGTTCGCCGCGGTCCGGTCCCGCCAGGCCATCGACCGTGACCTCACGCCCGCCGACGTCGCCGCCGCGGTTGCCTTCCTGGTCTCTGATACGGCCGGCGCCATCACCGGCCAGACCCTCTGCACCGACGGGGGACTGATCCTGCGCTGAAGCGTCTAGCCAGCCGGATCGCCAAAGGCGGGCCAGATGGGGATGGAGAGTCAGGGCGGGCAGGAGTGCCCGAAGGCCGCCCCAATGAACGACACCGATGGACCATCGGTGTCGCTATAGCAACACCGATGGTCCATCGGTGTGGTAACGCAACCCGACCTCGAGGAACGGCACGAGGCCGACGTGGCTGATGTGGCGCAAGGTGCGGAATTCCGGTCTCACTGCCCAACCGCAGCCCGGGTTAGACCACCGGGTGGTGCAGATCGTGCTCGTCGCCCCCCATGCCCGACCCCGAGCCGGCCGCGCCTGGCCCCGCACCCGCGCCCGAATCCGAACCAGCCGCACCCGAGCCCGCACCCGAGCCCGCACCCGAGCCCGCGCCCGCGCCCGAAACCGCGGGCTGGCCTCCGTTAACCCCGCCCCGGCCCGCCATCCTCTTCTGGTACTCCCCGGCGAACCGGTCTCGCAGCTTGCCCAGCGCCACCGCCGGGCCCTTGCCCGTCGAGGTGCTGGTGATGCCGTCCGGATTCTGCACCGCAGTCAGCACCAGCGCGATCCCGGCCATGATGGCCTGGTACTTGCCCACGTTGAGGTGGAGGTTGAGGAACGTCACGAACAGGCCCGCGGCGGAGAACATGATGCCCGCCACGACCGCGCCGGCGATGCGCCCGACGCCGGCCACGAACACGATGGCCAGCAGGCTGATCGAGGTGAACGCGGCGAAACTGTCGGCGGTCAGCTCGCCCTGCATGTAACCGGTCAGCGCGCCGCCGATGCCGGCGATGAACGCGGCCAGCCCGAACGCCATCAGCTTGCCCTGGGCGACGTTGATCCCGACCGAGCCGGCCGCCCGCTCGTTGGACCGGATGGCCAGCAGCATGCGCCCGGCCGGACCCCGCCGCAGCCGGGCCACCAGCAGGCCGAGCAGGATCACCACGATCAGCACCAGCACGCCGAAGATCAGGGTGGGGTAGGACTTGCCCTGGGTGATGGCCAGGTTGAGCCCCGGTATCCGCGGGGCCGGGATTGGCAGGCCGGCCGTGCCGCCGGTGAAGGACAAGTTGGTGAACACGACCGCGTCCATGGCCGCGGCGAAGCCGAGCGTCACCACGGCCAGGTTCACGCCGCGCAGCCGCAGCGCGGGCAGCCCGATGACCAGCCCGACCGGCACCGCGCACAGCCCGGCCAGGATCAGCGACCACGGGAACCCGATGTGCCAGCTGGTGGAGACGTGCCCGAGCATGAAGCCGCCGATCCCGGCCAGCGACATCTGGGCCAGCGACACCTGGCCGACGTAGCCGGTCAGCACCACCACCGACAGGGCGATGCAGGTGACAGTGAGCGAGGATATGAACGCAAAACGAAGGACGCTGTCGAGCACCACCATCAGCAGCACGCCGGCCACGAAGCAGATGGCGGCCGTGCGCAGCGGCGAATGCGGCCAGCCGATGGAGGGGTTGCGCTCGGCCACGTCCCCACCGCGGGCGAACACTGTGCGCGAGCGCAGCGCCATCACCACGATGATGACGGCGAACGGCAGCGCGTCCGACAGGCCCTCTTGCGGCAGCCAGGTCCACACCGTAATGAGCTTGTCGATCTCGGACTGGGCGCAGCCGAGCAGCAGCCCGGCCAGCGCGGTGATCCAGAACGAGGAGAACCGGCCGATCAGCGCGGCGGCCAGGGCCGGCACCACGAACAGGGTGTAGGACGTCGGGTCGAGGCTGGCCACCGGGGCGATCAAGATGCCGGCCGCGCCGGCCAGCACGGTGGCGATGACCCAGTTCTGGCCCGCCACCATGGTGGCCGAGATGCCGGTCAGCGCCGCGCCGCGGTCGTTCTCGGCGCCGGCCCGGGTGGCCAGGCCGAACCGGGAGAACTTGTAGATGAGCGCCAGCGCGACCGAGATGATCACGACCACGGCGGTGAAGTACAGGCGGTCTTCAGGGAACGTGATCTTGGCCACCGACAGCGGGCCGCTGGGGAAGATCGGGTTGGTGGCCACCGGCTCGGTGCTGTAGTTGAGCACCGCGATGGCCTGCAGGCCCAGCATCACGCCGACCGACGCGCAGACCCGGGTCAGCGGCGAGGCGTTGCGCAGCGGCCGGTAGACCACGACGTACAGCACCAGCCCGAGAACCGCCGCGTAGGCCAGCGAGATGACGATGGCCAGCCCGGTGTTGAGCCCGGCGCCGCCATTGAGCGAGATCTGGTGCGGAATCAGCACCACGGGCAGCTCGAGCTGCCCGAAGCTGCGCAGGTTGATGAAGACGTAGGCAATGAACATCGCCACCGCGCCGTGCGCGAAGTCGACCACGCCAGCGCTGCGGTACTTCAGCACGAGTCCCTGGCCCAGGATGGCGTAGGTCGCGCCGGATCCCAGGCCGAGGATCAGGAACAGGATGTAGCTGGACATGGTGTCTCGTTAATGTCTCGTCGGTAAGCGCGGCGTGGCGCCCCGGGTCCGCCCGCCGCAAAGCCGGCGGACCCGGGCGCGGTGATCAGCCGGAGATGCCCTCAAAGAAGCCCTTCGAGGTCACCCAGGTCGGATCGGGCTGGCTGATGACCCCGTTCTGGATCTGGTTCATCAGGTAGTAGTCGTTGCAGATGGCCGTGGCGCCCTTCAGTGCCTGCCCGTTACAGGTGTAGGGGTGGGACAGGAAGTTCGAGTGGGTGCCCGTCCTGAACGCGGCCAGGATGCTGGCGGTGGTCGGCGTGCCGGAGATCGTGCTCAGCACCTGCTGGACGTTCATCACGGTGGCGAAGCCGGCCGTGGAGATCGAGTCGATCAGCGTGCCCGGCGCGGCCCACTTCTTCATGGCCGCCTCGAACAGCTGGGCCTGCTGGCTGCTCCCGCTCTGCAGCATGAACGGCGAGGCGATGTACATGCCGTTCGCCCCGCCGGCCGCGGCCGCGATCACCGGCGGCGCGCCGCACGGGTCGATGCCCATGATCTTGCCGGCGAAGCCCACCGTCTTCAGCGCCTTCAGCACGTTGCCGCAGCCGTTAGGGACGTCAACGTAGACCAGCTGGGCGCCGCTGCTCTCAACCAGGGCGGCCTGCGGGCTCGGGTCAGGCGAGGTGGGGGACAGCGGGATGTCGTGGATCGTGGTCACCCCAGCCGCCTTGAACACCGGCGTGATCTGGGGCAGGATCGACGACCCCTGGGCGTTGCTGAAGTAGATCAGCGCGACGCTCTTGAGGCCCAGCGTCTTGCCCGCGTACACGGCAGCCGCCGCGTTGTCGCCCACGCTGACCGACCAGAACTGGATGGAGTTGGGCGCGGTCTCGGGCACCGGGGTGAACGGGATGCCGCCCAGGTAGGCCAGGTTGGCGTGCGCGTAGATGGGGATCGAGGCGGGCGCGCCGACGTCGGCCGCGCCCAAGATGGCCAGCGGGTGCGCGGCCACCAGCTGGTTGGCGCACCGGGCCGCGGTGGCCGGCGTGCCGTCTCCGGTGCACGCGTCGATCTGGATCGGGTGCCCGTTGATGCCGTTCAGGTAGTTGTTGACGTAGTTGACGGCGGCGATCGCGCCCTGGCGCGCCTCCGGGAAGGTGACCGCGCCGGTCTCGTCGTTGATCATCCCGAACACGTACGGGGTGCCAGTCGCCTTCTTGACGGTACCGAAGGAGAAGGTGCTGGCCGCGGCCGTCGTGCTACTGCCCGACGTGGGCGTGGCAGAACTGCCTGAGCTGCCCGAACTCCCCGAGCTGCTGCAGGCCGCGGCAGTCAGTGTGAGCAGGGCGGCTGCCGCGACGCCGAGCCATCTAAGAGGTTTCATCTGTGCTTCTTTCGGCGGTGGTGTGGATCTGTCGGGTGAGGATGGGGCTAGCTGGCCGCCTCAGGCGGCCGTCTCGCCGAGGTAGCTCGCCGCGAGCAGCTCACGCCGCTCGCGGAGCTCGGCGGCCGGGCCCTCGAGCCTGATCCGGCCGTGCGTCAGGACGTAGGCGCGATCGGAGATCTCCAGCGCCAGCGCGACGTGCTGCTCGACGAACAGCACGCTCGATCCGAGCTCGTCGGCGGCCCGGCGCAGGATGGGCAGCAGCCGCTCGACGATGACCGGGGCCAGCCCCAGGCTCATCTCGTCGACCAGCAGCAGCCGCGGCCTGGTCACCAGCGCCCGGCCGACGGCCAGCATCTGCTGCTCGCCACCGGACAGCAGGCCGGCCTTGCGGCCCAGGCACTTGCGCAGCTCGGGGAGCATCTCGAGCAGTTCCTCCTCGCGCGGGCCGCTGCGGCCGCCCGCCAGTCGCAGGTGCTCGCGGACGGTGAGCCCGGGGAACAGCGCCCGGCCCTCGGGCACGAGCGCGAGACCCTTGCGCGCGATCAGGTGGGCGGCCTTGCCCGCGATGTTCTCGCCGGACAGCTCGATGGTGCCGGAGAGCGGGCGGTTGAGGCCGGCGATGGTCTCCAGGGTGGTAGTCTTCCCGGCGCCGTTCGGGCCGAGCAGCGCCACCACCTCACCGGGATGGACCTGCAGCGTGAGCTCGCGGACCACCGGGACCCCCCGGTAGCCCGAGGAAAGGTCCGCCACGGCCAGGGCGTGGCCGGCCGCGGGCGCGTTACTGGCTGGTGCCGGCATGATGTCCTCCTAGGTAGGCCTCGATCACGCGCGGGTCGTCGCGGATCTCGGCCGGGGTCCCGTCCGCGATCTGGCGTCCGAAGTCCAGGACCATGAGGTGGTCGCAGACCGACAGGACCAGCCCCATGTCGTGGTCGATGAGGAGGACCGTGACCCCGTGCTCTTCCGGCAGGGTCCGCAGCCGGCGCCCGAGCTCGAGGCTCTCGTCGGTGTCCAGGCCCGCCGCCGGCTCGTCGAGCAGGACCAGCCGGGGCTGCCGGGCCAGCGCCCGGCCGATGCCGACCAGCTTGCGCCTGCCCAGGGAGATCTCGGACGGGAAGCGGCTGGCCACGTCCTCCAGGCCGCAGACCGAGATGGCCCAGTCGACGCCGGTGCGGTCCGGCGGGCGGTGCGGGCCGAACAGGTCCCGCAGCGCGGAGGCCACGGTGACGTGCTCGCTGGCCACGAGCAGGTTCTCCTCGACGGTCAGGTCGTCGAACAGCTCGACCGACTGGAACGTCCGGGCCAGCCCGAGCCGCGCCCGGCGGTAGGGGCGCAAGCCGCCGATGTCGCGGCCGCCGAACGTGATCCGCCCGGCGGCGGGCCTGGTGTACCCGGTCAGGGCATCGACCATCGAGGTCTTCCCGGCGCCGTTGGGGCCGATCAGCCCGTAGACGGTGCCCTCAGGCACCTGCAGGTCGACGTCGGAGACGGCCACGACCCCGCCATAGGTCACGCGCAGGCCGGCCACATCGAGCAGCGGCTGTGGTGCGGTCGGTGCGGTCATGACGCTTCCTAACTTGCCGACTAACTCTCACCTGATGAAAGTCATTTTCATTTCGATTAGGTTACGGGATACGCGAGCGGTTGTCCACCCCTGGCCAGGTCACGAATTGGCGACGCCTGCCATCCGTCCCGGCTAGGCCGACCAGGACTTCTCCAGGCCCCTGACCAGGGCAACCATGCAGTCGTGGCGTGGTGTGGCCACGCCGATACGGTGGCCTTCGGCGGCGATGCCGCCGTTGAGAACATCGATTTCAGTCGCCCGCCGGGCCAGCACGTCCTGCAGCATGCTGGGCTTGTGGTCGTAGGCCTCCACTATGGCCTCATCCACCGCCTCGCCCGGTGGGCGCTCCAGCCCGATCCCGGCTCGCTCGCAGACCGTCATAGCCTCGCTGACCAGCGCGTCTACCTGCGCACGCAGCCCGGAGTCGGTGCACAGCGGGCCCATGGGCAGGCCGGTAAGCGCGGCCAGCGGGCTCGTCGCGGAGTTGAAAATGACTTTTGTCCACTGCGGCCCGCGGGCGTCCGGCAGGGCGTGCGTGCGCAGCCCGCCCTCGGTGAGCAGCCCGGCCAGGCGCTCGACTTCGGGCCAGGGGGCGGGCCTGGGCTCGTACGGACCGAACCACGAATCGCCCGGAGAGTCATACCGAACGATCCCTGGCTCGACGATCGCGCCCGCCGTGATGATGCTCCCGCGGATGACGCGCGGCACGAACTCCGCGATCACGTCCTCGTTGCCGAGCCCGTTCTGCACGCTGACCACGGCGGCACCGGCCAGCGCCGCCTGGGCGCCCGCCATGGCCCCGCGGGTATGCCGCGCCTTGGTGGCCACGACGCCGAAGTCGCAGGCGGGCAGCTCGCCGCCGTCGGTCCTGGCCTGCACATCGGCGGTGAACTCCGCCTGCCCGGTGACCCGCAGCCCGCGGGACTGGATGGCGGCCACGTGCTCGGCCCACGGATCGACGCCCCACACCTCCACGCCTGGCACCCGCGCCAGGTGAGCGGCGTACAGGCTGCCGATCGCCCCGCACCCGATAACCGCCACGCGCACGGCCGGTGCCCCGCCGGTCCCGGGCGGCACCTGGCCGGATACGGACGAACCGGTCATGAGGCGTCCAGCGCGGCCCGGGCGATGTCCTGGCAGAGTTGCGGGTCGCCGCCGCCGACGCCGAGGCCCGCCGCCACCCGCCCGGCCCCGCGGACCGGCAGGCCACCCGGGATGCCCAGTACCGGCGGCACCACCAGCGCCGCCAGTTCGCGGGTCGCGCCGTAGCGGATTTCCAGCTCGCCGCTGCCGCAGTCGAACAGGGCCGCGGTGCCCGCTAGGGCCTGGGCGATCGCCACCGCGCCGGCCGGGGCGCCGTCCATCAGGTCCTGCTGGACCGGATCCCCGCCCGCGTCGACCACGGCCACCGCCACCGCGGCCCCGCGGCGTGACGCCTCAGCCATGGCGGCGTCGCACCGCGCCCGGGCCCAGTCCAGCTGGGCCTGGCGGGAGGCCGGAGGAGCGGGCGTCAGACCCAGGCTGTCGGCCGGGTCGACGGTCAGGTCGCCGAACCGCTGTTCCCACCGCTTCTGGTCGTCCCCGTGCTGCCCGACATACGGGATCCCGAGCGCGTAGGCGATCAGCAGGTCCTCCGGATTGGCCGGCTGGCCGTCCGCGCTCACCGCGCGCGGGTCGACGTCGGCGGGGAAGAACGGGCTTACCGTCGCGCCCGAGGCCGCGATGCCCGCCACCACCACGCCGTCCGCGCTGACCGGCATCCCGCCCGCGCCGGGGAACAGCGCCTCCGGGGAGGCCTGGGCGAACCCGGCCGCTACCGGCGGGGCGATGCTGGTCATCCGGTGCAGGTGCTCGGAGCTGGGGATCTGCTGGGTGGCCGAGATCCAGGCCTTGGACCGGGCCCGGGCCATCCCGCCCGGCCCCCCGGCGTCCATCCGGGACGCCGTGATCAGCGTCCCGGTCGCGCCCACCACGGCCACCGCACCGCGCAGCCCGAGCTGCTCGGCCTTGTCCACGGCTCGCTGGACCAGCGCCCGTGCCTCGGCCAGGCCGAGATCCCGCGGGTGCAAGCTGGTCATGATCAGGCCCCGACCATGTTGTAGCCGCCGTCGGCCACCATGTACCCGCCGGTCATGTGCGCGGCGTCGTCGGTGGCCAGGAACAGTGCCGTGCCCGCGAGCTCGGCCGGTCCCGGGATCCGGCCCATCGGGGTCAGCGACCGCAGCTGGTCGCCCCGGCCCGACTGCCAGTCCTTGCGGCCCAGCGTGGCCTCGGTCTCGATGAACCCGGGCGCGAACACGTTGACCCGGACCGTGGGCGCGAATGCGTGCGCGTAGGACTTGGTCAGGCCCAGGATCCCGTACTTGGCCGCTGCGTACTGCGGTGCCCGCGCGCTGCCCCGCACGATGACAGTCGACCCGATGTTCACGATGGCGCCGTGTCCCTGATCCAGCATCCGCGCGCCGAACTCGTGCACGCACAGCATGGTGCCCTTGATGTCCACGGCCAGGACGTGGTCGATCGACTCCTCGGTGATGGCACGCCAGGACATCTGCTCGCGGGCCACGTCGCCCACGTTGTTGATCAGGACGTCGACGCCGTCCAGCCGCTCGAAGGCCGCGTCGGCCATGGCCTTGATCTGCTCCCAGTCGACGATGTTGGCCTGGAGCAGTACCGGCGTGCTGCCCGCCGCCGTGACCCGGTCGGCGGTGCGCTTGGCCCCCTCCACGGAACTGCGATAGTGCACGCCGACCACGCGGGCCCCCTCCTGGGCGGCGCGGACCGCGATCTCGGCCCCGAAGCCGGTGCCGGCGCCGGTGACGACCACCGACCGGCCGTCGAAGCGGCGCGGAATGGGAACGGGTGCTGCAGGCACGAGGTGTCCTTCCGGGATTGAGGTGACTGGATGGGCGATCAGACCAGGACGCGGCCGCCGTCGACGTACAGCACCTGGCCGGTGATGAAGCGGGCCCGGTCCGAGGCCAGGAACGTGACCGCGTCGGCCACCTCCTCGGGCAGGCCGAGCCGCTCGGCCGGGACGAGCGATTCCAGGCTCTCCCGGTTGTTGCCGGAGTCCAGGTAGGCCTTGGTCAGGTCGGTCTCGATGTAGCCGGGGGCGACGGCGTTGACCGTGATCCCGTACGCGGCCCACTCGCGGGCCATGACGCGGAGCATCTGGTTCATCCCGCCCTTGGTCGCCGCGTAGGGAGCGTGGTTCGGGTGGGCGAGCAGGCCGGAGACCGAGGACACGAAGACCATGCGGCCGTACCGCTGCTCGACCATCAGCCGCCCGACGGCCTGGCCCAGCCAGAACGCCGAGGACAGGTTCAGGCGGAGGGTGTCCTGCCACTCGTCGTCGGCCAGGTCCAGGACCGCCTTGCGCACGTTGCGGCCGACCGCGTGCAGGAAGACCTGCGGCGTGCCGACCAGGCCGACCGCCTCGCGAACCGCCGCGCGGCACGCTGACGCCGCCCGCAGGTCCGCGGTCAGCGGCCGGATCTCGCGGCCGGCCTCCTTCGCCTCCTGGACCACCAGGTCCAGGTTCTCCTGGCTCACGTCAACCAGCGCCACCCGTGCGCCCTGGGCGGCCAGGCTCAGCGCGCTGGCCCCGCCGAGCCCGCCGGCTCCGAAAACCAGCGCCGGCCGTCGGTCAAGCCTGAGCCAGTCCTGCATGGGTCTATCCTTAACGTCGTAGTTCTCGTATTATGAAAGTCGCTTTCTGGATACCGTAGCCGACCCGCTGTCCGGCTGTCCAGGGTCCGCGAGGCCACCGTAGGCTGAGCTCGGACCGCACTACCGAGGAGGAAGGCCATCCATGCCGCGCCGCAACGCCAGCTCCTCATCCGCAACGCTCCGCCCGGCCTCCGCGGCGGCGCAGGCTCCGGAACGCCCGGAGTACCGGGTGGAGGCCCTCGCCAAGGGCCTGCGCATCCTGTCGCTGTTCGACGAGCAGCGGCCGACCTGGCGGGTCAGTGACCTGGCCACCGCGGCCGGCCTGCCCATGCCGACCGTGTACCGGGTGGTGATGACGCTGGCGTCCGAGGGCTACCTGGACCACCTGCCGAACGGCGACTACCGGCCCGGGGTCCGTACGCTGACCATCGGCACGGCCGCGCTGCGCAGCCTGGACCTGGTCGCGATCGCCACACCGAAGCTCACCGAACTCGGCGAGCGGACCGGGGAAACGGTCAACCTGGCCGTGCTGCGCGGCGACCGCGTCCTGTACCTGGTCCGGCTGCGCAACTCCGACCTGGTCACCGCGAACATCCAGGTGGGCTCCACCCTGCCCGCCGTGCACACCTCGATCGGCAAGCTGCTGCTGGCCCATCTGGACGAGGCCGACCTGGCCGCGCGCGTCACCGACGCGTCGTTCTCGGCCAACTCCGGGCCCAACGCCAAGGTCTCGCTGACCGAGCTGCGGGAGGAGCTGCGCACCATACGCGACCAGGGCTGGGCCATGCAGGACGAGGAGCTGGCCTACGGGCTGCGGTCGGTGGCCGCCCCGATCACCAGCCCGGACGGCCGCGTGGTGGCCGGCGTCAACGTGGCCGTGCAGGCCAGAGACTGGTCCACGCAGCGGATCATCCGCGAGCTGCGGCCCGCCGTGCTGGCCACCTGCGCGGAGATCTCCGCGCTGCTGTCCGACACCAACGCCCGGGCGCTTTGACCTCCGGCGCCCGCATCCCCAAGCTCGCCCCGTCCTCGCTCGACGACGAGCAGCGCTCGCTCTACGACGCGATCGCCGGCGGCCGCCGGGCCCAGGGCCCGCAGCTCTTCCGGCTGACCGACGAGGCGGGACGCCTCGAGGGCCCGTTCAACGCCTTCCTGCTCCAGCCCCGGCTCGGCGCCGCCCTGCAGGCCCTCGGCTCCTCGGTCCGCTACGACACCGGCCTGGACGACCGCTGCCGCGAGATCGCCATCTTGACCGTGGCCGCTTACTGGCACTCCGACTTCGAGTGGTACGCCCACGAAGCCGTCGCCCGCGCCGCCGGCCTGACCACCCCCGAGCTCGCCGCCATCCGCACCGCCCCCGCCCCCGCTCGTGACGCCCCGTCCGGCCCGGCCACCCTGTCCAACCTCGAAACCGTGGTCGCCCGCACCACCGCCGCCCTGCTCGCCCGCGGCGACCTGACCGACTCGGAGTATCTCACCGCCACCGACCACCTCGGCCCCGACGGCCTGTTCGAGCTGCTCACCCTGGTCGGCTACTACGCCACCCTCGCCCTCCAGCTCCGCGTCTTCCGCGTCCCCGTCCCGCCCGCCGCGGTCCCAGAAGCAGCCCCAGAAGCAGCCCCAGAAGCAGCCCCAGAAGCGGAGTGAAACCCGGGTTTCACCACCTAGAGCGTGTTGGATTCCGGGTTTCACCACCGGTCGGCCGCACCGTACGCCCTCCACTTGACACCCCGCCCGGCAGCACGCCAAGATAATATGCGAAAGCGACTTTCGTAGAATGAGAGTACCCATCATGAAGCTGGTCACCTTCGACGCCGGCCGGGTCGGCCGCCTGGAGGACGAGGTTGTCGTCGAGCTCGGCTGCGCCTCGACGCGCGAGTACTTCGAGCGAGGCGGCCAGGTCGGTGAGACGGGGGAGCGGCTGCCGCTAGTCCAAGTCAGGCTCCGCGCCCCGATCGTGCCGAAGAAGTTCTTCCACACGGCGGGCAACTTCGCCGACCACCACGCCGAACTCCAGGCCGTCGACTGGTCCCACCCGGTGCACAAGGGCATCGTCTTCTTCCAGAACGTCGACGCGATCATCGGCCCGGACGACGCCATCGTCTACCCCGAGGGGCTGACCAAGGAGCTCGATTACGAGCTCGAGCTGGCCATCATCATCGGCCGTAGCGGCAAGTTCTTCGGGCCCGAGGAGGCCGAGGATTACGTCGCCGGGTACACGGTCTTTAACGACATCACCGCCCGCGACATCCAGCGCCGCGAGATGCAGTCCGGCGTGTTCTCCTTCTCCAAGGCGATCGACACGTTCTGCCCGATCGGCCCCTGGATCGTGACCAAGGACGACGTGCCCGACGCCCAGGCGCTGGCCATGGAGCTGCGGGTCAACGGTCAGATCCGCCAGCGCGGCAACACGGCCCAGATGCTCATCTCCATCCCGCACCTGGTCGCCTACCACTCGGCCCAGGGCTACTCGGCCGGGGACATCCTCACCACCGGGACGATCTCCGGGGTGGCGGCGGTCCAGCCCAACCCGTTCGAGTTCTACCTGCGGCCCGGCGACCACATCGAAGCCGAGATCCAGGGCGTCGGCGTGCTCCGCAACCAGGTAGTGCCCTGGGCCGCCGCCCACAGCACCCCCCCGTACTCGACCGACCTGTACTCCTCGACGAGCTGATCGCGATGACCGGCACCCAGCCGCTGCATGTCCTCATCGCCGGCGGCGGCCTGAGCGGCCAGGCCCTGGCCCAGGGCCTGATCAAGGACGGGCACACCTGCCAGGTCTTCGAGCGCGACGCCGATGATAGCCGCAAGATCGGCTACTACCTGCAGATGAACGCCGATGGCGGCGAGGCGCTGCGCCGCTGCCTGCCGGCCGACCTGTCCGAGCTGTACGCGCAGACCTCACGCCGGACCTACGAGCGGCGGGAGTCGATCGTCCTGGACGACCAGTTCCGCGAGCTGAGCTCGCAGCCGCACCTCGGCCCGCCTAACGAGGGCGAGCGCCCGCACACCGGCGTGCACCGCCGGACCCTGCGCGCGATCCTGCGCGCCCGCCTGGGCGACTCGTTCCACCCCGGCCAGCCCGTCACCGCCTACCGCGAAACAAGAGACAACGTCACGGTCACGCTGGCCGGCGGCAGTACCGCCGAAGGCGACGTCCTGGTCGGCGCCGACGGCATCCGCTCCGCGGTCCGCAGGCAGAAGCTCCCCGGTACTACGGTCATCGACGCCGGCGTGCGCGGCCTCGGCGTGTTCGGCCGGACCCCGCTTACCCCAGAACTGGCCGCCCAGCTGCCGCCGCACCTGTACCAGGGCGTGATCATCGCCGCGGACCGCAAGGGCTCGCGGCTGCTGATCGCGGTCTACCGGCCCCGGCAGCGGTCGCAGGACGCGGCGGCTGCGATCGCGCCCGACGTGACGCTCGAGCCGGTCGAGGACTACGTCATGATCAGCTGCGGCGTGCCGCCCGGGACGGTGATCCCGCCCTCGTCCGGGTGGACCGAGAGCACCCCGGCCATGCTCCGCGACGCCATGCTGGCCGCCACCGAGGGCTGGCACCCCGCCGCCCGGGCCCTGGTCGGGGGCGTAGACCTGGCCTCGATCTTCGTAATCCCGTTCGGGTTCCTCGAGCCCGCCCCGCCCTGGGAGCCGTCCCGGGTGACGCTGGTCGGCGACGCCGCCCACGCCATGCTGCCCACCCTGGGCATGGGCGCCAACCTCGCGCTGCGTGACGCCGCCCGGCTGCTCGACCAGCTGTCCGCCGCTGCCCAGGGCGAGAACGAACTGATCCCGGCCATCGGCGCCTACGAGCCGGGCATGCGCGACTACGTCCACCCGTTCATGCGCATGACCATGGACCACGACCGAGTTCGGCGGCGGCGCGCTCGAAGGCCGCGATCAGCCGCACGACGTCGACGCAGGCTGAAACGCGCGCGATGAAAAGCCTGCACCACATCGGCTACTGGGTCGACGACCTGGACGCCGCTCAGCAGCGGTGGCGTCAGGACCTCGGCGTCGGCCCGTTCCACGTCATCGAGCACGTGACGTTCGACTCGTTCGTCTTGACGGCCGGCGCCCGCGACTACGACGACGTCGTGTTCGACCACGCGGCTGCCTTCGCCGCCTGGGGCCCGATCGTGGTGGAGCTCGGCCAGGTGCTGGCCATCGACGACCGGCTGGCCGCCGCCTACCGCATTGAACCCGGCGCCATCAGTCACGTCTCCTGGGTGGTGCCCGACCTGGACAGCGAAAGCGCACGGCTGGCGAAATTGGGCTGCGGCCTGATCAACACGGCCCGTTCCGGCCCTATCTCTGTCGCCTGGCATGACGGCGGCCCGCTGTTCCCGCACCCCATCGAGCTGCACGAGCAGAACGACATCATCTGCGGCATGCACGACCGCCTGCTCGCCCTCCGCGGCACGGCCAACGGCCGATGACCCACATCCCCGGCTTCACCGGCGCGGTGATCCACCCGGACCAGGCCGGCTACGACGCCGCCCGCGCCATCTGGAACGCCATGCACGACCGCCGCCCGGCCGTGATCGCCCAGCCTCGATCGGCCCAGGACGTGGCCGCCGCCGTCCGCCACGCCCGCGCCGAGGGCCTGCTCATCGCGGTGCGGGGCGGCGGGCACTCCATGCCCGGGCACAGCGTCTGCGATGGCGGCCTGGTCATCGACCTGCGCGCGCTGAGCCAGGTCCGGGTGAACCCGCAGGCCCGCAGGGTCACGGTCGGCGGTGGCGCGCTGCTCGGCGAGGTCGACCGCGCCACCCAGCAGCACGGCCTGGTCCTCCCGGCCGGGGTCGTCTCCCACACCGGCGCGGGCGGGCTCACCCTCGGCGGCGGCGTCGGCCGCCTGATGCGCCGCTACGGCCTGACCATCGACAGCCTGCTGTCGGCCGAGGTCGTCACCGCCGACGGCCGGATCCTGCGCACCTCAGCGCAAGAACACCCCGACCTGTTCTGGGCGCTGCGCGGCGGCGGCGGGAATTTCGGTGTCGTCACCGAGTTCGAGTTCGCGCTGCACGAGCTGTCCGAGCTGCTCATCCTGGCCACCTTCCACCCGCTTGACCAGGCCCGTCAGGTCATCGAGCGCGGCCGGCGCGAGATGGCCGACCCCGCCGCCCCGGACGAGCTGCTGTGGACCAGCTTCCTGCGCCGCGCCAACGACGTGCCCTGGCTGCCAAGGAACCTCGTCGGCCAGCACGGCATCGTGTCCCTGGTCGAGTGGTCCGGCGACCCGGATAAGGGCCGGCCCATCCTGGCCGGCATCCGCGACGACCTGCAGCCGGCCGCCAGCGACCTGTCGGTCGTGCCGTTCCTGTTCATGCAGACGATCACCGATGACCTGTTCGCCCACGGCCTGCGCACCTACATCAAGGCCGGCTTCGCCGCCGACCTGCGCGGCGGGCTGACCGACGCCCTGCTCAGCCGCGCCGCCGAGGTCCGGTCGCCGATCTCGCAGATCGAGCTGCTGGCGCTGGGCGGCGCCATCGCCCGCGTCGACCCGGCCGCCACCGCGTTCCCGTTCCGCCGGGCCCGCTGGCTGATCAACATCCCGGCCACCTGGCGGGACCCCGCCGACGACGACCGCGAGATCGCCTGGGCCCGGGCCAGCTACGCCGCGGTCAAGCCGTTCCTGGCCGAAGGCACCTACGTCAACTTCATGGGCGACGACGAGGACGAGGGAACCGCCGGCGCCTACGGCCGCACCATCGAGCGCCTGCAGCGCATCAAGGCGGTCTACGACCCGGACAACATCTTCCGCCTCAACCAGAACATCCAGCCCGCGCCGAGCCCGCCCCAGACCGCAGGGCATACCCCATGACCGGCCAGCCCGGTATCAGTGCCGCCGCGCAGGTCCAGCGCCGCCTGTGGGGCACCGACCCGCAGGCCTGGGCCGACCTGGCCGAGGCCCACAACCAGCCGCTGTTCGAGGCGGTCCTCGACGCCGCGGCCGCCGGCCCGGGCACCAGGCTGCTCGACGTCGGCTGCGGTTCCGGGCTCGCCCTGGTGCTGGCCAGAAGGCGCGGCGCAATAACGTCCGGCCTGGACGTCAGCCCCGGCCTGCTGGCCGTCGCCCGCGACCGGCTCCCCGGCGCCGACCTGCGTGCGGGCGACATGGAAGAACTGCCCTTCGAAGACGAAGCCTTCCACGCCACCACCGGCATCAACGCGTTCCAGTTCGCCGGCGACCCGAGGCGCGCGCTGCGCGAGGCGGCCCGCGTCACCCGGCCCGGCGGCCGCATCGTGGCCAGCCTGTTCGCCGCGCCAGAACGCTCCCAGGGCACGGTCGCGCACGAGGCCATGAGCGCGCTGGTCCCGCCCGAACAAGCCGCCGATCACGCCCCGTACGCCCTGTCCGCGCCCGGCAACCTGGAAGCCGCCCTGGCCGGCGCCGGCCTGCAGGTGACAGATCACGGCGAGGTGGTCTGCCACTGGCGCTACCCCTCGATGCGGGACGCCATCCGCGGCCTGCTGTGCTCCGCGGGCGGCGCCCGGGCCGCCCAGGCCGCCGGCGAGACCGCGGTCCACGACGTCCTGCAGCGCGTCCTGGCTCAGTTCCAGGACCCGGCGACCCAGGCGGTCACGCTGACGAACACGTTCCGCTGGGTGGCGGCCGGCCGGTAACAGGAAGCCGTCAGCGCAGGAACGCGGCGATGAAGTCGAGCACCGCGTTGCTGCCGGTGTAGTGCCCGACCTGGGGCCGGCCGGGGCCGGCCAGGCTGCGGATGACCGGGGCCAGTTCGGCCGCGCCGGCGTGCCTGGCGGTCTCGGGCAGCGGCACGTACTCCGGGATAATCGGGCCGAACGGATCCGGCTTCCCGCTGGTCGCAATGAACTGCGCACGCAGCCGGTCCAGCCGCAGCACGGCCAGCCCCGCCGCGGTCAGCGTGCCCAGGTCCCCGCCCGAGCCCTTGACCCACAGCAGCTCGACGTCCTGGCCGGTCACCGGGTCGACCGCAGTCCCCTTAGCCGAGGCGTTGCCCCCGGCGTAGTTCGTGCTCCGCGGATCGGCGCCGAGCCGGTTCGACCGCCCGATCAGCGCCACCAGATCGTCACCAGGCATACCAGCCGGCCTGAAGTCAGAGGCGCTGCTCGGT
>CAVYEG010000010.1:0-353535 GCA_963767565.1 uncultured Actinomycetes bacterium | reverse complement strand
TGGCTTGAGCCCGGCTGCTGCAAGGGCCTCCCTCCACGGAGCGGTCTGGGTACGACATTTCATCAAATCATCGCAATGGCGCATCGGGCACCATATTTGGGGTAGCAGATTACTGGTCGCTGCATGAGATACTGATGCTTGCTGGCCTAATTCCGCAAAGGGGGGAATCATGCCATCAATGATCGCCTGGCTGGACGCCTCCCGTGAGGACCAGCGGCGCATGCGGGAGATTGTCAACCTTTTTACCCAGTCTGAGAGCCGTGACGAGCTTGGTATCGGCCAGGTGCGCGATGCTTTCAGCGACTCTCTTTTCCCGGGCACCTCCACGCTGCATACCCGGGCTCGTTACTTGCTGTTCGTGCCGTGGTGCTTCGTTGCGGCGGCAGCCAAGGGCGGCACTGCTGCCGGGGGTGAACAGCGCGCCGAGGACAACGAGCGCGCCCTCATCGCCGGCCTGCGAGATCTGGGCGCAACCGACGGGCTCATCGGGCGGGTGGCAGGCGTGGCGGTGAAGACGCTGCCGTCCACTCTCTACTGGGGCGCGCTCCGCCAGTATGCCATCGTGCAGGTGGCAGAGCCGCTCGATGCACTGGGTCGTCGTATCTCCCCTGACCCTGACCAGGAGGAACTGGCGGAGCGTGTCCTCGGCGCATGGTCTCCCACGTTGCCGCCGGTCCCGGCGGGCTTCCCCCGGCATCCGGAGACTGGATTCGAGTTGAGCCGTGCAGAAGCGGGCTGGCTGCAAGAGCGCATGCTCGGCGGTACGGAGGGATCTCTTCTGCACCACCTCGCCTCCGACGGTCACCGTCCTCAGGCGAACAGCGATGCGCCGTGGAACGACGCGGTATGCCACACATCTGCTCCCGAAATGAGGAGAACCCTTGAACACGCGCGATTGTTCTCGCTAGCGGCGCATGGCGCGTCCTACCTCTACAATCTCCTGATCGCCGAACGCTACGTAAAAGCGGGCCACACCAGAATCGAGACCCCGGTGGAGAGATACCGCGATCTCCTCCAGGAATGGGCGCAAGAATGTGAGAAAAACGACCGGGAGCTGTCCGCCTGGGATCGTAGTGCGTTCTGGGATCTCATCCTGGCCGTGAATCCGCAGGTACGCCCGGTAACCCGCGCTTTTCTCAGCGCATGGTTCGGCCGGGTTTGCAACCTTGAGATCCACCGGGCTGCCGACGACGAGGCGCTGCGCCAGCTGATCGCCCGCCGGGAGCGCACCCAGAAGGGCAGCCAATCCCGGCTCACTAACGATCGACTGCTAGCGAGCTGGTCTGGCCAGTCGGGCACCCGGCGGCTGACCTACCGGTGGGATCAGGTCAACAGGATCATCCAGGACCTGCACGACGGACTGGAGGCGGCTAGTGCTGCCACCTGACGGCCGTGCCGTGCTCGTTGAGCTGCTGCGTCCCCCGCCCGGCGCGGAGCTGGTCCGCGGCATAGCGACGACTTTCACCCTGGACTTGACGAGCGCTCTCACGGCCCCGCTGTCCTTTGCCAGCCATCGGCTGGGTAGCGGTAGGGACCCAGAGGCGATCATGCAGGCCATCACCATGGCCTCGGATCACCTCGACATCTTCTGCCAGGCCGGCCAGCTGAACGTGCCCGGGAGTCCGTCGGACCTGATGGCCTTCCTGGAGAAGATGGTGCACCCGGTCAGGTCGCCTTACGCCGGTGGCCTGTTCCACCCCAAGATCTGGCTGCTGGAGTTCAGTGACGGGACCGGGACGTCGTTCCGGCTCCTTTGCGCGAGCCGTAACCTGACGAGCGACCGCAGTTGGGATGTCGTGGTCCGCCTTGACGGGAAAGGCGGGTCACGCCCGCTGGCCGCCAACAAGCCGTTGCGCGACCTAGCTCTTGCCCTCCCCACCTGGGCAATCCCGCCGCTGCCCGCCGAGCGCACCGCCCGCATCCGCGGGCTTGCGGACTCCGTCCGCTATGCCGCGTGGGAACGGCCTGACGACGTGCGCGACATCATCTTCCATGCGCTGGGAACGACCCGCCGACGTTCATCCCTCGATTTCACTGGCACCCGCCACCTGGTGATCTCACCGTTCGCCACTGACGATGGCCTGCTGCATGTCGCGCCACAGGGGTCCAATTCGGTCCAGGTCATCTCGCGCGCCGAGGATCTCGACCGGCTCGATCCCCAGACACTGCGTCGGCTGACTGCGACATACGTCATTGACGACGCCGCGGCGCTAGAGCCAGCTGACGATACGGCGACCGCCCGCAAGGACCTCCTCGCAGGCCTGCACGCCAAGACCTACATCATCGAGCGAGGCCACGCCGCCCGCCTTATCCTCGGCTCCGCGAACGCCACGAAAACGGCATTCAACGGCAACATCGAGTTCCTTGTCGAACTGGTGGGCACGAAATCCCGGCTAGGCATCGACACATTGCTTGGCCCTGATGCGCCTTTCCGGCAGATGCTTGCCGACTACCCGGCCCGGGGCGGCGAGGTACCCAGCGCCGACGATGAGGCTGACCGGCTGCTGGAGGAAACCCTACGGTCACTGGCGGCGCTGGATTTCGTAGCGGCAGCCGTGCGAAGCGGCGAGCTGTACACAATGCACGTAAACACAAGCGATCCTCCCCGGCTCGGCGAGAAGGTCACGGCGACAATCGAGCTACTGACTTGTCCCGGTGACGCGGCCCGCCTGCAGGCGCCGGCCGACGTGACATTCCCGGGCATTGAGATGGTCGATGTCACGCCCTTTCTGGTCGTGCGGGTCACCGATTCCCGCGGCGAGAGCCGGGCCACAGTGGTACTGGCGGCACTCACCGGAGATCCGCCCGGGCGGCATGACGAGCTACTCGCCAGGCAGATCGACACTCCGGAAAAGTTCCTGCGCCTCCTGGCGCTCATGCTGTCCCTCGGCGGCGCGGGCAGCATGGCTAGCCTTCCCGGCGACGGCACCGGCGGCGCCCGGTGGAATCCCAGCCAGCTCGGGGTCTTCGAGACTCTCGTCCGCGCCCTGGGGGCCGCTCCGTCAGCGCTGGCGGACATCGCCCCGCTGGTCGAGCGGCTCCAGCGATCTGAGAGCGGCCGCCAGGTCTTGCCGGAGGGCTTCCCGGAGCTGTGGGATCTCGTGTGGGCGGCCCGCGGCCAGCTGACCGGGCAGGCATCGTGAGCCGCTTCGACGCCGAGCCGATTCTGGCGCCCTTGAAGGATTTCCAGCGCGCAACGGTCGAGCACGTCACCGATCGTCTTTACCGGAGCGCGGAGCCGAGCCGGCGCTTCCTGGTCGCCGATGAGACCGGCCTTGGCAAGAGCCTGGTCGCACGGGGCGTCATCGCCCGGGCCATCGAGCAGCTGCAGGACGACGACAGCGTGGACCGCATCGACGTTGTCTACGTCTGCTCCAACTCCGACATCGCCGATCAGAACCTCAAGCGGCTGAACATCACCGGTCAGGATCATCTGCCGTTCGCTAGCCGGCTGACACTGCTGGCCAAGTACTCCCGCCGCCTCGCGGACGCGGCCGGAACCGCAGCGCACGGGAAAAGTGTGAACCTGGTGTCGTTCACCCCAGGGACCTCCTTTGAGATGGGTTGGCGGACGGGTAAAGCAGAGGAACGGGCGATGCTGCACCTGTTCTTGGTAGCCGAACTCGGCCTGAGCGGGCGCGCGGAAAAATCCAGCCGCATGCTTCTGCAGGGCAACGTACAAGAGCTGAGCAGTTTCACCGGCTCGGTGCAGCGGCTCAGAGCTGAGATGCCGGATCTCGACCCTGTCATCGCCGATCGGTTCGCAATAGAGTGCCGCCGCAAGAAATACCTGGCGAGATTCGAGGGCCTTATCGATGACCTAGGGCGCAAGCAGAGCGTCCCCGCGTCGCTCAAGGGGAGCGCACGCGAACTCATCGCCGAGCTACGCGCTCAGCTCGCCCAGGTGAGCGTGGAGACACTGGAGCCAGATCTGGTGATCCTGGACGAGTTCCAGCGCTTCAGGTATCTCCTCGACCTGGAATGCGGCGGCCCGGCGGCGGAACTAGCTCATAACCTCTTTGACTACCGGGCTGCTCGGGTGCTCCTGTTGTCCGCCACACCGTATAAGGCGTTCACCCTGGCCGAGGAGGAACGAGGAGGGGAGGATCACTTCGCCGACTTCATGCGGACAGTCAGCTTCCTCGCCCAAGGCTCACCCCTCAAGCTTGAACAGGTCAAAGACGACCTTGCCGAGTATCGCTCAGCGCTTATCGCCGGCGCCGATGCGAGCAAGCCGGCCAAGCGGCTGCGGGATCAGCTGCTGCTCGTGATGACCCGCACCGAGCGGCCTCAGCTCGGCAAGGACAGCATGCTCCACGAACGATCGCTCGATGCGGCCCCAATCCACGTGGCCGACCTGACCGGATTCGCCGCGCTCCGCCGCGTCGCGGAATCCGTCAACAGCAGCGCCACCGTCGAGTACTGGAAATCCGTCCCATATTTCATCAACTTCATGGACGGTTACCAGCTCGCAGACCACGTAAGGGACAGCCTCAAGACCGCTACGGGGAGGGCACTGCTTGACCCCCTCCTCCATGCCACACAGCGGCTCGACCGTGCTGAGCTGGAGCGGTTCCACCCTCACGACCTCGGCAACGGACGGCTGCGGGCACTCGCTGCCGACACGGTCGGCAGGGAATGGTGGCAGCTACTCTGGGTGCCTCCGTCCATGCCCTACTTCACGCCTGCAGGGCCCTATGCCGACGTGCCCGCGCAGAGTATGACTAAGCGGCTTATCTTCTCTTCCTGGTCGGCCGCGCCGACAGCAATCGCGGCGCTCCTCAGCTACGAGGCCGAACGCCGACTCGTCGAGGACACCCGGCTGACCAGCAACACCGCGTCAGCACGCGCGGCAATCGCAACTCGCCTGGACTACGACCTGCGCGGCGAACAGCCGGCCGCGATGTCAACGCTGACACTGTTCTGGCCGCACCCCACACTAGCCGCGCTGGCCGACCCGATCGAACTCGCGCGGGCGCAGCCCAACCAGACAATCTCCGTGGCAACCGCTGAACAAGACGTCGCGCGACGTCTTTCGCCTGTAATGCCGCGTCGGGGGGTACCGGCCGGGGATGGTGCGCACTGGCGCGCAATGCTCGAGTGGCCCGGAGCGCTCCCGGACCTGCTAGGGCCAGCTCAGATCGCGGAAGCAATGGCCAGCGAGGAAGCCGCCGATGCCGCCGACATCGATCAGCCTGCCACGCACTCCAGGGGACTGCATGCACACGTCCGCCTCGCGCTCGACACGATCAACGGCCAACTCCAGCCGACTGGCGGCGACAGGAACGAGCTTCTCAGCACACTTGCAGCGATCGCCACACACTCACCTGCGAACATCGCCTACCGCTCCCTGACTCGCATGCTTAGCCCAGGCCATAAGGTCAGCGACGTCGGCCTCTGGCAAGCTGCCGCCGCGCTCGCAGCCGGGCTGAGAAGCCTGTTCAACCGGCTCGACAGCACCTTGCTCCTCGACAAGCTCTATGACAAGGCCGAGCCATACTGGCGCAACGTGCTTCGCTACTGCGCGGACGGAAATTTGCAGGCAGTACTGGACGAATACGTGCACCACCTGCGGAGCGAGGAATCGACCGTGGTTATGGACGACGGGCACCTCATGGCCCTCGCCAGGCGAGCCCGTGACGCTGTGTCTATGCGCCCGTCCCGCTATGAGAGCTTCGATCCCGACGACCCCAGCCAGCCCATCTCATTCCGCAGCCGTTTTGCCCTGCGCTACGGCAGCAAGCGTCATGACGTGGAAAGCGCCCGACAGCCGCAGGTTCGCAACGCCTTCAACAGTCCGTTCTGGCCATTTGTGCTCACCACGACGAGTGTCGGCCAGGAGGGCATCGATTTCCACTGGTGGTGCCACGCAGTTGTGCACTGGAACCTGCCAGCCAACCCGGTCGACTTCGAGCAGCGCGAAGGCCGCGTCAACAGGTTCGGCGGCCACGCCGTGCGCCGCAACATCGCGGCCCGCCACCGGGCCAGCGTGATGACCTCGCAGGAAGCGGACCCGTGGAAAGCCGCGTACGACGCCGCCCGTGACCAATGCGCTCATCTCGGCGAGTTCGCGCCCTACTGGATCTACCCTGGCCCGTTCAAGGTCGAACGTCAGCTTATTGACTATCCGCTCAGCCGGGATACCGCGAAACTCGTGGCCCTCAAGGATGACCTTGCCCTCTACCGGCTCGCCTTCGGGCAGCCGCGCCAGGAGGACCTCATGGACTTCCTCAAACGCAGAGGGGTCGACAGCGCGGGTACCGCGGGCATCGACCTGCGGCCCGATGCCGTCAGGCCGCCGAACAGCGTCGAAGCCGACCCAGTTCAGCCGGAGGGGAGCCGGTACTAGCCGAGCTACGGCCGGCGAAGCCGACCGCGTAGACGCCGCCGTCCGCGGCGGCAAGAACCACGGTCCGTTCGGCGGGAAAAAGAAATTCTAGTATCCCGGACCGGTACTGACGCTACGGTCCGAGACCCAGTCGCCAGCCGGGCTAGGCGCTTGCCTTGAGCTGCGCGATGAAGGCCTGCCAGGTGTCGGCGGTGAAGGCCAGCAGGGGGCCGTCCGGGTGCTTGCTGTCGCGGAGCGCCACTGCCGGGCCGACGGTGCCGATCTCGACGCAGGCTCCGCCATTGCTCCCGCTGTAGCTGCTTTTCCGCCACGCGATGCCGGTCAGGTCCATTGTTCCTCGGCCACTTTCCTGATCAGGTCGCGGGACGATGCCCACGACTCGGCCTCTGCGCGGAGTCTATCGAACGAGAGAGCGAGATGGGCGGCTGCGGAGGGGCTGTCGGTGACGTGGCCTTTGGCCGCCGTCTCCAGGTACGCGACGGGTGGCCTGGCGTCGAGGTCCGCGATGATGAACCCGCCGAGCAGGCCTGCGTGGGCGCCGGCGGCGCGGACGATCTGGATGGTGGTCTTGGGGTGTTCGGCTACCTCCGCCAGGCGGTAGAGCTGGCCGCGCATGATCTTGCTGCCGCCGATGGCGCGGTGCAGGACGCCCTCGTCCAGGACGCACCAGAGCTGGGGTGCGTCCGGGCGGTCCAGGACCGCTTGCCGGGCCAGTCGCGCGGCTACCTGCTCGTCGAGGTCGTCCAGGTTGCCGTCGGGGCGCACGCTGAGGATCGCCCGGGCATAGTCCTCGGTCTGCAGCAGGCCGGGGACGACGAGCGGCTCGTACCAGCGCAGGACCGTGGCCTGGGCTTCGATGTCCGCCCACTCCTGGAACCAGCCGTGCAGGCGCTGCTTCTGACCTTTCTTCAGGTGGTCCCACAGGTGAGTCAGGGCGCCGCGGGTGTCCAGGTCGGGTACGGCGTCGAGGCGGGGCGGGAAGTCCTCAGCGGGCGGCCGCTCCCCCGTCTCGATCTTGCTGATCACGTCGTGTGAGACGTTCGCCCGGGAGGCCAGGTCCTTCTGGGACAGGCCCGCGCGGGTCCGGTAGTAGCGCAGTTCCGCGCCGAAGACGCCTGCGGGTGTCCCGGCACGGCCGACATCGTTCGGCATCTGATCGGCATCCTTTCCAGGAAGGCGACCCCGGGCCGGCAATCAATGGGCATCCGGGCCGATCTCGTTCCCAACGGTAGCCCTCGCGCGACAGGCTGTGAAACACAAATCCGGCCATCGGGAGAGGGACAGTGACCACGACAGCCGCGGCGGCGAGCGTCCGCCGTCACACCGGAACCTATCCCGCCGAACCCGGGCAGGTCAGGCACGCGCGGGCCGCACTGGCCGGATGGCTGGGCGGCTGCCCGCAGGCCGACGACGCGATCCTGATCGCCTCGGAGTTCGCCACCAACTCCGTCCTGCACAGCGCCTCCCGCGATGGCGGCGCGTTCACCCTGCGCACCGAGATCAGCCAGGACCGCCTCCGGATCGAGGTAGAAGACAGCGGAGGGCCGTGGCACCACGGGCCGCCCGCCGACGGGCGACCGCACGGCTTCGACGTCGTGACAGCGATCGTTGGCCCAGCGAAGTGGGGCATCGACGGGGACTTCCGCGGGCGCACCGCCTGGGCCACTCTGGGCAGGTGAGTTGCACATGGCCGTTCTTCCTCCGCCCGGCGACGCCTCGCGCGTCTCCTGCTTCCTAGAGGACCACCCGCGGTGGTCCGCCTGGTGGGACAAGAAGCACGGCCTATGGCGCGTCGCGGAAGACGACCCCGACTCCGACCTCTACGCCGAAAGCAGCGACGCGGAAACCGTGATGGGCTACATCACGGCACACGCCTGAGACACCCAGGCGGTGTCTCCATACATTGGTGCCAGTTCTGCACATTGATGCCAGTTCTGCGCGGGGCGTCGGTGGATTGTTCCGGCTTGGCTCGCGGCTGTGTAATCCGGCCCTTCAACATGCCCAGCAATACGGCGGCGGCCTGGATCTATCTTCCGGGAGCTCCCTTGAAGACCTGCCGGTGGTGCCAGGAGACGTAAACGATGTCCACCGTCGGCTGGTGCGGGCGCGGGGTCAGGAGGGATTTGCCTGCGAGGGCGTCTACGGCCTGGCCAGCTTCGGTCCTGGCGACGTACAGGCTGGACACGCGGATGCGGCGGTCCTCGGTGATGCCCAGGACACCGAGGTCGAACAGCGCGTGGTGGAGGGCGCAGAGGGCCAGGGCGTTCGTGATCTCGTCGGGGCCCTGCTGGCTGTGCCAGCGGACGTGGGCCGCCTCGATCGCGACCGGGTAATGGCCGAGCGCGCCGTCGAAGCCACACATGGCGCACTGGTAGGCGTAAGCGCGCAGAACCTCCTCGGCGAAGCCGCGGCGGCGGGGCCGCAACCGGACGGTCCGGGAGACTCGCCCGGTTTCGGCGAGGTCCAGGGCGGGCACGTCAAGATCGACGGCGGAGCAGATCAGCTCGGCTAGGACCGGCGTGAAGTGCAGGTCCAGCAGGAGGCGGGCGGCGGCTGCCAGGATAGCCGGGTCGGCCAGGATCTGTTCCACGGGAGGGCGCAGGCGGCCGATCGCGCCTCGGTCCAGGAGCCAGGCACGGCGTTCGGGCGCGTCGGGGGCGATTTCGGTTCCGGCCGCGTCGCGCAGATCCCACAGCTCGCGTTCGAGGTGGACGAACGGCATGGCGGCCCGCTGGCGGGCCGCGGCGGCGGTGGCCACGGGCGGGCCGAAGTCGTTGATCAGCTGGCTGACGGGCGCTTCGGCCTGCTGGTAACTGGCTTGGCTGCTGCCCGTCGCGGCGAACTGGCCGAACAGCCACAACAGCAGGAGGGGCTTGTGCGGCACCCTGACCTGGCCGACTCGCGCCTGGCGCAATCCGGCCAGCCGCGCCAGCACCTCGTTCCGGGTCATCCCCAACCGGCCGATTATTGCACCTGCGAATCGCACGTATCGCGTGCGCGGATATTGATGATCTCGAAGACCAGGGCGCTCAGCACGCCAGCGGCACCGTGTACGCCTCCTCTGAACTCGTGGGGACCGAGTGGGCGTCCAGTCGCGTAGCCGTATGCGACGCCAAGAATGGCCTTGGAGTCGTAGCTTTTGTCGTCGAGGATCAGCAAATAGGCGCGGGCGGGGCCGAAGCCGTGGCGGGCGAGGAACTCATCCTGGCCCAGCTGGTCGTACTCGGCTGCCGCCTGCCGCACATGGTGCGACTGAACCAAATCCCATTTGGCCACCAGTAGATGGTAGGACAGGACGTGCGCATTCCTTCGGATGCCAGGCAATCCGCGCGAAGTCAGTAGCTGAGTTCTTCCGCGTCTTGGCAACATGTTGCCGTCCTGGCAAGGGCGGCCCGGCGATAGCGTTTCAGGCCATGCACCTCGACTACCGCAAGCTCATCCGCGACGAGATACCGCGCATCATCGAGGCGGGCGGCGGTCGGCCCGTTACCCGCGTGCTTGACGAGGCCGGGTACCTGGCGGCGTTGCGGGCGAAGCTGGTGGAGGAGGCCGAGGAAGCGCAGGCGGCACCGGATGGGCAGTTGCGGTCGGAACTGGCGGACGTGCTGGAAGTTCTGCAGGCGCTGGCCGCTGCTCACGGCATGAGCTGGGAGGATGTCGTGGTGGAAGCGACCCGCAAGCGGATGGAGCGCGGGGGCTTCGACCAGCGGATCTTCTCGAATACGTCGATCAGGCCCGCTGAATACCGCGAGGCGCTGACCGAATCCCCGAACGGCCTGAACCACGGCCCCGTTCGGTGAAAAGAAGTTCAATATCCGGAACGGGCACTGGCTCGCGGCGAAGAGGTTCCACTCAGACGTTTGTGATGTTACGGGCTACGATGCCGCCGAGTTCTCTGGTGAGTTGCTGCTCGAAGTCAAGGCTCATGTCGGGCGCGCCGCTGAGCGCGGGGGACAGCTCGTGCAGGACGGTCCCGGCGAAGTCCGCGAGGGACTGGAGCTGGCTGCGCTTGACGATGATCCGGCCTTCTGCTGGTTCTCAGACGCCCAACGGCTTCCTGGTAGCGGCCTTCCATCAGTGACGACGGCCAGCCGGATCTGCCCAGCGGCGGCCATGCTGAGCTGCCCGGCGGCGGCCAGCGCGATTACTTGGAGTGACAGCGGTCCATGGTGGAGGCGCGCACGCAGCCGCCCGTTACGTGTGCTCACGCTGCTTGATGTGGTGCCGGCTTCGGCTGCGCAGAGCTGGCGGATCTGCTTGTTGTGCTTGCTGGTCTTCGCCCCTGCCGGCGGGCGGGCGCCGGCCTGTCGGCCGGTCTAGCCCGGCGGCACCCGGCGCAGCTGCGGGACGAGCACCTCCGCTTGGGGCATCCGCCCGGGTTCCAGGTGCGCGGTCGCGTTGGCGAAGACGGCCAGCTGGTCGTCCAGGTGGTGACGTCATGACCGTGCCGGCCATATGAACCGCCTTCCGTTATTACAGTTTCCGATATATTGTTATTGGAGCTACCGGGAGGCGGGCGCATGACCAGGGATTCCATCCGCGGTTCCTCGGACCGGAGCATCTTGATCCTGACCAGCCTGGCCGACTGGCCAAAGCACGGCTACGCGCTGATCAAGGACATCGAGAACTTCGCCGGGGTCAAGCTCGGCCCGGGCACGTTGTACAGCGCCCTGGCCAAGCTGGAGCAGGCCGGCTTTGTGGAGGCGCTGCCCGCGCAGGACCGGCGGCGCCCGTACCGGATCACCGCGGCAGGCCGGGAGTTCTTGTACGAGCGCCTGACCGAGTCGGCCCGCATCGCGCAGGTGGGATTGCGGCGCATCGCGGTGGCGTCGTCGTGAACCGCTATCTGGCGCGCGGCCTGCTGTCCCTGTACCCCCGAGCCTGGCGCGCCCGGTACGGCGCCGAGGTGATCAACCTGACCGGGGAACTCATCAGCGCGGGTGAGACCACGCCGCTGCTGGCCGCGCTCAACCTCATCGGCGGCGCGGCCCGGGAGCGGGGCCGCGTGCTGACCGGCTCCCGCCGCGCCGCGCTGGCCATCGCCGTGGCTGCCATCACGGCGGTAGCCGGGAGCTTGTATGCTGCGGCTCATACCCGTCCGCAGGCCGCGCCCGCCAGCCTCGCCAGCGCCAGTTGCGTCTTCCGGGCGGGGAGCGCTGGCGCTGCGGTCACCGGCGGCGGGATCGAGGCCCGCCTTAAGGCCGGGGCGAAGCCAGGACAGTTCTCTCAGGCCGCGGTCCCGGTGAGAGTGCCGTCCCGCACGCCGCGGACCGCGGCCGCCCAGGCAGGGCCCGCCGCCGGTCCGTGTGTGATGCCGCCGGCGTTGTGCCGGCCCGGGGCTGCAGAACCCGGCCGCGCGCCGGCCCGGGCGGTCAGGCCAGCCCAGTGCGCTATGGCTTCGCCGCCGCCATGCAGGCTGGTATCCGGCTCGCCTCAGGCCGGGGCCGCCGGATCCGGCCTCGGTGGGTGCGCTGCGGTCGGGCCCGCCTGGTGAGGGCCCTGTCATGGCCCGGTTCTGCCCTGCTGGCGGCGGGCCGCGCCACGGTGGTGGCGCGGCGGGAGGAGCGCTGGCGGCGGATGGCCGCGGCTGTGACGGGCCTGGTGGCGCTGATGGTGTACCTGCGGCCGGGCCTGGCGGCGCCCGGCGCGCACTGGCCGTTGTGGGACGTCCGGGTGTACTGGTGGGGCGGTCAGCAGGCCGCCCGCGGCGGGGCTCTGTATGCCGCCGGCGCCCGGTACAGCTTCACCTATCCGCCGCTCGCCGCGGTGATCTTCAGCGTCGCTGCCCGCTCGCCCGAGGGTTGGCTGGCGGCCGTCATCACCGCGGGCAGCGCCGGCGCGCTGGCGGTCTTGTGCGCGCTGGCGCTCGCCGCGGCCGGGGTGCGGCGGCGCCCCGAGACCGTGTTCGCCGCCTCGGCGCTGGCCCTGCTGACCTGGCCGGTGGCCTACACGCTGCACCTGGGCGAGGTCAACTTGATCGTGGCCGCGCTGGCCGGGACCGACCTGCTGCGCCGCCGCGACGGCGGCTGGGGGCAGGGGATCGCCACCGGGCTGGCCGCGGGGATCAAGCTCACCCCGCTCATCTTCGTGGTCTTCTTGCTGGCCACCCGGCGAGCCGGGGCCGCCGTCACCGCGGCCGGAACCTTCGCTGCGACCATCGCCGTGGGCGCCGTCGTGCTGCCCTCGCAGTCCCGGACGTACTGGCTCGACGGCGTGTTCTGGCACCAGGACCGGATCGGCAACCCGGCCAACCCCTCCGATCAGTCCCTGGCCGGAGCCGTGGCCCGGCTGGCTGGCACCGGGCACCCGGCGCAGGCCTGCTGGCTCGCCATAGCACTGGTGACAGGCCTGGCCGGAACGGCCGTCGCCGTCTGGACGCACCGGCGCGGCCAGCAGCTGGCCGGAGTGACCTGCTGCGCCATCACCGGCCTGCTGATCTCTCCCTTCTCCTGGACCCATCACTGGGTATGGGCTATCCCGCTGCTCGTCATCGTGACCGCCACGGCGTGGCGGCGCCGCTCGCCCTGGTACGGCCTGGCCGCCGCGGCAGCCGCCACCGTCTTCTCCGGATTCCTCCCGCTGCCAGCACCCGGCCATCCGCTTAGCCCAGGCCGGCTGCTGCAAGGCGACCTGTACGTACTATGCGGCCTGGCCGTACTGGCCGCCGCCGGCGTCGCCCTCGCCCGGGACTCAGCGGCCCGGCAAACCCGCCAAGGCAAGGCGCATAACCGCACGGTGACATCGAACCAGCCAGATGAGCAGGCTCCCGCCGCTTAACGGCCAAGCGCCCGGCGCCCTGCCCAGCCAGCCGCCGCAACCACACGCTCGCCGAGCACACCGGCGTCAGGCGAATCCCAGGACTGCCTGCCCGGCCGCCGCAGCATGCCAGATGAGCTAGACAGATCAACCCGAAGCGCTCGGGCGGGACAGCGCACGCGCCGGGCGGCCCGAGCCAAGGCACAGCACTGCCCGGGCAGCGCCGGTTGAGCCACTCAGCGCAGCGTACGCAAAACCAGGTGATATGCCTGCGACCGCCGGCGCGGTCCGCGCGCCCTTCCAGCCGCCCGGAATCGTTCGGGGCAGCGTGGCGGTGCGTCGACTAGCGAATCCGGTCACGTTCTGTGATGGCCATGGGGTCTTCTTCGTGGCTGCCAGCGGGCAGATCCGGATGGCCGCCAACACATCAGGCGCATGGTCTCGGAGACGAGTACGCCTGTCACGTGCCGGGGTCTTCCTCCGCGTACCGGTGAGCGCCTGCTCGTCGAGGGCGTTGGCGATCACCTCGCGCAGCGCGTGCGCCACTGTCCAGTTTTCCAGCACCCGCTCGATATTGAGGTCGAACTCACGCATAACGCTTACCTCCCGGCGAAAGCGATCCCATGGCGATCGTGAACATCCGGTACCGGCCCCCACGTTATGGACGACCAGCGAATTCCGATGACCGATTACCTGAAGCAAGCACCACGACTCGTTCGGAAAATGATGGTCAGATGGCCGTATGAAGCGCGGACATCTGGGCGCCTATCTTGTGGCCGCCACGGGACTGCCGGCGACGGTAGGCGGACGAGCGGTGCTGGATGTCCTGAACGATGACCGCATGCTTTGATTCGTCGATCCGGTACAGCACGCGCCACTGAGTACCGAGCCGGGCGCTGTGGAAGCCGGACAGGGTGTCCCGGAGCGGTTTGCCGACCCGGTAAGGCGCCTCCAGGAGCGGTCCGGTGATGAATTCAACAGCCGGGTCAGCTACGTCGTCCGCGAGCAACTCCGAGATCGCGCGCCGGGCCGGGCGGGTCATTCCAGGCTCGTAAGGCCCGGAGCTCACCTCTTGCGCTCAGCCAGAAGCGCGCGCGCCGCTTCGGCGCCGTAGACCACGTCGCCGGACTGCTCAGACTCCCTCGCTTCGGCCAGGCCTCGCAGCGCTGATGGATCGGCGAGGATCTCCGCGGTCTCTCGCATCGACAGGTACTCTTCGATCGCGACCAGGACCGTCTGCTGTACGCTGCGGTGCTCAACCTCGGCGACCTGCTTGAGCTGGTCTTCGATCTCGGGCGGCAGGCGAAGTGTCATGGCCATACCATAATGGTATCACAACGGTGCAGAGCTGGGGCAGGTTCTACGAGCCGGAAACGGTAGTAGAGCCCGATCCGGACAATGACGCGGAGCTCGGCCAGGAACAAACGGTCAGGGAACCGGGAAGTCCACAAGGGACATTAAAGCGCGGCGGCGTAGACCCCCGCCAGGCGGTCCGTGATGCTGGGACCGTCCCGTTCTGGCGCCGATTCGCCGAGGTGGATGGCCCGCAGCTCGGCCATGAAGTCACGCCACAGCTCCGGGCCGCCGTCGGCCAGCAGTTCGGCTCGGACCCGGAGGCGCTTCGTGGTCGGGCGGTGGTGCAGGCCCCACTCGCCGAGCTGGGCGAAGACGGGCACCAGCTGGATCGACGCCTCGGTCAGGCTGTAGGCGGCCCGCCGTCCCGGCCCCGCGTCCTGGCGGGTCAGCAGGCCGGCGCTGACCAGCCGCTTGAGCCGGCCAGCCAGGATGTTGGAGGCGATCCCCTCCTCGGAGCCGGCCAGCAGCTCCCTGAAGTAGCGGCGATTGCCGAACATCACGTCCCGCAGCACGAGCAGGCTCCAGCTGTCGCCGAACGCCTCGACCGCGGCATTGATCGGGCACCCCGACCGGGCCGGCTCCGCCACCTCGCACCTCACCTGACGAACTGGTTGCAATCTACCATCAGTTGGTTTAGCGTGGACCTACCGATTGCAATTTGCAAGCAGATCGCAGGAGGCGACACATGGGCGACACCGCGCCGCAGGCCGCGGAAGGGAAGGTCCTCCTTCACTTCGCGATGTCCCTGGACGGGTTCGTGGCCGGCCCGGAGGACGGGATGGACTGGATGAGCGGGGGCTCGGTCCGTCCGGGGCTGCACGAGGAGTACATCACGACGACGGGCGCCATCCTGGGCGGCCGCAAAGGCTGGGACCAGGCCATCGACGGCCGCCGGCCGTACGGCGGCGCCTGGGCGGGGCCGATCTTTGTGCTCACCCACCACCCTGAGGACGCGACGCCCGGCGAGGGAGTCACGTTCCTTAGCTGCGACCCGGCGGAGGCGGTGCGGATCGGGCTGGCGGCGGCCGGCGGCAAGAACCTCGAGGTGTTCTCCCCCACCATCGGCCGCCAGCTGCTCGAGCTGGGGCTGATCGACGAGATCGACCTGCACATTCTGCCGGTCCTGCTCGGCGACGGCGTCCGGCTGTATGACAACCCCGTCGGCAAGCCGGTCCGGCTCCACCGGGTCGGGGAAAGCGATCCTAGGTCGGCCGTGAACGTCCGGTACCGACCCGCTAGCGAGTAGTGCGGGATGGTTTGGCACCCGCGCGTTAATCAGTGGCCGCCGGGGACGGGGATGTGCCACAGTCGCGTGGCATGGAGGCGGACGATGCCGCCCTGCGCGCGTACTACGAACGGGGCATGGAGCGGGAGCGGCTGAGCGACGGGCGCGGGGAGCTGGAGTTCACCCGGACCACCGAGATCGTGCTGCGCCGCCTGTCTCCGGCACCTGCCGTGGTCGCGGATATCGGCGGAGGGCCGGGACGGTACGCGCTGTGGCTGGCTTCGCTCGGGTACCAGGTCGAGCACCGGGACCTGATGCCGCTGCACGTCGAGCAGCTCACGGCGGACACGGCCGGGGTACCGGGGATTCACACCGCGGTCGGCGACGCGCTGGACCTCGACCTGCCCGACGCTTCGGTGGACGCCGTCTTGCTGCTCGGGCCGCTCTACCATCTCACCGGCCGGGCCGAACGGGTGCGAGCGCTGCGGGAGTGCACGCGCTGCTGGAACTGGTCTACGGGCGATCCGCTGAACGCATGGGAAGACATCCCGGTCCTGGAGCTGCCGGAGATGTCACGTCTGGGTGGGGCGTTGTGTCATAGAGGACGTAACCGCAAGCGAACCGCACGAAGGAGATCGTCATGGAAGCGCGTCTGAACTACGCCGGCAACGCCATGGCCATGAAGCTCATCAAGTACATCAACTCGGCGGGCAAGGTGCTGCACGACTCGAGCCTGCCGGCCGCCACGCAGGAGCTGGTGAAGCTGCGCGCCAGCCAGATCAACGGGTGCGCGTTCTGCACCGACATGCACATCAAGGACGCCCTGGCCGCCGGGGAAAGCCAGCAGCGGATCAACCTGGTCGCGGTGTGGCGGGAGTCCCCCGTGTTCACCGACGCCGAACGAGCCGCTCTCGAGCTCGCCGAGCAGGGCACCCGGATCGCGGACGCCGCGGGCGGCGTCACCGACGAGGCCTGGCAGAACGCGGCCAAGTACTACGACGAGAACCAGCTCATGGCGCTGGTCGGGGTCATCGGGCTGATCAACCTCTACAACCGCTTCAACGTCATCACCCAGCAGCCCGCCGGCGACTACCAACCCGGCCAGTTCGGCTGACCTGGACCGCCAGGAACCATCGGCGTCCTGACCAGTGCGCCACGGCCACAGGCTGACCGGATCCTGAGCAGCCTGAACCACGGCCCGTTCGGCGAAAAGCACTGCTTCATCCCGAACCGGCACTGGCCCTACGGTCCGGGCCGGGCGCGGCGCTCGCGGCCTGGAGCTGGGTTATGAGCTCGCGGTCAACCTACTGGAGCACACCGCAACCTCCATCGGCGCTCATGGCACACAGCCGTCGGCGTGCCTCTCGGGGGTTCGTCAGTGCCTCGTGGCAGGATCTTCCGCAGGGTCGAAGCCAGGGAGGTCTGCTTCGTGGGCAAGGCGAGCCGGCAGCGACGGCTGAAGCAGGAGAGGGAGCGCAAGCAGCGGCGCGCAGCGCAGCCGGCCGCGTCATCGCCGTCCGGCCCGTCGCGAACACCGGACGGGACCCAGCGGCATGACATCCCGCCCCGGCAGGGGCGCGCCACGCGGCGCGACATCCGACGCGAGCCGCAGCCCCAGGCCAAGCAGCCGTCTCAGCGGGAGCTTGCAGCCTTGGGTGTGACCGAGGCCCTGCACGCCCTCGCGCACGGCCTGCAGGACCAGTTCATGGAGTGGGTGGAGGCGCTGGCCGGCCAGCGGCAGGTGCCTGGCTGGGACGCTACCGTCAGCCGTGAGCTGGTCAGTTACCTGCGCGTGTCGGTGACCGGCGCTTGGCGGCACGGCTGGCAGCCCGCTGAGCTGGTGCGGCATGCAGGCCGGGAGAAGGGTGACTCGCATGCCCGGATGGCCACCGACATGATCGCCGGCGAGATGCGCGGCTACGCCGCCGCCACGGTGGACGACCGCTGGCTGGCACAGCTGTCCGCTCTCCGGACCGAGGTGTGGTGGGGAAGTGACGATGCTTACCTCGGCCGGTGGCGCGACCGGGAGGGGGACGGTCCGCAGGACAGCCTGATAACGGCGGTGGAGCTGCTCTTCGTGCTCGGCCACCTGCCGGTGCTGCCCCAGATGTGCCCGCTGCCCGGTACGATACGGCCCGGTGCCGCGGCCAGGCCGGGCGCCGCGGCTGGCGAGGAGCGGACCGCCGACGAGCGGGTCCTCGGCAAGATCCGTGCCCTCCTCGCGAAGGCGGAATCCACGGAGTTCACCGAGGAGGCCGAGGTGCTGTCCGCCAGGGCGCAGGAGCTGATGGCAAAGTACAGCATCGACCACGCGCTGCTCGCGGCCGAGGCGGGCAGGAAGGACGAGCCAGCCAGTCGGCGGCTGCCGGTGGACAACCCGTACGAAGGGCCAAAGACTCAGCTGCTCCAGGAGGTCGCCAAGGCCAACCGGTGCCGTGCCGTGTGGTACAAGAGCCTGGGGATGTCGGCGGTGATCGGCTTCCCCGCCGATCTCGACGCCGTTGAGCTGCTGTTCACCTCGCTGCTTGTGCAGGCGAATACCGCGATGCTGCGGGCCGGCGCGAAGCGGGACCAGTACGGCCGATCGCGCACCCGGGCGTTCCGCCAGTCGTTCCTCATGTCCTACGCCATCCGGATCGGAGAGCGGCTGGCCGGGGCTACGGGGGACGCGGAACGCCAGGTGGCGGCCGAGGCGCCAGGCCGGAATTTGCTGCCCGTGCTCGCGGCCCGGCACCAGGCCGTCGACGATGCGGTCGATGAGATGTTCGGCGACAGCGTCTCATATCACCGGACCGGCCGCGTCAGCGACTCAGAAGGCTGGTATTCCGGCCGGGCAGCCGCCGACACAGCGGCGCTGCACGGTCACGGTGAGGTCACTGCCGAATCCGCCTGAGCGGCGTCGTCGTTGCTCTTCGCGAGGACGCCATTCGGCAGGCGCTGGCAGGCGGCATTTCCGGGCCGTACGCCCCACGCACTGCGATGCCTTCGAACTTTGGCCGGGACATGCGTCTTTATTTTTCCGCGTCATGCACTGTATCGTGCAGGATATGCAAAAGTCTGCACCGCCGCCCCTGCTGCCGCTGCTGCGTTCTCGGCTGCAGGCGGAAGTGCTCACCCTGGTCCTGCTCAATCCTGACCGGGAGTGGACGCTCACTGAACTGGCCTCGCGGGTTGGGGCCGCCGTGTCGTCAGTGCAGCGCGAGATAGTACGGGCGGAACGGGCGGGAGTAATGACCTCCAGGCGAGTCGGGAAGACCCGGCTCGTCAAGGCTGCGCGGTCGCCGTTGACGGGGCCGCTGACAGAACTTCTGCTCCGATCCTTCGGCCCTCGTCAGGTTCTCGCTGACGAGCTCGCCGACGTGCCCGGTATCGAGAACGCGTACCTATTCGGGTCCTGGGCTGCCCGGTATGCCGGACAGGAGGGTCATCCACCTGCTGACCTGGATGTCCTTGTCATCGGCAGGCCTGACCGTGACGCGCTGGATGATGCGGCTCAGCGTGCGGGAGCTCGCCTTGCCCGTGAGGTCAATGTGACCATCCGCTCAGCCGACTGGTGGCACTCCGGCGACGACGGATTCCATGCCGAGGTAACACGGCGCCCGCTCGTCCCCGTTCCTATCCCGGAGGGGAGCTCATGAGCTGGGAACCTGGGCGCGAGCGTGTGCGCGAACTGATCGACGCGGGGGAAGTAGACCGAGTCACCCCAGACCTCACGATCGCAGGCCGCATGCTAGAGGACGCAGGCCGTCACCTTGCCACCGCGTCTGCGGCCAAGGTAGCCGGAGACTTGTCCGGTGCCTACCAGCTGGCCTATGACGCCCTGCGCAAGAGCGCCGCGAGTCTGCTTGAGGCACAGGGGCTGCGGGCAACCAGCCGGGGCGGGCATCTCGCGGTGCAGGAAGTTGTCACCGCCCAGTTCGGTGCGACAGTACGCGTCTTCCGGTCGTTCGGGAGGATCCGCCGGGCACGGAACAGCTTTGAGTATCCCAGCAGCAACAGCCCGGGCCCTGCCGCCGACGACGTAGACGATGCCATCGCCGTCGCCACCCGAGCCCGCGAGGCAGCCACGACGATCCTCGATCAGAATGTGCTTTCTCGCTGGTGACAATGGAGCCTGAAAGTATGGCCATGGACAGGCTGGAGGAGCGAGGCCGAGTCGCTCGGCAACCCATCCGGTACCCTCAGCCGTCCCAGGTATATGGGGGAGCGGATACGCCGGGTCGGCCCAGCCGTCCTGCAGGCAGTATTCAGCCACCTCCTTGCCCTGACCGGCTAACCCGAATCCCCCTGGGGCAAGCACCACCGTTCGTTCGGGAAAAGAATGTGAATTATCCCTAGACAGGCTAGGCCAGGCCGTTTACTCGTGGCGGCGGAACGGCGGCTCGTTCTGGCTGGCGGCCGGATCGCGGGCCTTGTCGCTGACCAGGGACGCGGCCTCGGTGAGGGCGGCGGCGCGGGAGCGGGCCGCGAAGTCGGCGGTGAGGGCGCTCTGCTCGATGCACCACTGGGTCCACTCCGGCAGCAGGCGGAGCGCCGCGTTAGCGTGGTCAGGGTAGTAGCCGTCGCGGATCAGGCGCGCCGTCATCTCGATCCGGTGCGGTGAGCAGGCGTAGCGCGAGTGCTCTTCGGGTTGCGGTCCCCACTCGTAGAGGATCAGGTCCACAACGTCGGCCACGTCCGGCGGAACATCGTCGTGCTGTGCCGCGTACCAGCCCAGGAACGCCTCGCGTGCCGGGCCCGCGCCGCTGTCGCCGGGCGAGGGCGCAGTGCTGGCGGCCGTGACGCCGGCGGATCCGGCGAGGAGGCGGGCGCGGCGGCGGAGCCGGTAGTACTCCCGGATGAGCTCCCGGGGCTCGCTTCCCTCCAGCATGTCCGACATCGGCCCGGTCCTCAGAGCGGTTGCCAGCAGCCGGGCGGCCAGCTCGGGCGTGCCCGGTGACAGCTCCGCCCCGGCGGCGGGTCCGACGGCGTGCTGCCATTCGGCCAGCGCGTCTTCGGCCGACTCGAACACGCCGGCCCCTGCGACGGTGAGGAGCCAGCACGAGTCGATGTCCCAGGCGTACCAGTGGTCGGTCGACTCATGGTCGTAGCCGAACGGGGCCGCCAGCAGGAACCGGCTGCCGTACGCGTCGCGCGCGATCAGGGGATTCCCGGCCGCCCGGCAGCCATCGGCCGGGAGCCTGGTACCGGGAGCCAGTCCGCGGTCGGCCAGCAGCTTGGCGGCCTGGCCCGCTTCGGCCAGCGCGGTCAGGTAGGGGTCCTGGATGTCGGGGAAGGTCGCGCGGGCCAGCTTCGCGGTCTCGCTCTCGGTGTCGCCGGGCGGTGTGGTCAGCGCCAGTCCGCACAGCAGCGCCCACAGCTGCGGCCAGTCGTCGGTGCCGGCGGCCGCCGACGTCTGCAGGGCCGCCCCGGTCTGCTCGGTCAGCGCGCGCAGCCACTGGGACGGGTGCAGTCCGGCCAGCCCTGAGTTGAGTCGTTCGTAGAATTCGTCACCCACGATCTGGCAGGCTTGCGTCTCCAGGTCGACGAGGCGGGACGGCCAGGCAACGGCGCGGGCAGCGGCGAGAATCCGCCGATAGGACTCGTCCCACCAGGGGGCGGGTTCCGCTCCGCCGGCCAGAGCGTAGGCCATGTCCAGCAGCGAGAGATCCTCCGGTCTGCCCGGCCGCCGCTGGGCCAGTTGGCCGGCGCGCCGCTGCGGGTTGCCGCTGATCCCCTGGCGGGGCGTTCTGGGCTTCCCGGAACGCCGCTTCTTCGATGCCACGCGGTCAGCGTAGCGATCCCAGGGCGATACCGAGCAGGGCTTGCCTTTACGGATCCTGGACAGGTTGAGCCACGGACCGTTCGGTAAAAAGAAGAATTTGATCTTTCCGAACGGGCGCTGGTGCGCCGGACCGGTCAGGCGGAGGGCGGGGGCGTCGTAGCGGGCGACGCCGACTAGGGCCCAGTACTTGGAGAGGTCCTCGGGGATGTCGTCGGGGTGTAGAGGCGCCATTGGGGGATCCAGACCAGGCCGGGGTCCAGGAGGGTGGTCATCGACCCGTCGCCACCCGAGCCCGCGAGGCGGCCACGACGATCCTCGACCAGGATGTGCTTTCTCGCTGGCGACATGAGCTGCGGCGGCAGGTCCACGAGCAGGTCGACGTCGCTGTCGGGCCGGTCCTCGCCCTGGTTCGTCCCCCGCTCAGCTGGAGGCAGGCTGGTAGGTGAGCGCGACGACGCCGCCCGGCGCTGGGGTTGCGCCGAGTAGCTTCAGCGGGAGTGTCTTGCCGTTGCCGCCGCCAGCCGCTGCCCCGCCGACTAGCACCGGGTGGATCGAGAACCGGATTTCATCGACCAGGCGGTGAGCGAGCAGGGTTTGGCTGAGCCGGCCGTATCCGTACATCATGAGATCACCGCCATCGTCTTGCTTGAGCTCGGTCACGGCGGTGACGACGTCGCCGCGAATGAGCGTGGAGTTGTTCCAGTCAGCGTTCTCCAGCGTCGAGGAGAACACGTACTTGCGGATCGCGTTGATCGCGTCTGCGTATGGCCCGGTCTGCTTGGGCATGACATCGGCGAAGTACTCGTAGGTGCCTCGTCCCATGAGCATGCCGCCCAGGGCGTGCAGCGCCTGAACGGCTTCCTCCGCTGCGTCCGGGTCGAAGATCGCCCAGGAGCTTGGGTCTGCGGTGACGCCGTCGAGCGAGACGAAGGCGGAATTGATGATCTTGCGCATCGCGGTGCTCCTCCTGTGTCGTTTGTGAGCTACTCGGGAAGACGAACAGGAGCGGCCGAAACCGGACGCGGCACTACGAGATTTCCAGGCTCTCGATCCGCCGCTGGTAGGACACGCGCTCGGCCGGGCTCCGGGCCAGCGCAACGGCGTGTTCGTAGTACTCCCGGGCCGCGGCGTGGCGGCCGGCTCGCCGTTCCAGGTCGGCCCGGGCCGCCCAGTAGAAGGGGTACCGGGACAGCTTCCGCTCCCCGGCCAAGGCGGTCAGCTCGCGGCGGCCCTCCTCGATGCCGTCCCGTTCGGCCACGGCCAGCGCGCGGTTCAGCGCTACGACCGGGCTCCAGGACTGCTGGGCGAGGACCTGGTAGAAGCCGATAATCCGGTCCCAGTCGGTCTCCTGGACCGACGGCGCTATCGCGTGCTCGCAGGCGATGCCGGCCTTCAGATGCCAGCGGGACATGTGATCCCCGGTGGCCGCGCGGGCCAGGTGCATCAGACCGCGCTCGATGCGCGCCCGGTCCCAGCGGCTCCGGTCCTGGTCCTCGAGGGGGACGAACACGCCGTGCTCGTCCAGGCGGGTCCGCAGCCGGGCGGCGTCGAAGCAGAACAAGGCGGCCAGGGCGTGCACGTCCGGATGTGCCGTCGCCTTGGCGTCCAGCAGCAGTTCGGTGAGACGCAGCGCGTCCTCGCAGAGGTACGGACGTACCGGGTCCTGCGGGTTGCTGCCGTGGTAGCCCTCGTTGAACAGCAGATACAGCGATCGCAGCACGGAATCCCGCCGGGTGCCGATATCAGGCAGGTCGTCCACGTCGGGCAGCCGGCCCAGCTGACGCAGCCGGCCGCGACCCCGGTGCAGGCGCCGGTCGATGGTCTGGGTGTCGACCAGGAACGCCTGGCCGATCTCTTTGGGCGACAGGCCGCACAGCCAGCGCAGGATCAGGGTCACGTGCGTCTCGCGGTTCAGGCCGGGATCGCACACGGCGAACATCATCGCCAGCTGGCTGGCCCTCTCGGCGGCCGGGGCCAGTGCCACCTCGATCGTGCCGGTCAGCGCCGTCGTCGTCGCCAGCTCGGGCAGGAACGACCGGTGGCGCTGTTCCCGGCGGATGATGTCGATCGCCCGGTTGTGGGCGGCCCGGATGATCCACGCCTTCGGGTCCTGCGGCAACCCGAAGCGCCAGGCGTGCATGGCACTGACCAGCGCGTCGTGGACGACGTCCTCGGCGAGCGGGATGCTGGACGGGCCGAGGACCCGGGTCAGCGCGCTGACCAGGTGCGCGTACTCCTTCCGGAACAGGTCCTCGACCAGCTCCGTCGATGACACCGCGGCGGGCCGGTCGTCCACGAGCCTCAGATCCGAGGGTCCTGGACCGGCCGCACCTCGACCGAACCGCCGAACTCGTATGCCGGGCACGTGCGTGCCACGTCGATGGCGTCTGCCAGGGAGGACGCTTCGAAGATCATGCTGCCGGTGACCAGATCCTTCGACTCGGCGTAGGGGCCGTCGGTGACCACGCGCTCGTGGCCCCGGACCGTGGCCCCCGGGTTGTCGAGCGCGGTTCCGACGTTGCGCCGCCCCTGCCGGGCCAGCTCATCGGACCAGCGATACCACTTCTCGACGTGGGCCTGAAGCTCCGAGGGCGACAGATCGTGCCGCGAGACAGCTCCCCCGCGAAAGATCAACATGAACTTGCTCCGCAGAGCGTGTTCCTCGCTTCGAGGTTCCGACACCATGGCTCCCAACCGTATCCGCCGCCGAGTCGTGGCCGGCCTCCGTACTGGGCCGTCCCCGCCCGGGGCGGCCCCACTCTTATCTACGAGCGCACATCGGCTTCGAGATCAAGGCGGGCACCCGCATCAGTAGCGAAGACCTGCGCGGCCTCCGCCTCCTGAAGGACCGGCTCGGTCGCCGCTTGCAAGAAGCCGTCATCTTCTACACAGGCCAGTACGCTTACCGTCACGAAGACTGGGCCTGGATCCTGCCTCTCAGCCAACTCTGGGCAGGAGCCTTCTGACGGGACCCCTCGGCGAACTAACCGCGGCGTTGAGTTCCGGGCTGCTAATGCCATGGCGGGGTCCTTTGCCCCGGGGAGGGTCGATGAAGATCGTCGAGGGCCGGGTGCGGGTAGCGGCGAGCGATGTCGCGAACTTCCTGGCGTGCCAGGAGCTGACCCAGCTGGATCTGCGGGCGGCGCGCGGGGCGCTGCGGCCGCCGCACCCGGTCGACCTCGGGTTCGAGGACCTGGTGCGGCGGGGCGAGGAGCATGAACGGGCGGTGCTCGAGGGGTTCCGGGCAGACGGGTACGAGGTGGCGGACCTCAGCGGGGCCGGGGATCCAGCCGCGGCGACGGCGGCGGCCATCCGGGCCGGAGCCGGGGTGATCTACCAGGGGACGCTGACGGGGAACGGCGGCGCGCTGTTCGGGCGGCCGGATTTCCTGATGCGGGCGGACTTGCTGCCCGCGCCGGACGGGGAGCCCCGGCCGGACGGGCCGCACTATGAGGTGGTCGACGCCAAGCTGGCCCGGACGGCGAAGGCGCGGGCCGTTCTGCAGACCGCGTTCTACTCGCGGCTGCTGGCCGAACTGCAGGGGACCGAGCCGCGCTGGATGCATCTGGCTCTCGGCAACGGGGAGTTCGTCCCGTTCAAGGTGAAGGACTTTGCCGCCTACGAACGGCAGACGCGGCGGCGGCTGGCCGAGGTGCTGGGCGCGGGGCCGCCGGCCGGGCTGTACCCCGAGCCGGTCGAGCACTGTGCCATCTGCCGGTGGAGCGAGCTGTGCGCCGGACGCCGGCGGCGGGACGACGACCTGTCCCTCGTGGCCGGCATGACGATGGGTCAGCGGCGGGCGCTGAAGGCGGCCGGGGTGGCCACCCGGCGCGGGTTCGCGGGCCTGGCCGGACTTCCCCGGCTGGAGCGGGTGAGCCGCGATGCCCTCGGGCGCTCCCAGGCCCAGGCCCGGCTGCAGGTGGCCAGCGAGGACGAGGGCACCATCCGGTTCAGGCTGCTGGAGCCGGAACGGGAGGCCGGCGGCGACCTGATCCCGAACCGCGGGCTGCTCGCGCTGCCCGAACCGGTGACCGGCGACCTGTTCTTCGATATCGAGGGCGCCAGGTACTACTCCGAGGACAGCGGGGAGTTCGGGCTGCAGTACCTGTTCGGCGTGGTGGACACGGCCGACCTGGACGCGGCAGGCCGCCCGCGGTACACGCCGATCTGGGCCTTCGACCGGCCGGGCGAGAAGCGGGCGTTCGAGGAGCTCGTCGACTTCATCACCGAGCGGCGCGCCCGCCGGCCCGGGTTGCACGTGTACCACTACAACCACTACGAGCCGACGTCGGTGGACCATCTCACCGAGCTGCACGGCACGCGCCAGGAGGCGGTGGGCGCTCTGATGGGGCGGTTCGCCACCCGCGAGGATGAGGTGGACGACCTGTTCCGGCTCGGGGTGTTCGTCGACCTGTACAAGGTGGTCCGGCAGGGACTGCAGGCCGGGGTGGAGAGCTACTCGATCAAGCGGCTGGAGCCGCTGTGCGGGTACCGGCGGCAGGTAGACCTGCGGGTGGCGACGGAAAACCTGATCGCGTTCGAGGCGGCGCTGGAAGACGGGACGGCCGCCGACGACGGCGAGCGGCAGAAGGTGGTGGCCGGGTACAACGAGGACGACTGCCGGTCGACCCTGGCTCTGCGGGACTGGCTGGAGGACCGGCGGCTTGATCTGGCCGAACGGACCGGCGGACTGCTGCCGCGCCCGCTCGTCCCGGAGGAACCGGCGCGGACGCCCGAGGACCAGGAGGTCACCCGGATCAGGGCCGCGCTGCTGGCCGGCGTTTCCGCGGAGACGTCCATGCGGACGGACGAGGAGCGGGCGCGGGTGCTGCTGGCCGACCTGATCGACTGGCACCGGCGCGAGGACAAGCCGGCCTGGTGGCGGTACTTCTACCTGCGCGGGCTGAGCGCTACGGAGCTGATCGACGAGCCGGACGCGCTCGGCGGGCTCACCGGCGGCGAGATCGTGGACCAGGTGAAGAAATCGGTGGTGCGGAGCTTCTCGTTCCCGCCGCAAGAGCATAAGTTCTCGGCCGGGGATACAGCGATTGACCCGGAGACCGGGCGAGGCTGGCCGGTCCGGGCGGTGGACGAGGCGGCCGGGACGATCGAGCTGAAGGCGGGCCACGACTACGCCGGTCCGCGGCCGGCTGCCCTCATCGAGAACGGCCCGATCAAGACCGCGCAGCTGCGGGAACGGCTCCGGGATCTCGGTGACCGGGTAGCGCGAGATGGCGCCGACGGCGAGGACGTGGCCACCGCCCTGCTGCTGAAGCGGTCGCCCCAGACAGAGGCTTCGCTGATGAGCCCGGGCGAGACGGCGGCCGAGGCCGCGGTCCGGCTGGCTTCGTTGCTGCGGCATTCCTACCTGCCGCTGCAGGGACCGCCGGGGACCGGGAAGACGTACACCGCCGCCGAGCAGATCCTCGCGCTCGTCGCGGAGGGCCGGGCCATCGGCATCACCGGGCCGTCGCATGCGGTCATCGAGCACCTGATCGAGACCGTGGGCCAGCACGCGAGCGAGCGGGGCCGCGCGCCGCGGATCGGCCAGAAGCCGGATGAGGGCCGCCAGTACCTTCATCCGGCGGCCGAGCTGATGACGGCCGAGCGGCTGGAGCAGGCGCTGCACGACGGAGAGCTGGACGTGGCGGCGGGCACGGTCTGGCTGTGGGCCCGTGCCCGGCTGACGGAAAGCGTCGACACGCTGTTCGTGGAAGAGGCGGGGCAGATGTCGCTGGCCAATGTGCTGGCGGTGGCCGGCGCGGCCCGGAACCTGGTGCTGCTGGGCGACCCGCAGCAGCTGGCCCAGCCGAGCCAGGCGGTGCATCCGCCCGGCGCGGGCGCCTCCGCACTGGGGCACATCCTGGGCGAGCGGGCCACGATACCCGCGGACGCGGGGCTGCTGCTGGACCAGACCTACCGGATGCACCCGGACCTGTGCCGGTATACCTCCGAGGTCTTCTACGACGGGAAATTGCACGGAGCCGGCGGGCTCGACCGGCAGGAGATCCTCGGTTCCGGGCCGTTCTCCGGATCCGGACTGCGCGTGGTCAAGGTGCCGCACGAGGGCAACACCAACGCCTCACCGGAAGAAGCCGGCGAGGTGGCCCGGCTGGCGGAGCTGCTCGCGGGTTGCTCGTGGCGGGACCGGGACGACGCGGTGCGGCCGGTCGGCTGTGACGGCATCCTGATCGTGACCCCCTACAACGCGCAGATCAGGGCCATCCATGATGCGCTGGCGGCCCGCGGGCTGACCGGGTTCAGGGTCGGGACCGTGGACAAGTTCCAGGGCCGGGAGGCGCCGGTGGTGATCTACTCGATGGCCACCTCGTCGGCTGACGAGGCGCCGCGCGGCCTGGAGTTCCTCTACGACCGGCACCGGCTTAACGTGGCGACCTCGCGGGCCCGGGCGATGGCCATCATCGCGGCCAGCCCCGACCTCATCCGAGTGTCCTGCCGGACACCGCACCAGATGACCCTGGCGAACGCCCTGTGCCAGGCCTGGGAGCGAGGATCAGGCGGCTGATTCTCACGCTTTCACTGGTCCTCTCGCCGGTCCGGCGCATCGGCTGCGGTACGGAGTCGTGTGGCGGATCGGGCCGCCTGGCGACGTGACAGCTCGCGGGGCACTAGCGGGAGCGCCCGCATCGCGATCCGGTAGGCCCGGCCGGGGAACACCAGCGGCACGCCGCGGTCAAAGCCCGCCAGTGCCTCCCGCGCACACTGCGCCGCGCTGATTCGCAGGAACTGCGGCGGCCCGCCGGTCATCCCGCCCGCCGACCCGGCTAGCTGATCGAACTCGCTGTCCACCGGGCCGGGGCAGACCTGGGTGACCACCACGCCGGTGCCGGTCAGGTCAGCGCGCAGCGCCTCGCTGAAGCCGTCCATAAAATGCTTGCTGCCTGAATACGCCGCCGCTGCGGGCATGACCGTCAGCCCGGCCCCCGAGCCCATATTCAGTACTCCCCCCCGCCCGCGTTTCACCATCGCGGGTACCAAGGCCGTGGTCAGTTGCGCGACGGCCAGCACGTTCGTGCGCAGGACGGTCCGGACCCGGGTCCAGTCTGCCTGGTCAGCCAGGACCTGATCGCCGACGCCAGCGTTGTTCACCAGGACGTCCACTGCCCCGGCCTGCTCGCCGGTCTTGGCCAGGGCCCGGCCCACGTCGTCCTCATCGGACAGATCGACGGGCAGGGTCAGCACCTGCAGCTGCGGGTGCCTGGCCAGCAGGCTGGTGCGCAGCTCATCCAGCCGCCCGGCCCGGCGGGCGAGCAGGATAAGCATCCTGGCCCGCGGCGCGAGCTGCATCGCGAGCTCACGGCCGATCCCCGCCGAGGCACCGGTGATCAGGACGGTGCCACCAGCAACGGGAGGATGTGCTTTCCCGGCCACCATCATGCTTCCGTCCCCTGTTATGCCATGAGCAAACCTTCCTGATGACAAGGTGGGGTGCAGGCGGCCAGCCACGCCCATACCCGGCTGCGCTCTCCCGTGAGGGCGTGTTCGCGGCTTCCGGGTGACCTTTCTGGTGCCATAAATCCGGGCCTTAGAATGACCTGGTGCCTCGAATCTGCGGACGGTGAAGAGGATGAGCCGAGGTGGCTGACGAGGTGCGGTTCGCAGCTGACCTATACCGGGGAACAGCAGCAGCTTACGAACGGTACAGACTGCCATATCCAGCAGCGATGACCGCGGACCTGGCCCGCAGCGCCCAGGTCTCCGGGCGAGGCCGGTTGCTGGACCTGGCCTGCGGGACTGGGCAGCTCGCCTTTCCGCTGCGCCACTGGTTCGCCGAGGTGTGGGCTGTTGACCAGGAGCCAGATATGGTCGAGGTCGTCCGGGCCAAGGCCGCCACTGCGGATGCACCGAACTTCCGGCCGGTAGTGTCGAGCGCCGAGACGCTCGGCGCCCCGCCGGGGTACTTCGAGCTGGCCGTCATTGGCAACGCGTTCCACCGGCTAGACCGGGATCTGGCCGCCGGCCGGATGTTCAGCTGGCTCCAGCCAGGCGGCCACCTGGCGCTGTGCTGGTCTTCCCAGCCCTGGACCGGTGAGCAAAGCTGGCAGCGGGCTCTCGCCGCCGCCTTGGACAGGTGGAAAGCCGCACTCGGCGCCGAGCACCGGATCCCGGCTGGCTGGGAAGAAGCGCGGTCGCGCAGGCCCGACTCTGAGGTGTGCTCCGACGCCGGATTCGAACTGGCCGGAAGTCATGAGTTCGCCATCGAGCACCGCTGGACCCTGCCCGAACTAGCCGGGCTCATCAGGTCGACGTCCTTCCTCCCCGCCGCGGTACTCGGTGACCAGGCTGCCGCATTCGATGCCGACCTCGCGGCCAGCCTCGGCCACCACAGCGACGATGGTGCCTTCACCGAGACCGTGAGCTTCGTCTACGAGCTGGCCCGAAAGCCTGACTAACGCCGCCCTGCTTCGTCACTCTGGTGCTGACTGAGCACAGGGCGACTGAGGCAGCGACCAGGCTCGCGTAATACGACATGCGCGCCTGCCTCAGGGCAATAACGGTGAACATCCTCATCTGCCTGAGATTGGCCTTAGCCAAGCCACTCAAGGTGGGGTTGGGCGACCTATGCGGCCCGGCCGGTCCGCACGGATCGCGCGGCTTGCCTGGGCAAGCACCAGGGCCCGTCCGGGAAAAGGATCTTTATGATTCCGACCGGGCAGGGTTTTACGGCCTGGGCGTGCTGCCTCGCCGACCGGGAAAACGGGTGCACACGTCGATCACATCTGGTCCCGGGCCCGGATGAGAGCATCTGACGCGGTTACCGGGCCTTGTTCCAGAACTGGTGAGTCAGGCCGCTGGCCGAAGTGGCGGTCTCGATGGTGAAGCTGTCCTGGATCCCGCCCAGTCCCGTCCACAGGGATGCGCCGCCGCCCAGGACGATGGGGACGAATACCAGATGCATGAAGTCGACGAGGCCGGCCTCCAGGAACTGGCGGATGGTGTCCGGGCCTCCGCCGAGGCGGACATCGAGGCCGCCGGCGGCCGCGCGTGCCTCACGGAGCGCGTCCTGGGGGGATGCGTTGATGAAGTGGAAACTCGTGCCGTTGGCGAACTCGATGGGTGACCGCTCGTAGTGCGTCAGCACGAACACGGGCGTGCGAAACGGTGGCTCCTCGCCCCACCAGCCGCGCCACTGGTCGTCAGCCCACGGGCCGCTCTGGTAGCCGAACTTGCGCCGGCCCATGATCTCGGCTCCGATGCCCTGCCCCCACGTGCTGGTCAGCGACCGGTCGATGGTGATCGGGTCGTCGACGCGGTCGATCCCGTGGATCACGCGGCCGTCGAACCACCCGAAGAGCCGCTCGGCACCGCCGATCGGAGCCTCGGGGGTCACCTGACCGCCTGCTGAGTAACCGTCCAGAGAGACCATCAAGTTGTGAATCCGCGTGATGGACAAGACTCCTCCTCAAGGCGATCCCAGTATCGGTTGGACAGCTTAGGAGATGACCATGCGAGCAGCGATCAGCTTCATCACGCTGGCGGTCGAGGATCTCGACCGGTCGGTCGCCTTCTACCGTGACGGCCTAGGCTGGCCGACCGAGGGCATCATCGGCCGGGAGTTCCACGACGAGGTCACCGGCGCCGACGGCACCATCGCCTTCTTCGCCCTCGACGCAGGCCTGATGCTCGGCTTGTATGAACGCGCCAACCTGGCCAAGGACGCCAGCCTGCCGCCTGGCCCGCCCAGCACCACCGAGTTCAGCCTGGGCCTCCCGGCCAGATCGCCGGCCGAGGTCGACGAACTGCTCCGCCAAGCCGAAGCCGCCGGGGGCACGCTGACGGCACCTGCCCATATGCGCCCGTTCGGCGTCTACTCCGGGTACTTCACCGATCCCGATGGTCATCTCTTCGAGATCGCATGGAACTCCAGCCAGTAGAACCGATGGTCTAGCGAGTACCAGCCTAATATTAGAGCTCCCCAGCGTGAGGTCGTCATGAAAGAGAACAACATCATCAACGCGCGGTTCGTAAATGAAGTCGAGGCGGCGTGGGAGGATTACGAGAAATCCGACTCTCGGGACCATCGCGTCCTAGCCGACGCCATCGAGACCGCGCTATTGGAGCGGCAGGACCGCCTGCTGTCCCACGGTCTCATACCGTATCCAACACGCCGCCCGAGGCGCCGTCAGCCCTTCGGCCGCGCCGCGGCAAATTCCGACGCGGACCAGGCTGCCGTTGCGGATGTTCCGGTCGTACCGGGCAGCATCCGGCGCGCCGTCGAAGAGTTGACCGCTCAGGGGCTGATCGTGGTGCTCCCGGCCACGGGCGCATCCATGCCCCAGCGGCCCGCCGACAGCTAAGGAAGGTCACCGGGTCGGCGTACGGGGTCCTCCGGTATCTACGGGCGCTGGTAACGGGAAACGGTTCTGCGGTACAACTCGGCCGCGCTTATCTTCCCATCCACGTACGCCGGTACTGCCCGGTCATGCTCCGGGCTGAAAGCGCCCGGCAGCTCCACCTGCACCGACTGCGCGGCTGAAAGAGCGTTGTCCAGACGGACCTGCTGGCGCGCCAGCGCCTGGTACCGCTCGTAGGCTTCAGACGGAATGAGGATCGCCTCCGGCCCGTCGTTCGCGAAGGATATCCGCATTGTCGACGTGCCATGCTGATATTTCGCCCAGGTGGACGTAGGCGCGCCGCAGCGATGCATGCCCCAGCCGGGGACGCAGCGATATCGTCGCTTTGACCGGCGGATCTTCCTCGAATACGTAGAGCCTGCCGGTCGACAGATCTAAAGCATGAGTGCCGCAGATCTAAGCTCCGACCAGTAGAACCGCTGGCGGCGTGCATGTTGTCCTGGATCCGTCTGGCCCGCGCCTCGGGGATGTCCAGCTTCCTAGCCCGGCGGCGTCAGCGTTTCGGCACCGCCGTTCGTCCTTGGTGATGACAGCACTGGGAGGAACGGATGGCGGCTGACCGGCAAGTTGCCCGGCTGGAGGAGTTCCTGGCCGAGCGCGGCGAGCCGCTGCTGCACGCGGCGATCCTGCTCACCGGCAGCAGGGAGGCGGGCGAGGACCTGCTGCAGACGGCGCTGGAGCGGACCTGGCGGCGCCGGCGCACGATCGACGGCGACCCGGAGGGGTACGTGCGCCGGACCATCTACAACCTGGCCGCCGACGGCTGGCGCCGCCGGGGCAGGTGGCGGGCCAGGCTGGCGCTGCTGCGCGATGCCCACGACGGGATCGAGCCCGACCGCAGTGTGCAGGTCGACCAGCGGGACGAGCTGGTGCGGCTGCTGCTGCGGCTGCCGCCGGGGCAGCGCGCCGCGATCGTGCTCCGCTACTGGGAGGACCTGACTGAGGCCGAGGCCGCCGCGGTACTTGGCTGCTCGCCCAGCACGGTCAGCTCGGCGGTCGCACGCGGCCTGCGCCGGCTCCGCGAGCTCAGCGGTACCGCGCCGACGGCCGCCATCCGGCCCGCACAACACGAAGGGACAGCACGGCAATGAACACGGAACTTGAGGACCGGCTCCGGGCGGAGATGCGGCACGCCACCGCCGGAGCGCGGGTACCGCCCGGCCTGGCTGGCCGGGCCTGGCGGAGCCGGCGGCGGCGGATCACGACCCGCGCGGCGACCGCGGCCGGCACGGCCGCTGTGGTGGCGGCGGCGGCCGTTGCAGCCGGGACCGCGGGAGCGTCCCGCGACACCGGCATCCACACCACCGCCTACGTCGTCCAACATGCCGAGTCGGCACTGAGCGAGGCGGTGGCGGCGAACGACATCATGTACCTGCGTGACACCGACGGCACGCAGGAAACCTGGTTCAGCTCCGGGCCGGCGGGCCCGGTGTCACGGACTGAGATCTTCTCCGTGCCCGGTCAGCTCGTGTGGGATATCGGGACGAACCTCAGGACGGACACCGTGACCGGGGTCAGCTACGGCACGAAGACATGGGAACGGTCCAATCCGCGCACCTACCCCGGCCCGCCGCGGCCCTACCCGCCGCCGACCTCCTGCGGCCAAGTTGGACAGCCCGCGACCCTTACCCTCGTGCTGTTCTTCACGCCCGCGACGCTGGCCGCCAGCATTCGCGAGGCGCTCGCCTGCGGCCAGTACAGCAACGAGGGCACGCAACACGTCGACGGCGTGGACGCCATCAAGCTCGTCTCCGTGCTCAGCTGGCACGCGCAAGCCGAAACGTATTCGATCACAACCACGCTGTGGGTGGACCCGGCCAGCTACCTGCCGTTGCGGTGGACGCAGAGCACGAAGACCACGGGGCACGAGGTGAATTCCCTCGGGTACGACATCCACTGGCTGCCGCCGACCAGCGCCAACCTGGCCCAGCTGACCGTGCCGATCCCTGCCGGGTTCACGCGGACATTGCCGGGGGTTCCCATGCCCGCCGTTCCTAGTTTCTCGTGAGGTGACGGCTAACCCTGCCCGCTTCCGGCCGGGCAGAGGCGAAGGATCACTGCCGACAAGGCCCGTCCCGCGGGACCGTTCCCGCGGGGCGGGCTCGGGCCGCAACCGGTACGGGTCCTGAATGCGCACCTGCTGGTCTGGCGAGTACCACGGCTCGTTCGGAGAGAAGAATTTGATCTTCCCAAGGGGTAGTTTCACTTTTGCGTGCTGCTCTTGAGCTTCAACTTGGAGCGAATCGAGCGGGCCGTCACCAGACGGCACAACCCAGGCGACCAGAAGACAGCGTTACGAAGCGGGCGCCGCTGCGGCGGATCCGCGGCGCTCAGCCGGTGGTGCGGCGGCGGTAGAGGAGGGTGGCGGGCGGCGGAGGTGACCGATGACGGTGCACAGGACGGCGGTGGACAGGTCGGCCAGGGACCGGCCGACGAGGACGGCGGCCCGCCACATGGGCAGGTTCAGCGCGAGCAGGCCGGCGATGGCGAAGTCGGTATAGCTGCCGCCGCCTGGCAGGACGACCCCGGCGCCGAACACGTAGACGAACAGCAGCGTGAACAGCACCGGCTGGATGGTGACGCCGGAGAGCTGCGGGGAGCACGTTAGATTCACCCTTGACTTCCCAAAGACGGATGATATATTTCAGTTATGCGTAGTGATGCTCCGGCGCTGCTACCGATCCTGCGTTCCCAGCACCTCGCCGAGATACTGACTCTCCTGCTGCTCCACCCGGACTCTGAGTACAGCATCAGCGAAATTGCCAGCAAGCTCGATCTGCCGCTGACGACGGCACAACGAGAAGTAACCCGCCTGTCGGATGCTCAGCTGATCCGGGAACGCCGCGTCGGGCGTTCCCGGCTGGTGTCGGCGGACCCAGCCAGCCGGTACACCCGGCCTCTGGCCGAGCTCGTCACCCTCGCGTTCGGCCCGCGGCTCGTCATCGGAGAGGAATTCCGCTCTCTGGGCGCAATCGCGGTTGCGATCTACGGATCCTGGGCCGCTCGCTATCAAGGCATTACCGGCCATGCGCCGCGCGATGTCGACGTCCTGGTCATCGGCGAGGTGCCGCGCCCCGACTTGTATGAGGCGGCTGAACGAGCCGAGCAGCGGCTTGGCTTGCCGGTAAACCCCGTCGTGTGTGCCCTGGCGCGATGGCTCGCGGCAGCCGATCCGCTCATCCAGCAGATCCGGGCGTCGCCGGTGGTCTGGGTAGCCGGAGACGAACCGCAGGACGGTGAAGCCTGATGCGGTGGACTACGGGAGAGGCCGAGATTGAGCGCCTGCTCGACCAAGGGAACATCGAGCGGGTGCAGGGCGCGCAGGCGGACGGCGAATCCTGGCTGGAACGGGCGCGGCGCAGCCTCGATGCGGCACGCATGCTCGCTCGAGCTGCGCCCGACAGCAGCATCACTGTTACCTATGACGCCGCCCGGCAAGCTTGCGTCGCTCTGCTAGCCCAGCAGGGCCTTCGCCCGACCACGTCAGGCGGCCACTACGCTATCGAAGAAGCAATCCGCGCCCAGTTCGGCGCCAGCCTGCGGGCTTTCGGCGGTCTGCGCCGCAGGCGCAACGAGCTTGAGTATCCGCTTTACCCGACCGAAAAGGCCAGCGCCGAGGAGGCCGCGGAAGCAATCAAGACCGCCGGCCACATCATTGACGCTGTCGCCGGGCTCCTTCCTAACCTCGGGTTCTTCTGAACCAAGGTCGGCTTGTGGCCTGCTCGGCCGACTCTGCTCGCGGGGTCGCGGGTCAGGGGCGGTCGTCCCCTGGCTCGAGGAGCCTCCCGTTCGTCGACAGGTCCGGGTCGGTGCATGCGGAGAGGTTGAAGCAGCAGGGCCGTCGCTTCCCGCTGTTCATCTTCGAGATGCTCACGTCGACCCGTCGTTTGCGCGTGTCGGGGTTCTTCGTGGCGTTGACCCAACGCACCCATTCCCAGCGCGCCATCGGGGTGATCTCGTGCCACAGGTCCTGGATCTTCTGCGGAGCGACTGCCAGAGCTTCCGCAAGATCCTGGGGCAGGCTCGGCTCTGGCCAATCCTTGGTCACCTCGATGTCGAGCGTCGCAGTGTCACCCGCGCTGATGCTAGCGGCGTGCTGCAGCGTGTCATCGACCCTCATCCAGTGGCCAGAATGTCCGTCTGGTTCGAGCACCGTCTGGAACTCGACGCCATTGATCGTTCCGTGGACGGCCACCTGCCCGCGCGAGGGCAGGTTCTTGCTCGCCGTCTCAGGCAACCGCAACACAGTCGACGTGTCGATCGTGGACAGCGTGGCATCGAAGCGAATGGTCGCTTCCCCTGTGCGTTGAGTCACCGCCGTCTCTCAGCTTCTCCGTTTCCGATATGGCAAAGCCGACGGGGACACCGTCATCGAGTGCGTCACGATCAACACTCTACGGCGAGAGTGGCAGGCCCGGCTGAGCGCAGCAGGGGTTTACAGCCCGGTTGGCCGTGGTGGCCTGTCGGCTGGCTGAGGTGGCGCGGGCTACCCCCGGATGAGCAGGTCGCCGATGTGCTGCCGCGGCTCAACGGGTGTTCGGACGGGCGGGCGCTGGTGTTCGACGGGGAGCGGCTGGCCGGGATCGATCGTCAAGCCCGATGGATTACGCAGTCGACGCTACGGGGCCGGCTGGAACGTGGCGGCGAAGACCTGGAAGTAATGGTAGTAGGCGTTCCAGTCGCTGACCGCAGTCGACCAGTACAGCGCATAGGCGTGCTGCGCGTTGGCCAGCACGTTCCGGTTGAGCACCTCTACCTCGACGCCGTCGCGGTCGTAGGTGAACTGCCAGTCGGCTGCCTTTTCCGCCTGCGGGTATGACACGGCGGCCAGCCGGATGAGGCGATAGCCCGGGTAGCTGCTCTGCCGGGCCGCCGCCTGCTCCCGCCAGTCGGCCAGCGGGTCGGGCTTGGGCTGGTCGGACTGATCGATGAGCAAGAAAATGCCGCTGTTGGCCGGGTCACGGATATATACGTAGTGCCCGACGTGCTGGATCTGCCAGCCTACCGGGACGCCGATCGAGAAGCCGGTGGAGTTGGTGAACCGGTAGTACCCGCTCGGCACCGCGCTCGCGGCGCCCCCGGACGCCCCCGGTGAACTGGCCGGGGCCGAGGTCGCCGAGGGCGGCGTGGACGCAGCGGAGCCAGGGGCTGAAGCGGGAACGGATGAACTGGCCGACGTCGTGGGCGACGGGCGAGCTGCCGGGCGGCCCGTCCCGGACGCGTCCCAGGTGACGGCGGTCGTGATCGCCGCGATCGCGACGACGGCGATCAGCGCGGCCCACAGTCCGCGGGCCCGGCGCGGCCCGCGGCGCCGGACGGGCGGCGGTCCGTGCGGCACAGGTGCGGCGGCCCTATCCGCCGATCCGGCCGCGTCGGGTACGGCGGCAGCGGCCGGAGCCTGCGCCGCGGCAACCGGCGGAAACGATTCCGTGTCCGCCTCAGGCGCCGACGGCGCGGGTTCAGGGGCCACCGCAGGCCCGATGTCCGCCTCGGGCCCGAAAGCCACCGTCGGCCCTATCACGGGTGCAGCCCGGACGGCGGTGTCCTGGTCCAGGATGTCGTGCAGCATCCGCTCCGCGTCGGCGGCGCCTAGGCGCGTACCGGGATCCTTGCGGAGCAGGCCGTCGATGGCCGGCGCCAGCGGGCCGGCGTGCAGCGGTGGTTCAGGCTCCTCGGAGACGACGGCCGTCAGGCTGGCCAGCACTCCAGGACGCTCGAAGGGTGGCCTGCCCTCGACCGCCCAGTACAACGAGGCGCCTAGTCCCCACAGGTCCGCCGCGGCGTCGCCCGGTCCGCCGCGTGCTCGTTCCGGCGCCAGGTAGGACGGCGAGCCGATCAGGATCCCTGATGTGGTCAGGGCCGGGCTGTCAACCGCCTTGGCGATGCCAAAGTCGGTCAGGACGATCCGGTCCTCCGGTCCCAGCAGGATGTTGGCCGGTTTCACGTCGCGGTGCACGATTCCTGCCTGGTGAGCCGCTCGCAGTGCGGTCAGGACGCCCAAGCCGATCCGGGCCGCGCGAGCCGGCGGCAGGGGCCCGTCGTCGCGGACGGTATCGTACAGAGAGCGGAACGGCACGAGTTCCATCACGATGGCCGGACGGCCGTCTTCTTCGAAGATGTCGTAAACGCCGACCACGTTCGGGTGGCGCAGTCGGGCCAGCATCTGCGCTTCGCGCACTGCGCGGCGGCGGACGGTATCCCGCTCAGCCTCCTCCATATCCGGAGGCCAGATGATTTCCTTGACCGCCACGTCCCGGTTGAGCAATTCGTCGCGGGCGCGCCAGACCGCCCCCATGCCGCCGCGGCCGATCACGGCGCGAAGCCGGTACCGGCCAGCGAGCAGGCGCTCAGTCTCAGGCGCGGACATGGCCGGCCACTACCCTGGCAGGCACCGGCCTAACGCTGTGGCAGCGTCGGGCTGAGAACGTCCGTCAGAGCCGAGCTAGCGCCCGGGCGCGAGGCTCAGTGGTGTCCGGACTGGCCGGCTGCCGGCGGCACCGGGTGCAACCCGGCAGTACCGGCGCCGCCGCCGGTTACGGGCCGGCCGCCGCGTCCCGTCACTGAAAGTCAGTCGCGGCGGAGCGTGTTTGCCGTCGCGAAGGGGAGAGATGACGCTTAGTGCGGGAGGAGGCGGGTCATGGCTGACCCCGGTGACAGCGTGACTGGTTTGCCTGAGCTCGGCGACAGGGGCCCGGTCGATCTGGATGGGATGCGGGTGCTGCGGTTGTGCTCGGTGTTCGAGCCGGCCGCGCTGAGCGAGAGGTCGGCGCGCTACGACGTTATCGGCGGGATGCAGAACCATACCGCCGAGCTGAGCCGGCACCTGGACCGGATGGGCGCGGCCCAGCTGATCCTGACCTCCCGGCTGGACGGCCCGGCCGGCCGCACCGGATTCGGCCAGCAGGGGCAGGTGGTGCGGACCGGCCTGGACATGCGGCTGGCCCGGCAGGCATGGGCGCCCCTGGCCGCTCCGCTGGCCCTGGGCGGTAACCCGGTGGACGTGGTGCACGGGCACTGCGGGGAGGACATCGTGGTCGGGCCGCTGGCCCGGCTGGCGGCGCGGCGGCACCACTGCCCTCTGGTCATTACCGTCCACACCAGCATCCGGCACAACATGCGGGTCGCCTCGGCCCGGACCGCGTGGCTGCGACTGGCAGGCGGCATGACCGAACGCCGGGCGCTGGCCGCCGCGGACATGGTGATCGTGCTCACCCCGACCGCGGCGGACCGCCTGCTGCGCGAAGGGATCCCGGACAGCAGGATCCAGGTGATCCCGCCCGGCTACGACCCGGACCTGTTCGCCGCAGAAGCGTCCGACCCGTTCCCGGACCTGGGGCGGCCCCGAGTCGGCTACATTGGCCGGATCGCCCCGCAGAAGGACCTCGGCACGCTGATCGGCGCGTTCGGCCGGGTCACCGAGCCGGCCTGCCTGCTCATCGTCGGCGACGGCCCCAGCCGGCGGGCCGCCGAACAGCAGGCGCGGCCGCTGGCCGGACGGGTCCGGTTCACCGGCTTCGCGCCGCACGCGCGGATTGCCGCAGTGCTCCAGCACATCGACCTGCTGGTCCTGGCCACCCGGTACGAGGAGCTGCCCTCGGTGCTGATCGAGGGCATGGCCGCCGGCCTGCCGGTCATCGCCAGCCGGGTCGGCGGGATACCTACCCTGGTCGACCATGACGTCAACGGCCTGCTCGTGCCGCCCGGTGATACGGCCGCCCTGGCCGCGGCCATCTCGCGCGTTCTTACCCAGCCGGCCACCGCCGCCCGGCTGGCCTCCGCCGCCCGGCAGACCGCACAGCGGTACACCTGGCCAGCGCTGGCACGCCAGGTCGCCGCGGTCTACCTGCAGGTGACAGGAAAACCGCGGCCAGCAGCCTGAGCACAGCTGCCCGACAGCCGCCGCCATGCAACAGGCGCCCGCTCGTGGGCCTGCCCGTTCAGGGTTTGCGAGCGATGGCGCAGTAGCCGACCAGGCCGCCGGCGGCGGGGTCGACCTGGCCGGACAGGCCCCACTGGCTGATGGGGACCAGACCGGGAGGGAGCAGGTCGAGGCCTTCGAAGAAGCGGGCGACCTGGTCGCGGCTGCGCGGGGTAATCGACGCCGAGGACATCGCGTTGTAGCGGCGGGCCATCTCGGCGGAGGCCTCGGGGGCGATGTCGCTGGCGGCGTGGGCCATGACCAGGTAGCTGCCGGACGGGACCGCCTCCATCAGCCGCGCCACGACCGCGTACGGGTCGTCGGCCTCGGGGATGAAGTGCAGGACCGCGATGAGCAAGACAGCGACCGGGCGGGTGAGGTCGAGCGCATGGGCGGCGCCCCTGAGGATCGTGTCGGTGTCCCGCAGGTCGGCCTGGATATAGTCGGTCCGGCCTTCGGGGGTGCTAGTCAGCAGGGCCTGGGCGTGGCTGAGCACGATTGGGTCGTGGTCCACGTAGACGATCTTGGACTCGGAGGCGGCGCGCTGAGCGACGTCGTGGGTGTTGTCGGCGGTCGGCAAGCCGGTGCCGATGTCGAGGAACTGGCGGACGCGGTGTTCGGTCGCCAGCTGGTGCACCGCGTCGATCAGGAACAGGCGCGCGGCCCGGGCGATCAGCGGCATGGAGGGCATCGCCTCGAGCACCCGTTCGGCCAGCTCGCGGTCGGCGGCGAAGTTGTCTTTGCCGGAATAATAGATATCAATGCAGGTCACAGACCAGCAGGGTAGTCTAAAGTCAGGCAAAAGTCAGGAACCGCGAGATGCCGCACAGAGACCAGCACAGTCCAGAATACGCTCGTCCAGGCCACGATCTTCAAGAAGTGTGACCGCACCTATCATAAGCCCGGCAGCAACAAGGGCTGCGCCAGCGGGACATGCCAGCACACGTGCGAGGCCCGCCAGGTCGCAGGGTGCGCGCACAAGTGGACCGTCCGCTACTCGGTCAACTCCCGGCAGCGCGAGCAGTCCTTCGGCACGCTGACCGAGGCCCATACCTTCCAGCTCACCCTCTCGACCGGCAAGCAGACCCAGGGCGCGATGTTCACCGACCCCCGCGCCGGCCTCGTCGCGTTCTTGCCGCTGTGCGACGCCTACGTGGAGGGGATGGCCAAGGCCAACGCCAAGAGCAAGGCCACCTACCGCAGCAACTTCGCCAACCCGGCCGTCCGTGCGCTGCTGGAGGGACGCAGCGTGCTGGACGTCGCGCGGATGGATGCCGAGGTCAAGACCCTGCTGAACAAGACCCTGGGCAGCTACAGCGACGACTACCGGGGCAACGTCCGCCGCATCATCACCGGCACCCTGGATGAGTGCGTGCGGCGGGCGTCATCCCCCGGCACACGCTGTCCGGCATCGAGCTAGCCCCCCGCATCGTGACCGCCGAGCAGTACGAGCAGCAGAACAAGGGCATGGTGGCCGTCTCCGATGACACGGTGCGGATGCTCGCCGAGGGATCACAGCGGTCGGCCCGGACAAGAACGGCCGTCGCGCGCACTCGCGTGATGCCCGGCGTGGGCATCGCCCCCTGGCTCCAGCGCACCATGGGACTGCGGATCAGGGAGGCCCTGGGCGTGCGCAAGTCCGATTTCAGGCAGCGCGCCGACGGTACCCGCTACCTGCACCTATGCTGGCAGGCCAGCGAGAACGGCCGGGAGCTCGAGCCGCTCAAGCACCGCAAGGCCGGAGACTTCCGCGACGTACCCGTGCCCGACATGATCTGGGACATGGTTCAAGAGCTGGCGGACGAGCCGCTGTGCCCCGGCCCGAACGGCACCCCCTACATGCCCTACAGCACGGCAGGAAACCGGTTCGGCCGGATGCTGGACTACCTCGGGATCAGCGGCGTGCACACCCACAGCCTGCGCCACCAGTTCGCCAGCGAAGCCCTAGACACCAACCCGCGCGAACTCGCCAACATCTCCCAGGTTCTCGGGCACGACAGCATCGAGACCACGCTGCACTTCTACATCCACGCCAGCGCCAACGCCGAACAGCGCATCGGCGCGATGATGAACGCCCGATGGACCAGCCAAGCCCGCCCCGGCCAGCAACCGAGCCTAGCCAGCGTCGCGCTGGCGCCTCGCTGGCACGCGGCATAACGCGCGTACCGCGCCCACGCCCAGAGACGACCCTAAGAGCCTGGAACCGACTCCTCGACGCGAGCCCGGCTAGCCGCCCCGTGCAGCGATCACCGGCAGCCGGGCTGGCAACACGTCTAGGGCGGGCCTCTTCCACATGCTCACCGTCGGCAGTCCTCGGCGGCTAAGCCAGACCGACCGCCGCTTATCCCAGAAGCCCGCCCGTGCGGGCGCAGGTGCGTGTCTTGTCGACATGACCGCACTTATGCACAATATGCTCATGCGCCCGTACAGAGCGGCATGGTCGTTATGGGTCTGCTCGCCCTCGCGGCAGTGGGTTTGATCTTGGCTGCTTCTTCGGTGTCATCATACTTCTGGCTATCGGAACCGGGTCGCCACACTTGTCGCTGCTGGTGTAGCAGTTAATTTGCAGGATAAGTATAAGCATAAACTGCGCGTCGAACATCGGAGAAGGGAGCAACTCGAATCGCAGAGAGGTATGAGCGGCAACGTGAAAGGAAGTCGCTTGACCGTGATTGCCTCGAACTATTGGAAAGAGCCGAAGGCGCTATCAGTATAATTCTGAACTCTAATGCGCGTGCCCAACATTTGCTAACACGCACGTAGAGAAGAGCTACTCGGAGATAATGTTCACAATATTGAGATCGTCGGAAAAAAGATTACCGATTTGCGCGCTAGGCATAGGTCAATTACAGCTATGGTAGCAACCGACCCAAATTCACGCCAACCAATTTACCGCCGTCAGAGCTCTAACGCGGCAGATGAGGCCGAGCAACAGGTTCGCTGACGGGCGCCGTCATCGGACCGCAACGGAAGGCTATTGAGACAGCGCTCAGATCCGCGAAATCACGCGTAGAAAACCTTGAGCGCTATCGCATCGGTCAAAGCGGTAGATGCAACTTATAAGACTGGATCGGCAGTCAGCACGCAGAAGGTCTAAACGAATCTGTTCGCGACTTGCTTGCGAACATCGTAAGAGATGAACTTGTCGCAGAAGAGTTGCGAGCGCTGACCGAGAGGACTGCTCAGGCGAAAGAGGCTTTTCAGGAGAGTGTACGTGAAGCCAACCTAGTCGCAGAAACTCTTACGCTCCCCGATGAAAGAGATTCCTGAGTCCAGCAGTTCCAATTTTCCCTAGTAGCAATCCCTTAGACTCGCCGAAGAGCACCCTCTAGACGCAAAAGTGCCCCTATAGTATCAGCAGCAGACCAGCTAACGAGCGCTTCACCCAGTCAGTGAAGCGCTACCACGTAGCTGTGGTGTAGACCATCTCGCGCCGTCGCGGTTAGTCGTGTCTCGTACGAGGACAGCATGATCGCTGTTCCCATCCTCAACGCAACCTTCGTCGTTTGACTCGCTGTAGCTGGACTTCCGCCAGCGGAGATCTGTTCGTTCATGATTTCTCCAATTCTGCTATGAGTTCCAGAGACGCGGAGCGCGACAGCGCCTCGTCCCGCAGTCATCGAACATCCGCGTCGTAGCTCAGACTAGCGCAGCATCGCGCATCGTGATACCCTGCACCCCGTTTCCAGGTACGCCGCGTCTGCTTCGCCTGGTATTTCCGCGATCGCTAACACCTCGGAGAGTCGCGTAAGCCTTGCCGCGAAGGTACACCTGGATCGTGACGTGGCCAGCTGCCCATGTGAGCAGGTGCTCTAGCTGCATCGCCATGACGTCAGCGTCCCCGATCCTGCGTGCAAGACCGATTCGTCCAGCAGCACTCGCACGTCAGCGTGCGAGCACCGACTGTCGTCCCAGGCGATGCAACCTTCGCCTCTACCTCGTCAGGCTGTCTCGTCTCCAGCTGCCAGCATCGCGCAGCATAGGCTTCGTCTGGAGTATATCGGTATCAGCGTCAGCTCCCACCAGCGCAATAACGCGTGCCCCTCGATGTCAACCCAGTCCGTGAATCATCCCGTATGTCCGTTCGTCTTCCTAGCATCGCGCACAGCGCACGTACAAGCCGTTTGCCAGTCGGAACATCTCCGCGATCTTGCCAGCCACGTCATCCGAGAACGCGAGCCTGTTTCAGCTCGCACGATGACTGTTCTGTCAAAGCCCAGTGCCCTGCTAGCTGCTCCTAGCTCGAATAGTCGACGCAAGCGCGCATCTCGCAGCTTGTCCCCGAGTCATACCCCGAGTCGTTCCTCTGTCGTTCTCGTTCGCCATCGTGCCTCCGCTGTGACGCAGTTCCGAAGCGTAGCGATGTGCCTGCCTGCTGCTGCACATTCCCAATGTGCCCCTGCGCTGCCAGTTAGAAACCGAGACCACCACGCCGCTAAGTACTACCTGAGTCGAACCTGTCGCACAGTCGGAGCATCCGCTTCCTGCCATGATCACATACGAGCTTAGAGACTATCAGCGTCAGCTTGAAGCGCCATCGCGTTCTTTGACCAGCAAGACTCGTCTCGCCATCACAGACCCAGCTGCAAGCGAGCCTAAACGCCGTTCTGCTTGAGCAGGAGGAGCAGCGAAGATCGCTCATGCCAAGTGATCTATCGCTCGATGTAGCCTAGATGACCTCTGCCTAGCTTGAGCTAGCACACCGCGACCTTGAGTCAACCTTGCGCTATCATTCCCCATCTCCCTCTTGCTAGCGCCTATCCTATCCCACCTCAGCGCCATCGACTCATCGCTAACCTAGCGACAGCGCACAGCCAGCCTATCAGAATACCGATGATCATGTACTTGTGTTCGTGTAGTTCGCCACCGATGACGCGTACTGGTTTGACGGACATCTAGACGAGCATCCCAGTCATTTCCAGCAGCGCACAGTGCGAGACAACCCTGATCAGCAATCTAGCCCAGTTATGCTCCCCGTCCGGCCCTGAGTCCCTGGTGCGGAGTTCAGCGCGGCGCGTTGAGAAGACGCCCCAGTGCGTGTTCGCTAAGCGCGCGCCGTAGCGTCGTCTTGCCGACGATCTTTCTCTTATACTGCCATCTCACAGCGCGGCGAAGTCCGGATCGCGGCTTATCTGACTGATGGCGTGCTGTCAGCCGACGAGCTGTAGCGGTTCAGTCGTGACGTGCACGCCAGCCTGGCCCTGATCCAACCGAGTTCTGCCACGCGCGTGCCGATGCTATCGCACTTGAGAGTCAGCGACGCAGAACAGCGCAACGCGGCGGACAAAGCCGAGGCACTGAGGTGGCACTGTGAAGCTCACAGCGGACCAGCTTCGCCGCATCAGCCAGCTCAGCTACCAGTGGTCGTTCTTGTGAGTTAAGCGGCGGTCCCTGTGTATCGCCGCCGAGTACTGCCCAGACAGCGAGCAGATCGAAGACACTGACTTAGACATCCTGCTGTTCCAGCTGCCAGTAATCGCAACAGCACTCAGCTAGGAAAAGAGTCGCGAAACCGTGCCCGCCCTGCACCCTAGTCATATCCCTTATCTAGATATCAATGCGGAGAGATCCGAAGGTAACGCTTATAATATCATCCCCTATGATCTACCTAATCTCCAAATAAAGTTTTTCCCAACTAACCATTATAACCTTCTTAGTATAATCTTCAACTACATCCTCTCAAAAATATCTCAACCACTCTTTATTAAGCCTTCTATCTTCCTATTCAACCTATTTTAGATGTTTCTCTAATCTTACCATCAGTATATATTCATCTTTTATTATATCACTCATCTTCATATAAGTGACTTCTCTCCTACTTCTATATTCTCCAACTTAACTTATATTTTTATATCCCTCATAAATTACCTTCATAAATATTTCTTCATAGAAAATCTCACTTCTTACTATAACATAATCTCCTCTCTATAATTGTACTATTTCCCCTTTACTAATCTCTCTCACTATGTCTTCTATGTACTACATCATCTTATCTACTGATGTAATCTCCTATAATCTCTCCTCTAACATTCACCCATCTCTAATTAGCTTCTCCTCAACTTTATCTTCCAACATTATCCAATCTTTTAGTTGTTTCTATTCAGCGTAGACCTGAAATACCCTATCTCTCCTCACAGAATAAGTAACATCCACATAACACCTTAACTAATCTACATCTGCTATTGAAACTATATCTCTTTACCCATTTATCCATTTAACCTTTACTATACAACTTTTCTCATACACACTCTATGCTATCTTATTGATATACTCCTAACTGTTATACTACAGAAGTTTTAGCTCTCTCTCTTAATAATAACCTTCCCTCTTTACAATTTCTCCCTAACTATATATAACAATCTCACTCTCTTTTACCATCTTCATATCACTATATATGTTCTCTATTAGCTGCTATAAAAGCTCATCTAACTACCTCTCAACATCATCATATAATATCTTAACTAAGTCCTCATCTATATCTATCTCATCTCTATATATTAATACAATCTACTCATCTCTCAATAAATCCTAATTCATATAATAATCTCATTAACCTAAATTAAATCTCTCCCTATTCCAGTAAAATCTCTTCTCAACTTCTTTTATTCTTCCATACTTTTCCAACTGTAAACTATTCTTCTTTAATACTCTAACACCCTCTATCTCTATATCTAGCTCATCTTCTATTATATCATAATAGTAAACTTCAAAACCATCTCTCTCACTACTATCACTTCTTTTTCTTCTTTTTCTAATACCTTTCTATACTAACATCTCTACCTTCAATCTCCCTTCTTAATCTCCTATCTTAATCTCATATATATCATATACTCTTATCTCTATCTTCATATCCTTTAGAAAAGTAGACATCAAAGAATAATTTTCCTAACTAGTTATCATATCTACAGAAAAATCAACTCTAATCTACTTCATCAATTAAACTAACATCTCAACCAAATCATACTTTATACCTACCATTGAAAGTTATTCCTCCAACTCTACACTTACTTCATTTCCCTCAATACATACACAGATTCAAGAAAGAATATACTATTCATATCTGAAAAATACACCTATATACCATCTATCTCTCATCTTCTCTCTCACCTACCGCACAGTAACTCTTCTATCTAATCTAAATACTGATACTAACCCAATCTCTAATCTATCTAAGAAATACTTTTCATCTATCTCTCATCCCAACACTTCAAATTATCTCCAACCATAACATCCTATTATCTCTATATATCTCTAAACTTTCTATTAACTCATCCCATTATCTTTTTCCACTACTTAAATCAATTGCTAGTCTCCCCATATTACTCTTATTTCAGTAGTGTAAGAATCATCTTCCTACTCAAACCTACTAGACTCTGTAGCGTCCATCTCATTCTATATCAGCTCTCTTAGCCATACATGCTATCTATTGCCATACATATCTTTCCCCATTAGTAATCTCTTGACTATTTTCTTATCCACCTGCATTGTGTATCTTTCCAGTCCTCTACTGCTGCGCCACTGTGTCAGTCTCAGCTCTAATCTAATATCAATCTGTATCAATGACAAGCAGCGCCACATATCCTCTACCTGAAAGAAATATTGCTCTATCAGGTATCGCTCTTCAACTATGCTATGAAATTCCTCTCTAGTATTAGTGCGAACCTACACCGTAATATTGCCAGATGACTTATCTTTGCCTATAGAGATAATGTTTAGTTCTCTGATAGCAGCAGAATCTACAAGCGAACCGCTAAGATAATCTTAGATTAGCCAAAGCTAGTCAAAGAGCAAAGCCTATTGTGCGCTGCCCCACTCAATTGAGAAGCACAATGATGCGTAATCTAACTAGTCGCCTTTAAAGTTAGCCAGTGCCGCCTCGTTGATGAGTCTTGCCCTATCCAGTAGCTCAGATAGAGCCTAACTGTCAGCCTATGTGAGGTTTGAGGACTACTCATCAAGTATTCGCATGTCATGCACCAGCAGCGCTGCTGCCGCTGTCCGATCGATCAGCCCATTATCGGCCTTCATAATGTCCAACTCTGCGAGCGCTATCGCTATCGCAGCAGGCTCTTCTGCAAGTGGCGAAGCCAATGTAGTCCCTGAATAGTCGATAGCACCGAAGATTTTGCGGAAGATCTCTATTGAATGGCGCTGCGACGCAGACAATTCCGCAAAGAAAGTAACCAACCTTCTAAACTTTTCCTCTACTTTAAGCAGTGTTTTAGAAATAGCCTAGACTTCTCCTATCTCTTAGACTTTCTATTTCCCCTCATGTTCTCTAAGTGTTACCTTAAAGCTGTCTGTCCTTCTACGTAGAGGTCGGAGTAAGGAAGAAATTTACTACCGAACGCATCTGAATATCTATAATAGTAGTCTTTGAGAGTTGACTATATAGTGTCAAATTCACATACTACGAAACCTCGGGCAAACTCTACCTAATCCTCTTACTCTCTTCTGTACAGTATCTTAGAAATAATCAGTCAGCATCCTCCAGCAATCTCTACTTAAAATCTCAGATCTCTAATAGTATTCACATTACCAAATGAGAATATTTTATACTATTCTCTTATATATTTCTCTACCCTGCTTCATACTTCTCTATTAATCCTATCCAACTCTTCTTTAGCTAATATAATCCATATGTCAGCTTTCTTATCTTTTGTATATCCTTAAGTTGCTGCTTACCTATTAGCAGTCTTCTTTCTTCTTATTCCTAAGCTTAGCTATACCAGTAATATGATTACCAAGCTTAATTTATTCCCTTTACCTATAGCCTTAATCCTTCTAATTCTATATGTTTATTCCTTTATATCTTATTATAAGTGTCTTCATAGAAATTCTCTTATACAAACTCCTAGAAGTTTCTAAATGTTTAAGTGTATAAGCTCACCTACCTCTTTTCCTACATTAATTTATCCACTAGTGCCATCTATTCTATATCAACTATCCTTTCTTCTCTCATTTTATCATCTTCCTTCCTATTCATATCATTATTTCCTCTTACAGCCAAAATTAGCACTTTTCCTATTCCAGAGATCCTTTGCTTTAGAATATCTAATATTTACTCTTCAACTCCTATGTATTCCTGCTTAGCTCCTCTTTCAGCTATATCTCCTTTAACAGCTATAAATGCCTTAACTCCTTACTCTTTTAGTATTTTTCCTTCCATCTCTTCTATTAGTTACCTAGCAAAAGTTATCCTCTCTGTTATAATCTTAGCAATCCATTGTATTTCCTATAACTGCCACCATACTACTGCTTCCACTTATTTCCCCTAGCTTTCTTTCTTTTTTACTATTTCTACCATCCTCCTACTGTACTTCACCTACTTCACTGATTGCATAAATCTTTGATAAAGTGTTATATCCTTACATAAGTGATCATAAAGGTGTGTGCCCGTTACTCCCTATTTGTTCCAATCTGTCTCGGCCGACCTTTTCTCGTGGTCCAGATCTGAGATCTAAGACTGTCACAAGACGTTCATCAGCCTGAATCTAAGTCCTCGCTTACCATCTGTCTCTATCTTATCTCTCTAGTGAACCATCTATCTATTTGTTCTTCTCGCCGTCTCCGGTCTAGTCGGGTTCTCCGGCTGGTGTGCAGTTGCCGGCGATCTTGCGCTTGGATTGCCAGCTGCGCAGCGCGGCGGAGGTCCAGCAGGGCCGGCCATCGGGCATCTTGCCCTCGCCGGGGACCGGGTGCGGGTACGGGCGCGGCGGAAGCTCTCCGGTTTGTCGTAGCCGAGGTAGGACGCGGCATCGGCAATGCCGATGATCAGCCCGTCGCCGGCGGACGGGATGGTTGTGCGGCCGGGTTCGGCGGCGCGGTGCCTGCCGCCGGCCCGGCGCTGGTGGCGGGCTGCCCGTCGCCGGCGGTCCGGGCGCGGTGTCGGCCGGCCTGGCCGGGCCGGAAGAGTGCCGGGCGGCGGTGTCCTGGGGCGGGACATCGGGGCGTCTTTGCGCTGGTACCAGGGGTGGTGTCGCGGGTGGGACATCGGCCGGGACATCACCATCGCCGTCGAGGCGGACCAGGGAAGCACCGGCGAGCTTGCGGCCCTCGCTGATCACGTGCCCGGTGATCCAGGGCGGGCTGCATGTCTGTGAACCATTCGCGGGGGCGGGGGTCCGGTCAGGGCGTAGCGGCGGCGTTCCTCGGCGGGCATCCAGGCGATCTGGGCGTGGTGGATTAGTTCCTCGGCTTCCCCGATGCCGACCACGCCCCGGCCCTTGATACGGGTGTCCCACTGGATCGGCGCCGTGTACCCGAACGTCATCCGCCACAGCGAGGCCGTGTAGGCCCCGGTGATCAGCCGGTAGCCGTACTGGCCCCGGCTGTCGCTGTCCCCGAACAGGCGCAGGTTCGGCTGGTGCACGGCCACGACCAGCCGGTGCCCGGCCTGCCGGCCCTGCCATTCGATCTGCCGCCGCTGATCCAGCGCCGGGGCCTGGCCCTGTGCCGTGGGAGCGCTGGTGCATCCGCGCGGCCATCGAGGCGAACGTGCCGAACTCATCGATGACTAGCAACCGCTGCGGGAACAGCGCCCGGCCACGCGTGTGCGCGCCCACGGCGATGTTGATCCCCAGCATCGACAGGAAGAACTCTTCCAGCGCCCACATCATCGATTCGATGTCGGTGTGCACCCGGATGCCGGCACGTTGACGAGCACGTCGTGGCCGGTTTTCCGGCTGATGTAGGACCGGCGCTTGGGGTCGATGATGTCGACCAGCCACCCGTTTGCGCGGACGTGCGCGGCCGGGATGGACGCGGTCGCGGTCTTGCCGCCGCCGGTGCCGGCCGCGATGAACAGGTGCGGTTCATCGTCTTGCAGGTCTGCGACCCATTTGCGCCCGCCGGCCAGGGTGGCCAGGTGGATCTTGTGGGCGGGCAGGTCGTACCCGTCGAACCGGGCCAGTTCCGGGGGCGCGGGCGGGTGGGTCCACACCGCCTGGTACGGGCCGAAGGCCCCGGCTAGGTCGCCGCCCAGGTGCCGGCGGATGACCTCGTCGATGTGCTTCTGCTTGGCCTCGTCGGGGTTCCACGCGGCCGGGTAGGCCAGCGTCACCACGCGCGTCCAGGTCGCCGGCGAAGCCGGCCGGGATGTGCAGCCACCGGCCGGGACGGTCGCCCTGGTCGGTGCCGAGGTACTGGCAGAGCTGGAGGTACACGGGGCGGATCACGCGCCGCTCGTACCGCCACCGCTGCAGGCGTCGGCCAGCCCGCGCATCCGCCGGCGATGGCCCCGAAGCCGAGCACGGCCCCGGTGGCCAGGGGCCGGGCGGCCAGCCCGGCCGCGGCCGCCACGGCGGACCAGCGGACGGCGGCGCGTTTCCAGCCCGGCCAGAACGCCCACCGGGACGGCTGCCCGGTGGTCAGCCAGCCGGGCACCCCGCCGATCACCTTCGTGCCCGCCGTGAGGAACGTGGCGTCGGTGCGGCGCTGGCCCAGCGGTGCCCCGGCCGCGAACCTGCCGGCCAGCCGGGCCAGCCACCAGGCCGCGCGGATGGCCCAGCCGGCCAGGGTGCCGCGCCTGCCGGGTACCCGCAGCCGGGGCACGCCGGAGCGGCCGAACGCGCGGCCGGCCAGCCAGCGGAAGCCCGCGCCGAAGCAGGCCAGCACCACGACCGCGCTGACCGCGTCGGCGAGCAGCCGGGATATCCCGAAATGCACGCTTCCGTACCCTAGCCTTGTAGCCCCGGCTTTTCTTTAGCACCGGCCGTACCGGCACGGAGTCGCTCTCGCAGCCGCCGCACCCCGGCCGGGCATTTTGCCGCCGCGCAGCGCTTCCGCACGTGCCTGGGCGGGCCGGCCTGTCGCGGGACTGGTGCGGGCCGGGCTTCGCCTACGGCCGGAGGCCTGACCTGGCCGGACGGGCCCTCTGGGACAGGCCGACGCGGGGGGCAGTGGTGGCGGGGTTGTGTGATGTCGTTGCTTACGGCCGGCGCGGCCGTGCCCAGCGGGAAGGAGCTGGGCACCATGAGCACGGACTGGGCACTCGCGCGAAGGGACACGGCACGCGCCGGGACCTTCAGGCGCGCCGCGCCGACGCCGGCACGGTCAAGATCAGCCAGCGCGACATTGACGGGCTGGTGCTCTGCGCCGAGCACGGGGCGCACCGTATGACCTGCTCGCCGCCGCGCTGGCCGTCCAGCCCGCCCGGCTGCGCGCCATCACCGCCCGGTGGCGCGCCCGCCGGGTACGCCGTACCGGCCAGCTTGGCCCCGGCCCGGCCTGGTGCTGGCTCACCCCGGCCTGCATGACCGCCGCCGGCCTGCCCTACCCCGCTACCCAGCCGCCGCTGGCCCGCCTGGCGCACCTGCGCGCGGTGCTCGCCGCCCGGCTGTGGTTCGCCTCCAGCCCCGCCTGGGGCCAGCACCAGGCATGGTGGCAGTCCGAACGGCGCATCCGCCGCGCCGGCCCGGCCGCCGGCACCCACCGGCCCGACGCCGAGATCTGGTGGCCCTCGATCACGGCCAGCCCTTACGCCGGGCAGATCTGGGCCATCGAAGTCGAGCTGACCGCCAAGCACGCCGACCGCACCGCCGCGATCATGGCCGGCCTGACCGCCCCGGCCGGGTACACCCACGTGTACTACCTGACCGCCCCGGCCGCACGCGGCGTGGTGGCCCGCTGCGCCGCCGCCCTGCCCGGCGATGCCCCCGCCCGGCTGACCGTCTGGGACCTGCCCCCGGACGCCCGCATCCCAGGCACGTGAGCGGGAAGGCCCAGACCGCCCCGAAAGCCAGGACCACCCCGGCGAAACCGCAGGCCAGGCACCCCGCTACCAGTCAGCAGAGTCAGGACAGAGTCAGGAAGCTCCGTTCGGCAAATCGGACATAAGCAACCAAACAGGATGCAGACAGCGATCCCGGACAGCAGAACACCCAGTTTTCGAATAACGTCACTGACATGCCTGCACTACCCCTGTACGATCGCTGTACGGGACTGCCGGAACCACTTGACTAATGTTGTCCTTGCCGCCCAGCCAGTAGTTCCACATCCGCGCCGGGTTGGGCACGTTGGGGTCGAAGAGCGGCAGCTTGCTGCTATCGGTCTGGGCCGGTGGCGTGCGCTGCGTCACTTGTCTGCCTTCCTGCCCGCCCGTTCGGTCGTCGGTGAAAGCTTAACCGGCGGGTACGCATGACCGGTGTGCATGCGGGCTACCGCTACGGCCGCCCGGCCGGCGATGGCTTGGCTGGACTGCGTTCTGACGGCCCGGGCCGCGGGCGGAACCTTGGAACGTCAGAGCGCGGCGGCGTAGGCCTCGGCCAGGCGTTCGGTGACGCTGGGACCGTCCCGTTCCGGCGCCGGTTCGCCGAGGTGGATGGCCCGCAGCTCGGCCATGAAGTCACGCCACAGCTCAGGACCGCCGTCGGCCAGCAGTTCGGCTCGGACCCGGAGGCGCTTGGTGGTCGGGCGGTGGTGCAGGCCCCACTCGCCGAGCTGGGCGAAGACGGGCACCAGCTGGATCGACGCCTCGGTCAGGCTGTAGGCGGCCCGCCGTCCCGGCCCCGCGTCCTGGCGGGTCAGCAGGCCGGCGCTGACCAGCCGCTTGAGCCGGCCGGCCAGGATGTTGGAGGCGATCCCCTCCTCCGAGCCGGCCAGCAGCTCCCTGAAGTAGCGGCGCTGGCCGAACATCACGTCCCGCAGCACGAGCAGGCTCCAGCTGTCGCCGAACGCCTCGACCGCGGCATTGATCGGGCATCCCGACCGGGCCGGCTCCGCCACCTCGCACCTCACCCGATTAACTGGTTGCAATCTACTATCAGTTGGCCTAGCGTAGGCCTACCGATTGCAATTTGCAAGCAGATCGCAGGAGGCGACCGATGGGCGACACCACGCCGCAGGCCGCGGACGGGAAGGTCCTCCTTCACTTCGCGATGTCCCTGGACGGGTTCGTGGCCGGGGCCGGGTCGGCGAGAGCGATCCCAGGTCGGCCGTGAACGTCCGGTACCGACCCACCACCGAGGAGTGCGGATGGTTATGGACGGCCAGCGGATCATCGAGGTTAACGGCGTCGACCTGTGCGTGGACACCGCTGGAGACGCGGCCGACCCGGCGATCCTGCTCATCAGCGGCATGGGCGGATCGATGGACTGGTGGGAGGAGGAGTTCTGCCAGCGGCTGGCGGCGGGCGGGCGGTATGTCATCCGGTACGACCATCGTGACACCGGGCGGTCGGTCAGCTATCCAGCCGGGGCGCCGGGATACACAGGCGCCGACCTGGCGGCCGACGTGGCCGGGATGCTGGACGCGCTCGGGCGGCGGAGCGCTCACCTGGCCGGTATCTCGATGGGCGGCGCCCTCGCGCAGCAGGTCGCGCTGGCTCATCCCGACCGCGTTGACTCGCTGGTGCTGATGTCGACCAGCCCCGCGGTCCCGGGCGCCCCGGGCCGGCCGGAGCTGCCGCCGATGTCGGAGGACCTGCGGGCCTACTTCGCCGCTGAGGTCCCCCGGCCAGATTGGGCCGAACGGAGCGCGGTGATCGATTACCTCGTCCGCTACGAGCGGCACCTGGAGGCGGCGGACTACTTCGACGAACCGCACGTGCGCGCGCTCGTGGGGCAGATCGTCGACCGCACCAACGATGTGGCGGCCAGCGTGCTGAACCACGCACTGGCCGAGGAGGGTGAGCTGGCACGCGGGCGGCTGGACGAGATCGCCGCGCCGACCCTGGTGATCCACGGCACGGCAGATCCGTTCTTCCCCTACGGTCATGCCGAGGCGCTGGCCCGCGGGATCCCCGGTGCCGAGCTGCTGCCCTTGGAGGGCGTCGGCCATCAGGTGCCGCCGCGGCCGTGGTGGCCGTCCGTCATCGCGGCCATGCTCCGGCACACGTCCGGCCAGCGGCGGGCACCCGCGCATTAATCACTGCGGCAGCGCATCCTCATCCATGAACCGGGTACGCCGTAGGATGTTGCGCAGGTGGGCGGAGGGAGCAACTCGCGTGACCCTGGACGAGATCAAGGCACTGGGGCTGCGCCTGGCTGAACTGTGCCAGAGGGCGTTCGCGCATCGACGGGGATGACAGGCTCCTGGCACCTTGCTCGGATCATCGCGGCAAGAACCACGGTCCGTTCGGCCAAATAATTTCGGTCGACCTAGAGCTGGCCGGCGGCCAGCGCCTGGCGCAGCGCCTGGCTCTGGATCCGGTCGGCGACGGCGATGCCGTTGCGGTCCACGTCGGCTAGGGTTGCGCCGGCGGCGAGGAGCAGCTGGACGATCTCGAGCTGGAGTTCGCTGGCTCCGGCGGTTCCGCTCGCGCCGGTCGGCGCGACCGCGAGGTGCAGCGGGGTCGAGCCCGCCTTCCTGGTGGCTGCGCGCGGGTCGGCGCCGGCGGACAGCAGCGCGGCGACCGCGGCCGGGCTTCGCGCGCGGACCGCCCGGTGCAGGGCCGTCACCCCGCCGCGGTCCGGCTGGTCGACCGCCGCTCCGCCGGAGACCAGCAGCCCGATGATGCGCCGTTGGGCGGCCGGGTCCCACGTCGGCGACAACGGCCGGGGATCGCAGACGTAGTGCAACGCCGTCGCACCGCGCCGGTTGACCACGCTGACGGGGCTGCCGGCGGCGAGCAGCGCACGAGCGGCGTCGTACCGGAGCCCGGCCGCGGCCAGGTGCAAGGGCGTGTCGCCCCGGTAGAGCATGTGCGGCAGCGCGGCGAGGAACAGGTCCTCGTCCATGCGCTGGGCAGCCGCGCCCGGCATGCCGGCCGCTATCGCCGCGATCCGGGACGGGTCGTTCGCCAGTACGGCCTCGAAGATGGGCTCCACGGACCCAGCATGCACGAAGGTCCGGCCGAACGCCTGGCTCAGCCGGCCCAGTCCCGCGCTTGCAGGTCACATCGTGAGCACCGGCCGCAGGTCTTCGAGCCGGTCGAACAAGTGCCACACGTACGCGGAGGAGCCGCGTTCCCGGTGCGGGTGCAGGTCGGCCAGCGCGGGGTCCTGGCGGTAGCTGTCGAAGGCCGCTCTGGACTCCCACTCGACAAGGATGAGTATCTGCCGGGGGGCGATGTCGCCGGTCACGCTTTCCCGGAACCGGCCCAGGGCCACCACGTGTCCTCCGTGCCGGGCAACCTCGCGGGCCGACCGGCGCGAGTAGGCCAGGTATTCCTCGCGGTCGGCGACATCGAACAGGTTCAGCGCGTAGACCTTTGTATCATCGGGTGCCACATCCAGACTCTAGGCGAGGCCGCTGGCCGCTGGCCGCTGGCCGCTGGCCGCTGGCCGCTGGCCGCTGGTGGAGCGTAATTGAGATGACCTGCGGTTAAGGCAGCACCAGAATGGGTCCGTGGGCCTTGACATTGAGGGATTCGTCCGTGATGGCTATGTCGCTGTCCGCGGTGCTTTCGATGCGGCGGTGGCGGCGGCCTGCCGGGAGATGATCTGGGGGGTGCTGGACGAGCGGGGCATCCGCGAGGACGACCCTGCTACCTGGCCGCCACTGGTGCACATCGACAGCCTGGGCGGCGGGCTGCTGGACGCGGCGGCCATGTCCCCGGCCCTGACCGCTGCGTATGACGAGCTGATCGGCCCGGCCCGGTGGACGCCGCAGGTCTATGCCGGCGGCGCGGTCGTGGTCCGGTTCCCGTCGGAGGACCGGGCCAATGCCGGCTATCACATTGAGGGCAGTTATGACGGTCCGGGCGGGTACTGGGTCAATGTCCGGTCCCGGGCACGCGGGCTGCTGGCGCTGCTGCTGCTCACCGACGTCAGCCCGGATGACGCGCCGACCCGGCTGGTGCGCGGGTCGCATCGGCATGTTCCGGAGTTCCTGGCGCCGTACGGTGAGGCCGGGACCAGTGCTGATGCGGAGTTCTGGCGCCCGTCGGTGTTGTGCAGGCCGGTCGCGCACGCGACCGGCCGGGCCGGGGACGTGTTCTTGTGCCATCCGTTCGTGGTGCATACCGCGACCTGGCCGCACCGGGGCATCGCTCCTCGGATGATCGCCCAGCCTGCCGTGCATGTCCGCGATGGGTTCGCGCTGGACGGCTCGGATCCCTCGCCGGTGGCCCGGGCCATCGTGGCGGGGCTGGCGATGGCGGAGCGGAGCTGACCGCAGGCCGGGGCTCGGTGCGGCGGCCGTCGGCCGTGACGTCGGCTGCGGCGGTCATGGCGGTCGTTGCGATGAGTTCGGCATACTTCACCAGTCTGAGTCCGTGGATGGTGGGAGGTCAGATGATGCAACCGGCTTCGGGCAGGGAGCGGGCGGCGCTCCTGGACTGCCTGAACGGTCAGCGCCGTCATGTGGTTCTGGTTCCGCGGCGTGGCCGCGGGCGAGCCGGTCGACCTCGACGACGCCACGGGCTGGCAGCCGTCGCCAGCAGAGCCGGCCGAGGCCGTCTTCGAGCTGTACCGGCAGGAAATAGCCGCTGCCGACGCGGTGCTGGCCGGCCTGGACCTGGACGCGGCGCCGGCCAGGTGGCCGGACTACTTCGCCGGCTGGCGGCTTGCTGATGTGCGGGAGATCATCCTGCACGTGATGACCGAGACCGCGGTTCACGCCGGGCACCTGGATGCGGCGCGTGAGCTGATCGATGGCCGTACCTGGCTGGGGCCGGACGGTTCACGGGTTCCCCGCGACTGACCGGACAGCACTCCGATAAATGGAAGCGGGTGACCTCATGGCGGTCTCGGCGCGGCCGTGCCCCTTCTCCCGGGTCGTGCTGCCGGCCGGGACCTGAGCCCAGGGCAGGGCGGTGACCTGGGCGTGCAGCAGCGGCTGGTTCTGCTTGACGACGGCGATGTAGTGCGCGTTCTTCTGGCTGACCAGCCAGTCCAGGTTCGCCCGCACGGTATGGAGAGCGTCGGAGGTCACGACGGCCCCGTTCAGGTCCAGCGGTCCCAGCAGCTCGGTGAAATGGCTGGTCTCGTTGTGCTTGACATCGACCTCGACGTGATCCAGCAGCCGCCCGCCGTGCTCGGCGGCGCCGAGCAGGTGGACCCTGGTGCCGTCGCCGCGGCGGGCCCCGCGGCAGCTCTTGCCGTCCACGGCCACCGCCCTTAACCGGCCGCGAGCCAGCTCCTGCGCCTGCCGGGCGGCCCGCCGGGCCCGGTAACCGCGCACGCTGGCCCGGGGCCGTCCGCCACCTTGCCGGCCGCCAGGGCGGGGCCCGAGCAGGGCCCGGGCCAGGCACTGGGAGAAAAGGATCGGCGCGATGACGCTGTTCGTTCCCGATCTTGACCGGGCGCGGCAGTTCTACCAGGACGTCTTCGGCCTGGACGCGCGGCCGGCGGACGACGACACGATCGTGCTGCGCTTTGCGGGCGCAGACGTGCCGACGGCGTCAAACTGGATGAGGGGCTGTGCCGTGTCCCTGGCGGCTGGCCTGCCGCTGTGAGAGGCCCGCTCAGGGCGCCTGCCGCGCCGAAGACCCGGACGCTCAGCTGCGGTCGTGGAGGGTCACCTGGTAGCCGTCGGGGTCGGCGAACGTGAAGGTGCGGCCGAACGGCCCGTCGGCGGGCGCTGAGATGATCGTGGTGCCGGCGGCGGCGAGGGCGTCGTGGATGTCCTGCGCGTCGGGGGCGTGCAGCCACAGCGCCATGCCCTGGCCCGGCTGCGCGACCGCGTCCAGGTCGGTGCCCGCGGCGGCGTCGCGGACGGCGAACGCGATCGGCGTGGTGCCGAACACCACGGCGTGCGGCGGTCCCGCGGCGGAGCGCTTGAGCCCCAGGTACCGCTCGTAGAAAGCGGCGGAACGTTCCAGGTCGCGCACCTGCAGCGAAATGAAGTCGGGTCCGGTGACGGCCACGGTCTTGCCTCCTCATGGTATGTCAGTCTTCTGACACACCGCACTGTATGTCAGAATACTGACATGAGTCAAGGCGAGCCCGGAATCGAGCTGGACACCTCACTGGGGTACATGCTGAAGGCGGCCGCGAGCGCCCTGCACTCTGCCCTGGAGGCCGTGCTCAGGCCGCTCGGCATGACGATCACCTGCTACTCCTGCCTGGAGCTGCTCGCCCAGCGGCCGGGCCTGTCCAACTCCGAGCTTGCCCGCGGCGCCTTCGTCACCCGGCAGTCGATGAACGTGCTCCTGCAGGCCCTCGAACGCCAGGGACTCGTCGTCCGCCCCGCACAGGCACCCGCCGGCCGGGCCCTGCCCGCCGAGCTGACCCCCCGCGGGCGCCGCCAGCTCATCACGGCCAGCGCCGCGGTCCGCCGCGTCGAGCAAGACATGCTGGCCAACCTGGACGCCAGCGAACAAGACCAGATGCGGCACCTGCTCACCGCGTGCATCGCCGCACTGACCGAACCGCCCGCACCGGCGACGTAACCGCCCCGGAATTTACGACTTTGCCGCGTCCCTGGCCTCACGCCCGCCTCGCGGTATGACAGGTCGTTCCTGTGCCACCCGCGGCCGAATGCGTTTCGCGCACGTCGCGGTCAGCGCCCTGTCCGCGGTAAGAGGGGAGTTTCCCGAAACGCTTGTCATAGAAGATCTAGGCACTGGAAGGACGGTGCTGGGATTGCGCGCTGATCTTGGCCCGCAATGCCCTGGCGGCGGCGCGACCCTGCCGCATTTCCCGGTAATCGGCCCGGGCCTCCATGAACTGGCCCACGGCACCAGCAAGCTGGACGATGCCGCCGAATTTCGTCACAAGATCGAGCAAGCCACCCAGTGTGTCGCCTGCCTCGGCCAGTTTCTCCCCGACCTCCGTCACCGTACCCGGACGGTACAACGGCGCGGTCGTCGAGGGACGGCTCAGATACAACCGGAACGACCCCTGCACGGTAGATAGGTCAAATCGCGGGATCATCCCGAACGCCTTACCCCGTCGCCAGGCCAGCATCGATTGCGACCGCAGCGTATTGAAGACCACACCCGCCGGAGTCACGAACACGAACCGCTCCTCGTCGGCGATCAGCAGGCCGACCAGGATGTCCGCCCAGGACAGGCGATAGGTGCGCACCTGCGGGTCGCACCACGCCGGCACGACTAGCGGCGGTACTGCGCCTGCGCCCATCACGCCCTCCCCTGCCGCACCAAGCGCCTGGGCCGGTCCATCATGAGAACTGACGCCATGGTCAGCTGCCGAGCCTCTTCTCCGGGCGCTCAAATCCACCCTGATGCCAGCGCTCGGAAGTGTCAACACAACAACTCTCTGACCGCCGTATAGGCCATCTCCGCCGGAGACCGCAGCTGAAATAGCCAGGGCGATGACACCCGGATGCAGCCCTGTCCGCGGCTATGAGCGGATGCGCTGCCGCCAGCACGACTTGGCCAAACTATTGCGGTAAGTCGGCCCATAACGTGCCCGGGTGCGTGGATAACGACCAAAAATTGGCGGCGTCGCTAGGAAAACGGCAGCCATTTCCTGATCCTGCCAGACGCGTTGAGTACGGTGGACCCCTCACCGAGTACTTCGGCATGGCGTACAACCGTATTGTTATAGACTACGGTCACGCCTGGCCGGCCTGCCAGGGGCGTTAGATCTACCTCGCCGCACATAGTAGGAGTGTCGCGTTAGCCAAGTATCTTGACCGATGGCAGAGTTTCGCGGACGCTGCATGCCGATCCCTTCTTGGAGTACCTAAGGTGCATCTCAACGACTATCAGCGGGCGGCGCTTAGAACGGCAGCCCCTAAGAGCAAGCACAACGAACTGTTTCATCTGCTCCTAGGGCTCGTCGGCGAGACGGGCGAGATCGCTGAGAAAGCAAAGAAAATTATCCGTGACCGCGATAGCGACTTCTCGCAATGGGATGCAGAAGACCTCAAGAAGGAACTTGGCGACTCCCTGTGGTATATCGCCGTGATCGCCGACTATTTCGATATTCCTCTCGATGACGTCGCTCAGCTCAACATCGCCAAGCTCGCTGACCGACAGCGAAGAGGGGCGATCGGTGGTAGTGGTGATGGCCGATAACTGACTCTAGAGTTCGGTCGGTCCCGGCCCCGTTGCCGGCCAGCAGCACGATCCGCGCCCCGCTGCGCCAGCCCCCCGGATCGACGTCGACCGCAGCCACGAGGACAGCACCTCACGATCACGCGGCGGGACATCCACACTCACAGTTAAAGCCATAAATGCAGCGTCCGCGAAACTCTGCAGTCGGTCAAGATACTTGGCTAACGCGACAGGAGTAGGCTCAATCTAGGGCTTCGGGCCTCAAAGCCTGTTAGGTCTAGAAGGGGTACTGCTACCAAATGGATTTGGGCGAGATCATGAAGCACGCTGAGCTCATGAACAGTTGTCATCTTCTCACTCCGTCTGCCGTATCCCTCTGTCAACCAGAGATCCGGCTCACCGGGCGAGCATACCGGCGTGCGCCGCAGCGGACAGGTCAGTCCCGCCCGCGGGACCGCGATCCAAGGTCGTGAGCCAGGACGGCCCGGACGCCAGGCTCCTGAACGATCACGACCGTAAACGCTCACGGACTACGCGGGCATGACTGGGCTCTGACGCCCTGCCGGAGCGCTCCGCCTTGACTGCGATGAAGGTATCAGGCACTTGAGTCCGACGGGTCCGAGAAGGCCGCCGCTGGCCGGCGTCCTGGACAGATACGGCATGCTAATGGTGATTCCCCCTGCGCAGGAAGGACTGTGCATGCCGTATATCGCCTTGAACTCCGCAGAGCCGGGTATCCGGGGGCTGCTCCGGTACCGGCCGCAGACGGGCCGCCCGCTGAGCGAGCTGGCCGAGGTGCTGCTGCGCGGGCCGAGCACCTTGACCCGCGGTGAGCGGGAACTGATCGCGGCCTACGTGTCGGCGCTGAACCAGTGCCGGTACTGCTCGGCGTCGCATTCTGCGTGCGCCGCGGCCCAGCTGCCGGGCGGGATGCCGCTGGTGGAGCAGGTCCGCTCCGACCCCGGCAGCGCACCAGTGCCGGCCAAGCTGAAGACCTTGCTGGCGATCGCGGCGGCCGTGCAGCAAGGCGGCCTCCACGTCACCGCCGAGCTGGTGGCCCGGGCCCGGGCAGCAGACGCGACTGACCTGGAGATCCACGACACCGTCCTGATCGCGGCGGTGTTCTGCATGTTCAACCGATACGTCGACGGACTGGCCACGACCGCCCCTGACGATCCCGCCCTGTACGCCGCCGGGGCGCAGCGCCTCATCAACCACGGCTACCTGCCGCCATCGGATGAACCCCGCCGCCAGACCTAACCCCACCAGATCCTCGACCCGCTCCGGCTGCTCGGTGCCGGCCCGCAGCCGGTCCGTGAACGCGTCTAGCCGCATGCTCGCCGAGTAGCGCTCGCGGGCGAATCGGCGGTCCACGAGATCCTCTACGCGCCGGCGCAGCGGCCGGAACGCCACCGCCGCGATCAGCGTGCCGCCTGCCACGGTCCAGGACGACTGGCCGCCGGAGCCCGAGCCCACCAAGGAGGGGGCATCATGACCGCCAGCCTCGCGGCCGCCCGCGCGGAACCGGTCGCCGACCGCAGCGTGTTCACCGCGCTCGCCACCTGCGAGCTGCGCCGCTTCGCCGTCAACCCGGTCTTCCTGGCCGGCGCCGCGCTCACCGCATTCACGGCGTGGGCCGCCGGCCGCACCGCGGTCACCGAGATCGACACGGTGACCCCGTATCCGGCGATCTACCTCGGCGGCTTCGGCATGATGGCCGCGTTCTGGCAGACCCGGTCGATGCGGGCCAGCGAGCCAATAGTCAGCACTACCCCGGCGACGCTGCCGATGCGCACTGCCGCGCTCTACACGGTCGCGATCATGCCATTCTTGTGCGGTGTCGCCAGCCTGATCGCGTTCCGGCTCTATCGTCCGGTCGCGGGCGACTGGGTGTACGGGGCATTCAGCCCGCCGGCCCGTATCGCCGTCCTCGTCGAGCAGATGGTCCTGCCGGCGCTCGGCGGGCCGCTGCTTGGTGTCGCACTGGGCCGCTGGGTCCGATTCCCGGGGCGGCGTTGGCGCTGTTCCTCATCCTGTACGGCTGGGTGGTCCTGGTCACGATCGTGAGCCTCACGCACCCGGACCCGACACCGAACGTGGTGCTGCGGCTGTTCGCGCCGTTCGCGTTCTTCACGTCCTCCGAGAATGTCACCGAGGTCACCACCTGGCGCGGGTCACCGTGGTTGTTCATCGGCTGGCAGTTCGCCCTGTGCGCGATCGCGGTACTCGTGGCGCTGCTGCGCGGGGCAGAGAGCCGGGTCCGGTTCACGATCGTCCGCGCCCTGCCGATTGTCCTGGCGGCAGCCGTGCTCCTGCTCGTACTGACCGCCGGCGGCGGGCTCGCGCACGCCGTCCGCGCATGATGGCCGGGCCAGCGCTGCGGGCCGGGGCGTGGCCGACGGTCGCCGGCGTTAGCGCCGCCGCGATGGTAGCGGGCGGCTGCGGGGTCCTGTTCCCCGCGGCCACCACCGTGCTGTTCCCGCTCAGCTTCGCGCTGCTCGCCGCCGCGGCCGCATTCGCCCTCGACGAGCCGGCCAGCCTGGTCGTCGACGTGACGCCGACCGGGGCCTTCCGGCGCACCGCGGTCCGCGCGCTGGCGCTGCTGGTGCCGCTGACCGTCGGTGCAGTGCTGCTGGTCGCGGGCGCGTTGCGCGGGCTGGCGCTGCCGTGGGGATCGACCGCACTCGCGCTAACCGGCAACGTACTGCTCGGATTCGCGGTGGCGGCCGTGGGCCGCACCCGGACCGGTGAGCCGGGGGCGGCGGCGTCCGCCGCCGTGGTCCTGATCCTCATACTGCCCGGCACCGTGCCGCTGGTCTCGCATTGGGTGCACACGTTCCCGGCCTCCGGCGGCGACGGCCTCCCGTCCGACACGGTGTGGTGGACCGTCCTGGCCCTGTCCGTGGCGGCCGTCGCCGCTTCGGTCAGCGAACGGCGGCTCCCCGGCCGCCGATGATCTCAGCATTCTCGCCACAAGGCCTGTTTCGGTGCGGCGCCTCGGCACGCTCCGCCTCCAACGCCACCCGCCCTGCCAGGCGCGAAACCAGTCGCAGAACAGCCAATTCTGCATTCCAGCCTGACTACTATCAGAACCGATCTGACCCGCCCAGGGATGAATATTCATGTGGTCTCCGCGAGTGCCGCGCGTCATGGCCTACCCTGCTCCGCATGCGGCTTCCGCCCGGTGCGCGGGTTTACCTGACCACGATCGTCAGCCTGGCCGGGGTGGCCTTGGCCACCTGGTCCGGTATGCAGGCCGGGGGCGCCGGGCCGGGCAGGCGGTGGTGGACGCTGGGAGCCGTCGCCGCGAGCGTGACGGCCGCTGGCGTGCCGGCTTATGAGCAGATCCGCAAGGAGCGGATGCGGGCCAAGGCGCAGCGGGCAGCGGTCGACGCGGCGGTGGCGATGCGCGTGACCATGAATGATGCCCTGGACCCGATCGTGCGCCAGCTCGGCCGCGTGATCACGGCGGGCAGGCATGACCGGCAGGCGCTGGCTGAGGCGGTGATTCCGATGGTGCTGGACTCGGCGGCCCATCTGGCTGGCTCCGGGCGGGTGCGGGCCTGCCTGTTCCGGTTCGCGCCCGGGACGCCGGCGATGCTGGTTCCTGCCCAGTACAGCGGCCGCGTCGATGATCCGCTGGAACCGGTGACCGAGGGCACCACGGCGGGAGACCTGGTTTTCGGCATGATCCGGCACAATCAGCATCTGTTCTATCCCGATCTCGATGCCAGCCCGGCGCCGGCCTGGGGTGCCATCGCGCCTCAGACATACAAGTCCGTCGCCGTCGTCCCGGTGGCCGCCGGGCCGAACGCGTTCGGCATGCTGATGGTGGACGCGCTGGATAAAGACGGGATCAGGCGGACGGACGTGCCCCTGATCCGGTTGCTGGCCGGGCTGCTCGCGGTCGCGCTGGCGTAACCTTACAAGGAGAAGCCGCCCGGGCGGCGCGGGAAGTGACCTTCGGCCGTTGCCGCATCGCGGGCAGCGGCGGACACTGAGGACGTGGGGAAGGCGGCGGACGTGACGGTCCACATCACCATCGAGGACCACGATGACCGTCCCGAGCAGATGGTGCGCGATCCGGATCGCTACTTCGCCGATGCCCGCCACCGGGCCGAGCAGGAACTGATGCACCAGGCACGCTGGCTGTTCCAGCCGCAGCGGCACCCAGAGCAGCGTTAAAGCGCAGGCCCCCGGGGACCGCTGCCGGCACTGGGCGCTGGCCTGGTCAGCGTCGCCCGCCGGGAGCGATCATGCCAGGCCAGGGGACGCTGCCATTCCACGGCCGGCACAGCTGCAACGCCGCGTAAGCGCGATGATGCGGGTGACCAATCGCCAGGCACAGGCATCGTCCCCAGCCTCCCCGCTCCGGCAGGTGACACGGCCCGGTGGCCGCCAGCCCGAACGCATCAGGCAAGCCGTGCAGAACCATTGTTATGTCGGCAAGGCGGATGCAGATTAGTGCCCGTGCAGGTATCCGCCAGTATTTGCGCCCGGGAGATCAGGTGGCCAAGGGGTCCGGACCAGGCAGCTGGGTGTCCAGGCCGACCGGTAAACGGCCGGCCTGGACACGGGGGTCAGGCCAGGTCGAACCGGTCGAGGTTCATGACCTTGTCCCAGGCGGCCACGAAGTCGCGTACGAACTTGTCCTTCGCGTCGGCGCACGCGTAGACCTCGCAGATGGCCCGGAGCTCGGAATCCGAGCCGAACACCAGGTCGGCGGCGGTGGCGGTCCACTTGACCTCTGCGGTGGCGCGATCCCGGCCCTCGTACACGTTCTCAGTCGAGGCTGATGCCTTCCACTCGGTGCCCATGTCGAGCAGGTTCACGAAGAAGTCGTTGGTCAGCGTCCCGGGCCGGGCGGTGAACACGCCATGCCGGGACTGCTCGAAGTTGGCGTTCAGCGCCCGCAGGCCGCCGATCAGGACCGTCATCTCGGGCACGGTCAGGGTCAGCATGCGCGCCCGGTCCACCAGCAGGGTCTCCGGCGGCAGCTTCTGCCCGGACCGCAGGTAGTTGCGGAATCCGTCCGCGGCCGGCTCCAGCACGGCGAACGACTCCGCGTCGGTCTGCTCCTGCGAGGCGTCCGTGCGCCCCGGCGCGAACGGGACGGTGATGTCGTGTCCGGCGTTCTTCGCCGCCTGCTCCACGGCCGCGCAGCCGCCCAGGACGATCAGGTCCGCGAGGGAGACCTTCTTCCCGCCGGCCTGCGAGCGGTTGAAGTCCTGCTGGACCTGCTCGAGGACCGGCAGCACCGTGGCCAGCTCGGCCGGGTTGTTGACCTCCCAGTCCTTCTGCGGCGCCAGCCGGATCCGCGCGCCGTTGGCCCCGCCGCGCTTGTCGGTGCCGCGGAAGCTGGCCGCCGCCGCCCAGGCGGTGGAGACCAGCTGGGGGACGGACAGACCCGATTGGAGGACCTTGGCCTTAAGGGCAGCGATGTCCTGCTCTGCGATCAGCTCGTGATCGACCACGGGGACGGGATCCTGCCACAGCTGCGGCTCGGGAACCCACGGGCCGAGGTAACGCGAAACGGGTCCCATGTCACGGTGCAGCAGCTTGTACCACGCCCTGGCGAACGCGTCCGCCAGCTCGTCCGGGTTTTCGTGGAAGCGCCTGGCGATCGGCCCGTAGACCGGGTCCAGCTTCAGCGCGAGGTCCGTCGTGAGCATCATCGGCGCGTGCCGCTTGGACGGGTCGTGCGCATCGGGCACCGCGCCCTGCGCCTCGGGATCCTTCGCGATCCACTGCTTGGCCCCGGCCGGGCTCGTGGTCAGCTCGTAGTCGTAGTTGAGCAGGTTGTCCAGGAAGCCGTTGTCCCACCTGGTCGGCTCGCTGGTCCACGCGCCCTCCGGCCCGCCGGTGACCGTGAAGGGGCCGTTGCCGCTGCCGTAGGTGTTCTTCCAGCCCAGGCCCTGCTGCTCGATCGGAGCCGCCTCGGGCTCCGGGCCGATGTACTGGGTACCGACCGCGCCATGCGTCTTGCCGACCGTATGGCCGCCGACGATGAGCGCCAGCGTCTCCTCGTCGTTCATCGCCATACGGCGGAAGGTCTCCCGGATGTCCCGGGCCGCGGCCAGCGGATCCGGGTTGCCGCCGGGCCCTTCCGGATTCACGTAGATCAGGCCCATCTGCACGTTGGCGAAAGGCTCCGCGAGTTCCCGGTCGCCGCTGTAGCGCTCATCGCCGAGCCAGGTGTCCTCGGGCCCCCAGTAGATCTCTTCGGGTTCCCAGATATCCTCCCGCCCGAAGCCGAAGCCGAACGTGGAGAACCCCATCGATTCGTAGGCGCAGTTGCCGGCGAAGATGATCAGGTCGGCCCAGGAGATCTTCCGGCCGTACTTCTGCTTGACCGGCCACAGCAGCCGGCGCGCCTTGTCCAGGCTCGCGTTGTCCGGCCAGCTGTTCAGCGGGGCGAAGCGCTGGGCGCCCTGGCCGCCGCCGCCCCGGCCATCGCCGATGCGGTACGTGCCCGCGGCGTGCCAGCTCATCCGGATGAACAGCGGCCCGTAGTGGCCGTAATCGGCCGGCCACCAGTCCTGTGAGGTCGTCATCACCTCCAAGATGTCCCGCTTCAGCGCCTCGACGTCGAGGGTCTTGAACTCCTCGGCGTAGTTGAAGTCCGCGCCCATCGGGTCGGACCGGGACGAGGGCTGGCGCAGGGGCTGCAGGTTCGGCTGGTTCGGCCACCAGTCCCGGTTGGTCCTGGGCCGGTGTGCCGCGGGGGCCGGGGAGGGGATTACTGGGTTCTCGCTTTCGCTGCCGTGGTCAGACACGTCGGTCCTCCTGCTGTCTCGCTGTCTCGTTCTTATCGCTGATTGCTCTTGAGCTTGCTGCTCCGGACCCGAGGCCGTGCTGGCCTGCTGGTGCCGAGCGCTGCGCGGCTGCGATCACCCGCCGGACGCGGCCGGCGCTGACGCGGCACATCGCGGACATCGGCCCCAGTAGATGACCTCGGCTTCGTCGATCTGGTAGCCCGAGTCGCCGGCGGCGGTCAGGCAGGGGGTGTAGCCGACCGCGCAGTCGACATCGCTGATAGCACCGCACGACCGGCACACGACGTGGTGGTGGTTATCCCCAACCCGCGCCTCGTACCGCGCCACCGAGCCCGCCGGCTGGATGCGCCGCACCAGCCCTGCGTCCGTCAGCGCCCGCAGCACGTCATAGACGGCCTGCAAGGACACCACCACTCCGAGGTCCTCACGCACGACCCCGCAGATCGAGTCCGTATCGGCGTGCGGATGATCGTGCACCGCCCTCAGCACCGCCACCCGGGGCCCGGTCACGCGCAGCGAAGCCCCGCGCAGCACGCGCTCGAAGTCCGAAGTCGCCGACACCCTTCCAACAATGGCGCAGATTCTGGAATCAATCAAGAATCAGCCTGCAGCCTTCAGCCTGGTACTCATCCATGGCTCCGGCACGCCAACGACAACGCCAGGCCCCCTCCAGTGCCCCAGCCCGCCGGGCATGCAAGACGACCAGCGCATGGACATGCAGGAGCGCAACGCCGAGGGAGGCGTCCTTGCTCCGGGCCACGGTGTGCAGCCAGGGCGAGGTCCCGAGGCGGGGGTCCCGGGGCTGGCCCATGCTCCACGCGTGCATGGATCCCATTGTCTCGGCGTAGGAGATAAGGTCGGCCCGCACGCGCGAACGGTCGCCGGTCAGCAGCGAGTCGGCCAGCGAGGGGCCGGGGCCGAGATCTTCGATCAGCAGCAGGCCGGCGTCGGCGTCGACGCCCAGCAGCCGCGGGGCGACGGGCTCGGGCATCCCGTTCAGGTGCTCCAGGGCGGCCACCTCGGCCCCGAAGCTGTCCCCGCCTATCCGCTTTTTCATAACACTACAGAACGGCCCGTGGCCAGATGCAGCCGGATCACGTGAGCCCGGTCCCAGATCGGCTCCGCCGCGCGCACCGACATGCCCGGGCCCCAGACGCGGGCCAGCAGCGCCTCGGCCGCCCCGGTCTGGGCCGCCGACAATGCTGGCGAGCTGACCACCACCGCATTCTGGCCGGCCAGGCCATGGCACCGCCAAGGATTACCCCCGTCTGAGACGGCGGCCAGGCCCGGCGCGAGTCCGATGGCGGTCCGCCCGGCGACATGGACACCCCGGTTACAAGATCACCTGCCTGGAGCAGCAGCTTCTCGATCTACCGGATCGTCGTCGGCTCGGCTGCCGTGCTGACCCAGGCTACGGGCGAGGGACAAGACGTCTTCCCGTCCCTGCTGGCAGCCAGCCACCCATGCGGCCGTCTGCTCGGTCAGCCGGGAAGCGGTAGCCCTAGCCCGCTCGGTCTCGTCTTGCCAGTAACGGATCCGTTCTTCCAGCCGGGCCCGAAGCTGTCTCAGTTCCGCAGCCGCACGTGCCCGCCCGAGCTGCCACGCCGCCACCGCTCCGACGACGAGCCCGGTAAGCCCCGCGAGGGTACCCATCTCAGTCCGGCTTCCGGCCGGAGCCCGCGGCGGGCACGCTCATCATGGCGCGGACCGCATCCTCGAGCAGTACGGTGTCGTCGCGGTCGGCGCGTTCCAGGCAGCCTGCAATCATGGCCAGGGCGGCCGTTCCGAGCAGGCAACGCCGCCGGGCACGGTCGATGACGGGTGCCGCAGGATCGGCCAGGGCCCGCAGGGCAAGACCGTCCGCAAGGGCTGAAAGCAGGTCGCTGCAGTCATCGAGCGTGACCCCGGGCCGGACCCGGAGCCCCCGAGCCCGCAGGACCTCTTCATAGAAGTCCTTCCACAGCGGGCTGTTCTCCCGGTACCGCCCGGATATCGCCTCGCCGATGACCGGATCACCCTCGGCCTCCGCAGCCGCGATGAGCCCTAGCCGGAACATCGGCGTGTCCAGCAGCCTGGTCAGGTTCCAGTAGCACAGCCGGTGCAGGCCGCGCACCGGGTCCAGCCCGCGGATCACCTCGTCCTTCGCGTCAGCCACCTCGTCCTGGTGCGATGCAGGATAGTGCCACGGCCGCAAGCCGAACCGCAGCACATCAGCGACGAAATTGGTATGCGGCTCCCACCGTTGCCGCAACGTGGAGGGGCTCCCCACGCGATGAAACGGCGCTGGGAGATGGCCAACCTCATCGGCCACGGCCCGCTGCGACAAGAAGCTCAGCAGCGGCCGCTCGATGGAATCCGGGTCTTCCGCATCACCAGGCCCCCGGACCGCGCCCGGCCCCAGATGCCGCTGGATCAGCCGGATCGCAGCAGCAAGGTAAGCCGCGGTCACCGGATCATTGGCCTGCCTGCTGCGCCGAGTGATCGGGTTGCGCCGCTTCATGCTGCGCAGGACCTTCGAAAAGTCCTGGTCATACGGGTAAGGCAGCTGCTCCTTAAGCCGAAGCCTCCGGGGCCGGTCGTTCCTCATGCCGTAATCGTCGCCCCGCATGTCTCACATTCCTAGACGCAACTGCGCGCAGTAATCCGCCCAGCCCCGTATTTATCTTGTTCTTCTCGATCGAGTCCAAAGACGAACGGGACTCGGCGTTCTCCCTCGACACCTTCTCCGACAAGACGTTCGTGATCACGACCAGCGGGTCGTCCGTCCTGCTGGTCCTGTCTACCGTGCTGAGCATCTTCCAGGCCGTGATGAAGACCGTCAGGCTCGACGTCCGGCAGTGGCTGGTCTGCGCCGCGGTGGCCCTGTCGATTGTGGTGGCCGCCGAGGTCCGCAAGGCGGTGCTGCGGCAGACCGCCGCGAAGGCCATCCACCCCGCAGCCGGTCCCCGGCCGGAGCCCCTACCTGCCGGGCGCCCGTCGGATGCCTGATATGGCCGAGTACACGGCGGGTGTGACAGGTGGCGGCGCGAGTGAACAGAAGCTAGTGCCGGGCCCGAAGACGTTCGCCCGGCCGGACCGGCAGGTGCCCTCGCGGGACCGGTTTGATGCGCATCTGAGCCGGATACAGCCGGCTCAGATGCGCATTGATCCGGTTGCTCGGCTGGCTCCTCAGCTGGAAATCTCGGGGCGAACGGTAACTGCTGGGACACTAGAAATTTAGTGATCCAGGACGGATCGTGAGGTACGGCCCGAGCCGGACGGGGCGGACCGATGGCTGTCACGTCGGGCCGCGCCGTGGCGTCAAAGAGGGTGTAACCATACGAACAGGATGAGGAGATCATCATGGAGGCTCGTCTTAACACCCACGGCAACGCCATCGCGATGAAGTTCGTGAAGTACATCAACTCGGCAGGCAAGGTACTGCACGAGTCGAGCCTGCCGGCCGCCACGCAGGAGCTGGTGAAGATCCGGGCCAGCCAGATCAACGGCTGCGGCTACTGCACCGACATGCATACCAAGGACGCGACGGCCGCCGGGGAAACCCAGCAGCGGCTCAACCTGGTCGCGGTGTGGCGCGAGGCGACCGTCTTCACCGACGCCGAACGGGCCGCCCTCGAGCTCACCGAGCAGGGCACCCGCATCGCCGACGCGGCAGGCGGCGTCAGCGACGAGGCCTGGGCGAACGCGGCCAAGCATTACGACGAGGACCAGCTCACCGCGCTGGTGTGCCTCATCGGCCTGATCAACATCTACAACCGGATGAACGTCATCACCCAGCAGCCCGCCGGCGACTACCAGCCCGGCCAGTGGAGCTGACCGCCAGCCGGAATAAATTTCGTGAGGGTCATCATTATGAGAGGCATCAACGTGAGGCTCGTCAGCGTCAGGCGGTCCGGCGTTAGTGAACCTCAGAGGGGCCAGGGATGATTACACCTGAGCAGGTTGGTGATCGGTACCTCGCGGTCCATCACCGGATGTTCCGGGCCGTAAGCGATGAGATGAACGGCTGCGGGCTATCGCTGGCCCGCACCAAGGTGCTGCGACGGCTCCACGATCAGGGGCCGACCAGGCAGAACGTGCTGGCAACCGATTTGGGGCTGTCGCCGCACACCATCACCGACATCGTCGACGGGCTGGAGCGGCTCGGCATGGCCGAGCGCCGGCCGGACCCTACCGATCGCCGGGCCAAGCTCGTCGTGATCACCGACGCGGGCGAGGCCGGCCTGGACGTGGCGAACGCCACGCGGGAGCGGCTGCTCAAGCAGGTCTTCGGTGCGCTGAGCGAGGCGGACCGGGCCACCCTCCTGCGCCTGCTCGACGGCCTGGACGAGGCGGCCCAGAGGCTGATCTCGGCCTCGGCCGCGCCGGACGTGCCGGCGGCGGTGCCGGCATGACCGCCGGATCGCGTCCTGTCATCACGGCCAGTACCAGTCACGTTTCTCACCGGGGGTACAACTCGTAATGTCATCCGTCACACCCGTCGCCAGCACTGAGCGCCCTGCGGAAAACGACCACCGGTGGCTGATCCTGGTCATCGTGGCCATCGCCCAGCTCATGGTGGTGCTGGACTCGACCGTCGTGAACATCGCCCTGCCGTCGGCGCAGCGCGCCCTGGGCTTCCCCAACAGTGACCGGCAGTGGGTGGTGACTGCCTACGCGCTGGCGTTCGGCAGCCTGCTGCTGCTCGGCGGCCGGCTGGGCGACATGTTCAGCCGCAAGCGGATCTTCATCATCGGTCTGGCCGGGTTCGCCCTCTCTTCGGCGCTCGGCGGCGCCGCCACGTCATTCGAGATGCTCGTGGCCGCCCGGACCCTGCAGGGGGTATTCGGCGCCATTCTCGCCCCTTCCGCCCTGGGCACCCTGGTCAGCACCTTCCGTGACCCGCGCGAGCGGGGCCGGGCGTTCGGCGTGTTCGGGTCCGTGGCGGGCGGCGGCGGTGCCGTGGGCCTCATCCTCGGCGGCGTCCTCACCCAGTACTTCTCCTGGCGCTGGACCCTGTACGTCAACCTGTTCTTCGCCGTGATCGCGATCGCCGGCGCCCTGACCTACATGCGGAGCAACCGGCCGGACACCCGTCCGCAGATGGACTGGGCGGGAGTCGTGCTCGCCTCGGCCGGGCTGTTCGCCCTCGTCTTCGGGTTCTCTCACGCTGAACTGGCCGGCTGGACCGCCGCCCTGACTCTCGGCTCGCTGATCGGCGGAGTCATCCTGCTGGCCGCGTTCGCGTTCGCGGAGAGCCGGGTCAGCCACCCGCTGCTGCCGCTGCGGGTGATCCTGGACCGGGCCAGGGGCGGCTCCTACATCTCGGTCGGGCTGACCGGGATCGCGGTCTTCGGCGTCTTCCTGTTCCTCACCTACTACCTGCAGGACATCAAGGGCTACAGCCCGGTGACCAGCGGACTGGCCTTCCTGCCGATGATCGCCTGCATCCTGCTGTCCTCGAACACCTCCAGCATCGTGCTGCTGCCGCGGGTCGGGCCGCGGAACCTCATCGTGACCGGCATGGTGCTCGGCGGCGGCGCGATGGCCTACCTGACCCAGCTCACCGTGACCTCCAGCTACGCGGCCAGCATCGTGCCGGCCTTGGTGGCCCTGGGCCTGGGCTTCGGCATGATCTTCTCCCCCGCCATCAACACCGCCACCGCCGGAGTCGCGCGGCGCGACTCGGGTGTGGCCTCGGCGCTGGTCAACACCATGCAGCAGGTCGGCGGCTCGATCGGGACCGCGGCGCTGAGCACGATAGCGCTCACCGCGACGGCTACCTACCTGACCGCGCACCACGCCGGACGGCTGGCCCCGGCCACGGCCGCGGTGCACGGCTACAGCGTGGCGTTCACGGTGTCCGCGGTGCTGTTCGGCGTCGGCGCGCTGGTGGCGGTGCTGCTGGTGCCGTCCCGGCGCAGGCTAGAGGAGCTGCGGAACCTGGAGCCCGCGGCCAGCGACGCGGCGGCTAGCCCCGCGGCGGCTAGCCCCGCCCTGACCGACGGCGTGGCCGCCGGCGATGGGGTCCAAGGCTAGGCGTGGCCAGCTTCTCTTAGTGGCCGGTCACGGTCTGCTGGGCCCATCCGGTCGCGTGGCCTCCGGCGGTGGCCGACACGGTGAGGATGGACTGGCCTGACGGGGTCGGGACGACAGCGTGGAAGGTGCCGTCGGGGCCGGCCACGGCCTGGACGATCACGGTGGTGTTGCCGGAGGTGCCGGGCTGGCCGACCGAGATGTCGACGGTGGCGCCCGGGGTGGTCTTACCGGTCACCGTGGCCTGGGTCTGCTGGGTGATCAGGCCGGGTTCCTGGCTGGCCAGGATGTCCTCGGTGATGGCCGGGGCAGCGGTCGACGTGACGGGCGCAGTGGCCACCGCGCCGGGTGCGGTCACGCTGATGGTCAGCGGCACGGTCGCCGGGGGGCCGCTGGTGACGTAGCGGTCGCGGGTGATGGCGGGCTGGTCGAGCAGGTGCCCGGCCTGCACGTCGAGCAGGAGCCGAAGGTACTGCGCCTGGACCCAGATGAGCGGGTCAGCCGAGCCTGCCGCCTTGCCGTTGGTGAACCCGATCGAGGCGGTGGCCGGGCAGCGGCACCAGCCTGCTGCGCATGACGATGCTGTCGGCGGCCGGGTCGGTGATGTAATCGGTGACGATCCGGAACCCGTGCCTGGTGTCGGTGCTGGTGACCTGGCACACCATGCCGCTGCGGTCCGGGGAGCTGACCGTGTAGGTCATGTCCCGTTCCTGCAGGTCGGCGAAGGTCTTCCCGTCGGTGACGAGGTACTGCACCGTCTTGACGTTCGAGCTCTCGATGGTCGGATAGTAGGCATCCGACAGCACGCCGTCGGCCACCGTGAACCACACTTTCGACGTGGTGTTCCGCGCGGTGCCGAAGCAGTCTTTGCGCGCCACGTCCAGGTAGGACGTGGTTCCCGGGCCTCCCGGGGCTGTTCCGGCGGCGGCGTTGACGGCGGCGGCCGCTCCGGATGCGCCTGCGCTGGCCAGTCCCGGCATGGCGATCAGGGCGGCGACCATGACAGCGCCTCCGATTGCCGCAATCGGCCTATGCGTGTACCGGCTCCGCCTCATCGTCGTGCACCTCTTCGCCCAGCGCTCCGTGCCAACCGGAACCGGCCGGAACCAGTCGAGACACCCAGAAGGAAATGCGGGTCTGCAGCCCAGGGACCCAGACCTGGAAGCGAGCCACCACTTCCCCGCCGAATCCGACGTAAACCGATACCAAACCGCCCGGTCAGCGACCGTGCCGTGGACACGTGAAGATCCAGAAAGCGTGCGAGACGCTCGGCAGGACCGCGTACAGCGCGGCGATGAGGTGGGCGTGGCCCGCGGCCGCCGTCGCTTCCGGGTGAACATCGACTACCGTCGCTGGCCCTCAGCAGGCACGGGCTGGCCGCCGCTCAGCCGTCGAATCCGGTCGCGCCATCGGTCTGCTCACGGAGGATGTCGGCGTGGCCGGCGTGCCGGGCTGATTCCTCGATCATGTGCACGGGCCGTGGTTTTACGGTGCCCAGCCCGGTCAGGCGGTCAGGCCTCCACGGCGAGGAGTTCGGTGCCGGCGGGGTGCGGCACTGTGACCTCGACGGCGGTGCCGCGGGTAGTGGTGACCAGCTGATAGGGAACGTGGGCGCCGTTCAGGGTGACGGAGTGGACCGTCGCGCCGGCGGCCAGGACCGTGCCGATGGTCAGGGACAGGTTCTGGGCGCCGGTGACCCGGGTGCGGTAGGCGGCGCCGTGGCGGGTCGCGGTCTCGGCCAGGGTGCTGGCGCCTACGTGCAGGTTGCCGACGGACATGACCGGCCAGGAGGACGGCACCTCGGGGACTATGGCGACCGAGTTGGCCGGGGCGTCGGGGGTGACGCCCAGCAGGTCGTTGACCACGGTCCACAGCAGGCCGTAGCCGGACCAGGCCTGCATGACGTTGGCCCGGCTGGTGAAGGCCTCGAACGGGTTGTACTGGGCGCTGGCGGCCAGTTCGGGCAGGGAGCCGGGCATCTCGACGGTGAGCTGGCTGGCTACCTTGTCCATGTCGGTGATGGCCTGGGGCAGGCGGCCGTAGTTGGCCTCGCCGACGGCCAGGGCGCCGGTGTTGACCAGGTAGCAGGTCTGGCCGCTGGTCCCGCTCGGGCCGCCCACGCCGTCCACGTACAGGCCGCAGGAGCCGGTGAAGGTAGGCGTCTCCAGCTGGTTCAGGGCGGCGTCGGCGTTGGCCACCGGGGCGATGTCCTGCTCCATCGGGGCGACGCTGGTCCACCAGCGCTGCTGGAGCTGCTGGCCCGCCGCGGTGCAGCTGGAGCCGGCCGCCGATGAGGCAGCCGAGCACATCGAGTCGGCGTACAGGTTCTGGCTCTTGATCCACCACTGATTGAACGCGTCGAGCATCACGTGCTGCCGATGGGCAGCCCAGCTGGCGGTGGCGCTGTCGTGCATGGCCACGGCCATATCGTGCAATGCCCCTAGGGCATTGACGGTCTCGGAGGCCACGTCCAGCGCCTCATCGCCGAGGGAGGTGTTCTCCACGATGCCGTCGCCCACCGGCCACAGGTGGCCGGGACCGGTGGCCAGGCTGGCCAGGTAGTGCTCGCCCTCGTCGATGAACTTGTAGTTGCCGGCCAGGACCGCGTTGTCGCCGGACCAGCGCCAGGTCAGGTCGGCGGCGATGGCGAACTGGGCGGTCTCGTTGATGTCGCCGGGATCGGAGGTGTCGCCGTAGTAGACCGCGCCGGTGGCGGCCACCTCGTGCACCACCTTGCCGGTGCTGCCGTTCTCGATCTCCGAGACGGTGCGCATGGCGCCCAGCCAGTCGGCGGCGGTCTGCCACTGGCCGCTCACGGCCAGGCCGTAGCTGCTGTAGGCGCCGTCGGTGCCGAAGTACTCGGCGTAGTCGGGGTAGGCGGCGTCGATGGCCGACAGCTTGGAGATGGTGGCCAGCGGGGCCGGGTAGACGGTACCCGCCTTGGTGTCCCTGATGGCGGCGTTATAGATGGTCCGGTTCAGGTCGGCCAGGTTGAGCTTGCTCCACAGCAGGGCCTGCTGGACGCCGGAGTCCGGGACCTGCAGGCTGGTCCGGGCGGCCACGCCGTCCCGTTCGGTGATCTTGGACTGCAGCAGGCTGGCCGGGTTGGCCAGGGCGGACTGGAGCGTCTGGGCGGCGCTGGCCGAGCCGTTCTGCGAGCCGGACACGCCGAGCCACAGGGTGCGCCCGGACGCCGGGACGGCCAGGTTCCAGGTCAGCTGGCCGCCTTCGCCCTTGGTGCCGAAGACAGCCTGGTCACTGGTGGAGGTCGGCCCCCAGTCACCGGATCCGGTGGTCGTGCCGGACGGCGCGGTGGCCGATCCGACCTCGGCGTACCACGGGGTCTTCTCCTGGTTGAACGTGATGACGCCGTTGGCCGCCGAGACCGTGTTCTGGTTGTTGAACTGGGCCCAGGTCGGCGTGGTCGACTGCCACGGATAGGTGGCGCTGACCTCGCTGTGCGCATCGGCGGTCACGGCCACGGTGGCGGCGCTGCGGTTCACCGGGACCAGGGTCAGGCCGAACAGCACGGCCGACATGCCGTCCGGGGCGAACTCGGTGAGGGTGGGCCGCACGCCGTCGGTCACCGGGAAGGTCATGCGGACGAAGCCGGGGCCGGTGGTGTAGGTGGTGGCCGAATCCAGCCAGTTGCCGGACAGCCCGAACCACAGGCCGTCGAGCAGCTTGACCGGCGGGGTAAACACCCCGCCCATCTGGCCGGTGATGTGCCAGCCGATCGGCGGGAACGTGCCGTTCTCCACGCCGACGACGTAGGCCTGGGTGCCCGCGGCCACGAAGCGGCGTTCGGACAGCTGGGAGGTAGCGGAGATGACCGGGGATGCGCCCGCCCCGGGGACAGCCGAGGCCACGCCTGCTGGCTGCACCGTCTGCGCGCCGGCGCTCCCAGTGCCCGCCCACAGCAGGCCGACCGAGGCCGAGGCCGCAACGGCCAGGACTGCGCGCATACACCGTCTGACCATGAGGTTCCCTCTCCAGTGCACCCGACGTGGCCGCTGGGGGCGCCCGCGCGAGGCGGGAACCGCCGACACGCCGACGTGAACTACCCGGAGAGTTCTGGTCTAAACGCATATATCAACAGAAATACACATTCGGGATATCCGCTTAGCTGGATTGGACTGCGGGATGACATGCCCGCGGTGCTTGCGGCCCGGATGCCGCCTGTGGCGGGGCAGCATGCTCGCGTGCGGCGCCTCGCAGCCGGGGCGGGCGAGTGCTACGCGCGGCCGATCTGGGTGTCCTGGCTGGCCCATTCGCGGCCGCGCAGCACGAACTTCTGGATCTTGCCGGTGGAGGTCTTGGGCAGCGGCCCGAACTCGACCACATCGGGGCACTTGTAGTGGGCCAGGCGCTCGCGGCAGAACGCGATGATCTCCTGACCGGTCACGGTGGCGCCCTCGTTGAGGGTGACGAACGCTTTGGGCCGCTCCCCCCAGTGCGGGTGCGGGATCCCGATGACCGCGCATTCGAGCACGGCGGGGTGGGCGGTGATCGCCTGCTCGACTTCGATGCTGGAGATGTTCTCGCCACCGGAAATGATGATGTCCTTGCCGCGGTCGCGCAGCTCGATGTTGCCGTCGGGATGCCATACGGCCAGGTCCCCGGAGTGGAACCAGCCGCCGGCGAACGCCTTGGCGGTGGCCGCCTCGTCGTTGAAGTAGCCGCTCATCACGTTGTTGCCGCGCATGATCACTTCGCCCATCGTGGCACCGTCCTGCGGGATGTCGTTCATCTGCTCGTCGACGACCCGCACGAGATCGGCTGAGGGGTAGGCCTGGCCCTGGCGCGCGAGGTGCCTCGCGCGCTGCTCCGCGTCAAGCTGGCGCTCGCCGTCCGGCTCGGGGCACACGGTGATCGGGCCGTAGGTTTCGGTCAGGCCGTACACGTGCACGATGCGGAAGTTCAGCTCGCTCATCCGGGCCAGCAGCGTCGGTGACGGCGGGGCGGCGGCGACCATCGCGGTCACCGGCCGGTCCAGGCGGTGCGCCCGGGGATGGTTGATGATCATCAGCTGGACGGTCGGCGCGCCGTTGTAGTGCGTCACTCCCTCGCTGTCGATCAGCTCCCAGACGCGCTGCGGGTCCACCGCTGTCATGGTCACGTGCCGCGCCCCGGCCGCGGTGACCGCCCACGGGAAGCACCAGCCGTTGCAGTGGAACATCGGCAGCGTCCACAGGTACACCGAATCCGGGCTCAGGCCGGCCACGATCACCTCGTTCAGCGCATTCAGGTACGCGCCGCGGTAGGTGTACTGCACTCCCTTGGGCCGGCCGGTAGTGCCGGACGTGTAGTTGACCGAGATCGTCTCCTCTTCGTGCTCAAGCCAGCTCGGCGGCCGCTCCGGCGACGCACCGGCCAGGAACTGCTCGTACTGGTCTGCGGGGCCGCCGGTGCCGGCGCAGCGGATCACCGTCACCCCGGCCAGCCCTGCGTCTCCGGCCAGCGCCTCCAGCCCGGCGTCCAGCAGCAGGAACCGCGCGCCGCTGTGCTGCAGGATGTAGCCCACCTCGGCGCCCGCCAGGCGGTGGTTGACGGCGACCAGGATCCCGCCCGCCGCAGGCACGCCGAAATGCGCCTCGAGCATCGCCGCGGAGTTGAACAGCAGCGTGGCGACGCGATCGCCCTTGGCCAGCCCCGCCGACCGCAGCGCGTTGGCCAGCCGCCACGAGCGCTCGGCGAGCTGGCGGTAGGAGTACCGCCGCTCGCCGCCTACCACGGCCACCTGGTCCGGGTACACGTACGCCGCGCGGTGCAAGAAGTCGACGGGGTTCAGCTCCGAACGGAACACCTGGCCCGGGACCGCCCCGGTCCCGGCCGCACCAGCGGCCGCAGGGAACACGCTCATCGTCTGCCTCCTTCGGCGCTGCCGCGCCAGCGATCCGGCATCGTCATCCGGCCGACGGCGGTCGTCCGGGTTCTGCTGGCTGGTCCAGCTTGACGCCTATCACACGGGCCACGCGATCCAGGTCGATGTCGCAGGCGAGCAGGGTCGCCTCGTGCCGCCGAGCGACGGCGGCGATCATGCAGTCGACCAGGCCCCGCGGCGTGACGCCTGCCCGCCGGCACCGGCGGTAGACGCGGGCGGCACCTTCGAAGTCAGCGGCCGCGTCGAACCGGTACAGATGGAATCGCAGCAGGAGACGGCGCAGGTCCGTTTCCCGGGCATCGGTGCGCGCTCCAGCGAGCACTTCCATGATCACCTGCTCAGTGACGGCGATCGGGCCGTCGGTCGCGATCAATCCGGTCAGGCGAAGATCAACCGCGCTCCCGGTGGCCCTGTCGTATTCGATCCAGGCCGACGTGTCAGCCAGGATCATGCGGCCCCGCGCGAGCGCGTATCGGCGGGTACCTCGTCGATCGCATGGGCGCCGCGCATGGCCAGGGCTTCTTCCCGGCTCATCGGCTGCCCGGCCAGGTGCCGGAGGGCGAGCTCGACGGCTTCGGTCTTGGTCCGCAAGTCGTAGCGGTCCATCACCACCCGAAGGTAGCTGTCTTCGATCTCGATGTTCGTGCGCACCCTTGCCATACACCTACTTTACACCTTCACGTGTATGATAGGTGTACCGCGCAGAGCTGGCGTACCTCATCCGGGCCTGGATCGGGGCGCGGGTGGTCAGGGTGGGCCGAGGCGGCGGGACAGGCCGTCGACGAAGATGTCGAGCAGGAGCTCGAAGCGCTCGTCGGGGTCGGAGAGGGCGAACTCGTCGGCCAGGGTGGTCATGTTGGGGAACAGGGCGGCGGGGAGCGAGGCGATGTAGTCGCGGGCCATGTCCGCGACCTGCTGGAGGTCGCCCGCGTTGCTGGCCAGGATGCCGCCGGGGTCGGGGCCGTCGTCGCCGACGCCGGTCTCGTCGATGGTGAAGCCGTTGATGGTGGCGATCAGGAGCAGGTAGCCCTGGACGGCCAGCCGCGGCGGCAGGCCGCCGGCGCGCAGGATGGCCAGCACGCGCTCGGAGAACAGCAGGGCGTTGGGGCCCATCGGGATGCGGCCGATCGAGATGCGCACGATGTAGGGGTGGCGCAGGCTGATCCGGCGCTGCTCCCTGGCCACCTCCTTGAGCTGCTCCTGCCAGTGCGGCGGGTCGGGGCCGGGGATCTTGACCTCGCCGATCAGCTGGTCCAGGACCAGGTCGAGCAGGCCGTCCTTGCTGCCGACGTGCCAGTACAGGGAGGCCGCGCCGGTGCCTAGCTCCTCGGCCAGGCGGCGCATGCTCAGGGCGGCCAGGCCCTCGCGGTCGAGCAGGCCGATGGCCGCGGCCACGATCGCCTCTTTGCTGATCGGCTCGCGACGGCGGCGCGAGCCGCGGTCGGGGGCGCGCTGCCATGGGGGCGGCGGGATGTCTGGATCGTTCGGCATCAAGACCTCATCGTAGCGTTCGCTTACACGAACACTGTACCAGGATCGAACAACGTTTGACTCGACCGACGGTCCATGATAGAACGACGTTCGAGAAAAGAACCTAGTTCGAGGAGCATGGGAAAGTGACCACAAGTCAAGTGGCCGTCGGCGGCAAGCCGGGGGCGCCTGGCCGGGTATCCCCGGCGCTGGCCGGCGGCGATCGTGATGATCGTCGGGGCGCTCATGGACATGATCGACGTGACGATCGTCAACGTGGCCCTGCCGACCATCCGGCGGGACCTGCACGCGAGCGCCACCCAGCTGGAGTGGTTGGTCTCCGGGTACATGCTGGCCTTCGCGGCGACGCTCATCATCGCGGGGAACCTGGGCGACCTGTTCGGGCGCAAGCGGGTGTTCCTGGTCGGGGTCGGCGTGTTCGGGCTGGCCAGCCTGGCCGCGGGGTTGTCGGGGTCCGGGGCGGAGCTGATCGCGGCCCGGGTCGTGCAGGGCACCGCGGCGGCGGCCATGGCCCCGCAGGTGCTGGCCACGTTCCGCGCCATCTTCGCCGGATCCGAGCGGGGCAAGGCGTTCGGCATCTACGGAGCGATGCTCGGATTCGCCTCGGCGGTCGGGCTGCTGCTCGGCGGGGTGCTGACCCAGGCGAACCTGTTCGGGTGGAGCTGGCGGGCGGTGTTCTACGTCAACGTGCCGGTGGCGGCCTGCGCGCTGATCGCGGGGCTGCGGTACGTGCCGGAGACCAGGGATCCGGGCGCGCGGCGGCCGGACGTGCCGGGTGCGGTGCTGCTGGCGGGATCGCTGGTGGCGATCGTGTACCCGCTGCTTGAGGGGCAGCAGCTGGGCTGGCCGGCCTGGGTGTGGCCGCTGCTGGCGGCGGGCCTGGCCGGGCTGGGCGTGCTGGGGCTGCTCGAGGCCCGGCGGGCCGCGCGGCGCACCGACGGGCCTGCGCCGCTGCTGCGGGCGGGGCTATTCCGGATGCCGGCGTTCGCGGCCGGGCTGGGCGTGCAGCTCATGTTCTCGGCGGGCATGCAGGGGTTCTTCCTGGCCTTCGCGCTGTGGCTGCAGGCCGGCGAGCACTTCTCGCCGCTGAAGGCGGGACTGACCGTGGTCGCGTTCAGCGTGGGCAGCTTCTTGCTGGCGCCGCTGGCGGCGCCGCTGGCCACCAAGCACGGGCGCCGGGTGCTGGCCCTCGGCGCGGTGCTGATGGTGGCCGGCATCGCGGGCGTGGCGCTGGCCGCCTCGCATGTGGGTGTGAACGGCAGCCCGTGGCCGGTGGTGCCCGGCCTGGTCGTGGCGGGCGCGGGGCTGTCCTTGCTGGTCATCCCGCTGGTCAACGTGGTCCTGGCGGCCGTGCCGGTGGAGGTGGCCGGCGGGGCGTCCGGGCTGTTCGGCACGGCGCAGCAGCTCGGGGGCGCGCTGGGCGTGGCGCTGCTGGGCACCGTGTTCTTCGGCTACGCCGGCCGCCACTCGTTCGAGGCCTCGATCGTGCACACCGCGCCGTACGCCATGGGCGCGTTCGCGCTGTGCGCGGTGCTGTCGCTGCTGCTCCCCCGCACCGCGGTGTCGGAGGAGGCCCTGACCGAGGCCTGAAAGCCGGGCAGTTGACGCTGCTACCGGATGGCAACCTTGCGGCTACCGCCGGCGGTTACCTCCGCTGGGCAGGCTGAGGTTGACACCGCAAGAACCCCGCGTTACCCGGGCCAGGGCCGGCAGGCTTACACCTGGTGTGTTCCGGGAAAACTATGACTTAGTCGGGCAGCGGCACGGGCTTCTTGGACATGGGCGGGAGGCTGTTAATGCTGAGCATGATCAGTGGCGGCAATCGCTGCCAGCCGGGCGGCGGCAGGGAACGGTTTCCCGAGCGCGGGCTGCACCTCATCGATATCGAGAACCTGACCGGGAGCGGGAAGCCGAGCTTCGAGCAGATCCGGGTCGTGCAGGGCACGTACTCCGGCCACGTGACGCTCGGCGCCTGGGATCAGGTCGTGGTCGCCTCCAGCCACCTGACGCTGCTGAGCGCCGCGCTGGGCTGGCCGCATGCTCGCTACCGGATCCGGTCCGGACCCGACGGCGCCGATCTGGAGTTGCTGGACATCCTGCTGTACGAGAAGGTCGCGGCGCGGTTCACGCGCGTGGTCATCGGGTCGGGTGATGGCGCGTTCGCCCGCGCCGCTGCGGGCCTGGCCGCCAGGGGCGTGCAGGTGATCGTGGTGAGCAGGCGGGACAGCCTGTCGGCCCGGCTCGCGTTCGCCGCCAGCGAGGTGATCTACCTGGACGCTCCGCGGTCCGCGACCGGGGCGGAGCACCAGTCCCGGGCGGCATAAGCCACGGCCCGTTCGGCGCAAAAAAGAACGGGCTGGTCGGGCATGAGCGTGGCCAGCACCCGGCCCAGGCTGATGGCCTCGGCGGCCAGGTCGACCCGGCCGCTGTAGCCCTCGTTGAAGATCAGGTAGATGACGGCCAGCACCGCGTCGAGGCGGTCGGGCAGCAGGTGCGCGCCGGGCACGGCGAACGGGATCCCCGCTACTCGCTGAACACCTACCGGGCTTGGCCTTGATGGTCATGGCCCGGGCAACGGCCAATGGTGTAGCTAGGTCCACTCTCAAGACGCGGGCCAGCACCATGTCGGCGCCGACCGGAACTGCCTAGGTTTGACCTTGTGAGAACGGGGACACGGGGCAGACTGCAGGCGAGCCACCAGGAGGCAGGCGGCTAGCCGCACCCGTAGCGACCCTCGGACCTGGCGAGGGAGTGGTGCACGTGGGCGCAACGCAGGTGATTGACCGCGGCCAGGCGGTACGGGCCGGAGCCGGCGATCTGGCCGCGGCGCCGTTCCCGTGGCCGGCCGCGACGGGTTGGGCGGGGCTGTTCAAGCGTCCGGCCGCGCGGTGGGCCCGGGTGGCGCTGGTGGCGGTGAACCTGGCCGCGGTCACGGCGTTCCTGCTGTCGTACTCGCGGCACGGGGTGGACTTCGGCCCGTTCCGGATCGACCTGGCCGCCTACCGCGCCGGCGGCCGGACCTGGCTGCACGGCGGGGATCTGTACGGGCAGGTCCCGGTGATCCAGGGGATGCAGCTGCCGTTCACCTACCCGCCGATCGCGGCGGTCGTGCTGGCGCCGCTGGCGCTGCTGCCGATGGCCGTCGCCGGCGCGCTGCTCACCGTGGCCAGCATCGCGCTGCTCGCCGTGGTGCTGCAGGTGTTCCTGCGCCGCCTGGCCGGGCCGGCCGCGGGGTCGCTGTGGGCGGTGGGCTGGCTGCTGCCGCCGGCGCTGTTGCTCGAGCCGGTGCGCAGCACCCTGGACTACGGCCAGGTCAACATCTTGCTGATGGCCCTGGTCGCCCTGGACTGCCTGACCGTGGCGCCGCGCTGGCCGCGCGGCGCGCTGACCGGCCTGGCCGCCGCGGTGAAGTTGACCCCCGCGGCGTTCGTGCTGTTCTTCCTGCTCCGCCGCGACTGCCGGGCCGCAGCCGTGGCCGGGGTGTCTTACGCCGCCGTCACCCTGGCCGGGTTCGTGGTGGCCGGACACGACTCGGTGCGCTACTGGACCGCGGCCGTCTTCCAGACGGACCGGGTCGGCAACCCGGCCACCGCCGCCAACCAGTGCCTGCAGGCGGTCCTGGCCCGGGCCGGGCTCGACCTGCACAGCACGCTCGGCCTGGCCATCTGGCTGGCGCTGGCGGCCCTGGTCATGCTGGTGGCGTGCCTCGGCATGCGGCACGCCTTCGCGGCCTCGCAGGACTGCTGGGCGCTGTCGCTCAACGCCTTCGCCGCCCTGCTCATCTCGCCCATGTCCTGGTCGCACCACTGGGTATGGTGCGTACCGGCCCTGCTCACCCTCGCTTACCTCGGCCGCCGTCACCACCACCGGCTGGCGATGGCGGCCGCCGCCTGCGGCGTGGTCCTGTTCGTCACGGCTCCCCAGTGGTGGGTAGGCAAATTCGCCGGGCCGGAACTGAGCTGGCCGGTCTGGCAGCAGGTCATCGGGAGTTCCTACGTGCTGTTCGCCGTCGTCGTCCTGCTCCTGTCCGCCCGCGGTCGGCTCACCGCGCCGACACCGGGCTGGCCCCGGGCGCCCACGCTGCCTCGCTGTGGAGCCGCATCCGCCAGCCGGGCCGCAGCCCTGAGGGGCGGGCAGGTGAGAGGCGTGTGTTTCCGGGGTTGGTTACCCGGGGCGGGGTGGGGGGCTGTGGCTGCGGATGGTCTTGCCGTCGGGGCTGGTGACCTGGCTGGTGCCGTCCGGGTGGACGGTCAGGGTCCAGCCCAGCTGGTGCAGCAGCACATGATGGTGCCACCAGCAGTAGTCCTTCAGATTGGTGAGGCTGGTGGGGCCGCCGTCGGCCCGGTGGACCACGTGGTGCGGCTCGCACCGGGAGGCGGGCTGGTCACAGCCGCCGGGATGCTGGCAGCCCTGGTCCCGCAGGGCCACCAGCCGCCGCAGGTGCACCGGGATGTCGTCGGTCTGCCCGACGTCCAAGGGCAGCGACGGCCCGCCGAGCGGCTTGCCGAGCAGGTTGCGGCGCAGGAAGGAGGCCAGGCCGCCGGGGCCGGAGACGATCTGGATGACCCGGGCCAGGATCTGCTGTTCCAGCCGCCCCAAGGTCTCCGCTGATGCGGCGGCGGCGCCGCTGGCCTCCGGCGGGCCGTCCTGCGGGCCGGGCTGCGCCTGGGCGGCCGGGTCCGGGCCGTCGTGGCGGGCCTGGTCGTACCGGACGCACAAGCCGATCAGGTCCTCGACTGCGTCCGGGTCGAGGTCGCCGGTGACGACCGGGACGATCATCGCGTCGCAGGCGACCACCCGGGCGGCCTCCCCGGTCAGCCACGCGCCGCCGTCGGACGGGCCGGCGGAGGCGGCAGCCCGGTGCGCGGCCCACCGGACCCGCGCGTCAGCGATCCACGACTCCTGCAGCACCGAGTCCTGGTCCATGGCCAGCAGCTCGGTGAAGTGGATGTGGGCCAGCGCCTTGACCGGCTGCCCGGCCCGCTTGGGCAGCAGTCCGGAGGCGAGGAGGCGCCGCATCGCTTCTTCAAGTGCGTCGTGATACCGCTGCGGATGGGTCCGCAGGTCCCCGCCCCCGGTAGGCGCGGACAGGGCATCCAGCACGGAGGTCACCATGGCGGCGCACTCCGCGGTCAGGTCCCCGCGCATGACCCCGACGCCGTCCATCGTGGTGTCGACAGATACGGACCGGTCCAGCCGCGGGTCATCATCCGGGTCGTCACCGGGATCCGGGCCGGCGGTGCGTTCGCGGATCTCGGCGCAGATCGCGGCCAGCCCGCGCAGGTCCACCCCGGCCTGCGCGGCGGCCATCACGATCTCCTCGGCCCCCTCGCGGAACGGTTCGGGGATGGCCTTGGTCCACCGGGCCAGCTGCAGGGCGGCCGACTTGGTCAGCACCCGGTCCCGCAGCCCGGCCAGCAGCGGCTCATGCTTCCCGGCCAGGGCCAGGATGGCCTGGTACTCCCCGGCCTGGCCCTTGGTGATCCGCAGGCAGTTCACCAGCCACGTCCGGGTGGTCCGCTGCCCGTCGGCCACCGGCCCCTGCTGGGCATCAAAGGCGGCCAGCAGCCGGGCCCGCACCGCCGCCCCGACCGCGTCGATCTGCTCCAGCGCCCGCAGGCCCTCGGCCGTCACCGCGACCGGCTGGCTCGCCGCGTCCTCCCCGGCCAGCTCACCCAGCAGCGACTCCACCAGGCCGAACTTGTCGGCGGTGCTCAACGGAGTGCACATGGCGGCTGGCTCACCTCCCCGGCCGAGGGCGGACGACCATTAGAGGGCCGTCTAGACGATCTGTTCTAATACATCACGCTAACAGCCACCTCTGACATTTTCGGCGGCCGAAAACGGGGCCTTCAGAAACAATTTCTCAAGGCAAAACGAGCCTGGAGAATAAGAGGCAGCAGAGAAAGACGAGCCGTCTGAGAAAGAAGGAAGTTCCCCCGATCCTCGCTATTCAGCCGGTGGACGGGGCGGCTGGATGGCGGCGATGATGCAGAACGGGTGCCCGGCGGGGTCGGCGTAGACCCGGAATTGCTCCTCCGGGTCATCCGAGCGGTCTTCCAGCAGCCGGGCGCCGAGCGCGAGCGCCCGCTCATGCTGGACGTCGAGCTCGGCCACGGTCGGCACGGTGGTGTCCAGATGCAGCTGCTGCGGGACCGGACCGTCCGGCCAGGTTGCCTCGGGCAGCTCGCCGACCTTCTGGAAGGCCAGCACCGCACCGCTGGCCGGGCTCGTCAAGATCAGCCAGTCCTGCCCTTTCGGGTCTGGCTGGCCGGGGGCGGGCGGCTCGTCGCCCGGACGGTACTGCAGGCCGAACAGCTGCCGGTAGAACTCGGCCAGCCGCCGCGGGTCGGTGGCGTCCAGGACCGTCTGCCGGATGACCGGGAACACCTGTTCGTTGTCCATACCGCCACAGTAGACGCGCCGGCACCAGCAAAATGACGCCACGGTGGAAGGATTTGGCCGAGGCGACGATATGACCGGGGTGAGCGGCAAGAACCACGGACCGTTCGGCCAAAGTAATTCAATGATCCGAACGGGGCGTGGCGTTACGGGGGCCAGCCGGTCAGATCAGGTGCCGGGCTCGCCGGGGCGCACGATGCCGGTCTCGTAGGCCAGGATCACGGCCTGCACCCGGTCGCGCAGGCCGAGCTTGGCCAGCAGGTTGCCGACGTGCGATTTCACCGTGGCTTCGCTGACGACCAGGTCGGCGGCTATCTCGGCGTTGGTGAGGCCGCGGGCGAGGCGGAGCAGGATGTCCCGTTCCCGGGCGGTGAGCGTTTCCAGCCGGGACGGGGCGGGCAGCGTCTCGGGCGGGCGGCGGGCGAACGCGTCGATCAGCCGCATGGTCACCGACGGCGCGAGCAGCGCGTTTCCGGCCGCGGCGACCTTGATGGCGGCGATGAGGTCGTGCCGCGGGGCGTCCTTGAGCAGGAAGCCGCTCGCGCCCGAGCGCAGCGCCTCGTAGACGTAGTCGTCGAAGTCGAACGTGGTCAGCATGACGACCCGGGGCGGCCCGGCGCGCTCGCCGCCGGTGATCAGCCGGGTGGCCTCGAGGCCGTCCATTTCCGGCATCCGGACGTCCATCAAGATCACGTCCGGGTGGTGCTCGGCCGCGGCCTGGACGGCCTGGGCGCCGTTGGCCGCCTCGGCCACCACGGTGATCCCGTCGGTGGCCTGGAGGATTACGCAGAATCCGGTCCGGACCAGTTCCTGGTCGTCGGCCACGATGACCCGGATAGGTTCGGTGCCGGTCATGTCGCTGGCAACCGGGCCGTGACCGCGAACCCGCCGGCGTCGGCGGGTCCGACGGTCAGGCTGCCGCCGCAGGATGCCACCCGTTCGGCGATGCCGGCCAGGCCGAATCCGCCCGATGCCGCCGGGCGGGGCCCGCCCCCGTCGGACGAGCCCGCCCGGGCTTTTCTGGCCGTGCGGCCGAGGACCACGGAGACGGCCGCGTGGCCGGTATCGGTGATCGAGACGGTGACGTAGCCGGGTTCGTAGGTGACGGTCACCGCGGCCTCGCCGGCGCCAGAATGCTTGACGGTGTTGGTCAGCGCCTCCTGCACGATCCGGTACGCGGTCAGGTCCACACCGGGCGGCAGCTTGCTGGGACGGCCCTCGACGCGCAGGTTCACGGTGATCCCGGCCTGGCGCACCGGGGCGAGGACCTCGTCCAGCGCGCTGATCGACGGGGCCGGAGCCGTGGCCGCCCGGCCGTTGACCTCGGCTGGGCCGCGCAGCACGCCGAGCAGGCGGCGCAGCTCGGTCAGGGCCTCGCGGGCCGTCTGGCCGATGATGTCCACGGCCTTGGCGGCCTCGGCGGGCCGGCCGGGCAGCAGCGCTCCCGCGGCCTCGGACTGGACCGCCATAAGGCTGACGTGATGCGCGACCACGTCGTGCAGCTCCCGCGCGATCCTGGTGCGCTCCCCGGCGGCGGCCAGGGCGAGCTGGCGGTCGCGTTCGGCCTCGGCTTGTTCGGCCCGGGTCTCGACGGCCTGCAGGTAGGCGCGGCGGGTGCGGCTGAGGATGCCGAGCGTGCCGGCCACCGCGAACTGCAGCACCGCGACGAAGAAGTCGTAGGGCTCCGTGTGGCCGGGCGTCGTCTGCCCCTCGATGATGCCGCCGATCAGCAAGACGCTCATCACCACCCGGACCCTGGTCGAGCACCGGTCCATGATCGTGTAGTAGGCAATCGCCGGGCCGAGCGGCAGCGGCGCGAAGCCGATGCCGAGCTGGTCATACAGCGACCGCGGGATACCGACGGCCAGGATCACCAGGACCGGCCAGCGCCGCCGCCAGGTCAGCGGCACGGCCTGCAGGACGACCAGCAGGAACGCGACATAGGGCAGCTTCAGCTGCCTGGTCTCCGGGATCAGCGAGGCGACGTTGTAGACGGCCAGCGCCAGCGCGAGCGCCAGGTCCTGCACGCGCGGCGGCAGCCCGGTGGCCCACGCGGCAAGCCTCTTCACCAGCTGATCGTAAGGTCCGCCGCGGGGCGCGAGCCATCCGCCGCAGGGGTGAACCGCCGACTCCTACCTAAGGAGGAGCGGGACGGCGCTGAAGGGCGCGCTGGGCCCGCCTGGGATGAGCGGGCAAACGGGCATCGCGGGCGATGTGGGTGAGGCTGCTGGCGGACGAGCATGAGGGCATGAACGTACTAGGAAAGACCCCGGCCGAGGTGGACACGGCTGATCCGGTCGTGGCGCCTTTCGACCGGCGCGTGATCGCGGTCGGCGCGGTGGTCTGTGCGGTCCTGCTGGCGCTGTCGACGCGGTACGGATTCCACCGCGACGAGCTGTACTTCATGGAGTGCGCCCGTCATCTGCAGGCCAGCTACGTCGACCAGCCGGTGCTGACGCCGCTGCTGGCGTGGGTTTCGCTGAAGGTGTTCGGCGTGTCGCTGCTGGCCTTGCGGGTGTGGCCGGCGCTGGCGGCCTGGGCGACGGTGGTGGTGGCGGGGCTGATGGCCCGGGAGTTCGGCGGCGGGCGGCGGGCGCAGTTGCTGGCCGCGATCGCCACCGCGACCATGCCGGTCGTGCTGGGCGGCGACCACCTGTTCGGGCCGACGGCGTTCGACATCCTGGCCTGGGCGGCTCTGGCGCTGGTGGTGGCGCGGATCGGACGGACCGGTGACGTGCGCTGGTGGCTGGCCGGCGGCCTGGTCCTGGGCCTGGGGCTGGCCAACAAGCACAGCGTGGGCTTGTTCGCCGTCGCGCTGGTCATCGGCCTCTTCCTGGCCGGCGGCCGGCGGCTGGTGCTGAACCGGTGGTTCGCGGCGGGGGCCGCGATCGCGGTGGCGTTCACCATTCCGGACCTGTGGTGGCAGGCGCAGCACCAGTGGGCCACGATCGGCATGACGCACGCGCTCGCGCAGGAAAACGGCGGCCTGGCCAACATCGCCGGCTTCGTGACCGGGCAGCTGATCATGTCCGCCGTGGCCATGGTGGTGGTCTGGGTGGCGGGGCTGCGCTTCCTGTGGCGGTCCGGCCGGCCGCTCTGGCGGGCTCTGGTGTGGGCGTACGCGATCCTGTTCGTGTTCTTCGCGGTCACCACGGGCGGGAAGATCTACTACCTGGCGGGGGCGTACATCTTCCTGCTCGCAGCCGGGGCCGTGGCCATCGACGGCCGGCTGGCCGCCCGCGCGGGCGGGCTCGGCAGGCTGCTGCTGGCCACGGCGGTAAGCGTGGCGATTGCCGTGCCGCTCGTGCTGCCGGTGCTGCCACCGGGCGACCTGGGCTGGACCCAGAAGGTCAACCCGGTCCTGGCCGAGTCGGTGGCCTGGCCGCAGCTGGTCGGCACGGTCCGCACGGCGTGGTTCTCGCTGCCCGCCGGCCAGCGGGCCAATGCGGTGATCTTCACCTCGAACTACGGTGAGGCCAGCGCGATCAACGTGCTGGGCCCGGGCCTGCCGCAGGCGGTGAGCGGGCACAACACCTACTGGTGGTGGGGCCCGGGTAACCCGCGGGCGACCACCGTGCTGGCGGTCATGCCGGGTCCGGCCGACGGCGGCGGGGACGCCGCCTACCTCGGGCAGTTCTTCACCAGCGTGCGGGCGGTGGCCACGCTGACCAACCCGTACGGCCTGCATAACCAGGAGTGGGGCGGCCACGTGTACCTGTGCACCGGCCCGCGCCACCCGTGGGGCCAGATATGGCCGCAGCTACGTCAGTACAGCTGAGGCGGTTACCGGGGCGCGTCGAGCGCGGCGGCGCCGAGCACCCAGGCCGTGTTGCCCCGGATGAACCCGGCCGGGAAGCCCAGGTCGATCCGGGTGGCGGCGCCAGCGTGTTGGCCCGGGCGATCAGCCAGGCCGGGGCGTCGGAGATGCCCACGCCGGCAGCCGGGTCAGGCAGGCGAGGAGCCGCGCCAGTGGTCCAGGGGCAGCGGGCCGCGGCTGAGGATGGTCCGGATGGCGAACGTGCTCGTGGCCTCGATGATCGAGGGGATGGCCAGGATCTGGCCCAGCAGCAGCTGCTCGTAGCCGGCCAGGTCCGGCACGACCGCCTCCACCAGGAAGTCGCTGCTCCCGGAGACCAGGTAGCAGGCCACGATGGCGGGAATGGCCAGCAGGGCCTGCTCGATCCGGACCGAGCTCTCCTGCGAGTGGCCGCCGACCTTCAGGCCGATGAACACGGTCAGGCCGAGCCCGGCCTCGGCCCGGCTGACCTCGGCGCGGTAGCCGGCGATGATGCCGCTGGCCTCCAGCGCCTTGACCCGGCGCAGGCAGGCCGAGGGCGACAGCGAGATGGCATCCGCGAGATCGACGTTCGCGATCCGGCCGTCGCTCTGCAGCGTGGTCAGGATGGCGCGATCCACTCGGTCGGGGACATGCTGAGGCATGAAATTCAGCCTAACCCCTGAATAGCGCAACAGCATTGCAGAACTGGGCCCTATCAGCACAATCTTTGCCATCGCATGCGAGGCGATTTAGGCGATTGTGAACCTATGGCGATGACATCCGCGAACCAGCCGAACCTCACCACCGCGCGGGGCGCCGCGCTCTACATCGGGGCGATCCTCGGCCCCGGCCTGCTGCTCCTGCCGGGCCTGGCCGCGGCCCAGGCCGGGCCGGCCTCGATCCTGGCCTGGCTGGGCCTGCTGGGCCTGTCCGGCCTGTTCGCCGCCGTGTTCTCGGCCCTGGGCCGTCGCGTCCCGTCGGCGGGCGGCGTGATGGGCTACGTGACCGCGGGCCTGGGACCGCGCGCGGGCCGGGCGACCGGCTGGATCTTCCTGGCCGGGGTGGTGGGCGGCGCCCCGATCGTCTGCCTCATCGGCGCCAGCTACGTCACCGAGCTGACCGGCGGCGGGCAGCTGGCCCGGGCCGTCGTCGCGGCCGCGCTGCTGCTGATCGTCATCGGCCTGGCCGCGGCCGGGCTGCGGGCCAGCGCCTCGGCCCAGCTGGTCCTGGTCAGCCTGCTGACCGTGGTGGTCGTCGTGGCGGTGGCCGGGTCGGCGACGGCGGCGCGGGTAGCCAACTGGACGCCGTTCGCGCCGCACGGCTGGCTCTCGGTCGGCAGCGCGGCGGCCACGCTGATGTTCTCCTTCGCCGGCTGGGAGGCCGTGGCCCCGCTGACCACCCGGTTTGCCGACCCGGCCCGGCAGCTGCCGCGCGCGGTGGCCATCGCGCTGGCCGCCACCACCGCGCTGTACCTGGGCCTGGCGGTGGCCACGATCGGCGTGCTGGGGCCGCGGGCGGCCACGGACGTTCCGCTGGCGGGGCTGCTGAGCCGGGGCATCGGCGCGGCGGGCCCGGACGTGGCCGCGGTGGCCGCGATCGTGCTGACCCTGGGCGCCACCAACGCCTACATCAACGGCGCGGCGGCCGTGGTCGGGCAGCTGGCGCGCCCGGTACCCGGCCGCGCTTCGGCTCCCCTGCGCCGGCTGCTGGCGGCGATCGGCGTGACCGGGCTGCTGCTGATCACGCTGTACGGGCTGCGGATGGTCAGCACGGCCGCGCTGGTCGCGGTGCCGAGCACGCTGTTCCTGGCCGTCTACCTGGGCGCCATGACCGCCGCCGTGCGGGTGCTGCGCGGTCCGGTGCGCCTGGCCGCGCTGCCTGCTCTGGCGGCGGTGGCGGTCATGCTCGGGTTCTGCGGCTGGGCGCTGGCGCTGCCCGTAGTGGTGACGCTGGCCGGTATGGTCGGTCCTGTGCAGCCGATCGCGCTCGGGCCGAACATGCCGGAGATGTTCTACCGCGGTGCCGGCCGGATCGACCGGCTGCGCGGCACCACCGGGCACGAGGACCGGCCCGAGGACTGGATCGGCTCGGTCACCTCGCGGTTCGGCACCCAGACCGACGGGATGACCCGGCTGGCGGACGGGTCGCTGCTGGCCGCGGCGGTCGCCGCCGACCCGCGGGCGTGGCTCGGGGCCGAGCACGCGGCCCGGTACGGCAGCGACACCGGCCTGCTGGTCAAGCTGCTCGACGCCGGGCAGCGGCTGCCGGTCCACGTGCATCCCGACCGGAGTTTCGCCGCGGAGCACCTGGCCCGCCCGCACGGCAAGACCGAAGCGTGGATCGTGCTCGAGGCGGAGCCCGACGCGGCCGTCTACGTCGGCTTCAGCCGGGACGTCGGCGCGGACGAGCTGATCGGGTGGGCGCGCAGCCAGGACGTTCCGGCCATGCTGGCGGCGACCAACCGGGTGCCGGTGACGGCCGGCGACAGCGTGCTGTGCCCGGCCGGGACGCCGCACGCGATCAGCGCCGGGGTCCTGGTCCTGGAGCTGCAGGAGCCCGCGGACCTGTCGATCATGCTGGAGTGGGAGTCGTTCGGCCTCGGCTCCGGCGAGGCGACGCTGGGGCTGCCGCTCGAGGAGGCGCTGGCCTGCGTGGACCGGCGCGCCTGCGCGCCGGAGCGGCTGGAGGCGCTGCGCGGCCGGCCGCTGAGCAGCGCGGCGGGCTCGCTGCTGCCCGCGGAAGGGGACCCGTTCTTCGTGGCCGAACGCGTGGACACGCGGGTGAGCCGGCACCTGTCGCAGAGCTACGGGGTGCTGGTGGTGACGGGCGGCCAGGGTTCGCTGGTGGTGGCGGACGGCGGCTCGGTGCCGGTGCGGCGGGGCAGCACCGTGCTGATCCCGCACGCCGCCGGGCAGGCCGTGCTGAGCGGCACCGTCGAGGGCGTGCGCTGCCTGCCCCGTTGAGTCGACTCCCCCGTACCGGTTCGGCGACCTGCTCGCGCTGGCCAGGCAGAGCTGGCTCGGCCAGATGACCAGCCGCCTGGAACGGCTCGGTTACGCCGGCTGCAAGCGCACCGACGCGGCCGTGCTGCGGATGCTGTGGCGCGGCCCGCTGCCGGTCGGCCGGCTCGGCGAGGGCCTGGGCGTGACCCGGCAGGCGGCGCGGAAGGTGGCCGACGGCCTCGAGCAGCGGGGCTACGCCACGACCGAACGGAACTCGCGCGACACCAGGCAGCTGAACGTCACCCTGACCCCGGCCGGGCGCGACTACGCCCGCATCGTCACCGCCGTCATCGCCGAGCTCAACCGCGAGGTGGCCCGGCGGGCCAGCCCGGCCCAGCTCGCCGCGGCGGACGCCGTGCTGCGCGCCGCCCTGTTCGACGACAGCACCAGGCAGCGCGCCGGCCGGCTGCCGCGGCCGCCGGAGGGATAGCAAGCAGCACGGACCGTTTGGCAGATCAAAGTCTTTAGCCCGAACGGTCCGTGACTGATGCTCATTGGATAATTTTCCAGTCAGTGGTATTGTCTGCATTTAGTGAATCAACGTCCAGAACCTCGGTTGCGGGCGCTCCACCGCGCGCTGGCGGATCCGCTCCGGATCCGGCTGTTCGAGTTGCTGGCGGTGCGGCCCCAGTCGGCCAAGGAGCTGGCCGGCCGGGTGGGGATGCGGCCGGACCGGCTGTATCACCACCTGGCGCAGCTGGAGGAGGCCAAGCTCATCGGGATCGCCGAGTACCGGCCGCTGGCGGGCGGGAAGGTGGAGCGGGTCTACGCGCCGACGGCGGTCGAGCCGCTGGTCGACGAGGCCAGCCCGGCGGACGTGGCGCTGATGCTCAACGCCGCGCTGGAGACGACCCGGGCCGACATCAACGCGGCCGCGCTGGCCAAGCAGGCCGGCGAGGAGCGGCTGATCTCGCTCAGCCGGACCGCGGTGCGGCTGAACGAGCAGCACCTGGCCGAGCTGCGGGCGGCGGTCGAGGAGCTGATCCTGGGCGCCCGGGACCATCCTGACGACGACGGGGTCCGGACCACGGTGCTGTGGACGGCCGTCGACCGGCAGGACCGAAGGTCACCAGGAAAGGAGCAATGAACATGGCAGCGGACCAGGAGTGGGGCGGCGCGGGGCCGGGTGGCTTCCTGCGCGTGCTCGGCATCATCTATCTCGTCAAGCGGGTCAAGCAGCGGCGCCGGGCGCGCCGGGCGCGGGCCGCGGCGCAGCAGCCGGGCCAGGGCTGACCCGGGACGTTCAGGGCAGGCGGCGGCGGTCGTGGCGGCGGCTGCGGCGGCTGCGGTGCTGGCGCCGGGCGGGCCGCCGCAGTGAGTCGGCGCCGCCGGTGCGGCCGCCGGTCAGCTCCAGGAACACGTCCCGCAGCGGCCGCCGCTCGGCGCGGACCTCGCTGACCTGCAGGCCGGCCTCGACCAGCTCCCGGTTGACCATGGCCGCCTGGGTCCGCCCGTTGGCGTTCAGGCCGTCCTCGCCCTGACCGTCCTGGCTGAGGCCGGCCTGGGCTAGGCCGTCCTGGCTGAGGCCGTCCTGGCTGAGGCCGTCCTCGCGCAGGGCCAGGCTGAGCAGTTCGCCGGTACGTTCGGCCCCTTCCAGGCCGGACAGGCCGGCGAGCACTTCGACCGCGCGCTCGGCGGGCTCGGCCCGCAGCCACAGCCGGGCCTGGCCGCGCAGCGCGCCGGGGGTGCCCTCGAACAGCAGCCGGCCGCCGCCGATGACCGCCACCCGTCCGCAGAGTTCCTCCACCTCGCGCATGTCGTGGCTGCTGAGCAGGATGGTGCGGCCGTCCTGGCCGAGCTGGGTGATCAGCCGCTGCATCTCCACCTGGCCGATAGGGTCCAGGCCGTTGGACGGCTCGTCCAGGATCAGCAGCTCCGGGTCCTTGAGCAGGGCCATGGCCACGCCCAGGCGCTGCCGCATGCCCAGGCTGTAGCCGGACACCTTGTCCCCGGCCCGGGCGGCCAGGCCCGCGGTGGCCAGCACCTCCTCGACCCGGGTGTCAGGCACTTTGCGGCGGCGGGCCGCGGCCCGCAGGTTGTCCCGGCCGGACAGGAACGGGTAGAACGCGATCTCGCCCATCGACCCCACCCGGGCCAGGCAGGCCGGGTCGCCGGGCTTGTGATCGAGCACGCGGATCAGGCCGGCGGTCGGGCGGACCAGGCCCAGCAGCATGCGCAGGGTGGTGGTCTTGCCCGCGCCGTTCGGGCCGAGCAGGCCGTAGACCTCGCCGGGCCGGACCGACAGGTCGAGCCCGTCCACCGCCGTGACCCGGTCGCCGAACCGCTTGACCAGGCCGCGGACCTCGACCGCCAGAGCGTCTGTCACGGTGCCCCCTTTAGCGCCTTGCTGCCCCGGACTCCGAGATGCACGTTACGCCGCGTCTGCGCTTATGCCCAGGCTCTGGAGAGCATCGCGGCGCACTCGACCATGTGCGGGGCCGGATGCAGGCAGCGCCAGGGGCTGGTCAGCGCGCCGCGGCGGGCGCGCAGGGCCTGGCTGCCGAACCAGACGGCACCGGCGCCGAAGACCGGCTCCCAGATGACGGCGGGCACGATCCGCAGGCTGGCGGCCAGCATGCCGGCCATGGCCACGCCCATGAGGACGTGACCGGCGTCGGTGTCCACCTCGGTCGGCCGCCGCCAGCGGCGCGCGGCGATCAGGCGGCCCGCGCAGTAGACGGCCACGGTGAGCATCAGGGCGGCGAAGATGCCGGTCAGCCAGGCGGGGGCGCCCATGTCAGGCCTCCCCACGGGACACGGCGGACGCAGCGGATGCGGCGGGCCCGGGGGACGCGGCGGGCCCGGGGGACGCGGCGGGCCCGGGGGACACGGCGGGCCCGGGGGACACGGCGGGCGCGGCCGGCGGCCAGAAGGCCAGCGCCAGCAGCGGACCGGAGTCGGGATCGGTACCCGAGCCGGTCAGCATGGCGCCCATACCCTGGGCCAGCCAGATGACGGCGGCCAGCACGACGGCCAGCACGGTCACCGCCCGGCGCGCCGGTACCGGCAGGAAGATGCCCAGGGCGACCGAGACGAGCACGACCGCCAGCACGATCGAGGCGGGCAGGCCGCGACCGGCCAGGGCGCTGGCCAGGTGATTGTCGACCCAGGCCAGCCAGGCGGGCTCACCCGATGCCATATCCGAGATCGTGCCGCTGATGGCCTGCGGGGCCCGGGACGCGGGCAGCAGGGCGAGGACGGCGAGGCCCAGCCACACGACCAGCCACGAGCCGAGCGCGACGTGCCGTCCCGCGCTGCGGACGGCAACCGACGACCCAGCCGGATCGCGGTCGGCGGGCCAGAGCAGGACGGCTAGCAGCGCGTACAGGATGACCGCGCCGGGCGCGCCGTCGACCGGATTGGCCGTTCCGGCCAGCAGGCCGCCGAGTCCCTCGCCGAGCCACCACACGCTCAGCGCCCAGACCACCGAGGCACCGAGGCACCGAGGCACCGAGAGCGAGCTTGACGGTCGGGCGCCAGGCGATACCCAGGCCCAGCAGCAGCTGGACGGTGGCGAAAATGGCGTTGAGCGCGACCTCGTGATGACCGATCGGGGTCGCCGACCAGGCGATCGGGCGGGCCACGGCGGCGGGATTGCCTGCCGCGCTGCCCGCCAGCATCTGCGAGAATCCCCGGCCGAACATGAACGGCTGCAATTGCAGCATCCCGTCGAGCAGCCAGAGGACGCCGAGGGTGAGCTGCAGCGCGCGGCGGGGCTCGAGGCCCGCCATCCGCTGCTGGGCAGCGGGCCGCGGCGGCGCATGGCCGACGGCCAGGCTCTGGCTCATGGCCTGGGTCTTCTCCGTTCCCTATGCGCGACAATTAAAACGGTATTGAGCTACTTGCGACCGGGGAAGAGAGAAAAGGCAATCTACGATAAATACGTCATCGACGGACACCCTGAGCAGGTATTACCTAAACCCCATTAGGGCATTGGATAAACCTGCCCAGGGTATTCCTATTCCAGTCACCGCATTTTCAGCTGGTGAAGGTCGGGTCGCCGCCGCGGACCGGCTCGACCCGGCCCTTGGGCTCTTCCCAGTCCTCCTGGCGGCCGAGAGCGGTCATGTCGAGCAGGACGTAGGCAGCCACGGTGCCCTCGGTGCCGCGGCCGTAGGTCGAGTAGGTGTGGAAGATGTCCTGGCCCTCGCGCAGGAAGCAGCTGTAGCCGGGCAGCTCGCCGGACACCGCGTCGCCGAGCAGGTCTGGCTCGGGCCGGTAGTTGTATTCCAACGGCCCGCGGGAACGGTCCGCGGTGACCTGGAAGTCGTAGTTGAAGTCGGTGCCGTAGCTGGAGTACCAGGGGACGGACCAGCCGCGCTCGGCGGCCGCGGCGGCGATCTTGTCGTAGGGTGCGCGGGAGATCAGCACGAAGGTCGTGTCCCTGGTGCCGAGCTGGGCGAACATGGCCGGGGCCATCGCGTTGATGCTGGCGGTGCAGCCGGGGCAGAGGTGCTCCGAGTCCGGGCCGTACATCACGTGCTGCACGACCAGCTGCCGCTTGCCGTCGAACAGCCCGGCCAGCGTGACCGGCCCGTCCGGGCCCTGGAACACGTACTCCTGGTCGATCCGGACCATGGGCAGCCTGCGCCGGTCGGCGTTCAGCGTGTCGCGGGCGCGGGTGTGCTCCTTCTCCTGCACCAGCAGCTGCTTCCTGGCTTCCAGCCACTCATCCCGGGATACGACGTCGGGAAGACTCATCACGAAACCTCCTGTGATCGGGGAAGTAGGTATGACCTCCGGCACGGGCCAGACTCATCGCGAACCCTCCCGTGAGCGGGGGACGTCAGTAGTGACCTCCATCACAGTCACGACGAACCGCCAGGCCCGAATTGGACAGCCCGGCCGGAGAAGTTGCCGCCCCGCGGATCGCCGCTGGAAGGACCCGCAAGATCGTGTGCCGTTACCTCCGTCAGACGGTGGTTTCGTCACACAATAAGTTGACCTTGCTCGAGGCTGGGGCGGGTGGGGCAAGAAAGGTTCCTGGGGCAGGTGGGGCGAAGCGAGGAGCGGGCCTGGCGGAGGCCGGGGTTGGAGCGGGCCGGGCGGAGGCCGGGTTGGAGCGGGCCTGGCGGAGGCCGGGTTAGGAGCGGGCCGGGCGGAGGCCGGGTTGGAGCGGGCCGGGCGGAGGCCGGGTTAGGAGCGGACGAGGCGGGCGATGGCTTCGGAGGCTTCTTTTACCTTGTCGGTGGCTTCCGGGCCGCCTTCTTCGATGGCCTGGGTGACGCAGTGGCCGAGGTGGTCTTCGACCAGGCCGAGGGCGACGGCCTGCAGGGCGCGGGTCACGGCGGACACCTGGGTCAGGATGTCGATGCAGTAGGTGTCGTTCTCTACCATGCGCTCCAGCCCGCGTACCTGGCCCTCGATGCGGCGCAGCCGCTTGAGATATGCGTCCTTGTCCTGGGTGTACCCGCGCATAACCCAACTGTACGGGCTGAACGGCACGCGCGGTAACCTCACGGGATGCGCGATCAGACGATCACGGAGTTCCTCGACCAGCTCGCGGCCCGGGTGCCTGCGCCCGGCGGGGGCGCGACCGCGGCGCTGCACGCGGCGCAGGCCGCGGCGCTGCTGGCCATGGTGGCCCGCTACAGCGACGGCGCCAAGTACGACGCCGCCGTGATGGAGCACGTCATCACCGAGGCCGACGAACTGCGCAGTGATGCCCTGACCCTGGCCGAGATGGACGCCGCGGCGTTCAGCGCGGTGACCGACGCCTACGCGCTGCCCAAGGGGACCGAGGAGGAGAAGCAGGCGCGTTCGGCGGCCATCGCGGAGGCGCTGGGCGGGGCCGCGCGCCCGCCGGCCGACGTGGTCCGGATCTCGCTGCTGCTGGTCGCGCTGGCCGAGGAGCTGCTGCCGACCGGGAACAAGAACGTGATCACCGACGTGGCCGCGGCGGCCGAGGCGGCCCGCGCGGCGGCCGTCACCGCGCTGGTCAACATCGAGGTCAACCTGCGCGGCATCGCCGACGAGGCGGTCCGGGGCGACATCGCGTCGATGGCCATGGTGGCCGAGGAGGTGACCGCCCGCGCCGACCGGATCGTGGCCGCGGTGCGCGAGCAGATCAGCCCGGAGCCCAGCGCATGACGTTGCTGTCCGGGCGCGAGCTGGCGGCGGATATCCGGGCCGGGACCGCGGCCGCCGCGGCGGAACTGGCCGCCAGCGGGCGCCCGCCCCGGCTGACCGTGGTGGTGGCCACCGACGACGAGGCCACCGCCTGGTACGTGCGGTCGATCGCGTCGGCGGCGGCCAGGGCCGGGATCGGCTGCGAGGTCGAGGACCTGGGCCCGCAGGCCACCGCGGCGGGCATCGAGGCCCAGCTGCGGGCGCTGTCGCAGGACCCGACCGTGGACGGCGTCATCCTGCAGACCCCGCTGCCGGGCGGTGCCCGGCTGGCCGAACTGGCCGCCGCCATCGACCCGGCCAAGGACGTGGACGGGGCCAACCCGGTCTCGCTCGGCCGGCTGATGACCGGCCTGCCCGCCTTCGCGCCGGCCACGGCCGAGGCCGTGCTGCGGCTGCTCGATCATCATCGGGTGCCGCTGGAGGGACGGCGGGCGGTGGTGGTGGGACGTTCGGCGGTGGTGGGCAAGCCGGTGGCGCACCTGCTGCTCGACCGGAACGCCACCGTCACCATCTGCCACTCCCGGACCCGGGACCTGGCCGCGGTGACGGCGGAGGCCGAGGTCCTGGTGGTGGCGGCGGGCCGCATCGCCATGATCGGCCCGGACTATGTCGCCCCCGGCGCCACGGTGATCGACGTGGGCACCAACGCCACGGCCGACGGCAATCTGGCCGGCGACGTGGACCCGAAGGTGGCCGAGGTCGCGGGCGGGCTCACGCCGGTGCCCGGCGGGGTGGGACCGGTGACGACCGCACTGCTGCTCCGGCACGTCACCGACGCGGCGGCGGCGGCGGGGCGGTAGGAGCGCATCAGCCAGGGCCCGTTCGGCATAAAAATCATGAGGCCGAACGGTCCCGGGTGCGTGCTCAGCCCAGCATGCTCCGGTAGACCGCGATGAGCGCGGCCTTCTGCTCGTGCGACAGGCGCGGGTCCGCGCGGATGGCGCCCTCAGTCTTCGGCTCGCCGGATTCTGCCGCGGGCGCGGTGCCGTTGCCGGCGGCCGCTTCGATCAGGCCGGCCTGGGCCATCAGCGTTTCCGCGGAAACGTTGAGGGCGTCGGAGATGGCCTTGAGCACCCGGACCGAGGGCTGGTGCAGGCCGCGCTCGACCTGGCTGAGGTACGGGTTGGACAGGTGGGTCAGCTCCGCGAGCTGGCGGAGCGACAGGTTGGCCATCTGCCGCTGGGTGCGGATGAAGGCGCCGAGCGCCTTCCGCTGGGTCTCCCAGGGGTCTATCACCGGCCACCTCCTCTTTGCTTGGTGCTAACTCTAGTACGCGGCAGCGCAGTGTCAGTTTGGCCTGGACCTCGGCGCTGCCGCGTACGGGTTTACTGCTGCGCTCAGGCCTTGGGCTTGCTGTCGCCGGGGGTCAGGGCGGCGGTGGCCTTGAGGACTTCCTCGGCGAACTTGCGCTGGCTGGCCAGCAGCTGCTCGGCGAAGTCGTAGGCTCCGGCCACGACCTCTTCCGGCTTGGGCAGCTTGTCCGAGAACGGGACCTGCACGGACGGCATCTTCGGGCTGATGGACTGGACGGTCTCGACCCAGGACTTGATGGCGTCCAGGACGGTCTCCTGGCTCTTGCGGACGGTGTTGATGAGCTCTTCCTGCAGTTGCTGCTGGGTGTTCGGCATGGTGACCTCTCCTAGCTTCTTCTTCGTGGCTTGCTGTTGCTAACTATACCAAGCAGAGATTGGGATGTCAAGCATGACGCTTGGCATGCCTAGCGCCGGGGCGCGTGCCCGGGCCGGCAACCTTTGCCCTTGCTAACCATCGCGTGATACAGCTGCGACCTGATCGAGATATGTCGGTCCTAGGGACTGACGGTACCCCGCCCTAATCTTGGGGTATCTAGCGGCTAGCGGGGCTTCAGGTTGCCCCGGAGTGGGCGGAGGGTCGCAATGCGACGGCTGTGGATGTCTGCTTTGCTGGCGCCGGTGGTGGCGCTGGCGATCCCGGTCGCGGCCTCAGCCGCGCCGTCGGCGCCCGCCGCGCCGGACGTGGCAGCGGCGCCGGACGTGGCAGCGGCGCCGGCCGTGGCAGCGGCGCCCGCGCACGCCATGCTGCTGGCCGGCATGACCCGCCACCAGGTCAGGGTGCTGCAGCGGCGGCTGGCCGCGCTGAAGTACTACCCGGGCCCGATCAACGGGATCTTCGGCATCGACACCCAGGAAGCGGTCTGGGCGTTCCAGGAGACCCAGGGCCTGCCGGGCGCGGACTACGTCAGCTCGAAGATGGCGCAGGCGCTGGCCCACCCGCGGGCGCCGAAGGTGCTTGACCGCGCGGCCGGAGCCAACCGGGTCGAGGTCAACATCAGGGACGAGGTGCTCGTCCTGTACCACAACAGCGCGATCGAGCTGATCAGCCACGTCTCGACCGGCGGTCACTACTACTACGACTGCGGGCCCGGCGGGTGCGCGTTCGCCTCGACGCCGACCGGGAACTACCGCACCGTGGTCTACCTGCCCGGCTGGGTCACGGTGCCGCTGGGTGAGATGTACAACCCGGTGTTCTTCATCGGCACCGCCTATGCCATCCACGGCGACACCTACGTGCCGCTGCAGCCCGTCTCGCACGGCTGCGTGCGCATCCCGATGGACGTCGCGGCGTTCTTCCACACGCTGGTGAAGGTCCCCGGCGAGCCGGTCATCATCCGCGACTGACCGCTTCCCGGCCTCTCGGAGCGTCCTAAGGGGCGCGGGCGGCGTCGCCCGGAGATCATGGCCGGCGCCACATATAGGGCGTCGTGGTCGAGACCTTGACCAGCCCAGAACGCTCCAGGATGGGCCGGGAGAACTCGGTCGAGTCGCTGTGCATCAGCCGCTTGCCCAGCGCCAGCGCCGAGCGGGCCCGGGCCGCGGTGAGCGCCCGGTAGATCCCCCGGCCCCGCCACTGCGGCCGGGTGGCCCCGCCCCAGATACCGGCGAACTCGGTCCCGGCGACCGGCTCGAGTCGGCCGGCGCTGACGATCTGGCCGCCGGCCTGCGCCACCCACAGCTGCAGACCGTCCCCGGCGGCCAGCCTGCGCAGCACCGCGTTCGCGATGTCCTCGGCGTCCGGGTCACCGAAAACTTCGGCCTGCATCGCGCACATCGCCCGGACGTCAGGTTCCGACGTGACCTGCCGTAGTCCGATCTCGTCCGGCAGCGCGACATCGACGGCCAGCCGCCGCGCCTCGCCGATCATGATCGACTCGGGTTCGTCCGGCACGAACCCGCTGGAGGTCAGCGCGTCGTGCAGCCCTGGCGCCCGGTCATGCCCCCGCGTCTTCCACTCCACCTGCGTGATCGTCGCATCCGCGCGGTAGTGCGCCAGGGCCGCCCCGACCCACCCGGCGATCGTGCCCGCGTCGGCCCCGCCTAGGTCCTGGTAGGTCACGAACCCCCGCCCGCCGGCGAAGGTCACCAGGCGCAGCGGGCCAAGCCGTTGCACCGCTATCGCGCCGGGTGTCTCGGCGTCCGTCCGCAGTTGCCGGTCGTAAGCCGCTAGGTACTCCTGCGAATTAGTCATCGGCGGCATACTCGCAAACCCGGCGCCGCCAGGCCACCCAATATCGCCCGAATGGGGGGCCAGCCCTACCTATGGTCCGGTATCTAGCCCTACTGCCAGCCCGGACGATACTCAGTAGGATACTCCGTATGATACTGAGTAAAGGCAGGTCATGAGCATCCGGCATGCGATGCTCGCGCTGCTGCGAGGACGGCCCGCAGAAGACCTTCCAGATCACCTCCGCTGGCGAGCGGGAGCTGGCCGCGTGGCTGCGCACACCGCCCGACCTGAGTTCGCCGCCACGCGACGAGCTCGTGATGAAGGTGCTGATCGCTCTCCGGATGCCGGGTACCGACCCGCATGGGGTCATCCAGGCGCACCGGCGCTACCTGATGCAGCTGATGCAGCAATGGACGCGGATCAAGGACGACGAAGCCGACGGCGCCCTGGGCCTGGCGCTGGCGATTGACGCCGAACTGTTCCGGCTGGACTCGGTGGTCAGGTGGCTGGACGTGGCGGATGCCCGCCTCGAGCGGGCGGAGCCGGCCCCGCACCCGAACCAGAACACGATCGAGCGCCGCTGCCACGGCACCGGCGGGAACTGAGGACACCTCGATGAGGATGCTCGAGCTGCGAGGGGTGTCCAGGTCCTACGGGCAGGGCAGTGCCAAGGTGCACGCGCTGCGCGAGGTCGACCTGACGGCCGACGCGGGGACGATGGTCGCGGTGATGGGACCGAGCGGCTCCGGCAAGAGCACGCTGCTCACCATCGCCGGGACGCTGGAGGAACCGACGGACGGCGAGGTGCTGGTCGCGGGGCAGGCGGTCGCGGGCCTGTCCGGCAACGCCAGGGCCCGGCTGCGGCGGCGCACGATCGGGTACGTGTTCCAGGACTTCAACCTGCTGCCCGGGCTGACCGCGGCCGAGAACGTGACGCTGCCGCTTGAGCTTGATGGCCTGTCCGCCCGCAAGGCGCGCGTCGCCGGCCTGCGGGCGCTGCAGCGGCTCGGCCTGGGCGAGCGGTCCGGGCACTACCCCGACCAGCTTTCCGGCGGGGAACGGCAGCGGGTGGCGATCGCCCGCGCCATGGTGGGCGAGCGGAGGCTGCTGCTCGCCGACGAGCCCTCGGGCGCGCTGGACTCGGTCAACAGCGAGACGGTGATGCGGCTGCTGCACGACGCGTGCCAGGACGACGGGATGACCGCGGTGGTGGTGACCCACGACGCGCAGCTCGCCTCCTGGGCGGACCGGGTGGTGTTCCTGCGGGACGGCCGGGTGACCGACCAGACCGCGCCGGCCCCGGTCCGGAGTCCTTGCTCGTGCCCGGTGACACCCGATGAGCACCATGGTGCAGGAGCGGCCAGCCGCCCCGAAGGCGCCGAACGGGGGCGTTCCCGCCCGCCGCGCGGTCATCCGCTGGGCCCTGCGGCTGCTGCGCCGCGAATGGCGGCAGCAACTGCTGATCCTGGCGCTGATCACGGTCGCGGTGGGCGCCACGGTCGTGGGCTCGGCGGTCGCGATCACCACGCCGAGCCCGGCCACCGCTGCCTTCGGCACCGCGCACGACCTCGTCACGCTCAGCGGACCGAGCTCGCACGTCAGCGCCCAGATCGCGGCGATCTCCCGCCGCTTCGGCACGACCGACGTGATCGAGAACCAGACGCTCTCGGTTCCCGGCTCGATCCAGACCTACAGTCTGCGGGCCCAGAATCCGCACGGGCCGTTCGGGCCGCCGATGCTTTCCCTGACCAGCGGCCAGTTCCCGGTCGGCGCCGGCCAGGTGGCGGTGACCACCGGGATTGCCTCGGACTTCCACCTCGCGGCCGGCAGCTCCTGGACCGTCGGCGGCGTCAGCCGGAAGGTCACCGGCATCGTGGCGAACCCGCAGAACCTGCTCGATGAGTTCGCTCTGGTGGCGCCCGGCCAGATCACCGCGCCGACGCAGGTCATCGTGCTGTTTGACGCGCCAGGCGTCGCGCCGGCGGACATCGGCCCGACTGTGGCGACCCCGCAGACGGTGGCGGCGAACAACGTGGTCAACCCGGAGACGATCTCGATCGCGGCGATCGTGCTGGGCATGCTGCTCATCGCGATGGTCGGGGCGGGCGGGTTCACCGTGCTGGCGCAGCGCCGCCTCCGGTCGATCGGCATGCTCGCCGCCCAGGGTGCCACGGTGTCCAATATCCGGCTGGTGGTGCGGGCCAACGGGGTCGCCACCGGGGTCATCGGCGCGGTGGCCGGGTGCGTGCTCGGGCTGGTGGCCTGGCTCGCCTACCGGCCGCACGTGCAAGCCAGCGCCCACCACGTGATCGGCGTGTTCCAGTTGCCGTGGACCGTGGTCTGGGTCTCGATGATCCTCGCTGTGCTGGCGGCCTATGTCGCCGCCGCGCGGCCCGCCCGGGCCATCGCCCGGATTCCGGTCGTGACCGCGCTATCCGGGCACCCGCCCGCGCCGAAGCCAGTACGCCACCTGGCGGTTCCGTTCGGTCTCGGATTCCTGGCTCTCGCGTTCTTCTTGCTCGGCCTGGCCGGGTCCGGCATCGGCGCCAACGCCGGCGGCAATGGGCCTGGCACCCAGAACGCGCAGCTGGAGGAAGTCCTGTTCGGCCTGGTCGCGCTGGTGGTCGCCGTGGTGCTGCTGTCCCCGGCCTGCCTGGCGGTGCTGGCCAGGCTCGGCCGCTGGACGCCGGTCATGGTGCGGCTCGCGCTGCGGGACCTGGGCCGGTACCGAGCCCGCTCGGGCCCGGCACTCGCGGCGATCACCCTCAGCGTGCTGATCGCGTCCATCGTCAGCGTGGTCGGCGCGGCCCGGTTCGGGGACGCGCTCGACTACGTGGGCCCCAACCTGACGTCCAGCCAGCTCGTCGTCTACCCGCCAGGCCATGACGACCCGAACGGGCCGCCGCCGACCGCGGGCCAGCTCGCCGCCACCAGGACGACCGCGCAGCGCATCGCCGCCTCGCTCGGTGACCGTTACCTGATCACGCTCGAGACGCCCAGCGGCAGCCTGCAGTACGGCGGAACCGGACGGGGCTTCTCCGGCAACACCTACGTCGCGACACCGCAACTGCTGAACGCGTTCGGGATCACGCCGGCGCAGGTCAACCCCGACGCCGACTTCCTCACCATGCGGCCCGGCCTGTCCACGACGCAGCACATGCAGCTCTGGGATACCCGCAAGGTTCTCCCGGACACCCCCTGCACGCCGGGCAGCTGCCTGCCCAACCCGCCGATCCAGGAGACCGGCGCGCTCCCTTCGGGGACCTCGGCGCCGAACACGGTGATCACCGAGCACGGCATGCGGACGTTCAAGTTCACCGCGACCACGGCGGGCTGGCTGATCCAGGCGCCGGGCGGCCTGACCGCCACCCAGATCACCAACGCCACGCAGACCGCGGCCACGACCGGGGCGAGCAGCACGGCCCGCCGCACGCTCACCGCGGCGACCGCCGGGGCGCTCGCGCTGACCGGGGCGGTCGCCGGAACGGCCGGTGGTTATCTCGCCGCGATCGGTTTCTTCCGGACCAATCAGCTGGACCAGCTCTCGGAGCTGGCCAGCGTCCCGGTCGCCGACCTGCTGTGGATCCTGGTCGGCCTGCCGCTGATCGCGGTGGCCCTGAGCTGGCTGCTCGCCGGGCGCGAGCCACGCGTCATCGCCCGCCAGCCCCTCGAATAACCCAGGTCGGGAGCGTTAGTGCCCGGGGGCGGGGGCGGGCTGGGAGGCCGGGGGGCCAGGCGGCGGGGCGGACGTGGCGGGGCCATGCACGATGGACAGGGAGCGGGACAGCTGGATGCAGCCGACGGCGATGGCCAGGACGGCCAGGATCTGGACGGCCAGCAGCCAGCCGCCGGTCCGCACGCTCTCGTTGTAGATGGTGACGCCGTAGGCCGAGCTGATCAGCGCGTCGCCCAGGGTGAGCGGGGGCTGGACGGCGACCAGCCGGCCGGCCTGCAGGCCGTTCTGCAGCAGGAACAGCGCGCCGACCCCGGCGGCAGCGGTCGCGTACAGCTGCCAGGAGGAAAAGAACGGCCCGATGCCGCGGTCCAGGTCCGAGACCGCGCTCTTCAGCAGGGTGGCGGTCAGCGCGTAACCGCAGGCCGCCGCGAGCCCGAGGGCCGCGGCCCGGGCGTTGCCGCGGGCCCGGACGCCCGCGCCGATCACCACGACCTCGAAGGCACCGGTGACGATCAGGGCCGTGATCCAGACCTTGGCGGATGCGTGCGCGGTGCCGCCGGACGGCGCCGCGGTGGCCAGGCCGATCCCGAGACTCACCGTGACCAGGGCCACGGCGCCCCAGGTCATGGCGGACAACGGGCGCCGGTTCACCTTGCTCGCCACCAGCAGGGTGAACGGCAGCTCGATGATGAAGATGGGCTGGACCAGGGCGATCGGACCGGTGGCCAGGGCCGCGGCCTGGGCCACGGCGGCCAGGATGACCATCCCGATCCCGGCCAGCCATACCTTCCGCCTGATCAGGTAGCCGAACAGCGACAGGTGCAGCGCCTTGTCCGGGGGCGCGTCGGCGGCGGCCAGGCGCTGCAGCACCGAGGCCGTGCCGTTGCACAGCGAGGTTACCAGGGCGAACAGGACCGACAGCCACACCACCGGGGCATCGTATCCGGAACCCGGCGCGGCCGGTCGGCGCCCCCTGGTCGGCGCCCCCTGGTCGGCGGGCCCGGGCCGGCGGGACGGGTCGGCGGGACGGGTCGGCGGGACGGCGGGGTGAGCTGGGTGGCGGCGGGTTAGCTGGGGCGGCCGACGTAGCTGCCGCGCTTGGCGACGGTGAAGATCAGGCCGGACTCGCGCAGGAGCTGCATGGCGTGCAGCACGGTGTCGCGGCCAACGCCGTATTCCTGCTGCAGGGCCTTGACCGACGGGAGCGGGCCCGTCTGCCACCTGCCCCCCTCGATCTGGCGGGTCAGGATGGCCGCTAGCTGCTGATATGCCGGCTCGGGCATATCGTGCCTAACCGTCTCAACTGCGGTCACGCACCAAACTTAGCAGACCTAAAGTGACCAGGACATATACCTGGACTGGTCTGATCTGGTCTGATAGGGTGATCTTGAATCCCAGAGGGGGGATGACAGCTCCGGTACCGGCTCCCACTCCCAGGTACCGGAGCTGTCTAATGTCCGGGGTTGGCCGGCCCCGGTCCCTTACGGGGCCGGCACACGGAAGATCCTCAGCTGCAGGGCCAGCGTCGCGTAGTAGCCGACCAGCGCGGACAGCTCGACCAGGGCCTGCTCGCCGAGCCCGGCCGCCGCGGCGGCGTACTCCTGGTCGTCCAGGTCGGACCGGCTGACCAGGGCCCGGACGGTCGTGTAGGCGACTCGCTCCTGCTCGTCGGTGAATCCCGGGTCTGCGCCGCACCGCAGCGCCTCGATCTCCGGCTCGGTCAGGCCGGCCTCACGCCCGATGACCTCGTGCGAGCTCCGCACGTAGCCGCTGTCCCAGTGCTGCGCGACGACCAGGATGGCCAGCTCGCGGATCCGGGGCGCGAGCTGGGTCCTGAACCTGATGGCCGCGCCGAGTTCCTGCAGCGCGTGACCGACGTCCGGGGCGTACAGCATGGCGTTGAACGGGCCGGCCAGGCCGCCGGCGCCGGTGGCCAGCAGCACCGCGCGCGGGCCCTGGCCGCGCGGGCCGCCGAGGATCTCCCGGTACAGGCCGACCTGTTCCGGGGTCATCTCGTCGGAAGACAACACAGCAAGGCGCATCGGCACTCCTAGATGGCCGGAGGATGGTGGGGAGTTCGGCGGTCCCTGGCCGCGGCGACCGCGGCGACCGACGCGGGCGCGGAGAACCCGCGCACGCCGGCCAGCGCGAAGGCGAAGAACACCACGTTACCGGTCATGTTGGCCACGAACACGTGCCCGAGGACCAGGTAGCTAAACGCGTCGAGCAGCCCGGTGACCACGGTCAGCCCGACCAGCAGCGGCGGCAGTACGCCGTCCCTAGCGCCGCGCGGCGGCGCGACCGTCTGCCTGGCATCGGCCAGGAACTCGCTCAGCCACGGATAACTGCCCACAGACCATGATCATGCACCACGGACCGTTCGGTACGCATGATTGTCACAGCGTGCGGCGGCCCGAGCGTCGTGCGGACAGCCATGCGCGCGGGCCTTTCGGGGATTGCGGCTCGCGCTGAGGTCACGCCTGGCGCGGCGCGCCCCGGCGGGAGAGGACATCGATGGCCGCCGCCGCGAGCAGCACCGCGGCAACCACGACGTCGATCCACTGGCTCGACACGCCTAGCAGGTAGAGGCCGTTGTAGATGCCGCCGATGACCAGGCCGCCCAGCACGCCGTGGATGGTCTTGCCCCGGCCGCCGAACAGGCTGGTGCCGCCGATGACCGCCGCGGCCACCGCCAGCAGCACGTAACTGTTGGCGGCCTTGATGATGTTGGTGGTCAGCGAGACCTGCCACGAGGCGAACAGCACGCCAGCGATCCCGGAGATCAGGGCAGCGAGGACGAAACACCAGATCCGGATCGCGGGCAGGCTGACCCCGGCTCGCCGCGCCGCCTCGGGGTTTCCGCCGATGGCGTACACGTAGCGGCCGAAGCGGGTTCGCTGCAGCAGGAGCGTCGAGGCGCCGAGCACGACCAGGACGATCGGAATGATGTAGGGAACTCCCTCGATCGTCCCGACGTGGGCCCGGTTGACGTTGCAGATGACGACGAGGCCGATTCCCGCCACCGCCATGAGGACAATCTTCGCCGCGGTGAGGCTGCGCGGCGGAGCCTCCAGGCCGTGGCGGCGCTTGTTGGCGTCCCGCAGCCAGAACCCGGCGCCAGTGGCTCCGACCACCACGGCCAGCAAGATCCAGCTGACCACCGGGTTAAACGATCCCCAGAAGATGTTGTAGAGGACGAGCTCGTTCTTGTACTGGGAGTTGCCGATACCGACGAGGCTCCCGCCGAGGACGATGATCGCCACGCCCTCCAGGATCAGCAGCCCGCCCAGGGTGACGATGAACGACGGCATCCTCAGCCGGGCCACGAGCAATCCCTGGAGGGCGCCGATCGCGCAGGAAGCGAGCAAGGTCACGATGATCGCCGCCCACCACGGCCAGTTCGCGCCGGAGGGCTGCACAAGTTCGGCGACCACGACACTGCCGAGCCCCATGACCAGGCCGACGGACAGGTCGATCTCTGCGAGGAGCAGGGCGAAGATCTCAGCGATCGCCAGCAGCATGTAGATGCTGCTCTGCTCGAAGAGGTTGACCAGGTTCTGCGGTGACAGGAACTTCGAGTTCGCGATCTGGAAGCTGACGGCGACCACCACGATGGCCAGGACCACGGGCAGGACACCGCTGTTGCCGCCGCGGACCCGGGCCCACGAGGCCCGGAGGTACTGGCCCAGCGACTGGGCGACGAGCTCGGGCGGAACGTCGGCCACGGCCTCATCGGCGGCGGTGAGGTCGGCCACCATCGTGGTGTCCGTCGCCCCGGCCGGGGTCTCGCTCGAGTCCGCGGTCACTTCAGACACGGGTCACGCTCCCAGAACCTCGCCGTGACAATACGTCAATGAGCACTGCGGCCAGGAGCACGCCGCCTGGCAGGATGTATTGCAGCGGCGTAGACAGACTACCCAGGTTGAGCAGGGATACGCCGTAGGCGATGCCGCCGATGAGGAGGCCGCCGAGAACACCGTGGAGTGCCTTACCCCGGCCGCCGAACAGGCTGACCCCGCCGATGACGGCAGCGGCGACGGTATACAGGACGAGCTGACCGGGGTCGGCCGTGTTGGTGCTGTACTCACCGTAGAAGAAGGCGCCGAGCAGGATGCCGCCGAGTCCGGCGGTCGCCGAGCAGAACGCGAAGGCCCAGGTACGCATGCCGGCCAGGCTGACGCCGGCGCGGCGGGCCGCCTCCGGGTTGCCGCCGATGGCATACAGGTAGCGGCCGAAGCGGGTCCGCTCGAGCACGAGCGTCCAGAGGCCAGCCACGACGATGACGATCGGAATCACCCACGGAAGTCCCTGCACTGCCTTGAGGGAGGTGCCGCGGTTGACATTGCAGACCGCCACCACAGCTACCCCGACGAGTGCCACCAGGACGATCCTTATTGCGGTCACGCTCTTCGGCGGAGCCACCAGGCCCTGCCGTCGTCTGCTGGCCGCGCGTAGCCACAGGGCCGTGCCGAAGATCCCGACTGCCACCACCAGAAGTATCCAGCTGGCCACGGGGGTGATCGTCCCCTGGACCAGGTCATAGATGACGGCCTGGTTGGAGTCCGACGTGTTGAGGTTCACGGAGCCATCGGCGCCGCCGAGGGCGACGATGAGGATTCCCGAGAAAAGCAGGAACCCGCCCAGGGTCACGATGAAGGACGGGATCTTGAGCCGGGCCGACAGCGTCCCCTGGAGGGCGCCGAACACGCCGCAGGCGACGAGCGCGGCGATTATGGCCGCCCACCACGGCCAGCCCGCCCCAGGTTTCTGGACCAGCTTGAAGGCGATCACCCCGCCGATAAGTGCGACCGCGCCGACCGAGAGGTCGATCTCGGCGATGAGCAGGACCAGTGTCTCGGCGATCGCCAGCACCATGTAGACGGTACTCAGCCCGAAGATATACACGAGGTTGCTCGGCCGCAGGAAGGAGTGCTCGGGGGTGATGATCTGGAAGACGACGGCGACCACCACCATGGCCATGAGCACGGGCAGGACGCCGCTGTCGCCACCGCGGATGCGGAGCCACGAGGCCCGCAGGTACTGGCCCAGCGACTGGGCCAGGAGCTCGGGCGGGACGTCGGCCACGGACATGTCGGGGGCGGCGACAAGCTCGACCGCCTCGGCCTCCGTCTGGCGCCGCCGGGCATGCGCCGTCTCGGACGGCGGCTGGCCTGGGTCCGCGGTCGCGGGGGTTTCCTGGTCGGGGCCCATGGGCTCAGCCTTCGACACTGACTGATCCGGCCGCCTCGGACGGCCGCCCGTTGGCACTACCCGTCGTCATGTATTCCACCACGCTCTGCCGGTCGAAGCCCGCGGCGGGCCCATCGGCCACCATCCGTCCCAGGTACAGCACCGCGATCCGGTCCGCGACCTCGAAGATGTCGTTCAGGTTGTGGGAGATGACCATCACGGCCAGCCCCTGGTCCCGGAGCCGTTTGATCAGGTCCAGCACCTGCCGGGTCTGCACCACCCCGAGGGCGGCGGTGGGCTCGTCCAGCAGCACCAGCTTGGAGTTCCACATCACTGCCTTGGCCACCGCTACCGACTGCCGCTGACCTCCGGACAGCGAGGCCACCGGCTGGCGGATCGAGCGCACCGTGGTCACCCGAAGGGTTTTCAGGGTGTCGGCCGCCGCTAGTTCCATCGAGTCCTCGTCGAGCAGGCCCCGGCGCAGCCGTTCCCGGCCGAGGAACATGTTCTGGACGATGTCCAGGTTGTCGGCCAGCGCCAGATCCTGGTAGACGGTCTCGATCCCGAGCGCTGAGGCGTCCCGGGTGCTCCGGATGTGTACCGGTCGCCCCTCGAAGAAGATCTGGCCATGGTCCGGCTGGTGCGCGCCGGCGATGGTGCGGGTGAGCACCGACTTCCCGGCACCGTTGTCCCCGCAGAGGCCGGTCACGTTGCCCGAGAACAGCTCCAGGTTGACCCCGTAGAGCGCCTGCACCGGCCCGAAGTGCTTGTCGATGCCCCGCAGCTGCAGCAGGGGTTCCGCCCCGTCCCCGCCGCGGCTTGCGCCTGCCGGGGCCTCGTTCACCTCAGTCATTTTTGATACCTGTCAGTCGCCTTGCCCAGATTTGTCCGCACAGCCATCTCATCGTCGCGGGGTTGGCGGGCCCTGCGCAATGGCGGGCCCGCCAACCCCGGTCAGATGATTACTTGATCCCGTTTGCGGAGCAGACGCTCGCGCCCGCGATCGCGCAGATGGCCGAGGCCGAGTCGAAGCCGTCCTTGACCACGGTGGTCTCGATGTTGGACTTGGTCACCCACGTGGCCGACAGCAGGGACGCCGGCTCGGTGATGCTCGTGTCAGCCGAGTCCGTGGCCGTGCCGTTCAGCAGGGCCGGAGGCACCTTCTGGCCGGCCAGCAGGATCGTGGCCACCGTTACGGCGTCCTGGACCTCCTTGTAAACCGGCTTGTAAACGGAGCCGCACTGGTAGCCCTCGAGGATCCAGGCCATGCCCTGCGCCGTGGCGTCCTGACCGGTGGTCGGGATCGTGTGGGGCTTGACCCCGGCCCCCTTGAGGTCGGTGATCACCGCGTTGGCGAGCCCGTCATTGGCCTCGATGGTGGCGTTGATCTTCGGGTTGGCGGTGAACGCCTGCTGGAAGATGGTGCCGCCCTTGGTGTTGTCCCAGCCGGGGGCGAAGTTCTCGGCCACCAGCGTGGCGCCGTCAGCGGTGCCCTTCGCGCCCGCGGCGACCGTCTTGGCCGGGGTGTTGAAGACCACCTTGTTGTAACCCGTGGCGAAGGCGATCGCGTTGGGATCGGTGTCCTCGCCGCCGTTCAGGACGTAGACCTTCGGGTTCTTGATGCCCCAGGACGTGAGGCACGCGTCGAAGCCCGTGCCGATCAGCTCACCCACGTGCTCGCCGTTGAAGCTGACGTAGTAGGTGGTCGTGCCCTGGAAGATGGCGCGGTCGTAGGCGATCAGGATGACGCCCTTCTGCTCCGCGAGCTTGGCGATCGCGACGCCAGTCGGGCCGTCGAGCGGGCAGACGATCAGGACCTTGGCACCCAGGTTGATGTCCGCGGTCGCGTCGCTCAGCTGGGTCGCGTCGCTGCCCTGCGCGTTGTCGATGCGGAACTCCGACGAGGTGTACCCGGCGGCGAGGAAGGCTTGCTTGAAGTACGGCGCGTCGAAGTCAACCCACCGGGTCGACGACGTGGTGTCGGGCAGGACGACGCCCACCTGCAGGCTGGTGGCTCCCTTGGTCCCGGCCGCGGCCAGCGCCTTGAGCTGGCTCATGGTCGACGCGATGTTAACGGTGAACGAGTCGATGCTCAGACTGGGAACCGTGGCCGACGACGACGAGGTCGCCGAGGACGACGCGCCGGTCGAGGTCGACGTGCTGGCCGAGGACGAACAGCCCGCAGCCACCAGGGCCAGGGCCCCGGCCAGAGCCACCCAGCCCATTCTAGGGAGGCGCCGGGACGTGCCGTGGCCTTGCGTACGGGAGTCCCGACCTCCCTCACTTCTCTTAGTAACTCGCATTCCCGATACCCTTTCGCCCGGATGTACCCGAATAAGCCGACCGGGACACCGGTAGAGCAGCGGTGTCCCTTCGGAGGGAAGTTAGTGCATTCGACATTAGAAATCCAGCGGCCATAGTAATGAAAGACCACATGATCGGATCCAGGCATGCCAGATGTCAGCGCATGCCTGGTACGAACGCAACTCAGCGTCTTAAGTGTCACCTTAGAGTGCCCGGAATTAACATGGCCTTAACATCGGCACCGACCCGTGAAGATACCGTTAACAGATAGTCCGGACGTAACTGAATTGTGATCCGAGCGTGACCCGAAATTGCGATTCGGTCATTCGGGGGCCAGGCGATAGCCGGCCCGCGGCTGGGTGAGGATAAGCGGGGCGCTGTCGTCCGCCTCGAGCTTGGCGCGCAGCCGCCGGACGTAGACGCGCAGGTACTCGGTCTCGGTCTCGTAGCCGTGGCCCCAGACCCGGCGCAGCAGGTGGGCATGAGTGAGCAGCTTGCCGCGGTTGACGGCGAGCTCGCGCAGCAGGGCGAACTCGGTCGGGGTCAGGTGCACCGGCTGCCCGTTGCGCCGGACCTGCTGCAGGGCCAGGTCGATGACGATGTCGCCGACCACGATGACCGGGGGCGCCTGCTGCTCGGTGGGCGCGGCGGGCCGGGTCCGGCGCAGCGTCGCGGTGATCCGGGCCAGCAGCTCCTCGATGCTGAACGGCTTGGTCATGTAGTCGTCCGCGCCCATGTGCAGGGCGGTCACCTTGTCCCGCTCGCCGCCGCGGGCCGAGACCACGATGATCGCGACCGGGGAGCGCTCGCGGATCTGGCGGCACAGGTCGAAGCCGTCGGCCTCCGGCAGCATCAGGTCGAGCAGGACGATGTCCGGGTCTTCGGTCTCCAGCAGCTGCAGGGCGCGCATGCCATCCACGCTGACGATGGTGTCAAAGCCGCGCACGGCCAGGTTGGACCGGATCAGGTCGACGATGTTCGGATCGTCCTCTACCACCAGGGCGCAGGTCTTGCGCGTGTCCTCAGTCATCGTCACCGTCGTGGTCCCTTCGGTTCGCGGCCATCGGGCCCGCGTCGACCGCGGCCTCGACCGGCAGGTAGACCTGGAAGCAGGTGCCCTTGGGCAGCGGGGTCAGCTCGATCCGGCCGCCGTGGGCCTGCACGATCCCCTTGGCGATGGACAGGCCGAGGCCGGCGCTGGCGCTCTTGCGATGGCCGTTGCCGGCGCTGCCGTTGCTGCCGTGGTCCTGACCGTTATCCGGCGGCGGGCGCTGGGCGGCCTCGAACAGGGCGGCCACCAGTTCGGGCGGCATGCCGATGCCGTCGTCCCGCACGCTGATCACCACCTCGGACGTCCCGTGGTCGACGGTCACGTGCACCGGGGTGCCCGGCGGGTTGTGGCGCGACGCGTTGTTCAGCAGGTTCACGAAGACCTGCTCCAGCCGGTCGTGATCGGCCCACACCACGGGCAGGCCCGCGTCGCAGGCCAGCTCGACCGACGCGGCGCTGGCCGGCGGCAGGCAGGCGATCGCGGCCTCGATCACCAGCCGGATGTCGCACCAGTCCCACTGCAGGCGAATGGTGCCCGACTCGATCGCGGAGAAGTCGAGCAGGTCATCGACCAGGCGGCCGAGGCGGGCCGACTCCGCCGCGATCCGGTCCAGGAAACGCTGCTGGGACTCCCGATCCCAGGTCACGTCGGGCTGCATCAGGCTGGACGCGTAGCCCCTGATGGCGGTCAGCGGGGTGCGCAGTTCATGGCTCATCCGCGACAGGAACCCGCGTTGCAGCTCCCGTGACCTGCGCAGAGCGGCCGCCTCCTGGCGCGCGTGACCGACCTCCTCCCGTTCCAGGGCCAGCCGCAGGGAGTGCGCCGCGTCCTCCAGGAGCGCCGTCTCCTCCTTGGTCGGCGGCACTCGGCGCCAGCTGGCCAGCAGCATGGTAGGGCCGCCGGCGGTCAGGAAGGCCACCGCCCGCACGCGATGCCGGCGGCTGCTGGCCAGCTGCAGGGCCACCCCGTCGGGGAGCGCGGTGCCCAGCGCGCTCTCGGCGATATCGCGCATAGACGGGGTGGCCGAGGACCAGTCGGTGCCCGCCGGGCCGGTGAAGGCGCGCCAGCGCGCGGGCTGGCCGGCCGGCTGGGTGATCAGCGCGACCTCGTGGGCCTGCAGGCCACGGCGCAGCGACTGGACCGCGATGGACAGCCCCTCGGCGACCGGGACCGGTCCGGCCAGCGTCTCCAGCATCTCGCGGATCGTCTCCAGCACCCGGTTCCTGGTGGTCACCTGGTCCAGCAGCCGGTCCCGCTCGATGGCGCTGGCGGCATATCCCGCGTAGACGGTGACCAGGGCGAGCTCGTCGCGCTCCGGCGCGCCGTGCTCGGCCCGGAACACGGTGATCACGCCGGACAACCCGCTAGGCCCGGGCACCGGGACCGACCACGAGCTGGCCACCTTGGCCGTCCTGGCCAGGTCGCGGAAGCTGCTCCAGGCCGCACCCGGCCGTACGCTGTCGGCGATGATAGGCCGTTCGTCCGCCGCGGCCATGCCCACCGGGCCGCCCGCGGGCCCGAACGGCAGCCGGCTCCACGGCTCTAGCTGCCCGGTCTGGAAGCCCAGCGATGCGGTGCAGTGCAGGACCTTGTCGCTGACCAGGTGGATGCACAGCCGCTCGCTGCCGAGCGCCGCGCCCAGCGCGGACAAGATCAGCGGCAGGCTGGACGCCGGGTCGGCCGAGACCAGCCGGTCGGTGAGCCCGTGCAGCCGGGTCAGCTGCTCGCGGGCGGAGGAGCCGGGCTGCTGGCCGGAGATCAGCGCCACCACGTCATCGGGATGGGCGTCGGCCGTCCGCAGGTCACCGGCGATCCGGCCCTGCCGCAGCACCACGATCCGATCGGCCAGCCGGAACATCTGGTCGATATCGTGGCAGGCCAGCAAGATCGTGGTGCCCTGCTCGCGCAGGCCCGCGATCAGCTCTTCGACCTGGGCTTCTTCCTTCACGCCGAGCGCGGCCGTGGGCTCGTCCAGGGCCAGCAGCCGCGGTTTGCGGCCCATGGCCTGCGCCATCGCCACCAGCTGGCGCTGCCCGCCGGACAGGGAGCGGACGTTGCGCCTCGTGTCGCCGATCGGGATGCGCAGCGAGGCCAGCAGCGACGCGACCTCGGTGTGGAAGCGGGTATCCGACATCAGCAGCCGGGGCCGCTCCCGGCCGAGCATGATGTTGGCCGCGATGTCCAGGTTGTCGCACAAGGCCAGGTTCTGCCAGACCACCGCGATCCCCTGCTTGACCGCCGCGGCCTGGTCGGCCGGCACGCGCCGGCCCGCCAAGAAGACCTCACCACTGGCCGGGACCACGTCCCCGGCGATGCAGCGGACCAGCGTGGTCTTGCCCGCACCGTTCTCGCCGGCCAGCGCGACGAGCTCACCGGTCCGCACGCTCAGGTTGACGTTGTCCAGGGCGCGGAGCTGGCCGAAGCTGACGCTCAGGCCCGAGACGGTCAGCAGCGGCCCGGCGTCGGCACGGCCGGCGTCCGCGCGCGATCCCGCCTCGGCGCGTAGTCCCGGCTCCACGCGCGGGAGTGCGTCAGCCCGGCCAGCTACTATCACGAACCCATTCTCGCAGCAATCGGACGCGGCAGATCGATGTGGCGTTATTCAAGTTCGAACTGGTACCGGGGGCGCGCACCACGGCCCGTTCCGCCGAAATTCAGGGGTACGGCGGTCCGGGGGGCACCCTACGGGATCCTGAGCAGGCGCAAGACGGCGGTGGTGGCCGCGGCGGCCAGCACCACGACCAGGAACGGCGCCTTGCGCCAGGCCAGGACCCCGCCGGCGCACACCCCGGCCGGGCGGGCCAGGCCGGCCAGGTGATGTCCCTCGGTCAGCCCCGTGGTGACGACCAGCGCGGCGAGCAGGATGACCGCTGCGGTCTCCAGCAGGCGTTCGGCCCAGGGCGGGAAGGAGATCCGCTGGCGCAGCACCGGGCCGGCGAGCCGGAACGCGAACGTGCCGGCCGACAGCATGATCAGGCCGGCCGCGAACAGCGCGGGGTCCTTCACGTTGATTTCCTGCTAGTGAAGAGGGCGAGAAGCGCGAGCAGTTCGGGCAGGCCGGGGGGCAGGAACGGGGTGGCGGCCAGCGCGATGACGGCGCCGATGACGGCGGCCCGTCTAAGCCGGCGGTCACGCAGCGCGGGCACGATCAGGGCCAGGATCACGGCCGGGAACATGGCGTCCAGCCCGAACGCGCCGGTGTCCGTGATCACGCTGCCGATCAGCGCCCCGAGGACGGCGCCGGCCGGCCAGCACAGCAGCACGCCCAGGCCGCAGGCCCAGTAGGCGGCGCGCTTGCGGGGCAGGTCCTCCTGGGCCAGGGCGAAGACCACGCTCTCGTCGTTCATCACGTGGCTGCCCAGCAGGCGACGGGTGCGGCCGGGCCCGGTGACGCCGTCGGGCAGGGCCAGGCCGTAGGGCAGGTGGCGGGCGTTGACCAGCAGGCCGGCCGCGGCCGCGGCCAGCGGGTTGCCCCCCGCGGCGACGATCCCGATGAACAGGAACTCCGACGCGCCGGCCAGCACCAGCACGCTCTGCGCGGCGGGCACCCACAGCGGGAACCCGGACGCGACCGCGATGGCTCCGTAGGACAGGCCGATGAACCAGACGGCGAGGCAGGCCAGGGCGATGTCCCGCAGGGTTCCGCCCGATAGAGTTCTATATATCGAACTCACGGAGTTTATTATGAACACCGATCCTGGCGTTCGTCAAAGCGAACGCATGGATGATATGCCGAACTACGCCGCTGGTGATGCTAAGGGCGCGCCGCTGGAGCTGATCGCCGCGTCGCTGCGGCGGGAACGGCGGCGGACCGGGCTCTCGCTGACCGAGGTGGCCCGCCGCGCGGGGATCGCCAAGTCCACGCTGTCCCAGCTGGAGTCGGGCACCGGCAACCCGAGCCTGGAGACGCTCTGGGCCATCTGCGTGGCGCTGGACGCGCCGTTCTCCCGGCTGCTGGACCCGCCGCGGCCGCAGATCCTGGTCATCCGGGCCGATGAGGGGCCCACGGTGTCCGCGGCGCACGCCAGCTACCAGGCCACCCTGCTGGCCGCGTGCCCGCCGGGCGCGCGCCGGGACGTGTACCGGATCGCGGCCGAGCCCGGGCACCCGCGTTCGTCGGACCCGCATATGCCGGGGGTGATCGAGCACGTGGTGCTCGGCTCGGGCCGGGCACTGGTCGGCGTGGCCGGCGAGCCGGTCGAGCTCGGCCCGGGCGACTACATCTGCTACCCGGCCGACGTGCCGCACGTGTTCGAGGCGCTGTCACCGCGGACGTTCGCGGTGCTGGTGTCCGAGCACACCTAAGTTTCTCGTCGGATGAACGCGTCCCCGGTGGTGTCGCCGGCCACGCAGAACGTGGCGGACGGGCAGGACACCGACATGAGGAAGATCAGGACCGGTCCGTTGACAGAGCGAGCGGCCTTGGTGTCGATGGTGACGGGCGCGGTCCAGGTGCTGCCGTCGAAGGTGACCACGTTCCCGCCGACGCCGTCGACGGCGGCGCAGAAGTTGCTGGCCGGGCACGACACCACCGGCCAGGAGATACCGCCTTCCCCCATGGTGAGACCGTCCGGATTGGCGTTGACGGGCGCGCTCCAGGTGCTGCCGTTGAACGTGAGCGCGTTCCCCTTGCGGTCAATGGCCACGCAGAAGCTGGCACGCGCGCACGACACCGCCTGCAGGTAGGTGCCCGGGTCGATGGCGGATGGCTTGCTCCAGGAGGTGCCGTTGAAGGTGACCACGTTCGGGCCGTAGTCGACGGCGGCGCAGAACCTGGCGCTCGGACACGACACCGTGCTCAGCTGGCCGCCGGGATCAATGGTCGTGGCGGGGCTCCAGGAGGTCCCGTTGAACGTGAACGCGTCGGAGCCGTTGCTAACGGCGGCACAGAAGCTCGGTGACGAGCACGATACCGATGCCATGCCCGGCTGGGTGCCCGGGACGGTACCGCCGGAACTCCACCTGCTGCCGTTGAACAGGAAGGTGGCTGAGTCCCGGGCGTCCACCGCCAGGCAGAAGCGGACGGTCGGGCAGGACACGGAATCGGGTTCGCCGCCGGAGGAAGTCAGCCCGGTGGGCTGGCTCCACGTGGTTCCGTCGTACCTGGCCGCGTAGCCCGATTGGAGCACGGCCATGCAGAAGCTCGCAGCTGGGCACGACACCGATGTCGGGTCTTCGCCGCCTTGGCTGTGGTCGAGGTGTCTCGGTGCCCCCCAGGCCGGCGCAGCGCCGTCCTGGGAGGTGGCGGGCTGCGCGGTGGCGGGCTGCGCGGTGGCGGGCTGCGCGGTGGCGGTCGGGGAGCTGGCTCCTGGCCTGGCTGGTGCCGACGACCCGCTGCACCCGGTAGCTGCGCCTATGAGCACAATGGCTACGCAAGCACATAGTTTGCTTACCGGTCTCGTCTCCACGGTGAGACCCTCTCCGTTCCGCCGCGACGCTGGCCGTAACCATCTTGACCCATGAGCCTGCACGGGGCCTCGGCGGGGATGTGGTTGATCAGGGCGGTCAGGCCGGTTTCGTCGAGCAGGTCGGCGGGGCGGACGGTTACGTCGTCGGCGACGTAGTGGAAGGCAGCCCGGACCTGAGCCACGGGCACCCCGGCGAGCGTCGCCCAGGCCAGGCGGTAGGCGGCGAGCTGGACGGAAACGGCGTGCCGTTCGGCGTCCGAGGCGGGCGGGCGGCCGGTCTTCCAGTCGAGCACGTCATAGCCGCCCTCGGGGGCATCGGCGAACACCGCGTCGATCCGGCCGCGGACCAGGCGGTCACCGATCAGCGTCTCGAACGGCACCTCGACCGCCCGCGGCCAGCGGTCGGCCCACTCGCTGTGCTCGAACCGGGCGCGGAGCTGACTGAGGTCGCCGCTGCTTGGTCTTGCTCCGGTTCCTTCGCCGCCTTCAGTGCCGGCCTCGGTGCCGCCCTCGGCCAGGCCGAACAGGTCGGCGTCGTCGATGAGCCGCTGCTGGCCGTAGCGCTGCTCCAGCCACTGGTGGAAGGCGGTGCCCTTCCTGGCCTGCCGGGCCGGCGGGCGGGGCATCGGGCGGCGCACCTGCCTGGCTAGTTCGGCCGGGTCGCGGGCCAGTGCCACCAGCGCCGAGACCGAGAGCCGGGCGGGCAGCTGGACCGGGATGACGCCGTCGCCGCGGCGCTGGGCGCGCTCGGCCAGCAGCAGGTCGGCGTCTCCGCCCCACGCCTCGACCAGGGCCTGGTCGTCAGGGCTCAGCGCCTGGAGGGCCTCGGGCGGCAGCTCGCGGGCCGCTTCGACCAGGGCGGCGGCCTCGCGGACGGCCTGGTAGTGCCGCCCCGCCGGGGTGGCCGGCCAGTCCGCCTCGTCCACCGCGGCCAGCAGCGGGTTCTCGGCGTCCGGCGCGGGCTCGGGCGCCCAGTGACTGACCTGGGCCACCCGCGACGAGCGCACCTCGTGCAGGAACGGCGAGGGGCCCAGGCGGCAGCTGCCGCCCTCGGCCCACCAGTAACCCGAGCAGCCCAGCCAGAACGCCGCCCGGGTGGCCGCCACGTACATCAGGCGGCGTTCCTCGGCCAGGTCGCGGGCCGCGCAGGCCGCGCCGAACTCCTCCAGCGACGCGCTGTCCAGGCCGCGCAGCACCGGCAGGTCCCCGGCGTCGCCCCGCAGCACGAACGGGATCAGCCGCGCGTTGTCCGTCCACCGGGTCGAGACCCGGGGCTTGGCCGGGAAGACCTGCGACCGCTCCCCCAGCGCCAGGCCGGGCACGAACACGGCCGGCCACTGCAGGCCCTTGGCCGCGTGCACGGTGAGCAGCTTGACCGAATCCGACTCCCCCACCCGCCCGGTCTCCAGGCCGAACTCCTCCTGCTGGGCCGCGGTCAGGTAGGCCAGGAACGCGCCCAGCGTCGGCTCGGCGCCCTCGCCGGTGAAGGCGTCGGCCACGTCGGTGAACGCGTCCAGGTCGGCGCGGGCCGCCACCGGATCGGCGCCGGGCCGCGCGGCGACCTCGATGTCCAGGCCGAGGACCCGCTCGGCCTCTTGGGCCAGGTCGGCCAGCGGGCGTCCGACGTGGGCGCGCAGGCGGCGGAGCTCGGCGGCCAGGGCGTGCATCCGGGCGTAGCCGGCCGGCGAGTAGGCGCGGGGCTCGCCCAGGTCGTCCAGCGCCTCGACCAGGCTGCCGGTCTCGGCGGTCAGGTCGGTGATGGCCTCGGCCAGCGCGTCGCCGAGGTCATCGTCCGGGTGGCCCGCGTGGTCCGGGTGGCCCGCGTGGTTGCCGCCGCCGCGGTCGCCGCCGCCGCGGTCGCCTTCGCCGCGGATCAGGGCGCGGGCCCGGCGGCCGAGGGCGACCAGGTCGCGCGGGCCGATCCGCCAGCGGGGGCCGGTGAGCAGCCGGGCCAGGGCGTCCGAGGCGCCCGCGTCGTGCAGCACGCGCAGGGTGGCCACCACGTCCTGCACCTCGGGCACGGCCAGCAGGCCGCCCAGGCCCACCACCTCAACCGGGATGCCGCTGGCCTCGATGGCGCGGCGCATCGGGACGAACTGGGACCGCTTGCGGCACAGCACCGCGATGTCCGACGGCCGCACCGGGGCCGGGCGGCCGTCCGGCCAGGGCCGGCCGTCCGGGGCGCAGCCCGGTTCCAGGGCCAGCAGCGCCGCGATCTGGCCGGCCACCCACTCGGCCTCGTCCAGCACCGTGTCCAGCAGGGCGCAGGCCACCGCGCCGCGCTCGCCGCGGTCCGGCCCGGACACCAGCCGGGGCACGTCGGGCGCCTCGTAGCGCAGCTCTTCCTGGATCACCGCGGCCACGTCCAGGACCCGCGCGGAGTTGCGGAAGCTGGTCGACAGGGCGAGCACCGGCGCCGGGCCGGTGGGCGCCGAGGCCCCGAACGGCCGGACCCTGGCCACCACCGGGAAGTCCGCGGTGAACCGGCGCAGGTTCCCCGCGCTGGCCCCGCGCCAGCCATAGATGGACTGGCACGGGTCGCCGACCGCCGTGACCGGGTGCCCGCCGCCGAACAGCGAGCGCAGCAGTACCAGCTGCCCATGGCTGGTGTCCTGGTATTCGTCGAGCAGGACCACGTGGTAGCGGGCCCGCTCGGCCGCGCCGACCTCCGGGTGGCGGCTGGCGATCCGGGCCGCCAGGGCCACCTGGTCGGAGTGGTCGAGCACCTCGCGCGCGGCCTTGGCCGCCACGTACTGCTCCACCAGCGGCAGCATCTGCTCGCGGGCCTGCTGGGTGGCTGTGATCTTCCGAACGGCCGCGGTTACCCGCCCCGGCAGCGCATCGAGCTCGGCGTTGAGCCAGCGTCCCACGACGGTCACTTCGCCGGTATCGCGCAGGTGCTCGCCCAGGTCGCCCGCTAGTTCCAGCACGGCGGCGGTCACCGTCTGCGGGGTCCAGGTGATCTCGTCCATGGGACCGTCGTAGGCGGCTACGATGTTCGCCGCCAGCTGCCAGGACAGCGCGGGCGTGATCAGCCGCATGGACGGCTCGAGGCCCTCGCGCAGGGCGTTGTCGGCGACCAGGCGCCCGGCGTAGGCGTGATAGGTCCCGATCACCGGGTCCCCGCCGAACGGGTCCGCGGGCTCGGACGAGCTGGCGGCCCGGGTGTCTTCCAGGCCCGCGCGGCGCAGCCGCTCCAGCCGGGAGCGCACCCGGTCGGCGAACTCGGCCGCCGCCTTCCTGGTGAAGGTCAGCCCGAGCACCCGGTCCGGGCGGACCATCCCGTTGGCGACCAGCCAGACCAGCCGGGCCGCCATGGTCTCGCTCTTGCCTGAGCCCGCGCCGGCCACGACCGCCAGCGGCCCGAGCGGGGCCGAGATCACGGCCGCCTGCTCCGGGGTCGGCTCGGGCAGCCGCAGCAGCCGGGCCAGCTGCGTGGGGCTGTAGCTAACCGTCGCCGTTGTCACCCTGCCATTCCAGCAGAGGCCTCTGACATTCGGCGGCCCGTTGGCGGTTACGCCGGCCGCGTCGACCGTAATCGGATAATGCCTGCCCCGCTGCTGTGGTCAGGAAGGTGCCCGCTGCTGTGGTCAGGAAGGTGATTGCGGCTCGGTCACACCGCGGGCCTGGCGAGCCGTGGTGACCTCGGGCATGGGTCCGGCGGCGAGGCGCCGGTATGGCCTGGCCATCGGCCATTCCTGGTCCTCGAGCACGGTGTCGGCGTCGAACTGGCCCTGGCTCTGGATCAGCCTGGCCACCAGGCCGGTCCAGCCGGTCTGGTGGGAGGCACCGAGCCCGGCCCCGTTGTCGCCGTGGAAGTACTCGTAGAACAGGATGAGGTCACGCCAGTGCGGGTCGTCCTGGAACAGCTTGGTCCCGCCGTAGACAGGCCGCCGCCCGTCGCCGTCCCGCAGGAAGGTGCCGGCGAGGCGGCGTGACAGCTCCTGGGCCACCTCGAACAGCGTCATCATCGTCCCGGAGCCGGTCGGGCACTCGACCTTCAGGTCGTTGCCGTAGTACCGGTAATGCTGAAGCAGCGCCCGGATCAGCAGCAGGTTGATCGGGAACCAGACCGGCCCGCGCCAGTTGGAGTTGCCGCCGAACATTCCGGTGGTTGACTCGGCCGGCTCATACTGCACCCGGTACTCGGCCCCGGCGACATTGAAGGCGTAGGGATGGTCCAGGTGCCAGCGCGAGATCGAGCGGATCCCGTGCGGGCCGAGGAAGCGCTCCTCGTCCAGCATCCGGGCCAGGATGCGCCGCAGCTTTTCCTCGTTCACCAGGGACAGGATCCGCCGGCCGCGGACGCCGGGCACGGCCGGGTCGGCGATATTGACCAGCAGGTCCTGGTTGCGTTCGAGGAAGGTACGTGCCTGCTCGGTGATCTGCGGATACCTCTCGAGCAGGTCGGCCTCGATCACGGTCGTGGCACAGATGGGCAGCAGGCCCACCAGGGAACGCACCTTCATCCGCATTCCGTTGCCGTCGGGCAGCCGCAGCACGTCGTAGAAGAAGCCGTCCTCCTCGTCCCACATCTCGTCCGGGTGATCGCCGATCGGGTCCACCGCGGCGGCGATCCAGAAGAAGCGCTCGACGAACTTGAGCACGAATTCCTCGTAGGTCTTGTCGTACGGCAGGAGAGCCAGGGCCAGCTCGAGCATGTTCTGGCTGAACATCGCCATCCAGGCGGTGCCGTCCGCCTGCTCAAGCCGCCCGCCGGTGGGCAGGGAGGCGCTGCGGTCGAACACGCCGATGTTGTCCAGGCCGAGGAAGCCGCCCTCGAACACGTTGTGGCCGGAGGGATCCTTGCGGTTCACCCACCAAGTGAAGTTCAGCAGCAACTTCGCGAAGCTTTGCTGCAGGAACGGAAGGTCGACCGTGCCGAGATCGGCCTCCAGATTCTGCAGGAACAGAACCGCGAAGGCGTGCACCGGGGGGTTCACGTCGCCGAAGTTCCACTCATAGGCGGGCATCTGGCCGCCCGGGTGCAGGTATTCCCGGGACAGCATCAGGTCGATCTGGCTTTTCGCGAAGTCCGGGTCGACCATGGCGAGCGGGATGCAATGGAACGCCAGGTCCCAGGCGGCGTACCACGGGTACTCCCACTTATCGGGCATGGACACCACGTCGTGGTTGAACATATGGAACCACGCCTCGTTGCGGGTCCCCCGCCGGTTCGGAGACCGCAGCGGGTGGAAGTGGCGCTCGCGCAGCCAGCGGTCCACGTCGAAGTAATAGCACTGTTTGGACCACAGCATCCCCGCCAGGGCCTGGCGCATGATCGTCTTCGCATCGTCGGTCACCGTAGGCGGCGTGATGGCCTCGTAGAATTCGTCCGCCTCAGCCCGCCGCAGCGCGATCAGCTCATCCGCTTCGGCAAACGGCGCCGCGAGGGTTTCCGGGCCGTCACGCGTAAGCCGCACCAGTACCGCGGCCTGCCCGCCTGCTGGCACGACCAGCCGGACATGAGCCGCCACCTTGGTCCCCTCGCCGTCGGGATTCACGGTGTCCGCGCCGTGCAGGACGTGGTCGGCTATGCCGTCCTTGGGGAAGCGCGTCGTGGGCTCGCCGCCGAATACCCGCGCCACGTTGGTTTCGTTCTCACAGAACAACAGGGCCGCGTCCGGCTCGGCGTGGAGGTAGAAAACGCCAACCTTCTGGTGCTCGGCCTGGACGACCGGGTGTGCCGCCTCGGCGCGAGCGAGCCGGGGTCTAGGCTCACCGTTTTCCCATGACCACACGTTGCGGAACCAGAGCGTGGGCAGCACATGCAGCGCCGCGTCCTCGGACGAGCGATTGTGCACGGTGACGCGGCACAGGATGTCTTCGGGACCGGCCTTGGCGTGCTCTACCTCGACGTCGAAATAACGGTCGTCGTCGAAGACGCCCGTATCGAGGAGCTCGTACTCCATGTCATGCGTTGACCGGGACCGGTTCACCGCCACCAGGTCGTTGTAGGGGAACTCGGCCTGCGGGTACTTGTAGAGATAGCGCTGGTAGCTGTGCGTCGGGAGGTTATCGACGTAGAAGTAGTACTCCTTGACGTCCTCACCATGGTTGCCCTCGGCGTTGGTCAAGCCGAACAGGCGCTCCTTCAAGATCGGATCCCGCTCGTTCCACAGCGCCAGGGCCAGGCACAGCCGCTGCTTGTCATCACTGATCCCGGCGATGCCATCCTCGCCCCACCGGTACGCCCGGGACCGCGCCTGGTCGTGGCTGAGGTAGGACCAGGCGTCTTCGCTGTCGCTGTAGTCCTCCCGGACCGTCCCCCACTGACGCTCACTGAGATAGGGTCCCCAGGCACGCCACAGGACGCCCGCCCGGGCCTCCTGCAACCGCCGCTCCTCGGCCGTCAGCGAGGCCGGATCGGGCACGGCAGCCGACGGCCTGGGCCCGTCAGGCCCGTCCGCCGGAGACAGCTCGTTCGCGCTATCCATGGTGATGCTCCTGCCGATCAGGCTGGCGAGTCTGTCACAGCGTTGCTGCTTCCTCCCCGGCAAACCGCTGTGCGGGCGATGCCGACGCAGCCCGCCGGATAATGAAGGCCGCGATGACCTCGAACAAGCCCATGACGATGAACCAGACCCCGAGCAGGACGGCGAGCACCGTGACGGACGAGATCGGGTCCGCCACCACCACGATCCCGGCAATGAGGCTGACGATTCCGAAGAAGATCCACCAGCCACGCCCCTCACGCGAGCCAGCAGCGCCGCCGAAGAAAGCGGTCAGTCCCTGGACGATCCAGGTAAGGCCGACGACCAGGCCGATGAGGGCCACGCTGAGGTGCAGGTGGCGAATCAGCACCACGCCGATGACGACGTACAGGAGCCCGGCGATACCCAGCCAGACGCGGTGCTGCTCAGCGCTGTCGAACACGCGGATCAGGTGGAAGATCCCCGAGATGATCATGAGGATGCCGACCAGGACGGCGATCACGTTGAGCGAGCCTGACGGATGAAAGCTCACGATCAGCCCGAGTATCACCGTTACGACGCCCAGGAAGAGCGTTGTCTGCCAGGTGCTGGCCGCGATGAACTCCAAAGGTGTTTCTTGGTCTTCCGTTGGCATGGGCGGTCTCCTCGTCCTTTCCCGGGGCAGCGTTCCGATCGCTCCGGCGCGGCGGAACCCATGAGGCCGGGGCGCGTTTCAGGCCGTGACCGCCGCTGAAGGCAGTTTCCTGTGCTGCCGTCGTGGCATGATCTTCTCCCGCGACGCGGCCCGGGTACCTCACCCCGGCAGGGTGACGCGCGGCCCAGGACCGGCGCCCGGCGGGAACGACGTCAGCGTGTGGCGAGCAGGTGGCAGCCCCACGGCGGCATGGCGACGAACAGCCCTTGGTCAGCAAGCTCGTCGCCGCTCCGCTCGAATACGCGCTCATCGAGCAGGTCGGTGAGAGTCCAGCCGCGGCCGCGCAGGTCGGTCCAGCCGAGCCCGACCCGCCCATCGGCGGGCTCAGCGGAGAAGTTGACCACCACCAGGTGCCGGTCGGCGGCATCAGCAACCTCGTCACCGACATCGGCGGCGGACCACGACCAGGCGAGCAGGTTGCGGCAGGAATCGTTGTCGGGCCAGCCGCCGACCTCGAGCAGCTGCCAGGCACCCGCCCGGACCCGGTGGCTGGCGACGGTGGCCAGCAGCCGCCGGTACCAGCTGGCCAGGCTGGCGTCGGGCGGCTCGCCGGGGCGGCGCGACAGGAAGACCGGCGGGCGCACTCGCCGGCCCTCGAACTGTCCCTCGTGCCACAGGGTGGCACCAGGGAGGGTCGCGATAGCCACCGTCGCGGCCCGCTCGGCGTCGCCGGGCAGCTTGTCCGCGATGCGCGGCTCGTCGTGGTTCTCCAGGAAGCGGACAAGCCGCGACTGGTAGGCCAGGTCGGCACGCAGGTGATCACGGACGCCGGACACGTCCCGGTCCAGGATCCGGTCGTAGAGCCGCTTGTCGTAGCAGAAGTCGAAACCCTGCTGCTGAAGTGTCCACTCTGTATCCCAGTAGGCCTCGGCGACCAGCACGGTCTGCGGGTACCTGCTGCGCAGGCCGGCGATGACGGCCGGCCAGAACTCCTCGTCCGGCTCCGGGCCGGTCCGGCCGCCCCAGGTCTTGGCGAAGACCTGGTTGGTCATCAGCATGGCCATGTCGCAGCGGATCCCGTCGCACTGCGCGGCGATGTCCGTCAGGGCCTGCGCGGCCGCCGCGCGCAGGGCAGGCGCGAACGCGTCGAGCTGCACGACATCGGGCCACGGCGGGAAGTACGGGTCGCGGCCGTGGGCCAGGATGTGCCCGGCGGCCCGTACCCAGGCCGCCGGTTCGGCCCCGATGTCGGCTTCGTCGCCGTTGACGAACAGTTCCGGGCGGCTCGTCACCCAGGGATGGTCGGGCGCGACGTGGTTAGGCACGTAGTCCAGGAGCAGCCGGAGGCCGCGGGCGGCCAGCGTGGCGCGGGCCGCGGCCAGGGCCTGCGGGCCGCCGAACGAGTCGTCGACGACGTACCGGCGCACACAGTACGGCGATCCGATCACGTCGTCAGGCCGCAGGCCGGGCAGCGCATCGCGGAACGAGGCCTGCAGCCCGGCGTTCGCGTTCGCCAGCTCAAGGCCGGCCGGGCTTCGTTCCCACACGCCCATCAGCCACACCGCGTCGATGCCGGCCGGCGTGACGTCGTCCCAGGCCGAAACGGGCACATCGGCCAGCGTCACCCGCCGCCCGGCGGCCCGCGACAGGTCAGCCAGCCAGATCGCGGTGTTGACTTCGTAGATCACCGGCTTTTCGGGCCACCCGGTCATGTCAGCATCGTCCCCTCGCTGACGCTCCTCACCGATTTTGTCCTTCGTCGTTCGCTTGCTGCCGCCGCGAGTTCCGGCCGACCGCGGTTCGCGGATGGCCGGCATCCCGGCAGCGTGGCCCCGGCCGACGGCGCGCGCATCACCCCGGCGGGATGAGTTCCAGACCCCCGGGCCGGGCGCAGACTATCGACCAGCACGTCATGACGGCACCCAGAGGGACGGGTGGCAGCCGTCGCGCTGATGGCTGCCTAAGGTCACCTCGTGATCAGCGGGGAGCGTAGACCGTGACTGAAGAAGTAACCGCGAGCAGGCGGCCGAGCCGGTCGACTCTGCGGGGAAGCCCGTTCCCTCCCATCGCCGAGTACGGGTTCTTGTCCGATTGCGAGGTATCCGCGTTGATCGCGGCCAGCGGGGCGGTGGAATGGATGTGCCTGCCGCGGATGGACAGCCCGAGCGTTTTCGCCGCGAATCTGGACCGGGGCGCCGGGTCGTTCCGGCTGGGACCGGCGGATATCAGCGTACCGGCCGGCCGACGCTATCTACCTGGGACGATGGTGCTGGAGACGACGTGGGCCACCCCGGCTGGCTGGGCCGTGGTCCGTGATGTCCTGCTGGTCGGACCGTGGCGGCACGACTCACGCCGGTCGAGCACCCACGCCAGGGTGCCCACCGATCACAGCGCGGAACGCGTGCTGCTGCGGACGGTGCGGTGCCTGAACGGGTCGATCGACTTCCTTCTGCAGTGTGAGCCGGCGTTCGACTACGGCCGCCAGCGCGGCGCGTGGCGATACACCGGAAGCGGTTACGGGGAGGCAGAGGTACTGCTGGGCAACGACGAACCGCAATTTCGGCTGACCACCGACCTGAACCTGGGATTCGAGGGGCCGCGGGCGATCGCGCGGCGCCGCCTGACCGCCGGAGAGCAGGTTTTCTGCGCGATGTCCTGGAGCGACGGCTCTGCGCCCACGACCTTCGCCGAGGCTCACCAGCGGCTGGGCGCCACGGCGGATTTCTGGCACGGCTGGATCAGCCGCGGCAACTTCCCTGATCACCCGTGGCGCAAATACCTGCAGAGGTCCGCGTTGACGCTGAAGGGCTTGATCTACGCGCCTACCGGGGCGCTCCTGGCGGCCGCGACCGCATCGCTACCGGAGACCCCGGGCGGGGACCGCAACTATGACTACCGCTACACCTGGCTGCGGGATTCGACGTTCATGCTCTGGGGCCTGTACACGCTGGGCTTCGACCGGGAGGCGAACGACTTCTTCTACTTCATCACCGACCTCGCCGAACAGGACGCCGACTTGCAGATCATGTACGGGATCGGGGGCGAGCGGGAACTGACCGAGCAGACCCTAGATCATCTGTCCGGCTATGAAGGCGCGCGGCCGGTCCGCATCGGCAACGGCGCCTGGGACCAGCGCCAGCACGATGTCTGGGGCGTTCTGCTGGACTCCGTCTACCTGCACACGCGTTCCAGCGACCGGCTGGATGCACGCAGCTGGCCGATGCTGGTGCGTCAGGTCGAGGCCGCCATCGAGCACTGGCGGGAACCCGATCAGGGACTGTGGGAGGTCCGCGGCCCGGCTCAGCATTTCACCGCGTCGAAGGTGCTGTGCTGGGTGGCGGCGGACCGCGGCGCGAAGCTGGCCCGGCTGCGCGGTGACGACCTGCACGCGGCCGACTGGCGCAAGGCAGCCGACGAGATCCACGCCGACGTCTGCGCCCACGGAACCGACGACCGCGGAGTCTTCTGCCAGCACTACGAGACCACCGCCTTGGACGCCTCGGCGCTGCTGATCCCGCTGCTCGGGTTCCTTCCCCCGGACGATGAGCGGGTGCGCTCGACAGTGCTGGCGATCGCCGACGAGCTCACCCAGGATGAGCTGGTCCTGCGCTACCGGGTCGAGGAAACCGACGACGGCTTCAGCGGCGAGGAGGGAACGTTCACCATCTGCTCGTTCTGGCTTGTGTCAGCGCTAACCGAGATCGGTGAACTGGACCGCGCCCGGGCGCTGTGCGAGAAGCTCTTGTCCTACGCCACTCCGCTGTTCCTGTATGCCGAGGAGATCGACCCGCATTCCGGGCGCCACCTCGGGAACTTCCCGCAAGCCTTCTCTCACCTGGCGCTCATCAACGCCGTCATGCACCTGATCAGGGCGGACGAGCAGCTCAGCGCCGAAGCGAAGGGCCCATCCGGGTCTGACTATGAGCTCTGACATCAGCCTGCTGGTCGTGGGCGGAGGGCCGGCCGGGATCACCGCCGCCCTCCAGGCCTGCGAGCTCGGCGCGCAGGTGACCCTGCTCGAAGCGGGTCAGGTTGGCGGCACCAGCCTCAATCGCGGCCCGGCGCCGGTACGAACGCTGGCGCGCGCGGCCCGGCTAGCGCGCGACTGGTCCTCCTGGGCCACCTTCGGCCTGGACGGGCCGCCGCCGGTCCCGGACCTTCCCGCGGTAGTGGCCAACAGCGAACGGGTGGCCCGCTACGCCCATGACAAGAAGGACATGGCCGGCCATCTCCGCAGGCACGGGATCGACCTGGTGGAGGACCTCGGCCCGGTCCGCTTCCTCGATCCGCATACCCTGGCCGCTGACGGAGGGCGCACCTGGTCCGCAGACCGCATCATCCTGGCCGTCGGCGGGCACGCCGGCCGGCTCCAGATCCCCGGCGCCGACCTCGCGCTCACTTACGAGGACATTCCATCCCTGGTCAGCCTGCCCCGTCGGGTCGCGGTCGTCGGCGGCGCGGACACCGGCTGTCAGATCGCGTCGATTTTCGCCGACCTCGGCGCTATCGTCAATTTGTTCGAAGCAGGTCCCGTCCTGGTTCCCGCCGCCGATAGCAGCGTCTCCGCAGAACTTATCCGCGCCTTCCGGGCCCGGAACCTGCATACGCGCACTGACACGCTGGTTGAGGCGCTCAGCGCCGACGGCGGTGCCATCCGGGTCGACTACCGGAGCGGTACGGTATCTGCTCACCTGAGCGCGGATGCCGTGTTTTTCGCCGTCGGCTGGCCCGCCAACCTCAGCCACCTGGCCTTGGCGACCGCCGGGGTGCACGCCACGCCGAGCGCGATCCCTGTCGATGACTGCCTGCGCACCAACGTGGAGCACATCTTCGCCGCCGGCGACGTCAACGGCCGGTCCATGGTCGTGCAGACCGCCAGAATGGAAGGCCGGGTCGCGGCCATGAACGCCATCCTCGGAGCCACCAAGCAGGCCACGTACGACGTGGTCCCCAGCGGCAGCTTCACCGACCCTGAATACGGGAGGGTGGGCCTCACCGAGGCCCAGGCCGCACGCCAGCATGATGTGGTGGTCGGTATCGCCCGCTATGATGACCTGCTCCGGCCCGTCGCCGACGGCCGCCCCGACGGCTTTTGCAAGCTGATCGCGGACCGCCGGACGCACACCATCCTCGGCGCTCACGTGCTCGGCGAGTACTCGGCCGAGACCGTGCAAACGGTCGCCGCGTGCATGGCCGCCGGCATGACCATCGAGCAAGTCGCCGAACTCCAGCTGGCGTTCCCCACCTTCACCGAGGCCGTCTGCATGGCCGCCCAGAAGGTCTGCCGGGCTCTGGGCATCGGGCGTTTCCCCCAGGTCTGGAGCTACCTCGGACCTGAAGACTGACCAGCCGCCCAGGGTTGACCAGCGAGCGCCTCGCCCATAGCGGGTGATGCGCGGCCGGGACGGCCACGATAGCGTCCTGTGTCATTGCCACCAGGCTCTCCGCAACGCGAGGTGCTGTCATGCCTTGGACAATTGACCCCACTTCGATCGGACCCGTTGACGTGGCGGTGATCGGATTTGCCGACCACGCATTCCGCCCGGAGCTCGCGGCCGCATTGCGGGAACTCGCCGATGCCCGGACCGTTCGGATCATTGACTTGGCCTTCGTCCAGAAGGGCGCCGACGGGACCACGGCATCGGCGGAGATTCCCGACAGCGACGTTGCGGCGGCCTTCAGCGGTCTCGACGACGAGCAGAACGACCTGCTCAGCGACGAGGACCTGCTGGAGATCGCGGAACAGCTCGAGCCCGCGACCGCGGCTCTCGTGATCGTGTGGGAGAACTCCTGGGCCGCCAAGTTCGCCCAGACCGTGCGTCAAGCGGACGGCTTCTTGGTGAGTCAGGACCGGATCCCGCACGCCACGGTCGTACGCGCGATCGAGGCACTGAACAGCGAATAGGAGCAGCCAGAATGCCACTTCGGAGGGGACGCCCCGGCCTCCTGGGAACCGTGGCCCGCACCGCGGTGATCACCGGCACCGCGACAGCGGTTCACGGCGCGATGACCGGAGCCAGGACGTCGCAGCAGCAGCAGGCCGCGGCTGACCAGGCCGCAGCTGATGCGCAGGCGCAGCAGGCCGTGGCTGATGCGCAGGCGCGACAGGCCGTGGCGAGCCCGGCAGCCGCGGGCCCGGGGTCCGGTGACGATGTGATCGCGAGGATCCGTGAGCTCGGTGAGCTGAAGCAGCAGGGACTGATCAGCGACGAAGAGTTCGCGGCCCTGAAGGCGAAACTGATCAGCACCGCCTGAACGGCCCCTCAAAGGGCGCGCCTTCGATGTCGCGCGCGACGGCGACCCGGGTGCCTCACCCAGGTACGTCAAAGGCGACCACGCTCTTGATGCCCGTGGGCCTGCCCAGGATCAGGTCCGGCGCCTGCTCTGGCGGGTAGCGGCCGGCGATGAGGGTCCGTACCACTTCTGGCCAGCGCCGCCGGAAGGCATCCAGGTCCCGCAGCGCGGATGCGAAGGCGTCGGGCCCGGCGTTGACCGTGCCCAGCAGCACCTGGTTCTTCAGCACCATGTCCCGCATGAGGCGAGCCGGATCGGCCTCGATGAAGGCCTGCAGGCCAGGGACGCCGGTCAGCACGAAGACGCCATTGGTGCCCAGTACCTGCAGCGCCTGCAGGGCGAAGTGGGACTGCCCGACCGCCTCGTAGACCAGGTCGATGTTGCCTATCTGTGCGGCCAGGTCGGAGAACGTCGTGGCCTGGGAGGAGACGTAGGTCGCCCCGATGGCGGTGACCAGGTCGATCCGCGGGCTGGGAGGCACCTCGCGTGAGTAGACATAGGTGGTGAAGCCGGCCGTGGCCAGCGTCATCGCTCCCAGCAGCCCGACCGGCCCGATACCGAGCACCAGTGCCGAAAGCCCACGGCCGCGCTCCTCGTGGGGTGTCTGCGGATCGAGCCAGGGCGGGCGATGCTGCATCATCCAGAAAATCTGCGCGAGCGCCTTCTCCGCGATGGTCAGCGGCTCGGCCAGCACCGCCATCTCGCGCAGGTCGGGCGGTACCAGGTTCAGGTACCGCTCGCGCTCGACGACGTACTCGGTCATGTAGCCGTGGGCTTCCTTGATGCCGCGCTCGCGGAAGTCCCCGGTGTAGCAGTAGTCCTGGTTCCCCGAACGGCAGGCCAGGCAGCCGGGGTGGGGACAGGGGCGGCGCACCGTTGGCACGACCAAGTCTCCGGCCTGGAACCGCTCCACGGCCGAGCCTGCCTGGACGATCTCGGCCAGCGACTCGTGGCCGATCACCAGGTGATCATCCCCGGCCGGCGGAGTGCCGTACTCGAAGGAACAGATCTCTTTGTCGGTGCCGCAGATGCCGACGTCCAGCATCCGCATCAGGACCTGGTCAGGCTGGGACAGCCGGGGATCTTCCTGCTCGATGACCTTGACCTGTTGAGATCCGGGAAACACCGCGACAGCTTTCATGTTCCCTCCCGGCGATCTTGAGCGATGGGCCTGAGGATGGCCCGGGCCGGCGCCCCGTCGCTGCCGTGCAGCTTGACCGGCAGGCAGATCATCTCGTACCGGCCGGCCCCGACGGCGGATAGGTCAAGGCCCTCGATGATCCAGATGCCCGCCGCGAGCAGGATGCGGTGGATCGCCGCTCCGTCGGCGTGATATCCGCCCACGGACAGGTAGTCGACCCCGACTGTCCGCACACCCGCTTCCGCGAGGTGGACGGCGGCCTGCTCGGAGATGTAGACGAAGTCCTCGACGAACTCCTCGGTCTGCCAGCACCGGGGCGAGTTCGAGGTCCGGAACAGCACGCGTTCGCCAGCCTGGAGCGAGTGCCCGCGAAGCTCATCGGCGGTGACCTGGCGGGGATCGGTGATCTCGATGACCCGGGCCGGGCCCATCGTGGCCGCCAGCGGCATCTCGTCCACCCCGGCGGCCTGGTGGATGAAGTGCACTGGCCCATCGATGTGGGTGCCGGTGTGCACGCCCATGGCCAGATGGGACAGATTACAGTCGTGCCCGCGTCCGATATCCATCGACCGCTGCATGACGATGGGCGGGTTGTCCGGCCAGTGCGGCATGCCGTGCCTGACGGTCACGGAGACATCGATCCAGGCCGCTTCGCCGGATTGGGTCACGGCAGGCCTGCCGAACCGGATTCTAGCCCGGCCATCTTTGGCTCCTTTCCGGCGCCCAGCGGACATGCCCATGCGCACCAATGGGTGGAGCTCCGCCGCTATCGTCACCCGCCCAGCCAGTGGCTCATATCACCCGTCACGGATGAACTACCCGGGCACACGGCCGATCGGGACCAAGCAGTTCGTCCCGCAGTTCTGGCAGCGTCCGCCGGGTACCCGCGACCCGCGTCAGCAGCGCTCGCGGGCCGTCGGCAGAAGTCCCGCTTGTCCCTCTGCCATCTTCTGTCCTCCCTGTGGGCGCAGTCTGCAGCTAACATTAGGAGGGGCACGGCTGCGGCCCCGTAATCAGCAGCGCCGGGAGGAGGCCGCCCGTGCGCGCGGCACAGCCTGAGCTACTCCCGGCCATCGCTGCGCTGGGCGGGTGAACATGAGCCTGGCCGAATACATCATCATGTTCGTGTTCGTCACGATCATGGGGTCCGGCCTGCCGGGCCCGGGTGAAGCGTCGCTGATCGCGGCGGGCACGCTGGCGGGAGAGGGCAGGCTCAACCTCTGGATCGTGCTCGCACTGGGCATGATCGCCTGGATGCTGGGTTCGGTGGCCGGATACGCGTTCGGTGTCCATGGGGGGCGCCGGCTGCTCGACCACCCGGGGCGACTGGAGAAATCGCGCCGGAAACTGCTCGCCAAGGGCGACCGCGCCTTCGGCCGTTATACCTTCCTGGCGTCCATGACGATGCCGGCCTTCGTGTCCGGGATCTTCCGGGTGCGGTTCTTGATATTCATCCTGGGAGCGCTGGTCGCGGGTGTCGGCTTTATCGGGATGTACGTCGGGCTCTCGTACTTCCTCGGCGCGGAGATCGCCAGGCATATCGGAAACGTCGGCACGAAGGTCGTGATCGGCGTGATCGTGGTCGTCGTCATCGGGCTGGTCATCAGGGCGGGGGTAGCGAAGTGGCGCGCGACCCGGCGAGCACGACAGGCGCAGGCAGAACTGCCACAGGTCAGGGCTACGTCGGACTGATCCCTGATCATGCGGGTCAGGACGCTACCCGTTTCCCCTTCGGGGTCGCGCGGAGTCGGCGTAATGACTCGGGGGACGCAGGAACCGGCGTGCAGGCGTGGGCGTTGAGACAGTGACACGGATCGGAGGCGCGCCGTGGAAGTTGCTCAGATCGAAAGGGTGATCAACCGCGAGCTGAGAGAGCGTTTCAGCGCGGGCTCGGTCCAGCGGGCAACGGTACTGCAGTACGGCGACGATCCGGCCATCGGCCCCGGGCAGCTGATGGTGCGGGTGTTCGTCCCGGTGACGGGCGGGCCGCAGACCTACGAGCAGGCGCTGGCGGCCTGGCAGGAGGCACACCGGCCCGGGATGGACGAGCTGCGGCGGGAGCTGTCGCTGCGGCTGCCTTCGGCCCGGCTGCTCGAGTTCACCATCGACGACCCGGCAGCGAACACGCCGCGGATCGTGCTGGCGGACGACGGGTCGCTGGCGGGCGAGCAGATGTCCGGGCGGGAGATCGTGACCACCGCGCTGTCGCTGCTGCGAGCCAACTACGTGTTCCCCGAGATGGCCGAGCAGGCCGCGGCCGCGGTCGAGGCCAGGCTGGCCGCCGGGGAGTACGACGATCTGGACGAGATCACGCTTACCGAGCTTCTGACCAGCCACCTGCAGGAGACCACCGGCGATAAACACCTGCGGGTGCGGCTCGGCGGCGGCCCCGGCCCTAGACCTGGGGGGCCGGGGCCGCCGCCGGGTCCAGGAGCCAGGCGAGGGGAGGCGGGCCCGGGACCTGGGGGCCCGCGGCGGGGCGAGCCGGATGAGCCTAAGGACCACGAGACCAGGCGGCTGGCCGGCCTGCAGATGGGGCGGATGGACAACTTCGGCATCCGCAAGGTCGAGCGGCTGGACGGCAACGTCGGCTATCTCGACCTCCGCCGGGTGGCGCTCCCGGCCAACGCCGGACCGGCCATCGCGGCGGCCATGGAGCTGGTGGCTGGAACTCACGCGCTCATCATCGACCTGCGGCACAACGGAGGCGGCTCGCCGGAGGGCGTGGTGCTCTGGTGCAGCTACCTGCTGACCGAGGAGCCGACCCACCTCAACGACATCTTCCGGGCCGATACCGGTGAGACCAGGCAGTTCTGGGCGCTGCCGTACGTGCCGGGGACCCGCTACGTGGACCGCCCGGTCTACGTGCTGACCAGCAGCCGCACGTTCTCCGGCGGAGAAGACTTCTGCTACACCCTGCAGGCCCTGGGCCGGGCCGAGCTGATCGGCGAGACCACCGGCGGCGGGGCGCACCCGACCCGGCCGTTCCCGATCAGCCCGGCCGTGCATATCGGCATCCCGTTCGCCAGGTCCGTCAACCCGGTCACCGGGACGAACTGGCAGGGCACCGGCGTGGTGCCGGACGTGGCCGTGCCGGAGGCCGAGGCCTACGACGTGGCCTACGCCAAGGCCCTGCAGCACGTGCTGGCCCTGGACGACCTGCTCCCGCCCATCGAGCACGAGGCCCGGGAGGCGCTGGCCGCGCTGCCTGCCACGGCCACCGTGATCGCCGAGGCGGCGGTGGCGGCTACCGCCGAGCCGGGCTGATCAGGGGGTGACCTGCTCCCCCTCGGGATTGACCGGGCAGCAGGCCGCCACCGGGCAGGTGCGGCAGCCCGGGTTGACCCGGGCCCGGAAGACCGGGCCGGCCATCCCGGCCGCGACGGTCTCGACCAGGTCCTTGGCCCAGGCCGGCTCGGGATCTTCGGCCAGCGCGCCCTGCCGCTGGACCTTGGCCCGCAGCGTCACGCCCGCGGCCTTGCCCACCTGGACCAGCTCGGCGCCGCCCGGCTCGGCCAGGCCGAACCGCTCGAACGCGCCGAGCAGCACGGCCAGCTGGTAGACGCCCAGCTGCGGGTGCCGGTCCAGCTCGTCCTCGCGCGGCGCGGTGCCGCCGGTCTTCAGGTCGACCACCACCGCGCGGCCCTCGTCATCGGCCTCCAGCCGGTCCACCCGGCCGGTGATCTCGACCTGGCCGATGCGGACCTTCAGGGACTGCTCCACCTCGATCAGCTGACGCGGGTTGGCGGCGTGCCAGTCCAGGAACCGGCGGACCATGCGCTCGGCCAGGGCCCGCTGCTTGGCGCTGTACCAGGCGCTGCCGAAGTCCAGGTGATGCCAGATCTCGTCGATCCGGCTGGTCACGTCCTGCTCGCTGGCGCCCGCCGCGGCCAGCACGGCGGCGGCGTGGATGACGGTGCCCAGGTGGCGCAGCACGTCCGGGCGCCCGGCGCCGACCGCCGCCTCGAGCAGCCAGCGCAGGCCGCACCGGGTGAACGACTCGACCTGGGACGGGGACAGCCGGACGGTCTCGCCGCCGGCCACGATCGGGCCGGCGTCGGACAGCTCGGTCAGCGCGTACCAGTCCCGCGGATGAGCGGCCCGGACCCCGGCCGCGGCCAGCCGGGCCAGCTGGGCCGCGGCGGCCTGCCGGACGGCCAGCGGGCGGCCGCTGTCGGCGGCGGCCCGGCGCAGGTCCGCGACCAGGGCCGGCATGGACAGCCAGCGGTGCACTCCGGCACCGGCCACCCGCTCGACCGGCACGTCGTCGCCGGCCAGCTCGGTCAGGAACCGGGACGGCCGCTGGTCGCCAGCCCGGTCGGACAGAGGCTCGCCGCCCGCGGCGGTGACCAACAGCCGCCGGCGGGCCCGGGTCACCGCGACGTAGAACAGCCGGCGTTCCTCGGCCAGCATCTTGGCGGCCAGCAGCGCGGCGTCCACGTCCGCGCCCAGGGCCCGCCCGGGCACCTCGCCGGGCCGGCCCGCCGCGAAGAGGCCTTGATGCACAGCTTCGGCCAGTTCCGCGGCGCCCAGCAGCGAACCGCGCAGCCGCAGGTCCGGCCAGATCTCCTCCTGGACGCCCGCGACCACCACCACGTCCCACTCCAGGCCCTTGGACCGGTGCGCGGTCAGCACCCGGACGCAGTCGTCCCGGACGGCGTGCTCGGCCAGTGTGTCGCCGGCGATCTCCTGGCCGGCCAGGCTGTCGGCGAACAGGGCGGGCACACCAGGCGGCATCGTGTCGGCGAAGTGCGCGGCCTTGTCGAACAGGGCCAGCACGGCGTCCAGGTCCCGGTCCGCGGCCGCGCCCGCCGGCCCGCCCGCCGCGGAGACCCGCTGCCACTCGCGCGCCAGCCCGGAGGCGTCCCAGATGGCCCACAGCACGTCCTCGGCGCTGCCGCCCGTGCCGATCGCGGTCCGCGCCACCGCGAGCAGCCGGGCCACCCGCTGGGCGGGCTCGGCCACGCCGGCCGGCAGCGTGGCCAGGTCCCGCGGGTCGAGCAGGACCTCGGCGATCGGGTCAGCGCCGGGACCGGACGGGCGGCCGGCCTTCGGGCGGCCAGGTCCCTGGGGGTGGCCGGCGCTGGCGGGTGGCCGGCGCTGGCGGGGTGGCCGGCGCCGGCGGGGTGGCCGGCGCCGGCCGGGCCCTTCGGGCTGGACTCGCCGAGCAGCTGCAGGGCGCGGCGCAGGCGGCGCAGGCCGAGGGCATCAGTGCCGCCGAGCGGGCCGCACAACAGCTCGGCGGCGGTCTGCTCGTCCAGCTCGGCGGGCCGCAGCGCGCAGCGCAGCAGCATGAGCAGCGGCCGGGTGCCGGGCTCATCGGCCAGCGGCAGCTCGTCGCCCGCCACCGTGACCGGGACGCCCGCCGCGGTCAGCGCCCGGCGCAGCAGCGGGACCTGCCGGGCGGCCGAACGCACCAGCACCGCCATCGACGACCACGGCACGCCGTCGGCCAGGTGAGCACGGCGCAGCGTGTCGGCGACCAGAGCCGCCTCCTGGGTCGAGCTGTCGGCGACCAGGATGCGGACCTCGCCCGCCGGCACCCCGGGCACCGGGACCAGGTCGCGGTGCCCGGCGGACCGGCTCCCGGAACCGTGCGGCAGCCGGCGGGCCAGCCGGCGGGAGGCGGCCAGCAGGACCGGGCCGCTGCGGCGGCAGGTGCGCAACGCGACTACCGGCGCCGGCTGGCCGTCCGCGGTGCGGAACCGGTCGGGGAACTCGGTCAGCGCGCGCAGGTCGGCACCGCGGAAGGCATAGATGGACTGGTCCGGGTCACCGACCGCGATCAGCTCCCGGCCGTCGCCGGCCAGCGCCAGCAGCAGCGACTCCTGCGCCGGGTCGCTGTCCTGGTACTCGTCGACCAGCACCACGTCGTAGGCCGCGCGCTCGCGCTGCCTGGTCTCCTCCCGGCTCAGCAGGGCGGCGGCGATGCGGACGATCTCGGCGTAGTCGTAGGCCGGGACCGGGGCCAGGTCGAAGCGGGCCGCGTACCGGTCCAGGAACCCGGCCGCCGCCACCCAGTCGTCGCGGCCGCGCAGCTGGCCGAGCTGGCGCAGGCGGCGGCCGTCCAGGCCGCGCTCGGCCGCGCGCAGCAGCAGGTCGCGCAGCTCCTCGGCGAACCCGCGGGTGGCCAGGCCGGGCCGGAGCGCCTCGGGCCAGCGGGCGCCGCCGTCCTCGGCCTCGCCGTGCAGCATGCGGCGCACCTCGAGCAGCTGCTCGGGCGCGGAAAGCAGCCGGGGCGCCTCGTCGCCGGCCAGCACGAACTCCCGGCGGGCCAGCGCGTAGGCATAGCTGTGGAAGGTCATGGCCAGCGGCTCGCGGGTGGTGCGCCGCAGCCGGGCGGTGATGCGCTCGCGCAGCTCGGTGGCCGCCTTGCGGCTGAAGGTGAGCACCAGCACCCGCTCGGGGTCCACGCCGCGCCGCTCGATCCGGTCGGCCACCGCGGCCACGATGGTGGTCGTCTTGCCGGTACCCGGCCCGGCCAGCACCAGCAGCGGGCCGCCGGCGTGGTCCACCACCCGCTGCTGTGCCTCGTCCAGGCGCGGCGCCGCGGCCGCCGGCAGAGGCCGGCGGACCAGACGGTACGCGGGTGCGTGGGACTGCTCCATTACTCCGATTCCAGCAGACGCCACCGACATTTCGCGGCCCATCCGCCGAACCCCGGCGCGTGTCGCGGAAGTCCTACGACCGGCCGGGCCAGCGGGCGCGGCGCATGTCGACGCGGACCGGGGAGCGGGCCGAGCGGAGCGGGGTGCCTTCGGCCTGATAGCGGGCCAGGGCGGCGACTTCGTGGCCGGGCGCCGGGGTGCCGTCGGAGTGGATCACCCGCCACCAGGCCACGGCGCCGCCGTAGACGGACATCACCCGGCCGACCTGACGCGGGCCCGGGCCCGCGGCCAGGTACTCGGCGATGTCGCCGTAGGACATGACCCGACCGGGCGGGATCGAGTCGACCACGTCCAGGACGTGGCTGGCGAAGTCGTCCAGCGGCGGCGCCCCGTCCTGGCCGTCGCCGGAAGCGGGCGCGGGGGCGGCGGCGACGCGGGGGACGGGGGCGCGGGGGGCGCGGTCGCGGGGGGTCATCCGGAGGTCCGGCGCAGGATGGTGAGGCGGGTGGCGGCGGCGGCGGTCAGGACCAGCGAGGTCAGGGCGAGCAGCGCGAACAGGATCAGCTGACCGGACCCGCGGGGGTGCACCGGGGCCTGCGGCACCGCGGCGGGGCCGCCGCCGAACCTGGCCGTGGCGGCGATGCCGTCGGCCGCGGGCGGGTCGCCGGCCAGCTGGCGCGCCTTGTCCAGGGCCGCGGCGGCGTCCACGATGCCGAACCCCACCTGGCTGTCGTAGCCCCCGGACGGCCGGCCGGTGGTCGTGGTGGTCAGCGCGGTGGCCACCAGGTCGGGCGCCAGCGACGGGTACCTGGCCTTGATCAGCGCGGCCACCCCGGCGACCAGCGCGCAGGCCGGGCTGGTGCCGCTGACCCACCAGTACTCCCCGTCCCGGCCCTGCGCGGGCACCGACACGCCCGGCGCGGCCACCTGGACGGACAGGTTGTCGCTGGAGAAGCCGGCCACGTCGCCGCTTGAGCTGACCGCGGCCACGCCGATCACGCCGGGATAGTCGGCGGGGAAGGATTCCGGCGCACCGCTGCTGCCGCCGTCGGCGGAGCCCGAGTTGCCGGAGGAGGCGATCACGACCACGCCGTGGGCGTACGCGGCCAGCAGGGCCTGGCGGACCGGGGCGCTGGGCGCGCTGTAGCCGATCGACATGCTGATCACCCGGGCGCCGTGCGCGACCGCGTAGCCGATGCCGTTGGCCAGCGACTGCTGGATGGTGGTCTCCGGCTCGCGCTCGTACTTGCTGTAGTGCGGGTCGGACCGGTCCGGGATGACCCGGATGGACAGGATCTTCGCCTGCGGCGCGATACCGATGACCCCGCTATCGCCGCCGTCATGGCCGTGCCCGGCGATCAGCGAGGCCATCCAGGTCCCGTGCACGCCCCAGTCCGGGCTGGACGACCGGGTGGTCACGCCGGTGTAGTCGGGGCCGGTGATCACCGACCCGGCCAGGTCGCTGACCCCGGAGTTCACGCCGCTGTCGATCACCGCGACGGTGACCCCGGCGCCCTCGGTCAGCTCCCAGGCCGACTCGACGTTCATCATGTCCAGGACCCACTGCTGGTTGTCCCGGATGGTGTCGGCCGAGGCGGCGGGCACCGACGCGGCGCCGCCTAGGGCGGCGCAGCACAGCACGGCGCCGGCCGCCCGGAGCCGGCGACCCGGCCGCCAGGGCCTCAGCATCCGGGTGACCCGGGGCAGTGCGGCGGGGGCGGCGTGGCGGCCAGCGTGCCCGCGACCGACTGGGCCACGCCGGAGGCCAGGCTGGTCATCTCGGCGTAGGAATACGAATCCTGGCTGACCCGGACGCGCGGCCGGTCGTCGGTGTACCCGGCCGCGTACATGATCAGGTAGGGACCGGCGCGCAAGGTCCCGGTGACCTGCCTGCTGTAGTCGTACAGACCGGCCGCGGTGCCGCGGAACGTCACGGCCAGGACGCCGGCCGCAGCCGCCGTGTCCGTTCCGCCCTTCTCGTGGGCGGAGGTGAGCTGCGGCGCCGACAGCTTGCGCGCGGCGCTGGTCGCCGCGGCCGCGGACGGCAGCACGGCCACGCCGACGGTCATGACGTACGTCTGGGTGGCGTCGACGTAGGTGGCGCGCAGCACGGCCAGGCACCCGTCGCGGCGCAGCACCGCGGCCGCCTCGGCGGTCACCCCTGAGCCGCAGCCGGACGGCACGGCGATGCCGACCCGGGCCGCGGCCAGGTTCAGCGGCACGGTGTCGTACAGCACCGCGCCGGGCAGCTGGTAGGTGACCGAGGCGGGGAAGATCTGCCCGGCGGTCAGCTCCTGCCACCGGCTGCTCACCTCCCAGGCCCTGATCTGCCGCTGCTGCCCGGCGGTGAAATGCCTGGGCAGCACCTGGATGGCCACCCCGATCAGGGACGCGGCGAGCCCGGCCACGCCGAGGACCACGGCGACGAACGCGGCGGCGCGGCGACCCCGGCCGCGACCCCGCCCGCCGTGGCGCGGCCCTTCGTCCTGCGCCTGCGGGTCCGCCATCACAAGGAAATGGTAAGGGGCCGAGGCGGGCGGCAGGGCGGGTTCAGTCGCCGATGACCACCCGGTTGGTCAGCGTGCCGATGCTCTCGATGGTGACCGACACCTCGTCCCCGGCGGCCAGCGGCCCGACCCCGGCCGGCGTGCCGGTGAGCAGCACGTCCCCGGGCAGCAGGGTCATCACCTGGCTGGTGTAGGCGATCAGCGCGGGCACGTCCCACAGCAGCTCCGATGTGCTCGCCCGCTGCCTGACCTCGCCGTTCAGCGTGGTGACGAGTTCCAGATCGGAGGGGTTGGTGCCGGTCTCGATCCACGGGCCGAGCGGACAGAACGTGTCGAACCCCTTGGCCCGGGTCCACTGCCCGTCCCGGGCCTGCAGGTCCCGGGCGGTGACGTCGTTGGCGCAGGCGTAGCCGAAGATCACTTCGTCGGCCCGCTCCCTGGGCACCCCGCGGCACAGCCGGCCGATGATGACCGCCAGCTCGCCCTCGTAGTCGACCCGGTCGGTCAGCTTGACCGGGTACTTGATCGCGTCCCCCGGCCCGGTTACCGAGGTGGACGGCTTGAGGAACAGCACCGGCTCGGATCCCACGGCCGGCGGCTCGCCGTTCATCTCCCGCGCGTGCGAGGCGTAATTCCGGCCCGCGGCCACCACCTTGCTCGGCAGCACCGGGGCGAGCAGCCTCACCTCGGCCAGCGGGTACCGGTTCCCGGTCAGCCGGACGCCGCCCGGATCCACCCCGAACGGATGCCCGTACAGTTCGGCGATGGTCAGGCTGGGCCGGTGGCCCGGATCCCCCTCCACCACGCCGTACGCGACTCCGTCGCCGTTGGCGAATCTCGCGATACGCACGCCACTCCTTTGATCGACTCAGTGCCCTAGACCACGGGGCCCTAGACCACGGGGCCAGCCCGCCGGGCTCACTGCTGGTAACCCTCAACCTCGCTTACGGGCCGCGACGCCGCGTCGTCCGGGTTCTCACCGAATTCGCTGCGGGCCCGGCGCTGGCGCAGCAGGTCCCAGCACTGATCCAGGGCTTCCTCGGCGGACCGCAGCTGCTCCCGCTCCTGCGCGCCGGTCAGCTGACCTGCGGCGTGCTGCTCCCGGAGCTTGTGCTCGGTCTGAATAAGATCGCCGATGTGAGCCAGGATTTCCTTGTCGTCCATGCCCCTACCGTAAATCCCTGACCGTCCTGCCGTGGTACAGGGTCTTATTATGAGCCCGAACGAGCCCGGGTAACACCACGCGGTCAGCTATCAGCAACCGGGGCAAAACGGATGTCCGGGCTGGCGCCGGGTGCCGCGAACTCGATCAGGCGGGCGCCTTCGGCGGCGATTTCTTGCTCCTCGCGGGCGGTCAGCCGGGTGAACGGCGTGATCTCCAGGGCGGCTGCGGTGATCTTCCAGTCGGCTTGCCAGCGGCCGCCGGCTAGCAGCGTGCCGGTGGTCGCGCCGTGGCCGGGCGGCAGCGGCACCGGCCGGGCGTGCGGGATGACCCGGGTGCGGTCGGCGAAGGACAGCAGCAGGTTGTCGTACGCGGCCAGGAACCGCGGCGGGGCCGGGACGTCGGGGTCCGGACGGGACGCGCCGGGCAGGTCGAGGAGTTCGGCGCCGTCCGGGCCGGCCAGCGGGCGGAGCCTGGGGCCGAGGCGTTCGGTGACCTCGCGCAGGCGGGACAGGCCGGACCAGGCCTGGATGTCGGCCACGCTGGCCGGCCCGTAGGCGGCCAGGTAGCGCAGGACGAGCTGCTCGGCGGCCCGGGCCGGGTCGGGCGGGGGCGGGCTGGCCACGGGCTCGGCCGGGTCGGGTACGGGCCGGTCGGGGGCGGGCCGGTCGGGTACGGGCCGGTCGGGTACGGGCAGCCAGGCGGTGGCCAGGGTGAAGGCGGCCGGGCCGGTCTGGCCCCACAGGCCGCGAGGGGGGACCTGGACCAGGGGCAGGAGGTGGGTGGCGGCGTAGGCCAGGGCGGCCGGGTCGTGATCGGGCCAGCGGGCGGCCAGTTCCCTGGCGAGCTGCGGCCTGGTCAGCGCGCGGTCGGTGAGCAGGGCGGCGGCGGAGTCGCGGATCTCGTCCAGGTCGACGCCGACCAGGCGGCGGCCGAAGCTGCCGGACAGGGCTCTGGTGATGCGCGGCTGGAACAGGGGGCGGAAGGCGGCGAAATCGGCGGCGGTCACCAGGTGGACGGTGTTGCGCATGAGGTGGGCGCGCACTACGGACCGTTCGGCCAACAGGGTTGAAAGATGTTCAGGACGGAAACCGGTGAGGCGGGTCCACAGGCCTACGTACGGAGCCAGCGGGGCCTGGGCCTGCAGGCCGGCCAGGTGCCCGACCGCCGCGCCGGCCGGCCGCGGGTCGCGGCGCAGCAGGAGCTGGCGGTCCAGCGTGGCGCGGTTCAGCGCGCGCCGGGTGAGCGAGGTCAGCGGAGGTCCTTGGCAGGCGCGGGCGGTCCGGTCGTCGGCGGGATAGCAGGGTAACGGCACACGTGGTTGGTCAGCTGGGTTCGCGGCCGGAGCGCAGGAGGCAGTAGGTGACGGCTTCCTCCAGGGCGTGCCAGCTCGCGGCGATGATGTTCTCGTCCACGCCGACGGTGCTCCAGGCGTCGCCGGTGCCGTCGTCGGACTCGATCAGGACCCGGGTGACCGCACCCGTGCCGTGGCTGCCGGCCAGGATGCGGACCTTGTAGTCGGTGAGCTCGAGGCGGGCTAGTTCGGGGTAGATCTGCTCGAGGGCGGCGCGCAGCGCCCGGTCCAGGGCGTTCACCGGGCCGTTGCCCTCGCCCACCGCGACCAGCCGCTCGCCCTTGGCCTCCAGCCGCACCGTGGCCTCGCTGGTCATCCTCTGGTCCGGGTGGCGTTCCACGATGACCCGCCAGGACTCGACCGCGAAGTACTCGTGCCGCTGGCCGAGCTCGTCCCGCAGCAGCAGCTCGAAGGAGGCGTCGGCGGCCTCGAAGGTGTAGCCGGCCGCCTCCAGGTCCTTGACCCGGTCGGTGACCCTGGCGATGACGGCCTTGTCGCCGGACAGGTCGTAGCCGAGCTCGCGGCCCTTCAGCTCGATCGAGGCGCGGCCGGCCATGTCCGAGACCAGCATGCGCATGTCGTTGCCGACCAGGGCGGGGTCGATGTGCTGGTACAGCATCGGGTCGACCTTGACGGCGCTCGCATGCAGGCCGGCCTTGTGGGCGAACGCGCTCAGCCCGACGTAGGGCTGGTGGGTATCCGGCGCGACGTTGGTCACCTCGCTGATCGCGTGCGCGATGCGGGACATCTCGTGTAGTTGCTCCGGCGGGACCACGGTGCGGCCCTGCTTCAGCTGCAGGCCGGCCACCACGCTGAACAGGTTGGCGTTGCCGGCCCGCTCGCCGTAGCCGTTGGCCGTGCCCTGCACGTGGGTCACGCCCGCGTCCACGGCGACCAGGGTGTTGGCCACGCCGCAGGCGGTGTCGTCGTGGCAGTGGATGCCCAGGCGGGCTTGGGTGGCTGCTCTGACGGCGGCGACGGTGTCGGCGAGCTGGTTCGGCATCATGCCGCCGTTGGTGTCGCACAGGGCGATGACGTCGGCGCCGGCCTCGGCCGCGGTGCGGACCACCTCGAGCGCGTACGCGGGGTTGGACCGGTAGCCGTCGAAGAAGTGCTCGGCGTCCAGGAACACCCGCTGGCCGTTGCTCCTCAGGTGCGTGACGGTGTCGGCGATCATGGCCAGGTTTTCCTCGAGCGTGGTGCGCAGGGCCAGCTCGACGTGCCGGTCGTGACTCTTCGCGACCAGAGTCACGACCGGCGCGCCCGAAACGCGCAGCGCGGCAACCAATGGGTCGTCGGCCGCCTTCACACCGGGCCGGCGGGTCGCGCCGAACGCGGCGAGCTGCGCGTGCTTCAGGTCCAGTTCCGTGACGGCGCGGCGGAAGAACTCGGTGTCCTTCGGGATCGCGCCCGGCCAGCCGCCCTCGATGAACCCGACCCCCAGCTCGTCCAGCTGGCGCGCGATGACCAGCTTGTCGGCCACGCTGAGGTTCAGGCCCTCCTGCTGCGCGCCGTCACGCAAGGTCGTGTCGTAGACGTGAAAGGTGTCGTCGAGCATCGGTGCTGTCCGTTTCTTCCGGTCTGGAGGTTGCGCCGCCGCAAAACAAAAGACCCCTCGCGAGAACGCGAGAGGTCTGCGCGCCGGCGGCGGCCCCTAGCGGGCCACGCCCAGGGCCGCTAGCCCTGGGTGCCGACGCGCCTGCCGATAATGATCCGGCCGGACGTCACGGGCTCAGTGTGCCACACGTCCGGCCGGAGCCGCACAACTATCTCACTATCCGAGACGTCGACGGGTTCAGTGAGGTGGGAACGTCCGGATTTCACGGGATTTGCGGTCAGCAGACCTTGTGGACCCAGCCGAACGGGTCGGGGTGGTGGCCGTACTGGATGCCGATCAGCTCCTCGCGCAGGCGCATGGTGACCGGGCCGGGCTCGCCGTGGCCGATCAGCCATTCGGCGGATTCGCCCTTGACCCGGCCGACCGGGGTGATGACGGCGGCGGTGCCGCAGGCGAACACCTCGGTCAGCTCGCCCGAGGCGCACTGGGCCTGCCACTGGTCGGTGGAGATCCGGTCCTCGTAGGCCTTGATGCCGAGTTCGGGGGCCAGCCGCAGCAGCGAGTCACGGGTGATGCCGGGCAGCAGCGTGCCGGTCAGCGGCGGCGTCATGATCTGCGGGGCGGCGCCGCCGCCGCCGTTGCCATCCGGGCCGACGACGAAGAACAGGTTCATCCCGCCCATCTCCTCGACCCAGCGGTGCTCGGCGGCATCCAGCCAGACCACCTGGTCGCAGCCCTGCTCCACGGCCTGCTGCTGGGCCACGAAGGCGGCCGCGTAGTTGCCGCCCGCCTTGACCGCGCCGGTCCCGCCGGGCGCGGCCCTGGTGTAGTACTCCGACAGCCACACGGTGACCGGCTTCGGCTTACCGGTGCCGCCGAAGTAGGAGGCGGCGGGCGAGGCGATGACGCAGAACAGGTACTCGCTTGACGGGTGGTTGACACCCAGGCCGCGCTGCGTGGCGATCATGAACGGCCGCAGGTACAGGCTGTTGCCCTCACCGCCCGGCACCCAGTCGCGGTCCTGGGCGACCAGCAGTTCCAGGGCCCGGATGAAGGTCTCCTCGGGCAGCTCCGGCATGGCCATCCGCTGCGCGGTGCCGTTGAACCGGGCCGCGTTGGCTTCCGGCCGGAACAGGGCGATCGACCCGTTTTCCTGGCGGTAGGCCTTCAGGCCCTCGAAGAACTCCTGGGCGTAGTGGAACACCATGGTGGCCGGGTCGAACGTGAACGGCCCGTAGGGCTCGAGCCGCCCGTCGTGCCAGCCGCGCTCGGCGGACCAGCGCAGCGTGATCATGTGATCGGTGAACACCTGGCCGAAGCCGGGCGAGCGCAGCACCGCCTCCCGCTCGGCGTCGGGCAGCGGGTGGCCGGAGGGACGGATATCGAAATCAATCATGGTCTGAACTTCCTCATCGCCGGTAGGTCAACAGTAGCCATCTAGACCCGGCGGTCTGCGCCGACCGCGGGGTCAGCTGGCTACTCGCTCGGCGATGTCGTCGCCCACCTCGACGGTGGTGCGCGCGGCCCAGGCTCCCTGGCGCTCGAGCAGGTCGTCGGCCACGGCCTGCTCGATCTTGACCGCAGCGGCGACCAGACCCAGGTGCTCGCAGAGCATGGCGGCGGACAGGATGGCGGCCGTCGGGTCGGCCTTGCTCTGGCCCGCGATGTCCGGGGCGCTGCCGTGCACCGGCTCGAACATGCTGGGCGCGGTGCCCTCGGGGTTGATGTTGCCGCTGGCGGCGAGCCCGATGCCGCCGGCCACCGCGGCCCCGAGGTCGGTCAGGATGTCGCCGAACAGGTTGTCGGTGACGATGACGTCGAACCGACCGGGCTGGGAGACGAAGAACATGGACGCGGCGTCGACGTGGCAGTAGTCCACCGACACGTCGGCGAACTCCTTGGCCAGCCCGTCCACGGTGCGCTGCCACAGGTCGCCGGCGTAGGTCAGCACGTTGGTCTTGTGCACCAGGGTCAGCTTGCGGCGCGGCCGCGCCATGGCCCTGGCGAAGGCGTACCTGGCCACCCGCTGCACGCCGAACGCGGTGTTCACGCTCTCCTGGGTGGCGATCTCGGCCGGGGTGCCCTTGCGCATCACGCCGCCGGCTCCGGTGTACGGGCCCTCGGTGCCCTCGCGGACCACCACCATGTCCAGCGTCTCGGGCCGGGCGCTGGCCAGCGGGGAGGCGACCCCGGGGTACAGCCGGACCGGGCGCAGGTTGACGTAATGGTCAAGCTCGAACCGCAGCCGCAGCAGCAGCCCGCGTTCGAGCACCCCGCTGGGCACGCTCGGATCGCCGACCGCGCCGAGCAGGATCGCGTCGTGGCCGCGGATCTCCTCGAGCACCGCGTCGGGCAGCGTCTCCCCGGTGCGGTGCCAGCGGCGCGCGCCGAGGTCGTATTCGGTCTCGTCGAAGGTCACCTCGGGCGCCGCGGCCCGCAGTACCTTGAGCGCCTCGGCGGTCACCTCGGGACCGATGCCGTCGCCGCCGACGACGGCCAGCCGTATCGTTCGTGAAGCCATGCCCAGAACCTTACTGGCGGGGCCGGCCTGACGTGGCCGGGCTGACCGCGCCTACCGCGTCGCCCCCGTTGTCGCGCCGGTCCAGGGCGACCTGGACGGCCTGCCTGGCCTCGGCGGGCGGCCCGGCCTGTTCAGCTGGTGCGGTTTCTGCGCGGTCGGGGTCCCCGGCGGCCATCGGGTGGCGGCCATCGCGGGGGGCGGGGGCGGCCGGTCGGGGGCGGTCGCTCCAGGGATACATGTCGTACACGGGGATGACTCCTGTCGAGAACCAGCGGGACTTACGGCCAGCGCCCAACCTCCGCAGCGGGTTGCCGGCCTGCCCTGGATCAGGTTCTACAGGTCTCCGCTGCGGCTGGCTACGAGTACGAAGTGCCGCATAGTGCCTGCTACGTTACCTGAACCGCCTCGGCCCGAGACATCCCTCAAGACGTCTGTCTCAATATTCGAGACAGTATTTTTAAATCCTACTTCATCCAGCGCCGGTAGCGGGGGCGGGCAGCGTGCCGCCACACGCGGCGGGCGCGGGCCTGCAGCCGCTCGGCCCGGTGGCTCTCGCGCTCGTGCAGCAGGCCGTAGCTGAACGCGTTCTCGCCGGCCAGGTGCGCGCTGATGCCCAGGTCCCGGGCGGCCTGCCGGGCCAGCACCGAATCCTGGTGGTCGCCGAGCACCGACTGGACCTTCTTCAGCTGCCTGGCGAACCGGCGGGCCTGCTTGCCGATCACCGGGGTCGCGGCCTCGGCCGCGTAGCGGGCCCGGCGGGCGGACTTGCGCGCCTGGTGCAGGGCGACGTCCCTGGCCTCGCCGGGCCGGGAGTGCCGGGCCCGGCGCATCCGCCGCTGGGCCTGCCGGTAGGCGCGGCGGACCCCGGCCGGGAGGACGTCGCGGGCCGGCTGGCCGGCGCGTGGGCCGGCAGCCGGGCCGGCCGCGACGCGGTCCAGCTCGGCCAGCAGGGCCGCGTACCGCGGCGAGTCGAGCACCTCGAGCAGGTCGGTCCGGGCGGCGGCGCGCCGGGGCGCGTAGTGCCCCTGCACGCGGGCCTGGACCGGCCCGATGAGCAGTTCGGGCGGCGTGGGCCGCAGGCTGTCCCGCAGGTGGCCGGCGAGCACCTCGCTGTCGCGGGCCGCGCCGAGCGCCCGGCCCAGCCACTGCAGTTCGCCGGCCAGGTGACCGGTGGCCGGGCGCGGGATGACGTCGCCGAACGACCGGAGGGCGGCGCGCAGCCGGCGGGTGGCCACCCGCATCTGGTGCACGGAGTCGAACTCGTCCGCGCGCACCGCGGGCTCGAGCGAGGCCAGCGTGTGAGCCTGGAAGCGCAGGTAGGCCAGCACCGCCTCGCCCGCGGTGGCGGACCGCCGGGGCTGCGTGCCGGCCAGCACGGCCGGGCGGCCGCCGGCCGGCGCGGTCCCGGCCTCGGCCTCGGCCGGGACGTGCGCGGGGGCCGTGGCCGACGTCGGGGCGCCGACCCGGCGCGGGCGTGCGCCCGGCGCCGGGCGGCCGTTGGAACGGGTCTGGGTGTCGGTGGTGTTCGCAGCCATCAGGGCCTGCTACCCAATCCGGAGCATCCAAACGCGCCGCGGCCGCGTTACTCGTCGGCCGCCAGCCAGGACATCAGCGGGCGGAGCCGCGCGCCGACCTGCTCGATCTGCTCGGCGCGCTCGGCCTCGCGGCGCTTGAGGAAGTTCGGCTTGCCGGCGTCGAACTCCTCGACCAGCTCGCGCGCGAACGAGCCGTCCTGGATCTCGCCCAGGATGCGTCGCATCTCCTCGCGGGTCTGCTCGTTGATCAGCCGGGGGCCGCGGGTGTAGCCGCCGTACTCGGCGGTGTCCGACACCGACCAGTACATCTTGGAGATGCCGCCCTCGTACATCAGGTCCACGATCAGCTTCATCTCGTGCAGGCACTCGAAGTAGGCCGACTCCGGCTGGTAGCCCGCCTCGACCAGGGTGGCGAAGCCCGCCTTGATCAGCTCGGCTACGCCGCCGCACAGCACGGTCTGCTCGCCGAACAGGTCGGTCTCGGTCTCCTCGGTGAACGTGCTCTTCAGCGCGCCCGCGCGGGTGCCGCCGATGCCCTTGGCGTAGGCCAGGGTCAGCGGCCAGGCGTTGCCGGTCGCGTCCTGCTCCACGCAGACCAGCACCGGCACGCCGCGGCCCTGCGCGAACTGGCGGCGCACCAGGTGACCGGGCGCCTTGGGCGCGACCATGCAGACGTCGACGTCCTCGGGCGGGGTGATGAGGTGGTACCGGATGTTCAGGCCGTGGGCGAAGAACAGGGCGTCGCCCTCCACCAGCGAGGGCGCGATGGCCTCGGCGTACAGCTGGCGCTGCAGGTGGTCCGGGATCAGGACCATGATCAGGTCGGCCTCTTCGCAGGCCTCGCCGGGCGTGACCACGCGCAGGCCGTCGTTGGCGGCCTTCTCCCGGCTGGCCGAGCCCTCAGGCAGCCCGACCCGCACGTCCACGCCGGAATCGCGGAGGGACAGCGCGTGCGCGTGTCCCTGGCTGCCGTATCCCAGCACGGCGACGTGCCGGCGCTGGATGACGGAGAGGTCGGCGCTGTCGTCGTAGAAAATCTCTGCCACTTGAAACGGGCCTTTCTCTTTGTCGTGAGCTTATGCGCTGCGCTCGACGGGCCGCAGCGCGCGGTCGGTGATGGAGCGGCCGCCGCGGCCGATGGCCACCATGCCGGACTGGACGAGTTCCTTGATCCCGAACGGCTCGAGCACCTTGATCAGCGCGTCGAGCTTCTCCCGGTTGCCGGTCGCCTCGATGGTGACCACGTCGATGGCCACGTCCACCACCCGGGCCCGGAACAGCTTGACCGTCTCGAGCACCCGGGACCGGCTCTCGGCGTCGGCCCGGATCTTGACCAGGATCAGCTCGCGCTGCACGGTGGCGCCCGGCTCGAGCTCCACGATCTTGAGCACGTTGATGAGCTTGTTGAGCTGCTTGGTCACCTGCTCCAGCGGGCGCTCCTCGCAGTTGACCACGATCGTGATGCGGGAGATCTCCTCGTGCTCGGTCGGCCCCACGGCCAGCGAGTCGATGTTGAAGTTGCGCCGGGCGAACAGCCCGGCGATCCTGACCAGGACCCCCGGCTTGTTCTCCACCAGCACGGACAGCGTGTGCCTAGTCATCGGAGCCTCCCCAGTCGGGCGCCAGGCCGCGCGCGAACTTGATGTCGTTGTTGGACGTGCCGGCCGCGACCATGGGCCAGACCATGGCGTCCTTGTGCACCACGAAGTCGAGCACCACCGGCCGGTCGTCGATGGCCATGGCCCGCTCGATCACCCGGTCCACCTCGCCGGGTTCCTCGCAGCGGATGCCCTCGCAGCCGTAGGCCTCGGCCAGCTTGACGAAGTCGGGGATGCGGGTGCCGGTCGGCTTCTTCGGCTCGGCCGTGGCGTGCAGGTCGGTGTTGGAGTAGCGCTCGTTGTAGAACAGCGTCTGCCACTGCCTGACCATGCCGAGGCTGCCGTTGTTGATGATGGCGACCTTGATCGGGATGCCCTCGATGGCGCAGGTGGCCAGCTCCTGGTTGGTCATCTGGAAGCACCCGTCGCCGTCGATGGCCCACACGGTGGCCTCAGGCCGGCCGACCTTGGCCCCCATGGCGGCGGGCACGGCGAAGCCCATGGTGCCCAGCCCGCCGGAGTTGATCCAGGTGGCGGGGTTCTCGTAGTTGATGAACTGGGCGGCCCACATCTGGTGCTGGCCGACCCCGGCCACGTACACCGCCTCCGGGCCCGCGATCTTCCCGATCCGCTCGACCACGTACTGCGGGGCCAGGGTGCCGTCGTCCGGCTGGTCGTAGCCGAGCGGGTAGGTCGTGCGCCAGGAATCGAGCTGGGCCTTCCAGGCGTCCAGGCCGGGCTGGCGGCCCTGCTCGTACTCGGCCCGGACGGCGGCGATCAGGTCGGCGATGACCTCACGGCAGTCGCCCACGATCGGCACGTCGGCCCGGCGGTTCTTGGAGATCTCGGCCGGGTCGATGTCCGCGTGCACGATCAGCGCGCCGGGCGCGAACGTGTCGAGCTTGCCGGTCACCCGGTCGTCGAACCTGGTGCCCAGCGCGATGAGCAGGTCGGCCTGCTGCAGCGCGCCGACCGCCGTCACGCAGCCGTGCATGCCGGGCATGCCCATGTGCAGCGGGTGGCCGTCGGGGAACGCGCCCCGGGCCATCAGCGTGGTGACCACCGGGATACCGGTCAGCTCGGCCAGCTCGCGCAGCTGCGCGGAAGCGCGGGCCTTGATCACGCCGCCGCCCACGTACAGCACCGGCCGCCGGGACTCGCTGATCAGGCGGGCGGCCTCGCGCACCTGGCGGGCGTGCGGCCGGGTCACCGGGTGGTAGCCGGGCAGGTCGTACGGCACCGGCCAGCTGAACTCGGTGGTGGCCTGCAGCGCGTCCTTGGCGATGTCGACCAGCACCGGCCCGGGCCGCCCGGTCGAGGCCACGTGGAAGGCCTCGCCGATGGTGCGGGCGATGTCCTCGGGCTTGGTGACCAGGAAGTTGTGCTTGGTGATCGGGAGGGTGATCCCGGAGATGTCGGCCTCCTGGAAGCCGTCGGTGCCGATCATGCTCGACGCCACCTGCCCGGTGATGGCCACGATCGGGACCGAGTCCATGTACGCGTCGGCGATGGGCGTGACCAGGTTGGTGGCACCCGGGCCGCTGGTCGCCATGCACACGCCGACGCGCCCGGTGGCCTGCGCGTAACCGGTGGCCGCGTGGCCCGCGCCCTGCTCGTGCCTGACCAGGATGTGCCGGATGATCTTGGAGTCGAGCAGCGGGTCGTAGGCGGGCAGGACGGCACCGCCCGGGATGCCGAACACCACGTCGGCCCCGACCCGCTCGAGCGCGTAGACCAGCGCCTGCGCCCCGGTGGCCCGGGTCTTGCCCGGGCTGGTGGCCTGCAGCCGCGGGGGCTCGGCGCCGGCCGGCGCGGGGGCCTGGGGCGCGGCCGCGGGGGGCTGGGGCTCGGCCGGGCGGGCGTGATCGCCGGCCCGGGCTCCCTCGCGGTGCGGCGTGCGAGCGGCCAGGTCCCGCGGGCTGGGCACGGCACGTCCGGGCGGCGCCGGGGATCCTGGCGTCCCGGCGGGACCTTCGGGGTCGTCGTGGACCCCGGGCCCGGTGCGGCCGGTCATCTGCTCGGTCATCGGTTCGTCTCCCTGGCTTGCATTCGGGGCTTGCGTTCGGGTCTTGCATTCGGGGCTTGCGCTTCGCTGGCTTGCCTTCGGCGGCATAAAAAATCCCCTCGTGCCTGACGGCAGTCGAGGGGAGCGCGCAGTGAGCTGTCTTGGTCAGCTGCCTGCGCGCCAGCCAAGTACGAGGATCTGCGTGGTCTTCACGGCTACCACCTTACTGCGATCGGGAATCGTAACGTCAACCGATGACGGTAGTTGTCTCACATTCCGAGACGGGCCGCCCGCGCGGCTCGTCAGCGGGGCCTCCTTGGGCTCGGTTACTCCCGTGCCCCCCAGGCGTCCTGATCAGCGCTTCCACGCCCGCCGCGGCCATCGGCCTGGCCACCAGGAAACCCTGCCCGTAGCCGCAGCCCATCTCGCGCAGCGCGCTGAGCTGGCGGGGCTGCTCGATGCCCTCGGCGATGACCCGCAGGCCCAGGTCGCGCCCGACCTGTACCACGGTCCTGGTCAGCATCGAAAGCGTGTCGTCCTGGCCGAGGCCGGCCACGAACGACGGGTCGATCTTGATCACGTCGAGCGGCAGCTGCCGCAGGTGGGCCAGCGAGGCGTATCCGGTGCCGAAGTCATCGACGGCCATCCGGACGCCCAGCTGGTGCAGGTCCGCGAGCCGCTCGACGATCAGCCCGTCCTCCTCGACCAGGATCCGCTCGTTCACCTCCACGGTGAGCGCCTCGGCCGGCAGGCCGGTCTCGGCCAGGATGGCGGCCACCCGGCCGGTGAAACCGGACGCGATGATCTGCCGCGCGGACAGGTTGACCGCGACGCCGACCTCGAACGAGGCCCGCAGCCAGGCCGCGCCCTGGGTGCACGCCTCGCGCAGCACCCAGTCGCCCAGCGGCACGATCAGGCCCGAGTCCTCGGCCGCGCCCAGGAACTCGCGGGGCGGGACGGACCCGCCGCCGCGCCACCAGCGGACCAGCGCCTCGGCCCCGATGACGCGGGAGGTGGCCAGCTCGACGATCGGCTGGTACTGCAGGGTGAGCTCGCCGTTGCTGATGGCCCGCTGCAGGTCGGTGACGATCTCGAGCCTGCGGACCACATCCGCGTGCATGTGCGCGGCGTAGACCTCGACCCGGTCGCCGCCGGCGTCCTTGGCCCGCGACATGGCCACGTCGGCGTTGCGCAGCAGCACGCCGGACGACCCGTCGGGGCTCCCGTGGCCGGCCGCGGACTCCGGCGGCCGGTGGTGGTCCGCGGTCACGGGCTCCGGGCCGGCCAGCGCCAGGCCGACGCTCGCGGTGAGCGCGATGGGCTGGCCGGCCACCCGGAACGGCTCGCCGGCCACCGCACCCGCCAGCCGCTCGGCGATCTCGGAGACCTCCTGCACGCTGCCCGCGCTCTCGACCAGGACGGCGAACTCGTCGCTGCCCCAGCGGGCCACCGTGTCGTGCACCGGGACGACCGCGCGCAGCCGCCGGGCCGCCTGGGCCAGCACCAGGTCGCCGGCGCCGTGCCCGACCGAGTCGTTGACCGCGGTGAAGCGGTCCAGGTCGAGGAAGATGACGCCGACCCGGCGGGCGGGCGCGGCGCCCCGCAGCGCGTCCCTGGTCCGCTCCTCGATGTAGGCCCGGTTGGGCAGGCCGGTCAGCCCGTCATGGAAGGTCAGGTGGGTGACCTGCTGGCGCAGCGCCACCTGGTCGCTGACGTCGCGCGCGGTGACCAGGATCTGGCCCGGCGCGGCCGGTACCTGGTAGCGCAGCACGGTCGACTCGACATGCCGCCAGGTGCCGTCGGCGGCCCGCACCCGGGCCGGGAAGCGGCCCGCGGGGCCCGGAGCGCCGGCCAGGGCCGGCGCCCCGGCGGCCCCGGTCGCGGCCTTGGCCCCCAGGGCCAGCCGGGCCGCGGCCAGCACGGCCGCGCGGTCCTCGGGATGGACGAAATCGGGCAGCTGGCGGCCGGTCAGGTCGGCCGGGGTGTAGCCGTAGTCGGCGACCGCCGGGCTGGCGTAGCTGATGATCCCGTCCAGGTCGCAGACCAGTACCACGTCGCTGGTCCGGCTGGCCAGCTCGCGCAGGCTCTGGCTGGATTCCCGCCAGATCGACAGCAGCAGCCCGTTCTGGTTGACCAGCATGAAGACCCGGACGGCCAGCACCAGCACGCCCGCGCCGCCCGCCACGACCAGCGCCGCCCCGGATGCGGGGGCGCCGGCCAGGCCGTTGCCGATCACGACCACGGTGGCGGTGGCCGCGGCCAGCGCGGCGACGATGGTGGCCGCGGCCGTGCTCGAGGCCCGGCGGGCCCACCGCACCTCGGCCACCGGCCACGGGGCCAGGCCGAGCAGGATGGCGGCCAGCACGGCCAACAGCTGGGTCGCGAGGCCCGGGTGCCCGCCGAGGGCCCGCTGCCCGACGGCCAGGGCGTCCCCGATCGCCACGGCCAGCAGGGACAGGTAAGGCAGCATGACGCGCCGCCAGGCCGCGGTGACCATGGGCAGCAGGGCACCCAGGACGGCCAGGTCGGCCAGCGCGTGGATCATGCTCAGCAGGAAGGTGCCGGGCCGGTCACCGGACCGGTGGAACTCGGCGCTGAACAGGGTGATCCAGCCGATCACCAGCAGGGCGACCGCCATCACGTAGCCGTCGGCCAGCCCGGGCAGCACCGAGCCGGTGGCGGCGTCGGTGCCCTCGGGCACCTCGGTCCGCCGGGGCCGCGGGACGCCCTGGCCTTCGCCCTGGGCGGCGAGCCGCTCGGCGCTGGTGAGCAGCATGATCCCGACGGCCGCGGCGGCGACCGCCAGCAGCGACGGCAGGTCGGCCAGCGACAGCCCGGAGGTCGGGCCCTGCGCCGACCCCTGCACCTGCTGGACGATCAGGCCGGCGCAGTACAGGGCGGCCGCTCCGGCCAGCCACTGGTAACCCCGGGTGAAGGCGCTGTCGTGCCGGCGCGCGCCGAGCCACAGGCTCACCGCCGCCGCGAACCACGCCAGCATGCCAAGCACGCTCATCCTCGGCACCCCGAGATGATCACGCGCACCCGGGCTCCTTCCGTTTCCATTTCCGTTTCTGCTGCCCTAAAAAACTCAACGCACGCTAGGCAGGACCCATAGCTTGGTGACGCTTTTCGTTACCTCGTCGTAACGAAATGTCGCCGTCGTCGCGCATTAGCTAGCGCCGGCGACCGCCGGGAACCCCCATCCCAACAGGTGGCCTCCCAACCGGCGTGCCGCTCACTCTACGTACCCGAGATCACACTTCGGTTGAGGAAGGGCCTATAGCGGGAGACAGATTCCCGACCGGTCAGCGGGTAGCGGGAACTCGCAGCTATCCGGCGTGCCCCGGTCCCAGTATGTGCCTTTAATCACAAGGCGCAGTGGCACCGGCCAGGCCCCGCGGCCGGGACTAACCGGGGCTGATACACCTGGCCTAGACTCCAGCGAGGTGCTTAGCCAGATAGGGGCGAACCAGGGAGGCGGCCGTGCGCAAGGTCCTGATCGCGAACCGCGGTGAGATCGCGGTGCGTATCGTGCGCGCGTGCCGTGACGCCGGGCTGGCCAGCGTGGCCGTGTACGCCGAGCCCGACCTGGACGCGCTGCACGTGCGGATGGCCGACGAGGCGTACTCGCTGGCCGGGTCGACCGGGCCGGAAACCTACCTGGACATCGACAAGATCATCAAGGTGGGGCTGGAGTCGGGCGCGGACGCGGTGCACCCCGGCTACGGGTTCCTGGCCGAGAACGCCGACTTCGCCCGGGCCGTGACCGCGGCCGGCCTGACCTGGATCGGGCCGCCGCCCGGAGCCATCGAGGCGCTCGGCGACAAGGTGCGGGCCCGGCACATCGCCCGCGAGGCCGGGGCGCCGCTGACCCCGGGCACGCCCGACCCGGTGCGGGACGCCGGGGAGGTGCGGGCGTTCGGCCTCCAGTACGGCTACCCCATCGCGATCAAGGCCGCGTTCGGCGGCGGCGGCCGGGGACTCAAGGTGGCCTGGCGCGAGGAGGAGGTCACCGGGGCATACGAATCGGCGGTCCGGGAAGCCACCGCCGCGTTCGGCCGGGGCGAATGCTTCGTGGAGCGGTACCTGGACCGGCCGCGGCACGTCGAGACGCAGTGCCTGGCCGACGCGCACGGGCACGTAGCCGTCATCTCGACCAGGGACTGCTCGCTGCAGCGCCGCCACCAGAAGCTGGTCGAGGAGGCGCCGGCCCCGTTCCTGACGCCGGCCCAGACCGAGGCCCTGTACACCTCCTCCAAGGCCATCCTGCGCGCGGCGGGCTACGTGGGCGCGGGCACCTGCGAGTTCCTGGTCGCCCAGGACGGCACGATCAGCTTCCTGGAGGTCAACACCCGGCTGCAGGTCGAGCACCCGGTCAGCGAGGAGGTCACCGGCCTGGACCTGGTGCGCGAGATGTTCCGCATCGCCGACGGCGAGCCGCTGGGCTACGACGACCCGCCCGCCCGGGGGCACTCGATCGAGTTCCGGGTCAACGCCGAGGACCCGGGCCGCAACTTCCTGCCCGCCCCGGGCACCATCACCGCCTGGCATCCCCCGTCGGGTCCTGGCGTGCGGCTGGACTCCGGGTACGAGGCCGGCCAGACGGTCCCGCAGGTATTCGACTCGCTGATCGCCAAGCTGATCGTGACCGGGGCCAGCCGCGTCCAGGCGCTGCAGCGCGCGGCCCGGGCGCTGGCCGAGTTCGAGGTGGGCGGCATGCCCACCGTGCTGCCCTTCCACCGGGCCGTGGTGGCCGACCCGGCCTTCGCCGGCGAGCCGCTGCGGGTGCACACCCGCTGGATCGAGACCGAGTTCGACACCCCGATGCCGTCCCAGGACCGCGCCGGGACCGCCGAGGCGGCCGAGCGGGAAGCGATCACGGTCGAGGTCGGAGGCAAGCGGCTCGAGGTGGTGGTGCCCGCCGTACTAGGCGTGCCGCGCCGCCCCGCTTCCGCCCCCGGATCGGCCGAACGGGGCCGTGGTGCCACCCGCGGCAGGCGGGCTGCGCCCGGGGGCGGGAGCGGCGACACCCTGGTCAGCCCGATGCAGGGTACGATCGTGAAGATCGCGGTGGCGGATGGGGACCGGGTGTCGGCCGGGGACCCGGTCGTGGTCCTGGAGGCGATGAAGATGGAGCAGCCGCTGACCGCGCACAAGGACGGGACGGTCACCGGGCTGACCGTGAGCGTCGGCCAGACGGTCACCGCGGGCGCCGCCATCTGCGAGATCACGGATTGATCCGGTGCCCAGGATCCCCGGGGATCCCAGCCCGGGCCGCAAGGTGCTGTTCACGCTGGGGGCCCGGCTGCCGGCCAGGTACCGGGAGTGGGTCAGGCACGACCTGACCGACGCCGGCTGGCGAGGCCGGCTGACGCTGCGCCACCTGCTGGTCATGCTGCCGATCGCGGCCGCCCTGGCCCTGTTCCCCGGCGCGCTGTGGATCCACATCGCCGTGCCCGGGCTGTTCCTGCTCTGCAGCGTCGGCATCGTCGCGATGTACGCCGACGACATCCGGGTGTCCCGGCTGCACCGCCACGGCATCGAACCCCCCGCAGACCCCGATCTGGGCCGACCGTCTCACTAGCCGCCGGTTGCGGCCAGCCGGGCGCGGGTGAGGGTAGGCGGGGCGAGCAGCAGGGACCGTTCGGCAGATAAGAAAAGAGAATCGGGCGTGAACTCCATGAGCTTGCGGGCCGCCTCGGTGATGCTGCCCGACAGCGACGGGTAGACGGCGAAGGTGTGCGCCAGCTGCTCGGCGGTCAGGCGCTGCTCCATGGCCACCGACACGGCCAGGATCAGCTCGCTGGCCCGGGGGGCGACGATCACGCCGCCCAGCACGACGCCGGTGCCGGGGCTGGTGAACAGCTTGACGAAACCGTCGCGGAAGCCGGCCATCTTGGCCCGCGGATTGGTGGCCAGCGGGAACTTCAGCGCCCGGGCGGCGACCTCGCCCGCGTCGACGGCGCGCTGACAGACGCCGACGGTGGCGATCTCGGGGTCGGTGAAGATCGTCGCGGCCACGTGGCCGAGCCGCAGCGGGCCGACCGCCTCGCCCAGCGTGTGCCACATGGCGATCCGGCCCTGCATGGCCGCGACCGAGGCCAGCATGAGCACGCCGGTGCAGTCCCCGGCGGCGTACACGCCCGGCACCGAGGTCCGGGACACCCGGTCGACCTCGATGAAGCCGCGCTCGTCCATCTTGACCCCGGCCTCGTCGAGCCCGCAGCCCTCGGTGCGCGGGATCATGCCCACGGTCAGCAGGCAGTGGCTGCCGGACACGGCGCGGCCGTCGGCCAGGCTCACGGTGACGCTGTGAGCGTCGCTGCGCACCGCCTCGGCCCGCGACTGGCCCAGCACGGTCATGCCGCGGCGGCGGAACACGTCCTCGATCAGGTTGGCCGCGTCTTCGTCCTCCTGCGGCAGCACCCGGTCCCGCGACGAGACCAGCGTGACCCGCGAGCCGAGCGCCTGGTAGGCGCTGGCGAACTCGGCGCCGGTGACGCCCGAGCCGACCACGATCAGGTCCGGCGGCAGTTCGGTCAGGTCGTACAGCTGCCGCCAGTTCAGGATGCGGTCGCCGTCGGGCCGCGCGCCGGGCAGCACCCGGGGCATGGCGCCGGTGGCGATCAGGATGGCATCGGCCCTGATCCGCTCCTCGCCCGCCTGGAGGCGGCCGGGACCGGCCAGGCGGCCTTCGGCGTGGATGACCTTCACGCCTTCGGCCGCCACCCGGGCGGCGATGTCGCGGGACTGGGCCCGGGCCAGGTCGGTGATGCGGTGGTAGAGCCGGGCGGCGTTCACCGTGGCCAGCCCGCCGGTGGCGATGCCGAGCTGGTCGGCCCGGTTCAGCAGCGTCATGGCGTTGGAGGTCTCGATGAGCGTCTTGGAGGGCACGCAGTCGGTGAGCACGCAGGCCCCGCCCAGCCCGTCGCAGTCGACCACGGTCACGTCCGCGCCGAGCTGGGCCGCGACCAGGGCGGCCTCGTAACCGCCCGGTCCGCCGCCGACAATGGCGATCTTCTGCCGAGTCAACGTCACGATTGGTAATTCTCCCATGCGAGCGTATTGCACGGCATGTCGCGACCGGACGCCGTACGCTTTCCCCCGTGGCACTGTACGCGGCCTACGGCAGCAACATGGACCCGGAGCAGATGCTCCTGCGCTGCCCGCATTCGCCGCAGCGCGGGACGGGGTGGCTCGAGGGCTGGCGGCTGACGTTCGGCGGGGAGGACATCGGCTGGGACGGGGCGATGGCCACGGTGGTCGAGGAGCCCGGGGCCCGCGTTTTCGTCGTGCTCTACGAGGTGTTCGAGGCCGACGAGAAGGAACTCGACAACTGGGACGGCGTCACCCTGGGCTATTACCGCCGGGCCAAGGTCCGGGTGGAGGCCCTGGACGGCGACGTGCTGGCCTGGCTGTACGTGCTCAACTTCTACGAGGGCGGGCTGCCTTCGGCGCGGAATGTCGGGATCCTGGCCGACGCGGCGGAGAAGGCCGGGGCGCCCGAGGACTACGTGGCCACGCTGCGGGCCCTGCCCTGCGCCAAGCTGGGTGACTCGAACGACATGTGGCCGGAGTCCGAACCGCCCTGGACCTGACCTTGATCTGGCCTTGACGTGGCCCTGTCCTGGCCTTGACGTGGCCCTGGCCTGGCCTTGACGTGGCCCTGGCGTGGCCTTGACGTGGCACTGTCCTGGCCTTGACGTGGCCCTGGCGTGGCCTTGACGTGGCCCTGGTCCTGGCCTGGTCCCGGCCTGGCCCGGCGGTCAGATCAGGGCCACGATGAGCAGGATCAGGGCCGGGATGATTAGCGCGGCGATGGCGGTGCGGTCCCAGGTGCTGGTCAGCGGCTCGAGCCAGCCGGTCAGGCGGGAATCCGGGGACTGGCTGGGCGCGCCGTCGGCGTGATCCGGTTCGGTGGTCTCGATCGTGCTGGCTTCGCCGGGCTGGCCGGTCTCGCCGGCGTCGGCCTGGCCGGCGCCGGCGATCTCGACGGTGCCCGCGGCCCAGACCGTCTCAGCCTTGGCCGCGGTGGCGTACTCGCCGAGCCGGCGGACGATCTTCTCGGCTTCGGCCTCGGCGGGCGAAGTCGGCGCGCTGCCGTAGCCGAGGCCGGGGCTGCGGCCGCGGCCGATCGAGGACATGCCGAGTGGTGAGCGGCCGGAACTCGCCCGCGCGGCGCTGCGGCGGGCCCTGGCGTCGGCGGTGAACTGGTGGCGCCGCGAGTAGTGCACGGACCAGGCGTTGATCACCTTGGTGTGCTTGCCGTCCTGGCCCTCGTTTCCCTCGTTGTCCTCGTTGCCCTCGAGGGTGAATCCCTCGGGCTGGCCCTGGCCCGGGTCGCAGTGCACCCGGAGCAGGTCGGCCAGGTCGATCTTGGTCACGCGGGCCCAGCCGACGCGGTAATCGCGCAGCGGGTTCCTGATCGTGACCCCGATGTCGTCGGCGATGATGCGGGGGCGCTGCGCGGTGTCGTAGGCCACGCCGGTGACCAGCAGCAGGATCGCCGCGGCCACCAGCGACTCCTTATCCCGGCCCTGGACGGCCAGGTCAATCCAGTTCGCCACGGCGAACAGCAGCCAGACCCACCAGATGGCCACCGCGGTCGCCGATCGGAACGTCTGCGGGCCGCCGGCGGCGGCCCGGGCGCGCTTGTGTCGCGCGGTTGGCACGCTACCCACAGGTCCACCCTAACCCCCGCGAGCCGTAGGGCCGCGGCCTCGCCTGGACTGAGGAACGACGAAGGAGCGACGAGGGAAGGCCAGGCCTTAAGGCGGCCCGGAGGCGAGCAAGAAATCAGGCCTTAAAGCGGCCCGGAGGCGAGCAAGAAATCAGGCGCCGGTGACGCCTGGCAGCGGCTGGGCCACGATCGCGCCGTCGTCCCACAGCGCGTTGATGGCGGTGGCCGCCATGACCCGGACCCCGGTGCCGATGGCGCTCTCGTCGATGTCGAATGTGGGCTGGTGGATGTCCAGCGTCCGGTTCGAACCGGGCACCCGGGTGCCCAGCCGGGCCAGCGCGCCGGGGATGGATTCCAGGTACCAGGCGAAGTCCTCGCCGCCCAGGCTCTGCGGCGTGTGCACCACCGAGCCCGCGCCCAGCACGCCGAGCGCGGCGGCCGAGATCATGGCCGCGCTGGCCTGGTCGTTGACCGTGGGCGGCACGTAGCGCTGGTAGCTGACCTCGGCGTTCAGCCCGTACCCGGCCGCCACCGAGTCGATCAGCCCCTTGAGCAGGTCCGGCGCGCTGTGCCAGGCCTCGTCGTCCAGGCACCGGACGGTGCCCTCGGCGATGCCGGCGTCGGGGATGGCGTTGGCCACGGTGCCAGCGTTGACCCGGCCCCAGACCAGGCTGAGGCTGGCCCGGGGGTCGACCCGCCGGGACAGGGCGGCAGGCACCTCGGTGATGATCTTGCCGAGGGCGTAGACCAGGTCGGTGGTCAGGTGCGGCCGGGCGGTGTGACCGCCGGGTCCGGTGACGTGCACCTGGATCCGGTCGCAGGCGGCGGTGATCGCGCCGGAGCGCACGCCGAGCTGGCCGGCGTCCAGCCGGGGGTCGCAGTGCAGGGCGAAGATCCGGCCGACCGAGGCGGTGCCGCCGGCCGCGAGCACGTCCAGGGCGCCGCTGGCCGCCTCCTCGGCGGGCTGGAAGACCAGCCGCACCCGGCCGGGCAGCAGCCCGGCGGCAGCCAGGTCGGCCAGGTACAGGCCGGCGCCCATCAGCACGGTGGTGTGCACGTCGTGACCGCAGGCGTGGCAGACGTTCGGCACGGTGGAGCGGTAGGGGACGTCCTTCTCATCCTGCATGGGCAGCGCGTCCAGGTCGGCGCGCAGCGCTACCACGGGCCGGTCGCCCTGGGCGTCCGGCTCGGAGCCGATGTCCACGATCAGGCCCGTGCCCTTGGGCAGGATCACCGGCCGCAGGCCCACCGCGGCCAGCCGCAGCGCGACCCGGCGGGTGGTGCGGTGCTCGGCGTTGGCCAGCTCGGGATGCGCGTGCAGATCGCGGCGGAACTCGATCAGCTCGTCCTGGTGTCTGGCCAGGAACGAGTCCAGATCCGCGACTAGGTCATTTCCTTCCATGCCCAGCACTCCCCTGCGTGCAGAACCTGTCGTCCGCGAACTCGGCCACGAGCGAGTCGACCACGCTGGTCAGGTCCCCGGTACGCGCGTAGACGGCTCGCTGCCGTTCGTATGAGGCACCATCGTCGAGCACCTCGAAGGCTACGGAAAGCTCCTCAAGGCAGCCCAGCCGGGAGGCTACCGGCTCGAGCTCCCTGAGCAGCTCGTACAGTTCGTCGCGGAGCGGCGCGGTGGCGCCGGCTTCGTCAGTGATCACGATCGCGTCCAGTCCGTACCGCGTGGCCCGCCATTTGTTGTCCCTGACCACCCAGGAAGAGGGGGAAGGCAGCGTGTAGCCCCGGTCCAGCTGCATGTCGAACCGCTGAACCAGGCACTGCGAGAGCGCAGCCACCATGCCGACCTCGCGGAGCGTCGGCACGCCGTCGAACATGCGGATCTCGACGGTGCCGAAGTCCGGGTGCGGCCGGATATCCCACCAGACCTCCTTGATGCTGCGGATGGTGCCAGCACGCAGCAGCGTTTCCATGTAGTTCTCGAACTGCTTCCAGTCCCTCAGCCGGTGCGGCGGGCCCGCCGTCGGCAGCGCGCCGAACGTCACGGACCTGCTGGAGGCAAGTCCCGTGTCATACCCGCACCAGAACGGGCTCGACGCGGTTATCGCGAGAAAATGCGGCAGGTACGCGGCGAGCGCATTGACGATCGGAATCGCCTTGCTCCCGTCCCGGATCCCCACGTGGACATGGACGCCGAAGGTTTGAATCCGGCGCACAAGCCATTGCATTTGCTCAACGAGCTCCGCATAGCGCTGGATAGGCGCCATCGTCGCATCGCGCCAGTCACTCACCGGGTGCGTGCCGGCGCATGCCAGCAGGATACCGTGCCCAGCGGCGGTTCGCTGGAGTTCGGTGATCGTTTTAGCCAGGTCCTCTTTGGCCTCTGACACGGTGCTGCAAATGCCGGTGACGACCTCAAGGGTTGACTGCATGAGCTCGTGGCGTATCTGCGGGTGCTCACCGGTGTCGCCGATGACCGGCAGGTCGGCCAGCAGCTTGCCGGCTTCCTGGCGCAGCTGCTTGGTCTGGTGGTCAATTAGCTGAACCTCCCATTCGACGCCGAGCGTCGCACCGCGGGACGGATTCCATTCGATAGCCATGACCGACCTCCGGGCCCGGAATTTATGAAATTGTCAGATTTCGCCGGGCTGGTACTGGCCCCATACATCGCGCAGCGCATCACAGACCTCGCCCAGAGTGGCACCCGCGCGCAGCACATCCCGGAGCGGGAAAAGTACGTTATCTGTGCTTTCGGCGGCGGCTTTAAGCGCGGCAATGCCGCGGCCGACCGCGGCGTTGTCCCGCTCGGCGCGCAGCCGGGTTAGCCGGGCCACCTGCTCGGACTCGATGGCCGGGTCGACGCGCAGTGGCTCGTACGGCTCCTCACCGTCACCGGTGAACCGGTTCACCCCGACGATCACCCGCTCGCCCTCGTCGATCTCCCGGGCCACGGCGTAGGCGGCCTTCTCGATCTCGGCCTTCTGGAAGCCGCGCTCGATCGCGGCCACCGCCCCGCCCATGTCCTCGACCTGGTCCATCAGGGTTTTCGCGGCTGCTTCGATGTCATCGGTCATCGACTCGATGGCGTAGGAGCCGGCGAACGGGTCCACGGTCGCGGTCAGGTCGCTCTCGTAGGCGATCACCTGCTGGGTGCGCAGCGCCAGCCGGGCCGCCTTGGCGCTGGGCAGCGCGAGCGCCTCGTCGAACGAGTTGGTGTGCAGGGACTGGGTCCCGCCCAGCACCGCCCCCAGGGCCTGCAGGCTGACCCGGACCAGGTTCACTTCCGGCTGCTGCGCGGTGAGCTGCACGCCGGCCGTCTGGGTGTGGAACCGGAGCATCTGGGACCGCGGGTCTTCGGCGTTGAACTCCTCCTTCATGATGTGGGCCCATAGCCGCCGGGCCGCGCGGAACTTGGCCACCTCCTCGAGCAGCGTGGTCCGGGCCACGAAGAAGAAGGACAGCCGGGGCGCGAACTCGTCGACCTTGAGGCCGGAGTGCAGCGCCGTGCGGACATACTCCCTCGCGTTGGCCAGGGTGAACGCGATCTCCTGCACCGGCGTGGCCCCTGCCTCGGCCATGTGGTAACCGGAGATGGAGATCGTGTTCCACTTCGGCAGCTCCTGCTGGCAGTAGGCAAAGGTGTCGGCCACCAGGCGCAGCGACGGGCGCGGCGGGTAGATGTAGGTGCCCCGGGCGATGTACTCCTTGAGCACGTCGTTCTGGATGGTCCCGGTCAGCTGGCCCGGGCGCACGTCCTGCTCCTCGCCCACCGTCTGGTACATCAGCAGCAAGATCGCGGCGGGCGCGTTGATGGTCATCGACGTCGACACCGTGCCCAGCGGGATGTCGTGGAACAGGGTCCGCATGTCATCGATGCTGTCGATGGCCACGCCGACCTTGCCCACCTCGCCGTGCGCGACGGGCGCGTCGGAGTCGTAGCCCATCTGGGTCGGCAGGTCGAAGGCCACAGAAAGCCCGGTGGTGCCGGCCTCGATCAGGTCGTGGTAGCGCCGGTTGGATTCCTTCGCCGAGGCAAAGCCCGCGTACTGGCGCATGGTCCAGGGCCGGCCGGTGTACATGCGCGGATACACCCCGCGAGTGAACGGGAACTCGCCTGGCTTGCCTAGCTTGGATGCGGGCCGGAAATCCGTAAGCTTGCTGTCGTCATAGACGGCATAGATCGGTAGTCCGGACTCCGACGTTCGTTCCATAATGCCCAGGTTACTTCGGGTCGGCCCGGTAACCCAGGACGGGAGCTTGGAGGCTCATACTGGACCGGTTCTGGCCTCGCAGGACGCTGGCCGCGCTGGCCGCGCTGGCCGCTGCCGGGGCCGTGCTGGCCGCCGGGGCCGGGGCGCCCGCGCTGGCCGCGGCACCGGCGCTGGCCGCGGCTGCTCCGGCATCTGCGTCGTCTTCCATGGCATCCGCTGTGTCGTTTTCCGTGGCATCCTCTGTGGCGTCTTCCGTGGCGTCCGCTGTTGCTTCCTCGCCGGCGCCGCAGGCCATCGGCGGGGCGCGGCTGGCCGACCGGGGCGTGATCGTCAGCTACCCGCCGGGTTCCACGGTGGCGCACCTGCCCAGCATCCAGGCCTCGGCGTTCGTGATCGCCGACGCCGACACCGGGCAGGTGCTGGCGGCCAAGGACCCGCACGGGTGGTACCGCCCGGCCAGCACGCTCAAGATGCTCACCGCGATCTCGCTGATCCCGGTGCTCAACCCGGACGCCACCATCATCGCGAGCAAGCAGGCCACCTCGGCCGTGCCGAACGTGGCAGGCCTGGCGACCGGGCAGTCGTACAAGATCTCCGACTTGTTCACCGCGCTGCTGACGATCTCGGCCAACGACGCCGCGATCGCGCTGACCCAGGCCGTAGGGTCCTATAGCGAGGGCATAGACGTGATCAACGCCGAGGCGCGGCACCTGCAGGCCGACGACACGGTGGCCGTGGACCCGAACGGCCTGGACGCGCCGGGCCAGCGCACCTCCGCCTACGACCTGGCCCTGTTCGCCCGGCAGGCACTCAAGCTGCCCGCGTTCTTGAAGTACGACCAGACGATCACTGCGCAGTTTCGGATCTCCAAGGGCAAGTCCGAGACCCTGTACAACCAGAACTCGCTGCTCACCACGTATCCCGGAGCGGTCGGCGGCAAGATCGGCTGGACCAGCGCGGCGGGCGCGACCTACGTCGGGATGGCCACCAGGCACGGCGTCACGCTCATCGTGGCCCTGCTGCACTGCCCGGCGCTGACCGAGGTCAACGCGGCTAAGAGCCTGCTCAACTGGGGCTTCGCGGTGGACAGACAGGTCACCCCGGTGGGCTCGCTGGTCGCCCCGCTGCAGCCGCTCGCGGCCGTGCCCGCCGCGCCCGCCGCGGTAGCCACGCCCCGGGCCAGGGCGACCTCGGCCCCGGCGCGGCCGGTGGCGGGGCCTTCGGTGCTGGCCGCGGCCGGGTTCAGCGGCGTGGTGGTGATTGCGGCAGGCCTGGGGTTGGCGTACAGCCGGCGGCAGCGGCAGCGGGATGCCCGTGCGGCTTGTGCGGCTCGCGGGGCGCGTCGTCCGGACCGGGGCGGCGGGGGTCGGGCGGCTCCCACCGAGGGTGGCAGCGCGGCACGTGCGGGCCGGGGCGGCGCGAGTCGGTCTGACCGGAGCGGGGCGGGAGCGGCGGACCCGCTCGGTTCTCAGCGCGTGCCGGATCCGCGGGGCGTGCCGGGTCCGCGTGGCTCAACAGGTACGCAGGGCTCCCCTCGGCAGCCGGCCGGCCGGGCCGGGCCGGAGCGGTCGCGGCGCGACGGCTAAGGCCTGCGCTATACGTGCCCGCGTGCGCGGCGCTCTGCTGCCTGCGGTCTCTGGCCGGGTCAGTATCTCGTAGCTCCGGCCATCTGTCGTGGCATGGAAGCTAGCGATTTGGTCGAAGCCGAGCGCCTGGACCACACGCAGGGCACGGATGTTGAAGGTAGCGATAGTGACCCGGAATGCGGCAGGGGCGAACTGCTTCCGGCCGAAGGCCAGGCCGGCCTGGATCGCTTCTCGGCCAAGCCCTTTCCTGGTAAGGTCCGGTCGCAGGCCGCCTCCTGTGTCAAGGGCCGCGTCGTCGTAGCTGCCGCCCGGTACCTGGCCGTCGGCTCCGAACGAGCGGAAGCCGATGAGCCCGTGCTGGTCGGTGAGCGCGAAGAACCCGCCGGACGTGCTCGCGAGGGCGGTGGCGTCATCATCGGCCATGTCGTATATGTCATACGGCGCCGGGTATCGCCAGGTGACGATCTCAGCCGCGTAGGCCGCCGTCATCGGGACGATCTGCATTCCGTCATTGAACGCCAGTAGGCGTACGGTGTCGAACCGCGATAATCGCTCCCCACGTCCTGCCTGACCACCGCCTGCCGGGTGCATACATCAAAGTGGCACCCTACGCAAAAGAGCCGTCGTTGTTGGATGTCACTACAGCGTGGCCGGCGGGTCGGCGTCTGGTGATCGGCGCGGTGCACCGGGCTGTGACGGCCCGGGGTGCGGGGTTCAGCCCCGGGCAGGTCCGGCAGGCGGTCCGATGCCGGTTCCTGGCCGGGAACCGGCCCGGCCGGGCCGGGCTGCCCCGGGCCAGGTCCCGCGTGTCTCTCCCGTCTCACGGTCGCGGTTGATTAGGGTCCTGCGGTTGATTACTGGTACTGGGCAAGCGTTCCGGAATAAGGTGACTTCTCGCGTGTCTGGGCGTCCTGATGTGGTTGAATGCCCCGCGCCTGGCCACGCAGTCCCCCGGGCTGGGTGTTTCCATGATCGCGAAGGGTTTGGTATCAAAAACCGTAGTAAAGCCTTCGCGATCATGGGCAAGGGGGCCGGGACGGGACCAGGAGCTCACCCGGGCTACGGCACGGACGACCGCAAATTACGAACAAACCCCGTAAATGATCGCATAGTGTCCGCCGGTCGCGACACGCCGGAAACTCACCTTACTTTGGCATGCTCACGGAATACCGCTAATCAACCGCATGACCGAAATCAACCGCAGTAATTTCCGCATCGCGGAACTTATCACCCGGCCATGAGGCGGGTACGGCACCCGGGCCCGGTGCGCCGCCGCCGGACGGGACATGCGGCGCGCACCGTGCGGCCGGGTGCCCGGCGCGGGCACGGGTTGGACTGCGATCCGCCCGCGTGGCCGGCGCCGCCCAGCGGTTCCGGCCCGGACCCTCCTCGCCGGGATCATGCTCCGCCGGGGCCGCCCGGGGTCAGCTGGGCCACCCGGGACCATGCGGCTGCGACGGCCTGCCAGCTAGAACCGTTACGTTGCCACCACCATCGAAACCGGGCTGGGGCGGAAGGGACTGGTGGGCGGGCTGGGATCGCTGGGGATCGTCTCGCAGGGCGGCCCGGGGACTGGGCACTCGGGGACTGGGCAAGAAGGGACTGTGGACTTGGGGAGCGGGGACTCGGGGAGCGGGGACCGGGGACTTGGGAGCGGAGGCTTGGGAAAGACGGGTTAGCTGGCGGGCTTGAGCAGGCCCATCCGGTCCCGGACGGCGGTCATGGTCTGGCCTGCCACCTGGTGTGCGTGGGCGGCGCCCTGGGCGAGCACGCGGTCCAGGCCGGCCTCGTCGGCCAGGATCCGCTGGGTCTGCTCCCTGATCGGGGCGAAGGTGGCCACGACCAACTCGGCCAGATCCTTCTTGAACCCGCCGTAGCCTGCGCCCTCGTACTTGGCCTCCAGGATGCCGACCGGCTCCCCGGACAGCGCCGAGTAGATCCGCAGCAGGTTGGTCACGCCCGGCTTGGCGGCGGCGTCGGCGCGCACTTCCGAGCCTGTGTCGGTGACGGCCCGGAGGATCTTCCTGCGAATCACGTCCGGCTCGTCGAGCACGTCGACGATGCCCTGGGGAGAGGAGGACGACTTGCTCATCTTGGCCGTCGGATCCTGCAGGTCGTAGATCTTGGCTACCTCAGTCAGGATGAAGGGCTGCGGCGGCACGAACGTCTGGCCGAACCGGTGATTGAACCGCTGGGCCAGGGCCCGGCTCAGTTCCAGGTGCTGCCGCTGGTCCTCGCCCACCGGTACCTGGTCGGCCTGGTAGAGCAGGATGTCGGCGGCCTGCAGGACGGGGTAGGTGAACAGGCCGACGGAGGCCTGCTCGTGGCCTTCCTTGGCCGACTTGTCCTTGAACTGGGTCATCCGGCTGGCCTCGCCGAACCCGGTAATGCAGCCGAGCACCCAGGCCAGTTCGGTGTGCTCAGGCACGTGGCTCTGGACGAACAGCGTGCAGCGGTCCGGGTCGAGGCCGGCGCCGAGCAGCTGGGCGGCGGCCACCCGGGTCCGCTGGGTCAGCAGTGCGGGGTCTTGCGGCACCGTGATGGCGTGCAGGTCCACCACGCAGTAGTAGGCGTCGTAGGTGTCCTGCAGGGCCACCCACTGCCGCAGCGCGCCCAGGTAGTTACCCAGGTGGAACGAGTCAGCGGTGGGCTGGATGCCGGAAAGGACGCGTAGCCGGGACATGCGCCGAGTCTAGCGGCGGCCGCGCGGCGGCCCGGAGTCGGCGACGACCACCTCGACCCGCTGGAATTCCTTCAGGTCGGAGTAGCCGGCCGTGGCCATCGTGCGGCGCAGCGCTCCCATCAGGTTCATCGAGCCATCGGGGACGGTGGACGGGCCGTGCAGGATCTGCTCCAGCGTGCCGATCGTGCCGACCTGGACCCGGGTACCGCGGGGCAGCTCGGGATGGTTGGCCTCGTTACCCCAGTGATAGCCGCGGCCCGGTGCCTCCACCGCCCGGGCCAGCGGGGAGCCGACCATGACCGCGTCGGCCCCGATGGCCAGCGCCTTGGCGATGTCGCCGCTGCTAGTCATCGAGCCGTCGGCGATGACGTGCACGTAGCGGCCGCCGGACTCGTCCAGGTAGTCGCGGCGGGCCGCGGCCACGTCCGCGATCGCGGTGGCCATCGGCACGGCTACGCCCAGTACGGCCACGGTGGTGTGGCCGGAACCGCCGCCGAAGCCCACCAGCACCCCGGCGGCGCCGGTACGCATCAGGTGCAGGGCCGCGGTGTAGGTGGCGCAGCCGCCCACGACCACCGGCACGTCAAGCTCGTAGATGAACTGCTTGAGGTTGAGCGGCTCGGCCCGGCCGGAGACGTGCTCAGCGGACACCGTGGTGCCGCGGATCACGAAGATGTCGACGCCCGCGTCCACCACGGCCTTGGCGTACCTGGCGGTACGCTGCGGCGACAGGCTAGCCGCGGTGGTCACGCCGGCCCGGGCGATCTCCTCGATCCGGCGCCCGATTAGTTCGGTGGAGATCGGCTCGGCGTAAATGGCCTGCAGCCGCCGGGTGGCGGCCTGCTCGTCGAGCTCGGTCACCTCGGCCAGCAGCGGCTCCGGATCCTCATACCTGGTCCACAGCCCCTCCAGGTCAAGCACGCCCAGGCCGCCCAGGCGCCCGATCTGGATCGCGGTGGCCGGTGACACGACGCTGTCCATCGGGCAGGCCATCAGCGGCATCTCGAACCGGTAGGCGTCGATCTGCCAGTGGATCGATACCTCTTCCGGGTCCCGCGTCCGGCGGGCCGGCACGATGCCGATCTCGCCCAGCGAGTAGGCGCGGCGGCCGGACTTGCCGCGGCCGATCTCCACGTCGGTCACGTCGGCTCCAGTTTGCTGGTCACGGGCGGGTCCCGTCGCGTCCCGGGCGGCCGTAGTAGTTCGGTGCCTCGACGGTCATCTGAACGTCGTGCGGGTGGCTTTCGGTCAGGCCCGCCGCGGTGATCTGGATGAACCGCGCGTCCTGCAGGTCGGCGATGGTCCGTGTGCCGCAGTAGCCCATGGCCGCGCGCAGTCCCCCGACCAGCTGGCCGGCCACGGCGGCTAGCGGGCCGCGGTAGGGCACCTGGCCCTCGATGCCCTCCGGCACGAGCTTGTCCTCGCGCAGCACGTCGTCCTGGAAGTAGCGGTCCTTGGAGTAGGACTGGCCCCGTTCCCGGTTGCGCATGGCTCCGAGCGAGCCCATGCCCCGGTACAGCTTGAACTGCTTGCCGTTGATGAAGACGACCTCGCCCGGGCTTTCCTCGCAGCCCGCCAGCAGGCTGCCCAGCATGACGCAGTCGGCACCTGCGGCGATCGCCTTGGCGATGTCGCCTGAGTACTGCAGCCCGCCGTCACCGATCACCGGCACCCCGGCCCGCCGCGCGGCCTGGGCCGCCTCGTAGATCGCGGTGACCTGCGGGACGCCCACGCCCGCCACCACCCGGGTGGTGCAGATGGACCCCGGTCCGACGCCGACCTTGACTCCGTCCGCGCCCGCGTCCACCAGCGCCTGCGCGCCGGCCCGGGTGGCGATGTTGCCGCCGATCACCTCGGCGTCGGCGTTGGCCTTGATCTGCGCGATCATGTCCAGTACCGCCTGCGCGTGACCATGCGCGGTGTCCACGACCAGGAAGTCGGCGCCGGCCTCGGTCAGCGCCTGGGCGCGGCGCTTGGCGTCCTCGCCCACTCCGACTGCGGCGCCGACCACCAGCGCCGGCCGCGTCCTTGGTCGCGAGGGGGAACTTCTCGCTCTTGGTGAAGTCCTTCACCGTGATCAGCCCGCGCAGCCGCCCGCCCCCGTCGACCAGCGGCAGCTTCTCGACCTTGTGCTGGCGCAGCAGCCGCAGCGCCTCGTCGGCGGCCACTCCGACCGGAGCGGTGATCAGGGGCATCGGGGTCATCACCTCGGCCACCCGGCGGTCGAGGTCGGTCTCGAACCGGATGTCGCGGTTGGTGACGATGCCGAGCAGGACCCCGTCGGGGCCGGTGACCGGCACGCCGGAGATCCGGTACCGGCCGCACAGCTGGTCAACGTCGGCGATCGTGGCGTCCGGGCCGCAGGTCACCGGGTGGGTGATCATGCCGGCCTCGGACCGCTTGACCATGTCCACCTGCTGGGCCTGTTCCTCGATGGACAGGTTGCGGTGCAGCACGCCGGCCCCGCCCTGGCGGGCCATGGCCACCGCCATCCTGGCCTCGGTGACGGTGTCCATGGACGCCGACACCAGCGGGATGCGGAGCCGGTGACGGCGGGTGATCCGGGTCGAGGTGTCCGCCTCGGCCGGGAGCACCGAAGAATGAGCCGGGAGCAGCAGCACGTCGTCAAAGGTCAGCCCGGCCGGCGCGAACTTGTCCTGGTCCGGGCGCATGTGATCAGTCATTGCGGCCCCTCCAGCGCTGGAAGGTCAGACCTTGCCGCTGGTGTGGCCATATCGCCGCAGGGCATGCGGTGACTGCGCGGGGAGGCTTCCGGGACGCCGGGCCTGTGAACCGCGAACCTCAACTGCTTGCCTCCTGACTAGGGATGTGAGCAGCTGGAATCCCCTGTCCCTAGGGCAGAGGAGGATGCCAATGCACCTTCACCGGGAGCCGCTGCGGATGCATCCATCCTACGGGTGCCCCGTGATCGGGACCGCAGGAAGCGAAACGCGGGGCCACGGTACGTGGCCCCGCGTTTGCCTCATATCTCAGTGCGGGTGGCTGTGCCCGTGCCCGTGGGCGTCGCCCGCGGGCTCCTTCTCCTCCGGCTTCTCGACCACCAGGGTCTCGGTGGTCAGCAGCATGCCGGCGATCGAAGCGGCATTCTGGACGGCCGACCTGGTCACCTTGACCGGGTCGATGACACCCTGGGCGCCCAGATCGCCGTACTCGCCGGTGGCGGCGTTATAGCCGTGCCCGACGGGCAGGGTGGCGATCTTGGCCACCACGACGGAGCCCTCCTGGCCCGCGTTGAGCGCGATCCAGCGGGCCGGCTCGGTCAGGGCGCGCTTGACGACCCGAACGCCGGTCGCCTCGTCACCCGTGCGGCCGAGGTCGTCGAGCTCGGCGGCCACGTGCACCAGGGCGCTGCCGCCGCCGGGGATGATGCCTTCCTCGATGGCCGCGCGGGTGGCGGAGATGGCGTCCTCAAGGCGGTGCTTCTTCTCCTTGAGCTCCACCTCAGTCGCGGCCCCCACGCGCAGGATGCAGACGCCGCCGGACAGCTTGGCCAGCCGCTCCTGCAGCTTCTCCTTGTCCCAGTCGGAGTCGGTGTTCTCGATCTCGGTGCGGATCTGCCTGATCCGGTCCTCGATCTCCGACTTGTCGCCGGCACCGTCCACGATCGTGGTGGTGTCCTTGTTGATGACGATCCGACGGGCGCGGCCCAGGTCCTCCAGCCCGACCGAGTCGAGCTTGAGGCCGACCTCCTCGCTGATCACGGTGCCGCCGGTCAGGGTGGCGATGTCGGCGAGCATGGCCTTGCGGCGGTCACCGAAACCAGGCGCCTTCACGGCCACCACGTTCAGCAGGCCGCGGATCTTGTTCACCACCAGGGTGGCCAGCGCCTCGCCCTCGACGTCTTCCGCGATCACCAGCAGCGGCCGCTTGCCCTGCGCGATCTTCTCGAGCAGCGGCAGGAAATCCTGCATGGAGGAGATCTTGGACTGGTGGACCAGGACATAGGCGTCTTCCAGGACCGCCTCGAGACGCTCGGGGTCGGTGATGAAGTACGGCGAGATGTAGCCCTTGTCGAACTGCAGGCCCTCGGTGAACTCCAGCTCCAGGCCCATGGTCGGCGATTCCTCGACGGTGATGACACCGTCCTTTCCGACCTTGGCGAATGCCTCGGCGATCAGCTCGCCGATCTTCTCGTCCTGCGCGGAGATCGTCGCGACGTGCGCGATCTCGGTCTGCTCCTCGACGTCACGCGCCGACTTGAGCAGCAGCGAGGAAACCTCGGCCGCGGCGGCGTCGACACCGCGCTTGAGGTCCATCGGGTTCGCCCCGGCCGCGACCGAGCGCAGCCCGTGGTGCACCATCGCCTGGGCCAGGACCGTCGCGGTCGTGGTGCCGTCCCCGGCGATGTCATTGGTCTTGGTGGCGACCTCCTTGGCGAGCTGGGCGCCCAGGTTCTCGTACGGGTCCTCCAGCTCCACCTCCTTGGCGACGGTTACGCCGTCGTTGGTGATGGTGGGGGCGCCCCATTTCTTGTCGATGACGACGTTGCGGCCGCGGGGGCCTAGCGTCACCTTCACGGTGTCGGCGAGCTTGTTGACGCCGCGCTCAAGCGAGCGGCGGGCGTCCTCGTCGAACTCCAGGATCTTGGGCATTGACTACCTCAACCTACGGTTGGATCGAGACCGCGCGCCCGGCGGGGCAGGACTGATGGCCGGCCCCGCCGGACCGCGGACTCTTACTTACTTTTCGATGACAGCGAGCACGTCGCGCGCGGAGAGCACAAGGAACTCCTCGCCCGAGTACTTCACTTCGGTGCCGCCGTACTTGCTGTACAGCACTACGTCGCCGACCTTGACGTCGATCGGCACGCGCTTGGTGCCCGCGTCGTCGAAGCGCCCCGGGCCCACCGCAAGGACTTCGCCCTCCTGGGGCTTCTCCTTGGCGGTGTCCGGGATCACCAGTCCGGACGCCGTGGTCTGCTCCGCCTCAAGCGGGCGGACCACGATCCGGTCTTCGAGCGGCTTGATTACTACCTTGGTGGCGGTCGTCACGATCTGACCTCCCCCTCCGGAAAGGCTAATGGTGAGTTGCTAGAAAGGGCGAACATGACGGCCTGTCGTCGCGGGTGCCAGACTGCCCTGTCGCGTTAGCACTCTACACTAGTGAGTGCTAAACCCGAACAGTAGTGGTCCCAAGCGGACTCGTCAACACGAGCCGCCCGCGCGGCGATGAGCTACCGCGTCCGGCAGCGATCGGCCTATTTCGCTCTCCGTACGCGAGTGATTACATGGAGCTACTAGAGTTGTCTGCTCCCGGCTCCATCCGGATCGATCCGGACGGTCACCGGGGCGGGCAACCCCTTGTGGAGGAGCAACATGGATCAGCCGGGCAACCACATCCTGCTGCGCGGAAACCAGCCAGGTGCCGCCGATCGCATGCGCGAACTGCTGGCGCGGACCGTGCAGGACCATGTCTCAGACGCCAGGTCTAACGCCGACGTGCTTGACGACATCCGGCAGCGGATGGAAGGCCTGGAGTGGCTGGTCAAGGAGGTCCGCGAGCGGGAGGTCCCGGACCTGGCCACGCGGTTGGACGGGCTGGCCGCTCACTTCGACCAGGCGGCCCAGAAGCCGCCGGCCTGGGCGGAGTCGCTGGCCGAGCACATCGAGCTGCTCCGCACCCAGGTGGCGCCGCTGGCCGAGCTGCACTCGCTGTGGGCCGACGTGGGCGTAGTGGCGGAGAACGTGGAACAGGCCCTGCCGCGGCTGCAGTCGGTCTGCGACACCAACGGCCAGGCTATGGACGCCCTGCGGGTCCAGGACGAGCGGATGAACCGGCTGCAGCAGGGCATCGGCAAGCTGCAGCAGAGCATGGAGGCGGCGGCGGGCCGGTTCAGCCGGCTGGACAAGGCCGTGGCCGAGCTCATGCAGCGTACCGGTGAACTCGACAAGGAGATGTCCACGGTCAAGGGCCAGGTCACCCAGGCCGCGGAGAACGCCGCGGCCGCGACCCGGGGCCTGGCCGACAACGTGGCGGGCGTCAGCGGGCAGGTCGACCTGCTCGGCGGCCAGGTCCAGGTGGTGCACGGGCGGATCGAGCGGCTGGACGAGCGGCTGGCCGACACCGACGACAAGCTCGGCTCGGTGGACGACAAGCTTGGCGCGCTGGATGTCAAGCTCACCTCCGCCGACGGCAAGATCGTGTCGGCCGAGGCCCGGGTCGCGGCGCTGGACACCAAGATGGAGCGCCTGGACGAGCGGCTGGACGACCAGTACGACCGGGTCAGCGTCATCGACAAGGGGCTCACCTCGATGGACGGCAAGCTCGGCGCCCTGCACGGCAAGCTCGGCCCGGTAGAGAGCAAGCTCAGCGCCGTGGACGGCAGGCTCGGCGCGGTCGACGGGAAGATCAGCGCGGTCGACGCCAAGTTCGGGGCGCTGGACGGGCGGCTGGAGACAGTGGACGGGCGGCTCGAGGGCATGAACGGGCAGCTGGAGACCGTCCACGGGCGGCTCGAGACCATGGACGGGCGGCTGGAGACCGCTGGCGGCGGCCTGACCGAGGTCAGCGGGCAGCTGGTGGCCCTCGGCGAGCAGGTGACCGCGGCCGGCGGACGGCTGGAGGATCGGCTGGCCGGCCAGTTGGAGCCGCTGGCCGCCGAGCTGCGCGCGCATCCCGGCCAGGCCGAGGTCAGCGAGGCCGTGGCCAAGATCGTCGACGCCGCGCAGAGCGAGGTCACGGCCCATCTCGGCTCGCTGGAAGAGACCGTCCTGACCCTGGCCGAGGCGCTGCTGCGCCCGCAGGCGCGCGAGGCCGCGGCCCGCGAGGTATCGCGGATCTGAGCAGGACCGGGCCCAGGTAAGGGACCCGGCGGGGCATGACAGGGGTGGTCCCGCCGGACGATTAGGGTGTGCGGTATGTCCGAGGTGTTGCTGGACCGCGCGCGGGCGGCGGAAATGGACGCGGCGGACCCGCTGGGCGGGTACCGCGAGCAGTTTCTGCTGGATGACCCCGGGCTCATCTACCTGAACGGCAACTCACTCGGCCCGCTCTCGCGGCCCGTCCTGCAGCGGATGGAGACCATGCTCCGCCAGGAATGGGGCACCGACCTGGCCCGGTCCTGGGACCACTGGGTGGACCTGCCGGCCCGGGCGGGTGACGTGGTGGCCGAGCTGGTCGGCGCCGCGCCCGGGCAGGTGATCGTCACCGACAACACCACGGTGAACCTCTACAAGCTGGCCTCGGCGGCGCTGGAGGCCCGGCCCGGGCGGCAGGTGATCATCACCGACCGCGACAACTTCCCCAGCGACCGGTACGTCATGGAGGGCATCGCGGCCCAGCGCGGCCTGGAACTGCGCATGCTGCCGACTGACATCAATGAGGGCCTGGAGCCTGACCTGCTCCGCGCCGCGGTAGACGAGGACACCGCGCTGGTCAGCCTGTCGCACGTGGCCTACCGCAGCGGTGCCCTGGCCGACATGGCGGCCATCACTGCCGTCGTCCACCAGGCCGGGGCGCTCATGCTCTGGGATCTGTGCCACTCGGTCGGCGCGGTGCCCGTCGAGCTTGACGACTGCGACGTGGACCTGGCCGTCGGCTGCACCTACAAGTACCTCAACGCCGGTCCCGGCGCCCCCGCGTTCGGCTACGTCTCGGCCCGGCTGCGCGAGGTGCTGCGCCAGCCGATCTGGGGCTGGTTCTCCCAGCGTGACCAGTTCGCCATGGGGCCCAGGTACCACCCGGCGCCAGGCATGACCAAGTTCATGACCGGCACGCCGCCGATCCTGGCCACGGCGGCCGTGGAGGAGGGCGCGCGGCTGCTGCTCGCCGCGGGGATGCCCGCGATGCGGGCCAAGAGCGTCGCGCTGACCAGCTATCTCATCGAGCTGGCCGACGCGTGGCTGGTCCCGCTCGGCTGCACCATCGCCACGCCCCGGGAGGCCGGGCGGCGCGGCGGCCACGTCAGCTTCTGCCACCCGGAGGCCGAACGGGTCGTGGAGCAGCTGGCCGCGGCGGGCGTCATCACCGACTTCCGCACGCCGGAGCGGTTCCGGTTCGGCTTGCCCGCGCTCACCACGCGTTTCACCGACGTCTGGGACGCCGCGGTCGCCGTCCGCGACCTCATCGCGGGCAAGGAGTACGAAAGCCATGGCTGAACGCGTTAGCTACGCCGGCTACCTGCGGCTGGACCAGCTGCTGGCCGCTCAGCAGCCCCGCTCGGGCGAGCACGACGAGATGCTGTTCATCGTCATACACCAGATCTACGAGCTGTGGTTCAAGCAGCTGCTGCACGAGCTGGCCAGGCTGCAGGCACAGCTGGAGACGGGCGAGACGACGCACGCCATGCGCACGATGCGGCGGACGCTGGCCATCCTGAAGATCGTGGTGGCCCAGCTCGACGTGCTGGAGACCATGACGCCCACCCAGTTCACCCGGTTCCGTGACATGCTCGGCACCTCGAGCGGCTTCGAGTCCGCGCAGTTCCGCGAGCTGGAGGCGGTACTGGGGCGGCGGGACCGGATGATGGTGGCGCAGTACGCCGACGGCAGCCCCGAACGGGACCGGATCACGGCCGCGATGTCCCGCCCGTCGCTGTTCGACTCGTTCCTGCGCTACCTGGCCGGCCAGGGCTATGACGTGCCCGCAACCGTGCTGGACCGCGACGTCAGCGCGCCGCTGGAGGCCTCGGACGCGGTGCAGCAGGTGCTGAAGCAGGTCTACGACGACGACACCGACGCCACCGCGGTGTGCGAGCTGCTCGTCGACCTCGACGAGGGCATGCAGGAGTGGCGCTACCACCACATCAAGATGGTGCAGCGGACCATCGGCGGCCGCCGCGGCACCGGCGGCTCGACCGGGGCCTCCTACCTGCAGACCACGCTGGGGAGCCCGACCTTCCCCGACCTGTGGGACATGCGGAGCCTGGGGTAAGGGCGGGTAACGCGCGCGCGTCGCTGGGCGCGGCGGCGGGCCCGGCGCCGTTGGCCGACGGTCCGGGAATTCGGTTGCACCCGGGGGGCCGTTCGGCGGGGCGGCTCGGATGGGAGTGGGGGCGGGCACTACGGACCGTTCGGCCCAAAAGGGCCTTTAACGCCGGCGCGGCGGTCATTCCCATTCGATGGTGGCGGGGGGCTTGCTGGTCACGTCGAGGACGACGCGGTTGACCTCGGGGACCTCGTTGGTGACCCGGGTGGAGATCCGGGCCAGCAGGTCGGCGGGCAGCCGGGCCCAGTCGGCGGTCATGGCGTCCTCGCTGGTCACCGGGCGGAGCACCAGCGGGTGGCCGTAGCTGCGGCCGTCGCCTTGCACCCCCACCGAACGCACGTCGGCCAGCAGCACCACCGGGCACTGCCAGATCTCCTCGTCCAGCCCGGCGGCCGACATCTCCTCGCGCACGATGGCATCGGCCTCGCGGAGCACCGCGAGGCGTTCGGCGGTGACCTCGCCGACGATCCTGATGGCCAGGCCGGGGCCGGGGAACGGCTGGCGGCGGACGATGGCCTGCGGCAGGCCGAGCTCGGACCCGACCCGGCGCACCTCGTCCTTGAACAGCGAGCGCAGCGGCTCGACCAGGCGGAACTTCAGGTCGTCGGGCAGGCCGCCCACGTTGTGGTGGGACTTGATGTTGGCCGTGCCGGTGCCGCCGCCCGATTCGACCACGTCCGGGTACAGCGTGCCCTGGACCAGGAACTCGACCGCCTCGCCGTGCTCCCCCGCCTCGGCGGTGATCTCCCGGGCGGCCCGCTCGAAGGCACGGATGAACTCGCGGCCGATGATCTTCCGCTTCTGCTCCGGATCGCTGATCCCGGCCAGCGCGGATACGAACGTGTCGGCCTCGTTGGCCACCTTGAGCCGGACCCCGGTGGCGGCCACGAAGTCCTGCTCGACCTGCTCCGCCTCGCCCTGGCGCAGCAGCCCGTGATCGACGAACACGCAGGTCAGCCGGTCGCCGATGGCCCGCTGGACGAGGGCGGCGGCGACCGCCGAGTCCACGCCGCCGGACAGCCCGCAGATCGCGCGGCCGTCGCCGACCTGCTCGCGGATCGCCTCGAGGAGTTCCTCGACGATGTTCAGCATGGTCCAGGACGGGCGGCAGCCGGCCAGTTCCAGGAAGCGGGCCAGGACCCGGGTGCCGTGTTCGGTGTGCAGCACCTCGGGGTGGAACTGGACGCCGAACAAGCGGCTCCTGGGGTTCTCCACCGCCGCGACCGGGGTGGCGGGCGTGCTCGCGGTCACCGTGAAACCGGGCGGCGGCGCGGTGCAGCTATCGCCGTGCGACATCCACACCCGCTGCTGGCCGGGCGTCCCGGCCAGCAGCCGCCCGCCCAGGTTGTCCAGCGTGGTGGCACCGTACTCGGCCGTGCCGGTGCGCGCCACGGTCCCGCCCAGCTCGTCCACCATCAGCTGGAAGCCATAGCAGATGCCCAGCACGGGCACGCCCGCGGCCAGCAGCCCGGCCGGCGCGGGCGGGGCGCCCTCGGCGTAGACCGAGGACGGGCCGCCGGACAAGATGACGGCCTTCGGCTTCCTGGCCAGCATCTGCTCGACCGGCATGCTGGACGGGACGATCTCGGAGTAGACGTGGCACTCGCGTACCCGCCGCGCGATCAGCTGCGCGTACTGCGCGCCGAAGTCAACGACGAGTACGGTATCGAAGCCGCCGGGCACGCGGGCCGCCCTTCTTTAGTCAGCAGAGCCTTAGTCAGCAGAGCGTCGGGAGCTGCCGTCCTGCGGAGCCTCCGAGTCTAGTCGTACCTGACCTGCGGAAACCGCCGAACTGGCGGGGACGGCTGGGGCGTCCTGGGCCCCCGGGGCGGGCAGGGCCGCGGGGGCGGGCGGGCCGCGGGGGCGGGCGGGGCCGACGGTGCGGGCGGGGCCGCGGGGGCGGGCGGTGGCACGGGGTCGGGGGCGACGCGGAGGCGGGCCACGCGGCGGCCGTCGAGCTCGGTCACGGTGATCGTGTGGCCCGCGACCTGCACGCTGTCGCCCACCGAGGGCAGGTCGCCGAGGGCGGCCAGCACGTAGCCGGCGGCGGTCTCGTAGGGGCCTTCGGGCAGGGCGACGCCGGTCTGCTCGGCGAACTCGTCCAGGTTGAGCAGGCCGTCCACCTCCACCGCGCCGCCGCGCAAGGTGGTGGCCTGGCCCTGCTCGGTGTCGTACTCGTCCCTGATGTCGCCGATCAGCTCCTCGACCAGGTCTTCCAGGGTGACGATGCCGGCCGTGCCGCCGTAGTCGTCGACCACGATGGCCAGGTGGGCGCGCTCGCGCCGCATCTCCGACAGCGAGGACAGCACGGTCTTGCTGATCGGCAGGAACTTCACCGGCCTGCTGATCCGGGCCACCGGCACCGTGCGGTTGGTCACGCTCGGCCCGAGCAGGTCCCTGATGTGCACGAAGCCGACCACGTTGTCGTAGCTGTCCTGGTAGACGGGCAGCCGTGAGTGCGGGACGCTGGCCGCGATGGCGGCGGCCTCGGCCACCGTGGTCTCCGCGTCCAGGAAGAGCACCTCGGTCCGGGGCACCAGCACCTCGCGGATCTGCCGCTTCCCGGCGTCGAAGACCTCGCCCACGATGTGCCGCTCGTCCGGGCTGAGCGCTTGCGCTCCGGTGACCAGGTCGCGCAGCTCCTGTTCGGTCATGGCCTGGCGGCCGACCCGGGGGTCGCCGCCCAGGATGGCCACGATCAGGTTGGTGGACCTGGTCAGCAGCCAGACGACCGGGCGGGCCAGGGTGGCGATCCGGTCCAGCAGCGGCGCGGCCAGCAGGGACAGCCGGGGCGCGCGCTGCAGCCCGATCCGCTTGGGCGCCAGCTCGCCGAGCACCAGGCTGACGAAGGTGATGCAGATGGTCACCCCGACGAAGGACAAGGTGGCCGCCCAGCCAGCCGACAGATGCTCCCTGATCAGCCAGGACTTCCCGAACCCGGCCAGGGTGGCGGCGCCGTAGGCGCCGGAGACCAGGGTGGCCAGGGTCACGCCGATCTGCACGGCGGAGAAGAACCGGTTCGGGTCGCTGGCCAGCCGGGCCGCCTTCTGGCCGCGGCGGCCCCGCTTGGCCAGCGCGCGGATCTGCCCCTCGCGCAGCGAGACCAGGGCCATCTCCGAGGCCGAGAAGAACCCCCCGATGCACACGATGACCACGACGGTAACGATGTCCAGGAAAAGCCTGCTCATGTTCTCTCGCTCGCCTCCGGGCCGCCGGCGCAGGCTGTTTCCCCTGGCCTGCCGCCGCGTGGCACGCGATGTGTCTGGCCAGTGTAGACCGGATAACGTATGGGTTCCGTGGGCACACACGCAATCTGGAAGGCGAGCGGGCGGCTCGCCGACGGGCGCGAGATCATCTACTTCGACGAAACGCCTGGCCTGGATCGCGTGCTCACCCCGGACACCAGGCCGCTGGCCCCGCAGCCCCCCGGCCCGCCAGGGCCCCCCGGCCCGCCAGGGCCCCCCGGCCCGCCGGGGCCCCCCGGGTCGGCCCCTACCGGGTCAGCCCCTACCGGGTCAGCAGAGCAGGGCATCCGCTGGGACGCGCTGGCCGGGGAGTGGGTGGTGATCGCCGCCGCCCGCCAGGACCGCACGTTCCTGCCGCCGCCCGACCAGTGCCCGCTGGACCCGTCCGCGCCGGGACGGCCGACCGAGATCCCGGCCGCCAGCTACGACGTGGTGGTGTTCGAGAACCGGTTCCCCTCGCTGCGCGAGCCGCTCGGCCGATGCGAGGTGGTCTGCTTCACCTCCGACCACGACGCCTCCTTCGCCCAGCTCACCGCGCAACGGGCGCGCACCGTGCTCGAGGCCTGGATCGACCGGACTCTCGAGCTGAGCGCGCGGCCGGAAACCCGGCAGGTATACTGCTTCGAGAACCGGGGCGAGGAGATCGGGGTCACGCTGCACCACCCGCACGGGCAGATCTACGCCTTCCCGTTCGTCACCCCGCGCACGGAGCAGATGGTGAGGCAGGCCCTGCGCTACGGCGGCGGCAACCTGTTCGACGACCTGGTCGCCGCCGAACTGCGCGCCGGAACGCGCATCGTGACCCGCAACGAGCACTGGGTGGCGTTCGTGCCGGAGGCGGCGCGCTGGCCGTACGAGGTGCGCATCTTCCCCGCGGTCCGGGTGCCCGACCTGCCCGCCCTGGGCGAGGCGGCGCGGGCGGCGTTCGGGCCGCTGTACCTGGACGTGCTGCGGCGGTTCGACTCTCTGTTCGGCCGGCCCGCCCCGTACATCGCCGCCTGGCACCAGGCGCCGGTCCGGGACTGCGCCGCACGCGGCGCCTTCGGCGCCCACCTTCAGGTACTGTCGGTCCGGCGCGCGGCCGGCAAGCTGAAGTACCTGGCCGGGACGGAATCCGGGATGGGCGTCTGGATCAACGACATCATCCCTGAACAGGCCGCACAACGACTCAGGGAGGCTGTTTCATGAGGGTGCTCGTCACCGGCGGGGCCGGGTACATCGGCAGCGTGGTCGCCGCCCAGCTCGTGGCGGCCGGGCACGACGTCACCGTGCTGGACGACCTGTCCACCGGGCACGCCGACGCGGTGCCGGCCGGGGCCACCTTCGTCAAGGGCACGCTGCGCGACTGCGCCGCCGAGGTGCTTTCCGACGGCATCGACGGCGTGCTGCACTTCGCGGCCAGGTCGCTGGTGGGCGAGTCGGTCGCCGAGCCGGCCAAGTACTGGTCCGCCAACCTGGGCGGCAGCGTGGCGCTGCTGGAGGCGATGCGCGAGTTCGGGGTGCGCACCATCGTCTTCTCCTCCACCGCCGCCGTCTACGGCGAGCCGGAGCGCACGCCCATCGCCGAGACCGCCCCCGCCCGCCCGACCAACCCCTATGGCGCGTCCAAGCTGGCCGTCGACACCACGCTGGCCGAATTCGCCCGGCTCTACGGGTTCGCCGCGATGAGCCTGCGCTACTTCAACGTGGCCGGGGCGCACCGGGCCGCCGACGGCGCCTGGTTCGGCGAGCGGCACAACCCGGAGACGCACCTGATCCCCGCCGTGCTGGCCGCGGCGGCCGCCGGGCAGCGCGTGCAGGTCTTCGGCGCCGACTACCCCACCCCGGACGGGACCTGCATCCGCGACTACATCCACGTCACCGACCTGGCCGACGCCCACCTGCGGGCCCTGGCCGCGGGCCGGCCCGGCCAGCACCGGGTCTACAACCTCGGTAACGGGACCGGCTTCTCGGTCCGCCAGGTCGTCGACGTGTGCTCCGAGGTCACCGGCATCGCGATCGGCACCGACATCGCGCCGCGCCGGGCCGGCGACCCGGCCGTGCTGGTCGCCTCGTCCGAGCGGATCCAGACCGAGCTGGGCTGGCAGGCGAGCCGGGACCTGCGTGACATGGCCGCCGACGCCTGGGAGTTCACCCGGGCGCGCGCGCTGCGGTGAGCGAGCCGAAGGGCGCCGGCGGCTCCTGGACCGAGGAGCGACGAAGGAACGACGAGGGAAGGAGCCGCCTCAAAGGCGCCCGGGAGGCGAGCGAGCCAGTAAACAGAGCCGCGGAGCTGTTCGCGGCTCGCTTCGGCGGCTCCCCGGACGGCGTCTGGCGGGCGCCGGGCCGGGCCAACCTGATGGGCGAGCACACCGACTACAACCAGGGCTTCGTGCTCCCGTTCGCGCTGGGCCAGGGCGTCGCGGCCGCCGTCGCCCGGCAGCCCGGCCGGCGGCTCGTGCTGTGCTCGGCTCAGGAGTCCGGGGCCGTGCTGGAGGTTGAGCTGGACGGCCTGGCCCCGGGCCGGGTCACCGGCTGGGCCGCCTTCCCGGCCGGAGTGGCCTGGGCGCTGGAGGCGGCCGGCTACCGGCTGCCCGGCGCGGGCCTGGCCATCGACTCCGACCTGCCCGCGGGGGCGGGCCTGTCCTCCTCCGCCGCGCTGGAGTGCGCCGCGGCGCTGGCCCTGACCGAACTGGCCGGGCTGGACATCGGCCGCCCCGAGCTGGCCGCGATCGCCCAGCGGGCCGAGAACGAGTTCGTCGGGGTGCCGTCCGGCATCATGGACCAGTCCGCGTCGCTGCTGGGCCAGCGCGGGCACGCGCTGCTGCTCGACTGCCGCTCGCTGGAGACCTCCCAGGTGCCGTTCGACCCCGCCGCGGCCGGCGCCCGGCTGCTGCTGATCAACACCCGGGCCGAGCACGACCTGACCACCGGGGAGTACGGCCGGCGCCGGGCCGAATGCGAGCGGGCCGCGCGCGAGCTTGGCGTTCCTTCTCTTCGGTACCTAACGAACCCGGCTGATGCGGAGCGGCTCGCCGATCCGGTCCTGCGGCGGCGCGCCCGGCACGTGGTCACCGACGACCAGCGGGTCCTGGCCGTGGTCGCGTTGCTGACCACGGCCGCCCCGGATCCCTACCCCCGGATCGGGCTCCTGCTGACCCAGGCGCACGAGTCGCTGCGCGACGACTTCGAGGTCTCCTGGCCGCAGGCGGACGCGGCGGTGGACGCCGCGCTGGCGGCGGGGGCGCTGGGGGCCCGGATGATCGGCGGCGGGTTCGGCGGTTCGGTGCTGGCGCTGGTGGGCGACGGCGCGGCCGGCCCGGTGCGTGCCGCCGTGGCGGACGCGTTTGTCCGGCGCGGCTGGGCCGCGCCGGACTTCCTGGACGCGGCGGCCGCCGACGGCGCCCGCCGCGTGGAGTAGCGCTACATCTGCATGGGGGCGGCGCCGAAGCCGATGTTGTGGTGGACGGGATACCACCATTCCCACACGTCGCCGTGCACCGGGCCGTAGGCCGAGGCCAGCAGGCGGCCGTCGTTCTGGGTCCAGACCATGTACTCCTGGCCGTTGACGTAGTTGCAGAACACGCGGCCGGCGGCCTGGGTCAGGGCATTCAGGTGTCCCGAGATCAGCTGCGCGACCGAGTACGTGCGGCCGTGGTCGTAGTCGTGGTTCCAGCTGAGCTCGCCGGCCGGGTCATGCGTCTGGCAGTCCCCGGTGTTCGCCTTGAACTGGCCCGCGTTCAGCATCTTGACCTCCGCGGTGTACGCCGCGTACAGGGCAGTCAGGGACGGGTAGGTCTGGAAGACGGCCTGGGTGATGCCGGGGGCCGGGGCCGTGCAGGTGACCACGGGACCAGCGTGGCCGCGGCAGGTCGCGGGCGGCAGCTTCCCGGCCGCGTCGGCGGAGGAGTTCGTCAGGCGCAGCGCGGCCAGCAGCGCGGCGGGCGACGGCTTGGCCATCGCGTTAGGGCTCGCGGCCTGCGGGCCGGGCCGGGGGGACGGCATGGACATAGGCATGCCGCGGGGGTGGGCGGCGGAGCGGCCGCCGCTGGCCAGGGTCCAGGCGGAGGTCCCGGTGGCGATCAGGATGAGCGCGGCCAGGGCGGCCAGCCAGCGAGGCCGGGCGAGCCTGCGCCGGCGCGGTGCCGGGCCGTCCTGGGCCGGGCGGTCGTTGACGGACGGGCCGCCCTGGTCCGGGTGCTCGCTGTCTTTGAGCAGGGTGGAGGTCTGGACGCCGGCCTGGTCTCCGGGCCTGTCGAGCTTCAGCGCGCAGACCACATGTGCCGGCTCGCCGGCCAGGGCGGTGCGGGCGGCCTCGACGAACTCGCGGCAGCTGGAGTAGCGGTCAGCGGGCCGCTTGGCCAGGACCCTGGCGAACACGTCGTCCAGGCCCGGCGGCAGCTCGGCGCACACCGTGCTCGGCCTCGCGGGGCTCTCCTCGACATGCGCCCAGATGATCGCCGCGTCCAGGTCCTTGCGGAACGGGACCTGGCCGGTCAGGCACTCATACAGCACGCAGCCCAGGGAGTACTGGTCGGCCAGGCCGGTGACCGGGGTGCCCACGATCTGCTCCGGGGCCACGTAGTCGATCGTGCCGAGGAACTGGCCGGTCAGGGTCAGCCCGCTGCGGGACATGGCGTGCTTGCTGATCCCGAAGTCAGCCAGGTACAGGTGGTCGGGATCGTCATCGTCGCCGCCCCGCTCGATCAGCAGGTTGCCCGGCTTCACGTCCCGGTGCACCAGGCCCTCGCGGTGCGCCGCATCCAGCGCCCGCGCCGCCTGGCCGACCAGGAACAAGGCACGATCCGGGGAAACCTGGCCCCGCTTCCTGACGATCTGGCGCAGGTCGGTCCCTGACACGTAGCGCATCGCGATGTAGAGCAGGTCCTCCTGGGACCCCATGTCGTAGACGGGGATCACGTTCGGGTGATGCAGCGACGCGGCGATGCGGGACTCGTTGAGGAACCGGGCCCGGAACACCTCGTCGGTGGCCAGTTCCGGCGGCAGCACCTTCAGCGCGATGGCGCTGCCCAGCCGCGGGTTCTCGGCCTGGTAGACGACGCTCATGCCGCCTCGGCCGATGACGGCCCGCAGCTGGTAACCCGCGAACGCTGTTCCGATCATGGGCAGCTCGCTCATCGCGCGTCTCCTTTTCGTTCCGTAGGGGTCGGCTAGGCCGGGCGGATGGGCGCGGCGGGGGTCAGGATGCGAGCGGCGCGGCCCAGGCGGGCGGCGGCGGCTATGACCATGCCGCGGGTCCGGTGGCCGGGGGTCGCGCGCAGCTGGCGCGATAGCCGCCGCTGCTCGGCCCGGGTCAGCAGCTCGTGGTGACGATCACGGGCGAGCTGGCCGGTGAGGTCGGGGTTTACGGACATCGTGGTCTCCTGTCTGCTCGGCGGGGCGGGAAGCGTTTCCCGCCCGCAAGCAACAGGCTGCCTGAGACGCCTGCCCGCCCGGCAGGGGCCTAATTACCCCTTTGCCCCAGGCCGGGTCGTGTAGGTATTCGTGCCTAATGCGGGCCGGGGTGCCTCAGGCCAGGCCCGCCTGCAGGGCCAGCCGGGTCAGCTCGGCGCGGCGGCGGCAGTTGGTCTTGTCCCGGATCCGGTCCAGGTGCGAGCGGACCGTGCTCACGCTGATGTACAGCTGGCCGGCGATCTGCGCGTCGGTGCGGCCCTTGGCCACCAGGCTGACTAGCTCCTGTTCCCGGGAGCTGAGCTGGGCCAGGGCCGGCGTCGCGGCCAGGCGCCCCCGTCAGAGCTTCCGGTTCGGAACCGGTCATGAGGGCGAACTCGGCGGCCGTTTCCATGGTCATGCCCGCGCCGCGCTCCTTCGCAGCTTGGGCCCGGGCTGGTCCCAGTGCCTCGAGGGCCCGGCGGAACGGTTCCTGCCGGCGCTCGGCGTGTAGCGGCATGTCCCGGGTCCCGCCTGCTTCCAGATGGGCCTGGAACGCGCTCCAGAGCGTGACCGCCGCGGCTGGCTGGCCCAGGGCCAGGCAGACGTGGGCGAACTGGTCGAGGCATCGGGGCAGCTGCTCATGCCAGCCGATCCCGGCCGCGATTTCGGCGGACCGGCTGATCAGGCGGGCGGCGGCTGCGCTGTTGCCGGTTCTCAGTTCGAGGTCAGCCAACAGGGCCAGGGCCGAAGCCTGCATGATGCGGTCTGCCACTTCGTCAGCCCAGGCCAGGGTGTCCGCCAGGCCTTGCCGCGCCGCGGTGAGGTCGCCAGATTCGACCAGCACTTCGGTGACGAACTGGCCGGTGAACTGCTGGGTCCAGCCGTGTTCCCCGGAGGCCAGGATCCGCTGGGCCTGCCGGGCCCACTCCAGCGCCTCAGGCACAGCACCGGTGTAGTAGGCGGTCCGGCTGAGCTGGGCTAGAGCCAGGATCTCGCCGGCCGGGTACCCGATCCGCCGGGCCACGACCAGGGCCTCGCGGGCATCGTCCACCGCCTCAGGCATCCGGCCGAAACGCGTCAGGGTCCGGGACCGGCCGGCGAGGAACTCAGCCAGCAGCGGCGATGGGGGCCGGGCGGCCAGGACCTCAATGGCGGCGGTCTCGTGGGCGAACGACTGCTCGGGGGGCCCGATATCGCCGAGCCAGAACTGCGCCAGGCACCACTCCTGGCTGCCGGGCGCGGCATGTCCGACCGCGGCCAGCAGCATCTCGCGCGCTCGCGGCCCGCGGCCCCGGCGGAGCAGCCATTTGGCCATGGCGACGGCCAGCCGCAGCGCCGCGTCCAGGTCATGCTCCAGGGCCCACCTCACGGCCAGGTGCAGCGTGCCGTCTTCGGCATCCAGCCAGCGATATGCGGCCAGCGCCTGTCTGGTCCGCAGGCCGGCCGCGGCGTGCTCGGCCACCGCGAGCGCGTGGCGGGCCAGTTCCGCGGTGGCGTCGTCCTGCTCGCCGGCCTCGGCTAGCCGGCTGGCCGCGAACATGCGGATGGTCTCCGGCAGGTGGTACCGCATCCGGCCGTCCGGACCCGGCCGGGGCGGGCTGAGCAGCGAGCAGTCGACTAGGTGCAGGACCGCGGGCTCGGTGCCCGCGCCGGCCACCGCGACCGCGGCGTCCAGAGTGAACGGCCCGGGGAAGACGGCCAGCCGGCGGAATACCCGCCGTTCTTGTTCACCCAGCAGCCGGTAACTCCAGTTCATCGTGGCGGTCAGCGACTGGTGCCGGGGGGCCGCGGTCCGGTCGGGGCTGACCAGCAGGGGCAGGCTGCCCTCGAGCCGGTCAACCAGCTGAGCCAGGCCCAGCGCCTCCACCCGGGCGGCGGCCAGCTCGATGGCCAGTGGCATCCCGTCCAGCCGCTCGACCAGCCGGGCCACCACGGGCCGGGAGGCATCGTCCAGCACGAACCGCGGGTCGGCCTGCCTGGCCCGGTCGGTGAACAACCGCACCGCGGCCGGAACCTCCCGCTCCGCTGCTGGAGCCTCCCGCTCCGCTGAGCCGTCCGGGCCAGCCACGGGCAGCGGCCGCAGCCGCAGCCTGGCCTCGCCGGGCAGCCCGATGGGCTCGCGGCTGGTGGCCAGGACGCGCAGGTCATCGGCGGCCGGCAGCAGGGTTCCGCACAGCTCGGCTACGGCGGCCAGCAGGTGCTCGCAGTTGTCCAGCACCAGCAGGACCTGCTGGCGGCTCAGCACGGCGACCAGCGTCTCGGTCACCGAGCGGCCGGGAGTGTCCGGCACGCCCAGGCCGGCCGCTACCGCGGCCGCCACCTGCCCGGGATCCGGTACGGCGGCCAGTTCCACCAGCCAGGCCCCGTCGGCGAACCGGGTGGCCACCTGGCGGGCCACCTCACCGGCCAGCCGCGTCTTACCCATCCCGCCTGGTCCCGTCACCGTCACCAGGCGGTACTCGGCCAGCAGCGCGATCGCCTCGGCTACCTCCTGCTCCCGGCCGACGAAGCTGGTCAGAGCGGGCGCGAAGCCGTGCGCGCGGGCCGCGGGAACCTCCCCAATTCCCCCCATGTGCGTATCTTAACGACGGATAAACAGGCTGTCCCGGCCTGCCGCTGGGCCGGGATTACAGTTAGTCTCGCCCCCGACCCGAAGGAGGACCCTGGTGCCGGTACGTGACGACGCAGCCAAGATCGCAGGCGAGATCGCCGAGCTACGGCACGCGATCCACCGCGAGCCGGAGATCGGCCTGGACCTGCCGAAGACGCAAGCGAAGGTGCTCGCCGCCCTGGACGGTCTGCCGCTGGAGATCAGCACCGGCCGGGGGGTCTCCTCGGTGACCGCGGTCCTGCGCGGCGGCCCGGGCCCGGTGGTGCTGCTGCGCGGTGACATGGACGCGCTGCCCGTCACCGAGGAGATCCAGCTGCCGTACGCATCGCAGGTCCCCGGGGCCATGCACGCCTGCGGTCACGACCTGCACACCGCGATGCTGGCCGGCGCCGCGAAGCTGCTGTCGGCCCGGCGGGCCGAGCTGCCCGGCACGGTCATCTTCATGTTCCAGCCAGGCGAGGAGGGCTACGCCGGCGCCCGGCACATGATCGAAGAGGGAGTCCTCGCGGCCGCGGGCGAGCGCCCGGTCGCCGCCTACGGCCTGCACGTAACGTCGCAGCGGCTGCCTTGCGGCACGTTCTCCACCCGGCCCGGCGCGATGCTGGCCGCGGCCGACCAGATCACCGTGACCGTACACGGGCGGGGCGGCCACGCCTCGACGCCGCACCGGGCCGCGGACCCGATCCCGGTCGCGTGCGAGATGGTGACCGCGCTGCAGACGCTGGTCACCAGGAAGTTCGACGTATTCGACCCGGTGGTGATCACGGTGGGCAGCTTCCACGCGGGCACCACCGACAACGTGATCCCGGACCAGGCCAGGTTCCTGGCCACCGCGCGTTCGTTCAGCCCGCAATCCCGGAGCGCGCTGGCTGACCTGGTGCCGCGGCTGATCCAGGACATCGCCGGCGCCCACGGGCTGACCGCCGAGGCCGTGTACGCCGGAGAGTACCCGGTGACCGTCAACGACGCGGCCGAGGCGGCGTTCGCGGCCGAGGTGATCGCCGGGACGTTCGGGCCCGAACGCGCCGAGCTGGCCGAGTTCCCGATCACCGGGGCCGAGGACTTCTCCTTCGTGCTCGAGCAGGTGCCGGGGGCGTTCGTCTTCCTGGGTGCCTGCCCGCCCGGAACCGACCCGCTGACCGCGCCGACCAACCACTCGGCGTACGCGGTGTTCGACGACGCGGCCCTGGCCGACGGCACGGCCCTGTACGCCGAGCTGGCTCTGCGCCGCCTGGCCCGCGGCCAGTGATTGTACGCTGACGTACAGAGTCGTACAATTTACGGGTGGCGACGATGACGGTCAGCGAGGCCCGGGCCGCCCTGCCTGAGGTTCTCGACCGGGTGGCCGGGGGTGAAGAGATCACGATCACCCGGCACGGCCGCCCGGTGGCCGTGGTGGTGCGCCCTGACATCTTGCGGAGCCGGCGCGCGCACGCCGCGCTGGACGACGCGGACCGGATCCACGCCCTGCTCGGCGAGGCGGCGGCCGCCGAGCTGCCGGCTGGTCCCGGGCTGACCGCGCAGCGCGCCGAGGAACTGATCAGCGAGATCAGGGCCGGGCGCGACGGCAGGTAGTGGACGCCTTCGACGCCGACGCACTCATCTATGCCGCCGTGCCCGGGCATCCGCTGGGCGCCCGGGTGGCCGCCCTGTTCCGGCAGGCCACCCCCGGGACGACGGCGGGCGCTGGTTCGGTGCTGCTGCTGCCCGAGGTACTCGGCAAGCCGTTGCGCGACGGGACGGCCGAAGAGGTCCGCATCCTGGCTGGGCTGCTGGCCCGGCTGGACCTGCGCCCGGTGGACCGGGCCACCGCCGAACTGGCCACCGCCCTGTCCGGCCGATACCGGCTGCGAGCAGCGGACGCCACGCACCTGGCCACCGCCGTCAGCCTGGGCGCGGCGCGCTTTATCACCAACAACAGGCGTGACTTCGGCCCCCGCATTACCGAGATCGACGTTGTCTATCTAGACGAACTGCCCGATCCGGCGGCCTGATAGTGCGGAACCGGGGAAACGGCGGGAATCCTGGACATCACCCCATCGATCCAGCCAGACCGCAGTAACACGGCCCCCTCCTGCCACATCAGACCCGCTTGAGTGGAGGATTTTTCCGTCGTGGAGCATCTGGGCAGCTGGAGCTGCCCAAATGCTCCATGGAGGCCAGATCCGCCACGCAATTGTGACACGTGTGGCGCAGGCGCTGGTTGTGACGGATGGGTCTGTGGTGCGGGGCCGGGGCGGGTTGCGGGGGGCGGGTTAGAGGGTGGCGGGTTAGAGGGTGGCGACGTCGGCTTGCTTGGCGCGGACGGCTTCGGCGGCGGCGCGCAGGTCGGCTAGTTCGGCCTCGGTAAGGTCGCGCTCGACGATGCGGCGGATGCCGGTCGCGCCGAGCTCGGCTTCGACGCCCAGATAGACGCCGGAGATGCCGTACTCGCCGTCCAGCCAGGCGCACACGGGCATGATCGCGCCCGAGTCCTCGGCCACGGCGCGGGCCATCCGGGCCGCGGCGGCGGACGGGGCGTAGTAGGCCGAGCCGGTCTTCAGCAGCGCGACGATCTCGCCGCCGCCGTTCCTGGTCCTGGTGACCAGCTGCTCGATCTCGTCGGCGGGCATCAGGTCGGCCAGCGGCCGGCCGTCGACGGTGCAGGCTGAGGGCACCGGCACCATGGTGTCGCCGTGCGAGCCCAGGGTCAGGGTGCGCACCGAGCCGACCGGGACGCCCAGCTTGGAGGCCACGAAGTAGCTGAACCGGGCGGTGTCGAGCATGCCGGCCTGGCCCATCACCCGGTGCGCCGGGAAGCCGGACACCTTGGCGGCCAGGGCGGTCATCTCATCCAGCGGGTTGGACACCACGATCAGCACCGCGTCAGGGGCGTACTTGGCGACGTTCTCCACCACGTTCCTGACGATCTTGGCGTTGGTCTCGATCAGGTCCATCCGGCTCATGCCCGGCTTGCGCGCCAGCCCCGCGGTGACGATGACGATGCCGGACCCGGCGATCGCCTCGTAGCCCTCGCCCCCGGCGCCCGTCGTCTGGCCGGTCACCTTGGTCTCGAAGCCCTCCACCGGGCGCGACTGGTTCATGTCCAGGGCCAGCCCCTCGGGCTTGCCCTCGATGATGTCGGTGAGTACGACCTCGTCGAAGATGTCGTACTCGGCCAGCCGCTGCGCGGTGGTCGAGCCGTAAAAACCGGAACCGACGACGGTGACCTTGCCCTTGCGTCCCATACTGGGTTCTCCTTGCCGTGGTCGAACGACGTCGTGGTGACAACCACGTCGTTGCGGGGCCGCGGGGCGATGCGAGGACTTGGCTGAGGGCACGCACCACGGCCCGTTCGGGAAAATGATTTAAGAATTCATCGCCTGGCGCAGGTTGTCGTCCAGCGCGTTGAGGAACTCCTGGGTGTTCAGGAACGGGGTGCGGGGGCCGACGAGCAGGGCGAGGTCCTTGGTCATCTTGCCCTCCTCGATGGTCTGCACGCAGACATCCTCCAGCGTGCGGCCGAACAGGGCCACCTCGGGGGTGCCGTCCAGCTTGCCGCGGTGCTCCAGGCCCCGGGTCCAGGCGAAGATGGACGCCACCGGGTTGGTGGAGGTGGCCTGGCCCTGCTGGTGCTGGCGGTAGTGCCTGGTCACGGTGCCGTGCGCGGCCTCGGCCTCCACGGTGCGGCCGTCCGGCGTCATCAGCACGCTGGTCATCAGGCCGAGCGAGCCGAAGCCCTGGGCCACCACGTCGGACTGGACGTCGCCGTCGTAGTTCTTGCAGGCCCAGACGATGCCGCCGTCCCACTTGAGCACCTGGGCCACCATGTCGTCGATCAGCCGGTGCTCGTAGGTGATCCCGGCCGCCTCGAACTCCGCCTTGAACTCGGACTCGAAGACCTCGGCGAAGATGTCCTTGAACCGGCCGTCGTAGGCCTTCAGGATCGTGTTCTTGGTGGACAGGTAGAGCGGCAACCTGCGGTCCAGCGCGTAGCGCATGGTGGCCCGGGCGAAGTCGCGGATCGAGTCGTCGAAGTTGTACATGGCCATGGCGACGCCGCCGCCGGTGAAGTTCGCGACCTCCATCTCGATGGGATCGCTGCCGTCCCTGGGTATGTAGGTGATCGTCACCGTGCCCGGGCCCGGCACCACGAAGTCGGTGGCCTTGTACTGGTCGGCGTGCGCGTGACGGCCGATGATGATCGGCTTGGTCCAGCTCGGGACCAGCCGCGGGATGTTGGAGATGACGATCGGCTCGCGGAAGATGACACCGCCGAGGATGTTGCGGATGGTGCCGTTCGGCGACCGCCACATCTTCTTGAGGCCGAACTCGGCCACCCGGGCCTCGTCCGGGGTGATCGTGGCGCACTTCACGCCCACGCCGTGCCGCTGGATGGCGTGCGCGGCGTCGATCGTCACCTGGTCGTCGGTGGCGTCGCGGTTTTCGATGCCGAGGTCGTAGTAGTCGAGCTCGATGTCCAGGTAGGGCAGGATCAGCTGGTCTTTGATGTACTGCCAGATAATCCGCGTCATCTCGTCGCCGTCGAGTTCGACGACGGGATTGGCTACCTTGATCTTGGGCATGTTCTGTCCGGTTCCCTTCATATACCGCTGCTCATGACAGCATCAGCGCGACCACGAGCACCGCGGTACCGAACACCGCGAAACCCGCCACGTCAGAGGCCTTCCCCCGCGACGACAACGGCCCCGCGTAGCGCGAGGGCAGCAGCAGCCTGGCCAGCGCGGCCACCAGCAGCGCGCCGCCGACCAGGTCCGTGCCGCGGACCGCGAGCCGTGATCCGTCCCAGGCGATGGCCAGCCCGAGGGCGGCGCCCGCCAGCGCGATCAGGTAGGGCAGCCAGGCCAGGCCGGCGACTACGGAGTTCGCCTTGCGGTCGTGGTGGCGGTCGCCTCTGCGGTCGTGGTTGCGGTCGTGGTTGCGGTCGTCGTTGCGGTCCCTGGGGCCGGGCGCGGCGCGGGGGCCGCGGGCTGTCCCCGGGTCGTGGGCCAGCCGGGGGTCATGCTGGGCTCTGGGGTAGCCCTGATGGTGAACGGGCGGTGGCGCGTCCGCGCCAGCCAGCGCGGGCCGCCCGGCCAGTCCCCAGTCAGGACCAGCGCTCGCCGCGCCGGCCTTCGCCGGCCTATTCGCCATGCATGTGCCTCCCGGCTTTCCGCAGGGAAGTTTACCGGGGCCAGACCGGGCCGGTGCGCGAGACATGCCTCGTTTCGAGATGCACTCACGACGTGAGAACCGTGACACGGGGGGTGACCCAATGGTGAGATATCAGTAGCGGCTCCGTTAGGCGGGAGGACCTCCTTGGATACACCGTTTCTCCGCATTGAGGACAGTGGCGAGATCGTCGCGCTGGGCGGGGACGTCACGACTGTCGGGCGCGGCCAGGGCGTGGACATCCGCCTCGACGACCCGAGCGTCTCGCGGCTGCATGCCGAACTGGTGCGCCGCGGGCCTTACGTCTACGTTGTCGACCTCGGTTTATCACGGAACGGCACCAGAGTTAACGGACGGCCCGTCACCCGCCGGGTCCTGGACGAGGACGACGTGCTGAGCTTCGGCGCAGCCCGTTGCCGGATCGGCGGGGTTCCGCGCGAGGACATCGGCGAGGAGGCCGATCTGCGGCGTTCGGCCGCACCGGAGCTGACCAGGCGGGAGATCGATGTGCTCACCTCGCTGTGCCGTCCCGCCCTGTCGGACGAGGCGTTCGCGCTGCCCGCCACCGCGCACGAGATCGCCGTTGACCTGGTGGTGACCGAGGCCGCGGTCAAGCAGCACCTGCTGCGGCTGTACCAGAAGTTCCGGGTGCCCGAGGGCCCGAACCGGCGGACCCGGCTGGCCAACGAGGTAGTCGCGCTCGGGCTGGTCAAGCCGATGCCGGTGGCCGACCTGGGCGATGCGTCAGGCCCGGGCGTGCCTGACCAGCCAGCCCGACGCGGACGAGACAAGCCCGGATAGCCGGGGCAGGTGGCCGGTGATGAACGGCCAGCCGTGCAGCGCGGGCAGCTGCGGGGTGGTCGCGGGCCAGTAGTACGGCGCCTGGGACGCGGCGAATATGACCGCGGCCGCGGCCACGGCCCACGCGACGCCGATGATCACCGCGGCGGACAGGCGGGTCCGCGACACGGCGCCGGCCATCCGGTTCAGCTGCCGCCGGGGGCGGCGCGAGCCCGGGCCGATGCCGTACCAGGCCACCACGGCCGCCGCCGCGTAGGAGCCCGCCCGCGGCAGCGACAGGCTGTGGGTCACGGCCAGCGTGGCCCCGTAGACGGCCGCGCCCACGGCGAAGGCCAGCGGGGCGATCAGCGCCTCTATGAGCAGCGCCTTGGCCACTGACAGCGGCGCGCTGACCACGACCACGACCAGGTCGGTGGCTCGCGGCCCGCGCACCGACCGGCGCACGGCCAGCGCGCTCTGGGCCTGGTCGGCCGCGCGCAGCAGGGTGATCACGGCCAGCGAGAACAGCAGCCCGGCCACGGGCAGCACCACGGTCACCGCTACGGCGGCCACCATGAGGGCCAGGCCGGTGGTCGTGCTGCGGCCTGGCGAGGCGTTGGGGGCTTGCGGGGCGTAGGGGGCTTGCGGGGCTTGTGGTGCTGGAAGGGCTTGCGGGGCGCGGCCGGCTGGGAGGGCTCGCGGGGCGGCGGCCAGCCCGGGCGGCCCGGGCGGCCGGGGCGGCCGGGCGGCGGCGGGCGCGGGGGCGCCGGGGGGCGGGAACGGGGCGTAGCCCACGGGAGGCAACGGGGCGTAGCCCACGGGAGGCAACGGGGCGTAGCCCACGGGGGGTAGCAGGTCGGCGACGTCGCGGGCGGCCTGTTTGGGAGCGGGATAGGCCGTTCCTGAGCCCTTGGCGGCGCGCTTTTTGTTCTTCCTGCCGTTGTTGCCGTTCTTGGCGTTCTTGGCGTTGTTGGCGTTGTTGGCGTTGTTGGCGTTGTTGGCGTTGTTGGCTTGGGCCGCGTCGTTGCTGCCGATCGGGACGGCGGTCTTGGTTGGGCTCTCGGCCAGCAGGCTCACGTTCATGGCCGACGGGTCGAGGGCGCTGGCCTGAGCGCTCAGCCAGTCGGCGGACGGGCGGTGGGCCGGGTCCCTGGACAGCGCCGCGGATAGCAGCGGCACCAGTGGCGCGGGCGCGCCGTCCAGGTCGGCGCGGCCGGAGACGATGCGGTAGAAGATCGTCTCGTAAGAGCCGCCGCCGTAGGGCGGCCGCCCGGTAGCCGCGAAGGCCATGGTGGCGCCCCAGGAGTGCACGTCCGAGGCCGGGCTGCTCGGGCGGCCCTCGATGACCTCGGGCGCCAGGTACCCGGGCGTGCCCATGACCAGGCCGGTCTGGGTCAGCCGGGTGGAGTCGCCCGCCTGCGCGATGCCGAAATCGATGACCACCGGGCGGTCGTCGGTGAGCATCACGTTGCCCGGCTTCAGGTCGCGGTGCACCACGCCCGCCGCGTGGATCGCGGTAAGCGCCTCCGCCGTGCCGAAGGCCAGCCGGCGCAGTCCCCCGCCGGACAGCGGCCCGCGGCTGCGCACCATCTCCTCCAGCGTCGGGCCGCGCACGTACCGGGTGACGATGTAGGGGAACTCGCCCGTCACGTCGGCGTCAAGTACCTCGGCCACGAACGGGCTGCGCACCCGGCGCATGGTCTCGACCTCGCGGGCCAGGCGGCGCCGGGCGGTGGCCTCCTCGGCACCCCAGGGATGCCAGGGATGCAGCACCTTGATGGCGACCAGGTTGCCGACCGGATCCTGGGCGAGGTGCACCACCCCCATGCCGCCTTCCCCGAGGCGGTCCTGAAGGCGATACGGGCCGAGAGTCCCCGGCAGTCGATCCGTGGCAGGAGGCATCGCGGAATCCAGAGTACGAAATAGATGGCGTGTTGTGGGGGGATCAAGAAGTTGCCGCTGTGTAACGGATGCGGCCGGGGCGCCGCCGGGCGGGGCGCGGGAGCGGCCGGGGCGGTCCCGGCCGGGGCGCGCGGCAGGCTGAGGACGGGGCGGCGGATCGGGCGCGGCGGCGGCGACCGGAGGCCGTTAGAATCACGGCATCGCTATCTGTGGGGTCGATCGATGACTGAGCCTGACGACGCGCTGTCGCTGGACATGCTTACCGCGGCGCTGCGCGCCGACAGTACCGACGTGGCCATTTACGCGCGCGTCCTGACCCAGTCGCTCGGCGAGGCGCTGCCCGCCGACTGCGTGGTCGTGGACCGGGAGCGGAGCATGTCCGACCGGATGCGCGGCCGGCCCGGTGAGATCTCCAAGATCGCGGTACAGATCGGTGACCAGCAGATGACGCTGTCAGTCAAGAACGGCAGGACGGTCGCCGAGATCTGCCGCGCGGTGCGCGGCGTGGTGCTGTCCCGGCAGACGGTCCCCATCGGCGAGTGGGCCGCCGCCCTGGCCAGCGCCCTGGTCGACTACGCCCAGCAGAACGCGCAAGCCGCCCAGGCCCTGCGCAAACTCGTCGCGGGCAGCTGACTTCGCTGATCGTGTGACATTACCGTCGTCTGACGGAGGTAGCGTCACACACTGACTTGATCTTGCTCGGGCCCGGCGAGCGGGGAGGCGGGCGGGACTTGTGGGACAGAAGTGCAAGCCTGCGAGGTGGGGCGGCCGGGGCCAGGCACTACGCGGGTTAGCGGCGGGGGTTAGCGGCCGGTGAAGGTGGCTTTGCCGGGGCCGTTGTCGATGAAGCTGCGCATGCCGTGGCGCTGGTCTTCGGTGGCGAACAGGGCGGCGAACTGGACCCGCTCGATTTCCAGGCCGGTGGCCAGGTCGACGTCCAGGCCGTGGTCGATGGCCTGCTTGGCGGCGGCCAGGGCGAGCGCGGGGCCAGTGGCGTACTGCCTGACCATGTCCAGCGCCGCGGTGTAGACGGACTCGTCGGGGACCACCTGATCCACCAGGCCGATGGCCAGCGCCTCGGCGGCGCCCACCATGCGGCCGGAGAACACCAGGTCCTTGGCCTTGGCCGGGCCGACCAGGCGGGGCAGCCGCTGGGTGCCGCCCGCGCCGGGGATGATGCCAAGCTGGATCTCCGGCTGGCCCACCCTGGCCTTCTCGCCCGCGATCCGGAAGTCCGCGGCTAGCGCGACCTCGAGGCCGCCGCCCAGGGCGTAGCCGGTGATGGCGGCCACCACCGGCTTTCCGATGGCGGCCAGCAGCGAGACGGCCGATTGCAGCCCGCCCGAGCGCCGGGTCATCTCGGCGTAGTTCGCCTCGGCCATCTGCTTGATGTCGGCGCCGGCCGCGAAGCACTTCTCGCCGCCGTAGATGATCACCGCGCGGACCTCGTCCGAGGCCGCCGCGGCGCTGGCCGCCAGGGCCAGTTGCCCGGTCAGCTGGTCGTTCAGCGCGTTGACCGGCGGACGATCCAGCCGGATCGTGCCGATGCCGTCGGTGACCTCAAGCCGGACGAGCTCTGCCATGGGTGGACCCTCTCTGTGTGGTCTGCAACCTAGCTAAGCGCAGGTCGCCGTTGGTCATGCCGGCCGGCGCCTGCGGATAGGTGACCAGGCCGAGCTCGGCGCGGCTGTCCAGCAGCGCGTGCCGCGGCAGCACCCGGACGGTGTAGCCGAACGGCCCCGGCCGGTCCAGCGGCACCTCTCCCGAGTACCGCACCCCGCCGGACGCGCCCGCGGGATCGAGCGCCAGCGTGGCGTAGGAAGGCCGGGCGATCTCGTCATCCTCGTCGGGCCGCCCGTACACCACTTCGGTCGCCACGTCATCGGTGGTCAGCTCGCCCAGCGCCACCGTGACCCGCACGGTCAGCGCCGAGCCCAGCCACTGCCCGGCGGCCTCGGACTCCACGTGCTCGATCCGGAGCGTCGGCCAGGCCGCCACCACGCGCTGCTTCCAGGCGGCCAGCTCGCGGGCGGGCCCGAAGCCGTCGTCGTCGGTCAGCTGCGCGGAGGCCCGCGCGGCCGGCGCGTACAGCTCGGTCACGTACTCCATCACCATCCGCTCGGCCTGCACCTTCGGCCCCAGCGAGCGCAGGGTGTGCCTGATCCGCTCCACCCAGCCCAGCGGGATGCCGTCCGCGCCGGTGTCGTAGAACAGCGGCGCCACCGACTTGCCGAGCAGCTCGTACAGGGCCTGGGCCTCGAGCTCGTCCCGGCGGCTGACGTCGGCCACGCCGTCGGCGGACGGGATCTCCCAGCCGTTGCCGCCGTCGTACCACTCGTCCCACCAGCCGTCCCGGACCGACACGTTCAGGCCGCCGTTCAGCGCCGCCTTCATGCCCGAGGTGCCGCAGGCCTCCAGCGGGCGCAGCGGGTTGTTCAGCCACACGTCGCAGCCCTGCACCAGGCTGTCGGCCATGGCCATGTCGTAGTCGGGCAGGAACACGATCCGGCGGCGCACGTCCGGCGAGTCGCTGAACTGGACCATCTGCTGGATCAGCGCCTTGCCGCCGTCGTCGGCCGGGTGTGCCTTGCCCGCCACGATGATCTGCACCGGCTGGGCCGGGTCGTTCAGCAGCCGGGTCAGCTGCTCCGGGTCGTTCAGCATGAGCGTGAGCCGCTTGTAGGACGGCACCCGCCGGGCGAAGCCGATGGTCAGCACGTCCTCGTCGAGCACGTCGTCGATCCAGGTCAGCTCCGCTTCCGAGGCGCCGCGCTGGCGCCAGGAGGTGCGCAGCCGCCGCCGGGTCTGGCTCACCAGCCGGGCCCGCAGGTGGTTCCTGGTGCGCCAGATCGCCTCGGCCGGGGCGGCCGCGGCGCGCTCCCAGTCCCCCAGGGGGGTCTGGGGGGATGGGGTCCCCCCAGGAGCGGGGGGGTCTTGGGGGGTCGTCCCCCCGGTCAGCAGGGACAGCACCTCGGGCGCCACCCAGGTCGGGGTGTGCACGCCGTTGGTGACCGAGCCGATGGGCACCTCGCGGGTGTCGAACCCGGGCCACAGGCCCGCGAACATCTCCCGGCTGACCTGGCCGTGCAGCAGGGACACGCCGTTGACCCGCTGGGCCAGCCGCATGCCCATCACGGCCATGTTGAACACGTCCGGGTCGCCGCCCGGGTAGGTTTCCGCGCCGAGCGCGAGCAGCTTGTCGATGGGCAGCAGCGGGTCGTCGTCGAAGTGCTGCCGCACCAGGTCCCGGTCGAACCGGTCGATGCCCGCCGGGACCGGGGTGTGCGTGGTGAACACGGTGCCGGCCCGGCAGACCTCGATGGCCTCGGAGAAGCTCAGGCCGCGCTCGGCGTACTCGCGGATCCGCTCCAGCCCCAGGAACCCGGCGTGGCCCTCGTTGGTGTGGAACACCTCAGGCGAGGCATGCCCGGTCAGCGAGCAGAACGCCCGGACCGCCCGCATCCCGCCGATGCCCAGCAGCAGCTCCTGGCGCAGCCGGTGGTCGCTGCCACCGCCATAGAGCCGGTCGGTGACCTCGTGCAACTCCGGTTCGTTCTGCTCGACATAAGAATCGAGCAGCAGCAGCGGGATCCGGCCCACCTGCGCCACCCAGACCTGGGCGGCCAGCTGACGGCCCGCCGGCAGGCCGACGGCCACGTGCACGGCGGCGCCGCTGGCGTCGCGCAGCAGCTCGAGCGGCAGCCCGTTCGGGTCGTCGCCTGGGTAGCGCTCGGCCTGCCAGCCGTCGGCGGACAGCGACTGGGCGAAGTAGCCGTGCCGGTACAGCAGCCCGACCCCGATCAGCGGCACGCCCAGGTCGCTGGCCGACTTGAGGTGATCGCCGGCCAGGATGCCCAGGCCGCCGGAGTACTGGGGCAGCGCCGCGGTGATGCCGTACTCGGGCGAGAAGTAGGCCACCGCGGCCGGGCCGGACTGGCCCAGGCCGGCCTCGGCGTACCAGCGCGGGCCCGACATGTACTCGCGCAGGTCCTGCTGGGCCTCGCGCAGCCGGCCGAGGAACTCGGCATCGGCGGCCAGGGCGGCGATCCGCTCCGGCGGCAGCGCGCTGAGCATCGCGATCGGATCGCCGTCCGCGGCCGCCCAGGCCGCCGGATCGATCGACGCGAACAGGTCGGCGGTCGGCACATGCCAGGACCAGCGGAGATTCAGCATCAGCCCGTGCAGCGGAGCCAGCGGCTCGGGCAGGGTGATGCGGACGTTGAACCGGCGGATCGCTCTCACGGGCCGACCATATTCGGTCCGCGCCCGACACGCCGAACCGGCGCCGGCACCGATCCCGCCGACCGTCGGCTCAGACGGGGAAAATGGATTCAAATTATACCGAACGAGCAGTGCTGGCAGCCCGCGCAAATCTTTACTGAGAACCGGGGCCGCGGCGCGCGTTGTATACAGCCCCCCGCTGGCATGAAGGACCCCGTGCTCGGTAGCGTAACGGGGGTGATTGGACGAATCCCGATCCTTGATGTCGCGCCGGCGGTCGAGTGCGGCCACCGCCCGGCGAAGGCCGTGGCGGGCGAGACATTCGAGGTCAGTGCGACGGTATTTCGCGAGGGGCACAGCCTCATCGGGGTCGGCGCGGTGCTGCGGGATCCGGACCGCAAGCTGAGCCCGATCACCCCGATGCGCCTGCTGGCCCCGGGCTCGGACCGGTACGGCGCGGACGTGACCGTAACCAGCGAGGGGCTGTGGCGGTTCCACGTCGAGGCCTGGGGCGACCCGATCGCGAGCTGGCACCACGACGCGGCCATCAAGATCCCGGCCGGCCAGGACGTGGAGCTGATGTTCACCGAGGGCGCGCTGCTGCATGAGAAGGCCGCCCGGCGGATCCCGCAGCCGCCCGGGGCCAGCCGCCCGGCCGCCGCCCGCGCCACGCTGCGCGCGCTGGTGGCCCGGCTGCGCGACCGGCAGCTGACGCCCTGGGAACGGTTCTCGGCCACCGAGGATCCGGTCATCGCGGCCATCTTGGCCAAGTGGCCGCTGCGCGAGCTGGTGACCCGGTCGCGGCCGCTGAACGTGCGGGTGGACCGGGAGCGCGCGCTGTACGGGTCGTGGTATGAGTTCTTCCCGCGCTCGGAGGGCGCCCAGGTCGACCAGGAAGGGCACCAGCCGCCGGTCTCGGGCACGTTCCGTACCGCGGCCAAACGGCTGGACGCGGTGGCGGCCATGGGCTTCGACGTGGTGTACCTGCCGCCGGTGCACCCGATCGGCAGCACGTTCCGCAAGGGCCCGAACAACACGCTGACCCCGGAAGAGGGCGATCCCGGCTCGCCGTGGGCCATCGGGGCGCCCGAGGGCGGCCACGACGCGATCCACCCCGACCTGGGCACGTTCGAGGACTTCGACGCGTTCGTCGGCCGGACCGAGGCACTGGGCATGGAGGTGGCCATCGACCTGGCCCTGCAGGCCTCGCCCGATCACCCGTGGGTCAAGGAGCACCCGGAGTGGTTCACCACCCGGGCCGACGGCTCCATCGCCTACGCCGAGAACCCGCCCAAGAAGTACCAGGACATCTACCCGGTCAACTTCGACAACGACCCGGAGGGCATCTACGCCGAGGTGCTGCGCATCGTGCGCTTGTGGATGGAGCACGGGGTGCGGATCTTCCGGGTGGACAACCCGCACACCAAGCCGCTGCGGTTCTGGGAGCGGCTGCTGACCGAGATCAGGGTCAGCGACCCTGACGTGCTGTTCCTGGCCGAGGCGTTCACCCGCCCGGCCATGATGCGGGCCCTGGCCAAGATCGGCTTCCACCAGTCCTACACGTACTTCACCTGGCGGAACACGGTCTGGGAGCTCACCGAGTACCTGCGCGAGCTGGCCGGCGAGACCGCGCCCTACATGCGGCCCAACTTCTTCGCCAACACGCCCGACATCCTGCACGCCTATCTCCAGTATGGCGGCCTGCCGGCGTTCAAGATCCGGGCCGTGCTGGCCGCCATGCTCTCGCCGACCTGGGGTATCTACTCGGGGTACGAACTGGGTGAAAACGTACCCGTCCGGCCCGGCAGCGAGGAGTACATGGATTCGGAGAAGTACCAGTACCGGCCGCGCGACTGGGAAGGCGCGGCCAGGGCCGGTTTCGGCATCGCCGACTACATCACCGAGCTCAACCGGATCAGGCGGCACCACCCGGCCCTGCACTGGCTCAGGAACCTCCGGTTTCACGCCGTTGACCAGCCGGAACTTATGTGTTTCTCTAAGCGGGCGGATAGTATCCCGGCCAGGGGCGGAGCCGCGGGGTCCGGGGGGGCCTGGGGGGACGACACAGTGCTGGTGGTCGTCAACCTGGACCCGTACCAGGCCCGGGAGGCGACGGTCTGGCTCGATCTGCCCGCACTCGGGGTGGACGGCGAGTTCACGGTGACAGACGAGCTGACCGGCGAGTCCTACCTCTGGGGAGCCGCCAACTACGTCCGCCTGGACCCGGCCACCCGGCCGGCCCACATCTTCACCGTCACGCCCAATAGCTAACAGCTCACAGATGCCAGCCCAGCACGGAACCGTACAGCCAGGAGATTCCCCAGTGACCGAGCATCACGAGGCGATAGCCGACTCGTTCGCCGCTGACCAGCCGCGCGACCCGGATTGGTACAAGCGCGCGGTGTTCTACGAGGTGCTGATCAGGGGTTTCCAGGATTCGGACGGGGACGGCACCGGCGACCTGCGCGGGCTGATCTCCCGGCTGGACTACCTGGAGTGGCTGGGCATCGACTGCATCTGGCTGCTGCCCATCTACCAGTCGCCGCTGCGCGACGGCGGCTATGACATCGCCGACTTCATGGCCGTGCTGCCCGAGTACGGCCACATCGGTGACTTCGTGGCGCTGGTCGACGAGGCGCACAAGCGCGGCATCCGGGTCATCGCCGACCTGGTCATGAACCACACCTCCGACCAGCACCCGTGGTTCCAGGCCTCGCGCAGCGACCCGGACGGCCCGTACGGCGACTTCTACGTCTGGTCCGACACCGACGACAGGTACGCAGGGGCCCGGGTCATCTTCGTCGACACCGAGCAGTCGAACTGGTCCTTCGACCCGGTCCGCGGCCAGTACTACTGGCACCGGTTCTTCTCCCACCAGCCGGACCTCAACTTCGAGAACCCCAGGGTCCAGGACGCGATGATCGAGGTGCTGCGGTTCTGGATGGACCTCGGCATCGACGGCTTCCGGCTCGACGCGGTGCCCTACCTGTACGAGCGGGAGGGCACGAACTGCGAGAACCTGAAGGAGACCCACGAGTACCTGAAGCGGATCCGGACCGAGATCGACAAGCTCTACCCGGACAAGGTGCTGCTGGCCGAGGCCAACCAGTGGCCCGCCGACGTGATCGAGTACTTCGGCGACGCTTCGGTCGGCGGGGACGAATGCCACATGGCGTTTCACTTCCCGCTGATGCCGCGCATCTTCATGGCCGTGCGCCGGGAGCAGCGCTACCCGATCTCGGAGATCCTGGCCCAGACCCCGGCCATCCCCTCGGGCTGCCAGTGGGGCATCTTCCTGCGCAACCACGACGAGCTGACGCTGGAGATGGTCACCGACGACGAGCGCGACTACATGTACACCGAGTACGCCAAGGATCCCCGGATGAAGGCCAACATCGGGATCCGGCGGCGGCTGGCTCCGCTGCTGGACAGCGACCGGAACCAGCTCGAGCTGTTCACCGCGCTGCTGCTGTCGCTGCCGGGCTCGCCGGTGCTGTACTACGGCGACGAGATCGGCATGGGCGACAACATCTGGCTGGGCGACCGGGACGGCGTGCGGACCCCGATGCAGTGGACGCCGGACCGCAACGGCGGCTTCTCCCAGACCGACCCGCAGCGGCTGTACCTGCCGCCGATCATGGACGCGATCTACGGCTACCAGGCGCTGAACGTGGAGGCCCAGCAGCGGAACTCCACCTCGTTCCTGCACTGGACCCGGCGGGTGATCGAGATCCGCAAGCGGCACCCGGTCTTCGGCACCGGCACGTACGAGGAGCTGACCTCCTCCAATCCCAGCGTGCTGGCCTTCGTCCGGCTGCCCGAGGCCTCAGCCGACGGGGACTCGGACGGCTCGGACCGCATCTTGTGCGTGAACAACCTGTCCCGGTTCCCGCAGCCGGTCGAGCTCGACCTGCGCCGGTTCATGGGCGTCACCCCGGTGGAGTGCATGGGCGGCGTCACCTTCCCGCGGATCGGCGAGCTCAGCTACCTGCTGACGCTGCCCGGCCACGGCTTCTACTGGTTCCAGCTGCCCGCCTCGCGCGAGGAGCGGGCTCAAAAGCGGGCCGCGGCGGCCGGCCCGCAGCTGTACCACGGCTGATGTCGCATGCCGCGCGGGAGATGGGGTAGGCGAGGCTCATGACCTTCGAAGATGTGCTGGCCACCTGGCTGGTCAAGCAGCGCTGGTTCGCCGGCAAGGGGCGGACCGTCCATGACCTCGCGGTGGTGGCCGACACCGAGATCATCCCCGGTGATCCCGGCCTGCGGCACCTGATGGTCACCGTCTCGCACGGCGCCACCTCCGACTGCTACCAGCTGTTCATCGGCCTGCGGGTCCGGCTGCCCGCCCGGCTGCGGCACGCCCGGATCGGCTCTTTTGACGGCATGCAGGTCTACGACGGCCTGCACGACAGCGACCTGACCAGGAGCCTGCTGGACGCGATCTTGTCGGACCGGACCGTCGGCGGGCTGCGGTTCTGCCGGATCCCGGGGCTCGAGCTGCCGTTCGCGGGCGAGCCAGGCGGTGAGGCCGGCCTGGACAGCCTGGTGCTGACCGGCGAGCAGAGCAACACCAGCCTGGTGTTCGGCGAGTCGGCCATCTTCAAGGTGTTCCGCCGGGTCGCCCCGGGCCCGAACCCCGACCTGGAGGTGGCCGCGGCGCTGGCCGAGCTCGGCTCGACGCACGTGGCGGAGCCCTACGGGTGGATCGAGACCCGGATCGACGGCGCCACCACCGTGCTGGCCATCTTGTCGCACTACCTGCGGGCCGCGGCGGACGGCTGGTCGCTGGCCGCCACCAGCGTGCGCGACCTGTACGCGGCCAGCGGCACCGCGGCGGCTCTGTCGCCGCTGTCTCCCGGCGAGGCGGGCGGCGACTTCGCGGGCGAGTCCGAGCGGCTCGGGGTGGCCACCGCTCAGGTGCACGCGGACCTGGCCGACGCGTTCGGCATCTCCGAGCTGGAGGCCGAGGCCATCCGCGAGCTGGCCGAGCAGATGTTCCGGCGGCTTGACCTGGCCATCGCGGCCGTGCCCGAGGTGAGCCGGTTCGCGGACAAGGTCGGGGACGCGTTCTCCAGCCTGGCCAAGCTGACCGATCCGGTGCCGGCCCAGCGCGTGCACGGCGACTACCACCTGGGCCAGGTCATGCGGACCCAGACCGGCTGGGTGGTGCTCGACTTCGAGGGCGAGCCGGCCAGCCCGCTGGCGCAGCGCCGGGCCCGGTCCTCCCCGCTGCGGGACGTGGCCGGCATGCTCCGCTCGTTCGACTACGCGGCCCGGCACCAGCTGCTGACCCATCCCGAGCGGGAGAACCTGACCCCGGTGGCCACCGGCTGGGTGCGGCGCAACACCGACGCGTTCTGCGCGGGCTACGCTGAGGCCGGCGGCCTGGACCCGGCCGCCAACTCGGTGCTGCTGCGTGCCATGCTGCTGGACAAGGCGGTCTACGAAGTCCTCTACGAGGCCAGGAACCGCCCCACCTGGATGGTCATCCCCCTAGAGTCCCTGGCCGAGTTGTAGGCAGGAAGATCGAGTGACCGACATGACAGACTCCGAATTCAGCCTGGCCGAGATCGAGCAGCTGGCCGCCGGGCGGCACCACGACCCGCACTCGGTACTCGGCGCTCATCCGGGGCCGGACGGCGTCGTCATCCGGGCACTGCGGCCGCTGGCCACGTCGGTGACGGCGGTCCTGGAGGACGGCCGCAGGTTCGCCATGACCGAGCTGGCCGACGGCGTGTTCACCGTGACCATCGGTGACGAGAAGGTCCCCGATTACCGGCTGGCCACCGTGTACGCCGACCAGGACGACGGCGAGAAGCTGTCCGACGACCCGTACCGCTACCTGCCCACGATCAGCGAGTTCGACATGTACCTGATCGGGGAGGGCCGGCACGAGGAGCTGTGGCGGGTGCTCGGCGCGCACGTCCGCGAGCTCGGCCAGGTCTCCGGCACGTCCTTCGCGGTCTGGGCCCCGAACGCCCGCGGCGTCCGCGTCACCGGCGACTTCAACTACTGGGACGGCCGCGCGTTCCCGATGCGCTCGCTGGGCAGTTCGGGCGTGTGGGAGCTGTTCGTCCCCGGCGTGGGCGACGGGGCCAGGTACAAGTACGCGGTCTGCGGCCAGGACGGGGTGTGGCGGGAGAAGGCCGACCCGCTGGCCAACGCCACCGAGCTGCCGCCCGCCACCGCGTCGGTGGTGTTCACCTCCCGGCACGCCTGGGAAGACGCCGACTGGGTGACGGCGCGCGGGCAGCGCGACCCGGTGCGCGAGCCGATGAGCATCTACGAGGTGCACCTGGGCTCGTGGCGGCTGGGGCTGACCTACCGGGAGCTGGCCACCGAGCTGGTCGACTACGTCACCAAGCTCGGCTTCACGCACGTGGAGTTCCTGCCCGTGGCCGAGCACCCGTTCGGCGGCTCGTGGGGCTACCAGGTCACCTCGTACTACGCGCCGACCTCGCGGTTCGGCGACCCGGACGACTTCCGCTACCTGGTCGACGCGCTGCACCAGGCCGGCATCGGCGTGCTGCTCGACTGGGTGCCGGCCCACTTCCCGCGCGATGAGTGGGCGCTGGCCCGGTTCGACGGCACCCCGCTGTACGAGCACGCCGATCCGCGGCTGGGCACGCACCCCGACTGGGGCACGCTCATCTTCAACTTCGGCCGCACCGAGGTACGGAACTTCCTGGTGGCCAACGCGGTCTACTGGCTGGAGGAGTTCCACATCGACGGGCTGCGGGTCGACGCGGTGGCGTCCATGCTGTACCTGGACTACTCGCGCCAGCCCGGCGAGTGGGCGCCGAACTCCTACGGCGGCCGGGAGAACCTGGACGCCATCTCGTTCCTGCAGGAGGCCAACGCCACCTGCTACAAGCGGGTGCCCGGCATCACCATGATCGCCGAGGAGTCGACCGCCTGGCCCGGGGTGTCCCGGCCGGTGTACCTGGGCGGGCTCGGCTTCGGCTTCAAGTGGAACATGGGCTGGATGCACGACACGCTCAACTACCTGAGCCACGACCCCGTCTACCGCCAGTTCCACCACAACGAGATGACGTTCTCGCTGATCTACGCGTTCTCGGAGAACTTCATCCTGCCGCTGTCCCACGACGAGGTGGTGCACGGCAAGGGCTCGCTGGTGGGCAAGATGCCAGGCGACCAGTGGCGCAAGTTCGCCGGGCTGCGCTCGCTGCTGGCCTACATGTGGGCCCACCCGGGCAAGCCGCTGCTGTTCATGGGGTCGGAGTTCGGCCAGGTCAGCGAGTGGTCAGCGGACAACGGGCTGGACTGGTGGATCCTGGACTACGACGCGCACCAGGGCGTGCAGCGGCTGTCCAGCGACCTGAACGCGATCTACAAGCGGAACCCCGCGCTGTGGCAGCTGGACTCCTCGCCGGACGGGTTCAGCTGGATCGACGCCAACGACGCCCTGGGCAACACGCTGTCGTTCCTGCGTTTCGCCGCGCCCGCCGCCGAAGGCGCCCAGCCCGCGGAGACGATGGCCTGCGTGGCCAACTTCTCCGCGCAGCCGCACCTGGCGTACAAGGTGGGCCTGCCGCAGGCGGGCCGCTGGCGCGAGGTGCTCAACACCGACGCCGCGGTCTACGGCGGCAGCGGCGTCGGCAACCTGGGCGCCATCGAGGCGGTGGCCGAGCCCTGGCACGGCCGCCCCGCCTCGGCCACCATCACCGTGCCCCCGCTCGGCGTCATCTGGCTCACCCCTGATGCCACCTAGGCTCGGGACGGCGATGGCGTCGCGGGGCGATGGGGTGCCGGGCGGCGCCGAGCTGGACCGTTCCGCCTCCTTTTTAAAGACCTGAGCTAGCTGTCGGAGCGGATGTCGTAGTCGTCTTCCTCGACCACGTGCACGGCGGCTTCCTCAGCGGTGGCGCCGCCGCCGTCGATCCCGACGTCGGAGGCGACCAGGTCCTCTTCCTCGTCGGGGTGGGCGCCCTCGTCCTCGGCGACCAGGCGTCCGGCCCGCGGGTCGGGGCCGTCGTCGAGCAGCAGCCCGTCGACGTCCTCGTCCCCGGCGTCCTCATCGTCGAGGCCGGCGAGCTCGTCGTCGTCGTCGTCCTCGTCCTCTTGCGCCAGGGCGTCCAGGGTGTCGTCCGGCTCCTCCTCGGCCAGCAGCTGGTCCAGGGACTCGCCTGATTCCTGCTCGCCGGCCGTGGTGCCGTACCTGACCCCGGCCGACCAGCGCTCGGGCGGAACCACGCCGCGATCCAGGGGATCATCCCCCGGTGCGCCGCTCAGCGTGTCGGTGCTGTCCTCGACCTCGAAATCGTCGAGGTCGGCGGATTCGTGGCGGGTCTCGTCCGGCATCGGTTGGCTCCTGTTGGTCGGGTCGGCGCACGATTCAATGTACCGACTGGCCGCGGCCCGGCGGCCACGGGCCAGGCCTGGACGGGCCGGCCGGTCATGGGTGATAGTGCTCTCACCCCTATCAAGGAGCCACGATGCTGGTGGGCCGGGAGCCCGAACTGGCCGTCCTGGACTCGCTGGTGGCCCGGACCGCGGCCGGCACGGGCGGGATCGTGCTGCTGTCCGGGGAGCCCGGCATCGGCAAGACCCGGCTGGCCCGGGCCAGCGCGGAGCGCGCCGCGCCCGCCACGGTGTCCTGGGGTGCCTGCCGGGAGAGCGCGGGCGCTCCCCCGCTGTGGCCGTGGGCGCAGGTCCTGCGCCGGCTGGGCGGGGTGGAGCTGCCGGCCGGCGCGGCCCAGGGCGCCGCCGCCCGGTTCCAGTTCTACGAGCGGGTCGAGGGCGCGCTGCGCGAATCGGGGGCCAGCCAGCCGCAGCTGGTCATCATCGACGACGTGCACCGCGCGGACGAGGCGTCGCTGCGGCTGCTGGCCTATCTCGGCGAGACCCTGTGGCCGGCGCCGGTCGGGATGATCGTCACCTACCGCGACACCGAGGTGGCCCCCGCGTCGCTGACGGCCGAGGTGGTGGCGGCCCTGGCCCGCGGCCCCGGCCGCCGCCGCTGCCAGCTGTCCGGGCTGAGCCAGGACAGCGTGGCGCACTGGCTGGGCACCGCCGGGCTGGACGGCATCGACGCCGGTGACCTGCACGCCCGGACCGGCGGGAACCCGCTGTTCATCGCGGAGAGCATCCAGCTGCTCGCGGACGGGGCGCGGCCGGACGCCCCGCTGCGCAGCGTCACCGAGGTGATCACCGAGCGGCTCGCCCCGCTCCCGCCGTCCTGCCGGGATGCGCTCGAGGTGGCCGCGGTGCTGGGCCGTGACTTCGACTACCCGCCGCTGGCCGCGGCCCTGCGGGCCAGCCCGGAGGCCGCGGTCGCGGCGCTCGATCCCGCCGTCACCGCCCGGCTGGTGCACCCGGTGGCGGGCCGGGCCGGCGCCTACCGCTTCGCGCACACGCTGATCAGGGACGCCGTGGAAGACCAGCTCAGCCCGTCCCGCCGGGCCGAGCTGCACGCCCGGGTCTTTGCCGCGCTGCGGGACACCGGCGCGGGGCAGGCCTCGGACCTGGCGCACCATGCGGTGCGGGCCCGGCCGCGGGTCAGCGACGAGGAGGCCGCGCAGGCCGCGCGGTCGGCCGCCGAGGCCGCCGACCGCCTGCTGGCCTTTCCCGACGCGGCGGCCTGGTGGCAGACGGCGATCGCCCTGACCCCGCGCCGCGACGGCCTGGACACCGGCCTGGAGCTGCGGCTCGGCCGGAGCCTGCTGCTGGCCGGGCAGGTCGACGAGGCCAGGGAGCACTTCGAGGCGGCCGCGGACGAGGCGGCCCGGGCCGCAGACGGAGCGACGATGGCCGCCGCCGCGCTGGCCGCCGGGGACACGGTGGCCGAGGTCGCCGCCGACCACCGGCTGGTCGCCCTGCTCGACCGGGCGCGGCACCAGCCCGGCCTGCCGCCCGGCACCCAGGCCCGGCTGGCGGCCCGGTGGGCCATCGCGACGTACTGGCGGCCGGGCGGGCAGGAGGACAGCAGGCGGGCCAGCGCGGCGGCGGTGACGCTGGCGGAACAGGCGGGCGACACCGACGCCCTGGGCGCGGCGCTGATCGCGCGGCAGTTCACCCTGCGCGGCCCCGATTTCCTGGCCGAACGGCTGGCCGCGGGAGTGGCCGTGCTGGACATCGCCGCCCGCCGCGGGGACCAGGACCTGCTGTTCCGCGCGCACCAGTGGCTGGTCCCCGACCGGTTCCAGGCCGGCCAGCTCGACCTGACCTCGGCCGACGTGGCGCAGATGGCCGCCATCGCCGAGGCCGGGCGCAACCCGCTGCAGCGCTGGTGGGTGCTGATCTACCGGGGCCTGCTGGCCAGCTTCGCCGGGCGGTACGCGGAGGCCGAGGAGCTGGCCCACGAGGCCGCCACGCTCGGACGGCGGCTGGGCCAGCCCGCCGCGGATGCCTACCGGATCGGGCAGCTGAGCCGGGTCTACTGGACCGCGGGGCGGCTGGGCGAGCTCGAGGCGGACATCGCCGCCGCGCTGGACCGCTTCCCGGGGCTGGTCACGCTGCGCTGCCTGCGCGCGCTGGCCAACGCCGCGGCCGGACGGCGGGCCGAGGCGGCGGCCGAGATCGAGGCGCTGGCCGCGGACCGGTTCGCGGCGCTGCCCCGGGATTCGCTCTACCTGGCCAGCCTGGCCATCCTGGCCGAGGCCGCGGTGTGCTGCCGGGCCGCCGGCCTGGCCGGGCCGATCCTGGCCGAGCTGGCGCCCTATCGCGAGCGGAACCTGATCCAGGGCGTGCCGGCGGGCTGGGGCGCCGCCGGCTGGTACATCGCCCGGCTGCAGTGGCTGCTCGGGCGGCAGGAGGACGCGGCCGCCTCGGCCGCGGCCGCCCAGCGGCTGCACGCCCGGTGGGGGGCGCCGGCCTGGGCGATCCGCTGGCCGGCCTGCGCCGGGAGCCGGACGGCGGCCCGCTCAGCCGGGAGCCGGCCGGCGGCCCGCTCAGCCGGCGTGAGGCCGAGGTGATCGGGCTGCTGGCCGCGGGCCGGGAGAACGCCGAGATCGCGACGGCCCTGGGGGTCAGCGTGCACACCGTCGAGCGGCACGTGGCCAACATCTTCGTCAAGATCGGCGTACGGAACCGGGCCGAGGCCACGGCGTGGGCGCACCGCCGCGGGCTGGCCAGGTAATCCGGCCGATTACATAGTTTCCGTGATGCGCGGCCCGCGCGCCGGGTGCCAGCATCGGCGCAGCGATCATCCACCAGGGAGGGACACCATGACCGACGCCAAGATCGAGACCGTACAGCGCATCTACGAGGCCTTCGGCCGGGGCGACATCGACTACATCCTGGACCAGCTCACCGACGACGTGGACTGGGCCTCCTGCCCGGACAGCGACATCGCGCCCTGGCACGGCATCCGCCGGGGCAAGGGCGAGGTGCCCAGCTTCTTCAAGGCCCTGGGCGAGACGCTGCAGATCACCGAGTTCACGCCGCTGTCGTTCGCGTCGAACGAGACGGACGTCATGGTGGTCACGCGCTGGGGCGCGACGGCGCCCGCAACCGGGAAGGCACTCACCATGGACATCCACCACTGGTGGCGGTTCCGGGACGGCCAGATCTGCTTCTACCGGGGCACCGAGGACACCGCGCAGACCGCGGACCTGCTTCGGGCAGGCTGAAGCCGCCGCAGGCTCAGGCGGTGGCCAGCTGGCCGCCGTCGACCACCAGCACCTGGCCGGTCATGTAGGACGAGGCGTCGCTGGCCAGGAACACGGCCGGGCCGGCCATCTCCTCGACCCGGGCCCAGCGGCGCATCGGCACGTTGGCCACGGTGGCGGCGCCGCCGTCCGGGCCGCCCCACAGGTTCTGGTTCAGGTCGGTGGCGGTCCAGCCCGGGCACAGCGCGTTCACCCGGATCCCGTACTGGGCCCATTCCACCGCGAGCGTCTTGGTCAGCGAGACCACCCCGGCCTTCGACGCCCCGTACGGAGCCAGGCCCGGCGCGCCGGACAGGCCGGCCACCGACGCGACGTTGATCACCGAGCCGCCGCCGTGCTCGCGCATGTGCTGGCCGACGGCCTGGCAGACGTAGATCGTCGCGTCCAGGTTGAGCCGCATCACCTTCTCCCAGCCGGAGATGCGCATGTCCAGGAAGGGCACCATGAAGTTAGAGCCGCCCGCGTTGTTGAACACGATGTCCAGCTGGCCCAGCAGCCGGATCGCCTCGCTGACCGTGGTCGCGACGTCCTCCTGGCGGGTCACGTCCAGCGGGAACACGAACGCCTTGCGCCCCAGCGCCTCCACCTCGCGGGCGGTGGCGGCCAGCCCTTCCTCGCTGCGGGCCGCGACGGCCACGTCGGCACCCGCCTCGGCCAGCGCGACCGCGATGACCCGGCCGATGCCCCGGGACGCGCCGGTCACGAACGCCTTCTTGCCGCTCAGGTCGAACGCGGTCACGGTTCCTCCCAGTGTGTCGGTAGCGTCATCGTATGGGGCGCCAGTGCGGCCGGGTTGACCCGGCGCACGAACTTGGCGGGCAGCACCGTGCCCGCCCTGATCTCGCTCATCGGGCTCCTTTCCTGACCCCGCGCGGGCCCCGGCGCAGCCGGTTCTGCCAGCAGGCCCGGTGCCAGTGCCTGCGCTCCTCCACGCCGACGTTGATCCCGTCGGCGGGCCAGGCCACCAGGTGCGGCGTGCCGGGCACGATCTCCTGGTCACAACCCGGGCAGCGGTACGCCTTGGTGCTGCCCGCGCCGGGCTGCGGCCGGACCACCCAGTCCCCGTCGGGCCAGGATTCGGTGCGCTCGGGCCCGGGCACAGCCGCCGGCGGACCGGAGCGCTCGCGGCGGATCCTGCGCGGGCTCACGCCTGTCCACCCTATGCGAGCGGTAGAGTTTCGGCTCGTGCGGCTCGTCATCGCCCGGTGCAGCGTCGACTACGTCGGCCGGCTCACCGCCCACCTGCCTTCCGCCTTGCGCCTGCTGATCGTCAAGGCGGACGGATCGGTGCTGGTGCACAGCGACGGAGGCTCGTACAAGCCGCTGAACTGGATGTCGCCGCCCTGCAGGCTGACCGAGCAGCCGGGCCTGTGGTCGGTCACCAACAAGGCCGGGGAGACGCTCGCCATCACCATCGCCGAGGTGGTCAGCGACACCTCGGTCGACCTGGGCGTGGACCCGGGGCTGGTCAAGGACGGCGTGGAGGCGCACCTGCAGGAGCTGCTGGCCGCCCAGCTCGAGCGGCTCGGCGACGGCTGGCGGCTGGTCCGCCGCGAGTACCCCACCCCGATCGGCCCGGTCGACATAATGTGCCGGGATGACGCCGGCCAGAGCGTGGCCGTCGAGATCAAGCGCCGGGGGGAAATTGACGGCGTTGAGCAGCTGACCAGATACCTGGAGCTGCTGAACCGGGATCCGCTGCTGGCCCCGGTGCACGGCGTGTTCGCCGCCCAGGAGATCCGGCCGCAGGCCCGCACGCTAGCCGAGGACCGCGGCATCCGCTGCGTCACCCTGGACTACGACGCCATGCGCGGCATCGAGCGCGAGGGCACGCTGTTCTGACCTGCGCCGGCGGCTCGCACCCGGCGGGCTCATGGCCATCGCGTCCCAGCCCCGCTGCCCCGGCGCCACGGGGGGCACGTCCCGCGGCGCCAATTGCGGCCGCCGTCTATCACGAATTCAGATCCGGTGATGTACTACCTGCCGCTCGTCAAGCAACGCGGCGTCTACCGAGCCCGATAGACGTCCGCGCGGTGATCAATACGAACGACGTGGACGGTCCGTCCGGTCTCATCAATGCGGTAGATCACTCTGTAAGCCCCGCGGCGTGCGGCATGATAGCCGCTCAGCTCGCGGATGAGCGGCTTGCCGACCCGCTGCGGGTTGTCGAGCAACGGCCCGGTCAGGAACTCAGTGATCGCCGCCGCGACCGCGAGCGGCAGGCCACGAGGTGGCCCCGCAACGAGCACACGGCGAGCAGAACAGGCCAGCGATAGTGCATACGCCTCGTCGCTCACTCGCCGCCCTGTTCGGCTCGCGTGCGCTGCTCCATCAACCGTCGAAGCTCATCGGCGCCTACTGCTTCGCCACGGGCGATCTCAGCCTCCGCTGCACGGATCTCATCCAGCGCACGCGGGGTGGACAGCACATCCAGGGTCTCCTCAAGTGCTTCCAGGTCCGACACGGACATGATCACCGCCTCGGGGCGACCGTTGCGGGTGATCACTACCCGGTCATGGGTGTCCCGCACCTCGTCTAGGACGGCAGACAGGCGGGCCTTCGCGTCCGCCAACGGAATCGTGTTCATGACCAGAATTATAGTCACCAGAACTGGCCTTGGCCATGTTCCGCTCTTGAGGGACTCCGCCAGCCGCTGATTTCAGGGTCTGCCGTTTGAGGTTAGCCGGAACGTGTGCTGGGCGAGCGGGTGCTGGTGCGCTGGATGACCTGCCAGCCGGGCGGGTCGAGGTCAGCGGGCAGGGGGTGGCCGAGGGCGGCGCGGGCGCAGCGGCGGCCCTGATCGCGCAGCGACTGCCGGACCGTGGTCAGGCCCGCCGAGGCAGCGGCGTCGCTGTCGTCCCAGCCGGTGATCGCGACAGCGCCGGGCACGGTGCGGCCGGCCTGGGCCGCGGCGCGCAGCGCGCCGAGGGCAAGCTCGTCGCTCATCGCGGCGATCGCGTCGGGCGGGTCACCGCCGCGGAAAAGCTGGTCGGACATGGCCTCGCCGAGCGCGGCGGCGTTGACCGGGCACACCGCCACCCGCAGGTCGCCGGGCGCGCCCCCGGCCTGGAGCCAGGCGTCGAGGAAGCCTTCCCACCGGTGCCGGGTCAGCGGGTAGGTCACGGCCGGGCCGGGCGGGCCGGCGAGCAGCGCCCCGGCGCGGCCGCGGTTGACCGGGAAGCCGAGCACCGCCGGCCGGGCCGCGCCGGCGAAGGCCAGCCGGCCGACCGCCGCAGCAGCGGCCCGGTCATCGATACCGACCACCGGCAGCCCGGGCCGGGCCGGGCCCGCGTGCACGACGGCCGGCAGGCCGCTAGCGGCCACCGCGTCCAGGACCGGGTCGTCGTCGCTGGTGGTCCACACGATGAACCCGTCCACCACCGCCTCGTTGACACGCTGCACGTCGCTGGCGGCGCCGGTGATCGGGACCAGGGTCAGGCCAGCGCCTTCGGCGGCACAGACTTCCGCGACGCCGGCCAGGAACTTTACCGCCTGCGGGTCGTCGAAGGCATAGGTCAGCCGCTCGCCGAGGACCACTCCCAGGCTGCCGACCCGGCCGCGGCGCAGCGACCGGGCACCTGGATGCGGGCCGGGATAGGCCAGCCGCTCCGCCGCCGCCCGGACCTTGGCCGCGGTGGCGGGCGCGACCCGATCGGGTTGCGAGTAGACGTAGGACGCCGTCATGACCGACACCCCGGCCGCGTCCGCGACCTGACGCAGCGTCGGGCGGCTTCGTCTTTGAGCCACCCTGACACTGTAGTTGTGTATCGATATACAATGAGGATTGTGTATCGATACACACGCGAGAAGATAACCGCGGGGGGCGCTCACGGCGCGGCGGCCGGGAACGCGAGGAGGCCACGCGATACCCACGATGCGGCGGCCGGGAACGCGAGGAGGCCACGCGATACCCACGATGCGGCGGCCGGGAACGCGACGAGGCCACGCGATGCGCATACGGAGAAGTTCCGGGATGGGCCGACGCTGTTGAGCTACGGCGCGCTGGCTGGGTATGCGTTCTGGTTGTACGCGTACGGGCCCGCGCTGGCCTTGCTCCGGGCCGAATTGCATTTCTCCTACGGCGTGCTCGGCGCGTACTCGGCGCTGTGGGCGGCGGGGGCGGCGCTGGCCGGGGTGAGCTTTGCCCCGGTCGCGCGGCGGCTGCCTCGCTCGGCGTTGCTGTGGTCCTCGGCGGCGGGCGCCACGGCCGGGGCCGGGCTGTTCACCGCGGCCCGCACCGTCGCGCTCACCATGTCCGGCGCCGTGCTGCTCGGCTTGGCGGGCACCACGCTGCTCACCTGCGTCCAGGCGATCCTGTCCGACCGGCACGGCGAGCAGCGCGACCGGGCGCTGACCGAAGCCAACGTGGGTGCGGCCGGGTGCGCCGTGCTCGCACCTGTTCTCCTCGGCCTGTTCCAGGCCATCCCGCTGGGCTGGCGCGCGGCGTTTGGCCTGCCTGCGCTGGTCCTGGCCGGTCTCTACCTGCGCTACCGGCACCAGCCGCTGCCGCAGGCGCCCGGCGGCCCGCCCAGCGGGCGCCAGGCCAGGCTGTCGCTGTCCTGCTGGCTGCTGGCCGCCATGGTCGCCGTCGGCATTGCCGTCGAATTCTGCCCGGTCTACTTCGGGGCCGAGGCGCTCACCGGTATCGGGCTGCGAACCGCGCAGGCCGCCATCGCGATGAGCGGTTTCTACCTCGGCATCCTCGTCGGCCGCGTCGGCGGCGCGTTTCTCACCCGCCGCGCCGGGCGGACCCTCCCGCTGCTGTACGCATCCCTGGCCGTCACAACCGCTGGCTTCCTGCTGTTCTGGCTGGCCCGGCCTGTCCTGGCGGTAACAGGGCTATTCCTGTGCGGACTCGGCGTGGCCAACCTCTATCCGCTCTCGCTGGCGCTCACGCTGGCCGCCGCGCCCGGGAAGGGCGACACCGCCAACGCGCGCACCCAGCTGCTGGGCGGCATTTTCGTCATCGTCGCCCCCTACCTGCTCGGCAGCCTCGCCGACCGGCTCGGGCTGCACGCCGCGTTCAGCGTCGAGCTGGTGCTCATCGGGCTGGCCACGCTGCTGCTGGGGGCCGGGCTCCGACTTGGGCGGGCGCGCTAGCGGGAGGATCTGGTCGCGGCCGACGGCTTACGGGCGGGCGAGCCGGCGTTCAGCGTCCCGGCCAGCACGGCGACCAGGACGGCCAGGGTGGCCGGGAGGAGCAGCGCGTCGCGCAGGCCTACGCCGGAGGCGAGGGCGCCGATGACGACCGGGCCGCTGAGCAGGCCGCTGTAGGCGATGGCCGCGATCCGGCCGATGGTCCGCCCGGCCCGGACCGGATCCAGCCGTACCGCGGCGGAGACGATCTGCGGGAAGATGCCGGCCAGGCCCGCGCCGAGCAGCGCGAATCCGGCCACCGCGGCGACGGGGGTGCCGATCAGCAGCCCGGCGGCCAGGCCCAGGCCGGCCAGCAGGCCGCTGGCCCGGACCAGCCGCACCGGGCCGAACCGCCCGGCCAGCCGGTCCCCCGCGAGCCGCCCGGCGGCCATCATGATCGAGAATGCGGCCAGCCCGGCGGCCGCGAACGCGGCCGAGGAGTGCAGGTCGACGTGCAGGTAGACCGCGCTCCAGTCGGCGGCCGAGCCCTCGCCGACCTGCCCGAACAGGGCCAGCAGGCCTAGCACCCAGATCAGCCCCGACAGCTGCCGGGCGCGGGGGGCTCCGGGCCCACGGGGTCCGGGGTGTCCCCGGGGGGCCCCACGGGGTCCGGGGTGTCCCCGGGGAGCAGCGTGTCCCCCCGGGCTAGCACTGTGGCGCGGCGCGTCCTGGGGTTGCTCTACGGGCAGCGCGGGCGGCGGGATGACCACCCGCGGGCCGGCGGCCAGGGCGCCGGCGATGAGCACGGCGGCGGTCGCGGCCAGGGTGGGCAGCACGCCGATGCCCAGGCCCGCGGACAGGGCGCCGATCCCGGCGCCGGCCAGGCCGGCGATGCTGTAGCCCGCGTGCAGCGAGGACAGGATGGGCCGGCCGTAGCCGGCCTCCAGCCGGGCGCCGCAGGCGTTCATGGCCACGTCGAGCAGTCCGGCCATCGCCCCGTAGCAGGCCAGCGCGGCCATCAGCCAGCCCAGGTCGCCCGCCGCCCCGATCGGGACCAGGGCGAGCGGGCAGGCCAGGCCGCCGGCCCTGATCACCCGGCCCGGGCCGAACCGGTCCGCGATCCGCCCGCTGAAGGCGAGCGTCACCACGCTGCCCGCGGGCACGGCGAACAGGGCCAGCCCCAGGCGGCCGTCGGACAGGTGCAGCGCGGCCTTGATGGCGGGCAGCCGGGCGCTCCAGGCGGCCGTGGCCGCGCCGAGGATAAAGAAATAGGCGAGAATCGCGATCCGGGACCTGCGCAGCTCGGCCGGGGTCACGCGCCCGGGCCGACCAGGTGGGCGTTGACCGAACGCGCCCGGCCGGCGAGTTCGGGCAGCTGGGTGACCTGCACTCCCGCGGCAAGCAGTTGCCCGGCGCCCGCTCCGTCGGTGAACAGGCGCGGCTCCTGCCAGGAGAACACGACCCGGGGGATGCCGGCCGCCACGATGTGCTGGACGCACGTCACCGGGCGGGAGGCGCGCGCCCCGCAGGGCACCAGCGAGCTGTAGATGGTGGCCCGGCGCAGCCGCGGGTCGTGAAAGCCCAGCTTCCGCAGGGCCACCTCCTCGGCGTGGTCGTGATCCTCCTGCTCGCGGGAGAACCCGGTGGCCAGCACCTGGCCGTCCTCGGCCACGATGACCGCTCCGACCGAGAAGGCTGACTCCGATGGCGGGCACAGCCGGGCCAGCTCGACGGCCCAGGCCAGGAACCTCTCGTCCGCGCCGCCCGGGCCGGTCAGGTACCGGTGCAGCACCACGTCATCGAGCCGGCGGACCTCGGCGAGGGTCATGGGGTGCGTGAGGCCGTGCGGGTTGCCACCGGACGCGAGATGGAGGCGGGGGGCGCCGGGGTGGGACACGAGGAAGGGGGCGACGGCTAGGTGGAATTCGTCGGCCAGATCCTGGGTGAGGAACTGGGCCAGGAGCTGGGCGCCGCCTTCGACGAGGAGTCGAGCCACGGACCGTTCGGCCAAATCTGAAAGAAGGGCGCCGAGGGACAGCGGGTCGCCGGCGTCGATGAGTACGGCGCGGTCCCCGAGGCGGCCCTTGGCCGCGGGGAGGGCTGGTGTGGCGCAGTAGACCAGGCGGCGGGCGCCGGGGGCGAACAAGCGCGCGGCGGGGTCGAGGTCGCCGGTGGCGGTCAGGGTGACGCGGGCGGGATGCTCGGGCAGGCCGCGGGCGGCGCGGCGGGCGCGGCGGCGCGGGTCGCGGATCAGCAGCCGCGGGTCATCGGCGCGGATAGTGCCCGCGCCGACCAGGATCGCGTCGCAGCCGGCCCGGACCTCGTCCACCCGGTCCAGGTCAGCCGGGCCGGACAGGATCAGCCGGGCCGGGCTGGCGTCGTCCAGGTAGCCGTCGGCCGACGTGGCGCACGACAGCAGCACGTACGGACGTGGCGGCAAGCGGGCCCCCTTTCTCGCCCCAGCGTAGCTTCGCCGATGGACCCGGTGCTTTACTGGTCAACGATGCTCGAAACAGTCAACCCGGCCACCGGGGAGGTGCTGGCCACCTTCCCCGTGCACGGCCGCCGTGAGGTCGACGCGGCGGTCGCGGCGGCCCGCGAGGCGGCCGGTTACTGGTCGGGGCTGGGCTGGGCCGGGCGCCGGATCCGGCTGCTGGCCTGGAAGTCCTACCTGGTCAGGTACATGGGGCGGCTGGCCGAGCTGATGCACGAGGAAACCGGCAAGCCGCTGGACGACGCCAAGCTGGAGATCATCCTGGCCGTCCTGCACATCGACTGGGCGGCCAAGCACGCCAAGCGGGTGCTGCGCCCGCGCCGGGTGCGCAGCGGGCTGTTCTCGATCCACCAGAGCTCCACCGTGGAGTACCAGCCGCTGGGCGTGGTCGGCGTGATCGGGCCGTGGAACTACCCGGTGTTCACCCCGGTCGGCTCGATCGCCTACGCGCTGGCGGCGGGCAACGCGGTGGTGTTCAAGCCGTCCGAGCTGACCCCGGCGACCGGGGCGTGGCTGGTGCGGTCGTTCGGCGAGGCGATGCAGGCGTTCGGCAATCCGGTGCCCGTGCTCCAGCTGGTGACCGGGCCCGGCTCGACCGGCGAGGCGCTGGCCCGCAGCGGCGTGGCCAAGATCGCCTTCACCGGGTCGGCGGCCACGGCCCGCAAGGTGATGTCGGCCGCGGCCGACACGCTGACCCCGGTGCTGGCCGAGTGCGGCGGCAAGGACGCCCTGCTGGTCGCGGCGGACGCCGACCTGGACGCGGCAGCCGACGCCGCGGCCTGGGGCGCGATGTCCAACGCCGGGCAGACCTGCGTGGGGATCGAGCGCGTCTACGTGGCCGACGCCGTGTTCCACAGCTTCCTGGAGCGGCTGACCACCAAGGTGTCCGAGCTGCGGCCCGGCTCCGACGCTGAGGCCTCTTACGGTCCGATGACGCTGCCGTCGCAGACCGAGGTCGTGGTCAAGCACGTGGCCGACGCGCTGGCCCGGGGCGGACGGCCGGTGGTGGGCGGCCGCGATGCGGTGGAGCCCCCGTTCGTGCGGCCGGTGATCCTGGCCGACGTGCCGGAGACCAGCGCGGCGGTGACGGACGAGACGTTCGGCCCCACGGTGACGGTGACGCCGGTAGTCAACATGGCCGAGGCGGTGTCCTACGCCAACGCGGGCCGGTACGGGCTGGGGTCGGCGGTGTTCGCCCGCGACCGGCGCGCCGGGATGAACGCGGCGCGGTCGCTGCGCAGCGGGATGACCTCGGTCAACTCGGTGATCGGGTTCGCGGTCGTGCCCGCCCTGCCGTTCGGCGGGGTGGGCGAGTCAGGGTTCGGGCGCATCCACGGCGCGGACGGGCTGCGCGAGTTCAGCCGGGCCAAGGCCATCACCAGGCAGCGGATGCGGCCGCTGATCAACGTCATGACGTTCGGGCGGACCGACCGGGACATGCGCCGCCTCATGACGCTGGTCACGCTGCTGCACGGGCGGCTGTACCGGCCGCGGGGATCGCGCCGGGAGCGCTGAGCCTGGTCCCTTGGTCCTCTGGTCCTCTGGTCCTTTAGTCCTCTGGTCCTGTGGTCCTGGTCAGTCCTTGACGCCGACGCCGCACAGGTGCCAGGCGGCGCCCTGATCGTCGGAGGGCGGCTCGGGCACGGGCAGCTTGAGCACGGGCTCGAGGTCGCCGTCGTCTTCCCGGCGCTGGCGGAGCGGATCGGCCAGGTCGGGCCGCCACTGGGCGGGGCGCACCAGGCCCGGCTCGACTAGCGTGAACCCGTCGAAGAACCGGGCGATGTCGGCGCGGCTGCGCGAGATGAGCGGCGTGTTCCAGTGCAGGTCCTGGGTCATGCGGAACATCCCCTCGGCCGCCTCCGGGTGGGCTTCCGAGGTCATGTGGGTCATGGCCAGGCAACTGCCCGGCGCCACGCCGTCGCGGAACTGCCCGACGACCCCCCACGGGTCTTCGGAGTCCCACAGGCAGTGCAGCACGCACATCAGCATGATCCCGACCGGCTGGCCGAAGTCGAACAGCTCGCGGACCTGCTCGCTGCCGAGCACCTGCTCCGGCTCGCGCAGGTCGGCCCGGAGCGTAGCGACGTTAGGGCCGGCCATCAGCGCGGCGGCATGGCCCGACACCATCGGGTCGATGTCCACGTAGACGACGCGCGCCTCGGGCGCCGTACGCTGGGCGACCTGGTGGGTGTTGGCCATGTTCGGCAGGCCGGAGCCGAGGTCGAGGAACTGCCGTACGCCCTGCCCGAGCATGTAGTCGACCATCCGCTGGAGCAGGTGACGGCTTTCCAGGGCCGTGTCGGCACCGCCCGGCACGCCCATCTCCCGCACCATCGCATTGGCCGCGTCGGACGCCTGCCGGTCGACCGCGAAGTTGTCCTTGCCGCCGAGCTGGTAATTCCAGATCCGGGCCGTGTTGGGATAACGGACACCGATCGGGTCGTCCGGATCGAGTCCGGAAGACGCCGGCGGTTGGGCGGGCATCGGGCATCATCCTCCGTGTGGCGGAACGGGCATCTCTGATGATAGGGGGCAGCCGGGACTGGCTCGTAGCGGGACTGGCGCCGGCCGTGTGCCTTTAGCCAGCCTGCTCGGCGCTGGCCTGGCTGCTGGTGTCGACGGCGTCGCCTTGCAGGGCCATGGCGTCCACCGGGTCTTCGGGGTCGGCCGCAGCCAGCGGGGCCCGGCCCGCGATCAGGTCGGCGGCGCGTTCGGCGATGGCGATGGTGGGCGCGTTGGTGTTGCCCCGGGGCACGACCGGCATCACCGACGCGTCGACCACGCGCAGGCCGGTGATCCCCCGCACCTTAAGCTCGGGGTCGACCACGCTGTTCCAGCGGGTCTCGCTGCCCATGGCGCAGGTACCCACCGGGTGGTACAGGGTGGCCACGTTGGCCCGCACGTAGTCCAGGAGTTCCGCGTCCGAGCGGATGTGCGCGCCGGGCGTGATCTCGCTCGTGCAGATGGCCGCCATGGGTCGGGCGGTGACGAACTCCCGGGCCATCTTCAGCCCGGCGACCAGCGCCCGGGCGTCCGCGCCGCCGTCGGACAGGTAGCCGGGGTCGATGGCCGGCCGGTGCCGGGGGTCGGCGCTGCGCAGCCTGATCCGGCCGCGGCTCTTGACGTCGATGAGGCCGACCAGCACCGTCATGGCCCGCTGGGCCGGGTCGGCCAGGCCCTGGTCACGGTAGAGGGCGGGCAGTACGTGCAGTTGCAGGTCGGGAGCGGGCAGGCCGGGCTCGGAGTGGGCGAAGCCGCCGGACTCGGCGACGTTGCTGGTCAGCGGGCCGCGGTGGGTCGCCTTCCACCGCAGCGCGCCGGCGTTGCCGCTCTTCTCCCACAGGCCGCGCAGCCGCGGCGTGGACCAGCAGACCGGCAGCACCGGGTGATCGCTCAGGTTCGCGCCCACCCCTGGGCTGTCGGCCACCAGGTCGATGCCCATCTCGATCAGGTGGTCGGCCGGGCCGACGCCGGACAGCATGAGCAGCTGCGGGCTGTTGACCGCGCCGCCGGACAGGATGACCTCGCCGCTGACCTGCGCAATCTGGATCTCGCCGCGGTGGGTGTAGGTCACGCCGGTGGCCTGGCCGCCGTCGATGTTGATCTTAGTGACCAGGGCCCCGGTGAGCACGGTGAGGTTCGGCCGGGACATGTGCGGGTGCAGGTAGGCCGTGGCGGCCGAGCAGCGCCGGCCGTGGCGCTGGGTGACCTGGTACCAGCCCACGCCATCCTGGCGCGGCCCGTTGAAGTCGTCGTTGGGCGCGGCGCCCTGCTCCTGGGCGGCGGCGATGAACGCCTCGCAGGCCCGCGACTTGTACCGCAGGTTGGACACGGCCAGCGGGCCGCCCGCGCCGTGATAGGCCGAGGCACCGCGCGAGTTGTTCTCGGCGCGCCTGAAGTACGGCATGAGGTCCTCGTAGCCCCAGCCGGAACAGCCGTACTCGTCCCGCCAGGAGGTGAAGTCGTGGCGGCTGCCGCGGATGTAGATCATGGCGTTCATGCTGCTTGAGCCGCCCAGTACCTTGCCCCGCGGCCAGTAGATGGTGCGCCCGCCCGCCCGGTGCTGCGGGACCGTGGTGTAGTTCCAGTCGTAGGCGGTCTGGAACAGCCGGCTCAGCGCGGCCGGAGCCCGGATCTCATCGGCGTCGTCGTTCGGCCCGGCCTCCAGGAGCAGGACGCTGACGCTGGAGTCGGCGGAAAGCCGCGCCGCCAGGACGCAGCCTGCGCTGCCGGCGCCGACGATGATGTAGTCGTACACGGCGGACTCCTTCTCGGACCAAGGGAAGATTAACCCGCCGCGGTCGCCCCGGGAGTCCTCGGGGTGGGGGATTTGTAAGGGTCCGGGTCCGGCGGGCCCCCGAGAACCGCCGGACTCCGGACGTCTTCGATGCTCACCGCGGGACGGCTCGCTACTGCGAGTGCCGTCCACGCAGAGTCACAGCGGCCCAGGCCCCTGCGACCTGAGCCGGTGCGGATCATCGCTGTGATCACTCATCGTAGCCATACGAAGGCACATCGCGTGCTGATTGTGAACACCGCAGGTCAGTTGAATGGTTACGTTTGGGTCGCGGCGGGCTGCAGAGGTCGTCGCGGCCGGGCGGTTGGGTCGCGGCGGAGGCGGGGTTGGCCCGGGCGGGGTTGGCCCGGGCGGGGTTGGCCGGGGCCGGGTTGGCCGGGGCGGGGTTGGCCGGGGCGGTTCGCTGGGCGGTTCGCTTAGGGTGGGTTCATGCCGCATGACCGCAGCGAAAACCCTGTCGTTCTGTCCCGCATCTACACCCGCACCGGCGACGGCGGCACCACCGCGCTCGGCGACGGCAGCCGGGTGGCCAAGACCGACACGAGGCTGGCGGCCTACGCCGACGTGGACGAGGCCAACTGCGCGATCGGCATGGCGATCACGTTCGGTGAGCTCTCGCCGGCCATCTCGGCGCTGCTGGTCCGGGTGCAGAACGAGCTGTTCGACGTGGGTGCCGACCTGTGCAACCCGATCAGCGAGGCGCCGCCCTACCCGCCGCTGCGGATCGACGAGTCGTACATCACCCGGCTGGAATCCGAGTGCGACGCCCACAACGCGGACCTGCCCACGCTGCGCAGCTTCCTGCTGCCCGGCGGCAGCCCGGGGGCGACGCTGCTGCACATGGCGCGGACGGTGACCCGCCGGGCCGAGCGCAGCGCCTGGGCCGCGGCGGCCGAGCACGGCGAGACGGTCAGCCCGCTGCCGGCGCGCTACCTGAACCGGCTGTCCGACCTGCTGTTCATCCTGGCCCGCCAGGCCAACGCAGGCCAGGGCGACGTGCTCTGGCAGCCTGGCGGCGACCGCAGCTAGCCTCACCTCGGAGGAGACAGCTGTTGCACATGGGGCCACCAGGCCCGGGTCCTGGCGTTATCGTGGGCCGCTACCGTCTTCACAGCACGGTAACGGCACACGATGATGGTTTTAGAGCGCCAGGCCGTAGTGGGAGCCGGGGGGTGCGGCCTCCAGCCAGGCCAGCAGGCCGGTGAGGGCCGATTCGGCTAGGGCCAGCTCCACGGTGCCGCCCGGCGCGGACGAGCCGGGCACCGCGGACGTACCGCCCGGGGCGGACGAGCCAGGCACCGCGGACGTACCGCCCAGGGCGGACGAGCCGGGCGCACCGGACGCACCCGACGCACCGGGCGCACCGGACGACCCGGGCGCGTCGGCTGAGACCGACGGCCCAAGAGGACCGGTGGTGTCAAGAGGACCGGTGGCGGCAGGCAGGCCGGCCGGGTTTAGCGCATCAAGGGCATCGCCGGCAGGACGAGCGGGCCCGGGCGGGCCGACCGGCTGCGCGTCGCCGAGCTGGCATTCCACGACGATCCGGTCCGGGCCCAGGATGGACACCTCGTCCTCGGTGGGCAGGCGGCGGGACACCACGGCCAGGTCGCGGCGGGAGAAGGTCTCCTGGGGGCGCATCGAGATGCCGAACACGCCGAACCAGCAGAAGTCCTCCAGCCCGTACGAGGCGATGCCCAGGCGCCAGGTCCCGCGGTCGTGGCGCAGGCCGCACTCGACCGTGGCGCCGGAGCGCTCGAGCAGGAACCTGCGGGCGGCGATGCCGGCGGCGGCCAGCACCAGGAGCAACAAGAAGGCGGCGAAGAGCCAGGCAGCATCCAGGGCCAGCGCTTCGCCCACCCGTTAGGCCTGCGTGCCTGCGGCCCGCAGCCTCGCCCTGGCGTACTTGGCGTCGGCTGGCTCCTCAGCGCCGGGGCCGGCGTCGGCGAGCGCGCCCTCCAGTTCCTGGCGGGCCTCGTCGGGGTTGACCTCGGCGCCGAGCTCAGCCTGGGCGGCCAGGATGGATACCCGGTCGTCAGCCACCGACAGGAACCCGCCGCTGACCGCGGCCTGGACCGCGCCATGCTCGGAATCGTCGCTCAGGATCTCGACCAGGCTGCCCTCGGCCAGGACACCGAACACCGGCGAGTGCCCAGTCAGCACCCCGATATCGCCTTCGGTGGTCTTGGCGATCACCGTCCTGGCCTGGCCCGACCACAGCTCGCGGTCGGGCACCACCAGCGCTACCTGCAAGGTCACCGCTCCAGCTCCCTGGCCTTGGCCTCCACGTCATCGATCCCGCCCACCATGTAGAACGCCTGCTCGGGCAGGTTGTCGTACTTGCCCTCGCTGATCGCCTTGAAGGACGCGATCGTCTCCTCCAGCGGCGTGAAGACGCCCGGCTGGCCGGTGAACTGCTCGGCCACGAACATCGGCTGGGACAGGAAGCGCTCGATCCGCCTGGCCCGCTGCACGGTGATCTTGTCTTCCTCACCGAGCTCGTCGACGCCGAGGATGGCGATGATGTCCTGCAGCTCCTTGTAGCGCTGCAGGATCCGCTGCACCTCGCGGGCCACGTCGTAGTGCTCCTGGCCGATGTACCTGGCGTCCAGGATCCGTGAGGTGGAGTCTAGCGGGTCCACCGCCGGGTAGATCCCCTTCTCGGTGATGGCCCGGGACAGCGTGGTCGTGGCGTCGAGGTGCGCGAACACGGTGTGCGGCGCGGGGTCGGTGATGTCGTCGGCGGGCACGTAGATGGCCTGCATCGAGGTGATCGAGTGGCCGCGGGTGGAGGTGATCCGCTCCTGCAGCTGGCCCATCTCGTCGGCCAGCGTCGGCTGGTAACCGACCGCCGACGGCATCCGGCCCAGCAGGGTGGATACCTCGGAGCCGGCCTGGGTGAAGCGGAAGATGTTGTCGATGAACAACAGCACGTCCTGGCCCTGCACGTCGCGGAAGTACTCGGCCATGGTGAGCGCGGACAGCCCGACCCGGAGCCGGACGCCAGGCGGCTCGTCCATCTGGCCGAACACCAGCGCGGTGTCGGCGATGACGCCCGACTCGGTCATCTCCAGGAACAGGTCGTTGCCCTCGCGGGTCCGCTCCCCCACCCCGGCGAAGACCGAGACGCCGCCGAAGTTCTGGGCCACCCGGCGGATCATCTCCTGGATCAGCACGGTCTTGCCCACGCCGGCCCCGCCGAACAGCCCGATCTTCCCGCCCAGCACGTACGGGGTGAGCAGGTCGATGACCTTGATGCCGGTGACGAACGCCTGGGTCCGCGGCTCGAGCTGGTCCAGCGCCGGCGGGTCGCGGTGGATCGGCCACCGCTCGGTGATGTCCAGCGACGACGTCGCCACGTCGAGCGAGTTGCCGAGCACGTTGAACACGTGCCCCTTGGTCACGTCACCGACCGGGACCGAGATCGGCGCTCCGGTGTTGGTCACCTCGGCGCCCCGGACCAGGCCGTCGGTGGGCTGCATGGAGATCGCCCGGACGATGTCGTCCCCGATGTGCTGCTCGACCTCGAGCGTCAGCGTCCGGGTCTCGTCCTCGAGCACGACGTCCACGTGCAGCGCGTAGTAGATCTCCGGCAGGTGCTCGGCCGGGAACTCGACGTCCACGACGGGTCCGGTGACCCGGGCCACACGGCCGGTGCCGACGGCGGCCTCGCCGCTCTCGGCGGTGTTTTCTGCGGTCGCGGTCATGTGTTCCTCACTCACTCGTTGGCACTCGCGCCGGCCAGCGCGTTGGCGCCGCCGACGATCTCGCTGATTTCCTGGGTGATCTCGGCCTGCCGTGCGTTGTTCGCCTCACGGGTCAGCGTCTCGATCAGGTCGTTCGCGTTATCGGTGGCCGCCTTCATGGCGCGGCGCCGCGAGGCCAGCTCGGATGCGGCCGCTTCCAGCAGCGCGTAGAAGATCCGGCTCGCTACGTACTGCGGCATCAGGGCGTCGAGCACCTCGGCCGGGCCGGGCTCGAACTCGTACGACGGCAGCGGGCCCGACGGGCTCGGCTCGTCGGTCTCCTCGATCTCCAGCGGCAGCAGCCTGCGCACCGAGGGCCGCTGGGTCAGCATCGACACGAACTCGGTGCCGACCAGGTGGATCTCGTCCACCTTGCTGTCGTCCTCGGCCCCATCCCGGCCAGCATTGAACGCCTCGAGCAGGACGTCGGCGATGGCCTTCGCGTCGCGGTATTTCGGCGTGGAAGAGAAGCCGCTCCAGGATTCGGCCAGCTCGAGCTCGCGGAACCGGTGCCAGGAGATGCCCTTGCGGCCGGCCACGTAAAGCACCGGCTGGATGCCCCGTTCGCGCAGCCGCTCCCGGAGCCGGGCCGACTCGCGCAGCACGTTGGCGTTGTAGGCGCCGGCAAAGCCCTGGTCGCTGGTCAGGATCAGCACCGCGGCCCGGGTCGGGTGCTCCGGTTCGGTGGTGAACGGATGGGTGATGTTGGTGGAGCGGCTGATCACCGCCTCCACCGCCCGGGTCAGCTCCCGCGCGTACGGCTCGGCCGCGCGCTGCTGCTGCTGGGCCCGGACGATCCGGGACGACGCGATCAGCTCCTGGGCACGGGTGATCTTGGCGATGGACTGCACGGTGCTGATCCGCTGCCTGACCAGGCGAAGCTGGGCTGCCATGAGCTAGCTTTCGTCCTTGCTCGGCTGGGGCACGCGGCGGGTGATGGTCTCCTGGCCCTCGTCCTCGAGCGCCTTGGCCTGCTCGTCCTCGCCGGACAGCAGCTCGCCCGCGCTGGTCTCGAACGACTTGCGGAACTCCTCGACCGCGTCCTTGAGCGCGGTGACCGTATCCTCGGACAGGGCCTTCGTCTCCCGGATCCCGGTCAGGATGCCGGCGTGCGAACGCTTCAGGAACTCCAGGAAGTCGTGCTCGAACCGGCTGACGTCCTCCAGCGGCACGTCGTCCAGGTAGCCGTTGCTGCCCGCCCAGATCGAGACCACCTGGTCCTCGACCGGGAACGGGTCGTACTGCGGCTGCTTGAGCAGCTCGACCAGCCGCCCGCCGCGGTCCAGCTGGGCCCGGGAGGCCGCGTCCAGGTCGGAGGCGAAGGCGGCGAACGCCTCCAGGTCGCGATACTGGGACAGCGACAGCCGCAGGTTACCCGCGACGCTCTTCATGGCCTTGACCTGCGCGTTGCCGCCCACCCTGGACACCGACCGGCCGACGTTGATGGCGGGCCGGACGCCGGCGTTGAACAGGTCGGCCTCGAGGTAGATCTGCCCGTCGGTGATCGAGATGACGTTGGTCGGGATGTAGGCGGAGATGTCGTTGGCCTTGGTCTCGACGATTGGCAGCCCGGTCAGCGAGCCGCCGCCCAGGTCGTCAGACAGCTTGGCGCAGCGCTCGAGCAGCCGGGAGTGCAGGTAGAACACGTCACCCGGGTAGGCCTCGCGGCCCGGCGGCCGGCGCAGCAGCAGCGAGATCGCGCGGTAGGCCTCGGCCTGCTTGGACAGGTCGTCGAAGATGATCAGGGCGTGCTTGCCCTGGTACATCCAGTGCTGCCCGATGGCTGAGCCGGTGTACGGCGCGATGTACTTGTACCCGGCCGGGTCGGAGGCCGGCGCGGCCACGATCGTGGTGTACTCCAGGGCGCCGGCGTCTTCCAGCGACTGGCGCACCTGGGCGATCGTCGAGCCCTTCTGGCCGACCGCGACGTAGATGCAGCGCAGTTGCAGGCTCTCGTCGCCCGATTCCCAGTTCGCGCGCTGGTTGATGATCGCGTCGATGGCGATCGCGGTCTTGCCGGTCTGCCGGTCGCCGATGATCAGCTGCCGCTGGCCCCGGCCGATGGCGGTCATCGCGTCGATGGCCTTGATGCCGGTCTGCATCGGCTCCTTCACCGGCTGGCGCTCCACCACCGAAGGCGCCTGCGTCTCCAGCAGGCGCAGCTCGTGGCTGTCGATGGGCCCCTTGCCGTCCAGCGGCTCGCCCAGCGGCCCGACCACGCGGCCCAGGAAGGCGTCGCCGACCGGCACGGACAGGATCTCGCCGGTCCGCTTGACCTGCTGGCCCTCCTCGATCTCGTTGAATTCGCCGAGGATGACCACGCCGATCTCGCGCACGTCCAGGTTGAGCGCCAGGCCCCGCACGCCGTTCTCGAACTCGAGCAGCTCGCTGGCCATGGCCGACGGCAGGCCCTCGACGCGCGCGATGCCGTCACCGCACTCGATCACGGTGCCGATCTCCTCGCGGGCGGCACCTTCCGGCTCATACTCCTGGACGAAGCGCGCCAGCGCGTCCCTGATCTCTTCCGGCCGGATTGTCAGCTCAGCCATTGTCCTGCCTGTCCTGTCGTTCGTAGTCTTCCCGGGTCGCTGGCATGTCAGCTCGCCAGCTTGCGCCGGACGGCGGCCAGCCGGCTGGCGGCCGTCCCGTCAATAAGCTCATCCCCGATTTGGACGGAGATTCCACCCACCACCGAAGGATCGAGCACCACGTTCAGGTGAACGGGATGCCCGTAGGACTGGGCCAGTGCCTGGGCGAGCCGCCGGCGCTGGGTGGCGGACAGCTCGGTCGCCGCCCGGACCACCGCGATCAGCTGCTCGCGGCGCCGCGCCGCGATGCCGGCGCACAGGTCCAGCGCCGCGTCTAGGGAGCGGCCGCGCGGATGCGTCACCACCTGGCTGATCACGGCGAGCGTCACCGGCGTGACCTTGTCGTGCAGCAGGGTGTTCAGCAGCTCGCGCTTGCCGCTGGAGGGCAGCGAGGGGTCGGCCAGCGCGGCCCGCAGGTCCGGCTGCCCGGCGACCACGCGGCCGAACCGGAACAGGCCGTCCTCCAGGTCATCCAGGCCGTTTTCGGCCTCCGCCGCCAGCACCAGCGCGGTGATGGCCAGTTCCTCGATCGCGTCCACCATGTCGCCCGAGGTGGCCCAGTGGCCTTCGGCGGCCGCCACGACCAGCGACTCGGCCCGCCTGGTCACCTTGCCGCCCAGCAGTGCGCTGACCACCGCGCCCTTCTCCGCCGCGGGCTTGCCCGGATCGGATAGCGCCCGGCGCAGGCCGTGCTCGGTATCCAGCAGCCCGACGACCTCGAACAGCTCGTTCGCCAGCCGGGTGGCCACGGTGGCGCTGGTGATGTCCTCCGCGGTCAGCCGCTCGAGAAGGTCGGCGTAGGAGGCCCTGCTCGCACCGCGCACGCTCACCGCCTCCCGAGGTTGCTGAACGACTTTGGGGCCGAACGGTCCATGGTGACCGCTGCGGTTCCGGCAGCTCTGTTTTCCCGGGGGGACGGCCCCCCTGGCACCCCCCGCGGCATCACTGGCTGGACACCTGCTCGAGCTCGTCGAGGAAGCGGTCCACCATGCCGCTCTGCCGCGCGTGGTCTTCCAGCGACTCGCCCACGATCCGGCTGGCCAGCTCGGTGGCCAGGGTCCCGACCTCGGTCCGCAGCGAGGTCAGCGCCTGCTGCCGCTCGGCCTGGATCTGGGCCTGCGCGGCCTCGGTCACCCGGCGGGCTTCGGCCTGGGCCTGCTCGCGCATCTCGGCGATGATCTGCGCGCCTTGTTCCCTGGCCTCCTCGCGCAGCCGGGCCGCCTCGTGCCGGGCCTCGGCCAGCTGCTCCCGGTACTGGTCGAGCAGCTGGTTGGCCTCCTTCTGCGCTTCCTCCGACTTGGCCAGCCCACCCTCGATCGCCTCGGTGCGCTCGGCCAGCGTCTTGGTGATCCGCGGCAGCAGCAGCTTGGCCATGGCGCCGAACACCAACGCGAACAGGATCGTGCCGATGATGAACTCAGGCCACGAGGGGAGCAGCGGGTCCGTCGACGCCGTGCTGTCAGCAAGGAGGATCATGATGCGCTCACTTCCTGGACCGGGATGCTCAGGACGAGAAGATGAACGGCGCCACCAGGCCGATCAGCGCGAGCGCCTCGGTCAGCGAGAAGCCGATCCACATGTAGAGCGAAATGCGGCCGGTGGCCTCGGGCTGCCGGGCCATGGCCTCGATCGCGTGGCCGAACACCAGGCCGATGCCGATGCCGGGGCCGATGGCCGCGAGGCCGTAACCGAGCGCCCCAAGCCTCTGGATGTCCAGCACCGTCGTGGTCGAGGCGAGCGTAGCGGCGAGTGACATTGATTCTTCCTTTACGTTGCGTGATATCAGGTGCGGGTTAGTGCGCCGGCTCCACTGAGCTGGCTATGTAGGTGGCGGTCAGCGTGGTGAAGATAAACGCCTGCAGCAGGGTGACCAGGGTCTCGAGCAGGAAGACGAAGATCGCCAGCGCGAAGGAGCCCACGGCGTAGAGCAGCCCGACGGACAGCGACAGCAGGTACCACGTCGCGACCGTGAAGATCGTCAGCAGCAGGTGGCCGGCGAACATGTTCCCGAACAGCCGCACCCCGAGGGTGAACGGCTGGAAGAGGAAGAACCTGAGCAGCTCCACCGGAACCAGGATGATGTAGATCGGCCACGGCACGCCCGGCGGGATCATGCTCTTGAAGTAACCCCAGCCGCCCTGGTGCTTGAAGCCCAGGTACAGGTAGAGGAAGTAGACGATGAACACCATCGGCCACACGAAGCCGATCCGGGACGGGACCGGGAACTGGAAGATCGGGATAAGCTCCATCACGTTCATGATGTAGATGAAGAAGAACAGCGAGACGAGGAACGGCAGGTACGAGTCGCCCTTGCGGCCCAGCGACGGGCGGAGGATCTGGTCCCGTACCGCCAGGATCGCCATCTCGCCGAGGTTCTGCACGCCGCGCGGCACCATCTGCGGCTTCCGGAACGCCGCCCAGAAGAACACGAGCAGCACCAGCGCGGCCAAGATCGCGAGCAGCATCGGCTTGGTGAAGCCGAACGAGCCGATGGTGAAGAACGGCTTCCAGTTGAAGTTCTGCAGGCCAGGGGCCGGGAATCCGCATCCGTTGAAGATGTGGCACCCCCCGCCCGCCTCCCCAACCCGCTGCACTGGGACTCCTACGTCACCGGTCACCAGTCATCTCCTTCCGGGGCCGCTCCGCCTCTAGCTGCCTGCCGAAGCGATAGATGACGTAGCCGAGCGAGATGCCCAGGCCGACCAGCATGCCTACCGGGAACAGCAGGGAGACGTGCACGGCCCGGCCGACCAGAGCGCCGATGGCGCCGTAGGCGGCCATGCCGGCGAGCAGGTAGCTGGTCACCGTCCAGCCGGCTTCCAGCCCCAGGGCCCGGCCCTCCGCCGCGGCCTGCTTGCGCGCGTGGGCGACAGTTTCGTTGCCGTGGTCGCTCATCTCACCCGCCCTGCTGCGCGGTCTGCTGCTGTGGTTGCTGGTCCGGCTCGACGTAGAGCATCTTGATCTTGACCGTCGTGATGACCTGGGTGGCGCTCCAGACCAGGATGCAGCCGAGCGCGGTGAAGCCGAGGGCCCGGCCGCTGAACGCGGTCACCCCGTGGAGCGTGGACACCACGATGCCCAGGGCCACGATCTTGACCACGTAGGTGATCATCGCGGCTACCATCATGGCCTGCGGGCTGACTCGCGCGGCCCGCCCCACCACCAGCACGCTGAGGCCGAAGAACACGATGACCAGGGCGACCCCGATCAGGGCGCCGTACAGTCCCTTGGCGCCGACCAACGCGGCGCTCACGGCGACCATGATCGCGGCCGCAGCGGCTGTCACCGCTCCGGCGCGCCGGACGATGATGGCGTACTTCGCCAGCATTACTTGGCTCCTGAGGGGTCGACAGCACCTGCGCAGGCGCGGGAGGGTGCCCCGCGTTTCTGGCCGGAGCCGGTCGCCGCGCCGTGGTTACGGTGCGGGTATCCGGTTGGGTTTAGGAAACGTATCACGCGCCTCTGCTTTGCCGTAGAAGGGCCTGCTCGTGAAAGATATCACAAAGTCCTTGACTCTGTCTTTACCTAATTGCGCGAAATTTATGACCAAGTTGGGTGCTGCGGGACCGCCCGGAGGATGGCGTTCTGGCCCCGCCCTGGCCGCTGGCCAGGGCGTCGGGCGGTGAAATAGCAGCAGGTCAGGGCGTTTGGCCCAACGGCGCGCGAGGCGATTGCCGTGGCGGAACGTGACGGCTGATGCAGCGACGGTAGCCGTCGGCGCCGAAAGGTAAAGCCCGGGTAACGAGGTGCTCGCCGGAGCGCCCCTACCAGGAGCGGGTGTCGCGCGGATCCGGCTCGGCGAGGGGGTCCTGAGGAGCGGTAGGACCGGGTAGCCGGCTGGAACCGGAAGACTCCGCCGGGTCCAGGGGCTCGAAGGGATTGAAGTGGCTGGCGGGATCAGCGGTGTTCACGAGGCCGAAGGGACTCGGGAGGTCGAACGGGCTGGCTGGGGTCGGCTCGGTCAGGCTGGCCGGCGGCGCATCGCCCGGGAAGGGCGCGGGCGGGAACGGCGGCCCGCCAGGCCAGGACGCGGCGTCGGCCGGGGCGGTGCCGGCCCAGGGCGCGGCGTCGGCCGGGGCGGTGCCGGGCCAGGACGCGGCGGGGAGCGAGGAGGCGGCGGGCCAGGACACGGCCTCGGCCGCAGCGGGGCCGGGCCAGGGCGCGGCGGGGGGCGGGGAGGTGGGCGAGCGGGCCGGTTCGTTCGGCCCCGAAATGCCGTTCAGACGGGAGGAGCCGTTCAGGCCGGGGCTAGGGGCAGGGGGTGCCGAAGCACGGTGCCGCCGGGGACTGCGGACGGCAGCGGTCCGGGGGGGGCCGCCTGCGGCGGAGGCCAGGGCCGCGGCGCGGGCGCTGGCCGGGGGCGGGACGGCCAGCCGGCTGCGGCGAGCCCGCCACGGGCGCAGCCGGGGCATGGTGACGGGCAGCAGGGCCAGTACGGCCACCGCCGTCGCGGCCACGAACACGACCAGGCGGGTATGCACCACCGACAGCGAGACCACGGTGACCGAGAACAGCGCCGCCCACAGGTACATGATGAGCACGCTCTGCCGGTAGGAGTGGCCGATGTTGAGCACCCGGTGGTGCAGGTGCTGCCGGTCGGCGGACATGAGCGGCTTGCCCGCCCGGGTCCGGCGGATGACCGCGAACATCAGGTCCGCGTACGGGATGACGAAGATCGCCGCGGGCACCAGCAGCGGCAGGAAGGTCGGGAACCGGTCCAGGGTGTTGGCCTGGGAGTAGTTGTTGAGCAGGGCCGGGTCGAGGGACGCGGTGCTCGAGATCGGCCCGTAGGCCAGCATCAGGCCGAGCAGCATGGCGCCGATATCGCCCATGAAGATCCGGGCCGGGTAGAAGTTGTGCGGCAGGAAGCCGAGGCACATCCCGGCCAGCAGCGCCGACGAGACCGCGGGCAGCGACTGCGAGGTGGTCCCGATCGTCTGGGTCAGCTTGTAGGAGTAGACCAGGAACGACAGCGCGGCGACGGCCGTGATGCCCGCGGCCAGGCCGTCCAGGCCGTCGATGAAGTTGATGGCGTTGATCGTGACCACCACGATCAAGATGGTCAGGGTCAGGCTGAGGTCAGGCTCCAGCGAGAACACGCCGCCGCTGGGCATCGGCAGCCAGGGCAGCGACTGGCCGCTCCAGACCAGGATGCCGGCCGCGGCCACCTGCCCGGCCAGCTTGCTGATCGCGCCGAGGCCCCACCGGTCGTCGATGAACCCGACCCCGACCACGAGCGCCCCGGCCAGCAGCAGCCCGGACGTGGTCTTCCCGCCGGCGGACTGGAACGGGTCCTGCAGGCTGGTCAGCCGGCTGGCCACGATCAGCCCGGCCACCAGGCCGCCGTACATGGCCAGGCCGCCGAGCAGCGGGGTCGGCTCGGTGTGCGTGTCGCGGGCCCGGGGGGCGTGGATCGCATGGGTCGCGATCGCGACCCGGCGCACCAGCGGGGTGAGCAGGAAGGTCACCGCAGCCGTGACCAGCAGGACGAGCACGTACTCGCGCATGCCGCCTCAGCGGATCCGGTTCGGGTCGGCTTTCATCACCGCCACTTTATGCCACAGGCTAACCACTGGTGGGCGGCTCTTCGGACGGCGCGTCCGTCCTGACCTCCAGCGGGTGCGGCTGGGCCGGCTTGAAGTCGGCGGACGAGCCTGTGCCCGAGGTGAACGCCTCGTCGTCGGCGATGACCGAGGCCACCATGCGCAGCCGGTCGACCGGGATCGCGCCGGCCCGCAGCAGCGTGGGTATGGTCCCGGTCAGGTCCAGGATCGTGGACGGGACGCTGTCGGCGCACGGGCCCCCGTCCAGGTAGACCGACACCGCCTCGCCCAGCTGCTGCTCGGCCTCGTCGACGGTGACCGCCGAGGGATGACCGTGCCGGTTGGCGCTGGACACCGCGAGCGGCCCGGTCTGCTTGAGCACGTCAAGCGCCACCGCGTGCAGCGGCATCCGCAGGGCCACCGTGCCCTTGGTGTCGCCCAGGTCCCACAGCAGGGTCGGGCTGGCCCGGAACACCAGGGTGAGCGCGCCCGGCCAGAACTCGTCGATCAGGTCCTGCCCGAACGCCCCCAGGTCATCGACCAGCGCGGCCGCGGCCCGGGCGGTGCCGACCAGCACGGGCGGCGGCATGTTCCGGCCCCGGCCCTTGGCCGCCAGCATGGTGGTGACGGCCGCGGGGGTGAACGCGTCCGCGCCGATGCCGTAGACCGTGTCGGTCGGCAGCACGATCAGCTCGCCGGCCCGGGCCGCGGCCACCGCGGCGTCGATCCCCGCGGTCCGCGTGAACGCGTCCCGGCAGTCGTACCGTGTGGTCATTTACCGGCCCCCTCGCCGAGTTCACCGGACCAGGCCGCGGTGACGAAGCGGTCCCGTCCGGTCAGGTCCTTGTGGTTGCGCGTGTCCCGCCAGCCAGATTCCTCCGGGAACACCCAGTACACGGCCGCGCCCTGCTGCCAGCCGTGCTCGACCGCGACCAGCCCGCCCGGCCGGAGCAGCCGCCGCGCGGTGCGCTCCACGGCCCGGATGGCGGTCAGCCCGTCCGTGCCGCTCCACAGCGCGGACGGCGGGTCGTACTCGCCCACCTCCGGCGGGACCGACGCCCCGACCGGGATGTACGGCGGGTTACTGATCACGAGATCCACGCTACCGTCGAGCTCGCCGAGCACGTCGGCGAAGTCGCCCGCGTGCAGCATGACCCGGCCCGCGGTATAGGTGGCGGTCTCGGCGTAGGAGGCCACGTTGCGTTCGGCCCAGGCGCGGGCCAGCGGGTCGGCCTCGACGGCGTGCACCCGGGCCCGGGGCACCTCCTGGCCGATGGCCAGCGCGATCGCGCCCGAGCCGGTGCCCAGGTCGGCCACGACCGGCTGGGCCACGTCCATCTCGCTCAGCCGGGCGATGGCCCAGCCGGTCATCACCTCGGTCTCCGGCCGGGGCACGAACACGCCCGGTCCCACCTCGAGCTCGAGGTAGCGGAAGTGCGCCTGGCCGGTGATGTGCTGCAGCGGCTCGCGGGCGGCCCGGCGGGCGATGTCGGACCAGAACTGCGCGTCGAACGCGGAATCGGGCACGGTGTGCAGCTCGCCGCGCTTGACGTGGTGCACGCTGGCCGCGATCAGCTCGGCGTCGGTACGCGGGGAATCGACGCCCGCCTCGGCCAGCCGCGCCGCGGCGAGCGCGACCTCGTCAAGCAGCAGGCTCATCATCGCCCGACACCCCGGCCTCCAGCCTCGCCGCCAGGTCGGCGGCGGCCAGCGCGTCGATCACCGAGTCGAGATCGCCGTCGATGACCTGGTCGAGGTTGTAGGCCTTGTAGCCCACCCGGTGATCGGAGATGCGGTTCTCCGGGAAGTTGTAGGTGCGCACCCGCTCCGACCGGTCCACGGTCCGGACCTGGCTGCGCCGCTCCGCGCTGGCCTTGGCGTCGGCGTCGGCCTCGGCCTCGGCCAGCAGCCGGGCCCGCAGCACGCGCAGGGCCTGCTCCTTGTTCTGCAGCTGGCTCTTCTCGTTCTGGCAGGACACCACGATGCCGGTCGGCAGGTGGGTGATCCGGACCGCCGAGTCGGTGGTGTTCACGCTCTGCCCGCCCGGGCCGGAGGACCGGAACACGTCGACCTTGAGGTCGTTGTCGTTGATCTGGACCTCGATGGGCTCGGCCTCGGGCACGACCAGCACCCCGGCGGCCGAGGTGTGGATGCGGCCCTGGGACTCGGTCACCGGCACCCGCTGCACGCGGTGCACGCCGCCCTCGTACTTCAGCCGCGACCAGGCACCCTCGGCGCCCCGGCCCTTCACGGCGACCGTGGCGTCCTTGACTCCGCCCAGGCCGGTGACGGTGGAGTCCAGGATCTCGGTCTTCCAGCCGCGCCGCTCGGCGTAGCGCTGGTACATCCGGAGCAGGTCGCCGGCGAACAGCGCGGACTCCTCGCCGCCCTCACCGGCCTTGACCTCCAGGATGATGTCGCGGGCGTCGTTCGGGTCCTTCGGTACCAGCAGCTTCTGCAGCTCGGCCTCGAGCTGGAGGCGGCGGGCGGCCATCTGGTCCGCTTCGGCCGCCCAGGAGGAGTCCTCCCTGGCCAGCTCGCGGGCTGTCGCCTCGTCCGTCTCGACCTGCTGCCACTCCTGATACGCGCGCACGATCGGGGTCAGTTCGGCGTAGCGGCGGCCCAGCGTGCGCGCCTTGTCCTGGTCGGAGTGCAGGCCCGGGTCGGCGAGCGCATGCTCAAGCTCGGCATGCTCGCTGACCAGGTCGGCTAGCCGATCGAACACCGCTTCTTACCTTTCTTTACGTCGCCCGCGGCTTCTGGTGAGCCGCCGGGCATGCAACGAGCCGAGATCCAGGGACTGGATCTCGGCTCGGCAAGGTTACTTCTTGTCGGCCTTCTGGCCGGACGGGTTCTTCCCGAAGCGCTTCTCGAACCGCGCCACGCGGCCGCCGGTGTCCAGGATCTTCTGCTTGCCCGTGTAGAACGGGTGGCAGTTCGAGCAGACCTCGACGTGGATGGAGCCGCCGCGGGCGGTGCTCTTGGTGGTAAAGCTGTTCCCGCAGCTACAGGTCACCGTGGTGACGTCGTACTGGGGGTGGATGTCAGCCTTCATGACAACTCCTGCCTCGAGCGGTCGCCGGGTCGCCTGCCCGGTTTTCCGGGTGGTCTGGGGGGTCGTCCCCCAGGAGCCAGCAGAGCGTGAACCGGTACCGCATGGTTGCGGCTTTCTAGTGTGCCAGATCGTGTAACCGAATTCGCTGACCTGGCATTCCCCCGACGGGGCCGGGGTGAGCGGCCCGTCGCGGGTAAGCGGGCGGTTAGGAGCCGAGGGTGGTCTTCTGGACCTGGAGCAGGAACTCGGCGTTGCTCTTGGTCTTGCGCATCTGCTCCATCAGCAGCTCGAGAGCCTGCTGGGGCTCCAGGGCGTGCAGCACGCGGCGCAGCTGCCAGACGATCTTGAGCTCCTCGGGCGCGAGCAGGATCTCTTCCTTACGGGTGCTCGACGCGTCCACGTCGACCGCGGGGAAGAGCCGCTTCTCGGCCAGCTCGCGGCGCAGCCGCAGCTCCATGTTGCCGGTGCCCTTGAACTCCTCGAAGATCACCTCGTCCATCCGGGATCCGGTCTCGATCAGGGCCGCGGCCAGGATGGTGAGCGAACCGCCGTTCTCGATGTTGCGGGCCGCGCCGAAGAACCGCTTGGGCGGGTACAGCGCGGTGGAGTCCACGCCACCGGACAGGATGCGGCCGCTGGCGGGCGCCGAGTTGTTGTAGGCACGGCCCAGCCGGGTGATGTTGTCCAGCAGGATGACCACGTCGTGGCCCATCTCCACCAGGCGCTTGGCGCGCTCGATGGCCAGCTCGGCCACGGTGGTGTGGTCGTCGGCCGGGTGGTCGAAGGTCGAGTGGATGACCTCGCCCTTGACCGTGCGCTGCATGTCGGTGACCTCTTCTGGCCGCTCGTCGACCAGGACGACCATGAGGTGGCACTCGGGATTGTTCTTGGTGATCGCGTTGGCGATGGCCTGCAGGATGGTCGTCTTGCCCGCCTTGGGCGGCGAGACGATCAGGCCGCGCTGGCCCTTGCCGATGGGGCAGATCAGGTCGATGATCCGGGTGATCATGTTGCCCGGGTCGGTCTCCAGGCGGAGCCTGTCCTGCGGGTACAGCGGCACCAGCTTGGAGAAGTCCGGCCGCGAGGCCGCCTTCTCCGGGTCGAGCCCGTTGACCTTGTCCAGGCGCACCAGGGCATTGAACTTCTCCCGGCGCTCGCCGTCGCGCGGCTGGCGGACCGCGCCCTCGATCACGTCGCCCTTGCGCAGGCCGTGCTTGCGCACCTGGGACAGGGACACGTACACATCGTTCGGCCCCGGCAGGTAGCCGGTGGTGCGGACGAAGGCGTAGCCCTGGGAGTCGAGCACGTCCAGGATGCCGGCGATCGGGATCAGCACGTCATCTTCGGCGATCACGGGCTCCGGGTCTGCGCCGCCCGGGCGGTCACGGCGCCGGTTGCGGTTGCGGAACCGGTCCCGGCTGCGGCGCCGGCCGTCGCTACTGTCGTCGTCGCGGTACTGGTCGCTGGACGGACCGCCCCGGGCCGCCATCGGCTCGCGCCGGTCGCCGCCCTGGTCGCGGCCGCCCTGGTCGCGGCCGCCCTGGTCGCGTCCGCCGTAGTCGCGGCCGTTCTGGTCGCGGGGGCCTTGGTCACGGCCGCCTTGGTCACGGCCGCCCTGGTCGCGGCCGCCTTGGTCACGGCCGCCCTGGTCGCGGGGGCCCTGATCGCGGGCGGAGTCGCGGGGTCCCTGGTCGCGGCTGCCGGAATCGCGGCCGGCCTGCTCGCGGGGCGCCTGCTCGCGGCTGCGGGACGGCTGGTCCTGGCGGCCATTCCTGGTGCGGCGCCGGTCGACGCGCTGGATGTCGCCCTGGACGGCTTCCGCCGCGGCGGCACCGGCCTGCGGGCCCGCGTCAAGGGCCGAGCCGGCCGGGGCGGCGTCCTGGGCCGCGCCGGGCTGAGCCGTGCTGGCCTGAGGTGGGGCCTCGGTCCGGGCGGCTGCCTTCGGTGCGGCGTCTTCGTAGAAGCTGAGCTGCTGCTGGGCGGTCCCGTCGCCGATGCCGCCGCGGGCGGCGTCGCCGATGCCGGACGGCGCGGTGTCCCCGATGCCCTGCGTGCCTGATTCCATAGCGTCCTGCCTTGCCCGGCGCGTCGCGCCGGCTCCCGCAGACGCGGCACGCTGACCCGAACCCTTACCGCCGGCACTCCCGCCCTGCCGAGCCTCGATCGCCTCGATGAGCTGGCCCTTGCGCATCCGGCCCGCGCCGGGGATGCCCAGCGTCTGCGCGATCTGCTGCAGATCGGGCATGAGCAGCGAGGAAAGGCCAGTACCACCGCGACTGCGCGACTTGGAGGCGGTGGAGGATCCGCCTGCGGCTGCGGGGGGCGCCGAGATCCCGGCGGGGGCATCCTCAGATGCGGTTGGCCCGCCGCTGAGGATTTCGGTTGTGTCGCTCACTAATGGTCCTTCCATGATTTCTCGGCCGCCTGGGTGAACCCGCTAGGCCCGTCGACCCGGTATAGCGGCCCCTCGGGGCCAGAGTTGATTCGCGCTGCCCATGTAAATCCGGCCCTGATCAGCCGTCAGATATCCGCGATAGCTGCAACGCTGTGCATTCCTCCGTGCGTCGCCTTGTGTTCGCAAGGCAGGGGGATGAGTCGGAAAAGCGCCCGGACGGCTGCACCGCTCGTCCGCATCCCAAGATCGCGCGCTCTCGCGGGGCTGACTGCACCCTGCGCCAAAGACCTTGGCTACGGCAACAATACCGTCCCATAGGAGTTTGCCGGCTAGCGCCCGGTTTGCCGACGAGCACCCAATCCAGAGCGGGGCACCCGGTGCACCGCTAAGCCTAACACCATGAGGACTCACGGCATTCCTTCGCAGCCGTCCGTGTCGCGCGGAAGAGGAGGCAACGATCCCATGAGGCTCGCCAGCGGCAGGCATCCGGCACGCTCAGTTCCAGGTGCGTAGGACGTGGACTGGCGCTGCACCGCATGCCTGGTCGGACGGATTAGCCGCTTGTTTCCCGCGTCAGCAGCCCGGCGGGGGCTCCGGGCGCAGGACACGCGCACCTTGCCGCTCGACGTCTAGTGAGCTTACGTGCCATCCAATACCCGTTTCTCTCACGATTGAACCCAGGCTGTCCAGGTGGTGCCGATAATCCGGATTGTCCCGGGCGCCGAGGAAGGCCAGCACCGAGGGGCCGGCCCCGGACACCACCGCGGGCAGGCCCGCGGCGCGTAGCCCTTGCACCAGCGCGTGCGTGTCCGGCATCGCGCTGGCCCGGTAGTCCTGATGCAGCCAGTCACGGGTGGCGTCGAGCAAGACGGCGGTACGGTCGGTCGGCTCGCCGCCGGGCTCGGCGCCGGGGTCGGTGAGCGCGGCGACCAGCAGCGCGCTGCGCCCGGCGTTGGCCGCCGCGTCCCGGTGCGGCACCATCTCGGGCAGCAGGCCCCGGGCTACGTCGGTGCGCACCGGTGCAGCCGCGATGCAGATCACCGGGGTGAGGAAGGAGGCCGGCTCCAGCCGGATCAGGCGCGGACCGCCGGGTGCCGACCAGGCGATGGTCAGGCCGCCGGCCAGGCAGGCGGCGACGTTGTCGGGATGCCCCTCCATGTCGCTGGCCAGCCCGAGCAGGGCGTCGTCAGGAAGCTTGCCCGCGCCCGGGCCGGACAGCGCCCGGGCGGCCAGGATGCCGGCCACGACGGCGGCGGCCGAGGAGCCCAGCCCGCGACCGTGCGGGATGCGGTTGACGCAGCGCAGCCCGATCCCGGGCGGCTGGCTCCCGGTGACGGCGAACGTGGCGCGCATGGCCCGTACCACCAGGTGGACCTCACCCGCCGCGGCCAGGTCCGCGCCTTCGCCGGCGATCTCGATGGACAGGCCGGACGGGCTGACCCAGGCCTCCACGTCGTCGTACAGAGTCAGTGCGAGACCGAGCGCGTCGAACCCCGGACCCAGGTTGGCGCTGGTCGCGGGCACCCGGACCCGGACCGCACCCTCCGCCCAGCCCATATCGCTCCTCACCGGGAAGGGATTCCCCTCAGCGCGCGGCACGTCATGCTATCCGGGCGCTCGCGCGAGCCGGACGGCCGGCAGGATAGGCGTCACGCTAGTTTTCTTTGTCATCACTAAGGGTAATCAGATGAGGGGCTAGACATCCTGGCCTGCGGGTAACGGGAGAGCTAAGTGGGGGGCATGTCCAGAACGAGCACAGCGGCCGCCGCCGAAGGCCGGCCGGGCGGGGGCGCTGGGCGGCGCGGGCGGCGCTGCTGGCGGGGTGGGAGCGCTGGGCGACGCGGGCCGGGATGCTGGGCGGCGCGGCGCTGCTGACCGGAGGGCTGGCCGCCGGCGTGCCGGTGCCGGCCGCGGCGCAGGTACCGGATCCGGTACGGACCACGCTGCCGTTCAGCGGCCTGCAGGAACCGTGGTCGGTGGCGGTCGATGCCGCCGGGAACGTGTTCGTGGCCGACCACGCCAAGAACCACGTCCTGGAACTGCCGCCCGGAGCGACCGATGCCAGCCATCAGGTGACGCTGCCGTTCACGGGCCTGGCCGGGCCGGCCGCGGTAGCGGTCGACTCGGCAGGAAACGTGTACGTGGCCGACGAGAACCACAACCGGATCGTGGAGTTGCGGCACAACAAGGGCGGCTACGACCCGCAGGTGGTGCTGCCGTTCAGCGGCCTGGGCGCCCCGCACGGGGTGGCGGTCGATGCCGGCGGGCGAGTCTACGCGTCGAACTACACCGGCAACCGGGTGGCGGAACTGCCGCCCGGTGCGACCAGTGCCAGCGAGCAGACGAACCTGCCGCTCGGCCGGATACGCAACCCGGTCGGGGTGACGGTCGACATCGTCGGTGACGTGTACGTGGCCGACTACGCCGACAGCCAGGTGCTTGAGCTGCCGCGCCAGAACATCAGCTGGGGCCCGCTGGCCGTGCTGCCGTTCACCGGCCTGAAGGGGCCGTGGCAGGTGGCGGTGGATACCGGCGCGGACGTGTTCGTGACCGACCGGATCACGGGCCAGGTGCTCGAGCTGCCGGCCGGCTCCAGCCAGCAGGTGACGCTGCCGTTTACCGGCCTGAGCCAGCCGGCCGGGCTGGCGGTAGATGCCGACGGCAACGTATACGTAGCCGATATGGCCCAGCATCACGTGGTCGAGCTGTCCGGGTACGAGGCGAGCACGACCGCGATCGCCGCGGTGACGCCGCCCGCGCTGACCGCGGGCCAGAAGTTCTCCGTGCGGGTGTCGGTGGCGGGAGTGCCAGCGGCCGGCGCACCGGTGTTCAGCGTCAAGCCGAGCGGGACAGTAGCCGTGTCCGACGGCGCCGGCCAGTCGTGCACCGCGACGCTGTCCGGCGGTTCAGGGGTGTGCCAGCTGACCGTGACCACGCCGGGCCCGTACCGGCTGACCGCCAGTTACGCCGGGCTGGGCGCGTTCCTGGCCTCGGCCAGCGGCACCACCAACATCACCGTCCACGCCATGCGGGCCAAGCACTGACGGCCCGGCTCGCGGGACGGAGCGAGCCGGCTGAGGCGAGGCCGAGGGCGTAGGCGGCGGCGCCGGGGTCGGCGGTAATGGTGGCCGGGGACGGAGCACCTGACAGGGCCCAGTCGGGATCCTTCAGGCCGTTCCCGGTCACCGTGCAGACCACCCGGGAACCCGCCGGGATCTTCCCGTTCGCGCAGGACTTCAGCAGGCCGGCCACGCTGGCGGCCGAGGCGAGCTCGCCGAATACGGCCTCCCGGGTGGCCAGCAGCCGGTAGGCGACCAGGATCTCCCGGTCGGTCACCGAGTCGATCAGGCCGCCGGACTCATCCCGGGCCTGCTCGGCCAGCCGCCAGGACGCGGGGTTGCCGATCCTGATCGCGGTCGCGATCGTCTGCGGCTGCAGCACCGGCTGGCCGGTCACGATGGGCGCCGCGCCGCTGGCCTGGAAGCCGCACATCCGCGGCGCCCGGGTAGCCAGGCCGGCCTTCTGGTACTCGGTGTAGCCCATCCAGTAGGCGGTGATGTTGCCCGCGTTGCCGACCGGGAGGCAGTGCACGTCCGGCGCGTCGCCGAGCTCGTCCACGATCTCGAAGGCGGCGGTCTTCTGGCCCTGCAGCCGGTCCGGGTTCACCGAGTTGACCAGGGCCACCGGGTACTGCGCGGCCAGCTTCCTGGCCACCTCCAGGCAGTCGTCGAACGAGCCGTCGACCTGCAGCAGCCGCGCGCCGTGCACCAGGGCCTGGGCCATCTTGCCGATGGCGATCTTGCCGCGGGGCACCAGCACCGCGCAGGTGAGCCCGGCCCGGGCCGCGTAAGCGGCGGCACTGGCGCTGGTGTTGCCGGTCGAGGCGCAGATGACCGCCTTGGCGCCCGCGCCCGCGGCCATCGAGATGGCCACCGTCATGCCGCGGTCCTTGAACGACCCGGTCGGGTTGGCCCCCTCCACCTTGAGGTAGACCTCGCAGCCGGTGCGGGCGGACAGCACCGGCGCGGGCAGCAGCGGCGTGCCGCCTTCGCGCAGGCTGACCACCGGCGTGTCCTCGGTGACCGGCAGCCGGTCCCGGTACTCGGCGATCACGCCGCGCCACTGAGGCCGGGCGCGGGTCTGCGTCGCAGGTGTCATTCCTCTTCCCCTTCCACGCGCATCACGCTGACCACGGAGCGGACCATGGGCAGCGCCTCGAGGTCGCGGATGGTGGCGGCCAGGTCCGCGTCCCGCGCGGTGTGGGTGACGATCACCAGCTGGGCCGCCTGGCCCCGGCTGGCCTGGCGGACGGCCTCGATGGAGACATGGTGCCTGGCGTAGGCCTCGGCCACCGGGGCCAGCACGCCGGGCCGGTCGTCCACGTCCAGCGAGACGTGATAGCGGGTCAGCGTCTCCCCCATCGGCATCACCGGCAGGCCGGCGTAGGTGGACGCGTCCGGGCCGCGGGTGCCGGCCAGCCGGTTCCTGGCCACCGCGACCAGGTCGCCGAGCACGGCGCTCGCGGTCGGCGTGCCGCCCGCGCCCGCTCCGTAGAACATCAGGCGCCCCGCGGACTGCGCCTCCACGAACACGGCGTTGTAGGCCTCGCTGACCGCGGCCAGCGGGTGCGAGCGCGGGATCATCGCCGGGTGCACCCGGACCGAGATGCCCCCCCGCCCGTTGTTTCCAGCGCAGCGCTCGCAGATGGCCAGCAGCTTGACCACCCGGCCCAGCGCGCGGGCGCTGCCGATGTCGGCCGCGGTGACTTCGGTGATGCCCTCGCGGTGCACGTCGGCGGCGGTGACCGGCGTGTGGAAGGCCAGGCTGGCCAGGATGGCGGCCTTGGCCGCCGCGTCGAACCCCTCCACGTCGGCGGTCGGGTCGGCCTCGGCGTAGCCCAGGGCCTGGGCTTCTTCCAGCGACTCGGCGAAGCCGGCGCCGGAGGAGTCCATCCGGTCCAGGATGAAGTTGGTGGTGCCGTTGACGATGCCGAGCACGCGGTGCACGGTATCGCCGGCCAGCGATTCGCGCAGCGGCCGCAGCAGCGGGATGGCGCCGGCCACCGAGGCCTCGTAGTAGATGTCGGCCCCGTACTCGCGGGCCGCGCCGTAGATCTCCGCGCCGTTCTCGGCCAGCAGGGCCTTGTTCGCGGTGACCACGGGCTTGCCGGTCTTCAGCGCGGACAGCATCAGCGTCCTGGCCGGCTCGATGCCGCCGATGACCTCGACCACGATGTCCACGTCCGGGCGGCTGACCAGCGCCTGGGCGTCCGCCGTGAGCAGCGAGGTGTCGATCACGGCGTCCCGCCGGTGCCCGACCCGGCGCACCGCGATGCCGGCCAGCTCCAGCCGGGCGCCGATCCGCAGGGCCAGGTCGTCGGCTTGCTCGATCAGCAGCCGGGCTACCTCGGACCCGACCACCCCGCAGCCGAGCAGGGCGACCTTCAGGTTGGGGGCGGTCATCCGACGTCCAGCTTGAGCAGGTCGTCCAGGGTCTCGCGGCGGACGATCACGGCCGGGTGGGCGCCGGCCCGGACCGCGACCACGGCGGGGCGCGGCACGTGGTTGTAGTTGCTGGCCATCGACCGGCAGTAGGCGCCGGTGGCCGCGACGGCCAGCAGGTCGCCGGTGGCCAGGTCGGCGGGCAGGTAGGCGTTCCGCACCACGATGTCACCGCTTTCGCAGTGCCGGCCGACCACCCGGGACAGCATCGGCGGGGCGGCCGAGCCGCGCGAGGCCAGCGCGCATTCGTAGGAGGCGTCGTACAAGGCGGTCCTGATGTTGTCGCTCATCCCGCCGTCCACGCTGACGTAGGTGCGCAGCCCGTCCACGTCCTTGAGCGTGCCCACCGTGTACAGCGTCACCATGGACGACCCGACGATGGCACGGCCCGGCTCGACGGTCAGCCGCGGCCGGGGCAGCCCGGCGGCGCGGCACTGCCAGTCCACGATCTGGCGCAGGCTCTCCGCGATGTCCTTGATCTCGGGTGCGTCATCATCGCCGGTGTACGCGATGCCGAACCCGCCGCCCAGGTCGAGCTCGGCGATCTCGACCCCGTGCTCGTCCCGGATCCTGACCGCCAGCTCCACCACCCGGTGCGCGGCCACCTCGAAGCCGGCCGTGTCGAAGATCTGCGAGCCGATGTGCGAGTGCAGCCCGGCGAAGGCCAGGCCCGGGCAGGCCAGCACCCGCCGCACTGCCTCGTCGGCGGCGCCTGAGGCCAGCGAGAAGCCGAACTTCTGGTCGTCGTGCGCGGTGGCCATGAACTCGTGGGTGTGCGCCTCGACGCCGGTGGTGACGCGGACCAGGATGTTCGGGCGGTGGATTGTGCCTCGGGGGGTTCCGGGGGGCTGGTCCCCCGGAGAAGAATCTGTCAGGTAGGCCAGGCGCGCGATCTCGTCGAAGGAGTCGGCCACGATGTGGCCGATCCCGGCCGAGATGGCCCGGGATAGTTCGTCGAGCGACTTGTTGTTGCCGTGCAGGGTGATCTGCTCGGGCGGCACCCCGGCCGACAGCGTGGTCTCGAGTTCGCCTCCGGTGCAGACGTCGATGCCCAGCCCTTCGGCGCTCACCCAGCGCAGCACGGCGCGGGAGCAGAACGCCTTGGCCGCGTAGAACACCCGGGCCTGGTGGCCGAACGCCTCCATGTAGTCCCGGCACCGGGACCGCACGTCCTCCTCGTCGCACACGTACAGCGGCGTGCCGAACTGCTCGGCCAGGTCCCGCACGTCCGCCCCGGCCAGCGTGAGCACGCCGTCGTCGCCGCGCCGGGCCCCGCGCGGCCAGATGGCCGCGGGCAGCGCGTTCAGGTCGGCCGGCGGGGCGGGCGGATGATCGGCGGGCAGCACGTCCCCGTGCAGTGGCCCGGCCGGGTGCGCGACGCGGCTCATGTCGTTCCCTTCGTAGCGAGCGGCCTACAGGCGCCAGTGTTACAGGCGACTGGGGGCGCTGATCCCGAGCAGCCCGAGTCCGGCGGCGAGCCCGGTCCGGGCCGCATCCGCCAGCCACAGCCGTTCGCTGCTGATGCTCGATATCGTGGTGAAGCCGGTAGTGCTCATGGTGTCAATCGTCCGTGCTGCCAGCTCCTCCAGGTACCCGGCGAACTCGTCGGGCCGGCCGCGGCGCGCGGCCATGGCCACCCGTTCCGGGAGCCAGGACAGCGCGTCGAGCAACGCCAGCTCCGGTGGTGCCGTGAGCAGGCGCGGCCAGAACCCGGCTGGCCGTGACCCCAGCGCGGCGGCCCAGCGCAGCACGGCGGCAGCGGCGGCATGCGCGTACCGAACAGCATAGGCGGGATTGGTGATCAGGTGCCGCGCGATCTGCGCCGCCCGCGGCGGTTCGGCATGGCCCGGCGGCATCCGGGCCAGCGCGAACCGCACCGCGTCGGGTCCGGCGTACCAGCGGGCGTGGGCCAGTGAGCCGGGTCCGGCCGGGGCGGGGGTGAGGGGGGCGGGGGCGGGAACCACGGACCGTTCGGCCGCATAAATGACGGTCGCGCCTGCGGTAGCGGCGAGCCGGGCGGTCAGCTCGGCGGCCAGGGCTGCCCGGGCCTGGGGCCAGTCGTGCTCGGCGAGGTCGGTCGCGGCGGGGGCGGTCACGGTGCGGCCGTGCAGCGCGTCGCTGGCGGCGCAGGCCGGGCCGGCCAGGGGGATGCGGGTGGCGAGGCCGGCCAGGGCTTCGCGGGTGACGGTGACGGTCAGGTAGCCGGGCCCGGCGGCCGCGGCCGCGGCGATCCAGGGCTCTTCGGTGAGCCGGGCGGCTAGGGCGGCCGCGGTTTCCTGCGGCGCGCCGCCCAGGCGGAAGGGGAGGCTGGAGGCGTAACGGCCCGGACCCGGCCCCGGGCGGAGCAGCGGGTCGGCGTCGAGACGGCCGGCCGCAGCGAGGATGGCCCGCCGCAGCTCGGCGGTGAGCACCTAGCCCGCAGCCAGCTCGCGGACCACGCGGATCATCTCGTTCGGGTCGAAGGGCTTGGTCAGGTAAGCGTCGGCGCCGACCTGGCTACCCCGGTTCTTGTCGTCCTCCTGGGCGCGGGCGGTGATCAGCACCACCTTGATGTGAGCCAGCTCCGGCGACTTGCGCAGCTGGACCGCGGTCTCCCAGCCGTCCAGGCGCGGCATCATCACGTCCAGCGTGATGACGTCCGGGTCGATTCCCGCCACTTTGTTCAGGCAATCCTGCCCGTCCACGGCCGTCTCGACGTCGAACCCCTCGAGCTGGAGGTTGACCGCGATCAGCCGCCTGATCACCTCGTCGTCGTCCACGACGAGCACCCGTCCCAATCCCTGCGTCACCAAATCCTCCGGAGGATGACCCGGCCTTCAGTCCCGGGACGAATCGCGTGCCCTGAGCAGCAGGGCAGAATGTCATAGGTATCCGTTACCGTGTTCGTATGTCCCGGTACCGGCTCCGGCCCTCTCCTGCCCAAGAGGCAGCGTTGGCTGGGCACTGCACTCACGCCCGGTACGTATGGAACCTGTGCGTGGAGCAAGAATCGCACTGGCGGCCGGGATGCGGGCCGATGCCGAGGTTTGCTGGTCGCTGCCGCCAGCTTTCCGAGGCCCGGGCGGCTAACCTGTGGCTCGCAGCCGGCTCCGTGATTGTACAGCAACAGGCGATCCGAGACCACGACCAGGCGATGCGGAACTACTTCGCCGGGACGCACCGCCGGCCGTCGTGGCGGAAGGCCGGCCGGGATGAGGGGTTCCGCATTGTCCACGTCAAACCTGGTGACGTCCGGCGGCCCGGCTGAAGGCCCGCGACGCAGATATCCGCAAGGACTGGTGCGAAAAGACCAGCACCAGCCTGGCGTGCCGGTTCGACGTGATCCGAGTCGAGGACCTCAAGATTGGGTGCATGACCCGGTCGGCCAAAGGAACCGCGACCGAGCCGGGCCGGAACGTTCGGCAAAAGGCCGGGCTGAACCGGGAGATCATGCGATCCGGGTGGGGCCTGCTGGTCCGCCGCCTGAGTGACAAGGCACCCGGCCGGGTCGAAAAAGTTAATCCCGCGTACACGAGCCAGCGCTGCTCGGCGTGCGGGCACATGGCAGCGGGCAGTCGCGAGAGCCAAGCCCTGTTCCGCTGCGTGGCTTGCGGTTACACGCTGGACGCTGACGTGAATGCGGCCAGAAACATCGCCGCAGGGCATGCGGTGACTGCGCGGGGAGGCGACGGGGTTACCCGGCCTGTGAACCGCGAACCTCAATCTGCGCTCCTACCAGTAGCGTAAGGATCAGATTGGAATCCCCTCCCCAGGAGGGGAGGATGTCAAGAGCGTGAGGGTAGCGTCCAGTCCAGTCCAGTTGTAGCGAGACGAGCCTTGGAGCCCGTCTGCGCGGCCCACGACGTGTTCATGTGAGGCTTGCGGCTGGTACCCTTTTCCAGGCGCTGAGCCCCCATAGCTCAGGGGAGAGAGCAACGGCCTCCGGAGCCGTGAGCGCAGGTTCGAATCCTGCTGGGGGCGCCTATCGTGAGTAGGGCTTTTCTGGCTCTGGCCTGGCGTTTCGTGGAAATGTCCGTTGTCACGCTGGTCACAGGGCGTCTCCGTTCGCTGCTCTGGGACAGATCTCGCCCCCGCGCCTACGTCCTTGGAGCGCCCTAGGGACCGGCTGCAGGACGAGCGGGCGGCTCTGTGGTCATGCATGGCCTGGTTTGAGGTGCCGGGGGTGCTGGGTAGCCTGGATGATGGCAGGAGCGCCTGCCAGACTCCGAGCTGTCTGCGGCCCGCGCCCGCGGCGGCGGTGAGGACAAGGGCCGCTGGTTCGCGCTGACGGTACGACCGGTCACTGCCAAGCCAGGCGATCAGGGCGCGGGGCAGCATCGCCGCGAGGGACATGGCGTGACTGACGACAGCGCGTTCAAGAAACGGGTCCGCGCCCGGATGGCCGAGACCGGGGAGAACTACACCGTCGCCCGCCGGGCGGTCATCGCCGCGCGCGACCCTGGCCAGCCGCCCGTGGCATTGCGGGTGCACCTGAACCCGTACGTGGACCTGGAGCTGACCCACCGAGGAAGCCCGGGCGTTCGAAGCGGCTGATGAGCAGGGCCGCCGGGACATGGCGAACCGGCTGCTGGCCGGCCACCTCGAGCTGGCCGGGGCCGGGGAGGCCAGGGTCGTCGCCGGGCCGGGCCACATCGAAACGGGCAGAGCCGAACAGGCCACGGCAACCGCCGGCTCTACGATCCTCACGGTCCAGGACCTGCGCATCGAGGAGATCGTCGCCGCGATACACCGGCGGATACCGGCAGCGGCCGGGATCCACGCGATCGGGGTCGGCGGGGACCTGGACCACGTCCGGGTTGATGTCCGCGCCGCCCGGCCAGGCCTGGCGTTCGGCCATGGCGGCGCGGAAGTCGACCGGCTCCGCGACGAGCTGGAGGAGCTGACCGGCAAACCGGTACTGCTGAACATGCTGGAAGATCGCGAGCACCCGCAGCAGAGACGGAAGAACGCAGGGGCGGAGAATACTGCGGGCTGAGGACCGCAGCCGGGTCGCTGACCGCGCCGAGAGACCGCGTGAGTGGACATGCCCCCCAGCGTCCGCGCGCCTCCACCCGGCGCCTGGCGCTCGGCCTGTGACGGCACCTTGCCTCGGCCCGGGTCGTTTCACTGTCATGACGACTGTACGGATCGCACACACCGAGCCATGGCCGGGCAAGCGGGTGGCCGGTCGTGGGTTCGGGTTCTTCTCGATGCTCGTGGTACTGGCCGATGACTCCGGCGGCCGGGCGCTCCCGGTATGGCTGAACGGGCCGGAAGGACACGACCTGTTCGGGGCCCGGAGGATCACCCGCACCCCGACTCCGCCGAGGTGATCACCGCGGGCCTGCTGCGCACCGCTGGCGTAACGGTGACCGGCGTCGACATCGACGAGCTGGACCCCGCGCTGACCACCGGGCCACGGCATGGGCGCGATGCCCCGCGGGCGACCACGCGGATCGAGTTCACCGCGGCAGGCACCGCTGAACCCCGGCAGCTGCCGGTCCGCATCGGGTACGCCCTGGCCATGGCCGCGGCCACCGGTGCGCCGATCCGGGTTGCCGACTAGCTGATGGACCAGCTCGCGGTCCCCGCCCAGAGTGACCTGGTGGGCCAGTTCACCAGGGACGTGCCGCTGCCACGGCCGCGTCGCGGCTTGTCGCGCCTGGTCCGCCGGGGCCCCCACTGGGTTCGCCAGCCGGCTCGCTGACGATCGCCGTACCGCAGCCAGGGCCACATGCACGGCCCGACCTTGGCCAGGCAACCCGGCGTTGGCCCCGGATTGCTGAACTGCGGTTGTAGCAGGCCGTGAGATCATGCCCGCATGGAGGCAGAAGTCGTCCCGATCCTGCGCGTGGCCGACATCGACGCGGCGGTCAGCTGGTATGAGCGCCTGGGATTCACCAAGCAGTGGGAGCATCGCTTCGACCCAGTTGCCCTGCGTTCGTGTCGATCGCGCGTGGCGGGGCGCGGCTGTTCTTGTCCGAGCACCGAGGTGATGCCCGGCCCGACACCCTGGTCGGTCTGATGGTGAGCGACGTCGACGCAGTCGAGGCCGAGTTCGGCCGACCGACCGGCGAACCTCCGTACGGGTGCGAGTTCACTTCGCGACCCGGACGGTAACCGGCTGCGGATCAGTAGAGCGGCAAGCTGAGCGAATAGCGCCGTCGCCCGCCACCGGTCGCCACAGCCCAAGTCCCGCGAACTCACAGCCGTGTACGCGCCCCTCACTATCTCAGCTGAGCACGTGACCGCCCGGTGCCTCTCCTGAGCGGAGGCACCGGGCGGTTGTCTCGGAGTTCTAACTCCAGCCGCTGGGCAGTTCAGCCGACAAGGCCAGGTACATCTGGTACTGGCCCTCGTGCGTCGGATGGAACGAGGCGGCGATGACGTCGGACAAGTCCGTGCCGAGCTTGTCCCAGTTACCGCCGACGACATCCAGGGCCAGCACCGCCGCCTGGGCTGAGCTCATCCGCAGAGAGTTGATCCACGGCGTGGGCCGCCCGGTGTCCCCGCAGCTGCTGGTGTGCCCGGTGTAGCCGCCGAATTGGGGGTCGACGTCCACGAGCTGTAGCCGGTCACCGCCCGCGGCCGCGGCCTGCACCTGGCTGACCGCGGCGGCGATGGCCGCGTTGGCCTGCTGCTCCAGCGCCACGAACTTCTGCTCGACGTCATGGGCGATAACCAGCTGCCAGGCAATGGGCGCGGCGCCGCCGACGCCGGGAACATTTATCCGCCCGATTCGGCATCCCGAGGTATTGCCGCCGCGGTCCGGGAAAAGCGGCGGATAGTCCAATACGCGCACTTGCGCGTTCGGTGCGAGCCCGAGCACCGTCGTATAGGAAGCGATCAGGTTTTCCTCCATCTGTGCGATTCGCCCGGGTAGCTCGCTCAGCTGCTGGTTGCACAGGGCGGGTTGCCGTAGAGCGTGTTGTGAAAAACCTCCTCCTGTACCTTCACGCAGGCTTCGAGTGCGGAGACCCAATCCGCGTCGTTGCCGCCGAACGTGAACGTGACCAGCCCCGTGTTCGAACCCAGCACCGAGTCCTGTGCTGGTTCCTGTCCCGACATGACAGCGTTTGTGACTGCTGCAGTGGTCTGCCCGGAACAGGCGACGAACGCGTCCGGTTTGGGCGTGACGTACTGGGAGTAGGCCTGGTCGGAGCGGTGACAGGTGTCTGCCGACGTATCGGTGCCGGGCAGGAACGGGGCCAGGCCTTCTCCAGAGGAGTAGGAGTCGCCCATGGCGACGTACTGGAGCGGCGGCGCCGGGGTACTGGGCGCCGGGGTGTCAGCTGGCGTGCCCGGCGCGGGGGCCGTTGCCGGAGGCACCGTGGGGGTGGGCACCGAGGAACCCGAGAGGGCGGCGTCGAGGGCCTGCTTCGTGGCCGGGCCGACTTTGCCGTCCGGTTGAAGGCCGTGCGCCTGCTGGAAGGCGATGACCGCGTTGTAGGTCTGCGAGCCGACCGAGCCGAAGGTGCCGTCCACGGTCAGGTGAAGGCCCAGGATGCTATTTAGGTCGGTCTGCAGCTGGGCCACGCATCCGCCGGTTGGGTAAGCGGTATGCAGGGTCGGGCAGGCGTCGAGATTGACCGGCGGGAAGGATTCAGTCTGGGCGGCGAGCGCCGCATGCGGGGCGGGTTGGCTCGTGCCGGAGCTGGCGGTGATAGCCGCCACGGCCAATGCCAGGCTTCCTGCCGTAATGGCGGATAGGAGACGCAATTTTGTTGATTGCACGGCTGATTTCCACTCCTAAGATTTGGATAGGAACCGGGGACGCCGGACGTCTCGCTGTGATGCGGTGCCGACGGCGCCCGGCTTTTGGCTGGAAAGGACTACGAGCGCAATGAGTGAGAACAGTTCGCATTGATGTCACGATCCTTCACGCGACCAGTGCTGCTCCCTCTTCCCTCTGGTGCGCCCGGATTACCGTCAGTCCTGCCGGTGATGAAACGACCTGATTGCCGCGACGAAAGCGGCTCCGCAGCCAGCGACTACGAAAGTGATGCCGATATTCGGGGAGAACGTCACAGTGGTTATATCCCCGAACGGGTCCTGCTCTGGCACTCCATTGATGCCGACCAGGATGAAACCCATGTAGAGCAGGCCGGCCAGGGAAGAAAGGCCCAAGGTCGCGATGCCCGCGACGCGCCGACCCGGTAGCGGCGCCGCACGCAGCGCGAATCCGAGTGCCGCCAGCATTAGGCCGAGGATCACAGATGCAGCCCTCGCCCCGGGATTCACCTGCACGCCCACACTGTTGAACGACACCCATGGCATCAGCGAGCCGAGGACGACCGCGGCCCCCCCGGCCATGGCCAGCAAAGAATCCTGAGGCACCGACGATATGGCCGGGCGGTCTTCTACCCACAGTTGCCATCCCGGAGGCGGCTCGGGCCAGGAAGGGTCCGGCTGCCAGCCGGGAGGAGCCACCCATCCAGCGGGTGCAGGCGGCCAGCCGGGAGGAGGATTGAATCGCGTTGTCCTGGCTGTCATCTCGCCCGCATCGCCCTGGAGCCCCGCCGCGTCCTCAGATCGCCACCGGCCTCGGCCGCTCCCGCCGCCCGTGCCTGCCTCCCCGGCGGCGAGAAACTCCTTGCCCCACCGCTTGACCCGGTCAAAGTCGTTCTCTTGAGATGTCGTCGCCATTTGCCCTCCCTGGTCTGTGGTTCCTATGACGCTGCACTTACGGGGCCAGGGAGCCGATCGGTTCGTTGGATTGACAATCTTTTTTCTGGGCAGGGCCACATACTGAGAATCTGGGAAAGCCGGCCGGCACACCGAACCGATCGGCTGGGGAACTACGTAGAACATGGGTGGGGACTGGCTGTGTCATGGGAGGACAACGGAGCACGCACCGGCCCTCACGAGATAGGCCTGATTGCCAAGATCGCGGCGGTCAGCGATGACGACGCGGCACGCAGGCTGTACCGCAAATATCGGATGGAGCTGTTCAGGTTCGGTTTCCATGTGCTCGGCGACCAGGGGCTAGCTGAAGAGATGGTGCAAGAGACCTTCATCAAGTTCTGCCAGCAGGCAGGACGTTACGATGCCAGGCGAGGCCCGGTGCGGGCCTGGCTATTCACGATCGCCAAATCGGCCGCCTACGACATAGCACGGCGCCCCTCGTCCCGGCCGATGCTCCCGGTCGAGGACTTCCAGCTGCCGCCCCAGTACGACAGCGTTGATGAAGCGCTCACCCTGCTCACCGTCGACCAGGCCCTTGAAAAGCTGCCTTCGATCTACGGCGACGTGATGCACTTGGTCCGAGACGGCTTCACTCACTCAGAGATCGCCGAGCGTCTCGGCATCCCGATCGGCACCGTCAAGTCCCGCATGGCGAAGGCGGCGAACACGCTGCGAGCCGAGCTGGCCAGCCTGCGAGGAGACGACGATGCTTTCTGAGCGGGATATCGAGGCTGCCCACCCGGACGCGTTCGACTTCGTATGGGGCAACCTGCCCTCGGCCAAGCATGCCGAGTTCAACCGTCATCTCAGCGGTTGTCCCTACTGCCAAGCCGTTGTCACCGAGTACAACGAGATCGGCCGGATCATCAAGCTGTTGCCGCCCCACGTCGAGCCGACAGTCGGCCTCGAAGACCGGACGGTCGCTGGCATGGTCGCAGCCCTGGCCCAGAAACAGGCCGAGGTCGATCGCCCGGCCGATACCGATGACCGAACCGCCACCCAGGTCTATCGGCTTCCCGAGCCTCCGGCCGAGCCGCAGGTCCCCCCGATGGTCACTCGCCTGCCCGTATGGCGACGTCACCAAGGCCGACTCGCCGCCATCGTTGCTGCTGCCGCCGTCATCATCGTGGCGTCCGCCTTGATCCTGCCCCGGATCCTCAGCCAGCCGGCCCAAGTCACAGTTGCCATTCCGCTTCATGCCACCGCGGCGGCCAAGGTGTTCGGCGTGGGTAGCGCCAGCGGACAGGCAACGGCCCGCCAAGCCGGCGAAAGCTGGACGATCACCCTGACCGTACGTGGCCTCAAGCCACTTGCCGGCGATGAGGTCTACGCATGCTGGTGGGCCGCGCCGGGCAGCACCAAGCTCCATCCACTCCTGACCACCGGCGGCTCATTCGTCGTCGGCGACTCAGGACCCGTCACCCTCACCATGACCACCGGAGTCGATCCCCGCCGGTTCCCCACGATGGAGATCACCGAGGAGCCGCCAGGCAACGGTGCCATCAGCGGTGTGCCACTTCTCATCGGCTAACGCTCTAACCACTGCTTGCGTCGCCGGCCATGTCGCCGATAGTGGCAACCTGGTCTTGCTCGCGTGTGAGTACGCGCGGTCAGCACGTTGACGCGTGCCCGCGGGCGCCGCACGGCCTGGCCGGGCGCCTGGCCTCACTCGGGCCTGGGATCCCAGCGGAATCGCCTGATCGCGACGAAGCCGCCTACTACCCCCCAGATCGCGAGGACCAGCAGCTGGCGGCCGGCGAATCCGCGGTCCAGAGCAAACGGGTTCAGCAGTGCCTGGTTGAACGGCCGGACCGGGAAGACACCGGCCAGGTCATTGAGGAACCGGGAGCTGATCTGGAAATAGGTGCCGGAGATGAACACGAGGGGGAAGAAGATGAACTGCACCACGGCAGGCGCGGCCTCCGCATTGCTGATGAGGCTGGCGACCCCCACTCCCAGCGCACAGAACGCGGCCGCGCCGATGACCAGCGTGACGATGATGGCGGCCCAGTGGCTTGGCATCGGCACCCCGTACAGCAGGCCCATCCCCACGATCAGCGCCGCGTCTACGAGGCTGACCATGATGCAGTGCGCCACTAGCCCGACGAACATCACCCAGGCGGGCAGCGGAGTGCCGCGCAGCCGCTTGAGTATGCCCTCCTGGCGGCGCGTTGACAGCGTGACGGCCAGCTGTGAGTAACAGGCGCCCATAACCGACACCGCCACGATCGTGGAGGTGTAGTACTGCAGCCCGGTGACAGGTCGGCCGTCGATTGTGGCCAGCGTAGCGTTCCCGAACACGCCGGCCAGAATGGCGAAGAAGAGAAGCGGGAAGGCGAAGATGAAGAAGGCGCTCTGCGGATTGCGCCAGAAGCTCAGCTGCTCGTAGCGGATCTGGTGCCATACCAGGGCCGCGGTGTTGCGGCCCGCCGGCGGCCGGGCGGCCACTGCCTGGCTGCTCATCCGCGCCTTCCCATCCCGCGCCGGGACACCGGTGTGTCCTCGGGCGCGGCGGCAGCGTCCTGCGCAGCCGTCAGGCTCAGGTAGATGTCCTCCAGGCTCGGCCGGTCCACGGTGAGCCCCGGCAGGGTCGTGCTGTGGTCTAGAGCCCATCCGGTCAGCCGGTGCAGCAGCTCGGTCGGCTCGTCGGCCTCGACGAGCAGCCGGCCGTTCTCGCCGGCCGCGGCTCGGACCGGAAGGTCCGCCTCGGAATACCCGTCGGGGAGGGCGAAGCTGATCCGCGCGCGGGCCAGATCGCGCCCGCCGAGCGTGGCAGGCGTTCCCTCTTCGAGGATCTGGCCGGCGGAGATGACGGCGACCCGGTCGGCGAGCTCCTGCGCCTCGTCCATGTAGTGGGTGGTGAGCAGGATCGTAGTCCCCAGGTCGGAAAGCCCCCTGATGACCTCCCAGGCGCCGCGCCGCGCGCTCGGGTCGAAGCCGGTCGTCGGCTCGTCTAGGAAAAGGACCCTGGGGTTCCCGATGATGCCGAGGGCGAGATCCAGCCGCCGCTTCTGCCCGCCGGACAGCGACTTGACCTTGCTCTTCTCCTTGCCGGTGAGGCCGACGAGCTCGATCACCTCGCCGACATGCCGCGGATTGGGGTAGTAGCCCGCGTTGCGGGAGATCGACTCGCGCACGGTCAGGTACGGCTCCACCGCGAGCTCCTGGAGCACCAGGCCGATCTGCTCGCGCAGCTGCCGCCCGGTGCGCCTGTCGCCCGGATCGAAGCCGGCGACCACGACCTTGCCCTCGTCAGCATGCCGGTAGCCCTCGAGGATCTCCAGCACCGTCGTCTTGCCAGCGCCGTTCGGCCCGAGCAGGGAGAAGATCTCCCCGTACCTGACGGTAAAGCTCACCCCCGCCACGGCGCGGGTGGCGCCATAGCTCTTCCGCAGGTCCTCCACGACGACAGCGTTCACGGTCTCCATCTACCAGGACAGCTTCTTCCGCCGCGGGAGAACACGACCGTCGCGCTGGTCGCAGGCGGGATAACGATCAACAACGGCCCGGGGATCGCTACCGACGGGCGGCTGGGTGCGGGGGGCGTTCGCACGAGTCGACCGTAGGGCCCTACGCTTTCGTTTGTAAAGGCGCTTTAATGCGGCCGCCCGCGTGGCAGCCTGACGGACCTGTGCTCGCCAGGGTGCCGGTGCGGCGGTGCTGCTTCAGGACCTGAGGAACTTCAGCAGGTCGGTGTTGAACTCGTCCTTGTAGCCGGTGGTCTGGGCCAGGCCGTGCGGGGCGCCGGGGTAGATCTTCAGGGTCGCGTCCTTGACGAGCGTGGCGGACCGCAGGGCGGCGGCGATGGGCACGATCTGGTCGTCATCGCCGTGGATGATCGAGGTCGGCACGTCGATCTTCTTGAGGTCCCCGGTGGTGTCGGTCTCGGAGAAGGCCTGGACGCAGTCGTAGGCGCCCTTCTCGCCGACGGTCATGCACATCAGCCAGAACCAGTCGCGCAGGCCCCTGGGAGACGGTGGAGCCGGGCCGTTTGGCGCCGTAGAAGGGCACGGCGAGATCCTGGTAGTACTGGGAACGGCCGGTGACGATGCCCTCCCGGATGGCATCGAAGGCCTCGATAGGCGTGCCTGCCGGGTTGGCGCCGGTCTTGAGCATGAGCGGCGGGATCGCGGCCAGGAGCAGGGCCTTGGCGACCCGCGAGGTGCCGTGGCGGCCCATATACCGGGTGACCTCGCCGCCGCCGGCGGAGCAGCGACCAGGACGGCGTCGTGCAGGTCGAGGGTTTCGATGAGGGCGGCCAGGTCGTCGGCGTAGGTGTCCAGGTCGTTGCGGTTCCAGGGCTGTCCGGAGCGGCCGCCGCCGCGGCGGTCGTGGGCGATGGCGCGGTAGCCGTCCGAGGCGACCAGGAACAGCTGGTCGTCCCAGGCGTCGGCGGTCAGCGGCCAGCCGTGGCTGAACACGACCGGCTGTCCGGTGCCCCAGTCCTGGTAGATGATCTCGGTACCGTCCGCGGCGGTGATGATGCCCATCGGACTGCTCCTTCGGCAGATGGGGGCGGGGAGCCGATGGCTCCCGTGGTTGCGCTCAGTCTGCGGCCGGTACGCCAGAGGAGCATCTGCCAGATGACTGTCCGTGAGGCCGTCAAGCCGCGCTACGCCCCGCAGTTCCGCCCGCCGTTAGGGTACGGCGTATGCACTTCGACCTGGGTGACGTGCCGACCTGGCTGGCCGTCGTGGCCGCGGCGATCGCAGCGGCAATTGCGCTCAGGCAGCTGCGGAGCCAGCAGGATGTGATCCGCCGGCAGACCGAGCAGCTCGAACGAAAACAGGCCAGCAAAGTTGAGGTCAGGCTGGCCGCGACGACAATGCTGGGCCTCGGTTTCTCTACCTGGTCAGTAGAAGTCCGTAATGGCTCCCGGGGTCCGATCCGGTGGCTCAGCTGCGAGACTTTGACTGCTTCGGGAGCACCCGAAATGCCCGTGCAGATTGCCAAGGTGATCCACGGCGTCTCAGACAGTCCAGAGATCAGGAAACAAACAGGAACTACCTTCTTCATCCTTCGCCCGGGGGCGACCGTCGTTTTCGCCTTCCGCACGGAAGCCGAGGACGGGCAGGCCGAGGAAAGTGACGAAGAAATTCCTGTCCCCTTCATGGTGAGGTTCAAGGACGACGCCGACCTGCCCTGGGAGATCGACCAGTCGCTATACCTAAGACGCGGAGTAACGCAGAAACGCCGGTGACTACGGCCAACCACCTGGCGGCCGGCTCGGCTCCGGGCTAGGAACCACGCTGGGAGTCCGGACGGGTTTTACGGCGAGTCAGGGCTTAGTACGCTCTGGCCTATCGTGGCCACATCATGCTGTCGGTGGGAAACGGAAGGACATGAACTGGCCCCGGCGTCACGGACATCCGCCGGAAGTGCGGCATCTTCCCGAAGACGACCAGCGGCACAGGGCGGCGCCGCTGCTGACACGGCCATTCGAAGGGGGCCTGACAGGGTGGGCCGTCGTCTCCGGCGGGGTGATCGCCGAATTGGCCGGCGGCGCTGTCATGGCCAACCAGATGTCTACCTCAACCGCGGTACTGGTCCTGGTACTTCCGGTCGTCGTGATGTTCGGCTTCGCTGTGGTGCAGTGGTGGCAGGTGCGGTCATCGGGCGCCGAGCCGGCGAGCTGGTGGCACCTGGGAGGCGCGGCGGCTGGCGTGCTCATCTGGGTGCTGTGGCCGACGGTACCGGGACCGCTCAGCGGCATCACGACGGTCTCCGGCGCGAGCGCCGGGCAGGCGGTCTGCTCCGTCCTGCCGGCCACCGCCGTGGCCGACTGCCTGCGCCGCACCGCAGAGGCCTACGACCACCACAACCTGGCCTTCTGGTCAACGGTGCCTTGATTCTCATCGCGGCGCTGCTCACGCGCCGGTCCCGGATCGCGGCCTGGGCCGCGATCCCCGCCGCGGCCGCTGGCTGCCAGTTCGCTACCTACTTCCTCAACCAGATCGTCCTGTGTATAAGCCATGAGTCACGCCGGGCAGGCTAGCTCCACCAGCAGGAACCACGCGTAAGGATCGCCCCCGTGACACCCAGGATCAGCTCGGTCAGCGCCGCCGCCGCGCCGACGCTGGCCACGAACAGGTCATGCCAGTCGGCCGCTGATAAGCCGTCATGGGAAAGCCTGGCACGGCCAGCCCGGGGCAGCGGGATGTTATCCGATGCCCCAGAACACCCGGTGCCACCATTTGCGGGTCAGCACCAGCTGCCAGCTGAACTGCCGCGGGGGCTTCTCGTTCCAGCCGTGCATGCACCGGCCGGTGTCGCCGATCAGGCAATTGCCCGGGCAGTCGCCTAGGCAATGCCGGCAGTGCCGAACCTCAGGCATATGCCGCTCCTCAGGAGCTCGCACGTCGCGGTAGAACGGTCTGGATCCAGCTTAATTCTCATCGCGCGGGCGCTTCGGGCTGCGCGGGCGGCTGCCAGCAGAAGGGCTCCGGGTTACCTTTGCTGTCGGCGACCAATACCAGGAGACCGTATGAACGAGCAGGGCAGAGAGCGGCGCCGCAATGGCTCGTGAGGACGCGGTGACAGCCAAGCTGAAGCCGCTTGGCGAGCACGCTTATCCCGCCTTCCAGCTCTACTGCGCGGCCGAGGACCACCTGGCGGCCGCGAAGTCGATGACCGTCCTGAGCCGGGAATTGCTGCTGGTGGTCAATGATGTGGCGGCCAAGGTCGCCGAGAAGCCGCGGATCATGTCCGTGATGTTCGGCTACGCCGCCCGGCTGAGCGCCGAGCTGGCCGGGGCGGACCCGCTGTTCGACCTGGCCAGCCTGCCGCCCGTGCCTGAATCGGGGCCTGCCGGGCCGACCGTAGCAGCCGTGACCCCGGTCAGGTCGCAGCTGTGCGCTTTCGTGGACGCCCAGCTAGCCAGGTTCGCCGAGGTGCTCCAGGTGCCCGAGCCGGTGTGGCGGGGCTTCACCGAGGCGCTGGGAGTCAGGCTGGCCGAGCGCTACCGCCGCGACGGGCGCAAGGCGGGCCCGGTCGTCCACCAGCTGGTCAGCTACGGTTACATCTTCCGCGGCATCGACGCCGCCTACCGGCTGGCGCCGACCTCCGAGACGCCGCGCTGACGGCCACCGGGCGTCCGGGCCGGACGTCAGGCCTGGCTGCCGGGGCGCCAGGCCGGGTCGCGGCCGGTCAGGCCGATGAGCCGGTCGAGCAGCGGGGCGTCGTCCGGCACGCTGACCGGCCGGCCGAACAGGCCCTCGCTCCCGTCCGGGTTCTGCGCCACCGCTTGCTCCACGAACTCGTAGGCGGCCTGGAGCACCCCGGGCTCGCAGGCGTACTCGTGACCGGTGGCCCTGGCCAGGTCCCAGCCGTGCACGACGACCTCGTTGGCCGCCACCCGGCCGGCCACCTCACCGGGCAGGTCGACACCGCCGGCCTTGGTCAGGCCCGCCCAGGCCCCGTCGTCCTGCCAGGCCGCCGCCAGCCGGTCCAGCCGCTCCGGCAGGCGCGTGCGCCAGTCCGGGTCCAGCCGTGACCCGTCGGCCGACGGCGCCTGGCTGCCCGTCTCCGGGTCCTTGGCCGCCGCCCCGGTGAAGGCCAGGCACAGCCCGCCGACATGGTCGAGCAGGTCGGCCACTGTCGATCCGGGGCAGGGCGTGGGCGCGGCGAGCTGGTCGTCACCGATGTCGGCTACCAGCAGGGCCATCGCCTGGGTGGCGGGCGTCAGCTCCGGGTGCATTCTTCCTCCTCTGGTCACTGCCGAAGGTTAGAACGACTCGGGGCCGGAAAACTCATCGGTGCCGGGCGGCGACGGCGGCCGGTACCAGGATGGCCAGCAGGGCGCCGAGCCCGGCCCAGCAGGCCAGGACAGCCAGCGGGCGGCCGGCAGCGGCGTCGCCGAAGAAGGTGATGCCGCGCAGCGCGCTCAGCGCGGCGCCCGGGGGCAGGTCGGGGCCCATCGCCCGCCACGGCTGGGCCAGCAGTTCGGCGGGCACCAGCGCGCCCGCCGACGGGATGCCGATGAAGAGCATGGTCAGGGCGAACAGGCCACCCAGCGGGCGCAGCGGCCGGGCCGCGATCAGGCTGGCGGCGCAGGCGCTGAGCCCGAACACCAGCAGCGCCAGCACGCCGGCATCGGCCCCGTAGTGGCCGGTGAACGTGCCCAGCCCGCGGGCCACGCCGGAGACGGCCAGCCCGGCCGCCGCCCCGGCCGCCACGCACCAGCCGAGCCTGCGCCAGGACCGCCGCTCGGCGTGGGCCAGGATGGCGCCGAGGGCCACGCTGATCAGGACGAGCGGCAGCAGGGTGGTCAGCGCGCCGGTCTCCTCCGGGTCCTTCGCCGGCGCGGGCACCACGTCGGTGACCGGCACCGGATGACCCCGGCCGAACGCCTTGGCCTCGGTGGTCAGCAGGGCGGCGACCTGCGGGCTGGCCGCGCTGGCCACCAGGAGTTCCGGGCCGCGGGGCGTGGCGGCCAGCGCGCCGTAGACGTCGCGCTCGCGGATGGCCGCGCGGGCGGCGGCCGCATCCGGGTAGGTCCGCACGTCGAAGGCGCCGCGCTGCCGGACCAGGGCCGCCTCGAGCGGTGCGGTCTGCGCGGGCGGGCCCGCGACGCCGACCGGCACTGCGTGCGGGCTGGCGTGCAGCATGGGGTAACCGAGGCAGAACACGAACAGCGCCTGGAGCCCCGCGATCACCGCGATGATCAACCCGGGGAACAGCCAGTGATGGTGGACGGCCTGGTGCGGGCCGGCGGCCGTCGCGGGACGGACCTGGGTGTGCTGCGCCATCGCTTACGCGCCTTCCTTGACTTCGCTGTGACGAGTTGAGGATGGCGCGCGCGGTCGCTTAAATTCAATGTTGATGAATAATGGCCGGGCAGGTAGCGGCCCGCGGGGCCGCGGCCGTCCGCGCGACGCCACGCACGCCCGCGAGCAGATCCTCCAGGCCGCGCGCAAGCTGTTCCTGGCCAGCGGCTACACCCGCGTCACCATCCGGGCCATCGCCGCCGAGGCGGGCGTGGACGCCGCGCTGATCAGCTACTACTTCGGGTCCAAGCGCGGGCTGTTCGGCGCGGTGATGCAGCTGATCGTCAGCCCGCCCGACATTATCCGGGCCGCGGTCCGCGGCGACCCCGGCAGGCTGCCCGAGCGGATCCTGGCCTATGTCATCCGCACCTGGGACGATCCTGAACGCGGAGCTCCGCTGCTGGCCCTGTACCGCCGCGCCGGGCAGGAGGCCGACGCCAGCCGGCTGCTGCGCGAGCTGATCGAGCGTGAGGTGGTGACGGTGATCGCCGAGTACCTGGGCGGGGCCGACGCCGAGGCCCGGGCCGGGATCGTGGCCAGCCAGATCGCCGGGCTGATCTTCATGCGGCACGTGCTGCGGGCCGAGCCGCTGGCCTCGATGCCGGCCGGTGAACTGGTCGCCCGGGCCGCCCCGGCGCTGCGCACCGCGCTGTACGCCCGGCCCGCGCCTGGCCCGCTGAGCCATCCGGTCCGGCGCCAGCCGGACAGTGCCCCGGGCTGATGAATTTCGCCGCCGCGGCGAAGGTCAAGTAATGGATGGGCCGAACGGTCCAGGCTGGCTGCCGGCCGGGACCCACGGGGGTCGCCGCGCAGCAGGCTCCGGCCGAGCGGCGTGAGGGAATGGCAGACAGCCCGGCCGCGCCGTTCGGTCCGGACCAAGTCGGCGCCGCGCAGGGCCGCAGCGTGCGCGGAGGCCGTGGGGGCGCTGATGCGCACCCGGGCGGCGAGCTCGGCGGTGCCGCACGGGTCGCGCAGGGCCCGCAGCACGGCGGCGCGGGTGCGGCCCATGAGCGCGGCCAGGTCGCGCGGCTCGGCTATGCCATTCGGCGAGGCGGCTTGGCGGGCCGAGTAGACCAGGGTGCTGCGGTCCAGGCCCGCGGGGCGGACGGAGAACAGCGGCGGCCCGGACCACAGCGCCGAGGGCACGATGTCCAGACCCTGCCCGTCGAGCCAGACCTCGCCGGGCAGGCCGGCCCGGCGCAGCGACCGCCTGGCCCGCTGCAGCGCGAGCGGGCCTGATCCGCCCAGCTGCCGCTGACCGTGCTCCCGGGCTGGCACCTGAGCTCGGCGAAGCCGAGCGCGGCCTCCACCAGCGGCGCGGGAGCGGTTCCGAACCTGACGCGGGCCAGGTCGCCGGGGGTGAGGTGCACGATGGTACCGGGCGTCTGGCCGACGGCCGGGACACCCTGGCGTGCTACTCCCCCGTTCGGTTCCGACCCGATCGGCCCCCTATGTCGTGGCGTCACCGACCAGTCTAGGTAGTGTCCGGTAACCGTGACCGAGCGGCTGCTGCGCTTCGCCTGCCACGCCAGGTGCGCCGAGCATCCCCAGAGGCTGATGCCAGCTATCCGGCGGCCGGGCGGACGGCCTGGACCTGGGTGGTCAGCGCGACCAGGCGGTCGGCGGAGTCGTACAGGGTGGTCTGAGCGGTGACCGTGGTGCGGCCGCGGTGCAGCGGCACGGCCACGGCGCGGACCGTGCCGCTGCTGACCGGGCGGAACAGCTGGCTGGTCGAGGTGATCGTGGCCGTGCTGGCCTCCTCGGGCAGCCCCAGGAAAGTGACCAGGGCCCCGGCCGTGTCGGCCAGCGACATCAGCACGCCACCGTGCATGATCCCGTTGGTAGTGCACAGGTGCGGGGCCCAGTCCAGCCGGGCCACTACCCGGTTGGCGTCGGCCTCCGCCAGCACCAGGCCAAGCTGCCGGGCGAACGGCATCATCGCGACGAGGGCGTCCAGATCCGCGGGCATGAGCAGGAGACTACCGGCCGGCCGGTCCGGGTCAATGTGCGCACATGGACCTTCCCGATGACGGAAATACCCCGGAGCGCGGCGGTTGGGCCATGGCCAATAACGTTAGCCAAGGGGTGCCGACGCCTAGGAAACGGAGAACCATGCCCGAGATTCCCGCCTCACATCGTGACCTGCTCGACGGCCAGTTCGCCACCCTGGCCACGGTGGGCCCGGACGGCCGGCCGCAGCTGTCCGAGGTCTGGTTCGTGGCCGACGGCGACACCGTGCGGACCTCGCTGAACACCTCCCGGCAGAAGACCAGGAACCTGCGGGCCAACCCGGCCGTGACCGTGTTCCTGCTGGACCTGGCCATGCCCTACCGGTACCTGGAGATCCGCGGCGACGCGGAGATCACGCCGGACGACGACTACGCCTTCGCCGACCGGCTCGGCGCGAAATACGAGTCCGACCTGCGCGAGCACGACCAGCCGGGGCAGTCGCGCGTGATCGTGACGATCAAGCCGACCCGGGTCAACGCCGTGAACATGCGGGGCTGACGGTGGCCGGACGCGGCGCGCTGTTCGGCGGTCCTGATGGAGGCCGAGGAAGACCACGGTCCGTTCGGCAGAAGATTTTTATCAGCCCGAACGGGCCCTGGTATCAGCGGACGGCCACCGGTGGTCAGGCTCCGGGGGCCAGGGTGCGCAGGAACAGGGCTTCGGCCAGGCAGGCGCGCTCGAAGGTGGGCAGGTGCAGGCTCTCGTTGGCGCCGTGGGCGCGGGAGTCGGGGTCCTCGACGCCGGTGACCAGGATCTCGGCGTCCGGGAAGCGCTCGGCGTAGGCGGTTACGAACGGGATCGAGCCGCCGGCGCCGATGTCGAGGGCGGGCCTGCCCCAGGCCTGGGTCAGGGCCTGGCGGAAGGCCTGGTAGGCGCGACCGCCGGCGCGGGCGGTGTAGGGGGCGGCCGTGAAGCCGGTGGACTCGATGATGACCTGCGCGCCCCAGGGGACGTGGGCCCGCAGGTGAGATGCCAGGGCATCGCGGGCCCGGTCGGCGTCGTCGCCGGGGGCCACCCGCAGGCTGACCTTGGCCCGGGCCACCGGCAGCAGAGTGTTGGAGGCGGCGGCGGTCGCGGGCGCGTCCAGGCCGATCACGGTGATCGACGGCGCGGTCCACAGCCGGTCGGTCAGGCCGCCGGTGCCGATGAGCTCGACCCCGTCGAGGACCCCGGCGTCGGCGCGCAGCTGCGCCTCGGTCAGGTCGAGCGGCTCCGACGTGCCGCGGACCAGGCCGGCCACGGCCACGTCGCCGTTGTCGTCGTGCAGGGTGGCCAGCAGCCGGCACAGGGCGGTGAGCGCGTCCGGCACCGGGCCGCCGAACAGGCCGCTGTGGATGGCGTGATCCAGCGTGCGCAGTTCCACGGTGACCGTGGCCCCGCCGCGCAGGCTGGTGGTCAGCGAGGGCACGTCGGCGGTCCAGTTGACCGCGTCGGCGAACACCACCACGTCGGCGCCGAGCAGGTCCCGGTAGGTGTCCAGGAACGGGAGCAGGGTGGGCGAGCCGATCTCCTCCTCCCCCTCGACCAGCACGGTGACGCCGACCGGCAGGTCGTCGCCGTGGGCCCGCAGCGCGGCCAGGTGCACGGCCAGCCCCGCCTTGTCGTCGGCGGCGCCGCGGCCGAACAGGCGGCCGTCGCGTTCGGTGGGCACGAACGGGTCGCTGTCCCAGGCGGCGGGGTCGCCGGGCGGCTGCACGTCGTGGTGCGCGTAGAGCAGGACGGTGGGCGCGCCGGGCGGGGCGGGCCGGCGGGCCAGCACGGCCGGCTGGCCGCCGTCGGCGGTCAGGATCTGCACGTCGGCCAGGCCGGCCTGGCGCAGCAGGGCGGCCGCCTCCTCGGCGCTGGCCCGCAGGTGCGGGGCGGCGGCCGGGTCGGCCGATACCGACGGGATCCGGACCAGCCGGTCCAGGTCGGCGCGGACGGACGGCAGGACCTGGCGGATCGTTTCGCTGAGCGGCTCGGGCGCGGTCATGTCCTCCGACGTTACCGGCGCGGCCGCGCGCGGCTCAACCGGAGGGGTCGATCCGGGGTCAGGACCAGCTCAGCTGCTGCCTAGCAGGGGCGGCAGTACGCGGCGCGGCTGGTCGCGATCACCAGGGAGGGTCCTGGCCTGCCGCGCATCCCGGGTGCTGGCGGAGAACGCCTCCTCCAGCTGGGCCAGCCAGGCCAGATGACCCTCCACCGCCTGGCGGCCCTGGGCGGTGAGCCGGAACCAGGTGCGCGGCCGACGGCCGACCGCGCCCTTGCGGACTTCCACGTACCCGGCGTCTTCGAGCACGCGGGACTGTTTCGACAGCACCGAGTCGCTGATCCCGGCCGCAGCACGCAGCGCGGCGAACTCGACCCAGTCCGCGCCGGCCGCCAGCAGCCCGCAGATCGACAACCGGGTGATCGGGTGGATGAGCGGGTCCGGCCTGGCCTTGGCGGTCACGCCGCCCCTCCGCCGCGCAGGTCCTGGCGGATCCCCCGCAGTTGGGCCTGCTGGGCGGCCACCTCCGCCACGACCGCGAGGGCCGCGACTACGATCGCGGCCACGATCAGGCCGCGATTGATCAGGAAGGTCTCGGTCACGAGGGCGGCGGCGCCCACCACGATCGTCGCGATCACTGCGGGACGGCCCGAGGGATAGCGGAACGATCCGGTGGCCACCTTCATGCCGGTGGCCCGGGGCAGGCTCCACTGCAGCAGGCAGGCCACCGTCACCGCGGCGACCAGGATGGGCCAGATGCGGACCCCATGAGGAAGGAACCGCGAGGTGAAGGGGCACGCGAAGGCCAGTGCCCACAAGATGCCGATACCGGTCAGGTACCACCACGGCGGCCGCATCCGGTCCGCCAGCCGACCCCGCTGCACCCGCAGCAGCTCCAGCGCTGCCGGGTCTCGTGCCGCATCGCGCATTCAGGCTCCCCTGTCATGTACTTTCCAGTAAGAAAGTACATGACAGGGCCGCGCGCGGCAAGCCGACTGGGGTGGACAACTGCGGGGGTCAGGCGGCGAACAGGCGGAGGTCGGCGGCGAAGCGCTCGGCCATCTCCTGGGCGACGGGCAGCTCGGGGTGCCGGACGATCACCATGCCGTCGGCGATCAGCGTGGCCCGCCAGTCCCGCCGCGGCGCGCCCACCGGGAGCAGCTCGAGCGCGGCCACGTGGTCGCCGTATTCGGCCAGCAGCCGGTCCAGGCCCTCGTAGTGGGTGATCCGGCCGGCGCCGCTGGCCCGCTTGAAGATGCTGGCCGCGTTGTACCGGCGCTCGATGGGCTCCAGGATCCGGCCGTGGGTCACGGCCTGCGCCCAGGCCGTGAACAGGTCGGAATCGGTGGCGTAGTTCATCACGTCGACGGTGCGGGCCCCGGGCGGGCGGGCGCCGATCTCGCCGAATACCACCTCGCCGTCGGCCTTGCGGTACCACTCCATGTGGGTGAACCCGTCCCGGAACCCGAGGGCCGCGATGACGTTGCGGCCCATCTCCCGGCCGCCGTGCAGGCCGGGCTGGTCCAGGTCGCGCAGGGCCATGGTGACCGGGCTGATCCACTCGTGCATCTTGGTCAGCAGCGGGCGGGGGTGGTACTGGCAGATGTTCTCGAACAGCACCTGCCCGCCCGCGCAGATGGTGTCGTAGGTGAACTCCTCGGCGTCGATGAACTCCTCGACGCTGACGTGCGGCACGTGCCGGATGGCGGGCAGCACGGCGTCGAGCTCGGCGGCGGAGTCGGCCCGGTAGGTGTCGGCCGACCCCGCGCCGTCGATCGGCTTGACGATGAGGGGGTAGCCGACGCGTTCGGCCGCGGCCCACACCTCGGCCACCGTGGCCGCCGCGACGTGCCACGGGGTACGCAGGCCGGCCGCGTCGAGCAGCTGCTTCATCCGCTCCTTGTCCCGGAACGGCACGGTCTCGGCCACGGTCAGGCCGGGCAGGCCCAGCTCCTCCCGCAGCCGCGCGGCCAGCACCATGTAGGGCTCCCACAGGCACTCGACCTGGTCGATGCGGACGTGCCGGGCCAGGTCGTGCACGGTCGCGGCCACCTGGTCGTCGTTGGCCAGCGAGCCGACCTGGACGTAGTGGTCCAGGGCGTGTTTGGCGGGCTCCGGTAGCGCGTCCTGGGCCTGGTCGCCCAGGCCGATGACGGTGACGCCCGCCTGGCCCAGGCCGCGGGTGAAGAACGCCATCTCGGCGGGATAGCCGGGCGAGATCATGAGCACGTTCACGGTTACGCCGGTCCCAGCTCGACGCGGACGGTGCTGATCAGCTGCCTGAGCGCCTCGGTGACCACGGCGGTGTCGGCATGCCGGACGGTAATGTAGCCGTCGCCCTCGTAGCTGCCGGAGGACGGCTGGCCGGGCTGGGGCAGCTGGGAGTCGACCACCAGGTCGCTGATCCCGGGCGGCAGCCGGTCCAGGCCGTACACGCCGGTGACGTGACCGAAGCCCTGGCCGCGCAGGTAGGCGGTGCCCGCGGCCCACTTCCGCTGCGGCGGGTCAAAGGTGCCGTCGATCATGAGCTGCGACCAGGCGGTGTACAGGTCGAAGTCGTGCGCGTAGCACAGCATCGAGGTGATCTGGGCACCGGGCGGCCGGGCGCCGACCTCGGACACGGCCACGCTGCCGTCCGGCCGGCGGAACCACTCCATGTGGGTGAGCCCGGTGTGCAGCCCGAGGGCGCGCAGCGCGGCGGGTGCGACCTGTTTGATGCCGTCGTACTCGGGACCGCCGATGTCGCGGGGCAGCCGCACCACCCACTGCATCCACGGGTTGCGCAGCACCTCAAGCGGCGTGGGCAGGTAGTTGGAGATCGAGTCCCAGACGACCTGGCCGTCGATCATCACGCTGTCGTAGGAGCCTTCCTCGCCGGTCAGGAACTCCTCGATCTGCGCGGGCCGGTCCGGGCCGGGCGGGGCCGCCTCCAGCCAGGCCTTGAGGTCGTCCGGGCCGTCCAGGCGGAACGTGCTCTTCGCCCCGGCGCCCGCGGGCGGCTTGACCACCAGCGGGAAACCGACCTGGGCGGCGAAGTCGGCGGCCGCGGCCGCGTCGGTGGCCAGCCGGTGCCGGGCGCAGGGGATGCCCGCCTCCTGCAGCACCGTCTTCATCTGGTCCTTGTCCCGGAAGTTGCGGGCCGTGCCCGGGTCCATGCCGGGGATGCCCAGGTGCTCGCGGACCTGGGCCAGCGGGACCTGGAGCTGCTCCAGCACGGCCAGCAGCCGCTGCACCGGGCCGACCTGGCCGGTCAGCCCCTCCACCGCGCCGGCGATCTGCCCGGCGTCCAGCGGATCGTCGATCCGCCAGTGCCCGGTCAGCTTGTGCCGCAGCCCGGGTGACAGGCGGTCGGTGGGCTCGCAGGTGACCAGGGCCAGGCTGACTCCGGGCAGGCTGGCGGCCGCCTCGACGAACCGGGCCGTAGTGTCCAGCAGATAGGGCGCGACGAACGCGGCGGTCACCATGGCATGACCGTAAACCCGGTGGCCGCGGCGCCGCTACCGCAGACCTGGGCCCGGTTGGCCCGTATCGGGCGGATGGGACGGACGATGCGTCCGGTCCGCGGGCCTGGGCTCCGCAGGTCCGGGCTCCGGCGACCGGGGCTCCGGCGACCGGGGTTGGGGCGACCGGGGTTGGGGCGACCGGGGTTGGGGCGACCGGGGTTGGGGCGACCGGGGTTGGGGCAGCGGATCCCATACCGTGAGCGGCCGGCGCGGCCCGGCCGGATCCGGCGGCGTCGGCCCCGGCTGGGCCGGGTCCGGCTGGGTGGGGGTCTTCTGGGCCGGGTCCGGCTGGGTGGGGGTCTTCTGGGCCGGGTTCGGCTGGGTGGGGCTCTGCTGGGCGGGGACCGGCGCGGCCGCGATCCTGGGCGCCTGATCGACCGGGCGCGGGCCCGGGGTCTGCGCGGGCGGCTGCAGGCCGTGGAACACCTGGCTGGCCGCGGCCCTGATGCCGCGCGCGACCAGGTCATGGAACTTATCGTGAGCGAGCAACTTGGCCGCGGCCAGCGCCAGCGGCTGGAATCCGGTCGCCACGCCGATGACGACGCCGACGACCTCGAAGAACTCGGCCGCCTGGCCCAGCGGCTCGGCCACCGGCTGCAGGATGAGGTCGGCGCCGATCCCGGCTGCGGCCGTCGCCTCGTACCCGGGCAGCCGTATGTCGGTGGCCAGCGTGTCCAGCGGCTTGGCCACGATGGCGTTCAGCCGGTTGCCGATCCGGTTGCAGACCTCGGCCGCGGCCGTCTCGGGAAACGCGTTCGACGTTATCCACCGGTCGGTCACCGCCGCGAAGGCCGGATCTCCCCACCGGCCGGCGGCATAATCGGCGGCGGCCTCGGCCAGCCGGTTCCGGAAGCCCTGGTCCTGTTCCGCGCGGTCAGCGACGGCCGGCACGTCGCCCAGGTCGCCGAGCAGGCCGGCGGGCAGCTCCGCGACCGAGCGCTCGACCTCGATGCGGAACCGGGGCTTGGCCAGGTCCTGGCGGGCCATCAAGAACCGGAGTCGTTCGACGTAGAGCCGGCCGGCTGTGGCAGGCCCGGGTCCGGCGCGCTGAGGTTCCGCGGGCTCAGGTTCCGCGGCAGGGCCGGCGGGCTGGCCGAGGGACTCGGCCAGGCGCACCACCCGGTCATCCAGCCGGCGCAGGTCCTCGCCGGTCTGGTCGCTGCGGCGCTTGACGGCGTCCAGGTCGGCCAGGAACTGGCTGGCCAGGCTGGCGGCGCGGCTGTCCGCGTGATCGAGGCGGCCCTGGATCTTCCTGCCGTCCAGGCGTTGCTGCTCCCTTTCCCGTTGCAGGTCATCGGTGGCCGCGCGGAGTTGCCGTCGCATGTTTTCTTCGCTCGCCCGCACCTGGTCGGCTATTTTCCTGATCGCCTCCTCGACCAGCGGCGCGGTATTTTGCCTGGTGCGCACGTTAAAGGTGACTGCCACGTAGAGCGCGGCGGCAGCGACCACCGCTATGGCGGCAATGAGCAAGATTTCCATTACTTCCTCGCTAGCCATATGTCGCGCGTGGTTACTATCGCAGCCGATACGGAAAGGGCGATGGCGATGACGGCGGCCACCAGGATGATCCAGTCCTTCAGGCTCAGGCCGCCGGGCGAGCCAGGGACCGTATTCCACAGCTTGACGGCGCCGCTGGCGTCGGCACTGGCCAGCTTGCCGTCCGGGCTGAACGCGACCCCGTTCACCGCGCTGCCCGCCTGCAGCGGCGCGCCGGACGGCTGGCCGCTGGCCGGATCCCAGACCCGGACGGCACCGTCGGCGTCCGCGCTGGCCAGCAGCTTCCCGTCCGGGCTGAACGCCAGCCCGTTCACCGCGCTGCCCGCCTGCAGCGCCGAGCCGGACGGCCGGCCGCTCGCCGGATTCCACAGCCGGATCGTGCCGTCGCCGTAACCGCAGGCCAGCAGCGTGCCGTCGGGACTGAAGGCCAGCCCGGTCGCGCCGCCCGCGGCGCCGGGACCGGCCTGCAGGGCCGGGCCGAGGACCTGGCCGCTGGCCACGTCCCACAACTGCACGGCGCCGTCGGCGTCGGCGCTGGCCAGCAGTTTCCCGTCCGGGCTGAACGCCACCGCGTGCACGGCGCTGCCCGCCTGCAGCGGCGAACCTGACGGCAGGCCGGAGGCCGGGTTCCACAGCCGGACGGTGCCGTCGGCCTGAGCGCTGGCCAGCAGCGTGCCGTCGGGACTGAACGCCAGCCCGGTCACGGCGCTGCCCGCCTGCAGGGGCGAACTGGACGGCTGGCCGGTCGTCACGGCCCACAGGCTGATCGTGCCGTCGCCGTAGCCTGCGGCCAGCAGCGAGCCGTCCGGGCTGAACGCCATCCCGGTCACCCCGCCCGCGGCGCCGGCGCCAGCCCGCAGCACCGGGCCGTAGGACTGGCCGCTGGCCACGTTCCACAGCCGGACCGTGCCGTCCGTGTAACCTCCGGCCAGCAGCGTGCCGTCCGGGCTGAACGCCACCCGGGTCGCGCCGGACGAGCCGGCCGGGAGGGTGGCGGCGGCGGCGGGCGCGGCGATCCCGGCCGCGGCCATGACGGCCACCAGGAGGGCCAGCAGCCCAGCGAGCACGGCATGCCGTCGGTGCCCGGTGCGGCGCTGAGCGCGATCGGCCATGCCTTGATGAGATCACTAACGGTGCGCTATGGCGAGCCAGCAATCTGTATCGCCTGGTCAGGGCGGCCTTGAGCCGCGGCGGCCGGCGTGGCCGGGGGGACCTTTGGGGCCGGGCTACCATTCCAGGCATGAACGTGGTCTTGGTGGAGCCGTTCTTCCCGAACAACCAGCGGCAGTTCGCCCGGGCGCTGGCCGAGGCGGGCGCGACGGTGATCGGCATCGGCGAGTACCCGGTGGAGTCGTTCGACGGCGACCTGCGGGGCTGGCTGCACCACTACGAGCGGATCTCGTCGGTCACCGACGTCGAGGCCCTGGCCCGAGCGGTGCGCTGGGTGCAGGACAGGCTGTGGGTGGACCGGCTCGAGGCCACCATCGAGGCGCACATCATGCCCGCCGCGCAGGTCCGCGAGGCCTGCACGATCCCGGGCACCTCGGTGCACACGGCCTGGCTGTGCCGGGACAAGCCGTCGATGAAGGAGACGCTGCGCGAGGCGGGCGTGCCCACGGCGGCCTCGGCCGCGGTGTCCTCGGCGGCCGAGGCGCGGGCCTTCGCCGAGCAGTTCGGGTTCCCGGTCATCCTCAAGCCGCGCAGCGGCGCCGGCGCGTCGGGCACCGCACGGGCGGACGACTTCGATGGCCTGGAGCAGGCGCTGGGGGTGTTCGGCGGGCAGGGCACCGACTCCATTGCCATCGAGGAGTTCATCGAGGGACACGAGGGCTTCTACGACACGATCACCGTCGACGGCCGCGTGGCCGCCGACTTCGTCTCGCACTACTACCCGAACGTGCTGGAGGCGATGCGGACCCGGTGGATCTCGCCGCAGTTCGTGTCCACCAACCGGATCGACAGCGCGCCGGAGTACGCGGAGCTGCGCGAGATGGGCCAGCGGGTCATCACCGCGCTGGGCATCGGGACGTCGGCGACCCACATGGAGTGGTTCTTCGGGCCCAAGGGCCTGAAGTTCTCCGAGATCGGCTGCCGGCCGCCGGGCGTGGGTGCCTGGGACCTGTACTCGGCCGGCAACGACATGGACCTGTACCGGGCCTGGGCCGACGCCATCGTGCACGGCGGCGTGTACGCGGTGCCGTCGCGGCAGTACGCCAGCGGGATCGTGGCGCTGCGGCCCGCACAGGACGGGACGATCTCCGGCTACAGCGGCGTGGACGAGCTGCAGCAGCGGTACGGCGAGTGGGTCATCGACGCGCACCTGCCCTCGCCGGGCACCCCGACCCAGGGCGTGGCGGCCGGCTACATGGCCAACGCCTACGTGCGGATGCGCCACCCGGACTACGACGCGCTGCGCGGCATGCTGGACGAGGTAGGGCGCACCCTGCACGTCTACGCCTCGTGAGGATCATCCTGCTGGGCCCGCAGCGCAGGCCGACGGTGGACGCGGCGGTCCGGCTGCTGGCCACGCTGCGCGAGCCGGCGGAGCGGCCGGCGGACGGCCCGGTGGCCACGGTCAACGCGGGCTGGCAGGAGCGCGAGGCCGACGACGGCGAGCTCAGCCGGGTGCTGGGCGGGCGGGACGTCAACCTGCGGCTGTACCAGCGCTGGCTGGACGTGCAGGAACGGGATCCGGAGTACGTGGCGGGCGAACGGCGGCTGTCCGCCGCACTGGCCGAGATGGCGGACCTGTACCTGCTGCGGCTGGACCACGCGCTGCAGGCGGTGTACGCGCTGCAGCGCCGGGAGGCCGGCGACCGGCTGAGGTCGGAGGCGGTGGCCGAGGCGGTTAGCGCGGTGCGCGACGTCGACGCGGCGCACCTGCGCCGGGTCAACGAGGCCCGGCTGGAGTTCTTCGACCGGCTGCGGCCACACGACCGGCCCGCGATCGCCGAGCACCGCGCGGCCGTGGCGGCCGTGCTGGGCTCGGCCAGCGTCCTGGTGCTGGCGGGCGGGCACGTGGGCGTGCTGGCCGACGTGCTGCACCTGTTCAACGTGGCGGCCGCCCTGAACGAGGCGGCACCGAACGGGGCGCCGGTGATCGCCTGGTCGGCGGGCGCGATGGCGCTGACCGACCGGATCGTGCTGTTCCACGACCGGGCCCCGCAGGGCCCCGGCCATCCGGAGGTCTGGGGCAGCGGCCTGAGCGTGGTGCGCGACGTGGTGCTGCTGCCGCACGCCCGGGCCCGGCTGCTGCTCGACGACGCGCCGCGGATGGCCGTCCTGGCCCGCCGGTTCGCCCCGGCCCGCTGCGTGCTGCTCAAGGCCGGTACCCGGATCGAGCCGGGCGCCGACGGCAGCTGGCCCGCCGGGACCCGGATCCTGGGTGAAGACGGCCACGTGACCGCGCTGGAAGCGGCATGACCACCGCCGGCCCGCCTGCGGTCGCCAGCCGCAAGCTGGCGATCAACCGGCTGCGGGACCGCAGGCCGCTGGACGCGGCCGCCGTGGACCGGTTCCTGGCCCGGTACCAGGTGCCGATCATCGAGGGGCCGCGGTGCACGTTCCTGTACCGGGGCGCGGCGGACGAGGTGTTCCTGGTGATCCGGGTGCTCGGCCTGCCCGATCACCTGCCGCTGCGCCGGCTGCGCGGCACCGACCTGTGGCACCTGGTCCTGGAGCTGCCCGAGGGGTCCCGGGTGGAGTACCAGCTGGAACTGGTGCGCGGCGGGCACCGTGAGCGGATCAACGACCCGCTGAACCCGCACCTGGCGCACAGCCCGGTGGGCAGCTCGTCGGTGTGCTACGCGGCCGGGCACCAGATACCCGACTGGACGGTGCCCGACCCGGAGGCGCGGCCGGGGTCGCTGGTCGACATGGTGGTGCCGAGCCGCGCGCTGCGCCGGGGGGCTCAGGTCACGGTGTACCTGCCGGCCCGGTTCCAGCGCACCGCGCGCTACCCGCTGCTGATCGTGCACGACGGCGGGGACTACCTGAACTACGCCGCGGCCAAGACCGTGCTCGACAACCTCATCCACCGGCTCGACGTGGCCGAGCTGGTGGCCGCCTTCGTCTACCCCGGTGACCGGCTGGCCGAGTACGCCAACTCCGCCGCGCACGCCAGGTACCTGACCGCCGAGCTGCTGCCCCGGCTGGAGGCGGAGCTCCCGCTGGCCGGCGGCCCGGCCGGGCGGTGCCTGATGGGCTCGAGCTTCGGGGCCGTGGCGTCGCTGTCGACCGCGTACCGGTATCCCGACGTGTACGGTTCGCTGCTGGTGCAGTCGGGATCGTTCGTCTTCACCGATATCGGCCAGGACCACGGCGGCGGGCCACCCTTTGAGCCGGTGGTGCGGTTCATGAACCGGTACCGGGCCGCGCCGCGGCGGGTGGCCGACCGGATGTTCATCAGCTGCGGCGTCTACGAGCCGCTGATCGTGCCGAACCGGTCCATGGTGCCGGTCTTCGAGGGCGCCGGGATGACGGTCCGGTATACCGAGGCCCGCGACGGGCACAGCTGGGAGAACTGGCGGGACCGGCTGCGAGCCGGGTTGTCGTGGATTTTTCCCGGCCCGCAGAAGTTCTACTACGAATGATCCGCTATAAGTGATCGTCTATGAGCGATCTTAAGGTCACCGAACGCTGGTTCTCCGAGCGCATGCATGAGGAAATCACCGTGGTGCGGTGGGGGACGTTCGGCCGGCCGGTGCTGGTGTTCCCTTCGGCGGGCGGCGACGCCGAGGAGGTCGAGCGGCACGGCCTGGTCAACGCGTGCGGGCCGCTGCTGGCCTCGGGCCGGGTCAAGCTGTACTCGGCCGACAGCGTGGCCGGCCAGGCCATGGTGACGAAGACCGGCTCGGTGGAGCACCGCATGTGGCTGCTCAACCAGTTCCAGGAGTGCATCAGGTGGGAGGTGCTGCCCGCTATCCACGCGGACCTGGGCGGCCAGGAAATGGAGGTCATCACCACCGGCGCCTCGATCGGCGCGTTCAACTCGGTGGCCGTGCTGTGCCGCTACCCGGACGTGTTCGCCGCGGCGATCGGCATGAGCGGCAGTTACCGGATCGAGCGCTTCTACGACGAGGCCTGGAGCCAGGACCTGTACTTCTCCGCGCCGCTGCAGTTCCTGCCCGGCCTGGAGGGCCCGCAGCTGGACCGGCTCCGGACCCGGCGCGCCATCCTGGCCTCCGGCGAGGGCGACTGGGAGGACATCGGCTCGTCCTGGCAGATGGCCGGGGCCCTGGGGGCCAAGGGCATCCCCAACCGGGTGGACAACTGGGGCCCGCAGTGGAAGCACGACTGGGACACCTGGCGGCACATGCTGCCCCAGTACCTGGAAGAACTCACCTAGTCTTCGCGCTGCCGTTGCGCCCGCGTCGCGGTGTGTTGCCGAGCGTTGGCTAAGGTAGATGCGATGTCGTCGACGAACAAGGACGCTGGGCAGCACGATTTCGTGGTGGTGGCCAGCCGGCTGCCGGTAGACCGGGTCGAGGACCCGGACGGCGAGGTCAGCTGGCGGGCCAGCCCGGGCGGGCTGGTCACTGCGCTGGAGCCGGTCATGCGGTCGTCCGGCGGGGTGTGGATCGGCTGGTCCGGCGACGCGGGACCCGCGCCGGGCGCCTTCGAGGCCAACGGCCTGGACCTGGTGGGCGTGGGACTGTCCGCGGAGCAGGTCCGGGACTACTACGAGGGGTTCTGCAACGCGACCCTGTGGCCGCTGTACCACGACGTCATCGCCTCGCCGGAGTTCCACCGCCGGTGGTGGGACGCCTACGTGGCGGTCAACCGGTTGTTCGCGGACGCGGCCGCCGCGTCGGCCTCGCCTGGGGCCACGGTGTGGGTGCACGACTACCAGTTGCAGCTGGTGCCGCGACTGCTGCGGGAGCAGCGCTCCGATGTCCGCATCGGCTTCTTCAACCACATCCCGTTCCCCGGCTACGAGATCTTCGCGCAGCTTCCGTGGCGGCGGCAGGTGGTCCAGGGCCTGCTCGGCGCGGACCTGCTGGGCTTCCAGAGCCGGGCCGACGCCACCAACTTCCTGCGCGCCTGCCGCCGGGCCGCGAGCCTGCTGACCAGGGGCCACATCGTCCGGGTGCACGAAGCCGACGGCACACGCGAGGTCCGGGCGGCGTCGTTTCCCATCTCGATCGACTCGGGGGCCCTGGAGGCGATCGCCCGGCGGGAAGACGTCAGGAAGCGGGCCGCGGACGTCCGGCTGGCCCTGGGCGAGCCGGAGCCGCTGCTGCTGGGCATCGACCGGCTTGACTACACCAAGGGCATCCTGCACCGGCTCAACGCCTACGGCGAGCTGCTCAACGAGGGCCGGCTCGGCTCGCGGGTGGTGCTGGTCCAGGTGGCCAGCCCGAGCCGGGAACGGGTCGAGGCCTACCGTGAGCTGCGGGATGAGGTCGAGCTGACCGTCAGCCGGATCAACGGCGAGCACGCCGAGGTGGGCAGCCCGCCCGTGCACTACCTGCACCAGTCCTTCCCCAGGGAGGAGATGGCGGCGCTGTACCTGGCCGCCGACGTCATGCTGGTCACCCCGCTGCGGGACGGCATGAACCTGGTGGCCAAGGAGTACGTGGCCTGCCGCTACGACGAGAAGGGCGCGCTGGTGCTCAGCGAGTTCACCGGCGCCGCCGACGAGCTGATCAGCGCGTTCCGAGTCAACCCGCACGACATCGACGGCCTGAAGGACGCCATCGTGCGCGCCGCCACGATCAGCCCGGCCGAGGCCAGGCGCCGGATGCGGTCGATGCGCAGGCAGGTCCGCGAGCACGACGTGGCCTACTGGGCGGCCAGCTTCCTGGACGCGCTCAAGCAGGTGCCGGGGTAAGTTCCGCAGCACCGGCCAGCTGCGGCGGAACAGCCCGGCGAGCGCGAGCAGGCTGACGGTAAATGCCACCCACGACCATACGCGGCCGAAGTCGGCGATCCCGCTGATGCCGGTGACCTGGCCGGTGGCGAAGCTGCAGGCGGCGTACATGCCGAGCGGAAAGACCGTGGCCCAGCGGCGTACCTCGTAGGTGAGCCTGGGCCTGAGGATCTCGCCGATGACCAGGGGAACGAGCCACATCATGGCCAGGCACCAGAGCACCAGGGTGCCGGCGGTGAGGACCTGATGCTGCTCGCTGAATTGCCCGAGCCCGCCGGCGGCCTCGGTGACCAGGCCGGCGGCGAGGGCGGAAATGGCCAGCGCACCGCCAGCGACCCAGTGGTCGCCATGGCCGGTGAGCAGTTCGCGCAGGTCGAACCGGGCGGCGGTGAAGACGTAGAAAACCAGCCCTAGAACCAGCGCAGGCACAGCAGCGCTGACGAGCCACCCCGCCCGGTAGATGGTGGCCAAGGTGGCGCTCAGCACGGCGAGGCCTTCGGTGGCGACGCAAAGGACGAAGGATATTCCGGCCGTCGGGGTGGTCCAGTGCCGCAGGACCGGCAGCAAGAGCAGCGCCCAGGCGAGGCCCGCCACTACGAGCAGCACCGCGGCGGCCACGTGGTAACCCTGGCCGGCCAGCCGGGTGCCGAGCACGGCGGTGCCCGCCACTGCCGTGAGCGAGGCTGGCGAGCTGGCCTCGCGCGCGACCCGGTCTCGCTGGCTCACCAGTCGCGTGGCCAGCACGACAGTGAGCAGCAGCCAGACACCCGCGGCCAGCCAGAGCATGATCACCGAGAGAACCGGCTGGTGGTCTGAGGAGAGATCGGTGGAGACGATACCGGAGGCCATGACGACCGCCCATGATGCGGGCGGGATCGCATCGAGCAGCGGCCAGGTCATAGCTTCAGGATCGCGCGGCCGGCCGCCCGTCGCGCCGGTAGGGTCCCTGGTATGACAGGGGTGACGCTGGCGCTGGGAGCCATCGTGAGCTAGCGGTCGTGACCGCGCAGGAGGGCGGCGACGGCGATGGCGGCGAGGATGACGATCCCGGCCGCGATGCGCAGGGCCAGGTGCATCCCGTCGGCGAAGGCGTCCTGGGCATGGGCGGCGACGGCTCCGCCCAGGTGGCTGGCGACCGCGACCGATGACCGGGCCTGGGCGGCCTGGGCGGCGGGCAGCCCGGTCAGCTGGAGGTGGCTCTGGTAGGCGGCGGTGAGGATGCTGGCCAGGACGGCGATGCCGACTGCGCCGCCGACCTCGCGGGACAGGTCGTTCAGCGCCGATCCCACGCCCTGCTGGGCGGCGGGCAGGGCCGACGTGATGCCGCTGGTGGCCGGCGGCATGGCCAGGCCCAGGCCGGCGCCCAGCGGGATAAGCCCGGCGGCCAGCAGCCAGTAGCTGCTGGTACCGGTCAGCTGGGCCAGGATGACCAGGGCCGCGGCGATGAGGGCCAGCCCGGCGGCGCAGGCCGTCCGGGCGCCCAGCCGGGCGGCCAGGGCCGGGGCCAGCCGGGCGGCCGGCAGCATGGCGGCGGACATGGGCAGCATGCTGAGCGCCGAGACCAGGCCCGAGTCGCCCCGGACGAGCTGCAGGTACTGCAGGACGATGAAGATGAAGCCGAACAGGGCGAAGAACTGCACGAAGATCGACAGGCTGCCCGCGGCCAGGGCCCGGCGGGTGAACACCCGGGGGTCGATCATCGGGGCCCGGCGGTGCCGCTCCCACGCGATGAAGCCGGCCAGGATGGCCAGGCCAGCGGCCAGGCCGGCCAGCGTGCGGGCGGACAACCAGCCCTGGTCGGGCGCTTCGATGATGGAGTACACCAGCACGACCAGGCCGGCCACGGCCAGCAGGGCGCCGCTGATGTCCAGGCGCGGGGTCTGCGGATCGGCTGACTCGGGCACGAAGCGCAGGGTGCCCGCAATGGCCAGGGCGGCCAGGACGACGTTCAGGCCGAAGACCGACGGCCACGACCAGACCTCCAGGGCCAGTCCGGAGACCAGCAGCCCCAGGACGGCGGCCCCGCCGGCCACCGCGGCCCAGATGCTGACGGCCCGGGTGCGCTGCTCGCTGGCGAAGGTCCCGGTGATGGTGGACAGCGTGGCCGGCATGACCAGCGCCGCGCCCAGCCCCAGGACGGCCCGCAGGGCGATCAGCTCGCTGGGCGAGCGGGCCGTCATGGCCGCCGCCGAGCCGGCCCCGAAGATCAGCAGGCCGGTGATCAGCGCCCGCCGCCGGCCGTAACGATCGCCGATGGCCCCGGCGGGCAGCAGCAGCGAGGCGAACACCAGGGAGTACGCGTCGATGATCCAGGCCAGCTGGGTCTGGCTGGCGTGAGTGGCCCGGGCGATGCCGGGCAGGGCGACGTTCAGCGAGGACATGGCCGCCACCACCGCGGCCAGCGCCAGGCATATGACCGCGGTCACGACGCCGGGACGGACGGCGCCTGCGGACCGGGACTCGGACTTCACGGGACGGGGGGTCGTTACGGGCATCTCGGGCTCCTGACTTCAGATTTATGATCTAGAACGACACTATATATCTATGGAATGACAGTCAAGGGCTTGCTATGATGCTCGGGTGAGCAACTCAGACGAGGCCGTGACGGACGAACAGGCGGCGCAGGCCGGGGCGGGGCGGACCAGGCTGGAGCCGACCGGGGCGGGGGCGGGCCAGGGCCGCCGGGTCAGCAGGCAGCGGGAGGCAGGCGAGGCCACCCGGCGGGAAACCCGCAGGCGGCTGCTCGCGGCGGCCAAGGCGGAGTTCGCCGAGCGAGGCTACGCGGCGGCCACGGTGATCCGCATCGCCGACCGGGCCGACATGTCGGTCCAGACCCTGTACTCCAACTGGGGCAACAAGCGGAACCTGCTGCGCGCGGTGATGGAGAGTTCGGTTACCGGCGGCGATGACGTGCCGCTGGAGGCCGGGAAACCGCCGGCCGTCTTCCTCGCCACCCTCGATCCCGGCGAGGCCAGCGATCCCCGCCTGCTGCTGGCTCACCTCAGCCACCAGTACCGGCTGCTGGCTGAGCGGGCGGCGGTCGGCTGGCAGACCTACCGGGACGGCGCCGGCGTCGATCCGGACCTCGCCGCGGACTGGGCCCGGCTCGACGACCTGCGCCGGCAGGGCTTGCATACCGTGGTCGGCTGGATCCCGGCCGCGGCGCTGCGTACCGGGCTGAGCCACGCGGCGGCCGCCGACACCGCCTGGATCATCGCCAGTCCGGACACTCACCACCAGCTGGTCAGGCAGGCGGGCTACAGCTACGACCAGCTGGAGGAATGGGTCCGCACCACCGTCACCGCCGCCCTGCTCCCGGACCCCTGATCGGCTACTGCGGCGCGATGATGGGGGTGGCCTGGGACCAGCCGGCCCATCCTGCAGCGGCCGGGGTTCACGGCCGTGACGACCACGACGTCCTACGTCTGGACGCCCGCCACGCCGCCGGCCGAGTGAGGACCGGGTGCCGGGGGTAGCTCCCGGCCTGGATCCTTCTGGAGCCGGGCCTCGATCATCACCGAGCTGACCATGAGCACGATCCCGAGCCAGATGAACGTGACGGCCCACAGCAGGCCCGCGGCCTCGGTGCCGGCCTGGGTGAACAGCGCGCCCGTCCAGGCGGCGGCCGTGATCCCGGTGGTCACCGCGATCACCCGGGCGCCCTTCGTGACCGTGGCGTTCCCCGGCCGCGACGGGGCGGCCTGGCGGAGCGGCACGGTGGTAGCCGGCCCGGTGGTAGCCGGCACGGTGTTAGCCGGCACGGTGTTAGCCGGCACGGGGGCGGGCTCGGCGGGGAGATCGGCGGTGAGCGCGGTCAGGTCGGCGTAGGTCCGGGACGCGAGGGCGTGGCCGACCCGGTCATCGAACTCGTCTTTGGTCAGCCGATCCTGAACGAACGCGGCCTTTAGCACGTCGACCACCTGCTCGCGGTCGGCGTGCGAGGCGCGCAGGCGGCCACGGCCCGGCGGGCAGGCCGCCTTGTCGTCTCCCACCTGCACCTGTCTGCACCTCCCGCGGCGCGCTGCTTGCCAGCGTAATGCGCCGGTCTGGCCACCGCCATCCCGCGGGAGGGCGGACCGGTTCCGCGCGCATCAGCCACGGTCCGTTCGGCAGAAAAAAGATCTTCAGGCGAGGCGGGTGACCTCCACTGAGACGGCGCTGGCGCTGGCGGGGCGCGGGCGAGAGGGGCCGGGGCGCGCGGGATCACAGGGTTGTGGGGGGTGGCTAGAGGTCGGCGAAGCGGGCGATGGCGCGCATCTTGTTCATGGCGTCGAGGGCGGCGACCTTGTAGGCCTCGGCCAGGGTGGGGTAGTTGAACACGGCGTCGACCAGGTAGTCAACGGTGCCGCCGCAGCCCATGACGGCCTGGCCGATGTGGACGAGCTCGGTGGCGCCGGTGCCGAACACGTGCACGCCGAGCAGCGTGTGGGTGTCCAGCGAGACCAGCAGCTTCAGCACGCCGTAGGAGTCGCCGATGATCTGGCCCCGGGCCAGCTCGCGGTACCGGGAGACACCCACCTCGAACGGCACGTTGTCGCGGGTGAGCTGCTCCTCGGTCCGGCCGACGAAGCTGATCTCCGGGATGCTGTAGATGCCGATCGGGTGCAGCTCGCCGACCACGTGCAGCGGCTCGCCGCAGGCGTGGTGCGCCGCGATCCGGCCTTGCTCCATCGAGGTGGCCGCCAGGGCCGGGAAGCCGATGACGTCGCCCACCGCGTAGATGTGCGGCACCTCGGTCTGGAACGAGTCGTTGACCGCGATGCGGCCGCGCTTGTCGGCGGTCAGCCCGGCCGCGTCGAGGTTGAGGTGCTCGCTGGCGCCCTGCCGGCCGGCCGAGTACATGACCGTGTCGGCGGGGATCTTCTTCCCGCTCAGCAAGGTGGCGATGGCTCCCTCGGGCCGCGCCTCGACCGAGGCCACCGTCTCGCCGAACCGGAACGTGACGGCGAGATCGCGCAGGTGGTACTTGAGCGCCTCGACCACCTCGACGTCGCAGAACTCGAGCATCCGCTCGCGCTGCTCGACCACGGTGACCTTGGTGCCGAGCGCGGCGAACATGGAGGCGTACTCGATCCCGATCACCCCGGCGCCGGCCACCACCATCGAGCGGGGCACCTTCTCCAGGTGGACGATCCCGTCCGAGTCCATGACGGTGCGCTCGTCGAACTCGACGCTGTCCGGCCGGGCGGGCCGGGTGCCGGTGGCGATGACGACATTATCGGCGCTGGCCCGGCGGACCCGGCCCGCGCCGTCGTCGATTTCGACCGTGTGCGGGTCGCTGAAGCTGCCCGTACCGGTCAAGATCGTGACCCGGTTACGGATCAGCTGGCTGCGGACCACGTCCATCTCGCGGCCGACCACGTGACTGGTGCGGGCGGCCAGGTCGGCGATGGTGATCTCATCCTTGACCCGGTAGCTCTGGCCGTACATCTCCCGCTGGTCCAGGCCGGTCAGGTACAGGATGGCCTCGCGCAGCGTCTTGGAGGGGATCGTGCCCGTATTCAGGCAGACGCCGCCGATCATGTCCTTGCGCTCGATGATCGCGACCCGCCGCTCGAGCTTGGCCGCCGCGATCGCCGCCTTCTGGCCGCCCGGACCTGAACCGATCACCAGCACGTCGAAGTCGTACACATGATCCAGTGTGACGACCGGAGGCTCCCTTTTGAACCCCTGGTCCTGGTTAAGACCTGGCAGCGGTTAGTTGAACGCGTCCTTCACGTTCTTGCCGGCGTCCTTGACCTGCTCGCCCACCTGGCGGGTGGCGCCGTGAATGCGCTCGCCCTGCCCCTCGGCCTCCAGGTAGGGGTCACCCGCGGCCCGCCCGGCGTCCTGCTTGGCCCGGCCCCGGCCCATCATGAACTTGTTGCGGAGCTTATCCATGAAACCCATGTCGTTGCCTCTCTTGTCGTAAGCACTCCCACTGCCCCGGACCGGGCGGCTTATGCACGGATGCCCAGGTGGGCCGTTGACGCGGACGGGATCGTGGTCCGGCCGCGCGGAATATGTTCATTTCGTCTGGGAAGTGGTGGGCCGGGATTCCGGCGACCACAGGAGATCACGCGATGGCCCAGACCGCGACCGACAGCAGCGGCAGCACCAGCAACGTCCTGACTACCCTGGACGACCGGGTGCCGACCGCGTTCTACTGGCAGCTCACCTTGCTGGCCACCCTGGGCGGGTTCCTGTTCGGCTACGACACCTCCAACATCGGGTCGGCGCTGAACTTCGTCCCGTACAACCTGCGCGGCCTGGCCCTGGGCTACCTGGTCTCCGGCGCGTCGCTGGGCGCGGCCGCGGGCGCGATACTGGCCGGACCTGCCTCGGACCACTTCGGGCGCAAGAAGCTGCTGATCATCGACGCGGGCATCTACGCGGTCGGGGCGATCTTGTCCGCGGTCACCTGGCATGCCGCCGTGCTGCTCACCGCGCGGACGCTGATCGGGCTGGCCATCGGCGCGGATTCCGCCATCGCCACCGCCTACATCGCCGAGTACGCGCCCAAGAACCGGCGCGGATCGCTGAGCATGCTGCAGCAGTGGATGATCACGGTCGGCATCCTGATCGCCTACGTCATCGCGCTGATCATCTTCGCCGCTTGGCCGGCCAGCGCCGCGTCCTCGGGCTGGCGGCTGGTGCTGGGCCTGGGCGCGGTCCCGGCCCTGATCGGGCTGGTGCTGCGGACCCAGATGCCCGAGTCGCCGCGGTGGCTGCTGCTGCACGGCCGGTACGAGGACGTGCAGAAGGCCATGGCCGCGCTGGGCACCGAGGCCAGCATGGAGGACGTGCGCCGGGCCGCGTCAGTCATCGAGAAGGTGGAAGGCGATCCGAAGCGGCGCCGGGCGGCCTGGACCCCTGGGGTGCGCCGGGCCCTGATCGTGGTCAGCGTGTTCTTCATCTTCCAGCAGATCACCGGGATCAACGTGCCGCTCTACTACGGCCCGCACCTGCTCGGCCCGATCTTCTCCGGCGCGCACGCCAGCCTGGTACAGACCACGGTGGCCGGGATCGAGGTCACCGCGATCATGACCAGCGTCAACGTGGCCTCGACCTACCTGGGGTTCCGCTGGATCGACAAGTTCGGCCGCAAGGTGCTGGCCATCGGCGGCTATATCGGGATGATCGTGTTCGCGTTGGTGGCCGCGCTCGGCCTGGTCGCCACCTCAGGCACGCTCCGGCTCGTCGTCATCATGATCGGCCTGGACTTCTTCATCGCCTCGTTCGCCGTCGGGGTCGGCGGCACCGGCTGGACGCTGCAGGGCGAGGTGTTCCCGACCGCGGTGCGCGGCCAGGCCGCGGCGTTCTGCGCCATGATCGACTGGCTGGCCAACTTCCTGCTCATCGAGGTGTTCCCGGTCTGGCAGAACGCCATTGGCCTGGCCGGGGTCCTGGTCTGCTTCGCCGGGCTGGCTGCCATGGCCATCGTGTTCATCTGGAAGTTCCTGCCCGAGACGAAGAACCTGGCGGTCGAGGAGATCATCGGGCTGTTCGACAGGCAGAGCGCCTGACCACGGTACGGGGGCTCTGGACCACGGGGCCCCTGGCCACGGGGCTCCTGGCTACAGGGGCGGGCCCGCGGTCAGGCCGAGCCGGCTGGTGGTGCGCTGGCCGGACGGGCTGACCCAGGTGACGGAGATCGTGGTACCCGGGTGGTCCTTGCCCACCACCTTGGTCAGGTCTTCCGGGGCGCCGATGGCCTGGCCGTTTATCGCGGTGATGACCGATCCGGCGGTGATGCCCGCGGCCTGGGCCGGACCGTTGCAGATGACGCCGATGATCAGGGTCCCCGAGCTGACCGGGGCGATGGTGCTGGGCACGCCCAGGTTGCGGTTGCTGGTGTAGCAGCTCGGGCTGCTCCCGCCGAAGTTCCCGCCGCCGAAGTTCCCGCCGCCGAAGCCGCCGCCGGAGCTGCCGGCCTGGGCCTGGGCCTGGGCCTGGGGGCTGGCGTTCGAGCCGGACCCGATGTAGACGCCCATGAACGGCGGGTAGCCGATGACGATCACCGAGCTGGCCTGACCGGCGGTGATCTGGCTGGCCAACGACAGGGCCGCGTTGATCGGGATGGCGAAGCCGTCGGTGGACTGCTGCGCCGAGAAGCCTTCACCGTTGCCCGCGGTGTCGATGCCGATGACCTGGCCCGAGGCGTTGGCCAGCGGGCCGCCGGAGTCACCGGACACGATGTCGGCGTTCACCTCGATCAGCCCGTGCAGGGTCTCGGAGCTGATCGAGCCGCCCTCGTCGCTGGCGGTGATGGTCTGGTTCAGCGCGGTCACGCGGCCGACGGCGGGGACGATAGCGCTCTGCCCTTCGGCGTTGCCCATGGCCACCACCGAGGCGCCGGACTTGACCGAGGACGAGTCGCCGACCGGCACGGTCTTCAGGCCGGAAGCGCCCTGCAGCTTGAGCACGGCGATGTCGCCGGTCTGGTCATAGCCGACCACCTTGGCCTGGTAGGTGTGGCCGTTGCCCTCGTCGGTCACGCTGATCGCGGTGGAGTCCTCGATCACGTGGTTGTTGGTCAGCACCAAGCCGTCCGACCTGATCACCATGCCGGTGCCCGCGGCCTGCTCGCTGTTGTACTGCAGCGTGGTGTTGATGAGGACCAGGCCGGGCTGGATCTTGTTCACGATGGCCTGCTCGCTGGAGCTGATGCCCGAGCCGCCGCTGCTCGGCACCGGTGCCGCGCTGCTGGGCAGGGGGGCCGGGGCGCTGCTGCTCGGCTGCGGCACGGCCACCGCGGCGGGAGCGGACGGGTGGTACAGGGCTACCACCGAGCCCGCGCCCAGGGCGCCCGCCGCGAGCGCCACGGCCACGTAGCTGAGCAGGCCGGCACGGCGCCGGGGCGGCCGCGGCGGCGGCATCGGGGGCATGGGCGACATCGGCGCGGTGGAGCCATAGCCGTAGCCGCTGTAATCCTGCATCGTGCATCCACCTCGGGTGCCGGGATCGCTTCCCTCCCAGTAAGCACCACAAAGCTGATAAATAGCTGAAGGCCGGCTGCAGATTGCGCTCGTGCGCCATCGGTCAGCAGAGCACTGGATCAGCAGAGCACTGGATCAGCAGAGCACTGGATCAGCAGAGCAGGCGATCACGGGCGCTGCCCCCGGCCCGCGGCGAGGGCGGCACGGACGAATCCGGTCCCGCGGGCCGGGGCGCGGGACGCCCGGGCCGGCGCTGGGCCGGGAGCTGGCCGTTGAGGTCCGGGGCCGGCTCGCTGGCCGGTGGCTGGTCACCGCGGCCGGCTGACCCGTCTGCGGCCAGCATCGCGTCCTGCTCCGGCGCACCCGCCGGGCGGCCGGCGTCCGCCGGGTGCGGGACCGGGGCGGATGAGCCCTGCTGTTCCTCCACCCGGCCCATCGCGTCTTGCAGCCTCCCGAGAGCAAGCAGGCGCGACAACTGCGTGCCCCGTCTCTTGCGTTTCCCCCACCACATGGCGAACCCTCCCCAGAGTCTGCACCAGTAGTCCGTGACCTGCACACCTGCCCAGGAGGCGGGCAAACATTCCGCCGGCCAGGGCCCCGACCATTCAGCGAAGGGTGGGTGACGATCTGTAACGAGTCTATACCTTAGCGGCATCAAATGCGCCGTGAACAGGCTAGAGCCCGCGCGGCGAGACGGCGGAGCGGATGCGAGCAGGCCGGCTCGTTCGGCAGAAAATTTACCGGCCGGCCAGCAGGGCCAGCTCGGGCACGAAGATGGCGCCGTTCACCGTGCCCACGCCCGAGGCCAGGTTGTAGCCTTTCCCGGCCGGGTAGCCGCGGACGGTGCGCAGCTGCCCGCCCTGACGGAACGAGACCGTGTTGTCGCCCGAGGCGACCGGGATGATGCCGGCCGCGTCCTCGGCCGCCAGCTGGTACAGGGCCGGGTTGATCAGCCCGAGCGGGTGGCCGGCGACCTGGGCGGCCAGGGCCACGATGCCCGCGAACAGCGGCGTGGCCTCGCTGGTGCCGCAGGACGGGGTCCAGCCGGCGGGCTCGCCGCGATAAGTGCCGTACGTGTCGACCGAGCCGTTGCAGGCGGCGCTCATCGAGATGTCCGGCACGCCGCGGTGGTTGCCGACCACTGACTTGACGGCGTTCTGGTAGGCGGGGCGGGGAAAGAAGGCGGACAGGCCGCCCCCGCTGGCCAGCGGATTCGGGCCGGCGTCGCCGTTCGCGAATTCGTTAGCCGGGACGCTGAAGGTGTCGTTCCAGACCGTGGGCGCGGCCGGCTTGCCCTGCGCGGTGAAGTGCAGCTGGGTGCCGCCCACCCCGGTGACCAGCGGGTCGCTGTCCGGCCAGGACGTGACCGGCGACGTGTAATACGTGCTCTCGTCCATCTCGACGTCGGCGGCGCCCGAGTCACCCGAGGCGGAAAGCACGGTGACCTTGTCCTGGGCGGCGAGCTGGTAGGCGCCGCGCAGCGCGGCCACGGCCGCCGCCGTGGGGAAGGTCCGCTCGGTGGCGCTGAAGCTCTGGCTGATCACGTCGCCGAGGTGATGTTCGATGACGTACTGCTCGGCCGCCACGATCTGCGGGAAGCCGTGCACCCCCTCGGTTTCCGCCACCGGCGTCTCGACCAGCAGGATGTTCGCGCCGGGCGCGATCGTGTGCGCGTACTCGACGTCCAGCGTGGTCTCCCCGGCCCAGCCGACCATGTCGGAGCTGGCCGGGTCGTAGGCGGGCACCTTGCCCTCGGGCTGGATGATCGCGAAGGACGGCGGGGCGGGCAGGTTGAACGTCTTGTCGAACACGCCCAGGTCGTTCTTGATCGTGGGCGAGCCGTAGGAGTCCACGATGACGATCGTGGTGCCTCGGCCGGTGACGCCGCTGGCGTACAGCGCGGGCAGGTCGTAGGCCTGCTGGATCTGGGCCGGCTCGTAGCACGCGACCTGGTAGTCCTTCTCGCAGACGGCGGTGGTGGGCGCGCTGGCCAGGGCCCGCCCGACGTGGATCACGCCGGGCCGGACGATCACGCCGGACAGGGCAGGCGGGGCGGACGAGCCGGCCACCGGGGACGGCGCCCCGAGCCCGGCTCCGGCCACGGCGGCGACCAGGGCAAACCCGCCGGCAACCAACGCTGTCAGCCTGGCCACCTGCATGGACAACCCCCTCCGCCGACCCGGTGAACTACGCCGGCCACAACTCTCATAATCTGATCAAAAGCTCACGAATCCAAGTGCGAGAAGCCGCCGACTCGCCTGGAAGGCACACCACCTGTACGCTAGTCCACCGTCACCTGGCGGGGCGGGTTCGGTCCGGCATACCTGGATTGAAGGGCGTCACGGCGGACAGAGGGGAGCAACATGCGCTTCCGGAGTAGCGTGGCCATTGATCTCGGTACGGTCAATACGCTCGTTTGGGTAGCGGGTCGTGGCATCGTGCTCGAAGAGCCTACCGCCATAGCCATCGATACCGCGGTAGGCAAGGTCGCGGCGATCGGCGAGGCGGCCGACGCGCTGGCCGACAAGGAGCCGCAGGACATCCAGGTCATCCACCCGCTGCGGGACGGGGTCATCGCCGACCTGGATGCGGCCGCGGCGCTGCTGCACGCGTTCTTGCGCAAGACGCGCCGGCTGGCCAACCCGTTGCGGCCCAACGCCCTGGTCTGCGTGCCCAGCGGCGCCACGCCGGTCGAGCGGCGGTCGATCGTGGCCGCGCTCGGCGTCCGGCGCCCCCGCTACAACGTCCGGCTGATCGACGAGCCGGTGGCCGCGGCGGCCGGGGCCGGGTTCGACCTGACCGGCGGCGCGGGCGGTTTCGTGGTGGACATCGGCGGCGGGACGACCGAGGTCGCGGCGGTGGCGGGCTGGCGCGTGGTCCGGGCGCTGTCGCTGCGCAAGGCGGGCAACGCCATGGACGAGGCCATCGTGCAGGCCGCGCGGACCGAGATGGGGCTGATCATCAGCCAGCGGGCCGCCCGGCAGCTCAAGACGACGCTCGGGGTCACCGGCGGCGCCGACGGCTGGGCTGAGATCGTCGGCCTGGACGTCGCGAGCCGCACCCCGCGTTCGGAGAGCGTGCCCGGGTGGATCGTGTCCAGCGCGCTCGAGCCCATCGTCACCACGATCGCGACGTCGGTGCACGACATGCTGTCCGAGATCCCGGCGGGCCTGGCCGAGGATGTCGTCCGGGGCAAGATCCGGCTGGCGGGCGGCGGCGCGCTGCTGCCCGGCCTGGCCGCCCGGATCGAGACGGTGGCCGGCATCGGCGCGGTCCTGGTCGAGGACCCGCTGCGGTGCGTGGTGCGCGGCGCGGCGGAGATCCTGGAGCGCAGGAACAAGGGCATCGACGCCGGGCCGGGCCTGCGCCCGTTAGCAGCACAGGCCCTGGCCGGCGGCCCCGGCTTACTGAGCGCAGGCCCGGCCCGGGACGCCCCCGTGGGTCCCGGTCCGGGCCGTTCCGCCTCGTGAGTTACTCCATCGGCTGCCTGGCGATGACCGCCGGCTCCCGCCCGGCCAGCAGCCAGCCGGCCACGGTCGCGATCAGCGGCATGCCGATACCGATGATCAGCAGGTTGGTGACCGGGATGTTGGTCAGCGACCCGAGGCCGTCCAGGTGGTTGTCGAAGGAGTAGGCAATGGCCCCGATGTAGGCCGCCGCCGTGCCGAGCACCGCGCCGACCAGGCCCAGCGCCCCCGCGGTGACCGCGGTGATGGTGCGGCGGGTCCAGGCGTCCGCTCCGGTCGCGGTCAGGGTGCGCAGGTCACTGGCCGTTTCGCTGCGGATGAGTCCGACGCTCATGGCCAGGATGCCCAGGGCCAGGAAGATGCCGAACACGGTGGCCCAGTTGATGATCTGCGCCGACGACGGGGCGCTGGACCGGGTTTCCACCCTCATGCCCTTCGGGGCGACGGTCACCCGGGCGTTGGTGATCTGCGCCGCGGTCAGGTTGTGCGGGGCCAGGATGAGCCAGCCGGTGACGCTGGTCTGCAGGCCGAGCTGCTTGATCGCGTGCTCGGTGATCACCGTGTTGGGGGCCGACGTGCCGGACGGCAGCGCGCCTTCCTGCTGAATCACCGGGTTGGCCACGCAGCTGCCGGCCGGGCAGGGGAACGAGGTCTGGTCCGGGCCCTGGAAGCCGTGGTAATCCCCGTAGACGAGCTGCATCTTGGACAGGCCGGACAGCCCCGGCCGCATGGACAGGATGTCAGCATCCGGGCTGACCTGAGAGGCCTTGATCCCGAAGGCGGCCAGCAGCTGCGGCGTGGCCACGTAGACCGGGCCGCTCCACGACCGTCCGGGCGCGGCGTGCTGCAGCGAGGCGCTGGTCGTGTAGAGCTCGACGACGTCGTGCGAACCGAGCGAGGCGGCTACGTGGTCCGCCGTGGCCTGCTGCACGCTCATGCTGGGCTGGGGCCCGCTCGGCCCGCCGCCGGAACCGCCGCCGGGCCGCCACCAGGGCCGCCACCAGGGCCGCCGGCGGTGTACACGATGATCTGGTTGCTGCCCAGGTTGGGACCGGCGTAGTCCAGCACGTTGCCGTACCGGCCGGCGGCCAGGACGCAGACCAGGACGGCGATCAGCACGCCCAGGCTGATGGCGGCCAGCGCCGAGCCGGACCGGGCCCGGTACCGGCCCAGGTCCCGCAGGGCCATCCGGGCCGCGATCGGCGTGCGCCCGGCGAACCTGGCCACCAGGGTCAGGCACGGCCCGGCCAGCAAGATCACCGCCACGATCAGGGCCACCAGACCAAGCAGCAGCTCGGGCGCTCCGCCGCCGCTGCTGCTCTGGCCGGCGAACCACAGCCCGAGGGCCGCGATGACCAGCAGGATGACGCCAGGCACGATCGACCGGTGGGCCTGCTTGGGCGGAGCGGGCCGCCCGGACAGGGCGGCCACGATGGACAGCCGGGTGATGGCCCGGGCGGGCCGCGCGGCCGCGAAGTAGGTGGCCAGCACGGCCAGGGCCATGGCCGGGCCGATCACGATCCACGGCAGCGCGAAGGTGCCGATCACGTGATGGGCGCTGGACTCGACGCTGGGCCGGTAGGCCAGCCAGGCGGCCAGGCCCAGCACCGCGCCGGCCAGCGCGCCGACGACGCCTACCACCACGCCATTGCTCCGCACGACCAGGCGGACGTGCCTATCGGTGGCGCCCAGGGCCTCGAGCATGCCCAGCGCGCGCAGCCGCCGCTGAGCCAGCACGGTGAAGCCGCCCACGGCGACCAGCGCGATCAGGAGCATGCCCACGGTGGCCAGGGCCAGCACGATGGTCTCGGGGTTGAGCGGGTTGCTCGCGGCCTGGGACCGCTGGCTCTGGACGTTCGGGCCGATGGAGTCGGGCAGCACGCCAGGGGCGTTGAAGAGCACGGTCACCTGGGTCGGCGCGGTGACCTGGCCGGGTATGACCAGGGCGAACTCGTCCAGCAGGCTCTGCGGGTTCTGCACGATGCCGGTCACCTGGCGGGCCTGGCCACCTTGATGCCAGACGTCACCGGTCCTCAGGCCCAGGTCGGAGGCCAGCCCGGGGGTCAGCGCCACCTGGCCGGCCGTGGTGGGGTAGTGCCCGCTGAGCAGCTGGAGCATCGGGCCGCCGAACGCTCCGTTGGGGTTCTGGGCCCGCAGGTCATAGCCGTTGACCGAGCCGGGGACGGCCAGCGTCTGGTTCTCGATGACGTCAACCCGGCCGAACCGGTGCTGCAGCCCGGCGATCTGGCTGGCTAGCTGCGCGTCCGGCGCGGCGAAGATGGCCTGGTCCTGCGCCGTGCCGAACCCGGCGTTGGCGGGCGGCGGGGTGTTGGTGGCCACGGCCGCGCCGAGCACCGTGGCGCCTACGGCCACGATGATCAGCGCCAGGACCAGCAGCTGCTGGCGCCACTCGCGGCGGAACAGCCGCCAGGCCCAGTGGATGACGGCGCGGCGGGCCGGGACGCCCCCGTTACCTGTCCCGGCCGGCGGTGCCTGCCTGGTGATGGTCGGCGTGCTCATGGCACTTGCCTCAGCAGCGTCTCGGGACCGGCAGGCGTCGCGGTCTGGTCGGTCACCCGGCCGTCGCGCAGGAATATCACCCGGTCGGCCCACGAGGCGAGCTGCGCATCGTGGGTCACCACGACGGCGGCCATCCCGCGCTTGCACGCGCCGTGGATCAACCGCATGACCGCCTCGCCGTTGGCGGTGTCCAGCGCTCCGGAGGGCTCGTCGGCCAGCAGCAGCTGGTGCTCGCCGACCACGGCCCGGGCGATGGCCACCCGCTGCCGCTCGCCACCGGACAGCTGGTCAGGGAAGCTTGCGGCGCGGTCGGCCAGGCCCAGCGACTCCAGGGCCTTGATGCCTGCCGCCCGTGCCTTCCTGGCCGGCATGCCGTCCAGCTCGAGCGGCAGCGAGACGTTCTCGGCCGCCGTCAGCCCGGGCAGCAGGTTGAAATCCTGGAATACGAAACCGATGGACCGGCGGCGCAGCCGGGCCCTGGCGTTGCGGGACAGCTTGGTCAGCTCCTCCCCGCAGACGCTCACCTCGCCCTGGCTCGGTTCCTCCAGGCTGCCGGCAATGGTCAGCAGGGTGGACTTGCCGGATCCGCTCGGACCCATCACCGCCACCATCGACCCCGCGTCGACCGAGAGGCTCACGTCGTTCAGCGCGCATACCTCGGCGGCTCCCTGGCCGTAGACCCTCGACACGTGCTGGAGTTGCAGGATGCTCATCGCTTTATCCCCGTTCTGTTACGTGACTTCATGGCTTTCCCCGTTACTGGTTGCGGTGCTGACGTGCTGGTCCGGTCGGCCTGGTCCGCCTGGCTCGCCTGGCTCGCTTGGTTCGCCTGGGTCGCCTGGTTCGCCTGGGTCGCGGCCTGGCTCGCCTGGGTGGCGGCCTGATCGGCGGCCGCGCGCTTGATGCGGCCGTCGGCGGCGTCCAGCCAGCGGGTGACCGAGTCGAGCCGGAACAGCTCAGCGTCGACCACCAGCGCCAGGCTGAGGTCGGACTCGGCTTCGGTTTCCTTGATGTGCGTCCACTGCTGCATGAGCTCGACCAGGTACCTGCGGTGCACCTGGATCACCTGGTGGACATCGGTGCCCGGCACGCGCATGGCCACCAGGACCTTCATGACCAGTTCGTCGCGCGGGGGCGAGGCCAGGTCGGGCGGCGTGCGAAGCCACCCGGCCAGTTCCTCCTGACCCGCCGCGGTGATGCGGAAGCGCTTCTGCGGGCCTTCGGTCTCGGCGTCGTCGGACTCGACGAGCCCGTCGCGCTCGAGCCGCTGCAGTGTGGTGTAGACCTGGCCGACGTTCAGCGGCCAGACTTCGCCCGTCCTGGCCTCGAAGTCCTCGCGCAGCTGGAGGCCGTACTTGGGGCCCTCGCTGAGCAGCGCCAGCAGGGCGTGACGGACGCTCACGTTGTCGCTCTATCGAGTAGCATACTGAGTATATTTACTCGCCGAGAGCAGCCGCCACAGCGTGTTTAGCCCCCGTCTTTCTGGATCAGCTATCCCCCTGACCCTTAGGCCGGTTAGCCCCCTTGCGCTCGCGGCCCGGTGGTGGTATCAGCGCTCTTGCAGCACGGCCAGGATGTTCCCGGCCGGGTCCTTGAACCAGGCGATGTAGGGACCGCCGGCCCGGTTGATGCCCTTGTCGTCCTGGCCCAGGCCTTCGTACCGCTCTATGTGCACGCCGCGGCGGGCCAGTTCGTCGACGGCCGCGTCGATGTCGTCGACCTCGAAGTTGAGGATCGTGTAGGTCGCGGGCTCGTGGTCCGGCTTGGGGTAGACCAGCGTGTCCCGGCCGCCGGCCAGGTGCAGCGTCAGCAGCCCGTACTGCTCGGAGGTCTTAAGGCCCAGCGTCTCGCCGTAGAACTGCCTGGCCGCGGCCAGGTCATCGACCGCGAATCCGCTGAACGCCCTGGTGTTCTCGAACATGGCATGCTCCTAGGTGATCCGTCTTTCGTCGCTGACAAGGGGCAGACGTACCCGTGACCCTAAACCCATCGCCGCGGCCGCAGGCCCGCTCGCAAGCCCCCCGGTCGCAATCCCCCGGGTCGCAATCCCCCGGGTCGCAAGCCTCCGGGTCGCAAGCCCCCCGGTCGCAGGCCCGGTCGCAGGCGGCCAAGCTAGGGCTCAAGCGCGGGCAGCGCGTCCGCCTGGAGCACGCGCCGGCTGGGACCTGGCCGACCCGCCGTCCGGGCTGGCCGCGGCCGATCCGGACGGTGCCGCCGACGTGATCATCGCGTTCTTCCGCGCCGCAGACGAGATCGGCGGGCAGCTCGCCGACCTGGCGCGGCGGATCTACCCGGCCGGGGCGCTGTGGGCGGCATGGCCGCGCCGGGCCGGCGGCCACCGCAGCGACATCACCGACAACGTCATCCGCGAATACGCGCTGCCGATCGGTCTGGTCGACGTCAAGGTGGCCGCCATCGACGACGACTGGTCCGGCCTGCGCCTGGTCTGGCGCGTCGAGCACCGCTCGGGCGCCGCCCCGCCTCCGCTCGGACAGCAGTAAGCCGAACGATCCGTGGTGTTACGCGCCGCCATGAGGACGGAACGCGTCCGGCTCGGAGCAGGTGACGGAAACGTTACCGAACGGGGCACAACCTTTCGTCGCCGCCGGACGTTAGGTGTAGGCGGGAGAGGAGCGCGCGTCGTAGCGCCGCTGCGGCTGCTGGTGCTTCCGCCACCTTTCGGTGGTCTGAACCGTTAAACGTGCGGGGTCGCCCCGGCCCGATCCCGGGGCGGCCCCGCACCTGCGCCGCTTTTGTCCGTTTTTTCTAGGCGGACAAACCGCTGGGTGCGGCCGTAGCATGATCAGCATGGGTTTCACTTGACGCTGAAAGCCGGCGATTTCCGCACTGGCGGTGGCGCTCGCGGTCGAACTGGCCGACGAGCTGGTTGACGGCGCCAAAGGCGCCGCGCTTCCGCTGATCAGCCGCGACCTGGGGCTGAGTTACGGGCAGGTCGGCCTGCTCGCCTCCGTGCCGCTGCTGGCGGGCGGAGCGCTCGAGCTGCCGCTAGGGATGCTGACCGGTGACCGGCGGCGGCGCCGTCTGGCCGTGCTCGGCGGCGGCATCCTGTTCATCCTCTCCCTGGTCGCGGTGGCCGGTGCGCGGTCGTTCGTCGTCCTGCTGGCGGCGTTCACGTTGTTCTATCCGGCCTCCGGCGCGTTCGTCTCGCTAACCCAGGCCGAGCTGGTGGACGCCTGGCCGGACCGGCAGGCGCAGGTCATGGCCCGCTGGGACCTGGCCGGATCGACCGGGGCGGTGGCCGGGCCGCTGCTGCTTACCGCGGTCCTGGCCGCCGGTGGCGGCTGGCGGGCCGCTTACCTGGTACTGGCCGTAGCGGCCGCCATGGCCTGGCTCGGCACCTGCCTGCGCGACCCGCTGCCCGCGGATTCAGCGGCCGCGGCCCCGGAAGCGGGGGCGGGAGCGGCGGCGCAGGGGACGGGAGCGGCGGACGGCCAGCCGTGGACCGCGCGGGCGCGAGAGGTGCTGGCCGCGCTGCGGGACTGGTCGGTGATGCGCTGGCTGCTCCTGCTTCAGGTCGCCGACCTGCTGGTCGACGTGTTCACCGGCTTCCTGGGGTTGTACCTGGTCAAGGTGGCGCACCTGAGCCCGACCGTCGCGGCGCTGGCCATCGCGATCCGGCTCGGTGCCGGGCTGGCCGGCGACGCCACCCTGGTCGTCGTGCTGGAACGGGTGACTGACCTGACCGTCTTGCGGGCCGGCGCGGTGGCGGCGGCGCTGCTGTACCCCGCGTTCCTGCTCGTGCCGGGCCCCGTGGCCAAGCTGGTCATCCTGGCCGCGCTGAGCATGGCCACCGCGCCGTGGTACCCGGTGCTGCAGGCCCGGCTGTACGGCAGCCTGCCCGGACGCAGTTCGATCGCGGTGACGCTGAGCAGCGCGGCCGGGCTGGCCGGCGGGCTCGGGCCGCTGGCCGTCGGACTGATCGCCGGCGCGTTTGGCCTGCCGTGGGCGCTGGCGGGCCTGGTCGCGGTCCCGGTCGCGGTGCTGGCCGGCACGGCCGCGGCCGGACCCGGCCGCCGCGAAGATGCCGGGCCGGGCCGACGGGAACAGGACGAGCCGACCTGCGACGACGAGCAGCCGCAGTACGACGCCGGGCAGCCGCAGTACGACGCCGGGCAGCCGCAGTACGACGCCGGGCAGCCGCACGAGGAAGACGAGCAGCCGCGAGAGGAGGAAGAACCGCGGGACGAGCAGTAGCCACGGTAAGCATGGCAGCCGGGGCGCGGCGAGGCAGAGGGGCCTGGAGCAGCGCCGGACTGCGACCTCTTCAGCAACATCAGTCATGTCAGTCCCATGCCTTTCGCCGGGCCGGGCTGCGTAACGACACCGATGGACCATCGGGGTCGCCAGGACAACAGCGATGGACCATCGGTGTGGTTAGCTCGGGGCTCCGGACCAGGAGCTTGAGACCAGCGGATGGCACTGTGACCACATACTGGAATCGGCCGGAGCTGCGGGAATAGCTGGCAGCGCGAGGCGTTAGCCGGTAGTGGAGATTTTGCTCTAGACAAGAGCTATACCGAGTATCCCGCCGCCCACTCAACCCCGAAATGTCGCTCATGAAAGGTTTCCCCGTCCGTCCTATCCGTCCTGTCCGCTCCGAGAGCGTCGGCGAAGCCGCCAAGGCCGTCGCCAGGCGCCAGGCCGAGCAGCTGACGCTGGTCCGCCGCCGTGCTCAGCCGACCGCGGTGTACATCATCCGGCTGACCCTCACGGCGGTCTTCGCCTACCTGCTTGCGCTGCAGCTGCCCGGCGCGTCGACGCGCTCCGTGCTGGCCCCGCTGACCGCGCTGCTGGTCGTGCAGGCGACCCTGTTCCACACCGTCCGCAGCGCCGTCCAGCGAGTGGTCGGTGTCACCGCGGGCGTGCTGACCGCGGTCGCGGTCGCGGCTTACGTGCCCTTCAGCTGGTGGGTGCTCGGCCTGCTCATCGCGGGCACGCTCGCCCTGGGCCTGATGCTCCGGCTGCGTGAGGAGGTACTCGAGGTACCGATCAGCGCCATGCTGATCTTCTCGGTCGATTCTCACGCCGCCGCCACCAGCCGGATCACCGAGACGCTAGTCGGGGCGGCGGCCGGGCTGGCCGCGGGCCTGCTGTTCGCGCCGCTGCGGGTGCAGCCCGCCAAGGACGCGATCGGCGACCTGACCCGCCAGATGGCCGACCTGCTGGGCGAGATGGCGGACGGCCTGGCCACGACGCCCGAGCCGCGCCGGGCGGCCGAGTGGCTGGACCGCACCAGGGCGCTGCGCGGCGAGATCGAGCGACTGGATGACGCGCTGGCCCAGGCCGAGGAGAGCGTGCGGCTGAACCCCAGGCGGCTGCGGTTCCACAACCCGGCCGCTGGCCTGCGTGACGGCGTGGACATCCTGGAACGGGCCGCCACGGACATGCGGGTGCTGGCCCGCTCGGTGGTCGACAGCGTACGGCTGGAGAGCGAGGACAGTCCGGTCAGGGATCCAGAGGCCCGGGCCAGGCTGGCCGCCGTGATCGCCGAGCTGGGCGGCGCGGTGCTTTCCTTCGGCCAGCTCATCGAGGCCGATCCCGAACCGGTGCCGGCCGCGGATGCGGCGGCCGAGCCGATCGCGGCGCAGTTGGAAGACCACCTGGAGGAGGCCCACCGGCAGCAAGACCGGCTCGCGGACGCGCTGCGCACCGACCCGGCCGAACGGCCCGACGGCTGGCCGCTGCGCGGCGAGATCCTGTCCCACGTGGACCGCTTGCGCAGCGAGCTGGAAACCAAGCCGCTGCCGCCGCAGGACCGGGCCAGGCGGCCGCTGCGGGCGCTGCGCGCCAGGCAGCGGACCGCCCAGACGGCACTGCGCCGCCGGGAGAACCGGTCCCCGCTGCGCGTCCGCGCCGGGCAGACCGCGCTTCGGGTCCGGGCCGGGCAGACCGCGTTGCGCGCGCACGCCCGGCGGACCGCCTCCCGGGTCCGCAGGTCCGGATAACGCTCCGCAGGTCCGCGGGTGCGATAACGGTCTGCGTCGGGAGTCCGAGTAACGCGCTGGTCCGGGGTCCGGGCAAGGCCGTGAGGCGGCCGGTTGCGGGTCCTTGCTAGGCCAGCCGCGGCGGGCCCTGGTCGGTCCGGCGCAGCACGGGTCCGGCCGCCGCCGGGTCGTCCCACAGGGCCTCGGCCCACCAGGTCGCGCCCGCTTCGGCGAGCGGTCCCACCAGGTCGGCCCCGGCGGGCCCGGCTGGGCTGGCGCCCCACAGGACCAGCTCGAACGGTTCGCCGTCCCGCCCGGTGGCGATCCGGCAATCGGTCAGGAAGCCGTGGATCTCGCGGACGGTGGCGGCGTCCGGCTGCCGGATCGGGCCGCCGCCCGCCGGAACCAGCAGCGGCACCGCGCCGTCCCAGCGGGCCGCGCGGCGCATCGGCGGCTTGGCCGGCCACTCCCCCGCCACCCAGACCGGCACCCGCGGACGCTGCACCGGGGTGGGCTGGAAGGCCACGTCATCGACGATCACATGCGCACCGCGGAAGGTCACTGGCTCGCCTGACCACAGCAGGTCCAGGGCCGTGAGGCTCTCGTCGAGCCGGGCGGCCAGCACCTTCAGGTCAGTGGGCTCGCCGAAGCTGCCGAACTCATCCAGGACCGGGGAGCCCAGCCCGACGCCCAGGATCATCCGGCCGCCGGTGAGCCGGTCGAGGGTGGTCACCTCGCGGGCCAGCTTCGAGGGCCGGCGCCGGGCCACCGCAGTGACCAGGGTGCCGAGCCGGATCCGGTGGGTGGCCAGCGCCGCCGCGGTCAGCAGCACCCAGGGGTCCGCGATCTGCCGCCGCAGCTCCTTGCGATGGGTGACGTGATCCCAGACGAACAACCCGTCCCAGCCAGCCTCTTCGGCCCGCCGGGCCAGATCGGCGAGCACGCGGGGATCGGCGAAGTCGCCGAAGTTCGGCACGACGACGCCGCAGCGCACGGCGGCCTGGTCAGCCGTGGTGGACGGCCTCGACGTTGTGCCCGTCCAAGTCGCGCAGGAAGACGCCGTAGTAGCCCGGATGGTACTCCGGCCATTCCCGGGGCGCGTGCAGCACTTCCGCGCCGGCCGCCACGGCCGCCTCGTGCACGGCATCGACGGCGGCGCGGTCGGGCGCGCGGAAGGCGACGTGCAGCTCGCGGGTCTCGTCACCGGTGCGCGGGCCCAGCCAGAAGACCGGCTGGCCGTCGGGACCGCACAAGCCCACCGCGATGGTGTCCTGGTACGGGAAGCGCATCGCCTCGCGCATCCCGATCGCGACGAAGGTACGGAGATAGAACTCAAGCGACGCTTCGACGTCCTTGACCTGCAGGCCGATGTGATCAAGCATGCCCCGGAGCTTAGCAACCAGACGCGACATTCCCACCGACGGCGCGGCTGGAGCATGTCGTGGCAAACTACCCGGGTGGCCGCATTGAAATTGCCCAGTCTGCCGTTCCCGCTGGAACCGGCCGGGAGCCCGCCCCTGGTCTGCCGGGTCCAGCACGGCGTGCTCTCGCTGACCGCCGAGGCGAACACCGACCTGTTCGTCGACCCGGCGGGGGCCAAGTTCGGGGACATCCCGGACGCCGGCCGCTTCGTGGGCCTGCCCCCGGCGGGTGATTTCACCTTGACGGCGCAGGTCAGCGTGGAGTTCGCCAGCATGTATGACGCCGGGGTGCTGCTGCTGCACGCCCGCGAGCGGCACTGGGCCAAGCTCTGCTTCGAGTATTCGCCGCAGCTGCGGCCGACCGCGGTCACGGTCGTCACCCGCGGCACGTCCGATGACTGCAACTCCTTCGAGGTGGACGGCAACAGCTTGTGGCTGCGGATCACCCGGAGCGGAGCGGCCTGGGCCTTCCACGCGTCGGCCGACGGGGCGTGGTGGCGGCTGCTGCGCTACTTCGCGCTGGGCGGCGACGCGGCCGAACTGGTCCGGGTCGGGTTCATGGCCCAGTCCCCCACCGGCCAGGGCTGCGCCGCGACCTTCGATCACATCGACTTCCAGCCCGGCGCCCCGAAGAACCTGCGCGACGGCAGCTGAGACCCGGGCAGCTAGCAGGTGAGGTAACGCTCGGTGTAAGCGTTGCGAAACTTCGCGGTGGGGTCGAGGCGGCGGGCGAGGTCGACGAAGGCGGGGAGGCGCTCGTAGCCGGAGCGGAGTGTCTCGGGCGGGGTGGTGAAGACCTTGCCCCAGTGGGGGCGGGGCGCGAACGGGGCCAGCTGGCGCTCCACCAGGGTGACGGCCGGCAGGACCGCGGAGGCGTCGGGAATCCAGGTGAAGTGGAAGGCCACGCTGTCCTGGCGGTAGCAGGTGCTGAGCCAGAGATCGTCGGCGGCGACCATGCGGATCTCGCAGATGCGCAGGACCGGGGCCAGGCGGTCGCGGACCTGGCTGAGGGCGTGCAGGGCGGGGACGGCGTGCCCGGCAGGAAGCAGGTACTCGGACTGCAGCTCGTCGCCCGCGCTGGGCTGGAAATCGGGCCGGAAGTGGGGCAGCCGGGCGTACCAGGGGCCGGGCACGCCGAGCTGCTGGGTGCAGGCGTCGGGGGACATGCCGGGGACCGGGTTCCGCGGCCCGGACGCGGGACTGGCGGTGAACCACAGTTCCTGTGTGACTGGAGAGACTTCGGGGGCGGGGAGGCGCTGCTTGATCCAGAGCCGGGTGAGGCGGGGGGCCCGCCAGTCGGTGAACAGGCTGACGCTGTAGCCGGCCGACATGAGGGCGGCGAAGTGATCATCGAGGGTCTGCAGGGGGAGGTTCTCGTAGACCCGCTGGGCGACGGCGAAGGACGGGACCACGTCCAGGGTCAGGCTGACCACGACGCCGAGGGCGCCGAGGTGGACGACGGCGCCGTCGAAGCCGTCGTGGCCGCGGGTCAGCTCGAGCAGGTCACCGTCGGCGGTGACCAGGGTCAGGGCGGTGACGGCGGCGGCCAGGTTCTGGTTGGCCGGGCCCGAGCCGTGGGTGGCGGTGGCGCAGGCGCCGGCCACCGAGATGTGTGGCAGCGAGGCCAGGTTGCGCAAGGCCAGGCCGCGGGCGTCCAGGCCGGCGGCCAGCTGGGCGTAGGTCAGGCCGGCCGGGACCTGAACGAGTGACGCGGCGGAGTCGGTCTCGAGGCTGGCGGGCAGCGCCGACAAGCTGACCTGGGTCCCGGGTGAATCCGCCATGTCGTTGAACGAGTGGCCGGTGGCCAGCACGCGGACCCGGGCCGCCCGGGCCACGACGTTCTGGAGCTCGCCGAGCGTGGCCGGACGGGCGAAGTCCGGGGCGCCGAAGGCGATGTTGCCGGCCCAGTTCGTGCGCGGCCGGACCGCCGGTTCCGTAGTCACGCTCGGCCTCCCTATTGTTTCCAGGTCAGGACGCGGGCCGGGCGGGGGGCGGCGGCTCGGGGGGCAGCGGCGGGGACCAGGTGGAGGGCAGCGGGCCGCCGTACCAGGACTCGATGATGTGCCGGGCGATCGACACCGGCGGCGGCAGGGCCAGCTCGCGGGTTTCGATGGCGGCCAGCAGCTCGGCCCGGCTGAACCAGTGCGCCTCGGCCAGTTCCTGCTCATCCACGGCGATGGACTGGCCGGCCGGGGCGTCGGCCCGGAAGCCGAGCATCAGGCTGCGCGGCATCGGCCAGGGCTGGCTGGCCAGGTACCTGACGTTGGTGACCGTGATCCCGGTCTCCTCGGCCACCTCGCGGATCACGGCTTGCTCGGCGGATTCGCCCGCCTCCACGAACCCGGCCAGGATCGAGACCCGGCGACCGGGCCAGGCCGCGTTCCTGGCCAGCAGGGCCCGGTCCTGGGGGTCGGTGACCAGCATGATCACCGCCGGGTCGGTGCGCGGGAAGTGCTCGCTGCCGTCGGCCGGGCAGGTGGTCGAGTGCCCGCCCGGGTCGGGCACCGTGGGCGTGCCGTCCAGCGGGCAGCGGGTGTGCGTGTCGTGCCAGTTAGCCAGGGCCACCGCGTGCGTGAGCAGTCCCGCGTCCCGGTCGGACAGCAGCGTCCCCACCTCGCGCAGCGACATGGCCTGGAACCCGTCCGGCGCGGGCGGCAGCGCGGCGTCCACGCCGAAGTAGACGGTCCCGTCGCCGTCCTGGCCCAGCAGCAGCCGGACCCCGTCCGGCGCCTCCTCCGGCGCGACGAACCGCAGCCCGGCCTGCTCGTCATCCAGCCGGACCAGGGCCTGGCCGTGCCAGGCGACCAGCACCCGGGTGCGGGGGTCCTTCCAGGCCGCGTCGACCCACTCCCGGTCATTACGCCGGTGGGTCACCCGGTCCACGGTCCCGCGGGACAGCGCGAGATGACCCAGCCCGAGTGCGGTCACGTCAGGTCCGCGGCACTGCTTGCGGCACTGCTAGCGGCACTGCTAGCGGCACTGCTAGCGGCACGGGTCGAGGCCAGTTCGTCCCACAGGTACGCCGAGGCTTGCGCGCCCTTCAGGAGCAGGGCCATGTCCGCTCTCTCGTTCGGGGCGTGCAGCCGGTCCGACGGCAGGCTGAGGGCCATGAACACCAGCGGCGCGCCGAGGATGTCGGCCAGGTCCGCCTCCGGGCCGCTGCCGCCCTCCTTGGTGAACAGCACCTCGCGGCCGAACGCCCGCTGCATGGCTCGCCGCCCGGCCTGCACCGCGGGCGAGGCGACCGGCGAGTAGCTGGGCCGGACCCCGCCGCCCTCCAGCGTCACCGTGGCCTCGATGCCGGCCGGGGTGTGGGCCGTCACGTACTGCTCGAACGCGGCGCCGACCTCGGCCGGGTCCTGGTCGGCGACCAGCCGGAACGACACCTTGGCGTGCGCCGCCTGGGGGATGATCGTCTTGCCGCCCGGCCCGGTGTGGCCGCCCCACATGCCGTTGATCTCGGCGGTGGGCCGGGTCCAGATCCGCTCCAGCGTGCTGAACCCCGCCTCGCCGTAGGCGGCGCGGCTGCCGCCCGCCTCGGCCAGCCACTGCTGCTCGTCGAACGGCAGCCGGGCCAGCAGGTCCCGCTCTTCAGCGGTCAGCGGCCGCACCCGGTCGTAGAACCCCGGCAGGGTGACCCGCCCGTCCGCGTCGTGCAGGCCGGCCAGCAGGCTGGCCAGGGCGTGCAGCGGATTCGGCACCCCGCCGCCGAACGACCCGGAGTGCAGGTCGCGGTCCGGTCCCCTCAGCGTGACCTCGGCCGAGGCCAGCCCGCGCATGCCGGTGCACATGGACGGCACGTCCGCGGACCACATGGTGGAGTCGCCGATCACGATCACGTCGCAGGCCAGCCGGTCCCGCTGGGCGCGGAGGAGGTCGGCGAAGTGCTCCGAGCCGGACTCCTCTTCCCCCTCGACCAGCAGCTTGATCGTGACCGGCGGCGCGGCGGCGCCAGAAGCGCCAGGGAAGCGGACGCGGCGGCCAGCCCGGCGCGGAGGCCCAGGACGTGCATCAGCACCATGCCCTTGTCGTCGGAGACGCCGCGGGCCAGGAGGAAGCCGTCACGTTCGGCCGGGGTGAACGGCGGGCTGTCCCATTCGGCCAGCGGCTCGACCGGCTGGACGTCGTGGTGACCGTAGCACGCCACGACGGGCGCCGCCGGGTCGGCCGCGGGCCACTCGGCGAACACCGCGGGCAGGCCCCCGGTCTCCCATATCTCGACCACCGGGAAGCCGATGCCGCGCAGGTGCGCGGCCAGCCATTCGGCGCTGCGGCGCACGTCGGCGTGCCGGGCCGGGTCGGCCGAGATCGACGGGATCGCCAGCCACTGCGTGAGGTCGTCGAAGAACTCACGGGCATGGGACTCGAGGAAGGCAGGGACATCCATGCCTAGACGCTATCCAAGGGGGGTCTGGGGGGATGGGTCCCCCCAGTAGGTAAAGCTATCCCCGTGTCCCCGCAGGCCGGCCGCTGGTATCGACACGTTCCGGCCCGGCCGGCCGGTGACCCAGCCCACCCGGGCCGGATCCTCGCCCACGCTCTTCAGCGCGGCCATGGTGGCCTGCTGCCGGGCGGCCGGGACGACCACGCAGAACCCGATGCCCATGTTGAACGTGGCGTACATGGTGGCGGCCGGGACCGAGCCCTTCTCCGCGATGAGCGCGAAGATCGGCGCCGGGGCCGGCAGCGCGTCCAGTTCGTAGGACACGTCCGCGGCCAGCCGTCCCAGGTTGAGCAGCCCGCCGCCGGAGATGTGCACCAGGCCGCGCGGCTCGATGCCCGCCTCCCACAGCGCCTCGGCGGCCCGGACGTAGACCCGGGTGGGCTGCAGCAGCGCGTCGTCCAGGTGCCGGGCCGTGCCGGGCACCCGGTCGGCCAGCCCCATCTTGGCCACGTCGAACAGCACGTGCCGGGCCAGCGAGTAGCCGTTGCTGTGCAGGCCGGAGCTGGGCAGCCCGATGACCACGTCGCCGGGCCGGACGGCGGAGCCGTCCAGCGGCACGCGGCCCGGCGGCAGCGCGCCGATGGCGGTGCCGACCAGGTCGAGCATGGGCCGCCCGCCGGCCGGGTCGGCCAGCATGGACCCGATCTGGGCGATCTCGCCGCCCGGGACCGCGATCCCGGCCAGGTCCGCGCCGAGGTACAGGCCGCGGGCCACCTCCTCGAGCACGCCCTCGTCGATCCGGTCGGTGGCCACGTAGTCGAGCAGGGCCAGCGGCACCGCGCCCACGCAGATCAGGTCGTTGACGTTGTTGGCCACGCAGTCGATCCCGATCGGCTCCCACCGGTTGGCCTCGCGGGCCAGCAGGATCTTGGTCCCCACCCCGTCGGTGCTCAGCGCCAGCTTAGGCCCGGGCGGGATGTCCATCAAGGTGGCGAAGTAGCCGCTGGCCAGGCCGGTGATGCTGGTCACCATGGGGGATCTGACCGCGGTGCGGGCCAGCCAGGGCCGCATGGCCCGGGCGAACACCTGCTGCTCGCGTTCCTCATCCACCCCGGCCGTGGCGTAGCTGGGCGACGGCGTCGGTTCGGTGTCCATCGGATGTCCCCCTTGCTCGCGACTGCCCATGGTAAGCGAGGGATCGGGCCGGAGGCGGGTGCCACGGCCCGTTCGGAATAATTGAAGTTTCAAATGTAGTTATGCTGGCACCTAAGCCGAGGAGGCCAGCCATGCCAGCGATCAGCACCGACAACGTCCTCATCCTGCCGCGGGTCGCCGAGCCCGACGTCACCACGGCCGAGCGCAAGGTCACTTCCGTCACTACCGCCCCGTCCGGATTCGAGGGCGAGGGGTTCCCGGTGCGGCGCGCGTTCGCCGGGGTGGACCTGCCGCGGCTCGACCCGTTCGTGCACATGGACCAGATGGGCGAGGTCGACTACGGTCCCGGCGAGCCCAAGGGCACGCCGTGGCACCCGCACCGCGGGTTCGAGACCGTGACCTACATCATCGACGGCACGTTCCGGCACCAGGACTCCAACGGCGGCGGCGGGCTGATCACCAACGGCGACACCCAGTGGATGACCGCCGGGGCCGGGATCCTGCACATCGAGGCGCCGCCGGAGGAGCTGGTGGTCAGCGGGGGGCTGTTCCACGGCTTCCAGCTGTGGGTCAACCTGCCCGCGCGGCTGAAGATGACCGCGCCGCGCTACCAGGACATCCGGGCCGGGCAGGTGGCCCTGCTGGCCTCGGCGGACGGCGGCGCGCTGCTGCGGCTCATCGCGGGCGACTTCGACGGGCACGCCGGGCCGGGCATCACCCACACCCCGATCTCGCTGGTCCACGCCACCGTGTCGGCGGGCGCGCAGGTCCGGCTGCCGTGGCGGGCCGACTTCAACTCGCTGGCCTACGTGCTGGCCGGGAGCGGCACCGTCGGCGCCGGGAAGCGGCCTGTGCGGATGGGGCAGCTGGCGGTGTTCGGGGCGGGCGGCGCGATCACGTTCGCGGCTTCGGGCTCCGGGGATATGGACATCCTGCTGCTGGGCGGCGAGCCGATCCGGGAGCCGGTGGCCGCCTACGGCCCGTTCGTCATGAACACCCAGGCCGAGCTGGCCCAGGCCGTCCAGGACTTCCAGGCCGGGCGGCTGGGGTCGATTCCCGCGGTGCCGGTCGAGCCGCACCCGGGCCACGACGTTCTTTAAGGCTTCCAGGCCGAACGGTCCGTGGTGCTCGCTTTCCGGTTTAGCTGCGGGCGGCAGCCAGGGTCATTGCGTTCGGAGGAGCTTGAGGGCTAGGGCGGGGCAGGCGGCTACCGCGCGGCGGGCGTCGCGGTCCAGGGCGGCCGGCAGCGGGCGCGGGTCGATGATGGGATAGCCCCATTCGTCCAGGGTGACCAGTTCGGGCAGCAGTTCGGCGCACACGCCGTGGCCGGAGCAGTTGATCGGGTTCACCCGCAGGGTCTCGGCCACGGTCAGGTCCAGTCGTCTTCGGTAGCGGGTATGCCGTCCGGCACCGGCAGGAACGGGGTGCGGCTGGCGGCCCCGTGGTTAGAAGCACAGCACTGGCCCCGTCCGTGCAGGCTGATCTCGGCCGCGAAGACGGTCAGGGCACTGCGCACGAAGCGGACCGTGCCGTCCGGGTGGTGGCAGGCGCCGCGCCCGGTGACTAGGCCGGACCAGCGTTCCAGGTCGGCCCGGGTCTGCCTGCGGTGGCCGCGGGCCGCTAGTTCGGCCAGGGCGGCGGCGATCCGGGGCAGGCCGTTCAGGCAGGGCCCGCACTGGCCGGCCGACTCGGCGGCCAGGTAACGGGTGACCCGGGCCGCCTCGGCCAGGCCGCAGCGGTCGGCGGGCAGCGCCGCGATCACGCCGGCGCCCAGGCCGGCCCCGTGGGCCGTCAGCGCCTGGTTGTCCAGGGTGAGCGCGGCGGCCCGGGGCAGCGGCAGCCAGGTGCCGTGGAAGCCGCCGATCAGGACCGCCTGCGCGTCGGCGCTCTCGTGCAGCAGGCTGGCCAGCGGGGCGCCGATCTCGATCTCCATGACCTGGCTGCGGTGGTCCGCCTGGTGCAGGGTGACCAGCATGGTGCCCGGCTCGTCCTCGGTGCCCAGCGCGCGGAACCAGCGCGGGCCGTAGCGGGCGATCAGGGCCAGGTGGGCCAGGGTCTCCACGTTCTGGACCAGGGTGGGCGCGCCGCCCAGGCCGCGTTCGCTGACCCGGGGCGGCTGGAACGCCGGCCGGGCGGGCAGGCCGTTCAGCCGGCTGATCAGCGCCGTCTCCTGGCCGGCCAGGAACCGGGGCGGCGTCTCGGTCAGCGTCACGGGGATCCGGTCCAGGCGGGCGGCGGCTCGTTCGGCCAGGGCCCGGTGCAGTTCGAGATGGCGGCCCGGGTGCAGGCAGAGGTGGGCCTGGCCGGCGCCGATGGCCTCGGCGGCCAGCTGCAGGCCGTCGAGTACGAGGTGGGGCGCGGCCTTGAGCAGCACGGCGTCCTTACCGCTGGCGGGCTCGCTCTCGGCGCCGTTGGCCACGATCACCTTGCGGCCGCGTCCGGCGGCGACCGCGGCCAGCTTGCGGTGCACGGGAAACGCGGCGCCGCCCCGGCCGGTCAGGCCCGCGGCTTCGGCCGCGTCGATGAGGGGCCTGCCGTACGGCGGGCGGCCGTAGCGGGCCAGGTGCGCACGGAGGTCTTCCGGCACGCCGGGCACCAGCGGCAGCAGGCGGGGCAGCCCGGAAGCAGCCTGCCGGGCTGCCCCGCCTGCTGCCGGGTCGTTCAGCGTCATGGTCATCGTGAGAGCCCTTCCCGCTCCTGGTCCCGCTGGCGCGCCTGCCGGCGCTGGCGCGGCAGGCTGGTGCCGGGCCTGGCGCCGCCGTGCTGGGCGAGCAGGGCGGCGACCCGCCCGGCCTGCGGCAGCTGACGGGCGGCGCTGGCCAGCCGCCAGGCGCTGGCGGCCGCGACGATCAGCGCGCAGGCGATGCCGAGGTACAGCAGCCAGCCGTGCTGCAGGTCCTTGCTCGAGCCGATGCTGTGCGCCAGCGCCACCGGCCAGCTGGCGTAGGCCAGCAGGTGGATAGCCCGCCACAGCGTCCGGTTCAGACGACCGCGGAGCAGGCTGGTGATGATCATGGCCAGCATCAGGTCGAACGAGATGGCGCCCAGGCCCAGCCAGAACCGCTCGTACCCGGAAGCGAACGGGATGACGCCGGAGGCGACCGGGATGCTGACGTAGCTGTCGAGCACCGCGGTCAGCACGTGCACCGCGATGAACGCCACGGCCAGCAGCGAGATGTTGCGGTGCAGGCTGGTGACCGCGAACCGGGGCAGGCCGGGCAGCCGGCCCTGCCGGTTGACCAGGATGCCGAGCACCAGGACGGCGGTGAGCAGCAGCAGCGCGACCACACCGGTGGCGCGGCTGGCGTACCAGAACGCGGTGGCGCTGCTCATGTCGGTCGTTCCCGTCGGGTCGGGGCTGTGTTGATATCCACGTTCTTCATCCTCGGTGCGCGCGGTCCGTAGAGCCTGGAAGCTAGTTCTGAGCTAGCTCTGAGGTCTGCTGCCCGGCTTCCCCGTGCTGCCTGGCTTCCCCGTGCTGCCTGGCTTCCCCGTGCTGCCCGGCTTCCCCGTGCTGCCCGGCTTCCCCGTGCTGCCCGGTTTCCGCGGGCCAGCCGGCCACGGTGAACACCACGCCGGTCGTGTCGACCAGCCGGGAGGGCAGGCCGAGGCCGGCCAGCCAGCCGAGCGCCCGGCGGCCGCGGATGACCGCGGCGGTGCTGGCCGTGTTGGCGTCCGCGCAGCTGCCCGCGGCCACCGACACGGTCCGCCACACGGATTCGGCCGGGCGGCTGGTGCGCGGGTCGAGGATGTGGTGCAGCACGTCGCCGCCGCGCTGCCAGCGGCGCGCCGTGGTGCTCGAGGTGGCCAGGCCGCCGTCGCGGATCGCGATCAGCGTGTACGGGCCGTCCGGCGGGTCATCGGGCGAGCCGGTCACGTCCTGGACCCGGATCCGCCAGCCGCCGTCCGGGGCGGGGCCGGCCACGGCGATGTCGCCGCCCAGGCTGACCAGCACGCCGCAGCCGAGATGCTCGTTTATCCGGGCCGCGGCGCGGTCAGCGGCCCAGGCTTTGGCGGTCGCGCCCAGGTCGAGCCGGACGCCTGCGGGCATGGTCAGCCGGCGGTGTTCCAGCTGCACCTCGCGCCAGCCGGGCACGGTCCTGACCGTGACCGGCGTGGCGGCGGGCCCGGTGCGCGGCACCTGGGCGAAGTCGCGGTCGTAGCCGAGTGCGGCCATGGCCGCGCCGAGGGTGGGGTCGACGTCGCCGTCGGTTAGTTCGGCGGCCCGCAGCGATACCGCGATGGCCTCGGCGAGCAGCGGGCTGACCTGCTCGGTCTGCCCGCCACGCAGCGCGCAGAGCTCCGAGTCGGGCCGGAACCGGCTGCAGGCCTGGTCGATGCCGGCCAGGTCCGCTTCGAGCAGCTCGCGGGCCCGGGGCAGGGCGGGCGGATCGGTCACCACCAGCCGGACCAGCGTGCCGAGGGCACGCCAGGAGGCCGCGGTATCCGCTGGTCCGGCCTCGGCTCCGCCGGCTCCGTGGGTGCCGGCTCCGTGGGTGCCGGCTCCGTCGGGTGCCGGCTCCGTGGGTGCCGGCTCCGTCGGTGCCGGCTCCGTGGGTGCCGGCGGGGGCGAGCGGCATCATGAGCCGCCGGAGGTGGCCGAGCTGGTGCCGGAGCTTGAGGTCGGAGTGGAACCGGAACTGAAGCCGCTCGAGCTGGAACTTGAGCTCGATCCGGACGAGCTGGATCCGGATCCGGATGAGCTGGATCCTGATGAGCTGGATCCTGAGCTGCCGGATGAGGTGGAACCGGAACTCGTGGACGAGCCGGAACTGGTCGGGCTGGACCGGGTCGCGGACGAGCCGGTGGACGTGGTCGTGGTGTGGGTGGCGCCGGGCAGGACCAGGGCGACCGCGCCGGCCGCCGCCACGCTGGACAGGGTGACGGCCGCGGTCGCCGAGCGGACCCTGGACCGGCCGCGTTCCCTGGCCGCCATGGCCCGGCGCAGGCTGTCGCGGTGTGCGTTGCTCATGTAGCTCATTCTGCGGCCGGGTACTCGAAGCCCTCTGTACGGGACTTCTCGGTTCGCTATGAGACTCCGGCCGTCCATCCCTCCGCCGAGGGAGGCTAGCCGGGGAACATGAAGGACACCTGAAGACCGTCCGGCTATGAGCCGGCCGCGGCCTTCCTGGCCCGGCGGGTCAGGAGCACCATGGTGGTGATCAGGCCGAGGCCGATGGTGGCCAGCGCCGAGACGAGCAGGGTGCCGCGGGCGCCGAGGGCGGCCACGATCGGCCCGCCGAACGCGGTCCCGATCGGCGCGGCGATGATGAGCAGCGAGCTGCGGGCCGCGATGACCTGAGCCAGCGCGGCCGGCGGGCTGGCGTCCTGGAGCACCGCCATGGACAGGGACATCCACGGGCCCCAGATGACCGCGGCGGCGCAGAAGGCCGTCAACGCGAGCCAGAGCGGCGTGTGCAGCCCGAGTGGCAGCAGGCCCAGGCCCCAGCCGATCACGATCCAGGTCATGGTGGGCCACACTCGCAAGCGGCGCAGGAACGGCGCGGACAGCTCGCCGATCACGGCGCCGACGCCGAACACGGCCCAGAACGCGCCGAGCAGCGCCGCCGACCCGTGCAGGTCCGTGGCCACGTGCACCGGCAGCGCTACCTCGACCGGGCCGTAGAGCAGGTAGAACACGAACGACAGCGCCATCAGGCCGGGCAGCACCGGGCTGGAGCGGATCACTGCCCAGGCAGGTGAGCCGCCGGGGCGCGGGTCCGGGGCGAGGGGCTGGAGGCGGGCGGCCAGGGGCGCGACGCGGGCGTAGCTGACCCCGAGCACGGCCCAGCTCGCAGCGTCCAGCCCGATGACCGGGGCCGGGCCCGCCGCCGCGGTGACCAGCCCGGCCAGGGCCGGGCCGATCATCAGGCTCAGCTGGTCGGCCAGGCCGAACACCGTGTTCCCCGCGACCCGCTGCTCGGCGGGCAGCAGGTCCGCGATCAGGGTGTACTTGCCGGCCGCCCCCCAGGCGCTGACCAGGGAGGAGATGCCGAGCAGGCCGACGTAACCCACGGGATCGAGCAGCCCGGCCAGGGCCAGGCAGCTGATCAGGCCGAGCGCCGCCGCCCGGAGCACGGCGTTGACAATGGCCAGCCGGGCCCCGCGGCGGGCCCGCAGCCAGCGGCGCAGCAGCACCGCCCCGGCCGCGCCGGGCAGCGAATAGGCGGCTACCGCGGCGCCCACCCACAGCCCGCGGCTGCCCGCCGGGGCCAGCCGCAGCGCCAGCCAGGCAATCGCCACCGCGCTCATCCCGTCGCCCAGCGCGGAGGCGGCCGTGCCCGGCAGCAGCCGGCGCAGCACCGGGTGGCTGAGCGCGGGGTAGTACGGGGAAGCCCGGGCTCGTTCGGCCAGGCGGGCGGTCCAGGCTGACCGGCTGGCCTGGACCCCGGGTTCGGCCCGCTGATCGGTCTGCACCCCGGATCATGCAACCTCAACCGCGCCTGAGGTCAAGTGACCGCCACGGGTAGGTAACTGAGTCAGACGTGGACGATGATCAGCCTGGGGTCAACCCGGGCAATGTCGGCGTCATCGGAGGTGAGGACGGCATGACCTCGCTCGGCCGCGGCCAGGGCCACGTGCACGTCGACGATGTCCGGGTGGGACGTCTGGCCGATCGTCACGCCGATCTGCCTGGCACGTTCGGCCGTGAGCTCATCGACGATCACCGGACTGCTGCCTCCTGCGCGACCCGCGCTGATCAGCCGTCCGACGTTGGCCTGACCCGGGCTGCCACGCCAGACCTGAGCGATAACCGTGCGGGGCAGGACTATTTCCACCGTGCCGTGCAGCACCGTCAACGATGCCCAGCAGCGGCGACCTGCGTTCCAAGGCGATGAAGGCACCTGCGTCGAAGACGAACCCTCTCACGCCGCGTGACCGGCGCCGCTGCCCCGGTGCCTGCGGTATGCCTCGTCAGCGGCGGCGAGAGCTTCTGCCAGGCGGGCCTCGGCCTGGTCGTCCAGTTCGCCGACTTCGCAGTGCAGTTCGGCCACGACCGCGTTGAGCTGGGCCCGGGCTTCCAGGAGTTCCAGACCTTCGGCGATCAGAGCGGACACGGACGCCGCGCGGCCCTCGTCGACCTCGCGGGCGGCCCAGTCAGGGCTCCGCGACTGAGCTTGCCGTCCAGGGCGGTTAGGGTCGGGAGCATGGGGACGGCGCGGGAGGTGCTGCTGGCGGAGCGGGAGCGGGTGCTGCAGCGGATCGCCGCGCTGGAGCGGGAGTTCGCGGGGATCGCCGAGGCGGCGAGTGCGGACGGGACCGACGACGAGCACGATCCGGAGGGCGCGACCCTGGCCTTCGAACGGCAGCACGCGGCCGCGCTGCTGGCGGCGGCCCGGGAGCAACTGGCGGCGGTCGATGCGGCGCTGGCCCGGGACGCAGCCGGGAACTACGGGCGGTGCGAACGGTGCGGACAGCCGATCGGGGCAGACCGGCTGGCGGCCCGGCCGGCGGCGGCGCTGTGCATCCGCTGCGCCGCCGCAGCCCGGTGAGCGCCCGCTATCTCCCGGCGGCCGCTCGCCCGGACCGCTGACGGGACCTACTCGGCCCGCAGCGCGAAGGCGGTACGGGTCCTGGCGGCCCAGCCCGCCGGGCCGAGCGCCCCGGCCACGGCGATGACCAGGCCGGACAGGGCGAGCAGGACTAGTTCGGCCGGGTGATAGACGTTCAGCACCGACGGCGGAACGTCCGGCTGCGCGGCGTGGCCCATGATCGGCAGCATGTAGTGCTGCAGGGCGATCCCGGCCGGGATGCCGATCAGTCCGGCGACCAGGCCGATCCCGGCTACCGAGCACACCACCATGGCGATCGTCTGCCGCGGCGTCATGCCGATGGCCTTGAACACGCCCAGGTCGTGTACCCGTTCCCGGGTCTGCAGCACGACCGGGTTGAGCACGCCGAGCCCGGCTACGGCGACCAGCAGCAGGGTCAGCGTCGCGACCAGGCCGATGATGACGAAGAACTGCGAGGAACTGCTGCCGTTGGCGCTGCGGGACCGGGTCCAGGCCGTCGTCCTGGCCTACGAGATCGGCCTGGTCAGTCCGGGCACCGGCCTGCCAACATAGGCCCATGACCGAATCTTCCGCATCGGCGGCCGCCTTCCGGGCCGCCCGGGACCTGCTGCTGCGCCACCGGACCGACTACCAGGCCGCCCGGCGCGAGTTCACCTGGCCCGAGCTTGACGAGTTCAACTGGGCGCTGGACTGGTTCGACGTGATCGCGGCCGAGCACCCGGACCGGCCCGGGCTGCGGATCCTGGCCGAGGATGAGGACACCAGCCTGACCTACGGCCAGCTGGCCGCCCGGTCGGGGCAGCTGGCCAACTGGCTGCGCGGCCTCGGGGTCCGGCGCGGCGACCGGGTGCTGCTGATGCTCGGCAACGTGGCGCCGCTGTGGGAGGTCATGCTGGCCACCATGAAGCTGGGCGCGGTGATGATTCCCTCGTCCACGCTGCTGCAGGCCGCCGATCTGGCCGACCGGATCCCGCGCGGCCAGGTCAGGCACGTCATCACCGACACCGAGCAGGCGCCCAAATTCGAGGCGATCCCGGGTGACTGGACCCGGATCGTGGTCAGCGCGGGCGAGCCGGTCCCGTCCGGCTGGCACTCCTACGACGACGCGTTCGGCGGCTCAGCCGAGTTCATCGCGGATGGCGTCACCCGGGCCGGCGATCCGCTGCTGCTCTACTTCACCTCGGGCACGACGGCCCAGCCCAAGCTGGTCGCGCACACCCAGGTCAGCTACCCGGTGGGGCACCTGTCCACGATGTACTGGATCGGGATCCAGCCGGGCGATGTGCACCTCAACCTGTCCTCACCCGGCTGGGCCAAGCACGCCTGGAGCAACGTGTTCGCGCCGTGGAATGCCTCGGCCACCATCCTGGTCCTGAACTATCCGAGATTCTCGGCCGCGTCACTGCTCAGCGCGCTCGGCGGCGCCCAGGTGAGCACGTTCTGCGCCCCGCCCACGGTGTGGCGGATGCTCATCCAGTCCGACCTGGCCCAGGCCGACGTGTCCGGGCTGCGGGAGTGCGTGGCGGCCGGCGAGCCGCTCAACCCCGAGGTCATCGAGCAGGTCCGCAAGGCCTGGGGTATCACGGTCCGGGACGGCTTCGGCCAGACCGAGACCACCGCGCAGGTCGGGAACACGCCCGGCCAGCAGGTTCGGCCCGGCTCGATGGGCCGGGCGCTGCCCGGCTACGAGGTCGTCCTGGTGGACCCGGTAACCGGGCAGCCGGGCCGGGACGGCGAGATCTGCCTGGACCTGTCCCGCCTGCCGCTCGGCCTGATGACCGGCTACCTGGACGACCCGGAGCTGAACGCTACGGCCATGCGGGGCGGCTACTACCACACCGGCGACGTGGCCATCTCCGACGACGACGGCTACATCACCTACGTGGGCCGGACCGACGACGTGTTCAAGGCCTCGGATTACCGCATCTCGCCGTTCGAGCTGGAGAGCGTGCTGATCGAGCACGAGGCGGTGGCCGAGGCCGCGGTGGTTCCCGCCCCGGACCCGATCCGGCTGGCCGTGCCGAAGGCCTACGTGCTGCTGGCGGCCGGCCGCGAGCCGTCGGGCGAACTGGCCCAGTCGATCATGGCGTTCTGCCGGGAGCGGGTCGCCCCGTACAAGCGGATCCGCCGGGTCGAGTTCGCCGACCTGCCCAAGACCATCTCCGGCAAGATCCGCCGGGTGGAACTGCGCGGCCAGGAAGCGGCACCCCGGGAGTCGGCCCGCGGCGTCACCGAATTCTGGGAGGAAGACTTCGCCTGGTAGCGGCGGCCGGCGCGCGGCGGACCCGCAGGCCGGCGCGGCACCGGCTCTCCTGGCTAGCCAGCACCATGACCTCTGCTTTAATATGAACGCACCTTCATGAACATAAATTCATGAGCGTACGTTCATACGGGAGGCTGGCGTGGCAGAGATCGAGGTCCGGGGACTGACCAAGGAGTTCGGCCGGGTGACGGCGGTGCGGGAGGTGTCGTTCACCGCTCCCGCCGGGCTGGTCACCGGCCTGCTCGGCCCCAACGGGTCGGGGAAGCCCGTAACGGAATTGTGACGTTCATCTGGCCAGAGTTCGGTCGCCGCGCAACATCGCCACCAGGCCCGAGTCACCGCGACCGGTAACTGGCGAGCACGTCCGCCGCCGGGGTGAGCAAGCCTCGCGTTGCCTGCCACGACGGTGAATACCTGGCCGCCGGGTGTGACCAGGTAGTGGTCGTGACCGGGATGCCTTGCCTCGGCCAGTCCGGCGTCCAGCGCCGCGCGCATCAGGGCCGCGGGATCCGGCGTGCGCAGTTCCAGCCACGCGCCGAGGCGCGGGGCGTCAGAATCCGGCGCGTCATCGGTGAACTCGATGCTCAGGTGACCACCACCCGGGAAGCTGACCAAGAGCATGGGCTCCGGGATCGCCGGGTGGATGACCGGCGTCGCCGGCCCGCAGCCGAGCACGGTCTCGAAACACCAGATCAGCTCGTCCCGGCGGTACGGCCGGGCGAACATGTGCGCCTGGTTGCCAAGTGCGGTCACCTGTCACGCTCCGAACGGGTGGCCTGCCCCGGCTTCGGCGTAGGCGGCGAGGCTGGCCAGGAAATGGCGCCATCCGTCGGCCACCACCTCGCCCGGCAGCCCGGTATGCCAGAGCGTCACCTCACACTCGTCCGGCCCGCGGTCGGCCAGTTCGAAGCTGAGCTGGGTGCCGGTCCATTCCTGGTCCCGGTTGTGCGCGACGCATCGCCAGGTGACGCTGGCCGGGCGGCGGCTGGCCTCGACCAGCATGACCATCTCCTCGGACAAGCCGGCGAAGCCGAAACACAGCTGGCCGCCGACCTCGGCGGACCCGGACACCATCGTGGTCCACCAGTGCCGCGGCCCGTCAACGGTTCCTACCGCGTCCCAGACCCGTTCCCGCGGGGCACGCAGCCGGATGCTCTGCCGGTACCCGTCCTCAGCCAACGAAACCAGCCTCCCGAAGGGCGGCGGTGTCGTGGATCTGCCGGATGCGGACGATCTTGCCGTCGCGCACGGTGAGGTGCTCGGCGACGCGGAGCGTGCCGAGCCCGGCCACGTCCATGTCATACAGCAGCATTCCGTCGTCGCCGTCGCTCATCGCCGCGTGCAACTCGACGCGGGCGGCCAGCGAGCCGAACGCCTTGAGCGCGGCCCCGAAGGACTCAGCGGTTGGGTACTCGTTGACCGGCACTTCAACGACGAGCCCATCCGCCAGCAGTGAGACCGCGGCGCCGAAGTCCCCCGTGGTCCACGAGTCGTAGTAAGCCCGGATAACCGCTGCCGTTCTGTTCATGATCCGAAATATACAAGTGTTAGCTTAAATAAGTCAATGCTTGTATGGTGAAGGGGTGAGCGAGGCCGCGTTCCGGGCGATCGGTGAACCGCACCGGCGGGACATCCTGCGCCTGCTCCGGGACGGGCCGCGGCCGGTGAACGAGATCGCCGAGCGGTTCGACATCACTCAGCAGGCGGTCTCGCAGCACCTGAAGGTGCTCAGGGACGCCGGCCTGGTCGCCGTCAGACCCAGGGGCCAGCAGCGCCTCTACGCGGTCCGCCTCGAGGGGCTGGCCGGGCTGCGCGACTTCCTCGCCGAGTTCTGGCCGGACAGCCTGGCCCGGCTCAAGCAGGCCGTGGAGTCCGCCGATGACGGCTGAACCGGTCCGCGCCCAGATCCGCATCGACGCCCCGCCCGAGAGGGTCTGGGAGTTCTTCACCCGGCCGGAGGCGATCATCCGCTGGATGGGGGAATACGCCGTACTGGGGCCACGGCCGGGCGGCGAGTTCACTGTCAACGTCAAGGGCGCCCCGGTCCGCGGCCGGTACCTTGAACTGGACCCCCCGCACCGGCTGCTGCTGAGCTGGGGCTACGCCGGGTCAGCGGAGTTGCCGCCCGGCGCCAGTACCGTCGAGGTCCGCCTCGTTCCCGACGGGTCCGGCACCCGCGTGCACCTGGAGCACCGGGACCTGCCCGACCCGGAAAAGCCCGGCCACGCCGAAGGCTGGAAGCACTACCTGGCCCGCTTGGCCGCCGCGGGCACCAGCGACCCCGGACCCGACCCCGGCATGCGACCCGTCCGCTCCCGGGCGTGATGGAGGCGGCGGCAGGATCAGCCGCATCGCGGATCACCAGCTTGCCGTCCGGCAGGCACCGATAACCTCGGTGCATGACCTGATCGGCCATCCGGCTGCCGCGCCAGCGGCTTGATCAGCCACTATCAGTCGTGGCCGTGTCAGGTGCCTGTCTCAGGCGGGCAGTAGCCACCTGCCTGTCGCCTACTGGGTGGCACTGTTGCCCGGTTTCCCCTGGTCAGTTTCCCCTGGTCAGGCGGCATAGGACGCACACCGGTGTCGGGAAGCCCGCAACGGGATTGTGACATTTGCGCGCCACGAGGTTCGCTGCCGTATTGCCTGCTCAGTGGGCACAGACTGAAGGAGGTGTCTGGGTCTGATGACTTACTGGTGATCCGAGATGCGGCGCTCCTCCTTCGCCCAGACTACAAATCCGCTGGCAATACAGTGAAGACACCACCCTGCGGTGGCTTCACCGCCCGGTAGTGCTTGTGGTCGAACGTGGCGACGCGGGTCGTGCCGTAGCGATCAGGGGCGGACAGCACCATCGTGTGCGCGTCGGCGATGCCAAGCTTAAGATCCGCGTACTGCTTGCCGAGCCGAGCGACCCGCTGCGCGTCCTGGCGGGTGAACGTCGCCACCCGATACACGTCATTTGCGAGATCTGACAGCAAGGTCAGCTCCGCCTCGACACCAGCCCGGGTCATCAGCATGTAGTCCAGCTCGGCAAGCACAAACGGCGATACCACGAGCGTGCCAGCCTCGCCATCGAGCAGCTCCCGGACCGAGTCGCCCTGCGGCTCCTCCTCGTCATACGCGGCGAGCAAGCCGCTGGTGTCGCACAAGATCACGACGCGCCGAAGCCTTCGGCCAGCACCTCGTCTACCTTGTGCGCCAGCCCGGGCTCAGTGAACCGGATCTTCCCCCACTGCCCGCGGCGGCGCGGGAGCACCTCATCGGTGTGCTGCTCGATGGCCTGCCTGATGAACTCGGCCTCGGACTGCCCGGTACGCCGCGCGGCCTCGGCGACCCGCTGCTTGGTGTTCTCTTGAAGGTACACTGTCGTCTTTACCATATATGTATGGTACCAGCCGTGACAGCAAACGGCTAGCTAGCGGTAGCGGTTCACATGTGCGGTGCCCAGGTCAGGCAGGCTGGAGGTACCTCGTACGCGCGTGCCGGAGTGGATTCGGGGGCCCGTGGGCGGTGCGCCACTTCGGGCTGGTTCACGCTGCCGGCTCGGGGGCCGGGATGTCGAAGCCACCGCACCACGCTTCGACATCTCGTGCCAGATGTGACCGGCATCACCAGTCGGAGACTACGCCCAGGCGGGATCACGGCCGGTCAGGCTGAGGATGCGGTCCAAGGTGGGTGCGTCGGCCGGCACCGCGACCTCCGGTCCGTACAGGCCCATCTCCCGCCCCTGCTCCACGCCGGCGAACATCGTGTCGTGCAGATGCGCCAGCAGGTCGGCGGGCAGTTCCAGCCGCTGCCCGGTCGCGACCGCCAGGTCCCAGCCGTGCACGGCCAGCTCGCCGGCGATCATGTCGCCCATGACGGGCGCGGGCAGCGGTTGCGGCGTGCCCATGCTCGTCTCGCCCTCCCAGGCGCTCGGCGGCGCCCACGACGACGTGATCTCGTCCAGCAGGGCGAGCAGGCGTCCGCGCCAGTCGCCGGCCGCCAGGTCCACATCGCACTCGGCGGCCGCCGGCTGCGGAACGGACTCCTTGCGGCCAGCGCCGGCGAGCGACGGGCCCCAGAACAGGAGGTGGTTGACCAGTGCCCGCACGTCGTACTCCGTGCACGGAGTCTTGCTGGCGAGCTGGTCGTCGGTGATGGTGCGGGCGACTGCGGCCATGGCTCTGGCCGCGTTGGACACGTGTGACATGGCGGCGATGCTAGGCGGCGCGGGCCGCAGGGGTATTGAACAAAGGCGACATACACTCTGCCGTGCGGGGGCTGCAGCGGCTGTTCGCGGAGTACGTCGGCATCGGGCCCAAGTGGGTGATCCGCCGCTACCGCCTGCACGAGGTGACCGCACGCATGGCCGCCGGCGGGGCGGTCGACTGGGCCGCGCTGGCGGCGGACCTCGGCTACGCCGACCAGGGCCACTTCATCCGCGACTTCAAGAGCATGTTCGGCGAGCCACCGACCTGGTACGCGCAGCGGTATTAGTCCGCCTCCCCGGATTTGAGTGCGCTTCGCGTCCCGGCGCGGGTGCGGCGGCAAGGTGGATCGTGGCTGGGCGCAGACTTTCACACAAAGATCCGAAGGACAGGACCTCATGCGCGCCGAGATCAGTGTCGAGTCGGTCGATGGCGTCCGGGTCGCCGCCAGGGCCGCGGCCGGGAGCCGCTTCGCCTGGCTGCGGTGAACCGTCCTTGGCCGCTGGGCTGCCGACAGCTCAGGGGCTGTCGGACGGCACGATTGCCGGTTCCCCTGGCCAGGTGGCACAGGATGCGCACCGGCGTGGGCAAACCCGTAACCGGATTGTGACATCCATTGCGCTGCGGCGCGTTCGCCGAACCAGGAGGAGATTGGCCTCGGCCAGCGCATACCCCGGGCCTGCGGTAATTTTATAGATACCAGGCATATCCCCGGGATGTCGTCGCTATCTGGTTATCATATTGATGCTGCACCAATAGAGGTGACACCCTAAAATGTGCTGCAATTGCTTCTAGTGCAGCATCATCGTGCTTTCCTAGAACCTCCAAGGCGGCCTGAACTCCATCAGAGGGTGCAAGCAACTCTGCAGCGAACGCCCGTGCAACTTGTTCGTCCTGACCGTGAGCCGCCGACAGGACGAAACGCTGATGCTCAGGATGGGCCAAGACCCGACCCAGCGCCCTGGCTTGGCCGAAGCGGCTAGCTGTTGCTCCGAGGCGACGATTGTCTAGCACTAGCCCACAGCGGTCTGCTGTTACCGTTACGACTCCGTGCAAACCATTTGAGGGTGCGCTGACATCACCAAGCCTTACCCATGGAGATATATCGAATTGTTTCGTATGATCTAGATCAAGTTCACGTCTGACTTGACGGGCCATAGCATATCCGATTGTCCACGGCCTCTCGTCATTGACGGTATTAGAAAGGCTGTCCACTGGTGATGACAGTGCTGCGTGCAGAGGCCGAAGCGTCTTGGCGGCCTTAGCGGATGCACGCTCCGAAACAGACATTGCTCGGCGAGCCCACTCTGCTGCACCCGCAAGGCCTGTAACATCGGCGCTATCGAAGAAATCAACAGAAACTTCAGAAGGCAGATCAGCCGCTATGCGAACCACCTCGTCTGCGGTGTGCTCGCTTACGGAATAAGGATCTAGGCCCAGTCGAGCTACCGTGAGGCAAAAGTCTCGTTCTTCCTCGTCCGCTGTCGCGACCGCCTCCCACTCCTCGGCCAACGGCGTTTTAGGGAGCTTCGACTCCGCGAGACGCTCGAGGACGCGATTAACAATTCCGGCCAAGCAGACGCGCGCCTCGTCGGCACGGATTATTGCGTAGCCCTCCGATGCAAAGCGCACGGGAGAAAAGCTACGGTTGCGATCTTGTGACCACGCCACGCAGGTAACAGGTCCCTCAGGGACCACCGTTAGGTCAGGCCAGGGCATTCCATCGCCAGCGCCGCGGAAGTTGTGTTCAGGCAACCAGGGGTATGCGCGGACGTTCTGCCATGTCCAGTAGCGTGCCTCAACCGCTGACGGTCGTATGTGAGAAGTGAGCAGCCACCAGTTCGAAGCAACCCACTGGGCGAGCGGGTATATTGAACCATAGACTGAGCGACGGAATGTTCCGTCCGCAGCCTCTACTTGCGTTATGCATCTATCGCCGACCCAGATCTCGTACCGTGCCCATGTCGCTGCTAGCTCAGGCGTTTTGACCCCAGGCGCTTCCAGCCATTCAATGTTTACATCGAAACCGATAGTCATCATAGCCAGCCCGGAGCTTCATAGTCTTTGATTGGGTACCCTTTGTATTGCCCAAGTCCTGAGTTACTGAGGCGAGCCTCGTAGACTTGATCGCCAACTCGTTTCCATGCGTACCTGGGAAAATCGCCTTCAAGCACAGCGCTTACATAGCCTTCGCTGACTGCTTCCCGCAGCCAACTGGCAACCTCGTCGAAATTCAGCCCTCTCGGACAGGCGGACGCATCGCTTCTTAGATTTCCAGGGCCAGCGCTAGTCAGGTAATCCTTATGCTCGGCACTTATCACGTATGTCACTTTCCCTGCCATGGCGCCAAGGTCTATCTCCGGTCCGGGTACGAGGCGCTCATCCTTCCGCGGCCGATGACGACGGGGCGCTCGCATCAGGCCGTCCTGCCGAGCAGCGTTTCCGGGCTCTGGAGAGTCATGCCTCTAGGGTAAACGCCGATTCCCTTGCCAGATCCCAGACGGTTCAAGGATGGTAGCTTCCCTGTCATCACGACGTCCATGCGTCTTGTGATCTTCTCTCTGCCTGCCTGCTCGGCAGCAAGCATCCATCGCAGCCTGCGGCGCTCTGCCGGACTCGCCAGGCACGATCCTCCTCGGCTTCGGCGTCGGCGAGGGAGGTCTCCGCCTGCGGTCTATTGCGTGGCACGAAGGCAAGTCGTCTGCCTGATCGTTAGCACACCAGGCAGACTTTCGTATACCTGGTCAGAGGCCGTCTTCCCGGATGCGCCCACCGTCCTAGTATTTCTGACTGGCAGGTCTTCTGCCGACCCGGGGAGCAGCCGGCTACCGGCCGGCAGAGAACAGCCCGCGTGAGTTGATGAAGACCACCTGCCCGGCCGCGGCGGCCAGCGGCTTGTGGCTGTACTCCCACAGCTGACCAAGATCGACGTTCACCATGTGACGTCCCGGGCCGGCGGGCATGATCGTCTTCAGCTCCAGCTGTATGGCCTTGCCGGGCTGGGCCGGCAGCGCCTGGAGGTCGATATCCACCCGTTGACCGGCCACCACTGCGCGGCCAGCGACTGGTACCGGTACGCGACGCACAGGCTGGCCCAGTGCTCCAGCGTCTTCTCCGGAACCGACACGTTTTGCGTCATGGTGAGAACGATAGGTAAGGGGGCGTTTCTACGGAAATCCGGTGACTGGGTGACAGCGGCCGCTCCGATCAGGGGAGCGAGCAAATCGAGGCGCCAGTCGATCCGGGTGTCACTCATTTTCTTCGACCGGCACTACGCCCCGCTGATAACACTGGCGCGCTATGCCAACCTGGCGGGTTCGAGCCCGCAACGCACAGGGCAGCCAATCGCGGGAGATAGCGGACAGCGTCCGGGCTACTGCCCTTAACTTCTGGGACGTATGTACCGCTTTGGGGAGATTCGACGGCGCGATCGTTATGGTGTAGGAGGCCTCTTCGGTGTGCCAGTGCTGCCGCTGGAAGGTTGTCCTGCCGGAGGTCCGGGCGGGGCGGTCCCGGTGGGCGGGCTGAGCGAGGACCTGGTTGACAAGCAGAGCGATGGGGTCGTTTCCGCTGGCGGGGCGCTTGCCGCAGTGCGGGCAGCAGGTATCGGCGGTGACGTGGCCGCGGCTCAAGGCGAGCACGGCGGTGAACGGGATCAGGCGCGGATCGATCCCGGCCTGCGGCGGCGCGGGCGGCGAATCGCGGCGGTCATGTTGTGGATCAGCAGCAGCGCCCAGGCTTCCTGCCGGGCCAGGGCGGGCGAGCGTCCACGCAGGGGTGCGGCCGGTGCCCTTAACGGTTTTCTTCAGGTGCAAGAACGCGCCCGCCGCAGTCCCGGAGCAGGTCCTCCCAGAACCCGGGACCGGCCGCGGCCTGCGCCAGCAGGCCTCCCGCCTCCGCCGGACCCGCTTCATCTCCGTGCTGACCAGCGGGAACGATGGGCGCAGGCGAAAGAACCATGGCAAACTGGCCAGACAACAAAGCTCCTCGGCACGACGTTGATGACGCGGTATCACGCGTCGTACCAGGGGTATTGCATTCACAGTTAACGGCAGTGGCTGGAAGGCTGATCATGCATCGTAGGGCACTGCGAGGGAGGGACACCTGGCCTCGCAGTGCTCTCGGACCTTGCCATTCAGGTTGCGGGTGTTCAGGTAGCGCGGCGTCGGACTAGCCAGATGGTGGTGCCGATGAGCAGCACTGCCAGGGCGGCTAGCCAGCCGGTTTCGATCCACTGGAATGGCCAGAACCGGCTGCCGGGCTGGTAGCTGGTCCATTGGGTGTATCCGTGGTGGCTCAGGTACTGCAGCACGCTGACCGATGTCTGCTGCTTCTGCGCCTTGGTCGGCAGTGCCGGAACGGTCTTGTAGAAGGCTCCGTTGATGACCTGGTTGATGGTGGACTGGGTCAGGGTCGCGCTGGCCTTGGTCCACCACTGGCTGAGAACCCAGGCGGCGCCGGGCACGTTGGGTTTGCTGGTCAGCAACGGTGTCATGTAATGCTCGCGCAGGTACAGGCCGGTAGCCACGGCCAGGCCAGCGTAGACGGCCAGGGTGGCCGCGATGGCCGGGACGACGCGGCGGATGAGCATGCCAGCCAGGGCGCCGATCGCGAAAGCGGCCAGCGTCCAGGCGCCGAATACCGCCCAGCGCAACGTGAACAGCTCGGTGGTGAACGCGTTACGGTACCCGTCGGCGGACAGCGGCTGGTAGTACCAGGAGAACATCAGGCTGAACGCCGCGGCGGCGGCGCTCACGGTGACCGCGAGGATGGCCAGCTTGGCCAGTGCCCACCGCCACCGGCCGAAGCCCTGGGTCCAGGCGTACCGGAAGGTCCCGGTCTCCAGTTCCCGGGCCAGGATCGGTGCGCCGGTGAACGCCCCGATCAGCACGGGTACGACCTGCAGCAAGGTGGCCACCGTCTGCGCGATCGGGCCATCTGTGGTGTCGAAGTCGGCGAGCTGGTTCTGGCAGGCCAGCGCGTTGGCGGGGTGGCAGGCGAGCACGATGGCATAGGCGTGATGCAGCTGGAGGCCGCCGATCCACAAGTACACGGCCCACGCGGCGAGTAGCGCGGCCACCCCGGCCAGCGCGACGCGGTGCTGGCGCCAGGTGACCCAGGCCATCCGCCGCCACGGCACCGGCCGTGGAATGGCATCGGGCCCGGGCCGGGCACGCATGGTCATGGTGGTCATTTCGCTACCTCCCTGGTCTGGGTGCTTCGTACTGTTGCGGGCGCGGGGAGCGGAGCCGCGGCCCCGGACCCGCGCAGGTAGGCCATGGCTAGTTCTTCCAGCCCGACCTGGCGTGCCTGCCAGCCCGGCGGGACCGGGTCGCCGACGGGGTCGCGGGTCAGCAGCCGGACCTGGGACTGATCCCGGTCCAGATGCACCACCGGCCCGTCATAGTGCGCCATGGCCGGGCCGGTCAGCAGGCGGTGCTCGGCGAGCAGGTCCTTTACCTCCCCGGCGGCCTGCAGCTGGCCGTGCGACAGCAAGATCAGGTAGCTGGCCACCCGCTCCAGGTCGGCCAGCACGTGCGAGGACAACAGCACCGAGATGCCGTCGGCGGCCGCGACGGTCAAGATCGTGGCCATGAAGTCCGCGCGGGCGACCGGATCCAGCCTCGCCACCGGCTCATCGAGCAGCAGCAACTGCGGCCGACGGGCCAGCGCCAGGGTGAGCGCGAGCTGTGCCTGCTGCCCGCCGGACAGCTTGCCGGCCTTGTGTTTCAGCGAGATGCCCAGCTCAGCCAGCCTGGTCTGGGCATAGGTCTGGTCGAAGTGGCGGTTCAGGTTGCGGGTCAGGTGCAGCATGTCCCCGGCCGACAGGTTCTTGTACAGCGGCGTGTCCTGGGCAACGAACCCGATGCCGTCCAGCGCGGCCGGCGATCCGGCAGCCGCGCTACCGAGCACCACCAGCGCCCCCGCCGACGGCGCGGTCAGCCCGGTCACCAGGTTCAGCAGCGTTGTCTTGCCCGCCCCGTTCGGGCCGACCAGCGCGGTTACATGCCCGGCGGGAACCGCCAGCGTGCACTCGCGAAGCGCCCAGGTGCGGCCGTACCGCTTTCCCAGGCCGCTGGCGTCGATGACATTCATGACAGTTCCTCCTCTGCCGGGCAACACGCCCGGTCACCATCAGTGATACGCCGCGGGGCATCACACCGGTGTCACGCCCAGCAGCGCGCATCACAGCCGAACGGCCCCTGGCGGGGCGGGCGGGGCCAGGAGGCTAGGTCACGGGCCGGGTGACCCGGGCAGCCACGGCGGCGGGGGACAGCCGCGGCGGCCGGTGCGAGACGGCCTGGCGGCGGGCGTGTGATGCGGGCGTGATATCCGGCGGCGCATCATGAGAGGTATGAGAGTGCTGGTGGTCGAGGACCAGGCCGAGTTGGCCGACGACATCGCCGACGGGCTGCGGGATCAGGGCATCGGTGCCGACGTCGCCTATGACGGGCCGGCCGCGATCGACAAGGCCCTGATGAACAGCTACGACGTGGTCATCTTGGACCGAGACCTGCCCGGGATCCACGGGGACGCGGTCTGCGCCACCCTGGTCGGGTCCGCCTCGGCGGCGCGCATCTTGATGCTGACCGCCGCCGCCACCGTCGGTGACCGGGTCCAGGGACTCAACCTGGGCGCCGATGACTACCTGGGCAAGCCGTTCGTGTTCTCCGAGCTGCTAGCCAGGACCCGGGCGCTGGCCCGCCGCGCCCCGTCCGCTGCCCCGGTTATCACCCACGGCGACATTGTGTTCGACCGTGCCCGCCGCCGGGTCAGCCGGGCCGGACGGCCCCTATCCCTGACCCGCAAGGAGATGGGGATCCTGGAAGAACTCCTGGTCGCCGACGGAGCCGTGGTCAGTGCCGAGGCCCTGCTTGAACGAGTGTGGGACGAGAACGCCGACCCGTTCACCCGCACCGTCGCCGTCACCCTCGGCCGGCTCCGCAGCAAGCTCGGCGAACCCGATCCCATCCAGACCGTCATCAACAGCGGCTACCGGCTGCCATGAACGCCCGCACCCTGCCCGGCCCCCTGTCCCGGCTATGGCCGCGCAAGATCAGGACGCGGCTCACCCTGCTGTACGCGACCTTGTTCTTCACCGCCGGAACAGCCCTGCTCGCTCTCACCTACGGGCTTCTCGCCAGCAGCCTGTCCGCACAGCCCCCCGCCGCCGCCGCCAGCCAGGAACCGGCCAGCGTGTCCCGAGGCTGCCACCTGCCCGGTAACCAGCCCGTCCCGCTGCCGCTCCTGCGGACCTGCAAGCAGCAGGACGCCGCCTACATCGCCGGGGTCACCTCGGGATCCCGGGCACAGCGCCAGCGGGCACTGAGCGAGCTGCTGGAGATATCCCTGGCCGGCCTGGCCGTCATGACCGCCGCCTCCGGCACCCTGGGCTGGTTCATGTCCGGCCGCGTGCTCGGCCCAGTACGGATGATCACCCAGACCGCCCGCCGCGCCTCCGAGCAGCACCTGGGCGAACGGCTCGCACTGACCGGCGCCAGGGACGAGCTGCGCGAGCTAGCCGACACCTTCGACGACATGCTCCACCGCCTCGACACCGCCTTTGCCGCCCAGCGCCGCTTCGTCGCCAGCGCCTCCCACGAGCTGCGCACCCCGCTGACCCTGATGCGCACCGCCATCGACGTCACCCTGGCCAAGCCATCCCCCACCACTAGCCAGCTCAGCGAGATGGCCACCCGCATCCGGCGCTCCATCGATCGCGCTGAGACCATGATCGAGGCCCTGCTCACTCTGGCCATCAGCGACCAGGGCACGCTCCGCGCCGAATTCACCGACCTGGCCACCTGCGCCGAAGATGCTCTCGACGCCGCCGCCCCGCAGATCGAAAAACTCGGCCTGCACCTCGATACCAGCTTCGCCCCCGCCGAAACCAGCGCGGACCCGCAGCTGCTGGACCGGGTGGTCTCCAACCTGATCGACAACGCCATCCGGCACAACCAGCCCGGCGGCTGGATCAAGCTCAGCACCGGCAGCACGGACAGCACCGCCTGCCTCCAGATCGCCAACAGCGGCCCGCACGTTCCCGACGACGTCATCCCCGCGCTCTTCGAGCCGTTCCAGCGGATGCAACCCCGGACCGGCGCCCGCGACGGCGTCGGCCTCGGCCTGTCTATCGCCCAGTCCGCCATCACCGCGCACCACGGCACCCTCACCGCCCGCAGCCAGCCCGCTGGGGGCCTCCACATAACGGTCACGATCCCACGCGGTTCCAGCGCGGAACCGCACTCCCGGACCGGCCTCCAGCTTCGGTCCTGACCGGCGGGGCTGAGATCTTCGGTCAGCCCGGCCAGGCACGCGACCGTGCCCGTCCCGGCCCGATAGGACCTCCCTAACAAGCCAGTCTGGGCGCCATCCGTGCAGGCATCCAGATCAAGATCACCCATGCAGAACGGATCTCGCGTGCTCGTTGGGCCGTGCGGTGAGATCAGTAGTGGTAGCGGGCTGCGAGGATGATGATCTCTGCTTGGGTGACGACATAGACGAGACGGTGCTCGTCGTCGATCCGCCGCGACCATGCTCCGTGCAGGTGGTACTTGAGCGGTTCGGGGCGAGGCCGAATCACACAGTATCCCCTGGTCAGACGGCACAGGATGCGCACCGGCGCCGGCAAGACCACCACCTTGCGCATCGCGCTCGGCCTGGTCCGGCCGACCGCCGGGGAAGCGCTGATCGGCGGCGTGCGGTACGGCCGCCTGACCCAGCCGCGCCGCGTGGTCGGCGCGATGCTGGAATCGACGGGCTTTCACCCGGGCCGGCGAGCCCGGGATCACCTGAAGGTCCTGGCCGCCGCGGACGGCATTCCGCTCCGCCGGGTGGACAAGGTGCTCGACCTGGCCGGCCTGACCTCCGCCGCGGGGCGGCGGGTACGAGAGTTCTCGCTGGGCATGCGGCAGCGTCTCGGTCTGGCGGCGGCCATGCTCGGCGATCCGCAGGTGCTAGTGCTCGACGAGCCGGCCAACGGCCTGGACCCGGGCGGCACGGCCTGGCTCCGCAGCACGCTGCGCGACCTGGCCGGCGAGGGACGGACGGTCATCGTGGCCAGCCACGCGCTGGGCGAGATCACCCGGACGGTGGATCACGTCGTGATCGTCAGCGCGGGCGAACTCCGCTTCGCAGGACCGCTGAGCGAGATCGGCGATACGCACAGCGCGCTCGAGTCCGCGTTCCTGACCCTGACCACCGCCCTGACCTGAGGAGACCTCTCGTGTTGCTCCTGATTCGCAGCGAGTTCCGCAAGCTCACCACGGTCCGGGCCCCCTGGCTGCTGCTCGCGGCCGGGCCGGTCCTGGTGGTGGCCGGCATCAGCGGCTTGGTCGAGTCCGGCGGGAACGTCCATGACCCGGGTACCCAGCGTGCGGCGCTGGCGCACACCGGGCTGGCCGCGGTGTTCACGCTCATCTTCGGCATCCTGGCCGTAGCGGGCGAGTACCGGCATTCGACCATCACCGACACCTACCTGAGCTCGCCGCGCCGAGGCCGGGCCATCACCGCCAAACTGGTCGCCTATGCGGCGACCGGTGCCGCCGCCGGGCTCGTGTCCTCCGGCGTGGCCCTGGCCACCACGGCGGCCTGGTGGGCTGACCAGGGCGGGCACCTGCAGCTGTCGGCGGCTGATGCCTGGCTGACGCTGGGCGGCGGCCTGGCGGCCAACTGCGCCTTGGCCGCGATCGGGGTCGGCCTGGGCGCGCTGATCCGCAACCCCGCCGCGGCCATCGCCACCGCGCTGGCCTGGTTCGCCGTGATCGAAGGCATCGCCGGCCAGCTGCTCGGGTCGGGGCTGGCCCGCTGGCTGCCCTTCTACGCCAGCGAGGCGCTCAGCCGGTCCAACCTGTCGGCCACCGCCCGGTTGCTGCCCCAGTGGGGCGGCGGGCTGATGCTGCTGGCCTACGCGGCGGTCTTCGCCGCCGCGGCCCTCAGTACTACACTCAGGCGCGATGTCACCTAGGAAAGCCAGTGCCCTGCGCGACGGGAACGAGCAGAACCTGCGCGAGTACCTGATCGCCACGGCGGCACGGCTGATCGCCGAGCGCGGCACCGGTGCGCTGACCGTCCGCGAGATCGCCCGTGAGGCCCAGGTCGCCGACGGGGTTCTCTACAACTACTTCGAGGACAAGGAAGATCTGCTGGCCAACGCGCTGCTGGCCCACGTGGCCTCGGTCATGGGCAGCGCACCGCCACTGCTGCCCGAGCCGGGCACCGGCAGCATCGCGGAGAACCTGCGGCGGTTCATCGACGGCGGCCTCGAGGTCCTTATCCGGGTCACGCCCGCCTTCGCCGGGCTGTTCACCCAGCCGAAGGTGCTCGTCCGGTTTCACGCGATGGTGGGCGGCAACGCCGCCTTCGGCGCGGAGCCGCCGGACCGCCCGGTGGCGTCCGGCGATGAGGGCGGGGGAACCGAGGAGAACACCGGAACCGAGGAGAACACCGGAACCGACGAGAACACCGGAACCGACGAACACGCCGGAGCTGACGAACACGCCGACGCTGGTGGGCACGGCCGCGGGCTGCCGGACATGCTGTCCGCCTACCTGCGCGCGGAGCAGCGGATCGGCCGCGTCGCCGCGGGAGCCGACATCGACGCCGCGGTCATCCTGATCGTCGGCGCGATCCACGGTCAGGTCCTGCCGCAGCTGATCTTCAGTGCGCCCGGCACCGTGATCACCGTCTCCCCCGACGTCCCTGGCCGCCTAGCCGAGACGATCCTGGCCGGCCTCGAGCCGCCCGTTTCATGATCATGGCCAGAAGTGGGCGCTAACAGCCCGAACTGCTCGTGAGCTGGTTCTGCCGTCCTGGGGCGGATTATTCGGGAGTGTCGGGGCAGGGGCGGGAGGCTTCCCATTTCTGCTCGATGCGGCCGAAGCGCCAGATGGCCAGGGCCACGATCCAGGTCAGCACGAACACCGCGACGACGAACAGGCCGGCGGTGTTGATGTTGAAGTTCTGCATGAACGACCAGAATGAGCCGTTGAGGCTGCTGTCCTGGGCCAGCAGGCCCAGCAGCTCGACCGCGCCGATGAACACGGCCACGAACACCGACAGGCCGGTGATGGTGAGGTTGTAGTAGACCTTGCGGACCGGCTTGGCGAAGGCCCAGTCGTAGGCGAAGTTCATGAAGCAGCCGTCGGCCGCGTCGAACAGGCTCATCCCGGCGGCGAACAGGATGGGCAGCGACAAGATGGCGTAGAACGGCAGGCCGCCGACCACCGCGGTACCCGCCAGGACTAGCAGCGCGACCTCGGTGGCGGTGTCGAAGCCCAGCCCGAACAGGAAGCCGATGGGGTACATCTTCCACGGGGTGTCGACCCGGCGGGCCAGCGGGCCGAGGAACCGGTTCATCAGGCCGCGCTTGTTCAGCTGCTCCTCGAGTTCCTCGTCGTTGTAGGCGCCGGTGCGCATCTCGCGGAAGACCTTGATGATCCCGGCCAGGATGACGAGGTTGAACGCGGCGATCAGGAACAGGAAGAACCCGGACACGCAGGTCCCGACGATGTTCGCGGTGTGCTGCAGCTGCGAGTTGCCGTTCCTGACCTGGTCGTCCAGGCCGCGGATGCCGAAGTTGAGCAGGATGGCCAGCACGAACACCACGCTGGAGTGGCCCAGAGAGAAGAAGAAGCCCACCGAGAGCGGCCGCTTGCCCTCGTGGACCAGTTTGCGGGTGGTGTTGTCGATGGCGGCGATATGGTCGGCGTCGAACGCGTGCCGCATGCCCAGGGTGTAGGCCAGCGCCCCGGTCCCCACGCCGAAGACGGTCGTCTTGCCGATGTGGTAATGGCCGCCCAGCGCGGCGGCCAGCATGCCCCAGCCCAGGATGTTCAGCCCGGCGACTACTGCGACCATGCCGCCGACCCGGGCCCATTCGGACGGGCTCAGCGCCTGGCGGATCTTGTCCAGGCGGCCACGCGGGTCGGCCATCGGTCCCCTTTCTTGGCAGCAGGTTCTCCCTGTCCAGCAGTCTAGAAGTAATTGCAAATGAGTTGCAATAACGGCCGGAGCGCATGTATTCGGGGACGCGCGGGATGGCCGGCGGGGAAGCGGATCGCGGGCCGGAGCAGATCTCGGGAGGGAAGCGGGCGGCGGGTCAGCTGGTGACGTCGGCCGAGGTGAAGCGGGCCCAGGCGAAGGAGCCGAACAGGACCACGTACACGGCGAACGACAGCAGGCCCTTGAGCAGGGTGGAGGTGTCGACCGGCACGCGCAGTATCGCGTCGAACGACAGCCACCAGTGCGTGGGCAGGTACGGGCCGATGGCCGCCAGCTGCGGCACCTGATCGACCACTTCGCTGGTCACGACCAGGATCGCGATGGCCGCGATGGCGCCGATGGCGTGCTCGGTCAGGGTCGAGATGGCCAGCCCGATCGCGCCGAGCGCGGCCATGGCCGCGGCCACGTACAAGGTGACGAACAGCACCTTGAGCAGGCCCTCGGCCAGCGGCACGGTGGCACCCGAGAGCAGGGTCACCGGGCCGACCGGGAACAGCGCGGCGCCCACGGCCAGCGCCACCGCGGACACGATGACGGTCGCGCACAGGCCGAACACCGCGATCGTGGCGTACTTGACCGCCAGCAGCCTGGTCCGCCCGGCCGGCACGGCGAGCAGGTAGCGCAGCGTCCCGTAGCCGGCCTCGCCGGCTACCGAGTCCCCGGCCACCACGGCCACCACCACCGGCAGGACCAGGATGAGCAGGGTGGTCAGCGCGATGAACGACAAGAAGACCCCGTTGCCGGCCAGCTGGTTGAAGAACGTTGCCCCGGGGCCGTTGCCACCGCCGCCCTGCGAGTGCGGCGCCGCCAGGCGCAGGGCTATCCCGATGATCAGGGGGAACACCGCGGTGACGGCCAGCAGGAGCAGGTTCCGCTTGCGCCGGAAGACCAGCCGCAGCTCGGCTCGGAACATCCGCAGCCAGGAGGTCACCGGCCGCGGGGCGTAGTCCGGCGCGGCGGCGGGCGGGGCCAGGGCGACCGCGGCGCCATCAGCCGTCGACATCGAAGCCCTCCCCGGTGAGCCCGACGAACAGGTCCTCCAGGCTGGGTGAGGCGACCGCGAAGCCGCGGACCCCGACGCCGGCCTGGACGAGCTCGGCGCACACGTGTTCCGGTTCGGCCTCGCCCAGCGCGGCCGAGGCCTCGTCCGTCCCGGCCTGCGGGTCGGCCAGGCCCAGGCCGGCGAACACCTTGACCGCGCCGTCGGGGTCGGCGGTCTGCACCACGACCCGGGCGGCGCCGGTCCGGCGCAGCTCGGGCAGCGAGCCCTGGAACACCAGCCGCCCGGTGCGCATCACCCCGACGTGCGTGCAGACCTGCTCGACCTCGGCCAGCAGGTGCGAGGAGACGAACACGGTGGTGCCGTCGGCGGCGATCTGCCGGACCAGGGCGCGGACCTCCCTGGTGCCCTGCGGGTCGAGCCCGTTGGTCGGCTCGTCGAGGATGATCAGCTCACGGGGCCGCAGCAGGCTGGCCGCGATGGCCAGCCGCTGCTTCATGCCCAGCGAGTAGTGGCGGTACCGCTTCCTGGCCGCGCTGAGCAGGCCCACCCGGTCCAGCGCCTCGCCGATCCGGGCCTGGGCGGTGCGCGGATCGGCGGTACGGTCGGCCGCGTCGTAGCGGGCCAGGTTGTCCTGGCCGGACAGGAACGGGTAGAAGGCCGGCCCCTCGACCAGGGATCCGACCCGGTGCAGCACCTTGGTGGCGTCGTCCGGCATCGGCACGCCGAGCAGCTGGGCCTGGCCGCTGGTGGGGAAGGCCAGGCCGAGCAGCATCCTGATCGTGGTGGTCTTACCTGATCCGTTCGGGCCGAGGAAGCCGTATACCGAGCCGGCCGGGACGGCCAGGTCGACGTGATCGACGGCGAGCTGGCCGCCGCGGAACCGCTTGGTCAGCCCGCGGGACGAGATCGCGGTCAAGGTGTCCCTGCGGCGCTGGCCGCGGCGTACAGCACGCTGGGCTGGACCGCGCCGATGAACGTCCGGCCGGTGCTGGTTATCAGGACCGAGACCAGGCTGGTGCGCAGCAGCCGGCCCCTGCCCCAGGCGCCGTGCACCGGAGTGGCCGCGGCCAGCAGGGCGCTGATGGCCGCCCCGCCGTAACCGGGACCGTTGACCGAGACCGGTCCGCCCGAGCCGACCGGACTGCTGGGGGGCGTCAGGGATGAGGAGGGAAGTTCGAGGACCGTCAGCCAGCCGGAGCCGGTCGAGCTGACGTCCGGCGCGGCCTGACCGGTGGAGGCCCCTGTGTCCCCGCCGTTCATCGTCACGTGGGTGATCTTGGCCCCGGGCGGCGGGGTGAAGCTGAGCTCGGCGGCCGCCGGGGTCACGAACTGGACGGAGGTGTAGCCGACCTGGAAGGCCGGGGTGCTCGCGCCGCGGGCGAATACCTGCAGCCGGAGCGGCACGCCGTTGCTGCCGTCGATGGCGATCACTACCTGGCCGACCAGCGACCGGGAGTCCTTCGGCGCCAGCACCAGCTCGTAGGCGGCCTGGCCGGCCACGCTGACGTTGCTGGCCACGCTCACGGTGGTCGTCTTACCGACCCGGGCCAGCACCTGCTGGGCGGCCTGCTGCGGGGTCAGCGCCTGGACCTGCGGCGGCACCGGGGCAGGCTTCCCGGCGGGCAGGGAGTACTCGGTGACCGAGTTGGCCGTGCTCTCCCACAGCCACGCGGTGCTGCCGTTCCTGACCACGTCGCTCTCGCTGAGCGAGGAGGGCACCGCCAGCCGGAAGTGATTCGCGCTCGCGTACCACACCTTGACCGTGTGCGATCCGGTCAGCAGCGAGGCCAGCGACGCGGGGTCGGCGGCGCCGGGCAGGCTGGGCAGGCCGAACGAGGCGGTCTCGACCACGGTGCCGGTCAGCGGTGGCGCCTTGCTGCTCCCGACCTCGGCGAGCAGCTGAGCAGGCGTGCGCGCGGGCAGCCCGGGAGCCGCCTGGGCCGCCGAGATCAGCGACCCGGCCAGCACGCCGCCGGTGATGACCAGCGCAGCCGCGGGCACCGCCCACCGGGCCCGCCGCGGCAGCTTCACTCCTGCACCCATGACACCTCACCCGTATCGGAGCGTACCGGATGGACCCAGCATGCCGCGCTGTCGCTGTGAGCAGCCTGAGAGCTGTGACCGGGCTGACAGGGCTGCAGGAGGCGGCGTCGCTGTGAGCAGGCTGAGAGGGTGGGGCGGGTCGTGCCGCGGGTGGGCCACACTGGTGGGGTGCGGGTGCTGGTGGTGGAGGACGAGCGGCGGCTGGCCTCGGCCGTGCGCCGCGGCCTGACCGCGGAGGGGTTTGTGGTCGACGTCGCCTACGACGGCGTGGACGGCCTGCACCTGGCCCGGGAGGGCGGCTACGACGCCGTGGTGCTCGACCTGATGCTGCCCGGCCTGTCCGGCTACCAGGTGTGCGAGCGGCTGCGGGCCGACCGCAACTGGGTGCCGGTGCTCATCCTGTCGGCCAAGGACGGCGAGTACGACCAGGCTGACGGGCTCGACCTCGGCGCCGACGACTACATGACCAAGCCGTTCTCCTACGTGGTGCTGGCCGCCCGGCTGCGCGCGCTGCTGCGCCGGGGCGCCCGGCCGCGGCCCGCGGTGCTGGCCGCCGGGGACCTGCGCCTGGACCCGGGCGGCCGGACCGTGCGCCGCGACCAGGACGGCATCGAGCTGACCGCCAGGGAGTTCGCCCTGCTGGAGTACCTGATGCGGCGGGCGGGCCAGGTGGTGCCCAAGGCGGAACTCCTGGAGCACGTCTGGGACTCCGATTCGGTGGCCGACCTGAACGTGGTCGAGGTGTACGTGGGTTACCTGCGGCGCAAGATCGACGTGCCGTTCGGCCGCAACGCGCTGCAGACCGTGCGCGGGGCCGGCTACCGGCTCGCCGCCGACGGCGGCTGAGGATGACGAGCGTGGCCGGGTGGTGGCGGCGGCGCAGCCTGCGGGCCCGGCTGACCCTGACCACCTCGGCCGGGCTGGCGGTGGCCCTGGCCCTGGCCGCGCTGCTGCTGCTCAACGCGCTGCGGCTGTCGCTCAACCGGACGCTGGACGACTCGGCCCGGCAGGGCGCAGCCGGGGTAGCCGCGCTGATCGACCAGAACCGGCTGCCCGACCCGGTCCCGGTGGCCGGGACCGGGAGCATCACCATCCAGGTGCTCGACGCGCAGGGCCGGATCACCGACGTCTCCCCCGGCGCGGACCGGCTGGTGCCGATGCTGGCGCCCGCCCAGGCTCGGCTGGCCGCCCGGACCGGCCGGGCCCGCATGCTGGCCGGCCCGCCGCTGGGTCTGCCGTCGCAGCTGCGGGTGGTCGCGGTGAGCGCGGACGGCGGCCAGGTGGTGCTGGCCGCTGAGTCCTATACCCAGGTCAGCGACGGCCTGGCCACCCTGGCCCGCGCGCTGCTGATCGGCACGCCGCTGCTGTTCGGCCTGCTGGCCCTGGTCACCTGGCTGGTCACCGGGTACACGCTGCGGCCCATCGCCGAGCTGCGGCGCGGCGCGGCGGAGGTGACCCAGACCGGCGTGCCCCGTGACCTGCCGGTGCCGTTGGCCCAGGACGAGGTCCGGTCGCTGGCCATCACGCTGAACGACATGCTGTCCCGGCTGGCCGACGCGCAGCAGCGCCAGCGCGACCTGGTGTCCGACACGGCCCACGAGCTGCGCAGCCCGATCGCCAGCATCCGTGCGCAGCTCGAGGTGGCGCTGGATCACCCGGACGGCCTGGACTGGACGGAGACCGCGCGTGACGTGCACGCCGATACGCTGCGGCTGGCCCGGCTGACCGAGAACCTGCTGCTGCTGGCCCGGCTGGACGAGCACCGAATCCGGCGCAGCCCGGTCGACCTGGCCGCGGTGTGCGGGGCGGTCTCGGGCCGGTACGGCGCGGCCCGGGTGCCGGTGCGGGCCGACGCGCCGACGCCGTGCGTGGTAACCGGCGATCCGGACGCGCTGAGCCGGCTGCTGGTGAACCTGCTCGACAACGCGGTCAGGCACGCGGCCGGCCAGGTGACCGCGTCGGTACGGGCCCGGGACGGCTGGGCCGTCCTGGAGGTGACCGACGACGGCCCGGGCATCCCGGCCGAAGACACCGAGCGGGCCTTCGGCCGGTTCTCCCGGCTGGACGACGCGCGCAGCCGGACCGGCGAGGAGGGCGTCGAAGGTGCTGGCCTCGGCCTGGCCATCGTGCGGGTCACCGCCGAGGCCCACGGCGGTTCGGTGTCGCTGCTGGACGCCGGGCCCGGCCTGCGCGCCGTCGTCCGGCTGCCGCTGGCCGCCTGACGGGGCCGGGTCAGCCCGGATTTAACAGGCAATGCCGGTTTCGCGTTGAACCCGCAGCCGGCGGGCGACGTCTACTTGTTGTGGGCAGGCAGCCATCGGCCGTGGGCAGGCATCGCCGGCGCAGGGCGGGCAGCTGGTTCGAGGTACGGCTGCGGGTCGCGGGAGCGCTGCTGCTGGCCGGGTCGGCCGGCATCCACCTGGACCTGTACCTGACCGGGTACCGGTCGATCCCGACCATCGGCTGGCTGTTCGGAGTCCAGCTGGTGGTGGGTTTCCTGCTGGCCGTGGCGGTGCTGGTGACGCGCAGCAGGCTGACCGCGGCCGCCAGCGCGGCCTTCGCGCTGTCGACGCTCAGCGCCTACCTGCTGGCCGTGTGGATCGGGTTGTTCGGCTTCAGGGAGATCCGTACCAGGGCGGGGATCGCCGCCGGGCTGATCGAGGTGGCCGCCTTCGGGATCCTGGTCATGGCCGCGATCGTCGCCGACCCCGCCCAGGAGGCCGAGGGCCCCGACGGCCCGGGAGCCAGGATGCTGGCCCGGCTGCAGGCCGCCCTGTCGATGCTGATCGGCGGGGTGGGCGTGGTCTCACTGCTCGCCCTGGCCCTGCTGGGCGTGGCGGAAGCCAACGCGGGCGCGCCGGCCGCCGCCCCAGCGGGCACCAGGGTGACCCTGCACAGCACCGAGATCGGCGGCGTGGCCGTGCTCACCAACGCCAGGGGCCTCACCCTGTACTGGTTCGCCCCGGACACCGCGACCGCGTCCAGGTGCACCGGCTCGTGCGCGGCCTACTGGCCGCCGGTCTTCGGCACGCCGCAGGCCGGGCCGGGCCTCACCGGCAGGCTCGGCATCATCGGCCGGCCCGGCGGCGGCGTGCAGGCCACCTACGACGGCCATCCGCTGTACTCCTACATCGGAGACAACGGCCCGGGCCAGGCCAACGGCAACAACCTCGACCTCAACGGCGGCCTGTGGTACGAGGCGCGCACCGCGGGCTAGGGCCCGGGGCCGGTGACGCGACCCGGGGCCAGGCGGGGCGCGGCCAGCCGGTGCGGCTGGGCGCGCCGCCACGACACGGTCATCAGGGCCCCGCCCAGCGGGGAGTCACCGACCTGCCAGCGGCCGCCGGTCGAGCGGACGATCGAGTCGCCGATGGCCAGGCCCAGGCCGGCGCCCGGCCCTTCGTCGACGGCCCGGTGGAACCGGTCGAACAGCCGGGGCCGGTCGGCTTCACCGATGCCGGGGCCGCTGTCTTCCACGGTCAGGCTGACCCGGCTGCCGTGCGCGCGGACTCCGATCCTGACCTGCCCGCCGGGGCCGGCGTAACGGCAGGCGTTGTCCATCAGCACCCCGGCCAGCCGGTCGATCCACTCCGGCGGCGCGCTGATCAGCGCGGGCTCGTCGCCGGTGGCCGCGGTGACTTCGGGGCCGACCAGGCGGAACCGGTCGGCGCAGGCCTGGGCCAGCGTGACCAGCTCCACCGGCTCGTCCCCGGGCGGCGGCGGCCGGGAGTCGAACCGGGCCAGCCACAGCATGTCGTCGACCAGCTGCCGCAGCCGCTGGCTCTCGCCCCTGATCCGGGTCAGCGCGTCGCGGTATTCGGCCGCCTCCCGCGGGCTGGCCAGGGCCACGTCGGCCTCGGCCCTGATCACGCTGAGCGGCGTGCGCAGCTCGTGCGAGGCGTCCGCGGTGAACTCCAGCTGCCGCCTGCGCGACTGCTCGACCGGCGCCAGCGCCCGCAGGCCCACCACCAGGGAGCCGAAGAACATGGCCAGCAGCAGCACGGGTCCGGCGATGACCTCGGCGTACAGCAGCAATCGCTCGGTGTGCGCATCCCCGGCCCGGCTCTGGCCCGCGACCAGCCAGCTGCTGCCGTCGCGGGCCAGCTCGAGCCGGAACGCGTCGGCCCGGCCGAGGTCGGCGGTGAAGGCGAGCCGGTCGTGCGGCGGGTTCGCGGCGAGCAGGCCGGCCGGCAGCGCAGGCGCGCCCGGGCTGTGCGCGGTGACCGTCCCGGCCGGGGTGACCAGCCATAGGAAGACCGGTGCGGAGTCGGCGTCCACGTCGTCGGACCCGGCGGAAGAGCCGGCCACGACGGCGCTCTGGCTGAGCACGGCCGGATTCCGGGCCGCGGCCGATAGGCGCGTGCCCAGGTAGTAGTCGCTCTGCGTGGTCTGGTGGCTGGCGAACGCCACGTTGAACACGATCATGGCGATCACGTAGACCACCGCGATGACGGCCGTCGCGCCGGCGGCGACCTTGGCCGCCGGGTTCAGCTTCATGCCGGGATGATCCGGTAGCCGACGCCGCGGACGGTCTCGATCCGCACCCCGGCCCCGGCCAGCTTGGACCGCAGCCGGGCCAGGTGCACGTCGATGGTGTTGGAGCCGAAGGCGTCGGCCTCGTTGTCCCAGACGTGCTGGGCGATGGACCGGCGGTCGGCCACACCGGGCGACCGGCGCAGCAGCAGCTCCAGGATGCCGAGCTCGGTGCTGGTGAGCGCGGGCCGCTGCCCGCACACCGTCACCTCCCGGGCCGCCGGGTCGAACTCGAGCTCCCCCAGCACCATCAGGGGCGGCTGGCTGACCGGGGGCCGGCGCTGCAGCGCCCGCAGCCGGGCCAGCAGCTCGCCGAAGTCGAACGGCTTGACCAGGTAGTCATCGGCCCCGGCGTCCAGGCCGGCGATCCGGTCGGCTGGGGTGTCCCGCGCGGTCAGCATCAGCACCGGGACGGGCGTGCGGGCCCGGCGCAGCCGCTGCACCAGGTCCAGGCCGGACAGCCGGGGCATGCGCCAGTCCAGCACCGCCACCTCGTAGGAGTAGAACCGCAGGTAGGCGGCGGCTGTCTCGCCGTCGGGGACCAGGTCGACGATATAGCCCTGGTCCCGCAGCCCGCGGGCCAGGACCGCGCCGAGACCTTCGTCGTCCTCCGCGACCAGCACCCTCATGGTTGCTGAATCTACCCGCGGCGGGAGTGGGGACAGGTCAGCGCGAACCTGCGGCGCGGACGGGAGTGGGGACAGGTCAGCGCGAACCTGCGGGGCGGGCGCGGACGGGGGCGGGTCAGCGGGAGACACGGCGCCAGGCGGGCCGGGGGACCAGGCGCAGCGCGACGGCCAGGCCGGCCAGCGAGGCGGGGACCCATACCGTGCGGCGGCCGCCGCGCAGGGCCGCGGCGGTGGCCGCGCCGACCGCCTGCGGCGTGGTGGCCAGCGGCGCGGGCGGCAGGCCCGCGGTCATCCGGCCGGTGACGAACCCGGGCCGGACCAGGAGCAGCCGGACCCCGCTGCCGTGCAGCGCGTCGGCGAAGCCGCGGGCGAACGCGTCCAGCCCGGCCTTGGCCGACCCGTACACGAAGTTCGCCCGGCGCGGGCGGACCGCGGCTACCGAGGACAGCACCACGATGGTGCCGCGGCCCTGGACCCGCAGGTGGGCGGCGAGGGCCAGCAGCGTGCTGACGTGGCCGGTGAAGTTGGTCCCGACCAGCGTGGCGGCGTGCCGCACATCGCGGTCCAGGTCGGCCTGCGGCACCAGGATCCCGGCCGCGGATATGACCAGATCCAGCGGCCCTTCGGCGAACCGGGCGTCGGCGAACCCCTGGTGGGCGCCGAAGTCGGTCGCGTCGTAGGGGACGGTGCGCACCCGGTACGGAAGTTCCTTGCCCGCGGCCGCCATCCGCTGCTCGTCACGCCCGGCCAGGATCACCTCGGTACCCGGCGGGGCGTCGAGGGCAGCGACGATGGCCAGGCCGATTTCGCTGGTGCCGCCGAGCAGGAGAACGCGGGGCAGATACCCTGGTTCGTTCGGAAAAAAATTCATTAATCCCCCGGTCAGGATTGCAGGCCGGTCACGAACAGGGCCAGCCAGGTCAGCTCGCAGGTCAGCATCAGCCCGTTGCGGATCAGCAGGTCCTCCACCGGCGCGGCGGTCCGGCGGGCGGTCAGCACGCCGAACCTGACCAGCGCCGCGGCCAGCGGGATGGCGCTGAGCAGGTGCCACATCTGGGCGCCCGGGCGTTCCCCGGCCGCCCAGGCCAGGTAGGCCGCGATCATCAGGACCCCGGCCGCCCACTGGGCCGCCAGCAGCGCCCACGGCCGGTACCAGCGCAGCACCGGCCGGTGCGCGATGGCCGCGGCGCCCAGGCTGGTCAGTTCGGTGTAGCGCTTGGCGACCGCCACGGCCAGCGCACCCAGGCTGCAGACCAGCAGGAACCAGCCGGACGGCGGCACGCGGGTGGCCGCCGCGCCGCCGAGCACGCGGAGCAGGAACCCGGAGGCCAGGAAACCCACCTCGAGCACCGGGATGTGCTTTGCGAACCAGGAGTAACCGAACGAAATGGTCAGGTAGGCGGCGACCGCGGCGGTCAGCAGCGGGACCGAGATCGCCGCCCCCGCAGCCAGGCCGGCCGCGGCGCAGACCGCGCCCAGCACCAGTGCGTGCCGGGCGGGCAGATCGGCCGCGGCCACCGGGCGGTACCGCTTGCGCGGATGACGCCGGTCGCGCTCGGCGTCGGCGACGTCGTTGACGAAGTACACCGCGGCCGAGGCCAGGCCGAAGGCAACCGCGGCCACCAGGGCGTAGCCAAGCCCGTCCGGCCTGCCGAACGTCTTGCCGGCCAGCGGGGCCGCGAAGACCAGCAGGTTCTTGGGCCACTGGCGGGGCCGGGCGGTCCGCACCACCGCGATCAGCCAGCGGCGCAGCCGGGTCGCCGGGCCGGCCGGGGCCGGGCGGACCGGGGCCACCTCGGCGGCGCTCGGCTCGGCGGTCACCGGGAGTAGACCGCGGTGAAGTCGCGGCTGTAGACCGAGTAGTACCGGTAGGCGGTCTGCTGCTGGGTGGGCAGCAGGTTCACCGGGGCCGGGTCGGACGGGTGCCTCTTGGCCTGGTAGTACTCGTACGACATCCAGTACGGGTTGATGTCCAGCTGCAGGGCCTCGACCGCGCCGGCCCGCTGCAGCAGGCTGGCCAGCTCGTGCACGTCGAGCGCGGGGCCGTAGACGAAGATGATCCGGCCGTCGGCGGTGATGCCCAGCCCGGAGCGCCACACGTAGTACCCGCCGCCCAGGGTGGCGCCCCAGGTGGTGAGCACGTCGTTGTTGACGGCGGCCGGGACCTGCCCGTGATCGACGATGAGCTTGAGGTTCTGCCGCACGCCGACCACGTCCGGGGTCATGCTGACGTCGCGGCCCCACACGCCGATCTTGATCCTCCCGTCGCGGTAGTAGACCACCGACGCCGTGCCCTTGGTCAGCGTGCCGCTGGTGGCGCCGTTGAGGTAGAAGCCGCCGCCTGAGGTGTCCAGCTTGAAGCCGCCGTTGAACGTGGCCAGCAGGCCGGTGCGCGTGCCCGGCGGGATCCAGGGCTGGGCGTGCCAGTTGCCCGGGCCGGGGTCTTCGGAGCCGGGGCGCAGCTGGAAGCTGACCAGGCGCTGGTCCATGGAGACGATCCCGGCCACGTAGGAGGTGTGCACCTTGTCCGGCCGCAGGAAGGTACCGAAGATGGCCGGCTCGGAGTTGACCGTCTCCAGCACCCGCCAGGCGCCCTCACCGGGCAGCGGCGCGCCGGCCGGGGAGTTCAGCCGGGGCGGGATGATCGGCTGGAAACCGCTGACCCGGGCGTACTGGGCCGGGCCGGTGGACGGCGCTGCGAGGGAGAAGCTGGGCTTGCCGCCGACCTTCGGCGGATTGTAGGTCAGCCATTCGCTGAACGTCACGACCGGGCCCAGGTAGTGGTCCCGGGCCCATTCGGCCAGCTTGGCGGATGCCGACCCGCCGCCGGGGGCGGCCAGCGCCTGGCCGACGGAGAAGGCCAGCCAGCAGCAGAACACGGCGATCAGGGCCAGTATGACCCGGACGGTGCGCAGCCGCAGCAGCCTGCGGATCCGGTGCCGGCTCCGGCGCCGGGGATGCCGACGGTGCAGGGCACGCCTGGGCGGGCCGGCTGGGTCGGCGCCGGACGGCCCGGCGCCCTGCTCGCCGCCGGACGGCCCGGCGCCCTGCTCGCTGGCGGGCAGCTCGGGCTGCTGGTCCTTGCCGGGGGCCGCCGGTCGTAGCACTCGCCCACCTCCCAGGTCTGCGCACGCGAGTTACCGGGCAGATCTAACCTGCTCAAGATGAAGGAATCGTGACAGCACCCGGTGCCCGGAACGGTGCGAATTATCCTAACCCGTGCCGGTACACCTGCCGTGGGCCCGGACTACCAGCGTCCCCAGGGCAGCAGGGCGGTCACTGCTACGGCGGCAAACAGCAAGGTCAGGTACGCAATGGACAGGTGGAACAGGCGCATCGGGGCGGGCGAGGGCCCGGCCTCGGCGTCCGTGGCCCGGACCCGGGCGTCCAGCCCGTGCGCCTCGACCAGGAACCACGCGCCCAGGCTCGCGGCCAGCACGCCGTAGATCCAGCCGGCGTACGGGATCAGCACCAGCGTGGCCGCCACCATGGCGTAGGAGTACCAGAGGATCTTCCGCGCGACCGCGGCGGGCGAGGCCACCACCGGCAGCATCGGCACGTTCGCGGCGGCGTAGTCCTTGCGGAACTTCATGGCCAGGGCCCAGAAGTGCGGCGGGGTCCACAGGAAGATGACCGCGAACAGCACGACCGCGGGCAGGCTGACGGTGCCGGTCACGGCCGCCCAGCCGACCAGGACGGGGAAGCAGCCCGCGGCGCCGCCGATCACGATGTTGGCCGGGCTGCGCCGCTTGAGCAGCAGCGTGTACACGAAGATGTAGAACAAGATGGCGGTGTCGGCCAGCGCCGCCGCCAGCCAGTTGGCCATCAGACCGAGCAGCAGCGTGGCCCCGGCGCCCAGCACGATGCCCCAGGCCAGCGCCTCCCACGGCTTGATCGTGCCGTGCCCGTTGACCACCAGCGGCCGGCGCGAGGTCCGCTTCATCACCGCGTCGATGTCGCGGTCGATGTAGCAGTTGATGGTGTTGGCGCTGCCCGCGGCCAGCGTCCCGCCGATCAGCGTGACCAGGACCAGCCGCAGCGAGGGCAGGCCGTGCTGGGCCAGCAGCATGGTCGGCACCGTGGTGACCAGCAGCAGCTCGATGATGCGCGGCTTGGTCAGCGCCACCAGGGCACCGCCGACGACCCGCGGCGAGCGGCGCGGGCCGCTGCCGGGCGCGGCGGAGCCCGCGGAGCCTGCGGCGGCCGGGGCGGCGGCGGGGAAGGCGTTCGGCACCCGCGTCACGCTTCGCCTTCAGCATCATGACCGGCTTCGTGGCCGGCTTCGTGACCGGCGGCCTCGGTCCGGTCGGCGGGCTCGGTCCGGTCGGCGGGCTCGGTCCGGTCGGCGGGCTCGGTCCGGTCGGCGGGCTCGGTCCGGTCGGCGACGGGCTGGTGGAGCGTCTCGGAGGCGTGCGGCTGCTGCCCGCCGGGGACCGCGGTGTCCGCCTCGACCGCGGGCGCGGACGCCGGGACCGGATGGCGCAGGGTGATCACGCCGGTGCTGCCCGGTTCCCTGGTGCCGAACGCGGTCTGGTGGGTCGGGCGCAGGTACTTCAGCCGCGGCACGCTGTGCGGCCGCCGGTAGATATAGAACAGCAGCAGCGCGATGACGATGAACGCCCCCATAGGCAGCGCGAACGTCTCGATCGTCCCGCCAAAGTACCGGTCGGGGCCAGACGCGCTAATCAGCTCAGTCACGGAACCCTCCAGCCGCGCAGGCCATCCCTCTCAGCGAATGTAGAACAGCACCCAGAAGATGAACGTGATCACGGCCAGGTAGTTCCAGACCGCCGTGAACGAGCTGAGCGACGCCTGGAACCGCTGGACGTTGAACGTCTCACTATAGGTGGGCGGCTGCTCGACGAAGGAGATGGCCGGGATCGAGCGCGCCCGCATGAACAATATCTCCAGCCAGATCATGGCACAGAGCCAGATGACCAGCGCCACCGGGTAGAACCCGGTGAACACGCTGGCGAACCCCGACTGGCCGGGCTGGAACGGCAGCGTGAGCAGTTCGACGATCTGCAGCGCGACCGCCGACAGGCCCAAGACCAGGGCGGCCAGCGCCGCCTGGGACCAGGGCGCCTTGCGGCCCGCCTTGATCTGCTGCAGCCCCAGGGTCTGCACCACCGCGCTCAGCACGACCAGGGCCATGATGACGGCGCCGTACCACTGATGCGGCGGCGTCGTCGAGCTCGGGAACCACATCTTGTGCTCGTTCGCCGACTGCAGGTAGAAGTACGCGAAGGCGAACGCACCGAACAGGAACGACAGCCCGCCGATAGCCAGCCGGGAGCCGGTCCAGGCCGCGTTGAGCGCGGCTTCGTGATAGAAAGCCTGCTCCTCGACGCCCCGGGTGGCCGCCTCTTGGCCGCCGCCCGATGTGGTTACCTCGGTCATGCTCAGGCCTCCGTTCCGGCCAGGGCCCCGCTGATCACTCCGGCGGGCGGGTTCAGGTCGGCGACCGGCAGTGCCTTGGGGTCGCCGTACTCGTACGGGCCGGACAGCACCACCGGGATGTGCGCGAAGTTCTCCGGCGGCGGCGGCGAGGAGACTTGCCATTCCAGACCGCGGGCCCGCCACGGGTTCCCGGTCTCGCGTTCCCGCCAGACCAGCGTCGACATCACGAAGTTGACCACGAAGATGAGGATCGAAGCGCCCAGGCAGAAGGCCGAGATCGATACCCACTGGTTCAGCCCCTCCAGGTTGGCCGCGTACTGGAACACACGCCGGGGCTGGTCCAGTTCACCGACCGCGAACAGCGGCATGAAGGTGGAGTTGAAGAAGATGAACATGGTCCAGAAGTGGATCTTCCCGAGCCGCTCGTTCAGCCTGATCCCCATCATCTTGGGCAGCCAGTAGTACAGCCCGCCCATGAAGGCGAAGATCAGGCCGCCCATGATCGTGTAGTGGAAGTGCGCCATCACGAAGAAGCTGCCGTGGCTGGTGGTGTCGACCGGCACGTCGGACAGGAACACGCCGGAGATCCCGCCGAACAGGAAGTTCACGTACATGCCCAGGGCGAACAGCATCGGCACGGTCAGCCGGATCTTCGCCTTCCAGAACGTGCCCA
>CAVYEG010000009.1:0-367453 GCA_963767565.1 uncultured Actinomycetes bacterium | reverse complement strand
CGGCGGGCGGCGGCCATGGACCAACTGAGATAATTAAGTTATATTAGTGTACTTAATAGTCGATGGCGGTTACCTGGAGGCAGGCGGAATGGACGGTGTGAACATCGCGGCGCTGGTGCTGCGGCTCGCGGTGGGCGGCACGATCATGGCTCATGGCTGGAACCACGCCTTCGGCGGCGGCCGGCTGCCCGGGACGGCGCGGTGGTTCGAGTCCATCGGCATCCGGCCCGGCCGGGTCCACGCGCTGTTCGCTACCGTCACCGAGCTCGGCGCGGGCGCGCTGCTCGTGCTCGGCCTGCTCACCCCGCTGGCCGCGGCGGGAGTAGTCGGGACGATGGTGGTCGCGCTGGTTGCCAACCACGCCAGGAACGGCTTCTTCATCTTCCGGCCCGGCGAGGGTTATGAGTACGTGCTGATGATCACGCTGGCGTCATGCGCGATCGGCGCGCTCGGCGCGGGCGGCTGGTCCATCGACCACGCGGTCGGGTTCGGCGTGCCCGGGTGGACCGGACTCGCCGTCGCGGCGCTCGCGGGTGCGGGCGGCGCCGCACTGCTGCTGGCCACCTCTTGGCGCCCTGGCCCGGCCGCGTCCCCGGCGCGGGCCGCGTCCCCGGCGCGGGCCGCGTCCCCGGCGCGGGCCGCATCGTTGCCGCCGGCCCCGTGACGGTGCCCGGCGCCGCCCGCACCGGGCCGCCGCCGGCGGCATAGCGGCGTTTCCGCGGGACGCCGGAAAGGGAAGAGAGCACCATGGTCGCCTTGCAGTTGACACCTTCGGCGGGACCGCTGCCGACAATGCCCGAACTGGTACGGCGGGTCGAGGAGCTCGGTTACGAGGCGTTGTGGATGGGCGAAGTCAACAGCGTCGACGTGATCGTTCCCGCGACCATTGCCGCGATGAACAGCCGGCGACTGTCCATCGGTGCTCTCTTCAACGTGTTCACCAGGGCTCCGACCAACGCCGCCATCGCGGCGAGCGGCCTGTCCCATCTGGCGCCGGGGCGCGTCAATGTGGTGCTCGGCGCGTCGTCCCCGCTCCTCGTGGGGAGATGGAACGGCATCCCCTACCAGCGTCCCTATGCCCGCGTCCGGGACTATCTTTCGTTCCTTCGGGTGGCCCTAACCGGCGAGCGGGTCAGGGGTGAGTACGCGACATTCACCTCGAGCGGGTTCACCCTCGACAACCCCCCGGAAATCGAACCTCGCATACTGGTCGCGGCGGCCATGCCCCGCACCATGGATCTCGCGCTGAACAGTGCCGACGGTCTGGTCCTCAACTGGGTTAGCCCGCGGGACCTCGATCGCCTCATCGGTCTCCGTCGGCTGGATGACGCCGGTCGGGTATGGCTGTCCATGATCGTCTGCCCCAGCCCGGACCGGGAGGTCGTGGACAGGATCGCACGGCCGCTCATGTCCGACTACCTGGCGGCACCGGCCTACGCCGGCCTCCAGCAGGCCGTCGGTCGAGGGGATGCCCTCCGGGCGTTGTGGGAGCTGACCGCGGCCGGCGACCGGGCGGGTGCCCGTAAGGCGTTGCCGGCCGAGATGCTCGACGAACTTGTCATCTACGGGACCGCCGCCCAGTGTGGTCAGCACATCAGGAAGATCGAGGCGGACTACGGCATCCACGTGATCGCCACCGTCTACCTGCCCGAAGGGGCCGGTTACGACGACACCGTTCGAGCCATGGCCTCCCAGCGCGTCACCTGATGTTCGCCAGGGCTCCAGCTCCCGATCCTCAGCCGCACGGCCGTTACCGGCCCGGAGTTGGCTAATCAGTAAAAAACGTTATATGATTATGCTTCTATCTGCCATCGCCGGAGGACTGACCGGAGGACCGAGATGACCGGGCTGGAATACGGGCTGTTCGACTGTGACACCCACTGCTACGAGACGCGTGACTCGTTCACCAGGTACCTGCCGAAACAGTGGCAGCAGTACGCCATCGCGCCGGTACGGCTGGCCGACGGCACCGAGCGCGTCCTGGCCGCCGACCGGATCGCGGTGTTCAACTCCGAGCAGGGCCTCGGCTTCGACCTGGCCTACCGGCCCGGCTCGCTGAAGGAGATGCTCCGCCAGATGGCGTCGGGCAATCCGGACGAGACCTATCAGCCGGAGCCGATGCGGCCGGAGTACCTCGACCGGGAGGCCCGGCTCAAGCTCATGGAGGTGCAGGGCGTGCAGCGGGCGGTGGTGTTCCCCTCGGCGATGGCGCTGTCCGTGGAGAACTACGTCAAGCACGTCCCGGCCGCCTACGCGAACATCCACTCGTTCAACCAGTGGTTCGACGAGGAGTGGGGGTTCAGCCGGGGCGGGCAGATCTTCGCCCCCGCGCTGCTGTCCCTGGCCGACCGTGACCTCGCGGTCGCTGAGCTGGACTACGTGCTGGACCGGGGCGCCCGGATCATCCTGCTGCCCACTGGGCCCGCCAACGGGCGCTCGCCGGGTGACCCCTACTTCGACCCGATCTGGTCGCGGATGAACGAGGCGGGCGTCACGGTGGCCTTCCACATCATGGAGAACTGGTACAACGAGAACATCGCGGCGGCCTGGGGCCACGACCCGTGGCCCGGTTCCTGGCACATGTCCGCCTGGCAGTGGAACAACCTGTACGGCGAGCGGCCGATCGAGGACACCCTGTCCGCGCTCATCTTCGACAACCTCTTCGGCCGGTTCCCCGACCTGAACGTGCTCGTCGCGGAGTTCGGCGCCTCCTGGGTGCCGCACTTCACCGAGCACATGGACAAGAGCCGCGGCATGGGCCGCAACGGGCCGTGGATCGGCGGCAAGCTGACCGAGCGGCCCAGCCGCATCTTCCGGCGGCACGTCCGGGTCGTTCCCTACCCGGAGGATGACATCCCGCGCATCGTCCGCGATCTTCCTGACGTGGACTGCCTGGTGATGGGCTCGGACTTCCCGCACGCCGAAGGCCTGGCCGAGCCCGCCGAGTTCGCCGGCCTGCTGGACGGCCTGACCGCCCCGCAGCAGCGCCAGATCCTCCGCGACAACGCCGCCAAGCTGTTCGGCACCGACTGACCGCCGCCGGGAGCCCCGAGGCAGGAGACGTCAGGCGCCCATGGACAGGCCGCCGTCCACGGTCACCACCGAGCCGGTGATGTAGCCGGCCTCGTCGGCGAGCAGGAAGCGCACCGCGTGCGCCAGCTCGCGCGGGTCGCCCCGCCGACCGAGCGGGATCATGGCCCGGATCGCCTCCTGCGCTTCCGGCCTCATCGAGCTGGCCATCTCGGTCTCGAACACGCCCGGCACCACCAGGTTGACGGTGATGCCCTTGCGGGCCACCGCCCGGGCCAGCGAGCGGGTCAGCCCGAGCAGCCCCGCCTTGGCCGCCCCGTAACCGGCCTCGACCGGGTTGCCCATGGCCGCGGTGACCGAGCCGATGTTCACGATCCGGCCGAATCGCTGCCCGGTCATCGGCGCGATGACCGCCTGGGCCAGGTGGAACGGCGCGGACAGGTTCACCCGCAGCGCGGCGTCCCACTGGTCCGCGCTCATCCGGGCCACGCTGTTCTCGATCAGCAGCCCGGCGTTGCTGACCAGGTAGTCGATGCGTCCGCGCCGCGCCACCAGCTCGGCCACCAGCCGGCGGCAGAACCCCGGGTCGGCGATGTCGCCGGGGTGCACGCTGACCGAGCCGCCGGCCGCGGCGAGCCGCCCGCCAGTTCCCTGGCGGCATCATGGCGGCCGGCGTACACCGCGGCCACGTGCGTGCCGTCGGCCGCGAGCAGCTCGCTGATCGCGGCGCCGATGCCGCGGGTCCCGCCGGTGACGATGGCCACGCGCCCGGTCACCGCTGCTCTCCCCGGGAGAGCAGGGCACGCACCGCGTCCGCTGCCTCGATCGCCGCCTGCTCGCTGCCCGCCACCGGGATCAGGTTGAACGACCGGCAGCCCGCCTCCACGTACGGCTGCAAGCCGGCCGCGATCTCCTCCGGCGTCCCGCACGGGCAGTACCGCTCGAACCTGCCGAACGGCACCTGGTAGAACTCCTCCATCACCCCGGCCAGCCCCGGCCGGGCGGCGGCCGCCGACGCGCCGATCCCGCACCATACGTGCAGGCCGTGCTGCCAGCCGGCCACCGGGCGGCCGGCGTCGGCGGCGTACTTGCCGATCAGCCCGGTCGCGTCCGCGTACCGCGCGGGGGAGACCCACAGGCCCAGCCAGCCGTCGCCGAACGCGGCCACCCGGCGCAGCGCCGCATCGGACCGCCCGCCGATCACCACCGGCACCGGCGGCTCCGGGGCCGGCACGATCCGCACGGCGTCCAGGGCGAAGAAGTCGCCGCGCACGGTGACCTCCGCGCCCGCCAGCAGCGGGCGCAGCACGGCCAGCGCCTCGTCCATCCGCCGCCCCCGGCTGGCCGGGTCGATGCCGCAGGCGCGCAGCTCGGCGGGATCCTCGCCGCCCAGGCCCACGCCGAAGACCAGCCGCCCGGGCGCGAGCTGAGCCAGCGTGGCCACCTGGCGTGCCACCGGGACCGGATGGCGCAGCGGCAGCAGGTACACCGCCGTCTGCACGACCAGGCGCCGCGAAACTGCCGCTACCGCGGCCGCGCTGACCAGCCCGTCGAAGCCGTGCCCGCCCCGGAACGCGACGTGGTCGCCGACGAACACCCGGTCGATCCCGGTCGCCTCCACCCGGGCGGCGAACTCCCGCAGGCCCGCGGCGCCGCCAGGCAGCTCGTGCGGCACCCGCAGCCCCACGGTGATCTCCGCACCGCCGGCCGGGTGAGCCACGGCTCGTTCGGTCCGAAAATCTTTTCTGCCGAACGGGCCGTGGTGCGCGCCACCGGAAACCTCATCAGGCTCCCCGCCGCCCGCGCGCCCTTCCAGGTCGCTCATCATAGTGCTATTATCTAACTGTTTTAGCTCTTTGTCACTGCCTCTCTTCTTTGTCACTGCCTCTCTTCTTTGCCTCTCTGAGGAGCGCTCGATGGACGATCTGCTGGTGCGCGGCGGGCTGGTCGTGGACGGCACGGGCGCCGCGGCCCGCGCGGCGGACGTCCGGGTCCGCGACAGCCGGATCGCGGAGATCGGCCCCGGCCTGCGGCCGGACGGCGAGCAGGTACTCGACGCGTCGGGCGCCTACGTCACGCCGGGGTTCATCGATATCCACACCCACTTCGACCCCACGGTGTTCTGGGACCCGCTGTGCGACCCGATGCCCCAGCACGGCGTGACGACCGTGCTGGTCGGGAACTGCTCGCTGTCGCTGGCCCCGGTGCGTCCCGAGCACCGCAGCGGCCTGCAGGAGCTGCTCTGTTACATCGAGGATCTGCCATCGGAGGTCCTCGACGTATCGATCCCGTGGGGCTGGGAGAGCTACGGCGAGTACCTGTCCGCCACGGAGAAGCTCGGCGGGTTCGGCGTCAACCTGGCCGGGATGGTCGGGCACAACATGCTCCGGACCTACGTGCTGGGCCAGGACGCCTGGGACCGGCCGGCGACCGAGGCCGAGCGGGCCGAGATCGCCGCGCTGCTCGACGACTCGCTGGCCGCCGGGGCCGCCGCGATGTCGACCTCGCTCGGCTTCGATGAGGACAGGAACAAGCGCCCGGTGCCCAGCCGCCAGGCCGACGACGCCGAGCTGGCCGCGCTGCTCGACGTGCTGGCCAGGCACCGCAAGTTCGTCCAGTTCATCCCGGCCGCGACCGGCCGGCAGATGCGCAAGGACGTGCAGCGGATGGCCGACCTGACCGGGCCGCGCGGGGTGGTGAGCACCTGGATCGGCGTGTTCCACGACTCCGATCGCCCGGACTGGGCGCGCGGCATGCTGGACTTCGCCGGCCAGCTGCGGGCCCAGGGGGTGCGGAACTACCCGCAGGTCAGCCCGCGCACCCTGGACATCCACGTGAACTGGGACGGCGGCATGTCCTGGTTCGCCCTGGAGCACAGCTGGCACAAGATGGTGCAGGCGCCCCGGCCGGACAAGGCGCCGATGCTGCGCGACCTGGCGTGGCGGGCGCTGGCCCGGGAGGAATGGGACCGGATCCCGCGCACGATGATCCCGCACAAGCACGCCGACCGGATCCGGCTGGTGTCCGTCACCCGCCCGGAGAACGAGCGCTGGGTGGGCTCGACGCTGGCCGACCTGGCCGCCGACCGCGGCGGCCATCCCTCGGACGTGCTGGCCGACTGGCTGCTGGCCAACGACGTCGATGCGGGCATCGTCGGCGTCGGGGTGGCCAACTCCGACGCCGCGGGCGTGGCCGAGACGCTGGCCCACCCGGCCTCGGTGATGGCGAACAGCGACGCGGGCGCGCACCTGCAGATGATGTGCGCCATCGGCGACACTACGCTGATGCTGACCAGGCACGTGCGCGACCGCGGCGACCTGACCGTCGAGCAGGCCGTGCACCGGATGACCGGGCAGCCCGCGGAGCTGTTCGGCTTCGCCGGCCGCGGCCGGATCACCGTGGGCGCAGCGGGCGACCTGGCCGTGTTCGGCCTGGATGAGCTCGACTGGGCGGCCGACGTCTTCGTCGCCGACCTGCCCGAGGGCGCCCGGCGGCTGCGCCGCCCCGCGGGCGGCTACCGCTATACCGTGGTCGGCGGCACCGTGGTCCAGGCCGCCGGCGAGCTGACCGGGGCCCGCCCCGGCGCCGTGCTGCGGCCGGGGGTCTTATCCCCCCTGGCTAACAGAGTCCTGCTGGGCCAGCCACTCCTGGTGCCGGGCGAAATGGCCGGCGTCGCGCAGCACCATCACCGCCTCGCCCCGGCCCAGGACCGCGCCTGAGCTGGCCAGGGTCAGCTCGCCGGCCACGTACCAGCGGCGGCCTTCCCGCCGCACGGTCCAGGCGCGCGCGTGCAGCGGCCGCCCGACCGGCACCGGCTTGACGTAGCTGACCGAGAGCTGGCCGGTCACCGCCAGCTCCCCGTTGAGCAGCGGAACGTGCCCCAGCACCTCGTCGAATACGCCGGCCGTCCAGCCGCCGTGGGCCACGCCCGGGCCGCCCTCGTTCTCCGGCCCGCACACCAGGTCCGTGTGCACCGAGCCGTCCGGCTGGAGTTCCTCGCGGCCGAGCCCGAGCCTGCAGTTGCCCAGGCGGCGGCACGCGCCGCACAGGGCGACCGGCGAGGACGGCCGGGGCGGCAGCTGGAAATCCGACCCTGCCCACGGTGAGTTGGCCATCACAGTCCCTTCAGCGGTCCTACAGCGCAGCCTCTTCCCAGCCGCTACGCCGAGGGAGGCGTCGTTGAATTAACTAAATGATTCTACTATATAGTAGATGCCTGGTAATCGGAACGCGGAGGAGACAGAAATGAACGAGGCATGTGATCGATGCGGACCTGCGCTCCGTGCCGCCGGGGAGGCGGCCGCCACAGGCCGGCCTTTGTATGACAGATCTGGTATCATACAAGTATGACAAGCGCTATGACAGTCCGGCTGGACGAGGAAGCGGCTCGCGAACTCGCTGAACTCGCCGAGCGCTACCGGAGCCGGTCTGCCGCTGTCCAAGACGCTATTCACCGCGCGTGGCAGCAACTGCAGGCCGACAAGCTGGACGCCGGATATGCCGCTGCGGTCGCCGACAACCCTCACTACCCCTACGAGTCGGCCGAGGAGGCCCGCGCGCTGCGCGCGCGCCGCCGCGCCCGGTACGAACGTGACGCCCTCGCGTGAGCACGACCCCGCAACGCGGCCAGGCGTATCGCTGCGACCTCGGCTACGGCCTGAAACCATGGCTGGTGGTGTCCAATAATTCCCGCAACCGCCTGCTCGATGACGTGATCGCGATCAGGCTCACCACTACCGTCCGCGACCTGCCGACCTGGGTCAGGCTCTCCCCGGCCGACCCGCTGGCCGGATACGCCAACGCCGACTGCATCGAGCAGCTGGGCAAGGACGAACTCGGTGAGTACCTCGGCGCCCTGTCACCCGCATCAATGCGCAGCATCAACCAGGCCCTCGCGATTGCCCTGGCCCTCACCTGAGGCCATAAAGGACCCGGCATCAGCCGATTCCCGGCAAACCCGGGTCACCGGACACCAGTGGACAGCGCCCGCGCTGATCGTCACGCCACGGTCGAGTTCCGCCACCCTGGCCGGTACCGGGGCCGGGGACCGGCTCGACCGGGCCCTCGGCCGCCCAGGCGACAGCATCGCCGTCAGGTCAGCTCGGCACTCAGGCCGGATCTCTGCCGTCGTGTCCTCCCGTGCGCAGCTGCCGGCGCAGCAGCTTGCCGGTGGCGTTACGGGGCAGCGACGGCACGAACTCCCACCGGGCTGGCACCTTGAAGCCCGCCAGCGCGGCGCGCGTGAACGCCCGCAGTTCCTCGCTGGCGGGCGGATCAGTCGGGTCGGCCGGCACCACGAAGGCCTTGATAGCCTCGCCGAACAGCCGGTCAGGTATCCCGACCACGGCCGCGTCGGCGACCCGCGGGTGCTCGAGCAGACGGTTCTCGACCTCCATCGGATAGACATTCTCGCCGCCCCTGATGATCATGTCCCCGCGCCGGCCGATCAGGTAGAGGTAGCCGTCGTCGCCGAGCCGGCCCAGGTCACCGGTGTGCAGCCAGCCGTCCGGGCCGACCGCGAACAGGTGATCCGCGCGGGCGATCACCTCGCCGGCCCCGGAGCCGTCCTGCTCCGCGATGCATACCTCCACCCCAGGCGCCGCGCGGCCCACCGAACCGAGCAGTTTCTCCTGCCCGGCCGCGGCGAGCCGGTGATCCTCGGGCGATAGCCAGGTGATCGGGCTGCCTTCGGTCTGCCCGTAGAGGGTGAGGAAGCCCGCGCCGGGCAGCCGCGTGATGGCCGTGCGCAGCGTGTCCGGATGGATCGGCGACGCCCCGTACTGCATGACCCGCAGGGTACGCAGCGGCAGCGCGCCCTCCCGGAGCAGCATCTCCACCATGGTCGGCACCGCGAGCGCATGGGTGACGCCCAGCGGTTCAAGCTCCCGCCAGGCCTGGACGGTGAACCGGGGTACGCACACCGCGGACGCGCCCGCGGTCAGGGCGACCATGATGTTGCCCAGGCCGGCTACGTGATGGAACGACGAGGCGGTAGCGAACACGCTGCCCGGCCCGAGCCGCTGGAGCGCGGCGTTGAGCCGGCAGCGGCGGGCGAGCCGGTCGTGCCGGTAGGGCACGGCCTTGGGGTGACCGGTGGTCCCGGAGGTATGCAGCACCACCGCTGTCTCGTCCGGGCCCGGGACCTGCAGCGGCTCGGACCTGAAGTCCCGGCACGCCAGCTCCTCCAGGACCAGCACCTCCCGGCCCAGCCCCGGAGCCACCGCCGCGGCGATGTCCGCGAACGGCGGCTGGGTGACCAGGCAGGGCCCGGCCAGGCGCTCGATGCAGCCGGCCAGTTCGCGCGCGGTCAGCCTCGGGCTGAGCGGCGCGATCGGCCGCCTGGTGGCCGCGCCCGCCAGCACCAGGGCGAGCGCCTCGGGGCTGGCCTGCAGCAAGGCGGGCACCGGCACGCCCTCGGGCAGCCCGGACTCCGACAGCCAGCGGGCCGCGCCCGCGGCGTGCCCGAGCAGCTCTTCGCCCGACCACTTCTGCGTGCCGGTGACCACCGCGGGCGCCGTGGTGGCCTGCGCCGCGCTCACCATGGACACCCAGTCCAGGGATACCGGGTTCGCCATCGGCTCCTGCCCTGGGGCTCAGTACCCGAGCTGGCTGAGCAGCCGCTCGTGATGGCCGGCCGGGTCGCCCAGCCATATCCGGGAGCTGGTGGCGCGCCGCAGATACAGGTGCGCCGGGTGTTCCCAGGTGTAGCCGATGCCCCCGTGGACCTGCAGGTTCTCCGCGGCGGCCAGGTAAGCGGCGGCCGAGCAGGTGGCCTTGGCGATGCTCGCCGCCCGGGGCAGTTCAGCTGGCCGTGCATCCGCGGCCCACAGCGCGTACCACGCGGCCGACCGCGCCGCCTCGACCTCGAGCAGCACGCTGGCCAGCTTGTGCTTGACCGCCTGGAACGAGCCGATCGGCCGGCCGAACTGCGTCCGCAGCAACGCGTAGTCGCGGGCCATGTCCAGGGCGCGCTCGGCCACGCCGACCTGCTCGCAGGCCAGGGCCACGCAGCCGAGGTCGAAGGCGCGCGCCAGTGTGGGGGCGCTGCCGCCGGCCGGCCCGATCAGGGTCGCCGGGGCGCCGGAGAACTGCAGCCGCGCGTGCTTGCGGGTCGCGTCGAAGCCGGGCAGTGGCGTCCTGGCCAGCCCGGGAGCCGTGCCGCGGACCGAGAACAGGGACGTCCCCTCCTGGGCCGCGGCGGGCACCAGGATGAGGTCGGCCACGTGGCCGTCCAGGACGAACCCGGCCGTGCCGTCCAGCACCCAGCCGCCCCGCACCCCGCCGCCCCGCACCCCGCCGTCCGCCGCGCCGCCCCGCACCCCGCCGTCCTGCCGCGCCGCCACCTCCCAGCCAGGCTTCCGGTCACTGGCGTCACCGCGGGGCAGTGTTTCCGGAAGGGGCAGCGTCCCGGGCAGGGCCAGCGTCGCGATCAGCTCGCCGGCCGCGATGGCCGGGAGCCAGCGGCGCTGCGCCGCGCCGTCGCCCGATTCGAGCAACGCCGCGGCGGCCAGCACCACGGTGCCCAGGAACGGGCCGCAGAACAACGACCGGCCCATCTCCTGGGCCACGATGCCGAGCTCGGTAAAGCCGGCGCCGGCGCCGCCATGCTCCTCAGGGATCGCCATGCCAAGCAGTCCCAGCTCATCGGCCATCCGGTGCCACGCGTCGGGGTCGTAACCGCGTTCGGTGGCCATCACCCGGCGCACCTCGGCCTCCGGCGAGGCCTTGTCCAGGAACTGGCGCACCGTGCGGCGCAGTTCCTCCTGCTCGGGGCTGAACGCGAAGTCCATGTCAGCTGGCGAGCCGGGCGTGAGCGTACCCGGACACGACTTCCCGGCCCTCCGCGTTCACCGCGGACAGCGAGAACTCGACCGCCGGCCCGTCGTCGCCCTGGCCGATCCGGACCACCGTGCTGCGCACGGTCAGCGTGTCACCCGGCCACACCTGCGCGGTGAACCGGACCCCGAACCCCAGCAGCCTCTCCGCGCCGACCAGCCCGGCGACCGCCTGCCCGGTCAGGCCCATGGTCAGCATGCCGTGCGCGAACACGGACGGGTAGCCGGCGATCTCGGTCGCGTAGACCTCGTCGGTGTGCAGCGGGTTGTAGTCCCCGGAGGCGCCCGCGTACTGCACGACCTGGGTCCGCTTCAGGTCCTCCACCACCACCGTCTCGAACACCTGGCCCACGGCCAGCTCAGGCCGGGCCGTCATGAGGCCCGGCCGTCTTCTGCGTCGAGCCGCTGCACGCTCACGCTGCGGGCGGTCACCACGAGCTCGCCCGCCTCGTCGCGGAACTCGGTGATGTGCTCGCGGAACCGCAGCCGCCCCGAACGCCCGTGCTTGTCCCACTGCCGGCCCGGCCGGCTCGCCGGGACCAGGACATCGCCCACCCGGACCGGGCGGTGGTACACGAAATGCTGCTCCGCATGCAGCCCGCCTGCGCCCTCGGTGACCAGGCCGGCGTCGCCGCCCGAGCCGTGCCACTGGCCGCCCGGCCGCGGCCGCAGCGGGTAGTCCGGGTCGAACTGCGCGCCGGCGATGGCAAAGGTGGGTGGCGCCGCGTCGCCCGCGGCCGGCAGCCCACCGGGCGGGTCAGCGGCGCCCAGCGCCCGGGTGAACGCCAGCACGTGCCCGGCCTCGACCGGGAACCTCCGCCCGGCCATCTCAGGCTCCCCGCTGCGAGCCGACCACGGACACGAACGACACGCACTCCCCGGGGCCGCCGCCCAGGTTGTGGGTGAGCGCCAGCGAGCGCCCCTCGGCGACGGTGTGCACCGCGCGCTGCGGCGGGGCCTCCCCGCGCAGCTGCAGCCACGCCTCGAACATCATCCGCAGCCCGGAGGCGCCGATAGGGTGGCCGAACGCCTTCAGCCCGCCGTCCGGATTCACCGGCAGGTCACCGTCCAGGTCGAAGCGGCCCGACAGCACGTCCTTCCAGCCCTGCCCGCGCTCGGCGAATCCGAGGTCCTCCATCAGCACCAGCTCGGTCGGGGTGAAGCAGTCGTGCACCTCGGCCAGGGCCAGCTCGGCACGCGGGTCAGTGATGCCCGCCTGCCGGTAGGCATCCCGGGCCGACGCCGTCACCTCGGGGAACGTAGTGAAGTCATAGTCCGTGCCGGACAGCCCGGAGGCCGGCCCCGCCACCAGCGACAGCGCCTTCACGTACAGCGGCCGGTCGGTGTAGCGGTGCGCGTCAGCGGCGCGGACCACGATCGCCGCCGCCGAACCGTCCGAGACCCCGGAGCAGTCGAAGATGCCGAGCATCCCGGCCACCCGCGGCGAGGCGGCGATGGTCTGCATGGCCACCTCCTTGCGGAACTGCGCGCGCGGGTTCTTCGCCCCGTTCTGGTGGTTCTTCCAGGCGATCCTGGTCAGCACGTCTTTCATCTCGGCCTCGTCGACGCCGTATTTCGTCGCGTAGGCCGGGGCGAGCAGGCTGAAGTTGGCCGGGGCGGTCGCGTCGCCTTTCCCGTCGTCGCCGGCGCCGGGCGGGTTGGAGCCCACCAGCCCGGAGAAGCCGGAGTCCTTCAGCTTCTCCACGCCGATCGCCATGGCGCAGTCGTAGGCGCCGCTGGCCACCGCGTAGCAGGCGTTGCGCAGCGACTCAGACCCGGTCGCGCACATGTTCTCCAGCCTGGTCACCGGCTTGTACGGCAGCCGGAGGGGCCGCGACAGGGTCAGCCCGGACACGCCCGAGCCCATCGTGCCCAGCCAGAAGGCGTCGATGCCGTCCAGTCCGATGCCGGCCGACGCGGCCGCCGCCGTGGCCGAGTCGATCAGCAGGTCGTCGGTGGAGGAGTCCCAGTGCTCGCCGAATGCGGTGCAGCCCATCCCCACGATGGCGACCTGGTCCCTGATGCCGTGTGACCCCATTGCTCGTCCTTCCCAGCTCGTTCACTCACCGGCGCCATCGCGGACCGGCCGTGCCTTCCAGAAGTAGTTGTGCACGCCGGCCGCGGTCGCCAGCCGCCGGAAGGTCATCTCGGCCCGCAGGCCGATGCGGACCTCGTCCTCGGCGGCATCGGTGAGCTGGCAGCGCATCCGGCCGCCGCCGTCGAAGTCGAGGACCACCATGAGCATCGGCGGGCTTGGCGTGTAGGCCAGCCGGTCCACGGTGTAGGTGGCCACCGTCGCGGGCACGTCGGCCAGCGGCTCGCGGGCCATCTCATCCACCGCGTGGCACTGCTGGCAGACCCGGTCCGGCGGCAGGCTACGCGTGCCGCAGCGGGTGCACTTGGCCGCGACCAGCCCGAACTTCCATTCCGCCCGGCGCTGCGCGGGCGGCGCTGCGACCGGGTCCGGGTCCGGCCGCCGGGGCGGCTCGCGGTCCAGGAACCCGCGCCAGGACAGGAAGGCGGCATAGTCGAGCGCGGTGCTGCCCGCTGCGATCTGCGCCGTGACCGGCCGCGGCTGGCGGCGGGTGGGCAGCGCCTGCGTGGTGCGCAGCGCCAGCGCCGTGGCGCCGTCGGCCAGCACCACCAGCAGCACCGTCTCGTCCGGCCCGGCCCGGTCCAGGACGTCGGCCAGCAGGATGCCCGGCTGCGCCGCGCCGGCGTTGCCGATGCTGTCCGCCAGGCGGCCGGCGACCGCCCCGGCGGGCACTCCCGCGGCGCGGATGGTGCGGCTCACCGCCCGGGCGTGCAGCCCGGCCACGATGAGGTGGTCCACCTGGCCGGGGGTGAGCCCGGCCTGCTTCAGCGCGTCCGCCATCGCCGCCTCGGCCAGCGGCCCGTAGGCCTGCTCGCCGAAGCGCTCCTCCCACACCCGTGCGGCGGCGGCGCCCGGCGCCCGCCACCGGTCCAGGAACTCGGCGGTGGCGCAGCCCTGCCCGATGATCTCGGCCAGCACCGGCAGTTCCGGCCCGGGAGGACCAACGTTCCCGCGCGAGCCCGCGTCACCGCCGAACACGAACGCGGCCGCGCCGTCGCCGCCGTCCCGCTCGTCCGCGCCGCCCGGCAGCCCGGTGCGGATATCGCTGAGCACCGCCATGGCGGGCACCGGCGACTGCGCGGCGGCGACCAGCGCGCCCACGCCCGAGCGCACCGCGCCGGCCATGTCCACCGCGAGCGCCTCGGCGGGCAGCCGCAGCGCCGCGTGTACCGCCGTGGCGTTGGTCTTGTCCGCGTAGGCCGGCCCGGTGGTGGCGAAGAAAAGCTGCCGCACGGCCTCCCGGCCCGGGCCGCAGTCCCCCCGGGCCAGCGCGGCCCGGCCGGCCTCGACCGCCATCGACGTGGTGTCCTCGTCGTAGGCGGCCACCGAACGGGTGCCGCGGCCGCCGCCGCTGCCGAGCACTCCGGCTATCCGGCTGCGTTCCAGCCGGTAGTACGGAATGTAGGCGCCGTAGCCGATCAGGCCTCCCATGGCACTCCCAGGGGTATTCCGACAGATGGGTAAAAATAGATTACCTGTTATACTAATTAAGCGCTAGCCCGCCAGTGCAGGCAGTCCAGCCGAGGGAGCCCCGTGGACGTGAGCTATCCGCCCGAAGTGGAGTCCTTCCGCGCCGAGGTGCGGGCCGTGCTGGTCGCCGAGCTGCCGCCTGGCTGGCGGGGCATCGGGGCCGTCGCGGCGCGCGCGGAGGCCGAGGACTTCGCCGCGCGCTGGCGGCAGGCGCTGTACCGTCGCGGCCTGCTCGGCATCACCTGGCCTGCGGAGTACGGCGGACGCGGGCTGTCCCGGCTGCACCAGGTGGTGCTGATGGAGGAGCTGGCCCGGGCCGGCGTCCCGTTCGGTGAGCACACCGACCTGTTCGGCATCAAGATGCTGGGCAGCACGCTGCTGCGGTTCGGCACGCCGGAGCAGAAGACCAGGTTCCTGCCCCGCATCCTGTCCGGCGCGGACCGCTGGTGCCAGGGCTTCTCCGAGCCGGACGCCGGATCGGACCTCGCCTCGCTGGCCACCCGGGCCACCCTGGACGGCGCCGACTGGGTCATCGACGGGCAGAAGATCTGGACCTCCGTGGCGCACCGCGCCAACTGGATCTTCCTGCTGGCCCGGACCGACCCGCGGGCCCGCGGTCACCGGGGCATCTCCTTCCTGCTCTGCCCGCTCGACCAGCCCGGCGTCCAGGTCAGGCCGATCCGCCAGGTCACCGGGGACAGCGACTTCAACGAGGTGTTCTTCACCGGCGCGCGGACCCCCGCCGGCCTGGTGGTGGGAGCGCCGGGGGAGGGCTGGCCGGTGGCCATGACGCTGCTCGGCCACGAGCGCGGTGAGGAGGCCGCCACCAACCCGATCCTGTTCCGGGCCGAGCTGGACCGGCTGATGGCGCTGGCCGCCGAGCGCGGCCGGGACCGCGACCCGCTGATCAGGCAGCGGCTGGCCTGGTGCTACGCCCGGGTGGAGATCATGCGCTACCTCGGCTACCGGGTCCTGACCCAGGTCCAGCACGGGACCGAGCTGGGCGCCGCGGCCTCGGTCACGAAACTGTACTGGAGCGAGTACCACGTGGCCGCGACCGAACTCGCGCTGGACATCGAGGGCCTGGACGGGCTGGTGCCGCAGGGCCGCGGCCCGCTGCGGGCGGTGCGCACCGACGACCCGGGCGCCCCCAACTCCTCCGGCTCCTGGCTGGGCGCGTTCCTGAACGCCCGGGCCGGGACGATCTACGCCGGCGCCTCGGAGGTGCAGCGCAACATCCTCGCCGAGACAGTGCTCGGCCTGCCCAGGGAGAAACGTCAGTGAACCGTAGCGAGTTCGGCGGCCGGGTGGCGCTGGTGACGGCGGCCGCAGGCCGCGGCATCGGGCAGGCGGTGGCGCGGCGCCTGGCGGCCGGCGGCGCCACCGTGGCCGTGACCGACATCCACCCGGGCCGCACCGAGAAGGTGACCGCGGCGATCGCGGCCGACTACCCGGCGGCCACCGTGGCTGGCTACCCGCTGGACGCCGGCGACCGGGACCACATCGACCGGGTCGTCGACGCCGTGACCGCCGAGCTCGGCCCGGTGCAGATCCTGGTCAACAACGCGGCGCTGAATGTCGTCGGCAGCATCTTCGGCTATGACCCGGCCGACTGGGACCGGGTGGTCCGGGTCAACCTCACCGGTGCCTGGTACCTGTGCCGACGCACGATGCCGCTGATGCGCGAGGCCGGCGGCGGGGTGATCGTGAACGTGGGCAGCTATGCGCCGGATGTCGGCGGCGGCGGCATCGAGGCGCCGTACGCGGCGACCAAGGGCGGCCTGTCCGCCCTGACCCGCGGCCTGGCCCACGAGGGCGGCCCGCACCGGATCCGCGCCGTCTACCTGTCCATGGGCGTGGTCAAGGGCACCAAGTTCGCCGAGGACCACGCCCAGCTGCTGGCCGGGATGCCAGGCACCACCGGCCTCCTCGGCGACCTCCCCGGCCCGGCCGACATCGCCGAGGCGGTGGCGTTCCTTGCCTCCGACCGCGCCGCCTACATCACCGGCGAGACCCTTAACGTCGCGGCCGGCGCCTACATGCGCAACTGACCGCCTGATCCCCAGGCGGCAAGTCAACGTCAAGGTCAATTCTCCGAACGATCCCGGCTTCATGCCTCCAGGACCAGTTCCTTCGGAACGGGGCCTGGAGCCGGTCGTCGGGCAGCGGCCACCGGCCAGGTGGTGACAACCCGGCCCTGGCGCAGGCTGCTCATGGCTGGCTTGCGGCTGGACGGGGTTCCCTGGGCAGGCCGAGGATCCGCTCGCCGATGATGTTCCGCTGGATCTGGCTGCTGCCGCCGTAGATCGTCTCGGCCCGCGACAGCAGGAACGCCCGCTGCAGCGGCTCCAGGGCGTAACCGTCACCGGTCACGGCCGCGTCCTCGGCGAGCAGCTCGGTGGCCAGCTCGAGCAGCCGCTGATGCTGGACCGAGGCGTACAGCTTGGCCGTGGCCGCCTGCGCGCCCGGGGCTCGGCCCGCGACCAGCTCGCCGATCGTGCGCAACGCGGTGACGCGCATCAGCCGGACCGCGATCCACGCGTCCACCAGCCGGTGGCCGAGGCCGCCCGAGCCGGCCAGGAGCCCGTCGGCACCGGCGAGGTCCCCGCCGGCGGCCCGGTCCCTGGCCAGCCGCAGCACGTGCTCCGCCTCCCGCTCGAACCCGAGCTGCTGCGGCATGAGCAGGGTGCCGCGCTCCACGCCGAGCGCCGCCATGGCCACCTTCCACCCGTCGCCCGGCGCGCCGACGATCAGGTCCGCAGCGGTCCGGGCCGAGTCGAAGAAGACCTCGCAGAACCCGCCGTCGCCGAGCATGTTGGTGATCGGCCGGACCTGCACGCCGCGCTGGTGAGCGGGCACCAGCAGCAGGGACAGCCCCCGGTGCCGGGACGCGGCCGGATCGGTCCGGCACAGCACGTACAGCCAGTCCGCGGACGCGCCGAAGGTCATCCAGATCTTCTGCCCGTCGATCACCCACTCACCCCCACCCGCCTCCCCATCCCCCTTCACTAGCCGCGCCCGGGTGCGCACCGAGGCCAGGTCGGACCCGGCGTCCGGCTCGCTGAAGCCCTGCCCCCAGAACTCCTCGGCGGCCAGGATCTTCGGCAGGAACCTGGCCTTCTGCTCCGGCGTGCCGAACATCAGCAGGGTCGGCCCGAACAGGTCCTGCCCCTGGATGCCCAGGCGGTACGGCGCCTGCGCGCGGGCGTAGAGGTACTCGAAGATGATCGCCTGCGCCAGGGTCGCGCCGCGCCCGCCGTACTCCGGCGGCCAGGTGAGCCCCAGCCAGCGGCCGGCCGACAGCTCCTGCTCCCAGCGCAGCCGGACGTCCCAGGCGGCCGAGTCGTCGGGGCCACCCACCCCGCGGTGCGCCGCGAACTCGCCGGTCAGGTGCTCGTCCAGCCAGCGCCGTACCTCATCGGCGAACGGCCGGTCCTCAGCGCGGATCTCGATATCAGTATCTTCCGCTCGCCTCCGGGGCGCCTTAAGGCGTCGCCTTCCCTCGTCGCTCGTTCCTCGCTCCTCAGTCCAGGCGACGCCGCGCCCCTCCGGCTCGCTCGAAACCAATCCCAACCGCAACGCGAGCAGGTCCCGGTGGTACCCGGGGGTGCCGAACATCGCCTCGCTGGCCTTGGCCCGCTTGAAGTACAGGTGAGCCGGATGCTCCCAGGTGAAGCCGATGCCGCCGTGCACCTGTATGGCGTCGCCCGCGATCCGGCAGTACGCCGCCGAGCAGTACACCTTGGCCACGCTGGCCGCCAGCGGCACGTCCTCGCGGCCGGCGGCCAGCGCCCACAGGCCCTGATAGGCCGCCGAGCGGGCCGCTTCCGCCTCAGTCAGCATGTCCGCGCACATGTGCTTGATGGCCTGGAATGAGCCGATCGGCCGCCCGAACTGGACCCGCGTGGCGGCGTACCCGGCGGCCATGTCCAGGGCCCGGGAGGCGCCGCCGACCTGCTCGGCGGCCAGCAGGATGGCGGCGACCTGCAGGACCCGGCGGAGCACCCGCCAGCCGTCAGCCTCGTCGCCGATCAGCCGGGCCGGTGTCCCGGCGAACTCCAGATGCGCCTGCTTGCGGGTCTGGTCGAGCGTCGGAACCGGCACCCGGCGCAGGCCCGGCGCCGCGCCGTCCACCGCGAACAGGCCGACGCCGGCCGGCGTGCGGGCGCCGACCATGATCAGGCCGGCGATATGGCCATCAATCACGAACCGCTTGCTGCCGTCCAGCACCCACCCCGACCCGCTCCGGCTGGCCCGCGTCCTTGCGCCTGCCTCGTCCCACCGGCCCGGCTGCTCGAGCAGGGCCAGCGTGCCTATGGTCCGGCCGGTGGCCAGCCCGGGCAGCAGGTCCTTCCTGGCCGCCTCGTCGGTGCAGCGCAGCAGCGCCTCGGTGGCCAGCGCCACGCTGGACAGGTACGGCGCGCACAGCAGCGCCCGGCCCATCTCCTCGAAGACGATGCCGAGCTCGAGGTAGCCGAACCCGGCCCCGCCGTACTCCTCGGGAACGGCCATGCCCTGCAGCCCGAGCTGGTCGCTCATCTGCTGCCAGACCGCTGGGTCGTAGCCGCCGGGCGTGGCCATCAGCCGGCGCACGGCCTCCTCCGCCGACTTGCGGGCCAGGAAGTCGCGTACCGCGGCCCGCAGCTCCAGCTGCTCATCCGTGAACAGAAACTTCATCCGTCCTCCAGACCTACAGTAAAATAATACAACTAGTTATACTATCTTAGATGACCTGTGATGTCCCGGCTGAGCTCAGGAGCGGCACCATGACCACGCACCCGGATCCCACCTACCCGCCGCTGCTGGCCCGGGGCCAGACCTGGGAGGAGATGGCCGTCGGCAGCGCGTTCCGCACCGCGGCCCGCACCATCACCGAGACCGACCTGATCACGTTCGTCACCTGGGGCGGCTTTAGCGAGGCGCTGTTCCTGGACGCCTCGCACGCCGCCGCGGGCGGGTACACCGGGCGGCTGGTCCCCGGCGCCCTGGTCTACTGCCTCGGCGAGGGGCTTGTCATCCAGACCAACGTGGTCAACACGACCGGCCTGGCGTTCATGTCCATGGACCTGACCATCAAGCGGCCCGCCTACGTGGGGGACACCATTCACGTGGTCGTCGAGGTGACCCAGGCCCGGGCGGCGAGCACCGGGCAGCGGGGCGTGGTCACCACCACGAACAGCATCCGCAACCAGCGCGGCGAGGACGTGCTGGTCTACACCCCGGTCCGGCTGATCCGCGGCCGCGGCTACCAGCAGCCGGCAGCAACTCCCTGACCGTCGCGACCAGGGAAGATCAAGACCTTTCTGCCGAACGGAGCGTGGTGCACCGCCCCGGACAGCGGTCCTTCGCCGCGCAGCGAAAACCCTGTGCCCCAGCGGGTCTGCTGGCCAGAAGGCCGGTCCGTCGTAGACCTTGACAAGTTAAATCATTTAGCTGATTATGAAGTCATGAAGCGTTCCAGCGTGAGCCGGTGGCTAGTCTCGCTGCGTCGGTCGCTGGGCCCGCCGCCCCCGCCGCCCCGGCGCCACTTCTCCTCCCGCTGCTGGCCCGCCGCCCGCGGCCTGGCCGGCCGGCCAGAGCCAGGGATCGGCCGCGCCGCTGCCGCGCGCGCTGCCCGGCGGCGCGCCGCCTGAGCGTCGCAGCCGCGAAGGCAGGAGGACCCGCCCCGGTGCGCGGCCCGCAACACGGCCGCCTGCAAGCGGATATAGGAGTCAACCTCGTATGCTTATTGCATCTCGTATGCTTATTGCATAAGGCATCCGGTCTGGTTTCAGGCCCGGCCGGATCAGGCTCACAGGCCCGAGGGGAAAGCGTGAACGCGGTCAGGGCAGGCTCGACAGTCCGGGTGCCGAAGGCCGGAGAGATGGTGGCCTCGCACCTCCGCCGGCAGATCGTGCTGGGCGAGCTGAAGGAGGACGATCAGCTGCCCTCCGAGAGCGTCCTCATGGAGGAGTTCGGCGTCTCGCGGCCCACGCTCCGTGAGGCATTCCGCATCTTGGAAGCCGAGGGGGCGATCACGGTGCGGCGCGGCGTGCGGGGTGGCGCACGGGTGCAGGTGCCCGACATCGCGGTGGCTGCCCGGCACGTCGGCCTGCTGCTGCAGTACCGGGGCACGCTGCTGTCCGATGTCTACGAGGTCCGCACCGTACTGGAGCCCGCCGCGGCCCGGATGGCGGCCAAACGCCGCACGTCGGCGGATCTGGCCCGGCTGCAGGAGGCACTGGACCGGCATCGCGCGTCCACGGAGGATCCGGGCGACGCCTTCGCCGCCGACGCCGACTTCCACCGGCTCATCGTGGAGCTTTCCGGGAACGAGACGCTTCAGGTCCTTTCCGCGATGGTCGGCAACGTCATCCGCGAGGGCGACCGGACCTATGCGGTAAGCCATGACTGGCCGCATGAGCAGGAGCTGGTGAAGATCGCGCTGCGAGCGCACACCCGGCTGGTGGAGCTCATCCGCAAGCGCAGTGGCGAGGAAGCCGAGGAACTGTGGCGCAGGCACCTGGCCGAGTCGGCCAAGATCGTCCTGGGCGACCGCAGCACGGCCACGGTGGTGGAACTGCTGTCCTGAGCGGTTCCGGCCCGCGCTGGCCCGGCCCCGGCTGACGCTTAGAGTATAATGCTCTGATAGATATAACTGATTATCGGTTGAGGTCACCGGCGCGCCAGCCTCGGCGCAAGGCCGTGCCTGGCGCGTGCCTGCTGGAATGCTGAGGACCGCGGCATGCGACCACAGCGGTAGAGGGGCAACAGGATGACCGCGCAGCTGTCCGTTGATGACACCGGCTCCGGCCGCCGGACCGGGACCACCGATGTCCGTCCGCTCGGCCACCGGATCCGGGTGCCGAAGACCGCCGAGCTTGTCGCCGCGGAACTGCGGCGCAAGATCGTGCGCGGCGAGCTGGCCGAGGGCGATGCGCTGCCGTCCGAGGCGGCGCTGATGGCCGAGTTCGCCGTGTCCCGGCCGACGCTCCGCGAGGCCTTCCGGGTGCTGGAGTCGGAGTCACTGATCAGCATCCGCCGGGGCGCCCGCGGCGGCGCCCGGGTGCAGCTGCCGAACGGGAACGTGGCGGCAGGCTATGCGGGCCTGGTGCTGGAATACCGGGGCACTACCCTCCAGGACGTCTACGACGCCCGGACCCTGATCGAGGCCCCGTGCGCCGCGCTGCTGGCGCGGCGGCGGACCGAGCAGGACCTGGCGCGCCTGCGGGCAGCTGTGACGCAAGCGGAGCGGCTGATGGGCGACCCGCAGGCGTTCATCCGTGCGCACATGGAATTTCACGCCCTCGTGGTGGAACTGGCCGACAACCAGACACTGGCCGTGCTCAACGGCATGGTCCGGCACATCATCGAGCTGGCCAACTGGTCGCACGTGGACCTGGACGCGGGCAGCGAGGAGAACGTGCGGGCCAACAAGCGGGGGTTCCGCGCCCATGTCCGCCTGGTCGAGCTGGTGGCGGCCCAGCGGGCCGACGAGGCCGAGGCGCTATGGCGGCTGCACCTGGCCGAGGCCGAGAACTACCTGCTCATGAACAAGTCGATGACCACGGTGCTCGACCTCCTCGGCTGACCCGAGCGCCACCCCCCTGCCGGGGGCCCGCACGTCGCGGCCCGCCTGGGGTTCGGCGTGCCCCGTCGCCTGGCGCACCTCCGCCGATATAAGTATAATAAGTTACACATATAACCGACGTGTCCTCGTCTGCTGGCGAGGCGGTTCCAGGGAGGGCCCGTGCGGCTGCAAGGGAAGACGGCAATGGTCACCGGGGCGGGCCGCGGCATCGGCGCGGCGATCGCGGAGGCCCTGGCGGCCGCGGGCGCGGCGGTCGCGGTATGCGACCTGGACGGCCCGGCGGCCGCGAAGACCGCGGCGGGCCTCGCCGAGCGGCACGGCGCGCGGGCCGTCGGCGTGGAAGTGGACATCGCGGACAGCGCGGCGGTCCGGGCCGCGGTCAGCCGGGTGGCTGCTGAGCTCGGAGCGCCGGACATCCTGGTCAACAACGCGGGCATCGACGTGATCGAGCTGTTCGTGGACTCGGCCGAGGCGACCTGGGACAAGATCATCGCGGTCAACCTGCGCGGCACCATCGCCGTCACCCGCGCTGTGCTGGACGGGATGATCGAGCGGGGCAGCGGGCGGATCATCCACATCGCCTCGGACGCCGGCCGGGTGGGCTCCTCCGGCGAGGTGGTCTACTCGGCCACCAAGGGCGGGGTCATCGCGTTCGGGAAGGCGCTGGCCAGGGAGGTGGCCCGGCACGGCATCACGGTCAACAGCGTCTGCCCCGGCCCGACCGACACCGCCCTGCTCGACCAGGTAGCCGCCTACAGCCAGAAGCTGCGGGACGGGCTGGCCCGGGCCGTCCCGCTGGGCCGGGTCGGCCAGCCTGCCGACATCTCCGGCGCGGTGGCCTTCCTCGCCTCCGACCAGGCCGCCTACATAACGGGGCAGACCCTGTCGGTCAGCGGCGGCCTGACCATGGCGTGAGGGCCCCGGTGCAACCGGACGGGCCGGACCGAGCCCGGGCGGACCAGTCCGAGGCGGGCCCGGCGCTGCTCACCCGGGCGCACGGTCCGGTGGCCGTGCTGACCCTCAACCGCCCCGGCCGACTCAACGCCATCGGGCAGGACATGCTCGGCCTGCTCGCGGCCGCGGTGGCCGAGGCCGCCGCCGCCGAGCGGATCCGGGCCCTGGTCATCGCCGGCGCCGGCCGCGCGTTCTGCGCCGGGGCCGACCTCAGCGAGATCGAGGCCCTCCCCGACGCCCGCGCGTTCCGCGGCTTCATCGCCCGGATGACCGAGGTCTACCAGATGATCTCGGACTGCCCGAAGCCGTCGGTCGCGGCGCTGCACGGCGTCGTCTTCGGCGGCGGCCTGGAACTGGCCCTCGCCTGCGACCTGCGGGTCGCCGAACCCGCCGCCCGGCTGGGCGTCCCGGAGATGAAGCTGGGCGTGCTGCCTGGCGCGGGCGGCACGCAGCGCCTGCCGCGGCTGGTCCCCGCGGGCATCGCCAAGCAGATGATCCTGACCGGTGAGCCCGTGACCGCGCCGCGGGCGTACGCCCTCGGCCTGGTCAACGAGCTGGCCGGCCCCGGCCAGGCCCTCGCGGCCGCGCTGGGCCTCGCCGATCAGGTGGCGGCCGGCGCTCCGCTGGCCCTGGCGGCCGGCAAGCGCCTGGTCGACCAGGGCCTGAGCATGGACCTGGCCGCCGCGATCAGCTACGAGGGCGACGCCGTCTCCCTGCTGTTCGGCACGGCTGACCGGACCGCTGGGCTGGCCGCCTTCCGCGAGCGCCGCCCGCCTGCCTTCACCGGCCGCTGACTCCCGTGGGCCGGCTCCGGCTCAGCGCAGGTAGGCCTGGCCGCCGTCCACGGCGATCGTGGTGCCGGTGATGTAGCGCGCCGCTGGGCTGCACAGGAACGCCACCACCGGGCCGATCTCCTCCTCCGGATCGCCCAGCCGGCGCAGCGGGATGCTCAGCATGCTGCGCTCGTACTCGGCCGGGTTGGCCTCCCGCCAGGCCCGAGCGGCCGGGCTGGTCGCCGCGGGCAGCACGGCGATGACCCGGATGCCGTCCGGCCCCCATTCGGCGGCGGCCACCCGGGTCAGGCTCTGGGTCGCCGCCTTCGCCGCGGCGTAGACGCCGCGGGCGGCGGGCAGCGGGTTCACTGCGGCCGAGCTGCCGAGGTTGACGATTACGCTGCCCGGCCGCAGGTGCGGATGGCACTCCTTCATCAGCCGGAACACGGCCAGCGGCCCGGATTCCCAGCAGGCGCCGAAGGCCTCGTCGGTGACCTCGAGGATCGAGCCGAGCGCGGGGACCTGCGCGTTGTTCACCAGGATGTCCAGGCCGCCCAGCTCGCTCACCGTGTGCGCGACACAGCGCCTGATGTCGGCCGGCCGGGTCACGTCCGCGACGACCGGCAGCGCCACCCCACCCGGCTTCTCGATCTCCGCCGCCACCGCGAGCAGCTTGGCCTCGGTGCGGCCCACCAGCGCGACCGCCGCGCCCTCCCGCGCCAGCGCCAGCGCGATGCCGCGGCCGACCCCCTGGCCGCCGCCGGTGACGATGGCCCGCCTGCCGCTCAGTGTCCCCGTAATTAGTGTCCCTGCCATGACCCCTCCTGACCCAGTATCGCTGCCGGCCACGCGGACGTCATCTCCCCGTAGACAGCAAGCTAGGTTAGATGATAACAATTAGGTAGACAATTAAGCTACTCACTGGTGATCCGGGGTCACGCCCGTTTACCGTCCAGTCATCGTCACCATGACTCCTGCCACGCCGGCGCTCCAGGGCGCAGGCACGGGCGGGCCATCCAGCCGATTTCCTAGGGGTCGAACCAGCAATGAACAAGACACGCAGAACCGCGCTGCTGCGGGCATCCGCGCTGAGCGCCGCGGTCGTGGCCCTCGCCGCCGCCTGTAGCAGCAGTAACACCAGCAGCAGCACGAGCGCGGCCAGCTCAAGCGCCGCCGTCGCCTCGTCCGGGTCGGACCTGGTCATCGGCACCATCGGCAACTTCTCCGGCCCCGGCGGCGAACCCTCGCACCTGGCCGGCCTGCAGGCCTGGGTGGACTCGGTCAACGCCGGCGGCGGGATCAAGGGCCGCCAGGTCAAGCTGATCGTCGAGGACGACCAGGGCGACGCCACCAAGTCGCAGGCGGACATCCGCCAGCTCGTCCAGGTCGACCACGTGCTGGCCATCGTCAGCCCGGAGGCCTCGGGAACCGAGAGCGGCTGGGCCTCCTACGTCCAGCAGCAGCACGTCGCCGTGATCGGCGGGCAGGCGGACACCTCGGAATGGTTCACCAACCCCTCGTTCTTCCCGTCCGGCGCCACGGTGCTGACCTCGCTGGAGATGCAGGCGTACGCGGTCAAGGCGGCGGGCAAGGACTCGTTCGGCGCGGTGTACTGCGCCGAGGCGGCCGTCTGCAAGCAGGTCCTGCCCGCGCTGCAGGGTTATGCCAAGGCGTTCCGGCTCGACCTGTCCACCAGCGCGGCGATCGCCGTGGCCGCGCCGAGCTACACCGCCCAGTGCCTGGCCGCCCGGCAGGCCGGCGCGCAGGCGCTGATCATCGACGCGTCCTACGCCGCCGGCTCCCGGTTCGCGCCGGCCTGCGCACAGCAGGGTTACAGCCCGGTGTACGTGATCCCCTCCGGCGCGTTCGACAACGGCTACCTGCAGGTGTCCCAGGTGAACGGCGCCTACGTGCCGACCACCAACGCGCTGTGGTTCGCCGGTACCCCGGCCGTGGACCAGTTCAAGGCGGCAATGGCCAAGTACGAAACGGGCACCGCGCTGGGTCCGAACCCGATGTCCGGCTGGTCGGGAGGCGCCCTGTTCGCGGCGGCGGCCGCGAGCCTGCCGGCCGACCCGACTCCCGCCGACGTGTTCACCGCCCTGTACGCGCTGCCGAAGAACGACACACTGAACGGGCTCAGCCCGCCGCTGAACTTCCATTCCGGCGCGCCGGCCTCCCAGGTGACGTGCTTCTTCCTCGGCCGGATCGAGAACGGCCAGCTGACCGCCCCGCAGGGCACCGCGCCCGTCTGCCCGTGAGCCCGCTCCCGGGGCCCCCGGCCGGGGGCCCCGGGACCTACCCCAGTGAGATGACCAGATGAATGCCCTGCTCCCGTTCGTGATCCTCGGCATCACCGCCGGCTCGGTCTACGGCCTGACCGGCACCGGCCTGGTGCTCACCTACAAGACATCTGGCATCTTCAACTTCGCCCAGGGCGCTGTGGCCACGGCCGGCGCCTACGTCTTCTACATCCTGCACGACGACGTCCTGCACCTGCCCGCCGTGCCGGTCGCGCTGATCTGCGTCCTGGTGGTGGGCCCGGTGCTCGGCCTGGGGCTGGAGGCGATGGCACGCCGGCTCGCGGATGCCTCGGCGACCATGCAGGTGGTCGCCACGATCGGCGTCGTCCTGCTGGTCCAGGGCTTCTTCTCGGCGACGTTCGGCACGCTGGCCCGCACCTTCCCGCCGTGGCTGCCGCAGCACACGGTCAAGATCGGCGGCGTGTTCGTCGGCGAAGACCAGATGATCATCACCGGCCTCGCGCTCGCCGCGACCATCGCCCTGTTCCTGTTCTTCCGCAAGACGCGGCTCGGCCTGGCCATGCGGGGCGTGGTGGACAACCCGGAACTGCTCGACCTGGACGGCACCAGCCCGGCGGCGGTGCGGCGGTGGGCCTGGATCATCGGCTCCAGCTTTGCCGTCCTGGCCGGGATCCTGCTCGCGCCGACCCTCAACCTGGACGCCACCGTGCTCACCCTGCTGGTCGTCCAGGCGTTCGGCGCCGCGGCGATCGGCCGGTTCTCCAGCCTGCCGCTCACCTACGCCGGCGGCCTGGTGGTCGGGATCGCCGCCTCGGTCGCCACCAAGTACGTGGTCACCAGCAGCGCCGCGCTGGCCGGGCTGCCCGCCAGCATCCCGTTCATCGTGCTCTTCCTGGTCCTGGTCTTCACACCGCGGTCCAAGCTGGCCGGCCGCCGGGTGTCCCGGCCCCGGACGGTCCCGGCGTACGGGGCACCAGCCCGGGTGCAGATCGGGGCCGCCCTCGCGCTGGGAGCCGTCCTGGTCATCGTCCCGCACCTGGTCAACGCGGCGCAGCTGCCCTACTGGTCCGACGGCATGACCCAGGTGATCCTGTTTCTCTCCCTCGGCCTGCTGGTGCGCACGTCGGGCCAGGTGTCACTGTGCCAGGCGGCGTTCGCCGCGATCGGCGCGACCACCATGGGCCACCTGACCGCCGGCTTCGGGCTGCCCTGGGGGATCGCGCTGCTGCTGGCGGGCCTGGCGGCGGTGCCGGTCGGCGCCTTCATCGCCATCCCCGCCATCCGCCTGCCTGGCGTCTTCCTCGCCCTGGCCACGTTCGGCTTCGGCGTCACCATGGAGCAGATGGGTTACCCGCTGTGGCTCATGTTCGGCTCCAGCTCGCTGGGCCAGGCGGTGAGCCGGCCCGCCTTCGCGCAGGGTGACGTCGCCTACTACTACCTGATGGTCGTCCTGGCCGCGGCCGCGGCGCTGCTGGTCATGTGGCTGGTCCGCAGCAGGCTCGGCCGGCTGCTCCGCGGCATGGCGGACTCGCCGGTCGCCCTGGCCACCCACGGCACCAGCGTGGTGGTCACCCGGGTGCTCGTCTTCTGCATCTCGGCCTTCCTCGCCGCGATCTCCGGAGCCGCCTTCGGCGGCGTGGTACACACCGTCACCAGCACCGATTTCGCCTCGTTCAGCTCGCTCACCTTCCTGGCGCTGCTGGTCATCGTGCCGGGCCGGGAACCCTGGTACGCCTTCGGCGCGGCGTTCGCGCTGGTCGTCCTCCCGTCCTGGATCTCCACCGGGGCGACTGTGCAGGACTGGCTGAACGTCCTGTTCGGCGCGGCCGCGGTGCAGGTGGCGCTGGGCTTCGTGCCGCGCAGCACGCGCCTGCAGGCACTCGCCGACCGGATCGGCGGCCGCCGTCCGGCCGTGGCCGGGCCGGCCAGGCCAGGCCCGGCGGTCACGGTGACGCAGGCCCGGTCACCAGTAGCAGCTGCCCGGCCGGCCCGCGCTCCGGCCGCCGGGCTGGACCTGGCCCGCGTCACGGTCAGGTACGGCGGGCATGTCGCGGTCAACGACGTGAGCCTCACCGCCCCGGTCGGCCGCATCACCGGGCTGATCGGGCCCAACGGCGCGGGCAAGACCACCCTGTTCAACGTGGCCTCCGGCCTGGTCCGGCCGGCCGCCGGCATGCTGCGGCTGCACGGCGCGGACATGTCCGGGCTCGACCCGGCCGGGCGGGCCCGGCAAGGCCTCGGCCGGACCTTCCAGAAGATGGAGCTGTTCGACTCGCTGACCGCACGGGAGAACGTGGCGCTGGGCCGCGAGGCCGGGCAGGCCGGCCGCTGGCCCTGGCAGCACCTGGCCGAGACCAGGACCGAGTCCCGCAGCCGGGGCGCGGCGGCCGATCAGGCCATGGCGCTGGCCGGGATCACCGAGCTGGCCGACCGCCCGGTGGCGGCGCTGTCCACCGGGCAGCGGCGGCTCGTCGAGCTGGCCCGCTGCCTGGCCGGCCAGTTCGACCTGCTGCTGCTCGACGAGCCGTCCTCCGGCCTGGACGGCGTGGAGACCGAGCGGTTCGGCCAGGTCCTGGCCCGGGTGGTGGCCGAGCGCGGCGCCGGCATCCTGCTGGTCGAGCACGACATGGCACTGGTCATGAACATCTGCGACTACGTGCACGTGCTCGACTTCGGGACCAAGATCTTCGAGGGCACCACGGCCGAGGTGAGCTCGAGCGATGAGGTCCGGGCCGCCTACCTCGGCACCGACCCGGCCGGCCAGCCCCAACCAAAGATGGCGAGGTAACCCCGATGCTGGAACTGCGCGGGATCCAGGCGGGCTACGGAGAGCACATCGTGCTCCGCGACGTCTCGCTGACCGTCCAGCCGGGCACCGTCGTCGCGGTGCTCGGGCCGAACGGGGCCGGCAAGACCACCTTGCTCCGGGTCGCGTCCGGGCTGCTCAGGCCCGCGGCCGGCACTGTCGTGCTGGACGGCCAGGACGTGACCAGGACACGGCCGTATGCGCGGGCCAGGCGCGGGCTGTGTCACATCCCGGAAGGCCGCGGCATCTACCCCACGCTGACCGTGCGGGAGAACCTGGTGCTGCACTCCCGCCCGGGCGAGGAGGCAGCCGCGCTGGACCGAGCCGCCTCGGCCTTCCCGGTGCTCGGGGACAGGCTCCGCCAGCCAGCCGGCCAGCTGTCCGGCGGCCAGCAGCAGATGCTGTCGCTGGCCCGCGCCTGGATCACCAGCCCCAGGCTGGTCCTGGTCGACGAGGCGTCGATGGGCCTGGCCCCGGTCGTAGTCGACCAGATCTTCGAGTTCCTCGGCCAGATCGCCGCGTCGGGCACCGCGCTGCTCATCGTCGAGCAGTACGTCAACCGCGCCCTCGCCCTGGCCGGCACCGTGTACCTGCTGAACAAGGGCGGCGTGGTCTTCGCCGGGCCGCCGGCCGGCATCGCCGACGACCTGTTCACGCATTACCTGGGTACCGCCGCCGGCGCGCACTGAACACCGCCGTCACCGGGTCCGTTCCGAGCCGTCTGCCTCGGTTCCCGCGGTCAGCGCTGGAGCAGTTCCCTGGTGGTCATCCGGGCCCCCGGCACGGGCACGCCGGTGATCTTCTCCGGATCGAAGTCGTCTTCTAGCGGCCGGAACGCCGCGGGACGCTTCTGCACGAAGCTGTCCACGCCCTCGCGGAAGTCCGGCCCGCTGTTCAGCACCTCCATCACCGCGTACGAGCGGCGGCAAGCCTCCTCGAACGAGGCGTCGAGGTCGGCCAGCACTTGGTGGCGGATGGCCGCCATGGCGGCCGGGGAGCAGTTGCGCGCCAGGTCCCTGGCGTACTCCCGGGCGGCGGGCAGCACCTCACCGGGCTCGAGCACCCGGTTCACCAGGCCTAGTTCCCTGGCCTCGTCGGCCTCGAAGACCCGGCCAGACAGGAGCAGGTCCAGCGCGCGGCCCACGCCGACGTACCGGGGCAGCACCCAGGACATGCCGTACTCGGCGCCGAGCCCGCGGCGGGCGAAGGCGGTGCAGAACCTGGCTCCCCGCGCGGCGAACCGCACGTCGCACATGAGCGCCTGGGTCAGCCCGATCCCGGCGCACGCCCCGTTAATCGCGGCGATCAGCGGCTTGCGGAACAGCCGCGGCGCGTACTGCGGGCGGCGGGCCGAGATGTCCACCGGCCGGCCTGCCACCTCGGCCAGCCGTCCCATGTCCAGGCCCGGGCAGAACGAAGCCCCGGCCCCGGTCAGCACCGCGGACCGCACCGCCGGGTCGGTGTCGGCCGCGGCGAGCACGTCGAAGTACCGGTTCTCCATCGCCGCGGTCCACGCGTTGCGCCGCTCGGGCCGGTTCAGCGTGAACGTCGCCACGCCGTCCGCGTCGACCTCGGTCAGCACCAGGCCCTCGTCGTCTGCCATCGCCCGACCCTCCGGCTCGATTGAGATTAATTATCTTATTAAGCTATCTTAATATGATTCTCCTGCATGCGCAGTACCCGCTGACCGGGACGGGACCAGGAGATGGCCGTACCCCTTCCGGGATGTTCGGCTTCGGGTTCTTCTTCGGGGCCGACCCCGATCCGGGGGTGCTGTTCCCGTACCGGCAGATCTACACCTTCGACGTCTGGGACGATGGCCCGTCCAGCCGGCTGTACAACGAGTAGGTGGATGACCGGTACGCCAACCCGGGCGCCGACCCGGCCGCAGCGCCGCAGACCGCCATGGGCGTCGGGACGCGTTAGACGAGAATCCGGGGCACCGTCGGGTCGATCCGGGCGATGTCATGAGGGCCGCTGGTGACGATGGCATGCCGGCGCTGCCGGGCGCAGAGGACCACGTAAACGTCGATCACGTCGTCGTGGCCGGCGTCCGCGCACATCAAGCCCACGCTCCGCGCCGCGCTCAGCGTCATGACTGCGATGTCGATGCCGGAAGACTTGAGCAGCCGGGCGAGGCGGCCCTGGCGAGGACTGCGCCAGGCCTGAGCGACGACTTCGGCCGGGATGCAGATGGTCCCGCCCCGCCGCCATGCCTCCTCCAGTCGTGCCTGCATGGCCAGGGCCTTGCCGGGGTGGTCGAGCGCGAGAAGCGCGCCGGTGTCCAGCGTGAGCCCGGTCGTCGCGGCAGGACTCATCCGGCCAGCCTGTCGTCGCTCCCCGGCTGACCGGTCAGCCTTACCTGGTCAAGCTCGGCCGCAGCCTGCCGCCTGACCTCCTCGGGCACCGGGGTCTCTGCTTGCCAGGCGGCCAGGATGTCGTCCAGGCTCTCGCGCTCCTGGTAGTCCTCGAGCGCCATGGCCACATATGAGCTGACCTGTCGCTTGCCTCCGGCGGCCCGCTTGATCTTGTCCACGAGCTCGTCAGGGAGGCTGACCGTGATGCGTTTCATACAACTATCATACTTGTCGGCACACCACGCAGCCACGGGTGTGGAGTGGGCTGCGCCTGCCGAGGGACGCGTCGCGGCGGCGTTCCCTCATAATCGTGGCCAGAATCGGATGGATTCATGATCGTGGGCTGAAACTGGCGTTATTTACCGCAAACAGCCCATGATCATGGAAGCGGGCCGGGCTCGGGGGCCGGGGGCGTGGCCGCTGGGGTAGGAGTAACCAGTGAGGTCGCAGGGCTGGTCGCCCCGGAAGTCGCTCCAAAGGAAACGCACCCGCAGCCGCCTCAGCCGTCCAGCCGCCTCAGCCAGTCTTCGCGATGAGCTTCGCGACGATCGCGACGTGCTCGGGGGAGTGCATGCTGTCCCGCTCGGCGTCCAGCGCGGTCTCCATCACCGCGGCCATCGCCTGTTCCAGGTGCAGGTTCACCGCCCGCTTGGTGTCCCGCAGCGCCCCGGCGGGCAGCGCTGCCAGCGCCGGCCAGGTCCATCGCCTCGCCGAGCAGCTTGTCGGCGGGCACCACCCGGTTGGCCAGGCCCAGCCGGACGGCCTGCTCAGCGCTGACCCGCTCACCCAGGAACAGCAGTTCCTTGGCCCGGGCCAGCCCGACCAGCAGCGGCAGCACCAGGGCGCCGCCGTCCCCGGCCACCAGCCCCACCTGGACATGCGGATCGGCCAGGTAGGCGCCGTCGGCCATCAGCACCATGTCGCTGAGCAGGGCCAGGCTGCAGCCCAGCCCGACAGCCGGGCCGTTCACCGCGGCGATCACCGGCACCGGGCAGCGCACCATGCCGGTGATGATGCTGCGGGCCTCCGCGATGTTCTGTTCCCGGAATGCCTCGTCCCGCTGCACCCGGGTCATGACGTGAAAGTCCCCGCCCGCGCTGAACGCCCGTCCCCGGCCGGTCAGCACCACCGCGCGCACCGCCTCGTCCGCGGCCAGGCGATCCCAGACGGCGGCCAGCGCGGTGTGCAGCGCCTGGCTCGCGGCGTTCAGCTGCTGCGGCCGGTTCAGCTCGATCAGCCGGACGGGCCCGTCGGCCGTCACCACGAGCTCTGCCGCCGAGTCACCCCCGTGCATCACGGGCCGGCCGGGGACTTGAGGTCGCCGAGGATGAGGTCCCAGGTCTCGGGGCCGGTCTCATAGGGGGAGTAGAACGATACCCGGTCGATCAGGCCGCCGAACCGGCGCCGGATCTCAGCGGCCACGGCAGCTGGCTCGGCTACGACCGCGAAGGCGTTCAGCACCTCGTCGTCGACGAGCTCGCCCATGGCCTCCCACTTGTCCTCCCGGTCCGATCGTGACAACGAGTTCAGCTCGTCCCCGAGCCCGGCCCAGCCGTGCCGGTCGAGTACTCCACGGTAGGCCGGGGTGCTGCCGTAGAAGGCGATCTGCGCGCGGGTGCCAGCCACCGCCCGCGCCATCTCCTCCTCGGTGCGCCCGGTCGCGATCATCGCCAGCAGGCTGACCTCGACGTCCGCCCGCGATCGCCCCGAGCAGGCCAGCCCGCGGCCCAATGCGGGGAGCGTCACCTCGCGCAGGTAGCGCTCGGTGCAGAAGGCGTGCGCCAGCAGGCCGTCGGCGACCTCGCCGGCCACCGCGGTCATGGCCTCCCCGACCGCGGCCAGGAACACCCGGGGCGCCCCGCCCGGCGCGGGCGGCGGCGAGAAGAACGGGGTCATCAGCGTGTGGCGGTAGAAATCGCCGCGGAAGTCCAGCTTGGTCCCGTCGTTCCACGTGGACCAGATCGCCCGCAGGGCCAGGACGAACTCGCGCATCCGCGGCGCGGGATGACTCCACGGCATGCAGAAACGCCGTTCGACGTGCGGTTTCACCTGGCTGCCCAGGCCGAGCGTGAACCGCCCGCCCGAGTAGGCCTGCAAGTCATGAGCGGTATACGCGAGCTGCATCGGCGACCGGGCGAAGGCAACGGCGATGGCCGTGCCCAGCTCCATCGCGCCGGTGTGCTCCGCCGCCAGCAGCAGCGGCAGGAACGGGTCGTGCGCCGACTCCGACGACCACAGCCCGTCGTAGCCCGCCTTCTCGTGCCGTCGGGCCTCGTCGATCACCGCGGCGGTCCGCCCGGCCCCGAGCTTGCCGTCCACCTTCATCCGATCCTCCGCGCTGCTTGGCGTTCGGCTGCTAAAGTAGCATAATGAATTAACTATATGCCAGAACCCGAGGGGGCAAGCAGTGGACTTCGGCCTTACCGAGGAGCAGGAGATGCTCCGGGCCACGGCGCGCGAGTTCGTCGCCGAGGTCTGCCCGGCCGAGAAGGCCAAGGAGTGGGACGAGGAGTCCGCGGTGCCTGCGGAGCTGTTCAAGGGCCTGGCCGAGCTGGGCTGGTTCTCGCTGCCCTTCGCCGAAGCCGACGGCGGGGACGGCGGCGGCCCGGTGGAGCTGATCCTGATCGCCGAGGAACTCGGCCGGGCCAGCTTCGACGTGGCCATGTGCTACGTCGGCGTCCTCATCCCGGGCATCACCGTGTTCAACTGGGGCAGCGACGCGCAGCGGGCGTTCATCAGGGAACAGGTCATGACCGGCCGGCGGCGGCTCGCCGTGGCGGTCAGCGAGCCGGACACCGGATCCGACGCGGCCGCGCTATGCACCTCCGCGCAGGACCGGGGCGACCACTTCCTGGTCAACGGCCAGAAGATGTGGTGCACCGGAGCCGGCCTGCCGGATACCTCGATCGCCACCTTCGTCCGCACCGGGCCGCGCGAGCCCAAGCACGGAGGGATCAGCCTGCTGCTGATCGACCCGCAGGCCGACGGGGTCGAGGTGCGGCGTACCCCCACCCTGGCCCGGCACATCCTGGGCACCAACGAGGTGTACCTGTCCGACGTGGTGGTGCCGCGGGAGGACCTGGTCGGCCCGCAGGACGAGGGATGGACGGTGATGCTCTCCAACCTCGAGCTGGAGAAGGTGATCATCACCGGCGGCTACCTGGGAGCGGCGCAGGCAACCCTGGATGAGATGCTCGCGTTCGCCAAGACCCGGCACGCGTTCGGCCGGCCGGTCGGCGCCTTCCAGGCTCTGGCTCATGCCATGGCCGACCTCCAGGTGGAGATCGACTCGGCGCGGCTGCTCGCCTACCGGGCGGCCTGGCTGCTGGCCCAGGGCCGGCCGTGCACCAGGGAAGGCTCGATGGCCAAGCTCAAGGGCTCGGAGACCTACGTGGCCGCGGCCCGGCTGGGCATGCAGGTCTGCGCCGCGCACGGCTTTTCCACCGAATCCATCATGAGCTTCCGCTACCGGGAGTCGATCGTGGCCCCGATCTCCGGCGGCACCAGCCAGATCCAGCGCAACGCCATCGCCCGCAGCATGGGCCTGCGCAGCTACTGACAGATCCGCGCTGGTCGCCCCGGCTCCTTGGCGGCGAATAGTTCCTGGGGCATGGCTGGGGCCGGACTGTGTGGCCGGACTGTGTGGCCTGACTGTGTGCGATAGAATCAGTTGACTTATTATGCTAAATTAAGGACGATCGGGGAGATACCCGGATGCCTGAAACCCAGCCGCCCGAACGGAGCGAACTCGTGTCCGACACCGGACTCGCCGTACGCGTCGAGCGCGTCGAGGCGCACCTGGCCATCCAGCAGCTGGCTATCCGCTATGCGATGGCGGTGGACGCCAGGGACATGGAGGCCTGGGTGGGCTGCTTCCGGCCGGACGTGGACATGGGCAGGCACGGCGCCGGACGGGAGGCGCTGCGGCGCTACCTGGACCCGATGGTGCGCCGGTTCTACCGGTCGGTGCACCAGATCTGCGGACACCGGATCGAGCTCGCCGGCGATGCGGGTCCGGACCGGGCCACCGGCGCGGTCTACTGCCGGGCCGAGCACGAGGTGGGGGACGAGTGGATAGTGATGGCGATCTGCTATTTCGATGAGTACGCGCGAGTCGAGGGCGAATGGTTCTTCTCCCGGCGGCGGGAGCGGCACTGGTACGCCGCTGATGCGGTCCGCACCCCGCAGTCGGTGGGGTTCGCCGGCTGGGCGGGCAGCGCGGTGCCGGCGCTGCCGGGCGAGTTCGGGTCGTGGGCGCGGTTCTGGGACGGCGATGCCCGCGCCGCCGCGCTGACCACCGCGCCAGCCAACGGAGCAGCCACGTGACTTCGCAGCATCCTCCCGGCATCGGCATCTGGTTCGACCTGCGCAACCCACCGGGCTGGCGGCAGGACCCGGCCCGGCTGTACGGGTTCACCCTGGAGCTGTGCGAGGAGGCCGAACGGCTCGGCGCCGACTCGCTCTGGTTCTCCGAGCACCACTGCTTCGAGGACGGCTACCTGCCGCAGCCGCTGACCTTCGCGGCGGCCGCGGCCGCGCGGACCACCCGGGTCCGGCTGGGCACGGGCATCCTCGTCGCACCGCTGCGCAAGACCGCTCAGCTCGCCGAGGAGGCGGCGGTGGTCGACATCATCAGCGGCGGCCGGCTCGAGCTGGGCCTCGGGGCCGGCTACCGGAAGCCGGAATTCGAGCTGTTCGGCACGGACTTCGCCGCGCGGTACCGGATCCTCGACGCTCAGGTGGGCGAACTGCGCCGGCTGTGGGGCGACGGCGGCCTCACCCCGGCACCGGTACAGGCCCGGCTGCCGATCTGGCTCGGCTACCAGGGCCCCCAGGGGGCCCGGCGGGCCGGGCGGATGGGCGAAGGGCTGCTTACCCTGGCCGCCGGCTCCTGGCCGCACTACCGGGACGGCCTGACCGAGGGCGGCCACGACCCGGCCGCCGGCCGAATGGGCGGCGGGGTGCAGGCCTACGTGACCGACGACCCGGAACGCGACTGGCCGCTGGTCGCCCCGCACATCGCTTACGCCCAGGACAGCTACCGCAGGTACATGGTGGCGGGAACCGGCGACCCGGTGCCCCGCCCGGTCGACCCAGAACGCCTGCGCAGCCGGGGGCCGGGGGCCGGCCCGATGTCGTACTTCCTGTTCGGCACGCCCGAGCAGGTGGCGGCGCAGATCCGGCATCATGCCGGCCAGGGCCCGGTACGAACCATCTGGCTGGGCGCGTCGGTGGCGGCCCTGCCTGAGGACCTGGCCGCCCGGCACGTGCAGACCATCTGCACCCGGCTCCGCCCGCTCCTGGGCCCGCTGCTGGCGGGCAGCCAGCGCAACGGGGCCGTGCCGGTGCCGGCGGGCCAGCGTCAGGAGGGATGACATCATGGGCAGGCTCGACGGCAAGATCGCGATCATTACCGGCGCGGCATCCGGTATCGGCAAGGTGACCGCGCAGCGGGTGGCCGCCGAGGGCGCCCGCACCGTGGTCGCCGACCTGAACACCACCGGCGCCAAGCAAGTCGCCGAAGAGATAGTTGCGGCAGGCGGCGACGCCATGGCCGTTCAGCTCGACCTGGGCGACAGCGAGTCGGCGCGGGCCATGGTCCGTGCGGCGGTGACCGGCTACGGCGGCCTGGACATCCTGCACAACAACGCCGCCGCGACTCACCTGGCCGCCACGAAGGACGTGCCGGTGGGCGCGGCCGACCCGGATGTCTGGGACGAGACGATGCGGGTCAACCTGCGTGGCACCATGGTGGCCATCCAGGCCGCGGTGCCGCATATGATCGAGCGCGGCGGCGGCTCGGTCATCAACACGTCCTCCGGCGCCGGCCTGACCGGGGACCTGCGCAACCCGGCCTACGGCGCGTCCAAGGCCGCCCTGATCAGCCTGACCCGCTACGTGGCCACCGAGTTCGGCAAGCAGGGGGTCCGGTGCAACGCGATCTCCCCTGGCTACATCGTGATCGGCGAGAAGCCCGGCCGCGACGCGGTGAACGCGACCATGCTGCGGCACGCGCTGACCCCCCGGCTCGGCCGCCCCGGGGACATCGCGGCGCTGGTGGTCTTCCTGGCCTCGGACGAATCCGCGTTCATCACCGGCCAGAACATCTGCGTGGACGGCGGCATGCTCGCGCACCAGCCCTTCGTGGCCGATTTCCGCGAGCCCCGGCCATAAAGCCCATTTATCCGAACGAACCGGCGTGACACTGTCCACGCCACGGCAGGAGAGCACATGCCCGCAGGAACATGCACGGGGCGCGTCGTGGTCATCACGGGCGCCGGGAACGGCATCGGCCGGGCGCACGCCCTGGCCTTCGCCGCGCAGGGAGCCAAGGTCGTGGTCAACGACCTGGGCGGACCCCGGGACGGCGGGGGCTCGCCGGGAAACGGGGCCAAGGGGCACAGGGGGCCGGGGCCGGCGCAGGCGGTCGCCGACGAGATCATCGCCGCCGGCGGCCAGGCGATAGCGAACACCGACGACATCTCCCCCTGGGCCGGGGCGCAGCGGCTGATCGAAGCGGCCGTCACGGCGTTCGGCGGGCTGGACGTGGTGGTGAACAACGCGGGCATCCTGCGCGACCGGATGATCGTCACGATGACCGAGCGGGACTGGGACGCGGTCATGGGGGTGCACCTCAAGGGCACCTTCGCCGTGCTGCATCACGCCGCCGCTTACTGGCGGCAGCGGGCCAAGGAGGGCCATGCCAACGACGCGCGGGTGATCAACACGACATCCCCGTCGGGGCTGTTCGGCAACCCGGGCCAGGCCAACTACGGGGCGGCCAAGGCCGGCATCGCCAGCCTGACCGTCATCGCCGCCCGCGAGCTCGACCGCTACGGCGTCACGGTCAACGCCATCTCCCCGACCGCACTGACCCGGATGACCGAGGACATCGAGATGATGCGCACCGCGGCGGCCAGCACCGACCTGAGCCCGGAGGCCATCTCGCCGCTGGTGGTCTGGCTCGGCTCGGCCGAGTCCCGGGAGGTGACCGGCCGGGTGTTCGGCGTCTGCGGGAACGCGATCACGGTGCTGGAGGGCTGGGCGAACGGCCCCAGCGTGTCGGCCGACGCCCGCTGGGACCCGGCCGGCCTGTCCGCTGTCATCCCCGGCCTGGTAGCCAAGGCCGCCCCGAACGCGGACCCGCTGGGCCACCGCAACCCGGCCGGCTGAGCGCCTTCTAAACCGACGCCTGCCGGGCGGTCTGCGCGGGAACGCGGAACAGCTCGTTGAAGGTGCCGCTAGTGACACGGTCGCGGACCTCATCGCTGGCCTCGGCGAACAGGCCGCGCAGTGTCTCCTGCGTGTGCCCGTAGGTGCCTTCCAGATGCGGATAGTCATCGCCCCACAGCACGTTGCGGTAGCCCGTGGCGGCCACCACTTGCACCGCGCTCTTGTCGTGCTGGAAGGACGCGTAGACCTGCTGCCCGATGATCTCGCCGGGCAGCCTGCTCAGCTTGGGCCGGACGAACATTCCGTGCTGGCGGCAGGCCTCGTCCATCCGGTCCCCGATGGCGGGCACCCATGCGGCCCCGCCCTCGGCGATCAGGATGCGCAGGCCGGGGTGCCGGTCCAGGGCACCGCCTGCGACCATGTGCGACACGACCCGCATGCCGGGATAGGTCGTCTCCATGTAGTTGACTATGGCGCCGCCGGGACCGCGGAACACCACCGTGTCCCCGCCGGTGCCGATGTGGAAGCCGAGCACCACCCCGGCCCGCTCGGCGGCGGCCCATAGCGGCTCCCAGCGGTCCAGCGCGTATTCCTCGCCCGGGCGGGTCTGGGTAGGCAGGAACACCGCCTGGAAGCCGAGCCCGGCAGCCCGCTCGAGCTCGGCGACCGCGTCGCCGATGTCCGCCGTCGACACGCACGCAGTGGCGATGACCCGCTTGTTCTTGCTCAGGATCTCGGCGTGCGCCCAGTCGTTCCAGGCCCGCACGGTCTCCCGGGCCAGCTCCGGGTCGGTGATCTTGACCGTCCAGAATCCCATCGAGGGAAACGCGAGCTGGCCCCAGACACCCTCCTGATCGAGGTCCTTGAGCCGGATCTCGAGGTCCCGGGCGCCCGGCGGGCGCATCGCGTCCATGAAGTCGTTCAGCTGGCGGTCCACCCGCTCGCCGTCGATATAGAGGATCTCGTACTTGTCGCCCCGCTCGGAGCGCGGTGCCCGCTCCGCCAGTCTCGGCGGAAGCGACTGCAGCCACAGGTCAGCGGGTTCCAGCACGTGTGAGTCTGCGGAGTTGGCCCAGATCTTGCTCATCGTCTCGTCTCCTCCTGCTCCTGCTCCGACCGTACCCGGACGGGCAAAACAGCACTGGCATGCCGCGACGGCATCGGGTATAAAGAGCTTACATAGTTAGATGAATTAAGGCTAGGGAGTACGGCGATGACAGTGCGGCCAGGAACGCGCCAGATCCCGGTGGCGGACGGCCTGTTCACCTGGCCCTCGGACCAGCCCCGGCTGATCGGGGCGCAGTGCGCGGCCTGCGGGCTGGTCGGGTTTCCGGCCGGGCAGGCCTGCGAGCGGTGCGGCGGGACCGAGGTCACCGAGAAGCTACTGTCCGACCGCGGCACGCTGTGGACGTTCACCACGCAGAGCTTCCGGCCGCCGAGCCCGCCATACGACGGAGCCGACAGCGCCGAGACCTTCCAGCCCTACGCGCTGGGCTACGTCGAACTGCCCGGCGAGGTCATGGTCGAGGCCCGGCTGACCGAATCCGACCCGGCCCGGCTGGCCATCGGCCAGCCCATGCGGCTGGCGATCGTGCCCTACAGCGTACGCGCGGACGGCGCTCAGGTCATGACGTTCGCGTTCGCGCCGGCCGGGGAGGCATGATGGAAGCGGTCATCATCGGCGCCGGGCTGCACCCGTTCGGCCGATTTCCCGGCAAGTCCGCGATGGACATGGCCGCCGACGCGGTCCGGGCCGCGCTCGGCGACGCCGGGGTCAGCTGGCCGCAGGTCCAGGCGGGTTTCGTGGGCAGCCTGGAGGTGTACAACCCGGACGCGATCGTCGGCCGGCTGGGGCTGACCGGAGTGCCGCTGCGCGGCGTGTTCAACGGCTGCGCCACGGCAGGTACCGCGGTGGCCATGGCGGCTCGGGCCATCCAGACCGGCGAGCACGACCTGACGATCGCGATCGGGATGGACAAGCACCCCCGAGGCGCGTTCGCGGCCGACCCTTCCGTGGCCGGCCTGCCCCCATGGTATGGCCGGACCGGCCTGTACCTGACCACGAACTTCTTCGGCATGAAGATCAACCGCTACATGCACGACCACGGTATTACCCACGAGGCGCTGGCCAGGGTGGCAGCCAAGAACTTCCGCAACGCCTCCGGTAACGACAAGGCGTGGCGGCGCACCCCGCTGTCGGTCGAGGAGATCCTCGGCTCCCCGATGCTGAACTATCCCGCTCCGCCAGTTCATGTACTGCGGTCCGGACGAGGGCGCCGGCGCCGTAGTGCTGTGCCGCGCCGACCAGGCGCACAAATACGCCGGGCGCCCGGTCCGGGTCCGGGCCTGCGCGCTGCGCAGCCGCAGGATCGGCGCGTTCGAGGTACAGAGCCCATCGATCCCGGTGGGGGAGCACGCGCCCAGCCCCACGGTGGACGCCTCGCGGGAGGCCTACGAGATCGCCGGGATCGGGCCGCAGGACGTGGCGGTGGCGCAGCTGCAGGACACCGACGCCGGCTCGGAGATCATCCACCTGGCCGAGAACGGGCTGTGCCAGGACGGCGAGCAAGAGCGGATGATCGCCGACGGCGAGACCGAGATCGGCGGCAGGCTACCGGTCAACACCGACGGCGGCCTGATCGGCAACGGCGAGCCGATCGGCGCCTCCGGGCTGCGCCAGGTCCACGAGCTGGTGCGTCAGCTGCGCGGCACCGCGGGTGCGCGGCAGGTGCCGGGCTCGCCAGCGGTCGGCTACGCCCACCTGTACGGCGCTCCCGGCGTGTCCGCCGTCACCATCCTGTCCCGGTGAGCGGTCCCGATGATGGAATCAGACTTCGCCCGGCAGGTGCGTGAGTTCCTGGACGCGCACGCCTCCCGGGCCGCCGGGCGGGCCGAGTTCCGCTGGGGCGAGGGCGACGACCGGGTGGCCTACTTCAGCGCGGACCCGCCCGGGGTCGAGGAGCAGAAGTTCCGCGCCGCCCGGGACTGGCAGCGGACCCGGTACGAAAACGGATTCGGCTGGATCTCCGGGCCGCCGGAGTACGGCGGCCGCGGCCTCACCCCTGTCCATGAGCTGGTCTACGGCGCATCGAGTCGAGTACGACGTACCGGACACCGGCACGCTGAGCGTGATCGGGCTCGGCATGATCGGGCCGACGATCCTGGCGCACGGCCAGCAGCCCGTCAAGGACCGCTACCTGCCCGCCATGTACCGCGGCGACGTGATCGCCTGCCAGCTGTTCAGCGAACCGGACGCCGGGTCCGACCTGGCCGCGGTGCGGACCCGCGCGGTCGCCAGCGAGGGCGGCGGTGGATCCTGGACGGGCAGAAGGTCTGGACGTCGGTGGCGCAGCACAGCCAGATCGGCATGGCGCTGTGCCGGACCGACCCGGACGCCGCCAAGCACCAGGGCATCACCGCGTTCCTGGTCGACATGCGCGCGCCCGGGGTGGAGGTGCGGCCGCTGCGCCAGATGACCGGCGGCGCCGACTTCAACGAGGTCTTCCTGACCGGCGTGCGGGTGCCGGATGATCACCGGCTCGGCGAGGTCAACGGCGGCTGGCGGGTCGCCCTCACCACGCTGATGAACGAGCGCGCCACCGTGGGCAGCGAGGGCAGCGGGCCGGTCGCCGACGCCCTGACCCCCGAGCGGCTCAGCGCGCTGATGCGGGCCACCTGGACCTGGGACGACCGGGCACTGCGCCGTGACCTGGCGGAGCTGCTGGCCTGCATCATGGCCACCGGGCACCTGAACGCGCGGGCCTTCCGCCGGATGCAGGCCGGCGTGGCCCCGGGCCCGGAGATGTCGGTGGCCAAGCTCATGTACGCGCAGAACCTGACCCGGGCGGCGCAGTTCGTGTCCCACCTGCTCGGGCCGCGGATGATCGCCGACACCGGGGAATGGGGCACCTACGCCTGGGCCGAGCTGCTGCTGGCCACGCCGGCCCTGCGGATCCTGGGCGGCACCGAGGAGATCATGAAGAACATCCTGGCCGAGCGGGTCCTCGGGCTGCCGAAAGAGCCCGGCATCGACACCGCCTCGCCGTTCCGCGAGCTGCCCAGGTCCGGAGGTGCGCCATGACCGACAGCAAGGAAGAACTCCACGAGCTGCGCGAGGCGGTCCGCGAGTTCCTCGCGGCCAAGTCACCGCAAAGCGCCGTCCGCGCCGCCGCCGAGACCGGGTATGACCCGGCGGTGTGGGACCAGATGGCCCGCCAGCTCCGGCTGCCGGGCCTGGCGCTGCCGGGCGACTACGGCGGCGACGGGTTCGGGCTGACCGAGCTCGGGGTGGTGCTGGAGGAGATGGGCGCCGCGCTGCTGTGCTCACCGTTCTTCGCCACGGTGGTGCTCGCCGCCCAGACGCTGCTGGCCTCGGGTGACGAGGCGGCCTGCGCCCGCTATCTGCCCGGCATCGCCTCGGGGCAAGTCACCGCCACCCTGGCCGCCGCAGAACGCAGCGCCTCCTGGGATCCGGCCGTGGTCACCGCCCGGGCCGAGCGCACCGGGGACCGTTTTGCGCTGACCGGAAGCAAGAGCTTCGTCGTCGACGGGGCGACCGCCGACCTGGTGCTGGTCCTGGCGCGCAGCACCGCCGGTCCCTTCCCTGTTCGCGGTGGACCGCGGGGCGCCAGGCCTGCGCGCCGAGCCCATGACCACGCTCGACCCGACCCGGACCATGGCCGCGCTGACCCTCGACCGGGTGCCCGCGGTCCTGGTCGGCGCTGAAGGCCAGGGCGGCCCGCTGATGAGCCGGGTACTCGACGTGGCCTGCGTGGGGCTTGCCGCCGAACAGGCCGGCGGCGCCAGGAGGTGCCTGCAGATGAGCGCCGGGTACGCCAGGACCCGCTACCAGTTCGGCCGGCCCATCGGCTCCTTCCAGGCCGTCAAGCACAAGTGCGCGGACATGCTGGTCCGGGTGGAGCTCGCCGAGGCCACGGCCAGGGAGGCGGCCCGCCTGGCGGACGAGGCCGCGCCGGGGTTCGCGGTCGCCGCCGCCGCGGCGCACATCTGCTGCTCCCAGGCCTACATGTTCGCCGCGGCGGAGAACATCCAGGTCCACGGCGGCATCGGCTTCACCTGGGAGCACCCCGCCCACCTGTACTTCCGCCGGGCCAAGTCCTCCGAGCTGCTGTTCGGCGGCCCGGCCGTCTACCACGAGCGCCTCCTCGATCGGCTGGGCATCTGAGCCCTCGGGCCTTCGGCCGCGCGGTCGCCGCCCTGGGACCAGGCCCGAGGGCGCCGTCCGACGCTCCTGCCTATGGCTTACAATTAGTTAAATCATATACTTAAGTCGACTGATCGAAAATGACGACGGTGGAGGTGCGCGATGACCGTGCTGCGCGGCGGGCTGCTGGTGGACGGGACCGGGGCACCGCCCCGGCCGGCCGATGTGGTCATCGAGGCGGACCGGATCACCGCGGTCGGGGCGCCGGGCACCGTGTCCGGGGACGGCGACGCCGTCGACCTCGACGGCCTGGTGCTGGCTCCTGGATTCATCGACTGCCACACTCACTACGACGCCCAGGTGCTGTGGGACCCCGACCTGACCCCCTCCTCGTGGCACGGCGTGACCACGGTGGTGATGGGCAACTGCGGCTTCGGGATCGCCCCGACCCGGCCGGCCGGCCGTGAGACGATCGCCAGGACGCTGGAGAACGTCGAGGGCATGGCCGTCGAGGCGCTGTTCGCGGGTATCCCCTGGACGTTTGAGACGTTCCCCGAGTACCTCGACGCGGTCGAGCGGGCGGGGCCGAAGCTGAACGTGGCCGTCATGCTCGGGCACACCCCGCTGCGGCTGTATGTGCTGGGCGAGGAAGCGGCCGAGCGGGATGCCACCCCGGCCGAGATCAAGCAGATGCGGCGGCTGGTCGCCGACGCCCTCGACGCTGGCGCCATCGGATTCGCATCCTCCCGCCAGCCCGCCCACGCCGGGGCCTGGGGCAAGCCCGTGCCCAGCCGGCTGGCCACGGTGGCCGAGCTGATGCAGCTGGCCGAGCCGCTGGCCGAGCGCGGCCGGGGCACGTTCGCGATCACGCACGGGCCCGACTTCGGCCCGGTGGAGCTGGCCGAGCTTTCGGTCAAGACCGGGCGGCCGGTCACCTGGACCGCCCTCAACGCGTCGCCCGGCGCCTTCCGCCTGCTGGACAAGTCCGCAGCCCGCGGCGGCCAGGTCTGGCCCCAGGTCGCGTGCCGGCCGATCGTCTTCCAGGTCACGCTGGCCGAGCCGGCGCCGTTCGCCCGCGCCGACGCGTTCGCGGAGGTGCTGTCGGTGCCCGCCGCCGAGCGCGCCCGGTTCTACACCGATCCCGGCTGGCGGGCCCGGGCCCGGGCCGACGTGGCCAGGCAGTGGTTCTACTCCTTTGACAAGGTGTTCGTGCAGGAGACGGCGGCGCATCCCGAGCTGGCTGACGGGCCGTCGCTGGCCGAGCTAGCCGCCCGGCGCGGCCTCGACCCGCTCGACCTGCTCTGCGACGTCGCCCTCGACGATGACCTGGCGACACGGTTCCGGGTGGTGGTCGCCAACGACGACACCGAATCCCTGGCCGGGCTGCTGCGCGACGACCGCACGCTGCTCGGACTGTCGGACGCGGGCGCGCACGCGAGCCAGCTCTGCGATGCCGTCTTCTCCACCTACCTGCTGGAGCACTGGGTCAGGGAGACCGGCACGCTGACGCTGGAGAAGGCCGTCTGGCGGATCACCGGCCACCCGGCCGCGGTCTTCGGGATCCCCGGCCGAGGGCGTATCGCCCCCGGGTACTTCGCCGACCTGGTCGCCTTCGACCCCGCCGCCGTCGGCGTGGAGCGGATGGAGCGGGTGTACGACCTGCCGGCAGGCGCCGACCGGCTCATTGCCCGCAGCCGCGGCCTGCACCGGGTGTGGGTGAACGGCGAGCTGGTCAGCGACGGGGGCCCGCGCACGGGCCGGCTCATCCGCGACGGCGGGACGTCCTCGTGTCCTGACCCGAGCAACCCCCGATAGAGGAGGCTTTATGGAGATCCCGCGGATCATCAGCGTCGACGACCACGTCATCGAGCCCGCACACGTCTGGCGGGACTACCTGCCCGCCGCCTTCCGCGAGGCGGGGCCGCGGCTGGTCCGGGTCAGGGGGCGGCTGCGCTTCGAGCCGCGTCACATGGCCTTCCGGGAGGATCCGGACGGGTACTGGGCCGACTGCTGGTCCTACGCGGGGATACTGTTCCCGGTCACCGGCGGCTTCGCGGCGGTCAGCTTCCCTCGCGAGGCGGCCCACAACCGGGCCGTGCTGTTCGAGGACATCCTGCCCGGCTGCTACGACCGGGCGGCCCGGCTGGCCGACCTGGACCGCAATCACACCGACGCGTCGCTGTGCTTCCCCACCTTCCCGCGCTTCTGCGGGCAGACGTTCCTCGAACGCGGCGACCGTGACCTCGCGCTGGCCTGCGTCCGGGCCTACAACGACTGGATGATCGGCGAATGGTGCGCGGATGCGGCCCGCGGCCGCCTGATCCCGCTCACCCTCGTCCCCATGTGGGACCCGGATCTGGCGGCGCAGGAGGTGCGGCGCTGCGCCGCGAACGGATCGCATGCCATCGCCTTCTCCGAGAACCCGGCCGCGCTCGGCCTGCCCAGCGTGCATACCGAGGCCTGGGATCCGCTGTGGGCGGCGTGCCAGGAAACCGACACCGTGGTCAATATGCACATCGGCTCGTCCTCAACCTTCAGCAAGACCAGCGACGACGCGCCGCCGCTGGTCATCATCGCGCTCACCTTCGAGGGCGCGTCCCACGCCCTGGTCGACTGGCTGACCAGCGGAGTGCTGGCCCGGTTCCCCTCGTTGCGCATCGCGTTGTCCGAGGGCCAGGTGGGCTGGATGCCGTTCCTGCTCGAACGGCTCGACGAAGCCTGGGATCACGCCCGCGGCTACGCCAAGACCCAGGAGAAGGTGCCGGAACCGCCCAGCACCTACGTCCCGGGCCGGGTGTTCGGCTGCGTCTTCGACGATCAGGTCGGCCTGGCGCTGCGGGACCGCATCGGGATGGGCCAGATCATGTTCGAGACCGACTACCCGCACGGCGATTCCACGTTCCCGCACTCGAAGGACACCGCCGCGACCATCGCGGCCAAGGCCGGGCTGTCGGAGCAGGAAACCTGGCGGCTGCTGCGCGGCAACGCGATCTCCTGCTACCGCCTGGACCGCTACGGCATCCAGGCCTGACCACACCGCCGAGCGGACCGCGCAACAGCGTGCTCTTGACTCAAATAACTAAATCATCTTACTATATAGCCGAAGCCAGCCTGGGAGCAGGACGCGGAGGCTCGTTATGACCCGGTTGAACGTCAACGACGCACGGTGCGAGGCGCTGTTCGCCTCCGTGCTGCAGCGAACGGATGCCCCGGCCCCCGAGGCGCTGGGCGAGGTGATCAGCCGCACCGTGCGGAGTTTCGGCATCGCGGGCTGCGCCGCCCGGATGGCGCAGGAGTTCGGCGACCACCCCGAGGCCGCCGCAAGCCGGATGCGGTGGATCCGGCAGCTTGTCGGCGGGATGTACGCCCCCGGCGCCGAGCGGCCCGCCAGGTCGGGCGGCTGGCCGCCCATACCGGGCCCAGCCCCGTGCGCCGCGCGGCCAGCCACGGACCGGGCTCACCGCGCCGCCTGACGCCGCAGGTCCGAGCCTATCGCGGCCTTCTAATACCGCTAAAATAGTTATATAATCAATCTTATTCTGCTCAAGTTGGCCCGGGTGCGCCGGGCCGAGCGGAGCACCAGGCCGGAGGAGGATCCTGTGCGCCGGACCATTTTCACGCCCGAGCATGAGCAGTTCCGGCAGATGGTGCGGGCCTTCCTGGAGAAGGAGTGCGTCCCGCACACCGCGGAGTGGCTGGAGGCGGGCGTGGTCAGCCGCGAGGCCTGGCGTAAGGCCGGCGAACTCGGGCTGCTCGGCTGGATGGTCCCCGAGGAGTACGGGGGCCTTGGCATCAGGGATTTCCGCTACAGCGTGGTCATCGCGGAGGAGATCGCCGCCACCGGGACCCAGGGGATCGCCCTGGCGCTGCACAACGACGTGGTGGCGCCCTACCTGACCGACCTGACCAGCACCGAGCAGCGGCGCCGGTGGCTGCCGGGCTTCGTGACCGGCGAGCTGCTCGTCGCGATCGCCATGTCCGAGCCCGGGGCAGGTTCAGACCTCAAGCAGGTCAAGGCCACCGCGCGCCGCGACGGCGACCACTACGTGCTGAACGGGACCAAGACCTTCATCAGCAACGGCCTTCTCGCCGACCTGGTTCTCGTGGTGGCGCGGACCGATCCGGACGCCGGGCACCGGGGGATGAGCCTGCTCGTGGTCGAGGAGGGGTTCGAGGGCTTCGAGCGGGGTCGCAAGCTCGACAAGATCGGGAACCGGGCCCAGGACACCGCCGAGCTGTTCTTCCGTGACGTGCGGGTGCCGGCCGCGAACCTGCTCGGCCAGGAAGGCCAGGGCTTCTACTACCTGATGCGCAACCTGCCCGCCGAGCGGCTCGGCATCGCCGTCTACGCGATCGCCCACGCCGACCGCGCGTTCCTGGTGACCACCCAGTACGCCCACGACCGTCACGCCTTCGGCAGGCCGATCGGAGGATTCCAGGTCAACCGGTTTGCGCTGGCCGAGATGAAGACCAAGCTGGATGTCGCGCACGCCTACCTCGACCGGTGCGTGCAGGCCGCGGTGGACGGCGAGCTCACCGCGGAGGAGGCCGCGGAGGCCAAGTGGTGGGCCACCGAACTGCAGTGGGAAATCGTGGACCGCTGCCTGCAGCTGCACGGCGGCTACGGCTACATCAACGAGTACGAGATTGCCCGGCTCTGGCGGGACGCCCGGGTGCAGCGGCTCTACGGCGGCACGACCGAGATCATGAAGGAGATCGTGGGACGCAGCCTGGGTTTCTGAGCCGCCGCACAGGCCTTGGGCGCGATACCGCGATACCGGGAGGAGCAGCGCGATGCCATTCGCGACCGTCACCGATCACTGCCCGCAATGGTGCAGCCGTGACCATTCCGCCGACTCGTGCGGATCCGCTTTCTACCACGCCAGCGAGACGGCCTCGGTGACCATCTCCCCGTCGGCCGGCCTCGCGGTGCCGGACCGCCTCGCGGTGCCGGACCGCCTCGCGGTGCCGGACCGCCTCGCGGTGCCGGACCGCCTGGACGTGCAGACCGCGCAGTACCTGCCCGATGACCCCGGCGAGCCGGCCTGGTCGCCCGCCGTCGAGATCACCGTGCACACCGGCGGGCGCTACCGGCTGATCGGGCTGACCCCGGAGCAAGCCATCCAGCTCGCCGGGCTGCTGGCGAAGGCGGCGGACATCGTCGGCGCGGGCACCGCGCACGTCCGGCAGGCATAAGGCCCCGCGGCGGCACACCGGCCCGCAGCCGCGGGCCGGTCAGTGGCCGCCGCCGAGGTTGTCGCCGCCCGGATACCCGCCCCCGCCGAACTTCCCGTCCAGCGCCGCGTAGTCCTTGACCCGCTCCGGGGTGCGCGGCAGCGCGTCGAGGAACTCCACCGTCTTCGGCTTCTTGTAGGAGGCGATGTTGCGCCTGCAGTGCTCGATGAGCTCGGCGGCAGTCGCCGGCGCGGACCCGTTGAGCACGACGACGGCCTTGACGTCCTGACCGAAGCGCTCGCTGGGGACGCCGATGACCGCGCCCTCCTTCACCGCCGGGTGGGATTCCAGGCAGTTCTCCACCTCGGCGGGGAAGATGTTCTCCGCACCTGACTTGATCATCCGGGTCATCGTGCCGAGGAAGGTGATCGTGCCGTCGCTCTCGCGCCGGCCCAGGTCGGTGGTGTGCCACCAGCCGCCGCGGAAGCGCTGGGCGTTGATCTCCGGGCGGTTCCAGTAGCCCAGGTGCACCGTGCCGCCGCGGACGCAGATCTCCCCGGCCTGGCCGGGCGGGCACTCCCGGCCGTCGGCGCCGAGGATCCGCACCGCGGTGACCGGCGCGGGTCGGCCGGCGTTGCCCGCGCCCCGGCCGCCGTACCCGCCGAACAGGCAGAAGCCGGTGACCTCGGTCTGCCCGTAACCGTAGCCCATGCCGCCGCCTTCGCGGCCGTGGCGGCTGTCGTCGGCTGCGACCAGGCCCTGCCACAGCGGGGCGGCGATGGTGGCCTTCAGGTGCGGCAGCGCCACGCCGCGCTCGCGCATCAGCTCGACCAGCTGCGCGATGGTGGCCGGCATGATGTAGGCCCGGGTGCACTTGGCCGCGGCCAGGATGTCCAGCACCTCCTCGGCGATGACCCGCCGGGTGACCACGTTGGTGCCGCCCTGGAGCAGCACCGGGATGCCGTAGAACTGGAAGTTGCCGATGTGGAACATCGGCCCGGAGTTCAGGAACACCGTCGTGTCGTCGATGTCGCCCAGCCAGGCGACCGACATGCCCATGGCGATCAGGTTGGCGTGCGACAGCATCGAGCCGCAAGGCCGGCCGCTGATCGCGGCCGTGTAGATGACCAGCAGCGCGGAATCCGGGTCGACGTCCACACCGAGGTCGGCCGGGTCGCCGCTGCCCAGGAACGCCTCGTAGCCTTGGCCAGGCGCGGTATCGTGGCGCAGCCACAGCGCGGACTCGGCTGCCGGGCTCGCGGCCCGGGCCGCGCGCACGGTGCTGCCGATCTCCTCTTCCTGCCAGATCACCACCGCGGGACTGAAATCCTCGATCGCGAAGGCCATCTCAGGTGCTGCCCAGCGCCAGTAGCCGGGGCACACCATCGCCCCGATCCTGGCCGCCGCACCGAGCAGCTCGTACACCCGGAACGAGTTCTGGCCGAGCCACAAGATGCGGTCGCCAGGCCCGACTCCCGACCCGCGCAACGCGTTGGCCAGCCGGTTGACCCGCTCGTCCAGCTCCGGCCAGGTCAGGCGGTGGTGCCCGTCGGCCAGCGCCAGCCGGCCCGGATAGCTTCGGGCGTGCTCCGCGATGATGTCCGCGACGGTGATCTGGCGAGGGGCCACGGGCTCACTCCTGGTTCTGCGTCTGATTCTGGGGCGTGCCTACTCGGTGACGGTGACCCGCTGCCCGGTGCGGCCGCACCCGCATTCACCGTCGCTGAGCGTGCCGCGCAGGCCCACCGGGGCCTGGCTCACCTGGTGGGCGCGCGGGCCCGCGGTGGACAGCAGCAGCTCGCCGTCGCGCTCGGACAGGGTCCACTCGGCGCTGTCGAGATGGGCGCCGGACCGGTGCGGGCACTCAACGGCGACGGCGGGCCCGACCCTGGTCACGATGAACGGCGCGCCGCCCGCCTCGGCCAGCAGGCCAGCGGCATCCGGCCTGGCCACGATGACCGGTACCCGGGCCACGACCTCGGCGAGCTCGTCGCCCAGGCCCTCGGCCACCGTCCGGTCGATTCCGAAGATCATGGTGACCGGAAGCCGCCGCGCGTACATGCCGGTGCGGAACGCCTCGAATGCGTAGGTCTCCCCGATCGAGTACGGCGCGCCGAGCCCGCGGGCGGCGGTCTCGACCGGGTCGAACCACGGCGACTCCGCCATGCCGGCCACGATGATCAAGCTGCTGCCCGGGCCGACGCCGTGACCGGCCAGCATGGCGCGCGCCCAGGCGGTGTCGCGCTGCCAGTCATCCCAGCTCATCCCGAAATAGGCCGGCTGGCCTGCCAGGTCGTACCGGCCGATGCCCCACAGCGGTGCCCGGGGGAGCGCCGCGGCCGCCGCCGTCGTCGATTCCAGCGTCACGCCTTCACCACCCTGGGCAGCTTCCCGCCGCGGCCCCGGGCGAGCAGCTCGGGCTCCGGCAGCAGCTCGAGCACCGGCGGGACGCCCACCGCGGCCGTGATCGCCTCAGACACCCGGTCCCGCAGGTCCTCCAGGGACGCCGTGGCGTCGAGGTCATAGCCGACCCTGACCTTCAGCTCGTCGATCTGCCTGGCCGGCCTGACCAGCTGGAACAGCGCGGTGGCGGTCTCCGGTACTTGCTCGAGCGCCCGCCAGATGTCCATCGGCACGAAGGAGCGGCCTGCCACGATGGTCTCGTCGCCCTTGCGGCCCACCGGCCAGAACCGGGCGTGCGTCCGGCCGCACCCGCAGGGCTGCCTGGTCATCCGGATGATGTCATCCGAGCGGAAGCGCACCATCGGCGTCACCAGGTTGTCCAGCGAAGTGGCGACCAGCTCGCCGAGCTCCCCGTCGCCGGCCGGGGCGGTACCGGCCGGGTCTACCGCCTCGAGCAGCACGCAGTCCTCCCAGGCATGGCAGCCGTCGTGCTGGCGGCATTCCCACGCGCCGGTGACGTCCCCGGTGGACGTCCACAGGAAGACCTCGACGCCCCAGCTTTGCAGCCGCTCCCGCGCCCGGGTGCCGAGCGGCTCGCCCGCGAAGGCGGCCCCCTTGAACGAGGAGAACAGCTCGGCCATGTCGTTGGACCGGCTCAGGTGGTCAAGTTCAGCCAGCGCCAGCCCGGTGAGCTGCGCGTAGACCGGCCGGTAGCGGCGGATCGCGTCCAGCGCGGTGGCCCAGCCGCCGATGCCGGTGTTCACCAGCAGCGGGATGGCGCCGCACATCTGGTCGGCATGGTACAGCGGCCCGCGCATCTTGAACCCGCTGCCCAGCACGTAATCGCCCGGCCGGACGCCGATCTCCCACAGGTCACGGGCGGTCGCGGCCCAGAACGGGTGCCACCGGTCCCAGGCGTGCGCGTACAGCGTGGCGTCCCCGGTGGTCCCCGAGGTGGAGAAGACCGTGGTCGCGTCCGCGTAGTCCGTGCACAGCAGGCCGCCGAACGGGTCGCGGGCCTGGTCCCGGAACTGGCGGATGTCATCCTTGGTGATGAAGGGCGCCCGCTCGGTGAAGTCGGCCAGCGAGTTGATGTCGCTGGGCTTGACCCGCGCCTCCTCCCACTTCTTGCGCACCAGGGCGGAGCGCTCGTAGACGTAGGGCACGAGTTCCAGGATCCGCTCCTGCTGCAGGGCCGCCAGCGAGTCACGCGGCATGGTCTCTATCGCCGCTTCGAAGTACCTGCCGTCGGGCATCGGCTGCTCCTCACCGTGTCTCTCGCTCCGCAGTCGAGCCGGCTGAGTCGTGGCTGCTCGGTCGGGGCGGCTAGGCGGCGCCGCGCCCTCAGGTTCGCTCACGCGGCCCTCCATAGTCTAGCGTCAATCTGCGTGATATAACTAACTGATACAAATAATTTAGCTATAGGAATCGCCGAAGGGGATGACGTCATGACCGAGCTGGTCAACTCGGCCGGCGCCCGGGCCGGGCCGGCGGATATCTTCGGCGGTGTGCCCGACGCGCTGCCCAGCGACGAGACGGTCCTGGACCGGTTCCCTGCGGTCCGGCTGGATCACCTGAACAAGCACTACTACCGGGGGCTGCTCCGCCGCGAGCTGCTGGCCGGCCGCTGCCGGGACTGCGGCCGCTGGCACACCCCGCTGCGGCCGATCTGCCCGTCCTGCTGGTCGCCGGAGGTGCACGCGGAACCGGTCAGCGGCCGCGGTGTCGTGTACCTGCTCACCTTCTTGCATCAGGGGCCGCCGGCGCTGGACGTGGATTATGCCGGCGGCTTCCCGCTCGCCGCGATCGAGCTGGCTGAGCAGCCCGGGCTGCGGGTGGAGGCCACGGTGGTCGGCTGCCCGCGGGACCGGCTGCGCGTCGGGCTCGAGGTGGAGCTGACCTGGATCACCCGCGACGGGCAGCCCTGGCCGGCCTTCCGTCCCGTCGCGGACCCCGCCGCCGGGGACCCGGTTCCCGGGCACGGGGCGCAGCCGTGACGGGACGTAACCCGGCCAAGGACAAGGTGGCGATCGCCGGCGTCGGCCTGTCCCCGTACGCCCGGGACCGGGGGACCACCACCGAGCTGGGGATGCTGCTCGAAGCGGCGGTCGCGGCCGTCCGCGACGCGGGACTGACCGCCGCCGACATCGACGGTGTGGTCGGCGGGGGCCTGCTCACCGGCGGCATCGACCCGGCCACCGTGGTGTCCGCGCTCGGGCTGCCCGCCGTCACCTGGTGGGCGCGGACCGCACCGCCGATCGTGAATCACCTGATGGCCGCCGTGAACGCGGTCTGGACCGGGGCCTGCGAGGTGGCGCTCGTCTACCACTCGGTCTACCGGGTCAGCGGCTTCTCGCGCAGCGCGGGCGCGGACCCGTTCCGGCGCCGAGCCACCTTCGGGCTGCCCGACGGCCGGGCCGCCACCGGCGACGGGCACACCGACTCCGAGCCGTGGAGCATGCACGGCTCGGCGGGCTACGCGGCCTGGGCGGGCCGTTACCTCGCGGAGTTCGGCGCATCCCGGGCGGACTTCGGCCGCATCGCGATCAACGACCGGACCAACGCCGCGGCCAACCCGAACGCGGTGCTGCGGGAGCCGCTGACCATGGCCGGCTACCTGGCCGGCCGCATGATCCGCGAGCCGCTATGCCTATACGACATGGACGTGCCGGTCGACGGGGCGGACGCGTTCATCGTGACCACCGCCGAACGGGCCCGCGACCTGCGCGCCGCCCCGGTCCTCATCCACGCGGCCACCATGGGCATGACCGCCCCGCCGCAGGAGCACCTGGCGGCCGGGCTGGAGACCACCGGGCAGCCGCTGGCCGCCCGCGACCTGCGGGCCAAGAGCGACCTGTGGCTGGAGGACATCGACCTGTTCTATCCCTACGACGGCTTCACCGTCGTCGCGCTGCGCTGCTTCGAGAGCTACGGGTTCTGCGGTCCCGGAGAGGCTGGGGCGTTCCTGGCCGACAACTGGGATGCCAGCCAGAGCCGGATAAAGATCAGCGGGCGCGTGCCGGTGAACACGCACGGCGGAAGCCTGTCCGAGGGCGGCTCCCAGGGCGCGGGCCACCTGCGCGAGGCGGTGACCCAGCTCCGCGGGCAGGCGGGCAGCCGGCAGGTGCCCGGCGCACGGGTCGCCCTACTGGCCCCGGGCGGATTCTTCTTCAACGCGCAGGGACTCGTCCTGCGCACCGACTAAGACAAAGGAGACGCCATGGGCCTGCTCGACGGCAAGGTCGCGATCGTCACCGGGGGCGGCCGTGGGCTCGGCCGCGCCCACTGCCTGGCCCTCGCGGCTCACGGCGCCGCGGTCGTGGTGAGCGATCCCGGTGCCGGGCTGCACGGGGAGAACCTGGGGGACAGTCCGGGGGAGAGCCCGGCCGAGGCGGTCGCGGCCGAGATCGCGGCCGCGGGCGGGAGGGCGGTCCCCGATCACTCCTCGGTCACCGACTGGGCGGTGACGGAAAAGCTGATCGCGCTGGCGGTCGCGGAATTCGGCCGCCTGGACGTGGTCGTGAACAACGCGGGCATCCTGCGCGACAAGATGCTGTTCTCGATGACCGAGGACGACTTCGACGCCGTCATCGCCGTGCACCTGAAGGGGACCTTCGCGATGACCAGGCACGCCTGCGCCTACTGGCGCGAGCAGGCCAAGCGCGGGGACGGTGCGGCGGGCGGGAGGCGGATCATCAACACCACTTCGGGGACCGGTTTGTTCGGCACGGTGGGCCAGGCCAATTACGGGGCGGCGAAGGCGGGCATCGTCTCGCTGACCACGATCACCGCCATGGAGATGGCCAGGTACGGGGTGACCGCGAACGCGATCTCCCCGATCGCGCTCACCAGGATGACCGACGGCGTCGCCGGGATGGCGGTGCGGAACCAGGCTCCCGGCGAGCCGGGCCCGGAAGGCTTCGATCCGCAGGACCCGGCTAACGCCTCTGGGCTGGTCGTCTACCTCGCGTCGGACGCCTCGTCCTGGCTGACCGGCCAGGTGTTCCGGGTGCAGGGCAGCCGGGTGCAGCGGTTGCGGGGCTGGCGGGCGGGCGGTGAGTACCGCAGCAGGTCCGGCGGGGCCGTCGAGCCGGCCGAGCTCATCGGCGGGCTGCCGGAGGTCTACGGCACCGCGCCCGCCGGGCGGCTGCCTGATCCGGCCGTGCACGGCGCCTGACCAGGCCCCGGGTCTATCATCCGGGCCCGGGGGCCGACCGCGCGAGCCAGGCGACCAGGTAGAAGACCCCGAACGGGGCGTCGGAGTAGAACACCTCGGCCGCCGTGCCCCGGCCGGGCATGGCCCCGGCGAGCACCTGCCAGGCGGCCCGGCCGGACGCGAGCAGCTCGCGGGCCAGGCTCTCGTCCATGTCCCGCAGCGCGCCCAGGTCCCCGCTGCGCACCGCCTGCTCGAGCACCGCGTCGAAAGGGGCCGCTCGCGCGTCCAGGTAGCCGGGCGCACGAACGGTGCGGCACGCGCTCCCGTCGGCCATGACCAGCAGCCCCACCCGGCCGCCGGGTTCGTGCAGGTCCGCGCCGAGCCGCAGGCAGGCCTGGGCAGGCTCGTCGGCGCCGACCGACCGCAGCAGCCGCCGCCCGCGGTACCCGCCCTCGTCGAGCAGCCGGGCGCCGAGCCCGAGCGGCAGCGGCAGGGCCTGGAGCGGCTCCGGGACGCCGAGCGCCGGGGCGCCCGGCTCTGGGCCGCCGAGCGCTGGGGCGGCCGGGCCCGGGATGCCGAGCGCCGGGGCGAACGAAGCCAGGCGCAGCCGGCCGTCCGCGGGCCAGGTAGCGGTGCGGCGCGCGGGCCCGACGACGGCTATGACCTCGGGCCCGGACCGGACCAGCCGGGCCACCGCTGCCGCGCACGCCTGGCGGAGCCCGGGGATGACCGGATCGCGGCCGGTCAGCTCCCGCGCCAGCAGCGGTGCCGCGGGGCAGATCGCCGCGCCGGTGATCACCGGGACCGGCTCCGGTCCTCGCCCGCGCTCGCGCAGGGGAAAACGGGCCCCCGGCTACGCAAGTCCGCGCACCGCACGGGCGGGCGGGAGCTCACCGCGGATGGCCGATACCATGTCCAGGACCTGGCGGGTCTGGCTTACCTGATGCGCACGGAACACCCGGGCGCCCAGCCACGCGCATACCGCGGTGGTGGCCAGCGTTCCCGTCAGCCGTTCCTCGCGCCCGGCGTTCAGGGTCTCGCCGATGAAATCCTTGTGGGACAGCGAGACCAGGACCGGCCAGCCGGTCGCCACCATCTCGTCTAGCCGCCTGGTGACCTCCAGTGAGTGCCATGTGTTCTTGCCGAAGTCGTGGGCCGGGTCGATGAGCAGCCGGCGGGTGTCCACGCCCAGGGCGACGGCGCGTTCAGCCAGAGCCAGCGTCCGCTCGAGCACGTCCGCCATCACGTCGCCGTACTCCACCCGGAACGGCCGGGTCCGCGGCGGCAGCCCGCCGGCGTGGCTGCACACCAGGCCCGCGCCGAACTCGGCGGCCACCTCCGGCAGCCGCTCGTCCCAGCCGCCCCAGGTGTCGTTGATCAGGTCCGCCCCGGCCGCGCACAGCTCGCGTGCCGTCTGGTGGCGGAAGGTGTCGGCACTGAGCGCCAGGTCCGGGTAGGCCGCCCGCACCGCGGCCACGAACGGGACGGTCCGGCGGATCTCCTCGGCCACGGTGACCTCCGCGCCGGGCGCGGCCGGCACGCCGCCGATGTCGACGATGTCGGCGCCCTCAGCCACGACCGCGTGCACGCGCTCCATCGCGGCCGCCTCGTCCCAGGTCGCGCCCCGGTCGTAGAACGAATCGGGCGTGCGGTTCACGATCGCCATGACCAGCCGCCGCTGCGGGCCGAACGACCCTCCCCCCAGCCGCATCTCCTGCTGGCCCCCGGTGTCACCGGAGTCGGCCACGCCGCCCGGCGAAGTTGCGCCGCTCATCGCCGGGCACCGTCGCTGCTTGATGGCCTGCGGAACAGGTCGGCCGCCGGCGGCCGCTCCTCCGCCGGTATCGCCCTGGCCACCGGGCAGACCTGGCCGCCTTCCCTGACGAACTGCTGGAGCCGGGGCCCGGCGGGCACCGGATCTCGGCCAGCCTTTCCTGCCTCCCGCGGCGGGCGCCTGCGCTCTGCCACGATGAGCAGCTCCGCGGCCATCAGGGCCAGGTCGTGGTCGGTCTGGTGGCGGTGGGCGCGCGAACCCAGGTCCACCTGCGCGATGCCGTCGAGCCCGAACCTGGCGGCGGTGTCGAGCAGAGTGGACAGCTCCACCCCGTACCCGACCGGGATCGGCAGCGACTCCATCAGCTCACGCCGCGCCGCCCATTCCCCGGCCAGCGGTTGCACCACGCCCGACAGCTCAGGCCACCACAGGCTCAGCAGCGGCCGGGCCACCAGTTCGGTCACCCGGCCGCCCTCGGTGCCGGCGGAGCCGTCCGTCACCCTGGCGTAGAACCCCCTGACCAGCAGCACGCCGGGCTCGGCGAACAGCGGCCCGAGCAGGCCGGTCACGAAATGCGGTCCCCACCGCGTGAGGTCAGCGTCGATGAAGACGAGCACGTCACCGTCGGTGACGAATAGCGACTTCCAGAGGGCCTCGCCCTTACCGGCGTAAGTGCCGAGGTCCGGCGCGATGTCACGGGCGCGGTGCACGGACGCGCCGGCGTTCGCGGCCGCCGCCGCGGTCCCGTCGGCCGAGTCCGAGTCGATGACCACCACCTCGTCGATGAGAGGTACCCGCTCCATCAGCGACGCCCGGATCGAGCCGACCACGCCCGCGACGGTGCGTTCCTCGTCCCGCGCGGGAATGACCACGCTGATCCGCGCCCCGGCGTACCGCTTGCGCTCCAGTAGCGTCTCGGCCGGCCAGTCCCGCCAGTGCCAGGTCCTCCGGCCGTACCACGCCTGCGCGCGGCTATCCACGCCTATCACCTCCGGCCTGCTCCAGCGCCTGTCGGTCACGCCGCTGGACGCCGCATCCGGCAGGCATCCCCGGCCGGGATATCAACCGTACGCCAGCCGCGGCCCGGCGGGCCCGGCGTCCGGTCGCGCAGCCCGGAGAAGCCGGATGCTCGTCCGCCAATATAGTTATATTATCGACCTTAATATAGTCCGAGTCCGGGACCGGCTGGGCGGCGGCGCGGGCGCCAGCCGCTCCACCGCGCAGCGCAGAGGATGAGACGATGCGGCTCACGCAGACCGAACAGCGGCGGGATTGGTTCCGCGAGCACTGGGCGCACGGCGTCCCGTTCAACCGGCACTGCGGCATCCAGGTCCGGCGCTGGGACGCCGAGGCGGTGGAGCTGCTCCTGCCCTACGCCGAGGTGCTCAGCGCGCACGACGGCATCTTCCACGGCGGGGTGGTCTCGGCGCTGCTTGACACCACCGCGTCCGGCGCGGTGCTGGCCGGCCACGATTTCGCGAAGGGCAGCCGCCTGGTCACGATCTCCCTGTCGGTGCAGTTCCTGTCCGTCGCGCCCGGTGAAGACCTGCTGGCCACCGGCCGGTGCACCCGCCGGGGGCGCAGCGTCCACTTCGCGCAGGCGCAGGCGTGCGGCGCGGCCTCCGGCAAGGTGGTGGCGACCGGCCAGGTCGCGGTCAGCATCTCCGGTGAGCGCCCTGGCGTGCCCTGGCAGGCGGACCGGGGCCGTCCTGAGCGCAGCGAACGGGCGCAGGACCAGGTCTAAGTCGGCCGGGCGCACGCTGACGGCGTCCTTGATGTAGCGCTGGATGGCGAGGTCCTCGATCTGATCGAGCAGGCCCAGCAGGCCCCGCAGCTCGGCCAGGAACGCCGCCCGCCGCGCCGCCAGGTGCGAAGCCGCCCCGGCATCGGGCGCATCCCCGGAATCAGCGGCCGCCCCGGAATCAGCGGCCGCCCCGGAATCAGCGGCCGCCCCGGCACCCAGCAGGCGCCGGTTCCGGGCCAGCTGCAGCGCGGTCTGGAACAGCAGCACCGACACCGACTCCGAGCTGCGCAGCCGCCGCTGGGCCACGTACTGCTGGCCGAGCCCGAGCGCGCGCTTGATCACCTCCGCGTCGTCGTCGGGGACGTCGTCGCCCGCCAGCACGTCGGCCACGATTCGGTAGGCCTCGACGAACGGCCGGACCACCACGTGCGACACCAGCGGCCGCATCCCGGCCAGCAACCCCTCCACCCCGGCGGGCCCCGAGCGCAGCCGCTGCTCCCACTGCGGGTCGTTCCGGTTCATCTCCTCGCGGATCTGCTGCCGCTGCTCTTCGGAGTCCTGGAAGTAGAACTCGAACTTCAGCAGGTCACGGAGCCAGGCGATCTCGGCCCAGAACACCCCGACCGGGTCGCCCACCGCTTCGGCGGCCCGCAGCACGGCCAGCTCGCACAGCGCGCTGTCCAGCAGGAAGTGGATCAGCGAGTTGCGGTAGAAGGTCGCGGGCAGCTGCTGATCCGGCCCGATCGCCCAGACCGGCTCGCGCCCGCCGGCGGCTGAGGTGACCAGGCCGCCCTGCCGCAGCGCGTCCAGCGTGGCCCGCGCCGGCTCGGCCGCGGCCAGCGCGGGCACGCTCGCCGTGCACGGGATGTCGCGGCGGGCCAGGTAGTCCAGCGCGTCGGCCAGCCCGAGCCGGATCTGGCCGAACGTCAGCGCCACCCCGTGCATGGCCAGCAGGATCGTGGTGACGACGGCGGTCGCCGTGACCGGCATGTTCTGGTTGATCCGCCAGGCCACCTCGAAGGCGGTCTTGTGCAGGGCCAGCCGCCGGGCTGCGGGATCGGACGCGATCTCGCCCCCGGGCGGCCCCAGGCAGGCGCGCAGCGAGACCGGCTCGCCGAAACGCACGTAGACCTTGCCGTAGTGCCGGGCACCCTGCGCCTTGATGAAGCCGTACAGCCAGCCGAAGCCCTCCGGCTTCTTCGCCCCGCCCCGCGCGTACTCGGCGTACTCGGCGATCTCGTGCAGCTGGTCGAAGGTGATCGAGACCGGCAGCAGCAAGATGTCGTCGGCCCGGCCGTCGGTGTAGGCGTCGGCGGCGTAGGCCAGCAGGCCGAGCCGGGGCGGCAGCATCTTGCCGGTGCGCGAGCGGGTGCCCTCGATGGACCAGCTGAGGTTGAACCGCTTCTCGATCACGTACCCGACGTAGTGCCGTAGCACGTACCGGTACAGCGGGTCGTCGCCCAGCGAGCGCCTGATGAAGATGACGCCTGCCCGGCGCATGATCGCGCCCATCGGCCCGAAGGCCATGTTGATGCCCGCGAACAGGTGGGCCGGCGGCAGCCCGTTCTCCTGCAGCGCGGCCGCGAGCACCAGCGTGTCCAGGTTGGACCGGTGCGACCACAGCAGGATGCTCGGGTAGCGCTGCATCGCGGCCCGCAGCCGTTCGACCTGGGCCAGGTCGTAGTCGATCTGCGGGTCGAAGCCGCGGCTGAAGATCAGCCGGCCCGCGGTCGGCATGATGTCGATGAGCCTCCGGCTCCAGCCGGCCACCAGCTCATCCAGGATCTGGCCCGCCTCCTGCGCCGAAGCCGCCGCCACGCCCTCGCCCCGGCGCAGCCCGGCCAGCCCGGCCCGGAACCGCTGGGAGGCCAGGATCTCCTCCTTGACCAGGCTCGGCGTCTTGTATCTGGGGCCCAGCAGCCGGTACTCGGCCCGGTCCAGCGCGAGCGTGGCCCGCCGGGCCACGTAGGCCGCGAACCCGCCGTCCGCGCCCGCTGCGGTCCCGCCCGTGGCCTCCACCCAGCGGGCCCGCAGCTCGCCGACCGTGGCGGGCTCGCCGGCCAGCACGGCGGCCCGGGCCGGCTGGCGGGCGGCGATCCGCAGCTGGCGGCGCTCACTGGGCCGGTACGGGTCATGACCGGGAATCAGGTCGGCCAGCCGGGCGGCGCGCCGGCCCGCGTGCTCCTCCGGCAGCCAGGCCACCCGCAACGGGATCAGCCGGACCGCGGGATCGTCCAGCAGCCCGGGCGGCAGCGGCGTCATGCTCCCGGGAGGCCCGGGCCGCCCGGGCGGCCCGAGTCTGTAGGCGGTCAGGCCCGACCCGCCCGCCGCGGCCACCCGCTCGCGGATCAGCCGCGCCTCGGTCGCCGTGCCGGCCTGGGTGAGCAGCACCGTCTTCGTGCCGTCAGCCAGCAGCCCGGCCAGGTCAGTGTCCGCCGGGTCAGTGTCCGCCGGGTCAGTGTCCGCCGGGTCAGGGCCGGCCGGGTCAGGGTCGGTGCTCATGAGGCCCTCACGACCTGGTTCCCGGCCAGTCGGTCAGCGTCTGGCCGTACAGCTTGCGCACCTGCTCGATCCGCTCCGGCAGCTCATCGACGGTCCAGCCGCGCACGTCGATGGGCGCCAGCACGGCGATGTCGACGGTGCCCGGGCTGAGCCGGTAGCTGTCGCGGCCCGCCACCGACTCGGAATTCCTGATCACGACGGGCACGATGGGCAGCCCGGTGGCCATGGCGATGCGGAACGCCCCCTTCTTGAACGGGCCGACCGTCTCGGCGTCGGTCCGGGTACCCTCCGGGGCGATCAGGATCGACAGCCCCTTCCGGGCCGCCTCCTCGACGCCCTGCAGGGCGGCCACCGCCGCGGTGCTGTCCGCCCGGTCGATGAACGCGGCGTCCATCAGCTTGCCCAGCGGGCCGGCCAGCGGGTTACGCTCCAGCTCGCTCTTGGCCACGCCGGTCCAGTTGTCCCGCACCAGCGCGGCCACCATGAACACGTCGAAGTTGTTGCGGTGGTTGAACAGGAACACGGCCGGCCGCTGCGCGTTCACGTTCTCCCTCCCGGTCACGTTCAGCGTGACGCCGTTCAGCGCCAGCACGGTGTCCGGCCAGTACCTGGTCAGGAAGTTGACCCCGGCCCGCTTGCTGCGGGCCAGCACGCCCACGCCCAGCGCGCCCGCGGCCACCGGGCCCAGGGACCCGATCCCGGCCAGGGTCCTGATGCCGGACAGCGGGCTGGCCGGGCTGCGGCTGGAAAACCGCAGCACGGTCCAGCCGCGGCGGGCCGCGACCCGGGTCAGCTGCGGCCCCGGATTGGTCGGCCGCGGGTTGCCGACCAGGTACATCAGGCCCAGGTCCTCGTCGCCGTCGGCGTAGAAGTAGCTCCACCGCAGGTCGATCCGGTGCCCGGCGGCGAAGGCCTGCACGGTGCTGGCCTTGGTGCTGCCCCAGATGGTCGGCCGCTCGATCTCGCCGGTCAGCACGCCGTCCTCGTCGGCCACGAACCGGTTGCACAGCACGTGATCGATGCCGAGGTAGCGGGCCACCGGCTCGGCCTGCATGCTCAGCGACGAGGAGCTCAGCACCACGGTGTGCCCGCGCCGCTGGTGGGCGCGGACCAGGTCGCGCATCTCGGGGTAGATCAGGTCGGCGATGGACTGCCGGAAGATCCGCTCGCCCATCTCCTCGACGTCCTCGGCCAGCTGCCCCCGGGCAGTGCGGGCCGCCGCCTCGATCAGGCTGTCGAACTCGCGCCGCCCGAGCCGGTACTCGGCCGCCAGCCGCATCATGCGCAGGAAGTCGCCCGGCAGGACCTCCCGGCGGCGCAGCCGGTCCTGGGTGTGGACCAGGGCGGTGTACCCGGCCACCAGCGTGCCGTCCAGGTCGATGAACGCGCCCACCCGGGGGCCCTTCCGGCTCGCCTCGACCTCGGCCACCGATCCGGGCAGGCGCAGCTGCCTGCTCCCCAGCCGGCCCCCGGCCCCAGCCCGGCCGCCGTCACGCCTGCCGCCGGGGGGCGCGCGTCCTCGGCTTCGGCTTCGGCAGGCCCAGCTCGACCACCTCGTCCAGGCCGAGCTGCAGGCATTTGGCCAGCCGCTCGGCGTCGGTGAACGCCGCGGTGTCGTACCGCGCGGTCAGCGTGCAGATCCCGGCCCGGGAGATGAGGATGATCATCATGGCCACCCGGGGCAGCGGGCCCAGCGCGTACTGCCGTTCCACCTTGGCCCCGGCCAGGAAGGTGTCCTGCGCGTAGCCGGGCACGTTGCTGGCCTGGATGTCCGCGGCCGTGATCCGGTCGGTGAGCACCTGGAGCACCCCGTCGGGCAGGTACTCCAGGACCGGCGCCAGCCGCCCGATCACGTCGATGGCGGCCTCGCTGCGGCGCGCGATGACCTGCTCGCGGATCAGCCGCATCCGCTCGGCCGGGTCAGGCTCCCCGGCGGGCGCCGCGATCATGACGCCGGTGAACTGGTTGCCTGAGGCCGGGTCGGCACCGGTGCGCAGGCTGACCGGGAGGGACAGCGGCAGCGCCTCGACCGGTATCCCGAGTGCCTCGTGGTACCGGCCCAGCCCGCCGGAGGTCGCGGCCAGGTACGCGTCGTTGACCGAAGCGCCCACCGCCTTGGCCCCGGCCCGCAGCTCGGCCAGCGGCACCTCGAGCACGATGGTGCGGCTGACCCGGCTGCGGCCGCGCAGCAGCGGCGACGGCGGGGCCGGCAGGGGACCCAGCATCCGGCGGGCCGAATCGGCGAAGCCGACCGTGCCCGCTACCGTCGCTCCGGGCCCGCGAAACAGCCGGGCCGCCGTGCCTGCCACCGCGCCCAGCAGCTGCTGGCCGGCCGAAAGCGCGGTTTCCGGCAGCCGCTCCAGGCTGCTGCGCACCAGGTCGTTGCCGGTCACGTCGCGCGGGATGGGCAGCGGCGGCATCGGCCGTGGCGCCGGGTCCCGTTCGGTGTCGTAGACCTGCTCGAACAGCGCGATCCCGCCCAGCCCGTCGGTGACCGCGTGGCTGAGCTTGGTCAGCAGCGCCGCCCTGCCGCCGTCCAGGCCCTCCACGTACACCGCCTCCCACAGCGGGCGGGTGACGTCCAGCGGCGACTGCAGGACCACCTCGGCCAGGTCGAGCAGCTCGCGCAGCGTGCCGGGGGCGGGCAGCGCCACCCGGCGCAGGTGGTAGTCCAGGTCGAAGTCGGGATCGACCACCCACCGCGGCGCAGTGACCGGCACCGAGGGCACCACCACTTTCTGCCGCATCCGGATCACCACCCGGCTGGCCCGGTCCAGCGCCTCCCGCAGCCGGCCCCAGTCGCCGGCCCGTCCAGGATCTCCACGTTGAGGAACGCCGACCGCGTGGCCGGCTGCGACTCGCCCCGGTGCAGCAGGTAATCCAGCGGGCTGAGCTCGTCGGAGAGCCCGACGGGCAGCGGTGGCGGATCGGCCATGAGGCTCCCTACAGGCGCGGGCGGCGGGCTGCGGACAGTACCGATTAAACCCCTCCCGCGCCAGGCCAGCCAGGGCGGCCCAGCCAGAGCCAGCCCCGGCCAGCGAGAGCCGGGCCGGGCCAGCGACGGTCAGGCCGGAACCACCGGATCGGCATCGAAGTACCCCGGTACCCACCTGAGCACCTCGGCCCGGAACTCGCCCTCGCACTCCAGCTGGCACAGCACGCCGATGCCGGCCGTGGACACCCGGTGGATGAGCACGTAGGACGGCGGCACGTTGAACTTGCGGCTGATGCTGCTGGCCCGCAGGTCGGTGACCCGGGCCGCCTCCTCGCGCATCCATTCCCTGGTGAACTTGAAGGAGTCCACCTTGGACGGCTCGGCCATCGGCGCCAGGAAGGCCTGCAGCGCCTCCAGGTCCACGTCGATGCCCGGCCGCAGGAAGTTGTGCGCCCGCAGCTCGCGCTCCACGGCCGCGATGTCGATCTCGTCGGGGTCGCAGTGCATGATGCGCAGCAGGCGGCCGAAGAACGGGGGCAGCCCGTCCGGCAGCCGGTCCACCGCGCCGAAGTCGAGCACGCCCAGCCGTCCGTCGTCCAGCAGCCGGAAGTTGCCCGGATGCGGGTCGGCGTGCAGCAGCCCGGCCCGGGCCGGGCCCGAGAACAGGAACCTGACCAGCAGGATCCCGGCGTGGTCGCGCTGGGACTTGCTGCCGTCGCTGATGATCCGCGACAGCGGCGTGCCGTCCATCCACTCGCTGACCAGCACGTGCGCCGTGCCGGTGACCACGTCGGGCACGTAGATGTCCGGGTCGCCGGCGTAGGCCTCGGCGAACGCGTGCTGTGAGGCGGCCTCCAGCCCGTAATCGAGCTCCTCGGTCACCCGGTCGCGCAGCTCGTCAAGCAGCGGCTTGACGTCAAGCCCCGGCATGAGCAGGCCGAACAGCCGGCCAGCCCGCGAGAGCTGGTTGAAATCGCTGATCAGCGCGCGCCCCGCGCCGGGATACTGGATCTTCACCGCGACCCGGCGGCCGTCGTGCCAGACCGCCTGGTGGACCTGACCGATCGAGGCCGCCGCGGCGGGCGTGTCGTCGAACTCCTCGAACCGGGAGCGCCAGTCCTCGCCCAGGTCGGCCGCCAGGACCTGGTGCACGGTGCGCGCGGGCAGCGGCGGCGCGGATTCCTGCAGCCTGGTCAGCGTGGCCCGGTACGGCCCGGCGATCTCGGGCGGCAGCGCCGCCTCGAAGATCGACAGCGCCTGGCCCAGCTTCATGGCGCCGCCCTTGAGCTCGCCCAGGACCCGGAAGATCTGGTCCGCCGTGCGCCGCTGGATCTCCTCGGCCACCATCTCGGCGGGCCGGCCGCCGATCCGCTTCCCGAGCCCCAGTGCCGTGCGGCCCGCGAGCCCGATGGGCAGCCCGGCCAGCTTGGCGGTCCGGGTCACCATGTTGCGCGGCACGTCGTTCACGATGACATTGTTCCGCATGCCAGCGCGCGGCACGAACCCGCGCACCCGTGTCGTCTCGTCCATGAACCCTACCGCCTATGCCTGTACAACACACGCTAGGCAGCACTCGTTACCGCATCGTTACGGCACCGCACGGGCAGGCCGGATGCGGCGGCCAGGTCCGGCGCCGCCACTGCCAGTCCGGCAGCACCACCTCGAGGGTCCCGTTCCCGGTGACCGGCTCGGCCCCGGCCCGGTCGATGAGCGCGAGCGCCTGCGCGCTGGCCAGCGCGGCGGTCATGGCGGCCAGCACGGTATCGCAGGCCTGCGGCTCGGCCCGGTCGAAGGTGGCCTGGGCCAAGATCATCGGCCACTGCGGGTCGGCGTCGGCCTTGCGCAGGTCCACGCAGCGCAGGCAGGCCGAACGCCCCGGCCGCACCAGCGGCCCGACCACGCCGATCGCCTCCCCGGCCCACGCGGCCAGGTGCGGCACCCGGTCCCGCATCAGCCGGCCGGCCAGGTCGGGCAGCACCGGCCCGGTCAGGATCACCAGGTCGGGCAGCGCGCCGTCGTCGCGGGTGCTGACCTCGGGCGCCGCCCGCGCCACGGCCCGGGCCGCCCCCTCCTGCCGGGCCGCGCCCAGGTCGGCCTCGGTCAGCCCGGCCGGCGCCAGGTCGGCGGGCTGGGCCGGTCCCGGGTCGGCGCAGGCCACGCGGCCCACGCCCGAGGCGGCCAGGAAGGTGGCCACGCACGCGCCGGTCCGGCCCGCCCCGTGCACCCGGACGAAGGCCGCCCGCCGCCGGGTCAGCGTCCGGGCGCCGCCGTCCCCGTCGCCGTAGGCCAGCGACAGCGTGGCCAGTTCCGGCGCCAGCCGGGCCCGGACCAGATCCGGCAGGCCGGCGTGCAGCGCCGCCGGGAAGTCGTCGAGCACGCCCGCGGCGGCCAGCAGGCCGAGCACCCGGCCGGCCGCCTGCGCCGGGACGCCCTGCTCCCGCGCCGCGTCGATCAGGCCGGACTGGTCGCGGCTGCCGTCCAGCAGGCTGACGATGGCCGCCACCTCGCCCATCCCGCGCAGCGCCACCGCTCGCCGCGGGTCCACGCCGAACTGCAGTGTGTCCCGGTCCCGCCACACCGGCAGCAGCCCGGCCTTCAGCTTCGGCCTCACGCCCTTATGCTGCGCCCGCCCAGTGACATTCAGGCGTCAGGCCACCTCAGAGGAGAAAGACCAGCAGGACCAGCGCGACCACGAACCCGAGCAGGATGGCCACTGCCAGCCGCTGCTGGAGCGGCGAGCGAGCGGCGACCTTGTCCCCCCTCGGGTCGGTGGCCGACCCCGCAATATAGGCGTGGTCGGAATGAACCGCCTGATTGTGACCCGGCGGCGGATGGTGCATCGGCGGCGGCACGTGGCCGCCTCCCATGTGTCCGCCCGTGTTTCCGTGCATGCGTGCCCCCTGAGCTCGCGTCTGACTAAAGGGTCACACTCCCGGACCGCTACGTCAATCGGACCGGCGCCGCCGGGCAGGCCGCCACGACCACGACCGTCCCGAGGCCAGCACGAGCGTGACGGCCACCGCGGCCAGCGGCAGGAACGGCACCCCGTCGATTGCAGTGGCCAGCAGCAGCCCGGACAGCACCGCCCCGGCCAGCAGCCCGATCAGCACACCGAACCGCCGCACCCCATGCGGCGTGTCCTGGCCCGGGCTGACCAGCGAGCTGACCAGCCCGGTCAGCGTCCCGGTCAGGTAGGTGGTGGACACATCGGACAGGCCCATGTCCCGAACCGCCGACGACTGCAGGCCCATGGCCGCGGCCAGCACCGCGAGCAGGCAGAACTGCCCCCACCCGGCCGGGTGGCCCCCGCTGGCCTCCCACCCCGCGACCAGCACGGCCAGCAGGATCAGCTCGGCCCGCAGCGACCAGATGACGTGGGCGGCCAGCACCGCGGCCCCGTCCGCCGCCTCGGCCCCCCGGCGGGCCCGGGACGCCTTGACCCCGTGCGCGACCCAGGCTCCCGCGGCCACCCCCACGATGTAGCCGCCCACCGCCACCCCGGTGTGCGCGGCCAGCGTCAGCGACCTGCGCGCCAGCGACAGGCCGAACAGCACGATGTCTCCGGTCACCACGCTGGTGAAGACGTTGCCCAGCCGGGTGAAGGCAGCGACGTCCGCCGCCCCGGAGGCGAAGGTGAGCACGATCGCGATCAGCGTCATGGTCTGCTGGGCCGGCCTGGTGTTCATCGCCCGCTAGGACATCACCTCGGCCCGCCGTCAGGCAAGTCGGCCCGCGCTCAGTCCTGCTCCACCCGCACCGCCCGGGCCCAGGCCGGCGGGGGCTGCGCGCCGTCGCCGAGCAGACCGACCACCACCCGCATCCCCTTCGGCGCTGCCGCGGGCCAGGGCGTGTACCCGTCGGTCAGCACTACCGTCACCGCGGGCCGGGGCTTGAGCGCCGCGGCGGCCGCGATGCCGGTGCCCATGTTGGTCCCGCCCCCGCCGACCAGCTCCACCTGCCGGGCGGAGGTGACCCGCTTCGCGGGCGCCACCGCGGTGTCGCAGGCCAGCACGCGCAGCTGGCGGGATAGCCCCAGGGCCTGCAGCAGTCCCTCGACCTCGGCCAGCGCCGCCGCCAGCAGGTCCTCGGTCATGCTGCCCGAGGTGTCGCAGACCACCGCCACCTCGGGCACCGGCCGCCGCAGGGCCGGCAGCACGACCGGGCCGGCCACCGCCGACCGGCGGGACGGCCGCCGGTAGGAGTAGTCGACCGCGCCGGCCACCTCGGCCACCGCCCGGCGTAGCTCGGCGGTGAGCAGCCTGCGCCAGTTGACCTTGGGCCTGAGCACCTCCTCGGCCCAGCGCAGCAGCCCGGCGGGCACCGTCCCGGGCTGCCTGGCGTGCGTCATCACGTCCTGCGCCACCTGCCGCCGCAGCAGCCGCGCCTGCCAGTCCGGCAGGTCAGGCGGCCCGTCGCCGCGCCGGGGCACCCCGTCCGCGCCGCTGCCGCAGTCGAGCCACCCGCCCGCCGACCCCTCATTTCCTGATCGGGCCGAACGGTCCGTGCTATCCGCCCCCGCGCCCCCCCTCGCTCGCGGAGCAGGACGCAGGCCCGCGTAATACTGCTCGGCCAGCAGCCCGTCGTCCGCGCCGAGGTCGCGCGGCAGGACCGGATGGCCGGGCAGGTCCAGCCCGGCCGGCACCAGGTCGTCGTTGATCTCGGCGTCGGCCGCCCGCACCCAGCGGCTCGCCTCCTCCGGCCGCACGCCCGCCGCCTGGGCCCGCTCGCCGTGGGTCCGCAGCAGGTGACAGACGTGGTGGACCAGCACGCTGCCCAGCTGGGCCGCCGACCACTGCGCGGCCAGGTCAGGATCGGCCCGCATCCGCCAGCTCTCGTCCACCGACACGGTCCCGCTGCCGGGCTCGGCGATCACCCGGGCGCCGAACACCCCGGTGGCCAGGTAGGGGAACCTGGTCGCGGCCCACAGCCGCGCCGCCGCCAGCCCCTCGATGCCGTGCTCAGCCATGGAATCTCAGGCTTGCAGCAGGCCGGCGTCACGCAGGACGGGGGCGAACAGCCGGATCTCGGCGGGCAGCGCCGCGCCGTCGGGCCGGCACCGGGCCAGCACCCGCGCGGCCACCGCGGCCACGTCCGGGGCGCCGTTCGCAGCCAGGCCGAGGACCTGCCAGCCCGCGGTCCAGCGTCCCGCGGTCGGGTTGGAGGCCACCGCCGCGGCCACCGCGGCCAGGGCTGCGTAGGCCCGGTCGCCCCGCTCGGGCAGCCGGAAGCTGGCCGGGTCGGCCAGCACCTCTTCCGGGTCGGGCAGGTCCATCTCTACCAGCCAGGCCAGGAATTCCACCCCGGCTCCCTCGCCGATGGCGCCGCAGATCAGCGCGGCCCGGGCCTCGTCCCCGGTGCCGGTGGCGCCGGCCGCCGCCATCAGGCGGGCCGCCATCTCCCAGGTGCGCGGCGACGGCCAGCCCCGCCCCGCCGAAGCGGCATCCGACGGCGGCGCGCACGCCAGCGCGGGCCGCACGTGCAGGAACGCGGCCACCAGCCCGCGGGCCAGGATCTCCTCGGCCTGCCAGCCCTCGGGCAGCTCGGGCACCACCGGCGGCGCCCACCCGCCGGCCAGCCCGTCCGCCACCGCCCGCGGATCGGTCTGCCACGACAGGTGACACAGCCGGTTGGCCAGCGGTGCCGACAGGTCCCACCCGTCCGCGGCCTGCTCCGGCGGGTTGGCCGCCGCCACCACCGCCACCTCGTCGGGCAGGGTCAGGTCCCCCACCGCCCGCTCCAGCACCACCCGCAGCAGGGCCGCCTGCACCGCGGGCGGCGCCGTGGACAGCTCGTCCAGGAACAGCAGCCCCCGGCCGGCTGCCGCCAGCCGCCGGGCCCAGGCCGGGGGAGCGAACCGCACCCCGTCCCCGACCACGATGGGCAACCCGGCGAAGTCCGAGGGCTCCCTGATCGACGCGATCACCGTCTCGCACGGCAGCCCCATGGTCGCCGCCATGGCCCGGATGGCCGACGTCTTGCCGGTCCCCGGCGCCCCCCACAGCAGCACGGGCACCCGGGCCGCCACCGCTACCCCGAGCGCCTCCACCGCCGGATTGCCCGCCTGCACGCTCATGCCTTCCAGTGTGCGCCATCCCCGCACGTGCCCGCCCCGACCCGCTCCTGTCGCCCACCGGGCCGGCTTGGGTAAGCTGTCCGCCGCCATGACCAGTCAGCCTCCGCCACCGGGCCCGCTAGGCGCCGACGTGGCGGTCACGCACATCCTGGTGGTCGCCGACCCGGCGCGGTCGCGCGATTTCTGGGTCGGCGTGCTGGGCGCGGAACTGTACCGCGAGTACGGCGGGACGAGCGTGGTGCTGCGCTTCGCGGGCAGCTGGCTCCTGCTGGTCAGCGGGGGCGCTCCGACCGCCGACAAGCCCACCGTGGTCTTCGCGCCACCCCAGGACGCCGATCGGGTCAGCCACGCGATGACGTTGCGAGTAGCCGACTGCCAGGCGGCCTATGCCGCGCTGCGATCCCGGGGCGCCACGTTCCTCACCCCGCCGCATGACTGGGGCACCGAAATCCGCTGCTTCCTGCGCGACCCAGACGGCCACCTGGTAGAGCTCAGCCAGTCGAAACCCAGCTGACCGCGACCCGGGCTCATGTCAGCCCCTCAAGCCGCCCCGTGCATGATCGCAGGCCGCGGCTCAAGCCGCCCCGTGCATGATCGTAGGCCGCAACTCAAGCCCCACCGTGCATGATCGCGAGCCGCGGCGGAAGCCGCACCGTGCATGATCCCGGCCGCGGCTCAAGCCGCACCGTGCATGATCGCGGGCCGCGGCTCAAGCAGCATCCGCTGCTATAGCCCAGGCCGCGCCCCGTAGATCCGCACGGCCCGCCGGTCCCGCGCGCCCCGTCCGCCCCGCCAGCCGCTCCGGTCAGGCGGCAGGCGGCCCAGCCTTCCGCGATCCGGAAACTCTCGCAGTTGATTAGCGTTCTGCGGTGGATTTGGGGTATTCCGTGAGCATGCCAAAGTAAGGTGAGTTTCCGGCGTGTCGCGACCGGCGGACACTATGCGATCATTTACGGGGTTTGTTCGTAATTTGCGGTCGTCCGTGCCGTAGCCCGGGTGAGCTCCTGGTCCCGTCCCGGCCCCCTTGCCCATGATCGCGAAGGCTTTACTACGGTTTTTGATACCAAACCCTTCGCGATCATGGAAACACCCAGCCCGGGGGACTGCGTGGCCAGGCGCGGGGCATTCAACCACATCCGGACGCCCAGACACGCGAGAAGTCACTTATTCCGGAACGCTTGCCCAGTACCAGTAATCAACCGCAGGACCCAAATCAACCGCGCAAATGGGGCCGACGGGACTGATGCGGCGCACGGGACCGCACCGGGCCGGGCGCTGCGCCGCACCGGGCCGGGCGCTGCGCCGGGCGCTGCGCCGCAGCGGATCACGCTTCGCCGTCCCGCCTCGTGATCTACTGGACGCGCTCCTGACGGCGCGGGTACCAGGTCAATCGCCTTGGGGAACCGGCCCTCACGGTCGCGGTCGCTCTTTGATCCCCGCCGCGAGCAGACCGACGACCTCGGCGATGCGGGCCGCGCGCAGGTCAGGCCGGCGGGTGGTCGCGTCGATCCAGCGCAGGTAGGCCTTGCGGTAGAACTGCGCCAGCGTATCGAAGAACGCGCCCGCCGTCGGGTTGGCCGCGAGCGCCGCGGCGATATCCTCGGCCAGATCGCTGCGCTGCGGACCCTCCGGGGCCAGCTCGACGGTCACCTCATCGCCGATCGCGATACCCATGTCGCGCAGGCGCTTCGGGGCCAGGGCCAGCACCCACCCGCTGCCGCCCGGCACGAGTCGGGTGCGGGTCCGGCAGTCGCCGATCGTGCCGGCGACGGGATGCTCGGTCTTGGCACCCCACGCCTCATCCGGGTCGAACGGCATCGTGATGACCGCGCTGCCCCTGGAGCCGGCGGCGATGACGGCGCGGAAACGCTGCGAACCCATGACCCCCATCGTGGCATGACGCCCGTGATGGCGGCAGGTCAGCTCGGGCCGGCTCGTCCTGCGACGGCAGGTACGCCTCGGGCCCTCAGACGGTGCGCAACGCTTCGGTCGGCGACAGGCGGGCGGCGCGCATCGACGGGTACAGCCCGGCCGCGACGCCGATGACCAGGGCGGCGCCCAGGCCGCCGTAGAGGGCGACCGCGGGGATCTGCACCGACCAGTGCTGGCTCGCCGCGTAGATGGCGGTCGCCACCGCGCCGAGGATGGTGCCGGCCAGGCCGCCGAGGAGCGCCAGGAGCACCGACTCGGCCAGGAACTGCTCGGCGACATGGCGGCGGGTAGCGCCCAGGGCCCGGCGCAGGCCGATCTCGGAGCGGCGTTCGAGGACCGAGATGACCATGACGTTGGCGATCCCGACCCCCCCGACCAGGAGCGCCACCGCGCCGAGACCGAGGAGCAGCCCGTTGTATGCCCCTTTGGCGGCCACCGCGGCTTTCAGGATGTCGGCCGGATAGCTGACTGCTACGACCGAGGGGTTGGCCGGGTCCGCGGTGGCGGGCAGCACGGCCGCGACGGCGGTGACCTGGCTGGGCGCGCTGCGCAGGTAGAGCCCGGTGGGGTGGCCGTCGAAGCCGAAGTACTGTTCGGCGACGGGGAACCCGATGAAGGCCATGCTGTCCATCTGGGAGAGCAGCTGCACCGGGTTCAAGATGCCCACGACGGTGAACCAGTGTCCGCCGATCCACAACTGGGTCGGATGGGCCAGGTCATTGATGCCGAGCAGGCTGGCCGTCTCGGCGCCGAGGACCACCGCCGGGTAGCGGGCGGTGGCCGCGTTGAGGAAGGTGCCGTGGGCCACGCTGGCGCCCAGGGTGGCGGGCAGGGCGGCGTCGGTCGCGGTCAGCGAGATGCCGCTGGTGTCGCTGGCCGGAACGAGCGGGTTGCGGTAGACGTAGACGTTGGCGATGCTGCCGATCTCGGTCGCGCTGGTGACCGGCCCGATGCGCGAGGTCATGCCTTCGGCGGTGACCGGTAGCTCGGCCGGCTGGCCGAGGCCGCTGTTCTGGGCCTGCACGCTGATCAGGTTGCCGAGCTGGCCCAGCTCGTTCAGCAGGCCCGTCTTCGACGACTGGGAGATGCCGAGCACGCCGACGATGGCGGCGATGCCGATGCTGATGCCGAGTGCGGACAGCGCCGCCCGCACTCGCCGGCTTCGCAGTCCGATGCTCCCGACCCGGAGCAGGTCCCGGCGCGATAGCCGGGAACTGCCGGCGTCGGCGGCCGGGCTGGCGGCCCGGAGACGAGCACTGTCACGTACCGGTCGGTGTATCACCGATGATCCTCCCGTCTCGGATCTCGATGCGTCGCTCCATGGCCGCGGCCACGTCGTGGTCGTGGGTGATGACCACGATCGTCGTGCCGTCGCGGTGCAGTTCGCGGAGCAGGTCCAGGAGCGACGCGCCGGTGGCGGTGTCCAGGTTGCCGGTCGGCTCGTCGGCCATGACCAGGGCGGGCGCCGGCCAGGGCCCGGGCGATGGCGGTGCGCTGCTGCTCGCCGCCCGACAGCTGGTTCGGCCGGTGCCCGGCGCGGTGACTGAGCCCGACCCGCTCGATAGCCGCCTCGGCTAGCAGCCGCCGCTCGGCGGCCCGCCCGCCCCGGTAGAGCAGGCCGTCGGCCACGTTGTCGAGCACGGACAGGCCGTCGAGCAGGAAGAACTGCTGGAAGATGAAGCCGAGGCGCCGGGCCCGCAAGCCCGAAAGCTGCGCGTCGGACATGGCCGAGGTGTCCTCCCCGGCGATCCGGACCGCGCCGCTGGTAGGTCGTTCGAGGGTGCCCATCACATGCAGGAGCGTGGTCTTGCCTGACCCGGACGGGCCGACGATGGCGACCAGCTCGCCCGGGCCGATCCGCAGGCTGACGCCGGCCAGGGCCACCACCGGCGGATCGCCTGAGTACTCCTTCACCACGCCGGCCAGCTCGAGGACCGGGACCGCCTGGGTCAAGACGACGGCACCTCCACCAGGGTGCCGGCGGTGATACCGGACCCGCTGACCTGGACCAGGGTGCCGGTGTACATTCCCGTGCTGACCCCGGCCAGGTGGCTGGTCTTGCCGGTCACCACCTGCACCCCGTACCCGCCGTCCTGCAGGGCCAGCAGCGCGTTCACCGGTACCGCCAGCACGTTGTCGACCGTTTGCGTGATGATGTCGACGTTCACCGGGGCCTGGTCGAAGGCGGCGCCGGGCGGGGTGCGGTCCAGGGTGATATCGACCGTCACCGTCGGCGCCGACGCGGAGCCGGACCCGCTGGACTGGCACGGCGACTGGTCTGCCGAGCCGTTGCCGCCTCCGGTGCCGATTCCGCCCCCGCCCGGGCAGGTCGCCACGGTGCCGACCGTCTCGATGTGACCGGCTGCGGTGGTGGTGCCGTCGGGCAGCACGACGGTCACCGCGTCGCCGGGCTTGACCAGGTACTCCTCGCTCACGTCCAGGTCGACGACGACGATAGGGGTGGTGCTGGTGGCCGTCAGCACGACGCCGCCGCCGGCGGGCGTGCCGAGCGTCGGCGTGACCGACGTGACCCGGATCGGCCCCGGTTCGAACACCGCATCGCCGAGCGGGATCTCGCCGGTCGCCTGCAGACCGAGCGCCTTCTGCCAGCGTTCGACCGCGGCGGCGGTGGCCGAGGAGAAGTGGTTGCTCTGCGCCAGCCCGTCGCCGTAACCGAGGGCGATCAGGTCGCGGGTCAGCTGGCCCACGTCGGCCCCGTCGGACATGCCGACGTCGAACTGCCGGTAGGCGGGGAGCGACCCGTACAGCAGCGGCACCGGTTCGTCACCGACCGAGTAGAGCGGCTGGTCCTGCTTGATGACCTGGCCCGGTCCCGGCAGCCAGGTGTAGACGCCCCCGCCCCCACGCAGGTTAGCGACAGCGTAGGAGCCGTCGTAGCCGATGGAGCCGCCGACCTGCACCGTATTGGTGAGGTTGGTCCGCACCACCGGCGCGGTGGCGACCTGGCTGCTGTCACCGGACGACGAGGCCGTGCTGCTGCTACCGCCGCTGGCCGCCCCGGCCACCCCGCCGGCCACCAGCCCCCCGACCAGGGCGCCGGCCACGGCGGCGATGACCACGACCTGCCTGGCGGAGACCTCAGCCATTGGGACCCGACCCGGAGCTGGTGCCCTGATCGCCGCCGCCGCCCGGCACGGTGATCGTCTCGGAGCACGGGTTCTTGGCGAACACGCAGGCCGGAGGCGTGCGGTCGGGATTCATCCCGGCGGTGTGAACTTCGATCGATCCCGGCGTATCCGTGCCGTTTATCCACCAGGCCGGCGCGCCTATCTTCTTGCCGCACAACTGGTTGACCTGCTCGACCGCCGGGCTGTCAGGATTGACGCCGCTGCCGATGAAATTGGTGGTGTCCCCGGTGGGGTAGGGGAAGTCAGGGACTCCGTTGGCCCGCATGCAGGCGACGTACTTCAGGTACTCGGCCTGATCCGGTGGAGGCGCGACCGGGTTGGCGGCTCGCAACTCGTTCGCGGCCTCAGCCACGTACTGGCTGCAGGTGCCGGTGCGCTCGTGCAGATCCCCGGCCGGCTGGGCCCCTTCCGGGACGGTGATGTAGATGACCCCGCTGGCGCTGACGGTCGGATCGGCCTGATCGGGATCACCGTGACTGCGCTCGCAGGCCGTCCACTCGTTCAGCAACGGGGTCACGTTGCCCGCGATCGTGGCCCGGCCGCTCCCGCTGCTGGCCCCCGGGCTGGCGCTGGTGGCCGGGTCGGCGCTGGTGCTGGTCCCCGGGCCGGAACTGGTCCCCAGGCTGGCGACCTGCGGGGCGCTGGACCCGCTGCTGCTGCAGCCGGCCAGCGCGAGGGCGGCCAGCGCGAGGGCGGCCGCCGCGGCGAGGATCCTCAGTGCGCCCGATGGCCGCCGGGCGCTGCTATCGGCATTGCCTTTCATCTGCTCTGTCTCCCGGTTGATGCGGTGTTGCGGGACAGGTGTACTAAACGGAAGGTCATAACCCGGTCACGGTTGTGACCTGGCTGTGACCTGCGACGTGGCATCTTGTGACCAAGGGAAACCGCTGGCGGGCTGGCGCCGGATCGGCCGCGACTTCTGCCCGGCCCGGTGAGCAGGAGCAACGATGAGAGTGCTGGTAGCAGAAGACCACGAGCGGCTGGCCAGGGCCGTCGCGGCCGGACTGCGTCGCCGCGGGATGATCGTCGACGTGGCGCTGGACGGCGACGACGCCCTCGCTCGCCTGGGCGCCAACCGCTACGACGTGGTGGTCCTGGACCGCGACCTGCCCGGCACCCACGGCGACGAGATCTGCCGCACCCTGGCGGCCGAGCGCTGTGAGAGCCGGGTGCTGATGCTCACCGCGGCCAGCTCGGTCAAGGACCGGGTCGAGGGGCTCGGCCTGGGCGCCGACGACTACCTCCCCAAGCCGTTCGACTTCACCGAGATGGTGGCCCGGGTCCAGGCGCTGGGCCGCCGGCCCGGCGCCCCGAAGCCGGAACACCTGGGCTACCGCGACCTGACCGTGGACCCGGAACGACGTCTCGCCGACCGCGCCGGGCGGCGCCTGGCGCTCAGCCCGAAGGAGTTCGCCGTCCTGGAATGCCTGCTCGTCGCCGAGGGACGGCCGGTACCAGCAGAGGAACTGCTCGAACGAGTGTGGGATGAGGCCACCGACCCGTTCACCACGACGGTCAAGGCCACCGTCAACCGGCTGCGCGCCAAGCTCGGCGACCCGCCGATGATCGAGACCGTCCGCGAGCGCGGCTACCGCATCGGAGGCCAGTGATGAGCGTCGCGCACCCCCGGCTCGCGTCAGCTGCTTGGCTGCGATGGCCTCACCGCACCGCCCGGATCCGGCTCACCGCTCTCTACGGTGGCCTGTTCCTGCTCACCGGCGCCGCGCTGGCCGCCATCACCTACGTCCTTTTTGAACGCGCGACCGAATACAAGACGCCGCTCCTGCCGAGGATCCCGCGCGCTCCCGCCATCGGGAATCTTCAGCTCCCAGCTCCGCTGGGACAGGCCTTTTCTCAGCTGAATCAACTCCAGCAGCAGCTGGCCGAGGACCAGTATCAGTTCACCCAGGCGCAGCATCAGCTCGCGGGCCTACCCGCGGGTCCGATTGCGAGGCAGGACCAGCAGCTGATCAAGGCCCGGCAGCAGCTGACCCAGGACCAGCATCAGCTAGCCCAGGCCGTGCGTCAGCTGGCCCAGGCCGTGCATGAGGTGGCCCAGGCCGGGACCGCCCAAGCCGCGCAGCGCGCGGCCGACTCACACCAGCTGCTGATCAACTCCGGGATCGCCCTGGCCATCGTGGCCGTACTGGCCCTGCTGGCCGGCTGGCTCGTCGCCGGCCGGATGCTGCGACCCATCCGCACCATCACCCGCACGGCCCGGCGGATCTCCTCGACCAGCTTGCACGAGCGCCTCGCCCTCGACGGCCCGCCGGACGAGCTCAAGGAACTCGGGGACACCCTGGACAGCCTCTTCGCGCGGCTCGAAGCCGCCTTCGAGGCCCAGCGGCACTTCGTCGCCAACGCCTCCCACGAGCTGCGCACCCCGCTGACCGCCGAGCGCACTCTCCTGCAGGTGGCGCTCGACGACCCCGGCACCACGACAGGGGCCTGGCGTTCCACCGCCCGGGAGGTGCTCGCCTCCAGCGACGAGCAGGCCCGCCTGATCGAGGCCCTGCTCACCCTGGCCAGCAGCGAAAGCGGGCTGTCTGGCCACCAGCTCGTCAACCTCGCCACCACCGTGAGCGCGACCCTGGCTGAGCTGCCGCCCGAGACCGGCCGGCTCGGGATTCACATCGACCAGGCGACGGCACCGGCGACCTTGGACGGAGACCCGCTGCTCGTGGAGCGGCTGGTGGCCAACCTGCTCACCAACGCCGTCCGCCACAACGTGCCCGGCGGGCGGGTCGAGGTCAGCACCGGGGTGACGGACGGCCAGGCCGTCCTATCGGTGACGAACACCGGACCGCTCGTCCCGCCTGCCGAAGTCGACCGCCTCTTCCAGCCCTTCCAGCGGCTCGACCGGCGCCGGGCGAACTACGCGGACGGGCACGGGCTCGGGCTGTCCATCGTGCGAGCCATCGCGACCGCACACGACGCCACCATCACCGCCTGCTCCCGCCCCGGCGGCGGCCTGTCCGTGCGCGTCACCTTCCCGCCACCCGCGAACCCAACCGCAGCTCAGGAACACCATGACCAGAGCGACCGGCACCGCCTCGAGATCACCACGCCCTGACGGGCCGCTGCATGCTGACCGGCGCCTCAGCCCGGCCGTACCTCCCAGCGCGGGGCGTCCGGCGGGGTGCCGGGGGCGCCCAGGGCGGCCTGGACGTCCAGGGGAACAGGGGCGGTGCCGGGCGCGCGCAGGGCGAGGACGCGGGCCTGCGGCCAGCCGGGCTGCTCGACCGCGACGACCAGGTGGCGGCTGGTCAGGGTCAGCCCGCAGGCCCACACCTGGGCCAGCCAGCTGGGCGGCAGGCTGACCCGCAGCCGGCGCTCCTCGCCTCGGCCGGTCAGCTCGGCCGATCCCCAGCCCGGGCCGTGGTGCAGGGTCACGACGACCTGGCCGGGGTCGATGCCGAGCCACTGCTCGGCGGCGGGCGCGAGCCGGCCCGCGATCGCGGCGACCAGGGCCGGCCGGGTCGCTTCCGATCCCGGCGCCTGATCGTCGAGGCGGGCGGCGTGCGCCGCGGCGACCTGCCCGATCAGCCTGACCTGGAAGCCGTAACCCAGGGCGAGCAGCGACAAGATGTCGTTGCGGCGCTGCCTGACCTGGTCCAGTTCCGCGCTGACCTGGCGGCGCCGGGCCGAGACCCTGGCCTGCAGCCCCGGCGCCTGGCTGGCCAGCCGCATCGGCCGTGGGTGGGGGGTGCCGCCGGTGACGGGCTGGCCGAGCTGGGCCGCGGCCGCTACGTCTTCCCAGCTGACCGAGATCTCGTCGCCGGGGTGGCGCGGGCCGATGGCCAGCACGGACAGGTCCCCGGTGTGCCGCCCCCAGGCTTCGGCCAGCTCGATGCAACCGGTCTTCTCACCGCCCAGGGCGGCCAGCACCAGTTCGCCCTCGGCGTCGGGATGCTCCGGCAGGCGGAGCGATCCGGCCTCCCAGCGCACGGCGTGCCGCCCGGTCCCGCACGGCACGAGGGACTCGCAGTCGGGCAGGCAGGCGTACCACGGCCCGTTCGGTCCATTGCTCAAGACAGGTACCCCCAGCGGAGCGGCACGGTGGTGCGGACCTTCGCCGACCGCCCGGTGGCCAGGACCTCGATCCAGGTGCCTGACCGCGGCAGCGGGGGCGTCAGCCGCAGGGTGAGCAGGTACTCGCCGCCGTTGTCGTACCAGCCGACCGGGCGGGCGGCATGCCACCGGCCGGCGCTGTCGTGGACCCAGATGGACAGCGGGAAGACCATGTCCAGCCCGAGCGCGCCGTTGTGATCGGGTATCCGGCCCATGGCCAGGGCGTTAATCCAGGTGCCGCCGTGATCGAAGTGGTGCAGTCCGAGCAGGACCAGCCGGAAGCCGTCCAGCTCGGGCAGGTCGGCGACCAGGCCGGCGAAGTCGTCCCTGGCCTGGGCCTGCCTGGGTTTCCTGCGCTGGTAGTACGCGAGCAGGCTGAGCCACGGTTCGGGCAGGTCCAGGGCGGGCGCCGCGGTGATCCCGTGTCCCGAGACCCGCAGGCTGGCGCACAGCGTGGCCAGCCGTCCCGGCAGCGGGCTGTCCCCGGGCAGCACCTCGGCCGCCTGCAGGGCGGCGATGACGTCGCCCAGCCCGGCGGCCAGCCAGGGCAGCGGCCCCGGCCCGATCGCCTGCAGGTGCGGATCTCGCGGCAGGTCCGGCACCTGCAGCAGCAGCCCTTCGGCCACCTTGGTCAGCAGGTGCTCGCCGGACGACAGCTCGACCGGGCTGACCTCGCTCGCCACGGCCGGCGCCGCAGCCTGCAGGTCGACGCGGGCGGCCGCCTCGCCCGGGGTGGTGATGTCGAGCCAGCGGATGTCGCCCGGCGGGGCCGGGTCCAGGGTGAGGTCGCAGGTCGACTCCGGCCGGCCCTCGGTGCTGAACCGCAGGTCGTAACCGTTGCCGCGGTCGTCGGTGACCTCGAACTGATCCACCGGCGGCACGATGTGCCGTTGCGGGCCGAGCGGGTCACGGGCCCGCCAGGTCGCGACCAGGCGCGCCCCGGTGGCGGTGTGCGCGTAGGACATCAGGTCGAGCTCGCCGCTGATCGCCTGGTCGTGGAACAAGATCATCTGCCCCAGGGGCACATAGCGGCCGGGTGCACCCGCGGATCCGGTGGCGGACCCGGTGACGGCTGAGGCCGGCGCCGAAGCCGGAACCCAAGCCGGCTTGGCCCGGTAGACCCGGGGCCTGAGCAGGGGGAAGCGCTGGGCAACCGGACCCGAGGGCCAGACCGGGCCGGTCAGGCTCGGGCCGTGCTCGGGCACCATCCGCGCCGCCAGGGCCATCTCCACGTCGGACAGGATCGTCTCGGCGGTCTCGCCGTCGAGTGCATCCACCGCGACCAGCGCCCAGGCCACCCGGGCCACCTTGACCGGGAGCGTGATCAGCGGGGCGTCGGGCGACCTGCGCGCCAGCGGCTGCCGGATCTGGGGGGCGCGTATCTCCGCCTCGGCCAGCAGCCGCAGGAAGGTCTCTGCGCGCTCGCGGTCCACGTCCTAAGTGTCGGCTATGGCGGGACCGTCCCCGACGAACGACGGCCCGGACCCGCCCGGGCCGGACCCTCCCGGGCCGGACCGGCCAGGCCTGGCGGGTCCGGCGTTACCCGGCGACGGGGAGCCCTTACCGGGCTGGCGCATTCCGGTGCAAGACCGTTTTTATCGCGCCAGCTGAGTCAGCACCTCCTCGTGCAGGTGGCCGTTGGTGCACACCGCACTGCCGCCGTCGGGCCGGGCCTCGCCCTCCAGCGAGGTGAACCGCCCGCCCGCCTCGGTCACGATGACCTGGAGCGCGGCCAGGTCCCACAGCGACACCTCCGGTTCCGCCGATACGTCGCAGGCGCCCTCGGCGACCAGCATGTGCGACCAGAAATCCCCGAACGCCCGGGTCCGCCACACCGACCGGGTCAGCCCGAGGAAGTTGTCGAGCAGCCCGCGCTCGGCCCAGCCGCCCAGCCCCGAGTAGGACAGCGAGGCGTCGCCGAGCTTGGTCACCCCGGACACCCGGAGCGGCGACGCCTTGGTCAGGCTGCGCCCGGTCCACGCTCCGCCGCCCAGCGCGGCCCACCAGCGCCGGCTCAGGGCCGGCGCCGACACCACGCCGACCACCACGTCGGCCCCGTCCATCAGCCCGATCAGCGTGGCCCACACCGGGACGCCGCGGACGTAGTTCTTCGTTCCGTCGATCGGGTCGAGCACCCAGCAGCGCGGCCCGGCGCCGATCTGGCCGAATTCCTCGCCCAGTATCGCGTCCCGCGGCCGGGACCGGCGCAGTATGTTACGCAGCGACTCCTCAGCCGCCCGGTCGGCATCGGTCACCGGGGTCAGATCGGGCTTGGTCTCGATCTTCAGGTCGAGGGCCTTGAACCGGCGGGTGGTGATGTCGTCAGCGGCGTCAGCGAGGACATGCGCGAAGCGCAGGTCGTCGTCGTAACGGGCCACCCGCGAAACGGTACCGTCTGGACATCTCGCTGGCCAGCGCAGGTGAGGTCCCGCCTCGCCCGTGTCGGCCGCGCCGGGCTGCCGTTCCGGGCGGCTGAACGGAAATTGCCTCGCCTGCCTCGCCCCGGCCCGGGTATTAAGGACAACGTGATGGATCACGGCCCCGATGGCATTCTCGCCGACCCGCCGGACCAGCTCCGGGCCTACATCCGCGACGGCCGGATCACGGTGGTGCCGGCCAAGCGCGCCCGGCGGCGCCTGCTGCTTGACCAGGTGGCCCAGGCCTTCGAGCCCGGCCGCCAGTACCCCGAGCCGGCGGTCGACGAGATCCTGAAGGCCATCTTCGATGACCACTGCGCCCTGCGCCGTTACCTGGTCGACGAGTCGTTCCTGTCCCGGACGGCCGACGGTGTCTACTGGCGGGCCGGCGGCACGGTCCGCTAGGCCGGCCCCGTTGACCAGCAGGGCGGACTCACATGCGTCCCGCATCGACGATACGTCGCAGGAAGCGGCGGGTACGTTCGTCCGACGGCCGGCTGAACAGCTGGTCGGGCGGCGCCTGCTCGACGATCTGCCCGTCGGCGAGGAAGCACACGCGGCTGGCGATGTCGCGTGCGAAGCCCATCTCGTGCGTCGCGATCAGCATCGTCATCCCGCCGTGGGCTAGTTCCCTGATCACGTCGAGCACGTCGGCCACGAGTTCCGGGTCGAGCGCGCTCGTCACCTCGTCGAGCAGCATCAGCTGCGGCCGCATGGCCAGCGCGCGGATGATCGCGACCCGCTGCTGCTGCCCGCCGGACAGCCGGTCCGGGTAGTCTGACCGCTTTTCGGCCAGACCGAACCGGTCCAGCAATCCCGTCGCCCGCGCGACCGCCGCAGAGCGGGACAGGCCGAGCACCTTCATCGGCGCGAGCGTGATGTTCCGCTCTACCGTCATGTGGGGGAACAGGTTGAAGGACTGAAAGACGATGCCGATATGCCGCCGGACCAGGTCCTCGTCCACGCCCGACCCCGTGATCAGCTGGCCGCCCAGCCAGATCGTCCCCGCGTCGATCCGCTCCAGCAGGTTCACGCAGCGGAGCAGCGTCGACTTGCCGGAGCCGGACGCCCCGATCAGGCAGACGACCTCATGCGGAGCTACGGCCAGATCGATGCCGCGCAGCACCTCCTCCGCGCCGAACGACTTCCGCAGCCCCTCGATCCGCAGCGCCTCGGCCGCCTCGGCCACCCCGGGCGCCTCCCCGGGGGCGACGAACACCGGGTCCCCGGGCGACGAACCCCGGTCCGTTCGGCCCATAACCGGGCCCCGGCGAGACGGCGTGCTCGGTCCCGGGCGATCAGGTGGTCGGTGAACCGGGCCAGCGGAATGGTCAGCAGCAGGAACAAGATCGCGGCGACCGTGTAACTGGAGTAGTTGAAGACTGTGTCGCTGTAGAGCTCGGCCGCCTTGTTGGCCTCGATCGAGCCCAGCAGGCCGACCAGCGCGGTGTCCTTCTGCAGGCTGATGAAGTCATTGAGCAACGGCGGGATGATGGTCCGGATGGCCTGCGGCAAGACCACGTAGCGCATCGAGGCCCACCCGGACATGCCCAGCGAGCGAGCCGCCGCGGCCTGGCTGCGGTGCACCGAGGACAGGCCCGCACGATACACCTCGGACACGTAGGCCGAATAAGAAAAGACCAGCGCGACCACCCCGTAGACCGCCGCAGACTGGGACGAGATGCCGCTGATCTCCAGCGCCGGGACGCCAAACCCGATCGCGAAGATGATCAGGATCAGCGGCACGCCGCGGGCCACGTCCACGTACACGGTGCCGACCAGCCGCAGCGGCAGCAGCACCGGCCCGGTGGACTGGCGGACCACCGCGACGACCAGCGCCAGGATCAGGATGAGGATCTCGGCGGCCACGAACATCCGGATGTTCAGCCAGAGCGCCTCGCCGACCGAGTAGTAGCCGGCCTTCGGGTTGCCGACGAAGGCCCGCCACATGTCCGTGGGGTTGAAGAACGTGTGCCTGACCTGGCGGCTGCCCGGCGCGAGCAGGAACACCGCCAGCAGCGCCGCGAGCACCACGACGGTACTGGCGGTGGACAGGACCAGCCCGCGGCGGTCACCGGAGCCCAGCAGCCGCGACCGCCGGGCCGACAGGTCGGGCAGCCCTTGCGCCTCCGCCATCGGTTACGGCTCGATGGTCGGGACGCTGACGTAGATCTGCAGGTACTTCGCCGTCAGCTTGGCCAGCGTGCCGTTGCTCTTCAGCGTGGCCAGCGCCTTGTTCACGCAGCCAACCAGCGGGTTGCCCTTCGCGAACAGCAGGCCGTAGTGCTCGCCGGTAGACGGGAACTGAGCCACCATCACGGAGCCGGGGATCTCCGAGGACGAGATGTACTGAGCGGTCGGCGTATCGGTGACCAGCGCCGCGATCTGCTTGGTCTGCAGCGCCTGCTTGACGTCGTTCAGCGACTCGAAGATCTTCGGCGTCTGGGTCGGCTGGATCTCGCCGTTGATGAAGGCCAGGCTGGTGGTGCCCACCTGGTCGCCGTAGACGTAGGTCCTGAGCTCAGCCGGCGTGTGCTTGGTCACGATCGGGCTGGTCTTCAGCGCCACCAGCGCCTGCTGGACGTCGTAGTAGCTATTGGAGAACGTCACGACCTGGGCCCGTGCGGCACTGTAAGAGACCTCGTTGATGTCGAAGTCAAACTTCTTCGGCCCCGGTGCGTAGGAGTCGTTGAACGGCTCGTAGGCCCACTTGACCTGGGCGGGCTTGAAGCCCAGCTGAGCCGCGACGGCATAGGCCACGGCGCTCTCGTAGCCCTGGCCGTTACTCGGCTTGTTGTTCTCGAACCACGGCGGGTAGGCCGGCTGGTCGGTGGCCACGGTCAGCACGCCCTTGGCGTACAGCTCGTCCTGGACGCCGGCGAACGTGCAGGACGCGGCGCTTGTCCCGGTGCTGGCCTGGGCGCTTGCCCTAGAGCTAGCGCTACTGCTCGTGCTGCTGGCGCAGCCAGCCAGGCCCGCACCGCCGGCCATCAAGGTGATCGCCAGCACGGCCGCCACGGTGGTCTGTCGCATCCCGCTACTCCTCAGCCTATTGTCGAGAGCCTATTGTCGAGAGCCTATTGTCGAGCGTTTTGGCCGGCTTTCGGGTCAGCATACTCTCCGGCCACTTACCACCCCACTTCTAGCGGAGCATCTCCTTACGACATTCGGCAATAGTCCCCAGGCCGGCAGGCGATCCTCTAATGTCGTCGCCTGTACAGGGCGTGCACGACGCTGACCGGTGCGTTCGTGACCGCCTGGGATCAGCGGCCGGGCCCTGGCCCGCCGGGACGGGTGGTTGATGTGCTGACGGGCAGGCCCGCGCGCCACGCGGTCGGCCCGCCCGGCCTTCCCGAGCCGGGCCGCGCGCCTGGGCCGGACCGCGCGCCTGAGCCGGACCGCGCGCCTGGGCCGGACCGCCTGCCTGAGCCGGACCGCTCGTCCGCGCGCCGGGCCCGCTACCTGGTGGGGGCGCTGGTCGCCGTGCTGGCGCTGGTCGGCGGGGGCCTCTACCTGCACGGCCGTCCGGCCGCGCCGCCGTCCAGGTCAGCTGCCGCCGCCGCTCCCTCCGCCGCCACCGGTGCCGCAGCCGCCGCCTCGCCGACCCCTGACAGCTGCGGTTCCGCGCCGGCCGGGTCCTGCGCCGAAGGTCCCATCAACATCAGCATCGCCCGGGTGCCGTACACGCCGGCGGCCGGCCGGTCCAGCCGGCCTGCCGCGTCCCCTACCTCGCCGCGCCCGGGCGCCTCATCCGCCTCGCCGTCCGGCTCCGCCGGCGCCCCGCCCGCGTCGCAGCAGGGCACCCCGGCCGAGCAGGTGCTCGCGCTCATCAACCAGGCGCGTTCGGCAGCCGGCCTGGCCCCGCTGACCGTGACGGACGGCCTGATCAGCAGCTCATCCGCGCACAACATGCGGATGGCCGGCGGCTGCGGGCTGACCCATCAGTGCCCGGGTGAGCCGCCCATCGGCGAGCGGGAGACCGAGGCCGGGGTGGACTGGACCGAGGCCGGGGAGAACATCGGCGAGGGCGGCCCGGTGGCCGACACCACGGCGGCCATCGCGCAGCTGGCGGTGCTGCTCACCCAGGACATGCTCAACGAGGTCCCGCCCGACGACGGCCACCGGCTGAACATCCTGAGCACTTCCTTCACCCACATCGGCATCGCGGTCTACCGCGACAGTTCCGGCACCGTCTGGCTGACCCAGGACTTCTCCAGCTGACCACCCAGGCCTCATGACACCCTGCCGTCCCTGGCCGCCCCGCAGGAGACCGGCCGCCGCCGCGCCCAGCAGGACACCATCCGCGAGCCGGACCTGGTGCCGGTCCGGCATGGCCGAGCCTGCTTGGAAACTTAAATTCTTAGCTGCTGGGGTTCTGGGCGTCGAATGCTGCAACGTCGATGGCCACTCTGGCTGGGTCGGCAGGATCGATCCGGACAGGCAGGACAGCGCCGATGACCGCGACAGTGGCGCGCCGGGAGGCGTCGCGGAACCCGACCCGGGTCCGGGCGATGTAGGAGGAGCCGCCGGCCGGCGTGATGTGCAGGGTCAGATCGCAGAGGGAAGCGGTCGGGCTCGGTAGCGCGGCCCGCGGAACAGCGACGTCATTGATCGCGACCAGCACCGCGGTCGCCTGTTCGCCGGTGCAGGCGAGCCGGGCCGCGTCCGCAGCCGAGAGATGCCCTGCAGTCAGATCGACGACCTCATCCGGTGTCTGCACGGTAATCGGGCCGTACGGTGAGGGTGAGGGCTGGGAGTCCATGTCGAGGACACCGCGTGCGCTCAAGTCGGCGATCATGTCCCGCGCCCAGTCCGGTGAGGGCTGGCTGCTCGCGCTGTCATACACGTATACCTTCGGCACCGGGCGGGCAGAGTCCGGTGCCGGCTGGCCGGTGTTGCTCATCTGCTCGGCAGCGTGCGCGGCCTCCTGGAGGGCCTGCTGCCGAGGATCAGGCTTGGGGATCTCATCCCACAAGATCACCATGCGGGTTGGATCCGCGCGGTCGATCAGGGCAGGAAGCACCTGGCGCTCGAACTCACGGCCCGACAGGTCGTTCCGCAGATGCTCGGCCGGTGTCGGTGGGATCCCCGGTCCGGTCACCACTCCGGTCAACATGACCTGCATCGGCACCCGGCCAGGATGCGGGAAATACTGGCCAGTCTTTCGGAACTCACCCCGTACGGGGTCTTTCATCGAGTGCTTGGTCCGCCGGTCCTTCCACTTCATGCACCCAGTATCGAGGCTGCTTAGCGGGAGAGGGGCGCTTTTGCCGCCGAAGTCCGGCCAGCGACCAGTTCCGCACCGCTTGCCGCTGGCCACTTGCGGGCGTGGCACGGAGTGTCCGGTGATCGTCCGGGACCGCCCAGCGTAGCGTCGTGTTGATAACCGCGGCGCGGCTGTAGTGAAGTGCGGCGCGACCCTGTTCTGTGACTCTGCCGGGGTACGGGAACTGGTCCTAGCGCATAAGCGCGCCACCGCGGTCGGGACCGCGTTCCGAGTCGTCGTCTCCCACCACTACCTGCGTGACCGCCTGACCTGTACCGGACTGGCTGCCTACCTGCTGGTCTATCCGACCGTGCGCGAGGCCGTGGCCGCCGGACCGGACGGGGAAGTCCTCCGAGGCCCGTGGACCGCAGCGCCGTAGCCGGCTAGCAGGTAATCTACACCCGGCGCCTGGCATGACTGGCCCGGTGAGCACGGTGTTTGATGACGCCCTATTCGGGCAGTATGGCCGCAAGCCCGCAAGGTCTTAGCCTGCCCGCGGGAGGCGGCCTGTGGGCCAAGGGGCAGGATTCCCCTCCCCGGGCCGCGTGGCGCCGTAGTCCTTTCCCCCCCAGGACCCGAGCCCGCGGCCCGGCTGGCGCCTGCGTACCGGGCCGGACGTGGACGAGGGCGGCAGGTTCTCCCCGCTGAGCAGCTGTTCGCGGCCCAGCTTCCCGGCTTAGCGCGTCAGTGTCACGGGCCCGTGCCTGGCCCGCCGATGCTGGGCCGCACGTCGGCCAAACTCGATCTTGGCGGGATACCGCCGGTTGGGGGCCTGGTCCGCGCCGTGATGGGCGTGTGCCCGGGGTCGGAGCCCGCGGCGCAGCGCTACGCGGGATCGCCGACCGCCAGGATCGTGGCTACCAGGTCCTGAAGCGGGCCGGTGAGGTCCTGCTCGCCGACCAGAACAGCGCGGTCACCGGCGTGGATGACATAGATCGGACGGCCCGGCACCGCCCGGTACGGCGGCGGGAAGGCCAGAACCTGCCCGATGAGGAATTCCCAGCGGCCGGTGCCGGTGAGGCACCTGGTGTCGAGCGCCCGGCGGCGGATGCTCCCCTCCCGGCTGATCTGGGTGACCATGACCCTCACCCAGCCCAGTTTGCTCCGGCACGATCACGCCGCCCAGGCCTTTGCCCCGCGCGACCGGCACAGACTTGCGGTCTTCGGGCCAGGATCGGCATGGGCACGTCTTTCCGGTTGTGTGCTTCCCCGTCGCGAGACGCGGGCGCCAGATCAGTTCATGGTTCCGGGAGCTAGGCTCTGGGCTCTGGCTGGCCGTTTCGTCATGGCGGTCCCGGGGCATGGCCACCACCGGACCGGTGGCAGCAAAGGCGCTGTGCCTGCCGGGCAGGCCACCGGGTCCAGCGCCGGGGCAAGAGAAGGCTGGACGTGCCTTGATCTTGCCGGGACCGGCGATGTGAGGAGGAATATCATGACTGGTCCCGATACGTCTCATCTCGTCGAAGTCAAAGATGGTGACCAGACGGTCGCTGCGGCCGAGGTGATGACGGCCGGGCAGGCCGAAGGGACGGCCCGTGCCTCGCTGTACGCGGCGTCCGGGCATGCCGCTCCGGGCAGCCGGGCCGGCCTGGTCGATGCGGTCATGGACCTGCCCGAGGTGCGGGCCAGCGAGCGCTTGGAGGCCACCGTCCCGCTCGGCGACGGCGAAGCGCTGGAGCGGCTGCGGGAGCGGACCGAGGATCCCGTCACGCGCCCCGCCGGGTGCACCGTGCTGTTGGACGCGAACATACCCTCGGACGGCGCATAACCGTCCCCGGGGCGGGCAGAGCATCAGGTACGACCTGCCGAGGCACAAGGGGGTGCTGGATGCCCGCCGACCCGCAGACGCCAGCGGCATCGTCCCGGCCGCCCGAATCGGCAGGCGGCACCGTGCCGCAGGGGAGGCGGCGGTGTGTGGGTGGCCGTGGCCTGCTTCGCCGTGGTGCTGCTGTTTCTGCTGATCTTCATCCTGCAAAACGGCCGGACCGTGGGCGTCTCCTGCCTGGGCGCCCACGGGCACATCCCGCTCGGTGTCGCCCTGCTGCTGGCAGCGGTCTTCAGCGTGATCTTGGTGGTGCTGCCCGGCACGGCCAGGATCATCCAGCTCCGGATCGCGGCCCGCCGCCATCGCCGTGCCGACGCGCGCCATGCCGCCGCGGCGCAAGGGGCAGATGCGCCCGGCCCGCCACCGGTATCGGCCTGACGCGGAGCGATGACCGCCGATTCGCGGCAGCGGCCCGGCGGTGCCGTGTCCTGACCCTGCGCGGGCCTGGCCGGCCGCCGGCCGGTTAGGCTTGCCGGGCAGCGCGGTCGGCGCTGGTTTGGATTATCACGGGAGTGGAGCCGCGATGGGCGTGCCCGGCTATCCCGACGCGCTCCGGGTGTTGTGCCAGGACGCCGGGGCTGACCTGCACCGGGTGCTGGCCGCGGCGTGCGGGCCGGTGCCGGCCTGGAACCCGGTGGTGTACCTGGCCGACTTCGCCCACATGGTACTGTTCCCGCTGGCCGCCGGGGTGGCCGAGGAGCAGGTGGCGGGGACGATGGCGGGCCGGGCGTTCACCACCGGCAAGCCGGTGACCAGCGCCCGGGACGGCTCGGCCCGGGTCTGGGTACCGGTGGTGGAACAGACCACCCGGACCGGGGTGCTGGCGGTCACCGTCCCCGAGGCCAGCGAGGCGGTCCTGGCGCAGGCTGAGCTGCTGGGCGTGTTCGCCGGACTGGTCGCCGCGGCGGCAGCGCGGGTCAACGACGTTCCCTACCTGCGGCGGCGGGGCCGGGTCATGTCGCTGTCGGCGGGCATGCAGTGGGACCTGCTGCCGCCGCTGAGCGCCCGTACCGCTGGCGCGCTGATCGCCGCGGTGCTCGAGCCTGCCTACGACATCGCCGGGGACGCGTTCGACTACGCGGTGAACGGCGCCGATCTGCATTTCGCGATTATCGACGGCCTGGGGCACGGCATCGGCTCGACGCTGCTGACCGGCCTGGCCGTCGGTGCTTACCGGCATGCCCGCCGGGGCGGGGCCACGGTGGCGGGCATGCACGCGGCTGTCGATCAGGCGCTGGCCGGGTATTACGGCGACGATTCGTTCGCCACCGGCATCATCGCCCGGCTGGCCACCGGGCCGGGGCGGCTGGAGTGGTCGTGTGCCGGGCATCCGCGGCCACTGCTGCTGCGCGGCCGCAAGGTGGTCGCCGAGCTCGACTGCGAGGCGACGCTGCCGTTCGGGCTTGGCGGTGACATCCCTGAGCCGGCCACCTGTGAGCTGGAGCCCGATGACGCGGTGCTGCTGTATACCGACGGGGTGGTCGAGGCGCGGACCCCGGACGGGGAGCTGTTCGGGCTGGACCGGCTGGCCGACCTGCTGGAGCAGGAGGCGGCCAGCGGCCAGGCAGCCGAGGAGCTGCTGCGGCGGCTGGTCCGCGCCGTGCTAGAGCACCAGGCCGGCGGCCTGCGTGACGATGCGACGCTGCTGCTGGTGCAGTGGACCGGCCGCTGAGCGCGGCCCAGCCGCGCTGACCTGCGGGCCCAAAGCGACCCGGCCGCGCATCGGCTCAGCGTCGTACATTCCCGTAGTGAGGTTTTCTCAGCAAGCATGAGCCGGGCATTCGCGGCATAACACCCATCTGGGCAGACACGCGGACGTAGGCGGACTTCTCGGGAAAGACACGGAGCCCCCGGTAGAAGAGGTTCTCGCCAAAGTCCCTCGCCTGCACGGAGGCTCCGCGTGCTGTCCTATCGTGTCACCCTCGACGTCCCGCTCTAACTGGTCCTGTTCGTGTCCCGGCTGCTGGCCGAGCACCGCCGGGAGATCGGCACCCGGACGGGACCCGTGCCCTGACTTGCTGGAAGCAGGCGATCTTCGCGCTGGCCTGGTTCCGGACCGGCCGGACATCCGCAGGCTGGGCCTGGGCTCCGGGATCTCCCAGGCCACTGCCTACCGGTACAAGGACGAGGTCATCGAGGTCCTCGCCGCGAAGGCGCCCACGCTGCGCGAGGCCCTGGACAAGGCCGCTGAGCAGGGCTTCCGTACCTCATCCTGGACGGGACGCTGGTCTCCTCCGACCGGTGCGCGGGCAAGAAGACCAGCAAGAAGGGCCGGGAAATCCACCGGTGGTACTCCGGCAAGGCGCACCACCCGGCCGGGAACGTCCAGGCGCTGTCCGCTCCGGGCGCGTCCCGCTATGGGTCTCCGATGTCCTGCCGGGCAGTACCCATGACCTGACCGCCGCCCGCAGCTCGTCCTCCCGGAAGCCAGGCCCTACCTGAAGGACCTGCCTATCCTGGCCCATTCCGGCTATGAAGCGCCGGCGCAGGGGTGCACGTCCCGGTGAAAAAGCCCGCCCGCAGCGAACTCGATCTCTATACCAGAACCCGTAACGCACTGCTGCGCTCCCTGCGCTACCAGGGCGAACGCGGCTTCGCCCTGATGTCCCAGCGGTGGCGCGCCCTCCAGCGCGTCATGGTCAGCCCGTCCACGATCGGCGACATCGCCAAATCCGTTCTCGTTCTAGTGCAATTCGAGCACAAGATGATCAGCTGAAAGTCGCTGAGAAAACCTCAGTGTCTCACTCGCGCCCGAGGCTCGTTCGGCGTTCGAGCCAGCGGGCTTGCAGCGATTCTGGCGCGGGTACCGCGCCGTGCCGGTGCGGCGCTGGCCCGACGAGGGTTGGGACGCTGCGCTTTCCCGGCTGGCCGGTGCCGGCCGGGACGCGCACGCGGCCGTGGAGAACGCCACCGACCGGGCCGCGTCGCGGCCCGCGGCGCGGCTCGGCGCGGAGACCACGGCGGAACTCGTGAACATGCTCACGCCGCTGGCCCAGGCGTGCGCCAGCGTGGTTCCCTACCCCAGCCCCATCGGCACGCTCGTTCCCGGCGCCGCCGGCTATAACAGCCTTTGCCTGAGCTAATAGCGAGCCGCGCTCTGCGCGCACCTCTACAGCCTTTTCCTTATCTTTTATCTTCCTCTCTCTGTCTCGCACCTATAAACCAGTAGCCCGTCTATCAGCTCACGGATAGTGCCCGGCATGACCGTTGTGCCGCTGACGTGCACTCGCCCGGCAGAGCGGCAGCAATCACCTACGCCGGCGCTCGGCGGGCCGTGCGACCGTGGTGTGGTTCAGCGGCGGCCGGTGGCGCGGATCCGGACTGTTGCGGTGAGGTGCTCGGTCTCCAGCGCCTGGCGGAACCGGGCCAGCGCCTGGTGGATGCGCTGGCTGGCGAGGGCGGATCGGCGTCGGTGTGCAGGGTGACGGTCAGCGCCAGCTGCGGGGTGGTGGGGCGCCGGTGACGGTGGCGTTGACCCGTTGCACGTACGAGCTGGCGGACAGGTCATCCTCTAGTGCCCCGGTGGCAGCCCCGGCGGATAGGCGGGTGACACCGTGGCGCGGGTCGGACTCCAGTCCGATGTGCCCGATGGTGTCGCTGCGGGTCTGGACGGCGAGCCAGCGCAACGCCAGCAGCGCGACCAGCACCGCTATCGTGGCGAGGGCAGGCCAGAACCAGGAGTGGCCGGTGGCGTACCGGCGGGTCTGCTCGTCGATCACCGCCGTGTGGGCTGGCCCGAGCAGCGCGGGTCGGATGCCAGGCCGCGGGCGAGCGCGGCCGCGCCCACCGCGAGCAGCACGAGCCCGATCACGATCATCCCGATGCGGTTTCCGCGGCGTGCGGCGGCTCACCGGCTCAGTCCTCTTTCTTCCGGACGGTGACCCGGACCCGCCGCGGCCGCAGCGGCGCCAGCTCTCCAGGCGGGCGGTCACGGCCTGCTCCACCTGGCCGGACAGCCCGCGGGCGTCGCGCAGCGGCTCGCGGCTCGCATCCATACCCGCCGGCGGCCAAGCCTACCCGCACGCGGGCGATGCCATCCACCTCGTGCGCAGCGGCCAGAGCGTCCAACCCGACGTCATGGCCGTCATCGTGACGGATCCCCGAAATCAGGGCTCATCCGGCTGACCGGCCCCAGTCCAGGCGTCAGCACATCCCGAGAGCGCATGCCACGCCGCCGTGGCGAGCGCCGCGGTATCTTCCCAGTGCACTCCCGCCAGTCCGGTCCAGCCATGCCACCGGCAGACATGTACCGGATGGCCAGCGCGCGTGGAGATCACCTCGATCGCCGCCAGGATCGCGGCAGCGCCAGCACCGCGGCCACCACGACGGCGGGAAGCACGCGGCAGAGCCTTAAGCACGCGCCGCCGCCCTCCGCCTCACCCCGCCGTCTGCCCTTTGCGGCTCGGGTGTGTCCGCGTGATCTGCGGCGAAGCCAGGGACGAGATCCTATGTGGTCATTGCACGCGCCTGTGGTTCCGTTCCGGGTCGGATCAGCCGGGCGATCTCGATGTCCACCTGGCGCACATCCAAGCCAGTCAGCTCACCGACGCGGGTGATGATCTGGTCCCGCACGCCGCGGGTCGTCTCCCGGATGGGCGCCGGGTAGGTCACCGACATCCTCAGCTGCACGGTGGCTATCTGCCCATCCGCGTGCGCCGTGGCCCGGGGCAGCGCGCGCATGGTGTCGCGTCCGAGCGCACTCCAGCAGCCGCCGCGCCGCCCCGCCCGCCTGGTCCACCTCGCTGACCGCGCGGGCCGCGATCCGCTCCAGCACACGGTCAGCATTTCGGTGCGCCCGCGGGCTTCCAGCGGCCGCAGCGCCGCCGGTGCATGCCGTAACCAGATCCTCTCCGGGCAGCCCGCAGAGCCCGGGGCCTTGCCTGTGGTCACGTACGCTTCCGCAGGCCCAGCAGTTCGGTGAGATCGAGCTCACCGGTTAGCGCCCGTCCGGCCAGGAACCCGACCACGCCCAGAACCAGCACGATCACGAAAGCGGTGAAGCCGCCGAACGCTCCGCGAACCCCAGCGCCGTGCCGAACGCCAGCCCTATCACCTCCCACCAGCGCATCTCTCCATTCCGCCATTACTTGCTCACCTTCCGCTGTGCTCAGACCACTCGCTGTTAGATCACCCGGCGTTACCGCGGCGCTGATGACGCTGCCACCAGCGTTCGATCAGCCACAAACCGCCCCGGGTGCGGAACACGGTCACCTCGACCCCTCTCGCTCCCGGCCGGGATCGCGAGCTGCGCGCGCCAGCGGGACAGCCCGGCGACGAACTCCTCCGGATCGCCGCCGGCATCGGGATGGTGGACCCGCACCCAGGCGCTAACGCCTGCCAGCCGCAGGCATCGGGCTCTGTCCCGGTCACGCTCCGTCCTCCCTGCTGCCAGGATCGGCATCGGGTAGCTGGATGTCATCAATGTAAACATCGACGGCAAGCCCCGGCGCCACGCCGGCCACCGCGGCTCGCACCTCGTCGGCGGCCTCGGCCAGCGGCCGGCCGAGGCGGGCGACCACCGCCACCACCACCAGGTCGTCACGCACGGCCACCCCGGGCACGGTGCGGCCAGGCAGGTAGGTGCCCACCGGGCCGTCGGCCAGAGCGGCCACCGCCGGGCAGCCGGCCACGGCCGCGGCGATCCGGTCGGCCAGCAGGCCCGCCTCGGCCGTGTCCCGGCCGCCGGGCGGATGGCTCATTCTACGCGTGGCTCGGCCGTCTCCTCGGCTTCCTCGCCGGGCACGTGAATGTCGCCGACGGTGAGTTGACCTCAGTGACCTCCAGCCCGCACATCTGCTCCACCGCGCCGATCACGCTGCGGCGCACCCCGTCGGCCAGGTCCGGGATGGATACCCCGTATTCGACGATCACTTCCAGATCGATCGCCGCCTGACGCTCGCCCACCTCCACTTTCACGCCCTGCGTGAGCCGGGACCGGCTACCCCGGGGATCCGCTCTCGCATCGTGCCGAACGCGCGGGACATCCCCGCGCCCATCGCATACACGCCTGGCATCTCGCGGGTCTCTATGCCGACGATCTTGGCAACGACCGTATCCGCGATCGACGTCTTGCCCTGCTCGCCGACCATCCCAGATCGCCTGCCCGGTCACCGGCGCCGTCTTTCCTCGCCCCGGCCCCAGCGGGCCTCTCTGTTTTCTCGCTCGCCTGCGTGCTCACGTCGTGCTCCTCTCGTCCCAGCAGCGTCCTCGTGCCTTTGTGACCGCCGCCGGGCCAGCCGCGGTCACGATAGCTTCTTGTCCAGCTCCGTGGACCCTGGTCCCGGTCATCGCCTGGCGCCGCCGGGCTTGCCTGCCCGGCTAGCCACTCCGCAACGCATCTCTTGCCGTGTGCGGCCCGAGCGCCCTGGCCGCACACGTAGAATACACGTCAGGAAGGCGGATACTCACGCCTATTCTGGTGTGATGTACATCACATTGGTTCGGGCCGGTGTGCATTGCTCTCTGCCAGGCAGTGTGCGCACGTGACCCATCAGGCGAACGATCACAGCCTGGTCGCCCGCGCCCGCGGCGGTGACACGACCGCCTTCGAACTCCTGGTGCGCCGCTATTCCGGCCCGGTGTACCGCATCGCGCTGCGCGTCCTGAGCGACACCGAGGCGGCCAACGACGCGGCTCAGGAGGCCTTCATCACCGCCTGGCGCCGCATCGAGAGATCCGCGCCGAGCAGGCGTTCGCCGCCTGGATGTACCGCATCGTCACCACCCGCGCCATCAGCACCGCGCGCAGCCACACACCGAGGCCGGCACTCGACGAGGCTCTCCTGCCGCCCTCGCGCGCCAGCGACCTCGAACAGCACGCGCTCGCCGCTGACCTGCGCACCGCCCTGGCCCGTGCGCTCGGCATGCTCACCCCTCAGCAGCGAGCATGCTGGTACTAAGAGAGCTGGAAGGCCTGTCCTATGACGAGATCGCCGACATCACCCAGGCCAGCCCACGCCGTCCGCGGCCACATCCACCGGCCCGCGCCCGCTCGCGGAGGAGCTGACCTCATAGCGGTAGATCATCCCGACGCCACCAGCCCAGCGACTGGCTGCCCTGCGCAGCCCTCGGCACCCTGTATGAACACCGACAGCCGGGCCCCGGACGCTCACGAGCAGGCCTGCCCACACTGCCGTCAGACCGCCGAGGCCTTCGCCCTTGCCCTGCGGCCATCGCGAGCCTCGCCGCGCACAGGCCGGAGTACCCGCCGGATTCGTTGAATCGTCATGACACGTATCCACGCCGACATCCGCCGCACCCGTACCTCTCCCTGCTCGCCCCATCACCCTCAACCCTGACCATCACCGAGCACGCCGCCTCCGCCATCATGTCCGCCGTGGTGGACACAATCCCGGGCGTCATCAGCCGCGCTGCCGATTCCCCACCCCCGGAGACGCCACCCACGCGGCCATCAGCATCAGCCTCCGTTACGGCCTGCGAGCCGCCACCGCCGCCCACCACATCCGTACCACCCTCCGCAAAGCTGCGCGCGACCAGCTCGGCATCAGCCTCCGCCAAATCGACATCAGCGTCAACGACGTCCACACCCATGAGCCCTAGACCACCCTCTCCCTCTCCTACCCTCGTTGATTGCCAGTCACTACCCTCACCTACCGCAAAGCCATACTACCCAGCAGAGTTGCGACTAATGCAGTGACCCAGTACGCCGTAAGCAGCACCTGCAGCAATACTCGCAATATTACCAGCAGCGAAATCCCGCCTAGCTCGCTAACGCCGGAACGCGAGCTCCTCACGAACAGATCACAGAGCACAGAAGCTCCTCGCCGAGTCAGCCGAACACTCCAGCGCCAGCCTAACCGCAGCGATGCGCCCGCCTAGAGCAATGCTCACAGCGATCACCAACACGCCGAACCGTCATCACTCCAGCTCCGAGCACGCGCAACCACAACAGCCAACCGCCACTAGTAGCAGCCTAACTGAAAGCCCGCTCTCCCAGCTGCAGGCCGATACCGAAGCCGCGAACGCTGACGATCACGCTCGTTAACCTCAAGCCCTGCGCCGCAATGCCCCCAGCGGCCCTCGGCATGTTGCCGCAACACCGCCGATACCGTCAAGGAACAGGCACGCCAGAGCAAACCCCAAGACCACCGATGGTGTCCTGCGACACTCATCCCTCACGGGACAGCGATGCCTGACCGTGCCCTCACGCGCGCGAGGAGCACGTTCCGCTGCACGCCACAGCAGAAGTCAGGCAAAAATCAGGGACACTACTGGATTCACGCGTTAAAACCGGATATAACACGCACAATGGGGGGCCGCAGTCGCATTCGAAAGATGTGGATCGAACTGAAAATACCCACTTCAGAGGTACGCCATCGCCACGTCTAGCCGGAATGCTTGACAAAAACCATAGCATTGAAGTGATCTTAGTGAAATAGGATAGTTGGTTAGATGCAGTCGTGGCGGAGGTGGCTAAACACGGCGGGCCTGGGACGACGGCCAGACCGTGAGGCGAAGGGACCGCCGCGGCCGGCCGACCCGCTGACCAAGGCAATCACGGCGGGGCCTCCGGTCCCGGCAGCGGACCGAACGGAGTCGCCGACAGCCACCCCGCTGCCGCGGAGGCGCGGCACGGCGGCGGCGGCCCGAACGGCCTGCAGCAGCACCGCCTGGCCGGCGAGCGAGGCGGCACCACCGCGGCCGGCGCAGCGGGTGCGGGGGATCTGGCCGCCCGCGGTACGGCAGCCCAGCCGGCTACCCGCAGCGCCGGGGTGCCGGAGCGCAGCCGGGTGCCGGGCTGGCTGCAGACAGGCGCCGCATGGTCATGGCGGCTGCTGATTATCGCCATCGTGCTGTACCTGATCGCGCGGGTCCTGGGAGTGCTGTACATCGTCGTCGTGCCGTGCGTCGCGGCGTTGCTGCTCACCGCCCTGCTGCAGCCGCTGGCGGGCAGGCTGCACAGGGCCGGGCTGCCGAACCTCGCCGCCACCTGGTGCACGCTGCTGATCACGGCCGCGGTGCTCGGCGGGCTCGCGTTGCTGATCACCACCCGGGTAAGCGCCGAGTACCCGACCCTGGTGGCCGAGGCCAAGCACACGGTGACGCAGATCGAGTCGCTGCTGTCCGGCTCGCCGTTCCACGTCAAGAACAGCACCGTCAAGAATTTGCTGAACAACATCCCCGGCTACCTCAGCAAGCACAGATCGCTGGTCGCGGGCACCCTGGTGACCGGCGGCAGGATCGCCGCGGAGTTCTTCGGCGGCTTGGTGCTGATGCTCTTCGTCATGTTCTTCCTGATCAAGGACGGGGAGCGGATCTGGAACTGGCTGCTCGCCAAGACGTCGCCGCAGACGGCGCGCCGGTGGGACCGGGCCGGGCACGCGGCGTGGACGTCGGTCGTCTACTACATGCGCGGCACGATCGCGGTGGCCGCCATCCACGCGGTAGTGGTCGGGGTGGCCCTGTGGATCATGGGCGCGCCGCTGGCTTTGCCGCTGGCCGTGCTCGTGTTCCTGGCCGCCTTCGTTCCCCTGATCGGGCTGCTCGTGGCCGGAGCGCTGGCCGTCCTGGTGACGCTGGCCGCCAAGGGCTCGGTGGACGCCGTCATCCTGGTGATCGTACTGGTCGTCGAGGACCAGATCGAGGCGCACCTGCTCCAGCCGCAGGTGGTCGGCCGGGTGATCAGGCTACACCCGCTCGCAGTCATCCTCGCGATCGCCGCCGGCACCGTCCTGGCCGGCATCCCGGGGGCCGTGGTCGCCGTGCCGATCGTCGCCGTGATCACCCGTGCCCTGCCGGAACTGCGGCGCCGCGACCCGGCGGATTCACTGAGCCCACCGGGCCCAGCGGATGGCCCCTACCATGCGCCGAGGATGTGAGCTCGGGGCGGGCGAGCGCGCGCTGGTCCGAACGGGACTGGCAATAGCGCTGCCTGCCGGGTACGCGGCGTTCATGCCTGGCATGTGCGGCTGGCTCGGTGGAGGCATACTCACGACGGTCCGGGTATGGATAGGCGTGAGGTGATGATTCGGTGATCACGGCAGAGGGCCTGATGCAGGCCGGAACCTTTGCCCATAGCGCGTTCTTCTACCGTGGCCAGGACGAATACGCCAGGGAGGTGTGCTCGTTCGTACGCGAGGGACTGGCCGCGGCCGAACCCGTGCTGGTCGCCGTGCCCGCCGCCGGCTGGACCTGGTCCGCGCCGCCCTGGGCCGGCAAGCCGAGGCGGTCTCGTTCGCCGACATGGCCGCGCTGGGCCGCAATCCGGCCCGGATCATCCCGGCCATCCGCCGTTTCACCGACAGCCGCCGCCCGCGCCGCACCCGGTTCGTGGGCGAGCCGGTGTGGCCGGCCGCTCGGCCGCCGAGATCGCCGAGGTGACCCGGCACGAGGCGCTGGTCAACACGGCCCTGGCCGCCGTGCCCGTGGCGGTCCTGTGCCCCTATGACGCCAGCGGGCTAGACCCGGCTGTCCTGGAGGACGCCAGGCGGACCCACCCCCGGGTGGTGGAAGGCGGTGGCCGCGGGCTCAGCGAAGACTACAGCGGGACCGCTGCCGCCCAGGCCATCGCCGGGCAGCCGCTGCCCAGCCCGCCGCCGGAAGCGCAGGTGACCGCGTTCGGCGATGCGGATCTCCCGGCACTGCGGGAACAGGTCGAGCGCCGCGCCATCCAGGAGGGGCTCTCGGGCAGCCGCGCGCAGGACCTGGTGATCGCGGTCAGCGAGGTCGCGGCCAACACCGTGGTCCACGCCGGGGGCGCGGGAACCCTGCAAATCTGGCGGGACGGCACGGCCCTGGTGTGCCAGGTCCGGGATGAGGGGTGGGTCACCGACCCGCTCGCCGGGCGCCACCCCGACTCGCCGCTTGCGGAGAGCGGCCATGGCCTGCGGATCGCCCACGAACTGTGCGACCTGATCGAGCTGCGATCCGGGCCCGGGGGCACCGTCGTCCGGCTGCACATACTCTTCGGCTGACGCACCGGCAAACGCCCGTCCTAGGCAGGGAGGCGACGCGCGGATGATCAGGTCACCGTCCCGGGCCCACCATGAGATCCTGCATGGCGGTCCGGGGGTTGGCCTTACCCCGTGCTTTGCGTGTCTTCGGTCCTGGCGGTCTCGGCCGGGATGGTCTCGGTCCTGGCGGTTTCGGCTGGGATGGTCTCGGCCGGTGCTGTCTCCTCGGCGGAGGGGACGGTCTCGGCCGGCCGGATCCCGGAGGGCACCGACAAGATCCGGCCGGCCGCCGCGCCCGCGATGAACACGACGACCACGCCGAGGGCGGAGAAGAAGCCGAGCTGCTCCATGACCCGCATGTAGACGGTGGAGCTGGCCGGGGATCCGCCCAGTATCACGTGGTTGTTCCACATCGGGCTCAAGGTGGTGCCCAGGGTGAACCAGGCCCCGGCCGCCGCGGCCAGGACCGAGCCGAACAGCGCGACGTGCCTGCCGGTGGCGACGATGAGCAGGATGCCGCCGAGGAAGACCGCCGCGCCGGGCAGGATCTCCAGCCACAGCCGGGCCGTGTTATACGTCCAGGCCGTATCCGGCGTGTAGGCGTAATGGAAATACGGTCCGATGAAGGGGATCAGTGCACCCCAAAGCCCGAGCAGGACCAGCAAGAACCCGCTGGCCGCGCCGCGGCTGCGCCGCATTCGCAGCATCCCGGCCATGCCTATCACCTTCCCTGGTAAGTACCGAGGTTGAGTTACGGCCTGACACTGTGTCCCTACCCGGGGCGGGGCGTGGTATTCCGGTGTAGGTGGCTGCGGCAATCGCGTTCCCGGCACGACCACCGGCCGCTCGCAAGTGACGGCCGGGCCGCGGCCCGCGTGGTTCCCCTCGTGCCAGTCCCGCAGCCGGTTATGGGTGATGCAGAAGGCGGCGGCTTCGTCGTAGCGCTAGCGGAGCTTGTCCGGTATCTCCGCGTCCAAGGCGGTGCTGCCGCGGACGCGGGCGCCTTCGATGGCCCGGTGCGCCTCGTGCAGGATGGCGATGATGTCGCCTGCCCAGGACTGCAGGCCGCCGGGGCCGAGCTTCATGACGGCACGGCATCTGCGGATCACGTGGGCGCAGCACTGCTCGATGCCGGCCAGCCGGTCCAGGAGGTGCTGGTAGCCGGTATAGCCGTTCGTCATCAGCGTCCCGGTGAACGCAGCCGGGATCCCTGCGGCGACGTCGCCCTTGCGCCGCGAGGTGAGGGCCTGCAACCACGTCAGCCGGCCGTCCGGGGTCCGGACGATCAGCACGTGCGGGTCACCCGGCGCCGTTTTCTCTTTCTCTTCTGGGTCCTGCTCGTGTTCGCCGCCGGGCGCGGCGGGCTGCGGGGCGTTGCTGTCCAGCACGTTCACCGGGGTTTCGTCCGCGGCCAGCGCCTTCTCCCCAGCCAGCGCCGCGAGCATCGCCTTATCGAACCCGGTCTTCTCCAGCCGCGCCGCCAGCCGGGCACTGGCCTTATCCACCCAGCCCGGCGAGACCGGCACGCCCAGCAGCATGGCCATGACCTGCGCGGCCCGCTCGGGCGGCACGTTCCCGTACGCGGTCAGCACCAGTGCGGCGGCGTTCAGCACCGGCCCGTAGGACACCGAGCCCGCGTGCGCGCCGGACGGCGGTTCCGCGAACGTGGCCGTCCCGCAGCACGGGCACACCCGGCCGGGCAGCAGGTGCTCGGTCACCTTCCGGATGACCTCCACGTCAACGACCTGCGCCCACCGCGGGCCCGTAGGCTCCGCGCCATCCAGCACCGTCTTGCAGCTGCGGAATTCCGCAGGCGGATCGGCGGTCTTCCTCTCGTCCGGGTCCGGGTCCCGTCGCAGCCCTTTCCCCTGATGACCAGGCTGGCCGCCCCGGCCCGCAGCGCCTCGATCTCCGCGGCCCTCGCCGCCACCACGGACCTCAGCCGGGCATTCGCAGCACGAAGCCCCGCGGCATCATCCGGCACGGGGTCATCGGGCACGCGCCGCAGGCTCCCACATCCGCCCCCACCTGGCAAATAGGCAAACGCAGAAACCACCCCGCCCGCGGCAGGCCGGTCTAGGCTGTCAGGTGATGCGCTGGCGCGCCCGACGCCGGAAGGGGGCCCTGGGATGACACCGAACGTGCATATCTCGCTCATGCTCGCGGTCCAGGACGCACCTGCCGCTGTTGACTGGTACAAGCGTGCCCTTGGCGCAACGGAACTGTGGAACCTTGGCGGCGTCGCCGGGCTGAGCATCGAGGGCGCCCCGGTTTTCGTGGGCGAGCCCGAGAACAATGGCTGGGACGCCCCGGCCGTAGCTGGCACCAGGACCGTGCGAGTCGAGGTCTTCACCGATGACCCTGACGGATTCATCGAACGTGCCGTGGCAGCCGGCGCGGACGGCAGCATCGACGAGATCCGCGACCATCAGGCGCCATGGGGCATTCACCGGCAAGGAGGCTTCATCGACCCGTTCGGCCATCTATGGCTCGTCGGGGACAAGTCTCCCCTGCAACGTTTCCTGGCCAGCTGACCGCCGCCAGCCCGCGGCCGACCGGATCTCGGCCGATCCGCCGGCCGGGGGGCATAGATCTGACCTACCTCACTCGAAACGAGCCGTACCCACCAGGTCAGGCAATCATCGGCGCCGACATCAGCCGAGCCGCCGTGAATGGACACTGCCCAGCAGCGTCGGCGACATGTGCCGACGACGCCCTGATGTTTCGCGCGCCCACCCTCGGTTGCGGTGAGTTATCACGAATGCCCCGGGAGCGTAATCAGCCCGAGGAACCACGTGACGATCTGCCGGATTACGCCGGCAAAGCCATCGAAGTCCGCGGGTTTGACAATATATGCGTTCGCGTGCAGCGCGTAGCAGCGCTGGACAGCATGCGGGTCACGAGATGCTGACAGCACCGCGATCGGGATAGCAGAGTAATCGTCATCACCCTTCAGGTCAGCCAGGACCTCCAGGCCGCCGCGAAGCGGCATATTGAGATCGAGCAGGATCAGGTCGGGACGGCGGATACCCGCGCCGGGCCGCCGCAGGAAATCGATAGCCTGCTCGCCATCGCCTACCACATGAACCCGGACGGAGGGCAGAGCCTGCTCAAAGGCTTCCCTGATCATTACCGCATCGCCTGGATCATCCTCAGCCAGCAGGATAACGGCGTCCTCTTTATAGCGGTTCGGCATCTAATGCCTCCTGGTGCATATAGATATCTTGAGCAGTTATTTTGCGATTGCCTGGGCCCAGTGTTCTACGCTCGCGTGAGCGACCAGGTCACTCGCCGGCCGGCGTGGACGCGCATGGTCCATTCGCGAAGCCGGCCTCTACGGTCAGCAGTGCTACCTGGTGACCTACCCGGAGGGCCAGGTGAGACCCGGGACCGGCCGGTTCCCTGACCCGCATGCCGATGACGCCGCCGGCGGCGGGACGCACGTAGCCGTGCGCGGTCCCGGCTGCGTACGTGACGCCGATGACATCGGTGTCCCAGGTGAAGTCGCGAAATGGCCAGTGGGGGTGGCCGAGGTCTCATAGCCTGCCACCGGATCGGTCAGGGAGCTCAGGAACAGCGTGTGCGGAACCGGCGAGACACCACCGGGCGGCAAGGCGACGAGCGTGCGCAGATCAGGAACGTACCGCACCGAACGCGGGAGCCGGGGCACGCTCGGCCCCTGGCTGGAGAACCCGGCCGGGACAACCTCAGGATTGACACCCCAGTACTCGAAGTAATGAACCGTCTTGGGCTGCCGGCCGGTGTTCTCGAACTCGACCTGCGACACAAGGACCGGTTCGTCCCCGAACGGGGCGAATACCGCGGCCGCTAGTCGGTGCCCTCGCGGCTGCGCAGCAGGCGGCGCAGGGAATCGAGCCGCGCCTGCGCGTGATGCTCGCGGGCCCACGCGTCCAGGGCGCAGTCGGGGGAGAGGTGATCGCAGCCCGGCGGGCACTGCGCCGCGCCCTCGGCCAGGTCGCCGAACGCCTCCGCCACCCGCTCCGGGCTCACGTGCCCCAGCCCGAACCCTCGCAGTCCCGGCGTGTCGATGAGCCAGCCGTCGTCCAGCGGGATCGCCACCACGGACGAGGATGTGTGCCTGCCCTGGCCGGTCACCGGGTTGACCCTGCCAGTTGCCCGGGCCGCCGCCGGGACCAGGGTGTTCATCAGCGTGGACTTGCCGACGCCCGATGGCCCGATGAGCACGCTGATCCGGCCGGTGACCGCGGCCCGCAGCCGGGACAGGGTCTGCGCCGCCAGCGGGCGCCTGGTGGTCAGCATCGGCAGGCCGAGCGGGGCGTAGAAGGCGCGGACCTTGCGCGGGGACGCCAGGTCGGCCTTGGTCAGCAAGAGCAGCGGGTCGAGCCCGGCGTCGTACGCGGCGACCAGGCAACGGTCGATGAACCGGAGATTGGGGGCCGGCTGGGCCAGCGCGCAGACGATCACCAGCTGGTCGGCGTTGGCCACGATGATCCGCTCGGCCGGATCGGTGTCGTCGGCGGAGCGCCGCAGCGCGCTGGTCCGCGGCTCGACCCGGACGATCCGGGCCAGCGTCCCCTCGGCGCCCGAGGTGTCGCCCGCCAGGGCCACCCGGTCACCGACCACCACCGAGCCCTTGCCCAGCTCGCGGGCCTTCATGGCCACTATCAGCCTGCCGTCGGCCATGCACCCGTACCGGCCCCGGTCCACGCTGGTCACGAAGCCCTGCACGGCGCTGGAGTGCGCAGGCCGCCGCCTGGTCCGTGGCCGGGAACCACGCCCCGGGCGGACCCGGACGTCGTCCTCGTCGAGCCGCTCGTAGCCGGACCGCGGGCTCAGGGCTGCGGCCCCGTCTCGTCCTGGCGGCCCAGCATCTGCCCCCAGACCGTGGTGAACCCCGGAAACGTCTTGGCCACGGTCTGCGCGTTGGCCACCCGCAGGCCCGGCACGGCCAGGCCGAGCACGGCGGCCGCCATCACCATCCGGTGATCGTCGTAGCTGCCGAACGGCCGGCCGGCGGCCTCGGCCCGCAGCCGCCGGGGCATGATCTGCAGGCCGTCCGGCCGTTCGGTGATGTCGCCGCCCAGGGCGTTGATCTCCTTGGCCAGCGCGGCCAGCCGGTCGGTCTCGTGGCCCCGGGTATGCGCCAGCCCGGTGAAGATCGACGGCGATTCGGCCAGCGCCGCCGCCGCGGTCAGCACGGGCGCCAGCTCGGCCACGTCCCGCAGGTCCGCGGTGATACCGCGGACCGTGCCGGTGCCCGAGATAACCAGGCCGTCCGCGCCGGCCTCGCAGCGCGCGCCCATCCGGGCCAGCACGTCCAGGATCTGCCCGGCGGCCTGCAGGCTGTCCCGCGGCCAGCCGGGCACGGTGATCGTGCCCCCGGTAACCAGCGCCGCGGCCAGGAACGGGCCGGCGTTGGACAGGTCAGGTTCCACCGTGACCGAGCCCAGCTCCAGCGGACCGGGCTCGACCCGCCAGGCATCCGGCCGGGCGGCGGACCCGGCCGGGCCCATCTCGGTGACCTCGGCGCCCGCGGCCCGCAGCATCCGGACCGTCATGGCGATATGCGGTGCGGAGGGAACCGGCGGGCCCTCGTGCCGGATCTCGACGCCCGCAGCGAACCTCGGGGCGGCGAGCAGCAGCCCCGAGATCAGCTGGGAGGAGCTTGACGCATCCAAGGTGACGGTGCCGCCCCGGACCGCGCCGTGACCGCGCACGGTGAACGGGACCGCGCCGCGCCCGCCGTCGTCGATGTCCGCGCCGAGTTCGGCCAGCGCGGCCAGGATCGGGCCGACCGGGCGCTGCCTGGCCCGCGCGTCCCCGTCGAACTCGACCGCCGCCGAGGTCAGCGCGGCCACCGCGGGCAGGAACCGCATGACCGTGCCCGCGTTACCCACGTCCACGCCCACCCGGGAGCCGGCCGGCGGCTGCCCGGGCGTGATAGCCCAGCTCGGCACCGGTCCGGGCCCGCCGGAGGCGATCCCGGTCCCCATCGCGCGCAGCGCGGCCGCCGCCAGCAGCGTGTCCCTGGCCTGCAGCGGGTTCGCGATCGCGGCCGGCCGGCCGGACAGGGCGGCCAGGACCAGGGCCCGGTTGGTGATGGACTTCGACGCGGGCAGCACGATGCGGGCACTGGCCGGGCCATCGGCGGCGGGTGCGGGCCAGGTCTGGCCGGCGTCCTCGTCAGGGTGCATACGGTTGAGGGTAGTGGGTTGGCCGGGGGGCGACCTGCCCGCGGGGTTTGACGAGGCTGGATTATGGTTATGAAATGCCAATCCAGGCTTAACGGGACGTGTCCGGATTGCGTGCGGCAAAGGAAGATCTCCATGTGCGGTCGTTTCGTGTCGGCGCGCAAGCGCCTTGAACTGCTCGAGGAGTTCAGCATCGAGCGCGACCGCGCGGCCGACGGACCCGATTCCGAGCCTGGCCCGGACTACAACGTGGCGCCGACCAAGCGGGTTTTCGCGGTCATGGAGCGCCCCGGCGAGGACGACGAGCCGCCCGCCCGCGAACTGCGCGTGGTGCGCTGGGGCCTGGTCCCGTTCTGGGCCAAGGATGCCTCCGGGGGCGGCAGGCTCATCAACGCCCGCGCCGAGACCGTCGCGGTCAAGCCGGCCTTCCGCCGGGCCTTCGCCAAGCGCCGCTGCATCCTGCCCGCCGACGGCTACTACGAATGGATGGCCCGAACGGAGCAGGGTAAGCAGCGCAAGCAGCCCTACTTCATCTACCGCGGGGACGGTGGTGCCCTGGCCTTCGCCGGAGTCTACGAGCTCTGGCGGGACGAGGCCCTGCCCACCGATCACGAGCGCGCCTGGCTGTGGACGGCCGCGATTATCACGACCCAGGCGACCGACGACGTCGGCGAGATCCACGATCGCATGCCCATGGTCATCGCACCTGACCACTGGGCCGACTGGCTCAATCCGGGCAACTCCGAACCTGGCCAGCTGCAAGCGACGATGGTGCCCGCCATGGCCGGCGGCCTCACGTCGCATCCCGTATCAACGGCTGTCAACTACGTGCGGAACAACGGACCCGAGCTCATCGCGCCGATACCGGCGGACGGCGACGGCCCGGGCGCTTCCGCCGAACAGGAGCAGCCACCCGGCGAGTTGTTCTGAGCCCGCGGCACGCAGCGCGGGCTTAACCGAGCCTGGCTGCGTTTCCCCTGCGGGCGGGAGGCGAGGACACCAGTGGAGACTACCGTCGCCCGTAAGCGCCTGGAAGAGATGCGCGACGACCTGGACCGGTCGATATCGATCCTGCAAGGCGAGCGGCCTGCACCCCAGGCCGGAGCGGGGTATCCGCACGACCCGGCCGACGCGGGCTCCAGCTTGTCCGAGGCCGATCGCACCGAGGCGGTCCTGCATTCGGCTCGCAGCCAGCGGGACGAGGTACTCGCCGCGCTGGCCCGCCTCGAGGACGGCACCTACGGGCGCTGCGTGGATTGCGGGCACGAGATTCCCGAGGGGCGGCTGGAGGCCCGGCCCGACGCCGCGCGCTGCGTCAACTGCCAGGCCAAGTACGCCCGGCGGCGCCGCTAGGCTGCCATCCGCCGTTGGCCCGCCGCTTGCGCGGCTTGCGGGCCGATATCACCAGCTGGGCTCCCAGCGACTCATCCGGCTTGGCGGCCAGCTCGGCCTGGACCAGCTCGGGCAGGCTGGCCGGATCACGCCGCAGCACGCGGGTCACCATCGACTGGGACAGCACCGTGCGCGTCCGGATCCAGTTCACCGCCAGCCCGGCGCCGCTGAACAGCTCCCGGGCCTGGTCCGGGCCGTAGCACCGGGTGATGGTCCCGTCCGGCCAGGGCACCAGCACCACCTCGGCGTGCGGCAGGTCGACCAGGTGAGCCCAGTGATGCTGGTCGGCCAGCACCGCCATGCCCAGCACCAGCGAGTCGACGCAGGCCAGCACGCGCCCGTCGGGGCGCAGCACGCGCGCGATCTCGGCGATCATGGCCTCGGCGGCCAGATGCGTGGACAGGGCCCGGTCGTCGGCGATGACGCCGTCCGCGCAGCCGTCAGCCAGGAACGGCAGCCGTGAGGAGTCGGCCACCAGCCGGACGATCCGCCCCGGCCGGCCGGGTTTCGCGGGGGCGCCCGCCGGGCGGCCCCGCTGTCCGGGGGCGCCCGCCGGGCCCCGCCGTCCGTCCCGGCCGACGCTGGTGCCCGGCTCGGCGGCCGTGCCCGCCGGGCCTGCGCCGGGCCGCTCGGCCCCGGCCGGCCCGCCGTCGATGATCCGCAGCACGGTATGCCCGGCCCGCGCGGCGAGCTCCGCGCCCGGGGCTCGGGGTCCGGAGACGTCGACCAGCAGGCGCCGGCCCGGGGTCAGCCAGGCGGCCAGCTGCGCTCGCGTCACCGCCTCGTGGAAGAGCCAATAGGCCGGCAGCTGATCGGTATCCGGCGCGGTGATGGCGCTGGCCGCATGACGCACGGGCCCTGAGCTCCTGACTCGGCGCCCCGGCAAGCACGGACGCCTATGTCTTATGCTTCCCGGCCGGAGATCTTTCTCACCTGCTAGCCTCGACCAGGTCTTGAGGCTGCATCGCGGAATGACCGGCCCGGCTGCCGTGTTGAACGCGGCATGGCAGTAGCCTCGCCACCTCGTGGCATGCTGAACGTAACGTTCGATCCGGGCACGGTATCCTCCCGCTCATACGGGCTGCAGGCCCGTAGCCCGGTCTCGTACTACTCCGAGGGGGTGGGTCCCGTTCCGGAGACCCTCGAAGAGCGCGGTGAGCGCTTCGAGCAGGAGGTATTGCCCTACCTGGATCAGCTGTACTCCGCCGGGCTTCGGATGACTCGCAACCCGGCCGATGCAGAAGACCTGGTGCAGGAGACGTTCGCCAAAGCGTACGCCTCTTTCCACCAGTTCCAGCAGGGTACGAACCTGAAGGCCTGGCTGTTCCGGATCTTGACCAACACCTTTATAAACACCTACCGCAAGCGGCAGCGCGAGCCGCAGCGCTCAGGTGCCGAGGAAGTCGAGGACTGGCAGCTGGCACGGGCCGCGGAGCACACCTCTGGCGGATTGAAGTCGGCCGAAGCGGAGGCGCTGGAGCGCCTGCCCGATTCTGACATTAAGGAAGCGCTGCAAGCGCTGCCGGAAGAATTCAGGATCGCGGTCTACCTGGCGGACGTAGAAGGGTTCGCCTACAAGGAGATCGCCGACATCATGGAAACGCCGATTGGTACCGTGATGTCACGTTTGCACCGCGGCCGCCGTCAGCTGCGGGAACTGCTCCAGGATTACGCGTCGGACCGCGGATTGGCGCGGACTAGCTCTGACGCTTCCCTGCCCGGGGAGGAAGGGCGATGAGCTGCGGAAAGCCACATGAGACGCCCTGTACCGAGGTACTGGACCGGGTCTACGGCTACCTGGACGGCGAGCTCGGCGACATGGACTGCGCGAAGATCCGCCAGCACCTTGATGAATGCGGCCCCTGCCTGCGCGAGTACGGCCTGGAGGAAGCGGTTAAGCGCCTGGTGGCCAAGCACTGCGGCTGCGACCCGGCGCCCGCCGACCTGCGGGCGAAAATTCTCGTCCGTATCAGGGAAGTCCGGGCGACGATCGAGTTCGCTGAGTAACGGCGGCCCATCCGATTTGCCAGGTGTGTGGCAATTGCGCCACATGTGCCACACTTGATTGCCCATTGTGACTATCTCGCTCACGATTTGTTCACGATGAGATTTGGGCCTGCGAGAAGTGTTGTGGTCACGTTATCCTTGACCTTGGACGATATCCGGCGAGCTGTAGGTAGTTGCACGTTAGGGAGGTCAGCTCCATGCGTCCATGCGGTGGAATAACCCCTGCCTCTGGCGAGGTGATGGCGGTGCCGGGCTATGGGTACGCCCTGTCCGGGACCACGTGGGGCTAACAGTTTTGGAGCGTAGCCCCACGTTCCGCGCTCCTGGTCGTGAGGAGGGGAGGTTTGGCTAGGCTCTCATGGGCTGCGCGGATTTACATCGGCGTGGTCGTCATCGCTGCCGTGGTGCTCATTGCCCGCGGGCCGTTCGGCAACGGTGCCTGGTGGCGTGAAGTTGTCGTGCTCGGTGCGCTCGTGGTGATCTTCGAGTCCACCGCGACCCTGCTGCGCCCGAAGGAGATGGCCTGGTCGCCCAACTCCTCGGCCACCCTGGCGGCCGCGGTCCTGGTCGGGCCGGTCGGCGCGGCCCTGGTCGGTGCCTGCACCCTGTTCGGGCTGCGGCGCAGCCCCTCGCCCACGCAGCGGGTGTTCAATACGGCCATGATGGCCCTGTCCGCGTACCTGGCGGGCAAGGTCTTCGTCGAGGTGGGCGGCAAGGTCGGCATGCCCAATTCCACCTCGTTTCCTGGCGTCATCGGCTGGTTCGCGGTCGCGGCCCTGGTGCACGCGGTGGCCAACCACACGCTGCTGGCGGGCGTGCTCTTGCTGACCAGCGGCCGGGACGAGTCCGGGCGCCGCGCACCGCTCGGCATGAGCATCAAGCTCATCGCCTCCGACCTCGGCTACGGCGCCTTCGGCCTGCTCATCGCCGCGCTGTGGAGCGTGGTCGGGATGTTCGCGCCGGTGCTGGTGCTGATCCCGTTGTTCGTGGCCCGCTGGGCGGTGGCGCAGATCGGCGAGCAGCAGCGGGCCTACGAGGCCACCGTAGGCGCGCTGTGCCAGGCGGTGGAGACCAAGGACTTCTATACCCGCGGTCACAGCGACCGGGTCTCGCGCGGATCGGTCATGATCGCGCGCGAGATCGGCATGCGGGGCGAGCGCGTGGAGGCCGTCAGGTACGCCGGCATGCTGCACGACGTCGGCAAGCTCGGCGTGCCGACCAAGGTGCTGCAGAAGACCGGCAAGCTGACCGAGGAGGAATACGCCGCCATCCAGCTGCACCCGATGCGCGGGCTGGACATCGTGCGCGAGATCGGCTTCCTGGATGAGGCCCTGGCCGGGATCATGCACCATCACGAGCGGATCGACGGCCGGGGCTACCCTATGGGCCTGGCCGGAGACGAGATCCCCGAATTCGCCCGGGTCCTCGCCGTGGCTGACGCCTTCGACTCCATGACCTCCACCAGGTCCTACCGGGGTGCCCGCCCGGTCGGGGAGGCGATCGCCGAGCTGAGGAAGTGGTCAGGCACCCAGTTCGACCCCGCCTTCGTGGAAGCCTTCGTGGCCGCGATCAAGCGCGAAGGGTGGCGCAATCCCGAGCCGCCGGTGCTGGCCGCCGGTGACCTGGCCGCGGTCGCGGCCCAGGACCACGACGATCCCGGGGCGCCGCTGCGGGTTATCGATAGCCGCTGAGCCCCCCGAGGCCACCGTGACCGAACGACGACACGAGCTCCGTCGCTTCCCCTGGCGGGTACGCGACTCCGGGCAGCTGGTCCTGGTGGTAGCGGCCGGCCTGGTGCTCGTCGCCTCCGTGGCCCAGACCGCGGTCGCAGGCCTGCGGGATCCCCGCGTCGCCCTGGCGTTCGGCGTGCTGATCGCGTTCGGCGAGGTGCTGCGGCTCAACCTGCCCGGCGACCGCGAGTCGGCCCCGATCGGGCTCGCCGGAGCGCTCGCCTACGCCCTGCTCATCCGGGTCGGGACGTCCCCGGCGCATCACAGCGCCGAGCAGGTGGTCACGGTCACCGCCATCGGCATGATCGTCGGGGCGCTGCCGCACCTGGCCGTCGGCCTGGCCAAGGTCAGCGGCATGGCCATCCGCCTGCTCTGCGTGGCCTGCGTGGCCTTCATCTTCCGCGGCCTGGCCCTGACCCCCGCCGTGGTCAGTCACTGGGGCCTGGCGGTCTCGCTGATGACGGCGCTGGCCGTGCTGGCCCTGCTGCTCGAGGCGGTCCTGACCGCCTTGCTGCGGGTGGACGAGCAGCGCGCCAGGTTCCGGGTGGCGCTGGTCGACGAGATGCGCGTCCAGCTGCCGCTGGGTGCCGCGGTGGGCGCCTCGGCCCTGCTCATCGCGTTCGCCGCCGAGGTGATGGGGCTGGCCGCGCTGGCCGTGTTCACCGCCCCGCTGCTGGTCACCCAGGTGGCCTTCCGCCGTTACGCCGGGATCCGGGCCACCTACCTGCAGACCGTGCGCGCGCTGGCCAAGGTTACCGAGATCGGCGGCTACGTGGAACCAGGTCACTCCGAGCGGGTCAGCAGGCTGGCCGTGGCCATCGGCCGGGAGCTCGGCATCCACGAGCCGCAGCTGCTCGAGCTGGAATACGCGGCGCTCATGCACGACATCGGCCAGCTCTCGCTGCACGACCCGATCCCGGGCGGGGCCACCGTGCTGGTTTCCCGCCAGGACCAGCAGCGCATCGCCGAGCTGGGGGCCGACGTGATCCAGAAGGCCCACGTGCTCGGCTCGGTGGCGGAGATCGTGCGCAGGCAGAACGAGCCCTACCGCGGCATCGAGGTGGCCCATGAGGGCTACGTCGGGCGCCACAACGGCCGTCCGGCGCACGCCGTCCGCCCCGACCGGGTGAGCCTCGGCGAGCCGGCCGGGCCGCCGCTGAGCAGCCGGATCATCAAGGCGGCCAACGCCTTCGACGACCTGGTCGGTACCTCGATGGATCCCGGCCGCGCCGCCGCCGCCGTGCAGCAGCTCCGGCTGGACACGGCCAGCGAGTACGACCCCGAGACGGTCGAGGCCCTGAGCCGCGTCGTGCACCGCCGCTCCGTCATCCAGCTCTAGTCGCACCCCTGCCATACTTTGCTAATGCTCGAATCGGTGCTTGTCGCGAACCGGGGGGAGATCGCCCGGCGGGTGATACGGACGGCCCGCACGATGGGGATCCGGGCGGTGGCGGTGTACTCCGATGCGGACGCGGACCTGCCCTTCGTCGGCGAGGCCGACCAGGCGGTGCGGATCGGCCCGGCCCCGCCCGCGCAGAGCTACCTGGACGCGGCGGCGATCATCGAGGCGGCCCGGAGCAGCGGCGCCGCGGCGGTCCATCCGGGTTACGGGTTCCTGGCCGAGAACGCGGGCTTCGCCCGCCAGGTCGAGGCGGCCGGGCTGACCTGGGTGGGACCCGGCCCGGCGGCCATCGAGCAGATGGGCGACAAGATCCGGGCCAGGAACCTGATGACCAAGGCCGGGGTGCCGGTCGCGCCGGGCAGCCGCGAGCCGCTCACCAGCGCGGCCGAGGCCGCCGAAGAGGCCGAGCGGATCGGTTTCCCGGTCATGGTCAAGGCCGCGGCCGGAGGCGGCGGCATCGGCATGAGCGCGGCCGCCAGCCAGGCCGAACTGCAGGCCGCGTTCGATACCGCCCGGTCCCGTGCCGAGCGCTTCTTCGGCTCGCCCGAGATCTTGCTCGAGCGGTACATCGAGCGCGCCCGCCACGTCGAGGTGCAGATCCTCGGCCTGGCCGACGGGACCGTGCTCGCCCTCGGCGAGCGCGACTGCTCGGTGCAGCGACGCCACCAGAAGGTGGCCGAGGAGACCCCGTCCCCCGGGGTGACCGCCGGGCTGCGCGAGCAGATGCTCGCTGCCGCCGTCCGGGCCGGGCAGGCCGTGGGCTACCAGGGCGCCGGGACCGTCGAGTGCCTGGTCGACACGCAGGCCGGCTCGTTCGTCTTCCTGGAGATGAATACCCGGCTGCAGGTCGAGCACCCGGTCACCGAGCTCGTCACCGGCATCGACCTGGTGGAGCAGCAGTTCCTGGTGGCCGCGGGCCAGCCGCCCTCCTTCGACCCCGACGCGATCAGCCCGGCCGGGCACGCCCTCGAGCTGCGCATCTACGCCGAGGATCCGGTCCGGTTCCTGCCCGGCCCGGGCACGATCACGCAGTGGGAGGAGCCGTCGGGCCCGGGCGTACGGGTGGACGCCGGCTACGCGGCCGGGAACACCGTGACGCCGTTCTACGACCCGCTGCTGGCCAAGCTCTGCGTGCACGGCGCCGACCGCCGGCAGGCCCTGGAGCGGGCCATCCAGGCGGTGGCGGCCTTCCGGATCGCAGGCCCGAAGACGAACCTGTCCTTCCACGCCGAGTTGCTCACCAGCGCCGATTTCGTCAGCGGCGACTACGATACGTCCCTGATAAGCAAGCTGCGTCCCCGGTAGGACAACGCCCCCAACACAGTAGGAGTCGCCGTGGCTGAGGTCCGCGCGGAGATGGTCGCGAACGTGTGGAAGGTGGTCGCGGCGCAGGGCGATCACGTCGACGACGGCGACACCTTGGTCATCCTGGAGTCCATGAAGATGGAGATCCCCGTCCTGGCCGAAAGCTCGGGCGTCCTTGCCACCCTGCACGTGGCCGAGGGCGACGTCGTCCAGGAAGGCGACCTGATCGCCGAGATCGCCTGAGCCGCTCCGACCCCACTCTCCCCACGCGCACCATTTCCCCGATCTTGGGACTGGCGGGATTGCCGGGACCTGCATCACGCCGAGCCGATGAGATGACGCGGTAATGCGGGCCATAGTGGACCTTCCGGAGGACCTTTATGCACAGGCCAGCGCGATCGCCAGGGACACCCACTGGACGTTCAGCGAGGCCGTGGCGTATCTCATGCGGTGCGGCCTGGGCCACGGGCCAGGCGCGGTGGCGATCAGCGCGCGCACCGGGCTTCCGGTAGTTCACCTCGGCCGGACGATCACAGCCCAGAACGTCTGGGCCGTCGACGACGGGTGCTGAGACGCATTCCGGCTACACGCCGGTGGTGGAGCGGGGGTAGGCGACCTCCGGGTCGGTGACCACGTTGACCAGGTACGGCACGCCCGCGGCGAAGGCCCGGCGCAGCGCCGGGCCGATACCGGAAGGAGAGGTGACCAGCTCGCCCGCTCCGCCCAGGGCGCTGACCACCTCGTCGTAGCGGCAGCCCGGCTGCAGGTCGGCCAGCACGTCATAGCCGTACAACGAACGCATGGGATGCTTCTCCAGGCCCCAGGCGCCGTTGTTGCCGCACACGATGACCACCGGCAGCTTGTGCCGGACCAGCGTGTCGGCGTCCATCAGCGAGAAGCCCGCCGCGCCGTCGCCGAGCAGCAGCACGACCTGCGCCGACGGCCGGGCCAGCCGGGCCGCGATCGCGTAGCCCAGCCCGGTGCCCAGGCAGCCGAACGGCCCGGGATCCAGCCACCCGCCCGGCCGGGCGGGCTCGACGTACTTGCCCGCGAACGAGACGAAGTCGCCGCCGTCCCCGATGACCACCGCGCCGGCCTCCAGCATCGGGAGCAGCTCGCCGTAGATCCGGGCCGGGTGCACCGGCGACGCCTCGCTGGCCAGCAGCGGCGCGTCCGCCTCCCGCGCGGCCCGGACCGCCCCGGCCAGCCGCCCGGCCCAGTCATCCCAGGCCGCACCGACCCCGGCAGACACCAGCCCGTCGAAGAACGCGGCCAGATCCCCGGCCGCCGAGCCCGCCAGGGGCACATGCTCCGCGACCGCGCCCGGCCCGTCGGCCACGTGCACGACCCGCGCCGGTTCATTTTTTGGGCCGAACGATCCGTATGCGAGCCTGAAGTCAAGCGGTGCGCCTGCCACCAGGACCAGGTCCGACTCCCGCAGCGCTGCCGACCGGGCCCGCGTCACCAGGAGATCGTGGCTGCGGGGCAGGATCCCGCGCGCCTGGCCGTTGGCCACCACGGGCAGACGCAGTTGCTCGGCGGCCCGCCGCGCGGCCTGCTCGGCGCCGCCCAGCCACACGTCGGACCCGAGCACCAGCACCGGCCGCCGCGCGGCCCGCAGCAGCGTGGCGATCCGGGCGACGTCCTCAGCATCCGGTCCCGCGCTCACCACCGGCGCAGGTACGGGCAGGTCGACCTCGGCCTGCCCGTACAGCGCTTCGATCGGGAAGTCCAGGAACACCGGCCCGCGGTGCGGGGCCAGCGCCAGCCGGAACGCCTCGTCCACGGCCGCGGCGATGCCGCCCGGGTCATGCTCGGTCCAGGCCCGTTTGGTCACCGGGGCGAGCAGCGGCGGGTGATCGATCTCCTGCAGGCTGCCCGCGCCCCAGCGGTAGTCGGGCGCCCGCCCGGCCAGCACCACCACCGGCACGCCGTTCAGCCACGCGGTGGTGACCGCGCTGACCGAGTTCGTGACGCCCGGCCCGGCGGTCACCGCGGCCAGCCCCGGCGTCCGGGTCAGCCGCGCCGTGGCCTCGGCGGCGAACACGGCGGTCTGCTCGTGCCGCACGTCCACCAGCCGTACCGGCTGGCCGCCCTTGACCGCCGCGTCGTACAGCGGGAACACGTGCCCGCCGGACAGCGTGAACAGGGTCGACACGCCGTAACCCCTGGCCACGGCCAGGGCCTGCACCCCGCCGTGACCCGTGACCGTCACCATGCAGGTGACGCTACCAGCCGGTAGGAATCTGCCGAACGGGCCCGGGTGCGCCACGGCCCGTTCGGCAGGAAAGGCCTCTCAGTCGCCGGCGGCTCCGGTGGCCCCCAGCCCGGCCGCGGCCGGAGCCGGAGCCGGGGCGTCGGCCGGATCGGCGGTGTACTGCTGCGGGAGGGTCTCGTCGGTGCCCCCGGGCAGCCGGACCGCCTTGAACACCAGGGTCAGGATGACCGCGATGACCACGTTGAGGATGAGCGCGGACAGGCCGATGTAGACCGTGTGGCCGAACTCCAGGTCGGTCGACCCGGCCCAGTGCGACGTGGTCGGGGTGGCCACGTTGTAGGCGGCGATGGTGCCGAAGACCTCCCCGGCCAGCCAGCCGGCCAGCAGCGCCCAGCGGTGGAACCACCGGGTGAACAGGCCGAACACGATCATCGGGAACACCTGCAGGATCCAGATGCCGCCCAGCAGCTGCAGGTTGATGGAGAACGTCTTGGGCAGGTAGACCGCGAACGCCAGCGCCCCCAGCTTGACCAGCAGCGAGGCCCACTGGGAGATCCTGGTCTGCAGGTGCGGGCTGGCGTCCGGCTTGACGAACTCCCTGAAGATGTTGCGGGTGAACAGGTTGGCCGAGGCGATGGCCATGATCGCCGCCGGGACCAGCGCGCCGATCACGATGGCCGAGAAGGCCACGCCCGCGAACCAGCTGGGGAACAGGTGCTGGAACAGGTACGGCACCGCCAGCTGCGCGTTGCCGCCCGCCTTCTTGACGTTGGCCGCCGTGGTCTTGTCGGCCAGGGCCATGTAGCCGAGCAGGGCGATGAAGCCGAGCATCAGCGAGTACAGCGGCAGCAGGGCCATGTTGCGCTTGATGATGTCGCGCCGCTTGGTGGACAGCACCGCGGTGACCGCGTGCGGGTAGACCATCAGCGCCAGCGCGGAGCCCAGGGCCAGCGTGGAGAAGGCCAGCTGGCTGTTGCCCGTGGTGGGGATGAACACGCCGTTCGGCTTCTTGGTGACCGGGTTGATCGCCTTCAGGTGCGCCTGCCCGGCCGCGAAGATGTGGTTCCAGCCGCCGATCCTGGTCGGGATGTAGAACACCGCCACCAGGATCATGACGTAGACCAGGGTGTCCTTGACGAACGCGATCAGCGCCGGGGCCCGCAGCCCGGACACGTAGGTGTAGATGGCCAGGATCGCGAACGCGACGAACAGCGGCAGGTCCTTGATGTAGGTGTTGGTCGAGGAGGTGCCGACCCCCATCACGGTGAGCACGGCCTGGATGCCGACCAGCTGCAGCGCGATGTAGGGCATCAGGGCCACGATGCCGGTGACGGCCATGGCCAGCGCCAGGCCGCGGGACCCGTACCGGCCGCGGACGAAGTCGGCGGGCGTGATGTAGTTGTGCGTCCGCGCGATCGACCACAGCCGGGGCAGGAAGACCAGCGCGATCGGGAACACGATGATCGTGTACGACACCGCGAAGAAGCCGGTCACCGCGCCGGCGCCGAACACCGCCGCGGGTACCGCGATGAACGTGTACGCGGTGTACAGGTCGCCGCCGAGCAGGAACCAGGCGATGAAGGTGCCGAAGCTGCGCCCGCCGAGCCCCCACTCGTTCAGGTGCATCATGCTCTCCGCCCGGCGCCACCGCGCGGCCGCGAAGCCGGTCACCGTGACCAGCAGGAACAGGACGACGACGATGGTGAACGTGACGTAGTTGACGTGGCTCATCACTTCACCTCGCCCGGGCCGCCCGACGGCCGGATCCGCTTCTGCAGCGTGATGACGACCCAGCACACGATCGACACCACCGGCATGTAGATGAGCAGGTAGAAGTAGAAGAACGGGAAGGCGCCGACCTTCGGGGTGATACTGGCATAAAGCGGCACGTAAACCGCGAAGAAGACGACGGCGATCAGCAGGACGGCAATGACTGTCGAGGTGACCGGATGGGCGGCGATGGGACCCCGTGACTTAACTGGCGGCTGAGTCATCTTTTCCTTCTCTGTCGGGGGAACAGCCTCACCTGGCGTGACGGGCGCCACAATGGTTGCCATCATCGTCCGCCCGCACCAGGCGATCGGCAATGGTCTGGCCCACCAGAAAAGGAAATTGTTACCGAGGCCGCCCGCTATCACCCCGCTCACCCTGCGCAATTGCGTCAAGGGCGATAAGCGGCACACCAGGCTATTCTCAGCTGATGAGGCGATGCCGTTCTCACTTGCTGAGGATGGCCCTAACCGGCGGAGCCTGGTCACGAACTTGTACCGGTCGCCGCGGTACCAGGACTGCGCCCATTCGACCGGCTCGCCGGTGACGTCGAACGCGTGCCGGGACAGCAGCAGCAGGGGCAGGCCGGTGTCCACGCCGAGCAGCTGGGCGTCGTGCGGGTCGGCCAGCACGGTCTCGATCGTCTCCTCCGCCTCGGCCAGGTGGATGTCGTAGCCCGCGCGCAGCGTCTCGTACAGGGACATCTGCCGCTCGAGCTGCTTGCGCAGGCCGGGGAACCGCCGGGCGGGCAGGTGCGAGGTGTCGATCGACATCGGCTCGCCGTCGGCCAGCCGCAGCCGGTGGATGCGCAGCGCCCGCCCGCCCGCGCGGATGCCGAGCAGCGCCGCCAGCTGCTCGTCCGCGGTGACGTACCCGATGTCCAGGATCTTGGTCTGCGGGTGCAGGCCGTGGGCCCGCATGCCCTCGGTGTAGCTGGCCAGCTCGAGCAGCTGGGCCACCTTGGGCTTGGCCACGAACGTGCCCTTGCCCTGCATGCGCAGCAGCCGGCCCTCGACGACCAGCTCGGCCAGCGCCTGCCTGACCGTGGTCCGCGAGGTCCCGTAGGAGCGCGCCAGTTCCCGCTCCGGCGGCACCGGGCTGCCGGTTTCCAGGGCCGCGGTCAGCTCCAGCAGCTGCCGCTTTACCTGGTAGTACTTCGGGAGCCTGGGCGATGTGCTCGCGTGAGGTCCAGACGCGGGATCATCACTGGGGACCAGAGAAACGGTCATCAGGAATCATTGCCTTAATGGAGGGTTAACGTCAACTCGTGTCTAGCCGCGCCGGATCGGGACATCGCCGGGCCGATGATGTCCCGCCGTGATGCGATGATGATGCTGTGCCCACGCTGAACGACCTGGCCAGGAGCCGCACCGACCTGGGCGACGCCGACATCGAGTGGCTGCACGCGCTGGTGTCGGACTGGCAGCTGCTGGCCGACCTGTCCTTCGCCGACCTGATCTTGTGGGCGCCGGCCCGCTACCAGGGCGGCTGGCTGGCCGTGGCCCAGATGCGGCCGACCACCGGCCCCACCGCGCTGCAGGACGACATCGTCGGGACGCTGGCCGGGCCCGAGGACCAGCAGCTGCTCGAGCAGGCCCGGGAGCAGCGGCGCATCGGGCGGGAGTCCGACCCGGACTGGACCAGCGGCGTCCCGGTCCGCACCGAGGTGATCCCGGTGACCCGGGCGGGCCGGGTCATCGCGGTCATCGAGCGCTGCACCAACCTGAACTCGGCCCGCACCCCGAGCCGGCTGGAGCTCACCTACCTGCAGGGCGCCGACGACCTGGCCCGGATGGTGGCCGAGGGGACGTTCCCGTTCCCCGGCGAGGCGGCCATCCTGGTCAGGTCGCCGCGGGTGGGGGACGGGCTGCTGCGGCTGGGCCGGTCCGGGCGCGTCACCTACGCCAGCCCCAACGCCCAGTCGGCCTACCGCCGCCTGGGCCTGGCCGCCGACCTGATGAGCGCCGAGCTGGCCGTGATCACCGCCGGGCTGTGCTCCTCCGACGAGCCGCTGGACGAATCGCTGATGGTGGTGGCGGCCGGCCGCGCACCGCGGGCCGCCGAGGTGGAGGGCAACGGCTCGGTGGTCCAGCTCCGCGCGATCCCGCTGATCGTCGGGGGGACCAGGACCGGGGCCCTGATCCTGGTGCGCGACGTCACCGAACTGCGCCACCGCGAGCGCGAGCTGATGACCAAGGACGCCACGATCAGGGAGATCCACCACCGGGTGAAGAACAACCTGCAGACCGTGGCCGCGCTGCTGCGGCTGCAGGCCCGGCGGCTGCGGGCCCCCGAGGCGCGCGCGGCGCTGGACGAGGCGGTCCGCCGGGTCGGGTCGATCGCGGTGGTGCACGAGACCCTGTCCCACGCGCCGGAGGAGATCGTCGACTTCGACGAGATCGCGGACCGGGTGGCCATGATGGCGGGCGAGGTGTCCGCGCCCGAGGTCCGGGTGGTGCCGAAGCTGACCGGATCGTTCGGCCTGCTGTCCGCCTCGATCGCGACGCCGCTGGCCATGATCATGACCGAGCTGCTGCAGAACGCGCTGCAGCACGGCTTCCCGCCCACCGAGAAGAACCAGGGCCTGCTCGAGGTCATCGCGGTCCGCGACGCCGAGCGGCTCACGGTGACGGTGGCGGACAACGGGGTGGGCCTGCCGGACGGCTTCGAGCTGGACGCCACCACCAGCCTGGGCCTGCAGATCGTCCGCACGCTGGTGGTCAGCGAGCTGGGCGGGCGGCTGCAGGTCATCCCGCGCGCCGACGGCGGCACCGAGGCGGTCGTCAGCCTCCCGGTCACGTACGAGTAGCTGCCGGCCCAGGACCGGCGACCAGCGGGCTACCGTGACGGGCGACAGCGCAGCGCTACAGCACAGCGCTACAGCACGGCGCTACAGCACGGGGGGGCTTTTATACGTGCGCGCGGGCGCGCAGCCGGATCGTGCGCCGCTTGAGCGCCCGCCGCTCGTCCTCGCTCATGCCGCCCCACACGCCGGCGTCCTGCCCGCTGTCGATGGCCCAGCGCAGGCATTCATCCATCACCGAACAGCGGCGGCATACTTGCTTAGCTTCATCTATCTGGAGTAGCGCAGGACCGCTGTTCCCAATGGGGAAGAACAGCTCGGGGTCCACTTCACGGCAGGCGGCTTCGTGGCGCCAGTCCATGATGTCCACTCCTTCTGGCCAGCCGGCCGCTAGCGGTTGCGGCAGGCGTGCGCGTCTATTTCGAGCTTGTGAAGCTTTTCACGAGCTTATCCGTACTGGGTCGCGGCCCTAGTTTCCCGGAACCGTTATGATGCCGAGCAGAAAACCCGTCCGGGCCACCAGGCAACCCGAACGTGCCCCGAAGGCGACCCAGCTGCCATCTGAGCTGATGACACGTGCAAGGCGCCCCCGCGCCAGACATCACGACAAGCCTCTCAACGTCGGTTGACATGCGCAAGAGGCCACAGCCAACCGTCGGCTCAATTTTAATGTCAGATCGATCACATTTTGCTCGCGCCGCCGCGCGGTGCCGCAAGAAGTCACGCTGCGACGCGAATCGCATGCGGGATGAACTGAAATCTGACCGCTTCGGTCTCACCGAGATATTCGCCGTCCACCTGGAATGCGATCGGCCGCGCCGAACGCACGGTAAACGACTCAAGTCCGGTAACCGACAGCAGATTCCGCCCGCGCGGCGGCCGCCGCCTGACCCATAGCATCTGGCCCACCGCGCCGAATATGGTGGCCAGCCGCATCCTGCGCAGCGCCAGCACGTCCAGGCCCGACCTGAAATCGGGGTCCGGCACCGGCAGCAGCGCGCGGCTGCGGAAGTAGGTCCACGGCGAGCGGTTGGTCACGATCGTCATGAACAGGTCGGCGGCGGGCTTGTACCCGTCGCGTTCCATGGTCAGGGCCGGGGTGCGCCGGTCGGTGCCCGAGTGGTAGGAGCGCATCATCGTGCCCAGGAACAGCGTCGCGCTCTCCCGGTGCCCGGCCGCCCGCAGCCGGTCGACTTCGCCCACCACCTCGGCGTCCATGCCGAGCCCGGCGCTGAACGTGAAGTACCGGTCGCCGGCCAGCCCGAGCCCGATGGTCCGGTACCGGCCTGCCGTGATGACCTCCTCGATCCGGGCCACCGCCGCCGCGGTGTCCACCGGCACGCCGAGGCCGCGGGCGAGCACGTTGCCGCCCCCGCCCGGAATGACCGCGAGCACCGGCGGGTCACCCGCGCAGGGCGGACGGCTCATGATCCCGTTGACCGCCTCGTTGATGGCCCCGTCGCCGCCCAGCACGATCACCAGCTCGTCGCGGGCCGCGGCGGCCAGTTCCCGCGCGTGACCGCGGTGCCGGGTATGGACCACCTCCAGGTCGACCAGCCCGGCCAGCGAGCTGGCCACCTGTCTCGCCGTCTCGCCCCCGGTGGTGGTCGCATGCGGGTTGATGATCAGCAGGCCGTGCACCCGCCCAGGCTAGCCGCCGCCTATGCTGAGAGCCTGTGCGGCCCCCAGATCGCTGAGGATGGTAGGACAACAAACATGGCGACGCGACCGACCTCGGCGCGCCGGAAGGCAAGCTCCGGCCGCCCTGCGCAGGTCGAAGCGGCCCCCGAGCCCGCGGTCCCCGCTCGGCCCCCGGTCGCGCTGCGCGTGGCCGCCGTGGCCCAGTTCATCGAGGCCGTCGGCCTGGCCGTGGCCGCCGTCTTCGCCGCCGTGGCCACCGCCGACGGACTGTCCCACCAGCTGGGCAGCGGGATCGCGCTGACCCTGATCGCCGTGGGCACGGCTATCGGGGTGGGCGCCATCGCGGTCGGCCTGGCCCGGGTCCGGCCGTGGAGCCGCACCCCGGCCGGCATGATCCAGCTGTTCGTGATCATCGGCGGAATCACCCTGCTCGACGGGCACCGGCCCGGATGGGGCGTACCCGCCCTGGTCCTCGCCGCCATCTGCGTGGCCGGCCTGCTGACCCCCGCCAGCCTGCGCGCCCTGAACCGCCCGCCCCGCCCTTCCTAGCTCAGTCGTCGGTGGTGAGCCCCTCCCGGAGCTGGGTCAGCGTCCGGGCCAGCAGCCGGGACACGTGCATCTGGGAGATGCCGAGCTCGGCCGCGATCTGCGACTGGGTCATGTTGCCGAAGAACCGCAGCAGCAGGATCTTCTTCTCCCGCGGCGGCAGCTGCTCGAGCAGCGGCTTGAGCGACTCCCGGTACTCCACGCCCTCGAGCGCGTCGTCTACCATGCCGAGCGAGTCCGACACGGCGGGCGCGTCCTCGTCGCCGGAATCGGGGGCGTCCAGCGACACGGTGGAGTAGGCGTTGGCCGACTCCAGCCCCTCGAGTACCTCTTCCTCGCTCATCCGCAGGTGGGCGGCCAGCTCGCTGACCGTGGGCGCGCGCCCCTCCCGCTGGGCCAGCTCGGCGATGGCCTTGGTCAGCGAGAGCTTGAGCTCCTGCAGCCGGCGCGGCACCCGCACCGCCCAGCCCTTGTCCCTGAAGTGCCGCTTGATCTCGCCCACGATCGTCGGCGTGGCGTAGGTGGAGAACTCCACGCCGCGCTCGAGGTCGAAGCGGTCGATGGACTTGATCAGCCCGATCGTGGCCACCTGGGTCAGGTCGTCGAGCCACTCGCCGCGGTTCCTGAACCGCCGGGCCAGGTATTCCACCAGCGGCAGGTGCAGCTCGACCAGGTAGCCCCTGATCCTGGCCCGTTCCGGATCACCGGCGGGCAGCAGGGACAGCCGCTCGAACAGCTCCCGGGCCCGGGCCCGGTCCGGCGACCCGGTGTCAACCCGCAGGGCCGGTTCCGGGGGCCGGACCACCTCGAACTCTTCGGTCACCTGGACCTCGAATTCGCTGCTCACTCGGGCCTCGACCCCGAGGGCTCTTCCCGCTGCTTGCGCAGCACGATGGCCACCTGGTCGTCCGGCCCGAGCCAGGAATCGACGGTCCCGGCCAGCGCGGAGAGCACGGTCCAGGAGAAGGTCTCCCGGGACGGCTTGCGCGGCTGGGCCGCGGTGACCGACACGGTGATCGTCATCTCATCGGCGCCCAGGTCGAAGTCGCATTCCAGGTTGGTGCCCGGTATCGCCTGGGCCAGCAGCATCGCGCACGCCTCGTCCACGGCGATGCGCAGGTCCTCGATCTCGTCGAGGGTGAAGTCAAGCCTCGCCGCCAGGCCCGCGGTCGCCGTCCGCAGCACGGAAAGGTAGGCGCCGTCCGCTGGCAGGCATACCTTCACGTGATCTGCTGTGTCGCGCTCCGCCCGCGCCGGGTCCGGCTCCCGCTGTCCCGGCACTGCGGTAGTCGCGGCCGTGTCTTCGGTCACGTCTCTCCTTCGGGCAGATCTCGGTAGCCGCCCTCTGCATGCAACCTACCGCCCCGGCCCCCGCCGAGAAACATGCCGCGCCGCCACATCCCGTCACGTGCGGTAACTCCCAGCTCACCCGCCCCGGCTTCACCGTCCCGGGCGGCATGAAACCCGGGTTCCAGCACCCCCACAAGGGCATGAAACCCGGGTTTCAGGACGTCAAGCGCACGGCTTGACGCCGCACGGCAGGAGCTAGCCCTGCTTGGTCTCCCAGAAGATCTTGCCGATCTCCTCGATCTTGCCCAGCAGCTCGTCCGCCTTGGCCACGTCCACGGTGCCCTTGGTGCCGGCCGCGCCGGCCAGCTTGGTGGCCTCGTTGAACAGCTGGTGCAGCTGCGGGTACTTCTCGAAGTGCGGCGGCTTGAAGTAGTCGGTCCACAGCACCCACAGGTGATGCTTGACCAGCTCAGAACGCTGTTCCTTGATGATCAGGCAGCGGGCCCGGAACTCCGGATCGGTGTTCTGCTGGTACTTCTCAATGATGGCCTTGACCGACTCCGCCTCGATCCGGGCCTGCGCTGGGTCATAGACTCCGCACGGCAGGTCACAGTGGGCGTGGGCCACGGTCTTCGGCTCGAGCAGGCGGGTAAGCAGCCTCATCGATTCCCTTTCTCCGACACGTTGGCTTTGCAGGTCCGACACTACCCCGCTTGCCTGGAGTAATCCCCGGAGGGATGGATGGGTTGGCCACTGCAACGGGTCAAGGTCGCCGAACGCTCCATGCTGCCCGCCCTGCGCCCCGGCGACTGGCTCCTGGTCCGCCGCACCCGCCGCATCCGGGCCGGCCAGATCGTCATCGCCCGCCACCCCGGCCAGCCCGCCCTGCTGCTGGTCAAGCGGGCCGCCCGCCGCGTCGATGACAGCTGGTGGCTGACCTCGGACAACCCCGACGCCGGCGCGGTCGACAGCCGCCTCTTCGGTCCCGTCCCGGCCGCTCTGGTCGAGGGGCGGGTGCTCGTACGCTACTGGCGCCCTCGCTCCTTATCCATGGGGCCGAACGGTCCGTGGTGCCCGCACCCCCGCACCCGAAACCCGGCGGCCTAGCCCGTTAGCTGCCCGGACCGGCCGGGGCCGGGGCCTTGACGTCCGGTTCGTCTTCGCCCCGCTTGCGGGCCCGGAACGCGGACACGTTGGCCCGGTTCATGCACCGGTCGGAGCAGTATCGTCTGGTATTGCTGCTGCTGACGTCGATGAACACGCCCTGGCAGCTGGCCGCCTGGCAGACGCCGAACCGGCCGATGCCCAGGTCAGTGAGCCGCACGGCCAGTCCCATGACCGCACCGGCCGAGTACCTGTCGGCCATGGAGCCGCTCTCGGTGTAGTGCACGTGCCAGGGCTGGCCGTCGTGCCCGGATAGCAGGGGATGCACCGGATGCTGGATGAGCAGCGTGTTCAGCCGGGCCGCGGCGTCGTCGCCGTCACCGTCCGCGCACGCCATGAAGAAGGCCCGGAACTCCGACCGCAGACCGCGCAGCGCGTCAAGGTCGTTACGGGTCATGCCGGTGCTCAGGTGTTCCCGGTCCGCGACCAGCGCCCGCAACCCGTCCAGGTTGACCAGCCGGTCGCCGTCCTCGCCCCCGCCGCCGGCCGTGTTGACGAGCCGTACCGCGAGTTCAGCGTAGGAGTTGAGATCCACTCCGTTCCCTAGCTGCGGGAGATAGGTGTAATGGTCTGTTGCCGCTATCGAGTATTACACCATCCGCGCGGGCTGCGCCAGCAGCACGCCGGCGGCCTGTGGCACAACGGTTACCCGGAACACCCTCGTGCCCCGGATCGCCACCACCCGCCAGACCCGCCGGACCGCGATCGCCACCACCCGCCAGACCCGCCGGACCGCGATCGCCACCACCCGCCCGACCCCCCCGGCCGCGATCGGTACAGTGTTGATCATGTTTGCTGCGACTGCCGCGCGTATTGACACTGATGATCCGCTGTCCGGGATGGACCTCGGCGAGCGTCCGGACCCGGTGGCCCCGGACGGGTGGACCACGGTCACGGTCAAGGCGGCAGCGCTCAACCACCATGACGTCTGGACCCTGCGCGGGGTAGGCATCTCGGCCGACCGGCTGCCCATCGTGCTCGGCTGTGACGCGGCGGGCCTGGACGCCGACGGCAGCGAGGTCATCGTGCACTCGGTGATCGCCGATGCGGATGCGGCTGGCGGCGATGAGACCCTCGACCCGCGCCGGTCGCTGCTGTCGGAGCGGTACGACGGCACCTTTGCCGAGCAGGTCGTCGTGCCGAAGCGCAACCTCGTGCCGAAGCCCGCCGCGCTGTCCTTCACCGAAGCGGCCTGCCTGCCGACCGCCTACCTGACCGCCTACAAGATGCTGTTCGAGAAGTCCGGCGTCCAGCCCGGCTCGACCATCCTGGTCCAGGGCGCCGGCGGCGGTGTGGCCACCGCGCTGATCCTGCTCGGCCGGGCCGCGGGCTTCCGGGTATGGGCGACCAGCCGCAGTGAGGCCAAGCAGGAGCGCGCCCTCAAGCTCGGCGCGGACCGGTCCTTCCCGGCCGGCGCCCGGCTGCCCGAGCGGGTCGACGTGGTGATGGAGACCGTCGGCGAGGCCACCTGGGGGCACTCGGTCCGCTCTCTCAAGCCCGGCGGCCGGATCGTGATCTCCGGCGCCACCAGCGGCGACGCTCCGCCCGCCGAACTGACCCGGATCTTCTTCACCCAGCTGTCGGTCGCCGGCTCCACCATGGGCAGCCGCGACCAGCTCCTCCGCCTGGCCAGGTTCCTCGAGCAGACCGGCACCCGGCCGGTGATCGACCGGGTGCTGCCGCTGAAGTCGGCCCGTGACGGCTTCGCCGCCATGATCAGCGGAGACCTGTTCGGCAAGATCGTATTTACGTGCTAGCGGTGTTAGTCCGGGGGGACGACCCCCCGGAGCCCCCCGGTGCGCTTCGCGCCCCGCTGCGGTGCCCGCCGTAGTATCGCCCGGCCGGAGGGGCGATGCCCCTCGCGGGCCGGGCGATTGCGGCTTGCGCCGCGATAGTCGCCGTAGCGGTGCCTACTGGCCGGGAGAATCCTCGGTTTTCTCGGCTGCCTCGGGCTGACGGGGGGCTTCGGGCTTAGTTGCTGCTTCCGGCTGGTCCGTGGTGTGGTTCGGCGGTTCGGTGTGGGGCGCGCCGAAGATCTCGGTCTTGATGCGCTCGAGCGCATCCTCCAGGATCGACCGCAGGTCGGTGATCACGTTCTCGCCGGCCTCGGTGGACTGCATGGCCAGCCTGCGCAGGTCCGAGGTGAACTGGACGGCCACCCGCTCCAGGTCGCGGAACGTGCCGAAGTCCACCGCCCCGGACCAGCCGCGCCGTCCTCGCATCCGGGCCCATTCCTCCCAGCCGCGCCGGCCGGGCCAGTCCGTCCAGCCCGACGGCGTGTCCCACTCCTGCTCGCCGCTGGTGAACCGGGCGCCCGCCTCCTCGCGGAGCCGGCGCGCGTGCTCGCGGACCCGCCGGGCCGCGTCCTGCCCGAGCGATTCCGCCCGGCTGCGTCCCGCAGATCCCGCAGATCCCGCGGCGCTGTCCGGCCCCGCAGACCCCGACTGGTCTTCCAGCCCTTCGTCCGTGGCCTGTTCCCAGGCATCGTCGCGGGCCTGCTCGTGCGCCTGCAGGTACTGGCCCTTAGCCGCTTCCCTGGCCCGCCGAGCCTGGTCCTTGGCCTCCTCGCGCGCCTGCCTGGCCTGGTCCTTGGCCTCCTCGCGCGCCTGCCTGGCCTGTTCCTTGGCCTCCTCGCGCGCCTGCGTGGTCTGGTCCTTGGCCCCCTCGCGCGCCTGCCTGGCCTGGTCCAGGGCGTCCTCGCGGGCCCGCCGGGCTTCCTCGAGTGCCTCTTCGCGGGCCCGCCGGGCCTCGTCCATCGCCTCCTGGCGGGCCTGCCTGGCCTGGTCGCGGAACTCGGCGTCCACTTCCTTGCTGGCCCGCCGGGACTCGCGCGCCGCCCAGGTCAGCTCCTCGCGCAGGCTACGCACGGTCTGCCTGACGTCTTCCCTGACCTCTCGGACGATGTCGCTGACCGACGCGGACAGCTCTTCCTCGAGCTCGTCGAGCTCATCGCTGCGGCTGCGCAGTTCCTCGCGGCCGGCCTCGGTGATGCGGTAGACCTTGCGGCCGTCTACCTCGTCGTGGGTGACCAGGCCCTCTTCCTCGAGCCGGGCCAGCCGGGGGTAGATCGTGCCGGGAGAAGGGGAGTACACGCCCATGAACCGGTCGCGCAACAGCCGGATGACCTCATAGCCGTGCCTGGGCTCCTCATCGAGCAGCCGCAGCAGGTACAGCCGGAGGCTGCCGTGGCGGAATACCGGACTCAACTGGCCTCGCCTTCCATCTTTTTCTCATTATCAGGCCGCCCGGCACCGGTCTGCGCGCCTGGTGGCTCAGATCGGCGCTCGGCGCGTCGAAGCAGCATGACCCGGCCGGACATGGTGGTCACGGACACATGTCCCGAGCCGGCGCCCAGGCTACCGTTTACGCTGTGCGAGGCGGGCGCCGAGGACCGCCTCAGCTCGGTGAATTCGCTGCGCACATCGCCCGACATGGAGTGCAGGTTGACCTGGGTGTCGGCCTCGGCCGGCAGCCTGAGCGTCACCTCGCCGGAGACCGTGGTGACGTGCATGCCGCCCAGCGGGTCCAGGTCGACGTCGGCCGTCACGTCGCCGCTGACCGCGTTCGCGTCCATGCGCTCCAGCCAGCCGTCGGCCAGCGTCAGGTCACCGGACACGGTGCTGAAGCTGAGCTTGCCGTTGACCCCCTGCGCCTCCAGCGCCCCGGACACGGTGTTGGCGTCCACGTCGCCGGTCACGCCATCCAGGGTGATCCCGCCCGAGACGCTCTTGACCGAGGCCCGGGCGCTGATGCCGCACATCACGGCGTTCGCGCTGACCACGCCGAGCTGGGTCGGGCAGTTGCGGGGGACGGTCACCGTCACCGTGGCCGAGTGCCGCTGCGGCCGCAGCCACTTCAGCAGGTCCTCCCAGCTGAGGTTCTGGTGCGTGATCGTCAGCACACCGTCCTCGTGGGTCACCTGCAGCGGATCGCCGCTGACGTTTGACACGTCGAGGGTCGGCTTCTCGTCGCTGGCCAGCACCGCCACCGAACCAGCGATGAGCCGGACCCGAAGCCCCGTCACGTCGTCAAAGTCAAGACTCGTCGGAGCCTCGATGGTCCAGTGCGCCATCCGCCCGTCCTTCCCATCCGCTCAGCTGTTACACCTAACGATATATCTCATCCTTCCAGAGTCAAGACATATCGCGAGCGCAAAATCCCGGTGAGACGATACATCCGGAGGGTGCCGCCTGGCGGACACGGTTGCGGTACCGGCAAATCCGTTGCCTGCCGCCGACGTCGCCGATGCGACAATAGGCTCGTGCGGGCCTGGCTTGCGCCACTGATGCTGGCCGCCGCCCGCGGGCGCCGGCGCCCAGCCCGGTGGTTGCTGCCCGCGCTGGGCATCGCGCTGGCGGCGGCGTTCGTCGCGGGCGTGGCCGCTCAGTCCCAGATCGCGGGCGACCAGAGCGCCCGATCGGTGCTCGCCGGGGTACCGCCGCTCGACAGCCAGGTCCGCGTCACCTGGCAGGGACCAGTCAGCCCCGCCGTGACGAACCAGGCGCTGGCCCTGCTGCGCGGGCTCGGCTTGGGGTCGCCGGCCGAAGTGCTGCTGATGAACCCGGTGCGGCTCGCGGGACTGGTCGTGCGTCCGGCCGCGATTGGCTCGCTGGGCCGGTGGCTTCCCGGCGCCTGGCCAGGTCGGCTGGGGCCCTGCCGCCCGCAGGGCTGTCCGATGCTGCTCGTCGGCGGCGGCCCGCCCCCGAAGGTCTCGTCTCTCCTGACCGCGGCCGGCGTCCGTATCCAGGTCGTCGGCTCGTCGCCGCTGCGCTCGGCGGTCCCCCTCGGCTTCGCGCCGGCCAGCGCGGGCGCCGGGCCGGTGCTCGTGACCTGGGACGTCGCCGGACTGGATGCCCTGCCCGGGCTGAGCGGCCTGTACCGCACGCATAGCTGGCTGGCCCCGCTCACCACCACGCGGCTGCGGTGGTGGCAGCTGGCCGCCGTCGAGGACCGGCTGCAGCGCTCACAGGCCCGCCTGCTGCTGAACGGGAGCCAGTTCAGCCTGAGCGCGCCGTTCACCGAACTGGACCAGGCCCGCGCCGAGGCGAGCGCGGCACCGCAGCGCCTGCTGCTCGCGGGCGGGGGCGCGCTCACGGCGCTGGCCCTGTTCATCGTCTTGGCCGGCGGTGGACTGCGCCGCGATCAGCGGGCCGAACTTGACCGGCTCCGCAACGCGGGCGCCCGCCCGGGCCAGTGCGTGCTGTTCGTCGCGACCGAATCCGGGTGGCTGAGCGCGGCCGCACTGAGCGTCGGAGCGGTCGCGGGCATCGGGGCCGCGGCGCTGCTGGCCGGCAGCCAGGGGGAACCGGCGGGCGCGATCGTGATGCACGCCGTGATCACCCCTGCGGGGCTGATCGCGCTGGGGGCTGGCTGGCTGGCGGCGACCGTGCTGCTCGCCACGCTGGTGCTGGTGCCTGGCACCCGGCTGACCGACCTGCTGGCCGTCGCCGCGGCCGCGGCCCTGGTCGCGGCGCTGGCCGCGGGTACTGGCAGCGATCAGGCCCTGGCGCTGCTGCTCGCGCCGCTGTGCTGTGCGGCCGCCGGGGTGGTCACGTTTCGCGCGGCCAGGCTGGTGCTGCGGGGGGCCGAGCGCGTGGCCCGGCGCGGCCCGGTGCTCCCGCGCCTGGCGCTGCTCAACCTGGCCCGGTCCCCGGGGGTGACGGCGCTGGCCATCGCGTTCCTCGCCGTCGCCACCGGTCTGGGTGGCTTCGCCCTGGCCTACCGGTCCACGCTGACCCGCAGCGCGGCCGATCAGGCGGCGGACCAGGTCCCGCTGGACGTGCTGGTCTCGCCGGGGGCGGATTTCCGCACCCCGCTCGAGGTGGCGCCGCTGCAGCGCTGGCAGGCGCTCGCGTCCGGCGCCGTGCTGCCCGTCCGCCGGACCGACGCGAACTACACCGCAGGCGGGGGGACGGTGACAGTTCCCGCGCTCGGCATTCCGGCCGGCGGGCTGACCGCGATCCACGGCTGGCGGCAGAGCGACGGCTCGGCATCGCTGGCGACGCTCGCCCGCCGCCTCGAGCCCGCCGGCCCGGTTCGGGTGCCTGGACCGGCGCTTCCGGCAGACGCGCAGTGGCTGTCGCTGCGCGCTTCCGCCCAGACCTTCGCGGTCACGGTGACCGCGGACCTGCGCGATCCCCGGGGAGCGATCCGGCAGGTCACGTTCGGAACGGCCAGCGCTAGCGCCGCGGTGCTGCGGGCCCGGGTGCCGCCCGGACGGTGGGAGCTCGAGGCTCTGGAGCTCGACGAGCCAACGGGACTGGCCATCACCAACGGTCATCAGAACGGCGAAAACGTGGCCGCCGCGACTCAGGCTACTGCGCGGGTCGCGCTCGGGCCGCTGTCCGTGCTGGCCGCCCGCGGTCCAGCGCGGCCCGTCCCGCTCGGCGCCTGGCGCGGGGTCGGCGCGGCGGCCACGACGGCATCGCCCACCACGGGATCGGCCAGCAGCGGCGCCGCCGCGATCGTCGCCTTTTCCGCCAGCGGAACACCCGGCGTGCTCCGCCCGGCCCAGCCCACCGACACGCGCCCGGTCCCGGTGCTCGCCGACCCGCAGACCGCCGCGGCCGCGGGGCCCGACGGGCGTATCGCCCTGACCGTGGACGGCCTGCCGGTGGTCGCGCGCGTGGTGGGCGTCCTCAGCCGGTTCCCGACGCTGGCGGGCCAGGCCGGCTTCGTCGTCGCCGACGAGGCGACGCTCGCGGCGGCCCTGGACGCGCAGCTGCCCGGTCAAGGCCGGCCCGACGAGCTGTGGATCAGCACCGGGCAACCCGCGCAGCTGCGCGCCGCGCTCGGCGGCGGGGCGCTCGCCCAGCTCGATTCCTCGTTCCGCGGCGATATCGATCAGCAGCTGCGCGACGCGCCGGTGGCGCGCGGGGTGCTCGGCACGCTGGTCGCCGCGACGGCGCTGTCCGCGGTGCTGGCCGTCCTCGGGTTGCTGACCGCCCTGCTCGGCGGGGCCCGCGACGCACGGGCCGCCGCGGACCTGTCCGAGCAGGGCGTCGGCCCGCATGGACTGCGCGCCGAGCTGCGCGTCCGGCTCGCGCTCGCGAGCGTGCTCGGGGTGATCGCCGGCCTGGGCCTCGCCGTGCTGCTGACGCGGCTGGCGGTCGCGAGCGTCCGCGCCGCCGGGACGGTCGCCGATCCCAGCCCGCCGGTGGTGACGGTCGTGCCATGGGCGGAGCTGGCCGCCTGGGGCGCCGGCACGCTGGCCGTGCTCGCGCTCGCGGGCGCGCTGGCCACCCGGGCCCAGATCGCAAGCACCGCCGGAGGCGTCCTCCGATGAGCGACGCCGTCGTCGAAGTGCGCGATGTGTTCTGCGTTCACCGCACCAACGAGGGGGACGCGGCGGCGCTGGCCGGGACGAACCTGGAGCTGGGCCGGGGCGAGGTGCTGTGCGTGCTCGGTCCGAGCGGTGCCGGGAAGAGCACCCTGCTACGGGTCGTGGCCGGGCTCCAGCAGCCATCGGCCGGGATCGTCCGCGTGCTGGGCCGCGATATCGGCCGGATGCCTGCCCGCTCCCGGTCGCGGCTCCGGCACGAGCTGATGGGGTTCCTCGGGCAGCGCACCGAGGAGGTACTGAGCCCGGACCTGCGCATGCGTGACGCTGTGGCGCTGCCGCTCGCGCTGCGCGGCATGCCGAGGCGGGAGCGGCGCAAGCGAGTCGATGAACTGCTGGGGGCCACGGCGCTGGCGGACCGGGCTGACGCGCGGCCCGCCGAGCTGTCCGGTGGCGAGCGCCAGCGGTTCGCGCTGTGCGCAGCCCTGGCCCACCGCCCGGCGCTGCTGCTCGCCGATGAGCCGACCGGCGAGCTCGACGACGCTAGCGCCGACGCCATCCGCGCGCTGATCGTGGAGCTCGCCCGTACCAACGGCGCGAGCGTCATGCTCGTGACCCACGATCCGGCGACCGCGGGGGTCGCGGACCGCACCCTGCGGATCCGCGACGGGCGGATCGTCAGCGACCGGCGTGGCGGGGAGGAGGAGGAGGCGCTCGTGGTCGACGGCGGCTGGCTGCGGCTGCCCCCCGATCTGCTCACCTCGGCCGGCATCGGGCGGCGCGCCCGCGCGCAGCCAGCCGCGGACGGCGTGGTCGTGACCCGGGCGGCCAGCGGTCCCGGCCCGGCCGCGCCGGCATCAGCCGAAGTCCCGCCTCAGCCGCCCGAACGCCGGGCCCCGGTCCGGGTCGAGCTCTGCCAGCTCACGCGCACCTACGGGAACGGGCAAACCCGGCGCCACGTGCTCAGCGGGCTGACGCACCAGTTCGCGCCCGGCCAGCTGACCGTCGTCACGGGCCGCTCGGGGGCAGGGAAGACGACGCTGCTGAGGCTCATGGCCGGGCTCGACCGCCCGAGTTCGGGCCTGGTCATGCTCGACGGGCACCCGCTGGGCGGCGACACCGGCGAGCAGCTCGCGAGCCTGCGCCGGCAGCGGATCGGATACCTCTCCCAGGAGCCCGCGCCGATCGAGTTCCTCAGCGCCCAGGAGAACACGGTGCTGATCTTGCGGATACGCGGCTGGGACGCGGACGCCGCCGCCGAGCGCGCGGGCACGGCGCTGACCCGGGCCGGGCTCGCCGACCGGGCCCGCCAGCGGGCCGGCCTCTCGGCCGGGGAAGCCCAGCGGCTGGCGCTAGCCCGGGCGCTGGCCGGCGCGCGGGGGCTGCTGATCGTCGACGAGCCGACCTCCCGGCAGGACGAGACCAACGCCGGGGCCGTCGCGGCCCTGCTCGCGGCCGCCGCTCACACCGACGGCCAGACCGTGATCTGCGCCACGCACGATCCCATGGTGATCGGGCGCGCCGACCACGTCATGGCCCTGGACGGATAGCGGAATCCGGACGCCGCCGCCGCGGCAGCCAGCCCTGGACCTTCCACTTCGAGCCGGGTCGCCCGGGAAGCAGCACCATGACCAGCAGGCCCACGACCGACAGCAGCAAGCCCAGGGTCAGCCCGACCCGCTCGGCGTAGCCCTTGCGCTCCGCCAGCCACGCCGCGGCGGCCGCCGAGATGAGCCACGCGAACAGCAGGTACAGCGCCTTAGCGCCAATCGTTCCGATGGCTATCACTCTCCGTATCAGTCATGTGCCCAGGTACGCCCGCTGAACCTCGGGGTCGTTGCGCAGGCTCGCCGAGTCGTTGGCCAGGGCTACGTGCCCGGTCTCGAGCACGTAGCCGCGGGAGGCGGCGTCGAGCGCGTAGTTGGCGTTCTGCTCGACCAGCAAGATCGCCACCCCGGAGCTGTTGATCTCGCCGATGGTCTGGTAGATCCGCTGCACCACGAGGGGAGCGATGCCCAGCGACGGCTCGTCGAGCATCAGCAGCTTCGGCCGGGCCATCAGCGCGCGCCCGATCGCGAGCATCTGCTGCTCGCCTCCGGACATGGTGCCGGCCTTCTGGCCTTCGCGCTCCTTGAGCAGGGGAAACAGTTCGTAGACCCGGTTGAAGTCCTCGGCCACCCCGGGACCGCGCCGCTGGTGGGCGCCCAGTTCCAGGTTCTCGAGCGCGGTCATCCGGGGGAAGCAGTGCCGGCCCTCGGGGGCCAGGGCGATGCCGCGGCCGACGATCTCGTGCGCCGGCACCTGCGTGATGTCCTGCCCGCCGAACATGATCGTCCCGGAGCTGGCCGGGGTCAGGCCCGAGATCGACCGCAGGGTGGTCGACTTCCCGGCCCCGTTCGAGCCGATCAGCGTCACCACCTCACCTTCGTCTACCGTCAGCGAGATCCCCTTCAGCGCCTCGATCGCGCCGTACCGGGTACGGATGTCGCGGACCTCGAGTAGGGCCATCAGTCCTGCTTTCCGAGATAGGCCTCGATCACCCGCGGGTCCGTCCGGACCACGGCCGGCGCGCCCTCGGCGATCTTCCTGCCGTGATCGAGCACCGTGACCCGCTCGGAGACCCCCATCACGACCTTCATGTCGTGCTCGATGAGCAGGATGGTCAGCTGCTTCTCCTCGCGCAGCTTGCGCATGAACGCGGTCAGCTCCGCCGATTCGCGGGGGTTCATGCCGGCGGTCGGCTCGTCGAGCAGCAGGACGCTCGGCTCGGCCGCCAGCGCCCGCGCGAGTTCCACCCGCCGCTGGTCGCCGTACGACAGCTGCGCGGCCACCTGGTCGAACACGGTCTTGGGCAGTCCGACGTAGGCCAGCAACTCGCGGGCCCGGTCCCGGGTGTCCCGCTCCTCGCGGCGGACCCAGGGCGGCCGGAAGATCGATCCGAACAATCCCGCCCGCATCCGGGCGTGATGTCCGATCATCACGTTCTCGACGGCCGTCATCGCGCCGAACAGGCGGATGTTCTGGAAGGTACGCGCCACCCCGTAGCCGGTGATCATATCCGGCCGGGACCGCGTGATGTCCCGGGCGCCGAGCACGATCCGGCCCTGGGTGGGCCGGTACAGCCCGGTCAGCATGTTGAACAGGGTCGTCTTCCCGGCCCCGTTGGGCCCGATCAGCGAGACGATCGAGTGCTCGGGAAGCTCGACCGAGACGTCGTCGACGGCCACCAGCCCCCCGAACTGCTTAGTGATGCGCTCCGCGCGCAGCACCGCGGGACCGAAGGAGTCGGACGGGGCGGGGTCACCGGGCTGAGCGGGACCCTCGGCCGGGATCACGCCGCGCCTCCGGCGCTGCCCGGCGCCTCCGCGAGCTGCGCGTCCTCGGCCGCGATCTCGGCCGTGAGCTCGAGCCGGCGCCGCCGTTCCGGGATCAGGCCCTGCGGTCGCAGCACCATCATGATCACCAGCAGGAACCCGAAGATCCCGAACTCCACCTGGGTCAGCTGGAAGTGCAGCCCGAACTTGCTGGGCAGGTCGTTCAGCACGTCGGGAATCAGGTAGTTGTTGATGTAGCCGAGGGCCAGGCCGCCGACGACCGCGCCCCAGATCGAGCCGAGCCCGCCGATGATCACCATCGCCAGGATGAAGATCGAGAACCCGAACGCGAACTGGCTGGCGTTGACCTCGGTGTAGTAGGTGCCGAAGAACGCGCCCGCCATGCCGCCGAACGCGGCGCCCACCGAGTAGGCCAGCAGCTTCGTTCTCACCAGCGGGATTCCCATCGACACCGCCGCGACCTCGTCCTCGCGCAGCGCGATCCAGGCCCGGCCCAGCCGTGAGTCGCGCAGCCGCAGGTTGACGAACAGGACGACGAGCAAGATGGCGAAGATCAGCCAGTACCACGGCCGCAGGTCCAGCAGGCCGAACGTACCCGAACCGGGGAAGTACGGCGCGTCGACGGCGCTGATGCCGAGGTTGCCGGCGGTCAGCGTCATGCCGCCGCCGACCGGGATGCTCTGGCCGTTGACGGCGAGCGTGCCGATGATCTCACCGAACGCGAGCGTGACGATCGCGATGTAGTCGCCGCGCAGGCGCAGCGTCGGCAGGCCGATCAGCATCCCCGCCGCCGCGCAGATGAGCGCGGCGGCGATCAGGATCAGCACGAAGTTGAGGTGAATGCCCTGCAGCGTGCTCTCGACCGGCGAGACCAGCACGTGGATGTGCAGCTTGAAGAAGAACCCGGAACCGAACCACCCCAGTGAGTACGCGCCGAGCGCGTAGAAGGCGACGTAGCCCAGATCGAGCAGGCCGGCGAATCCCACCACGATGTTCAGGCCGAGCGACATCACCGCGTAGGCCACGGCGATGATGGTCCCGTTCATGAAGCCGCTGTCCGCCGGGAACAGAAACGGCAGCACGATCCCGAACACGATGAGCGCTCCGGCCAGCGCGCGGTTCCACCAGCGGGGAAGCCGGTTCGCCACCGCGTCCCGGCCGGCCTGCAGCCGCCCCCACACCAGGCTCATCCGGCCTCCCTCGTCTCCTCGCCGAGCAGCCCGCGCGGGCGGAGGACCATGATCACGATCAGGTAGCCGAACACGACCGCCTCGGTCCACTGCGGGCCCAGCCGCGCATCGGACAGCGCCTGGATGACGCCGATGATGAGCCCGCCGAGCACCGCGCCGCGGACGTTGCCGATGCCGCCCATCACCGCGGCCGTGAACGCGATCAGGCCGGCCTTGAAGCCCTGGAAGTACCACACGTTGGTCTCGTACAGCGCGTACACCAGCCCGGCCGCGCCGGCCAGCATGCCGCCGAGGGCGAACGTCAGCGAGATCGTGGCGTTGACGTTGATGCCCATCAGCCGGGCGGCCTCCGGGTCCTGGGCGGTGGCCCGCATGGCCCGCCCGGCGCGGGTGGAGTTGATGAACCAGGCCAGCGCGAACACGAGCGGGATCATCACCGCGAACACCAGGAGGTAACCGCGCTGGATCGGCACGCCCCCGACGGTGAACACGGTAGCCTGCACGCCGATCAGGTCGGACACGCTCTGCGGGGAGCCGCCGCGCCACAGCAGGCCGACGTTCTGCAGGATGAACGAGAAGCCGACCGCGGTGATCAGCGACGCGAGCTTGGGCGCGCTGCGCAGCGGCCGGTAGGCGACCCGCTCGATCAGGACGTTCAGGGAGCCCGTCACGAGCATCGTGATGATCAGCGCCAGCAGCAGGAAGCCGATCAGCGCCGCGGTGCCCTCGCCGGGGCTCAGCCCGAACACCGACCACATGCCCACGGCGGTGAACGACCCGATCATGAACACGTCGCCGTGCGCGAAGTTGATCAGCTCGATGATGCCGTAGACCAGCGTGTACCCGATCGCGATCAAGGCCCAGATCGCACCGTTGGACAGGCCCTGGGCGAAGTCGTAGCCCAGGTTCGACAGGTCGTGATGAAGCACCTGATGGCCCGCCGCGGTGACCTGGTAGCCGTACACCAGATCGTGGACGCCGTAGTAGACCGGCAGCGCCGCGAGCGCCGCGATCAGGCCCCACTGCCCGGCGTAGCGGCGAACCGCCGCCAGCCGGCGCATCGGGACCGAAGGCAGGGTGGGCGTGATTGTCGTGGTTTCCATGGCTCCGTACGGAGTGTCGAGCGGCGTGCGGATGGACCGGGGCGGTGGGGAGCAGTGTGCTCCCCACCGCCCCATTGTGGCCTTTAGCTGACCGTCTTCGTGGGCGTGACCGTCTGGAAGAAGACCGGGTCGCCGTTGGAGCCGACCTTGTACACGCCGTAGGACTTCAGCGTGGTGTCACCGTTGGCGTCGAATCCGTAGGTGCCGAGCACGGACTGAACCGACTTGTCCGCGAACAGGGCGGCCAGGATGGCGGGCTTGCTGTTGCCCTGCGCGCCGAGGTTCTTGATCGTGTTGAGCGCGAGCTGCATCACCGCGTAGCCGTAGATCGCGTACGGGTCGGGGCTGGAAGTGCCGTACTTGGCCGCGTAGGCGGCCAGGAAGGTCTTGCCGCCCGGATACGCCGCCAGGTCCTGGGTGGCGACCGTGCACTCGATCAGCGGGTCGATCGCGGCCGGGACGCCGCCCTGCGACGCGGCGGTGTAGGAACTCGTGCACACCCCGTCACCGCCGAAGATCTTGGCCGTGGGGAGCGCCGAGTGGACGTCCTTGGTGATCTGGACCGCGCCGTTGGAGACGATGCCAGCGAAGAAGAAGCAGTTGGCGCCCTGGCCCTGGACCGTCGAAGCGTAGGAGCGGAAGTTGGGGGCGGTCGGGTCGATCCCGGTGTTGCTGGTGATCGTGATCCCGTAGAAGCCCTTCTCCAGCTCGAGCAGCGTGGCCAGGCCGGCGCCGTAAGCCTCCTTGTCGTTGGCCACGGCGACCTTGGTGCAGCCCGCGTTCTTCATCGCGATCAGGTCCGCGGCGGCCTGGATCGAGTCGATCGGCACGATCCGCAGGTAGGTCCGCTTCCCGGTCGGGTAGTACTTCTGCGGCTCACCGGGAGCACTGCCCGGCAGGTTGGTGGTCAGGCCGACGTAGGTGTTGGCCGGGCTTACCTGCGGTATGCTCGCCTCGTTGAGGATCGGGATCGACACCTCGCTGGCCCCGGAGTTGAACTCGCCGATGTAGAAGACGGCCTTCGGGTCCGAGGCCACCTTGCGCGCGTTCGCCGCCGTCTGGCCCGGGTCCCACTTCCCGGCCGCGGCGGTCGAGTCGTCGAGTACCTGGTAGTTCACCGTGAACTGGCCGGCCTTGCCGCCCGCCTGGGACAGCGCGAGCTTGATCCCGTTGACCAGCGGGATGGTCTGCGCGCTCGAGGCTCCCTGCATCGGCAGGCTCGAGTAGATGTCGACCGTACTGCCGCCGGCGGCTGCGCTGCTGCTGCTGCCGCTACTGGCGCTGCTGCTGCCGCTGCTGCTGCAGCCGGCGGCCGCCAAGGCGATCGCGGCCAAGGCAGCGATCCCAGTTATCCGTCTCATGATCTTCCTCCCACAAGTTGAGATTGCCCGGCCGCCGTGCAGCGCCCTGACCGGCCTGGTTTGCGCTCATGACCCTGCGACCGCCGGAGAGGGCCGTTGTGGCGTAGTCCCTCACGGCGGCCGGACCGCGATTTCCCCACCCTGGCGAGGGATATCAGCCTCGACCTTTCGACGGTTCGGCGGCAACGTTTGTTCAGATCAGACCGTCCTAGCACCGAGAGCCTGCCAGACTCCGGTCTCGCGGGCACCACCCGCAGGTAACGAAACAGCCAACGCGAGCCCTCGTTCGGGAGGCTGCCACCACGGCCCGTTCGGCAGACAGGCCCTCTTAAAGGTCTTCTTCGTCGTCATCCAGCCGTGCGAGCCACGTGGCCAAGCGGTCCACAGCGGTCTCGAAGCCGGGATTGAGGTCCACGAAGTCGCGCAGCCGATCGGCCAGCCAGGCCAGGGTGACCTGCTCCTCGCCGCGTCGTTCGGCCAGTTCCTCGAGGCCGCGGTCGGTGAAGTACATCAACCGATCGCGGTCTCGATGAGCTCGGAATGGGTCGCGGCGTGCTGCGCCGCCGAGCCTGCCGCCGGGGCCGAGCTCGCGGGCAGCGACACCACGCCGACCTGGCGGCCGAGGTGCAGCGGCAGCTTCAGCGCGAACGTGGGCCAGGCGCCCATGTTGACGGGCTCCTCCTGGACCCAGGTGACCGACTCGGCGGCGGGGTAGCGGGCCAGCTCGGCGTGCAGCTCGGAGACCGGCAGCGGGTACAGCCGCTCGACCCGCACGATCGCCACCTCGGTCCGGCCCGCCTGCTGCCGCCGGGCGGCCAGGTCGTAGTACACCTTGCCCGTGCACAGCAGTACCCGGCGCACGCCGGCCGGGTCTACGCCCGAGTCGGAGATCAGCGGGCGGAACGACCCGGAGGTGAACTCAGCCACCGCCGAGGTGGCCGCCTTCAGCCGCAGCATGGACTTGGGCGTGAACACGATCAGCGGCTTGTGCCGCCCGGACAGCCCCTGCCAGCGCAGCAGGTGGAAGTAGTTGCCCGGCGTGGTCGGCATGGCCACGGTCATGTTGTCCTGCGCGCACAGCGACAGGAACCGCTCGACCCGCGCGGAGGAGTGGTCCGGGCCCTGGCCGTCGTAGCCGTGCGGCAGCAGCAGCACCACGCCGGAGCGCTGGCCCCACTTCTGCTCGCCGGAGCTGATGAACTCGTCGGTGATGATCTGGGCGCCGTTGACGAAGTCGCCGAACTGGGCCTCCCAGCACACCAGGGCCTCGGGCCGGGCCACCGAGTAGCCGTACTCGAAGCCCATCGCCGCGTACTCCGACAGCAGGGAGTCGTGCACGAAGAACTTGGCCGGGCCGGAGTCCAGCTGCTTCAGCGGCGTGTACTCCGCGGCCGTGTGCCGGTCCACCAGCACCGCGTGCCGCTGGCCGAACGTCCCGCGCCTGGAGTCCTGGCCGACCAGCCGCACCGGGTGACCGTCGATGATCAGCGCGCCGAAGCCCAGCAGCTCACCGGTGGCCCAGTCGATGACGTCATCGGAGACCATGGCCGCGCGCCGGTCGAGCAGCGGCTTCAGCCGCGGGTGCACGGTGAAGTCGGCGGGCAGGTTGACCTGGGTGTCGATGATCCGCTTGACCGTCTCGGCGGTTATCGCGGTGGGCACCGCCTCGTGGTTGACCGGGCGGTCCTCCGACTCGCGCCGCAGCACCGTGCCGGGCTCGGCCGGGCGCTCGGCGGCGTCCCTGGTCTCGGTGAAGGCCCGCTCGAGCTGCTGCTGGTAGTCGCGCAGCGCGGCCTCGGCCTCCTCCATGGTGATGTCGCCGCGGGCGATCAGCGACTCGGTGTAGACCTTCCGGGTCGACCGCTTGGCCTCCACCAGGTCGTACATGAGCGGCTGGGTGAACGACGGGTTGTCGGTCTCGTTGTGCCCCCGCTTGCGGTAGCAGATCATGTCGACCACGACGTCCTTCTTGAACGCCTGCCGGTAGGCGAAGGCCAGCCGGGCCGTCCGCACCACGGCCTCGGGGTCGTCCCCGTTGACGTGGAAGATGGGCGCCTGGATCATCCGGGCCACGTCGGTGGCGTACACGCTGGACCGCGAGTACTGCGGCGCGGTGGTGAAGCCCACCTGGTTGTTCACGATCACGTGCACCGTGCCGCCGGTCCGGTAGCCGCGCAGCAGCGACAGGTTGAGGGTCTCGGCCACCACGCCCTGCCCGGCGAACGCGGCGTCGCCGTGGATGAGCACGGGCAGCACGGTGAAGCCGGGCTCGCCCTTGTCGATCACGTCCTGCTTGGCCCGGACCACGCCTTCCAGCACCGGGTCGACCGCCTCCAGGTGGCTGGGGTTGGCCACCAGCGAGGTCCTGATGGCCCGGCCGTCGGGCGCGCGGAACGTGCCCTCCGCGCCCAGGTGGTACTTGACGTCGCCGGAACCCTGAGCGCTGCGCGGGTCGAGGTTGCCCTCGAACTCCTTGAAGATCTGCCCGTAGGACTTGCCCACGATGTTGGCCAGGACGTTCAGCCGGCCGCGGTGGGCCATGCCGATGACGGCCTCCTCGAGCCCGGCCCCGGCCGCCTCGGCCAGCACCGCGTCGACCAGCGGGATCAGCGACTCCGCGCCCTCCAGGGAGAACCGGCGCTGGCCGACGAACTTGGTCTGCAGGAACATCTCGAACGCCTCGGCCACGTTGAGCCGGGACAGGATGCGGATCTGCTCGTCGTGTTCGGCCCGGGGGTGCGGGACCTCGATGCGGTCCTGCAGCCAGCGGCGCTCCTCGGGATCCTGGATGTGCATGTACTCGGTGCCGACGGTGCGGCAGTACGAGTCGCGCAGCACGCCCAGGACGTCCCGCAGCTTCATCCGGTTCCTGCCGCCGAAGCCGCCGGTGGGGAACTCGCGCTCCAGGTCCCACAGGGTCAGCCCGTGCAGGTTGATGTCCAGGTCGGGATGCTTGCGCTGGGTGACCTCGAGCGGGTTGGTGTCGGCCATCAGGTGGCCGCGGACCCGGTAGGCGTGGATCAGCTCCTGGACCCGGGCGGACCTGGCCACGTCGTCCTCGTGCCCGTACGGGAAGTCCCTGACCCAGCGGACCGGCTCGTACGGGATGCGGAGCGCGGCGAAGATGCCGTCGTAGAAGCCGTCCTCGCCCAGCAGCAGTTCGTGGATCTTCTTCAGGAACTCCCCGGACTGCGCGCCCTGGATGATCCGGTGGTCGTAGGTCGAGGTGAGCGTGACCGACTTGCTGATGGCCAGCCGGGCCAGGGTCTCCTCCGAGGCGCCCTGGTATGCGGCCGGGTACTCCATCGCGCCCACGCCGACGATGCAGCCCTGGCCGGGCATCAGCCTGGGCACCGAGTGGACGGTGCCGATCGTGCCCGGGTTGGTGAGGGTCGCGGTGGTGCCCTGGAAGTCGGACACGGCCAGCTTGCCCATCCGCGCCTTGCGGACGACGTCCTCGTAGCTGGTCCAGAACAGCCGGAAGTCCATCTGCTCGGCCGCCTTGATGTTCGGCACCAGCAGCTGGCGGGCGCCGTCGGCGGTCTGCACGTCGATGGCCAGGCCCAGGTTGACGTGCTCGGGCCGGGCCACCGCGGGCTTGCCGTTCTCCTCGGTGTAGGCGTCGTTCATCTCCGGCATCGCCTTGAGCGCCTGGACCACGGCGTAGCCGATCAGGTGGGTGAACGACACCTTGCCGCCGCGGCCGCGGCGCAGGTGGTTGTTGATGACGATCCGGTTGTCCGACAGCAGCTTGGCCGGCACCGAGCGGACGCTGGTGGCCGTGGGCACGGCCAGGCTGGCCGTCATGTTGGTGACCGTGCGCGCCGCGGCGCCGCGCAGCCTGCTGACCTCGGCGTCGGGGAGGGCCGGGGGAGCGGGCGGCTGCCCTCCGGCCGGGGGAGCGGCCGGCTGCGCTCCGGCCTGCGGCGGGGCCGGGGAAGGCGGGGCCGGGGAAGGCGGGGCCGGGGAAGGCGGGGCCGCGACGGGCGGTGCCGGTGCCGGCTGCGCGGCAGGTGCCGGCTGCGCGGCGGGCGCGGGTGGTGCGGGCGCCGCGGCCGGGGGCGCCTGCGGGGCAGGCGCAGCGGGTGGGGCGGCCACCGCGCTGGTCCGGGCCTGCGCGGTGATGACCGGCTGCGGCCCGGTCCCGTTGGACAACGCCGGCTGGTAGTCGGCGAAGAAGCTCCACCAGGCCCGGTCCACCGAACCCGGGTCGGCCAGGTACCGCTGGTAAAGCTCCTCCACGAGCCATTCGTTGGCGCCGAAGTCGGCCTGGCTCACGGCATGATCTGATGCCGTGGCCGGGCGCGCTGCGCCGGGCGTCCCTCGTGCTGACGCTGGCTCGCGTGATCCTTCGGGCTCGCGCACCTCAGCGCTACCCTGCGGTGACCCAGAAGACTCGGCGGACATAGTGCCCTTCAAACCCTCTTCCGAAATGTGAATCCGTGGTTGACGTGTACTTCTCAGGCTACCCGCGCGCCATCAGGGACAGTGCCTGAAAGGCTTCCCGGCGGCCCGTGGGGCGGATGTGTCCTGAGTGACGCACCGCCCCCCTGGCGTGCGCCGAAGGCCGGTCGCAGCGGGGTGCCGGCCGGTACCATCGGCGGGTAACGCCAAACGGGCCTTCTGCGGCCCAACCCGCCCATCTGCGCATCCTCGTGACGGGCACGGCACAACGGCAGGGCAAAAGGTGACACGGGATCCGGCTGGCAACGCTCGGGCCGGCGGCGCCTCGGGTCCGCGCGGGCCTGCGGGCCGTCGGCGGCCCCGTGCCGGGACCGAGCCGTCCCGGGCGCAGGATCGCGACTGGGGCCCGGTCCCCGGCTACGAGTTCGAGACCCCGTCGCATCCCGGGCCCGGCAGGCCCCGCGCCCCGTCCCCCGGCCAGGTCACCGGCCACGATGCGGCCAGGACCGGGCCCTTCCCGGCCGCCCGCCGCGACCCGCCGGACTGGCCGGACCCGCAGGACTGGCCCGGGCCGCAGGACTGGCCCGGGCCGCAGGACTGGCCCGGGCCGCAGGATCAGCCGCGCCGGTTCAGGTACACGCCCACCACGAGCGGCCCCCAGCCCGCCGCCCCGCGACCGCACCAGCACCCGAGCCCACGGGCCAGGCCCGGCTTCGAGTTCGACTCCGCCCGGCCACCCCAGACCGCCCGGCCACCCCAGACCGCCCGGCCAGCCCAGGCCGACTGGAGCAGCCAAGCAGACTGGATCACCCGGGCCATCGCGACGCCCCAGCGCCCCCGGCCGCCCAGCCCGGACTCCTTCAGCCCGGACGCCTTCAGCCCGGATCCCTTCAGCTGTGACCCCTTCAGCCCAGGCCTGTTCAGCGGGGACGAGTTCACCACGGCCCCGTCGCGCCCCGGCCCCGTACCGGCCGGCCCGCGACGCCCCGGCCCCGCCGCGCCGAACGAGCCCCGCACCACCCACCGGGCCAGGCGGACCGAGCAGGCGGGTACCGAATGGACCCGCCTGCTCCGCTCCTTCGTGCCCGAGCCCGCCAAACGAACCTGGTTCAAGCAGTTCCTCTCCGCCCTCGAATTCCGCGGGCTGGCGCTGCGGGTAGCCGTACCGATCGTGACCATGATCGTGTTCGGCGTCGCCGTGGTGGTGCTGGCCGGGGCCAACAGCGGCGCCCATCGCGGCCAGGCACCCCCCCCGGCCGCGCTCGGGTTCCCCCCGGCCACCCTGGCCGGCAGCCAGTTCACCGCGGCGGCCAGCGGCCGCGGCATCAGCCAGACGCTCGGCCGGGTGGCCAGCGACGGCGCAGAGATCGTGGCGGTCGGGTCGCAGGACGGCGCGCGCATCGCCCGCGCCCAGTTCTTCGTGTCCACCGACAACGGCGCGACCTGGGCCATGGGCGCGGTGCGCACCCCGGCCGGCGGGCCGCCGCCCCCCGGCTACGCGGCCAGTTTCGTGGCCGGCGGCCGCGACGCCTGGGTGGCCCTCGGCCCGGACTCCATCTGGACCAGCCGCGACGGCCGGACCTGGACGCTGGCCTCCACCACCGGGCTGCCGCTGCGCCCCGGCGACCAGATCAGCGTGCTGAAGCGCACCGCGGCCGGCTTCATCGCCGCGGGCGCCGGCGGCCCGGACGGAAACAGCCCGGTGATCTTCCTGTCCGCCAACGGGCTCACCTGGCAGCGGCTCGGCGCGCCGCAACTGCGCCTGGCCGCGGGCACCGCTCACGTCGAGGGCATCGGCTACGCCGCGGCCTACGCCAGCCGGGTCCTGATCGCCGGCGGCGTGACCCTGACCACCGGCCGTCCCGGCCACACCCGCACCGTCCAGGCCGGCGCTGCCTGGCTGAGCACCGACGGCGGCATCACCTGGACGCTGGCCGTCCCGCCCGCCGTGACGCCCGCCGGGCCCGGCGCGCAGCCCCAGATCAGCGGCGAGGCCGTCACCGGCAGCGGGTTCGTGCTGCTCCGCCCGGCCACGGCTGGCAACAAAGCGGGCAGGAAACCAGCCGTGGACGTGTACCGCTCGCCGAACGGCACGGCCTGGACCTATGCCGCCACCCTCACCATGCCGGCCGGCTTCACCGCCGGCCTGGCCGACGGAGCCCAGGCCGGGGCCGTCATCACCGGCCAGGCCGGCCCGGCCCTGACCGCCTTCACCTCCGCCGACGGCGCCACCTGGCGGCCGGACCCCGCGTTCAGCGCCGCCGCCGCCGAAGACGTCTCCGGCGTGGCCATCACGAGCAACGGCACCGCGATCGCGGCCGGCACCACGGCCGGCGACCCGGACAGCCGCCAGCCCCTGCTCACCCTGCTGAGCCCGAATGCTCCCCCCGGCCAGGTCGCCCTGGCCAAGATCCCCGGCGCCGTCCAGACCGAACTGGCCGTCAACAGCGTCGCCGCGGGCAACGGCGCGCAGGTCGCGGTGGGCAGCGCCAACGGCTACCCCGCGGCCTGGATCTCCGCCAACGGCGGCAGCTTGTGGCGGCCCGCGGTCGGCCAGACCCCGGGCGTGCTCGGCCGGCCCGGCATCCAGCAGCTGACCAGCGTGACCCACGGCCCGGCCGGCTGGCTCGCGGTGGGCAACGTCACCGCCGTGGCCGCCGAACACCCGGTGGTCATCACTTCCCCCGACGGCCAGGTCTGGTCCGCGGCCGACGGCGAGGGCGCCTTCAGCCCGCCGGGCCTGTACCCCGAGCAGGCGGTCGCCGGGACCAGCGGCTACGTCATCGTCGGCTACCAGGTCGCCGGGGGCCGGACGATCGCCGCCGCCTGGTGGTCGGCGGACCTGTCCGGCTGGCAGCGGGCGGGTGACGCGGTGTCGGCTAAGGGTGGCCCGGGCGCGCTGGACGGCCCGGGGCCCCCAGGCGCCAGCCGGCAGATGCTGGCCGTGACCGCCGGGCCGCAGGGGTTCGTCGCGGTGGGTTCGGCCGGGGCCGGCGCGTCGGCCTGGACCTCAGCCGGCGGCCAGGACTGGACCGAGGTGAACCTGCCGCTGCCCGTCGGCACCACCAGGACCGTGCTGAACCACGTGGCCAGCCGCGGCCGGCTCGTGGTCGCGGTGGGCACCGCGCTGACCGCGGCCGGCCAGCAGGTGCCGCTGGTGGCCAGGTCGTCCGACGGCGGCACCACCTGGACCGAGTCCGCCCTGCCCGTCCCGGCCGGCCACGCGTCGGTCACCGCGCTGACCGCGGCCGGGAACGAGTTCGTCGCGACCGGGACGTTCGGCGTCACGCCGGGCCATCAGGACGTGGTGGTGTGGACCTCGGCCAGCGGATCGGCCTGGACGACGGCCACGCCGGGCGGGCAGGGCCTGACCGGGCCCGGCATCCAGGCCATCACCGCCCTGACCAGCTCGGCCGACACGGTGACCGGCGTCGGCTTCAGCGCGTCGGCGGCCAGCGAGCAGCCGGTCTTCTGGCAGTCTCCCGTCAGATAGGCCCGATCAGGTAGGCCCGATCAGGTAGGCCCGATCAGGTAGGCCCGATCAGGTGATCGTGACCGGCACCACCGTCGGCTGGCCGAACACGTCCTCGCGCCGGTTGGCCAGGCTCGGCACGGCCGCCCGGACCGTCCCGACCAGCTCGGTATCGACCTCGCCGACCGCCACCCCCGCCGCGGGCCCGAGATCGAGACGGACCACGCCGAGCGGGTCGACCAGCATGCTGCGGCCGATCCCGGTCGCGGCCCGGGTGCGCGGCTCGTCCGGATCGGGCACCTGACCGACCGCGGCCACCCACACGGTGTTCTCGATGGCCCGGGCCCGCACCAGCGTGACCCAGTGCTCCTCCTTGAACAGCCCGTCCGCCCACGCCGCGGGCAGCACCAGCAGCGAGGCCCCGGCCACCGCCAGCGCGCGGGACAGCTCGCCGAACCGCACGTCGTAGCAGATCTCCAGGCCGGTGCGTACCCCGGCCAGCGTGCAGATGACCGGCGCGGACCCCGGCGCCACCTCGCCCGACTCGCGGTGCCCGAACGCGTCGAACAGGTGCAGCTTGCGATAGGACGCGACCAGATCTCCGGCCCCGTCGTAAGCCACGGCGGTGTTGTACACCCGGCCGTCCGGGGCCGGCTCGAACACGCCCGCCACCAGGGCCACCCCGGTTTCCTTGGCCGCCGCGGCCAGCCCCGAGCCGAACGGCCCGTCCAGCGGCTCGGCCGCCGCCCGCAGGTCCGACCCGAACCTGACCTGGGTCGCCTCGGGAAACACGGCCAGGTCGGCGCCCTGCTCCGCCGCCGTGAGCAACGCCGCCCGCACGCGCTCGAGATTGACGCAAACGGTGGAGCTGACCGGGATCTGGCCCAACGCGACTCGCATACCGTCCAGCCTAACCAGCACGGCATCATGGCAGTGTGACCCCAGACCGTGTGAGCCCAGACCACGAGGTGAGCCGACCCCAGCCCAGAAGACCATTGCTGAACCGCCGCCTGGCGGGCCTCGGCACCACGATCTTCGCCGAGATGTCCGCCCGCGCGGTCGCCACCGGGTCGATCAACCTGGGCCAGGGCTTCCCCGACCGCGACGGACCAGCCGAGATCGCCCGGGCCGCCGCCGACGCCATCCTGGCCGGCCGCGGCAACCAGTACCCGCCCGGCCCCGGCATCCCGGAGCTCCGGCACGCCATCGCCGCCCACCAGGAACGCTGCTACGGCCTGCGCTATGACCCGGACACCGAGGTCCTGGTCACCGCCGGGGCCACCGAGGGCATCGCCGCCGCCCTGCTGGCCCTGGTCGAGCCGGGTGACGAGGTGATCGCGTTCGAGCCGTACTACGACTCCTACGCGGCCAACATCGCCATGGCCGGGGGCGTCCGGGTCCCGGTCACCCTGCGCCCGCCCGGCTTCCGCCCCGACCTGACCCAGCTCGCCGACGCCATCACCCCTCGCACTCGCCTCATCCTGCTCAACAGCCCGCACAACCCCACCGGCTCGGTGTTCACCCGCGGCGAGATGGCCGCCATCGCTGCTCTGGCGGTAGAGCGCGACCTGCTCGTGGTCACCGACGAGGTATACGAGCACCTGGTCTTCGACGGCGAGCACGTGCCGATCGCGCAGTTCCCCGGCATGCGCGAGCGGACCGTGAGCATCAGCTCGGCGGGCAAGACGTTCTCGTTCACGGGCTGGAAGATCGGCTGGGTCACCGCCGCCCCCGAGCTGGTCGCCGCGGTCAAGACCACCAAGCAGTTCATGACCTTCGTCAGCGGCGGCCCGTTCCAGTACGCGATAGCCCAGGCCCTGGCCCTGCCCGACGAGTACTACGCTGGCCTGCGGGCCGGCCTGGCGGCCCAGCGCGACCTGCTGGTCGCGGGGCTGTCCGGCCTCGGCTTCACGGTCTACCCGCCCGCCGCCACCTACTTCGTCATCGCCGACATCAGCCCGCTGGGCGAGCGGGACGGCATCGAGTTCTGCCGCACCCTGCCCGAACGCGCCGGCGTGGTCGCCATCCCCACCGCCCTGTTCTACGACCATGCCGAGGCGGCGCGCACCCAGGTCCGTTTCGCCTTCTGCAAGCGCCCTGAGGTCCTGACCGAGGCGGTCGGCCGCCTGAAGACCTATCTGGCCGAACGGTCCGTGGTCCCCGGCCCCCCGCAACGGTAGGCCTAGGCCCATGGCGGACTCCCGCCCGGGGCGGTCAGGATGGACCCATGGACTTCCGTAAGCGCGGCTGGGGCCTGCTGCTGGTGCCTGTCGGCCTGCAGTGCGCCCTGCTTACCTTGCAGCGTTCCACCGCCTTGGCCGAGGTGGTGGCCGCCGTGCTGATCGTGGCCTTCGCTCCGCGCGTGGCGACCAAGGCGGTGCCGTTCGGCCTGCTGATCCTCGGCTGGTGGGGCATCGTGCTGGTCCGGGATCTCGAACAGGGCAGCCTGCCGCCCATGCTCTACGGCATCACGGTGGTCGGCGCCAGAACCTGGCCCAACCGGCTGGTACTGCCGCAGGCGCTGCTGTTCCTGGCCGCCGGGGCCTGGCTGTTCCTGCGGGTCTCCGCTCCCGGGTCCCGCCCGGTCCGGGACCTGGCCCGGCGGCTGGCCGGAGCCGCCGCCGGGCGGCCGTCCCGCTGGGCCCTGCTCCTGCTGCCCGCGCTGGCCCTGGCCGTGGAGGCGCTCGGCGTACGATACTGGCTCGGCCAGCACTGGTGGACCGAGGAGTGGACGGCACTGGCGGCCGTGGTCCTGCTCGCGGGCGGGATCTTCCTGATCCGCCGCGCGCCGAGCGTGGCCGCCGTGGCCGCGGTGACCGGCCTGCAGATCCTCGGCCTGTACGGGATCATCCTCGGCGCGATCTGGACGTCGGCCATGCCCGGCCAGCTCTTCGGCGTGGTGATGCTGAGCAACCAGGTCGCCATCCGGGCCGGCGCGATCGGCCAGGGCCTGGTGCTGCTGGCCGCCGGAGCGTACCTGATGCCGCGGGTGGTCCAGGAGCACCTGGCCGGGGCGCCCGACCGAGAACTCGCCGCCCTGACCGAGCGAGTCGAGACGCTGACCCAGACCCGCCACGACGCGGTGGACACCGCAGCCGCCGAACTGCGCCGCATCGAGCGGAACCTGCACGACGGCGCGCAGGCCCGGCTGGTCGCTGTGGGCATGTCGCTGCGCGCCGCCGAGCGGATGTTCGCCAGCAATCCCGAGGCGGCGCTGGCCCTGGTCAGCGAGGCCAGGGAAACCTCGTCCCGGGCCCTGACCGACCTGCGGGACCTGGTCCGCGGCATCTACCCGCCGGTGCTAGCCGACCGCGGCCTGGCCGACGCGGTGCGGGCCCTGGCCCTGGACACGCCGCTGCGCACCGAACTCGACATCGACCTGCCCGGCCCCGCCGCCGCAGGCGGCCAAGCCAGCACCATCGAGATGCCGGTCGGTGCGGCCGTCTACTTCGCGGTCGCCGAGGTGCTGGCCAACGCGGTCCGGCACTCCGGTGCCCGTACGATCCGGATCCACCTGCGGCACGCGGCCGGCGCGCTGCGGGCCGAGGTCACCGACGACGGCGCGGGCGGTGCCGATCCCGCCGCCGGGACCGGCCTGGCCGGGGTGGAGCGCAGGCTGGCGACGTTTGATGGCATCCTGGCCGTGAGCAGCCCGCCCGGCGGGCCGACCATCGTGGCCATCGAGGTACCGTGCGCGTTGTCATCGGCGAAGACCTCTACCTGCTGAGGGATGGGCTGGTCAGACTGCTGTCCGCGCACGGCTTCGACATCGTGGCGGCGGTGGGCACGGCCCCGGAGCTGCTGGCCGCCCTGGTCGGCCATCGCCCGGACGTCGGCATCGTCGACGTCCGGCTGCCGCCGACGAACACCGACGACGGCCTGCGCGTGGCCCTGCAGGCCCGCGCGCAGGTGCCCGGCCTGCCGGTCCTGGTCCTGTCGCAGTACGTGGAGCAGCTCTACGCCCGCGAGCTGCTCGCCGACCAGGCCGGCGGGGTCGGCTACCTGCTCAAGGACCGGGTGTTTAACGACGAGGCGTTCACCGGCGCGATCCGCACCGTAGCCGCCGGGGGCACGGTCCTGGATCCCGAGGTGGTACGCAAGCTGCTCGGCCGGCACGCCCGGGCCGAGCCGCTGACCCGCCTGACCCCCCGGGAGCGCGAGGTGCTCGCGCTGATGGCCGAGGGCCGGTCCAACGCCGCGATCGCCCAGCGGCTGTTCGTCACCGAGAAGGCGGTCAGCAAGCACGCCGCGGGCATCTTCGCCAAGCTGGACCTGCCCCTGTCCGATGACGACAACCGCCGGGTGCTCGCCGTGCTCGCCTACCTGGAATCATAACCGGGATGGATCCTGACCTGCTGCGCGCCGCCGAAGCCGCCCCCGGCTTCATGCCGCCCGCCGAAGGGCTGGCCCTGTTCGACGCCGCCGCCCGGTACTCGCCGGTCGGCCCGGTCCTGGAGATCGGCAGCTACTGCGGCAAGTCCACCATCTACCTGACCGCCGCGACCCGCGCCGCCGGCCAGCTGGTCGTCACCGTCGACCACCACCGCGGCTCCGAGGAACACCAGCCCGGCTGGGAGTACCATGACCCCCGCCTGGTCGATCCGGCCAGCGGCCGCCTGGACACCCTCCCCGCCCTGCGCGCCACCCTGGCCGCCGCCGGCCTGGAGGACTACGTGGTCGTGATCGTCGGCCGCTCCGCCGACGTGGCCCGCGTGTGGGCTGCCCCGCTCGGCCTGGTCTTCATCGACGGCGGCCATACAGAAACCGCCGCGGTCACCGACTACCAGAGCTGGGCCCCCCGGCTCGCCCCGGGCGGCGCCCTGGCCATCCACGACGTCTTCCCCGACCCCGCCGACGGCGGCCGGGCTCCCTACCTGATCTACCGCCGCGCCCTGGCCTCCGGCGCCTTCACCGAAGTCCGCGCCGAAGGCTCCCTCCGCCTCCTAGAACGAACCGGCCTCGGCATCTAGCCCCACCCCGCCCGCACCCCGGAACACCCCGGCGCCGCCGGACAGGCCCAGCAGGGCGTCGGCGGCCAGCACCACGGCGGCGGCGGTCCAGCTCGACCGTTCGGCCGGGAAGTGCGCCTGGTTGGCGTACTGCCAGCCGGTCCAGTAGGAGCCGTCGGGGTGGCGCAGGTGCTGGGCGGTGGCGAACATCGCGGCCGCCTCGGCGCGCAGCCCGCACGCGTCCAGGGCCAGCACCAGCTCGCAGGTCTCCGCGCCCGTCACCCACGGATGCTCGCTGACGCAGCGGACGCCGAGCCCAGGCACCACGAACTTCGCCCAGCCAGCGGCCAGCCGCCGGGCCGCGGCCGCGCCGCGGACCGCGCCGCCCAGCACCGGGTAGTACCAGTCCATGGCGAACCGGCTCTTGTCCGCGAACGCCTCCGGGTGCGCCGAGATCAGGTCCGCGAGCCGGTCTGCGGCCAGCTCCCAGTCCGGCTGCGGGTCGTCGGCCAGCTTGGCCAGCGCCACCGCGCAGCGCAGGCTCTGATGGATGCTCGAGCAGCCGGACAGCAGCGCGTACGACCCGGCCGTTCCGCCGGCGTCGCGCTCCCAGGCGATCTCCCCTCGCGGGGTGCGCAGCCCGAGCGCCCACTCGACCGCCCGGCGTACGGTCGGCCACATGACCAGGGCGTGGCTCTCGTCCCCGGTCACCAGGTACTCGTGCCAGCCGCCCACGGCCACGTACGCGGCGTGATGGCTTTCCGCCGCCGGGTCCGTCACTACGCCGCCCGAGGTCGACCGCGGCCAGGACCCGTCGGCCCGCTGCGCGGCCCGCAGCCAGGCGTAAGCCCGCCGGGCCGGCTCGCGCAGCCCGCAGGCGCTCAGCGCCATCGCGCACTCGACGTGATCCCAGGCATCCACGTGCCCGTCGGGCCACGCGATGGCCCCCGACGGATCCTGTGCCCGCGCGATCGATGCCCCCGTGGCCAGCACGTCCTCTTCGCTCAGCTCCGCCCCTGCATCCCCTCGCGCCGCAGTCGCCTCACCCGTCACTTAGCTACCTCGGCTTTCACCGCGTACATCACCAGGCTCTTGCCGACCAGGGGGCTGAGGGCCTGCTCGGCCAGCCGGGTGACGGCCGGCTTGCGCATGATGTCCCAGACCAGCATCCGGTGGTAGGCGCTGGCCAGCGGGTGCTTGTCGTTGTGCACGCCGACCGCGCACTTCAGCCACCAGTAGGGCGAGTGCAGGCCGTGCGCGTGATGGTGCCAGCCGACCCGCAGCCCGGCCCGGGCCAGCTTGGCGGCCAGCTCGACTTGGGTGTAGATCCGCACGTGCCCCCCGGGGACCTCGTGATACTCGGCCGACAGCGCCCAGCAGATCCGTTCCGGCAGGAAAGCCGGCACGGTGATCGCGGCCAGCCCGCCCGGCCGCAGCACCCGCGCGAGCTCGTTCATGGCCCGCTGATCGTCCAGCACGTGCTCCAGGATCTCGGCCGCGATCACCCGGTCGAACGTCCCGTCGCCGAACGGCATCGCCGTGGCGTCCCCCGAGATGACGGTCGCGCCCGCCCGCGGGCTGGCCTCGCCCGCCTCCCGCATCGCGCCGAACATGCCCTGGACTCCGGTGAGCTCGCTCGGATCGAGGTCGAACGCGACCACATCCGCGCCGCGCCGGTATACCTCGAACGCGTGCCGCCCGCCGCCGCAGCCCAGGTCCAGCACGCGCTGCCCGGGCCGGACCGGAAACCGGCGGAAGTCCACGGTCAGCACGCCGCCTCCGCCGTCCCATCCTGGCCGGCCGGCTCTCCGTGACCCGTAGGCTCCGCGGCCTCGCGTTCTCCCATCGCCTCGCGGTAGGCCGCCACCGTCGCCCGGGCCACGGCAGGCCACGCGAACCGCTCGCCCACCCGGCGCAGCGCGCGGCCGGCCAGCGCCGCCCGCTCGGCCGGATCGTCGTGCAGCCGCCGCAGCACCGCGGCCAGTTCCTCACTGTCCGCGGGCGTGACCAGAACCGCGGCCTCACCGGTCACCTCGGGCAGCGCCCCGGACCGGCTAGCCACCAGCGGCGTGCCCGAGGCCATGTGCTCCACCGCGGGCAGTGAGAACCCTTCGTACAGCGAGGGCACGACGGCGATCTCCGCGCTGGCCAGCAGGGCCGAGAAGGCCTCGTCGTCCAGTCCGTGGGTGAACGTGACCCGGTCGGCCATGCAGAGCTGCGCGGCCAGCCGTTCGGTGGCGGGGGCCGGACGGCCCACGATGACCAGGTGCACGTCCCGGTCGGTGGCCACCTTGCCCACCGCGTGCAACAGCGTGCCCACGCCCTTGATGGCCGAGTCTGCGCTGGCCACCGCGACGATCCGGCCGGGCACCCGCTCGGTGCCGCGCGGCCGGAACCGCCGGGTATCCACGCCCAGCGGTACGATCCGCACCCGGTCCGGCGGCACCCTGAAATCCCGGCAGATATCTTGCTGGGCCGAGGCCGACACGGTGATCAGCGGCCCCGACCTGGCCACCCGCCGCGCCACCCGGGCCTGCATCCGGACGAAGCCGTACCAGCGCCGCCGGGACAGCCGGTCAAGTCCGCGCAGCGAGGCCAGGTCGATCCGCCGGTCGACGGTGATCGGGTGGTGGATGCTGGTCACCAGCGGCAGCCCGAGCCGCCCGATGCCGAGCATGCCGTAACCCAGGCCCTGGTTGTCGTGCACCACGTCGAACTGGCCGGCGCGCGCGGCGAGCATCCGCCGGGCCCTGATGCTGAACGTCAGCGGCTCGGGAAACGCGCCGCCCCACATCATGGCCGTCTCGAGTACATCGGCCCAGTCCCGGTACTCCGCCCACCGCGGCGTGCGGAACGGGTCCGGCTCGCGGTACAGGTCGAGGCTGGGCACCGGGGTCAGCCGCGGGCCGGGATCCAGGTCGGGATACGGCGGGCCGGACAGCACCTCGACCTGGTGGCCCAGGGCGTCAAGCTCCCGGCTCAGGTGCCTGACATAGACCCCCTGGCCGCCGCAGTGCGGCTTGCTGCGATAGGACAGCAGCGCGATCCGGAGTGGGCGATCCGGGGTAACCACGGATTTCTGTCCCGGGACGGCCTGGCCCCGATGCTGGCACCGAACACCGTGAAATCATACGGGTACGCCCTGGTCCCCCCGCATGCGACGCCAGAACAGGGACGCCCACCCTCACCCCGGCCACCAGCCTCCGCGCTGCGGCCCGCGTCCCGTCAGCACCCGCCGCGACCGCTCGTCCCGCTGGACCGCCGCGGCCGCTCCGCCCGCCGGCACCCGCCCCCTCCTGTCCGCCATCGCGCGGACGACGCTCGCTCTTGCCTGTAAGTCGGTATGATCTCGTATCTATTAACGATTGTCACTTCTTAATCAAAATTATCTCCGAGAAATAATCGGATACGCCTCTGGGTCAGCCAAGAATGTCAGGGGTGCCTGATAGCGTCGGATTATCAGCTAATCCGCTCCCACGCCCCTTTCCGGCCCTGAGCCCAGCGGAGGAGATGAACCAGCCGCCATGTGCACCCCGTTGAGCACCGCCGACAAGTTCGGCCTGGTGGAGTCGCTGCTGGGTGAGCTGGCCGGGGAGGACGCGGCTGGGCGGCCGGTGGCGGCGCTGGCTGAGGAGTTGCGGGCGCTGGAGCAGATCGACGCGGTCGGGGCGGCGGTGCGGGCCCGGCTGCTGGCACGCCTTTGATGCCCAGCAGGGGCCGGTGGCGGACGGGCAGCGGACCACCCGGACGTGGCTGGTGAACTGCCTGCGGATCACCAAGGGCCAGGCCGGGGAGTACCAGGCCATCCTGGCCCTGGCCGGGAAGCATGAGCCGCTGCTGGCCGGGCTGCGGGACCGGGTGCTGACCAAGTCGGCCGCCCTGCAGCTGGCCCGGTGGACCAAGGCCATCCCCGAACCGTTCCGCGAGGGGGCCGAGGAGATCGTGCTGGCCGCCGCGCAGGCCGGGGTGGACCTGCGCGGGCTGGCCGCGATCTGCGCCGAGATCCGCGAACGCACCGCCGGCCCCGATCCCGGTGACGACCCGCCCGATGACCCGCGGCTGGACCGGTCGGTAGTCCTGGACACCACCATCGACGGCGTGGGCGTCCTGCGCGGGGACCTGACCGCCGAATGCGCCGCGATGGTCCAGTCCGTCCTGGACGCCCTGTCCGCGCCTACGGGGGGCGGGGACCTGCGGACGCATCCGCAGCGGTATCACGACGCGCTGGAAGAGGCGATGCGGCGGCTCCTCGCCTCCGGGCTGCTGCCCAAGCGGGCCGGGCAGCCGGTCAAGGCCCTCGCCCATATCCATTTCACCGACCTGATCGCGATGGATAAGGACTCGGTGCTGCAGGAGTCGTGGATCGCTGACGCGCGGGCCCGGTGGGCCGCGCACCGGGCTGCCGCCTCCGTCGGCCCGTCCGACGGCGGCGCGTGGCTGACCGGGGATGCCGCCCGGGTGATCGCCTGCGACGCGATGATCGTCCCGGTGGTGAGCGCCGACCTGGACCCGGCCGCCCTCGAAGACCTGGTCGGATTCTGCGTCAGGTACGACCACGCCCGCCGCGCCGCCCAAGACGGCACCAGCCCGGACAGTGCGGCCGGGCAGGAGACGCTGGGCGAGCTGGAGCAGCAGATCCTGAGCCGGGTCATCCAGATCGTCTCCGGCCCCGGCGGCCTCGCCTCCTTCCTGCGCCGCAACCTGCTCGGCAAGCCCCTGGCCGGGCCGTCGCTGCCCTTGGACGTCGGCCAGACCGACGACATCCCCGTCCACCTGCGCCGCCTGGTCGCGCTGCGGGATCAGGGCTGCGGCTACCCTGGCGGCTGCGACCAGCCCGCCACCCGCTGCGAACCCCACCACGTAGTCCACCGCGCTGACGGCGGCCCCACCAGCCTGACCAACCTCAAAGACTACTGCTGGTGGCACCACCACGTCCTGCTCCACCAGCTGGGCTGGACCCTCACCGTCCACCCCGGCGGCACCAGCCAGGTCACCAGCCCCGACGGCAAGATCATCCGCAGCCACAGCCCGCCACCAGGAACCGGGTAAGCGTTACCCAGCCGGCGGCGGGGTGGTACAGCCGACGCAGGCCGGCTTGCCCCGGAAGTAGGCGGGGATACTCGGCGAATCGGTCGGCGGGTTCGTGGCCAGCAGCACCGGGGGACGGGGCGCCTGGCTGAAGTCGAAATCCTGCTCCAGGTTGCCCAGGATGGCCTCGGCCTCGCGGACGTCGGGCCGCGGGTCGGGCCGGTCGTCGGTGGCCGGGTTGAGCCGGTCGCCGTCCAGGAAGTCATCCTCGATGAACTTCAGGTAGGCGTCGCTGGACAGGATCTGGTGATCGATGTACCCGCGCCTGGCGTAGGGCGAGATGACCAGGCTAGGCACCCGCAGGCCGTAGCCGTTCTGGTCCACCGCGGGCGGCACCACGTGGTCGTAGAAGCCGCCCCAGTCGTCCCAGCCCAAGAAGATCGCCGTCGAATCCCAGTCCGGGCTCTTCATGGCCGCGTTGATGATCGAGGTGACGTAGGCCTGGCCCTGGTGGACGCTGGCCGGCGGATGCTCGCTGTCGGGCCCGGACGGGGTGATCCAGCTGACCGCGGGCAGCGTGCCCGACTGGGCCGCTGCGAAGTAGGCATCCAGGGACTGGATGTTCTTCAGCTGATGGTCGGCGCGGACGTCGCCGAACAGCGGCAGCGGGTTCCAGATCCCTGGAGTGCTGGCGCTTTGCTTGACCGGTGCGCACGTCTCGGCCGAGTCGTCGTCGCAGTCGGGCTGGACGCCGGTCTGCACGTAGTAGGCCCAGCTGACATGGTGCACGAACAGCAGCCAGGTGATGTCGGTCCAGGCCAGGTCGATCGAGGTGGTCCCGGTGCGCACCTCGGTGTCCACGGCCCGGTCGAACTGCGCGGCGCCGTAGGGTCCCACGATGTTGTTGACGCAGCTCGTGGGGGAGGCGTTCTTGCACTTGGCCGACCAGGCCGAGACCAGGTAAAGGTGGTCGGGCAACGACCAGGACTTGACCGGCTCGAACATCTGGTCATCGAGGACGAAGTCCTGGGCGTAGGTCCAGTAGTTCGGGATCTCGGCTGCGGTGTGGTAACCCATGACGTCGGGCGTCCCGCCCGCGGTGCACGCCGGGTCGTTGGGATTGTTGCAGGTCGACTTGGCCCCGTCCCGCTGAGCGATGAACCCGTCCATCCGGCCGCCGTCCACGTCCGCGACGGCGTTGGCCTCGCCGTGCGGGCCGCCGCCGTTCACGTCGGCGGTGTCATGGTATGGCCGGGTGCAGCCTCCGGCCGGGTTGGGCACGCACACCGCCGGCGTCCCGTCGCTCATCGGGATCCCGCCCGCTCCCGGGTATGTGCCGAAGTAGCTGTCGAACGACCGGTTTTCCTGCATCACGATGATCACGTGCTTGATCTTGTGAATGCCCTGCGGCACCACGTAGGTACCGTCAGGGCCGCCGGTGACACGCTCGACGCCCGCCGTGGGCGGCGCGGAGGAGGAGGGCGGCGCGGGGGAGGAGGGCGGCGCGGGGGAGGAGGGCGGCGCGGACGTGCAACCCGCGAGCAGCGCGCAGGCCGCCAGCCCGGCGCCGGCCAGGATGCCAGGGAATCGTGGCCGTCGGCCACACTGATTACCAGCCACGCGTCGATGCTGGCACGGCAATGGCAGAAACCGGCCAGCACAGCGTGGGAAAACCATGAGCTGCTCCCAAGAACACGACATGAACCTGGGAGCGGCACGAGCGGAGGTAAACGGTGACGCACAGGTTCCCGGCGCTGATCGCGGCGCCCGCCCCGGCTCAGGGACGGCTCTGGCTGACCGGGGCGCGGCTGTTCGACGGGACGGGCGCGCCGCTGCGCGAGCAGGCGGCGGTCCTGGTCGAGGACGGGATCATCCGCCGGGTCACCGACGCCGGGCAGCAATGCCCGGACGGCGCCCGCCTCATCGACCTCGGCGGGCGCGTGCTGATGCCCGGGCTGACCGACGCGCACACGCACACCTCGGGCTCGGTCCCGCACGTAGCCAAGGGCGCCGAGGCGCCGCTGCCGGGGGTCGATGCGCACTTCCTGCAGGCCGAGCTGCGCGACTACCTGCGCTACGGGGTGACCACCATCCGGGTGTGCGGATCGCAGGGACTGCTGCCGCAGCAGGCCCGGCAGGCCATGCGCTACGGCGCGTTCCGCGGCCCGCGCCTGCTGACCTGCGGCAAGATAATCTCGGCCACCGCGCCGGGCGGACGCTTTTACGGCGACATGTACGTCGAGGCCGACGGCCCGGACAACGTACGGCGCGCGGTCCGGGAGCAGATCCGGTGGGGCGCGGACTTCGTCAAGGTGATGACCACCGGGGCCCGGTCCAACGAGCTGGAGGATCCCGATCCGCTCCAGTTCACCGATCCGGAACTGGCCGCCCTCACTGACGAGGCACACCGGCTGGGCTACCGCGTCTCCGCTCACGCCGAAGGCCTAGAGGGCTGCGCGGCGGCGGTCAAGCACGGCGTCGACACGATCGAGCACGGCATGTACCTGAACCAGCGGCCGGATCTGCTGGACGCCATGGCCGCGGCGGGCCAGGTGCTGGTACCGACCCTGTCCGGGTACTACTGGATGTCCGGCCTGGCCTCCGACGTCGTCGATCCCGAGCACGCGCCAGCCGAGCCCGACATGCCCCCCGTACTGGTTGAACTGGCGCAGCGCAACCTCACGCAGGGTGCCAAGAGCATGCGGGCTGCCCGCGACGCGGGGGTCAAGATCGCGCTCGGCAGCGACACTCGCCTGGCCGTAGGCCTGGAACTCCAGCGCATGATCCACCACGGCCTGGCCCCGGACGAGGCGCTGGTCGCCGCGACCAGGACCGCGGCCGAGGCGCTGGGCCTGGACGAGTACATCGGGACCGTCGCCGAAGGCAAGCTCGCCGACCTGATCGTCGTCGACGGCGACCCGCTGCACGAGCCGCATGTGCTATCCGACCCGGCGCGGATCTGGCTGGTCCTGCAGCTCGGCGAGCCGGTGGCCGGTCAGTACCTAGCCAACCCGGCCCTGTTCGGCCAGTTCGCCTCGCCGGACCGGCCCGCGGCGCCCCAGCCAGCTGACATGGAAGGCTGGGCCGCCCGCAGCCGGGCGGCCCAATAGCCGCGCAACCGGCAACCGCTCCCGGTCGTGACCAATTCCGATGCCGAAAACAGAGCCCGGAACAAGGCCACGCCCGTCGGCCCCGCCCCGCGGCAGAACAACAGGAGAGCCGGGTCCGGACAGTCAGATCACATGACCGATGAACGTGCCGATCAGGTAGGTTATGCCGGCCGCGCAGGCACCGAGCGCCAGTTGCCGCAGCGCCCCCCGCCAGAACGGCCGGGCGGTCAGCCTGGACACCATCCCGCCGCCCGCCACCGCGGCCACCCCGGCCAGTATCAGTGCGACCCACAGCAGGTGCAGCCCGGCCAGGTAGGGGATCAGCGGGATCAGCGCCCCGACCGCGAACGAGGCCAGCGACGCCCCGGCCGCCACCAGAGGCGACGGGAGCTCACCCGGGTCGACCCCGAGTTCCTCCAGCGCGTGCACGGCCAGCGCCTTCTCCGGGTGAGCCGAGATCTCCGCGGCCGCCTGCCGCGCCGTGACCGGGCTGACCCCGCGGGCTCGCAGCATGGCGGCCAGTTCGGCCTGCTCGGCCGCGGCGTTGTGCTCGAGCTCGTGCCGTTCCTTGTTGACCTCGGCCTGGATGAGCTCGTTCTGGGAGGAGACCGACACGTACTCCCCGGCCGCCATGGAGAACGCGCCCGCGGCCAGGCCCGCCAGGCCGGTCAGCACGATCGTGTGGTCCGTGGCGCCGCCGCCGCCGACCCCGGCGATCAGCGACACGTTGGTCACCAGCCCGTCCATGGCGCCGAATACCGCCGGCCGCAGCCATCCGCCGGAGACGTCCCGGTGATGGTGGCCGCCCTCGTGCCCGTGGGCATCGGTGCGCGGTCGGTTGTCGGTGGCCATCCGGATTGCCTTCCCCATATGGGCCGGCGCACACCGTGCGCCGCGCCAGGGGCCCGGTAAAGGACCCCGGCGCGGCTGCACGCCTGTGCTGTGCGGACCGTACAGCACAGGCGTCACCCGCCTAGCTCTTCGACGCGTTGTACAGGAACAGGTGCCCGATCGCGGTCGGGTACACGCCGTTGACGCCCATCGCCGTCGCCGTCAGGTAATTGTAGAAGTAGGCGAAAATGATCGGTGTCTCGTTGAGCAGCAGCTGCTCGATCTGGCCCGCGATGCTCTTCTGGCTGGACACGTCGGTGGCCGCGATGTACTGCGCGACCAGCTTGTCGTACTGCGTGTTGGCGAAGTGGGCCGCGTTCCACGGGCCGGTGCCGGCCGTGGCGTTGGTCGTCTCCAGCGGCGCGGTCAGGAACACGTTGGGCACGCTGCGGTGCCCGTAGTCGACCAGGCTCATGGTGGCGTCGAGCCAGTCGGAGTTCCCGAATGTCGCCTTGCCGTAGTACTGCGACGAGCTTTCCACCGTGAGGTTGATCTTGACCCCGATGGCCGCCGCGGACTGCGCCACGATCTGGGCGTACTGCGGGATCTCCAGGAAGTTCTCGGTGATGAGCTTGGCGGAGAACCCCGACGAGTGCCCGGCGGCCGTCAGCAGCGACTTGGCCTGGCTGACGTTCTGCACGCGCTGCGCCACGCTGGTGTTGGTCGACGGGAACACGGGCGCGAACGGGCTGTCGTTGCCGACGTCGGCGTAGCCCTTCCACAGCGCGGTGATGACCTGCGGGCGGTTCAGCGTGAGCGCGATGGCCTGGCGGACCCGCGGGTCGGTGAACGGGGCCTGGTCGCAGCGCATCGACAGCTCGCGGTGCGCGCTGGTCTTCAGCTTGATGATCTTGTAGCCGCCGCTCAGCAGCGCCTCGCCGCCGCTCACCGCGAACTGGCCGAGCACGTCGATGCTGCCCCCGGTCAGCGCGAGGACCGAGGCGGCCGGGGTGTCGTAGAAGGTGAACTGGGTCCCGGACGGCAGTGCCTTGGTGCCCCAGTACGACTCGTTGCGGGTGAACGAGGCGCCCACCTTCGGCGTGTAGGAGCCGAGCTTGAACGGGCCGGTGCCGACGAAGGTGCTCTGCCACTTCGCCGGATCGTAGTTGTTCGGGATGATGATCATGTTGTAGTTGTCGGAGGACGTCAGGTACGGGAAGTTCCCGTTCGGGGCGGCCAGCTTGAACTGCACCGTGAAGTCGTCGACCTGCGTGACCCCGGCCGGGGTGAGCACGCCGCCGAACGCGGACAGCGCGTTCGATGAACCCTTCGGGTTGGTCTGCAGCTTGTAGGTGTACACCACATCGGCGGCGGTCAGCGGCGCGCCGTTGTGGAACTTGACCCCCTGCCGGATCTTGAACGTCCACACGTCCGCGGCGGCGTTCGGCGTCCAGCTGGTGGCCAGCACCGGCGTCAGGATCAGGCTCTGGGTAGACAGGCACAGGTACTCGCCGGTCTGCGCGAGCATGTCGAGCCCGCCCTGGTCGGCTACGGTCACCGGGTTGATCGACGCGGTCGGCGTGACGATGCCGGCCTTGATCATCGCGCCGGGCGCGCCGCTCGCCGTGCTGCTCGAGCCCGTCGACGACGAGCTCGCCGAGCTGCCGCAGGCGGCCAGGATCGACCCGAGCGCCGGCACGCTGATGCCGACGACCGTGGCCCGCCGGATGAAGTCCCGGCGGGTCAGCCGCCCCGCGGCGAACTCATCGATGATGTGGTTCGCGATCTCCCCCTGGTCCTGGCGCAGGCGCCCGAGCCGGCGGTAGTCGATTTTGCGTGTCATGAGGAGCCTCCCTGTGATGGGACGGAGTCATTTCGCTGGAGCGTTCGCAGTTCAGGCAGCGGGATATGGCAACGGATCAGGTGACCCGGCTCGCCCTCGAGGAGCGGGGGCTCGGTGGACTCGCACTCGCCGGTCGTCAGCCGCCGCGGGCACCGGGTGTGGAACACGCAGCCGCTCGGCGGGTTCGCCGCGGACGGGATCTCGCCAGCCAGCCGGATGCGGGACGGGCGCTGGCCGTCGAGCGACGGCACGGCCGAGAACAGCGCCTCGGTGTACGGGTGGTGCGGTCCGGCGAACACCGTCTCGGACGGCCCGACCTCCATCACCCGCCCCAGGTACAGCACGACGATCCGGTCCGACAGGTACCTGACCAGGCCCAGGTCGTGCGAGATGAACAGGTAGGTGACCTGCTCTGTGGTCTGCAGGTCGGCCAGCAGGTTGAGGATGGCGGCCTGCACCGACACGTCGAGCGCCGAGGTCGGCTCGTCGCACACCACGATCTCGGGACCGCCGGCGAACGCGCGCGCGATCGCGACCCGCTGCTTGAGCCCGCCGGACAGCTGGCTGGGGCGCAGCGACAGGTGCCGGTCCTCCAGCCGGACCGAGGTGATCAGCTCCTCCAGCCGGTCCCGAAGCCGCGCACCCGACAGCCCCGCGAGCCGGGACAGCGGCCGGCTGATCAAGGCCCGCACCGTGTGCCGCCGGTTCAGCGCCGAGTCCGGGTTCTGGAACACGATCTGCAGCGCGCGCAGGACCGACCGCGGCCGCCGCCGCGCGTCCGGGCTGAGCGCGGTGCCGTTCATGGTCACTACCGAGCCCTGGTCCGGAGCGGTCAGCCCGAGCAGGACCCGGGCCAGGGTGGTCTTGCCGCTACCTGATTCGCCCACCAGCCCGAGCGTCTCGCCGCGCTGGATCGACAGGTTCACGTCGGCCAGCGCCTGGACGCTGCTCCCGAAGGTCTTGGACAGCCCCTCGACGACGACCAGCGAGCCATCCGCTCCGTTCGGCGCACCATTGGGCGACCCGGCCGCGGACGGGATCTCCGCGGGCGTCGCACGCGGCAGCTCCGGCGCCTGCTCGTGGAAGTAGCACCGTGACGTCCGCACGTCGCTGACACCGATCAGCGGCGGCTCCTCGGCCCGGCACTTGTCCTGGGCCAGCGCGCACCGCGGGGCGAACACGCACCCGGTCATGTTGTGCCCGGGGGAGGGCAGGAAACCCGGGATGGTGTCCAGCCGGTCCCTGTCCTTGCGCTGCCCGCGCCGCGGGATGCAGCGCAGCAGCCCCACCGTGTACGGATGCCGGGGGTTGTCGAACACCTCCCGGGCGGGCCCCTCCTCGAGCAGCTCGCCCGCGTACAGCACCCCGACCCGGTCGCACATCTTGGCGATCACGGCCAGGTTGTGGCTGATGAACAGCACCGAAGTCTGGAACTCAGACCGCAGCGCCGCGACCAGGTCCAGCACCTCGGCCTCGACCGTGGCGTCCAGCGCGGTGGTCGGCTCGTCCAGGATCAGCAGCGACGGCGAGACGGCCAGCGCCATCGCGATGACCGCCCGCTGGGCCATCCCGCCGGACAGCTCGTGCGGGTAGCGCCGCATGACCCGGCCCGGGTCGGAGATCTGCACCTTGCGCAGCATGTCCTCCGCCGACGCCACGGCGTCGTGGGACGACTGCCCGGCGATCTCGAACACCTCGGCAATCTGCCGGCCCACCCGCAGCGACGGGTTCAGCGCCCGGCCGGGCTCCTGGTACACCATCGACACGGTGTGCGCCCGCAGATCACGCAAGGCCGAGGTGCCCATCGACAGCGGGTCGAGCCCGTTGATGCTGACCGTCCCGCCGCTGACCCGGCCGTTGCGGGGCAGGTACCTGACCAGGGCCAGCGCGGCCGTGGACTTGCCCGACCCGGACTCGCCGACCAGCCCGAAGGACTCGCCCCGCTCGATCCGGAACGACACGTCCCGCAGTGCCAGCCGGTCCTGCCCCCGCACCCGGTAGGTGACGTCCATGTGCGAGACCGACAGCGCCAGCGAGGCGTCGGCGGAGGCCGAGGCATCGGCGGAGGACGAGGACGAGGACGAGGACGAGGAGTCGGCGGAAGCCGCGGAGGAGCTCATGAGCTCAGCACCTGCTCAATCGAGTCCGTGATCAGGTTGACCGCGATCACCAGCGAGGCGATGGCCAGCGCCGGGAACAGCGTCTCCCACCAGTAGCCCGCGGGCAGGACGATGTAGTTCGCCGCGATGTCGCTGCCCCAGTCGGGGGTGGGCGGCGGCACGCCGAAGCCCAGGAAGGACAGCGAGGCCACGGTGAAGATCGCGTAGCCCAGCCGGACCGTGAACTCGACCAGGATGGCGGGCAGCACGTTGGGAAAGATCTCGCCGAACATGATCCGGGCCGGGTTCTCGCCCAGCAGCCGGGCCGCCGACAGGTAGTCCAGGTGCCGTTCGGAAAGCACCGCGGCCCGGACCGTCCGCGCGATCAGCGGCGTGAACACCAAGCCGATGATGACGATCAGCGACACGGTGGACGGTCCCACCGCGACCAGGAACAAGAAGGCGATGATGAAGCTCGGCAGGGCCAGCACGGCCTCCACGAGGCGCCCGGAGATCAGGTCGAACGTACCGCCGAAGTAGCCCATGGCCAGCCCGAGGGCGGTGCCGGCCACGGTGCCGAGGATGGTGGCCAGCGGGGTGATGACCAGGATGTCCCGGGCACCGACGATGATCCGGGACAGCACGTCCCGGCCGAGCTGGTCGGTGCCGAACCAGTGCGCTCCCGACGGCCCGGCGTTGGTGGCCAGCAGCTGCTGGGCCAGCGGGTTGTCGGGCGCGATGGCGTGCCCGAAGATGGCGCAGACGATCCAGAACACGACGATGGCCGCGCCGACTCCGAACGTTGGCTTGCGCACCAGCAGCCGCCACTGAGCGGGCGTGGCCCGGGCCGCCACCGAGACTGCCGCAGCCGAGCCGGGCCCAAGCAGGGACTCCGACGGCTCCAGCGGGTCGGCTGCCGCGATGTCAGTCATCGCCGCCCCCGATCCGGAGCCGCGGGTTGAGCGCGATCAGCAGCAGGTCCGCGGCGAGCGTGGCCACCACGTAGACCACCCCGATGACCAGGATCCCGGCCTCCAGCATCGGGAAGTCCTTGGCCTGAGCGGCCTTGAAGATCAGGTTCCCGATCCCCTGGTAGTTGAACAGCCGCTCCACTACCACAAGCCCGCCGATCAGGTACCCGGTCTGGGTCGCGATGACCGTGATGGTGGGCAGCAGCGAGTTCCGCAGCACGTGCCGGCGGATCACCGTCGCCTGCGGCAGCCCCTTCAGGACCGCGGTGCGCGTGTAATCCGAGTTCAGCGCCTCGATGGTACCCGCCCTGGCCATACGGGCAATGTATCCGAACAGGATAAAGACGAGTGGTATAGCCGGCAATATCAAGTGCTGAAACTGGCTCCCGATGCTCGCGCCCGCCCCGGCCGCGGCGGTGACCGGCAGCGCCTTCAGCTCGATCCCGAACACCACGATCAGCACGATCCCGGACACGAACTCGGGCACGGTGGTCAGCGAGAGCCCGGTCACCGAGATGAGCCGGTCCACCCAGGAGCCGTTGCGAAGCGCGGCGATGACGCCGCCCAGGATGCCCAGGGGCACCACGATGACGAACGCCAGCAGCGCCAGCTTGAGCGAGTTGAACAGCGCGGCTCCGATGAAGGGCGCGACCGGCGACTGGTAGGAGTAGGACTTGCCGAAGTTCCCGTGCAGCGCCCCGCCGATCCAGGAGAGGTACCGCGTGACCAGCGGCCGGTTGACCCCGAGCTGAGTGTCGAGGGAGTGCACGGCGCTGTTCGCCGCGAACGGGCCGAGGATGGCACGGCCGGGATCGCCGGGGAGAACCTGGCCGGCCAAGAATACGATCAGGCTGAGGATAAACAGCGTCAGCACCATCAGCCCGAGGCGCTTGAGAAGGAACGTTGCCATCGCTGGCCTCCTCGATGCCGGGCCGCTCATGCGGAACGTTCCAGAGTGGCCGAGCCTAGCTCAGTTATAGATGGGTGAGCAATTAATGACGATCGCGCTCAATGGAAGTGACCTGACTGTTACGCAGGTCGTCGCGGCCGCGCGGCATGGCGAGCCGGTAATGCTCGCGCCCGAAGCCCTTTCTTCCATGGCGGAATCGCGCATCGTGGTCGAGGAAGTACTAAGAGGCGGGGAACCGGTTTATGGCCTTACTACCGGGGTCGGGGAACGCAAGGCCTTCCTGCTCGACCCGGCCGAACGGCAGCGGTTCAACCACCGCCTGGTCCTGCACCACCGCATCGCTCAGGGCGAGGCGGCCCGCCCGACGCGGTCCGCGGCGCGATGGTACCAGGTGGCCGAGAACGAGGGCCTGGCCCTGGTCAGCAGCAACGCCTTCACCACGGCCTGGGCCTGCATCGCAGCTTAGGCAGGTTTGCGCCGGGCCTGCCCTGAAGCCCCGAGGGCCTGTATAACAGCGAGGTAGACCCGCTCACCTCGCAGGGCCACCCGGCCCGCAGGCACCCGCACCAGTGCCGCCCGCGCGACAGCCACTCCAGGAGCCGTTTATGTCCGGTATCGACGGGTTTGTCATAGCGCCGAAGCCGACGGCGCACTTCGGCGCGGGCTCGATTGAGCGGCTGCCGGCCATCATCGACGCGATCGGCGCGGAAGCTGTGGTCGTGGTCACCGATCGGGCGCTGGCCTCCGCGCCGGTAGTCGCCATGGTCACCGCATTGCTGGCCGAGGCCGCCAGGCCGGCCCGGGTGTTCTCCGGCGTGCACCCGAACCCCAGCACCGACGACGTGGCCGCCGGAGCCGCGGCGGTGGCCGAAGCGGCCGCGGGCGCCGCCGCCGTGCTGGAGGCCGCCGCGGTCACCGCGACCCTGCGGGCCTCCGCCCCCCTGGTCGCCCCTTCGGCACCACGGGGGGCGCCGATCGCGCTGGTCGCGGTGGGCGGGGGGTCGGCCATCGACGCGGCCAAGGGGATCGCCATCGCCGCGGTCAATCCGGAGCGCGGCCGGGACCTGGACCTCCGGCACCGGGTCAACGTGCCCGCGCTGCCCATCGTGGCGGTGCCGACCACGGCCGGGACCGGCGCGGAGGCCAGTGCCTTCGGTGTGGTGACCGACCCGGCGGGCCGGCGCAGGTTCTACGTCGGCCATGCGAGCTCCATGCCGGCCGCCACCATCCTCGACCCGGTCCTGACCGTGGGCCTGCCGCCGGAGGCGACCGCCGCGGCCGGCATGGATGCGCTGACCAACGCGCTGGAGTCCTACCTGTCGCTGCACCCCAACCCATGGTCCGACGGCATCGCGCTGCAGGTCATCCGGATGATCGCGGCGAACCTCCCGACCGCCGTCGCGGACGGCACGGATCTGGCCGCGCGGTCGCAGATGCTGCTGGCCGCGCACATGGCCGGCGTCGCCATGGCCAACACCGGGCTCGGCCTGTGCCACGCCATCGGCCACTCGCTGGGCGGCCGGCGGAACATCACCCGCGGCGTGGCCCTGTCCATGCTGCTGCCTGACGTGCTCCGCTTCTACCTGCCGGTCCGCACCCAGCGGCTGGCCGACGTCTCGTTCGCCCTGGGCGCCGGCCACACCGGGGCCACCGCCGACCGCAACGCCGCCGCCGCCATCGACGCGATCGCCGCGCTGCGCGAACAGGTCGGCCTGACGGCGCTGTTCGCCGACTTCGGCATCACCGAGGCCGACTTCGCCCAGATCACCGAGGACGCCCTGGACGACGAGGTGCTGGCCAACGCCCCCCGCCCGCCCGTCGCGTCCGACATAACCGCCCTGCTGGCCGCCCAGAGCTAGCGCCATGTCCCACCCCGGCAGCACGCTGATCACCCGGATCGGCGAACTGGTCACCAACGACCCGCATCACGCCGGGTTCACCGCGATCACTGATGCCGCCCTGATCATCGAGAACGGCGCGGTGGCCTGGACCGGGCCGGCCGGGCCCCGGCCGCGGACACGGCGATCGACGCGGGCGGCCGGGCGGTGCTGCCCGGGTTCGTCGACTCGCACGCGCACCTGGTCTTCGCGGGGGAGCGCAGCGCCGAGTTCGCCGCCCGGATGGCCGGGCGCCCATATCAGGCGGGCGGCATCCTCACCACGGTGGCGGCCACCCGCGCCGCGTCCGATGCCGTCCTGCGGGCCAACCTGCGGCGGCTGGCCGCCGAGATGCTCGGCCAGGGCACCACCACGTTCGAGTGCAAGTCCGGCTACGGCCTCACCGTGGCCGACGAGGCCCGGGCGGTCGCGCTGGCCGCCGAGATCACGCCCGAGGCCACCTACCTAGGCGCGCACGTGGTGCCGCCCGAGTTTGCCGGCGACGTGGCCGGCTACGTGGACCTGGTGTGCGGCCCGATGCTGGACGCGTGCGCCCCGCACGCCCGCTGGGTCGACGTGTTCTGCGAGGACGGGGCGTTCGGCGCGGACGAGGCCGCCGCCGTGCTGGCCGCGGGCCGGGCCCGGGGCCTGGCCGCCCGGGTGCACGCCAACCAGCTCGGCCCGGGCCCCGGCATCCGGGTGGCGGCCGAGGCGGGCGCCGCGTCCGCCGACCACTGCACCTTCCTGACCGACGCCGACCTGGACACGATCGTGTCCGCCGGCCTGGTCGCCACCCTGCTGCCCGGCGCGGAGTTCGGCACCAGGCAGCCCTATCCCGACGCGCGCCGGCTTCTCGACGCGGGCGCCACCGTGGCCCTGGCCACCGACTGCAACCCGGGTTCCTCGTTCACGTCCAGCATGCCGTTCTGCATCGCGCTGGCCGTCCGCGACATGCGGATGACCACCCAGGAGGCGGTCTGGTCCGCCACCGCGGGCGGCGCCCGGGCCCTGCGCCGGACCGACGTCGGCCACCTCACCGTGGGCGCCCGGGCCGACCTGATCCTGCTCGACGCCCCGTCGCACGCCTACCCCGCCTACCGTCCCGGCGTCCCGCTCACCGCCGCCGTCTGGCAATCCGGCCGCCTAGCCGCGGGCTCGGCCGCCTAGCGCGTGTCCGGCAGATCACGAGGCGGGACGGCGCAGCCTGATCCGCTGCGGCGCAGCGCCCGGCCCGGTGCGGTCGATCTTGCGCCGGTTCAGTTGACATCTCGGCCGGAGTGGACGACGATCACGGGTGGCGTGATCTGACGCCTAGTCTCGCGACTCTGCCCCAGCCGGAGTCTCACCGAGGCGAAGGGGGGAGAACCCTCGGATCGCTACATCCACCTTCATGCATCGCGTGGTGGCCGCTGGGGGGCTGTTCCGCGCCTTGCCTGGAGGCTGCGATGACAAGGGATTCCGATTTCAAGAAGCTGGTGCGCCAGAGGATGGCCGCTACCGGCCAGTCCTATACCGCGGCCCGGGCGGGGATATACCGGCCGACGACAGATGTGGATCTGCCGCTCACCCGGCGAGTTTTCGGGCTGAAGACCTCGTTCACGGCGGCGTTTGACGGTGGCCAAGCCCCGGGCGGGGTCGGTGCCGGTGAGTATCTGTTCCGCCGGATGGTGGCCTGGGGCCGTTCGGCGAATGTCTTTCTGGACAACGGCGCCCGGCTTTACCTTCGCCCAGATGAGTCCGATGCGGCTCAGCCGGCTTATGCCACCCCGGAGTGCGACTCGATCGTCGAACTGGTGGCAGCAGAACTCGCCGGGGACGAGATCCTTGTCCGGCTGGCTGTCCGAGCCGAGGAGTCGCTAACCAGCGAAGGCTCCCCCGCCGCGCTGACGGTGGCCACGGTCGAGGCGGCCCAGTCGGAGTCGTACCTGATCGCCTCCGCGGTCGCGCCGGAGCGGTACTTGCGGCTGCTGGAGCCGTTCTTGGCCACCCGGTGGATCTATGGCGGTGTGGTCGCGCTGCCGACCCCCCAGGCGGCCCTGCCGGCGGCGTCGTTTGCCGATGAGGGCCGCTACCGGCGACTCAAGATCACCGGCGCCGACCCCAGCCTTTCCCAACTGGCGACGTTCTTGAGGGTGGGGGCCACCGAGCAAGTCCTGCGCCTTGCCGAGTCCTCCGTTGAGATGTCCCTCGGTCATCGCCGCTACACCCCCTCGATCGACGCCGTACGCACCCAGCGCGCCTATCTCGCCGCAGCGCGGCGCATCCGCCACCGCCGCCCAGAAGATGACATCATCCTGGACGCCTGGCAGGCCGCCTTGGACAACCACGAAGACAGCCAAGACCCCGCCCCCGGGAGCAGCGACTGGTATCTCCCGGAATCCCTGGGCGCTCCCGCGGGCGATATCCGGCCCGTCTCGGCGGCCATGGCGAACCTGAGCCAGGCTGGTACCTCGATCGCCACAGCCTCCCAGATCGAAACCGCTGTCGATCTGCCACCCCAGACAACCCGAGCCCGGCTGCGTGGACTGTTCATCAAGACCGCCAAAGATCACCGGCGAGACTTCACGGTCGACTGGGCTCATCTCAAACTCAACGACACAGCGAGTCGGACCGTGACCTGCTGGGATCCCCTCGACGCCAACACCGAAGCGGCTCAGCGGCTAATCGCATCGATCTCGGGGCCACCTGTATGACCGAGGGCGGCGACGCCGCCGCGGTAACCGCGCGATGAACGAGCTTATAGCGCCGGAACCTAGATCAGGTAGCGCCGCCGGAACCGGACCAGCGGCTGGTCCGCCTCGCTCACGTAGGCCACGCCCGTGACCCGCCCCATGACCAGCAGGTGATCCCCGGCCGTCAGCACCCGCTCGGTCGCGCATTCCAGCGCCGCCAGCCCGCCCGCCACGATTAGCGCCCCTGAAGCCTGGCCCCGCCGGTACGGCGTATCGCCCAGCATCCGCCGCGCCCCCGGCCTTCCCGCCGCCGCGAACCGCCCGGCCAGCACCCGCTGCCCGGCCGCCAGCAACGTCACCGCGAACCCCGTCACCGGCTCCTCGGCCCGCCCGAACAACTCCGCCGGATACGACCTGCCCATCAGCGCCACCAGCACCAGCGGCGGCTCCTCCGACACCGGACAGAACGCGCTCACCGTCGCCCCCACGTCGTCCCGCCCGTCCGCCACCGTCAGCAGCGTCACCCCTGCCGCCCACGCCCCCCACACCGCCGCCACATCCGCTTTGCCATTCACGTCAGCCACATCCACCCCGCCCTCGGCCGCGTCCCAGGGTAGTGAAACCCGGCTTTCACTACCCCACAGGGTGCTGAAACCCGGATTTCATGCCCTCGGGGGACCCTTCGCGCTACGGATCGTTCGGATCAGGTGATGTTCCAGTTGCCGGGGAGCATCAGCGGTCCGTACGGTGACAGGCCGGCGCGGGCCGCGAGGCGCCAGGCCGGGCCCCAGCCGTCGGCGAAACCGAAGCTCAGCGCGGCCGGGGCGGCGGGGCGCGACTCGCTCGACTCGGGCGGACGGAGCTGGTCGAGCGGGGTGAGCCGGGGGTAGACGCGCAGCGGCACGCTGGCGGGCAGCCCGGCCCGGCGCCGGGCGATCTCGGTCGCGGTCCCCAGCCCGCCGAGCTCATCGACCAGGCCGATCCCGGTCGCGTCGGCGCCGGTCCAGACCCGGCCCCGGGCGATCTCGTGCACCTGCTCCACCGGCATCCGGCGGCCGGCCGCCACCTTCTGGATGAAGTCCTGGTAGATCACGTCCAGCCAGCGGTTCAGCCGCTCCCACTCGGCGTCGGTGAACGGATGGGTGGGCGCGAACATGGTGGCGCTGCCGCCGTCGGCCACCGAGTCGATCGTGACCCCGATGCGCTCCAGCGCCTCGGCGAACACCGGCTTGCCCGCGATCACGCCGATCGAGCCGGTGATCGTGCCCGGCTGCGCCACGATGACGTCGGCCGCCATCGAGATCGCGTACCCGCCGGAGGCGGCCACATCGCTCATCGACACCACGACCGGCTTGCCCGCCGCGCGGAGCCTGACCGTCTCGCGCCAGATCGTGTCGGACGCGGTGCTGGAACCGCCGGGGCTGTTGACCCGCAGCACCACGGCCCGGACCCGGTCATCCGACCGGGCCGACCGCAGGGCGCCCGCGACCGTGTCCGAGCCCATCGCGCCGCCGCCCAGCGGGCTGCGGGTGCTGCGGCCGGACTTGATCGGCCCGGTGGCGTAGATCACCGCCACGAAACGCTCCCGCGGCTTGGGCAGGTGCCGGGTCCGCTGGGCCAGGATGTGCGCTCGCTGGTAGCGGGCCACGTACATCAAGATCGCGCCCTTGCCCGCCTGCTTGCGGACGGCCGCGTACACCTCGTCGCGGTAGCCGATCTCGTCGATCAGGCCCTCGGCCAGGGCTTCTTCGGGCAGGAACGGTCCCGCCTCGAGCAGCGCCCTGGCCTGTTCTGGCGTCTTGCCGCGGCGTTCGGCGAGGCCGGCGCTGATCTGCTCGGCGATCGAGCCGGCCAGGCGCTCGGCGGCCTCCCGCGCGGGCCCGGTGAAGCCGCGCTCGGTCAGGTTGTCCGCGGCCGTCTTGTACTCGTGCCGTTTGGCGCTCTGGAATGAGACGCCGATCTTGGCCAGCGCGTCGTGCAGGAACAACTGCTCCACCGCCACCCCGGTCAGGCCCAGGGCACCGGAGGGCTGCAGGTAGATCCGGTCGAACGCGGTGGCCAGGTAGTAGGGCAGGTTCCCGCCGGCGAACTCGCCGAAGCTCTCGGCCCAGGCCACGGCCAGCTTGCCCGACTCGCGGAAGGCGGTGACCGCGGCGCGAAGCTCCTGGACCTTGGCCAGGCCCATACCGCTGCCGCCCACCTTGACCACCAGCGCGCGGACCCGGTCGTCGTGGCTCGCGCGGCGCAGGCCCTCGATGATGTCCGGCAGCCTGATCTTGCGCCTGGACAGTACCGCGGACACCGGGTCGGTGACCGGGCCCTCGGGCACGCCGTCGGTCAGGTCGAGTTCGAGGATCAGGGGTGCCGTCTGGCGCTGCCGTAGCCTGGAGATCTGTCCCACGGGCGGCCAGGCGAATTTCGGGTCTGCCATGCGGTCAGCTTACGGGGGCAATCCGGGTCGAAACAGACGTCGAAGGAGATCAGGATCAGCGAGCACCCGGTCACGATCGTCGTGGACGTGGCCAACGTGATGGGCTCCCGGCCGGACGGCTGGTGGCGGGACCGGGCTGGCGCCGCGGTCCGGCTGTACGGCGAGATCGCCCGGCTGGCCGCCAGCGGCCGCGTCGTCCTGCCCGGGGCCGCCGAGCCGGCCGATGACCCCGAGTTCGTCCTGGTGCTCGAGGGCGCGGCCAAGGCCGCGGCGGCCAGGATCCGCGCCGCGCCAGGCGGGGAAACCCTGGCAGCCGTACCAGCGGCGGAAACCGCCGTCGACACGCCGGACGCGGCAGACGCCACGGCCGGCCGGATCCGCGTGCTGGAGGCGCCCGGATCTGGCGATGACACGATCGTGGCCCTGGCGCGGGAACCGAACCCGCGGCGGCCGGTGGTGGTGGTGGTAACCGCCGACCGCGCACTCGGCGACCGGTGCCGGGCGGCGGGCACGACGGTCCTCGGGCCCGGCTGGCTGCTGCGCCTGCTCGGGCCCTGACGCGGCCAAGCGGCACAGCGGCTCATCGGCCGGGGTGTTTTAGGTCACAGGGATCGGGCCGCCCGGTCCGTTCACCGGGCGGCCCCAGTTCCCCTCTCGGCCGGGGCGAACAGGTCACCGCGGCGAGAAATCGTAACAGCCGGCTCGGGCGGCCCGCCCGAGTTACCCGGATAAGCGTGGTTTGGAAATCGCTGTGAGAGCAAGCTTTACTGGGCGTTCGGAGTATTGGCTAACTACGATACGGAAGATGCCTGTGCCTGTGCTGCTCATCGTCGTGATTGTCCTGCTCGCCGTGCTGCTGCTGGCCGCCGACCGTGCCTTCAAGGCGGGCAAGCGGATCCGCCGCCGAAGAGAGGCCAACCGGCGGCTGACCGCCGCCGCGGCGCAGGCCATAGCGAAGGACGAGCGGCGCCAGGCTGCGGCCGAGGCCAGCGGGGCGCTGACCTCCGTCATGCCGACCATCCACGACCTCGACCCCCGGCACGTGGAGTAACCCCGGCGGCCGGGGAGGATGGTGCCATGCGGGTGGTCGTCCTCTCCGATACGCATGCTCCCCGGCGCTGGCGATCGTGCCCGCCGCGGGTGGCCGGACAGCTGCGCGGCGCGGATCTCATCCTGCACGCGGGCGACGTGTGCGTCGCGCCGGTCCTGGCCGAACTGGCCCAGTACGCGCCGGTGACGGCCGTGCTCGGCAACAACGACGGGCCGGACGTGGCCGACTGGGGCGCCGCCGAGACCGCCGCGCTCACCCTGGACGGGCTGCGCGTGACCATGCTGCACGACAGCGGTCCGTCCGCCGGGCGGCTGGCCCGGATGCGCCGCCGGTTCCCCGAGGCCGATCTCGTCGTGTTCGGGCATTCGCACATCCCGCTGGATGAGTCCGGCTACGGCCTGCGGATCTTCAACCCGGGCTCGCCCACTGACCGCAGGCGCCAGCCGCACGGCACGCTCGGCGTGCTGCGGATCGAAGACGGCACGATCGCCGCGGCGGCCATCGTGCCCGTGACCTGATCGCCGGAAGCCAGCAAGCCGGAAAGCCAGAAAGCCAGCAAGCCGGAAAGCCAGCAAGCCGGAAAGCCAGCAAGCCGGAAAGCCGGCCAACACCGTCCGGCAAGCAAGCGCCGGGCCGCTGCACCTGATCGGTGCCGCGGCCCGGCGCCTTAAGACGTGCCGGAGCAGGACCCTACTCGGTCCACCAGTCCTCGTCGTCCTCCTTGCCGTTGGCCCCCTGCTTGGCGCCGGCCGTGGCGGGGGTCCCGCCGTTAGCCTGGCCGGCCGGGCGCTGGCCCTGGACCTGCGTGGGCGCCGCGGTCACCTGGGTGGGCGCCGCGGTCACCTGGGTGGCCTGGTGAGTCCCGGACGGAGCCTGCTGCACGGTGGTGGCCGCGGCCGGGCTGGCCGCGCCGTTGCGGGGCGCGCCCGGGTCGGCCGCGATGGCCGGCTTGGCCGGGGTGGCCTGCATGGCCTCGGCCGCCGCCATGCCGGGCAGCTGCCCGCCGAGCAGCTGGCGCACCTGCGCCAGGTGCGAAGCGATCGAGTCCTTCTGGCGGGTGAGCTCGTCGACCTCGCGCTGGGCGGCGGCGCGACGGCGCTCGGAGTCGGCCTTGACCTCGGCGAGCAGCTGCTCGGCCTGGGTCTTGGCCTGGCTGACGATCTGGTCGGCGTTCTTCTTGGCGTTGCTGACCAGCTGCCGCGCGTGCTGGTCGGCGTCCCGGCGGGTATTGTCCGCCTGCGCCGAAGCCTTGGCCGCGCGCTGCTCGGCGGTGGACGCCCGCTGCTCGGCCTCGGAGACCAGCTTCTGCGTGGCGGCCTGGGCGGCGGCGAGCCGCTCGGCCTCCTGGCGCTCGGCCTCCTCGCGGCGGGCCGCGAGCTGGATCTCGAACTCGGCCTCGGCCTGGGCCCGCTGGGCTTCGCTCTCCTCCAGGATCCGCTGCGCCTGGCTGCGCATCTCGTCGGCCTGGCGCTTGGAGGTGGTGAGGATCTCATCCCGCTCGCGCTTGGCCGTGGCCTTCAGCTGGGCAACCTCGCGCTCGGCACTAGTCCGCAGCTTGGCGATGTCGCGCTCGGCGCCGGCCCGCTTCTCCGCTACCTCGTGGTCGGCCGTGGCGCGGAGCTTGGCCACCTCGCGCTCGGTGGTGTTAGTCAGCTCGTCGGTCTCGCGCCGCGCGGTGGTCCTGATCGAGTCGGCCTCGCGCTCGGCCGCACCGCGCAGGTCGTCGGTCTCGCGCTTGGCGTTGGCGCGCAGCTCGGCCGCCTCGTTCTCAGCGCCAGCCCGCAGCTCGGCAGCATCGACCTTGGCCGCGGCCTTGATCTCGTTGGCTTCCGATCTGGCCGCCTGGACCAGCTCGGTGGCCTGCTCCTCAGCCAGCCGCAGCAGCTGCTCGATGCGCGCACCGAGGCCGGAATAGGTCGGCCGTTCCTGCTCCTGGATCTGGCGGGAGGCTTCGGACAGCTCCCGCTTCAAGGCCGTGGTTTGCTCGCGGTGCGTCCGCACCTCGGCCTCAATCTGGCGTATGTGCTCATCGACCTGATGGCGGTCATAGCCCCGCATCACCGTCGCGAACTCACGCGGCGGGGCTTCTTCGAAGAAGTTGGTCAGCTGGGCGTCAATGTCCGATTGCATGTGGCCTAATCCTGCTAGACGTGAAGGCGACGGGAGGGAATCTACGGCGGGTGTCAGCATGCGGGTACGACTCTCGGCCGGTGACAGGCACACTACTCTTACTTGGGTGGTTTGGCGGGTCCTTCAGAGTTCTCTATCCTATGCATTCTGGTAAATCCCCTAAATCCCCAGATGGCGTTCATGCGCCCCGGAGCTGGGGGTTCACGCTCGGCCGGCCACCTGCACCAGCTCGGTCAGGACACCGCCCAGATCAGCGGGATGCAGGAAGGCGATGGAGGCCCCCAGGGACCCGTGCCGGGGCCGCTCGTCGATCAGCCGCAGGCCCGTCCCGGCGATCGCGGCCAGGGCCTCGCGGACGTCGGCGACACCGTATCCGACGTGGTGCAGGCCCTCGCCGCGGCGGGCCAGGAACTTGCCCACCGGGGTGTCCGGCCCCAGCGGCTCGAGCAGCTGGACGTAACCAGGCAGCACGTGACCAGGCAGCACGTGACCAGGCAGCACGTGACCAGTCGGCACCTGACCAGGCGGCACCTGACCAGGCGGGCCGGCCGGAGCTGAGCCCTCGCCGACCCGGAGCATGGCCTCGCGCACCCCTTGTTCCTCGTTCACCTCGAGGCTCGCCACCTCCAGGCCGAACGTCGCGGTGTACAGCCCGACGGCCGCGTCCAGGTCGCGGCAGGCGATGCCGACGTGATCGATGCGGGTCAGCAGCGGCAGCACGGTCTCTCCCTCCCGACGCCACTGGGTATCGTTACAGACATGAGTGAATCACGTCAGCCGGTCATCGTCGGCGGCGCCCGGACGCCGGTCGGCCGGCTGCTCGGCTCCCTGGCCAGCAAGCCCGCCACCGAACTGGGCGGTGTCGCCATCGCCGGGGCCCTGGACCGCGCGCGCGTCGGCCCGGACCAGGTCCAGTACGTAATCATGGGCCAGGTGCTGCAGGCCGGCGCCGGGCAGATCACCGCCCGGCAGGCCGCGGTGGCGGCCGGCATCAGCATGAGCGTGCCCGGCCTGACCGTCAACAAGGTCTGCCTGTCCGGCCTGGACGCCATCGCGCTGGCCGCGCAGCTGATCAGGCTGGGCGAATACGACGTGATCGTGGCCGGCGGCATGGAGTCCATGACCCGCGCGCCGCACCTGCTGCCGAACTCCCGGACCGGCACCAAGTACGGCCCGGCCGAGCTGGTCGACTCGATGGCCTTCGACGGGCTGACCGACGCGTTCGATCACCTGTCCATGGGCCAGTCCACCGAGAACAGCGGGCGCAAGCTGGGCATCACCCGCGCCGAGCAGGACACCTTCGCCGCCGCCTCGCACCAGCGGGCCGCCGCGGCGGCCAAGAACGGCCTGTTCGCCGGCGAGATCGTCGCGGTCCAGATCCCGCAGCGCGGCGGCGAGCCGCTGGCCGTGACCGAGGACGAGGGCATCAGGCCGGGCACCACGGCCGAGGCGCTGGCCAAGCTCAAGCCCGCGTTCGGCGCCGACGGCACGATCACGGCCGCCACCTCCTCGCAGATCTCCGACGGCGCCGCCGCCGTGGTGGTGATGTCGGCCGAGGCCGCGCAGCGCGCCGGGGCCGACGTGCTGGCCGAGATCGGCGCGCACGGCAACGTGGCCGGCCCGGACAACTCGCTGCACTCCCAGCCGTCCAACGCCATCAAGCAGGCCCTGGCCAAGTCCGGCCAGGCCGTCTCCGACCTGGACCTGATCGAGATCAACGAGGCGTTCGCGGTGGTCGCCATCCAGTCCATGCGCGACCTGGGCGTCGGCCCGGAGATGGTCAACGTCAACGGCGGCGCGATCGCCATCGGCCACCCGGTCGGCGCCTCCGGCGCCCGGATCGCCCTGCACCTGTGTAACGAGCTGCGCAGGCGCGGCGGCGGGCTCGGCGCCGCGGGCCTATGCGGCGGCGGCGGCCAGGGCTCGGCGCTGCTGCTGCGGGTCCGCGGCTGATCCGCGCGTGGCTGACGGCGGCCAGCCCAGCGAGCTTGACCGCGCCCGTAACGGGGACGTGCGCGCCCTGGCCCGGCTGATCTCGCTGGTGGAGAACGGATCAGCCCAGGTCCGTTCGGTCATAAAAGAGCTCTTGCCGTTCACCGGCGGGGCGCGGGTCATCGGCCTGACCGGCGCGCCCGGCGTGGGGAAGTCCACCCTGACCGGGGCGCTGATCGGGGCGTTCCGGGCGCAGGGCCGCCGGGTCGCGGTGCTGGCTGTCGACCCCACCTCGCCGTTCACCGGCGGCGCGCTGCTCGGCGACCGGATCCGGATGCAGGAGCACGCCACCGACGACGGGGTATACATCAGGTCGATGGCCAGCCGCGGCCACCTGGGCGGGCTGGCCGCGGCGACGCCGCAGGCCATCCGGGTGCTCGACGCGGCCGGCTTCGAGCTGATCATCATCGAGACGGTCGGCGTGGGGCAGGCCGAGGTGGCCATCGCCTCGCTGGCGGACACGGTCGCCGTGCTGCTCGCGCCGGGCCTGGGCGACGCGGTCCAGGCGGCCAAGGCCGGCATCCTGGAGGTGGCCGACCTGTACGTGGTCAACAAGGCCGACAAGCCCGACGCGCAGCAGGTGGTGCGGGACCTGCGCAACATGATCGCGCTGGGGGAGCGGAAGCCGGACGACTGGAAGCCGCCCATCGTGACCACCGTGGCCGCCAGCGGGTCGCGGGACGAAGGCCTGGCCGAGCTGGTCCGGCGCCTGGACGAGCACTGGTCCTGGCTGACCGCCGGCGGCGAGCTGGAGCGGCGGCGGCGCGCCCGGGCCCGCGAGGAGATCACCGCGCTGGCCTTCGACCAGCTGCGCACCCGGCTCGCCGCGGGCCGCATCGAGGAGCTGGCGGACCGGGTGGCCGACGGCGACCTGGACCCGTTCCAGGCTGCCGACGAGGTGCTCGCCCCGCCCAGGTTACGGTGTACCCGTGGGAAAGCCGCTTGAGCTGCCGTTTGACCCGATCGACCGGGCGGCCAGGATCTGGGAGGTCCGCTTCGGCCCGTCGCCGTCGATGGCCGCCGTGACCTCGATCATGCGTGCCCAGCAGATCCTGCTCGGCGAGCTCGACGCGCTGCTGCGGCCGTACCAGCTGACCTTCGCCCGTTACGAGGCCCTGGTCCTGCTCACGTTCAGCCGCCGCGGGGAGCTGCCGATGCAGGTCATCGGCGAGCGCCTGATGGTGCACCCGACCAGCGTCACCAACATCATCGGCCGCCTGGAACGGCAGCAGCTGGTCATCCGCCGCCCGAACCCGGCCGACGGCCGCGGCCGGCTGGCCGAGATCACCCAAGCCGGCCGGGACCTGGTGCAGCGGGCCACCCGGGACCTGATGGCGGCCGAGTTCGGCCTGGGCGGGTACTCCAAGGAACAGCTGCAGGAGATCTTCGACCTGTTCCGCGAGCTGCGGCTGACGGCCGGCGACTTCCTCCCGGAGATCGCCGAAGTCGCCAGCGGCCCCTTCAGACCCAACGGTCCCAAGGCAGCAGCGGATACCTAGGGCAGCGGATACCTAGGGGCTGCGGATACCTAGGGGCTGCGGATACCTAGGGGCTGCGGATGCTGGACGGCTGCCAGTTCTGGCCGCCGTCGAAGGTGAACCATACCGCCCCCGCCGCAGGGTCGGCGGGCACCGCGACCCCCTGGCTGTCGGTAGTCATGCCCACGTAGCTGAACCCCCCGGCCGGGGCCCCGGCCACGGTGGCCTGCTGCCAGTGGCCGGCGTCCGCGGCCAGCACGTCGATGCCCTGATCGGTGCCGAGCACCACGGTCCCGGCCGGGCTGGCCGTCACCGAGGTGGCCACCCCCGCCGCCGGGGCCATGGCGATCTGCTGCCAGCTGATCCCGCCGTTGGCCGAGGAGAACATGAGCTTGCTCGGCCGCCCGCTGTCCGCGGCAGGCGGCGTGCAGGCCAGGATCAGGCTGGTCGCGGTCGCCGCGGCGAGCAGCGCGCCCGCGGGCTGCCCGTCGGCCTGGGCCGGTCCGGTCGCGCACGGCACGCTGGCCACCGCGTGCCACGGGGTGCTGCCGTCGACCGGCCCGGTGTACAGCATCCGGTTCGGGCCCAGCAGGTAACCGAGGGCCCCGGTGAGCACGATCGAGGCCGCCCCGTCCTGGCCAGCACCGACCTGGCCGACGCCAGCACCGGCGCTCACTCCCGAGGTCGCCGCGCCGACCGGCGCCCAGTCGTTGGCCGCGGCGGGGGAGGAATACAAGGTGTAGCTGCTGCACCCGGCGCCGAACGCCGTCCCGCTGCCCGAGCACGAGGCGAACAGCGCGAACGCCCGGTCGCCGACCGTCTCCAGGTCGGTGACCCGCATCCCGTCCGTGCTGACCTGCGTCCAGGTCTGCCCGCCGTCGTGGGTCGCGAACAGCCCGGGCCCGAACGCCCAGCCGTTGTCCAGGTTCAGGAACCTGATCTGGCTCACCCCGGTCGCCCCGTCGGCCGGGCCGGCCAGCGGCGCGGGACCGCCCTGCCAGGTCTGCCCGGCGCTGTCGGTCCTGGCCACCGAGGTGCAGTACTGCGTGGCGCAGTGGCCAGGCGTGCCCGCCTGGCCGATCACCCAGCCGATGTGCTGGCCGATGAAGGTGACCGAGGTGGGCTGAAAGTTGGCCGGCACCGGCGGCGAGGCGGGCGCGGTGATGGGCGTGGCCCCTGACGCGGCGGCGCTGACGCTGGCGTTCGGCGTCGGCGCGGACGAGCTGCGGTTGGCCACGCCCGCGGCCGTGGTCGTGTTCAGCGACGGCAGGATGACCATCTGCGGGACGGTCACCGCGGCGGCCACGATCACCGCGGCCACCCCGGCGGTGACGCCCAGCCTGCGGTACTTGCGCCGCCGGGCCCGGCGCTTGATCAGCTCGAACGTGCCGGGCGGCGGCGGCAGCGGGCTGATCCGGCCGTCCAGCCAGGAGTCGAGGTCGTCGCGGCGGTCAGGCATCGCGGTCTCCCAGCGCCGTCTTCAGCTTGGCCCGCGCCGCGAACAGGTCGGCCTTGATCGTGCCCTCGGGCCGGTGCAGCAGCGCCGCGACCTCCTTCAGGCCGAAGCCCGCGTAGTAATGCAGCAGGAACGGGTCCCGCAGCCGGGGCGGCAGCGACGCGATGAGGCTGCGCACGTCCACGTCCTGCACCGGGTAGGCCACCGGGTCGGCGGACGAGCCAGCGGTCACGTTCCGGATGGCCCGCCGTTCCCGCTCGGTCTTGCGCCAGTGGTCCCGGATCAAGTTGGTCGCGATCATATAAAGGTAGCTCTGCGGGCTCTCCACCTTGGTCCACCGGGACAGCAGCCGGACGAAGGCCTCGGACGCGATCTCGTGCGCGGTGTCGTCGTTATCGACCAGGCGCCGCACCCAGCCGGCCAGCTTGGGATAGGCGGATCTGAACAGTTCCTCGGCGGCGGCGTCGGTGTCGACATCATCGGCCGTGGCCACCGGATCTCCCTTGACGATGTTCACGGCAGGCGAACCGAACCGCGCGGTGTCCACTCCCGGCGCACGCCCCGTGCGCCCTCCGCCCGGCATGATCACCAGGTCGGGGCCGGTGGGGGCGCCGTCAAGAACGCCCGTGTGATACGGCAACTTCTACCACATTTCCGCTCGGCGGCCGGAGCCGCCGGGTTGCGCTGAGGCCTTGTGGGGCTTTTCCTGCTCTTCGGTTGGCTGTTGTGCATCGGCGTCTGGCCCGGGCGCGCCCCCGTGACGTCCGGGCCACCGCTGCACGCAAAGGCCGTCCCTGCCCTGCGCTCTTTCCAGACGACGGAGGCCCCGCATCGGTTGCACAGAAATTTCCTTTTTTTCCGAACGGGCCCGATGCTCCCTCCCCGTGACCCGCGTCGCTGGCCGGGGTCGTCGCCGCGCGGGCGGCGGGCTACACTGAAAATACTAGGACGTCCTACTAGTTTGGCCGGGGTGAGAGATCATGGGCGAATCGGCAGATTCGGGCCCCGGCGCGGGCCGCAGCCGCTGGCAGCAGCGGTTCGACCAGGCAGCCAAGCGGGACGCGGACTACACCACCCTGTCCGGGGTGGAGCTGGACCCGGTCTACGGCCCGCCGCCCGGCGCGGTGGTGCCCGGCCTGGAGCGGATCGGCTGGCCGGGGGAGTTCCCGTTCACCCGCGGCATCCACGCCACCGGCTACCGGGGCAAGCCCTGGACCATCCGCCAGTTCTCCGGCTTCGGCAACGCCCAGCAGACCAACCAGCGGTACAAGATGCTGCTGCGCGCGGGCGGCGCCGGCCTGTCGGTGGCCTTCGACATGCCGACGCTGATGGGCCGCGACTCCGATGACGCCCGGTCGCTGGGCGAGGTCGGGCACTGCGGGGTGGCCATCGACTCGGCCGCCGACATGGACGTGCTGTTCGAGGGCATCCCGCTGGCCGGCACCACCACGTCGATGACGATCAGCGGCCCGGCCGTCCCGGTGTTCTGCATGTACCTGGTGGCGGCCGAACGCCAGGGCGCCGACCTGGCCAGGCTCGACGGCACCCTGCAGACCGACATCTTCAAGGAGTACATCGCGCAGAAGGAGTGGCTGTTCCCGCCGGAGCCGCACCTGCGCCTGATCGGCGACCTGATGCAGTACTGCGCGGTGAACATCCCGCGGTACAAGCCGCTGTCGGTGTCCGGCTACCACATCAGGGAGGCGGGCTCGACGGCCGCCCAGGAACTGGCCTTCACCCTGGCCGACGGCTTCGGGTACGTGGAGCTTGGCCGCTCCCGCGGGCTCGACGTGGACGAGTTCGCGCCCAGCCTGTCGTTCTTCTTCGACGCCCACGTCGACTTCTTCGAGGAGATCGCCAAGTTCCGCGCCGCCCGGCGGATCTGGGCCCGGTGGCTGCGCGACGAGTACGGGGCCAAGACCGAGCGGGCCCAGTGGCTGCGCTTCCACACCCAGACGGCCGGCGTCTCGCTGACCGCCCAGCAGCCCGACAACAACATCGTCCGCACCGCCGTCGAGGCTCTCGCCGCCGTGCTGGGCGGGACCAACTCGCTGCACACCAACGCCCTGGACGAGGTGCTCGCGCTGCCCGGCGAGGCGGCGGCCGAGACCGCGCTGCGCACCCAGCAGGTCCTCATGGAAGAGACCGGCGTGCTGAACGTGACCGACCCGCTGGGCGGGTCGTGGTACGTGGAGGCGCTCACCGACCGGCTGGAGGCCGAGGCCGAGGCCATCTTCACCCGGATCCGCGAGATGAGCCCGGACGGCTCGATGACCGGGGGGATCCTGCACGGCATCGAGACCGGCTGGTTCACCGGCGAGATCGCCGAGGCCTCGTTCGCCTACCAGCGGAAGCTGGAGAAGGGCGAGAAGAAGATCGTCGGGGTGAACTGCTACACCGATTCGGTGGCGCAGCCGCTGGAGATCCTGCGGATCAGCCCGGAGGTGGAGCGCGAGCAGGTCCGCGTGCTCGGCGGCCGCCGCGGCCAGCGAGACCAGCCGGCGGTGGACGCGGCCCTGGCCGCGCTGGTGGCGGCGGCCCGCACCGACGAGAACCTGGTCCCGCCCATGCTGGACGCGGCCCGCGCCGAGGCCACCCTGGGCGAGATCTGCGACGCCCTGCGCTCGGAGTGGGGCGCCTACACCGAGCCCGCCGCCTTCTAGCCCGCCGCGTCCTGGACCTGCCGCCTTCCCGCCTTCCCGCATCCCCGCGGACGCCGCCGACATCGCCCGGTTGGCCGGCGCGCTGACCATCAAGCCGGGCTGGCCACCGGGAGCCCGGCGCCCGCCGCCGCGGCGAGCAGGCGCTCGTCGTAGGCCACGAACGCGGTCAGGTCGTGCTTCAGGGCCAGTGCGGAGGCCAGGTGGATGGCCAGCGCCGGACCCAGGCCCGGCGGCGGCAGGGTGGCTGAGTTATCCAGCACATCGGGCGTCAGCGCGACCCGCGCGATCCGCCTGATCACGCGGTAGCTGCGCGGCAGCGCACCGGGCTCGGCCCGCCATACCGCCCGCGGTACCTCGGCCCGGTGCAGCGCGCTGGAGACCAGCGGCTGGCCGGTCCGCTCGGCTAGCCAGCCCGCCAGCGCGGCCGATTCCGGCTCGATCAGGGCCAGCTTGACCAGGGCGGAGGAATCCAGGTAGATCACCCGCCCGCCTCCCGGAGGCGGCCGAGGATCTCGCTGGCGTTCGGCTGCCCGGCAGGCGGCGCGGGGTACGGTTCGAGGCCCTCGGCGCCGCCCGGCTCCTCGGCCGGCTCGATGATCCCCGCCGCGATCAGGCGTTCCAGCGGGCTGCCCGGCTCGGTGACCGGCACGAGCTGAGCGACCAGGCGCCCGCGGTTGGTGATGTCCACCGTGTACCCCTTCTCCGCGAGGTCGACGTAGATGCTGGCGTGCTGGCGCAGCTCCCTGATCCCGATGCGCCTGCTCGCGGCGGGCCGGGCCATGGCCTCAGCCCGCGCGGCCGGACGCGCGGGCTCCCGTGTCCTGGCCGGCCGGTCCTCTGCCTGCCGGTCCTCTGCCTGCCGGTCCTCTGCCGGCCGGTCCTCTGCCTGCCGGTCCTCTGCCTGCCGGTCGCCGGTCCGGCGGTCCGCGCTCACCGGCAGCGGATCCCGCTCGTCCTCCGGCGTGTCACTCACCGTGTCACGGTAGCACAGCAGATGCTACGCGGACCCGTGGCCGTCTGGCCGCTCCTGGAACCGCAGCCGTCGGGCCGCACCCGGGCCCGCGCGTCCCAGGCGTAGCCGGTCAGGCTAGACCTGCGCGCCTGGCGTCGATCTGCCGTTGCGCCGCGGTCAGGACGCGCTCCACGTCCCGGCCGAACCACACGTCGCAGGCGTGCCTGACCTGCCCGGACCTGGCGTTGGCCGCGAGCTCGGCCAGGGCCGTGCGCAGCGCCGCCACCTGGTCGGGGCTGTTGCCTGGCGCCGCTGAACGGCCGCGGGAACCCCACAGGTACGCCTCGAAACCCGCGGCGTCCTCGGTCGCGCTCAGGGTCACGGTGGCCGTGCTGCTCGCGCCGCCCTGGTGATGCAGGATGAGATGGGTCACGTCGGCCGGGCCGGGCTCGGCGGTCACCGACATCACCGGCCCCAGGCTGGCCCATAGCAGCGAGACGATGTGCGGGCCGACGTCCCACAGGCCGCCCCGGTCGTTCCGCCAGGGCGTGTTGAAGGAATTGCCCTCGCGCAACGCCGATCCCAGCCAGGCCGAAACGCCCCCGGTCCACCCGCCCTGGGCCGTCACCTCCGACAGCCAGGCCCGCATCTCGGGCGTAAACCGCTGGGTGAAGAACACCACCGACGCCACCCCGGCCTGCCCGATCGCCTCGGCCAGGCCGTCGGCCGCTTCGTCGGACAGCGCGATGGGCTTCTCCAGCAGCAGGTGCCTGCCTGCCCGAGCCGCCTGCGTGGCCATCGGCGCCTGCACATCAGGCGGTACCGCGAAGCAGACGGCGTCGACGGCGGCCAGGAACGCGGCGACATCGTGATACGGGGTGACCTGATACTCAGCCGCGAGCTCCGCGGTTGCCTGCGGGTTGCGCCCCCACACGGCGGCCAGTTCCACGCCCGCACTGGAGGCCAGCGCGGGCGCGTGCGCGATGCGCGCCCAGTACCCCGTGCCGGCCAGGCCGAACCTCAGCGGCTGTGATGTCATCCGTGTCCCATCACCAGAGATAAGGAAGGGAAAGCCGCGACCAAGACTAGAGGCCTCAGGACACGGTCTCCATGAAGACCAGCCACGGGCGGACGGGCCGGGCCCGGATCAAGCGGTTAGCGGCATGCGGCAGGATGGAGTCATGCAGCCGCGGGATTTTTCGCTCTACGGTGCCGTCGATCTGGGTGCGCGGCAGGCGGCCGCGCAGCGCAGGCAGCAGGCGGTCCAGTCCGGCGGCTCCGCCGCACCGAACGGCGGGGCCGTCATCGAGGTCACCGAGCAGACCTTTAACGCCGACGTCGTCGACCGTTCCCGGACCACGCCGGTGATCATCGACCTGTGGGCCGAATGGTGCGGGCCGTGCAAGCAGCTCAGCCCGGTGCTGGAGAAGCTCGCCGCCGAGGCGGACGGCCAGTGGATCCTGGCCAAGGTGGACGTCGACGCCAACCCCCAGCTCGCCGCGGCCCTGCAGGTGCAGAGCATTCCCATGGTGGTCGCGGTCATCGGCGGCCAGCTAGTGGACGGCTTCCTCGGCGCCATGCCCGAATCCCAGGTCAGGCAGTGGCTCGGCCAGGTCCTCGAGGTGGCCGAGAAGGCGGGCCTGCAGGTGGCCAGCCGCCCGGCCGCGGACGGGGATACCGGGGACGACGTGGACGACGAGGACGCGCAGCCGGCCGCCGGTGACGGCGCCGCCGGCCGAAGGGCGGCCGGCGGCTACGGTGACGCGGCCTCGATGCCGCCCGCCTACGTCGAGGCGCGCGCCGCCATGGAACGGGGTGACCTGGACGCCGCGGCCAAGGCCTTCGAGGACCAGCTGGCCGCCTCGCCCAGCGATCCGGTGGCCAAGACCGGCCTGGCCCAGGTCAACCTGATCCGCCGGGTCAGCTCCTACGATCAGGCCCGGGCCCGCCGTGACGCCGCCGAACACCCGGCCGATGCCGAGGCGCAGATCCGCGTGGCCGACATCGACATGGCCTCCGGGCGGGTCGATGACGCCTTCGACCGCCTGCTGGGCGTGGTCCGGCGCACCTCGGGTGAGGACAAGGACAAGGCGCGGGTGCACCTGGTCGACCTGTTCGAGATCCTCCCGCCGCGCGATCCGCGCGTGACCAAGGCCCGTTCCGCGCTGTCCGCCCTGCTGTTCTGACCGGCGCTGTTCTGGCCGGCGCTGTTCTGGCCGGACCTGCCCGCTACCATCCGGGGGAGGAACGTCATGGCACCATCACCACTCGAAGACGAGAACGCGCCGCTGTTCACCGTCGGGCAGGTCGCGGACATGCTCGCCGTCAAGCAGGCGTTCCTGCGCCGCGTCGACGAGCTCCGCGTCGTCTCACCGCAGCGGTCGGCGGGCGGGCAGCGCCGCTACACCCGCTACGAGATCCGCGTCATCCAGCAGGTCGTCACCATGGCCGACGAGGGCATCACCCTGCAGGCCATCCGCCGGATCATCGAGCTGGAGCAGCAGCTCGCCGAGGTCACCCGCGAGCGCGACGAACTGGCCCTCCGCCTCGCTGAGCAGCAGTAACCAGTAAACCGGTAACCGGCCGCGGGCCTCGGCCGAGCCAGACCCCGCAGACCCACTAGACCCGGGCACCTCGGCCAGCTGCTCAAGCACCGGCAGCGCCTCGGCCAGCGCGGACCGCTGGGCCGGGGTGAGCAGCTCCAGGCTCGCGGTCAGCATCAGGGTGCTCTCGGTGCGGATGCGCTCCAGGGCCTCCTGGCCGTGCGGGGTGATGGCCAGGGTGCTGGCCCGCGCGTCGCTCGGATCGGGGAGCCGGCGGACGTAGCCGCTGTCCTCCAGCGCGGTCACCAGCCGGGTGAGCGTCGACGGCGCGATGCCCTCGGCCGCAGCCAGGTCCCCGAGCCGCATCGGCCCCGACGTCCCCACGGTGGCCAGCGCCGCCAGCTGAGTCGGCGTCAGGCCCGCCAGCTCGTGCCGGCGCAGCCGCCGGGACAACCGGGCCAGCGCGACCCGCAGCCGGGTGACGTCGATCCCGGCGTCAGCCGAGTCCCGGGCGAGTGCCAGCTTCCGGCTGGCCGCCGCGCTGACTACGGATTCCGTGCTCACCTGTTCAGCGTACGCGGTGCACCGTCGGCTGGAGTGCGGCGCAACGCGCGATCCCGGCGTGTCATCCTCCACAGGCCGGCGAGGCCAGCGAGGCCGGCGAGGCCGGCGGACGAGGCCGGCCAGGCCGGTAATCCGCGACGCCGTCACTTCCGAACCTGTCCGATGATAGATATATGGATGAAATGGCATCGGAAGATCTGGCAGGTCGCCTGCTCGTGGCCACCCCGATGCTAGGAGATCCCAACTTCAAGCGCACCGTCGTCCTGATCGTCGAGCACGAGTCCGAACAGGGCACTCTCGGCGTGGTCCTCAACCGCCCCACCAAGATCCCGGTCGGCCAGGTGCTCGAGCCGTGGGACGATCTGGCCACCAGCCCGTCGGTCGTGTTCACCGGCGGCCCGGTCGCGCCGAACAGCGCCCTGGCGCTCGCCCTGGTCCCGGGCACTGACGAGCCGGTCGGTTGGCACCCGCTGGACGGCGCCCCGGCCATGACCCGGCTCGGCCTGGTCGACCTCGACGCCCCGCCCGGACTGCTGGCTCCCGCGGTGGCCTCGCTGCGGGTCTACGCGGGCTACGCCGGCTGGAGCGCCGGGCAGCTCATGGCCGAGATCGAGGAGGGCGCCTGGTACGTGGTGCAGGCCGATCCGGCCGACGCCTTCAGCGCCGAACCCGATCGCCTGTGGCCCGCCGTGCTGCGCCGCCAGGGCGGTGAACTGGCCTACGTGGCCACCTATCCCGACGACCCGGGCCTCAACTGAAACTGACCATGTACCTCCCAGCGAGCAGGGCGCCGAGCACGTAGACTCGCCAGGGTGAGCGAGACTGAGGTCCTTCCCGAACAGGGCACGCGAATCCAGACCGATGTCCGGCCCGACCTGTCGCACGGTGACGGCGACCACGAGCGGTTCGCCCACTACGTCGACAAGAGCAAGATCGTCGACAGCATGGTGACCGGGACCCCGGTCACGGCGCTGTGCGGCAAGGTGTGGGTGCCGAGCCGGGACCCGAAGCGCTACCCGGTCTGCCCCACCTGCAAGGAAATCTACGAGATGCTTCCTCCCGGCGACAGCGGCGGCGACGACTGACCGCACGACGGTATGACTGCCTCCCGTAACCGGGCGGTTCCGGAGGGTTGCCTTCCCCGGTCCGGGCCACCCGGTAGCATGTCGGCCTCGTGAGCACCCCGCGAACCGGCCCCGGAATCCCTCAGCTGCCCCCCGGTGCCGTTCGGGATGATCTTCTTCTTGGTCTTCGCGGGTGGCAGAAGGATGCCTATCACGAGTACTTCAAGCAACCCAGGCGCGACTTCCTGCTGGTCGCCACGCCCGGCGCGGGGAAGACCGCCTACGCGCTCACCGTCGCGGCCGAACTGCTGGCCAGGCGCGAGGTCGCCACGCTCACCGTGGTCACGCCGACCGAGCACCTCAAGCACCAGTGGGCGCAGGCCGCGGCCCGGTTCGGCATCGCCATCGACTCGGCCTACCGGAACGCCCAGGGCCGGGCGGGCGCCGACTTCCACGGCGTGGCCGTCACCTACGCGCAGGTCGCGGCGCACCCGGCGCTGCACAGGCAGCGCACCCAGAACCGGCGCACGCTGGTCGTCTTCGACGAGATCCACCACGCGGGCGACGCGCTGTCCTGGGGCGATGCCGTCAAGGAAGCCTTCGACCCGGCGCGGCGCCGGCTGGCGCTGACCGGCACGCCGTTCCGCAGCGACGCGAACCCGATCCCGTTCGTCACGTACGTCGACGAGCCGGGCGGCAGCAAGCGCAGCGCCTCGGACTACGTCTACGGCTACGGGCCCGCGCTGGAGGACGGCGTGGTCCGGCCGGTCATCTTCCTGGCTTACTCGGGCGAGATGCGCTGGCGCACCCGGGCCGGGGACGAGATCACCGCCACCTTGGGCACGCCGATGACCAAGGACCAGATCGCGCACGCCTGGCGGACGGCGCTTGATCCCGCGGGGGAGTGGGTCAGCCGGGTGCTCGAGGCCGCCGACAAGCGGCTGACCGAGGTCCGCCGGGGCATGCCCGACGCCGGCGGCCTGGTCATCGCGGGCGACCAGGAGGACGCCCGGGCCTACGCCGCGCTGCTGCGCGGGCTGACCGGCAAGCGCCCGGTCGTGGTGCTGTCGGACGACCCGGCCGCCAGCAAGAAGATCTCCGCCTTCGGCGCCTCGGGCGAGCGCTGGATGGTCGCGGTGCGGATGGTCTCCGAGGGCGTGGACATCCCGCGGCTCGCGGTCGGCGTCTACGCCACCAGCGTGTCCACCGCCCTGTTCTTCGCCCAGGCCGTCGGCCGGTTCGTGCGGGCCAGGCAGCGAGGGGAGACGGCCTCGGTCTTTCTCCCGTCCGTCCCCCTGCTGCTGTCCTACGCCGCTGAATTGGAGGCCGAACGAGACCACGTGCTCCGGTCCGCCACCGACTCCTCGCCCGAGGAGGACGAACTCGCCGAGGCCCAGCGCCAGCACGACACCCCCGACGTGTTCGACGAGCCGGCCTTCCAGGCCCTCAACGCGTCCGCGCACTTCGACCGGGTGCTGTACGACGGCGGCGAGTTCGGCACCGCGACCGCGGCCGGGCTCACCGGAAGAGGAGGACTTCCTCGGCCTGCCCGGCCTGCTGGAGCCCGACCAGGTCCGTAGCCTGCTCAGCAAGCGCCAGCAGTCCCAGCTAGCCGCCCGCTCCCGCTCCGCCCGTCCCGCACCCCCCACCCCAGCGCACCCGCAGGCCACAAACACCCCAGCCGCCACGCCGCCCGTGAGCCGCCAGGCCCTGGCCGCGCTGCGCAAGGAGCTGAACGGCCTGGTCGGAGCCTGGGGCCGCCGCACCGGCCAGTCTCATGGCATCATCCACGCCGAACTGCGCCGGTCCTGCGGTGGCCCCCAGCTGCCCCAGGCCACCGCCGACCAGATCCAGGCCCGCATCGACACCATCCGCCGCTGGGCCCTGTCCGGCCGCTAGCCCGCCCCGCCCCGGCCAGCCGCCTCAGTCGCGCCAGCCGCGCCGGCCCGCCAGCCTGCCTCGGTCCCGCCAGCCGGTCCCGCCAGCCTGCCCCGCCGGCCTGCCTCGGTCCCGCCAGCCTGCCCCGCCGATTGCCCGCCCACCCTGAGCCTCGACGCACCTACCCCACGCGCCCCACCGGTTTGAAGATCAACTTATCGTGGGCATTTACCTCCGTGTGACGGAGGTAAATGCCCACGATCTCGCCGTCAGCTAGGCGCCGCGGGCCGGGGTGCCGGTCAACTCGACGCCGGCGGCGCGCAGGTCTTCGATGGCCGCCGCGGTGGGCTCAGGGGCGACGCCCGCGGTGAGGTCGAGCAGGACCCGGGTGGAAAAGCCCGCCCGGACCGCGTCCGCGGCGGTCGCATGCACGCAGTAGTCGGTGGCGATGCCCACCACGTCGACCTGGTCGACGCCGCGACCGCGCAGCCAGTCGGCCAGCGGCGTCCCATCGTCAGCAACGCCCTCGAACCCGCTGTAGGCCGCGGCGTGCGCCCCCTTGCGGAAGACCGCCTCGACGGCCGCAGTGTCTAGGTCGGGGTAGAAGTCCGCTCCCGCGGTGCCCGCCACGCAGTGCGGCGGCCAGGAAGCCGCGTAGTCCGGGTGGTCGGAGAAGTGGCTGCCCGGATCCACGTGGAAGTCCTTGGTCGCCACTACGTGGGCGTAACCGGGGCCGTCGGCCAGGAGGTCGCTGATGCCCCGGGCCACGGCGGCCCCGCCGGCCACGGCCAGCGAACCGCCTTCGCAGAAGTCATTCTGCACGTCAACGATGATCAGCGCGCGCATAGAGCCAACGGTATCCTCCGCACCCGGGAGGCGTGATGGGTCGGGCCGGGTACTGGAACCACAACGTGCACTACCAGCCGGTCATCCTCGGGGCGGTGCCCGCGGGCTGCGGCCGTGCGCTCGACGTGGGCTGCGGTGACGGGCTGCTGGCCGGCTGGCCGAACGCTGCGCCGCGGTGACCGGGATCGACCGTGACCCGCGGATGATCGCCCTGGCCCGGGACCTCGAAGACGGCCGCACCACGTTCACCAAGGCCCGGACCTGCGAAGACGGCCGTGCCACGTTCATCGAGGCCGACTTCCTCGCCCATGCTTCGACACCCTTCGTCTGCGCGAACACCTCGCTGCACCACATGGATTTCACCGCCGCGCTGACCATCATGGCCAGGCTGCTGCGGCCGGCAGGCCGGCTCGCCGTCATCGGCCTGGCCGCGGACAAGTCGCTCGCCGACCGGCTGGTGGGAGCCACGGGCGTGCCGACCGCGCTGTTCTACCGGGCCATCTACCGCAAGGGCGAGTCGGGAGCACCCGTCATGGATCCGGACCTGAGCTGGCGCGAGGTCCGGGCCGAAGCGGCCAGGCTGCTGCCCGGCGTGCGCTACCGGCGGCTCGTGCTGTGGCGCTATTCGCTGCTGTGGACCAAGCCGCGGGATTAGCCGCCGACGTCGGCGGGCGTGCCGCCGGTGATGCGGATGAGCTCGCCGAACGACGTCGGGAACACCGTGTGCGGATGCCCGGCCGCCGCCCAGACCTCGTCGTAGGAGTCCAGCCAGGTGTCGACCAGGGTGCGGATCCGGGCCGGGTGGCCGACCGGGGCCACGCCGCCGATGGCCTGGCCGGTCCACTCCCGGACCGAACGGGCGTCGGCCCGCTGCACCGCCGAGACGCCGACCAGCGCCGCCACCCGGGCGGTGTCCACCCGGTGCGCGCCGCTGGTCATGACGAGCAGCGGCGCCCCGTCGGCGCTGAAGATCAGGCTGTTGGCGATCGCGCCGACCTCGCAGCCGAGCTGGGCCGCGGCGGTGGCGGCGGTCGGCGCGGGCTCGGGTAGCTCTCGTACCTCCCCGGCCACGTCCAGGTCGCGGAGCACGGCGGCGAATTCGGCGCAGTCAACAGGCATGCGTGCAGGTTAGCCGGGCCGTCGCGGCCCGGCTAACCCTTTTACCAGGCGATGAACTCCTGGCGCCCCGCGGAGAAGTTGTAGCTGGGCAAGTACAGTCCAGCCGCAGTGAAATGCCCGTTGTCGATCGTCCCCGCACCGTGGACGCCGCCGCACTGCGCCGTTAGCTGCGCGCCGGCCGGATCGGCCCACAGCGCCAGGCAGGAGCTGCCCAGGCCGGACTCGCCAGCCGGCGGCGTCACCACGGCCGGGGCCAGCCCGGTGCGGGCGTCGAACTCCAGCGGGTCAGCGCCCGGGCGAAGGCCTCCTGGGCGATGTCCTCGGCCTGGTAACGGTCGCCGACCATGGCCGCCACCAGCGCGACCACGCGGCCGTAGCTGGCTTCGTAGAAATCCTCAAACTCGTCGGCAGGGACGGGCACATTACTAGACACGCCCGAGGGCGGCCCGGTTGCCAACCGGATAACGATTACGGCTCGCCGCCGTCCGGCTCGAACACGGTGGGGATGGCCGGGTAGCCGCGGGACAGCTGCAGCGCGTAGGGCGGCAGCTCGGCCAGCGCCTCGCGATGCCGGGCCCGGGCTTCCTCGGCGCCAGCCCGGCCTACGATCTCGCCCGCGGTCACCAGCGGCACCAGCAGCTCCCGGTCCAGCGGCCCGGCGTCCGGCGGAACCAGGCTGACCCGCTCGGCCAGCGCGATGCCGTACTCGTCACGATGCCGCACCGCCCACTTGCGGCCGCCCCGGCCCGGCTTACCCACCGACCGCTTGGCCACCGGGACCATCTCGCTGTCATCGTCGTTGGCGGCGCCCCGGGCCACCAGCTTGTACACCAGGGCCGCCGTCGGTGCCCCGGACCCGGTGACCAGCGAGGTGCCGACCCCGTAGCCGTCGACCGGGACCGCGGCCAGCGCCGCGATGGAGTACTCGTCCAGGTCGCCGGTCAGGATGATCCGGGTGTGCGTGGCGCCCAGCGAATCGAGCAGGTCGCGCACCTGCCGGGCCAGCACGGGCAGGTCACCGCTGTCGATCCGGACCGCGCCCAGGTTCTGGCCCGCCACCTCGATGGCGGTCCGCACCGCGCGCGGCACGTCGTAGGTGTCGACCAGCAGCGTGGTCGCCTGGCCCAGCGCCTCCACCTGGGTGGCGAACGCGTGCCGCTCGCTGTCGTGCACCAGGGTGAAGGAGTGCGCGCTGGTCCCAGCGCTCGGCACGCCGTACTGCTGCCGCGCCCGCAGGTTCGAGGTGGACGCGAAGCCGGCGATGTAGGCGGCGCGCGCGCTGGCCACCGCGGCCTGCTCGTGGGTTCGCCGCGAGCCCATCTCGATCAGCGGGCGGTCCCCGGCCGCGGTCACCATCCGGGACGCGGCCGACGCGATCGCGCTGTCGTGGTTCAGGATGGACAGGGTGAGCGTCTCCAGCAGCACCGCCTCGGCGAACGTGCCCTCCACCACCAGGATGGGCGAGCCGGGGAAGTAGCAGTCGCCCTCGGAGTAGCCCCAGATGTTTCCGCCGAAACGGTAAGATTCGAGGAAAGCTAGCGTCGGAGCGTCCACGATGCCCGCGCCGCCGAGGAACTCCAGTTCGGCCGGGCCGAACCGGAACCGCTCGATGGCGTCGAGCAGCCGCCCGGTGCCCGCCACGACGCCGTACCGGCGGCCGTGCGGCAGGTGCCGGGCAAACACCTCGAAGATGGCCCGGCGGTGGGCCGCGCCGCTGCGCAGCGCGGCCTGCAGCATGGTCAGCTCATAATGGTCGGTCAGCAGGGCGGTACCGAGCAGTGCAGTATCAGGCTGGGCAGTATCAGGCTGGGCAGTATCAGGCTGGGCAGTATCAGGCTGCGCCGAGTCATCCGCGGGCGAGGACAGGTGGTTCACCAAATTCGTCACAGGTGGAAGACTACGGAAACAGGAGGTGAGTAGTTGTGAGCGTGGCGCCCGCTGAGGTGGATCTTCCGCGGTCCGCAGACAATCCGGTGGCAGACAAGCCCTGGGTCACGATCGTGTGGAACGACCCGGTGAACCTGATGTCCTACGTGACGTACGTGTTCCAGCATGTCTTCGGCTACCCGGAGAAGAAGGCCACCAAGCTGATGCTCGACGTGCACCACAAGGGCAGGGCGGTGGTCGCCGCCGGGGCCCGGGAGGCGATGGAGCACAACGTCGAGGTGCTGCACGGCTACGGCCTGTGGGCCACGGTCAAGCAGGACTAACGGTAACCGCCACCCATGCAACCGTTCCGATCGACGAGGGGCGGCGGCGTCCGCGCCTGGCTCGCCGCCTCCGAGGCCTCCCTGCTGCGTAACCTGGTCGACCAGGTCGTCGCCCTGATCGCCCCGGACGGCCCGCAACACCCGGCGAGCCAGCACTCGAAAGGCCAGGATCCGAAGGGCCAGGATCCGAAGGGCCAGGATCCGAAGAACCGGGACTCGAAGAGCCGGGCCGACGATGAGATCGCCGCCCTCGAGGCCCTGCTGCACGAGCCCGCTCCCGGCACCGCCCAGGGCACCCCGCAAGATCCCGTGCTGGCCCGGCTGCTGCCCGACGGCTACCGCGACGACCCCGAGGCGGCCGGCGAGTTCCGCAAGTACACCGAGCCCGCGCTGCGCGACGCCAAGCAGCAGGCCGCCCAGCAGATGCTGGACTCGCTGCCCGAGGGCGGCGGCCGTGTCCAGCTCACCGCCGACCAGGCCCAGGCCTGGCTCAAAGCGCTGAACGACGTGCGTCTCGCGCTCGGCATCCGCCTCGACGTGACCGAGGATTTCGAGGACCAGTGGGGCCGCCTGACGCCCGAAGACCCGCAGTGGACCGCGTTCGAGGTGTACGCCTGGCTCGGCGCCGTGCAGGAATCGCTGGTGCAGGCGCTGACCCCGTAATCTCGGTGATCGTGCTGACCATCTCGCCCGAGCTGCGTGACAAGATCGTGGCCCACGCCCGCCGCGACCACCCCGACGAGGCCTGCGGCGTGATCGCCGGGCCGGCCTGCCGCGACCGCCCGGAACGCTTCATCGCCATGACCAACGCCGAACGGTCCCCGACCTTCTACCGCTTCGACTCCACTGAGCAGTTCACCCTCTGGCAGCAGATGGACGAAAACGACGAGGAGCCGGTCGTCATCTACCATTCGCACACCGCCACGGAGGCCTACCCGTCGCGGACCGACATCTCCTACGCCAGCGAGCCGCAGGCCCACTACGTGCTGGTGTCCACCCGGGACGAGCAGGAAACCGAGTTCCGCTCGTACCGCATCGTGGACGGCCAGGTCAGCGAGGAACCCGTGACCGTGGCGGAATGATTCCGCCCGCGGGCGGGTTGGACGCCAAGGACCGACCAGATCACTCCAGGGAGCGTTGTTCATGGCCATCGAGGTTCGCATCCCGACGATCCTGCGCACGTACACCGACGGCGCCAAGCAAGTCGAGGGGACCGGATCCACGCTCGCCGAGCTGCTGACCGACCTGGAGAGCAGGCACGGCGGCCTGCGGGAGCGCCTGGTGGACGACGGCGGGCTGCGGCGCTTCGTCAACGTGTACCTGAACGACGAGGACGTCCGCTTCCTGTCCGGCCTGGACACCCCGGTCAAGGACGGCGACACGGTCACGGTCCTGCCCGCGGTGGCCGGCGGCGCTTAACCCCATTTTTCCGAACGGACCTCGGTTTGCGCTACGAGAACCTGCTCGACTCCCTCGGCGGGACGCCGCTGGTGGGGCTGCCGCGCCTGTCACCGCCAGCCTTGAGACCCGGAGCCGAGGTCCGGCTGTGGGCCAAGCTGGAGGACAGGAACCCGACCGGTTCGGTCAAGGACCGGGCCGCGTTCTTCATGGTGGCCCAGGCCGAGAAGGACGGGCTGCTCTCGCCCGGCGCGACGATCATCGAGCCCACCTCGGGGAACACCGGCATCTCCCTGGCCATGGTGGCCAAGCTGCGCGGCTACCGGCTGATCGTGGTCATGCCGGAGAACACCAGCGAGGAGCGGCGCCAGCTGCTGCGCATGTACGGGGCCGAGATCATCGGGTCCCCGGCTGCGGGCGGCTCCAACGAGGCGGTCCGGGTGGCCAAGCGCATCGCGGCCGGACATCGCGACTGGGTCATGCTCTACCAGTACGGCAACGAGGCCAACGCCCGCGCGCACTACGAGACGACCGGCCCCGAGCTGCTGGCCGACCTGCCCGGGATCACGCACTTCGTGGCCGGGCTGGGCACCACCGGCACGCTGATGGGGGTGGGCCGCTTCCTGCGCGAGCACAAGCCCGAGGTCAAGATCGTCGCCGCCGAGCCGCGCTACGGCGAGCTGGTCTACGGCCTGCGCAACGTGGACGAGGGCTTCGTTCCCGAGCTGTATGACCCGTCCGTGCTGACCACCAGGTTCTCGGTGTCCTCGGCCGACGCGCTGCGCCGGACCAGGGAACTGGTCGGCACCGAAGGCATCTTCGCGGGCATTTCCGCCGGCGCGGCCCTGCACGCCGCCCTGGCCATGGCGGCCAAGGCCGTCGCCGCCGGCGAGCCCGCCGACATCGCCGTCCTGATCGCCGACGGCGGCTGGAAATACCTGTCTACCGGCGCCTACCACGGCACCCTGGACGAAGCCGAATCCCGCCTCGAAGGCCAGCTCTGGGCCTGATCTCCCCCACGCCATAATGGCGGCATGCGGCTCACGGTGGTTGGGTGTTCGGGAAGCTTTCCGGGACCGGAAAGTCCCGCCTCGTGTTACCTGCTGGAGGCCGAAGGGTTCCGGCTGGTCATCGACATGGGAAACGGGTCGCTCGGGGCGCTGCAGCGGTACGCGGAGCTGTTCGGGATCGACGCCATCTGCGTGTCGCACCTGCACGTGGACCACTGCGTCGACCTCAGCTCCTACTGGGTGGCGCGGCGGTACGCGCCGGCCGGGATCCGGCCGGCGATCCCGGTCTACGGCCCGGCCGGGACCGCGACGCGGGTGGCCGGCTTCGGCGGCGAGGACGAAGCCGCCGTCAGGGACCGTTTCGACATCCGTGAGCTGACCCTCGGCCCGGTCGAGATCGGTCCCTTCCGCATTACGACCGAGCGCATGAACCACCCGGTGGAGACGTTCGGGTTCCGGGTCGAGCACGACGGCTGGCGGCTGGCTTACTCGGCGGACACCGGGAAAACCGACGCGCTGGTCCGGCTGGCCCACGGCGCGGATCTGCTGCTGTGCGAGGCGTCGTTCCTTGACGGGCCTGCCAACCCGCCCGACCTGCACCTGACCGCGCGGCAGGCCGGCGAGTACGCGGCCCGGGCCGGGGCCGGCCAGCTGGTCCTCACCCACCTGGTGGTCTGGTACGACCGGGAACGGTCGCTGGACGAGGCGGCCGGAGCGTACTCCGGCCCGCTGTCGGCGGCCACGGCCGGGCTGGTCCTCGGGCCGGGAGCGGCCCGGTAGCCGGATAGGCTGTGCCTCATGTCTCGACCCGACGGGCGATCCGTCACCCAACTAAGGCCGGTGAAGCTCACCCGCGGCTGGCTCGATCACGCCGAAGGATCGGTGCTGGTGGAATTCGGCCGCACCCGGGTCCTGTGCGCCGCGAGCGTCACCGAGGATGTCCCGCGCTGGCGGCGCGGCAGCGGCCTGGGCTGGGTGACCGCCGAGTACGCCATGCTGCCGCGGGCCACCAACACCCGCGGTGACCGCGAATCGGTCAAGGGCCGCCTGGGCGGCCGCACTCAGGAGATTTCCCGGCTGGTCGGACGCTCGCTGCGGGCCTGCGTGGACTACAAGGCGCTCGGCGAGAACACCATCGTCATCGACTGCGACGTGCTGCAGGCCGACGGCGGGACCCGCACCGCCGCCGTGACCGGCGGGTACGTCGCCTTGGCCGAGGCCGTGGCCTGGCTGCGGAACCGCAAGCGGACCAAGGGTGATCCCCTGCTCACCTCGGTGGCCGCGGTCAGCGTCGGCCTGGTGGACGGCGAGCCCCGGCTCGACCTGTGCTACGAGGAGGACGTGGCAGCCGACACCGACATGAACGTGGTCTGCACGGCCAGCGGCGACTTCGTGGAGATCCAGGGCACCGCCGAGCGCGAGCCGTTCAGCCGCGATCTGCTCGGCCAGCTGCTCGATCTCGCCGTGGCCGGCTGCGGCGAGCTGACCCGGCTGCAGCGTGCCGCCCTCGACTGACCCGGTCGTCCTGGCCACCAGGAACGCGGGCAAGCTCCGCGAGCTGGCCCGGATCCTGGCTGCCGGCGATACGCACGTCCGACTGATCAGCCTGGCGGAGTTCCCCGACGCGCCCGACGTGCCGGAGACCGGGGCCACCTTCGAGGAGAACGCGCTGCTGAAGGCGCGGGCCATCGCCCGCCACACCGGCCTGCCCGCGGTGGCCGACGACTCCGGGCTGTGCGTGGACGCGCTGAACGGCATGCCGGGCGTGCTGTCGGCGCGCTGGGCCGGGAAGCACGGCGACGACCAGGCCAACCTGGACCTGGTCCTGGCCCAGGTCGCCGACGTGCCTGACGGTCGGCTCGGCGCCCGGTTTACCTGCGCCGCCGCCCTGGTGGTGCCGCGGCGCGGCTTTGCCGAGTGGGTGGTGACCAGGGACGTCGAGGGCCGCCTGATCCGGGTCCCGCGCGGCAGCGGCGGGTTCGGCTACGACCCGATCTTCCTGCCGGACGGGTTCAGCCAGACCACGGCGGAGATGACCGCGGAGGAGAAGGACGCCATCAGCCACCGCGGCCGCGCCTTCCGCGCACTGGCCCCGTTCATCGCCGCCGCGGCGGGCGAAGACTAGAATTCCTGATCCCAGCACGAGGGAGGGCTCATGACGGACAAGCGGCTGGCTGCGGGCGACCCGGCCCCGGACTTCACCCTGCTCGACGCGGACGGCCAGCCGGTGTCGCTGTCCTCCTACCGCGGCCAGCGGGTCATCGTCTACTTCTACCCGGCCGCGATGACCCCCGGCTGCACCAAGGAGGCGTGCGACTTCCGCGACAACCTGGCCGACCTGAACGATGCGGGCCTGGCGGTGCTCGGCATCTCTCCCGACCAGCCCGCCAAGCTGGCCAAGTTCCGGGATAAGGAAGGCCTCACGTTCCCGCTGCTCTCCGACCCCGATCGCAGCACGCTTGAGGCCTACGGCGCGTACGGCGAGAAGAAGCTCTACGGCAAGACCACGGTCGGCGTGATCAGGTCGACGTTCGTGATCGGTGCCGACGGCACGGTCGAGAAGGCCCTGTACGGCGTCAAGGCCACCGGCCACGTCGACCGGCTGCGGGCCGACCTCGTCGCCTGAGCGGTACCTTTAGTAGCGACCCGGTGACGGGCGGGCGTGGCGGAATGGCAGACGCGGCAGGTTTAGGTCCTGTTGGTGGAGACACCGTGGGGGTTCAAATCCCCCCGCCCGCACCACGTTTACGCTGGTACGAGGACCGGATGAGACCTGGAACTGTCGCTCTGACACTTCGCTGACACCAGACACCGATCACGCCGCCCGGCTTGCCGTGAACAGGTATGCCGGGTTTCGCATGATTAAGCGCCTGGTGCGAGACTGGCGCCGGGTGTGCCGACTGCCGTCCTCAAGCTGACCCTGATCGCGGCTGACTGCGCGCTATGCCAGGTATCAGTTTGTCGTACGTCCGTGTTACATTTAGAGCATGACAGAGTACTCCGGTCGCCTGGACTGGACAGGGCGCGAGCATCATCTGCGGTGTTCCGAGCGGCACCTTGGCGACACTGACATCGAGCCGTTATGGGCGGATGAGGCATTTGCTGACCCTGATGGGGTCGTTTTCTCCCCGGACCCTGCATCAAAGTCAGGGGCAAGCGACAAGGTGATCGGCTATTCGCCTTCAGCAGGCATGGTCATCACCGTGATCTACCTAAGGGATGGCTACCGCGGGCTGACTGCCTGGAAAGCCAGCAGGGCCGAGCGGCGCATTTACTGGGAGGAGGGATGATGAGCAGGAAACCGGACGAGCTGGACAGGCTGATCGCCGAGGAGACCGAGGCAGCTGAGCAGGCGCACACTGCGGATCTGGAACGCGAGGCGGCCGGAATTCCCGCGGGGCTTCCCGCCGGGAAGCGCCGTCGGCCGGTTCGCGAGACCACTCTCACGATCAGGCTGACCAGCGTGGAGCGCTCCGCGCTGGAGAGGTACGCCGACCGGGCCGGGGTGCCCGCTTCGACGCTGGCGCGCGAGTGGATCTGGGAGCGGCTTAACACCGGTTCTGGTGAGCCGGTCCGCGACACGCTAGCCCGGTTGCGGGAGGACATGGACCGGTTGGAACGACAACTTGCCTTATGCGTTCTGATGACCCGCCGGGGTAGTCTTGCGGCGCGAGCTGGCGCGGATGGCAGCATGATCGGTATTCGGCGCGCCAGTGGTCCGATTACCCCGCCGTACCAGTTATCGCCCGCGATTCGCCGCTGCGTGTGGCCGCTGAGACGGTGAGATGGGCGCATCCGCGATCCCAATCCGGCCGCATGGCGCCTGGGTCTGCGCGACCCCCGCCCGCACCGATCAGCCGGGCACGACCGTCACGCTGGTTATGCCTGGACCTGCCTGCTCAGCACCACCTTGCCCAGAGCGGCCCGGCGGTCGATGGCCCGCAGGGCACCGCGAGCGTCAGCGAACGGGTAGGCCTGCACCGGCGGGTCGGGCAGCGCCCCGCCCCGCCGAAGCTCCAGCAGCGTGGCCCACAGCTCGGCCGCGACGGCCGGCTGCTGCTCGAAGAACTCCCGGGAGGCCACGCCCAGCACGCCGGTGTTGCCTAGCAGCAGCCGGTTGACCTTGACCACCGGAATCTCGCCCGCGGCGAAGCCCAGCACCAGGAGCCGGCCCTCCGGCGCCAGCGACCGCAGGCTGTCGGTCATCCGGTCCCCGCCCACCGGGTCCAGCACGACATCCACCGCCCGGTCGCCCGCCAGCTCGCGCACCGCGGCCAGCCAGCCGTCGCTCAGCACGGCATGATCTGCCCCGCAGCCCAGGACGAACTCCCGTTTGGCCTCGTCGCTGACCACCGCGATCGTGCGCAGTCCGAGCGCGCGGCCCAGGCTGATCGCCGCCGTCCCCACGCCGCCCGCCGCCCCGTGCACCAGCAGGGTCTCGCCCGCGCGGGCCTGGGCCCGGCGGACCAGCGCGAACAGCCCGGTCAGGTAGTTCAGCGGAGCGGCCGCCCCGGCTTCGAAGCCCATGTCCGCGGGCAGCGGCAGGATCCGTTCGGCCGGGACGGTGATGACCTCCTGCCAGCAGCCGTGGGACAGCAGCACCGCCACCCGCTGCCCCGCGGCCAGGCCCAGCCCGGGCGGGCCCAGGCCGGGCGGCACAGACCTGATCACCCCGGCGGCGTCCATGCCCGGCGTGAACGGCAGCGGCGGCTTCAGCTGGTAACCGCCCCTGGTCTGCAGCAGGTCCGCGAAAGACACCCCGGCCGCGGCCACGTCGATGACCACGCCGCCGTCCGCCGCGGGCTCATCCACCTCGGCCCACCGGACATCATCCGGGCCGGTGAACCCGTCCACCACATGCGCGAACATCCGCCTCCCCTTTCGGAGCCGCCGCAGCGCGTTCCGACCCCTTCGTATCAGGCCCAGCATCAGGCCCAGCATCCGGCCCAGCATCCGGCGCTGCGGGCGGCGGCGACCGCCGGGGCCAACGACACCGATGGACCATTGCTGTCGCTATAACCACGCCGATGGACCATCGGTGTGGTTATCAGATGACAGGACAGCGGGAATCCCGTTCTGACCCAGCAGCCAGCCCAGCGCGACGGGAAGCCGCTGCCGCCACCACAGGTAGTCATGGCCGCCGGCCCACTCCTCGTGACGGCAGGGGAGCCCGGCGCGCTGCGGCCGCTCGGCCCAGCTCCTGGTCGCCCGCCGGAAACCCGGCTCCAGCATCCCGGCCGCCAGGTAATGCCGGACCCGGGCCGCCCCGGGCCGCGCCGCTGATCCGGTGCGGCACGGCGCCGGCGCTCAGGCCCGCCACCGCCCCGATCAGTTCCGGACGCCGTTGCGCGGCGGCGATGGCCCAGGCCGCGCCGTTGGAGAACCCGGCCTCGCGATTTTTACCTGGCGGCCGATCTGACAAGATAGCCACCTTACGAGACACGAAGGCCCGGGCCGGGAAACGGAGCACGCAATGGCTGACGCGGAGACAGAATCGAAGCCCGTCGATCAGGATGCGCTGGTGGCGGACATCGACCGCACTCGCGCGGAACTGGCGCGCACCATCGACGCCATATCCGACCGGGTGAGCCCGAAGAAGAACGCCGAGCGCGTCATGGTCCAGGTCCGCGCGCGCATCAGCCAGATCGATCCCGTCATGGCCGGCGCCGCCGCGGGCGCGGTCGTGATCGGCGTCACCGTCATGCTCCTGCTCCGCCGCCGCAAGCGCTAACGCCCGGCAAGAACGCTAACCAGCGCTCTTGGTTATCGCCTCGTACTCGGCCGCGGACAGCAGCCCGGGCAGCAGCGGGTCGCCGTTGCCGTCGGTCGCCACCCGGACCCGGAACATCCAGCCGGAGGTGTACGGCTCGGCGTTGACCAGCGACGGGTCGCCCTCGAGCTCGGTGTTGATCTCGGTCACCTCGCCGTCCACCGGTGAGTACAGATCGCTGACCGACTTGACCGATTCCACCTCGCCGCACGGCTCGCCCGCGGTGACGGCCGTGCCTGGCGCGGGCAGGGACACGTAGACCACGTCGCCGAGCTGCTGGGCCGCGTACTCGGTGATGCCGATCGAGGCCACCGTGCCCTCGACGGACAACCACTCGTGCTCCTGTGTGTAGCGCAGTTCGGCTGGGATGCTCATCGTTAGTTGCTCCTCCGGTAAAACGGCAGATCGGTCAGCTGAGCGGGGACGACCTGGCCCCTGATGTCCACGGCGACCTCGGGCTGATCCTGGACGGCGCCCGCCTCCAGGTAGGCCATGGCGATCGGCTGGCCCAGGGTGGGCGACGGCGCGCCGCTGGTCACGATGCCGCGGTTCTTCCCGCCGGCCAGCACCGGGTAACCGTGCCTGGGGATCCGGCGTCCGGAGATGACCAGGCCGGCCAGCTCCTTGGTCGGTCCCGAGGCCGCTCGGGCGGCCAGGGCGTCGCGGCCGACGAAGTCGCCCGGCTTGTCGAACTTCACCACCCGTCCTAGGCCGGCTTCGAAAGGCGTCACGTCCGGGCCGAGCTCGTTGCCGTACAGCGGCATGCCGGCCTCCAGCCGGAGCGTATCGCGCGCCGCCAGGCCCGCGGGGACCAGGCCCGCCGTCGCGCCGGCCGAGGTCAGGGCGTCCCAGACCGCCCCGGCATCCTCGGGCCGGGCGTACACCTCGAAGCCGTCCTCGCCGGTGTACCCGGTGCGCGCCACCCAGGCCGGCCGCCCGGCCACCTCGCCGAACGCGCCCGCGTAGTACTTCATCGCGTCCAGGTCGGTCCCGGTCAGCAGCGGGGCCAGGATCCCGGCCGCGGCCGGTCCCTGGATGGCCACCAGCGCGTAATCGGCGGTGGCGTCGGTCACCACCGCGTCCCGGCCGGCCGCCCGGGAGCGCAGCTCGCCGTAGACCGCGGGAGCGTTCGCGGCGTTCGCGATGACCAGGAACTCCTGCTCGCCCAGCCGGTACACCACGAGGTCATCGAGCACGCCGCCGTCCGGCGCGCAGATCATCGTGTACCTGGCCCGCCCGGGCCGGACGGCGGACAGGTGCCCGGTCAGCGCGTAGTCCAGCGCCGCGCCGGCCTCGGGCCCGGTCACCCGGATCTCGCCCATGTGCGAGAGGTCGAACAGGCCGGCCGCGTGCCGCACCGCCTGGTGCTCGGCGGTCTCGCTGGCGTAGCGCAACGGCATCTGCCAGCCCGCGAAGGATGTCATGACCGCGCCGAGCCGCTCGTGCACCGCGTGCAGCGGGGTCTGCCTCGGCTGTTCCCCTGATGATGTCACCTGGGAATGGTATGCCGTAACCATGGAACTGCTGACTGAAGATCAGATCACGGCCGAGCTGGCCGCCACCCCGGGCTGGGACCGGGCCGGCGCGGAGATCACCCGCGAGGTGCACCGGGCCGACTTCCGCGACGCGCTGCTCTACCTGGGCGCCGTGGCCTACCTGGCCGAGCAGGCCAGCCATCATCCGGACGTGGCCATCAGCTGGAACAAGGTCACGCTGACCCTGAGCACCCACTCGGCCGGCGGCCTGACCGGCAACGACTTCGCCCTGGCCAGGAAGATCTCGGCCCTGGACTAGAGACCCCGGATCAGGAACTCCGGTCAGTCGAGTCGCCCCTGGTCGGCGGCGTGTCCCTGGGTGAGTTATCAGAACGTTGCCGATGTTTCATCAAATCTGCACAAAAGACACCTCCTAGCCTCTTCTGGGCGAGCGCCAGGAGTGGCATTGTGGGCTCCCGCGGAGCCGGCTTGGCGGCCCGCGCTTCACGCGTGAGAGGAACGCTCATGGACAGACGTCGGAAGGCGGGTTTGGCCAGCCGACGGGCCACCTGGCTGCGGGTCACCGCCGTGGCCAGCTCAGCGGCCCTGATCGGCCTGCTCGGCCTGCCCGGGACGGCGCTGGCCGCCGCGGGCACGGCGGCTCGGCCGGTCACCCCGGCCACGCCGGTCGCAGGCAGCTCGTGTCACCTCGGCAACGGGGTCAAGCACGTCGTGCAGATCACGTTCGACAATGTCCACTTCTTCCGGGACAACCCGAACGTCCCGTCCGACCTGGAGCAGATGCCGAACCTGCTGAACTTCTTCGAAGACAACGGCAGTTTCCTGTCCAACAACCACACGCCGCTGATCGCGCACACCGCCGACGACATCCTGACCACGCTCACCGGCCTGTACGGCGACCGGCAGGGCATGCCGGTCTCCAACGACTACCAGGCCTACAACACGGACGGCCCGAACGGCAGCTTCGGCACCAGCAGCGAAGCCGGGTCGTTCGCCTACTGGACCGACCCGGTCTACTACTCACATGGCGTGCCGGCCGGCGGGGACACCAACCCGAGCATGGTCTACTCGCCGGTGCCGCCGGCCACCGCGTCCACCCCGGTGACGCCGAACACGATCACCCCGGCGCCGTGGGTGCCGTTCACCCGGGCCGGCTGCGACGTCGGCGCCTTCTCGACCGCCAACGTCGAGCTCGAGAACACGGCGGTGGACATCCCCAAGGTGTTCGGCGTCGGGTCGCCCGAGGACGAGCAGCTGATCAATGACCCGGATCCGTTCAAGGACGCGGAAACCGCCGACTACGTCGGCGTCGCCGTGCACTGCGCGCAGGGCAGCGCGATCTGCGCCGACGCCACCGGGGACCGCGGCAACCAGACCACCCCGTCACCGACCGCGGTGACCGATTCGCTGCCCAGCGAGCCGGGCGGGTACACCGGCTACCAGGCGCTGTTCGGCGCCAAGTACGTCGCGCCGCAGCTCGGCGCGGGCACCCCGAACGTCACGCACCACGGTTACCAGGTCACCAACGCCGCGGGCAACCTGGTCGACCTCACCGGCCAGGAGATCGACAACACGTTCACCGGCCAGCCCGGCTTCCCGGGCTTCGACCCCACCGCCCCGCAGACGCTGGCCTACGCCGCCGACATGCTGGAGGCCGGCGTTCCCGTCGTGCAGGGCTACATCGCGGACCTGCACGGGCTGGAGAGCATTCCGTCCCTGGACGGGGTGGGCGAGCCTTGCTACCACCAGCCGGACGCCCTCGGCAGCGGCAGCGCGTGCTACGTCGCCCAGGCGCAGTACTACAACACCGCGTTCGGCACCTTCTTCAAGCGGCTGGCCGCCGACGGCATCACCCCCGCCAACACGCTGTTCGTGCTCAGCTCCGACGAGGGCGACCACGAGGCCGGCGCCAACGTCGGCCGGGCCATCCAGCCCACCCCGGCCAGCTGCGACGGCGTGACCGTGGCCTGCACCTACCCGGCCGGGACGTTCGGCGAGCTCGCCGGCAACGTGACCGGGCTGCTGGCCGCCGAGACGCACGACACCACCGCCTTCGGCATGGAGCCCGACACCGCGCCGGAGTACTACATCAACGGCGACCCGGGACCGGACACCCCCGTGACCAGGACGTTCGAGCACGACGTGGCCGGGCTGACGGCCTACAACCCGTACGCCGGGCAGACCCAGCCGATCGCCAACTACCTGGCTGATCCGGCCGAGGAGGCGATCCTGCACATGGTCAACGCCGACCCGGCGCGGACGCCTACTCTGGCCGAGTTCGCCAAGCCCGACTACTACCTGTCCCAAGGGTCGGCGACCTGCACCAACACCACCGGCCTGAGCTCCTCGGACTGCGTGCAGATCAACAACGGGTTCGCGTGGGATCACGGCGACTACGCAGCCGAGATCAACACCAACTACGTCGGCCTGGTCGGGCCCGGCGTCAAGCACCTGGGCCTGGACGGCTCGGGTCCGGCCGACGGGCCGAACTCGGCCGGCGCCAACAGCGGCCAGACCGTCGTGGCCGACAGCGGCACCACCGGTACCTGGACCGACGAGACCGACATCCGGCCGACCGAGCTGTACCTGCTCGGGCTGAAGGATGACTACGAGCACGACGGCCGGGTCATCACCCAGGTCCTGGCCGACCCGAACCACGCGCTGGCCGCCCCCGGCGTGGCCACGCTGGGCGCCTGCTACAAGCAGCTCAACTCCAGCGTCGGCACGTTCGCCAACTACACGCTCCAGGCCGACACCAAGGCCATCGAGAGCAGCACGCCGGGCGACACCAAGTATGTGGCTACCGATAAGGCGCTGGCCGCCCTGGACAAGCTCCGCGACCTGCTGGCCCTGCGCATCAAGGGCGAGCTCGAGGCGGCCGCGTTCAGCAACACGCCGGTCCTCGGCGTGTCCGCCCAGGTCCTCGGCTGCCAGCTGATCATCAGCTCGGCCCAGCTTCTGGACCGTACCGCCTGATCACCAGGCCGGCCTGGGACCCCGCCCCGACGCCCGCGTCAGGGGCGGGGTCCCGGCCAGGCCGGTTCTATCGCAGAATGGGGCGGTGACCGTCACCGCGCCCAACCCGGCCGACACCGACCAGGCCACCGCAGGGCAAGCCCCGCGCGACATCGTGATCCTCGGCTCGACCGGATCGATCGGCACCCAGGCCCTGGACATCATCGCCCGCAACCCGGACCGGTTCCGGGTGGCCGCCCTGGCCGCGGGCGGCGGCCACCCGGGCCTGCTGGCCCGGCAGGCCGCCGAGACCGGCGCGGCCGCCGTCGCCGTAGCGAACCCGGCCGCCGTAACCGGCCTGCGGGCCGCACTTCGAGATTTTTTTGGCGGAACGGGCCGTGGTACCAGCCCCGCGGACCTGCCCCAGGTCCTGGCCGGACCGGAAGCCGTGTGCGAGCTGGCCGGATGGCCGTGCGACGTGGTGCTCAACGGGGTGACCGGCGCGGCCGGGCTGCGGGCCACGCTGGCCGCGCTGGACGCCGGCCGGGTGCTGGCCCTGGCCAACAAGGAGTCGCTGATCATCGGCGGGCCGCTGGTGACCCGGGCGGCCAAGCCCGGGCAGATCGTGCCGGTCGACTCCGAGCACTCCACCATCGCCCAGTGCCTGCGCGCCGGCCGCCACGCCGAAGTCCGCCGCCTGGTCCTGACCGCCAGCGGCGGCCCGTTCCGCGGCTGGAGCCGCGACCGCCTGGAGCACGTCACCCCGCAGCAGGCGCTGGCCCACCCGACCTGGAACATGGGTCCGCTGGTCACGATCAACTCGGCCACCCTGGTGAACAAGGGCCTGGAGGTGATCGAGGCGCACCTGCTGTTCGGCTTCGGTCTGGACCGGATCGACGTGGTGGTGCACCCCCAGTCCATCGTGCACTCCATGGTCGAGTTCGCCGACGGCGCCACCATCATCCAGGCCTCCCCGCCGGACATGCGGCTGCCCATCTCGCTGGGCCTGGCCTGGCCCGACCGGGTGCCGGACGCCGCGCCCGGGCTGGACTGGTCCGCCGCGGCCAGCTGGACCTTCGAGCCGCTGGACGACGCCGCGTTCCCCGCGGTCGCGCTGGCCCGGGAGGCCGCCGCGGCCGGGGGCACCGCGCCGGCCGTCTACAACGCGGCCAACGAGGCCTGCGTGGCGGCCTTCCAGGCCGGGCAGATCACGTTCACGCGCATAGTCGACACCGTGGCCCGGATAGTCTCAGAGCATGACGCCGCGCGCGCGGCGGTCACCAGTGTGGCGGACGTGCTGGCCGCCGACGACTGGGCCCGGCAGCGGGCGGCTGAGATAAACGGCACAGCACTGAACGTCTAGAAGGGGTGGCGGATGGACCTGATCGGCTGGGTCATCTTCATCCTCGCCCTGCTCATCTCCGTCATGCTGCACGAGACCGGGCACTTCGTGCTGGCCAAGAGGTTCGGCATGAAGGTGACCAGGTACTTCGTCGGTTTCGGGCCGACCATCTGGTCGACCTGGCGCGGCGAGACCGAGTACGGCATCAAGGCCCTGCCGTTCGGCGGCTTCGTCAAGATCGTCGGCATGCACTCGCTGGATGATCTCGATGACCCGGACGACGAGGCGCGGTCGTTCCGCTCTCACCCGGCGTGGCAGCGGATCCTGGTCCTGTGCGCGGGCTCGGCCATGCACTTCCTGCTGGCCCTGGTCCTGGTCTTCGGGCTGGCCCTCGGTGTCGGCATCGCCAACCTCAACACCCAGGTGGGCACGCTCAGCCGCTGCGTGCCCGTGAGCCTCAGCGCCTACGACAACGGCAGCTGCGCCGGGTCCCACGTGGCCTCCCCGGCCCAGCAGGCCGGCCTGCGGCTCGGCGACGTGGTGACCGCCATCGACGGCCGGCCGGTGACCAACTTCAACCAGCTCACCGACGTGGTCCGCCCCCAGCAGCCCGGGACGGTGGCCACCATCACCGTCCGCCGTAACGGGAAGCTGGTCACCCTGCACGCCAAGCTGGCCAGCGTCAAGGGCCGCAGCGGCTCTTACCTGGGCATGGCGCCCTCGGGGGTGGTGTTCCAGGTGCCCAGCCCGCTGGGCGCCGTCGAGTACTCGGGCACCACCTTCGGCCAGGTGCTGGTCGGCTCGGCGCGGGCCGTCGCGGCGCTGCCCAGCGGGCTGCACGACCTGTTCAACAAGAAGGAACGGGCACGCACGCCCGGGGGACAGGTCACCAGCGTGGTCGGCGCGGCCCAGGCGACCGGCACCGAGCTGGCCTCCAACGCGGGCTGGCAGTACAAGGTCAGCTTCGTGCTGCTGCTCATCGCCTCGCTGAACATCTTCGTGGGCGCCTTCAACATGCTTCCGCTGCTGCCCCTGGACGGCGGCCACATCGCCGCGATCGTCTACGAGCGGATCCGGGCCTGGTTCGCCCGCCTGCGCGGCCGGCCCGACCCCGGCCTGGTCAACATGGCCAAGCTCGTTCCGGTCAGCTTCAGCCTGTTCATGATCGTGGCGATCTTCAGCGTCGTCCTCGTCCTGGCCGACATCATCAACCCCATAAATCTCACCGGCGGCTAACCGCGTCTCTCGCGAGGGCCGGCGGCCCTCCGAGGACGCGGTTGTATCGGCGAGCACCCCGGCGGGCCTGCGGGGGTTCCAGGGGGTCGTCCCCCTGGGCAAGACAGTCCCCCCGCATGACAGTCCCCCTGGGCAAGACAGTCCGCCCGCATGACAATGCTGTCAGCCTCTGTAACCTCGCGTTACCCAGGTGATGGTTCAATGGGCGGGTCGAGGGATTCGGGGATGCCGACAAGTGGATGGGGCTCATGAGCATTGACCTCGGTATGCCGGCCACGCCGCCCGCGCCGCTGGCCGAACGGCGTTTGTCTCGCCAGATCATGGTGGGCTCCGTGCCGGTCGGCGGCGGAGCGCCGGTGACCGTGCAGTCGATGACCACCACGCTGACCGCCAACGTCAACGCCACCCTGCAGCAGATCGCCGAGCTGACCGCCTCCGGCTGCCAGATCGTCCGGGTCGCGGTCCCGTCCTCCGACGACGCCGACGCGCTGCCCGCCATCGCGCGCAAGTCGCAGATCCCGGTCATCGCCGACATCCACTTCCAGCCCAAGTACGTGTTCGCGGCGATCGACGCCGGCTGCGCCGCGGTCCGGGTCAACCCGGGCAACATCAAGCAGTTCGACGACAAGGTGGCCGAGATCGCCAAGGCCGCCACCGACGCCGGCATCCCGATCAGGATCGGCGTCAACGCGGGCTCGCTGGACAAGCGACTGCTGGCCAAGTACGGCAAGGCCACCCCCGAAGCGCTGGTCGAGTCGGCGCTGTGGGAGTGCTCGCTGTTCGAGGAGCACGGCTTCCGCGACATCAAGATCTCGGTCAAGCACCACGACCCGGTGGTCATGATCAACGCCTACCGGCTGCTCGCCCAGCAGTGTGACTACCCGCTGCACCTCGGCGTGACCGAGGCCGGGCCGACGTTCCAGGGCACGATCAAGTCCGCGGTGGCGTTCGGCGCCCTGCTGGCCGAAGGCATCGGCGACACCATCCGGGTCTCGCTGTCCGCGCCCCCCATCGAAGAGGTCAAGGTTGGCATCTCGATCCTGGAGTCGCTCGGCCTGCGGCAGCGGCGGCTGGAGATCGTGTCCTGCCCGTCCTGCGGCCGGGCCCAGGTCGACGTGTACAAGCTGGCCGAGGAGGTGACCGCCGGGCTCGACGGCCTGGAGGTCCCGCTGCGGGTCGCGGTCATGGGCTGCGTGGTCAACGGCCCCGGCGAGGCCCGCGAGGCCGACCTCGGCGTCGCCTCGGGTAACGGCAAGGGCCAGATCTTCGTCCGCGGCAAGGTCATCGCCACCGTGCCCGAGTCGAAGATCGTGGAGACCCTGATCGAGGAGGCCATGCGCCTGGCCGAGCAAGGCGACCTCGCCGACGACGACGCCACCCCCGCCAAGCCCGTCGTCACCACCTACTAACCTGCCGGGGCGGCTGCTTATCCGGCCTGGCGGTGCACCTGCGCGGGCGCCATGCTCTCCGCGTAGATCATCTCGCCCACCTGGTCGGCGGCCTGCGCCCGGGCGTCGGCGGGCAGCATGTCATCGGTGATCAGCACGTCGACCTCGTCCAGTCGCGCGAACGAGCTCAGGCTGACCAGGCCCCACTTGGTGTGGTCGGCCAGCACCACGACCCGGCGCGCGACCCGGATGAAGGTGCGGTTGGTCTCGGCCTCGGCCAGGTTGGGCGTGGTGAGCCCGGCGTCGGCGTCGAAGCCGTGACAGCCGAGGAAGAGCAGGTCGAAGTGGAGCGAGCGGACGGTCAGGTCGGCGATCGGGCCGACCAGCGCGTCTGAAGGAGTGCGCACGCCGCCGGTCAGCACCACGGAGTCGGACGTGCCGTCCAGGCTCCTGGTCCCGCTGAACAGGTTCGTGACGCGCAGCGAGTTGGTCACGATGGTCAAGCCGGGCACGTCGAGCAGGCACTGCGCCAGTGCGAACGTGGTGGTCCCGGCGGCCAGCGCGACCGCGGTGCCCGGTGTGACCAGGCTCGCCGCCGCGCGGGCGATCGCGGTCTTCTCCGGCCGTTCCAGCACCAGCTTCGCGTCGAAACTCGGCTCATGACTGGCGGGCGTGCCGGGCAGCACCGCGCCGCCGTGCACCTTCTCCACCAGGCCCTCGCGGGCCAGTACCTCGAGGTCCCTGCGGATAGTCATGTCAGATACCCCGAGGCGCTGGGTGAGGTCACTGACACGCGCGCTACCGTCGCTCCGGACGGCCTGCAGAATAAGCGACTGACGATGTCGGGCGAGCATTCCTGCGTCCCCTCCTTATCACTGGATGGCGCCGGGGCCCGTGCGGTGGCCCGTGGAAGCGTCATCCGTCCCCAGTGAGACGTTTGCCGCCCGTGTTCGGTTCCGGGTGCGGATGTCCGAACCGGATGGATTTCTGCGACGCAGGTTAGCGGGCGAACCTGAGGTGATCCAGGAGGTTACCTGTGAGATTTTTGCGTGGCTGTGCCAGCCTGTAATACCATGCTGACCTGGAGTGATAAACCGGACTGGCCCCGGCTGGGCTAGCTGCCCCCGACCTGCGTCAGCGGTCGTCGCCTACGCCGCCGGCCTCCGGAAACAGGCGGGCGGCCGTCGCCGACGTCGCCGGCCTCCGGAAACAGGCGGGCGGTCGTCGCCTACGGCGCCGGCCTCCGGAAACAGGTGGAGCGTATCGATGGTGTTTCGCGTTCGTTGCCGTATAGTGACTTGTTAGCGTTAACATCGTCGCGCAGGTACTTGTGTGTGATGAATTGATTACGTGGTGCCGATGACGCTGTGGTTGTGTGTGGTTACCCATGAGGCAGCAGCAGGGCCGGCCGCCGCAATGGCCGGACCGGACCGTCCGCTAGGGACAGGCGAGGGGAGGGCGCAGCAAACCGAGGCACACCCAGTCTATGTCGCCAAACGCTAACGAAAGATGTGCGCACCCATGCCGATGCTGATATCGAAACGGGCCCGTTCACATATCGAGGCTGCGTGGTGCCATGACAGGCGATCGTGAACAGATTCGGCCTCAACCGCGGTTTGTCCGGGTGCGCTCAATGCCGGCCGTATTTCGAAGACGGTTCGGTCACGGCAGATAAGCCGGCGGTGTGGACATCGGAATAGACGTGTCATCGCGTTATCTCTCCCGCGACGAAGCCGACGGGAATCGCCGCGCGCTCTGCGGGCCTGGCCCGGGAGAGTATCCCGTCCCGGGAAATTCCATGGAGGTCCTTACATGAAGAAAAAGGTCGACCCGGTAGTCGACGAAGCGGTTGAGTCCCTCAACATGAAGGACGGGCCTTCTCGCCGCCGGCTGATCGAGGGGGCCGGGCTGTTCAGCGCGACCGCGGCCGCTTCGGCGCTGATCGCGGCGTGCTCCTCGTCCAGTTCCAGCAGCGCCAGTTCGACGAGCACGTCGAGTGCGGCGGCGGTGGCCGGGAACTTCCCGAAGACGCCGGCCTGGAAGTACTGGTTCGTCAACCACGCCGACACCAACGAGTTCTTCACCCCGACGAAGTACGGGTACTCCGACGCGGCGGCGCTCCTCGGCCTGCCGACGCCGAACTGGGGCGGAGACCCCAACTCCAACGAAGCCAACATGATCAGCTTCATGAACTCCGCCATCTCCGCCAAGGCGGACGGGATCGCGCTGGCGCAGATATCGAACACCGCCTTCACCTCGGTGGTGTCGAACGCGATGAACGACGGCATTCCCGTGCTCACCTACAACGCCGACGGGATCTACTCCCATGGCGTGGCGGAGATCGGCAGCAACCGGCTGGCCTACGTCGGGCAGGCGCTTTACCTGTCCGGCCAGGCCATGGGCAACCAGATCAAGACCCTGGTACCCGGCGGCGGCCATATCGCGATCTTCATCGCCACCCCGGGCACTGGCAACATCCAGCCCCGCTACGACGGCGCGGTGTCGGTGCTCGGCGGCAGCTACCAGGTGGCCGAGGTGGCCACCAGCACGGTCGACGCCACCGAGCTGTCGACCGAGAAGTCGTACATGCTCGGGCACAAGTCCACCCTCAAGGGCGCGTTCGCCGTGGACTCCGGCTCGACCGCGAACCTCGCCGGCGCCCTGGCCGGCTCCGGCCTGAAGATTCCGGCCGGCGGTTTCGACACCGACCCGCGGACGCTCGCCGCGCTGTCCGCCGGCACGGTTAACTTCAGCATCTTCCAGGACCCGTATCTGCAGGGCTTCCTGCCGGTGTTGTACATGTACCTGTACAGCCTGTCCGGCGGCCAGCTGGCCCCGCCGGACACCGACACCGGCCTGACCGTGCTGAACAAGGGCAATGTCAGCCAGTTCCTGAAGAACAGCCGGTTCCAGGGCGGCTCGTCGGCCCAGCAGTACCTGGCGCGGCCCGCGGGTGCCATCAACCAGCCGCAGGCGACGACGAGCACCTGACGTCCGGTACGCGGTGGCGGGGCAGGCCAGCGGGCCTCCCCGCCACCCCAGACGTAGGCTGGGTCGAGGCTCCGCTGCGGCGGATCGCGCTTTCACGGAAGCGGGACCGACAGCACTACGGCGACCTCCGAAGGGAACGATCTTTCGCTTGCGGGCGGAGAGGGTGAAGAGCGGAGATGGGTCCACATGAGTGACACCGTCGAGCAATCCGTAGGGCAGACCGGTGCCCCTCTGGGCGGGCCAGCGGGTTCCGCCAGCCCGCTGCGGCGCGGCCTGCGGGCGTTCCTGCGGCAGCGTGAGGCCACGGTGTTCGTAGTGGCCGTGGCGCTCTTCCTGTACTTCGCGATCGATCAGGGATCGACCTTCACCTCGAAGGCGAACCTGGTCACGCTGTTCAGCGATGACGCCGCGCCGATCATCATCATCGCGCTGGGCGAGGTCATGCTGCTCATATGCGGCGAGATCGACCTGTCGGTGGGCTTCGTCGTCGGGTTCGCTCCCTTCTTCATGCACTACCTGACCGACTTCTACGGCGTCCCCGGCCTGCTCGCGATCTTCCTCGCGCTGCTGCTCGGGGTCGTGGTGGGCTGGATCAACGGCTTCTTCACGGTCACGGTCGGCGTGCCCTCGTTCATTACCACGCTGGGCACCGGGTTCGTCCTGCTGGGGCTTATCGACACGACCTCCCACGACCAGCCGGCGAATGTCCCGGCCGACGTGCTGGGCATCGGCAAGTGGCTCGAGGGTTATGCGTGGGCGTGGATCACCTGGGCGGTCGTGCTCGCCGTGGTGTTCCACATCCTGCTGACCCGGACCCGCTGGGGCCTGCATACGGTCTCCGTGGGCGGGAACCAGCTCGGGGCGCGGGAGGCCGGCATCCACGTGAACCGGATCAAGTACGGCAACTTCATGCTCACCGGGGTGCTCGGCTCGCTCGTCGGCCTGCAGACCATGTACTTCACGAACAACATCGCTCCCACCGCGGGCTCCTACAACCCGATGTTCTACGCGGTCACCGCGGCGGTGATCGGCGGCACCGCGATGCTGGGCGGCTCGGGGACGATCATCGGCGCCTTCCTCGGCGCAATCGTGCTGGGCATCATGCTCGACGGGTTCCCGATCATCGGGGTGAACGCCGACACGCTCAGCATCGTCTTCGGCGCGGCGATCCTCGCCGCTATGGTCCTGAACGTACAGCTCACCAGGCTGCGGGAAAGGGGACAGAGCTGACATGACCGCAACCACACCCCAGGGCCAGGCAGAGCAGTTCCCCGTCGGTGGGGAAGTGCTGCGCGTCGAGCACATCGCCAAGAGCTACGGCGCGGTTACCGCGCTGACCGATGTGAATATGCGCCTGGCCCGCGGCGAGGTGCTCGGGCTCATCGGCGACAACGGCGCGGGCAAGTCCACCCTGCTCAAGATCCTCTGCGGCTTCCAGCCGCCCACCTCAGGCGCGATCTTCCTCGACGGCCAGGAAGTCGTGTTCAAGTCGGTCGACCACGCCAGGTCGCTCGGCATCGATGCCGTCTACCAAGACCTCGCGCTGATCAACCAGCTCACGGTGTTCCAGAACATGTTCCTCAACCGGGAGGTGATCCGCTGGCCGGTGGTGCGGAACCGCGTCATGCGCAAAGAGGCCAGGGAACACCTGGACGAGATGGGCGTGCACATTCCGTCGGTGAACGTGCCGGTGGCCAAGCTCTCCGGCGGCCAGCGGCAGGCGATCGCGGTGGCCCGGTCGGTCTTCTCCGACCCGAAGATCCTGCTGCTCGACGAGCCGCTGGCCGCCATGGGCGTCAAGGAAGGCGCGATCATCCTCGACCTGGTGACCAAGCTCAAGCAGCAGGGCAACGTCTCGATCATCATCATCGCGCACAACTACGGCCAGGTCCTGCAGGTGTGCGACCGGGTGAACCTGATCCAGGACGGCAAGATCACCTTCGACAGGCGCAGCGACGAGACCTCCGCCGAGGCACTGACCGAGATGGTGGTCGCCGAGTACCGGAAGGCCCTGGCCGAACGCCAGCGCGCTGAGTCGTAACGGCGGTTGCCGTCCGGCCGGGCCAGACCGCACGACGTCATGGGGCATCATTGGGGGATGCCGATGCCTCCCCGGGGCGGCCGCGCGGCGGCGCTGACCGCCGGGATGGCCGCCCTGCTGGCCGTCACCGCCTGCACCTCGGCAGGTTCCACGGCCGCCTCGCCGTCCAGTCCCGCCCCGGCCAGCACGTCGTCCGGCCCGTCCGCGGCCAGCAGGGCGGCTGACGGCCCGATCGTCCCGACCGATAGCACGCTGCACTGGCAGCGCTGCAGCGGGACGCTGGCCAACGAGGGCATCCCCGACTGCACCACGCTGAGCGTGCCGCTGAACTACGCCGATCCCGGCGGCAGGCACATCAGCCTGGCCCTGGACATGATCCCCGCGACCGCCCCGGCCAGCCAGCAGCAGGGCATCATGCTGGTCAATCCGGGTGGTCCCGGCGGCAGCGGGCTGTCGCTGGCCCCGGAGCTGGCCCAGGGACTCCCGCCCAGCGTGGCCAGCGAGTACGACATCGTCGGCTTCGACCCGCGCGGCGTCGGGTCGTCGGTGCCCGCGCTGAGCTGCGAGCCGGGCTTCTTCTCCGGCGTGCGGCCGAGCTACATCCCGGCCAATGCCGCCGCCGAGCAGGTGCTCATCAACCGGGCCAAGACCTACGCCAGTGACTGCGAGCAGAAGTTCGGCTGGCTGCTCCCGTACATGACCACCGAGGACGTGGCCCGCGACCTGGACTCCATCCGGGCCGCGTTCGGCGTAGCGAAGATCAACTACTTCGCGTTCTCCTACGGCACCTATATCGGGCAGGTGTACGCCACGCTGTTCCCCAGCCGGGTCCGCCGGATGGTCCTGGACAGCACCGTCGATCCCACCGGGGCCTGGTACACCGACAACGTGAAGCAGGACTACGCCTTCCAGGGCCGCATCAACGCGTTCTACGCCTGGGCGGCCCAGTACAACAGCGCCTACCAGCTGGGCAGCACCGCCGCGCAGGTCGAGGCCGCCTGGTACAAGGCCCGCAGCCGGCTGCTGGCGCACCCGATCGACGGGATCCTCGGCGCCGACGAGTTCGACGACACTTTCCTGGCCGGCGGCTACCTGAATGAGCTGTGGCCCAGCCTGGCCCAGGCCCTGTCGTCCTACCTGAACGCGGGCCAGACCAGCCAGCTGATCGCCCAGTACCAGGCGAACGGGGTGCAGGACGAGAACGAGTTCGCCGTGTACAACGCGGTCGAGTGCTCCGACGTGGCCTGGCCGCGCAGCTGGTCTTACTGGACGTCGGACACTCAGATGATCTACCGGACGGCCCCGTACGAGGCGTGGGACAACGCCTGGTACAACGCCGCCTGCGCGTTCTGGCCCGTGCACGGCCCGGCCCAGCCGCTGAAGATCGGCGCCGCCGGGCTGCCCGGCATCTTGATGCTGCAGGGCACGCTGGACGCGGCCACGCCGTACGCCGGCGCGCAGGACGCCCACAAGCTGCTGCCGTCGGCGCGGATGGTCGTGGTCTCCGGTGGCGGCAATCACGGGCAGTCATTCGAGCAGCCGGCGAACACGTGCGTGCAGAACTACCTGAACGCATACCTGGCCACCGGAGCCCTGCCGAACGGCCCCGGTCTGGTCAACGCCACCTGCGCGGCGGTGCCGGATCCGACGCCGCTCAGCTAGCCGGGCCAGGAGCCGCTGATCCCGAACCTGACGCGCGTTCAGGATGAGAATTTGCGGCGCTATGGCCCCGTGTACGCTAGCAATATGTTGCGGGTAAGGCCGCCCGGGTCCACGGTGCGGCTGCTCGATGAGCGTGACCACGCCGCGGTGCTGGCCATCTGCGATCGCGATCCGGTGACGAACGTATTCGTCAGTTCCCGGGTCCGCGCCCTGGGCCTGCAGCCAGGCCGGCTGGGGGCCCAGATGTGGGGGCACGGACCGGGCAGCCGGCTGGAATCCCTGTGCTACGCCGGCGCCAACATGGTCCCGGTCGCGGCCACGCCGGACGCGGTGGGGGCCTTCGCGGACCGGGCCCTGCGGCAGGGCCGGCGCTGCTCGTCGGTGGTCGGCCCGGCCGCCGAGGTCCAGGCCCTGTGGGCCCTGCTGCGGCCGCGCTGGGGACCGGCCCGCGAAATCCGGCCGGTACAGCCGGTCATGGTTACCGCCGGGCCGCCGCCGGTAGCGCCCGACCCGCTGGTCCGGCGGGTCCGGATGGACGAGATGGACATCCTGTGGCCCGCCTGCGTGGCGATGTTCACCGAGGAAGTCGGCGTCTCGCCGATCACCGGAGACGGCGGCGCCTCCTACCGCGCCCGGCTCGAGCAGCTGATCAGGTCCGGCCGGGCGTTCGCCAGGATCGAGCACGGCCAGGTGATCTTCAAGGCCGAGATCGGGGCGGTCACCCCGCAGGCGTGCCAGATTCAGGGCGTATGGGTCCGGCCGGAATGCCGCGGCCAGGGCCTGGCCGCGCCGGGCATGGCGGCGATCGTGGTCGAGGCCGCCCGCTCGATCGCCCCGCTGGTATCGCTGTACGTCAACGACTTCAACACCCCGGCCCGCTCGGCTTACCTGCGGGCCGGCTTCGTCGAGACCGGCCGCTTCATGTCGGTGCTGTTCTAGCCCGGGGGGACGACCCCCCGGAGCCCCCCGCTGCGCTTCGCGCACCCGCTGCGGTGCTCGCCGTAGTATCGCGCGGCCGGAGGGGCCTGACGGCCCCTCGCGGGCCGCGCGATCGCGGCTTACGCCGCGGATCTGGCCGTAGGCCTGCTAGTCGCGGTCGCGGATCTTGCGGAGGTAGTCGACGATGGGCTGGAAGGCGGACCGGACCTCTTCCAGCTGCGCGGGCGTGAGCCGGTCGATGAAGTGACGGCGGACGTTGTCCACGTGGTGCGGCGCGACCCGCTCGATGGCGGCGGCACCGGTGGCGGTCAGCACCGCGAACGTGCCCCGCTTGTCGCCCTCGCACTCGTCGCGCCGGACCAGGCCGCGCTTTTCCATGCGTGAGATCTGGTGCGACAGCCGGCTTCTCGACTGGCTGGTGGCATCCGCGAGATCGGTCATCCGGAGCCGGTGATCAGGCGATTCGGACAGCTCGACCAGGATCTCGTAGTCGCGGCCGTTCAGCCCGTACGCGGTCAGGTCGCGGTCAAGCTGGCGCAGGAGCAACTGGCTCAGGTGAACCGTTGCTCGCCAGGCCTGCTGTTCCTCATCGCTGAGCCACCGCGGCCGGTCATCGGTACCGGGCATAGTAAGAATCTACCTTGGTCCGGCGGTCGTCGGCGACGGTGTTTCTGCTGGCCGGGCGGGCCGGCCGCGGAGGTCGGCCCGCGGCCCGGCCCGCCCCTCCCCAAGTAGGCCGGCAAGCTCATCGCCGAGCCCCGGCGCGACCCCCAGCCCCTCCTGCATTCCTGCAGCCCTTCTGCCTGTTTTGATGTCCCCTTCATCTGCCCGGCGTATGTTAATTGTTTTCGCACCATGGCGATCTCGCCCCCTTAGCGAGATCAGTCGTACGATAGCTGACAAATGTCGCGCTTAGTTCTCAGCCAGTGAGGAGACCGTGGCCGACGTAACGCCGGGAGATTCCGTCGCGCCAACTGGCGCTGCCTCCGCCGCGGCATACATACGCGAGCTGTTGCTCCGCCCGGGCCGGTACCGGCGCAAGTGGGAGCAGTATGCCGAACGCAGCAGGCCAGGGCATGTGAACCAGCTGGCGGTGGCCGAAGTACTCGCTCATTACCTATGGCAGCATCCGCGGGGAAAAGGCGACCTCGACGTGCTGCCGCGCCAGCTAAAGGACACCGCTTCGCGGGCCCTATCAGGCAAGCTGCTGAGCAAGGCCACGCTGGCCCTTTTCGCCGAGGCCTTCGGCTTCGGCACGCTGGAGCGCGACCAGCTGCTCAAGCTGTGGGAAGGCTCCGCGCACGTCCGCGTGCTGTCCGGCCCGCGCGCGATCCGTGACGATAAGGCGGGCCGCCTGGGCAGCCCTCGGGTCAATACGCTATCGCTGCACGACCATCACTATCTCGGCCCGGATGGCCGTCCGGCCAAGCATCGCGTTATCCAGGTAATCGAGGCAATTGTCGATAATGTAGACCGTATACCATATCGTGGCGATACAAATGCCCTGACCATTGAGATCGGCCAGGGATTCAGCGGCCTGGCCGGGCCGGTATACCAGCCGATTGCAGATCTGTTCGTGGTGGATATGCTGCTGGCCAAGCCGCTGGCGGCCGGAGAAACGGCGACACTTGAATACTCCGCGAGCTTCCACTACGCCGAGCCGCCGCCGCCGGAGTTCCGCCGGGTAGTGCAATCCTTCGTCGAGAACCTGGATATACGAGTCGAGTTCCATCCCGATAAGCTGCCGGCCAAGGTGGTATGGGCGGTATGGGACGGCCTGGACGGGCCTATCGTCGACCGTGAGGACGTCACCCTGGACAGCCAGTTCGCGGTTCACCGGTATCTGCGGCTGGCCGAGAAGACCGCGGTCGGCTTCCATTGGGACTGGTGATGCCGCCCGCGGCCGGGCCGTCCCCGGTGCCGCCCGGCGCGCCGGCGAAGGGGGACGGGGAGATGTGCCAGGACCAGCCGTGGCACGATCGGCCGGCCAGAATGGGTACTGTGCGCAAGGACGTCGGGGCGGCTACCACCAGTGCCGAACTGCGCACGCACAATCTCGCGCGGCTGCTGCGCGCCATCCATGACGGTGGCGGCCAGCTCACCCGGGCCGAGCTCACCAGGCAGCTCAGCCTGGCCCGGGGCACTGCTACCGTGCTGGTCAGGGACCTGGCCGGACGTCACCTGATCGAGGAGCTGACCAGCCCGGTCGACGCGAGCGCGCAGCGGGCCAGGGGACGGCCCACCGGCGTTCCCTCGGCGCACGCCTACGGGCCCGTCGCGCTGGCCGTCGACCTGCGGGACGACTCGTTCACCCTGGCCGCCTTCGAGCTGACCGGCCGCAGCACGGTCCTCGACCGCCAGGAGCGGGAGGCAGGCTCGGGCACCGGCATGCTGAACGACGTGGCCGAGCGCCTGAAGGTACGCCGCCGCCAGTTCGGCGGCCGCGTAGTCGGCGTCGGCATCGCGGTCCCGTCACCGGTCAGCGGCAGCACGATGGTGCAGCCGACCCTGCCCGAATGGCAGGACGTCGACGTGGCCGAGGCGCTGCACCACCGGCTGGCCGCCGCCTGCCCGGTCCTGATCGGCAACGACGCCACGCTGGCCGGGCTGGCCGAGGCCCGCCGGGGCGCGCTCCGCGGCGTCTCCGTGGCCCTGCACCTGCACGTCGCGACCGGCATCGGCGGGGTCCTGCTGGCCGGCGGCCAGCCGGCCACCGGCGCCCGCGGCTCGGCCGGGGAGTTCGGTCACATGCCGCTGACCGGGGGAGACGAGCCATGCCGGTGCGGGGCGATCGGCTGCTGGGAACTTGACGCCGGCGCCCGCGGGCTGCTGCGCGCGGCCGGGCGGCTCGAGCAGCTCGAGCAGGGGGACCGGGTGCTCGAAGCCGAGGAGGTCATCGCGGCGGCGGGCGCCGACCCGCGCTGCGGCCGGGCCCTGGCCCACGTGGCCGAAGCCCTCGGCCGGGGCATCGGCGCGCTGGTAAACGCGCAGGACCCGGCGGCGGTCGGCCTGTCCGGCCTGGCCGCCCGGGTCTACGACGCCGACCCGGCCGCGGTCAGGTTCGGCTACCTGTCCACCCTGATGCGGTACCGCCGGGCCGATCCGCCCGCCCTGCTGCCCTCCACGCTGGCCGACCTGGGCGCGCTGACCGGCGCCTCCGAGCTGGTCTTCGACGCCTTCGTGACCCCGCGCGGCCTGGGCGCATGGCCCTTGCCCGAGCAGAAAACCGCGTGACTTCGCGCCCCCCGCCTGGTAAGTTCCCGTCCTCGTGGCTGCGTCAGATGCACAACAAAATCCTTCTACCGAACGGACCCGCGGCGACGCCGTCCTGACCACCGAACGCGGTCAGTTGCGGCGCTCCCGGGAGTACCTGCGCCTCATGCGCGAGGACGTGCTCTCCCTCAAGGCCATGGGCGGGGATCCCGTCTCCGAGGAATACCTCAAGGCCGACCTGTACCACCGCGCCGAAGCGCTGAAAGACATCCCCGACGCCCCGCTGTTCTTCGGCCGCCTCGACTACGCAGGCGATGCCGCCGACCCCGTGTTTGGCGACACCGAAGACGGCGTGGCCGGGCACAGCTTCCACATCGGCCGCCGGCACGTGCACGCCCCGGACGGGACGCCCGCGGTGATCGACTGGCGGGCGCCGGTGTCCCGGCCCTTCTACCGGGCCAGCGGGGCGGACCCGATGAACCTCGAGCTGCGGCGGCGATTCGGCTTCTCCGGCGGTGAGCTGACCGCGTATGAGGACGAGCGGTTCAGCACGGATCGTTCCGTCCTGGCCAAAGAACATCAGCCGAGCCAGATCCTCATCGACGAGATCGAGCGGCCGCGGTCGGGTCCCATGCGGGACATCGTCGCGACCATCCAGCCCGACCAGGACGACATCGTGCGCGCCGACGCGGCCCAGACGGTCTGCGTGCAGGGGGCACCGGGCACCGGGAAGACCGCCGTCGGCCTGCACCGGGTCGCCTACCTGCTGTACGCCTACCGCGAGCAGGTCCGGCGCCGCGGCGTGGTCATGGTCGGGCCGAACCAGGCCTTCCTGTCCTACATCCGCAACGTGCTGCCCGCCCTGGGCGAGCTCGACGTCACCCAGACCACCGTCGGCGAGCTGGTGGCCGGCTCCGGGTCGGTGCCCGTGCGGGGCGCCGACACCGAGGCCGCCGCGATCGTCAAGGGGGACGCGCGGCTGGCCGAGGTGCTGCGGCGGGCGCTGTGGTCCTCGCTGCGCGAGCCCGCCGCGGCCCTGGTCGTGCCGCGCGGGTCCCGCCGGTGGCGGGTCCCGGCCCACCAGCAGCAGGAGCTGATGGCCGAGCTTGCCGCCCGCGGCGTGCGCTACGGCGCGGCCCGCGAGCTGCTCGAGCACCGCATCGCGCACGTGATCCTGACCCAGATGGAGGAGGCCGGGGAGGCCTGCGACGACCGCACCCACGAGGCGGTGCGCCGGTCCCGGCCGGTGCGCGCCGCGGTGGACGCGATGTGGCCGAAGGTCGATCCGATCCGGCTGGTGTTCGGGCTGCTGTCGTCGGCGCCGGCCCTGGCGCAGGCGGCCGACGGCGTGCTGAGCGCCGCGGAGCAGGAGCTGATCCTGTGGTCGCCGGCGCCGCGGGGACCGGGCTCGGCCCGCTGGTCGGCGGCGGATGCCGTGCTCGTCGACGAGGCCCGCGACCTGATCACCCGCACGTCCAGCCTGGCCCACGTGGTGGTGGACGAGGCGCAGGACCTGTCGCCGATGGAATGCCGCGCGCTGGGCCGCCGCTGCTCCACCGGCGCGGCCACCGTGCTCGGCGACCTGGCCCAGGGCACCACGCCGTGGGCCGCGCCCTCCTGGGAGTCGCTGCTGTCCAACCTGGGCAAGCCGGATACCTCGGTCCGTGAGCTGTCGGTGGGCTACCGCGTGCCCCGGCAGATCCTCGACTTCGCCTCCAGCCTGCTCGCCGTCATCGCCCCCGAGCTGCGGCCTGCCTCCTCGCTGCGGGCCGATCCCGGCGCCCTGGACGTGGTGCAGGTGCCGGCCGCCGCGCTGGGTGCCGAGGTCGCGGCGGCCAGCGCGCGGGCCTGTTCGCGGCCCGGATCGGTCGCGGTCATCGCCGCCGACCCGCAGGTGGCGTCCCTGGCCGCCGCGCTGGAGGCGGCAGGCCTGGCGTACGGCACGCCCGGCTCCGACGCCCGGCTGACCTTGGTGCCGGTGACGCTGGCCAAGGGCCTGGAGTTCGATCACGTCATCGTGGTCGAGCCGGCGCGGATCGCCCGGGCCGAGGCCCGGGGCCTGCAGCGGCTGTACGTGGCGCTCACCCGCGCCGTGTCCCGGCTGACCGTCCTGTACGCCGAGCCCCTACCGGAAGCACTGCCCGACCCGCTGCTGGTACGTCCTTGAGCCTGGGCGATTGTCCGGTTTTAGTGTGTCATTCGTGAACCAACGGCGGGCCCGGTGCGTCTGCATGGATAGGGGAAAATGCGGTTGTGCCCGCGAATCTCCTACAGGTGCGACTTTCCCGATGTCCGTTGCGCCCGCGGCGGTGCGGCGGCATCCTGGAAAGGCGACACTAAGTTCTTGATTGACTCCTATTAGTTACAACGGTGATGACGGTGGATGCCAAGCGCGATCCGGACCACATGCAGGCTGTCTATCTGGAGAAGCTGGCCGACGAGCTGACCCATCGGGGGCTTGAGGCCTGGCTCATGGCACCGCCGGGCCGAGTCCCCAGCTTGTATGTGGTGAACCCGGCCGCCCGTGCCCTTGAGGAAAACGTGTACGCGGGTTGCGGCAAGGACGGCCTGTGGTGGTTCTGGTGGTCGTGGGCCGAGCGGATCTCGGTCGCCGATGACGTGGACCAGGCGGCCAGCACGATCGTGCGGGTGCTCGCCTCGCTGCGCCGCCACGAGTGACGCCTCCCGGATTGACGCCCTCAGGCCTCTAGCTGGCCAGGCCCGCGCGCCGTCCCCGGGATGCAGCCCCCCACGTCACACCAGCCCCATGGCTGCAAAATCACGGAGTATTTGGCCTGCGTGGAGTATCTGGGCAGTCATAGCGGCCCAGATACTCCGTAGAAGCCCGATCCTCCGCGCAAACCGATCCGGGAGAGATACCCGGGAGTTCTGCTACCAGTGAGGCATCAGCTGCGCGGTGCCTGAGCCACGTCGGCCCCCGGAAGCGAGCGGCAGGCTGACCTGGCAGCGCAGCTTAGGACCCCAGCAGGCCGGATCAGGCTGGATCCAGGCCGGGGAAGGCCTGGGTGCTGCCCCGCCAGAAGGCCGCCCGCTCCGCCGAGCCCTGCATGGCCAGCGCGCCGAAGCCGCGCAGCTGCTGGTCGCTGACCGCGACCAGGCCCAGGTAGGCCCGGGTCACGCCGTCCTCCAGGTAAGCCGCCAGGGCCCGTGCGCTGGCCACGTCGTGCACCGCGAACGGCAGCTGGTAGAAGGCCCGGGCCGCGACCGGGGCCGCGCCCAGCCTGGCGATCATGGTCACCAGCTGGTCCCTGGCCTCGCTGTGCCCCGTCCAGTCCTGCTCGGCGGCCACCTGGCCGGTCCCGGTCAGGTGGGCGCCGGCCACCCCGTAGCCGAAGATGGCGGCGTTCTCGGCCGCCAGCGCGTCCTGCAGCGCGGATACCGGCGCGACCAAGGCCATCCCCGGCCTATCCGCCCAGCACCATGGCGTGCGTCGCGTCGGAGGCGGCGATGCTGGCGAACAGCTGGGCCAGGCCGGGCTGCACCGTGGCCAGCCTGCGCAGCAGGCTCGCCGCCGAGGCGCCCTCGGCCGCGCGCAGCTGGGCGATGCTCACTGCCGCGGGCGTCCCGCTCGCGGTGGCCGCCGGGCTCGCTGAGGCCGAGGGCGGGGGTGAGGGCAGGATGAGCCGGGAGCGCAGCCGCCTCAGGTGCGACTGGTGCTGGGTGAGCAGCGCCTCGAGCCCGTGCTCCCGGACGGTGGTCCGCGCGCTGGTGCCGATGGCGGCCTGGTACAGCCGGATCAGGGCCTGCTCCGCCGCGATGACCGCCTGCAGCGTGAGCACGTCCGGGGCCGGGCTCGGCGGCCCCGCCAGCGGATCGGGTCCGGCGAACGCGTCGGAGGACCGGCAGCCGGATGCCGCCAGCAGCACCGGCAGCGCCGCTGCCGAGGCGGCCAGCACGCGGCGCCTCGGCAGGATGTCTGGCACACCGGCAAGCTACCACGTGCTGCTGGCCGGTCCTATCCGCGCCAGGGCCCGGCGGCGGATAGGCTAGGAGCCAATCCTGCAGGTCGCGGACGAGGAGGTCGTGGTGCCCGATAGTTCGCGTCACGCACCCAAGCCACGCGGTGTTACCCAGGGGGGGCGAGCCCCCCAGACCTCCCCGCCCGCCCCCGGTCCCCGCAAGGGGGGCTCAGTCGACGAGAGCAGGATCGCCGATGTCATCGGGCCCGTCGTGGCTGCGGCCGGGATGGACCTGGAATCGGTGCGGGTCACTGCCGCGGGCAGGCGGAGGCTGCTGCGCGTGGTGGTCGACAGTGACCGGGGGGTGAGCCTGGACGACGCCGCGACCGTCAGCCGCGACCTGTCCGCCGCGCTCGATCAGGTGGGCGCGATGGGCGATTTCCCCTACACGCTGGAGGTCTCCTCGCCCGGCGTGGACCGCCCGCTGACCGACCGCAGGCACTGGCGGCGCGCGGCCGGCCGGCTGGTCAAGGTCACGGTCACGGATTCCGGGGGTTCGGGGAGTTCGGGGGTCGTGTCCGGGAGGATCGTCTCGGCCGACGCCGACGGGGTGACCCTGGACGTCGACGGTGCCCGCCGCCGCTTCCCCTACGCCGTGCTGGGCGCCGGGGCCATCCAGGTTGAGTTCGGGCACCCGCCATCGGAGCTTGGAGCGACCCGCGATGGACATTGACCTGACCGTGCTGCGGAGCCTGGAGAGCGAGAAGGACATTTCGCTGGAGCAGGCCATCAAGGCCATCGAGGACGCGCTGCTCGTGGCCTACCACAAGTCCGAGGGCGCGTCGGTGACCGCCCGGGTCGAGGTGGACAGGAAGAGCGGCCACGTCACGGTCTGGGCCATCCAGACCGGCCCGGACGGCGCGGCGGTGCGGGAATACGACGACACCCCCGCCGGGTTCGGCCGGATCGCGGCCACCACCGCCCGCCAGGTGATCCTGCAGCGGCTGCGCGACGTGGAAGACGAGCTGACCTTCGGCGAGTACGCGGGCCGCGAGGGCGACATCGTGGCGGGCGTGATCCAGCAGGGCAAGGATCCCCGCACCGTCCTGGTCGACCTGGGCAAGCTGGAGGCGGTACTGCCCCCGGCCGAGCAGGTGCCCGGCGAGCGGTATGTCCACGGCGAGCGGATCCGGTGCTACGTCCTGCACGTGCGCAAGGGGCACCGGGGGCCTTCGGTGACCCTGTCCCGCACGCACCCGGGCCTGGTCAAGAAGCTGTTCGCGCTGGAGGTGCCGGAAATCGCGGAAGGCGCGGTGGAGATCGTCGCGATCGCCCGCGAGGCCGGCCACCGGACCAAGATCGCGGTCCGGTCCCACCAGAGCGGCGTCAACGCCAAGGGCGCCTGCATCGGCCCGATGGGCAGCCGGGTACGGAACGTGATGAACGAGCTGCACGGCGAGAAGATCGACATCGTCGACTACGCCGACGACCCGGCCAGTTTCGTGGCCAACGCCCTGTCCCCGGCCCGGGTCACCCGCGTGCACGTGGTCGACCTGGCGGCCAGGGAAGCCCAGGTCATCGTGCCCGACTACCAGCTGTCCCTGGCCATCGGCAAGGAAGGGCAGAACGCCAGGCTGGCCGCCAGGCTCACCGGCTGGCGGATCGACATCAGGCCTGACGCCGGGTCGGCCGAGCCCGCGCCGCCGCGCGGCCTAGCCGGCGCCGAGCCGAGCGGCACGGCCGCGGCCGCCGCCGTGCCTGGTACGGCGCCTGCGGTCGCTGCCGCGCCCGCCTCTGCCGAAGCGGAACCGTCGGCGCAGCTCTCGCCTGGTGCCGGGGATCTGCAGACACGGTAGACTGGATAGCGGAATGGCCGTCCGAACCGAGCGGCAGGGCTCAGGTATGCCCATATTGCGTACCTGTGTAGGCTGCAAGGAGCGGGCGGTTAAGTCCAGCCTGTTGCGTTTCGTAGCGGTCGGGGACGTTGTCCAGCCTGACCCGCAGGCCCGGCTCCCGGGCCGGGGTGCGTACGTGCATCCCAGCCTGGCGTGCTTCGAGCTTGCGCGGCGGCGCCGGGCGTTCCCCCGGGCACTTCGGGCCGCAAGATCGCTCAGCCTCAACCCACTGGCTGAGTATCTTTGCGGCGCGGAATCCCCGGCATAACATTGCTGGCGAGCGGAACGCCTCTGGCTGGGCTGAAGGCTTAACGCGAGGAAGAACACCTGTCGGAAAGCAGGTCGAGAAGCTGATGAGCGCTCGATGAGCACGCGGCGATGATCACCATAGGCTGAGGCCGACCCGGAGCACGCTCTGCCCGGGCCGGGGTCCGGTAAGTGGCCCAGGGGACTGGGCCGAGAAGGAGCGTAGTGGCGAAGGTCCGGGTTTACGAACTCGCGAAAGAGTTCGGTGTCGAGAGCAAGGCCGTCATGGACCAGCTCAAGGAAATGGGCGAGTTCGTGCGGTCGGCGTCGTCGACGATCGAGGCGCCGGTGGTCAGGCGGCTCAAGGAAGCGTTTGCCGGCTCGGCGGCTGTGCAGGATAAGGCCAGGTCCGGGGCATCCGGGCCGCGTGCGGGCGCGCCCGCGGGCGGTGATGGCGCGCGCGCCCAGGCGGGTCCGGGCCCACGGGCCGGGACGGCCCCGCGCGGTGGCAGCCCCGCGAACGCGACGGGCGCAGCGGTGCCGGGCAGCCCGCCCGCACCCCGGGTCGCCCCCGATACGGCGAACGGCACGGCCGCGCCGGACGGCGCCGGCCCCGGTACTCCGGTCGTGCCCCCGGCCGGCCCGCGCGATAGCGAAGGCACCGGGAGCGCTCCCGACGTCGCGGCGCGGCTGCTGCCGCCGGTCCCGCCGTCGCCGGCGTCCCGGCCCGGGCCTGACGCCGAGCCGGAGACCAGGACGCCAGCCGCCCCAGGCGCCGGCGCGCCGAGAGTCCCGGGACCGCCGCGGACTCCGGTTAGCCCCGCAGATTTCCGCGGCCCAGGGACCGGCCAGGCCCGTCCCGCGGCGTCCCGGCCCGGCGCCCAGCGTACGGGCGGCCAGGGACCGGCAGGCAGCCAGGGACCGGCAGGCGGCCAGGGACCGGCAGGCGGCCAGGGACCGGCAGGCGGCCAGGGACCGGCAGGCAGCCAGGGACCGGCAGGCGGCCAGGGACCGGCAGGCAGCCAGGGACCGGCAGGCAGCCAGGGACCGGCAGGCAGCCAGGCGGGCCGCCCGGCCGCTCCGCGCACGCCCGGTCAGGGTGCCCCGCGGCCGGGTGCTCCCCGGCCCGGTGGCGGCTCGTCCCGTCCCGGTGCTCCCCGTCCCGGCCCGAGGCCGGGTAACAACCCGTTCAGCTCGACCGCGACCGGCATGGGATCGGCGCCTCCGGCCCGGCCCCAGGGTCCCGTCCCCGGTCAGCCGGCCCGCCCGGGCCAGCCCGCCGGCGGCCCCGCCGGTACCGCGGGCCCTGGCGGCCCGCGTCCGGCCGGCGGCCGCGGGCCAGGCCGGCCCGGCGCGCCCGATGGCGGGCGTCCCGGCGGCCCGCGTCCCGGCGGTCCCCGGCCGAGCCCCATGAACATGCCATCCCGCCCGGCGCCCTCCGGCGGCGGCCGCGGCGGCCCAGGCGGTGGCGGCGCTGGCCGCGGCGGCCCCGGCGGCCCGGGGGCCGGCCCCCGGCCAGGTGGCGGTGGCGGCGGCGGCCGTGGCCCAGGGGCCGGTGCCCGGCCCGGTGGCGGCGGCGGCCCGGGTGCCGGTGCTCCCCGCGCCGGCGCGGGCGGCGGTCCGCCCCGTCCAGGCGGCGGCGGCGGCCGCGGGCGCAGCGGCACCCAGGGTGCCTTCGGGCGGCCCGGCGGGCGTCCGTCCCGGGGCCGGAAGTCAAAGAAGCAGCGGCGCCAGGAGTTCGACAACATGCAGGCGCCGTCGATCGGCGGCGTCCAGGTCCCGCGCGGCAACGGCCAGGTGGTCCGGCTGAGCCGGGGCGCCAGCCTGAGCGACTTTGCCGACAAGATCGGGGCCAACCCGGCCTCGCTGGTACAGGTGCTGCTGCACCTGGGCGAGATGGTGACCGCGACCCAGTCCGTCAACGACGAGACCCTGCAGCTGCTCGGGGCCGAGCTGAACTACACCGTGCAGGTCGTCTCGCCGGAGGAAGAGGACCGGGAGCTGCTCGAGTCGTTCGACATCGAGTTCGGTGAGGACGAAGGCGAAGACGCCGACCTGGTGGCCAGGCCGCCGGTCGTCACGGTGATGGGTCACGTCGACCACGGCAAGACCAAGCTGCTCGACGCGATCAGGCACACCAACATGGTGGCCAGGGAAGCCGGCGGCATCACCCAGCACATCGGCGCCTACCAGGTGACCCAGGAGGTGGACGGCGAAGAGCGCAAGATCACCTTCATCGACACCCCGGGTCACGAGGCGTTCACCGCCATGCGGGCCCGCGGTGCCGAGACCACCGACCTGGTGGTGCTCGTGGTGGCGGCCGACGACGGCGTGAAGCCGCAGACCACCGAGGCGCTCAACCACGCGCAGGCGGCGGGCGTCCCGATCGTGGTGGCCGTCAACAAGGTCGACAAGGAGGGCGCCGACCCCCAGCGGGTCCGGGCCCAGCTGACCGAGTACGGCCTGGTGGCCGAGGAGTTCGGCGGCGACACGCAGTTCGTGGACGTGTCCGCCACCCAGCGCAGCGGGATCAGCGGCCTGCTCGAGGCGATCATCTTGACCGCGGACGCCTCGCTCGACCTGCGGGCCAATCCGGACCAGGACGCCCAGGGCGTGGCCCTGGAGGCGCACCTGGACAAGGGCCGCGGCCCGGTGGCCACCGTGCTGGTGCAGCGCGGCACGCTGCACGTCGGCGACTCGATCGTCTGTGGCGAGGCGTTCGGCCGGGTGCGGGCCATGCTGGATGAGAACGGCGAGCCGATCAACCAGGCCCTGCCGTCCCGGCCGGTCATGGTGCTCGGCCTGACCGCCGTTCCTGGCGCGGGCGACAACTTCCTGGTCGTCTCCGATGACCGGATGGCCAGGCAGATCGCCGAACGCCGGGAGGCCCGCGAGCGGGTCGCCCAGTTCGCCCAGGGCCGGCGCCGGGTCACGCTGGAGGACCTGGACCAGGCGTTCAAGGCCGGCGAGCGCGAGGAACTGCTGCTCATCATCAAGGGCGACGTGTCCGGCTCGGTGGAAGCCCTGGAGGACGCGCTGCTCAAGCTGGATGTCGGCGAGGAAGTCAGCCTGCGCGTGATCGGCCGCGGTGTCGGCGCGATCACCCAGGACGACGTGAACCTGGCCATCGCCTCGGACGCGGTGATCATCGGCTTCAACGTCCGGCCGGCCGGCCGGGCGGGCGAGCTGGCCCAGCGCGAGGGCGTGGACATCCGCTACTACTCGATCATCTACCAGGCGATCGAGGAGGTCGAGGCCGCGCTCAAGGGCATGCTCAAGCCCGAGTTCGAAGAGGTCCAGCTCGGCACTGCGGAGGTCAGGGAGGTCTTCCGGGTGCCGCGGGTCGGCAACGTCGCCGGCTGCATCGTCCGTACCGGGTCGATACACCGCAACAGCAAGGCGCGGCTGATCCGGGACGGCGTGGTGATCTCCGACAACCTCACGGTGGACTCGCTGCGCCGGTTCAAGGACGACGCGACCGAAGTCCGCGAGGGCTTCGAGTGCGGTATCGGCATCGGCTACAACGACGTCAGGATCGAGGACACGATCGAGACCTTCGAGATGCGGGAGAAGCCGAGGGCCTGATCAGGTACCAGCCGGGCCCTAGGTACCCGGTCGGCGGAGCGATGCCGTGTACGTAGCGGCGCTGACGCTGGACGTGCTGCTGGGCGACGTGCACTCGCTGAAGGCTAAGCGGGCCGTCGTCCGGCCGCTCGTCGCCGAGCTGCGCCGGCGCTATCCGGGTGTGGCGGTCGCCGAGACCGGTCACCTGGACCTGCACCGGCGGGCCGAGATCGGGGTGGCGGTGGTGTCCGCGACGGCCTCGAACGCGGTGAGCGTGCTCACCGAGTGCGAGCGCCTGGTGGCCGGGCACCCCGAGGTCGAGCTGCTGTCGGCACGGCAGCGGCTGTTCAACGAGGAGGAGTGACGGACCATGGACGCTCCCAGGGCGCGCAAGCTCGCCGACAGGATCAGTCAGATCGTCGCGGAGATGCTGGAACGGCGGATCAAGGACCCCAGGCTCGGCTTCGTCACCGTCACCGAGGCCCGGCTGACCAACGACCTGCGGGAGGCCACCGTGTTCTACACGGTCTACGGCACCGACGCCGAACGCGCCGACACGGCGCAGGCCCTGGCCAGCGCGACGGGCATCATCCGGTCCGAGGTGGGCAGGCAGCTCGGCCTGCGGCACACTCCCTCGCTGGCCTTCGTGGCCGACGCGCTGCCCGAGAACGCTCAGCGGATCGAGGAACTGGTCGCCCTGGCCAAAGACGCGGACGCCGAGCTGGCCCGCAGCCGGGAGGGTGCCGTCCCGGCCGGCGACCCGGATCCCTACCGCAAGCCCGCCGAGGACGACGACGACCTCGGCGACGAGGACGACTCCGACGGATGAGCACCCCCAGCGGCCTGGTCATCGTCGATAAGCCCGGCGGGATGACGTCGCATGACGTGGTGGCGCGCATCCGCCGGCTGGCCGGGACCAGGCGGGTCGGCCATGCCGGGACCCTGGACCCCATGGCCACCGGCGTCCTGGTGGTCGGCGTGGAGAAGGCCACCCGCCTGCTCGGGTACCTGACCCTGACCGAGAAGGAGTACGCCGCCACCATCAGGCTCGGCCAGTCGACCAGCACCGACGACGCGGAGGGCGAGATCACCTCGGCCGCGTCGGCCGCGGACGTTTCCGCGGAGACGTCGGCGGCCGAGGTGAACCGGCTCACCGGCGAGATCTGGCAGGTCCCGCCCGCGGTCAGCGCGGTCAAGGTGGACGGCCAGCGTGCCTACCGGCTGACCCGGGCCGGCGCGGCGCCGGAACTGAAGCCGCGCCCGGTGTCCGTCTACGAGTTCACGATCACCGCGGTCCGCCGCGACGGCGACCTGCTGGACGTCGATGCCACCGTGCGCTGCTCCAGCGGCACCTACATCCGGGCCCTGGCTCGCGACCTGGGCGCGGCGCTGGGCACCGGGGGACACCTGACCAGCCTGCGCCGGACCCGGGTCGGCGGCTACCGCATCGAGATGGCCCGCACCCTGGAGCAGCTGGCCGAGCACTTCGAGGTCGTCCCGCTGGCCCAGGCCGCCGCGGCGGCATTCCCGCGCCGGGACCTGTCCGCCGACGAGGCTCGCCGCCTCGGTCACGGCGGCCGCCTGGCCGTACAGGCCGAGCCGGCCGCGGCCACCGCGGACCATCCCACCGCCGCGTTCGCCCCGGATGGCTCGCTGGTCGCCCTGCTGGCCGAGCAGGACGGACAGGCGCGCCCGCTGGTGGTCTTCGCCTGACGCTAGGCTGGTGCTCGCCGCCGACGAAGCGACGAAGGAGGAACGGGGATCGTGTACCGCTGGTACGGCCTGGGCGACGTGCCGCCCGACTGGGCCGGTTGCGTCGCGACCATCGGCGTGTTCGACGGCGTGCACCGCGGCCACCAGCGGGTCGTGGCCCGGGCCGTCCAGATCGGCCGCGAGCAGGGCCTGCCGGTCGTGGTGGTCACCTTCGACCCGCATCCGGATGAGGTGGTCCGGCCGGGTTCGCACCCGCTGCACCTGACCACCTGGCGACGGCAGGCCGAGCTGCTGTTCGGCCTGGGCGCCACCGCCGTCTGCGTGCTCCCGTTCAATCTGGAGTTCTCCCGCCTCAGCCCGGACGAGTTCGTCCGGGTCGTGCTGTCCGAGCGGCTGCACGCCTCGGCCGTGGTGGTGGGGGAGGACTTCCGCTTCGGCCACAAGGCCGTCGGCGACGTGGCGCTGCTGGCCCAGCTGGGCGAGAAGTACGACTTCACCGCCGAGGGGGTGCCGCTGCTGGTGGTCGACGGCGTGACGATCTCCTCGACCTACATCAGGGAATGCCTGGCCGCCGGCGACGTGGCCGCCGCCGCGGCGGCCCTGGGCCGCCCGCACCGGGTTGAGGGCGTGGTGGTCCGCGGTCACATGCGCGGCCGCGGGCTCGGCTTCCCGACCGCCAACGTGGAGCCCCTGCCCTACACCGCGATCCCGGCCGACGGCGTCTACGCCGGCTGGCTGGCCAGCCTGGACCTGGACGGCGGGCAGACCAGCCGCTGGCCCGCCGCGATCTCGGTCGGCACCAACCCGACCTTCGGCGGCGGCGACCGCAGCGTCGAGGCCTACGCCCTCGACCGCGACGACCTGGACCTCTACGGCGTGCACGCCGCCATCGACTTCGCCGCCCGCCTCCGCGGCAATGACCGCTTCGAGACGGTCGACGCCCTGGTCACCCAGATGCACGCCGACGTCGCCCAGGCCCGCGCCCTGACCGCCGGCTGACCGCCCAGGCCAACCGGACCGATGTCGCATTAGTCCGGTTATAACCGGCTCAGCGCCACATCGATCCGGTCCGCGCAGCCATCCAACTGGAGGTCAGGAGCCGGCCAGCGCGGCTTCCAGTGCGGACCTGATCGGGGCCAGGCGCTTGGCGGCGGTCCAGCGGGCGGCCGGCAGCGGCCGCCCGGCCAGCGGCTCGACGATCTCGATGTAGCACTTGATCTTCGGCTCGGTGCCGCTCGGCCGCAGTACCACCCGGGCGTTGACCAGCCGCAGGATCAGCACGTCCGCCCGCGGCAGCCCGCCGCCCGGGGCGCCGTCGCACCGTCGCCTTGCGCCGGGCCCGTGCTGTCGTCGCCGTCGGCCAGCGCTGCACCCGCCGCTCCCGCCGCGCCACCGTCGCCGGCCGCTAGGTCGGTCAGGGCCGTCACCGGCTCGTCGCCCAGGGCGGCCGGGGGATGAGCCCGGAGCCGCCGCATGACCTCGGCCTGGTCGGCGGTGCGCATCGTCACCTGGGAGGTCAGGTGCACGCCGTGGGCCGTCTCCAGATCGTCGTACCGCTGCAGCACCGAACGGCCGCCGGCCGCCTTGGCCTCCGCGGCCAGCCAGAGCATGGCCAGGGCGGCGCCGATACCGTCCTTGTCGCGCACCACGTCACCGACGTCGTAGCCGAGGGCTTCCTCGTAGCCGAACAGGAAACGGGCGCCGGGTACCCGGTCGGCCGCCCGGGAGATCCACTTGAAGCCGGTCAGCGTTTCCGCGTACCTGACCCCGGCACTGGCCGCGATCCTGGACAGCAGGGTCGAGGAGACGATGGTGGTCGCCACCAGCCGGTCCCCGGGCGCGGCCTGGCCCGCCGTCCGCTCCAGCAGGCTGGCGCCCAGCAGCGCGCCCAGCTGGTCTCCGGTCAGCACCAGCCAGTCCGGCTCGCTCGCATCCGCGCCACCAGGGCGCGGCACCGCCACGGCCAGCCGGTCACCGTCCGGGTCGCTGGCGATGAGCAGGTCGGCGCCGAGCCGCCGCGCGTCGGCCAGCGCCAGGTCCAGGGCGCCCGGCTCCTCGGGGTTCGGGAACGCGACCGTGGGAAAGTCCGGGTCGGGCTGCGCCTGCGCCGCCACCACGTGCGGCGGCGCGAAGCCCGCCTGGTCGATGGCCCGCAGCATCAGGTCGCCCGCCACCCCGTGCATCGCCGTGTACACCACGGTGAGCTTGGCCCGGTCCGAGCCAGCGCCCGGTCCGGCGGAGGTGGCCACCACCGCGTCCAGGTAGGCCCGGGCGACCTCGTCCCCGTGGCGAGTGATGAGCGGGCTGTCCGCCGCCACGACCGCAACCTGCGCCAGCGGCCCGAGCGCGGCGATCCGGGCCTCGATCTGCGCGTCGGCAGGCGGGATAACCTGGGCGCCGTCGCTCAGGTAGAGCTTGTAGCCGTTGTCCGCGGCCGGGTTGTGGCTGGCGGTGATCATCACGCCGGCCGACGTGCCCAGGTGCCGGACCGCGAAGGCCAGCAGGGGCGTGGGGCCGGGCAGCGGCAGCACATGCACCGCGATGCCGGCCCCGGCCAGCACCCCGGCCGCCTCCGCCGCGAACTCCGCCGAACGGTGCCGTGCATCGCACCCGATCACCACGCTCACGCCCGCCCCGGCCGGCGCACCGCCCACAGCCGCCGCGCGCCCCCCGGCAGGCGCACCGCCCACAGCCGCCGCGCGCCCCCCGGCTGGCCCGCCAACCCCGGCCGCTGCGCTAGGCGCACCGTCGGGACCCGGGTCCAGCAGCCAGCCGGCCACGGCGGCGGTCGCGGCCCGGACCACGGCCCGGTTCATCCGGTTCGGGCCCGCGGCAACGGCCCCGCGCAGCCCGGCCGTGCCGAACTCCAGCCGTCCCGCGAACCGGTCCCGCAATTCCGCCAGCGCCGCGGCGTCCGAGCCCCCGAACGCCCGGTCGGCCAGCCCGCGCAGCTCGGCCCGGTCGCCCGGATCGGGATCGTCCGCGATCCAGGCCTCCACCCGCACCCGCAGCCCACCCTCACCCATCACTCACGCTCCCCTCTCCCCGCCCGCCCCGAAATCGCGCAAGCGGCCTGCCCGGGACGCGCGCGCAGGTCGGGCAGGCACGCGCCAGGGACCGTTCGGCATAACGAACTTAGGACTTGATGTAGGGGATGCCCTCGGCCCGCGGGCCGCGGACCTTGCCGACCAGGCCGGCCAGCACGATGATCGTGATGACATACGGGGCGGCCAGCAGCAGGTTCGACTGGATCGGCGTGTTCAGCGTGGACATGATCGACTGCAGCTGGGTGGTGAACCCGAACAGCAGGGCGGCCGAGATAGCGCCGATCGGCGTGTACCGCCCGAAGATCATCGCGGCCAGCGCGATGTAGCCCTCGCCGGAGGTCATGTCGAAGCCGAACGCGCCGACCGACCCGATCGTGAAGTAGGCGCCGCCCACCCCGGCGATGAGGCCGGCCGCGATGACGTTACGGTACCGCATGGCGATCACGTTGATGCCCACCGTGTCGGCCGCGATGGGATGCTCGCCGACGGCCCGGGTCCGCAGCCCCCAGCGGGTGCTGAACAAGCCGACCTGGACGCCGGCCAGCGCGATGTAGGTGAGGTACAGGAAGATCGTGGCGTCGAAGAAGATCGGGCCGATGATCGGGATGTCGCCGAGCAGCGGGATCTTGATCGCGGCGAACGTGGGCGGCGAGTTCAGCGTGTTCTGGTAAGGCACCATGAGGCCGTCGAACAGGTACCCGGTCAGGCCCAGGACCAGCGTGTTCAGCACCACGCCGAGGACCACCTGGTCGACCCGGTAGCCGATCGCGAACACGGCCAGCAGCACCCCGACTAGCGAGCCGGCCATGGCCCCGCAGATCAGGCCCAGCCACAGCGAGGCGGTCACGGTGGACACGATGGCGGCGGTGAACGCGCCGAGCAGCAGCTGGCCCTCGATGGCGACGTTGATCACCCCGGAGCGGGAGCAGACGACGCCGGTCAGCGCGCCCAGCATGATCGGGATCGACTGCCCCAGCGTGCCCTGCAGCAGGTTCACGATGTTGAACGCCGTGGTCAGGCCCGCGTCGGCCCAGCACAGCAGGGCCAGCACCAGCAGGAACAGCACCAGCCCGATGGTGACCCGGCGCATCAGCTTGCTCAGCGGCACGAAGGCTCGCACCAGCGCCAGCGCGATCGATATCCCGCCGCACACGTAGCAGGTCGCGGCCGCGGGCAGGGTGAGGTTGGGCACCGTGACCTTGGCGAAGGGCTGGGAGAACGCGAACGTCGCGTCCCCCTTATGCGAGTACCCGCCCAGCACGAAGATGCTGATCAGCCCGAACGCCGCGTACGTGGCCGGCGCCAGCCAGCGCCGGAAGGGGCTGACCGGGGCTTCGTTCACCAGCGCCTGGTCGGTCAGGACGTTGCCCGCGATGGTCATGCGTTCCACCCCTTGGACATAACCCCGCCGACGCCGCCTGCTCGGGCGTCTCGTAGCCGGTACATGGCCCTGATCAGCGGCGGAGCCGCGACGAACAGCACGATCACGGCCTGCAGCACCTCCACCATGTCCACCGGCGTGCCGGTCACGGCCTGCATGAGCGGCGCCCCGGCGTGCAGCGCGCCGAACAGCAGTCCGGCCAGCACGACCCCGAGCGGCCGGCCCAGGCCGAGCAGCGCGACCGTGATGGCGTCGATGCCGTATGTTCCGTAGCTCTGGAAGTTGACGGTGAAGTCGGTGCCCTGGATGACCGTGGCGCCGGCCAGCCCGGCCAGCCCGCCGGCGATCAGCATCACCAGCACCCAGGTCCGTTCCACGTTCATGCCCGCCACCCGCGCCGCGGCCGGGTTCTTGCCGATGCTGCGGAACTCGAAGCCCGTCGTGGTCCGGTTCAGCAGCCACCAGATGGCCAGGGCACACGCCAGGGCGACCAGGAAGCCCGCATTGATGCGCAGGTGCGAGCCGAACAGCAGCGGCAGGTGCGCGTTGCCCGCGATGGCCGCGGTGATCTCGTTGCTGCTGTGCGGCGCCTGCATCAGGTAGGGGAAGGACAGCAGGTAAGCCAGCAGGTAGATCATGACGTAGTTCAGCATGATCGTGACGATGACCTCGTGCGCGCCGGTCCGGGCCTTGAGCTCGCCGACCACCCAGCCCATGAAGGCCCCGCCCACGAAACCGCCGATCACGCACACCACCACGTGCACCACGACCGGCAGGCTGACCCCGTAGCCGAGGTAGGTGGCGAAGATCATGCCGCCGATGATCTGGCTCTGCGCGCCGATGTTGAACAGGCCCGCCTGGTAGGGCAGCGCGACCGCCAGGCCGGCCAGGATCAGCGGCGTGGCCTGTACGCAGGTCTCCGACAGCGGGTAGAACACGGCGGACAGGTAGCCGTCGTGGATCGCCGTGCCGAACGAGGCCTGCTGGAACAGCGCCGCGACCGTATGCGGGTTGAAGATCGATCCCTCGAACATCTCAATGTAGGCGCCCACCGCGGTATCCCAGGCCGCGGCGATGGCGTGCCCGGGGTCGGAGAACAGGTTGCCCCAGGCGTGCAGCACGGTGGTGTTGGTGAACGCGTTCAGCAGCCCGCCGACCACGAACGCGGTGAAGATGGCCAGGACGGTGACCGTGACCGTGTTGCCCTCGAGGATCGAGTCCCTGATGGCCCGGCCGCGGCCGGGACCGGCCTGCTTCTTCTGCGCCTCGGCCGCGCCGGCCGGGCCCGCTTGGTCGCTCATTCTCCCGCTCCCGGTATGCCCGTCGGGGCGCTAGGGCTGGGTTCCGTCCCGGCGGACCCGGAGACTCCAGAGCCCCCCGGAGACTCCGGGGGGTCCCCGGACGCCAGCGGGCCCGCGAGCGCCGAGGCCGCCGCCGGGTCCTGGTCGGCACCGCCCGCCATCAGCTTCCCGAGTTCCTCCACCGGCACCGTCGGCGGCCGGAAACCGGTGATCTTGCCCTCGTACATGACCGCGATCCGGTCCGCCAGGGCGTAGATCTCGTCGAGTTCGGCCGAGACGATCAGCACGGCCACGCCCTTGTCGCGCTGGTCCACGATGCGGCGGTGCACGAACTCGATCGAGCCCACGTCGAGCCCGCGGGTGGGCTGGCTGGCGATGAGCACCTTGTGCTCGTGGGCCAGTTCCCTGGCCAGGATGACCTTCTGCTGGTTGCCGCCGGACAGCGTGCCGACCGCGGTGTCGGCCGAGGTGGTCCGGACGTCGAATTCCGTGACCCGCTCGGCCGCGTTGGCGGCGATGGCGCCGAGGTTGAGGTTGATGCCCTTGGCGAAGGGCGGCTTGTTGTACTGGTCGAGCACCATGTTGTCGGCCACGGAGAACTCGCCGATCAGCCCGTCTTCCTGGCGGTCCTCGGGCACGTAGGCGATGCCGGCCTCCAGCCGCTGGGCCGGCGTGGCGCGGGTGAGGTCACGGCCGTCCAGCGTGACGCGGCCCGCCGTGGTGGGCCGCAGCCCCATCAGGGCCTCGCACAGCTCGGTCTGCCCGTTGCCCTGGACGCCCGCCACGCCGAGGATCTCCCCCGCCCGGACCTGGAACGACGTCCCGTTCACCTGCGCCTGCCCGGCCAGGTCGGTGACGATCAAGTCGGCCACGTCCAGGACTACCTCGCCCGGCTTGGCCGCCTGCTTGCTGACCCGCAGCTGCACGTCCCGGCCGACCATAAGCGTGGCCAGCTCGTCCTCGGTGCTGCTGGGCGGCCGCTCGCCGACCACCTTGCCCCGGCGCAGCACGGTGATCGTGTCCGCGATGGCCTGGACTTCCTTGAGCTTGTGCGAGATGAAGACGATGGACGTGCCGCTGTCCTTGAGCTGCCTGATGATCCGGAACAGGTCGTCGGTCTCGGCGGGGGTGAGCACCGCCGTGGGCTCGTCCAGGATCAGCACGGTCGCCTCCCTGACCAGCGCCTTGACGATCTCGACCCGCTGCTGGATGCCGACCGGCAGGTTCTCGACCAACGCGTCCGGGTCGACCTCGAGGCCGTACCGCTGGGACAGCTCGCGCACGTCCCGGCGCGTCTTGCGCCGGTCGAGCAACCCGGGCGGGCGGGTCTCCTCGATGCCGAGGGTCACGTTCTCCGCCACGGTGAACACGGGCACCAGCATGAAGTGCTGGTGCACCATGCCGATGCCGGCCGCGATGGCGTCCTTCGGGGAGCCGAACCGGACCGCCTGGTTGTCGATCAGGATCTCGCCCTCGTCCGGCTGCAGCAGCCCGTACAGGACGTTCATCAGGGTCGATTTGCCCGCGCCGTTCTCGCCCAGCAGGGCGTGCACCTGCCCCGGAGCCACGGCCAGGTCGATCCCGTCGTTGGCCACCAGCGAACCGAACCGCTTGGTGATGCCCCTCAGCTCAAGTTCCACGTTCGCCTCAGTTCCGCATCAGCAACCGCATGCCAGTGGCCTCCATTTTCGCGCGGCCCTTCCGCCCGTGGAACCCGCCCGTGTTGAACCCGCCCGTGTTGAACCCGCCAGTCAGGACGCCGATGTGGCAGCGGTGCGCGTCGTGCCGCACCGCTGCCACATCGGTCGTGCCTTGCCGTCAGCCCTTACACCGGGCTCTTGGTCGGGGTCTGGATCGAGCCGTTCTCGATGCCCGCCTGGATCTGCTTGAGTTCGTTCTGCAGGGCCGCCGGGACCTGGCTGGCGAAGTCGTGGTACGGAGCCAGCACCGCGCCGCCGTTGGCCAGCGTGCCGACGTAGGTGCTGCCGCTCGCCGTGCCGTTGGCCGCGTTCAGCACCGCGGTCTTGACCGCGGCCACGATGCCCTTTTCCACGCTGGTGATGAAGTACTTGCAGTACTGCGGTGCGCTGACGCAGCCGTCGGTGTCCACCCAGAACATGTTCACCTTCTGGCTGCCGGCCGCCTGGTCCGCTACCTGGACCGCCTTGGCCGCGCCGAGACCGACGTTGCCGGCGACCGGGAAGATGATGTCGGCGCCCTCGCTGATGAACGTCTGGGTCAGCTGCTGGCCCTTGGTCTGGTTGGTGAAGTCGCCGGTGAAGGAGCCCTTCTGGGTCGTCTCATTCCAGCCGAGCACCTGCACGTGGGTGCCGTGCTTGGAGTTGTAGTACTGCACGCCGTCCCAGAAGCCGTCCATGTAGATCGTGACGGTGCCGAAGTCCTCACCGCCGAACGTAGCCACCTTGCCGGTCTTGCTCATGCCCGCGGCCAGGTAGCCACCGAGGAAGCCGTCCTGCACGGTGTTGAACACCAGCTGGTCGATGTTGGATTCCTTGGTGCCGGTCAGGCAGTCCGACGCGTAAGAGCAGTCCACGATGGCGAGCTTCTGGGTCGGGTTGGCCTTGGCCGCGGACTCGGTGGCCGCGCCCATCAGGAAGCCGACGGTGACGATGATGCCGCACTTCTCGCCGAGGAAGGTGTTGATGTTCGGCGTGTAGTCGCTCTGCGTCGTCGACTGCAGGTACTTGACGGAGACGCTCGAGTCGGCCGCCGCGGCCGCCTGCATGCCCGCCCACGACGAGGCGTTGAACGACCGGTCGTTGATCCCGCCGGTGTCGGTGACCATGCAGCCGAGGAACTTGGCCCCGCCCGCCGCCGAAGCCGTCGATGAGCTCGTCGCCGAGCTGGAAGTGCTGGATGAGGCCCCGCTGTGGCTGCTGCCACACGCGGCGATCACCAGCGTGGCGGACACGGCCAGCGCCGCCGTGGCCCATGCGCTGTGTTTCACGCTTACCTCCACTGGGCCAGGCACTCGGCAGCGCCTGGCCTCGCATTCGTCCTGGGTTGTCCCGCAGGTTATGCCTGGTTACCTCACCAGGGAAGGGGACACGCGCCTATCTGGCCTGCTCGTTGCCGAATCGGAACCGGGGCACCGCGGCATTCCTGGCCCGCCGGACATATGGCCGAGTCTCCCGCCTGGCGTCTTGGTGCTTTCCTACAGGGCGGTCTACCGGCCGATCGCGCCGGACCGGACGGGGATCCGGCCTGGCGAAACCGCGGCCCGCGTCCGGCCCGGCCCGCGCCGGGCCGGACGAAGATCGGAACGAAAACCGCGCTTCGTCCGGGTGTGGGCCCCGGCTCAGTGGGCAGTGTCTCTAGCAGAGTTCCTTGCTCTGGCGCGGACAGCTCCCTGCCGCGGCGGAGTACCGAAGGGTCCGCGTGGGTAAGGCAACCCTGCAGTCTTACCCACGCGGACCCCGGAACCTCAGGGACTTTTCCGCCCGATAAAGTGCCCCCGTGAGCATCGACTGGCCCGGCCTGCGCACGGCCGCGGTAGCGGCGGCCGCCCGGGCCTACGCGCCCTATTCGGGACTGCGGGTCGGCGCGGCCGGCCAGGCCGCCGACGGGCGGCTCGTGACCGGCTGCAACGTGGAGAACGCCTCCTACGGGCTGACCTTGTGCGCCGAGTGCGGCCTGGTCAGCGCCCTGCACGCGACCGGGGCCCGGCATGCGACCGGGCCCGAGGACGGGGCGGCCGCTAGGCCCGAGGACGGGGCGGCCGCTAGGCCCGAGGACGGGGCGGCCGCTGGTTCAGGCGCGGACGCGGCGCCGCGGCTGGTCGCCGTGGCCGTGGTGGCTGGCGACGGCGCCCCGCTGCTGCCCTGCGGCCGCTGCCGCCAGCTGCTGCTCGAGGCCGGCGGCCCCGGGCTGCTGGTGGACACCGACGGCGGGCCGGTCAAGCTCGACGTCCTGCTTCCGGCCGCGTTCACCGGCACCGACCTGGCCCAGCGCCGTGAACCGCAGCGGGGGGAACCGCAACCGGAGGAGTCACGGTGACGGACGCGGTCACGCTGATCACCACCAAACGCGACGGCGGGCGCCTGTCCGACGATGACATCCGCTGGCTGTTCGACGCCTACGCCCGGCGCGAGGTCGCCGACGAGCAGATGTCTGCGCTGCTGATGGCCATCTACTTCCAGGGCCTGGACGGCCGCGAGCTGCGGACCTGGACCGCGGCCATGATCGACTCCGGCGAGCGGCTGGACCTCAGCTCCCTGACGCGGCCCACCGTCGACAAGCACTCCACCGGCGGGGTAGGGGACAAGGTCAGCCTGATCCTGGCCCCGCTGGTGGCCAGCTGCGGCGGGGCCGTGCCGCAGCTGTCCGGCCGCGGCCTCGGCCATACCGGCGGCACGCTGGACAAGCTGGAGTCGATCCCCGGGTTCCGTACCGCGCTGAGCCCGGCCGAGACGATCGCCGTGCTGGCCAGCGTCGGGTGCGTCATCTGCGCGGCCGGCTCGGGCCTGGCCCCGGCCGACCGCAGGCTGTACGCGCTGCGGGACGTGACCGCCACGGTCGAGTCGATCCCGCTCATCGCCAGCTCGATCATGTCCAAGAAGATCGCCGAGGGGACCGGCGCGCTGGTCCTGGACGTCAAGGTCGGCAGCGGCGCCTTCATGACGGACCTCGACCGGGCCCGCGAGCTGGCCCAGACCATGGTGGCCCTCGGCGAGGAGCACCACGTCCGGACCACGGCCGTGCTGACCAGGATGGACACTCCGCTGGGCCGGGCGGCGGGTAACGCCGTCGAGGTCGAGGAGTCGGTCCAGGCGCTGCAGGGTCACGGCCCGGCCGACCTGATGGAGGTCACGCTCGCGCTGGCCGCCCAGATGCTCGCCCTGGCCGGCCTGGACGCGGACCCGGCCGCCGCCATCGCCGACGGCCGCGCCCTGGCCGCCTACCGGGACATGGTCCGCGCCCAGGGCGGGGACCCGGACGCGCCGCTGCCGCAGGCGCAGCACGTCCAGACGGCCCTGCCCGCGACCGCCGACGGCTGGCTGAGGCGGCTGGACGCACTGACCGTGGGTACCGCCGCCTGGCGGCTCGGCGCGGGCCGGGCCCGTAAGGAAGACCCGGTCAGCGCCGCCGCGGGCGTGATCTGCCTGGCCAAGCCGGGCGACCGGGTGACGAAGGGCCAGCCGCTGCTCGAGCTGCGCGCCGATGACCCCGGCAAGCTGGCCGCCGCGCTGGCCGCCCTGGACGGCGCGGCCACGGTCAGCGACCAGCCTCCGCCGCCCCTCCCGTCACCGGTCATCGAGCATATCCCTTAGCCCCCGGGGGACCCATGCCCCCGGGCCTCCGTTGGCCGCACAATGGTGTGATGCTGACACTTGCTGAGCTCCGGGCGGTGCCCAAGGTCCTTCTGCATGATCACCTGGATGGCGGCCTGCGCCCGCAGACCGTGCTCGACCTGGCCCGCGAGATCGGCTACGCCGACCTGCCCGGGGACAACGTCGAGGAGCTGACCCAGCGGCTGACCGAAGGCGCGCACCGCGGGCACCTGGAGATCTACCTGGACGCGTTCCGGCATACGGTCGCCGTCATGCAGACCGCCGACGCGCTGCGCCGGGTCGCGGCCGAGTGCGCCGAGGACCTGGCCGCCGACGGCGTGGTCTACGCCGAGGTCAGGTTCGCGCCCGAGCTGCACACCGAGCGCGGGCTCAGCCTGGACGAGGTAGTCGAGGCGGTCCTCGACGGATTCGCCCGCGGCGCCGCTACCGCGGCCCGGGCCGGGCGCGGGATCAGGGTCTACGCCCTGCTCACCGCCATGCGCACGGCGGCCAGGTCGCTGGAGATCGCCGAACTGGCCGTGCGCCACCGCGACGAGGGCGTGGTCGGCTTCGACATCGCCGGCGCCGAGGCGGGCTGGCCGCCGAGCCGGCACCTGGACGCCTTCCAGTACATCAAGCGCGAGAACTTCCACATCACGATCCACGCGGGCGAGGCCTTCGGGCTGCCGTCGATCTGGGAGGCGGTGCAGTGGTGCGGTACCGAACGGCTCGGCCACGGCGTCCGCATCGTCGACGACATCGAGGTCAGCGACTCCGGCACGGTACGGCTCGGCCGCCTGGCCGCCTACATCAGGGACCGCCGGATCCCGCTGGAGATGTGCCCGACCTCCAACGTCCAGACCGGCGCGGCCCCGTCGATCGCGCTGCACCCGATCCGGCTCCTGCGCCAGCTGTCCTTCCGGGTCACGGTGAACACCGACAACCGGCTGATGAGCCAGGTCACGCTCAGCTCCGAGTTCGGTCGGCTGGTCCAGGAGTTCGGCTACGGCTGGTCGGACGTGGAGTGGCTGACGGTGAACGCCGCCAAGAGCGCGTTCGCCGGCTTCGACGAGCGGCTGCACCTGATTAACACGGTCATCAAGCCCGGCTTCGCCACCGCCCGGGCCATGAGCGATTCGGTGGTTCCTGCCGGTCTGCTCGGCACCCGTCACAGCGGGTAGATTTATTTTGTCCCGAACGGAACGTGGTTTCCCGCCCCGCCCACCTGTAACAGTCGCGGCCATCGCGCTGCACTTGCGCCACGGAATTGGGCATGATGGAAGCTGACCGTTAGTTCGGCAAGGCCCTGGGGGGTGACGTCCGCGGAACCGAGCATGGGTGCCCAGCCGGGACGGCAGCGGCTGCGCCGATGGGACCCGGACCGGATCGGGCCCTACGTGATCCTCGGCCGCCTGGGCGCCGGGTCCATGGGCCAGGTCTACCTGGGCCGTTCGGCCGCCGGGCGGCTGGTCGCGGTCAAGACGATCAGGGTCGAGCTGGCCGAGGAAGCGGGCTTCAGGAACCGGTTCGCGCAGGAGGTGGCGGCCGCCCGCCGGGTCAGCGGGGTGTTCACCGCCGCCGTGGTCGAGGCCGACCCGGAGGCCGACCTGCCCTGGCTGGCCACGGCCTACATCCCCGCCCCGTCGCTGAGCCGGCTGGTCCAGGTCTGCGGCCCGATGCCGGTGCCGGCGGTCAAGTGGCTGGCCGCCGGGTGCGCGGAAGCCCTGCAGTCGATCCACGTGGCCGGCCTGGTGCACCGGGACCTGAAGCCGTCGAACGTGCTGGTCGCGCCGGACGGGCCGAAGGTCATCGACTTCGGCGTGGCCCGGGCCGCGGAGCGGATCGAGCTGACCAGTTCGCACGGGGCCGTCGGCACGCCCGCCTACATGGCGCCCGAGCAGGCCAGGGACACCCGGCAGGCCTCGGTGGCCAGCGACGTGTACTCGCTCGGCGCCACGCTGGCCTACGCGGCCACCGGGCACCCGCCGTATGCCGGTGAGGGGGCCATGGACGTACTGGCCCGGCTGGCCACCGAGCCGCCGGACCTGTCCGGCCTGCCGGACGAGCTCGGCGGGCTGATCGGCGAGTGCCTGGAGCGCGTACCCCGGATGCGCCCGTCCTGGTCGGCCATGCTGGCCCAGCTCGGGCCGTTCACCGAGGTCCAGGCCGACCGGGAGCACACCTACCTGCCCGGCGCGGCCATGGCCCTGATCGGCGAGTACCAGCGCAATCCGCTGCTGGCCAACGGCCAGAGCGACCCGCACGGCCTGCCCGCCCAGCGCGAAGCCGAGCACAGCCAGGACGCCACCTCCGCCTCCTACACCGAACTTCCCGCCTCCTACAAGCCCAAGTCCAGGCGCAAGCCCAGCCACGCCGGCCCGGCCCAGGGCTCTGGCCCGGGGAACCGGTGGCAGTGGGTCAGGGAGCACATGGCCTGGGTCGGCTGGATTTCGGTGGGTGCCGCCCTGGTCGTGGGGGGTGTCATCCTGGGCGCCGCGCTCAGCAGCAGCGGTAGCCAGGGGCCGCCGGCGCCGCCCGGCCTGCCCCCGGCACCGCCGACGGTATGCAAGGCCACCGTCCCGGCCGGCCCGTACCTGTGCGTGGCGCACGCCAGCCAGGGCACGGCCAGCACCGCGTTCGTCATCCGGGGGAGCGGCTTCGCCCCGCAGGCCCTGGTGACCTTCACGCTGAACGAGCTGAGTCCGGACCAGAAGACGGTGCTGAACCGGACCTCGCCGTATCAGCTCCACGCCAACGCGGACGGGACGTTCCAGGTCGCGTTCAGTCGGCTGGACTCGAGCACGCTGTCGCTCGGGCTGGTCACGGTCAACGCGTCCGCCGCCGGAAGCGGCCCGGTGAGCACCCAGTTCATGATCATCCCATCCGGCCCGCCCGGCGGCGGGGCGCCGCCTGCCGGCTGATCAGCCCGCCGCCTGCCGGCTGATCAGCCCGCCGTCCACCACAGGTCTTCCTGGCGGGAGCGCCACACCGGGTCGGCCAGCCGGCTCAGGTCCGCTGACGTAATGACCCCGTGCTCGATCAGCAGCCCGACCACCACTTCGTCGGACAGCCGTCCGGCCGCGTCCCCGCGGGGGGCCAGCCCGCGGTCGGCGATCTTCTTCCGCAGGGCCTTGATGTGCTCGGCCACCCGGGCTGACATCAGGTCGCGGAATTCGGCATCGGTCTCGAACCGCTCCATCTCGTGGTAGGCGCCGGTCACCTCGAGCGCGCCGCGGGCGATCTCCGGCGTCCGCGGCAGCGGCGTGGTGGCGCTCGGGTCGAGCAGCCAAGGGCGGCACCACAGCAGCGCCACCAGGAACTGCTTGGTCATCGGGTCCAGGTAGAGCGGCAGCACGGTGCTGTCGGCGTCCGGCTGGATCATGCGGGCCAGCCGGGCCGAACGCGGCAAGCTGACCGTCACCGACAGCGGCTCCCCGTCGTCCAGCATCCCGCGCGAGCCCACCAGGGCCGTGCCCGAGTGCAGCAGCCAGCCGCCGGCCGGCTCCTCGTCGTCCTCCAGCCTGGGCAGCCGGATCCGGTAGCCCTCGCCCTCCACGTACAGCGCGTGGGTGTGGCTGATGTTGGTGATCCACGCGCCCGCCGGCATCGCGGTCACGATGCCCGCCCGCCGGGACAGCCCGCGTCCGGCCGCCACGGCCAGGTCCACCTCGGGCCCGCGGCCGAACACCAGCCGACTGCCCTCGATAACCCGTACTTCCTGACCCGCCGCCGTGCTCACGCGCGCGCTCACTGCCATGATGCGGTCCCGGGGACATGAAGCGACATAGGTTCCTGCCTGCAGTATTGCCTGATCGACAGCGGTCTGGACAGTCTAGGCATGATTCTGGCCGACCGCGTGGGCCAGGGACCCCCGGATTCAGGGATATCGGGGCGGTCCATGTCCTGGTTAGCTATCAAGCGGCAGGGTGCCGGGCACTGCGGCGGCGGAACGTCCTGCTTCGCGGGTATGGGGGGGCCTAGCCCGCGAAGTGGCCCGAACCGTGATCTTCAGCCGCCGTAGGCCCGGCGCCCTGCCCGGATTATGCCGGGCGCCGTCGGGCGCCGGAGCTCCCTGGCTCCCGGCGATCCCAGATCCGTGGATGGCGCCGACCTAGATCCGGCCGAGCCTAGATCCGGCCGAGCCTAGATCCGGCCGAACAGCCGGTCGCCCGCGTCGCCGAGGCCGGGCACGATGTAGCCCCGCTCGTTCAGCCGCTCGTCGACGGCCGCCGTCACTACTCGCACCCACGGGCCCGCAGCGGTCTCCTCGCCGGCGAAGGCCTCCTCCACCCGGCGCAGCCCTTCGGGCGCGGCCAGCAGGCAGATCGCGGTCACCGAGGCGGCGCCCCGGCTCGCCAGCATGCTGATGACGGTGGCCAGCGTCCCACCGGTGGCCAGCATGGGGTCGAGCACGAACGTGTCCCGGTCGGTCAGGTCGGCGGGCAGCCGGTCCGCGTACGTGGACGCGATCAGCGACTCCTCGTCGCGGCGCAGCCCGACGAAGCCGACGTCGGCCATCGGCAGCAGCCGGGTCATGCCGTCCAGCATGCCGATGCCGGCCCGCAGCACGGGCACGATGAGCGGGACCGGCCGGGCCAGCTTGACGCCCTGGGCCGGCCCCACCGGGGTGGTGACCGATTGCGGCTGCACCCGCATCTCCCGGGTCGCCTCGTAGGCCAGCAGCGTGACCAGTTCGGCCGTCAGGCTCCGGAACGTCGCGGTGTCGGTGGCCTCGTCACGCAGCGCGGTGAGCTTGTGGGTGACCAGGGGATGATCGACGACGAGCGTGCGCATAGCAAGCAAGTGTGGCAGTACTACTGGCCCCGCTATGCGTCGGGGCGGGCCCGGGCTGAGGCGCGGGAGCGGGCCAGGTCCACCTCGATGCGGCGCGCGGTGCTCAGCAGCGGCTGCAGGAACTCCTCCACGATGGTGCTCAGCGTGCGCCGGCCCGCGTGGGTGGAGATGTTGATGGCGGCGATGACCTGGCTGTCGGCGTCCCGGATGGGGGCGGCGATGGAGCGCAGCCCCTCCTCGAGCTCCTGGTCCACCAGGGCCCAGCCCTGGGTCCTGATCTTGTGCAGCTCCCGGCGCAGCGCGGTGGCGCTGGTGATGGTGTGGCCGGTCAGGCCGCGCAGGCTGACGGAGTCCAGGTAAGAGTCCAGCCGCTCGTCGGGCTGGGCGGCCAGCAGCACCCGGCCCATCGAGGTGGCGTAGGCCGGGAACCTGGTGCCCACGCTGATCGTGACGGTCATGATCCGCTTGGTCGGGACGCGGGCGATGTAGATGACGTCGTCGCCGTCCAGCTCGGAGACCGAGGACGACTCGTGCACCTGCTCGACCAGCTGCTCCAGGTGCGGCATGGCCACCTCGGGCAGGGTCAGGCTGGACAGGTAGGCGTAGCCGAGTTCGAGGATCTTGGGCCGCAGCGCGAACCGGCTGCCGTCGATGCGCATGTAGCCGAGCTGGACCAGCGTGCGCAGGAACCGGCGGGCGGCAGCCCGGCTCAGGCCCGTGGCCGCGGCCACCTCGCTCAGCGTCAGCTTCGGGTGGTCCGCGTCGAAGGCCCGGATCACGGACAGGCCACGCTCGAGAGACTGCACGAAGTCCCCGTCATGACCTTGTTCCTGAGTGTCCGTCATGCGAGCCTCCTGCTGGATCCCTGACATCATAGACCTGGCCCCCGTGCGTTCGCTTTCTGAACTATCGTTCGTCTTACGTACATTGGATCATAAGGAGCGGTCATGGCACTCATGGACGAGGCGACCTGGCGCGGCAAGGTCTACTCCGACGGCTGGACGTCCGGATCCGGCGGCGACGCGGCGGTGACCGAGCCCGCCACCGGCGCCGAGCTCGGTCGGACCGGGATCGCAGCCCCGGCTGACGTGACTCGCGCGGCGCAGCGCGCGGCGGCCGCGCAGCCGGCCTGGGCCGCCACCCCGCACAGCCAGCGATCGGCCATCCTGCGCAAGGCCGCCGACATCTGGCTGGCCAACGCGCCGGACATCGAGTGGTGGGGGATCAGGGAGAGCGGCAAGATCCCGCCCGCCATGGGGTTCGAGACCCACGTGGCCACCCAGGAGATCTACGAGGCCGCCACGCTGCCCTCGCGCGCCTACGGTGAGCTGCTGCCCAGCGAGCAGCCGCGGCTGAGCTTCGCCGAGCGGGTCCCGGTCGGCGTGGTCGGCGTCATCGCGCCGTTCAACTTCCCGCAGATCCTGGCCATCCGCTCGGTCGCGCCGGCCCTGGCCCTGGGCAACGCGGTGATCCTCAAGCCCGATCCGCGCACCGCCGTGTGCGGCGGCGTGGTGCTGGCCCGGGTCTTCCAGGAGGCCGGGCTGCCCGAGGGCCTGCTGCACGTGCTGCCCGGCGGGGTGGAGGTCGGCGAGGCGGTCGTGGCCGAGCCGCTGGTCCGGCTGGTCTCCTTCACCGGGTCCACCGCCGCGGGCCGCCGGGTCGGCGAGCAGTGCGCCCGCCAGCTCAAGCGGGTGCACCTGGAACTGGGCGGCAACTCCGCCCTCATCGTGCTGGACGACGCCGACCTGGACCGCGCCGTCTCGGCCGGCGCCTGGGGCTCATTCCTGCACCAGGGCCAGATCTGCATGACCACCGGCCGGCACCTGGTGCAGGAGGCGATTTACGACGACTACGTGGCCCGGCTGGCGGACAAGGCCGGGCATCTGCCGGTCGGCAACCCGGCCACCGAGCAGGTGGCCCTGGGCCCCATCATCGACGAGCGGCAGCGGGACAAGGTGCACGGCCTGGTCCGCGACACCGTCGCGGCTGGCGCCCGGCTGGCCGCGGGCGGCAGCTACGACGGCCTGTTCTACGCGCCGACCGTGCTGGCCGAGGTGTCCGCGCAGATGCCTGCCTACACCACCGAGGTGTTCGGCCCGGTCGCGCCGGTGCTCCGCTTCGCCACCGCGGAAGACGCGGCCAAGCTCGCGGCAGACAGCGAATACGGCCTGTCGCTCGGCATCTTGACCAACGACGTAATGCGCGGACTCGACCTGGCCAGGAAGATCCCGACCGGCATCGTGCACATCAACGACCAGACCGTGGACGACGAGCCGAACATCCCGTTCGGCGGCCTGGGCGCGTCGGGCACCGGGGCCCGGTTCGGCGGATCGGCCAACCTGGAGGCGTTCACCGACACCCGCTGGGTCACGATCCGCGGTGACATTACCCCCTACCCGTTCTAGCTCGCTATCGTCGGCTGCGAGATGACGATAAGTACGCGGACCCAGGTCGGCATCGTCGGGGCCGGGCCGGCTGGATTGCTGCTGTCCCACCTGCTGGCCCTGCGCGGCATCGACTCGATCGTGGTGGAGAACCGCAGCCGGGCCTACTGCGAGGCCAGGCAGCGGGCCGGGCTGCTCGAGGCGGGCACCACCGAGCTGCTCCGCGCGGTCGGCCTGGGCGAGCGGATGGACACCGAGGGCCTCGAGCACGGCGGGATCTACCTGCAGTTCGCCGGGGAGCGGCACCATCTGGACTTCCGCGACCTGACCGGCGGCCGCTGGGTGACCATCTGGGCCCAGACCGAGATCGTCAAGGACCTGATCAGGGCCCGGCTGGCCGCCGGGGCCCAGGTCGAGTTCGAGGTCTCCGGCACCGAGGTGGCCGACCTGGACACCGACCAGCCGCTGCTCAGCTTCACCGACGCCGCCGGTACCAGGCACGAGGTGCGCTGCGACGTGATCGCGGGCTGCGACGGGTTCCACGGCATCTGCCGGGAGTCGATGCCGCCCGGCCTGGTCCAGGTGGCCGAGCGCGGTTACCCGTACTCCTGGCTCGGCATCCTGGCCATGGTGGCGCCGTCCACCGACGAGCTCATCTACTCGCGCCACGCCCACGGGTTCGCGCTGCACTCCATGCGCTCCCCGCAGGTCGGCCGGCTGTACCTGCAGGTCCCCGCGGACGAGGAGCTCGAGCGGTGGCCCGACGACCGGATCTGGGACGAGCTGCGGGTCCGGCTGGGCGTACCGGGCTGGGAGCTGACGGACGGGCCCATCGCGGAGAAGGCCATCTCCCCGATGCGCAGCTTCGTGGCGTCGCCCATGCGCTACGGCCGGCTGTTCCTGGCCGGCGACGCGGCGCACATCGTGCCCCCCACCGGGGCCAAGGGCCTCAACCTGGCCCTGGCCGACGTGACCGTGCTGGCCGAGGCGCTGACCAGCCTGCTGCTCCGCGACGACGCCGGGCCGGCCGACGCCTACTCGGACGCCTGCCTGGGCCGGGTCTGGCGGGCCACGCATTTCTCCTGGTGGATGACGTCCATGCTGCACGTGGACCCGCATCCGGACCCGTTCGGGGCCGAGCTGCAGCTTTCCCAGCTGCGCTACGTGGTCAGCTCCCGCGCGGCCGCCACCAGCCTGGCCGAGAACTACACCGGTTACTTCCCGCTCCGCTGGTCCTAGCGCCGCGCGCCTGGGTCCCGGTAACCCGAGGCCCCGGTAACCCGAGGCCCCGGTAACCCGAGGCCCCGGTAACCCGAGGCCGAGGTGATGCCGGGGACGCAGGGCCCGGGCCAGCAGCGCAGAAAGCGCGGCGGCGATCCCGGTGTCGGTCAGCGACAGCGGCGCGGTGAAGCTGCGCTCGCTGCCCAGCAGGTGCAGCGCCCACAGCCGGTGCCGCAGCGTGTACAGCTCGGTCCGCACCGCGCTGGCCAGGCCGGTGCTGCGGCCCGAGGCCCAGCCCTCGACGCCGTGCATGTCGGTCAGCATGCTGGTCAGCTCGTCATAGCCGGTCGGCCCGCTGGTCAGGATGACCAGCAGCGCCGCTTCGCGGACGGCGACCGAGAAGTCGGGCTGCGGTCCGTCGTCGGGCCCGATGAGCGCCGCGGTGCCGATGTGCCACCTGGCCGCCGGGTCCGCGGCCATCAGCTTGCCCGTCTTGGTCAGCACCAGGCTGGTCCGGCTGCGCCGGATGGCGCCCATCTCGCTCTGCGCCATGCCGCGCAGGGTATGCAGCGGGAACACATCCATTTCCTGGCGCAGCGTGCCGACCAGCTGCTCCCGCCAGCCGAACGTGTCCACCGCCTCGGTGACCAGGGCGGGCGCGATGTAGTAGCGGGCGGTCAGGCGCAGCCCCTCGTCCGCGTGGCCGAGCAGCCAGCGCAGCGTGGGCAGCGGATCGTCGGGCAGCGCGGGCGGCTCCAGCAGCCGCGGGATGAGGCTGCGGGCCAGCCGCGATCGCTCGCCCGGGCGCCCGTGCGCCCAGGCGTCGATACGCTCGGCGCTAATCCGGCCGAGCCAGGTGTCCGGGCCCGGCGCGCCATCCGGCACCGGCTCGGCTTCCTCGCCGGCCTGGGCCGCTAGGGCCAGCGCCACCTCGTTCCGGCCGGTCAGCCAGCGGTTGACCAGATCGGCTTGCCTGGTCCGCCAGCTGCGGGCGCCGACGCACAGCTCGCCGGAGGCGAAGGCCAGCTCCAGGGCGGCCGCGCAGGCGTCGTAGGCCGCCCGCTCCTGCGGGCCCATGACAGATCCCCAGGCCAGCAGGTCGGTATCGGGCGGAGCCGCGTTGGACTCCTCGATGGCTTCGGTGTAAGCGGCTATGCCTTCCTCGTGCCCGTCCGAGTAGGCCATGATGATCTTCTCGGTCCCCGCCGACGCGCAGACCCCCGCGTAGCGGTCCAGGCCCGCCAGCAGGAACAGGCGGCCGAGGGCCTTGGCCACCCCCACCCGGCCCGGTGTCGACATCGGCCACTTGACCGGGAGCGCGTACCACAGGAATTCCTGCAGGCGCAGCAGCGAGATCGTCTCCAGGCCTTCGTCACCGGTCAGCCAGGCCAGGGCGGCCTTGGCGTCGCCGGCTGCCTCGGGGTCCTCACGCGTGAGGGTCTCCAGCGCCTGGCGCTCGGTCATCATGCGGACAGTCTGCCGCAGGCCGACGCACGCGGCTAGTGCATGCCGCACAGTCCGGACCGCATCGGCTGCTGGCCTGCGACGAAAAACTCCGGTTCGCGGCCGGCGGCCGCGAGGATCCGGCCGCGGTCGGGCATCATGGTCGGGTGCCAGGAATCTATGACGAGCCGGAGTTCTACGCGGCCGCGTGCGCCTACCGCGACGTCCCGGTCGAGGTGGACGCGCTGCTCCGGTGGTCGGAAAAGCATCGCGACGCCGCCGCGGGCCCGCTGCAATCGGTGCTCGAACTCGCCGCCGGACCCGCCGAGCACGCCCGTAACCTGGCCCGCCGCGGGCTGGCGGCGACCGCGCTCGACCTCAGTCCGGCCATGTGCGCGTGGGCCAGGGACACGGCCGCCCGGGACGGGGTCGGCCTGACGGTCGTCCAGGCCGACATGCGCGACTTCAGCATCGCCGGCTCGTTCGGCCTGGCCATCACCATGCTCAACTCGCTGTGCCACCTGTTCACCCTCGACGACATGATCCAGCACCTGGCCGCGGTGGCCCGCCATGTCGCCCAGGGTGGCCTGTACATCGCCGAGCTCGCGCACCCCGCGGACTTCTTCGCCGCCGAACGCCGGACCAGCAGCGAGTGGAGCAGCCAGACCGCCGGCGGCACGGTCAGCGTGCGCTGGGGCGGACCCAAGGACCAGATCGACGCGATCACCCAGATCACCAGGGAACACGTCAGCGTCACCTACCGCAAAGACGGGGGCGCCGTCCGCACGGTCACCGACGTGGTGCCGAACCGGTTCTGGACCGCCACCGAACTAGCCGCCGCCATCCGCCTGGCCGGCGGATTCACCATCGCCGCCAGCTACGGCGACTACGCCGACTCTCCGCCCGACGCCCCCGAAGCCTGGCGCCTCATCCTCGTCCTGCGCCGCGACTAGGCTGCCCCGCTCGCGGCCGGCAGCACGCTGCGGCCTACCGCGAGCGGCGCGCCGGCCGGGAAGCAGACCGCGCCGCCCGGGAAGCGGCCCGCGCCGCCCGGGAAGCGGACTGCGCCGGCCGGGAAGCGGACCGCGCCGGCTTATCGGCGTCGGCCAGGCCGTGCCGGACGTAGCGGTCCAGGATGGCCTCCACCACCTGGCTGAGCGACCGGCCGTCATGGGCCGCGGCCCGGTGCGCCGCGGCCCGCAGCGCATCGTCGATCTTGATCGTCAGGTGCGGGCGGTGCCCGTTCGTGCTGGCCACCCGTCGTTGCGGGAAGGGCGGAGGCGGCTCGAGGCTGGTCACCTGACGGCGCAGGGCGGCGGGAATCCGGCGGCGCACCCGGGCCTGCACCGCCTGCCGGCTGATACCGAGCGCCTCGGCCAGCGGCCGCAGCGGCCAGCCCGCCTCGCTCAGCGCGGCCAGCGTGGCCGACAGCAGCTCGCTGCGCCCGGAGGAACGCAGCTCGCGCAGCCGCGCCGCGATCCGCTCGGGCAGCACCGGGCTTCCCGGCCCCGCTGCGGCAGGCCCCGCTGCGGCTGGCGCCGGCCCCGCCGCGGCAGGCCCCGGCCCGGCGCGGCCCGGCCCGGCGTCGCCCCGGCCCGGCCCGGCGTCGCCCCTGGCCCGCATTCCGTGCACGTACTGGCGCAGGCCGTGCGTCACCACCTCGGACATCGTGCGTCCCTCGCGGGCCAGGCGCGCCCTCAGCTGCTGCCTTTGCTCCTGGTCCAGCCGGAAGGTCAGCAGCAGGCGCTTCGGCCGGTGGCCGTTCTCGCTCATCCCGCCGCGGCCGTGACCCCCGCCAGGGCCGCCGCGGTCGCCAGGGCCGCGGCGCGCGTCCCGGCCGCGTCCGGGACGCCAAGCTGGGCCGCGCCGGCTCCGCTGGCCGTCACCGTCTGCTCGGCCGCGACCAGCTCCAGGTAGCGCCGCGTCTCGGCGGCCCGCTTGCGCCGGCTCCAGCCCAGCAGGCGGCCCATGATCAGGCTCACCTCGGCCGCGGCCTCGGAGCCCGAATCAGCCGACTCGATGAACAGGCGCATCCGGCGCACGAGCACGTCCTCGACGTGCAGCGCGTTCTCGTGGGTGACCGCGTAGACGACCTCCGCCCGCAGGTACGGGTAGCCGTCGGCCAGCGGCAGAGCCAGCCGCGGGTCATCGCGCATCAGGTCGAGCACCTCGGCGGCCAGCGTCCCGTACCGGCTGAGCAGGTGCTCCACCACCGCGCCGGGCACCTCATAGTCCTCGGCCAGCCGTACCGCGCCGGCCTGCACCGCGGCCAGGCCGTCCGCGCCGAGCAGCGGCAGCTGCTCGGTGACGGACGCCGGCACCACGCGATCGAAGTCGGCCACCGCGGCATCCACCACGTCCCGCGCCATCAGCCGGTAGGTGGTGAACTTGCCGCCCGCGATGCTGGCCAGGCCGGGCACCGGCACGTCGACCACGTGCTCCCGGGACACCTTGGTCGTCGGCTTGGCTCCCTTGCTCCCGTTGCCGCTGTCGGCCTCCACCAGCGGACGCAGGCCCGCGTACACGGCGATGACATCGGCCCGGGTCAGCGGCCGCGCCAGCACCCGGTTGGCGGCGGTCAGGATGTAGTCGACGTCCTCCTCGGTGACCGTGGGCTCGGCCCGGTCCCCGGTCCAGTCGGTGTCGGTCGTGCCGACGATCCAGCGCTCCCCCCACGGGATGAAGAACAGCACGCTCTTCCCGGTCCGCAGGATCATGCCGGTGCTGGCCGCCACGGCCTCCCGCGGAACCACGATGTGCACGCCCTTGGACATCCGGACCCGGTACCCGGCGCGCACCCCGGCCAGCTCGTGCACCAGGTCGGTCCACACCCCGGCGCAGACCACCACCGCCTCCGCGGACACGTCAAAGACGCGCCCGGTCTCCTCGTCGCGGACCCGGGCGCCGGTCACCCGGGCCCCGTCCGCGCCGCGCAGCAGCTGCACCGCGCTGACCCGAGTGGCCACGACGGCGCTGTGCGCCGCCGCCGTGCGGGCTACGGTGAGCGTGTGCCGCGCGTCATCGACCTGCGCGTCGTAATAGAGCATGGCGCCCGCGAGCCGCTCGGGCGACAGGGCGGGGGCGAGCTTCAGCGCGGCCCGAGCCGATAGGTGCTTATGGTGCGGCACCGGCCGGCGGGTGCCCTCCATCGCGTCGTACAGGGCCAGGCCCGCCCCCACGTACGGCCGCTCCACCACCTTCTTGTACAGCGGGTACAGGAACGAGACCGGTTTGACCAGGTGCGGAGCCAGCTTCGAGACCAGCAGGTCGCGCTCCCGCAGCGCCTCGTAGACCAGCTTGAAGTCGAGCTGCTCCAGGTACCGCAGGCCGCCGTGGACCAGCTTGCTCGACCGGCTCGAGGTGCCCGAGGCCAGATCGCGCGCCTCCACCAGGGCCACCCGCAGCCCGCGGCCCGCGGCGTCCAGGGCCGCCCCCGCACCGGTGATGCCGCCGCCGATGACCAGCACGTCGAACCGCTCGGCCGCGAGCCTGCCGAGCACCGCGGAGCGGTCGCGGGCGTCCAGGACGCCATTACTGGCCATCGCCGTTCCCCCCGCTCGTGCCATCACCGGACCCCCGATACACGTGCCATAACCAGACCCCCGTACGTCTAGGGTATGTACATCGTCAATCTACCCGCAAACCCGAACATACCGGTGAACTGCCGTTTACCTGGCCGTGTCGGGATCACGCCGAAACAGTGCACAGAGACGAGGAATTGTGGCGGATTTCGTCGGAGCGGTGGACCAGGGCACCACGAGCACCCGGTTCATGGTCTTCGATCACTCCGGCGCCGAAGTGGCCAGGCACCAGCTCGAGCACACCCAGATCCTGCCCCGCCCCGGCTGGGTGGAGCACAACCCGGTGGAGATCTGGGAACGGACCGGCGCCGTGATCAAGACCGTGCTGAACACCCGCAATCTCAGACCCGCCGACCTCGCCGCGCTCGGCCTGGCCAACCAGCGGGAAACCACGGTGGTGTGGAACCGGCGTACCGGCCGCCCGTACGGCAACGCGATCGTGTGGCAGGACACCAGGACCGACACCATCGCCGCCGCCCTGGACCGCCAGGGCCACGGCGACCTGATCAGGGGAAAGGCGGGCCTGCCGCCGGCCACCTACTTCTCCGGCGGCAAGCTGCGCTGGATGCTCGACCACATCGACGGCCTGCGGGCCGACGCCGAGCGCGGCGAGGCGATCTTCGGCACCGTGGACACCTGGCTGCTGTGGAACCTCACCGGCGGCACCCGGGGCGGCGTCCACGTCACCGACGTCACCAACGCCAGCCGCACCATGCTGATGAACCTGATCACCCTGGACTGGGACGGCGAGCTGCTCGAGCTGTTCACCGTGCCCCGGGCCATGCTGCCCACGATCGCGCCCTCAGCCGCCCCGGAGCCGTTCGGCCTGACCGAAGGGCCGGGCCCGTTCGGCGGCCAGCTGCCGATCACCGGCATAGTGGGCGACCAGCAGGCCGCCATGGTCGGCCAGGTGTGCTTCGCGCCCGGCGAGGCCAAGAACACCTACGGCACCGGCAACTTCCTGCTGCTGAACACCGGCACCGACATCGTCCGCTCCCAAAGCGGCCTGCTGACCACGGTGTGCTTCAAGTTCGGCGCCGAGCCCGCCGTCTACGCCCTGGAGGGGTCGATCGCGGTGACCGGAGCGGCGGTCCAGTGGCTGCGCGATCAGCTCGGCATCATCAGCGGCGCGGCGGACAGCGAGACCCTCGCCGCCCAGGTCACCGATACCGCCGGCCTCTACTTCGTGCCCGCCTTCTCCGGCCTGTTCGCGCCGCACTGGCGGGCCGACGCGCGCGGCGCGATCGTCGGCCTGTCCCGCTTCCACACCAGCGCCCACCTGGCCCGGGCCACCCTGGAGGCCATCGCCTACCAGACCAGGGATGTGGCCGAGGCGATGGCAGCCGACTCCGGGGTCCGGCTCGGGACGCTCAGGGTCGACGGCGGGGTGACCGCCAACGACCTGGCCATGCAGCTGCAGGCGGACATCCTCGGCGTCCCGGTCAAGCGGCCGGTGGTGGCCGAGACCACCGCGCTCGGCGCCGCCTACGCGGCCGGCCTGGCCGTCGGCTTCTGGCGCGACACCGATGAGCTGCGCGCCAACGCCCGCGAATCGAAGCGCTGGCTACCCACCTGGACCGATGCCCGGCGCGCCGACGGCTACGCCGGCTGGCGCAAGGCGGTCCAGCGCACGTTGGGCTGGGTGGAGGTCGATTAACACCCATTAGTCCGAACGGTCCGTGGTGCGTGCCCGCCAGCCGGCGGATTTCCCGCCCGGCCTGGGTGAAGGCACCCATGACACCGGGACCGAACCCGGGTCACTGTGCTGTCATGACACATCGATCCCGGGTGCTGGCCGCCGGCATGTTCGCGCTGGCCGCCTAGGGCCGGAACCCGGCCCAGGGGTCGTAGTCGGCCTCCAGCGGCTCCTGCGCCGGGCGTTCGGCCTCGGGGACGTGCTGCAGGTTGACCCGGATCCGGTACCAGACCGAACTGCGCCCGCGCATCGCGTCGACCAGCACGTCGCGCGGCTCGAGCAGCGGCCAGACCGCCGGGTGCCTGGCCTGCCAGCGCTCCAGGCCCGCCATCGCCTCGTCCTTGGTCTGCGCCCGCGCGATCTCGATCAGCGGCATCGTGCTCCGCCGCCGCCCAGTCGGCCCGGCCGTCTTCCCCGGCGCCGGAGCCGCCGCGACGCCGGCCCGCCGCTTGGACGGCTGGACCCGGGGAGCCTCGCCGGCCTGCTTCTCGTAGTGCGGCGGCCACGGCGCGTCCGGCAGGCCCGCCGCCTGGTCCCGGGCCGCCTGCTCGAGCAGCGCATCCAGCGACCCGGCCGCCTCGTCCATCCCGGCCCACGGATCGCCCAGCGCCGCGAACCGCGCGGGCACGGTCGCGACGGTATACGCAGCCGGGTCGCAGTCCGGGACCTCGTCCCAGGCCAGCGGGGCGGAGACCCGGGCGTCCGGGACCGGGCGGATGGAGTACGCGGACGCGACCGTCCGGTCCTTGGCGTTCTGGTTGTAGTCGACGAACACGCCGTGCCGTTCCTCCTTCCACCACTTGGAGGTGGCCAGGTCCGGCGCCCGCCGCTCGATCTCGCGCGCCACCGCCACCGCTGCCAGCCGCACCTCGCCGAACGACCAGCGCGGCTCGATCCGCGCGTACACGTGCAGGCCCCGCGACCCGGAGGTCTTCGGCCAGCCGGTCAGCCCGAAGTCGGCCAGCACGTCCCTGGCCACCAGGGCCACGTCCCGGATCTGCGGCCATTCCACGCCCGGCACCGGGTCCAGGTCGACTCGCAGCTCGTCGGGGTGATCGAGGTCGGACACCCGCACCGGGTGCGGGTTCAGGTCGATGCAGCCGAGGTTGATCACCCAGGCCAGCGCGGCCTGGTCGCTGACCACCACCTCGTCAGCGGCCCGCCCGGAGGGGAACCGCAGCTCGACGGTCTCGACCCAGTCCGGCCGCTTCTGCGGGGCCCGCTTCTGGAAGAACGCCTCGCCCTCGGCCCCGTTCACGAACCGCTTGAGCGCCATCGGCCGTCCCCAGACCCCGGCGAGCGCCCCGGGGGCCACGGCCAGGTAGTAGCGCACCATGTCCAGCTTGGTCACCCCGGCCCGCGGGAAGAACACCTTGCTCGGGTTGCTGATCGCGACCTCGCGCCCGGCAAGCTCAAAGACCTGCTTCGGTTCAGCCATGCCCGCCTCCCGCAGAGCCTCCCGCAGAGCCCTCTGAAGCACCCCCGGACGCGTCCCCGGAGGTACCGCCGCGCAGGATCTCGGCCAGGTTGAAGCTGACCGGCTCCTCCAGCTGGTCGTAGGTGCACGAGCGCGGCTCGCGGTCCGGCCGCCAGCGCACGAACTGCGCCGTGTGCCGGAACCGCGGGCCCTCCATGTGGTCGTAGCGCACCTCGAGCACCCGCTCGGGCCGGAGCGGGATGAACGACAGGTCCTTGTCCGCGTTCCACCGGCTGGCCATGGCCGCCCGCGGGGTGCGCTGCCCCGCCTCATGCTGGGCCCAGTTCCACGGGTGCCGGTCGAACGTGGTGACCAGCGGCTGCAGTTCCGCGAACAGTGAGATCCGCTTCTCCATACCGAACGCGCCGACCACGCCCACGCTGGCCAGGCGGCCGTCGCCGGAGTACAGCCCGAGCAGCAGCGACCCGATGCGGTCCTCGCCGCTCTTGTGCACCCGGTAGCCGGCCACCACGCAGTCCGCGGTGCGCTCGTGCTTGATCTTCTTCATCACCCGCTTGTCCGGCTCGTACCCGCCGGAAGCCGGCTTGGCGATCAGCCCGTCCAGGCCGGCTCCCTCGAACTGGCTGAACCACCCGGTCGCCACCGAACGGTCCGTGGTGGCCAGGGTCAGGTGAATGGGGGAGCCGGCCTTGGCCAGGACGCCGGAGAGCAAGGCGCGCCGCTCGGCGAACGGCCGCTCCATCAAGTCCTCGGAACCGAGCGCGAGCAGGTCGAACGCGATGAAGTGGGCCGGGGTGGTCTCGGCCAGCAGGCCGACCCGGCTGGCCGCGGGATGGATCCGCAGCTGCAGCGCCTCGAAGTCCAGCCGCCGGCCGGAAGCATCCGGCACCACGATCTCCCCGTCGATGACGCAGCGCGGCGGCAGCTCGGCCAGGACCGCCGCGACCAGCTCGGGGAAGTAGCGCGTCATCGGCCGCTCGTTCCGGCTGCCGATCTCCACCTCGTCGCCGTCGCGGAACACGATCGACCGGAAGCCGTCCCACTTCGGCTCGAACACGTAGTCCCCATCAGGGATCGCGTCCACCGGCTTGGCCAGCATCGGCGCCACCGGCGGGTTAACGGGAAGGTCCATGGCCCCCAGCCTTCCTTTACCGCCCGCTACTCAAACAACGATCATGTCACGTCCGGCGCGGTCCAGGCCTCGCTGCGCCGCCAGAGCTCAGCCCCGAGCGAGGGCGTCGCCACCGCGCTGGCCTCCCGCACAGCGCACTTGTCGTAGAACAGCCCGCTGTCCGAGGCCACCGACGGCGAGGTCGCGCAGTAAACCGACGTCGCCGCGCCTTCGGTCACCGAGAGCATCCGCCGCGTAACCAGGGGCCGCACCGGCCACGGCACCCGCCGCCAGATGTCCGACGCCACCACGCCGGGGTGCAGGGCGTAAGCGTGCACCCCGGTCCCGGCCGTCCTTCGCGCCAGTTCGGCGGAGAACAGCACGTTGCACAGCTTGGACACCGCGTACTCACCCAGCCCGGTGATGCCCCGAGCTGGCCGCCGCAGCGCCTCCCAGTCGATCCCGCGCGCGTTGTAGTGCGCGTCACTCGAAACCGTCACCACCCGCGAGGGCGCGCTCTCGGTCAGCCGTTCCAGCAGCAACTGAGTCAGCAAGAAGTGCCCGAGATGGTTCACCCCGAACATCAGCTCAAACCCCTGCCTGGTCAGTCCCCGCCTGCCCCCCACCCCCGCGTTGTTGACCAGCACGTGCAGCGGCTCGTAGGGCTCCAGGAACGACCTGGCGCAGTCCCGCACCGACGAGAGATCCGCCAGGTCCACCAGCAGCAGGAACACCGCGTCATTCCCCGTCGCGGCCTGGATGGACGCGACCGCCGCCGCCCCCTTGCGCTCCGACCGGCACGCCATGTAGACCCGCCACCCCTGCCCGGCCAACGCCAGCGCCGTGGCGAGCCCAATGCCGGTATTCGCCCCCGTCACCAGAACCGTGCGCGCGTCCATCAAAGCTCCCAGCAAGACCGTGGACCGTTACTCCCCCCCGAGGGGGAGTAACGGTCCACGATAACGAGAAACAGCTACTCGACCGGGATTTCCTTGTTGATCAGGCCGAGGTCGATGCCCTGGCGGGCCCGGATGATGCGGGCGGCCACGTAGATCACGATGGCCAGCACGTACATGCCGCCCATGTACAGGAGCGAGTCGTGGTTGTTGACGAAGTACGCGTCGTTGGACAGCCACTCGTACAGGTTGAACACCAGCAGCCCGATGGTCACCACGCCCGCCACCGGCACGACCGGCACGCCGAGCAGCTTGACCTTGCTGGCCGGCGAGGCGTACCACAGGTCCGGCTTGCGCAGCGGCAGGATCACCACCGCGATCGCGCTGAACAGGTACGTCACCGCGATGACCAGCGTGGCGTCCAGCGTGTAAGACGCGAACGTGGAGTTGTACGCGTACAGCGCGCCGAACCCCACCGCGGGCAGCAGCATCAGCACCAGCGAGGCGACCGGCACCCGGCGCTTCTCCGAGACCTGCGCGGCCGCGTCCGGCAGCACCCGGTCGAAGGCGGCGGCGAAGATGACCCGGGTCGAGGACAGGAACAGCGTCCCCACCCAGCCGAAGAACCACAGGCTCATCAGCAGGATCACGATCACCTGGAAGGCGGAGTTGTGCACCAGCCAGGCGGCCATCATCACCGGGTACGGGAAGACGGGCAGCACGGCCTTGCTGACGAGGTTCTGGCCCGAGTTGATGTTCATGTAGAACGACCAGCCGAACGTCTTGGCGAACAGCAGCAGCAGCACCACCGACAGCGCCACGGTGGTCCACAGCCCGACGAACATGCCGGTGAACACCCGGCGGAAGTCGCTGGCCCCGCGGATCTCGCCGTACAAGGTGGTGCCCCAGTTCGGCCACAGCAGGTAGAACATCATGAACGGCACCAGCAGCAGGCTCTGGCTGAACGTGCCGCCGCCGAACGTCGGCGCGACGTAGCCGGCCGTGGCCGCCGACTTGTTTACCGCCTGGTACCCGTTGCTGATCCCGAACAGCTTGTGCGTCTCCAGATTGAACGAGGAGATGAAGCTGGCGTGGCTGGCCGTCAGGAGCAGGATGACCAGGACCAGGACGCCGAGCAGGCCGCCGTAGAAGCACCACTTCTGGATCCGGGCGTAGCCGGCCATGCCGACCGAGACCAGGATCCCGGCCAGCGCGATGGTGATCAGCGTGACCACGAACTTCCCGTTGGACGTGGTGAACCAGGCCGCCTGGCTTTGCGTGCCGAGCGTGGCGAAGATCGGCTGGAAGAACTCCTCGGACAGCACCGCCCCGTAGATCGGGGCCCACAGCCACAAGATGAACCACCACCCGGTGGCGGCCATCACGAAGCCGATCCCGCTGCCCAGGATGCGGCTCTGCCACACGTAGTCACCGCCGGCCCGCGGGATCGTGGTCACCAGCCCGGTGTAGGCCACGACCAGGAACGAGACCCACACCCCCGAGATGAGGATGGAGTACAGCAGGTTGCCGTGCGGGAAAGACGACTGCACGGTCCACTCCACCATGCCCAGCGTCACCACGTTGGTGGACAGGCAGGCGTAGATCATCGAGTCCCTGACGGACCAGCCCCGGACCAGGCCCGTCGCGTTGCGGAGGAAGAGAGTCGGTCTCTCCTCCCCCAGTGCTCCTGCCGTCATATGTATCCTCCGGTTATCCAGGTTTATCCGTTTTGCCCGGTTTGAACGATGGGGTAGCGGGGTTACTCGGGGTCACATCTGGGTGCATTTGTGATCATCTAGCGGTCAATATAGAGGTTTGGGGACGTCTGAGACCCGTGATCTGCGAAGTTGGCAGGTCACAATCCGCTAATGTCCGCTGGCTGCAGCCTCGCCCGGCGAGCACCGCCGGTCAGCCGTTGACGAACATGTACCTGGTGACCTTCCCCTTCTTCTCGTTCAGGTCCAGCACGGCCCCCTGCAGCACGCCGTCGCTGTAGGAGCTGCCCGGGTTCATGGTCAGGGTCCGGCCGAGCCGCAGGACGCCCTTGCTCTCGTGGATGTGCCCGTGCACCGACAGGATCGGCTGGTACTTGCCGATGGCCGCCTTGACCGCGGTCGACCCGACCGGCTTCATGACCGCGCCGCCGAGTATCGGCCGCATGTTCTGGTCCAGGGCCGGCGCCTCGTCCAGGCCGGTGCCGTAGGGCGGCGCGTGGAAGTTGAACACCGCCCGGCTCATGTCCGGGATCGAGGAGACCACGGCCTCGATCTTGGTCGCGAGCACGTCCTCGGGCGCCTCGCGGAACGTGTTCCACGGGGTCGGGTTGGTCCAGCCCATCGAGGCCAGGTAGAAGCCGCCGATGTCGAGCACCTTGGACTCGGCGAAGCTGACGGACGGGGAGGCCTCGATGATGTCGTCGATCTCCCAGATGTCGTCGTTGCCTCCGTTGAGAATGCAGGGGATCTCGCCGCCGCGCAGCTTGCTGTCGGCCATGTCGAGCCACATTTCCAGGCCCTTGGTCATCTCCTGGGTGAACCGGCGGTCGATGGAGCCGTCCTCCTCCTTGAGGGAGTCGAGCTCGTCACCGGACATCACGGCCGGGTAATAGCCGCGGTCGCGGATCTTCCGCTTGATGTCGTCCAGCTCGGCCTGGGTCTCCAGCTGCACGCGCTGGCCGCCGAACGTGACCTCCCAGTGGCCGGGGCTGGTGGCCGTGATCGGTATCATCACCTTGCCGGTCACGTCCCCGCCCAGGATGACCATGTCGGCCTTGTAGAAGGCGGCGGCGTTCAGGAATTTTCGCCAGCAGATCTCGGAGCCGTGAATGTCCGTGGCGAAGAAGACTTTCATTGCGGTGCGCTCGCCTTCCTTAGCGGGTGAATATGCGCCGGTCCCGGCCGGGGATCAGTGGTCGACCTCCTCGGGCAGCTCGTACCACCGGACCCGGTCGCCTACCCGCGCCCTGGTCTTCCACTTCAGGCCCTTGGGCACGGTCTCGGCGATCTGAAGCAGCTGCTTGGCCTGGGTCAGCAGGTCGAACTTCGGGTACGCGGGCGCCAGCCCCGGCTGCTCGGTCACCAGGTCGGGGAGCTTGGCCAGGTTTCCGGTCACGGTGCGCCACCAGCCCCAGTCCCCGGACAGCACCGAGCCGAACCGGTCCGGGTCGATGAACGGGCGGGTCGTGTCGCGCCCGACCTTGACCCCGGCCAGCAGGTGGCAGATGTCGTGCGCGTCCTTGGCGTTGAGCTCGAAGATCTGCAGCTTGGACAGCAGCAGGTCGGCCGGGTCCAGGGTCGGCGAGGCGGAGCCGAAGGAGGGCTTGAAGTCCAGCGTGTGGCACATGGTCAGCCGGTCGACCATGACGTCGATCGGCCGCCCGGACGGGGCCATGAAGTACATCTGCCGGTCCCCGTTGAGGTTGTTGAACCGCTTGTCCGGCTGGCAGCCCGCGCTCTGGAGGTGGTCGGCCAGCTGGCGCCGCCCTTTGCCCTGGCAGGCCAGGTCGATGTCCTGGCCCGCCCGCCGCCGGGGCGGGAAGTCGGGGCACAGCACGCGCACGCCGAGGCCGCCGAGGATCTTGAGCCGGTGGCCCCCTTCGGCCGCGCCGCGCACCAGCATCAGTGCTTCGGGCAGCGGATCGTCCGCGGCGCCTCCGGCAGGCCCGTTTGGTGTGGTCATGCCCGCTTCGCTCCTCATTGCGCGCGCGCCGACGTCGCCTGTCGCCGGCGCAATTCGATCATGGTGACGTGATAGCCGGTCTGTCTACATTCCGGGTAAAGAATCCCACGTTGTGGTGCTTGACGATACGCCACGGCCCGTTCGGTCAGTATTTCCCCGGGGGGACGGCCCCCCGAAACCCCCGCTGTGCAGCTGCGCTGCACGAATAGATCTTTTCATTCTTCCGAACGAAGCAGCGTTTCACACATCCTGGCCACTGCGTGCGGGCCGCCGGTAGAACTCCACCGGCTCGGGCACCAGCGGCGTATTACCCAGGATCAGGTCGGCGGCCTTCTCCGCAACCATCATCACCGGCGCATAGATGTTGCCGTTGGTCACGAACGGCATCACGGACGCGTCGACTACCCGCAGCCCGTCCAGGCCGTGTACCCGCATGGTGGCCGGGTCGGTCACCGCCATCGGGTCGGCGCCCATCTTGGCCGTGCAGGACGGGTGCAGCGCGGTCTCCGCGTCCTTCGCCACCCAGGCCAGGATCTCGTCGTCGGTCTCCACCTTCGGGCCCGGCGACAGCTCGCCCGCGCTGTAGTCCTCGAAGGCCGGCTGGGTCAAGATCTTCCTGGCCACAGCGATCGCCTCCACCCACTCCCGCCGGTCGGTCGGCGTGGACAGGTAGTTGAACCGCAGCGCGGGATGCACGCCCGGGTCAGCCGAAGTGATCTTGCAGGTGCCGCGGGAGTCGGAGTACATCGGGCCGATGTGCACCTGGTACCCGTGCCCGCCCTCCGGCTGGGAGCCGTCGTAGCGGATCGCGATGGGCAGGAAGTGGAACATCAGGTTCGGGTAAGCCACGTCGCCGTTGCTGCAGGCGAAGCCGCCGCCCTCGAAGTGGTTGGTGGCGCCCGGGCCGCTGCGACCGAACAGCCACTTCGCGCCGACCACGGGCCGGTTGCGCCACTTGAGCGCGGGCGCGACCGAGACCGGCAGCTTGGAGCCGTACTGGACGTACACCTCCAGGTGGTCCTGCAAGTTCTCGCCTACGCCGGGCAGGTCGGCGACCACGTCGATGCCGAGCGGCGCGAGCTCGGTGGCGCTGCCCACGCCGGACAGCTGCAGCAGCTGCGGGGAGTTGATCGCCCCGCCGGACAGAATGATCTCGGCGGACCGGACCCGCTTGAGGGTGCCCTGATGCCGGAACTCGACGCCGACCGCGCGCGTGCCGTCGAAGATGATCTTGGTGGCGCAGGCGCGGGTGGCCACGGTGAGGTTCGGCCTGCTCATCACCGGATACAGGTAAGCCCGCGCGGCCGACAGCCGCCGGCCCGGTGGACGTTGCGGTCGAAGGGGGCGAAGCCCTCCTGCCGGTAGCCGTTGACGTCGTCGGTGAGCTGGTAGCCGGCCTGCTGGACGGCCGCGAAGAACGCGCCGAACAGCGGGTTGGTGGCCGGGCCCCGCTCCAGGACCAGCGGCCCGTCCTTGCCGCGGAACGGATCGCCGTCGGCCGCGGCCAGGCAGTTCTCCATCCGCTTGAAGTAGGGCAGGCAGTGCGCGTAATCCCAGTCGGCCAGGCCGCCCTCGGCGGCCCAGCGCTCGTAGTCCATCGGGTTGCCGCGCTGGAAGATCATCCCGTTGATGCTGCTCGACCCGCCTAGCACCTTGCCGCGGGCATGGTAGATGCGCCGCCCGTTCATGTGCGGCTCGGGCTCGCTTTCGTACTTCCAGTCGTAGAAGCGGTTGCCGATGGGGATGGTGAGCGCGGCGGGCATGTGGATGAACGGGTCCCAGATGTAGTCGGGCCGTCCCGCCTCGAGCACCAGCACCCGGGCACCCGGATCCGCCGACAGCCGGTTGCCCAGCGCGCTGCCCGCCGATCCGCCCCCGACCACGACAAAGTCATAAATCCCCGGTGCCATCTGTTTCCTCTCCCTGGCTGTCCCGCCTACTTCCCACGCCCTACACCCCGGGATCTTGGGAGGTCAAGCCTGGGTGGCGGCATCCAGGTTTTCGCGGACGGTCTGGGTCATCTGGTGATCGGGGCCGAGGTAGCGCTCGCAGTCGGTCAGGGCGCGCTGCAGCACCGCGACCACGTCCGACAGCCGGCCCGCGGTGTAGTAGGCGGAGGCGAGGTTGCAGCGGGTGGTCAGCGTCTCCTCCTCACCCGGCCCGAGCATCCGCTCGCTATCGGCCAGGGCCCGCTCGTACTGCGGGATCGCGTCGGTCAGCCGGCGCGCCTGCTGGTAGCAGGCGGCCAGGTTGGACCGGGCGGTGAGCGTGTCGCGGTGATCCCGGCCCTGCACCCGCTCCCGGTCGGCCAGCGTCCGCTCGTACTGCGGGAGCGCCTCCCGCAGCCGTCCCGCGCTGCGGTAGGCGTAGGCCAGGTTGGCCCGGGCCGCGATGGTGTCCGGGTGATCCGGGCCCTCGACCCGTTCCCGGTCGGCCAGTACCCGCTCGTACTGGCCGATGGCGTCCTTCAGCTTTCCGGCCGTGCGGTAGGCGTAGGCCAGGCTGGCCCGGGCCGCGATGGCGTCGGGGTGGTCGCGGCCGTGCATCCGCTCCTGGTCGGCCGCGGCCCGCTCGTACTCCCCGATCGCCTCCTTGGCCTGCCCGTTGGCCGCGTAGGCGGCCGCCAGGTGCGAGCGCGCGCCCAGCGTGGTGGGGTGGCCGGCGCCCAGCAGCCGCTCGGCATCGGTGAGCAGCATCTGGTAGGCGCTGATGGCCTCCTTGGGCATCCCGGCCGTGGCGTAGGCGTCGGCCAGGCTGGCCCGCGAGCCCAGCGTGACCGGATGGCCGGACCCGAGCAGCCGCTCGGAGTCGGCCACCGTCCGCTCGTGCAGGGCCACGGCGTCGGCCGGGCGCCCGGCCGACTGGTAGGCGTGGGCCAGGTGACCGCGGGCCGCGATCGTCTCGGCGTGCTCCGGGCCCTGGTTGCGCTCCCGGTCGGCCAGCGCGGCCTGGAACACCGAGATGGCCTCGGCCGACCGCCCGGCGGCCTCGTAGGCCGCGGCCAGCCGGTCCCTGGCCACCACCGAGTTGGCGTGCGCCGGCCCGAGCAGCGTGGTGCTGGTGGCCAGCAGGGACTGCCAGTAGGCGATGGCGGCGGCCGACAGCCTGCTGCTCTCCAGCGACAGCCCGGCCCGGAACAGCAGCGGATGGGCCTCGGTCTTCCACAGCATCCCGCCGTCGTTGGCCCGCAGGACCGCGGCGCAGTCCCGCAGCGCCTGATCGAGCTGCAGCCCGCCCTCGCCTTCCGGCCAGGTCTCGAGCAGCGCGTCGGCGGCCGCCAGCGCGACCTGCTCCAGGTCAGCCCGCGGCAGCCAGGCCCGCACGGCGGCCTGCACGCTGGCGTGCATCTGGACGGTGCGCACCGGGCTGGCCGGATCGACGGTGACCAGGCCCACCGCGGCCAGGTTGCTGATCGCGGCGCGCACCATGTTCTGATCCGCGCCGCCGGCCGTGCTGGGCCGCCCGGCGATGTAGGTGCAGGCGGCCGGGCTGGTCAGGACGGCGCCGGGCACCCCGTGGTGATCCAGCATGGCGGTCAGCACCAGGGTGGGCCAGGCCAGCCCGGCCGGCGGGAGGTCGTGCGCGCACTCGGCCGCGATGGACCAGGTGGCCAGGATGGTGGCCGACACGCCGTCCACGTCGGACATGTGCTGGCGGCGCTCGTTCAGCGCCTGCCGGTATTCCCGGCAGCCCTGCCGGCGGGCGTTGATCACCGCGGTGGCCTGGGCCAGCCCGAGCGGCAGGCCGCCGAGGTCCTCGCCCAGGTCCAGGGCCTCGATGCGCTGGTCGGGGTGGTCGGTGAGCCGCGAGCTGAGGTAGGACAGGGCCTCCCGCCTGCTCAGCCCGGACACCGGGACGACGGTGGCGTCCTGGCCCTCGAACTCCGAGGCCGGAAGCCTGGTGGTGATCAGGACCCGGCCGGCGGCGCCGCCCGGCCACAGGTCGGCCAGGTCGGCCAGGTCGGCCAGGTCGTCGATGACCAGCGCCCACGGGCGCTTGGTGTGCGCCAGCCAGGAGACGAAGCGGGCGGCGGCCACCTCGGCTCCCTCGCCGGGATTGCTGGCGTCCACCGTGTTGGCCGCCTGCGCGAAGCCGGTGATGACCGCCTCGGCGTTGGTCGCGGTCACCCAGACCAGGACTTCGACCAGCCCGCTGTTCCACATGGTGTGGGCGAACTCGACCGCGAGCTGAGTCTTGCCGGTACCGCCCTGCTCGGCCGGCGCCACGTCGGTCTCGGCGCCGTGCACCAGCACCGCGGCCTGGCCCGGATGCAGGCCGGTGGCCAGGTCAGACCCGGTTTCCGCGCGCGTGTAATAGGCGTCGGCCAGCGGCGGCACGATCCCGGACAGCAGGATCCCCGGTTGCGTCGGCGTTCCGGGTTGCTGGGCGACCACGTTCGAAAGCCTCTCCTGCCTGCTCCGGAGTCCGCATCAGCCGGACTCGCGGGCGCCGGGCCGCACATGCCGCGCAACCAGGCACGTCTCGCATGATAATAAGGATCTTCGCGGCACGGGGATATGTCGCTATAAGTCAAGTATCGAGAAATAGCATCAAATCGTGCCTATCCGCGCACGGCCTGTACGTCCTCCTGCTGGCCGAGTCTAGCGACCGCAGGCCGATCGCATGGCCGGAACGGGCCTAACAGCATGTTAAGGGTTGATACCCGGCCCGGGCCTCCGCGGGCGGGCCAGCTCTCACCAGTGATAGGTAAGCCCAATGATCCCCAGGGGGCCAAAGGGGCCAAAGGGAGCCGAGGGGGCCGAGGGGGCCGGAGCCGATCCGGCGCCGGCTGAGGTTCTGGTCGCAGCCTCGAGGTTGCCGCGTACCGTCTGGGTCATCGGATGATCGGAGCCCAGGTAGCGCTCGCTGTCGGCCAGGGTGCGCTGCAGCACCGCCACCACCTCCAGCAGGCGGCCCGCGGCGAACAGGGCCGCGGCCAGGCTGGACCGGGTGGTCAGCGTCTCCATGTCCCCGGGCCCCAGCAGGCGCTCGCAGTCGGCCAGCGCCCGCTCGTACTGGGCGATGGCGTCGGCCGACCGCCCGGCCTGCTGGTAGGCGGCGCCCAGGTTGCAGCGCGCCGCGCGGGTGTCCGCGTGATCGGGCCCCTGCACCCGCTCCCGGTCGGCCAGGGTGCGCTCGTAGCCCGGGATCGCCTCGCGGAGCTGTCCGGCCGTGCGGTAGGCGAAGGCCAGGTTGGCCCGGGCCGCCAGCGTGTCCGGGTGATCGGGCCCGGCGATCCGCTCCTGGTCCTTGAGCACCCGCCGGTACTGCGCGATCGCGTCCTTCGGCTTGCCGCCGCGCCGGAACGCCGACGCCAGGCTGGCGCGGGCCGCGATGGTATCGGGATGATCAGGACCGCCCATCGCCTCGTAGTCCGCCAGCAGCCGCTTGTACAGCTCGATGGCCTGGCCGCTCTGCCCGTTGCCGGCGAACGCGCCGGCCAGGCTGTCCCGCGCGCCCAGCGTGGTCGGGTGCCGCGGGCCCAGCATGCGGTCGCAGTCGCCCGCCAGCGACCGGTAGGCGGCCAGCGACTCCTTGCCCCGGCCGGCCGCCTGGTAGGCCTCGGCCAGGCCGGCCCGCGCGGCCAGGGTGACCGGGTGGCCGAGGCCGAGCTGCAGGCCGGCGTCCGAGACCATGTGCTCGTAGAGCGCCACCGCCTCGGCGGGGCGGCCGGCGCTGGCATAGGCGTGCGCGAGCCGCCCGCGGGCCGCGATGCTGTCCGGGTGCTCGGGTCCCTGGCCGCGGTCCCGGTCGGCCAGCGCGCCGGCGAACGTCGCGATCGCGTCGCCGAACCGCCGGGCCGACTCATACGCGATGGCCAGCCGGTCCCGGGCCGCCAGCGTGGTCGGGTGGCCGGGCCCGAGCCGCCGCGTCCCGATGGCCACCATGGATTGCCAGTACCCCATGGCCACCTCGCCCAGCCCGCTGTCTTCCAGGCTCCGGCCCAGGCGGAACAGCAGCGGATGGGCATCCGGCTGCCACAGCACGTCCTCCGCGATCCGGGCCTGCTCCCCGGGGGCCCAAGCGCGGCCGCCGTCCGGCGCGGCTGCGCCCTCGCCCCGGACCGTCTCGCCGGCCTGGACCCCGCGGGCCTCGCCGCTCCCGGCCTGGAGGATGGCGGTGCAGTCCCGCAGGGCCGCCTCGAGCTCGGCAGCGCTGCCCGCGGCCCCGGCCGGGAGCAGGCTGCCGGGTTCTGGCCAGGTCTGGGCCAGCGCGTCCGCGGCGGCCAGCAGGACGTACTCCAGGTCCGCGGGGGGCAGGTAGGCGCGCACCGCGGCCCGGACGCTCTCGTGCATCCGCACCGTGCGGGCCGGGCTCGCCGGGTCGATGCCGACCAGGCCGACCCGGGCCAGGTTGGTGATGGCGACCCGGGCCAGGTTCTGATCCGCGGCCCCGGCCGCGCTCGGCCGGCCCGCGATGTAGCCGCAGGCGGCCGGGCTGGTCAGCACGGCGCCGGGAATCCCGTGCGGGTCGAGCATGGCGGCCAGGGCCAGGGCCGGCCAGGCCAGGCCCGCGGGCACGAGCGCATGCGCACACTCGGCGGCCAGTGACCAGGTGGCCAGGACCGTCGCCGACACGCCGTCCACCAGCTGGCCGGTCATGTGCTTACGCCGCTCGGCGAGCTGTATCCGGTACTCGCGGCAGCTCAGCCGGTTCACGTTCATGACGGCGGCGGCCTGGGCCAGGCCGAGCGGCAGGCCGTTGAGATCCTCCCCGAGGTCAAGCGCCTCGACCCGCTGGTCGGGATCGTCGGTGAGCCGGGCACTCAGGTAGGACAGAGCTTCCCGGCGGCTGAACCCGCCCACCGGGACGATCTGCAGGCCCGGGGACCCGCCGGCCCCGGCGTCCCCGCCCGGGCCGGCCGCCCAGGAACTGAAGGCCGCGGCGGGCAGCCGGGTGGTGATGACGACCTGGCCCGCCGGGCCTGACGGCCACAGCCCCCGCAGGTCGGACAGGTCGGCTAGATCGTCGATGACCAGCGCCCACGGCCGGTCGGTCCTGGCCAGCCAGGACAGCAAGGCGGTCGCGGCGGCCTGCGCGCCCGGCTCCGGGTTACCGGCCCCGACCGTCTCGCCGGCCCGCGCGAACCCGGCCACGACCGACTCCCGGTTCACGGCGCTGATCCAGATCAGCACGTCGACGGCCCGCAGGCCGCGCAGCGCGTGCATGAACTCCGCGGCCAGCTGGGTCTTGCCCGTGCCGCCCTGCTCGGCGGGCGCCCCCTCGTTCTGTGCGCCGTGGGTCAGTACCGCGACCTGGCCGGGGAACAGGCCGGACCGCAGGTCGACGCCGGTCTCCTTCCGCTGGAAGTAGGGGTCGGCGAGCGGCGGGATGATGCCCGACACCAGCAGCCCTGAGGGCGGCGGCGCTCCGGCCCGCTGCGCGACCACGCTGACACCCTCTCCGCATCGCTCGGCGGTCGGCAGGCGATCCCTGACTCGGCCGCGGCCAGCTCCTCCCCGCGCGAGCGGTCGTCGCCCAAGCAGGGCTGCCCGCGATGACGCGCGATCCCGCACCTCTAGCTCTGCTATGTGACGTCCTGAGGGCACGAGGTCGCTGCGGGTCACCTTCCTGCACGTGCAGCGCAGTCCGGCATAAGGGCATGTTAGTGGCGCTTCCGGCCGATGGCCATAAGTTGCGAAAAGCCTTCCGGGCGGCTGACAAAATTGTCGGCACCGCCCGTCATTGACGCGATTGTTAGGTTTTCACCTACTTTAGAGTAAGGCGTAATGATCTGTAACGGCGCGGCTGCTCGTCGTCATCCAGCGACCGGGCGAGACTCCGCGTGACCGCGTCCACACTGTGAGACGCCCGCAGCTAAAGGTATGTTCTTTTGCCATTCTGGCCAGGCCGACCGCCTGCGGTCGCTACCTGTCGCTACCTGTCGCTACCGGTCGCCGCCGGTCGGTACGGTCTCCGTCCGGCGTCACCTGGTCGCCTCTGTCCGGCCGTTTTGCCCTCTCCCGGCCGGCATTTATGGCATAACGGGTTTCGGGAGTATCACGGCGACGTATCCGTTCATTACATAATTGAAACCGTATGTTTACGTCGGACGTGCAGGATCATGGCGCAGGCAGCATCCCCGGCACATCACTAGACAACCCCAGCACTCCGGAGCAACAGATGGGTGGCGATATGGTCGCGGGCAGGCACGGCAGAACGCAGCGGCTGGAGGAAGTGCCGCAGGAGTACGCCGCCTTCAAGATCGAGCAGCGCGGCATCGACCTGATCCCGGACGCCGAGCGCAAGATGCGCCCGTCCGGCCTGTTCTGGCTCTGGTCGGGCGCCGTGTTCAACGTCGAGTTCCTCTTCTACGGCACGCTGATCATGACCTTCGGCCTGACCGTAACCCAGGCCATCATCGCCATCCTCGTGGCCAACCTGGGCTATGCGTTCCTCGGGTTCGCCAGCCTGCAAGGCCCGAAAACCGGCACCACCGCGTTCATGGTCAGCCGGGCGCCGTTCGGCCAGAACGGGAACCGGCTGGTGGCCCTGTTCAACTGGGTCACCCAGGTCGGATTCGAGATCGAGGGCATCTACTTCGTCGTCGCCACCGTGATCCTGCTGTTCTCCCTGCACGGCAGCAAGCTCGACGGGCCGGCCAAAATCGCGGTGATCATCGTCGCGGCCCTGATCCAGATGATCATGCCGCTGCTCGGCCACGCCACGATCAGCAAGATCCTGCGCTACCTGGCCTACGTGTTCATCGTGTTCTTCGCGGTGCTGGCCGGGTTCACCTTCAACCGGCTGCACCTGGGTGCCTTCCACGCCAAGCCGGTGTCGTTCGCGGTGTGGACCACCGCGCTGGTGGTGCTCATCTCGGTCGGCGGCCTGGGCTGGACGGAGAACGGCAACGACTACTCGCGGTACCTGCCGCGGAACACCCCGGGCTCCAGCACGTTCTGGGCGGCCACGCTGGGCGGCGCGATCCCGTCCATCATCTTGGAGATCCTCGGCGTGCTGGCCTACACGATCACGACCAAGACGGTCGGCATCGCGCAGATCGGCGTGCCGGACACCTTCCCGAGCTGGTTCGTCACCCCGTTCCTGATCTTCGCCGTCTTCCAGCTGCTGTCCATCAACACCATCGACATGTATTCCTCCGGCGTCACGCTGCAGGCCCTGGGCCTGCCGGTCCGCCGCTGGGGCGCGGTCATCATCGACACCGTGGTGTGCGCCGTGATCACGGGCATCATCTTGTTCCACGGGAACTTCTACACCGACTTCTCCGGCTTCCTGCTCTACATCGTGGTCTGGCTGGCGCCCTGGTTCGCCATCCTGGTCACTGACTACGTGCTCCGCGGCCGGGAGTACCACGCGCTGTCGCTGCGGTCGACCCGGGACGGCCTGTACTGGCGCAACGGCGGCATCCACTGGCCCGCCATCATCGCCCAGGTGGTCGGCATGGTCGCCGCGCTGATGTGGATCAACGCGAGCTTCGCCTTCCCGGCCTACGCCGGGCCGATCTCCAACCACTTCCCCGGCCTGAACGGCGGGGACTTCAGCTGGGCCATCGGCATCGTCGTCGGCGGGCTGGTCTACTGGGCGCTGGCCGCCCGCAGCGTGCGGCAGGAGGCGGTCCAGGTCACCAGGGCCTGAGGCGGCCGTGAGCGAGCTCGCGGCCTTCATCGCCGGGCTGCCCAAGGCCGAGCTGCACCTGCACCTCGAGGGCACCCTGGAGCCTGAGCTCAAATTCGAGCTTGCGGCGCGCAACGGGGTCCGCCTGCCCTACGCCTCCGCCGCCGGCCTGCGGTCCGGCTATGCCTTCACCGACCTGACCTCGTTCCTGGCCGCCTACTACGAGGGCATGTCGGTCCTGCTGGCCGAGCAGGACTTCTACGACCTGGCCATGGCGTACTTCCGCCGGGCCAGCGCCGAGCACGTGGTCTACGCCGAGGTCTTCTTCGATCCCCAGGCCCACACCAGCCGCGGGATACCGTTCGAGACCGTGATCGGCGGGCTGCACCGCGCCCGGCTGGACGCGCAGGCCGGACTCGGCCTGCGCGTCCAGCTCATCATGTGCTTCCTGCGCGACATGTCCGCCGATTCCGCGGCCCAGACCCTCGAGCAGTCCCTGCCGCACCGCGACAAGATCGTCGGAGTGGGCCTGGACTCCGACGAGCGGGACAACCCTCCGGTCAAGTTCAAGCAGGTCTTCGGCCGGGCCCGCGATGCGGGCTACCGCCTCACCATGCACTGCGACGTCGACCAGGCCGACTCGGTCGGCCACATCTGGCAGTGCCTGGACGACATCGGGGTCGAGCGGATCGACCACGGCGTCAACTCCGTGGAGGACGACGCGCTGGTGGCGCGGCTCAGCCGCGACGGCATCGGGCTGACCGTGTGCCCGGTCTCCAACCGGTGGGTGACCGACGGCCTGAAGGCCGCCGAGCTCAAGACCCTGCTCGACCGGTCGGTGCGGGCCACGGTGAACTCCGACGACCCGGCCTACTTCGGCGCCTACGTGAACCAGAACCTGGCCGCTGCCCAGGAGGCCGCCGGCCTGACCCCGGCCGAACTAGCCCGGCTGGCCCGCCACTCCTTCGAGATCGCCTGGCTCCCCCCCGCCGACCGCGACCGCTACGTAGCCGACCTGGACACCTACCTCCGCCACTCCGCCCCGTCCTAGCACCGCCCGCCGCCATCCCGCCCCGGTCGCCGCCATCCCGCCCCGGTCGCCGCCTCACCCTGCCGCACCGGCGCGGTACTGCCGTGACCCATGTGACGCCTGTGCCTTCCTGCAGCAGCACCTCAATCGTCGTGGGCCGTTACCGTGCTGTGAAGACGGTAACGGCCCACGATAAGTCGATCTTGCTCGGACGGGGTGACTGCTGGGACGCACGGGGTTCGTGGGGCGCGCGGCCCGGCGTCGGACTGACTCAGTCCACGCAGAACTCGTTGCCCTCCGGGTCGTACAGCGTGACCGAGCTTCCCCGGACGTTGTCGGTCCGCCAGGCGGGGGTGGCGCCGGCCTGGATCAGCCGCTCGACGTGCTCGCTGACCAGCCGCTTGCGCTGCTCGCCGCGTACCTCGCGCCCGGCCACGCGGACGTCGAGGTGGACGCGGTTCTTGGCCGTCTTGCCCTCGGGCACCCGCTGGAAGTAGAGCCGGGGCCCCTCGCCAGCCGGGTCGACGCGCGAGGCGACGTCGCCGTACTCCGCTTCCGGGATCCCCACCGACTGGGCGAATTCGTCCCAGCTCGCGAAGCCCTCCGGCGGCGGCTCGGCCACGTAGCCGAGCGCCAGCCCCCAGAACTCGGCCAGCTTCTCCGGCTCGGCGGCGTCGAAGGTGATCTGGATCTTCGTGTACATGGTCCTACCCTAGGAGCCCGCCTGCCGCCCCCGGACCCGGCTGGCCGCCGGCAGCGGGCCGCCTCGCAAAAGCCCGCCCAGCCACGGGCCGTTTTTCAACTATTCTCGGCGCCCGTCGTCCACATGCCCGCGGCGGATTCTCCACAGCCCCGGAGCCCGCCGGCTGAAGGCTCGGCCGCGTCTGCATCCACAGCCCTGACCCGGTTTCCGGCCCGCCGTCCACAGGTTCGCCGACCTTGTGCACATGGCAATCCACAACCGGGCGGAGGTAGCGTGCTTTCTCCTGGGCAGTGCGTATGTAGCGATATGCGCCGAGCAGGGACCCGGGTATATGGGGTTGGGGCGGGCGCGGCGAGGCGATGATGACAAGCAGAGCTGGCGGCACATCGATCACCGACGTGGCAGCACGTCGCAGGGTCGTGGTGGACGTCATCCTCCTGCTAATGCGGAACGGGCGCGTCCTGCTGCGGGAGCGGGCCAATACCGGCTACGGCGACGGTGCCTACGAGCCGCCGTCCGGCCAGCTCGCCGACCGGGAGACGATCGTGGAGACCGCGATCCGGGTGGCGTCGGCGGCCGGGATCGTGATCGGCGCCGAGAACGTCTCGCTAGCCCACGTCATGCACGACGTATCCGGGAGCGGGCGCATCGCGTTCTTCCTGTCCGTGTCCGGCCGGGTCGACCAGCCCACCTCGCCCGACGTGTGCTGGTTCCCGGTCGGGGACCTGCCCACCAACATGCTCGACCGGGCCCGGGTGGCGCTGCGGAACTATGCCGACGGCATGCGCTTCTCCACCTACCCGGCGTTCGCCGTCCCGGCGGCCGGCGACGTCAACGACTTTGCTGCGATGAACGGTTTCTCCGGGGTTAACGGATCTTCGGGAGCCAATGAACCTAACGGTGCTGACGGGCTATTTGGGGTTGATGATTCAAATGGGACTAATCGGGTTTCTGGGAATAAGGGGTTCACGTCGTGCGACGCCGCCCCGGCACGGCGGGCGCAAGCCCACGGCGCCCGTCTCCTGGGCTGACGCGGCGCCGACGATAGTGCCGGTGATAGCGCCGGCCCGCATCGCCGAGGACCCCGTGGACCCGGCGGCTGCGGACCGCCGGCGGTCCGGGCGGCACGCCCGGCCGCATGCCTCGCGCTCGGATAACTCGCGCTCGGATAAGCTGGCCGGCGATGGCAGAGATCCTGAGCGCGCATGGGTCCCGGAACGACATCTTCGTCACCGCCCTTACGCCAGCTGACTTCGCCTCCGACGCCGACCTGCGCGCGTTCGTCAGGAACGTGTGCGGCCGGGGCGGCCCGTTCGGCGGCGACGGCGTCTACTTCTATGACGCCCGTCCGCCCGTGCCCGAGGCCTGGTTCTTCAACCCGGACGGCTCGGCCGCCGAGTTCTGCGGCAACGGCATGCGCTGCCTGGGCCGGGTAATCCTGGACCTGCGCGGCGAGCAGGCGGCCGAGATCCGCAGCGGCCAGCGCGCCTACACCGTGCGCCGCGGCTCGACCACGCCCGACGGCGTACATCAGGTCGTGCTCGAGCATCCGGCGGTCGACTTCGACCCCGAACGGCCCGTGGTGGCCGGCCACAGCCCGGCGGTCGAGGCCCGCCTGCCCGTGCTTGACCCGGCCCTGGCCTTTACCGCGGTGACCGTCCCCAACCCCCACCTGGTCGCGGTGATCGACAAGTACGTCGAATCCGACCTGGTCGCGATGGGGGAGCGGGTGGCGGCCCGGCATGATGTCTTCCCGGCGGGGGCCAACCTGTCGGTGCTGCTGCCGCTGGCCCAGGCCGAGGTGTTCGTCCGCACGTTCGAGCGCGGCGCCGGGCTGACCGTCTCCTGCGGGTCCGGCATGGTCGCCGCGCGGGCGGTCTACTCGCGCATCGGCCGCGGCGACCCGGAGCGCGAGGTCGTGATCCGCAACGCGGGCGGGCTGGCCACCTCATCGCTGCGGGTAAAGGACGGGCGCTGGTTCCCGGTCCTGGAAGGCAACGCCACCTTCGTCTACCGCGCCGACGTCGACCCCGCCGGACTGGCCCGGGCCGTCCCGGCCGCCGCCGGCCGCGAGCCGTTTCCCGACGAGATCCGCGCCTACGCCTCGGCCGACGAGCAGAACTCCGCCCGCCTGCACGCCGCCGGCATCGAGACCGGCTGAGCCGCACCGGCCAGCCAGGTACCGGCCACCCAGGCACCGGCCAGCGGGGCACCGGCCACCCAGGCAGCGCGGTTAGCCGGGCAGCGGCCCGCCCGCCAGCACCACGCCTGCGCCTACGGCGGCCGCGCCGAGCAGGGTGAGGACCACGCTGCGCCGCGCCGCCAGCAACAGCACGGCCGCCCCGGCCAGCACCGCGAACTGCCAGCCCACGCTGAGCGCCCGGGCCAGCAGGACCGCCGCGCCGAAGATCGCGCCGATGGCGGCTGGCCCGGCGCCGTCCAGGAACGCCTGCGCGTACTCGTTCTCCCGCAGCCTGCCGAAGTACCGGCCCCCGCCGAGCACGAACGCGAACGACGGCGTGAACGCCACCACCGCGGCCAGCAGCCCGCCCGGCAGCCCGGCGGCGGCGTACCCGACCGCCGAGACCGTCTGCACCACCGGCCCCGGGGTGATCTGCCCCAGCGCCACCGCGTTGAGGAACTGGCCGCTGGTCATCCAGTGCCGTCCGACCGCGTCGGCCTGCATCAGCGGGATGATCACGAAGCCGCCGCCGAACGACAGCGCGCCTACCTTGAACGCCACCCAGGCCACCGAGGCCAGCAGCCCGCCGCTGAGCGCGGCCGGGAACAGCGGGGCCAGCCCCGGCACGGCGGCGGGCCAGCGTCCCGGCCGGCCCGCCTGCCGCCAGGCCAGCTCGAGCCCGCCGCAGCCGAGCAGCACCAGGACCAGCCACGGCCCGATGGTGGCCGCGGCCGCCCCGCCCGCCAGCAGGTAACCCGCCCAGCGCAGCCGGGCGGGCCGGGCCGGCTCCCGGGCCGAGGCCCGCTTCCAGCTGGGCACCAGCAGCGTCCAGCCGGCCTGCACCGCGATCGCCGCGACCGCCGCGCCGGCCCCGGCGCCCGCGCCGCGCACCCACAGCGGCGGCGACCCGGCCAGGAACAGCGCGGAAAGCAGCAGGATGAGAATCAGCCCGGGCACGATGAAGGCCAGCCCGCCGGTTACCGCGCCGGCCTGCCCGCGGACCCGCCAGGCGCAGAAGATGGCCAGCTCGGTGGAGGCTGGCCCGGGCAGCAGGTTGCAGGCCGCGATCGCGTCCTCGAACTCGGCCGCGTCCAGCCAGCCCTGGCGTTCCACGCACAGCTTGCGCAGCAGCGCGATGTGCGTCGGCGGCCCGCCGAACCCGGTGACGCCGATCCGGCCCCACTCGCGCAGCACCGTCCCCAGGCTGGCCTGGTAGTCCGTACCGGAGCCGGCCACGTCACATCACGAGAGCCTCACGCGGCGGTCCGCAGGCCAAAGGTGACCGGTACGCGCATCGTCACGATCTTCATTATTCCGAACGGTCCCTGGTTCCCGCTCAGCGTCAGGCGCGCCCAGCGGATCGGGGTGATGTCCCGCGGCCGGCTCTCCATCCGCCAGGACACGCGAGCCTAGATGTGGGGCAGGTGCCAGTGGAAGGGCGCGATCAGCTGCTTGACCGACTCCGGTCCGTACGACCCGACGGGATACGGCTGGACCGGCGGCGGGTTCTCCAGCAGCGGTTCGGAGATCGCCCACACCCGCTCGATCCCGTCGGACCGGGTGAACAGCGACTGGTCGCCGACCATGGCCATCAAGATCAGGTGCTCGTAGCCTTCCAGCGCGTGCGACGCGGCGAACGAGTCCTTGTAGTAGAACGCCATCTCGGCGTTGCCCAGGCTCAGCTCCGCTCCGGGCACCTTGGCCAGGAAGTTGAGCTTGATCGCGCCGGGGTCGGCGAAATCGATGACGATCTCGTTCTGCCGGCCGTACGGGGTGTCCTTGCGGTGCGCGGGGAACATCCGCAGCGGCGGCGGCTGGAAGCCGAGGGTGATGACCTGGCGCGAGACGCCCATGGCCTTGCCCGAGCGCAGGAAGAACGGCACTCCGTGCCAGCGCCAGTTATCCACCTCGGCCCGCACCGCGACCATCGTCTCGGTCTGCGAGTCGGCCGCCACGCCTTGCTCCGACCGGTACCCCTCGTACTGGCCGCGCACCACGTGCCGGACGTCGATCGGCTTCAGCGCCTCGAACACCTTCTCCTTCTCATCCTGCACGTGCTTGCCATTCAGCGACACCGGCGACTCCATGGCCACGAACGCCAGGACCTGGAACAGGTGGGTGACGACCATGTCCCGGTAGGCACCGGTCGCGTCGTAGAACGCGCCCCGCCCCTTGACGGACAGCGTTTCCGGCACGTCGATCTCGATGTAGCGCAGGTATCTGCGGTTCCAGATCGGCTCGAAGAGCCCGTTCGCGAACCGGAAGGCCAGGATGTTGTCGACCGATTCCTTGCCCAGGAAGTGGTCGATCCGGAACACCTGCGACTCGTGGAACACCGCGTGCACCGCCTGGTTCAGCTTGCGCGCCGAGTCCAGGTCGGTGCCGAACGGCTTCTCGATGATGACCCGGGTCCGGTCGGTGGCCAGCCCTGAGTCGCCGAGCATGCCCACCATCGAGGTGAACGCGACCGGCGGGATGGCCAGGTGATAAAGCCGTCTCGGGGTGCCGCCGATCTCCTTCTCGGCCCGCTGGACCGCCGCCCCGAGATCTCCGGCATTCCCGGGCTCCGCGGCGGCGAACGATAGTTTCGCCGCGAATTCCGACCAGGGTCCGTCATCGGGCTTGGTGATGCAGAAGTCCTGGCACGACTGCTCGGCGTGCTCGCGGAACTGCTCGTCGGTCATGGCCGTGTTCGGCGGCGCCGAGCCGATCAGGCGCCACTCCTTGGGTAGCAGGCCCGCCGTATACAGGTGGAACCACCCGGGCAGCAGCTTGCGCTTGGCCAGGTCGCCGGTGGCGCCGAACAGCACGATGACGTGGTTGTCCGGCCTCGGGAGTCCATTGCTGCTCATGGGCGATCAGGCCTTCTTCTCCGCGTGGCCGCCGAACTCCGAGCGCATGGCGGACAGGATCTGCCCGGTGAACGCGCCCATGTCCCGCGACTCGAACCGCTCGTACAGCGACGCGGCGATGACCGAGGCGGGCACGCCCTCGTCCACCGCGGCCAGCACGGTCCACCGGCCCTCGCCGGAGTCCGACACCCGGCCGCTGAAGTCGTCCAGGTCGGGCGACTTGGCGAACGCCGCCGCGGTCAGGTCGACCAGCCAGGAGCTGATCACCGAGCCACGTCGCCACACCTCGGCCACCTCGCCCACGTCGATCGTGTACTGGTAATCCTCGGGGTTGCGCAGCGGCGCGGTCTCCGCGTCGAACTGCGCCTGGTGCTTGCCCACGTCGGCGTGCTTGATGATCGACAGGCCCTCGGCGATCGCGGCCATCATGCCGTACTCGATCCCGTTGTGCACCATCTTGACGAAGTGCCCGGCGCCGTTCGGCCCGCAGTGCAGGTAGCCCTGCTCGGCGGTGCCCCCCGGCTGCAACCCCGGGGTGGGCTCGGCGGTGCCCTTGCCGGGCGCGATGGTCAGGAAGATCGGGTTCAGCCGCTGCACCGGCTCGTCCTCGCCGCCGATCATCAGGCAGTAACCGCGGTCCAGGCCCCAGACGCCGCCGCTGGTGCCGCAGTCGACGTAGTGGATGCCGTCGCGCTTGAGGTCCTTGGCCCGGGTGATGTCGTCCCGGTAGTAGGAGTTCCCGCCGTCGATCACGATGTCGTCGGCGTCGAGCAGCGGCTTCAGCTGCTCGAGGGTGGACTCGACGACGCCGGCCGGCACCATGATCCACATGGCCCGCGGCTTGTCCAGCTTGGCCACGAAGTCGGCCACGCTCTCCGCCCCGGTCGCGCCCTCGGCGACCAGCGCCTTGACCGCGTCCGGGTTCCGGTCGTAGGCCACGCAGCGGTGGCCGTCGCGCATGAGCCGGCGGACGAGGTTGGCGCCCATCCGGCCGAGTCCGATCATCCCGAGCTGCATCGGTGTGTCAGTTGGCATGGCTGGTCCGTCCTTGTGTCGTCAAAGGGCCTTGAGCGCCCGGTACCGGCGGATGAGGTTGTTGGTCGAGGAGTCGTGGCCGAGGTCCGGCTCGCCCGCGCTGGTCAGCTCGGGGATGATCTTGACCGCGAGCACCTTCCCGAGCTCGACGCCCCACTGATCGAACGAGTCGATGTCCCAGATCGTCCCCTGCGTGAACACGCTGTGCTCGTACAGCGCGACCAGCGTGCCGAGCACCCGCGGGGTGAGGATCTCGGCCAGCAGGACATTGCTGGGCCGGTTGCCCTCCATCACCCGGTGCGGTACCACGTTCTCCGGCGTGCCCTCGGCCCGGACCTCCTCCTCGGTCTTGCCGAAGGCCAGCGCCTGCGCCTGGGCGAACACGTTGGAGGACAGGATGTCGTGATGGTCGCGGATCGGGTTCAGCGCCTTGCCGAAGCCGATCAGGTCGACCGGGATCATCGTGGTGCCCTGGTGGATGAGCTGGTAGAAGCTGTGCTGGCCGTTGGTGCCCGGCTCGCCCCAGTAGACCGCGCCGGTGTCGTAGGACACGTGCTCGCCGGTCAGCGTGACGTGCTTGCCGTTGGACTCCATGGTCAGCTGCTGCAGGTACGCCGGGAACCGCTTCAGGTACTGCTCATAGGGCATGACGCCGGAGGTCTGCAGGCCGAAGAAGTCGCGGTACCACACGGCCAGCAGGCCCATCAGCACGGGCAGGTTCCGCTCCAGCGGGGCGGTGCGGAAATGCTCGTCCATTTCGTGGAACCCGGCCAGCATCTCGCCGAATCCCTCGGGCCCGAGCGCCACCATGGTGGACAGCCCGATGGCCGAATCCATCGAGTACCGGCCGCCGACCCAGTCCCAGAACCCGAACATGTTCGCCGTATCGATGCCGAACTTGGCCACCCGGTCGGCGTTGGTCGACACCGCGACGAAGTGCTTGGCCACCGCGTCCTCGCTGCCGAGCTGGCTGGTCACCCAGTCCCGCGCGGAGGTGGCGTTGGTCAGCGTCTCCAGCGTGCCGAACGTCTTGGAGGAGATGATGAACAGCGTCTCCTCCGCGTTCAGGTCCCTGGTGGCCTCGGCGAAGTCGGTCGAGTCCACGTTGGATACGAACCGGAACGTGATGTCCCGCGTGGTGTAGTAGCGCAGCGCCTCGTACGCCATGACCGGGCCGAGGTCGGAGCCGCCGATCCCGATGTTGATCACGTTCCTGATCGGCTTGCCGGTATGCCCCTTCCATTCCCCGGACCTGACCCGGTTGGCGAAGTCCGCCATCCGGTCCAGCACCTCGTGCACCTGCTGCACCACGTCGGCGCCGTCCACCACTAGGTGCTCCGAGGCGGGCATGCGCAGCGCCACGTGCAGCACGGCCCGGTCCTCCGACACGTTGATGTGCTCGCCGCGGAACATGGCGTCCCGGTGCTCCGCTACCCGTGACTCGACGGCCAGCTCGAGCAGCAGCCGCATGGTCTCGTCGGTGACGCGGTTCTTCGAGTAGTCCAGGAACAGCCCGGCCGCCTCCGCGGTCAGCCGCTCGCCCCGCCCGGGGTCCGCGGCGAACAGTTCCCGCAGGTGCTGGCCGGCGATCTCGGCATGGTGCCGCTTGAGCGCCTGCCACGCCGTTCGCTCGGGCAGAGGTGTGACCGCCATGTCCTGCCTCCTCGCGTCGTGCCTACCTACCCCCGGCATAGTTTCATGCCTGGTTTCCCGGCCGCCGCCAGCCCACCGATAACACTGCCTGAACTCGCGGCGACTCCCGGCTAGTGCGAATTCTGGGCCAGCAGCTCCGCCGCGTGGTCGGGCACGAAGGCCTGCATGTCGCGCGGGGTGCGCACGTATCCCTGGGACGGCGGCCGGGGCGGCAGCTTCAGCGACGGCGGCTCGACGTCCCGGTAGGGAACCGTGCTGAGCAGGTGGGCGATCATGTTGATCCGGGCGTTGCGCTTGTCGTCGCTCTCCACCACGTGCCAGGGCGCCTCCGGGATGTCGGTGTGCACGAACATCTCGTCCTTGGCCCGCGAGTAGTCCTCCCAGTGGGTGATCGACTCCAGGTCCATTCCGGACAGCTTCCAGCGGCGCATCGGGTCGTCGAGCCGGCCCCGGAAGCGGTGCTGCTGCTCCTCGTCGCTGACCGAGAACCAGTACTTGCGCAGCAGGATGCCGTCCTCGACCAGCAGCCGCTCGAAGATCGGGCACTGGTGCAGGAACCTGATGTACTCCTGCTGCGTGCAGAACCCCATCACGTGCTCCACGCCGGCCCGGTTGTACCAGCTGCGGTCGAACAGGACCAGCTCGCCGGCGGCCGGCAGGTGGTCGACGTAGCGCTGGAAGTACCACTGGCCGCGCTCCCGCTCGGTGGGCGCGGGCAGCGCGACGACCGGCGCACCGCGCGGGTTGAGGTACTCGGACACCCGCTTGATCGTGCCGCCCTTGCCCGCCGCGTCGCGCCCCTCGAAGATCACCACCATCCGGGCGCCCGTGGCCCGCATCCAGCCCTGCATCTTGACCAGCTCGCCCTGCAGCCGGAACAGCTCGCGTTCGTACAGCTCCCTGGGCAGCCTCGGGGTGGCACTGACCGGCGATGACCGCTTCTTCGCGTTACCTGGGTGGTTGGCTGAGTCCTTGGCTGGCACCGCGATGTTCTCCTTGTCCGGCCCGTCACCGGCCCGCTGTGCTGGCCCGGGTGGACGGCCGCCCGGAGCCCCCCGGATAGCATGACCGGCGTGAGCGACGATGAGCTTTACCGCCAGTATGAAACGGTTAACATATACCGCCGCGGACCAGGGGCCAAGATCGAGTTCAACCGGCCCGACCGGCTCAACGCGTGGAACAGCCAGTTCTCCGCCGATCTGATCGCGGCGATCACCGAGGTCACCGGCGATGCGGACATCCGGGCGGTCGTCCTGGTCGGGGCCGGGCGCGCCTTCTCCAGCGGAGCCGACCTCAAGGCGGCGGCCGAGGAGGCCGGCGGCGGCCAGGTCGACGTGTACCGGATGCTCACCGAGCGGTACCACCCGCTGATCACCGGCGTCCGGCGGATGCCCAAGCCGGTCATCGCCGCGGTCAACGGCCCGGCGGCCGGGATCGGGCTGTCCCTCGCGCTGGCCTGCGACCTGGTGGTCGCGGCCGAGTCGGCCTTCTTCCAGCTGGCCTTCGTCAACATCGGGCTGGTTCCCGACGGCGGCTCGTCGCTGTTGGTGCCGTCCCGGGTGGGCTTCACCCGGGCCGCGGAGCTGGCTCTGCTGGGCGAGCGGCTCGGCGCCCGGACGGCGCTGGACTGGGGCCTGATCAACCGGGTCTGGCCCGACGCGGACTTCGCGGCCGAGACCGACACCCTGCTCGACCGGCTGGCCGCGGGCGCCACCAGGTCCTACGCCGGGACCAAGCGGCAGCTCAACCAGTGGCTGTACACCCAGATGGACGCCCAGCTGGAGTTCGAGGCGGGCATCCAGCGGGAGATGGCCGCCACGGGTGACTTCGCCGAGGGCCTGGCCGCGTTTGCCGAAAAGCGCCCGCCCCGCTTCAGCGGGGCCTGATTCGGCCGAACGGTCCATTGTTCTCCGGCGCCGATAAGCTCGAGCGGCTCTACCGGGACGAGGCCACCCGGATCAGGGCCGCACTCGCCGCCCGGCTGGGCGACGTGGGCCTGGCCGAAGAGGCCGTCCAGGATGCGTTCATCGAGGCCATCGAGCACTGGCGGGACGGCGGGATCCCGCCCAACCCCGGCGGCTGGCTGGCCACCACGGCCCGCCGCAAGGCCATCGACCGGCTCCGCCGGGCCCGGGCCGGGCACGAGAAGCTCGCCCTGCTGGCGGCGACCACCATCGAGAGCTGGGACGGGACCGATGCGGCCGACGACGACCTGCTGGGCATGATCTTCGCCTGCTGCCATCCGGCGCTGCCGCGCGAGTCGCAGATCGCGCTGACCTTGCGCGCGGTGTGCGGCCTGACCACCGCCGAGATCGCGGCCGCGTTCCTGGCCACCGAGCCCGCCATGACCCAGCGGCTGCTGCGGGCCCGCAAGGGCCTGCAGGCCAGCCGGGCCGACGTGCGGGTACCCGATCCCGACGAGCTGGCCGGCCGGCTGGCCGAGGTGCTGGCCGTGGTCTACCTGGTGTTCAACGAGGGCTACCTGGCCAGCGCGGGCCGCCAGCCCGCCCGGCGTGACCTGGCCGCCCAGGCCGTGTCGCTGACCAGGCTGCTGCACCGGCTGATGCCACGCGAGCCCGAGGTCCTCGGGCTGCTCGCCCTGCTGCTGCTGCACGAGTCCCGGGCCGCGACCAGGTTCGACGGCTGGGGCCGGATGGTGCGGCTGGCCGAGCAGGACCGGGCCCGGTGGGACCGGGCGCTGATCACCGAGGCGACCCGGCTGCTCGACCGCGCGCTGGCCCTGCGGGGGCCGGGCCCCTACCAGGTCCAGGCGGCCATCGCCGCGCTGCACGCCCAGGCCCCGGACTACGAGCAGACCGACTGGACCCAGATCCGGCTGCTCTACGACCGGCTGCAGGCGCTGGCCCCGTCGCCGGTGGTGCTGCTCAACCGGGCCGTGGCCACCCGCTACGTGCTGGGCCCGGAGGCCGCGCTGGCCGAGATCGCGCCGCTGGCCGAGGCGCTGGACAGCTACCGGCTCTATCACGCGCTGCGGGCCGGCCTGCTGGCCGGGCTGGGCCGCGAGGAGGAAGCCAAGCAGGCCAGCGACCGAGCGCTCGCGCTGGCGGCCAACCCGGCCGAGCGCGAGCTGCTCGCCCGCCGGCTGTCGTTCTGAGTGCTACATCTCCACGACCGGCCGGACCTCGATCGTCATCCAGCCCCGGTCGACCCCGGGCCAGGTCTTCGCGATCTCCACGGCTTCCTCGATGGTGTCGGTGTCCAGCACCGAGTAGCCGCCGAGGGCCTCCTTGGTCTCCATGAACGGGCCGTCGGTCACGCCGCCGGCCCGGACCGTCTTGGCCGTGTTCCCCGGCGCGAGCTGGTAGCCGGTTTCCGCCAGCTTGCCGGAACCGCCGCCGCCCTTCTCATACCAGGCGCCGATCTCGCCGTACCAGGCCTGGCCATCGGCCTCGGTCATGTTCTGCGCCGCCTCGGTGTTCATGAGCAGAATGACGTATTTCACGATTGCCTCCGTTTTCTGCGATGCCAGTGGCATCCTTCACCTAGTTCACGAACGGGCCGACCGCGTTTCCGACACGGCCGGCGATTTAGTTTCCGTCCTCCGCCTCCGCCTCCGCCCCCGGCCGGGCCGCCCAAGCGCCTAGTCAGCCCTGGCGCCCGCTGGCGGCCAGCTGCGACTCCATGGTCAGGATGGCCTCGTACCGCCGCCGGATATCGGCCCGGTCGGCGGCTTCTGGCACCGAACGCTCGCTGGCCCGGTCGATCATGGCCGCCTGCTCGAGCAGCACCCGGCGCTGCCCGTCGCTGGTCGTCTCGGTCATGATCCTGGCCAGCGCCTCGAGCTCGCGGATCATGACCGAAGGCATGCCCAGGCTGGACTGCCTGATCTTCTCGAACGAGCGCTGCACCAGCCGGTCGTAGGCCGGCTCGGCCGTGATGACCCGGATGTAGCCCTGGGCGTCCCGGTGCACCCGGGCCGGATGCCACCCGGCGACGATCTTGCACAGGTTCTCGCCCAGCCAGTCGATGCAGGTCATCGCCGTGAAGGGGTCGTTGACCGCGGGCGACAGGGCGCGGATCGCGATCTCAGCCAGCTGGTCGAAGCCGAACGACACGTCCTGGGTCAGCGTCCGTTGCGGTCCGATGAGGTGCGCCCGGCCCAGCGCCTGCCGGACCAGCGGCGCTGCCTTCGGCGGCCAGACCGTGGCGAACCGGTGCCCGGCCACGATGAAGTGGCCGGGCCGGTGCTCCAGGTTGATCACGGCGTCGGCCCCGGCCGCCAGCCGGACCAGGTTCTGATGCTTGATGAACTGCACGTACCCGCTGACCGGGGCCAGCAGCACGGCTCCGGTGGCCTCGGTCCGGGTCACCAGCTCGACCGCGGCCGGGCCGGCCTCCAGCCCCGGCCGGCCTGCCTCGCTGCCCTGCTCCCGGATCGCCTCGGTCAGGTCGGCGGCGATGCTCGCGATCACCTGCGGCAACTGGATGGAGATCGCCGTGTGGTGGATGAAGTAGATCAGTACGCCCAGGTCGATGACCGTCAGGCCGAGCGTGGTGGTCACGCTGATGTGCGGCACGAGGTCGCCGTGCGACCCGGTTCCGATCGAGGCCAGGACCAGCACCGAGTAGACGAACGTGGCCACGAACGTGCCCAGGGTCAGCTGCGTGCCGCGGTCCCGGATGAAGTTCCGCAGCATCCGCGGCCCGAACTGGGTCGAGGCCAGCGTCAGGGTGACCAGGATGATGGAGAACACCACGCCCACCACGGTGATGATCGCGGCGGCGATGGTGGTCAGGATCTGCCGCGCCGCGTCCGCGCTGCCGCTGATCACCCAGCCCGGGAGCGTGAAGTCACCGCGGTAGGCGGCCCGGTCCGCGGCCAGCGTGCCGGCGAACAGCCCGATTGCGGCCAGCACCTCCAGCGACGGCACGAACCACAAGCTGGTGCGCAGCACCTCGCGACGCCAGTGCGACGAGAGCGCCGCTGAGAAAATGCCGCGGTACATGGCCGGCTCCCCGAGCTTGATCACTAGCCGACCAGACTTCCCGGCTCACCCTTGATATCCAGGGCCTATTATGCCGTGCGTGCTCGCCCGCGCGCACCGGCCACGCGCACGCCCGGCACCGGCACCCACCACCCGCCATCGGCGCGACCCCTGGCTCCGCGGCCCGCTGGTCGGGCGATAGCGTCAGTGGCCAGTCGTCCCGGCGGAAGGAGCCTCCTCGTGCCCGCACCCGTCCGCATCGGCCTGGCCGGCTATGGCACCGGCGGCCGGTACTTCCACGCGCCGCTGATCGCGGCCGCCGCCGGATGTGACTTCCTCGGCGTGGTCACCACCTCGGCCGAGCGGGCCCGTCAGGTGGCCGAGGACCTCGGCCGGCCCGTCTTCGGCTCCCTGGCAGGACTAGCCGCGGCCGGGGCGGAGGCGGTGGCGATTTCCACCCCGGCTGCCACCCACGTCGCGCTCACCCAGCAGGCGCTGCGGCTGGGCCTCGCCGTGTCCTGCGACAAGCCGTTCGCGCTGGACGCCGAATCGGCCCGGGCCACGGTCCAGCTGGCCACCCAGCTCGGCGTCCCGCTGACCGTTTACCAGAACCGCCGCTGGGATTCGGACTTCCTGACCCTGCGCGAGCTGCTGGCCGGCGGGTCGCTGGGCACGCTGACCGCCTTCGAGTCCCGGTTCGAGCGGTTCCGGCCGGAGCCGGGCCCGCGGGCCGCGGGTGGCGGCACGCTGCTGGATCTCGGCAGCCACCTGGCCGACCAGGCCCTGGTGCTGGCCGGCCCGGTCCGCTCCGTCTACGCCGAGATGCACTACCGCACCGACGCAACGGGCCTCGATGACGACGTGTTCCTGGCCCTGACCCACGCCAGCGGCGTGCGGTCCCGCCTGTGGGGCAGCTGGCGGCAAGGGGCGCCCGGCCCGCGGCTGCGTGCCGCCGGGACCGCGGGCGGCTACGTCATCGCCGAACCCGACGGCCAGGAAGCCCAGCTGCGCGCCGGAGCCTCGCCCGCCACGCTGGGCGAGGCCTGGGGCACCGAGCCGGCCGAGCGGTGGGGCCAGCTGCGACGCGGCGATGCCGCCGAGGCCGTGCCGTCCCGGCCAGGCCGGTGGGACGTGTTCTACCCCGCGTTCGCGGCCGCGATCCGCGGCTCGGAGCCGGTGCCGGTGAACCCCCGCGACGCCGTCGCGACCGCGACCGTCCTGGACGCCGCCCGGCTCAGTGCCCGCACCGCCCAGGTGGTCCACCTGCCCGAGACGGGTGATTCCTGACCCAGACCTGCACCCGACGTGCCAGGCCGGAGGACAATGGCCATGTGGCGGGGTCCAGCGTGCTCGTGATCCAGGCTGAGGTCGGCACTCAGGCTGGCCACGGGCAGGACCAGCGGGCCGGGCGGCACCGGCGGGCCGGGCATGGTTGAGGTCATCGTCGGCGTCACGCTGACCGCCGTGCTCGGCGGCCTGCTGGTGCCCCTGGTCAAGGGATTCCTGGACCGCCGCAGCGAACGGTACCGGTCCTCCCTGGAACTGGTCGACATCCTGGCCGCCAGCTTGTGGGAGTACTGGAAGCTGGCCCTGCGGGTCGCCTACTACGGCAAGCAAGGACCCCGGGGCGCGTCCGGCCTGGAGACCGCGCTGGCCCACTGGGACAGCGACGACTCCTGGAATATCGGCTCAGCCATACAAATCCAGCTCAGCAGGTCCAAACGGCTGCTCCCGCCCGCCGCACAGCAGGACCTGGCCCAGGCCCAGCAGAAGGTCGTGAACTACCTCGACAGCGAGATCGACCGGCTCCGCGTCTGCGCCAAGACCGAAGACTGGAAAAGGCTCTATGAATCGCTCATGACCCAAACCCGCCCGGCCATCGACGCACTCCTGGTCCAGGTGACCGGCCAGCTGAAGATCGGGCCCATCCGGGACACTTGAAATCAGGCCCACCCCGACCCCCGGCCTCCGACCCCCCGGCCTCCGACCTCCCGACCTCCCGACCTCCCGACCACCCGCCCTCTGACCCCCGGCCTCCCGACCCCCAGGCCTCCCGACCCCCAGGCCTCCCGACCTCCCGACCACCCGCCCTCTGACCCCCCGGCCTCCCGACCCCCGGCCTCCGACCACCCGGCCTCCGACCACCCGGCCTCCGACCACCCGACTTCACGCTCCGGCATCAGCGCTCTCGCCGGTCTCTCCAGTCTCACTGGCCCGCCTGCAAGCGCATGTGTGGGTGCTCTGCCGCAAAGCGTGGTCTTTGGTAAATTCCCCGGCGATCTGGCCAGGTCAGCAGGGTCGCCTTGGGACCGAGACGACGTATCCGCTATGACGGCTCTGGGGTGCGGGGATCGACCCCGTCGCGGCTGGCAGGCCGTCAGGTGCCGGTGCCTGGTGGTGGCCCGGGCCGGGCTGCCCGGGCCCGTCCCGCCTGTCCCTCCCGCCTCACGCCCGCGGTTGATTAGCGTTCTGCGGTGGATTGTGGGTACTGGGTGAGCATGCCAAAGTAAGGTGAGTTTCCGGCGTGTCGCGACCGGCGGACACTATGCGATCGTTTACGGGGTTTGTTCGTAATTTGCGGTCGTCCGTGCCGTAGCCCGGGTGAGCTCCTGGTCCCGTCCCGGCCCCCTTGCCCATGATCGCGAAGGCTTTACTACGGTTTTTGATACCAAACCCTTCGCGATCATGGAAACACCCAGCCCGGGGGACTGCGTGGCCAGGCGCGGGGCATTCAACCACATCCGGACGCCCAGACACGCGAGAAGTCACCTTATTCCGGAACGCTTGCGGAATACCGCTAATCAACCGCAGGACCGAAATCAACCGCAGCAATTCCGCATCGCGGAACATATCACCCGGTCATGAGGCGGGTGAGGCACCCGGGCCCGGTGCGCCGCCGCCGGGACACCCCGGCCCGCGCCGCGCGGCCGGGTGGCCCAGCGCGCGCACTGGCCGGACGGCGATCCGCCCGCGTGGGCCGCCGCCCAGCGCTCCCCGCCCGAGACCCTGCTCGCCGGGACCATGCGCCTGGGGCGCCTGCCCGCAAGAGTGCGTAGAAAGTCACATCCACACCAATCCGCGTCCCACCGGCAGTTCCCAGGCGACGTCTACTCATCCTCGGCCAGCCAAGCCGCCAGCAGCACCCGGTCGACTGAGTCGACGCGGCCGAGCCGGCCTTGGGCCTGCTCGGACTCGTTCAGCTCGTCGCGGGTGAACCAGCGGGCCTCGACGATCTCGTCGCCGTCAACGGACACCGACTCCCCGGCGGCGCTGGCCCGGAACGCCACCATCAGGCCAGCCGGGAACGGCCAGGGCTGGGAGCCGAAGTAGCTGACCTCGCGCAGCGCTACGCCGGCCTCCTCGAAGATCTCCCGGCGCACCGCGTCTTCCAGCGACTCGCCCAGTTCCAGGAAGCCGGCCAGCAGTGAGAAGCGGCCGGCCGTCGACGCGCGGTGCCGGGCCAGCAGGCACCGCCGCGGCCGGGTGCTGGTCTCGACGAGCGTGATGACCGCGGGCTCGATGCGCGGAAAGATCAGCGCGCCGCACTCGCCGTTGGTGCAGGTCCGCAGGTGACCGGCGTGGCGGAGCTCAGCGGCGGAGCCGCAGCGGCCGCAGTAGCGCTGCTGCCGACCCCAGTAGAGCAGCCCGCGGGCGTAGGCCAGCATCCCGGTCTGGTCAGCAGGCAGGCCGGAGAACAGGGTCCTGATGTCGGCCGCGGCGTCCGCCCCGGTACGGGCCAGCGCGTCGGCCAGGGCCAGGTCGGACAGGTCGGCGGTGAAATACGGGACGTCGCCGTCGAGCCCGAGCAGCACCAGCCCGGCCGGGTCCAGGCTGCCGGTCTCGCCGGCCGCCAGCGTGACGGGAACCGGCGGATCACCCGCGACCAGGCACTGATCGCGCCACAACGGCCAGACCTGCGCGCGTCCGTCGGCCGCCCGGGCGGCCACCCACGCCGGGTCGCCGCGGCGGTCGGTGGCCCGGTCCAGGCCCAGCCCGGCATACGGAATCGTCATGACATCACATCCTGGTCCTGCTCCGGTCGAAGGCACCCCGCCGGGGCCCGGCTACCCTCGGAACCTGTGAACAAGGCACACCTGGAACTGTGCTCCAGCCCGGAATGGGCCAGGCTGGTCGAAGATGAGCTGCTGCCCTGGGTCCTCGACGGTTACCAGCTCGGCGATGACCTGCTCGAAGTCGGGCCGGGCCCCGGTCTGACCACCGACATCCTGCGGCGCAAGGCCGCCCGGGTCACGGCGGTCGAGCTGGACCTGGCGCTGGCCGGCCAGCTGGCCTCGCGGCTGGCCGGCTGCAACGTGGCAGTGGTCGCCGGGGACGTGACCCGGCTGCCGTTTCCCGCGGGCCGGTTCTCCTCGGCCGCCTGCCTGACCATGCTGCACCACATCCCGTCCCCGGCCCTGCAGGACGCCGCCCTGGCCGAGCTGGCCCGGGTGCTGCGGCCGGGCGGCCTGCTGGCGGGCTCGGACGGGCTGGACACCCCCGCGCGGCGCGCGGTGCACGAAGACGACGTGTTCGTCCCGGTCGACCCGGGCACGCTGGAGGACAGGCTGCGCGTGGCGGGATTCACCCGGGCCCGGGTGGACGTGGCGGGTGACCGCCTCAGGTTCGCGGCCACCAAGGACCGCTGACCGGCCCGGTCAGCAAAGCGCCTCGCCCAGCAGCCGGGCGCCGGTGATCAGATCGGACTCGCTCGGCAGCGCGAAGCCGATCAGCAGCGCCGGGGCGGACGGGGCGTGCGTCGTGCAGTGCCGGTGCAGTTCGTGCACGCCGACATCGGCCCGCCGGGCCCGCATCGCCGTCGCGTGCTCGTCGGCGCCGTCGGGCAGCCAGGCCAGGACGTGCAGCCCGGCGGCGGTCCCGCTCACCCGCACCCCGGGCAGGTGCTTGCCGAGCTCGCCCACCAGGAGATCCCGCTTGGCGCGGTAGCGCCGTCGCATCGAGCGCAGGTGACGTTCCAGAGCGGCGTCCTCGATGAACGAGGCCATGGCGACCTGGTCGATGGTCGGCGGGGTCACGCCGGTGATCAGCAGCACGTTCTCGACGTCGTCGATCAGGCGGGACGGCGGCACGATCCAGGCCAGGCGCAGCGCCGGGGCCAGCGTCTTGCTCGTCGTCCCGACGAACGCGACTAGCTCCGGGGCCAGTCCCTGCAGCGAAGCCACCGGATCCCGGCCGAAGCGGTACTCGACGTCATAGTCGTCCTCGACGATCAGCGCGTCGCGCTCGCGGGCCCAGGCGATCAGCGCGCCGCGCCGTTCGGCCGTCATGACCACCCCGGTCGGGTAGTGGTGGGCCGGCGTCATCACCACCGCGTCGACGTCGGCCGCGGCGAGCTCGGTGATCACCATGCCGTCCCGGTCCACCCGCACCGGCACCGCCTCGAGCCCGGCATGCTCCACGGTGAACCGCTGCCAGCGCCAGCCGGGATCCTCGACCGCGATCCGGCGGGCGCCGCGCTGCCGCAGCACGTCCCACAGCACGGTCAGCGCCTGGGATGCCGCGCAGCAGACCACGACGTGCTCGGGCTCCACCACCACCCCGCGCACCCGGGCCAGGTATCCGGCCACCGCGTTCCTGAGCTCGGCCACGCCGCGGTGGCTGGCGTAACCGAGGCGTCCGTCGGGCACCTCCCGCAGGGCCTTGATCAGCGCCGCCTTCCAGGCAGCGCGCGGGAAGGCATGGTAATCGGCCTGCCCGGGCCGCAGGTCGTAGCGGTAGAGCTGCGGCGGGCTCACCTGCCGCCGCTCCGGCGACCGTCCCGATGCCGCCAGCGAGGCCACCCGCGTGGCCGATCCGCGCTTGGCGGCCAGGTAGCCCTCGGTAGCCAGCTGAGCGTAACTGTCGACCACCACGCCGCGGGATACCCCCAGCTGCTCGGCCAGGTCCCGGCTGGGCGGCAGCACCGAACCCGGGACCAGCCGCCCGGAACGGATCGCGACCCGCAGCGCGTCCTCGAGCTGGCGGCGAAGCGAGGCGCCGGCCCTGATATCGATCTGGAGTTCCACGGCCAGAACGTACCCCGTTCCTGGCCGGCAGACCACGATTGGTCTCATTTACCCGTCGGCCATTGGACCCGTCCGCGAGACCACCTGCCGGTTAGGCTGGCCATCCGCAGATTGGAGCTAGCACGGGGAGAATCCATATGAAGCTGGTCGTGCACACGTTCCTGACCCTCGACGGGGTCATGCAGGGCCCGGGCGGGGCGGAGGAGGACCGCAGCGGCGGGTTCAGCCAGGGCGGGTGGCTGATCCCGCTGGCCGACGCCGACATGGGCGAGATCGTGGAGAGCTGGTTCGCCCGCACCGAGGCGATCCTGCTCGGCCGCAACACCTACCAGACCATGCGCGCCTACTGGAGTCAGGTCACCGACCCCGCCAACGGCGCCGCGACCAAGCTAAACCACGGCCGGAAGTACGTCGCGTCCAACACCCTGACCAGCGCTGACTGGGGTGATACCACGGTGCTGAGCGGCGACGTCATCGGCCAGGTGGCCAAGCTCAAGGATGACGGCAGCCCGGGCGAGCTGCAGGTGCACGGCAGCGCCGGGCTGGCCCAGTCGCTCCACGCCGCCGGGCTGATCGACGAGTACCGCCTGCTGGTCTTCCCGGTCACCGTGGGGGCGGGCAAGCGGCTGTTCACGCCGGACGCGCCGCCGCTGGGCTTCACGCTGCTCAGCTCACGTACCACCAGCACCGGTGCCCAGTACCAGGTCCTGGCGCCCAGAGCGTTCGCCACCGGCGGCCTCACCGTGCAGGACGGCCGGGAAGCCGTCCGGTGACCGGGTCACGATGACCAGCGGGACGCTGGCCGAGGCGTACCAGCGGTTCCAGCGCACCGGGCCGGAGTGGGGTGCCGACCAGCTGACCAATCACGGTCCCATGGCGGCCGAGGTGCTCGTCCGCCGGGGCCACGGCGACGTCGTGCCGGCGTGGGTCGACCGGTACATCCGCCGCTTGGACGAGATGCCGGGTGCTACCGGCGAGATCACGGACGCGACCTGGCCGCAGGCGCTGGGCGACGGCCGCCGGATCGGCGACTGGGGCGCCTTTTTCACCCGCCAGCTCGCCGCCGGGCCGTGGCCGCAGGTGCTGGCCACCTGGTGGCCGCGGCTGCTGCCCGGGATCGCGGCCGGGGCCACGCACGGGGTCATCCGCACCGGCCACGTCGTGCGGACCCTGCTGGATGGCCAGGAGGACCAGCCCGCGCTGGACGAGCTCGCGCACGCGCTCGCGTTCTGGGCCGCCCGGTCCCGGTCCGTGCCGACCTCGGCCGGCCCGGCGGGCGGCCTGGACCCGCTTCCGGCGCTGGACGCGGTGGCCCGGATACCCCGTCAGGAAGGCAACCTGGCCGCCCGCTTCGGCCAGCTGACCGAGGACTCCGGCTGGCCGGCGTCCGTGGCCGCGCTGCGCCCGGCCGCCACCCCGGCCCAGGTGGAAACGCGGCTCGCCGACCTGGTGACCGCGGCCACGCTGCGCTACCTGAGCCACGGCCACGGCCAGCCGGTGCTCCTGGTGCACACCGCCACCGCGCCCAACGCGGTCCGGCACGCCCTGCCGGCCCTGCCGCTCGAGCTGTGGGTCCCCAGTCTCACGGCGGTCTGGGCCGCCAGCGCTGCCATCTTCGCCGCCTACGCCCCGCCCGGGACCGTCCCGCCCGCACCGGCCCCGGCCCTGCCGGACGGTCCGGCCGCGGTGGCCGAGGTGCTCGACCGTGCCGTCCGGCATGGCGACGAGCACGTCATCAAGTTCACCGACACGGCGGCCGAGGTCTACACCCGTACCGGTAACGTCGAGGCCCTGGCTGCCGCGCTGCGGGCCGGCGAGCTCATCCCCGCGGCCCGACGCTGACCGGCACGCCAACCTACAGGAGGAACAGTGGGATCGATCCGAGTACACGAGTTCATCACGCTCGACGGCGTGATCGACACTCCGAGCTGGACTTTTGAGTACGGATTTGACCCGAGGATGGGCGCTGCGATCGCCGGGGCCATGGCGGACTGCGATGGCATCCTGCTTGGCCGGACGACCTACCAGATGTTCGAGCCCACCTGGTCCAGGCGCACGGCTGACCAGGACCCGGGCGCGCCCTTCTTCAACGACACCATGAAGTACGTGGTGTCATCCACGCTCACGACGCCGACCTGGCAGAACTCGGAAATCGTCGGAGCCTACGACGTCAAGACGATCCAGCGCCTCAAGGAAGGCACCGAGGGACTGTACGTCAGCGGCAGCGGCACCCTAGTCCGCGGGCTGCTGGCCGACGGGCTGGTCGACGAGCTTCACCTGTTCGTGTACCCGGTGACGCGCTCGTCCGGCCCGCGCCTGTTCGCCGAGGGCCTGCCGCCCGCCAAGTGGACCCGGGCCAACGCCGAGCTCTACGACAACGGCGTCGTCTACCTGCACCTCACGCCCGCCTCGTAACGGTCGGCCGCCGCTCAGCCCCGGGCCGCGTAGGCGCGTAGGAACGCCACACAGCCGTCGGTGACCCGGTAATGAGCCGCCGGGTCCGCGGGCCGGGGCGCCCGGCGCAGCATGTCGATGATCGGGCGGTGCAGGCCGGCTCAGATGCACATTGATCCGGTTGCTCAGCTGGAATCCCGTTATCTGCTGGGGCACAAGTACAGAAACCAGGCCGCTCACGGGGCAGCAACCCCCCAAAGCAGCTCGAGCTCAGAGCGGCAGGCCGGCTTCCAGCAGGGCCAGGCCCTCGTCGATGCGCGCGAACGTGTCCTCGAAGCTGGCCTGCTCGGTCCAGCCCTCCCACGGCAGCGTGATCGCCATGATCACGCCGATGATCGCGCCGGCCACGGTCCGGACGGCCAGGTCGTCCGCGGGCCGCCCGGCCCGGCGGGCCACCGCCTCGGCCACCGCGCCGATGGTCCGGGCGAACTCGTCCATGGCCCGGGCCCGGACCTCGGGCACGGTCATGGCCAGCCTGATGGTCTCCCTGATCACGTCCATGTCGGCGGCGGTGTAGGAGGCGAACACCTGCTTGGTAGCGGCCCGGACGGCGGCGACCGCGCCGAGATCGGGTGGCTGCTGCTCGAGCGCCTCGATCATCCGGGTGTCCATGTCGTCCTGCAGGACCAGGTCTTCCTTGGTGGGGAAGTACCGGAAGAAGGTGCTCGGCGACACCTCGGCCGCCGCGGCGATCTGCTCCACGGTGGTGGCCGTGTAGCCCTGGTCGCGGAACAGCCGGAGCGCGTGCTCCCGCAGCGCAGCACGCGTCCTGGCCTTCTTCCGCTCGCGCAACCCATCCGGCCGCGGCGCGCCGAGCGGCGGCTGGCTGGTGTCGAGCATGCCCGTCATACCTCCAATGATGCCCGCTCCGCGCCGGTTTCACCGGACGGCGCGACCGGCTCGGCGCCGGCCACCGCCGCCCCGGCCCGGTGCGGCAGGAAGATCAGCGCCAGGATGGCGCTGGCCAGCGTGATCCCGCCGCAGACCCAGAGCATGGTGTCCATGCCGTGCACGAACGCGTTCCTGGCCGAGGCCAGCAGCGCCGCCGAGCCCAGCTCGTGCGCGACCTGCACCCCCGCGACCACGCTGCCCTTGGCGGCCGAGGCAGCCGCCGCGGGCAGGCCGGCCACGCTCAGGTGCGCCCGGTAGACCGAACCGAGCACGGTGCCCAGCACCGCCACCCCGATGGTGGCGCCGACCTGGCGCATCGCCGAGATCAGCGCCGAGCCCGAGCCGCTGCGCTCGGCCGACAGGGCGGACAGCGCCGCGTTCATCGCCTGCGGCATGGCCAGCCCGAGGCCGAGGCCGAACACCGCGAACCACGCGGCCGTGAACCCGGTGCCGCTGCTGGCCGTGGTCGTGGCGCCCACGCCCAGGGTCACGGCCATGAGCGTGAAGCCGATCGTGACCAGCGTCTTCGCCCCCGCCAGCGGAGGACGGGCGGGGCCGTCCCCGGCCTTGCGCGGCGAGGCCAGCCGGGTGCTGCCGATCATCCCGATGACCATGCCGCCGATCATGGGCAGCAGCCGCAGCCCGCTGCCCATGGCGTCCGTGCCCTGGACCTCCTGGAAGTACTGCGGCATGGCGAAGAAGATGCCGAACATCGCGAACGATACCAGCGTCGACAAGATGGTCCCCCACGTGAACCCGGCCGACCGGAACAGCCCCAGCTCGATCAGCGGCCGGACCCGCCGGACCGGCCGGACCCCGACCCCATGGCCCCCGTGCAGGGGTCCGGCCTGGCCGCCGCCGGCCGCCGCCGGCCTGAGCGACGCCGCCGGCCTGGAAGCGCGAGGTGAGCCGCCGCTGGAAGGCCACGAAGACGACCAGCACCACGGCCCCCGCCGCGATGGTGGCCAGCGCGGCCGCGTTCGTCCAGCCGTCCTGTCCGGCCTTGATGAACCCGTAGGTCAGCCCGGTCAGCCCCGCGCTGGACAGGATCACGCCGAGGATGTCCACGCTGGGCCGCTGCTCGCTGCGCGACTCGGGCAGCAGGAACACCACGGCCACCAGGGCCAGCACCACCACCGGCACGTTGATCAGGAACACCGAGCCCCACCAGAAATGGTCGAGCAGGTAGCCGCCCACGATCGGGCCGATGGGGAAGCTGATGAAGGTGGCCGAGGCCATCAGCGCGATCGCCTTCTGCCGCTCCTCGGGCGCGAACAGCACCGGGATCACGGCCAGCGACAGCGGGAAGATCGCCGCGGCGCCGATGCCCAGCACCGCCCGGGCCGCGATCAGCTCGCCCGTCCCGCCCGCGTAAGCGCAGGCCGCCGAGCTCCCGCCGAACAGCACCAGCGCGGCCAGCAGCACCTTCTTGCGCCCGAGCCGGTCGCCGAGCAGGCCGGCGGGCAGCATGGCGGCCGCCAGCACCAGGCTGTAGGCGTCGGAGAACCACTGCAGGTCGCTGGTCGAGGCGTGCAGGTCGGTTGCGATGGTGGGCAGCGCCAGGTTGAGCACGGTCAGGTCGAGCCCGACCACCAGCACGCTGGCCGCGATCGCGACCAGCGCCCACCACTTCCGGCCGGAGCTGTCCGCCATGACACCCACGTCCCTTCGGAAGCGACACTTAAATGAAAGTCACTGCCAAAAGTATGTGTCAAGCATTTGGTTGTCAACAACAATTTCAGACGTGGCTAGGGTCGCCCGCGCGGTAGCGCTCCAGGCAGTGTCCGGAGCAGAAGTACCTGACCTGGCCGCCGTCCTGCAGCACCGCGCCGGGGTGCTGCGGGTCGACCTGCATGCCGCACACCGGGTCCTGGACCAGGCCGCCGGACCAGCCCAGGCGCTCCCGGTTGCGGTGCAGCCAGTACAGCCCGGCCGCCACGGCCAGGAACATCAGGTTGAGGATCGTGGTGTAGTCCCAGCCGAAACGCTCGGGCGCGATGACGACCGGCCGGGTGGCCGGCACGATGCCCGCCGCGCCGAAGATCAGCTCGACCAGCAGCCCCGCGACGCTCATGACCAGCCAGAACACGCCCAGCAGCCGGAGCGTCAGGCGGCCGCCGTACATCTTGCGGTAGACGAACAGCAGCGGCAGCGCGATCAGGTCGGCGAAGATGAACGCGGTCACGCCGCCGAAGCTGATGCCGTCCTTCCACAGCGCCGCCGCCAGCGGGACGTTGCCGACCGAGCAGGTGAAGCTGATCATCGCCACGAACGGCCCGGCCACCGCGTTCTCGATCACGGTCAGGGCTCCGTGGTGGTGCAGGAAGACGGCGTTCCAGAAGCTGACCGGCACGGCCACCGCGGCGAAGCCCGCCACCACGAACCCGACCACCAGCTCGCGCCGCAGCATGGTCAGGTCGGCGATCGCGTAGTCGGCCGCGTCGGCCCACCGCGGCCGCTGCCGTAGCCGCCCGGCCAGCGTGTCCCGCCCGCCGGGCGACCCGTGTTCGCCGTGTCCGTCGTGCTCCCCGGCCCCGGGTTCCAGCCGCCGCCGGGCGGCCTCGGTCCAGCCCCGCGGGACCAGCCGGGGCAGGGCCAGGCCGAGCAGGGCGATCATGATGGCCCCGCCGGCGAACTGGGCCAGCGTGAACTGCCAGCCGATGAGCAGCCACAGCACGATGCCGAGCTCCGCGACCAGGTTGGTCGAGGCGAACATGAACACCATCGCGGCGGTGAAGTCCGCGCCGCGTTGGAACAGCGACCTGGCCAGCGCGCTGGCCGCGTAGGAGCACGACGAGCTGGCCATGCCGAGCAGCGCGCTGCGGGTCAGCGCCGCGGGCCCGCGGCCGCCCATGACGCGCTGCATCTGCCCCCGCGGCACGAACGCCTGCACCGCCCCGGCCAGGCCGAAGCCGAGCACCAGCGCCCACAGCGTCTCCCAGAACATGAAGAACGCTTCCCGCAGGCTGCCGCCCACCGCACTCAGTACGCCCACCCGACCGACTATACCCCCCGCGGGTATTTAGCGGCCCGCACGGAGGGGGCCCGGATTCCGGGCCCCCTCGCGCCAGGTGCAGCGCAGGCTCAGTCCTGCAGCCTGGTCAGCAGGGCGGTGCCGTCCGGGCTGCCCAGGCCCGAGCAGGCGTCCCAGCCGGGGCCGGCCGAGTAGGCGCCGTTGTTCCCGCTGGTGATGTCGCGGAAGCCGGCCACGTCGGTGCCGGGCGTGATGCCCGCGTACAGCAGGGGCTGGATCAGGCCGAACCGTTTGCCCGTGGCCTGGGCCAGCCGGCTGATCAGCGCCGACCATAGCGGCGCGACCGCGCTGGTCCCGCCCACGACCTGCGACTTGCCGTCGGAGTAGATCTGGTACCCGGTCGTCGGATCGGCGTTGCCCGCCACGTCCGGCACGCCCCGCCCGCCCGCACTGCCCGCCACGGCCGGACCTACGGAAGCATCCGCCGCGGCGCCCCCCTCGGCGTGCTGGCGGTGCTCGCCGCCCTCATGGTGCCGGTGATGGTGCCCGCCGCCTGAGCCGCCGCCGGACCCGCCGCCCGAGCCGCCGGAGCCGCCGGACCCGCCGGGCCCGCTAGACCCGCTGGTCCCGCCGCCCGTGCCCGAGGTGGCCCGGGCCGGGACCCCGGCGGTCGCCTGCCAGCTGGGCAGCGCGAACTGGTCGCTGACCCCGCCACCTCCGGCGCCCTCGTTCGAGGCCGTCTCGTTCCACACCACCTCGGAGCTGATCGCGCCGGTGGCCGGATCGGCGATCAGCTTGGTACCGCCGCAGCCCAGCGCGTACGGGCTGGAGGCGGGGAAGTCGCAGTGCGGCTGGCTGTCGGTGACCGCGTCACCGCTGCCGTTGTCCCCGGCCGCCGCGCACACCGTGACGCCCAGCGCCGCCGCATCCGACATCGCCGCGTTCATGGCCGACAGGCCCTGCGCGGTCCAGGAGTCCTCGGACTGCCCCCAGCTGATCGAGATGGCGATCGGGGCCGGGGTGGCCGACGCGGCATCGGAGATGGCGTCCACGAAACCCTGGTCACCGTTGTTCGGCGCGAAGTACACCAGCTGCTTGGCGCCCGGCGCGGCCGCGCCGATGACGTCGATATCCAGCGCCACCTCCACGTCCGCCCCGTTGGGGTCGGAACCCGGCGCGTTGGACGCCCCGTCCACGCCGACCGCGCTGATGGCGGGCACGGCGATGCCCAGCTGCCCGAAATAGGTGGCCAGGTCGGTGGTGGAGAAGCCGCCGCCGAGCTCGATGACCGCGACCGTCAGGCCCGAGCCGGTGGTCCCGGCCGGGAACTGGTAGATATCCGCCACCTGGTTGGGCGAGTAGGAGGTGCCCTGGGCCGCAGCCGCCCGGGGCCGGAAGTGCGGCCGGGCCTGCGGCCGGGTGTCCAGGCCGAGCACCGCCGTCACCACGCCGTCCAGCGCGGCCGGCACGTACAGCGCGCCCTCGCGGTACCGGTGCGTGACGTTACCCCTGCCGCCCGGCTCCGGGCTGCTGACTTGCCGCAACGTGGTGCCAAACGCGCTGGCCAGGTCGGCCAGGGTGCCCGCCATCTTGATCCGGCGGGTGGCCGGATAGACGGCGGTGACCTCCAGGCCCCGCCGGGAAAGCTCCTGGCCCACCAGATCCACGTCGGCCGGGTCGGCCCCGTACCGCTCGGCCAGCTCGTCGCTGGTCAGCACGGTCGGCCCCTCGACGATCTCGGCGGGAATCTCGGCCCGCCGCCTGACCACCACAGTCACTTCGGCCCGCTGCGAGGTATCCAGCGTCCCCGCGTCCGTAGCCTCGGGCAGCGACGCGCGTTCGCTTCCCGCCAGCCGCACCAAAGAGCCAGATTCATCCGGCATTTGTTAGCTCCGCTCAAGTAGCTCCGGGGAAGCGCGATCTGCCCCCATGCCGGATTCTTCCTTCTGGGCCGCCGCACCACGGCCCGTTCCGTAAAGAATTCTTTTTTGGCCGAACGGTCCCTGCTACCTGCCCCCGCCGTCACCGCCCGCCATCCACGGCATTGCCCTTACCGTCCCATATCGGACTCACCCCTGCCTCTGGGATCACTGGTGACCGATTGCTCACTGCTTGTTGCGATTTACGCTGGCGCTGGGTCATGATGAAGCGGAAGGCAAGGACGACAGACCGCGGATTCCAGGGCCTTTTGGCGGGTTCATAAGGCCTGACGAAAGGGCCACAGTGAAAGGTGCGGTGCCGCCGCGCGCCACCTTTCGCGACGTGTTCGCGGTGCGGGAGTTCCGCGCCCTGTGGTTCTCCGTGGTGCTGTCCGTGGCGGGTGACCGCCTGGCCCTGGTCGCCCTGACCCTGCTGGTCTACCACAAGACGAACTCGCCGCTGCTCGCGGCGCTGGTGTATGCGGCCGGCTACCTGCCCTGGGTGATCGGCGGGCTGTTCCTGGCCGAGACCGCCGACCGGTACCCGCGCCGCACGGTGATGATCGCCTGCGACGCGGCCCGTGCCGTCCTGGTGGCGGCCATGGTAATCCCGCACGTGCCGGTCGTGGCCCTGGTCGCGCTGCTGTTCGCGGCCACCATGTTCGCGCCCCCGTTCGATTCCGCACGGGCCGCCATCACTCCCGAAATACTGCAGGGGGAGCGCTACGTGCTCGGCACCGCGGTGATCCAGACCACCTTCCTCGGGGCCCAGGTGGCCGGCGCGGCCGGCGGGGGAGTGGCGGTGGCCCTCATCGGCGTGCGGAGCTCGCTGGGGCTCGACGCGGGCACGTTCGTGCTGTCCGGCTTGTTAATCGCGTTCGGCACCCGGTCCAGGCCGGCCGCGGCCCAGCCGGACTCCGTCCCGTCCTCCGCGCTGGCGCGGATGCGGGGCGGGTTCCAGCTGGTGTTCGGCAACCAGGCGCTCAGCACGCTGCTGCTGCTCGGCTGGCTGGTGGTCTTCTACACGGTTCCCGAGGGAATCGCCGCTCCCTATGCGGCAAGGCTCGGCGGAGGGTCGATTGCCACCGGTCTGGTGATAGCGTCGACGGCGCTGTCCACGACGATCGTCACACCGCTGTTCACCCGGTTCTTCCGGCCGCGGCAGCGGACCAACTGGATGGGCCCGCTGGCCGTGCTGACCTGCGGGTCGCTCGTCCTGACGGCCCTCCGCCCGAGCCTTGCTGCCTCGCTGGTGATCTTCTCGTTGTCGGCGACGTTCGGGGTCTACCAGATCGCGGCCAACACCGCATTTGTGGTCAGGGTGCCGAACGAACGGCGGGCTCAAGCCTTCGGCATAGCCAGCATGGGGGTGGTCGTTGGCCAGGGGGCCGCTTTCGTGGCGGCCGGCGCCGCCGCGGAGGTGATGTCTCCGGCGGTGGTCATTGCGGTGGCTGGTGCGGTTGGTGCGGTAGTTGCCTTCGTCCTGACCCTTAGGTGGCGCCACGTGTCACCACCCGGCGGACGGCATGCGGCGGGACGGCGTCCCGATCACGCCGCAACCTCGAGGTCGGTGCCGCTGCGCGGTTCCGGATAGCGGCGGCTGCGGACTAAATCTCACGTCCACGTGTCACGCATTGCGACTTCCTTTCGGTCGTCCCGGCTAGTGGCGCTCGACACGCTCATGCCCAGTTGACGCGCATGGATCTGCCCCTCCCTCCGGCAGTTATATGCGGTCCTGCGACGGCCTCCGGCGAAAGCACTCCGGGTAATCGTGGCTCGTCAATCACCATTTAGCCTCTCTTTATCTCCCGATGTAGGTGAATCGGACGCAATAGTGCATAAGCGGGCCAAGATGAGCTAAGGTAGCTATACGGAGCTAGTCCTTTACGGTGAGCTTCCGGCTAGACAGGTGCCAGTCGCGTCCCATCCGGATCGGTGGAGCATGAAAGCCTCGTCCGTCACGCGTCGCGTGCTGGCGAGCCTTGCGGTCACGAACTGGGCCTGGTGGCAGACCCCGTGGCGGCTGCGCCTCTACGTTGGGCTGATCTCGCTGCTGGCTCTCGGGCTGACCTGCTACGCCGCCGCGGAGACGACCTGGCGCGCCAGCGACGCGTTGCGCTTCGCGCTGCTGCTGGGCTGCGGCATGGTCTCGGTCGCGGCGACGCCTCCCACCGCCTACGTCCCGGGCGGCATGACCAGGGATTTCCTCACCGTCTGGGTACTCCCGGTGGCGATCTTGCTGCCGCCCGTCTACGCCATGGTGACCGTGATCCCGCTGCAGATCCTGACCCTGATCCGGGTGTACCGGGGGGTCGTCTACCGCCGCGTGTTCACGGTGGCCGCCATCGCCATCTGCTACGGGGCGGCGTCCCTGGTGTTCCGGGCCCTCCCCGCGTCCTTCGCCGGCTCCTCGATCGGCACCGGCAAGCACGCCCTGACCTTCACCGTGGCCGTCGCCATCTGCGAGATCATCGGCGGCCGGGGCCACCAGCTGCTCGTCGTGGGCGGTATCAAGCTGACCGATCCCACGGTCAAGTTCGCCGACCTGGAGCTGAACCGCGAGGCCCTGCAGGGTGACCTCGCCGAGTTCGACCTGGGCGTGCTGATCACCGTGGTGGTGGCCGTCAACGCGGTGCTGGCCGTGTTTGCCGTGCCCACCGTGCTGCTGGTCCGCCGGTTCATGATGCACGCCCAGCTCCTGGCCCAGTCGCGCGTCGATACCAAGACCGGCCTGCTCAACGCGTCGACCTGGGAGGCGGAGGCGTCGGTGGAGATCGCCCGGGCCGTCCGCACGGGCAGCCCGCTGGCTCTCGCGCTGGTCGACATCGACCACTTCAAGCTGGTCAACGACACCTACGGCCACCTGGTCGGGGACAAGGCGCTGCGCGCGGTCACCGATGCGCTGAGCAGCCAGCTGCGGGTGTACGACCTGGCCGGGAGGTTCGGCGGCGAGGAGTTCGCCATCCTGCTGCCGAATGCTCGCGAGGTCGACGCGCTGGCCGTGGCCGAGCGGCTACGCCGGCACATCGCCACCATGACCGTCCCGGTCAACGATAACGACGAATCCGGCCCGTGCGTCAGGCTCACGATCTCGGTCGGCGTAGCGGCCCTGGACGGCGTGAGCCGCGAGCTCACCGACATGCTCGCCGCCGCCGACAGCGCCCTCTACTACGCCAAGGAAACCGGCCGCAACAAGACCCACGTCATCACCGCCTCCGCCCAAGTCTCCTGACCGTCCCGCCCTACCCACCCCGCCGCCTTTCGGTACCCGTGGTGCACGGAGTTACAACAGAGGCAGGTGTTAGCTCCGGCGCCGCCCGGGCCGGCACGTGCCTATCCAGAGTCCTTCCCGCCGGGTCTATCCAGACTCCCTCCCGCCGGGCCGGACGGGTCTGCCCGGATCCGTACGACTGCGGCGATTTGCCGCGCCCGGCGGCCCCGCCGGGCGCTATGATCGACGTTCAGGCGGCTAATTATTCAATTTTCTGCCCGGGACCGGGCAGGAAATTTGCCTAATCCGGTCTCTGGTGCGTAAGAAGGTGGGCATGCCCGACCCGTTCCCCCAGGACCTCGCGCGCAACCTGGCCGCCTCCACCGGCCTGCCGCCGTCCACCGCGGTCCGGGTCATCGCCGACGTCACCACGTACTTCAGCGAGACGATCGAGGAGTTCGTCCGCCGGCGCCACGCCGAACTGCAGCACCATCAGCGCAAGAACGACGAGATCTGGCCCGAGATCGCGGCCGAGCTCCGTCAGCGCAGGTTTGCCGCGCCGGGCCTGTCGCAGCGGCAGCTCCGCCGCATGGTCTACGGGTAACCGGATGCCATCCGAACAGGGGAGTTAGGAAGATGTGCGGAATCGTGGGCTACATCGGCCGCCGGGATGCCATCCCCGTCCTGCTCGAGGGCCTGAGAAGCCTGGAGTACCGCGGCTACGACTCGGCCGGCCTGGCCGTCATCTACCGGAACAAGCTGCAGGTGACGAAGACCGCGGGCCGGGTCCAGGACCTCAGGGAACGGGTCAACGACCGGGCCAGGGCCACGGTCGGCATCGGCCACACCAGGTGGGCCACCCACGGTGAGCCGAACGAGGTGAACGCCCACCCGCACACCGACGCCTCCGGACGCATCGCGGTGGTGCACAACGGCATCATCGAGAACGCCGAGCAGCTGCGGGACGGCCTCACCAGCCGGGGCGTGACGCTGGTCAGCGACACCGACACCGAGGCGCTCGCCCACCTGATCGCCGCCGAGGTCGCCGACGACAGCCGCCCGGTCAGCCTCGAGGACGCGGTCCGCCGTGTGCTGCGTCACGTGGAAGGCACCTACGGCCTGGTCGTGCTGGACATCAAGCACCCGGACGAGCTCGTGGTGGCCCGCAACGGCAGCCCCATCGTGCTGGGCATCGGCGACTCGGAGATGTTCGTGGCCTCCGACGTCGCCGCGCTGGTGCGCTACACCAAGCAGGTGGTCTACCTCGACGACGCCGAGGTGGCCACGGTGCACGCCGCCGACTACCGCACCATGCCGCTGGATGATTCCGGCCGGCGCGCGGCCAGCGCCCGCAAGGTGCCCACCACGGTGGAGGCCGAGGCGGACGACTACGAGCTCGGCTCGTACGAGGATTTCATGCGCAAGGAGATCCACGAGCAGCCCGAGGCCCTGCGGCGCGCGCTGCGCGGCCGGCTCGACGACCGGTTCTCCACGGCCAGGCTGGGCGGGATCAACCTGGACGCGCGCCAGCTGCGGTCGATCAGGCAGGTGAAGTTCCTGGGCTGCGGCTCGGCCTACTACGCGGGCCAGATGGGCGCCGTCCTGGTCGAGGAACTGGCCCGCATCCCGTCCGACGCCGAGCCGGCGTCTGAGTTCCGCTACCGCAACCCGGTCGTGGACCCCGACACGCTGTACGTGGCCGTCAGCCAGTCCGGCGAGACGCTGGACACCCTGATGGCGGTCCAGGAACTGCGCCGCAAGGGCGGCCAGGTCATCGGCGCGGTGAACGTGGTCGGCAGCGCGATCGGCCGCGAGTGCGGTACCGGCGTGTTCCTGCACGCGGGCCCGGAGATCGCGGTCGCGTCGACCAAGGCCCTGACCAACATGGCGACCTCGTTCGCCATGCTCGCCCTGCTGCTGGGCCGGGTCCGCGACCTGTCCGCCGCCTCGGGCCAGCGGATCGTGGCCGGACTGCGGGCGCTGCCCGCGCAGATCGAGCAGATCCTGGCCGGGGAGGACGAGATCGCCGAGATAGCCCGCCGGTTCGCCGCCGCCGAGCACATGTTCTTCATCGGCCGGGTCCGCGGCTGGCCGGTGGCCCGCGAGGGGGCCCAGAAGCTCAAGGAAGTCTCCTACGTGCACGCCGAGGCCTACCAGGCCGCCGAGCTTAAGCACGGGCCGCTGGCCCTGATCAACTCCTCGATGCCGAGCGTGGTGGTCGTCCCCTCCGACGACCTGCTCCCGAAGAACATCTCCACCATCGAGCAGATCAAGGCCCGCGGCGGACCGGTCATCGCCGTCACCAGCGCCGAGCTGCCCGCCGCCCTGGCCGACGCGGTCATCCGGATCCCTCGCGGCGAGCCCGAGCTCGACCCCCTGCTGCTCAACGTCCCCCTGCAGATCCTCGCTTATCACGTGGCGGCCAAACTCGGCCGCGATATCGACAAGCCAAGAAACCTAGCCAAAAGCGTCACCGTAGAATAACCGCATTTACCCCGATTTCACCAATCTTCGGACCTTTACCCACGAATACGGCCCAATGGAGCAAAGCTCCGCCGGCCCAGCGAATCCGGGCCTGCCCGGATGAGCGGCCGGCCTATCGGCGGCCACCGCAGCCGGGGCGCGAAGCGCATTCGGGGGGCTCCGGGGGGTCGCCCCCCCGGGCCAACACAGCCCCCCGGGAGTTAGTGCAGCGACTGCCAGTCGGCTTCCGGGCCCGGGCCGCCCGGCAGCGGCTGCTCGCACCAGACGACCTTCCCGCTCGGCGTGCGACGCGCCCCCCAGCGGCTGGACAGCTGGCGGACGACCTGCAGGCCGCGGCCGTTCTCGTCGTCGCTGTTGGCCTGGCGCAGCCTGGGCAGCGCGGCCGAGTTGTCCAGCACCTCGCAGACCAGCGCCCGCTCGTTGACCAGGCGCAGCGTGACGTCACCCTCGGCGTACCTGATCGCGTTGGTCACCAGCTCGGACACCAGCAGCTCGGTGGTGGGGATCAAGTCTTCCAGGTCCCACCGCTTCATCGGCTCGGCCAGCACCGAGCGCGCCTCCCGCACCGAGGTCAGCTCTCGCGAGAACGTCCACGAGGCGTAGTTCTCGGCCGGCAGCCGCCGCAGCCGCGCGATGAGCACGGCGATGTCATCCCGCTGGTGGTCCGAGTACACGCCGTCCAGCGTGGCCTTGCACAGATCCTCAAGCGGCCGGGTGGGGGAGCCGGGCCCGAAGATGCCGCGCAGCCGGGCCAGCCCGTCGTCGATGGGGCGCCCCTTGTTCTCCACCAGGCCGTCGGTGTACAGCACGAACAGGCTGCCGTCCTCGATCTTGAACTGGCGGCTCTCCACCTCGCCGTCGCCGACGCCGAGCGGCGGCGCGGGCGGGACGTCAAGCAGCTCATTGCTGCCGTCCGGATGCACGAGCAGCGGCGGCAGGTGCCCCGCCACGGCCACCTCGCACTCGCCGCTGACCGCGTCGTATACCGCGTAGGCGCAGGTCGCGAAGTGCGGTTCGCGCTCGCCCAGGGTGTGCATGAGCTCGTCGAGCTGCTGCAGCGATTCGGCGGGCGGCAGCTCGAGCATGGCCAGGGTGTGAATCGCGGTCCGCAGCCGGCCCATGGTGACGGCGGCGCGCACGCCGTGGCCGGCCACGTCGCCCACCACGAGCGCGACCCGGCCGCCCGGCAGCGCGATCGACTCATACCAGTCGCCGCCGACCTCTATGAGCTTGCTGCCGGGCAGGTAGCGGTGCCTGACCTCGACCGAAGACGGCGCGGACAGCCCGGTCGGCAGCATGCTGCGCTGCAGGGTCAGCGCGGTAGCGTGCTCCCGGCTGTAGCGGCGGGCGTTGTCGATGAACACAGCAGCGCGGCCCGCGAAGTCCATGCCGACTTCGATGTCGTAGGCGTCGAACCGCCGGAACCCCTCCTGCCTGGTGCAGGCGAAGAACCCGAGCATGGTCCCCCGCGCGACCAGCGGCAGCATCAGCATGGACGCGCCGGACAGCAGCTTGCCCACCGGCTTGCGCCGCCACGCCTTGGCGATCTCTCCCGCCTGGGCCTTGCTGATCGTGGTCTCCAGGACCGGCTTGGCCGTATCCATGCAGTTGTAGTACGGCGTGCTGGCCGGGTAGCGCAGGATCTCGCCGGTGGGGAAGGCCGCCTCCCACGAGGGATCCTTCTGGTCGTGGGACAGCGCGATCCGCCGCAGCGGCAGCGACCCCTCGGGTCCGTGGGCGGGCAGCTCGTCGTTGCCGATCAGGCTTTCCAGCAGCAGCAGGTCGGCGGCGTTGCAGAAGTGCGGGACCAGCGCGTCTATCAGCTCGCGGGCCAGGTGGTCGATGTCGAGCGTGTCGCCGATCCGGGTGAAGGTGTCGTCGAGCATCTGCTTGCGCATGACCGCGGGATCGACGAACCGCTCGGCGGCCGGCGCGGGAATGCGGAGTATGGCCAGGGCGGCCAGGCTGGTGCCGCCCGCGCGCATTGGGTGGACCGTCACCACGGCCTCGGCCGGATGGCCGTCGCGGGTCCCGATGGTCAGCATCGCGCTGCCCTCGCGATCGGAACGGATCGCTTCGAGCAGCCCGCTGACCGCGGTGACGCCGTCGCCGAGCCGGGCCGGGTGCGAGTTCGGTTGGACCGGGCTGACCGTCAGGTCACTCAGCTGAGCGCCGAGCAGCTCGTCGGGCTGCCGGGCCAGAATGACGGTCGCGTTTCTGTCGTGCTGCACGATCCGGCCGTCGTAATCGATGCCAAGAATGAGCATGCGCACCGATGAGGACAGGACCGGGAACGGGCCAGAAGCGCTCAGACTCCCGGCGGCCGCCTGCGTGGTTTCGGCGATACCATCCCCCAGGTCAGTCCGGGCTTGGTCAGAGTCGTGCTGGGCCTTGGTCCCGCGGTCCCGCTTGGCGGTGCCATTGCCCGAGGTCCCAGGGCTGCGCGGTGCCGGGGCACGGTTGAGCGGGACACCGTTGCCGGGAGCGCTGGTCCCGAGAGCGGTGTCCTCCGCCGACATGCCGGATGTCATGTGCTGTCTCCTGATGGCATCGCTGGCTGCGCTCATGTCAATTATGGGCCACGGACGGCACGTTCAGACAGGAGTTCCGATGACTCACCTTAATCCTGAAAAGCCGTGTTTCTACCTGAATGATGTAATTTGGGCGCGGATATGGCTGGCCACACAGACCGAAGTAACCGTGAGGGTCATGCCAATGACGCAGGTCCCGGGGCCGGCGCGGGAGATCACCGCGGGCCAGCTGGCCGCCCGCAGCGGCGTGACGGTTTCCGCGCTGCACTTCTACGAGGCCCAGGGGCTGATCTGCGCCGCGGCGGCTATCCGCTCAGCCGGGCCACGGCCAGGGCGGCGGCGAGCAGGATGATGGCCCATGAGGCCGCCCGCAGGCTCAGCTCGAGCGGCCGGATCAGCTCCTCCGCGGTGATCGGGACGGTCCGGCCGTCGGCGTAGGTGATGCTGCCCTCCACCCGCCGGGCCCGGCGCCTGATGTTCCTGGCCGGGGTGCTCAGCCGCCGCTGGGCCGCGGACAGGGCGAACGCGCCCGCCGCGGCCAGCACCGGCGCGATGGCCAGCGTGCCCGTCTGGGCCACGTAGGCGGTCAGCACCGGGAACGCGCCCCAGGCGGCGGCGAATCCGAAGTCGGTATGCATCGCGCCGCCGAACAGCTCCGCGTTGTACGCGATGACCAGGATGGGCCCGGCCACCATGAACGGGATCAGGGTCCAGCCGACCCGGTAGACGCCCGCTACGCCCAGCGCCAGCGCGCCGGCCAGCCCTACGGCCACCGCCGCGACCAGCGCCGGCCCGGGGATGTTCGTCTGCAGCGGCCGTCCGCGCAGCTCGTCCAGGGCATGCGCGGCCAGCCCCACGGCCAGGAAGAACGCCAGCACGGTGGCAACCAGCCAGGCCTGCACCTGCGGGGCGAGCGCGGCGCCGATGACGCAGTAGGACAGGTGCCACGCCGTATACGGCGGATGCAGCAGGGTCCACCAGTCCCGCCATGCGCCCGGGCGGGCCGCGTAGTAAGCCGGACGGATGGCCGGCGCGTCATCGCCCTGTTCAGGCGTTGGCACGCGTGCCCCACATGACCAGGCCGCCGCCGAGGCTCATGATCCGGGTGCCCACGTCGACCAGGCCTGCCTTCTGCCACGCCTCGACGGTCCAGGGGACGGGGTAACGGCGGTAGTGAGCCGAGATGTTCGGGCCCAGGAAGCGCCCCACCCGGAACCACTCCTGGCCGCCCAGCGCCAGGCCCCCGGCTGGCAGCACCAGCCTGGTGTACGCCCACCAGGCCGGACCCCAGACCATCCCGTCCGGCACGCAGAACTCCAGGCTGGCCATGGTCCCGCCGGGTTTGAGCACCCGGGCCAGTTCGGTCAGGGTGGCCTGCGGGTCCTGCACGTACCGCAGCAGATAGGTGAACGTCAGCGCGTCGAAGTAGCCGTCGGGGAAGGGCAGCTGCTCGGCCCGCCCGGCCACCAGCTCGACTCGGTCGCCCATCCCGGCCGCCGCCACCCGGCGCCGTCCCTGGCGCAGCATCTCCTCGGTCAGGTCCACGCCCACCACCCGGGCCCGGCTGCGCGCCGCGAGCTGGAGCGCGACGCCTGCGGTGCCGGAGGCGACGTCGAGGATCACGCCGTCTTCCGGGATGACGCGGCCGACCATGGCCGCCCGCCACTGCCCGTTCTGGCCGAACGACAGTAGCTCAGCCAGGCGGTCGTACCGGGCAGGCAACGGAGCGAACAGGTCGCGCGCGAAGCGGTTGGGACCCGAATTGTCGTCGGGCATGGGGGTTCTCCCGGTTCTCCTGAGCTCCAGCGTGACGCGATGCCTTCCACCACCGTAACGCCGGACGCCGGCGCGCGGTTCAGGGCGCCGGGAGCGCCGCCCTGATCTTCTCCGCGTAAGCCTCCGCCGGGTGCCCGGCGTCGTACTTCTGCCGGGGACCGAGCCAGAACCGCAGGCCGTCCTTGAAGTTCCGCGGGATCACGTGCAGGTGCAGGTGAGGCACCGACTGGCTGACCACGTTGTTGATGAGGACCATCGACCCCGCGGCGCCCAGACCGTCCTCGACTCCGCGCTCGAGCCGCTGAGCCGTGCCGAAGAACTCGGGCACCTGGTCCGCGGGCAGCTCGCTGAGCAGGACCACATGCTGTTTGGGCAGTAGCAGGGTATGGCCGCGGAACAGCGGCCGGTGGTCGAGGAACGCGATCAGCCGTTCGGTCTCGAGGATGATCTCTGCTTTCTGCTCGCCCCGGATGATGGCGCAGAAGACACACGTTGCTGGCATCAGCCGTGAGCCTATCCCGGCCGCTGGCCGGTCCGGCCCGGCCTCAGCCTCAGACCTCGAACCAGGCGCAGGTGCCGGCCTGCTAGCTCTGGCTGAGCGTGGTGTTCTGCCCGGTGGCCGTGATCATGAGGCCCTGCTGGGTGACGCTGACGCTCTGGATCGACACGCCGGGCGGGAGCTTCGGGATAGTGACGCTGAAGTCCGACAGGTTGCCGAGCAGGTCAGACGATATCCCGCCCGCGTTGACGATGTGGATGTTGATCTTGTTGGTCCCCGACTTGGTGACCTGAGCCGTGGCCGTCTCACTGAGCGGGCCGAGGCTCACCGTGGCCTTGATCTGGTTCGGGCCGTCGGCGGACAGCGTGATCCCCTGCGGTATGCCGCCCACGCTGGCCAGCGCCGTGAAGGTGATCAGGGCCGAGGCGTTGAACTGATCGATCTCCGCGCTGTTGAGCCCGTGGATGTGGAATCCGTGCAGCGTGGCGTTGAGGCTGGCGATCTCGAGCAGCCCGGAGCCGGCGCTGCTGGAGTTAATGGTCTCATTGCTGGCCGTGATGGTCACCGTGTGGAAGTCGCGGGCGGCCAGCTGGGTCAGGAACGGGATACCCGCGATGTTCACGTGCGGCTTGCCCGACAGGTCAAGCGACGACTGGAACTGGCTGGCAAACTGGTTCTCGGTGTAGGCGGCGGCTACCCGGTCGCCGACCACCAGCACCACGATGATCACAATCACGATGATCAAGGCGCGCCGCCGGCCGCGCCGGCGCCGCGGGGCGACCACCGGAGGCGGCGGTCCCTGGGGCGGCTGGGCCTGCTGCCACCAGTCGGGAACCGGCTGGGTGGGATCGGCGCTCATGACCGGCCTGCCCAGGCTCCGGTCACGGTAGCCACAGCCTCACAGTACGTATCCACGAGACTCATTCTCCCCACCCCTGCAGTTCGCTCAGTGACAGTGGATTACGTGCCGCCGCAAGCAGCCTTGGCTCAGGTGCGGCTCGATCAATATGCCGGACGTTCCAGTATCGCGGTGTCCGTGACCCAATATGCCAAAACGCGCCGTCAACGTGAATGGTCTAGCCGATTCCCGTTTAGGGCAAGCGGCTCTACACTTCTGAACATGCCACCGGAGCATTCAGATTGGCCTGGCCAGCAGCAGCCGCAGGCCGGACCACCCCACGCCGTGCCCACCCAGGCCGGGATGCCGTCCGCCGGGCTGGCTGAGGCCGCGCCCGCCGTGCCCGTTCTGGTGGTACGGACCCGGCGCGAAGACCATACCCTGCACGGCGGGACGACCTACCACGTAGGCCGCGACCCCCAGGCCGACATCGTCATCGCCGACTCCCGGGTCTCATGGCGGCACGGCGTGCTGCGGGTCGACGGTGACCGGTGGGTGCTCGAAGACACCGGCAGCACCAACGGGACGTTCGTCGGCCCGCAGCGGGCCGAGCGGGTCATGATCACCTCTGATTGCGTGGTCCGGCTGGGCAACCCGGACGACGGGCCGCTGCTGCGCTGCATGCCCCAGACTGCCGGGCCGGCGCCCGATGTCCTGCGGGACGGGCCCGCGCACGCCGCCCGGCATGCGCCCGCCGACCCCGGACCGCCCACGCCGGTGGAGCCAATCGAGCCGGTCCGGCCCGCCGAGCCGGGCCCGCGTCATGCCGCTACGCCGCGTCATCCCGGCGAGATGGGCGGCCCCCGCCCGCCCGTGCCGCAGCCGGCCGGATGGCAGCAGCAGCCAGCGCCGCAGCCGCAGCCGCAGGCGTGGCAGCAGCCCCCGCAGCCCCAGCCCCCGCAGGCGCCGCCCGCCCCGCAGCCTCGGCACCGGCAGACCCCGCAGGCGCCGGCCGGCGTGCCCGCCAACCTGATGCCCAGCGTGGACTTCCGGCCTACGGCCCGGATGCCGCTGCCCGTCAAGGCGCTGCGCATCGGCCGCACCCCCGACAACGACCTGGTCCTGCCCGACCTCGACGTGTCCCGGCACCACGCCGAACTGCGCCGTTCGGCCAGCGGGGCGTATGAGATCGTCGACCTGGGCAGCCACAACGGCACGTTCGTCAACGGCCGGAAGGTCTCCTCCGCGGTGCTGAGCGAGACCGACATCGTCAGCGTCGGCCACTCGACCTTCCGGCTGACGGGCGGCGAACTGCGGCAGTACATCGACTCGGGCGAGGTCACCTTCAGTGCGCTGGACCTGGTCGTGACCGTGGGCGGCGGCAAGGTGCTGCTCGATCACGTGACCTTCCCGATCCCGGAGAAGACCCTGCTCGGCGTCATCGGGCCCAGCGGCGCGGGCAAGTCGACGCTGCTCGGCGCGCTGACCGGGACTCGTCCCGCGGACACCGGCACCGTGCTGTACGACAACCGCGACCTCTACCGTGACTACGCCGAGCTTCGCTACCGGATCGGCCTGGTACCGCAGGAAAGCGTGCTGCACACCCAGCTGACGGCGCGGCGTGCGCTGCAGTACTCCGCCGAGCTGCGCTTCCCGGCCGACACCACGGCCAGCGAGCGGGACGCCCGGGTGGATGAGGTGATGGGCGAGCTCGGCCTGACCAAGCACGCGAACACGCGCGCCGACCGGCTCTCCGGCGGGCAGCTCAAGCGGGTCAACGTCGCCCAGGAGCTGCTGACCAGGCCGTCGCTGCTGTTCCTGGACGAGCCCACCTCGGGGCTGGACCCCGGCCTGGACAAGTCGGTCATGGAGCAGATGAAGGACCTGGCCCACGATGGCCGGACGGTCATCGTGGTCACGCACAGCGTGGACAATCTGGACCAGTGCGACCGGCTGCTGGTCCTGGTCCCAGGCGGCAGGATCGCGTTCTACGGGCCGCCCTCCGACGGCCTGAACTACTTCGGCCAGAACCGCTGGGCCGATGTGTTCCAGCAGTTCGACAAGTACCCGGACCGGGACTGGGCCGCAGAGTACCGGGCGTCGCCCGCCTACGCCCAGTACGTGATCCAGCGGGAGCGCCCGCCCACGCCGGCCGGCGATCAGCAGGTGCGTGACGTACCGCCGGCGCGGCGCAGCGGGTTCAGCCAGACGGTCACCCTGACCAAGCGCTACATCCGGGTGATCTCGTCGGATCGCGGCTTCTTGCTGGGCACGGCCATAGCGCCCTTCCTCCTCGGCGCGCTGATCCGTCTGCTGGCGGGTAAGCAAGGCCTGGCCAATATCCCCAGCGGCAACCCGAACGCGCAGACCGTGCTGATCTTGCTCGTCATCTGCGCCGTCTTGTCCGGGACCGCGAGCTCGATCTGGGAACTGGTCAAGGAACGCGCCATCTACAAGCGGGAACGGTCGGCGGGGCTGTCCTCGGGTGCCTACCTGGCCTCCAAGCTCCTCGTGCTCGGGGCAATCAGCATCGCGCAGTCCGTGGTGCTGGTGCTCGTCGGGCTGACCGGGGTGAACGGACCGTCCAAGGGTGCCGTAGGCGCCCTCCCGCCGCTGTTCGAGATCCTCATCGCGATCGTGGCGCTCGGGCTCGCCTCGATGTGCGTGGGCCTGCTGGTGTCGGCCATGGTGAGCACCTCGGAGAAGGCCGTGCCGTTCCTGGTGATGATCACCCTGGTCCAGGTCGTCCTGTCCGGCGGCCTGCTCAAGCTGGGGACGGGGCTGGCGCAGGTCGCCTGGCTCACGCCGTCCCGCTGGGGCTTCTCCGCGACGGCGACCACCATCGACTTCAATGCCTTCCCCCACAACCAGATTGCCGACAGCTTCTACAACCAGACCGCCGCGAACTGGCTGCGAGATGTGGCCGCGCTGATCGCGCTCGCGGTGGTGTACTCGCTGATCACCTGGCTGAAGCTGCTGAGCCTGGGCCCGCGCCGCCGCAAGGGCTGAGGCGGGGTCTACGGCACGGGCTCCGGTGGCACCATGTCGCCGAGCAGCCCGCGCCGCAGCTCGCCCAGCGCCGCCTCGCTGATCTCCAGCCCCCGGGTCAGGAACCTGGTGAACGAGCCGAATCGCCGGTCCGCCTCCTCGAACGCCGCGGCTAGGTAGGTGGGGCTCAGTTCCATGATCGGCCGCAGCAGGTCGGGATCCTCGACGATCCCGGTCTTGACCAGGTCGAAGCGGAGCTTGGCGTATCCCGTGCGGTGGAAGTCGTTGGACAGCAGGTAATCCCGCCGCACCGCCTCGCGCGGAACCCCGAGGATGGTGAGCAGGACCGCGGTCATCCACCCGGACCGGTCCTTCCCGCCCGAGCAGTGGTAGAGCAGCGGCAGCCGGCCCGGCGAGCACACCAGCCGCAGGGCGGCCCCGAACGCCTCCCGCTGCCGCGGATCCGCCACGAACCCGCGGTTGAGCTCCACCATGAACCCGGCGGCGCGGCCGCCGCCGAGTTCCTTGCGCTGCTGCTCGTGGTCGCCGCTGGCGATCAGCTCGTATATCGGCCCGAGGTCGCCGCCGCTCACCGGCAGGCTGGCGAATTCGATCCCGCCGGGAAGCCGGTCCGCTCCGGCCAGCAGCACCTCGCCCGGCGTCCTGAAGTCGATGACGGTACGCAGGCCGAGCCGGTCCAGCCGTTCGGCGTCGGCGGCGGACAGCCGGTTCAGCGCGTCGCCGCGGAACAGCCGCCCGCGCAGGACCGCGAGCCCGATGGTGCTGTGGTATCCGCCGATGTCACGGACGTTCACCGCGCCGTCAAGCGCGACATGGCGGGATGGTGCCCACGGGTCGGTCACCGGACCAGGCTCATCGCGTACCGCCTTACGCCCCCGCCTGCTAAGCGTACCTCTGCACACCCTTAACCAGCATAAATAGGATAAAACCGTACTTCGCTGCCCGTCCGGCGCACCCCTGGCGGCGCGCCCCTGGCGGCGCGCCCCTGGCGGCGCACCCCTGGCGGCGCACCCCGGCGCCCGGCGTCCGGCGCGTAGGCTAGCGGCGTGGCTGACCGGACGCTTGAGGCACGGGCTCTGCTGCGGCGGTTCCCGCTGATCGACGGGCACAATGACCTGCCCTGGGCGCTGCGCGCGCGGGCCGGCGGAGACACCAGCCGGGTCCGGCTGACCGGTCCCGGCGACGCCGCCCCCGAGCCGGCCGACCAGGCCGAGGTGAACCTGGCCGCGCCGGTCGCCGGCACCCACACGGACCTGCCCCGGCTCGCGGCGGGCGGGGTGGGCGCCCAGTTCTGGTCGGTCTACGTGCCGTCCTCGCTGGCCGCCGACGGCGCCGTCACCGCCGTGCTCGAGCAGATCGAGCTGGCCCGCCGGATGATCGCGCGGTACCCCGAGGCCCTCGAGCTCGCGCTGACCGCGGACGATGTGGAGCGGGTCTTCGCCTCCGGCCGGGTCGCTTCGCTGCTCGGCGCGGAAGGCGGCCACGCCATCGCGGGGTCGCTGGGCGTGCTGCGGATGCTGTACGCCCTCGGCGTCAGGTACATGACGCTGACCCACAACAACAACGTCGGCTGGGCCGACTCGGCCACCGACGACCCGGAGGCCGGCGGGCTGACCGATTTCGGCCGGGACGTGGTGCGCGAGATGCAGCGCCTCGGCATGCTGGTCGACCTGTCGCACGTCGCCCCGGGCACCATGCTCGACGCGCTGGACGTCGCCGCGGCCCCGGTCATCTTCTCGCACAGCTCCGCCCGGGCCATCTGCGACAGCCCGCGCAACGTACCCGACGACGTGCTCGCCCGGCTGGCCGCCAACGGCGGCGTCTGCATGGTCACGTTCGTGCCTGGTTTCGTCTCCCAGGAGGCCGCGGACTGGCTGGCCGGCCTCAAGGCCGAGACCGCCCGCCGCGGCCTGGACGCCAGGGACCTGGCCCAGGTTTTCGCGGTCAAGCCCGAGTGGGAGGCCGCCCACCCGATGCCCCAGGCGACGCTGGCCCAGGTCGCGGACCATGTAGAGCATGTCCGCCGGGTCGCGGGCCCGGAGCACGTCGGGATCGGCGGTGACTTCGACGGTACCCCGGACGTCACGGCCGGCCTGGAGGACGTGTCCGCCTACCCGGCCCTGTTCGCCGAGCTGCTGGCCCGCGGCTGGCCCGAGCCGGACTGCGCCGCCCTGGCCGGCGGTAACCTGCTGCGCGTCCTGCGCGATGCCGAGTCGGTCGCCGCCCGCCACGGGCGATAGGCCGCGGCCCCAGGAAAGAGGCGGAGAAAGAGGCGGAGAAAGAGGCCGAGATGCCGTGGTTTCCTGAGTTCGCCAGCGCCGTGGAACTAGCCCGCGTGCAGGACCGTGCCGCCGGCCAGGCCGATCCGGTCGCGCAGTACCTGCAGGCGCTGGAGACCGGTGACCCCCGCATACTCGAGCACGCGTGGCCCGGCGACATCGTGATCCACGACCCGAAGTCCGGCCAGATCCGCGGTCACCGGCATGTGCGGGAGTTCGTCCGCCATAACCGGTCCTGGCTGGGCGGGCTGAACCTGCGGACCGAGACCGTCGCGTCGACCCGCTCCGGCCGCCGGGCCGTGGTCGAGCTGCTGGCGCACCTGCCGGGCGGCGGCCCCGAGCTGCTCTGGCCGGTGGCGGTCGTCGCCGAATCCCCTGATGACCGGTCGGTGGTGTTCCGTACCTACTGCCGGCCGTGGCCGATCACCGGGCCGCACCAGGTCAGGCCGCCCATCCTCGAGCCCGGGCCGGGGCGCCTCGACGGGATCGTCGCCCCCTACCAGGCCGCGCTCGAGGCCGGCGATACCGAGGCGATCGTGGGCACCTTCGAGCCGGAGGGGTACTACCGCGAGCCCGGCGGCCCGCGGCCCACTCACCGCGGCCGCGGTGAGCTCCGCTCGTTCTTCACCGACAGCTTCAGCGCGGGTGGTGGCATCGGCCTCGAGCACTGCGCCGTGACCGACGATGGCGTGCGCTGTGCCGTGGAATTCAACTGCGTCCGGTGGGGCCGTAACGACCTGCCGCCCCAGGCTGGGTTGGGCGTCCACGAACGCGGCCCGGACGGGCTGCTGGCGGCGGTCCGCGTCTACGACGACGTCGAGCCGCCCGTCGCCTACCGCTAAGATCGCACGCGATGACCGCCCACACCCGGCCGCTCCCGGCGAGCGCCGCCCCCGACGGCCCGGTCCGGGCCGGCCCGACCCGGATCCGCACGGCCGGAGCTCTGCGCCTGCTGACCTGGCCGGCGCTGACGGCGTCCGGTGCTGATGCGGCGGTCACGACCCGGGACGGGGGAGTGTCGTCCGGGCCGTACGCCACGCTCAACCTGAGCCTGGCCGTCGGCGACGAACCGGCCCGGGTCCTGGAGAACAGGCGGCGGCTCGCGGCCGCCCTGGACGCCCGGCCGGACGATTTCGTCTTCGCGCGCCAGGTGCACGGCGCGGGAGTCCGGGTGGTCGGCCAGGCGGACTCCGGGAGCGGCGCCTTCGCCCTGGACGACGCCATCACCGATACGGACGCGCTGGTCACCACCACTCCCGGCGTGGTACTGGTCATCCTGGCCGCCGACTGCGTGCCCATCGTGCTGCACGACCCGGTGGCCGGCGTGCTGGCCTGCGTACACGCGGGCTGGCGCGGCACCGTCGCCCGGGCGGGCGCCGCGGCCATCGCCGCCATGCGGTCGCTCGGCTCCCGCCCCGCCGACGTGATCGCCGGCGTCGGCCCGGCCATCGCTCAGAGCCGTTACCAGGTCGGCCCCGAGGTCCGTGACGCCATCACCGGGGCCTTCGGGCCGGACGCGGACGCCCTCGTCCGCCCCGACCCGGTCCCGGACCGGTGGCGGCTCGACCTGTGGGCCGCGAACCGCCTGGTGCTGCGCGAGGCAGGCGTCCCCGAGGCCCGCATCTACGTCACCGACCTGCCCACCGGACCCGCCAGCCGCCCCGAGTCCGGTAGCGGCTACTTCTTCAGCGACCGGGCCGCCCGCCCGTGCGGCCGCCTCGCCCTCGTCGCGCGGCTGCGCGCCGCCGGCCGCCCGTCCGCGGATGTGACGACGTAGTGGACCCTGCTGCCCGCGGTCACCTCTTCGGCTACGAGTCCTTCACCATCCACGCCGAGAGCGGCCTGCTGACCTGCCGTTATTCGCTGGACGGCAGGGAGTTCGCGGAGCGCTTCACGCTGCCTGCCGGTCCGCGCTGGCAGACCGCCGAAGCCCGCGCCGCGGCCCGCCTGGTGTTCCTGCTGGCCGGCGTTTCCTACTACAAGACCGCTGCACCGCCGGTTATCGACCTCGGCGGCACCGCGCTGACCGAGGCCGAGCTGGCCTTCCTGCGCGAGTTCTACCTGCAAGGCCTGGGCGAGTTCGCCTACCGCAACGCCCTGGACCTGTCCGATCTGCGCATCGAGGCGGTGCTGGCCCCGGGAGAACGGGCGCCCATCAGCACATCCGGCCAAAGAGCGCTGGTGCCGTTCGGCGGCGGGATCGACTCGATCGTGGTGGTGGAGCGAGTCCGGCGGCTGGCCGACGCCGCGCTGTTCGTGGTGAACCGGCCCTCCGACCGGTTCGGGGCCATCGAGGCGCCGGCCGCGGTCACCGGCCTGCCCGTCGTCCGGGCCGAGCGGGAGATCGATCCGCAGCTGCTACGCTCGGCCGAGCTCGGTTTCCTGAACGGGCATGTGCCGGTGACCGGGATCCTGTCGGCTCTAGCGGTACTGGCCGCCGTGCTCGACGAGCGGGACGCGGTCGTCATGTCCAATGAGTGGTCGGCATCGGTACCGACGCTGGAGGACCAGGGCCGCCCGGTGAACCACCAGTACTCCAAGGGCGCGTCGTTCGAGGCCGCCTTCCGCCAGGTGCTGGCGGAGATCCCGGCCCGGATGCCGGAGTACTTCTCCTGGCTGCGGGACCGGACCGAGCTGTGGGTCGGCCAGGAGTTCGCGGCCCTGCAGGCGTATCACGGGTCGTTCCGGAGCTGTAACAAGGCCTTCTACAGCGATCCGGCCCGGCGGCTCGACCACTGGTGCGGGCAGTGCGACAAGTGCTGCTTCATCGACCTGATCCTGGCGCCGTTCCTGCCTGCCGAGGCGCTGCGGCAGATCTTCAGGATCACCGGCGAGCCGCTGGAGGATCCCGGGCTGGCCGGGAAGTTCCGGGCCCTGCTCGGCGCGGGCGCCAAGCCGTTCGAGTGTGTCGGCGAGGTCAGCGAGTGCCGGGCCGCGGTCCTGCTGGCCGCCCGCCGGGACGACCGGGCCGACGGCCGCCTGCTGCAGGACCTGGCCGCCGAGGTGGCCGGCTGGCCCGACGCGCCCACCGACGCGCAGGCCGCTGCCATGCTGAGGCCCGTCGGCGACAGCTTCGTCCCATCGGCCTACAAGTCATGATGGCCGAACGGACCCCAACCTCGGTGCCGCCGCCCGCTGCGCGGCCCAAGCTCTCCTGGTCCGACCTGGCCGGAGCCCGCGTCGGCGTCTGGGGCCTCGGCCGCGAAGGCCACGCCAACCTCGGTAAGCTCCGCGCCCTTTCCGCCACCCCCGTCCTGGTCGACGACCACCCTGACCCAAGATCGTGGACAGTTGATGCCGGCGGCCCGGTTCTGGCCACGGGGCAGGGCGGGCTGGAAGCGCTCGAGACGTGCGAGGTGGTGGTGAAGTCGCCGGGGATCAGCCGGTACCGGCCCGAGGTGGCCCGGCTGTCCGGGCTGGGTATCCCGGTGGTCGGCGGGCTGGGCTTGTGGCTGGCCGAGACGGACCTGCGCCGTGTCCTGGTCGTGACCGGGACCAAGGGCAAGAGCACCACCTCGTCGCTGACCGGGCACCTGCTGTCCGGGCTGGGCTACCGATGCCTGGTCGGCGGCAACATCGGCGTGGTGCCCTACGACCCGGACCAGCCACGTGACTTCGACTACTGGGTCATCGAGGTGTCCAGCTACCAGGCCACCGACCTGCCCTGCTCGCCGCCCGTGGTCGCGGTCACCTCGCTGAACCCCGACCACCTCGACTGGCACGGGGGAGTCCAGCAGTACTACCGGGACAAGCTGTCGGTCTGCACCCAGCCCGGAGCCGAACTGACCGTGGCCAACGGCGACAGCGACCTGCTCCGCCAGCACGCCGGGCTGCTCGGGCCGCGGGTGGAGTGGGTGAGCGAAGACGACGAGCCGGGCGCGGACTGGATGGCGCCGCTCGGCCTGCCCGGCCGGCACAACCGCCGCAACGCGCTGATCGCCCGCCGCTGCCTGGCCGCCCTGGGCGTGCCCGGGGCCCGCGACGATGCGGCCTTGCGCCAGGCGGCCGCCGGCTACCAGCCGCTGCCGAGCCGGCTGACCACGATCGGCACCGTCGGCGGGGTGGCGTTCGTCGACGACAGCCTGTCCACCAACGTGCTGCCCACGCTGGCCGCGCTGGACGCGTTCCCGGGCCGCCGGATCGCGCTGATCGTGGGCGGGCACGACCGCGGCATCGACTACGCGCCGCTGGCCGCGGGCATCCTGGCCCGGCAGGCGCCGACCTGCGTCCTCACCCTCCCCGACAGCGGCCCCCGCATCCATGCCGCCATCGAGACCGCCCAAGCCGAGGCAACCGCCCAGGCCACGGCGACTGCCCCGGCCGCAGCGCAGGCCCAGGCCGCAGCGCAGGCCCAGGCCGCAGCGCAGGCCCAGGCCGCAGTGCAGGACCGGGGCGCAGTGCAGGACCGGGCCGCGGCGCAGGACCGGGCCGCGGCGCAGGCCCAGGCCGCGGCCACCACCACCGTGACCGACTGTCGCGACCTGGAGGCGGCCGTGGCCGCCGGGTTCGGCTGGGCCCGCCCGGACGGGATCGTGCTGCTGTCGCCTGCCGCGCCGAGCTTCGGCCGGTTCCGCGACTACCGGGACCGCAGCGAGGCCTTCGCGCGAGCCATGCACGCGATTCCTCGCCCGCCGGCCAAGTAACCTCAGCCTCTCCAGCAGCACAGGCCCGATTTCCGTGCAGGCTTCACACCTGGCGCGGGGTCCGGACGGCTCGCCGCGTCAGCCCGGCGAATCGGCCCAACCGAACCGTCGCTGCGGCGTCTTTATCCGTAGCAGCAAGGAGTTGGTGGGCATGCGGACATGTCGTTGGCTGGGGGTGCTGGCGGCACTGGCCGCCCTGAGCATCGCGGGGTGCGGCTCGACAGTCGTCGGGGCGCCCGCACCGGCCGCGCCGGGCAGTACCGGTGCGAGCACCCCGGCCCGTTCGGCCGCTAACTCGTCCCGGCCGGCGCCGTCACCCACCCGAGCCGGCCCCACGGCCGCCACCACGCCGCCCCCCGGCGGCCCGGTGCCGGCCGGATTCGCCGCCACGTCGGTCACGTTCGTGTCGCCAGCCGAGGCGTTCGTGCTCGGCATCGCGCCGTGCGCCGACGCGCCGTGCACGTCCGTCGTGCGCACCCTGGACCGGGGCGCGAGCTGGGCCGCCCTGCCCGCCCCGGCCGAGCCGGTGGGGCAGCCTGGCCTGGCCGGCGGGCCCGTGGTGTGGGGCATCAGGTTCGCCACGCCGCGGCACGGGTTCGTGTTCGGCGACGGGCTGTGGGAGACCACCGACGGCGCGCAGCAGTGGACCCGCGCCGGCACGCTGCCCGGCTACTGGGTGCTGTCCCTGGCCATCGTGCAGGACCAGGTGCTCGCGATCATGGCACGGTGCTCGGCTGCCGACGGCTGCCCTCAGCCCGGCATGCTGGTGCGCCGGCCGCTGGACGGCGGTCCGTGGTCGTTCGTGGCCAGCGGGATCGGCGTCAGCCTGATCGACCCCGACGACCTGATCGCCACCCAGGCCGGGATCGCCGCGGTCGTAGCAGGCCACGACGTGCTCGTGACCGCCGACGGCGGGCTGACCACGACCCGCAACCCGGTTCCGTGCCCGCTGCATTCCGGCACCCCGTCCATCGCCGTGACCGGAACGGCCGGGACCAGCGGAACGGCCGGGGCCAGCGGAGCGGCCGGCGCCACCGGACTGGCCGCCCTGTGCACGGGCGAAGGGTACACCGGCCACACGATGAAGCAGGTCTACCTCAGCCACGACGCCGGGGCACGCTGGAGCCTGGCCGGTGCGCCCAGCCCTGACGGTGACGCGGGCACCATCGCCGCCACCACCACGGGTCAGCTGGTCATCGCCACCGCCAGCGCGGCCAGCTGGCTGTTCTACTCGGGCCGGGCCGGGACCAGCTGGCAGACCGTCGACGAGCAGTACGACGGCGGGTCGGGCTGGGCCGATCTCGGCTTCACCACCGCCACCGACGGCGTGGTGGTGCACGGCCCGGCGGACAGCGACAGCAACCGCACCCAGCGGCCCGGGCAGCTGTTCCTTACCGAAGACGCCGGGGCGACCTGGAACCCGGTCAGCTTCTGACCCCGGTCACGGCGTGCAGTCCCGGCGGCAGTCCGGCGGCTCCGGACGACGTGCTCACGGCCGCGGTCACGCCGTACTCGGCCAGCAGGTCCGGGATCAGCGACGTGTCGACCAGCACGTTCTCGTGATGCTCGCGGCTGCGCCGCCACGCCTGCTGGTAGTAAGCCACGATCACGTCCCTTCAGTCGGCCACGGTGAGGCCCAGGTGCCGGGCTAGCAGCGGGGCCAGCTCCACCAGCTGGACGCTGTCGATGGTGGCGCCGCGCAGCGACTCAAACCCCGCGGTGATGCCCAGCCGGGCGCCCCGCAGGTCCACCTCGCTGCAGGTCACCTTCGTGAAGTCGGCGCGAGCCAGGGTGCAGCCGCCCAGGCTGACCCGCTGCAGCCTGGCCCCGCCGAAGTCCGCGTCGAGCAGCACGCAGTTCTCGAACGTCACGTCGATGAGCGAGCCACCGCGGAAGTTCACCGAGTCAAGCTTGCTGTCCCGGAACACCACGCGGCGCAGCTCGGCCGAGAAGGCCTGCACGCCGGCCAGCGCGCAGCCGGCCAGGGTGACGTCCTGCCAGCTGGTCTCGGCCAGCTCGGTGGCCACGAACCGGACCTCCCGCATCGTGACGTCGGTGAACCGGCTCTTGCGCAGCCGCCCGCCGCCGAACGACACCGAGCCGAACTCGCAGTCCATGAAGTGGCACGCCACCGCGTCGGCGTCGTCGAACGAGAGGCCGTCGAACCGCAGCTGCTCGTAGTCCTGTTCCGGCTCCAGGTCTCCGTCGTAACGGCTCAGCTCGGCCACGAGGTCGACCTTATCGCCGGATCAGGGCGCTACCGGCGCAGGTAGGTCAGCACCGCCAGCACCCGGCGGTGGTCTTCCGCCGCGGGCAGCAGGCGCAGCTTGGCGAACAGGCTGCCGACGTGAGTTTCCACGGTCTTGGGTGACATGTACAGCTGGGCCGCGATGGCGTGATTGGACCGCCCTTCGGCCATCAGGGCCAGCACGGCCAGCTCGCGTTCGGTGAGCGTCTCCAGCGGGCTGTCCCGCCGCGGCCGGGCGACCAGCCTGGACACCACCTGCGAGTCGATCACCGACTCGCCCGCGGCCACCCGGCGGATCGCGCCGGTGAACTGCGCGACGTCGGCGACCCGCTCCTTCAGCACGTAGCCGATCCCGCGCGGATCCCCGGCCAGCAGCTCGAACAGGTGCTCGGTCTCGACGTGCTGGGACAGCACGATCACGGCCGTGCCCGGCCACCGGCGGCGGATCTCCAGCGCGGCCTGCAGTCCCTCGGTGGTCTGGTCGGGCGGCATCCGGATGTCGGTGAGCACCACGTCCGGGCGGGACGTCTCGACCAGCTTCAGCAGCTGGCCCGCGTCCCCGGCCGTGCCCGCCACGTCCAGGCCGGCGTCGGTCAGGACCCGGCGCAGCCCTTCGCGCAGCAGGACCGTGTCCTCGGCGATGACCACGCGGAGCCGCAGCTCGACCGGGGCCTCCGGCCCGGGAGTCACGGACACGGAATGTCCGCCTCGAGCCGTGTCCCGCCACCGGGCGGGCTGTCCACCCGCAGCACGCCGCCCACCGACGCGACCCGGTCGGCCAGGCCCCGCAACCCTGATCCTCCCTCGGGCCGGGCGCCCCCGGCGCCATCGTCGCTGACCTCGACTACGAGCCGTCCGGGCCGCCGCTGGATGGTCACCTCGGCGCCGGCGGCTCCGGCGTGCTTGGCCACGTTGGCCAGCGCCTCGGAGACGACGAAGTACGCGGTGGCCTCGATCGCGGCCGGGAACCGCCCGTCCGGCACCGCGGTGATCGTGGTGACGACCGGCGAGCGCTCGGCCAGGGCCTGGATCGCACCGCTCAGCCCGGTCTCGGTCAGCACCGCGGGATGGATCCCGCGGGCCAGCTCCCGCAGCTCGGTCAGCGCCTCCCGGGCCTCCTTGCTGGCCGACTCGATCAACGATCCCAGCTCCGGGTCCGCCCCGGCCGCGCGGTCGCGGGCCATTCCCAGGGCCAGGCTCAGGGTCACCAGCCGCTGCTGCGCGCCGTCATGCAGATCGCGTTCCAGCCGCCGCCGCTCGGCGTCCCCGGCCTCGACGATCCGCGCCCGGGAGGCGCTGACCTGCTCCAGCTGGGCGCGGACCTCGGCCTGCAGCCGGGAATGCTCCAGCGCCATGCCGGCCGCGGCCGCCGTCAGCCTGACCAGCTGCGGCTCGTGCTCAAGCCCGGCGTCGTGCACCAGCACAGCACCGTCCGCGCCGGCGATCGGCGTCACGGCGCGGCCCGGACCCGGCCGGGCCACGTCGACGGCCTGGCCCGAGGTGTCCAGGTAGCCGGACCCGTCCGGCCGCCGGAACGCCAGCTGCAGCGTCGAGTCACCCAGCGCCCGGGCCAGCGCGTCCCTCAGCCGGCCCGGTGAGGCGCCCGGTTCCAGGTCGACGATCGCGGTGCCGAGCGCACCGCCCGCCGTCCGGGCCCGCACCGTGCTGATCACGAACAGGGCCGGGCCCGCCAGCAGCACCAGCGGCAGCAGGGCGTACGTGACCGTAGCGGAAAAGTGGAACAGATTCCCGGTCAGGATTTGTTCTGCCCCGACCGCCGCGCCGATCCACAACAGCGGAATCATGGCCCGCCGGGACCAGCCGCGCGCGGACCTCCAGTGCCGCACGATCAGGGTCAGGACGATGCCGGTGATCATGAACCCGATGAGCGCTTCAACCGTGTTGATGACATTCCAGGTCGGCCGCGAACTCCGGATCAGCAGCACGTTGGCCGGGCAACTGGCGTTGCAGCCGCTGAACACGGGATTCCAGAACATCGTCGCGGCCGTGTTGAACGCGATGTTCTGCGCGTAGTCGGCGACGATCACCCCGCACTCGAACTTGGACCGCAGCCGTCCGGCCGGCCAGGCCAGGCCCAGCTGGGCCAGGGCCGCACCGTAGACACCTCCGGCCACGTTCCCGATCGTCCACGCCACCGGATTGGCCAGGTTGACCAGGATGTAGGGCACCAGGTAGAGGTAGCCGGCGATCGTGAACAGCAGGCCCAGCCGGCTGGCCGGCCACCGCTGCCAGGCCGCTATCCCGGCCACCATGAACGACAGCCCGACCACCGCGAAGCTGATCTCGACCGGCAGGTACCCTTCCGGGGGCCAGGACGACCAGACGAAGCAGCCCACCGCGGCGATCGCGCCCGCGATCAGCGCCGCCCGCAGCCACCGGTTCATTACGGATCCTGGGCCAGGAACCGGCGCAGTGCCGTGCCCGACAGCTGATCTTTGGGCAGGAACCCGGCGGCCGGGCTGGCCGCGATCCGCCCGCCGTAGTCGCGTGCCTCGCGGGTCGAGGTCAGCACCACGACCGGAGCCAAGTCTCCCGCCGCGACGGCGGCCAGCCGCCTGGCCACCTCGAACCCGTCGAAGTCCGGCAGGCCGATGTCGAGCAGCACCAGTCCGGGCCGGGCGGCCCGGACCGCTTCGGTCGCCTCCGCACCGGTGGCCGCCTCGGCGACGGTGAAGCCGGCGGCCTCGAGCATGCCCCGGGCAAAGGTCCGGAAGCCGTCGTGGTCGTCGACGATCAGGATCGCCGGGGATGGCTGCACGGATCCAGTCTGGCATCGCGTTTAGCCCCAGGCATCAGGGCAGACCCTGAGCATTTTTCCGGGCTGGCCCGGACCAGATTTCAGGGCGCGTCCCGATTTCATCAGCCGCCGGAATTCCTAGTGTGGGCCTGGCCGGGCACCAGGCATCCCGGGCCGAACGGAAGGACGCGGCAATGAATCGCACCACGAGTTCCTGGCGGGTCCCGATGATGCTCAGATCCGCCGTACTGACCCGGCTGAGCCTGGCCGGGCAGCCTGACCCGACTGAGCCTGACCCGACTGAGCCTGGCCGGCTGAGCCTGGCCGGGATCGGCCTGGCCGCGGCCGGCTGCGGCGGGACAGCCTACCCGGCGGTCAGTCCGCCGCCCGCCTCGGTCCACACCGCGACAGAACAGGCGGCCGTCACGAACTGGCTGGTCCAGACCAATCAGATGGAAACCGAGGACGACTTTGCCGCGATCGATCGGATCACCACCGGCCAGATGCGCGCCGTCTACCTAGCCGAGAAACCGCAGGCAGGCCTGCCGAAGAATGCGGATCGAGTGCCATTCCGGCTGACCGGCCTGTCGATCACCGTCCCCTGCCGCGCCGGCCGCCCGGCGGTTTTCGTGGCCTACGGCGACACCGACGTCTTTGACCTCGGGACGGGCATGCAGTCGGTGGCCATGGTGTTCGAGCGTACCGGCGGCCTGTGGAAGCTGGCCGCGGCCGTCGACCACCCCGACGGCAGCGCGGGCTGGCCGGCGCTGTGCGCGCAGGGGGCACCCCCGGCCACGCCCGCCGTGCTGGCGGCCGCCGCTACGCGTCCGTGCTGGCGGCCGGCCGCTACGCGTCCGTGCTGGCGGCCGGCCGCTACGCGTCCGTCCTGGCCCGGGTGCTGACCAGCGCCGCCAACGGAGCCGCGCAGACCACCGCGACGGCAGCACCGTTCGCGGTCAACGACTTCCTGGCCGGCGAAGGCTCGATCCCCGTCACGTCCGCCACGGCGATCCGGCAGGACCGGCAAGGCGGAGTCAGCTACACCGGGCGCTTCGTCCCGGCGCCCGACCCGACGTTCGCGCTACCGCTGGCCGACGGCCGCGGCTACTGGCTGATCGGCATCCTCACCCAGAGCATCACCTACCGCGCGCCCACCGGGCTGAGCGCGAAGGACTGGCCGGACGGCAATCAGGTGGCCACGCCCAGGCCCGCCCTCGTGCACCACGAGGCCGACACGTTCATCACCACCTACACGGCCATCGACCCGCCGCGGTCTGATCACGCGGCCGTGACCCTCGACGGCTTCTTCGGCTGGCCCCTCACCGCTATCGCGAGCTAGCCGGCTCACCATGGCCAGCCGGGGCCACCGGGCAGCGACCCCGTGGCGTAACCTCGCTCGTGGTGGCCATGTAGGTCTATATCCGGACCGCCAACGCCCGCCGGCAAGGGGTCCGCATGAACGCAACCGAGCCCGTCGTCCGCACGGCCAGCGGCCTGGTCCGCGGCCGGACCGCGGCGGCCACCGGCATCGCCGCCTTCCGCGGCATCCCGTTCGCCCGGCCGCCCGTCGGCCCGCTCCGGTTCGCCGCCCCGCACCCGGTGGCACCCTGGGACGGCATCAGGGACGCGGCCGCGTTCGGCCCGCCGCCGCCCCAGTCCGGCCTGGCCGTGGTCCCGCCGCCGGCTGCCGCGGCGGGCGCCGACCCGGATGACTGGCTGACCGTGAACGTGTTCTCGCCCGACCCGGGCGCGGCCGGGCTGCCGGTCATGGTGTGGATCTACGGCGGGGCCTACCGGTCCGGTGCGTCCTGCCTGCCGGGCTACGACGGGACGCTGCTGGCCCAGCAGAACGTCGTGCTGGTCACCTTCAACCACCGGGTCGGCGTGGAGGGCTACGCTCAGCTGCCCGGCGTGCCGGCCAACCGCGCGCTGCTCGACCAGGTGGCCGCGCTGCGCTGGGTCCGGGCCAACATCGCCGCCTTCGGCGGCGACCCGGACCTGGTCACGGTGTTCGGCGAGTCGGCCGGGGCCGGCGCGATCGCCGCGCTGCTGGTCATGCCGGCCGCGGCCGGCCTGTTCCGCCGGGCCATCGCGCAGAGCGTCCCGGGCACGTTCTTCTCACCCGCCCTGGCCGCCGACGTGACGGCGGCCATCGCCGCCCAGGCCGGGCTGCCCGCCACCGCCGAGGCGTTCGCCGCCGCCGACCCGGCCCGGCTGGTGGCCGCGGCCGACGCGGTGCAGCCCGCCGACCACGCCGGCCGCTGGGGACCGGTGGCGCTGCTCCCCACGCCGTTCTCGCCGGTGGTCGACGGCGAGGTCCTGCCCGCCGCGCCGTGGCGCGCCGTGGCCCAGGGGGCGGCCCGGGACATCGACCTCATCGCCGGGCACACCCGCGACGAGTACCGGCTGTTCACCACGATGTCCGGGCTCCGCGGCCAGGTGAGCGCCGGAATGGCCAGCCATGCCCTCAACCTGATGGGCCCGCAGGGCGAGCACGGCGACGGCGAGGCGGCCTACCGGGCCGCTTACCCGGACGCCGACGACGGCCGGCTGTTCGAGCTGGTCCACTCCGACTGGCTGTTCCGGATGCCGAGCCTGCACCTGGCCCAGTCCCACGCCGCAGGCGGCGGCCGCACCTTCCTGTACGAGGTCTGCTACCCGGCTGCGGGCCCCGAAGCTGCCGATCTGGGCGCCTGCCACGCGATCGACGTGCCCCTGGTGTTCGGCGTGGACGGCGACCTGCGGCAGATGCTGTTCGGACCCGAGCCGCCCGCCGGCGCCGTGGCCCTCGGCAACGTAATGCGCGAGCAGTGGGCGGCCTTCGCCACCACCGGCGACCCCGGCTGGCCGCCTTATGCTTTCGGCCGCCGGACCACCCGCATCTTCGCCGACCCGCCCGGCGTGACCGGCTACCCCGAACTAGCCTCCCTGCATCTATGGGACCAGCACCACTTCGGCGTCATCGACCTGGACACCGAGAACCTGCAGGCTGCACGGTAGGGTTTGCTGATGCCGATCTACGCGCTGGGGGAGTACGAACCGGATATCGACCCTTCCGCCTTCGTCCACCCCGACGCCGTGGTCATCGGCCGGGTGCGGATCGGCCCGCACGCGTCGGTCTGGCCCTGCGCCGTGCTGCGCGGCGACCACGGCCGGATCGAGGTCGGCGCGCGGACCTCAATCCAGGACGGCACGGTGGTGCACTGCACCCGCGACTGGCCCACGCTGATCGGCGCCGAGTGCGTAGTGGGGCACAACACCCACCTCGAAGGCTGCGTGGTGGGCGACCGGTGCCTGATCGGCTCCGGGTCGGTCACGCTGAACCGGGCCCGGATCGGCGCCGGCTCGATCGTGGCCGCTGCCGCCCTGGTGCCGGAGGGCTTCGAGGTGCCGCCCGCCGCCCTGGCGGCGGGCGTGCCCGCCACCATCAAGCGGACCGGGATCTCCGGCGACCTGGCCGCCCGCGCCATGCAGACCTACCTGGAGACGGCCCGCACGTACTCGAGCGGGCTGCTGCGGCGCCTGGACGCCTGAGCCGCGCCATGATCACGCCATGATCACGCCATGATCGACGGCCTGGCGGTGGTCGACGCGCACATGCACGTGCCCCGGCTGAGCACGGTGGCCCCCGCCTGGATGCAGTGGGCCGTCGATTTCGGCCAGGACTCCGGCTGGCAGGACGTCTTCGACGCCGGCGGCGACCCGGTCCCCGCCCGGCTGGACGCGCTGCTCGACGCCGAGGGAGTCGACGTCGCGCTGCTGTTTGCCGAGTACAGCCCGCGGGCCACCGGGATCCAGGCCATCGAGGACCTGCTGCCGGTGGTCGCGCACAACCCCCGCCGGTACCGGCTGGTGGCCAACGTGAACCCGCTGCTGCACATCCCGCCCGCCGCCGAGGCCGAACGCCAGCTCGACCTGGGCGCGGTCGCGGTCAAGGTGCACCCGGTGCACGGCGGCTTCGCCGCCGACCGGGCGGACATGTACCCGGTCTACGAGCTGTGCGCCGCGCGCGGCGTGCCGGTGGTGGTGCACACCGGCGGCAGTATCTTCCCCGGCTCGCGGTCCGAGGCGGGCGACCCGAAGCTGATGGACGCCATCGCGGCCGATTTCCCCGGCGTCCAGTTCGTGCTGGCCCACGGCGGCCGCGGCCCGTGGTACGCCGACGCGGCCCGAATGGCGCTGGCCCGTGACAACGTGTGGCTGGACCTGGCCGGCCTGCCGCCCAAGCGGCTGCCCGCCTACTACGCCGGCTCCGACCTGGCCGCCCTGGCCGCCAAGTGGATCTTCGGCACCGACTGGCCCGGTGTGCCCGGCACGGCCAGGAACGTCCGCGCCCTCGCGGGCCTGGGCCTGCCCGGTGAGGTCCTGGCGGCCGTGCTGGCCGGCAACGCGGCCCGGGTCTATCCCGGCGTGGCCGCCGGGTAGCCCGCCGTCCCTTTTCCGGTCCCCCACCGCGCACCCTCCCGGCAATCATGCACGCCGACCAGGCTCACGATAGTAACGGCTGACCAGCCGGCAGGAGATCGCGGACATAATCCCGCACCGTACGCAGATAACAACTCGGTGCCAATCACGTGGCCGGGACCTCAATGATGTTCAGACGTCCGATGCGGCGGCAGTATGCAGGTGGACGGCTACCATACGATCAATGCGCGTCGCCGCCGCCCACGCGTCACGCGGCTGAGCCGAAACTAGCCGTCAGCAGTGCACGTTGTCCTTGATACCCGCACCGTTTTGCCCTAGCGAAGACAGAGCACTCGTGGACCTGGATGTGGACTACGCGACCACCCTCGTGGCTGCGGTGCTGCTCGGGGTGGGCTTCGTGCTCCAGCAGTATGCCGCCCAGCAGGAACCCGACTCGCGCTTCCTGTCCTGGCGCATCCTGACCGACCTGCTGCGCCAGCCGCGGTGGCTGCTCGGCATCGGCTGCATGGTGGCGGGCTACCTGCTGGCCGCCTGGTCCATCGGCCATCTCGAGCTGACCCTGGTGGAGCCGCTGCTGACCACCTACCTGGTCTGGGCGCTGATCCTGGCCGTGCCCATGTCCCGGCAGCCGGTCAAGGCCGCCGAGGTGACCGGCGCCCTCATCCTGTGCGCGGGGGTGGCCCTGGTCTCGGCGACCCGCTCCACCACGCCGATCGGCATGTCGTTCGGCTCGTTCTCGCACTGGTACGCGGCCGCGATCATCGCCGGCATCGCGGCTGTGGCCGTGGTGATCGGGCACCGCAGGCAGGGACAGGTCCGCGCTACCCTCACCGGCCTGGGGGCCGGGCTGGTGTTCGGCATCCAGGACGCGCTGACCCGGCAGACGCTGGAGAGCATGCAGTACAGCTCCTGGACCGTCCTGTTCTCCACCTGGTCGGCTTACGCGCTGGTGGGCGCGGGCATCGTCGGCATCTGGCTGATGCAGAACGCGTTCAGCGCCGGGCCGCTGCACTACTCACTGCCCACCGTCGCCGCGGGTGAGCCGGTGGCCGGGATCGCGCTCGGCATCCTGGTCTTCGGGGACCGGGTCCCGATCACGCCGGGTCAGCTGGCCATCGAGGCCGGCGGGATCGCCGCGCTGATCGTCGGGGTGGTCGCGGTGGCGCAGTCGTCGGCGTTCAGCGGGCTGCACAAGATCACCGACGTCATCCGGCCCGGCGCGGAAGCCGACGACCACTCCGTCCCGGGCGGCGCCGACCCCGGGAGCCCCCAGACTGCGCCGGGCCCCTCACCGAACGGCAAGCACCCGCCCGCACCCAAGAGGTCCGAGGCCAGGAAGCTCTCCCGCCCGGCGCACCGGCGACAGGTTCACGACTCCCCGTCGGGCGGCGATATCCGCTGAGCCGCGCCACCGCCCAGCACGCCTGCGTGCGGGCGGCCCCCGGTGGCCCAGCCGGACCGTGACGCGCCGCGGCCCAGCACCCGGTCCAGCGCCGCGCTGACGCTCCCGTCGGCCTGGATCAGCCGCCGGACGATCACGATCATCGACGGCATGGCCCAGAAGTCGCCGCACACCCACAGGATCGCCGCACCGATCTGCTGGTCGGCGAACGGCGGCAGGGTGACGCCGGGCACGTGGTCGTAGACCGAGTACACCGAGTGCGAGGCGAAGATGCTCAGCGCCATCGCGATGAAGATCATCACCAGGTTGGTGCCGAGCAGCGCGGCGGCCTGGGAGGCCAGAGGCATCCGCCGCCGGAACGGCGGCGACGGGATGAACTGCAGCCAGAACAGTACGCCCGCCGCGAAGAAACTGCCGTGCATCAGCCAGATGTGCACGGCCTGGTTGTTCTCGGCCAGGTCGTAGGGCCCGGGCAGGTGCCAGAAGATCATCACCGCGCTGAACAGCCCCACCGCCACCCAGGGCCGGACGAAGAACCCGCCCACCGCGCGCAGCGGCCGCGACCAGCCGCCCGCCAGCACGCCCCGGGTCACGCTGCGCCCGGACCGGCCGGGCAGTGCCCAATTCAGGGCCTCAAGCAGCGGCTGCCACGGCGCGCCCGCCACGATCAGCGACGGGGCGGCGAACATGAGCAGCAGGTGCTGGATCATGTGCACGAAGAAGTAGTCGTCGGCCCAGTAGTCGATCGGCGATTCCACCGCGAGCAGCAGCACCACCAGCCCGGCGTAGAACCACAGCGACCGCAGCCGCCGCTGCCTGGTCCGCTCGGGCCGGGACCGCCGCGCCAGCCGCCGCAGCCCGACCTCGTGCCACACCGCGACCGCGACGGCCAGGACGAGGAACGGGTCGAAGGACCAGTGCCCGGTCAGGTAGCTCATGCCTGCATCTCCCAGCCTGGCCCTAGCCCGACGAGCCGTAGCTGATCGGCACGTTCATGACCTGGATCTTGGTCCAGCCCGCCCCGGCCAGCCGCCAGACGGTCAGCCCCAGCACCTGCACCTGATCCCCGCCGAGCCCGGCCGGCACCGGCGGGCCCCCCCGCCTGCCACGTCCCGCCAGGCGCCGGCGAAAACCCCGGCCAGCCCCCGCCGCCGACCATCGGGACATTATTCGGTGGGCGGCCCCGTCCGGGTCGGCTGCCCCAGCCGTGCCTGTTCCGGCGCCCTCTTCCTGCTTGGCCGCCGGGGTGGCCATCCGCCAGGTCCTGGCCCTAGCCCATAGCAGCCCCAGGAAGGCCAGGATGATGATGGCGATCGCGCCCTGGTGCAGCAGCGCCGACCTGAACGCGGCGACCAGCGTCGGATCGGCCGGATTCAGGCCTGAATTCATGCCTGGCACCGAAGGCGCTCCTCTCCTCGGGCGCGCCTTCAGGCTAGTGCGTGCGGTCTGCCGTGGCTGCGGGCGGACGCCAACATGATGAAGATGTAATGACGTGCGGCGGGCCGGTCAGCTGTCGTGCTTGGCGGGGTCAAGCCCCCAGGCCGCGGCGGCGAACGCGGTCAGCGCGAACAGCACGAACGTCAGGACGTGCACGCTGGTGCAGTACAGGCAGATGCTGCCGATGATGAACAGCTCCGCGTAGATCAGGTACAGCACGAAGCCGATGCCGACCACCGTCGAGGCCAGCCGGACGATGTGCACCTCGCGCCGGCCTGACCGCCAGGCCCACGGGCTCATGGCCGCCACCGCGAACAGGTAGAAGGCCAGGCCGAGCACGGCCACCGGGATGCCGAACACGTACGACTGGGGACTGGTGGTCACCTTGGTGCAGTTCACCAGCCCGCTCTCCGAGCACCCGGCCAGGGTCGACTCGGTGAAGTGCGCGATGGTCAGGTAGATGGAGACGCCCAGCCCGGCCATGGCCACCAGCCACGTGGTGATCTGCATCCAGAACGGAGCGGCCGGCCGCCGCTGCGCCCCGGCGCCGGTAAGGCCGTCCCTGAGGGCCTGCAGCCGTGAGCCGCCGCGCTCCGGAGCGGCGGCCCGGGTGGCCACCACGCCGCCGGGGGTCGCGACCGCGGCTGATCGGCCCGCGCCGTCCGGGCCCGCGCTGCCGCCGCGGCGCGCCGTGCCGGTGCTCCCATTGGCCTTGGCGGTGCCGGCCTTCGCCGTGCCGGCCTTGGCGGTGCCGGCCTTCGCCGTGCTGGCCTTGACGGTGCTGGCCTTGACGGTGCTGGCCTTGACGGTGCTGGCCTTGACGGGAGCCGGCGCCTCGACCGCGGTGGCGGTCCTGGCCGTACTGCTCGTCTTGGCCGCGGCACCGGTCTCGGCCGCGGCACCGTTCCTGTTCCTGGCCGCGTTGGCCTGGGCACGGGCGTTGCGGGCCCGGCTGGACTTCGAAGCTGTCATCCGAGCTTCGCCTCCGGTCGTGTCACGGCTGCTGTGACGCCAGATCTTACCCTGCGGAGCTTAGAGCTGACCTGGCGTCAGATCTGGCTTTGCAGGGATGTGACGGTCGAAGTGCACGCGCTGGCGGGCTGGTTGCCCGTCATCCCGCAGATCGCCGCCGTGATGTAGTTGGCCACCCCGAGGACTGCCTTGGCCACCGGGCTGTTCGGGTTGTGCAGGTCGCTCGCGATCGTGGCCCAGCTGATCTTGCCCTGGCCCAGCACTCCGGCATCGTAGCTGGCCCCTTCGATCATGTACTTGTTGCCGAAGTCAATGAACGGGATCGACCCCTGGGCGCCGGCGTACTTGGTGACCAGGGCCTGCTGGGCCGCGGTGGGCGCATGCAGGAGGGTGTATTCCCCGTTGGAGGCGTCCGGGATGTTGGTGTACTCCTCGACGGGCGTGAAGGTCAGGTACGGGCTGGTGTACTTGACGTGCAGGAACGTCCAGCTCGGCGTGTCCGGATCCGGCTCGGCCTGGCCGGCCCCGTTCGCCACCGCGGAATGCACCGTGGACAGGCCCGTGAAGGTGCCGAACCGGCTCAGCGCCACGATCATGGCCCAGCGCTCGGCCGCGCAGTAGGGGCAGTACTCGGCGCCGATGTAGAGCATCTCGGGCTTGCCGTTCGCGGTCAGGGCCGTGCCCTTGATCGAGGTGGGCTTGGCGGTGACCGAGCCTTCGCCCACCGCGTCGGAGGTGCTCACCGGCACCGTGGTGACGTCGTGCACCACGGAGGCCAGCGCGGTGCCGACCGGGCCGTTGGACAGGCCCTGCGCGGAGGTTGACCCCGCCGGCTTGCCGTTCAGCTTGATGATGACGAAGGTCAGCACGACCGCGGCGACGACGATGATGCTGCCCGTCGCCAGCAGGATCCGCTTCCGCTGCTCCGCCCGCCGGGCCGCCGCGCGCTGTGCGGCGATCTTCTCCCGGCGGCTGCTGTCAACCTTGGTTCTGCTTGCCTTGCCCATAGCTCGCTACGTCCAACCCTCTGTTCTGCCAGCGGGGTCAGGCGTCGCCCGCTGCCTCGTGCTTGCGTCAAGGCGCAAGAGTAGTCCGTTGATCCCGGGTACCGCGCTCTATCGTAGGCGGTCTGCCATGCTGGTGGGCGTCCGCGCCGGTGACTCTCGGCAAACCTGGAGGATTGGGCGGCCCGGTCCCGCCCGCCAGGTTCGCCTGCCCGAGGCGAAAACCGCCATAAGTGACGTAACGGACAAGAAAACCGGACGGTTCAGCAAACCTATGCTGATACGCAGTCCTGGCGTTATACGCCTAGAGCTGGCCAAGAGGGCCGGCCCTCACGGCAGGTAGTGAAGGGGGGTGCCGTGAGGGCCGGCGACTCCGGGTCACCTGATGGGCCCGGAGGCTCAGCCGCTCGGCAGCTCACTCAGTAGCGAAGATCCGGCCGCTGGCGGCCGTGCATCCCATGACCTCCCCCGCGCAACTCGGCAGATCGCACTCCTGGCGCGCCGCCCGCCCGGGATGATAAGCCCGGGACGGCCGATGGCGGGTTCGCGCGGACCCAACTATTTAGCCGGAGTCTCTATGCGATCTAGATTTTTTCTAGATGAGCAGCGCAAATCCCTGTAACCTCGGTAAAGGCGCTTCTGCCCGGGTGGGGGGCGGCAGTCTGTGAGCGGAAGGTCGGCATAAGCCGTGGTGTTGCGCGTCGGCGTGCTCGGGCCCGTGACGGCCTGGTACGGCGAAGACGAGCTGCCTGTGGGTCAGCCCAGGCAGCAGGCGGTGCTCGGTATCCTCGCCATGCGCGCCAACCGGGTGATCTCCCGCGGCGAGCTCGTCGACGCGGTCTGGGGCCAGGATCCGCCGGCCAGCGCCGAGGGCGGGATCTACACCTACGTGGCCGGGCTGCGCCGGATCTTCGAGCCCGGCCGGTCGCGGCGCGGGCCCGGCCGCGTGCTGGTCTCCTCAGGGGCCGGGTACGTGCTGCACCTGGTGCCCGGCCAGCCCGACGCCGTCGCCTTCGAGCAGCAGCTGGCCCGGGCTCGTCAGCTGCGCCGGGACGGTGATCCGGCCGGCGCGGTGGGCGCCCTCGATGCCGCGCTCGGGCTCTGGCGGGGCGCCGCGTTCGCCGGGGTGCCGGGGCCGTTCGCGGAGACCGAGCGGGTGCGGCTGTCCGAGATGCGCTCCGCCGCCGCCGAAGAGCGGGCCGACGTCCAGCTCGCGCTGGGCCGGCACGAGGAGGTCGTCCCCGACCTGACCGCCCTGGTGGCCGAGCATCCGCTGCGCGAGCGGATGCGGGGGCTGCTGATGATCGCGTTGTACCGCAGCGGGCGGCACGCCGAATCGCTGCGGGTCTACGCCGGCGGACGGCAGGTGCTGGCCGAGGAGCTCGGCATCGACCCCGGCGGCGACCTGTCCCGCATCTACCAGCAGGTGCTGACCTCCGATCCCGCGCTGGACCTGCCCTCCGGCCCGCCGGGGACCGGGACGCGGGCTCAGAACCTGCCGAAACAAGCCAGGCGGAACGGAACCGGGCCCGGATCCCGCGGCTCAGACCGCGACCCGCCACCCGGCGGGCAGGTGGGTTCCGCGGACGGCACCGGCACCGGACCGGAGCAACCGTGGGCCGGCGGCAGCCGCGGCATCCCCGTGCCCGCCCAGCTGCCCCTGGACGCGCAGGGCTTCTCCGGCCGCCACGAAGCGCTCGGCCAGCTGCACGCGCTGCTGCCGCCGTCCGGGCCGGACAGCCTGGACGGGTCGGTGCCCGTGGCCGTCATCTCGGGCACGGCCGGGGTGGGCAAGACCGCGCTGGCCATCCGGTTCGGCCACCAGGTGGCCAAGCGCTTCCCCGACGGGCAGCTGTACGTCAACCTGCGCGGCCTGGATCCGGCCCGGCCGCCGATGGAACCGATTGAAGCACTGGGCCTGCTGCTGGTCGGCTTGGGCATGCCGCCGCACCGGCTGACGCCGAGTACCGAGGAACGGGCGGCCCTGTACCGCAGCCTGGTCGACGGCAAGCGGGTGCTGATCGTGCTCGACAACGCCAGCAGCCCGGCTCAGGTGCGGCCGCTGCTGCCTGGCTCACCGGGGTGCCTGGTCGTGGTGACCAGCCGGAACCAGATGGCCGGGCTGGTGGCCGCCGAGGGCGCCGCGTTCATCACCCTCGAGGTGCTCGGTGACGACGAAGCCCATGAGATGCTCGCTCGCCGGCTTGGCCGCGGGCGCGTCGCGGCCGAGCCGCAGGCGGCGGACGAGATCGTCGCGGCATGCGCGCGCCTGCCCCTGGCCCTGTCGATCGCGGTCGGGCGGGCCGCCGCCGGCCGGGCCGAGCGGCCGCTGGCGCAGCTGGCGGCCGAACTGCGCGACGCTCGGAACCGGCTGGACGCGCTGGAGGAAGGCGACGCGGCCACCGACGTGGGAGCCGTGCTGTCGTGGTCCTACGACCAGTTCAGCCCGGCCGCCGCGCGGATGTTCCGCCTGCTCGGCCTGCACCCGGGCCCGGACATCTCGCTGCCGGCGGCCGCCAGCCTGGCCGGGATCCCCCGCGCCGGGGCGAGCGCCGCGCTGCGCGAGCTTACCCGGACGAACATGGTCGCCGAGTCCGCCCCCGGCCGCTTCGCCTTCCACCACCTGCTCCGCGCCTACGCGGCCGACCAGGCCGATCGGCACGATCCCGCGCCGGAGCGGTCCGCCGCCGTGCAGCGGATGCTCGACCACTACCTGCACACCGCGATGGCGGCCACGATACGGTTCAGCCCGCACCGGCCGCCGTTGCGGCTTGATGCGCCGCAGCCAGGCGTGGTCCTGGCCGCGTTTCCCGCCAAGGAGCAGGCCATCTCCTGGTTCGAGGCCGAAGCCCCGGTGCTGCTCACGATGACCGAGTATGCCAGCGCCAACGGCTTCGACGCCCACGCCTGGCAGATCCCCTGGACGCTCGGCCCGTTCTTCAACCTGCGCGGCCGGTGGCGCTCCTACGTGGCCAGCCAGCGGACCGCGCTGGCCGCCGCGCAGCGGCTGGACGACACGCTCGCCCTCGCGCACGCGCACTACCTGCTCGGCAATGCACAGGGGCACATGGGGGACTACGACGCCGCCGACCAGAACATCCGGCAGGCACTGGATATGTTCCGGGAACTGGGCGACCGGGCCAACGAGGGAATGGTGCTGAACGGCCTGGCCAGCATGCTGGAGGATCAGCAGCGCTTCCCGGAGGCGCTGGCCGTCGCGCTGGACGCGCTCCGGATGCTCAAGGCGGCCGGCCACTGGTGGACGCAGGCGAACCTGGAGAACGGCGTCGGCTGGCTCTACGCCCACATGGGCCAGTACGACCAGGCGCTGGCCCACTGCCTGCGCGCCATGAGCCTGCACCGGGAATCGGGTAACCGCGGAGGCCTGGCCGACACGCTGGACAGCCTGGGCTTCATCTACCTGCACCTGGGTGACCTGACCCAGGCTAAGGCCCACTACCAGCAGGCCATCGACGCCTCCCGCGAGATCGGGGCGCCGTTCGGCCAGGGCAGCTCGCTGTCCGGGATGGGCGACGTCCTGCTGGCCGAGGGCCACCCCGAGCAGGCCCGCGCCTGCTACCTGCAGGCCATCGCCATCCTCGACACGCTGCCGCACCCGCTCGCCGACGAGGTCCGGGCCAAGCTGCGCGGACTGGACGCCCAGGAGCCGACCGACACCGTGACCGGGGCAGCCACCACGGCCCGTTAGGTATAAAGGGGAAGGCCCAGGGGCCGGGCCTGGAACTGGGCACATACGGTAAATCGGGCGAGCGGAAGGTGTGCGGGCGCTTGACGGGCATGAGGGCACTACTGGTCGAGAACATCCATCCGGATGCGTCGGCGCGGCTGGCCAAGGAGGGCTACGAGGTCGAGACGCTGCCCAGCGCGCTGGGCGAGGACGAGCTCATCGCCGCGCTGCCCGGCGTGAGCCTGCTCGGCATCAGGTCGGGCACCCAGCTCACCGAGCGCGTCCTGGAATCCGCGCCCGACCTGTTGGCGGTGGGCGCGTTCTGCATCGGCGTCAACCAGATCGACCTGGCCGCGGCCGGCAGGCGCGGCGTGGCCGTGTTCAACGCGCCATTCTCCAACACGCGCAGCGTGGTGGAGCTCGCGCTGGCCGAGATCATCGCCATGGCCCGGCGGCTGCCGGAGAAGAACACCCTGATGCACGCGGGCACCTGGGACAAGTCAGCCACCGGGAGCCACGAGGTGCGCGGCCGCAAGCTCGGCATCGTGGGCTACGGCAACATCGGTACCCAGCTGTCCGTGCTGGCCGAGAACCTGGGCATGTCCGTCTACTTCTACGACATCGCCGACAAGCTGGCCCTCGGCAACGCCAGGCGCTGCTCCACTTTGGGCGAGCTGCTCGAGTCGGCGGAAACCGTCACCCTGCACGTGGACGGGCGCGACGGCAACCGCGGCTTCTTCGGTGCGGCCGAGTTCGCCCGGATGCGGCCGCGGTCGCTGTTCCTCAACCTGTCCCGCGGGTTCGTGGTCGACCACGCGGCGCTGCGCCGCAACATCGAATCCGGGCACATCGCCGGGGCCGCTATCGACGTGTTCCCTGACGAGCCGAAGAGCCGGGACGAGGAGTTCGTCTCCGAGCTGCGCGGCCTGCCGAACGTCATCCTCACCCCGCACATCGGCGGCTCCACCGAGGAGGCCCAGCAGGACATCGGCGAGTTCGTGGCCGGGAAGCTGGCCGACTACCTGGCCTCAGGCGCCACCTCGCTCAGCGTGAACCTGCCGGAGATCGCGCTGGGCATGACCAGCGGCGCCCATCGCCTGGTCCACCTGCACCAGAACGTCCCCGGCGTTCTGGCCTCGATCAACCGGGTACTGGCCGAGCACGGCGTCAACGTCGAGGGTCAGCTCCTGCGGACCAGGGACGAGTTCGGCTACGTCCTGACCGACATCGGCTGCCAGTACAGCGATGACGTCCTAGCCGAGCTCCGCTCGATGCCCGTAACCATCCGCCTCCGCACCCTCCGCTCCCCCTGACGCCGACCACGGCGAGGCCCTCGTGCGCCGGCGGAAGCCCTGGTACTACGAGCACGAGCCCCGCCCTGGCATCTCCGTCCTCGGCGCCCGCCTCAGCGAGCTCGTCGGCCGGTAGATAATGGCCAGTCGCCTGGCTGACATGGAGAGCTGATGATCATTTACCGGTGCTCGGGGATGACCAGCTAGAGCGGCGTGACGTAGGCGCCGGAGATGCCGCCGTCGACCAGGAACGACGAGGCAGTCATGAACGAGGAGTCGTCGCTGGCCAGGAAGGCCACCGCGGCCGCGATCTCGTCAGCCTCGGCGAACCGGCCCATCGGGACGTGCACCAGCCGGCGCGCCGCCCGCTCCGGGTCGGACGCGAACAGCTCCTGCAGCAGCGGAGTGTTCACCGGGCCGGGACACAGCGCGTTGACCCTGATCCCCTCCCGGGCGAACTGCACCCCGAGCTCGCGCGAGAGCGCCAGCACCCCGCCCTTGGAGGCGGTGTAGGAGATCTGCGACGTGGCCGCGCCTAGCACCGCGACGAACGAGGCGGTGTTGATGATCGACCCTTTGCCCTGCCGCCGCATGTGCGGGATCACGTGCTTGCAGCACAGGTAGACCGAGGTCAGGTTGACCTGCTGGACCCGGTGCCAGGCCTCCAGGCTGGTGGTCAGGATCGAGTCGTCCTCCGGCGGCGAGATGCCCGCGTTGTGGAACGCGATGTCCACCCGGCCGTGCTGGGCCACCACCGTCTCGTACAGCCGCTGGACGTCGTCCTCGCTGGCCACGTCGGCGGCCAGGAACTCGCCCCCGACGGCGGCCGCGGCCGCCTTGCCCGCAGCCTCGTCGATGTCGACCGCCACGACCAGGGCTCCCTCGGCGGCGAGCCGGCGGGCGCTGGCCAGGCCGATCCCGCTGCCCGCCCCGGTGATGACCGCCACCCGGTCCTGCAAACGCAAGCTCATGAGCTGTACCTTTCTAGTTCGCTCGCCTCCGGGCGCCCTAGAGGCGCCGTCTTCCCTCGTCGCTTCGCTCCTCAGTCCAGACAGCGCCGGCGCTCTTCGGCTCGCTCACTGCGTGGAAATGAATACGTTCTTGGTCTCGGTGAACGCGTCCGGCGCGTCCGGGCCGAGCTCGCGGCCCAGGCCGGACTGCTTGAACCCGCCGAACGGCGTCCAGTACCGCACCGAGGAGTGCGAGTTCACCGACAGGTTGCCGGTCTCCACGCCGCGGGCCACCCGGATGGCGCGGCCCACGTCCGAGGTCCAGATCGAGCCCGACAGGCCATACGGGGTGTCGTTGGCGATCGCAATCGCCTCCGCCTCGTCCTCGAACGGGGTCACGGTCACCACCGGGCCGAACACCTCCTCGGTGTAAGCCGGGTCATCGGGCCGCACCGGGGCCAGCACGGTCGGCGGGTACCAGAACCCAGGCCCGGACGGCGCCTGCCCGCGGAACGCCACCGGCGCATCCGACGGCACGTAGGAGGCCACGTGGGCCCGGTGCGCGGCCGAGATCAGCGGCCCCATCTCAGTCGCCGCCGACGCCGGGTCGCCGACCGCGACGCCCTGCACGGCGGGCTCGAACAGCGCCATGAACTTGTCCACCACCGAGCGCTGGACCAGGATCCTCGACCTGGCGCAGCAGTCCTGGCCGGCGTTGTCGAACACCGCGTACGGCGCGGTCGCGGCGGCCCGCTCCAGGTCGCAGTCGGCGAAGATGATGTTGGCGCTCTTGCCGCCCAGCTCCAGGGTCAGCCGTTTCACCTGCTGAGCGCATCCTGTCATGATCGAACGGCCCACCTCGGTCGACCCGGTGAACACGATCTTGCGCACCGCGGGGTGATCGACCAGCCGCTGCCCGACCACGCTGCCCTTGCCCGGCAGCACGGTGAACACCCCCTCGGGGAGCCCGGCCTCCAGGGCCAGCTCGCCGATCCGCATCGCGGTCAGCGGGGTGGCCTCGGCGGGCTTGGCCACCACGGTGCACCCGGCGGCCAGCGCGGGCGCCATGCCCCAGGACAGGATCGGCATCGGGAAGTTCCACGGCACGATCAGGCCGACCACGCCGAGCGGCTCGTGGAAGGTGACGTTCAGCCCGCCCGGGACCGGGATCTGCTGGCCGATGAGCCGTTCGGGCGCGGCCGAGTAATACATCAGCACGTCCCGGACCTGCCCGGCCTCCCACCGGGCCGCTCCGACCGGATGCCCGGAGCCGGCCACTTCCAGGTCGGCCAGCTCGGAAACGTGGGCGTCCACCAAACCGGCGAACGCGCGCAGCAGCCGGGCCCGGTCGCCGGGCGCCACCGCCCGCCAGGCCGGCCAGGCCGCCGCCGCCCGGGCGATGGCCTCGTCGGCCTGTTCCGCCGAGACCTGCTCCACGGTGGTGACCGGCGCCTCGGTGGCGGGATTGAGCACGGTAAAGACAGACATGCGCGAGGTCCCCTTAGCTACAAGCGCTCGAAGCAGCGGCGCAGCTCCCAGTCCGTCACCGCGGCGTCGTAGGCGGCCAGCTCCACCTTGGCGTAGTTGGCGTAGTGCTCCACCACGTCGGCACCGAACGCCTGCCGGGCCAGCCCGCTCTTCTCCCACAGGTCCAGGGCATCGCGCAAGGTAGCAGGCACGCGCACATCGGTATCGGCGTAGGCGTTGCCGGTCACCGGCGGCTCGAGCGGCAGCTCGTTGTCGATGCCGTGCAAGCCCGCGGCGATCATCGCCGCCACGGCCAGGTACGGGTTCACGTCGCCGCCCGGCGTCCGGTTCTCCACCCGCAGCGAATGCCCGTGCCCGACCAGCCGCAGCGCGCAGGTCCGGTTGTCCGGGCCCCAGCGCACCGAGGTCGGCGCGAAGCTGCCCGGCACGTAACGCTTGTAGGAGTTGATGTTCGGCGCGTAGCACAGGGTCAGCTCGCGCATCGCGTCCAGCAGCCCGGCCAGGAAATGCTCACCCAGCGAGGACATGCCGTAAGCACCGGAACCGGCCATGACCGGAGTACCGTCCGAAGCGGAGCGTACCGACAGGTGGATGTGGCAGGAGTTCCCCTCACGGGCGTTCGGCTTGGCCATGAACGTGATGCTCTGGCCTTGCTGCGCGGCGATCTCCTTGGCCCCGGTCTTGTAGATCGAGTGGTTGTCGCAGGTGGCCACCGCCTCGGCGTAGCGGAAGGCGATCTCGTGCTGGCCGAAGTTGCATTCGCCCTTGGCCGACTCCACGTACAGGCCGGCTCCCGCCATGTCGTTGCGGATCCGGCGCAGCAGCGGCTCGATCCGGGACGTGCCCAGGATCGAGTAGTCCACGTTGTAGGTGTTGGCCGGGATCAGGTCGTAGTAGTGCTTGGCCGCCGCCTGCTCGTAGCTGTCGTTGTAGACGATGAACTCCAGCTCGGTCCCGGCCAGCGCGATCAGGCCGCGCTCGGCCAGCCGGGCGATCTGCGCCTTGAGGATCTGCCGCGGTGAGGCCACCACCGGCGCGCCGTCCAGCCAGGTCAGGTCGGCGATGACCAGGGCCGTGGCCTGGTTCCACGGCACCCGGCGCAGCGTGGCCATGTCCGGCACCAGGACGAAGTCGCCGTAACCGCGCTCCCAGGACGACATGGCGTAGCCGTCCACCGTGTTCATGTCCACGTCCACCGCGAGCAGGTAGTTGCAGCCCTCGGAGTAGTGCTCGGCCACCTCCTCCAGGAAGAACTCGGCCGACAGCCGCTTGCCTGCCAGCCGGCCCTGCATGTCGGTGAAGGCGAGCACGACGGTGTCGATCTCGCCCTCCCCGATCGCCACGCGCAGCTGCTCCAGGGTCAGCATGCCGCGCCGCATGCCGCCCCCGTCGCCGTCGGCCGGCATCAGGCGGACAGCTCCTGCTCGATCGCGGCCAGTTCCTCAGGTGTGCCCTGGACCTTGGGCCCGGTGAACCACTTGCGCGCCGACAGCAGCCAGGTGAGGCCGGCGTACCCGATCACCACGGCCACCGCGATCGGCGCGTAGTTGAATGTGAGCCGGCTGATGGGGCCGAACTGCGGGAGCATGAACAGGAAGAAGATGATCACGACCCAGGTCACGGCGGTCCAGCCGATGAGGTAGCTCCATTTGCCCAGGTGCCACGGTCCGCGCTTGAAGCTGTCGCCCTGCCGCAGCCGCAGGAAGGTCGGGGCCACGTAGGCGACGTACAGGCCGATGGTGGCGATGGAGGTAACCGCGCCGTAGGCGGCGGTGTTCCACAGGTACGGCAGGCCGAGGATCAGCGCGCCGCCGGCCGCCAGCCAGATCGCGTTGGTCGGCGTCCTGGTCCGCTTGTTCACCTTGTGCCAGAGGCCCGAGCCGGGCAGCGCGCCGTCCCGGGAGAACGCGTAGATCATCCGCGAGTTCGCCGTGATCGAGGACATGCCGCAGAACAGCTGGGCGCCGATCGCCACCAGCAGCAGCAGCTCGGCGCCGGTCCGGCCGATCGCGTCGATCCAGATCTGGCCCGGCGCCACGACCGCGGTCGCCTCGTTCACGTAGTTGCCCTTCTGGATCGCGAACGTGACGCCGATCAGCAGCACCCAGCCCGCGATCAGCGAGATCAGGATCGACATGACGATGCCGCGCGGGCCGCTGCGCGAGGCGTTGTGGGTTTCCTCGGTCATGTGCGCCGACGCGTCGTATCCGGTGAAGGTGTACTGGGCCATCAGCAGCCCGATCGGCAGGATGTACCACCAGCCGATGTGGAACCCGGACAGGTTCTCCAGGTCGGTGAACACGAACTTGGCCGAGGCGTGGTGCGCGCCCGCCTTCAGCCCGAACAGCAGTGCGCCCACGATGATCAGCACGCCGATGATGTGCCACCAGACGCTGACGTTGTTCAGCAGCGCCACCAGCCGGATGCCGAACTGGTTGAGCAGGGCGTGCAGCAGCAGCACGCAGACGTAGATCTCCACCGTGTGCGAGTGCGCGCTCACGCTGAAGTTGAACCACAGGCTGAACAGGAAGTTGATGAACAGCGCGGCGCCGAAGTCGATGCCGGCCGTGACCGCCACCTGGCCCAGGAAGTTGAACCAGCCGGTGAACCAGGACCACGCCGGGCCGTGCCGGGGCGAGAGCTTGGCCGCCCAGTAGTACAGGCCGCCGGCGGTGGGGAAGCTGGAGCAGACCTCGGCCATGGACAGCCCTACGAGCAGCGTAAAGATGCCGACGAGCGGCCAGCCCCAGACGATGATGGCCGGGCCGCCCTCTTCCATCCCGAAGTAGTACAGGGTCAGGCAGCCGGACAGGATCGAGATGATCGTGAACGACACGGCGAAGTTCGAGAATCCCGACATCCGCCGCATGAGTTCCTGTGCGTAGCCAAGCTCGTGCAGGCGGCGCTCGTCCTCGCTCGCCGCCTGCGTTGCGGCTATGTCGTCGGCCATGCGATCTCCCTGGGAGAAGCAGATATGGCTGGAACTGATCCATTGAATGAAGGTATTCACCCACCGGGCCAGGGAGCGTGTCAAGAGTCAGGGGAATACGGGGGCCCGGCAGCGGGCGGCGGCCCCGGGGAAGGGTCGTCCGGCAGGGGCTAAGCCTGGTCCAGGACGTCGCCCAGGAACCCGCGCAGCAGCGCCGCGGTCCCGGCGACGTGCTCCTCCATGGCCCGCCGGGCCCGTTCCGGATCGCCCGCCAGGATGGCCCGCACGATGGTGGTGTGCTGGACGTTCGCGTGCTCGAGGTTGCGCTCCAGCATGGGGATGGCGTTGAGCAGGTCGACTAGCCGGACCCGGGACTCGACCACGCTCGCGGTCAGCAGCGGCGAGCCCGCGGCGTCCGCGATGGCCAGGTGCAGCCGCGTGTCGGCATGCCGGTAGCCGTAGGATCCGGCATCCTTCATGGCGGCCAGGCACTCGGCCAGGCTCTCCCGCTGCTGCCTGGTCAGGCTGGCCCGGGCGGCCATCTCGGCCGCCCCGGTCTCCACCACCCGGCGGAACGTGAGCGCGTCGTCGAGTTCACTGCCCATGTCGCGGGCCGTGCGGGTGAGCTCGTCAGGCACCAGCGGCTCGGGCGGGCGGATGATAAACGTGCCGCCGAACCGGCCCCGCTTGGTCTCCACGTAACCGGCCGCGGCCAGTTCGCGCAGCGCCTCCCGCAGCGTGATCCGGCTGACCCCGAGCCTGCGGGTGAGTTCCCGTTCCGGGGGCAGCCGGTCGCCCGGCGCGTACACGCCGAGCTTGACGCCCTCAAGCAGCCGCTCGACGGTCTCCTCGAAGGCATTGCCCGTCCGCACCGCGCGGAATACCGCGGCGACGATGGCGGGCGAGCCTCCCGGCACGGTGGTAACTCCTGATGGCCGATCCTGTGCACTGCGCGAACAGTGCTTATCGCAACAGACTAGATCATGGACTCAAGTGCTGGCGTCCGCGCGGCCGCCCGCTCGGCCGCGGCCGCCACCAGCGCGGCGAACAACCGCATGTCATCACCCCGCTCGGGATGCCACTGCACGCCGAGCACGAACGCGGACAGGCCGCCTAGCTCGGACGGGCCGGCCTCGACCGCCTCGACGGTGCCGTCTTCCTCCCAGGCGACCGCCTTGAGGCCCTCGCCGACCAGGTTCACGGCCTGATGGTGATGGGTGGGCACGTCGAAGTAGCCCTCATCGGGCAGGAGCCCGGCCAGCATGCTGTCCGGGCTGACCCGCACCTTGTGCCGCCCGTACCCGGCCCGCGGGCCATTGTGCCGGTCGTGGCCGACCAGGTCGGGCACGTGCTGGTGCAGCGTGCCGCCCCGGCAGACGTTCAGCGCCTGCATGCCGCGGCAGATCGACAGCAGCGGCACGCCCTGCGCCAGGGCGCTGCCGGTCAGAGCCAGGTCCCAGTCGTCTCGCACGGTCACCGGCGGCTGCGTGCACGGGTGCCGGGCCGCGCCGTACCGTACCGGGTCGATGTCCGGGCCGCCGGCCACGATCAGGCCGTCCAGCCCGGCCACGGTGGCGCTGGCCTCCTGGTGGTCCCCGCCCGGCGGCAGCATGACCACCCGGCCGCCGCTGCGCCGCACCGAGTTCACGTAGACATAAGGGAGCAGCGCCGCCGGGGCTGTCCACGCTCCCCACGAGGCTTCCACGTCGTACGTGGTAATGCCAATGACCGGCGTCATGGTTCCCCTTTGCCGCTCCTGAGTACCCCGCTACCCAGGAAAATCTCGATAATTCCGAACGGGCCATCGTTCGGGCGTCACCTTCCGTGTCTACGGATCCCGTGGGTGACGTCTGGCGAGGGCAACTGTGTCGGTGTTCAGGTTAGCAATGTTTCGCCCGGTGTTCCGGACCATACTTTTTTGTCACGCCCTGTACTTGCAAGACTATTAACTGTATAAGGACGTTCCTGATCTCGCCTGGCGAACGCCAAAAATCGTCACGCACCGTGTTTTGTGTGCGCTTCGGCGGATCTGCGCTGAATTGAGCCGCCCAGCCGGTCCGGTTGTGTTGGAACCTGCCGGGAAACGGTCCTAACCCGGTACCAGCTCGCGCGCCCGCGCCTGGTGCGCCGGCCAGCGCGGCCATCCGGGCTGCGGCAGCCACGGCGCGGGCATCAGTAAGACGGCCGGAGCCCGCGAACCACCTCCGCTGCCGCCGGGTAGATTCGGCTGCGGAGAGAGGTGAAGATGGCCATCGTGGCGCTGGTGCTGTGGGCGTTCACCGCAGCGGCCGGTTTCTACCTGCTGGTAACCAGCAACCTGGCCCGCACCCGGTCGGCCGTACCCGCCACCGCCCCGGCCAGCCAGACCGCGCCCCGTGCCCAGGCCGTATCCACCGCGGCCTCAGGCGGTCCGGCCTCGCCGCGAGAACTGCGGCACGCGGCCCGGGGCCGGTGGGATCCGCCGTCGCTGGTCGCGGCCCGGCAGGCGCCGGTGCTTCCCGGCCTGCGGTCGCTGCTGGAGTTCGCGCACCCGACCTTCGCCCTCATCGGGCTGGCGTTCTGGCTGGGCTTCACGCTGGTCCACAACAAGGCGCTCGGCTGGATCGCGTTCGGGCTGGTCGCGGTCACCGCGAGCCTGGGACTGACCTGGTTCACGGCCAACCGGCGGGCCGCCCGCCGGGCGGCCCCGGGTGGTGGGGCCCCGCGCTTCTCCGGCCGGCTCCTGGTCCTGCACGGCAGCGCCGCCGCCCTCACCCTCATCCTGGCCGCCGTCACCGCGCTGGTCACCCGGGGCTAGCCGCCGCGCACGCCGATGGCCAGTGCCCGCGGCGTCGGCACGGATAGGAGGAGACGAGCGATCATGAAACCCGGGAGCATTCGCGATGTTAAAGGCTCATGATCTGGCGGCTGCCGCGAGCACTGGCCACACCCTGAACCACGGCCTCCAGCCGGATCCGGCTCACCGCTCCGAGGCCACGTAATCAGCTGGTAAGAACTAGCCCCTCGACCGCAAAAGCCCGCGCCGTGCACGATCCCGTCGCCCCGCAGCGCTAATTACGCACGCGGGTCGTAATCATCCCGTATCACCGGATAAAAACGTACATATCGGACAGCCCGGCAGCGGTTTGCTGTCAATGAAAGTGGCAGCCTACCCACTCTGCTCGAACGCGCCCCACAGCCAGCGGATCCGCCGGTTGGCCTCGCTTTGGTGCGGCAGCTTCGGGAACAGGTGCGCCCAGTCCCGGGCCACCTCGGCCAAGAATCCGGCCTCACTGCGCCGGTCCAGCAGATGCCGCACCAGCGCGATGGCCAGCAATTCGGCGTCGGTACAGGCCGGGGCCGGACCCGGCCGGGAGGGGATGGCGATGGCCCGGGCGCTGATCGCGTCATCAACCAGCACATACACGTAGACGAACAGATCCTCGGTTGGCAGCATAGGAGGGGGCCTCTGCAGGACAAGGGACTCGACACCCACTTGTCTCTCGCAGAGGCCACCTCACGTCAAGGCCGCCGAGACCAACCCACATAACGCGCCTTAGCGGGGTGCCGGGCTGGTTCACCACGGCCGAGCCGGGCTGGTGGGCGTTCTGGCCCGGCTGGAAACGGGCCGCCGTCCGGTGGGCGGCGGTCGCGGTCGCGGCCGGGCTGGACACGCACCCGCTGGTCACGGGTGCGGTGCTGGGGTGGCTGGCCTTGCTGGCTGGACTCGCGCTGGCTCCCCGGTGGCGGCGATGGCGGTACGTCCAGAAGGTGGTCCGCCCGGTCTACCTCCAGCTCTGCCAGTACCTGGGCACCGACCCGGCCGACAAGCGGGACCGGTGGCTGGACATCCCGCCCGGCTTCGCCGGCAGCCAGGACGCGGCGATCACGCTGGCCTACCCGGCCACCTGGAACCCCGATGCCGCCCGGCAGAACCACATCGACCAGCTCATCCGCCGGCACTGCGGCGCCGACCTCCTCGCCGCCTTCGGCGCGTTCCAGGCGACCTGGACCCATCCTCCCGCCCCACCCACCCGGGCCCCGTTCCAGGGGTACGACCTGCCCGCCCACAAGATCCACCTGGCCACCCTGGCCGGCGGGGTCAAGTGGATCGCGGACCTGCAAGACGAGGAGCCGCACCTGTTCATCGCGGCCGGCACCGGCGGCGGCAAGACCGCCACCGCCTCCATCCCCGCCGCCCACACCCGCGCGAACGGCTGGCTGGTGGACATCATCGACCCCAAGCGCCGCTCCTACATCGACCGCAAGACCGGCAAGGACGTGCTGACGAACGTGCCGGGCATCCGGGTGCACACCGACATTGAATCGATGCTGTGGGCGCTGGAGGAGTTCTTCTTGTCCATGCCCGGGGTGAACATCGCGGTCGGCGAGCGGGCCGCCTGGCCCGGCGCGTTCCCGCAGCGGCTGCTGGTCATCGATGAGTTCGGCACCTTCGCCGGGATGGCCGCCCGCATGCACCGCCGCGCCAAGGGCACCGGGCCGTCCCCCGCCCTGGATCAGCGGCGGCAGATCGAATGGCAGGGACGGCAGGCCGGGCACCGCCTGGTGGTGGCGGTGCACCAGCCGAACCTGCGGCTGGTCGGCGATTCCGACAGCCGGGGGCAGTACGGGTACCGGCTGATCACCGGGGCCTACACCTCCTCGCTGTGGCGGATGACGTTCGGGTTCGCCCCCCGGATCGAATGGGACGCGAGAATCAAGGGCCGCGGCGTGGTCGGCGTCGGCGAGGCCGCCGACCTGATCCACCACGCCCAGATCGCCTGGATGAGCGCCGCCGAACGCCGCCGCTACGCCCTGACCGGCCCACCCCCGCCGGACTGTTTACCAATATGCAGCCGGCCCCGTGGATCGACGAGCATGTGATCAGCGAGGGCCGCAAGCTCGCCGGGGTATCCCTGGTCCGGCTCGGCGATGTCCCTGTCCCACCCGGACAGCACGTGTACGTACCTGCGCAAAGACAACCGGATGTCCCGCCGGATGTCCCGCCCCCGGACACCCCCGCCCAGCCCGCGACCATGGCCGGCCCGTCCGGGCGGCACCGCGCCCCGGATGCCGAGGACGGGCAGCCGGTCACGAGCACCGGGACCGCCGGGCGGCACCGCGCCCCCGCCCCCGGCCAGGACGCTGCCACAGACAGCGGCGAGGAGGAATTGATCGTCGGGATCGCCGCCGCCGCTCGGTACCTCGGCTACGACAAGCCGACAGTTTCCGGCGCGCCCGCACCCGCCACCCCATCCCGGGCGAGAGCCGGATCGATGATGGCCGCCCCTGCTGGACACCCCAGGTCCTGCGGAGCTGGCAGAGCAAGCGGAAGATCGCCGGCAACCGGAATCAGAACGGCGGCCACGACTGACCCGCCTGCGCGGTCACCATGCGACCTCGGCCCATACCGTCTGCCCGCCGGCGCGGATGTCGTGACCGAGCTTGTCCGCCAGGGCCGCGACGATCGCCAGGCCGCGGCCGTACTCGTCCTCGTCAGACCCGTCGCGCGGCGCGCTCCACTGCCCCGTCCCGGAGTCGGAGACCTCCACCCGCGCCCACCCCGGCGCGATGCGGACGGTTAAGGTGAACTCCCCGCCGCTGCTCCCTGACGGGGAGTGCAAGATGGCGTTTGATGCCAGCTCGGCGGTGATCTGCCCGTAGTCACATTCGCGCAGCCGCCAGTCATACAGCACCGGGATCGCCGAGCCGGCGAAGGCCGCCGAGGCTGTCTCGGCGGCGCGGGCCAGGTCAGAGCTGAACACAGCGGCGAGCCCGTCGCCGCTACGCCGCCGTCCCAGCTCACGGGCCTGCGCCCGGCCCCGTTCGGAGAGCTGGCCGGGCCACCAGCCGGTGGCGCGTCCCTGCTCGTTGTCCACAGACATGGAGTGGGTCTCGAAGACCAGCTCGATGGCCACCAGCCCACCCTACGGGCGGCGGGCCGCGACACGCCGTTCCCGGTTCGTGACCGGGAAGTGAAGAGTGTCCAAGATCGGCGCGTTACCGCACGTTTGACCCTTGGAGGTCCCGTGACCGCCGACCTGGACACCCTCCTGATCGCACTCTACGTCGAGCTGACCGACCGGATCATCCCGTCGCTGGGCTTTACCCGGCACGGGCCAGGCAAGCCGCCGGAGGTGACCGACGCGGAGCTGGTCTGCCTGGCCGTGGCGCAGGTGCTGCTGCGCCATGACGACGAGCGGCACTGGCTGCGCGCCGCGCCGAAGCAGGTCGGGCACCTGTTTCCCCGGCTGCTGGGCCAAAGCGAGTACAACGACCGGGTCAAGGCGGCCGCGCCGCTGATGGAGGCCGCGCTGCGCTGGCTGGCCGATCACACGCCCGCTAGCGCGGAGCTGATGCGGCTGATGGACGCCACCCCGGTGCCTTGCGGGCACTCCGTCCTCACCGCCCGCCGCTCGGACTTGTATGGCTACGCGGGCTACGGCTACTGCCCCAGTCATTCCCGCTGGTACTGGGGATCCAAGCTGATGCTCATCTGCACCTGCGAGGGCACGGTGACCGGGTTCGGCCTGGCCAACCCCAAGCTGTCCGGCGAGCGCGACCAGGCCCGGCAGATGCTCACGGATCAGCCGACCAACCGCCCGGCGCCCGGCACCGCGGTGGTCACCGACAAGGGACTGGCCGGCGAGGACACCGAGGCGTTCTTCGCCGGCCCGGAGCTGGGCCTGACCCTGATCCGCCCGGCCCGTAAGGACGAGACGATCCCGCGGCCGTTCCCGAACTGGCTGCGCCAGCGGGTTGAGGCGATCATCTGGACGCTGAAGAACCAGCTCAGCCTCGAACGCCACGGCGGCCGGGTCCCCGCCGGGCTGTGGGCGCGAATCATCCAGCGGCTGCTCGCCCTCAACGCGGTCATCTGGCACAACTGGCAGATCGGCGCGCCGGTCAAGCGCTCCCTGATCGCATACGACCATGTGTGAGCTGCCCGCATTTCCCGGTCATCGATCTAGGCGGCGTGGTGCCGTATGCCGGTCTTCGCCGGTGCCATCAGCGGTGGTCAGCTGCGGGTGGCGCTTCGGGGCCGATGCTGAGCGCGCTGAAGCGCGCGGCCAGGTCCTGCACCCACTGTGGTGGTGTCCGGTGATCCGCCAGCGGGAGGCCGGCTTGGCTGCGCCACAGCACGTCGCCGAGGGCCTGGCGCAGATGCCAGGCCACCCGGGTGTCTCCTCACTCCATGCGCAAGAGCTTCTTGAGGCCTTCCCAGAAAATCGAGCCCGGCCACGCCAACGAGGGCACCCGCGAGGAAGGTGAAATCGTTGTCCCGTCGCTGGCGACTCAGGTTAACGCCGCTGACCGCCTGACTGGCTGCCTCCTGGTTCGGCAGCAGCTGCTCGGTCCACGACGCCTCGCCGTACTCGCTGCTCTCAATTTCCGGGGACTGAGCCCAGTCATAGGTGGTGACGGACGGAAACGCGTAGTTGATGCTCAGGTCGGCCGTCGGCGAGCCGCTATAGGTCACTTGCGGGAACGAGACTACGGCCCGGGCCCCGTTGGCGGCGTAGCCGAAGCTCCCGGCGAACTGGAAAACCGCGTTAGCGCTGTACCGTGCCGGATCGGAGGCCGGCTCGAGCTTGAGTCTGGCGATCCAGTAGTACTCGCCTGCCGAAGACAGCCCGCAATAAGGTGGCGGGCATGCTTGTGTCGGCTTGATCCCAGCGGGGAAGAAAACCTGCACGGAGACGGCGGGCGGTGTCACCGACAGATCCTGGTCGTCCTCCGCACCGACGAGAACCGCATCGGTGGTTCCGTCCGAGGAAACCTGATAGAAGATTTCCAGGGACTGCGGGCCGGAATAACGGATTTCGATGCTGACGTACGGCGGCGTGGCTACGTCGGCTTCTTTCGGAAAGATGATCCAGGTAAGCAGCCCGAAAAATATCGCGAGCCCGAAATACTTGATGACGGCAGGCAGCTTTCCCCACAACTTGCCGATTGTCCGCGGCGGTTGCCCGGCGCGGTCGGTTTCACCTCCGGCCGCGTCTGGATCTGATCCGCCCTCGCCAGAAGTATTCCCCGGGGCGCCCGGCTGGCCCCCGCTCTTGCCGTGACCCACGCCAGCGTCCATAAGCTTCCCCTCCCGTAGCCAAGCCTGCCACGACAAGTGGTCTCCGGGGCCGGTCGGCCGCCAAGAAATGCGGACAGAGGAGCAGCCCCAGCGGGGTCAGGCCGTCGGGTGAGGCGAGCCTTCCGCGTCAATGTCGGTGGCTAGGCCTTGCTGCTAGAGCCGGGCAGCTCAACGGAGCGGAGGAACTGCCGCCATGTCGGCCGGTGTCAGATTGGATACGTAGCCTCGATTGTTAGCCGACGTATCGGAGCGACGGGGCTGATGTGGGACTTAGACAACACCCCTCTTTTCGGCAGGGTGCCACTTTCATTGGTTCGCGGCTCCCGCTGCCGGCCCGGATCCGGGCCGGCAAGGGGTTCTGAACTGCTCGGCATTTCGCGAGCAAATGTGATCGAACTTATGTTTTAATGAGTATGTGAAGCTCGCTGAGTGGGCGCGTGCGAACGGCGTGCATCCGCAGACCGCGTACCGGTGGTTCCGGGAGGACCGGCTGCCGGCGCCCGCGCGCCGCCTGGAATCAGGCACGATCTGGGTGGACGCCGTCCCGGCTGATGAGTCCGGCCGGGTGGTGGTGTACGCGCGGGTGTCCTCGCACGATCAGCGACATGACCTGGACCGTCAGGTCGCCCGGCTCACGGAGTGGGCCACCGGGAACGGGCATGCGGTCGGCGAGGTGGTGACCGAGGTCGGCTCCGGGCTGAACGGGAAGCGGCCGAAGCTGCGGCGGATCCTGTCGGACCGGTCTGCGAGCGTGGTCGTGGTGGAGCACCGGGACCGGCTGGCCAGGTTCGGGGTCGAGCACCTCGAAGCGGCATTCGCCGCGCACGGCCGTAAGATCGTCGTCGCCGATCCCGGGGAGACCACCGATGACCTGGTCCGCGACATGATCGAAGTCCTCACGTCCATGTGCGCCCGGTTGTACGGCCGGCGCGGCGCGCGGAACCGCGCGATGCGCGCGGTGACCGCCACCAGGCACCAGACGAGCGACGAGGCGGCCGCTGGTGTCTAGGTTCGAGATCCCCGAAGGCTGGACCGCACAGGCATACCGGTACGCACTTGATCCCGCTCCGGTTCAGGAGCGGGCGTTCCGGTCGCACGCCGGAGCCGCGCGCACGGCACACAACGCAATGCTCGGCCTGGTGAAAGCGGTGATGGACCAGCGAGCCGCGGAGCGCTCCTACGGCATCGCCGAGGCCGGCCTGACGCCGCCGCTGAGCTGGTCGCTGGCAGGGCTGCGCAAGGAATGGAACCGCCGCAAGGACGAGGTTGCCCCGTGGTGGGCTGAGAACTCAAAGGAGGCGTACAACACGGGCCTGGACGCCCTGGCCCGGGGGCTCGATGTGTGGAGGAAGTCCCGCAACGGGGAGCGGGCCGGGAAGGCGATCGGCTTCCCGAAGTTCAAGTCGGCCCGTTCCCGCCGGTCGGTGCGTTTCACGACCGGGACGATCCGGGTGGAGGCTGACCGGCATCACGTTACCCTGCCAAGGGTGGGCACGATCCGGACTCATGAGTCCACCCGGAAGCTCGCCCGCCGCATCGAGGCCGGGACCGGGCGGATCCTGTCCGCGACCGTGTCCGAGGACTCGTCCGGGCGGTGGTTCTGCTCGTTCCAGGTCATCGTCCGGCGCTGCGTGAGCATCCCCGGGCACGCCAGCGCGGGCGTGCCGGCGGTGGGCGTCGATGTCGGGGTGAAAGCCGGTTCGCTGCTGGTGGTCGCCGCCCCGGACGGCCGTGAGATCGGGCGGGTCCCGGCCCCGAAGTCCCTGGCCGCCGCCCAGGCCCGGCTGCGTGCGCTGCAGCGCAGGGCTGCCCGCCAGCAGGGCCCCTGGGACCCGGAAACCAGGACCCGGCGGCCGCCGTCGAAACGCTGGGCCAGGACAAGCCGGCGCATCGGGCGCACCCACGCCCGCGCCGCCGCCGTGCGTCGCGACGCGCTGCACAAGGCGACGACGTCCGTGGCGCAACAGCACCAGGTCATCACCGTGGAGACGCTGAATGCCTCCGGGATGCGCTCGGCCGGCGGCACCCGCAAGCGCGGCCTGAACCGTGCCCTCGCCGACGCCGCCCTCGCCGAGGTACGGCGCATGCTGACCTACAAGTGCACGTGGTACGGCTCCAACCTCGTGGAAGCCGGACGTTACTATCCATCGAGCAAGCTCTGTTCGGCCTGCGGCGGGCGAAAGCCAAACCTGACGTTGGCCGACCGGATCTATAAGTGCGGCCACTGCGGCCTGGAGATCGACCGTGACCTCAACGCCGCGGTCAACCTCGCCCGACTCGGCGAAACCCGCCTGGGTGAACAGAGTCCCGCCGGGAGTGGCCCGGTGGCAGGACGTGGAGCCACCCGTGAGACCGAGCCTGCGCGAGCAGGCAACGCAGGAGGCCGTGAAACGTCAACCCCGCGCCGGCAGCCGCCGGACAAGACGGGGACCGCCTCACCGCAAGGCGAGGCTGCCTAATGAATCAGCAGACTCACGTTTGCTCATCAGAAGGCAACGGTAGCTGGGTACGATCTTTGCCGGGGCCGGTGACCGGCAAAGGATCTCGGACGTGAACAACGCGGGCTATGACCCGACAGACCCTGCGCGCCCAAGCGGCCCGGCCGACCCCCAGCCCCAGGCCGGCCCCCAAGGCCCGGCCGGCCCCCAAGGCCCGGCCGGCCGCGCGCGCCTGGGCAGGCTCAGCCGGCGCGAGGCGCTGACCCTGTTCGGTGCGGGCGCCCTGGTGGCCGAACAAGCCCTGCTCCTCAAGTCCGCCTCCAGCCGGCCCGCGGGCCCGCCCGCCGTCAGCCTGGCCGGCCTGCCCGACACGACCCCGCAGCCCGGCGGCTACGCGCCCAACGGCACCGCGGGCCGCATCGCCGCGCTGCCGCTCGGCAGCGTGCAGCTGCTGGACAGCCCGTTCCGGGCCAACCAGGCCAGGAACACCGCGTACCTGCTGTTCCTCGACCTGGACCGGATGCTGCGCCCGTTCCGGATCAACTACGGCGTGCCGACCACGGCGCAGCCCTGCGGCGGCTGGGAGAAGCCCACCTCCCAGATCCGCGGGCACATGACCGGGCATCTGCTGTCGGCCCTGGCCATCACGTACGCGAACACAGGGAACGACGAGGCCCTGGCCCGCGGCCGGTACCTGGTCAGCCAGCTCGCCGCCCTGCAGGCCCGCGCGGTCCACGCGGGATTCCACGCCGGGTACCTGTCCGGGTTCCCCGAGGTCTACTTCACCTGGATCGAGGAGGGCAAGAACGCCTGGTCGCCGTACTACATGATCCACAAGTACCTGGCCGGGCTGATCGACCAGTACCAGCTGGCCGGCGACGACCTGGCCCTCGACGTCGCGATGAAGCTCGGCGACTGGGTCGACTGGCGCACCGGCCGGCTGTCCTACGCGCAGATGCAGCAGGTGCTGACCTACGAGTACGGCGGCCTGCCCGAGGCGCTGGCCAACCTGTACACGATCACCGGCGCCGAACGCTACCTGGCTACCGCCCAGCGTTTCTACCACGCGCAGGTGTTCGACCCGCTCGCCGACGGGGTGGACGCGCTGGCCGGGCTGCAGGCCAACGTGACCACGCCCAAGATCATCGCCTGCCTCCGGATGTGGGAGGAGACCGGCAGCAGCAGGTACCGGGACATCGCCCAGAACTTCTGGGACATCGTGACCGGCCACCACGTCTACGTCATCGGCGGCGCCGGCAACTACGAGCACTTCCAGCAGCCCGACGTGGTCGCCGCCGAGCTGTCCAACTTCACCTGCGAGAACTGCGTCAGCTACAACCTGCTCAAGCTGACCCGGCTGCTGCAGTTCCACGACCTGACCCGCACCGACCGGATCGACTATTACGAGCGGACCTTGTTCAACCAGATGCTGGGGGAGCAGGATCCCACCTCGCCGCACGGCTTCAACTGCTACTACACCGGCCTTTCCGCCGGCGCGTTCAAGCGCCAGCCGCTGAACTACTTCCCGGACGGCAACCCGGACGTCTACGCCACCGACTACGACACGTTCACCTGCGACACCGCCACCGGCGTGGAAACCGAGGCCAAGTTCGCCGACACCATCTACACCCGCGACGCAGACGGCCTGTACGTCAACCTGTTCATCCCGTCGCAGGTGCGGACGCACGGGCTGGTGCTCCGCCAGGACACCGCCTTCCCCGACGAGCCGGTCATCCGGCTGTCCGTGGTCTCCGGCGCGGCCACGATGACCCTGCGGGTGCGGGTTCCGGCCTGGGTCGCCGGCCCGCCGCTGGTCATCCTCAACGGAGGCCCGGTCACCGGCCTGCTGCCGCCGGAGCCCGCGGCCGGGTGGATCGCGCTGCGCCGGGGATGGCGGCCCGGCGACCGGCTCGAGGTCACCCTGCCCATGCGGCTGGCCTTCGAGCCCGCATTTGACCACCCGGCCGTGCAGGCCGTGACCTACGGCCCGGTCGTGCTGAGCGGCGTGTACCCGGCCAACCCCGGCCCGCTGACGCCGCGGCTCCAGCTCACCTCGCTGCAGCGAGCGGCCGGCCGGCCCCTGGCCTTCGAGGCCCTCTCCGGCCGCCAGCCCGTCCGCCTGATCCCGGTCAGCCGCGCCGCCCACGAGTACTACACCGTCTACTGGCAGGCCGTGTAGTGTCACCAGGCCGGTTACCCTCACGCCCGTTTTCTGCAAGGCGTTTTCTACATTGTTACAACAGCTCACTTCAGGGTGCCCTGTCCGTCAGCTCTCCTGCTGCCAGGTGCAGCCCCCGTTGATGTCGAACGCCTTCACGCCGTCCAGGTCCGCCGTGTCCGGCCCCGAACCGTAATTACCGGACTTCCGGCTGATCGCAGCCGAACTCTCCGCTGCCATCTGTCGCCCGGCTGGCCGTACTGCCCTGGGGCGGCCATCTGCCCACGCTGGAGCGGACGCAGGAACTGCCGGCGATGCTGGTCGCCCTTCCTGCGGGAGACCCGTAACTCGGCCATTTAGGCCGTGACCGGCCAACGGTCAAGATCGCGGCGTGAGGCTGGTTTTCTGGCTTTCCGGCCCGGCACTTATCGTCAACACTATCGGCATGTCGTCCAAAATGTCAGCATGTCTAGCTATAGTGTTCTATAGACAATCTTCTGCCGAACGGAGCGTGGCCGATGGGTCCAGGGCCAGCTTGCGGGGCTGCCGGGCAGGACGGGGATCCTGGCCGGGAGCCTGCCGGGCCGGGTCCTGACCCGCGGTTCGACGGGGACCGGGGCTGGCGGCTGCTGCCGTCCACCCCGGACTGGCCGCCCGGCCTGCACCCGTCTGAGCTGCCTGACGACGAGCCGCCACCGGAGGAGGAGGATCTGCAGGCGGACGGCGTGGATCCGGAGGATCTGGCGGTCTGGCTGGATGACCGGCGGATGGCCGCGCTGTACGCCGAGGCCGCCCAGGTCACCGCAGATGCGGCCGCGGCGCGGGCGGTACGGGAGCGGCTGGGACTGACGGCTGCGGACGCCGGTGCCGCGGCGGCGGACCGGCGAGGCCCGGGAATGCCCGGATCGGCCCGGACCTATCCCGGCGACTACACGAGCCGGACGTCGGGGTTCGCGTCGGGCATGCCGCTGGACGTGGCCCCCGGGTGCGTGACGCTGGGGTCGTTCGCCGAACAGGCCGCCGGCGACGGCGACACCTACACCGGCGCCACCGATGACGAGCTGGCGGGCGTGATCTGCGGGTGGGACCGGGCGCAGGCCCACGACGCGGCGCGTAAGTATGCGGCGGTGGCGGAGTTCATCCGCCGCCGTGCCGCTAGCGGGTGCCGGGCCGAGGGTCCAGCGCGGATGCCGGCGGTGTGGGATGAGTTCGCGCCGGTGGAGCTGGCCGCGGTACTGGGTGAGTCCCGGTGGGCCGCGGACCAGCTGCTGGAGGTGGCCGAGGCGCTGGAGGTCAAGCTGCCCGGCACCAAGGCGGCGTTCCGGGACGGTATCGTCTCCGAAGCCAAAGCCGGGATTATCGCCCGCGCCACCGCGGTGCTGGACCCCGGCGAGGCCCGAGCCGCGGAGGCGCTGGTACTGGGCCGGGCCGGGACGCTGACCCCGGCCGGGCTGGCGGCGGCGATCGCCCGCGCGGTCATGCAGGTGGCCCCGGAGAAGGCGAAGAAGCGGCGGGAGCAGGCGGCCAGGCAGGCGCGGGTGGAGCGGTGGGCGGAGGAGTCCGGGAACGCCGGGCTGGCCGGCCGGGAACTCCCCCCGGCGCAGGTGCTGGCCGCCGACCAGCGGGTGAACTGGTGGGCCCGGCAACTCCGGCAGGCCGGCGTGGCGGGCAGCATGGATGAACTGCGCGCCCGCGCCTACCTCGACATCCTCCTCAACCGCGACTCCCGCCCGGCAGCCCAGGACGACACCGCCAGCGGCGACGGCGACGGCGATATTGATGGTGATGGTGACGGCGCCGCGGACGGTCCGGGCGGCCCGGATGGCCCGAGCTGGCCGGAGCAGGCCGTCCCCGGCGACCGCAGCGGCGGTAGCGGTGGCGTGATCCCGGACGGGTTCGCCGGGAAGATCAACCTCACCATCCCGGCCACCACCCTCCTGGACCTGGCCGACCGGCCCGGCGAGATCACCGGGATCGGTCCGGTCGACCCCGACCTGGCCCGCGACCTGGCCACCGCCGCCGCCACCAACCCCAAGACCACCTGGTGCGTCACGGTCACCGATCACGACGGACACGCCATCGGCCACGGCTGCGCGCGCCCGGAAACCCGTAACGAGCAGGCCGCACGCGGTAAACCAGCCGGACACGACCCACCTGGCAGCACCGGACCCCCGGACGGCACCGGGCCGCCGCGGTTCACCTTCGTCCCGGACCAGCGGGCCGGTCCCCCTGGCGGGTGGGGCACATGGCGGCTGTCCACCGGAACCCCCGGACAGCCGGACCTGATCATCAGGCTCGAGCCGATCGCCACCGACCCCTGCGACCACCGGCACCAAGCACGCGGGCACGATCCCGGGGTCAGGCTCCGGCACCTGACCCAGATCCGGAACGCTACCTGCACCGGACCCGGCTGTCGGCGGCCTGCCACGCAATGCGATTTCGAACATAGCGTGCCGTACGAGGCAGGCGGACGGACTTGTACGTGCAACGGCGACCCGAAGTGCCGGCACGACCACCGGCTCAAACAGCACCCCGGATGGACCGCCGAGCACCTCCCCGACGGGACCGTC
>CAVYEG010000008.1:0-206783 GCA_963767565.1 uncultured Actinomycetes bacterium | reverse complement strand
CAAAAGACCCCTGCTGTCCGATTTGCGTGAAAGCGGTAGCATTGAACAGGATTCAGACGTTGTGATCCTTTTGCACCGTGAAGACGCTTATGAGCGGGAGTCGCCGCGGGCGGGCGAGGCGGACCTGATCGTGGCCAAGCACAGGAACGGCCCGACCGCCACCGTGACGGTTGCCTTCCAAGGGCATTATTCGCGATTTGTCGACATGGCCCCCGGATAACCCGGATAAGTTGTAGCACCCACTCTGCGCGGCATTTTCCCAAAGATCTTGGCATCTAATGTGGTAGGACATGATTAGAGGGCGTGCTCGATCGGGATGCTCGCACGGCATGACGGGCTGGCGGACCGGGAGCGCAGCGGCCGACCGGACGTCATACCATCCCGTCATGAAGACGTCTGGGATTACGGCGGCGCTGCCGGCATAGGACGTGGGCCGAGCCAAAGCGTTCTACGTTGAGAAAGCGGGACTTCAGGCTTCGGTGGGTCCGGTGATCAGGACGGTTCCAGAGCTGATCTCACTCATCGCGGCTCACCACGCGACCGCCGAGGCCCTTGTCGGCCCCGGTGATCAGTGTCGTGGTCATGCGTTCACCAGCCCAGCTCGCCGTCGTCTTCCTGGAACGTGCCTGTGGGCCCGTCCTTGCCGATCGCGGCCATCCGGACGATGTTCCGGGCGCTGATCTCGACCGGTCGGCCGCGGGAGTTCTTCACCCCGCCGAGCTCGGTCGCGGTGTAGCCGGGCTCGACCGCGTTGAACTTCACCTCCGGCACGGCCCGCGCGTACTGGACCGTGAGCATCGAGACGGCCGCCTTGCTCGCGCCGTAGACGATGGCCGAGACCTGCGAGGCCGGGCCGCGATGGCTCGTGGTTGGCCCAGAACGAGCCGAGCGCGCTCGAGATGTTGACGACGACAGGGTTCTCCGACTTCTTGAGGAGCGGGAGCGCCGCCTCGGTGACCCGGATGATGCCAACGGCATTCGTGTCGAACACCCGCAGCGCATCCGGCCCGTTGAGCGCGAGCATCCCGATGCCGGCGTTGTTGACCAGGACGTCGAGCCCGCCGTCGGCCTCGATCTGAGCGAAGGCGGCGGCGACTGAGGCGTCGTGGGTCACGTCGAGCTGAACGAACCGAGCGCCCAGCTCGTCGGCTGCCTCACGGCCACGGGCCTCGTCGCGGGCGCCGACGTACACAGTGTGCCCGGCGGCGGCGAGCTGCCTGGCGGTCTCCTTGCCGAGGCCCTTGTTCGCCCCGGTGATCAGTGTGGTTGTCATGCTCCGAGTCTGCGTCGTGCGCACGCCGGCAGGAAGTGGTCCCGTTGTCGTAGGACTGCCAGGGCCACCACAACGCGCGCCGAGTCGCGCAGACTGGGTGTGTGGAGTCGCGGGAGTTCGGCCAGGCCGTACGCCGCTGGCGCGACCGCGCCGCCCCGGAGACGGCGGGCGTGGCGGCCGGTGGCCGTCGGCGCGCTGTAGGGCTGCGTCGCGAGGAGCAGGCCCGCTTCGAATCCCTGCTCGTCGCCGACCTGCGCATGACCGCGGCCCGCTATCCCGCCGACCGCGAGCTCAAGCGGCTGATCGCCGAGCTGACCTCGCACAGCCCGCGCTTCGTCGAGCTGTGGGAGTCGGGCGAGGTCGGCTCGCCCCAGGATCAGTCCCGGCACAAGATCATCGACCACCCCGACGTCGGACTTATCGCACTCGACTGCGACGCCCTCATCGTCGCCGGCGACGACCTGCGGATCACGGTCTACACCGCCGAACCCGGCACCGAGGACGCCGAACGGCTCGCACTCGCCGTCGTCCTCGGCACACAGGCGCTCATCGACTAGGGCATAAGGGGGCTTGATGCCCCGGACGGCAGAAGCTTGGACGGCCTGGAATGGTCCAGGGTTAGCGCCGAGCGGCTGAAGGGTGCTTCACCATGGCGGACGTTCCGCTGGTACAAGGGGCAGCGCGTGCTCCCCAGTCATGCTAACGATCCGGCAAGGCTGTAGCCAGCAGAAACGCCGCGTGAGCCGGTATTAGCCCGATTCGGTGACCAGGACCGCGTCCCCGATCACCTCCGAAAGGCGGCCGGACCTGAGGTATGCGGCCCGCTGGAAGGACGCGCCGTTGCCCCGTGCGAGCAGTGCCGCCAGCAGTTCGGCGACGGCATCGGCGTCCCCGGCGTCGGCGAGCGCGTCCCGGCAGTGGTCGAGCAGCAGGCTCACCACCGGCTCCGCCCGTTCCGGCAGGCCGGTCGCCGGGTGGAGCAGGTCGCCGTCCAGGCCGGACCGGCTGGCGCGCCACGCGGCCAGCCGCAGCAGCTCGGTCCGGGCGCGCGGTGCGGGCCGTTCCTCCCGCGCCGCCCTGGCCTCGGTTTCCACCAGCGCGCGGATCAGCGCGGCGATCAGCACGGCGTCGTCGGCGCGCAGGCACACATCGGCGATCCGGATCTCGACGGTGGGGTAGCGCTCGGACAGGCGCGCGTTGAAGTAGACCATGCCCGGGTCGATCAGCGTGCCGGTCCCGACCATCTGCCGGATGTTCTCGCGGTAGGCCCGCGCGGTCCGGAACGGCTCCGTCGGCCCGGAACTCGGCCAGCGCCCCCACACCTGGTAGCGGAAGCTCGCGTACGAGCTGTCTCGTCCCTGCCAGAACGGCGAGTTGGCACTCAGCGCCAGCAGCGTGGCCAGCCACGGCCCGGCCCGGTCCAGCACCGCCACCCCCTCGTCCGCGGAGGAGATCTCGACGTGGACGTGGCAGCCGCAGGTGAGCTGCTCCTGCGCGGTCAGGCCGAAGTCCTCGGCCATGCGCTGGTACCGGCTGGTGCGGACCGGCGTGGGGTCGACGGTGACCGGCGACGTGCCCAGCGCCGCCACCTGGGCCCCGGCCCGGCTCGCGGCCGCGGCGGCCGACGCCCGGCCCCGGCGCAGCTCGCGGTGCAGGTCATCCAGGGACTGGCAGGGCCGCGAATTGGTTTCCAGCTGTTGCTGCTGCAGTTCGGCTTCCAGGTCCGATCCGGCGTCCTGGCTCGCCGTCCGCAGCACGGTCCCCGCCACCGCCATGGGGCGGCCCGTGTCCGGCTCGACGAGCAGGAACTCCTCTTCCACGCCCACGCTGCGAGAACCCATCGTCGGAGAATGCCCGCAGATCCGCTCTCCATGCCGGATGCATTCAGGATGCGCTGTCCGTTAGGGATCCGCTGTCGTCTAGGGATCCGCTGTCGTCGGCGGCCTGGCGCAGGCGGTCCGAGCGGGCGCGCACGACCGGAACGAGCTCGGGCGGGTCGAGGACCAGGAAGTCGAAGCCCTTGATGGCGACGAAGAGGGGCAGCTCGTCGAGGGAGTCGAACCCGGTGTGCAGCACGCAGCTGTGCTCGTCCACGGCTTCCAGCCGTCCGGCGGCCGGTGTGGAGCGCCGGCGACGGCGGCCGCCGGAGCGTGGATACCGCAGGCGCAGCCGGCGCTGGTCTCTGCAGGCCGCCGCGATGGCGGTGAGCGGCTCGGGTCCGCCCGGTCCGGGGCGTCCGGCCTGGCCACCGGACCGTGGTGGCGTGGAACGCGGTGATCCGGTGCCGGAGCCGGGACGGCAGTGTCTGCTGGAGCTTGGTCAGCGCCCGCAGCCAGCTCTCCTCCAGCCCGGCCACGCTGCTCGTGATGGCCGTGTGCAGGCTGATCGCCACGGCCACCGCCTCCTCGTCGTCAAGCCGCAGTCCGCGTCGGCGGGCCCCTCGGCAGTCGTTCGGTGCCTATTCCGGTCCCGCCGGAGGGCTCCTGGTGCTCCGTACGTGGATGTGACCCGCGACCTCGGCGGCGTTCACGCGGTCGCCGGGGTGTCCATCGAAGTGCGGCACGGCACCCTGACCGGCCTCATCGGCCCCAACGGCGCCGGCAAGTCGACGCTGTTCGCCATGCTGGCCGGCACTATTCCGGTCAGCGCGGGGCAGGTGATCTACGCCGGGAACGACGTCACCGCCGCCGGTCTACCGCCGCGCCCGGCTCGGGCTGGTCTGGACGTTCCAGCTGGCCAGCGAGTTCAAGCGGCTCACCGTGATGGAGAACCTGCTCAGTGCAACGATGCCCGCCCAACCGGGGTGACTCGCTGGCCGGGGCGCTGAGCGGGCGCCGCTACTGGCGGCGCGACGAGGAGGCGGCGATCGACCGGACAGGGCGCTGCTGGACCGGTTCGGCCTGTCCGGTTACGCCGACACCTATGCGGGCGACCTGAACGGCGGCCGGTGGCGGCCGAACTGCTCACCGGCCACGTCCGGGCGCTGGCCGAGGCGGGCGCCGCGATGCTCATAGCCGAGCAGCGGGCCCGGGCCGTGCTGGCCATCTCCGACTACACCTACGTGCTCGGCGGCGGCCAGGTACTCATGGCCGACACCCCGGAGCGCCTGTCCGCCAGCCAGGAGTTCACCGAGTCCTTCTTCGGCGCCGTCCCGAAATTACCCTGGACGTCCGGTGAGCATGGCGGCCACGAGCTCGCGGCGGCTGCGTACGCCGAACTTATCGAAGGCCGCGGTCAGGTGCTCCTGGACGGTGTTGGCGGAAATGTGCAATTCCTGGACGATCTGGCGCGTGGAATGGCCTCTGATCACCAGGGCGACTACCCGGGATTGCGCGTCGGTGAGACCGTACGCGCTGAGCAGCAGCGAGCTGATCTGCGCCGCGGGAGTGGGTTCGATGACGATACCGATCTGCGCCGCGGGCGGACCGCGCAAGCGGGACGCGTGCAGGGAGAGCCATTGTCCCGCGCGGCTCCGGAGCCGGATGCTGGACGAGAGCTGCGGCGGGTCGGCATCCTCCTCGAGCCGGGCCAGCCGCATGGCCGCAGCGTAAACGGCCACAGGCAGCTCGCTGCCGCCCGGCCAGTCGATCTCGGCCAGCCACCGCGCAGCCTCCGGGTTCATCGACATGACGGACAGGTCCTCGTCGAGCACGATGATGCCGGGAGCTCCGGTCCCCGCTGCCGCGGCGGTCGGCCCGATGGTGATGGCTCGCCGCAGGCCCTCGGCCACGTGCGGCGAGATATGCCGGATCAGGCCGACCTCCCGGTCCTCGAAGCCATGCGACGTGTCTTCGCGGTGCAGGCACAGCACGCCCCAGCAGCTCTTGTTAACGATGAGGGCAGCGCGCAATTCGTCGCCAAGGCCGAGTGGGCCCATGATCTCCTGGTAGCGAGCACTGGCGAGCCGGTGACCGCGGGTGGCCCGGTCGAGCGAGGCGACTGGATCGGCAGACTCCGCCAGCGCGGCGAACTTGTTGACGTCCTCGCGGCCGTACTCGTTATCCAGGAAGAGCGCCGTCGCCGCCCTCAGCGGCTCGTCGGCGACGGCCGAGGTGAACAGCAAGGTATGCGGGTCGACGGTCCCGAAGAACGCCGCGTCCACCGATATGATCCGGCGCAGTCTGCGCAGCACCTCATCGCGCAGGTCGGCGGCGTCCAGCCCGGCGTAACACCGGCCGATGAGGGCGGTTACCTGGCGTTTCACGGAAGCGTCCGACATAGAACGACGATACTCCGGGACCTGGCACCGTCCCGTGGCACGGTCAAGATGTCGGCACCAGGCCAAGCTGCCGCAGCAGGCCGAGTTCGTCGAGGCGCCCCCAGCGCTCCATGATCCGGCCATCGCGGACGCGCCAGATGTTGATCCCGGGGAGGCTGACGGCACGGCCCGAAGCGGGCACGCCGAAAATCTCGCCCTGCTGCGTACCGCTCGCCGTGAACGGCTCGACGACCAGGTTGTCCTCGGCGACGAGGATTCCCGTGTCGCTGTGCCAGTCGGGGAAGGCGGCGCGGAACATCGCCCCGGCCTGGCGCATTCCTTCCCGGTCGGCCGTCACGCCGACCGGCGGGTCATGGTTGACGAAGTCCTCGGCGAGAAATTCGTCGACGGCACCGAGGTCACCCTTGGTGAACAGGGCGTCGATGAACGAGGTGACGGTGTTCTTGTTCTGGCTGATAGTGTCCATGACCGCAGTCTGCCGCCGGGCGCTGAGCGAAGGTACCCCAACAACCTGGGGTTTCCCGCCCCTGCAGGATGGCCGATCGTGACGGAGGCAGCTCGCTCTGGTCAGTTGGCACGGGCCGCCCGGGCACGGTGCAGTGTCCCCGGACGACCCGGGGCGAGCCTACGAACGCACCTCGTAAACGAGGTTGAATGGGGTCTCGGCGGCGCGCCGGAACCGGGTGAACCCGGCATCGGCCGCTACCTGCCGGATGGCGGCCTCGCCGGCTTGCGCGCCGAGGGCGTAGCCGCCTGGCTGGGACAGCGCGTTCGGTACGCACAGCTGGGTGGAGGCGTTGTAGTAGACGCGCCCCACCGGGTTGAGGTTGCCGGCCACCTCGTCGGCCGCGTAGGGCTCGACGACCAGCCAGGTGCCATCGAGCTTCAATGCCTGGCGGATGTGCCGGGCCGCGGCGAGCGGGTCGCCCATGTCGTGCAGGCAGTCGAACGTGGCGGCCAGGTCGTAGCCGGCGCCGGAGAAATCGGCCGCAGAGGCGACCTCGAAGCTGATCCGGTCGGCGACGCCGCCGTCGGCGGCACGCTTACGCGCGATCTCGATCGACTCGTCGTGGTAGTCCGAGCCGGTGAACCGGGAGTTCGGGTACTCCTGGGCGAGCAGGATGGTGGACGCGCCGAGCCCGCAGCCGATGTCGGCGACCTTGGCGCCGGCCTGGAGCTTGTCCTGTACATCGTCCAGCGCCGGGATCCAGGACGGGATGAGGTTGGCGGTGTAGCCGGGTCGGAAGAACTGCTCGCAGCCGGTGAAGACATCTCTGTCGTGCTCGTGCCAGCCCATCCCGGCGCCGGTGCGGAACGCCTCGGTGATCCGCGGCTCGGCCTTCAGCGTGCCGAGCGCGAGCACGAACGCCCCGGGAATGTAGACGCCGCCGTCCGGGTTGGCGAGCGCGAACGCCTGCTCTTCTGTCATCGAGTAGGTGTCGGTGACCGGGTCGTATCCCACGTATCCGCCGGCCGCCTGGCCGCGCAGCCACTCAGTGACGTACCGGGGATTGGTGCTGGTCCGCTCGGCAAGTTCGGCCGCGCGGGCCGGGCCGGCGGCCAGCGCCCGGTACAGGCCGAGGTGGTGTCCGGTGACCACGTTGCCGGCGGCGAAGGTGGCGCCCAGGTCGGTGACGAACCGGCCGAGGAATTCTTGCAGCTTGTCCATGTCAACAGCCATGACTGGCCTCCTGTGCTTGACGTGTGCTTGTCAGGTGGTGAGTTGCGGGCCCTCGACGGGGGTATCCGGGATGCGGCCCCACTCGGCCCAGGAGCCGTCGTAGACCCGGACCCGGTCGCGGCCGATCAGGTGGGTGAGCACGAACCAGGCGGTGGCCGCGCGCCCGCCGATGGTGCAGTAGGTGATCAGCTCCCCGCTGCCCTCCAGGACGGCCGGCGCGAACATGCGGCGCAGCTCCGCTGCGGAGCGGAACGACCCGTCTTCGTGGTAGAGGCCGTCGATCGGCTGGTGGACGGCCGATGGCACGTGCCCGGCGCGGCCGCCTGGTTCCATGCCGCCCGATGGCCAGAAGCGCTCGCCCCGGTACTCAGCCGCTGAGCGGACGTCGACCAGGGTGGTTCCCGGCTGGCCGATGGCCTCGCGTACCGCTGCCCGGTCTGCCCGGATACCAGGGTCCTCGCCGCCGAGGCAGAAGCCGCCGGCCGGCGGTTCGCTCGCGGCGGTGCTGCACGGGTAGCCTCCGGACCGCCAGGTGTCGCGTGAGCAGTCCAGGATGCGCACGTCGGGATGCCCGTAGAGCTTCATCAGCCACAAGCCCAGGGCGGGCGCGTACCCGTAGAACACCACCGTTGAGTCCGGGCCGATCCCCGAGCGCGTGACCAGCTGTTCGAGGGCGGCTGTTCCCGCCAGGCGGTAATCGGCGTCCTTCAGGTCGGCGTAGATGTTCCATAGGATCGCGCCGTCGATGTGCCAGTCGTCGTAAGCGGCCGCGCTGACGTCGACCTCGACCACTCGCACGCGTGGATCAGACAGGTGAGCTTGCAGCCATTCGGGATCCACCAGCGCCCGGTCTCTGGTGCCCGGGCCTGGCCTGGATGTAGTCGCCGCTGCCGCCGTCTTCATGTGAACCTCCCTGCGTCGGGCTCCTTCGGGCACAGTTCTACGACGGGGCCATTGCCGCAACGTTGCCGCCGGGTTGGCGAAACCTTGGCGTCCTGGCCTGTGCCGCGCACCGGGCCGATCGCACGCGGCCTGCCATTCAGGTTGCGGCGAGGAGGCGTTCGTAGAGCTTCCGGGTGGCCGGGCTGGGTGAGACACCGAGCTGGTCGCGCAGGCACTCGCTTAGCTGGCCGTAGACGCCGAGGGCTTCGGCCAGGTTGCCCTGCGCGGCGAGGGCCTGCATGAGGTAGCGGTAGCCGCTTTCCCGCAGCGGAGCCACGCGGGTGAGCTGCCGGCCGGCCCGGACCGCGGCGGTGAGTTCGGTCCCGCCGAGGCCAAGCCCGGCGGCCGCGTAGCACTCCAGGGCGCGCATCCGCAGTTCCGTAAGCCGGTGGCGGATCTCATCGATCCAGGGCGCGTCCTCGCCGGGAAGGAAGTCCCGCTCGGCCACGAACAGCGCGGTGAGCGCCGGACCCCACGCCCGCGCCCAGCCCTGCTGGGCGACCGAGGATTCGGCCCGGTGGATGGCCTCGGCGGCGGCTTCCAGGTCGACCCAGGCCTCGGGCAGGCACAGCCGGACCGTGGAGCGCCCGTCAACGGCATCCGCGCCGAAGACCCGGCGCAGCTTCGACAGCAGCGGGTTGAGCCGGGCATCGACCGCGGCTGGATCGGGTTCACGCCACAGCGCCTCGGCCAGCTCGTCCCGGGGGATGTGACGGTGACGGTTGACCACCAGGTAGGTGAACAGCAGCCGGCCCTGGCGGCCGGGCAAGCGGGCATCCAGCCGCTCGCCGTCGCGCTCGACAGCCAGCGCCCCGCAGATCTGGATCCGCACCGGGTGCGAGGACGCCAAGGTCACGCCAACATCCTGGCATTACGCTGAGGTAGGCAGCCAGAGCAGGAGGCGCGAGGATGAAGCTGATCCGATGCGAATGCGGGTTCGTGGCCCGCGGCGATAGCGATGACCAGGTGGTCGGGATGATCCGGGGGCACATGGCCACCGACCATCCGGCCCTGCTGGAAACGGTCAGCCGGGGCGATCTGGTCGGCTGGATCCAGGCGGAATAACCCCGGATCGAGACCCAAGCCGGCCATGGCTTCGTAGGGGGTCAGGCGGCAGGTGGAGCACAGACACGCTGCTGACTATCACGTCTAACCCGATTACGATCAGAAAATCAGACGCTCTACCACCGCTGTAGGGGCCGGGCAATCCGAACTCGCGGTCATGTCCGCACTCGCGGCGTGGCTACGCCGATGGCAGGCAATCGCGATCCACAGCGCGATCCTCGCTGGCGCCCGCCCCAAGACAGTAGCAGGCGCGTTCGGAGACACGGTCAAAGCGACCTTCGACCGGTGGCACGAGTGGGCAATTGAGCAGCGGGACTTCGTTGTTAAGGGTCGGCCGGGCATCTCAGCCGAGAAATATGACAGGGTCGCGCAACAGTATCCTTCGATGGGTATCTGGCAGCGTAACTAGGGCAGCCGAGGTGCTGCGCAAGTCGAAGCGGCTAGCCCCGGATCCGGTCAGGGACGGCGGGCGTTGGGCCAGCCGGGATGATGACCCCGGAACGTTCCGGCGAACGTGAAGGTCGAATCTGCGCCGGCCAGCTGCTGCATGAAGCCGCGCAGGCTGCACGCCCGGGCGATTCCGAAGGCTGCGCCGGTCAGTATGAAGCGGGTGCGGTACATCGCCAGGTCCTCGCTGGCCGTGATCAGGCTGCCGCTGACCTGTGCCCTTATGTCATTCCCGGCTTCGGTCACGTTGGTGCGCTGGTTAGCTGGCGCGCGGGCCGGTGTTGCCTGGGACGGCAAGGCCACGCTCATGTACGCCTTTGAGGATCGTCTCGGCCATCGTGTCGAGGGGGCGCTGCGCCCTCAGCTGCGCCGCCACCCGTGCGAGGTTGGCCTTGTATGCCGGGTCAGCGAGCACGTGCCTGACGGCCGCCGCGATCCGGGTGGGTTCGGGGCGCTCGGTCTTGAGGTCGTATCCCAGGCGCCGGTAGGCGAGCCGGGCGTTGATGTCGTTCTTGGCCTCAGACTTCCCGGCCGAGACGATGGGCACTTCGGCCATGATCGCCTGCATGATGCTGCCGTAGCCGCCGTTGGTGATGAACACGTCGGCATGCGGCAGCAGCGCGTCGAAGTCGGCCCAGTCCTCGACGATCACGTTGCCCTGCGGAAAGCGCTTACGCAGCGCCCCGGTGTTACGGTGCCCGGTGCAGGCAACCACCAGGTGCCCGGTGCCGGCGAGCGCGGTGAGCGCCGGGACGAACAGCTTCTCCGGGTCGCGGTTGTCAACCGTGCCCTGAGACACGACCACGACCGACGCCGCGGTCGCGAGCCTGTCCAGGAACGGCACCTCCCTGACCTCGCCCGTGCGCGGCGGCAGCAGCGGCCCGACGAACGTGTGGTTGTCCGGCCAGCGGATGCCGTCGAAATCCATCGCGGCGACACCGGTGGCGAACATGCGGGTCACGGTGTCCCACGGCAGCTGGTAGATGCTGCCGTCGTAAGCCGGGAGCCCCTCGCGGGCCAGCAGCTCGTCGAGGATCGGCCTGGCCCGCTTCGCGGTGCTCTCCACCATCGCCCACGCGATGCGGTGCTTGAGCCGCGTCGCCGGGCCTGTCGCCGGGGTCAGCCCGAAGAACGGCGGCGGTGCCCCGGCCGATTTCGCCGTCGGGGTCGGTGCCGGGGCTATCCCGTACGCGGGAATGCCGAGCTTGCGGGTGACCGGGTAGGCCGCGTAGAACGCCCCGTCGTTGACCAGCACCTCGAACGGGAAGCCGGCGTGCAGTTCCACGATGTCCGCATAGTGCGCGGGGATGGGGGCGAAGAAGATCTTCTCCGCGTCGAACGCCACCCGCTTGGGGCCCTTGAGCTTGTCGATCTCGGGGAAGTGCCCGGCCAGGTTCTGGCCGTTGATCTCCGCCGCTCGCCGGAACGGCAGGTGCGGGACACCGAGCCGCTCCAGCCTCCCCGCGAAACTCCGGCCCGCGTAGAAGCGGACGTCGTGACCTTCTCGCCGCAGCCGCTGGGCGAGTCCCGTCATGGGCAGGAAATGACCATCGAACGGCATTGATGCGAACAGGATCCTCACGGTGGTCCCCTGACGGTCGGTGCGTCTCGATGGCCGGTGCGGCGGCCGGGGCGGCTTCCCCGTTCCTTTCACTATAGTTGCACTATAGTGAGTGCCTGTCTAGCATAGGGCGCGTGACGACGACCGGGACCCGCGCAGAGCGGGCTCTGGCGACCAGGCGGCGGATGGTGAAGGCCGCCTACGACCTGTTCTGCGCGCAGGGCTACCTCGGCACGACCATCTCCGCCGTCGCCGCCGAGGCAGGCGTCGCGGTCCCGACGATCTACTACACGTTCGGCGCGAAGGCAGCCCTGCTCGGCGAGGCCCTGGGGGCGGCCATCGTGGGTTTCGACCGCTGGCGCGAGCCGCCACCCGATCCGGAAACGGCCGACCTGCTTCCCTGGCACCAGTGGTGGGCCGATTTCCAGGCCGCCCCGACGTCAGGAGATGCGCTGCGCATCATCGTCGAGCACGGGACAGGAATCCTGCAGCGCGTCGCCCCGCTGGTCCCCGCGATGCGCGGCTCCGCCGGCGACCCCGACGCCGCCGGGTTCGTCGAGGTGAACGAGGAACGCCGGATCGAGTCCTGCCGCGAATTCGTCAAGATCATCGCCGCCAAGCCCCCCGGCCTCGGCCGCGGACTGACCGTCGAGGCCGCCACCGATATCCTCGCCGCGCTCCACAGCCCCGACGTCTACCAGGGACTTTCCGCGCGAGGCTGGTCACACGCCCGGTGCACCCGCTTCTTCCAGCAGCTCCTCGCCAGCCAGCTCCTCGATCCCTGACCCAGCCGCGGGCGGCGCTCGCCCAGGCTCTCCTGAACCGTCCGGCAGAGCTAGCCCTTAGCGTGCGGCGATCGGAGAATCAGATGCTTAATCCCGCTGTGCTCAGGCGCGGACGGTCTGGTCCGCACACAACCAAGCCGCTGGAAACGGTATGCTGCAAGGACTGCGCTCGTAGCTCAACGGATAGAGCATCTGACTACGGATCGTTTCTCGTTCCCCGCTGTGCTGACCAGGGAAAACCCAGATAACGGCCGACCGGTGTGCACCGAATCAGATGCTTAAAAATCGATCTTGCGGGCGCTCCTCTTGGGCTTGTCCTCGGCTTCGGCATGGAGGACATACCCATGATCCCGTCTCACAAGCGCTCGGAGGCTCCCGAGCGGCCCATCACGTTCAACGCGGCCGAGGATCTCGGCGCCTTCCAGCTGGCCGAGCTGTGGGCCGACCGCACCGCGTGGCCCATCACCGAGCGGACGGCATACGACGAGCTGGCCGAGCTGGCGACCATGTCCGCACTGGCGAAGTGGCTCATCCACTGGCAGCCGATCGCGATTCACAGCGCGATGCTCGCGGGCGCGAAGCCGGAGGCTGTCGCGGGAGCACTCGGCAACAGCCTTCAAGTGGCGTTCGACCGCTGGCACGAGTGGGCGGCGAAGCAGCGCGACTTCATCATCAACGGCAAGCCAGGCATCACGGAAGACGAGTACGAGGCAATAGCGCGCCGGTTCGCTGCGCTGGGGATCAACGCAGTTACGCTCTGACAATCCCCGACGAGGGCGGGCAGCTCGGATCTTCCGTCATGACCTGGCTGCCCGTCTTTTACGTCTCGCACGTCCGTCCGGCGAGATGATCTTGATAGAGACGGAGACCAATTTCAAGATCACTGCCGAGAACTCGAACGACTCAGCCCTGATCGCGTAAGCCGCACAGCAGATAACGATAATTCCAGCAATAACAAGAACACCGAATGTGATTACGAGCGGCAAAGTACATCACCCTTTGTTAAACGAAACTTTGCAGGCATTGCGCCCGGTTACGGCGCGCCCGGTGGGTGGTGTCTCTCCGCGGGTGCCAGTTGAGGTGTGCCGCCCCTGCTGGCGTCTACGTACGGTATTATCCGATGAGGCTGAATCCACGTCAAAAAGGTCGTCCAAGCTTCAGCGTGTCTTGCGGGCGCGTACGGCTCGCTTAGCGAGGCGGAGCATGTAGGCGCGCTTGGCGTGCTCGGCGCGGCGACGGCGTTCGTCGGCCGGGAGCTTGCCGTCGGGGTCGACCTCGCGCTCGAACCGCTGGAGGAACTTCTCGCGGGCGGCGCGGGTGCGGGCGGTCCGGTCGTCGGTGCGGCTCCACGAGATCTCGGCCGCGATCCGCTTGTTGATGTCCTTGGCGGCTATGGGACGTCACCGCCCCAGATACTACGCGGTGTAATTGTCTCAGTATTTGTCTCAGCGGCTGCGTTCGCGCGTTTACGTGCAGACACGCGCGTGAGACAGTCGATGAGACAATTCGTGAGACAGTTACTCACCGTGAGGCTCCTCGGTGGTGACCGCTCGCCAGCGACCCCAGCCGACCTGCACCGCGCGGCCGGCCTGGGCGTGCTGGGCCAGGTAGCGGTACAGCGTCGGGCGGCTCATGCCGGTGATGCGCATCAGATCGCCGATCCCGGTGCCCTCGTCGGGTGCCATGCATAGGGCGAACCACAACACCTCGGTAGCGTCGGCCGTGTCATCGCCGGATGCCGGTGTCTGGTCCGCCTCGTTCGCGTCGGTGCCGCCTTCCCACCCGGTGCGCGGGTCGTCCGAGGATTGGATCGCGCCTTGCGAGGTCTCGTCTAGTTGCGAGCGGCTTGCCGCGTGGCGCGCGGTCATCTCGGCGACGTCCTGGTCGGAGACGAGGTAGGCGCGGGCGCGCCGTGGGGTGTCGTGCTCGGGTGAGGAGATGAAGAACTTGCCGGGCGCGTTGAGGGTGTGGGCGTGCCAGCCGGCGTTGAGCATGCCCTGGCCGAGGATCAGGTCGACGTCGCGGCGCTCGCGGACGCGGAAGCAGATCCGCAGGTTCATCTGCGAGCGCACCGCGCCCTGACCCATGGCCTTCTGGGTCGGACGCTGGGTCGCGGCCACCAGGGTGACGGCCACGGCGCGGCCGAGCCGGGCGATGGAATCGGCGTAGCCCATGGCGTCTTGCGCGTCGTCGGCCAGCTCGGCGTATTCGTCGATGATGATCACGAGCGCGGGCATGTCTGGCGACGGCTCCCAGACGCGCCGGCCGGTCGCGGCGAGCAGTTCGGCCCGGGCTTGCAGGATGGCTGCCGCGTCGCGGAGCAGCGCGGCGGCTTGCTCGGGGGTGGTGGCCAGCCGCCCGATGCACGGAGCCCACGGCTTGAGTTCCATACCCTTCTTCAGGTCGATGGCCCAGATGACCACGTTGGCGCATGCGGTCAGGTTGGCCATGAGAACGTTGAGCCCGCCGCTCTTGCCGGTTCCGGTGCTGCCGCCGAAGATCGCGTGCCGGCGCAGGAATAGGACTCGGCACGGCTGGGCGTCCTCGAAGGGGCCGAGGTCAATTGGCTGCGTTATCGAGGTGACCGATGGCCCGGGCCACGGGATGGCGTCGGCGTGCGGGTCGGAGTTCAGGACGCGCAGCTCGCACCGGTTGGCCAGGTCGTCGGGCGTGGGGTAGACACGGACGGCTCCGCGGAAAGTGCCGAGCCCTGATTCGATCGCGGGTATTTTCGCGGTCACGTCGACGATGGTCTGGCCGCGGGCCAGGCGAAGCCGTGCCCGCCATCCCCACAGGTCCACCGTGGCAGACATGATCTCTGATCCGGCCAGCCCGATGGCCTTGGCGATGTCTGGCCAGGCTTCGAGCTTGCGCTCGATGCGTACCCGTGCGCGTCGGCGTCGGTGCGCCCACCATGGCACCGACAAGACGGGCCCACCGATGATCAGGGCCTGCGGAAGCGGAGAGGTAAACGGGCCGAGTGCGGTCGCCACGGCAACCCATCCGCCGACCGCGAACGTCGTCGTGGACACGTACAGGCGTTCGATCAGGGTTGGGATACCCATCGGCCCGCCCAAGGTGGCCAGCACCGACGCGGCCACCGCGGCGATGCTCACGATGTATGCCCACCATTGCGGGCGGGCCACGTGCAGCCACCAGCTCGCGCCCAGAACGATCACGGTGAGGTAGAGGGGCGCGAGTTCGGAACGGTAGCGCCATGCCCATCGCAGCAACAGCACGCCGACGGTTTCGGGCAGCTGTTCACCGCTGTTGATGACCATCATCGGTTGCATGCCGCTGCGCCGTATCCGGCGTGCCTGTCGACGCATCCGTCGCGGGCTGGTCATGGTCGCTCCCTTTCATCCCGGGGAGCAGTCAGTTCGTCGCGCAGGTAGGACAGCGGGTCGGATTCCCCCTCGAGGGAGGCGCTGAGGGTGGCGCGTGCGGCGGCGAGCAGGTTGGCGCGGTCGATGCGGGTGGCGCGGAGTTCGGCGGTAAGCCGCGCGATCTCGGCGGACAGGGCGGGCGTGTCATCGAGCGCGGATTCGAGATGCCGCCAGATATCGGCGAGTGTCGGCATGGCAGCGGAGAATCCGGCGATGATATGCCGCGCGGCGTTGCTGCGGTTGGCGACCTCCTGAAGGTCGATGCTGGAATCGGGCAGAGTGTTGGGCACTAGGCACCACCCCCTTCGGTAGACGGATATACTCATGGCCTCTGGATCCATTGGAGGAGGCCGAAGAGCAGGTGCCGGATTTCTGGCGCGGCGGTTGTCGCGGCGAGCAGGAAACCGAGAATCAGGCTCACGATCGCGTGCCAGATACGCAGACCCATATAGCGGTACGCGACGTAGACGATCACGGCGAAGATCGCGACGAGCGGAATTGATACGGTCACGAGGAATCACTTCTTTCCGGAGAGCTTGCGGATCGAGTTCTTGTGCGTGCGCCATGCCTTGCGCCGGTACCAGCGGACGCGTGCTCGGCACTTGTGGCAGTGCACATTCATGCAGTGGCGCGGGACGGATTCGGGTCGACGGTTCCGCATCGAGTCAGCCCTCCTCGTTCTCGCCGCGGTGGTTGCGGGTGCCCACGCCCAGGACTCGGCGGGTGACGGCTTCCACGTAGGTGCGCGGCGCGTCGGCCAGGTGCCGGGCGCGGTCGCCCCGGTGGATGCCAACGATGAGGAGCGCGAGGATGCCGAGGACCGCACCGGACAGGAATATGGCGACAATGACGATGGCGAGGGCCATGACGTCAGGCTCCTTTCCCCTCGCTGGACTTCGGGGTTTCGGGAATCGCTACGGCGCGGTATTCCACGGACCCGAAGCTGATGGAGCAGGAGTAGTGCCCTCGGGCGCTTTCACTTGTCTCCGTGCCGATGCGCGCGGCGATCATGTCGATTTCGGCGCGCTCTTCCTCGTCCGTGCTATCGGGCGGGAATACCAGCACGTCGACCCAGCGCGGAGCGGGTATATCGGGATGGTCTTGCAGAAATTGAGCGACAGCGCGCAATCCATCGATTAGACGGCTGCGCTCGTCCTTGTCGGCGTAGTACGCCACGGGTATCACGTCCCTTTTCGTTGGTCTTGGAAGAACTTGTGACCGTGACGGTAGGTCGGCGAAAAGGGGAACCCAATAACACGGTGATATATCACCGTGAGATAAACGCTTTGACCAGCAAAGACCCCCGGCAGAACCGGGGAACGAGCGCCTGACGACGCTGACGGTTCTGCCGGGGGTCGCTTTCGGCCCGGCGAACGGACAACCGCGCAGTCGCGCCGATGCGGGGTGAGGCGCGACTAGCGGCCTCAATCTACCCAACAAGGCCGACGTTAGCAACGTTAGTTACGTACGCCCTGATCAGGTCATGATCAACATCCGCTACCTTGCTCCCATGCCGGATGACGTGATCGACCTCTATGCGGACGAACCCCTATACGTCCAGCTAGCGGGGATCGTGCGCCGGATGATCGAGAAGGGCGAGCTGCAACACCTCGATCCGGTTCCGTCTGAAAGTTCGCTCGTCCAGACCTACGGCGTCAGCAGGGACACCGTGCGCCGCGCCATGGCACTGCTACGAGACGAGGGCGTTGTCTTCACCGTTCCTCATCGCGGAACGTACGTGGGTCCGCGGCCGACGTAATCGTGCACGTGGCCCCGTGGCCCGAAGAGGTCAGGCCTGCCCGGTGTCGAAGAGCCCGTCGGGGCCGCGAGCATGGCCAGCCGTTCGGCGGCACCTTCGACGTCAGCGGCCGGGCAGGCGTCGGGCACGCCGTTGAAGTGCCACAGCAGCACCCGCCCGTTCGTCCAGACGGTCAGGCCGGTGTCCACCGAGACAACGCCGAAGACGGCGCATGCAGCGCTATAGACCCGTCTTATGCCGTGCTGGCGGAGTATCCCGTCAAGCGCGCGGACCACGGCAGCCGGGCTCGCGCGGACGGTGCCGGGAGCAGCGGGCAATAGCCAGGTCGACGGTTGCATGGAAGTCTACGATCGCGGCAGTTGACGGGCGGGGAGAGGATCAACGGACGGAGTGCCCAGTGACGGTGCGGCCGAGTCGGGGTGCGCATGGTCGCTGATCTGGCGGGCGATCTGGCCGAGGGAATCACCGATAAGACCGGAGTTCCCTTCGGCGTCACGATGTGGATCACGCCGATGGTGAGCAGGTCGAAGCGCTCGTAGAGGGCCCGGAAGATGCGGGGCGTCAGGTCATCATGGCCGGGCTGACTTGCGGTGCTGGCGGCTGTGGTGCCTGTCATCGTGGGACGTGCTCTCCTGGTCTTGGATTCTGCAGCGTCTGGGACTGGCGGAGGTCGCTCACTGCTGCCCTGCCTGACGCAGCGTCCAGTCCTCGCGGATCTTGTGGTTCAGCTCATCGGGGGTGGCGCCGGTGAGCATGTCCTGGTCGGAGGCGTTATCGTGCCATGCCTGCCACTGGCCGTCGGTGATGTAGATCTCGTAGCTGTCTCCCCACGTGAGCGTGAGCGCGGCCAGCGCGCGGTCTTCATCGACCGCGAACGGGTCGCGGCCCTGTCCCGCCGTCACCGCTGGGCCTCCAGCTGAAGCCGGGCTCGCATCGCCGCCGCACACGCCGGGCTATTCACCGAACTGGAACGGCTCGGCACCGGGCGTGCGCGGCGGATGGGCGGCTCGGCAACCAATCGGCGTGACGGGTAGTCGATGCGGAACCAGACGACGTGAACGCGCATGATCCGCTCGACGCCGCAGTCGGAAGCCAGCCGCTCAAGCAGATACAGGCCATGCGGATGCCTGGCTGACCTGGATAGGTTGCCATCCCAGGTGCTGCCCTGGTCCTCGACTTCACCCCACACATAGCTGTCCGGGAAATGCTGAACGCGGACGGTGAACCGGCCACCTGTCTTCCCGCTGTCGCTATGGGCGATCGCATTGGCGGAAAGCTCACTGAGCAGGTGGACCGCGTCGTCGGCGACGGGGGAGTCGCCGAGAAGCTCTCGGACGGCAGCCCGGACGCGACGGACCTGGTCGGTGGTGCCAGGGTACGGGTGCTCCCACATCCGCGCGAGGCCGGCGGGGATCGCTCTCTCATACATGCTGGGTTCCTGGTGATCGGTCGCCATGCGGGTGTATGGGAGCGTGCCGTTCCCTTGCAGCGCTCGCGCGGGCTGGCCGCGCAGGCTTGAGTCAAGCACATAGAACATCGAGAATGCAAGATTATCAAAACGATTCCTCGCTGTGGATAATAAGATTTAGAAGCTTTCACTCAGATCGTGCGTGGGGATGCTTTCATTTCGGGTGTCAGCTAGCCTCACTATGGAAGGACGGCGGCTATGGCTGTGGAGACCACCGGATCGACCGTGCCGCGTCGACAGCTCGGCAGGTACCTGCGCGAGCTGCGTAACCGCGAGCGGCTGACGGTCAAGGTCGCGGCCGAGAAGCTGGAGTGGTCTGAGGCTAAGATCTGGCGAATCGAGACCGGGCAGACCAGCCTGCGCAGCCTCGACGTCGAGGCGATGTGCAAGATCTATGCTGCACCCGCGGACCTCACCGAGGCCTTGATGGGCCTGGCCAAAGAGACCAAGGCGCGTGGCTGGTGGCACGCCTACGGGGACGTGATCCCCGAGGGATTCGACGTGTACATCGGCCTGGAAGAGGCCGCATCCGAGCTGGCATGGTACGAATCTGAACTCGTCCCAGGGTTGCTACAGACCGAGGCCTACGCGCGCACCCTGATCGAGGCCGACAACCCCGGTGTGGACGCCGAGGAGATCAACCGCCGCGTGCATGTCAGGATCGCGCGTCAGCCGCTCATACACAGGGCGACGGCACCGCTTCAGCTGAGCGTCGCGCTCAACGAGGGAATCCTCCGCCGACCTGTGGGCGGGCCGCGGGTCATGTCCGAGCAGCTCGCCCGGCTCGCCGAAGTGTCCGAGCTGCCGAACGTCTCACTCCGAGTGCTGCCGTTCAGTGTCGGGCTGCACAGCGGGATGATGTCGGGCCCGTTCGTCATCCTGCGGTTCCCCCTCAACGGAGATGGCAGGGAAAGCGAACCCGCCACCGTCTACATGGACCTCTTCACCGGCGCCCTCTATTTGGACAAGCCGAACGAAGTTGAGCGTTACGCCCAGGCGTTCGGCAGCATCTGGTCCACGGCGTTCGACGAGCGCAAGTCACGGACTCTCATACTTCAAGCTGCGAAGGAGCTAAGAAAGTGAGCAGCATCGATTTCTCTGATGCGCTGTGGCGCAAGAGCAGCTACAGCAACGGCCAGGCCAACTGTGTTGAAGCTGCCACCGTCGAGCGGGGCGGCCGTGCGGTCGCCGTCCGGGATAGCAAAGCGCCCGCCGACCCGGCCCTCATCTTCGCGCCATCGGCGTGGTGGCGGTTCACTGCGAGCGTGAAGGCCACGCGCCAGACGCGGTAGAGCACTGTGGTCCCAAGAGGGGTCCATTGCTCGGCCGAGCCCGTCTCAGGAATGCCCTGTAGTAACTGGCGCATACAGGGTGTTACGAGACTATGACGGAATAATTCTTCCCGAACCAAGCGCGGGCTCGGCCCGTGTTGTCTCGTGATGGCTTGACATATGCAACGACAGTTTCACTCCATCAGGCGAGCGACCAAGGGAACGGGAAGCGCGCCATGGCTTTGGCCTTGCCCGAAGTGCGGGCGATCGTGCAGCGTGTCTGCATACGCCCAGACGTGCTTGCCGCATGCCGTCAGCACGATATCGGCTACGTGGTCGAAGCGCTCGGCACGCATAACCCGAAAGTCACTCAGGGACAGATAGCCGCGCTTACCGGCATCTCCCAGGGGCGGCTGAGCGAGTACATGAGGCACAAGCGCAAGCCGGAAAGGGCGTCGATCTTCCGGGATTTTGCCGACGGCCTGGACATGCCCTCCGCGGCACGGAAGGCGCTCGGGCTTATCTCCGATCCGTCAGCCACGATCGGCGGCGGTCTGGTGCCCGCGATGCGGGAATCGCCCGATGACACGGGGTTGGCATATCCGGACACCCCGGACGACGCCGCGGAGAACGTGGCTCAGCTCTGGCAGGCGGATCTCGCTGACTCGACCGAGTTGGTGCGCGGCCGAGTGGATCCCGGTCGATGGAACGATGCCTCGCTGCGCTGGCTGGTTGACCCTGCGAGTCAGCCTGCCGGGGCTGCGAACGGCATACATATCGGCATGTCGGACGTCTCGCGCTTCCGCGCCACAGTCGAGATGTTCCAGCAGCTTGACGACCGGTTTGGCGGCGGACACGCGCGCCAGGCGCTGATTCAGTACCTCATCATTGACGCGGAACGACTTCTGAATGGCAAGTACACGGAGCACGTCAGCAGCGCGCTGTTCTCCTCGGTGGCCGAAGCAACGTTGCTCGCGGCGTGGATGAGTTACGACGCCGCGCCGGCAAGCCGGCTCGCGCAGAAGTACTTCGTTCAGGCGCTCAGCTTCGCCCAGGCTGGTAACGACCGTCTACTCGGCGCCTCCATCCTCGACGCGATGAGTCACCAAGCCACCTACACGGGTCGATTTCGGGAAGCGGCCAATCTTGCGCGTGCGGCCAGAACAGGCACCTGCGGAGTAGCCACCGCTACCCTCACGTCGCATTTTCACGCCATGGAGGCGCGTGCTCTGGCCCGGTTGGGCGATGCGAAGGCATGTGATCACGCACTTGCCGAAGCGGCCCGGGAATTCGAGCGGCGCAACCCGGAGGATGATCCGCAGTGGATTCGGTACTTCAACGAAGCCGAGCTTGCCGCCGAATTCGGCCACTGCTTGCGCGACCTCGGCCGCGCTACCGATGCCGCCCAGCATGCGAGCACCAGCATCGAGGCCATCAACGATGATGTGTTCATGCGCAGCGATTTCTTCGCCGCGATGGTCCTAGCCGACGCATACCTCGCAGCTGGGGAACTGGAGCAGGCATGCCGCGTCGCCCTCAAGGCGCTCACAGCCGGCGAACAGATCAGGTCTGCCCGGTGTGTGAGGTACCTTCGCGAGTTCCGGCAGCACCTGGAACACATTGGTACCACTGCCGCAGCCATCGACTTCCACGAGCAAGCCCGCAGTTCACGCCTGTGGCGAATCGCCTCGCGGCCCGACAAGCGGGAAGACTAGTAGGGCTCCCAGTCCTTACGGCTCGCGCCTGTCCGGAGAGCGGCAATGCGCTTTCGCGCCTCGGCCGCCACGCGCGGACTCTCGCCAGCTTTCTGGATGACCCACGTGACCATGAGGAACTCGCGGACCGCGCGCATGGTTGGGTAACCGGGCCACTTCATGATGTCGAAGCCATAGACGCGGGCGAACGTCTCGTACTCCTCGCGCGTGTGCCACCCAAAGCTGTCGTAGTAGATGGCTGTCAGGGCGAGATCCCACTCCCTGGGACCGATGGCGAATCCGTCAAGATCGATGACGACCGGGTTGCCGTGGTAGTCATGCAGGACGTTCCCGACGTTGGCATCGCCATGAATGACGCCTTGCGGTAGGACGAACTCAAGTTCTGAGTATCGGTCGCGCATGCTGGCTAGCGTCTCGGTTAGAAAGTCTCGGTCGCCCGGAGTAAGCCAGTTGTTGGTCTGGATTCGTTTGGCTGCATCCTCAAAACGCTCCAACGTCGGTAGGCGAAGATCATCCGGCGCGACTAGCTCATGCAGCTTAACCAGGACTTCAGCAACCTCGCCAACCGTAGCGTACTGGTCCCCATCGTCGGACACCGCTTCCCAGAAGGTGATCGTATGTCCGTCGAGAACGACAGGCTGGTCAACGTCGAGAACGCCAACTGCTGGATAGTTAATAGTCCTAAGCCACCTAGCGACAGCAACAGTTCTGCGCGCATGCTCTACGTTGGCGCCGGGGCGTGAGATCCGTACGATAACTGGCGCTGCCAACCTGTAGACCGTGTTGGAGCCTATGCGCAACAGTCGTGCGCCCTCCGCCTCCAGACCTGCGATAAGGCACGCCTGTTCGAGTGGGGCGAGAGGGTTGCTCATCGACACCGATCGGATACGTCATCTGACATGGGGTGCACGGTAGCGGACGCTGATCCCTCTTGCGACATGACCATACGTCCGCGACGTTACCAACGTTAGCGCTAATGTGGCTGTCCCAGCTGGGGGGAGACAGAGGGAACTTAACCGACTCCGCGAGCAGCTCGATTCATGGGACTGCTGTCCGTTGCCACTGTACAAGGCAAACAAGGGCCAGTTCCAAGACGGAACTGGCCTCCTGACCTGGTCGGGATGGCCGGATTTTGACCGGCAGTCTCTTCGTCCCGAAGCCAAGTCGGTGTGCGGTCAGGCTCCGCATTTTGCTGCTGACCTGCTGGGCGTTGTCCGCTGCAGGTTGTGGTCGTGCCCCCGACGTGAGAGGCGCCTCAGAGGAGTAACTTAGTACCGCGTTCTTATGGCTGACCTGGATCTATGTGCTCAGCTGAGGTAATCAGCCGGGAAGCTTATGTAGCGCCGTCAGCCCGAGCCCGAAGGTCTGGATTCTCGCGATAATGCTGTGCAGGTGGGATTGGTCGATGAGTTCGCCTACGAGTACCGTCCCGGAAAATGCTGATTCCGGGATGCTGGTTACCGTGAACTCGGGGAATGCTGCCAGCACCTCGTCGGACACTGGCGCGTCAAGTTGGATCTGGTAGCGCACTAGCTACTCCTATCGCCCGCCGGGATATAGCATGTCCCGCCGAGGGTGGGCGCACATCCCACTTGAGGGGTGATCGGGCCGGGCGCTCGCCGTCGTGAGCCGGTCAGAGCAGTCCGATCCGGCGGGCTTCGAAGACGGCCTCCCAGCGTCCGGGCACACCCAGCTTGCGGTAGATCCCTGCGAGATGAGTCTTGACCGTGTTCGGGCTGATCGTGCGCGCCGCTGCGATCTGGGCAATGCTGAGCTGGGAAGGCAGGTCATGCAGTATCTCGAGCTCCCGGGTGCTGAGCATTTCCGCGAGTGCAGTGGCCCGGATGCGGTGGTTCACGTCCTGTGTTCTGTAGGCAAGCAGATCGTTGGCGAACTCGTCCGCCCGGCCGAAACGGCCGATGTTCACAGCTAGCGTCTCCCACAGCTCCGGTGGGGACTCCAGGAACGGGCGCCTGAAGTTGCGGGGCGCGGCCCAGGTCAGGGCTCGTTGCAGGGATGCATGAGCGCGCGTCGTGTCGCCGTGCCGAGCGTGCAGTTGCCAGGCAAGCAGGTCCGCGGCGACCACCGTGGTCCGTACGTTAACGGTGACTTCATCCCGCAGCACCGGCCCGAGTATTTGCAGCGCGTCCAGCTCGCGGCCCCGTGCCGCGGACACAGTGGCGTGCAGCGTGAGGCTTTCCGCGCTACCCGGCAGCTGGCGTTCAACCCGCTTGGCGGCTTCGGTGGCCCATGCGTACTCCCCGATGGTCAGGGCCATCCGTACTTCCTGCGGTGTGGCGAACCCGATCAGTGCCGGGGATACCTGGTCTGCGGTAGGCCGTTGCCACAGGTCACGGAACGCGCGGGCCGCGTCGTAGCGGTCTTGCCCGTCTGAGGCTTCGAATCTGGCCAGCGCAGCCATGCTGCGGACCCCCAGCTCGACCTCGACGTTCGTCACGGCCTCCAGGCACTGCACCGCACGGTCGGCATACCTGGTCTGTGCGGTAACGTCCCCGGTCTGAAAACCAGTCCAGGCCGCGAGAAGGTAGGCATAGGCCAGCTGCGGCGAGTCGGCCCACCCGCGTGGACGCGCGAACGCGATAGCCTCGTCCGACCAGTGCCTCATGGCTGTGAAGTCGCATGCTGACCCGGTCGCGCCGGACAGCTGGGACAGCACGCCGAGAGTGACCTCGTCATAGCCCGCCTGCCGGGCCAGACCCAGCGCAGCCGTCAGGTCCTCGATGGCTCCCTCGTACTGGCCTGCGCGCAAGCGAGCCGGGCCACGGCAAACGAGCACAAGCAGATCGAGGTCCGGGTCACCAGTGCGCACCCACCCGGCGAGGTTGGTGGTGGCGAGCGTCTCCAGGACATCACCGCCGAGCAGAGCGCGTTGCAGACGCGCGGAACCGGTCAGCATCGCCGCCTGATCACCGGGCGCTGTGTCTGCCTTGGTCAGCGCAATGAACTCATCGGCGCGTATAAGGTCACCGGTGTCCAGGGCGGCCAGCGCTGCGAGCCTGGCCACCGCAGGGACGTCAGCAACCTCCGGCACGGCCGCTACCGCCCGGAGGAGCAGCTCGGCAGCCCCGGACAGCACAAGGTTCAGCCCGCCAGCCTGGATGATCTGGCTGATCTGGTGCCGATCCCGGCTACTGATCGCATGCCCGAGCGCGATGCGGTAGCGCCCACCCGCCGCGAACCACTCAGCCGCAGACGCATGCTGCTCCGCCAGCGAAGCAGGGTCCAGCCGCACCACTGCCGCCGCCAGATAGCCGCGCAACATACTGTGATACCGGTACCACGACCGGTCGCCCAGCTGAATGACCAGGGCGTTCGCCTGGCAGAGACGGTCCAGGACCGCACCGGCGTCGGCGCGCCCCGATAGGTGCTGTGCCAGCTCCGCGTTCAGTTCCTCCGGTACGCAGGTTGCCAGGAGAAACTCGCGTAGTTCGGCTGGCTGCTGGCGCAGCACTTCGGCGAACAGGTAATCGGCTACCGCCCGCTGGTCACCGGCGAATGAGGTGACCGCGGCATGACGATCCTTCGTGTCCGCCAGCGACAGGGCGGCAAGGCGCAAGCCGGCTGCCCATCCCTCGGTGCGATGGTAGAGCTCGGCAAGATCGGCATCATCGACGACGACATCATGCATCGCCAGCAGCGACCTCGATTCCTCGAGGCTGAACGCCAACTCCGCAACCCGCAGTTCGCAAAGCTCACCGGACACCCGAAGCCGGGCCGAGGACAGTGTCGGGTCATGTCTGCCGGTCAGGACGAACCGCAGATTATCCGTCCGGCTGGTCAGCATATCGTCCAGACCGTCGAGGACGACGCGCGACCGGAGATGGTGCACATCGTCAAGAACCAGCCACCGTAGGTCGGCGATGGTATCCAGGACATCCACCAGCGCCGAGGCGAATCCGCTCTCGGACGCCTGCTGCGGTGGCCGGAGCCGCATCAGAACCTGCGCGGTGTCGCTTTCCGACACACCCGCCAATGCTCGGATAATCGCCGTCCAGAAGCGAAACGGCTCATTATGGCTCTCGTCCAGCGTTATCCAGGCGACGCGGCCATCCACTTCAGGCCGCTGGGCCCACTGCGCCGCCACCGTCGTCTTCCCGTAACCCGCGGGAGCACAGACCAACGACACCGGGCGATCGCCGAACCCGTGCCTGCTGGCAAGGTCGTTGTACCGTGCGACAAGGCGCTCAGGGACCCGAGGTGGGCGTGACCGGGCAGGCGAGTTCCGAGAGGTGCGCGCAGAACCATCACCAGCGACCGCGCTCACCGACATCCCTGGACCTCCCCGGGTCCGACGCACGGCACCTCGATGCTAAACACCTCCAGCGCGTGCCCAGCAATAGATCCGCCCAAACGTGACCAGCTCGCCTCCAGGCAGTCGATTCGCGACGTGCAGATGTGAGAACTGCGTACATCCTGCGGGTACATAGCGCATCGCAGCTTGGCTTGCACTCAACCGACCACCGACAGCGGTCCTCCTGGCCGCTGCGGTAGCCGACCTGGCTCGCGCCGAGCTGCAAGAAGCGGGCATGCGCCACGGATATGGCACGAACGAGCCTGCCCGCTGTCAGCGATCAAGCGCGCACCGGAGAAAACGGGCTCATGAGCTAGGGTTTTGACTGGCGCGCGCCTGGCAGGGCCTGGCAGGATTCGAACCTGCGACCGCTGCTAATCCGAAAACGGGCGTCTGGCGGGAATTCTGTCGCTTAGAAGACATGGAGACATGATCTGGCTACGGCAAACGTCCGTCACCTGGGCTGCGTCGCCGCTGGAGTCCATCAAAGCCTGTCCAATGCCAAGCTCGTGGTGTCAGCCACGGGTGTCAGCTCGCCCAGCCCCGATGCGAACCCCTTGGAGTCGGTCGTTGCGGATCGTTGGGCCCAGTCGCTTGTCCGGTAGCAGCCCCTCGTGGGCACTTCCGGGCGACGGTGTTGCTGTACTCCGCGGCTGTACGGTGCTCGGTTTGGCTGCCAAGAAGCAGCTTCTGCGCCCCGAGGGGTGATCATGTCCATCATCGGGTCAGCTGTCGAATGCATCTCACGATGGCACGACCATGACGGCCGGGTGGTAGCGGGATTGGCGCTCTTTAGTTCCTTGCGGGTGAGGCACCCGGTAAGGGCGTGTGCTGTGCTGTGGGGGCCAGGGTTTAACTCCGTGATCCGGGAGCGCCGGATCGTGTGATGAAGGGATGGTTCAAAATGGCTGACCGTGCAGGGCTGCCGTTCGGGGACACCGCCGATTTCGAGGCCGCCGAGCGCGGGCTCATCGACGCCGGGCACCAGGTTGTCCGCAACGAGGCGGGCGAGGTGGTCTGGGACAACGGGTCCTACAGTTTCCTGACCGGGGAGGCGCCGGACACGGTGCATCCGAGCCTGTGGCGTCAGTCCACCCTGGTGGCCAGGCAGGGCCTGTTCGAGGTGACCGGCGGGATTTACCAGGTCCGTGGCTATGACCTGTCCAACATGAGCGTCATCGAGGGCGATACCGGGATCATCGTCATCGACCCGCTGATCTCGGCCGAGACTGCAGCGGCTGCGCTGGCGCTGTACCGCAAGCACCGCGGGGACCGGCCGGTCGTCGCGGTGATCTATACGCACAGCCACGTGGATCACTTCGGCGGGGTCAAGGGAGTGGTAACCCAGGACGACGTGGACGCCGGGAGGGTCCAGATCATCGCCCCGGAGGGTTTTGTCGAGCATGCGATCTCGGAGAACGTGTATGCCGGGACGGCGATGGCCCGCCGGTCGGCGTATATGTTCGGTGCCGCGCTGTCCCGCAGCCCGCAGGGCGGCCTGGGAGCCGGGCTGGGCCAGACGAACTCGACCGGAACCATCACGCTGATTGACCCGACCGTGACCATCACGGCCACCGGCCAGGAGCTGACCGTGGACGGGGTGCGGATGGTCTTCCAGATGGCCCCGGGCACCGAGGCCCCGGCCGAGATGCACTTCTACTTCCCCGACCGCCGGGCGCTGTGCATGGCCGAGAACGCCACCCACAACCTGCACAACCTGCTGACCCTGCGCGGCGCTCAGGTCCGCGACCCGCACATCTGGGCGCACTACCTCACTGAGGCCATCGAGTTGTTCGCCGCCGAGACCGATGTGGTCTTCGCCTCACACCACTGGCCGACCTGGGGCACGCAGAACATCATCGAGTTCCTGTCCGTGCAGCGCGACCTGTACGCCTACCTGCACGACCAGACGCTGCGGCTGCTCAACGAGGGCTACACCGGACCCGAGATCGCCGAGATGATCGAGCTGCCTCCGGCCCTGGAGCAGGCCTGGCACACCCACGGCTACTACGGCTCGGTCAGCCACAACGTCAAGGCCATCTACCAGCGTTACCTGGGCTGGTACGACGGCAACCCGGCCCGGCTGTGGCAGCACCCGCCGACCGAGAAAGCCAGGCGGTACGTCGAGTTCATGGGCGGCGCAGACGAAACCGTGGCCAAAGCCCGCCGCTCCTTCGAAGAAGGCGACCTGCGCTGGGCGGCCGAGGTCCTGGACCACGTGGTGTTCGCCGAACCGGGCCACGCCGAAGCCAGGGCCCTGCTGGCCGACGTGCTGGAGCAGCTCGGCTACGGCGCGGAGAACGGCACCTGGCGGTGTGAGTTCCTCTCCGGTGCCACCGAACTGCGGACCGGCAACTTCGGCACCCCGGTCGCGACAGCGTCCGCCGACATCGTCGCCCACCTCAGCCCCGAGATGCTGTTCGACGCCCTGGCTATCCAGGTCGACGGGCCTAAGGCGTGGGACCTGGATCTGGCCATCCGCTGGAACCTGCCCGACCACGGTGCGTCGTATCGCACCACCTTGCACAACGGCGTCCTGACCTACGTCAAAGACAGCGATAAGCCCGCCAGCCTTACCCTCAACGTCCCGGCCCCGGCTCTGATTGCCCTCGCCGGAGGCGACATGGAAGCAGCCCGCAGCAACGGGCTGACCACCGATGGCGAAGAGAGCCAGCTGACCTCCCTGTTCAGGGTCCTGCAACCCGGCGACCCGGACTTCAACATCATCGAACCCTGACCAGGGGTCCGGCTTGCGCCATCGTGACCAGCGTGCCTGCCGTGAGCAGCCCGGCGTGCGCCCAGGCATCCTCGAGGCGGAGCCTGGGGTGCGCGATAGGCCGGGATGGCCAGCAGGCCATGAACTGCACCCGGCGGAAGCCGGTGCACGCAAGGGCGAGGTGCTTGTTGATCATGCGAACGGGCCACGTGGATGGCTGTGGTTCACCGCTGGTCACCGTCCGATCGGGACGGCTCGGCAGGATGACGCTGGTGGTCGCCTCGGTCCGCTCTGCGGCCAGCAGCGAGCACCCGGAAGGGCACTGACATGGCCCGGAGCCCGGCGCAGTCTTCCGGAGTCACCAGGACCGCCCGTCTGCGGGCGGCGGTTACACGGCTGGGGCGGCCCAGCGGCCGTGATGTGGTGTCGGGCCTGGTGACCGGGTTGTTTTCCATCCCTGAAGGGATGGCGTACGCCAGCATCGGCGGGTTCAACCCGGTCGCCGGCCTGTACTCGGGGATGCTGCCGACGCTGGCCGGGTCGGTGTTCGCCCGGACGGTCCTGATGGTCACCACGCTGACCAGCGCGATCGCGTTGTCGTCCCATAGTGTTCTGGCCAGCGCTCACCTTGACCCGCACCGCCCCGCCGATATCGCTGCCCTGGTCATCGTGGTGGGGGCGGTGATGGCGGTCATGGGGCTGCTGCGTGCCGGGTCGGTCATGAACTTCGTCTCGAACGCGGTCATGACCGGGTTCACGACCGGCATCGCGCTGCAGATCATCGTGGGCGTTCTCGGCGACGCGACCCGTTACAAGCCGGCCGGCAGTAATACCATCGGCAAGCTCATCGATTCGCTGGCGCACATCGGCTCGTGGGATGGTGCCACGGTCGCGGTTGCCGTCGCCACGGTCGCGGTGTGGGCGCTGTTCCGGCGGGTCAAGCCGGTCGCGTCACTGGCGACGCTATTCGCTTTGGTTATCGTCACCGCTGCGGTCAAGATTTTCCATGTCGCCGTCGAGACGGTGGGCGACATCGCGTCGATTCCCAGTCGTTTCCCCGCGCCGACGATTCCGGACTGGTCGGCGATGCCGAGCCTGCTGGTCGGGGGTTTCGCGGTAGCTCTTGTGGCGCTTGCCCAGGCGGCGGGTATCTCGGCAGCGGTGCCGAACCCCGACGGCAGCAAGGCCAGCGCTTCCGGCGATTTCCTCGCCCAGGGCCTGGCCAATGTCGCGGGCGGGTTTTTCGGGGCGCTGCCCGGCGGCGGGTCGTTGTCGCGCACCGGCGTGGCCGTCTCGGCGGGCGCGCGGACCCGGTGGGCCGGGATTTTCGCCGGTGCCTGGCTGATCGGTGTCGTGGTGCTGTTCGGCTCTAAGGCCGAGATCATTCCCATGCCTGTCATCGGCGGCCTGGTCCTTGTGATCGGCGCCGAACTGGTCGCCGGGCGGGTCCCTGACATCATGCTGGTGACCCGGACCTCCTGGTTGTCGGCCGCCGCCATGGTGGTGACCTTCGCTGCCACCACCCAGTTTCCCCTTCAGGATGCGATCTTCCTCGGGGCCGTTCTGTCGCTCCTGCTGTACTGCGTCCAGGCCGCGCGGCAAGCCGACCTCATGGCGCTGGAACCCACCGGGTCAGGCGGGTGGAGGCTTACCGATGTTCCCGCGTCCTGCCCCAGCGGGGAAATCACGGTTATCTACTACGGCGGGGTCGGGCTGTTCGCCGAGGTGCCCCGGCTCGACGAGCGCTGGCCCGACCTGAGCCAAACCCGCAATGCCGTGCTGATCGTCACCATGCGTACCTTGCCTGATGTGCCGTCATCGACGGTGATCAAGGCACTGGAGAAACGAATACGGACCCTCGCAGCGAACGGCGGCAAGCTGATGATCGTCGGGGTCACCCCCGAGGTCGCCCGGATCTTGGGCCGCAGCGGTCTTACCCAGCTCATCGGGGAGCGCAACGTGATCCCTGCCACCGACGAACTATTCGGCGCCCTGAACCGTGCCATGACCGACGCCCGGGGATGGATCGCAGATCACTCAGACGATCCGGCGTCCCGCGATTCAGGCCCATGACCCGGGATGTAAAAGAACGAGCCATCTTGATAACCACGCATGCTTCTGCTCGTCTAGTTCGGCAAAGGCTGGTAGCTGACTGTGACCAGACTGACCCGGACGTCGAGGGCGGCCAGCCCGGCGGCGTCAAGGTCCTGGCGGAGAGCAGCGAGGCTGGGAGCGGGGTCCGGACCTGTCGCGTCTACCAGCACCCGGTTGCCCGTGGCCGTGACGCTCACCACTGACCAGCCTGCGTCGCTGGCCCAGTGCTCCGCCACCGCCTGCACATCGCTTTGCCGGACCGTAGTCTTGTCAAGCTGCTCTGAATTCATCCACAAGGGAACGAGCACCGCTCCCAGCAAGACGGCGATGAGGACAACCGCAACCGGGCGGTGGAAAGCCGGGGCTGTCATCTGACCGGAGACCCAGCTGACCCGGTACAGCGCCATCACTACAATGCCGCTGGCCAGAATGGCAGCAACGTTCGTGGCGAACAGCAACAGCGCCCCCAGGGCCTGGCGGGGCGCCCCGGACTGAAGGGCCAGGCCGACCACGGCCAGGGGCGGCACCAGCGAGATGGCGATGGCCACGCCCGGCAGGGTGTCGGAGATATCCGACCGGGCCAGCGCGATAGAGCCCACCGATCCGGTGGCCAGCGCGGCCACCAGGTCCACGATCCGGGGCGTGACCCGGGCGGCTACCTGCGCGTTCGTAGCGGCCACCACCGGGTACGGGACGAAGTGGCCCATCAGCCAGCCGACCGCGACCACTGTGGCAGCACCGGCGACGAGCAGCACCAGGCACCGGCGCAGGTTGGCCCCGTCGGCCAGCACCACAGCTAGCACCACCCCCAGGATCGGGGTCATGAGCGGAGCGACGATCATGGCTCCGATCACCGTGGCCGTGGAGTCGCTCACCACCCCCGCCGATGCGATTACTGCGGCTAGCAGCAGCAAAAGCCAGTAACGGCTCAGACGGCGCTTGCGTTCGGGGTCCTCGAAGAACAACTGGCCGCGCATCCGCTCGATGTCAACGTGCGTAAGGCTGGTCACGGCTTCCCTTTCCTCCCGCCCGCGCTCACTCAGGCCGATCGCCCGGCACGATGAATACCTGCACGGTTGCTAGTTTTCATTTGACGGGATTGACCGATGGGATTGACCTAGATTCGATCGCCCGGGCTGAGTCGGGCATGCGCGTCATGGGCTCGGGCAATACCGCGGGCTTCGGTGTACTCGCGGACCATGTCGTAGGTCTTCCAGCCGGTGATGTGCATGAGATCGTCGGTGGAGCCGCCGGCCGCGAGCCAGTTGTCCGCGAAGGAGCGGCGGAAGCGGTGCGGGTGCACGTTCTGGATTCCGGCTTGTTCGCCGCGCCTGGCCAGCATGACGCGGACTCCCGAGTCGGTCATGTGCGCGAGGTTGTGACCCTGCACACCGAGCCAGAGCCACGGCGACGAAGCGTGCGAGTGCCGGGCCCGGACACGTATGTACCGGTCGATGGCCGCGGCGGTTTTCTTGCCGATCGGCACCCAGGTCTCGTCTCCGCCCTTCAGGCGCAGGCGTAGCTTCCGCTGGCTCAGGAACACGTCAGTGCCGTTCTCCTCGTCCGGGTCGTAGCGCAGGTTCGCCAGGCCCGAGACGCGCATGCCGGTATCGATGAAGATCCGCATGATCGCGGTATCGCGTCGGTCGGCGAAGGTCGCGCCCTGGCACGTCTTGAGCAGCGCGGCCAGTTCAGCGTCGTCAAAGAACTGCTTGGCCTTCTTGGTGACCTTCGGCTTGTCGACGCGGTCCATCGGGTTCGCGTTGGTGCGCTCACCCTCGCGCGCCAGCCAGCCGAAGTACACGCGCAGGTTGCGGAAGTGGACGGATGCCGTCGCGGCCGACGTGCGTTGCTCCTCGGACAGGATGAATGCGCGAATGTGCTCGGCGTCAACCTCTTCAACATCTGTCGGCATGGCCTGCGCCGTGAGGAACGCGGCCATCGCCTTGACCGAGTCGAGGTACGACCGGACAGTCTTCGGGCTCTTGCCCGCGGCTTCGAGCGCGAGCTGCCACGAGGTCGCGAACGCGGCAATGCCGACGCCGGCGGCCGCTGCGTTGCGACGGGCTCGGCTGCGCCGAGCCTCCTGCATGCTGGTGACGGACATGGTTGCCCTTCCACCGGCCGAAGTGCTATCCGCGCCTGTCATGCCCTACCCTTGAGGGGTGCGGCGGGTATCTGTCGGCGACGAATCAGAAGCTCTATCACCGCTGTGCATATGTGGTATCGTAACACCAATCTGCAAAACCGCAGGTAGGACAGCTCAAGACAAGCGCTCGTAGCTCAACGGATAGAGCATCTGACTACGGATCAGAAGGTTGGGGGTTCGAGTCCCTCCGAGCGCGCCCAGCTCAGCGGACATCTTGCCTCCCGACAGCAGCGCTCTTGCTAACGGATTTGCTAACAACAGGATCATCAGCAGCCGAGACCGAGCGGGCGAAGATGTCTGCTGCCCCAGCTACCTGATCCCGGACGACGTGCGCATAGACCCGCAACGTCACCGATGGATCAGCGTGACCCAGGCGGGCCGCCACCACATGGACCGGCACGCCCGCCAGCAGCAAGGTTGTCGCGTGGACGTGCCGGAGATCATGAAGCCGGGCGTGCGGAAGCAGCTCGCCGGAACAGCTCTTGCCCACGGTCACGTTATGCGCCTTGATCAGATCGGCTATCAACGACGACACCGTGTCCGGGTGAACAGGACCACCCCACCCGGTAGTGAACACATAGTCATCACCGCCGATCCATTCCGGCCCAGCAGTAAGCCGGTCTTCCGCCTGGCGGGCACGATGCTCCTTCAGCACCTGGACCGTACCGGCATCGATGCTGACCGTCCGCGACCGGCCGCTTTTGGTCGTTCCCTCGATGCGGGTGCCGCCAATGACCGCTGCCGAACCGCTAATCCGGATCTCGGCCCTAACCAAGGCGGCTCCGCTGCGCTCCGCCGCGGCCCGGCGTCAGCGCCGGCTCTGCCTTGACGGCCCGCCGGCGCACGCCGGGCCAGCACGCGCATTAAGCCACCTGATCAACCCGGATCATCGAGCAGCGAATTCGGGCGCCACCGTGCGTAGCGCCAGCTCCTGCCGGTCGCCAGCGAGACACGACCGCAGGGACACGGGAGCCTCATCCGCTTCCGATTGTGTAGCCCTCCAGGACAGGCCAGTCAAGGGCGCTCCTCCGGTCGCGTCGCCGAGGCGATGGCGCGAGCGCCACCCTTGACAGGCCAGCCCTTCCAGGCAGTTTCCGGCAGCTATGGGATGAGGCACCTCTACGCCTCGGCCAGGTAGCCGGAAGGAGCCGCCGCCATGCTCGCTCAGCACGAACGCCACGAGAGCCCTCTGCACCTCGTCAGCCAGGCAGGCAGCACATCATCAGCAGGCCAGCTTCCCAGGCCGGACACTGTCAAGGCCGGGTTGACACCGAAACGTTCGCGGCGCCGGGTCGAGAATGACGAGTACGGCGCATTCGTACGGCGCATCCTGTGCGCTTACAGCCGCCGCGTCGGCGACGGCGACGTCGAGGCCCTGGCCGTCATGCTCGGCCTGGCCGAGGAGATCGACACCGCCATAGCCGAGGCGGTCCAGGGTCTGCGCGCATGCGGCTACTCCTGGGCCGAGATCGGCTCCCGACTCGGCATCACCCGCCAAAGCCGCACAGCAGCGTTGGGGCACATCGTGATCCGGCGAGGAACCTAGATCAATCCTGAAAGCTGCCTGGTGATGCGCGCGAGGTCATCCCAACGGCCACGGTAAGCGTTGTAAGCCATGGCATCCAGACCGATATGCACCAGGCACGTCCGGAGGCGATGGCGCAGGCCGGACGCGGACCCGGCGTGCTGGTCCCAATGCCGTTCCAGCTCGGCCGTGATATCGATGTCTTGCCACTGCGAGAACCACGGCCACCAGAAGATCAGCCACGCCGCGTCGTACAGCCAGTCACCGTACAGCGCGTTCCCCCAGTCAATGACAGCAGTGATCCGAGGCCCCTGAACGAGCACGTTGCGGTTCACCAGGTCGCCGTGAACGATGTGGCGCTCGTCCAGCAGGCCCTCGGCCAGCTCCCGCAGCCGCGCATAGCCCAAATCGAAGGTCCTGATGCCGACCGGAGAGGCGGCCAGCGCGGCCCGCCAGCCAGGAACCCGTGCTGTCTCCTGGTTGATCGCCAGCAGCGCTTGTGCCCAGCTCGCCGCCACGCCCGTCCGATCCGGCGCCCACATGCCATAACCGTTGGTGCCGGACACGTCGATGGCGCGCAGGGCATCGAGCGCGGCCAGCAGGCCCGGCAACGCAGCCCGCATCCCAGGGCCGTCCAGGCTGTCAAGCAGCTCACCGTGCGCACGCTCAGACACCGCGAAATAGCCAGTACCGGCAGCGCCGACCTCGATGACCGCGGGGATTGGCAGCGCCGCACAGCTATGTGCAGCCATCACCTCGTCCTTGCGGAAGTCTTCGACATAATCGCCGAACCGGATGACAGCCTCCCGGCCATCCAGGACCAATGCGTACGCTCGCGACCACTCTCCAGCACCCAGCGCACGAACGTCCCTGGCTCGTCGGCCGTAGTACTCGGTCACGAAGCGGCGCGCGTCCGCGTCGGTCACAGGCATCGACCGGAAGCCTATCCCGAGCCATGGCAGCACACGCCTGGAGATTCTGAGTGAAAGCAATAGCAGCGAGCAAGGCAAGCGGCAGCGAGCCGTCGTATGCGATCGAGGACGACGTGCCCGTTGCGTGCCCGATCGCCGGGCCGACACCGTGAACTTACGGTCACTCGCGGGTACCTCCACTTGCCGGATGACCTGCGCACACACAGGTCCGAGCATCGCCGCTTACGTCCTCCTAAGCAGTAGGTCGCACCGGTTCGTACGCATCGTGCTGCGTGCCGTCGGACCAGTCGCGGGCTTTCCCCGCAGGTGTGGGCAGCCGGTTCATAAGCTCTCAGTTGTGATCTCGCTCTACCACGCCGCCGCCCTGCTGGGTGCAGGGATCATCGCCGGATTGGTGGGAACGGCGGGAGGCATTACCTCGCTCGTGTCCTACCCGGCGCTGCTGGCTGTGGGAATCCCGGCTCTGTCAGCCAACATCACCAACATCGTCGCCATCCTCGCCTGCTGGCCAGGTTCCGCGCTTGCCTCCCGGCCCGAGCTGACCGGCAAGGGGGCGTGGTTGCACCGATGGGTTCCGGTTGCCGCTGCGGGCGGGGCCCTGGGCTCGGCGCTGTTGCTGTCCACCCCGACACGGATCTTCGGGCGGATCGTGCCCTTTCTTGTCATCACCGGTTCACTGGCGCTGCTCACCGAGCCGGGACTGTCGGCACGCCGCCAGCGGCTTGACGGACCCCGCTCTAGGCTGGGCCTGCCGATAGGACTCTTCCCGCTGGCGGTCTACGGCGGTTACTTCGGTGCCGGATCGGGAGTCATGATCCTTGCCCTGCTGCTGTTCACTACCGACTCGGAGCTGCCCAGGGCTAATGCCTTGAAGAACATGCTCGTCGGCGCGACAGTCGTGATAGCAGCTGTTGCATTTGCGCTCTTCGGGGCCGTCAACTGGACAGCTGCCGCGCCGCTCAGCGCGGGAATGTTCATTGGCAGCTTGCTCGGGCCGCGGATCGCGCGGTGGATGCCAGCGGTCGTCTTGCGCTGGCTGATCGCCTTGCTCGGCGTAGCTCTGGCCATCCAGTTGTGGCACCAGGCCTACGCATTACGGACCCGTGTCCCGAGATGTCCCCGAAGCGCCATCAACAGCCAACGATCGCCACCAGCAACAACCTGCGAACATGAAGCTGGCGCGGGTCTTGAACCCGCGACCTGCGCATGAGAACACCCTCGTAATGCGTAGCTCGCTGGGTAATGACGGCGCCCATTTAGGGTAGACGGCACAGGCAGCTATCCGATGTTGGCCGCCAGGTCCTGATAGGCAGGGAGCAGCTCGCCGAACCGGGTCTTGCTGTCGACGCGCCCACATCTGGCGAGGTGGGCGGTGAGATCCTCGACGTGGATCTGGATCCCCGCCCCGTAGGCGGCAAGGTGGTCCAGCGGCATGCCCCGTTCCTCCCAGACGACGATGGTGTGGTCACCGTCCGCGTCCAGCGCGACCTCGATGGCACCTTCGCCCTGATCGTCCGCGTCCTTGATCGTCACCAGCAGCCGCCGCGGGGGCTCGCAGGCGTCCACGCGTCCTGTGCCTTCCCATCCACTGGCAAAAAGGCGCGCCCGATACTCACCGCCCAGGTGCAGGTCGCCCTCTATATTGCCGTACCAGCGCGCGAGACGAGAGGGATCGGTGAGTGCCGACCACACGTCATCGATATCGGTGTCAACGCGGTCCTCCATGCGCACGACACCCTTGCCATCTGCCGATCGCAGGCTGCCCAGGATGCCCGGGCCGGTGTTGCTGGTCATCTGATGCTCCTTCGCTCGCGTTAGCTTGAAGGGTGGACCGCCCGGCAGGCCGCAACTCATCGGTCTACGGATCTAAGGGTTGCAATTCGGGTTGCAGTTCACCCACCGTGCGACGCGGTACAGCGAGGACCGGTCAAGGACGTTGGTCCAGCTTGAACCGATCCGGACAGCCGTGCCCCGAGCTGCTAATGCGGTTGGGTTCATGCCTATCCGCGCTCGAATCCCTGAACGCGCCAGGCGGATCGATCTTGCTAACACGGATGCTAACAATGGCCATGGATGACCTCGGATGGACGTGGAACTGATCGCCGATCGCAACCCGCGTGAGCAGGTCTATCCGACAACTGTGGCCGACGCTGGACAGCCATGATCTTGCTACGGATCAGAAGGTTGGGGGTTCGAGTCCCTCCGAGCGCGCCGCTGAAATCGCAAGTCAGGACCTTGTGGCAGGAATGGGCAAGGTCCTTTGTCGTTCACGTGGGGCCTTCTGTCTCACAATTTCACAGACCCTAAACGATCTTGTGAATCCTGGCCAGCGCAGCCTGACCTTGCTGGAGATCCTCGTCGCTCGCGTGGACGTAGGTCTTCTGGATGAACGCCGAATCGTAGTGACCGGCCCACTTGCTGATGATCGAGATCGGAACGCCCGCGTGCTCCATGAGCGTCAGCGTCGCGTGACGCGAGTCGTGCAGGGTGATCCGCCGCAACCCGGCCCGCCTGAGCAGGCGCCCGAACTCATCCGAGTACCACTCTGGATGAACGGGCGTCCCGGCCTCGTCGGTGACTACGTATTCGCCGCCCTGGTACCACCCCAGCTCGCTGAGACCTGACCGGTACACCGGGCCAGCGGCCATGCTCTCGTCCAGCTGGCGCTTGCGCAACGCGGTCAGCGCCGCTACTAGCTCGGCGTCCAGCGGCAGTGTCCGTTTGCCGTTACGGGACTTGGGTTCTTCGATGCGGACCCGGTACTCCACCAAGACCCGCGACTGATTGACAGTGAGCGTCCTGGCGCGCAGATCGAGATCGGACCAGCGCAGGCCAAGCACCTCACCGCGGCGCAGGCCATACAGCGACAGACGCCACCCGGCGTACAGCCGATCCGAGGACGCCTTGACAAGGAACTTCCTGACCTCGCCCTTACTCCAGGTCTCCCGCTCCCGCGGCGTGTACTCCGGAGGCTTAACCATCCGCGCCACGTTGCGGACGAGCTTGCCCTCCAGGACGGCCACCTCCAGCGCGGCACTGAGCCGACCCAGCGTGAGCCGTGCCGTCCGGCTAGACAAGCCGGTCCCGGGCTTGCCGCCTCGCTTGCGGCCTGCCGTGAGCATCAAGGCGGCGTCAGCGCCGGGCTCTGCCTTGACGGCCCGCCCGGCGCACGCCGGGCCAAACGCGCAGGGCACAATGATCAAGGTGACTCACCTCGCACGCAACCGGGTGCTGCAAGCTGCCCGAACCTAGACCCCGGCGTCCACTTGCCAGGATCCGAGGCCTGCCGGGAAGATGGGGCGGACTGGGGCCAGCATCGGGGGATGGTGCGCCCTGCGTCGACTGGACTGGAGACCCGGATGACGATAGTCGCACGGCAATTCAGCCGCCCGCGCGGGCCGCTCGGCAGGCTCATAGGATTCGGCATGGCGCGCGCTAACGGCGACTTCAGCCGGTGGGCCGTGCAGCAGGTCCAAAGCAACTACAACGCCGAGGCCGAGCGCATCGCGGAACTCGGACCCGGGCCCGGCGTCGGGCTTGAGATGATGCTCCGGCAGTTCCCCCAGGCAGGCATCTGGGGCATCGACCTGTCACCCGTGATGCTCTCCCAGGCCAAGAAGCGCAACCTGGCCGAGATTAAGGCCGGGCGGCTGACACTCATCACGGGGAGTGCTTCGGCCCTGTCCGAGATAGCGCCAGTTGACATTGTCATGGCCAATCACGTGCTGTACTTCTGGCACGAGCCCAGGGCCGAAATGACCCAGATCCATCATTGCCTGCGGCCGGGTGGACTGCTCGCGCTGGGCTACCAGCTCCGGCGGAACATGCCGCCGATGGCCCAAAAGCGCTTCCCGCAGGACGGGCATCTACTCTATGACTCCGACGATGAAGTGGACGAACTGACCCGCGCTGCGGGCTTCACCGCCGTCAGCCACCTGGTGAAGGGTCCACCCGAAGCGCCCCAGGGCCGACTCGCCCTCGCGGTGGCCTGACGGCGGCCAGTTTGGGGAGCTGCTCCGGTCTAGCACACGTACTCAGGCCGGACGGCGCATGATCCCTGGCTGAACTTCGATCCGGGGATGGCCCGCTGACCGGACGTGTCCGCCCCTCCAGCATCAAGCATGACTGTGACCGCACCCATGACCGCCACGATGGCCAGGGTCCGCTGCCGCATGCCCAGCTAATCTCCCTTTTTCGGGTTAGAAGGTTGGGGGTTCGAGTCCCTCCGAGCGCGCCCAGCTCAGCGGCCGGTTCCGATCTTGGGACTGGCCTTTCACATGCCGCGTACAGCAACGCTGACCGCAACAGCGGTTCATGAGCGGGCCTCTTCCCCCTGGTCCTCGTCCTGGCCAAGCCAGTCGCTCAGCCGCCGAGTGCGTCCCTGGCTACCCTGTCGGGAACCTGGGTGTAGATCTCCATGATGAGCGCGATCCGGCTATGCCGGAGGATGGCAATGGCCGGACGTCGAAGGGCCCTGTGGATGGGGTCACCAGGGTTCGAGCTTGAGTCCCCGGTGCGGGGTACTTCCGCACGGGGGAGCAGCAGGTGACACGGGCCCCGCAGCCCGGCCAGGAGATCCCGGTTGAGCAGGTGAGCGGCGGGGTGCTCTCGCTGCTCGGCCTGGTGCGGCACGCGGCAGGCAACGAGCGGATCTGGTTTCGCATCCGGTTCGCCCGGGCGGATGTAGATGATCTCTACCAGTCGCCCGAGCATCCGGAAGGCGGGGAATTCGCGCTAGCTGACCCCGAGACCGCCGAGACGGACTTTACGACTTATATGGACGAAGTAGCGCAAGCCCGGATGGTCGTCCAGGGCAGGTCTTTGGATGAGAGGTTCGGGGACGAGACGGTCACCGTGGACCTGCGCTGGCTGTACGCCCACATGATCGACGAGTACGCGCGGCACGACGGTCACGCCGACCTGATCCGCGAGCTAATCGACGGAGCCACCGGCCGGTAAGGAACTAACCGCCATTTGCATGCAGGCGGAAATGTGGGTGTCCACCCCCGACCCGACCCCCCGACCCGCCGTAGGAGGCAGGCCGAGGTGCTCAGCGGTTCATCAATGCGAAGACACCCCAGCCGAGGTACTCGCGCCGGTACCGGGCATACCGCGCCGGACTGGATGCGAGTTCAGCGCGCATTTCATCGGCCAGTTCGTCATGAGGATTGGCGTCGAGCCAGCGGCGGATGTTGAACCATGACGCTGCGGCGTAGCGGTCCCAGCTGTCTTGATCTGCTAGCACCATCTCTACAACATCGCAGCCGAGCCGGCCGAATGACTCGATCAGCTCCGGCAGCGGGAGCCAATCCTCCTGGCCGGTCCCGTAGCAACCTTCGAGGGTGGCCTGATCGGGAGGCTCGCGACGCCAGTACGGTTCGCCGATCAGCATGATGCCGCCCGGGCTGAGGCTGCGCCGCAGCAGCGCAACAGTCCCGGCAACGCCGTCCCCGATCCATGTTGCCCCTATGCATGAAGCCACACCCACTGACCGTTCAGCGACGTAGCCCGCAGCGTCCCCATGGATGAATGTGACCCGGTCAGCGACGTCCAGCTCGAGGGCACGTGCTCGCGAAGCTCCGATGAACGCGGTGCTGACATCAACTCCGGTGCCAGTCAGCTGATGATCGCGTGCCCAGGTGCACAGCATCTCCCCGGACCCGCAGGCAAGGTCGAGCATGGTTGTTCCGGGTGACAGGTACAACGCGCGACCCAAGGTGGCCAGCTTTTCACTGGTGAACGGGTTATGAATGCGGTGGCTGCTCTCTCGGATCACAAATCTCGGTGGGAGGTCATCCATACTGGTCAATCCTTCATGAAAGCCGTGCGTGAAGCCCCGAGGTACAGGTCGCCAGCGCGGTGCCAGACTGGGGTGGCAGGGATGGCCGTGCGGTCGCGGACCCGCAGAAGGACACGATAACTATGATTCCCCGAGTACGGCCACGACGAGCTTGTCGGGCAGCAGTCCGAGCGCCTGAGGGAGCAGTCTGAGGGTCTCCTGCCGCAAGAGCGCGAGGACGCGCCCGAGAGGGAGATGGAGGAGCGCAACCGCGAGGATCGGGAGCTGGAGTACCTCAATCCGGAAGACAACGAGGCGCATGCCCCCGGACAGGTGTGCGGGCGGTGCGGAGCTGTCATCACCGCGGGCCAGGATGTGCGGCTGCGAGCAGACGGCCGCTGGGTGCACGAGGTATGTCCGTAGACAGCTGGAGAGGCCGTCAGCGGAGCTCGGATCGCACGAAAGGTGCCAGAGCCCCGAGCCGGCCATATCCTGCACCGCACCGTGCGGCGGTTACGACCGTGACGGCCAGGACCGGGGCGCCGAATTATCCGGGCAGGACGCAAGCCTGAACCGATGCAGCGGGCGAGTCACCAAGACCGGCCATGCGTTCACGGCCCGCTCGATCCAGGTCTTCCGGATCCGCGACGGCAAGATCCTGCTCTTCCGCGACTACGTCAACCCGAACGCCCTGGCCGAAGCGCTCGGCGCCTGAGCCTTTCGGGACCCGCCCGATACCGCCCAGCTCCGAAGAGCGAGGGCATTCTGGTCAGTCCTCTCCGGAGAACCGCTCCCATGCTGCCTGCTTCGATACGCCGAGCGCCTCGCCGATGCGCGTCCAGCTGATACCCCGGGTGCGCAGGATGTCCACGCGGTCGTGCGCCGGGCAACTCGCGGCCCTTGACCCCACCGGTTAACCCGTCCGTAGACGAAGTGGTTACTCGTCAGCGCGCGAAGGCCTGTGGCGGGACGATACACTCCCCCTCTTGTGAGTGCTGTTAACGGAATCTTGGTGACCGGCGGTGCCGGTTTCGTGGGTGCGACGCTGGTGCGAAGGCTGGTGGCGAGCGGTTACCCGGTCCGGGTGCTCGATAACCTGAGCACCGGGGACGCCGCGCACCTGGCCGGCGTGGACGCCGAACTGGTCAAGGGCGACATCCGCGACCCGGCCGCGTTGGACGACGCGCTTGAGGGCATCGGAGCGATCATCCACCTCGCCGCCGCCGGTTCGGTGATCGGTTCCGTGCAGGATCCGGGGACGAACTTCGAGGCTAACGTGATCGGCACGTTCCGCGTCCTCGACGCGGCGCGACGGGCGGGCGTCGAGCGCGTCGTGCTGGCCTCGACCGGCGGGGCGCTGATCGGAGACGCTACGCCGCCCGTCAACGAACGGTCGCTGCCCAAGCCGATCTCCCCCTACGGGGCGAGCAAGCTAGCCGGCGAGGGTTACGCGCACGCATATGCCAAGACATACGGGGTGCGCACCGTGGCCATCCGGTTCGGCAACGTGTACGGGCCGTGGTGCGCCCGCAAGCGCGGCGTGCTCAACGTCTTCTTCGAGTCGATCCACTCCGGCGTGCCGCTGATCATCTACGGCGACGGGTCGGCGTCTCGTGACTACGTGCACGTGGATGACATCTCCAACGCCCTCCAGCTCGCGCTGGAAAAGGACGTCCCGGGCGGCACCGTGCTGCATGCCGCGTCGGGCGTGGAGACCGCGGTCAGGGATCTGGCCGACCTGTGCCGCCGGGCCGCGGGAGTCCCCGACCACCCGATTGAGTACCGGCCCAAGCGGGCCGGCGAGGTAGGCCGCAACTTCGCGTCTTATGACCTGGCCAGCCAGCTGCTCGGCTACGCGCCGTCGGTCGCGCGTGAGGAAGGGATCCCGCGGACCTGGAAGTGGTTCCAGGAGGAAGTATTCCGGGATTGACCAGGCCTAGCGGCCTCCGGTGAGGACGGCGGCGACGAACCCAGCGTTGGGGTGGCGTCGGCGGTGAAGATCGCTGACGACCGCATCGACATCGAAGGGGACGCCGCGATGGGTGACGGCCAGGGCCTGGCCGTCCTCTTCAAGGAGCAGCCAGCTGGCCGTGCCGCAGGTACGGGGCAGGCCGGCACTGCCGGGATTGAGGGCCCTGATGCCGTCGACCACACGGTCGGTGGCGACGTGGGTGTGGCCGCCGATGACGACGTCGGCGCCGCATCCGGTCAGCAGCGGCCGGAGCTGCTCACCGGCGAGGCCGGGTTCGATCCCGGGACCGTCGTCGGCTCCGGGTGAGGCGTGAACGCCCAGCACGGTAGCTCCGCCCGGCAGCTGCAAACGCAGTTGCGTAGGCAAGGCGACCAGGTGGCTGAGCAGGCCGGCCTGGTCCAGGACGCCACGGGTCCAGCCGATGCCCGCGGCCATAGCCGCGTGGCGTTCCACGAGGTCGACGCTTCCGGCGGCATCGGCGGCGGTGGCGTGCGGGGCGGGCTGCTCGCCGGTCAGCACATAACGGTCGGTGTTCCCGCGCAGCATGCTCAGGCCGGGCAGGCCTCGCAAGCGGTCAAGCACCTCGGCCGGGCGCGGGCCGAACAGGACCAGGTCGCCCAGCGCCCACCAGCGGTCCACGTCAAGGCGCGCCGCGTCCTTCAGTACCGCGCGCAGCGCCACGTCGTTGCCGTGGATGTCGGCGATAATGCCCAGCCTCACGCGGGCCAGCCTACGAAGCCGTCCGGGCACCTGCCCGCGCCAGGGGGCCGCGGCTCAGGGGTGGGCCTGCTCAGACGGCCGAGCCGGCGCGTTCCTGCTCCAGGCCGCGGGCCGCGGGCCGGGACGTGTGCGGGGACACCAGCGGACCGGAGCGGTGGGCCGGGCGATCCGGCCACCGCGGCCCGGACGCGCCGTGGTCCACCGCGCTCACCGGCAGCAGCCGGGCCGCGGCCGGGTTGCAGGCCGGAGCCCGGTCCGCGCCGCGGTCCACGGTGCTCACCATGAGCAGCCGCCGCGGCTGCTCGGTCATGGCGTGCTGGCAGCGGAGCTGGCAGCTCACGCAGCCGCCGGCCGCTGCCCGCCGCCGCCGGACGGCCAGGAAGACGCCGAACGCCGCCGCCGCCAGCGCGGCCGCCACCGCGATGGCTACCGTGATCGCGACCACCAGCGCGGCGGTATTGAAGTAGTGGCTGACCGGCCGGGAGAACACCAGGAAGACCAGGAGGATGATCGCCGCCATCCTGCCCGCGGGCCGGGCGTAGCAGACCATGGTCAGCCTCTCTTCGGTCGGGTGCCGTCGAGGATTGGCCGTGCGTCATTGCCGTCCAATACCTGCATCTCTCAGCTGGGGAGAAAAGTCAAGACCCTGCGTCCACCGGGCGTGAGCGTAGCGTGATCAAGGCCAGCAGCGCCGCGGCGAGAGCCAGCCCGGCCGACAGGTAGAGCGCCGCGCGCAATCCGGCGTGGAACGCGGTGAAGGCTACGCCGGTCAGCTCGTTTTCCAGCTTCTTGAGACTGGCGGACAGATACGGCGGGACGGAGAAATTGCCGGTCTCGATCGCGTTGAAGACGAGGCTCTGGTCCAGGACCGGCACGTGCAGCTGGTTCATCTGCACCGTGAGGCTGGCGTGCAGCTGCGAGAACACCAGCGAACCCAGGATCGCGACCCCGGTGACCGCGCCGATCTCACGGCTGGTGTTAGTAGCCGACGCGGCCATGCCGGACCTCTCGGCCGGCACGGCGGACAGCACCGAGGAGGTAATAGGCACCACGGTGGTGCCGATGCCGATGCCGGCCAGCACGAGCGCGACGATCAGCGGCCCATAGGAGGGGTGCGGGCTGAGATAGCCCTGCGCCAGGAACAGCCCGATGGCCAGCAGCAGGCACCCGATCGTGACCGACCAGCGCGGCCCGACCAGCACCGTCCACCGGCCGGCCAGCACCGACGCGACGATCATCAGGACCGTCATCGGCAAGAAGACCAGCGCCAGCCGGAAGCCGGACGCTCCGGCCACGATGATCAGGTAAAGCGCGGTGAAGAAGAAGATGGCGAACGTGGCGAAGTAGGTGCACAACGCGACGATGTTCGCGGTGGTGAACTGCGGCAAGCGCAGGAAGCGCAGATCCAGCAGTGGATGCTCGGCGCGGCGCTCTCGCCAGACGAAACCCGCGCCGAGCAGCACGCTGACGCACAGCAGGACGATCACGTCGACCGCCCCGAAGCCGGCGGATTCCGAGTCGATGATCGCGAACACGAACGCGGCCAGCGCCCCGGCGCCGAGAAACGTGCCCGCCGTGTCCACGCGCCCCGCCGTGGGGTCGGCGCTCTCCGGCAAGACGATCGCGGCGATGACCAGGGCGGCCAGCCCGAACGCCAGGTTGAACCAGAAGATGCCCCGCCAGCTCCACAGCCCGATCAGCACGCCGCCGACGACCGGGCCCATGGCCAGCGCCAGTCCGGAAGTCCCGGCCCAGATACCGACCGCCCTGCTCCTGGCCCTGGCGTCGGGATACAGCTGCCGGAGCATCGAGAGCGTACCCGGCTCGCTGGCCGCCGCGCCCAGGCCCATCACGGCCCGGCCGGCGATAAGCGTCTGGACATTCGGGGCGAGCGCGCACAGGACCGAGCCGGCGCAGAACACCCCCGCGCCCGCCAGCATGACCTTTTTCCGGCCGAGTTCGTCGCCGATCATCCCGCAGGCCAGCATGAGGCTGGCGAAGGTGAGGGCGTAGGCGCCGACGACCCACTGCAGCTGGGTGGGGGTCGCCCCCGGGCTGCTGTATATCTCCCCGAGCGCCACGCTGACCACGGTGTTGTCGAGGAAGGTCAGGAACAGCAGCGTGCACAGCACCGTCAGTGCGAGCGGCTGGCCGCTGCGGGCCGGGATCGGATCCCCGCCCTGCTGCCCCCCGGAGACCGCCTCGGCTGGCCTAGCCAACTGAGCGACCCTGCCTCAACCGGCCGAACTGCACGCGGACGGCACCGTGCCGCCGGGCACCAGCTTCAGCAGGCCGCAGAGGCTGGCGTCGCCGACCTTCCAGACACCGTTCTCTAGCACCGCCTTGCCGGTCTGGCCGGTCAGCAGGGATGATCCGCCGGCCGTGAGGTTGTAGGTAACAGTGGCCGTGGTGGCGGAGTTCAGCGTCACGTTGGTGACCTTGGCACCAAGCTTGCTCACCAGGCCGGAGAGGCCGCTGATAGCCGTGGCGAACGTACTCCCGTTCTGCAGCAAGGCGACCCGCTGGGCGGTGGGAGTGCTGGAGTTGAAGAACTTCTCCCAGTTCGCCGTGATCTCGGCCACGGCGCTCGCGCTGCTGCTGGTGGAGGCCGGAACCGGCGTCGCGGGCGCGGCGGACGTAGACGCCTGCGGAGCAGTGTTCGGGGCTGACGTGGTGGCAGAGGGACTGCTGGAACTGCTGCACCCAGCCAGCGCCGCGGCCAGCGCCAGGCCGACGGCCGGCACCAGGATCCGGCGAGCCATGAGTGGGGATCGCATGACGCGCTCCTTAGTCTCAGTCGGTTGGACTACTGAGGGCTGCCGTTGCGGGAGGCGCAGATTCTCAGTGCAGACAGAAGTCTGCCCTGAATGTTTCCCTAGCTGCTGCTCCGTACCCGCCGCTGCCCGACGCCCGCGTCAGGGTAGCGGCCCCCGCAGCGCCCGGCGGCGGCCCGTGTTGCTGGTCACACCGCCTTTACCAGCGGAAATGCACGAATACCCGGCCGAAGTTCTTGGAGTCCTTCTCTACCCGGTGGTACTTGGCCTTGACCTCTTTCTGCTCCAGGAACCGCAGCACGTGCTTCTTGAGCTGCCCGGAACCCTTGCCCGGGATGATCTCGATCAGCGGCGCCTTCTTGGCCACCGCCTCGTCGATGATGTCCCGCAGGGCCCGGTCGATGTCCTGCCCCCGGTTGTAGATGTCGTGCAGGTCAAGCTTCAGCTTCATGCTCACCGCCAGGGGTGCCGGAGGCCCCGGCGCGGCCCGGGTCCGGGCCGCAGCCCGCAGCCGAGTCCGCGTCGAGCCGGAATACCGCGATGATATCCGCGACCGTCCGGGCCGGATCGTCCGCCGGGACGATGCTGACCGCCCGCTCGCCGGGACCGACCGGCTCGAGCGCCGCGAACTGGCTGTCCAGTAGCTGCAACGGAAAGAAGTGCCCGTGCCGGGTGGTAAGCCGGCGTGCCACCACGTCCCGGTCGGCGGCCAGGAAGACCAGCCGGGCCTGCGGCCGGCCGTCCAGCAGCGCGTCCCGGTAGGCGCGCTTGAGGGCCGAACACGTCACCACGGCCGACTCGCCCGCTTCGATGCGCTCGTCCATCCAGGCCCCGATGGCCCGCAGCCAGGGCCGGCGGTCCGCATCGGTCAGCGGCAGGCCGGCCCGCATCTTGGCGATGTTCGCGGCCGAGTGGAACGCGTCCGCGTCCGCGAAGCGCCAGCCCAGGCGTCCGGCCAGCATGCTGCCCACGGTCGTCTTGCCGCTGCCCGACACCCCGGCCACGATCACGATCATCGCGGCGAGTCTAGTCAGCCGCGGACCCTCGGGCTAGGAGACCTCCCAGCCCACCACGACCTCGCCCGCGTCCTGCCGCCGGACCGAGATGACCCCGGTCTGGCTCGGGTCGGGGAACGAGACGATGGCCTGGCCCTTGGTGCCATCCACGGTCACGGAGTTAGTGACGTGCCACGCGGTGTCGTAGATCGCCGCCCGGAGCACGGCCGGGGACAGGCCCTGCACGCCGTTGTCGCAGCCGAACGCGATGGCCTTCGCCGTGCCCCACGGCACCGCGATGACCGTGACGGCGTTGGCGCCGGTGTTGAGCTGACCTGACTGCACTTCGTCCTCCACTGGGGACTGGATCGACTGGAACGACCTGATCCACGTGTTCAGCTCCGCGGCCGAGCCGTTGAACACGTCGTTGTCGTGGTTGCTGGTCCCGCCGGACTGCCAGAACTTCCAAGCGGTCCACGGCGCCGGCGCGCCCGGCGTCGCGGTCTGGTAGATGGCCAGCCACAGCGGGTACCCGCCGAGCCCCGCGCAGTTGCCCGACGTGATGAAGTCCCAGAACGAGTACACGCCGCGCGGGTTGTGCGGGCGCAGCGAGGTCAGCCGGGTCATGAAGGCGCGGGCACACGAGGCCACGGCGGCCGGGGACGAGCCCGCGGTCTCGTTGTCCAGCCACAGCATGTCGGTGGTCTCCAGGCCGACCGCGGCTACCGTGTCGACGAAGTAGGTCGCCTGCTCGGCCCCGTCCAGGTTCGGGTCGAGGAAGTGGTAGGCGCCGCGCGCCAGGCCCTTTGCCTTGATCCGCGGCCAGTTCCAGGACAGGTACGGGTCGGGCGAGTTGGTGCCCGAGGCGCCCAGGCCCTGGCTGGCCCGGCAGATCCCGAACGACAGGCCTGACGTCCCGGCCCAGCCGAACTGGCCCGCGTAATTGGATACGTCAATCCCCTGGGCGGTCATCGGCCGGCACCCCTATCCCCTCCGCGACGCAGCGATCGTAGCGCGTAGATAACGGGCAGGAAGGCCGAATATGACGGAGGATGACGCAGCCGCCTGTGTCCCAAGGGATCGGCCAGCCTCCAGCTCACCACGGGGGGCGCGCGGGAATACCGGATCAAGTACCGGCGCCCGTTCGGCACAGAATGGGAAGACCTGGACCTGGATACGGCGATGGACATGATCGCCGACCGGGTCCTGGCCGCCCGCCGGCACGGCTGGCAGGACGAGGTAGACGGGCAGCGCACCCGGCGGACCCTGGGGTTCGCCAGCGTTCGGCCGGTCTGCGAGCTGATCACGGAGAACTCAGGTCCGGACCGCACCACGGCGTTCGTCTACAGTGTCGGCTGGACCCAGCACACCGCGGGCGTGCAGTACATCCGCACCGCCGCGATCTTGCAGTTGCTGCTCGGCAACATCGGGCGGCCCGGCGGCGGCATTCTCGCGCTGCGCGGGCACGCCTCCATCCAGGGCTCCACCGACATCCCCACCCTGTTCGACCTGCTGCCCGGCTACCTGCCCACACCGCACGTGCACGGAAACGAGGACCTGGCCGCCTACGTGGCCGCCGAGAGCACGGACAAGGGCTTCTGGGCGGCGGCGGAGATGCGCTCATACCTGGTCAGCCTGCTCAAGGCCTGGTGGGGGACCCGGCCACGGCGGACAACGACTTCTGCCATGACTACCCGTCGCTGCTGGCCGCCTCGGCGCTGACCAGGTGCGGCGTGTTCGAGGCGGGCATGGCCACGGCCCGCGACCCCAAGTACACCATCGTCCCGCAGCGCCGCCGCGGAATGAACTAGCGCTCGTCGTTGTTACCGGTTACAGTCACATATTGGGTGACGTTTTACAGGCTCCGTCAATCCGACGTCGAGCAGCTTTTCCCAGCGGATTACCGCTCTACCATGATGGCTCATCTGCCCAGGTAGCAGCCCTTCGCTTCTACGCCCGGCGCCGCGCCAGCCGTTCTTTTCAGCATGCGCGGATTCGCCGTTTCCCGAAAGGATAATCATCAATGCCCACAGCAATCCAAGAATCCGCAGGAGCCGTCCAGGCGCCGGCCAGCGTGCCGGTTTCCGGTCTCATCGACCCAGCCGACGGGCACGCTCTGGTGCGTGTCTCCGGTTACCGGCCGAGCTCGGCGGACGTGTACGTCGTCGGTCGGCCAGGCCAAGCAGTACGGCCTGCGGAAGGGCGACCGGATCGAAGGCACCGCCCGGCCCTCGGCCGGCGGCCGCGCCAAGTACCGCCCCCTGGCCACCGTCGAGACCGTCAACGGGCTGCCGCCCGAGGCGGCCCGGGCCCGGCCGCACTTCGACGACCTGACCCCGCTGTATCCCGACCAGCGGCTGCGGCTGGAGGACGGGAACCCGTCCGACACCGCGCGCATCATCGACCTGGTGGCGCCGATCGGCAAGGGCCAGCGCGGACTGATCGTGTCCCCGCCCAAGGCCGGCAAGACCATGGTCCTGCAGGCCATCGCCGCCTCGATCGCGGCCAGCCACCCCGAGATGCAGCTGATGGTGGTCCTGGTCGGCGAGCGCCCCGAAGAGGTCACCGACCTGCGCCGCTCGATCCGCGGCGAGGTCGTCTACTCCACCTTCGACCAGGCCCCCGAAGACCACATCCGGGTCGCCGAACTGGCCATCGAACGGGCCAAGCGCCTGGTCGAGGCGGGCGGCGACGTGGTGGTGCTGCTCGACTCCATCACCCGGCTGGGCCGCGCCTACAACCTGGCCGCCCCGGCCAGCAGCCGCACCCTGGCGGGCGGCGTGGCCGCGTCCGCCCTGCTGCCGCCCCGCCAGTTCCTGGGCGCCGCCCGGAACATCGAAGGCGGCGGCTCGCTGACCATCTTGTCCACCGCGCTGGTCGACACCGGCTCCCGGATGGACGACGTGCTGTTCGAGGAGTTCAAGGGCACCGGCAACATGGAGCTGCGGCTGCGCCGCGAGCTGGCCGAGAAGCGCATCTACCCGGCTATCGACCCGCTGCCGTCCGGCACCCGCCGCGACGAGCTCCTGATGACGTCCGACGAATACCGCGCCGCCGCCCAGCTCCGCCGCGCCCTCGGCGCCCTCGACTCCCAGCAGGCCCTCGAGCTCCTGCTCGACAAGACCCACCAGACCGGCTCCAACGCCGAGTTCCTCAGCCAGGTCCAGCGCTCGGCACCCCGGCCGGCCGTAGGCGCCGCCGCGTAACGATCGTTCCCGGCGCCGCGCCACGTGCAGCACGGTCCCCCAGCCCCGTCGCACGGACCGGTCCGGCCGCCGCGCCAGCCGCCGCCGGATCTCCCCGTACAGTCGCTCCCGCTGCCAGCTCGCCATGGTCAGATGCCCGGAGAACGTGCTAAGCAGCTCGATGTACTCCTCCGCGTGGTAGACCCGTTCCCAGCCGTACTGGCGGACCCCAGTTACCTCGAACAGCCCGCTGGCCGCTATTTCCTCCCGGTCATCCGCAAGCTCGCCCGGCCGGGGCCTGGGCGCGCCGTCCGGCAGTCCCTCGCCGATCTCCTCGTAGACCTCCTGGATCTCATCGAAGAACGGATCGCCCCGATCGGGGAACACGTGCTCCTGCGCCCAAAGCGCCAGGTGCCCGCCGGGCCGCAGCGCGTCGGCGGCCCGCCGGTACCGGACCTCCGGGTCGATCCAGTGCCAGGCCGTGGCCGCGAACACCAGGCTGGCCGGCTCATCCGGGCGCCAGTCCTCGAACCGCTCCTGGACCACCTCGACGTCGAACCCGGCCAGGTTCCGGCGCGCCGCGGCGGCCAGCTCGGCGCCCAGCTCCACGCAGGTGATCCGGAACCCCCGCCGGGCCAGCGGCAACGTGGCCTTGCCCGTGGCGCAGCCGACCTCCAGCACCCGGTCACCGGGCGCCAGCCCGGCCAGGGCGATCAGGTCATCGAACAGCGCCTCGGGATAGTCGGGCCGGGCCCGGTGGTAGCTCTCGGCTGCTTGGTCAAACGTCTCCCGCAGCCGCTCCCGCTCAGCATCGGACCGCACTGGGGCGAGTATAGGGATCCGCCGGGGCGGCAACCAGCCGCATCGCAGCGGCCCCGTCTCGGGGGCCTACCATGAAAAGGTGGTTGCTTCTGCGGGAGTAGTGCTGGCCGGCGGCCGGTCATCCCGCATGGGCACGCCCAAGGCCGCACTTGAGTGGTACGGGTCCACGCTGCTGGGCCGTACGGTCCAGATCATCGCTCGTGCGACGAGCGGGCCGGTCGTGGTCGTCCGCGCCCCCGGCCAGGACCTCCCGGAGCTGCCGGCGGGCACCTTGGTCGCCGACGATCCGCACGAGGGCAAAGGCCCGGTGCAGGGTATCGCCGCTGGGCTGGCCGCACTGACCGGGCGCGCCGAGGTCGCGTTCGTCAGCTCCACCGACCTGCCGTTCCTGCACCCGGCCTTCATCAGGCGGGTGCTCCGCGTCCTGGAAGACAGCGATGGCCCGGATGTCTGCCTGCCGGTGGCCCGCGGGTATAAGCAGCCGCTGGCCGCCGCGTATCGCGTCTCGCTCGCGGGAGCTGCCGAGCGCCTGGTCATCCAGGACCGGCTGCGGCCCGCTTTCCTGTTCGAGGAGTGCCGGGTGGAAACGCTGGACGATGCGGAGCTGAAACGGGACCCGGCGCTGGCCGCGCTCGACCCGGACCTGGACTCGTTGCTGAACGTCAATACTCCCGAGGACTACGCGGCGGCCCGCGCCCGGCCGGGACCCGAGGTTACGGTCCAGCTCTTCGGGACGCTCACGAAAGGCGGTAACGCCGGGGGACCGCACGTGGTCCGCGCCGCCTCGGTGGGCAGTGCGGCCGACGCCTTGGCCGTGGTGTTCGACCGGCATGTGACGGCGGCGCTGAACGGCGACCAGATCACCCGCGACGGGACGACACCACTCGCGGCGGGCGACACCGTCTTCTTCTTGTCCGCCGACGCGGGGGGGTAACGGGATGCCAGCTGGCGGTTATTTCGGGCGGGCGCTCGTCGTGGACGTGACCAGCGGCACCAGCCAGCACCGGCCGCTGCCCGATAGCGTGCTGCGCGGCTACATCGGCGGCTCAGGGCTCGGCACCTGGCTGCTCTGGCAGCTGGGCACGCCGGGCGCCGACCCGCTCGGGCCGCGGGCTCCGCTAGCGTTCGTGTTCTCCCCGCTGGTCGGCACGCCGCTGACTACCAGCGCGAAGTTCGCGGTGGTGGCGAAGTCGCCGCTGACCGGGATGCTGACCGACGCGCTGGCCTCCAGCCAGTTCGCGATCGCGGGCAAGCTCACCGGCCACGACGCGATCGTCATCGACGGCCGCGCACCGGAACTGTCCGTCCTGCTGGTTGACGGCGACGGGACCCGCCTCATCGGCGCCGCGCACCTGACGGGCATGACCGCGGCCGATGCGGACAGCCACCTGCGCGGCGAGCTTGGCCGCGGCTGGCGGGTGGCGGCGATCGGCCCGGCCGGCGAGCGCGGCGTCCGGTACGCCACGATCTCGCACGACGGGCGGCACGCGGGCCGCGGCGGGCTGGGCGCGGTCATGGGCGCGAAGAACCTGAAGGCGATCGCGGTCCGCGCGGGGACGAAGGTGGCCACCGCTGACCCGGCGGCGGTCCTGGCGGCAGCGCGCGACCTGCGGATGAGGTCGTTCGGGCCGGCCACGGCGAAGTACCGCGAGCTGGGCACGCTGGCCAACCTGCTCACCTTCAACGCCATCAGCGCGCTGCCGACGCGTAACTTCCAGGCCGCGACGTTCGACGGCAGCGCGGAACTCGCCGAGCAGAGCGCCGGGAACGTGCCCGGAGATGGGCCTGGAGATGTGCCCGGAGATGTGCCCGGAGATGTGCAGGGCATGCGCCGCGTGGCCCGCAGCAGCTGCGCGTCCTGCACGATCGGCTGCGAGCACATCTACCGCTCGCGCGGCGGCAAGCAGGCCCGCGTGGAGTACGAGAACGTCTTCGCGCTCGGCCCGATGTGCGGGGTGAGCGACCCCGACGCCGTGCTCGCGGCGAGCGCCCGCTGCGACGAGCTCGGCATCGACACGATTTCCGCGGGCGGCACGATCGCGTGGGCGATGGAGTGCGCGCAGCGCGGCCTGATCGACGCGCCGTGGCTCCGGTTCGGCGACTCCGCCGCGCTGCTGCGCGTCCTGGACGAGATCGGCGGCCGCGGCACGCCGCTCGGCTCGCTGCTGGCCGAAGGATCAAGACGGGCATCCCGGACGGTCGGGGCTGATTCCGCGTCGTTCGCCCCGCACGTCAAGGGCCTGGAGATGCCGGGGTACGAGCCGCGCACGCTGCATTCCATGGCGCTGGGCCTGGCCGTGAACGCCAGGGGAGCGGACCACAACCGATCCGGCGCCTACGAGGCGGACCTGTCCGGCGACCTGGACCGGCTCGATGGCGGTGACGCCCACGTGGCGGCCGCCATCGACACCGAGGACCGGGCGGCGGTGATGGACTCGCTGATCTTGTGCAAGTTCCTGCGCGGCGTGTTCACCGACCCGTTCACCGAGTGGGCGGGGCTGCTCGCCGCGGTGACCGGCTGGGAGGTGTCCGGCGAGGAACTGCGCGAGACCGCCCGCCGGATCGTCATGGCCAAGCGGGTCTACAACATCCGCGAAGGCTGGCAGCCCGCGGACGACTGGCTGCCTGACCGGCTGCTGAACGAGCCGCTCACCCTGCCGTCCGGGCGGGTCGCCACCCTCACCGCCGACCGCCTGCGGGCCATGATCGACTCCTACTACAAAATGCGCGGCCTCGACCCGGAGGGGCGCCCAGACGGGGCCACCGCTGGCGACCTCGGCTTGGCTTAACCTCGCGAGCGGGCGGATACTGCGAGCATGGCCATTACTGCCCCGGAGAGCACGGGGACGGTAACGCTCACGATCGACGGACGTGAGGTCACTGCCCCGGAAGGTGCGACGATCTGGCAGGCCGCCAAGGCCGCCGGCATCGAGATCCCCGTGCTGTGCCACGATGAGCGTTTCGACCCGGTCGGCGTCTGCCGGATGTGCGTGGTCGACGTGGGGGCACCCGCGTTCGCCGCGTCTTGCGTACGGGCCTGCGAGAACGGCATGCAGGTCAAGACCGATACCCCGGAGCTCGAGCGCAACCGCGCGATGCTGACCAAGCTGCTTGTTTCCGACCAGCCGCCGCGCGAGCGCGACCCCAAGCACACCACGACCGGCGACAACGAGCTGCTCGCCCTGGCCGACACGTACGGCGTCAGCCGGGAGGACGGCCTGCCGTGCGGTTCCGGCCGCGGCGTCGATGAGTCCAGCCCGGTCATCGCGGTCGACCACGACGCCTGCATCCTCTGCGACCGGTGCACCCGGGCCTGCGACGACATTCAGGGCAACGACGTGATCGGGCGCAGCGGCAAGGGCTACGCCACGCACATCGCGTTCGACCTCAGCGATCCGATGGGCGCCTCGTCCTGCGTATCGTGCGGCGAATGCGTGGCTGCCTGCCCGACCGGCGCGCTGACCAACAAGCCGATCCGCAACATCCCCATCCGGCCGCGCACCGAACTCGACGCGGTGGACACCGTCTGCCCGTACTGCGGCGTGGGCTGCGCGCTGACCTACTACGTGGACCGCGAGCGCGGCGCGATCGCCTACGCGGCGGGCCGCGAGCAGCCGGGGTCGCACGGCCGGCTGTGCGTCAAGGGCCGGTACGGCTGGGACTACGCCGCGTCGCCGCAGCGGCTGACCATGCCGCTGATCCGGCGCGAGCAGTCCTACCCGAAGGGCGCGCTGTCCGCCGACGTCCGCGGCGACATGGCCGCCGGCGGCCCGGATGCAGGCACAGCCGACGGGCACGGCCTGGCCGACGACGGCGGCCCGGGCGCCAAGCGCAGGGGCGGCAAGCGCGGGCGCAAGCCCGGCGGCCTGGCCGACTACGCCGAAGTGCTGCCGCACTTCCGGGAGGCGACCTGGGAAGAGGCACTCGACCTGGTCGCGCGCAGGCTGACCGAGATCTACGCGGCGGGGGGCCCGGCGGCGATCGCCGGCTTCGGGAGCGCCAAGTGCTCCAACGAAGAGGCCTACCTCTTCCAGAAGCTGATCAGGACCGGCTTCCACACCAACAACGTGGACCACTGCACCCGGCTGTGCCACGCCTCCAGCGTGGCCGCGCTGTTCGAGGGGATCGGCTCCGGCGCGGTCTCCACCACGTTCGGCGACGTGGTCAACGCCGAGGTGGCGATCGTCACCGGCAGCAACTCGACGGCCAACCACCCGGTCGCGTCAAGCTTCTTCAAGCAGGCCAGGCGCAACGGCACCACGGTCATCTACATCGACCCGCGGGCCGACCGGATGGCGGACCACTCGGACCTCTACTGCCAGCTCAAGCCGGGCACCGACGTCGCCTTCTACAACGCCGTGATGCACGAGGTGATCCGGCTCGGCCTCACCGACGACGACTTCATCGCCAACCGGACCTCCAACTACGACGCGCTGAAGCGGACCGTCGCCGACTACCCGCCGGAGCGCGGCGAGCAGATCACCGGCGTGCCCGCCGAGCTGATCCGCCGGGTGGCCCGGGCCTGGGGCAGCGCCAAGTCCGGCATCATCTTCTGGGGGATGGGGATCTCCCAGCACACCACCGGCACCGACAACGCCCGCTGCCTGATAGCGATGTGCTCGATCACCGGGAACGTCGGCAAGCCCGGCGCCGGCCTGCACCCGCTGCGCGGGCAGAACAACGTGCAGGGCGCCTCCGACATGGGCCTGATCCCGATGTTCTACCCGGATTACCAGAAGGCCGACGACAGCGGCGTCAGGGCCCGCTTCGAGCAGGCCTGGGGCAGCACCGACCTCGATCCCAAGCGGGGCCTGACGGTTACCGAGATCATCGGCTCGGCCCTGGCTGGCGGGGTCCGCGGCATGTACATGCTGGGCGAGAACCCGTTCCTCTCGGACCCGAACATCAACAAGGTCCGCAAGGCGCTGTCCGCGCTGGAATTCCTGGTCGTGCAGGACATCTTCCTCACCGAGACCGCCGAGTTCGCCGACGTCATCCTGCCCGCCTCCTCCTACATGGAGAAGGACGGCACCTACACCAACACGGACCGGCGGGTGCAACGCGGCCGCAAGGTGCTCGACCCGCCGGGTCAGGCGCGGGTCGACTGGGAGGTCGTCCAGGACATCGCCAACCGGATCGGGCTGGACTGGCACTATGCCTCGTCGCGGCAGATCTTCGAGGAGATGGTCTCGGTCATCCCCAGCTACCGGAACCTGACCTACGACAACCTCGGCCTGAGCGGCAAGCTGTACCCCAACCCGGACCCGGAGCACAGCGACGGCACCGTGGTGATGTTCACCGAGAAGTTCAACACCAACGACGGCCTGGCGCACCTGGTGCCCGCCGAGTGGCTGCCCGCCCGGGAACTGCCCAGCGAGGATTACCCGTTCGTGCTGAACACCGGCCGGATGCTGGAGCACTGGCACACCGGGTCGATGACCCGGCGGTCCTACGCGCTGGACGCGATCTCCCCCCAGGCGCTGGTGTTCATCCACCCGGACGACGCCGCCGAGCTCGGCCTGGAAGACGGCGACCTGGCCCGGGTCAGCTCCCGCCGGGGCGTCATCGAGCTGGCCGCAAGGGTCTCGCACCGGGAAGCCAGAGGCAACTGCTTCATACCGTTCCACTTCCGCGAGGCGGCGGCGAACCTGCTGACGACCGACGAGATCGACCCGGTCGGGAAGATCCCCGAGTTCAAGTTCTGCGCGGTGCGGATCGAGAAGGCCGATGGCTGAGGCCCCGCCCCGCGTCCCCGGCGTCGAGGCGCGCGCGGGCAAGTTCCCCGGCCCGAGCCTGATCCCGGCGCTGAACGCCATCCAGGAGCGGGCCGGGTGGCTGCCCCGCGAAGAGCTCATCGCGCTGTCCCGCGACGTGCGCCGGCCGCTGTACGAGATCGAAGGGCTGGTCTCCTTCTACCCGCATTTCCGCACCGATCCGCCGGTCAAGGCCGAGCTCCGCGTCTGCCACGACCTGTCGTGCTGGCTGCGCGGCGCCGACGAGCGGATCGCCGCGGTCAAGGAACGGTACGACTCAGCCGCCGACGTGGAGGTGGTCGAGGGATCCTGCCTGGGCCGCTGCGACATCGCCCCCGCGGGCACGGTGAACGAGGCACCGGTCTCGCTGCACGAGGTCGACGCCGCCGTGGCGGTGGCTCTTCGAACCGACCGCGAACCGGCCGACGCGGCGCCCCGCCCGCCTGCCGGTTCCGCCGTACGGTGGCCGAACGACCCCTACCCTGCTCCTGAGGGCCGGTACGCCGTGCTCCGCGACGTGCTGGCCGGCCGCCTGGACGTGGCGGACATCATCGCCGGGCTCAAGGACGCCGGGCTGCGCGGCATGGGTGGCGCCGGCTTCCCCGCAGGCCGCAAATGGGAGCTGGTCGCGGCGCAGGAAACCACGCCGAAGTACGTGATCTGCAACGCCGACGAGTCCGAGCCGGGCACGTTCAAGGACCGGGAGATCCTCGCCACCCAGCCGCACCTGGTACTCGAGGGCATGCTGCTCGGCATGCTGGCGGCCGGCGCCGCGGAAGGCTGGGTGTTCATCCGCCACGAGTACGGCCCGGAAGAGCAGGTCATCCGCGACGAGATCGAGCACTTGCGGGAGGCTGGCCTGGTCGGCCCGGACGCAGGAGGCTCTGGCCAGCGGCTGTCCGTCGAGGTGTTCACGTCGCCGGGCGGTTACATCCTCGGCGAGGAGTCGGCGCTGATCGAGTGCATGGAAGGGCATCGCGGCGAGCCGCGGAACAAGCCGCCGTTCCCCGGCACCTACGGCCTGCACGGCAGGCCGACGCTGATGAACTCGGTCGAGACGTTCGCCCACGTCCCGGTCATCGCCGCCCGGGGCGCCTCGTGGTGGAACGCGCAGGGGCGGGGCGATCACGCGGGCCTGAAGTTCTTCGCCGTCTCGGGCCACGTGGAACGGCCCGGCGTGTACTGCGTCCCGATGGGCACCACCGCCCGCGAGCTGCTCGACCTGGCCGGCGGGGTCACCGGCGGCCGGCGCCTCGGCGCCATCCAGCCGGGCGGCGCGTCCTCCAACTTCATCGGGCCGGACCAGCTGGACGTGGAACTGGATTTCGGCACGCTGCAGCAGGCGGGCTCCATGCTGGGGTCCGGCGCGATGGTCGTCATGGCCGAAGGCGCCGACCTGCTGGCCGCGGCCGTCAACGTCCTGCGGTTCTTCCGCGACGAGTCGTGCGGCAAATGCGTGCCGTGCCGGGTCGGCTCGGCCAAGGCGCACGTCATCCTGGACGGGCTGCTCGGCGCGGGCGGTGGTCCCGCCGAGGTGGACGGCGGCGTCCGTGATCTCGCCGAGGTGATGCGCCGCACCTCGATCTGCGGACTCGGCCAGGTCGCGCTCGGACCGGTGATGAGCGTGCTGCGTCTCGCGGAGGACCATGGCTGACGCGGTCCCGCGGGAGTTCTTCACCACCCGGACGGTCGCTGAGGCCCTGGCCGGCTTCCGGCCGGACCGGCGCACCAGGACCGAGACCGTGCCGCTGCACCTGGCGCTGCGCCGGGTGCCGGGCGAGCCGGTCACCGCGCCGCACCCGCTGCCGGGATTCCCGCGCTCCACCGTCGACGGGTACGCCGTCCGCGCCGCCGATACCTACGGCGTCTCCGAGGGTCTCCCCGGCTACCTCACCGTCACCGGCGCCGTTCGCATGGGTGCCGCGCCGGCCGAGGCGGTGACTCCCGGCAGCGCGATCACCATCCCGACCGGCGCCGTCATCCCGACCGGTGCGGACGCGGTCGTGATGATCGAGTACACCGCCGAGGTGATGCCCGGCACGATCGAGGTGGTCCGTCCGGCCGCGCCCGGCGATGGCGTGGTCCGGGCCGACGAGGACGCCAGGCCCGGCGACGAGATCGTCAGCGGCGGGCGTCCGCTCCGCCCCCAGGATCTCGGCATGCTCGCCGCGGCCGGCGTCACCTCCGTGACGGTACACAACAAACCGGTGGTGACGATCTTCTCCACCGGTGATGAGGTGGTCCCGGCGGACACGCCAGAGCTCAAGCCCGGGCAGGTCCGCGACGCGACGGCCGCGGCACTCGCCGCGCTGGTGGCGGACGCGGGCGGTGAGCCGGTCTACGGCGGCATCATGCCTGACGACCCGGGCGCGCTAGAGGCAGCACTGCGCGCCGCCCTGCCGGCCAGCGACATGCTCGTGATCTCGGCCGGGTCCTCGGTCGGCGCCCGGGACGAGACCGCGAACGCCGTCGCCCGCCTCGGGCCGCCCGGCATCTGGTGCCACGGCCTCGCCATCAAGCCCGGCAAGCCCACCCTGCTGGCCGAATGCGCGGGCGTGCCCGTCATCGGGCTGCCCGGCAACCCGCGTTCGGCGCTGGTGGTGTTCCGGCTGATCGGGGCGCCGGTCATCCGCCTGGTCGGCGGCTGTACGGCGCCGCCGCCGGAGCCCTCGACGCGGGCCCGGCTGGCCCGGGATCTCGCGTCAGCGACCGGGCGGCTCGACGTCGTCCAGGTGAAGGTCGACGACGGCCTGGCGGTACCGGTGTTCGGCCTGTCGGCGCTGTTGTCGGTCCTGACCGCGGCCGACGGCTATATCGTGATCCCGGACGAGGCGACCGGGATCGACGCGGGCAGCGAGGTGAACGTGATCCTGTATGCCTGACAGCCCGTACATCAAGGACGTGCCGGCGGCGCAGGCCCGGGCCGCCTGGCGTGCCGCCCGCGAGGCCGCCGGCTGTCCCGAGCGGCTGCCCGCCGTCACCGTGCCCGTCACCGAGGCCGCCGGGCTCGTCACGGCCGCGCCGGTGTGGGCCGTCCGGTCCTCGCCGCCATTCGACGCCGCCGGGATGGACGGCATCGCCGTCCGCGCCGCCGGCACGCTCGGCGCGAGCGAGACCAGGCCGACCTGCCTCTCGCCGGGCGCCTACGACGTCGTGGACACCGGCGACCCGATGCCCGACGGGCGCGACGCGGTGGTCATGCGCGAGCACGTCCACTACGACGCCGCCGGCCGGGCCGAACTGCGCACCGCCGTTCCCCCGTACCAGCACGTCCGGTCGATCGGCGAGGACGTCAGCGCGGGTGAGCTGCTGCTGCCGGAAGGCCACCGGTTGCGGGCCGTCGACCTGGCCGCGGCGGCCGCAGCCGGGCAGACCCAACTGACGGTCCGGAAGAAGGCCCTCGTCCTCATCCTGCCCACCGGAGATGAGGTACGGCCGATCGGCACCGAGCCGGGCCCGGGCGAGATTCTTGACACCAACTCGCTGATGCTCGCGGAGCAGGCGCGGGAGGTCGGGTGCGAGGCGCGCGTGCTGCCGATCGAGCCGGACGACCCGGCTCGGATCGCGGCCGCCGTGCAAGCGGCCGCCGCCGCGTGCGACCTGCTGATCGTGATCGCCGGTTCCAGTGCCGGGCGGGACGACTACACGGCGCAGGTCGTGGCGGCCGAAGGCGTGCTGGCCGTACACGGGGTCGCCATCCGGCCCGGGCACCCCGTCGTGCTGGGGGTCGTCGGGCGCACGCCGGTACTTGGCGCGCCCGGCTACCCGGTATCGGCGGCGCTCACGTTCGACATCTTCGCGGTACCGCTGCTGGCGGAGCTGTCCGGTGCGCCGCCACGCGAGCGGCCGCAGGTGGCGGCCCGGCTGGCTCGCAAGCTCGCCTCGCCGCTGGGCATGGACGACTGGGTGCGGGTCCGGCTCGGTTCCGTCGGCGGTTCCCTGGTAGCAACGCCGCTGCCGCGCGGTGCCGGGGTACTGACGTCGCTGGTCCGGGCCGACGGGCTGCTCGTCGTGCCAGCCGGGGTGGAAGGGCGCCACGCGGGTTCTTCGGTATCGGTCGCGCTGCTGCGCGGGCCGGACGAGATCGCGGGCACGATCGTGGCCATCGGGTCACACGATCTGGTGCTTGACCTCGCGTCATCCGCGCTGCGCGCCGACCACCCGCTGGTGACACTGGCGTCGTCAAATGTCGGTTCGCTCGGCGGGCTGGTGGCCCTGCGTGACGGGCTCTGTCACATCGCCGGGTCGCACCTGCTCGACCCGGAATCCGGTGAGTACACGCTGCCGTACCTGGACCGGGTATTCGGCGCCGCCCGCCCGGACGTGGCCGTGGTGCGGCTGGTGGAACGGTCGCAGGGGCTGATGGTGGCGGCGGGGAACCCGCTGGGGATCGAAGGGCTGGCTGACCTCTGTCGTCCCGGCGTCCGGTACGTGAACCGGCAACGCGGCGCCGGGACCCGGGTGCTGCTGGACGTCATGCTCGGGCAGCTGTCCATCGCGCCGTCCTCGGTCCAGGGGTATGCCCGGGAGGAGCCGACGCACCTGGCCGCCGCGGCCGCGATCGCCGCCGGACGAGCCGACGCGGGGATGGGAATCATGGCGGCCGGCCAGGCGTTCGGGCTGGATTTCGTGCCCCTCGTCACCGAGCCGTACGATCTGGTCGTGGCGCCGGGCGCGATGGAATCACCGCAGCTCGCGCCGCTGTGGTCGCTGCTCCAGTCGGACCGCTTCAAGGCATCGGTGGAGGAACTCGGCGGCTACTCGGCCAAGGAAATGGGCCGCCGGATCCGCTGAGGCGCGGCCCCGGGCCGGATCCGCCGTGCGGTCCGATTCCCGCCAGTATTAGCGACGGCCAGCAGGCAGGCTGGATGGCATGACGCAGACGACACCGATGCAGACGACAGCAGCAGGCACCCTCACCTACCAGCCGATCCCGGCCGACGAGCTGGACGCGATCAGGGCCGCGGGCCGGGACGAGGCGGGCAACCAGCTGGCGGTGCAGGTCCACGCCGAGGGCGGCGCGCCGCTGCGGTGCTGCCTGCGCGAGGCCCGGGCGGGCGAGCGGCTGCTGCTGATCGCCTACACGCCGCCGGGCACCGCGGGCGCCTACGCCGAACGCGGCCCGGTCTTCATCCACGCCGAACGTTGTGACGGCTACCCGGCGCCGCACGCGTACCCACCCGGGCTCATCGGCCGCCAGCAGGTGGTCAGGGCCTACGACCGGCAGGGCCGGATCGCCGACGGCGTGCTGGTCGCCGGCGGGCAGCAGGCCCAGGACGTCATCGCGGAATTGCTGGCCCGGCCGGAGGTTGAGCTGGTGCACCTGCGCAACGTCGGCTATGGCTGCTACAACTTTGCTGTGCACGCGAACGGCGGATAGCACACCAGTAAGGGCGGTGGCAGCTGAGAACCTGGCGGACCGAGGTCATCCGGCGCCTCGCCCATCCCGGCCGGGGCTTCACGCAGGGGCTGATCACCGACAACGCGACGGTGTGGGAGTCCACCGGGCGCTACGGAGCCTCCGCGCTGTGCCGCTACCAGCTGGGCGCGGCTCAGGTGGAGCGGCGCGCCGAGGTGCCCGCCGAGTTGTTCGCCGAGGGCATCGGCCGGGTGGGCGACGTCATCTGGCAGCTCACCTGGCAGGAGCGGACCGCGCTGAAGTGGGATGCGGCCACCTTGGAGCTGACCGGCCGGGTGCCCTTCAACCGCGAGGGCTGGGGGCTGTGCGCGGCCGGGGACTACGTGGTGACCAGCGACGGAAGCAGCGAGCTGGTCCGCCGCGACCCGCAGACCCTCGAGCCGCAGGCCGTGCTGCACGTCCGCTGCGCGGGCCAGCGGGTCCAGGGCCTGAACGACCTGGCCTGGTCGGCGGCCAGGATCTGGGCCAACGTGGCCGGCACGCACTACCTGGCCGGCATCGACCCGGACTGCGGTGAGGTGACCGACGTGGTCAACGCCCGCAAGGCCGCAGAGCGGCATATCGGGGACCCGCAGGCCATCATGAACGGGATCGCCGCGCTGCCCGCCGAGGGCGAGTTCCTGCTCACCGGGAAGGGCTGGCGGTCGATCCGGCACGTGCGGCTGAGGCTGGCCCGGGACATGGCCGCCCCGTACCGGGTGCTCGGCGGCCTGGCCCGCTAACCCTGCCCAGCGCACGCAGCCGGGGCCGCAGCGGCTTGTCGGTGTAGCCGCCATCAGCCAGGCCGGCCCGTCGCTCGAACACGTTACGGGCGCCGAAGTCGCCGGTCAGCGCCCAGGACACGCCCGCCGCGGCCAGGTACAGCGGGATCATCGTCAGCCCGCCGCAGCAGGCGAACTGGGTGGCGTGCCGGGCTTCGTGCCGGAACAGCGCGGAGCCGGGGTCGATCCCGTCGCCCCGGGTCATGATCACGTTGCCCAGGCAGAACGCCGGGGCGGGCGGCACCGGCAGCCGGTACCTGATGCCGGTGAACAGGCCGTCCGCGGTCCGGGTGGTCGCGGTGCAGCCCAGGGCGGCCAGGCCGCGCCCGGCCAGGGTCGAGCCGTTGGCCAGGTTGACGACCTGCCGGACCCGCAGCCAGGTCTGGCGGTTAGGTCTGGCGGTCAGGACTCACTCGGGTCGGCCGGGTTGTGCCCGTTCAGCCCCGGCGTCTCGGGATCGGCGACCAGCGCCACCGTCCACGGCTGGACGTTGGCGGCCACCGGCAGGGTCAGCTCCTCCGGGCTGTGCTCGCGGTGCGCGCGGGCCGCGGCCTTGTGGTACTCGGTCAGCTCCGCCATGAACGACTCGTCGCCATACGGCGTGCCGTCCACCAGCGGGCCGCGGGTGTGCTCCAGGACGGCCACCACGTCCTCGCCGCTGAGCGTCTTGTACTTCTCCAGGGCGTGGGCCAGGGCCAGCACGTCGTGCTGGTTCTCCTTGATGATCTCCTCGGTCCGGCCCAGCAGGACGCCCAGCTTGTCCTCGATCCGGTCCGCGAGCGCGTGCCTGACCTGGGCCTCCGGGTCCTGGCCCTTCTTCAGGGTGCCGCCGCGGCCGCCGCCCGGCGAACCCACCTCGAGCCGCTTGGCCGTGGAGTAGGAGGACACCGTGGTGCCCATGCCCCAGAAGCCCTCCATGAACGACGCGACCGTGGTGGCCGACTCCAGGTCCCCGGACACGCCGGATGAGCTGTCCTGGTTGAAGAACATCCGCTCGCCGGCCAGCGAGGCCAGGGAGACCAGGATGTCGGTCTCGTACTCGCTGCGCCACCTGGTGAACTGGTCCTCGGGCGGGATGGAGGCCACCATCCCCAGGTAGTCGCCGCCCTTCTCGATGGTGGCGATGTCGATCTCCATGTGCTGGCGCATGCGGAAGGCCACTAGCGCGTGGCAGGCCTCGTGCACCGCGACCGCATGCCGCTCGCGCTCGATGTACTCGACGTCCTCCGGCGGGCCGAGTTCCTTGAGCTGCTTGGCCTTGATCACGTCCGGCCAGGTGATGACGTCCCGGCCGTTCCTGATCGCGGTGATGAGCGACTCGTTGACCAAGTCCTTGATCGTGGCGCCGGTGGCGTAGGGCGTGATCGTGGCCAGCTTGTCCATGTTCTCGGCGGTGAGCTCGTGCCGCACCTTGGCGAAGTAACCCTCGTAGGTGCGGATGCGGCCCGCCTTCGACGGATAGCCGACCTTGTAGATGCGGTCGATGCGGCCCGGCCGCAGCAGCGCCTCATCCAGCGCCGACGGCATGTTGGTGGCCATCATGACCAGCATCCGGTACTTGGGCGGCGGCTTCGGCCGCATCCCGAAGATCCGCCGCACGTACCGGTTGACCAGGCCGCGCGGCTTCTTCAGCCCGGACAGCTCGGTGAGCAGCGCCTGCAGCGTCCCCATGCCCCCGCCGCCGCCGCCCATCATCCCGCCCATGATCTGCTTGCTGCGGCGGGTATCAGGCTCGTCCACGACATCCGATGCCATGGCGTGCCGGGTCAGCTCCCACTGGGTGCCCGTCGACAGGTAGGAGAACCCGTGGCAGCCCGCGGGCACGAACGGCGCCGGGTTGGCGCTGCCCCGGCCGCCGCCGCCGGGGGCGCCCTGGGTCATCATGCCGCGGTTGCCCAGCGAGTCGGCTTCGTCGAAGAAGACGATCACGCCGCCGTACCGCAGTGCGAGCCGCCGCAGCTTACGGAACAGCCCTTTCACCTTGAGGATGCCGACGCCCATGAACATGTTGATGAACGCGCCGGGATCGACGAACACGTAAGGCTTGCCGGTCTCGCCCGCGACCGCCTCGGCCATCAGCGTCTTGCCGGTCCCGGGCGGACCCCACAGCAGCAGGCCGCCGGGCACATAACCGCCCTTTTCCTCCACGATCTCCGGGTTCTCGAGGAAGATGATGTTCTCCTTGACCCGCTCGAGCACGTGGTCCTGACCCCAGACATCAGAGAACCTGGTCTTGATGTCGTCGGGGTAGTACACGTCCACTCCGCCCCGGGACATGAACCAGAACAGGGCGACGAACTGGAGCACCACGAACAAGAGCGTGAACGCGATCTGCAGCACGAAGGGCAGCACGTGCCAGATCAGCTCGGGTCCTCGCAGCAGCGCGAGCAGCGGCGTGGTGTGAATGATCTTCCCGGTGACCACCGCGACCACGGCGATCCAGAACACCCACTTCAGCATCCGGGACAGGCGGAACCTGGTCCAGTCCGAGATCCGGCGGTGGGTGACCCGCTCGATGCCCCCGAATACTATCCAGGTCCAGAACCGGTTGTAGGCCCGCGAGTGCTCGCTGATCAGGAAGTGGATCTGGCGGAGCACCTCCAGGCCGAGCAGGACGAACACCCACCAGCCGCTCCGCACCTCGATCCGCATCGCGTCCGAGAACCCGACGATCGGGTCGTTCGCCATCACGGACCAGACCAGGATGAACCAGACCAGGCCGAGCAGGACCAGGAACTTGATCCGGTCCCAGAACCCTAGCGGCTTGCGGGTCTGCCGGTCCTCATCCCGCGGCCGCCCGCCCGGCGGTGGCACTCCTTCGGCGGCACGCGCCTTTCGCATCACGAGCTCCTGATGGTAAACGACGCCATGACGTCGTTGATCTGCGTCTGATCTTGGCTGTAACAGGCGGTGGTGCAGTGCAGCACGAGGAGATAGACCACGGTCTGGTCGGCGTTGGTCAGCGCGATCTCGTCGAAGGTGTCGGCCCGCCCGGCGTCGGTGTAGTTGAAGGTCTCCCTGACCCCGTGCACCCCCTGAGCGAGCGTGAGCACCTGGTCGCGGATCTGCTGGAAGTCGGTGAACGGGAATCCCTCCGCGGCCACCTCCTGCCGGTAGTTGGAGGTGACGGGGAGGAAGAAGTCGCGCAGCGAGTCGTAGGACAGCTCGCTGCTCGAGGCCGAACTCAGCGCGCCGACCTCGGCGAACACGAATGGCTGGGTGTTGCCGAAGTCCAGGAAGTCTTTCGCCGTGGGACTCCTGCCGCCCTCGTAGGCGACCGACCAGCCGCCACCCGAACTGCCGGTTTCCTGCTTCAGCACGTTAGCCAGCGAGCTGTCGTTGATCTTGTGCCAGCCGTTGGGGACCTTGAAGTACGTGCTCGCGCCGGAGTTGGCTACGTATGTGTACTGGGGCGCCGCGCATCCGGAGACGGTGACCCCGAGGAGAACCGCGCATCCCCCGACGAGGCCCTGTACGACGCGGTGGGCCATGCTCGCCAAGAGGTGCGACCTCCACGTAAGGACGACGTAGTGCCAATTATGACGTGTTCGTCCGCAATGGTACAGGTCTCGCGCCGGTGGGAATCCACTCAAGACCGGACCGATAGCGTTCGGTACCAGGTTTGTTTCCTGGCCTGCTTCCGCTAAACCAGCCGGGGTGACCCCAGCGTAGCCTCCGGCCTGGCCGTCCTCGGCCGCGGGCCAATTCCCTGGTCGGCGGCGTGGTGCCCGCAGGCCCCCGGGGAAGGACTGCTACCCTGCGCGATCATCGCCGTCGGCGATGTGGGGCCGGCCTGGTCTCAGAGCCGGCGTTGAGGAAATGATCGAGAAAATCAACGGAAAGGCACGACTGATGACCGTCCAGGAAATACAGCAGGAGATTGAGCGGACCCGGGAGCATCTTGGCGAGACCGTGGACGAACTGGCGGCCAAGGCCGACATGAAGGCCCGGGCCCGGGCCAAGGCGGCCGAGGCCAAGGCCCGCGCGCAGGAGATGGCCGCCCAGGTCTCCGGCCGGATAGCCGCCGGCGATGGGCTGCAGCGGCGCTGGCCCGCCGCGGTGGCCGCGGGCGTGGTGATCGCCGGCTCGGTGGCCCTGTGGCGGTGGAAGAAGAAGAGGTAAGAGGTAACATGCCCGCTTCCGGCCTGGCCTGCCCGGCCAGGCCGGCTGGCGTGACACCCTCAGGCGCACCGGGCGGAAGTTCGTCCGGGACCGGTGCAGCCTGACCGCCGGGAGCCTGGCCTTCACTGGTTCCTGGCCCTGTTCCCGGCGCTCATCGTACCTGGCCGGGCTGGCCATCTTGCTGGGCGCCGAACTGAACGCGGCCGCCGAGGCCGAAGCGGCGGGGACCGCCTGAACCCGGGCGCTAGGGTCGGCCCATGAACGTCATACGCAGCATCGGCCTGTTCGCCGCGGCGGGGCTGGCCGAGATCGGCGGCGGCTACCTGATCTGGCGCTGGTTGCGCGAGGGCGCGTCCTGGCCGGTCGGCCTGGCGGGCGCGATCATCCTGGTCGGGTACGGGATCATCCCCACGCTGCAGTCCAGCAGCGACTTCGGCCGCATCTACGCCGCCTACGGCGGCGTGTTCGTGATCATGAGCCTGCTCTGGGGCTGGGGCTTCGATGGCCGCCGCCCGGACAACTTCGACTGGCTGGGGGCCGTGATCGTGGCCGTGGGCGTCGCGGTCATCTTCTTCAGCCCGCGCCGCGCCTGATTGGGCACACTAGAAGGGTGATCACGAACCCTCCTTACTCGCACGCCCCTGACGTCGCAGCCGATCCGCGTGACCCGCTGGGCCTGGCGGCCGACGCCCCGCTGCTGGCCGGCTGGCTGAACTGGATGGCGCTGGCCGAGGCCGGGCGGCTGAGCCCGATGTCCACGCCGGGCCACAAGCAGCGCCAGGACCTGACCGGCGCCGTGGTGGCGGGGGACGTGCCGCTGTACGGCGGCGTGGACTCGATCAAGCACGCCGACCGGCTGCTGGCCGACGCGCAGGCGCGCGCGGCCGCGCTGTGGGGCGCCGACTGGTGCCGCTTCTCGGTGGCCGGATCGACCCACGGCAACCAGACGTTCTGCCTGGCCCTGGGCCAGCCCGGGCAGGAGGTGATCATCACCCGCACGCTGCACAGGTCGCTGCTGCTCGGCCTGGTGCTGGCCGGCCTGCGACCGGTCTGGGTCCGGCCGGAGATCGACCCCGGCTCGGGCCTGCCCGGCGCGGTCGCGGTGCCGACCGTCCGCGACGCGCTGGCCGCCCATCCGGGCGCCTGCGGCGTGATCCTGGGCGACCCGTCCTACGTCGGCACCACCGGCGACCTGGCCGGCCACGCGCAGGCCGCGCACGAGGCCCGGGTGCCGCTGGTCGTCGACGCGGCCTGGGCCGCCTACCTCGGCTTTCATCCCGATCTGCCGCGGCACGCCATCGCGGCGGGAGCCGACGCCATGGTGACCAGCGCGCACAAGACGCTGCCCGCCTACACCCAGGGCGCGCTGCTACTGGCCAGGACCGACCGGCTGGATGCGGCCCGGCTGAACCGGGCCTTCGAGGCCACCCACACCACCAGCCCGGCCGGCTCGATCGTGGCCAGCATCGACGCGGCCCGGGCGCTGCTGGCCCGGCATGGGCCGCAGCTATGCGCCCGGCTGCTGCACGGCGTGGCGGCGGCCCGGCGGCGGCTGCGGGAGGTGCCAGGGCTGGACGTGCTCGACGGTCCCGGCGTCGACCCGGCCAAGCTGGTCGTGCTGCTGGCGGGCACCGGGGCGCACGGCGTCGCGGTCGAGGCGGACCTGATCGCTGCGGGTATGCCGGTGGAGATGGGCGACCGGGACACGGTCATCCCCATTCCGGCCATCGCCGACGACGAGGAGCGGCTGGCCGCGTTCACCGAGGCGCTCATCGCCTCGGTCGAGGAGCACCGCGGTGCCCCGCGGCGCCCGGCCGCCACGGCCGCCTGGACGGTCGAGCCGCAGACGGTGCTGTCGCCCCGGGAGGCGTTCTTCGCCGCTAACGAGACGGTCACCGCCGAGGCGGCCATCGGCCGGGTCAGCGCCGAACTGGTCGCGCCCTACCCGCCCGGCGTCCCGGTCCTGGCCCCGGGCGAGCTCATCACGGCCGAGGCGCTCGCGGCGCTGCGTGAGGTGGCGGCCGATGGGGGCCGTATCGCCTACGCGGCCGACCCCACCCTGGCCACCTTCCAGGTGGTCAGGACCTGACCAGCTGCGGCTCGGTGTCGTGGTCCGCGGTGGCCGGACCGTGCTCCTCGTGCACGTACCGGCGGCCGCGCAGCAGCGAGGCCACCGCCGCGACCAGGCAGGCCGCGATGGCAAAGTCGAACGCGATGTCCACGCCGCGGGCGAACGAGGCGGAGAAATACTTCAGGTAACGGCTGGGGCCCTGGAGCGACAGATCGCCGCCGATCGGGCCGGGCCCCAGCCGCCTAGGCTGCTCGGCCGGCCTTCTGCCCCGAGCGGGCGGAACCGCTGGCGTGCCGCGGCTGGCCGCCCCGGCGGGGCAGGCCGGTCTCCTGGCGCCCCGAGCGCTGGGTCCCGTCCGGCTGGCCGGGACGCTTGGGCTTCCCGGGCCGGCGGCGGCCGGCTTGGCCCGGCGGCCAGGCGCGGTCGCGAGCGGAACCGGAGGAGCGGGCGGAACCGGCGTGCCGGACGCGGCGATCTGGCGGACCACGTGGTGCCCGGCCGCCACCTCGTGGCGGTCCGCGGTCACGCCCGCGGCCTCGTGCAGCCGCTGCAGCTCCCGGACCTGCCCGTGCTCGACCAGCGCGACGACCAGGCCGGTGGCGCCGGCCCGGGCGGTGCGGCCCGAGCGGTGCAGGTAGTCCTTGTGGTCGTTCGGCGGGTCGAACTGCACCACCAGGTCGACGTCGTCCACGTGGATGCCGCGGGCCGCTACGTCGGTGGCGACCAGTACCCGGGGATGCCCGGCGGTGAAGGCGTCCAGCGCCCGCTGCCGCTGGTTCTGGTTGCGGTCGCCGTGGATGGCCGCGGCCTCGACCCCGGCCCGGGACAGCTGCTTCGCCAGCCGGTCCGCGCCGTGCTTGGTGCGGACGAAGAACAGCGTCCGGCCCGGCCGGCTGGCGATCTCCGCCGCGACCGGCACCTTGTCCTGCGCGGACAGGACCAGCATCTGGTGCTCGGCGGGCCCGGAATCGGCCGAGGAGGTGACCGCGTGCAGCGCGGGACGGTGAATATACGTGGTCACCAGCTGGCCGACACCGCGGTCCAGGGTGGCGGAGAAGAACATCCGCTGGCCGTCCGGCGGCGTCTGGTCGAGGATGCTGGTGACCGCGGGCAGGAAGCCCAGGTCGGCCATGTGGTCCGCCTCGTCGAGCACGGTAACCTGGACGCCGGACAGCGTGAGGGCCCGCCGTTCGAGCAGGTCAATGAGCCGGCCGGGCGTGGCCACCACGATGTCGGCGTCACGGACCAGGGTTACCTGCCGGCTGATCGACACGCCGCCGTAGACCGTGGTGATGCTCACGCCGAGGCTGCGGCCCAGCGGCGCGAGCGCGTCGGCGACCTGCTGGGCGAGCTCGCGAGTCGGGACCAGGACCAGGCCGCGGGGCGCCTTCTCGCGCCGCGGGCCGGTGCGGGCCGCGAGCCTGGTCAGCATCGGCAGGCCGAAGGCCAGCGTCTTGCCGGAGCCGGTCTGGGCCCGGCCGAGCACGTCGCGGCCGGCCAGCGCATCGGGCAGCGCCCGGGCCTGGATGGCGAACGGCTCGTGGATGTCATGGGCCGCGAGCGCGCGGACCAGCCGGTCGTCCAGGCCGAGCTCGGCGAACGTGGCCGGCGCGGGCTGCGGCGCGGCCGCGGCGGCGTCCAGGGCCAGGTCAAGCTCGGCGTGCCGCGGCCGCGGGGCCTGCGGTTGCCGGACCGGGGCGCGATGCCTGGTGGGGCGCTCACCGCCTTGCCGGTAGCGATCCGAAGACGCGCGCGGACGCCTGGAACTATGGGGCATGCAGAAAACTCCATCGGTGGTTCGGAGGTCGCATGCTCGACAGACGTCAATAAGAAACGGTGAACGGCTGGCTCAGCCGGACTGTTCAGACAGCGACCAGCGGGCTGCCCGCCCGCGGGAGTGGCAGCGAAGATCGCCGCCTCAAGGTGCAAGGCTATCAGCAGGGCGTTGTATTCCCGGGCGGTTCCCGTGCGCCGCGGTCATCCGGCCAGCGGCGATGATCACGGCCGCGCCGCGCAGCCCGGCCAGCTCGCGCGCCGCGCTGGCGGCGTCGTCGCCGAGCCCTGTGCGCACCCGCCCCACGCGCGTCTCGGCTGTACCTGCCGTCACCGGGTGTTTTCATGATCGGCTTATTGTGGACCGCTACCCCGGTCAGACGACGGTAACGGTCCACGTTGATACTCGTGCAGGTGATCCCGCAGCAGTTCGCCGAACTGGCCGGGCACCTCAAGCCAGGGAATGTGACCAGCGGGCACGATGTGGCGGGTGACATGGGACAGGGCGTGCTCCAGGGAGTCGACCGCCCACCGGGGGCGCAGGTCATCGGCACCGTCGATGATCAGGACGGGGATGTGGAGGGCCCGGCAGGCGGGGATCAGGGCGGACTCGTGCCAGGTCTGCCTGAGTTCGGTCCAGGCTGTACGGTCCGCGCTGTTCGGAACGGCCGCAGCCGCGCTGGTCCCAGCGGATGACCCGGACCTGACCGTCCAGCAGCTCGGCGAACGAGCCGAACATGTCCCACAAGCCCGGCCCGCCATGGCAGACAATCAGCGGCCAGCCCCGGCCCCCTTCGGCCACCCACAAGCGGCAGCCGTCATCGGCGTGCACGACATCGTCGGGCTGCGTCATGCGCCCAGTATCCCGTGCGGTCAGACTGGTCAGTCCGGACGCCTTGGCGCAAACGGGACCAGATGGGTAGTGGCTACTTACTTAGCGCAACGTTAGCTATCGTTCATGAATAGCCTCAGCAGGCGAAAAAGATGGCGATTGGCCGGACATCACGAACTACTCAGCAGCCGAGGTGATCCAGTTCCCCGGCCTTAACACGGTATTCGCTATCCGCTGCGCGCCGCGACGGACTGTGCCAAGCCGCCGGCACCGGGTGCCAGCAATCTGTTCGCCGACCCGGACCAGATCGCAGAGTTGCTGTCCAGCTCCGGGTGGGCCGATGTCCGGGTCATTCCGGTCGTCGAGCCTGCCTGGGTCGGGTCAGATGTCGATGACGTAATTAAGTACATCCGCGGTGTGGCCCAGATTCTCGGGGACCGCAGGGACTTCGAGCGGACGCTGGCTCCCATCGCTGACGACTACGCCGTGCGCCAGCGCCCGGACGGGGTCTGGGTCCGCGCCGCCGCGTGGCTGGTGACCGCTCACCGGGCCTGATTGGTCCCCCCCGTACTAGGGTGGGCACGAATACGTGATCCGAACCGGATGAGGAGATTCGATGCCGACTCGTAGCGCACGCACCGCCTGGACCGGGACGCTGGAGCAGGGCAACGGCCAAGTCGAGCTGACCAGCTCCGGCCTCGCCACTTACGAGGTGTCGTTCCCCCGGCGGGCCGCCGATGAGGCCGGCGGTTACACCAGCCCCGAGGAGCTCATCGCGGCGGCCCACTCGGCGTGCTACGCGATGCAGCTGTCGGCCTTGATCGGCCAGGCGGGCGGCACGCCGCAGGCCCTCGACGTGCAGGCCGACGTGTCGCTCGGGCCGGACCCGGCCGGCGGTTTCCGGCTGACCGGCATCAAGCTCACCGTCCGCGGCGAGGTGGACGGCCTGGACGACGCCCAGTTCGCCAAGGCGGCTCAGGACGCGAAGGCGGGGTGCCCGGTCAGCAAGGCGCTCACCGGGGTGGACATCACCCTGGACGCCGCGCTCGAGCACTGATCCCGCCGCCCGGCGCCGCCCAGGCGGCGCGCTCGAGCGCTGATCCCCGGCTCGCACCGGAGCGCTCAGGCGGCGTGCCGGGTGGCCCGGTCGAGTCGGCTGAGCGCCTCGGCTGAGGTGCGGAACGACAGCTCGAGCACGGCCTCCCGGCGCCTGGGATCCATCAGGTTGATCCCCATCGCGGCCAGGTCCTGCGGGCCTGGCGTCAGCACGGTCACGCGCTTGCCCCGGGCGGCCAGCGTCCTAGCCTGCCGGACCAGGGCATGGGTGAGGACCTGCCGGATCCGGCGTTCCATCCGCAGGTGCGGCTGGAGCGGGTGGTCGGGCTCGGTACTGGCCAGCGGCGCCAGCACGTAGACGTCCTGCACGTCGGTAGCGCCGAGGGCGTCAAGCGAGGTCGCGGAGCGGACACCGCCGTCGACGTAGCGGCGGCCGCCGATGATTGCCGGCTCGTACCAGCCGGGAATGGAACACGAAGCCACCACGGCTTCGGGCAGCGTGGCGCGCGGGGCACCCGGCTGCCCGAACAGCACGCGCTGCCCGGTGTCGTAGTCCACGGCCGCGATCCAGGTGTGCGCACCCGGCCAGCCCGACATGCCGTCACCCGGGCGCGGCAGTGCGGCGAGCAGGGACCGCAGCGCGGTGTGCCGGCCACGGCCTTGCGGCAGCCAGGCGCTGGCCGCCACCCAGGGCGGCACCCGGAGCGGAGCCAGCAGTGCTGCGCAGGCCAGCGGCACCGAGCCGAAACGCCAGTGCGGAAGGGGCGGCAGCGGGCCGTCCTGCGCGGCCAGCGCGACGGATTCGCCCAGCAGCCCGGTAGCCTGTCCGCGCTGCCAGGCCACCATGTCCTCGAACGGGGCACGGCAGCGCAGCGCGGCGGCCAGCACGCTGCCCGCGCTGGTGCCGACGATCACGTCGACGTCGGCGGCGGGATACGGCAGCCGGTCCTGCAGGCTGGCCAGCGCCCCCGTCATCCACGCCGCGCCCAGCACGCCGCCCGCCCCGAGCACCAGGCCGGTCCGGCGGCGGAAGCCGTGGCCCGTCCACTCCGGACCGAACACCACAGCAGCCACAGCCACCTCCGCAACCCATCACCGTCGTCGCCAGCACTACCCCGGCTGCTGGTGATGATGCCACTGAGATAACTGTACGCGCAGTTAATCCTGGCCGGTCAGGCCCGACTTTGACGGCCGGTCAGGCACCAAACTCGCACCTGCGGACCAGCCTGACCACAGGAAGCTGGTGTTCAATGGGAGCATGACTAGTCAGTCCGGCTCTGGTGGCCTGGGAACGACGGCTGGGCGGCCCGTCAAGAGCGGCCCGCACCGCCGGGCGGCCGAAATCGACGTGGACGAGGCCAGGAAAGCGTTCTTCCTGATGGTCGGGTTCATCGCGCTGATCTGGATCCTCCAGCTGTTCAACTGGGCCGGCCACTACCGGCTCGACCAGAGCTACGGCATCCTGCCGCGGAGCATCGGGCACCTGGGCGACATCTTCACCGCGCCGTTCCTGCACTTCTCCTGGGATCACATCGAGGGCAACTCCGGGCCGCTGTTCGTCTTCGGCCTGCTGGCCGCCTACCGCGGCGTGACCAAGTTCCTCGGCGTGACGCTGGTGGTCGTGGTGACCAGCGGGCTGGCGGTCTGGCTGTTCCAGAGCAACAAAGAGCTCACCGCGGGGGCCAGCGGCCTCATCTTCGGCTACTTCGGCTACGTCCTGGCGCGCGGGCTGATCGACCGGAACCTGATCGACGCGCTCGCCGCGGTCGTCATGGCGCTGTCGTACGCCTACATCCTTACCGTGGCCATACCGGGAACCCCCGGCGTGAGCTGGGTCGGGCACCTGGGCGGGCTGGTCGGCGGGCTGGCCTCGGGCTGGATCTTCCGCACCAAGCGCGGTCTGCCCCGCGGCGGGCGCACGAAGCCGCCCGCCGCTGCCGGTCCCGGCTCGCCGGGCACCGCCCTGCAGGTGAGCCAGGGGCACCCGCGCGCGGACCTGTACAAGGAACTAGGTGACCTGGGCCTGTAGGGCCCCGCCCCTGACCGCAACCGCAACCCGCCCGGCCGGGCACATGCATGTCGACTTAGTGGAGGAAGCCGTGCCCGACGATCAGTGGCGGCGCTGGGTGGTCTACCAGATCTACCCGAGGAGCTTCGCCGACTCCAACGGGGACGGCGTCGGGGACCTGCGCGGCGTGCTGAACCACCTGGATCACCTGCAGCGCCTGGGCGTGGACGTGATCTGGCTCTCCCCGGTATACCGGTCGCCCATGGACGACAACGGCTACGACATCAGCGACTACCAGGACGTCGACCCGTTGTTCGGCACGCTGGCCGACCTGGACGAGCTGATCGCCGACCTGCACGCCCGCGGCATGCGGCTGGTCATGGACCTGGTGGTGAACCACACCTCCGACGAGCACCCCTGGTTCGTCGAGTCCAGGTCCAGCCGGGACGACCCCAAACGGGACTGGTACTGGTGGCGGGACGCCCGCCCCGGCACCACACCGGGCACCCCGGGCGCCGAACCCACCAACTGGGAGTCGCACTTCTCCGGCCCGACCTGGACCTGGGATGAGCACACCGGCCAGTACTACCTGCACATCTTCTCCCGCAAGCAGCCGGACCTGAACTGGGAGAACCCCGAGGTCCGCCAGGCCGTCTACGCCATGATGCGGTGGTGGCTGGACCGGGGCGTGGACGGGTTCCGGATGGACGTGATCGACATGATCAGCAAGGACACGTCTCTGCCGGACGCCCAGCCCCGGCCCGGATCGCGGTACGGGCCGGGCGACCAGTTCTTCACCTGCGGCCCGCGCAACCACGAGTTCCTCCAGGAGATGTACCGCGAGGTCTTCGCCGGCCGCGACGCGCACGTGCTCACCGTCGGTGAGATGCCCGGTGTCACGATCCCGCAGGCGGTGCTGTTCACCGAGCCGGAACGGCACGAGCTGGACATGGTCTTCCAGTTCGAGCACGTCCAGCTGGACATCGGCCGGGACAAGTACGACCTGCGGCCGCTGCACCTGCCCGACCTGAAGGCGTCCATGGCGACCTGGCAGGCCGGGCTGGCCGGGCGCGGCTGGAACTCGCTGTACTGGAGCAACCACGACCAGCCCCGCTCGGTGTCGCGGTTCGGCGACGACGGCGTGTACCGGGTCGACTCGGCCAAGACGCTGGCCACCGTGCTGCACCTGCACCAGGGCACCCCGTACGTGTACCAGGGTGACGAGCTGGGCATGGTCAACTCCCCGTTCGCCGTCATCGGCGACTACCGGGACATCCAGGCGCTCAACTACTACGCCGCGGCCGCCGCGGCCGGCGGCGCCGACCTGGCCGCGCTGCTGACGGCCATGCGGAAGATGAGCCGGGACCAGGCGCGCACCCCGGTCCAGTGGGACGGCTCGCCGCAGGCCGGGTTCACCACCGGCACGCCCTGGATCGCCGTCAACCCCGACTACCCCGAGGTCAACGCGGCCGCCGAGGTCGGCCAGCCGGATTCGGTGTTCGAGCATTACCGAAAGCTCATCGAGCTCCGGCACAACGATCCGGTGGTAACCGACGGCGCCTTCGAGCTGCTGCTGCCCGAGCACCCGGCGATCTGGGCCTTCCTGCGCCGCGGCCACGACGCCGAGCTGCTGGTCGCGGCGAACTTCTCCGCCGACGTGGTCAGCGCCGCGCTGCCGCTGGAGGCCGGCTGGGCCGGCGCGGCCGTCGTCCTGACCAACCTGGCCGAACCCGAACCGGACCCGCTCCAGCCGCCGCCCGACCTGAAGCTCAGGCCCTGGGAGTCCGTCATCTGGCGCCGCACCCGCTGACCGGCCGGTCCAGGCTGCCCCGTACCAGGCTGCCCCGTACCAGGCGGCCCCGCACCGGCTGACCGGCTGCGCGCAAAGGCCGGCGGCGCACCGGCCGACCGGCTGCCCGCGCAGGGCCGCGCAGGGCCGCACCAGGCTCAGCCGATGGCGGCCGCGATGATCTCCCGGGCCTGATCCTGGATCGCGGCCAGCTGCTCCGGGCCGCGGAACGACTCGGCGTACAGCTTGTACACATCCTCGGTGCCGGACGGGCGGGCCGCGAACCAGCCGGTCGCGGTCACCACCTTGAGCCCGCCGATCGGCGCGCCGTTGCCCGGCGCGGTGGTCAGCGCCGCGATGATCTCCTCGCCGGCCAGCTCGGTCGCATCGACCTGGTCCGGGGACAGCCTGGCCAGCGCCGCCTTCTGCGCCCGGGTGGCCGCGGTGTCGATGCGGGCGTAGGCCGGGTCGCCGTACCGGCCGGTCAGGTCGCGGTAATGCTCCGACGGCGACTGCCCGGTCACGGCGGTGATCTCCGAGGCGAGCAGGGCCAGGATGATCCCGTCCTTGTCGGTCGTCCAGATCGAGCCGTCCCGCTGCAGGAACGATGCGCCGGCGCTCTCCTCGCCGCCGAACGCCACCGAGCCGTCCAGCAGCCCGGGCACGAACCACTTGAACCCCACCGGGACCTCGAGCAGGGCCCGTCCCAGGCCCTCGGTCACCCGGTCGATCATCGACGAGCTGACCAGGGTCTTGCCGACCGCGGACCCGGCGGGCCAGCCGCCGCGGTGCCGGTACAGGTAGTCGATGGCCACCGCGAGGTAGTGGTTGGGGTTCATCAGCCCGCCGTCCGGGGTGACGATGCCGTGCCGGTCGGCGTCGGTGTCGTTCCCGGTCGCGACGGTGAACTCGTGCTGGCGGCGGATCAGGCTGGCCATGGCGTACGGAGACGAGCAGTCCATCCGGATCTTGCCGTCCCAGTCCAGCGTCATGAACCGGAACGTGGCGTCCACGTCCGGGTTGACCACGGTCAGGTCCAGGCCGAAACGCTCGCCGATCTCGCCCCAGTAGGCCACGCTGGCTCCGCCGAGCGGGTCGGCGCCGATGCGGATCCCGGCGGCCCGGATGGCGGTCATGTCCACCACCCGCTCCAGGACCGACACGTAGCTGTCCAGGAAGTCGAATCTGCCCGTCGAGTCGGCGGCGACCGCCTGGGCATAGGGGACCCGGCGCACGGCCTTCAGCCCGTCGGCCAGCAGCTCGTTGGCCCGGTCCTGGATCTGCCGGGTGATGTCGGTGCCCGCGGGCCCGCCGTCCGGCGGGTTGTACTTGAACCCGCCGTCCGGCGGCGGGTTGTGCGACGGCGTGACCACGATCCCGTCCGCCCGCGGGCCCGGGCCGGACGCGTTGTGGGCCAGGATCGCCCGCGACACCGCCGGGGTGGGCGTGTAGCCGCCGCGGGCGTCCACCATGACCCGCACCCCGTTGGCGGCCAGCACCTCCAGCGCGCTGACCTGAGCCGGCTCGGACAGCGCGTGCGTGTCGGCGCCCAGGTACAGCGGGCCGTCGATCCCGGCCGCGGCCCGGTATTCGCAGATGGCCTGGCTGGTGGCCACGATGTGGTCCTCGTTGAACGTCGCCGAGAACGCCGACCCGCGATGTCCTGACGTGCCGAACGACACCCGCTGCGCCGCATCGCCGGGATCGGGATGCACCGCGTAGTAGGCGGTCACCAGCTTGGCGACATCGACGAGGTCTGCACTGTCAGCGGGCTGTCCCGCGCGCGGATCGGCCATGCCGCCATCCTGGCACGCGCCCCCGGCCGCCGGCACCGGCGGTGCCACCGGCCAGGCCAGTCAGACCTGGCGCCGCCTGGTGGCGATGGTCAGCAGCCGCAGGTTGAGGCCGTGATCGGGGTCGGCGAACGGCGTGCCCGGGGCGCTGACGTCAAAACGGCCGCTGTCCGGCACGTAGTCCCGGCCGCGGGCGACCACCCGGCGCAGCCGGCTCAGCGCCGTGATGTCGGTCAGCGGATCACCGTCCACCACGATCAGGTCAGCCTCGTAGCCCGCGGAAAGCCGGCCGGTGATCACCTCGACGCCCAGCGCCGCGGCCGCCTCGGTCGTCGCCATGGCCAGCGCCTGCGCCGGGGTGAAGCCGAGCGTCACCAGGTACTCCAGGCCGCCCGCGTACTGGTGGTGCGGTGTGTTGTCGATGCCCGCGTCGGTACCCGCGATGATCCGCACGCCCAGGTCGTACAGGGCCTTCACGTACTGGCCCACCGCGATGCCGGTCAGCTTGGCCACGTACGGGGCGTTGGCGTTGATGGTCGGGCAAACGTAGATGCCCTGCTCCGCGATCCGGGCCGCCAGCCGCTCGTCGAAGTACCGCTCGTTGGTCTCGGTCACGAACGAGCAGTGCTCGATCGAGCTGACCCCGGCCTCGGCCGCCCGGCGGATGCCCTCCAGGCCGTGCGCGTGCGCGGCGACCCGCTTGTCGACCCGCCTGGCCTCCGCCACGATCACGGCCAGCTCCTGCGTAGTGAACTGGGCGTACCACGGCGCCGACCCGGTGGTCATGAACCCGCCGGTGGCCATGACCTTGATCAGGTCCGCTCCGTGCTTGTGCTGCGTGCGGACCAGGCGGCGCAGGTCGTCCTCGCTGTCCGCCTCGCCGCCCATGAACCAGCAGTGCCCGCCGGTGACGGTGACCGGCGGGCCCGACACCACCATCCGCGGGCCCCGGGCCAGGCCCGTCGCTATCGCCTCCCGCACGACCAGCGACAGGTACCCCCGCCCGCCCAGGTCACGGACGGTGGTCACGCCCACGCCGAGCAGCTCACGTGCGCTGCGCAGCATCAGCACCAGCTGCTCCTCGTCGCTCTCCCGGCGCATCCGGGCCGCCGGATCGGCCCCGGCGTCGAAGCCGAGATGCACGTGGCTGTCGATCAGCCCCGGCAGGATGGTCGCGCCCGGGTAGTCCGTGCGGGGCAGGGCCGCGTACTCGGCCGGCAGCGCCGCGGCGGGGCCGGCCCACTCGACGGTCCGGTCGCCGATGACCACCGCACCGTCGGTCAGGAGCTGCTCACCGGTGATGACCCGCGGCGCGGTCAGTACCTCCGCCATGGCCCCAGCATGCCCCACCGGGCGGACCGTGGCCAGGTGCGAGGATATGGGTGTGCCAGGAACCCTGCGAGAGGAAATCGACGCCACCACCGTGGCGGCGCTGCGCGCCCGCGGCAGCTTCAAGTGGACGGCCCCGGGCCCGGACGGGCTCGGCGCGGCCGTGGCCGAGATGGACTTCGGCGCCGCCCCGGCCATCCTGGACGCGCTGGCCGGGCTGTCCGCCGACGCGAACTTCGGCTACCTGCCGCCGCCCCTGGCCGATGAGCTGGCCGCGGCCTGCGCGGACTTCCAGCGCCGCCGGTTCGGCTGGGAGGTCGACCCGGCGTCGGTCCATCCCGTCCCCGACGTGATCAAGGGCCTGGAGATCAGCATCACCCACTTCTCCCGCCCCGGATCGCCGGTCATCCTGCCCACCCCGGCCTACATGCCGTTCCTGACCGTGCCCGGCTTCCTCGGCCGGGAGATCATCCAGGTCCGGATGCGCAACCAGGACGGCTTCTTCACCTTCGACCTGGACGCCATCGAGGACGCCTTCCGGGCCGGCGGCCACCTGCTGGTCTTCTGCAACCCCTACAACCCGCTCGGCCGCGTCTTCACCCGCGAGGAGATGACGCAGCTGACCGAGGTGGTCGACCGGCACGGCGGGCGGGTCTTCGCCGACGAGATCCACGCGCCGCTGGTCTACTCCGGGTGGCGTCACATCCCCTACGCGTCTACCTCGCCGGCCGCCGCGGCCCACAGCCTGACCGCCACCTCGGCCTCCAAGGCGTGGAACCTGCCCGGCCTGAAGTGCGCCGAGGTCATCCTGACCAGCGACGCCGACCGGCAGCGCTGGGCGGACATGGGCTTCTTCGCCTCGCACGGAGCCAGCAATCCCGGCGTGGTGGCCAACATCGCCGCGTTCCGGCACGGCGAAGCCTGGCTGGACGAGGCCGTAGCCTACCTCGACGAAAGCCGCAACCTGCTGGCCAGGCTGCTCGGCCGTCACCTGCCCCAGGTGCGGTACCGGCCGCCGGACGGCACCTACCTGGCCTGGCTCGACTGCACCGCGATGGACGTGCCCGGCTCACCCGGCGAGCTGGTCACCGGCCGGGCGGGCGTCACCGTGGTAGACGGTCCTGCCTTCGGCGACGGCGGGGCCGGGTCGTTCCGCCTCAACTTCGCCACCCCGCAGCCCATCCTGGCCCAGATGGTCGAGCACATCGCCGCCGCCCTGAACGCGGCCATGGGGTGAGACCGGCAGTCCGGACGGCGATCCGGGTAGAAGGCATCGTCCAGGGCGTCGGCTTCCGTCCCCACGTGTACGCGCTGGCCACCGGCCTGGGCCTGACCGGGTTCGTGGGCAACGACGTGGACGGGGTGTTCGCCGAGGTCGAAGGGCCGCCCACGGCGGTCAGCGAGTTCCTGCTCCGGCTGGAGCGGGAGCCGCCCCCGCTGGCCAGGATCGAGCGGGTCAGCACGCGGGCCGTGCCGCCCAGCGGGTCGACCTCGTTCGCCATCGCCGCCAGCGGCCCCGACGGGCAGCGCCGGACACTAGTGTCCGCCGACACGTCGACCTGCGCCGACTGCCTGCGCGAGCTGGCCGACCCGGCCGACCGCCGGTTCGGCTACCCGTTCATCAACTGCACCAACTGCGGGCCCAGGTTCACCATCGTCCGCGACGTGCCGTACGACCGGCCGCTGACCACCATGGCGCCCTTCGCCATGTGCGAGCCGTGCGCGGCGGAATACCACGACCCGGCCGACCGCCGCTTCCACGCCCAGCCGACCTGCTGCCCGGCCTGCGGGCCCCGGCTGGCCCTGCGCGACCCGGCCGGGACCGAGCAGCCCGGCGATCCCCTGCAGCGAACCGCCGAACTGCTCGCCGCGGGCCAGGTCCTGGCCATCAAGGGCCTGGGCGGCTACCACCTGGCCGTCGACGCCGCCTGCGCCCCCGCCGCCGCGGCGCTCCGTGCCCGCAAGCACCGCGAGGACAAGCCGTTCGCCGTGCTGGCCGCCGACCTGGCCGCGGCGCGCGAACTGGGCCACGTCGACGAGGCCGCCGCCGAACTCCTGGCCAGCCGCGCCCGCCCCATCGTGCTGCTGCCGCGCCGACCGGACGCCCCTGTCGCCCCGGCCGTCGCTCCCGGCAACCGCCAGCTCGGGGTCATGCTGCCCTATACCCCGCTGCACCACCTGCTGATCAGGGCCGCGGCCGGGCCGCTGGTGCTGACCAGCGGGAACGTCTCCGACGAGCCGATCGCCTACCGGGACGCCGACGCCCTGGACCGGCTGGCCGGCCTCGCCGACGCGTTCCTGACCCACGACCGGGCCATCCACATCCGGACCGACGACTCGGTGGCCCGGACCTTCCGCGGCCGGCCGATGCTGCTGCGCCGGTCCCGCGGCTACGTCCCCGAGCCGGTCACGGTGGCCCGCGCCTTCCCGCGCCCCGTGCTGGCCTGCGGCGCCGAGCTGAAGAACACGTTCTGCCTGGCCAAAGACCGGCACGCCTTCGTCTCCCACCACATCGGCGACCTGGAGAACGCCGAGACGCTGCAGTCCTTCACCGAAGGCATCGAGCACTTCCGGCGCCTGTTCGACATCGACCCGCGGGTCGTCGCCCATGACCTGCACCCGGAGTACCTGTCCACCAAGTACGCGCTCGACCTGGATGGCGTCGACCTGCAGCCGGTCCAGCACCACCACGCGCACATCGCCTCCTGCCTGGCCGACAACGGCGCCGGCGGCCCGGTCATCGGGGTGGCCTTCGACGGCACCGGCTACGGCCCCGACGGCACGATCTGGGGCGGCGAGTTCCTGGTCGCGGACCTGGCCGCCGTCGAGCGCGGCGGTCACCTGGCCCCGGTGCCGATGCCCGGCGGGGCCGCCGCCATCAGGCAGCCGTGGCGGATGGCCGCCGCCTACCTGGGCCCGGACGCCCCGGCCGGCCTCGGCGTGGTCCGCCGCCACCAGGACCACTGGCCGGCCGTGACCGCCATGGCCGCCAAAGGCGTCAACGCCCCGCTGACCACCAGCGCCGGCGGCTGTTCGACGCCGCCGCGGCGATCCTGGGCGTCCGGGACGCGATCAACTACGAAGGCCAGGCCGCCATCGAGCTCGAGCAGCTGGCCGACCCCGCCGAGACGGGTGCCTACCGGGCGGGCCTGGCCACCGGCGCAGGCCCGTTCCAGGCCTGCGGCGCCGATCTCCTGCACGCGATTTTGGCCGACCTAACGGCCCAGGTTCCTGCCCCGGTCATCGCGGCGCGCTTCCACCATGGCGTGGCCGCGCTGATCGAGGCGGGCTGCGTCCTGCTGCGCGAGAGCAGCGGTCTGGGCACCGTGGCGCTGTCCGGCGGCGTGTTCCAGAACATGCTGCTGCTGCAGGCCACGGCGGCCCGGCTGGAGGCCCGCGGGTTCCGCGTGCTGACCCACTCCCGGGTCCCGTGCAACGACGGCGGGATCAGCCTGGGCCAGGCCGTGATCGCGGCCGCCCGGGACCGGCGCCAGCCCTAGGCGGGTCAGCAGATGCGGGGCAGGGGGTCGCCGACCAGCAGGTCGACGATCCGGGTGCCGCCGAAGGCGGTCTTCAGCTGGACGATGCCCGGCTGCTCGGCGCGTACGTGGCCGATGACCGCCGCCTGCTCGCCGAGCGGGTGGGCGCGCAGCGCGGCCACCGCCCGGTCGGCCGCCTCGCCCGGCACCACCGCGACCAGCCGGCCCTCGCAGGCGACGTACATCGGGTCGATGCCGAGCAGCTCGGAGGCGCCCCGGACCTCGGCCCGGACCGGGATCTGGTCCTCGCTGACCAGCACGCCGACGTCGGCGTCCTTGGCGATCTCGTTGAGGATGGTGGCCACCCCGCCGCGGGTCGCGTCGCGCATGGCCCGGACGATCGGGACCGCGTCCAGCAGGGCCGCGACCAGGCCGTTCAGCGGGGCCGTGTCGGAGACGACGTCCGCCTCGATGTCCAGCTCGCCGCGGGCCAGCATGATCGTGACGCCGTGATCGCCGATCGGGCCGGACACGATGATGGCGTCACCGGGCTGAGCCCGGGCCACGCCGAGGTTCACGTCCCGGTCGAAGACGCCCACCCCGGCGGTGTTGATGTAGCAGCCGTCGGCCTTGCCCTTCTGCACCACCTTGGTGTCGCCGGTGACCACGCGCACGCCGGCCGCGGCGGCCGCGGCCTGCATCGAGGCGACGATCCGCTGCAGGTCGGCGACGGGAAAGCCCTCCTCCAGGATGAACCCGGCCGACAGGTACAGCGGCGTGGCCCCGGACACGGACAGGTCGTTGACCGTGCCGTTGACGGCCAGGTCGCCGATGTCGCCGCCGGGGAAGAACAGCGGCGAGACCACGTAGGAATCGGTGGTCAGCGCGATCCGGCCGCCGGCCACGGCCAGCGTGGCGGCGTCCTCGAGCGGCTCGAGCAGCGGGTTGCGGAACGCGTCGAGGAAGACCGCCTCGATCAGGGTGTGGGTCGCCTTGCCGCCCGCCCCGTGCGACATCGTGATGCGTTCTTCCCTGACCTTGGGACGGCGGCGCCGGGCCCGGTCGATCCGGTCCAGCACCTGCTGCTCCCGGTCGGCCAGCGGCAGCTGGCGGCGGCCGGCGGTGTCCAGCTCGAGCCGGTCGTGCTCGGCCAGCGCCTCGTCGATCCAGCTGGGCTGGCCGGGACCCGCGTCGTGGTCGTGGTCGGCGGCCGAGCTGGCCGTGCCCTGCCCGACCTGGCCAGCCGTGCCCTGGCCGGCCGTCATGGCCGGCCCGCCGGGGCGGTCTCGGCTACGCGGTTGCGGTTCATCCGGCCGAAGTTGTAGTACGCGGCGCAGGCGCCCTCGGGGGACACCATGCAGGTGCCGATCGGGGTCTCCGGCGTGCACGCGGTGCCGAACACCTTGCATTCCCAGGGCTTGAGCACGCCCTTGAGCACCTCGCCGCACTGGCAGGCCTTGGGGTCGGCGACCCGGACCCCGGGCACCTGGAACAGCCGTTCGGCGTCCATGGCCGCGAACTCCTCGCGGACCTGCAGCGCGGAATGCGAGATGAAGCCGAGCCCGCGCCACTCGAAGTAGGGCCGCAGCTCCATGGTCTGGCCGATGGCCTTCAGCGCGACCACGTTGCCGTTCCACGGCACCACCCGGGAGTACTGGTTCTCGACCTCGGACCGGCCCTGCGACAGCTGCACCATGAGCATGTAGATGGACTGCAGGATGTCCAGCGGCTCGAACCCGGCCACCACCACCGGCTTGCCGTAGTCGCGGGCGATGAACTCGTACGGCCGGCAGCCGATCACCGTGGACACGTGGCCGGGGCCGATGAAGCCGTCCAGCCGCAGGTCAGGCGAGTCCAGGATGGCCTTGATGGCCGGGACGATCGTCACGTGGTTGCAGAACACCGAGAAGTTCGTGATGCCCGCCGCGGCGGCGCGCAGCATGGTCATCGCGGTGGACGGCGCCGTGGTCTCGAACCCGATGGCCATGAACACGACGTGCTTATCCGGGTTCTGCTTGGCGATCTTCAGCGAGTCAAGCGGCGAGTACACCATGCGGATGTTAGTGCCCTCCGCGTTGGCGTCGAAGAACGAGCCGCCGCTGCCCGGCACGCGCATCATGTCGCCGAACGAGGTCATGATCACGTCCGGCTGGGAAGCCAGGTGTATGGCGTCGTCCACCCGGCCCATGGGGATCACGCACACCGGGCAGCCGGGCCCGTGCACCAGGGTGATCGACTCGGGCAGGTAGTCCTCGAGGCCGTGCTTGTAGATCGTGTGCGTGTGCCCGCCGCACACTTCCATCAGCTTGTACTGGCGGCCGGGCTCACACAGCGCCGCGATCTTGGCGGCTAGCGCGTGGGCCTTGTCTGCATCACGGAATTCGTCAACGAACCGCATTGTCCGCACGCTCCTATCGGGTCTATTCGATCAGTGATTCCCGCAGGGCCGCGATCTCATCCTCGTAGGCCTGTCCGATGCCCTCGAGGAACTCCATGGCCGCCGCCGCCTCGTGCTCGTCGATCTTCGACAGGGCGAAACCGACGTGGATGAGCACCCATTCGCCGGGCACGGGAGGATCGTCCGTGAGCAGGCCGATGTTGATCATCCGCCGGACGCCGCTGACGTCGACCTTGGCCAGGTCGGGCTGATCCGGGTGAAGTTCGATGACCTCACCGGGTATGCCGAGGCACATGTGCCACCTCTTCCTGATGGTTAACGGGCTGAGCGGGCCAGGGCGGCGCCGGTGAGCTCCCACAGCACCTGGTACGTGGTGGTCTGCGCCTCCTGGATGCGGTGCACGGAGGCCGACGGGGCCACGAACAGGTAATCGATGCTGTCGAGCTCGGCCATCTTCCCGCCGTCGTAGCCGGCCAGCCCGATGGTGAGCATTCCCCGGCGGCCCGCCTCGTCGAAGGCGCGCAGCAGGTTTCCCGAGTTGCCGCTGGTCGAAAGGCCGACCGCGATGTCGTTCCGGCCGCCGAACGCTGCCAGCTGGCGGGCGAACACGACCTCCACGCCGATGTCGTTGCACAGCGCGGTGACCACTGAGGTGTCGTTGGCCAGCCCGAACGCGGGCAGCGGGCGAGCCCCGCCGGCCGGGTTCAGGAACAGCGTGGCCAGTTGCTGCGCGTCGGTGGCGCTGCCGCCGTTGCCGAACGCGAACAGCCGCCCGCCCGCGTCAAACCGGGCCGCGGCCGCGCAGGGCGCACGCTTCCAGCCGGGCTCCGTCCCGGGCGGCGACGGTGCGGCGCAGTTCGATGATCTCCGCCGCCTTGGCCACCGTCGAGGCGCGGACCTGGTCCAGCACGGCGGACAGATCGCTCTTGTCGGCGTACAGGAACGGGTAGAGCGACTCCATCGCCGCGGCCGCCGGGTCCGCTCCCGCCTGGTTCTGCTGGCCCATGGCGGGTCATCTCCCTATCACGGCGATGGCTTCCCTGGCGTGGACCAGGATCGTATCGCCCACGTCCGCGCTGACCAGGGCCACGCTGACCGTCTCTTCGCCGGAGCCGGTGTCGACCACGGCCAGCTCGTCCGCCAGCAGCCGCAGCACCCGGACCTCGACCGCCGTATCGGAGCAGGTAATGCAGACGTCGCCGATGCACTCCGGCAGCATCTGCGGGGCGGTTTCGCCGGACGTCATGTGATCACCCCGGGGCCGAGCACGCCCGGCTGCTCGAAGAACACGTGCACCAGTTCCCACAGTACGTGGTACATGGTCACGTGCATCTCCTTGACCACCTGGGGGTCGGCGGAGGCGGCCACCAGCAGGTGCTCGGCGGCCTTGGCCGCCGCGATCTGGCCGCCGTCCCCGCCGGTCAGGGCGATGGTCAGCAGGCCCAGGTCGCGGGCGGCCTCCAGGCCGGCCAGCACGCTCGGGCTGTTCCCGTCGGCCGAGATGCCCAGGGCGATGTCGGCCGGGTCGGCCAGGTAGCGGATCTGGTGGGCGAAGATGGCGGCCACGCCGTCTCGCTCGGCGATCCCGCTGACCGTGGCCACGTCGGTGGTCAGCGAGATAGCCGGCAGCGCGCGCTTGCCGACGATCACCGGGTGGACGAACTCCACCGCCACGTGCTGCGCGTCCGCGCTCGGGCCGCCGGTGCCGAAGACGACCAGCTTGCCGCCCCGGTGGAACCGCACCGCCATGGCGTGGCAGGCCGAAGCGACCGCGTCGGCCTGGTCGGCCAGGTCACGCGCTGGCGCGCTGCGTAGCTCGAACAGGCGGCTGGCCTGCGCGCCGTCTGGAACCGGCCCCCCCGGCCCGCTCATAACCCGAGGCCCGTCTGATCCGTCGCCGTCCGAAGCGATGCCATGACAGCACCGTAGGACACATGTGGGAGAGCGTCCAGTATCCGGCAGGACACTTCTGGGTGATGACCGGCGCTCACAGCAGCGCTCATAGTAGGCGCAGCTGACGGCCGGCGGGGCGGCGGGCCCGGGCCGCGGTGGCCTGGCCCAGCAGCCCGGGCTGGATGGCGGCCAGGAACGGCGACCGGCCGGCCGCCGCCTCGGCGCCGTGCCTGCTCCGGCGGGCCGCGCAGCTGAGCAGCAGCTTGCCGCGGGTCCGGGTCATCCCGACGAACAGCAGCCGCCGCTCCTCGGCGGAATCGGCCGGGGACAGCGGCCCGGCTCCGGGCAGCCGCAGCGGCAGCAGCCCGCTCTCGCAGCCGGCCAGGAACACCACGTCGAACTCCAGGCCCTTGGCGCCGTGCAGGGTCAGCAGCGTGATCGCCTCGGCCCGGGGATCCAGCGCGTCGGTCTCCGCGCCCAGTGACACCTCGGCGGCGAACCGCTCCAGGTCGGCGCCGCACCGGCGGGCCAGCGGGGCCAGCAGCTCGCCCGCGGCCCTGATGTCCACCACCGACCGATCCCCCCACCCACCTCCCCTGCCCCCTCCACGGGCGGCAGCCAGGGCCCGCACCGCCCCGGTCAGCCGCCGCAGAACATAACCGCCGTCGTCCGCGGCCCCGCCGGCCTCGGCCGATCCGCCGCCGGCCGCGCCGTCCGCGGCGGCGCCGGCCGCATCCAGGGCGCCGCCCGCGCGCCCGCCAGCCGCGGGGTCCGCCAGGCGCAGCTCGCGCATGATGTCGGCCACGCCGGTCCGGCGGGCCAGCCGGTCGTGCGAGCGCTTCTGGAACGGCAGCCCGGCCCGGGTCAGCGCCTGGCCGAGCGGCCCGGCCTGCGCGTCGGCCCGGTACAGGACCGCGATGTCGGCCAGCCCGAGCTTGCCGTGGTCGTGCCCGTCGGCCCGGCCGCTGTCCAGGCTGTGGAACGAGGCTCCGCCGAGCAGGCGGTCGATCGTGCCCGCGATCCAGGCCGCCTCGGCCTGCTCGTCGGCCGCCTCGTGCCAGGTGATCGCGGCCAGCGGGTCACCAGAGTCCGGCTCGGCCGCGGCAGGCCGGGCCCGGGCCGCCGCCGCCCGGGCCGCGGCCGCCCGCCCCGGGACCAGCGTGGCCGGGGCGATGGCCTGCAGGGCGGCGGTCACGATGACCGGATCGGACCGGTAGTTCGTGGTCAGCTCCACCGTGGTCGCGCCAGGGAAGTCGGCCGCGAACCGGCCGAAGATGCCCACGTCGGCGCCGCGGAAGCCGTAGATCGACTGATCAGGGTCGCCGATCGCGGTCAGGCCCGCGCCGTCGCCGCCGATGGCCCGGACCAGGCCGTACTGCACGGCGTCGATGTCCTGGTACTCGTCCACGCTGAGGTGCGGCCAGCGCTCCCGCAGCGCCGCGGCCACCGCCGGGTCCGCGGCCAGCAGCGCGGCCGCCAGCTCGGTCAGGCCGTCGAAGTCGACCAGGTCGCGGTCGATCAGCGCCTGCCGCAGCTCCAGGCGCGCGGCGGGGTCGTCGGCCAGCCGGCTGACCAGCCTGCGGCCGTCTCGCTCGGAGCCGGCCACCTCGGCCGCCACCCGCAGCCGGGCCGCCTCGTCGGCCACGCCGAACGCGGCGGGCAGCCCGGCCGCCTCGTGGTGCTCGCGCAGGATCCGCAGGCCCAGGCCGTGGAACGTGGTCACGGTGAGCTGGTCGTCCTGGCCAGGACACAGCACGGCCAGCCGGTCCCGCAGTTCGGCCGCCGCCCGCCGGGTGAACGTGATGGCCAGGACCTGACGGGCCGGCACGCCGCGCTCGGTGACCTGGTGCGCGATGCGGTAGGTCAGCGTCCTGGTCTTGCCGGTGCCCGGTCCCGCGATGATCAGCAGCGGCCCGTCGGCGGTGGCCGCGGCGTACTGATCCGGGTCCAGGCCGTCCAGCACCGAACCGGTGGCCTGGCCGGGCGCGGCGGCCGGAGCGGCGCCGTCCGGGCGGCCGCGGGTTTGGGTGGCGGCGGCAGGAACCATGGACCGTTCGGCAGAATCTTGGTCGTTACCGTCCGGGACGGTCAGCCCGGTCACGCCGAACAGTGCCGTCCCGTCCAGTTCGTCCGGCTGGAACAGGCGGATGACGCCGTACTCGCCGTCGTAGCCGGCGTCCCGGCTCACCTCGCCGCGGCGGAGCCTGCCGATGGCCTCGCCGAGCAGCGAGCCGCCCATCCGGGCGATGTCGTCCAGCGGGATTTCTTGCAGGATGCTCAGCTCGGGGCCGAGCGCGGCGGTCAGCCGGGCCAGCTGGCCGGCCACCTTCTTACTCCGCGGCCCGGTGCGCAGGATCTCGCCCAGGATCTGGGGCAGCTGGACCAGGCAGGCGAAGCCGGGCGCGCCGTCCGGGCGGAACCCGGCCGGGCGGTCGGCCAGTTCGGCCACCCGGTGCAGCACGCCGACGGTCAGCGGCTTGCCGCAGGCCGGGCACGTGGTCTCCAGCGCGCGGGCCTGCGCCGGCTCGACCCGGATCCCGCACTTGCGGTGCCCGTCCAGGTGGTACTTGCCCTCCTCGGGGAAGAACTCGACCGTGCCCGCCAGGCCCTGGCCGGTGCGCAGCGCCTCGGCCATGGCGAAATAATCCAGCCCGGTGCCGAACACCGTCGCCTCCCGGCCGAGCATCGGCGGTGAGTGCGCGTCGGAGTTGCTGACCAGGCGGTAGCCGTCCAGCGCGGAGCACATCCAGTTCATGGCCGGATCCGACGACAGGCCGGTTTCCACCGCGAAGATGTGGTCGGCCAGGTCGGCGTAGCAGTCCCGCACCGCGTCGAAGCCGGATTTGGAGCCGAGTACCGCGAACCACGGCGTCCAGATGTGCGCCGGGACCAGGAAGCAGCCCGGCCCGGCCGACAGCGTGATGTCCAGCAGGTCCCGCGAGTCCAGGCCCAGGATCGGCCGGCCGTCGGAGGCCAGGTTGCCGATCTTGGCCAGCGCCGCGGTGATCCGGTCGGCGGCCTCGAAGCTCGGCGCGTACAGCAGGTGGTGCACCTTGCGGGTGCGTTCGGCCCGCCGGTAGATGGTGGAGATCTCGACCGACAGGAGAAAGCGGACCTGGCCGGCGCAGGCGGGCGGGCAGTCGCGGCGCAGCCGGGCCGCCAGCTCCGGCCGGACCCGGAACAGGCCAGGCTCGGCCGGGACCAGGGTGTCCTTCAGCTCCTGCGCCCAGGCCGGGTGGGTGAAGTCCCCGGTGCCGAGCACGGTCAGGCCCTTGCGCAGCGCCCCGGCGGCCAGATGCTCGATATCGCAGTCCTTGCTGCACGCGCGCGAGAAGCGGGAATGGATGTGCAGATCGGCGTGGAACATGTCGGTCCGATACTGCCACCTGCCGCCGACAAATCGGAGGCTATTGGCCGGGCGGCCGATGAAGTAACGTCGATCGCGTGCTGCTCACCCCGGACGGCGCCGTTCAGGTAGCCAGCTCCGTTGAGTTCACCGCCATGCCAACCGCCGCGTTCGTCGTCAACCGGAACCGGATCCGCCGCCCAGGGCAGCTGGACCGCAGGTGCGGGGCGGCCGCGGCGGCTCGCGGCTGGCGGATCACGCTGCTCGAGACCCGGTCGGCCGACGCGGGCGGTGACGCCACCCGGCAGGCGGTCCAGGCCGGCGCCGAGCTGGTGGTCGCGGTGGGCGGCGACGGCACGGTCCGGGCCTGCGCCCAGGTGCTGGCCGGCGGGCCGGTACCGCTGGCCATCGTGCCGCGCGGCACGGCCAACCTGGTGGCCACGGCGCTGGGCCTGCCGTCCTCGCTGGGCACCGCCCTGGCGGTGGCGTTCGGCCCGCACCAGCGGCGGATCGACGTGGCCGTCGCCGACGGCGTGACCTTCGCCGCCATGGCCGGCATCGGCCTGGACGCCGTGGTGGTCGCCGCGACCCCGTCCGGGCTGAAGGGGGCGGCGGGCTGGCTGGGCTACGCCGCGACCGGAGTCAGGCGGCTGGCCGGGCCGAGCATCAGGTTCGAGATCTGCCTGGACGGCGGCGAGCCGCTGGCCCGCCGGGCCCGGTCCGTGGTGGTCGGGAACGTCGGGCTGCTGCCCGGCGGGTTCGTGCTGCTGCCCGAGGCCAGGCCGGACGACGGGCGGCTCGACGTGGGGATCCTCGCCCCGGCCGGGCCGTTCGGCTGGCCGCGCGTGGGCTGGCGGGTGGTGACCCGCAGCCGCCGCGGCGACCGGCTGCTCGAGCGCTTCCAGGCCCGGCGGGTGGAGATCACGGCCGGCGCGCCGCTGCCCAGGCAGGCCGACGGCGAGCTCATCGGGCCGGCCGGCTCGCTGGCCGTCACGCTCGCTCCCGGCGGCCTGCTGGTCAAGGTGCCCGTGGTCAAGGTGCCCGTGGTCTAAGGTGCCCGTGGTCAAGGTGGCCCCCGGCCGGTAACGCGCGGGTGGCCGGCAGCGGGATCAGCAGGACGTCGGCTACGGCAGCGCCGGGGCCCGCGGCGCGCGTCCGGGCCACCTTGTGCCAGCCCCACTTCAGGAAGGCCTGCTGCGCCGGGCCGGCCGCGGGCCGCACGGTCAGCGCGGCTCGTTCCTCGGGCCGGCCGGCCAGGATGAGGTCGTGCAGTTCCTGGCCGATGCCCTGCCGCCGCCACGACGCCCGGACCAGCAGGTCGACGAGGGCGAAGGTGCGCCCCGGCCGTTCGGCGGTGATGTCCTCGGGCAGCCGGGTGGTCAGCTCACGCCACCAGGAGGTCGACGGGCGCAGCGGCATCCCGGCCGCGTAACCGACCAGGTAGCCGCCGGAACGCGCCTCGGCCAGCACGAATCCCGGCTGGCGCCGCTGGACCCGGAACCGCTCCGCGAACTCCGCCGCGTCACCGTTCAGCCCGTAGGGCGGGTCGGCGTAGACCTCGGCGTGCAGCGCCTGCAGCTCGTCGGCGTGCGCGGCGGCCTGCTGCCCGTCGAGCAGCTGGAAGGTCAGCTCGGGCACGACGTCCACTCCGGCATGCTGGGACAACAACGGTTATGCCGATCTGTTCCAGCCCCGCGCCCGACCGCCCGCCGCACCGGCGCTAGCGTGCCAGGCAGGAACCGACCCAAGGACAGGTGGTGATCCGTGACCGGGCTGGACATCGAGGCCGGCGCGGCCGGGGCCGGGTTCGACCCGGACCGGCTGCAGCGCATCGACGAGCACTTCGCCCGCTACGTGGCCGACGGGCGGCTGCCCGGCTGGCTGCTCACCGTGAGCAGGCACGGCCGCCTGGTGCACGTGGCCCGGTGCGGGTCCCGTGACCTGGAGGCCGGGCTGCCGGTGACCGACGACACGCTGTGGCGGATCTACTCGATGACCAAGCCGGTCACCTCGGTCGCGATCATGATGCTGTACGAAGAGGGCCGGCTGGCGCTTACCGATCCGGTCAGCAGGTTCATCCCCTCCTTCGCCGACGTCCGCGTCTACGCCGGCGGCTCGGACCTGCGGCCGGTGACGGTCCCGGCCACCGAGCCGGTGCGGATCTGGCACCTGCTGACCCACACCGCCGGGCTCACCTACGGCTTCCACCGGGTGCACCCGGTCGATGCCCTGCTGCGGGCGGCCGGGTTCGAGTGGGCCACCCCGCCCGGCGTGGACCTGGCCGGGGCCTGCGACATCTGGGCGGGGCTGCCGCTGCTGTTCCAGCCCGGCGCCGAGTGGAACTACTCGGTCGCCACCGACGTGCTGGGCCGGGTGGTCGAGGTGGCGTCCGGCCAGCGGCTCGATGAGTTCTTCGCGGCCCGGATCCTGGGCCCGCTGGGCATGACCGACACCGCGTTCTGGGCCGGGCCCGAGGCCGCGTCCCGGCTGGCCGCGCTCTACATCCCGGGGCCGGGCGGCGCCGCGGCCCGGGCCGACGCCCTGGGCCAGCTCGCGCTCAGCCCGCCGGACATGCTCAGCGGGGGCGGCGGCCTGGTGTCCACCGCGGCCGACTACCACCGGTTCACCCAGCTGATCCTGGACCGGCCCGGCAGCCCGGCCGGGGAACTGGACGGCACCCGGCTGCTGAGCCCGCGCACGGTCGGCTACATGACCCGCAACCACCTGCCCGGCGGCCTGGACCTGGCCACCTTCGGCCGGCCGCTGTACGCCGAGTCGCCGTTCCTGGGCGTCGGCTTCGGCCTGGGCTTCGCGGTCGTCATCGACCCGGTGCCGGGCCGGATGATCTGCTCGCCGGGCGAGCTGTCCTGGGGCGGAGCGGCCAGCACGGCGTTCTGGATCGACCCGGAAGCCGGCCTGACCGTCTCGTTCTTCACCCAGCTGCTGCCGTCGAGCACGTACCCGATCCGGCCGCAGCTGCGACAGCTCGTGTACCAGGCCCTGGTCCGCTGAGCTGGCCGTCTTTAAACCCAAGTTACGTCGGCGTGCCGCCTGAAAACGGGACATGAGCTGCGGAAACGCGGAGTTAGCTCGCGAAAATGTAGCCAGAAGAGTCTGGCGATGCCCTCAGCGTGATACCGAGTTGATCACCAACGGACGGCCAGATGCCGCGCCGGACAGCGGTATGTAGCCAGAACACCGACTTGTCTCGCTTGTCGTTTGCCCAGGTCACCGCCAGCATTCGCATCCCCTGGATCACGTAACTTCTGTTTAAAAACCTCTTTGGGCCGAACGGTCCGTGGTGCCCCGGTCCGGCACCCCGGCCCGCCCGTCCCGGCCGGGGCGTCCTGGCCGGGGCCTCCGGTCGGCTGGGAGAATGAGGGGCGGGCCGACCTACGAAGGGAACGCGATGACCGCAGAGCGGGTCACGGTGACGATCACGGACGGGGTCGCGGACGTGCGGCTGAGCCGGCCGGAAAAGCGCAACGCGCTGGACCCGGCGATGTTCGCCGGCCTGGTCGCGGCGGGTGAGGGGCTCAAGCGCGAACCGGGCGTCCGCGCGGTGGTGCTGTCCGGCCAGGGGCCGGACTTCTGCGCGGGGCTGGACTTCGGCTCGTTCCAGGCCATGCGGGACGGTGAGCGGCTCAGCGCCCAGGCCGACCTGCCGCCGGCGCAGGGGTCGGCTCTGGGGTCGGCACTGGGGCCGGCCCAGGCGGCCGGCCAGCGCGCCGCGTTCGTCTGGGCGGAGCTCCCCGTCCCGGTCATCGCGGCGATGACCGGCAACGCGCTGGGCGGCGGGCTGCAGATCGCGCTCGGTGCCGACATCCGCATCGTCGCGCCCGACGCGAAGCTGTCGGTGCTGGAGATCAAGTGGGGCCTGGTGCCCGACATGACCGGGTCCCAGCTGCTGCCCGAACTGGTCGGCCGGGACGTGGCCAAGGACCTGACCTTCTCCGGGCGGGTCGTCACCGGCACCGAAGCCGTGGCGCTGGGGCTGGCCACCCGGGCCGATCCCGACCCGTACCGGGCCGCGCACGAGCTGGCCGCCTCGATCGCGGGCCGCAGCCCGGACGCCATCCGGGCGGCCAAGCGGCTGCTCGACCTGGCGGGCCGGGTGGACCTGGCGGCGGGCTTCGCCGCCGAGCAGAAGGAAATCGGCGCGCTGATCGGCAGTCCCAACCAGGTGGAGGCGGTCACCGCGGGGTTCGAGCGGCGGCCGCCCCGGTTCGCCGACCCGGCCTGACCGCGCCCGCCTGGCCCGGGGACCGCTACCGGTGGTAGGCGGCCCGGTGGTAGGCAGCAAGGTGCTCGCCGAGGGCGTCGTAGCCGAAGTCGGCCTCCGGGTCACGCCATACCGAGTGCGCGTGGTTGGCCTGCCGCTGCGTGTTGTCGTACTCGATCAGCAGCCGCGGGCCCTGCAGCCGGTAGTACAGCGGCCGGCCCGGCTCGGTGGGCCCGGCCCAGGCCAGGTGGACCGCATCCAGCGCGGCATCGCCGGCGTAGTCCGGCGCCGCCGCCAGCCCGTCGGGTACCCGCCCCAGGTAGGCGGTCAGCAGCGCGCGCAGCAGGTCCCGCTGCCCGGCGTCGAGCCCGGCCGCGGGCAGCCCCTTCGGCGCTGCGGTCAGGGCGAGCCGCTGGTAGTCGGCGTCGTCGTAACCGGAGGCCCGTTCGCCGTCGGCGTCCATCCGGGCCAGCCGCTCGGCCAGTTCCGGGTCGGTGAACGGCCGGCGCCACAGGTCCCGCAGGTACATCATCTGGTCGCCCTCGGCCAGCCGCTCCCGGTTGCCGCCGACGATGTCCGCCGGGGCCCGGTCGAGCAGCAGCGCGCGGGCCGCCTGCCCCGGATCCAGCGACCGGACCAGCTCCCGGGCCAGGTCCTCGGCCCCGGCCAGCGGGCGCAGCGGCACCGGGCCGAGCAGCGGCGAGACGGCCGGGTCGGCACCCAGGAAGCACGGGGTCACCGAGCGGACCGCGCCGCCGGCGATCAGGTTGTTCAGCGAGATGTGATGGCCGCCGAACCGCCAGCCCCACGGCGCCGCGCCGCCCGGCTCGCCGAACACCCGCAGGTAGTAAAGCCCCGGGTCACGGCCCCGTTCCCGGCCCCAGCTGACGCTCCAGCCTTCGGCCTGGTCGAGCACGTTGTCCAGCCCGATGACGGTGGCCACGGTGACGTATCCGGCGGTGGACAGGCCCGAGGCCACCAGCTGGTGGGCCAGCCGCTGCTGCGCGGGCCGCTGGTCGCCCAGGGCCAGGCCGCCGTGGTCGGTGGGGGTGTAGAACCAGCGCCTGCGCTCGGCGTCGGCCTCGCCGTCCGCGCTGGGCGCGGCGCCGGCGGCCACCGCCCGCTGCGCCGGGCTGAGCGCGTCGAGCCAGGCCAGCGCGGCCGCCGCCATCCGGGACGCTGCCTTACGGCCCGCGTCGTCCCGGTCTGCGGCTGCTCCGGTCGTGTCCATCCGGCCCTCCTGCCCGCCTGGCTGGCCAACGCCGCCCGTGTGGATGCCATCCTGCTCCAGGGATTAGGCGGCGGCCAGCGCGAGGCGGCCGCGCTGTCCAGGCGCTCAGGATGAACCGCCCGGCGGCCCCAGGTCAAGGGACCAGCAGCTAGCTGACGCCGGGCCCGGGCCGGCGGGTCACGGCGCGATCGTGGTGCACCTGGAACCAGACGCCTTCGAAGGCCAGGCTGACGGCCAGGATGCCCACGAACACGAGTTGCTCATCGCCGTGGATCACGCTGTGGCCCAAGCCGGCCTCGGCTGCCGCGAACAGGGCCAGGAGCAGCCAGCCGATCCCGGTGAGCAGGCAGTGTGCTTGCCGGCAGCGCCAGAAGTTCAGCACGCACCATCCCCCGCCGGCCAGGAAGGCGACCGCGTCCACGGCCAGATATCCGGGCGCGGGAAGAGCCTGGCCCAGGCCGAGCAGCCCGATCACGACGGCGAAGTAGATCACCGCGGGCCGGCCGGGACCCGGCAGGAAGCGGTCGACCGCCCGCTTGGCCGGGGTGTCGGCGGGCAGCGCGGGCGGACCCCAGCTCCGCCGGGCGCCTGGGATGCAGCACCTCAGGCCGCTGCCGCCGGTCGTCTCGCGAATCATGCTCTCGCCCCGTTTTCCCATGGAGCCGAGGCTATGGTCTCCCCCCGGGGGGAGAGTCAAGGCTCTCCCCGAAGTGCGGGTCAAGGTCGCGGAAGTCGGCCCGGCCAGCCAGCTCATCGGCGAAGTCCGCCTGGTAGTCGTCGATGCGGCGCAGTAGCTCACCCAGCTCGGTTATGCGCTGCTCGGTGCGGACCCGCACCGCGCGCAGCACCGCCGCCAGCCGGGGGCCGACCAGTTCGTCCGAGCACTGCAGGTAGCTGCCGGCCAGGTCCCGGATCTCGGCCACGGTCAGCCCGAGTCCGCGCAAGGTCCCGATCACGCCGACGCACCACAGCGCCTCCTGGCCGAATAGCCGGTAGTTCCCGGCGCTGCGCCCGACCGTGTAGATCAGGCCGAGGTCCTCGTACTCTCGCAGCACCTTGACCGAGACCCCGGTCCGGCGCGACAGGGTACCGATCGTCATCACCGTGGCCGGCCCGGTCCGCGGACTCATCGCCACTTCTCCGCCCGCACGTTCCCATTGTGGCTACGGGTCTGCGGCCCGTACCAGCGGGCCTAGGGTCCGGCATACTGGCGCCATGGCTGAGCAGAACGTCCAGGCCGTGGTGTTCGACCTCGGCGGGGTGCTGATCGACTGGAATCCCCGGTACCTGTACCGCCAGCTGTTCAGCGACGAAACTGCCATGGAGACCTTCCTGGCCACGATCTGCACCGATGCCTGGCACCACGGTCACGACCTGGGCGTGGACGTCACGGCTTCCTGCCGGCAGCTCGCCGACCTGCATCCCCGGCATTGCGACCTGATCATGGCCTGGGCCGAACGAGGCGAGGAAATGGCTGCCGGGCAGCTCGACGGCACCGTCGAGATCCTGCGGGCGCTGAGCGACCAGGGACTGCCCTGCTACGCACTGAGCAACATGGAACCTGACGCGTTCGCGATCAGGCGGGACCGTTTCGCGTTCATGAACTGGTTCGACGGGCACGTCATCTCGGGCCTGGAAGGGGTGGCCAAGCCCGGCCGCAAGATCTTCGACCTGCTCCTGGAGCGGTACGGCCTGGACCCGCGCCGCACCGTGTTCATCGACGACATGCCGCGCAACGTCGAGACCGCCCGCGGACTCGGCCTGCTGGCGATCCGGTTCACCTCTCCCGCCGAGCTGCGGACCGCGCTGGCCGGTCATGGCCTCGGGATGCTCCGGTGAGCACCGGAACGCCTGCCGACCTGGTGGTGCGAGCGGCCGCGGTGCGGACCATGGATCCGGACACCGGCCCGGTCACCGCCCTGGCCGTCCGCGACGGCACGGTCGCGGCCACCGCCGGGCCCGGCGGGGCGGCTGACCTGCTGGCCGCCTGGCGCGGCCCGGACACGGTGGTGCTCGACGATCCGGGCCTGGTCGTGCTGCCGGCCTTCGTCGACACGCACAATCACCTGATGCTGGCCGCCCGCAACATCCTCGGCGTCCCGGTCTCCCGGGCCCGCGACATCGCCCAGATCATCGCGCTGATCAGGGAACGGGCCGCGCAGACCCCGCCGGGCCGCTGGGTCATCACCGCCGCCGACTGGCATGAGCTGCAGCTCGCCGAGCGCCGCCTGCCCACCGCTGCCGAACTCGACCAGGCCACCGCGGAGCATCCGGTGCTGCTGCAGCGGGGCGGCCACAACGCGGTGCTCAACTCGGCCGGGCTGCGCGCCGCGGGCCTGGGCCCCGGCACCCCGGACATCGCCGGCGGCTTCATCGCCCGGGACGCGGCCGGTCACCCGTCCGGCTGGGTGCAGGATGCGGCGCTGGAGGCCGCCCGCCGGGCCCTGCCCCCGCTGCCCGGCCCGGCCCTGGCCGCGGGCCTGGCCCGGGCCTCAGCGCAGTACGCGGCGCATGGCCTGGGCACGGTGCGCGACCCGGCCGTCTCACCCGAGGAGTGGCACAGCTACCTGGCCGTCCACGCTGCCGGACAGCTGGCCGTCCGCAGCCACGCCATGATCTTCACCACGCCCGCCGCCGTCGAGGCGGCCGGCTCGGTCGATGCCTACCTGAACGCCCTGGAGGCCGAGGGGATCGAGCCGGGCGCCGGAGACGGGCGGCTGCGGCTGTGGGGGCTGAAGTTCGTCCTGGACGGCGGGGTGGAGGCGGCCGCCCTGGAACGGGACTACGCCGACCGGGCGGGCTATCACGGCGAGCTGATGTGGAGCCGGGGCGACCTGGCTGGCGCCCTGGCCGCCTGCGCCCGGCGCGGCTGGCCGGTCGGCACCCACGCCATGGGCGACCGGGCCGTCGCGCTGCTGCTTGACGCCATCCGCGACGCCGGCCGGCAGGCCGGCCCGGTCCCGCCCGGGACGCTGGTGGTCGAGCACGGCGGCCTGATCGCGGACCGCATCGCCGACGCCGTGGCCTTGGGCGTGCACGTCACCGTCCAGCAGGCCCTGCTGGACGGGCTCGGCCCGGCGTTCCTGGCCGCCTGGGGTGCCGACCGGACCGCGGCGCTGTTTCCCTGGCGCGAGCTGGTCGGCGCGGGCGCCTGGATCAGCGCCGGCACCGACCACCCCATCGGCCCGCTCGACCCGCTGCGCGCCATCCACGGCATGACCACCCGGACCACCCCGGCCGGCGTCCTCGGGCCCGAGCACGCCATCAGCCGCGCCGAGGCCATCCGGCTCTACACCGTGGCCGGGGCGCAGTTCCTGGGCCCGCCCGCCACCGCCACCCTGGTGCCAGGCGCGCCCGCCGACCTGGTCGCCTACCCGGCTGACCCGCTCACCTGCCCGGCCGAGCAACTGCTCGACCTGGCGCCCGCCGCCACCGTGATCGGCGGGCTGCTCACCTACTCCGGACGCTGAACCTTGACCCGGACGCCCACCCCGGTCAACTTCACGCTGGACCTGCCCGAACCGAACGGGTCCCGGACCAGCCAGGTAGCCCACGCGCTGATCGAGGCCATCGCGGGCGGCCAGCTGCATGACGGTGACCGGCTGCCGTCCACCCGGACCGTGGCCGCGACGTTCGGCCTGGCCCGCTCGGCCGTGGTGGGGGCCTACGAGGAACTCACCGCGGCCGGGTTCCTGGTGGCCCGGCCGGGCGGTTCCACCTACGTCGAGCACGGCGCCGCCGCGGCCGCCCGAGCCGGCGCCTTCGGGCATCCGCCACCCGCCGGGCACCAAGCCTCGCCGGACCCGGCTTCCCGCCACCCGCCCCGCGAACGCCACGCCAGCAAGATCCGTTTCGACCTCCGTCCCGGGCAGGCCGACCTGGCGCTGATCTCCGCGCGAGACTGGACCCGGGCCATGCGGCTGGCCACCGCACCGGCCCGGGAGCCCGAGGACGTCACCGGCCTGCTACACGGCCAGCTGGGCCGCATCTCTCACCGGGACCTGCGGCGGCAGCTCAGCGGCCACTTGCGCCGGGCCCGCGGGCTGGCCGCCGACCCGGAAGACATCTTCCTGTTCCCCAGCGTCACCAGCGCGCTGCGCGCGGTCGCTCCCACCTGCGGGCTGACCGGCCAGCCGGTGGCGTTCGAGGATCCCGGCTACGCCAAGGCCCGGCTTGCCCTGCACCAGGCGGGCGCGGTGATCCGGCCGGTGCCGGTCGACGACGACGGCATCCGGGCCGGCGACCTGACGCCGAACGACCGGGCCTGCTACGTCACGCCCGCCCACCAGTTCCCGCTGGGCGGCCGGATGCCGGTGCGCCGCCGGGCCGGCCTGCTGGACTGGGCGCGCGGCGCCGGCGCCCTGGTCCTCGAGGACGACTACGACGGCGAGTTCCGTTACGACGTCCCGCCGCTGACCCCGCTGCGCAGCATGCCCACGGCCGAACGCCACGTGGTCTACTTCGGCACCAGCTCGAAGATCCTGTCCCGCGGGCTGCGCGTCTCGTGGGCCGTGCTGCCCGCCCGCTTCCGCGCCGCCATGACCGCCTACCTGGACTCATCCGGCGAAGATGTGAGCCAGGTTTCGACCGCCTTCCTGGCCAGCTTCATCGCCACCGGCGCGCTGGCCCGGCACCAGTCCCGGGCCATGCGCACCTACCGCGCGCGGCAGGCCCGGTTCGTGGCCGCCTGCCGGGCGCGCATCCCCGCCGCCCGGACCCTCGGCATCGAGGCCGGGCTGCACGTGACCCTGGTCTTCGACCCGCCGCTGGACGACGTGGCCGCCGTGGCCCGGCTGGCCGAAGCCGGGCTGGCCTGCCTGCCGCTGTCGGAGTTCTGCGCCGGGCCGGCCTGCCGGTCCGGGCTGATCTGCGGCTACTCGCGGCTGCCCGAGACCTGGGCGGATGAGGCTGCCGCGCTGATCGGGCGGGTCACCGCGGAGCTAATGGCGGTCAGCTAGCCCCCGTTAGCTGATCCCTTCAACTGGCCCCTTCAGCTGGCCCCTTTAACTGGCCGGAGCGGCGCAGCACGCCGAGCACCGACGGCGAGACCGGCGTGTCCGGCGGGACGTGTGCCGAGGTCTGCGGCGCGCCGTAACTGCTGACGATGGGCAGGACGCCGGTCCACAGCCCGGGATCGGCCTCGCCCGGCTCGGGTTCGCCCGGTCCCGCGTCCCGCACCTTGACCGTCCACTGGCCGTCGGCTATGTGCATGGCTAGGGCGGTGGTGGCCGCGAGCTGCTTTTTGGTATGAAAAGGCACTTCTGCCGAACGGCCCGGCGTCAGGCAGTCTGCGATCATAGTCAGCGCCTCGGCGGCGTCGTCGCCGGCCAGGGCCACCAGCCGGCCGTGCACCACGGCCGACCGGTAGTTGGCGCTGGAGTCGAACATCGTGTGCCCGTACACCCAGCCGTCCATGTGCATGACGCACAGCGCGGCCGGGGCGCCCGCGGCCACGTACCGCAGGGCCCCGGCTCCCACCGAGCCGTGCATCAGGATCCGGTCGCCGGCCCGGCCGTAGAGCATCGGCACCACCCACGGCCGCCCGTCGACCACCGTGCTCAAGATCCCGACGTGGTGCCCCGCGTCGAGCACCGCGTCCAGCTCCGCGCGGTCAAACCGGGCCCGTTCCCGGTGCCGGTTGATCTGGTCAAGTCTCAAGGTCATGCTCTTCACCCTGCGCCGCCCCGCCGGGTCGCGGCCAGGCCAGTATCAGCACCATCAGCCGACCAGAATCACGGCACCCCGGGGATATCGGCGACCTCGATGTGGACCGTTCCGTCCACGACCTTGACCGGATAGGTGCGCACGTCCTCGAGCACCGGTGCCCCGAGCGCCTTCCCGCTGACGTAGTCGAAACGCCCGTTGTGCTTGGGGCACTCTGCATTGTCAAGACGCGGCCGTCGCGGGCTTGCGGGACAATGGATGATCATGAGCGCTGCGTCCCCGGCCTCCCTGACCTGGGAGGGTGTCACCGCCCGGCGGATGGCCAGGCACGCCCTGGCCGAACCCGCCACCGGGCTCGGCCCGGACGGTATCACCGCGGTGATGTGCGGCGCGCACGCCCAGGTGCTCAGCGCCGCCGAGCTCTCCATCGGACGGCGCATCGCCGGGGCCACCCGGGCCGACGTGCAGCGCGCGCTGTGGCAGGACCGTACCCTGGTCAAGACGTTCGGCCCGCGCGGCACCGTGCACCTGCTGCCCGCCGTCGATCTGCCCATGTGGACGGGTGCGCTGTCGGCCCTGCCGTCGCCGGTACCGACCCATCCGGAGGGGGTGCGGTTCACCCCCGAGCAGGCAGACGGGGTAATCGCGGCCATCGGCACCGCGCTGGCGGACGCCGAGCTGACCGTCGACGAACTGACCGGGGCGCTCGCGGACCTGGCCGGCCCGTGGGCCGTGGAGCGGACCATGGATGCGTTCCAGGACAAGTGGCCGCGCTGGCGCCAGCTCACCGGCACGGCGGCGCACCGCGGGGTGCTGTGCTTCGGCCCTGACCGCGGCCGCCGGGTGACCTACACCAACCCGCACCGATGGCTGCCCGCCTTCCGCCCGGCGCCCGGCGACGCGGCGCTGGCCGCGCTGGTCACGAGCTACCTGCACGCCTACGGCCCGGCCACGCCGCAGCACTTCGCCAAGTGGCTCGGCATCTCCGCGCGCTACGCCACCGACCTATTCGGCACGCTGGCCGACACGCTTGAGCGGGTGGAGCTGGACGGCGAGCCCGCGTGGACCGTCGCCGGCGATACCAGGACGCCGCCCGAGCCGCACCGCGGCCTGCGGCTGCTGCCCTACTTCGACGCCTACGTCGTGGCCGGTCAGCCTCGGCACCGGCTGTACCCGGGTCCGGCCTACGCCCGCGCGCTCACCCCCGCCGGCCAGGCCGGGAATTATCCGGTGCTCCTCATCGACGGCGTGGTCGGCGGGGTCTGGCACCAGCGCCGCTCCGGCCGCAAGCTCGCCGTCACCGTCGAGCCCCTGCGCGAGCTCAGCGTGTGGCAACTCGCGAAGCTCGACGACGAGATCGCCTTGATAGGCACCGTCATGGAGGCGACGGCGACGCTGACCCTAGGCCCGGTGACGGTGGGCGCGCACGCCTGAGCGTGCACGAAGGGCTCGGGCTGCGAACGAGAACTTGGTGCTAGCATCAGCCGATCTGGGAAGTTTGTCCAGAAGACGGGTAATAGATCCACTATGTTGCCGCACAGGTTCCGGCGCCGCATCGCTCACCTGGCACTTTGCACTCCTGCTAGCTCCGCGGCGTCCGTCAACCCGCGCCGCGCCGGCCCCGGCATCTCAAGCTCACCGTCCCGCACGTTCCAGATCGAAGAAAGAGCCAGCTCCTGAGCTGAGTGGTGGGGGAACTGATTACCGTGGCGCCGTGGCACCGTCGTGACCGCAGGCAGACATCCGACGCTCCGCTCCCGGGTGCCCCCGGTAAGCCGGCACATGGCTAGGCAGGGCGCAAAGGAATGACCGAGCATCCCCGCGGGAGTGAGCCTCCCGCTGGAATAACCGCGGCCGCCGCTCTCCGCTGGGACGCCGAGATGCTGCAAGAAGCGATGCGCAAGGCCATCCGCACCTCCCCGGATTCCTTCCTCATGACCGTAGAGGAAGTTAAGGCGAAACCACTGGAGTCCTGGATCGAAGAGATACGGTCATCGACTTGGGCCGTGGCGCAACAGAACGGGCAGGTCGTCGGCATCGTGGCCGGCAAGCGCCCGGACCCAGCGAAAGACGTGGAAGACGAGGCGGTTACCCGTTACATCGAGTCAGTCTGGATCGACCCTGATCTCCGCCGCCAGGGACTGGGCGCGCGCCTGATCAAATACCTGCTAGGCGTGGAATACCAAAAAAACCAGCGTGTTAGGCATTTCCGGCTCTGGGTCTTCGTGACGAACTCGACCGCCATCGGCCTGTACGAGCGCATGGGCTTCACGCAAACACCAGAAGCGAACGAGCGCAACGGCAAGACCGAGCTGAAGTACCGCCTGGATTTCGACTCCGCGATTTATGCGGCCATTGTCCTAGCGGTGAACGAGGCGATCCGTCGGGATGACAGACGCCAGTACGGAGTGACCTACCGCGTTCTGGGCGAGCCAGATTCACCGTAGGCGGGGCTCAGCTCGGGTGGCCTGCTGGGCTACGGTGTGCCGTTGCTGTTAGCTGCGGCCGCGAGTATCTCGTCTCGAAGTACAGGGTCGATAGCGGCAACGGTTTCGTCCGACTGGTTGCCGAGCGCTGCTGAAGATAGGCGCTCCGACATTACTTTCAGTGTGTCGAACCGTGGAATCTTAACAGGCCCAGCCGTGACAGTCGGCACCGTCTCATCCCTGCATTGCGTGGTTTCGCGGATGTCGTTGGACGACTGGTCAGATGCTAGCCCGAGTTCCAGCAGGGCTGCGTCGACGGTGGGCACAGCCGGTATTCTGGCCACTCGCTCCTCCCAGTCCCCTAGGTCCTGACGCCATGCTTGGACGTAGCGCTCGCAGACGTCGGGCTTGATCCTGATCGAGCACTTCTCGGCTGCTAGTACCGATTGCTTCATCTCCTCACGCATCTCTGGGTGGGCATTAGGCAGGCGAGTTATAATGGTCTCGAGGAAATCTCGGCGCGCCTCAAGAAAAGTCGCCCAATATTCGCGCGTTGCGTGCTCTACACCATGCCCGAGGTGCAGAAGTGTGTAGAGCCCTTCCGCGATAACGTCGCCGAATTCCTGCCAGGCCGCCCGCCGCGTGAATGCGAAGGGATAGTAGCACAATTGCGCGGCTTTTAGGCCGGAGTTCGCCAATTTCTTTTTCGAGACATAGTCAAAGAAAAAGAGCCAGTCCTCGTTGTAGATGTCAGGGAAGAATCCGATGTCCGCCGAGCAGTCGACAGCTAGGGCAGCCCCGCTGACGAAAACATCCTGAGATCCCTCGGTCATTCTATTGGCATGGCAGACAATTGAGTTATCCGGGAAATCGGTAACCCACAGGCCAGCTGCTGAAAAAGGCCCGAGCATGTCGACGGTGGCCTGCAGGTTTGGATAGGTAATATCCCTTATGTCGTCATCAAGGAAGAAAATACTGCGCCACTCAAGCATACGTGCCAGAATCAGGCCAATATTTCTTTTCACACTGAGGTCAGTAGTAAAGAAGCTGCAGGCTTTCGGCAGGTCGTTTTTAATGGACAGCAACTCTGGGAAGCGGAGCAGCTCATGCGAGTATCCGGGCGGCAAGTGGACGACGATGGCCTTGTGGTACGAGCGGACGGCTAGGAATTTTCGTACCTCGGACGCATGCTGGCGCTTGCTGCACAGGACGACCAACCAGCAACCCGCAGCTCGGGCCAGCTTGATCGCGTGATCGAGGTGGGGCGCCGGACGTGACGCGGGAACTACGATCGCGTCAAGCTTCAACTGGGTGGCCGGGGAGTCCTCTGGTCGCGTCTGCGGCGTGAGAGTGTTGTGCGTGTCGTGCTGTCTGATGCTTTCTGCGGGCTGGGTCATCAGAGTCCCCGCCTTTCCGGTCGGGGCGAGTCGAGGTCGGCGGCGGTCATGCAGCGTCCGGCGCCCATTGGTAGCGGACCACTTCCGGACCGTTGAAGTCCGGCGTCATCGCCTTGTTGTTGATTACCTGGACCGACATGAGGATCGCGAACGATTTGGCGTTGCCGAGCTTCGTCGCGATGTAGCGTTCGTTACCATCCCGCAGCTGGGCGTCCGTAAGGGTACGCACGGCGCCGACGACACCCCGGCTGTGGATGCCGTTGCATATGGTCAGGGTGCGGTTTGAGTTACTCGGGTTCGGCACCCGGGCAAGCAGGCCGACGTCCTCGACGAGCACCTGCTTGTCCTCGCCCGAAAACTTTGGCCAAAATTGCCGCTCTTCCCCATCGACTTCGGCGACAAAGACATCGCCCGATTCAAGCTGTGCATCGGTGACCTGTGTGACGGGCAATTTGGCCATCTCGGACAGCCTCTCGGTTATCTCGTTCCAAACGACGCCGCCGAGGAGGACGAGGTGTCCCGTGAGGTCATCGTTTACCACTTCAGGTGGGGTCCTGAAGTGTACGGTGGCGGACGGATTTTCCGCACGTATGTGCCCGAATAGTTCTATTAGGGCATCTGTGTCGGCGTAGGTTTGGAGTCCGGTATAATTGGGGTTTGACGGCTCCCCAAACGGTCCGATCTTGTTGCTGGGGAGCCGTGCGCAGATAATAGTTACCAGACTGGCGTCGGGGAAGTGCCAGGATCGGTGGAATGTCGGCTCTTCTTCGGCTGATTCGCCGCCCACCGCGCTTCTGAGCCGAAGCAGTTCTGTCCTGAGCTCCTCGTATGCCCTTTTTTCTTCAGGTTCGAGTTCTTCGACCGGAAGTAGAGTCGGTTCGCCCTCGATCGATCGGCGCGTACAGAAAAAGCGTGCGTAAGCCAGGATCCGGTGCCGGGGCGGGGGTTTCGGCGAGGTGAGATTTTCCCACGACGACACTGTGGCGGATGCCAATTTCTCTTCCGCGCTGAATGCTGTGGCCAACCCTTTTTGTGTCAGCCGAGGCCAGCTCTCCCGAAGCTGTCGAAGCCGCTGGGCAAGTTGGAGGGCGGCGGGAGGCGCCGGGTGCATCTACAGGTCACCTCCCCCGGGAGCGCGCCGGGCGGTGGCGCGGAGACGCCCCACCGCTCGCCAGCGGTCTCGAAACCATTCACGCACAGTAGCCCACCCCCGCCTGCTGAAGCTAGCTTTTGGCCTCGCCTATTCAGGTCGAGTCGAGGCCTGCCTCAGCTATTGAGATCGAGTCAGGACATGTCTATCATAGTATTAGCTTCAACACCAAATTCTAATAGAGTCTATCTGACTTTGGTAGACACAAGTAGAGTTCTCGAGACTCGAACAAGATCGTCTGTACTCCACTGGGGGTGCGCAATGCCAAGCACCACAACCCCAGCCGGATGGCCGGAGTTTCACGAGGAACTGCGGAAGATCCGGGAGGATCCCCAGCTCACGGGGTATGCGCTCGCATACGCCGGGCATGATCCAGACTTGGCGCAGGATGGCCTCGACGACGCCTTCTGGTCTGTGGGGCGGGTCCGGCACCCCGAGCGGATCCGGAATCTGCGCGCCGTTGTGTACCAGTCTGTGAGGAACGCCATAAACCGGCAGCGCAACCAGCTGGGCGCGGTCCTGGTGGAGGACTTCGGTGCAGTCGCCGAGAGGCATCAATATGAGCCCGGATGCCACCCGCTCCCGCCTCGCCCGCACGACGAGACTGTCAGCCTTTATCTGCTCGCCCAGACCTGGCTCGAGCAGTTCGAGACCCGGCGAGTAGAACTGATCGCCGACGTGCCCGGCCGCTCGCCTGACCGCGCCCGCTACCGCAACGTGATCGCTGTCAGCGCCGAGTGGCTGCTGCTGGGCATTATCAGCGGCGACGTCTGCGATGCCGACTACAACCCAGCCCTGTGCGCCGCTTACCCCGAATATTTTGCTGAGCCGGATACCGCGGAGAACACGCTTCACCAAAGGTGCAGCCGCGCCCGCGGCGACGTCCGCAGCCTGCTTCAGAGCATCATCGATCGCGGCGACCTCTACTTCTGAGCCCCCGGTCAGGCGAGCGGCCCAGGCGCTTCGCGCGGGCCGCTTTTTATACGTCAACTGACCGATGTCTCGCGCTGCAAATTGCAGCACGATTTGTCGTGCAACCCGGCACCGGGTCTTGACCAGCCGCTCGGAGTCTCCCGAGCACAGCCCGTACGGAGTGACCAGCGCTCTGCCGGATCAGCAACACGGCCACGAAGGACATCCGATGAACACCATGGCGCCGACCCGTCCCACCGAGCGGCACAGGTGCCGTATCCGGCTGACCGCGCGACCGGCCGCGGCGGCCGAAGCCCGCAGCCAGGTCAGTGAGCTCATCTGGGCCTGGCGGCCGCCGGTCGACCCGGACGTGGCGATCCTGCTCACCAGCGACCTGGTAACCAACGCCATCAGGCACGCGGCGGGCGGGACCGTCACCCTCGCCGTGCGCTGCGGCCACGGCCAGCTGCGCGTCGACGTGGACGGCGCCACCGGCACCGGGTCGGCCCAGGCGGACACCCCGGTCGACATGGAGATCGGGCCCGGCCTGATCCTGGTCGCTACCCTGTCTGACGAGTGGGGCTATTACCGCACCCCCGCGGGCCAGGCCGTGTACTTCGCGCTCGCATTCCAGCCCGACCCCGCCGACGACGGCGAATACGGCCTGGGGTAAGCGACCATGACCGTTGACGCCCTGTCTGGCACGACCTCGTTTGATGTATGCCTGCGGTTGTTCGAGGGCTACCCGCTGGCCGTCACCCGGCACGCCTCGGACGGCGGGTCGCTGTCGATGGTCCTGCTCAACCGGACGGCCGGACCGGCCGTGTTCTTCGTCCTGACCCAGGCCCGCGACGACCTGTTCGTCATCCGCTCCTGGTATCGCCATGACGGGCTCGACCAGGTCATCCGGCCCGGGGAGCCCGGGCCGAGCCCGATCCGCGAGCTGATCACCGGCAGCATGCCGGTCCCTCGTGACGGCGCGCTGCTCGGCTGGGTCACCGACAACCAGGTGACCGCCGTGCTGGCGGTGCACTGCAGGCCGCCGGAGCCCTGGGACGGCGCGGTGGCCGAGCCCCAGATCCGGGTCATGCCGATGGACGGGACGAGCGCACTGCTGCACTGGCCGCCGTTCACCGCCAGTCCCCTGGAGGACGGGCGGTTCTGGGAGTACGTCCAGCGAGGCGAGATCGTGGACATCGGCTCCCTCGTCGCGCGCAGCGCCGGGCAGGTGTTCTGGATACCGTCGCAGGACCGCTGGAGCGCCGGGCCCGGGTACATCGTGGTCATGGGCAACCTGCCCGCCGATGAGTACTGGCTGCCGGCCGGCGTCTACCTGGATCACTGGACGCTGCGGGAGGGCATCCAGGCTCCGCCGGTCCGCTGGCTGCTGACCCTGCCGGGCGTCGTCGACGTGTCCAGCCTGCAGCTGTGACTCTCGGCTACCGCCCGTGCGGGTCGGACGCGTTGAGCGTCGCCACGACCTGCCCGTAGTCACCGCAGTCCATCCTGGCGACCGTCGCGTCTCACGCGCCCCGAGCCCGCAGCCAATGGATGCCACTTACTACCGAATCTATCGGGCAGGGTGCCGCATCCATTGGCTGGCCGGTGCGACCTCATCGGCCCGAACTGCGTCATCAAGGCATGAGACTGCGGCGAGCGCCCCTGCCCTGATCGCGACCGCCGTGCTGAGCAGCGGCCACTGGAGTCGGCTAGGGTGCCGGTGTCGGCTAGGGTGATCGCTGGGCGGAGGAGCGGCATGACGCCAGATCCGGGGCAGATCGCCGTCGTGCAGCGGCGGCTGCGGGCCAGCCAGGGGCCGTTCGTGCCCAAGCCGCGGCTGCCGATCCTGGATGAGGTGGTCGCCACGGTGCTGTCCCAGCACACCTCCGACCACAATTCGGAACGCGCATTCGCCCAGCTCAAGGCCAAGTTCCCGGACTGGGAGCAGGTCCTGGCCGCGCCGGCCGGGCAGGTGGCCGACGCCATCCGGTCCGGCGGCATGGCGGATCAGAAGGCGAGCCGGATCCAGCAGATCCTGGCCGCCATCCGTACCAGCGAGGGCCGGATCGACCTGCGCCGCCTGCACGATCTGGATGACGTCGCGGTCGAGGACTACCTCACCTCGCTGCCCGGCGTGGGCCCGAAGACGGCCGCCTGCGTGCTCACCTTCTCCATGGGCCGGGCCGCCTTCCCGGTCGACACCCACGTTCACCGCATCGCCGTCCGGCTGGGCTGGATCCCGCCCGGGACCACCGCGGACAAGACGTACCGCATCCTATCGCCGGCCGTCCCGCCCGAGATCCGCTATGACCTGCACATGGCGCTCATCGTGCACGGGCGCACGGTGTGCCCGGCGCAGCGGCCGCGCTGCGCGGGCTGCGTGCTGCGCGACCAGTGCGCCTACGGGCGTGAGGAGGGTCGTTCCGAGACGAACAGCGGAGTGGCACCAGCCCGCAGCTCGATCAGTCCGTCCCGGCCGTAGACCGTGCTGATCTGCCCGAAGACGTCGGTGACGGTGGCGGCCGCCGCGGGCCACGGCCAGGAGATGGTGACCGGGGGCTCGTCCTCGCCATGGAAGCTATCGCGCTGGTCCCACAGCACGAGCAGCGGCCCGCGGCCAGCCCGGTCCACCTCAAACACCTGCAGCGCGGGCCGGCGGTCGGCCGGGACGCGGGTCACGGTCCGCGTCCCGGCGAGCTGCTCGGCGACCAGGGCGAAGGTGTCCGCGGCCGGATGGCGACCGCCGGGCGCGCCGTCACGGTAGCCCAGCAGGGGGAGCTTGCCGATCAGCAGGTGCATCATCTGGAGGTGATCCACCGGCCCGGGGTACTCAGGCGCCAGGTTCCAGTACGCGGTCCGGCGGACGCCCTCGGCCAGGGCCAGCAGGGTCCGCTGGGCCAGCTGGCGGCAGGCAATGCGGTCCCGCTTGGCTTCCAGGTCGGCCGGGCAGCCGGCCATGAACATCTGCAGCGCAGGCGGGAGCTCACCCATCCGGGCGTACAGGGCGGCCATGGCCCGGTGCTCCGGGGTCTGCTGCCCGGCCCGGGCCGCGAGCTCGGCGGTGCTCTGCGCCGCCTGCTGGTCGGCGAAAGCTTCCGCGAACACCTGCTGCATGACCGCGGTGGCTTCAGGGAACTCGAACGGCTGCGGGCCGGCCTGCTCGCCCACCAGGAGCGGCTTGAGGTACCCGTGTGCGCGCATGAAGCCCCGGGCGGTGTCCAGGTCGTCGGGCACGCTGGCAGGATCGCCGTACAGGTGCACGCTGAACAGGTCAAACACATCGCGGCCGGCGTCGGCGAGGTGGTCGAAGAACTGCCGGGGCTCGCTGCCTGCCTCGCTGCCGAAAACGTCATAGCCGCAGCCGCCCAGCACCACGGCCGCGGCCGGGTCGGCGTCCTTGACCGCGTGGTAGAACGTCCTCAGCTGCGCGACGTACTCAGCGGCGGTGCCCGACCACAGCAGGCCGGTGTTGCTCGGCTCATTGTTACACTGCCAGTACCGCACCCGCCCCGCGCAGCGGCGCACCACCTGCCGTACGAACTCGCCGTAGGCGTGCTGGTCGAGAGCGGGTGACTGGGGCTGAAAATCCGTAGCCACCCGGGTACCCCACGGTGAGCTGGCGCACAACGTGATCCAGAGCTCTTCCTCGCCGGTCAGCTGGCCCAGCAGGGCGTCCAGCGTCTCCCAGCGGTAGCGGCCTGGTTCCGGCTCCAGCTGCCCCCAGTACAGGTAGGCCCGGATCAGCCCGGCGCCCAGGGCCCGGGCCTGCGGGACGAACTCGCCCGGCGGGCCGAACAGGCCATAGCTGATGCCCCTGACCACGCCCACCTCGATCCCTGGCGGGCCAAAGGCGCTGGTCTCGACGGTCTCGGTGGTCATGGTCACCGCCCTAACATTAGGAGTTTATGTAATAAACTCTCTATTTATATCGTAAACTTACTGCCATGGGCAAACCTGCTGCTCGCGACCCTGTCGACCTGATCTGGGCCCGGCCCGTGCCGCCGCGGCCACGGTTCCTGGGCCGAGAGGAGATCGTGGCCGCGGCTATGGCCCTGGCCGATGAGGCGGGCCCGGCCGGGCTGACCATGAAGGCCGTCGCGGCCCGGCTCGGCCCCTACTCACCGATGGCCCTCTACCGTTACGTGCACAGCAAGGACGGGCTGGTGGACCTGATGCTCGACGCCGCCACCGCCGAGATCCGGCTCCCGGACCAGCCAGGACCGGACTGGCGCGCCGACCTGGGGGCGCTGGCCAGCCGGACCCGCCAGATGACCGAACGCCACCCCTGGTATGCCGCGCTGTTCCACACCCGTCCCCCGGTCAGCCCGCACATGATGGCCCGGCTGGAGTTCATGCTGGCCGTCTTGACCGCACAAGGCACGAGCACGGCTGAAGCGGTCACCTACGCCGCGCTCATCGACCGGCACATCTACGGCAGCGCCCTTCAGGAAGCCGAGGAAACCCGGATGAGCCGGCACTACGGGCTGGACGACGACGCCAGCTACCAGGCGGCCATGGCCAAGGTCCGCGACCTGGCCGCCGCTGGCGGCCGCTACCCTCGCCTGACCAGCTGGCTGGCCGAGCCCGTCGGTCCTACGTCCGACGAGCGGTTCGGTCTCGGCCTGGGTTTCCTGCTCGACGGCATCGCCGCCCGGCTGGCCTCTCCCGTGGGATAAGCCGCGGCCCGCGATCTGGCCACCCCGTCCCGGTGGCCATGGATGCCTGGTCAATATCGTGGGCGAAGCGGATTATCCTTTCCGCCCGGCACCGGGGACGGCCAGATGGAAGCAACCACAGCGATGCCCGCCTCATCGGCATCCAGGCTCGACCGTGAGTCGATCGCCGAGCGGAGGCATCGCCTGGCCGTCGCGCGCCTGCGGGCCACCGCCCTGCTCGGGGCGGTCACCGTGCTGTTCGTGGCGGTGACCGCGGCCGGGGCTCATGGCACCCTGCTCGGCTACGTGCAGGCCGGCGCCGAGGCCTCGATGGTCGGCGGGGTAGCTGACTGGTTCGCGGTGACGGCCCTGTTCCGTCGTCCGCTGGGCCTGCCGATACCGCACACCGCGCTCATCGTCGAGCGCAAAGACCAGTTCGCGGCCACCCTCGGCCAGTTCGTGCAAGAGAACTTCCTGAACGCCGACGTCCTGGCCGAACGGATCCGGGCCGCCAGCATCGTCCCCCGGCTCGCCGCCTGGCTCTCAGACCAGGCCAACGCCGCCCGTTTCGCCGGGTACACCGCCGACCTGGTGGTCACCGTGGCCGAGGCGCTGCGCGATGAGGACGTCCAGCGCGTGCTCACCGCCGAACTGACCCGCGCCATCGACGCCGTCGAGGTGGCCCCGCTGGCCGGCCGGGCGCTGCGGGTGGTCATCGCCAACGGCCAGCACGCCGAGCTGTTCAACTCCCTGGTGTTCGCCGCCGACCGGTATCTGGACGGCCACCGCGAGGAACTGCGCGAGCTGTTCGAGGGCGAGGCTCCCCGCTGGATACCCGACGCGGTCTACCGGCGGGTCTTCGAACGGCTGTACAGCCGCCTGCGCGAGCGGCTGGTGGCCATGGCCGCCGATCCCGACGATGCCACCCGGCGCCAGTTCGAGGCGTGGATCGCCGGACTGCCGGACCGCCTCGAGACCTCACCGGACCTGCGTGAGCGCGGCGAGCGGCTCAAGCACGAGGTGCTGGGCAGCGCCGGGCTGCGGGACTGGTCCTCCTCGCTGTGGCAGAAGGCCAAGGAAACGCTGCGGACCCAGGCCGCCGACCCGGAATCAGAGCTGCGCCGCCGGCTGGCCGAGCTGCTGGTGGCGGCCGGCCGGCGGCTGGGCTCCGACCAGGTCCTGCAGGACGGGCTGGAGCGGATGGTCGAGTCGGGCGCCCGGGCCGTGGCCAACCAGTTCCACGACGAGCTGGCCGGCCTGGTCACCGGGACCATCGAGCGGTGGGACGCCACCGAGACCTCCAGCCAGCTGGAACTGCTCCTCGGCCACGACCTGCAGTACATCCGCATCAACGGCACGGTGGTGGGCGCCGGCATCGGGCTGGCACTGCACGCCGTCTCCCTCGCCCTGGCCTGACCAAGCGCACCCGGGGACCCTCGCCATAACGCGTTGAACGGCCCCGCCAGGCCGCCTCCGGCGGCCACGACCAGGTCTGTATGGCCGTTGACGAGGCCGTCCCATAGCTGCTGGCCCTCGGGCCCCAGCTCGTCACGCCGCAGATAAGGAATCCTGGTCATAGCCCGAACACTAGCCACAACCGCTAACGGTCTGCGGTTCGTTACCTCACGGTGGTGTCCGTCCGGTGCGGCAGCTTCCAGCCGGGGCGGACGAAGTGGCAGGTGTACCCGTCGGGGTAACGCTCCAGGTAGTCCTGGTGCTCCGGCTCGGCCTCCCAGAACGGCCCGGCCGCCGTGACCTCGGTGACCACCTTGCCCGGCCACAGGCCGGAGGCGTTCACGTCGGCGATGGTGTCCTCGGCGACCTTCTTCTGCTCGTCGCTGAGGTAGAAGATGGCCGACCGGTAACTGGTCCCGATGTCGTTGCCCTGCCGGTTCCTGGTTGTCGGGTCGTGGATCTGGAAGAAGAACTCCAGCAGGTCCCGGTAGGAGATCTGGTCCGGGTCGAAGACGATCTCGAGTGCCTCAGCGTGGCCGTGGTGGTTCCGGTAGGTGGCGTTCGGCACGTCGCCGCCGGTGTAGCCCGTCCTGGTGGAGATCACGCCGGGGAGCTTGCGGACGAGGTCCTGCACGCCCCAGAAGCAGCCGCCGGCGAGGATGGCCTTCTCAGTCGTCATGATGCGGTGCTCCCGGTGTCGTGGGCGGGCTCGAACAGGTGACGGTATTCGCCGTAGCCTTCGCGCTCCAGGTCATCGACGCCGATGAAGCGCAAGGCGGCGGAGTTGATGCAGTAGCGCAGGCCCCCGGCGTCCGCGGGCCCGTCGTTGAACACGTGGCCCAGGTGGCTGTCGCCGTGGGCGGAGCGGACCTCGGTCCTGATCATCAGGTGGCTCAGGTCCCGCCGCTCGACCACGTTGCCCGGCTCGACCGGCACGGTGAAGCTCGGCCAGCCGGACTGGCTGTCGTACTTGTTGACCGACGCGAACAGCGGCTCGCCGGACACGACGTCGACGTAGAGGCCGGGCTCCTTGTTGTCCCAGTACTCGTTGCGGAACGGCGCCTCGGTGCCCTTCTTCTGGGTGACCTGGTGCTGTTCCGGCGTCAGCCGGGAGATGACCTCAGGGTCCTTGCGGTAGTTGTCTGACACGTAAGATCCTTCGCTGGTCCGCCCGCTGGATGCGAGCGCATTGTCACAGCTGTACAACCACGCCGCAGCCGCTACTATTTCGGCTGGTGGCTGCGGGTTCAAGGGCGGTGAGCGCACCGTCCGGGCGAGCCGCCCGCCCGCCGGTCGAGCCAGCCGCTGTCCGCCGGCGACTGCCGCTGATCGCCATCTCGGCTGGCGCCGGGCAAGCACGGCGGGCCGTTCGGCATGAATGAATTACGCCGAACGGGCCGTGGCGCTACGGTCTGAGCTTGGCAGGCGCACGTGGCGCCGTGGCACAGGGGCCGCGGGCCCTTGACGCCCAGGAGGAGGGTCCATGAGCCGGGTGGAGGTCAACGGCGTCGGCATCGAGTACCAGGTGACCGGGCAGGGACGCCCGGTCGTGCTGCTGCACGGCTTTCCCGATTCCGGGCGGCTATGGCGGCACCAGGTGCCGGCGCTGGCCGGAGCCGGGTTCCAGGTCATCGTGCCGGACCTGCGCGGCTACGGGGGTTCCGGCCAGCCGGAGGCGGTCGAGGCCTACTCGATGTCCGTGCTGGCCGGGGACGTGATGGCCATCCTGGCCGAGCTGGGGATCGGCCGGGCCCATGTCGTCGGCCACGACTGGGGCGCCGCCCTGGCCTGGGCGCTCGCTTCGTTCGCGCCCGGCACCGTCGATCACCTCGCCGTGTTGTCGGTCGGGCACCCGGCCACCTTCCGCCGCACCCTGGAGCAGTGCGAGAAGTCGTGGTACATGCTGCTGTTCCAGTTTCCCGGCATCGCCGAACGCTGGCTGACCGAAGATGACTGGGCCAACTTCCGCAGCTGGGGCCGTCATCCCGACGCCGATCAGGTGATCGCCGACCTGGTGGCGAGCGGCTCGCTGACGCCCGGCCTGAACTGGTACCGGGCCAACGTCAGGCCCGAATCCTGGGTGGCACGCCCGGCTGCGCTGCCGCCGGTGCAGGCGCCCACCATGGGTATCTGGAGCACGGGGGACGGCGCCCTGACCGAAGTCCAGATGACCGACTCGGCCGAGAACGTGGCGGGCCCGTGGCGCTACGAGCGCCTGGACGGCCCGGGTCACTGGCTGCAGCTGGAAGCCCCGGACCAGGTCAACACCCTGCTGCTGGACTTCCTGCCGCGGTTACCTGGCGCGGCCTGATCCGGGCCAGGCCGAGGGTCGCCGCGCACGCGGCCGCGAGCAGCGAGTAAGGGACCAGGTCCGAGGTGGCCTGGGCCAGGGCCCCGCTGCCCGAGGCGGCCACGGCCTGGCCCGCGGCCCAGGCGAGGTTGGCCAGGCCGAAGGCCAGGCCCTGATCGAGCCGCTGATGCTGGGCGCCCTCGCTGACCAGCGTCATGGCCGGGGTGAACAGCGTGCCGAACGAGGGCATGCCCACGGTCAGTACCGGGATGAGCACCCACTTCGACGCCAGCGTGGGCGCCAGCAGGCTGATCGCCACCGCGCCGGCTAGCGAGAACCTGATCGGCACGATGGCGCCCCGCCGGTCGGCTAGCCGCCCCGCGAGCGGTGACAGGGCCGCCTCCACCCCGGCCGAGGCCAGGAACGTCCCGGCGATGATCAGGGCCGTGATCCCGAGACTGGCCATCCGCAGCGGTGCGAGCACGTCCAGCACGCCGAACGCCAGGCCCGCCAGCATGGTCAGCCACAGCCCCAGGCCGAACTGGCGGTCACGGGCCGCGGTGAATGCCTCCCGCAGCCGCTGCGGGACCGCCTCGCGCGGCGCCGGCATGGCGAATGTCACCGCTATCAGCACCCCGCCCACTACGGCGGCACTGGCGAACGCCGGCCCGGTGCCGACCCCGTCGGCGATCGCGCCCACGACCGGCCCGAACAGCGCCCCGCCCACGGCCGCGCCCATGGCCGTGCCGATCATCTCCCCGCGCCGTTCCGGCGGCGCCTCGGTCGCCAGCCAGGCCATGCCCGCGGCCCAGGTGCACGCCCCGCCCAGTCCCTGCACGAACCGGGCCGAGTCGAGCACCATCGCCGTCGAGGCCCACCCGAAGACCAGGGTCGAGACCCCCATCAGCGCCAGCCCGAGCAGGACCGTCTTCCGGTAGCCCAGGTGCCCGGTGAGCAGGCCGCCCGGCAGCGCCCCGACCAGGGTGCCCAGCGGGTAGCCGGCGACCAGGAGCCCCGCGCCCGACTTGGACAGGTGAGCCGCGTGCGTGTAGTGCGGCAGCAGCGGCGTCAGCGCCGTGAAGAAGATCGTGTCGACCAGCACGAGCGCGCACACGAACAGCAGCAGCGCCCGCAGCGACCGGGTCAGCGGCAATCCGGGCTCACTGGTCCCAGTGCGGCGGTCGCTCCCGGCGCAGCCGCTCGTCATCGTCCGGCTCGGGCGCCTCACCCCAGCCGATGCCGGTTTCATCTTGACTCTGCTCCGGCAGCACCGTCTGGTCCTCGGGGTCAGGTGGCATAACCCCATCATCTCGCGGCCCGGTCCGTCCGGTCAGAACGGTCGGGGGCGGGCCGCGGAGGTGGCGGCCCGCCCGCCCCGTTGGGCCCTAGGCCTGGCCGGGACCCTGCAGGCCCAGGGAGAAATGGGCCTTGCCTTCCGGGTCGACCTCCGCGTCGAGCACCTTGTCATCGAGGTAGGCAGCGGCCTCGGTCAGTACCAGCATGTGCGTCACCTTTCATGTCTGTGTGCAGGCCTCCGGCCGAGGCGCCGCAACAGTGACCAAGTGCGCTACCGGCGAAGCGGGCGGCTAAACCCGGAAGTGCGTTCATGCGCTCACGCTGATGATCACCTTGCCGGGCGGACGCTCGCCGCGGAGGGCCCGGAAGGCCCCGGCCAGGTCGTTCAGCTCGAAGACGCGCGAGACGATGGGACGCAACTGCTGGTCATCGGTCAGGCGGGCCAGTTCGCGTAGCTGGCCTGCGTGGGGTTCGACCACGAAGAACACGCCGCGGACGTCCGAACGGCCGCCGTGGGACGGGTCCGGTTCCTCGGCGATGGCGACCAGGATCCCGCCGCTGCGCAGCACCGGCCAGGATCGCTCGGTCGTCTTGCCCCCCACCGGGTCCACCACGATGTCCACGTCACGGACGTGATCTTCGAACCGGCCCGAGTAGTCGAGGACCTGATCGGCCCCCAGCGCGGCGACGAAATCGTGACTGTGGGCCGAGGCGGTGGCGGTGACCCGGGCGCCGTGCTGCGCCGCGAGCTGGACGGCGTAGGCGCCGACGCCGCCCGCGCCGCCGTGGACCAGGACATGCTGCCCCGGCTGCAGCTGGCCGTGGGAGTACAGGGCCTGCCAGGCGGTGAGCGCGCCGAGCGGAACGGCGGCGGCCGCGAGGTGGTCGACGCCGGAGGGCTTGGCCGCCAGGTCGGCTGCGGGCACGGTCACGTACTCGGCCGCGGCGCCGGGCCGGTCGAAGCCGATCAGCGCGTAGACCTCGTCGCCCGCGCTCCACTCGGTCACGCCGGGGCCGGGCGCCGTCACCACGCCGGACAGGTCGTGGCAGGGAATGGCGGGCCAGCTTTCCGGCCAGGTGAGCTCGTCGGCGGTGATGGCGGTGGCCCGGACCGCTACCAGCACCTCGCCCGGTTCTGGCTCGGGGACCGGGATGGTCTGGCGGGCCAGGCTGGCCGGGTCCTGGCCGGCCGCGCGCATCGCCTGCATGGTGCGAGGTGTGCTGGTCATGGGTTGCCTCCAGTCTCGGTCACGCCCAGGATCTGGTCATCCGGGCGAACGCCGTGCTCCGGGCACCAGGCCAGGTAGACCTCGCGCTGGCTCCCTCGCGGATCTGCTCATACAGCTGAGCGCGAAGTCCCGGGCGCCCGGCCCGGTCGATGAACAGGTCCATCACAACCACCAGCCTGGCACACCAATAATGGTTGCGATCTCAGGCGGACGTCAGCCAGGACAGGACGGACCTGACCGAACGCGCTCGGGTCGTCGTCCACGCCTGCCGGTCCTCGTACGGCCAGGCATAGACGGGGAAACCGTTCCTGACCAGGTCGAGCAGCCGGGGCTCTTCGAGGTCGCTGGCCGCGAACTCATACAGCGCCTGCATTCTCGGCAGGATGATGCCGTAGTCGATGAGGCGGCTAACGTAGTTCTCCAGCGCCAGGATCTCATCGATGCTGATCCCGGTCAGCGGGTAGCGGTCGGGCAGGACGTTGCGCAGGGACAGGAACAGGTCCGCGCCCCGCCAGCGCGGATCGCCGATCAGGCGCCCAGCCAGCGCCAGCCGGCCCGCCGCCAGCCGCGGCCGGATGACCAGGGCGTGCACGCAGACCAGGCGGGCCATTGCCACGTCCATGAAGAAGCGTTCCACCGGCACCTCGGCCGCGCACAGCGGGCGATGCTCGAGGTACGCGGCCACGATGCTGGCGTTATGGGCCCGGTACCAGGTCCTGGCCGAAGGCGCGGCCAGGAACTCGGCCCAGCGCGCCGCGGCCGGCCCGCTCGCCGGTCCGGGCCTCCCGGCGGCCAGCCGGCCGGCCTCGCACGCGTCCCGGAGCAGGCTCTCGTTGACCGAGCGCCACCACCGGCTGCCGGGCCGCGCGGACTCCGGCGGCGCGAGCACTCCCCGGCTGACCTGCCAGCGCATGAACGCCAGCTCGGCCCGCCGGTACGCCCGGACCGACGCGCGATCGGGCCGGTCGTCGTAGAACCTGCTCGCCAGCTCCAGCCGCCGCGCCGGATCGTTCCGGACGGCGGCCACCATGGTGCGGGCTTCTGCTGCTGCATCAGGCATGCTGTGAACCGCGTCTGCTGTCGTATCCCCGGCAGAAAGCGTACCTATGCTGCGTTGCTCGGAGGCGGACCTTCACCGCTGGCCAGTTAGGGGCAGGTGATACCAGGGATCGTTCGGACCAGATCTTCGCGCCGAACGGCCCCCGGTGCTCGCCCCCGTACCGCAGCCCCAGCGGCCCCTGGGGATCCTCCGGATAGCGTGGCCGACATGGCGATCATGACACGAACCCTCGGGGGTACCGGCGCGGACGTGACCATTCTCGGCTACGGCGCCATGGAGCTGCGGGGACGGCCGCGCGGTCCCGAGATCGCGGACTCCGACGCGGGCCGCCTGCTGAACGCGGTCCTGGACGGCGGCATCAACCTGATCGACACCTCGCCCGACTACGGCCGCAGCGAGGAGCTGATCGGCGCCTACATCGGCCACCGCCGGGACGAGTTCTTCCTCGCCTCCAAGTGCGGGTGCCCGCTCGAGGCCCCGGCCGACGCGCCGCCGCCCTACCCGCATGACTACCGTCCCGCGAATGTCCGCGCCGACGTCGAGCAGTCACTGCGCCGCCTGCGCACCGACTGCCTCGACCTGGTCCAGGTGCATATGTCACCGAGCCGGGCCACGCTGGAGCAGGACCATACGGTCGAGACGCTCAACGACCTCCAGGCCGAAGGCAAGGTCCGCTTCATCGGCATGTCGGGCATCTTGCCGAATCTGCCCGATCACCTCGCCATGGGCGTCTTCGACGTCTTCCAGATCCCGTACTCGGCGGTCCAGCGCGACCACGAGGAACTCATCGCCGAGGCGGCGGGCGCGGGCGCGGGCACGTTCATCCGGGGCGGCGCGGCGCGCGGCGCTGCCTCGGCGGACAAGAACTGGCAGACCGGGCCGCTGAGCCAGGACCCCGGCCTCGGCCGGCGGAACTGGGAGACCTCGGGCATCGCCGGCCTGCTGACCGAGGCGGGCCTGAGCAACATGGAGTTCGTCCTGCGCTTCACGCTCAGCCATCCCGGCCTGTCGACCACGATCGTCGGCACGTCCGATCCGGTCCACCTGGCCGGCGACATTGCCATCGCGGAGCGAGGGCCGCTCCCGGCCGACCTCTACCAGGAAGCCAGGAAGCGCCTCCCGGTCCCGGCCGCCCGCTAGCCGGAAACCAGCCGGGCCGCCGTCTGCGCGGCCAGGGCCGCGTCGAGCAGGACGGCCGCGGCGGCGCGGGCCGCGGCGGCCGCGCCGGGGTCGTGGTCCATCCGCGCCGCCTGGCCGCTGCCGTCGTAGAGCAGGTGCAGCTGGCGGGCCAGCACCTCGGGCTCGGGCACGCCGGCCTGCGCCGAAAGCTCGGTCAGCAGGGCGCGGACCCAGCCGCGGTAGGCCTCGGCGGCCTGCTCTACCACGTCGCCGGGGTGCGATTCCGCGCTGGCCCGGGCGAACGCGCAGCCGCGGTAGTCCGGCTGGGCGAACAGCTCGCCCTGCCCCTCGAACACGGCCAGCAGCCGCTCGCGCGGGGTGTCGTAGCGCTCCACCGCCTGGGTGATCCGCCCGGTGACGCTGGCGTGGCGGGTCTGCAGGTAGGCGCGGACCAGCTCGTCCTTGCTGCCGAAGGTGTTGTACAGCGAGGCCTTGGCCACCCCGGCCTGCTCGATGACGCGGTCGATGCCGACCGTGTGCACGCCCTGGTTGTAGAACAGCTCGTTCGCCGCGGCCAGCAGCCGCTCACGCGCCGACGGCCGGGCCGCTTCCCTGACAGCCATGGTGACGGTCACCTTTCCAGACAGACTTGTCTATCGTATGCCCGGGGCCGGGCAGGCGGCGGGCTCCGCGGCGCGCCCTGGTCCGGTCTTCAGCAGGCCGAACAGGGCCAGCCCGGCCAGCGCGATCACCGCGGCGCCGTAGTAGCGGGCCGTGTCGATGAGCCCGCCGCCGTGCACCACGCCGAACCCGGCCAGCACCGCGGGCACGCCCAGCCCGAGGTAGGACACCACGTAGAGCAGCGAGACCAGGCCGGCCCGCTGGTGCGGCGCGGCCAGCGGCACCACCAGGCGGATTCCGCCCTGGAAGCCGCTGCCGAACCCGGCGCCGGCGATCGCCGAGCCCGCGAAGAACAGCGCCGCCGAGCCCAGGCTGACGGCCATGACGGTCACGGCCACCCCGGTGATCAGGGTCAGGATGCCGAACACCATCACCGTCCGGGCCGCGGCCCGGCGCAGCACGATGATCGCCACCACGGCCGAGGCGGCCAGCGTGAACAGGCTCAGGGCGCCCAGCACCACGTTGCCCGAGCCGGTCAGCGCGTGCACCAGCGCCGGGCCGAGCGCGCCGTACAGCCCGGCCAGCGCCCACACCGCGAACAGCACGGGCACGGCGGTCAGCACCGGGGCCCGCAGCGCCCGCGGCAGGGTGATCTCCGGCCGCAGGCTGGCCAGCGCGCCCGGCGCCCGGGTGACCGTCTCGCGCATCGCGGCGATCGCGGCCGCCTGCAGGGCGAGCACGCCGATCAGGGCCAGGTAGATGAGGTGGGTGGGGTCAGGCAGGAAGCGGACCGCCAGCGCGGAGGCGATCGCGCCGCTCGCGGTGCCCATGCCCGGCGCCACCGCGTTGGCGAACGTGCCGAGCTCGCGGTCCATGTCCAGCATGGCCGCGCCGATCGCGCCCAGGGCCGCGCCGGTGGACAGGCCCTGGACCACCCGGGCCGTTAGCAGCGCCGGGACCCCGGTGGCGGTGGCGAAGACCACCAGCGAGCCCGCGTGCACGGCGATCGCGGTCAGCAGCACGGGCCGGCGTCCGACGTAGTCCGAGAGCTTGCCCAGGGTCAGCAGGGCGGCCAGCACGGCCATCGCGTACACCCCGAACACCACCGTGGTGGTGATCGGCGTGAAGTGCCACTTGGCCTGGTAGATCGCGTACAACGGGGTGGGGGCGGCGGAGGACGCCAGCAGCGCCACGATCAGCGAGGCGAGCACGAAGACGGCCGGGCGCCCGCTCAGCCGGTGACCGTCCGGCCAGTGCAGCCGAGCCCGCCGCGCGAACGGGTCGGCCGGCAGCGCCGCGGCCACGTCGCCGACTGGACGCCGGGCCTGCCGGGCCGCGGGGACGTCGCTGGCCGGACGCCGGGCCTGTGCGCTGGCGACTCGCCCGGCCCCGTGCGCGACTGGCCCGGCCCCGTGCGCGACTGGCCCGGCCCCGTGCGCGACTGGCGCGGCCCCGTGCGCGACTGGCGCGGCCCCGTGCGGGGCCGGTGCGGCCTGCGCGATGGCTGTCCTCGGTCCGGCGCTGTAGCGCGTGGTCATGTGTGGTTACCTACCCTCATTGAGTAGACAGGTCTGTACACTTCAGATATTAGACAGACAGGTCTAATCAGTCAAGAGGTCCGCCTGGACCAGGCGGAACTGCCCACCGCGGCCGCCGGGCGGTAGATATGGAGCACCGAGCCGTCGGCATAGCCCCGGGCCTCGATGACGTCCAGCACGAAGGGCGCGGTCAGCCCGGCGAACAACGGGAGCCCGTCCCCCGGCGCCACCGGCTGAACCACCAGCCGGTACTCGTCGACCAGGCAGAGCCTGCTGAGCAGCCTGCCATGTTCGCCGCGTTCGGCCTGCCTGCCCGCCTGTGACCAGCGACGGGGCTAATCGGGGTGGTGCGTCGCGCCTGACCCTGGTATGTCGCCTGACCTTGGTGCGTCGCGCCTGACCCTGGCGCGCCCCCGCCTGTCGTACCGCCTCGCCGCGTCGTACCGCCTCGCCGCGTACCGGTGAACACCATGCGTCCCACAGGGCCTTATCGCCCCGCACGTCACGCGATCCGGGTAGCTGCGCCGCTCGGGTTGAGGTCGGTGAACCAGTGGATGCGGCACCCTACCTGGAAGAATCGGTAGGCTGCCGCATCCATTGGCTGGCGCAGGCCCTTGCGCAAGCCCCGGCACGAGCCCTCGCGCGGGCACCGAGCCTAGGAGCCGCCCATGCGGCCGCGCTGCCGTGGCAGGTGGATGGTGCGGATGGGAAGAGGGGGACGCTGGCGGCCGGACGCAAGGGCGGCCCGGGTCGCGGGCCCGGGCCAGGGCCAACGCCAGGGCCTTCTATGGCGCAACCGGCGGCCCGGAGCGAGAGTGTGGAGGCAAGCACCAGCGAACGGGACGAAGCCCATGACTGACGTACGTGTCCAGGCACCGCCACGCCCAGCCCCGAGCGGAAGTCCGGACTGCCGTGATCACGCCGCATGCCGCGACAGCGACCCCGAGCTGTTCTTCCCGATCGGGACCGCGGGTCCGGCGCTACTTCAGCAGGAGCGGGCCAAACGGGTATGCGGCGGGTGCCAAGTCCGTACTCCATGCCTGCAATGGGCCCTGGCCAGCGGCCAGAAGGCCGGCGTCTGGGGAGGCACCAGCGAGGACGAGCGGCGCGCTCGACGGCGCATGCACCAGGTTAGCGAGACCCGTGACGTGACTACCACGATCAGTGATTTCACGCCCTAGCTGAGGAGAGCTATGGAACGACCCGCGGCCGGCCGCCCCGCCACCGGCCATGACGACCGGGCCGTACACAACTGGCGCGTGTCGCAGCTCAGACGCCTCGGCATCCCCGGCTCGCTGGCCGAGATCTACGCCGATCGCATCGACTGGCATCAGATCGCCAGACTGGTGCAACGCGGCTGCCCGCCCCGGCTGGCCCTGCGCATCGTCCGCTGACGCCGGATCCGACGGCCGCCCAGACCGCTGACCTGACCTGATTCCTGTTGGCCCTACGGACCTGGTGAAATGTCACTATTGTGGGGATCGGGCTGCGGGCACTAGCACCGCGAACGGAGGTTCGTGAGCTGCAAGGCGGATATCACCACTGCCGTCGGCATCGAGTCGGCCAGGTGGGCAGGGCGGGTGCTGGCCGGTTCCGGATCGGATACCGGCCGGTGGTGCGCTGGTGAGCCGCCAGACAGATCTGGTGCTGCCGGAAGTGTCCGGCCGGATCGCCGGTTACCGGCTGGAGAGGTCTATCGGCGGGGGCGCCTCGGGTGCGGTCTACCTGGCCCGAGACGGGCGCCTGGGCCGCAAGGTGGCGCTCAAGGTCGTCGCGCCGGAACTGGCCGACGACGCCGCCTTCCGGGCCCGGTTCCCCGGCGAGCCGCGGGCGGCCGCCGCGATTGGCCACCCCAACATCATTCCGGTCTACGAGGCCGGCGAGGCGAGCGGGACGCTGTACCTGGCCATGCGCTACGTCGCGGGCGGTGATGCACGGTCGCTGGTCAGCCGGCTCGGGCCACTTGATCTCGCCACGGCCTGGAGCATCGTGGCCGAGGTCGCGTCGGCACTGGACGCCGCTCACGGTCGCGGCCTGATTCACCGCGACGTGACGCCTGCCAGCATGCTGCTTGAGGCGAGCGCGGCGGGCGGGAGAATGCCGCGCCGGAGCGGCGACGGTGTCGCCGGCCACGTGTACCTGTCCGGTTTCGGGATGGGCAAGAACCCGCCACCGGACCTGGCCACCGCGGCAGGCCAGTTCGCGGGAGCCCTCGATTACCTCGCACCGGAGCAGATCGAGGGCCGCGTTCTCGACGGGCGCGCGGACCTGTACTCACTGGCCTGCGCCGGGTTCGAGCTGCTGTGCGGCACGCCCCCGTTCGGCCAGGACCAGGGCGCGACCGTGATGTATGCCCAGCTGTATGCGCCGCCGCCGGCCGCTACGGCGCGTCGTCCCGACCTGCCCGCGGCCGTGAACCCGGTACTGGCCAGGGCGCTGGCGAAGAGCCCCGCAGACCGCTACCCGACCTGCGGCCAGTTCGCCGAGGAACTGCGTACGGCGCTGGGGCTGGGTCCTGGTGAGGAAGAACTAAGTACGGCGCTGCTGGGTCCTGGTGAGCCGGAAGGTCCCGTGCGGCTGCGCTCACCGGGCCAGGACGGGTCACTCGCGGCAGCGGGGCCGGCCCCCGGCGAGGACCCGGCGCCCCGGCGCGGGCACGAGAGCGGGCCGGCCGCGGCACCGGAGCAGCCCAGGGCCGACCCGCTGCGATCCCGGCCATCCTCGCCAGCGGCTGGACCTGGCCAGCGGAATGCGGACCCGCTGAGCGGGCCGGGCGGCCCTGATCCGCGGCTCCGGCGGCGCCTGATCATCATCGGGCTCATCCTCGCCGTCGCTGCGGTGGCCGTCGCGGGCGTCGTCGTGGCCCATTCGAACCGGCCGGTGCCGCGGACGCCGGCCGCATCCTCTCCCGTCTCTCCCGTCGCATCTTCCCCCGCCGTATCCTCAGCACCGCCGTCGCCAGCGGCGCCCACCCTGGCGTCGCGGCAGGCCGCCGCCGTGGACCAGCTGCTGGGTTCAAGCGCAGCCGCCCGCGAGGCGCTGCAAGGCGCGGTCGAGCGGGTCCGCAGCTGCACGGACCTGTCCGGTGCGGTCGCTTCGATCCGCGCCGTCGTGGATCAGCGCGTTGGTCAGTACAGCCAGGCGTCGGCCCTTTCGACGGCCGCTCTGGCCAGCGGCGTGATAGTGAAGTCCGACCTGATCACGGCCTTGGGTGACTCGCTGGCGGCCGACCGGAAGTACCTGACCTGGGCGCAGCAGGAGCTGAACTCCGGATGCACGCCGGCTGCTCAATCCAGCGCCTATAACGCCGCGTACCAGGCTGACCAGCGAGCCGACGCGTCCAAGGACGCGTTTATCCGGGTGTGGAATCCAGTCGCGGCCCGGTACGGCGTCCAGCAGAAGTCGCCCGGCAGCATCTAGCCGCCGGCGGAGTTGTGCTGGCGCAGGACGGCTCGCGAGGCTCGGCAGCCACATCCCGGCGGTGAACAGCGCCAGGCCCGCGAAGAGCACGGGCACCGCCACCTTCAGCGTGGCGTTCATCGCCGCTGCCGGCCGGCCGCTGTCCCCGGTCACCCGGGCGTTCGCCTACCGGGTCACGGCCGCGCACCAGCCCTAGACCCGATGCCGTCCCGCGCGGTTAGACGCGTGGGGTCTACCCGGCCGTCTGGACGCCCATCGCGATCCGCGGTGATGCGGCCGGGTTAAGCCAGCGCAGGATCTCCAGTAGCTCGCTTACCGGCAAGGTGACGCAGCCCGCCGTAGGCGTGCCGATGTTGATGTGCAGGAAGATCGCGCTGCCGAGCCCGGGCGTGCGGGCGGTGTTGTACCCGATGACGGCGCCGTAGTCGTAGGCGGAAACGTCCATCGGTTCGGGATTGGCGCCGGGATTGGCGTCCTGGTCCTCGACCCACTGGTTGTAGAGCGGGCTGGCCGGGTCGTCGTCCCAGACGTCGAAGGCGCCTATCCGCCGGTACGGGAATCGCACTCCCGGATCACGGTCGACCCCGAAGAAGAACCCGAAGCCGAACGTGCCGGACGGAGTGCGGCCATCCCCTTCCCGCTTGGCGCCGGGCGTGGCCATCCCGTTACGGCCGATCCACGCGGTCCACGGCCCGAAGACCCGGCGCCACCGCCCGCCGGCCCGCTGGTAGGCGGTGAGCTCTGCCTGGGTCGCCCCGTAGGACGCCGCTGTCACCGTGACGAGCTGGCCGCTGGTACCCCGGGCGGCGGACACCCCCGCCGGGGCGGCGGATGGCGCAGCCGCAGACGGGGAGGCGGACCGGGCGGGGGTCGCGCTTGACGCCGCGGTCGCGAGACCCGGCGTTATCGGGGCAGGTGTGCTCGCGGCCGCGGCGCACCCGCAGACGATCAGGACCGCGGCGGCCAGGCCAGCCACGCCTGCCCGGACTCGCACTCCGTCTGTCCTCCGCCCATCGGTGCCCGCCCGGGCACCTCCGCGTGTTCCCGCCGACCACGGTACTGCCCGAACCTCGCCATCTGGTGCCCGCTTGGCCCTCCGGCTCGGGTCATGAACGGAGCCGGTCTTGCTGGCGCTACATCCGTGGCAAAGGCCGCGGAATTGGTGCGGCCGTCGTAGCCGAGCAGGCGGCTCACCGCTTCGATCGATCCAGCGGTTTACATGCTCTCTGGCTGGGAGATCGGCGCAGCGGACCGGATCGTCTGCGGCGGGGGCCAGATGGTGGCGGCCGCGGCGTAGAGAATGGCCGCGATCAGGGCGGCCACCACCGGCAGGGGCAGCGTGTTGTAGAACACGCCGGGCAGGAACTTATCGCCCCAGAAGCCGAAGACGAACCCGATGGCCACCGCGACGATGGCGCTGGGCACGACGCGGTCGCCCAGGCTGCGGGGCGGCTGGAAGAAGGCGGTCGCCGGGGTCCGGCGCCGCTGTACGTATATCCAGTCCACCAGCATCACGAAGGTGAACGGGATGATGATGTCGCCGGCGTCGCTGATCAGCGTCTGGACGTGGTCGAGGATCCCGGCGATGGCCAGCACGGTGCCGAGCACCCCCAGGCCGACGGTGGCCACCGGCTGCTCCCACCGCGTCGGTTTGTGGATGTTGTTGAGTGCGACCAGCAGGTCGACGGTGGAGGGATACAGGTTCATGGCGTTGGTGTGCAGGACGGCCAGCGCCGCGCCGATGGCCGCCACGAAACCCCAGCCGCTGATGTGCGCGCCGAGCAGCGCGATGTTCCAGTTCCCGGTGGACTCCTGGGAATAGACGCCCAGGACGCCGAACACCAGCACGGCCAGCATGATCCCGACCGAGGACGCCAGGAAGTACGACGGCCTGGTCCCCCGGGTCTTGGCCGCCGGGACCGCGAACCGCGAGGTAGTGGACAGCTTGTAGGTCCAGGCCAGCAGCGAGAAGGTCAGCACCGTGGTCAGCGCGAAGCCCCAGTTCATCGGTGCGGTCTGGCGGGGGTAAGGCAGCGTGTAGTGGGTGACCAGGTAGATGGTCAGGGCCAGGTAGGCGGCCACCAGCAGCAGGACGGTGTAACGGTAGAACCGCTCCAGCCACTTCATCCCGAACAGCACCAGGATGATCTGGATGGCGCCGACGATCACATCCCATGCGTAGGCCGAGGAGTGCGTGATCGAGGCCAGGATCGAGGCACCGACCTCGGTGTTGAGCCCGAACCAGCCGAGGTTCACGACCGAGAACAGGACCGAGAACAGCAGCGAGCCGTCCCAGCCGAATGTCTTCCTGGCCACCACCAGCCCGCTCAGCGGGACCTCCCGGCCCATCTCGGAGAACAGGCCAGCGGGGATGAAACCGATCAGCCACGACACCACGATCGCGGCGATCATGTAGGTCAACCCGAACTTGAACAGCAGCAGCCCGATCAGCGGCGTGGTAGCCGAGGCCGACGCCATCAGCCAGACGATGAACATCTGCAGCGGGGTCTGCGTCCGCTGGTCCTCAGGTACCGGGGCCACCCCGACGGTCTCGATCTCGCCGCCCACCCGCCGGCCGATTCCCTGCGAGCCTTTCGCTTCATCCGGCCGGGATCCGATGCGCACCATGACGAAGTCCTCACCGCCTCTAGAGTCGTCTCTGCACGGCGTATCTTTTATGCCCGTTTTGACAGCCTTACCTCAGGCCGGATGACTTGCCGTCGCCTGATCTGGGTGATTTACCCGGGCAGCCTGATGCGCCATACCGCTCGGCAGATGAGACACAGTCAAGAACGCCGCCTGATGCAGGCCTACGTCGACAGCCAGCCGCACCAGGGCATCAGCATGCGCCTGGACCATTACTGCGACGAGGCTAGCTTCGTCGACTGGGAGCAGGCCAGCCCCGATTTGCCGGACTGGCAGACCAGCTGGCGCCACCTCACCGCCGACGGCAAGACGGCAGAGCTCACGCACCCGTCAGCCGCAAACCAGACCCGTGATTTCCCCCCGCCCGTCGAGCCGCCGCCCACCGTCTCCTGAAAGCGACTGGCTGGTCATCCTCAGCCGACGAGGGCGCGGAGGCTCTCCTTGAGGGAGCCCATCGTGGCGAGCACCGCGGTGGGCTCGTAGCCGCAGTGGGCCATGCAGTTGTCGCAGCGCGGGTCCTTGCCGCGGCCGAACTTGTCCCAGTCCGTGCTCTCCAGGAGCTCCTGCCAGGTCTCGGCGTAGCCGTCGTCGAGCAGGTAGCAGGGCCGCTGCCAGCCTTTGAGGCAGTACAGCGGGACGCCCCACGGCGTGCACTCGAAGTCGGCCTTGCCCTCGAGGAAGTCCAGGTACAGCTGCGAGTGGTTGAAGCGCCACTTTTTGCGGCGGCCGTCCGCGAACGCCTTGCTGAACAGCTCACGCGTTTGCGTGACGCCCAGGAACCGGTCCTGGTCGGGCGCCTTGCCGTACGCGAATCCGGGCGCGATTTCCAGCCGGTCGACACCGAGCTCGTTGTTGATGTAGTCCAGGGTCGCGATCAGGTCCTGCGGAGTGTCAGTGTTGAACACGGTCGTGTTCGTGTAGACCTGGAAACCCTTCTGCTTGGCCAGCTTGATCGCCGCGACGGCCTGCTCGAAGACGCCTTCCTTGGAGACGGCTTCGTCGTGTTTCTCGCCGATGCCGTCTAGGTGCACCATCCAGGCGAAGTTCTTGTTCGGCTTGAACTTGTCGATGTGCCTAGGCAGCAAGATGGCGTTCGTGCAGAGGACCACGAACTTCTTGCGCTTGAGGAGTTCCGCCGCGATCACGTGGATCTGCGGGTGCATGAGCGGCTCGCCGCCGGCGATCGAGACCATCGGCGCACCGCACTCTTCGACGGCTGCGACCGCCTGCTCGACCGGCATGCGCTGCTTCAGCACCGAAGCAGGGTGCTGGATCTTGCCGCAGCCCGCGCACTTGAGGTTGCAGGCGAACAGCGGCTCCAGCTCCATGATCAGGGGGTACTTCTTGACCCTTTTGATCTTCTGCTTCATCAGGTACGTTCCGAGCTTCACCGTCAGGTGGACTGGCATCGCCATGAGTTGCTGCCTCCGTATCCCTGCACTGGCGCCATGGCGCTCCGTCATTCGATCTGGGTCATGCACTCTGTCTGGAACATACAGCTTGTATGTCTCATGATGTATGTATGCCAGCGAAACCGCAACCGCGCCGAGCCGAGCACGCCTCCGACACCCGGGCCGCGCTGGTCGCCGCCGCCCGCCGCCTTTTCGCAGCTCACGGCTATGACGGCGCGGGCACCGAGCAGATCGTCGCTGACGCACGTGTCACCCGGGGCGCGCTTTACCACCACTTCCGTGACAAGGCGGACCTGTTCCGCGCGGTGATGGCCGAAGCCGCCGGATCGATAGCCCAGCGGCTGATCGACGAGCAGCTGGCGTCGGAAGCCTCGTCTCCGCTGGTCGAGATCCAGGCCGGTATCTCCGCGTTCCTCGACGTGTGCGTCGACGGCGACTTCCAGCGGATCGTCCTGGTTGACGGGCCGCGCGTGCTCGGCTCGGACGCGTGGGAGGAGCTCGTCGAGCGTTACGGGCGGGGCATCCTGGAAGAGTGGCTCAACCGCTGCGTGCAGGCCGGGGACCTGGAAGCCGTACCGGTGCGGGCACTGGCCCGGCTGCTCATCGCGATGCTGACGGAGGCCAGCCTGGCGATCGCGCGCTCGCCGGTCCCCTCGGAAACCCGGGCCGAGCTGGGCATCGTCCTGGACCGCATGCTTACCGGCCTGCGCCCCTAACCGGCCGCGCCGGCCGGTGGCGCCGGGACCGGGGGATCCCAGGCGCCCGTTGATCTGGCCGGTCAGGCGATGCGGCCCGCATAGCGGAGACCGAGAATGCGTACTTTCGGCGGTCAGCGAGGCGTTCTCGTTCATGGCGGTGATGGCTCAGATGGCGGACGGTACGGGGTGCCGGGCAGCAGCCACACCCCGTGGTAGCTGGCCAGCTCGCGGGCCCGAGGATCATCCGTTGCGACCCAGCGGCAGTCGACATCGGCTGGCAGAAGCCGCAGCGCCGAATCGATCTCACGGTGGGTCAAGAAATCCGGGTTGCGATCTCCGAGGGCCAGCAGTCTCACGCCTCGGAGCATACGCGCTGCGGGAGGGCCGCCAGCTGCGGTGGGAGTTTGCGCCTCCCACCAGTGAGCAAGCTGGTCGTGGCGATGTTCCCGGTGACGGCCGAAGGTGAGGCTATGGGCATCTGATCAGCAGGGCGCCCGGTAAGACGGAGGAAGCAGTGAAACAGTTCCTGATCGAGATGCCATCGCCCGTCCGGCGGGCCGCTGGGTGAGCAGCGGCTCGCGGGCCGCGCCCCTGCGTGCACCCGGCTCGCCCTGGGGATACGTGCTCCAGGCCGCGGCCGCGCTCGCCGCCAGCATGGGCGTCGGCCGCTTCGTTTACACCCCGATCCTGCCCCTGATGCACGCTCAGGCCGGGCTGAGTACTTCGGCAGGTGCGAGCCTGGCCACCGCGAATTACGTCGGCTATCTACTCGGGGCGCTGGCGGGCATCCTGTTTCCCGCGCTGGTGCGCTGCCGCGCCGTCCTGCGCGGCTCGCTGATCGTCCTGATCGCCACCTTGGTGACCATGCCGTTGACCCACGCAGTTGCGGCGTGGTGGGTGCTGCGCCTGCTAGCGGGTGTGGCCAGCGCGCTGGTGTTCGTCATTGCCGTGAGCTCGCTGCTCAGCAACCTCCGCGGTCATCCCGCGCACCTGCCCGGCTGGGGATTCGGCGGTGTCGGAGCGGGCATCGCCCTGTCCGGCGCGCTCATCCTCATCCTGCGCTCCGTCGGCGACTGGCGGTCTGCTTGGTGGGCCTCGGCCGCCCTGGCTGCCGTCCTCGCGGCCGGCTCGTGGACTTTGCGCCCGGAACCGCCCGCGGACCCGGCCGGCATCGCGGAGCTCCCGCCGCACCCGCGCACCCTGCGCTGGTTCAGCGCGCTGTTCGCCAGCTACACCCTGGAGGGCGTCGGCTACATCATCGCGGGCACCTTCCTGGTAGCCGCCATCGAGCAGACCTCCCCGGGCTGGGTCGGGAGCGCCTCCTGGGTGCTGGTAGGGCTGGCCGCCGCCCCCTCCGCCGTGGTGTGCGCCTGGCTGGGGCGGCGATGGTCGCGCCCAGACCTGCTGCTTGCGGCCCTGGTGGTTCAGGCCGTAGGCATGGCCCTGCCCGCCATCGTCGGCGATACAGCCGCCGCCCTGATCTCAGCGGCCCTGTTCGGCGCCACCTTCCTGGGCATCGCCATGACCGCGCTAGCCACCGGGACGCACCTGCAGTTCCCGCACTCGGTCGCGCTGCTGACCTTGGGCTATGCCGCCGGGCAGATCTTCGGGCCGCTCATCGCCACGCCGTTGCTCCACCGCGGCTACCACCAGGCGCTGCTGCTGGCCGCTTTCGTGGTGCTGGCCGCCGCCGCGGCGGCGGGCGTCCTGCGGATCGGCTACCCGCGCGACTTGCTGGCCCCGCACCAGAGCGCTCGTCCGTCACCTGTCACAGGGAGAGCCTCCGGCCGAACGTAGCATGGGGAGGGTGGAGTTGCGCCAGGTGCGGTACTTCGTCGCGGTTGCCGAGGCACTGCATTTCGGGCGGGCTGCGGAGCGGCTGCTGATCGCCGGGCCCTCACTGTCCCAGCAGATCAAGGCGCTGGAGCGCGACCTGGGCGTGCAGCTGTTCCACCGCGACCGCCGTTCGGTCACCCTCACCTCCGCCGGGGCGGCCCTGCTGCCGCACGCCCGGCGCCGATGAGGTTCGCGCCCGCGATACCGTCGTGCTCCTCGACGAGGATGTGAAGACCTGGAGCAGCTGGAACCAGTACGCCGAGCAGCTGGTCCGGGATACCGGCGCGCGGGCGGTGCGGATCTCTGACGGCGGCATTACCGGACCTGCCTTCTTCGATCATGTCCGCAGCTCCCGGCGTCCGGTCGTCAATTCGCCCAAGGGCCAGGACGCCGTGCTCCCCCCTGACCTGGTCCGGCGGTCCGTGGTGGAGCCGGAGCTCTACTGGTCCTGGTCGCTGATGTGGCGCCGCAGTGAACTACGCGCTGCCGTCCTGGCCGTGGTCGACGTCCTGACCACGGGTATCGGGGACCTCGGCACCCAAGCGCCGGGTGCCTGGCTGCCCGCCGACGATCCGTACCGGCACTAGGCCGGCCCGGGGTTCCCGGCGTCGAGCGCGGCGGCCGGCGACGCGGCCGTGAGCGACTGCGTGCTGACCCGGCGGGAGCGGGTGGCGGCCCGGGCCGCGAGGTCCGCCGCAGCGGCGTCGACCGCTGGGCCGAACGCAGCGGACTCGGTGGTCTCCAGCAGGAACACGATGTGCCTGCTGTGCCCGGTCACCTTGGTGCGTTCGGCGTCGCGGTGGTTCCAGTGCCGGGTCAGCACCGACGTCCCGTCCGTGTAGATCACCTCGCCGGGCCGGGGCTGCTCGGTGGTGTCTGGTTCGCCGAGCGGCGTGAACTCCTCCTGGCCAGTCGCGAACCCCAGTCCGATGTCGCCGCGCACCGCGTCTAGGTCGAACGCGCCCGCCGGGACGCCATGGCGGACCGAGACGAGGTTGTAGCAGTCCACCGCGGCGTTGATCCGCGGTAGCCGGGCGGTCCGGGCCAGCCGCCGCCGCAGGGCGTCCACGCTCGGCCGCTCTCGTTTCGGGTTGGTGCCGAACGCCCGGTACGCCGCATGCCACGCGGCGATGTGCGGGTCGGCCTCGCCGGCCGGCGGTGCGTGGCCGTCCCGGGCGGCCTTCTCCAAGGCCGCCAGTTCTGCGTCTGCCTCGGGCCAGGACTCGTGCCCGTCGAACCCGGAGGCCACGACGACAGTGATGCGCAGCCGGGGGAATGCCTGGCACACCGCCTCGCTCACCCTCAGCTCGGTCATGCGTACGGGTCCCTCCGCGAATACGCCTGTGCGGCTCAAGAAACAGCACGCGCAAGTATCCGCCTTGCTGGCCGGTCTCGCGGCCGGTCGGCCCTGACGTCGCACATAACTGCCCGCGGCGCTTGGCCGCGCCCGGGCAGCAGGTCAGGCGCCGCGCCATGAGCAGCACGGGGATGAGCAGCCAGATCAGGCCCCAGCCGTGGGCCACAATGACCAGCACGGCCGCGATCCCGATGGCGGCCAGCGCGGCGGTCAACGGCGGTGCCACGCGCCCGGACGGCGGCTGCGGCCGGGCGCCGGAGGACGCGCCGGCCGAGGCCCGGGGTGCGGGCCCCGTGGCGGGAAGATCGGCCAGCAGCTCCGTGAGCTCACCCCAGGTCCGCGCGGCCAGCGCCTGCCCGGTTCGCTCGTCGAGCTCCCCGGCCGTCAGCCTGCCCGCCTGGAAGTGCTCGCTCAGGTCCGATATAACCGCATCACGGTCGGCATCGGAAGCCCTCATGGCAGCGGGGCGGATATTCCCAGTCGTGGCGTTCATGGGGCTGTGGCCTTTCTGCCTCGTACGGGTAGTCAGCGGGTTTTCGCGTATCTCTAATGTCGTCCGCCGAGGGTTACCGGCACCATTGCCAGATGCCATCAGCTACCGGTGACATCTGTCACGGCCCCGCATCAGCCCGCTGACCTAGACCCCCTCAGCGCGGGTTGTCGGCGCGCCACGCGACGTAGTCGGCGACCGCCTTGGCGACGTCGAAGGCCGCCGCGAAGCCGGCCCGAACTCCTCGGCGCCGTCGGGAGTGCGCCCGCTGATATAGCCGTCGACCGAGACGGCGTGGGCGCTGAAGACCCTGGTCATGCCTTCTGCCTCGTCGCCTCGTGGAGTCCGCGGCCGAAATGGTAGGCGCCGGCCAGGACATACTCGGCGATGCCGGTCGCCCCGACCGCACCGCGACTCGAGGTCAGGATCACCCCGGACTCCCACAGGTCAGTGCCGTGCAGGTTGGACACGCCAGCCTGGGTGTGATGCACCCACCGGAGGTGCGGCGCATGCCCGGCTATCCCTGGCGGCACCGGATAGCCGAGGAGAACAACGTCAGCGGACTCGAGCAGGCGCTCGCCGCCCTCGACACCAGCCGCGAGGGCGTTACCGTCGACCACGTCGATCCTGGGATCGACGTCCCTGAGCCACTGGAAATCGTGGCCCAGGATGGGAGCGATCACCACGACCGTGACCCTCGCCGGCGCGGGACCGTTCTCGGCGCGCGTGTTCACCGGCTCAGGCTAATCCCTTACGGATCTCCGTAAATGCCATTCCAGGACCCGTGAATTGCTAACGTCTCGCCCCATGCGACTTGCCCGCCCGGCCGCCATTGCGGTGCTCGCCTGCGCTCCAGCCCTGGCCCTGGCCGCCTGCGGCACGGTGGGCGGCACGTCCACGCCGGCGCCGGCGACCAGCGCTGTCACCCTGGCCGGCGCCACACCCTCCCAGCCGGCGTCCTTGCCCCCGGCTCGCCTCCCGGCCACCTCGTCACGCTCCATGCCGGGCCGTTCCTCCCTCCCGCCGGTTCGCACCACGCCCTACCACGGGGCCTCCACCTCGGCCACGATCCACGCGGATCACGTGGTCGGCGACGGGACGCCGGGCAGCTGCACGTCGCAGGCGGTGGTCCAGGCCGTCGCCGCGGGCGGCGTGATCGCGTTCTCCTGCGGGCCGCAGCCGGTGACCATCGTGATGACGGCCACGGCCAAGGTCCGCAACACCAGCGCCAAGGTCGTGCTGGACGGCGGTGGCCTGGTCACGCTGAGCGGCGGCGGCGTGCGGCGCATCCTGTATATGGACACCTGCGATCCGGCTCAGACCTGGACCACCTCGCACTGCCAGGACCAGGCCGCTCCCGTCCTGACCGTGGAGGACATCACCTTCGCCGACGGCAACTCCACCGGGCAGGTCTACGACGGCGGGGGTGGCGGGGCCATCTTCGACCGCGGCGGCCAGCTCAAGGTCATCGACGCCCGCTTCACCGCCAACCGCTGCGACTCCACGGGTCCCGACCTGGGCGGCGCGGCCATCCGGGCGCTGAGCCAGTACCAGAACCTGGCCGTCGTCGTCACCGGCAGCACCTTCACCGGCGGCGTGTGCTCCAACGGCGGCGCCCTGAGCAGCATCGGAGTGTCGTGGATGATCGAGGACAGCACCCTCACCGGCAACCGCGCCATCGGCGATGGCGCCAACCCGGCTCAGGCCGGCACCCCGGGCGGCGGCAGTGGCGGCGCCATCTACACCGACGGGGACCACTACACGGTGACCGTCGACGGCTCCGTCATCTCCGGCAACAGCGCCCGCGAGGGCGGCGGCGCGCTCTTCTTCGTCAGCAACGACAAGACCGGCACGCTCACGATCGAGCACTCCAAACTGCGCGACAATCCCAACGCCGGCTTCCAGACCGCGGGCTACCCGGGCATCTTTTTCCTGGGCCAGAGCCACCCGGTGGTCCTGTCGTCCGCCCTGAGCTGACCCGGCCGCGGCCTCGTCCGCCGCTCACGATGCTCCCCGCGCGGGGGCGGGAGTGACGTTGCGGTGGTCGTGGGCTGGGGCGTTCGGGCACCGGTGCGGGTGGCCCCGATTCCGGCGATGACCACGAAGAAGATGCCGGCGGCGGCTGCCGCGCTCGGGATCTGCCCGAGGACGAGCAGGCCGGACAGCAGGGCGATGGCGGGTTCCAGGCTCATCAGGGTGCCGAATGCGCTGGCGGTGAGACGCCGCAGGGCGAGGAGTTCCAGGCTGAACGGCAGCATTGGATGCAGCGCGGCCAGCGCCAGCATGACGGCAAGCAGCGGCCAGGTCACCGCGTGCAGCACGGAGGAACCGGCGGCCAGCAGCGCCACCAGGCCGGCCACCGGTATCGAGACGGCCAGCCCGCTGAGGCCGGTGACCCGGTCGCCGACGTGCTGGGTCAGCAGGATGTAGATGCCCCAGCAGGCCGCGGCTCCTAGCGCGAAGCCAAGGCCGGCGGGATCGATGCCGCCGGTCCAGGGCCGGGTCAGCAGCACCACGCCTATCGCGGCCAGGACCGCCCAGTGCCTGCGCCCGCCGCCGGGCTTGAGCACCGAAACCGTCAGCGGCCCGAGAAACTCCAGCGCGCTAGCGGTGCCGAGCGGGATGCGCGCGATCGCGAGCATGAACAGCATCATCAGGCCAGCGGTCACGACGCCCAGCGCTGTGCAGGCCAGCAGGTCCTTGCCGGTGAAGTCGCGGGGGCGGGGCCGGACCAGGATCAACAGCAGGACACCGGCCCAGGCCAGCCGCAGCCCCGCGATGCCCAGCGGGCCGAGCTGATTCAGCAAGTGCGCCGACAGGGCCAGCCCGAGCTGGACACAGGACATGGATCCAACCGCCATCGTGACCCCGCTCCCCGCGCCGCTCAACCGGCCGCCCAACGGGCGGGACGCGAGCGTAGGCGGGCTCATGAGCCCAGTAGAGCGCCAGCCCGTTGTTCATGTCCACGTGTTAGAAGTGGACACACTGTTCAGGAAAAGCGGACAATCAGCGAATGGAAACCCGCCGGCTAGAACTGCTGGCCGAGCTGTCCCGGCTGGGGTCCATGCGCGCGGTAGCGGACGCACTCGGCATCACTACTTCCACGGTGTCGCAGCAGCTCGCCGCCCTCGCCGGCGAGCTGGGCACCGAGCTGACCGAACCGGATGGCCGGCGGGTCCGGCTGACACCCGCTGGCCGCCTGCTGGCCGAGCGCGCCGTGACCATCCTCGCCGAGGTCGAAGCGGCGCGCCGCGACCTGGCACCAGGCGCGGAGCCCGTCGGCACCCTGCGCGTCGCCGGGTTCGCCACCGCGATCCGCAGCTACCTGCTGCCCGTTATCGCCGGCCTGGCCGCTAGCTACCCGCGGATCCACGTGCTGATCCGCGAACACGAACCCGCCGAAGCCCTCCAGCTTCTCGCCGCCGACCAAGCCGACCTGGCGCTCACCTACGACTACAACCTCGCCCCGGCCGCCGCCGGCCCGGCGATCACGCCGTCCCCGCTGTGGACCGCACGGTGGGGCCTGGGCGTGCCCGAACACGAGGCCGTCGACGGCGGCACGGCACCTGAGGTATTCGCCCGCTTCCGCGCCCGCGACTGGATCGGCAACTCCCGCAACACCGCCGACGAGGACGTCATCCGCACCCTCGCCTCCATGGCCGGGTTCACCCCCCGCATCACCCACCGGGCAGACAGCCTTGACCTGGTCCAGGACATGATCACCGCGGGGCTGGGCGTGGGACTGCTGCCCCACGGCCGCCCGGTCCGGCCCGGGGTGCGGCTCCTGCCGCTCACCGGCCCGCGCATCGAACTACGGGCCTACGCCGCCGCCCGCCGCGGCCGCCTGAGCTGGCCCCCGCTCGCGCTGGTGATCAGCCTCCTCCGGCAGGCCGTACCATCGCGTTGATGAAGCCTTGACGAAAGCCGCCTGGCGGTGCCTGGAGACGGGGGAGGACCTAGTGGAGGCAGAGCCGGAGCCTCAGCTGGCTGACCCGCCCGCCACCTGGCAGGAGCACTGGTTCGACCACCGCCAGTTGCTCCGGCTTTACCACAGCGACGAGCACTGCGCGATCTACCTGGATCCCGACGTGCGCCAGACTGAGGTCCGGTGGCTGCCCCGGTTCATCAATGTGACCTGGCAGTACTCCAAGGCCACCTACGGCGACGCGTTCGGGCCCGACCCGCGCATCTATTCCATCCACCATGCCGGACGGCACGGCGGCGGCCACGCAGGCTACTACGTCAGCCCGGTCCACGACTACCACAACGTCAGCGACTGCGGGCTCGACACCTGGCGGGAGGGCAACGCCCTCGCTCGCGAGCTGCCCGCTCATGAGATCGGGCATTCCGTGGAGAGCGCCAACAACGGCGTCCACGGCTCGCCGGCGTATGAGATCTGGGGTGACAGCAAGTGGGCCGAGTTCTACATCTATGACCTCTACACGGCCCTCGGCATGGATCGCGAGGCCAAGGGCGTCTACCGCAGGTTCACCGGCAACACCGACGATTTCCCTCGCCGTCGGACCCACTGGTTCCGCGACTGGTTCTACCCGCTATGGCGGGACTGCGGGCGGGCCGGGGTCATGAACAGGTTCTTCCGGGAGCTGGCCCGGCACTTCCCGCGCGACTCCGGCGGCACCTACACGCGGCGGATGAACTGGGGCGAGTACGTCCACTTCACCAGCGGTGCCGCGGCCGCCGACATGAGCGGCCAGGCCGCGCGTGCTTTCGGCTGGCCCCGCGAGTGGGCCCACCAACTGGAGCAGGCCCGCGAGCAGTTCCCCGGCATCACGTACTGAAATATCCGGGACGTGCTAACCGCGGCTCCCCAACCGAGGGAGCTGGCCGGGGTGCCGGATTAGTTCGGGCGGCCGACGGACTAGCGCTAGGAGCGGCGCGGGCGGAACTTGATCCAGGCCACGATGGCGACGGCCACCAGCAGCCAGGGCGAGAACAGCAAGTGCACGGCGAAGCTGATGATGAGGGCCGCGATCGCGCTGAGGCTGGCTTCGGTCAGCTGGTGCGGGCCAGTTCCACGTTGCGCAGCCAGACTCGGCCCGGACCGGCGGGGGTGATTTCGCTGAGACCCAGGGCCGAAGAGCAACGGTACGGATGTCCGCGAGGCGTTAAGCGCCTGACCGAGGAGCGGTGGCTTTGGCGGCGGCAGCGTCTTCTTGCGACCGCCGCGATCACCGTGGCACCTTGCGCAGGGTTGCGACGGCGTCGGGGGGCAGGATCCAGCCCGGCAGCGGCGGCGGACCGGTCAGGGTGCCGACCAGGGTGGCGGGGAAGCCATCCAGGATGGACCGGTCACCGAAACGGTCGCGCTGCTTGACGCAGGCGCCGGCGCGGACCACCGACTCGGCCCCGGTCGCGCTGCCGTCGCACACGATCGCGCCGGGTTCGACGATGCTGCCGCGGCCGATGTGGCAGCCGTGGATCATGGCGCCCGGGCCGATCACCGCGTCGTCCTCGATGATCAGTTCGTTGTCGGGCAGCAGGTGCAGCACCGTGTTCTCCAGGATCTGCACCCGGGAGCCGATGCGGACCGGGCCGTGGGAGTCCCCGATGATCTTGACGCCCGCGCCGATCAGCGAGCCTTCGCCCATGACCACGTCGCCGGTGATCTCCGCCGAGTCGAACAGCACCGTGCCGGCGCCGATCGCCGGGGTCTTGTCGCGGTAGGCGTACAGGGTTCCCATGTCTTCTCCTGCTCTCATCGGCCTGTGCACGACGGTGCCCGGGTGGTCAGTCAGGTTGGTCTGGTGCTGGCGCAGTACCGCGAGCCGCTCCCGGTCGGCGTCGGTGGCCGACCGGATCACCTGAGGCGGGCGCCCGACCAGGACCGAGCCGGCGGGGATGACGGTGCCGGGCGGCACCAGCGTGCCCTCGCCCAAGATGCAGCCGCTGCCCAGCCGGGAGCCCGGCATGAGGATCGCGCCGTTGCCGATCTCGCACAAGTCGCCGACGGCGGCGCCGACGATGGCGGCGCGGTGACCGAAGACGGTGCGCTGGCCAATCCGGACCGGATGCTCAGCAGTGCCGATCACCACCCCGTTCTCCAGGATGGCCGAGTAGTTGCCGATGCTCACCGCGGCGTCGTGCGCCCGCACGGCCAGGCCCTGCGCCAGGATTGCCCCGGCCCCGACGTGCACCTCCCCGAGGATCACCGCGGAGCGGGCGATCTCCGGCTGGGGCTGGTCAACGAGCACCTGGTTGAAGCTCACGGCGGTCACGTGCCCCTCTCGGCTCCGGTCTGGCGCACTGCCGCGGCGGCCTGCCGTGCCGCCACGAGGATCGGGTCCCACACCGGGGAGAACGGCGGGGCGTACGCGAGGTCCAGGGCCGTTATCTCCTCTACCGTCATGCGGTTCCACAGTGCCGTCGCAGCCGTGTCGATCCGCTTAGCCGATCCCTCGCTGCCCACGATCTGCACGCCCAGCAGGCGCCCGGTGCGGCGTTCGGCGATCATCTTGACCGTCATCGGCTGGGTACCAGGGAAGTAGGCGGCCTTCGTGCCGGACTGCACCGTGACGGTCACGTAGGCGAACCCGGCGCGCCTGGCGTCGCGCTCGCGCAGCCCGGTCCGGGCGATCTCCAGATGACACACCTTGCTCACCGCGGTGCCGACCACGCCGGGAAACGTGGCGTAGGAGCCGGCCAGATTGTGCCCGATGACCCGGCCGTGCTTGTTGGCGTGGGTGCCGAGCGGCACATGCTGATACTGGCCCGAGACCAGGTTCAGGACTTCCACGCAATCGCCGCCCGCCCAGACCCGGTCGTGCCCCAGGACCTGCATCTGCACGTTGGTGCGCAGGCCGCCCTGATCCCCTAGCGTCAGGCCGGCCTTTCGTGCGAGCGCGGTATTGGGTCGTACCCCCAGACCGAGGACGACCACGTCGGCCGGGATCGAGCCGTCGGCGGTCACCACCGAGCGGATCCTGCCGTCGCTGCTGGTGTCGAATCCGGTGACGGCGGTGTCGGTGCGCACATCGATGCCGATGCCCTCCATCACCTGGTGCACGGTCGCGCCCATGTCCGGATCGAGAGTGGTCATCGGCTGCTCGGCCTGATCGACGACGGTCACCGCGACGCCGCGTCGCACCAGTGCCTCAGCCATCTCCACGCCGATATAGCCTCCGCCGACCACCACGGCCCGCCGGGGCTGCGTGCGATCAAGGTCCGCCAGGAGCGCGGCACCGTCGTCGAGGATCTGCACCCCGAACACGCCGGCCGCGTCCACGCCGGGGAGCGGCGGCCGGACCGGAACCGCGCCGGTGGCGATGACCAGGGAGTCGAAGCTTTCCTGGTACGACCGCCCGGCGGCCAGGTCGTGGGCGGTCACCCGCCCGGCCTGAAGGTCGATCTCCTCCACCGCGGTTCGCATCCGAAGGTCGATGCCGTTGCGCCGGTGCGCGTCCGGCGTGCGGGCGATCAGCCGTCCCGGCTCGTCGATGTCGCCTGCTACCCAGTACGGGATGCCGCAGGCGGAATAGGACGTGTGCGTGCCGCGCTCGAACGCGACGATCTGGACCGCGTCGCCCGCGATCCGCAGGGCCTGCGAGGCCGCGCTCATCCCGGCCGCGTCCGCTCCGATGACGACTATTCGCTCGGTCATCGGCTGAGCGCACGCCGCTCGGGCCGCACTGTCACCCGCCTGGTCACTGGTCAGGCCGCTTCAGTGCTGGTGCGGATCTCGGTTCCGGCGCGGACCGCCTTGGTGACCGGGGTCCGCTCCGCGATCTCGGCCAGCTTGGCTCGCTGGACGTCGTCGACGCCGCGCAGGGTGATCAGCCGGTCGATCCACTTGGTGTCCCGGTCCGCGACGATGTAGGTCAGCTTGACATCCACGCCGGCCAGCGGCCAGTTCTGGCGCTCGGCGTACATCCGCAGCGTGATCGCCGTGCAGGCGCCGAGCCCGGACAGCAGCAGACCGAACGGAGCCGGACCGGTATCCGCCCCGCCGTGGTCAACCGGTTCGTCGCCGCGCAACGCATGCCCGCCCGCGTCGATACTCACGCCGTACGGCTTTTCGTCACTGGTCACCATGGCGGTGGCGACGGTGTGGTCGCGGTCATCGCTCATCGGCCGTCCTCTCTTGGTCACGCCGCCGCAGCGTCAGCGCTTCTCTCATCCTCGCAGCGCGGACGCGAAGATGCCCGGAAGAGCGCCCCAGCGCGGCCTGGCCTCGAAGGACGCGAGGAGCCGCCCGGTGGTGGCGGCTGTCTTGTTGTCGACGAACCAGGGCGGCTTGGGCGAGGTGGCCCACTCACGGTTCAGCAGTGATTTCGGCGCCGGGCGGAACGGTCCCTCGACGATGGTGCGTTCGGGGTCGTCGAGCAGCAGTGCGTTGTGCACGACGCCGATCCCGCTCTGGACGTCGTCCAGGGTGTGGCCGGGGAAGGCTCCCCAGGTCGCGTCCGCGGTGAGGTAGCCGACGCCGGTCCAGGCGTTGATCCCGATCGTGCCGTATCGCAGCGCCGCGACGTGGCGCTCGAACGCCTCGCCGAGGGCCCGCCTGGTGCCGGGATGGATGATGAGGTTGGCCCCGAGCGTGCCGCGCAGGCGGTCGTTCGCAGCCGTCACCGCGGCGGCCAGGAAGTCCTTCCCCGTCCCGGGCAGCTCGGCCACGCCGAGGACCGGCGCGAAGTACTCGGTCTCAAACGCGCTCTCCGCGGCGTCGCGGAGGTCCAGTCCGGTCAGCAGCGTCCGCTCAGGCGTGCCCCCCACGGCCTCGGCGGCCGACGGATGCCGCTCCCGCGCGTCGCGTACGCGGTCGTCCGAGCCCGGGTACCACGCGGGGCGCTCGAGCGCCCCCGCCAGCGCAGCGCGCAGCTCCGCCAGGAAGGCGCCCTTCTGGTCCCAGTCGGAGCTCACGATGACGATCTGCGCGGCGATGCAGTTGGAGCCCGCGTTGTGCAGCCGTTGCGTGGCGACGTGCCGGGCCTGGAAGCGCAGGTCGGCCGCCGACCACTCGCCTGGGATCACGACGACGGGCGCGACGCCGCCCAGCTCGCTGGTGATGGGCTTGGTCAGTTTGCGGGCATGCGCGGCCTTGGCCGTTTGTCCCTGCTCGCCGGGCCCCCACACGATCGCGTCGTGGGTCTGCTCGCTCCCGGTGATGTGCACCGCGCTGATCCGCGGGTGATAGGCCAGCGCGCTGCCGATCTCCACGCCGCCGGCCAGGATCTCCACCACGCCCAGATCGATGAACGGAGCGAAGATCTTCTCGAGCACAGGCTTGAGCGCGTTGGTCACCGGGTTCAGCTTCAGCACGGCGACCCGGTTCTCGGCGTACAGCTGGTAGATGGTATCCAGCGGCGCGATGGAGAAGATGTTGCCGGCTCCGAGCACCAGCGCCGCGCCACGCGTCTGCTTCGGGCTCCGCTCACCGAGTCCCGCAGTCGCGCGGACGCGGGCTTCGGTAACCCCGGGAGCCATCCAGACCTCAGCGCTGAAGCCGTTGAGCAGCAGGCGGTCATAGACCGTGTGCGGCAGCACCCTGATCGCGAGCTGGCCCGTAGCGGTGGTACGGGTGGGGAAGCCGGCCAGCACGTCCGCGCCTCGGTCGAGCCGCTCGAGGGTACGGGCCAGGGCGCTGGCGTAGCTCAGCACCGCCCACGGGCCGCTGATCCACTCCTCGCCGATGAGCGGCGACTCCGGCGGCAGCTTCTTGATGCGAGCCGCCGCCTGTACCCACTCCGGGGCGTTGATGCCCGTCAGCTGCTTGAACCGGTCGAGCAGCTGGCGGCGCCGCGCCAAGGAGGTTTCCGCCCAGACCTGCTCGCCGCGGGCCAGCCGTTCGGTGATCTCGTCCGCCTGGCTGTTGATCGTTTCCGGGCTGAGGTCCGTCGTCATGTCCCGTCTCCTTCCGCCGCGCACATTCATTAGGCCGAACGGACCATGTCCGTTGCCTTCTCACCGACCATAAGCGCGGGCGCGTGGGTGTTGCCGTGCGGGATCCGCGGGAAGACCGAGGCATCGGCGATGCGGAGCCCGGCGACGCCGTGGACCCGGAGCCTGGCGTCCACCACACCGTCACTGCCGGTCCCGATCCGCGCCGTGCACGACGGGTGATAGGTATGCTCCACGCTGCGGCGGATCTCCGCCTCGAGGTGGACGCGGGTGCTCGCCTGGGTACCCGGGTGGAGTTCCCTCCCGACGACGTCGCGCAGCGGCCCGGCCGCGGCGACCTCGCGGGCCCGCTCGACGGCGGTGACCATCGCCTCCATGTCCTCCGGCTCGGCGAAGTAGTTGAAGGTAACCGCGGCCCTCTCCTGGGGGTCGCTGCTGCGCAGCCTGACCTGTCCGGTGCTGGCCGCTCCGACCATGGAGCAGCCGATCGCGAGCGCGGGCTCCGGGTATGACCGAAGCCGTGGTTCCAGAAGTACCAAGGCGCGCCGCGCTTCTGGGTGACCTGGTACAGCCCGGCGCCGAGCTGCTCAGGGCCGTTGAAGTCGTCGCTGCGCGAGATGCCGGAGGCAACCATGGCCTCGACGATGCGCTGGCTCAGGTCGTTGGGCGAGCGGGGGTCCTCGACGAACATGAGGCCGTCGGCGCCGTGGTAGTCGCTCGCCCCGCGGGAGTTGTGCTCCGAGCGCTTGAACAGCGGCAGGACCTCGTCGTACGACCAGCCTACGGCGCCGTTCTCGGCCCACGAATCGTAGTCAGAGCGGTTCCCGCGAATGTAGATCATGGCGTTCTGGCCGCTGCAGCCGCCGAGCATCTTGCCGCGCGGATGGTAGATCGTCCGGCCGTTCAAGTGCGGCTCTGGCTCGGTGTAGAACTCCCAGTCGTGCCCGGTCTTGAACTGCTTCGGGAACGCCGCCGGGATCTGCACGTTCAGATGGCGGCCCGAACCACCCGCCTCGACGAGCAGCACCCTAATGGCGGGATCGGATGACAACCGGGCGGCGACGACGGCGCCCGCCGAGCCTGCTCCGATGACGATGTAGTCGAAGGCGGTCATCTCGTCTCCTTCACGGCAGGGCTGCGGATCTCGGACCGCTCGTTCGTGTCGACTCATTCACCGCCAGCAGCATCGAGTGGCGTCGGGTGGTCTTCATCCGCCCCTTCGCGGTGTGGTCACGACGCTAGGCTAAGGCGAACCCGGGGATAACGTGCTGGCGACACGAGGATGGGCCGGCTCCTCGGGCCGCCGGTACAACGGTTGGCCGGCGTACCAACGCCCGGGGACATGCGCGCTGGTCAGCCGGCAATTCGCTGGTCATGCAGGCGGGTGTTTGGTGCGTGGGCGGGCGCGGGTGTGAATTCGTTCGCCCTGGGGCCCGAACAGGACGAGTAGTTCGGCGGGTTCCGGGCCGGCGCTGCCGAACCAGTGCGGGGTGCGGGTGTCGAACTCGGCGGCCTCGCCGGCCTTCATGACGAAGTCCAGATCGGCGAGCCGCAGCCGGACGTGGCCCGCCAGCACGTACATCCACTCGTAGCCCTCGTGAGTCCGCAGTTCGGCTTCGGGCTCGGCGCCCGGGAGGAGCATCTTGTAGGCACGCAGCCCACCAGGCCGCTGGGTCAGCGGGAACAGGGTGCGGCCGTGGCGGCGCACTGGCCTGGCCCGGATGCGGGGGTCGCTTGGCGGTGGCACGCCGACGAGTTCGTCGAGCGGCACCTGGTAGGCGCGGGACAGCGCCAGGAGCAGTTCCAGGGTCGGCTTGCGGCCCCCCGATTCCAGCCGCGACAGCGTGCTCACCGAGATTCCGGTGGCCGCCGACACGCTGGCCAGGGTAGCGCCGCGCTGCTGGCGCAGCGCCCGCAAGCGCGGGCCGACCACCCCGAGTACAGGGTCTTCTGGCATGAATTAATTGCCGCTTCGGCAAACAGATTTGTCAACTATTCCACCCGCGGCGCATGGTGTGCGCATGAACGAGAACTATGACGTCGTGGTGATCGGCGGTGGCGCGGCCGGGCTGGCCGGCGCGGCCGCGCTGGCCCGGTCCCGCCGCTCGGTTCTGGTGGTGGACGCGGGCGAGCCGCGCAACGCCCCGGCCGACCACGTGCACAACTTCCTCACCCGCGACGGCACGCCGCCGCGGGAGATTTACGCGGCCGGCCGCGGGGAGGTAGCCAGGTACGGCGGCCACGTCCAGACCGGATGGGTTACCGCGTTGAGCCGGGACGGCGATCGCTTCACGGTCCAGATCGGTGACCAGGCAGTGACCGCGCGGCGGCTCCTGGTCGCGACCGGCCTACGTGACGAACTCCCGGACGTGCCGGGTCTGGCTGAGCGATGGGGCATCGACGTCCTGCACTGCCCGTACTGCCACGGATGGGAAGTACGCGATCAGCGCATCGGCATCCTGGCCACCGGCCCGGCCGTCGCCCACCAGGCCCTGTTGTTCCGGCAGCTCAGCCCGCACGTCACCGTGCTGGCCCACACTCCCCTGAAGCTGCCCTCCGAGCAGCAGGAACAATTCGGCGCGCTCGGCATCGGAGTCATCGAGGGCCCGGTCACCGATGTCGAGACCGAGGACGGCGGCCTCACCGGGGTCCGGCTCGCCGACGGGACCCGCGTGGCCCTGGACGCCCTCATCGTCGCACCACGGATGACCGCGAACGCCGAACTGCTCGCACCGCTCGGCCTCACCCCGACCGAGGTACGGGTGGGTGACCAGGTGATGGGAACCCAGATCGAGGCCGGCCCTTCCGGCGTGACCAGCGTGCCCGGGGTGTGGGTGGCCGGCAACCTCGCTAACATCGCGGCACAGGTCATCACCTCCGCTGCCGCCGGGCTCACTGCAGCAGCAGCGATCAACGGCGACCTCGCCGCCAGGACGCCAAGCGCGCGGTCGGCGCCAGCCGAGGGCGCTCAGGCGCCGCGCCCGAAGACGTTCGCCCGGCCGGTGCCCTCGCCGGCCCGGCCGGTGCCCTCGCCGAACCGGCTTGATGCGCATCTGAGCCGGTCCCAGCCGGCTTAGATGCACATTGATCCGGTTGCTCGGCTGGCTCCTCAGCCGGAATCCTGGGGCAAACGGTGTCTGCTGGGGCACCAGAGCACCCTGGCGGTCTGGTGTCTCAGCCGCCGGATAACGCGCGGCTGAGCTGAGCGCGCGAGGTGATGTCTAGCTTGGTGAAGACCTTGCCCAGGTGGAACTGGACGGTGCGCGGGGACAGGAACAACCGGGTGCCGATCTCCGGGTTGGTCAGGACGTCAGCGGCCAGCCGGGCGATCTGGGCTTCCTGCGCGGTCAGTTCGGGCCGTGGTGGTGACGGCACGCTTGCCAGTGGTGCCGCCGGCGGCCTGCAGCTCGCGGCGCCCTCTCTGGGCGAAACGCCCCGATCTCCCCAGCGTGGCAGGCCGTGCGCAGCTGCCCGAGTCGGGGCGGGTGATTGCGCAGCTACTCCCCGTACGGCAGGGCGGTGAGGGGCGCGCTGCGGCTCCCTCGGCCAGCAGCGCCCGGCACCCTGCCTCGGGCATGCGGAGCCCGAACGGGGACGGGCTCCTGCGCCGCTGCCCCCTGGTGGATGCCTGGACTTGGCCACCAACCGGACGGCCGGGCCAGCTACCGGCGGAATCACTCGAAGTGGGGGATGCCTGCTCACCCCCTTCGGCCCGAAGCTGGCAGCATAGAAGGCCGTCCGCGCCGTCCCGGCCGGACCGCCCCGTCGGTCGTCCAACGCGGAAGGGAGGAGCGATGGAACCCGCCGTCACCGGCCACGATGTCATCATCGACGATGAGTCGACCGTTCATAACTGGCGCGTGGCCCAGCTTGAGCGTCTGGGCATACCCGGGTCACTGGCCGAGGTCTACGCCGACCGTATCGACTGGCATCAGGTTGCCCGGCTGGTGAAATATGGCTGCCCGCCGCGGCTCGCCCTGCGTATCGTCTGCTGACGTCGCGAGGACCCAGGTGATGACCGTACGCATGAACTGGCGTGAGGATGCCGCCTGCCGCGACGCCGATCCTGACCTGTTCTTCCCCATCGGCACAGCCGGGAATTCGCTGCGCCAGGTCGACCAGGCGAAACGGATCTGCCGCCGCTGCCTTGCGCAAAACCAGTGCCTGGCCTGGGCGCTGGAAAACGGCATCACAGATGGCGTGTGGGGAGGCACCACGGAGAACGAGCGGCGTGCGATCCGGAGCCTGTTGCGAAGAAAGAGCACCAGTAAGGCAGCTAGCGACGGCGAAACTTCTCCCTCCGCACATCACGGAGAACATGAAGCACGTACGCATTTTTCTGCGGCCCAGGCAACCTGGATTTTCCGCGGCGCCGCAATTGGCCCGGCTGCTGACGGAACTGGAGCCGTGGCCGCCTCAGCTGGCTTCGCCCGCGACTTTGCCACCGCGGACGGCGAAACGGTCATGGTGGCGGCGATCACGCGGCAGCAGTTCGCCGACCTCGCCGGAGCAACCAGGCTCGCTAGGACCTTCGCCCTCCTGGAACGTGTGCTGGACGCGGACTTCTCCACCCGCGGCGACCTGTACACCCATCGGGATACCATCGCCGCACTGCTCGCACCGTGGTTTTCCCGGCCGACCCGGATCCCGGCAGGCTCGCATTCCGAGAACAGGCTGGACGGGTTAACTGCGAAGCAGGTGCTCGGCTTGATCCGTCTCTTCGGCTAGGACGTCACTGGGCCAGCTGGCGCGCAGCCGCCATGGAGTGGTAAAGCCGTCCGGGAATTCCGCTTGCCCGGACAGGGCCCGTGCGATGAGATGCCGGACTTCAGGCTCTGTGTCCGGCTCGGCCGCGAACAGGATCCTCACTCGCAGCTCGTCGCAGTCTTCGTCCGCGCGGACCCAGTGCGGCGCCAGCGGGCAGGGCGGCTCGTGCTCCCAGTGCCCGTACAGCGCCACCGTGACCGCCGCCCCAGGAGCCCGGACGTCGGCCTCCGGCTCCATCACCAGGACCGCCTCATGAGCAAAGGCTTGGCGCACAATCCGAGTATGCAGACATCAGCCCGATGAACGGTCACCAGGTGGGGCGATTACGGGATGATTCTGATCGAGCGGCGCGTTGACCCTGAGGACGCGACATATCGTGTCGCTTTGCTGGGCCTGGGTCCTTGACGGGCTCCGGGTTTGAGAGGTGAGCGTAATGACCGGTTGGTACGCAGAGCGGACGCCTGGCAGGTCGGCTAAGGCCGTGATTGCCGTGACGCTGCTCGCGCTGCTGCTGGTGGCGGCCGTGCCGGTGGCCCTGCTGGCGGCAGTGGTCGTGATGGTGCTAGGACACGTCATTGGCGGGCTCGCGCTGTTCGGCGGCACGGTTCTCGCGGCCGGCCTAGCTGTCGCGCTCGCGGGCATGAGCGGGATGCGGCACCTGCGCAAGCTGCTCTCCGGGGCCGGCTTCGGTGTCCTCAGGCTGGACGGCAGCCAGTACACGGACGTCGCAGAGCCAAAGAGCAGCTATTACGCCGAGGTCGTGGAGCTGGACCCCAGCGAGTACACCGAAGTCCGCTGACCTGCCCTCCCCGTTAGCGCGCGCCCATCGACCCGGGTGCGGGGGGGCGGGGGAGGGGTGCGTCGTTCAGCTGCTGGTCAATGTCGACGAAAATGGCGTCGTCTTCGATCTTGCATGCGTAAACCGGGATGGGGCCGCAGGCAAACACGCCGACGGCCTCGCCGGTGGTCAGGTCGTAGCGTGATGCGTGAGCGGCGCAGACCAGCGTGTCATCGTCCTGGAGAGTGCCCTCGTGCAGAGGTTGCTGCTGGTGAGTGCAGGTATTGTGGATCGCCCTGACGTCGTCATCGTCGAGGCGGATGAGGCAGATCGGTTCGCGCAGGTCGTCGACGAGCATCGTGTCGCCAACGTCCAGGTCGCTGAGGTTCGCGACGGCTACGAATGCCATGACTGGGTCCTCCCTGTTGCAGGCCGCCGGGGTGCCGGCTGGCTGCCGCGCACCTCGATCCAGCCGTTACGGATCCTGGTAGGTAGCACGGGCTGCGGCTGGCTAGCCGGACCACGGCTGACACAGCCGTCGGCGAGCGAGAAGCGGGATCCGTGCAGCGGGCAAGTCACGGTCAGGTCTGCGACCGGGCCGCGGCTGAGCAGGCCGCCGGCGTGGCTGCAGAGGTTGTCGATGGCGTAGAGGTTCCCGCCGTGGCGGTACAGCATGATCTGACGGCCCTCAGCCATGACGGCGGCCGGCGTATCGTCCGGCAGGTCGGCCTCCTGCAGCGCGCGGGTCCACCGCCGCGGCTCGATGGCCCACGCCACCCGGCTGACCATCACACCTTTGGTGAAGACGAGATGACCACCGAGGTAGCCGGCTGCGCCGGTGACCGCGAGGCTGGCCGCGCCCAAAGCGCGGGCCGTGCCGCGATGGCCGGCCACCCGGGTGCCCAGGGAGGCACCTTGCAGCCCCAGGGCCACCGTGTTGAGGAGACCGTGGACGAGCCCGATACGACGATCCTGATCGTCGCTGACGGCCCAGTCGTTCAGACCGGTCAACGCAGCAGCGCCAGCCGCGAGGATGCCGGCCGCGCTAAGCACGCCTGCGGCGTCCATCCCGCGGCGAGAAGCCGGGTCGCGGCCGGTGGCGTCCAGTACCAGGACGCCCGTCCACAGCCCTATGGGCAGGTCGCTGAGCGCTGGATGCAGCGGGTGGCCGACCCAGCGGCCGCCGTGCAGCAGCTCAATAATCAGGTTGTCCTGGTGCCTTTCACGGAATGGCCCCAGCACGCCGGTCAGCCAGTCGCTCGCAGTCCGGAGCCAGCCAAGCCGGTCGAGCCAGCCCGCGAGGTCGCCGTGCCAGGCGACCAGCCAGGTGGTGGCCGACGGGGGACTGATAGCCGGCTCGGCCGTCCGGCCGGCTGCCTCCGGATCGCCGTCTTGGCCGCTGCGGGTTCGCATCAGGTTCCTCCACGGTGACATCAGGGTGCGGCTATGTCTCTGCAGAGAATCTTCTACGTCTTCGCCCGTCCCGCTCGTCTCACCTCGGTGCACCTGCCCGCAAGGTGGCCACGGCGCTGAAGTGTGAGGTGTGCAATTCGGCTGGGCCGGGTGCACATTGGACTGATGAGGATACGACACCTGGACATGGCTCCATCAGTGCATCCCGAGGCCTACGTGGCGCCGACCGCGGTGCTCAGTGGCGAGGTCCGCATCGGCCGCGGCAGCTGCGTCATGCACGGCGCGGTAGTTGCCGCTGAGGGCGGCCCGGTTGAGATCGGCGCCAACTGCGTGATCATGGAGAACGCAGTCCTGCGCGGCACCCCGCAGAACGCCCTCATCATGGGTGATCACGTCCTGGCCGGCCCGCACTCGCACCTGACCGGCTGCGGGATCGCCGATGAGGTGTTCATCGCCACGGCCGCGAGGGTCTTCAACGGCGCGCAGATGGGCCGAGCCAGCAGCGTCGCGCTCGGCGGCACGGTCCACATCGGCTGCGTGGTGCCTCCGCTGACCAGGATCCCCATCGGCTGGGTCGCCGTCGGCGAACCGGCACGCATCTACCCGCCCGACGACGCAGAGGCGATCCGCGCCGGCCTCACCGAGGTCGGCGGCGGCTTCCTGCCCTTCGTATTCGGCATCGAGGAGGCCGCCGACCGCCGTGAGCAGATGCAGGCCGCGCTCAAGCGCTACACCGCGGCGATTGCCCGCTATCACCGTCAAGACGAGGTCATCCCGGCCTCAGAAGCCGACGGATAGCCTCGCGAGTTGGCTCGACCGCATGCACCCCGAACCGTTCGGTAAATCCGAGAACAGGTTCGGCCGGGTTGCTGATACGCGTAACGGCTGTGAGCGGTGGACGATGTCGCGGAGGTGCTGCACGGGCCATCGCCGGCCGAACAGGGTCGGGTCGCCGGAGTCCTCAAGGCGAAGGTGCTCGATCAGCCTCACGTAGTCGTCGAGGTCGAGCGTCCTGATCAAGGTGAGCAGGTCGGCCGCCTCGCCGGTGGCGGGGGCGATCGGGGCGACGAACTGGTCGTAGAGTTCCACGACCTGGCGGACCATGGCCAGGTGCCGCGGCCCGGGTTCGACGGAGGGGAAGTTCGTCGCGGCGAAGTCCTCGGTGAACACGATCGGCTCGACGGCCAGGGCCTGTGGTCCGTAGTGCTGGGCGAGATGGATGAGCAGTTCGACGTCGAAGGTCTCGTTGAAGAACGTCATCTGCCCGATGGCCGGGCCGAGCGCGGCCCCGTCGAAGGCCTTGAAGCCGGCCTGGGTGTCGAGCACGTGGGCCAGGGGCGGGATGAGGACGGCCCGGACGAAATGGCGGAACAAGATGATGATCTTGTCCGGCTTGTCGCCGGTGCTATGCGGCTCGGTGGCCGGCCCGTCGGCCCGGACCAGTACCGCCCCCCGGATCCCGTACCGCTGGCCGAGCGCACCGACTACCTTGTCGCCGGCCGCTACCGGCGCCGCCAGCGAGCCCAGCTGGGCCAGGTTGGCGGACAGATCCGCGTCGGTATAGCAGACCACATGCCGGCCAGCGCCGGCCGGGCGCGCCGGATCGGTCCTGATCGCTGCGGCCAGCCCGGCCAGTATCGATCCGCCCTTGCGGGACTGCTCGGTCGAGGTCAGCCGGTCGAATGCGGGGCTGATCGAGAGGCCGCCCCCGATCAGCTCGGCCAGCCGCAGCACCGTCACGCTGCGGTGACCCTCGGCCGGGTAGCCTTCGGCCGCCGCGATGTCCGCCATCAGCTCACCGCTCGGCGGCCGGTCCGGGCACCCGTCGTCGCAAGCGATGATGCTCCACGTGACACCGGGCAGGCCACCGGTCAGCCAATCAAGCTGGCGGACCTTAGTCCGTACGAAGTCCTCCCCATGCGGGTGGACGGCACGGGGCACCATGCGGCCCGTCTCGCCGTACATCGCCCACACCACAGTCAGGTGGATGGGCGCGATGAGCTCGCCCAGCCGCCGCCGCGAGCGGGCCGCGGCCATCGCTTCGGCCGCCACCGCCGGACCGTGGCTGGCCGCGATCTGCCCCTCCGCCGTGTGGCCCTCGACCAGGGCAGAGGCCGCATCGAGCACCGCCTGGTTCTGATCAGAGTCCGTGAGGTCACGCACGGGTACCAGCGCCTTGTCCATGGCCCCCTAGGATGCCAGGTCGCCTGGCTCCCCAAGACGCCGAGACGCTGAATTGACGCGCTGCGCATCGTCGGGCCATTGCCGCAAATGCCGGAAACCAGCCGAGGCCGTCAGCTAAATTGACAGGCGTACCAGCCCGGCCGGACCTGCGTACGCCCTGATCAACACGGGCCGGGCGGCCCGACGTCACCAGGGGGCAGCGTGACGGAACAGCCACCGGGACATCCCGGCGACCAGCCATCACCGCCGGAGCTGGAGTTCGCCCGCCGCTGGCGTCCGATGATCGACCGGGTCGGCGGCGACGGCGGCCAGGCCCGCGCGGCCAAGCACCTTAACTGGACCACGTCCACGGTGTCCCGCGACTACAACGGCGACACCCTGCCCACCGAGGAACGCCTGCTCCAGCTGGGCAACGCCCTCCAGCTCCCGCACCGGGAGATGCTCGACCTGGCGTCACTGCTCCGCCGGGCCCGCGCCGCCCGCCGCGATCGCCTCCGCACCTTCCGCGCCGACCTCCCCGGCCCGTCTAGCGCGTTCGAGCCCACCGTAACCAGCGCCTGGCCCCCGTCCGGCCAGCCCGCGCCAGATCCGCTCGCACCTGCCGACCCGGCCCATCTTTTCCTGGCCCGGTCGCCCAGTGCCTCCGGCGCGTACCACTCCGCCGGGTCCGCCGGCCCGTATCATCCGGCCGAGCCGCCCGGCCAGCACGCCCGTCCCCGTGCCTGGTTCCGCACCCGCCGCGGCCTGGCCGCCGTGCTGTCGGTGGCGGCGGTCGCCGCCGTGGTCGCGGTGGTCCTCGTGCTGACGCTGCCCGGCTCGTCGGCGCCCGCCAAGCTTTCCGCCCACCGCCAGACCCCCTCCGCCCACAGCCAGACCCCGTCCGGCGTGCTGGGCTCGTTCCCCGGCATGACCATGGAGTCGGTGCGGATCCCGGTGCGATCGCTGACCCCGGCGCTGGCCGCCCAGTTCCGCCAGGGCCGCACCGCGCACGCCACCACGGTCACCGGCTTCGTGTTCCGCAACCACCAGGCGGCCGGCCTGTGCCTGACCGCGCCGGACACCGGGGCCGAGGCCGGGCAGAACCGGGACCCGATCGTGGTCAGCGCCTGCCGCGGCGCACCGAACCAGGTCTGGATCCCGCTGCAGTGGGAGGTCGAGGGCTTCCGCTTCACTCACCTGGTCAGTGACCGTTACCAGTCCATGTGCCTGAACGCGAACAACCTGGGCGGCATGAGCAACGGCCACATCGTCCAGCTGTGGGACTGCTACCCGGCCGGCAACGAGGCCTGGGACTTTGGTGACTGGCACGCCGCGGTCAGCGCCGGCACCCGGTCCTACCCGCTGTTCGCCAGGAACGGCCGCCTGTGCCTGGACGCGGACAAGTGGGACCTGCGCGACGGCACTTCGGTCCGGATCTGGACCCAGTACCCGGCCGCGAACCAGTTCTGGTCCTGATTCCGTCCCACCCGATCCCGCGTGTATCCCAGCCGGGTTGACGTCTGCCCACCTCACCGCGCTGGGATCCAGTGGGACCGCAGATTACGTAGTGGCCCGCGTGCTGGCCCTGGCAACATACCGGCTTGTCCATCCAGCGACCTTCCAGCAGGGGGAATGCATGATGCGTTCATCCGGCGAGCGGACCACACCGCCGCCGCTCACCCGCCCGGCCCGGTGGCGCGGGCGCGCGCTCCTTGTCGCGGTCCTGGCCGCGCTGGTTACCGCAGGCCTGGCCACGAGCGCCCCGCGCGCACTGGCCCAACCCGCTGCCGCAGCCCAGCCAGCCCGTCCGGCCGCCCCGGTCACCATCCCGGTCGGCGTTCAGGATGGCTGGATCAACAGCTGCGCCTCCGGCTCGGCACCGGACTACACGCCGAAGAACTCGGTCCCCGCCGTGGACAGCCCGTACTGGGCCGCGCTCGGCATGAGCACGGTACGGTTCAGCCCGCCCTGGGACATTGCCTACTACAACCCGGCCACGGCGGACGGCAAGGCGCTCGCGGTCGAGCAGGCGTGCTTCAGCTACTGGCTCAAGGCCCTGGGCGCCAAGGGCGTCACGCCGGAGATCGCGTTCAAGCCGGACTACAACTACACCTCCGGCAACCGGATCATGATCCCGGACCTGAAGACCTACGAGGCCGCAATCCAGGCCTTCGTCTCGGCCTACAGCTGCCCGACGGCTCCGGCCGGAGCGCTGTGCCCGGACGGCCTGGCCCGGGTCAGCATCATCGCGCCGTGGGGCGAGCCGGAATTCCAGGGTTCGGGCAAGGTCGGGACGGCCAGGCTCCCGCAGTACTTCTACCTGCAGGACGGCCGCCGGTTCGACGCCACCGACTGCCCGGCCCAGGCCAGCGACGTCAACTGCGGCCCGGCGCTGGCCGCGCAGATGTGGGTCGTGGTCCGTCACCGCTGCCCGTCCTGCACCGACATCGCCGGGGACTTCGGCAGCAACCAGGCCAAAGACTTCGCTTACCTGGCCGTCTACCACAAGTACCTGCGCGACTTGCACGGCGGCAAAGCCATCTACCGGCCGGGCGTGTGGGCCATCCACCCGTACACCGATGTGATCGCGTTCGAGCGGCACCAGAACGTGCCGCTGCAGCAGACCCTGGTCGGCCGGTACGCGCAGGAGCTGCGGCGCATCGGCTTCGGGTCGAAGACCCAGATCTGGCTCGACGAGGTCAGCTCGTTCACCGTCGACTTCAGCAAGCAGCACTACTCGCGGCAGACCCAGGCCATGGGCGCCTACCAGCTGCTCCACACCCTGCCCGGGGCGGGCGGGGCCAGCGTGGCGGGTGAGCCGGTCGTTACGAGGATCTACTACATGCGCTTCGCCGGCGCGCCGCACGACGCGCTCATCGTCAGCGGCCAGCGCGAGCCGATTTACTTCACCTTCGCCAACCGGCACAAGTGAGGAAGGGAATCTCATGCACGGACTACCAGCCCGCATCGCCGGGCGGATCCTGACCGCCGTCGTGGTCGGCGGCACGGCCGTCCTGATGGCCGCGTCGCCGGGGCACGCAGCCACCACCGTGGCGGCCCAGCCGGCCGCGGCTAAGGCGAAGTACATCGAGGCGTCCGGCTACACCGGCAAGGAGGTCCACGCCACCTGGGCCGGCCCCAGTGTCGGAGTCATCGCCTGGACCGTGGGCTCGGATTTCGTGGCCACCAAGACCCACGATTACCGGTCCTGCAGTACCAACTGGACGGGGGTGGACGTCGACGTCTCCTGGAACTCCGAGTCGCTCCACAACGGGGCCAAGCTGGCCATCCTGGTGTCGGTGAAGCTGTCCAACGGCAAGTCCCACGGCATCGTGGCCCTAGTGGTGTCCAAGGCGGCCAACTGGCCCGGTCACCCGGCTTTCGGCGGCGAGTACCGCGCCGAGGTCTACACGCCGGGCAACGTGCACGTGGTCCAGGGCCACATCGAGAGCTGGATCAGCAACGGTGGTGTGCCGTACACCGACCCCTCCGGCTCCGGCGACACCATCACCCTCAGGCAGTTCCGCCGCTGCTGAGCCGCTTCCCGCGGGCTCGCGGGGTGATCATGCCGACCGTGCCGGGCAGACCCGGCACGGTCGGAGCGGTCCCGGTGACCGGTGGCCGGTACGCGGCGCAGCTTCCGTAGCATTTCGACGTGGACGGGGTGTCCGGGGCGAACCAGACAGGGAGGTGCCCGTGCTCGGGGCGGCGGGAATTAGCGGGTTACGGCGCGGCGGGCCACGAGCCGGGAATTATGCGCCCTCGTACGCGTTAACATGAGCGAGGCACCTGGGAACCGAACCGGTCGTCTGACGACGACATCCCCGGTGCCGTGGCCACCAGTCCACCCGCCGGCGGCTCCGGGTCCGCGTGAGGCCTGCCGAGGTCCGGTGCGTTGATCCTTAGAGATCCGCACCTCGGCTCGGCGCTCGGAGCACCGGGCCCCGTGTTCGGGACGTTCCTCGTCCCGGCCGCGGGACCGTGCGGCATGCTGCCGTGGCCACTGCCCGGCGTTCCAGAGGAGAAGTCTGTGGCTCGACCAGGCCAGCGCCAGACGGGCGCTCGCCGTACCGCCCCGCGGAAGCAGCGGCGCGTCCACCAACGCGGCGACGTCGTCTCGGTGCTCGCCCGAACCGCCCGTGAGGTCGAGGAGGCAGCCCGGCGCGGCCGGGTGACGCCTGCCGTACGGACGAAGTTCCAGGCCGTCGCCCTGCTGCTGCGGGACGAGCGCGCCCGCGTCCGGGCGGCCGAGATAACCGACAGGCGCCGGGCCGAGGAGCTCAAGCGCCTGGACGGCATCGCGACCATCCTCGCGACTACTGCCGTCCGGGACGCCGGGCTGCTGGCGCTGCTGGCCGAGGACTCTGACGTCTCCGACGCGGCCCGGTCACTCAAGCGGGAGATGGTGCGGGACCTCGGCATCGAGCCGGCGCCCGAAGAGATCGCGCCCGCGGAGACCGCGACCGCCCCCGCCAGCCCGGAGCGGCGGGTCGTGCCGCAGTCAGTGATCTCCCGGCAGCTGGCGAACCCCTTTCTCGCTCCGGACTTCTCCGCCGTTCCGCAGCCTGCCTCCCATCCGCGCCGCCTGGCCGGCTGGGAGCTGCTCGGCCCGCTGCTGAGTTCCTTTGAGCGGGCCGGCGGGGGCGCCCCGGCATGCATGGCGCTCCCGGCGCCGACGGCACGGTTCACCCCGGCGGACCTGGACCTGATGCCGCACCAGGGGCAGCTCGTCGCTGCGGCTGCTGCCGGTCACCGGACGTTCCTGCTCGCCGATGAGCCGGGTCTGGGCAAGACGGCCGAGGCGCTGCTCGCCGCGGAGGCGGCGAACGCCTACCCGCTGCTGGTTGTCGTGCCGAACGTCGTCAAGACCAACTGGGCCCGTGAGGCGGCCCGCTGGACGCCCCGCCGCCGGGCCACCGTGGTGCAGGGCGACGGCGAGGCTGCCGACGGCTTTGCCGACATCGTCGTGCTCAACTACGAGCTGCTCGACCGCCACCTGGGCTGGCTCGGTGACTTCCGCTTCCGCGGCATGGTCGTGGACGAAGCTCACTTCATCAAGAACAAGACCTCGCAGCGTTCGCAGCACGTCCTCGCGCTCTCCGACAGCATCCGGTCCCGTACGGCGCGGCCCCTGCTGATGGCGCTGACCGGCACCCCGCTGATCAACGACATCGACGATTTCCGGGCGATCTGGCAGTTCCTCGGCTGGATCGACGACAGCAAGCCCCTGGGCGAGCTGGCGGACGCGCTGGAGGACACCGGCCTGACGCCGGCCGACCGGGGCTTCTACGCTGCGGCGCGCCAGTGCGTGATCGACCTCGGCATCGTGCGCCGCCGCAAGCTCGACGTGGCCGCCGACATTCCTGCCCGCCGCATCGCCGACCTCCCCGTCGAGCTGGACGGGCGAGCCGGCCGGTCGATCCGGGCGGCAGAGCGGGACCTCGCTGATCGGATGGTGGCGCGGTACGAGACCGCGCTCGCAAACCGATCCGCCGAGGCCGACACCGAGGGCATCGACCGCGACCTCGTCCGCCAGGTGGCCCGGTGGGAGCTGAAGGACGCGACGACCGCGGAGTCCGGCGAGAACGTGTTTACCATGATGCGGCGCATCGGCCAGGCGAAGGCCGAACTGGCCGCGGACTACGCGGCGCAGCTGGCCCGCAGCGCCGGCAAGGTCGTCTTCTTCGCCAAGCACATCGACGTGATGGACGCCGCCGAGGGAACCTTCGCCCGGCAGGGGGTGCGCTTCTCGTCGATCCGTGGTGACCAGACGCCCACGGCGCGGCAGGCGAATATCGACGCCTTCGTGACCGACCCGGACGTCGCGGTCGCGGTGTGCTCGCTGACCGCGGCGGGCGTGGGCCTGAATCTGCAGGTCGCCTCGAACATCGTGCTGGCCGAGCTGTCCTGGACCGACGCGGAGCAGACCCAGGCCATCGACCGCAGCCACCGCATCGGGCAGACCGAACCGGTCACCGCGTGGCGCATCATCGCCGCGCAGACCATCGACGCCCGGATCGCCGAGCTGATCGGCAGCAAGGCAGGACTTGCCGCCCGGGCGCTTGACGGGTCGGACGAAGAGGTCTCCTCGCCGGCCGACATGCAGCTCGAGGCGCTCGCCGCGCTGCTGACGGACGCGCTGCAAGCTGGGCTGGTGGCTGCTCGCTGAGCTGCTGGGCAGCGGCTCCGGGGCCCGTTCAGCCGAGCAGGGCGCGGATATCTTCGGCGTCGAGGCCGGTGCCGAAGACGTTACCGTCGTCCAGCACGCTGGAGAACAGCCTGGCCTTCCTGGCCTTCAGCGCCATGACTTTCTCCTCGATGGTGTCCTTGGCGACCAGGCGGTACACCATGACGCTGCGGGTCTGCCCGATGCGGTGGGTGCGGTCCACGGCCTGCGCTTCGGTCGCCGGGTTCCACCAGGGGTCGAGCAGGAAGCAGTAGTCGGCCTCGGTGAGGTTCAGCCCGAAGCCGCCGGCCTTGAGGCTGATCAGGAAGACCGGGTCGGTACCTGCCTTGAACCGCCGTACCACTGCGGCCCGGTCGCGGGTGCTGCCGTCCAGGTAACAGTAGGAGATGCCGTCGGCCTCCAGCCGCTCGCGGACCTTGCCGAGGAAGCCGGTGAACTGACTGAACACCAGGGCCCGGTGCCCGCCGCCGGTTACCTCCTGGAGCTGGCCGAGCAGCGCGTCGATCTTGGCCGAGGCCAGGTCGGCGTGGGCCTCGTCGATGAGCCCGGCGTGCAGGCTCAGCTGGCGCAGCAGGGTCAGCGAGCGGAAGATCGTGAAGCGGTTGGCGTTCATGTCGTCGATCAGGCCCAGGACCTTCTGCCGCTCCCGCTGCAGCCGTGTCTGGTAGACCTTGCGGTGCTGCGGGTGCAGCTCCACCTCCAGGACCTGTTCCTGCTTGGCCGGCAGCTCGGCGGCCACCTGGTCCTTGGTGCGTCGCCGGACCAGCGGCTTGATCCGCCGCTGGAGCTGGGCCAGCCGCTGGCCGTCGCCCTGCCGCTCGACCGGCCGCGCGTAGTAATCGCGGAACCGGTCCGGGCTGGGGAACAGGCCGGGAGCGGTGATCGACAGCAGGGACCACAGCTCCATCAGGTTGTTCTCCAGCGGCGTGCCCGTGATCGCGATCTTGACCGGGGCCGCCAGCCGGCGGGCGCACTGGTAGACCTTCGACTGGCGGTTCTTGGCCTGCTGGGCCTCGTCTAGCAGCAGTCCGGACCAGCTCACCTCGGCGTAAGCGGCGAAGTCGATGCGCAGCAGGGCGTAGGACGTGACGACCGCGTCAGCGCCCGCGGCGAGCTCACCGAGACCTTGCCCGAGCCGGGCCACGGTGCCTGATATCGGGACCACCCGCAGCTCCGGTGCGAAGCGTGCCGCCTCGGCGGCCCAGTTCCCCACCACACTGGTCGGCGCGACGATCAGGAACGGCCCGGCCGCCGCGCCGCCCGGGGATTGGCCCTGCGACGGACTCAGCAATTGGCCCAGCGATTGACACTGCCTGGCGTGGCTGATCAAGGCGAGGCACTGCAGCGTCTTGCCCAGTCCCATGTCGTCGGCGAGGATCCCGCCCAGCCGGTGCTCCCACAAGAACGCCAGCCAGCCGAATCCGTCCTGCTGGTACGGCCGCAGCCGGGCCGTCAGCCCGGGCGGGGGCGGGGTCCGGCCGGATACGTCGGCCGACAGCAACCCCTGGACCTGCTCGCGCCACGCCGCCGCCTGGTGTCCGATCACTCCCAGCGCGGCCAGCTCGTCCCAGAACCCAGCCTGGTACCGGCTGATCCGCAGCTGGCCGGCCGGCGCGTCCTGCAGCGCCCGGGCCTCCTCGATCAGCCGGGCGAGCGTCCGCAGCTCGGGCTTGTCCAGAGAGAAATAGGCCCCGTCGGGCAGCAGGAGATGCGGCTCGCCGCGGCTGAGAGCCAGGAACACCTCGAGGAACGGAACCGGGTGCCCCTCCACGGTGATGGTCACGCCCAGGTCGAACCAGTCGGTCTCGCCGGGAAGATCATCGGCGGACACCGTGATCTGCAGCGAATCACCGGCCTCCCGGTAGTCCGCGGGCTCGCCGCTGACCTCGACGATCAGCCCGGGCCGATCAGCCAGCAGCGGCAGCAGCTCGGTGGTGAACCGCATCGTGTCGATGCCGGTCAGGCGGGTGCGCGGGGCCAGCGTGCGCGGTGCCGCGCTGGGCCGGCCGTCGCCCGGCCCGAGCAGGCCGTAATGGTCCAGCGGCAGGTCGAGACCGGCCAGCAGCGCTCGCTCGGCGGCCAGGTCCCGGTACCCGACGTCCGGTCCCTCCGCCTCCAGCGGCGCGCGCCGCGGCGAGTCGCCGACCCGGTACGCCCATGCCCAGCTCACCTCGAGCTCGTGGCTGCCCTGGTAGCTGGCCCGCAGCACCAGGTCGGGCCCGGCGATCGCGGGCGGAGTGAACGACCCGTCCGAGGAGATCACGGCCGCGGCGTGCCGCAGCCGCGGGTAATACTGGTCCCGGAACCTGAGCTCCTCGGTCGCGGGCACCTGCAGCGACTTGCCGCCCAGAGCCATCTGCTGCAGCGGGGGCGGCACCGGCCGGACGAGCCGGGCCAGCCGGAACCGCCAGCTGCCGGGCTCGCCGCCGGCTGCCTCGGCGGGATCGACGCACACCGCGCCGTGCCCCTCGGCCCCGATGAACGCGACCGGCACGGCGGGTTCCCCGCCGTCGGCGCGGATCACCGGGATAATGTGCAGGCCGCCGGCCGCACCGCGGGTCACGTCCAGGCAGAACTCGGCGTCGCCGTATCCGGGCAGCACGCCGCGCTGGCCCGGGTACACCAGCCGCAGGCCGGCCGCCGCGGCCTCGTCGAGCAGCGGCCAGAGCTGCCGTGAGCCGACTGCGGAGAGCTCGATCGACCGGTCGTCACCGTAGGGATAGCCGTAGTAGCCGCCGCGGCCCGCGCGCGCCTGGTACAGCACGTACAGTTCCCGCAGCAGCCGCACCTGCTCCTCGCGGTGATCGCCGGCGTAGCGCAGCATGTCCAGCCTGCCCCAGCTCAGCTCGCCGCCGACCCAGTTCCCGTTCTTGCCCGGCCGCACCAGCCGCGCGATCAGCCGCAGCGGCGCGTGTCCCGCCGTCTGTCCCGCGCGCGCCTGGCCCGGGCGCCCGGCCAGCGCGAGTTCGATCGCCAGCGGCGTCGTGCCGGAGATGACGGAACCGCCCGGGTTAAGCACCGAGTCCAGCGACTTCTCCCACGCGGCGGGCTGCGGACTCAGCTGCGGGCTCAGCTGCGGCGTCGCCCGCGGAGGGCCGGGAGCCAGGGCCGACAGGACCAGCGCCACCACGTGCTTGCAGTTGAACTCGACCGGGCAGCTGCACTCGCCCAGCTCGAACTCGGCGGGCAGCCGCCGAGTCAGCGAGAAGAACGCGGCCGCGTGGTAGAGCTTGTTCTCGTGGCCGCGTACCACCCCGCGAAGCTCGTCACCGTCCGGATCCCAGGCGGCGTACAGGACATCCCGCTGGCGCGCGTATTCGGCCCCCCGCGCGTACGTGCCCGCGTCGACGGCTTCCCGCAGGCTGGCCAGATTGACGCCGAAGATGGCGGTGTGTGACATGGCGGGACCATATCGGCGAGCACCGTCATTTCCGGTCCATCCGGCCCGCCCGCGGCCACGATGGTGCAAGAGCTGGCCCGGCCCCGCTCCGGCCACGTCCCGGATGTTGCCGAACGGTCCGTGGTACCAGCCCCGGTCCCGCCGCTCGCGGCGCGGTTCATCGAGCACAGCGGGGTCCGCGCCCGGAACAGCGAGCTAGGTCACGACGATGACCTCGACGCCGACCGCGTCGTAGGTGCCACGGGCGCGCGCGTCCCGGGTGGCCAGGGCTGCCCCGTGCTCCCTGGCGGCGAGGGCCACGAGCGCGTCGTAGACTGCGCCACCCACGATGCCGAGGCGGCTCAACGTGTCGGGCAGCTTCCGCGTGCTCGAGCCCCCCAGCAGCAGCGGCGAGGAGAACCGGGCTTTCAGCAGCCGCGCGGCGCCGGCGGGATCTAGTCGCGCGTCACCAGGCAGCCGGGTGAGAACCGAATAGGTCTCGGCGAGAGCGTGGCCGCTCAGTGCTATCTCCTGGGCTACCTCCCGGCCCCTCCACCAGCGGACCACGGCCGTGTGATCGCGATGTGAACGTACCAGCAGCGGAACGGCGACGCTGGTATCGACCGCGACCGTCACTTGCGGCCGGCGTCGATGAGGGCGAAGAGCATGTCGTCGTCGACCGGCGTCTCGCCAGCCGAGACAAGCACACCGTCTTCCTTGATCAGGCGCGCTGTCCGTCCCGCGGGAACAAGCTGCACCCCGGCGCCGTACGGCGAGATGTCGACCTTCGTGCCGGGGAGCAGGCCCAGCGCGTCACGGATCGCCTTGGGCAGGAGGATCCGGCCGGCCTGGTCGATGACGGCTTCCATGGGAAAAGAATACCATCGAAATCCCACCCGCGCGGGAACGGGTGAGGCCGTCACGACCAGCACCGTGAAAGCGGGTGCGATGCCGGCATTCCAGGGCCGCGTATGGAACTTGGCGGCTTGAGGCGGATAATTTGAGCGTGAGCCGACGAGCCGCTGCGCAGGGAGCTCTCGCGCTCGGCGCTCTGGGAGTGGTGTTCGGAGACATCGGGACGAGCCCGTTGTACACGGTGCAGACGCTTTTCGACCCGAGCGACCCGCACCCGGTCACGGTGTCGCGCGAGAGTATTTTCGGGGCCGTCTCGCTGATTTTCTGGTCGGTGACGATCATCGTCACCCTCACGTACGTCGTGCTCATCATGCGGGCCGACAACGACGGCGAGGGCGGGATCATGGCGCTCATCGCCCTGATCCGCGGCCGGGCCCTGCCCGGCGGACGCCGGGCGAAGGCGGTACTGGCCGCCCTGGGGATCTTCGGGGCCTCGCTGTTCCTGGGCGACAGCATGATCACGCCCGCCATCTCCGTGCTTTCCGCGGTCGAGGGCGTCGAGATCGCCGCGCCGTCGGTGTCGGGCATCGTCATCCCCATCACGGTGGTGATCCTCGTCGCCCTGTTCATGGCTCAGCGGCTGGGCACCGGTGCGGTGGGACGGGCGTTCGGCCCGATCATGGCGTTGTGGTTCACCGTCCTCGGCGTGATGGGCATCAAGGGCATCGTCTCCCATCCGGTGATCCTGGAGGCGATATCGCCTACCTATGCGCTCAGCTTCCTGGTCGGCCACTTCGGCACCGCGTTCTTCTCCCTGACCGCCGTCGTCCTAGCCGTTACCGGTGCCGAGGCGCTCTACGCCGACATGGGGCATTTCGGCCGCCGGCCGGTCCGGCGCGCCTGGATCCTGGTCGTGTTCCCCGCCTGCATCCTGAACTACCTGGGGCAGGGTGCCCTGATCCTGGGCCGTCCGTCCAGCATCAGTAACCCGTTCTTCCTGGCCGCGCCGGGGTGGGCCCGGCTCCCGTTGGTGTTGCTGGCCACCGTCGCGACCGTGATCGCCTCGCAGGCGGTGATCAGCGGCGCCTTCTCCGTGGCGCACCAGGCCGGGCAGCTCGGTTACCTGCCGCGACTGCGCGTGCTGTACACCTCGGAGGAGATGATGGGCCAGATCTACGTCCCGTGGATCAACTGGCTCCTGCTGGCGGGCGTCCTCACCCTGGTGCTGGCGTTCCGGACCTCGGCCGCGCTGGCCTACGCCTACGGCACCGCCGTGACCGGCACGATCACGCTCACCACCCTGCTGTTCTTCTACTACGCCCGTCACCAGTGGCGATGGCCACTCTGGGCCGTGCTGTCGGGCGGTGGCATCCTGCTCGTGATCGATCTGCTCTTCTTCGCCGCCAACCTGACCAAGCTGACCCACGGGGCGTGGCTTCCGCTGCTGATCGGCTTCAGCGCGTTCACCGTCTTCACCACCTGGCAGCGGGGCCGCGAGCTCGTCACGCAGAAGCGGGACCAGGAGGAGGGGCGCCTCAGTGACTTCGTCGCGCAGCTGCACGCCATGAAGCCCTCGCTGCCCCGGGTGCCGGGCACCGCCATCTTCCTCAACCGCGGCAAGGCGACCGCCCCGCTGGCGCTGCGGGCCAACGTCGAACACAACGAGATCCTCCACCAGCAGGTCATCATCCTCTCGATCGAGACGATGCCCGTACCGCACGTCCCCGAGGCGGAGCGGCTGCAAATCGACGACCTTGGGTTCAGAGGTGACGGGATCATTCACGTCAACGCCCGCTTCGGCTACCTGGACCAGACGCACATCCCGAGCCTCCTGCCGCTGATCCGCGACGCCGGCATTGACGGCTCTTCTGCCGATGGCAGGCTGTCGTACTTCGTGTCGCGTATCGAGCTCGTCCAGGGACACGCACCAGGCATGAGCCGCTGGCGCAAGCGCTTGTTCATCGCGACCTCACGGATCACCGCTGACGCCGCCGAATCGTTCGGGCTGCCCCGCGAGCAGACCGTCAATATGGGCTCGCGCATCGAACTCTTACCGCTGAACTGGCGGTCAGGCGAACGTGACCATCGTCGAGCGCCTGTGGTACACCGGTAGCGTGGGTAGTGTGACCGGGAAGCGGAGTTGAAGGCGTTCTGGCGGCCTCGGGGGGCCTCGTATGAGGCTGCCCTGTTTGCGCATGACCCCGCGGCAGCCTTCAACCTCGGTACCGGGCTGGCGGAGCAGGGCGACGTCGAGGGAGCGCGGTCGGCGTTTGAGCAGGCGATGGCTTCCCAAGATGCCGAGTACGCGCCGGCGGCCGGGTACCGCCTGGGCTTGCTGCTCGGCCAGCACGGCGACATCGAGGGCGCCAAGGAGGCCTACCGGCAGGCGGCTAACTCCGGTCATCCCGAGCACTCGCCCTTCGCGGCCCGGAACCTCGGGCACCTGTACAAGCGGCAGGCCCGGTTCCGGCAGGCATGCGCTGCCTACCAGATAGCCATCGATTCCGGTCACCCCGACGTGGCCCCCTGGGCGATGGTCTATCTCGGGAACCTGCTCAGCAGCTACGCGAACCCGGAGCCCGCGCGGGTCAGCTACCAGATGGCCGTCGATTCCGGTCATCCCGAAGCCGCCCAGCGGGCGGCCAGGCGGCTGGCCCTGCTTACCTGAGGAGCCGCCGGCCCCAGGGTCGGCATGTTCCCGCTACCTGGCCTGCTGAACCAGGGTCCGGACACCGCCGCGGAGTATCTAGCCGGGTAGCGCAGGCGGACATCGGGTATGTCTGCTGCGGCGACCACGTGAGCTTCTCGGCCTCGGAGTCGATGGCCTGGTGCAGGCTACGGCGTTGGCCATGCTGCATCCGACGCTGCCCGTCCACGTCGGCGTGTACCTGCTGCCGCTGCGCCACCCCGTGCTGGTGGCCCGCCAGCTGGCTGATTTCGCCGGGTTCGCTCCCGGGCGGCTGGTCCTGGGGGTCGGGGTTGGCGGCGAGGACCGCCACGAGGTCTCGGGTGTGCGGGGTGGACCCGGCGACGCGGGGCAGCCGGATGAATGAGTGCCTGGCCGTTGTCCGCCAGCTGCTGGCGGGTGGCGCGGTGAGTCTCCACGGTGCGTTCTTCGAGCGCCCGTGTCGAAGATCGTCGCCGCCCAGCGGGGACGGTCTGGGCTCGTGCAGTCGGCGGTGGCAGGTGACAGGATGAGACCCGGTACCTGCGCCGGATGCCGTCTGGCTGGGTGCCGTGCGTCCGGCACCTGGTCAGATGAGGGAGTATCGCGGTGAAGGGCACGGTCTTGGTCCGCGCGCCTAGCAGCAGGCTGGCCGAGGGTATCGTCACCCACATCAGCCGGGCTGCGGTGAATGTGGCGCTCGCCCGGGCCCAGCACACGGCGTACGCCGATGCGCTGGCGGCCAGCGGCTGGGTCATCGAGCAGGTGCCGGCTGCCCAGGACTGCCCGGATTCGGTCTTCATCGAGGATGCGGTGGTGGTCTGCGAGGACCTGGCGGTGCTGACCCGCCCGGGCGCGCCCGCCCGCCGGGCCGAGGTGCCCGGCGTCGCCGGGGTCATCCGGTCGCTGGGCCTGCGTACCGCCGAGATCCGCGAGCCCGGGACTTTGGACGGCGGCGATGTGCTGCAGGTCGGCCACGCCGTGTACGTAGGGCGCGGCGGCCGGACCAACGGCGCGGGCATCGGCCAGCTGCGCGCGCTGCTGGCCCCGCTGGGCCGCACGGTGATCGCCGTCCCGCTGGGGAACGTGCTGCACCTGAAGTCGGCGGTGACCGCGCTGCCTGACGGCACGTTCGTGCTGCTAAGCGACCTGGTGCCAGCCGGGCTGTTCCCCGCGGTCCGCCCCGTGGCCGAAGAGGGCGGCTGCCATGTCGTCCCGCTGGGCGGAGACCAGGTGCTGATCGCCGCGTCCGCTCCCCGCACCGCGGAGCTCCTGGCCGACCTCGGCTTCGCTCCAGTCGTGGTGGACATCAGCGAGTTCGAGAAACTCGAAGGCTGCGTCACCTGCCTGAGCGTGCTGCTGCCCGGACGATGACACCGGGGACCACGACGGCCGGCAGGGGCGCTTGACGGCGCAGGCCGAGGCAGCGCAGAAACGGGGAATTCTCCCGATGCGGGGCGCAGCCTCGGCCTCATACCTTCCCACTGCGGCAGATCACCGCGTTGACGGGGAGGTTAGACATGATTCTGGCTACCACGAAAGTGGAGGACTACGAGCGGTTCCTGGCCATCTTCTCGACCAAGGGCGCCGAAAAGCGACCGGCTCTACATCTCAGCCAAGACAGCCGACCACCACATCCAGAATGTCTACAACAAGATCGGGGTATCGACCCGAGCCGCCGCCGCCCTGTGGGCGATGCGGCACGCCCTCGCCGGCTGAGCCATCCCGGTAGAAACGGAAACGAGGGACGGGCCGGGATTCCGGACCGGATGATCTGCGCGCCGGGGCGGGGTCTGCTTGCGAATACGCTACGCAGAGCGGTCGGTCTCCTGGAGAACATCTGCCCAGCGTCGCGCCCAGGAGTCGAGGGATTCGAGCGCTGGCGCGAGCGCCGCGCCGAGATCGGTAAGCAGGTAGGCGCCGGCTCCGCCACGGGTCAGCAGGCCTGCGGCCGTGAGTTCTTCGAGCCGCTCGTACAGCACGCTGGACGACATCTGGTCGCACCGGGCTTGCAGGGCCCGGGCCCCGAGCGGCTCGGCGCGCAGTTCCCACAGGATCCGCAGAGCCCAGCGCCGCCCGAGCAGATCCATCGCCGCCATCAGCGGCCGGCCCGTTGTCGAGCCGCGGACGGGCTCGCCCGGACGCGGTACCCGTGCTGCCATGGAACTCCCTTGCGTTTCGGTATCAGAAACGTTACCTAGGTCCGTGAGGAGCAGCTAGCATCCGCCGCTTTGCCTGACCTCCTCGGGGACGTTCAGGATTTGCCTCCCGGATGTCCTGGGTGACCGCGAAGCCGACATGCCGGGCGGCCGCGTCTCACGGCTGGGCGCATCCCAGTGCCCCGGCAGTCAACGTTCACCCCGGGATTCCAGCTGAGGAGCCAGCCGAGCAACCGGATCAATGTGCATCTGAGCCGGCTGTATCCGGCTCAGGTGCGCATCAAGCCGGTTCCGCGAGGGCGCCTGCCGGGCTGACGCGGGCGCCGGCCGGACCGCCATGCCTGCTGCGACGCGGGTGGCAAGGTCCGGCTCGGTACCATTGCCGCATGGCCTATGACGACGATCTCGCCACCCGGATCAGGGACCTGATCGGCCCTGACCCCGAGCTGACCGAGAAGAAAATGTTCGGCGGCCTGGCCTTCCTCATCCGCGGGCACATGGCGATCAGTGCCAGCGGCCAGGGCGGCGTGCTGGTCCACGTCGATCCCGGCCGGTCAGCCGGCCTGGTAGCTACGACCAAGGCCACCACCGCCGTGATGCAGGGCCGGGAGATGCCCGGCTGGCTGCGCGTCAGCCCGGAGGACCTCGCCAGCGACGACGACCTTTCCCGATGGGTGGACATCGGCATCGGGCATGCGCGATCGCTGCCGCCCAAGCAACCCGGGAGCAAGAAGCCGAAGAAGTAAGCGCCGGCTAATGGGTGAGCGCCACTCGCTGAACCGGGCCGGGTCGGTGGCGTAGGCGAACACCTCCGCGGCCGGGCGGTCGATCTCGGCGCTGGTGATGATCGGCGGCATGTCAGCGGCGTTCCTTCAGCAGCGCGGCGTACCGGTCCAGGTACAGCGGCCAGCCTTCCGGCGCGTTCCCGCCGCCACGTCCGCCACCAGGCCCGCGTCCTTGAGGATCTTCGGCCCTAGGCCGCCAGCCCGTCTCGTGACCGCTGACTGGCGGCGCGGTGGCGCCAGCCGGTGAAGACCGTGATCACGGCAATCGGCACCGCGCCGGCCAGCATCGGGGCCCGGATTCCGGCCGTGGCGGCGAGAAGCCCGCCCGCGATCGCGCCGAGCGCTTCGGCGCCCTGCGTCACGGTGCCGAACACGCTGTTCACCCTGCCGAGCAGCGCGTCCGGCACCTCGCGCTGCAGCATGGTGACCGCCGTGATGCTGAACAGGGCGAATGCCGCGCTGCTGAGCATCAGGAGCGCCGCCGCGACGATCACATTGCCGGTCAGGCCGAGACCCGCCTGGGTGGCGGCCACCAGGAGCCCGGCTATCAGCAGGGAGTGCCACGGCCCGGTCCGCCGGGTCAGCGCCGCCCCGCCGCCGCCGGCCAGGATCCCGCCGACGGCGCCGATGGCGAGCAGCAGGCCGTAGGCGCCGGGCTGCTGGTGCAGGACCTTGATCACGTAAAGCACGAAGACCGCGAACCACACGGCGTCCATCGCGGCCACCACCCCGGCCATGACGGTGATGTCCCTGATGGCCGGGTGCTGCCGGATCCAGCCCAGCGCCTCGCCGAGGTCGTGCCTGACCGACGAGAATCGCGCCCGGCTCGGGCCGGGCTCGCGCTGACGCGGCGGGGCAGCGAACACGGCCGGCACAGTCAGCAGCAGCAGCACCGCGATCCCCAGCGTGCCTGCGTTCACCGCGAACGGCAGGGCGGCGGCCGCGCCGAACAGCCAGCCCCCGGCGGCAGGCCCGGCCAGCTCGTTGCCCACGATCTGCCCGGCGATGACGCGCCCGTTGGCCTGGTCCAGGCCGGCCGGCTCAACCAGCCGGGGTACGCACGCCACCGCGGCGGTACCGCGCACCGCCGCGCCGGTCCCGACACCGAACGCGGCTACGTAGATGAGCACCAGCCCGGCTTCGTGGCTGAGCACGGCCGCGGCCAGGCCTGCGATGATAGCCGCGCGGGCGGTATCCACCGTCACCATCAGGCGACGCCGGTCGACCCGGTCCACGATCACCCCCGCGCCGGTACCGAGCAACAGCCACGGCAAGCCCTGCACCGCCGTGACGGCCGCCACTGCGGTCGGCGCGCGCGTCAGCTGGGCTACCAGCAGCGGGAAGGCCGCCAGCCTGACGCCATTCCCGAAGTCGGACAGGAACCCCGACAGCCAGTATCGGCTAAACGGGCCGCCGAACCCGGCGGCCAAGGCGGCCCGCCCGCCGTGGCGTCCGCTCGCCGCGCCGCTGCCATTGGGCACCGCCATCTGCCCTCCGCACTGGCCACTGTCAGTCTGGCCGTTTCAACGTGCATCGTACGTCGTTTCGACGATACTACGTACGATGCACGTTGAAAGGTAGAATGGCCGGCGATGACACCGACTGGGCACTCCCGCGCCAGCGCCAGCGCGCCGGCGTCGATCTGGGACTTTCCCGAGCACGGGAGCCGGGGTCCCAGGGCCCGGCACGACCGCGCGGCCATCGCCGCGCTCGCCGTGCGGATCGCCGATGCCGAGGGCCTGGACGCGGTCACCATGCGCCGCCTGGCCGGCGAGCTCGGCATCGCCGTGATGTCGCTGTATAACTACGTTCCCGCCAAGGAGCACCTCGCCCAGCTGATGACCGACCAGCTGGCCGGCGAGTACGCCTACCCGGTCACGCCCGCCGCCGACCCGCGCGCCGCCGTCGCCGATCTGGCCAGGCAGACCCGTGATATCGCGCGGCGTCACCCGTGGCTGGCCGGGCTGCTCCACCCCCCGATGCCACCCGGCCCCAACGGGCTGCGGTACCTCGACTACTTCCTCGGCCTGCTAGCAGGCTCCCGGCTCGGCACCGGAGCCAGGCTGGAAATCATCACCATGATCCGTGCCTTCGCCACCATGTACGGCGCGATGCAAGCAGCCCCCGCCAGCACGAGCGAGCAGACGACCGCGCAGGTCCAGGCGCTCACCCGGGCGGCGGTCCAGGGCCGCTATCCCCATCTCGCCGCGGCCCTCGCCGTCGCCGGGCCGCCGCGCCGCCGCGATGACATCTTCCGGTCCGGCCTGGAGCGCCTCATCGATACCGCTCGGCTGAGGTTACCTAGTCGTCAGCGGGCGGGAGTCCGGGACTTCGCGCCGCCACAGGGTCAGCGCTGGCCGAAGTGGCCGAGGGCATCAGGTCGGCCGCCGATGCCCGCGCGAGGGCTCGCGCAGGGCCTGCGCCAACCACGTAAGGGCCTGCGCCAGCCAGTGGATGCGGCAGCCTACCGATTCTAGGGGTGTTGGCCAGATCCCCCATGGGGGCGGGTTGGCCGGTGCCGGTGTCGTCGTAGCCGTCTTGGCCGGGGTCAAGGATGCCGGGGACGGCTTGCAGGGTGGTTTCGGTGATCTCGGCGCGGACGGTGGCCTGGCCGGCGGGCTTGTTCCACAGGACGGCGATGTCGAAGACCTGGAAGAGCCGGGCCTTGAGCCGGGGCGGCAGGTCGGACAGGACGTCCCCGGCTACTGGGAGCCGGTCAAGTAGGGTCAGGTCGGCGGCGGCGGGAACGGTCTTGGCCAGGGTCTTGAGCTGGGCTTCGAGCCGTTCGCGTTCGTTGTGGAGTTCGGCGAACCGGACGCGGATGCGGGCGCGCAGCGCGGCGGTGGCGGTGTCGGCCGGGTTGGCGGGGAGTTCTTCGAGTTCGAGGATCTGGGAGTTCTGCGCGGATTCGATCCGGCTGATGCGGCTCTGGATCGCGGTGACCTGGGCGTCTCGGTTGGCGGCGGCCTGAGCGTCGGTGGCGGGGAGCTGGGCTTTGAGCAGGGCGGCGCGTTCGGGGCCGAAGACGCGGGTGGCGAAGAACCGGCCGACGACCTCGTCCAGGCGTAGTTCGGGGGCTTGGACGGTGCGGGGGTGGTCGGGGTGGTCGGCGACGTGTTTGGGGCTGGCCCAGTTGTGCGGGCACCGGTAGTAGGTGACCTGGGAGGCGATGTTGTACGTGTTGCCGGCCATCCGCCGGTCGCAGTCCCGGCACCGGACCCGGCCCCGGTAGGGGTAAAACCGCACCGTGGCCGGGTGGACGTTCAGGTCCGCGCCGTCCCGGCTCGATCCGTGCCCGGCTGATACGGCCTGGGCCAGGTCCCAGGTTTCCCGGTCGATGATGGCCGGGTGCACCGGGGCCGGGGACCACAGCCACTGGTCCTGGGGGACCGGGACGCGGCGGCCGTTGCGGGTGCGGTGCCGGCCGTAGACCATGTACCCCGTGTACTTCGGGTTGCGGAGCATGGCGGCGATGTTCTGCTGTGTCCACCCGGTGAGGGCGGCGGGGTTGGGGGCGGGGTAGCGGGCCGGGTCGGCGTTGAGCCGGGCGGCGATGGCCGGGATGCCGAGCTTGTCGGCGGCACGCCAGGTGAAGATCTGGGCGATGACGGAAGCGCGGGCCGGGTCCAGGATGAGCCGGGTTTTGGTGCGGCCCTGGGCGGCTTTGTACGGGACGGGGTGCGGGATCCGTTCGGCGTCATACCCGTAAGGCGGGGTGCCGATGTTCCAGCCGTCCAGAGAATGCTCGATCAGCCCTTTCCAGATCTTTTCCTTCAATTGGAGCCGGAACCATTCCGCGACGCCTTGCTTGACCCGCCGGACCAGTACGGTGGTGGCGTTGACGCCTTCGATATCGGCGGGCTCGTCGGTGGCGAATAGCGGGATGCCCTGGCGGGAGAGTTCTTTTTCCAGTTTCAGCGCGTTGAACATGTCCCGGCCGGATCGCTCGATGTCCTCGCAGACCACGGCGGCAAACCGGGGGGCGGGTGAGCGGGCTTCGGTGAGCAGGTCAGCCATGCCGCCGTCGCGTGGGACGCCGGAGTCGGTGAACTGCTTATAGGCGTCCCCCTGGCTACGCTGTTCCAGGTCCAGGCCACCGGATTCGATATCCCAGTACACGGCGGCGATGAACCAGCCGGGCGGCAGCCATTCCTGGGCGGAGCGGAGCTGCCGGCGTAGCGAGGCGCGGGGGTCTTGCAGGGCCAAGGTGGAGGTCCGGCCGATGAACGCGACCGGGACTGGCTCGGCCGTGACCGGCCGGGACGGGACGCCGGCTGGCTTCATGATTGTTTCGGGTGGTGGCTGAGCCATTGCAGTACCTCCATGATCACTGCCGCCTGCCGCGCGTCTATTTCCCTGGCGCGTTTCCCGGTGGCGACCCTGAGCTTATACCGGACTTTTATCCCGCCCGGCCTTTCCCCCTCAGGAAGATTATAACTGATAACCCTGCCATTACCGAAGACCTCGCCGAGATTATCCCGGCTATTTCCCTGGCTTTCTCGGCGCTCATTCCCGCTCAATTCCCGTGTCTCCCTTTTCTTACGTGCCCGGCGCATACGCGGCGGCCGGGAGGTCCCAGACGGTGACCGGGATGGGGCTGCTGGGCGGCAGGGCGCCGGCGCAGCGGGCCACCGCGCCTCGTGCGGCGGGGGCGGTGAGGTAGTACACGTGGTTATAGCCGGGCGGGGCGGTCAGCTCGGTCATGATGGCGGCGGTGCGGGCGGCGTGCTTGGCGGTCAGCTCGATCTCCACGGCCCAGATCTGCCCGGCATACGGGCTGGCCGGGATGGACGGCCACCAGATCTCGGCGTCGGGTCGGTGAGTGCCGGCGGCCGGCCCCTTGCGGCGGATCCGCCGTTCGGACTGCCACCACGCCTGGTGCTGGCCCCAGGCGGGACTGGCGGTGAACCACAGCCGGGCGGCCAGCACCGCCCGCAGGTGGGCCAGGCGGGCCAGCGGCGGCCGGGCGGCCGGGTAAGGCAGCCCGCACGCGGTCATGCCGGCCGGGGTGAGCCAGCACCAGGCCGGCCCGGGGCCGAGCGGGCCGGTGGCGGCGTACCCGGCGCGCCGCCACCGGGCGGTGATGGCGCGCAGCCGGGCCGGCTCGACGGCCAGCGCGGCGGCCAGCAGGTCATAAGGCGCGCCGCCGTGCTCGGCGCAGAGGATGAGCCCGTCGATGTCCCGCTGGCCCAGCCGGATGGTGCCGGCGTCGGCGCGGGCCGGGCGGTGCTGCGTGGCGGTCGCTGTCATGGTCGTGGTCCCCTTTCACCCCCGGTGCCCGGCGTGCACGTGTTCGCACGCTTCGTCACCATCCTGCCCGGACGGCCACGCAGACGGGCCGGCCGTAAGCGAACCGTCATCACGCGAACACGCGTCCCCCCTTCCCCCCGCACCCCCCGACCCCCACGGTTCACACTCCCGTCTGCTCGCGTTCCTCCCGTCATCGGTCCGACTCCCGCCCCGTCCCGGGGCGGGACAGCCCGCGTCCCCGCTGGTCGCCGGCCCGGCCCGGCGCCCTGGCCGGCACGGCGGCCGCACGGCGCGGCCTGCCCGGTGTGCGGGGGGTGAGCGGGGCGGGTGCGGTCGGTTACGTCCTGGTGTGCCCCCGAATGCGGCGGCTAGTGTCCGGCTCGTGCACGCGGTAGCGCACGCGGTCACCGAGCTGATCGCCGCCGTAGTGGTGCTGGCCGCCTTCGGGGCCGGGTTCCGGTACCTGGCCGGCCGAGCGCTCGGCCGTGCCCCCGGCATGCCCCGCCTCCGCCTCCCCGGCCAGCGCGGGCCCATCACGCTCTCCCTGTCCCGCGCGGTCGGCTGGGTGGTGGTCCGGGCGGTCCGGTTCGCGATCGGGGCGTCGCTGGGCCGGCGGCGCACCGATGCCACGTTCCTGTCCACCGGGACGCGGGCGCTGTCCGGGGTGCCGGGCTGGTTCACCACGGCCGGGCCGGGCCGGTGGGCGTTCTGGCCCGGCTGGAAACGCGCCGCCATCCGCTGGGCCGTCGTCATCGCCGCGGCCGGGCTGGCCGCCCGGCCCTTGGCCACCGCGGCCGTGCTCGGCGGGCTGGCCGTCGCCGGCGGGGCGGCGAGCTGGCCCCGGCTGAAGCGCTGGCGGTACGAGCGGCGGGTGACCCGCCCCGTCTACCTCCAGATCTGCGGCTACCTCGGCACCGAGCCGGGCGACCGGCCCGGCCGGTGGCTCGACATTCCCGCCGGGTTCGCCGCCGACCCGGACGGCCGGGTGACGCTGGCCTACCCGCCGGCCTGGAACCCCGACACCGCCAGGCAGCAGCACATCAGCGAGGTCATCCGCCGCCACCTGGGCGGCGACCTGGCCGGATCGTTCGGCCCCTACCAGGCCACCTGGATCCATCCGCCCGCTCCGCCGGAGCTGGCCCGGTTCGACGGGTACGACCTGCCCGCCCACAAGATCCACCTGGCCACCCTGGCCGGCGGCCGGAAATGGATCGCCGACCTGCAAGATGAGGAGCCGCACCTGTTCATCGCGGCCGGCACCGGCGGCGGCAAGACCGCCACCGCGTCCATCCCCGCCGCGCACGTCCGCGCGAACGGGTGGCTGGTCGACATCATCGACCCCAAACGCCGGTCCTACATCAGCCGCAAGACCGGGCAGGACGTCCTGGTCGGCGTGCCCGGCATCCGGGTCCACACCGACATCGAATCGATGATGTGGGCGCTGGAAGAGTTCTTCCTGTCCATGCTCGGGGTCAACATCGCAGTCGGCGCGCACACCGCCTGGCCCGGGCTGTTCCCGCAAAGGCTGCTGGTCATCGATGAGTTCGGCACCTTCGCCTCCATGGCCGAGCGGATGCACCGCCGCAACCACGGGCAGGGCCAGCCGCCCGCCCTGGACCAGCGCCGGCAGATCGAATGGCAAGGCCGCCAGGCCGGCCACCGGCTCGTCGTCGCGGTCCACCAGCCGAACCTGCGCTGGTTCGGCGACACCGACAGCCGGGGCCAGTACGGCTACCGGCTCATCACCGGAGCGTTCACCAATTCGCTGTGGCGGATGACGTTCGGGTTCACCCCGCCGATCCAGTGGGACACCCGGATCAAGGGCCGGGGCGCCGTCGGCATCGGGGAAGCCGAGGAACTGATCCACCACGCCCAGATCGCCTGGATGCCCGCCGAAGAACGCCGCCGCTACGCCCTGACCGGACCCCCGCCCCCCGACTGGTTCACCGCCATGCTCCCCGCCCCGTGGATCACCGGGCACGTCATCACCGAAGGCCGCAAGCTCGCCGGCGCCTCCCTGGTCCACCTGCCCGCCGACGACACCGAGCCGGATGTCCCGGCGGATGTCCCACCCGGACCCCAGCCCCCCACACCAGCGCAAACACCCCCCGGCGTCCCGGCCAGTGTCCCGCACCTGGCAGACGCGACCCGCCCGCTCCCCGTGCTCGCCGGCACCGGCATCCGGCGCCCGCCGGGCCGGCACCGCGCCGCATCCGGCCGCGCTGGGCACGACCCGGACGAGGGTCCCGGCGGCCGACACCGGGCTGACGGGGCTTCCGGCCCGCGCAACGACACCAGTGGCACCGGCCCCGACGGCGGCGCCGATATGGTCGTGGGCATCGCTGCTGCCGCCTCCTACCTCGGCTACGACAAACCCGACAGCTTCCGCCGCGCCCGCACCCGCCACCCCATCCCCGGCGAGGGCAGGACACCGGACGGACGGCCCTGCTGGACCCCGGCCGCGCTGCGGAGCTGGCAGTCCAAACGCAAGATCGCCGGTAACCGGATACCCGACAGCGACGCCAGCTAGCCGGCCACCAGATCCGTCACGGCCGGCAGGCTTATCAGCCGGCGCGCTCACCACGTCACCTCGGCCCACACGGTCTGCCCGCTCGCGCGGATGTCATGACCGAGCTTGTCGGCCAGCGCCGCGACGATCGCCAGCCCGCGCCCGTACTCCTCATCGTCCGATCCGTCGCGCGGCGCGCTCCACTGGCCTGCCCCGGAGTCGGCGACCTCGACGCGCGCCCACCCTGGCGCAGTCCGGACCGTTAACGTGAACTCCCCGCCGCTGCTGCCGGACGGCGTATGCAAGATGGCATTGGACGCCAGTTCACTCGTGATCAGCTCCATGTCACCGGCGCGCGGCGACTCGGCGAGAATGCCGCGCACGAACCGCCGCGCGGATGGGACGATGGCGGGGAGCCCGGGAAAAGTGACGGTGGTCTCCAACGTTCCCTGCTCCCAACGCGACACGGCGGCACAAAAAGCTGAGTACTCAGCTTGCACCTGAGTACTCACCTTCGTCAAGCTTGCCGTGTGCCTTCGCCCACCTATCAGCGGATCGCTGACGACCTGCGCCGGTCCATCGTGGACGGCGTGCTGCCGCCCGGCGCGAAGCTGCCCAGCCGGCATGAGCTGGCCCGCCGGTACGGCGTGTCGGACCGGGTCGCGGTCGAGGCAGTCCGGCTGCTGGTCGCCGAGGGGTTCGTGGAGGCCAAGTCAGGATCGGGGTCCTACGTACGACAGCGTCCCGAGCGGCAGCGCCTCACCCGCTCCTGGTACACCTCACGCCACGGCGGCTCCCCCTTCCGGGCCGACATGGCCGACGCGGGCATCCCCGGCACCTGGGAATCATCCACCCAGCGCGTCCCGATGACCCCGGCCATCGCCAGCCGGCTCGGCGCCGAAGCCGGCGCCCCGGCAATGCGCACCGAATACACGTTCCTCGGCGACGGCGTACCCGTCACGCTCTCCGCGAGTTGGGAACCGGCCGCGCTGACCGAAGGCACCCCGGTCATGTTCCCCGAGGAAGGACCGCACGCCGGCCAGGGAGTCGTCCAGCGCATGGCCGTGATCGGCCAGCACATCACCCACGCCGAGGAAACCGTCGCCGCCCGGCCCGCGCTCGCATCAGAGGCCGAACGGCTGAACATCCGGCCCGGCGCGATCGTGCTGACCATCGCCCGGATCTACCGCACCGACGAACGTGCCGTAGAGACAGCCGACATCATCATCCCGGTCGAGCGATACGCGCTCGTCTACGACGTACCAGTCCGTTAAGCACCCGGATGTAGGGGAAGCTCTACCCTGGCCGGTTTGACTTATTAAATGCCGTTATGGTCCGGGCGCACAACTGAGGTAATCTCTTCTGCAATTTCATCAATCGTGTAGTCGGCAGTTCTCAACGCTACCTTGTCTGCGAGCGACGGGCTTTGACTGACGACTTCATCTTTTGAAATGCCATGCCAGAGCGGCAAGAGGACTTGCTTTCCGGACACGGCCATTGTCACTAGTCCGTCAAGTTCGTATTGCGGCCATCCCCGCGCGAAGAATGCAGGTGACAGAACAACAATTCCAAAGCGACTGCGTGAGATTCCGGCGTCAATCTTTCGGCGAAGACTGTCGCCAATTCTCAGCTCAAATTTGTCAAACCAGACCGATAGGCCCCGCGCCTTCAGCGCATCTGCAAGCGGGCTTACCACAGTTGGCTTGTCTTCCGAAGCGTGGGAGATAAACACGTCGTAGTCTCGCGTGTCGTCGTCGTGGTCTGGTGCTGCCTCGGCCAGATTGTTAGCGATGGCTCGCAGTTGTGGCGTGCTCTGCTGAATTGGTGGAAGCGGACGCAGCGCGGACACCGGGATGATGCGGAACGAAGCGCGAGTCGTGCCTTGCAGTCCTTGCATGTCAACTGCGACATGCCAGGACCCCACATGCGGGATCTGCAACCTCACCGGCGACTGAGTTGCGAGACCACCGATGTACCGGTGCTGGCCTCCACTGCGGTAAGCCTGGAAGTTGCTGTTGTCTAGCAGTCGGACGTTCGCTGCGCTCCCCGATAGCGTGATCTCTACGACGTCACCTGCCTGGCGATAGCCCAGGTCCAAGTGGATGAAGTCGGCCATAGGCTACCTCCGGTACTCAGTCTCTGACCATGAACATATCGTCTTATCGATCCAGGTCAGTACGGGTCGTATGGACAGTCATGTGCAGCTAGGCCTAGCCCAAGGCTGGCTAGCAACTGACTAGGCTACAAGGTGTAGGCGTGTCGGCTACCCCGCCCGGCCTTTGGGTGAGCCACACGAGCGCGGGACAGGATCGGCACTGAACCGGTGTCGTGACCTGCTTGGTCGTGCCATCCTAGGGACTTCGCTCCGCTGACCTGGAGGTACAGTTGAGTCATGACGACCACCGGACGCCGGCTAGCTCGGGAGATGAAGCCGACGGCGGAGGAACGGATGATGAGGGGCTTCGACTACCTGACTCTGGACCCGTCACCCAGGCTGCGGAGGATGCGGGTAGAACAACAGAGGTCAGCGAACGACCCGACTCAAGTCATCAGGGAAGCTTGGCTGAGCGTGGGGGCGGCGATCAGACAAGCGTTGCAGCTTACGAGCGGCAAGATCAATTCCCCCGAGTTAGCACCAACCTTGAGGTTGTTGGATACTCCTGGACTTCGCCTGTTCCTCCTGCCGCTGAACTTGCTGCGTACGACAGAATTGTGCCAGGCTCCGCAGCGCGGATGATCGCTATGGCTGAGCTGGCAGTCAGAGGCCCTATTGAGAACACCGCTAAGTTGACCGACGCTGAAATAGAAGCCAGCAAGCGCGGACTCTCGTTCGCAATGGTGCTCACTTCTGTGTGCACTGTTATAGCTGTCGCTTTTTTTGCCCTGGCGGTGGCGGGGATCGGTGTGACCGCTGCCATCACTGCTGGAAGTGTATTTTTGTCAGTTCCAGTTGTTATGCTTGTTCGTTCGTTCATTACCCGCTCCTGACCTGCGGCTGAACCCGCCGTACGGCCCATTCCCTGTTTGCCTGCGAACGGGCCGTTACTCTTGGCTGCGTGTCAGAGCGGGGATCGTATCTTCGATGTTTAGGTGGCGGGGAGAGCATCGTACTTCCTCTGCGTGGCTCCTTCCGCCTTCATCAGCTCCTCACCGGTTTCCTTCAGCCGCGCGAAATCCTCGCGTCCCTCCTCGACGGCGCCCTCGGGGGTGTATCTAAGTACCTCCCGGGCTTCCTGCGCTATCTCCCGGATCTTGCCCGTCTCGCAGAACCCGGCGCGCTCTGCCTCCCCGAGCGTGACGGCGAGTTGGCGCTGAGCCCACAGCAGGGAGCAGGCCTGATCCGTGATCTGCTCCCACGCGGACAGGATGCGCCCGATCGACATGTCCATGAGCGCGGCGGCCGAGGCTTCCCGGCCCGGCCAGGTGAGCCGGTCGGCGGTGGTGTGCAGGATGGCGGCGATGGCTTCGGCCTCGCCGATTGTCACCTTGCGATGCCCGGCCTCCACCCGCTGCACCGTCTGTGGGTGCCACTTCCAGCCCCGGTCTTTCATCTCTCGGGCGATGTCGGCCTGCGAGAGATCCTGACGCTCACGTTCCTCGCGCAGGTTGACGGCGAACCTCTCATCGGCCAGCCCGGCGGGCGTCGGCAGCGGCCCTGCCTCCATGTCTTCGTCGGACGGCTTCGCCTCAGTCATGGACACACCAATCCCTTGCTGTTGAGTAGTTCAATTTTGCTGTAGCATGACCAAGATGATGGTATCATCTAACATCAATTTGATGTAGTGATCTACGGAACGCTTCAACGAAGGGTCAAAGTACCGGAAGGAGGAAGGCCGGATGCCTAGGCGGGGGCGGCACGCGGGCGTGGTTTCGGACGGCGCTATCGGCACCAGCGAGGACGTGGCGTCCTCATCAGTCGGGCAGTACAGCGCCTTCTTTGAGTGTTCTCTGACACCGGGGAAGGCGTCATGACCGCGCAGCGTCGCAGGGCGGTCGCGAAGAAGCAAGCGCCGCCGCGTGCCCCCATGCCTGCTGCCGCGCCGGAGTCTGAGTCCGGGTCTGGGTGGGCGGGAGTCGTGCGATACGCGCTAGAGGACTGGCCGCAAACCGTGAGACTATGCGTGGTCGTTCTCGCAGTCGGCGCGGTGCTCCTGCTGGCCGTGCGGCTCGGCTTCAAGTTCTGGCTATGACGCAATGACCTGGAACTGCCCGGGCGAATCCGGCAGGGATTGCTTGATTTGTAGGCCACAGGTCTGTACCAAAAGGACGCCACGCCGGGCGAGATGCCGCACTTTGCGGACCGGCTTCCATACATTGTGAGCGTGGGCCGGTTGGCCTGTTCCGTTGGTCTCCACCGACTGCTTTCTGGGCGTCCAGCTGGCATCCCAGATGCCCGCGCGGGGCACTCGCCTCGGGTGACGGTTCTAGCGGCAGGTGGAGGAAAGATGCCTGCAAGGCGCGAGAAGACGGGTCAGGAGTTCTGGCTCAAGGTAGTAGCGGCTTTGTTGGTTGCCGTGGCCATGGCCACGGCAACCAACGACGGGAACCACGGTACACACGTGGCTACCGGCGACCCAGCCGGGTGCGTCATGCTGAGGGTTTCCTAAGCGAGACGCACCGACTACTACCTTCTGACGGGCGGTGCGACCTGGGGCGACTGTCCCGGGTCGCATCGTCTTAAGCAAGTAGCCACCACTGCATCTGCCCTGGTGGTAGACCATCTTGTCAACTGACAGTAGCATCCGATCGATCGTGTTAAGCGAGGGTACATTCGTGACACGCCGCCGATTGTAGATTTTGGTTCTACAGTCACGAAACTCGGCATCGGGAGTGCGACCCCTTGGTGTGAGGCGGCCCCGCACGACAGGTGGTGCTCGATGTGCCGGGCGACGCCAACGCGCGATCAGGTTTCGGTGTCCTCCGCTCAGGGGCGGTAGCGGATGCATCCGGGTCCGGGATCCGGAACGGGGTTTGCCCTGTCGGCCTATCTCCGCGCGTCGCGCAGGATCGGCCAGGCCGCTAGCGGGTCCTCGCCGGCCCCGTGCGGACGCGCGCCGTATGCCTGCCGCTCATCCTTGATGATCAGCGTGTAGTCGGGAAACGTGCCGGTCGGGTCCCACGGGAACGTGGCGACGCAAACCCCACGTACCGTCTCGCCGGGCTGGACGCGAGGGGGCAACTCATCCCCGTTTCGGCGGCGGCGGTCGTTGATCGCCTGTTCTTCCCTGTGGGCCGCGATGAGATCCGGGTCGTCAGGCGGGGGAAAGGATGTCCAGTTGAGTCCGCGCATGCTCCTCCGCAGCAGGTGCGGGACCGGGTCGTGGTTGGTCACACGGAATTCGATCTCCAGGACGATTGCCGCGCCAGGGAACGGCGTCGGCTTCTCGTCCTCGATTACGACTTCCAGACCGGTCTTGGGCGGCGGGTAGACCTCATGCTCACCGCTGGTGATGAATGCCCACTCTCCGCTCGTGCGCTGGCCTTCAAGCGTGAAGCGGTAGAGACCGGGGCGCACGTGCGGCGCATTATCGAACTCCTGCGGGTATTGGAAGTAGCGGTTACCGCTGGTTGCACTCACCGTCACCCCAGACGGCGTGACAACAGTACAGCGGCGAGGATTCAAGGCCAGGTACGCGCCGGGATGATCACCAAGGTGATCGAAACCGAAGGTCAGCGCCTTATTATCAGGAAACTCGCCGGACTCGGCGTGGGACGGCCTGAATTCGTCGGGGTTGATGGCAGGCGGCGGACTGACCGTCGGCCGACGGCGCTCCGTCTCCAGTTCGGCGTGCGTGTCCTCCCGGACGGACTCGGCCTTCTGCCGCAGTTCGTCGGTGGCTTTCCATTCCAGGTAGGAGCCCTCCGCCACAACCACGAGGACAGCACTCACGATGATCACCGCCGTCACCCAGTGCGAGACGTGGAAGACCAGTGGCACAGTGATCCCGACGGCTACCCCCAGCACCAGGACAACGAGACCGAACCACCCAACCCAGGTGTTCAGGCTGTTGGTGCCTCGGCTCAGTGCGCGCCACCAGAATCGGGGCCGATCAAACATGCCCGGCATCTTACCGGCCTACCTGGGCGGCGGCAGCCCGCCATGGGGGCGCTGCGAGCTGCCGGATGGTGCTGCTCGCCGGCCGTGAGGGATAGCCACTGCTTCTGCCGAGTGTCAGAGTTGGGTTCAGAGTTGTATCGCCGCTTCCACGGTCATACCGCGACTACGGCTTACATTCGGAAAGACACCCTGCCCTATCGGGGCTGGTGGTCCGTGCGGTGGTTCGTGCTGCCGGGGGCGGGCGGGCCGCCTTCATGGGTGTTGCAGTTTCCGTGCTAGGGCAGGTGGCCGGGATCTTCGGATCGTGTGGAACGGGGTAGTGCCGGGCCTGCGAGGGCGCGAGGGCGTCCGAGTTGTCGTCGCAGAGCGGCCTGCTTCCGCCGTAGAGGCGAAGGGCAGGCCGACGCTGCTGGTATCAGAGTGGGTACGTAGCTTCGATCCTCAGTCGACGCGTCAGGCTCTCTGGGCTGATGTGGGATTTAGGCAAGACCCCTCTTCCGGTCAGGCTGTCACAGCCACCCGGTTCCGGCGCATCATCCCAGGCCGGAGGGGCGTCGCAGCGCGCAGTGCCCGCACGCGCGGTGCCGTGCTGTGCGCCCAGCGTGCGGGATCTGATCGGCTTTTCGAGGTCGAGCCGGCCGCCCGGGCGCCCCGGAAGAAACGGCCCGCGGGAGGTGAGTCCAGGATGCAGGTGCCTTACGTCCGGGTCCGCGGAGGGCCCGGAGGCGTTCGCGCATGCAGGCGAGTAGCGCGGTACGGTTCCGCCAGGCTCGCTGAGCTGGAGGCGATCAAGCACGCGGCTGGGATCGGCGTCTTGACGTCAGGCTGCGACGGTGACGGCCAGAAGTTGCGGCGGCCCGGCTTCCTCAGGGACGGGCTCGCCGTCGGCTCGAAGACCCGAGATGTGAACCTCGATGGCCTCTACGGCCCGCTCCCGGCACTGCTCGATCGTGCTGCCTCTGGTAAAGCAGCCGGGCAGGGCCGGGACGGTAACGAAGTAGCCGCCGTCCTGGTCGGGTTCCACCACGATCGTGTAAGTACGCATCAGGTTCATCCTGTCACAAGACCGCGCGTAGTTCCTCGACGGTAATGCCTGCCTGGCTCAGGATCGACCGTAGCAGGCCGGGCCCGATCGTCTCACCGGCGTGCAGCGGTACGGTCACGCGACCGCCGCGAGCGGGATGCTTGAGTTGAGCATGGGATCCTTTCTGCGTCACGATTACCCACCCCAGCTTGCCGAGCGCGCGGGCGAGTTCGCGGCCGGTGACGCGAGGCAGCGGTGGCATGGAGCCAACCGTAGGCGTTAGCTGTGACAATCTGCCGCGGTGGCCGAAGAAGCTCTGCTGCATGCTGCTTGCATGGCATTGGGGCGGCCGTACTGCTGGGGCAGCATCTCAGAACGGGTAGGTGGCCTCGATCACGAGGCGGCGCGCTGGACTGACTGGACGGTTGCGGGATTTGTCCAAGATGGCTCTTCCGGGTAGGGTGCCGCATCCACTGGTTTCAGGCAGACTCCGGGGGCTTACTGGCGGTCGCGCCTGAGCGCGGCGCGGATCGCCCCCACGCTGTTGACCAGCATGAGGAGCAGCGCGAAGGTCAGGGCGACGGGGATCGGGGTGCCGTGGTTCATGGCGCTGACGGCCACGTACACGTAGATCGCCGCCGCCACGACAGGCCAGGACAGCAGCACGAGGTTCCTGGACTGCCAGTTGCCGTAGCCGCCCGGGCCGAAATGCATGGGCAGCCGCGCCCCCGGCGGCACGAGGCGGGCGCCGTAGGCGGACACGCCCACGATGCCGGACAGCAAGACGCTGTCGATGATCAGTGTGGCCAGGTTCATGTCAGCTCCGATCAGGGCGACGCGGGCCGGATTGCCATCCCCGCGATCTGGCCGTCCCGGCTGAACCGGACGATCCCCCTGGCGTCGCCCGCCTCGAACTGCAGCGGCATCTCGACCACGGTGTCGTCGCCGGTCCGGCAGGCGAACGGCTCGCCGATCCGCTCCAGGCGGCCGAACATCCCGGCCAGCCGCGCCCAGGCTCCCGCCATCAGGTCCGGGTCGTGACGGGCCCGCATGTTCTGGTCCATCTGGGCGATGATCTGCGCCCAGCGGCCCTCGTTGTGCCAGCAGAAGATGGTGACCGCCCGGTCCGCCGCGCCGGGCGGGACGTCGCGGCTCATCGGCGTGCCGGTGCGCGGGTCGACGGGGTGCCCGAACCGCTGGAAGGCGGCTTGCCTGCTCGTCCCGAGCACGTCACCTATCTCCCTCCAGCTCTGGCCGGCCGACCGGGCCCGGTCCACGGCCGCCTGCAGTGCCGCGTCCGCGGCCGCCGCCAGGTCCCGCGCGGCCGTGACCGCGGCCGGTGCCGACCCGTCCCGGCTGAACTCGTCGATCAGCCGCCGAGCCGCCGCGGCCGCCCGCCCGACCACCGCATCTTCCTCGATAATGTCAAGATATTCCTGACGCCGGCCTGTCGTCAAACCTTCCTTTACATCACCGGTTCCACGCCGCGCCGCCCGCACCCGCTCGCGCCGGGCCGCATCCCGGCACCTCGCGTCGCAGTACCGGCGTCTCCGGCCTCTTCCTGGCCGGGCAGGCAGAACGCGCCCGCACGCCAGGCAGGTCTCCGTCCCGTAGCCGTTGTCCGCCATGATCAATCAGCCTTTTTCCGTGGTGCCCGGATATTATCGCGTACTTGTAAAACGTGGTGCTTGCTACCACGAAAATCTACTGCGGCTCCGGCCGCTGGTCAGCGGCCGCGGATGACGGCGTGAAACCATGACAGCATTCCGGCAGGACTGTGAGCAATAGCGTGTGCGCGGCCAGGGTCGCTGCGGTCCTGGTCAGCAGGCCTTCGAAACTATGTGCGCCGTGCCGGGCCAGCTCCATCTGGTCGGTGATCTCCTTGAAGCTGGCCTCAACCCGGTTACGGAACCTGGCGATCAAGCGCTGGACCGGCTGGGGCATGGTTCGTCGCTGCGCCCGGATGGGCGGGATGATCACCTCGATGCTGGCGGTGGCCATCTGCGCGGCGAACGCGGTGCCGTTGAACCCGTTGTCCAGCAGCAGCGCATCGATGGCGGCGGTGTCGCCGCAGATCAGGTCGGCATCCGCCTCTTGCTCTTTGACCGCTGCGGGCACGATCGACCAGGCTCGCACGATCCGGCGGCCCAGGTCGGTACGCACCGCCAGGCGGAATCCGTAGAACCATTCAGCATGCGCGCCGTCGCGGCCGAACCGGGCGGCCAGGTCGTTGCCCGGGCCGGTCCACTGATCGGGACCGCGGACCCGGGAGCAGTGCTTGGCCGGCAGCGCGGAGGTGCCGATCTGCTGCACCGGATCGGGGGGAATGGCGGCGGCCCAGGCGGCGCGCAGCTGCTCGAACGCGCCCCACAGCCAGCGGATACGCCGGTTGACCTCGGACTGGTGGGGGCAGGTGCGGGAACAGGTGCTGCCAGTCGCGGCGTATCTCGGCCAGGAACCCGTTCTCGCTGCGCCGGCCGGGCAGGTGCCGGACCAGCGCGATCGTGAGAAGCTCGGCATCGGTACAGGCCGGAGCGGGACCGGGACGCCGCGGGATCGGCAGGGCGCGGGCCTTGAGCGCGTCGTCAACCAGGCAGTAGATGTAGACGAATAGCAGCTCGGCTGCCAGCATGGCGGGGGACTCCTGCGCGGTGGTCCGGCATGACCAATAAGATCGACTAGTGAACAAGGGCGAGAACAGATCGCTTGGCGGGGGAGCTGTCTTGCGGCGGGCGCGCCCCGGTGATGAAGAGGGGATCCTGGACTGCATCCGCGGGCTCGCAGAGTACGAGCAGGAGCCGGACGCCGTACAGACGACAGCAGACGACCTGCACCGGGTCCTGTTCGGTCCCGCTCCCTCGGTGTTCGCGCACGTGGTCGAGAAGGATTCACAGGTTGTCGCGATCGCGGTCTGGTTCCTGAACTACTCCACCTGGACCGGTCGCCACGGCATCTACCTCGAGGACCTGTTCGTCCGCGCGGGCGAGCGGCGCCACGGCTACGGCAGGGCACTGCTCAAGGCGCTCGCCGAGCTGTGCGTGCAGCGCGGGTACCGCCGCTTCGAATGGTCGGTGCTCGACTGGAACGAGCCTTCCATCCGTTTCTACCGCTCCATTGGGGCAGTCGGCCTGGACGAATGGAGAATCCAGCGGCTCGGCGGCGACGCCCTCACACGGCTCGCCACTGGCTGACCGAGCTCACCAGCCTTGGACGCCGCGTACTCGCTGAGCGCCGGCGGCGCCACCCGGACCATGCTCGACGACACGTTGACGATCGAGCCGCCGTCACGCGCCGCGGTCGCGCGGCTTGCTGGTCGACGACGAACGTGCCCCGCACGTTGACCCGGTGGATCTCGTCGAAGCTCGCCAGGTCGAGGCCATCCTGGAGATGAACCGCGCCCGCCAGACCAACGCCGAGCAGAACCGCCCGCACTACGCCGACCCGATCACCTGCCCGGTCCTGGCCGTCGGCGCGCAAGCCTATCTCGGGGACGAAGTAGCCAGACAGCTCGCGCAAGTGGCCCGCGACGTCCGCGGCGCCGTCATCCCCGCGTCCGGCCACAACATCGCCCTGGAGAACCCCGCCGCCCTGGCCCGGGCCTACCTCGACTTCTTCGCCGGCCGCCGAGCCGTGCGAGGCGCCAAGTGATCAGGCGGCGGCGAGGATGCCTACCCGGCGGGTGGTGGTCAGGTGGCCGCGGGATGTGCCGACGAAGGAGCCTGAGGCGGGAGCGACGTCTGAGTAGTCGCGGCCGGTCGCGACGGTGACGTAGCCGCTGTCGGTGCGTCGGCCGTTACACGGGTCGAACGCGATGGCCTCGGCGTGCCCGGCGCGCGGCACGATCACCTCCACCCAGGCGTGGGTGCCGCCCTGTCCGAGCAGGTGTCCTGACACGTACCGGGCGGGCAGCTGGACGAGGTGGCATAGCGCGAGCATCACATGCGCGAAGTCCTGGCAGACGCCGTGGCCGCCGGCCAGTGCCTCGGCAGCCGTGGTGGTAACCGAGGTGATGCCGTACCGGTAGGTGATCGCGTCATGCACGGCGGCGCAGATCCGTTCTGCGCTCTCCTCCGGCTCGCCGTCGCCGTGCCTGGCGGTTTCCGGGACGATGCCGCCGGCCATGGCGCGCAGCCGCTCATCGGCCGCGGTTAGCCGGGTGGGCCGCAGCAAGCGAGGGCAGTGCAGTGCTTCCGCCGCGAGCACCGCGGGCCCGTCGTCGCGGATCCGCTCGAGTACTGCGGCCAGCCGGAACTCGATCGCCTGGGGCACAAGGTCGGCCCGCAGCCGGGCGACGACGTTGCCGGCCGCATCCCGGCATACCCTGCGCTGTACCTTCGCGCCGGTCACCTCGAGGCGGTGCGCGCGCAGGTACTGGTTGCCGTGGCGGGGCGGCGGCACGATGACCAGCCGCTGCCGCAGCGACTTCACCGGTGTGTCGTATTCGTAGCGGAAGCTCTGCTCGAGGACGTAGCGGACGTGCCTGGCGGCGCTCAGGTCAAGGCCTCGGTGGTCGAGCACCGGGGCGCACAGCACCGAGGCGTCGAGCATCATCGGGCTCCTTCCCCCGCCGGGTCTTCCTCCGCCTGGACGAGCATCGACTCAAGCGGCGGGTTGCCGAAGGTGGTAGCCATGGCGACGTCGGAGGCGTCGCGTCCCTGGCCGATCACGATGCGCCCTTTGCGCCTGGTGTTGTTGCGCGGATCGAAGGTCCACCAACGGTCGCCGAGCCAGACCTCCATCCAGGCTGCGAAGTCCATCGGCGCCGGATCCCCCGGCACGTCGAGGTCGGGCAGGTAGCCGAACACATACCGGGCCGGGATGTTCAGTGCCCGGCAGAACGACACCGCGAGATGGGTGAAGTCACGGCAGACCCCCATCCTGGTCCGGTTGACGTCGGCGGCGCTGGACAGGGCCGTCGTGCTGCCGTACTGAAAGGTCAGGTGGCTGTGCACGTGGTCGCAGATGGCCTGCATCCGGCGGTACCCGGGCTTCAGCCCGCCGAACCGGGACCAGGCCTCATAAGTGAACCCGCAACCTATCAGGATCCGGCGTGTCCCCATGATTCATCATCCAAGCCAGATGTTTCCGCCGGGTTACGCCGTTCACTCGTGCTAGCGGGTAAGCGTCCTGCGCTGCGGCGTTCTGTCCTGCGGGCCGCCCGCCGGGATACGGCGGTGACCGTGGAGTCGGCCTGGTGCAGCGCCTTTGCTGTCCGGGTGGACGGATCACGGCGCTCGGCGGCTAGCGCCAGGCGATGGACGAGCGCCCGGGTCAGCGGTAGGGCGATAGCCAGCAGCAACCACATCCGCAGCCGCCTGGAGAAAAATGCCCACATGCTCGGGCTCCCTTCGTCGTTTCCGCGAGGTTCCCGCGCTACCCGCCTTGTCCCGGGCTAACCTCGTCCCGAGCCGCCTGCTACTCCAGCCGGTCGCCGCATCGCGCAACGAGCACTCAGACTCGTGCTATCCAGCGGCCTGGGTACGTCCGGTGCAAGCGCCGTGCTGGGGATCCGTCCGCGTGACAAGACGCACAAGCGGTCCGAACCACCCAGGCCCCTGGTCCACTAAAGTCGGGGAGTCGCAACGCAGACATATGGCGCGCTGCACCACCGTAGGGAGCAGGTTGGGACCATGGAGATGCGAAGGGTGCGGGTGGGGTGCGAGTTCGTATACCTGGCTGCTGTCGACACCCCCGCCGTTTTCCAGGTTGAGCCCTTGGCTGCGGCCCCCGTCAGTCTCGGGTGGCGGGAGTGGTCGACGGAGCCAGAGGTGCGAATCCGTCATTACACCGACCTTTACGGCAACCTGTGTACGCGGGTGATGCTGCCCGCCGGGCGTTCCACGCTGCGTTTCGGCGCCTCGGTGCTCGTGCCCGACGCGACCGAGGACGGCGACGAACAAGTCCCGGAGCTGCCGCCGGACAGGCTGCCGGACGAGGTGCTCATCTACACGCTGCCCAGCCGCTACTGCCTGCCCGACACGCTCGGCGACGAAGCCTGGTCACTTTTCGGCGCCATGCCCGCTGGTTACTCCCGGGTACAGGCGATCTGCGACTACGTCAACCGTCACCTGACGTTCCAGTACGGCATGAGCGGCCCGTTGACCACGGCGGCCGATGTCAACGTCTCCGGGTTCGGTGTCTGCCGCGACTTCACCCATCTGGCGATCTCGTTCTGCCGGGCCCTGAACATCCCGGCTCGGTATGTCTTCGGCTACCTGCCTGAAATCGACGTGCCGCCGGATCCGGCGCCGATGGACTTCGCGGCCTGGATGGAGGTCTGGCTCGGCGATCGGTGGTGGACCTTCGACCCGCGCAACAACGGCCGACGCAAGGGACGGATTCTAATCGGATGCGGCCGGGACGCGGCTGACGTAGCTATGGTTACCACCTTCGGCGCACCGCTCCTGGAGTCCATGACCGTGCAAGCACAGGAGGAGCCGGAATGAACATCTCCACCCCGGCTCGCTCAGCTCAGTCGGGTGACTTCGACCGTGACGCCCAAGTGCTCCGCCGCCGGGCCTGAGTAGATGCCGGACAGCGGACGCACGTCGGCATAGTCGCGGCCGCGGGCCAGCAGCACGTGCCGACTGCCCACCTCGGCGAGACTGGTCGGGTCGGCCGCGGCCCAGGCGCCGGCCCAGAATTCCACCCAGGCGTGGCTTTCTCCGGTCGTCGTCTCCCCGATCCCGGCGTCTGCGGCCGGGTGGAGGTAGCCGGAGACGTAGCGCGCGGGAAGCCCGGCGGCGCGCAGGAGAGCGAGCGTGACGTGCGCGAAGTCCTGGCAGACGCCCCCGCCCGCGGCACGGGCCTGGGCCGAGGAGGTGCGGACGTGCGTCGCACCCCGCTCATAGCGCAACGTCTCATGGGTCCACTGGGCAATGCGGAACCCGGCCTGGACGGGTGAGGACTCGGCGCGCAGGGACCTGCCCAGCTCGGTAAGCTCCGGCTCGGCCGTGACGTAGGACGAGTCGGTGAGATACTCGGCGAAGCGATCCTGGACCGCGGGCCCGGCCAGCTCGGACCAGCTGACGCCGGACGGTACCGGCCGCGGCTGGGCGGTCTCAACCGTCGACGTCGCCAGTACGACGAGTTCGGTGTGCGGCACGTGGATGTCGAACGAGTCCACCGACGTACCCCAGTAGTCCACGTAATGAAACGGCCGCACCGGGGGCGTAACCACGAGGGCGGCTTGCAGGAGGCGCTGGCCGTCAGCGCTGGGCGGGGTCAGCCTCGCCTCGTTGTACGACGCCCGCACCGGCTCGGCGTACTTATAGCCGGTGCGGTGCCTGATCGCGATCCGCCAGCTCATGCCTGCGTCTCCTTCAGGCCCCACTGGGGCGGCGGCGACCCGGCGAAGAGCCGTTCGGTCACTTCCTCGCTGATCATCGACACGGCCCGCTGCAGTCCGAGCAGCCGGTCCGGCAGCCCGTCGAGGAGCTTGGCGGTGGAAAGGAATTCCAGGTCGGTGCGCGCCCGGCCGATGGCCCGGTGGGCGGGTTCATCCAGCCCGGAGCGCCCGGACGCCGGGTCCAGCCGGGCGAGCGCCCGCTCCCCGGTCCGGAGCGCGTAGAAGACCGAGCGGGGGAAGAGCCGGTCCACCAGCAAGAATTCCACGACCCGGGGTTCGTCGACACCCTGCTGGTAGGTACGCAGGTAGGCATCATGGGCCGAGCAGGCCCGAAGGGTGGAGGTCCAGCCCTCGCTGGCGCGCTCGGAGCCGATCCGTGCCGCGAGCATGCGCGCGGTCATGTCCACCCGCTCCAGACTGCGGCCTAGGACGAGCGCGTCATAACTCGTGTCCCGGTTCATGCTCGCCTCGACGTAGCCGGCGACGTTCGCCGCGCGCTCGCGGACGTAAGAGAAGAACGGTGCCGGGCCGAAGTCGCGGGCGGCGGCCACCCGGGTTTGCAGAGAGTTACGGGTGGAGTTCAGGCATTCCCAGATATCCGCGGAGAGAGCCTCCCGGGCACTGCGGGCATTCTGCCAGGCGGCGGTCAGCGCGCCGACGATCGAGCTTGACGAGTCCTTGTCGTAGCCGAGCAGCTCCAGGACGGCCGCGGAGTCGAGGTGCCGGTCGGCAACCTCACCCGAGATACCCATGACGGCCAGCAGGACGGCGCAGGCGCGGGCCTCGTCCACCCCTGGGTCTTCCAGGACTTCGTGGAAATGCACGTCAAGCAGCCGGGCGGTGTCCTCCGCCCGTTCGACGTAACGGCCCACCCAGAAAAGCGCCTCGGCGACCCGGCTCAGCATCCCGGTCTCCTCACTGCTGCTGGTCGTGGTGGGGACCGCGGTCGGGCTCGGCGCCGCGTACCGCCTGCGGGGGGAACGCCGACGCCCCGTCGGCTTCGGTGTCACAGTCCGGCGAGGAGGTCAGCACCCAGGTGTCCTTGGAACCGCCGCCCTGGCTGGAGTTGACGATCAGGCTCCCCTCCCGCAGCGCCACGCGGGTCAGTCCGCCGGGCAGCACCCTGACCTGCGCGCCGTCGTTGACCGCGAACGGCCGCAAGTCGACGTGCCTGGGCAGCAGCTGGTCGCCGAGCTGCGCCGGCGAAGTTGACAGCAGCACCAGCTCCTGCGCGATCCACCGCCGGGGCTCGGCTAGCACCTGCTCGCGCACGGCGGCCAGTTCGGCGTCGGAGGCCTGCGGCCCGACGACGATGCCATGGCCACCTGACCCTCCCACCGGCTTGACCACCAGCTGGTCGAGCCGGGCTAGGCACTGCGAACACACATCCGGGTCGTCGAGCCGGTAGGTCGTGACGTTCGGCAACAGGGGGCGCTCGCCCAGGTAGTACTCGATGAGCGCAGGGAGGTAGGTGTAGGTGAGCTTGTCGTCGGCCACGCCGTTGCCGACCGCGTTGGCGATCGTGACATTGCCGGCCCGGGCGGCGTTCAGGATGCCAGGGCAGCCCACCACGGAGTCGGCCCTGAAATGGACCGGATCGAGAAAGTCGTCGTTGACGCGCCGGTAGAGGACATCCACCCGCCGCTGTCCTCCCACGCTGCGCATGTACAAGACATTGTCGCGGCAGAACAGGTCCCGGCCCTCGACCAGCTCGATGCCCATCTTGCGGGCCAGGAAAGCGTGCTCGAAATAGGCGGCGTTGCCCACTCCGGGGGTGAGCAGCACCACGACAGGCTCCTCGGCACCAACGGGCGCGGATCGCCGCAACGCGTCCAGCAACCATCCGGGATAGGAGGCGACCGGCCGTACCTCCTGCTCCAGGAACAGGCCGGGGAAGACTCGGGCCATGGTCCTGCGGTTCTCCACCACGTAGGACATGCCGGATGGCACCTGCAGGTTGTCCTCGAGGATCCGCAGGACGCCTGCCTGGTCACGGACGATATCGATCCCGGCCAGGTGGACCCGCACGCCGTTCGGCGGCTCGATGCCGTGCGCCGGCCGGCAGAAGCCGGCCGAGGTGGTGAGGAGCGAACGAGGCACCACCTTGTCCCGGACCACCTCGCCCGCCCCGTAGATATCGGCCAGAAATGTCTCAAGTGTGCGTACTCGCTGCACGACGCCCGCTTCGACCAGCTCCCACTCGGCCGCCGGAATCAGCCGCGGGATCAGGTCGAGCGGGAAGAGCCACTCTTCGCCGGCATGGGAAAAGACGACTCCCTGGTCACGGAAGCTGCGATCCCGAGCCTCCGCCCGGCGCGCCAGGTCGCCGCCGGTGAGCGTCTGCAGAGCTTCGTACAGCGCGCGCATGTGCGGGCGCGGCAGGCCATCCGCCCCGAACATCTCGTCGTAGGCAGGGCCGCGGGGATATCGATCGAGGAGGCCGCCCATAAACGGATTCGCACCACTGGTTGCTACCTCGTCATTCCGGCCGTCGCTGCAGTTAGAACAAAGCTAGTTCACCATGCCGAGATCGCGGCCGCTGCACGGAAGGTCCGACGGAGCGCGAGCTCCGCTGCACGGCAGAGACATCGGCCTGCACGCTCGAGGTCCGGCCCTGAACCGGCTCCGCTGGGTCCGCGTGGCGGTTTGGCGCGGCCCGAAATAGCCGCCTATGCAGAATCACCGTGTCTAAGGTCTAGGGCACCACGAAGCCGATGTGGCCTGACCGCTGAGCCCGGGGCAGGGGCGCCACGGGCTTATCGGGGCTCTAAGGCTCGCTAGGCCTGCGGGCATTGCAGCCCGTGAAGCGAAGCCCCTTGACGAGGCCCCTCTCGGTGCCGCATAGTCCTAACTATGGTTGGTGTACCTAATCGTGATAGGAAAGCCGAACGCCGTGAGGCGACCCGGCAGGAGATCCTCGCGGTGGCGTGGGAGATCGCGCACCAGAGCGGCCTGGTCAGCGTGACGCTGCGTGAGATCGCGGCCCGGATCGGCATGCAGCCACCCTCGCTGTACTCGCACTTCGCGTCCAAGAACGCTATTTATGACGCGATGTTCGGGCAGGCGTGGCGCGACTTCCATGCGGTGATGGAGAAGGAAGCCGCGTCGTTTCCCGCTGATCCGCGCGGGCGGCTGCTGGCGCTGGCGACTACGTACTTCGACTTGGCTGTCGCCGACCTGGAACGGCACCAGCTGATGGACATGCCGCTGCTGCGCGACTTCATGCCGAGCGAGGAGGCCTACCGGCCCGCGGTGCAGTGCTACGAGATCATGCAGTCGGTCCTGGCTGAGATCGGTATCCGCAGCCAGGCGGACCTCGACATGTACACCGCCCTGGTCGGCGGCTTGGTCAACCAGCAGCTGGCCAATGACCCCACGGGCGATCGCTGGCGGGTCCTGCTGCCGCGGGCGCTGAACATGTTCGCCGACGAGCTGGGCCTGCCGGCCCAGCCATCCACACCCGGGAGGAAGACATGAAGCCTCGGACCCCGGTCCTGGACCGCAGGACCGCGATGCGGCTGGCCGCCACGGAGTACCAGCGCTGCGCGGAATTGCTGCGGTCGCTCGACACCCATGCGTGGGCGTCGGCGACGGCCTGCCCCGCGTGGGACGTCCGCCAGATGGCAGCGCACATGCTCGGCATGGTCGAAATGGCTGCCTCGATCCGCGACGGCAGCCGGCAACGGCGCGCGGCCACCGTCAGCGGGAACATCGACATCGACCGCCTCACCGCTCTGCAGGTCAATGAGCGCTCGAGCTGGTCTGGGCCGGCGATCAGCGACCGGTTCGCCGCACGTGCCCCGAAAGCGGTCAGGGGCCGCCGGATGACACCAGGGTTCATCCGGCGACAGACGATGACCGGCGGAGTGATCAACGGCATCGAGGAGCCGTGGACGCTCGGGTACCTCATCGACGTCATCTTGACCCGCGACCCCTGGATGCACCGGCTTGACATCTGCACCGCCCTGGACCAGACGCCGCATCTGACGGCCGATCACGACGGGGTCATCGTCGCCGACGTGGTCAGCGAATGGGCCGACCGCCACGGCAAGGACTTCACCCTGCACCTGACCGGGCCGGCCGGCGGCACCTGGACGTCCGGCGCAGCAGGCCCGCGGATCGAACTCGACGCCGTCGGCTTCTGCCGGGTGATCGCGAAACGACCCGGCCCGGCCGACTTCACCGAACTCATGAGCACCGAAGTTCCCTTCTAACACCGGCAGGACGAGTGATGGCCGCGAATCAGTACGACGTCATCGTCGTGGGAGCCCGGTGCGCCGGATCCCCGACGGCAATGCTGCTAGCCCGCCAGGGTTACCGGGTCCTCCTCCTCGACCGGGCCACCTTCCCCAGCGACACGATCTCGACCCACGTCATCCAGCCGACCGGGATTGCCGCGCTGGACCGGTGGGGACTGCTCGGCCAGCTCCTGTCGACAGGCTGCCCGCCGGTCGGCACCTACGCGTTCGACTTCGGCCCGTTCACCATCGCGGGCTCGCCTGGCACTGACGACTCGCCGGTCGCCTACGCACCACGCCGCACCGTCCTGGACACGCTGCTGGTCGGCGCCGCAGCCGCGGCGGGAGCCGAGGTCCGCGAGGGATTCACCGTCGGGGAAGTCCTCACCGACGGCGGCCAGGTCACTGGCATCCGCGGTCACGGCCCGCGCGGCCAGGACGTCTCCGAGCACGCGCGGGTAGTGATCGGGGCCGACGGGCTGCACTCGGCCGTCGCCGCCGCGGTGAGACCACGGCACTACCACGACAAGCCGCCGTTGCTATGCGCCTACTACGCGTACTGGAGCGGCCTGCCGATGGCCGGGCGGTTCGAGAACTACATCCGCCCCCAGCGCGGCTGGGGCGTCTGCCCGACCCATGACGGCCTCACCGTCATCGTGGCCGGCTGGCCCCACGCCGAGTTCGCCGCGAACAAGACCGACATCGAAGGCAACTACCTCAAGACCTTCGACCTGGCACCAGAGTTCGCCGAGCGGATACGCGCCGCCCGCCGCGAGACACGCATCGTCGGCACCACCGTGCCCAACTACTTCCGCCAGCCCTACGGTCCCGGCTGGGCGCTGGTGGGCGACGCGGGCTACAACAAGGACCCCATCACTGCGCAAGGTATCTCCGACGCCTTCCGGGACGCCGAGCTGTGCGCCGCCGCGCTGGACCAGGCGCTGTCCGGCGCCTGCTCATTCGGCGAAGCGATGGGCCGTTACCAGGCGGCCCGGGACGAGCACGTCCTGCCGATGTACGAGTTCACCACCCAGCTCGCCACCCTCCAGCCGCCGCCGGAGGAACTCCGCCACCTCCTCGCCGCCATTCACGGCAACCAGGACGCCATGGACGGCTTCGCGCGGACCAACGCCGGCATGACGTCACCAGCGGACTTCTTCTCCGAGGAAAACACCGGGCGCGTCTTCGCGGCATCTCGCGCTGCCGCCGCCGCCTCCTGACTCGAAGTCTTTTACGGGATCACTGGCCGCCCGGATAATGACCACGTCTGACTACTCTCTGTAGGCAATGAGGCGCATAGGCCCGCAGCGGTGCCCGCAATTTCTTTAATGCTCGGCTCCGAATCGTTATTGCCATGTTATTAGAGGCGGCATAATTTCCGTTTGCAGACTCATTCTCCCGGCGAAATATTAGCCGCGCGCCGGTTCAATCCGGGCATCCCGGGCCGGGAGGCGCCGCTGGGTCGACGGCGGTCCCGGATGTGCCCGGTGAATACTCTCCGTGACGGCCGGGCAGGTCTTCTCGCGGCCTTCCTCCGCTTTGGGAAAGGTTCTCGGGCGTTGAGCTCGGCCCCAAGGCACCCGCTCTTGGCGGCTAAATCACGATCATGTACGGAACGAGCCGTTTAGCAACCAGCTTCCCGTCATGTGTCATCCTGTCCAAGGTATCTAAGCTTGCCCTGCTGTCGTTACGGAAATGTCGGCTATCCACCAGCGGAATGTCCGGGCGAATAACGATCTGAGAATCTCGTTGTTAATTGAACCTTTAAACAATAAAGAGTTCGGTCAACGCTGAGTTTTTTTATCGTTTAATCATCTGAGGGGTAAACCTGTAGGGACAGGCCCGCGTCACCTAAGCGTTTCCCTCAATTTCTCTGCTGAGTCTTCGTGCACGCGCGAAGTTTCAGCCCTGAAGGAGCCCGAGTTGAAAAGGAAATACACCGGCGAGAAGCTGGTCCTTATCGTCGGCGGCATCGACGCCCTGGTCCTCGCCACCGGCGGCACCGCTTTCGCCCGCTTCACCAGCAGCGGCCTGGGTGCGCTCCTAGCCCGGATGGGGCCAGTTACGTCGCTCTCACGGTGACCTTCTGTGGCCCAGTCGACGTCAGCGCGCTGTGCTCCGCCTGGACGAACGGCAGCGCCGGTTTTGCTCATTTTCTCCTCATTTAACTGAAGGACGGCACGCGTGCAACATCAGCCCAGACCGCGCGAAAGGCTGGCCGCGCATTCGGCGGCGGGACCGCCGGGCCGGCATGCGGCCCCCCGGGCGCCGGGACCACGCGGCAGCCACTGGAATGCCACGCTTGGCAGCTCGAGCCGTCCGCCCGCCGCCGTCGGCGCGGGCGCCTCGGCCGGGATTCCCATGGGTCTCCCTTCGCCGGCCGGCCGCTGGCCGTGGCCAGGTGACGTGCCTGCCGGCTTCCCCGGAGACCACCGTGCACCCGCTGGCTACGCCGCCGGCCGAGGGAGGCCGGGCGGCTGTGCCCCGGCTGAACTAGCCGCGCAGCGTCTGGCCCGGCGGAGTGTCCCGGCTTCCCGGTCCAGCGCCCGCGCCGCCCGCGGGCGGCACGCGCCGCTACGGCCCGCTAGCACGCGGCAGCGTATCGCGGCGATGAGCGTGCTGGCCGTCATCGCGCTGACCCTGGTCATCTTCCAGTTCACGTTCCGGGTGGCGGAGGCCGGCCTCGCGGCGACCTGCTTCCGCTTTTTCACCCCCGTCCTGGCCGCCTCCCGCGCGCCGATCATCTGGTTCGGGCTGGGCACAGTGCACGCGTTCGGCCTGGAGATCACTCCCGACTGCAGTTCGTCCCTGCTGCTCGTGCCGCTGAGCGGGCTCGGCATGCTGCTTATGATCCCGCGCCGGCTCAACGTAGGCCTGGTGGTCAGGGCCCTGATCGCCGCAGCCACTGTGCTGGTGGTCGCCAACACGCTTCGCATCGGGGTTATCGCCTTGTGCTGCCGTTTCTGGGGCCTCGGGGTCGGCTACCAGGTCGGCCACCTGGTGCTGGGTTCGCTGGTCAGCATCGTCGGCATCGGCCTCAGCCTGGTCTTGCTCACCGCTATCGTCGCCTCCCGGCGCGGCGTGGAGTTCAGTGCGGCCCTGCTGCCCCGGCACCGGCGGCGCTCATGAACGGCGCCGGCCCGGTCGTCGTCGCGCTCGCCCAGGCGGTCGGCTTGATGATGAGCGCCACGTTCATCATCTACGTGCTGATCATTGCGGTGCCGTACGCCCGGCGCCGCTCCCAGCCGCCGGGGGACGCCCGGACCCTGGGCTGGCACCTGTTCGTCCCGGCGCTGAACGAAGAGAAGGTGATCGGGCACACGATCGACTACCTGCGGCGGACGCTGCCCGAGGCGCATCTCTGGATCATCGATGACGCCAGCGAGGACCACACCGGCGCCATCGTGGCCAGCCGGGCCCGGCGGGACCCCATGGTGCACGTGGTGTCCCGGCGCTTCCCCGACGCCCGCACCGGGAAGGGGCACGCACTGAACGCCGCCTACTGGCAGTTGCGGGCCTGCCTGCCCGCGGTCGGGCGCCGCGACAAGCTGGTCATCGGGGTGATCGACGCGGACGGCCGTCCGGCCCCGGACTGCCTGGACGTGTGCGCCGGGCCCGGCCTGTTCGGCGACCCGTCGGTCAGCTCGGTCCAGATCGAGGTGCGGATGATCAACCGGGAGGACCCTGGCCCGCACCGGCACCGCGGGCGGCTCGTGAACTTCCTGGCCCGGGTGCTGGTCCGGATGCAGGACCTGGAGTTCCGGGTGCCCATCGCGGCCATCCAGACCACCCGCCACTACACCGGTACCGTCGGGCTCGGCGGGAACGGCCAGTTCACCCGCATGTCGGCGCTGGACACGCTGGCCGGCGCGGACGGCGGGCCGTGGCGTGGCACGCTGCTGGAGGACTACGAGCTGAGCCTGCACCTGACCCTCACCGGCCACCGCACCGAGTTCACCCAGGACACGTACGTGGACCAGGAGGGTCTGCCGGACTTCCGCCGTTTCGTCCGCCAGCGGACCCGCTGGGGGCAGGGGACCATGCAATGCGGGGTTTACCTGCGGCAGCTATGGACCTCGCCCTACGTGAGCGTGCTCGGCGCGCTGGAGGCCACCTACTATCTGCTCCAGCCCTGGATGCAGATCGCGGGCACCATCGTCTACCCGCTCCCGATCATGATGTTCGTCAGCCACTGGCTCGCCCAGCCCTCTTTCATGGCAGGCTGGTTCCTCGGCGGCGGCTGGATGATCATGCTCCTGTACCTGATCGGCGGGGCCGGGCCGTTCGTCCTGTGGGGCCCGTTGTACCGGCGTAAGTGCGAACCGCGCACCGGCCTGGCCCAGTCCCTTGGCCTGGGCTTCGCCTACTCGCTGTACGTCTTCATCTTCTACATCACCTCGTGGCGGGCCTTCATCCGGATCCTGCGGCGCCGCAACGAGTGGTTCAAGACCCGCCGCAACGCGGAATTCGAATCCGAGGCGGGACTGCCAGGCGGGGAAGACCTGGCCGTGCCCGATCCGCTCATCACAGCAACAGGGGGAACGATGGTAACGAATCCAGCCGCCTGACCAGGCCGGCCGCGCGGCTGACCCGCGCCTGCGCCGCGCTCCGGGCCTCTACGCCGGGCCGCGGCCGCAGCAGCCATGACCTAACCGAACGGCCGGGCGTGGCCCGGCTGTCCTTCAATGCTGCGCCGGAAAGGTCCGGCCCGGCGAGATAGGTACGCGGCACCCGCGATGGACGCGGGCCCGCAGTTATCGGCGGCGGCACGGGAGGTACCGGCTGCCGTCGTCACGAAACACGAAACTACCTGGAGATGATATGCAGAAAATCCGCGGCCTGGCTAAGGTCACGGCGTCGGTGTCGCTGGCGTGCGGCATCGCCGCCGCCGCGGCCGGCCCCGCCTTGGCCGCCAGCCCGAACGAGGCGTACGCCGCCCAGGCCACCGGCGCGATCAGTGCCGGCCCGCTCGACGAGGCCACCTTTCCGGGCACCTCGCCGGTCAGCGTGAACAGCGACTCCATCGCTGGCCTGCTCACCGCGGGCGTGATCACCGACACGGCCAGCGCGACCGGCGCCTCGACGTCGGTGGCCAACGTCGGCGTGACCCTGGCCGCCGCCGTCCTGCTCGTGCCGGCGGTCAACCTGACCGCCGACTTGGTGACCTCGTCGTGCACGTTCGACACCGACACCGACAAGGTGAGCGGCACGGCCAGCATCACCAACGGCGCGGTCAACGGGGGCGGACTGGCCGCGATCAGCCTCGCAGCCAACCCGGCCCCGAACACTACGGTCACGGTGCCCGGCATTGCCACGCTCACCCTCAACCGGCAGACCACCGCCGGTGACGGCACGCTGACCGTGGACGCCATCTACGTCAGCCTGCTGGGCAGCACCCAGACCCTGACCATCGGGACCAGCGTCTGCAATACCGCCACCCTGGCCGGCGCCCCGGCGCTGCCCGGGATGGCCACGCCGATCGGCGCTACCCTCGCCGGCCTGGTCGGCTGCGGCGGGATCGGCTATTTCCTGAACCGCCGCCGCCGCGTCGCAGGGCAGGGCTGACCGCCTGACCGGAACGGGGCCCGGCCACCGGCCGGGCCCCGTTTTCATGCGCCCGGGACGCCGAACGGACCTGGGATACTCAGCCCAGGTAACCACGCAGCAGCTCGGCGATCTGCTCGCTGGCGGTCCCGTCGCCGTACGGGCAGGGCAGCGCGGCCAGCCGGGCCGCCAGGCTCTCATCGCCGATCAGCTGACGGCCCAGCTCGCCGATCACCGGGCCCGGCTGGACCAGGTGCGCGAACCCGGCCTCGACGGACTCGGGCCGTTCGGTGGAGTTCCTGACTACGATCAGCGGCCGCTTGAGTACCGTGCACTCTTCCTGCACGCCGCCGGAGTCGGAGACCAGCAGCCGGGCGTGCCGGGCCAGGCCCAGGAAGGTCCGGTGGTCGGCCGGCGGGAGCACCCGCAGCCGGTCGAGCGCTGTGCGCAGGCCGTGCCGGGTCACCGCCAGGCGAGTACGTGGGTGCAGCGGGAACAGCACCGGCAGCCCGAGCTTGCCCAGCTCGTCCAGGATCGTCCCGAGCCGCCGCGGGTCGTCGGTGTTCTCCGGCCGATGGATGGTAGCCAGCACGTACCGGCCCGGCTCGGCTCCGGACGCCGCGGCGATCTCCCGGGCCGGTGCCTCAGCGGGCAGCATAGCCAGGGTCGCCTCGACGATGGTGTTCCCGGTCAGTGCGATGCGGGCCGCCGGCACGCCCTCGGCGGCCAGGCTGGCCGCCGCCCGTGCAGTGGGCGCGCAGTGCATGCTGGCCAGCACACCGATCACGCAGCGGTTGATCTCCTCGGGCATGTCCCGGTCGTAGGAGCGGAGCCCGGCTTCCACGTGCACGACCGGTACGCCGCAGTAGTTTCCGGCTTGCGCGGCAGCCATGGCCGTATTGGTGTCGCCCTGGACTACTACGGCCGCCGGGCGCCGCCGCGCGAACATCTCGCCGAGCTGCTCGGTAATCCGCCCGACCTGCGCATACCGTGGCTCGCCGCAGACGCCGGACAGCATGTGCGGAGCCGGCAGGCCCGCCGAGGCCAGGAACACCCCGGACAGCTCGGTGTCGGTGTGCTGGCCGGAATGGATGAGCCGGGCCTGCGCTCCCAGAATGCGTACAATATGCGCCAGCTTAACTATTTCCGGTCGTGTGCCTATGACTACGGCGATATGCCGTAAACCGAGATCATGTGGCATGGCTGCCCTTTCGCGGGACCGATAGAAACCTGACGAGCAGGCTGCCGCGGGCAGCTTAGCGCCTTCCCGACGCTTAATACCGGAAGCCGCTGGAGAGCATCATTAGATCGGGGGTAATGCGCGTTAGGTAACTAAAACGTGGGACGCTTAAAATAAGCTACGTTAATGGCTTTATGTGCCTTCTGTCCCCGGGTCGAGGGCCTCGCGATCCCCGGCCTGACGCCGCAGGCGTCGGTTCTCAGCCCGGAGCGCGTCCAGCTCTGCTCGCGGGACCAGAGCGTTTCTCGGCGCGATAGGAGGGCCTTCCCAGCCGACGGCGGCCAGCGCTGACGCCGGGATGACGGGCGCGATGGGCCCGGCGACCAGGGCTCTACCATGGTCGGTGCCGCTGGCTTACGGCACGGCCGATGGTTGCTCCTCCAGTAGCTCGGGCTCCGGGACTGATTGCCGGTACAGCTTGCTCGGCCACCACACCCAGCGTCCTAGGTCCAGGTTGAGCGCGGTAACCAGCACGGACCGGACGACGATGGTGTCGAGCAGGACCCCGAACGCTACCGCGAAGCCGAGTTCGGCCAGGAATGTGACCGGCAGCGTGCCGAGCGCGGCGAACGTGCCCGCCAGTACCGCTCCCGCCGAGGTGATGACCCCGCCGGTCGCGGACAGGCCGGTCAGGGCGCCGCGGCGCGGTCCGTGCTTTCCTGCCTCCTCCCGCACCCGGGTCATCAGGAAGATGTTGTAGTCGATGCCCAGTGCGACCAGGAAGACGAAGACGAACAGCGGGAATGAGTTGTCTGCATTGCCGTAGTTGAACACGTGGTTGAAGAACAGCGAGCTCACGCCAAGCGCTGCCGCGAACGACAGGGCCACGGTGGCGATCAGCATGATCGGCGCGATGATCGCCCGCAGCAGCAGCCCCAGGATCAGGAACACCAGCACCAGGATGATCGGGATGATCAGGTTCCGGTCGTGGTCGGCGGCGCGGGCGATGTCGAGCGTCACCGCGGTGTTGCCGCCGACTATCGCGTCCGCCCCGGGCACGGCATGCACGCTGGCCCGGACCTTATCGATCGTGCTGAACGCCGCCTGGCTGTCCGGCGCCGACGTGAGCGTGCCCTGCAGGAAGGCTTGCCCGTCCCTGGTCACCGGGCCGGTTACGCCGGTGATCCCCGGTGTGGCCCTGAACGCGGCCTCCACGCGAGCTGCTTGCGCCACGTTGCTGACCACGACGACTGGCTGGCCGGCGCCGGCCGGGAAGTTCTGGCCGATCACCGCCTGCCCGACCACCGAGTCTGGATGGTGCCCGACAAAGGACTCGGCGGCGGTCAGTCCGCTGGCCTTCAGGCCGGTCAGGCCGAGCGCCAGTATTCCGAGGATCACCGCGGTGGTCACCCAGACCGCCCGCGGCCGGACCGCGATGCGCCGCCCTACCCCGGCCCAGAAGCCCCGGGCGGTGGGCTCGGCTGAACCGAAGGCGGGCTTGACGGGCCAGAATATCCAGCGCCCGAAGATCAGCAGCAGGGCTGGCAGCAACGTCATCATGGAAACGAGGGCCACCCCGATGCCGATGGCCAACACCGGCCCCAGGCTCTTGGTGGAGTTCAGCTGGGCGACCGACAGCGTCAGCAGGCTGAGGATCACGGTGCTCGCGCTGGCAATGATGGCCGGTCCGGCCCGGCGTATGGCGAGAGCCATCGCCTCGTGCCGGTCCTCGTGCCGGCGCAGTTCCTCCCGGTACCTGGCCGTCAGCAGCAGCGCGTAGTCGGTCCCGGCGCCGAACACCAGCACGTAGAGGATGCCGGCGCTCTGCGCGTTGACGGTGAGTCCGGCGTGGGCCGCCAGGAGGTAAATGAGCGCCTCGGCGCTGACCAGCGCGATGCCCGCCGAGATCACGGGGAATAGCCACAGCACCGGGCTGCGGTAGGTAATGAGCAGCAGCACGATCACGACGAGCAGAGTGGCGAGCAGCAGGATGCCGTCGATGCCCTTGAACGAGTTGGCCGAGTCGGCGGCGCTGCCCAGCGGGCCGGCGATGTGCACGGCCAATCCGGCGGCGTTCGCCTGCGCAATGTTGCGCAGGCTGGTCGCCGCGGCCGAGGCGCCGTTCCAGCCCTTCGAGCCCAAGTTGACCGGCACGAGAGTCTCGATCGCCTTGCCGTCCTGGGCAAAGATCGGCCCGGTGACCTGGCCCGGCACCACGCCGGTCACCTGCGGGAACCGCTTGGCGTCGGCCAGTGCCTTCGCGTGATCCGTGCCGGTCAGGCCGGAGGGACGGTCATAGACCACGACCGCCGTGAAGATGTTCGGGGACTGGAAGCGCGACTGCAGGTCGAGCACCTTGGTCGACTCGGCCTTGGCCGGAAGCCAGGACGACGAGTCGTTCTTCTCGGCCCCGGTGAGCTTGCCGGACAGCGGACCAGCCACAGCCACGATGATCAGCCAGAAGATCACCACAGCCCATTTGGCCCGGCGTCCGCTAGCCACGCCGACAACCGCGCGGACTCGGCTCATAGTGATCCCCCGTAGAATCGCTAGTCTGGTGCCCCGTTGGCTGCACTCTGCGGCATGACCGGGTCGGAAGTCAACACAATTTCTGATAATTGGACCCCGTGCGGCCTGTCAGCCTCGCCCACCTGTCCTGCGCCGGCTGCTTCGCGGCTGACTGGGTGGCGAACCTTCACGCAGATGTGCGCCACCGGGCCCATGTGGACGGCTAGGACCGCCCCTAATGCCTGCGGCCAGCAGTCCCCGATCGGGCTGCACAACCAGCCCGAAACCGAATGGCGGCCTGAGCTTGTTACCTGACTCTTCTCGGCGCGCCGCAGTTCTAGAAGGAACGTTTGCGACAAGTTCACCGCATGTCAGCATCGGCTGCATCCAGCGCCGACAACGAATCCGAACCAATAAAGGCGTGGCGGATTCGTGGCCGTCGGAACGTTCGTGCTGATCCGAACCGGCACCGTCAGTCACCTCCTTAAGCTCGCCTAGCGAGTTGCCCTACGGGATGGCACTCGGTTCGCATGCTCGGCAAAAACGTAGATGGTCACCGCGGCACTACGCAGGATCCTCGGTGAGGCGCTGGTGGCGGTCCCGGCCGGGGGCGTGGAGAACGCCC
>CAVYEG010000007.1:0-50016 GCA_963767565.1 uncultured Actinomycetes bacterium | reverse complement strand
TGGCCGCGCACATCGCCGTCGACCAGCTCGAGCACGGCCCGCTGCCCTCGCCCGCGGTGGCCTTGCTGGTCTCCGGAGGCCATTCCTCGCTGCTGCTGGTCAGCGACGTGGCTCAGCAGGTCGAGCCGCTGGGCGCGACCATCGACGACGCGGCCGGCGAGGCCTACGACAAGGTGGCCCGGGTCCTCGGCCTGCCGTTCCCCGGCGGCCCGCCCATCGACAAGGCGGCCCGGGACGGCGACCCGGCCGCGATCGGCTTCCCCCGTGGCAAGTACCACGACGGCACACTCGACTTCTCCTTCGCGGGCCTGAAGACGGCCGTGGCCCGCTGGGTGGAGGCGCGCCGGGCCGCCGGGGATCAGGTCGACGTGGCCGACGTGGCGGCCAGCTTCCAGGAAGCCGTGGCCGACGTGCTCACCCGCAAGGCGGTGCAGGCCTGCCAGAAGCACGACGTCGCCGACCTGATCGTCGGCGGCGGCGTGGCGGCCAACTCCCGGCTGCGGTCCCTGGCCGCCGAGCGCTGCGCCGACGCCGGCATTTGGCTCCGCGTACCCCGCCCCGGCCTGTGCACTGACAACGGCGCCATGGTCGCCGCCCTCGGCTCGGAACTGGTGTCCCGCGCCGTCGAGCCCTCCCCTCTCGACCTCCCCGCCGACTCCTCCCTCCCCGTCACCGACATCGTCGTCCGCTAACCCCAACCCCCGCCCGGTCCGCCCAGCTAACCCCAGCCCCTCCCGGTCCGCCCAGCTAACCCCAGCCCCTCCTGGCCCGCTCAGCCTTACTCCGGCCCGGTCCCGAGCCGTTCCTGGTCTCCGCACCGGTCCCGGCCCTCCGCCCACGGCATGGTGATCCCAGAAGCCCCCGTGGACCCCTACTGCCTCACCGGTACCGGACCTCTCACCAGTGGATGCGGCACCCTACCCATAAGAGCGGTCTTTGATAAATCCCACACAGCCCGCCGTCTCGTGATCGAGGCCAGCTACAACCTCTAACGGGTCGAAGTAGGGCGATTTCAACGTAGAGCTTCAGCGCGGTCAGGCGGGACTGTAATTTAAACGGTGGAACTCCTGAGACGGAGGAGACATCAGATGACTGAGGTGACAGAGGACCGGGGCCAGTCCGGAGCGGAGCTCTCGGCGGCTGATGAGCAGCTGCTGCGCGAGCTTACCGAGCGGGCCCGGGTGGGCGGGCTGAAGCTGACCGGCGAGGGCGGCCTGCTGGGTAAGCTGACCAAGATGGTCATCGAGGGCGCCCTGGAAGGCGAGCTGGATGATCACCTCGGCTACGGAAAGCACGATCCCGCGGGCCGCGACGGCGGCAATTCCCGTAACGGCCACCGGGCCAAGACGGTGATTACAGATACCGGGCCGGTGGAAATCTGGGTGCCGCGGGACCGGGAGTCGAGTTTCGAGCCGAAAATCGTCGCCAAACGGCAGCGGCGGCTCACAGGTGTCGATGAGATGGTCATTTCCCTGTCCGCGAAAGGGCTCACCCACGGGGAAATCGCCGCGCACCTGGCCGAGGTCTACGGCGCCGAGATCTCCAAGCAGACGATCACCACGATCACCGACCGGGTCATGGACGGCCTGGCGGACTGGCAGAGCCGGCCACTGGATCCCGTTTACGCGGTGATCTTCATCGACGCGATCAACGTGAAGATCCGCGAGGGCCAGGTCGCCAACCGGCCTATCTACCTGGCCCTGGGCGTCACTGTGGACGGCGAGCGGGACGTGCTGGGCCTGTGGGCCGGGGAGCACGGCGACGGGGAGGGGGCCAAGTTCTGGCTGCGGGTCTGCTCGGAGATCAAGAACCGCGGCACCCGGGACGTGCTGATGGTGGTCTGCGACGGGCTGAAAGGACTGCCCGACGCGGTGAATTCCGTGTGGGAGAAGACGATCGTGCAAACATGTATCGTTCATCTTCTGCGGAATTCATTCAAGTACGCCTCGAAGAGGACTGGGCGCAGATCGCAAAGGACCTCAAGCCGGTGTACACCGCCGCATCCGAAACCGAGGCGCTGGACAGGTTCGCTGAATTCTCCGGGAAATGGGAGAAGCGCTACCCGGCCATCATACGGCTCTGGGAGAACGCGTGGTCTGAGTTCGTGCCATTCCTGCGGTTCGACCGGGAAATCAGGACAGTGATCTGCACGACGAATGCCATCGAATCGATCAACGCCCGGCTCCGCCGGGCCGTGAACGCCCGCGGCCACTTCCCGACCGAGCAGGCCGCGATGAAGTGCCTGTACCTGGCGATCATGAGCCTGGACCCCACCGGGAAGGACCGCAAGCGCTGGACCAACCGGTGGAAGGCCGCCCTGAATGCCTTCGACATCACCTTCGACGGCCGCCTCAGCGCGGGACGCAAGTTACAGCAGAGGAAGAAGTTACACCGTTAAGTTGACAGACCCGGTCAGGCTGAATGCTCCCCTTTGTTTCAGCATGCATACACTGAGGTGATCTCAGCGAGTTTCAGGTGATGTATTTGTGCTCGTATTGGGTGAGGACGAGGGCGGCGCGGGTTATCTCGGTGATGCGGTCGGGGTCGGCGGTGATGTGCTGGAGAGCGGCCCAGCGCTGGGTGAGCAGGGCGAACCCGCGTTCCCCCCCTGCAGCGTAGGTCGCGCAGCAGTGCATTCCTGGTGCTGGTATCGATGTCGAGTTCCTGGTTTCCGGCGGGCTTTTTCACTGGGGTGAGGATGCCGATTCCGGCGCCTTCGTAGCCGCTGTCGGCGAGGGCGGGCATTCCGAGGGCGGCGGCGCGGTAGAGGGCGGGCAGGGCGTGGGCGCGGGCGGCAGTCAGGTCGTGGACGGACCCTGGCTCGGCGGGGCCGGTCCAGAGCGGGAGTCCGCCGGGGTGCATGACGGCTTGGACGTTGCCGCCGTGGCGGTGCGTCTTGCCGGAGTACCAGGCGTCGATCTGCCGTCCCTTGACGCTGGTCGCCGGCTCGCAGCAGCGGTCGGTGGCGAAGACCTTGCCGTCCAGGATCACGAAGGCCACGCCCTCGGCCATCGCCCGCTCCAGGGCTTCGGGGAGGTCCGGAGCCTGTGCGGACAGCACGTCGACGGCTTCGGCCAGGTACCTGTAGGCCGTAGCGCGGGACACTCCGTGGTCACGGCCGAGGGCTTCGATCCGGGTCCGGTCCCGGAACCAGCGCAGCGCGAGGATCGCCTGGTCGCGGCAGGTGAGTCTTCTGCTGCGGGCTGGGGTGCCCCGGTGGCGCCGCTCGGCGGCCAGCAGCCGGGACAGGTAGCGGAGCAGTTCCGCGGGGACGTCGAGCATGGCACGATAGGGGATCACGTGGAGTCCTTGGGCTGAAGATGATCTGTGGCAAGACCTCTTCTACCGGGACTCCACCGCCGTTTCCGGGCACGTCCGGACTGTCCGCGAGCCTCCCCCGAACATCTCCGCCGCGACGTTAGGGCCCGGATGCCTGATCCGCTTTCGCCGCGCTCATCGCAGTATACTGTCTGACAGGATGTTAATTGAGTAACACGCCGGATCTCGGTCCCGTGCCCCAGCGCATCACCGTCACCGCGCCGCAGGTGCGTCGTCTCATCGAAGAGCAGTTCCCTCAGTGGGCCGGTCTCCCGGTTCAGCCCGTTGCCAGTGGCGGCTGGGACAACTGGACGTTCCACCTCGGCGCCGGAATGCTGGTGCGGCTGCCCAGCGCGGCCGAGTACGCTCTGGCAGTCGATAAGGAACACCGGTGGCTTCCGGTTCTTGCCCCGCAGCTCCCGCTGCCCGTTCCCGTACCGCTGGCGAAGGGCGAGCCCGGCGCGGATTACCCGTATCCGTGGTCGGTCTACCCGTGGCTCGACGGCGAGCCGGCCAGCGCGGACCGGATCGCCGATCCCGTCCGGTTCGCGGCTGACCTGGCCGGGTTCCTGACGGCCTTGCGGAGCACCGACCCCGCCGACGGACCCCGCCCGGGAAAGCACAACTGGTTCCGCGGCGGCACGCTGCGCACCTACGACGGCGCAGCCCAGAGTGCGCTCATGGCACTGGACGGCCACATCGATTCCGGCCTCGCACGCAGGATCTGGCAGACCGCCCTTGACGCGCACTGGGACGGGATGGAGAGCTGGTTCCACGGTGACGTCGCCGAGGGAAACCTGCTGCTGCGCGACGGGCAGCTGGCGGCCGTCATCGACTTCGGCACCTGTGGTGTCGGCGACCCGGCCTGTGACCTGGCAATCGCGTGGACATTGCTGACTGCCGAGGGTCGCCAGATGTTCCGGGAGCGGCTTTACGTAGGTCAAGCCGAATGGTCGCGCGGGCGCGGCTGGGCCATGTGGAAGACGCTCGCGACCTGTGCCTACACGTTGAAAGGAGACGACGAGGAAGAGGCCGCAGACGCGCGGCGCGTACTTGGTGAGATCTTCTCGGCGACCAACTGACCGCGATTCGCTGAGATCACCTCACTGCGCGCCCGCATGGGGCCGGGAAGGACCCGCTAGCGGCGTGGCCGATCTCATCTCGCACGACGCACGTAGATAGGCCAGCGGCGCAAACGGCTACGCGCCTTGTAAGACCGGCGAACGTGGGCCAACTCCCGATACGCGTCAATCCGGAAGCCGGGTCGGATGGGCTGCAGCCCGCTCCAGCCCTGCACACAGACCCGACACACCCCGCACAGTGTGCGTAGAAGACCGGTAGAATCGGTAGGGTGCCGCATCGACTGGTTGCTCCGCGGCTGAGCGCGGCCAGAAACTGGCCGCTAGCCACCCTCATCCCCCGAAATCCGGATCCCACCCTGCCCGCGAGTCCTCCCCGTCCCGCCAGTCCCAGGCCAATGCTGCCGGGCCTACCAGCGGCCGTAGTGGACGACGTCCTGAGCCGCACGGCGCCGGGACTTCAGGTCGCGAGGCGCGGCCTCGGCGTTGTGCCCGATGGCGATGGCGCCGATCGGCTCATGGTCGTCCGGCACGCCGAACGCCTCGCGGAACGGCTGCACGGCCTCGGGCACGATCCCGAAGTACAGCGCCCCCAGGCCCTCATCCGTCACGGTGAGCAGGATCAGCAGCGCCGCCATGCCGGTGTCGATGTGCCAGAACGGTACCGGCCAGCGCTTCTCGTCCCGGTCGGTCCAGCCCTTGTCGGGCAGGGCGTAACGGTCCAGGTAGACCCGCTTGGACGACATCGGCACGATGACCAGCGGCGCCGACGCTACCGACTCGGCCGCCGCCACGCCGGCCACGGCCCAGAAGCGCTTCAGGTCTTCGGGGCCGGTCAGCACCAGGAACGCCTGGCCCTGAGAGAACCCGGCCGACGGCCCGCGCACGGCGTTGTCCAGGATCCGCTCCAGGCTCTGCGCTGACACTGGTTCGCCGGTGAACTGGCGCACCATGCGCCGGTGCCGGACGACCTCCTGGAACTCCACGCCTCAGTCCTGCTTGCCCTGGTGCATCAGACGCCAGATGCGCCTGCCCAGCAGCGTCAGGGCCGCCGCGGCCAGCAGCGCCGGCACGACGCGCTTGAGGATCGCCGGACCGACCAGCTTGACCAGGTTGATCGAGTCATCGCTGGCGGCAGCGGGCGCGGTCGTGGTCGCGGCGGCAGCGGGCGCAGGTGCGGTCGTGGTGGCGGCGGCAGCAGGCGCGGGCGGGGGAGCGGTCGTGGTCGCGGAGGCAGCAGGCGCGGGCGGGGGAGCGGTCGTGGTCGCGGAGGCAGCAGGCGCCGCGTGGTCCACGGTGCCGCTGACCGCGCCCGGCGCGACTGCGTTCGCGCCGTCGGTGCTGCCTCCGGAGGAAGCAGGGCCGGCATCAGCCGCCGGTGCCGCATCGGCCGCGGCGCCCGAATCCGAGCCTGAGCCAGCCGAGCCCGAGCCGGCCGAGTCCCCGGTGATCAGCTTGCTCAGGTTCTGCGCGAACTGCTCCACCAGCTTGCCGCCTACCTCGACCATGACACCGCGGCCGAACTGGGCTGGCCGTCCGGTCACGTTCATCGTGGTGTGCATGGTGACCTCGGTGCCCGACCCCGACGCGTCCGGAACCATCGAGGCCCGGATGTTGGCCGACGCGGTGCCCGCGCCGCGGGTCTCCTTGCCGGAGGCCTCCAGCACGACCACGTGGGCGTCTGAGTCACGTTCGGTGAACTTGGCGGTGCCTTTGTAGGTCAGCGAGACCGGGCCGACCTTGACCTTGATCCGCCCGTTGACCACGTCGCCGTCGACCTCGTCGACGGTGGCGCCAGGCATGCAGGGCGCGATCCGTTCTACGTCAAGCAGCACATCCCAAGCCTGATCGGGGGGAACGGGCACGGTGAAGGAATGATCCATCTCCATTGCCATCGGTACGTCACTTCTCTCTGGATCGATTCGATCTGTGAATTATGCCCGGTTCTGTCACCAACGCCGAATGAAACTGGGCTTCCACCACACTAGAACGCGGCGGGAGCCCAGTTTCATCACCCTCTGCGAGTTACCTCACCCGGCTAGCTGACCCCGGCGGCCCCGGCGAGCGCCCGGCCGGTCAGCACCCGAGCCAGGTGCCGACGGTAGTCGGGCGCCGCCCGCAGGTCATCCGGCGGCTCCGTGCCTTCGTCGGCGTGCTGGGCGGCCGCGGCCAGCACCGCACGGGACGCCGCGGCCCCGGCCGCCGCAGCCTCGGCGGCACGGGCCCGCACCGGGACCGTGCCCATGTTGGTCAGCCCGATCCTGGCCTCGGCCACGTGCCCGTTATCCCGCCGGGCCAGCGCCGCCACACCCACGACGGCCCAGTCCTGGGCGCTCAACTGGAACTTCTCATACCGGTAACCCCAGCCGGAACCTAGCTTGGGGATGCGGATGCCGGTCAGGATCTCGCCTGCGGTCAGTGCGGTGGTGAGATAGTCCACGAAGAAATCCGTCGCGGCGATCTCACGTTCTCCTTCGGGCCCGGTCGCGAGCAGCGTCGCGTCGAGCGCGGAAATCACGGCCGGCAGGTCGCCGGCCGCATCGCCGTGCGCGAGCGAGCCCCCGATGGTCCCGCGGTGCCGGACCGCGGGATCAGCCACCGTGGCCGTCGCCTTGGCCAGTAGCCCGCAGTGCTCGCGGATGAGGGCGTCGCGGATCACCTCGTAGTGGGTGGTCAGCGCCCCGACCACCAGTGCTTCCCCGGCGTCGCGGACGCCGCGAAGCTCGCCTAGGCCGCCGACGTCCACCAGCAGCGAAGGATAGGCCAGCCGCAGCCGCAGCAGCGGCAGCAGGCTCTGCCCGCCCGCGATCACCTTGGCGTCATCACCGCCGTCGGCCAGCGCCTGGATGGCCTCGGCCAGCGACGATGGCCGCGTGTACTCGAACTGCGCGGGAATCATCGCGCTTCTCCCCTCGCCGCGTTGATGGCACGCCAGACCCGCTGCGGCGTGCATGGCATCGCCACGTCCTGCACGCCGAACGGTCGCAGCGCGTCGACGACCGCATTGACCACGGCCGGCGTGGAGGCGATGGTGCCGGCTTCGCCGACGCCCTTGACGCCCAGCGGGTTGCTCGTCGCCGGGGTCTCCGTCCGGTCGGTGGTGAACGTCGGCAGGTCGGGCGCGGACGGCACCAGGTAGTCGGTCAATGTGGTGGTCAGCAGGTTCCCCTCGGTGTCGTAAACGGCCTCCTCATAGAGCGCCTGGGCGATGCCCTGCGCCAGCCCGCCGTGCACCTGGCCCTCCACGATGAGCGGGTTGACCACCGTACCTACGTCGTCGACTGCCACATAGGACCGGATCTTCACCTGCCCGGTCTCGGTGTCCACGTCCACGGCGCACAGGTGCGTGCCGTGCGGGAAGGAGAAGTTGTTCGGGTCGTAGGTGGACTCGGAGTCCAGCGACGGCTCGACCCCGTCCGGCAGGTTGTGCGCCGCGAACGTGGCCAGCGATATCTCGGCGATCGAGCGGCCCTGTTCCGGGTCGCCGCGCACCGACCACCGGCCCGGCGTCCACTCCAGGTCGTCGGCCGAGACCTCGAGCAGGCCGGCCGCGATCATCTTGGCCTTCTCGATCACCTTGTCGCAGGCGCCGACCACGGCGATGCCGCCCACCGCGAGCGAGCGGGACCCGTAGGTGTCCATGCCCTTCGGCGCCACCCGCGTGTCGCCGTGCAGGACCCGGACGTCCTCGAACGGGACGCCGAGCCGGTCGGCCACGATCTGGCTCCAGGCCGTCTCGTGCCCCTGGCCGTGCGGGCTGGTCCCGGTAACCACCTCCACCTTGCCGGTAGGCAGCACCCGGACCGCGGCGTGCTCCCAGCCGCCGGCGCCGTAGCGCAGCGAGCCTACGATCCGCGACGGCGCCAGCCCGCACATCTCGGTGTAGGTCGAGATGCCGATCCCGAGCTGGACCGGATCGCCGGACTCGCGCCGGGCAGCCTGCTCCTTGCGCAGGTCGTCGTAGCCGAACAGCTCGACCGCCTTGGCCGTGGCTGCTTCGTAGTTGCCGCTGTCGTAGGTCAGCCCGGAGATCGTGGTGAACGGGAACTCCTCGTGGGTGATCCAGTTCCGCTTCCGCAGCTCCAGCGGGTCCATGCCGAGCTCGGCGGCCAGGTCGTCCATCGCGTGCTCGATGCCGTAGGTGGCCTCGGGCCGTCCGGCGCCGCGGTAGGCGTCGGTGGGGGTCTTGGTAGTGAAGACGCCGGTGCACTTGAACGAGTAGGCGTCCATCTTGTAGATGGCGTTGAACATGAACGCGCCGAACAGCGGGATGCCCGGCGTGACCAGCATCAGGTAGGCGCCCATGTCGGCCAGCAGGTCCACGGAAAGGCCGCGGATCCGGCCGTCGCGGTCCGCCGCCAGCCGGATCCGCTGGAGCTGATCGCGGCCGTGGTGCACGGCCAGGTTGCCCTCGCTGCGCGACTCGGTCCACTTGACCGGCCTGCCGATCTTGCGCGCGATCAGCACGGCCAGGAAATCCTCGGCCGTAACCTGGAGCTTGGACCCGAACCCGCCGCCCACATCCGGCGCCACCACCCGCAGGTTCTGCTCCGGGATGCCGAGGACCGCGGCCAGCAGGAACCGGAGGATGTGCGGGACCTGGGTGGACGACCAGAGCGTGAACTCATCCCCTACCATCTCGCAGACCGTGGCCCGCGGTTCCATCGCGGCGCCGATCAGCCGCTGCTGCCGGTACGTCCGCTCGACGACCACCGGCGCGTCGCGGAACGCCGCCTCTACGTCGCCCTGGGCGAAGGGCCACTCGTAGCACTTGTTGCCCGCCTCGTGCACCTTCGGCGAGCCCTCGGCCAGCGCCGCCTCCATGTCCAGCACGGCCGGCAGCGGCTCGTACTCGACGTCGATCAGCTCCAGCGCGTCCGCCGCGGCGTACCGGTCCCGCGCCACCACGCAGGCCACGATCTCGCCCACGTAGCGGACCTCGTCGGTGGCCATCGGCGGGTGGGCCGGGATGACGATGTCCGGGGTCACCGGCCAGGCGCAGGGCAGGCTGCCCTGCTCGGCGGCGAAGTCCGCGCCGGAGAACGCGGCGATGACGCCGGGAGCGCCGCGGGCGGCGGAGACGTCGACCGACGTGATCCGCGCGTGCGCCATCGGGCTGCGCAGGTACGCCACCTGGACCAGGCCGGGCAGCTGGATGTTGTCGGTCCAGTTGGTCTGCCCGGTGACCAGCCGGGCATCTTCCTTCCGGGCTCGCGCCCTGCCGATCTCGGTGGTAACGGTCATGATGCCGCCCCCTGGCTCGCCGAGGCCGCGCGCATGACCGCGCGGACGATGTTCTGGTAGCCGGTGCAGCGGCACAGGTTCCCTTCGAGGCCCTCGCGGACCTCGTGCTCGGTCGGGTTCGGGTTGTCCCTCAGCAGGTCGGCCGCGGCCATGATCATGCCGGGCGTGCAGTACCCGCACTGCAGCGCGTGCTCCTCGTGGAAGGCCTGCTGCAGCGGGTGCCATTCGCCGTTCGCCATGCCCTGGATCGTGGTGATCTCCGCGCCCTGGGCCTGTACCGCGAGCACCGAGCAGCTCTTCGCGGACAGCCCGTTCAGCAGCACCGTGCAGGCGCCGCAGTTGGAGGTGTCACAGCCGACCGGCGTGCCAATCCGGCCCGCCACCTCGCGCAGATAATGAACAAGCAGCATGCGGGGTTCGACATCATCGTCGTACCGCACGCCGTCGATAGTCATGCTGACCTTGGTCATCCGGCCTCCTCGCCGACCTACCTACCTGGGCAGATTCGCCTGGAGCCAAACCTAGGACGCCCCCGCGCCGGGCACCAGTCCCCGCCAGGCCCGCGCGTCGCGGTACGTCGCTGGTGCCCGTCGTGATCCGAATGCACGCTGGTGCCCTGGCACCGGCCGTCATCAGTGTTGGAACAATGTGACTACAGGCCCCAGGAGCCGGTCAGGCGGAGCGCGGGCGACGGAAATCTCAAAAAAAATCATCCAGACACTACTGTCCGGCCGGGACGGCCGGGGCGGGACCGCTAGGCGCCGGCGGGCGTCCGCTCCTCGCTGGCCCAGGGCGCCCCACAGCTGGTGATGAGTTCGAGGAACGGCCCAGGCGGCAGCGCCTCGGGACCCAGCACCCCAGTACCCGACCAGGCGCCCTCCTGGATCAGCTCCAGCGCCACCACCGGGTTGACCGCGGTCTGCCAGACCACCGCCTGGGAGCCGTACTCGGCCATCGACCAGGCGTTGTCGACCACCTGGTACAGGTACACCTCGCGCGGCGCGCCGTCCTTTCCCGTCCCCGTCACCCAGGTGCCCGCGCAGGTCAGGCCGCTCATCTTGTCGCCGAGCGTGGCCGGGTCGGGCAGGCAGGCGGCCACCACGTCGCGGGGCGACACGCTCGCGCCGCCGACCTGCACCGGGTCGGTGCGGTCCAGGCCCAGCTGGTGCAGCGTGCGGAGCACGCCGATGAACTCCGAGCCGAGGCCGTACTTGAAGGTGACCCGCCGGGCCGGTACCCAGCGGGGCATCAGCAGCACCTCCTCGTGCTCCACGTTCACGCACTCCACCGGGCCGATGCCGGCCGGGAAGGTGAACACCTCGGGCTCGCTGAACGGCTCGGTGGTGAACCAGCCGCGGCCGCGCTCCCAGATCACCGGCGGGTTGAGGCACTCCTCGATCGTGGTCCAGATGGAGAAGGTAGGAGCGAAGTCGTACCCGGCCACCTGGAGGTTCGCGCCGTCCCGCACGCCGAGCGCGTCGATCTCGGCGAACAGCTCGTCGGCCGCGTACCGGGCGAGCACGTCCGACAGGCCGGGCTCCACGCCCATCCCCACCAGGGCCAGCCGCCCGGCCTGCTCCCACTGGCCCGCCAGCGCGAACTGGTCGTCGCCCAGCTTGACTCCGGTCTGGCGGTACGGCTCGTCCGGATGGGGGTAAGACAGGGACATCGCCATATCCAGGTAGTGAACCCGGGCCGCCAGGGCGGCCCGGAACAGCGGCAGCACGAATCGGGGATCGGTGGCGTTCATGAGCACGTCGCAGTGGCGCTGCGTCAGCAGCTCGGCGGTGGCCCGCTCGTCCCTGGCGTCGAGCTGCACGGCCTCGTACCCGTCGCGGGCCGCCGCGGCTCGCTGCGCCCGGCCCAGGTCGTAGTCGGCGATGACCAGCTCAGCGAACGGGCGGCGCGCGGCGATCCTGGCCAGGGCCGTGCCCACGCCGCCCGCACCCACCAGGAGGATACGCATGGGCCGATCGTAGACCTTACCCTGGCAGCAGAGGAGACCGATAGTGATGCATAGCTGTTATTGCGGATATCGTTGCCGATAAGCGTAATTTGTGCTAGAACCGTACAATTAAAGGTGCTGACGTGTCCGTCGCGCCCCCGCACTAAATCGCGGCAACGGGTCCGGCCAGTTGGCCGGGCCGCGTGCCTGGCCCGGCCGTACCGGGTCCCAGCCAGGAGGGTGAGACATGGCCACCACTGCGCCGGCACAGCCCACAGAGCAGTACGAGGACAAGGGCCTGAAGAGCGGCGCGCTCGGGCTCGTTTCCAGCGTCGTCATGGGGGTGGCGTCGACCGCCCCGGCCTACAGCCTGGCGGCGACCCTCTTCTTCGTGGTGGCCGCGGTGGGGCTCAAGTCGCCCGCGGTTGCCGTGCTGGCCTTCATCCCGATGCTGCTCTGCTCGATCGGCTACAGCGAGATGAACAAGGCCGACCCGGACTGCGGCACCACGTTCACCTGGGGGACGCGGGCGTTCGGGCCGAAGACCGGCTGGGCGGGCGGCTGGGCCATCGTGGCCGCCGACGTCCTGGTCATGGCCAGCCTGGCCCAGGTCGCCGGGCAGTACGTGTTCCTGCTGTTCGGCGCCAACGGCGTCGGCCAGGACGCGACCGCGTGGCAGGTGCTGCTGGTCGGCATCGGCTGGATCGTGGCCATGACCTACATCTGCTACCGCGGCATCGAGGTCTCGGCCTGGTTCCAGCGCATCCTGCTGACCGTCGAGATCGTCATGCTGCTGGTGCTGTCGATCACCGCACTGGTCCGGGTCGGTAACGGGCACCACCCGAAAGGCTCGGTCACGCCGAGCTTCGGCTGGCTGCTCCCGACCCACCTGGGCCTGTCGGCCTTCATCAGCGGCATTATCCTCATGCTGTTCATCTACTGGGGCTGGGACACCGCGGTCTCGATCAACGAGGAGACCAAGGACAAGAACAAGACGCCCGGCCAGGCGGCGATCATCTCGACCATCATGCTGCTGGTCACCTACGCGATCGTCATCTTCTCGGTCCAGGCGTTCGCCGGCATCGGGACCTCGGGCATCGGCCTGGGTAACACCAACAACCAGTTCGACGTCCTGTCTGTACTGGGCGGCGCCATCTTCGGCGGGGGCGGCTTCGGCACGTTCCTGTCCCGGCTGCTGATCCTGATGGTGCTCACCTCGGCCTCGGCCTCCACCCAGACCACCATCCTGCCGACGGCCCGCACCACGCTGTCGATGGCCACTTACAAGGCCATCCCGGCGGCGTTCGCCAAGATCCACCCCCGGTACCTGACGCCGACCGTCTCCACCATCGTGATGGGCACCATCTCGATCGCCCTGTACATCCCGCTGAACTACTTCGCGGGCGGCAACATGATCGGCGACGCGGTGACCGCGATCGGGCTCTACATCGCCTTCTACTACGGGCTGACCGCCTTCTCCTGCGTCTGGTACTACCGGAGGACGCTGTTCAGCAGCGCCCGGAACCTGTGGATGCGCGGCATCTTGCCCGGCCTGGGCGGCCTGATCATGTACGCGGCCGGCGGCTACGCTCTGCAGAGCGACTGGGTGGCCTCCAACAGCTACACCAGCTGGACCGTGCCCGGCCTGAAATGGCACATCGGCGGCATCTTCCTGATCGCCCTCGCCGCCGCGCTGGTCGGCATGCTCGGCTTCGTCTACATGCGGGTGACCGCGCCCGCCTTCTTCAGGAAGCAGACCCTGACCAGGTCCACCCCCACCCTGGTCCCCGACGAGAGCTGACCGCCTAGAACGTTCCCAACGAGGCCGGACCCGCGCAGACCTGCGCCGGTCCGGCCTCGCGCTGAGCGGTCGGCGCCGAGGCACGCTTTCTGCTAGCCGCTGCTGCCGGGGTGGTGGCACCCGCCATTTTGTCGGTACCCGGTGCGACACTTCGGCCGGGAGACCGCACCTTGGACGTTCCATACGGTGGGGCCGGACGGCATACGGGAGGTAACTGAGTACGAGGCCTCACAAGCCACTGCTGGTTGAATCGTGTTCATGCCGCCGTAGGTGGCCAGAGCACTCCTGCCGGGTACGCCACATGCCAGGCAGAACGAAGCCGGCATACCCGAAGTTCGGGCCTCGACGGCAGGAACACCGGTATCGTACGGTTTCGTGCTAGAAGGCGAGCTGGTCTTCGTACCGGCCGGGATCCCTCGGCGGGGAGTGTTCGCGCTCTGGGGCAAAGGCTCGGGATCGGCCAAGCTGGAGCTGGTCTTCCCGGGCGGCAGGTACGGCATACGCAAACGGCTGGTGTCGGCCGATCTCATTCCGCTCGCCGAGGCTCTGCCGGCCCTACTCGCCGCCGGCCCAGGTGCGCAACCGGGGCGGCCGATGCGGCCCAGCGTCCGGGTCTGGGCGGCGGCCGCGGCGGCGGGCGTGGGCTTGGTGGCGCGGGGCAGGCTGCTGCCCACCGTCGGCGCCGACGACACCGACATCTGGCGCGCGGGCCCGCTTGATCCCTCCGATCTCAGCTGGCTGCGCGAGCTGGCCGCGGTCTTCCCTCCCGCCGCGCATGCCCTGGCCATTCCGGGCTCGCGGCCGATGCGGCTCCGCTCCCCCGAAGCGCTGATCCGTGACCTGTGGGACGCGATCGCGGACCTGATCGCGCGCTCGCCCGCCGCGCCCCGGACCACCGCTTCGACCGCGTTCGCCGCGGCCGAGCCGACCCGGGTCGGTGACCTGGCTGACTGGCTCGCCGATACCACCGACGGCCTGGCGGCTGGCGCGCGCCTCGGCCTTCGGATCGAGACCGTGCCGGAGGCGCCGACGACCGGAGATGACGATGACCCGATCAACGACGAGGGCTTTTTCGCTGCCCTAGAGGATTACTCCGGTGCGATCGAGGCGAACGGGGCACGACAGGCCGACGGGGAGGACGAAACAGGCCACGCTGACGCGGCCGGACCGGCGTTCCAGTTGGTCCTGCAACTGCGCAGCAATGCCGATCCGAGCCTGATCGTCGATGCCGCCGCACTGTGGAGCCAGCCGGAGACCGTGCTATCCCGGTTCGGCCCGCAGGCGGAGACGGACCTGCTGCTGGCGCTGCGCCGCGGCGCGCCGATCTGGCCGCCACTGGCCGAGGCGTTGGATCAGGCGAGCCCGTCGGTGATCGACCTGAACGACGACGCGCTGGCCAGCCTGCTCGGTCCGGCGGCCGAGGAACTGGCAGGCGCCGGCATCGAGGTGCTGTGGCCGTCCAGCCTGCTGGATAGGGGCCTCAAACTGAGAGCCGTCAGTATCCCCCCGCCGGGGAAGGTGACGGAGGCCGGCTTCGGGCTCGAGGCACTGCTGGACTTCCGCTGGCAGCTCACGCTCGATGGGGCGCTGCTCGACGCCGGCGAGATTGCCGCGCTGGCCGAGGCGAAGCGGCCGCTGATCAGGCTGCGGGGCCGCTGGGTGATGCTCGACCCGGCGCTGCTCGAACGGCTGCGCCGCCCGCCGCGGACCCGGATGCGTGTGTCCGAGGCGCTCGGTGCGGTGATCGCCGGGTCAGCTGAGATCGACGGCGAGACGGTGACGGTGGTCGCGGAAGGCCCGCTCGCCGACCTGGCCGCCAAGGTCGCGGGCATCGTGTCTGCCCCGGTGCAGGTCGGGCCTCCGCCAGGGCTGGCTGCCACCCTCCGGCCCTACCAACGGCGTGGCCTGGCCTGGCTGGCCGGGATGTGTGAGGCCGGGCTCGGCGGCTGCCTCGCCGACGACATGGGACTGGGCAAGACGATCCAGGTCATCGCGCTTCACCTGCACAGGCGGGAGGCCAAGGCCGGACCCACGCTGGTGGTCTGCCCGGCGTCGCTGCTCGGTACCTGGCAGCGTGAGGTGCGCCGGTTCGCCTCCGACGTCCCGGTCCGCCGCTACCACGGCGGCGGCCGGCACCTGGAGGACCTGGCCGCCGACGAGATGGTCCTGGTCACTTACGGCGTAGTGCTGCGGGACTCGGCCCGGCTCGCGGAGGTGGGCTGGGGACTGGTAGTGGCTGACGAAGCGCAGCACGCGAAGAACCCGCTCTCGCGGACCGCGCGCGAGTTGCGGGCGGTGCCGGCACCCGCCAGGATCGCACTCACTGGGACGCCAGTAGAGAACCGGCTGGCGGAGCTGTGGGCGATCCTGGACTGGACCACGCCTGGCCTGCTCGGCCACCTGGAGGCCTTCACCCGCCGGATCGCGGTCCCAGTCGAGCGGTACCGGGACGCGGAGGCGACCGCCCGGTTCGCCGCCCTCATCCGGCCCTTCCTGCTGCGCCGCCGGAAGACGGATCCCGGTATCGCGCCGGAACTTCCGCGCAAGACCGAGACCGATCTCTTCGTGCCGTTGACCGCCGAGCAGGTCACGCTGTACGAGGCGATGGTCCGCGAGACGATGGAAGCGATCGAGAAGTCCGAGGGTATCGAGCGGGCCGGCCTGGTGTTCAAGCTGCTGACTGCGCTGAAGCAGATCTGCAACCACCCGGCCCAGTACCTGAAGCAGCCGGGGCCGCTGGACGGCCGGTCCGGGAAGCTGGCCGCGTTCGACGAACTGAGCGACCTGATCCTGGCCGGCGGTGAGTCGATGCTCGTCTTCACCCAGTACACGCAGATGGCTGTACTGCTGCAGCAGCATCTTGACGCTCGCGGGATCGGCTCGCTGTTCCTGCACGGCGGGGTTCCGGTGCCGCGCCGGGAGGAGATGGTGGACCGGTTCCAGGCCGGTGAGGTGCCGGTGTTCCTGCTGTCCCTCAGGGCTGGCGGCACCGGCCTGAACCTGACCCGTGCGACCCACGTCCTGCACTACGACCGGTGGTGGAACCCGGCGGTGGAGGATCAGGCGACCGACCGGGCGTACCGGATCGGCCAGGACCGCCCCGTCCAGGTACACCGGCTCATCGCCGAGGGGACGCTCGAGGACCGGATCGCGGCCTTGCTGGAGAACAAACGCGAGCTTGCCGACGCCGTGATCGGTTCGGGCGAGGGCTGGATCGCCGAGCTGTCTGACGCCGAGCTGGCGGAGCTGGTCAGTCTGCGAGCCGCGCCATGAGCGACGGGAGCCGCGGCGTGGGCGGGTCGGAGTTCGGCCGGACCTGGTGGGGCCGAGCCTGGCTGGAGGCACTGGAGCAGCGTGCGCGGCTCGACCCCGACCGGCTGCCACGGGGTCATGACTACGCGCGATCCGGCGCGGTCGGCGAGCTGACCCTGGCGCCGGGCGAGGCGCGCGCCCGGGTTCAGGGCCGCAAGACGGAGCCGTACGAGGTCAGGGTTAGGGTGCGGCGGTTCACCGACGACGAATGGGACCGGGTGCTGGCCGCTATCTCCGCCCGCCTCGGTCACGCGGCCTCCCTGCTGGACGGCGAGTTGCCGCCGGAGGTCGCCGAAGACGCGGCCGCCGCCGGGCTCGACCTGCTTCCCGGCGGCGGCGAGCTCGGGCCCCGCTGCAGCTGCCCGGACGACGCCGACCCGTGCAAGCACTCGGCGGCGGCCTGTTACCTGATCAGCGACGTGCTGGACGCTGATCCCTTCGCCCTGTTCCTGTTGCGCGGCCGGACCCGGGATCAGGTGCTGGCCGGGATCCGGGCCCGCCGCCGGGGCGTCGCGCCCGCTCAGGCGGCCGCGCATCCTGCCGCGCCGGGCGCGCACGGCAGTGCCGGGGCGCCGTCGGCGGCCGGGACGCGGGCGGCCGATGCGGGCGTGGACGCCAGGACGGCGTTCGGCGCACCGGAATCCGCAGCGCCGATCCCAGCCGTGCCGCTGCCGCCCGGCCGGCCCGGGGCACCCGCCCCGCTTCCTGTGGATCCGCCGCCGTGGAGATCCGGCCTGCGCCAGGACCTGGTGGAACTGGCCGCGGACGCGGCCAGCCGGGCCTGGGAGATGGCGGTGGGCTTGTCCCCCGACGCCGGGCTGAGCCTCGATCCGGACATCGACCTGGCTCGCCGAGCGGCCCGGGCGCTGGGCACGCCCGCGTTCGCCGCGCTCGCGGCGCGCACCGCGCTGGGCGAACGGGACCTCGCCCGCCGGGCCCTGGCTTGGCGGCAGGGTGGCCCGGCAGGCTTGGAGTCACTAGGCGCCGGATGGGACCCGGCCGCGGACGATCCGGACGCCGCCCGGCTGCTGACCGCGGCGTGGGCCGCCCTAAGGGCCAAAAACAGTTCGGCGAAGCCCATCATCGAGGGCAACCGGGTTACCGCGGGCCGCCTGCAGTTGCGGCTCGGCCGCGACCTGCGCTGGTATCCGTACGCGCGATCCGATGATGACTGGGAGCCGAGCGGCGCCCCGGAGGCGGATCCGGCCCGGGCCCTGGAGAACCTGTGACGCGGCCGCCCCGGCCCGGCCTCCAGGAAGCAGACCCTGACCAGGTCCACCCCCACCCTGGTCCCCGACGAGAGCTGACCGCCTAGAACGTTGCCAACGAGGCCGGACCCGCAGACCCTGCGCCGGTCCGGCCTGGCGCTGAGCACCCCGACCCGGCGATAAGAGTCGGGTTGAATGCCGCACGGCACCTTGAACGGCCTCCGCCGGCGCCCTGAACGGCCGACACCCGCGTCATGAATGGCCCCTGCGCGGCCTGCAGGCAATCACAACTTCGTATCTAGTAACGTTAAAATGCTTCCATAACTAAATTACCTCCAGAGAAAAATCGAATACGCCGCCCGGCCAGCCAGAAATGTCAGAGGTCGCTGATAGCGTCGTGTTATCAGCTCATCCACTCCCACACACCCCTTTCCGGCCCCGAGCCCAGCGGAGGAGGTGAACCAGCCGCCATGTCCACCCCATCGAGCACCGCCGAGAAGTTCGGCCTGGTGGAGTCGCTGCTGGGCGAGCTGGCCGGGGAAGACGTCGCGAGCCAGCCGGTCGCGGTGACGGCCGAGGGGCTGCAGGCGCTGGAGCGGATCGATGCGGTCGGGGCAGCGGTGCGGGCCCGGCTGCTGCACGCCTTTGACGCCCAGCAGGGGTCGGTGTGCGACGGGCAGCGGACCACGAGGACGTGGCTGGTGAACTGCCTGCGGATCACCAAAGGCCAGGCCGGGGAGTACAAGGCCATCATGGCCCTGGCCGGGAAGCATGAGCCGCTGCTGGCCGCGCTGCGAGACAAGGTGCTGACCAAGTCGGTGGCGCTGGCAGTGGCCCGGTGGACCAACGCGATCCCCGAGGAGTTCCGGGACGGCGCGGAGGAGATCGTGGTGGCCGCCGCGCAAGCCGGGGTGGACCTGCGGGGACTGGCCGCGATCTGCGCCGAGATCCGCGAGCGCACCGCGCGCCCGGATCCCGATGACGACCCGGATGATGACCCGCGGCTGGACCGGTCCGTATCCCTGGATACGACGATGGACGGCGTCGGGGTCATGCGCGGGGACCTGACGGCAGAGTGCGCCGCGATGGTGACCTCGGTGCTGGATGCCCTGTCCGCGCCGGCGGGTAGCGGGGACCTGCGGACCCAGCCGCAGCGGTATCACGATGCGCTCGAGGAGGCGATGCGGCGGCTCCTGGCCTCCGGGCTGTTGCCCAAGCGGGCCGGGGCTCCGGTCAAGGCCCTGGCCCACATCCACTTCACCGAGCTGCTGGCCATGGACAAGGACTCGGTGCTGCAGGATTCCTGGATCGCGGATTACCGGGCCCGGTGGGCAGCCCACCGGGCCGCCGCGTCCGTCGGCGCGGGGGATGGCGGCGCCTGGCTGACCGGCGACGCCGCCCGGGTCGTCGCGTGTGACGCGATGATCGTGCCCGTGGTCACCGGCGACATCGATCCGGACGCGGTCGAGGATCTGATCGCCTTGTGCGTCCGGTACGACCAGGCCCGCCACGGCCGCCCCGCCGCGGACGCCCGGCCGCAGGCGGCCGCCCAGGCGCAGGCCACCCCGCCGGAAGCCGGCGACGGCGGCATCGCCGGAGGCGGCGGGCAGGCGCAGGTGCTGGGGCGGCTGGAGCAGCAGATCCTGGCCCGGGTCATCCAGATCGTCTCCGGCCCCGGCGGCCTGGCCTCCTTCATGCGCCGCAACCTGCTCGGCAAGTCCCTGGGCGGGCCGTCGCTGCCCTTGGACGTCGGCCAGACCGACGACATCCCCGTCCACCTGCGCCGCCTGGTGGCCCTACGGGACCAGGGCTGCCAGCATCCCGGCGGCTGTGATCAGCCCGCCTCCCGGTGCGAACCGCACCACGTGGTGCACCGCGCCGACGGCGGCCCCACCAGCCTCACCAACCTGAAAGACTATTGCTGGTGGCACCATCATGTGCTGCTGCATCAGCTGGGCTGGACCTTGACCGTCCATCCCGACGGCACTAGCCAGGTGACCAGCCCCGACGGCAAGACTATCCGCAGCCACAGCCCCCCACCCCGCCCCGGGTAACCACCCCCGGAACAAGCGGCGCCCAGAGGCCGATCCGGACGGGCGGTCAGGGGTCGAACGCGTCCCTGAACCTCGGCACTTCGCGGCGGTCAGGAGCCATAGTCCCCGATCGCGTCCGGTACGTGTGGTCTCAGCCGGTGGTGACGGCCAGGGCTAGCGGGAGGACGGCGGGGGCGCCGGTCTCCCGGAGCTGCTTGGCCGCGATGGTCATGGTCCAGCCCGTCTCGATGCGGTCGTCGATGAGCAGGAGCGGACCGGTGAGCTGGCTGAGTGCCTCGCGCAGGTCGTCCGGGACGGTGAGCGCGTGCCACAGCGAGCGCAGCCGCTGGGCGCTGTTGTGACGGCGCGGGCCGGGGCCGTCGGGGCTGGCATAGCCGAGCGAGCCGAGGTAGGGCAGCCTGCCGACCTGCGCGATCCGCTGGGCGAGGCTCGTGATCAGGACGGCCCTGGTGCGCGACGGCATGGCGACCAGGCCGGCCGGGCGCTGGCTCCAGTCCCAGGCGGCCAGGACCTTGACCACCGCGTCGGTGAGCTGGTCCGTGACCGGCCCGTCGGGAGCCTCGTCGGCGAGCAGGGTCCGCAGCGTGGTCCCCCAGCCGACGTCGGTGAGACGGCCCAGCGCGCGGCCCGGCTCGGCCGTACGGTCCGCGGGGATCTTGCCTGAGGCGCCGGAGATGCCCAGGTCCTTCAGCCCCGGCGGCCACATCCGCCGCGGCTCGACGCCGACGCCGGGGCGGAGCAGCCGCTGCCGGGCTGCGTCCGCGCCGGCCTGCGGCACTTCGGTGTCCGGCGCCTGGCCCGTGCAGTTGTCGCAGCGACCGCAGCGGGCCGCCTCCGGGTCGTCGAGCTCGCGGCGCAGGTACTCCAGCCGGCAGGCATCGGTCGCCAGGTAGTCCAGCATGGACTGCTGTTCGCGGAGCCGCTCCCGGGCGACCCGCTGGTACCGCTCCTGGTCGTAGGTCCACGGCCGGCCGGTGGCCTCCCAGCCGCCGGCCGTGCGGCTCACCGCACCGTCGACGTCGAGCACCTTGAGCATGGACTCCAGCCGGCTCCGGGACAGGTCAACGCGGGTCTCCAGCGCGGTGCTGGACAGCGGCCGGCCCGCTTCGGCGAGCGCGGACAGGGCCGCCCGGACCTGGTGCTCGGGCGGGAACGCGAGCGAGGCGAAGTACGCCCAGATGTCCCGGTCCTCGCGGCCGGGCAGCAGGATCACCTGCGCGTCGGCTACGGCCCGGCCGGCCCGGCCGATCTGCTGGTAGTAGGCGACCGGGGACTGCGGGGCGCCGAGGTGCACCACGAACCCCAGGTCGGGCTTGTCGAAACCCATGCCCAGCGCGCTGGTCGCCACCAGCGCCCTGACCCGGTTGGCCAGCAGGTCGTCTTCGGCCTGCAGCCGCTGCGCCGCCTCGTCGCGGCCGCTGTACGCGGCGACGTCGATGCCCTGGTCCCGCAGGAACGCCGCCGTCTCGTAGGCCGCCGCGACCGTCAGCGTGTAGATGATCCCGGATCCCGGCAGGCCGCCGTCGGCGAGACGGGCCGCCAGCCACGCCAGCCGCTGGTGCGCGGTGGGCAGGCTCACCACCGCAAGGTGCAGCGACTCGCGGTCCAGCGGGCCGCGCAGCACGAGCACGTCGCCTGAGTCCTGGCCCGCGCCGAGTTGCTCGGCGACGTCGCGGGTGACCCGGGCGTTCGCGGTCGCGGTGGTGGCCAGCACCGGGATCCCGGGCGGAAGAGCCTGCAGCAGCGTGCGGATCCGCCGGTAGTCGGGCCGGAAGTCGTGGCCCCAGTCAGAGATGCAGTGGGCCTCGTCGATCACGATCAGGCCCGCCGCGGCGGTGAGCTTCGGCAGCACCTGGTCGCGGAAGCCAGGGTTGTTCAGGCGTTCGGGGCTGATCAGCAGCACGTCGGCTTGGCCGTCCGCGACCTCCGCGTAGACGTGGTCCCACTCCTGCATGTTGGCGGAGTTGATCGTGCGGGCACCGATCCCGGCCCGGCCCGCCGCCTCGACCTGATTGCGCATCAGCGCGAGCAGCGGTGACACGATCACCGTCGGCCCGGCCCCGCGCGCCCGCAGCAGCGCCGTCGCGACGAAGTACACCGCCGACTTCCCCCACCCGGTGCGCTGCACCACCAGGGCCCGGCGCCTGGCGGCGACCAGGGCGCTGATCGCCGTCCACTGGTCGCCGCGCAGCTTGGCGCCCTCGCCGGCCAGCGCCCGCAAGTGCCGTTCAGCCTCCTCGCGGAGCCCCTGGTCGTCCTGCTCGGGTACCACTCGGTCTGTGTCGGCCACGCCTTCATTGCTACCAGGCGGTTACGACATCCGTTGACGTTCCCCCGCTGCGGGCCGGCTGGAATCAGCCGAGCCCGGTTAGGATGGCGGACGTGCCAGCAGACGCCGCCATCGCCCGGATCCTGTCCATCACCGCACATCCCGACGACGTGGACTTCGGCGCCGCCGGCACGGTCGCGCAGTGGACCGACGGGGGCCTCGAGGTGATCTACTGCATCGTGACCGACGGCGACGCGGGCGGGTTCGACGAGCACATCCCGCGGGCCAAGATGGCGTCGCTGCGCCGGGCCGAGCAGATCGCCGCGGCCAAGTGCGTGGGCGTGACCGACGTCCGTTTCCTGGGCTACCCGGACGGCCAGGTGGAGGCCTCCATCGAACTGCGCCGGGACCTGGCCCGGGTGATCAGGCAGGTCCGCCCGGACCGGGTAGTCTGCTCGAGCCCGGAGCGGAACTACGCGCGGCTGGGGGTCAGCCACCCGGATCACCGCGCGGTCGGGTCGGCCACGCTGGATGCCGTGTACCCGGACGCGCGTAACCTCTTCGCGTTCCCCGAGCTGCGGGCCGAGGAGGGCCTGGAGCCCTGGGCGGTCCGCGAGGTCTGGATCGCGGGCGGCCCGGCACCGGACCGCTACGTCGACGTGACCGGCACGTTCCCGCGGAAGGTCGCGGCCCTGCGGGCGCACCAGACGCAGATCGCCGACCCGGACGACCTGGAGCAGATGCTGAGGGAGCGGCTGGCCCGGACGGCCACGCAGGGCGGCCTGCGCGAGGGCCGGCTGGCCGAGGCGTTCCAGGTGCTCAACACCGCCTGAGCTCCGGCGGCGGGCCGCGAAGGTTAAATGTCGGCCAGGATCTGGTTCAGCAGCTTGACCGTGTTGCCCGCGGGCTCGGCCTGCAGGCAGAGCTGCTCCATGACCTCCAGGTAGCTGTCCACCTCGGACGGCTTGTCCAGGTACAGCGCGCTGGTGAGCTGCTCGATGTAGACCACGTCCCGCAGGTCGGGCTCGGCGAACCGCAGGATGGTGAACGGGCCGCCCATGGCGGCGTGCGAGCCTGCGTGGAACGGCAGGATCTGCAGCGTCACCGCGGGGTGGTCCGCCATCTGGACCAGGTGGCGGAGCTGCCCGAGCACGACCTCGCGGCCGCCGACCGGGCGGCGCAGCGCGCCTTCGTCGACCACGGCCCATAGCTGCGGCGGGTTCGGGCCGCGCAGCACCTCCTGGCGGCTGACCCGCAGCTCGGTGCGGCGGCGGATCTCGTCTTCGCTGGCCGCCGAGCCCAGGCGGATCAGGGCCCGGGCGTAATCCTCGGTCTGCAGCAGGCCGGGGGCGAACTGGACCTCGTAAGTACGGATGACGGAGGCGGCCGCCTCCAGGCCCACGTAGGCCTCGAGCCAGGTCGGCAGGATGTCGGAGTAGGCGTGCCACCAGCCCGGCGTATTCGCCTCGCGGGCCAGGTTCAGCAGCGCGGCGCGCTCTTCGCCGTCGGTGACGCCGTACAGGGTAAGCAGGTCGCTGACGTCTCGTTCCTTGAACCCGACCCGGCCGTGCTCCATCCGGCTGATCTTGGAGTGGGAGCCCCTGATGGACTCGGCAGCCTGCTCGGCGCTGATCCCGCGAGACTCACGAAGCCGGTGCAGCTGACCCCCGAGCACCAGGCGCTGGACCGTCGGGCCGCCGGCGCGTGTGCCGAAAATGCTGGGGGGAACGTCCCAGGCCGAGTCTTCAGACGAGACCATCGGCACTCCTCGCATAGTTGCACCATGAGCCTGGCGGGTGTGGACCAGTCTCCCATGTGCCCGCAAGCCTGCGAAAGAGGGTTCTGTGACAATTCAACAGAAGTCCTGATCTCTCCGTGTTCTCGCAGGTCACGAGGGTCTAGTTGGGCGATCTGTTATTGATGTGTCGCCGCGTGCCGGCTGGTAGCGACGTTACTGACCGATAAGATGGCTACTTCTCCCACTATGTGGTCGAATTCGCCATCCTTGGCTCCTGCCAGGAATGCGGTGATCTCTGCCTGAGTGTAGAGCAGAACGGGGCCTACCGGAAAACGCGAGTTCCGCATGGCTATCTCGCCGTTCGGCAGCGCGGCCACTTCCACGCACGCGCCGTTCGGGTTGCTGTGCTGGCTTTTCAGCCAGTGGACCTGTCCGAGTTCTTCCGCGGGCATGCCGTTATAGATGGTGGACATCAATATCCCCTTCCGACAGATCAGCGCACGCCTGGCCCGATTGGTATCGCTCGCTGTAGTCTGCTGTTAGCAGCTGGTGAGCGAGTGCCGGAATACGTTTCAACTGTCTGCTGCCCCCCGTGTGCCCTATCTAGCGACCTGTGCACAGAGCGAATGAACGTGCATCTGGTCTTGCATTTGCTTAATATATCAGGCAGCATGGCGTTTAGGCACGCAGTTAACACCGTGATGGGCATCGGTTCTGGCCCAGTGACATGCAGGAAGCTGTTGGGTTGGCGCATCTCAGTATCGCTACAGGTAGCGGGGATGACGACGAAGAGGCAGATGTCGTGTGGTCCCCGCCCTCTGACGGCATGCCGCGGCTGCTGCCGGTGCCATCTGCATGGTGGGAAACTCCCGCGGTTACGACCCGGGCGCTGAGCGCCCGGCCCGAGGAGGCCAGGACCGCCCGGCAGTTCGTGCGGGAACTGCTGACCTGCTGGGGCCTGGAGGCGCTGGCCGACGACGCGGAGATGATCGTCGACGAGCTCGTGGTCAACGCCGTCCTGCACGGCACCCGGACCGGACTGGCGCGAGGAAACCCGGGCGCCGCCCGGACCGTTCTGCGGCTGTGCATGCTGCGGCGGGCGGGCGAGGTCATGCTGGCCGTGGTCGATCCCGGTAACGAGACGCCGGTCCCCAGGCAGCCCGACTGGAGCGGTGAGAGCGGGCGCGGCCTGCAGATCGTCGGCGCGCTCAGCCACGTGTGGGGCTGGAGTCCCATCGCCGGCCACGGCAAGGCCGTATGGGCCGTGCTGCGTGATCCCTGACCGGGCGATCCCTGGCTAGGCGATACCTGACACGGACTCCTCGGCCGCGCCCATCAGGACGTGCTCGACCAGGGCGATCAGCACCTGCTTGGCCGATTCCTTGCTGCGCGCGTCGCACCGGATGATCGGCAGGTCGGGCTCCAGGTCCAAGGCGCCCCTGACGTCCTCGACGTCATACCGGCGGGCCCCGTCAAAGCAGTTCAGCGCCACGATGAACGGTATCTGCCTGCGCTCGAAGTAGTCGATGGCGGGGAAGCTGTCGGCCAGCCGCCTGGTGTCGGCCAGCACCACCGCCCCGAGCGCCCCGATGGCCAGCTCGTCCCACATGAACCAGAACCGCTGCTGGCCCGGCGTGCCGAAGAGATAGAGCACCAGGTCGCGGCGCAGGCTGATCCGGCCGAAGTCCATGGCCACGGTCGTGGTGGTCTTGCCCTCGACGCCGGTGGTGACGTCGGTGCGGAGGCTGCCCTCGGTCAGCGGCTCCTCGGTGCGCAGCGGCCTGATCTCGCTCACGGCTCCGACCAGCGTGGTCTTGCCCACCCCGAAGCCCCCGGCCAGCAGGATCTTGATGGCCCGGTACTGGGCCACGCGCGCCGGGTGCCCCCCGGCGGTATCAGAGACCCCGTAGTCCATTGAGGACCTCCCTGAGAGTGTGCTTGTCGATCCTCTCCGCCATCACGACCGGAGTGCTGATCGCAATGAGGCCGAGTTCTCGCAGGTCAGCGAGGATGATGCGGACCACGCCCAGCGGGAGGTCAACATCGGAAGCGATGTCCGCGACGGTCGCCGGGGTGCGGGCCAGCTGGAGCACGCTGATGTGCTCGGGCGCCAGCAGGGCCGGGTCGGCGAAGGCCCGGGTGGCGATGACGGTGGCCACCAGGTCGAACGAATCGCCGGCGTGCCTGGTCCGGCCCTGGGTCAGCGCGTAGGGCCGGACCACGGGCCCGGCCTCGGCGTCCAGCCACCGTTCGTCGTTGGATGGCATGACGGGTCAGTCCCAGCCGCGCGACGCGGTCGCCCGCGTGTTGACCCGGATGTGCTCGCCGGATCGCCGGACCATGACCGCCATCTCGTAGGCCACCAGGCCCAGGTCGGCGCCCGGCCCGGTGATGACCGCGAGGCAGGTTCCGCGGCCGGCCGCGCTCACCAGCAGGAAACCCGCCTCCATCTCGATGACCGTCTGCCGGGCGCCGCCGCCGCCGAAGTGCTGCGCGGCCCCGCGGGCCAGAGACTGGAAGCCGGAGGCGATGGCGGCGAGGTGCTCGGCGTCGTCGCGCTCGAGGGTGTTCGAGGCGCCCAGGGTCATGCCGTCCTGCGACAAGATGACGGCCTTGGTGATCTCAGGGACGCGCTGCACGAGGTCGTCGAGCAGCCAGTCCAGCTGGCCGCCGCGGCGGGTCGTGCCGATATCAGGTTCCATCGGAGTTCCCCCGTGGCTGGTCTGCTGCTGGCGGCTGACCCTCGGCCGGGCCGGCCTGTCCCGCAGGCCCGGCCGGTGGCGGGTCACCCGGCGGCGGGCCCGCCTGCGGCGAGTCGCTCGGCGGCGGGCCGGCCGGGGCCGGTCTCGCCCCGCGCTGCGCTCGTCCCTCCTGCCAGCCGCGCTGCAGCGCGGACATGGTCTGGCGGATCTCGGCCGGCGACGGGCCGCCAGCCGGCCCGGACGGACCTTGCGGGCCGGACGGACCTTGCGGCCCGGTCGGACCGCCCTGCGGTGCGGTCGGCGAGGTACGGCGGCCAGGCGGGTTGGCCCGGAGCTGGGGAGCCAGATTGGCCTGCTTGACCCGCCGGGGGAGCCCGTTCGCTTCGTCGTCGGTGACCGGGCCGGCCGGGTCCCCGCCGCCGGGCGCTCCAGATACTCCGGGCACCCCGGGTACGGCGGGCAGCGGCCCGGCCTGGCGGGACAGCTCCCAGGGCGGACCCGATGGCTGCGCGGGCCGCGGCGAGGCCACCGGGGTCATCGGGGTGGTGGGCCCGGCTGGAGAGGTGCGGCGCGCCGCGCCACCAGGAACCGCCCCGGGCAGCGGGGCACCAGGCGGCAGGGCACCAGGCGGCAGGGCACCAGGCGGCAGGGTGCCGGCTGGCTCGCCGGCCACGCTGCGGCCGGCCCAGCCGGGGAACGGCGTCGGCTGGGCCGGATAGGGCGGGGTGCCGCCGGGCGGATACGCCGCGGGGTTCTGGTACGGCGCCGTACCGGGGTCCGGGAAGGTGGGGGAGGCAACGTAGGAAGCCGTCTCGGGCACCCGGTCCGCTCCCGCATCCGCGGGCGAAGCCGGAGCAGCCGGGCCGGGCGGGGCCAGCGGAGCGCCCGGCGTCAGCGGCGCAGCCGGGGCGGCCGGTTCCCCGGGCCCGCCGCTGCGGCGCCGAGGCATGAACACGTTAAAGCCGGGCTGATCCACCTCGGCCGGCGACCCGAAGCCCGGGCTGCTCCCGAAGCCCACGCCGGTCCCGAAGCCCGCGCTCCCGGAGCCCGCGCCGGTCCCGAGGCCCGCGCCGGTCCCGAGGCCCGTGCCGGTCCCGAGGCCCGTGCCGGTCCCGAGGCCCGTGCCGTTGGCCGCGTCGGCGCCGGAGCCCGGGGCCATCCCCGGGCCGGTCGAAGCGGCGGCCGTCGCGTCGCGGTGCCTTTGGGGCAGCTCGTCAGGCTCGGGCTCGGGTCCGGTGCTGGCCGTAGCCCGGGGCGCCGCGTGCCGCGCCGCGCGGGCCTGACCCTGGCCCGGGCCGAGTTCCGGCACGCCGCGCCGGGCCAGCAGGCCGGCCGACCCGGCCAGCTCGTCGGCCGCGTGATTGCCGTTCCTCGCCGAAGGCCCCAGGCTGATCGCCGCGGGCTCGCCGGGCCGTCGCTCGCCGGGCAGGCCGGCCCGGAACGCCTCCTCGGTCACCACCAGGTGCTGCGGGATGAGCACCACGGCCGCCGTGCCGCCGTAGGCCGAGGACTTCAGCGTGACCCGGATGCCGTGCCGTTTGGCCAGCTGGCCCACGACGAACAATCCGAGCTGCTCGCTGTCGGACGGGTTGAACTCCGGCGGCCTGGCCAGCCGCTCGTTGAGCTCGGCCAGCCGCGGCGGGCTCATGCCCAGCCCGCGGTCCTCGACCTCGATCGCGAACCCGTTGGCCACCGTGTCACCGGAGACCCGGACCGAGGTGTAGGGCGGCGACAGCGTGGTGGCGTTCTCGATGAGCTCGGCCAGCAGGTGGATCACGTCGGCCACGGCCGAACCAGCCAGCGCCGCCTGGCTCCGGGTCGCCACCGAGACCCGGGCGTAGTCCTCGACCTCGGCGATAGCGCCGCGCATCACGTCCACCATGCGGACCGGGCTGCTCCAGCCCCGGCCCGGCGGCGCGCCGGCCAGGATGACCAGGCCCTCCGAGTGGCGGCGCATGCGGGTGGTGAGGTGGTCGAGGCGGAACAGGTCATCGAGCGCCTCGGGATCGGTGGCCCGCCGCTCCATCTGGTCGAGCAGGGTTAGCTGGCGGTGCAGCAGCGACTGGCTGCGCCGGGCCAGGCTGCGGAACACGTCGTTGAGCCCGCGCCGCAGCTTGGCCTCGTCCACCGCGGCCCGGATGGCGGTCTGGCGGACCAGGTCGAAGGCCTGGCCGACCCGGCTGATCTCGTCGCCCCCGGAACCGGCGCCCGCCCGCAGCGGCGGCGCCTCGGCCGCCACGTCGACCTCCTCGCTGCGCCGCAGCCGGGCGATCACGTCCGGCAGCTGCGTCTCGGCCAGGGTCAGCGCCGAGCGCTCGAGCCCGCGCAGCCGGCGGATGATGCCGCGGCCGACCAGGGTGGTGACCAGGATCGTGATGAGCAGGCCGAGCAGGGCGATGCCGCTGGTGACGGCGACCTTGATCCAGGCCGAGTGGCTGATCTGGTGGTCGGCCACCAGGATCGCGCCGGCCACCGCGACGCCGCCGTTGTAGTCGTCCTGCAGCACCGTGCCCGCCAGCTGCTGCCACTGCGCCATGCTCAGGCCCAGCTCCTGCACCGGCGTGCCCGCGGCGACGGACTGCTCGACGTTGGCCAGGTTCCGCTGCATGGACCCGGTCGCGTCACCTCCGCTCAGCGCGGCGTTGTAGATGGCCAGGTTGGCCGGGCTCAGGATGTAATCGGCATACTGCACGTCGGCCGCCCTGGTGGCCGCCATCTCGGCGAACGCGCCGCGGTTCTGGGCGGATATCTGCTGGGCGGCCAGCATCCCGGACAGCAGCGCGTACTCCTGCGAGAGCTGCTCCCGGGCCTGCACGGTCGCGATCAGCCCGAGGGCCTGGCCCAGCTGGGCGGTGTCCGACACGCTGTCGGCCTCGATCAGGAACAGCCTGGGCTGGGCGGCCAGGCCCTGGCTGTACAGCCCGAGCGCCTGCAGCGGGCTCAGGGCCCGGGCCTTGACCCCCGACCGCAGCGCGGTTAGCTGGTTCAGGCTGCTGACGATGCCGCTGATCGCCTTGGCCTCGGCCGGCGTCTCGCTGCTGACCGTGGCCTCGGAGGTCATGGCCGAGACGAAGGCGGGCTCGTTCTGGTCGGTGCTGGTGATGGCCCTCTGGTACGCCCGCAGGTTGTTCGGATCCGGCGCGAACAGGTAGACCACGGCGGCCGCGCGCTCGGTCTGCAGGAAGCTGCCGAACCTGGCGGCGGGCACTGAGGTCCCGTTGATCAGGCTCGGCGCCCGGTCCAGGTCGATGGCGTTGTTGATGGAGGTGCCTGCCACGTAGGCGAGCAGCCCGACCATGGCGACCAGCGGAATCGCCACCAGGAAATAAATTCGGAGCCGAATGGACCGGCCACGCGATCCCATGCCACTCCCACGTTTAACGGCGTCGGTATGCGGCGCCCCCCGCCCGCATCCTGGCTACGGTCAAGACGGCCAGAATAGCCCATACCAGGCATCGGCCGGACCCGAAGAAAGATATATCTCCCGATATTCCGGTGCGTGACCAGTTGGTCTATACAAAGGCATATTTGCTGGTCCCTGACACGGGATGTCCCGTGATACGCACGAATGCGGCCGCGGCGGCAGTGGCATAACCGCGATTGTCGGTGCGACCGCCTACCCTATGGAGGTGGCCGCTCTCGCGATCGACGCCCTCCTCGACGGACTGAATCCCCAGCAGCGCGCTGCCGTCGTGCATGAAGGCAGCCCGCTGCTTATCGTGGCGGGCGCGGGCTCGGGCAAGACCCGGGTGCTCACCCACCGGATCGCCTACCTGCTCGCCGCGCGCGATGTGGCCCCGCACGAGATCCTGGCCATCACCTTCACCAACAAGGCGGCCGGGGAGATGGCCGCCCGGGTGGGCGCGCTGGTCGGCCCGCGAGCCAGGTCCATGTGGGTCATGACCTTCCACTCGGCCTGCGTGCGCATCCTGCGCCGGGAGGCGAAACGGTTCGGCTACCCATCCTCGTTCTCCATCTACGACCAGGCCGACTCGCAGCGCCTGATGACGCTGACCTGCCGCGAGCTCGAGCTGGACGCCAAGCAGTTCCCGCCCAGGGCGCTCGCCGCCCAGGTGTCCAACCTGAAGAACGAGCTGATCGACCACGAGACGTTCGCGGCCCAGGCCAAGACCGCGCGGGACAAGGCCCTGGCCGAGGCGTACGGCGAGTACCAGCGCCGCCTGCACGCGGCGGGCGCGATGGACTTCGACGACCTGATCATGGTCACGGTCAACCTGTTCCAGGCCCTGCCCGACGTCGCCGAGCAGTACCGCCGCCGGTTCCGCCACGTGCTCGTGGACGAGTACCAGGACACCAACCACGCCCAGTACGTGCTGATCAGGGAACTGGTCTCCGGCGGTGCTCCACTTTTTTCTTCGGGCCGAACGGAGCCTGCTGACAGCCCCGCGGAATCCCCCCCGGAACCCGCCGAGTTGTGCGTGGTCGGCGACGCCGACCAGTCCATCTATGCCTTCCGCGGCGCGACCATACGCAACATCGTGGAATTCGAGCAGGACTACCCGGACGCCACCGTCATCCTGCTGGAGCAGAACTACCGCTCCACCCAGAACATCCTGACCGCCGCCAACGCCGTGGTGTCACAGAACCAGGGCCGCAAGCCGAAGAACCTGTGGTCCGGTCAGGGCGCGGGGCCGCCGATCGTCGGCTACGTGGCCGACAACGAGCACGACGAGGCGGCGTTCGTGGCCGAGGAGGTGGACCGGCTGGCCGACGCGGGCCAGGCTACCCCCGGCCAGGTGGCGGTCTTCTACCGGACGAACGCGCAGTCCCGGGTGTTCGAGGAAGTGTTCATCCGGGTCGGCCTGCCGTACCGCGTGGTCGGCGGGGTCCGGTTCTACGAGCGCCGCGAGGTGCGTGACCTGCTCGCCTACCTGCGGCTGATCGCCAACCCGGCGGACGAGGTGTCCCTGCGCCGGGTGCTGAACGTGCCCAAGCGCGGCATCGGGGACCGGGCCGAGGAGTACGTGGCCGCGTACGCGGCGCGGGAGCGGATCACCTTCGCCGAGGCCCTGGCCCGCCCGGCCGACGTGCCCGGGCTGGCCGCCCGCTCGGCCGCCGCCATCGCCGGCTTCAACGCGCTCATCGGCGGCCTGCGGGAACTGGCCTCCGGCGGCCAGGTGGCCGAGCTGGCCGAGGCGGTGCTCGAGCGCACCGGATATATAGAGTCCCTGGAATCCTCCTCCGACCTGCAGGACGCCAGCCGGGTGGAAAACCTGGAGGAACTGGTGTCGGTGGCCCGCGAGTTCGACGGCTCCCGGGACGAGGGCACGCTGGCCGAGTTCCTCGAGCAGGTGTCCCTGGTCGCCGACGCCGACGAGATCCCCGACGGGGAGGAGCACGGCGGCCTGGTCACGCTGATGACGCTGCACACGGCCAAGGGACTGGAGTTCCCGGTGGTGTTCCTGACCGGGCTGGAAGAAGAGGTGTTCCCGCACCAGCGGTCGCTCACCAACGCCCGGGAACTGGAAGAGGAGCGCAGGCTGGCCTACGTCGGCATCACCCGGGCCATGGAGCGGCTGTACCTGACCCGCGCGGTGGCCAGGAACTGGTGGGGCCGTCCCTCGTTCCACCAGCAGTCCAGGTTCCTGGCCGAGATCCCGGCCGGGCTGATCGAGTGGCGCCGGGACGCCTCGGCCGCGCACTCGTCCGCCACCCCGGCGCAGGAGCGGATGGCGAGCCGGGCAGGCACCCGGTCACCGGGGAATCGCCCGGTGCCGGCGCTGTCGCCCGGTGACATGGTCACCCACGACAAGTTCGGCCTCGGCACCGTGACCTCCACCGACGGGTACGGCGACCAGGCCGAGGCCAAGATCGACTTCGGCGGCGACTACGGCGTCAAGCACCTCGTGCTGCGCTACGCCCCGCTGGAGAAGTTGTAGGGTCCGGGCCGCGGGCCGGCGGGCCGATCGGTCCGCTGGAGGCCTCCAGGCAGCGGCGGACGCGGCATCCGCTGGGTGGCCGGCGCTCCCGGGCCGCCCCACTCATCGGTCTCCCGCGCATCCCGCAGGCCCGGCCTGGTGGCTGGCTCGGGCCGCCCGGACCCCCTGGGCTCGGTCCAGTCCGGCCCGCCGCGGCCGGCCCGGCGCTGGAACAGCCAGCGGGCGGTGACGATCACGATGGCCAGCAGGGTCGCCAGCGCCATGAGGAAGAATCCGCTGGCGATCCACTGGGCCGCGTCGATGGCCAGCGCGGTCCGGTCGGCGGAATGGTCGTAAATGACCCCGGCCGCCAGCGCGGCGATCAGGTAGCACAGCACGGGCGCGGGGAAGATCACCCGGCCCGCGCGCGGCTGGATGGTCAGCGCGGCGGCCACGGTCCCGGCCAGGACGGCCGCGCCGAGCAGCGTGCCGGGCTGCCTGCCGGTCACCACGGTGGCGATCGCGCCGATCATGGCGGCGGCGGCGATGATGGCGATCCCGAGTGCCCCGCGCAGCGAGACCCAGCGGCCCGGTCCCCTGGTTCCGCGTGAACCCATGGAGCCCATGGAACCCGGCGCCCCCTGCGGCTCGCGGGCACCCCGGGAGCCCGGCGCTCCCGGCGTACCCGCCGGTTCCCGCGCGCCGCCCGGCGGCCAGGACCCTTGTGCCCCTCGGGCATCACGCGGCACGGTGGCCAGACCGTCCGGCCCGCGCTGCCCGCCACCTGGCCGGGGCGCTCCGGGCCGGGCCGGCGCGGTCGGGGTGAAGCTGGGCTGGGGCAGCGGCCGGCGTGTCGCGGCACCGCTTCCCGGGGCGCCGCCGGCCGGATCGGCGCGCCGTGGCGGGGGCCATCCGCTGCCGCCCGGGCGGGCCGCCCCAGGCGGGCTGCCAGTGCGGCCGCCGGCGGGTCGCCACGGGTCGATCCCGCGCGGATCGTTCCGGCTTCCACCCGTCTGACCAGCACCGTTAGGGCTCCGGGCGGGACCCGGGTCGTTGCGGGCGGTCGCGGACGCGGCGCGCCGGAACCGGGCCTCGCGGTCGCGCGGACCCCAGCCGGGCCCGCCGTCGTACGGCGCATCCGGGCGTTCATCGCGCCACAGTGGGTTGCTCATATGTGCTTTGGATGTTAGTCGTTGCGCACTGGTAACGCGGCCCTGAAGGTAGGCTTCGACCCGACGTTCCGATCCAGACCCGGGGCTCCTGAGGAAGAATGCGATGGTTAAGCCAGGCTCGCCGGCTCCACTTTGGGGGGCTGCCGGGAAAGCCGGATATGTCCTGAGCTGCGTGGCCGCGGCGCTGGTCTTGGCCATCAGCGGTTTTTCCTACTTCGTCGTGAAAGACGTGAGCGACATCGGCGGCTCGCACGCGATCGTCAGCGGCCCCTCCCTCGGCGCGCAGAACATCCTGCTGATGGGCCTGGAGAGCCGCACCGACTGGGAAGGCAACATCCTGCCGCCCACCGTCCTGAAGGCCCTGCACGCGTGCAACGCGCAGGAGGTGGCGGCCGGCTGCGGCGGCAACGACACGAACACCCTGATCCTCATCCACATCCCGGCGGGCGGCCATAAGGCGGTCGGCTTCTCGATCCCGCGCGACGACTGGATCACCTTCCCCACCGCCTACGACGGTCAGAGCCAGGGCAAGATCGACCAGGCCTACGGCCTGGCCATGGCGGCCGAGCAATCCCAGCTCCGCCAGCAGCAGCCCACCATCAGCCAGGACCAGCTGGCCTTCCAGGGAAATGAGGCCGGCCGCGCGGCCGCCGTGGCCTCGGTGGAGCAGCTCACCGGGGTGCACATCGACCACTTCGCCGAGCTCAACCTGGACGGATTCTACGAGCTGGCGAGCGTGATGAACGGGGTTGAGGTCTGCCTCAACCATCCGGTGCCCTACGACGCCAACTCCGGCTTCTACGCCGCCCGCGCCGGCTACCAGCACCTGAACGCCAAGCTGGCGCTGGCCTTCGTCCGCCAGCGCGACGGCCTGGCCAACGGCGACCTGGACCGTACCCACCGCCAGCAGGCGGTCATCGACTCGGTGCTCCAGGAGCTGCGGACCGACGGCGTGCTCGACGACCTGACTAAGGTCCAGTCCCTGCTGTCGGTGGCCAAGCAGTACCTGATCACCGACGCCGGCTGGAACCTGCTCGACTTCATTTCCCAGATGCGCAACGTCACCAGCGGCGACCTCAGCTTCCGCACGCTGCCCATCCAGAACTACTCGACCATCGGCGGCCAGGACGTCAACATCATCAACCCGGCCCAGATAAAGCAGATCGTGCAGGAGACATTCAACCCGGCGCCGGCCTCGCCGAGCCCCAAGCCCGCCACGTCCGGCGCCAGCACGGCGGACGCCGCCCAGGCCAAGGTCGACGTCTACAACGGCGGCAACACTCCTGGCCTGGCCGGGCAGGTCTCCGCGGCGCTGGTCAAGCTGGGGTACCAGGCCGGGCAGATCGCCAACGCGACCAGCGCGCTGACTACGACCCAGGTCCTGTACGGCACCGGTTCGGAGGCCGCGGCGGCCAAGATCGCGTCGCTGTTCGGCGTGACGTCCGCGGCGAGCTCGTCGGTCGCCGCCGGCCACGTCGAGGTGCTTCTCGGCGCCGACGCCACGCTGGCTGAGGTCACCGGCTCGGCCGCCCCGTCGAGCTCGCCGGTGCCCATCCCGACCACCGGCGCGCAGGGCGGCGTGGTCAACGCGGTGAACGGCATCCCCTGCGTGGACTGAGCAACCCCGGCCGGCCCGCGCCGGTGCCCGGCGCGCCGATGGCCCGGTTACGCTTAGCAGCATGGGCAAGATCCGGGTGATCGTCGCGAAGGCTGGGCTCGACGGCCATGACCGCGGGGCCAAGGTGGTGGCCCGGGCGCTGCGCGACGCCGGGGTCGAGGTCATCTACACCGGGCTGCACCAGACCCCGGAGCAGATCGTGGCCGCCGCCATCCAGGAGGACGTGGACGCGGTGGGCCTGTCCATCCTGTCCGGGGCGCACATGACGCTGTTCCGCCGGGTCATCGACCTGCTCAAGGAGCGCGGTGCCGAGGACATCGTGGTCTTCGGCGGCGGCATCATCCCCGAGGCAGACATCGCGGAGCTGCAGGCGATGGGCGTGGCCAGGATCTTCACCCCGGGCGCGCCCACCACGGACATCGTCGCCTGGGTCCGGTCCGAACTCGGCCCCAAGGTCGCCGAAAGCCAGGGCCAGCCGGGCTGAGCGTCAGCTGCCTGATCAGTGGTGTGGACCCTAATTAGAGTGCGCGATCCGGCTTCCTCGGGCAGAGGATCCGGACGGTATTAGCGCCGGCGCAGCATGAGGACGACGAGCACGATGATTATGATGAGGACTACGGTCCCGATACCGATATACATCGACTTTCCTTTCCTGGCAGCGCCCGGAGTCAATAGTCGATGAGGTCCCGGCGCCAGCTACGAGTGGCTTCGGCCCAGCTACCCTCACAGGAACCCGCAAACCGCTGGCGCGGCGCCAGGTTTATCCGGCACTGTTCGCAGTATCGATTCGGGCCCCGACGGGCCGAGGGCCGTTCGGAACCATAAATATGCCGAACGATCCAGGCTGCACCTTCGTCGTCCGCCATCAGCCGCCGGTACCGCACCCGCCAGATGGCAGCAGCAATCAGGAACCTGTGCAGGTCAGCGGCCGAGCGCCCGCGTGAGCTGGGCCTTGTTCATTGACGAACGACCCTTGATGTTGCGGCGGCGGGCCTCGGAATACAGCTGCTCGTAGGTCGGACCGCCCGAGCCGCTGTGCGAGCGCAGTCCGCCGCGCCGGGACGACGACATGTCCCGGGTCGACGTGCGGCTTGCCGTCTTGGCCTCGCCTGACCGGGCGCGTTCCTTGTTCACCGTGCGTGCCGCGATCTCCTCGGCCCGCTTGGTGCTCTCGCCGCGCTGCTCGGCGCTGTCCTTGATGTGCTCGTATTGCCGTTCCCGCTTCGGGCTAGATCCCCTGGGCATGTCAGCCGCCTTTCCGCTACCGGCGCTCGCACTTGCCCGTGCTCGCGCACGCCGTGGCTGGCCTGTCTGCCCCCGTTGCCCGGATCCATTCCAGTGCCCGGTGACGTTTACCTGGCAAACCCTAGACCGCCGCCCGGCCAGCGCGCCCTGGTGTGGCCGGGGGCATCGCGGGTAGGCGGTCCGGATGGGTCAGAACGTGGCGCAGAAGCTGATCGGCTCGCACCTGGCCGAGGGCGAGATGACGGCCGGGTCGGAGATCGGGCTGCGGATCGACCAGACGCTGACTCAGGATGCCACCGGGACGATGGTGATGCTCGAGCTCGAGGCGCTCGGCCTGGACCGGGTCCGGACCCAGGTCTCGGTGCAGTACGTGGACCACAACCTGCTGCAGGGCGACGAGCGGAACATGGCCGATCACCTGTTCCTGCGGTCGGCCTGCCATCGGTTCGGCCTCTGGTATTCCCGGCCGGGAAACGGGGTCTCGCATCCGGTGCACATGCAGCGGTTCGGGCGGCCGGGCGCGTCGCTGGCCGGCTCGGACTCCCATACCTGCGCGGCCGGCTCGCTGGGCATGCTCGCCATCGGGGTGGGCGGCCTGGAGGTCGCGATGGCGATGGCCGGCGAGCCGCTGTACATCACGATGCCGCAGATCTGGGGCGTTCGGCTGACCGGGACGCTGCCGCCGTGGGTGAGCGCCAAGGACGTGATCCTGGAGATGCTGCGGCGGCACGGCGTCAAGGGGGGCGCGGGCCGGATCATCGAGTACCACGGTCCCGGGCTGGCTGGCCTGTCGGCCATGGACCGGCACGTGATCGCGAACATGGGTGCCGAACTGGGCGCGACCACCAGCGTCTTCCCCGCGGACGAGCAGGTCCGGGTGTTCCTGGACCGGGAGGGGCGCAGCGGCGACTTCACCGAGGTGGCCGCCGATCCGGATGCCTGCTATGACGTAACCGACGAGATCGACCTGGCCAGCCTGGAGCCGCTGATCGCCAAGCCCAGTTCGCCGGGCAATGTCGTGCCGGTCCGCGAGGTGGCGGGCGAGCCGGTCTACCAGGTCGTGGTGGGCTCGTCGGCCAACCCTGGGCTGCGCGACTTGGCGATGCTGGCCGCGATCACCGGCGGCAGGCAGGCCCACCCGCAGGTGTCGATGGACGTCAACCCCACCTCGCGGCAGATCCTGGCGGACCTGACCGCTATGGGCGGGACGCTCAGCCTGATCCAGTCCGGGGCGCGGATTCACCAGGCCGGCTGCATGGGGTGCATCGGCATGGGGCAGGCGCCCGCGATCGGCCGGAACAGCCTGCGGACGGTCCCGCGCAACTTCCCCGGCCGGTCCGGCACGGACGAGGACTCGGTCTGGCTCTGCTCGCCGGAAACGGCCGCCGCCGCGGCCCTGACCGGGGAGATCACCGATCCCCGCGACATGCCGTCCAAGCTCGGCATCAACTACCCGGAGCTGGTGCTGCCGCCGCGGACCGCCAGTGACGCGATGCCCCTGGAGGCGCCGCTACCCGAGGCCGACGCGCGCCAGGCGGAGCTGGTCAAGGCGCCGAGCATCGGATCTCTGCCGGATTTCGACGAGCTTCCCTCCGACCTGCGGGCGCGGGTGGCGATCAAGGTCGGCGACAATATCTCGACCGACGAGATCCTGCCCGCGGGTGCCCGGGTCCTGCCGTTCCGCAGCGACATCGCCCGGCTGGCCGATTTCACCTTCAGCCAGGTCGACGAGGACTACGTGCCGCGGGCCAGGGAAGCCGGGCCGCACGTGATCGTGGCGGGGGAGAACTACGGCCAGGGGTCCTCCCGCGAGCACGCGGTCATCGCCCCCCGGTATCTCGGCTTGCGGCTGGTGATCGCGAAGTCCTACGCCAGGATCCACTGGCAGAACCTGGCCAACTTCGGCGTGCTGGCCGCCGAGTTCACCGACCCGGCCGACTACGACCGCCTCGAGGCGGGCGACGAGCTATCCATCGACGACCTGACCGGCACGCTCGGCTCGGCCGCCGAGTTCACCGTGCACGACCAGGCCAGGGACCGGGACTTCACCGTCCGGCACCGGCTCTCCGCCCGGCAGGTCGCCATGGTGCTGGCCGGCGGCCAGATCCCGCTGGTCCGCAGTTCATGACGGCACCTCCGGAAAATCAAAATCTCTTGCGGCCGAACGGTCCGTGGCGCGAGCCTCCCGCACGACGGCCCCGCCGACCGCGGATCTAGACGACGTGATCACTCCGGCGCTAAGCTTGGCCTGCGGTTGACGAGCCAGCCGGCGGCCTTCGCGTGCCGGCTCGCAACCCCATCCCGCGAGATTCTTCACGGTTGCGCTTGGCCTTCCGGCCGGTGTCCGCCCGGTCCGCATCCCCCCGGTGCTCCCGACGGACACGGCCCGCGCGGCGTTCACCCCCCCGACGCAGCGCGGGCCGGTCAGCCGTCCATCGGGGCTTGGACCTTTGTGGAATGCTCCGGATTGTGAGACAACCAGTAGGTGACAGGTACTGAGCCAGCCCGGGAGCGCATGTCATGCTGGGCCCGGCGATCCGGTGAACTCGGGCTGAGAATCCGCGATCTGCATGAGCGGAACGCCCAGCTGTGGGCCGGCTCCGGCCGGTCCGACCCGGCCGGGTACCGGACCGTGGGCTCTACCCCCGACCAGGCCGCAAAGGCCCGGGCGCTCGTCGGCACGGCCAGCTTGCGGGCGCTCCAGGCGCTCCGGCGCATGGCGAGGACGCGCGTTCATGCGGCCAGCGCGCACGACCGGGCGGCCCGGCTGCATGAGCTGCTCGCCAAGGCCGGCCGGGGCGACGTCGCCGAGCACCGGGAAAGGGCAGCGCTACACCGGCGGGAGGCCCGCGAGGATCGTGCCGCCGCCGACCGGATCTTCCGCTCCCAGGACGTTGAGCCGGCCAAGCCAGGACCTAGCTGAGGTGCGGCGGTAGCCAGAGACGGGAACGCGGATGGCAACGACCCGAGGCCGGGACATCGTGGTGGTCGCCGCGTCGGCCGGGGGCATCGAGGCGCTGCGCGGGCTGCTGAGCCAGCTGCCCGAGCAGGTCCCGGCCGCCCTGCTGGTCGTGCTGCATGTCCCGGCCGCGGGCGGCAAGGTGCTGCCCAGGATCCTGGGCCGCGCGGGGCGCCTGCCGGCCAGCGCGGCGGCCGACGGCGAGGTGCCGCTGCCCGGTCACGTGTACGTCGCGCCGCCCGATTGCCACATACTCCTGGTCGGCGACAAGATCCGCCTGTCCCGTGGGCCGCGGCACAACGGACACCGTCCGGCTGCCGACCCGCTGTTCCTCAGCGCCGCCCTGTCCGGCGGGCCGCGCACGATCGCGGTGGTGCTCAGCGGCACGCTCGACGACGGAGCCGCCGGAGCCGCCGCGGTGGAGCGGCGGGGCGGAATCGTCGCGGTCCAGGACCCTGGCCAAAGCGCCTATGACGGCATGCCCCGGGCCGCGATGGCCGCTACCCGGAGCCCCCGGGTCATGCGCCTGGCCGAACTGGCCACCTTCATCGACACCGAGAGCCGCCGCCCGGTATCCGGGCAGGCGGTCCTGCCGGATCCCGACCTGGACCGGCAGCTCAGCGTCTTCCTCGAGCCGGTACCCCCGCCCACCGCCCGGCCCAGCCCGTGGAGCGGGGTGACCTGCCCCGAATGCGGCGGTCCGCTCGGCCAGGAGGAAGCCTCCGTGCCGGTGCGATTCGAATGCCAGGCCGGACACGGCTGGTCAGCGGAGAGCCTGCTGGCCGCCCAGGCGGCCGGGATCGAGCGGGCCCTGTGGGCGGCAGTGCTGCGGCTGGAGGAGCGGGCCCGGCTGCACCAGGTCCTGGCCGAGACCGCCGAGGATCAGGGGTATCCGCTCTCGGCCGGCGGCTTCCGGGGCAGCGCCCGGTCCGGGCGCTCGTCCGCCAGGCAGATCCGCCGGCTGCTTGAGCTGCCCGGTGCGGTCGAGATCGCGGTCTCCCCCGATGACGAGTAGCGTGGTGGGCTGTGCCAGGCGAGGAAAGCGACACCGAGTTCGACGAGCTGCTGCTCATGCTGAAGGAGACCCGAGGGTTCGACTTCACCGGTTACAAGCGGTCGACGATCATGCGGCGCATCCGCCGCCGCATGGATGCGCGCGCCGTCGCCTCGCTCGGCGAGTACCGCGACTATCTCGAGCTCGAACCCGAGGAATTCACCCGCCTGTTCGACAGCCTGCTCATCAACGTGACCGGATTCTTCCGCGACCCGCCGGCCTGGCAGGCGCTGCGCGAGGAGGTGCTCCCCGAGCTGGCCCCGGCCAAGAGCGCCCGCCGCCCGCTCCGGGTCTGGAGCGCGGGCTGCGCGACCGGCGAGGAGGCCTACACCCTGGCCATCATCCTGGTGGAGACCCTGGGCCTGGAGGATTTCCTGGCCCGGGTGAAAATCTACGCCACCGACCTGGACGAGGACGCCCTCGCGCAGGCACGCACAGGTCTCTACACCGAGCGGCAGGTCTCCGAGGTCAGCGAGGAATTCCGGCAGAAGTACTTCGAGGCCAACGGCACCAGGTACGCTTTCCGCCGCGATCTCCGCCGCCAGGTGATATTCGGGCGCAACGACCTGACCCGCGATGCCCCCATCTCCCGGGTGGACCTGCTGGTGGCCAGGAATACGCTGATGTACTTCAACGCCGAGACCCAGTCGAACATCGTCCGCAAATTCCACTTCGCGCTCGCCGACCCCGGCTTCCTGTTCCTGGGCAAGGCGGAGATGCTGCTCAATCACAGTGACCAGTTCGAGCCGGTGAACCTGCGCAAGCGGGTGTTCCGCAAGATCGGCACGTCAGTCCCGGCCGAGCCTTCCCGGTCGGCGCCCGCGAACGGCCCGGCCAGCGGCGATACGGGCGGGCCTGACCTGGAGTCCGCGGCCCTGGCCGCCGGGCCGGTCGCGCAGCTCGTGATCGACCGCGGGGGCCGGCTGGCCGCCGCCAACGTCCGGGCCCAGACGCTGTTCAACCTGCGGCCCAGGGATGTCGGGCGGCTGTTCCAGGACCTGGAGGTCTCCTACCGGCCGGTCGAGCTGCGATCGATCATTGAGCAGGTCAGCACCGAGCAGCAGCCGGCCGATCTCACCGACGTCCTGTGGCACCGCGGTCCAGGGGCGGGACCCAGCGTGTACGACGTGAACGTGGTCCCGCTGTACCGCCACTCGGACGTACCGGTCGGAGTGGGGATCAGCTTCCTGGACGTGACCAAGTACCGGCAGCTCAGGGAGGAGCTGGAACGGTCCAGCCATGACCTGGAACACGCCTACGAGGAGCTCCAGTCGCTCAACGAGGAGCTGGAGACCACCAACGAGGAGCTCCAGTCCACCAACGAGGAACTGGAGACCACCAACGAGGAGCTCCAGTCCACCAACGAGGAACTGGAGACCATGAACGAGGAGCTCCAGTCGACCAATGACGAACTGCAGATGATCAACGACGTGCTCCGGCTGCGCGGCGAGGAACTCGATTCCACCAAGGCCTTCGCCGCCTCGACCCTGCGCAGCCTCGGCAGCGCCGTGGTGGTGGTAGACACCGACCTGCGGGTCTTCGAGTGGGGGCCCGGCGCGGAGGACCAGTGGGGGCTGCGCTCCGAGGAAGCTGCCGGGCGCGGCTTCGCCGACCTCGACATCGGCCTGCCGGTGGCAGACATCGTGCCCGTGCTGCAGCGGACGCTGGCCAGCGCCGGCCAGGACCGAGGCCCAGGTCCAGGCGATCACCCGGCGCGGGCGCCCGGTCAGGATGCTGCTCGAGTACCTCCAGCTGCGCGACGCCGAAGGTGCCGCCAAGGGCGTGATCGTGGTGATGAACGAGGCCGCCGGGCCGCAGTAGCCGCCTTGGTCAGGCCGGCCGCCCGCGGCGGGCTGCCCGTACCCGGCTGGGCCTGGTAACTTCATCGTATGGACCCTGGTCCTGGTGACCGCCTGCTGGCGGTCACGAGGCAGCTCGATGCCGCGCGGCTGGAGTTCGATGCCCAGCGGCGGCGGTACGAAGCGGCCATGGCCCGGTTGCAGGTGACGCTCGAGCAGGTCCGCAACGGGCGGTCCCGCCGGGAGATCCTGCACGATTCCGCGTTCGCCCGGCTGCAGGCCAGGCTGGACACCCTGCCGGTGATCGAGCAGGCCAAGGGCATCGTGATGGCCCAGTGCCAGTGCGGATCCGAGGACGCCTTCGACCTGCTGCGCCGGGCCTCGCAAAGCGCCAACGTCAAGGTCAGCGTCCTGGCCGAACGGATAGTCGAGCAGGTCGTGTCGCGCGATTCCCGGCCCGGCGGGGAGCCCACGGCGGCCCGCGTCAGCGGCGGAGCCCGCAGGACGGCTATCGACCGCGTGCGGTAGCTGACGGCCCGCATAACGGCGCGAAGCGGGGTAGGGGGCGACCATGAGGGACACCGTGAACGACGAGAACGTAGCCAAGGCCATTTCCACGGCGATGGGCCTGCGTCAGCGGATAGCGGTCACGGCCGCCGCCATCGCGGAGACAGAGGACTGTATTGCCGACACCCTTGACCGCCTGGCGCGAGCTCGGCCACGCGACGCAGAGCGGCTGCGGGACAAAGCGGCGCATGCCCGCCAGTTCGCCGCCCGCGAGCGCGCCCAGGCCGCAACCTACCGCTCCGGCGCGACCACCGGCCCCCGGCGCCGGCCTTAAACCAGCTGACCAGCGCCATCCCCCTGGCCGGGCCTGGTCAAGATCGTGAACATGTGATCCGTGCCCAGCAGGGTCAGCACCCTGGCCACGGGTTGCCGCGGGTACAGCAGGACCAGGCTCCCGCCGCGTTCTTTCAGCTCCTTCGCCGCCACGACCAGCGTCCGGATCGTCGCCGTATCGGCGAAGCTCAGCCCCGACACGTCGATCGTCAGCCGCCGTGTCCCCCCGGACAGCTGCCCGCTGATCACCGCACTCAACTGCGGGAGGTCGCTGAAGTCCGCCTCGCCGGAGAGCACCACCACCGGGCCGCAATCCCCGGTCGCGACCGATGCCTCGAACCTGTCCGCCGGGCGCGCGCCGTCAGCGGCAGGCATGTGCGCCTGCCGCCGCGATAGACGGGACGCGGGCCGCGGCCCGCTTGAGGAACGCGGCGGCCTCGCCGAAGGTCTCGCCCGTGGTACGGCCCGCTAGCTGCTGCTGGTAGGCCCGGTATCGCGTCATCTCCCAGGCCCGGCCGCGCGGAGCGAGCGGCGCGAGGGCCGGTTCCGGAACCGGCTGCCATACCCAGCTCATGATCGGGGCCTGGGCTGAGCCTGGGGCGCCGGGCGGGAAGAATCCGGACAGGCTGGCCTCATCGCCGATATGGTTCCGCACGAACCGCATCCCGGCCATGGTCTGTTCGATCAGCCTGCGGTCAGCCGGGACATAGACGGCCAGGACGCGATCGTAGGCGTCCGGGTGATGGCGCACGAGCGTGGCGTCGACCAGGGTCAGTTGCCACACTGCCTCGCCGATGGCCGCGAATGCCCGCGCCCGGTCCCATACCCTGGTCATGGGCAGCTGCTCGATCGTCTCGGTCATCGCGATGACGGACCATCGCAGCGCGTTCGCCCCGGCCGCCGGATCGCCGGCGTGCTCGCGGTTCCACGCGGCCCGGCAGCGGACGCAGCAGAAGCGGGCATGCTCGCGGCGGGGCACGAACACGGTGCCGCACTGCGCGCAGTTCCTGGTCTCGGCCACGTCCTCATGCTCCCCTGGCCGCAATACGGCCAGGCGCAGCCACCACGGGCAAGCCGCAGATCATCTCGATGGAACACGTGATCTCGCGCATCCGGCCTCACCTTCCCCGCGTGGACGGCAGAGTTTTCTCCGGGACGGGGATCTGCGAGGGAGGCAGCGGCCAGGCAGCCCGGAACCCGGGCCGGCTGGTTTGTCAACCGTGATGTCACATTACCGTTCGTAGCCGCAACCGTCTAGGCCGTGAAGAAGCGGACGTCGCCCGGCTGCACGCAGCCGGGGCAGCACCTGGGCCCGTAGAGCTCGAAGAAGCCGTCCGCCTCGCCGCCGACCTGGCCGGCGTAGACCTCGTCGAACCCGGCGGGCTGCCCGTTACACGACCCGAGCCGGGGAGTTTCGCGGGGCCTTTGCCGGGCAGCCGATGGTAGTGAGTTTGCCGGCCAGCCAGCAGCGGGTGCTGGCGAGGATAGAGAGCGACCTGGCAGGTTGCGAGCCGCGGCTGGCGTCGATGTTTTCGATCTTCACCAGGCTGACCAGGAATGACGGAGCGCCGCGCACCGAATCGCTGCCGTCCGGGACCAGCTCCCGGGGGACCGTCAGGCTGCAGGCGATCATCGCCGTCCCGCTCATGCTGGGGCTGGCGGCGCTGCTGATCTTCCTGACCGTTAGCAGTTCCGCCGCGCACGCCTGCCGGCCGGGCACGGCGCCGCATGTCACCAGCTGCCAGTCAGGATCCCGATTGCAGGATCACTCGCCGGGCGGTTAGCCGCACCAGAGTGACGCAGAGCCAGACAGGCTGAGCACCCGCCGTCACGGCTCGGAACATAGCCGGCCCGCGGTGGCGCGGTCCAGGAAGCACGTTACCGGGAAGCCGCGCCGATCGCCGTCATGGCTTGCCCGCGTCGGAATCCGGCTAATCAGCCGCCGCCTCTTCGGCGCTGCGGTACAGCGCGATGAGCTGGTCCGTGCCGGTAAGTTTCACGATGTGCGCCAGGTCCGGGTCTGACGATGCTAGCGCCAGCCCCACGCCCAGGTGCCGGGCGATGTGGCTGGCCCGGACAGCGAAGCCAGCCGCCGCGGCCGGTTACCAGCGATACCAGCGGCCGCGGGAAGTGCCCTCGCCCATCCGGACCGCGAAGCCGAGCAGCCAGATGACCAGGACCACGAGCGCGATCCACCACAGGACGTGGATAGCGAATCCCAGCCCGCCGAGTATGAGGGCGAGCAGCAGAACCAGCAGGATGACCATGACCTAATCCTTTGTGAGGCCGTTCCAGGCGCAAAGCAGGTACCCAGCGATCCGCGGTTCATACCCGGAGGTGTTGCCCAGTTCGTCGCGGGTAGGAGGGCCGCTCCCGCTGACGACGCAAAGGAGACGGCCTCATGGCCAAGCTCGGCATCGACCCGGTTCTCCAGCACTGGCCCAGGCCGTCAACGAGTCAGGACAAGCCGCGGCGCCGGTCACCGTACTGGTTCATGGCACGGTACTGACCGGTGCCCTGATCGCAGAAAAAAGGTACTTCAGCGGTCTCGCCCGCCTGTTCGGCAAGTCCTGATCGCCTGCCCGGCAGGGCCGCCGAGTTGCTTAGGAGGGACCGCATGACGATCAGCACTTCCAGCGGCTGGCTGGCTGCTGACGCTGCTAGGTGCCTGTCTTCGGCCCGTCTGGCGCACGCGAGCCGGGCCGGTCATGGCTGAGTACATGCCCCCGGGCGGCCCAGCAGGAGCCGGCCGTCGGGCAGCGGCCGCCTTTAACGCGGCTGACGGTGACTCTCCGCCCGTATTTGATATGAAGTTCGATACCGGCACGCTCCGCGCGCTGCGAGCAGAAGTGCAGGCGCAGGCCCGCCGGGCCGGGTTCGCTGACTCCCGATCGGCCGAGATTGTCCTGGCCGTGCACGAACTGGCGGCCAATGCCGTCCGCCACGGCGGGGGAACAGGACGGCTGCGTATCTGGAATCTGGCGGGGGCTTGGCATTGCCAGGTCGACGACGGCCTGTTGGCCGGCGGTGATCCTCCTGGATCTGGCGCCGGTCACGACGACAGAAAGGCCGCCGGAGCGAAAGGCACGTCTGGTCTGGTGATGGTGAGCTCATGGCAGGCCACACCTGGCCATGGCCTGTGGGTGGTGCGGCAGGTCGCCGACCAGATGCGGGTCCTGTCCGGCCCGCATGGCTCGAGTGCCACGGTCACCTTCGAACTTGCCCGCGGGACGCGGTAAGGCCGGTCCTGATCCGGCCGGGCCCAGCATCGTCTATCCGGAAGGTGCCGGCGGATGGCGGACGCCAGGCCGAGACTGGCTACCGGTAGCCGAGCTTCCTGGCGAGCTCATCAGTTTCGCCGAGCGGGCCGGGTGGATGCAGCGGGCGGCCGGCATCCTGGAGGCCGAGCAGGACCAGATCGCGGTCATGATGACCACCGAGATGGGCAAGACGCTGGCCGCGGCCCGGCAGGAGGTCGCCAAGTGCGCCGCCGCCTGCCGGTATTACGCCGAGCGCGTGACCTCTACCCTGAGCTGCCGTTCGGCGGGGTCAAGCAGTCCGGGCCCGGCCGGGAGCTCTCCTGCCGCGGCATCCGCGAGTTCTGCAACATCAAGTCAGTCTGGGTGGGCGCCCCCGAGCGCAAGGACTAGCAGACCGGAACGGACGGGGTCCCCGCGCTGGGGTGAAATGAGGCGCGGCGGGCTGGGCATCTTCGCCATCACCGGCCTGAACGTGATCGCGCACGTCGCCACCCCGGACGAGGCCCTGCTCACACGCGCTGAGACCGTTTACCGCGGTCAGGTCATCTCAGAGGTCCATCGGGCTGCCGGAGCGCCGTACCGGCCGCCCGGCCTGCGCCGCGTCTTCCTCTTCCGGCGGGGGCGGGTCCCCGCCTCCCTCCGGGACCGGCGCGTCTCGGGTCGGGGCGACGCTGCGGCCGCCGCCGACGTGGTGGCCGCCCTGGACCAGCCCCCGCATTCGCTCCCGCTTGGGGTTCTGCGAGTACGGGCGGCGGGCAGCGATGGCCACCGCTATCAGCCATATCGCCAGCCCCGCCACGATGACCACGCAGAACACCACGATTCCGGTAGTGGTTCCTGACATGCGAGCCTCCTCCCGCTAGCCGTCCGCACCCCCTACCCGGCCTGGCCGCGGTAACCCCGTTCGGGCCGATTGCCTGGTGGCCAGCCAGCGCCAGGATGCTGGTCGCCGGCCCGGCCATGCGCATGACGCCCGCCTCCTGGGGTAACGAGAGAGACTGCACATACCTGAGGAGGTGCGAGATGGCGCGCGCGATCTGGTCGGGGGTGCTGACGTCCGGGCTGGTGCCGGTTCCGGTGGAGCTGTACCCGGCGACCGAGGCGCACGGGCCGGTGTTTCACCAGTTCGAGGAGGGTACCTCCGACCGCATCAGAGCCGGCCCGTCCGAACACGATGGGAAATGGAGGCATGATCTGGTGCCGGCGGGTAGGGCAGGAGCCCGTTCGAGAAAGGGAGACGTGAAATGACGGCATCAGAAGCTGGCCATGTGACCGGCACCAGCGACAAGGAGTACAACCTGATCTGGTATGTCGAGGCGTGTCTGAGCAATGCGCTGCGCCTGGAGACCTACATCCAGGACGCGACCCGCGAGGGCGACTCCGAGCTTGCTGACCTGTTCCGCAAGGCCCAGGCGGACAGCCACAAGGGCGCGCAGATGGGCAAGGAGATGCTGCGTTCGCGGCTGGGTGCCTGACCATCGCCGGCACAGCACGCCGATCAGGCCGTACCTGCCGCCCTCCGGCAGCGCCTGCTGCCGAGACGCTGACGGAGGGCCGCGGCATAGCCGGCCCAGCCGGAGGGACCGCGCCCGCATCTCTTTCGCGGAAGGCTGCCTATGCCACGCTCACGGCCCTCGGCAATGGTGCCCGGACGCGGCATCGGTAAGGGCACCGTGCAGCAGTTCATCGAGTCTCATCTGGTGACGGGCAGCCCCCAGCGCCCCAGTACCCCAAGGCCAGGGTCGAGAACCGACGGATGACCGGCTGGGCCGCCGCGGCGGCCCAGCCGGTCTTGCAGGTGCACCTGCTGCGGCACCGTTCCTGGCCGGGCTGGGAAACGGCCTGGTCATCGCGCCGAACCAGGACTTCGCGCCCGGCTCGGTGCCGCGGGGCCAGGCCGGCGCGTTCGGCCTGCCCAGGACGCTGGCCGCGGAACGGGCCGAGGAGAACGCCTGACCGGCAGGCCATAAGAGCAGCGCTGAACGTGCTGCCCTGCCAGGCCAAGCCGGCGCCCGGTCATGCTCTCGGGGCACGGCAGCCTCATGGCACCCTGATCTCCGAACGGCACGGACTAGTCATTCTCGTGGAACCCGTGGCCTGGCGCAGGAAGGTGCCGGCCAGCCGCCACCCTGCTAATCCGCGAGTACCGGCTGCCGGCTGCCTGGCCTCAGTGATCTTCGGGTCCGGGTGCGGTCTTGGTCCCGGCCTCGGCGAGCAGGTCGAGGAACGGGCCGACCCGGAGTCCTTCCTGGGCGGAGTGCCGGAACAGGCTGTGCCGGTTCACGGTGTAGACGACGCGCCGCCCGGTGCGGGTGCGGGTGAGGTACCCCTCGGCCTCCAGGTCGGCCACGATGGCCTGCACGGAGCGTTCGGTCAGGCCGACGACCGGGCTGATGTCCCGGATCCGGGCCCGGGGGTTGCGGGCGATCTCCACCAGCACGTGCCCGTGGCCGGTCAGCAGCGTCCAGGTGCCGTTGCTGCCTTGGTCGGCGTCGCTCATGCTCTCTAAGTATACATCTCGCGAGCGGACTAACGCGAGATGGATCACATGAAGCTTTTCTCGCGTTTTATGTTGACACTCGGCCGCCGGGAGGCTGATACTGGTAGTGCCCCCACCGGGCCGTGGCTGCGGCCAGGAAACGGGGCCGCAGCCACGGCCAGCACCCTCGGGGATTGCTTTTCCAGGGCCCGGAGATGCGGGCCGTCCCTGTGCGAGCCATGCGCGGCAACCGCCGCGCGGCCCGCAGCCGCAGGAGGTGGGCAGATGCCTGACGACAGTTTCCCGGTTGAGATGGTCCAGGGCGTGCCGGTAGTGGCCGCGCCCGAGGAGATCGACATCACCAACGCCGAGCCGCTGAGGTCAGCCTTGCTCAGGGCAGCCGCGAACGGGCACCGCGCGCTCGTGGTCGACATGACCCGCACCCGGTTCTGCGATTCCTCCGGGCTGCACACCCTGATCGCGGCGCACAAGCGAGCCCAAGCCGAGGGCCATGAGGTGCTGCTGGTCATTCCCAGCACCGCCGTCTTGCGGGTCTTCGCGCTCACCGCCATGGACCGGGTGATCCCCAACTTCACCACCCTGGCCGAGGCCCTCGCCCAAACGGCCGCCGCCGCGAACGGCCACAGCCACCAGCGAAACGACGGATATGCCGCACCAAAGACCAGTCCGGACGGCCTAGCGTCAGCCGGTGACCTGCCGGGCACCGTCAAGCGCTCATCGCAGGAGGCCCAGCAGATGTTCACCAGGGCGCTTGTCAGTGCCGTGCACGTGCACGGGGAAGGCGACCAGCGCGCCGGAACGGTCACATGTTCCTGATCGCCACGTACCGCCGTACGTCCGGTACTGACCTGACCGTACCACCAGGGCCCGGCCCTCACCGGCCCGCACGCCAGCAACGAACCGGTCTAGCACGCCACGTTCGCTGCGCCGGCCCGTTAGCCCCGCCGTGGGGCTCCCGGTACCAGAGTGTGCAGTCATCGGCCCGGCGCTAGACAACAACCGTGGCGACGGCACCGCCCA
>CAVYEG010000006.1:0-2144015 GCA_963767565.1 uncultured Actinomycetes bacterium | reverse complement strand
ACCCGCCCTTCCGGTCCCGACGGCGGGCCCACGTCGGGACCGGCGTCGAGACCGGCGTCGGCACCCACGTCGGCACCGGCGTCAGGACCGGCGTCAGGCCGCCGCCAGCGCGGTCCAGAACGCGCAGTTGTGCGCGCTGGCGAAGTCGGTCTCGGTCTGCGGCACGGCCGGCACCAGCGACTCCATCTTCTGGGTGAGGCCGTTGAACAGCGGCCACCACGGCGTGCCAAACGAGCCGGGGAATCCGCGCCCGGCGAAGTTCGTCCAGTACGCCTTCATGGTCGCCGCCAGCCGCTGCTGCTGCGCCGAGAGCGCCTGCGGGAACGCCGCCGACGGCAGGGAGAACAGGTACTGGATTTCCGACGCGTGGGCCGCACCGTAGGGGAAGCTGACCGAGGGCAGGAACCGCTGCGGCGCGTTCTGGTCGCTGAACTCGTAGGCGAAGGTGGGGACATAGCGGGAGAGCGAATGGTCGACGGCCACCGCGGGGCAGGCGAAGATGGCGTCGGTACCGACGGCGCCGAGGGCGACCGAAGGGCTCGAAACTTGTTGAGCGGGTACTTGGCCGCGATCACCGCGGCCACGGCCGGGCACCCCGAGGGTCGAGTCGATCATCGCCTGGTAGTTCGCCGCCGTGACCGGGGCGCCCTCCAGCTCGCTGAGCGCGACGAACAGCCGCCACTCGTCGTGGTTCGTCCCGTTGATGATCGGCACGCGGTTGAAGTTGCCGGTGGCGAACGCCGTACCCAGCGAGGTAGGCAGCACCTCGCTGTTGATGTTCGGCGTGTCGCCGGCCGTGTCCTCGTTGGCCAGGACGGCCGAGACGGGCAGGCTGCGCAGGCAGGCCGCCGTCTGGCTGGCGCACCCCGCCTTGGTCGCGAACGCTTCGCCCGCGGTCTCGGCGCTGGCCAGCGAGGCCTGCGTGAGGTTGTAGGACCCGCTCTCCACGATGGCCGTTCGAACAGTCCCTTGGCCTGCGGCGATGCCACCTGCGACAGGGTGGACAGGCCGCCCGCGGACTCACCGAAGACGGTGACGTTCGCGGGTTGCCGCCGAAGCTGGCGATGTTGCGCTGCACCCAGCGCAGCGCGGCTTGCTGGTCCATCAGGCCGTAGTCACCCGACTGGCCCTTGGCATCGGCCAGCGCCGGGTCGGCCAGGAAGCCGAGGGCGCCGAGCCGGTAGTTGATGGTGACCACGGTTACGCCGTCCGCCACGAGCCCCGCGGGCGCGTAGTCGTCGCTTTCGCCGGTCACCAGCGCGCCGCCGTGGATCCACACCATGACCGGATGGTCGCCGCCACCGCGGGGCGTGAACACGTTCAGGTACAGGCAGTCCTCCGACGTGCTGGCCTGGCCGAACGGCGACGCCAGCTGCGGGCAGTGCGGCGCGAACTTCGTCGCGTCGCGCACGCCGGACCAGCTGGCGGCAGGCGCCGGCGGCTGCCAGCGCAGCGCGCCCACCGGCGGCGCGGCGTACGGGAGGCCGAGAAATTCATCGGCCCCCCCGCTGGCCAGCCCGCGGACCGCGCCGTTGGCGGTGGCCGCTACCGGGCCGCCGGCACCGCCACGCCGGCCCGCCGAGGGCACTCGCGCTCGCCATGGGCGCCACCGCGACCAGGGCACCCGCCGTGACTCCGGCTACCGCCAGCCGGGAACGCACCCGCCATCCGGCCCAGATCCTAACCATCGAAAGTCTCTCCCTTCACGGCCCCTGCTCAAGGAGCGCGCGGCGCATCTCGTCCAGGTCATCGGTGATGACGGCGTACAAGCCTGACTGCGTGCCGCCGTCGAGGCGTCGGGCGACGATGGAGATGCCGCCCCAGGTCTGCTGCTTGGCGAACTCGTAGCCCGGGAACTCGGCCGCCAGCCCGCTCAGGCTCAGCAGGTCGGTGGTCGCTGCCATTGCCCTGCCTTCCCGCCGCTGTGCTGTCTTTTCATGGGCCGAACGGGCCGTGGTTTCCCCGCCAGGCAGCTGCAAATCGCCAAGGCGTGCGGGTACGAGCTGGGCCTTTATCAAAAGTACGAATCGGTACTTTAGAACTATCTCAGCTACTCTAAGCCCGTGACCGATACCGGGCAAGGGGGAACTCTGGCCCAGACCCACGAGGGCCAGCCGGGTCTTCCCCGCGGCCGGAGCCGCCTGCCGCAGCCGGCTGTGCGCGCCTCCCAGCGCGAACGGCTGCTGCGGTCAGTGATCGCCGCGGTATCGGAATCCGGCTACCCGGCCGTAACCGTGGCCGACATCGTGCGGCGGGCCCGGGTGTCCCGGGCCGCCTTCTACGCCCACTTCGCGGACAAGGAAGACTGCTTCCTGAGCGCCACCGGCCAAGGCCGGGACCTCATGATCGGCCAGATCGTGGCCGCGACGCGGGCGGTCCCGGCCGGGACCCGCGACGAGGAGATACTCCGGGTCGCCTGCCGGGCGTTCCTCGCGTTCCTGGCCGCCGAGCCGGCCTTCGCCAGGGTCTTCTACATCCACATGCCGGCCGCTGGCCCGCGGGCGGTGGGCCGGCTCGATGCCGCGCCCGGCCTGTTCGCCGACCTGAACCGGATCTGGCACCAGCGCGCGCGAGCGCACCGCCCGGAATGGCCCTCCGTTCCCGCCGAGGCGTATCTCGCCCTGGCCGGAGCCACCGTCCAGCTAGTGCAGTCCATGGTCCGCGCGGGCCGTACCGCCGCGCTCCCCGAGCTCGAGGAAACGCTCGTGTCGCTGCACCTAGCCGTCCTGGCCGCCCGCCCGTGGCCCGCGGCCTAATTCAGGGTGCCCAGCGGAAACTAATGAGATAGAGGAAGAACCAGGTTGACGCGACCGCGAACGTGGCGATCAGCGGAACCAGCACCCACGTCCGCGCCCGGGCCAGCCAGCGAGCCAGCGGGAGGCCCAGCAGCATGGCCGGCAGCAGGAAGCGCGGCTTGGAGCCCAGGTAACCAGGCCCCGACGCCAGGGCCAGCAGCACGATCAGGAGCGTGTAAGCCTGCACGCAGGCGGGCAGGCGCTCGGTCAGGCTGAACCCGGCCAGGACCACGGCCGCGGCGATCACCAGCAAGGTCAGCGCGACATAGGCCGAAGGGCCCCAGGCGATCGAGTGCTTCAGCGTCAGCAGCAGGCTGCGTCCCAGGTCGAAGCCGTTGTGTACCTTCTCCTCGGACAGGAACCATCCGTTCCACCGGTGGGTCGTCAAGGCCGCGTAGGCAAAGAACCCGAGCAAGCCGAGCGGGGCCAGCACCAGCGCGGCCGCCGGACGCCACCAGGCGGCGAAACGCTGCCGTTCCTCCGCCGCGCGGAACAAGACGGGTACCGCCGCGACGATGACCGCCACGATCAGGGCCAGGGCGCTGGTGCGCACGGTCCCCGCCAGGATGGTCAGGCCCGCCGCGGTCAGCCAGCGCCGTTCGGCCAGGGCGACGAGGGCCCAGATGGCCAGCGCGCAGAACAGGGCCTCGGAGTACATCATCGAGAGCACGAAGGAGGCCGGTGCCGCCGCCCACAGCGCCGTGGTCAGCAGGCTGATCCGCCGGTTGCCGGTGAGCGTCATGACCAGCCTGGTCAGCCCCCACGCCGCCGCCAGCCCGGTGACGATCGTGACGATCAGGGCCGCTTCGCCCAGGTGCACGTCGGGTATCCCGTGGACGGCGCGGATGGCCGCCGGATAGCCGGGGAACCAGAGGATGTTCCTGTCACCGGGATAGCCGTGCGCCGCGATGTACAGGTACCGGCCGCCGTCCCACGACTTAAGCAAGCCCCGCAGCGAAGCATGGACCAGGTGGAACCGGCCGCGGGGCAGCAGGATCCCGGCGACGACCAGGCCGAGCACGCGGATGCCCACGAAAATCAGCGTCCCGTACAGCGGCAGCGGGAGTCCCCGCCTGGTCTCGTGGTCCCGGGCGGCAGCCAGATCAGGCCGGGTCTGCCTCCCGGCGAGATTGAGGTTGAGTAGCCCCGAGCGTGACATCGACATCCATCCAGGCCTGGAGGAAGAGAAAACAGACTATACCGCTGTATCGGACACCAGCGTCATACATGTCCAGGACGATGTCGGAGCGGGGCTGAGCGCAGCAGATGGGTACCTCTCCGCCGGCCGGGGCGGCCAGCAGGTCCGGGGGTGACCTCGAACTCGGCTTCGCCGATGCGGTACCGGTCGCCGATGAAGACCTCGTCGCCGGCCAGGCCGTCAGCGGTCAGGTTCTCCCCGAACTGGCCGCAGCCGAGGTCGTCCCGGCCGAAGTGCCGTTGCCAGTACCGGTAGGAGTCGACCTGGTAGACCAGGACCGCGCGCTGCTCGCCGCCATGCCCGGCCGTGTCGCCCTGCCCGTCTCCGTCGATGTTGAGCGACCGGACCATCGCCGGGCCCTCCACCGGGTACTTCCATGCTCCGGTGTGCACGGTCTTGCCCTGCCAGGTCACGTCGCGCGGCAGCCCGACGTTGACCGGCAGCAGCCCGAGCCACAACCACGCCGAGTGCTATGCGATTCGGCACCCCAGGCTCCGGCCCCTTACGCCACACCAGCCCCATACCCCTCGCCTCGCCGGAGCACACAACAACAGCGATGGACCATAGGTGTCGCTATAGCAACAGCGATGGACCATAGGTGTGGTCGGTCTGGGGTTTTGGGACCCGGACCCGGACCCGGACCCGGCCGCCGGCCGCCCGGGACAAAGGTGGCTAAGATCAGCGGTGATGATCACCGTGAACCATCTCGTCACGTCGGGCACGTTCTCCCTCGACGGCGGCACCTGGGACGTGGACAACAACGTCTGGCTGCTCGGCGACGACGCCGAGTGCATCGTCATCGACGCCCCGCACGACGCGACCGCGATCCTGGCCGCCGTGGAGCCGCGCCGGCTCACCGCCATCTTGTGTACCCACGCCCACGACGACCACATCGACGCTGCGGCCGCGCTGGCCGAGGCCACCGGCGCGCCGGTCTGGCTGCACCCCGCCGACCGCGAGCTGTGGGATCAGACCTATCCCGGCCAGGCCCACGACCGGGACCTGGCCGACGGGCAGACGATCGCGGTGGCCGGCGCCGGGCTCACCGTGCTGCACACGCCCGGGCATTCCCGTGGCTCCGTGTGCTTCCACCTGGCCGACCAGGGCCTGCTGTTCAGCGGTGACACGCTGTTCGCCGGCGGGCCGGGCGCGACCGGGCGGTCGTTCTCCGACTTCGGCACGATCATCGACTCGATCCGCGACCGGCTGCTGGTCCTCGACTCTGACACGGTGGTCCACACCGGCCACGGCTCGGACACCACCATCGGTGCTGAACGGCCGCACCTGCAGGAATGGATCGACCGAGGTCACTGAGGCCGCGGGATTTACCGATCGGTACCGGATCCGTACATTGACGTAGACGGCGGATTGCGGACCGCCGCCGGTACCCGCTGGCTAACGTCCATGAGGAACAGGTGCGATGCCGGACGACACTCTCTCGATCTTCGCCCAGAGCCAGCCGGACAAGCCAGCCGTCATCGACGACAGACCGGAGGGGACCGTCGTCACCTGGCCCTACGCCGAGCTTGAGGCGCAGGCCAACCGGATCGGGAACCTGCTGCTGTCGCTGGGGGCCGGGCCGGCCCGCAAGATCCTGTGGTGCGGTCCGAACTCGCCCGACGTCGTCGCGGTCATGAACGCTACCAGGAAGATCGGCGCGATCGCCGTGCCGCTGAACTACCGGCTGACGCCGGAGGAGGCGCTGTACGTCATCAACCACAGCGACGCCGAGATCGCCTACGTGGACCATGAGTACGTGCCGATGTTCGCCGCGCTGCGCGGCCGGCTGGAGAAGGTACGGCACATCATCGCCGCCGGGCCGGGCCCGGCCAGCGAAGCACAGATGCCAGCCGGGATGCTGACCGGCGCCGACATCGCGGCCGCCTCGGCCGGCGTGCCCGACGTCGGGGACGCGGCCGGCACCGGCGGGGCGATGATCTACACGTCCGGCACGACCGGCAAGCCGAAGGGCGCGGTCCGGCACGGCCCCCCGAATCCGGAAGTCCTCGGAGCCCTGCTGAACCTGCTGGGTTACCGTCCCGACGACATCTACCTCACCTCAGGCCCGCTGTACCACAGCGGCCCCAGCGCGTTTATGAGCGCCGGCCTGCTGTTCGGCCAGACGATCATCGTGCAGCGTAGGTTCGACCCCGAGGACTGGCTGCGGCTGGTGGACAAATACCGGGTGAGCTCGACGTTCTCCGCGCCGGCACTGGTCCGGATGATCTGCGCGCTGCCGCCGGAGGTAAAGGACCGCTACGACCGTTCCAGCATGCGGGTCATGGTGGCCAACGCCGCGCCGTGGAGCTATGCGCTCAAGCAGCAGTACCTGGCGGACTTCCCGCCCGGGTCGCTGTTCGAGGTCTACGGGTCCACCGAGCTCGGCGTGGACACCGTGCTGAAGCCCGAGGACCAGCTGCGCAAGCCGGGGTCGTGCGGCCAGCCGGCGCCCGGCATCGAGATCATGCTGGTCGGCGAGGACGGCACCGAGGTCACCGGGACCGGGCCGGACCACCCGGGTGAGGTGTTCGTGCGGTCCAAGGTCACGTTCGACGCCTACTACAAGAACGACTCCGGCTATGCCGCGAACAGCCGCGGTGACTTCCATACGGTCGGCGATATCGCCTACCGGGACGACGAGGGCTACCTGTATATCTGCGACCGCAGGGCCGACATGATCATCTCCGGCGGGATGAACATCTACCCCGCCGAGATCGAGGCCGCGCTTGAGCAGCATCCTGCGATCTACGACGTCGCGGTGTTCGGCATCCCGTCAGAGCAGTGGGGCGAGGTCGTGCACGCGACGGTCGTGCGGTCGCCCGGCTTGCCGCTGACCGCCGAGGAAGTGACCGCGTTCGCGCGCGAGCACCTGGCCAGCTACAAGGTACCGCGCTCGGTGGCCTTCGCCGACGAGCTGCCCCGCACCGGGTCAGGCAAGCTCCTCAAGCGCCAGCTTCGCGCCCCCTACTGGGCCGGCCGCACCGCCCAGGTCGGCTAGCCCGCCGATCCGGGCCGCGCGGCCTCATGATGTCCTCCGGCCCGTGGTCCTACCGACGGTGCACCGGCGAAACAGGCGAGCGGCGCCGGCCTGGCCAGGCTCAGCCGTGATGGTGCCCGCCGGAGTCCCCGCCGCCGGAGCCGCCGCCGTGATGGTGCCCGCCGCCGGAGCCGCCGCCGTGATGGTGCCCGCCGCCGAGCTCCCGCCGTGACGGTGCCCGCCGCCGGAGCTCCCGCCGTGATGGTGGTGGCCGCCCTGCTGCGTGCCGCCGTTGCTGTCTGGCCGGTCACCGCTGGACCGCTGCTTACGGGACCCGCTTCTGTTCCACCACGCCACCACGCCGCAGCCGGCCGCGAAGATGATGCCCGCTACCAGCGTTGCCATCGCAACCTCCAGCTGAGCCTCACGGAGGCTGTACCCCGCAGGGCACCGGTTTCTTACTCGCCCTTCCAGACCGGGGCGCGCTTCTCGGCGAAGGCCCGGGCTCCTTCCTGGGCGTCCGCCGAGGTGAAGACCGGCTCCACGAATTCCCGCTGCGCGGCGAAGGCGTCCGCACTGGTGTAATCGATCGCCATGGCCATGATCTGCTTGGTCGCGCGGACGGCGAGCGGCCCGTTGGCGGCAATCGTCGCCGCGAGCTCGCGCGCCGCCGCCAGCGCCTGGCCGGGCTCGGCGAGCACGTTGACCAGGCCATGCGCGTGGGCGGCCTCGGCCGTCAGCGGCTCTCCGGTCAGCGCGACCTGCATGGCCAGCTGGTAGGGCAGGATCTTGGGCAGCCGCAGCAGCCCGCCCGCCGCCGCGACCAGCCCTCGCTTGACCTCAGGCAGGCCGAACTTCGCGTCCCGGGCCGCGACGATGAGGTCCGCGGCCAGCGCGAGTTCACAGCCGCCGGCCAGCGCCCAGCCTTCGACGGCGGCGATGAGCGGCTTGGCGGGCGGGCGCTCGGTCAGGCCGCCGAAGCCGCGTCCCGGCAACGACGGCCGCTCACCGCGGCCGAAGGCCTTGAGGTCCATGCCCGCGCAGAACGTGCCGCCGGCCCGGTGAGGATGGCGACGGTGAGGTCACCGCGGGCCTCGAATTCGTCGACGGCCGCCGCGATCGCGTTAGCAACCTCGAGGTTGACGGCGTTGCGCGCCTCGGGGCGGTTGATCGTGATGACGGCGACGCCATCGGCGAATTCGCTCAGGACACTGCTCACCCGCTAAGCCAACCACATCTCGCCGCGGGCAGGCACTTCCGGCAGGCCTTGCGCGCGTGTATCGAGCAGGAACAGGGCACCGCCGAGCGGCTCGGCGGACGGCACGTCGGCCGCGGCCGAGGTAACCGCCAGCGTCCGCAGATCGGAGCCGACGAACATGCAACTCGTCGGCCGCGACGCGGGCAGCATGATCTGCTTGTCGATGGCGCCCGCGGGCGTGTACCTGACCACCCGTGACCCGTCCCATTTGGCCGACCATACGCAGCCGTCGGCATCTACGGTGAGGCCATCGGGCTGATACTGGCCGGGATCAGTCGCGAATACCCGGGGGTTGGTGGCCGTGCCGCTGGCCGCGTCGAAGTCGAAGGCCATGATCACCTGCGTCGGTGAATCGGCGTAGTACATGATGCTGTTGTCCGGCGACCAGCCAAGTCCGTTGGAGACCGTGATCCCGCCGCCCACCTGCCGTACCCCGTTCCCGGCCAGGACGTACAAGGCGCCGACCGGATCGGTTTCCTGGTCGTGCATCGTGCCGAACCATAGCCTGCCGGAACGATCTGTCTTGCCGTCGTTGACCCGGACGGCCGACGTGTCCCACCCGCCGCGCCACCGTTCGTGCCAGGTCGCATCGGCTTCGTTCCGCTCATAGAGGCCTTCTCTCAGGCCCGCCACGAGGTTGCCGCCGCTGGCCCTAACCACGAAGCCGGGCTCGCTGGGGGTCGCGGCGACGGGAACCTCCGCCCCGTCCAAGGTGGCGGCCCGGATGGCCTGGCCGAAGATGTCCACCCAGTACAGGATCGAGGCCTGCGCGTCCCACCACGGCCCCTCGCCGAGTGCGTCCCCGGCGGTCCGAGAGAACCTCAAATTGCTGCTGACTCATGCCACGCGTATCCCGCTCTATGAGTGCTGCGCCAGGCTGCCCAGCGATCCGCGCAGCGCGTCGGCGAACTGATCGACATGACGGTAGCCGAACGGCAGCGGCGGCCGGATCTTCAGGATGTGGCCGGGTCCGCCGGTCGCGCTGATCAGCACCCGCCGCTCGCGCAGCTCGTTGACGACGTTCAGCGCGGCCTGCCCGTCCGGCTGGCCGGTCTCGGGGTCGGTGAACTCCACGGCGACGTACAGTCCCGCGCCGCGGACGTCGCTGATTCCGGGGTACCCGGTGGTCACCTGACCGATGGCCTCGCGCAGCGCGGTGCCGACGGCACGCGAGTGCTCCATGAGCCCCTCGCCTTCGATGACATCCAGGACGGCCGAGGCGGCGGCCACGGCGACCGAGCTGCCGCCGAACGTGTTGAAGTAGCGGATCTTCTGGCCGAATTCCGCCAGCAGCTCGGCCCGGGCGGCCACGCCCGCAATCGGCATGCCGTTGCCCATGGGCTTGCCCATGACCACCAGGTCGGGGACGATGCCGTGGCGCTGGAATCCCCACATCGCATCGCCCGTCCGGGCGAATCCCGGCTGCACCTCGTCGGCGATGTAGATCCCGCCCGCCGCGTGCACGGCCTCGATGACGGGCCGCAGGAATCCGGCGGGCGCCGGGATGATCCCGTCGGTCGAGAACAGGCTGTCCGCGATGAACGCGGCCAGGCCGATGCCATGCCGCTTCATCTGCGCGGCGGCCGCGGTGACCCGCGCCGCGAAGGACTGGCCGGCCTCCTCGCCGGCCTCCCGGCGGGGGTCCGGCGGCGCCACCGTCCGCACCGAAGATCCGAGGGGGACCTCGGGGCCGAGGGACGGCGAGATCTCGGCCGACGCGGCGGTGAGGCCGTGATAGGCGTTGCTCGTCACGATGACTCCCGGTGCCCGGGTGGCGAATCGCGCCACCCGCAGGGCCAGGTCGACGGCCTCGCTGCCGGTACAGGTGAACATCACGTTGCTGATCTCGGCGGGGAAGGTCGCGGCCAGCCGTTCCGCGTACTCCAGCAGGAGGTCGGTCCCGTAGCGGGTGTGCACGTTGAGCGTGGCCGCCTGGCGGGATATCGCCGCCACTACGTGCGGATGGCAGTGCCCGACGGACGGGACATTGTTGTAGGCGTCGAGATAGGCCTGGCCCTCGGCGTCGAACAGGTGCACGCCCTCCGCCCGGACGAACCGGACCGGATGCCGGTAGAACAGCTTGTAGGCCGGCCCGAGGACTTGCAGCCGGCGCGCGACATGCTGCCGCAGGTCCGGTTCGAGGTCGTCTAGGGTATCCGGGTCAAACCCGTTCACCATGTACGCGGTGCTGGTCGTGCTGGCCTGGTCCGTGTTGGCCTGGTCAGTGTTGGCCTGAGTTGGCATTCCGGGCTCCTGTGGGACACGCGTTCGCGATGCGCTGGCAGATCAGTTCGTCGGGGATAGCCAGCAAGCGGTTCAGCTGGGTCCAGGCCCGGGCGGCATCTCGCAGCAGGTACCGCCGGTTGGCAGGCGATTGCCTCGCCCGCCATTCCGGCACGATGACCCGGGTCACCATCCTCGCGATGATCAGCCGCGGCAGCAGGGCGAGTTCGTCCGCGCTCAGCTCGGTCACCGCGTAGTACCCGGCGATGGCGTCGATCGCGGTGGCGGTCGGATCCTGATGGTCGGACAGCTGATAGGCGGCCATGACCGCGACATCGTTGACCAGCGGGGTGTAGACGGCGTCGCCGAAATCAAGGATGCCGCTGATCGAAACGCCGTCGGACCCGACCAGGATGTTGTCGGAGTTGAAGTCGTTGTGCACGACCTGGGCCCGCAGCGTGCTCAGCACCGGTGCGGTCGAGGTCTCGAAGCGGTCGATCTGGCCGAGCAGGACCCGCCGCCGGTCCGAAGGATCGACGGCGCCGGCCATCGGACGCAGGCTGGCCATGTGCTGTATGTCCCACACCAGGTACCGGTGCGCCGCCGGATGGTCGTAGCCGCGCAGTGCCCGGCCGAGGACCGCGAGGTTACGGCCGACCTGCTCCCGGAGCCGGCGCGTGCCGCGGACGGCCCGCAGCGGCTCGCCGGGCAGGAACGAGGTGACCCGGATGATCCTGCCCGCCAGCGGCCCGGCCTGCGGCATCAGGTAATGCGCGCCGTTCGCAGCCGGACGCAGCCGCGGCACCGGCAGGTCCGGGGCCGCTCGCTGAACCTGGAGCAGCAGCCCGGCCTGGAAGCTCACCGCCTCTTCGGCCTCGCCCGCCCGGGCCAGCTTGATCAGGAACGGGGTCCCGGCCGCGTCCTCGATGCGGAACGTCTCGTCGACTTCGCCTTCCAGCCGGCGGATCGTCCCCCGCAGGCCGAACTCGCGCGACATGACGCTGGCCACCGCCGCCTCGCTATCTAGCTGGGATGACGGCAAGGTCAGCTGCTTTCTCGAATGAGTTGCTACCCGAAACTAATGCAAACCGTACCGCTCGGATCAGCCGGTCTAGGATCGGCATGATGGTGTAGACCGGCGAAGGAGCACCGGCCCATGAGCCGCCGAGCGAAGATCGTGTGCACCCTGGGCCCCGCGACATCCAGTCCCGAGCAGATCGCGGCGCTGGTGGCAGCGGGCCTCGACGTGGCCCGCCTCAACATGAGCCACGGCGACCACGACGCGCACCGGGCCGCCTATAAGGCCGTCCGGGCGGCCGCGGATGCCAGCGGCCGGAGCGTGGGCGTGCTGGTCGACCTGCAGGGCCCCAAGATCCGGCTCGGCCGGTTCGCGTCCGGCCCGGTCATGCTGGCGCCCGGCCAGGAGTTCACCATCACCGGGGAGCACGTACCCGGGGACCAGGCCGAGGTGTCAGTCAGCTACCAGGGCCTGGCTGGTGACGTGCGGCCGGGGACCACGCTGCTGGTGGACGACGGCCGGGTGGTGCTCGAGGTGACCGGGGTGCAGGGGCCGGCCGTCCGTACCCGGGTGGTCGTGGGCGGCCCGGTCTCCGATCACAAGGGCCTCAACCTGCCCGGGGTCAGGGTCAGCGTGCCCGCCCTGACCACCAAGGACGCGGACGACCTGCGCTGGGCGCTGGGCCTTCGCGCCGACATGATCGCCTTGTCGTTCGTGCAGGGGCCGGAGGATATCGAGGCGGTCCGCAAGATCATGGACGAGGCGGGCGTCCGCTTGCCGGTCATCGCGAAGATAGAGAAACCCCAGGCCGTGGCGGCTCTGCGCGAGATCGTGGCCACCTTCGACGGGATCATGGTGGCCCGGGGCGACCTGGGCGTCGAGCTCCCGCTCGAGCAGGTGCCGCTCGTGCAGAAGCGCGCCATCAGGCTGGCCAGGCAGGCCGCGAAACCCGTCATCGTGGCCACTCAGATGCTCGAGTCGATGATCAGCGCGCCGCGGCCGACCCGGGCCGAGGCGTCCGATGTCGCCAATGCCGTGCTCGACGGCGCGGACGCGGTCATGCTGTCCGCCGAGACCAGCGTCGGCGCCTACCCGGTGCAGGCCACCTCGACCATGGCGCAGATCATCGTGGCGGCCGAGCAGGACTGGCCGTTCACCGCCCTGGCCGAGCCGCCGGAGACCACCGGGGGCGCCATCGCCCGGGCCGCAGGCGAGGTCGGAGCGGCGGTGGGAGCCCGGGCGCTGGTGGCCTTCACCATGACCGGGGACACCGCGCGGCGGCTGGCCAGGTGCCGGTCGCCGATCCCGCTGCTCGCGTTCACCACCGAGCCCGCCACCCGCAGCCAGCTAGCGCTGACCTGGGGGGCCGAGCCGTTCCTGGTCCCGCCGGTGGAGCACACCGACGACATGGTCCGCCAGGTCGAGGGGGCGCTGCGCGACATCGGGCGGTGCGCTCAGGGCGATCTGGTGGTGATCGTGGCGGGCAGCCCGCCTGGCGCTCCGGGCAGCACGAACGCCATGCGCGTGCACCGCATCGGCGACGCCATCGCGTCCTGAACTGTTCTCACCGAACTCTTCTCACTGAGCTCTTCACACGGGGCCGGCCTCGTCATCCGGCCCTGGCGATGGTCTCCTCGATCGCGGCCTGGACCTCCGCGGGACGCTCCATGTGCGCCATGTGCCCGGCCGCCTCGACCAGCCGGACGACCGCGCCGTCGACGGCCTGCGCCTGGGGCGCCGGGATGATGCGGTCACGGTCCGGACCCGGCCGCCGCCCGGCGCCGCCCGATCGCCCGCAGCACCGCGGCGGAGATCCCGCCCAGGTCGACCGACAGCAGCACTCGCTGCACGCCGACCGCGCCGAACGCCGTCAGCATGCGCTGGATCATGTTGGCCTTCTCGGCCGTGGGGAACACGGAAGCCTGCGTGACCAGGCGACGTATGTCGCGACCGGACAGCGGTTCACCACAATCCCGACGATCGCATCACTCGCGCAGAAAAACCTCCTGGCCCTTACTCTGCCGCCACTCCAGCAAAAGGGAATAGCGCGCAGCGGGCCGGAGCAGACCGGGCCTGGCGACCTCAGCGCACCCGAAGCGGCGGCGTCAGCCGCCGAAAAGCCCGGCAGGGGGCATGATGGTAACTATGAAGGCACCCCGCCTCGCGACCCCGCGCCATCTGCCCGGCAGCCCGTTCGCCGCCCCGGCTCCCGCGGGCCCGGCCGAGACATTCGCCGTCGACGACCAGGTCACGCACGACAAGCACGGGCTCGGCGTCGTCGTCAGCGTCGACGACGACGCCGTGCTCGTGGACTTCCGCTCGCACCAGCGGCGGTTCCCGCTGCCGTGCGCCAAGCTGACCAAGCTGTAGCGTCCCGCGCCGAGCCTGCGCACGGCGGCGGGCCTGGACCGCACCGGCCCGGATGGCCCGGGTCGGCACGGTCACAGGTTTGACGCTGATCGGCGGGATTCTGCGGCGCAGCAGGTGACGCCGGTCACCTGCGCGGCAGGCAGCGAGGCTCTAACGAGGCTCTGGTGCCGGGCCGGTCAGCCGACGACGGTGACGTTCTCCGCCTGCGGCCCCTTCTGCCCTTGGGTGATGTCGAACTCGACCTTCTGTCCTTCCTCCAGGCTGCGGTAGCCGCTGCCGTTAATCGCGCTGAAGTGCACGAACACGTCCTGGCCGCCGTCAACGGCAATGAAGCCGTAGCCCTTGTCGCCGTTGAACCACTTAACAGTGCCTTGCGCCATCTTGACCTTCTCTGTGGTGTAGGCAGCACCGTCCCGCATTCCTGCGATCCCGCGCTGACCGTTCGCTCCTGGTTAGCCTGCCACGTGACACCCGAGCAGGCAAAACCGACGCCAGATATATCGCAAAGTTTTGTCGCTATGTGAGACAAGGGCGGGTTGCCGCCATGCGAGGATCGAGGCGCGGGGTCACGGGTCGGGGCAGCCGGAACGAGGAATTGTGGGCCAGAAGGACGGCGTAACGCCAGAAGTACCGATGCTGACGGTGGCCCTTGATGGGCCGGCCGCGCGGATTCTCGCCGACCAGGCCTCGATCATCCAGGACCTGCAGTTCGTCATGGACTGCTGCAAGCGGCTGCTGGAGGAGCTGGCCAGGCCGGAGGAGGACCGGGACGGGGTCGTGCCGCAGGCCCTGTGGTCATCCGCTCTGCTGGCCTACGGCCGCTGCTTCGAAAAGGGCAGGCCCGCCGGGCTCGCCACCGAGGACATCGAGAACCTGCCCCTGCACGGGGCGGTGATGAAATTCCATACCTGGGTGATCGAGGAACGCGACAAGCTGGCCACGTATCCTGCGGACCCGTTCGAGGCCGCGACGATCGGGGCGGCACTTTCCCCGCTCCGGCACAACCAGCGCCGGGTGGAGGGCATCGCGATCTTCGCCACCAGCCACGTGCTCATCGACGCGATCGGCGTGCGGCAACTGGGCGGCCTGGCCTCAGAACTGGCCAAGCAGACGGCCGAGCAGGCGACCAAGCAGCAGGACGCCGTGCTCGCCGAGGCCAAACGGCAGGACCTCGACAGCCTCTACAGCCTGCCGCCGCTGCGCATGCGCCCACCCGCGCCCGACGAGCCACCCCCGGCCGACTCACCCTCAGAAACGTCTTAGGGCCCCCGACACGCCTCAAACGCCTCCTAGACCCGCCGGGCCCGGGCCTTCCGGCGCATAGAATCCCGGCATCAGGCTGTGGACCGGGGAGGATGCGGTGCGAGTCATGGCGGCCGGCCCGGTGCCCTCGCTCACTTCCGGGGTGAAGATCACCGCCGGCGCGGGCGGCCCTTCGCTGCGGCCGATGATGTGGATGTTCCTGGCCATACTGGTCACGTTCTTGCTCACCAGGACCGTGACCAGGCTGATCCGGTCGGGCATCGGCGCCCGGGTCGGGCTAGGCAATATCCGGATCGCCGGCAACCATGTGCATCACCAGGTTTTCGGCATCCTGATCATCATCGGCACGGGTATCGTCCTGGTCTCCAAGACGCCGCGGGGCGCCGGGCTCGACGCGGCCGCGGCCGTGTTCGGCGCGGGTATCGGCCTCACCGTGGACCAGTTCGCGCTCTGGCTGCACCTCGAAGACGTCTACTGGTCCAACGAGGGCCGCAAGTCGGTCGACGCGATCTTCTGCATGCTGGTCATCACCGGCACGCTGATCGGCGGGGCCGAATTCGTGACCGGCCGGACCGGGACGGCGGCCTGGTGGTCCTCGGTCGGGGTCATCGCCGCCAATCTCCTGCTCTGCCTGATCTGCCTGCTCAAGGGCAAGATCGTGACCGGCGTCATCGGCATCTTCATCAGCGTCGTGGCCCTCATCGGCGCCGTCCGGCTGGCCAAGCCGGGGTCCTGGTGGGCCGAGCGCCGCTACGCCCGCCGCCCGCGTCTGGCTCTGCGCGCCGCGCGCCGGTTTGACCACCGTCATGAGGAGCGCTGGAACCGGATCCGGGACCTCGTAGCAGGCGCGCCCTCCCGGGAACGGCCGGGCTGACGGCCCCGGGCTACAGTGCGCTCATGGAGCCGGTAATCGCTGATGAGGAAACGGTGGCGGCCTTTGCCCGCGATGGGGTCGCGTGCGTCCGCGGCGTGCTTGACGGCGCGGAGGTAGCCGCCGCGGCCGCCGTGATCGATGCGGTCCTGGCCAGGCCCAGCCCGCTGGCCCAGGTCGCCAGCGGGGCCGATGACCCGGGCGCGTTCGCCGAGGACTTCTGCCGGTGGCGGGAGATACCCCAGATCGAGCAGCTGGCCCGGTATTCGCGGGTTCCCGCGGTGGCCGCCGCGCTGATGGCCACCCCGCAGGTCCGCTTCTACCACGATCATGTCCTGGTCAAGGAGGGCGGAACCCGCCAGCGCACGCCGTGGCACCAGGACCAGCCGTACTACAACGTCGACGGCCGCGGCGTGAGCGCCTGGATCGCCGTAGACGAGGTACCGGCCGGCGGGAGCCTGGAGCTTTGGGCCGGATCGCATAACGGGCCGTGGCTGATGCCCAGGACGTTCCTCAGCAAACAGGCGCGCTGGTTCCCCGAGGGCAGCCTGGCCGAGCTGCCCGATATCGACGCCAACCCGGGCGCGTTCGACATCCGCCGGTTCACCCTGGCCCCAGGTGACGCCATCTTCTTCGACTTCCTGACCGTGCACGGCGCGGCCGGATTCCCCTACCCGGGCCGGCGGCGGATCCTGTCGCTGCGCTACCTGGCTGCCGACGCCCGGCACGCGCCGCGCGCGTGGCGCACTTCGCCGCCCTTCGACGGCCTGGAGGCCGAGATCCCGGCCGGAGCGGCCATGGACCATCCGCTGTTCCCCGTGGTCTGGCCCGCCTGTTTCGCCTGACCGGCCCTGACCTGGCTGCCTCGGCGGCCGCATTCCCGACCCGGGACCGGTCACCGCTCATCATCCATCGCGGCCGTCAGCCGTGTGCGCTCGCGCTCGGTGAACGGCACCGGCCGGTGCTGGCCGGGGTCCCAGCGGACCGTGACCACGCGCGCCTCGGCCGCCACCTCCCCGGCCGCGGTGAGGATCGTCTCCCTGGTGATCAGGCTGGTCGTGCCCATCCGCTCGGCCTGGATCCGCACCGTCACCTGCCGGTCCTGATGGCGGACCTCGCCTCGGAAATCCACCTCGAGCCGGGCCACCACGTAGTGCGGATCGGTGTCGAAGGCCTGCGCGTAGAACGCGTCCCTGCCCTCCTCCAGGTAGGTGACGAAGACCGCGTTGTTGACGTGGCCGAAGGCGTCGCTGTCGCGCCACCTGACCGGGACCGCACGCTCGAACATCACAGCACGTTATCCTCGTCCAGGCCGGCCTCCCGCGCTCGAGAATGAGGTGTTCCGCATGAATGGCCCCGGCCAGCTGAATCAGATCAGGTCCGAGATCCGCGACCACACCGCCGTGATCACCCTGGCCAACGCCAGCCGCAGGAACGCGATCAACGCCGAGATGGTGACCGAGATCGTCGGCGTGCTGGACGAGGTCGAGGCCGACCCGGACGTGAGCGCCGTGGTCATTACCGGCGCAGGCCCGGCGTTCTGCGCCGGGGCCGAACTCGGCCACCTCATGCGGGCCTCGGCCGAGAACGACCTGGCCACCGACGCGCTGCGGACGATCTACCGCGTGTTCCTGCGCATCGACGCGTGCGTCCTGCCCACGATCGCAGCGGTCAACGGGCCCGCCGTCGGCGCCGGCATGAACATGGCCCTGGCCTGCGACATCAGGCTCGCCGGGCACTCGGCGAGGTTCGCCACCCGGTTCCTGACCCTGGGCCTGCACCCGGGCGGCGGCCACACCTGGATGCTGCGCCGGGCCATCGGCGCCCAGGGCGCCATGGCGGCCGTCCTGCTCGACCAGGAGATGTCCGGCCCGGAGGCCGCCGAAGCGGGCCTGGCCTGGCGGTGTGTGCCGGACGGTGAGCTGGTGGACGAGGCCTTGCGCCTGGCGTCCCGGGCCGCCGCCGCACCGCGCGAGGTGCTCGTGCAGACCAAGGAATCGATCAAGGAGATGGCCGGCGTCAGCTCGTACGCCGATGCCGTGGAGCTCGAGCTGCCCAAGCAGCTGTGGTCGGCCCAGCAGGGCGAGTTCGCCGCCCGGCTGGCCCAGCTCGGCGTCGGCCAGGGCCGCAGGAACTAGCGCTCGCAGCCGGCACATCCCCAGCCGGCCAGCGCCGCGGCGGGCGCGCACCCGACAATTGACGGGTGAGCCAACCTAACCCGGCCGACGCCCCCGCCGCGGCGGGCCGCCTGCGCCCGCGCCGCTCGACCCTGGCCGTGCCCGGCAGCAACCCGCGTTTCCTGGAGAAGGCCCAGGGCCTGGCCGCCGACGAGGTGTTCCTCGACCTGGAGGACGCGGTCGCGCCGCTGGCCAAACAGGAGGCCAGGCACCTGATCGTCGACGCGCTCAACACCGGCGACTGGGGCAGCAAGATCCGCGCCGTACGGGTCAACGACTGGACCACCCAGTGGACCTACCGGGACGTGATCACGGTGGTGGAGGGGGCCGGGGCCAACCTGGACTGCCTCATGCTGCCCAAGGTGGCCGACGCCGAGCAGGTCCGGGCGCTTGACCTGCTGATCACCCAGGTCGAGAAGACGGCGGGGCTGCCGGCCGGCCGGATCGGCATCGAGGCGCAGATCGAGAGCGCCGCCGGCCTGGTCAACGTGGACGCGATCGCCGCCGCCTCGCCGCGGATGGAGGCCATTGTGTTCGGCCCGGCCGACTTCATGGCCTCGATCAACATGAAGTCCCTGGTGGTCGGCGAGCAGCCGCCCGGCTATCCGGCCGACGCGTACCACTACATCCTGATGCGCATCCTGATCGCCGCCCGGGCCTGCGGCCTGCAGGCCATCGACGGCCCCTACCTGCAGGTCAGGAACACCGACGCGTTCCGCGGGGTGGCCCGCCGGTCCGCCGCGCTCGGCTTCGACGGCAAGTGGGTCCTGCATCCCGACCAGATCGCGGCGGCCAACGAGATCTTCTCCCCGGCCCAGGAGGACTACGACCACGCCGAGCTGATCCTGGACGCCTACGACTGGTCCACCTCGCAGGCCGGCGGCGCCCGCGGCGCCGCCATGCTGGGCGAGGAAATGGTCGACGAGGCCTCCCGCAAGATGGCCCTCGTCGTCGCGGCCAAAGGCCGCGCCGCCGGCCTCCACCGCACCTCAAAATTCGAGCCCCCGCGATAAGCGCCGCAGGCGAGGAGCGACATGGCCACTGCCACCGGCGAGATTTTCGCGCCGATCCGGGTCGGCACGATGATGCTCGGCCACCGGCTCGTGATCCCGCCGCACAGCGGCGGGGGCGGTGCGCTGCTCGGCACCGAGGAGCAGTTCGAGCGGATGTGCCGCTACTGGCTGGCCCGCGTGGACGGCGGCATGCAGTGGGTGGGCGGCGGACCGGTGTTCGTCCGCAACCCGCTCATCCCCGGGTTCGAGCCGAGCGGCATCGGATCGAACGCGGACGGGTTCTTCCGGCACCCGCTGTTCGTCGAGCGGCTGGGCCGGTACATGGACCGGGTGCACGGCGCGGGCGGCTTCGGCACCGTGCAGATGGTGCTGCAGGGCGGCATGCCGATCGCGCCGTCGCAGACCCTGTCCGGCTACCTTGACCACGCCATCCCGCACCGGCTCGACCTGGACGAGATCGCCTGGCTGGTCCGCGAGTACGGGGAGTCCGCGGCCCTGGCCGCCGAGGCGGGCGCCGACGCGATCGAACTGCACAGCAACCACGACGACGTGCTGCAGTGGTTCCTGTCACCACGGACGAACCGGCGCGACGACGCGTACGGCGGCGCCCTGGAGGGGCGGCGCCGGATCGTGCGCGAAGTATGCGAATCGATCCGCCGCCACGTGCGGAGGCCCATCACCCTCGGCCTGCGCCTGTGCCTGGACGAGATGATCGAGGGCGGCTACGGGGTCGAGGACTGCGCCGCGTTCGTGTCGGCCTTCACCGCGGACGGCACCGTCGACTACTTCAGCTTCGACATCGGCAGCAACTGGGGCTCGCCCAGCTACGTGCCGGTCGGGCTGTACCCCGAGGGGGAGTGGTCCGGCCTGGCCGGGCTCGCCAAGGCCGCGACCCACCTGCCGACCGTCTACGCCGGCCGCGTCGTCCACCCGCAGGCCGCCGAGGCCATCCTGGCCGCCGGGCAGGCCGACCTGGTCGGGATGGCCCGGGCCCTGATCGCGGACCCGCGGCTGGTCGAGAAGATCCGGGCCGGCCGCCGTCCCGACGTCCGCCCCTGCATCGCGGTCAACGACTGCATCAACCGGCGGTCAGGCGAGGGACTGCCGTTCGCCTGCTCGGTCAATCCGGAGGCCGGGCGGGAGTACGAGACGCCGCGGTCCCGCCCTGGCGCGGCCCGCCAGGTGCTGGTGGTCGGCGCCGGGCCGGCCGGGACCGAGGTGGCCGCGCTGGCCGCCGAGCTCGGGCATCACGTGACGCTGCTGGAACGCTCCGACCGGATCGGCGGCCAGCTCGCGGTGGCTGCCCTGGCCCGGATGAACCACCAGTACGCCGACTGGATCGGCTGGCAGCAGCGCCGCCTGGCGCACCTGCCGGTGGCCATCGAGTTCGGCGTCGAGGCGGACCCGGATGACGTCATCGCCCGCGCGCCGGACGTCATCGTCGTCGCCACCGGCGCCCGGCCCCGCATCCCGGATGTGCCGGGCGCCGAACTGCCCCACGTGATCACCTCGGTGGCGGCGCTCACCGGCCGCGTGCCGCACGGCGACCGGGTGGTCGTGGTGTCCGAGGACGATCGCGCCGGCCCGCTGGCCGTGGCCGATCACCTGGCCGGGGCCGGGCACCAGGTGACGCTGGTCTATCAGTCGCCCGCGCCGTCCCCGCAGGTCGGCAAGTACTCCATCGGGTCGGTGCTGGCCCGGCTGGACGCCGAAGGGGCCCGGCTGGTGCCGATGACGCGCGTCGTGGCCATCCAGCCCGGCGCCGTCGAGCTGGCCCATTCCTACAGCAACCGGCGCTGGAAGCTCGACGGCGCCGACTCCGTGGTCCTGGCCTGCGGCTCCGTCTCCGCCGACGCGCTGTACCAGCAGCTGCGGCCTCGGCACCAGGCGGTGCACGTGCTGGGCGACGCGTACGCGCCGCGGCGGCTGTCGTTCGCGACCCGGCAGGCCCGCGACCTGGTCCGCGCCGTGCTCATCTAGAGGATTGCGAAAGCGCACAGCGGGTAGCTGCCCAGATCGCACGCCGGCGGCCGGACCACCTCCTCGGAGGACCGCATGACCAAGATCAAACCAACCGTCGTGACCGGCATGGAACTGCGCACCTGCAGGCTCAGGAGAGCGCTGCCCGACGGCGAGTGGTCTGACTGGGAGACGCACACCGACCTCCGTGGCTCGCCCATCGGCGACGAGGTCCTGGTGTGGGAGTACGGACGGCTAGTCCGGCCGCCCAGTGACCGTGAAGTACGCGAGCACGTCGAGATCATGTACTGTGCCGCGGGCTGGCACTCGACAGGTGGCACCGCCGGTGCGCCCGATGACCCGCAGTTGTGCAGCGCGATCCTGAGCCCGAAGTGGCGCGAACATCCCGATGACGAGGAGTGCTTCAAGCGGTTCTGGGAGTTCCACGAGGAAAACCCCGTCGTGTGGATCGTCAAGATCATCGCGCCGGGACACCGCCGCCGCGCTTACTGCGACCCCGAGCTTCCGGCCGAGTACCGGCCCGGCGAAGACGGCTCACCGTAGCCGGCACATCAGCGGACGCTCACGTGCCCGCCAGCCGGGCCACGACCGGCGCGAACGCCTCCATCGAGCGCTGCGCCACGTTGACGTAGCTGATCCCCAGTTCGCCGCGGCGCTGCTCGAGCTGATCGCAGATCTCGGGCACCGAGCCGATCAGCGCGTGCGGATGGGTGACCAGCACGTCCGGGCTCACGCCGAACCGCCGGGCCATGGCGGCCACCGCGTCGGCCGGATCGTCGCTGATCGCGATGAAGTAGGCGGCGATCTCCAGCTCGATGTCACCGAACCGCTCGCCCGCGCCCTCCCGGATCCAGCCGATCTTCTCCACCGTGGCGTCCCGGGTCGAGCTGGCCACGCTGCCCGTGCCGAGCTGACCGGCCGCGTTGTTGAAGTTGATGCTCACGATGTCGGCCAGCCGGCCCGCCAGCCGCAGCACGCGCGGGGCCCCGCCGCCGATGAAAATCGGCGGGTACGGCTGCTGCACCGGCCGCGGCCGTCCGGCGAAGCCGGACGCCCGGACGAACGTGCGCTTGATGTCCAGCGGCTCGCCCGCCCAGTGCGCCCGCAGCACCTCCACGGTCTCGGCCAGCCGCTGGATCCGCAGCCCAGGCCGTTCCATCGCAATGCCGAGCCCCTCATACTCGGCAGCCACCCAGCCCGCGCCCAGCCCGACCTCGACCCGGCCCCCGGAGAGCATGTCCAGCGTCGCGGTCTCCTTGGCCAGGATGACCGGATTGTGGTAGTCGGCGCAGAAAACCCGGCAACCCACCCGCAACCTGGTGGTGGCCATGGCCGCCGCCGTCATCGCGGTCAGCGGCGCGACGTCAACCGGGCGGTGCCCGGAGGTCTCCGCGATGCTGCCCGGGCCGAAGTAGTGATCGGTGGTGAACAGGGTCGAGTACCCCAGGTCCTCGGCCCGCCGGGCCAGGTCGGTCCACTGCCGGCCAGATTCTGCCTCGAAGGCCTGCACCGAGAACCGGAACGGCCGGGTCTGTCCGTCGCTCACTGCCTGCTCCTGTCCCACTGCCCGTCGCCGCGGGCCGCCACCCGAGCAGCCGCCCGGGCCACCGCTCCGCCGGCGCCGCTCCCCAAGCCCAGACCCGCTGGTTATTGTAGTCGATGACAAGATAGTCGTACTCGGCCGGAAGGAGAGCCGTGACAGGACGCGTTCAGGGCAAGGTCGCCGTCATCACCGGCGCGGCCAGCGGGCTGGGCGAGGCCACCGCCCGGCTGATGCACGCCGAGGGCGCCAGCGTGCTCCTCACCGACATCCAGGACGAGCGCGGGCAGCGGGTGGCCGCCGGACTCGGCGACCGGGCCCGCTACCAGCACTGTGATGTTTCGGCCGAACGAGACGTGGCCGGTGCGGTCGACACCGCGGTACGCGAATTCGGCCGGCTGGACTGCATGTTCAACAACGCCGGGATCATCGGCGCGCACGGCGGGATCGACGAGATCCCGCTGGAGGAATACGAGTTCACCATGGCCGTGCTGCTGCGGTCGGTGTTCCTCGGCTGCAAGCACGCCGCCCGCGTGATGAAGCCCCAGCACAGCGGGGTGATCCTGAACACCACGAGCATCGGCGGCCTGCAAGGCGGGCTCGGCCCGCACATCTACGGCGCGGCCAAGGGCGCGGTCGTGGCGCTGACCAAGAACGTGGCCGCCGAGCTGGGCGCCTGGTCGATCCGGGTGAACGCGATCGCCCCGGGCAAGATCCTCACTCCGATGAACGCGACGACCATCGCCGGCGACCCCGATGCCATGGACGAGGCCCGGGCGGCGTTCCAGACCAGGACGCCGCTGCGCGGCCGGATCGGCGAGGCCGACGACATCGCGCACGCCGCCTTGTGGCTGGCCAGCGACGACGCCGGGTTCGTCAGCGGGCACGTCCTGGTCGTCGACGGCGGCCTGACCACCGGGTCGAAGGAGAACCTCGCCCCCGGCGAGCACGGCCGGTGGGCGCACCGCCGGGACCTGGTCCGCGAGGGCGGCCACAGCGGGGTGCCGGCCGGGGCGGACCTGTGAGCCGGGCCCGCCCGGCATGAGCACCGCCGCGGACGCGCTGGCCGGGCTGCCCGGCTACGCCGACCTGGGGCCGGACGACCTGATCCTCAGCCACTTCAGCCTGGGCCGGTTCCGCCCGTTCGAGGAGCGGGTGCGGGCCGCCGCCGAGGCTGGGTTCGCCGCGATGGGCCTGTACATCGCCGACTACCAGCGGCTGCGGGCCGAGGGGGCCAGGGACGCCGACCTGCGCGCCGTGCTCGATCAGCACGGGATGCGGGTGGTCGAGATCGAGGCGCTGCGCGGCTGGTCGGCCACGGGCGCCGAACGGGCCGCCTACCTGCAGACCGAGCAGTCGGTGTTCGCCATGAGCGACGCGCTCGGGCCGGGTCACCACGTCCAGGTCATCGGGCCTTACGCCGGCACCCTAGACGACGCGGCCGAGGCCTTCGCCGGCGTCTGCGACCGCTCCGCCGAGCACGGCCTGGCCGCGGCCATCGAGTTCCTGCCCGAGATGTCGAACATCCCGGACGCCGCCACGGCCATGCAGATCGTGACCGCGGCCGGCCGGGCGAACGGCGGCATCTGCCTGGACTGCTGGCACCACTTCCGCGGCGCGAACGACGACGACATGCTGCGCGCCATCCCGGCTGAGCGCATTTTCACCGTCCAGTTCGACGACGGGCCGCGGCAGCGGGCCGACCCGGACTACTACACCGACTGCACCCGGCACAGGAACGTGCCCGGAGAGGGCGAGTTCGACCTGGCCGGCTTCCTCCGCCTGGTCGCCGCTATGGGCGTGCGCCTGCCGCTGTCGGTCGAGGTGATGTCGGTCGACCTGGAGCCGCTCCCGGCCGCCGAGGTGGCCCGGCGGCTGGCCGAGGCCACCCGGGCCGTCGTGGCGGCCGCGGCCGGAACCGAGGAGAGAGCATGAGCGTGGAAGACGACCTGGCCATCCGGGCGCTGGTGGCCCGGTACGCCGACGCGGTGTGCCGTCGCGACCCGGACGCCTGGGCGGCAACCTGGGCCGAGGACTGCCGCTGGGACCTGGGCGGCGGCCGGGTCACCTCCGGCCGGGCCGAGACCCTGAACCTGTGGCGCACGGCCATCGCTAAGTACGACTGGGTCGGGCAGGTGGTGACCACCGGCCTGATCGACATCGACGGCGACCGGGCCCGCGGCGCGTGGTACATCATCGAGTTCAACCAGCGCGCGCAGGGCGACGGCACCCTGCACCTCGGGCACTACGACGACCAGTACGTGCGCTCCCCGGACGGGTGGCGGTTCGCCTCCCGTGCCATGCACATGCTCTACCGCGGCGCCATGGACCGTGGTGTGGTCATACCCCTTCCGCCGCGGGGGGACCGAGCAGCTGCGGTAACGCGGCGGACGGAGCACCGACCATGGACCTAGGGTTGGCCGGCAAGAAGGCGCTGGTAACGGGCGGTAGCCGCGGCATCGGCCGGGCCGTGGTCGAGCGGCTCGTCGCCGAAGGCATGCGGGTTGCGATCTGCGCGCGGAATGCGGCGGGCGTCGAGCTCGCCGCCAAGGAGCTGGGGCCGAACGGCGAGGTCATCGGCGCGGCCGTCGATGCCAGCGACCACCCGGCGCTCGCCGCGTGGGTGGAGGAGTCGGCCAGGGGGCTCGGCGGCGTCGACGTGATCGTGTCGAACGCGAGCGCGCTCGGAGGTATCCCGCACACACCGGAAGGGTGGCGGCGAAATTTCGAGGTCGACGTGATGTCGGCGGTCACGCTGGTTGACGCGGCAGTGCCGTTCTTGCGGCGGAGCGAGGCCGGCAGCATCGTACAGATCGGGACGATCACCGCGGTGGAGAACCACTATTACCCAGGCGGCGGGCTCAGCTACGGCCCGATGAAGGCGGCGCTGGTCAACTACGTCAGCCAGCTCGCGAAGGAGCTTGGCCCGGAGGGGATTCGTGTGAACGCGGTGTCGCCGGGCCCGATCTACATCGACGGCGGGTCGTGGGACCGGATCCGGCAGAAGAAGCCGGACTATTACGAGGCCAACAAGGCCCGGCACCCGTCCGGCCGGTTCGGCCGTGCGGACGAGGTGGCCAACGTGGTCGCCTTCCTGGCCAGCCCGATGGCGTCGTGGGTCAGCGGGCAGAACCTCGTGGTGGACGGTTCGTTCACCCTGCGCATTGGATACTGAGATGAAGCCAGACCACGTACTGGGCGCGTCCGGCGACCTCGACCTGTTCGGCCCGCAGTTCCAGGACGATCCTTCGGCGGTCTACGAGCAGCTTCGCCGGTCCGGGGCGGTCCACTATCTTCCCCGGCACGGCTGGTATCTCGTCACGAAGGCCGAGACCGCCCGCGAGGTGCTGCGCGACGCCCAGCGGTTCTCATCCCGGGTGCACAAGCACACCCAGCCGCCGCCCGAGGTGGCGGATGAGGTCGCGCGGATCCGGGCGCAGGGCTGGCCCTATACCCCCGCGCTCGGCACCAATGACCCACCCGACCACACCCGGCTGCGCCAGCTCGTGCAGCGCGCCTTCACCCCGCGGTCACTCACGTGGATGGAACCGCTGGTCCGCCAGTCGGCGGAAGAACTCACCGCGGCGCTGCCCGACGGTGCCGAGCTGGACTTCATGGCCGCCTTCGCCGAGCCCTTGCCCGTCTGGGCGATCTCGCGGGTTCTCGGGCTGCCGGAATCGCGCCGCGCCGACATCCGCCGGTGGTCGGTCGCCGCCGCCGCCTCGATCGGCGGAATGCCGGAGGCGGCGGCATGGATCGACAACGAGCGCACCCTGCTGCACTACCAACAGACGATGGCCGCCGAGATCGAGCAGGTCCGCCGACAGCCCAGGGCAGGGCTGCTATCCACGCTGGTGCAGGCGGCGGACGACCCCGGTCCAGCGGAGGACCCTATTCCGATGGCGCAGCTGCTGACCCTGCTACGCGAGCTCGTGATCGCCGGCAACGAAACCAGCGGGAAGCTGATCACCGAGATCGTCCGGCTCCTGGCCACCAAGCCAGACGAATGGGACCGCGTTCGCGCTGAACCTGAGCGAGCACGGGCGGTCGTTGAGGAGGCGTTGCGCTGGGCGACCCCGTCCCAGACCGCGTTCCGGCGCGCCACCGCCGACACGCGGCTGGCCGGCGTCGACATTCCCGCTGACTCGGTTCTGGTGGTCTCGTTCGCTTCGGCGAACCGGGACGAGGAGGTCTACGCCGATGCTGCCGGGTTCGACCCCGACCGTGACGGGTTGCAGCATCATCTGGCCTTCGGCATGGGCAAGCACGCCTGCATCGGCAACCCGCTGGCCCGCATGGAAGCCGTGATCTCGACCCAGGTGCTGGCCCGGCAGATTGCCGCCCTGACGGTCATCGACCGCGAGCCGCTGCGGTACAACGCGAGCTTCATGGTCCGCGGCCTTCTCGAGCTGCCGGTTCGAGTCCGGCGCCGCCCGGCGGACTAGGCGTCGCTCGTGCCGGATTCGCCGCTGATCCTGATCACCAACGACGACGGGCTGCTCTCGCCGGGGCTGCAGGCTGCCGCCGAGGCCGTGGCCGACCTGGGCGACCTGCTCCTCGTCGCGCCCGCGACGCAGCAGACCGCTATGAGCCGTGCCTTCGTGACCGACACCGACGCCGGTATCGTCCAGCGCACCGAGATGCACGTCGCGGGACGCACCGTGCCCGGCTACGCGATCTCCGGATCGCCGGTGATGGCCGTGACGCACGCGGTTCTGGAGCTTGCCGGGCGACCGATCGGATTGTGCGTCAGCGGCATTAACTATGGCGAGAACGTCGGCGGCGCAATCGGGGTGAGCGGAACAATTGGCGCCGCGTTCGAGGCGGACGCCTATGGCATCCCGAGTATCGCCGCGGCGATCACCGCGCACATCAGCGAGTGGCGGACCTTCAGTACCGTCGACTGGACCGCCGCCCGGCACTTCACCCGGCTGCTGGCCAGGCAGGTAATCGACGACGGCATGCCGGACGGGGTGTCGGTGCTCAACCTGAACGTGCCCCGCGGCGCTACGACCCGCACCGAGTTGCGCAAGACGGTGCAGAGCCACCAGCTGTACTACGTCCGTGGCCGGCCGAGTTCCGCCCGCCCGCTCGACCAGCCGTACCAGTTCCCCGTCGAAGTGTTCGTCGACTGGGATCGCCTGGAGCCCGGGACGGACATTCACGCCATTGTCCGCGACCAGGTGGCATCGGTCACCCCGCTGACCTGGCAGATGACCGCGAACACCGACTGGATGCCACCGGGAGGGCCTGCACCAGATGCGTAATCAGGACGTTCAGGTGGCCTGGCCGAGCGCTGATCAGCTCGGCGAAGGGCCGGTCTGGGACGACCGCCGGCGACGGGAGGCGTGACGTGGGAGTGCTCTTGCTGGTCCGGCACGGCCAGGGCTCCCTCGGCACGCCCGACTACGATCAGCTCTCTGAGCTCGGCCATCGCCAGGCTCGGTCGGTCGGGGCCCGGCTGGCCCAGGCCGACGCCAGTGTCCGCCGCGTATGGAGCGGTGGCCTGGTCCGCCAGCGGGACACCGCCCGCGAGGCCATGGCCGAGCTAGGCATCCCGCTGGGCGATCTCGCCACTGATGACCGGCTGGACGAATACGACCACGTGGGGGTCCTGGCGGACCACGGCACCAGGAACCCTTTCGCCTCGGCTATCACGCCAGAATCCCGCCGTGCCCTCCAGTCGGCGCTGGACGAGGCGATCAGCCGATGGATACAGGCAGGAGCCAGCCATCCGGAGACGCGCAGCTATCCGGAGACGCACAGCGCCTTCACTACCCGAGTCGCAGCCGTGGTCACCGACCTGTCGGCCATGCCTGGCACGACGATGGCCGTCACATCAGCGGGGGTGATCGCGGTGGCCTGCGCCAGGCTCGTCGGCCTGCCTGCCGAGCAGTGGCCGGCCCTGGCCCGCGTGATCGTGAATACCAGTGTCACCAAGCTCATCATCGGCCGGACGGGTACCCATCTGCTGACGTTCAATGATCATGCGCACCTGGAAGGTGACCGTTCGCTGATCACCTACCGCTGAGCCTGCGATGCGAACGAGCATCCGCGGACCCTAAACTGCCCTGGCTTGCCGAGGCGGCGCGGGCGCGCTACCTCTCCTACGCCGCGGCCACCTTCACCGGGCGGCAGGCGCTGGCAGGTGCACCCGGCGCGGGACAGCCGTGCTCGAGGTGAAGTGCCGCCGCGGTCCCCATAGGACAGGCCGCGGCCTGTGTCATCCGCAAACAGGAGGGGCAGGCGATGGACCTGACCGGACGCGAGGTTCTGATCACTGGTGCCAATCGCGGCGTCGGCGCCGCCTTTGTGGGGGCGGCGCTGAGCCGGCAGGCGGCGACCGTCGTCGCCGCCGCGCGCGATACCGCGTCGCTGCCCCCGTTCGAGGATCCGGCCCGCGTCGTGCCGGCCAGGCTCGACGTCACCGACCGGGCCCAGGTCGCCGCGGTGGCCAGCGAGCACCCCGACGTCGACCTGCTCGTCTGCAACGCCGGCGTCACCTGCCAGCGGCCCCTGCTGAGCGATGTCAACGAGGCCGCGCTCCGGGAGGTCATGGAGGTGAACTTCTTCGGGCCGCTGGGCCTGGCCCGGGCGTTCGCGCCCGCCTTGCGCCGGCCCGGGTCCGGCGTCATCTTCGTCCTGTCGGTCAGCGCGGTAGCGCTGTCGCGCAGCGCCCCGGTCTACAGCGCCAGCAAGGCCGCCTGCCTGATGCTCGCCCTCGACCTGCGTGAGGAACTGCGGGACAGCGGGGCCACGGTGACGGTCGTCCTCCCCGGGTTCATCGACACCGACATGGGCGCCGCGTTCGGCAGCACCGCCAAGGTCCCCCCGGCCCAGATCGCCGCGCTCGCCCTCGACGGCTGGCTGGCCGGCCAGCGCACGATATGGCCGGACCGCTTCGCCGAACTGGTCCGCGACGTGGTGGGGGAGCCGTTCCGGGCCCTGCTGGACGAGCCGAGACAGGTCATGACGACCGTCCACGCGGCCTTCCGGGCGCCGACCACGCCAGACGACCCCCGGCGCCAGGACCGGTAAAGCGCCTTCCGCAGCTCCATCCTCGCCCGGCACGGCCGACCGGTGCCGATCGAGGTCATGAACAGCACCGTGTTCCGGGACGTCTTGTTGATCTGCACCCCGTAGCGGTCCATCAGGCGGCTGCGCTTGAACGCGTCGCCCTCGATGCCGGTGGCGCCGATGTAGACGGTTACCCGGGACGGGTCCAGCACGAACTCATCGGTCTCCCAGGCCATAACCCAGTTCGCCAGGCCGGGCAACCAGAACATGTCCTCAGGCATGAGATATCCGCCGGACCGGCGCGACTGGTTTCCGGTACCCTAGCCGCCGCGCAGCACACGGGCGAACTCGCCCAGGGCGGCGATGTGGGCGGCCGGGCGGTCCAGCTTGTGGTGCATGACACGCTGGTAGCCGGTGCCCGACTGCATCGTCTGGATGGACAGGATGCTCCCGCCCGCCGCCTGCCAGGCGGGCACCTCGTCCGCCCAGCACTGCGGCCCGAGCGCGTAGTCGATCATCGCGTCCATGCCGAAGGCCGCCGGGTCGCGGCCCTGTTCGGCGAGCAGCTCGCGCAGCCGCGCGGCCCGGCGGTGGGTGCGCGGGCCCGCCGAGCCGAACACGAAGCCGTCCCCGGTGCGCGCGGCCCGGGCCAGCGACACCTCGGCGCCGCCGCCGAACCACAGCGGTATGGTGCCCCGGCCGGGTCGCGGCAGTATCCCGGCCCGGTCGATGCGGTGGAACTCGCCGCGGTAGTCGAGCACGGGTTCGCGCCAGAGCCTGCGCAGCAGCTCGACCTGCTCGTCGAGCCGCCGCCCGCGGGCGGTGAACGGCATGCCCAGGCTTTCGTACTCGACCGGATTCCAGCCGGTCCCGACGGCCAGCACCATGCGCCCGCCGGAGAGCACGTCCACCTCGGCGGCCTGCTTGGCGACCAGCGCGGTCTGGCGCTGAGGCAGCACCAGGACCGCCACCCCGAGCTCGATGGTCGCGGTACAGGCGGCCAGGAAGCCGAGCAGGACGAGCGGCTCGTGGAAGGGGTCGTCCTGCGTGTACGGCCCGATCAGCGGCGGGTCGCGATCGGCGTGAACGGCCCCGAGGACGTGGTCGTAGGTGAGCAGCCGCCGGTAACCCAGCCCCTCCGCGGTCTGCGCGAAGTCGCGGATCACCGCGGGATCGGTCCCGATCGCCGTGGTGGGGAAGATGACGCCGAGGTCCACCCGTCCCTCACCCGCCCCCCGCCGGCCCGCCATGGCGTACGTGATGCGAGACGTCCCCGTACAGGTCGCCGATCACCTCGCGCCGCGTCCACTGCCAGCGGCCGTCCATCCGGGTGAACCGGTCCAGGTACCGGCCCGCGAAGATCGGCTGCAGGCCGAAGCCGGGCAATGCCTGCAGCACGGTGACGTAGGACCGGGCGGCGGCCGTGCCGGCCTGCTCGTCGACCTGCACGGTCAGGTTGGTGGTCAGGTGCTTGGTCCGCGGCAGCCCGTCGTAGACGTGCACGTTGTCGTCGATCCAGCGGCGGGCCGCGGCCGCGCCCGGATCGGCGCGGTGCCACTGCCCGTGCTCGAACTGCGCCGCGAACTCGTCGAACTGCCCGGTGTCGAACAGCTCGCAGTAGCGGTACACCAGCGCGGTGATCTGCTGCACCGGGTCAGCCATCCGCACTGGCCTGCCCGGGATGCGCGGACCATTCCTGCGCCACGGTGATGACCACGCACTCGAAGTGCGCCAGCCCGGCCCGCCCGCCGCTGGTCAGCCGGGTGAAGTTCTCCGCCCACGCATGGTCGAACTCGAAGGACCGCCCGCTGGAGTCGGCGACCTGGGTGGGATGCGAAACGTCCCAGACCTCGCCTTCGACGTGATAGTCACCGCGGTACACGCCCTGGCCCAGCCCGTCGTTGAAGCCGCCGAAGTACCCGCCGCCCTGGCAGTAGACCCAGCCGAGGTCCTCGACCTCGTAACGGCGGACGACCCCCTCGGCGTCGGTCAGCTGGAACATGCCGGACCGCAGCCGCCGCCCGCCGTCGTAGAACTGCAGGTCATGCTCGACCGAGGTCACCGCGACGCTGCGGTCGGCCAGCATGATGGCGCCCTTCCCCGACGCCCGGCGGCCGCTCGGGTCGACGAAGTAGAAGCCGCCGTGGTCGGGCATGTCGAACAGCACCCACTGCCGGACACCGGGCACCCGCCGCCGGGCACCTATGGTCGGCGCGGCGTACAGCCGCGGGCCGCCGCGTCCCGCCTGGTAGCCCCACGAATGGTTCCTGAAGAACGAGTCCGTCGCCGCGTCCAGGCCGAACCGCTCGCCGCCGACCTCGACCCACCCGTCGCACTTCCCGGTGATCTCGTAGGTCATCCGCTCGCTGATCAGCCGGCCGTCGATGCGCGTCACCTCGGCCGGGTCCTCGTACGGCACCGTCGCGCTGCGGCAGGTCACGTCCAGCGCCAAGCCGAACTCGTTGTCCTCCAGGACCAGCCGCACCGTCCGCATCGGCTCGAGGATCTCCAGCCGCAGCGGGCCCACGGCCAGCTCGTCCATGTGCGGGCGCAGCCGGCGCGACAGCCGGATGTTGTGCTGCCGGCCGTCGTGCCGCAGGCACACGAACCCGTCCAGGACGTCGTTGTTGTGATAGAGCCGCAGCGACGAGGTCAGGCCTACCTGCCCGGCCTGGTCGCTCAGGCAGACGTAGTGCCCGTCGTTCCACTGCGGGTCGCTGCCTGCCACGCCGGCGAACGACGCGGTGATCTGATGGAACGGGTACTCGTCGAACCGAAGCAGCACGCTGCCGTCCCTCCCGCCTGCACGGGCAACTCGGTACCAGCAACCTTACCGAAACGGCTCAACAGAAACTATGCGCCAGCCGGTCCTCGGCCCAGAAGCCGACGTGGTAGAGCTCAAGTCCCCGCCCGGGAGCACCGAAGAGTGTCATGTGAAGCGCCCTCACACCGATCTTCTGGCGGACCAGCCGGCAGCCGGTACAAACTGTTGACACACTATAGTTTCTAATCCTGTGCCGGGAAGTGTCTCCCCGGCACGTTCGGAGGTTCGCGGTGCCTGCAGCCCAGTCGCGGTTCGACGTCGTGGTCCTCGGCACCGGCGCGGCCGGGCTGGTAGCGGCCCTCGCCGCGGCCGAGCAGGGCGCGTCGGTCGGGCTGTTCGAGAAGACCGATCGCGTCGGCGGCACGACGGCGATCTCGGGCGGGGCATGCTGGGTTCCGGGCAACGCCCACATGGCGGCCAGCGGGATCGCCGACAGCCGGGACGACGCGCTACGGTATCTCGCGTCCCTGTCCTTCGGGCACATCCGGCCGGGATTCGCCGAGGCGTTCATCGACGAAGGGCCGCGCGTGTTCCGATGGCTGGAGTCGGCCTCCGCGCTGCGGATGAAGATCGTCTCGGGCTATCCCGACTATCACCCGGAGCGGCCAGGCGGCAGGCCCGGCGGCGGGCGGACGCTGGAACCAGAGCTGTTCTCGTTCCGCCAGCTCGCCGGCTGGGCGGACCGGGTGGTGCCCAGCCACCGTAACGCGCACCTGATGCTCAGCGACACGACGCTGGGCGGCGGTACCGGGCATCTCGACGAGGAAGTCCAGGCCCGGCGGAAGGCCGACGACCTGCGCGGCTGCGGGGCCGCGCTGGTCGGCCCTGTGCTCCAGGCCTGCCTGGAGCGCGGTGTCGAGCCGGTCACCGGCAGCCGCGCGCAGGACCTGATCACCGAGGGCGGCCGGGTGGCGGGTGTCGTCATCGGACAGCCAGGCGGCGCGAGGGTCGTCCGCGCTGCGCGCGGCGTGGTCCTGGCGACCGGCGGATTCGAGTGGGATCCCGAGCTCGTCCGCGGCTTCCTGCGCGGGCCGATGACCTCGCCGGCGTCCATCCCGGCCAACGTAGGCGACGGCCTGCTGATCGCCATGCGTGCCGGGGCTGCGCTGGACAACATGCCGCAGGCCTGGTGGGTGCCGGTCATCGAGATCCCGGGCGATGCCGCGTTCGGCCGCCAGCACGCCACCCTGCTGAACCGGGAGCGGACGCTGCCCCGGTCAATAATCGTCAACAGGCTGGGGCGCCGCTTCACGAACGAGGCCGCGAACTACAACGCTTTCGGCGGCGCCTTTCACCAGCTCGATGTCACGCGTTTCGACTACGTGAACCTGCCGTCGTGGCTCGTTTTCGACGCCGGATACCTGGCCCGTTACGGGTTCCGCGACGTGCGTCCCGCGGGCCCGGCGCCGGCCTGGATGACCCGGGCCGGCAGCCTCGGCGAGCTCGCCGCCGCGATCGGCGTGCCGGCTGACGCGCTGACTGCGACCGTAACGAGGTGGAACGCGAACGTGGAGTCCGGCGATGATCCGGACTTCCACCGCGGCCGCAGCGCCTATGACCTGTGGAGCGGAGACGCCGCGGCCCGCGGCCGGGCCGGCTCGACGCTCGGCCCGATCGACAAGCCGCCGTACTATGCGGTCGAGGTGCGCAGCGGGACCCTCGGCACCAGCGGCGGCCCGCGCACTGACCTGCACGGGCGGGTGCTCGACACCCGAGGCCAGGTCATCGCGGGTCTGTTCGCCGCCGGGAACGTCGCGGCCGCTCCGACCGGCATGGCCTACGGCGGCGCCGGCGGCACTCTCGGGCCGATCATCACCTTCGCCTACCGCGCGGGAACGGCCGCGAGCCAGCCCGGCTGACCGCGCCGGACCAGCCGGCTGACCGCGCCGGACCAGGCCCGCCGCCTCAGGCCACGGTCAGGACGTCATGGCGTCACGAAACCGCAGCCTCAGGTAACGGCGCGCGAAGCGCCAGTCGCGACGCTCGTCACAACGCAGCAGGTCGTGATAGTAGAAGTAGATCATCGGGGCCGTCCGGTCATCGACCAGCCGCGTCGCCAGGCACCAGCCAACGCTTTCTACCTCACGCTCGGAGACCACGGTCAGAAACGGCGGCCCGGGCAGGTGCACCACCGGCCTGGCCGGGTCGAAGTGCGTGAGCACGAGCTTGGCGATGGACTCCGGACCGGTGGCCATGCCGTACTGGAGTTCCCTGCCGTCCCAGACCGCGTCGGGCCAGAACAGTGCCGCCAGTTCGGCCTCCCGACCTTCATCGGTCAGCAGGGCGTACGCCTGTATCAGGTTCTGCAGTTCAACAGCGACTTCAGGCGGCGGCACGGCAGCCCGCCGGGCGGCCGACTCAGCCGCGGTGCGATAGCCGGAGGCCGAGACGTCGGTCATCCGTTCTCCCTTGTCCGGGATTCGGTACAAACTATTGACCAACTATAGTTTCTAGCGTGTGCTGGAAGCGGCTCCCGGTCCGGTTCGGAGGTTCGCGGTGCCTGATCCGCTGCTGAGACAGCTGCTCGACCGTCAGGAGATCTCGGCTGTGATGGCCGCCTATACCCGCTGGGCCGACCTGAATCAACCCGAGCAGCAGGCGGCGACCTTCACCGAGGACGGCCGGGTCAAGTATCACCCTGGCGACTGGATCGTCGGCCGGGCGGCTCTGACTGAGAAGCTGCGCACGGCGCTGACCGGTTACTCGAACACCAGTCACCACCTGGGCAATATCGAGATCGACTTCGAGGGCCCGGACGCGGCCACCGCGCAGAGCGCGGTCATCGCCTGGCACCGACGTCACGACGGGTCCGAGTGGACGCTTTACGGCCGCTACGTCGACCGCTGGACCAGGACCGAGGCGGGCTGGCGGCTGGCCGAGCGCGAGCTGCGGGCGGCGGGCGCGGTCGGCCGCGACGACAGCCAGCTCCTGCCGGTCGGCCGCGCCTCCGCCGCGCGAGCCTGAGCCGGCCCGGCGAGCCACCATGCCCGAAGTCCGCGGCACGCGTTCTCAACCATCGGAGGCCTTATGCGCTCGCTCGTCCTCGGCGGCTCGACGTTCGTCGGCCGCCGCCTCGTGCACCTGCTGGCCGGGCAGGGCCATGAGGTCGCTGTCCTCAACCGGGGCCGGACCCCCAGCGCGCTGCCGCCGGAGGTCCGCCGGTACATCGCCGACCGCACCGACGTCAGCTCCATGCGGTCCGCGCTCGAGGGAACCGAGTGGGACGCCATCTTCGACGTGTCCGGCTTCGTGATGGTGGCGGGCGGCTCGCCCGTCGCCGACCTGCTCGCGCTGTTCGACGGCCGCACCGCGGCCTACGTCTTCGTCTCCTCGATCATGGCCTACCAGCCCAGCCCGCTGATGCCGTGGACCGAGGACCAGCCGACCTCGGCCGAGCCGGTCACCAGCTACGGCGGCTTCAAGGCGTACGCCGAGGCGGAGGTGCGCAAGCGCCACGAGCAGACCGGGTTCCCGGGCAGCATCGCCCGGCCGGCCGCGATCTACGGCCCGGACAACAACATCCTGGACATGGAGACCGCCATGTTCCTGCGGCTGCGGCGCAAGCTGCCCGTGCTGCTGCCGCACGGCGGGCTGGTCACCGGGAACTACGGCCACGTGGACGACCTGTGCGCGCAGCTGCTGGCCATGGCCACGTCCCCCCAGGCCGTCGCGGGGGAGGTGGTCAACACGACCGGGACCGCCATCACCACGGCGGGCTACGTGCACGCGCTGGCCGAGATCGCCGGCGTCGAGCCCGACATCCGCCTGCTGCCCGACGGGCTGCTTGGGCAGGTGCCCGGCCCGCTGTTCGGCCACCTGTTCGGCGCCCGGCACCACGGCGTGATCTCGACCGAGAAGGCGCGGCAGCTCAGCCTGCCCGATGAGCGCGGCTTCGTCGAGGGGCACCGGCAGACGTACGAGTGGTTCTGCTCGTCGCCGTTCGCCGATGCGCCGGACGCGATGTCCGATCCGGTCTGGGGCGCCGGGTACGACTTCGCGGCCGAAGCCACGGCCGCAGCCCGGCTATGACCGTCTTCGTCGAGGACGCGGTCCTGCGCGACGCGCAGCAGCGCGCGGAGCGGCTGCCGCTCAGCGCCGCGGAACAGCGGCGCTGGCAGGAGGTGGACGCCTACGGCGCGGCCCGCGGCCCCGACCCGAACCCGGCACGCGCCGCGGTGCTGCGCGAGCTGCTCGGCCTGACCGCCGCGGACGACCGGCAGGTGCTGACGGCGGCAGGCCGCCTGCTCAGCGACGCGGTGACCGGCCGCGATGCGGCGGATCAAGACCAATCTGCCGAACGGGCCAGGCAGCTGTATGCCCTATGCCGGCAGTGGTTCGAGGCGGACGTCGACGCGGCGGCTCCGCTGCTCGAGCTGTTCACCGGCCACCACCGGGACCCCGAGGGCGGGCCGCCGGAGCCCGATCCGGAGCTGGTGCGCCGGCTGGGGGAGTGGCTGGCCCGCAAGGCCGGAACCGGCGCCCGGCTGGAGCACGTGACGGTCATCGCCGGCGGGTTCAGCCGGCTGCATGCTCGATGTCCGCTGGGCCGGCGGGCACGGCGTGGTGCGGATCGAGCAGGACGGCATGTTCGCCACCGAGGGACGCCGCGAGGCGTCGGTCATGCGGATCCTGCGGGCCCGCGGCTACCCGGTGCCCGCCATCTTGTGGGAGGAGCCGGACCCAGGCGTTCTGGGTCATCCGTTCTTCGTCATGGAATTCGTCGAGGGCCGCGCGCGGACCGATGACGAGGGCCTGGACGACGTGCTGCGGGCCATGGCCCGGCTGTACGGGCTCGGCCAGGCGGCCGTGGACGAGGTCGCGGCCCTGGACGGCATCCCGGTCGGCTGCGGGCCGGAGCAGGTCATCGAGGCCCAGCTGCGGCACTGGCACGACGTGTACTCCTCGGCCGTCAGCTATCCGATCCCGCTGCTCGAACGGGGCTTCGCCTGGCTGCGCGCCAACCTGCGGCCTACCGGGCCGCCGGTCATCGTGCACGGCGACCCCGGACCCGGGAACGCGCTGGCCGATGCCACCGGCGTGGCCGCCGTCATCGACTGGGAGCTGGCCCACGCGGGCGACGCGGCCGAGGACTGGGCCTACCTCGCCCTGATCCGCGGCCGCCGGCTGGGTTCCCCGCAGCAGTGGAAGGACCGGATCGCCGCCGCCGCAGGCGTGGCCTACGACGAGCCGACCTGGCGGGCGTGGGAGGCCTTCAACTCGGTGAAGGGCGCCTGCGTCAACCTGACCGCCCTGGACGTCTTCCGCCGCACGGCCCGCCCCCACCCCGACCTGCTGGCCATCGGGGTGGCCGTTCACCTGCGCTTCCTCAGCCGCGCGGTAGAGCTGACCGCCCCGGGCGGCGCGTCAGCCGCCGCGCAGTGACCGCTCCCGCGAGCCGGCGTCGTGGTAGTCCGCCTCGCGGACCACGGTCAGCCCGTCGAAGACGAGATACGACATTCCCTCGACGGTCCAGCGCCGCCCGACCAGCTCCTGGCCCAGGTTGTCCTGGGTCTGCGTGGCGCTCATCGTCCACAGCATGGCCAGCCCGTCCGGACGTGACCAGAAGTCCCCGGTCGGCTCCAGGACCAGGTCGGGATAGCGCCGCCGGCCGTGCCCGAAGTACGCACGGATGGCGGGCCAGCCGCGGTGCTCCCCGCCGATGATGTCGTAGAGCACGCCGTCCTCGGCGAAATAGCGCCGCGGCCCGTCCAGATCACTACCTGACCAGGCGCCGAACAGCGCGGTGGCGACTTCCACGCGCTGCTGGGCCAGCGGCAGACGGGTATTCGCGGCCACCGGGATCTAGATCCTGCGGTGCGCGGCACGGGCGGCCAGGGCCACCGCGATGATCAGGGCGGCGCCGTTGAACAGGCTGCTGATGTAGGAGGGAGCGCCAGCGAGCTGAAGGCCTTTCACGCCCGTCGCGAGCAGGAAGATCGCAATCAGGGTACCGATCACGTTCACCCGGCCCGGCCGGATCTGCGTCGCCCCGAGGAAGACAGCGGAGAACGCCGGCAGCAGGTAGGGCACCCCGATGTCCGGGCTCGACGACCCCACCTCGGCCGCAAGTATGACGCCGGCGAAAGCCGCCACGACGCCGGACACGCAGAACGCCGCGGTGGTGATACGGCCGGTCCGGATGCCCGCGAGCCGGGCCGCCTGGAGGTTGCCGCCGATACCGTAGAGGTACCGGCCGACCGGGGTGTACTCCAGCATCCACCACAGCACGATCCCCAGCGCCAGCATGTAGAACACCGGCAGCGGCAGGCCCCAGAGCAGGTTCTGGCCGATCGCCGTGAAATGGGGGGAGATCCCGGTGGAGATCGTGACGCCCCCGGTGATCCAGTAGGTACCGGCGGACAGGATGCTGCTCATGCCGAGAGTCGCGATGAACGAGTCAACGTTCAGCTTGATGACGACGAAGGCGTTGATCAGTCCGACCGCCAGCCCGACCACGAGGGCGGCGACGATGGAAAGGCCCCAGCCGTGGTGGTTGACCTGGAACCAAACCACGACGCAGACCGCCACGCCCATCGTGCCGCCGATGGACAAGTCGAACGCGCCGCAGGCCACCGGCACGATCAGGCCCATGGCCACTATGGCCGTGACAGCCTGCGACCCGGCGATGATGCGGAAGTTGGTGGCCGTAAGGAACAGGCTCGGTACCCAGAGCGCGAAGATCAGGATCAGCGCCGCCCATACGTACAGGCCGCTGAACCGGTCCAGGCCCACGGTGACGATGAGCCTCCGCCGCACGGCCGCCGTCGAATGGCCAGCCTCCGGCTCGACATTGGGATCGGTGGTCGCCTGCTTGTCAACAGTCATCCTGGTCCTCTTCTCCCGGCCGCGGCCTGCCCGGCGGCCTCCTAGCGGACGCCATCCCGCACCGATCGGTCACGCGGCCTCGTCTTGGTCGCGACCGATGGTGGCGGCGGTGATCAAGTCGTGGTCCATGCGGGCGCCCGAGATCTCGTCCGCGATCCGTCCGCGGCGCAGGACCAGTACCCGGTGACATAGCCGGACTAGCTCCTCATGGTCGGTGGAGACCACGATCACGGCGGTGCCCTGGGCGGCTGTCTCGTCGACCCGCTTGTGGATGTCGGACTTGGCGCCGACGTCGACACCCTGGGTGGGCTCGTCCAGGATGAGCACCTTGGGCTCCAGCCGCAGCCAGCGAGCCAGTACCACCTTCTGCTGGTTCCCGCCGGACAGGTCGGACATCGTGAACTCGCTGTTCCTCGGCCGCACGTCGAGCCGCTCCAGCCACGTCGCGACGTCCGAACGTTCGCGGCCCTTACGCAGCAACCCGCCCCGCCAGTGCAGACCGGGACGGACGATGGTGATGTTCTCGCGCAGGGTCGATGTCATGAACGCCGCGTTCGCGTGCCGTTCCGCCGGGACGAGCCCCATGCCCAAGGCCATGGCCTGGTCCGGGCGGAGCCTGGGAACGATCGTGCCCTTGACCGTGACCTGGCCTGTCCGATCGCGCCCGCCGAACAGGGCCGCGGCAACCTCGTCCCGGCCGGAACCGGTTATGCCGGCCACGCCCACGATCTCTCCCGCGTGCACGGTGAAGTCGACGTCACTCAGCACTTTGCAGCCCAGGTTGCTGACCTCGAGCACGACGTCTCGCTGCTCAGCCGCCTTGGCGTCGTGCTCGACCTCCTCGAGCTGGCGTCCGATGACGAGCTCGATAAGGCCGTCCTCGGTCAAGCCCGCGACCGGCCGGGTGATGACATGCTTGCCGTCGCGCAGCACGGTGACGCTATTGGCAAGCTCGAACACTTCATCGAAATGATGCGACACGAACATCACGGCCAGACCGGAATCCGCGACCCGCCGGGCCAGCGCGTACAGCCGCTCCGCCTCGGCCGCGGGCAGGTTCGCCGTCGGCTCGTCCAGGATCAGCACCTTGGCGGGGGCACTCCGGGGGGCCAGCGCGCGGGCCACCGCCAGCGCGGTGCGCTCGCTCATGGCCAGGGAGCCGACATTGCGGCGGATATCGAACTTGTGGTAGCCGAGGTCGGCCAGCGCCGCGCGCACCCGCTTGCGCTCCTGCCGCCAGCGGATACCGCCGCGGAAGCTCGGGTAGCCGGCTCCCAGGGCGAGGTTGTCCACGGCATCGAGGGAGTCCACCAGGCCGAGGTCCTGGTGGACGAACCGCAATCCCAGCCTCTCGCTCGACGTGCCGTCGCCCAGGTGCAGGGGCTGCCCGTCCACCTCGGCCGATCCCTCGTCCGGCAGGTGGAAGCCCGCGAGGATCTTGATGAGCGTCGACTTACCGGACCCGTTCTCGCCAACCAGCGCGCGAATCTCGCCGGGCTCGATCGACAGGCTCACGCTGTCCAGGACCCGCGGTCCGGCAAAGCTCTTCGACATGGTCGTCACGGTCAGCGCGGACGTCATACTGCCTCCTGAACCGGGGTGGCGAGCGTTACTCGTCGCGCAGCGTCAGAAACAGGCACCGATGAAAACTCTTATTTTGGAGCTTAAGCTTCGCCCGGGGAGAGAGCCAGACCGGGCACGAGGCCGGTCGTGGCTTACCACAAGCTCTACAAAGTTACTGCCGAGGAACGGTCAGGTCAACGGGACACCCGCAACCTCGCATACCGGACGGCGGCGATTCTCGTGCGGCCCGGTTGCCGATCAGATAATCGCAGTTCGGAGCGTAGGAGGTGATATATTCGCCGTGGCCGGGCATCACAGATAACATCTTCGCCTCGGTGCGCGCATCGTGGTAGACAGCTGATGATCCGGAATCCTAGGTTGAGAACTAACTCAGTAACCCTGGTGAGAACCAACTAACCCAGTCGACACTTGATCGGGATGAACCTCGCTCCCGGCTCGGGGCTTGACCTGGTCAAGGCTCGACTGCTCGGCACGTACGGCGCCTGCCAGACAGTGCTCGGCACTAGGGCACTGGCAAGAAATGAGGCATGTATGAGGAAAACCCTCGCGGTCGGAATCGCGGTTAGCTCGATGCTGGTCGTGGCCGCATGCAGCAGCAGCGGCAGCGGCAGTAGTACCAGCAGCGGCAGCACGAGCAGTGCCAGCAGTACTGGGGGGTCATCCAGTGCCTCCGTCGCAGCGGCGCAGGCCTACGAACAGCAATTCCTGAGTTCACCGACCTCCATCGGTATCAGCACCCCGCTCAAGTCCAAGCCCGCGCCCGGCAAGCTCCTGGTCGGCCTGGACTCCGGCAGCGGGAGCGCGGTCGTTCTCGCGAAATACTGGGCACAAGCCGCCGCAGACCTCGGCTGGAAGTACAAGGACGTCCTGTCCGGCACGACGCCGGCGACGCAGCAGGCTGCCATGAGCTCCGCCATTCAGCTGAACCCGGCGGGCATTCTCACCAGCGGCATCCCGACTTCCACGATCGCGTCACAGCTGACTCAGGCGCAGCAGAAAGGCATCTGGGTTAACAGCAGCGCAGACACCAGCCCGCCGTCCGGCGCCATGTTCGACACCTCGATCGCGAGCCCGTCTCAGCTCGCCGTATGGGGCAAGATGGTCGCCGCCTATGTCGTGGTGCAGTCGAACGGCAAGGCTGTCATCCAGGAGTTCACGCTGCCGATCTTCCCGATCCTGGTGGACTTCGATACGGCCTTCGACGCCGCGATCAAGCAATGGTGCCCGGCCTGCAAGATCACCCAGAATGCGGAGCTGGCCTCCGGCATGGGTACGACCGTGCCGCAGGCCGTGGTATCCGCTGTCACCCGGGACCCCAGCACCAACTGGCTGATCTTCGACCTCGGTGACCTGGCGGGCGGCGTCAACTCTGCTCTGAGTGCCGCGGGGCTGCACGGCCTGCACATCGGCGGGCTGACGGCGGACACCCCCAACATCGCCGCGCTGAAGAACGGCACCCAGGACGTGTGGACCGCCTACTCTCTGCCGATCGTGGCCTACCGTCAGGTCGACTCGATGGCCCGCAAGATCGAGGGCTCACCGACCCTGAACGCGGTGCTGCCGACGCAGCTGATGACACCGCAGAACGTCAATTCCCTGGTGGAGGACAGCGCGGGCAACTACGTCGGCGTGGCCAACTACCGCCCTGCGTTCCAGGCGCTCTGGCACGTCAGCAGTTAGCGCCGAGCACCGTGATGACTGCTGGAGGCCGCCGGGCGGCCTCCAGCAGTCGGCTTGGAGGCGGGAGATCCGCTATGCCGGTAGCCGTGGAGCAACGTGGTGGCTGACCTTTCCCTGGAACAGCGGATCGCCCGGCTGGAAGCCAGGGCGCAGATCGCCGAGTTGCTGGCCCGGTACGCCTTCCTGATCGACGATCACGAGTTCGAGGCGCTGGGGGAGCTGTTCACGCCCGACGCCCGGTTCGGCTCCCCGGGCAGCACGCACACGGGCCGCGAGGCCATCGTGGCCAACTACCGGGCCCTGGGCGACCTCTACCCTCTCACGCTGCACGAAGCGCGAGGCTTCGTGCTGGACTTCCTCGATGACGACCACGCCCGCGGCCAGGTGGTCGGCTTCTCCGAGCAGGCGTCCGGCCAGCACACCGTCATCACGTCATTCCGGTACTCCGACTCCTACGTCCGCCTGGACGGACGGTGGCGCTTCGCTTCGCGTCAGGTACGGACCCTGTACGCGATGACCCACGCCGAGCTCGCGTCCGGCGGGCTGGCCGCCAAGCTGCGCAAGCGCTGGCCGCACCGGGCGCCGGCCCCCGCCGAGCTCCCCGCCTACCGGCCCGACGCCGGGAACGACACGTAACCCGCGGAGCTGCGCCGCGGATCGGAGGTGCCTGGATGCTGGTCATCGCGATGGAGACCGGATCCTTGCCGGACGGGCGCATGCGCTGGGCCGGCCGCCGTCACGACGATGACCGGCCGGACGCGAGCTCTGGCTCCTCGCCGGCCGAGCTGTTCCACGCGGTCTTCCATGCGCTGCACGACGGCGAGCAGGTAGCGCTCGGGTTCGACTGCCCGCTCACCATGCCGGCTCCCCTCGGTGAGGAGCCGCCCCCTGACGCCGACGCGCTGGTCACCCTGGCCGAGCCGGCCGCGGGCCGGCCGGGCCTGGCCGAGCTGGGGCACCTGCTGGGCGAGCTGGGCAACTGGCGCCCGTGGACGACGGTCAGCACGTCGCTGGCCCGGTGGAAGGCGAACACGTCGATCCTGGTCTGGCAGGCCGTCCCGCCGCCGGGCGCGGCCGAGGTGGCGGCCGGCGCGGCGGCCGACAGCTTCTTCCGCCAGCTTCCCGCGCTCACCCAGGACCCGACCGACGCGGATGCCGGGACGGTGCTGAACCTGGCGGCCGCCGCGGCGCGCCGCGCCGGGCTGTTCGTCGATGCGTCCGAGCTGGCCCGGCCGACCGTCTCGATCACCGTGACCAGCGGCTGACCGGCTCAGCGCGTGGCACCAGGCAGCTGACCGGGGGTTAGCTCACGGCATCCGGCGGCTGACCGGTCAGGTCACGGCACCCGGCCGGTGAACGCGATCAGCCGCTGCAGGGCGGTGGCCCGCGATCCGGCAGGCACCTCGGCCGCGAAGCTGCGGCCCCGCTTGTCCTCGGTGATCAGCAGCCGCGCCTGGTCCAGCACGTAGCCGGCCACCTGCAGCGGGACGTCGATCTCGCGGCCGGTCGCCCGGGCGATGTCCCAGCCGTGCACGAGCAACTCGAGCGGGATGACCTGCACGGCCAGGCTGGCCGGCAGGGTGCTGCGCCCGACCGCGACCGAACCGTCCAGCCCGCGCCGCTGCCAGGCTTTCAGCGCCGCCTCGGCGGTGGCCGCCACGTCCCGCTCGAGCGGGCCCGCGGCCGGAGTATCGATCTGCTCGCCGGCCACCGAGGCCAGCAGCACCATGGACCGCACCACGTGCTGGCCGACCTCGCCGACCGTGTACTCGGTGCACGGCGTCGGGCGGGACAGGTCACCGGCGGTGAGCTGCCCCAGCACGGCCAGGCAGGCCGGCAGCGTGACCGCGGCGCAGTCGAAGGGGGAGGCGGGCGGCGGGCCCGGGAGCTCACTCATGGACGTGCAGCGGCTTGCCGGCCAGCAGCAGGTGGGCTTCGCCGATGGCCTCGGATTGGGTGGGGTGCGGGTGAATGAGCGCGGCTACCTCGTCCGGGCGGGCTTCCCAGTTGTAGATGAGCTGGGCTTCGGCGATCAGTTCGCTGACCCGGTCGCCCACGATGTGGATACCGAGGACCGGGCCGTCCTTGGCCGCGACGACCTTGACCGCGCCCCTGGTGGACAAGATGGCGCTCCGGCCGTTGCCGGACAGGTCATAGCTGACCGTGTTGATCGCGTCCGGGCCGTACCTGGCGGCCGCCTGCGTCTGGGTGTAGCCGACCGAGGCGACCTCCGGGTGGCTGTAGGTGATGCGCGGCACCCCTGGGTAGTCGATGGGCACCACCGGCCGTCCGGCCAGGTGCTCGGCGGCCAGGATGCCCTCGGCGAACCCGACGTGGGCTAGCTGCGGGTGCGCGCCTTCGCCGGTGCTGACCAGGTCGCCGACCGCGTAGACGCCCTCGGCCGTGGTCCGGCAGTACTCATCGACGATCACGAAGCCGCGATCGGTCTTGATGCCCTGCTCCTCATAGCCCAGCCCGGCCGAGACCGGCCCGCGGCCCACCGCGGCCAGCAGCAGTTCCCCCTCCAGCGTCGCGCCGCCTTCCAGGTGCACCCGGACCCCATCGTCCGTGGGCTCGGCGCGCTCGAACCGCGCGCCGAGCTTGAAGCCGATGCCGCGGCGGCGGAACTCCCGCTCGAGCAGCTTGGAGCTGGCTTCGTCCTCCAGCGGCACCAGGTGCGGCAGGGCCTCGACGATCGTCACCTTGGTGCCGAACGAGGTCCACGCCGAGGCGAACTCGCAGCCGATCACCCCGCCGCCCAGTACGATCGCGGCGGCCGGTACCCGGTCGAGCTGGAGCGCGTGCTCGCTGGCCATGACCCGGCCGCCGTCCAGGTCCAGTCCCGGCAGGGTACGCGAGTACGAGCCGGTGGCCAGCACCACGTTCGTTCCGGTAAAGGAATCCGCGCCGACCTGTACCGTCTTCGGCCCGGCCAGCCGCCCGTCGCCCTCGACGATCGCGATGCCGCGGCCCTTGATCAGTCCGGTCAGCCCCTTGTGGTTCTTGGCGATGACCGAGTCCTTGTACTTGTGCACCCCGGGCATGTCCATGCCCTGGAACGGTGCCTTGACCCCGAACGCCGCGCTCTCCCGGGCCTGGTCGGCGATCTCCCCGGCGTGCAGCAGCGCCTTGGTGGGAATGCAGCCCCGGTGCAGGCACGTCCCGCCCACCTTGTCCTTCTCCACCAGCACCACGGACTTGCCCAGCTCGGCCGCCCGCAACGCGGCCGCGTAACCCCCGCTACCGCCGCCCAGGACCACGAGGTCATACCGGTTCTCTGGCACGGGCACTCCTATTGCTCGGGCTCTGTCAGCCGATCCGAGCCCCGGCCCTGCTGGACCGGGGCCGACATCCGCTGCGCCAGGAAGAAGGCGCTGACCAGGTCACGCGCCGTTTCGTACCCGGCCAGGAACTCCTCCTCGGCCCGGGCCGGCGCCATCCGGCCGTCCTGCAAGGCCTCGAACGCCTCGCGCATCCGCTGCAGCGCCGACTCCAGGACGTCGCGGTCGTCGGGGAAGTGGGTGCCGACCATGGCTCAGTACGCTGCCGTTCCGCCATCGACGCTGTAGATGGCGCCGGTGATCCCGGCCCCGACGTCCGACGCGAGCAGGACCGCGACCGCGGCCACCTCATCCAGCGTGTTCGGCCGCTTGATGGCGGACTCGGCGGCGAACAGCGCGACCATCTCGTCGAACGTGATGCCCATGGCCTCGGCGGTGCTCGGCCCGTTCTGCTTGATGATGTCGGTGATGACCAGGCCCGGGCAGATCGCGTTCACGGTGACGCCCTGGGTGCCGACCTCCTTGGCCGCGGCCTTGGTCAGCCCGTTGATCGCGTGCTTGGCCGCGACGTAGGCGGTGAGCACCGGCTTGCCGTGCTTGCCCTCCACCGAGGAGATGTTGATGATGCGCCCGCTTTTGCGCGGCAGCATGTGGCGCAGGGCGGCCCGGGTGCCCCAGAAGGTGGAGTACAGGTTCCACTTCATCACCAGGTCCCAGTCCTCGTCGTACAGGTCGACGAGCGGGGCGAGCCGCTGGGCACCGCCGGCGTTGTTGACCATGATGTCGAGCTGCCCGAAGCGCGCCACGGCCGCCTCGACGGCCGATTCCACGCCTTCCTTTGTGGTCGCGTCGCCCTGATGGAAGAGCGCGCGGTGCTCGCCGAGTTCGCTCGCCACCTGCTTGCCGCGGTCGGCGTTGCGGCCGCTGACCACCACCTGCGCGCCCTCGGCCAGGAACGCCTCCGCGATCGCGCGGCCGATGCCCGCCGTGCCGCCCGTTATCGCCGCAACCTTGCCGTCGAGCTGCATGGATTCCTCCTCGGTTGAGCGTGCAGCGACCCAACTTGAGTCTGACTCCAGTATGTTCGTCCGCGGCGTTCCTGTCGTCAAGGTCCCTGTCGTCAAGGCCGGGCCGTCAACGTCGGGGCCGCCGTCTAGGTCAGGCGTCGGCCGGCACGAGATCCCTGACGTAGCTGCCCGGCGCGGCCTCCAGGACCGGGTGCCCGGCGCTGCCGAGCTGGTCCGGAGCGGCCTTGGTGCCGGCCGACTGCGCGATGATCCAGTCCGCCCAGTGGGTCCACCAGGTCCCGGTGTGCTTGTCCGCCGCCTCCAGCCACGCCTGCGGGTCGGGCCCTGGCTCGGCTCCGGTATAGAAGACCGCCTTCGGGTTGCCGGGCGGGTTGACCAGGCTCTGAATGTGCCCGGCGTTGCTCAGCACGAACGTGCTCGGCCCGCCCAGCAGCTGCGTGGTGCGGTAGCAGCTGGTCCACGGCGTGAGATGATCGGTCACCCCGCCGGTGACGTAGGCCGGCAGCGTGATCGTGCTGAGGTCCACCGGGGTGCCCAGGCAGGTCAGCGTGCCCGGGGTGGCCAGCGGGTTGTGCTCGAAGATGTCCAGGAACTGGGCGTGCAGGGCGGCCGGCAGGTTCGTCCCGTCGGCGTTCCAGGCCAGGACGTCGAACGCCGGCGGCTTGTCGCCCATCAGGTAGTTGTTGACCCAGGCCTTCCACACCAGGTCGTCGGGCCGCATCCAGGTGAACGCGCCGCCCATGTCGCGGGCGCTGATCACGCCTTGCCGCGCGGAGTTCCACCGGGCCAGGGCGAGCAGCCGGGATGCGGAGAACGCCTTGATCGGCACCTCCTGCCCCCAGTCGAGCAGGGTCACCGCGTAGCTCACCGAGTGCACCGGCTGCTCGCCGAGGGCCGCCAGGTGGTTGAGCGCCAGCGCGGTCAAGATGCCGCCCGCGCAGAAGCCGATCACGTCGATGTCCGGCGCCCCGGTCACCTCGCGGACCGCCTCGATCGCCGACAGCACCCGGCCGGCGTAATTGTCGAGCGTCCAGTCGGCCTGGTCGCGGGTAGGGTTCCGCCAGCTCAGCATGAAGGCCTGCAGGCCCCGGCTGACCGCGTACTCCACCATGCTTCGTCCCGGGCGCAGGTCGAGGAAGTAGTAGCGGCCGATCGGCGGCGGGATGATCAGGACCGGCCGGGCCTGCACCTGCCCGGTGCTCGGGGCGTACTGGATCACTTCCCCCACCGGGTCGCGGTCCACCACCGCGCCGGGCGTGACCGCGAAGTCGCGGCCGACCTGGTAGGCGCTGCCGTCCACGATGGACGGCATGCCGCCGTTGTGCCGCACGTCGCCAGCCATGTTCTGCAGGCCGCGCAGCACCGACCGTCCGCCGGTTTCGTACGCGCGCTTGATCGCGGCGGGGTTGCCCAGCAGCGTGTTCGTCGGAGCGGCGGCGCTTTCGGCGATCGTGAGCAGGAAGCGCGCCGTGGGCCCGGCCCGGCCGGTGCGGGCCAGCCCGTCGGCCGCCTGGTCCGCGAAGGCGCAGCTGGCCGTGTAGGCCTGCCCCAGCCTGCGGTAGTAGGGGTGCTGGGTCCAGGCCGGATCGCGGAACCGCGGGTCACCGGCCGCCGGTTGCACCGCCGACGTGCCCGCCGCGATGCCCACCAGGTCGGCGGCCAGCTTCCAGTAGCTGCCGTAGAGGGCCCCGAGCCGGGCCAGGGGCCCGCGCGCGTCAGGCGCCTCGCCGTCCGGTCCCACGCTGTCACCTGACGTCACGCCGGCCTCCTGCCTTCATCTTTCTGTAGTTGAACTCTAGTTTAAGGCATGGCGGAGCCGTTGACGAGCCCGCTCCGGGCCAGCCGGGCATCGGGGCTGCGTGTGCCGGGGCGGTCCGGACGCCCGGTTCGCTAGTTGCCCGAGTTTCTTGACGTTGACAACAGGAAGGTCGAAGATGAGCCGTACCCGCGGTTCGCCGAGCCAAGGAGGTGCCGTGGCCACGCCCGAACCAACCTCTCCGTCCGAACCAACCTCTCCGTCCGAACCAACCTCTCCGTCCGACCCGGCCCAGCAGGCCCTCACGGCCCTGGTCATCCGCGGCATGGCCCGCGGCGCGCCGGACGACGTCACGGCCCGGCTGGTCGCCCGCGGCCTGGTCATGGTGAAGGGGCCGATCACGATGCCGACGCCCGAGGGCACGGCCGTGGTGGCCACGCTGCTGCGCCTGCCGCCCGGCGGTCAGGCCGAACAGGACCTCGACCGGCTCTTCGACGGCTTCCTGCCCGTCAACCGGCGGCTGCGCGACGTGTGCTCCGCCTGGCAGACCCGCCCGGACGGCAGCCCCAACGACCACAGCGACGCCGCGTACGACGACACAGTCCGGGACCGGCTGGACGAGGTTCACTCGGCCATCGGCCCGATCCTGCGCCGGATGGCGGCGATCGAGCCCAGGCTGGCCGGCTACCGCCCGCGGCTGCAGGAGGCCCTGGACAAGTTCGACGACGGGGAGTCCAACTGGCTCGCGTCCCCGCTGATCGACTCCTACCACACGGTCTGGATGCACCTGCACCAGGAGCTGATCCTCATGCTGGGCCTGACCCGCGCGGACGACGAGGCCCGCGAGGAACGGCTCGTCAGCGGCCGGACGTGACTACCGCGCAGCAGGACGCCGAGCGCGCCGCGGAACTCGCCGCGCTGCGCGAGGCGGTGGCTGACCTCATCGAAGGATCGGGCGGCCTCGCCGCGGCCCGCCGTCGCTTGGACGCCCAGGCCGGCCCTGACCAGCGCGCCCCCGCCGGGGCCGGCCAGGACCAGCCCGGCTACGACGAGCAGGCCTGGCGGCTGCTCGGCGGCGAGATGGGCCTGGCCGGCCTGGGCCTGCCCGAGGACCTGGGGGGCGCGGGCGGCGGCCTGGCCGAGCTGACCGTCGTCGCCGAGGAGCTGGGCCGCTCGCTGCTGCCGGTCCCGTTCTTCTCCTCCACGGTCCTGGCCGGCCAGATCCTGGCCCGCTGCCCGGACGGCGGACCCGACGTGCTGGCCCGGCTCTCGGCCGGCGGCGAGCTGGCCGCGTTCGCCGGAACCGACGGCGACGGATGCTGGCGGCCCGACCGCCTGAGGATCGAAGCGGAGCCGAACGGGCCAGGCTGGCAGCTGCGCGGCCGGGCGGATTTCGTCCTCGACGGGGCCAGCGCCGCGCACCTGGTCGTGGCGGCCAGGACCCCGTCCGGCTGCGACCTGTTCCTGGTCGCAGGCGATGGCACGGGCGTCCGCCGCCGGGCGCTGCCCACGCTGGACCCGACCCGCGGGCAGGCGTGGGTCGGCTTCGACGGCGCGGCCGGCACCGCGCTGACCACCGGTGGCGGCGGGGCCGGCCCGGTGGCCGCCGCGCTCGACGTGGCCCTGGTCGTGCTGGCCGCCGAGCAGGTCGGCGGGGCGGCCGCCAGCCTGGGCATGGCCGTCGAGTACGCCAAGATCCGCCATCAGTTCAGCCGCCCGCTCGGCAGCTTCCAGGCCGTCAAGCACAAGCTCGCCGACCTGCTGCTGCTGGTCGAGATGAGCCGCTCCGCCGTCGACCGCGCGCTGCTGGCCGAGCCGGACTCCGCCCGGCTGGCCGAGGCCGCGGCGGTGGCGAAGATCTGGTGCAGCGAGGCGTTCACCACGGTCGCCACTGAGAACGTGCACGTCCACGGCGGCATCGGGTTCACCTGGGAGCACGACGCGCACCTGTTCTTCAGGCGGGCCCGGGCCGACGAGCAGCTGCTCGGCGACGCGACGGTGCACCGCGAGCGCCTGGCCGCCCTGCTGGGCTGGTTACCGCAGGCCGCACGGGGGCCGGCCTGGAAACCTCAACTAGACAGCGTCTACAGTTATAGAGCGGCTCGTGGTTGCGCCGCAGTCTGGTTCGTACCCCCGGAGCTGGGAGTGAGACCCGTGCGCAGGATTCAGCACGCCCTGAGTGAAGCCGTGTACGAGTGGGCCGAGGACGACATCGGTCCCGTCCAGGTTACGGACAAGCACGGACGGCAGGGACGGTTCGACCGCAACGGGCGCTGGGTGCTCGGCGAGCTTCGCGTCGCCGATCCCGAACTGTGCCGGTGGATCGAGAGCGGAGGGCGCAAACCGGGAGGTGCCGCGGCGCGCAGCAGACGATTCGAAACCGAGGAGACGTTCTCGTGACCGCACCGACCGGGTTCCGCGGGAACGGGCCGTCCTATCAGGACCTGCTGGACATCGACAGCAAGCCGGTGCCGGCCTCGCTGCGCCGGGACGAGCCGGGCTACTTCGGGGACGCGGACATCCCGGTCGAGCGCTACCTGGCCCGGGAGTTCCACGAGCGGGAGAAGGCCAGGCTCTGGAGCCGGGTGTGGCAGTTCGCCTGCCGGGAAGAGGTACTGGCCGAGGTCGGCGACACCGAGGTCTACGACATCTGCGACTCCTCCATCCTGCTGGTCCGGGCGGCGCCCGGCCCGGACGGCATCAAGGCCTACTACAACGCGTGCCTGCACCGCGGGCGGGCGCTGCGCGACGAGCGCGGCCACGTCGACGAGCTGCTGTGCGCCTTCCACGGCTTCTGCTGGTCGCTGAAGGGGAGCCTCAAGCGCGTCCCGAGCGCCTGGGACTTCCCGCAGGTCCGCCCGGACAAATTCCGCCTCCCCGAGGTCCGGGTGGGAACCTGGGGCGGCTTCGTCTTCATCAACATGGACCCCGACTGCGAGCCGCTGGCGGACTTCCTCGGCGACCTGCCGGCGTTCTTCGACCGCTGGCCGCTGCAGGACAGGTACACCCGGGTGCACATCTCCAAGGTGCTCAAGGTGAACTGGAAGATCGCCCAGGAGGCGTTCATGGAGTCCTTCCACGTCATCACCACCCATCCGCAGCTGCTGCCCGGGTTCGCCGACGCCAACAGCCAGTACGACATCTTCGGCAACGTGTCGCGGGCCATCTCGGCCCGAGGGGTGCCCAGCCCCTACCTGTCCTGGGCACCGGACGAGCAGCAGCGGCTGAACAGCCAGATCGACCAGCGGGCGGACGACCCGCCGATCCTCGAGGTACCGGAAGGCAGCACCGCGCGCCGGACGCTGGCCGAAGCGGCCCGCCGCTCGCTGCGGTCGGTCATGAACGGGGCCTACGTGGACTCGCTCACCGACGCCGAGCTGGTCGACAGCTATTTCATGACCGTCTTCCCCAACATGCATCCCTGGGGCGGGTTCAACCAGATCACCTACCGCTTCCGCCCGAACGGCGACGATCACCAGAGCTGCATCATGGATGTATTCCTGTTGTCGCCGTTCCAAGGCGAGCGGCCGCCGCCGGTGGCCGAGCGCCGCCTGAGCGCGGACCAGCCGTGGCGCAGCGCCGTCGATGAACTCGGCTCGCTGGCCCGGGTGTTCGACCAGGACGAGTTCAACCTCGAGGCGGTGCAGAAGGGCCTGCGGACCACGCAGAAACCAGGCGTCACCTTCGGTGTCTACCAGGAGAGCAAGATCAGGCACTTCCACCATCTGCTCGATCGCTGGCTGGCCGACCCGGCCCCGGACCAGACCAGGTAACCGGACCGCTCTACGCTCGGTCGAAGACCGGTAACCGCCACAAAAGCGGGAAACATGCGCCCGCTCGGGTTCCTTGCAGCTACCAGGAACCTCGGCGGTTACCAGGAACCCCATTCCAGCCGAGGTTCGGGTAGCGGCGGCGGGGTCAGGAAGGCGGGGGCGCCGGTGAGATCAAGCGCGCTCAGCGGCGTGCCCGCCGCGGCATCCCGCGCCGTGAGCGGCGGCAGATTCCATTTCTCCTCGACCAGCTTGAGCACCGACGTGTGGTCCAGAACCTCGGAGCAGACGTAGCCAGGCCGCGCATACGGCGAAACGATCACAGCGGGCACGCGGAACCCGTAGCGATCATACGTGTGCGGTCCCTCGGTCTGGTGTCGCTTGACCCTGGTCAGGCGGGGGAAAACCGGCTGGAGGAGCTTCTCGAGCGGGGTCGCGTTCCCGATCACGCTCCTTCCCTCGATGTTATCCGGCGGAATTGCCGCCGGAGGCGGCACGTGGTCGTAGTAGCCGCCGTTCTCGTCATATACCCAGATCAGCAGGGTGTGCGGCCATCCCTTACCGTGCATGACCCGCTTGATGACCTCGGCCGCGTAGCTTTCGCCTTTCTGGATATCCTGCGGGTTCTCCTCGGAATAGGCATCGAAGTCCGGGTCCACGATGCTGAAGGCCGGCAGCATGCCATCAGCAGCATCCGCGAAAAACTGGTCCATGCTGCGGATGTGCTGCATATAGCGGCCTATTCCGAGCGGGAAGATGTCGGCCGTGAATTTGAGATCCTTTTCGACGTCGGCGTTCGCGCTGGGCAAGGCGCGTCCCAGCCGGCGCTTAGTCATCTTCCGCTTATGCCGGGCGTAGTGCTTCGTCCTGGTCTCGCCGGGCGCCACCGGGTGATAATTGACCCAGGAGATCTCGTAACTGGTCAGCATGTCGAAGATGGTCCCGGCGGGAGGGTAATCGAGCAGATCATAGGGCGAGTCGTCGATAAGGCCGTGGGCCGTCCCCGCGATAAGAAAACGACGGTTGGGAAAAGTGGGGCCCAGGCATGAGCTAAACCAGTGATCGGCCAGCGGGAAAGTCCGGGCGAGCCCGTAGTAGAACGGCAGGTCTTCTTCTGTCCAGTAACCCATGCCTGCCGCGACCGGTTCCACGCCGATATCGCTGTGTGCCGCCTTATCAGCGACGTCGGCCAGCGCGGCCTGCGCACTGGTCACGAACCCGTCGTTTTTCCCCTCGTCCCACTGCTGATGGGCCGCCGCCCAGTTCTGTGTAGGCACGCCGTATATCTGTTGGGTGACAGGCAGGTGAAAAGCCCGGATGACCTCACCGCTAACCCCGGTGTTGGAGACTTCGGGTTCGTTATCGGGGCCAAGCGGGAAGCCTTCGCCCCGGCCTCGCAGCATGCCCAGGTAGTTGTCGTAGGAATGGTTCTCCATCATCAGTACGACGATGTGCTTGATCTGCGGTAGGAGGTCCTGCCCGGCGGGCAGCCCAGGCTGGGGGAGCGGTCCTTGCTCCCGGGCCGCGCGACGGCGGGCCAGGCGCTTGATCTCACGGCGTTCGAGCAGTTCCCACACCTTGGTGTCACCTTCAGATGAGATGTCCAGCGTCGCGGCTAACGGCCAACCCTCTACCCGCCCCCGGCGCCCCCAAATCCGACCTAGGCCGACTTGTCCGTGCTCTACGTCGCCTCGCCCGCCGCCGCATGGGGTCACCGGGCAGAACATCCTGGTCAGCGGCGGCCGCGAAGGCGGCCGCTCGGTCGAAGACCGGTAACCCGGCTGCGCCGCCACCCCCGGCGGTCGTCGCCTTCCTGGCCTCAGACGAGGCAAAAATGGATCACCGGCCATACCCTCCCCATCGACGGCGGCTACTGCGCCCCGTAATCCCGCTGCGCACCCCGCACCCGGCGCGGTCAGCTGCTGCGGGGGAGTTTGGAGTAGGGGACGCCCTTGTCCACGCGCGGCTCGCGGGGCAGGCCGAGGACGCGCTCGCCGATGATGTTGCGCTGGATCTCGTCGGTCCCGCCCGCCAGCCGGTAGCCGGGCGCGCCGAGCAGGTGCTCGGTCCAGGCGAAGCCGTCCGGCTCCCCGCTGTCCGCGGCGATCCGCGCGCCCAGCAGGGAGCTGGCCACCTCGGCGATCCGCATCAGGTTGGCCGACGCGACCAGCTTGCCGATGGATGCGGCGGGCCCCGGCGGGGCGCCGGCCGCGGCCGCCCGGGCCACCCGCTCGGTGGTGGCTGCCCGCAGCTGGGTCCGCACGTACACGTCGGCCAGCTGCTGCCGCACCACCGGATCGGCCGACTTGCCCAGCCTGCGGGCCAGCCTGAGCAGGTCGTCGAACGAGCCGCCCTTGCGCCGGGTGCCCTGGCCGCTGGCGGTGCGCTCGAAGCCGAGCGTGGCGTTGGCCACCTTCCAGCCCTCGCCGACCGGCCCGACCCGCATGTCGTCGCCCACCTGCACCCCGGACAGGAACACCTCGTTGAACGACGAGGCGCCGCTCATCTGCCGGATCGGCCGGATCTCCACCCCGGGCGCGTCCATCGGGATGAGGAACATGGTCAGCCCGGCCTGCTTGGCCACCTCCCGGTCGGTCCGGGCCAGCAGCAGGCCGTAGTCGGCGAACCGGGCCCCGGACGACCACACCTTCTGCCCTTCGAGCAGCCAGCCTTCCCCTTCGGTGAACACCGCGCTGGTGGCCACCGCGGCCAGGTCCGAGCCGGCTCCCGGCTCGCTGAACAGCTGGCAGCACAGCAGGTCCGAGCGCAGGAAGGCCCGCGCGTACTTGGCCCGCTGCTCGGCGGTGCCGAACGTGGCGATGGTCGGCCCCACCAGCCCGCAGGTCACGCTGATCAGCTCCGTCGACTGCGGTGAATCGAAGGCCTGCTCCTCCTCGGTGAAGGCCACCACGTACCGCATGGAAAGACCCGCCCCGCCCAGCTCCTCGGGCAGCGCGATCGCGCCGTACCCGGCGTCGTACCGCTGCTTGCGGTAGGCCCGCACCCTGTCCAGCAGGTCGCGCTCGGCCTCCTCGGTGATGTTCTGGAACACCGCGTAATCCGCCGGCCCCTCGGACTGCTCGGGCCGCTGCGGCAACACCGAATGCAGCCAGTCGCGCACCCCGGACCGCCAGGCCTGCATGTCAGGTTCGCTCATCAGCTCTGCTCTCCGCTCGCCTCCCGGGGGCGCCTCAAGGCGCCGCCTTCCCTCGTCGCTCGTTCCTCGCTCCTCAGTCCAGGCGGCGCCGCGCCCCCTCCGGCTCGCTCATGCGGTCAGGACCGTGCACGCGCTGATGCCCGGCGCGCCGTAGACGTGCGTGAAACCGACCCGCGGCTGGCCGGCTACCTGGCGGGCGCCGGCCCGGCCCTGCAGCTGGAGCACGATGTCGATGACCTGCCGCAGCCCGGACGCGCCCACCGGCTCGCCGTTGGCCAGGCAGCCGCCATCGGTGTTGACCGGGAGCCGGCCGGTCGGAGCCGTCTCGTTCAGGTCGATCAGCTCCTGCTGCGCGCCGTCCTCGCACAGGCCGGTCTCGGCCATGTGGTAGATCTCGGCGCCCGAGTCGGTGTCCTGCAGCTGGGCGACCTGCACGTCGGCCGGGGCGACGCCCGCGGCCGCGAAGACCGCCCGGGCGGCGTCGACGCTGGGGCTGTGGCCGGCTTCCGGCGGCAGCCACGGCGCGAACACCTCGAACGATCCGAACCGCCGGGTGCGCTTGGCCACGGCCGCCAGCCGGACCGGCCGCTCGCACAGGTCCGCGGCGCGGTCGCCGCGCGCCAGCACCACCGCGGCGCCGCCCTCGCTGGGGGAGCACAGCATGTACTGGGTGAGCGGCGGGTTGATCACCCGGGCCTGCATGATCTCGTCCTCGCTGATCGCCTTGCGCCGCCAGGCGCCGGGGTTGAGCTCGCCGCAGCGGAAGGCTTTCGCCGCGACCTGGGCCAGCAGCCGGTCCTTCAGCCCGTGGGTGTGCAGGTACCTGCGGTCCTTCATGGCGAAGAACTGCGTCGTGATCATCAGCCCGGTCTCGCCGTACCAGTCCGAGTGGCCGTAGTCCGCCGGGTTGGCCGCGAACGCCCCGCGGGCGTGCTTGTCGAACCCGACCACCAGCGCCAGGTCGGTCTCGCCGGCCCGGATCGCGTTGGCCGCCGTGGCCAGCGCGACGCCCGCGGTGGCACAGCCGTTGCGGACGTTGACGAACGGGACGCCGGTCAGGCCCAGCACGCCGACCAGAGTGTCCGGCTTGCCCGACACGTTGCTGCCGCCCACCGCGTAGCCGATGTCGGCCCAGCTCACCCCGGCGTCGGCCAGGGCCAGCCTGCTGGCCTGGGCGCCCATGGCCATGCCGGTCAGCGCCGGGTCGTGCCGGCCGAACGGGTGCAGCCCGACCCCGACGATGGCGACCTCGGCGCTCATTGTTCGCTCGCCTCCGGGCGCCTCAAGGCGCTGCCTTCCCTGGTCGCTTCGCTCCTCAGTCCAGACATCGCCGCGCCCTTCAGCTCGTTCACGGCGCTCATGTGCTTCCTCCCGCGGGCTGGAACGCGTAGCTGACCACCGGCGCGCCGTCCGGGCCTGCCCACAGCGGCAGCAGCGTCAGCCGCATCGGCATGCCGATCTCGAACCCGGCCGGAGCGCCGACCAGCCGCGACTCGACGATCACGTCGCCCAGGTCCACGTAGCCGACGCCGTACGGCGAGAAGCCGTCCGCCGGCACGCGGTAGGGGGCCTTGGGCTCGAACGCCTGCACGGTCCAGGTCCACAAGGTGCCATGGTCCGCGAGCTCCACCCGGGCCAGGACGGTCCCGGTGCACTTCGCGCAGCCCGCCTGGGCCGGGAAGGTCACCGTGCCGCAGCTCGCGCAGCGCGCCCCGGCCAGCCGGGGCGGGTCGAGGGAGCTGAACAGCACCGGGTCCACAGCGATCATGACTGATCCCCGGCGGCAGCGGAACGGTGCCAGCGGGGCGGCTCGCCGCCCTCGATGGCGCGCCGGCGCTGGCTGATGGCCCGCCTGCCGATCGCCCAGCGGTGCACCTCGGACGGGCCGTCGTAAATACGGAACGGCCGCACCTCGCGCAGGTAGCGGGAGAGCAGCACGTCGCCGGAGACGCCGAGCGCGCCGCAGATCTGCACCGAGCGGTCCACTACCCGGTTGACCGCCTCGGCCACGAACGTCTTGGCCACCGACGATTCGGTGCCGCCCCGGGCCCCGCTGTCCAGCACGGCCGCGGTGTGCCTGATCAGCGCCTGGCTGGCCGCCATGTCGATCTCCGAGTCGGCCACCAGCTGCTGGACCATGCCCAGGTCGCCGAGCAGCCCGCCGAAGGACTTGCGGGTGGCGGCCCAGTCCACGGCGATGCCGTGCGCCCGCCGGGCCAGGCCCAGCCACCGCATGCAGTGCGTCAGCCGGGCCGGCGCCAGCCGTACCTGCGCGTACTCGAAGCCCCGGTCGACCTCGCCCAGCACCGAATCGGGCCCGACCACGCAGCCGTCGAAGACCACCTCGCTGTGCCCGCCGAACAGCCCCTCGTCCAGGGTGTCGATGTCCCGGACCACGCGCAGGCCCGGATGGTCGCCGTCGACCAGGAACATCGTCGCGCCGCCCCGCTCGCCCGGCGACCCGCTGGTCCGGGCCATGCAGATGGCGAAGCCCGCGCCGCGCGCTCCGCTGATGAACCACTTCCGCCCGTCGATCCGCCAGCCGTCACCGGTCCTGGCCGCCGTGGTCGACAGCATCGACGGGTCGGCCCCGGCCCCGGGGGCCGGCTCGGTCATCGCGAAACAGGACCGGATCTCGCCCGCCGCCAGCGGGCGCAGGTAACGGTCCTTCTGCTCCTGCGTGGCCACCACCTCGAGCAGGTGCATGTTGCCCTCGTCCGGCGCCGCGCAGTTGAGCGCGAGCGGACCGAGCAGCGAGTAGCCCGCCTCCTCGAACACCACCGACTGGCCGCGCACGTCCAGCCCGCAGCCGCCCCACTCGACGGCCACGTGCGGCGCCAGCAGCCCGGCCTCGCCGGCCTGCTTCTGCAGCGAGCGGCGCAGCTCGTCCGGCGCCGCGTGCACGGACCCGGCGATCTCCTCCTCTACACCGATGACCACGTCCCTGACGAACTCCCTGGTCCGCGCGGCCAGCGCCTCGACCTCGGGCGGCACGGTGATGTCCATCGGCTCTCCTCAGCTTCGCTAGGCAGGCACAGCGTCGTCGTCGGACAGGCGGACCAGCATCTTGCCCACGTTGGCCCCGCCCAGCAGGCCGATGAAGGCGTCGACCGCGTTCTCCAGGCCGTCGACCACGGTCTGCTTGGCCACCAGCTCCCCGGTCCGCAGCCAGTTCGCGACCTGCTTCTCGAACTCCGGCCGCAGGTCCTCGTGATCGCGGACGATGAAGCCGCGGATGACCAGGCGCTTGAGCACGGCCTGGATCAGGTGCTCGACCCCGGGCGCCGCCGAGGCGTCCTCCATCGTGGAGATCATCCCGCACAGCGCGATCCGGCCGTGCACGCGCAGCGCGTACAGGGCGGCGACGAGGTGGTCGCCGCCGACGTTGTCGAAGTACAGGTCGATGCCGTCCGGCGCGGCCTCGGCCAGGCCCTCCGCCAGTCCCGCCCGGTAGTCGATCCCGGCGTCGAAGCCCAGGTCGCCGACCAGGATGCGGGCCTTCTCGGCCCCGCCCGCGCTGCCGATCACCCGGGAGGCGCCCAGCAGCCGGGCGAACTGGCCCGCGGCGCTGCCCACCGCCCCGGCCGCCGCGGACACGAACACCACGTCGCCCGGCCGTATCTCGCCGGCCCGGCGCAGCCCGGCGTAGGCGGTGAAGCCGGTCTGGCCCAGCACCCCGAGCCAGGTCGGCAGCGGGGCCAGGCCCGGGTCGACCGTGGTGACGGCCGCCGCCTCCACCAGGGCGTAATCGCGCCAGCCCAGCCGGTGCCGGACGAAGTCGCCGGCCGCGAACCCGTCGGCGCGGCTGGCGATGACCCGCCCGATGGCCGACCCGTCCAGCGGGCCGCCGACGGTGAAGTTGGTCGTGTAGTGCTTCTCGGTCGGCTCCATCCGGCCCCGCATGGCCGGGTCGACGCTCATGTAGGCGTTGCGGACCAGCAGCTGGCCCGGGCCGGGCTCGCCGACCGGCTGCTCGGCCAGCTCGAAGTTGGCCGGCGTCGGGCGCCCCTCCGGGCGGGAGGCCAAGGTGACGATCCGCGTTGTCCGCGGGATGGGTTCGGCCGGCACGGGCACCTCTCCTCCAGCAACCGATATCTCGGACCCTAACACCGCAGGAAGCAGTAAGTGAAGACGGATACTAGTTACTGCCCAGCCTGACTGCCCAGCCTGACTGCCCAGCCTGACTGCCCAGCCGGGGACGCGCCTTACGGGCCAGCCGGGAACGCGCCGGTGACCGCCCACTGCACGCACCGCTCGAGTACCGTGCCGAACTCCGGCACCACCCAGCTGCCCAAGTCCCGGCGGCCCAGGTCCTCGACGCCCAGGTCCTGCACGTCGAAGCGGCCGCGGCAGTGGCCGAGGGTGAAGTAGCACACGGTGCCCTGGCCGGTCCGCTTCAGGTACAGCACCGGCCGCGGCTCGTCGTCGCTCACCTGCCCCTCCTCGAAGCCGCGGCACCCGCCGGTGAAGCGCGCGTGCAGCAGCACCTCGAGCGGCGGGTGCAGCTCGAGGACGTACAGCTCGTCGCGCACCTCGAACGGGGCGAGCCCGGCCACCAGCGGGTGCCCGGGGGCGGTGATGTGCACCGTGTACGGCTCGATCGGCGGGTGGGCCAGGAACTGCCCGCCCAGCAGCTCCGCGACCCGGCCCAGCACCCGCGGGGTCCGGTACACGCCGCCCGGCTCGGACGGCGGGTCGATCGCCGAGTGCGTGCCGTGCAGCGCCAGCCACCGGCCGCCCCGCGCCACGAACCCGGCCAGGGCGTCCTGCTGCTCAGGCGTGGGCCGGACGTCGCAGGTGTAGGTGACTAGAAAGTCGGCCCGCTCCAGCGCGTCAAGACCGCCGAAGTCCTCGAACACCCGGGTCCGGACCTGCTCGCCCTGGCCGAGCAGGCCGAGCAGCTGGTACCTGGCGTAGTCGAAGTCGTGCCACCGCCCGCCGCAGACCAGGACGGCGTCCAGCCGGCCCGCCGGTCCCGTCATCTCAGAACTGCACGCGGCTGACGAAGCCGCCGTCCACGACCAGGTTCACGGCGGTGCAGAAGCTGGCCGCCGGGCTGGCCAGGAACGTGACCGCGCGCGCGACCTCCTCGGCGCGGCCCAGCCGTCCGATCGGGATCCGGGCCCGGATCGTCTCGTAGAACTCCGGGCGGCCCTCGTGCAGCTTGTCCCAGGCTCCGCCCGGGAAGTCGATCGGCCCGGGGGAGACCGTGTTGACCCGGATGCCCTTCGGCGCCAGCGCGTGCCCCAGGCCCGACGCGTGCTCGAGCACGGCCGCCTTGAGCGCCGCGTAGGAGTTCGCCGACGTCGGGGGCAGGGTGTCGAAGGCCGACGTCGTCCCGACCACCACGATCGCGGCCGCGTCGGATCGTTCCAGGTGCTCCACGGCCGCCTCGGCGAGCCTGACGAAGGCCAGCAGGTCGGCCTGGAAGCTGATCCGCCACTGGTCCGGCCCCTTCAGCCCCCCCGCCGACACGTTGGAGACCACCACGTCAAGCCCGCCCAGCTGCCCGGCCGCGGTCTCGACGAAGCCGGCCACCGCTTGCTCATCGGCCACGTCCACCGTCTGGGTGTAGACCGTGCGGCCTGTTTCGCGCAGCTCCTTGGCCAGCGCCTCGAGCGGTTCCGCACCGCGGGCGCACAGGGCCAGGTCGCACCCCTCGCGGGCCAGCTCGGCGGCGATGGCCCGTCCGATGCCCCGGCTGGCGCCGGTGACGAGGGCCTTGCGCCCGGTCAACTGCAAGTCCATGGCTGGTACCTCCTGTTAGCTTTCTGCGGGCGGGATTACGTCGGTGGGGTGCCCGGCCGCCCAGCCGCGGGCGTCGGCGGACGACACCCAGGCCACGGCGTTGGCGACCAGGCGGCGGTAGCCAGGCTGGGCGAAGGTGTCCGGCCCGTCCCCGGGCTGGAGGTAGACGACGGGGCTGCGGCCTGCGGTCTTGGCCCAGCCGATGAGGTCGCTGGCGGCCGGGTGCTGCCAGGGCGGACCGGGCCGCGGCGTGCCCAGGACCTCGTGGTAGGTCTCGCGGAACGGCCCGGCCTCGGCGTCCGCGCGCAGCAGCGGGTGCACGTCGGCGGCGAAAACCGGGCAGCAGTACAGCTCGTCGGACAGCGTGAAGTCCGCCACCCCGGCGCAGACCGGATGATCCGGATCGGCCACCCGGGCGGTGTACTGGGCGTACCGGAACCCGGAGTCGGGCCAGCTCCGGCCGCGCAGCGCCGCAGGCGCGTAGTGGTACCGGCCGCCGAGCACCTCGGCCCACCCCGGCCAGGCGGGCCAGCCGGCCAGCGCGTGGTGCAGGAACACGAAACCCTGGCCCGCCTCGAGCAGCCCGGCCAGCCGCCGGGCGATCCCCGGGTCCGGCGGGATCGGCCGCGGCGCCGTCCCGCGCCGCAGGGCCAGGCCGGGCAGGTCGTAGCAGAGGATGGCGTCGAACACGCCGCGGGAGTCCGGGCCGAGCCAGCCCTGCGCGGCGGGCTGCACCGCGTGCGCGAACACCCAGCCGCGCTCGGCGCAGATGCCGGCCAGCATGCCGGTGAACGCGTCCAGGTCGACCCGGTGGCCCCCGGTAATAGCGAGCAGGCGCAGCGGCCGGCCGGCGTCCATCACGCTTTCGCGTCGCGGGCCAGGCGGAAGAAGTCCGCTCCCGCCGCGGTGTATCCGCCGTCCACGTAGATCACCTGGCCGGTGACGTAGCGCGAGTCCGGCGAGCAGAAGAACGCGACCACGTCGGCGATGTCCTCCGGCGCCCCGTACCGTCCGGCGGGCAGCGTCGCGCCGCGCCGCGCCCTGGTCGCCTCGTCGCCGTAATGCGACAGCGTGGCCTCGGTCGGGATGATGCCTGGTCCCACCGCGTTGCAGCGCACTCCGAGCGGGCCGAACTCCACGGCCGCGATCTTGGTCAGCGCCTCCAGCGCCGCCTTGGAGGCCGGATAGACGCCGGCCCCGGTCGGGGAGTACTTGGCCGTGATCGAGGAGACGTTGACGATCGTGCCGCCCTCGCCCCGGGCCATCACCGGAACCAGCCGCTGCATGAGCAGCAGCGGGCCGATCACGTTGACGGCCAGCACCCGGCGGGCCTCGTCCGGTGGGGTGCTGGCCAGCGGCGTGTACCGCCAGATCGCGGCGTTGTTGACCAGCGCATCGCAGCGATCGAGCCGGGCAGCCAGGGCGTCGACGGCGGCCTCGTCGGTGACGTCGAGACCGTATGCGGTCGCCCCGATCTCGCCGGCCATCTTGGTGACCTCGGCCTCATCGGTGTCCACGGCCCACACCGCGAAACCGTCCGCGGTGAGCCGGGCGGCGATCGCCCGGCCGAGCCCCCGCGCCGCACCCGTCACGACTGCCGTGCGCATCGCACCCTCCCAACCCAGCAGGCCCAGTCCAGCAGGCGGCCCGGCCATCCACCTCGGGGGCTCCAATACTTTCTGGAGACAGCGTAGCCTTTCTACCGTACGGCCAGTACGGTAAGGCCATGAGCAGCCGCCGCACGCGCGATGTGGAGCAGCGATGACCGAGACCACAGAAACTGATCCGATGTCGGCGTTGCCGCCCGACGTCGTCCGCGACCTGCACCGGCGCATGGTCCGGATCCGGCTCTTCGAGGAGGAGGCCGGCAAGCTGATGGAGGGCGGCCGGATGCCCGGCTTCCTGCACCTGTATGTCGGGCAGGAGGCCGTCGCGGCCGGCGTGATGGCCACGCTGCGCGCCGACGACGTGATCACCTCGACCCACCGCGGCCACGGCCACGCGGTGGCCAAGGGCGCGGACCTGCGCTACATGTACGCGGAGCTGTTCGGCAAGCAGACCGGTTACTGCAAGGGCCGCGGCGGCAGCATGCACATCAACGACCTGAGCATCGGCATGCTCGGCGCGAACGGCATCGTGGGCGGCGGCATCCCGCACGCCGTGGGCGCGGCCCTCGCAGCCACTTACAAGGGCCAGGACTCGGTGGCGGTCCCGTTCTTCGGCGACGGTGCGACCAACATCGGCGCCTTCCACGAGTCGGCCAACCTGGCTGCCGTCATGCACCTGCCGGTGGTGTTCGTCTGCGAGAACAACGGCTACGCCGAGTTCACCCCGCAGGACCGGCACATGCTGCTCAAGGATGTGGCCGACCGGGCCGCCTCCTACGGCATGCCCGCCGAGATCGTCGACGGCATGGACGCCGTGGCCGTCTACCTGACCGCCCAGCGGCTGGTGGAGCGGGCCCGGGCCGGCGAGGGCCCGTCGATGCTCGAGGCCAAGACCTACCGGTTCTACGACCACCAGGGCGTCAAGGGCCTGCGCATCCCGTACCGCACCCAGGAGGAGATCGACACCTGGAAGCAGCGGGACGCCATCACCGCCCTCGAGCAGCGGATGGTCAGCGCCGGGCTGGCTTCCCAGCAGGAGCTGGATCTCCTCTGGTCCGACACCCGCGACGAGATCGCCGCCGCGATCAAGTGGGCCGAGGACAGTCCCGACCCCGACCCGGCCCACCTGCTCGACAACGTCTACACGGTGTGAGGACGGCAGTGCGCGAGATCACCTACGTCAAGGCCTTCACCGAGTCACTCATGCAGCTGATGGCCGAAGACGACAACGTCGTCATCATCGGCGAGGACGTGGCCCAGTACGGCGGCGTGTTCCACGCCTTCGACGGGCTGTGGAAGACCTACGGAGACAGGCGGGTCATCGATACCCCGATCTCCGAGATGGGCTTCATCGGGATGGGCGTCGGCGCGGCCGCCCGCGGCCTGCGGCCGGTCTGCGACCTGATGTTCTTCGACTTCATCGGGGTCGCCCTCGACCAGCTGTACAACCAGGCGGCCAAGCTGAAGTTCATGTTCGGCGGCGACGTCACGGTCCCGCTCACGCTGACCACGGCGGGCGGCGCCGGCCTGTCCGCGGGCCCGCAGCACAGCCAGAGCCTGGAGGCCTGGCTGGCCCACGTGCCGGGCCTGAAGGTGGCGCTGCCCTCCTCGCCGCACGACGTGAAGGGCCTGATGGTGGCGTCCGTCCGCGATGACAACCCGACGGTCGTGGTGCTGAACAAGCGGATGCTCGGCACCAAGGGCCCGGTGCCCGAGGAGATCTACGAGATCCCGCTGGGCCAGGCCGCCACCGTCCGCCCGGGCCGCGACGTGACGATCGTCGCGGTGGGGCGCATGGTGCCCGAGTCGATGACCGCGGCCGCCGAGCTGGCCTCCTCCGGGATCGAGGCCGAGGTGATCGACCCGCGCACGGTCCAGCCGCTGGACAGCCAGGCCATCCTGGACTCCGTCCGCCGGACGAACCGCGCCGTGGTCGTGCACGAGGCGGTCACCTTCGGCGGCATCGGCGCCGAGATCGCCGCCCAGATCCAGGAGGAGGCGTTCGACTACCTGGACGCGCCGGTCCTGCGCCTGGGCGCACCGTTCTCGCCGGTGCCGTTCAGCCCGGTCCTGGAACGCGCCTACATCCCGGACAGCAACCGGATCGTAGCCGGGGTGCGGCGGCTGCTCGAGCGCTCCGGGGGCTGACGTGGCCGTCGAGGTCCTGATCCCCAAGCTCGGGCTGACCATGGAAACCGGGCTGATCGAGGAATGGCTGGTCGAGCCAGGCGCCGCGGTCAAGCCGGGCGACCCGCTGCTGCGGCTGGCCACCGACAAGGTGAACGTCGAGGTGGAGGCGGAAGGCGCCGGCCTGTTCCACCCGGCCGTCGAGCCGGGCGCCGAACTGCCGCCCGGCGCCCTGATCGGCTGGCTCCTGGAGGCCGGGGAGCAACCGCCCGCCGCCGCCGGCGCCCAGCCCGCCGCGGCCGCGGCCGCGGCGCCAGCCGCGACCGCGACGCCGGCCGCCACCAGCCAACCGGGCGGCACCTCCCAGGCCGGCCCCGCAGGCCCGCACCGGGCGGCTGTTCGCCTCGCCCAACGCCCGCCGGGTGGCCCGCGACCGGGGCATCGACGTCGCGCTGCTGACCGGCACCGGGCCGGGCGGCCGCATCATCACCGCCGACGTGCTCGACGCTGCGGCCGCCGCGCACGCCGGCCACGGCGTCCCGGGCCAGGTGATCTCGCCGCTGGTCCGGCGGGACGCCGCCACGGCCGGGGTGGACCTCGGCGCCGTGGCCGGCACCGGCCCGGGCGGCAAGGTCCTCCGCTCCGACGTCCAGGCCGCGGCGGCCGCTCAGCCGCCGGACGGCAGCCCGGCGGCCGCGCTGACCCCGCTGGCCCCCGCCCAGGTCATCCCGCTCACCGGGATGCGCGGCGTCATCGCCTCCCGGATGCAGGCCAGCCTGCAGGAGATGGCCCAGCTCACGCTGGGTACCGACGCGACGATGGACGCCGCGATGGCGCTGCGTACCGACCTCAAACAGCAGTGGCAGCAGGCCGGGATGCCGGTGCCGACCATCACCGACCTGGTGGTCCGGGCCGCCGCGCTGGCCCTGCGCGAGCACCCGCGGCTCAACGCGTCGGTGCACGATAACGCCATCCACGTCCAGCCGGAGATCAACGTCGGCCTGGCCGTCGCCCTCGAGGAGGGCCTCATGGTCCCCGTCCTCAAGCGCGCCGACCAGCTGCCGCTGTCCGTCCTGGCCGCCGAGAGCCGCCGCCTGGCCCGGGCCGCCCGGGACGGCGGCCTGGCCCTGGCCGAACTGGAGGGCGGCACGTTCACGGTCAGCACGCTGGGCAGCTACGGCATCGACTTCTTCACTCCGGTGATCACCCCCGGGCAGGTCGCGATCCTGGGCGCCGGCCGGCTCCGCGACTCGGTCCGGTGGGAAGGCACGACCCCCGTACGCACGCAGGTGCTGACGCTCAGCATCACCTTCGACCACCGGGCCGTCGACGGCGCGCCCGCCGCCGATTACCTGCGCTCCGTGGTGTCCCGCCTGGCCCACCCGCTGTCGCTGCTCGCCTGACCGGACCGACCCCAACCGGACCGATACTGACCGTACCGGCGCCTGACCAACAGGAGGACTCATGCGCGCCCTGCAGCTCAAGAGCTTCCAGTCTGACCCCGAGCTGGTCGACCTGCCCGAGCCCGAGCCGGGCCCCGGGCAGGTCGTGATCAAGGTCGGTGGCGCCGGCGCGTGCCACTCCGACCTGCACGTGATCCGGGAGTTCGTCGAGGGGGCGGCCCCGTGGGGCCCGCCGTTCATCCTCGGGCACGAGGCCGCCGGCTGGGTCCACCGGCTCGGCAGCGGCGTCCGCGGGCTGGAGCCCGGCGAACCCGTGGCCGTGTACGGCCTGCTCGGCTGCGGGCGGTGCCAACCCTGCGCCGCCGGGGCCGAGAACCTCTGCGTCCACGGCCTGGAGGGGCCGCCGGGCATCGGCTTCGGCGTGGACGGCGCCATGGCCGAGTACCTGCTCATCAGGGACCCGCGGCGGCTCGTCCCCATCGGCGACCTCGATCCCGTAGACGTCGCGCCGCTGACCGACGCCGGCCTCACGCCGTACCGCGTCATCAAGCGGGTCCAGCCCAAGCTGGCGCCGGGCTCCCACGCCGTGGTCATCGGGGCCGGCGGGCTCGGGCACCTGGCCATCCAGATCCTCGGCGCGCTGACCCCGGCCCGGGTCATCGCGGTGGACACCCGCGAGGACGCCCTGGCCCTGGCCCGGCAGGTCGGCGCGGCCGCCACCGTCACCGCCGGAGACGACGCGGCCGCCGCGGTCAAAGACGCCACCGGCGGCGCCGGAGCCGACGTGGTGCTGGACTTCGTGGGCAGCGCCCCGACCATCGCGCTCGGCGCGGCGGTGGCCAAGTTCGGCACGGAGCTCGTGGTCGTCGGCGCCGCCGCCGGCCAGTTCAGCTGGAACTTCTACGCGCTGCCGTACGAGGTCAGCCTGACCACCTCGTTCTGGGGCACCCTGCCCGAACTGCACGAGGTGATCGCCCTGGCCCGCCGGGGCCTGATCCAGGCGCACATCCAGCGCTTCCCGCTCGAGCAGGCCATGCACGCCTACCAGCTCATGGAAACGGGCCGGCTGTCCGGCCGCGCCGTCATGGTGCCGTAGGCCGGCCGTCAGGGAGCAGCATGTCCTCTGCCGAGGCGCCCAGCGCCGCGATGCTGACCGTATTCTCCGAACGCCGCAGCGATCTGCTCGTCACCGCCCGCGAGGAGCGCGCCGAGGGCGTCATCTCCCTCACCCTGGCCGACCCGGGCGGCGCCCAGCTCCCGGCCTGGACGCCCGGCGCCCACATCGACCTGCTGCTGGATGACACCGTCCGGCAGTACTCGCTGTGCGGCGTCCCCGGCGACCAGCACACCTGGCGGATCGCGGTCCTGCTCGACCCGGACGGCCGCGGCGGGTCCCGCCGGGTGCACCAGATGCTGCAGGCGGGCGACCAGGTCGCGGTCCGGGGCCCGCGCAACCACTTCCCGCTGCACGCGGTGCCGCGCTACATCTTCCTGGCCGGCGGCATCGGCATCACGCCGATCCTGCCCATGGTCGCGGCCGCCACCGAGGCGGGCGCCGACTGGCAGCTGCACTACGGCGGCCGCACCCAGGCCTCCATGGCCTTCCTGGACGAGCTGGCCCGCTACGGCGAGCGGGTGAGCCTCTGGCCGCAGGACAGCAAGGGCCTGCTGCCGCTGGATGAGATCCTCGGTGACCCGGCCGAGGGCGTGCTGGTCTACTGCTGCGGTCCCGAGGGCCTGCTGGCCGCGGCCGAGCAGCGCTGCGCGGCCTGGCCGGCCGGAGCCCTGCACCTGGAGCGGTTCGCCGCCAAGCCGCAGGCCACCCCGGCCGCCGGCGCGGGGCAGGAGGCCCCGTTCGAGGTGGTCTGCCAGCGTTCCGGGCTGACCGTCACCGTGCCGCCTGGCCAGTCGATCCTCGACGCGCTCGAGGAGCAGGGCGTGAGCGTACTGTCGTCCTGCCAGGAGGGCGTCTGCGGCACCTGCGAGACCCGGGTGCTCGAGGGCATCCCCGATCACCGCGACTCGCTGCTGTCGGAGGAGGAGCGGGAAGAGAACGAGTACATGATGGTGTGCGTCTCGCGGGCGGAGTCCGAACGGCTGGTGCTCGACCTGTGAAGACCACCGGGAGGCTACCGTGACTAATGCGGCCGAGGCGGACGGGGCCCGCAACTACCCGCTGAACTGCTGGTACGTCGTCGGCACCAGCGACGAGGTGGGCCGGACGCTGCTGGCCAGGCAGGTGCTGGGCCGCCGCCTGCTGCTGTTCCGCACCGGCGCCGGCCGGGTCTCGGTGCTCGATGACCGGTGCCCGCACCGCGCGGCGCCGCTGTCCATGGGCCGCCTGGACGGCGACGAGGTGGTGTGCGCCTACCACGGCTTCACCTACGCGGCGGACGGCCAGTGCGTCCGCGTGCCGTCGCAGCGCCACGTGCCCTACGGCGCTCAGGTGCGCAGCTACCCGGTCGCCGAACGGCCCCCGTTCATCTGGATCTGGCCCGGCAACCCCGCGCTGAGCCGCGGGTCAGAACCGCCCGACCTGCCCCCGCTGCGCGAGAACGGCTGGGCCGTGCTGGGCGGCTCGCTGGAGATGGCCGTCAATTACCTGCTGCTGCACGACAACGCGCTGGACCGCACGCACTTCCCCTACGTGCACCCGCACCGCATCCACCGCGGCTACGTGCAGGACCCGCCGCCGCTGCAGGTCGAGGTCACCGAGACCACCGTCTCCTACAGCCGCACGTTCACCCCCGCGCCGCTGATCGGCTGGCAGCACGAGGCCACCGGCCTGCCCGCCGACCGGGAGTACACCCAGCGCGAGACCGGCACGTTCGTCTCGCCCGCGCTGCACGTGGACGAGATGGACATCATCGGCCCGGACCAGGTGTACCGGGGCGTGTTCATCCGCGCCTACACGCCGGTCGATGCCGCCCGGACCCTCATCACCTGGCGCGCGGCCCGCAACTACGCGCAGGACGACGAGCCGGTCAGCGAGCGGCTGCACGAGGTCTACGAGGGCACGATGACCGAGGACCAGCCGCTGCTCGAGGCGATCCAGGCCACCACCGGCGGAGCGGTCGGCTACCGGGTCAGCGCGGCCGCCGACGCCCCGGCCATCCGCGCCTACCAGATCGTCGAGGCCATGCTGGCCGAGGAGCGCGGCCGCGCCTTCACCCGCTGGCACGGCACCCGCCGCGACTGAACAGGTCCCGCCCGCCGCGCCCGGCCCGCCCAGCTGTCTTTATAGGCGGAACGGGCCGTGGCAATACCCGCCGCTCAGTAGGCGGCGGTCCCGCCGTCGACGTTGTACGCGGAGCCGGTGATGCCGGCCGCGACGTCCGAGGCCAGCAGGACGGCTACCGCGGCGACCTCCTCGATGGTGCTGATCCGCTTGAGCGCGGTCTCCTGGGCGAACTGGTCGACCATCTGGTCGAAGGTCAGGCCCATCTCCCTGGCGCTGTCCGGGCCCGTCGCCACCAGCACGTCGGTCCACACCAGCCCGGGGCAGATCGCGTTGCAGGTGATGCCGGTCGTGCCGTTCTCCCTGGCGATCGCCTTGGTCAGGCCGATCAGCGCGTGCTTGCAGGTCACGTACGCGGGGATCGCGGGCTTGCCGTGCTTGCCCTCGACCGAGGAGATGTTGATGATCCGCCCTGACTTCTGCGGGATCATGTACTCCAGCGCCTTGCGGCTGGCCCAGAACGCCGAGTACAGGTTCCATTTGACCGCGTAGTCCCAGTCCTCGTCGGCCAGGTTGGCCACCGGCGCGGTCTTGACCAGGCCGCCGGCGTTGTTGACCAGGATGTCGAGCCGGCCGAACCTCTCCACCGCCCCGCCCACCACTACGTCGATGTCCTCGCGGACGGTGACGTCACCGCGGATGAAATGGCCCCGGTCGCCGGCGTTGATCTCCTTCAGCGCCCGCGCGCCCTTCTCCGGGTCCCGGCCGTTGATGACGACGCTGGCCCCCTCGGCCAGGAAGGCCTCGCCGATGCCCCGGCCGATGCCGGTACTCCCGCTGGTGATGACCGCTACCTTGCCGTCGAGTTTCCCCATGCTGGCCCTCCTTTGGCTGGGCCAATGTTGACACGGACTTCAGTTTCTGGTCAACGAGTTCCTGACCCCTGCCGGTCAGGCCGTCTCGCCGCCGTCCACGACCAGCAGCGTCCCGGTCATGAAGCTCGCCTCGGCCGAGAGCAGGAAACACACCGGGGCGGCGATCTCCTCCGGCTCGGCCACCCGTTTCTGCAGGTTGCCCTGGCCGAACACGGCCGAGCCCTGCTCGACGGTGCCGGCCCGGGCAATCATCAGCGGCTCGGTCATGCCGGTCCTGGTGCGCCCGGGCGCCACGGTGTTCACCCGGATCTCAGGGGCCACGTCGCGGGCCAGCTGGCGGGAGAAGGCCAGGATGGCGCCCTTGGCCGCACCGTACGGCGCGTTACCTGACTGAGCCTTCAGCGCTGCGACCGACGCGACGTTCACGATCGCGCCGCTGCCCCGCTTGCGCATCACCGGCAGCACCTCGCGGCAGAACAGGAACGTGCCGCCCGCGTGCACGGTCAGCATGCGCTGCCAGCGCTCAAGCGACCACTCCTCGATCGGCCCGAACTCCGCGTGGCCGGCCGCGTTGAACAGGCAGTCGATCGACCCGAAATGCTGCGCCACCGCCTGCACGCTGCGGCTTACCGAGTCCTCAGCGGCCACGTCCGCCCCCAGCGCGATCGCGCCGTCGAGCTCGCCCGCCACCTTCTGGGCCTTCTCCTCGTCCCGGTCGACCACTGCCACCCGGCCGCCGTCCGCCGTGAACCGCCGGCCGACGGCGGCGCCGAGGCCGGAGGCGCCGCCGGTGACGAGCAGGACCTTTCCGTCGAACCGCATAGCCGGCCTCCTCTGTACGGGGTACTTTCTGGCATGCTAATACAAAAAGTCCTCGCCCCGCCCGGACCGGAAGGCCAGCCGTGACCGACGACAGCGCGGTGTACCTGCACGTGACGATTCAGCTCGTCCGCGGTAAGCACCGGGTCTTCGCGGCCGCCATGGCCGAGATGGCCCCGGTGCTCGAGAGCCAGGGCTGGCGGCTGGTCGGCGCCTTCACCCCGGGCATCGGCCGCCTGGGCGCGGTCTACCACCTGTGGCGCGTCCCGTCCGCCGACAGCGCCGTGGAGGCGCTGGCCGCGGTCCGGGCCCACCCGGACGCCGCCCGCTGGCACGACGCGTTCGCCGAGTCCGTGGCCGACGAGGCCCTGCAGCTAGTCCGCCCGATGCCCTACTCGCGGACTCCCTGACCGTCACCGCGCGGCCATCGCGCAGGACCCCTGACCGTCACCGCGCGGCCATCGCGCAGGACCCCTGACCGTTACCGCCTGGCCAGCGCGCAGGACCCGTGACCGGTCAGCGGCCGACGACCTCGTAGGTGGCCATGACGTGCTTCTCGGTCGCGATCCGGTCCCGCAGCAGTTCCCGGGCCTGCGCGACCAGCTCCGCCGCCCCGGCCTCCTGCGCAGTAGCCAGCGCGGCCGCGAAGGCCTGGCCGGCCTGCTCGTAGCGGCCGGTGACGTCGGCCAGGTGCAGGCTGCTGTCCTGGTCCGGCTGCGCCGCGGCCAGCGCGGCGCGCAGCGGCTCGCTGTCGTGCCGCGCCGCCACCTGATCGGCGTAGGCCAGCAGGGCCGCGGTCTCCTCGCGCATCCAGGCGATCTCGTGCGCGGCCCGCACCGCGGCGTTGCGCAGCACGGTCTCGGCCATGACCAGCCGCAGCTTGAGGGTCTCGTCGGTGAGCGCGGGCAGGATCGCCTCCATCAGCTCCCGGCAGCAGTCCTCGATGAGCACGTCGGTGGTCGGCTTGGTGATCATGACGGGCGCTCCTCAGGCAGCATGTGGCCAACGCCTCAGCTCAGCCGGTCGCAGATGGCCAGGAACATGTCGTGCTGGTGCGAGATGGCGTTGATCAGGTACGGCGCCAGGATCCCGGGCCGTTCGGCGGACCCGATGGCCGCCGCGGCCTCGAGCAGCTGCTCGAGCAGGGCCGCCATCCCGATGATCAGGAAGTAGTCCACCACCTCCGGGTTGACCTGGTCCTCGGTCAGCCCGGTGGCGGCCCGGTAGCGGCCCAGGAACCGGTCCGGGTCGGCCCAGTACGCGTTGGGCGCCAGCGGGATCTGCGTGTAGTACCCCAGGTCTTCACGCGGGTCGCCGATGTGCGCGAACTCCCAGTCGATGACCAGCGGCGGGCCGGCCTGGCTGACCAGCACGTTGGACGGCTGGCAGTCGCCGTGCACCAGCCCGAGCGGGACCGGCGGCGGCTGGTGGGCCCGGGCCCACCAGCTGATGTACCGCAGCACCGGCGCGCTGCTCGGGTACTGTTCGGCCATGCGGTCGTAGTGGCCCAGGACCCCGTCCAGGTAGGCCGGCCAGTCCGGCGGGTGCGGCAGCACGGCGCGCAGCCCGGCCAGCGGCGTGGTGTGCACCGCCGCGAAGGTGTCCACGAACAGGTCGGCCAGCGGGCCGGCGTCACCGGCCCGGGCCATCTCGTCCTGCAGCGACACCGCCGCCGCGGCGTTCATCACGATGGCCTTCGAGCCCAGGTACTCCCCGGACCGGTCATACCAGCGGGCTACCGGGGTCGCTACCGACGTCGCGGCGGGCAGCGCCGCGAGCAGCTCCCACTCGGCGTCCCGGTCACTGGTGAACACCCCGCTGCCGGGCGGGGGGTCACCGCGCAGGATGAACGTCTCCTCCTCGCCGCCGCGCCAGCGCACCCGGGCCCGGGCGCTGATCCGGCTGTACCCGCCGGTGATGGCCTCGCAGGCGATGACCTGGCCCGCGCGGTCCGGCTCGGCTTCGGCCAGGAACCGTTCGAACCTGGGACCCAGTTCGTCCATGGCGCCCGTGCCTATCTCCTCAGAAGGTGACCAGCGTGGGGTCGGCGGCCTGCAGATGGTGCAGTTCGTTGAGGGTGTGGATGACCCGCCTGCCGTCACCGGTCAGCACCCGGCTCACCGAGGCGTGCGCGGGCCGGAAGAACATGTCCTGGCGCAGGCCGAGCAGATGGCCGATGTAGGCGTTGATGACGCCGCCGTGGCAGACGATCGCGAGCTGCCGTCCCTTGTGCAGGGCCAGGATGCCTTCGACCACGGTGACCACCCGGTGCCGGAACTCGGCGCTGCTCTCCGAGAACGGCGACACGTCCCAGCGCAGCTCGCGGTTGAACCGCTCCCGCACGCCGTGCCACATCACGGGGGGCAGGACGTCCTCCAGCCGCACGCCGTCCGGCACGTCCCGGTACGTCTCCACCTCGCGCAGCTCCGGGTAGATGACGGGCTCCAGGCCGTGCGGCGCCGCCACCTCGCGGGCGGTTTCCACGGCCCGCTCCAGGTGGCTGCACAGCACCGCGGCGATCGGCTCGGCGGCCAGCGCCGCGCCGACCGTGGCCGCCTGCCGCTTGCCCAGGTCGGACAGCGGCGGATCGGCCCACAGCGCGGGAGTGAACGAGCCCGACGGCACGTCCTGCTTGCCGTGCCGGACGAAGGTCAGCGTGACCACACCCGGCTGAGCGGTCAGGAACGGCCGGTCAAGCGAGGTCGGGGAGGGTGCCTGGGCCGGAGGTTTGCGCGGGGGAGACGGGGTGGACGGGGAAGCCGGAATCGGGTGCGGCTGCATAGTCCGATCGTAGTCAGAGCCTGGGATACCGCGTTGCGGTCGGCCGGCCAAATCGATCTAGCTGGGGTGTTGCCCCGTAAGCCCCACCGCATGAATAATCCAAGCAGGCAGTTTCACCAGACTCATTCCGCTAACTAGGAGACGATATGGTCTACGTCCCGCACCGCGGAGACCTGCCGGCCAGGTTCGGTGACGGAATACCGCTGATCCCCGATATCGGCCCCGCCGAGCTGGACTCGAGCGTCTACACCGACCCGGCCCGGTTCGAGGCCGAGCGCCGCAAGGTGCTCAACCGCAGCTGGCAGATCATCTGCCGCTCCAGCGAGCTCCCGGGCACCGGCGATCACATGGTCTGGGAGGGACAGGGCGAGACCATCGTGATCAGCCGCCGTCGCGACGGCGGCGTCAGCGGCTTCCACAACGTCTGCCAGCATCGCGGGGCCCGCATCGTGCCGGAGTCCGGCCGGGGCGCCCGCCGCTTCACCTGCCGCTGGCACAGCTGGAGCTATGACCTGCAGGGCACGCTAGTCGGGGTGCCGGATCGCGAGGACTTCGACGAGCGGCAGCTCAAGGACGCCTGCGCGCCTCCGGTCGAGGTCGCCGAGTGGGGCGGCTGGGTGTGGGCGGTGCTGGCCGGGCCGGGCGTCGCGCCGCCGCTGGCCGACTGGATCAGCCCGGAGATCGTGGCCGACCTCGGCGCCTACCGCATGGAAGACATGGTGCTGCACGACAAGCTGACCTGGGAGCTCGAGGCCAACTGGAAGGTCGTCATCGACGGCTTCAACGAGAACTACCACGCGGCCCACCTGCACACCATCTCGCCGCAGGACGTCAAGGACGGCCGGTTCAGCACCTACTTCGTGTTCGGCAGGAACGGCATGATGGTCATCCCGTACAAGGGCGTCCTGCCGGAGCTGAACCAGACCCGGGACCACCAGGGCCTGGCCATCTGCCACTACACGATCTTCCCGACCTCGGTGTTCAACAACAACCCGGCCCACCTCCAGCTGTTCCGGGCGGTCCCGATCGCGGTCGACCGGACCAGGTTCGAGACCTGGGAGCTGTGGTACCCCGACGGCGACGACGAGTACCTGACCAAGACCGGTGCCCACTGGGAACGGCTCAAGAAAGTGGTGGCCGAGGACGTCGAGATCTACACCGAGTGGGCGGCCGCGCGCCGGTCCACCGCCTACACGCGGAACGTCTTCAACAACCGCGAGTGCAAGCTCACCCACTTCCACGGCGTCGTGCAGGACATGCTCGACGCCGACGACTGAAGGACGCGGAGAATGGCTGCTCCACACTACGTAGCGGGGATCGACTTCAACCCGGCCGTGCGCCAGGACGCGTTCGACGTCATGGCCCGGCTCATCGAGCACTACCGCAACAAGTCGACGGACCGGGCGCCGGACCAGTGGCGGGAACCGGTCCGCAACTACCGGGACCAGGACCTGTGGCGGCAGGAGATGCAGGCCGTCTTCAAGCAGGTGCCGCTGCCGCTGGCCCTGTCCTGCGAGCTGCCCGGGCCCGGCACCTACAAGGCCATCGACGTGGCCGGCACGCCCGTCGTGATCACCCGCGATGCGTCCGGTGCCGTCCGGGCCATGATCAACGTGTGCCGTCACCGAGGCAGCGAGCTGGTCCCTGAGGGCATCGGCAAAGCCAACCGGCTGACCTGCCCCTACCACGCCTGGAGCTACGACCTTAAGGGCTGCCTGGTCGGCGTGTACGGCGAGGAGACCTTCGGCGGGGTGGACCGGGCGAAGATGAGCCTGTTCGCGCTGCCCGCCGCGGAGCGCGCCGGGCTGGTCTTCGTCTCGCTGGACCCCAGGGCCACCATCGACCTGGACGAGTGGCTGGGCGCCGAGCTGATCACGCTGCTGGAGGCCATGGCGCTGGACAAGTGCTTCCACTACTCGACCAGGACCCTGTCCGGGCCGAACTGGAAGGTGGTCATCGACGGCTACCTGGAGGGCTACCACTTCGCCTCGCTGCACCGCACCACCGTCTTCCGGACCAACCTGTCCAATATGGCCGCCTTCGACAGCTGGGGACCGCATCAGCGCAACTCGTTCGCACTGCGGCCGATCGCCCACGCGGTCGACCTGCCGCGCGAGCAGTGGGACCCGGCGCTGTGCGTGGGCGCGATCTACTGGCTGTTCCCCGGCCTGGCCGTGGCCGGCGGCTGGCGCTCTCAGGTCGTCGTCTCGCTTGTGCTGCCCGGCACGAGCTGGGATACCTCGCACACGCAGCAGATCCTGGCCCTGCGCCACGAGCCGGCCGACGACGACGAGCGCAAGGCGGCCGAGCACACCCGCGACTGGTTCCACGACGTGGTCATGGACGAGGACTACGCGACCGGCTACGGCGTCCAGCGCGGCCTAGCCGCCCTGGACGGCCAGGACTTCGTGTTCGGCCGCAACGAGCCAGGCGTCCAACACTTCCATCGCGTCCTGAAGGAGATGACCGCATGAGCGGCGGCGGAGCAACCGACATCGAGGAAGAGGAGCTAGCTATGGCCGAGACCGGGACAGCCCCGTTGCTCGACAAGAAGGTAGCCGTGATCACCGGCGGCACCCGCGGCATCGGCCGCGCCATCGCCGAAGCGTTCGCGGGCGCGGGCGCCGCCATCGTCGTCAGCGGTAAGTCGGCCGACAAGGGCCAGCAGGCCCTGGACGAGATGGGTTTGGGCGACCGGGCCATATTCGTCCAGTGCGACGTGCGCCGCCAGGAAGACATCAACAACCTGCTCGACCAGGCCGCCCAGCGGTACGGCAGCGTGGACATCCTGGTGAACAACGCGGGCGGCAGCGACGGGTTCGCGCTGGTGCACGAGATGTCCGACGAAGCGTGGCTGAACGCGCTCGACTGGAACCTCAACGCGGTGTTCTGGGCCACCCGCCGCGCGCTGCGGTACATGCTCGAGCGCGGCTGGGGCCGGATCATCAACATCTCCTCGGTCGAGGGCAAGCAGGCCAACAAGCTCACCGTGAGCCACTACATCACCAACAAGCACGCCATCAACGGCCTGACCAAGGCCGTCGCGTTCGAGTATGGGCCGCAGGGAATCACCTGCAACGCGATCTGCCCTGGCGCTATCGAGACGGACACCATGCGCGAGCTCGGCCCGCAGGCGGCCGCCGGGGCGGGCATCACCTATCAGCAGTTCATGGACAACTACGCCGCCGAGTCCGCCATCAAGCGGCTGAATACGGTCCAGGAGGTCGCCGCCATGGCCAGCTTGCTGGCCAGCGACGTCGGCGGGGGCATCACCGGCGCTCTGATCAACGTCGACGGCGGCACCGCCCAGTGGTGAAGACACAGTGGTAAGGACACAGTGGTGAACGCGGCGGTCGGGCTGCCCGACCGCTGGCTCACCGACTGGCGGCGCAGCACGCGCATGCCGTTTTACACCCGCGCCAACGCCGGCGAGGTGCTGCCGGATCCGGCCAGCCCGCTCGGCTGGACGCTGGTCTTCGAGCAAGGGCTGCTGCCCGGTTGGCTGCGCGGGATGGTCGAGTTCGGCATCTACCGCGAGGGCGAGCTGTCTATGGACCGCCCGCCGGTGGCGGGGCTGTTCGGCGGCTACTTCTACATCAACCTGTCGCACTGCCGTGTCGTGGCGATCCGGATGGGGATGACGGTCGAGGCGTTCGACGCGGCCCTGCTCGGCAACGCGGCGGCCGCGCCGCCGTACCAGCCGCACCCGGACGACCCGTGCGAACAGTGCTCGGCCAAGGTGGCGCAGACGATCGGGGAGATCCTGGGCGCGTCGCAGTTCCCGCAGATCGAGGCCGACCTGGAGCGCGTGCTGGCCAAGCGGCGCGGCCGCCCGGACCTGGCCGCGCTGTCGGCGGCGGAACTGGTCGCGCATGCCCGGTCGTTCCTGCCCGAGCTGGACAACGCGTTCGCCCGGCACGACTACTCCACGTTCGGTTCCGCGGTCGGGCCTGCGATGCTGGCCGAGGCCTGCGCCGCGGCCGGCCAGCCCGAGGCCCTGCTCGACCTGATCTCGGGCTACGGCGAGGTCCCGTCCGCGTCCCCGTCGTGGGGGCTGTGGCAGCTGTCCCGGCTGGCCAACGCCTCGCCCGAGCTCGGCGCGATGTTCGACCAGGGCGTGGCGGCAGTCTCGGCGGCGCTGTCCTCGGCCGCGCAGCCCTCGGCCGCCGCCGCGCAGCCTGCCGTGGCCAAGTTCGCCGAGGCCTTCGACGGCTTCCTGGCCGAGTTCGGCCAGCGCGGCCCCAACGAGTGGGACATCCGCGCCATCTCCTGGGAGGCGGGGCCGGACCAGGTGCTCGCGCTGGTCGACAGCATGCGGCACATCCCCGACGAGGATTCGCCAGACGCCCGCCACGCCCGGCTGGAAGCCACCCGTTCGTCCGCCGCCGAGCGGATCTGCGCCGCCCTGGCTGGCGACACGAGCCGGCAGAGCTTCGACGTCGCCCTGCGGTCTTCGGCCCGGACCATCCCGCTGCGCGAGAAGACCAAGCTGATCGCCGTGACCACGATCAACGAGGTCCGGATGGCGATGCGCGAGCTCGGCCGGCGGGGCGTGGCGGCCGGCTACTACGCCTACCCGGAGGACGTCATGATGCTGCTGGAGTCCGAGCTCGACGACTACATCGCCGACCCGGCCCGCTTCGCCCCGGTGATCGCCGAACGGCTGGCCCAGTACCTGGCCCTGTTCGAGGTCGAGCCGCCGTTCATCATCGACGCCGACCCTGAGCCGCTGCCCAGCTGGCCCCGGCGGGCCCGGTCCCGCCCCGAGCCGGCCCAGGCGGGCGAGGTCCTGCGCGGTATCGGCGGCAGCGCCGGGCAGTACCAGGGCCGAGCCCGGGTCGGCATGGACCTGCCTGCGGCCATGGCCCTGCAGCCGGGCGAGGTCCTGGTCGCTCCGCTGACCGATGCCGCCTGGACGCCGCTGTTCCTGGTGGCGGGCGCGGTGGTGGTGGACGTCGGCGCGCTCAACAGCCACGCCGTGGTGGTGTCCCGCGAACTCGGGATCCCCTGCGTGCTGTCGCTGGAGGACGCCACCGCGCGGCTGCGCGATGGCATGCTGCTCGCCGTGGACGGCACGGCGGGCACGGTCACCGTGGTGTCCGGATAACGCGGGATCGGCGCACGCTGATGAAAACCCGTGCCCCTGCCCGGCCCGCGGGCGCCGCCCGCGACCGGGTGGCAACAGGTCCCTAACTTTATTCGGGTAGCGGTTACTATGCCTGGCCGGGAGCCGTCGTCCGGGGTAAAGTACAGCCGCGTGGACCGTTGGATCACCGACACGCCGACCAGCTCGCGTTTCCCGATCTATACCCGGGGCAATGCCGACGAGGTCGGTCCGGAGCCGTACTCGCCGCTGGGCTGGAGCCTGACCTGGGCGCAAGGTATCGCGCCCGGGACGGCAGACGGCTGGGTCTCGCTCGGCGGGTTCACCCCGGAGGAATTCACCTGGCCCGTGCCGGAAACATTCGGCAACTGGGGCGGTTACTTCTACAACCAGGTGTCGGTAGGCCGGGTCTTCGGCGTCCGGGCGCCCGGCGGTAGCCCGGACATCGTCGATGAGCAGTTCTTCGGGAAGAATCGGTCGGTCCCGCCGTACGTGCCGGATCCTCGGGACGAGTCCCCGGAGCGCAGCGAGGCGATCGGGGCGCGGTTCGCCGAGATCCTGGCCGCCACGCAGCAGCCGGGCTACCTGACCGACTTCATCGCCCAGGTACAGGCATGGTCCGCGGAGCGCCCAGACCTGCCGGCGCTGACAGACGCGGAGTTGATCGCCCACGGCCGGACCGCGAACTACAGGCAGCGCCCGACCTGGGACATCTACTGCGTGATCACCATTGCCGCCACCGTGGGCCCCTCCGTGGTGGGGCCGATCGCCGCGTCGCTGGGCTTCCCGAACGCCGCCACTGAGGTGTTCAGCGCGATCGGCGGGGTCGCCAGCGCGGCGACGGCCGAGCGGGTGTGGCAGCTGTCGCGCCTGGCCCGGGATTCCAGGCGGGTCAGCGCCGAACTAGGCGCGGGGATCGACGGGGCCATCGGCCGGCTGCGTGCGTCGGGGGATGAGGAGGCCGAGGCGTTCGTCGAGGAGTTCGAGCGCCTGGTCGCCGTCGACGGGCACCGCGGGCCGAACGAGTGGGACATCTCCTCCGACAGCTGGGTGCTGCGCCCGGAGCTGCCGCTCAGCATGATCGACCAGCTGCGGCGCCAGGACGATGACCATGCTCCCGCGGCCCGCGCCGCGGACCTGACCGCGCGCCGGGAACAGCTGGTTTCCGAGCTGGCGCAGGCGGTGGCCGGCGATGAGGCCACCAAGGGCCTGCTGGCGTCCGGGCTCCGCTCGGGCACGGTGTTCTACCAGGCGCGCGAGCAGGGCAAGGACGCCGCCGTGCGGGCCATGCTGGAGGCCAAGCTCCCGTTCGTTGAGCTGGGCCGCCGGTGGGCCGAACGAGGCGTCATCGAGCACCCCAAGCACGTCTTTATGCTGCTGGACCGCGAACTCGACGAGATTGCCGCCGCCCCGGAAGGCTGGCGCGAGCGCCTGGCCCAGCGCGCCGCGGACTTCGCCGAGCTGGGCTCCCGCGTCCCGCCCTATGTCGTCGTGCACGGCGAGCCCGTACCGCCGATCTCGCGGTGGCCGCTGCGAGCCGGCGACGCCGCGGTGACCAGGGCCGTCCCCGGTGATGAGCTGAAAGGCATCGGCGTCTCGCCGGGCGTGGCCCGCGGCCGTGCCCGGGTGGCCGCCGGCCTGGCCGACCTCACCGACCTCGACCCCGGCGACATCATCGTCTGCGCTACGACCGATCCGTCGTGGGTACCGCTATTCCTGGTCGCGGGTGGCGTCGTCTGCGAGATCGGCGCACCATCTAGCCACGCCGCGATCGTCAGCCGCGAGCTCGGAGTGCCGTGCGTCGTGTCGGTGTCCCAAGTCCGCGACCGCATCGCCGACGGCACGCCCGTGGAGATCGACGGGCTCGCCGGGACGGTGCGGATCCTAGAAGGCGCCGGCTGAGGCGACGGCCGCCGGTGCTCAACCTCCAGCGAACCCGGGTCCTCATGCGGTGAAGCCGCCGTCGACGGCATAAACGCTGCCGGTGACGAATGAGGCTGCCGGGCTGGCCAGCCAGGAGACCGCAGCGGCGATCTCTTCAGGCTCACCGAGCCGTCCGATCGGGTGCTGGGCAGTCAGGTGGGCGGCCCGCTGCTCGTCGAGCGCGGCGTCGAGCAGCGGCGTATGCACGTAGCCCGGGCAGACCACGTTGAGCCGGATGCCGTCGGCGGCATGGGCGATCGCCGCGCTGCGGTACAGGCCGATCAGGCCGTGCTTGGCGGTAACGTACGCGGGCACGTCGGGGTGGCCCCGCAATCCCAGCACGCTTGAGATGGCGACGATCGCGCCGCCGCCAGTACGCCGCATGGCGCGAATCTGCGCACGCGTGCAGAGGAAGACGCCGTCGAGGTTGACGGCGAGCGTGCGCCGCCAGGAATCCAGATCATGGTCGCCGACCGGGCCTCCGGTGTCCCGGATCGCCGCGCAGTTGACGGCCACGGCCAGCCGGCCTCCCCAGCTGGCCGCGGCACCCATCATTCTGTCGACCGACTCAGCCCGCGTCACGTCGATGCGGACGGCGCGGCCCTCCTGACACCGGCTGGCTATCTTGGTGGCCGCCGCCAGGTCCAGATCCGCGACCAGCACCCGGTAGCCTTCGCGCGCGAGACGCTGCGCGCAGGCCGCGCCGATCCCGGAGCCGCCGCCGGCTACCAGCGCCACGGGCGGTGGCCCCGGTTCGTCAGGAAGCACGCTCTAGGGTGAAAGCGCGTTCGGGACACGCCCCCTCGGCGGTCTCCGCGTCGGCGAGCTGCTCATCGGAGATCGGCATCGATGAACCGCGCAGCGTCACGAAGCCCTCCTCGTCATCGGCGAGCAAACCAGGCGAAACGGTGTAGCACCTGCCGTGTCCCATGCACCGGGAACCGTCGACGGATAGCTTCCATGAGGACATCCTCACACCTTCCAGCGCAGCGGCAGCTTCGTCAGCGACAGCTGGCCACCGCGCTCCGTGAGCGGCTGCGTGGTGGCGATCTCGTAGTCCGGGATACGCTTGTGCCATTCGTTGATGGCGATGACAAGCTCGTGCCGCGCGAGGTGCATGCCCACGCAGCGGTGCGGGCCGGCGCCGAAGCCGAGGTGGTGGTTCGCGTTCGGCCGCCCGACAACGAACTCCTCCGGGTTCTCGAACTTCCGCGGATCCCGGTTGGCCGACGCCAGGCCGAGCCACACGATATCGCCCTTCTTCATCAGGCAGCCGTGGAAGTCGATGTCGCGCTTGACCAGCCGGCCGTCCTGGAACACGAGGGGGTAAAGCCGGATGAACTCCTCCACCGCCTTGGGCGTGAGCGATGGGTCGGCGATGATCCGGCGCCGGTCTTCCTCGTGCGTCGCCAGGTAGTAGAAGATATAGCCCAGCGCGCTGCGGGTGGTGTCCAGGCCCGCGGCCATCAGCGTCAGGCAGATGACGAGCAGATCGCTGCGGCTGATCTTCTCGCCGTCGATCTCGGCGTTGACCATGCGCGTCATGAAGTCGGTTTCCGGGTCCCTCGGGTTGTTCACCCGGTCGTCGGCGGCCGCGTTGAAGTACTGATGCATCTCGGCTTGAGCCTGCTGCGCTCCCTGAGGATCGTGACCGAAGAAACCGGCGAAGATCTTCTCGACCCAGACCAGGAACTGTGCGCCGTCCTCGACCGGCAGGCCCAGTGTGGCCAGGAACATATCCGTCGGGAACCGGATAGCGAACTCGGAGACGAGATCGCACTCGCCGCGCGGCTCCAGTTCCTCGATGAGCTCGATGCAGTGGCTCAGCACGAGCGGCTCAAGCCGCCGGACCGCGGCGGGGGAGAACCAGCGATTGATTACCCGGCGCAGTTTGGTGTGCTCCGGGGGGTTGAGCACATTCGGCAGCACCTCGATGTCCATCCGCGGGTCCATCGCGTTGATGACCTCGCTGCCGAAGACGTCGGGCATCTGCAGCGCCTCCAGGACATGCTCGTAGCGAGTCACCATCCAGAAGGGCACCGGGGTGAACTCCGCCCGCAGGAACGGCGCGGTCTCGCGGTCGGTATCGAGCAGTGCGTAATGCTCGAAGATCGGCCGGTCAACCCGGTAGTCGGTGTGGATGACCGGCCACCCGCTGAACCTCGTTTCCTCGGTCGGTGCTGTCATCAACTGCCTCCTGGTGCGACCCATTATTATGCGAATCATAATCATGAATCTGCGTGCTGTCAACGAGGCCCGCCCGTTCCGCGGAGCGCCCGGTCCGGTGTCAGCGACGCCGGCCGGCCTCCAGGAGCGCGCCCGGCTCGGCATACGCGCCGGTGGTGTAGGGCGATTCGGCGCCGATGGCGGTGTAGCCACCGTCGATCACCAGCGTGTGGCCGGTCATGAACGCCGCCTCGTCGCTGGCCAGGTAGCTCACCGCCGCGGCGATGTCCTCGGGCCGTCCCGGACGCTGCTGGGGGGTCTGGGCGGCCAGCAGTTCGGCGGTACGTTCCAGGGCGGTGGCGTCGCCCGTGACCATGCCGGCGGTCATAGCCGAGACGATCGCGCCCGGCATGATCGCGTTGACCCGGATGCCATGCGGGCGCAACTCGGCGGCGACCGAGCGCATCAGCCCGACGATGCCGGCCTTGGCGGCGCTGTAGGCATGGTTGCCGACGCCGCCGATCGCGGCGGCCGGGCTGGTCGTGGCCAGGATGACGCCGGATCGCTGCGGCATCATCACCCGGGCCGCGTGCTTCATGCCCGTGAACACCCCGCGCAGGTTGACCGCCAGGGTGAGGTCGACGTCCTCCATGCGGCTCTTGGCGATCGGACCGTACGCCCCGAATATGCCGGCGTTGCTGAACATGATGTCCAGTCGGCCAAAGGCCGAGACGGCGAGGTCGACGGCGGCGGCGACATCTTCTTCCCGGGTCACGTCGGTGCGGATCTGACGGCAGCAGCCGCCGAGTTCCCCGGCCAGTCCCCTGGCCGCCTCGGCCTGGAGGTCGGCGATCACCACGCTGGCGCCGTCGGCGCACAGCCGGCGGACCGTGGCCGCGCCGATGCCGCTAGCCCCGCCGGTGACGACCGCGACGCGGCCCTCGAGCCGTCTGGGCGGTGCGTTCATGCCTGCATCCCGGGGAACTGATCCGGCGCCGCGGCCTCGGTGCCGGGCCAGTGCACCGGCTGCTGATCCACCAGGGCGCCGGCCATGCGTTGCCAGGGCAGGGCGTACATGAACCTCAGCTGCCGTCGTGCGAACCGCCAGCAGGCGGCCTCGCGCACGTAGTCATCGTGATACCGCATGGCGCAGACCACGGTCTCGCCCTCGATGTCCAGCTCGGCATGCGACGGCACCATGCCGGTGGCGTGGTCGTCGTCGGTGAACTCGACCAGCTGGCCGTGCGGCGTGTGGATGGTGCGCCCGTAGGTCGAGCGGATGGAGCGGAGCAGGTCCACGGCCTCGTCGCCGCCGACCGCTCCGGCGACTTCGGCCCGGTCGGTGAACAGCTCGCGCAGTACGGTCCAGTCCGAGTCGTCGATCGCGCGGCAGTAGCGCAGGGTCAGATCGCGCAGGTCCTGTCGGTCCTGCAGGCGGCGCACGGTGCGCGCCAGGTCGGTGATGTCCATCAGCACTCCTCCGGCTGGGGCTATACGGCCGTTCGGCCAGATATTTTTTTAGTCCGAACGAAGCGGGGTGTCACCTCCGGGCCACCGATCATGCGGTGGCGGCCGGGGCGCCCACCGCGATGGACTTCACCTCGAGATAGGCGCGGAAACCCTCAGGTCCCATCTCCCGGCCCAGGCCGGACTGCTTGAAGCCGCCGAACGGCGTGCCGAAGGCCTGCGGCCTGCCGTTGATGCTCACCATGCCGGTGCGCATCTGGCGGGCCACCGCGAGCGCCCGGTCCTCATCGCCGCTCCATACCGATCCGGACAGCCCGTAGGGGGAGTCGTTGGCGATGGCCACCGCGGCCTGGTCGTCGTCGTAGGCGATGACGGCCAGCACCGGGCCGAAAATCTCCTCCCGGGCCACCCGCATCGAGTTGTCGACCGAGGCGAGCAGGGTGGGCTCGACGAACCAGCCGGCGGCCAGGTCGTCCGGCAGCTGCGGGCGGCCGCCGCCGGTCACGACCCGCGCGCCTTCCTCGCGCCCCGCCGCCAGGTACCCCTCGACCCGGTCCCGCTGCCGCCGGCTGACCAGCGGGCCGATGGTGGTGTCCGGGACGGTGGGGTCGCCGACCGCCTGGGCCCGCAGCGCCCCGGCCAGGGCGTCGGTGAACTCCCGCTCCCGGGACCGGGGCACCAGCACCCGGGTCTGCGCGATGCAGGCCTGGCCGTTGACCATCAGCGCCATCGGCAGCAGCGCGGGGATCACCAGGTCCGGGTCCGCGTCGTCGAGGATGACCGCGGCGGACTTGCCGCCGAGTTCCAGGGTGACCCGGGCGATGCGCTCCGCGCACAGGGCCATGATCCGTTTCCCGGCCGCGGTGCTGCCGGTGAACGCGACCTTGTCCACGTCGGGATGCCGGACCAGGTGCTCGCCGGCCTGCCGGTCGGCGGGCACGATGCTGAGCACGCCATTGGGCAGGCCGGCCTCGGTCAGTGCCTCGGCCAGCGCGTACACGGTCAGCGGGGTCTCGGGGGCCGGCTTGAGCACTACCGAGCAGCCCGCGGCCAGCGCAGGCGCCGTCTTGAGCGCCGGGGTGCTCAGCGGCCCGTTCCACGGTGTGATCGCCGCGACCACGCCGGCCGGCTCCTGGACCACCAGGCTCGCGTTGGTGCCGTCGCCGCGTCGCTCGGTGTAGTCGAACTCGCGGCACAGGTCGGCGTAGTAGCGTAGGTGCCGGATCGGGTTCGGCACGTGCGCGCGCTGACTGAACCAGATCGGGCAGCCCAGCTCGGCGGTGATGGCCCGGGCCAGCTCATCGGAGCGCTTGTCCAGCAGGTCGGCGGCGCGGTGCAGGACCGCGGACCGCTCGGCCGGCGGAGTCCGGGCCCAGATGCCGGCGTCGAAGCTGGCCCGGGCGGCCCGCACGGCCGCGTCCATGTCGGCGGCGCAGGCCAGCGCTGTGGTGGCCAGCCGCGCGCCGGTAGCGGGGTTGCGCACCTCGGTGACCTCGCCGCCGCGCGGGTCCTGCCAGCTGCCGCCGATGAACAGTTGCGGGCGATCGGTGATGATCACTGGTGCCGCCTCCAGGGGGTTCCGGTCGGTGATGGTGGTGATGGTCATGCCTGCCGTGCTCAGCCCCACGCGCCTTCGGCGTCGGCGACCGCTGCGGCTTCGGTGCCGCGCAGGATCCGGGCGAGCGCCGCCGCGGCGTCCGGCGCCGGCGCCGCCGCCTGCCCCGCCGTGCCCAGGCCGAAGCCGGCGTAGCCCGCGGCGGCGACCCGGTCGCAGATGGCCCGGTACCGGCCCACCCCGCCGATGTAGGGCATGAACACCCGCGGCTTGCCGGGCACGTTCGCGCCCAGGTACCAGGAGTTGCCGACCGGGAACAGGGTCCGGCTCGCGACGTCGTTGACGTGGGCCACCCAGCCGCTCTGGGCCTCGCGGCGCGGCTCGGCCCAGGCGATGTCGTGCTTGCGCAGATGGCCGACGAAATCGGAGATCCACTCCACATGCTGTTCGATGGACAGCACCACGTTGCTGAGCACCGACGGGCTGCCCGGCCCGGTGATGATGAACAGGTTCGGGAACCCGGCCACCGAGACGCCGAGGTAGGTGTGCGGGCCGGCCGCCCACGCCTCGCGCAGGGTAAGGCCGTTGCGGCCGCGGATGTCCATGGCCAGTAGCGCGCCGGTCATCGCGTCGAAACCGGTGGCGAATACGATCACGTCCAGGTCGTATTCCATGGCCGAGGTGCGGATCCCCGCCGGCGTGATCGCTTCGATAGGGGTGGACGTGACGTCGACGAGCGTGACGTTGTCCCGGTTGTAGGTTTCGTAGTAGCCGGTGTCGACACACAGCCGCTTGGCCCCGAACGGGTAGCCGCGCGGGATGAGCTGGTCGGCCACTTCGGGGTCACGCACGAGCTCGCAGATCTTCCCGGCCACGAACTCGGCCACGGTCTGGTTGGCTTGGGTGTCGGTGAGCAGGTCCGTGAACGACCCGAGGATTTCCGCGCCGCCGAAGTTCCACCGCGCCTCGTACACCGTCCGCCGCAGCTGCGGCGTGGTTTCCAGCGCGCGGCGCTCGCTGTAGTCGCGGCTCACCCCGCCCCGGGAGACCCGCATCCGGCGCCGGTAGCCGGCGTACCGGTGCTTGAATTCCGCCAGCCAGTCCGGGTCCAGCGGGTGGTGGTGCGCCGGGATGGTGTAGTGCGCGGTCCGCTGGAAGACGGTCAGGCGTCCCGCCTGCTGCGCGATGAGCGGGATCGCCTGGATGCCCGAGGAGCCGGTGCCGATGACTCCGACCCGCAGGCCCGCCAGGTCCACGCCTTCCCGGGGCCAGGTGCCGGTGTGGTAGGCCTGCCCGCCGAACGATTCCAGGCCCTCGAACTCGGGGATGCGGCCGAGGGAAAGGCAGCCGGCGGCCATGATGCAGTACCGCGCCGTGACGCGGTGGCCGCGGTCGGTCTCGACCAGCCACTGCGCCGACGGCTCGTCGTAGACGGCGGAGACCACCCGCGTGCCGAAGGTGATGCCGGGCCGCAGGCCGAAGCGGTCGGCCACGTGGTTGAGGTAGCGCAGGATCTCCGGCTGGGTGGCGTACCGCTCGGTCCAGGACCACTCCTGCTGCAGCTCGGGAGAGAAAGAGAAGGAGTAGTCGATGCTCTCCACGTCGCAGCGGGCGCCGGGGTAGCGGTTCCAGTACCAGGTGCCGCCGACGTCCTCGGCCTGCTCGAAGACGCGGGCGGACAGGCCCATGCCGCGCAGCCGGTGCAGGGCGTACAGCCCGGCGAAGCCGGCGCCGACCACCACGGCGTCGACGTCGGGGACCGGACCGCTGGCCCGGGCCGCGGCGGGGTCTGACGGGTGCTCGGTCACGGGGATCCTCTCGACGGCGCCGTTCCTGCTCGGTAGCCTAACGAAGAAATGTGCGCATGAATAGCATCAATTGCGTTCGCCGGGTCCGGCCCCTCACGCATGCTCGAAGTGGATCACGCTTCGCGCGCCGTCGGAACCGTCAAGGGCTTCCAGGCCCCTGGTGACGTCACTCAGGTCGATGACTTCGGATATCAGCTCATCGAGGAGCAACTGCCCGCGAAGGTAGAGCCCGCAGTACCAGGGGATGTCGGTCCTGAAGTCGCCTGAGCCCATGCGGCTGCCCTGGATCGTTTTTTCGGCGGCCATGAAGACGTGGGCGGGAAGCGTCACCGTGGCGGCCGGGTGCGGCACCCCCACCACGGTGGTTGTCCCGCGCACTCCCGTCATCTGAAAGGCCTGCTCAATGGTCGGACCTGATCCGACGACCTCCAGCGCATGGTCCACGCCGCCGTCAGAAAGACCCAGGACGGCATCGACGCTGTCGCGTGCGGACGCGTCGATGGTGTCGGTGGCGCCGAATGCGCGCGCACGCTCCAGCTTGGCGGGGTTGATGTCGACCGCGAAAATCCTTCCGGCGCCGGCCAGCCTGGCGGCCTGCACCGCACTGAGCCCCACGCCGCCGCAGCCGATCACCGCCACGGTCTGGCCTGCCCGTACCTCGGCCCGGTGCAGCACCGCGCCCATGCCGGTCAAGACGGCGCAGCCGAGCAAAGCCGCCTTGTCCAGCGGCATCTCCGGGGGTATCCGCACCAGAGCGCGCTCTGAGACGAGCATGTGGTCCGCGAAGCCGCCGAGGCCGACGAACGCATGCACCTCGTGACCGTCCTGGAACAGCCGGGGAGATCCGTCGGCGCGCGCCTGGCCCTTGTCGGCGCAGTGCTGCGGCAGGCCGCGCGCGCACCACAGGCACCGCCCGCAGCTGGCTGAGCTGCATGCGACCACGTGGTCGCCCGGTACCAGCCCGCTTACCTGCGACCCGACTCGCTCGACCACGCCGGAGGCCTCATGGCCCAAGATGAGCGGCAGCGGCCGGTCCTGGGCGCCGAGATGCACCGTCCGGTCGGAATGGCAGATTCCGGAATCGGTGACCCGCACCACGACTTCCCCGGGCGCCGGCTCGGCCAGCTCCACGTCGGCCTCGGCCAGCGGCTCGCCGAAATTGTGCAGAACTGCCGCGCGCACGCCGGCCTCCCTGAGCGTGTGGTCGGCGCCCGGTCCAAAGGATGCTCTCGACAGCGCCGTCCCTGCCGGGTAGTGTAGCAGGGAAACCTGCGCATGAATAGTATCAATTGCGCGCATCAGGTGCGGTGGGAGGCGGCGGATGCGGTTCGGGCTGGCGATCATGAACGACCTTCCCGACTACGCAGGCCGGCATCCGCCGGCCTGGCCGCGCAGGGAGCCGGGCGCTCATGACCGCGGCGCCTCCGCTGACCAAGCGCTACCCCGGCCTCGACTCCGCCCTGGCGGGCAGGCTCGAGCAGGCGGCGGCCGCCGGGCTGCCCAGCATCGCCGAGCTGACGCCCGCCCAGGCCCGCGACCGGGTGCGGGCCGGCGACGCGCTGTGCCCGGCCGGGCCCCCGATGCACGCGGTGACCGAGTCGCGGATTGGCCCGGCGCAGATCCCGGTGCGCCGGTACCAGCCCCGCGAGCCGCGCACCGCCACCGCGGTGGTCTGGTTTCACGGCGGCGGCTGGGTCACCGGAGACCTCAACTACTCCGACGAGATCTGCCGGCTCATCGCCGACGCGGCAGGCGGTGAGGTGATCAGCGTCGGCTACCGGCTGGCGCCCGAGCACCGGTTCCCGGCCGCCGTCGAGGACGGCCTGGCCGCCGCCCGGTGCGTGGCCGCCGGGGGCGCCGGCCGCCCGCCCGGGCCGGTCGTTCTGGCCGGCGACAGCGCCGGCGGCAACATCGCCGCGGTGTGCGCCCAGGAGCTCGCGCCCGACCCGGACGTGGCGCTGGCCGCGCAGCTGCTGGTGTACCCGGTGCTTGACGACGACGTCACCCGGGACTCCTATCGGAGTAACGACGGGCTGGTGCTCGGCGCCCGCGAGATGGGCTGGTTCTTCGATCAGTACTGCCCGGCGAGCGACCGCTGCTCGCCGCGGTTCGCCCCGCTGCGCGCCCGGGAGCTGGCCGCGCTGCCGGCCACGGTGATCGCCATCGCCGGGCACGACCCGCTGTACGACGAGGGCGCGGCCTACGCCCGGGCGCTGAGCACCGCCGGGACCGAGGTCACGCTGCTGGACTACCCCTCGCTCGTACACGGCTTCCTGCGCTTCACCGGCATCGCGTCGGCGGCGGCCGCCGCTGCCCGCGAGGTGGCCCAGGCGGCCGCGCGGCTAGCGCGGCCGTCGTTAACCCGCCCGCGTCGGCACCGTCCCGGAATACCAGCACAGGCACGCGGCCTGAACTCGTGGCAGGCTATTGGTGAAGTTCAAACTTCGGCGGCCGCTTCTGGAGGAACGGGCTAGCGCAGGCCACGCCAGGCCATCGTTCCGCCGTCGATCATGATGTTTTCGCCGGTGATGAACGAGGAGTCGTCGCTGGCCAGGAAGGCGACCAGCTTCCCGAGCTCGGTGGGTCGGCCATATCGGGGCAGCAGGTGCGGACCGGTCATGAACTTGCGCACCGTGTCCGGGTCCGGCGAGGACTCCGCGAATGCCCGGGCCATCGGGGTGTCGAAACTGCCTGGGGAGAAGCAGTTGCACCGCACATGCGGGGCGAGTTCGGCCGCGGTGACCCGGGTGAGCTGTATGACCCCGCCCTTGGACGCGCAGTAGGCGGGCGCCCCCGGGTAGCCGGTCACGCCGCTGACTGACGCGGCGTTGACGATGGCCGGGCCGCGCTGCGAGCGCCGCAGGTGCGGCGCGGCGAACTTGGTAGCCAACCACATGCCCTTGAGATTTACGCCGAATACCCGGTCCCAGATCTCCTCGTCTAGGTGCTCGACGCCGACCCGATCGGTCAGTGCCGAATCCAGTACGCCCGCGTTGTTAACCAGCACATCGATGCCGCCGTACTCGGATGCCACCGCGTCGACCATCTGCCCGATGGACTGCCTGCTCATCAGGTCGGTGCGGGCGAAGCTGGCTGCCGCCCCGCCCGCCCTGACCAGCTCCGCGGTTTCCTCGCCCGATTCGGCGTTGATGTCGGCGACCACGACAGCGCCGGCGCCGCGCGCGGCGAACTCGAGCGCTATCGCGCGGCCCAGACCCTGTCCCGCGCCGGTCACGATGCAGATCTTGCCTCGCATGCGGTGCCTCCTTGGCTGCGAAGTGTCGTGAAGTAAAAGTGGCAAGCCGAGCACGACGACAGTGCGCGCGCCGCCGTCACCGTCGAGCGCGTCCAGGTCGGCTTGCCCACGACCTCCCGTGCGCGATCCACTCCGCCGCCAGCGAATTCGCGCACGGCCCCCGCCGTATCCTCTCCAGGCGGGCCTCCCAGGTCCGTCGTGCCCGAAGCGACTTTTGCACGAAGGTGATGAACTCATCCACCCCGCCGGAGAAGGAGCCGTGGTGTCAGGCAAGTGGGGGTCGACAAGCACCTTGACCTCATCGGAGGGCCCGGCCGAAAGCCAGTAGCCCAACTGGCCCCGCGCCTTACGACCACCACGTCCCCGGCGGTGATTCTGCTCCGCCGTCCGCCGTGGCAGCGACCGTGGCTCGACACGGTGCGGCAGTACTCGCTGAGCCCCTGCTCACACTCCGGGCAGCGGCCGCACGCGACCGGCACGGCGATCACGACCCGGTCGCCCTCGCGGATACCTTCCACGCCGTCCCCGGCCTCCGCCACCGTGCCCACCCCACTCCTGCCCGCACACCGCAGTCATGTGAACGGCCCACCCGCCCACCAGCGCTCGAACCGCGGCCGCACTGCTGCCGACACCAGCCCGGCCGGTCGTCACCGTCCCACAGCGATCCCGGCCCACCCTGCAGCAGCTCGACGTGCTGCGCACCCTCGCTCGAGTAGGTAAACCGCAGTGGAATCGTGTAAGCCCTCTCACCCGGCGTCCAGACCGGCTGGTCCCGCTCGACAACTTCCCCCTCCGTGATACCCGAGACCGGTACCGAGCTCCGCCATCGCAGCGCCGAGATCCGGCACCCGTACCCCACGTGGTAGAGCGCCCGCTGGTAATCGAGTGCCACAAAGCCTCCTCAGAGGAAGACCCACGGCGCGGGATGAACTCAGAATGCCAGCCGACCTGCACAGCCAGCCGATAGCGCACACGGCCATACTGTAGTGGAATTCCAGTAACTACAACAGCCCAAGTGAGCGGCACCGGCGAACATCGCTGCCCAGCGGTCCCAGCTCGCGGGCTGTCGTGCTGGCTGAAGCTCCGATACCGGTCGAGGAGAGCACGATGAAGGTCACGCCTGGGGTGATGAGAACACCGCTTCTCCGTGGTGCCTCCGAGGACGCCCTGCGGACGGACCGGTTCCACTACCCGCCCGGAGGTCACACGCACTGGCACGTACACACCGGTGAACAGGTGCTTTACGGCGAGTCGGGTCGAGGCTGGGTCCGATTTGAGGGCCAGGAACGCGCGTCGCGATCGAGCCGGGCGGGGCGGTGCACGTACCAGTCGGGTTGCCGGCCCCGACGGCATCCGCAACGCTCTCAGCAGGCTGCTCGGGGCGGCGGAGCGGATCGAGTGGGTGACCCGCAACCAGGTGGGTGCCGGCGACGTGGTCATGAACGAGCGCCTGGACCGTTTCCAGCTGTGTGGCCGATGGGTCGAGGTGCCCGTCGCGGGGCTATTCGTGCTGCGCGACGGGCGGATCGCCTCGGCGTGGTCGGCTCATTGCCGGACACCGCTCGCCAGGACTGGGACCGCACCATGGCGGTCCTGTTGACCAGCGTGTTCCTTGGGATCAAGCACGGAGGACGGGTCATGCGGGCCCAGGGTCCGGGGCGATCGTGAACACCGCGAGCACGGCGGGCGTGCGTGGCGGGTTCGGACCGCACGCGTACACCGCGGCCAAGCACGCTGTCGTAGGGCTGACCGAGTCGGCCGCGGTCGAGCTGATGCCGGCTGGTGTCCGCGTCAATGCCATCGCGCCGGGAGCGACGGTCAGCGGGATGACGGCCAGCGTCGTTACCGGAGACCCGACGGCACTCGGCCAGGTGGAGGAGCGGCTCGCGACGAGGTTCGGGCGGGCGGCCCGCCCGGAGGACGTCGCGGCGGCGGCCGTGTTCCTGGCCAGCGACGAGGCGTGGTACGTCAATGGTGCTTGCCTGGTCATCTACGCCGCGAGTGAGGTGCCGGGCGCCAAGGCCAGGCGGCGATGTTCCGCCGCCTGGCGGAGCGGCGCCCCGTGCTGCTCCCGTACCACACTCTGGTGGTCGGCTCATACGGCCATGTGGACGACTTGTGCCGGGCGCTGCTCGTTATGGCCACGCATCCGTCCGCGGTCGGTGAAGTATTCAACGTGACCACCAGCGCGGTCCCTGCACGGCTTACGTCGCCACGCTGGCCGAGGTGGTCGGCGTGGAGCCGGATGTCGTGCTGCTGCCCGACGGTCTCGCCCCGGCCGCAGACCGCCCGCTGTTCGGCCGGCTGTTCACCCCGGCCCATCACGGAATGCTCGTTCCCGGCAAGATCATCCGGATCGTGGGGCTCTGGCGGTATACGACCCTGCGGGCGGGTCATGCCCAGACGCTTGAGTGGTTCCGCCGGTCCGGTGCCGCCGTGGTGGACCAGGCGCTGTCGGACCCACTGTGGGGCCGCGCGGCGACCTCGCCTACGAGGCCGAGGTCGCCGTGCTGGCCAGAGCCCGCTGACCCGTCAACCCGGCACCAAGGAGACCAGATGGACGCCGATCTGCAGCGACTGATCGACCGGCAGGACATCGCCGACCTGTGCGTGCGCTACACGTTCGCACTCGACACCAAAGACTGGGCGCTGCTCGAGAACTGCTTCACCGGCACGCCCGCGTTCGTCCACCCGGGCGGACGCCTGGAGGGATTCGAGGCCATCCTCGCCCGCGCGAGGGGAGCCCTGGAGTCGCTGGACGCCTCCCAGCACCTGCTCGGCAACGTCGTCGCCGACGTCGACGGCGACACCGCCCGCGCTACCTCCTACTTCCAGGCCCAGCATGTGCGCACAGGAACTCCGGGCGGCGATACCTACATCATCGCGGGCAGTTACACCGATAGGCTCGCCCGGACCCCTGACGGCTGGAAGATCGCCGAACGTGTCCAGGTCTACCTGTGGCGCGACGGCAACCGTGCCGTCGTCAAGCCGTGAGCGCGCCGGAAGCACAGCTCCCGGCCGCTGCCGGTGTGGGCCATCTCTCGTGTCCTGGGCCTGCCCGACGACCGCAGACGACGTCCGCCGGTGGACCGACGCCCAGGACCGGCCGAACCACCGGCCCGCACGCCACGGCGACCATCGGGGCCCAGCTGGCGCCCGAGCGGTGGGCCCAGGTGGAGCGTGACCTGCTGGATTATCAGCTGGCGATCGCCGCAGAGCTCGAGCGGCGACGGCAGGGGAGCCTCGCGACGACCTGCTCAGTCCATCGTCGATCAGAAGCGGTGGTCTCCCGCCTACCTGCGCCGGATCGTCGACCTGGAACTCCTGCGACTTCGATTCTGACTGAGCCGGTGGCTCGCGGACCTGGTGCTTCGCAGTGCTCCGAGGCCGAAAGTGCGTAATACACTGAATTCCGGGCCGGAGCCGGTTCAGCCGGCGGGTAGCTGGAAGTGCCAGACGACCAGTGACGGGCGGCCGCCAGCGGCCCGCGCCGCCGATGGCAGGTAGCCCATCAGCGACCACGGCCAGTCCTGCCAGTCGCCGATGCCGGCCGCGGGTTCGGGCGGCCGGCTGGCCGACGGGACGGCACCCGGCTCCTCGCACCGCCGTACCTGAAGGCCGAGGCTCAGTGCCGGCCGCAGGTAATCGCCGAGCTGATGCCGGTAGGTGGCCGCGATGTACCGTTGGCCCGCCGGGCCGCGCGCTGAGATCACCGAGCCGCGGGTGACGAGTTCGTGGTGGATGTCGGAGATGACGAGGTCCCCGCCGGGGCGCAGCACGCGGGCGAACTCGGCCAGTACCGGCTCGAGGCGGGGCACGTGGACCAGAGCCAGCGCGCAGACGATGACGTCCACCGAGTCATCGGGCAGGGGCAGCGAGTCAAGCTCGCCGACGTGGAACTCGCCGTCCGGGACACGCCGCCGCGCGTAGGCGAGCATGTCCGGTGAGCTGTCGACGCCGATGACCCGATGCCCCCGCCCGGCCAGGAACTCGGCGAACCGCCCGGTCCCGCAGGCGGCGTCCAGCGCCACGCCCGGCTTCCGGCCGCTCAGGTACTGGGCCACGAGCGGCTCGTCGGTGGCGAACAGCCCGCCGCCCTCTTCTGCGTCATAGCCGGCCGCCTGCTGCTGGTAGACCAGCACGGTGCTGACCCGCTCGGCGAATACGCCGCGGTCCCGCAGCTTCTCGTCGGCCAGCAGCCGGCGGATCTCGGCCAGCCGGGCGTCGGTGAATGCGCGGTCGTGGTCCCCGGCCCAGGCGTCTAGCAGCGCGATGCCTTCGAGGCCGAGCAGATAGCCAAGCGGGTCCTGGTAGATCACGAAGATCGATCGTAGGCAGCTGCCGGCAGACTGCGCACCGCATTTTCATCCAGGCCAGCGACCACGCGGTCACCGGCAGCACCGCCATGACCGCTCAGGCTTTCCACCGCCAGGATCGCTGCTGCTGGCGGCTCAGTCCCGTGAGGCTAGCGTGCTTTCCTGACGGTGACATTCCTGTGTTTGCGCAAGGACTGGAGCCATTCCGGCCCGCTCAGCAGTCGCGTGGTCTTAGCCGACTTCACCTCGCCTTCGGCGGCGACGGCCATCGCGACGCTGGCCGCGGTCATGTCATCGGGTGCCTCATACACGACCAGCACGTCATACTCGCCGAACGGGAAGCCAGCCACCAAGATCTTGGCTCCCAGGTCCTCCAGCGCCACCCTGATCGCTTCCACGGGGTCTTGCGGATCCTCGAGCTGAGCCGCCATCGACTTGGCGGTATAGGAGGCTTGGTACATGTACAGCGTCATCGAGATTCCCCTCGGACGGGACAGGCGAAGGGATGACCTGCCAGTCCCGTGACGCCCGGCTGGAAACCCTCTGAGGTCTAAAGATCGTAGACCCGGCCCGAACGGGCGCACCAGCCCCCGCCTCGCAGACGACCTCTACTGCGCCTGGACAGCTGAAGATCCCGACGGGGATGTTGGCGCAGGCGCGCTGGAGGTCATGGTGCCGCAGGCGGCGGGCCGACCCAGCGTGTCTCGCCGTCATGGACGTCAGTGGTGGGCGACAGCCCGGCGCTGCGGGCCACCCGCTGAGAGGCCAGGTGGTCGGGATGGATATGGGCGACGACGGTCCATCCAGCCGCTTGCAGCACGGCCACGAGGCTGTGCGCGGCTTCCGTCGCGTAACCGTGGCCCTGCGCGGGCCGGACCATCACCCAGGCGACCTCGGCCGGACCAGCGGCCGGACCGCCCGCGGGCAGGGTCGCCTGCACTGTCCCCGCCGCAGTACCGGTAGCACGCACGCGCACTACCCAGTTGCCCCACATCTGGTCACCGTCAGGTGAACGGCGGGCCGCCAGGCGCCCATACCTGGCGGTCAGGGCCGCCGCGGACAGCGGCGCCCCGCCGGTGAACTCATGCAAGGAGAGATCGTCCAGCAGCGGCGCGAGTTCGGCAGCGTGGGCCACTGTAAGTGGCTCAAGGTCAAGTCGTTCAGTAGACCAGCCCTGGTCAAGGTCGATCACCCTTCGACCATAGCGGCCGGTTAGCCACCCGGCCGGCGGCTTGACTCGGCACATGAGAGCGCGTTTCCGCGGCTTGAAATATTCGCGGCATGAGTGCGTCCGCCTGTGGTCTACCGGAACTGGGTTAGCGACAAGGTATTTCCGTCGGGATCGGCGAACCACGCGACTTTCTCGCCCCCGGGAGTCGTCCAGACCCCGTCCTCATCTTGATCCATGCCGTCGTAGCGCAGGAAAACGACACCCCTGGCGGTCAGGTCTCGGATGGCGGCCGCGATGTCGGTGACCCGCCACCCGAGGACCGTATATCCAGCCCGCGGGACTTCGGGAACTGCGGTGATGCGGAGCATGGTGCCGTTCGCATCAAGCACGCACGCGAAGTCATTTTGCTCAACGACGGGCAGGCCCAGTGCCTCTTCATAGAACACCCGGGCCCTGAATAGGTCGGTGGTCGCTGCGAAGGCGACCAGGTCGCTTGACTCGAGCATGAGCAGCTCCCTCCTTCACAGCCGGACGCGTGCCCCGATCCTACGGCGGCGGCAGTAGCAGCGGCCTGCACTCTATGTACGTTGGAAGCGTGGCCAGGGCCAGGAGAGCTTGGCCGCCATCGGTTGGCTTTGCGGCTGCTGACGCTCTTCAGCTGCAAGCCATCGAAGGAGGCTACGACGCGGCGTTCGCCGGCTTCTTCTGGTCCCACGTTCCGCTGGCGAAGATCGATGCCTTCCTTGAGGGCCTCGTGCTGCGCCTGCTTCCCGGATCCTTGATGGTGTTCGCCGACAATCGCCTGGTACCTGGGAGCGTTCATCCCGTGGCGCGACGGGACGAACACGGCAACACGTATCAACGGCGCCAGATGAAAGATGGCAGTTCGTGGGATGTCCTCAAGAACTTTCCAGAGCCGGAGGAGGTGCGTACCCGGCTGAACCGGTTCGGGCACTCGGCCGAGCTTGAGGTGCTGGACAATTACTGGCTCGCCTGGTGCCGTAGTCCAAGCTGACCTTCTATTCTGCGTTCCGCTTCCGCCGGGTATGTCGCAGGACATATACAGTCATCGCGGGGACCGGCGGCCTGGATAGCATGAACCAGGTGAGTGAGCCGCAGTTCGCCCGGTTCGCCGCACGGGCAGACTTGCCAGACGAGGCCTCGTTGCGCCAAGTCGTTGAGGCGGTCCAGGCCATTCCGTACGGCAGGCCAGAATGCCGGACGGCCGACGGGGTCGTCAGCGAGTGGAAGGGGACGTGCTCGACCAAGCACGCCCTGCTCGCGCAGCTGCTGTCAGAGCGGTGGCCGGACCTGCGGCCCCGGCTGGTCCACCGCGTCTACCGCGCGTCCCGTAGATCGGTCCTCCAGCGGCACGGAGCCGAGGCAGCCGGTGCCGTCCCTGCAGGCGGGCTGACCGATGTGCACCGCTATCTGGTGATCACCCTGGCAGGCCGGGAGGTGAGGATCGATATCACGTTCCCTGCCGACCCTGCCTGGGACGGCCACCGGTCGATGGGCCTGGCGTGCGGCGACGGCCGGGACTTCCCGGCCGGGGATGACCCAGACGCCGATAAGGCCGGGCTCGAAGCCAGCTACTGTGATCCGCTCGTCCGCGAGCCCTTCATCGCCGCCCTCACCCTCGCATCACAGCCGTCGTGCGGTGCACCCGAGTAGGACGCCGCAGCGCTTGATACCCGCGCCTCCCGCCTGGGAGAACGGTCGCGGACAAGACAGCCGACATCCGCTGCGCGGCCGTCATGCCCCGGCCTGGCCCGTCGACTGCCCGGGGATTATCGTGAGTAACTGGACTTGGATCCGGGCTCGGGCCGGTCCGGGGACGGGAAGTAATCGGGGCAGCGAAAGCCGGAGGAAGTCAGCGTGAGCGAGTTCAAGGTCGTCAACCCTGCCACCAACGAGATCGAGCGGGAGTTCCCCGCTGCGACCGACGCGGAGGTCGAGCAGGTCCTGGAGCGCTCGGCCCGTGCCTACCAGTCCTGGCGGACCAGCGCGAAAGACGAGCGTGCCAAGGTCCTGCTGCGGGTGGCCGACCTGTACGAGGAGCGGATCGCTGACCTGGCCGCGTTGATCACCCGGGAGATGGGCAAGCCCACCCGGGAGGCCAGGGGCGAGATCCAGCTGGTGATAAGCATCTACCGGTACTACGCCGACCAGGGGCCTGAGCTCCTCAAGGACACCCCGCTCAGCCCGCGCGCCGGGGGCACGGCGCTGATCCGCAAGGAGCCGATCGGCCCGTTGCTCGGCATCATGCCGTGGAACTTCCCGTACTACCAGGTGGCCCGTTTCGCCGCCCCGAACCTGATGGCCGGCAACACGATCATCCTGAAGCACGCGCCGCAGGACCCGGAGTCGGCCCTGGCCATGGAGCAGATCTTCCGCGACGCCGGCCTGCCGGAAGATGCCTACATCAACATCTTCGCGACCAACAGCCAGATCGCGGACATGATCGGCGACCCGCGGGTGGCCGCCGTCTCTGTGACGGGCAGCGAGCGGGCGGGCGCCGCCGTCGCCGAGGTGGCGGGCCGTAATCTCAAGAAGGTGGTCCTCGAGCTCGGCGGATCGGACCCCTTCATCGTGCTGGACAGCGACAACCTGGCTCGAACCGTGAAAGCAGCCGTCGCCGGCCGGATGGGCAACGCCGGCCAGGCCTGCACCGCAGCCAAGCGGTTCATTGTCGTCGGTGATCTATACGACGGCTTCGTCGGCCACTTTACCGCCGCGATGGCTGCCCTGCGCCCGGGCGATCCCACCGACCCCGACTCTGACCTGGGGCCGCTCTCATCGGAGGCAGCCGCTGAGCGCCTGATGGAGCAGATCAGCGACGCCGTGGACAAGGGCGCCACACTTCAGACCGGCGGCAAGCGGGTCGACCGGCCGGGGGCGTTCGTCGAGCCCACGGTCTTGACCGGCGTCACTCCGCAGATGCGCGCGTATCACGAGGAACTTTTCGGTCCCGCCGCGGTCATCTACCGAGTCGCGGATGCCTCGGAGGCAGTGGAGCTGGCCAATTCCTCGTCATTCGGGCTTGGCGGCGCCGTCTACAGCGCGGACCCCGACCGGGCCCAAGAAGTCGCCGACCTGCTCGATACCGGCATGGTGTGGATCAACAGCCCGACCGGCTCGATGGCCGACCTGCCGTTCGGCGGGACCAAGCGTTCCGGCGTGGGCCGGGAGCTCGGCCCGTCTGGCATCGACGAGTTCGTCAATAAGAAGCTGATCTACACTCCGGCGGCGCGCTGACGCCTCCTCCCATACCGAGGCGGCGGCATCGCAGTCGACATTCTCCTGCGGGATTTCACGCAGTTCCCTGATCGCCGCCCGGGTCCCCGGCCAGCAGCACGGGCTCGCTCAGTGCTCCCGGCTCGGGATGCTCCCCCGGCAGCCACCGGTACACCGACCACGGCCACCGATACCTCTGGGCGGGCTCCCCGGCCCCGAGCACCTTGGGAATGCGCGCGGGCAGGAGGGGCGCGAGGCGGGGCAGCCACCAGCCCCGCCCACTGAGGAAACTGCCCGGCGATCATCCGCCGTACCAGTTGTTCGTCCACATTCCGACCTCGCACACCGCACGGCGCGGGCCGTGCGCTTCTGCCCCGAGCCCGGCGCAGATCGGGGCTGACCTGTGCTCTGGTTCGCATGGCCCGCGATCTGCCGGGAGCCGGCGGGCAGTTGGCGGTCGCGCGAATCCGGCACCCGGAGGTGGCTGGCCGCAGGAGTACCGTTAGGCGCGTGACCGGCTCAGCGGCGGGCAGGGCGGCGGTGCTCGTGCCTGGAGCGCGGTATAGCACGGACGGACCGCTGCTCATGTACTCAGGCCTCGCCGCCCAGCGCCGGGGCGCCTACACGTACCGCCTGAGCTGGGCCGTGCCCGAGTTCGCGAGCGACGATCATGAACGCGCATGGGTGATCGCGCAAGTGACCGCGGCCATCGACGCGACGGTCGCGGCTGCCGGAGTCACGGCCCCGGTCGTCATCGGCAAGTCGCTCGCGTCCTTGTCCGCCCCGGTGGTCGCGGACCGCGGGCTGGCGGCGATCTGGCTGACGCCGGTGCTCACAGATGAGCCGACAGTGGCGGCGCTACAGGCCGCCGAGGGGCCGTGCCTGCTGGTGGGCGGGACAGCTGACCAGTTGTGGGACGGCCAGACCGCCCGGCTGCTCACACCGCATGTATGTGAGGTTGAGGGCGCCGATCACGGCATGTTCGTCCCGGCGGGACTATCGGCCTCCGCGGCGGTTCTCGGCCAGGTGGTCACGGCAGTAGAGGATTTCCTTGATCAGGTGGCGTGGCGACCCTGACGGCGTTCCGCAGCCCGGACTCCCTCGGCCGCCCAGTGGGCGGCCAGCACATCACGGCCTGCGTCAGGGGCGCGGTCAGGCGGGCTGCCACAGCTCGATCCGATTGCCCTCGGGATCGGTAACCCAGCCAAATCGGCCGACACCTTCCATCTCCTGCGTCTCTTTAGCCACGTCCGCTCCATGGGTGCGCAATTGCTGGAGCATCGCATCCAGGTCGCGGACCCGGAAGCTGAGCATGGTCTGCTGGGCGCGGGACCCGAAGTAGTCGGTCTCGGACTCGAACGCCGCGAACACCGTCGGCCCGGCTTCCTGACGCCACAGGCCGTTCTCATCGGCGTCCAAGCCTAGGCAGTCGCGATACCACGCGCCCAGGGCCGCCGGGTCGGCGGCCCGCATGAAGTGCCCACCGATTCCAATCACACGTTCCATGCGGCTATCTTGCCAGGACGGCGACCGGGCGCCCTGGCGCCATCGCCGGGCGAGCTGCGGCCGCTCGGTCAGTCCCGCCGGGCGGCGTCCGGCGTGTCCTGCCACATCCGGGTGCTGTCGAATCCGATCCGGCCCTCTGGCACGACTTCCAGCACGACCCGGCGGGGCGAGTCGAGGTGCCGCACGAAGGCCGCCGCGGCTTCCGGGTCGCCGGGCCGGACCGAGGCCGCCAGCGCCGGGTAGAACCAGGCCTTGGTCGCCTCGTCCTCGTGCACTACGCAGCGTCCCTTGTAGGTCAGCGACTTCGAAGTCGCGATGCCCGAGCCGCGGGAGGTCACCACGACGCTGACCCGCGGATCGCGGCGTACCGCGGGCACCCGCGCGCGCTGGCTGCTGGCGGTAAGCCAGAACCGCCCGTCGCGAAAGACGTAGTTCATGATGACGCCGAGCGGATGACCCTCGGAGTTGCTCCAGATGAACGTGCACTCGATCTGCCTGGCCAGCAGCTCCGCCTCGTTGGCCTGGTCAAGGCCGTAGTTCGTGACGTCCTCGTAATCGCGGTCGGACACGGTGGCCTCCTGTCTATGAGCCTGCGGGCAGTTGCAGCGAGGTGAGCTCGAAGTACTCGGCCAGCCCGTGCTCGCCCAGCTCCCGGCCGACTCCGGACGCCCGGTAGCCGCCGAACGGCGCCCGCACGTTGAACCGGCCCCCGTTGACTGCCACCTGGCCGGTGCGCAGGCGGCGGGCCACCGCCACCGCCCGGTCCTGGTCGCCGGACCACACGCCGCCGGACAGCCCGTACTCGGAGTCGTTGGCGATCCGCACCGCCTCTTCCTCGCTGTCCGCGGGCATCACGGCCAGCACCGGACCGAAGATCTCCTCCCGGGCGATCACCATGTCCGGCGTGACGGCCGAGAACACGGTGGGCCGGATGTAGAACCCGCGGTCCAGGCCGTCCGGGGCGTCCTCGCCGCCCGTCACCAGCGCCGCGCCCTCGGCGCTGCCCTGCTTGATGTAATCCCGGATGGTCTGCCGCTGGCCTGCGGTTACCACCGGGCCGAGGTCGGTGCCCGGATCGAGCGGGTCGCCGACATGCATGGCCCCGATCAGGCCGGCCAGGCCATCCTCCACCGCGGACAGCAGCCCGCGCGGGACGATCAGCCGGGTCAGCGCGGAACAGGTCTGACCGTTGTTGACGAAGCAGCTGCGTACCGCCACCGGCAGCGCCACGTCCAGGTCGGTGTCGTCGAGCAGGATGAACGGGGACTTGCCGCCCAGCTCCAGCGTGAGCCGCTTGACCGTCTGGGCCGCGGCCTGCGCGACCTTGATTCCCGCCTGCGTCGAACCGGTGATGCTCACCATGTCGACGTCCGGGTGGGCGGCCAGCATCTCCCCGATCTGGCGGCCCGGCCCGCTGACGACGTTGACCGTGCCGGGCGGCAGGCCGAGCTCGTCGATCACCTCAGCGAGCACGAAGGCGGCCAGCGGCGCGGCGCCGGCCGGCTTGAGAATCGTGGTGCAGCCGGCCGCCATGGCCGGGGCCAGCTTCGCGGCCAGCTGATACAGCGGGTAGTTCCACGGCGTGATCGCGGCCACGACGCCAGCCGGCTGCCTGATCAGCAGCGAGGTGCCGATCCCGGTCTCCAGCGGGAACTCGGCCGCGACGTCGGCCATCGACCGGAACACGTCCGCCGCCAGGCCGACCTGCACCCGGCGTGAGGTGGCGATCGGGGTTCCCACCTCGCGGCTCATCAACTCGGCCAGTGGCTCGACGCGCGCTTCCAGCCCGTCGGCCAGGGCCCGGAGGGCGGCGGCGCGGTCCGCGACGGGCGTCCGTGACCAGGCCGGGAACGCCGCGCGGGCGGCCGCCACCGCCCGCTCGACGTCGGCGCCGCCGCCCCGTGGCACCCGGCCCATGACGTCCTCGGTCCGGCTGTCGATCACGTCGATGTCGCCGTCGGCGGCCGGCTGGACCCACTGGCCGCCGATATAGAGCTCCTTGCGAACGTCCACCGCGAAACCTCCCGAGCAAGCACGGCGCGATGCTCCCGGCCCTGACCGAGGCGGCCTGACCGGGCGCTGCCTATATGACAGTATCTACAGTACGAGTCCATAAAGTAAGCGGGAGCCTCAATGCAGATCGGCCTGTGCTTGCCGCAGCTCGGCGGCCACGTCAACCGCGATGGCCTGCGCGCCTTCTGCGAGCAGGCGGAGGAGCTCGGCTACGGCAGCCTGTGGGTCCAGGAGCACATCTTTTATCCGCTGCACCCGGTGTCTGGTTACTCGGCCCGCCCCGGCCTGAAAGTCCCGGACGCCTACCGCAGCACGCTCGCCGCACTGGAGACGCTGACCGCCGCGGCGGCCTGGACCACCCGGCCGGTGGTCGGGACCAGCATCCTGGTCGCCGGGCTGCACCGGCCGGTCGCACTGGCCCAGCAGCTGTCCACCATCGACCTGCTGTCCGGCGGCAGGCTGGTGGCCGGCTTCAGCGTGGGCTGGTCGGATGAGGAGCACCAGGCCATGGACGTCGACCCGCGTACCCGCGGGGCCCGCTGCGACGAGCTCATCGACGCCCTGGTGGCCTGCTGGGGCCCGGACCCGGTGACGTTCAGCGGCCGGTTCTTCACCATCCCCGAGGCCGAGATCCGGCCCAAGCCGGTGCAGCAGCCCCGGCCGCGGCTGCTGTCCGGCATGCGCTCGGCGGCCGGGCTGCGGCGCACCGCGGAGAAGTTCGACATCTGGAACCCGGCCTCCGGCCCGCTGGAGCAGCACCTGGAAATGTTCGGCCAGCTCAGCCAGCTGCGCCAGCCCGGGCAAAAGCCGCTCGAGCTGTACCGCCGCCTGTTCACCACGCCGCCGGTGCAGGTCGCGAACCTGCACACGCTCAGCGTGGACGAGCTGTGCGACGAGGCCGCCCGGTCCCGGGCTGCAGGCGTCGACGCGCTGATCATCGACACCAACTTCGATCCGGCGCTGGACACGCCGCAGCGGTGGGCCGAGGTGCCGCGCACGCTTGCCCCGCTGCTGGCGGCCGCTGCCTAACCGGGCCCGCGCAACCGCAGCCCGGTCACCGATACGAGCCGAAGAATTCGGCCAGGTCGGCGACGAACGGGCCCGGTTCCTCCAGGGACGGGAAGTGGCCGCCGGCCGGCATCTGGGTCCAGCGCGTGATGGTGTACAGCCGCTCCGCCCATGACCTGGGCATCCGGCGCACGTCGCGCGGGTAGATGGCGCATCCGGTGGGGATCTGCACCCGGGGCGGGCCGGGGAAGGTCCGTTTCTGCTCGGCCCATTCCGCGTACAGCCGGGCCGCGGACGCGATGGTCCCGGTCAGCCAGTACGTGGTCACGTTGGCCAGCAGCTCATCCTTGGTGAAGCGGCGCTCGACGTCGCCGCCGCAGTCGCTGAACGAGCGGTACATGTCCACCAGCCAGGCGGCCAGCCCGGCGGGGGAGTCGTTGAGCGCGAACGCCATGGTGTGCGGCCGGGTGGTATTCAGCGGCAGGTGGATCACCGTCCCGGCCGCCTGATGGGCGGCCCAGTCGCGCAGCCCCTGGCGCTCGCGGTCGCTGAGCCCGGCTTCGGGGTCCGTCCCTTCCGGCGGTTCGCCGAGCGGCATCGTGAGGTACAGCCCGCACACGCCGGCGCCCGCACCGGACCGGGCCAGGTCGGTGGTGATGATGGCGCCCCAGTCCCCGCCTGCGGCGCCGTACCGCGGGTAGCCCAGCTGCTGCATCAGCAGCGCGAACGCCGCGGAGACACGCCGCACGTTCCAGCCGGGGCCGGCGGTGGGCCCGGAGAATCCGTACCCGGGGATGGACGGGCAGACCACGTGGAAGGCGTCGGACGCCCGGCCGCCGTGGCGCACCGGGTCGCGCAGCGGCTCGATGACCTTCTCGAACTCGAAGACCGAGCCCGGCCAGCCGTGCACCAGCAGCAGCGGCAGCGCACCAGGCTCCGGCGACCGGGCGTGGACGGCGTGGATCCGCTGGCCGTCGAAATCCATCGTGACCTGGCCGAATCCGTTCAGCCGGGCCTCGCACGCCCGCCAGTCGAAGCCGTCCTGCCAGTACCCGCACAGCTCTTGCAGGTAGCTCCGGCTGGTCCCGTAGGCCCAGCCGGCGCCGGGGAACTCAGCCAGCCACCGGGTACGGGCCAGCCGCTCGCGCAGGTCATCCAGGTCGCGCTGGGGCACGTGCAGCTCGAACGGCGCGATCGCGCTGGCCATCAGTCCGGCCCGCGGCTCAGCGGCGCCGGTAGCCAGTGGCCTGGCCGCCGGAGTCGAAACCGAACAGCGCGACGCCGTCCGCGTCGGTCAGCAGCCGGTCGGCACCGTCGGTGCCCAGCGCCACTTTGATCTTCTGCGTGCTCCACTTGGTGATGTCCAGGCACAGCGAGGCCAGTTCGGCCGGCCCGAACGACGCCCGCGCCTGCCCGGCCACGGCCTCGGATAGCAGGTCCGGCCGGGTGATGAACGCGTCGGTGACGCGCAGCGCCACCTTGGCCCGCTCCGGCAGGTCGCTGCGCTCGTAGCGGTCGACCTTGGCCGTCATGGTCTCGTCCACCCCGGCCGCCCGCGCGTCGGCCAGCCGCAGCGTCTGGCAGATCCGGCAGTGGTGGGTCCGCGCGCACCGCAGCCGGACCAGTTCGGTGGTCACCGGGTCGAGCGCGCTGCCGCGCACCACTGCCGCCTGGTACGCGTCCAGCAGCCCGGCGGGCGAGGCATCCGCTGCCGCAAACGAGCCGGCCGCGGGCGGCTCGACGTCGCCCAGCAGCCGGGCGGCGATCAGCTGCAGCCGCTGGGTGAACTCGACCACGTAGATCGCCGTCACCAGCGCCCGGGCGCCATCCGTCCCGTATCGCCTGGTCAGCACCGCTCGCATGTCCTCGGGCATCCCGCCGACGTCCATGACGAACTGCTCGGTGAATTCCACCGCGTCCCGCTCCGCCGCCGAGAACAGCGGCGAACCCGGGTAGTACGGCAGCGCGGCCACCTTCGCCTCGAGCTCCGGGCCAGCCGCCGCGGCGGCGTACTCGCACCGGACCCGGGCCGCGGCCGGGTTCCCGGTGAGCTGCGCCACCCGCACCCGGGCCAGCTCCAGGAGCACCGGGTCGCCAGCCTGCCAGATCCGCTCGTTCAGTGCGGTCAGCAGCTCGCAAGCCCCGGGCCGGAGCCGCGACAGCGCCCCGGGCGGCGCCCAGGCCAGCTCCGCCGTCATCGACTTACTGATCGTCATGTCCTGATACTCCTCGGTCTTCGCGGCCCTGCCGGAACAGCTGCGCCTCGATCGGCATGCCCGCGCCGAGCGGTTCGGTGCGCGTCCACTCGTGCACGCAGACCCGGTGCGCGATGGCCCACCGCCCGTCCCGGCATTCGTACCGGTCCAGGTAGCGGCCCCACCAGGTGTCCAGCTGGCGGCCGCCGCCGGCGGCGCGCAGCAGGTAGGTCAGGTTGTAGACCTCGCCCGTGGCGTGGCTGTCGTCGGTGATCTCGATCGCGTGGTTGAGCACGCAGTGCATGGTCGCCTCGTACCGGCGGTGCGACCGCACCACCCGCGCGCACAGGTCCGCGGCCGGTCCCACGAAGACGCCGTGGTCGTCGGTCGCGTCGTCGTGGTAGGCGCTGCGCATCAGCTCGGCATCCAGGCGGTCGACCCCGCGGCAGTAACGCAGCGCGGCCTGCCGGATGGCCTCGGCGGCGGCGGCCGGGTCGAGCGGCGCCGGGTCGGCGGGCGCCACCCTAGCGCTCAGACGGCATGTCGAGGACCCGGCTGATCCGGTGGTGGCTCGACGGCCGGGGCGCCGCGACCCACACGCACAGCTCCGGGTCGGCCTCGAACAGCGTGCCTTCCAGGTACCGGCCGCTAGGTGTGAACCGGCCCCACCGTGTCCCCATGGTGACGTGCACGGTGCCGTCCCCGTTGTCGACGTAGTAGGCGTTCGGGTTGAGCGGGTGCCTGATCGAGCCGGGCCGCGGGCCTGGCCCGTCGGCGCCGTCGGCGCCGTCGGCTACGCGCCGATCCACCTGGTCAGAAGGTCGTGCCGCCACGTGATCATGCCTTCCTGGAATCGCGACGCAGTGACGTACTGGCGCCGCGTTGTCTCCAGCCCGCGCTGTACCGCCTCCATGTTGAACGTGTCCTGCTCCATCACCAGGCCGAGCGTCTGCAGCTCCGGCGCGTTCGTCCACGGCTCGCCGAAACCGAGCTCGGTGATCTGCGCCGTGGGCGGCCGCTCGCCCCGGTACGGGGTCAGGAACATCACCTCGAAGACCGACTCGTTGTGCCGGTCGCCGTTGGGCCGGAACCGGTACACGATCCGGTTGTAGCCGCCCCAGGGGTGCAGGTTCGGGAACACCGCGTAGTTCCAGTGGTCGACGAGCTCGCAGTCGCTGATGTCATCCGCCTCGCCGCCCAGCACCTGCCGCCAGCGCTCCCGCCCTGCCTCGGCCATCGCGTCGCGGGCCGTGCTGCGCTGCGAGAACGGGATGGGCAGGTCCTCGCCCTCGCGCACGTCGAGCATGCGCTTGAGGATGTCCGTCTCGAGCGCCTCTCCGGGCAGGTCCTCGATCGGCGTCCCGGACGGGCTGATCTGCCGCGAGTAATTACCGTAGACGTCGACAGCGGCGTTGGCGTCGCCCACGTACGGGGCCGACTGGGGATGGGTCGCGCCCAGGTGCAGCCCCTCGTCGAACGCCTCCTGCGCCACCTTCCAGTTGCACCGGATCTTCTTGGCCACGTGCGCCTGCAGGTACCGGTGCTCGAAGTCCCAGCGGGCGAAGTGGCCGGGCAGCGTGCCCAGGAACGCCTCGAACGGCTCGGCGTCCGGGTCGGGGTTGATGAACACGAACCCGCCCCACAGGCCGACCTTGGCCTCGGGCAGCCGCCAGTCGTCGCGGTTCGCCTCGATCTCAGGGAACTCCGACGGCGCCGGCGTATACCGCAGGCTGCCGTCCAGCCGCCAGGTGAAGCCGTGGAAGCTGCACCGGAACTCGCTGCACCGGCCGTCGTAGTCCTTCAGCGCCCGCCCGCGGTGCAGGCAGGCGTTGACGAACGCCTTGATCCCGTTGCGGGTGCGGACCACCAGGTACGAGTCGCCGGCGATGTCGTAGACGATGTAGCTGCCGACGTCCGGGATGTTCTCCTCGCGGCAGGCCATCTGCCAGACCTTGCGCCACAGCCGGGTGCGCTCGAGCTCATGCCACTCGCGGCTGGTGTACCTGGTTACCGGAATCTGTGTGCTGTGCGGCTCGTAGATGAAGCGCTGACGCAGGTGCTCGGGAGGCGGATGCGGGTCGTCCAGGACGAGGTCGTACCAGAGTGTGGTCCGCTTGGCGCGCTCCTCCACGCGGGGCGCGGTTGTCATGCGCATGCCTCCATAGCGGGGACTTACTTTAGACAGACTCAATATACAGACTTACTGTCTATACTGTCGAGTGTAAACCGCGCGGTTCAGCCGCCCGCCGGCTGGGGCCGCCGCCGACCTGCCGCGAGGTGGCTCATGACCGCCCGTCCGTCCGGTCCGGCTGGGCCGGACGGCTACACGTTGTGGGCCGGCACCGTCGGCTTCACCTCACCGCTGGCCGAGCGCTTCGCCGCTGCCGCGGCGACCGGCTGCCGGCAGGCCACGCTCAGCCCGCCCGACGTGCTCCGCGCGGCACAGGACGGGACGACGGCCGCCGAGATCGGGCGGCAGGCCCGTGACCTCGGCCTGGACCTCATCATCGATCCGGTCATGAACTGGTACCCCGACCGCGAGCCGTCTCCGTCGCGGTTCGCCGGGGTCAGCACCGACGACGCGCTGCGGATGTGCGAGGCACTGGGTGTCACCTCGCTGTCGGCGATCGCCACCGCCGGCAGCGACGTGCCGGTGCCCGAGCTCGCCGGCTACTTCGGCGCGCTCTGCGACCGTGCGGCCGGCTTCGGCGCGCGGGTCCACCTGGAGTTCATCCCGTTCACTATCGTCCGCACCCTGCGGATCGCCTGGGATCTGGTCTGCTCCGCCGGCCGGCCCAACGGCGGGCTGGTCTTCGACACCTGGCACTTCTTCCGCGGCGAGCCGGATTTCGACGTGCTCGAGACCGTCCCCGGTGACCGTATTTTCTGCGTCCAGCTGGACGACGCCCTGGCCGTGCCGCGGGGCACGCTGCGCGAGGAGACCTCGCACCGGCTGCTGCCCGGAGACGGCGCGCTCGACCTGGTCACCGCCATCCGGGCGCTGCACCGGATCGGCGCCCTGCGCTGGGTCGGCCCGGAAGTGATCAGCCCCGGCCTGGCCGCCCTGCCGGTGGCCGAAGCCGCCGCGCTGGCCGTCGACCGGACCCGGGCGATCGTCGCCGCGGCCCTGGCCAGCGCGTAACCGGCGCGGCCGGCCCGTAACCGGGGCGGCCAGAGCCGAGCTCTAGCGCGCCAGGTAGCCGCCGTCCACGGAGAGCACGTGGCCCATCGTGTAGGTCGAGGCGTCCGAGCAGAGCCAGAGCACCGCGCTGGCGATCTCGCTAACCTGCCCGAACCGGCCGATCAGGCTGAGCCGGGCCAGCACGTCCGCCTCCGCCGAGCCGCGGGCCGCCATCGCCCCGCGCAGCATCGGCGTGTCGATCGCGCCCGGCGCCACGGCGTTGATCCGGATGCCCGAACCCGCGTACTCGATCGCGGCCGTCTTGGTCATCCCGACCACCCCGTGCTTGGTCGCCGTGTAGACGGACTGCTTCGGCAGCGGGCGGAAGGAGTTGGTCGAGGCGATGTTGACGATTGCGCCGCCACCTCGCTCCAGCATGGCCCGGATCTCGTACTTCAGGCACAGGAAGATCGACTTGAGGTTGACCGCGACGAGCCGGTCGAAGGCGGCCTCTTCGCAGTCGGCCAGCAGCGTCGTCTCGGTCTCGATCGCGGCCGCGTTGCACGCGCAGTCCAGGCCGCCAAAGCCGGTCACAGCCACGGCCACGGCCGCTTCCACATCCGCGGCCGACGACACGTCAGTGCGCACGAAGATGGCCGAACCCCCGTCGCGCTTGATCTTCTCGACGGTCTCCTCGCCCCCGTCGGCGGCGATGTCGGCCGCCACCACCTGAGCGCCCGCTGCGGCGAACGCCTGGGCCGTGGCCCGGCCCATCCCGCCGGCCGCCCCGGTGACCAGCGCGACCTTGCCGTCGAAGTCGAAGGCAGCGCTCATGACCGGCCCGCTTCCGCTGACCGGCCCGCTTCCGCTGACCGGCCCGCTTCCGCCGCGCTGCCAGGCCGGCCAGGTAGCCGAACACCATGGCCGGCCCGAGCGTCCCGCCGGCCCCGCCGTAGGTCATGCCCATGGCCGAGGCCATGGCGTTCCCGGCCGCGTACAGCCCGGGGATGGTCTGGCCGTCGACGTCCAGGACCTGCCCGTTGCCGTCGGTACGCGGCCCGCCCTTGGTGCCAAGCACACCCGAGTACACCTGCACCGCGTAGAACGGCGGCGTGTCAAGCGGACCCAAGGTGGCCCCCGGCCCCGGACCGAACGCCGGGTCACCCCACCACCGGTCATGAATACTGTTCCCGCGGCCGAAGTCGGTGTCCTGCTCGCGGGCGGACTGCTCGTTCCACCGGGCCACGGTCTGCTCCAGCGCCTCGCCTGGGACGCCGATGGCCGAGGCGAGCTCCGCGATGGTCGGCTCCTCTGTCATCCAGTCCGGCGTCGCGCCGGCCCCACGGTAGCCCGCCAGGCCGTATCGGGTCAGGTAGTGCCGGTCGAAGATCATCCACGCGGGGTGGTTGATGTAGGAGTAAGTGCTCACGTCGATCACGTGGAAGGCGGCGCCCAGCGCGTTGTAGTTCGCCGCCTCGTTGGTGAAGCGGTGCCCGCGGCGGTTGACCATGATGCAGTGCGGGCGGGTGCGCTCGCCGTTGACCTGCCAGGCGGCCATCCGGCCGCCCACCGGCACGTCGATCGTGGCCGCCCACCAGCCCTCGCGCATGTTGCCCAGGGCCGCGCCCACCCGCATGGCCATCTTCAGGCCGTCGCCGGTATTGGTCGGCACGGACGCGGAGCGTACCAGCGGGCCGCGGATGAACGCCCGGACCAGCTCGGGATCCCACTCGAACCCGCCGGTCGCGATGATCACCCCGCGGGCGGCGCCCACCTCGACCGAACCTTCCGCGGTCTCGAACCGGACCCCGGTGATCCGCCGCCCGTCCCGCAGCAGCTCGACTGCGCGCATGCCGGTACGCGGCTCGATCCCGCGGTCCAGGCAGCCCTTCAGCAACGGCCCGATCAGGCCCTGCCCGGCCCCGCGCTCGTCCCGGATCTTGCGCCGTTCCAGCTCGGAGGGGTCGACGCCCTGCGGGGCGCCGCGGCCCAGGCTGGTCTCGCTCATCATGATGTTGCCCGACAGCTGCGGCCCCACCGTGACCCGGTGCTGCCACTGGCCCAGCGAGACGAACGGGAACAGCGGGCACTCCATCGACCGGCCCCCGCCCGGCTTGGCGCCGGGGTGCTCGGGGTGGTAGTCGGGGAAGTCCTTGATGATCTGGAACTGGACCGGGGTGTTCTGCTCCAGCCACGTCACCACCTCGGGCCCGGCGTCGATCAGGGCCGCGGCCAGGTCCTCCTCCATGAGCCCGTTGGACAGCGACCGGAAGTAGGCCAGTACCTCCTCCCGGCTGTCCTCGATGCCGAGCTCGGCCATGTGCGGGTTCATCGGGATCCACACCATGCCGCCGGACCAGGCGCTGGTGCCGCCGACCTCCTCGGCCTTCTCGAACAGCCCCACGCTGGCGCCCCCGGCGGAGGCCCGGATTGCGGCGGTCAGCGCCGCGGCGCCGGTGCCCAGGACGATGACATCGAACGTTTCCACCAGGGCTCCCTCGCGATTGACCGCTGGAGTTTTTATTCAATCACTACATAAAGACCCTAGTCACGGCCGGCCACGGTCTCTAGCATCGATCTCAGCCCGTCACGCCACGTTGCAGGAGGCCCCGTGACCGACCTAGCGCAGCTCGGTGCCCCTTCGCTGCAGAAGTTCCTGGACCATGTGGAAGGCGGGCGCGGCGGCACGGTCACCGCGTTCCGGCCGATCAGCGGCGGCTACAGCCGCCTCTCCGCGCTGGCCACGGTGCGCTGGGCGGACGGGTCCGAGGAAACCTTCGTGCTGCGGTCGGACCCGCCGCCGGATACCGGGGTCTTCGAAAGCGACCGGGACACCGAGTGGCGGCTGCTGGAGGCGATCTCTGGAAAGCTGCCGATCCACACCCCCAGGCCCCGGTGGTACGACGCGACCGGGCAGCATCTCGGGTCCAAGTGCATGATCGTCGACTTCTTCCCCGGCCGGCCGCTGTGCGATATCGCCCAGGGGCCTGACCAGCTGCCGCGCGCCGCGCAGATCTTCGTCGACACCCTGGCCGAGGTGCACCGGACCCCGCTCGACGTGCTGCCGCCCGGACTGGAGCGGCCCCCGGACTGGGATACCTACATCGGCAACCTGGTCGAGCGCCTCAGCCGGCTCGACCGCGACATCGCGGACAGCAACCCCGCCCTGCACTTCGTGGCGGCTCAGCTGGCCGCCCACCGGCCGCCCCCGGTGCCGCTCACCTTCGTGCACGGCGACGCGCAGCCGGCCAACATCCTGGTGCCGGACGACGGGCCGGTGCTGATGATCGACTGGGAGTTCGCGCGCATCGGCGACCCGCGCGAGGACCTCGGCTACTACAGCCACCTGCCCGTCCCGCCGAACCTGTACGAGGCCGATCCAGCCGCTTTCCTGGCCCGCTACCGGGAGCGCACCGGGCTGACCGAGGAGCAGGTCAACCAGGACACCGTCTCCTACTTCTACGTCCTGGGCATGGCCCGGCTGCTGGGCCAGATGTTCGATGCCACCGACGCGCTGGCCCACGGCCAGTCGCGCGGCGTGATGGCCACGTACATGATGAACGGCATCTCGGCCACGACCAATGCCTTCGTCGAAGTCGCCCGGCAACTGGCCCACTGAAGGAGCAGGAATGCTATCGAGGCCCACCACTGAGCAGATCCTGCTGGACTGCTGCCGCGAGCTGATGACCAACGTGCTGCCGTCGCTGACCGACGCGACCGCCCAGGTCTCGGTGATCATGGTGGAGACCGTGCTGCGGAACACCGCCGTCCGCGCCGCCCACGAGGTGGCCTGGATGCGCGACGAGACCGCGGACATCGAGGCCTACGCGCAAGAGGTCGCCGCCCAGGCGCCCGGAACCACACTTGAAGCCGCGCTCGCCGCGCTGGCCGCCGCTCCCCGCGACAGCCTGCACCTGGACGACGTCGTGGAGACCTATTGCCGGGCCGGCAACGCCCTGTCCGCCGCCCTCGAGACCGCCGTAGCCAGCGGCCTAAACCCCCTGATCCAGCGCGGCGAGGAAATCCTGGACGTCCGCTCCGGCCACGAAACCGACGTCATGGCCGGCTGGAGTCCGACCGGCCGCTGACCGCCCGCCCCCCTTTTCCATTTATGCCGAACGGACCCTGGTGCTTGCCCCCTATCAGGGTGCCCTGGATCAGACGGCCGCGCGTGCCCCCGCTGCCCGCGTGCCCCCGCTGCCCGCGTGCGTTCCTAAGCTCGGCGGGGGTGCACGCGGACCGGCAGCTCGGGGATGCCGCGCAGGAAGAAGGAAGGCAGGTACCGAACGGCCGCCGGATCCACCACCTCGAGCCGGTCGGCGCGCTGGGCGAGCTCGCGCAGCACGGCCGTCGCCTCCATCCGGGCCAGCACGTTACCCAGGCAGGCGTGGATGCCCTGGCCGAAGCTCAGGTGGCGCCGGACGTTGCGGCGGTCGGGATTGAACTCATCAGGCGAGGAGAAGACGGACTCGTCACGGTTCGCCGAGATGTACGACAAGAACACCAGGGCTCCCTCGGGCAGCGGCACGCCGCCGAGGGTCGTCGGCCGGGTGACCCGGCGGAACATCCCCTGCGCGGGGGTGGCCAGGCGCAGGCCCTCCTCGACCATGACCGCGGCCTGGGCTGGATCCTCGCGGAGCCGGTCCCATTGGCCGGGCTGGTCGGACAGGCGCAGCACCATGTCGGTGATCAGTTTCGTGGTCGTCTCGTTGCCCGCCACCATGAGCTCGCGAACCAGCCAGACCAGCTCGGCGTTGGTTAGCGTGCCCTCGTCAGGATCGGGCTGGACCAGCACGCTGAGCACGTCATCACGCGGCGCCGCCCGGCGCTGGTCCAGCTCGGCCGAGATCCGGCGCTGGTAATCGATCATGTCGTGTTCGGTCTGCAGCCAGCGCTCCGGCTCCAGCTGGGCGCCGAGCGAGGCCGTCGCGGCGTCCGACCAACGCCCGATGTCCTCGCGCCACGAATCGGGCAGGCCCAGGATGCGGGAGATGGCATAGACCGGCACCGGCCAGGCCAAGGCCCGGACGATATCGACTGTGCCCGGCGCGGGCAGCGCGGCCACCAGGTCGTGGCTGGCCTGGGCGATGATCGGGTCCATCCAGGCCAGCGAGCGGGGGAGGAACGCCCGCTGGACGAGCTTGCGGTACCGCGTGTGCCGGGGCGGATCGCTCAGCCCCAGCGCTGACTGGTACGCGAACCCCTGCGCCCGGATGGCCGCGATCTGCCCGGCGATCTCGGGCGGCGGCTCGGTGCGCCGCGCCGAGGTCACCGAGTTCGCGTACGTGACCGGATCGCGCAGCACCTCGCGGACCAGAGCATGGGTGGTGACCATGAAGAAGCCGCGGTCAGGCACCCGGTAGACCGGCGCGGTAGCCCGCAGCGCCGCGTACGCCGCGAACGGGTCCTGCTGGAACTCATCGGAATACGGGTCGACACGCAGGACGGCCCCGGCCGGCTCCGTCATCGCGTCAGCCCTCCAGCACGGTGACCTTCCCGGACGAGCCGTCCACTTCGAGCAGCGTGCCGTCCGGGATGCGCTTGGTCGCCTCGCCCACGCCCGCCGCGCACGGGATGCCGAGCTCCCGGCTGACGATCATGGCGTGGCTGCCCATGGCGCCGACGTCGACCACCACGCCGGCCGCCACCATGAACAGCGGGGTCCACGACGGGTCGGTCTGCGGCGCGATCAGGATCTCGCCCGGCTCGAACGCGGCGATCTGGGCGGTGTCGGTGACCACGCGGGCCCGGCCGCGGGCCACGCCCGCCGAGGCCGGCGCGCCGGTCAGCACGTCGCCGGGCTTGACCGTCGTCACCTGGTGCCCGCCCTTGCGCGGCAGGTCGGCCAGGGGTGTCATCGGCTCCCCGGCGACCACGAAGGTCGGCGGCTCGATCTCGAATAGCTGCCGCCACTGCCGCTCGCGCTCGCGCAGCGTGTCGGCGATGTCGGCGGCGTGCGTGGCCAGCAGGTCAAGCTCCGGCTCCAGGGCCATGAAGACCTGCTGCGGGTGGTCGAGCTCCCCCCGCGCGGTCAGGCGGCGGCCGAGCTCGAACAGCGGCGCCCGCACCTCGTGCATGACCTTGACCGCGCTGGTCTTGCCCCGCTCCCGCCAGGCGCCGAACCGCCGGGCCGACGCGATGGCCAGGTGCAGCGACTGCACCGCCTCCTCGTTCGGCCCGAGGATCTTCAGCGCCTCTTGCAGCGCCGCCGCCGCGTCGTCGGCCCGCTCCTCCCGGCGCAGGCCGGGGTTGGCGTCGTCGTCCAAGTGGCGGAGCCGGCCGATCAGTGCCAGCGGCAGCTCCGGCATGGTCTCCCAGGTGTGCACGCCGATGTCCCACTCACTGGGCCCGCGGTAGCCGAACTCGTGCACGAACGCATCGAACCGGAGGGCGAAGTCAGGGTGGTCGGTGCGCAGCCGGTCCAGCAGTGTTTGCTCGCCCTGGCCCTCCTCGCCCCGGTCGAAGGTGGCGGCCAGCCGGGCGTCCGCGCGCACCGCGCGGGACAGGTCCCACAGCGCGAAGGACGGCAGCGCCGAGTCGACGTCGCCGGCGTGGCCGATCAGCCGGACGGTCAGGGTCGGGTCCGCTGCGCCGACCAGCGAGCTGATCACCCCGGGGCCCATGGCCGCCTGGTTGCTCGCGATCACGTACCCGCGCCCCCACATGATCCGCTGCAGCGGGGCCGCCCGGCGGGCCAGCGTGATCAGCACCTCGTTCGAGGTGGTGTGCAGGTCAGGCCGCTCGGCCCGCACCCGGTTGGCCAGCTCCCGCTCCTCCTCGAGCTCGGGGAACGCGGTCGTGGTCAGCGTCCAGCCCACCCGCTCCGCCACGTTGGCGGCCAGTTCGGAGTTCATGTCGGTCGGCTTCGACTGGTGCCGCGGCGGGTTCGGATGCGCGAAGAACGCCGCGTCGATGGCGTCCGCGCCGATGCCGGCCCGGATCCCGGTGATCCGCACGTAGGTCTGGTCGACATACAGGTACCCGTAGAAGAAACCTGCCACCGGCGGGTACGGGTCAGGCGACATCTCCTGCGGCGTGAAGTACCGCAGCCGCACGTTCCCGACCGCCCAGGCGGGCAGGACCTCAGGCGTCCACACCAGGCTCGCGCCGAGCGGCGTGATCGGATCCGGCATCACGTCGTTGGCGTTGAGCCGGGTGTACACGGGGTATCTCGTGCTCGGAACGGTGTCGATGATCCAGTTGAGGTCGGTCACGGTACCTCCGCGCGGCGCGGTAGTCGGGCTGGGTCTTCAGTAAGCCTGGTCAGGTTGCGCCTATCGCGCAATACTGCGGTTACTTTAGCGATTCCCTAGTTACAAAGGAACAGTCATGCCCAACGAGTTCAGCACGGGGGAGTTCATCATCGCAGGCTGGATGGAGTACGGGCCGCACCGCGACGAGGTGCTGCGCCACTTCAGCGTGTGCGCCGCGGCCAGCCGCGAGGAGCCCGGCTGCCGGGACTATACGGTCTGCGCCGACCCGGCGCACCCGGGCCGGGTGGTGGTCTTCGAGCGGTGGGCCGGCCAGGACGACCTCGTCGAGCACTTCAAGACGCCGCACATCGCCGCGTTCCGCGAGGCGATCGCGCCCTACCCGCGGTCCGGGCGCAGCCTGTACCGGTATTTCGTGGCCCGCGCCGAGGAATTCCAGTCCTCGTCCGTGGCCGCCGGCTGAGGGTTTCTTGACTCGGAGACCAGTTTCCTTCGACTATTACGAACAGCCGGATCGTCCCCCGGGTAACCGCACCGTGCGAAGGAGCACCCGTGACCGATGCCATTCGCGCCCGGGCTGAGGGCGACCCCGGCGGCATAGCGCTGGCCGACGATTCCCGCACGCGGACCTGGGCTGAGGTAGCCGACGACCTGGAGCGGGCGGCCGGCGCGCTGCTGGCCGCCGCGCCGGAGCCGTCGCAGCGGGTCTCGGTGATCGGCGAGAACGTCATCCCGACCCTGGAGGCGCACGCCGCGGCGCTCACCGTGGGCGTCGGCACGGTGGCCACCTCCCGCCAGCTGCGGGCCGCCGAACTCGCCGACCAGTACGCGGATGCCGGCGTGGTCTGCGCCATCGCCGGGCCGGGCAGCCTGCCCGCGGTCCGGGAGGCCGCCGCGCAGGCCGGGCTGCACACGATCGTCACGCACGGCACGGGCCCACCGGACGGCACTGGCCCACCGGATACCACGGGCCCACCGGACGGCACGGGCCCACCGGATACCACGGGCGCGCCGGACGGCGTGCTGGCCTGGGCCGACTGGCTGCGGTCCGCGCCGCCGGTGCCGCCGGACGCCGGGCAGCGGCCGCCCCGCCCGCTGCTGGTCTACACCTCGGGCACCACGGGCCGGGCCCGCGGGGCCGAGGTGCGCTGGACCGTGACCCTGCCGCGCACCGCGGCCGAATACGTGGCGGCCATCACCGCGGAGTCGGCCTTCCCGCCCGGCCCGCACCTGGTGGTCGGGCCGCTGCAGCACAACGCCCCGCTCACCTCGGTGCGGCACCTGCTGGCCGGCCAGCCGGTGATCATCCTGGGCCGGTTTGACGCCGAGGCGATCCTGCGCCTGATCTGCGAGCACGGCGTCACTTCCTCGGTCATGGTCCCCACCCATTTCCAGCGGCTGCTGACGCTGCCCGCCGAGATCCGCGACCGGTACGACGTGTCCAGCCTGCGGCTGGTCAGCCAGACCGGCTCGGCCTGCCCGGCCGACACCAAGCTGGCCATGATCAACTGGTTCGGGCCGATCCTCACCGAGTCTTACGGCGGCAGCGAGAGCGGGACGCTGTGCCGGATCGACTCCACCGAATGGCTGGCGCACCGCGGGTCGGTGGGCCGCCCGCGCCCGCCGTACGAGGTCGCGGTCCTGGACGAGCAGGGGCAGGAACAGGCGGCGGGCCAGGTCGGCGTGCTCGGCTTCCGGGCGCCGGAGGGCCGGGGGCCGCGCTACCACGCCGACCCGGAGAAGACCATGAAGGCCTACATCGCCCCCGGGGTGTTCACCCTGGGCGACGTCGGCTACGTGGACCAGGACGGTTACGTGTACATCACCGACCGGATCGCCGACATGGTGGTCTCCGGCGGGGTGAACCTCTACCCGGCCGAAAGCGAGAAGGTGCTCATCACCCACCCGGCCGTGGCCGAGGTCGCAGTGATCGGCGTGCCGCATCCCGACCTCGGGGAGAGCCTGCTGGCCCTGGTGGTGCCGGCCGGCGACCCGCCGGACCCGGCCGGGCTGGAGGCCTGGTGCCGGGACCGCCTCGCGCCCTACAAGGTGCCCCGGGCGTATGAGTTCCGGACCGAGCTGATCTACAACGCGATGGGCAAACCGGACAAGAAGGCGATGCGCGCTCCGTACTGGAGCAGCGAACGGACCATCGCCGGCTGACCCGGTCGCGACACCACGAGGCCACGAAGCCAGCAGGGCCATGCGGACCACGAGCGACGGAGAAGACATGACGGGCACCGAAGCGGTCTCGACGATCTTCGTTCCCTATGGCCAGGGCCGTGGCCGGGGACTGGACGTGACCGAGCTGGGCGTTCACGGGGTAGAGCTGGACCGGCTGGTCGCGCTGGGGTTGCCGATCGTGCCCGGGCTGACCGTGCCGGTCTCGCACGCCGCGTCGCTGGGCCGGCCGGAGGTGGCGCAGGCCGCGATCGACCTGCTGGCGCAGGTGGCCGGCCGGCGGATCGGCGACCCGGCGCATCCGGTGCTGATCCGGCTGCTGGCCAGCACGCCGGCCGGCGCCGGAGTACCCGCCGATCTGCCGGGCCTGGGCATCACCGCCGCGTCGGCGCCGGCGCTGGACGAGATCGTCGGCAGCTCGCAGGCCGTCTACGACGTGTTCGCCGCGGCCATCCGCTATGTCGGCGAGCACGGCGCGGGCATCCCGGGTGACGATTTCGCCGATGCCGAGTACGACGTGACCAGCCATTCCGAACGGGCGGGTAAGTTCCTGGAGCTGAGCGCCGCGGCCGGCTGCCCCTATCCGGACGACCCGGCCGGGCAGCTGGCCGCCGCGGCGCAGGCCACGCTGCGCCGCTGGGCCTCCCCGCGCGCCCGCCGCCAGCGGCGCGGCCAGGGCCTGCCCGACGACCTGCGGCTCGCCCTGCACGTCCAGGCGATCCGGGTCGGGCCGCCGGAGCGGTGCGGGCACGGGGTGGCCGAGAGCCGTGACCCGGCCACCGGCGCGTTCGCGCCCACCGGCACGTTCCGCCGCAGCATCCGCCGCGGCACGGCGGACAGCCGGCCGGGCGAGCCGCTGGAGAACCTGCCCGGCGGCCGGGACCTGCTGGCCTCCGCGCTGCGCACCCTCGAGCTGCACATGCGCGCCGCAGCCCAGGTCGAGTTCGAGATCCGCGACGCCGAGCTCGCCCTGCTCGCCGCGCGCAAGGTGGAGCGGCCGGCCCCGCGTTCGGCGATCCGCCTCGCCGTCGACCTCGCCGAGGCGGGCATCATCGACGACGTGACAGCGGTCGGGTCCATCGCGGCGTCCGACATCGAGACGCTCCTGCATCCCCAGCTGCAGCTGGCCGGCGGCGAGGCGGAGTTCGCCCGCGGCCTGCCCGCCGCGGCCGGCGCCGCCGTCGGGCGCATCGCGCTGAGCAGCGAGCGGGCCGTCGAATGGAGCGAGAAAGGCGATCCGGTGATCCTGGTCGCCGAGGAGACCTCACCGGGCGACCTGCCCGGGATGCTCGCCGCCAAGGCCATCGTCACCGTGCGCGGCGGGCTGGCCGCGCACGCGGCCGTGGTGGCCCGGGGCCTCGGGCGGCCCGCGGTCTGCGGCGCCACCGCGCTGAAGCTCAACCGCGCCGCCGGGACCGTGACTAGCGCCGGCCAGTCACTGGCCGAAGGCGACCTGATCTCAATCGACGGCAGCAGCGGGATCATCTACGCCGGCGCGGTGCACGTCGTCCCGCCCCGGCCCGGCGGTGACCTCGACGCGCTGCTGCGCCGCGCAGACGCCGTGCGGCGGCTGGGGGTCCGCACCAACGCGGACAACGGCCGGGACGCGGCGCTGGCCATCCAGTACGGCGCGGAGGGCGTCGGCCTGTGCCGCACCGAGCACCAGTTCCTGGGCGAGCGGCTGCCGCTGGTGCGGCGTTACCTGCTCGCCACCGAGGCGGCCGAGGAGGCCGCGGCCCTGGTCGAGCTGGCCGCGGCCCAGAAGGAAGACTTCCTCGACCTGCTGGCCGTGACCGGGAACCGGCCCGTGACCGTGCGGCTGCTCGACGCGCCGTTGCACGAGTTCCTGGGGGAGTCGGCGCACGAAGTGAACCCGATGCTGGGGTTGCGCGGCGTGCGGCTGGCGCTGCTGCGCACCGAGCTCTATCCGGCGCAGGCGCGGGCGCTGTTCAGCGCCTGGGTCGACCTGGCCGCCACCGGGGTCGAGCCTCAGCTCGAGGTGATGGTGCCGCTGGTGGCCCTGGCGGGGGAACTGGCCTCTGCGGTGCAGAGCATCCACCGCGCCGCCAGCGAGGTCGAGGCGAGTACCGGGGTGACCGTGCCGTACACCGTCGGCACGATGGTGGAGACGCCGCGCGCCGCGCTGATCGCAGGCCAGCTGGCCCGGATCGCGCAGTTCATGTCGTTCGGGACCAACGACCTCACCCAGCTCACCTACGGGTTCTCCCGCGACGACGTGGAGGCGCAGCTGCTCACCGCCTATGTGGAGCGCCAGCTGCTGCCGGTCAGCCCGTTCGCCAGCCTGGACCCGGACGGCGTCGGCGAGCTGCTCAAAACGGCCGTCGCCGCGGCCCGCCGCGTGAACCCGGCCATCAAGCTCGGCATCTGCGGCGAGCACGGCGGTGACCCGGCCTCGATCGAGCTGTGCGAGCGGCTCGGCCTGGACTACGTCTCCTGCTCGCCGTCGCGCGTGCCCGGTGCCCGGCTAGCCGCCGCCCACGCCGCCGTGGCGGCCAGCGCAGCACCCTAAGAAGCCAGCGCGGTATCCCCGGGAGTCAGCTCAGCGACTGCATGAGCAACACGCACATCTCCTCGACCGCGGCCACCAGCGGACCGCGGGCCACCCGGCTGATCGGGCCCTCAAGCACCGTGGCCTGGGTGGTGAGGATGACGTCCAGCATCACCCGGATAGCCATGGTGTGCGCCGCGTGCTGCTCGCGGGCCTTGCGCGTGCTGCGCGACGAGCGCAGCGCAGGCATGTAGTCGTAGGCGCGTTCGAGGTGCCGCTCCTCCCACTCCCGGCGCAGGGCAAGCGCGTGCTCGGTAGGACCCTCGGAGTAGCGCGCCACCAGCCGCGCCTCGTCCGGGTGCGTGCTCCAGAACTCCCAGCCCGCGGCGAGCACCTTGCGCAGGCCGTCCATGTTCGGCGCCTCGAAGTCCGGCCGGGCCAGGAAGATCCGCTCGCTGAACCCGGCCATGGCAGCCCGCAGCGACTGGGTGAAAAGCTCCTCCTTGCCGCCGAAGTGGTAATAGATCGCGGTGGGCGCGACCCCGGCGGCCCGGGCAATGTCCTCGATCCTGGCTTCCACGTAGCCGTCACGGGAGAACGCCTTCGTCGCGGCGTCGATGATCTCCTTACGCCGGGAGGGCCGGTGGGCGGGACGCTTGTCTTGTCCGGGAGTCACATTTTTCCTTGTGGGCGGTCGGTAGTATACATAATATGACGGTCGAGGCCACCCCGCGGAAGCCGGCCAACCGGCCGTCTCGTAGGCCCTATCTCATCGACGCGGCGGTCGAGCTGTTCTCGCTGGAGCCGTGGGAATTCATTACCGTCGCCGACATCGTCGAGCGGGCGGGCATGACGCCCGCGACCTTTTACTACCACTTCTCCTCACGGGAGCAGCTGCTCGAGGAGATCGTCCAGGATTTCGCGCTCCGGTGGATCGACATGGTCGAGCGGCTGCTGGCCGCCGCCGACAAGCCGGACGCGCTGAACGACGTGGCCGGCGAGCTGCTGGACGAGATCGACGGCTCCGGGCCGGTAGCCAAGATCTTCTTCCTGAGCACGGAAAAGGAGCCGCTGCTCGCCGAGCGCATCAGGACCGACGCGCGCAAGCGCCTGATCCGTGCGGCGACCAAGGCCGTCCGCCGGCTCGATCCCGGCCGCGACCGCGCCCGCGCCCACGTCAACGGGGTGGCGATGATCGTCCTGTACGAGATGGCCGCCCGTTCCCACCTCGGCCTGGCCGAACCGTACCGCACGCTGGGCCCGCGCCGGTTCCGCGTCGAGCTGGCCAAGCTCAGCCGCGTCTCAACCGGGTTCGCCGACAGCGCCGAGCCGCAGCCGTAACCGGGTGCCCCCCTCAGCGCCGGGCCGGCTGGCACAGGCCGGGGCTGCGGCACAGGCCGGGGCTGCGGCACAGGCCGGGGCTGAGGCAGCTGGGGCCTCTGCCCCGGAGCATTACCAGCCGCAGGTGCGCCATGTGCGACTGGGCCGGGCCACCCTGCGGATCGCCGAGGCCGGATCCGGCCCGCCCCTGCTGCTGATCAACGGCATCGGCGCCCGGTTCCAGACCTGGCGGCCGCTGGCCCGGCGGCTCAGCCAGCACCGCCGGCTGATCATGCTCGACGAGCCCGCCGTCGGCGGCTGGCGCCAGCTGGGCCGGCCGCTCCGGATGCCCGGGCTGGCCCGGCTCGTCGTCGAGCTGTGCGACGCCCTGGGCGAGGCGCAGGTCGACGTGCTCGGCTACTCCTGGGGCGGTGCGCTGGCCCTGCAGCTGGCCCGTCTCGCGCCGCAGCGCGTCCGCCGGCTCACCCTGGCCTCGACCTCGCCGGGCCTGGGCGGCCAGCTGCCCTCGCCTGCAGTGCTGGCGCTCGTCTGCTCGCCGTGGCCGTACCTGTCCCGGACCTACCTGACCCGCATCGCGCCGGTCATCTACGGCGGCGAGTGGGGCCGCCGCGGCACCGGCCCGGCGCAGCGTGAGTTCGCGCGCTGGCTGGGCTACTCACCCAACCTCATCGACAGCTACCTGCAGGCGTACGCGATCAGCTGGTGGACCAGCCTGCCCTGGCTGCACCGGATCACCGCGCCGACCCTGGTGGTCAGCGGCGCGGCCGACCCGCTGGTCCCGGTGCAGAACGCCCAGCTGCTGGCCCGGCAGATCCCGGACGCCCGGCTCGAGCTGATCCCGGGCGGCGGCCACCTGTGGCTGCTTGAGCATTCCGAGGCCAGCGCCGCCCTCATCGACGGCTTCCTATCGGGATAACCCGGGCGTCAGCTCGTCCGGTCGCGCACGTACCAGCCGGGCGCGGGCACCAGCGCCGGATGGGCGCCGCTGCCCAGCTCGGCCGGAGCGGGCGCCTCGTCTCCCGAGCGCTCGAGGGTCCAGTCCGCCCAGACTTCCCACCACGTCCCTGGCCGCTTGGCCGCCGACTTGAACCAGGTGTCCGGGCCGGCGCCGGCCTCGCCGCCGATGTAGTAGGTGGCCTTCGGGTTGCCCGGCGGGTTCACCAGGCTGGCGATATGGCCCGCGTTGCTCAGCACGAAGGTCGACGGGCCGCCGACCAGCTCGGTCGTCCGGTAGCAGCCCTTCCACGGCGTCAGGTGATCGGTCATCGCGCCGGTTACGAACGTGGGGATGGTGATCCGGCTCAGGTCCACGCCGGTGCCCAGCACCTTGACCGCGCCCGGCTGGCACAGCGTGTTGTTCTTGAAGATGTCCAGGAACTCGGCGTGCAGGCGCGCGGGCAGGTTCGTGCTGTCGGCGTTCCAGGCCAGGATGTCGAACACCGGCAGCGGATCCCCCATCAGGTAGTTGCTGACCCAGTAGTTGAACACCAGGTCGTCCGGGCGCATCCAGGAGAACACGTTGCCCAGCTGCCGTCCGGTGATGACCCCGGCCCGGCTCGATTGCTTCTGCGCCAGCTCAAGCAGGCGCGGCGCCGAGAACGCGCCCAGCGCGGCCCGGGAATCGAAGTCGAGCAGCGTCACCGCGAACGACGCCGCACGCACCCGGCCGGCATCGGCGGAGGACGAGGAACAGGCAAGGTGATTGAGCACGGTGGACATCAAGATCCCGCCCGCGCAGAACCCGATCGTGCTCAGCTCCGGCGTATCGCAGATGTCGCTGACCACGTCGATCGCGGACCTGATCCGGGCCGCGTACGCGTCCATGCCCAGCCCGCCCAGCGACGCGTCCGGGTTGCGCCAGCTGATCATGAACACCTGCAGGCCGCGGCTCACCGCGTACTCGGCGAAACTCCGGCCCGCGCGCAGGTCCAGGAAGTAGTAGCGGCCGATCGGCGGCGGGATGATCAGCACCGGCTGCCGCCGCACCGTGGCCGTCGACGGCGTGTACTGGATGACCTCGGCCAGTTCGTCGCGGTCGACGACCGCGCCGGGCGTGACGGCCAGGTCGGTCCCGACCTTGAACGCGCCGCGATCGGTCTGGGACGGCATGCCCCCGTTCCCGCGCACGTCGCGCCACCACTGGCGCGCGCCGCGGGCCACGCTCAGGCCGCCCGTGTCGAGGGCCCGCTTGAGCGCCGCGGGGTTGCTGGCCAGGAAGTTGGTCGGCGCGGCCGCGCTCATCACGATGTTCGCCACGAACCGGGCCCGCTCGGCGTCCTGCCAGCTCCGTTGGCCGGTATCGAGATCATCGACCAGGTGCCCGACCGATTCGCACAGGCTCAGGTACTCCTGGCTCAGGCGGCGGAACGCCGGATTCTGCGCCCACGCCGGGTCGGCGAAGCGGCGGTCGCCCTTGGCGGGCGCGCGATCGGACTTCCCGGCCAGGATGCGGAGCGTGTCCGCGGCCAGGCGGCGCGTCTCCCGCGCGACGCCGCGCGGCTGGGCCAGTGTCATGGCCATGCCCTGGAGCAGCAAGGTCACGGTGGGAATACCGATGGCCTCGCCCGCCTCGATGATGCCGAGCGCCTCGTCCTCGTCGCCGGGCGGTCCTCCCGTGCTCATGCCGGGAGTGTAACTCTCACACACTGACTCCACTAAGCCTAATGGCCGATGGTGCCGTCAGATACCGACTCCAGTAACTCTTCGCCTCAAGGGCTGTTACCTCGGATTGATGAGTTGGATGATGGAGCGGTGAACAAAACGGTGCACGACGACGCGGCCCGGCGCGCCCCGGCCTGCACGCTGGTCATCTTCGGCGCGTCCGGTGACCTGACCGAGCGCAAGCTCCTTCCGGCGATCCGCCAGCTCGCTGCCCATCACCGGCTGCTGCCCGAGTTCGCCCTGGTCGGCGTGGCCCGGACCGCGATGAGCGACGAGGAGTGGGCGGATAAGTGCCTGTCGGGGGAGGGAACCCCGGCCGGGGACGGCGCGCCGGCCGGCCCAGCCGCGGAGTGGGCACCCCAGGCCAGCTTCCGCTACGTCAGCGGCGGCTACGACGACCCGGACACCTACCGCCGCCTGGCCGAGGTCCTCGCGGACTGCGACCGCGCGCTCGGCACCAAGGGCCAGCACGTCTTCTACCTGGCCACGCCGCCGCGCCTGTTCGGCACCATCGCCGTCCAGCTGGGCCGGTCGTCGCTGAACGTCAGCACCGCGGGGGACTGGCCCCGGCTGGTGATCGAGAAGCCGTTCGGCTGGGATGAGCCCAGCGCCCGCAGCCTGTACGCCGACATCAGCGCGTCGTTCGCCGAGTCGCAGATCTTCCGCATCGACCACTACCTGGCCAAGGACACCGTGCAGAACCTGCTGGCGCTGCGCTTCGCGAACTCGATCTTCGAGCCGATCTGGAACCGGACCTGGGTCGACAACGTGCAGATCACGGTGGCCGAGACGCTCGGCGTGGGCTCGCGCGGCGGGTTCTACGACACCACCGGGGCGGTCCGCGACATCGTCCAGAATCACGTCCTGCAGGTGCTCTCGCTGTTCCTGATGGAACCGCCGACCTCGTTCCACCCCGAGGCCATCCGCGATGAGAAGGTCAAGCTGCTGCGCGCGATCAGGCCGCTGACCGACCCGGACGTCATCGCGAGCGACGCGGTCCGCGGGCAGTACACCCGGGGCGGCACCCGGCAGGACCTGATCGTGTCCTACCGGGAGGAGGAGGGCGTCGACCCGCTGTCCGCCACCGAGACGTTCGTGGCGCTGCGGCTGCACATCGACAACTGGCGGTGGACCGACGTCCCGGTCTACGTCAGGACCGGCAAGCGCCTGCCGCGCCGCACCACCGAACTGGTCATGGAGTTCCGCCGCCCGCCCCACCTCCCGCTGTTCCCGGCCGAGGCCACGACCCTGGCCCCGGATGCGCTGGTGGCGCGGGTACAGCCGGACGAGGGCATCAGCCTGCGGTTCGGCGCCAAGGTACCGGGACATGAGTTCCGCCTCCGCAAGGCCTCGATGGACTTCGCCTACTCCCAGGGCTACGGCGAATCACGGGACGACGCCTACGAGCGGGTCATCCTCGACGCGCTGATCGGCGACGCCACGCTGTTCATCCGCGCCGACGAGGTGGCCAGGTCCTGGCGCATCGTCGACCCCCTGCTGGCCTACTGGGAGCAGTCCCCGGACCCGATCCCGCTGTACCACGCGGCCACCTGGGGACCCCAGGAAGCCAGCCAGCTCATCCAGCGAGACGGCCGCCAGTGGCGCAACCTCTGACCAGGCGCCGAGGCCAGAACGACCATGTCGTGCTGGCCTCGGCGGACAGCGAGGCGTTCACCTCGCTCCGGCGCCGGTCGACCTCGCAGGCAGGACCGGTACCGGATGGGCCGGGAGCTCCGCCGCCAGGTGCCGCGCCGCTCGCTGGGGGACTGGTCCGCCCCGGCCGGCCGCCCCGATCCGGTGCAGCTGATCATCGAGTCCCACCAGGGCCGGCTGGACTGGCTGGTCCCGGTGCGGGTAGGCCGGATGGCCGCCACCCCGTACGGCTTCCTGCGCGGCGCGGCGGTCGTGATGGCCGCGGACGTGGCCGGGCTGCCGTCGACCGGCATCGCGCCGGTGATCTGCGGTGACGCGCACCTGGGCAACTTCGGCTTCTACGCCTCGCCGCAGCGGGATCTGGTCATCGACCTGAACGACTTCGACGAGGCGCACCCCGGCGGCTGGGAGTGGGACCTGCGCCGCCTGGTGGCCAGCATCTGGGTCGCGGGCCGGCAGAACGGCGCCGGCGAGGCGGAGTGCGAGGCGGCGGTGCGGCAGTGCGTGACCGGGTACCGGGACGAGGTCCGCGCGCTGGCCTCGACTCCGCTGCTGGCCCGGTCCTATCAGCGGCTGGACGCGGACCGGCTGCCGCAGCAGCGGGCGATCGGAAGGTCGCTGCGCGCCGAGATCAAGCGGGCCGCGGCCCGGGCCCGCCGCCGGACCAGTGACCGGGCGCTGCCCAGGTTCACCAGCGAACGCGACGGGCAGCGCCGCATCGTGGAGGACCCGCCGCTGGTGACCAGGATCAACTACGCCGAGGCGGACCAGGTCGCTCGCGGGCTCGATGAGTACCTGGGCACCCTGGCCCCGCACTGGCGGCGGGCCCTGGGCGGGTACACGCTGATCGACATCGCCCACAAGGTGGTCGGCGTGGGCAGCGTGGGGCTGCGCGCCTACGTCGCGCTGCTCGAGGGCAGCAGCCCCGATGACGTGCTGTTCCTCCAGCTCAAGCAGGCCCGCCGGTCGGTTTTCGCCCGCTACGTGCACGGCGAGGGGGCCTGGCACGCGCACCAGGGCCAGCGGGTCGTGGAGTACCAGCAGGCCCTGCAGACGGTCAGCGATCCGCTGCTGGGCTGGACCACGGTCGACGGGCGGCAGTACTACGTCCGCCAGTTCCGGAACATGAAGGGCAGCGTGGCCCTGGACTCCATCGACGCCGCGGCCCTGGCCGACTACGCCGCCATCACCGGCCACCTGCTGGCCAAGGGCCACGCCCGGACCAGCGGCGCGTCGATGATCGTCGGTTACGCCGGTTCCTCCGACCGCCTCGATACCGCCCTGGCCCGGTTCGCCCGCCTGTACGCCGACCAGACCGAAGCCGATCACGCCGCTCTCGTCCAGGCCGCCAAGCAAGGCGTCCTGCCCATCGAGCGCGGCCTGTGACCCGGCGCCACGACCAGCCAAGGGATCCCGACATGGCCGAATCCGACGCCGAACTCCTCCTGGATCCAGCCGTGCAGGCCGACCCGTTCCCTTACTACCGGCAGCTGCGCGAGCAGCAGCCGGTCCTGCGCATGCCCGGCACCGGCTTCTACGTGCTGACCCGCTACGAGGACCTGCGCGCCGTCCTGCGCGACGCGGAAACTTACTCCAACACCCTCGACCTGGAGGAACTGTCCGGCGAGCAAGCCCGCAGGCTCGGCGCGCTGTTCCACCAGCGCCTCGCCGAAAAAGGCTGGCCGCACGTCCCGACCCTGCACCAGTCCGACCCGCCCGAGCACACCCGCTACCGCCGCCTGCTGAACAAGGTGTTCTCGCCCGGCCGGGTCCGCCAGATGGTCCCCGGCGTGCAGCGCATCTGCGACCAGCTCATCGATTCCTTCGCCGGCCGGGGCCGTTGCGAGTTTGTCCAGGAGTTCGCCTTCCCGCTGCCGGGCATCGTGATCAGCGAGCAGCTCGGCCTGGCCGCCAGCGAGATCGGCACGTTCCGGCGCTGGGCCGACGCCATGCTCGCCCCCGCCCAGGGCCTGCTGACCGACGAGGACACGGCGATCGCCTACGCCGACATCGAGGCCGAGGCGCAGCACTACCTGGCCGACGTGTTCGCGGCGCGCCGCGCCCATCCGACCGGCGACCTGATCTCCGCCCTGGTCGCGGCGTCGGAAGAGGAAGAACGCCCGCTGTCCATGCCCGAGCTGCAGAACCTCCTGCAGCAGCTCATCACCGGCGGCTACATCACCACCGCCGACGCGATCACCTCCGCCATGTGGCTGCTCACCGAGCACCCCGAGCAGTGCCGCCTCCTGAAAAACGATCCCAGCCTGATCAAGACCTTCGCCGAGGAGTCGCTGCGCATGCTGGCTCCGGTCCAGGGCCTGTTCCGCAAGACCACCAGGGACGTCGAGCTCCACGGCGTCCCCATCCCCAAGGGCGCCATCCTGCACGTCCGCTACGGCGCCGCCAACCGCGACGCCGAGGCCTTCGCCGCGCCCGACGCGTTCGACGTCGCCCGCGAGCACGTGATGCGGCACATGTCGTTCGGGCAGGGCCCGCACGCCTGCGTGGGCGCGCCGCTGGCCAGGCAGGAGCTGGTGACCGCGTTCGAGCGCCTGCTGGCGCGGCTCGACGACCTCGCGCTCGACCCCGGCCAGCCGGTCGAGCGCAACCCCGGGCTGCTGTTCTACTCGTTCAGGGCCCTGCCCATCCGCTTCGGCCGGCGGGCGGCAGGCACCACGGACCGTTCGGCCCCGGGATAACGAGCTGCGGGCCGGCGCGGCGCTACGGCGGCCGGCCGGGTCCGCGACGTCGCCCACCGCGACGCGGACGTGCCGCAGCATGGCGGTGAGCTCGGCCGTCTCGCCGGGGGACAGGGCCGCGATGCCGAAGCTGGCCTGGTTGAGGGCGGCGGTGGCGTCGCGGGCTACCGCGCGGCCGCCCTCGGTGATGGTGGCCAGCACGACCCGCCGGTCCCCGGCCGAGGCCTGCCGTTCGACCAGCCCGCGCTGTTCCAGCCGGCGGATGGCGTTGGTGACCGAGGCCGGGTGGACCATCAGGCGCTCGCCCATCTTGCCCATCGGCATGGACCCGCTCCGGGTGAAGGCGAGCAGGCGGAGCGCCTCGTAGGCGGCGAAGGTCAGCCCGTGCGGGGCGAGGACGGCCTCGATCCGGGCCAGCAGCAGCTGCTGCACGCGCATGACGGAAGTGACGGCCGCCATGTGATCGGCGTGCGCGGGCCATCGGATGCTCCACTGGCGGTGGGCTTCGGCAATGGGGTCGAACGGGTCTGGATCGGGCACTCACCTACCGTACGGCCTGGCGCTGCCCGCTTGACACTGCCCGCCAATTACTTTAACGTCCAAATATTGGCCCGCGGCGGGGTGCTCGGCGCGATGGAGACCGGCTACCAGCGCGGCCGGATCCAGGACGAGTCCATGCTGTACGAGCAGCGCAAGCACGACGGCACGCTGCCGCTGATCGGGGTCAACACCTTCCGCAACCCGGCCGGCACCGTCGCCGCTCCGGCCGAACTGGCCCGCGCCACCGAGGAAGAAAAGAAGTCCCAGCTGGAACGGGTCCGTGACTTCACCGAGCAGCACCGCGAGCCGGCCCATGCGGCCCTGGCCGCCCTGAAGGAGGTCGCGCGCTCGGGCGGCAACGTGTTCGCCGCCCGGATGGACGCGGCCCGGGTGTGCAGCATGCAGCAGATCACCGAAGCGTTCTTCGAGGTGGGCGGTCAGTACCGGCGTAACGTCTGAGAGAGAGGATCTACATGAGCGAAATCACCCGGGTCGGCGTGGCAGGCTGCGGGCTGATGGGGTCGGGCATCGCCGAGATCTGTGCCCGCGGCGGCCTGGACGTCATCGTGCGCGAGATCGACAGCGCGGCCGCCGAGGCCGGCCTGGCCAGGATCCAGGCCTCGCTGGCCCGCGCGGTCCGGGCCGGGAAGATCACCGCCGAGGACCGGGACGCCGCGCTCGCCCGGCTGAGGCTCACCACCCGCCTGGAGGACCTGGCCGACCGCGAGCTCGTGATCGAGGCTGCCACGGAAAACCCGGTGGTCAAGGCCGCGCTGTTCGCCGAGCTGGACCGGGCGGTGGCCAGGCCCGATACGATCCTGGCCAGCAACACCTCCTCGATCCCCATCATCCAGGTCGCCCAGGCCACGCGCAGGCCCGAGCGGGTCGTCGGCCTGCACTTCTTCAATCCCGTGCCGGTGCAGCGGCTGGTCGAGGTGATCCCGTCCGTCCTCACCAGCCCCGGCGTGGTCGAGCGCGTCACCGCGCTGGTCACCAAGACCCTGGGCAAGACCACGATCAAGGCCCCGGACCGGTCCGGGTTCGTGGTTAACGCCCTGCTGGTGCCGTACCTGCTGGCCGCCATCCGGATGCTCGACGCCGGGTACGCCACCGCCGAGGACATCGACCTCGGCATGACGCTTGGCTGCGCGCACCCCATGGGACCGCTCCGGCTGGCCGACCTGATCGGCCTGGACACGCTCAAGGCCGTGGCGGACTCGATGTATGAGGAATACAAGGAACCGTTCTACGCCGCCCCGCCGCTGCTGCGCCGCATGACCGACGCCGGCCTGCTCGGCCGCAAGACCGGCCGCGGCTTCTACGACTACCAGGCGCAGAGCTGATCACGCCGCATACCGATCCCGGCTACCCCACCGGACCGACCGCACCCCGCGACGATCTCGGCCACCCGGTCTCGCTGACCCGCCCGGCCCCCGACGATCTCGGCCACCCGGTCTCGCTGACCCGCCCGGCCCGCCGGGTGGTGTCCCTGGTGCCGTCCCTGACCGAGTCGGTGGCGGTGACCCAGCCCGGTGCCCTGGTCGGCGCGACCACCTGGTGTACCCATCCCGCGGACCTGGAGGTGGCTCGGGTCCGCGGCACTAAGAACCCCGACCTGGCCGCGATCAGGGCGCTCGAGCCCGACCTGGTGCTGGCCAACCAGGAAGAGAACCGCCGCGTCGACGTAGAACGCCTCCGCGCGGCCGGCGTGCCGGTGTGGGTGACGGTGATCAGGGACCTGGATGAGGCGCTGGCGTCCCTGCGCCGGATGTTCGGCGTGGCGCTGGGCTGGCCCGAGCCGTCGTGGCTTTCCCGGGCTGAGCAGGTCTGGGCCGAGCCCGCGCCCGGGCCGCGGACCCGAGCGGCCATCCCGATCTGGCGGGATCCTTGGATGGTGGTGGGCTCGGGTACCTTCACCGGCGACCTAGCCGCCCGGCTCGGCCTGGACAACGTCTACGCGGACCACCCCCGCCGCTACCCGCACGCCGACCTGGCCGATATCGCCGCACGCCAGCCCAGCCTCATCGTCCTGCCCGACGAGCCGTACCCGTTCAGCGCCGAAGACGGCCCCGAGATGTTCCCCGGTCACCGGGTCGCCCTGGTCGAAGGACGCGACCTGACCTGGTACGGTCCGTCCCTGGTCACCGCCCGCCCCGCCCTCGCCGCCCAGCTGGCCGCCGCCGCCCGCTTAGCTGTGTCCGGTGTCACCGCCGCGTCCGGTTCCCGCAGCCGTGACCGTACCCGGCGCCGCTGAGTTTCTGTAGCCTCACTCTACCTACCGTGCACTGGAGGCTCAGCAGCCACGGCCAGGGCTCTCGTTCGTCCGGCGGCCCGGGCGGCACGTCGGGGCTGGCCGCCGCCCGCGGCGGCTGCAGCTGGAATACTGCCCGTTTGTCCGGTATGTGCGGTCGCGCGGCGGCGGCGCGACCGGATCGATGTCGCGGAGATCCGGTTATAACCGGCCCGATGGCACATCGATCAGGTTGACCACGCGGCCCGGCGGTTGCCTGTGGGTCAGGATTGAACGAGCGTTGCGCGCAAGGTAGCGAGTTCGGTGCCGTCCATCCCGTGCGCGGTCAGGTAACCGGCGCCACCGCCGTACTGTGCGTGCAGCTGGTCGAGGAACGCGGCCATCGAGGCCTCGTCCGCCGTCGCGGCTCCCTTGATGCCGTTACTGAGTGCCCGCATCTCGCGGTAGGTCTCCAGCCGGAGCAGCCGGGTGCTGATCTGCCGCATCCGCTGTTGCGTGAGGGCGTAGTCGGCGACGATCGCAGCACTGCTGACACCCACGGCGTCAAGCACCACCGCCGCCAGCACGCCGGTGCGATCCTTGCCAGCGGCGCAGTGGAATACGGCGGGCAACTTCGCTTCGTCGGCGAATACGCGCGCGGCCGTGACGATATTCTCGGAGCTTCCCTCCAGGAGAGCGACGTAGTGGGCCACGATATCTATCTCGGCTGCGTCCGCCACCGTGTCCGGCCGGATATGGCCCGCCGAAGAAAGCGGCAGCGAAAGATAGCGCACCACCGGAATATCCGCGAGCGCTGAACCCTCCCGTTCCGCCTCGCCGGGCAGGCGCAGGTCTAGGACCGTGCGCACGCCCATGTCCTTTGCCAGGTACGAAACGTCGTCGGCGGTGAGGTCCTGGAGTGTGCCCGATCGCAGCAACCGGTCGAAGCGGGTTCGCCCGCCGCCGATGACCTCCAGGCCGCCCAGATCGCGCATGTTATCGGCGCCGTCGAGGTCGATCCAGCGCTGGTCGCCGGGCATCCTGGTCTCAGTCACGGTCAACGGCCGTCGCCCCAATGGTGTCTCGTGTACCGGAATTTTTCCTCTTCATGTCCCTTGCGAAGTTAGCCGGCCTAAATAAATACGAGGTAAATTCGCCGGTAACGGAGCCGTCCAAGGCCAGCCCTTCGCTGTGACCCTTGACACAACTGCGGCCGCACGGCGCGCTACCCGCGCCATCCCGCAGCAGGGTGGTGAACTGCGGCTTGCACCACACCACACGGCCGTGAACCGCAGGTTTCACCCGGCAGCCACGCGCTCCAATAGCGGCCCGGCAGGCGTCATGAGGGGCCGCGGTAAAGCGCGGCCAGCAGGGCGACCGCCGCGTGCGTCGACGGGTGCGGGTCGTGCCGCCGCCAGATCATCTGGACCGTGATGAGCGGGGCGTCCCGCAGCGGCCTGAAGATCACGCCGTCACGCCGGTACTGGGCCGTGGTGCCTTCGGGCGTGATCCCGACGCCCCCGCCCGCCGCGATGATGGCCAGCCAGTCGTCGATGTCGCGGGTGTCCCTGACCGGCGGCCGGGCGCTGGCGGGCCACAGCTCCGGTGTCGTGGTCCCGGTGCGCCGGTCGACGAGCAAGGTGCGCTGCGGGATCTCGTCCAGCCTGATCGAGCGCCGCCTGGCCCAGGGGTCGTCCGCCGCCAGCGCGCAGTAACGCCGCTCATGACCCACCACCGCGCTGGCGAAGCGGCCGCCGTCGACGGCCGTGCGCAGCACCGCCATGTCGCACAGGCCCTCGGCCAGGCCGCCGGTGGGAGAGTTGGTCCGGATCAGCTGCAGTTCGACGCCGGGATACTGGGCCGCCCAGCGGCGCTGGAACTCGCGCGTGTGCCGGCCCATAGCCGACCACGCGTGGCCGATGCGGAGCCGGGTGTGGCCCGTGGTCGCCTCGGCCACCAGGTTGTCGGCCGCGGCCAGCACCTGCCGGGCCTGGGCCAGCGCGTGCACGCCGGCCGTGGTCGGGGTGACGGTCCGGCTGGTGCGGTGCAGCAGCCGGACACCGAGGACCTGCTCCAGGGCCATCAGGTTCCGCGACACCGCCGCCTGCGAGATGCCGAGCTCGATGGCCGCGTCGGTGAACGTGCCCGAGTCGACGATCGCCACCAGACAGCGCAGGTGCCTCAGTTCCAGATCCATGACTAAAGCGTATAGCTGCCCTCGTTCATGCATTTTGCGTATCGATCGACCCCGGTCCAGGCTGGCTCCATGACCGCCATGGCGCGCCCGCAGCAGCCCCTCCCCGCCCCCTCCGCCGGCCGGACCGCTGCGCCCGCCGGCCGGACCGCTGCGCCTGCCGGCCGGACCGCCGCGCCTGCCGGCCGGACCGCTGCGCCTGCCGGCCGGACCGCCGCGTCCGCCGGGCCGGACCACGCCGCGCCGCCCAGCCCGCTGGCCGGCATTGCCCTGATGACCGGCAGCGCCGCGTCCAACCAGCTCGGCGCGGCCACGGCCGCTCTGGCCTTCCCGGTCCTCGGGCCTGCCGGGGTCGTCGCCATCCGCCAATGGGTGGCCGGCGCCGTGCTGTTCATCACCGTGCGGCCGAAGTTCGCCTCGTTCACCCGGGCGCAGTGGCAGCCGGTGCTGGCCCTGGCACTGATCTTCGCCACCATGAACCTGTCGCTGTACGCGGCCATCGACCGGATCGGGCTGGGCCTGGCGGTGACGCTGGAGTTCCTCGGCCCGCTGGCGGTGGCGTTGCTGGCCTCACGCCGCCTGATCGACCTGGGCTGTGCGCTGATCGCCGGCGCGGCCGTCGTCGTGCTGGCCCGGCCCCAGCCCAGCACCGACTACGCCGGCCTCGGGCTGGCCCTGCTGGCCGCGGCCTGCTGGGCCGGGTACATCCTGGTCAACCGGGTCGTCGGGGCCCGGCTGCCAGGAGCCCAGGGTCCCGCCGCCGCGGCCAGCCTCTCCGCCCTGCTCTACGTCCCGGTCGGCATCTGGGTCCTGGTCAGCCACCCCGTAACAGCGACCGCCCTGGGCCGCGCGGCCGCAGCCGGGCTGCTGTGCTCCGCGGTCCCGATGGTGGCCGACACGCTGGCCCTGCGGCGCATCCCGACCCGGTTCTTCGGCGTCTTCATGAGCGTCAACCCGGTCTTCGCCGCGCTGACCGGCCTGCTCGTCCTAGGACAGGCGCTGGGCCTGGCCGAATGGGCGGCCATCGCCGCCATCGTGACCGCCAACGCGGTCAGCGTCGCCGCGGGCGGACGGGCGGTACGTCAGCCGGCCGGGCAGGTACGTGACTGCGCGCGATAGCAGCCGCCTGATCCTGGTCCAGGTGTCCTTGGTCATTTCTGCCTCCTCGGGATCCTTCAGTTGGGCATTACAACAAGGGCGGGAGCTGCGGGCGGCTGCTCTCCACCAGGACCGCGGCGAAGGCCACGGTCGCCTGCACGAGGTTTTCGTCTTCGGCCGCGATCGCCGCCACCCGCCCCCTGACCAGGCCGAGCCAGGCCTCGGCGGCGACCGCGGCGGCCTGCACATCGGCGTGCTCGGTCTCGACCGCCTCCTCGTAGGCGGCCCGGGCCCGGTGCCAGCGCCGCCGCGCCACGAGCAGGCTGGCCGGCTCCATGTAGGCCATGAGCGCGCCCGCACCCGCCGTGAGCGCGAGGATGGAGGTGCCGGTAAGGGCACCGAATACGGCGCTCGCCGAGGCGTACTGATGGGCCGTCGGCCGGCCGAGGCCGTGCAGGGCGACCAGCAGCAGCCCGAGCACGAGGGCGGCGGCCGTGATGGCCGCCACCAGAGCCCAGCGCCGCTGGCGGGCGGCGATGACGCTGAGCCAGGCCGCGGTCAGCCAGGCGGCTGCGGCCGCCAGCGCGGGCAGCACCGCCCGGGATGCGTCGAGCAGCCCGCTGAGCTCGATGACGTCGAGCATGGCCAATCCGGCGCCCAGCACCAGGACAAGCAGCAGCCCCACGGCGAAATTGATCGGGTGGCGACGACGCGGCTCGAGCCGGTGCCGCAGTTCCTCGTAGGCGAGCCGCGCGGCCTGCCCGGCGGCAAGCCTCAACCGGGTGATCGCCGCCGAGCAGACGGCCAGCGCCCGGCGGTGACTGGCCTCGGCGAGCAGACTCGCTGCCTCCAGGTGGGTTTCCAGCAGCTCGCCGATGATCTGGGCCGGCGTCCGCCGGTGATCTGGCTGCACCGTCGTGTTCCCTTCTCGCGCATGCCGTACTCGCTACAGAAGAGGTGCGGATCGTCGCTTGCTGACACCTGTCAGGCTCGGGCTGGGATGGTCTCTTCCTTATCGAGCAGCAAGTGTCCTGCGGCAGCGGCCGGCGGGACCGGAACGGAAGAGGTCAAGGTGAGGAAAACCATCCACCCAGTCGGCCGTATCGGCGCTGCCGTCGGCGCGGCCACCCTGCTGGCCGGCTGCGGCCTGTCCAGCGTCGCAAGTCCGCCCGGCAGCCAGGCGACCGGTGCTCCGGTCATGATCACGCAGCACGTGCCCTCAGCGGCCCTGCTGACCGTGCTGACCGGGGCGGCTTCGGGCCCGGCGCTGTCCGGCCTCGTGGCCAGCACCGCCCGGCCGGACGAGGACCTGAGGATCCTGCAGGCGGGTACGCCGGCTAGGACGATCGCCGCGTCCGACTCCCCGGCACCGTCGGCGATCACCATGGCGGGCCAGCCGCTGGCTCCCGGCGGCGGGCAGACGGAGTATCAGGCGGCTCAGTACGCCAAGCGGCTGCAAGCCTGGCGGGCCAGGCACGCCGCGGAGGTACAGGCCGAGGCGGCCAGAACCCGCGAGAACGTCTCGGCCTGGCTGGCCCGGCTCGGGATCCCGGTCAAGATCAGCCGGCTGCCCGATCCGCCCGCCGCTGACGGCTCGCTCGCCGCCGAGAGCGCAGTCGCGGCCAGCGCGCTGGCGGACCTGCAGGCGGAGGCCGGGAACATCTTCGGCAGCCGCCGGGTGATCGTCCTGTTCTGCGACGACCTCAGCGGCCCGCTTCCGGCTGGCGAGCTGACCGGACTCGACGTCATCGTGGTCACCAGCTATCTCCCGACGTCGGAGGCGGCCAGCGCGGCCCAGGCCGACCTGCTGGGGGCCGGCGCGGCCCAGGCCACCGTGGTCGGGCCCGAGGTGACCGCGGCCCAGCTCGCCGGGCTGGTCTCGGCTGGCCTGAGCCACGGCGCGAGGCCCGATTCGGTCTCGGTGCCGGTACTGTTCGCCAACGACAGCTTCGCGCTTAGCCCGGTGGCGGTCCGGGAACTCACGGCGCTGCTGCCGCGGCTGCGGGCGCCGGGAGCGACGGCGGTGATCAGCGGTTTTGCCTCGACTCCCGGTACGGCCGAGGCCAACTACGTCTTGTCCTACGAGAGGGCGACATCAGTCGCTAATTTTTTCGAATCACGGGAAATCCCGGCATCCTCGCTGATTATCGTGGGACATGGCGCGAGTGACCTAGTCGGTTCGGGAGCCTCGGGCGCGAACCGGCGAGTCCTCGTGGTGATCGAGGAGTTAGCCGGATCCTGAGCTGTTGCGGGTCCGGGGCGACGCTGCGGTCGTTGCCCCGGGCCCATGTGCTGCGGGCTGTCCTTCTCGTTCAGCGGCCGAGCGTCTCGGCCAGGTAAGCGGGACCGTCGAGGGGCACCTGGCCGGCGATTGCGGCTGCGGCGGCGGAGGGCGCTGGCGGGACGCAGGCCCTCGGGTCGAAGGCGGCCTGCCGTCGGGCCGCCAGGTAGGCACGGTCGCGGTCGCCGGCTGCGTCCCAGTCGCGGCGGCACCGGTCCCAGGCCGCAGCGGCGAGGGCGGCCCAGTCCTCGTGAGCCGGCTTCGAGGCCACGCCCGCCGGAGCGCGTTGGGCCCGCAGCGCCGCATCAGCCCACCGCAAGGCGCGCCTGATCCGGTGCCCCTTGGTGCTGCGAACCGGCCGCCGGTGATCCTGCACCACCTCGATCCAGCTTTCCTGGAGCTCGTCCAGCGGGAACTCCAGGCGCAGCTCGGCCCGGACCGAAGACGCGGACGCCGTCCCCGCCTTGACGAAGCCGCCGTAAGCCAGCACGCGGCGGACGCCTGGGTCTACCAGCCTGGCCTGGCACCGGCCGAGCGCGTCGCAGTCCGCGCCCGGAATCAGCCGGGCCTCGACTAGCACCCGTCCCGTCGCCCCATCATGCCGAACGAGCAGGTCGGAATGCGGTGACAGCCCGGGCCGGAAGACCTCTTCGGGCACGAGGTCGGGATCGAGCATCCAGTGCAGGCGGCTCAGGCGCACCCGGTCCTTCTCGAGGCTCTCGACCTCGTCGGCTACGTCGAATTCTGGTGTCGGTGTCGGTGGCGGGACGCCGGGCCCGGGCCCGGACCGCGCTCCGATTGCCTCCTGCAGCCGGGCGGCGGCCTGCGGGTCGTCCACCGCGATGCTGGCGGCGACGGCGAGAGCCGCCCGCACGGCCGGTTCGGGAAGCACTGCTGCGTCGATGCTGGCCGGCTGCCGAGCAGCTTGGCCAGCGCTTGGTGCCCTTCGGTGCGGGCTCGTGCATGCAGGCCAGCCTGTTCGGCGAGCTCAGCGGCCTCGGCCGCCCACCAGGGCGAGCCAGACGGGATCGGGCTGGTGGCCCGCGCCGCGTCCAGACGGGCCAGGCTCGACAGCGTTGCGGCTAGCCCGGGTTCGGGCGAGAGCACGCCTGCTTCCTCCGACCCGGTTGCGATACCGGACACCATGTTCGGTGCCTGCGCACCGAACAGGCGGGTAAGCATCGCTGCTACCTGCTCACCGACCGCGATGGAACCGTCTGTACCGGTGGCATCTACCACCACCCGGCATAGCCGGCCATCGGCACGGTCGAAGGCCAGGTCCAGACCCGGCACCGGAATCAAGGAGGCTTCTCCTGCCACCCCCGCGGGGAGGCCCTCAAGGATCACCTGGCCGGTCTCGCGCTCAAAACTCGGCGTGAGGTTCATAACTACAACTTGGCACCGTATAGCCGCCTTGGCCAGCACCTTTTGCTGGAACCTGAGTTCGTGTCCGGTACGGCGGGCGGCGACACGCTCCGACTGAGCTAGGTCTGGGGGGTCACTGGGTGCAGGGAGCGGCGAACCGCATCCGGTCACGTCGTCGTCGAGAACGTCGTCGAGAACAGAGCACGGATGGCCTGGTCGAGCGCGGCGTCCCAGTCGGCCTGGCCGACGCCCTCCGGGCCGGCCGAGCGAAGCGCCCACGGGAGCAGCATGTGGTGCAGGCTGCCGATGTGACGCTGGAGCTTCTCGGCGGCCTGGCGTTCGGCCGCACGGGCGTCCTCGGCCGCCTGAGCGGCGCGGCGGGCCGCGGCGCGCGCCCGCGAGTAGGTCAGGGACCGAGTCCGGGCCAGCACCGCGGAGCCGCACAGGACCAGGCCGGCCGAGATGGCGGTCAGCAGGGCGGACTGCAGCACGGCGATCGGCAGCGAGTCAGCGGACACCGTGATCAGGAACTCGGTCCGGAGGCCGAACAGCGCGAGGTACCCCACCGTGACCACCGCCGCCAGCACACCGCGTCGCCTCGGGTGGCCGCGGGTGATCTCGAAGCCCAGCATGGCCCCGATGGACGCGACGACGAGGATGAACGTGACCAGCCCGGTCCCGGCGGAGTTGAGGCCGAAGGCCTGGGCGGCCCAGTTCAGCGGGACGGCATCGAGGATGACGAGAGCGACGACGATGGCGAGGCCCAGCCCGAAGCCCAGGGTGCGGCGGTCGCCGGGATCGAGCTTGACGGCCAGGTTCGACCGGTGCTGGTCGGCCTCTTCCTCGGCCTTCCCGGCCCGGCTGCTGCGCTCGGCCAGTTCCCGGAGGTAGACGCGGGCGCGCAGGATGTCCTTTATCTCCTTCGCCACGGCCGGATGCTCCTGCAGCAGCCGCGTGATCGTGGCGGTCGCGCGGGTCGGCAGTGCGGCGTCAGCTGGCGTCAGCTGGTCCGCGCTGACGTGCACCTGCCGGGCCGGGTCGTCGCGTTCGGGATCCGGCTCGCCATGCTCGATGATCGTTTCAATGGCCATTTCTGCCTCCTCGGGTCACGGCCTGAAACAGAAGAGCCGGGCGGGCGGTCAACCTGACACACGCCGCGTACGTCAGGTGGCCGGCGGCGTGAACTACGGGCCGTTCGGCCTATAGATCTTGACCTTGGCGACGGAAGAGGGCGCCGCGGGGGAGCCTTGACCCGGCCGTCGCCGGTTATGACTCCCCGGCCAGCCAGCGGGTCAGGTTGCCCCAAAGCGGGCCGGGCTCGCCGCCCGCTATCCCGGCCTGTGGCAGCGCGTCACCCAGCGGCGTGTGTTCATGGCCGACGCGCTCGGCATCCAGCTCAAGCCCGAGGTCCTGCCGCTGTCCAACCTGGCCGGCTACCTGCCCCCGCTGTGGCTGTCCCCGCAGCTGGCCATGCGCCGGAAGTAACCGGCCGCGTACCCACTCGGCCGGGTCGTAGTAATGCGCGTACTGCCACAGCCCGCGGCTGGTCAGGTCGTCGTCGGCCACCGGCCCGCCGCTCGCCGCCGGCACCTCGGCCGTCACCTGCACAGCCAGGTGCAAGAGCATGCCGAGATCGAGAGGGACATTATCGGTACCGAACGATCCAGGCTGATGCGGCGGGTCCACCGGCAGCGGCTCCACCAGGACCAGCCGGCTACAGGGAACGGCGCAGCAGCGAGTCCAGCCGGGTGAACGAGTCGTCCCAGCCCGTCTTGGTGGCCTCGCCGAGCTCCTGGGTGAACGGGCCTTGGCGCAGGTCGAGCCGGGTCTTGCCGTGGCCCTCCGGGCGGAATTCCAGCCGCAGCCTGACCCTGCTGCCCGGCGTACCTTCGACCTCCTGGTGCCCGTCGAGCAGCTCGTTCTCCACCACTTCGGTCAAGCTCGTATCGACCGTGCTGCGCACGGCCGGATCCTCGTCGCTCACCATCACGAACCGCTGGAACCCGCCGGGCCGCGCGTCGATCTGCACGCTCTCGCAGGGCACGGAATAGCCGGTCGGCCCGAACCACAGGCACAGCTGGTCGGGATCGACGAAGGCCCGGTAGACCAGCTCGGGCGGCACGTCGAAGACGCGCGAAAGCGTGATTTCTTCCTTGGCGGCCTGAGGCACTGCTGTTCCTTCCGCTGAAGTCAGATCGCGGGCGCTGCCCGGCCACCAGCACGCCGGGCATCCGCCACTATGCCACCAGGGCCGGATCGCCGGAACTAGGGGTTGCCGCTGGGGCTTTGCCGCTGGGCTGGGAGGGCCTGGTAGGCCCGGCGCCGTCCGGCCGCCCCGGCCGCACCACGCCGCCCGCGGACCAAGTCACAGGGGAAACTGGCCCTGCTGTATAACGAGCAAGGGAAACGGCCCGAGGAAGTAGCGGCTCAGCTTGGCCTGAGCACGTATATCGTGACCCAGATCATTCTCGGTTCCAGGAACCGCGGCAAGCTGTAAGCGGCGGCCATATAAGGCGTTATCCGGCCGCGGGCCGCACCGCGCGGCGACGGCTCGCGCCTGCATTCCGCCGGTCGTCTCCGCTCGGGCCGGACGCCGACAGGCACGCCTCGAGCAGCACCCGGGCGAACATCGGCGGCGCCGTGATGCACATCCCGTGGTCGGCGTGGGCCTCGTGCAGGGTGGCGCCCGGGATGGCCCGGGCCAGCTTGCGCTGGCGGCTCGGCGCCACGAGGGTGTCCCTGGTGGTGACCACCACCGCCGTGGGCACGTCAACCTGGCCGATCCAGTCGTCCGAGCTGAACTCGCAGGCCGCCTGCATGGCCGAAACGGCCGTGGCCAGCCCGGTCCGGCTCAGCTGAGCGCGAGCCCACCTGGCCGTGGCCGGGTCCTCGATCGGGCCGACCAGTGTCGGCCCGAGTATGTCGGCGGTCAGCAGCCGCAGGAACGGGTTCCACCAGATGGCCGCCGCCGCCGTCGGCAGGCCCAGGGCGGTCAGCTTCTTCATCGGCGACTCCACCACGTTGCCCGCGGTAGAGCACAGCACCAGGCCGGACACCAGCTCGGGATGGCGCCGGAACAGCAGCTGGGCGATCATGCCGCCCATGGAGTAGCCCACGGCGACGAACCGGGCCGCGCCGAGGGCGGCGGCCAGCGCGGCGATATCGTCCGCGCAGTCCTCCAGCCGGAACCGCCCGCCGGCCGGGATCCCGTCGCCGTGGCCGCGCAGGTCGGGAGCGACGACGCGGAAGTGGCAACCCAGCGACGCGAGCACCCTGCCCCAGTTCAGCTCGGCCGTGGCCGCCACCCCGTGGATCAGCACCAGCGTGTCGGCGCCCGGCGGGCCGGCGCACTCCCACACCCCCATGACCCCGCGCCCCGGCAGCACCACAAGCCGCGAAAACGGAGCCGCCGCCTCCTCGAGCACCTGCCGCACTGCTGCCTCCCCCGCGACACCTGCCTGGAACGCATGACCGCCCGGCGATACACGCCTGAAACATATATACCCAAATGTCGCATACTGCATACGGGACAGAACGATCCCGTCCGACCCGGCCGCCGCAGGCTGTCAGCCTTCCCCTCGTCGGCGGACCGCCCCGGTCGCCGGGCTGGGTGATATCGAACTCCCTGACGGTTTTGTACCCTCTCGTGCGACACGCCGAGTGGCGCCCTGAGCCAAATCCAGTAGCCAGGCTCTCGGTTTCGGGATAATCGCCTTGGACGAGCTAGGCAACCGTCTTAGTGGAGAGAGCAGTTGATCAAGACAACCAAGCCTGGGCGCGATGGCCGTGTCCGCGTCACCTTCGCCCTGTCGGCCGACGAGCCCGACGGTGCCGTGTCGGTGGTCGGCAACTTCAACGACTGGAACCCGTTCGCGCACCCGCTGCGGCGTCGCGCGAACCGCACCCGCAGCGCCGCCGTGACCGTCCCGGCCGGCAGCACGCTGCACTTCCGTTACCTCGCCGAGGGCGGGCTATGGTTCGACGACGACACCGTCACCGTTCCTGACGGCCAGGACGTGGCGATCACGGTCTGAGCCGGTGCCGTCTAAGCACGGTGTCGTCTAGGATCAGCGCTCATGCCGAGGCTGCTGGTCGTTCATCACACTCCGTCGCCCGCGCTCGAGGCGATGTTCGAGGCCGCGACCAGCGGCGCGCGGACCGACGAGATCGAGGGGATCGAGGTCGTCATCAGGCCGGCCCTGACCGCCGCGGCGGCCGATGTCCTGGCGGCCGACGGCTACCTGCTCGGCACCCCGGCCAACATCGGCTACATGTCCGGGGCGCTTAAGCACTTCTTCGACGGGATTTACTACCCGTGCCTGGAGGCCACCCGGCGGCGGCCCTATGCGCTGTACGTGCACGGCAACCTGGACACTACCGGCGCGGTGCGCGCGGTGGAGTCGATCGCCACCGGCCTGCAGTGGCAGAAGGTCCGGCCGGCGGTCAGCGTCACCGGGCCGCCGGGAAAGCAGGACCTGGAAGCCTGCTGGGAACTGGGCGCCCTGCTCGCGGCCGAGATCGCCGGCTGAGCCGGGCGCCCGCCCCAGCCGGATCACGCGGTGGTCGCGACCTTCCACAGGTAGCCGTCCGGGTCGCTGAAGTACCCGGAGTAGCCGCCCCACTGGGCGCCGGCCGCGGCCTTCACCGTCTCCCCGCCCGCCGCCACGGCGCTGGCTAGGGTCTCGTCCACGGTCTGGCGGTCATCGACGATGTAGTGGAACGAGACGCCCCGGAATCCCGATCCCTCGGCTGGCACCCCGGCGTCGGCCGCCGCGGCTTCCCGCCGGTACAGGGCCAGCGACGACGATCCGTCACCCAGGCTGAGCGACACGAACGCCGGGTAGTCCTGGGCGATCTCGCAGCCCAGGCCTTCGGCGTAGAACTTCTTGGCACGGGCCAGGTCCTCCACGCCGAGCATGATGGTGGTCACCTGAACAGGCACGGTTGTCTCCTCTTCGTGTTGCGTTGGCATATCCGTCTGTATGACCGGCGGAACCGGCCTGGTGTGACGACCGGACGTGATCCCGGCCGCGGCACTACCCTGGTGCGCGGCGATATGGCGCCATACCGGGAGGGATCACGCATGGCCGAGCTCAATTTCCGTACCTGCGCGGCGGCCGCCGTCACCGCGTTGCAGAAGTGGTACGACACCTCGACCGGCCTGTGGAACAGCACCGGCTGGTGGAACGCCGCCAACGCGCTGACCGCCCTGATCGGGTACACCAAGCTGACCGGGGATACCTCCCACCAGAACATCATCGCGACCACCTACACTGCCGCCCAGCAACAGCACGCCCAGTGCTGCAACAACTTCTACGACGACAACGGCTGGTGGGGGCTGGCCTGGGTCGCGGCCTACGACCTGACTCACGACCAGAGTTATCTGGAGCTGGCCCAGAACATCTTCACCTACAACAGCAACGGCTGGGACGATACCTGCGGCGGCGGCGTGTGGTGGAACGAGGACAAGACCTACAAGAACGCGATTCCCAACGAGCTGTTCCTCACCCTCGCCGCCCAGCTGCACCAGCGCACGCCTGCCGACAAAAGCTACCTGACCTGGGCTCAGCGAGCCTCGGACTGGCTCAGCCGCTGCGGCGTCATCAACCGCGGCCACCTGGTCAACGACGGGCTCACCTCGGGCTGCGCGAACAACGGCCAGACCACCTGGACCTACAACCAGGGCGTGATCCTCGGCGGCCTGGCCGCCCTGTACCAGATCACCGGGGACGGCGCTTACCTGGTGGAGGGCCAGGCCATCGCCGACGCCACGCTGGCCACCCTGGTCAGCCCGCCGTCGGCCGCGCACCCGGGCATCCTGGTCGAGCCCTGCGAGCTGGGCGCCCCGGGCTGCGACGGGGACCAGGCCCAGTTCAAGGGGATCTTCATGCGCTACCTGGCCGACTTCTGGCAGGTCAGCAATCAGCCCAGCTACCAGGCCTTCATCGTCAGCAACGCCAGCAGCCTGTGGAACAACAACAGGAACGCGAGCAACCAGTTCGGGCTGCGCTGGACCGGGCCGTTCGACTCGGCCGACGCCGGCCGGCAGAGCTCAGCCCTGGACGCGCTGAACGCCGCGATCGCCGTCTCCGCGTGATCGGCACCCGTGGAACTTAGCGGGTTCCCTTGTGAGGAGCCGCCCTGCGGGTAGATGGCGACCTTGACGGGGTCGGCGGGCCGGACCGACCGCGGCCGAACATGGCAGAGGTGGTTATCGTGCCGGAGGGCTCGCATGCGTACAACAGCCTGTGGCAGGTCAGGAACGACGCCTGGTCCGGGGCTGGAGGAGCCGACCGGTCAGCTGGCGCTGGCCTGCATCCAGCAGCGTCCCGCCGAGCAGCTGACCGAGACGGTGGCCGCGTCACTGGACATCCTCGGGCCCATCGAGCGGTTCTGGGCCTTTCCCGGCGTGCCGGCCGCCGCTGGCGCCGGCCGGACGACCAGTTCGCCTACGAGATCGTCGTGGTCGAGGACCTGGCCGGCGCTCAGCCACCAGGCCGGCTGAAGGCGCGGCGGACCAGCCGAGGCTGAAACTGGCCAGCGAATAGCCCAGCGCGTTCAGCGTGGGCTGGATGAAGTTGTCCCTGATGATCGCACTGGCTTCCGCTTCGGCCGCGCGGATCAGCGGGCGGGTCACCTGCGGATTATGCGTGGCCTGGTAGAAGGCCAGGTTCTGCGCCTGCGCGTAGAGCACCGACACCGAGAACTGCGGCTTGAGCAGCGTCCCGCAACCGAACCCTGGATACGTCCAGCTGTGCTGCGTATCGATCGGGTGGGACAACGTATTGTCGACCGAGATGTCATGCACCGTCTGCGGCAGCTGCGGCTGCGGCAGCACGATGCTGACCGACGCCCGGCCGGGCCGGCCCGCCACCGGGCGGTTCAGCACCTGCAGCCGGTAGTGCCCGGACGTCGGCGTCCACCAGGCCGGCCCGGGGTTGAGGTCAATCGTCGCGGCGGCCCGCCCGACCGCGGCGAACGTGCTCGAATACCAGCATGGCCAGAAGCCGACGTTCTTCGACACCTTGTGCGTGAAGACGAAGTTGAACGTCTCCGACCCCAGGGCCGGCCGGGAGATGCCCTCGATCCTCTGCAGCACCCACGGGCCGACGTCGGTATCGGTGGTGACGCCGGCCGTGACCGTCTGCCAGGGCCAGCTCAGCTTGACGTCCGGCAAGTGCAGGTTAAGCCCGATCAGGTGCAGCCCCGCCGACAACGCGGCCACCACCGCAAACGCCAGCGCCTTGCGGAACATCAGCGCGAGCAGGGCCAGGGCGGCGCTCCACTTAACCCAAAGCGGGATCAGCCGCCGCCGGCCGCGCCGGGTGGTCTTCCCCATCGGGCCCGCTGCCGGGCGCACTGGCCCCCTGGGCCCGGCGGCCCGCCGCGTCAGCCGAGCCGGTTCGGGGGCGAAGACCCAGGTACCATCCGGGCCGTAGCCGTGGGCCCCGTCCGGGGGGTCAAGCTCGTCCCACTCCGTCGGCTCCCACGTCCGCCTCGCTCCTGAGTCGGCCCTCGCGGCCCGGGTCGTGAGCAAGCGCATCATCGGCCTACCTTTCCTGTCCTGCCGTCGGATCCTCAGGCGATCGCCGCGTAGCCCAGGCTCAGCACCACCGGCACCGCCCCGAACGGCATCCGGAACCGCGTGCCGGGCTTGTCTGGCGCCTGCGGCTCCCTGATGTCGGGCCAGCGCATCTTCTGGTGCTGTTCGGTCAGGCCCTCGACCGAGTACGGGAACTCCATCGCGGAAATGTGGTGCGTCTTTAGCAGCCCGCCCCAGCGGAACGCCGCGAATACCTTGGCCAGATCCCGGACCGACAGGAACCGTCGTCCGGTCAGGTCGAGCAGGTAGACGACGCTGGCCAGCTCGATCAGGTCGGCCGCACACTGCTCGAGGGACTCGGACTTCGTCCGGTATACGCTGCCGTCAGCCGTGCGGGTGCCCAGTTTCTCGCCGGTTACCGGGGAATAGCGCGGATCCGCCTGGCACTGCATCCAGTCGCAGGCGGCCAGCAGCTCCCACCGGATGCCGCTCGAGGCGGCCACGTCCTGGTACAGCGGCCGCGACCGCAGCAGCGGGGTCCTGGCCGTGGTCACGAAGGCGGTCGTGACCACGCGCGGCATCTGCGCGGCGTAGCGCCGGGTGCTGACGCGCAGGTTGCGCGGCCCGGCCCGCAGCACCGCCATGGTGTCAGCCGGCGCTGCCTGCCCGCCCGGGGCGTCGCCGGCCCCCGCGGCCCGTACTGACGTCGCGGCGTCGAGCACGCCGGGAATGCTGGCCCCGCCTGATCCCACTGGCGCCGCACCCGACCGCGGTCCGGTCTCCCGCACGCGGGGCCGGGTCGGCCGCGAACCGCTGCCGCCGGACCCGCCGGGCCGCTTCGGGCCGAGCCGCGCGCCGGTCTTGGCGGGCAGCTTCGCACCGGGCTTCACCACGTCTGACCCGGACCCGCCGGTCGGCTGCGGCACTACGGAGGCCGGCGCGGTGACGTTCGGCGGCGGCAGCAGGGAGCCGGGCACCGCGGCCGTCGGCTCGGTCCCGGACAGGCCGGCCAGGCCCACGTTCGCTCCGCCCGGGCTCGACCCGCCTAGTACCGTCACGGCCGGCGTCGTGCTGCCGCCCCCCGGCGCCGAGATCGCGGGCGCGCCGGCCGTCCGGGCGTCGAAGCGGTACAGGTTGTACGAGCGCATCAGCCCGATCAGGGTCGATCCGTAGCTGGGGTCGGTGGCGTAGACCCCGGTCAGGTCGTGCGCGAATGTGTCCGGAGAAAGCCGGTTGGCCATGGCCGGCTTGTAGCTGGACGACGTGGCCAGCAGCAGCGTGTGGTCGGTGATGCTCTGAGCCACGCTGCTGTACACGCGGAACGGCGCGTTCACCGTCACCCACTCGCCGCCCTCGAACTCCTGCGTCGGCAGCAGCACCGTGCCCGCCGGGCCGGTGCCCTTGATGCCGAACAGGTTCTTGTCCTGCAGCGCCAGCTGGCTCTGTCCCCAGCCCGATTCGTCGATAGCCTGCGCGATCGTCACCGCGGCCGGGACGCCGTACTCTCGCTGCGCGGCCAGGGCTCCCGGCGCCACCTCGCTGATGAACGCCTGCTGGACGACCGAGCCCGGCACCGTCGTCGCACCCGGGGCCAGCTGGCTGCGGCTGTACCGGGGGCCCGCCGGTCCGGACGCGTAGCTGGTCACGCTCCCGGTTACCGGCTGCGATCCGGGCACCGAGGCCGCGCCGAACAGCGCGGCCTGCGTGGATGACAAGCTGGCCGGCTGGCGGGGCGCCGTCGGCTGCGCCGTGGCCGAGGTCGGGGGGTCGGCGAGGGCTCCGGCGCCCAGGCCGACGGCCGGCACGGCCAGGCCCGGGATGGCCGCCTGACCCGAGGCCACCGTCACGACGGCCGGCTCCACCTGCGCTGGCGCGCTCACCGGCGGGGGAGCCGCCTTCGGGGCGGCCGGCGTAGCGGTCATGCTGCTGAGCAGCTCGCCGTTGTTGACGAAGCCGGTCACGCCCTGGGCGCCGAGCGGGCCGTCGTACTGGTGTGCGTTCACGGACAGATTCGGCATGGAGTCACCGCCGATCGTGTCCAGTGCTCCGCCGGAATACCTGGTCACCACCTCGACGTGTCCGGCGAACAACACCCAGTCCCCGGGCTGCGGGGCATAGCCGTCGCCGAGCGGATGCCAGCGATGATGGGTCTCGGCGTCCTGCAGGATCGACACGATGTTGAGTGAGCCGGGATTCGGGTCGACCCGGACGTCCGCCCAGTCTTGCAGCGGCCACGGGTACGAGCTGCCGCCGGTGACCCAGCTCTGCTGGCCCGTCGCCCTGGCTCCGCTCTCGAGGGTGAGGCTGGCGAATGCCGCGCACGATTCGCCGTGATCGACGCCGTCGGTGCTGTCGCTCTGCCAGATCAGGGCCTGAACCTCGGCGGGCGTGTCCCGCTTTGCGATCCGCAGATAGTAGTTGGCCGCCTTGACGATCGCCGCGCGCAGCGCCTTGTCGCCGGTGGCGGCGGGCGCGGTCGGCTTGCTCGACGCCAGCAAACGGACCGGCATGCTGGCGGGTGAGGTGAGATCGGCGACCGTCCCGTGGGCCAGGGAGAGTCCGGTCATGGCGCCGCACGTACTGAGGCTCACCAGCGCGGTCGCCTGCTGCCACCTCGGTTTCCTTACGGACTGCACGGATTCACCTTCTTCCCTGGGCCTCGGACGGATTACGGTCCCCCGCGTGCCGGTTCGCGCTAGCGCAGCGTCACGCCGGCGAACCAGACAGGCCCCGTAGGATGGCCTGCACCTCTGCATTCCCCGGGTTGCTGGCGTTCTCGAACAGCACGCTGGCGTCCTGGGCATTGGCCGTCGGCGAGCCGACCAGCCACTTGGAGTAGATGTCGGTTACCAGCGCCGCCTGCCCGGCTCCGCTGGTGACCGGCTGGGCGCAGATGTCGGGAAAGCCCGCACGCGTGACGAGCGCGGACGATCCGGTGTACCTGGCGCAGTTAGCCGGGCTGCTCTCCAGACCCGCCTGCACCGACGGCTGGCCGTTGCTGCCGGTCAGGCTGGCTCCCCCGATGATGTTGTTGATGGCCCGGGCGGCCACCTCGAGGCTGTCGATTGGGTTGGCCGGGTTGTACGGATGATGCAGGTTCAGCGACCAGGCCACCGAACCGCCCTGGGTGGGCGTGATCGGCTCCAGGCCCTGCCGCCCGGATTTCGCGTCCGTGAAGTTCGGGTTGTCGCCGCTGGTCATCAGCGCGAAGACCCACAGGATCTGGCTGGTGTCCTTGGCGCAGGAGAAGTTGACCTGGTCCGGCTCGGAGGCCACATTCGGGTTCTGGCACGCCGTGGTGATCTCGCTCTGCACCACGGCCACGCTGGGCGGCCACGACGCGCCCTGGCGGAACACCAGGATTAGCACGCCGGCCGCCACGGCCGCCGCGATGACCGCGCCCGCGTACATCCGCCTCCGCCGCGAGCGGCGCACCTGGACCGCATTCGGCCGGCCGCGGTCGATGAGCGTCCTGGTCCGCTCCTCGTCCAGCCGGGGCCGGACGGTCGGCCGCGCCTGCGCCCGGCCGCGCCCGTGAATCGTGGCCGTCGGGATCGAGGACGCGCGAGCGGCCTGCCGCTCCTGAACCGGCTTGCCCGCAGGCCGCCGGTAGACGTCGCGCGGCCGGATCTGCGGCTCGTCGTCGTAGTCGGCACCGAATGCCTCATCCGCCGGCGCGTCCTGGTTGGCGAGGGCACGCTCGCGCGCCTCGCGCAGCACAGAGAGCTCCTGCTCCAGATCTATGGCCCTAGTTTCTAGGTCGGATAGCCAGAACTCATCATCATCGCTAAAGTTTTCGAACTCTGCGCTCGTCGTACTCACCTCTATGAATGTGTCCTGAACTGGATACTCAGGTCCGCTGGCCGGCGCGGGACGTGCTCGCCGGACGGTCATCCCGTACGCGTGCCACGATCTGGGCGGGACGGCCGGCGCCGCGCGAACGCAGGCCCGGTCGGGCGGCACGGCGCTGTGACCAGCGGCGATCCCGCACCCGCCAGGGCCCGCGCAGACCCGTCCTGTCTCCCATTCCCATGCCAGCTATTAGAACACACATACGATCCACAAGGGAAGAGCTTAATTCATGGGCTAGCTATGTTCGTATAGCCTGGTATGCTGGTGGGCAGGTACCGATGATCCGCTGACGGTCTCAGAGCGGCTCGGCGCGCACCGGCTGTCCGGACCGGGCGCCGGGCACGATGTCGCCGTCACGCACGACGAAGGTGCCCTTGACCAGGACGTGCCGTATCCCTGCCGACGGGCGCGTGCTGTTGCCATAGGTGGCCCGGTCGCAAACCGTGTCCGGGTCGAATACGACCACGTCCGCATCGCACCCGGCCTGGACCCGGCCCTTGCGGCGCATGGCGGGCGCCCGGTCCTGCAGTAGCCTCGCGGGCTCGAGGCTGCACTTGGCGAGCGCCTCGGCTAGGCCGATCGGCACGTCGCCGCGGGTGAGCAGCCGCAGCGACCGCGCGAATGTGCCCGCGGTCCTGGGATGGGTGATCGCCTGCTCCGGCAGTGGCCAGGCCGTCGGCTGCGCCGGCCCGCTCCAGGTCAGCGGCATCGCGTCGCTGGCCACCACGCCGCCGGGAAAGCTCAGCGCCCGCATCAGCAGCGCCCTGTCGGCCGCGTCCGCCTCGTCGAGCAGGTCGATGATTGTGAGGCCGCCGGGGTCGGCGGCCCTGAGCTCGCGGAGCCGGCCGGCGCTGGCCACCCGCTCTCCGGTCGGTGCGTAGGTGAGCGAGGTCGGCCGCAGGCCGCGCTCGCCCAGCCGCTCGGGGGCCAGGAACGCGGCGCCGATGCCGGTCATGCCCGATCCATAGGGATAGGCCTCGGTGCTGACCTGGGCGCCGGCGGCCTGAGCCCGTGCGACCAGCGCCAGGACCCGGTCGATATGCCGCTGGGAGGTGCTGTTCACGTGGCAGTAGTGCATATGCGCGCCGGTCTGCCCGGCCGCCCGGACGATCTCTTCCGCGCCGTCGATGAGGGCATCAGGCGCCAACTCGATCAGGTCCCTGGCGTGCGTGAAGGTGGGTACCCCGGCGGTCGCGGCCAGCGCGGCGACCTGGAGGTACTCGTCGGGGCTGACGCTCGGCGCGTAGCCGAGCAGGATGCCGATGCCGAGGGCCCCGTCGGCCAGGTCGGCCGACAGGCGGGAGAGCATCGCGCGCAGCTGCCCGGCCTCGGCCGGGCGCTGCCAGGCCGGGTCGCCGATGCTGGCCAGGAACGTGGCCAGGCTCCCGCCCAGCGGCAGCCCGGCCACCGCTTCCATCCGGGCCAGCGCCCAGGACGCGGCAAAGCCGTAGTTGATCGGGCGCCCGTCGGCCGCGGCCGCGCGGTAAGCGGCGGCCACCGGTGTGACGCCCGCCTCGAGCTCGAGCGCGGTCGTCACGCCATCGAGGGCCTGCAGCCGCAGGCCGCCCAGGTCGTTGACGTGGCTGTGCAGGTCGATGAACCCGGCCGTGACCACCAGGCCGGTCACGTCCAGCTCGGGCGGGCCGCTTGCCAGGCCGGTCGCGACGTCCGCGATCCGGCCGCCCGCGACGGCCACATCTCGCACGGCATCCAGGCCGGACTCCGGATCTACCACCCGCCCGCCGCGCAGGACGACATCTACTCCCGCTTCCACCCGCCCATTGTCGCGCGGCCGTCGGCCCCGGCCCGCGCCGCGTTCGCCATCCGGCCCATTTCACAATCCCGGCAATCCCGGCAATGGCGAACAATAGCCGCGGTCGTCAACGGAAAGCGCGCCGCGGGGCGGGCGCCTATCCCCGGGCGGCGCTAGCAGGCGCACAGTTGTGGTTAGTGCGCCGATTTCATGAAAAGTCCTGTTTCGGAGGTAATTATTGACCCGCGAAAACATGCGGCAATCACTAAAAGCACTCGTTCTGTTGCCCAGTGTGCGCTATAACAGGGGAAAAGCAGCTTGCCCCCGTCTGCCGGCGAGCCGGGAAGGGGTGTAATTGTGGGGAAATTAGTACGTATTCGGCAAACCGACGTCGCCCTGACGCGCGGCGTCCGCCCGCACGATGTGCCGTCGGCCAGAAGGGCCGTGCTGGAAGGCGCCGCCCAGCGCAACGGCCCCGCGCACCGCAACGGCGCCGGGCAGCACGCCAGGCCGCCCGCAGGCAATGGCACGGCGTCCAGCCGCACCGCGATCCCGGGCAGCGGCGCCTTCCTCAGCGCACCCCCCGGTACCCCCACGACCGAGCCCGGTGCCGCAGCGCCCGCCAGCGGCGCAGCGCCCGCCAGCGGCGCTGCGGCCGCCAGCGGAATCGCGCGGGCCAACGGCACCGCGTCGGCGCCCGACGACAAGCGCCCCCGGGCCAGGCACGCCGCCCGTCATGCCCGGACGTCCAGCCCGAGACCGTCCCGCCGAACGTCCCTGTCGATCCGGTCGGCCGAGCGCCGCCGCTGGTCGGCCGAGCTGACCCGGCCGGATCTGACCGCACTGGTCATCCACGGCCTGGGCGGAATCGGCAAGTCGACCTTGGCCGCCCAGATCGCCGCCCGGGTCAGCCAGCCGCCTGAGGGCGCGGTCAGCGCGGTCAGCGGCGCGATCTCCGCCGCCAGCCTGGTGACCGAATCGGACCAGCTGGCCGGCACCGGCCTCCTCGTCCTGGATAACTTCGACGACAACCTGTCCGACGAGTCAGGCCTGTGGCGGGTGAAGGACGCTGCGCTGGCCGACCTGCTGGCCAGCTGGACCGGCAAACTGCTGATCACCTGCGGCCGGCCGTTCACGGTGCCCGGCCTGCGGCGGGAACGGATCGCCTTCCGCCATCTCGGCCCGCTGACCCGTTCTGGGGCCGCCGAGCTCGCGCTGTCCCTGCCGGTCCTGCGCCTGCAGACGGCGGCCGAACGTGACCTGGCCTGGCGTCTGACCGCCGGCCATCCGCGCGCCATGGAATACCTCGACGCCCTGCTGGCCACCGGCGCCCGCTTCGACGACGCGGCCGCCCGGATCACCGCGGCGGTCGAGGTCAGGACCGGTAAGCCGCCGTCCAGGACCGAGCCCACCGAGCTGTCGGCTGCGACCGCCGAAGTGGTCGCGGCTGCGGCCGGCAGCCAGATGTTCGGTGAGCTGTACGGCCGGCTCAGCGTCGGCGCCCAGGCCCTGCTCGTGCGGGCCTCGGTGTTCCGCACGCCCGTGGGCCTGGACGTGCTGGCCGCCCGGCCCACCCAGCTCGCCGAGTGCGAGGCCGCGGGCCTGCTGACCGCCGGTCCCGGCCGCGAGCGTTCGGTACACCGCTGGACCGCGGGCGAGCTGCACCAGCGGCTGGCCGAGGCCGGCCTGAGCACCCAGCTCGCCGCCGCCCACAGCCAGGCCGCGGGCTACTGGCGGGCCCGTATCGCGGCCTCGCCGCTGGGCCAGCAGGCTCAGCTCGAAGCCAGCTACCACCTGCACCGGGCCAGCGAGCTAGCCGACGAGCCGCACGCTTACGCCGCCGAGCAGGCACTGGGCCAGGCCGCCGGCTTGCCCGGGCCAGCCGGCCGGACCAGGCTGATCCCGCGGGCTCCCCGGCGCAAGAAGGCCTCGACGCGGCCCGACGACGAACGGCACCGCTTGCGCCGGCTCGGCCTGGTCTCGGTGGCCGGGGTAGTGACGGCCGCGCTCGCCATCGAGGCCGCCCACACGATCTCCTCACCGCACCTGACCTCCGCCGACCGGTCCACCAGCCGGGCCGGCCAGACTCCGCTGGCCCAGGCGGTCCAGATCCGCAACCAGGCTGCGGCCTGGGTGGTCCGCCAGGTCGGCGCGGGCACGGTCTTGTCCTGCGACCCCGCGATGTGCGCCGTGTTGGTCCAGCAGGGTATCCCGGCCGGGAACCTGCTGGTACTGGGGCCCGGTTCGACCGATCCGCTCGGCTCGGCCGTGGTGCTGGCCACCGAGGCGGTCCGTAACATGTTCGGCAGCCGGCTGGACAGCGTGTACGCGCCGGACACGCTGGCCAGCTTCGGGGCCGGACAGGGGCAGATCGACGTCCGGATCGTCGCGCCGGGCGGATCCGCGGCTTACCGGACCGCGCTGGCCGCCGACGTGCGCGCCCGGCAGGCGGCCGGGCTCCAGCTGGTCGACGACCGGCGGGTCACGGCCACGCCCGCGGCCCGGGCCGCTCTGGTGGCCGGCCTGGTCGACGCGCGCCTGCTGATCACGCTGGCCGCGATGGCCGCGAACGAGCCGGTCCGGATCATCTCCTTCGGCGACGCAGGTCCCGGGGCCAGCTCCGGCCTGCCGCTGCGCTCGGTGCAGGTCCAGGCCGAAGGTGCCACCGGGCGGAACATGCTCGCCTTCGCCCGTGCCCAGCGCCCGCCCTACCTCGCGGCCCGTTCGGCCCTTTCCGGCGGACCCGGCGGTCAGGCCATCCTGACCATCCAGTTCGCCGCCCCCAGTCCGCTGGGCCTGCTGCAAAGCCAGCCCTGAGGCCTGCGGTGACCCGAGCGCCCGCCTGGTCCTGCACGACGTCAGCTACGGCAACGCCCTGACCGTGCCGCGCACCCGGCCTCAAGTTCGCCACCACCACGTCCTATCAGGCCGTCGCGCCCGGGAACCGGACCGTCACGGTGACCGGGGACAGCGAGCGTGCCTCCCTGGGCCTCCACCTGGCCCCGGGCACCACGTGCACGCTCACGGTCCTCGACGGCCAGTCCGGGCTGCGCCTCCCGGCGCTGGACGAGGCGGCAGGCGGCCGGGCTGCTGCTGGCCGGCGCCGGCGCCCGGCTTTCCCGCCGCGCCACCTGAGCAATCACATTTGTGCCGAACGGCCCATCCTGTCCCACTCCGCCTCCCCTATCACGTGGGCCGCGGCGACACCGTCCCGCCCGGCCGCACCGACGGCGACATATTCATGTTTTCCCATTTAAACCGGTAACCGATTATTCGGCGCTATCCGCTTTTCCTGCGGATAACGGTTCGCGCACAATCACGGCCCCGGGGTGCTGCATCCGCAGGTCTTTGTCGTAGAGTCCGCCTGGCAACCAACCGCACAGAAAGTGAGGGTTGCCATGAGTCAGCCTCCAGATCCGCACGGGGCCGGAGAGGAAGCTGCGCAGCCGCCGCCCGGGCAGCCGCATCCGCAGCAGCCGCCCGCCCACCCTCAACGGCAGCCGCCATTCGTCGGGCAGGAGCCGCCCACCCAGCAGGCGCCGCAGTACGGGCAGCAGCAGCCTCAGTACGGGCAGCAGCAGCCTCAGTACGGGCAGAAATACGGCCAGCAGCAGCCGCAACACGGGCAGGAACCGCCGACCTACCAGCAGCCGCAGTATGGCCAGCAGCAGCCGCAGTACGGCCAGCAGCAGCCGCAGTACGGCCAGCAGCAGCCGCGTACGGGCAGCAGCGCCCTACGCTCAAGACCAGCAGGGCTTCCCGCAGGCGCCGCCCGTACCGGTCGGGTACGGCTACGGCCAGTACGGCGGCGAGGTCGTACCGCAGGGCCTCTACCGTGACGAGCACTCCGGCCTGCTGCTGCCGCAGGGTACCCAGCTGGCCAGCCCGGGCCGCCGGATCGGCGCGTTCTTCCTGGCCATCCCGCTGGCGATCATCACGCTCGTCATCGGCTACCTCATCTGGGGCCTGATCGCCTGGTCCAAAGGCACCACCCCCGCGCTGCAGGTGCTGGGCATGCGGTGCTGGCGGCCGGAGGACAACGCCATCCCCGGCTTCTGGTGGATGGCCCTGCGCGGGGTCGTGGGCCGCATTCTCGAAGGCATCCTCAGCATCATTACGTTGCTGACCTCGTTCATCCTGATGCTGGCCCGGGAAGACCGGAAAACGCTGCACGACCTGATCGCGGGCACCGTGGTGCTGCACGACCCGAACAAGGTCCTGCCGCGCTAGTTCCGAATATCGCCGCCGGGCGGCCGCGCATCTGCGGGCCGCCCGGCTGATTTTTTGCTGCCAGTTGCCGTCACGGTGACCCCGATCGCCGCCTGGGCCACCGCCGCCCAGCCCGGGTAACGCAAGGCGCGATCCGGACGTTTGCCGTTCTCCCTGACCTATCGGGGCTAACCGAACTACGGTATGGCGCATGGAGGACCGGGAGGTCGTTGCCGCCATCGTGGCGGGCGACCCGGACGGAATCGCAGCGGCCTACGACAGGTATGCCATGCCGCTGTACGGCTACTGCCGGTCCATGCTGCATGAGCCCGCGGACGCCGCCGATGCCGTGCAGGACACGTTCCTTATCGCCACGGCCAAGCTCGGCGCGCTCAAGGATCCCAGCAAGCTCCGCCCCTGGTTGTATGCCGTGGCCAGGAACGAGTGCCTCCGCCAGCTGCGTTCCGGCCAGACCACATCCGCACTCGACGAGGCGATGCAGATGCCAGCCGAATCGCCGGACGTCAGCAGCGTCGCCGAGCAGGCCGAACTGCGGGACCTGGTCCGGGAGGCGCTCGGCGGGCTGAATCCGGCCGAGCGGGATGTCATCGAGCTGAGCCTGCGGCATGAACTGGCGGGCGAGGATCTGGCCGCCGCCCTCGGCGTATCCCGCAACCACGCCCACGCCTTGCTGTCCCGCGCCCGCAGCCAGCTGGAACGCTCGCTGGGCGCGCTGATGGTGGCGCGCGCCGGCCGGCAGGCCTGCCCGGATCTCGACGCCCTGCTGGCCGGCTGGGACGGCCGGCTGACCGTGCTGATGCGCAAGCGGGTCAGCAGGCATATCGAGCAGTGCGAGATCTGCGGCGAGCGCAAGCGCCGCGAGCTGAGCCCGGCGCTGCTGGCCGGCGCGGCGCCGATCGTGGCCATGTCGCCCGGCTTCCGCGAGCAGGTGCTGAAGATCTGCGCCGACCGCACGCCGGCCGGCCCGGCCCACCAGGCCAGCGTGGTGGCCCGCGCAGGCTCGTTCCGGCCTTCGGGCTTCCCGACGCCGGTAAGCCCGCCTGGCGCGCCCGCCTGGCACCATGTGCTGCGGCATTCGCGCGCCGCCATGGCCAGCGCGGCCACGGCGGTCGCCGCGGTCGGGGTCAGCGCTGTGCTGATCATCGGCGCCCATCCCGGTCACCCGTCCGCGGCCGGGGCCCGCGGCCATGCGGGACCGGGTTCGGTGATCGACACGCGCGGCGCCCCTACCCGCGGCTCAGCCACCACGCCGGCCGGCGGCAGCGGGCTCACCCCCTCGGCGGCCAGGCCGGGTGGCTCGACCGTGCCGTTGGGCGCCACCGCCCCCGCTCCGCCGGGCGGCTCCAGCGCCGGCAGCACCGGCCCCGGTTCGCTGCCCTCGTCCGCCTCATCCTCGTCTGCTCCGTCCTCGCCCGCGCCAGCCCAAGGCACCCCCGTCGCCTCGGTGAGCCGCCTGGTCCTGGTGGCGGTCAACGGCCACGGGACCGGGTCGTTCACGCTCACCGCCCAGGGCGGCCCGGTCAGCAGCTACTCCATCTCGGCCGGGTCCGGCCTCACCGTCTCGCCCGCGTCCGGCTCGCTCGCCTCCGGCGCAAGCGTGACAATCACGGTCACCTCCGAGAGCCTGATCGCGCTGGACCAGACGCTCACCATCAACCCGGGCGGCACCACCGTCACCGTGGTACTCAACGTCTCGCTCTAAGCCGCCCTGCCCTCCGCCGCAGCTCTCTCCAGGCTGCCCTGCCCCTGCCCCGCCTGCCCTGCCCGCCGGCCTGCGGAACCTTCTGCAGCCGTCCGCTTATAACGGTCCCGGCGGAACCTCAAACCGCATCCGCGGCGCCGGGCCGAACCTGGTCTGCTCGGCACCGCTCACCGCGAAGCCGACCTTCTCGTAAAACGCCAGCGCATGGTGGTTGGCGGTCACCTCGACCAGGCCGGTCCCGTGGCCGCCGGCGATCGCGATCAGGTCCATCATCAAGGCCCGCCCGATCCCGTGCCGCATCCAGTCGGGATCGACGAACAGGTCCTCCACCTCGACGGCCTCCCCGGCATCCAGCCAGCTGGCGAAGCCGACGATGTCGCCCTCGACCGCGGCGGCTCGGGTGCGTCCCTCCCTCACCGCCTGATCCTGAAGCTCCAGCACCTCGGGATGCGCCAGGAGCACCTCCCGATCTCCGCCGTTCGACAGCGACGCCCTGCGGAACACCCCCTGCAACGCGCTCATGTCAGCCAGCACCGCGTCCCGGATCACGAAGTCGGTCACCCGCCCAGCATCCCTGACCGCAGTCATCGCTTGAAACCCGGGCCGGCAGTCTGCGAACGCACCGGCCAGGATGAGTCTCAGGCGGCGTCGCCGTCCCGGTCCGCCAGCGTGGCCAGCGCCCCGGCGGCGCCCGCTAGTGCCGCCCCGCCGGCCGACGCCACCACCAGCCACCGGCTCAGCCGCGGCAGGTCGCGCCACGAGGCCAGGCTGGCCGCCACATCCAGGGCGTCGGACAGTGCGCCCGCCGCGACCCACGTCCCGCCGGATCCGCGGTCAGTGCCCTGCAGCGCGGCCAGCGCGCCAAGTCCCAGGGCCAGGTCCCGTGCCCCCAGCGCCCGCCCGAACACCCGCGCCGCCAGGTCGTCGGATGAGGCGCCGACCCACGGGCGAGCCGGCACCGAGGGCCAGGCCAGGGCGGTCAGGCCGAGTGCCACGCGCCCGGCTGCTACCGCCCGCGCGCCGTCTCGCAGCAGCGCCGGAATCGTTGGCCGCCCCGCATGTGCTCGTGCCTTCTGCACTCGCCACCCCCGTCCAGGCCGTCCGATGAATTCTCGCGCTTAACCGTCATACCCTAGCCAGCGCTGACCCGCCGCCTCCGCGCTGGGGCGTCACGAGACGCCCGGAAATGGACCGGATACATGATCGTGGCCAGAAATGGGCGCTTCACCGCAAACTGGCCACGATCATCAGGACAGGGCTGTCCCCGGGGCCGGGAGCGTGGCGGCTGGGGCGGGGAGTAACGACTGAGGTTCCAGGGCCTGGCCGCCCGGCACTCACCCCAGAGGAAACGCGCCGTGTGTCACGAACGCGGAGAGGAGCCTGCTCTCGCTCAGAGCTGCTACCACTCGACCAGCGTCCAGATCTCCGGGCGCGGCGCGTCGCCCACGTCGACAGAGGCGAACCGCCTGGCCGCCTCCTTGAGGTGAGTCATAGCGGCTTCGCCCTGGCCGCTGGCGTGCAGCAGGTCCGCCATGTTGGTGTGCAGGGCCGCCACGCGGTGCTGGTCACCGAGCTCACTGCCGAGCTCGAGCGCCTCGGCCGCGACCGCCAGGGCCTCCTCGCCCCGGCCCGTGTCGGCCAGCAGCCTAGCCAGGTTGTTCAGCGCCGCGACGGCTGCGCCGAGCGGCGGAGCCGCTGCCTGGCCGGCCACGTCGGACTGCCGGCCGGCGCCCTCGGGCCGCGAGCCGGGCGCACCGGGCTGGCGCCGGGCCTCGGCCAGGCTGTCCCGCAGGTAACCTTCCGCCGCGGCGGTGTCGCCCGCCCGCGCCGCTAGCATGCCGAGCACGTTCAGGGCCTGGGCCGTGGCGCCGGGATCGGCGGCGGCCCGCGCGCTGGCCAGCGCCGACCGGCCGAACGCAGCCGCCTGCTCCGCATCCCCCCTCCGGTACGCCACTACGGCGCGGTCGGCCTCCACCTGGGCCAGGCGGGCAGGCTCGGCCCCGGCGACCAGTTCCGTGACTACAGCCAGGTGCGCCTCGGCCAGGTCCCAGTCACCCAGCCGGTGGTGGACGTCGGCCAGCTGGTGCTCGATGCCGGCCTGCGTGGCCCGGTCGCTCGCGTCCTCGCCGCCCGCGATGGCGGCCGCGGTCTCGAACTCGGCGAGCGCCTCGCGGTACCTGCCGAGCACCACCAGCTGCTCGCCCAGGGCGATCCGCCCGGGCAGCTGCGGGTAACCCAGGGCCAGAGCCCGGACCAGGTGCGCGTGCGCCTCCGCGTGCGCATACAGCTCGCGGGCCACCTCGGCGGCCCGCCACCACCACTGTGCCGCCTCGCTGTCCCGGCCGGCCAGCTGCAGGTGGCCGGCCACGGTCGCGGCCCGGGTGCTGGCCGGATCCCGCTCGTGCCGTCGGGTCAGGTTGTCGGCCGCGCGGCCGTGCAGCAGCCGCCGCCGGGCCAGGGTGGCCGACTCGTAGGCGGTCCTGCGCAGAGCCTCATAAGGGAATCCGTACATTGGCGCCTGGTGAGCGCCCGGCGGGGGGATCTCGGTCAGCAGTGACCGTGCCAGCGCCTCGTCGATCGCTTCGACGATCTCGTCCTCGCCGCGCCCGCTGACCGCGCGCAGCAGGTCGGCGTCGTTGTCGCTGCCCAGCACCGCGGCGGCGGTCAGCATCTGCCTGGTCGGCTCGCTGACCGCCTGCAGCCGGGCCCGCAGCAGGTCCCTGACGCTGGCCGGCGGCCACCAGTCGGCCTGTTCCTGATCCGCCACGCCCGAGCGCAGCGCCTCGATGTACTCGCGGACCAGCATGGGCAGCCCGCGGGTCTCGGCCATCAGCTGGTCCACCTTGACCGGCGGCATCCCCTCCAGGCCGAGCAGCGCGCCGATCGCGTCGGGCCCGAGCGGGCCGGGCTCGATCATGACGCCCAGGGACTGCTCGTCGGCCTCGGCTAGCGCGGTCCGCAAGGTCCGCAGCCGCCCGGCCTGCTCTTCCTCCCAGCTCAGCACCAGCAGCAGCGGCCAGTCGGCCAGCCGCCGCACCAGGTAGGCCAGCAGGCCGAGGGATGAGCTGTCGGCCCACTGCACGTCTTCGACCACGATCACCCCGGCTGAAGCCGGGGCACCGGAAGCCCCAGCGGGGACCCGGGTCGCGGCCAGCAGCGTGTCCGCGATCGCCGCGTACAGCCGGGTGACGGCGACCGGGCTGTCCAGCGCCGGCGCGGCCGCGTCCGGATGGGCCGCAGCCAGGGCCGGGACCAGGCGCCCGGCCATCGCGGCCGTCTGGGCCGGCAACGTTCCCGGCAGATCGGGCCGGACCGCGAGCGCGAGCCGCAGCAGGTCGGCGGCCAGTACGAACGGCAGCGCGGTCTCGCCGTCATGGCACCGGACCGAGAGCACGACAGCTCCGGGCCGGCCCTTCGCCGCCTCGGCCTGGAACTCGGTGATCAGCCGGGTCTTGCCGATGCCGACCGGCCCGGCGATGGCCACCACCCGGCCCCGCGGGCCGGTCGCCTGCCATGCCGCCCGCAGCGCCGCCAGCTCCGCGTCCCGGCCCACCAGCGGCCAGACCCCGGCCGCCTCATCCGGCCGCCCCTCACCCGGCCGGCCTTCGTCCGGACTAGCCTCCACAGGACCAGCGCCCAGAGCACGCGCGTCCGGGTCAGCCTCGGCCGACCGAGCCTCCGACGACGACGACCGGGCCCCAGCCGGACCGTCCGCGGCGCCCGGCCCCGGCGCGCCGGGGCGCACCGGGGGAGGCCCGAGCCGTCCCGCCCGCACATCCTCATACAGCCGGGTCGTCTCAGGCAGCGGCCGGACGGCCAGGTCCCGGTCCAGCACGCGGACCAGGGACCGGTACTGCCGCATGGCCGCCGAGCGCTGCCCGTTCCAGCCGTGCAGCCTGATAATCGCCTGATGAGCTGGCTCGTGCAGGGGATCGAGCTGCAGCCAGCGCCGGGCGTGCCCGGCCGCGCGCTCCAGGTCGCCGTCCGCGATGCAGGCTGCCACCAGCCGCTGGAGCCCGCGCGCCAGCGACTGCCGCAGGCCCTCGGCCACCGACGCCTGCCACTCCTCGAACTCCGGGCAGCCCCGCAGCACGAAGCCGGCCAGGAAGTCGTCCCGGTACAGCCGGACCGCGCGCTCCAGCGACGCTGCGTCCGGCCGGGTGATCAGCGTCTCGAACTCGCCGACGTCCACCCGGACGGCCGCGGGCTCGAGCGCGACCGCCGCCCGGCTGATGGTCAGGCCGGCGCCCATCGCGGCCGCGGTCACCGACAGCGTGCGCCGTAGCGAGGCACGCCCCTTGGCGCTGTCGGCCTCCGGCCAGAGCAGGTCGGCGAGCTGTTCGCGGCTGTGCTCGCGGCCCGTGACGGCGAGCAGGGCGAGCAGGGCAATGGCCTTCCTGGTGTCGAAGGTCACCGGCGTGCCGTCGCGCATGACGACCGGCGACCCCAGCAGCGCCAGGCTCAGCTCCGTCATCGCCCGCCTCCTCCCACCGGCTCACCGTAACGCAAGCGCGTAAAAAAACGTGCCAGGGGGCTTGACTGCCGTAACGATCTCGTATCGCAATCTTTCTAATGTGATGATGCGTCGAGAGACGAGCCGCGAACCCGGAGAGTGACATGACGCAGCAGGTGGGGAGTACCAGCGGGACGGCACCTACGTCCCGCGATGCCGAGGTTGGCACCCCGGTAGCGCCCGGGGGGGCATCTTCAGCGTCAACGTCGGACGAGGCGTCCGGGGGGACGCCGGGTGGGACGTCCGAGGAGGTGGACGGGGGAGCGGCGGCTGGCTGGCTGGCGCCAGGCGGCAGCCCGCTGCCGGCCAACCTGGAAAACAACCAGGAAAGCAGCCGGGCCGCCCGCATGCGCGGCTGGCTGCGCCGCAGCCCGTCCACGGCGGCCGAGTTGGTGCCCGCCGCGCCCAGTGTGGTGGCGGCCGGCCCCGAACTCGACCTGGCTTCCAACGACCCGCTCATCGGCTACCTGCTGAGCGCGGCCAGCGCGGTGGACATCACCAGCCTGCGGCTGCAGTCGCCGGCGCTGACGGTGCTGCAGGAGGCCGGCGTGGTCCTGGTCGTCCCGCTGATCTCATCGGGCAGCCTGGTCGGGTTGCTCAGCCTCGGCCCGAGAAGGTCCGAGCGCGGCTACTCCATGGACGACCTGCGGCTGCTCAACTCGCTGGCCGGCTACGCCGCCCCCGCTATGCGCGTCGGCCAGCTGGTCCGCCAGCAGCAGGCCGAAGCCCGTCAGCGTGAGCGGCTCGACCAGGAACTGAAGATCGCGCAGCTGATCCAGCAGCAGTTCCTGCCCAAGGAGCTGCCCGACCTGCCCAGCTGGCACGTGGCCGCGTTCTACCGCCCGGCCCGGACGGTCGGCGGTGACTTCTACGACTTCATCCCGCTGCCGGACGGCCGCGTCATGTTCGTGGTCGGCGACGTGACCGACAAGGGCGTGCCCGCGGCGCTGGTCATGGCCAGCACGCACTCGCTGCTGCGCGACGCCGCGCCCCGGCTGATCTCCCCGGGAGCGGTCCTCGGCCACGTCAACGACATGCTCTGCGTCGACATCCCGGCTCACATGTTCGTCACCTGCCTGGCCCTGGTCCTGGACCCGGCCAGCGGCGAGGTGGAGTTCGCCAACGCCGGCCACGACGTCCCGTACGTCCGGACTCAGAGCGGCGTCCAGGAGCTGCGCGCCCGCGGCATGCCGCTGGGCCTGATGCAGGGCAGCTCGTACGAGGAGATGACCTTCCAGTTCGAGCCGGGTGACTGTGCCCTGCTGCACAGCGACGGCCTGGCCGAGGCGCACGCGCCGGACCGTGACATGTTCGGCTTCCCGCGGGTGTCGGCACTGGTGGGCAAGGGCCCGTCAGGTGAGGCGCTGATCGACCTGTGCCTGACCGAGCTCGGCAGCTTCACCGGTCCCGATCACGAGCAAGAGGACGACATCACGCTGGTGTCCCTGCAGCGATCGCCGTCCGCGTGGCATCAGGAGCGATCGCTATGACCCAGCCAGCCTGGACCGCAGCAGGCAAGCCCCGCAGGCTCGACGCGTTCTCGCTGCCGAGCGAGCCGGGCAACGAGCGCCTCGCGCTGGCCCGGGTGGCCGGCACGGTGAAGGACCTCGGCCTGTCCGAGGGCCGCCTGGAGAAGCTCAAGACCGCGGTGGCCGAGGCCACCATGAACGCCATCGAGCACGGCAACGGCAACCAGGCCGAGATCCCGGTCGAGGTCGAGGTCACCCAGGACGGCGACGAGATCATCGTCGCCATCAGCGACCAGGGCGGCGACGCGACAGCCGGCGACGCGACAGCCGGTGACGCGACAGGCGGCGACGCGCAAGCCAGCGACGCGACAGCCGGAAGCGCCCCGGCCGAGGAACCCGACCTGCTCAAGAAGCTGGACGGCGCGCAGAGTCCGCGCGGCTGGGGGCTGTTCCTCATCCGCAACATGGTCGACGCCATGGACATAACAACCAACGGCCAGCGCCACACCATCTGGCTGACCATGCGAACTGGAGGTGCTGCACATGGCGAGCATGTGTGAGGCCACGACCAAGGTGCTCCCCGGCGCCGCCGTGATCGAGCTTTCCGGCGAGGTCGACGGGTCGGCCGCCGCCGTGCTGACCGACGCCTACCAGCGCGCGGTCACCTCGGCCGCCGCCAAGAGCCTGGGCGGCCCGGATGGCCCCGGCACGGTCGTGCTCGACTTCGCCGCGGTGGACTACATCAACTCCACCGGCATCGCGCTGATCGTCAGCGTGCTCGCTCGCGCCCGGGCCGAACGCCGCAAGGTCGTCGCCTGCGGGCTGTCCGCGCACTACCGCGAGATCTTTGACATCACCAGGCTGTCGGACTTCATCGAGCTGTTTCCCGACCTCGATGGCGCCGTCAGTCAGCTGACCGGACCGGCCGCGTAGGCGGCACGCTCACCACTGAATAAAGGGTCATGGGGAGGAACAAGATGAGTGCACCGGCGATCACGATGGACGTCAGACGGATCGGCGACCAGGTGGCCGTGGTCGACATCAAGGGAGAGGTCACCGCGGCCTGCGAACCCGTCCTGATGTCGGCTTACGAGGCCGCGGGCGGCGCTAAGACGAGCAGGCTGGTGCTCAACTTCGGCGGCCTTGAGTACATGAACAGCGGCGGCATCGGCATGCTGGTGACGTTGCTCGTCCGCGCCAACCGGCAGCGCCAGGAACTGGCGGCTTACGGGCTGAGCGCGCACTACCGGGAGATCTTCGAGCTGACCCGGCTGGACGAGGCCATCACCATCTACGACAACGAGGAATCGGCGCTCAACGGCGCCACGAGGTAAAGAGAGGGCTGGGCCATGACAGACACCGCAGGCCCGGACCGGGTGGCATCCGCCGAGCAGATCGGGCTGAGCGCCCGCGAAGCCGCTGCGACCCCGGCACCGGAGGGAGCCCGCACCGCGCCGCGGGACACGGACAGCTGGGCCAAGAAGGTCGACCGGCTGGAGGTCGACCCGCGGGCCGGAGTCCGCGGCACCAACGTCGCAGGGCGCCGGCTGACCGGCCCGGTGCAGGGCTTCGGCAAGATGTGGCAGAAGACCTACCGGATGAACGCCGGGCCGGCCATCGTACCCGAGGCGGCCATCGCGACCTGGAAGCAGCACTTCCCCGAGTTCTGGCCGAAGGGCAACCGCTTCGCCGGCGCGCTGACCGGCATCAATCCCGGCGACGTCGCGCTGCTTGACCTGGCCATCGGCGGCGGCGTGAAGCTGTCCACCGGCGTCTTCGTCCTGTACGCGGACACCGAGTCGTTCACGCTGATGACCCCGCAGGGCCACATGTTCGCCGGCTGGATCACCTTCTCGGCCGAGCGTGAGGGCGACGAGACCATGGTCCAGGCCCAGGTGCTGATGCGCGCCAACGACCCGATCTACGAGATAGGGATGGTCCTCGGCGGGCACGCCAAGGAAGACAAGTTCTGGGCCGCCACGCTCACCTCGCTCGGCCAGCGGCTCGGCCTGCCGGAGCCGAAGGTCGACACCAAGAGCACCTGCGTGGACTCCAAACGCCAGTGGCGGCACGCCCGTAACATCTGGCACAACTCGGCGGTACGCAGCGTGCTGCAGACCATCGCGGCTCCGGTGACCGGCCTGGCCCGTATGCTTCGGCACGACAAGCCGGGACACGACGAGCCCGCCACCAAGACCGCCGCCTGAAGCGCGGCCCGAGGAGAGGCGTCATGCCGGGGAATCCTGACGCGGTGATCGTCGGCAGCGGCCCGAACGGCCTGGCCGCTGCCGTCACCCTGGCCGCGGCGGGCCTGAACGTGCAGGTCATCGAGGGCGCGCAGGTCATCGGCGGCGGCTGCAGGACCGAGGAGCTGACCCTGCCGGGCTTCCGGCACGACGTCTGCTCCGCCGCGCACCCGCTGGCCGTGGCCTCGCCGTTCTTCCAGCGCTTCGACCTGGCCGCCCGGGGTGTGCAGCTGGCCCGGCCGGAGATCGAGTTCGCCAACCCGCTCGACGGCGGCCGCGCGGCGCTCGTGTACCGCTCGGTGGCCAGGACCGCCGAGGGCCTGGGTCCCGACGGCCGCGCCTACCGGCGGCTGATGGGCCCGCTGGCCCGGCATACCGACGACCTGTGTGCCGAACTGCTCCAGCCGCTGCGCCGGCCGCCCGCGCACCCGCTCGTCATGGCCGCCTACGGTGCCCGCGCCATCCTGCCCGCCTCGGCCCTGGTCAGGCGCTGGCACGGTCAGGAGGCCCGCGCCATCTTGGCCGGGGCCGCGTCCCATTCCATGCTGCCGCTGGATGCCGTCCCGACCGGCGGCATCGGGCTCATGCTGGTCACGCTGGCGCACGGGGTGGGCTGGCCGGTGGTGGCCGGCGGCAGCGCCCGGATCACCGACGCGATGGCCGAGGCGGTACGCACCGCGGGCGGCTCCATCGAGACCGGCCGCTGGGTCCGCTCCCTGGCCGAACTGCCGAAGGCCACCGCCGTCCTGCTCGACGTCTCGCCGAAGTCGCTCGCCGAGCTGGCCGGTGACCGGCTGCCCGGCCGGTACCGGGCCGCGCTGCGCCGGTTCCGCTACAACCCGGGCGTCTGCAAGGTCGACTACGCCTTGTCCGGGCCCGTGCCCTGGGCCAACCAGGACTGCCGCCAGGCCGGCACCCTGCACCTGGGCGGGACGTACGAGGAGATGGCCGTCGCCGAAGCCGAGGTGGTCGCGGGCAAGCACCCGCAGAACCCGTACGTGCTGGTCGTCCAGCCCGGCGTGGCCGATCCGTCCCGGGCCCCGGCCGGACGGCAGACGCTGTGGGCCTACACGCACGTGCCCGCCGGTTCCGACGTGGACGTCTCCGACCGGGTCGAGGCGCAGATCGAGCGCTTCGCGCCCGGCTTCCGCGACCTCGTCCTGGCCCGCGCGGTCAAGACCGCGGCCGCCGAGGAGGCGTACAACCCGAACTACGTCGGCGGCGACATCGCGGTCGGCCAGCAGACGATGCGGCAGACGGTGTTCCGCCCGACCGTCAGCTGGAACCCCTACCGCACGCCCATCCGCGGCCTCTACTTGTGCTCGTCGGCCACCCCGCCGATCCCCGGCGTGCACGGCCGCTGCGGCGAACTCGCCGCCCTGACCGCACTACGGGACGTATTCGGCATCCGCGACGCCCCCGACATCAGCCCGACCCGCCTGCGGCCGGCCGCCCCGGCTCGCCCGTAAAGATCTTTATCTGCCGAACGGGCCGTGCTGCCCGCCTCGCCCCCGCCCGCGCCGCCGGCGGCTGCGGCAGCCGGCCGCCCTACCTGCGGGAATCCCTGATCGAGCCGGTGAGCTTCACCCCGGTGGGCTGCTTGGGCGTGGCGTAATACGCGATGCAGTGCAGCGCCCGGTCGCCGGTCGGCCAGGTGGCGGCGTCCGGGATGATGTTGGTCCAGGTGTAGATGGACTTGGCCAGCGCCACCCCGACGTAGGAGCGGAAGGCGTTGTCGCAGGCCGTGTTGCCGGCCCTGCCGATCGCGCTGGCCCCGGGGAACGGGCTGTTGGCGGGCCAGAAGTTGTTATCCGCGAAGAACACCTCGGCGGTGTGCGGCCGGCTGCAGGGCACGGCCGCGGTCAGCTTCGGCCACGGGTTGGTGGTGTCGAGCTGCATGTTGGATCCGGTCAGGCAGTCGCCGGCCCGGAACTCGGCCACCGTCAGGTCCCCGGTCCTCGGGGTGCCCTCGGGGCCGGGCGCGGCCGTCGAGCCGGCCGGGCCCGGGCCGGACCCGGCCGCGGCCGGGGCCTTCCTGGAGCCCAGCGAGAGGACCAGCGCGACGACGACCGCCGCGGACACCGCCGCCGCGGCCGCCGCCCACGGCCACCTCGGCCGCCGCCGCCCCGGCCGCCGCTCCCGCCGGTGCTCGCCCGTCCGCGGATCGCCCGTCCGCGGTCCGCCGGCCTGCTGCTGGGCCGGCCGCTGCTCACCCGCCCGCTCCGGCTGACCAGCGTACGGCTGGTCCGCATACGGCTGACCCGAGTAGGCCTCATCGGCGTACGGCAGCGGTGGCAGCGCCTGCTGCGCCGCGGGCCCGCCGTAGCCCGGCGCGGGCCCGCCGTAGCCCGCCGCGGGAACTCTCCCGGTCGCCACCGACGCCGGCCCGGGCTCGGCCGTGCGCTGCGCGGACAGCCGGAGCACCGCGGCGGGCAGCCAGTCGGTCAGGTCCGCGGCGGCCGGGTACGCCGCGCTCAGCTCGACCAGGAACTCCGCCGCCGTGGGCCGGGCCCGAGCCTCCCGCGACAGGCACCGGCCGATCAGCGGCCGGATCCGGGCCGGGACCCGGTCCAGGTTCGGCGTGCCGTACACCACGCGGTACAGCAACGCGGCCGTATCCCCGCCGCCGAACGGCCCTTCCCCCCGGGACGCATAAGTGAGCACGCCCGCCAGGCTGAAGATGTCGCTGAGCGGCCCGGCCGGCATCCCCTCGGCCTGCTCGGGCGACATGAAGCCCGGCGATCCGAAGAACACGCCCGTGTCGGTCAGCGCGGCGGCCTCCGCGGCCGAGGAGATGCCGAAGTCGATGATCCGGGGCCCGTCCGGGGCCATCAGCACGTTCCCCGGCTTGAGGTCACGGTGGATGACGCCCGCCGCGTGGATCGCGTTCAGTCCCTCGGCCAGCCCGGCGGCCATGGCCAGCACCGTGTGGTCGGGCAGCAGGCCGGCCTGCTCCACCGCCTCGGTCAGGGACACGCCCGGCACGTACGCGGTGACCAGCCAGGGCACCGGGCTGTCCACGGACGCGTCGACCACCGGCGCGGTGAACAGCCCGCCGACCTTGCTGGCCGCGGCCACCTCGCGCGCGAACCTGGCCCGGAACGCGGCGTCCTCGGCCAGTTCGTCCCTGATCACCTTCACCGCCACCTGGCGGCCGCCCGGCGAGCGGGCCAGGTACACCCGGCCCATCCCCCCGCTACCGAGCCTGCCCAGCAGCAGGTAAGGCCCCACTCGCTGCGGATCGCCAGCCTGCAGCGCCGCCAAACCGGTCACCCCCACCTACTGCCCAACATCGTGCCCGCGCGCGCCGGAGCGCAGAGATACACATAGCACAGACTCCGGCGGCGGCCGGAACCCGCGCGGCGGCCCGGGTCGCCCGACCGCAAACCGTCTCCTACCGTAACCCGCTTTACCGGCCCATGAGAGCGAGAGACAGCATCGTCACCTGGCGCGGACAGCACGACGGCCCGGCGCCCCGAAGGGCCGCCGGGCCGTCGTGATCAGCGTGAACTAGTTGCTGCGGAGCCAGGTGGCGCTGAAGTTCTCCCCGCCCGATAGCGCGGTGATGGAGTCCTTGTCGCGTCCTGAGTTGTCGATCATGACGATCTCGGTCACTCCGCCTGCGTTGCCGATGGCCGAGCCGTTCGCCGTCGAGCCGGTGAAGCTCATCGTGCCGAAGTCGGCCAGCGGCAGGATCCCGCCGCTGTTGGTGCAGCACGGCGCCTCGACGATGACCTCAGCCGAGGACCGAGCCGGCGCCGAGGTCAGGCTGGCGTCGGTGGTGTGGCTCCAGCCCCGGGTGGTGTCGGCGATGTACAGGCTGAACTTGTCGCCACCCAGCCAGGTCACCGTGGCGTTGAAGTGGTCGCCCGCCCGGACCGTGTTGGAGTAGTTCTCCGACGGGCCCGGGTACATCTCGTACCAGGCGTAGTACTCGGCGGTGCGTCCGACGCAGTCCACCTCACTGCCCGTCTGCTCCACCGTGCTGCTGGTGTAGCCGTCGATGCCGACCCAGAACGCCGCGTACTGGTCACCGCGGCTGCAGGTGCCGGCAGGCTGGGTCCAGCTGGCCGACACGCTGGTGTACGTCCCCGTCGTACCCGCGTAACCCGACCAGTTCGTGCTCTCGGCCTGGTGTCTGATCCCGCCTGCGTGCGCCGGGCCGTTGCCCACCAGGTGAATCGGTCCGCCGGGAGAGAAGGCTCCCGGGCCGGCCGCGGCTGACGCGCTGCTCGTGGTCAGGGCCGCGCCGGCCGTCAGCGCCGCCATGGCGCCGAGGATGCACCATCGTCGTACCATACGTACTCCTTGCAGGTCGGTACCCCGGCCCGGTCCGGGCCCGAGGCGCAGGCTGTCCCACAAAAGGATTTTGTTGCCTTCTGTCGGTAAAGCAGTCAGTTGTTAAGGGCTGACTCTCGGTGATGGTAACTCGCGCGAACCGCCTGCAAAAGACCTTTAAGGGGAATTTTGTGGGTCTTGGGGGATTCTTGGGACTTGCGATAGCTGCCGGATATGTTCCCGGGCCGCGACAGATCCCGCCGCTGGCCAGTGCCGGTCAGCCGCCGGCAGGGGCCCGGTCAGCCGCTGGCAGGGGCCGGTCAGCCGCTGGCAGGGGCCGATCCGCCGCTGGTTAGCTCCTGCGGCGAGCTGCCCGGGCCGATCTGCGCCTTCAGCGCGGCCAGCTGGGACTGGACGTCAGCATCTGTGCCGGCCTGGTCGAGTTCCTTCTGGATGTCGTCGGTGTTGCCGCCCACGTCCTCGAGCACCCCGGACTGCATCAGCTCGTCAAGCGCGCCCGCGCGGGCCTGCATCTGAGCGATCTTGTCCTGGGCCCGGGCCAGCTCCGCGCCCGAGTCGGACAGGGTGCCCGAGATCCCGGCCACGCTCTCGTTGACCGCGCTGGTGGCGCTGGCCGCGGTGTACTCGGCCTTCAGCGTCTCCTTCTGCGTCCGGAACGTGTTGACCCGCTGCTGCAGCGCCTGCAGCGTCTGCTCCAGCTTCTGCTCCTGCTCGGTGAGCTGCTGGTGCTGCGGTTCCATGCCGTCGATCTGGGCCTGCGCCGCCGCCTTGCGGGACAGCGCCTCTCTGGCCAGGTCCTCCCGGCCGATGGCCAGGGCCTGCTTGGCCTGGTCCTGCAGGTGGTCCACCGAGTGCTGCAGCTGCTGCTCCTGCAGCTCGAGCTGCTTGCGCGAGGCCGCCACCGACACCAGCGCCTGGCGTACCTTGGTCAGCTGGTCGAGCATCTGCTCATAGGACAGGTCGAGCATCTCGTCAGGCTTCTCCGCGGCGTCGAGCGCCTTGTTGGCCTTGGCCGCGAGTATGTCGTGGGCCCTTTGGAAGAGAGTCATGTCCATCTGCTCCTTAGTCGACGGTGACCGGCCAGCTCCTAGCGCCAATCTAGGCCACGGATGTCGCTGGCGCCGGCCCGGTCGAGCCGCGGACGACGAGCTCGGGCTCGAAGAGCAGTTCCTCCGGGTAGACCGGTACTTCTCCATCTGGTTCACCAGCAGGGCCACCGCGGCCTTGCCCATCGACTCGATCGGCTGCCTGACCGTGGTCAGCGGCGGGTCGGTGCAGTTCATGAACGCTGAATCGTCGTACCCCACGACCGAGACGTCGCCGCGGCACCGACAGGCCCGCCCGCCGGATGGCGCGGATCGCGCCGAGCGCCAGCACGTCGCTGGCGCAGATGACGCCGGTAATGCCGTGCCGCAGCAGCCGCGTGGTCGCGGCCTGGCCGCCCTCCAGGGAGAACAGCGCGTGCTCGACCGGCCCCGGCTCCGCGTCCCCCTCCCGCGAACTCCGGCGAGTGTGTTCGATGAACGCGGCGAGCTTGCGGCGTGAGGGCACGTGATCCTGCGGCCCGGCCAGCAGGCCGATCCGCTGGTGACCGAGCGAGGCCAGGTGGACGAAGGCCTGCCCGGCCGCGGCCGCGTCGTCGGTGGATACGCACGGCAAGTCCAGGCCGTCGACCGCCGCGTTGATCAGCACCACCGGGATGCCCCGGGAGCGCAGCAGCCGGTAGTGATCGTGCGGGGCGGCCTGCCTCGTGGATAGTGGCCGCCGGCGAACACCACGCCGGAGACGTGCTGGTCGAGCAGCATGGTGACGTAGTCGGCCTCCGACAGGCCGCCGGCCGTCCGGGGTGCACAGCACCGGCGTGAAACCCCGCTGCGCCAGCGCCCCGCCGATCACCTCGGCCAGCGCCGGGAAGATCGGGTTCTGCAGTTCGGGCAGCACCAGGCCGATCAGCCGGGCGCGTTCGCCGCGCAGCTGGGTGGGCCGTTCGTAGCCGAGGACGTCGAGCGCCGTCAGGACGGTCTCCCTGGTGCTGGCGGATACGCCGGGCTTGCCGTTGAGGACCCGGCTGACCGTGGCCTCGCTGACCCCCACCTTCTGGGCCACCTCGCCGAGCCGCCTGCTGGGTGTGCGCGTCATGTTGCAAATATACGGCATCTACACGCAAGTATTTGCATAACCTGACCCACCGAATTCGGCAATTTTCTGCCGAACGGACCGGCGTGCTTGCTGCCCTTTCCGCAAGAGCGACGCAACAGATGTCGGCTAAACCGCGAATCCTCCAGGTCAGAGCGCCGATCCGCGATTCCGTAATCAAGTTGTATCTTTGCAAGATTTCGTCTAGATCTTGCAAAAAAAGGCCTCCAAAAGTATGTTAAGCCATCGATATTTTCCACCGCATGTATCGCATGCCCCGCTGGTAGCAGGAAGGATCGTCGATGCACAGACGGCTCCACGGACGGGCCGGTTACCGAAAGGTAGCCGGGGTCACCGTCACCGCGGCTCTCGGTCTCGCCGCCGTCGCAGCGTGCTCGAGCAGCACCGCCTCAGGGTCCAGCCCCTCCACCACAGGCCGCGTCACGGTCGGCGGTTTCTGCGCTCCGCCGTCATCCTCGCCCGTTCCGTACAAGGAGTGGAACGAGGACGTCGGCTGCGTTCGAGAAGGCTAACCCCAACATCACCATCCAGAGCATCTACTCCGCTCAGTGCGACGTCCCCGCGACGCTCACCGCCCAGCTGGCCGCCGGCACCGAACCGGACGTCTACGAGACCTACTTCGGGGACCTTAACCAGGCGCTCGACGCTGGCCAGGCCGCCGACATCACCCAGTACGTCAACTCGAAAACGGTGCCGGTCTGGAAGGACATCGTGCCGAGCGCGATAGCACCGGTCACCGCGGGCAAGACGCTCTACGGGATACCGATCTTCAACTACACCCAGGGCCTGGTCATCAACCGGAAGCTGTTCACCCAGGCCGGCCTGAACCCGGACAACCCGCCCACTACCTGGGCTCAGGTGGAGACCGACGCTGCCGCGATCACCAAGCTCGGCAACGGCATCTACGGCTACGGCGACTACAGCGCTAGCAACAACGGCGGCTGGCACTTCACCTCAGAGCTGGACGCCAACGGCGGTTCGATGACCAACGCCGCGGGCACTACCGCGAGCTTCGACACCACGCAGGGCATACAGGTGCTCGACGCGCTGCACACCCTGCGGTTTACCGACAAGGCGATGAGCGCGTCCCAGGGGCTTGCCTGGGGCACGCTGCAGAAGCAGATGGCGGCCGGCAAGCTGGGCATGTTCATCGCCGCACCTGACGACATCTACAACGTGATCGTTCCGATCGACGGCGGTAACATCAACGACTTCGGAATGGGCCCGCTGCCCAGCGTCAGCGGCACCCCGGCCGGCACGCTGTCCGGCGGCGACGCCTACCTGTTCGCCAAGCGGGACACCCCCGCCCAGATTGAGGCCGGCATCAAGTGGATCAATTTCCAGGACCTGACCCTGGGCTCGGGACAGTTCAACTTCGCGCGGACCAAGGCCGACGGCCAGCCGGTCGGGTTCTACGAGCCGCAGCTGTTCCAGGGCGCCACCGGCACCGCCTACACGGCCCTGCTGAAGAAGTACACGACGATCAACGAGTCCTACTACACGACGTTCATCAACGCGAACGAGCAGCCCGACGGCCAGCCGGTGGACGACCAGGCGCTCTACAAGTCGCTTGACCCGGTCATGCTCGCCGTGCTCACCAACCCGAACGCAAATATCCCGCAGTTGCTGAAGGGTGCGACGAGCGCAGTGAACCAGATCCTGGCGAACAGCAGCGGTGGCTGATCTAGCCACGCTGCCGCAGGCCCCCGTTCCCGCCCGGCCAGGCGCCGGGCGGGGGCCGGGCGCGCCCGCATGAGCAGCCCGCGCTCACTCGCTCCGAGGCTCCGGCGCAACCTCTCGGCGTACGCGTTCCTGATCGGCGGCGTGCTGTGCTTTGCCCTCTTCTCCTGGTACCCGATGGTCCGGGAGTTCATCATGAGCTTCCAGAAGACCCAGCTGGGCGTGACCAGCTGGGCGGGCCTGGCCAACTACCGGCGCATCTTCAACGACCCGACGTTCTGGACGGCCTGGCGGAACACACTGGAGTTCACCCTCCTCGCGCTGCTCCTCGGCTTCGCGGTGCCGTTCTTCGTCGCGATCTTGCTGAACGAGCTGCGGCATGCCAAGGGATACCTGCGCTGCCTGGTGTACCTGCCGGTCATGCTTCCGCCAGCGAGCGCGCTGCTGCTGTTCTCCTACTTCTACGACCCGACCTATGGCCTGTTCAACGACATCCTGCGCACGCTGCACCTGCCGGCCGTCGCAGTGGGTGCTGTCGCCGGGCACCAGGTGGCCGACGATGGCGATGATCTCGGTGGTGATCGCCGCCACCTGGATGAACATGGGCGGCGCCACGCTGATCTACCTGGCCGCGCTGCAGAACATCCCCGGCGAGCTGTACGAGGCCGCTGAGCTGGATGGTGCCGGGATCGTCAGGAAGATCCGGCACGTCACGATCCCGCAGACCAAGCTGGTTCTCTCCATGCTGCTGATGCTGCAGATCATTGCCACCATGCAGATGTTCGTCGAGGCGTTCATCCTGGACGGGGGCCAGGGCGTGAACGACAATACCGAGTCCGTGGTCTACCTGATCTACCAGTACGCGTTCGCGATGAGCAGCGCGAGCAACTTCAACAGCGCGGCAGCACTCGGCGTGGTGCTCCTGATCGTGCTGGCCGCGTTCTCCGGAGGTTACGTGTGGCTGACTCGTACGCGCGATCGCTGATCTCCAGCGCGCAGCTGAACCGGGCGCGCAGCAAGATCGTCTACCGGATCGTGCTGACTGTGGTGATCGTGATCTTCACCCTCGTCTTCATCGGTCCGCTGTACTTCCTGTTCACCGACGGGCTGAAGTCGACGCAGGAGGCAATCGCGGCCCCGCCCACGCTCTACCCGCATCACATTCACCCGAGCTCGTACACGCGCGCGTGGGGTGAGTTCAGCCTGGGGCGGCTGCTCCTCAACACCCTGTACTACGCGTTCGGCGCGCTCGCCTTCCAGCTGGTCTTCGACGTGGCGGCGGCCTACTCGCTGTCCAGGCTCCGTCCAGTGCTCGGCAACGTCATCCTCGCGCTGATGCTCGCCACGCTGATGATCCCGGCCACGGTGCTGATCGTCCCGCACTACATAACCGTGGCGCACCTGCCGATCGTCCACATCAACCTGATCGGCTCGCCGTGCCGCGATCTGGCTGCCGTCGCGTGGCCAACGGGTTCAACATCTTCCTGCTCAAGCGGTTCTTCGACTCGATCCCGGCCGAGCTGCATCGAGGCCGCCGCCGATCGACGGCGCGTCGCCCGCTGCGCATCGCTGCGGTCGATCATCATCCCGATCTCGCGGCCGATTCTCGCCGTCGTGTCGATCTTCTCGCTGGTCGCGGTCTGGAAGGACTTCCTGTGGCCGCTGCTGGTCGAGGGCGGATTTAACCCGACCCAGGGAGACGCTCAACGTCGGCATCTGGCACGGCGTCCCAGACCGCGCCGGAGAACGTGGTGCATCGCCGCGTCCGCGATAGCCGCCATGCCCACGATCATCTTCTTCCTGATCTTCCAGCGCAACATCCTGGCCGGCCTGACCGCCGGCGGCCTCAAGGGCTGAGGCAACCCGCACTTCGCGATACACCAGCACACGAAGAGCAGGTCACCGCTTGCACGAGCATCACGGGTCCGGCGACCTGGTGGCGCGACGCCGCGATCTACCAGCTGTACGTGCAGCAGCTTCGCCGACGGCAACGGCGACGGGCATCGGCGACCTGGCCGGCGTCCGGGCCCGGCTGCCCTACCTGGCCGGCGCTCGGCATCGACGCGCATCTGGTTCAACGCCCTGGTACCCCTCGCCGATGGCCGACGCCGGCTACGACGTCGCCGACTACCGCGACATCGACCCCGCCTTCGGCACCCTGGCCGACGCCGATGCGCTGATCGCCGAGGCGCACGCGCTCGGCATCAGGATCGATCATCGACGTCGTGCCCGAACCACTGCTCCGACCGGCACGCGTGGTTCCAGGCCGCGCTGGCCGCCGCGCCCGGGCTCCGCCGAGCGCGCCCGGTTCTGGTTCCGGCCGGGCCGCGGCCCGGACGGCGACCTCCCGCCCAACAACTGGCAGTCGCATCTTCGGCGGTCCCGCCTGGACCCGGGTCACCGAGCCGGACGGCACGCCCGGGCGAGTGGTACCTGCACCTGTTCGCCCCGCGAGCAGCCGGACTTCAACTGGGCGAACCCGGAGGTCCGGGCCGAGTTCGAGGCCGTCCTGCGGTTCTGGTTCGACCGCGGCGTCGACGGCATCCGGATCGACTCGGCCGCGCTGCTGGTCAAGGACCCGCTGCTGCCCGATCACCGGACTCGGCGACCCGGGCCGCACCCGTACACCGACCGCGACGGCGTCCACGAGATCTACCGGGACTGGCGCGCGGTGGCCGACTCACTACCCGGCGACCGGGTGCTGATCGGCGAGGTCTGGCTCGCCGGACGCCGCACCGGCTGCGCCAGGTACCTGCGCCCCGACGAGCTGCACACCGCGTTCAACTTCCCCTTCCTGCTGCTGCGCCTGGGACGCCGGGCGCGCTGCGCGAGGTCATCGACAGCACGCTGGCCCTCCACGCCGCCGGTCGGCGCCCCGCCGACCTGGGTGCTGTCCAACCACGACGTCGACCCGGCACGTGACCCGCTACGGCCGCGCCGACACCTCGCTTCGACCTGCGACCGGCGCGACCACAGCCAGCCGGTCGACCTGGAGCTCGGCACCCGCCGGGCCCGGGCCGCGGCGCTGCTCACCATGGCGCTGCCCGGCTCGGTCTACCTGTACCAGGGCGAGGAACTCGGCCTGTGGGAGGTCGAGGACATCCCGGACGAGCTGCCGCCAGGACCCGATCTGGCACCGCACCGGCGGCGCCGACCCCGGCCGCGACGGCTGCCGGGTCCCGCTGCCCTGGGCGGGCCAGGAGCCGCCGTTCGGCTTCACGCCGCCGGACGCCGCCGCGCAGCCCTGGCTGCCCGCAGCCCGAGGACGTGGCGCGAGCTACACCGTCGAGGCCGCAGACCGGCGACCCGGACTCGATGCTCGAGCTCTACCGCACCGCGCTGCGGCTCCGCCGCGCCGAGCCCGCTCTCGGCGACGGGCCCGATGCACTGGCTGCCGTCCGCCCGACGGGGTGCTCGCCTTCGGCCGCGGCGACCTGCGCTGCGTGGTCAACCTCTCCGCCCGTACCGGTCGCCCTGCCCGCCCACACCGCCGTGCTCCTGGCCAGCAGCCCCCTCGGCGACGGGCTGCTCCGCCCCGACACCGCCGCCTGGCTCCGCCTCGCGTGACGCGGACGTGAGCCGCTCTCGCGGGACCTGCATCTGTGACCGCCGGCGAAGATGGTGCCCACCCGCGCAACTCCAGGCCCGCCAGTCGCTTCTAGACCTTTATGGTCCGCTTTATTACCTTAGGTAGTCGAGGCGCTGCTCGGGCCGATCACCACGATCCTGTGCGGCTATCTGGTCGGGTCGATCGCCAGCGCTCGCCGACCGGCGCCAGGTCGTCTTCTACGACCAGCTGGGCTGCGGCCGGTCCGAACGTCCCGACGACCTCTCCTTGTGGACCGTCGATCGCTTCGTCGAGGAAGTCGCCCAGGTCCGCGCCGCCCTGGGCCTGGAACGACTGCACCTGTTCGCAGCTCCTGGGGCGGCATGCTGGCCATGCAGTACGTGCTCTACCGCAGCCTGAGCTGGAGAGCCTGACCCTGTGCGGCAGCCCGGCCAGCATGATCCGCTGGGTGAGCGACTGCACGAACTGCTCGCCGAGGAGACCGGCTATACCCGGCGGTCATCCGCAGCACTAGCGGCCGGCTTCACCTCCTGCCCCTAGTACCTGCCGCCATCCTCAGCTTCTACCGCAAGCACGTGTGCCGCCGGATCCGGCTTCGAGCGCTTCTTTGCCGAGGCCGGCTACCAGGTCTACAACACGATGAACGGCCCGAGCGAGTTCACCGTCACCGGCACCTCGCCTGGCTCTGACCGCCTGCGAGATCCCCCCACCCTCTGTCCCCTCGACGAGTGCACGCCCGGCCACCTGGCCGACATGCACCAGCGCATCCCGGAGCAGCTCGGACCATCGAGACGCCTCGCACCTGTGCTTCGCCGAGCAGCCCGCCGAGTTCACCGCGCTCGCCAATGACTTTTTGGACCGAACGGACCGTGGTTCTTCCGCCTGACTCCGCCCCCGCCATCCCGGGTATGAAGGGTCCATGCTGCGCGGACAGGTAGTCGGGCTGCGCGCCCGGCTGGACAGCGACATTGACGTCTTCGAGGCCGAGATGCTCAACGACTGGGAGATACGGATCCGGGCCGACGAGCGGCCCTGGCGGCCCATCGCGCCCGGATCCGCGGATTCGCCGTACCGCGGTGCCGACCGCGACGAGGTGGTCCGCTTCTCCGTCGTCGAGCTGGCCACCTCAGAACTCGCGGGCGAGGCCCTGATATGGAGAATCGACCTGCACAACCGCAGCGCCCACCTGGGGCTGAGCCTGCGGCCCGCGTTCCGCGGCCGGCACCTGGGCACCGACCTGGTCCGGGTGCTGGTCAGGTACGGCTTCGCCCTCCGCGGCCTGCACCGGCTGCAGATCGAGACCCTGGCCGATAACCACGCCATGATCGGCGCGGCGCTGCAGGCCGGCTTCGCCCGCGAGGGCACCCTCCGCCAGTCCGCCTGGGTCGACGGCGCCTTCGCCGACGTCGTGGTCCTCGGCCTGCTGCTCCCCGAGTGGCCGGCTGACCCCGCCTCGCACTAGCCAGCCTGCCCTGGCGTCGCGGCCGGGACCGTTCCGTCAATCGATCCTGCCCTAACAGGAACCGGCCCTTGACCCCTGCCTTGGTTCGTGGTACATTACTCAAGTAATGAACCACATAACTAAGGAAGGAGCCGGGCTGTTGCAGGAGATGGCCGGCCTCGATGAGGGTGCTCCGCTGTTCGTCCAGATCGCCGAGCGACTGGCCGACGAGATCGCGGACGGGGGCTTGGTCGAGGGCGCGCAGGTGCCCTCGACCAACGAGCTGGCGGCCTACTACCGGATCAACCCGGCCACCGCGGCCAAGGGGATCGCCATGCTGACCGACGAGGGACTACTGGAAAAGCGCCGCGGCATCGGGATGTTCGTCGCGGCCGGCGCGCGGGACCGGCTGCTCGGCGAGCGCCGCAAGCGGTTCGCCGAACGCTTTGTGGAGCCGTTGGTCGCGGAGGCGACCCGGCTCGGAATTGACGCTGATGACTCTGGTCGCGCTGATCCGCGCGGCCAGCGACGCGCAAGGAGGCACGACGCTATGACACCAGCGATCTCAGTGGCCGGGCTGACCCGCCGCTACCGCGGCCAGCTCGCCCTGGACGACGTGACCCTCGACCTCGAGCCCGGCTCGATCACCGGGCTGCTCGGCCGCAACGGCGCCGGCAAGACCACGCTCATGCGCATCCTCGCCGGCCACGAGTTCGCCTCGGCCGGCACCCTGACCGTGCTCGGCGCCTGCCCGCTGGAGAACGAGACCGTGCTGCGCCAGATGATCTTCGTCCGCGAGGACCAGGCCTACCCGGACTTCAAGGTCCGGCACGCGGTGCAGGCCGCCTCCCTGTTCTACCCGAACTGGAGCCGCGAGCTGGCCGGCGAGCTGATCGAGGATTTCAACCTGCCGTTGAACCGGAAGATCAAGAAGCTCTCCCGCGGGATGCGCTCGGCGCTGGGCATCGTGATCGGCATGGCCGCCCGGGCCGAGGTCACGCTGTTCGACGAGCCCTACGCGGGCCTGGACCCGGTGGCCCGCGAGCTGTTCTACGACCGGCTGCTCGCCGACTACGCCGAGCATCCCCGGACCGTGCTGCTGTCCACCCACCTGATCGACGAGGTGTCGGCCTGCTCGAGCGGGTAGTGGTCATCGACCGAGGCCGCATCGTGCTCAATATGGCCGCCGATGACCTGCGCGGCGCCGCGACCAGTGTCAGCGGCCCGGCTATCGCGGTCGCGAGTTCCCGCCGGGCGCTCGGTCTGGGACCGCAGGCGGATGGCCTCCCAGGAGTCGGCGGTCGTGGCCGGGTCGCTGGACGAGACCGACCGCGCCCGGGCCGCCGCCCTGCACCTGCACCTGGAACCGCTGACCCTGCAGCAGGTGGTGGTCCGCGCAGCGGGCCGCACGCGGCCAGCCAGGACAGAAGAACCCGAGCGAGAGCAGAAAGGACAAGCGCATGAGCACCTGGATCAAGGTCGCCCGCTACCAGCTGACCGACCGGTACGTCCTCCTGATCTCACCCTGGCTCGTCCTGAGCATCGCCTTCCTGGTCAACGTGGTCATCGTCGCCAGCTACCCGGGGCGCCAGGGCCAGGTCTACGTGGGCGCGCTGTCCGCCATCTACGTCGTCCTCCTCACCAGCGGAGCGCTGGCCGTGGCCCGGCAGCTGCCGTTCGCGCTCGCCCTCGGCGTGAGCCGGCGCTCCTTCTACGCCGGCACCGCGCTGCTCGCCCTCGCCATCGCCGCCGTCTACGGGCTGGCCCTGACCGTGCTGCAGCTCATCGAGCGGGGCACCAGCGGCTGGGGCCTGAAAATGCACGTCTTCCGGGTGCAGTACATCCTGGCCGGGCCGTGGTACCCGAGCTGGCTCACCTCGTTCGTGGGCCTGGCCCTGATGCTCGCCTGGGGCATGTGGCCCGGCATCGTCTACCGGCGCTGGAGCCTGGCCGGCCTGCTCAGCTTCATCGCCGTTCAGGCGCTGGCCGTGACCGCCGTGCTGCTGATCATCGGCGGAGCGCACGACTGGCACAGCGTCGGCCACTTCTTCACCACGCTGACCATCGAAGGACTGACCGGCCTGCTCGCCGCCCTGACCGTGGTGCTGCTGGCCGGCGGGTACGCCACCGTACGCCGTCTCACCGTCTGATCCGGTTGACCGCAGGCCCGGCCGCGGGGTATGAACGGGCAGGTGCTACGCGGAGAGCTGACCGGGCTGCGGGCCCACACCGACGCTGACATCGAGATCTTCGAGACCGAACTCCTTGCCGACATCGAGACCCGGATACGAGCCACCGGCCGCCCCTGGCTGCCGGTGGCTCCCGGCGCTGCCGACTCGCCGTACCGGCAGGCTGAGGACCGGGCCGACGTGATCCGGTTTTCCGTGGTCGAACTGGCCACCGCGGACCTGGCCGGGGAGGCAGTGATGTTCGGCATCGACCTGCACAACCGCCAGGCCGAGATCGGCATCGTGCTGCGCCCCTCCTGCCGCGGGCGGCACCTGGGCACCGACGTCGTGCGGGTGCTGTGCCACTACGGCTTCGCCATCCGCGGGCTGCACCGGCTGCAGATGACCATGCTGGCCGATAACCACGCCATGATCAGTGCAGGCCTCAAGGCCGGCTTCGCCCTTGAGGGCACCGCCCGCGACACGGCCTGGATCAACGGCGCCTTCGCCGACGGCGTGACCCTCAGCCTGCTGTTCCCCGAATGGTCAGCTCGCTGACGCCGCCACTGGAAGGGATAGTGACCACATGGCGCAGCTAACGGACGAGACCTCGCCCCGCATCGCCGTGGGGCCCGGGCCGGCTGACTGGGCGGCCGAGGCGATCGGCCGCGGCGGCGGCCAGGTCGTCTCCCTGGACGCCGAGCCGGCCGGCCTGGTCTGGACCGACGGCGGAGCCATGGCGGAGCTGGGTCGCGTGCTGCAGGCCCAGCCGCAGGTCTCCTGGGTGCAGCTACCGCAGGCCGGGACCGAGCGGGCGTTCCAGGCGGGCGTCATCGACCGGCAGCGCCGCTGGACCTCGGCCAAGGGCGCGTTCGCCGAGCCGGTGGCCGAGCATGCCCTCGCCCTGGTGCTGGCCGGGCTGCGCCTGCTGCCTACCCGGGTCCGGGCCAGGACCTGGGGCAAGCCCGCGGGGCAGAGCCTGTTCGGCCAGCCGGTCACCGTAGTGGGCGGCGGCGGCATCGCTACCGTGCTTCTGCGCCTGCTGGAGCCGTTCCGCGCCCAGGTCACCGTGGTCCGGCGGCACGCCGGCGCCCAGCCCCTGGCGGGCGCGGCCCGGACCGTCGGCCCGGACCGGCTGCCCGAAGCCCTGGCCGGGGCCCGGGCGGTGGTGCTGACGCCCGCCCTCACCCAGCAGACCCGCGGCATGATCGGCCGGGCCGAACTGGCCGCCATGGCGCCGGACGCTTGGCTGGTCAACGTGGCCCGGGGCGGACTGGTCGACACCGGTGCCCTGGTCGAGGCGCTGCGCGCCGGCCAGATCGGCGGCGCGGCCCTGGACGTGACCGATCCCGAACCGCTGCCCGACGGGCACCCGCTGTGGGACCTGGCCAACTGCCTGATCACCCCGCATACCGCGGACACCGAGGAGATGACCCGGCCCCTGCTGGCCAACCGGATCACGGAGAACGTCCGGCGCCTGACCGCGGGACAGGAACTGGTCGGCCTGCTCGACCCCGGCCTCGGCTACTGACTCCGCCGATGAGTTTCCCCGGCCCGTCTCGTTAGACAGCCAGGACAACAGACACCAGACCAACCTGGAGGAGCGATGACTGACCGCGCATTCACCACTTGCCTGTGGTTCGACACCCAGGCCGAAGAGGCCGCGAACTTCTACACCGGCATCTTCCCCGGCTCCAAGCTGGGCGACATCCACCGTCACACCGAGGCGGGACCCGGGCCAGCCGGCTCGGTGCTGCTGGTCGAGTTCGAGCTGAACGGGCAGAAGTTCTCGGCCCTGAACGGCGGCCCGCAGCACGCCTTCAACGAGGCCATCTCGATCGTGGTGCCGTGCGCGGACCAGGCCGAGGTCGACGACTACTGGAGCCAGCTGCTGGCCGGCGGCGGCCAGGAGATCGCCTGCGGCTGGCTGAAGGACAAGTACGGGCTGTGCTGGCAGATCGTCCCCACCGTGTTCTTCGACATGATCCGCGATCGGGACCAGGCCAAGGTGACGCGCGTCACGCAGGCCATGCTCACCATGACCAAGCTCGACATCACCGCCCTGGAGCAGGCCTACGCCGGTGCCTGATGCCATAACGCTGACGCCGTTCCGTTATAGAACGGTTGAACCTCTGCTCGGCAAAGCACGTGGACAGAGGTATGGGGAGCACAAAGGGGGCGTCACTGCCCCGGCGATCGGTGTCCGGGATCGCCGGGGCAGCACTGCTGATCGCCTCGGGAGCCATTCACCTCGACCTGTACCTGACGGGTTACCGGACCATACCGACGATCGGCTGGATGTTCCTGCTGCAGGTGATCGCGGCGTTCGTCCTGGCCCTGGCCGTCCTGGCCACCGGCAGCTGGCTGGCCGAGCTGGCCGGGGCCGGGTTCGCGGTGGCCACGCTGGGCGGCTACCTGCTGTCGCTGCGGTTCGGCCTGTTCGGCTTCGTCGAGGTACGCACCACGGCCGGCATCGTGGCCGGCCTGATCGATGTCGCCGCCTTCGCGGCGCTGGTCATCGCCGCGGCCCCGGCCCTGCCCGCCGCGCTGAAGGCCGGGCGCCGGGTCCTGCCCGCGGTCGCCGCCGCCTCGGTCGTGGCACTCGCCCTGCTCGCGGCCGACGTGGCCAGCCCGAAGGCGCAGCCTGTCGCCTCCGGCCCGAACGTCCTGAAGGCCCGCGACATCGGCGGCCAGGACCTGCTCACCAACGCGAGCGGGCTGACGCTGTACTGGTTCGCCCCGGACAGCACCGACAAGTCCGTCTGCTACGGCAGCTGCGCCTCCTACTGGCCGCCGGTCGCCGGGCACCCGCAGGCCGGCCCCGGCGTCTCCGGGAAACTCGGCACCATCAGCCGGACCGACGGCTCGACCCAGGCCACCTACGACGGGCACCCGCTGTACACCTACATCGGCGACCGCGCTCCCGGCCAGGACAGCGGCAACAACGTCAACCTGAACGGCGGCCTGTGGCATGTAGTGCCCATCTCGGGATAATGGCCTGACGCCCTGCCGACCAAGCAGGGGCCGTCCAAGGAGGGGTCAGCATTCCCGAGCCGTTTCCCGAGCCCACCACGCCGGCGGGTTCGCGCACCGAGGTCTTCCTCCGCTACCTGGACTACTTCAGGTCCCGGCTGGCCGACAAGCTCGAGTCACTGCCCGCGGCCGAACTGCGCCGCAGCAGGCTGCCGTCCGGCTGGACGCCGCTCGAGCTGGCCAAGCACCTGCGCTACGTCGAGCTGCGCTGGCTCGAGTGGGGCTTCGAGGGCCGCGACATCGGCGATCCGTGGGCCGACAGCGAGGGCGGCCGGTGGCACGTCGGCCCCGAGGATACCCTGCCCAGCCTGCTGGGTGACCTGCTGGATCAGGCCGGGCGGACCCGGGCCATCGTCGAGTCCCACGACCTGGACGAGGTGGGGAAACCCAGCGACCGCTGGGACGGCGCCGACCCGGCCACCCTGGAACGGGTCCTGTTCCACCTGCTCCAGGAGTACGCCAGGCACCTGGGTCACCTGGACATCGTGGCCGAACGCGCCGTCGGCACCGCCGAGGAGTAACCCACCCCGGCTAGCTGGCCTTCTCGGCCACGCAGTGGTTCACGCACTCGCCCAGGCCCTCGATGAAGGTGCGCAGCACGTTACCCGGCTGCAGGTAGACCGGCGGCTTGCGGGCGTTGCCGACCCCGCCGGGCGTGCCGGTGGCGATGAGGTCGCCTGGCTTCAAGGTGATGGCCTGGCTCGCGTAGGCCACGATGTCGGCCGGGCCGAACAGCAGGTCGGAGGTCCGCGACTGCTGCATCACCACCCCGTCCACCTCACAGCGCACCTCGAGATCGGCCCCGTCCCCGGCTTCGCCCGCGGTGACCAGGTACGGGCCCACCGGCGTCGAGCGCTCGAACATCTTGCCCTGCAGCCACTGCAGGGTGCGGCTCTGCCAGTCCCGCATCGACACGTCGTTGACGACGGTGTAACCCGCGATGGCCGCCGCCGCCTCGGCCGCGGTAGCCCGGTAGACCGGCCGGCCGATGATCACGCCGAGCTCGACCTCCCAGTCGATCTTCTCGCTTACGGACGGCAGCACCAGGTCATCCCGCGCGCCGGTCAGCGTGTCGGCGAACTTGGCGAACAACGTCGGGTACGCGGGCAGCTCCCGCCCGGTCTCCAGGATGTGCTCCCGGTAGTTCAGCCCCACGCAGATCACCTTGCCCGGCCGCGGCACCACCGGCGCGAAGTCAGCCTCGGCCACCGGCACGAGCGCCGCGCCCTCCCGCTGCCGGCCGGGGCCCTCGCCGCCGCCGGCGAGCATCTCGCCCACGTCGGCGGCGTCCAGCGGGACCAGAACGTCCCCGTCCAGCCGCGCCGCGGTCGTCCCGTAGTCAGTCCGGATCGTCGCCAGTCGCATAGCGCGACTCTAGCGCCTTTTTCTTTTTTTTTTTTTTTTTTTTTTTTTTTTTTTTTTTTTTTTTTTTTTTTTTTTTTTTTTTTTTTTTTTTTTTTTTTTTTTTTTTTTTTTTTTTTTTTTTTTTTTTTTTTTTTTTTTTTTTTTTTTTTTTTTTTTTTTTTTTTTTTTTTTTTTTTTTTCTTTTTTTTTTTTTTTTTTTTTTTTTTTTTTTTTTTTTTTTTTTTTTTTTTTTTTTTTTTTTTTTTTTTTCTTTTTTTTTTCTTTTTTTTTTTTTTTTTTTTTTTTTTTTTTTTTTTTTTTTTTTTTTTTTTTTTTTTTTTTTTTTTTTTTATTTCCTCTTCTTTTTCTTTCTTCTCTTTCTCCTTTCTTTTTTCCTCTCCTTTCTCTCTTACTTTTTCAATTCTACTTACTCCCATTCACTCACACCCTCACCCCTCCCCTTTTTTAAACACTCAACCCCACCTCTCTCACATCCCTCCTACTCATCTCATACATACAACACAAATCCTTAATAACATAACCACTACTTTTTTCATTAAAATACCCTTCCATAACCTATCAATACACATATACATACCTATTTATTCACACACCTCTTACATTTTCCACATATCCTTTAATACCTCTCTCCCTCTCTCTATCTATCTCTTTTGGAGGCCGACGGCAGCCCGGCCGGCCGACCCCGGTCAGATAGGATTCTGCGCACCATGGCAGCCCTGGAACGGGTCCCCGGCAAGGTCGTCGCGGTGCACGTCAGCTACCGCAGCCGCGCGGCCGAGCGCGGCACGATGCCGGCCTGGCCCTCGTACTTCTTCAAGCCGTCCTCCTCGCTCGCCGAGAGCGGCGATCCGGTGGGCCGCCCGCCCGGCTGCGAACTGCTGGCCTTCGAGGGCGAGGTGGCCCTGGTCATCGGCCGCCGCGCCCGCCACGTCCGCCCGGCCGACGGGTGGGATCACGTAGACAAGATCACGGCCGCCAACGACTTCGGCGTCTACGACCTGCGCTACGCGGACCGCGGCTCCAACGTGCGGTCCAAAGGGATCGACGGCTTCACTCCGGTTGGTCCCCATCTGATCGACGCCCGCGCCGTCGAGGTCAGCAAGCTGCGCCTGCGCACCTGGGTCAACGGGGAACTGGCCCAGGATTCCTGGCCGGCCACGGACATGCTGTTCGGCTTCGGCGACATCGTCGCCGACCTGTCCCGGCTGCTCACCCTGGAACCAGGCGACGTGATCCTCACCGGCACCCCCACCGGCTCGACCGTGGTGCAGCCGGGCGATGTGGTGGAGGTCGAGGTCAGCGCCGGCGACCGGTCGTCCGGCCGGCTGCGTAGCCCCATCGTCGAGGCGGACTACCGGCTGGATCCGCCCGGCGCCATGCCCCGCGCCGACGACGCCGAGCGTGCCGCCGCCTACGGCGCCGCGCGGAGCGCTGCCGGCGGCGCTGCGCGCGGGGCCCCGCCCCGCGACCAGGCGGCCGGACTCCTCCCCGGGCTGCGCACGGTGTCCACCGCCACGCTGGCCGCGGTGGCCCGCAAGCGGGGCCTGAACGGCCTGGCCCTGGACGGGCTGCGTTCCACCCACCCGCAGCAGAAGATGGCCGGCTACGCGCGGACCGTGCGCTACCTGCCGCTGCGCGAGGACCTGTCCGCCACGGCCGGCCAGGGAATGAACGCCCAGAAGCGCGCCATCGAGGCCATCCGCCCGGGCGAGGTGCTGATCATCGAGGCCCGCGGCGAGCCGAACGCCGGCACGATCGGCGACATCCTGGCCCTGCGCGCCCAGGTCCGCGGCGCGGCCGGCGTCGTCACCGACGGCGCGATCCGCGACAGCGCGGTGCTGGCCGGGCTGGAGATTCCCGTCTACCACGCCGCCGTCCACCCGGCCGTGCTTGGCCGGCGGCACGTTCCCTGGGAGACCGACGTGACCGTGGCCTGCGCCGGGGTGACGATCCAGCCCGGCGACATCGTCGTCGGCGACGCCGACGGCGTGCTGGTCCTGCCCCCTGCCCTGGCCGCCGAGATCCTGGCCGAGGCCCGCGAGCAGGAGCGCCAGGAGGAGTTCATCGCCACCCGGGTCGCCGCCGGGGAGAGCATCGACGGCCTGTTCCCGCTCACCGAGGCGCGCCGCCCCGACTACGAAGCCTGGCTCGCCCAGCAGCTGTCCCCCGAAGGGGCGGGCGACCCGACGTGACCGTCCCGGCCGGCCTGCCCGCCAACTCACACTTCTCATACCCCACCCACACCTACAGCACCACATTCGAATCGCGTAACCATCACACCAGCCCTACGCCGCGATCATGCCATCGTACACCACACGACCGCGCGGTCAACGCGGCCCGCCACACGTTCACCGAGGTCCCTGGCCGCACCTACCCGCCCGGAACGGGCCCGCATCCTGACCAGGATCGCCGACGGCATCGAGGCTCGCGCCCAGCGGATCGCCGAGCTCGAGACGTTCGACACCGGCCTGCCCGTCGCCCAGGCACGCGGCCAGGCGGCGCGGGCCGCGGAGAACTTCCGGTTCTTCGCCGACCTGCCCGTCACCCTGCACGAGGACGCGTTCACCACCCCGGGCCGCCAGTTCGGCTACGTGATCCGCCAGCCGGCCAGGGTCGCCGGGCTGATCACCCCGTGGAACACCCCGTTCATGCTGGAGAGCTGGAAGCTCGCGCCCGCGCTGGCCGCTGGCTGCGCCGTCGTCTCACGGCCGAGTGGACGCCGCTGTCGGCTACCTCTACCGTTCTGACCGGCCGGCCTGCCCGACGGCGTGTCAACCGGTCCACGGCATCGGCGAGGTGGCGGGCGCGGCGCTGTCGCGCACCCGGACGTGCCCCGCCTCTCGTTCACGGGCTAGACCAGCACCGGCCGCACGATCATGGCCGCCGCCGCGCCGCACCTCAAGGGCCTGTCCATGGAACTGGGCGGCAAGTCGCCGTGCGTCATCTTCGCCGACGCCGACCTCGACGCCGCAACCGACGCGCCCTGTCGGCGTGTTTTCCCTGAACGGCGAGCGGTGCACGGCGGGTTCGAGAGTTTCGGCGGACGGTCCGTTTACGATGCCCTCGTCGCCAGGCTCGCCGCCCGAGCCGAGCGCATCCGGGTGGCGACCCGTCCGAGAAGCCACCGAGATCAGCACGCTGTCCATCCCGAGCACTACGCGCGGGTCCTGTCCTTCGTGCGAGCCGGGCTGGACGAGGGCGCCCGGCTGGTAGCCAGCAGCGCCAGGCCCGCTGCGCTGCCGTCGGCAATTACCTCGCCGCCACGGTGTTCGCCGACGTCAGCCCGTCGATGCGGATCTTCCGCGAGGAGATATTCAGGCCGGTGGTGTGCGTCACCCCGTTCGAGGACGAGATCGAGGCGTCGCCCTGGCCAACGCCACCCCCTACGGGCTGGCCGCCTACCTGTGGACCAGCGACCTGGCCCGCGCACCCGGGTAGCGGACGCGGTCGACACCGGCATGACCTGATCAACTCGCACAACGTGCGGGATCTGCGCACCCCGTTCGGCGGCGTCAAGGCCAGCGGCCTCGGGCGTGAGGGCGGGCTCTACAGCCTAGCTTCTCACGCAGTCGCGGATCGTCCACGTCCCGCTGGGCGACACCCGCGGCTCCGGTTCGGCACATGAGCGCGGCCCGGCCCGTTCCCGGGCGCCGCCCGATATCGTCCGCCGCCTACGCCGAGCTGGTAGTCACCGACCTGGACCCCCGCTGGTTCTGTCGACCTGCTCGGCTTCGCGGTCACCCGGGCCGAGGCGGATGCGCTCTACCTGCGCAGCTACGACGAGCTCACTCACCACAACCTGATCCTGCGCCAGAGCCTAGAACCCGCCGCAAACCTTCGCGTTCCGGGTGCGAGCCGCCGCCGACCTGGACCTGGCTGAGTCGATCTACGCGGCGCTCGGCGCGCGTCCGCCCGGCTGCCCGCGAGCGGCACGCCCGGCGTGGGAGAGGCTCCGGGCCGAGGACCCGCTGAGCTTCACCGTCGAGTTCTTCTTCGCCGCCGACCACCCGCCGCGCCTGCAGCAGCGCTACGACCTGCGGCGCGGCGCCGAACCCGCCCAGCTTGACCACTTCAACATCGTCGTACCGACGTCCAGGCCGCCTACGGCTACTACCGTTCGCTGGCTTCGGCCTGGCCGAGACCATCGAGGACGGGGACACCCTGTACGCGGCCTGGATGTTCCGCAAGCAGACGTGCACGACGTAGCCTCACCGGCGGCGACGAGCCGCGCCTGCACCACCTGGAGTTCTTCGCCCACGATCGCACCAGGTGCTGCGCTCTGCGACATACTCGGCTCGCTGGGGAGGAGTCACGCATCGAGCGCAGCCCCGGCCAGCACAGCGTGTCCAACGCGTTCTACGTCTACCTGCGCGACCCCGACGGCCACCGGGTCGAGCTCTACACCAGCGATTACTTCACCGGCGACCCGGACCATCCCGTGCTGCGCTGGTCGGTGCGGGACCCGCGGCGCCGGCTTCTGGAGCCACGCCGTGACCCGTCCTGGTACACCGAGGCCAGCGCCGTCCTCGACCTGACGCCGCCCGCGCCCGCTGATTCCCGAACAGCAGCCCGCCGAGATCAAGATCGGCGCCACGGCTTTACCCAGTTACGCCGCCTCCGCCCGAGCCCCGGCACGGCCCCCGGAGCTGTCTCCTGCTACGCCCAGCGGGAAGACGTGCCGCTGGCGATGCGACGCGAAGTGCGCCAGGAAGTGCACCTCGGAGGTGGTGGGGTGCTGGCCGCGACAGCGGAGCCGACCAGCGCCCGGTAATGGACGAGAGTGCTCGCGGATGCGGCCGACTGACCGGCGAAGATCATGGCGGTGAGCGCAGCGGGGACGAGCAGAGCGCCGAGGGTGCGGATGGGCTGGGACATGGCGCTGTCCTTTCTCGGACGTCGACCGGAGTGGCTTAGTCACGAGCATGTCGCTAAGGCAGGGACCGGCGGATCGAGCGACCGCGCCGCATCCAGGCGGATAGGTCCTTAGATTCCGGCGAGCCAGGCCTTAGGTGAGCTCTTCGTGCAGCAGCCCAGCCCGTTCAGCCACGCGGCAGCCTGTACCCGGCTGGTGACGCCGAGCTTGCGCAAGATACTGGTCACGTGCACGCTGGCGGTCTTCGGGCTCATGTAAAGCTCGGCGCCGATCTGGGCGTTGGTGCGGCCTGCCGCGAGCAGCCGCAGCACCGCCGCCTCCCGGCCCGTCAGCTCGTAACGCGGGCCGCGGCGGGTGACTCGGCGGCGTTACCCGGTGCCGCTGGCGCCTGTATCGGCATGTGCGCCCGGCCGGCGAGCTTGCGGACCTGCGCGAGCAGGGGCGCGTGCGTCTGCGCCGCGGCAGCGGCGGCTTGCAGCGCGGCGGCCGCAGCCGCCGAACGCCCCGCCGCCAGCAACACCTCGGCTCGGCGCCACCAGGCGTATCCAGCGCGGTGCGGGTTGCCCAGCTCCTCCCAGGCTCTAGCCGCCGCTTCCCAGGCGGCTGGATCGCCGCCTCCGTCCAGCCGGGTGCGCTCGGCGCGCCATGTCGCACGCTCGGCGGGAATGTCCGCCACAAAGGCGTGGTCGCGGAAGGGAGCGCCGTCCATCCGATCCGCCCACGAGGCCAGCTCCGCCGCGCTGGCCCGGGCCGCTGCGTCGTCGTCGCGCCTGGCGCGAGCCCGTTCGGCGAGGTCGGCGCAGGCGCGCATGCCGCCGTCAGCAGCGGCGAGCACACGATCGCCCGTTCGTAAGTGTCGATGGGCAGCAGGACATGGCGGACCTCTTCCAGCGCGTCAGCCGTACGCCCGTCCCACAGCGCCAGTTCCGTCGCCCACAACGCGGCCGAGCGCCCCCAGTCGCCGCTGCCCAGCTCGCCGGTCACCTCGCTGAGCCGCCTACGCCGGTCGGTCGCCGCCGTGATGTCGCCCCGCACCATGTCGATCTCGCCGCGGCTCAAATGCATGATCCAGTGATCGCGGTCGGGGACACCCCCCGTTACCTGGTCCACCAGGGCGCCCGCATCAGCGGTGCGCCCGGTGGCGAGCAGGCGCTGGCCGCGTTGGCCACCAGCATCGCGGCGTGCAGGCCGGATTGCTGGCCGGTGTCGCGGGCCGTCGCGAGTGCGCTCAGACACACCTCCACGGCGGAGGCGTTCTGGCCGGTCGACGCGAGTGCGTAGGCCTTCTCCACCGCCACCCACAGGCTGGCCTCGGCGTTCCCCGCCGCTTCGGCCAGGTCGAGTCCGCGGTCGACGAGCGCGAACCCGTCGGCGATCTTCCCGTCCGTGAACGCTTGGTAGGCCCGGAACGAGAGAAGCTGGGCGACCAGGGCGGTGGCGCCGACCGCCTCAGCGACCTCCAGAGCCTTGGCCATGGCGCGGTCGCGGGCCTTCCCGCCCTCCTGAGTGGTCGGCTGAACCGGCCGTGATCCAGCCACGCCTGCGCTTGTTCGGCACAGGGCGGCCCGGTCTCGAACAGCCGCAGGGCCTCCTCGATCAGAGGGAGACCGGTATTGGCCACATCGCGGTCCCCGAAGAATCGTGTCTGAAGCCCTCGGAAATGGCCCGCGCGCAGGAGAATGACGGCCGCGGTGGCACGGTCGGGGTCGTCGGCGAAGCGCCGGTAGGCGTCCTCGGCGAACGCGCGCGCCTGCTGAACCTCACCCGACAGCTCCAGCGCGTCGATGGTCCGCACGTAGAGCCGAGGCAGGCTCAACCCCGCCGTCTCGGCGCCGCGGGGCATGCGCTCGCACAATCCGATCGCCCGCTGCCAGTGCGCCGCGGCCTCGGCGTAGCCGAAGACTCGCTCGGCCGTGCTGGCCGCGGCGATCCTGCCTGCAGCTCCCGTTCAGGATGGCCGGCGGCGGCCCAGTGCCCGGCCATCTCGCGGCCAGCGTCTCGTCCCCCGCGGCTTGCAACGCCTCCGCGCAACGCTCGTGCAGGACCTTGAGCTCGCCGGGAAGCAGGCCGTCCGCGACCGCCTCGGCCAGCAGGGCGTGCCGGGCACGGTAGGTCCCGCCTGCCCTGCCCTCCCCGAGGAGCCGGGCCGCGGCCAGCTCACGCAGCCCCTGCCGGGTAGCTTCCGGAGCGTACCCGGTCATCATGACCAGAACATCCTCGGTGAGCGGACGGCCCGCCACCGCCAACGCTGCCAGCACCGCTTGCGCCTCCCCGGTGCAGCCTGCGGCTCGTGCCTCCAGCAGCTCGCCCAGCCGGGCCTGGCAATCCGGGTGACCGGTCCGCGACGCCCGCTGGGTTATCGGCCAGCGTGGCCGCGACCAGCTGCTCGGTAAAGAACGGGTTGCCCTCCCCGCGGCGAACACGTCGCTAGCCAGATGCGTGGGCGGCAGGCCGCCCACCAGGCCGGCGACCTGTTCGGCCGTCTCCTGCGCGGATAGCGGGCCCAGCCTGATCTCCTCCACGGCCGCGTTGGCCCGCGCGTACCCCAGCCAGCCGCTCACCCGCGGCTCGAGCGGTGCCTCGTCGCTGCGGCAGGTGACCACCACCGTCACGGCGCTCCCGTGCCCGGCCCGCACCAGGAAGGTCAGGAAGTCCAGCGTCGCGGTGTCGGCCCAGTGCACATCCTCGACCACCAGGCAGAGCCCGGTCCCGGTGGCGGCCGCCTGCAGCAGCTCGGCGATCGCGGTGAACAACCGCTCCTGGCGCCACTCCTCGGCCCGCTCCCCGGGCTCCTGCCCGGCGGATCCCAGCTGTGGCAGCAGCCGCGCTACCTCGACCCGTACGTAGGCGGTGTCATGCCCAGCGCCGCTTCCAGAATCCGACCTTGTTCCAGCCGGCTCAGCTCGGTTAGCGCGTCAGCGACCGGCAGCAGCGGCAGCTTCTCCGCCAGGGCAGGCAACCTCCCGCCGCCATGATCAGCCCGGCGACCGCTGCGCGCCGCAGCCCCTCCGCCACCAACCGCGTCTTGCCGACCCCGGCGTCCCCCATCACCAGCAGCAGTCGCGCGTCACCGCCCAGCGCCGCTTGCAGGCGCGACAATTCCCGCTCCCGGCCGACAAACACCACCGACCCAGCCACGCGCCTACACCCCCAGCCCAGGTTACTCCCGTCAACCCGCCCGAGCGGAGTCAAATGCGCTCACCGCTGGCTCGCTCGACCTCAAGCTCGCCGTCGGCCAGCCGGGCCCGCAGCACCTTCTTGTCGAACTTGCCCACCGCGGTCTTGGGGATCTCGGCCACGAACGTCCAGTTCTCCGGCACCTGCCAGCGCGCCACCTGGCCCGCCAGGAAGTCGGCCAGCTCGGCCGGCTTGGCCGTCATCCCGGGCCGCAGCACCACGGTGGCCAGCGGCCGCTCGCCCCACCGGGTATCGGGCATCCCGATCACCGCGGCCTCCTGCACGGCCGGGTGGGCCATCAGCTGGTTCTCCAGGTCGACCGAGGAGATCCACTCGCCGCCCGACTTGATCACGTCCTTGATCCGGTCGGTAATGGTGAAGAAGCCGCGGTCATCGATGGTGCCGACGTCGCCGGTGCGCAGCCAGCCGTCGTGGAACTTCTCGGGCGCCGGATCGTTGTGGTAGGACCCGGTGACCCACGGGCCGCGGACCTCGATCTCGCCCTCGCTCATCCCGTCCCACGGCAGCTCTTCGTCGTTCTTGCCGATCAACCGCATCTCGACCCCGTGGATGATCCGGCCCGCGCGCATCCGCCAGTCCAGGTCCTCGGTCGTCCCCTCCGGCACCTCGGCGGGCGGGATCGCCAGGCCGCCCACCGGGCTCATCTCGGTCATGCCCCAGCCCTGGATGATCCGCAACCCGTACCGGTCACCGAACCGCTCCAGCATGACGCGGGGCGCGGCCGAGCCGCCCGAGTTGCCCAGCCGCAGCGAGGACAGGTCGATCTCGTGGTCCTGGCCGTAGTCCAGGATCGCGTTCCAGATGGTCGGCACCCCGGAGGTGACCGTGGACCGCTCGGCGGCGATGAAGGCGGTCAGGTGCTGAGGCTGCAGGAACGGCCCGGGCATGTGCAGGGTCGCGCCGGACAGGAACGCCGAGTACGGCATGCCCCAGGCGTTCGCGTGGAACATCGGCACGATGGCCAGCGCCCGGTCCGCCTCACTGATGCCCAGCGGCGCGGCCATGACCGCCATCGCGTGCAGGTAGGTGGACCGGTGCGAGTACACGACGCCCTTCGGGTCCCCGGTGGTGCCGCTCGTGTAGCACATCAGCGCCGCGGCCCGCTCGTCCAGCTCGGGCCAGTCGTACCCGGGATCCTCGGCAGCCAGCAGATCCGCGTACCGCAGCACCGGCACCCGGTCACCGAGCGCTGACGCGTCGCCCGGCCCGTTGACGACGAACGCCTCGACGCTGGGCATCTGGTCCGTGATCGTGCCCAGCAGCGGGACCAGGGTGTCGTCGACGATGATGATCCGGTCCCCGGCGTGCCTGACGATCTGGGCCACCTGGGCGCCGGGCAGCCGGATGTTCAGCGTGTGCAGCACCGCGCCCATCGCCGGGGCGCCGAAGTAGGCCTCGAGGTGCTCCTGGCTGTTCCAGCAGAACGTGGCTACCGGGTCGCCCGGCCCGATCCCCAGCCGGGCCAGCGCCCCGGCCAGCCGTCCCGCGTTCTGCGCCACGGTCGCGTACGAGGCCCGGCGGGTGCCCGTTCCGGTCCAGGTCACGCACTCACTGCGGCCGTACACACGGGCGCCGTGCCGCATGATCGCGCCGATCGTGAGCGGGCCGTCCTGCATGGTGCTGCGGATCATCTGCTGTCATCCTCGCTGATGGCGGTGCCTGCCGGATCGTACTGGGCGGTACGGTAGGGCCGGGTCCCGGCCCTCGTCAATTGTCGGCTTACGGCGGACCGAATGCCACGCCAGATCGTCCGCTAGCTCGCCGGCCCGGTCCCCAACTCGCGCTCGACCAGCGCTACCAGGTCCGGGCGGGCGCTCAGCCCCCACAGGATCTCGGCCGGGACGCCCAGCTGGCGCGCGGCCTCCGCCACCACGGGCTGCATCATCCCGAGCGCGTGCGCCAGCCCCTCGTCCCTGGTGTAGGCAGGCGGCAGGTCATCGAGCGAGAGCTCGGCCGGGCGGTGGAAGGTCCCGTCCGGGCCGGGCAGCCAGGCTTCGCGCCCGGCGGCCAGGCCCATGGCCGAGCTGGCCGGTTCCCGGCTCGAGTCACCGAACGACTGCAGCACGGACCGTTCGACGACCCCGCTGACCAGCCGCCGGTTCGGCGCGAGCAGGACGTTCCATACGTACTCGGACCTGGCGTGGCTGGGGTGGCGCAGCGCGAAGTCCAGGCCGTCGATGTCCGCGTCCGGGTCGAAGCCGTCCAGCCCCCGCTCGTTCCGGCCGAACTCGACCGTGATCGTCACGGAGCCGAGCTGGTCAGGAGTCCGCGCTCGCACCTCGACGGCCTGCCGGACCCCCATGCCGCGCAGCTGCACCAGCCACGGCCCGTAGGCGTCGGCGGCGAACCAGACGCCGGGATTCCCGTCGAAGTAGACCTCCAGGTCCTTGCCCCGCTGGTACAGCGCGGGCGGCGGCAGCAGGCGCTGCTCGCCGGTGGCGGCGTTCTCTCCGATAAGAAGGGCGGTCTGCCGCAACCGGCCCAGCAGCTCGCCGTGCCGGGCTGGCCCGGCCTCGTCCAGCGCGCGCACCACCCGCTCCAGGTCGGCGTCGTGCTGGGCCGGATCAAGCGCGGCGACGTCCAGGCCGTGGTACCGGGGCAGGATGAGCTCGAGCACCTCGGCCACCACGTCCGGCTCGGTCAGGCCAAGCGCGTCAAGGAACGGCCCGGCCACCGCGGAGCCGGCCACTGCGCGCCGCACCGTGGGCAGGCTGCTCGGGCTGGGCCCGGGCAGGTACACGGCCGGCCGCCCGTCGGTGCCGAACGGCGCGACCTGGCGCCCGTCCTCCAGCCGGATGACCGGCTTGGTCCGGGCCAGACCCCCTGGACCCCCTGACCCATCCGGGGCCCGCCACAGCCGCGGATAGCCGAACAGCAGCCCGTACAGCCGCGCGATCCACTCATCCGGCTGGTCCCGGAGAAACCCGGCGGTCAGCCGGGTGACCAGGCTCTCGACGGTGACCTCCTCGAGGCCGAGCTCGTCGCGCAGGTAACGCCACAGGACCGGCGTGCCCGACTCGGTAATGGACTCGTCGGCGAACCAGGCCGGGCCGGGCGCGGCGTACAGGGCGCCGAGCTGACCGGCGTCCGCCAGCTCACGTACGTCCCGGCTGCCGGCCAGCTTGAGCTGGCGGGCCGGGCGGTAACCGCCCATCTCCGCCGGTATCAGCGCCTCGGCGGCCAGCGCCGCACGCACCGCCTCGAATAGCGGGCGGAACATCGAACCCGGCTCGAACCGCGTCGCATCCAACGGCAGCGCGGCCAGCGCGGCCGCCGTCAGCAGGCCGTCGTCACGCAGTTCGCGCAGCACTCCGGCCAGCAGCGCGGCCGTCTCCCGCACCAGGACCTGGTTAGCCGGGTCGTGGGCGGGCACGTTGTCCCGGGCCGGCGTGGTCCGGTACGGCCCCTGCGCGATGAAACCGAGGAAGGTCTCCTTCTCGGTCGGGAAGAACACGCTCAGCGGGGAACGGTCCAGCGCCACGACCCGGCCCGCCTCGACGCGGAAGGCGATCTCGACCCGGTGCGTCCCGGCCGCCAGGCCCTCGACCGGGCGGTACCAGGCCAGCCACTCCTCTGCACGGCCCCGGCCCTTGGCCAGCCTGACCCGCCGGCTCGCGGGTGTGCGGGATTCGGCGCTGCGCTCGATGACCGACCCTGCTATCCCGGTGCCGCCGACGGTCAGGCGCGTGATGCTGGCCAGGAACAGCAGGATGCCGGGCTCGATCGCGGCCAGCGCCGCCGATATCTCCCGGACGGCCACCGCCGCGGGCACGTCGTCGTGGTCGAAGGGGAAGACGAACACGGTGCCGGCCGCCGGGCGGGGCAGCGGATCGGTGGCGTAAGGCCGGACGTAGTTCTCGATCCGGAAGTGCTCGCCCCCGCTGTAGATGTGCGGGGTCCTGGTGTAGGCATACACCGACTTGAAGCCGATGCCGAACTGGCCGATCTTGGTCAGGTCGGCGGACTTCCCGCTCTGGCCCACGCCGCAGACGCCGCGGACGTCGGCTTCGGTGAAGGGCCGGCCGTCGTGCCGCAGTTCCAGCCGGTCGGAGAACAGTTCGAAGGCCAGCGCGGTGGCCCCCGCGTCCTCGGCGTTCTGGATCAGCTCGAAGATGAAGTGGGTGCGCTCGCTGTAGAGCTGGCCGAGCAGGTCCAGCACGGCCGTATCCCAGCCGTAGCGGGCGACGTTCTCCTCGCGGATCTTCTCGTAGTCGGCTGACACTGCCGTTTTCCTCCGCCGCTGGGCCGGTCGCCGGGCCCGCCGGTCCGGTGCGCAGAATTTACCGGGTGCCGCGGTTGCCGGGTGCCACGTACCGTCCCGGCGCCGCCGCAGCGCCCCGGCCGGCACCAGTATTCAGCACAAAAACATCGACAACGTCAACGATAATGAGCATAATCGAAACAAGATTCCCGATAGTGCCAGCTTGACCCCGGACCGCGCTGGCACCGGGAGTACGTTTGAGTGGTTTTTGACCGGGAAGAAAGAAGTTTACGTCTTTGCCTGAGTCGCCCAGGCATGAGTGGCTACGTTGTATGAGCGAGCCTGCAGGTTATTTCGCCCTGTTAAGCCCCGGCTTCAACGGAGAGGAACGAGGGCGTTACGGTCGGTGTCCGATGGGGAGGAACTATGACCGCATCTGCCTCAGCTACGGCGATGCTCCTGGCTAGGGAGCCCGATATGCCAGCGGTGTCTTGATGAACAGCCATTTCGTGCGGGGCGACGTCCCGATGTCCATGCCTCGTGATGATCACCCGCGTCCGCTGCAGGTCGCCCAGTGCTCCTTGTGCGGCATCGCGCTGCCGATCGGCCTTATGGTGCCCGACGGCGGCCAGGCTTGCGCGGACGTCCGCTGGTACTGCAAGGATGCTCAGGCGTGCACCGAGCGCTGGACCGCCAACCCGCCTCGGCCTGGCCCGGCGGCGCCGCCCCGCCGTGAGCTGCCCGAGCCCGGCGGGGAGCGGACCCAGGAGCCGGTCCCGCCGTCCGATCCGGTGCCCGCGGAGCTGATGGGCAGTGCGGCCCACGACGGCTGGTCCGTCGACCTGCCCTAGCCTGGCACCAAAATGTCACCTGGAGTTTGACAGCCGTCAATACCCTCGTTTAGCGTCGTTCGTCCCGTGGCAAACGTCTCGATGGGGGCCAGCATGCAGCGGATGCCCGTGGTGTCGCGGCCGGCCTGGATGCTGGCGCTGTCCGGCGCAGGTGGCGGCCAGCGGCGCTCCCCGGTGGAGATCATCGCCACGATGGGGACCCTCATGACCAAGACCCAGGCCGCCGAGGTCTCCGGGCTGCGGGCCGGGCCGTTCGGCCGCTGGGCGGACGGGGTCACCGCGATGCGCGCGGACTGCGCGGCCTTCGCAGGCCACTGGCAGGCGCACAACGAGTGGGTACTCAGCCAGCCGCGCGGGTCCGGGCCGCTGTGGGTGGTCCTGGGCGACTCGACCGCGCAGGGACTCGGCGCTCCCAGCCCGGATCGCGGCTACGTCGGCCAGACCCTGGCCGAGCTGCGGGGGCGTACCGGTCAGCCCTGGCATGTGCTCAACCTGTCCGTCTCTGGTGCGCTCATCCGCGACGTGATGAGCCACCAGCTGCGCCGGATGCCCGCGTCGGCCGACCTCGTGACCTGCGGGATCGGCTTCAACGACATCATGTATTCCGGACCCCGCAAGCTGTTCGCCGATCTGCGTATGCTGCTGGCCGGGGTCCCGGACCAGACCGTGATGCTCGACCTGCCGGTGCCGGTCGGCTACGGAGGCTGGCTCGGCCGGGTCAGTCGGCCCTACGTGACCCGGATCAACCGGACCCTGCACGAGGTGGCCGCCGCCCGAGGCCTGCCCGTAGCCGAGATATCGGCGCACTTCCTGCCGCCCTGGACCGGGAAGTTCGCCTCCGACTGCTTCCACCCCAGCCAGGATGGCTATCGCGACTGGAGCCGGGCACTGCTCGCCGCCCTCTGAACTGACTGGCGCTGAACTGACTGGCGTGCCACTCAGCTAGCGGGTTACACTCCCGCCATGTCCCAGCTGGCCCGCCCGCTCCTCGTGGCGCCGCACTGACGCGATCGGTCAGTGCGGCAGCCCCTCACGCGTGAGGGGCTTTTCCATTTCCCGGCCGGACACGCACGAGGAGAGCCAGATGGACCAGGACACACCGCCGTTCCGGTACGACGTACGGCTGGCGAATGAGATCGAGCTGCGCTGGCAGGACCGCTGGGACTCCGAGGAGACGTTCCGCACGCCCAGCCTGCCCGCCAGCTCCGGCCGGCCCAAGTTCTACCTGCTCGACTACTTCCCCTATCCCAGCGGCATCGGGCTGCACGTCGGCCATCCGCTGGGCTACATCGGCACCGACGTGTTCGGTCGCTACCTGCGCATGACGGGCCATCACGTGCTGCACCCGTTCGGCTTCGACACCTTCGGCCTGCCTGCCGAGCAGTACGCGATCGATACCGGCCAGCATCCGGCCGTCACCGTCCAGCACAACGCGGCCGTGATGCGCAGGCAGCTGCGCCGCCTGGGGCTGGCCCACGACCGGGGGCGGGAGATCCTGACCAGCGATCCGTCCTACTACCGCTGGACGCAGTGGATTTTCCTGCAGATTTTCAACAGCTGGTACGACCAGGCCCGCGGCCGGGCCCGGCCGGTGGGCGAGCTGATCGCCGAGTTCGCCTCCGGGCGGCGGACGGTCCCGGACGGGCGCCCCTGGGCCAGCCTGCCCGCAGCCGAGCAGCGGGACGTCATCGACGGTCACCGGCTGGCCTACCTGGCCGAGGAGGTCGTCAACTGGTGCCCCGGGCTGGGCACCGTGCTGGCCGACGAGGAGGTCACCGACGAGGGCCGCAGCGCGGTGGGCAACTATCCCGTCTACCGAAGGCCGCTGCGGCAGTGGATGCTGCGCATCACCGCCTACGCCGAACGGCTGCTGGCCGACCTGGACGGCCTGGACTGGCCGGAGAACGTCAAGCGCCTGCAGCGGAACTGGATCGGCCCGGCCGGCGGGCCCTACCACCTGCGGGACTGGCTGTTCTCGCGGCAGCGGTACTGGGGCGAGCCGTTCCCGATCGTCTACGACGAGGCCGACCCGGCCCGGCGCCCGATCGCGCTGCCCGAGCAGCTGCTGCCCGTCACGCTGCCGGAGATGACCGATTTCCGGCCGGCGCCGCAGGACGACGACAGCGACCCGGTGCCGTCCCTGGCCCGGGCCGCCGGCGGCCGCTGGGCCGAGGTCACGCTGGACCTGGGCGACGGCCCGCGGCGCTACCGGCGCGAGCTGAACGTCATGCCGCAGTGGGCGGGTTCCTGCTGGTATTACCTGCGCTACCTGGACCCCGGCAACGACACCGAGCCGGTGGGCCGGGACGTCGAGCGCTACTGGATGTCCCCGGCCGGCGTCGACCTGTACGTCGGCGGCGTCGAGCAGGCCGTGCTGCACCTGCTGTACGCCAGGTTCTGGCACAAGGTGCTGTATGACATCGGGGTCACCAGCACCCCCGAGCCCTTCGGCCGGCTGTTCAACCAGGGCTACATCCTGGCCGACGCGTTCATGGACGCCCGCGGCCAGTACGTGCCCGCGGCCGAGGTGACCCGCGGCCCGGAGGGCTGGGCCCACCGCGGGCAGCCGGTCACCCGGCGGGCCGGGAAGATGGGCAAGAGCCTGAAGAACGGCGTCAGCCCGGATGACGTGTACGACGCCTACGGCGCCGACACGCTGCGGCTGTACGAGATGGTGATGGGCCCGCTGGACGGCGACCGTTCCTGGCAGACCGACGGCATCGTGGGCATGCACCGGTTCCTGCAGCGCCTGTGGCGGCTGATCGTCGACGAGCAGACCGGTCAGACCCTGACCCGGCCCGGGCCGCTGGAGGAGGACACCGCCCGCCTGCTGCACCGCACGATCGTGACCGTGCGCGAGGACTACGCCGCGCTGAGGTTCAACACGGCCATCGCCCGGATCATCGAGCTGACCGGCCACGCCGCCCGGCTGGACCGCGTGCCCCGGGCCCTGGCCGAGCCGCTCGTCCTGATGGTGGCGCCGCTGGCTCCGCACCTGGCCGAGGAACTGTGGCAGCGGCTGGGCCACTGTTCGTCGCTAGCCTTCGAGCCGTTCCCGCAGGCCGACCCCGCCCTGGCCGCCGACGTCAGCGTGACGCTGCCGGTCCAGGTCAACGGCAAGGTCCGGTTCACCATCGACGTCCCGGCCGCGGCCGGGCAGGCCGAGATCGCCGACCTGCTGGCCGCGCACCCCGGCTGCCCACGCGAGGACGTGGTCCGCCTGGTCATCGTCCCGGGCAAGATCGTCAGTATCGTCCTGCAGATTTGACAGGTGCGAAAAATCCAAGAGCGGCCTACCGGCTGGTCGCGAGGTTCCTTCCGTAGGGCGAGTAGTCGAAGACGTTCAGCACTCCGTAGCCGCCGTCGACCATCAGGTCCTGTCCGGTGATCCAGCGCGCCTTGTCGCTGGCCAGGAACGCGACGGCGTTGGCCACGTCCCACCCGTCGCCCTCGATGCCCAGCGCGGTCAGCACCGCCGTACGGCCTTTCCGGTAATCCTCCATGCTCGACCCCGGCGCCTGGCGGTCCTGTACCAGCTGGGTGACGGCGTTCCACACGTAACCGACGCTGACGCAGTTCACGCGGATCCCCTGCGGCGCGTACTGGGCCGCGAGGGTCGGCGTCAGGACCAGGGACACGGCGCGCTTGCTGACCGCGTATCCGCCCGGGATCGGGTCGATGGCGCCGAATACCGATCCGACGTTGACGATCGCGCCGCCGCGCGGCATGTGCGGGACGGCGCGGGAGGCCATCAGGACCTCGCCCCGGAAGTTGACCGCCATGAGCCGGTCGAACTCCTCGTCCGACCCGGGCTCGCAGCCTGGTGCCCGGCCCGTTCCCACGTTGTTGACCAGGATGTCAAGCTGGCCGTAGCGGGCGACGGTCTCCTCGACCGCTCGCCGGCAGTCGGCGTCAAGCGCGGTGTCGGCGACGATCTTGATCGCGTCGCCGCCCTGCTTCCTGATCGGTGCCAGCGTCCGCTCGGCGTTCTCATCCTCGATGTCGAGCACGGCCACGCGGACGCCCTCACGCGCGAAGTGCTGGCAGATCGCGCCGCCGATGCCGATGGCGTAATCGTCCGGCCCGCTCCAGCCGCCGCCGACCACGAGGGCGACCTTGCCGGCCAGTCCGCCTGCCGCCTCAGTCCCGGTTTCCGTCATCTGTTGCCTGCCTCCGCACCGTAGGGATCCAGGCCGCCGCGAGCATCTCCGCGGCAGCCATGCGAGGGCTCATATTTTACTCATGAGTAGAGGCCGGGTCCAGCCTGGGGCCGGCTGCTCGCGCCGAAGCCAGCCAGGTACGGTGGTGCGGATTAGCGCTGGGCCTGGAACGGCTCGATGAGCTGCTCGGCCATCAGCAGCAGGACCGGCCGGGCCGCGTCGTCCTGCTCCACCGGGACCGGGCGGCCGTCCAGGCCGGTTCGCCCGGCCGCCACCCGCCGGGCGGGGAACCTCGCGTAGCCGGTCAGGATGTCCCAGATCGTCAGCACGACACCGAGGTTGACGGCCTGGTTGTCCGTCGCGTGATGCAGCCGGTGGTATGCCGGGCTCACGATCACCCAGCCGAGCGGGCCGAACGTCCAGCGCAGGTTGGCGTGCTGCAGGGTGCCGATGCAGACGTACGTCGTGATCAGCACCGGGACGATCGCCCGGTTCGGCATCAGGACCATGACCGGGATGGTGGCCAGGATGAAACCTGTCGTGTGCATGAGCGGATGCGCGCGGAACGAGGTCAGGACGCTCAGCTCCTCCTGGCTGTGATGCAGGGCGTGAAAGCGCCACAGGGGCTCGAGCTTGTGATCGGCGTAGTGGGCCAGCCAGTTGGCGCCGTCCATGGCCACGATCGTGAGGGGGACGAGCAGCCAGGCCGGCCAGCTTTGGGTCGACCGCAGCTCGATCCAGCCCGCATGATCACCGATCAGCGCCGCCGCGCCGACGCTGAGCAGCGTCATCAGCGGGATCACCACGATGGCGTGCAGGGCCAGGAAGCATGCGTCCTGGACATGGCCGCGGGCCAGGACCGGACGGCGCTCGGCCGGCCAGAACCGCTCGCAGATCCCGGTCGCGACCACCAGCCCTACCAGCAGGGGTGCAGCCAGCTCGCCCCGGCCCGCCGACAGCACGGTCTCCAGCCGGCCCTGCCGGAGCAGCGTGCTGGCCGCGGCCCACAGGATCAGGGCCGTCAGCCCGGCCAGGGCCAACGAGGACAGGCACAGCCGCGGCCGCCGGGCGGAACGCTCCTCGGCCGGCCTTGCTCGCTCCTGGATCTGCCAAGCGGACACTGAGCTCCTCGCCTCGCGCCATGCCGGCCTTACTCGGGACGCCTTTCACCATCTTCTACGTACGCTGTCCGCTGCCGGTTCGCCGCCTCGGGTTCGGCCGGAACCGGGATGTTCCGGTCGGCCATGCCCGCCTCGATGGCCGCCACCACCGACTCGGCCACCTTCACCCTGGCCCACCGCTTGTCCTCGGCCTCGACCAGCACCCACGGGGCGGCCGCGTGCTCGGTCCGGTCCAGCATCTCCGCCACGGCCGCCTCGTAGACCGGCCGCTTCTCCCGGTTCCGCCAGTCCTCCGCGGTCAGCTTCCAGGCCTTCAGCGGGTCGCGGTCCCGCGCCTTGAACCGCCTGAGCTGCTCGGCGGGCGACAAGTGGAGCCAGAACTTGACGATGATCATGCCCTCGTCAGCCAGCGTCCGCTCGAAGTCGACGATCTCCCGGTAGGCGCGCCGCCACTGCTCCTCGGTGGCGTAGCCCTCGACCCGTTCCACCAGGACCCGGCCGTACCAGGACCGGTCGAGCACGGCCATGCCGCCCCAGCCGGGCAGCACCGGCCAGAACCGCCACAGGAAGTGGTGCCGCTTCTCGTCATAGCTCGGCGCGCCGAACTGGGCCACCCGCACGTGCCGCGGGTCAAGCGGCGCGACCAGCCGCTTGATCGCGCCGCCCTTGCCCGAGGCGTCCCATCCCTCGAACACCACGCAGACCGGCGGCCCGAGCTGCGGGGGATCCCCGATCTGGCCGCCCAGGACCAGCCGCAGGTGCAGGAGCCGGCTCTGTGCCGCTGCCAGGCGGGCCGCTTCCTGCTTCGGGGTGAGCGCCAGGCTCAGATCCAGCCCGGCGAGCGTGCCGCTCCTGCCTGCCATGCGCCCACGCTCCGCATCGGAGAAAACCGCGCCCGGCGCGGTGGAACTTTCCACCGGCTTACCCGGATTCCGCATCTTTGTAAACAGGCCGCTTCCTGGTCAACAACCCGCGCTCCCGCCTCAGGCGCGCGCGTGGCCGGAGGCGAGCACGCGGCCCAGCAGGTCAAGCGCCGCCGGCAGTGCGGTGGCGCTGACAGCGCCGAAACCCAGCAGCAGGCCAGGCTGGGGCGGCCCGGTATAGAAGCAGTCGCCCAGGCCGGAGGTGACCAGGCCATGCCTCGCCGCCGTCTGCAGCACGTCGGCCTCGCGGAGCCCGCCCCGCAGCTCCGCGGTGATGTGCAGCCCGGCGTTGGAGCCGCGGGCCGTGAGGTGCCCGGCCAGCGGCCCGGACAGCGCCTCGGCCATGATGTGCTGCCGCTCGGCGTAGACGCGCCTGCAGCGCCGGATGTGCTTGTCGAGCAGGCCGTCGTTGATGAAGGCGGCCAGGGCGGTCTGCAGGATGATCGGCGGGTGCCAGTCGATGATCTGTCTCAGCGCGGCGATCGGCTCGGCCAGCAGCGGGGGCACCACGGTGAAGCCGAGCCGGACCGACGGGGAGAACGTCTTGGAGAACGACCCCACGTACACCACGCGGCCGTCCACGTCGAGCGCCTGGAGGGGCTCGAGCGGCCGGTCGACGTAGCGGAACTCGGTGTCGTAGTCATCCTCGATGATCGCCGCGTCGTGGCGCTCCGCCCAGCGCAGCAGGGCCCGGCGCCGCGGCGTCGACATCGTCATGCCGAGCGGATACTGGTGCGACGGCGTGACGTAGACGATCCGCGCCGAGGGCGGCAACTGGTCCACGACCAGGCCCTGGTCATCGACGGGCACGCCGACGACGTTCGCGCCGAGCGCCCCGAACAGGCGCACCGCGGGCACGTACCCCGGGCTCTCGACCGCGACGCAGTCGCCGGGCTCGAGCAGGACCCGGGCGACCAGGTCGATGGCATGCTGGGCGCCGCAGGTGACCACCACCGTGTCGTCGGTGGCCGTTACCGACCGGGACCGGGCCACCCAGGCGGCGATGGCCCGCCGCAGCCTGATCCTCCCGGCCGGGTCGCCGTACTCGCGCCGTTCGGCCACCACCGCGGCCGCGACCCGGCGGCGCCACAGCGCGGCCGGGAACAGGGCCGGGTCCGGCAGGCCCGGACGCATGTCGAACCGGCAGCCGTGCCGCGGCGGCCGGAAGTACGGCGACCAGCCCTCGAACCGGCGGCTGGGCCGGAGCCCGGTCGCCGGCCGCGCGCCCTGCGGCGCGGCCGGAGGTGGCGAGGCCACCACGCTGCCGCCGCCGGCATGGCCCTCGGCATAGCCCTCGGCGACCAGGCGGCCGTAGGCTGTGGTTACCGTATGCCGGGACACGTGAAGCTCGCTGGCCATCTGGCGGCTGGGGACGAGCTGGTCCCCGGGCTGCAGCCGGCCCTCGGTAATGGCGTGGCGGAGCTGTTCGTAGAGCTGCATGGTCAGCGGCTTGCCCGCCTCGGGATCGAGGAACAGGTCCATCGTGCGGGTTTACCACCAACTTGGTATGGCCAAACACTCCCATCTTGGACCTCGACGGCAGACCATCCTCTTCATAGAGTGCTCATGTACGGATCGGGCGCGAGGGCATGCCGAACCCGACACCTGGGCAGGCCCCCGCGTCCGGCCGTGCGGCCGGCTCACCGGCCTCGTTTCGCTCGCAGGGTTCGGCGGAACACACGGGGGTGCCGGTGAGCCGGCCGGTCACCGTCCCGATGATGGCGACGTGACAGGCAGGCGCCGGACACATCGCGACATTTACACTCGGCCCGCCCGGGTGGTCCCTCCCCCCCGACCCCCGGGCGGGCCGCCCATGAGCTGGCGCTCGGCTGGCCAGCCGCCCGGTCTGGCCTTAGCCTGCGGTCATGGTCTCCAGCGCCCAGCCCCGGCCCGAAGCGCCGGAGGTCATCAGGACCGGTACCACGCTCTGCGCGGTGCCGCTGGTGCCCGAGATCCGGCTGTACCAGGCCAGCGAGCCGATGAGCCTGTGGCAGCACACCGAACGGGTCACCGGGCGCACCGGCCTGGACCCGCCCTTCTGGGCCTTCGCCTGGGCCGGCGGCCAGGCCCTGGCCCGCTACCTGCTCGACCACCCCGAGACGGCGGCGGGCCGCACGACGATCGATATGGCCTCCGGCTCGGGACTGGTCGCGATCGCCGCCGCCCGGGCCGGGGCCACGGCGGTGACCGCGTACGACATCGACCCGCTGGCCATCGCGGCCATCGCGCTCAACGCCGACGTCAACGGCACCCGGGTCCGGGCCGTGTGCGCCGACGTGCTGGCCGCCGACGCCGCCTTCCCCGACGCCGACCTGGTGCTGGTGGCCGACGCGTTCTACGAGCGCGACCTGGCCGCCCGGGTGCTGGCGTTCCTGGACCGGGCCCGCGCCCGCGGCTGTGCCGTCCTGGCCGGCGACTTCGGCCGCGCCTACCTGCCCCGCGCCCGCCTGAGGCCGCTGGCGGCCTACGACGTGCCCGGCCTGGGCGCGCTGGAGGACCGTGACGTCAAGCACACCACGATCTGGGCGCTCACCGACGATCGCGAGTTATGGTCGGTGCGTGTGCACCGTTGTCCTTGACTTCGCCCCCCGCGAGCCGATGCCGCTGCTGCTGCTGGGCGTCCGCGATGAGCTCACCGGCCGCCCGTGGCAGCCGCCGGCCCGGCACTGGCCCGGATCGCCGCTGGCCGGCGGCCTGGACGAGCAGGCGGGCGGCACCTGGCTGGCGCTGCACCCGGACATCCCGCGGGTCGCCTGCATCCTGAACACCCGCGGCCCGCAGGCCCCGCCCGGTACCCGCCGGTCCCGGGGCGAGCTCCCGCTGCGCGCCGCGGCCGACGGCCGTCAGGCCCTGCACGAGCTGGCCGGGCAGCAGCCCGTCCTGGCCCGGTACGACCCGTTCATCCTGGTCTGCGCCGACGTGTCCGCGGTGCTGGTGCTGACCTGGGACGGCCGCCGTCCCGCCCTCGAGGGCCTCGCGCCCGGCACCCACGTGCTCACCAACGCCGGCCACATGTACCCGCCAGCCGGTCCCGAGCAGGCACCCGACGCGAAAGCCGCCCACTTCGGGCCGAAGTTCGCCGCGCACCGTCCTTCCGGCGACCCGGCCACCACCGTCAAGGACGCCTGGGGCGACTGGCTGACCCTGGCCGACGGCGACGGCCTGTCCGTCACCGACCCGGCCGCGATCATCGCCCGCCGGGAACTGCCCGACGGCCGGCTGTGGGGCTCCACCTCGGTCAGCCTGGTCGCCCTCGGCCCGGGCGCTCTGCGCTACGACTTCCAGCCCGTCGCCGGCGACGCGCCGACCTGGTACCCGGTCGCCCTCTAGGCCAGCCGCGCGTCCCGCGACCGGGTCACGGCAGGTGCGGCGGCAGGCCGAGCGCGGCGAAGATCGGCTCGGTGTCCAGGAAGAACGTCAGCCGGCTGATCCGGCCGCCGGACACCTCGGGCACCTGCAGCGCCCACGGCGCGTGGCCGCCGGCCGGATCCGGCTTGTACTGGGCGAACGCCGGCACGCCGTTGACCTGCCCGGCGGGCAGCAGGATGGAGTCCCGGCACAGGCTGGGCGTCGGCTCCTGCATCCAGCGGACCACATCCCGCGCGCCCCTGATCCACAGCGCGTACGGCGGCATCGTCATCAGCGCGTCGTCCTGCAGCAGCGTGACCAGCTGCGCCATGTCGTAACGCTGGAACGCGTCCACGTACCTGGCCAGCAGGCCGGCCTGGTCCGTATCCAGCGGGCCGGGCCGCTGTTCTTCGGGCAGCGCGGACAGCGTGGCCCGCGCCCGCTGCAGCGCGCTGTTGACCGCGGCCACGCTGGTGCCCAGGGTGGCCGCCGCCTCGGCGGCCGGCATCCGCAGCACCTCGCACAGGATCAGCGTGGCCCGCTGCCGTGCCGGCAGGTGCTGCAGCGCGGTCACGAACGCGAGCCTGATCGTGTCCCTGGCCACCGCGATCTCGGCCGGGTCGCCGTGCTCGGGCAGCACCCGCTCGTCGGCCATCGGGGAAATCCAGATGTCGTCCGGGTGCCAGTCACCGAGCAGCGTCTCGACCGGCGGCGAGGCCGGGCCCAGGTCCATCGGCAGCGCACGTCGCTGCCTGCCGCGCAGCATGTCCAGGCAGATGTTGGTGGCGATCCGGTACAGCCACGACCGCACGCTGGACCGCCCCTCGAACCCGTCGGCCGCCCGCCAGGCCCGCAGCATGGTCTCCTGCACGGCGTCGTCGGCCTCGAATCCCGAGCCCAGCATGCGGTAGCAGTACCCGGTCAGCTCCCGCCGGTACTCCTCAAGCTTGTCCGGGCTTAGTTCGGCTGATGCAGTGTCGGTAGATGCAGTGTCGGCAGATGGAGTGGGCGCCATGCTCCCAAACCCTACGTCAGCCCTCTGACATTTCCGGGCCTGCTACGCAGGCTCCATCCCGTAACGGCTCATCAGCTCGCGTTCTGCCTCCCGCGGCGGGGGCTCGCCGGCCGCCCACAGCCGGTGCAGTTCCTCGAAGTAGGCGTCCATGGCCGGGGCGTGCAGCACCAGCAGCCGGGCCGGCTCGGTGCCGGTGTTCCCGAACGTGTGCCCGGCGCCCCGCGGCACCAGCAGGAAGTCCCCGGCCCCGCCGGACAGCTCGGCTTGGTCCAGCCGGAACGTGATCGTCCCGGCCAGCACGAAGAACGCCTCCGAGCAGTTCACGTGCCGGTGCGGCGGCGGCATCCGCGCGCCGGGCGGCACGGTCCGCTCCATCAGCGAGAAGTCCCCTCCGGTCTGGGCCGCGACGGCCTTGAACGCCATCACGTTCCCCCGTGCGGTCAGCAGGTGGCCCTGCCCCGATGGCACTATCTGGTCCATGGTGCCTATTCTGCTCGGTTGACATCCTCCTCTCCCTGATGGGAGGGATTCCAACCCTGTTCCTATGGTGCTGGAAGGAGCTCAGGTTGAGGTTCGCGGTTCAGCCGGGCAACGGCCCGCTTGGCGCGGCCGCGGTGGGCCGACCTCGGCTGGGCGCGGGCCAGCTGGCGCTGCAGGCGGCGCAGCCGCTGCTGCTCCCGCCTGGTCAGCGTGGGGCAGCGCAGCAGCTCCCCGGTGGACAGCGCCGCGGACACGGCCACGCCCCGGTCCACCCCCACGACGTTCCCGGTGCCGGGTGCCTGAATCGGTTCGGGGATGATCGCGAACGCCACGTGCCAGCGCCCGGCCCGGTCCCTGGTCACTCGGTAGGACTTCACGTCCTTGGGCACGGGCCGGGACCAGCGGAACTGCACCCGGCCTGCCTTCGGAACGCGGACCCCGGCGGTGTTCCGGTTCAGGCGTCGCACGTCGGCGGGCTTGACAGCCACGATGCGGAACCCTTCATCTCGCCCGGCCCTGCGCCACGAGGGGCGGCGGCGGGTGCCGGCGAAGAACGCTGTCGTGGCCTGGGCGTGGTCGCGGATGGCCTGCTGCTGCACGATCACGCTGCCGGTGGCCAGCCACGGGTTATCCGCCCGGGCTGCGGACAGCTGGCGGCAGCGGCCGACGAGGCCGGGCATCGGCCCGCGTCCGGGCCGCCAGTGCGATTCCTGCTCCACGCACAAGTTCCACACGTACCGGGCGTGCGCGCAATGCCAAGCAAGCGCTGCCTCCTGAGCAGGCGATGGCTTGAGCCGGTACCGGGACATACGAACACGCTAACGAACACCTACGACATTCCTCCCCGCCGCGCGGGGTACCCGATCCCACCCCGGCCCGAAGGCCGGGCCATCCTCCGGAGGACTTGATGACCGACCTGCTGGCGGACGCGGTAGCCCGGCTGTACGAGGCTGACCCGGACGAGTTCATGCCGCTGCGCAAGGACCTGGCCGACGCGGCCCGCGCCGCGGGGGACAAGGACGCGGCCAAGAAGATCACCGGGCTGCGTAAGCCCACCCGGTCAGCCTGGGTGGTGAACCGCCTGGTCAGGACCGACCCCGAGGTCACCGGCCAGCTGGCCGCGCTGGCCGCCGAGCTCCGCGGCGCGGAGCAGTCCCGGCAGGGGAGCAGGATCCGCGAGCTGTCCGCGGCCCGGGCCCGGCTGGTCGACGAGCTCACCAGGCAGGCCCTGGCCGGGCTGCCCGCGCCGCCCGCGGCCGTGCGCGAGGAGGTAACCGCCACCCTCGACGCCGCCCTGGCCGACCCGGACGTGGCGGCCAGCCTGGGCACCCTGGTCCGCGCCGCGCACTGGGCCGGCTTCGGCCTGGCGCCGCTGGCCGACGGCGAGGGGGCGCCCGCCCCGGAACCGGCCCCGGCCAGAAAACCCGAGCCAGCTGAGGCCGTTGCTACCCATGAGCGCCGCCGACAGGAGAGAATCGATTCTGCCGAACGGGACGTGGCTGAAGCGGTCGAGGCCGCCGAAGCCGCAGCCGTGGCGGAGCAGCGGCTGGAAGATACGGTCCGCCGACTGGAAGCCGAGCTGGCGCAGGCGCGGCAGGACCTGGGGGAGGCCCGGCGCCAGTCGTACCGGGCCGAGTCGCGGCAGCGGCGAGCGGAACTGACCCTGGGCAGGCTCCGCGAGTAAACCTTTCCGTTCGGTTAGCGCCTCTAATAGACATGAGGCCGATGAGCCAGAGCGGAGGATCGGTGGACACACTGCCCGGGGTGACTCGTCCGGCAGAACCGGACGGGTTCCGTGATTTCGTCGAGGCGCGCTCGCCCGCGCTGTTGCGGTCTGGCTGGCTGCTGACGGGGGACTGGCCTAGCGCCGAGGACCTGGTGCAGACCGCGCTGGCCGCGGCCTGGCCGCGCTGGTCCAGCATCACGCGGCAGGACGCGCCGGAACTCTACGTGCGGAAGATCATGGTGAATACGTTCCTGCGCTGGCGGCAGCGGCGCTGGAACGGCGAGATCGCGACCGGGCGGCTGCCCGAACTGCAGGCCTACGGGGACGTGTTCGCCCAGGTGGATGCCCGCCAGGCGCTGCTCGCGGCCCTGGACCGGCTGCCCGCCAGGCAGCGGGCGGTCGTCGTGCTGCGTTACTTCGCCGACCAGACCGAGACCCAGACCGCGGCCGCCATGGGCTGCTCGGTGGGCGCGGTGAAGTCGCACGCGGCCAAGGCGCTGGCCCGGCTGCGGGACGCGCCGGGCCTGGCCGAGCTTTTGACCGGAGGTGTGGCCTCGTGAATACCGAGGAACGGCAGCTTGCCGACCTGCTGCACCGCGTGACGCCCGAGCCGCCGCGCCGGGTGACCGTGGAAGACGTCGCGTCCAGGCTGGCCAACGAGGCCGGCCAGGGCCGCCAGGCCCGGTCCCGGGCCCTGCGGCCGCGGGAGCCACGGCGCCGGGAGCCGCACCGCACCCGCCCTAGTTGGGGCCGCGCCTGGGCACCCGCCCTGGCCGCGGCCGCCGTGGTGGTGGTGGCCGGCGGCAGCGCCGCCCTAGCCGTGGGGCTGACCTCGAACTCGCACCACGGCGGGGCGACCTCGCCGGGCAGCAAGCTGACGTCGAGCTCCGCGGCACCGGCCACGTCCTCGGCCTCGACCGCGCCCGGCGTGGTCCCAGCCTCGGCGGTGCCGCTCAAGGACGCGCCCTACGGCGCCGAGCTCGTCAACCGGCACAAGATCACGCCAGGCACGCTGATCAGCGGCGACGGCTATCTGTTTGGCACCGAGCCGGGCTTCCTGGACCAGATTGACCCGGCCAACGGGAGCGTGGTGCACCAGGTGCCGATCAACACCCAGGTCACCAGCGCGCCGGTCATCGTGGACGATCAGGTCTGGGCGGTCACGACCTACACCAGCGCCGGTGCCGTCCTCACCGGTTACAACGCCACCACCATGCAGCAGGTCGCGTCGGTGACGGTTCCGGTCAACGGCCGGACGTCCTTCGCCGCGGCCGGGGTGCTGGCCGAGGCTGACCACAACCTCTACCTGGCCGCGGGCGACGACATCGCCGTGGTGAGCACCGTGACCCACAAGATCACCCGGCAGTGGCACGAGCTCCAGGGGCCGGTCAACTCGCTGGCGACCTCGCCCGACGGGACCAAGCTGTACGCCAGCCTGGGCAATGTCACCCTGATGACCTACTCAGTCCCGGGGTTCGCCACGCTGGCTACCTCGACCATCAGCGTCAACGGGGTGGCGGCCAACCTGGTCGCGACCAGCGGCGGCGTCTGGGGGACGCTCTCCGAGAACGACACCACGGTGTGGTTCGCTCCCGGCGGTAACCTCGCCAACCTGGTCCACGTCGGCAACGCGAGCGGAGCCAGCGGCTACGCCGTCCCCAGCTACAGCGGCAGCGCCGTCTGGATCGGCGGCGCGCAGGCGCTGGTGTGCGCCAGCCCGGCGAACGGGAAGGTACTGGCTACCGCCAGCATCCCGCAGGCCAACGGCGCGGCGCAGTACCTCGGCGGCGTCGCGGTGGCCGGCTCGCGCGCCTACGCCTCCTACTCCAGCTCGTCCGCTCAGCAAGCCGGGACGGCCGTGCTGACCGTGCCTTCCGCCTGCGGCGGCTAGAACCCGCCATACGCGACCGGAACCCTGCGCGGTCGCGCCTAACGGCCAGGTCCGCCCGCCACCCGCTCCCCGGGTGGCGGCGGACCTGGCGGCGTTCCGTCGCCGAACGGCCGCCCGCCCAGCTCCTCCCGGTGATGCGGCGTCAGCCAGCCGGGGCCGCCGCACTCTGATCCGGGCAGCGACGCCAGCAAGCAGTCTCACGATGGGACTGGCGTGGCCTGTTAGGTTAGCCTAAGCTAAGCTCTCTGTGGCCTGGGGTGCGTCGTCGTACGGGTCCACGTGGGCAGGGCAGATCAGCACGCCCGATCAGGCGCTGCGCGCGGCCATCAGCCAGCTCGCCGGCGCCGACCAGCAGGTTTTGCCAGCACGGAAAGGGCAGCAGCGCTAAGGAGGCTGTTTCAGTGGCCAGCAACAAGCTCAACTCGATGTGCCCGGGCACTGCCTCATGATGCGCTGCCTCATGATGCGCTGCGCTCATGATGCGTCGGCGGGCCACCGCGGCGGCCGCACTGGCCCTGGCGGTCTGCGGCGTCGTGGGCGGCTGCAGCTCAGCAGCGTCCGGGTCCGATCCCGGTTCCGGGCAGTCGATCACCCTCTACAGCGGCCAGCACGAGCAGACCGTCAACGGGCTGGTGGCCGCCTTCGAGAAGCAGACCGGCATCACCGTCAACGTCCGCAACGACGACGAGGACACGCTGGCCAACCTGATCGCCGTGCAGGGCTCCCATTCTCCGGCCGACGTCTTCTACACCGAGAACTCGCCCGCGCTGGTGTTCCTGCAGGAGAAGGGCCTGCTGTCGCCGGTCGACGCCAGCACCCTGGCCAAGACCCCGGCCAAGTACAACTCGACTGCCGGCGGCTGGGTGGGGGTCTCGGCGCGGGTCAGCGTGCTCATGTACAACCCGTCGCTGATTGCCAAGGACCAGCTCCCGACCTCGGTCCTGCAGCTGGCCGACCCGCAGTTCAAGGGCAAGTTCGCCTTCGCCGCCAGCGAGACCGACTTCCAGCCGATCGTCACCTCGGTCGTCAGGACCTACGGCCAGGCGGCCGCGCTGCGCTGGCTCGACGGCATCAAGTCCAACGCCGCCAGCCACATCGTTCCGGATAACGAGACGATCGCCGATGAGGTGAACCGGGGCCAGGTAGCCTTCGGGGTCATCAACGAGTACTACTGGTACCGGCTCCAGGACGAGATTGGCGCGTCGGCGATGCACTCGCAGATCACCTACTTCGCCCCGCACGACCCGGGATACGTGATCGACGTGTCCGGCGCCGCGGTGCTGAAGTCGAGCAAGCACCAGGCCGCGGCGCAGAAGTTCCTGGCCTTCCTGGTCAGCCAGCAAGGCCAGGACATCATCGCGCGCGCGTCAGGCAACGAGCAGAGTTACGAGTACCCGCTCGGCTCGGGCGTGACGACCTCGGCCCGCCAGACGCCGTTCGCCCAGCTGCAGCCGGACTCGATCACGATCGCCGATCTCGGCGACGGCTCCGCCGCGATCGCGCTGCTGCACCAGGCGGGGCTGCTGTGAGCCGCCGGCCGGATCGTCGTCCCTGATGGCCGCCTCGGGCACGCTGGCCCCTCCGCGTACCGAACCGGCGGTCCCGGCCTCCCGGCGCGCCCGCCGGCCGGTGGCGCTGCTGACGGTCAGCTACCTGGTGGCGGCGGTCCTGGCCGTGCCGCTGGTCTTCCTGCTGATCGAGGCTCAGGGGCCGGCGCCTCGGATGTGGCGCATCTCATCTTCCGGCCGCTGACCGGCTCCCTGCTGTGGAACACCGTCCGGCTCACCGTCGCGGTCACCGTGGCCTGCGCGGTGATCGGGACCGGCGCCGCCTGGTGCGTCGAGCGCACCGACCTGCCCGGCCGCCGGGCCTGGGCCGTGCTCGTGGTGGTGCCGCTGGCCATCCCCGACTTCGTGGTCAGCTTCGGCTGGCACTCCCTGTGGACCTGGGCCCAGGGTTTCCGGGGCGCGGTCATCGTGATGACCCTGGCCGTCTACCCGCTGGTGTACCTGCCGGTGGCGGCCAGCCTGCGCAGCGCGGATCCCGGCCAGGAGGAGGTGGCCCGCAGCCTGGGCTCGGGGCGGATCCGCACCTTCGCCCGGATCACGCTCGGCCAGGCCAAGGGCGCCATCTTGGGCGGCTGCCTGCTGGTCGCGCTGGTCCTGCTGGCCGAGTACGGGGCGTTCGAGATCGTCGGGTTCCAGACCTTCACCACCGAGATCTTCACCGAGTTCAACGGCTACAGCTTCGCCGCCTCCTGTGCGCTTTCCCTGGTGCTGGTGGTGCTCAGCCTGCTCGTGCTGGCCGGTGAAGGCCTCATGCGCGGCCAGGCCCGGGTCAGCAGGACCGGCCCGATGACCCAGCGCAACATCCCGCCCCAGCGGCTGGGCCGGGCCCGCTGGCCGGTGGTGGCCGCCTTCGCCGCGCTCGTCCTGCTCGCGCTGGGCGTACCCGTCGCCTCCGCCGTGTACTGGATCGTCGCCGGGCTGCCCCCGGCGCTGTCCGGCGGGGCCAATGTCTCTTTGCTCGACGCGGCCGGCCACACCGCCGCCTACGGCGGATCGGCGGCCGCCGTGGCCACGGTCCTGGCCTTCCCCGTGGCCCTGCTGGCCATCAGGCACCCCGGGCGGATGCGCCATTTCCTGGAGCGCAGCACCTACCTGGTGCTTGGCATGCCGGGCGTGGTCATCGCCTTCGCCCTGTCCTACTTCACCGAGCGCTACGCGGCCGGGTTCGGCTACGGCACGTCCATGCTGCTCGTCGCCTGCTACGCGATCATGTTCTTCCCGCTGGCGCTGGTCGGGGTCAAGGCCTCGCTGGTCCGCGCGCCGGTCAGCCTGGATGAGGTGGCCAGGTCGCTGGGCCAGCGCCGGCTGGCCGTGCTGCTCCGGGTGACGGTGCGGCTGGCCGGCCCGGGCCTGGTGGCCGCGTTCTGCCTGGTCTTCCTGTCCGCGGTGACCGAGCTCACCGCCACGCTGCTGCTCATCCCGACCGGGACCCAGACGCTGGCCACGCAGTTCTGGGCCTACGAGTCGAACCTGTCCTACAGCCAGGCCGCCCCGTTCGCCCTGGTGATGATCATCGTCGCGGCCGTGCCAAGCTATGTCCTGGGCCGGTTTTTTAATCGTCCAGTTCAAGGGCAAGGATGAAGTTATGCGGCAACTGGCGGTAAGCGGCCTGTACAAGGCCTTCGGGGCCCACCCGGTGCTGACCGGCGTGGATCTCGAGGTGCCCGCCGGGTCGCTGACCGCCATCCTCGGCCCGTCCGGCAGCGGCAAGACCACCCTGCTGCGGCTGCTGGCCGGGTTCGAGCGCGCCGACGCCGGCACGATCAGGATCGGCGAGACCGTGGTCGACGGCCCCGGCGCCTTCGTCGCCCCGGAGCGGCGCCGGATCGGCTACGTGCCGCAGGAGGGCGGCCTGTTCCCGCACCTGACCGTGGCGGCCAACGTCGGCTTCGGCCTCCCGGCCCGGGACCGCCGGGGCAGCCGGGTCACGACCATGCTGGACCTGGTCGGCCTGGGCGGGATGGGCAAGCGGTACCCCCATCAGCTGTCCGGCGGCCAGCAGCAGCGGGTGGCGCTGGCCCGGGCCCTGGCCATCGAGCCGGCCGTGGTGCTGCTCGACGAGCCGTTCGCCTCGCTGGACGCTCACCTGCGGGCCAGCGTCCGCGCCGACGTCGCCGGGATCTTCCGCCGGGCCGGCACCACGGCGGTCCTGGTCACCCACGACCAGGACGAGGCGCTGTCCACCGCCGACCGGGTCGCGGCCCTGCGCGACGGGAAGATCGCCCAGTACGCCGCCCCGGAAGAGCTCTACTCCCGGCCGGCCGACGCCGATCTGGCCCGTTTCGTCGGCGAGGCGAACCTGCTCGAGGGCGTCCTGGCCGGCGGCATGGTGAAGACGCTGCTCGGCAACCTGCCCGTGGACCCGGCCGCGGCCGGGGAAGCGGGCCAGGTCACGGTGCTGATCCGGCCCGAGCAGATCGAGCTGGAGCCCAGCGCCGACGGCGTGGCGGGCCGGGTGCTGTCCTACGGCTACCACGGCCACGACGCCGTGGTGTACGTCCAGCCCGACCAGGACGCCGACAGCCGGCCAATCGTGGTCCGGATTCTCGGCGGGCACCAGCTGCCGGCCGGCTCGCCGGTCACCCTGCGGGCCCGCGGCCCGGTCTTCACCTGGCCCAGGGACTAGCCCCGGCCGCGACGTTTGCCATGACGTGCCGGAGCTGAGAGGCTGGCCGCGGTTGTCTGGCCGGCTATCGACGGGAGTGCTCATGAAGGCGCGTGCGCAGCTGCCGGTCCGGGTCGGCGGGCTGGTCCTGGCCGCCTGCGCGGCGCTGGCCGTCACCGCGCCTCCGGCGCTGGCCAGCGCCAGCCAGGCCCAGACTCCGGCGCTGGCCCAGACTCGCGGCGCTGGCCCAGACCGCGGCCCAGACCCGGACCGCGGGTCCGAGCGGCGTGCAGGCCCAGGCCGCCGCGATCGCCAACGCGTCCACCGGCGCGCTGCTGTGGAGCCGCGACCTGAACACCAAACGCCCGATCGCCAGCATCACCAAGGTCATGACCGCGCTCGTGGTCATCAGGGCCGGAAACCTCGACCGGCCCATCACCATCCCGTCCGCCGTGGTCGGCTACGTGGCCGGATGGGACGCCAGCAGCGCGGGCCTGGTGCCGGGGGACCGGCTCACCGCCCGCCAGCTGCTGGCCGGACTGCTGCTGCCCTCGGGCGCCGACGCCGCCTACGCCCTAGCCCAGGCCTACGGACCGGGCATCCCGGCCTTCATCAACAAGATGAACGCCACCGCCCGGCAGCTCGGGCTGGGGCGGACGCACTTCGCCAACTTCGACGGGCTGCCCTGGCCGGGCGAGTACTCCACCTACTCCACCGCGGCTGACCTGATCACGCTGGGCCGGGACGCGATGGCCTCAGCCGCCTTCCGATCCGTCGTGGACCTGCGCAGCTACCGGCTGGCCGCCGGATCCGGGCACCACGCCTACCGGTGGCAGAACACCAACCCGCTGCTCGGGACGTACCGGGGCGCGATCGGGATCAAGACCGGGTACACCCTGGCCGCCGGGCACTGCCTGCTGTTCGAGGCCAGCCGCGGCGGCCGCACCTTCATCGGCGTCACCCTCGGCAGCCCCGGCGTCGGCACCACGGTCAACGGCGCCGACCCGACCCGGATCCTGAACTGGGCCTTCAGCCTGCCCGGCCGCTGACCATCGATCGCTACCCGACACGCCGCGATCTGCGGAAACGCTTGACGACCAGGCGGACGAACCGGAATTATCGTATGGCTTGTGCCCTAGTGAAGCGCAGGCGCGCAGTAACAAGCGCAGTAACAAAAGGGGACGGGGCAGCGGCAACCAGGCGACTGTGGCCGTCAGCCGTCACGACCCAGCTGGAAGGATCCAGCGGATCGGAGAACAGGACATGAGGGGCTTCAAGAACTTCCTGATGCGCGGCGACGTCATCGTCGTCGCGGTGGGCTTGGTGGTAGCTCTTGCGTTCAGCGGCTTGATCCTCGCTTTCACTACCGACATCATCAAACCGCTGATCAACTCCTTCGAGAGCGGCAAGAACGGACTGGGCGCGGACGTCCGGTCCGGCAACACCGCGACGTTCGTGAATCTCGGCGACTTCATCTCGGCGATCATCTACTTCGTCATCTTCATGGCCGTGGTGTACTTCCTCATCGTCATGCCCTACAAGATGGTCCAGGCCCGGCGCGGCCAGGTGGTCTTCGGTGACCCGACCCCGGTCAAGACCTGCCCGGCCTGCCTGTCCAGCGACCTGCCCGCCGCCGCCTCCAAGTGCAAGTACTGCGGCACCGACCAGCCCGCCACCGCCTGACCCGCCCCGCCTGGAGTCCCGCAGCCGTCTCATCCGCACCGGCCGCGGCCGGTAACCAGCAGGCTAGAACGAAGCGTAAACGCCCTCGCGCCGGCCGTAGTCGTACCGGTAGATCTCGCGCCCGTCCACGTACGCCACCTCGGCCCGGCTCATCACGTCCAGCGGGTCGCCCGACCAGATCACCAGGTCGGCATCCTTGCCTGCCGTCAGCGACCCGAGCCGGTCGGACACCCCGATGATGCGCGCCGGGTGGATGGTGACCGCCCGCAGCGCCGTCACCGGGTCCAGGCCCTCCTTGACCGCCAGGGTGGCCTGGTGGATGAGGAAGTTGATCGGCACCACCGGGTGGTCGGTGGTGATGGCGATCGTCACCCCGGCCGCGGCCAGCCGTCCCGGGTTGGCCAGCGACCGGTTGCGCAGCTCCACCTTGGACCGGCTGGTGAACAGCGGCCCGATGATGACCGGGATCGACGCGGCCGCGATCTGGTCGGCGATCAGGTACGCCTCGGTACCATGATCGATCACCAGGTCATAGCCGAACTCCCTGGCCATCCGCATCGCGGTCGCGATGTCATCGGCCCGGTGGCAGTGCTGGCGCCACGGGATCTCGCGGCGCAGCACCCGGCCCAGCGCCTCGAGCTTGAGGTCGCGTTCGACCACGGACCGTTCCGAAGATGAATCCTTCGAATCCGCCGCGGCCAGCTTGGCCTGGTAGTTCTGCGCGGCGACGAACGCGGCGCGGATCACCGCGGCGGTGCCGAGCCTGGTCGCCGGGGTCTCGTTGCGCTCCCCGTAGACCCGCTTGGGGTTCTCGCCCAGCGCGGACTTCATCCCGGCCGGCTCGCGCAGCACCATCTGGTCCACGGTCCGGCCCCAGCACTTGATGGCCGCGGTCTGACCGCCGATCGGGTTGGCCGAGCCCGGGTTCACGTTCACGGCCAGCACCCCGCCCGCGATGGCGTCGCGGAAACCCAGGTCAGCCGGGTTGATCGCGTCGATCGCGCGGACGTGCGCGGCCACCGGGTCGGTCCGCTCGTTGGTGTCCTGGCCCGCCCAGCCCTCGGCCTCCTCGTGCACCCCGGCGTGCGCGTGCGCGTCGATGAAGCCCGGCAGCACCCATTTCCCTGCGGCGTCGACCACATCGACCCCGGTCGGGACCGCGAAGCCGGGCCCCTCCACGGCCGCGATCTTCCCGTCCCGCAGCAGGACGATCCCGTCCTCGATCGGCTCACCCTCGACCGGGACCACCCGGCCGCCGACAATCGCGGTACTCGTCATAACTAGGACCCCAGGAAGAACTCGGTCAGCACCGGTGCCAGCACCTCGGGCGGGATGCCGTGGTCGTAGCCCGCCATCACCTGCAGGCGCGCGCCCGGTATGGCCGCGGCGGTCTCCCGCACGGTCCGGCCGAACCAGTCCGGGCTGTTCCCGCCGCCCATGACCAGCACCGGCACCGTGATCCTGGCCAGCTGGGCGGCCGGCACGCCCTGATCGCCGGTCAGCGCGAGGTCGTAGGGCAGGGTGTGGGTGAGGGCCGCCAGGCCCGGCCACGTCGGGGACTTTTCCATCATCGTGACCACGCGGGCGGGTACCTGGATCACCTCGGTCATCCAGTACCTGACCGCGTCGTCCCGCCGGCCCGCCGCGACCAGCTCGCGGATACGGGCCGCCGGGTCCGCGGGGACCTCGCGGCTGCCGGGGATGATGTACGGCGCCTCGTAGGCCACCGCCGTGGTGACCGGCGCGCCCTGCGCGGCGGCCCGCAGGACCAGCGCGGCCCCGGAGGAGTGGCCGAAGCAGAACGCCGACCCGCCCGCCGCCCCGATCACCGCGGCCAGGTCCTCGACCTCCCGGCCGGGGGAGTAGGGCTGGGTGTCGCCGCTGTCCCCGCGGCCCCGCCGGTCGTAGGTGTAGACGGTGAACGCCGCGGTCAGGCTGTCCGGCGGGACGAACGACTTGCGGTCACAGAACGCGCCCGTCACCGCGATCAGCGCCGGGCCGTCGCCGGCCCGGTCGTAGGCGATGACGGTGCCGTCAGCGGACTTAGTGGTTTCCATGCCAGTCACCCCGTACGTCGGAAGCTGATTCACTTACGGCTGCCGGCTGATCGCGGCGACCTCGTCCGCACTCAGCTGCAGGCCGGCGGCGGCGATGTTCTCCGCGGCATGCTCCGGCGAGCCGGTGCCCGGGATGGGCAGGATCTGCGGCGAGCTGGCCAGCAGCCAGGCCAGCACCACCTGGTGCTGGGTCGCGTTGTGCCGCTCGGCCGCCGCGGCCACCGCCGGGTGCCGGCCGGCCTCCTGCACCGGAGCCCAGGGCAGGAAGACCAGCTGCTCCTGCTCGCACAGGTCGATCATCGACTGCGACCGCCGGTCGCTGACGTTGTGGCGGTTCTGCACCGACACGATGGGCACGATCTGCTGCGCCTGGCGGAGCTCGGCCTCGGTGACGTTGGAGATGCCGATGTGCCGGATCTTGCCCTCGTTCTTCAGCTCGGCGATCGTGCCCACCGACTCGGCCAGCGGCACCGCCGGGTCGGGCCGGTGGAGCTGGTAGAGCGGGATCTGCTCGAGCCGGAGCCGCCGCAGGCTGCCCTCGCAGGCCTGCCGCAGGTGCCTGGGGTGCCCGTCGGGCGCCCAGCGGTTCGGCCCGGGCCGGACCAGGCCGCCCTTGGTGGCGATCACCAGGTCGTCCGGGTACGGGTACAGCGCCTCGGCGATCAGCTCCTCGCTCACGTCGGGCCCGTAGGAGTCGGCGGTGTCGATGAAGTTGACGCCCAGCTCCGCCACCAGCCGCAGCGTCGTGATGGCCTGATCCCGGCTGGGCGGCTCACCCCAGACGCCCTGGCCGGTGATCCGCATCGCGCCGAAGCCGAGCCGGTTGACGGTTAGGTCGCCGCCGACGTCGATGGTGCCCGCCGCGGCGGCGATTGGCTGCGCGCTCACGCGATACCTCCTCAGGGGACCGACAGCGTCAGCCTCTCATGATCTCCCCCCGCGCCACCGTAGCGGGGGGAGATCATGACGGGGCACGGGACCGCGATCGGCCGCCGTGCGCAGCTTCCCCCATCCGGGCGTAATTAATTTCCCCCGGTAAGTAAAGGTCCTGTCGAATTCCCAGGATGGCACAGCAGATACCCGGTGTCCCGGCGGCTGGGCATTTATCAGGGGTGTGTCGTCCGAGATCAGGACGCTGATGAGGTGCTTATCTTCGCCCGGGCGATGGCCAGCTTTACCGCCTTTGACAGGCTTTCTATGTCATAAGCACCGTAATGCCGCATGCCATTAACGAAGAAAGTGGGAGTGCCGGAAACACCGGAAAGATCGGCAGAATCGACGTCTTCGGCAACCCGCGCCGCCCCGGCGTGCTTGCGCAGGTGGGCGGTGAACTTCTCGGTGTCCAGGCCGAGCTGGCCCGCGTAGCCGATCAGGTCGCGCGCATTCAGCGCGCCCTGGTGGGCCATCAGCAGGTCGTGCATGTCCCAGAACGCGCCCTGCTTGGCCGCGGCCTCGGCGGCCTCCGCCGCGAGCTGCGCGTGCGGGTGGACGTCGGTCAGCGGCAGGTGCCGCCACACGTAGCGCACGTCGCCGAAGTCCCGCAGCAGCTCCCGCACGGCCGGCTCGGCCATCCCGCAGTACGGGCACTCGAAGTCCCCGTACTCGACCACGGTGACCGGCGCCCGGTCCGGGCCGCGGATGTGGTCGCGATCCTCGTCCACCGGGACCACCAGGTCGGTGATGACCTCGGCCGTGCCCAGCAGCGCGCGCAGCTTCGAGCGGACCGGCAGCCGGTACACCAGCCGGAAGACGATCCAGGTCAGCCCGGTGGCGCACACCGCCACGGACAGGATGCCGAGCTTGGCCTCGGCCAGCTCCTGCCCGCCCAGCGCCAGCGACGCGATCAGCAGGGACACGGTGAAGCCGATCCCGGCCACCGTGCCCGCGCCCAGCACCGCGCCCCAGCCGACCGAGGGCCGCAGCCGGCCGTGGCTGAGCTTGGTGACCAGGGCGGCGCTGCCGGCCGTGCCCAGCGGCTTGCCGACCAGGTAGCCGATCACGATGCCGAGCGTGACGGGGGAGGTGTACGCCTTGGCCAGGAACCCGCCGTTGAGCACGATCCCGGCGTTGGCCAGCGCGAACAGCGGCACGATGACGTAGCTGGACCACGGGTGGAACAGCTGCGCGAGCCGGTCGTTGGGCGAGATCGCGACCCGCACCTCGTCGCGGGCCGACTGGGCCAGCTCGGCGGTGGGCTGCTCGCGGAAATTCCGGAACGCCTCGGACGCCTGCTCCAGCGAGGCCCGGGTGGCCGAGTAGGCGTAGGTCAGCAGCCCGAAGATCAGCCCGACCACGATCGGGTCCACGCCCGACTTGAAGAACGCCACCCAGGCCGCGACCCCGATCAGCAGGTACAGCGGCCCGTACCGGTTGCCGCGCGCCCGCAGCACCAGTACCAGGGCCACGAGCGCCAGCCCGGCCAGCAGCGGCATCATCTGGATGCGCCCGCTGTATGCCACCGCGATGACCACCAGGCCGGCCAGGTCGTCCACCACCGAGAAGGTGAGCAGGTAGGTGCGGACGCGATCGGGCAGCCTGCGGCCGACCAGCGCGAGCGCGCCGAGCGCGAACGCGGTGTCGGTGGACATGGCCATGCCCCAGGCGTGCTCGGCCGGCCGCCCGGCGTTCGTGATCAGGAAGACGGCGACCGGCACGACCATCCCGGCCAGGCCGACCAGCAGCGGCAGCGCCAGCCTGCTCCGCACCCGCAGCTCGCCCACGTCGAACTCGCGCCGCGCCTCCAGCCCCACCACCAGGAAGAAAAACGCCATCAGCCCGGAGTTCACGAACTCGTGCAGGCTCAGGCCCAGCCCCGAGCCGCCGACCAGCACGGACAGCCGGGTACCCCAGAACCGGTCGTAGGACGACACGCTGATGTTCGCCCACACCAGCGCGGCCACCGCGGCTCCGGCCAGCACCGAGGCGCTGCCCGTCTCGGTGCGCAGGAACTCCCGCAGCGGCGTCTCGCGGGCCCGGAGCCAGGCCGTGCGCCCGGAGAACAGCGACCCCGCGGACTCCGCGGCCAGACCCAGCCAGCCCAGACCCAGCCAGCCCAGACCCAGCCAGCCCAGACCCAGCCGGCCCAGACTCGCTCGGCCCAGACTCGGCCGGCGCCGAATCAGCCGGCCCGGGCCCGGCCGCCGCTGCCTCGCTCACCGCCGCCTCACTCGCTTCAAGAACCTTATTATCCCGAACGGTCCGTGGTGCTTGTTACCCGCACGAGCCTAACCGGCCCCGGACGGCCGCATCCGCGTGGATGGAACCCCCCCGTAAGGGGGAGGTAGCTATCCACGGCGACGAAAACGGAGGCGCGGGATGGCCCTGATGTTTCTGAACGGAGACGGGATGCGGGGCGGGCGGGCGCACTACACGATCGAGGGGGTCCCGCTGATCGGCGAGCGCCGTACGGCGCCGCTGTACCGGTTCTACTCGGTCCGCGACGAGTTTCCCGCCCTGTACCCGGCCGCCGACGGCGGGCAGCCGATCCTGGGGGAGCTGTACGACGTGCCCATGGGCCCGCTGAGCGCGCTGCTGGCCACCGAACCCCCGGAGCTCGAGCTCGGCATCATCGAGCTCGAGGACGGCGAGCTGTCGTTCGCCATGCTGCTGCGCGAGACCGAGCACGCCAGCGGCCTGCACAAAGACATCACCAGCTACGGCGGCTGGCGCGCCTACCGGATCGAGTCGCTCAGCGAGGGTCCTGACCTGCGGCGTGCTGACCTCTGAGCCACACGGCGGCCACGTCCGCCGGCGTGGCCAGGGCGAAGACCCGGGCCAGCGCGTCGGTGACGTCGCTGGCGCTGTTGAGGTTGACAGCCAGCGTGCTCGATGGCGCGGGCCGCAGCCAGACCGCGTCGAAGTCCTTGCCCACCGCGAAGTCGCCCACCCGGTCGTCCAGGCCCAGGGCCAGCGCGCCGGCCCGGGTGGCCAGGTAGAGCAGGTGGACCGGGGTCAGGGCCAGCCCGTCCGCGCCCAGCAGCTGCTGGATGAAGTAGGCCTGCAGCGCCTCCTTGGGCACGAACAGGCCGGCGCCCGCGCCCACGTCCGAGCCGAGCGCGATGTGGACGCCGTGCTCGACATGCCGGCGCAGCGGGAACAGGCCGCTGCCCAGCGCGCAGTTGCTGGTCGGGCAGTGCGCCACCGAGGCCCCGTGCTCGGCCAGCGTGGCCAGCTCGGCGTCGTCGGGGTGGACGTTGTGCGCGAAGACGCTGCGCTCGGTGACCAGACCGTGGCGGCGGTAGGTGTCGAGGTAGTGCCGGGCGCCGGGAAACAGCCCGGCCACGGTGGCGATCTCGGCCACGTTCTCGTTGACGTGCGAGGTGAACCAGACGCCCTTGCCCAGCAGCTGGGCGCAGACGTCGAGCATGTCATCGGTCGCCGACAGCGAGAACCGGGGCGTGACGGCGTACCGCAGCCGCCCGCGGTCGTGCCAGCGACCGATCAGGTCCGCGCTGTCGGCCAGCGCCGTCTCCGGCGAGTTCAGCAGGTCCGGGCGCAGGATCCGGTCGCTGAGCACCAGGCCCGAGGTGATGTTCAGCCCGCGCTGCTGCGCCGCGCCGAACAGTTCGTCCATGGCCGGGGCGAAGTGCGATCCGAACACCAGCGCGCTGGTGGTGCCCGAGGCGAGCAGGCCGTCGAGGAACTCGCCGGCCACCTCGCGGGCGTAGGCCACCTCGGCGAGCTTGCTCTCCTCGGGCAGCGCGCACTGCTCCAGCCAGTCGAGCAGCGGCATGCCCAGGCCGCCGATCGCGCGGATCTGCGGGAAGTGGACGTGGGTGTCGATGAAACCCGGCACCAGCAGCCCGCCGTCCAGCCGGGTGACGGGCTCGCCGGGATACTCGGCTGCCAGCGCGGCGAGGGTGCCCCGGGCGCAGATGACGCCCTCGCGGACGCACAGCGCGCCGGCCTCCGCCAGCGCGTCGGCCGGGTCGCCGGCGAACGGGTCGCCCGGCGTGTCGACGATCGTCCCGGCGTAGATCGTCATGGTCTCACTCTGCTTTCCCGCTCGCCTCCGGGCGCCCTTGAGGCGGCTCCTTCCCTCCTCGCTCCTTCGTCGCTCGTCAGTCCAGCCGCCGCCGGCGCCCTTTGGCTCGCGGTGAGGACACCCAGCAGCTCGGCGGCGACCGCGACGGCGATGACGGCCGGGTCCTTGCCGGTGATCCCGGGCCTGCCGATCGGGCAGGTGATCCTGGCGATGGACGCCGGGCTGTGTCCCATCTCGGCCAGCTGGGCCTGGAACCGGGTCCACTTGACGCTGGAGCCGATCAGGCCGATGCCGCCCAGCGGCTGGCCGAGGCGCAGGGCCGCGTCGCACAGCGCGAAGTCCTCCGCATGGTCGTGCGTCATGATCAGCACGTGCGCGCCAGCGGGCAGCTGCTCGAGGACATGCTCGCCGAGCAGGGTGTGGTGGATGCTCACGTCCGCGCTGCCGTCGATCACGTCGGCCAGCCGGACCCGGTCCAGCTGCTCGGCGCGCGAATCGACCAGCAGCAGCTGGACCGGCAGCCGGGACAGGATGCGGGCCAGCTCGTAGCCGACGTGCCCGATGCCGAACAGGGCGATGACGGGCGGGACCGCCAGCGGTTCGAGCAGCAGCCGGACCACCCCGCCGCAGCACTGCCTGCCGTGCTCGTTGCGGGCGTGCGGGTTGAGCTGCCGCTCGCAGATCTCCGGTGCGGTGGCCCCGGACTCGATCATCTCCCGGGCCCGGATGACGGCCGTGGCCTCCAGATTGCCGCCGCCCACGCTGCCCCAGCTGCGGTCGCGGCTGACCACCATCTTGGCGCCGGCCTCGCGCGGCGCGTGTCCCCGCACCTCGGTCACGGTCACCAGCACGCCCGGCTGTCCCTCATGCCGCAGCTGCTGCACGGCGCTGAGCCAGTCCATCTCACACCCCTGCGTCCATCTCACACCCCTGCGTCCATCTCACACCCCCGCGTCGCGGGCCCACCTCAGATCCCACCCCCATCTCACACCCCCGCGTAGGCCGGCGCAGGCTGCTGGGCCCGGGCAGCGGCCCGGGCGGCCTCGATGGCCCAGAAGACGGCCTCCGGCGTGGCCGGGCAGCCGAGCTCGACGCTCCGGCCGGCCGGGCCGAACGCGCCCACCGCCTGGCGCAGCGCCTCGCGCACGCAGAACGCCTCCATCAGCGGCGGCTCGCCGACCGCCTTGGAGCCGTACACCACGCCCGACTCCGTCGCCTGCTCGTACAGGTGCACGTTGAACCGCGGCGGCATCTCCGAGAAGCTCGGGATCTTGTAGGTGCTCGCGGCCTGGGTGTTCAGCCGGCCGCGGTGCCGCCCGTCGGACTCGTCCCAGAGCAGCTCCTCCAGCGTCAGCCAGCCGACGCCCTGGACGAAGCCGCCCTCGATCTGGCCGAGGTCGATCAGCGGCGAGAGGCTGTCGCCCACGTCGTGCACGATGTCGGCGCGGCGCAGCCGGTAGGCGCCGGTGAACCCGTCCACCTCGACCTCGGCCGCGGCGGCGCCGTAGGCGAAGTACTTGAACGGCTCGCCCTGCATCCGCTCGGAGCTCCAGTGCAGCCCGGCGGTGCGGTAGAAGCCCGCCGCCCACAGCTGGACCCGCCCGAAGTAGGCGTCGTGCACCAGGTCGGCCCAGGCGATCTGCTTGTCGGCGAAGCCGATGCCGGTGACCACGCCGTCGCAGAACCGCACGTCGTCGGGGTGCACGCCCAGCTGCCCAGCCGCCACGACGGCCAGCCGCTCGCGGATCTGGTCGCAGGCGTCCTTGACCGCGCCGCCGTTGATGTCCGAGCCGGAGCTGGCCGCGGTGGCCGAGGTGTTCGGCACCTTGTCGGTGCGGGTCGGCGCCAGCCGGACCGTGCTCATCGGCACGCCCAGCGCGGTCGCCGCCACCTGGATCATCTTGGTGTGCAGGCCCTGGCCCATCTCGGTGCCGCCGTGGTTGATCAGCACCGAGCCGTCCTTGTACACGTGCACCAGCGCGCCGGCCTGGTTGAACGCGGTCAGGTTGAACGAGATGCCGAACTTGACCGGGGTGATGGCCAGGGCCCGCTTGGTGTCGGGATGCGCGGCGTTGAACGCGGCCACCTCGGCCTGGCGCCTGGCGAAGTCGCTGCGCTCGGTGCACTGGGTCCAGATTGCCTCGAGCCGTTCGGCGTGCCGCACCGGCTGCCCGTACGGCGTGGCCTGGCCGGGGGCGTAGAAATTCCGGTGCCGCAGCTCGTGCGCCGCCACGCCGAGCGCGGGCGCGCAGCGGCCCATGATGTCCTCGATGACGATCATGCCCTGCGGGCCGCCGAAGCCGCGGAACGCCGTGTTCGAGGGCCGGTTGGTCTTGGCGATGCGGCCGGTGACCTCGATGTCGGGGATCCAGTAGGCGTTGTCGATGTGGCACAGCGCCCGGGCCAGCACCGGCTCGGACAGGTCCAGGCTCCAGCCGCCGTTGCTGGTCAGCGTGGCGCGCAGCGCACACACCCGCTTATCCTCGTCGAACCCGGCCTCCCAGGTGGCGAAGAACGGGTGCCGCTTGCCGGTCATCTGGATGTCCTGGTTGCGGTTCAGCCGCAGGCTGACCGGGTGCCCGGTCAGCGTGGCCCCCAGCGCCGCGATGGCGGCCAGCCCGTGCGGCTGGAACTCCTTGCCGCCGAAGCCGCCGCCCATCCGCAGGCACTGCACGGTGACCTGGTGCGCGGCCAGGCCGAGCACGTGGGCCACGATGTCCTGGGTCTCGGACGGGTGCTGCGTGCTGGACTGGACGAAGATCTGCCCGTTCTCGTCGACCAGGGCCAGCGCGGCCTGGGTCTCCAGGTAGAAGTGCTCCTGGCCGCCGATCTCGAGCTCGCCGGTGAACCGGTAGGCGGCCCGTTCCAGCCCGGCCGCGACGTCGCCTCGGCTGACCGTCCGCTGGTGGCCCTGGTAGCTGCCCGCCTCGATGGCGTCGTGCACCGAGACCAGCGCGGGCAGCGGCTCGTAGTCGGCCTCGACCTTGGCCGCGCCCTGCCGGGCCGCCTCCAGGGTTTCGCCGAGCACCCAGCACACCGCGTGGTTGTAGTACATGACCTCGCTGGGGAACAGCGGCTCGTCGTGCTTCTCGCCGGCGTCGTTGAGGCCGGGCACGTCCTCGGCGGTCAGCACCCGCACCACGCCGGGCACCTGGTAGGCGGCCTCGGTGCGCAGGCTGGTGAGGCGGGCGTGCCCGTACGGGGCCTGGACCGGCCAGGCGTGCAGCGTGCCGAGCGTGCGGCCCACCAGGTCCTGGGTATACAGCGCGTCGCCGGTGACGTGCAGGTCGGCGCTCTCGTGCGAGACCGCCAGGCCCACCACGGGCCGGTCGGGCCGGTCGGCCAGCGGACCGTATCCTCTGCTCATTTTGTACCTCCGGGCCGCTCTGCTTTCCCGCTCGCCTCCGGGGCGCTCTTGAGGCGCCCCCTTCCCTCGTCGCTCCTTCGTCGCTCCTCAGTCCAGGCGGCGCCGCGCCCCTCCAGCTCGCTCATGGCCGGGCCTCCTCCTGGTTTTCCGCGAAGAACTTGAGCAGCGAGTTGCGCAGCATGGCGATCCGGTAGGCCTGGCTGGCGCGGTGATCGCTCATCGGCGTCCCGGCCCCAGCCAGCACCTCGGCGGCCTCCGCCGCCGTCTCGCGGGTCCACGGCCTGCCGCGCAGCGCCTCTTCGGCGGCCACGGCCCGCAGCGGCGTGGCCGCCACGCCGCCCAGGCCGATCTGGACCGAGGCGACCCGGCCCTCGTCCAGCTGGAGCGCGTAGGCCACGGCCACGCTGGAGATGTCGTCGAAGCGGCGCTTGGCGATCTTGTGGAACGCGGTGACCGGAGCCAGCGGCAGCGGCAGCCGGATCGTCTTGATCAGCTCGTCGGGCCGCCGGACGCTCTGCCGGTAGCCGGTGAAGTAGTCGGCCAGCAGCACCTGGCGTTCGCCCTCGGCCGAGGCCAGCACCAGCCAGGCATCCAGTGCCAGCAGCGCCGGCGGGGCGTCGCCGATGGGCGACGCCGTGCCCAGGTTGCCGCCGAGCGTGGCTCCATTGCGGATCAGCCTGGACGCGAACTGCGGGAACACCTCGGCCAGCAGCGGCACCCGGCCGGCCAGCCGGGCCTCGATCTCCGACAGGCTCAGCGCCGCGCCGAGGTCGATGTAGTCCGGGCCGAAACCGAACTCGCGCAGCTCGGCGATCCGGTCGATGCCGATGGTCAGGTCGGCCCGGGCGTGCGTGATGTTCAGCTCGACGCCCCAGTCGGTGGAGCCGGCCACCAGCCGCGCGTCCGGGTGGGCGGCCAGCAGGTCCAGAACCCCGGTCAGGTCGGCGGGGCGGACATAGCGGCCCTGGTCGCTGGTGGTCGTGGTGGCGGCGGGTGCCGGGGCGGGCTCGGCCTGGCGGGCCAGGAACGGGTCGTCGGCCTCGGGCTGGCCGAGGGCGTAGGCCGCGTCCTGGATCGGCCGGTACCCGGTGCAGCGGCACAGGTTGCCGGACAGCGCGTGCAGGTCGAACCCGTTCGGCCCGTGCTCGTCCTCGGCCGCGGGCCTGCTGCCGTTCCCGTGCCCGTTCTGCCCGGCCGCCCCGTGCTGCCCTGAGGCCCCGTGGTCCGCTGAGGCCCCGTGGTCCGCTGAGGCCCCGTGGTCCGCTGAGGCCCCGTGGTCCGCTGCGGCCCCGTGGTCCGCTGCGGCGCTCGCGGTCCGCTGCGGCAGAGCCCGCGGGGTGCCCGGCCCGGCCGGTAGTACTCGGCCGCCATCGCGCAGATGAACCCGGGCGTGCAGTAGCCGCACTGCGAGCCGCCGCGTTCGGCCATCTCGCGCTGGACCGGGTGCAGCCGCCCCGGCCGGCCCAGGCCCTCGGCGGTGACCACTTCCTGCTGGTCGAACGCCGCGGCTGGCACCAGGCAGGCGTTGATCGGCGTCCAGCGCGTGCCGTTCTTGCCGTCATCGCGGGCCACCAGCACGGCGCAGGCGCCGCACTCGCCTTCGGCGCAGCCTTCCTTGCAGCCGGTCAGGCCGCTTTCGCGCAGCCACTCGAGCAGCGTTACGTGGCCGCCGACCTCGCCGAGCTCCCGAGTCCGGCCGTTGACCATCAGCTGAGGTTTCACCGCACGCGCTCCTACCCCCGCCGCAGCCTGTCACCCGTCTTTCGGCGGTCCGGCAGGCATGCGCCGGCACATTCTGTCTACCACTCGACGATAGCTCGTCACGATCGCGAGCGCCAGTCTCTAATGAAAACTTTTTTCCGTATTATGGATACTAAACGATTCAGAAACCGGGGACGGCCTGCCAGGCCCGGCCCGGGTCCGGGGCGTCGTCGCGGGTGACCGTGCCCTCGATCAGCCCGTAGGGGCGGTCCGCGGCGTAGTACACCTCGTTGTCGTTGGGCAGGCCGTACGGGCTCAGGTCGACCAGGAAGTGGTGCTTGTTCGGCATCGACATGCGGACCTCGGCCACCTCGGGATGGGCCTCGAGCACCTGCTCGCCCATGTAGTACAGCGTCTGCTGCAGGGCCAGGCTGTGCTTGGCCGCGAACGACTCGAGCAGGATGCGCCGCACGTCAGCGTAGCTCTTGGCCCAGTCCACGTCGGTGCCCGCGTACCGCCAGCGGGCAGTGACCGCGGTGGCCAGGATGCGGTCACTGGTCTCCGCCAGCGAGGTGTACCTGTCCCGCGGGAAGCCCCAGAACTCCGACCCGGTCGACTTGAGCACCACCAGGTCGGTCAGTCCCGACACCACCCACGCCTGCCCGCCGTCGATGGTGACGTCGGTGGTCCTGGTGCCGCCGCCCGCCCGGGAGAAGGCGTGCCCGTGCTCGGCGCCGTCCACCACGATCCGGTCCCAGCCGTACTCCTCGATGCTGACCTTCGCGCCGGTCACCCACTCGAAGTCGGCCACGAAGTGCCTGCCCAGGCGCAGCGCGAACTCCTCGATCTCGCCCACCCCGTACTGCTGGGCGAAGGCGTAGACGGTGTTCTTCTGGGTGTCGGTCGCCACCACGTTGGAGTTGTCGCCCGCCAGGTGCGCGGCGGCGAAGTCGCCCCGCAGCGCGGATGACACGTTCAGGTCCTTGATCTGGTGCCGGTCGCCGTCGCGGCTGACGTGGACCAGGCGGACCTCCGCCTTGCCGTACTGGTTGTCGCTGAGGATGATGGCCATGATCTACTCCACGATCTGTCGTGATACGGAAATTATTTTCCTCTAGATGAACTATTCGGGTCCGAGCCCGAACGATCCGCGTGCGGCCGGCGGCAGGTCAGCCACTGCGGCCCGCGCCTCCGCCCGCCTGGCTGCCTCATCGGCGGGCAGCCCGGCCGACCGCAGCAGGGCGGCCAGCTGCGGCCCGGGCAGCAGGCTGAGGAACCGCTCGGCCAGCGCCGCCCGGGCCTGCGGCGTCGGCGTGCCGAACACCCGCAGCCGGGCCATGCCCCCGTCCGGGTAGACGTCGAGGCGGACCTGCTCGGCCACCGGGCTGCCGGGCACGGCGAACCGGTGCCGCGTGTCGGGCTGCAGCGCGGTCCGGGTCACCAGGTCCCCGCCGTCGTAGCCCAGCGCGGCCCAGCCCGGGGCGTTGCCCACGAAGTGCGAGGTGTCCAGCTCGGCCACCTCGACCGCGCCGGCGCAGGCCAGCCGGACCGCTACCCAGTCGTTGCTGTCGTCACGGCGCCGGGCGGTCTCCCAGCCGTCGCCCATCACCCGGGCCAGGCCCGGCATGAGCAGGTTGGCGGGGGAGGAGTAGAACATGTTGCTGCAGCCGGTGACCACGGCGCCGTTCTCCAGCGCGGCCAGGTCAATGGTGGCGGGCAGCAGCCGAGGGTCGGGCACCGGCTCGCCGTGCACCCGCAGCCGGGCCACCCCGCCGTCGGGGAAGATCGTCAGCCGCACGTGGGTGAACCGCCGCTCGACCGCGACCTCGAACTCGTTGCGGGCATCGCCGGCCACCGTGCTGCGGGGCACCAGGGTCGTCCAGTCCGCGGCGGCCAGTTCGGCCGGGGCCGGGTAGCCCTCCGCCCCGCACGCCTCGACCGCCACCTCGGGCGGGTAGTTGCCGGTGAAGTAGGAGGTGTCGACCACCACGCGGCGGACCACGCCGGGGCAGCCGAGCCGCACGATCGCGGTGTCGCTGCCCGGCTCGCGCCGCCTGCGAGTCTCCCAGCCGTCCATGATCTGGCCCTTGTTCCCGAAGGTGTGCGGCTGGAACACCGGGTCCCCGGGTTTGATCAGGTTCTCCCGGTCGGCGAACAGCTCGTCGTTGGCGGCGATCACGCCGCCCCCGAGCGCGCGGGAGGCCAGGTCGGGCCACTGCTTGGTGTCGGTGTTCATGTCTCCGCCCTGGTGATCAGCCGGCCTGCCGGCTCGCCGTCGGCGGGCTGGCCGCGCAGCCAGGTGCGGCGCACGGTACCGGTCAACCGCTTCCCGTCGTAGGCCCGCACGACCAGGTCCAGGTCCGCGCCGTTCATGGCTGCGCCACCGCCTGGACCTCGCGGGCCACCGCCCGGCCCACGCGCTCGAGCAGCGGGCCGGCCTTGGCGACGGACCGCACCGGGTCGGGTTCCAGGTCGCTCAGCGGGTAGGCCGCCGTGATCCCGGCCTCGGCCAGCTGGGCTGCGGTCAGCAGGTTGCGCCCGGCCACCGCGATGACCGGGATGCCGCGCCGGGCCGCGGCCGCTGCCACCCCGGCCGGCGCCTTGCCGGACAGGGTCTGGGTGTCCAGCGAGCCCTCGCCGGTGATGACCAGCGCGGCGCCGTCCAGCGCGGCCTCGAAGCCCACCAGGTCGAGCACCACCGCGATGCCCAGCAGCGCCTCGGCGCCCAGCACGGCCAGCGCCGCGAAGCCCACGCCGCCCGCCGCCCCGGCGCCGGGTACCCGCGACCAGTCGCGGCCGGTGGTGGCCTGCGCCACCACCACCGCCCAGCGCCACAGCCCGCTCTCGAGCTCGATGACCTGCTCCGGTGTGGCGCCCTTCTGTGGCCCGTACACCACGGCCGCGCCGTCCGGACCGGTCAGCGGGTTGGCCACGTCGGTGGCCAGGATGACCGAGCAGTACCGCAGCCCTGGGTGCAGGCCGGCCAGGTCGAGCGCGGCCACGTCACGCAGCGCACCGCCGCCCCGGGCCAGCGGCTCGCCCTGCGTGTCCAGGACTCGGGCCCCGAGCGCCTGCAGCAGCCCGGTACCGCCGTCGGTGCTGGCGCTGCCGCCGACGCCGAAGATGATCTGCCGCGCGCCCGCGTCCAGCGCGGCGGCCAGCGCCTGCCCCGCGCCGTAGCTGGAGGCCGCCATCGGCTCGAGCTGTCCTCCGGGCAGCCGCATCAGACCGCAGGCTCCGGCCAGCTCGACGACCGCCACCTCGCCGCGGCGCGCGTAGCTCGCGGCCACCGGTTCGCCGGTCGGCCCGGCCACCGTCACCGGCACCCGCTCCAGGCCGGCCGCCACGGCCGCGTCGACCGTCCCGTCGCCGCCGTCGGCCACCGGCATGGTGACCAGCTCGGCGGTCGGCAGCTCGGCCCGCAGCCCGGCGGTGATCGCGGCGGCCACCTGGTCGGCCGACAGCGATCCTTTGAACTTGTCCGGCGCGATGACGATCTTCATCAGATCAGCCCAGTCAGTCCAGCATGGCCACGACGGCGGTCGGCGCATCCTCGCGGCGCGCCGCCAGGTCCTCGAACTCGGTCACGTTGTCCAGCTCGGTCCCCATCGAGATGTTGGTGACCCGTTCCAGGATGACTTCGACCACGACCGGCACCCGGTACTCGGCCATCAGCTTCCTGGCCGCCTCGAACGCGGGCCCGATCTCGTCCGGTGCGGTGACCCGCAGCGCCTTGCAGCCCAGGCCCTCGGCCACCTTGACGTGGTCCACGCCGTAGCCGCCGAGCTCGGGGGCGTTGACGTTGTCGAAGGACAGCTGCACGCAGTAGTCCATGTCGAAGCCGCGCTGGGACTGCCTGATCAGGCCGAGGTAGGCGTTGTTCACCAGCACGTGGATGTAGGGCAGGTTGAACTGCGCGCCCACCGCGAGTTCCTCGATCATGAACTGGAAGTCGTAGTCGCCGGACAGGGCGACCACGGTGGCGTCCGGGTCTGCCACGCACACGCCCAGCGCGGCCGGCACGGTCCAGCCCAGCGGGCCGGCCTGGCCGGCGTTGATCCAGTGCCGCGGCCGGTAGACGTGCAGGAACTGCGCGGCCGCGATCTGGGACAGGCCGATCGTGCTCACGTACCGGGTCTCGGGACCGAACGCCAGGTTCATCTCCTCGTACACCCGCTGCGGCTTGATCGGCATGTTGTCGAAGTGCGTCCGCCGCTGCATGGTCGAGCGCCGGTGGCGGCACTGCTCGACCCACGCCGTGCGTTCGACCAGACCGCCGGCCGCCTTGCGTTCCCTGGCCACCTCGACGAACAGCCGCAGCGCCGCTCCGGCGTCGGACACGATCCCGTAGTCCGGGGCGAAGACCCGGCCGATCTGAGTCGGCTCGATGTCGACGTGCACGAACGTCCGGCCTTTGGTGTAGGTGGCCAGCCCGCCGGTATGCCGGTTAGCCCACCGGTTGCCGATGCCGAGCACGAAGTCGGAGGCCAGCAGGGAGGCGTTGCCGTAGCGGTGCGAGGTCTGCAGGCCGACCATGCCGGCCATCAGCCGGTGGTCGTCGGGCAGCGCGCCCCAGCCCATCAGCGTGGGCACCACCGGCACCTCGACCAGCTCGGCGAACTCGGTCAGCAGGTCGGCGGCGTCGGCGTTGATGATCCCGCCGCCCGCCACGATCAGCGGCCGTTCCGCGGCGGCCAGCATGTCCAGCGCCTTGGCGATCTGGGCCCGCGTCGCCGACGGCTTGTACACCGGCAGCGGCTCGTAGGTGTCAATGTCGAAGTCGATCTCGGCCAGCTGCACGTCGAACGGCAGGTCGATCAGCACCGGTCCGGGGCGTCCCGACCGCATCAGGTGGAAGGCCTGCTGGAACGCACCAGGCACCTGGGCCGGCTCCAGCACGGTCATCGCCATCTTGGTCAGCGGGGCTGCGATGGCCGAGATGTTCACGGCCTGGAAGTCCTCCTTGTGCAGCTTGGCCACTGGCGCCTGGCCGGTGATGCACAGGATCGGGATCGAGTCGGCCGCGGCCGAGTACAGCCCGGTCAGCATGTCGGTTCCGGCCGGCCCCGACGTGCCGACGCACACGCCGATGTTGCCCGCCCGGGCCCGGGTATAGCCCTCGGCCATGTGAGAGGCGCCCTCGACGTGCCGGGCCAGCGTGTGCGTGATCCCGCCGTCGCGGCGCATCGCGGCGTAGAACGGGTTGATGGCCGCGCCGGGCAGCCCGAACACGTTGGTGATCCCCTCCCGGCGCAAGATCGCGACCGCGACGTCTGCGGTGGTCATCCGTGGCATGGTTGGTACTCCTGTCGTCCTGAGAGCTACTGTCGTCCGGAGAGCTGGGCGACCAGCTTGAGCAGCGCAGAATGATCGAGCCCGCCGTCTCCCTGCGCCTTGACCGAGGAGACCAGCTGCGCGGCGACCGCGCCCAGCGGGATCACCACGCCGGCCTCGCGGGCGGCGGCGGTGACGATGCCCATGTCCTTGTCGTGCAGCGCGATGCGGAAGCCGGGCGTGAAGTCACGGGCCAGCATGGCGGCGCCCTTGCGCTGCAGCACGGTGCTGCCGGCCAGCCCGCCGCCCAGCACCCGCAGCGCCGCCTCGGTGTCGACGCCGTAGGCCTCGAGGAAGATGATCGCCTCGGCCAGCAGCTCCAGGTGACCCGCCACCATGAGCTGGTTCGCGGCCTTGACCGTCTGGCCCGAGCCGGACGGCCCGACGTGCACGATGGTCTTGCCCACCGCGTCGAAGACCGGTGCCGCGGCCGCGAAGTCGGCGGCGTCCCCGCCGACCATGATCGACAGCACGCCCTCGATGGCGCCCTGCTCGCCACCGGATACCGGCGCGTCGAGCATGCGGAAGCCGCGCTCGGCGGCCTCGGCGGCCAGCGCCGCGGCCACGTCGGGGCGGATGGTGGAGAAGTCGATGATCAGGGCCCCGGCCGGCGCGTTCTCGAACACACCGCCCGGGCCGGTCAGTACCTCGCGCACGTCCGGGGAGTCGGGCACCATCGTGGCCACTACGTCGGCCGCACGGACCGCCTCGGCGGTGTCCGCCGCCGCGTGCCCGCCAGCCGCGGCGAGCAGCTCGGCCCGGTCCGGGTGCCGGTTGTAGCCGGTGACGTCGAATCCGGCCTTGACCAGGTTGGCGGCCATCGGCGCGCCCATGATGCCCAGCCCGATGAATGCGATCTTGGTGCTCACGACTGCTCCTTCCCGCCGCGGCGCTCCCGCGGCAGCCAGGCCAGGCTGGCCTCGGTCGTGCTGGTCGGCTTGTACTCCAGGCTGACCCAGCCCCGGTACCCGTGATCTTCCAGCGCGGACAGGTAGCGGTCCAGGTCCAGCCGGCCGCTGCCCGGCTCGCCCCGGCCCGGCGCGTCGGCGATCTGCACGTGGGCGGTGACGTCGGCGTGCGCGGCGATCGCGGCGTCCAGATCGTCACCGTTGCTGGCCAGGTGGTACAGGTCGCACAGGAAGCCCACGTTGGGCGCGCCCGCCGCTCGGGCCCGCTGGACCACGGCCACCGCGTCATCGGCGGTGCGCAGCGGATAGGGCTTGGGCCCGCTGACCGGCTCGATGAGCACGGTAGCGCCGATCCCGGCGGCGGCCTTGGCCGCCAGCGTGATGTTCTCGGTGGCTAGCTCGTCCTGGGCGCCCGGGTCGGTTCCTTCGACCCGGTTTCCGTACAGCGCGTTGAACCCGCGCACGCCCAGCCGCTCGCCGATCCCGGCGGTCACGTCGATGTTGTCGCGGAACTGGGCGCTGCGGCCGGGGATAGACAGCACGCCGCAGTCCGGGCCGGCCAGGTCGCCGGCGAAGAAGTTCAGGCCCACCAGGCTCACGCCGGCCTCGCGGACCGCCGTGACGAACGCGTCCACCTCGCGGTCGGACGGCACCGGCACCCCGAACGGCCACCAGAACTCCACCGCCGAGAATCCGGCGGCCCGGGCCACGGCCGGGCGGCGGAGCAGGGGCACCTCGGTGAACATGAGTGAGCAGTTGACCAGGTAGGGCAGTGAGTGTTCTATCATTTTCCGTATCCTGGAAGTTTTTTTCCGTTACTTGGACAAGAGTAGTCTGTCTGGCGATGGCTCGTCAACCCGTCCGGACGCCTGGCGTCGCCGCCGAGGCCGCCCCGGTGCCGGCCGCAACCGCCGTCCTTCCCGGGCGCCATGACCGTCGCTCGCGGCCGCGCCCTGAATTTTGATATGTGAATTAGTAATTCTGTATCATGGAAGAGTGAAAGACTCGAGCCTGGAGACCGGGACGGCGCCGGTCAGTAGCAACGGGAACGGCCGGGCCGCGGCCTCGGGCGGGGTGCAGTCCATCGAGCGGGCCTTCGACCTGCTTGAGATGCTGGCCGACGCGGGCGGGGCGCTAGGCCTGTCCGAGGTCGCGACCGCCTCCGGGCTGCCGCTGCCCACCGTGCACCGGCTGATGCGCACGCTGGTCAACCGAGGCTACGTCCGCCAGGAAGCCTCCCGGCGTTACACGCTGGGCTCGCGGCTCATCTGGCTCGGCGAGACCTCGAGCCGCCTGCTCGGGACCTGGCTGCGGCCGTTCCTGGCCCAGCTGGTCCGCGAGACAGGCGAGACCGCGAACCTGGCTATGCTCGACGGCGACGAGGTCGTCTATCTTGCGCAGGTGCCCAGCCCGCACTCGATGCGGATGTTCACCGAGCCGGGGCGCCGGGTGCGCGTGCACTGCACGGCGGTCGGCAAGGCCATGCTCGCGCAGCTTTCCCCCGAACAGGCGCGTGCGCTGCTCCAGCGGAGCGATATGCCCGCCTCCACCCCCGCCACCATCACCGACCCGGACCTGCTGCTGGCCCACCTCGAGGTGATCCGCAAGCAGGGCTACGCGGTCGACGAGGGCGAGCAGGAAGTCGGCGTGCGCTGCTTCGCGGTCGCCGTGCCGGACGCCCCAGCCTCCATGGCTATCTCCACCTCGGGACCGCAGGCCCGGATGACCGACGAGGCCGCCGCGCGCATCGTGCCCGCGCTCAAGCACACCGCCCTCGAGCTATCCAAGGCCATGGCCGCCGAGGGCGCGGCCTAACGGACTAGCTAAGCTAGCGTCCGGCGGCCGCACGTAGGTAGCGTCCGGCGGCCGCACGTAGCTGGCGTCCGGCTGGCTAACGTAGCTGGCCTCCTGCGGGCCCGGGTAGGGGGCGTCCTGGGGGGTCGCGCCGTCGTCAGGGACGTTCACCGCCACCGCGCCCTCGCGCACCGCGAGCGACACCGCGGACTCGCCCTTGGGTCGGCGGGTCCAGTGGTTGAACACCAGGTTCAGGGTGAACACCACGATGACCGTGGAGGTAATGCTGGACCCGAAGATGACCTGGAAGTCGTTGGGGAAGTGCTCGTAGAAGTCCGGCTGCACGGCGGGCAGCAGGCCTGCCGCCAGCGACACCGCGACGATCAGCAGGTTATGGTTGCCGTCGAAGGAGGTCTTGTGCAGGGTCTGGATGCCGACCGCCGTCACCATGGCGAACATCACGGTCGCGGCGCCGCCGATCACCGGGCCGGGCACGTTGGCCACCACCTGGCCGATCTTCGGCAGCAGGCCTAGCAGGATCAGCATCGTGCCGCACGAGGTGACCACCCAGCGGCTGCGCACCCGGGTCAGGCCGACCAGGCCGACGTTCTCCGCGAAGGCGGTGTCAGGGAAGGAGTTCAGGAACCCGGCCAGCACCGCCGACAGGCCGTCGGTGGCCAGGCCGCGGGCCAGGTCGGACGGGGCCAGCTTCCGGTCCACCATCTCGGCCACGGCCAGCATGTCGGCCGTGGACTCGGTGTAGGTGACCAGCATGACGATGCACATCGAGATGATCGCCGCCGCCTCGAACTTCGGGTGCCCGAACCGGAAGAAGCCGCTGAAGCCGACCCACTTGGCCGAGCTCGCGCTGGAGAAGTTCAGCAGGTGCATCGGCCACGCGACCAGCGTGCCGATCGCGATCGACAGCAGCACGGCGATCTGGCTGATGAACCCGCGGAACACCCGGGTGATCACCACGATGAGCAGTATGACCAGGCCCGCCAGTGCGATGTGCGAGACCTGCCCGTAGTCCTTGGCCGCGGGGTTGTCCCCGGCGATGAGGCTGACGTCCGCGCCGATCAGCGACAGGCCGATCACGCAGATAACGGTGCCCGCCACCAGGGGCGGGAAGAACCGCACCAGCATCGAGAACGGTTTCGCGATGATCAGGCCGAACACGCCCGAGACGAGCATCGCGCCGTACACGGCGGTCAGTCCGTACTTCTGCGCGATGACGATCATCGGGCTCAGCACGGTGAACGTCGCGCCGGCCACCACTGGCATCCGGACCCCGAAGATCTTGCCGATCCCGACGCTCTGGATCACCGTGGCGATGCCGGAGACGAACAGGTCCGCGTTGACCAGCAGCCCGATGGTGGTGGCGGACAGTCCGAGCGCGCCGCCCACGATAAGCGGTACCGCCACGGCGCCGGCGTACATGATGAACAGGTGCTGCAGGCCCAGGATGAACAGCCGGGGCGCCGGCAGGACCTCATCCACGGGGTGGACCCGTGGCTCCGGACTCGGGTTGGGCGGCACGGTTTCTGCTGTGGTCAGCGACATCTCGGCTCCAGTCGGGGCTCTGGCCGGTACGGTCCGGCCCTGGGTTCGTTTCCGTATAGTGAAATTTAAATTCCGAATAACAGATAAGCTAACTCCGGTACAGCTAGAGGTCAAGAGGGAGAGAAGAAATGAGTACGGTGACCACTCACGTGCTGGACACGTCGCTGGGCCAGCCGGCCGCGGGCGTGGACGTACGCCTGGAGCGTATGGACGGCGCCGACCCGTCGCCGGTGGCGCAGGGCCGCACCGATGACGACGGGCGGGTGCGGGACTTCGGACCCGACGGCCTGCCGCCGGGCACGTACCGCGTGGTGTTCGACACCGGCGGCTACTTCACCCGTACCGGTCGGCACGGCTTCTACCCGGAGGTCGCGATCAGCTTCAGCATCGACAGCGCCGACGGCCACTACCACGTGCCGCTGGTCCTCAGCCCCTTCGCCTACTCCACCTACCGCGGCTCCTAAAGGGCAGCGCATCAACGTGTGACGTTACCGTCGTCTGACAGGGGTAACGGCACACGATAAGTTGATCATGAAAAGGCGCGATCACGGCAGGTGTCAGTGGGACGCGAGGGGCACGCCCCCCACGCTGCGCGCATAACGAAGGAGAGCGCGTGCCGAGCCGGAAGCCCTTGCCGGCCGGTCCCGCCAGGTCTAGACTGAACGTTCAGTCAAGACTGGGAGTCATCGTGACCACCGATCGCACGCTCAAGGAGATCATCGCCGCCCAGGAGGAGGTGTTCGTCCGCCGCCAGCCGCGTTCGGCCCAGCTGGCCGAGCAGGCCAAGCGGCACCTCGCCGGAGGCGTCACCTCGAGCTGGCAGATCACCGCCCCGCAGCCGGTCTGGCTGAGCCACGGCCGCGGCTCCAAGGTCTACGACGTGGACGGCAACGAGTACGTGGACCTGCACGGCGGCTACGGTGCCGCGCTGGCGGGCCACGCTCACCCCGCCATCGCCGAGGCGGTGGCCGGCCAGGTCGGGCGCGGTACTCACTTTGCCCAGCCGACCCCCGACGCGGTCGCGGTGGCCACCGAACTCGCCCGCCGCTTCGGCCTGCCCCGCTGGCGCTTCGCCAACTCAGGGACCGAAGCCACCATGGACGCCATCCACCTCATGCGCTCGATCACCGGCCGGGACCTGATCATCAAGATCGAGGGCTGCTATCACGGCCATCACGACTCGGTCCAGGTCTCCGTCGCCCCGGGCGAGGAGGAGGCCGGGCCGCACGACAAGCCGTACAGCGCGCCGAGTTCCTCCGGCATCCCCCGGGCCATCACCGACCTGACCCTGGTGGCCACGTTCAACGACCTCGACAGCGTGGCGCGGCTCCTCGACGAGCACAAAGGCCAGGTCGCGGGCATGATCATCGAGCCGGTGATGATGAACGCGGGCATCATCCCGCCCCGGCCCGGCTACCTCGCCGCCCTCAAGGACCTGCTCCACGAGCATGACGCCCTGCTCACCTTCGACGAGGTCAAGACCGGCCTGACCGTCGGCCCCGGCGGGGTCACAAAAAGCCAGGGCGTCCAGCCTGACCTCATCACCCTGGCCAAGTCGCTCGGCGGCGGCGTGTCGGTCGCGGCCATCGGCGGCACCGAGCCGGTCATGGACCACGTGGCGGACGGCAGCTACGAGATGGTCGGTACGTTCAACGGGAACCCGCTGGCCATGGCGGCCACCCGGGCCATGCTGACCGAGGTGGCCACGCCGGCCGCGTACGAGCAGATCGAGCGCCTCAGGCAAAGGGCCAAGGACGGCATCGAGCAGGCCATCGCGGCCTCGAATCTCACCGCGCACGTGGTCACCGCGGGCGCTAAGGGCTGCGTCGTCTTCGCCAGTGAAGCCGTCACCGACTACCGGGGCTTCCTCGGCACCGACGACCGGTACAGCCACGCCCACTGGCTGTACCAGCACAACCGCGGGGTCTTCCTCCCGCCCTGGGGCAAGATCGAGCAGTGGCTCATCTCGGTCCAGCACGACGAGGCCGACATCGACCGCCTGGTCGACAACTTCGGCACCTTCGCCCGGGCCGTCCGCGACTGGTCGACATGAACCGTTACCCGCGCTGTCTTGCGCGCCAGATCCGAACGAGAGTACCTGTTACTTGACGGACTGTTCAGTCAAGGATGACCGACGCCATGGCCAGGAGGTGACCGGGGATGCACCCGCGAGAAGGCTGGACCGAAGACCGGCGACCGTACGGACTGTCCCGCCGCGGTTTCCTCAGGCAGAGCGCGGCAGCCGGTTTGCTGCTCGGCGGCGCGAGCTCGCTTCTGGAAGCGTGCGGCAGCTCGGGAACGACCGGAACCGCGGCCAGCTCGTCCGGCGGCGGGATCCCGCTGCCCCGGCCGGACAACCCGGTGACGTGGCCCCTGTTCAAGGACAACCCCGCGATCAAGAGCGGCCTGGCCCCCGAGCGGGACGCCACGCTCAAGCTGTTCAACTGGGTGGCCTACATCAACCCCCAGTGCCTGACCGACTTTGGCAAGAAGTACAACTGCAAGGTCGAGGTGACCACGTTCGAGAACATGGACGTGGCGCTGGCCAAGCTGACCAGCGGCCAGCATCTCGGCTTCGACGTCTTCTTCCCGACCGTCGACGTCATGGCGCAGCTGGCGTACGGGAAGCTGATCCAGCCGCTCAACCACAGCTACATCCCGAACATCACGCAGGCCTGGTCGGACTTCAGGAACCCGTTCTACGACGGCAAGTGGCAGTACACGGTGCCCTATACCATCTACACGACCGGCATCGCCTGGCGTAAGGACCACGTCGACGAGAACCCGTACGCGATGGCGAACCCCTGGGCCATGCCCTGGCAGGCCAAGTACAAGGACAAGGTCGCGATCCTCGACGACGTGCGCGAGTCGATCAGCCTCGGGCTGATGAAGAACGGGATCTTCGATCTCAACACCACGAACGCGAACCAGATCACCACCGCCGGACAGTCCCTCCAGGATCTGGCCCGCCTGACCAACGTGCACATCGACAACAACGACTACACCGAGGTCCCGAGCGGCCAGATCTGGATCCACCATGCGTGGTCGGGCGACATGGCCTCGGCCGCGTCCTACATGCCGAAGGGCGTGAATGTCGACGTCGTCGGCTACTGGTTCCCGCCCGACGGCCGGGGCCCGGTCGCGAATGACACGATGACGGTGCTGAAAGGCGCGCCGAACCCGGTGCTCGCCCACTTGTTCCTGAACTACATGCTCGACGTCAGCAACGTGCTGACCAACATCAGCTTCAACGGCTACATGCAGCCCGTCAACGGCATCACGCCGCAGCGCCTGGTCTCCGAGCAGCTGCTGCCGCCCAGCCTGATGTCCACCGCGGTCCTCCCGTCGTACTTCAGGCGCGGAATCATGGAACTGCAGATCCCGACGGCCACCAGCGCCTTGTGGGAACAGGCGTGGCTCCAGGCCAAGAGTGCGTAGGCGGTCCCGCGTGACCTCACCTCCGGGGCGCCCGCCCAATCGGAACCAGCATGGCCCGAACCAGCACCGCCTGTTCTGGGCCGCGCTCGCCGCGCCGGGGATCATCTGGCTGGCGGTGCTGTTCATCATCCCCTTCTACGCGATACTCGCCATCGCCGGCGGCGAGCTGGACATCTTCGGAAACCCGGTCGCGGTGTGGAACCCGCTGCACTGGAGCGGCGCGAACTTCAGCGCGGCGTGGCGTGACCTGGCCGGCGGGACGGCCTTCGTCGGACCGATCGTCGTCAGGACGCTCCTCTACGTGGCGCTGGCTTCGCTGATCTCGCTGCTGATCGCCTACCCGGCCGCCTACTTCGTGGCCAGGTTCGCGGGTCGGCGCAAGGCGCTGTTCCTCATCTTGCTCATCGCGCCCTTCTGGATCAGCTACATGATGCGCATGCTCGCCTGGATCGACCTGCTCCAGACCGGCGGATACGTGAACAAGGTGCTGAGCTCACTGCACCTGATCAGCCAGCCAGTCGACTGGCTGGGCGGCCTGGGGCTAACGGTGGTGCTCGGCCTGGTCTACGGCTATATCCCCTACCTGATCCTGGTGCTGTATGCAGGCCTGGACCGGATCGACCCGGCGCTGATCGAAGCCGGCCGCGACCTCGGGCTGGGCCGGGTCCGCACCTTCGTCCGGGTCACCCTCCCGCTGTCCAGGCAGCCGATCCTGACCGGGATGCTGATCACGGTGCTTCCCATGCTCGGCGACTACTTCACCAACCAGCTGCTTTCCGGCACCACGGGAACGACGATGTTCGGCAACGTGATCGACGATCAGCTGACTTCAAGCGGGGGAGTGCTCGAGGGCCAGGGCGCGGTCTTCGCGCTGCTGTTCCTGCTCGTGCTGACCGCCCCCATGATCTACTACGTGGTAGCGACCAACCGCTCGTCGCGGGCGGCGACATGACCGCGGCCGTCAGCAAGTCCCCGCCCCTCCGCAGCCTGCGGCCGCGCCGTAACCCCTGGCGCCATCCCTGGTTTCTCGAGGGATTCACCTGGATCTACCTGATCTGGTCGCTGGTGCCGGTCGCGCTCGCGGTCCTGTTCTCGTTCAACAACGGAAAATCACAGAGCGTCTGGCAGGGCTTCTCCTGGCGCTGGTACTACCAGGACCAGGTGAACTCGGTCCTGCACAACCCCGACCTGCACGCCGCCGTGATCCAGACCGTCAGGTTGTCGGTCTATGTGACCCTGATCACCGTGCCGCTCGGTGTCGCGTTCGCGCTCGGGATCAACCGCTGGCGCGGCTCCGTGGCCTCGACGTTCAACTTCACGATGATCCTGTCCTTCGTGATACCCGAGCTCATCTTCGGCGTGGCGATGTTCTTCGTGTTCACCCGGCTGTTCACCACCGTGGGCCTGGGCTCGCTCGCCGAAGTCCTAGCCCTGGTCACCTGGAACCTCAGCTGGCCAGCCCTCATCGTGCAGGCCAGGCTGGCCACGCTAGGCCGGCAATACGAGGAGGCGGCCGCCGACCTCGGAGCGACCCCCTGGCAGGTCACATACCGGGTCATGATGCGCCTGCTCACCCCGGCCATCTTCGCCAGCGCGGTCCTGGTCTTCTCCGGCGTCGTGGATGACTTCGTGCTCGTCGACCTGCTGAGTTCCAACTCCAGCAACACGCCGATGTCGGTGTACATCTACTCCCAGCAGCGTGGTGGCAACGGCGGTCCGGCGCTCAACGCGCTGGGCACCATCATGCTGGTTATGTCGTTCGTCGTCGCGATCATCGGCTACATCGGCTACCGCTGGCTCACCCGCGGCGAGCGCGGCAGCCGGATCGGGGCCCTCACCGCGATCGCCGGCAACGAAGGCTGACCTCGCCGTACCCCTGTTTTTATAGCGGCCGAACGGCCCGTGGCGCGTGCCACTGGAAATGGACCGCACGAGCGCGTTCAAGGCGCGCCCGGGCGGTTTTACTTTTAACTCTGGCAACAGGCGTTCGCGCTCTACGTCCGCCCCGGCACCCCCGAAGCAGGCCAGATCCGCGCTCTTCTAGGCTGGCAAGCACCGAGGAGGTGGTCCGTGCTCGAGGATCTGGATATCGACGACAGCGACTCGCCCGCGATCGGCCTGGTGCCGCCCGGCGTCTCCTGGGAACAGGTGCACGACCACCTCAAGATCGCGCATAATTCGCTCCTGGTGCTCCCGGACGGCAGCGACCAGTACGCCGGCGCCTACTGGACCGGCACCGAGATGATCGTCGTCGACGACCTGGGCCCGGACCAGGAGCAGGCCGTCGATGAGTTCCGCTCCTACCTCCGCGAACGCGGCGAAACCTGACCGGTCACAGCCCGGCGACGACCTGAGCCAGCCGGGCCACGCCCTCGGCGATGGCCCGTTCATTGACCGTCGCGTACCCGAAGATCAGGCCGTCCGGGCCGGGATTGGTGATCCGGTACGGTCCCACCGCGTCCAGCGCCACCCCGGCCTGCCGCGCCGCGCCGACCACCGTGGCCTCGTCCAGGCCCGGCGGCAGCCAGGTCACCAGGTGCAGCCCGGCCGAGACGCCGGCCGGCTCGAGCCTGGGCAGGTGCCGGGCCAGCGCGGCCAGCAGCGCGTCACGCCGCCGCCGGTAGACCGGGCGCATCCGCCGCAGGTGCCGGTCGAACTCCCCGCGGCTGATGAAGTCGGCCAGCGCCACCTGTTCCAGCGCGGGCGAGCCACGGTCCGCCGCGATCTTGGCCGCGGCCATCGGCTCGGTCAGGTGGTGCGGCAGCACGAACCAGCCGAGCCGCAGCCCGGGCGCGAGCGTCTTGCTCGCCGACCCGGCATAGACGACGTGGCCGGGCGCCAGGCCCTGCAGCGCCCCGACCGGCGTCCGGTCGTAGCGGTACTCGGCGTCGTAGTCGTCCTCGATGATGACCGCGCCGCGCCCGGTGGCCCAGCGGATCAGCTCGGCCCGGTTCCGGGCCGACAAGACCGAGCCGGTGGGCCACTGGTGCGAGGGCGTCAGGATGACCGCATCGGCGCCGCTGTCCCGCAGCAGGTCGACCCGGATCCCGTCGCCGTCGACCGGGATCCCGATCACCTCCAGGCCGGCCGCGCGGGCCGCCGGCAGCGCATCGTCATTAGAGGACGGGTCCTCCAGCGCCAGCCGCTTCGCGCCCGCCGCGGCCAGCACGCCCGTCAGCAAGCTCACGCCCTGCGCGTAGCCGGTGCAGATCACCATGTGATCAGGCTCGGCCACGGTGCCGCGGACCCGGTTCAGGTAGCCGGCCAGCGCGGTCCGCAGCTGCGGCACGCCGCGCCCGGTCAGGTAGCCGAACACCTCATTCGGCGCGTCGGTCAGCGCGCTGCGGATGGCCCGCAGCCAGGCTGCCCGGGGAAAGCTGGACACGTCGGCCCGGCCGTAGCTGAGGTCGATGGCCGGCCCGGCCGCACGGGCCGGGCGTAGTTCCGGTACCGGGAGAACCGCCCCGGCCGCCACCTGCGTGTACCCGCCCGCCCGGCTGGTCAGGTACCCCTCGGCGGTGAGCTGCTGGTAGGCCTCGACGACCACGCCGCGGGAGACGCCGAGGTCAGCGGCCAGCATGCGCGAGGGCGGTAGCGAGGCGCCGTGGACCAGCCGCCCGGCACGAATCGAATCACGGATGGAGGTCTCGATCTGCCGGTGCAGCGGGACGTGCGCGTCCGGCTGGAGCATCACCAGCAATTCAGAATTGGACCTGGTTTCAGTCATCAGACTGGACCTTATCATTAGGACCGATTTCTGTCAGGGTCGAGCTATACCACCAGCTAGGTAAGGAATGATCATGGGAATCGCGCTCGGCCTGGTTGCGGCCCTGTTGTACGGCAGTTCCGACTTCGGCGGCGGCCTCGCCTCGCGCCGCTTCGGATCGCTTCAGGTCACGGTGATCGGCTCGGCCGTGGCCACCGCTCTGGCCTGGGCCACGCTCATTGCGGTCGGCGGGCCCGGGCCGAGCCTGCGGGCGGTGGCCTGGGGGCTGGCCAGCGGCCTGGCCGGCGGAGCCGGCACCCTGGTGCTGTACCGGGGGCTGGCCCGCGGGCAGATGAGCGTGGTCGGGCCGCTGTCCGCGGTGGGCGCGGCGGTCGTCCCGGTCGCGGCGGGCGTGGCCCTGGGCGAGCGCCCGAGCATCCTGGCCATAGCGGGCGTGCTGGTCTCGCTGCCGGCCATCGTGCTCGTCGCGGCCAGCGGCTCGGTGCGCGGCAAGCTCGGCGCGGCCCCCAAAGGCCTGGTGGACGGCCTAGCCGCCGGGGTGGCCTTCGGCATCCTGTTCGTCGGCCTCGCCCAGGCCGGCCGGGACGCCGGCCTGTGGCCGGTCGCCTGCGAGCAGACCGGCGCGCTGCTGCTCACGCTGGCCGTGGCGATCAAATCCCGGGAGCCGCTGCGGATCCCGCTCCGCGCCGCCAGCCTGCCCGTGCTTTCCGGCGCCAGCGGCATGGCCGCCACACTGACCTACTTCTACGCCACGCACTTCAGCATGCTGGCCATCGCGGCCGTGCTCGTCTCGCTGTACCCGGGCTTCACCGTCATGCTGGCCCGGCTGATCCTGCACGAGCGGTTCAGTCCCGCCCAGCGGGCCGGCCTGGGCCTGTGCACCCTGGCCATCATCGCCATCGCCCTGAACTGATCCGCCCTAGCTGAGCTTCTGGATCGGGTGGCGGGCCTGCCCGGCGACCTCACGCTGCGCACCCACCTGGCTCGCGTTCCCGGGCCCACCCTGCACACGTTGCTGGTCAGCGAGCCCTGGGACGCCGGCAGCGTCGGCGGCGAGGAAGCCGACGTCGAGTGGCTCCTCGAAGTGGCCGCCGCTGCCGCCGAGCTGACGTAACCAGCCGTCAGCCGGTCAGGCCGGGACGGCGCTCACCGTCAGCGCGCCGTCGGTGTAGCTGACCGAGTTGGTGGACACCGCCGGGATCCGCGGCCCGGGCAGCACCACGCCGGCCAGGTTCAGCGGGTCCGCGGCCGACAGCCGCACCGTCTCGCCGTCCCGCGGCCGCTTCCTGATCTCGCGCAGCACGGCCACCGCGTCCGGATGCGCGTACTGCTCGCCGCTGAACCCGTTGACGAACCGCCCGCCGGCCACCGTCCCGCGCGCCTCCATCCGCCGGAACGCCCACAGCACCTCGCGCCACGGCACCGCGATGTTCTCCCGGACCAGCAGGTCACGGAACACCACGCCCCACCGCACCGCCAGCTGCTCCGCCACCGCCTCGGCCAGCTCGTCCGGGTCGCAGTCGGCCAGCGGCTCGGGCAGCAGGGACCACCGGCCCGCCGTCCGGGAGGCCAGCTGGCCGCCCCGGCGCAGCCGGTGCCGCCCGAGCGCGCTGGCCGCCAGGGCCCGCTGCGCGAACAGCGACCGGACGGCCCGGAAGCCGTCCGCCGTCAGCAGCCCCCGGGCCACGCCGTCCCACAGCGCGTCCTCGATCTCGCCCGGCAGCCGCCCGGTCCTGGCGGCCAGGTCGGTCTGGAACAGCGCGCCGCGTTCGGCCAGCGCGTCCAGTACCTCCCGGGTCCGCCCCGGCCCCGGCAGGACCGGACCCGCACTGCCCCGCGCCGCCCGCAGTAGCCAGGGCAGGTCGTCCCGGATGGTCAGCGTGATCGGCGTGGCCCGGGACGGGGTCAGCCCGCGGCTGGGCACCTCGTCCGAAGGCTCGCAGTCGCGCAGCGACAGCCGCCCCCAGGTCACCCCGCCGTCCAGGCACACCTCGTCCAGCCATTCCTTGCGGTACCCGGTCACCCGGGCCGGCAGGATGGCCTTCTCCCAGGCCCCGGCGGCCAGCTCGAAGCCCTGCAGCTGCCCGACCACCGCCAGCACGCCGCGGCTGCCCTCGCGCCTGCCCTCCGGCGTGACGTGCTGCCAGCGCAGCAGGAACCGCATGAAGTCCTGGGCCGTCACCGGCTCGACGTCGCGCCGCTTCCGCTCCCTGGTGTAGGCGTGGATCCTGGTCAGCACCCGCCGGGCGCAGAACTCCTCGTCGACGCGGTCGGGGTCGGTGAACCGCCCGCGCAGCGCGAAGCCCTCAGTTTCCAGCCGGATCAGTGCCAGCGTCACGTCCGGAACTCCCAGGCCCGTAACCGCGGCCAGGTCAGCAGCGGTACGCGGCCCCGACACGTCCAGGTGCCCGCGCAGCAGCTCGGCCGCCACCGCTTCCGGCTCCATCGGCTTGATCCCCGGGACCGGCCCGCCCCGGCCAGCACCAGCGAACAGCGGTGCCACCAGCCCGGCCCGTTCGGCAGCACACCAGAGAACCCCGTCCGGCCCGCAGATCTCCGCCGCCCGCCGGGCGGCCGCCAGCTCGCCGAACCACGCCCGCCACGACGGCTCCGGGCGCATCACGAACAGGGTCATCAGCAGGTCGTGCAGCTCGTCGGCGTCCCGCGGCTGCGGCCTGACCTGGTCCCGGACCCGCTCGATCGCCAGCGGGTCCAGCCGGGCCAGGTCGCGGGCATCCACCGGCAGGCCGCGGGGGATCTTGACCTGCCTGCTGCGCCGGTTCGCGGCCTCGGTCTCGTCGTCCAGGTAGGTGAACGGCATCCCGTTCAGGATCTCGTGGGCCAGCACCGAAGGCTCCGTGGTGTCTCGCGTGATCACCGTGATCCGTCCCGCCTCGATCCCGGCCACCAGCTCACGCAGCCCGTCGATGTCCATCGCCTCGTGCAGGCAGTCATGCAGCGTCTGCTTGACCAGCGGATGGTCGGGGATCTCGATGGGGCCGGGCGCCACGTTCTCCTGGCAGGCGGCCAGGGTGGGGAACACCGCCGCCATCAGGTCGTCGGCCTCCATCCGCTGGATCGCGGGCGGGTTCTTCCGGCCGCCCCGCATCCGCAGCACGGTCAGCGACGTGTTCAGGTTCCACCGCCACCGGGCCGCGAACATCGGCGAGGTCAGCACCGCCTGGCGCACCACCTGCTCCACGGTGGGTGAGGCCAGGAACTTAGGCACGCTGTCCAGCGGGAAGCTGTGCTGCGGCCCCAGCGACAGCAGGATCGCGTTGTCGCTGGCGGCCGCCTGCAGCTCGAAGTCGAACGTCACGCAGAATCGCTTGCGCAGCGCCAGCCCGAACGCCCGGTTCACCCGCGTCCCGAACGGCGCGTGCCCCACCAGCTGCATCCCGCCGGCCTCGTCGAAGAACCGCTCCAGGATGATCGCGTTCATGGTGGGCAGCGCCCCCAGCGCGGCCAGGCCGGCCCGCAGGTAGGCGACGATGATGTCCGCCGCCGCCCGGTCGATCCCGCACTCGTCCTGCAGCCAGGCCAGGGCGTCGGCAGCCGAGCGGTCGGCTACCGCCTGGCGCAGCTCCGAGACTTCCTCGGACAGCTCCCTGGTCCGGCCGGGCGCCTCGCCCTGCCAGAACGGAACCGACGGGGGAGCACCGTGCGCGTCCACCACCCGGACGGTCCCCGGTTCCACCCGCCGGATCCGCCAGGAGTGGGTGCCGAGCAGGAACACGTCGCCCGGCCTGCTCTCGGTCGCCCATTCCTCGTGCACCGTGCCGACCTGGGCCTCGTCTGGCTCGGCGATGACCCGGAAATCGCCCAGCTCGGGGATGGCCCCGCCCGAGGTCAGCGCGGCCAGCCGGGCCCCGCGGCGGCCCTTGACCGTCCCGTTCACCTGGTCCCGGTGCAGGTAGTAAGCCCGGCGGCCGCGCCCGGTGCGGATCCCCTCGGCCAGCAGCTCGGTCACGTCGTCGAAGTCCTCGCGGGACAGGTCACGGAACGGCGCCGCCTGCCGGGCCAGGCCGAGCAGCTCGCCTTCGCCCCACTGCTCGGCGGCCGACTCGGCCACCATCTGCTGGGCCAGGATGTCCAGCGGCCGCTGCGGGATGATGATGGCGTCCAGCCGCCCCCGCCGCACGCCGCGGATGAGCGCGGCGCATTCCACCAGCTCATCGCGGGTGGTCGGATACAAGAACCCGCGTGGCGTCCCGCTCCGCGTGTGGTTGGACCGGCCCACCCGCTGCAGGAACGTCGCGATGCTGCGCGGCGACCCGATCTGGCAGACCAGCTCCACCGGGCCGATGTCGATGCCGAGCTCCAGCGAGGCCGTGGCCACCAGCGCCCGCAGGTCCCCGGCCCGCAGCCGGGCCTCGACCCGCTGCCGTCGTCCCTTGGACAGCGACCCGTGATGCGCCGCCACCTGCGCCCCTAGCTCTTCCCCGAGCCGTTCGCCTAGCTGGTGGGCCACTCGCTCGGCCATGCTCCTGGTATTGACGAACACCAGCGTGGTCCGGTGGCTGCCCACGTGCTCCGTGATCCGGTCCAGGATCTGCGTCATCTGCTCGCCGGTGGGCACCGCGCCGAGCTCGTCGTCGGGAATCTCCAGGGCCAGGTCCAGCTGCCTGCGGTGCCCGGAGTCCACGATCGCGCAGCGCGGCGTCCCGTCCGGGTTGTCCCGGTCCTGGCCCGATCCGACCAGCAGCCTGGCGATCGTCTCGATCGGCCGGACCGTCGCGGACAGGCCCACCCGCTGCACCGGCTCCTCGGCCACGTGGGCCAGCCGCTCCAGCGTCAGCGCCAGGTGCGAGCCCCGCTTGTTCGACGCCACGGCGTGGATCTCGTCCACGATCACGGTCCGCGTGGTGCGCAGCATGGCCCGGCTCCGCTCCGCGGTGACCAGCAGGAACAGCGACTCGGGGGTGGTGATCAGGATGTCCGGCGGGTGCTTCAGCATGGCCGCGCGCTCGGCGGCGGCCGTATCCCCGGTCCTGACCGCCACCCGGATCGCCGGCGCGGCCAGCCCGAGCTCGCCGGCCACCGCCGCGATCTCGCGCAACGGCGCCTCGAGGTTCTGCTGGATGTCCGTGGCCAGCGCCTTCAGCGGCGACACGTACACCACTGCTGGGCCCCCGGGCCCCGGCCCTGCCGGTGCCGCCTTCCGTTCCCTGCTGGTCCCGCCGCGGTACAGCCGGTCGATGCACACCAGGAACGCCGCCAGCGTCTTGCCCGATCCCGTAGGCGCCGCGATCAGCGTGTGCCCGCCCGCCGCCACCTCCCGCCACCCGGCCGCCTGCGGCTCGGTCGGGCCGCCTGGGAACCGGCGTTCGAACCAGGTGCGCACCGCAGGGTGGAACGAGTCAAGCACCCGCTCACGGTACCTCCGGGGACCGACATTCCACGGGCCGTTCCGCCGTTGGCCGCCACCGCCATGGCCAGCGGATCCCCAAGCCGGTTCCGGCCCCGGCCGTCTTGAGGCGCAGTTCGATCCAGTTCTCCGATTCCCATTGAACAACGCTGGTTTATCGCCGTAACGAGAGTGGCGTTCCGTCACATGGCCGATATCGAGCATGGCGGCGACGAATTCCGCTATCGAAAAATTGCCGCTCCTGGTCAGTGTCCTTCCTGAAAATGTCAGTATGAGATAGTAAACTCGAACAAAGATCGAAGAGGGCTTTTTCTGCCGAACGGTCCGGCCTTCTAGCCTCCAGGACACCCAGTCGTGAGCCCGGAATGGAGGTGACATCCCAATGAGCAACTGCGCGAAGCCGGCCAGCGTCCGTGCGGCGCTGGAGCTGATCCGCACCGGGTACGGGTTCCTGGCTGCCGCTGATCCGGCCGTGATGGCGACCGCGGCGCAGGCGTCGTGCCTGCTGGCGCTGGAGCAGGCCGACGCGATGAGCACGGCGGTCCGGGCCAGGGTCCTGGGCGCGTTCACTGCCAGCGGCGGCTGCGCCGAGGACGCGGACTACAGCCCGGCGGCGTGGCTGATGCACCGGACGAGGATCACCAGGGCGGCGGCCCGGTTCCACCGGGCCTGGGCCCGCCGCGCGGCGGCGCATCCGCAGGTGGCCGCGGCGCTGGCCGAGGGGTACGTGCTGTCGGAGTCGTATGCCCGGGCCATCTGCGGGTGGACCGACCAGCTGCCCGAGGACTGCCGGGCGGCCGCCGATGAGATCCTGGTCACCGGCGCCCGGGCCGGGATGGACCTGCCGGACCTGGCGGAGCTGGCCGCGGAGATGCACGCCCGGTCCGCCCCGCCCGATGATGATCCCGGCGGGTTCGACGACCGGTCCGTCACGCTGGTCACTACCTTCCAGGGCGCCGGGGTCATGGCCGGGGACCTGACCCCGGAATGCGCCGCCGTGGTCACCGCGGTGCTGGATGCGCTGTCGGCCCCGGCGGACAGCGACGATGACCGGACCCATGTGCAGCGGTACCACGACGCGCTGGCCGAGGCGATGCGCAGGCTGCTGGCGGCCGGGCTGCTGCCGGAGCGGGCCGGGCAGCCGGTCAAGGCGGTGATGCACGTGTCGCTGGGCGAGTTGCGGGGGTGGGACGGCGGCTCGCTGCTGGAAGGCGAATGGGCGGGCGGGGTGCAGGCCCGGTGGGCCGCCCACCGGGCTAGCGCCGCAGTCGGCGGCAGCGACGGCGGCGCGTGGCTGACCGGCGACGCCGCCCGCGCGATGACGTGTGACGCGCGGATGGCCACGTTCGTGGACGGGGACGTGGATCTGGGTGCGCTGGAGGACCTGGTCCGGCTGTGCGCCAGCCTGGACCGCCTGGACCACCTGCACCGTCCCCAGGGTCCCTGCCAGCCGCTCGCCTCATCGGCGGGGCCAGGCCAGCCCGTGCCAGGCCAGCCGGGGCCAGGCCAGCCGGGGCCAGGCCAGCCGGGGCCAGGCCAGCCGGGGCCAGGCCAGCCGGGGCCAGGCCAGCCGGGGCCAGGCCAGCCGTTGCCGCCGGCCGGGCCTGTCCCGGCCGGGCTGCTGTCCCGGCAGGCGCTGCAGCAGGCGATCATCGGCAAGGCCGTCGACCTGGTCTCCGGGCCGGGCGGGCTGGCGTCGTTCCTGCGGACCCGGGAACTCGGCGCCCCGCTGGCCGGGCCCAGCCTGCCGCTGGACATCGGGTTCAGCGACACCATCCCGGCGGGGATCCGCAACGCGGTGATCTGGCGGGACAAGCACTGCCGGTGGGCCGGCGGCTGCAATCAGCCCGCGGCGGCCTGCGAGGTGCACCACACCAAGCACAAAGCCAACGGCGGCAAGACCAGCACCAAGGACTGCGTCCTGCTCTGTACGTATCACCACCAGGTCATGATCCACCGGCTGGGCTGGACCCTGGTCCTGAACCCCGACGGGACCACCACCGCCTGGAACAAGAACCGCACCAAGACCCTGCACAGCCACAGCCCACCCGCCCGCGCCGGGTAACCCTCCCGGGATTCGGATTACTGCGGAGTGAGTTCGTCGTGCCCGGTGCGGCAGCGCATCTTGCACGGCCAGCCGTTCTCGGTCTTCGCCAAGCTCAGCGCGGCCACTGACGCTTGCGGCCACTTCACCGCGGAACTAGCCGGCCTGCGCCTGCTCAGCCAGGCCGCCCGGGTCCCGGCCCCTCTGGCCCGCGGCCTGGCCGAACTGCCCCACGGCTGGCCGCTGCCCCTGAGCCGCCCTGTCCATCACGGCCACTGCCGTTCGTCGTCCCGGTAACGAGATCCAAGCACGCGGAGGTTGTGATGAGTCTTCCCCAGGTCGCGTCCCGCCAGGACTGGCTAGCCCAGCGCGGGCTGCTGCTCGAGCAGGAGAAGGGTCTGACCCGCCAGCGCGACGCGGTCAACGCCGAACGCCGCCGGCTGCCCATGGTCAAGATCGACAAGGAGTACGTCTTCGAGGGGGCGGAAGGCAAGGTGAGCCTGCCCGAACTGTTCGAAGGCCGCACTCAGCTCATCGTCTATCACCTCATGTGGCGGTGGGATCTGGACGCGGGCTGCCCAAGCTGCTCGTTCCTGATCGACAACATTGGTCAGCTCGGGCACCTGCACGCGGCCCGGACCACCCTGGCGGTCGTATCCCGCGGTCCGTGGGAGAAGCTGAGCGCGTTCCGGGCCCGCATGGGCTGGACCGTGCCCTTCTACTCCTCCTACGGGAGCGACTTCAACTACGACTTCCACGTCACGCTGGACGAGTCGATCGCTCCGGTGGAGTATAACTACCGGACCAAGGCCGAGCTCACGGCGGCGGGTCAGCCCTGGGCCACCGAGGGTGAGCAGCCCGGCACCAGCGTGTTCCTGCGCGACGACGGCAGCATCTTTCACACCTACTCGTCGTACGCCCGCGGCGGTGACCTGCTGCTCGGCACGTTCAACTACCTTGACCTCACCCCGATCGGCCGCCAATACCACGTCGGGCAGGCCGTCTACCATGACCGGTACGGCCTCCCGGACGGCGAGGCAGGATAGGCCGGGGAGGACATGATGAAGTACATGCTGATCCACTGCGCGGACGAGTCCATCGCGTTCGGCCCGGAGAGCGACTGCCAGATCCCGGGTACGCCCGCGGCCCGCGCGCTGGAGACCTGGCTCAGCGAGCTTACGGCCCGTGGTGCGCGGCTGCACGGAGGCCGGCTCCGGCCGGTCAGCGACGCGACCACCGTGCAGGTCCGGGAGGGCAACCTGCTGGTCAGCGACGGCCCGTTTGCCGAGACCAAGGAGCAGGTCGCGGGCTACGACGTGATCGACTGCGCCGACCTGGACGAGGCCATCGACATCGCCTCACGCCACCCGACGGCCAGCATCGGGATCATCGAGGTCCGGCCGTTCTGGGACGACTAGCCTGGCGGGCGCGCTAGGCCCGCGGGTCGATGTGGATCTTGGTGCCTGCCCCGGTGTCGAGCTGCCCGGCCAGCGCCTCGGCGGCCCGGTCCAGGCCCACGGTTACCGCCACGATGCCGGCCGGGTCGACCCGGCCGTCCGCGTAATGCTCGATGGCCGGGGCGAGCCCCGCCGACGCGCCGAGGATGCCCACCGCGGTCAGGTCTGAAAGGACCAGATCCCGGCTGTCGATCGGGCTGGGCGTGCCCGATACGCCGATGTACACCACGCGCCCGCCCGGCTCGGCCAGGCTCAGCGCCCAGGCCGGGACCCGCTGGTCGTCGGTGCAGTCCACCACCGCGTCGTATCCCGGCCCCGGCGGGTCCTCTGCCGTCCAGTACCCGGCGGCCCCGAACGACGCGGCCAGCTCCCGCCGCCCATCGTCTACCGCCAGGATGTCCACCTCGGCTCCCGCAGCCTGCGCGAACGCCGTGGTCAGCAGCCCGATGGTGCCCGGTCCGCAGACCAGGATCCGCCGACCCGGGGCAGCGCCCGCGGCCGAGGCAGCCCGCCAGGCGTTACCGCCCGGCTCGACCAGCGCGCCGGCCCGGTCGTCGACGGCGTCGGGCAGCCGGTACAGGCTGGACGCGGGCACCAGCACCTGCTCGGCCAGTCCGCCCGCCCAGCCCATGATCCCGACCTCGCCGCGGTCGGCGCAGACGTTCCCCCGCCCGGCCTGGCACCGCGGGCACCGGCCACAGCCCAGCATGGTGTCCCCGGTCACCCTGACCCCGAGCCACCTGGGATCGACCCCGGTGCCGACCGCCGTGACCACGCCGCACCACTCGTGCCCCGGCCGGATCGGGAACCCGATCTTGCCCTGGGCGAAGTAGGCCAGCTGCTCGTTGAACAGCTCCGCGTCCGTCCCGCAGATGCCGGCCCGGCGGACGTCGACCACCACCTGACCCGCCCCCGGCACCGGAGCCTCCACCTCCTCCACCCGGGCCGATCGCCGGCCGGTGATCATCAATGCGCGCATAGGCCAAGGGTCCCACCCGCGGCGGGCCAGCGTACGGTGGTCCCACCCCGGATCAGACCGAACGTCAGTGACCAAGGAGCGCCAGTGACAGAGCCGATAACCGTGGAACGCGACGGGCACGTGCTGCTCATGGGCGTCAACCGCCCGGCCAAGCGCAACGCGTTCAATCTGGCCACCATCGACGCGCTGGGCGGCGCCTACGAGCTGCTGGGCACGGACGACGAACTGCGCGTCGGCGTCCTGTTCGCCCACGGCGACCACTTTTCCGCGGGCCTGGACCTGGCCGAGGTCGGCCCGGCGGTGACCGCAGGCGGCCCGGACGTCCTGAGCGGCGCGCACCGCTTCGACCCGTTCGCGGTTTGGGGCGACCCGGTGCCCAAGCCGGTGGTGATGGCGGTCAACGGCATCGCGTTCACCTTGTCCATCGAGCTCGCCCTGGCCGCCGACATCGTGATCGCCGCCGATGACGTCCGCTTCAGCCAGCTGGAGATCGCCCGCGGGATCGTGCCGTTCGGCGGTGCCACCTTCCGCGCGCCCGCCCAGCTGGGCTGGGGCAACGCGATGCGCTTCCTGCTCACCGCCGAGGAGTTCGGTGCCGCCGAGGCGCTGCGCATCGGCCTGGTGCAGGAAGTCGTCCCGCCCGGCACGCACGTCCAGCGGGCTACCGAACTGGCTCAGCTCATCGCGCGACAGGCCCCGCTGGGCGTGCAGGCTACCCTGGCCAGCGCCCGCGCTGGGCTGGGCGACGGCCCGGCCGCCGCCCGGGACTGCCTCGCCGCGCTGCTGCCCGGCATCCTGCGCAGCCAGGACGCCGCCGAGGGCCTGGGCAGCTTCGTCGAACGCCGCGAAGCCCACTTCACCGGCCGCTGACCGACCGCCAGAGTCACAAGTCGATGCGCATGACGACGCGGCGTGGCGACGGCCGGGAGACCTCGGTGAAGCCAGCGGCGGCGAACGTGCCCTCGGTGCCGACGTGCAGCTCGTCTGAGACGGCATTCCTCGTCGTCATGGCATAGCCCTCGACAGCCCGTGCGCCGTGATCCCGGGCAAACTCAACCGCGGCGCGGGCAAGTGCCCGGCTGATGCCGCGCCGACGGAACCCGGCCCGGGTGACGAAACAGGTCACCGCCCAGACTGAGTCGTCGGTCCGGTCCTCCGAGCGGCCAGTCCACGCCACCCGCCCGCCGCGCACCAGACCGATGTAGGCGGTCCGCGGTTCGACCGCGCACCAGCCGACGGGCTCGTCGTCGAGGTAGGCGACGAGCCCGGTGGTTGCCTCGGCGTCTGGCGCATCCGGGTCTGTCTGAATGCGGAACCGGTGGGCGCGCTCCTCGACTGAGGTCGTGACGAGGCACTCCTTGGGCTGCATCTTGTACCGCTGGCATTGACAGCTCGCAGGCGCGGTGGAACTGAGGACCTTTTGCAGGTCGCCCCAGCTCGCCTCGTTGGCCACCCGGGTGGTCAGCGTAGCGTTCTCCAGCTGCCGGGTCCTGGCCGCCATGCTGACACCGCCCTCTCGGTCGTGCCAGCGATCGTAACAAATCGCAGCGTCCGCGCCGCTCCGCTCGGCCGCCGCTCAGACAGCCAGGCTGCACGGGGCCACCGGGACAAGACAGGCCGGGACGAAGGTCAGGTCGCTACTAGCGGCTCGTCCTCGGCGACCGGAACCTCCCCGGCCGCGCCGGCCAGCACGCGCAGCGCGTCGGGCGGCAGGTAGCAGTGCACCGGAGTGCCCTGGGTCAGGTCCGGGCGCTCGCCGTCGTTCTGCATCAGGGCCTGCAGCGACACGCCGGTAGCCAGCCGCAGCATGACCTGCAGGGCGGCGCCAAGGAAGACCACGCGCTCGACCATGGCGGGCACGCGGTTGTCGCCGGGTGACCCGTGCGGCTCCACCCGCACCCGCTCCGGCCTGATCACGGCGTGCGCGCGGCCGCCGCTGGCGGCCTCGCAGCGTTCGGAGGACAACGCGAAGTCGCCCAGCCGGATCGCGCCCGGCGCGCTGACCCAGACCTCCATCAGGTTGGCCGCGCCCAGGAAATCGGCCACGTAGGTGTCGGCGGGCTCCTCGTAGACCTGGCGGGGCGTGCCGATCTGCACGATCTTGCCGGCGTTCATCACGGCCAGGCGGTCGGACATGGTCAGCGCCTCCTCCTGGTCATGGGTGACGTACAGGAAGGTGATGCCGACGCGTTCCTGCAGCGCCTTGAGCTCGACCTTGAGTGAGCGGCGCAGCTTGGCGTCCAGCGCGCCGAGCGGCTCGTCGAGCAGCAGCACCGCGGGGTTGAGCACGAGCGCGCGGGCCAGCGCGACCCGCTGCTGCTGGCCGCCGGACAGCTGGCCCGGCCGCCGCTTGGCGAAGGAGGTCATCCTGACCAGTTCCAGGGCGTCGTTCACCCGGCGGCTGAGGTCCGCCTTGGCCAGCTTGCGGTGCCGCAGGCCGAACGCCACGTTGTCGGAGACGGACAGGAACGGGAACAGCGCGTAGCTCTGGAACACCGTGTTGACGTTGCGCCGGTGCGCCGGCACGTCCGACACGTCGACGCCGTCCAGCAGGATCTTGCCCGAGGTCGGCTGCTCGAACCCGGCGATCAGCCGCAAGGTGGTGGTCTTGCCGCAGCCCGAAGGGCCGAGGAGGGAGAAGAACTCACCGCTGGCCACGGTCAGGTCGATGTTGTCGACCGCGATCTCGCCGAACCTCTTGGTCAGCGCGACCAGTTCAATGCTTCCTCCAGCCACGGCGCCTCCTGCCGAAAGTTACCTACCGCGTTTGCGCGCCCGTTTCGGTGCGGGCTTCCAGTCGAACCCGAGCTCCCCGGCCGCGAACCGCATCGCCAGCCCGTACGCGCGCTGCGGCGGCACATCCGGGTCTTCGAGCGCGATCTGCACGGCCAGCCCGTCGAGCAGGCCGGCCAGCGTGATCGTGAAGTCGTCCGCGTCCACGGACGCGAACTCGCCGGCCTCCTGGCCGGCCAGCACGATGGAGCGGATGGTTTCCCGCCACCGCTCGTCGGACTTCTGCCGTACCGCGGCCATCCCCGGGTTCCGCGGGGCGAACGCCCACAGGTCCAGCCACAGCAGCCAGTACTGCCGGGGCTCGGGATTGCCCGGCAGGCAGATCATGGCCACGGCCTCAGCCAGCCTCCCGGCCGCGGTCGGGGTCTCTTCCATCCGCCGCATGTTCTCGGCGTACCAGGTGTCCTCGGAGTACCTGATCGCCTCGGTGAGCAGCTGGTCCCGGGTCTTGAAGTAGTAGATGACCAGCGCCGGGCTGATCCCGGTGCGCTCGGCCACGTCGGCGATCCTGGTCTCGGCATAGCCGCGCTCGAGGATGACCTCGATCGCCGCCCGCAGCATCTGCTCGCGCCGCTGTGTCTCCCGCTCGCCCCCCGCCTGCTCCTTCATGCCGGCCCTCGCCTCCAGGGGTTTGACCCGTTCGCCCGCCGGCTGAACAGGATCGCGGTCTTGAGAATTTATCGTAGCAGCTTCTAGACTGAATGTTCAGTCAATCTTTCGGAGGCTCCGGTTTCATGAGTACCAAGGACTACGACGCGATCATCGTCGGCGGCGGGCACAACGGCCTCGTCGCCGCGGCCTACCTGGCCCGCTCCGGCGCCCGCACGCTGGTGCTGGAGGCCCGGCCGAAGACCGGCGGCGCCGCGACCACCGAAGCCCCCTGGCCAGATGCGCCCGACTTCAGGGTCACCCGGCTGTCGTACGTGATGTCGCTGCTGCCGCCGACCATCATCAACGACCTCCAGCTGCAAAAGCACGGCTACAAGATCTTCCCGATGGGCCCGTACTACCAGGCCTTCCCCGAGGGCGGGTCGATCAAGCTGTACGCCGACGACGCCCAGCGCAACCACGACGAGGTGTCCCGCTGGTCCGCCAAGGACGCCGGCGCCATGCCGCGCTGGGACGCCTGGCTGGCCGGGCTGGCCGACGTGCTCGGCCCGCTGCTGCTCGCCGTCCCGCCGAACCTCGGCTCCCGCCAGCCCAGGGACCTCAAGCAGACCCTGAGGCTGGCCTGGAAAAACCGCGGCCTGGACGTCCGCACGATCGCCGACGTGACCCGGTTGATGACGATGTCGATCGCCGACCTGCTCGACGACTGGTTCGAGTCGCCGCAGGTCAAGGGGGCGCTGGCGGTCAACGGCGTGATCGGCACCTGGGCCGGCCCCTACGAGCCGGGCACCGCCTACGTCATGGCCCACCACTCGATCGGCGACGTCGGCGACGGGCACCTGGGCAACTGGGGCTTCCAGGAGGGCGGCATGGGTGCGGTGGCCGACGCCATCGCGAACGCCGCCCGCGAGGCCGGCGCCGAAATCCGCACCGACGCGAAGGTCGGCCAGATCCTGATCAGCGACGGCAAAGCACAGGGCGTCGTGCTCGAGAACGGCCAGCAGCTCACGGCCAAGGTCGTGGTCACCTCCCTGCACCCGCGCACCGCGTTCCTGGACCACGTCGGCCGCCAGAACCTGCCGGACGACTTCGTCGCGGACATCGAGCGCTGGAAGACCCGCAGCGGCGTGGTCAAGATCAACCTGGCCCTGGCCGAACTCCCCGACTTCACCGCCGACCCCGGCACCAACCTGCAGGAACATCACACGGGTTCGGTGGAGATGGCCCCCACCATGCCCTACATCGAGCGCGCGTTCCAAGACGCCCGGGAGGGCAGGCCAGCGGTCAGGCCGTTCTCCGACGGCGTGATCCCGACCGCGTTCGACAAGACCCTTTGCCCGGACGGGTATCACATCATGTCCCTGTTCACCCAGTGGGTCCCGGCCGACTGGAGCGAGCAGCCGCACACCGAGGAACTGCAGGCCTACGCCGACCGCATGATCGACTGCTACAACGAGGTAGCGCCGAACTTCAAGAGCTCGATCCTGCACCGGGACATCGTCGGCCCGTACGAGATGGAGCACGACTACGGCCTGGTCGGCGGCAACATCTTCCACGGCGAGCTGTCGCTCGAGCAGCTGTTCCACATGCGGCCCGCGCCGGGCTTCGCCGACTACCGCACGCCGGTGCCCGGCCTGTACTACGCCAGCTCGGCCACTCACGCGGGCGGGGGAGTGTGCGGCATCCCCGGCATGCAGGCGGCCCGGGCCGCGCTCGCCGACCGCCGCGCCGCGGCCAGGCGGCCGGTGCTGCGCCGCCGGTGACCGCTCCGCTCATCACCGAGGGCGCCACCCAGGCCCAGGCCCAGGCGCAGGTCCCGGCCGTCCGGGCGATGCTGGAGGCACGCAGCGTCGCCCTGGTCGGGGCCAGCGCCCGGCCCGGCAGCCTGGGCGCGCGGATGATCACCGAGATGGCCCGCAGCCCGTCCCGGCCGCGCACCTACCTGGTCAACCCGCGCTACGCGGACATCGGCGGCACGCCCTGCCTGCCCACCCTGGCCGAGGTGCCGGAACCGGTCGACCTGGCGCTGCTGGCCGTGCCCGACGCCGCGCTGGAAGACCAGCTGGTCCTGGCCGCACGCAGCCAGGCCCGTTCGGCCATCATCTTCGGGAACGCCTTCGATCCGCCCGGCGCAACCGGGCTGCGGACCCGGCTGACCGCGATCGCCACCGAGGCCGGCCTGGCCCTGTGCGGCGCGGGCTGCATGGGCTTCGTCAACGTGGCCCGCGGCCTGCGCGCCGTCGGCTACCTCGAGCCGGACCCGGTCGCGGCCGGGCCGGTCGCGCTGATCACCCACTCGGGCTCGGTGTTCTCCGCGCTGCTGCGCGCCCGGCGCGGATTCGGCTTCAGCCTGGCCGTTTCCTCCGGCCAGGAGCTCGTCACGCCCGCGGCGGCCTACGCCAGCTACGCGCTGGGCCTGCCCGAGACCCGGGTGCTGGCCCTGGTCCTCGAGGCCATCAGGGACGCGGCCGGGCTGCGCGCGGCGCTGGCGGCGGCCCTGGCCGCCGACGTGCCGGTCGTGCTGCTCAGCGCGGGCGCGTCGGCGGCCGGCCAGGCGCTGGTGTCCGCGCACTCGGGCGCGCTAGCCGCCGCCGACGGCGCCTGGGAGGCCCTGGCCGCCGCCTACGGCGTGCACCGCGTCCATGACCTGGCCGAACTGGCCGACACGCTGGAACTGTTCACCCCCGGCCGCCGCTGGGCCGGAACCGGGCTGGCCACCGTGCACGACTCCGGCCTGGAACGCGCCCACGTCGCGGACCTGGCCGCCGACCTCGGCGTCCCGTTCGCGCCGATCAGCGCGGCCACCCGGGACCGGCTGGCCGCGGTGCTCGACCCGGGCCTGCCGCCCGGCAACCCGCTGGACGTGTGGGGGACCGGGCGGGACACCGAGCCGCTGTTCGGCGAGTGCCTGTCCGCGCTGGCCGCCGACCCGGCGGTGGCCGCGGTCGCCCTGGCCGTCGACCTGGTGCCCGAGTTCGACGGCGACGACGCCTACCCCCGGGCCGTCCTGGCCGCGGCGGCAGGCACGGCCAAGCCGGTCGCCGTGCTGGCCGGCCTGCCCGCGGCCGTCGACCCGGTGGCCGCCGCGCGGCTCCGGGCCGCGGGGGTGCCGGTCCTGGAGGGCGGCCGCACCGGCCTGCTCGCGCTGCGCCACCTGCTCGACCACGCCGAACGTCCCGCGCCACCGCCGGCCCCGGGCCCGCCGGGCGCCCGCCGGCGGCGCTGGGCGGACCGGCTGGCCGCCGGCGGGCTGAGCGGCGCGGACCTGTTCGACCTGCTCCGCGACTACGGCATTCCCGCGGTCCGCGCTGTCGGCGCCTGCACCCGCGCCGGGGCCCTGCTGGCCGCGGCGCAGATCGGCTACCCGGTCGTGCTCAAGACCGACGAGCCGCACATCGCGCACAAGTCCGACGTCGGGGGAGTGCGGCTCGGGCTGCGCGACCCGGCCGCGGCCGGCGCCGCCTACGACGACCTGGCCGCCCGCCTCGGCCCGCGGGTGCTGGTGTGCGAGACGGCCGGGCCCGGCACCGAACTGGCCCTGGGCCTGGTCCGCGACCCGGCCCTGGGCCCGCTGCTGGTCATCAGCGCCGGCGGGGTCTTGATCGAGATTTTGGCCGAACGGGCCGTGGTGCTGCCTCCGGTCACCCGCGCGCGGGCCCGGGCGATCTGTGCCCGGCTCCGGCTGGCCGCCGTACTGGCCGGAGCCCGCGGCCAGCCGCCGGCCGACCTCGACTCGATCGCCGGCGCCATGGCCGGCCTGTCCGACCTGGCCGCCGACCTGGGCGACGTGCTGGCCGCGCTGGACATCAACCCGCTGATCTGCGGGCCGTCCGGCGCCGTGGCCGCCGACGTGCTGGCCGTCCCGGCCCCATGACCGCCGGCCCAGCTCAGGCGCCCAGGTCGGGGCAGCAGGACGATCTTGCCCTGGTTGCGCCCGGCCTCGAGGTCAGCGTGCGCGCGGGCCGCCTCGGCCAGCGGGTAGCTGCGCCAGATCGGCACGACCAGGTGCCCGGCCGCGGCCCGGCCGGCCAGTTCGGACAGGGCCTCGGGGCGCCGGTCGGCCGGGTCGGCGCCGGAGAAGCGCACGCCGTACCGCGCGGCCGACTCGTCCGCGATCGTGATGACCCGGGCCACGTCGCCCGCCAGGGCGACCGAGTCGGCCAGCACGCCCGCGCCTGAGGTGTCGAACACGGCGTCCACGCCGTCCGGGGCGACGGCCCGGACCCGGTCTGCCCAGCCGTCGCCGTAACCCACGGCGGCGGCACCGAGCGCGGTGACCCGGTCCAGGTCACCCGGGGCGGCGGTGCCGATGACGGTCGCGCCGCGGGCCACCGCGAGCTGCAGCGGGTGACCGGACCGAGGTCACCGACGCCTTCTGCGCCACCGTGGTGAGCGCCTGGCTAACGAGCCTCTCCGAGAATCCCGAATAGCACCGAAGAATTCCCGCGCAAAGGCCGGGCCATTTCATGATCGCGGGCACTTCGAGCCAAATAGCGACCAAAACTGCCCGTGATCATGATGTCACCCGCCCGGCAATTAGTTAGCGAGGCGGACCAATTCGTGTATCGTTAGCCGGCCCGGTCGCCGGGCTCTTCCGCGGCCAGGCGCAGCTGGCCGAGCATGGTCCGGCCCAGCGGCGTCAGCGCGTGCCGGACCGAGCGGCCCACCCGGCTGGTCTCGACCAGGTACGCGTCGCGCAGCACCTTGGCGTGCTCGGAGGCCGAGGCCGCGCTGATGTCCACCGCCGCGGCTAGCTCCGCCGTGCCGCGCGGTTCCCACAGAGCGCGCAGCACGGCGGCCCGGGTGGGGCCGAGCAGGGCGGCCAGATGGTCGTTTCCCGTCTCGCTCAGCAGCGGGTCGTCCCGGTCCGCGGCCTGGCCGCCGGGCTGGGCGGTATACAGCAGGGCGTGGCCGAGGCGCCGGCCATCGCCGCGCACGAACACCGGCGGTCCCGTCCAGAACGCCGACGGGAACAGCAGCAGGCCCTCGCCGCCCAGGTCGTACTCGCAGTCGAAGCCCTCCCGTTCCAGCCCGTCGTCGTGCCACCGCAGCTGCTGGTGCAGCGTATCGAACAGCGTCTGGTGCCCGCCGGCGGCCAGCACCGGCATCCGCCTGGCCACGTCACCGTGGAACGAGCTGAGCACGGTGTCCCAGCGCGGGGCGACCACCGCGTCGTGGAACGCCCGCAGCGCGTGCACCACGATTTCCAGCGCCTCCGGGTCGCCGTCGGCCAGGTTCCGGAGCCAGCCCGGGGCCGGCCGGGGCGGTCGCCCCAGACGTCAGCCACCTCCTCCTGCAGGTACGAACGCGGGGTGGCCCGGACGAAGTCGAGCGCCTCCTCGATGTCGGGGGCCGGTGAGTCGATGAAGGCCGGCCACGGCCCGCGTGGTCCGATCAGGTCGAGCAGCGGTCGCGCGCCGGCCGGGAACCCCCGCCAGGCCTCGCGCAGCCACAGGCGGGTGCGCATCCGGCGGCGGGCGACACCCGCCCGCCTCACTTCGACCAGGGCCAGCCCGGTTTCCATCAGCGGCGCCGGGACGGCGCTGAATCTTGTACGGGCCAGGTCATCGGCTGTGAAGTTGACGCGCATCACGGAGGCCTCCCGTTCCTCGGCGCCTCACCCGGCCCCCGGCGCTTGCGGGTGAGGCTTCGGTCGTACCCGAATGGGTTGTCCTGGACACGAAAACAGATTTCCTATAACTCCTACAGTCCACCGAATGCGCCGGCTAAGCCAATGAAGACTTCGGTCACGAGATAACAACAACTTAACCGGTGAGTTGATAACAATCGCTCGCGCGCCGGACTGTGCATCCGCGCTGATATTTCGATCCAGGCCCAATAGTCGGGTGATTTGTGGTCGCCGAGTCGTCCTCCTCGTCGGCTAGGGACCTGGTCCGCTACGATCGTCGCCAGCAGCGGCGGGAATCGGCGACAAGGGGCCTGGGAATGATCACGCTCGGACGCGGGCGGCGCGTGGCGCAGGCCGCCATACTCGCCCTCCTGGCCGGCTTGGCCGCGGGCTGCAGCGGCTCCTCCTCGTCGAGCGGCAGCATCGCCGTCCCGGTTGACACCGCGGCCAGCACCTCCGCCGCGAACGCGGCCACCGGGAGCGCATCAGCTGCGGCGTCGTTCGTGCCCATCGTCGAGCCGTTCGACCCAGGGCACCCGGCCCGGGTCCAGTCCGCCCCGGCCAGCTGCGGCAGCCAGTCGAGCACGCAGGCCATCGAGCAGTGCTACCAGGCCACGACCGAGAACACCGACGCCGCCATCGACGCCGTGCAGCTGGCCGCGTACACCAGCGGGTCGCCGTCCCAGCGTACGACCATCCTGGCCCAGGACGCCGCCTGGCTGGCCGCCCGCGGGCCGGTGTGCCAGGGCGCCTTCAACACCGGCGGCACCATCGACGGGATCAGCATCGCCACCTGCCTGCTTGACGAGAGCACCGCCCGGCTGGACGCGGTGAAGGGCATCACCCGGCCCGAGGCCAAGCTCAAGTCCACCGACAGCATCGACCCGAACGACATCTCCTGGTACACCACCCCGGAAGGCTCCCGCATCGGCGAGGTCGACACCCAGGGCGATCAGGCCGGGGGCGTCATCATCGGCTGGATCATCATCGGCGGCGCCGACGGGTTCGTGGTCAACCCCAAGCAGTTTTCCTACGTGGACGGGTCATTCACCGATCCCGGCCTCATCGAGCTGCCCAACCCCACCTACCACCGGGTCGCGACCGGCGCGATGTTCCAGTTCGGCATCGACTACTCGCGTCTGCGCCAGGACCCGAACGAGGTCAAGGGCACCGGCGGCTACGTCTACGCCCCCGGCAGCCCGGTCGCCAGCTGGCAGTAGCGCCGGGTCAGCACGCCGGGCGGCGCTCGACCAGGCGCCGTGCGTTGCGCATGGCCAGCGCGATGACCGTCTCCATCGGGTTGATGCCGGTCGGGCCGGGGAACAGGCTGGCGTCGGCCACGAACAGGCCGGGCACGCCGTGCACCGCCCCGTAGCTGTCGGTCACCCCGCGCCGCGGGTCCTCGCTCATCCGGGCGGTGCCCATCAGGTGGATCGAGTACACCTGGATCAACCGCCTGGGTACCGGCCGGGCCAGCAGGCGGCGTAGCTGATCCGGGCTGCGGACCTCGGGCGCGCCGTGGAACGGCAGCAGCATCCGGCGCGCCCCGGCCTCGAACAGCGCCTGGGCGGTAAGCTCCACGCCGCGCACCATGCGGGCCGCATCGTCCGCAGTGAGCTGATAGAACACCTGCGTGCCGAGGCCGGGCAGGTGCCGCACCCGGCCGGTCCCGGTGTCTTCCACCAGCGGCCCCGCGGTCACGATCCGGTTATAGTCCGCCATCAGCTCGCCCAGCTCGCGGCCGTAGGCCGGCAGCAGCGCGGCCAGCGTGGGCGGCGGCAGGTTAGTCGCGGTCAGGATCAGGCCCTCGGCCGTGAACTCGCGGACCTGGAAGGCCTGGTGCACGCCCTGCCACCCGGTGACATCCTCGTCGAAGAACGCGGTCACCGTGGTGTTCGGGTGCAGCGACAGGTTGCGGCCCAGCGGCCCCGCGCCCAGGCCCGACCGGGCCAGCAGCAAGGGAGTCTGGATCGCCCCGCCGGCCACGACCACCGTCCGGGCCCGGACCGTCAGCCGCGGGCCCGGCCGGCCGCCCGGACGGACGAAATGGCCGGTGACCCCGGTGACCGCGCGTCCGGCCCGGGTGACCCGGTCGACCCGGCAGTCGGCGAACAGCCGGGCGCCCAGCGCCAGCGCCCGCGGCACGCTGGTCACCAGCATCGAGCGCTTGGCCCCGGTCGGGCAGCCGTTGTTGCAGTTGTTGGTGCCCGCGCAGTGCAGCTGGTTGCGTCGGTTCGGGACCACCTGCCAGCCCCTGGCCTGCGCGCCGGCCCGCATCAGCTGCGAATCCCGGCCGACCGTCTCCGGGTCCTGCAGGCCTACCGAGTGCCTGGCCTCGGCCCGGACGAAAAACGGGTCCAGGTCCTGCTCGCCGATGTCCAGCACGCCGTCCCGCTCCGACCAGCGCTTCAGCACCCGGGCCGGGGTGCGCCAGGACATCCCGCCGTTGACCACCGTGGACCCGCCCACGCACCGGCCCTCCGCGAACAGCACAGACGGGCGGCCTAGCGCCATCCCGCCCCCGCCGTCGCGGTACAGGGTGCGCAGCGCCCGCACGCCCTGCGCGGTGAAGGACTCGGTCGGGTGGTAGCCGCCCTCCTCGAGCACGATCACATCCAGGCCCGCCTCGGCCAGCTCGACGGCCATGGTGGCCCCGCCCGCCCCCGACCCGACGATCACCACATCGCAGTCCAGTCGCAGGTCACTGTGCACCTCGGCCTGCGTGCTCACCCCCCGCGGCGCGCCCGCCACCCCCTGCGGCGCGCCCGCCACCCCCTGCGGCGCGCCCGCCACCCCCTGCGGCGCGCCCGCCACCCCCCGCGGCGCCCTTTCATGATCATGGGCCGTTGGCGGCAAATAGCGCCCGTTTTGGCCCATGATCATGGTTCTGGCTCAGCGGTGACCGCGGCCTCGCCGGCCCGGATCTGCGCGCCGTAGGACGCCAGGCGGCGCCTGGACACCGCCTCGATATAAGGGGCCGGCTGGTAGCCGATTTCCCGCTGGACCGGGGGCAGCTCGTAGTAGCACATCACGACCAGGCTCCTGATCCGGCGCACCAGCTCGCCTCCGCTGCCCGGGCGGGCCAGCAACGCCCGGACGTACGCCTCGGCCGTGTCGTCGTCGAGCTGGGTCAGCCGCCGCCCCCGCGCCCGCGGGTACAGCCGCGCGCCCTGGTCGAGGGCGACGATCGCCTTGGCCAGCGCCTTGGCGGCCGCGGGCGCCAGCGCGCCGAGCATCGCCTCGAACTCGGCCAGGACCCGGTCGGTGCGGTGGTGCGTCCGCATCCCGGGCGGGCAGACTACCTCGGCGAAGCGCCGGATGGCCCGCCGCGCCGGAGCGCTCAGCCCGGGCTGGTGGTCAGGCGCGGCCGTCCGCGCGGAAGATGGGCCAGCCAATCTCGGTCCTCCATTCCGCCTGGTCCGGCGTGTCGCCGACCCCGCGCAGGTAGTACTCGCGCAGGGGCCCGTCGATGCTGATCTCGTGGCTGGCGGCGTAGGAGCCGAGCTTGGCGTAGCTCAGGTCGGCGTCGGCTAGTGAGCCGTGATGGCTGATGATAGCCAGTTCGGCCGCCGGGATCACCATCGGCGTGACCCGGCCGATGACCCGGACCGGGCCCTGGACCGGGACGAACACGGTCGCCTCCCCGCGGTCGTGGGTGAAGATCCCGCTGTCGAACACCCCGCCGGGGGGCCCCGCGGCCTGCAGGCCCTGGGCCCGGACGGTAGCCCGCAGCTCGCCGAGGGCACCCTGCCACCAGGCCAGGGTATCCGCCCGGTCGACGACCGCCGCGATGGCGGCCGCCGCGATGGCGGGCACGCTGCGGTGCTCGATCGCGGGTGCGTCGGCCGGCGGCTGCAGCAGGCTGCGCAGCGACTCGACCGCGGACCGGGTCTGCGCCAGCTCAGCCTCCAGCCGGTCCAGGTGGGCGGCGATGAGGCCGTTGCGGGCCGGCGCGTCCGGGGCGGCCAGCACCGCCTTGACGTCGGCGACCGGCATCTCCAGGTCACGCAGGCGCCGGATGACCTGCGCGGTCGGGATCTGCCCGGCCGAGTAGTACCGGTACCCGGTGTCCGGGTTCACCGCGGCCGGCTCGAGCAGCCCGACCTGGTGATAATGCCGCAGCGTCTTGACACTCAGGTGAGTAGCGCGCGAGAAGTCGCCGACCGTGATTCCTGCTGCCATCTGGCCATTGTCAGCCCTCCCGTTACCGGAGAGTCAACTAGCTACCCCCGGCGCCAGTGCCGCGGCGACCGCCCCGGTGCTGGTCCACAGCGGCGTGATCCCCTTGTTGATGAAACCCTTCATCTGCCGCCGCAGCGTCACGGCCCAGGCCAGATCAGGAATGATGCCAATCAGCGTAATGGCCGAGACAATCGCCCAGAAAGTCGCGAGCCCGACGCGCGGTACCGCGATCTTGTCGATAGAACCCCAGCGTTTAGTGAACTGGCGACGGGTCGAGTGGTTCAGCACGGCAAAGGCAATACTCTTCCTTCCCTTCACCGCCCAGCACACGGAGACAATCTGGCCTTCCCAAACCTCGATGCCGAAGTTGCTCACGGTAAGGCTGTGCTGCTGGCCCGCCGGATCCACCAGCAGCAGCGAATCGTGCACATTGGTCGATGTGCTGACGTGCCTGGAGTAGTCAGGATTATTGTCGCTGGCCCCATAGGTGACGCGGGTGGTCGTGGTCGTGTGCGTCTTCGCGCCGGCCACCCTGCCGGTGAGCGCGGTGATCTGCCAGCCCCGGTAACGGCCGGCGAACCGCGCCCCGCTCGGGTCCACCACAAGCGGATTCACCGCCGCGCTGATCGCCCTGATGCACATAGGTATGTTGAGCAGCAGCACGAGCGCAGTAAATCCGCCCACCGGTCCCCCCCAAATTTCACGGCTGCCTCGGGCAGGCGTGATCAATGATGTATGAAAGGCTAACGATCTTCCTGGCCAGGGGATAGTCCCCGACTACGGGGATCTCGGTTCACATGCGCCTTGTGGCGCTCCGTGACGGTGGCCGGCGCCGGTCAGCACGTCATTCCTCATGCCGGTTAGTTGCCGCCAGCCGCAACGCCGCATCGACCCAGTCGGGGATATCGATACTGCCGAACGACACCGTGGCCACCGGCCCCGGATGGCTCCGTATCCCGACCCAGCCGCGGCCGACGGCGAGCTCGGCGCCCCGCAGTCCGCGCGTGTCCGCTGCCGTCGCTAGCCTGGCGGCCAGCGCGGCCAGCGCGTCGGTATCACTCGCTGCCGCCGATTCGGCACCTATGGCCATCGCATCGATCTCGATATCCGCCGGGGTGTCGTTCGCGCTCCGCGCCAGCTGCGCCACTGCCTGCGCGGCCGTCCGGCCGGCCGGTGAGGTGGCATCGGTCGCGAACACCACCCGCAGCGGATGCCTGCCCGCCGCCGAGAGCCGGGCGGCCGCCCGCAGCCACGCGGCGGCCCGGACCAGGTACGGTGCCACCCCGCGATGCGATTCGACGACTTCGGCCCAGGACCGGCTGCCGCCGCTTGCGCCGTCCGGTGCCCCCAGTGCCACCACCACCGCACCAAACGGCCCGCTGGCCGCCACGGCGTCGGTCAGGGACTGCTCCGCGTGGCGGAAGTCGGCGCCCGCCGGTACGAACGTGGCCTTCCTGGTCCACGCCTTCAGCTGCTTCGCGAGCGAGTCGATGAGCGGCGCATCGTCCGCCACGACGACGACGTGCCCGTTCCCGCTGCCGTCGAGCGGCGGTGGCGCATGGTCGAAGACATTGCCGTAGCGAGGGTTCGAGCCGCCTGTAGTCCGCTGCTCGGTCTCGGCGGGATTCAGGACCACCGGCACTACCGTTCCCAGCGCGGCGGCAAAATCCGCGGCGCCTTCCGAGCGGACGATCTCGGTCAGGCGCGGCGGGCCGATGACGGACAGCTCAGGTCCCGCTGAGAACACGACCTGGCCGCCCGCCCAGCTGCCGAACTGCTCACTGGCCAGGTAGGCGGCCGCCGGGGCCATGTCGGCCGGCTGCGGCATCGCCGAAAGGTCGAGGCCCTTCGCGGGCGTCCCGGCGAACTCCAGCGCCCGCCGGACCATCCGGCTAGCGGCGATGGGGGACAGGACATTCACTCGGACACCGGCGGGCAATATCTCGCGCAGCTCCCAGCTCAGCGCGGCGACGGATCGCTTGGCCGCTCCGTAGGCCAGGCCGCCCGCGCTGGTGCGCGCCAGGCCGACCCCGGACGTGACGCCCACGATACGTCCGTATCCCGCCGCGGCCATGATCGGCAGCGCCTCGGCCAGAACGTTGAGGTAGCCGTTGAAGTGGACATCGAGTACCGCGACCCAGTCGTCTTGTCCGGCGTCGAAGAAGGACGGGAACCGGAGGATCCCGGCCGTATTGATCACGATGTCCAGGGCACCGAACTCGTCCACGACATCGCGGAACAGTTCGCGAACGGCGTCGCGGTCAGTGACCGACGCGCCGCAGGAGCGGGCCGTGCCACCCGAGGCGCGGATCTTGTCCGCCACGGCCTCGGCGGTCGGCTCGTGCAGCGGCTCTCCTTCCAGGCCCACGCCCGGGTCCATGGCGATGACCGCGACCCCGCGCCGGGCCAGCTCGAAGCACGTCTCGCTGCCGATGCCGCCCCCGCCGCCCGTGACCACCGCTACGCGCCTGCGGGTCGCCGAGCCGCCACCACCAGGCATGGCCCATCTCCGTTATCAATACATAGATACTTCCCCAGATATCTAACTGACCCTAGCCTCCGCACCGGCCGCGGGTCAACGGAAGCGGCTTCTGCCGTCAGCTCGCTGACCAGCGCCTGGCCAACCCTCCCCGTACCGGACAGTCGACCGGGAATGGGCTCTTGACCCTCCGGCCCAGGGAGCACCGAGGCTGGATTCATCAGCAAGAAGACGAGAAACGACAAGGAGCCCTCTATGAACAGCACCACCACCGCCCTCGAGCCGGTCCTGGCCGAGCACGTCGCCGCCGTGAACGCCTCCGACGAGGACGCCATCGTGGCCACCTTCGCCGCCGACGCCCTGGTCAACGACGCCCGCCGGGAGTTCTGGGGCGCCCAGGCCATCCGCCGCTGGGTGGCCAGGGAACTGGTCGGCGACCGGGTCACGATGGACGTCACCGAGGTCCTGGCCCACCACGGCGACATCATCGTCCGCGCCCGTTACGACGGCGACTTCGACAAGACGAACCTGCCCGCCGAGCTCATCCTGACCAACTACTTCACCGTGCGCGACGGCAAGATCGTCAGCCTCATCGTCATCAGGAACACTCCGGCCAGCTACTGAGCTGCGCCAAGGCCCCCTGCGCTAGGCTGACAACAGGCCCGCAGGGGGCCTCCCGTCCGCGGGAAGGGCAGAGCCCGCCTGAGCACGTAACCACCCGGATGGCCGCAATCCTCCTTCTGGCGCCGGCGACGCGGACCGCAGGCACACGGAAGGGGTCGCAATGCCGGTCATCTCCCTGCCCGACGAGCCCAGCCTCACCCAGCTCCGCAATCAGGCCAAGGACCTGCGCCGCGCGGTCCGGGCCGGTGCTGCCGGGGCGCTGGCCGAGGTCGCCGAGTTCAGTCCCGCCCCGGCTCCCGCGGCAGAGGCGTTCCCGCTGCACGCCGCGCAGCTGGTCGTGGCCCGGCGGTACGGCTTTCCCAGCTGGGCCCGCCTCAAGCGGCACGTCGAGGTCATCGAGCGCTACAGCCGCTTCCCCGAGCGAATGACGGGGGACGGCGCGGGCAGCCTGGCCGATGACTTCCTCCGGCTGGTGAGCCTGTACTACGCGGACGACCAGCCGGAGCGCTGGGCCCAGGGCCGCGACCTGCTCGCCGCGCACCCCGAGATCACCCGGGACAGCGTCTACGCGGCCGCCGCGGCGGCCGACACCGCCGCGCTGCGGCGCCTGCTGGCCGCTGACCCTGCCGCCGCCCGCCGCGAGGGCGGCCCGTTCCGCTGGACGCCGCTGTTCTACCTGGCCTACGCGCGGCACGACCCGCAGATCGACTCCGGCGCCGTCCTGACCTCGGCCCGGCTCCTGCTTGACGCGGGCGCCGATCCGAACGCCGGCTATCTCTGGCACGGACTGCCCACCCCGTTCACCGTGCTCACCGGCGTATTCGGCGAGGGTGAGCTCGGCCCGGTGCGGCAGCCGCGGCACCCGCACTCGCTCGCCCTCGGCCGCCTGCTGCTCGAAGCCGGCGCCGACCCGAACGACGGCCAGGCTCTCTACAACCGGATGTTCGAGCCGGGAAACGACCACCTGGAGCTGCTCTTCGAGTTCGGCCTCGGCACCGGCGATGGCGGCCCGTGGCGCAGCCGGCTCGGCGACGCCCTCGACGCGCCGGCCGAGATGGTACGCGGCGAGCTGGCCTGGGCCATCACGCACGGCCTGGCCGAACGGGTCCGGCTGCTCGTCAGCCACGGCGTCGACCTGGCCACGCCGTTCGAGCGCGGCGCCACCGCGACCTCGATGGCGGCCACCACCGGCCACGCCGACCTGGTCGACTACCTCGTCGCGCACGGCGCGCCGCCGCTCCGCCTCGACCCGGCCGAGGCGTTCGTCGCCGCCGTGCTGGCCGCCGACCGGCCCGGCCTCGACCGGCTGCGCCGTGCTCATCCCGGACTGGCCGACCAGGTTCGTTCGGCCCGGCCCGCCTTGATTACCTGGGCCGCCGCCTGCGCCCGCCCCGAAGCGGTCGAGATCCTGGCCGGGCTGGGCTTCGATGTCAACGCCAAGGGCCGCACCGACGTGCCCAGTGACCAGCCCTGGCAGACCGCCCTGCACAAGGCGGCCGAAGACGGGAACCTGGAGCTGGCCCGGGCCCTGCTCCGGCTGGGAGCTGATCCCGACATCCGTGATCACCGGTTCGGCTCGACCCCGCTCGGCTGGGCTCGCTACTTCGGCCACCAGCCGCTCATCGACCTGCTCGAGCCCATCACCACGCCCGAGCCGGCCACCCAGGACGGTGGCTAAGACCCGTGGACGACAGCACCGCCCGGCAGCGGCTGCAACTGGCCCTGCGCGCCGCCCTGAAGGCACGGGACACGGTCGCGGTGTCCGCGCTGCGCTCGGCCCTGGCCGCCATCGACAACGCCAGCGCCATTCCAGCCGGGCTCCCGCCCGGCGCCGGTACCGGCAGCGTGCATATCGCCGGCGCCGCGTCGGGCGCGGGTGCCTCCGAGGCCGAACGGCGCAGGCTGACTGCCAGCGAGGCCGACCAGATCGTGCAGGCGGAGATCGCCGAGCGCCGGGCCGCCGCCCAGGACTACGAGCGACGAGGCCACCCCGGCCGCGCCGCCCGCCTGCGCCGCGAGGCCAACATCCTGCTCGCGGCCATGACCGGCAGGTCCTCGGGTGGCACCCGGCCAGCCTAGCGGCCCGGCCGGGACGGCTACAGCTGGCCGACGTCGGTCACCTGCAGAACGGCCGTGCCCGCCTCGTCCGAGGCGGTCAGGTCGACCATGGCGCTGATGCCCCAGTCGTGGTCGCCCGCGGGGTCGTCGAAGATCTGCCTGACCGCCCAGCCGCCGGGCTGCTGGTCGATGATCAGCAGCCCGGGCCCGCGGGCCTGGGGACCGGTGCCGATCTCGTCGTGCACCTCGAAGTAGGGCTCGAGCGCGTCTTCCCAGGCGCCGGCGTCCCAGCCGCCGTCGGCGTCCAGCGCCCCCAGCTCGTCGTAGTGGCCGACCGCGGCCAGCTTGACCCGGTGGAACAGCGCGTTGCGGACCAGTACGCGGAACGCCCGCAGGTTCGCCGTGACCAGGGCCGGCCGGGCCTCGGCCCGGTCGGCCGGGTCGGCGGACGGGTTGCGGAGGCGCTCCCACTCATCGAGCAGGCTGGAGTCGACCTGGCGCACGATCTCGCCCAGCCATTCGATGAGATCCTCCAGTTCCTCGGTCTTCGCCTCGTCGGGCACCGTCTGGCGCAGCGCCTTGTAGGCGTCGGCCAGGTAGCGCAGGACCAGCCCCTCCGACCGGGACAGGCCGTAGTAGCCGACGTACTCGGTGAAGGTCAGCGCCCGCTCGTACATGTCCCGGACCACCGACTTCGGCGACAGCTGGTAGTCGGCCACCCAGGGATGACCGCGGCGGTAGATGTCGTACGCGCCGTCGAGCAGGTCCTCGAGCGGCTTAGGATAGGTCACCCCGTCGAGCAGTTCCATCCGCTCCTCGTACTCGACGCCATCGGCCTTCATCTGCGCCACCGCCTCGCCGCGGGCCCGGAACTGCTGGGCGGACAGCACCTGGCGCGGGTCGTCCAGGGTGGCCTCGATGACCGATAGCACGTCCAGCGGATAATCCGGATCCGTATTATCCAGCAACGAGATAGCGGCCAGCGCCAACGGCGACAGCGGCTGGTTGAGGGCGAAGTCGAGCTGCAGGTCCACGGTCAGGCGCACCAGGCGGCCGGCCTCGTCCGGCTCGGGGAGACGCTCCACCACCCCGCCGGCCAGCAGCGCCCGGTAGATCTCGATGGCCCGGTGGATGTGCCTGCGCTGCGCGGGCCGGTCCTCGTGGTTGTCGGTCAGCAGGTGCCGCATCGCGGCGAAGGCGTCACCGGAGCGGGCGATGACGTTCAGCACCATGGCGTGCGTGACCTTGAAGCTCGACGTCAGCGGCTCAGGCTCGGCCGCGACCAGCCGCTCGAAGGTCGGCTTCCCCCAGGACACGAGACCGGGCGGCGGCTTCTTGCGGACCACCTTGCGCCGGGCCTTCGGGTCATCGCCCGCCTTGGCCAGGGCGCGCTCGTTTTCCACCACGTGCTCGGGCGCCTGGACCACGACCCGTCCGGCCGTGTCGTAGCCCGCGCGGCCCGCCCGCCCGGCGATCTGATGGAACTCGCGGGCCTGCAGCAGCCGGGTCCTGGTCCCGTCGTACTTGGACAGGGCGGTGAACAGCACCGTGCGGATCGGCACGTTGATGCCCACGCCCAGGGTGTCGGTGCCGCAGATGACCTTCAGCAGCCCGGCCTGGGCCAGGGTCTCCACCAGCCGCCGGTACCTGGGCAGCATCCCGGCGTGATGGACGCCGATGCCGTGCCTGACCAGCCGGGACAGCGTCTTGCCGAAACCCGCCGAGAACCGGAAGCCGCCGATCAGGTCGGCGATGGCGTCCTTCTCCGCCCGGCTGCAGACGTTGATGCTCATCAGGGCCTGCGCCTGCTCGATCGCCGCGGCCTGGGTGAAGTGCACCACGTAGACAGGGGCCTGGTTGGTGGACAGCAGCTCGGTCAGGGTCTCGTGCAGCGTCTCGAGGCTGAAGGAGAACACCAGCGGTACCGGGCGTTCGGTCGAGGAGATCACCGCGGTAGGCCGGCCGGTGCGCCGGGTCAGGTCCGCTTCGAACCGCGAGACGTCGCCCAGGGTCGCCGACATCAGCAGGAACTGCACGTTGGGCAGGTCGATCAGCGGGACCTGCCAGGCCCAGCCCCGCTCGGGGTCGGCGTAGTAGTGGAACTCGTCCATCACCACCTGGCCCACGTCGGCCGCCGCGCCATCCCGCAACGCGATGCTGGCCAGTACTTCCGCCGTGCAGCAGATGATGGGCGCGTCCGGGTTGACGCTGGCGTCACCGGTCATCATGCCGATCTCGGCCGGGCCGAACGCGGCGCACAGGTCGAAGAACTTCTCCGATACCAGGGCCTTGATCGGCGCGGTGTAGAACGACCGCCTGCCGTCGGCCAGCGCGGTGAAGTGCGCGCCCGCGGCCACCAGGCTCTTGCCCGAACCGGTCGGGGTGGACAGGATGACGTTCGCCCCCGACACGATCTCGATGAGCGCCTCCTCCTGATGCGGGTACAGCGCCAGCCCGCGCCGCTTGGACCACCCGGCGAAGGCGTCGAAGACAGCGTCGGGCTCGGGCGGGTCGGGCAGCAGGTCGGTAAGCGTCATGGCGGAATCTATGGTGCAGTCTGCAGGGAGCATTACCTGTAAAGAAACGCCAGGCGCCCTCCGCTTATTCGCTAACCTCGTGCCGTGCGGACTGTACTGATCACCGGCGCGAGTTCCGGCTTCGGCGCCGCCTCGGCCCGCCGCTTCGCCGCTCGCGGCGACCGGGTCGTCGCCGCCGCGCGGCGCACTGAGCGGCTCGGGGCCCTGGCCAGCGAGCTCGGCCCCGACCTGCTGCTGCCGGTGACTCTCGACGTCAGGGACGAGGCCAGCGTCGCACGGCTCCCGGCCGCGCTGCCGGAGAAGTTCGCGGCGGTCGACATCCTGGTCAACAACGCCGGGCTGGCCCTCGGCCTGGCGCTCGCCCAGGCGGCCGACGTCGGCCAGTGGGACCAGATGATCCAGACCAACTGCGCGGGCCTGGTCTACCTGACCCGCGCGTTCCTGCCGCAGATGGTCGCCCGGGGCGGCGGGCACGTCGTCAACCTCGGCTCGATCGCCGGCACCTACCCCTATCCGGGCGGCAACGTCTACGGCGCGACCAAGGCCTTCGTGCACCAGTTCAGCCTCAACCTCCGCTCCGACCTGCACGGCACCGGAGTCAGGGTGACCTGCATCGAACCGGGCCTGGTTGGCGGCACCGAGTTCTCCGACGTGCGCCTCGGCGACAGCGAACGGGCCCGCAGCGTGTACGCCGGGACCGAGCCGCTGACCGCTGATGACATCGCGGCCGCCATCGACTGGGTCACCAGCCAGCCGCCCCACGTGAACATCAACGTCATCGAGCTGATGCCGGTCGCCCAGAGCTCTGCCCCGCTCCAGGTCGACCGCCGCGGCTGATCGCCGCTCAGCGCTCGCCGGCCGCCTGTACCGAAGCAGCAGCCATGATCATCAGATGAAGTAATGTTTAACGCGCTATTCGCCTGGCTGGTGCAGGCCGGGCGGCCGGATTGTCCGTCGGTAGGATGGCACGCGTGGCTCCACGAATGATCGCCGAGGGAAGCGTCGAGCCCGAGTCACTCGACCGCGGCGCGCTCATCGGGGCCGCCGGAAGACATCTTCGGCCGAACGGAACGTGGTACCAGCCGCCCCACAGCGTGCCAGCGCCGCCTCGGTGAACCCGCGGTACGGGGCCCTTCCGCCGTGCTCGCCATCTTGGCCGCGGTAGCCGCGATGGCCAGCATCCCCGCCCTGATCGGCGCCCGCATCCCGGCCTCGCAGGTCCTCCAGTCAGAAACGGCGTGATCTTAGTCAGGCCACGCGGCCGGCCCGGCGCGCCCGGCGAAGCCCGCGGGGCCGCTCCCAGCGGCCCCGCGGCGCGGCCGTGCTAGTCGCCTTCCTTCCAGGCCGCCTCGCCGGTGTAGGTGTACGGGTTGGACAGCGTCTCGTGCTCGGGGATCTCGGGGTTCATGCCCTCGTTCCAGGCCTGCTCGCCGAGTTCGCTGCGCAGGTACTCGGTGGTCTCGTCGATCGCCTGCCTGGCCTTGGCCAGGTCCGTGCCGACCAGCTTGCGGTCGAACTTGACCACCCGCCCGTTCACCACCACGGTGTGTACGTCGGCCCGGTTAGCCTGGTAGACCACGTGACCGTAAGGGTGCAGCACCGGGAACATGACCGGCGAGTCGTCGTTCTTGATCAGCACGATGTCGGCCTTCTTGCCCTCCTCCAGGCTGCCGACCACCGAGTCAAGCCCGATCGCCTTGGCCCCGCCGCGGGTGGCCCAGTCGACCACCTGCTCGGCCCGCAGGTGGTGGTTGGTGACGGTCTTGCCCTCGTTGTGGTTCTCGAAGTGGTCCATGACCCGGTCCGCGCTCAGCGTGGCCCGCATCGCGGAGAAGATGTCGCCGCTCCACCAGACGCTGGTGTCCTGGGACAGCGAGACCGGGATGCCGTAGTTGCGCAGCTTCCAGGTGGGCGGGTACCCCTGTCCGGCGCTGCACTCGCTCTCGGTCGAGACCGACACCGAGCCGCCGGTGGCGGCGATGATGTGGTAGGAGTCCGGGGACAGCGACGCGGAGTGCACGTAGACCGTCGACGGGGTGCAGAAGCCGTTGTCGTACATCTTCCGGACCGCCGAATCCAGGGTGATGCCGTACACCCCGGCGTGCGTGGTCACCGGCACGCCCATCTCCCTGGCCACCTCGAAGGTGGCCTTCTCGGGGAACGCCTCGTCGTCGCCGGGAATGTCGAAGGCGATCGCGAAGCCGAGCATGTCGCCCTTGCCGTCGAACCGGCGGACGTAGAAGTCACGGAACTCCGGCGCGGTGCTCCACTCCCACGAACCCTGCTGGATGTTCCCGTAGGCCAGGACGAAACGGCCGGGCACCTCCTCCAGGGCATCTGTGGCCGCCTCGGCGTGGTCGGTCGTCTGCAGCCCGTGCGACCAGTCCACCGTGGTCGTCACCCCGGCGTCGACCGACTCGATGGCGGCCAGCAGGTTCCCGGCGTACACGTCCTGGGGGCGGAACTTCTTGCCCCAGTTCAGGTAGTACCAGACGAAGTACTGGGTCAGGGTCCAGTCGGCCCCATAGCCCCGCATGGCGGTCTGCCACATGTGCCGGTGCGTGTCGATCATCCCGGGCATGACGATGCCGCCGCTCGCGTCGATCTCCGCGGTGCCGTCGGGCACCTGCAGGTTCGGGCCCACCGCCGCGATCTGCTCGCCGGTGACCAGCACGTCCGCATTGGCCATGACCCGGTGCGCGTCGTCCATCGTGAGCACGGTGGCATTACGGAAAACCAACGGCCGTCCCGCTACCAGGTCCGCTGCCGTCGTCATGGGAAACCTCCACTTTGAGGCGCTGATGGTGTAAGGGCCGCCACTGGCGGCCCCGATCGGAGTGACACTGATCGGAAGCGTTGCGGGTCAGCCCAGCCGGTGTCAATGGTGGGACCCATGAATATCGGGCCGCCGGCTACCAGCGACGGCACAGGTGGTCAGGCCCGGTGGCGGCCGTGTTCCCGGCCAGCGGACGGGTTGACTGTCCCGGCCCGGCCGGCCGCCCGCAGCCGCCGGCGCTGGCGGGCGGTCACCCGTAGCCGTACCCGCACGTCCAAGCCGACCATGACCAGGTTGACCAGGGCCGCCGCCAGCCACGCCGGACTCTGAGTCACCGGCCACCAGCAGGCGAGAACGCTGAACACGGCGAGGACCGTGCTCTGTGCCACCGCGCCGAATATGAGCTGCGCGGTCTGCACCCGGGGTGTGAACGCCAGGCGCCCGGCAATCGCGGCCGCCGTGACGGCTCCCACCCAGATTGCGACGGCCAGTACCAGCCCGGTCGCCACCTGGCCGGCCAGGTAGGCCCACGAGATGTCCAGCCGGGGGATGAGTGCCCGGCTGAGGCCAGGACCAGTCCGGCCAGCGCGGCTGCGGCCGCCGCCAGCATCGCGTCGTACGCCGCTGCGCCCCGCCAGCCCCAGGCCGCGGTCGGCGGCACGCCGAGGTTCTCCGGGAACCAGGTGCAGACCTGGGCAGCCAGCCAGATCGTTGCCCACCCGGCGGGCCGGGACGCCCAGACCGCGCGTCCCGCCTGGTGGGCCCGCTCGCGCAGGCCGCCCCAGGCCACGCTCAGCCGCAGCCGCCATAGCAGGCCGCTGCCCCGGCTCAGCAGCCGGCTCTCCAGGCTGCCCGGCTTGGCGTCGAACCCGGTGTGCAGGATGGCCGTGTTCGCCTTCGACGTGCCGGTGCCACGTCCCCGGCCGCCTCGAGCAGCACGCAGTCCAACTGGTAGCCGGCCAGCGTGCGGGCGATCGCGGTGCCGACCACGCCCGCCCCGACGATCACCACATCGGCGGCATCAAGGGCCGGCGGCGTCATCACCCGGCCAGCGTCAGCTGGAGGGCGGAGCGGAAGGCCACGAGCCGTTCGGCCGCTTCATCGGCGGTGATGGCCGGTTCCACCACCGCTTCCACCACTGTGTCCATCTCCGGCGACCCCACGGCCTGGGCGGCGCAGGCCGCGTCGCCGAGGCCCAGCCGGGCCAGCGCGGCCACCCTCAGGGCGGTCGCGTCCGCCGACCGGCAGATCAGCACCGGCCGCTGCAGCAGGTCGGCCTGGGGCTGCATCAGCAGCCGGGACCTGGTCAGCCCGCCGTCCACCTGCAACGCGGTCAGCTCTGCGCCCATGTCACTCACGGCCGCCGAGACCAGCAGCGCCACCGAGGCGGCGATGCCCTCGGCCACGGCGCGGACCAGGTGCCCCCGCTCGGTGCCCAGGTGCAGGCCGGTCAGCAGCCCGCGCGCGCCCGGCTGCCAGAACGGCGCGCCCAGCCCGGCCAGCGCGGGCACGAAGATCACGCCGCCGGAATCCGGCACCGTGCGGCCCGCCGCGTCGAGCTCGGCCAGCACCCCGAGACCGGACAGCCAGCGCACCGCCGAACCCGCCGTGTAGACCTGGCCGTCCAAGGCAGTACGTGGTCGCCCCGCCGAGCCGCCAGGATGGCCTGACGGCGCTGAGTCGGCAGTATACGGCTCCCAGATGACCATTGTTTACCGACCTTGAGCCATTCCTGTGTCGCCGGTCAATGTCAGCTGTCAATGCCGTGGATCCGGACCCTTTCGGCTGTGGCCGAAAGGCTTTTCAAGCGCCCGCGCGGAGGGTGATCCTGAACGTGGAAACCACAAGCCGGTGGTCCGAGCTGGTCATAGTCCGGCCGACTATGGCCAGCCCACCGCCGGAGGCCGACTGGTTATCCGGCCCGCTTACCCGGCCTGCAGCAGCTCGGTGCCGAGCGGGGTCAGCACGTGCAGGACCGCTGCCCTGGCGGTGAGTGGTGATCAGGCCAGCGTCGCGCAGCACCGACGCGTGCTGGCTGGCCGACGCGAGCGAGATGCCGACCCGCCCGGCCGGCTCGGTGGTGGTGCACCCGCCCGCGATGGCGCGGAGCACCGCGGCCCGGTTGCGGCCGACCAGCGCGGCCAGGGCCGCCCCGCGGGGGCGGCGGCCCGCCCACAGGCTCGCCTGCGCGAGCCGGCCTTCAGCCGGCGGCACCACCAACCAGGGCGGAGCCGTGGGGTCGATTGGGTGCTGGTGCAGTTGCGGCACCGTGCCCACGAACACCGAGGGCACCAGCGCGATGCCCCGGCCGCCTAGGTGCACGTCGATCTGCAAGGGCAGGTCCACGCCCGGGTAGCAGGGCGGGAGCAGCGCCGTCAGCGCTGCCATCCGCGCCGTGATCCGGCCCTTCACCTGGCCGAGCCACGGGCGGAACGGGCCCTTGGGGTCCGCTGGCACCGGAGCAGCGCCATGGCCTTCACGGCCTCGGTCAGCGGGCCGAGCGTCGGCCTGACCTGGATCTGCTCGAGATCGTCGGCCGTGAAGTGAATCCGCCAGACCATGGCATTCAGCCTGACTTACCGGGAGGAAAACGGCCAATGCCCCGGTCCCGGTCGGGCCGCGCCGGGTTTGCCGACCGGTGCCGGGGGAAGGGCGAGACGTGACGGTGAGGCGAACAGATGGAGACCGCGATGGCTCGTAAGGCGCTCTGGCTACTCCCAGCGTCGCTGGCCGCGATTGTCGCCAGCCAGTGGCGGGATATTGCCCGCTACCTCAAGATCGAGCAGATGTCCTCCGGCCAGGGCCATCCGCAGCAGGTTCCGGCCCGCGGCAAACACGCCTACCCCAAGCATCCCGGCGGGGGAGCGGCCGACGGGACCGGCCACTTCGACTCAGCCAGCCGCGGCGGCGGCCCGCAGTCTGATTTAACGGAACGCCGCGGCCCCCGCCCCCGCCCCGCCTAGCGGAACGAGGCGCCCAGTACCCCCACCCCGCCTAGCGGAACAAGGCGCTGTAGGCGTTCAGGGCGGGCTGCCCGCCCAGGTGGGCGTACAGCACGGTGGAGTCCCTGCCGATCTGGCCGGTGCGGACCAGGTCGATGAGCGCGGCCATCGACTTGCCCTCGTAGACCGGGTCGACGATCATCCCTTCCAGCCGCCCAGCCAGCCGGATGGCGTCCAGCGTGGACTGCACCGGGATGCCGTAGTAATCCCCGGCCCACCCCCCGAGCAGGGTGATCTCGTCGTCCCGCAGGTCCCGGCCCAACCCGATTACGCCGCCGGTGTTGCGGGCGATCTTCTCCACCTGGGCCCGGGTCTCGTCGATCTTGGCCGACGCGTCGATGCCGATCACCTGCCGCGGCCGGGACCCCTTGGCCTCCTGGGCCTCCGCCCCCGCAAAGCCGGCGATCATCCCGGCCTGGGTGGAGCCGGTCACGCTGCACACGATGATGGTGTCGAAGAACACCCCGAGTTCCTGCTCCTGCTGCCGGACCTCGCGCGCCCAGTTGGCGAAGCCCAGGCCGCCCAGCCGGTGGTCCGAGGCCCCGGCCGGGATCGCGTAGGGCGTGCCGCCGGCGGCACGGACCTCATCGAGCGCCTGCTCCCAGCTCGACTTGATGCCGATGCCGAACCCCTCGTCCACCAGCCGCACGTCGGCGCCCATGATCCGGGACAGCAGGATGTTGCCCACCCGGTCGTTGACCGAGTCCGGCCAGTCCACCCAGCTTTCCTGCACCAGCGTGGCCTTCAGGCCGAGCCTGGCGGCGACCGCGGCGACCTGGCGGGTGTGGTTGGACTGCACTCCGCCGATCGAGACCAGCGTGTCGGCACCCTGGGCCAGCGCGTCCGGGACCAGGTACTCCAGCTTGCGGGTCTTGTTGCCGCCGTAGGCCAGCCCGGAATTGCAGTCCTCCCGCTTGGCCCAGATCGCGGCGCCGCCCAGGTGGGCGGTCAGCCGCTCCAGCGGATGGACCGGGCTGGGGCCGAACAGCAGCGGATAGCGTGGGAAATCGTCCAGGGACACCGGGGCCTCCGCCAGAAAACGCCGCCTAGAACAGGACGTAGAGCTTGCGGATAGTCTCGTGGATCTGCCAGGTGCCAGTCCAGCCGCGCGGGAACACGGCGGTGTCACCCGGGCCGATGTCGGTCGGCTCGCCGCCGTCCGGGGTCACCGTCATGCGGCCGGACAGGATGTGCACGAACTCGTTGTCCGCCAGCTTCCACCGCGACGGGCCCGCCGTGCACTCCCAGACCCCGGTCTCCTGGTCGCCCTCGCCGGTCCAGATGGTCGTGCCCGAGGTGTGCATGACCTCGCCGGTCGCTTCGTCCAGCGGCCCCCAGTCCTCGAGCTTGGCGTCGGCCGCGGCGGCCAGGAACGGGGTGACGGTGATCATGACGAGGAGATCCTTTCCGGGAACGGCAGGGCGATGGGGTCGGTGGCCAGGCGGCTGCGCCCGGCCTCGTCGAAACGGTCAAGTCCCAGCTGCGAGACCTCGACCACTTCCGAGGACCCGGTCCGTGCGACGTCGGCGGCGGCCTTGGCCACGCCGGGCCCCCACATCATGCCGGCACCGCCGGCGCAGGCCACTGTGACCTGTTCGAGTCCCGGCGCGCGGCCGATGATGGGCAGGTGATCGGGGGTGTAGTCGATGGTGGCCGCCCAGAGGCGGCGCAGCCCCAGGCCGGCGGTGACCGGGACCAGCGCGGCCAGCCGCTTCCGCATCCGGGCCAGGTAGTCCTGGTCCACCTCGCGGTTGTCGCCCGGCGGCTCGTCCGGGTTGCTCATCCCGAACAGCAGGCCGCCCTCTTCGGGCCGCCAGTACAGCCCGGCGTGCAGGTCGAACACCATCGGCACCCGGGCCGGGTCCAGGTCCGGGTGCCGTTCGGTCACCGCTACCTGGTGCCGGGCGCCGCCGGCCGCGATCCGCAGGCCGGCCAGCTGGCCGACCTGGGCGAGCTTCGGCCCGCCGGTAAGCACAACCAGCCCGGCGTCGATCCGCCCGTCGCTGGTATCCACGCCGCCGGGCGTCAGGCCGCGGAACGCGACGCGTTCCAGGATCTCGACCCCGCTGCGGAGCAGGGCGGCCGTGTAAGCGGCCACGTTGCGGGGCGGGTTAATGAACCCGTCCTCGGCGCAGAACGTGCCGCCCAGCGTCTGTCCCGGGGCCAGCGTCGGGTTGGCCGCGTCGACCTCGTCCGGGCCGAGCCAGCGCACCGGGACGCCGAGGCCGGTCTGCATGGCCATCCGCTCCCGGGCCGCCGTCACGTCCGCTTCGCTGAAGCATGGCAGCAGGTAACCCTGCTCAGTGAACCCGGAGTCGGTGCCGATCTCGTCGCGCTGGCTCAGGTAGAACCGGCGTGACCAGATGCCGAGCCGCACGGCTTCCGGCGTGCCGCCCTGCATCCGGACGACCCCGGCCGCCCGGCTGCTCGCGCCCTGCCCGAGCAGGCCCTTCTCGACCAGGACCACCCGGTCCAGCCCGGCCCGGCGCAGGAAGTAGGCGCACCAGGCGCCCACCGTCCCGCCGCCCACCACCACGGCATCTGCTGTCCTCACTGCCTCACCCGCCGTCCACCTCCGCGGCGTTAACTGTCCTCGCCGCCGTGCCTGCCGTCCGCCTCCGCGGCGTCAGCTGTCCTGACGGGCTCACCTGCCGGCCAGCACGCGGCGCCTCAGCGGTCCTCATTGGCACGCGACCGATGCTGTCATAGACTGAACATTCAGTCAATACGGTCGCGTGCCGAGGAGGACCGCCGGATGTACGGCCTGTCGGAGGAAGACCAGCGGATCCAGGCCCGAGCCCGCGAGTTCGCGGATGAGCTGATCCCTCACGAGGAGCAGGCCGAGGCCTCCGGCGGGGAACTGCCCGCCGACCTGACCGCGGCGCACGCCAAGCGGGCTCGCGAGCTGGGCCTGACCTCGACCAACATGCCCGCCGAACTCGGCGGCGGCGGCTGCACCAGCCTGCAGCAGGTGCTGGTCCAGGAGCAGGTGGGCCGGGTGACCAACGCCCTGGCCTGGGTGGCGACCACCCCGCCGTCGTGGCTGCCCGCGGTGGCCACGCCCGACCAGATCGAGCGCTACGTCCGGCCCGCGGTCGAGGGCGAGCGGGAAGAGTGCTACGCCATCACCGAGGAGGGTGCCGGGTCCGACGTCGACGCGATCCAGGCCACCGCCTACCGGGACGGCGACGACTACGTGCTGGACGGCGTCAAGTGGCACGTCACCTCGTACAACACGGCCGACTTCGCCTTCTTCCAGGCCCGGCTGCGCGGCGGCCCGCACGACGGCGAGCACGCCATGTTCCTGGTCGACCTGCCCAGCCCCGGCGTGCGGGTGGTCAGGACCCCGGCCTATTCGCACACGATCAGCCACCATCACCCGATCGTCGCGTTCGAGCAGGTACGCGTGCCGGCCGCCAACCTGGTCGGCGCCGAGGGCGACGGGATGGCTTTCGCGTACGAGTGGTTCAGGTTCGAGCGGCTGATGGTGGCCGCCCGTTGCCTGGGCGCGGCCGGGCGGCTGACCGAGGAGATGACCGCGTTCGCCGCCGCCCGCCGGGTCGGCGGCGCGCCGATCAGCGAGCAGGGCCTGGTGGCCGGGATGCTGGCCGACAGCCTGACCGAGCTGTTCGCGGCCCGGGCCATGGCGTACGAGACCGCGCGCGGCATCGACTGCGGCATTGACACCAAGGTGTCGCACGCGCAGTGCTCGATGGCCAAGCTGTACTGCTCGGAGATGGCCGGCCGGGTCGCGGACCGGGCCGTCCAGGTGTTCGGCGGCCGCGGCTACATGCGCGAGAACGCGGCCGAGCGCTTCTTCCGCGAACTGCGCGTGGAGCGGATCTGGGAGGGCACCAGCGAGATCCAGCGGATGATCATCGCCCGCCAGATGACCAAGCGCGGCCCCGCCGCCCTAGCCTAATCACGCCCGCCGCCTGACCGCCCCCGCCACCCGACCGCACCCGCCGGCTCACCACGCCCGATGACGCCTATGTGCGTGCCCCGCAGATCCCATACGCCCCAGCATTCACAGGATCCGAGCAAGATCAACTTATCGTGTGACGCTACCTCCGTCAGACGATGGTAGCGTCACACGATAACTCGAATGTCCGTACGAGAGCCCGAATTGTCACGTTCGCCCGGCTGCCCACGCCGCCGCCGCATAACTGCGAAACACCAGCCGCCGTAGAGCGTGCTGAAGCCCGGGTTCGATCACCGTTGACCGGCCGCTCGCGCGGCCGCCCAAGCCCTCTAGCCGAGGAAGTAGTCGGAGGGCAGGTTCTCCTCGATGACGGCGACGACCTCGGGAGAGTCGGGCGTGGTGCGGGGGCGGAACCGCGCCGCTACCGTCCCGTCCGGCCGGACCAGGAACTTCTCGAAGTTCCACTGGATGTCGCCGGCGTCGCCGTCCGGATCGGGCACCGCCGTCAGCTCGGTGTAGATGGCGTGCCAGGCCCGGCCCGTTGACCTCGATCTTCTCGAACATCGGGAAGGTGACCCCGTAGGTCGCCGAGCAGAACTCGGCGATCTCCTCGGCGCTGCCCGGCTCCTGCCCGCCGAACTGGTTGCACGGGAAGCCGACCACCGCGAAACCGCGGTCGGCGAACTGCTCGTGCAGCCGCTCGAGCGCCGTGTACTGCGGCGTGAGCCCGCACTTGGAGGCCACGTTCACCACCAGCAGGGTCTTGCCGGACAGGGAGCCGAGCGAGGAGTCTTCTCCAGCGAGGGTCTTCACGGGGATGTCGTAGATGCTCACGCCGTCACGCTACAACCCCGGACGGACCAAACCAGCTAGAGGCGCTGCGGCGCGGGAGTCCAGGCCGCCTGTCCCAGGTAGCCCCGGGCGATGGTGGTGACGAAGGAGTACACCGCGTCCTCGGCCGGCGACAGCGGCCCGGGTGAGGCGTGCGGCGAGGCCAGCCCGCGCTGCACCGACTCGCACGCCGACCAGTCCTGCCGGTTGGTGATGTCCCAGAACTCCACCGCGTAACCCGGATCGAAGGACGGATCGGCCGCCGCCTCGGGCGCGAACGCCCAGGTGCACTCGATCTGCGTCTTGTCCGCGGCCACCGGCACCAGGCGGTGCGTCATCACGTAGTCCGGATGCAGGCTGAGCAGAACGTTCGGCAGGATGTTGACGTAGATGACGGTCCGCAGCCCCTGCTGGTCCAGCCCGCGCAGCGGGACCCCGCCGCTGTCCCCGGACAGCGACATGGTGTCCATGCCGTCCCGCAGGTCCATCCAGCCGCCCATCCAGGCGCCGTCGGCCGCGTAGTTCTCGCCGCTCTTCGGCGGGCTGACCCGGCAGAGCTCGGGGTGGATGGAGGGGCAGTGGTAGCACTCGTGGTAGTTCTCGGTCAGGATCTTCCAGTTGGCCGCGGCGTCGTAGCTGTGCCGTCCCGCCGTCACCAGCCGCTCCGGCTCGTACGGCGCGACGATCTCGTCGAGCCTGGCCAGCATCTCCTCCAGCGAGCCCGCCGCGCCGCCCGAACAGTCCACGAACACCAGGCCGTGCCATTCGGTCGCCGGCAGCGGGGCCAGGCCCCATTCGGCGAAGTCGAAGCCCGCCACCTTCCTGAAGCTCGCGGCGGCGCGCAGATCGCCCGCCAGCGAGTAGGTCCAGGCGTGGTACGGGCAGATGATCATCTTGTGCTGGGCGCCCTCGCCGCAGGCCAGCAGCTCGTGCCCGCGGTGGCGGCAGGTGTTGGCGAACGCCCGCAGCGTGCCGTCCTCACCCCGGACCAGCAGCACGCTGCCGGTTCCCGTCGCCTCGGCCCGCTGGTCACCCGGCTCGCGCAGCTGCTCGCTGCGCGCCACGCACATCCAGCCGCCGCCGAAGAAGTTCCGCTGTTCCCACTGAAAGACCGCCGGGTCTACGTACGCGGCTCGCGGCAGCATCCGGCTCTGCCCGAACGGCCGCAGCGCCTGTTCCAGCCCGGCCCGGTCGATCGGGGCCGCGTCGCGTCGACCGCCAAATTCTTGACTGACCATACAGTCAAGCCTAAGCTGTCCTGGCAGCGCTGTCCAGACGAGAGTCATCCAGGCAAACAGCATCTGGGCAAAACAGCATCCAGCAAACCAGAAGCCGGGCAGGCACAGCCCGCGAAACCGCTGTCCGGACCAGCGCGCGCTGATCCCCTGTGATCGCCTGAGGGCGCGCACCTAACCGCAGCCATCGGCCGAGCTTGCGGACCCGCTGCCGCGGTACCGATACTGCAGACATGGGCGACCGAAATGTGCTGGGCGGCGAGCTCGAGCCATGTGGAACCGATCCGCTGACCGGCTTCTACCGGGACGGGTGCTGCACCACCGGACCCGAGGATCTGGGCAGCCACACGATCTGCGCGGTGGTGACCGCCGACTTCCTCGCGCACCAGCGCGGCATCGGCAACGACCTGTCCACGCCGATGCCTCAGTTCAGCTTCCCCGGCCTGGTGCCGGGGGACCGGTGGTGCGTGACCGCGGCGAACTGGCTGCGCGCCCACCGCGACGGCGCCGCCGCCCCGGTCGTGCTGGCCTCCACGCACGAGCGCGCGCTGGAGATCGTCCCGCTGGACGTGCTGCGGCAGTACTCCGTCGACGTCCCTGCCGACGCCGCCGCCCTGGACGAGTGAGCTAACCCCCACCCCTGTCGGCACAGATCAAGATCATTGGGCCGAACGGTCCCTGCTGCCCGCCTCCCGCACCCGCCCGCCGGTCCCGGAGTTGACGCGCGCGCCGCGCTACTGGTATCCGGAGACGGCACATCCCCGCCGGTCCTGGGAGGCGCATCATGCCAGACGCCACGTTCGCGACCGCCGGCCGCTCCGCCGCGGCCACCGCGGTGCTGGCCCGGCCGGGCGCCCGGCTGGCCTACCAGGTGGCCGGGGCGGGCCCGGCCGTGGTACTCATCCACGGCTTCGGCCTGGACATGCGCATGTGGGATCCGCAGGCCGGGCCGCTGGCGGCCCGGTTCCGCGTGGTGCGCTACGACTGCCGCGGGTTCGGCGCTTCCGGCCCGCTCGACCCGGCCGTGGCCTACGCCCACGTGGACGACCTGGTCGCGCTGCTTGACCACCTGGGCATCGAGCACGGCGCGCTGGTCGGCCTGTCGTTCGGCGGGCAGCTGGCGGTGGAGGCCGCGCTGGCCGTCCCGGCCCGGGTCCGCCGCCTGGCCGTGCTCAGCTCGGTGCTGGACGGCGTGCCCTGGGATCCGGAGTCATGGGCGGCGCTCAAGGCGGTCGCCGGGCAGGTCGACGCGCACGGCGTGCTGGCCGGGCGTGAGGCCTGGCTGGGCCATCCGCTGTTCGACGCCGCTCGCGAGCGGCCCGCGGTCAGCCGGCCCGCTGGCGGCCATGATGGCCAGCTACCCCGGCCAGCACTGGCTCGGCCAGGACCCGCACCGCCGGGCAGGCCCGCAGGCCTTCGATGCGCTCGAGGACGTGACCGTGCCCACGCTGGTCCTGTCCGGCCAGCGCGACGTGCCCGGCTTCCGCGAGATGTCCGCCATCCTGGCCGCCCGTATCCCGGGCGCCGAGCAGCGCGTCGTCCCCGGCGCGGGTCACATGATCAACATGGAGCAGCCGGAGATCGTCAACGACCTGCTGACCAGGTTCCTGGCTGATTCCGGCCCAGGCTGAACGAAGCGAGGGGGAGTTCATGGGCCGTACTGCAGGCCACACCACGGGCAGCACCGGCGCGCCGAACCGGCTGCGGTCGTTCGATCCGGTCCGCATCGCCGACCTGGAGTACCGGGCCTGGGTCGGTTATTACCTGCGCCGCTGGCCGCAGGTGCTGGCCGCGTCGGTCGGGCTGGTCCGGGCGGCCTTCGGCCTGGACTGGATCCGGACCCTGCACGGCGCCTGGCTGGTGCTGCGGGCCAACCAGCTATGGGCGCCGTACCCGGACCACGACCCCGACGGCGCCCGGGCCTGCATGCGGCGCTTCTACGCGCTGGTCAAGCTCAGCTACGGCGAGCCCGCCAACCCGGCGCGAGCCGCCGAGCTCGAGGTCGACTGGTGGCGCGCGCACCGGGAGGGCCAGCACGGCACGGCGTCGCAGCCGGAATCCGCCGAGCCCGGCGCGGAGCTGGTCGAGTCGCTAACCCGGCTGTACTGCTACCTCTACGGCGAGTCCGAGGCCGAGGTCCGGCCGGCCGCGGTGCACCGGGCCCGGGCCATGGACCTGTCCGACCAGTGGATCAGGGCGGGCTGTCAGCCGGACAGCCCGCTGCTCCCGCTGGAGCACGCCGCGCTGGTCCGCTCCTACGCCGCCCTGCTCGCCGCCGTCCACCACTAGCGTGCCGCCAGACCGCAGCCCGGGTAAGGCCGCCGGCCTGGATGCTCGCCGCGGGGCCTGGCTACAGTCAGCCTATGACCGATGCGGATTCGCCGGCGGCGCGGCCGAACGACCTGGCGGCCCAGCGCGCGGCGGACGCGGACCGGGAGGCCATCGCCGAACGGCTGCGGATCGCCGCGGGCGAGGGCCGGATCGAGCTCTGGGAGCTCGACGAGCGGCTCGGTCAGGCTTACCGCGCCAAGACCTACGGCGAACTGGCCACCCTGGTCGAGGACCTGCCCGCGCAGCTGCCCTTCACGTCCCTGCCCGGCCTGGTTACCGAGCCGGAGACCCTGGTCCTGCGCACCACGACCCCCAACATCAGGCAGGCCGGCCCGTGGGTGGTGCCGCGGCGGATCACCGCCGAGTCGACCACCGGCTGGATCACCATCGACTTCACCGCGGCGTCCTGCGCCTACCGCGAGGTCACCGTGGAGGTCATCACCAAGACCGGGTGGATCCAGCTGATCCTGCCCGACGGCTGGGCCGCCCGGGTCAGCCCGCTGAGCACCTACACCGGGCACATCAGCAACCGGGCCGCGGAAACCGCGGACCCGGGCGCCCCCACGGTCACCGTCACCGGCCACCCCTTGTTCGGCTACATCAAGATCAGGCAGCGGCGCAGGCGGCGATGACCGCGGTAAGCCCGGTCGTTTCTAATTAAGTGAGACATAGCCGTGGCATGCTAGCCCCGGGAGGGTCCATGCCATCGCAGCTGTCGGGTGGTAGCGCGCAGGGCTCGCAGCAGCCCCTCGCGCACTACGCCAGCGTCGCGCACGTCGCCCGGGTCTACGACTACTTTCTGGGCGGCAAGGACTACTTCGCCGTGGACCGGGAAGCGGCCGAGCAGGCCATGCGGATCAATCCCGACATCGTCTCCACCGCGCGGGCCAACCGCGCCTTCCTGGTCCGCGCGACCAGCTTCCTGACCCGTGAGGCCGGCATCCGCCAGTTCCTCGACGTCGGCACCGGCATGCCGACCAACAACAACATCCACGAGGTCGCGCAGTCCATCGCGCCGGACGCCCGCATCGTTTACGTGGATCACGACCCGATCGTGCTGTCGCACGCCCGCGCCCTGCTCACCAGTGCCCCGGAGGGTGCCACCGACTACATCGAGGCCGACCTGCGCGAGCCGGAGAAGATCCTGGCCGAGGCCGCGCAGACGCTGGACTTCAGCCGCCCGATCGCGATCATGCTGATCGCGATCCTGCACCTCATCGTGGACGCCGACGACCCCTACGATCTGGACCGCGAGCTGGCCGACGCCGTCGTGCCGGGCAGCTACGTGGTGATCAGCCACGTGGCCAGCGACATCGATACCGGGGCCATGATCAGCATGACGAACCGCCTCAACGAGCTGATGGAACAGCAGGCCGTTCCCCGGACCCACCGGGAGATCGCTGATTTCTTCGACGGGCTTGACCTGCTCGAGCCGGGCCTGGTCCGGGTGCCGGAATGGCGCCCCGCCTCGGCGAGCGACGCCGCCGTCCGGGCCCAGATGTGGGGCGCCATCGGCCGCAAGCCCAGACCGGACTAGCACTGACCGGGCTCAGCCGCCGCCCGGCCAGGGCGCGTCCGCGGTGATGCGCGCCAGGCTGCGGCAGAACCGCGCGCGCTCGCCCGGCGGGAGCACGTCGGGTGAGGCGGGCCAGTTCGGCCGACAGGTCCTGGTGAAAGGCGGCCGCCGCGCTGGCCCCGTCCGGCGTGAGCGCGACGGACAGCGCCCGCCGGTCCCCGGGCACGGCGGCCCGCTGGATCAGGCCGCGGCGCTCGGCCCGGTCGGTGAGCGCGGCCTTCTCCACGCCCAGCAGGCCGGCCAGCTCGGACATGCCCCGGCTAGGACCGCGCCCGCTCCGGGGCCCGGGCCGGATCTCCGCTCGGGTCCGCGGGGATCCCGGCGGGCAGCCGGTAGCCCGGCAGCGGCGAGGGCAGTACCAGGAAGCACGCGGCGACGCCGCCCAGGGCCGCTACCAGCAGTGCCGAACGCAGGCCGATGGCGCCGCCCAGCAGCCCGCCTAGCAGCGCCCCGGCCGGGCGGGTGCCGTAGTTGACCGCCTGGAAGGCGCCGGTCACCCGGGACCGCAGCGTGTCCGGGATGACCGCGGCGAAGATCGCGCCGATGCTGATGTCGAGCAGCATCAGCCCGAAGCCGGCCAGGAATTCCGAGGCGAACAGGACCGACAGGACCACGGCCAGGCTGCCCCGGGCCAGCGGCCAGCCCACCAGCGGCGCGGTGAATAGCAGGCAGCCGGCCACGTAGGCCCAGCCCACCCCGACCTTGGCCGCGATCCGCTTGGTCGCCAGGGCGCCGAGCAGCCCGCCGCCCGCGGCCGCGCCCAGCAGCAGGCCGAGCACGCCGGGCCGGACGTGCAGCACGCGCACCGCGTACAGCAGGTACAGCGCGCCGAACATGAGATTGAAGAAGTTGATTACCGCCACCCCGATCAGCGACGCGCGCACGATGCCCGAACGGGCGATGAACCGGGCGCCGACCTTGAGTGACCCGGGAGCATCGTCGGCGGGTGGTTCGGCGGGCCGGATCCGGCTCAGGAAGAACGCCGAGCCGAGGAACGACAGCGCGTCCGCGGCCACCGCGAACGGGGCGGACAGCAGCTGCACCAGGACACCGCCGATGCTCGGCCCGCCCACGAACGACAGCGCCCGGCTGCCGTAGATCAGCGACTGCCCGTCGACGTACGCCTCCGGCGCGACGATCGACACGAACAGGGTCCCGTCCGACACGTTGAAGCCGATGCTCAGCGTGCCGGCCGCGAACGCGACCAGGTACAGCTGCGGCAGCGCCAGCACGTGCAGCGCGTAGCAGACCGGGATGCTGGCGAACAGCGCCGCCCGGCCCAGGTCCGCGCCGATCATCGTCGCGCGGCGCCGTCCCCGCCGGTCTACCCAGGCTCCGGCGGGCAGCCCGAGCAGCAGGCTGGGCAGCCACTCCAGCGCGGTCAGGTAGCCCATCTGCGCGGCCCCCACGTGCAGCGCGATCACCGCGGCCAGCGGCAGCGCGATGTTCGAGATCTGGTCGCCGAGCATCGAGATCGTCGACGCCCCCCAGTACCGCCGGAATACCCGGTCACGCAGCAGCGCGGGCACCAGCCGGGACTTCATGTCAGCGCCTCCTGCCCCGGAAGTCGTTGGGGAAGGCCAGGTGCAGGTAGCTGACCTGACGCGATCCCGGCGGCCGCAGCTCCGGCTTGACCTGGCGCTCGAAGTACGCCCCGACCAGCTCGCGCACCTGCCGGCCCAGCTCGGCCAGCTCCTCGGCGGTGACGTAGAGGAGCTGGTCGCCGAACAGGAACGACTCCTGCCACTCGGCCGGCTCACCCGGCCTGGCCTCCAGCCACCGCATCACCTGCTCGAAGTACTCCTCGGCCATGGCGGTGTTCAGCATGCTGGCCGCCGCGGCCACCTCGGGTGTGTCCCCGATCGCGTCCCAGGACGTGGTGGTCGTGGTCGCCCGCCACGGCTTCTCCCGGCCGGTGCCGCCGCCCGCCTCCTCGACCAGCCCGTACTTGGCCAGCTGGCGCAGGTGGAACGAGCAGGTCCCGGAGGACTCGCCGAGCAGCTCGGCAGCCCGGGTCGCGGTCAGCGGCCCCTCGGTGCGCAGCAGCCCGACCAGCTTCATCCGGACCGGATGCGCGTAGGCCCGCAGCGCCCGCGGATCCGTCAGCCGGGTGACGGACCGCCCCGCCCCGGCGCCGCCAGCCGCGCCTTCAGCCTGGCCTGCCGCGCCTTCAGCCTGGCCGGCCGCGCCTCCAGCCTGGCCGGCCGCGCCTCCAGCCCGGCCTGCCGCACCTTCAGCCCGGCCGGCCTCAGCGACGCTTTCGTCCGCCCTGTTCTCATTCGCCATAATGCAAAGATATCTTTGCAAAGCTACCTTTGCAAGAGGCGGGCGGCTAGACCGGAAGAACGCCGGACCGGGCGATGTTCGGACAAGTCGTGGACAACGTAAGCCAAGATCACCAGGGACTGAGGCTGGACCCGGGGGCGGTGCCGCTCTCGGTCCTCGACCTGGCGCCCGTGCCCGACGGCGGGACCGCCGGCGACGCGCTGCGGGCCACCATCGACCTGGCCCGGCACGCCGAACGGCTGGGCTACCGGCGGTTCTGGGTCGCCGAGCATCACAACATGCCCGGCATCGCCAGCTCGGCGCCCGCCGTGCTGATCGGCCATCTCGCCGACGCGACCAGTTCCATCCGGGTGGGCTCCGGCGGCGTGATGCTGCCGAACCATGTCTCGCTGGTGGTCGCCGAGCAGTTCGGCATGCTCGAGGCGCTGCATCCGGGCCGCATCGACCTGGGCATCGGCCGGGCCCCGGGCACCGACCAGGTCACCGCGGCGGCGCTGCGCCGTTCGCCGGAAGGGCTGTCGGAGGACGATTTCCCCGATCAGCTCATGGACCTGCTGGGGTACTTCACCGGCCGCTGGCCGGAGGGCCACCCGTTCGCGCAGATCACCGCCGTGCCCGGCCGGGGTAACCAGCCGGCCATGTGGCTGCTCGGCTCCAGCGGCTACAGCGCGCAGGTGGCCGGGCTGCTCGGCCTGCCGTTCGCGTTCGCGCACCACTTCAGCCCGGCCAACACGCTGCCCGCGCTGTCCCTGTACCGCGCGCACTTCCGCCCGTCCGAGGTGCTCGACCAGCCGTACGCCATGGTCGCGACCGCGGTGGTCTGCGCTGACACCGACGAGCGGGCCCGCTTTCTGGCCGGCTCCGGGGCACTGTCGTTCCTCAAGCTGCGGTCCGGACGTCCCGGTCCGATGCCGTCGCCAGAAGAGGCGGCCGCCTACCCGTACACCGGGCTCGAGCGCGCGTTCGTCGAGGACAGGCAGGCCACCCAGATCATCGGCGCCCCGGAGACCGTCCGCCGCGGCCTGGCCGACCTGCTCACGGCGACCTCGGCCGACGAGCTGATGCTCACCACCATGGTCTTCGACCCCGCCGACCGGCTGTGCTCCTTCGAGCTGGTCGCCGACCTGGCCCGCAACCCCCGTACCGAGGACCTCGGCATCCAGTCGTAACCGCCGCCGCCGCGCCACCGGCGACCCGCTCCGGACGGGTAGCGGCTGCCTGGCCTTGGGCGCTCTAGGGTTCCGCGTCCCGTTGTTTCGCTATGCTGGCGGCCGCCCGGCGCGGGGCCGGCAGCCGCCGGCGCCAGCGTTCCGCCCGGCGGTCGGCCAGCACCTGCCGGACCACGTTGCGGCCCGGGATGCCGGTGACCCCGCCGCCGCCGTGCGTGGCCGATCCCGCCTGGTACAGGCCCCCGACCGGGGTGCGCAGGTCGGAGTAGCCGGCCGCGGGCCGGGCGTGGAACATCTGCCCCAGCGACAGCTCCCCGTGGAAGATGTTCCCGCCGACCAGCCCGTACTCCTCCTGCATCTGGTGCGGCCCGATCACCTGCCGGTGCAGCACCGAGTCGGTGAACCCGGGTGCCACCGCCTCCACCCGGGCCAGCACCCGGTCGGCGTAGGCGGCCAGCGCGGCCTCGTCCGGGGCGTCCGCGTACTCGTGCGGCACCCACTGCGTGAACATCGACATGATGTGCTTCCCGGCCGGGGCCAGCGAGTCGTCGAACACGCTCGGGATGCAGATGTCGGCGAACGGCAGGTCGGCAGGCCGCCGGCCACGGCCTGCTGGAACGCGTTCTCGATGTCATCCAGCGATTCGGCCAGCACGATCGTGCCGCCGTAGACCGACGGGTCCGGCTCCGGGTAGGCGGAGAACACCGGCAGCCGGTCCAGCGCCAGGTTGATCTTCACCGTGCCGCTGCGGCTGCGCCAGCCGCGGATGTCGGCCACGAACCCGTCGGGCAGTTCCGCCGGGTCGAGCAGCCGCAAGAACGAGATCTGCGGGTGCGCGGTGGTCACGACTACCGGTGCGTCGATCGACTCCCCACCCGCCTCCCCTCCCCCCTTCCCTGCCAGGGTGACCCCGGCCACCCGGCCGTCGCGGGTCCGGATGCGCGCCACCTCGGCCCCGGTGCGCAGCTGGGCGCCGAACATCCGGGCCGCCCGCGCCAGCGCCCCTGACACCGCTCCCATGCCGCCGCGCGGGAACCCCCAGGCGCCTGACTGCCCGTCGGTCTCGCCGATGTGATGATGCAGCATCACGTACGCGGTCCCGGCCGAACGCGGGCCGGCCCAGGTGCCGATCACCCCGGACACCGACAGCAGGCCCCGCAGCGCGTCGCTCTCGAAGTACGACTCGAGCAGGTCGGCGATGCTGCCGGTGAGCAGCCGGGTCACGTCGACCGCGCCGCGCTCGTCGACCGCCCGCAGCTGGGTCAGCAGCCGGGCCTGCCGCAGCAGGTCCGGCGGCCGCCGGGACCCCAGCCGCGGCGGGATCTGGTGCAGCAGCGGCCCGAGCACCCGCCCCAGGCCGTCCAGGTGCGCCTTGTACGTGGGGTAGGCGTCGGCGTCGCGGGCCGAGAACCTGGCGATCTCGGCGTGCCGCTGCGCCGGGTCGTCGGGCAGCCGCAGGTACCGCCCGTCCCGGCGCGGCGCGAAGTAGGGGCCCTGCGGGTACACGTGATAGCCGTGCTGCTCGAGCCGCAGGTCGCGGACCAGGTCCGGCGGCAGCAGCGAGACCACGTAGGACAGCGACGTCACCGTATAGTCCGGCCCGAACGGATGCTCGCTGACCGCCGCGCCGCCCAGCACCTCGCGCCGCTCGCACACCACCGTCTCCAGCCCGGCGCGGGCCAGGTACGCCGCCGCCACCAGCCCGTTGTGCCCGCCGCCGACCACCACGACATCCGCGTGTCCCGTCATCGCCAGCCCTTCCTTCCCGCCGACCGTCTCCTGTCGACGGTACGGGATCATGGATGGTGCATACATAGTTCCCATCCCGGACCAACGGAGCGCACAGTGGACAGAACCCAGGACGAGGGCCCGGCCGTCATCGCGGTGGCCCAGCTGGCCATCGCCATCGGCGAGCCGGACGCCAACCGGAAGGCCGCCGCGGCCGCGGTGGCCGAAGCCGCCGCCGCGGGCGCCCGGCTGGTGGTCCTGCCCGAACTGTGCGACTCCGGCTACGTGTTCGGCGCCGACGCCGAGCAGGCCTTCGCCGAGGCCAGGTCCCTGGCGTCGCCCGCCGACGACAGCGACACCCTGCGCCAGTGGCGCGACCTGGCCGCCCAGCACGGCCTGGCCATCGTGGGCGGCTTCTGCGAGCTCGGCGCCGACGGCCGCCTGTACAACAGCGCCGCGGTGGTCGACGCCGCGGGAACCCGCGCGGTGTACCGCAAGGCGCACCTGTGGGACCAGGAGAAGCTCGTCTTCACCCCGGGCGACGCGCCGCCGCCCGTGGTGGACCTGGGCTTCGGCCGGGTCGGCGTGATGGTCTGCTACGACCTGGAGTTCCCCGAATGGGTCCGGCTGGCCACGCTGGAAGGCGCCGACCTCATCGCCGCCCCGGTCAACTGGCCCGCCGCGGACCGCCCGGCCGGCGAGCGCCCGTCGGAGGTGATCAAGGCCCAGGCCGACGCGGCCACCAACGGGATCTTCGTCGCGGTCGCCGACCGCTGCCAGGACGAGCGCGGCGTGTCCTGGATCAGCGGCTCGCTGATCGCCGGGCCTGACGGCTATCCGCTGGCCGGCCCCGTCCTGGCCGACCGCCCGGCCGTGCTCACCGCCGCCTGCGACCTGCCCCGGGCCCGGGACAAGAGCCTGGCCGGCGACAACGACTTGCTGGGTGACCGCCGTCCCGGCCTGTACGACGCGGCGCCGGGGCGGGTCCCCGACGAGCGGGTCCGGGCTGCCAGCGCCCACTGGGCGGCGCGCTTCATCGCCAACGGCACCAGCTACGGCGACTTCCAGGCCACCATGGCCCGCATCCAGACCTGGGACCAGTGGTGCGGCGAATGGGGCCGGACCGCCCAGCACTACGAGCAGCTGGCCGAAGCCGCCGAGGCGGCCGGGCGTACCGTCACCGCCGGGCAGGCCTGGCGTCGCGCCGCGCTGTGCTGGCACTGGGGCAAGTTCGTCTTCGTCGATGACCTGGACCAGCAGCGCGCGGCTCACGATCGCACCGTGGCCTGCTTCCGCCGCGGCGCCGCCACGCTCAGCCCGCCCGCTGAGCTAGTGCGGGTGCCCTATGGCGGCACCACGCTGGCCGCGTACCTGCGGATACCCGAAGCGAACCACGGCAGGCCGCCGGTGGTGATCATGATGCCCGGGCTGGACTCGGTCAAGGAGGAGCTGCAGGCCACCGCGGAGTACATGCTCAGCCGCGGTCTCGCCATCATCGCCGTCGACGGGCCCGGGCAGGGGGAGGCCGAGTACGAGCTGCCGATCGAGCCCGCCTACGAGCGGGTGGCCACCGCCGTGGCGGACTACCTGGAGGGACGCGACGATATCGACCCGGGCCGGATCGGCGGGTTCGGAGTGAGCCTGGGCGGTTACTACGCGGCCCGCGCGGCCGCCTACGAGCCGAGAATCAAGGCCGCGGTCTCGCTGGCCGGGCCGTACCAGTGGTCGCTGGACTGGGACATCCTGCCGCCGCAGAGCCGCGCCACGTTCCAGCGCCGCTCGGGCGCGGCCACCCCCGAGCAGGCCCGCCAGAAGCTGGCCGCGCTGACCCTGGAGGGCGCTGCCGCCCGGATCACCATCCCGCTGCTGGTGGCGGCAGGCGGCCAGGACCGCCTGGTCCCGGTCTACCACGCCGAGCGCCTGGCCCGGGAGGCACCGGGCGCCGAGCTCACGCTGGACCCCGACGGCAGCCACGGCCTGACCAACCACGCCTTCGAGTCCCGGTCGAAGATGGCCGACTGGCTCGCGGCCCGTCTGTAAGGACAACCGGATCACCGTCATCCCGGCTTCCAGAGAGGCCCGTCCATGGCGGCCAGCGCCCGGCCGGCGGCCTCCAGCCCGATCACCCGGCCGACCAGGTCCGCGGGGCAGGCCGGGTCCGCCACCTGCGTCACCTCCGGCCTGATCCCGTAACCGCAGTAGACGGCCGCCCTCACGAGCCTGACCTCGCCACGGCCTGGTCGAGCAGGGCCAGCCCCAGCTCAGAGGCGTGGTACAGCACCCGGCGGCCGTTGCGCTCCCGGTCGAGGAGCCCGCCCCGGTACAGCACGGCCAGGTGCTGGGAGACGGCGCTGGGCGTGACGCCGAAACGGCGGGCCAGCGCACTGGTCGTGGCGGGCGAGCGCAGCGCGCCGAGCAGCCGGGCCCGCGGCGCGCCGAGCAGTAGCTCGACCGCCGCCGCGTCAGCCGGGACCGCCGTCAGCGATTCCCATACCGTGCCGGCGCCCCGCGCCGGGTACAGCAGCGTGGTCTGGGTACTTGTCGCCTTCTTGACCGACCAGTCCGGCCAGGTGAACACACTGGGCACCAGCACCAGGCCGTCCGGCCCGAGCTCGACGTGCGGGTCCTGCTCGGCTTCCGCGTCCGTCATGACGAGCTGGCCTCCCGACCAGCGCAGGCCGGGATGCAGGTCGCTGAACAACGACCGCGCCCCGCCGCCCGCCAGCAGTCCGGCGTGATAGCTGACGTCGGCCTCGAGCACTGCCCTCATCCGCTCCCAGTGCGGGGCGATCAGCCGGTCGTGGTAGTCGGCCACTTCGGCCGCTATCGCCGCCAGGGTTGCGCTGGGCCGCTCGGCCAGCTCGATCGCGCTGTCCGGCCACCGGCCGTCGCCGAACACGCGGTGCAGGCTCGCCAGGACCGCCTCGGCGGGGGCCGCGCAGACCGCGGCGAGCTCCTCGTCGAATCCGGGGGCCTTGCCCGCCGGCGCCGGGAACAGGAACTCCGGCATGTAGGGCAGGTCGGTCACGATCAGCGGCCACACGCGGGGCAGCCGCAGCGGTCCCTGCTCCAGTTCGGTCAGCGCCCAGCGCACCCAGGGCCGGTTCACCGCGGAATGGCCCGGGTCGGCCAGCAGCGGCAGCGCCCTGAGCGTCTCGTGCAGCGGCGAGATCGCGAACCTGGTCGCCGCGAGGTCCGCCACATCGAGTTCCAGTACCAGCAGCATGTGCCCTCCCGAGGCCCGACCCTCCCGGGGCCAACACTGCCGCGCCGCCGCCGGTCCGGGCCACGATTTAGCAACCTGCTTAACAGTAGAACGCGCGGGAGGACCGCCGCCACGCTGGCGGCATGACGCAGACAGCGACCGCGGCGCCAGCCCGCCTGGGTCCGGACTACTGGCGGCTGTGGTGGGCCAACACGGTCAGCAGCACCGGCGACGGCGCCTTCAACGCCGCGCTGCCGCTGCTGGCCGTCACCATTACCCGGGACCCGCGACTGGTCTCGGTGGTGACCGCCGCCATCTTCCTGCCCTGGATGCTGCTCTCGCTGCCGGCCGGCGCCGTGGTCGATCGCTGCGACCGGGTCACGCTCATGTGGTGGGCCCAGGCGGTTCAGGCCCTCGTGGTGGTGGCGGTCACGATCGCCGTGCTGCTCCGGCGGGCGGACATCGCCGTGCTGGGCGTGGCCGGGCTGCTGCTCGGCAGCGCCGAGGTCATCTTCAGCAACGCGGCGCAGTCGGTCCTGCCCGCACTGGTACCGCCCGAACTGCTGCCCAAAGCCAACGGAAGCCAGCAGGTCAGCCTGACCGTGGGGGAGTCGTTCCTCGGGCCGCCGGTCGGCAGCCTGCTGTTCGCCGCGGCCGCGTCGCTGCCGTTCGGCCTGGACGCCGGCTCGTTCGCCGGCTCGGCCGCGCTGCTGGCCAGGCTGCCCAGGACCGGCCCGGTGCCCGGGGACACGAAACCCGCCAAGATCCGCGCCCAGATCGCCGAAGGGCTGCGCTGGCTGGCGCGGCACCGGCTGCTCCGCGTGGTCGCCGTACTGCTCGGCATCTACAACTTCGCCAACCAGATGGGCCAGGCCATCCTGGTCCTGCTGGCCACCCAGACCCTGCACGTCAGCGCCCGCGGCTACGGGCTGCTGCTGGCCGCGTCGGCCGTGGGCAGCGTGGTCGGCGGGCTAGTCAACCCCGTCCTGACCCGCCGGCTCGGCCTGCTGCCGTCGCTGGTCCTTCCGGCGGTGGTCGACGCCGCCGCGTTCGTCGGCATCGGGCTCGCGCCGGGCCCGCTGGTCGTGGCGGCCCTGCTGGCCGTTCAGGGGTTCTCGGTCACCATGTGGAACGTCGTGACGATCAGCCTGCGCCAGCAGACCGTCCCCGGCCACCTGCTCGGCCGGGTCAACAGCGTCTACCGCATGCTGGGCTGGGGTCTCATGCCGCTCGGCGCCCTGGCCGGCGGCTTCGTGGCCCACGCCGCGGGCTTGCGCGCCCCTTACGTGGTGGCCGGCCTGCTGTGCCTGCTGTCCGTGCTCGCCGCCCTCCCGCTCCTGCTGGCCGCCGTCCGCGCCGCAGACGAGCCCGTGGCGGACGGGCGCCAGCCCGGGACTGGCTGATCAGCCGCCCGTGGCGTCGCCGCTTTCCGCTGGATGGCGAAGAACGGGGACCTGAAAACGAAACGAGTCCGGCGGGATGAAAACTGCCTGCCCGGGTAGCAGCTAGCCTTGCTGGTTAATATCCGACTATTCTAGTGGATAATGTGGGTTCAAGGATCCTGGAGGCCCTGTGACCATGCCCGACTTCCTGGTGATCGGGGCCCCGAAGGCGGGCACCACGGCGCTGCACGTCGCGCTGTCAGGTCACCCGGGGCTGTACATGTCGGCCATCAAGGAGCCGAAGTTCTTCCTCACCGACGGTCCGCCGCCGGCCAAGGGCGGCCCGGGGGACGCGCTGACCTACCGGGAGCACGTGTGGCGCCGCGCGGACTACGAGGCCCTGTTCGACCTGGCGCCGCCCGGGACGCTCACGGGTGAATCGACCCCGCTGTACCTGTACGACCGCGCCGCCCTGCGGCGGATCCGGGCCGAGATCCCCGAGGCCAAGCTGATCGTGATCGTGCGTGACCCGGTGGAACGGGCCCACTCCAACTGGACTCACCTGTGGTCGGCGGGCCTGGAGCCCGTCGGCGATTTCGTCCAGGCCTGCGATCAGGAGGAGCGCCGGATCGCCGCCGGCTGGGCCAGCTTCTGGCACTACACCGGGCTGGGTCGTTACGGCGAGCAACTGGAGTACCTGTTCTCGCTGTTCCCCGGCGAGCAGGTCCTCGTGCTGCGTTACCGGCGGCTCGTCGATGACCCCGCGGGGACCATGGACCAGATCTGCGCGTTCCTCGGCGTCGCGCCCGGCCTGCTGACCGAGATCCCCAGGCAGAACGTCACCTCCCACCCGGAACCCACGCTGTCCCACCGCGCCGTGTCGCTGGCCCAGCGTGCGGGCAGCGCCGCGGGCGCCCGGGTCCCCGGCCTGACCGCGGCCACCCTCACCGGCCCGCTGGAGCGTTACCTGCAGCGGCACAGCCGGGAGCGGCAGCCGCTGAGCTGGGAGCAGCGCCAGGAACTCATCCCGCGCTTCGAGACGGACATCGACCTGCTCGAGAACGTCCTCGGAGAGAGCTTCAGCGACTGGCGGCAGCCGCGGGAGCGGTCCGGGGGCATGGTCGGCAGCCGGCCAGCCGGCCAGAGCCAGGCCAAGAACGGCCGCCCGGTCTGAACCGGCCTGAACCCGGTCTGGGACGCCGGACCACCTAGCCGTCAGCGCAGCTCGGTGACCAGCGCGTGCGACCCGTCCGGGCAGGTCATCTCGTAGTACAGCCGGTGCCGCCCGTCCGGCAGCGGCACCACGTCCAGGTACCGCAGGCCGCCGCCGTGGTAGGGGGAGGAGGCGGCCGGGCCGTCGTCCGCCGCGGTCAGCGCCGCCGGGTCGGCGCCTGCTGCCACCCCGGTCCGTTCCTCATAGTTCTCCGCCGCGCTGGCGCGCCCGTCGTAGTAGGCCGTGACCACGCCCCCGCCGAAGTCCACCGACGTGACCCGCGTGCCCCGGGCGTCCCACCGGCCCGATGTCCCGCTCAGCGCGGTCCCGTGCCAGGTCCAGGCCAGCCCGTCCGGGCTCGTCGCGTACTCGGTGGTCATCTGGTCGGTCTGCTGCGGATCCGCCAGCGGGTGACACGACGCCCACAGGTGCCACCGGCCGTCGTGGTACCGGATCACCGGGTCCTTCACGCCGGTCTTGGCGTCGCCGGGCAGGACGAGCTCCCGCCGCCGGACGTCGAACTCGCCGGGGTGCGCGGCCTCGGTCATCTCCACCCGCCAGTGCTTGGTGCCGGGCGTCGCGCAGCTCAGGTAGAGCCGCCAGCGCCCCTGCGGCGTGCGGACCAGGGCCGGCCGCTCCAGCGACTCGGTGGCCATCTCCTCCTTGCCGATGCTCAGCAGCGTCTCGAACCGTTCCCCGTCCGCGGACCTGGCCACCGCCACCGCGTAGCCGCGGCCCTGCCCGATGGGCCGCCGCAGCCGGTAGGCCAGGAAGATCTCCCCGTCACCCGCCACCGCGCACGGCGCGCCGGCCCAGTATCCGGGTCCGGTGCCAGGCGGTGCGGCGGCGACCACGCCGCGGTCAGGCCGGGGCAGCAGCATCAGGCCATCCCTTCTCATCTATTCACGTCGGAATAATCGATAATCCTACCGGCAACCTGCGAACGACATGCGTTACCTCATGTGTTACCGCACCGCTAGGCCCCGAGGTCATGAAACCCGGGTTCCATCATCTCCTGGTGTGCTGGAACCCGGGTCTCATGACGCTTGCTGCCGCCCGCGGCGGGCCCAGGCTGGCTTAACCGGCCCTGGGGACCAGCTCCAGGTAGGAGACGCCCGGCATGGGCAGCTCGAAGGCCACCTCCACCACCCCATCCGCCGAAGCGACCGCCGAAGCAGGCGGCCCGAGTTCGTCCAGCGTGTTGTGCGCTCGCAGCACCTCCCACTGGCCGTCGTCGGGCCACGGCGCGCCAGCCCGCATCCGCTCCCAGGCCGGGACGATGTTGGAGTGCCCCTCGTCGATCCGGTAGTGCCGCACCTGGAACGGCGCCCCCGGCGGGGCCGGCAAACGCACCCGGACCACCCGGTCGAGCAGCGGGTCCCCGGCGATCTTGCTCTGGTCCAGCGTGACGTTCCACACCGCGATGCCGGTCCGCCCGGCGTCTGCCGCGCGGCCAGCGCCTCGACCAGCCCGCCAGCCCCGTCGCCGCGCACGTCGGCGGCCAGCCGGGACCGGCCCAGGCGGGCCAGCAGGGCCATGGCCCAGTACCTGGGCTTGCGCAGGTTCCCCACCGACAGCAGCCCGAACCCGCCGTGGAACAGCTCCGGCGGCGCGCCGATCTCCTCGAAGTGGTCCGAGGCGACCCAGTGCGACAGGGCACCGACCCGGCCGAGCGCGGACGCCATACCGCGGAGCAGGAACGCCGCGGCGAAGACGGTATCGCCCACGTGCTCGAAGTGGTTCGGGGTCGCCCCCCACTCGGTCCACCAGATGGGCGTGCTCTCCCGGCCGAATGACGTGAGCAGCGGCCGCAGGTCCAGCGGCACGTTGCCGTAGACGTGGGTGGAAAGGAAATCGAGCGGCGCGCCCGAGGTACGCAGGTGAGCGAGCAGCTCCCGGATGCAGCCGGCCGCGGCCGAAGACGGGCCGCCGACGCGCAGACCGGGATGCACCGACTTGATCGCGCGCGCCGACAGGTCGTAGAGCCGGAAGTACTCCTCCGGCGTGCCGGACCAGAACACGTCGAGGTTGGGCTCATTCCACACTTCGAATGCCCACTGCGAAACCACTTCGTCCAGGCCGTACCGCTGGACCAGGTGGGCGGCGAGACTGCGGACGAGGTCGCCCAGCGGTCCCAGTCCCTGGGCGGGGAGATGATCGCCTCGTACGTGAAGACGGTCTTTCCCGGGTCGCGGGCCAGGTCACGGGGCATGAAGGATAGCTCGACCACCGGCCGCAAGCCAATCTCCATCAGCTCGTCATACACCCGGTCGACCCCGCTAAAGTCGTACATCGGGCGACCGCCCGATTCGGTGTACACCCCGAGGTCGTCGTTCAGGATGCCGTGCGCGCGGACGGCCCGCACGCCGAGCTCGTCATGCGCCACCCGCAGCGCCTCGCGCAGTTCCGCGCTGATCACCCGGCCTCCGGTACGGTCGCGGCGCAGCATGTAGCTCAGGTGTTCCGAGCCGATTATGGGTTCCCATGGCCGGGTCAGATCGCCGGTGACCGCGTCAGTGACGTCGATCGTAAGCGCCGCGGCCGGTGCGGACTCTGGCGCGGCCGCGACCGGGTCAGACAGCGGTCCGGCGGACTCTGCGTCGGCGACCGCCGCCACCGCGTAGTACCTGACCCGGCCCGGCTCGCCCGACCTTCGGCGTAGGGCGCGGCCGGGACCGCGAGACGTCCCCGCCGCCGTGGTCCAGCACCTCATAAGGCTCGGCCGGCCGCCCGGTAGACCAGGTAGCCGGCCGCCCCGGGACCAGAACCCAGTCGAGCATGACGTGCCCCCGGCCCGGCACCGCGCGCACTGCGGACGGCGGCGGCAGGCTGCCCCACGCACCCGCGTGGCCGTCCTGGCCGGGCACGCCCCGCCGGCCGATGCGCTTTTCCCAGTCGGCCCGCGCCGCGGGCCGGTCGGGGGCCCTCATGTGATCCCTCCGAATCTTTAAACCCCTTTATCCCGAACGGGCCGTGGTGCTTGTGTCAAGCCTACGGTCACCCCGCAATCGACATCGTCTCGATCGACAGGTACGTGCGCGCCGCCCAGGAGACCGGGTCGTTGGCGAAGTCGCGCTGCATGGCGCGGTTGTTCAGCGCGTTGTCCAGCGCCGCCATGATCATCGACTGGTCGAGCACCAGGTCGCCGGTGGCCGACCGCGCCGGTGATCGGGTTCACCGCGTCGTAGAAGCCGCCGTGCGCGCGTACATGTCCGGGTACAGCGGTGCGCAGCGCCTGGATGTTGGCGTAGGCCTGCTGCGGCGCGACGTCCAGCGCGAGGAACGACGCGTGCGGGGTGACGGCGTTCTCGGTGGCGCAGCCGTGGCACTGGGAGAGCCCAAGTTCGGGTTGCTCGCGGTCGCGCCCGCCCCGTGGTACGGGAACGCCAGCCCCTCGACGCCGAAGCCGCCGTAGCCGCCGGTGTCGTCCGCCGTGCTCGACGGCGACATGCCCCAGACCGGGTAGCCCAGCTGCTCCGTGGCGTACTTGATCTGCACCTGCAGCGGTGCGCACGTCGGCCAGGCCGAAGCTGCGCGGTGCCCCAGCGTGGTCTCCGGGACGACCTCGTTCGGCCATCAGCCCCTCGAACATGCCGCCGCCGAAGGTCGGGATGAAGGTCAGGTGACGTGCCCGGGTAGGTGTAGTGGCCCTTCCCAGACGCGGAACTGCCTGGCCGGACTGCGGGTCGGTGTAGGTCTGCCAGTAGCCGCGCCATCGGCCACTGGCCCTGCCAGGAGAAGTCCGGGTCGGTGCTCGGCAGTCCGCGAACGGTGCGGCGGCGGCAGCTCGCGCCAGGTGCGCCACCACACGTCGCCCGGCATCTGGTGCAGGCCCATGCCGATGTACGGCGGAGATCCGCGGGTCGCTGTAGAGCGCGCCGTTGTGGTAGTAGTACCGTGCCGTTGTGCCCTGTCGGCGGCAGTCCGACGTAGTAGCCGCCGTACATCTGGCCGGTCGGCTGGTTGCCCGGCGATGGCCGGGTTGGTGTTGCAGTGCGTCTGCGGCCCGGTTGTCGTAGAAGATCGCGAAGTTCATCGGCGCGAGCAGCCTGTCCGCCAGTGCCCGCAGCTCGGGCATGCGCCTGCCGGACCACGATCAGGCCGGAGGCGTACCAGCCGTTGTCGACGTCGGACAGGAAGTAGCAGTTGTCGCTGCGTCGGCGTCGTCTCGGTGCGACAGTCGCCCTGGCCGGGGTTGAGCGAGCACGTCGCCGTTGGTCGGTGTCGTACCACTGGTACAGGAAGCCGTCGTAGCGCTTGCAGGTGCTGACACCTCGCTGCAGCGTGGCCCGGAGCAGGGCCGTCGGCCTGCGGCGTGCTGATCAGGCCGCAGGTCCTTGGCCGACGACCACCGCCCACAGGTACACCCCGATGTTGGCGGCCGAGGTGTAGCTGCCGTACGCGGTGGGCGTGGTCGAGCCGCCGGCGAAGCCGAGGTTGTCCAGCGGCAGATGCGTCTTCGGGTCGACGTCCGCGCCGTAGAACTTCCAGGTGTCGCGGGCGATGGACATCAGGTCGGCCCGCTGCGCTGGCTCAGACCGTCGTAGGCGGCCACCGGAGCTGCCCGTGCCGGCTGCGCTGCCGCCGTCGGCTGCGACCTGAGCCAGCATCGCGATGAGCACGCGGCGATGCCGACCGCCGCATGATCAACCAGTACCCGGCTCGCGAGCCGCAGAGGAGGCATGATCGCCCGCCTGTTGCCGTGCGCATGATGCCGTGCTGCCTGTTGCGTGCAGCTGTTGCCGTGCTCCCGTCTGCTGTGCGGCCGCGCGTCGGCCGCGAACGGGTTCGGCCACCGCGTCGAGCAGCTGGATCGGTGTAGTCGTCCTGCGGGTGCTGCAGCACCTGCTTGGTCGCGCCGCGCTCGACGACCCTGCCCTTGTTCAGCACGAGGATCTCGTCGGTGACGACCCGCGCGCTGACAGCAGGTCGTGGGTGATGTAGAGCAGGCTCAGGCCGCGCGTCCGGCGCAGCTCGGCCAGCAGCTCGAGCACGCCGGCCCGCAGCGACACGTCGAGCATCGAGACGGGCTCGTCGGCCACGATCAGCTCCGGCTCGCAGGCCGAGCGCGCGGGCGATCACGCACGCGCTGCCGCTGGCCGCCGGACAGCTGGTGCGGCAGCTTCGCCGCGAACTGGCTCGGCCGGGGTCAGGCCCGACCGTCTCGAGCAGTTCGGCGACCCGCTCCCGGGCCTGCTCGTGCGGACATGCCGAGGAAGTTCTGGCACGGCCGCATCACCGTGTACTCCGACCGTGTGCAGCGGGTTGAGCGCGCCGTAGGGATCCTGGAACACCATCTGCACCTGGCGGTGGTAGGTCGCGCAGGCCGCCCGACCGCAGCCGCCCGACCGCCACGTCGCCGAACATGATCGTCGCCGGACGTCGGCCGCTCCGAGCCGGTGATCATCTTGGCCAGCGTGCTCTTGCCGCTGCCGCTCGCGCCGACCAGGCCGACGGCCGCGCCCGGCGCGATCGTGAACGACACGTCGTCGACCGCGGTGACCGTGCTGCGGTTCCGCCCGCGGACGCGGTAGACCTTCGTCACGTCGCTGACGGTCAGCGGCGGACGCGTGACGGCTGGCCCGCCGTTGGCATGGAGCCGTCGGTCACCGGGCCTGGGATGCGGTCCCGCCGTTGGTCACGGAGCCGTCGGTCGCGGAGACATCGTTATCGGACACTGCCGACCTCCTCGTCGACGCGCGCGGCGCGGGCCCGGACGTGGCACGCCGCCCGGCCCTGGCCGAGCGGGTACAGCGGCGGATCTTGCTGGCGGCAGATGTCCTCGACCAGCGGGCAGCGGGGCGTGAACGGGCAGCCGGCGTTCGGTCAGCGACAGGTCCGGCGGCGATCCCGGGGATGCCGCCGAGCTCGACCTCCTCGGCGCGCGGGTCGGCGTAGCAGCCCAGCAGCGCCTCGGTGTACGGGTGGTGCAGCCCGTGCAGCCAGTACCCGCCGACGGCTGGTCCTCGACGATCTCGGCCCGCGTACATGACCATGCACCCGGTCGGTGGCCTCGAGCACCACGCCGAGGTCGTGGCTGATCAGCAGCGCGGTGAAGCCGCTGCTCGCGCTGCAGGTCCTTGATCGTCTGCATCACCGCGCTGCTGCACGATCACGTCCAGCGCGGTCGTCGGCTCGTCGAACACGATCAGCCGCGGCTCGCAGCGCCAGCGCCAGCGCGATCGCGACCCGCTGCCGCATGCCGCCGGACAGCTCGTGCGGGAACCGGTCGCAGCACCGTCGGCGATCCAGGCTGCACCTTGCCTCGAGCAGTTCCGCGCCCCGGCGCCGGATGCCGCTCGGCCGACAGGTCGTCGCCCGGTCGGGCGTGCGCCCTCAGGATGTCGCCGAAGTGGTGCTCGATGGTGCGCACCGGGTTGAGCGCGTTCATGCCGCTCTGCAGCACCAGCGCGAAGCCGTTGCGCCGCTGCCCGGCGCAGCTGCTCGCCGTCCAGGGCGGCGATGTCGGCGCCGTCGAAGATGATCGTACCGCTCGACAGGCGGGCCGGCGGGCGCAGCATCCGGGTCAGCGCGTAGCCGAGCGTCGACTTGCCGCAGCCGGACTCGCCGACCAGCCCGACGAACTCGCCCTGCTGCCAGGGTCGAGGTCGACGTCGCGCACCGACCAGATCCGGGTGCCGCGGTTCGGTTCGTACACGACGTTGACGCCGCGTGCTTCGAGTAGCGGCCATCACTTCTCCCGCAGCCGCGGGTTGGACAGCGCGTCGACCCCGAAGTTGATCAGCGTGAACGACACCGCCAGCAGCGACGATGGCCAGGCCGGGCGCGAACACCATCACCCACTGGCCGGTGAGCAGCGCGTTCTGCTGCTGCGCGTGCGTACAGGATGGTGCCCCAGCTGACCGTGGCCGGGTTGCCCAGGCCGAGGAACTCCAGGCTCGCCTCGGCCATGCACCGCGGCGGTGGCGGCGGCGAAGAAGCTCGCCGCGACCAGCGAGGTCATGTTCGGCAGGATCTCGCGGAACACGACCCGGAACAGCCGCTCGCCGGAGAACACCGCCGAGGTGACGAACTCGCGGGTGCGCAGGGTCGCCGACCTGGCTGCGGATCACCCGGGCGCCGGTCGCCCAGCTGGTGAACGCGACGACCAGCACGATCGTCCAGACCGAGCGGCTCTGCAGGTACGCGGCCAGGATGATCATCAGCGGCAGGCCGGGGATCACCAGCGCGAGGTTGGTGACGAAGCTGAGCACCTCGTCGACCGGCGCCCGGCCGGTAGCCCGAGATCAGGCCGAGGGTCACCGCGACCAAGGTGGCGAGCGAATCCGGCGCACAGGCCGACGAGCAGCGAGACCCGTGCCGCCGTAGAGCAGCTGCGAGAACACGTCCTGGCCGTTGCCCGTCGTGCCGAACCAGTTCGTCCCGTTCGGGCCCTGGTACGGCGTGAACGTCGGTCGCCGTCGGGCGAGTGCGGCGCGAGCAGCGGGGCGAACAACGCGAGCAGGATGATGACGCCGAGGATGACCAGGCCGATCCGCGCCTTGCCGTTGCTCCACAGCGTGCGCAGCGGCCCGCCCGACGAACCGCAACGGTCCGGGGATCGAGCCCGCGTGGCCGATCGGTGATCGCGCGCGGCCGCGCCGGGTGCTTCCGGCGGCGGTACGGATGTGATGATGGTCATCGTCGCACTCCGGACTCGCGGGTCGAGTCGGACGTAGAGCAGGTCGACGATGAAGATCGCGACCAGCATGCTCACGCGTGATGACCAGGAACAGCGCCTGCATCAGCGGGTAGTCGTGGTTCGTCACCGCGTTGTAGAGCAGGTTGCCGATGCCCGGGTAGCTGAAGATGCCCTCGACCAGGACCGACCCGCCGACCACCGCGCCGAGCGACAGGCCGAACGCGGTGACGTTGGGCAGCAGCGCGTTGCGGGCCGCGTACCGCAGCGCGACCGTCCGCGACCGCGCAGGCCGTTGGCCTCGGCGAAGGTCACGTAGTCCTCGCCCAGAGTGTTGATCATGTTGTTGCGCATGCCGAACACCCAGCCGGACAGCGATGGTGATGGCCAGCGTCAGCGCCGGGCAGCACGCTGTGCGTCGCAGCGCGTCGCCGAGGAACGACAGGCTCCAGTTCGGCGTCGTGCCGGCGTTGTAGCCGCCCTTGATCGGGAACCAGTCGAACTTGAACGCGCAGACAGTACAGCAGCAGCAGCCCGAGCCAGAACGGCGGGAACGCGCGCGAAGAACGTGGCCCCGATCGTCACCGTCGTGTCGGCGAACTTGGCCGCGGCGCCACCCGGCGTAGACGCCGAGCAGGGTCCCGATGACGAACGCGAAGACCGTCGTGACGCCGACCAGCACCAGCGTCCACGGCAGTGCCTTGCCGATCGTCTGCGCCACCGTCTCGGTCGGGTACGAGTACGACGTGCCGAACCGGAGCGTGGCGATGTTCCTCGAGGTAGTCGCCGTACTGGCTGAACATGCTGCCGTGCGGCGCGCCGAGTTGGGCCTCGATGGCCGCCTTTTCCGCGTTGGTGATCGGCTGCCCGGCCGCCGCGAGCTTGCCGAGCGCCGCGTCCACCGGCGAGCCGGGCATCAGCCGCGGCAGGATGAAGTTCAGCGTGATCGCCGCCCACAACGTGATGACGAACAGGACCACCTTGCGCAGGATGTAGCTCATCGCGAGCTCCTTTCACGCTGCCTGGTGTCAGGCCTTGATCAGGTGGGTCACGACCGTCAGCAGCGCGTAGTTGTAGGTGGTCGGCAGGGTGTACGGGTCGCTGGCCGACGGCCACCCGGTGAAGTTCTTCGTCGAGAACAGGCCCCAGCTGCCGCCGTAGTACAGCAGCACGATCGGCACCTTGTTGTACATCATCTGTCTCGAGCTCGTAGGTCGCCTGCTGCTGCGCGGTGCTGGCCGGTGGCCGAGGCCAGCGTGCGCCAGCGCCTGGTCGACCGCCGGGTTCTTGAACCGCTCGAAGTTGTTCGCCGTCGGCGTGTTCACCGGGGCCGCGTAAGCTGCTGTTCAGCGCCGTTGTTGAAGTCGGTGTACGGGATGCCGGTGCCGCCGAAGCCGCCGATCGCCGCGTCGAACGTGCCGGCCTGCGATCGTCCTGCGCGTACTGCGCGTACTGCGGCTGGTCGAGGGTGACCTTGATGCCCGACCGCCCTGAGCTCGGTGCTGATCTCGGTCGCCGCGGCGACCCAGTCGGTGAAGCTGTTCGGCAGCACGATGGTCATCGTGGCCTGCTTGCCGTTCGGGCCGACCAGCTTGCCGCCCTTCGTGGTGTACCGGCCCTGGCGAACGCGGACATGGCGGCCGGAATGTTCTGGCTCACCATGCCCTGGTTGGGCAGGCTCGGGTCGAGCCACTTCTGCAGGTTCGGCAGGATCAGCCCGGACTGGCTGGCCGGCGCCGATGTAGCCGTTGACCGCCTTCTGCGCGATCGTGGCGCGGTTCAGCGCCAGCGAGATGCCCTGGCGGAAGTTGACGTTGCTGTACGGCGCCTTGGTCAGGTTCAGGAACAGGCCGATGGTGCCGCCCGGCGGGAACCAGTACGTGTTGTGGCCGGGTCGCGGTTCACGAAGGTCTGCCTTCACGTCCGGCAGGTAGTTGTAGGACCAGTCGAACTTGCCGCTGCTGACGTCGAGCTGGTTGGTGGCTCTGGTTGGTCGCCTGGGCCGGGAACACCACCTGAGCTCGGCGCGATCTTCGTCGCGCCTGCCAGTACGACGGGTTCTTCTTCAGCGTGTACTGGGTGGGCGCGAAGCTTGTCCAGCATGAACGGCCCGGTGCCGACCGGGTTCGTGTTGGCGTACTTCGCCGGGTCGGCGGACCGTGGACCAGATGTGCTCGGGCACGATCGGGGTCTGCGCGACCGTGGCGGCGAACGGCACGTCAGGCGCCTTGAAGGTGAACGTCACGTTGTTGCCGGAGGCCGACACGCCGCTTATCTGCGACCAGATGCCGTTGGTGTCCAGCTGCCGGGTACTTCTTCAGCAGGTCGAACGTGAACACCACGTCCGCGGGCGGTGAAGGCGGTGCCGTCGCTCCACTTCACGCCCGGCCGCATCGTGTAGACCAGCGTCTTCGGGTTGGTGAACGTGTACCCGGTGGCCAGGAACGGCGTGTAGCTGCCGTCGACCGAGCTGACCGTCTCCAGCGGCTCGTAGATCAGGTAGGTGCCGTGCAGTTCTGCGCTGGGGTCGAACGGGTTGAAGTTCTCCACCAGCGTCGGGTTGCCGGTGTCACCCTGGATGGTCAAGGCGCCGCCGCCCGAGGTGCTGCTGCCGGTGCCGGCCGAGTGGGATGAGCATGCGGCGGCGGTGGCCATCAGGGCCGCGGCGCACGCGAACACCGCGGCCGATCTCATGTGTGACAGGGGTCTCATGGTGGTTCTCCTCATCTGTGCCAGGTGCCGCGCCCAGCAGGCAAGCGGAGCCGGGTCAAGCCGGCTTGGGTAGGCCGAATGGGAGGCGGCCAGGACCGCGTTCGCGGGTCGCTCATGCCTGCCTCCATTGGCCGTTGCTAGAAGACGTGGGTAGGCTCTGGGGTTCGTCGCCCCCGGCTGGGCCTTCGCCGGGCGGCGGCTGGCGGCGTTCGTGCCCCGGGCCGGCCCCTTGGTCGGGGGCCGGTTGCGACATCCGCAACTGCGGCGGATCACGACCTGTGTCGGCAGTTCCACCGACTTCCGCGGTGCCGCCCGATCCGCGATGCGGGCCAGGAGCAGCCGGATCGACTGCTCACCCAGCTCGTGCATCGGCTGGCGGACGGTGGTGAGCGCAGGGCGTACGTGGCGGGCGACCACGATGTCGTCGAACCCGGTCACCGCCACGTCTGCCGGGACGCGCAGCCGAGCAGCCCGAAGCGCGGTCAGTGCCCCGAGCGCCATCTCGTCGTTGCCGCACACGATCGCCCGCGGCCGGTGTCCCTCGGCCAGCAGTGCCGCGACGGCGCGGCTTCCGCTGGCCTCGGTGAACTCGCCGGATGCCGCGGGTGAGCCGGGAACGGGAAGGTCGGCCTGGCGCAGAGCCTCGCAGAAGCCCGCGAAGCGCTCGGCTGAGTCCGGCGAGTCGGCCGGGCCTGCCAGGAACGCCAGGTCGGCATGGCCGTGGACGCGGATCAGGTGTGTCGTCAGCTCCCGGCACCCGCCGCGGTTGTCGACGCTGACGAAGTCCGGTCCGCCACGTGCGTAGTGATTGGCCAGCACGACGATCGGCAGGCCGCGCGCGAGCGCCACGATGTCATCCTCGGAAAGGCTGCGCGCCATCACCACCAGGCCGTCGGTTCTTCCCGCCACCGAGAACGCGAGCTCGCGGCCCGACGCGGAATGGGTGGCCGCGATCAGCACCGCGTCGCCGGCGGCGGTCGCTGCCCGCTCCGCGCCGCGGATCACCTGATCCACGTAAAGCGGCGACTCCTCGCCCGCATCAGTGGATTGCCCGAAATCGGGGAACAGCAGGCCGACGATCCGGGCCCGCCGCATGGCCAGGCCGCGGGCCGGCCCGCTCGGAATCCAGCCCAGTTCGGCCGCCACCGCCAGGACTCGCTCGCGAGTGGCTGCCGAGAAGCCCCTGGTGTCCGCCATGACCCGCAACACCGTCGCCGTCGACACGCCACTGCGCTTCGCGACCTCGTAGATCGTCGACCGCTCAGCCATGTCCAGGCCTCGGCTCTCATCGGTAGGCGGCCCTCAAAGCAACCGCTTACGTTGAGCAACCGCTTACTCTGGTTAACCGGTTACTACCGGACCGAAGTCAGGCTTAAACAAGTGCGGCTGGAACGTTACCAAAATGTTACATAGGCCAGGGGACGCTGGCCAACGGAATAAAACCCGGATTCCAGGGCAAGCCAGGCGGCGGTAAGGGGCAGCCGAGCCGGTACTAGATCTCCACCGTGCCGCTGATGCAGGTGACGGCGCTGCCGCCCACCCAGACCTGGCCGTCCCCGTCCTGGGAGATGCGCACCCGGCCGCGGCGGCCTATGGCCGTTCCCTGACTGGCCACGTAGGGGGCCTGGAGGCGGCCGGTACCCAGCAGCCACTGGGCCACTGAGGCGTTCAGGCTGCCCGTGACCGGGTCCTCGACCGTGCTGACCTGACCGCTGAAGGCCCGGACCTCCAGTGCCTCCGGTGACCCGGGCGCATAGAGCCCGGCCACGCCGATGTCCATGGACACCGTTCCGGGCTTGATCGCGAGCACCGCCTCGGCGCTGTCCAGCAGGACGGCGACCCAGCCCGGGCCGTTGTCAGCCCACTGGATGTCGACCATGTCGGCACGGGTGATGTTCAGCTCCCGGGCTACCCGCTCGGCCACCTCGTCCTCGACCGGTCCGTCGCGCAGCAGCGGCGGAGCGGCGAAGGCCAGACCCGTCTCGGTCTGCTTGATCGTGACCAGCCCGGCCCCGCATTCCTGCACCACCCGTCCGGCCCGCGCCGGGCGGCCGACCGCCTCCAGCCAGGCGTGGCAGGTACCCAGGGTGGGGTGGCCCGCGAACGGCAGCTCGCTGGTCGGCGTGAAGATCCGGACCAGGTAGTCGGCCCCGCTGGCCCGCGGCGGCAGCACGAATGTCGTCTCGGACAGGTTCGTCCAGTTCGCGAACTGCCGCATCTGCTCGTCACTCAGGCCCTCGGCTCCCAGCACGACCGCGAGCGGGTTGCCGAAGTACGGGGTGTCGGTGAACACATCGACCTGACGGAACTGGCGTGGCATAGCCGCTGAGTCTAGGCGCCCGCGCAGTCAGACGGCAGGTCCAATCAGCGGCTCTTTGGCTGGTTCGGACCAGGCGCAGCACGCGCGGGGAACCGGCTACTGAACTAGTGGCCCGGTCGAGAGGACACGTGGTCGCGCCAGGAGTGCTTTCGGCTCGAATGACATGTTCACAAGCCCGAACCAGAAGGAACGCGCCCGAGGCTGGAAATCACGCACATTTCCCCGCCGACTAACCCGTTTCAACTCATTGACACACCCGAGGCCCTAGCGGCAGGCTTGGCCATGCTCGTGGCGCGTGAGGCGTGACCCCCACAGACCGCCGACGGCGGTTCAGGTCTGCTCAACGCGTCCCTTCTGGCTGGGGGGAACGATCGGAGGCCTCGGCGTGGCGCGCAGATATCGTCTCACGGCGTTGACGGCAGGCGCGGCCGTCCTGGCGGCCGGCCTCCTGGTCACCGCCCCGGCAGAGGCCGGGACCGCGAGGGCCGCGCAGGCCAGCGTGGCGCCCGGCGGCCCAGGCGCCCCGTCGTACTTCGACCTGGCCAGGAAGGACTGCGCCGGCACCGCAGCCGGGACCCGGTCCAAGGTGTGGTACACCGTGGCCGGCGGGGTCCTTTCTGACGTCTACGAGCCCACCATCGACAACACCAACGTGAGCACCCTGCAGTACGTCGTGACCGACGGTGCCACGTTTACCGACCTGCAGACCCGAGACATGACCTACACGGTGGCAGCCGACCCCTCGGGCATGGCCTGCACGGTGACCTCGACCGACGCCAAGCACGGATTCCGCCTGATTACCACCTACATCACCGACCCGGCCAGCGACACCGTGCTCATGCACACCACGCTGGAGAGCGTGCCCGGCTCGAGCACCAACCTGGCCGGCCTGCACCTGTACGCACGGCTGGACGCCCACGTCAACGGCAACGGCGGAGGCGGAACCCAGAACGCCGGCGCGAACTCAGGCGTGGTCGACACCAGCGCGCACGAGCAAATCCCGGTGATCTTCAGCACCAACACCGCCACCAACGCCGTCAACCGGACCTACGCGGTGCCGACCTACATGGCCCTAGCGCCGAGCACGCCGTCCCCGGCCGCGAGCGTCGGCTATGCGGGCACGGCCAGCGACGGCCTTATGCAGCTGGACGCCAGCCACACCCTGACCCCGTACGGCTCGGCGCCCGACGGCCACATCGTGGCCACCGAGGAAGTCGCCCTGGGACGCGGCAACCAGGTGACCCTGGCCCTCGGCTTCGGCCGGACCCAGGCCCAGGCGACCTCTACCGCCGACAGCTCGCTGAGCGACCCGTTCGGCCAGGTCGCGCTGGAGTACCTAGGCGGCTGGGCCGGCTACGACGCCGGCCTGCGACCGCCGCCTGCGCACGTGACCGGGCTCTCAGCGGACCAGGTCCGCGACCATTACTACCTGTCCGCGAACGTGCTGAAGGCCAGCGAGGACAAGACGTACCCGGGCGCGATTGTCGCGTCCCTGGCCAGCCCGTGGGGCCAGTCCGTGCCGGCCGGCGCCGACGCCTCCGGCACCACGTTGCCCTCGTACTTCGGCTCTTACCGCGAGGTGTTCGCCCGTGACCTGTACGAGGCGTTCACCGGGCTGCTGGCCGACGGTGACGTCGGCACCGCCCGGGCGGCGACGCTGTTCCTGTTCGACCGCCAGCAGCTGGCGAATGGCTCGATGCCGCGCAACTCGCTGCTCAACGGCCAGGCGGCCCCCGACACCGGCGGCACCCAGCTGGACGAGGCGTCCTACCCGGTCCTGATGGCGCTGCTGTCGGGCCTGGGCAGCGATGGGTCGCTGTACAAGAACCACATCCGCCCGGCCGCGGACTTCCTGGTCGCCAACGGGCCGTCGTTCGGGGTAGAGCGCTGGGAAGAGCAGACCGGCTACTCCCCGTCCACGATCGCCGCCGAGATCGCCGGCCTGACCGCGGCCGCCGTGATCGCCAAAACGAACGGCGACACCGCCCGGGCGCAGCTGTACCAGGCCACCGCCGACGACTTCCAGCGCATGATCAAGACCTGGACGGTGACCACCACCGGACCGGACGCCCCGGCCTACTTCATCAGGCTGTCCAAGACCGGTGACCCGAACGCGGTGATCAGCTACAGCCTCGGCAACGGCGGACCCACCCTGGACCAGCGCACCGTCATCGACGGCGGCTTCCAGGAGCTGGTCCGCCTGGGCGAGCTGCCCGTCAGCGATCCCGACATCCAGGCCTCCCTGGCCGTGCTGGACAAGCAGATCTCGGTCGCCACCCCGAGCGGCACCGGCTATTACCGCTACGGGAACTCCGCGGCCGACGGGAGCGCCGACGGGTACGGCGACTGCTATCAGCCGAGCCAGACGTCCTGCACCACCCCGGGAGCGCCGTGGCCGCCGACCGACACCGGCACGGGGCACCTGTGGCCGGTCCTGTCCGGCGAGCGCGCCGAGTCCGACCTGGCCGAGCGCCAGGCCGGCAGCGCGGCGGACCTGCTCAAGGCCATGATCAACTTCTCCTCCGGGGTGGGGCTGGTGCCCGAGCAGGCCTGGGAGGACCCGGACCTGGCCGCCTCGCCCTACGGCAGTGACCCGGCCACCGCGTCGATCGGGTTCACCGACGGTAAGGCCGCCGGGTCGGCGTCCCCGCTGAGCTGGGCCCAGGCGCAGGAGCTGCGGCTGATCGTGTCCCTCGGCGCCGGCCGCGACGTGGACACGCCGGCCGTCACCACGGCCCGGTACGTGACGAACGGCCCGCCCGGCAAGCTGCCGGTGACGATCATCGCGCCTGCCACCGGCAGCACCCTGGCCGTCTCGTCCACCACCGTGACCGGCACCACCGCGCCCGGCGCGTCAGTGACCGTGGCGGCCGACGACACCACCACCGGGGCGGCGGCCTCGGTGACCAGCACCACGGCGGCCGCCGACGGGTCCTACTCGGTCACGGTGCCGGTCAGCTTCGGCAGCGACGTGATCACCGTGTCGGCCACCGCGGCAGGCGGCCGCAGCACCGGGTACGCCCAGGTCACGGTGACCAACGAGGGAGGCGGGACCAGCGTCCTGGACGTCACCGACCCGGCCGGCGACGATAACGGGCCCGGCACCTACCAGTACCCGACCGACTCCTCCTTCGTCGCCGGGTCGTTCGACCTGACCCGGTACCAGGTGCTGACTGACGGCACCTACGCCTACCTGCGAGTCACGCTGCGCACCCTGGTCCCCACGTTCGGGGCGCTCGACGGGGCCCAACTCCTCGACGTGTACGTGCACGTGCCGGGCGCGACCGCCACCTCCACGCAGGCCGCCTTCGCCTCCCGCAACTACACCATCTCGCCGTCCGGGGCCTGGAGCCAGCGGGTCGAGGTACAGGGCTTCGCCGCGCCGGTGTGGGTGAACGCCGGCGGGACCGCGGTGGGCACTCCGTTCGTGCTGCCCGTCCAGTCCGACCGCACCATCACCGTCGCCCTGCCCGAGGCGCAGTTCGGCACGCCGGGCTCCGGCTGGGGCTTCAGCGTCGTACTGACCGGCCAGGACGGGTTCAGCTCCGATCAGGCGCGCGCCTTCACCGCCACGCCCGGGGCGTTCACCTTCGGGGTGTGCGCGGCGGGCGACAACGCGCCCATCTGTACGGTGAACCCGTCGACCGTGCCGAAGGCCATGGACGTCATCACGCCGGCGGGAGTGTCGCAGGCCACCGAGCTCAACCCCGTTCCCGGCCCGGTTGTCATCCAGCCCGTGACCGTCCCGTGAGCGGCTCGGTCACGGTCAGGTTCGCGCGCCGCGTCACCCGCTGCAGGTACTCCTCGCGGTCCAGCGGGTTGGCGTCCCATCGCGGCCGGGCCGGCACCGGGCCGGCCACCGGCTCGTAGCGGTCGAAGGCGCACTCCAGGACGCCCTCGCCGCGGGTCAGCCCGGGCAGGACGCCGCGCAGCTCGTGCACCCGGGCCGCCGGGATCTCGCCCCGGATGGTGAGCGCGTCATCCCGCGTCACGGACGTGTGCGGCACGCCACGGAGCCGGGTCAGCGCGGCCAGCACCGGACCCAGCGTGTCGGCCGGCGCGTCCAGCCGGAAACCGTGGACCGGCTCGCAGACCACCGTGCCCGCCTGCCGCAGCGCGGCCACCACGACCAGCGGGGTCAGCTTGCGGAAGTCCTCGCCCGTGCTCGACATGCTCTTGTTGAACCGCTGGTGGCCGGCGCTTTGCTTGGCCAGGTAACCGGTGTGCGTCATCGTGACCAGGCAATCGGGCACCGTCCAGCCGTGCAGGCCCTGCTGCAGTGTCTCGCGCGCCGTATCCTCGACGGCCCGGAAGAACGCGGCCGGCATGGAGCCGGGCTCCGCCTCGATCCTGAACTCGACCCCCAGCCGGCCGCGGCTGGCTCCAGCCGCAGCCCGACCGTGGCCAGGAACGGGTTGGCTGCCTCCCGCATCCGCTCGGCCGCGGCACCCGGTCCGGCCAGCCGCTCGATGCAGATCGTGGTCGTCTCGCGGAAGCCGACGTCGAGGCCGAAGTCGGACGCCAGCGTGGCCTCGATCACCTCCTTCTGCACCTCGCCGTAGAGCGAGACGGAAATCTCCCGGCGGATGTCGTCCTGCCTGACGTTGATCAGCGGGTCCTGCTCGGCCAGCTGGGCCAGCGCGGCGCGCAGCGCGCCGAGCTGGCCCGGATCGCCCGGCACGACCACCGTCTCCAGCGTCGGCGGGGCGAACCGGTGCCGCCGGGCATCCGGCCGCAACGTGCCGACCGGGTCGCCGACCCGGATCTCGGCCAGGCCCCACAGCTTGCCGATCTGGCCCGCCGAGACCGAGTCCCGTCGCGTGTCCGGGCCGCCGTCGAAGACGCTGATCCCGGTCACCTTCCGCTCCCGGCCGTCGCCGAACCGCACCTTGTCCCTGGCCCGCACCCGCCCGGTGAACATGCGGACGTAGGCGACCTTCTCGCCCGCCGCGCCGCGCTCGACCTTGAACACCTGCCCCGAGGCCGGGCCGCCGAGGTCCCGCCCCGCCGTCGGCAGCAGCCCGGCGACGCCGCTCATCAGCGCGCCCACGCCCGCCCCGGTCAGCGCCGACCCGAAGAACACCGGGTACACCCGGCCCCGCCTGGTCTGCGCCGCGAGCTCGCGGCGCAGCCGACGGTACGGAAGGCCCGGTCCGCCCGTCAGGTAGGCAGCGAGAACCGAGTCGTCCTGGTCGGCCAGCACCTCGGCCAGCCGGGCCGTGAACCCGGCGTCCGACCCGTCCCACGCCGTGAAGCCGGCCGCGCAGGTACCGAGCTCATCCGCGGCGCCCATGGCCACCACGGCCGGGCTCAGCCGCCGGGAGATATCCCGCAGCAGCCGGTCATAGCCCGCGCCGCGCCGGTCGATCTTGTTGACGAACATCAGGGCCGGCACGCATCGCCGCTGCAGTGCCCGCATCAGGATGCGGGTCTGCGGCTGCACGCCTTCCACGGCCGAGATCACCAGGACCGCGCCGTCGAGCACGCTCAGCGCGCGTTCCACCTCGGCGATGAAGTCGGGGTGGCCGGGCGTGTCGATCAGGTTGACGGTGACACCGCCGATCGCGAACGACGCGACCGCGGTCTTGATCGTGATGCCGCGCTGCCGCTCCAGCGCCAGCGAGTCGGTCTGGGTCGTGCCGTCATCGACGCTGCCGACCTCGTCGATGACCCCGGCCGCGAACAGCAGCCGTTCGGTCAGGGTGGTCTTACCGGCGTCTACATGCGCCACGATTCCCAGGTTCAGCGTTCCGCGAGCCACGCCTCATACCCTCCGGACAGGTGAAAAAGCCCTTGTCGATGGATATGAAGGCCGCTCGCATGTCAGCTCCCTAGTGAACCGAGGTCATCTGTACCGTGCCGCACCGTCCCGGCCGGGGCAACTTATTTATTCTGCGGAACGGGCCGTGGTGCGTGCCGCCGCCAACGATCCCGCAGGTCCTAGGCGTCGCGGCGCAGCAGCGTCACCGCGGTGACCGCGATGAGCGCGGCGGCCAGGACCACGAAGATGCCGCTCTCGATGCCCTGGAACGTCCAGTAGCGATCGGCGGGCTGGTAGGTCAGGTAGTCCCGGAAGTGGGCCAGCACCTGCGTGCACGACGGCGGGGGTTTGAAGGCCCCCCGAGTCGTCTGGTTACACGACGCCGGGAGGTAGGTGACGGGCACGCCGTCGAGCACGTTTGCGCTGGTGCCCTGGTCGACCGGCTGGCCGTTCGGGAACAAGACACCGGACGCCAGGGTCCAGAACGACCCCGGCGGGATGAAGGTCCTGGTCACGCTGTAATACGCGGTGACCGGGCTCAGGTAGTGATGACGCAGCCAGGTCGCGACCACGGCGCGTACGACGATGAACCCGCCCAGGGTGACGGCCATGGCCGGCAGCACCCGGCGCAGCAGCGCTCCGGCCGCGATCCCGAGCGCCAGCGCGAACAGCGAGTAGGCCACCGGGACGATGCCCATGATGTCGAACCGGCCCATTTTGAACGCATCGAGCTGCAGCGCGTTGTCCGGACCGGACCACCAGGTCACCAGGGCCGAGATCAGGCCGCCCCAGATCGCCGCGGCCAGCAGCATCCAGCCGACCTTGACCGCGAGCCAGTGCGTGCGCGTGACGCTCTGCATCCACGCGAAGTGAGTGGTGCCCGCCTCGGACTCCGCGGCCACCAGCGGCGCGCCCCAGAACAGCCCGACCAGCACCGGAGCGCCCAGCGTCGAGATGACCAGGAAACCCACCGCGTGGTTGCCCAGGAACAGGTTCTGGCAGCCGTGGCTCGCTACGCATGTCTGCGCCGCGTGCCACTGGTCCGCCGCCTGTACCCCGGTGACCACGATCAGCGCGGCGAACGCGGCCAGCAGCGCTGCGCTCAGCACGAACTGAAGGCGGTATTGCCGCCAGACAAGCCAGGTCATTTCTCTGCCTCCAAAAGCTCAGGCGTCGCGGCGCAGCAGCGTCACCGCGGTGACCGCGATGAACGCGGCGGCCAGGACCACGAAGATGCCGGTCTCAATGCCCTGGAACGCCCAGAAGCGGCCGGCGGGCTGGTAGGTCAGGTACGCGCGGTAGTGCGACAGCGCCTGCACGCAGGCCGACGGGGGGTTATTAGGGGCGTTGGGGCCGTTCATCACCGCGCACGAATGAGGGAGGTAGGTCAGCGGGACGCCGTCGAGATAGGGAGTGTTGTTCGGTTGGGCGACCGGCTGTCCGTTCGGACCGATGACGCCCGACGAGAGCCGCCAGTAGGCGCCATTCGGGGTGAAGTTGCTGAGCACGTTGTACGTCGCGGTGACCGGGCTGATGTAGTGCGAGCGCAGCCACAGCGTGATCACCACGCGCACCGCGACGAACCCGGCCAGCGTGACGGCTAGCGCCGGCAGCGTCCGGCGCAGCAGGGCGCCGGCCATGACGCCGAGCGCCACCGCGAACAGCGAGTAGCCCACCGGGACGAGGCCCATGATGTCGAACCGGCCGGGATCGAACTGGTTGAGCTGCTCGGCGTTGGTCGGGCTGGCCCACCACGTCACCAGGGCCGAGATCACGCCGCCCCAGATCGCCGCGGCCAGCAGCATCCAGCCGATCTTGACCGCGAGCCAGCGCTTGCGGGTGACGCTCTGCATCCAGGCGAACTGGGTGGTGCCGGCCTCAGCTTCGGCGGCCACCAGCGGCGCGCCCCAGAACAGCCCGACCAGCAGCGGCGTGCCCAGCGTGGCGATAACCAGGAGGCCCACCACCTTGCTGCCCATGAACAGCCCGCCGAGCTGCCGGCATCCGTGGCCCGGGACGCAGCCCTGGGCCGTATGGAACTGATGCGACACCTGCTCGCCGGTGATCACGATCATGACGGCGAACGCGGCCAGCAGCGCGGCGCCGACGAGGTACTGGACGCGGTGCTGGCGCCAGACGAACCAGGTCATTGCTCATCTCCATGCACTGCCGAAGGCTCGGGGGGGTACGGGGGGTCGTCCCCCCCGGAGCAATAGAGCTCAGATGATGGGTGGGGGCCTGGGGCGGGGGGACTTCCTCGCCCAGGTAGGCCAGCGCAAGCTCTTCCAGGCTGACCTCACTGACCTCGAACGCCGGGTCGATCACCGGACTCTTGAGCCGGACCAGCAGCGTGGTCTGCCGCGGCGTCCGGGTGACCTGCACCACGCGCTGGCTGCGCTCGATGGCCGTGGTGTCCTTGGCGGGGCCGATCAGCAACCGGTGCTCCTCCAGCAGGTCCTCGATGTCTCCGCACAGCTGGACCCGGGACGCGGCCAGCATGATCAGGTGGTCGCAGACCCGTTCCAGGTCGGCGATCAGGTGCGAGGACAGCAGCACGGTCAGGCTGCCCAGCGCCACCGCGTCGGCCAGGACGCCGAGGAAGTTCCTTCGCGCCAGCGGATCGAGCGCCGCGACCGGCTCGTCGAGCAGCAGCAGCCGGGGCTGCTTGGCCAGCACCAGGGCCAGCGCGACCTGGGCCCGCTGGCCGCCGGACAGCTTGCCCACCGCCCGGTTCAGGGGAATCTTCAGCCCGGTCAGCCGCTCGCGCACCAGCGCGCTGTCCCAGCGCGGGTTCAGGTGCGCGCCGGCCTGGATATGATCCTCGGCCGACAGCCGCCGGTACAGCGGGATCTCCTGGCCCAGGTAGCCGACGTCGGCCAGGAAGGCCGGATCCTGGCGCGGGGTGCCGCCGTTCACGATGGCCTGGCCCGCGCTCGGCCTGGACAGCCCCGCGAGCAGGCGCAGCAGCGTGGTCTTGCCCGCGCCGTTCGGCCCGATGAGCCCGGAAATCCGTCCCTCGGGGACGGTGATCGTGCAATTGTCCAGCGCGGTGACCTTGCGGTAGCGCTTGGTCAGCCCGCTGGTCCGGATCGCGGCAGTCATGCGATCTCCTCTTCGTCCGCCGCGCGCAACACGACGCGCAGCAGTTCTTCCATTGTTTCGTCGTCGAGCCCGGCGGCGCGGGCTTCGCGCACCCACCGGGCCAGGCTGCGGCTCATCCGCGAGTGGGTTCCCGGCGGCGGCCCGGGCGGGCGGCGGCGCACGAACGTGCCGTGGCCGGCCCGGGCCTCGATCAGGCCTTCGCGCTCCAGGTCGCGGTAGGCCTTCAGCACGGTGTTGGGGTTGATCGCCGTGGCCGAGACGACCTCCCGCACGGTGGGCAGCTGATCACCGACGTCGAGCACGCCCATTCGCAGCGCCTGCCTGACCTGCTGGACTATCTGCAGGTAGGGCGGCACCACCGAACGGCTGTCCACCCGGAAGCTGATCATCGCCTATGCTCCAATGTCTTAGTCACCTAAGACATTAAATAGCTGACACGCCCTTGTCAACCCCGCACTGGCTCGTGGCCGTCGCCGTAGCGTGGTGCTCATGGCCGTCGCCGTAGCATGGTGCTCATGGCCGACGGCGGACCGGAGCAGGGTCAGCCGGGCCCGTCCCGGCGTGACCGGCGCCTGTACCTGATCCTGATGACGATCTGCATCGGCCTGTTCGTCATCTCCTGGGCGGTCCTGGACCGGTACTCGATGACCGCCGCCGTCGTCGTCTCGGTCGTCGCGCTGGTCATCCCGCCGTTCGCGGTGATCATCGCCAACGCGACCGGCGCCGCCGACCGCCGGCGTCCCTAGCGCAAAACCCGTCGCCGCTCAGCTGACGCGGACCAGTTCCGCCCGGCGCAGCTCGATCCGCCCGCGACCCGCCATAAATGTGCCGAACGCCACGATGTCGCAGTCGCCGGGAACCCGCGTCGTGACCTCGTGCCGGACCCAGTCGCGCCCGGCGCTGACGGTCACGATGGTGTTATCCGGGTCGGCCAGGGCGGCGGCCTCGGTCAGCGGGCCCCTGATGTCCCGGCGCGGGTCGGTGTTGATCCGCAGGAACAGGCCGGCCCGTCGCGGCGCGTCCGTGCTACGGAACTCGCCGCGGAACGTGACCGTGGCCCCGCGGTAGTCATCGCCGAACATGGCCTGCCGCAGCAGGGCGAAGCCCGCAGGCTCTGGCACCGCCGAGGCGACCACCGCGATTCCGTGCTCCGCGACGCATGAGTAGTCCTGCCAGTGCGCCGCGCTGGCGTGCATGTCGAAGCTTCCGCCGAACAGCCACCCCTCCAGGCCGGCCGCGAAGTCCAGGTTGCGTGGCTCGTAACGGGGCCTGCCGTGCTGCCGCAAGGCATCTGCGGCTGGGGCCAGCACCGGGCCGGCCTGGGCCGCTGCGGCCAGCCGGTCCAGGACCGGGCCGGCCACCCGGAGCGGCGCGCCGGTGGCGATCGCGATGGCCAGGCCATCAGCCAGCCGCGCCGTGAGATGCCGCGTCCCGGTGGGAGCGGCCACGGCGATCCGGGCCGCGGTCACGTCCGGGCCCAGCTCGTCGAGGTCGACCCCGGTCACGCTGGCGCCGGCCGCCCGCAGCAGCGGGCCGGCCAGTTCGTCCGCGTTCCTGGCCGCGGCGGCCTCGGCCTGGGCGGCCGACCCGGCCGGGTGATCAAGCAGCGAGACGATCCGGTGACCGTCGAATCCGGGCAGCCAGACCGGCAGCTCCCGCCCGCCCGCGTCGTCGGCCAGCACGATGACGTGGGTGAAGGCCCGGATGGGCAGCGGCTGGCCGGGCGGGATGAGGTCCTCGGCGCGCGCGATGCGGACGGTGGTCATGTGCGTCCTCCCGGAGGGAACGAGATCGGGACGGTGCTCGGTGATGTAGCCGCGCAGCCGGAGGCGGGCCTTGTGCAGGCTGACCCGGGCGGCGCCCGCCGACTCGGCGATCTGGCCGGGCGGCAGGTCGGCGTAGTAGTGCAGCACGACCGCGCGCCGCTGCCCCGCGGGCAGGTCCGCGACCGCCGCACGCAGCGCGGCGGCGCGATCGAGGTCCTCGGCCGAGGGCAGGCCCTCCGCGGCGGCCGGGTGCACCGGTTCCGGCCAGTCGGCCAGCAGCGTCACCGGGGCCCGGCGCTGCAGGCCGCGGCACACGTTCAGCACGATGCCGCCCAGCCAGCCGGCGAACCGGTCGGGGTCGCGCAGCCGGTCCAGTGCGATGAACGCCTGCAGGAACGACTCCTGCACGACGTCATCCACGTCGCTGGGATTGCGGCACAGCCCGGCCGCCCTGGCCCGGGCCATCGGCTGGTGCCGCTCCACGAGCAGCCGGGACGCCACCGGGTCGCCGTCGCGGGCCAGCCGGACCAGGTCGCCGTCGGAGATCTCCATGACGGTCAGGCGCGGCGGGCCAGCTCGGCGTGCCGGAGGGCGACCTGGCCTGGCCCGGCCAGGGTGACGCCGAACCGGATGAGGTCCGCGTCCTCGGGCACCATCGCCGTGACCTCATAGGCGGTCCAGTCACTGCCGCCTGAGACAGCCATGCCATGATCATCCCGAACGGTCCGGCGTTCCCGCAGCACTTCCACCCGGAGCCCCGCCTCGTAGGTGAGCCGCTCGGTGCCGATCTCGCCGCGGAACATGACGGTGGCGCCGCGGTAGTCGTCGGCGAAGATGGTCTGCATCAGGGCCGCCGATCCGGCCGGCCGTTCGGCTGCCGCCGACAGGATCGCGGACCCGCCTTCGGCGGTGGCCGAGTAGTCCGGCGGCCGGGATTCGCCGCCGCGCAGGAAGCTGCCGTCCAGCTCCCACCAGCCCAGGCCGTCGGCGAACTCCAGGTTGCGCGGCTCATAGCGGGGCCGCCTGGCCGGCAGCCGGGCCGGCCACCCGGCTACCCGGCCGCCCGTCGGGCGGGCGGCCTGCGGGACCAGGTCGAGGAACGGGCCGAGCAGGTCGTCGCCGGTCACCGGTACCGCCCGCCGGTCCAGCGCCGCGTCGGCCATCCGGACCGGGGCGCCCGCCGCGGTCGCCATGGCCAGTCCGAGGCCGAATGGCACCGTCACATGCCGGGTTCCCGCCGGGCCGCCCAGCTCGATCCGGGCCGTGAAGGCCTCTGGGTCCAGCTCATTGGCGTCGCTCTCGGCCGCGTCGAGGTCCACCCCGGTCACGCTGGCACCGGCGGCCTTCAGCAGCCGGGCGGTGAGCTCCTCCGCGGCGCCGGCCGGGGCGATGTCGTCGGTCTCCCGGTCCATGAGCTTGGCCAGCGAGCCGCCACCCGGGTGCCCGCGGAACCAGACCGGCAGCGCCCGGTGACCCGTGTCGTCGGCCAGCACGACCAGGTAGCCCCGGGTAATGAAGATGCCGTTCCCGAGATTCCCCGGCCGGGGCTCGGCGTGGGCGATCCGGACGGCGGTCATGAGGCTCTTCTCCACACTCCTTAGTGTCCAGCGCGCCGCCCCGTGTTACCCGGGGCCCGCTAGGCGTTTACCGCGTCCGCCTCCCACAGTTCGATGTCGTGCGCCGCGACGCGCTCGCCGATCCGGGCCAGCAACTCGCCGGCGGGCAGGGCCGGCAGCCGCCGGCCGTCCCGTAGCCGCAGCGCGGCCTCGCCCGCGGGCGCCTCCCGCGCCCCGATCACAGCCTGGTACGGCACCAGCCTGCTGGTCTGGATCCTGGCCGCCAGGCTGCCGGACTCCGGCCGGGCCACGCTGGCTCGCAGCCCCCGGTCGACGGCCTGCCGGGCCAGTGCCTCGGCGCCGGGCAGTTGCGCGTCGGCGACCGGCAGCACGATGAGCTGCACGGGAGCCAGCCAGGCCGGGAAGGCACCGCCGTGGGTGTCGATCAGATGGGCTACGGCCCGCTCGGCGCTGCCGATGATGCTCCGGTGCACCATCACCGGCCGGTGCCTGCCGCCGCCGGCGCCGATGTATTCCAGCCCGAACCGCTCGGGCAGGTAGAAGTCGACCTGCACGGTGGACAGGCTGGCCTCCCGTTCGAGGCTGTCGGTGATCTGCACGTCGATCTTCGGCCCGTAGAACGCGGCCTCGCCCTCCTCTGCCTCATACGGCACGCCGGAGGAGGCCAGGACCTGCTCGAGCAGCCCGGCGGCCCGGTGCCACATGTCCCGGCCGCCCACGTACTTGCCGTCCCGGCCGGGCAGCGACAGCCGGTACCGGGCCGGTGAGATGCCGAGCGCCCGGTAGGCCTGCCCGATCAGGCCGAGCGCCGCGGCCGCCTCGGCCGCCACCTGGTCCGGAGCGCAGAAGATGTGGGCGTCGTTCAGCTGGATGGCGCGGACCCTGGTCAGCCCGCCCAGCACCCCGGACAGCTCCGACCGGTACATGCCGCCCAGTTCGGCCATCCGCAGCGGCAGCTCCCGGTAGCTGCGGGCCCGGGACCCGTAGATGAGCGCGTGATGCGGGCACAGGCTGGGTCTCAGCACCACCTGCTCGCCGCCGATATCCATCGGCGGGTACATGCCGTCACGGTAGTGCGACCAGTGCCCGGAGATCTCGTACAGCTCGCGCTTGCCGAGCACGGGGGAGTAGACGTGCTGGTAACCCGCGCGCCGCTCCACCTCCCTGACGTACTCCTCGAGCGCATGCCTGATCGCGGCGCCGGCGGGCAGCCAGTACGGCAGCCCCGCGCCGATGAGCGGGTCGGTGTCGAACAGCTCGAGCTCGCGGCCCAGCTTGCGATGGTCGTACATGGTCATCTCCTCGCGGTAAGGCGGGCCAGTGACCAGGGAACGCGAAAGCCCCGGAGCACTCGCCCCGGGGCTTCGGATCAAGAACACGAATCAGCGCGCCGGGACACACTCCGGCGTCGTCGTCATGGCAGCGCGCTTCATAAGCCCACCGTACCAGGCAGGCCGCACGGTCCGCGTTCGCGACGGGGAGGTGCTGGTCAGCGACGGCCCGTTCGCCGAGACCAAGGAGCAGGTAGCCGGCCTTAACGTGCTCGCCTGCCCCCGGTATGGCCGAAGCGGGCGAGATCGCGTCCCGGCATCCGACCGCCCGGATCGGCAGCTTCGAGTTCCGGCTGTTCGCCCGCGGATAGTTCTCGTCCCGCGGGGAAGACGACGGCCTTAATCAGGCCTACGTCCCTGGGAGGCATGCATGATGGTGACTCCGGAACCCTTCGAGCCGCCCGGACCGCTCGGGCCGGTCGAGCCGCCGGGACCGCCCGGGCCGGTCGAGCCGCCGGGACCGCTCGGGCCGGTCGAGCCGCCGGGACCGCCCGGGCCGGTCGAGCCGCCGGGACCGCCCGGGCCGGTCGAGCCGCCGGGACCGCCCGGGCCGGTCGAGCCGCCCGATCCGTCGCAACCGCCGCCGCCGATCGAACCGCCCAGGACCGCCGTGCCCGCCTCCCGGTTACGAGCCCAAGCCGAACCACATGCCGAAGTAGCGCTGAAGTGACACCTGCCGGCCGGGCGCGCGCAGCTGCCTGCGCCTATTTATCCCTGTTCCGCGCGCCGCCCGACCGCACGGCTCAGGCCGGCTGGGCCTGCTGGGCGAACACGGCGACCAGCTGCTCGCAGAACGCGGGCAGGTCATCGGGCTTCCGGCTGGTCACGATGGTGTTCGGGCCGTCGGCGCACACCTGCACCTCGGCGTCCACCCAGTTGCCCCCGGCGTTGCGGATGTCGGTCCGCAGGCTGGGCCACGAGGTCAGGGTCCGGGCCCGGACCAGGTCCGCCTCGACCACCAGCCACGGGCCGTGGCAGATGATCGCGGCCGGCTTGCCCATCTCGAACATCCGCTGCGCGAAGGTCACGGCGGCCGGGACCGCACGGAGCTCGTCGGCGTTGACCACGCCGCCGGGCAGCACCAGCGCGTCGTAGTCGAGCGGATCAGCGTCGCGGAGCGAGCGGTCCACCGGGAACGTGTCGGCTATCTCGACGTGATTGAAGCCCTGGACCTGCCCGGTCTCGGGCGCGAGCAGCTCGGGCGTGCCGCCGGCGTCCTTGACCGCCTGCCACGGGGTGGTCAGCTCGACCTGCTCGACTCCCTCGTTCGCGGTCAGGAAGGCCACGCGAAGGCCCTTCAGTTCGCTGGCCATCAGCGAAACTCCTTTGGCTAGGGGACAGAAGCATGGCCTCTGCCCATCAACCCCTGGGGTATTCGGCGCGACGGCGTCCTTTGCGCCGGGCTGTCGCGAGGCTACCGTGGGTCAGGGCAACTGACCTGCGACGGAGGTGCACACCGATGGCCGCGAAAAACCGTGCGTTGCTCGTCGTGGACATGCAGAACGGCTTCTGCCACCCGGAAGGCTCGTTCCCCAGGATCGGCATGGGCCTGGAGGGTGCCGACGTCGCCGTCCGCAACGCCGCCGTGGCCGTCGCCCAGGCCCGCCGGGCCGCGATCCCCGTGGTGTTCACCAGGCACGTGTACCGGCCGGGCCGCGCCGATGAGGGCGCCTCGCTCAAGCAGAATTCTCCCGCCCTGGCCAGCGTGAACGGCCTGGCCGACGGGTTCTGGGACGCCGACGTGGTGGACGAGCTCGGCTGCGGGCCCGACGACATGGTGGTGGACAAGGCCCGCTTCGACGCGTTCCAGTGGACCTCGCTCGAACCGCTGCTGCGCGGCCTCGGCGTGGGCGCGCTGGTCATCTGCGGGGTCATCACCAACATCTGCGTGGAGACCACGGTGCGTTCGGCCTTCATGCGCGACTACCCGGTGACCCTGCTGGCCGACTGCTGCGCCGCCAAGACCCGCCGCCTGCACGAACTGTCCCTCGAGGTGCTGGCCAGCTACCAGCTGGCCGAGATCGCCAACATCACCGACGGCTTCGACGTCGGCGCCACCGCGGTTCCTATCGGCGCCTGGCCCGGGCCGGGAACCCTGGCCGGCTGACCAGCCGGGCCACCAGCCGCCAGCCCAGCAGGAACAGGCCGAGGAAGGCCAGCCCCACCCCGACGAACGCCACCGCCGTGCCCTGTCCCGCCACCACGCGCACGATCATGCCCAGGCCCGCCGCGCCGAGCCACGCGCCCACGCCGGCCGGGGCCAGCGCCGCCGGCCGCCGCCAGGCCCTGGCGGCCAGCCAGCCGCCCGCCAGCCCGGCCAGGAACGGCCACGCCGTGGACGTGATCCCGGCCAGGCTCTCGCCCTGGGCGTGACTGGCCCGGCCGATGATCACGAACGCCAGCACGCAGCAGAAATCGGCTGCTATCGCCAGCCGCAATCCGCGCACGCGCCCCAGGTTAGCGCTGCGGCTCGACGATCGTCTTCAGCCCGGTGCGACCTGCCGCGTCCCCGAACGCCCCGGCCACCTCGCCCAGCCCCGCCCGGCTGCTCACCAATGCGGCGAGATCGACCACGCCTCGTTCGGCCAAACTGATTGCCCGGGGGTACACCTCGTTCATCCGCCGCACCAGCGCGATCGTCAGTCCCTTGCGCCGCGCGGTGGAGGCCCGGAAGCCGACCATGTCATCGCCCGGGATGCCGGCCAGCACCACCCGCCCGCCGGGCCGGGCCGATTCGATGGCCAGCCGCACTCCCTCGCCGGTGCCCGCCGCCTCGAACGCCGCGTCCACCCCGTGGCCGGTCAGTTCCCGCATCAGGTCGCCGCCCGGGGTGAACAAGCCGGGATCAGCCACCTGGTCCGCGCCGTAACGCGCCGCCGCCTCCCGCCGGTGCGCCAGCGGCTCGATGGCCAGCACCGAACGAGCCCCCGCCGCCTTCAGCCCGCCGATCAGCAGCAGCCCGATCGGCCCGCAGCCGACGACCGAGGCCGTGCCGCCGAACAGCAGGTGGCCCAGGTCCACCGAGTGCACCGCCACGCCGAGCGGTTCGAGCAGTGCGCCGTCCGCGTCGGACACCGCGTCCGGCAGCGGGTGCAGCAGATCGGAAGGCCAGGTCATGAACTCGCGCATCATGCCGTCGGTGTCGCCGTGCCCGGCGAACAAGATCCGGTAGCACAGGTTGCGGTATCCGTCCCGGCACGCCCGGCAGGTCTGGCAGCAGATGGCCGGGTCGATCGCCACCCGCTCGCCGCGGCGTGGGCCCGCAGCGATCACCCCGGCGCCCTCGTGGCCGAGCACCAGCGGATGGCTCAGCTTGGCGTCCCCGATCGCACCCTCGTCCCACCAGTGCAGGTCAGAGCCGCAGATGCCGACCGCGGTGACCTTGACCAGGCTCATCCCGGCGGCCGCATCCGGGACCGGCTCCTCGCCGACCCGCAGGTCGCCCACGCCGTGCAGCCTCGCCGCCCGCACTGCCCCTCCTGTCCTCGCAAAAGACGATCGCGAAGACTTGTACCCCCATTTCCGAGGGTCACAAGTCTTCGCGATCGCCAACGGCGGGGCCAGTGACCCCCGCAGGGAGAGCGGGGGGTCACTGGCGCAGGGCCCGCCTGGAATGGCGCCTGAGGGTCAGGCCGCCGGGCCGGTGGTGAGGGTCAGGTTCGAGGTCTGCGACTGGCCGGACTGGTCCGTCCAGCTCACCGAGATCGAGTCGCCGGGGTGGTACTTGACCAGGATGTGGGCCACGTCCTCGGCGCTGGAGACCGTCTGGCCGGCGAGCGCGGTGATCGTGTCGCCCTGGCCCAGGCCGGCGTTGGCGGCCGGGGATCCGGAGAGGGCGCCGGCGATGGTCACGCCGCTGGTGTTGCCCTGGCTGCCGCCCTGGCTGAAGCCGGGGAAGCCGCCGAAGCCGCTGCCCGACCCGCTGCCGGAGCCGCCGCCCGACCCGCTGCCGGAGCCGCTGCTGTCGGAGCTGCCGAGCTCCACGCCGAGGAAGGCGGTGGCGCCGATGTGAACGTCGGATGAGGTGGTCTGCGCCTCGATCTGCTTGGCGATCGAGAGCGCCTCGTTGATCGGGATCGCGTAAGCCTGCTCAGCGGACTGGCCCGACTGGCCCGACTGGCCCGAGAACTGGGACCCCGAGGGGGAGGACGAGGCGGCGGTGTCCATGCCGATCACCTGGCCGTAGGCGTTGACCAGCGAGCCGCCCGAGTCGCCGGGCTGGATGTCGGCGTTGGTCTCGATCAGGCCGGTCAGCTGCTCGCTGGTCCCGGAACCGTCGTCCGACGCGGTGATGGACTGGTTGAGCGCGGTGACCGTGCCGGTCGCCACGGACGGGGTGCCGCCCTTGCCGCCGGCGTTGCCCAGGGCCACCACGCTGTCGCCGGCCTGCACGGTGGAGGAGTCGCCCAGGCTGGCCGTGGTCAGGCCGGACGCGCCCTGCAGCTGCAGCACGGCCACGTCGTGGCTGGCGTCGTAGCCCACTACGGTCGCGGTGTAGGTCTTGCCGTTGCCTATGTCGGTGACCTTGGTCGAGGTGGCGCCGTCGATGACGTGGTTGTTAGTCAGCACCAGACCGTTGGAGGTGAGCACGATGCCGGTGCCTGCCGCGGTGGCCTGCTGGTAGCTGTCCGAGGACACCACGTCGACCAGGCCCGGGTCGACCCGGGCCGCGATCTCGCTGGCCGTCAGCGCGCTCGAGGAGGTGGCGGTGGTGTGGCCCGTCGCGGTGTGGTTCGTGCTGCCGATCAGCCCGCCCAGGGCGCCCCCGGCCGCCAGCGCGACCACGCCGGTCGTGGCCAGCCAGCGCTTGTGGTGCGGCTGCCGCGGTGGTGGCGGCGGCTGAGTGCCGAAACCCGGGCCGCCGACGTAGCTAGCACCGCCTCCGTAACCGGCGGCGCCTCCGTAGCCAGCGCCACCGGGATACCCAGCGCCGCCCGCATAACCCGGGCCGCCGGCGTAGCCGGAGCCTCCCGGGTAGCCAGACCCGCCCACGCGGTCGGACGCAACGGGATACCCGGATGGGCCGGCCTGGTCGGGCGCAACCGGACCAGTCTGGTCACTCTGCTCCCAGGGATGACCCTGGTATCGCAGCGTCTTGTCCTGTGCGTCCCGCGGGTCGTCAGCGTGTTGCGGGTTCTGCTGGTAGTTCTCGCTCATGGGTTTCCCTCAACTCGGTGCCGCGGCCTGGCGGCCTTTTCCCTTCGCTACGTTTTGATAATCGGCCGCGGACCTTGAGGCCAGTCAAGGGCAACCCCCTGCAATCCCTGAAGTTTGCTGAAGATCGCCTGAAGGCGTTCAGGTTCACCCGTTCCCGGACCTACCAATTCCCGCTCCTCGGCCTCATCCTCCGCATCACGGGCGGTCCACCATTCGCGCACCGCCAGGCCGACCAGCGCCGGTACCAGGTCGGTCGACCTGCGCAGCAGCCAGGCCGTGCCCCTGGTCGCCATCCAGGCGATTTCCCCGAGCCGCGAGGGCGGCTGGCTGGACGGCTCAGGGTCGGGCCCGGGACCTACCGGGAAGCCCGACGCGGCCAGCAGGTCATGGAACTGGCAGGCGATCAGGCGGTGCCCGCGCTCGTTCGGGTGCAGCCGGTCCACGCTCCAGTAGCGGCGCTCGTAGGCGGTGGGATCACTGGTCACGTCCATATGCAGGGTGCCGTAGCGCAGCGCCACCTCATCCAGGGCGTGGTTGACCGCCCGCATGCGCCGGGCCAGCGGCCGGGCCAGCGCCCGCGGCAGGCCGAACATCTGGCCGGGGTCCGGCAGCCGCATGGTGAGCACCTGCGTGCCCGCCGCCCGCAGGCCCTCCACCGTGCGGGCCAGCGCCGCGCCGGTGCGCTGCGGGTCGAAGTCACCGCGCAGGGTGTCGTTGATGCCCACCACCAGGCTGGCGATGTCGGGTTTGCGATGATGGCGGAATATGAGTCGACGTCGAGCGCGCGCGCCCAGGATGCGAGATTGTGCAGGTCGGGCTCGTGCAAGGTAGCGGCAAGCAGCCTGGCCCAGCCGCGCCAGTCGCCCTCGGGCGCCGGATCGCCCATCCCCACCGTGATCGAGTCGCCGAGCGCGACGAAGGTCGTCATGCTGGCCTCCGGTCGGTTGTGACCTGGTCTGTCATGCTTCGCGCAGCACACACCCCGATCTCCTTCTCTGCCGTAGCGTGATCTCCCGTCCTGCTCCCGGTCTCCTCGGCCAGGGCCAGGTGCACCGCCAGGAAGGCGCGGACAGCCTCGGGCCAGCCGAAACGTTCGGCTCGGGCCCGGGCCGCGGCCCGGCGGGCCTGCTCCGGCCGGGCCATCAGCCGCCGCACCCCGGCCGCGAGGTCCTCGCCGGCCACGCTGGTCCCGCCCTCGCCCACCACTTCGGGCAGCGCGGACTCCGCGCTGACCACCACCGGCGTCCCGCAGGCCAGCGCCTCAGGCCGGCCAGCCCGAAGGTCTCCGCCGGGCCGGGCGCGATGGCCACGTCGGCGCTGCCGAGCAGCGCGGCCAGGTCGGCGCGATCCGACAGGAAGCCGGCGAACGTGACGGGCAGCACGTGGCGCGCTACCCGGCGCTCCAGGCGCCGGCGCAGCGGGCCGTCGCCCGCCACCACGAGCCGGGCGGGCAGGCCGTCCCTGAGCAGGGTGGCCAGGGTATTCAGCGAACGCTGCGGCTTCTTTTCCGGCGCCAGCCTGCCGCAGTGCACCAGCAGCGCCTGGCCGGGCGCCGCGTAGGCGGCCTTGACCGTCTCGCCGGGCGGGCTGAAAGTATCCAGGTCCACGCCGAGCGGGGCCCAGACCAGGTTCCGGGCCCCGATCCGCTCGAACTCCGTCGCGGCCCAGGCGGTCGTGCAGATCACCTGGCGGTAGGCCGCCGCCGTGCGGCGGTTGACCGCGTCGACCAGGGCCAGGGCGGCCGCGGACCTGGTCAGCGCGGGCAGGTCCAGGCCCGGCAGGGCCATGCGGAGCAGCGCGGTCAGGCTCTCGTGCGAGATCATGACTGCGGGCACCCCGTGCTCGCGGGCCCACCGTCCGGTCCAGCGCAGGGTGGTCCGGTCCGACACCTCCAGCGTGTCCGGGCGCAGGTCCTCAAGCAGCGCGGCCACCTGCCGCTTGCGCAGCAGCACCCGGTACCCGCCGGTGAACGGGATCCGCGGCCCGCGCAGCGTGATCACCCGGCCCTGGGCGGTCCGCTCGTCGCTGTCCCGCTCGCCCGGTTTGACCAGTACCGGCTCGTGACCCGCGGCCAGGTCGCCGGCCCCCAGCTCACGCAGGCAGGTGCGCAGCCCGCCCGAGTGCGGAGCGACGAAGTTCGCCACCCGGACGATCCTCATATCGTGACCTTCGCCGGGTGGGTCCGGCCCAGCACGGCGGCGTAATGGCTGATCAGCTCCTCCGTCAGCGCGGGCCAGCTCCGGCTGAGGACCTTGCGCCGTCCCGCGGCGCCGAACGCCGTCCGGGCCTGCGGATCAGCGGCCAGCCGTGCGACCGCGGCGGCGAACGCATCCTGGTCGCCTGGTGGCACCAGGTAGCCGGTCACCCCGTCCTCGACCAGGTCCAGCGGCCCGCCCGCGGCCGGCGCCACCACCGGCAGGCCGCTCGCGGCGGCTTCCTGCAGCGTCTGCCCGAACGTCTCGTACGGCCCGCTGTGCACGAACACGTCGAGGCTGGCGTAGGCGGCGGCTAGTTCGTCCCCGCGGCGTTCGCCGAGGAACCGGGCCGCGGGCAGCCGCTCGCGCAGCACGGGCTCGGCTGGGCCGGCGCCGACGATGACCAGGCGCACCCCGGGCAGGGCGGTGATACCGGCCAGCAGCTCGACCCGCTTTTCCGGGGCCAGGCGGCCCACGTAGCCGACGATCAGCTCGCCGTCCGGCGCCAGTTCGGCCCGGATCTGCGGGCTGCGCCGGGCCGGGTCGAAGCGGCGGGTGTCCACGCCCCGGCCCCAGAGCCATACGTTGCCGATGCCGCGGCTCAGCAGGCCGGTCGCGGTGACCGTCGACGGCGCCAGCGTGCGGGCGGCCCGGTTGTGGATGCCGCGCAGCCACCGCCACGCGAACGCCTCGCCGGCCCGGCCGAGCCGGTAAGCGCGGGCGTAGGACGGCAGGTCAGTCTGGTAGACGGCGACCATGGGCAGGCCGAGCCGCCGGGCCACCGCCGCGCCGTGGGCGCCGAGGATCACCGGGCTGGCCAGGTGCACGACCTCGGCTTGGTGCCTGACCAGCGCGTCCCCGACCTTCCGGCTGGGCAGGCCGAGCCGGAGGCTCGGGTAGCCGGGCAGGGGCACCGCGGGCACCCGCACCACGGGTAAGCGAACGGGCCCGCGTCTGCCTGCGGTGCTCCGCGTGGCGGCTGCGGGGCGATAACGAGTGGTTGGTGGCCCCGGGCGACGAGTGCTTCTGCCACTCGCAGCACGCAATGGGCGACACCGTTGACATCGGGCGGGAAGGATTCGGTGATGATCGCTACCCTCATCAGGAATGCGGCGTACCCACCCAAGCCTTCAAGCCAGGGACGGAACGCCGCCTCACCTCCCCCAAAATGTCGGTACCCTTCGATAGTGTGTTCGCATGTCGCGCTACCGAATGCTCCCCTCGACCGCCCAGGAGGCGGTACTCCGGGACCACTGCGCCCATGCCCGGTTCACATGGAACCTCGCCGTGGAGCAGCACCTGCATTGGCATCCGGGCAGGAGGAGCGCTCCGGGCTACCTGGAGCAGTCCAGGCAACTTACGCAGGCGCGGACCGAACACCGGTGACTTGGCGTCGGCTCTCATACTGTGCAGCAGCAAGCCCTGCGGGACTTCGCGCAGGCGATCGCCGCTTTCTTCGACCCGGCTAACCCAGCCGGGCGACCGTCCTGGCGCAAGGCCGGGCGCGACGAGGGATTGCGGATCGTGGGGCGCGGCAGACAGTGGAGCGTTCGCCGCGTATCTCGCCACGTTGGCCAGGTATGGGTCCCGAAGGCCGGGTGGGTGCGCTTCCGCTAGTCCCGCGCGGTACCACCAGGCGTGAAGTCCTACCGGGTCACTCTGGATCGCGCAGGCCGGTGGCACATCGCATTCGCTAATATCCCTGACCCGATCCCCGCACCTGGCAATGGGCAGGCCGTTGGCATCGACCGCGGCGTCGCCGTATCGGCAGCCCTGTCGACAGGGGAACTGCTGCATGTTCCCGGCCCGACCGGCCGAGAGCGAACGCGGATGCTGCGGCTGAAGCGAAAGCTGGCCAGGGCGAAACGCGGATCGAACCGCCGCCGACGGCTGAAACACTCGATTGCTCGGCTGAACGCCCGCGAGGCGGACAGGCGCAAGGACTGGGTGGAGAAGAAAAGCACCCGACTGGCCCGCGAGTTCGACGTGATCCGAGTCGAGAATCTGGACATCAAGGCCATGACACGCTCCGCGAAGGGCACTCAAGACAGGCGTGGCCGCAGCGTCCGGCTAAAGCCGGCCTGAATAGGGAAATCATGCGATCCGGCTGGGGCATGCTGGTGCGCCGACTGGAGGACAAGGCTCATGGAAGGGTCGAGAAGGTTAAGCCGCACTTCACGAGCCAGCGTTGCTCGGCGTGCGGGCATATCGCAGCGGCAGCCGCGAGAGCCAAGCCCTGTTCTGCTGTGTGGCCTGCAGTTTCGCCTGCACGCTGACGTGAACGCGGCTAGAAACATCGCGGCGGGGCACGTCGTGACTGCGCGGGGAGGCGACGGGGTTACCCGGCCTGTGAACCGCGAACCTCAACTGCTTCTCCAATCGGGGTAGTAGTTGGAATCTCCCGTCTTCAAAAACGGGAGAGGCTGTCAAGCTCACAAGTGCGATACGCAGGAATCAGCACGCCACAGTCGCCGTGACATCCAGACGAAATATCTATGACTTCTTGTAATTCGCCGAGCGCCTAATACTGCGACAATCACTGCATGGATCCACCTGGATCCTCCGGCTGGATGACCCCGCAGGGCCCGGCCCGCGGCTCGCGGTCAAGGACTGCATCGACGTGGCCGGCCTCCCCACCACGGTGGGCTGCCCGGTGATCGCCGACCGGGCCCGCCCGGCGACCAGGGACGCGGCCGTGGTCGCCGCGGCCCGGCGATCCGGAGCCCAGATCGTCGGCAAGACCAACCTGAGCGAGCTGTGCTGGTCGGCGGTCGGGACGAATAGCTGGTCGGGAACGCCGCCCAACCCCCTCGACCCGCGGCGCGTGCCGGGCGGCTCCTCGAGCGGCTCGGCCGTGGCCGTGGCCACCGGGCAGGCGGACGTGGCGCTGGGCACCGACACCGGCGGTTCGATCAGGATTCCCGCTGCCTGCTGCGGCATCGTCGGGCTCAAGACCACCTGGGGCCGGGTGCCGGTGGACGGCGTCTACCCGCTGGCGTCATCCCTGGACACCGTGGGACCGCTCGGCCCGGACATGGCCGCGGTCGAGCTGGGCATGCGGCTGATCGAGCCGGGCTTCGCGGCCGGTGCGCGCGAGCTAGCGGTGGGCCGGGTCCGCGCGGACGTCCAGGTCGATCCGGCCGTGGACGCGGCCGTCGACGCCGCGCTGGCCGCCGCGGGCGTGGCCGCCACCGATGTCGGCGGCCTCGACTGCGCCGCCGCGGCGGAAGCCGGCGGCCTGCTCATCGACGCCGAGGCCTATCCGGTGAACGCCTACCTCGTGCCCGAACTGGCCCGGCTCAACTCGTTCAACCAGCGGAACCTGACCGAGGCCGCCAAGGTCACCCCCGGCCAGGTGGCCGCGGCCAACCAGGTCAGGCAGGCGGTACGGGAGTGGTTCGCCGCGATGCTGGGCCGCCACCCGTTCCTGGCCCTGCCCACGCTGATCGGCGCGCCGCCGCTAATCGGCCAGCGGGGCATACCGCTGACCATGCTGACCTTGCCGGTCAACCTGGCCGGCCTGCCCGCCCTGGCCCTGCCCGTGCCCGGCGGTCCGGCCGGGCTGCCCGCCTCGCTGCAGCTCGTCGGCCCGCCCGGCAGCGAGGAACGGCTCATCGCCCTCGGCCGCCACATCGAGGAGGCGCTCTAAGACCCGCCCGGACTCCGTTGCGTAGCCCGGCCGGTACCCCGATCCCTTCATGGCCGAAGGGTAACCCTGCGGCCCGATGAATTCCCGCGTGTTCGGACGTCATAGATGCGACTCGAAGCCGACGCGGAGAAAGGTCCGGCCGTTACAGGGGCCGGCCGGGCCAGCGCTGGCGAACCTGGCCGCCCGGGCAATCAGGACCGTAGGTGAGAATGTGATCTACGGCCCTGAGAAACCTGAAGGACGGAGTCGCCGATGAGCGCCACGGCTGACACGCGGCTGGTTGCGGGCACCTCGCTGCGGGAGTTCCTGCACGGGCTGCCCGGGGTTGACCAGGTCGGTGCCGAGGCCCGGGCGGCCATGCTGGCCAGCCGGTCGATCAAGACCACGGCCAAGCAGTGGGCCCTGGACCTGGCCATCTCGATGATCGACCTGACCACGCTGGAGGGCCAGGACACGCCGGGCAAGGTCCGGGCTCTGTGCGCCAAGGCCAAACGCCCGGATCCCGCCGACCCGACCGCCCCCCAGGTCGCCGCGGTCTGCGTCTACCCGGACCTGGCCCACGTCGCGGCGGAGGAGGTCAAGGGCACCGGCATCCACGTGGCGAGCGTCGCCACCGCCTTCCCCAGCGGCCGGACCAGCCTGGAGGTCAAGCTGGCCGACGTGCAGTACGCGGTCTCGGCGGGCGCCGACGAAGTGGACATGGTCATCGACCGCGGCGCCTTCCTGGCCGGCGACTACCAGCTGGTCTTCGACGAGATCGCCGCGGTCAAGCAGTCCTGCGGGGTTGCTCACCTCAAGGTCATCCTGGAGACCGGCGAGCTGGTCACGCTGGACAACGTGCGGCGCGCCTCGTGGCTGGCCATGCTGGCCGGCGCCGACTTCATCAAGACCTCGACCGGCAAGGTGACTCCCGCCGCCACGCTGCCCGTCACCCTGGTCATGCTGGAGGCCGTGCGCGACTTCCGCGAGACCCACGGCCGCCAGGTCGGCGTCAAGGCCGCCGGCGGCATCCGCACCGCCAAGGACGCCATCAGGTACCTGGTCCTGGTCAACGAGACGGCGGGGGAGGACTGGCTGGATCCCCGCTGGTTCCGCCTGGGCGCCTCCAGCCTGCTAAACGACCTGCTCATGCAGCGGACCAAGATGGCCACCGGCCGCTACTCAGGTCCCGATTACTTCACCCTGGACTGATTTTTTTTTTTTTTTTTTTTTTTTTTTTTTTTTTTTTTTTTTTTTTTTTTTTTTTTTTTTTTTTTTTTTTTTTTTTTTTTTTTTTTTTTTTTTTTTTTTAAAAAAAAAAAAAAAAAAAAAAAAAAAAAAAAAAAAAAAAAAAAAAAAAAAAAAAAAAAAAAAAAAAAAAAAAAAAAAAAAAAAAAAAAAAAGGGGGGGGGGGGGGGGGGGGGGGGGGGGGGGGGGGGGGGGGGGGGGGGGGGGGGGGGGGGGGGGGGGGGGGGGGGGGGGGGGGGGGGGGGGGGGGGGGGGGGGGGGGGGGGGGGGGGGGGGGGGGGGGGGGGGGGGGGGGGGGGGGGGGGGGGGGGGGGGGGGGGGGGGGGGGGGGGGGGGGGGGGGGGGGGGGGGGGGGGGGGGGGGGGGGGGGGGGGGGGGGGGGGGGGGGGGGGGGGGGGGGGGGGGGGGGGGGGGGGGGGGGGGGGGGGGGGGGGGGGGGGGGGGGGGGGGGGGGGGGGGGGGGGGGGGGGGGGGGGGGGGGGGGGGGGGGGGGGGGGGGGGGGGGGGGGGGGGGGGGGGGGGGGGGGGGGGGGGGGGGGGGGGGGGGGGGGGGGGGGGGGGGGGGGGGGGGGGAAAAAAAAAAAAAAAAAAAAAAAAAAAAAAAAAAAAAAAAAAAAAAAAAAAAAAAAAAAAAAAAAAAAAAAAAAAAAAAAAAAAAAAAAAAAAAAAAAAAAAAAAAAAAAAAAAAAAAAAAAAAAAAAAAAAAAAAAAAAAAAAAAAAAAAAAAAAAAAAAAAAAAAAAAAAAAAAAAAAAAAAAAAAAAAAAAAAAAAAAAAAAAAAAAAAAAAAAAAAAAAAAAAAAAAAAAAAAAAAAAAAAAAAAAAAAAAAAAAAAAAAAAAAAAAAAAAAAAAAAAAAAAAAAAAAAAAAAAAAAAAAAAAAAAAAAAAAAAAAAAAAAAAAAAAAAAAAAAAAAAAAAAAAAAAAAAAAAAAAAAAAAAAAAAAAAAAAAAAAAAAAAAAAAAAAAAAAAAAAAAAAAAAAAAAAAAAAAAAAAAAAAAAAAAAAAAAAAAAAAAAAAAAAAAAAAAAAAAAAAAAAAAAAAAAAAAAAAAAAAAAAAAAAAAAAAAAAAAAAAAAAAAAAAAAAAAAAAAAAAAAAAAAAAAAAAAAAAAAAAAAAAAAAAAAAAAAAAAAAAAAAAAAAAAAAAAAAAAAAAAAAAAAAAAAAAAAAAAAAAAAAAAAAAAAAAAAAAAAAAAAAAAAAAAAAAAAAAAAAAAAAAAAAAAAAAAAAAAAAAAAAAAAAAAAAAAAAAAAAAAAAAAAAAAAAAAAAAAAAAAAAAAAAAAAAAAAAAAAAAAAAAAAAAAAAAAAAAAAAAAAAAAAAAAAAAAAAAAAAAAAAAAAAAAAAAAAAAAAAAAAAAAAAAAAAAAAAAAAAAAAAAAAAAAAAAAAAAAAAAAAAAAAAAAAAAAAAAAAAAAAAAAAAAAAAAAAAAAAAAAAAAAAAAAAAAAAAAAAAAAAAAAAAAAAAAAAAAAAAAAAAAAAAAAAAAAAAAAAAAAAAAAAAAAAAAAAAAAAAAAAGAGGTTATTCACAGGTTTGATTTGTTACGTGTAATTTATGTCAGCGGCAGGCGCGCCTGCATTAAAGATGGCCTATTTCTCGAAATGATTGGGTTACCACACGCCAATCAAAGAAACAGGCCATCGCCATGTATCATACCACGGGCTTCACCAGTGACGAGCTAATCGATATATGCGTGCTCATCACTTCCGTCGATCGCGAACCCAGTGCCGCGAATTGGCCGCCGTGCCTCGAGCTCCTTAATTCCGTGGTGGCCACCCTTGCCTATCTGCGTCACAATCGCACGCAGGTGGAGATTGGCGAGTCGCTCGGTGTATCCCAGCCCACCATCAGCCGTGCGATCACGGTGATAACACCGCTGCTTTCCGCAGCCTTGACCGAGCACGTTGCGACCGCCGACGACCTCGACCCGGAAGCCCAGTACATCGTGGACGGGACACTGCTCCCCTGCTGGTCATGGACCGGATGCAAGGAACTCTACTCAGGGAAGCACAAGACAACCGGAATGAACGTCCAGGTCGCCTGCACGATATACGGCAAGCTCGCTTGGATTTCCGACCCCGTGAACGGCAGCCGCCACGATAACTACTGCCTGGGTGAGTCTGACGTGCTACGCACGCTCGACCCGAAGAACTGGATAGGCGACAAGGGTTACATCGGCAATGAAATGATCACGCCATTCAGAAAGCCAGAAGGCCGCGAACTGCTTGACTGGCAGAAAGAGTTCAACACCGAAGTCAACAAGATCCGCTGGATGATCGAGCAGGTTATCTCGCACTTCAAGAACTGGACCGTCATGCACACCGATTATCGCCGCCCGCTCAGCACGTTCGCGACAACTATCTCAGCAGTAATTAGCTTGCATTTCTACCGGATAGTCTGAATAACCCTCATCTATTACAACAACCAAATACAACAACACTCACAACACAAAAACAAACAAAACAAACAAACACAAACAAACAAAACAACACTAAAAAAACTAAAACAACTACAAACCAATAACAACAAAACAAAAAATAAAAAAAACAAAACACTACAAACAACACAAACAACACAACACAAAAAACAAATAACACAAAACTAACACAAAAACACAACTAATAACAACAAAACAAAAACTATCACAAAACAACAACAAAATAAAAAAAACAAACTAACAAAAAAACAACAAACAAAACAACAAACAAAACAAACAAAACAAAAAACACTAACTAACACAACTAATACTAACAATCACAATAAACACACACAACAACAAAAACAACAAAAAACTATACAACAACAACAAAAACAAACAACTCAACAAAAACAAAAAAACAATAAAAAAACAAACTAAACACAACAACAAACACAAACACAACAACAACAACACAAACAACATAACACAAAACAACAACACACACAAACATAAACAAACTACAAAAAAAACAAAACAAAAAAACACAACAACAAAACTAAAAACAAACTAAAAAAACAACAAAAAACACAAAAAACATAAAAAAAACACAACATACTAAAAAAAAACAAAAACACAAAACCAATACCAATACCAATACCAATACCAATACACTACAAAACAAACAAAACACAAAAACACAACAAAAAAAAACAAAACAAAACTAACACTACAACACAAAAACAAAAAAACAAAAAACACTAAAAACAAAAAACTACTACTAACACTATACTAACAACAAACACAAACACATAAAAACAAAACAAAACAACAAAAAACACAAACAAAACATCTTTCCTTCTCTTCTTACTCTCTTTTACTCTTTTTTACCTTATCTTTCTCCTTTTATTCCTTATTTTTTATATCCTACACCCTTCTTACTTCCTTTTACTACCTTTTCTTTTTATCTTTTTTTTCTTTTTTTATCTTTTTCGGCTCTTCCTTTTTCTCTTCTTTCTTCACCTTCTCTTACATCTCTTTTACTTTCTCTTTATATACCTTCACCTTCTTTTTTACTTCCTTTCTCTTCTTTCCTTTCATCATCTCCTATCTTACCCCTTCCTCTTCTTCTTCTTTCGAGAGCCGCGCACCTCGCCGCCTTCTTTCCCTCTTTTTCTGTTTATTCTCACCTTCTTCTTTCTTTCCCTTCCTTTTCTTATTAATCTTTTCTCTCTCTCTTCTTCCTCCTTTCCACCTCCTTACTCTTATATCCTCTTTCCCTTCTCTTTCTCTTCCTTTCCTTCTTCTCTTATCTCCTCTTCTTTTCCTTCTCTCATCTCTCCTTTCTCTTCCTCTCTCTCTTCCCTTCTTCTCCTTTTCTCTTTTTCTTCTTCTTCCTCCTGTCTCTCTTAACTTTCCTCCTCTGCTGTGCACCTTCATCTGTCCTCTCTGTTCCTTTATCCCTCCTTCTCAAATACTTCTATTACCTTCGCTCTTATTGCTATATCATATTCTAATCATCTCTTATTCCTGCTATGCCTCTCTATCACAGAATTCTCATACTCACTCTCTCCATATATTACAACTTTACCTTCTAAGATCTCCTACCTATAACTTCTTGCCAGCTACCTCTTTCCACTCTCTTCCTTTCTCTGCCTTCTTCCCTAGCTCTTCAGCAGCTTCTATCTCTATATCTCCGTGAATCTGAGCTACTTCTTCCCAGACAGCTTCACTCTGCCCCTCTCCCTGCCCTATATATCCTTGAGCCTTCTCCTTTCCTACACTTCCCCTCCTTATCAGTGACTAATACATCTATTTCATCTTCTCTTCTTCCACCACCCTTCCTTAGAAGCTCTTACAGCCATTCACCCTTTATAGCCTGCTCTATCTCTCTACTATTCAGCCTGCCTTCCTCTCTTTCCTCTTACCATCTCTCTTTAGCTTCTGCTTCATATCCTTCTTTAGCTCTTCATCTCCTTCCAGCTTACCCTTACCTTTAATAGTCCACCTACCCTTACCTTTACTCCAAACTGTACCTTATCTATCACTTTACCAGCTCCTATCCTTACCTTTTCTTCTCCTTCTACCAGTTCTTTCCTCTATCCATCCTTCCTTTCCACTTCTCCTTCTTCTCTCTTCTCAAACACCCCTTCCTTCTCCTCTCTACTTACCATCTCTCTCTATGAGCCTTTATCTTTTTCCTAGCTCTCTTCTTCTCTTTCTTACTCTCTGCTATACCATCTTTCTCTTATAGCTATCCTCCTTATCTACCCATTCCCTTGCTCTCTTTTTTACTCACATATCCTCTCTTTTCTATATTCCTACTCTACTCTCCTTTACCATACTTTCATCACCTACCTTCCTATCTAGTAATACTAATCTTCTCTCAGCTCCTTACCTTCAATACTTCTTTTATATTCTCTTAAACCATCATATCCACTCTTACCATTACTTTTACTCTTCTTTCCTAATCCTCTTACTTGAGTTCTGTCAGCTATCTCTTTCAGTTTAGATTTCTGAGCATTTACACACCCTTACACTTTCTCTACATTCAGCTTATTTTACTACTCTTTAGCCAGCCTTTTCTGCTCCTGGTTACCAGCTGCCGTACCTGGCACGACATCGCGGCCATCGAGCGGGCCCTGGCGGTGATCCTGGACCTGCACCCGAGGACGTCCTTCTGGTGCACGGCGCGTGTCCCCGCGGAGCCGACGCCATCGCCTCCTACTCCGCCCTTACCCCGGCTACCAGATCGAGGCGCATCCCGCGGACTGGCACCGGTATGGGCGAGCTGCCGGATACTGGCGCAACGCCGAGATGGTCGCCCTCGGGCAGACAGGTGCGTAGCGTTCATCCGCGGCGGTAGCCCTGGCAGCACCAGCATGCCAGCTGGCCACAGCAGCCGGTATCCCCTTCTGGCTCCACACTCCGCCATCGTCTATCCGGGTACCGTACTCTGGATATGTGCGGGATGACCTTGCTTGACGAGCCAGCACCGCGCACCATCAACGGAGGTCACAGCAGTGACGGACTAGAAACCAGAGATGCTCTTGAAACCACTGCTAGCGCCCCGGCGCGGGTCGGCCTTGTGAGCCACGCTGGGAGCCACACGGATGAACAACCTCTGGATGCGCCGAACCTAACCATGTTGAACTCGTAGTGCATGTGGTCACCAGAGCTCTAGTGAGAGGCCGGTGGCGGCCAGGCAGCCGTCGATCAGGTGGAGCCGTTATGCGGACAACCAAGAGAGACAAACCTAGGTCACGAACCAATCTGAACGGGTACGGACGCCCACACTGGAATCTACAGATCAGGAAGCCCCGTGCGCGCTCGATGAAACGTGCGCGCCCAAAACCTCTAATCTGTGACCAATGACAGCTGCTGATCCCATACTAAGTCAACATACGACTATCTAAAGTATCTGTCCAGAATTTCCGAGCATTCAGGCGCTCCACGCTTACATTGCCCACAGATAGCCTTGTACTTATTGCTGGAGCGAATAACAGCGGGAAGTCGGCATTGCTCTCGGCTTTCGATGTTATTGGCAGAGATTCTGGCGATCTCTCATCCTTCTCTACTTTCGCAGTTTTCGGGGCTGTGGAGCGCTGGTTCAGCAAGCTGATGCTGTTCTGCGCGGCGCTGTGCAGATGAATGCCTCGAGGGTTTCGTTGAATGCATCGCCTGTATCTGTCGTGGCGTAGCCCGCGCCGGAGACGTGAGCCCGCTGAGCCTTGAGCCTGACCGCCAGAGCATCGCAGACTGCTTCGAAGGCGTTGCTCTGATTTCCCGAGATCACAAGCTTGGGAAATGATGCTGCCGCGAGTTGGCCAACCGGAAGCTCCCCCTGCCACGGGCGGCGGCGGACCGCGCTGATCGCCCGTACCCCTTGGGCCAGCGGTCTCGGCATCTGTTCCGTTATTACTATGTCGCGTCCGATGATCCCGAGGAAACCGCGCAGCCACTGGGCGGCGTCGCCGAGTCTGTGCAGGTGCTCCTCCAGGTCGTATGCCATCTGCTGAGCCTGAGCTGAGCCGTGTGCGAGCTGGAAGGCCGTCGGTTCGCACAGCGTCAGCGACAGCACCGCCCCGTTCCGCAGAGCCGCAGCCAGCATTGCAGCCACCGCACCAGAGTACTGGCCCACCAGGTGCGCTGTCTGTCAGCAGTCCGGCCACCAAGGGCGCGTCGGCGTCGAGATCCTCACCCGGACTGACCCGCTGGCTGCGCCCGTAGCCTGCCCTGTCGACAATCTCCAGCGCAAACCGGTCAGCCAGCCGCAGTTGACGGCTCCAGCACAGCTCGCTAGCCAGCACGCCGCTGTGCAGCAGCACCACCCGCGGTCCCCGGCCGGCGCACCTGACTAACAGCCCTCCCACCATCGCAACCTAACACTGCGCAGGCTGAGCTCAACTCGACCGGCTCCCTGGGTATGTCCTAGACGTCCGCCGCGTTCGCGACACGCTGCGTGACCTGGTGGTTCAGCGAGATGCAGCGGGTGCGGGCACAAAGTAAGAGAGCATCAGCGGTGCTAGTGTAGCCGCTGATGAAACTAGTTCCCGCCTATGCTCCCGGATGCCACGCTACCAGTTCCCGCTTTCCTTATTTTGTTGCTGACGTTCTTCGCTCCGTTGTTCACCACCCTGTCTTTCCGCATGTTCTGCGGCCTGTCCTGCGTTTTCCTGTCGCAGTCCTACAGTCGTACTGTGTGCGGCATGCTGTCCGTTCAGCCCTGTCGCGGCAGTGTCCGCACGACCTAGTTCACTCGTTCCTCTCCCGAGCCCTGTGTTACCCCGACGACCTGAGCCTGGCGATCTCCAAGCTGGTGTCGGCGCTGCTGGTGTCCGGTGGGCAGCCGGTGACCGTCGCGATCGACGACACCTTGTTTCTGCGGCGCGGCTATAAGGTCTGGGCCGCCTCCTGTTCCACGATAGCTCAGCGCAAAAGCCTGCGAAAACTATATACGGCAACAATTGAGTGATCGCTGCCCTTATCGTCTGGCTGCCTTTCTGCTCCCGGCCCGTGGCTATCCCGGTGCTGTCCTAGCTGGTCATCATGGGTACGAGTTCCGCGTCCCGGCTGTGGCTGGCCCGCCGCATGGCGGAAATGCTGGCCGGCGCGCTGCCCGGCCGCTGCGGGCCCTAAGCGGCATTGGCTCAAGACCCGGCACATCTTGAGCAAGCTCCGCTGCTGACCCTGGCGCGCCGGGCAGCTCGTCAAAGCCATCCACGTCCTGCAAACACGAAATCGGAGGATGAAAAGAGCTCAGTGAGAGTTATTCAGGTCGTCCGGTAGAAGTGCAGGCCGACTACTGCTGAGATAGTCGTCTCAAATGTTTTAAGCGGACGCCGGTAGTCGGTGTGCATGATGGTCCAGTTTTTGAAGTGCGAAATCACTTGCTCGATCATCCAGCGTATCTTGTTGACCTCGGAGTTGTATTCCTTTTGCCAGTCGAGTAGCGCGCTGCCCGCGGGCTTCCTGAAGGGAGTGATCATGTTGTTCCCGATGTATCCTTTGTCGCCGATCCAGTTCTTCGGGTTCATCGTCAGCAGTACGCCGGATTCTTCCCGGCAGTAGTTGTCGTGACGGCTCCCGTGGACCGGGTCGGAGATCCAGGCGAGCTTTCCGTAAATGGTGCAGGCGACCTGGACGTTCATCCCGGTGGTCTTGTGTTTTCCTGAGTACAGTTCCTTGTGCCCGTCCCATGACCAGCATGGGAGCAGTGTGCCGTCCAGGATGTACTGGGAACCCGGGTCAAGGTCGTCAGCGGTCGGCACAAATTCGCGCGTCGCTTCCGGGATGAGCGGCGTTGTGGCAGATATGGCGCGGCTGATGGTCGGCTGGGATACGCCGAGCGACTCGCCTATTTCCGCTTGCGTGCGATTATGCCGCATGTAGGTCAGCGCGGCCACTACCGATTTGAAAAGACCGAGGCATGGCGGCCAATTCGGGGATCCTGCCCCGGGCTGCACGGAATTGATCCGGATGCAGAGGTCGATGATTTCTTCGCGGTCGAACCCGGTGGTATGATGCACGTGATGGCCTGTTCTATGGATTAAGTGTGGTAACTCAATCCTTTCGCGAACGGGCCATCTTTTTATGGCGCCATGCTGCCGGGCGGGATAAATTTCGCGTAACGTCCCTACCCCTGAATAACCCTCAGTGTATCTCCGTGACCAATAACTAGATTTCCACTGATCTCCCAGGTGAGCATTATTGATTGCTATCGTTCCAGACAGTCGCCTGGCCCTCTACTGCATCATTGGTAATATTGGTCACGATGAACCTAACAGTTCGTCCATCTTGTGTGATAAAGCAGAGCCGGTCACCACGATTGACTCCAGACAAGATCTGCGAACTATGCGCATGCGCCCAGCTACGACACGCAGCCTCTGTCGGCTCAGCGCCTGAGCTCGGGTAACGAGAGACTATGACAGATCCGTACCCTTGGAGTGTATAGGTATAACGCTCCCAAGTGACATTATTGGATCCCGAGCTAAGTGGGTTGCTATCAAAATCGATGCCAGAAAAGGTAATCCCTACAGGGCCACTGAAGGCCACCGATCCAGTACCCGGGCTAGGCGTCTGACTAGCCCTTCCTCCCGTAGACTGTAGAGGGGCGGCTGCGGAGCTTGAAGGGGGAGATGCAGTAGTGCTTGAGGGTCCAGAAAAGTGGTGGAAGAGCCATGTTACCCCTCCTATGATCGCCGCAGCAATAACGGTGTAAACAACACCAGTTGCAACATCACGCCAGAATTTCTTGCGCTTCCAAAACGCCTTGCGCTCCTTGGCTCGCGGCTGCTGAAAATCGGGCAATCCTGGTTGCACGATCAGATGGTAGTACCTCATCAAGTGAGACGTCGAGGTACGTAAGCTGCTGGGATACGTCTGGGTGCACGGCGGGTTTCTGTGCACAGCACTCGGTCTTGGCCGTCCTTCCGACAGGTGCGATCATGTGCTGACCAAAATCACAGTCCTGGGTGGCGCGTAGCGCCATCGCGTGCGACGCGAAGGCCGCAGGTCGGAGCGCTCTTGACGGTGATTTTGGTCGGCTCAAGACTGGAGCGCCGGGGGGATGGCCGTTCTGCGTGGGTGCACTCGGCGGGTGTGACGGCGGCCGACCGGTGACGGGCGGTGCCCAGAGTCGCACTCGGGCGGCAGCCCGCCATGCGCCGCAGGGTGCTTAGGCGGAGCTGCCAGTCCGATCGCGGTGAGTGTCCCGCGGGCGCGTGCGCCCGCCCCGCCGAGCGCGCCGTCCGTTACCGCGTCCGCCCGGGACCGCGCTGTCTCGGCGGGGTCACGCGGTGCCGAGCGCCCGGCTCGCTCCGAGCGCCCTTGAAAGGACTGTAGAGAAAGTTCTCACGCGGGGCAGACAGAGCACACCTCGCTGCCTCGCTAGCTGTTACAACCTTCCTTACGGGTTTCAAGGGCGCACCTTCGGCGCGCCACGCCGACCGGCGCAGGCCGAGGCTCGCGAAGGGATACGCGGGACTTGCACGGAAAGCGTGAACGAGCCGGGCAGCGCCGTGCCGTAGCGGCAAGGGGTGGTGGGGACTCTCGCCGCAGGGGGCGGGGCAGCCTGGCCCACTTCCTCTTGCGCGGAGCGCACCGTCGCGGGCCGCTGCCCGCCGCGCCGATGCCCCGCACCCGGCCGCAGCCCGCACCCCGCCGTAACGCACCGTGAGTCACGTGCTCCGCGCGCTGGCCGGGCCGGTCGGCACGCGCTAGGTGCGTCGGTCGCTGGATGAAAGGTCACAGCTTCGGGCCGGAACGCCGCGCATTGTCCGGGCTGGCCCCTCCAGCGTCAAGGGCACCCGAAGATCGTTTCTAAAACCGCTCCGCAGAAACGATCTTCAGGACCCACCCTTGAGCGCCGGAGCCTCTACCAGCCCAGCGGGCCTGACGGCAAGGGCCAGGCCAAAGGCCAGGCCCCGGGGCGCACGGCGAACCTCGGTAGCCGACAGTTTGACGGCAATTGCGAGGAAGACACCGCGGGTTGACCAAGGGTTCGCCGATCTCGACCAAAAGATCACCATGATCCTACTGCAGCCGATAACCTTGCAACTGTGACTGTCTACAAGGACAACCCCGCTGGTCGGCTGCACCAACTGCTTGCTGCGTTCCGTGATGCTAGTGATCAGCGAGAGTTTGCCCGTGCGCTGAGGGTTTCTTTTAACGATAAAAATGAACTCTGGCGTTCATTTACTCAGGTTTTTGCACTGCCCGATGACATAAGGGTCGAGATCAGTCGAATCGATGAAGACAATTATGATTCTGATCTGGCGTTGCGGTGGCAAAATCACTTGGTAAGTGTCATGGGCGAGACGCTATTTTGGGGAGAAAAGAAACCTGATTCATCTGCTTTCTCCGAGTTTCAGGCGTCCTTGGAGTATTGCAGCTACGTACTGAACAAGTACCAGCCAGGCCGGATTCCCTCCGAAGCTGACCTGGAGCATCTTAAAGAGTTGATTTCGGACCTACTGACCGAACTCCAAGATGATTCCCCGGTAGATGCTGATCTGCGAGATTTCTTGCGCCTTCATGCGAGAGAAATGGAGCATGCACTGAACGACCTTGCTGTGCGTGGGGTTGTTCCGCTGGAAGAGGCATTCGATCGCACACTGGGAGCGCTGAATCGCCGGGTAGACCTAACAGTAAGAAGCGATGAGAATCCAAATGTGTGGAAAAAATTTGGAAATCTGCTCGTGGCAGTGGCGGCTGTGCTTCAGATCTCCACATCGGCTTTTATACTCCCGGGGCAGGTCCGACAGGCAATCGAAGGCCCACAACCGACACAAGTGGAGGTTGTGCAACAACAGCACGAAGCGGCGACGGACCCGACTGTTAAGAGTCGGTTGGACGATGGCAGTCGACGGTCTGTGAACAAGGATGCAAGAGACAAGACAAGCCCTACCACATGACGGTAGCAGATTGGCAGCGCCTTACAAACGAAGGTCAATCGGGGCGGCAACTCGACAACAGCCTTATGCTTCAACTGGCTAAATCGCATTACCTTCCTCATCACGCTTTCGGCGGACAGCATCTAGATTAAGGCCTGCACCTAAAGTCCGGCTGACCTGCAACTCGCCGGTCAGCGTGGCATGACAAGCCAGTTCCCAAGCTGATAGTCCGACGTCAACGCAGACTTGACGGCGTTCTTGCTGGCACGAATCATTCCGTACAGCCAGTTGGATACAGCAATCCACGCGCGTCACGACTGTCCTGAGCAGGCATCCACACACGTGCTAGCCTGTACCGCTTGACCACGAGCAGGACCGCGCCGGTAGTTTGCATCCAGAAGGTATCGATTACGAATGGGGTGGTGGTAGGAAAGCAGGCGTCCATCCATGAGGCAGCGTTCCGCTGGGCCTGGACGCCTTCATAGCTCTGATGTCGAGCTGGTGGATGGAGCAGTCAGAACCCCAATGTTTCGCGCCTTCAGTTGCCAGATGGCGAGCGTACACCTCGTACGCTGCAGCACGCCGCCACCGCCCAAGGGGCCATAGAGTACCGTCCGGTTGAGTCCCGAATACTGTCTGAACAGCCCACCGATCGATTACTGGCCACACGTCGGGATCAAGGATGTCCAAGATCGCGGTTGCCACCGGATAGTCGATGCCCTCCAGGCCGAGCAGGCCCTTGCTCGTGGCGGCAACTCCGATGGCACTCCGGGCAGTCTCGCGCCAGTCGTCCCATAGCGCCTGGTCGGTCAGTCCGACAACCTGCCGACCCTTCCAATGCTGGATGCAGTCCATGGACGCTCCTGTGCGGCTCTCGATGTCGTGCTCGGTGTTAACCGTCAGAGAGCCCAAGCCTTGCCCCGTCTTCCACGCGGCTATCCGGAGAAGCTCAAGGGGTTTGAGGTAACCGCGGTTCCATGCCGAAGTAGCAATCTCGCTTGGCCGGACCTGATACTTCTTCATGTGCTCCCGCTCGCCGTGCACCCTACGTGCACCATCGACTGGCCCAGAGCGGGCCTCCAGAGTCATGTACGGTCATCAAAGGATAGCGGCAGCCAACCTGCCAACACAGGGTTTCCGCAGCTAAGACAGCAAAATTCGCTGGTGTGAGTGGGTGGTCAGGGACAGGATCGAACTGTCGACCTTCCGCTTTTCAGGATTGTGGCTCACTTGCGGGCGGCGTGAGCTTGGCGATCTTATCCCGACGAGCCTCAGCGACGGCTTGCGGATTAAGTATCCGGTAAAGTTCGTCAAATCGTTCCCGCAGGTCGGAGCGCTTTAGCTCCAGCACCTTCAAATCCGGGATTGCGCCACCCTGATAGTTGTACACGATCAGAGTGTCACCGTTGGTCGTCACGTAATAGGCAGGCTTAATCCAGAACGAGTAAGACTTCACTTGGCCAAGGCCAGCGTCGGGACGAGTCTTGTTCGTCTTCTTGCACTCCACAAGAACCAGGGGTTCACCTTCGGGCAGCCTGTGTCGATCATCAGAGAAATACAGCAGGTCAGCCTCAGCCACGCGGTGATGCACGCCCTCCCACATGTCAAACGGGAATCCAACCGCCTCCTGCTCCTCGGTATAGCCGAGTTCACGGAACAGAGGACTGACGAAGTGCATTTCGACCTCTCGCTCGGAGTCGAGTCGGACAGACTCCATATGATCGAAAAACTCAGGTTTGGGCTGTGGGTCGGGATGATCGTTTCGCTCGGGCGGCAGTTGCGGCAGACTCAAGACTACCCAGTCATCTAGGTCCAGCTCGCTTAGCGGCGGTTGAGCCGCGATGCCCTGAGCAGCCAGTTGCCTGGCCACTATTTCCTTGCGCTGAGCCGACCAGGCCTGGAAACCGAACAGGTCGCGAAGTCGATAGAACCGGACCCTGCGACTTCCCCGAGTGCTGACCTCGATCGAGCGCCGGATGACGGCGACGATCTCGACGGGGTCTTTCTCCTTTACCATGACCCTCCCCTTCTCAACGCTAAGCGCAAGTCTGCACCTTCTGGCACCTCGTTGTGGCGGAAACGCTATAATCCGCCACGGCGAGCGAAGCAGAGCTAATGTCAACACAGGCTTGAGCAGCCAGGTACAGCAACTCATTCGCGGCTAGGGCCGCCGTGGGCAAACATTAACAAATGCACTGAGCTGCGCCGTTTAGCCACGGATAGGACCATGCCGACAGTTCGGGACGAAGAGGTCGTGTCACGTTCGTGCCAGAACGAGTGGAAATCTGCGGTCACCAGCAGTCGCATTCGGGCACCACCAACAGCCGCTTACCTGGGTACGTGCAGGCTGACCCCCTGCGTGAAACGAGCTTCTAAGCAACCGATCCAGCCCCAGCTGGTGCCCGGGGAACCTGACCACAGACCTCCTGGGCAGGTCGTAATGATGGTGGGAGGATGACGCCAGCGAGGGCACAATGAGGGCACATCGCTGTGGGAAGCCGCCGGATACGATGAGAAGTGCTGATATGAGAAAACGCAGGTCAGAAGCATTGCCGAAGTCCTGCCGCAGGGCAGAGGATGCCCTGCCTTATTCCACCCTGGACTGACATGCCTAAGTTCGAGTACGCGCCCGCCCCGGAGTCCCGGGCGATCGTCTCCCTCAAGGAGTCATACGGGCTGTTCATCAACGGCGAGTTCACGCCCGGCGTGGACGGCCGCGCGTTCAAGACCATCTCGCCGGCCACCGAGGAAGTGCTGGCCGAGGTGACCGAGGCCGGCCCCGCCGACGTGGACCGCGCGGTGGCCGCCGCGCGCCGGGCCTACGAGCGGACCTGGTCCCAGCTGCCGGGCCGGGAACGGGCCAAGTACCTGTTCCGGATCGCCCGGATCATCCAGGAGCGGGCCCGCGAGCTGGCCGTGCTCGAGTCGCTCAATAACGGCAAGCCGATCAGGGAATCGCGCGACGTGGACATACCGCTGGTCGCGGCGCACTTCTTCTACCACGCCGGCTGGGCCGACAAGCTGGAGTACGCAGGCTACGGCCCGGCGCCCAAGCCCCTGGGCGTGGCCGGCCAGGTCATCCCGTGGAATTTCCCGCTGCTGATGCTGGCCTGGAAGATCGCCCCGGCGCTGGCCTGCGGCAACACGGTGGTGCTGAAGCCTGCCGAGACCACCCCGCTGACCGCGCTGCTGTTCGCCGAGATCTGCCAGCAGGCCGACCTGCCGCCCGGCGTGGTGAACATCGTGACCGGCGCCGGGGAGACCGGCCGGGCCCTGGTCACCCATCCCGGCATCGACAAGGTCGCGTTCACCGGATCCACCGAGGTCGGCAAGGAGATCGCCCGCGCCTGCGCCTCGGGACCGCGCAAGAAGCTCACCCTGGAGCTGGGCGGCAAGGCAGCGAACGTGGTGTTCGAGGACGCGCCCGTCGACCAGGCGGTCGAGGGCATCGTGAACGGCATCTTCTTCAACCAGGGCCACGTGTGCTGCGCCGGGTCCCGGCTGCTGGTGCAGGAATCGGTCTACCCCGAGGTCCTGGCCTCGCTGCAGCGGCGGCTGGCCACGCTGCGGCTGGGCGACCCGCTGGACAAGAACACCGACGTCGGCGCCATCAACTCCGCCGCGCAGCTGGCCAAGATCCGGGAGCTGTCCGAGGTCGGCGAGGCGGAGGGCGCGCAGCGGTGGTCTCCGCCGTGCGAGCTGCCGGTGAAGGGGTTCTGGTTCCCGCCCACGTTGTTCACCGGGGTCTCGCAGGCGCACCGGATCGCCCGCGAGGAGATCTTCGGCCCGGTCCTGTCGGTGCTCACCTTCCGCACCCCGGCCGAGGCCGTGGAGAAGGCCAACAACACCCCGTACGGGCTGTCCGCCGGGGTCTGGACCGACAAGGGATCGCTGATCTTGTGGATGGCGTCCCGGCTGCGGGCCGGCGTGGTCTGGGCCAACACGTTCAACAAGTTCGACCCGGCCTCGCCGTTCGGCGGCTACAAGGAATCCGGCTACGGCCGCGAGGGCGGCCGGCACGGGCTGGAGGCGTACCTCGATGTCTGACACCGCCACTGCCAACGGCCGCCTGGCCGTGCGGAAGACCTACAAGCTCTACATCGGCGGGGCCTTCCCCCGCTCCGAAAGCGGAAGGTCCTACGTGGTGACCGACCACAAGGGCGGGTTCCTGGCCAACGCGGCCATGGCCTCGCGCAAGGACGCCAGGGACGCAGTCGCGGCCGCCCGCAAGGCGTTCCCCGGCTGGTCGGGAGCGACCGCATACAACCGGGGCCAGGTGCTGTACCGGGTCGCCGAGCTGATGGAGGGCCGCCGGGCCCAGTTCACCGCCGAGGTGCGCTCGGCCGACGGCCTGGGCGCCCGCCAGGCCGAAGCGGCCGTGGACGCCGCCATCGACCGCTGGGTCTGGTACGCGGGCTGGTCGGACAAGATCGCCCAGGTCCGCGGGGCCGCCAACCCGGTGGCCGGGCCGTACTTCAACTTCTCCCTGCCCGAGCCGACCGGCGTGGTCGCGGTCATCGCGCCCGAGGCCTCCAGCCTGCTCGGCTTCGTCTCGGTGGTCGCCCCCGCGATCGTGACCGGCAACACCGTGGTGGCCCTGGCCAGCGAGCGCGGTCCGCTGCCCGCGGTCACGCTGTCGGAGGTGCTCGCCACCTCCGACGTGCCGGGCGGCGTGGTCAACGTGCTCACCGGCCGCACCGCCGAGGTCGCGCCCTGGCTGGCCTCGCACATGGACGTCAACGCCATCGACCTGGCCGCGGCGCCTGCCGACCTGGCCGACGACCTGGCCACGGCGGCCGCCGAGAACCTCAAGCGCGTGGTCAGGTCCGCTGAGGCGGACTGGACGGTCACGCCTGGCCTGCAGCGGATGCTGGCCTACCTGGAGACCAAGACCGTCTGGCACCCCGCCGGCACCTGACCGCCACGCCCGCCCGGCCCGATCCTGGCCTGATTTCTTGCTCGCTACGGGTCGCCGGCCTCGCCATCCAGCGCCTTGAAGTGGGCGAGCAGTTCCTCGCCGGTATCGAACTCCGTGGTCCGGCCCTCGGCGATGTCGGCCTGAGCCGCACGGATCTCCTGCTGCCACTGCGTACTGTCGATCCAGGCGTCTTCCACATAAGTAACCTAAGCCGATCGGCTGGCCGGCACCTCACTATCACGGCCGCGGCGGTGACATCCGTCATGCCCAGGTCAGGATCTGTCACACTGGGCCGGGAAAGGCCTCCTGCCTAGCGTTATAGGCATGACGAACACCACCGAGCACACGACCCAGACCCGCGACCGCAGCCGGCTGCAGTCGGTAGCGAAGATCGTGGTCTTCGACATCGCCGGGCCCCTGGTGGCCTACTCGCTGCTGCGCAAGGCCGGGCTGAGCACTGTCTCCGCCCTGGTGCTCAGCGGCGTCCTGCCCGGCATTGCCGTGCTGGGCGGCCTGATCCGCCACCGGCGCCTGGATGCTGTCGGCATGCTGGTCCTGGCCGGCATCGCCGTCGGCACCGTCCTCGGGCTGCTGAGCGGCAGCCCTCGCCTGTTCTTGATGGAGGGCTCGGTGCCCACGGCCGTGTTCGGGGTGCTGTGCCTGGCCTCGCTGTGGTCGCAGCGGCCGCTGATCTACCGGTTCGCGCTGGAGTTCATGGGCCAGGGCTCCGCGCGCGGCCGTGAGTTCGCCAGCCTGTGGCAGTACGAGGGATTCCGCCGCCTCTTCCGGAACTTCACCCTGGTCTGGGGCGTCGTGTACCTGCTCGAGGCCGCCGCCCGCGTGGTCATCGTCGAGACCACCTCGACCGGTACCGCCCTGGCCGTCTCCAAGGTGATGCCCTACGCCGTGGCCGGCGCCCTGGTCGGCTGGATGGTCCTCTACGGCCGCTGCGCCCGCCGCGCAGGCGAGCGCCTCGCCGCCCAGGCCGAAGCCGCCCAGCCGGCCGAGCCCGCCCAGCCGGCCGAGCCCGCCCAGGCCGAAGCCGCCCAGCCGGCCGAGCCCGTCCAGCCCGCAGCCCAGCGCCCCGAGCGCGCCCTCGCCGCCTCCCGCTGACCCGTCGGCCGCCCGGGCGACTCTCCGTATTACGCAAAAAGAAGCGCTCAGCCCTCAGCCGCCGTGGTGCTGGCGGTAGTGCTCGGCCAGCACGTCGTCGCCGAAGTCGCCGGCCGGGTTGCGCCAGACCGAGTGGATGTGGTTGCCGTTGCCCTGGGTGTTGTCGTGCTCGATGAGCAGCGTCGGCCCCTGGATGCGGAAGTAGTGCCGCTGCCCCGGCTCGGTGCCGCCCGCCCAGGCGAAGCTGAGCTGGTCGAGCCCGGCGCGCTCCAGGTCGTTCAGCTGCGCCCCGGCCACCTCGTCGGGCAGCCGCCTGGCGAACGCCCCGACCAGCTCCGACAGCTCGTCGAGCTGGCGTTCGGGCAGCTCAGCAGCTGACAGCCCCTTCGGCTGAGCGCGCACGTAGCTGAGGATGTCGCGCTCGTCCTCGCTGATCACGTAGTCGGGCTCGGGGAAGAACACCGGGTCGGGCCGCTCCACCTCGCCGATCCTGGGCACCATCCGGGTGGCGAAATCGGGCGGCGGCCGGTGGTAGATGATCGCGGCCTGCCGGTGCGCGGCGTCCAGCGAGTTCACGAACCGGAAGGCCAGTTCCTCCTCGTCGGCCAGCGGCGCCAGCAGCCCGTACGACGCCGGCTCGGCGCCCAGCATGCACGGGGTGGGGGAGACGTGCCGGTCGTCGGCCACGGTGAAGTTGAGTGATACGTGATGCCCGGCGACCTGCCAGCCCCACACCTGATCTCCCGGCGCACCGAACACCCGGAAGCTGTACCGCTCCGGGTTGAACAGACCAGCCAGGTCCGGCTGCAGCGCCCGCAGCACGTGCTCGAGCGCCATCACCGAGACGACCTTCGCGTACCCCGGCAGGCTGGTCCCGCTCATGATCAGCTCGTGCGCCAGCCTGCGCTGGCCGTCGTCCAGCGCGCCGATCGGCAGCCCCTCCCGGTCCGGCACGGGCAGGAACGACCACTCGCGCCGCTGCTTCGCCGAAGGCCGCGCACGCCCGGCCGCGCTGCGCCTCGGTCAGCGCCGCCACGAAGGCCGCCGCGGCCTTGGCCATCCGCGCCGCCGTCTCCGGCGCCGCCCGCCGGTCCGCGTCATTCATCCGCCGTCCCTCCGATCGGGTTGCCCACCGCAGGCGGCCTTCCGCCCGCGCCGATTTCATTCTTTCTGCCGAACGGTCCGTCCCGCGCGCCCCCCGTCCGCTCACCGCTCCGCGGGCGGGGCAGGTGCAATAGCCTGGCAGCCGCGTCCGGCTGGCTGATGTCGAGGTGCTGCAACAGGATTATCCGGACATGCTGGGGCCATGAAGGACGATCACCACCCGGGCTCCCACCACGCGCATGATCACGAGCACGGGCCTCACCATGATCATCAGCATGCGGCCCGCGGCCTGCGGGCCCGGGCCAGGCACGCCGTCGGCCCGCACTCGCACTCCCACGACCGTGCGTCCGACCCGGCGCTCGAGTCCTCGGCCGAGGGCCTGCGGGTGCTGTGGATCTCGCTGGCCGGGCTGGCCGCGACCGCGTGCGCGCAGGCCCTGGTGGTCGTGCTGTCCGGCTCGGTCGCGTTGCTGGGCGACGCGCTGCACAACTCGGCTGACGCGCTGACCGCCGTTCCGCTCGGCATCGCGTTCCTGCTCGGCCGGCGCCGCCCCACCCGCCGCTATACCTACGGCTACGGGCGGGCCGAGGACCTGGCCGGCATTGTCATCGTGGCCGTGATCGTGCTGTCCTCGGCCGCGGCCGCCTACGCCGCCGGGCAGCGGCTGCTGCACCCGCATCCGGTCACCCACCTAGCCGCGGTGGCGGCCGCCGCCGCGGTCGGCTTCGCGGGCAACGAGCTGGTGGCCAGGTACCGGATCGTCACCGGGCGCCGGATCGGCTCGGCGGCGCTGGTCGCCGACGGCCTGCACGCGCGCACCGACGGGTTCACCTCGCTGGCCGTGCTGGCCGGGGCGGGCGGCGTGGCCATCGGCTGGCGGTGGGCCGACCCGGTGGTGGGCCTGCTCATCACGGCAGCCATCGGCGTGGTGGGCTGGCAGGCGGCCCGCGAGGTCGGCCGCCGGCTGATGGACAGCGTGGACCCGGCCCTGACCGACACCGCCGAGGCCACCCTGCGGGCCACGTCAGGGGTGCTGGACGCCGGGCCGGTGCGGCTGCGCTGGGTCGGCCGGACACTGCGGGCCGAGTGCGACATCCTGGTCGACCCGCACAGCTCGGTCATCGAGGCGCACGACGTCGCGGTCGCTGCCGAGCACGCGCTCATCCACGCCATCCCCCGGCTGGCCGCCGTCAGCGTGCACGCCGATCCGCTGGACGACACCGATCACCACGCCCCGCTCGCCGACCACGCCCTGGCCGTCTAGAGCCGTTCGGCTGATCTGCGGGATACTCTGTGGCCCGGCTATACCCGGGACAGGATCGCGGCCAGCAGGGAACCCATCCGGCCGGCCGAGGCCCGGCCCGCCTCGACCACCTCGACGTGGCTCAGGCTCTGCCCGGACAGGCCCGCCGCCATGTTCGTGACCAGGGATATGCCCAGTACCTCGGCGCCCATCTGGCGGGCCGCGATCGCTTCCAGGCCGGTCGACATCCCGACCAGGTCCGCGCCGAGCCGGCCGAGCATGGTGATCTCCGCCGGGGTCTCGTAGTGCGGGCCTGGCATCATCGCGTAGACCCCCTCGGCCAGGCTGGGGTCGGCCTCGCGGGCCAGGGCCCGCAGCCGCGCCGAGTACAGCTCGGTCAGGTCGACGAACCGCGGGCCGGCCGACGGCGCGGGCCCGGTCAGCGGCGACTTCCCGGTCAGGTTGAGGTGGTCGCTGATCAGCACCGGCTGCCCGACGCCGAGCCCGGGACGGATGCCGCCCGCCGCGTTGGTCAGCACCACCACCCGGCAGCCCGCCGAGATGGCCGTGCGCACGCCGTGCACCACGACAGCGGGCGGCAGCCCCTCGTACAGGTGGACCCGGCCCAGGAACACCAGGACCCGCAGCGGACCGGCGGTCACCGCGCGCACCGTCGGCGTATGCCCGGCCACGGTGGGCTCGGGGAAACCACCCAGTTCGGTCAGCGGGATCTCGGCCTCGGCGGCGCCGATCGCGTCGGCGGCCGGGGCCCAGCCCGAGCCGAGGACCACCGCCACGTCAGGGCGGCCGGCCAGGTCGGTCAGACGGGCGGCGCTGGCCGCCGCGACGTCGAAAGGATCTTCACTCACGGAGGCCATCATGGCGCATAGCAGCACCACCGGGCACCTCAAGCCCCGGACGGCCGTGATCGCTGCGCCGCGCGAGCACCACGATCCGTTCGGCCGAAGACTAAAGAAGCCGGGATTCGGTATAGCGTGACGGGGTGGACGAGGAGGCAGTGAGCCCGGAAGCCGGGGGAGCCCAGGGGGCCGCTCCGCAAACCGAGGCCCCTGCTGGGACGTCCGCGCCCGCGTCGCAGTGGGATGACCCGCGGCTGCCGTGGACCGGCCGGCCGCGCCGGGTGGACGTCCTGTGCTGGGCCGGCATCGTGCTCAGCGGCATCTACTACTGGGCCCTGCTGCCCTTCGTAGCCCCGCTAGTGGGCACCCATCCGGTCTTTCTCGAGGTGCTGAACGGGAACACCGCGGCCATCATCTCCGCCGCGGCGTTCGTCCGCGTGGGGCACGGGACGCTGGTCGTGGTGCTGCTGGCCGCCATTCCCGGGCTGATGAAGTTCGACGCGCTGTACTGGTGGGCGGGCAGGCTGTGGGGCGAGCGCCTCATCCTGCTGCTGTCGGGCAAGCGCAACCGCGGCACCAAGTACATGGACCGGGTCCAGCGCTGGGGCCGCAAGTTCACCTGGCCCGCGGTGCTGGTCGCCCCGTTCCTGCCCATCCCGACCGCGATCATCTACGTGGTGGTCGGCTGGGCCGGGATGCGCCTGATCACCTTCCTCATCCTGGACATCATCGGCTCGCTAGGCTGGGCGGGCCTGCTGGCCGGCCTGGGGTACGCCCTGGGCCATCACGCGGTGGTGGTCGCCCAGTCCATCTCGCACTACGGGCTGTGGATCTCGATCGGCCTGATCGTGATCATCGTGGCCTTCCAGGTGCGCTCGCAGCGCCGGCTGCTGCGCGAGGTCGCCCAAGCCCGGATGGCGGCCCGGCCTGGCCCGGCCGCGCCCGTCGGCGGCGATGAGGCTAGCGGCTGATCCGGGTGACGAGGCCGGCCGGGACCTGGCCGACCGCTGCCTGGCTCCACTGGTCAGCCGGGGCGAGGTCCCCTCGCTGGCCTACGGATCTGCGGTCCGCTCGGCCTGGCATCACTCCCGCCGCGGGCCCCGCGAGATCATCTGGCACAACGGTATGACGGGAGGGTTCAGCGCCATGATCGCCTTCGACCCCGGGCGCGGCCTCGGCGTGGCCGCGCTGGCCGACACCGCGGGCGCCCCGCCGTCGCCCCTGGATGACGCGGTCTTCGCCGCCGCTCGCACGACGCCGGCTCAGCGCACCCCGTACAGGTACTCAAGCGCGAGCTGGTCGAGGTGCTCGTAGGCCAGGCCCCGCCGGCCGAGCCGGTCGGTGTCCGCGGTGGCTTCGCGTACGTCCCGCCAGGTCTGTCCGGCCGCCAGCGTGGGCTGGCGCAGCTGGTCCACGCCCGAGGCGCGCAGTGCCTCCGCCACCTCGGGGTCGGCCCGGAAGGCCCGGACCTTGGCCCGCAGGATCAGGTAGTTCCGCATGCACGCGGCCGCCGAGGTCCAGACGCCCTCGTCGTCTTCGGTGCGCGGCGGCTTGTAGTCGAAGTGGACCGGTCCGTGATACCCGCCGGCCTCCAGGGTGTCCACCACCCAGAACGCCCCGCGCACGTTCCCGGCGCCGAACCGCAGGTCCTGGTCGTACCGCGGGCCGTGCTGCCCGTTCAGGTCGATGTGGAACAGCTTGCCGTGCCACAGCGCCTGGGCGATGCCGTGCGCGTAGTTCAGGCTGGCCATCTCCTCGTGCCCGATCTCCGGGTTGATGCCGACCATGTCGCCGTACTCGAGCCGGCCGATGAAGGCCAGCGCGTGGCCCACGGTGGGCAGCAGGATGTCGCCGCGCGGCTCGTTCGGCTTGGGCTCGATCGCGAACCTGATGTCATAGCCCTGGTCCCGCACGTACGCGCACAGCAGGTCCAGCCCCTCCGCGTACCGGTCGAGCGCAGCGCGGATGTCCTTGGCCGCGCCGGACTCCGCGCCCTCGCGGCCGCCCCAGAAGATGTAGGTGCGGGCGCCGAGCTCGGCGGCCAGGTCCAGGTTCCGCATCACCTTGGCCAGCGCGAAGCGCCTGATCTCCCGCTCGTTCGCGGTGAACGCCCCGTCCTTGAACATCGGGTGGCCGAACAGGTTCGTGGTGGCGGTCGTCACCACCAGCCCGGTCTCCGCCAGCGCCTTGCGGAACGCGCCGATCCGCTCGTCCCGCTCGGCGGGCGTGGCCTCGAACGGGAACACGTCGTTGTCGTGGAAGTTGACCCCGTAGGCCCCGAGCTCGGCCAGCTTGTACACGGCGCGCTCGGCGGGCATCGGCGGCCGCACGGCCGACCCGAACACGTCGACGCCCTGCCATCCGACCGTCCAGATCCCGAACGAGAAGCGGTCCTCGCGCGAGGGAACGTAATCCGTGCTCACCAGGCGTTCCTTTCCGTCATGCCGCTAATCTGCCCATGCTTTCACGCCGCGTCCGCCGCCCCCCCGTCGCACTTCCATGATCGTGGGCTGAAACCCGAAGCGGTAAACAACGCCAGTTTTAACCCATGATCATGAAGGTCGGCGCCCCAGCCGCGGCGCTCAGCCATGCTCCCAGCCGGCGGTGGCGTCGCGCAGGGCCGCGTACCGCTCGCGGACCTCGGGAACCGGTTCGCCGGTGTATTCGGCGCTCTGGCCGGCCAGCGGCCAGCCCGGGGGCTCGGCCGACCCCGATACGGCCCAGGCCGCTTGCCGGGCCGCGCCCAGGGCCACGTACTCGGCCGGCTCGGGCACCGTCACCGGCACGCCGAAGATCCCCGGCGCGACCCTGCGCACGGCCTCGGACCGGGCGGCACCGCCGATCAGGATCACCCGCCGCGCGGTGATCCCGCAGCCGGCCAGGTTGTCGATGGCGTCCGCGAGCGAGCAGAGCACCGCCTCCACCGCGGCCCGGGCCAGGTTCCCCGGCGTGGTGTTGCTGCTGGTCAGCCCGCGCAGTACGCCGTTGGCCTCGGGCCGGTTCGGGCTGCGCTCGCCGTCGAGGTAGGGCAGCAGGGTCAGGCCGCCCGCCCCCGGGGCAGCGGCCAGCGCCAGGCGGGATAGGCCGTCGGCGTCGGTGCCCAGCATGCGGGCGGTAGCCGTGAGCACCCGGGCGGCGTTGATCGTGGCCACCAGGGGCAGGAAGTGCCCGGTGGCGTCGGCGAAGCCGGCCACCGCGCCGGACTCGTCGGCCGCGGGCTCGGCCGCGACCGCGTACGCCGTGCCCGAGGTGCCGATCGACACCACCACCTCGCCCTGGCCCAGGCCCAGGCCGAGCGCGGCGCCCATGTTGTCGCCGGTGCCCGCGGAAAGCGCCGCGCCGCCCGGCGTCCGGCCCACGATCTCGGCCGGCCCGGCCAGCCGCGGCAGCCCGACCGGGCGGCCCAGCGCGGTCTCGGCCAGCTCGGGCAGCCACCGGTTCGCGGCCGGGGAGAAGTAGCCCGTGCCCGAGGCGTCGCCGCGGTCGGTGGCCGCGGGGTAGGCCCGGTCGCCCAGCCGCCAGGTCAGCCAGTCGTGCGGAAGCATGACCTGCGCGGTGCGCGCAGCCGCAGCAGGCTCATGCTCGGCCAGCCAGCGCAGCTTGGTCGCGGTGAACGACGCCGTGGGCACGCTGCCGGTCTGCCTGGCCCACCAGCCCGGCCCGCCCAGCTCACCGATCAGGGCCGCGGCCTGCGGCGCGGAACGCACGTCGTTCCACAGCAGGGCAGCCCTGACCACCTGGCCGGCCTGGTCGACGACGACCATGCCGTGCTGCTGGGCCGCGACCCCGATCGCGTCCGCGCGGTCGAGCAGCCCGTCGCCGGCCTTGGCCAGCGCGGTCCACCACAATTCCGGATCGCACTCGGTGCCGTCCGGGTGCGGAGCGCTGGCCTGGCCCACGACGGCGCCGTCGCCCGCCCGGCAGAGCAGCACCTTGGTGGACTGAGTGGATGAGTCGACGCCAGCGACAAGCATTTAGCGGCTCCCTGCCACGCCGAAGGCCATCCCGGCCCCGTCCGCGAGGCCGCGGCGGGGTGATGACCACGATAACGTGCGCCGCCACTGCACAAAACCGTACAAACGGCACTCGTCGAGGGGCCGGTTACGGTAGCCGTTGAGCGTCCGCATACAGCACTTGCGTTCGGTAACCGCACGGAAGGCAGGCTGTTCTGGCAGCGTAACCCGCGGATCGGCAGCTGCCGGACCGGCGTGACCGGCCGGGACTGACGAGCCAAGGGCTGTCCCGATTTGTTACTTGAAACGTCTATGAGCTGGTGCGCCGCGAGGTGCACGATTCAAATGAACGTGCAAACGGTCTTGCATGAAGCGCGTAATCTCGGGCAGGATGTCAAATGCATCGATCAGCCGGGGTCGGCGCACGACGGTTCGCGGGGTCGCGATGGGCTTGAGTCACGTAGGGTTGCCGACACGAACCAAGGTCGATCCTGCCGTACGTCGGCCGTTGGATCTGACCGCCCGGCTCCAGTGCGCGCCGGGACGCCCCCGCGTCGTCCGGATGCCGTCTGACTGGTGGGATTCCCCGGCCGTGGCGGCTTGCCCACTTGGCCTCAACGCCCAGTCTGGCCGGGCCGCCCGCCGGTTTACCAGGAGCACCCTGAGGGAGTGGGGCCTGACCGCGCTCGCCGATGACGCCGAGGCGATCGTGGGCGAATTCGTGGCCAACGCGGTGTCCCACGCCGCGCGGTCCGCGGGCTCGGGCCAGCCGATCGGCCTGCGCCTGCTCCGCCGGACCGGCGAGGTCATGTGCGCTGTGCTCGATCCCTGCGACAAGGCCCCGGTGCTCAGGATCCCTGACCGCACCGAAGAGGCCGGCCGCGGGCTGCAGATGGTGGACGCGCTCAGCGACGTGTGGGGCTGGAGCCCGGTCACCGGCCGCGGCAAGGCCGTCTGGGCCATCCTGTTCTGCGCTTTAGGGCCGGCGACGCCGACAGCGCCGACAGCGCAGGCGGCACCAATGGCGCCGGCTGTGCCCGATGCGCCCCCGAAACCCTCTCGCCGCGACCCCCGGTTGACAAGGCACCTGTCCTAGCGGCCCAGGCCGTCCCGCTAACCTTGGTCCGAGCGCGTCCGCGAACCGCGCAACGGACAAGAAAGGCGTGGCCCCGATGCCCTGGACATGGCGGTACGAGAAGGCCGACGGCACCGTAATGGGCGCCGATGACCTGCAGGAAGCCATCTTCACCAGCCAGGGCGACGCAGAGAGCTGGCTGGGCGAGAACTGGCGCGCGCTACTCGCGGTCGGCGTGGACCAGGTCACGCTGCTCGAGGACGCCAAGGCCAGGTACGGCCCGATGAGCCTGCACCCCGAGGACTAGGCTCAGATTTTCTCTCCTGGCTTAACCCGGGGCACCGGCATCCTGAACCTCCGGATCAGCAGCGCGCGCATCACGGCGTATAGCGTCAGGCCCCGGGTGGATTCGCCCGGCAGCCGCTCGGCGACCAGCTTGAACAGGCGGCGCCTGATCAGCTGCGCGTCGACCAGGATCACCAGCACCAGCACCAGCACCAGGGGCGAGATGAGGTTCTGCTCGGCCTTGCTCCTGAGGAACACCGCGACCAGCAGCACCACCAGGACGTACATGTAGTACTCGCTGATCCGGCGCTTGGAGTCGATGTAGTCGCGGGCCAGCGCCTTGGCGGGACCGCGGTCGCGCGGGTTCAGCGCCCAGGACTCGCCCCGCCGCATGGCCTCGTACCTGCGGGTACGGTCGCCCCGGGCCTTGGCCTTCTCCTCCGGGGTACGCGGTGCGGCCGCGGGCCGGGCACCGGTGACCGGCTGGCGCCGGTTGCGCTCGGCTTCACTGCGCTTGGGCGTGGGCCGGCCCTTGGCCGCCTCGGCCGGGGAACGGGGCTGCTTGACATCTGCCGGGCCGACCGGGCTCTGACCGCCCGAGGAATCCTGGGCCGTGCCGTCCGTCGCCCCGGCGCTACGGCGTCGGAACACGCGCATAGCTTAGCCCCAGCACGCCGCCAGGTTTGTCCCCCGAGGGCGCCCAGGGGGCAAGCACCCCCGCCCGGCCGGGGGACGGCCCCCCAAGAGGCCAACACCGGCCCGCCGGGAGGCAACTTATGTAGCTCGCATGCGGGTGACCGCGTAGGGTGGAATGCGACTAGTCGCACGGGCTCGTCCGCCGTCTAGCCGGATGCCCGGCCAACTCGGCCCGGTCGCCCGGCCACGCCGGCGGCGTAGATGTACATGAAGGGGACGGCCGCGCGTATGGGCGTGATGAAGCGAGTCTCACTTGTCTTCAAGGCCAAGGCCAACAAGGCCCTGGACAAGATGGAAGACCCTCGTGAGACCCTGGACTATTCCTATCAGCGGCAGCTCGAGCTGCTGACGAAGGTCCGCCGCGGGGTAGCGGACGTCGCCACGTCGCGCAAGCGCGTCGAGCTGCAGATGAACCAGCTACAGCAGCAGGCCAACAAGCTCCAGGAGCAGGCGCGCAAGGCCCTCGGCATGGGCCGCGAGGACCTGGCCAGGGAAGCCCTGACCCGCAAGGCCTCGGCGCAGAGCCAGCTGGACGAGCTGGCGACGCAGTACGCCCAGCTGCAGGCCGAAGAGGAAAAGCTGACTGTCGCATCGCAGCGGCTGCAGGCCAAGGTGGACGCCTTCCGCACCAGGAAAGAGACCATCAAGGCCACCTACACCGCGGCCGAGGCGCAGACCAGGATCAACGAGGCGTTCTCCGGCATCTCGGAAGAGATGGGCGACGTCGGCATGGCGATCCAGCGCGCCGAGGACAAGACCGCCCAGATGCAGGCGCGGGCGGGCGCAATCGACGAGCTGATGGCCTCCGGCGCGCTCGACGACGCCGTGGGCGGCAAGCGCGACGACATCCAGAGCGAGCTGGACATGATGAGCGCCAGCAGCGACGTGGAGCGGGAGCTGGCCATGCTCAAGGGCGAGCTCACCACCGGCGCGCCCAAGCAGCTCGAAGGCGCCTCGGCCAACGGCGACGCCCAGGCCGCGCAGGCCCAGGCCCAGCCGCAGGCCCCGTCCGCTCCGCCGGCCCCGCCGCAGCAGGCCCAGCCCGCGTCGATCCCGGTGGCTGACCTGCCTGGCGAACCCCAGGACGGTGACGGGTCGTGATCGTCAGGATCCTCGGCGAGGGCCAGTTCAAGGTCGAGGATGCCGCCACCGCCGAACTGAACCAGCTCGACGCCGACCTCGAGGCCGCCGTCGAACGTGGTGACGAGCCTGCCTTCACCGCCGCGCTGACCGGCCTGCTGGCCAAGGTCCGCGCGACGGGAACACCGCTACCTCCGGATATCCTTGAGCCGTCGGAGCTGATCCTTCCTCACGAGGACTCGAGCATGGACGAGGTGCGCAAGCTGCTCACGGACGAAGGCCTCATCCCGGGCTGACGTGCAGTGCGCGAGCGGTCCGCCGGGGGTTCAGCGGACGCCCGCGCACCCGGCCAGACAAGCCGGGACGAGCCGGGCGACAGGCCCGAGCAGACTTGCGGACAACGTTCAGCCGAAGCTCAGCATCCGTCGGATACATTTCAGCTAGGTAATGCTGGTGGCTCCCGGTGGGCAACACCCAACGGGGCCGAACGGAGGTGGCGCCATGGCGGCGCGTACCAGGTATGCGCCTGACCGGGGGCTGACGGCGCGGATGACCGCGACGATGTTCCTGCTCGGGTTGGTTTTCGTAGGGTTCATTGCCGCGATCATCGGGATCGGCGCGGCAACTCATGCGTCCGACGCGGTGATCGTGCTGTTCGCGATCGTCCTCGGCGGCGGGTTCGCGATCGGATCGCTGTTCTACTCGGACAAGATCGCGCTGAGCACGGCGGGCGCGGTCGAGGTCAGTCCGCAGCAGGCGCCGAGGCTGCACGGCATCGTGGACCGGCTGTGCGCGCTGGCGGACATGCCCAAGCCGCGGGTGGCCATCGCCAGAAGCCCGATTCCCAATGCGTTCGCGACCGGCCGCAACGCCGACAAGTCCGTGCTCTGCGTGACCACCAGCCTGATGGACAAGCTCGATGACGCCGAGCTCGAGGGCGTGATCGCACACGAGATGTCGCACGTGGCGCACAAGGACGTCCAGGTCATGACCATCGCGTCGTTCCTGGCCATCGTCGCCGCGCTGCTGATCAGGTTCTCCTTCTACGGGGAGCTGTTCGGCGGCGGCGGCCGCGGCCGCAGCAACAACAACGGCAACGCGGCCTACCTGTTCTTCATCCTGATGGCGGTCAGCATCGTCGTCTACGCGATCAGCTTCCTGCTCATCCGCATGCTGTCCAGGTACCGTGAGCTGGCCGCAGACCGCAGCGGCGCGCTGCTCACCGGCCAGCCGAGCGCGCTGAAGAGCGCGCTGATCAAGGTCTCGGGCGACATGGCCAGGATCCCGACCCAGGACCTGCGCAAGGCCGAGCCGCTGAACGCGTTCTACTTCGCGCCGGCCATGCGCCTCAGCGCCACCGCCGGGAAGAGCCTGTCCACGATTTTCTCCACTCACCCGAGCCTGGAGCGCAGGCTGGCCGAGCTCGACAAGGTGCAGGAACAACTCGGCCGGAACGCCGGATAGGGCGCTCGTGGGCTTCCTCGACACGCTGCTGGGCCGGACCAAGCCGGTCCAGCCCAAGCTGGATGACCTGTTCGCGCTGCCCTCGGCCGCGATCACGCTCGACGCCGGAGCCGGGTTCAAGCCCACCGGCTCCGGCTCGGTGTGCTTCCGCCCGGTGGAGGGCCGGTCCTTCTCCGACGTGCAGAAAGACGTGACCGAACTGCTCGACCTGAGCTCGGGCAAGGAAGGCGGCCTGCCGGTCGAGGTGAGCAAGGATTCCTACGGCTTCACCTGGCTGGTCAGCTCGCATATGTCCGACGAGCTCGAGGCGCTGGTCACCGACCTGCATGCGGTCAACTCCTCGCTGGTGGACAACGGCTTCGGCCCGCAGCTGCTGTGCACCCTGGTCGCCTTCCGCGACGAGGCGGAGCGCAGGCTGGCCCTGGTCTACCTGTACAAGCGGGGCACGTTCTACCCGTTCGCCCCGCTGTCCGGCGAGCGCCGGGACAACGCGCTGGAGCTGCAGGTCAAGGGGGTCATCGGCAGCGACCTGAAGTTCGAGCCCGACCTCAGCCGCTGGTTCCCGGTCTGGGGCGCGCCGGGTCTTTAGGGCAAACCCCGGGTAAAAGCCGGTGCGAGTGGCTGGAATGCGAGCGCACCGCTTATCGTTGGCATTGCACGTGGGAGCATTCCCGCGCCGCAGGCACGCGGCACCCGCGCCGAACGCCGCGGACGCGGCTAACCGAGCAAGGCAGGAGCTAAGGTGACTGTTCAGCAAGAGGCCACGCAGGAAGAGGCCACGCAGGGGATCGTCCTGACCGACGGCGCGGCCGCCAAGGTGAGCAGCCTGCTCTCGCAAGAGGGTCGCGACGACCTCAGGCTGCGCATCGCGGTCCAGCCGGGCGGCTGCTCCGGGCTTCGCTACCAGCTCTACTTCGACGAGCGTGAGATCGACGGCGACATCGTCAGCGATTTCAGCGGCGTGCAGGTGGTGACGGACAAGATGAGCGCCCCGTACCTGATGGGCGCGACCATCGACTTCGTGGACACGATCGAGAAGCAGGGCTTCACGATCGACAACCCGAACGCCACGGGGTCCTGCGCCTGCGGCGATTCGTTCCACTGACGCGCGGCCGGGGGGATAGCACCGTGCGCATCGCGGTCACGGGATCGATCGCGACTGACCACCTGATGACGTTTCCCGGTAGCTTCACCGAGCAGCTCATCGCCGACAAGCTGGACAAGGTCTCGTTGTCGTTCCTGGTCGACGAGCTGGCTATCCGGCGCGGCGGGGTGGCGGCCAACATTGCCTTCGGTTTGGGCGTGCTCGGGCTGCAGCCGCTGCTGGTCGGCGGGGTGGGAGCCGACTTCGAGGATTACCGGCACTGGCTGGAGGCCCACGGGGTCAGCACCGCCGGGGTGCGGGAATCGCTGCTCAAGCACACGGCTCGTTTCGTGTGCACCACCGACGTCGACGGGAACCAGATCGGCTCGTTCTACGCCGGCGCGATGAGCGAGGACGCCGAGATCAAGATCACGCCGCTGGCCCGGGAGCACGACGTCGACCTGGTCCTGATCGGGGCCGGCGACCCGGGCGCCATGGTGACGCACACCGCCGAGTGCCGCGACGCCGGGCTGCCCTTTGCCGCCGACCCGTCCCAGCAGCTGGCCAGGATCCTCGACGACGAGCAGGTCCGCACGCTGGTGGACGGGGCCACGTACCTGTTCGGCAACGAGTACGAGGAAGCGCTGATCGAGCGCAAGTCCGGCTGGACCGGCACCAAGATCCTGTCCCGCGTCGGCACCAGGATCACCACCCTGGGCCCGGGCGGCGCGCGGATCGAGCAGGCCGGCCAGCCGCCGGTCATGGTCCCCGCGGTACCCGACGCCAAGCCGGTGGACCCGACCGGCTCGGGTGACGCCTTCCGCTCCGGCTTCCTGGCCGCCGTCGCCTGGGGCCTGTCCCTCGAGCGCTGCGCCCAGCTCGGCCACCTGATGGCCGTGCACGCCCTGGAGGCCACCGGCCCGCAGGAGTACAACCTGAAGCCCGGCCCCCTGACGGACCGTTTCGCCGCCGCCTACGGCGACACCGCGGCGGCCGAGGTCGCGGCTCACCTGCCCGCCTGAGCCACGATCAAGATCATTTTGGCCGAACGGTCCGTGCTGCCCGCTTCCGGTCCCTCATCCCGCCTGCCGGCGTGCCCGCCTTTCCGGCTTTTCCGACACACCCGTCGCTAGATGCACCGCCGTACCGCCGGGCTGACCCATACTGGCTGAAACGCCGACAAGGTGTCGCCGGGACGAGAGGCGTGGCCATGTGGTCAAGGGCAGTATTGCTGCTGTGTGTCGCGGTGACGGCGGGCTGCGCCTCGGCCGCCACCGGTTCGACCCCGCCGGCCGCGCCGGGTTCCGCGTCCGGCCCGGCCAGCTCGAACCCGGCCCCCTCGGTCGCCGTCAGCACCCCGGCCACGGCGCCCCCGCCGACCCTGACGCCGCCGGCCACCGCCCCCGCGGCCTGCGCGACCAGCGCGCTGCTGGTCAGGCTAGGGGTGGCGCAGGGCTACGCCGGAGGCGCGGACTATGTCATCGACTTCACCAACCAGTCGGGCGCGGCCTGCACCATGTACGGATATCCCGGCGTCTCCCTGGTCACCGGGCCGCCCTACGCGCAGATCGGCCTGGCCGCCCAGCGTGACAACACCGCGCCGGTCAAACTGGTCACGCTGATCCCCGGCGCGATGGCCACCGCCGAGCTGCAGGTCGTCGACGCGCACAACTTCTCGCCCCAGATATGCCGTCCGGTTACCGCGACCCACCTGCGGGTCTACCCGCCGAACCAGACCGCCCCGGTCTACCTGGCCACCACGTCCTTCGGCTGCGCCGAGCGCGTGCAGACCTTGTTCATCGCCGCGGTGCAGGCAAGGTTACGCGGGCGGCGTCTACGAGAACATCGTGTTCACCAACACCTCATCCGCCTCATGCACGCTGTACGGCTACCCGGGTGTCTCGCTGGTGTCCGGCCCGCCCTACACGCAGATCGGCCTGGCCGCCAAGCGGGACACCACCGCGCCGGTCAAGCTGATCACGCTGGCGCCCGGTGCGGCGGCCAACGCCCTGCTGCAGATCGTGGACGCGCTGAACTTCCCGACCGCCACCTGCGGCCCGGCCAAGGCGACGGCCATCCGCGTCTACCCGCCCAACCAGACGGCCCCCGTCTTCCTCACCAGCACCTCAGAAGGCTGTGCCCAGCCGGTGCAGACCCTGTTCATCAGCGCCGTGGCCGCCGGTAACGGCGGAAACACCTGACCGCTCGCGCCGCGGGCGGTCAGGCGACGAGCGATACTGCCGGGCCAGAAGGTACCGGGTCGCATGACCCGATCGCCGGCCCAGACGACTCCGGCCGGGCAGGTTTCCCGCGACCGCTGGCCATCACCGCGTCATGAAATCTCGGCCAGCGGGACACGGCCATGTGACCACAAGCGCGTCAGCCCTTCTGTACCGCTGACGGTCATCGATGCGCGCGGCCCGGGCGCGTTTGCGAAGCGGCCGCCGTGGTAAAGAGCAACAGAGAAATAGATCGCTGCACGATATATTTTCAAGGAGTGATATGGATCTGCCTGGCTTCTCGGTGTCGGTGCCTGAATATGAGCTTGGTGAGCCCTGCGCCGTGGTGTCGCTAGCGGGCGCGGCCGGCGTCGGGGATGCGGCGTGGTTCCACCAACTGCTCGAGCTGCACGCGGCACGGGGGCCGGAGCGCATTGTCATCGACCTGTCCCGATTGTCGTCAATGGACTGGTGGGCGGCGCTCATCCTGCCATGGGTCGGCCGGGTGGTCAGCCGCCGCGGCGGCACGCTGGTACTGGCATCTCCGCAGCCGGCCGTGGCTCGGCTGCTGCAGGCCGCGGGCGTCACGCGGGTAATGGCGGTGTACCAGAGTGTCGAGCAGGCTCACGGCAGCATGCCGGGGACCGCCGCGTTATGTCGGGGGACCGAATGTGGCAGCCTTGGGCGCATCAGCGCGGAACGGCGGGACAGGCGCGAGGCGACCCTGGACATGGCGCTGGTCCTGAGGCAGCGTCCGCGCGGGTCCCGGCCGTGCTGGTCCGGCAGGACCGGATCCGCATCTGGTCGCTGCCGGCCTCTACCTGGTGATCATCGGCATCGGGTATCTCTTACGTTCTCGGGTCCATGCTGATTGGTGCGGTGTCGGATAGGTTCGGTCAGTTCCGGATACTGCTGCTAACCATCAGCATCACCGCCGTGGGCTCCTTCCTGGACGCCACCGCCAGCGGCGTGATCACCCTGTCGGTGTGGCGATCCCTTACCGGCATGGGCGTCGGCGCCGACCTCAACCTGGTCTCCACCTACCTGAGCGAGTTGGCCCCGCCCTCGCGACGGGGCCGGATCGCCAACCTGACCTTCCTCGTCGGCATCATCGGCCAGGCGATCACGCCGTTCGTCGCGCTGGCCCTGGTACCTAACTACAGCGACGGCTGGCGGCTGCTTTTCGTGATCGGCGGGGTGATCGCCACCATCGGCTTTGCCGTCCGCTTCGAAGTGCGTGAGTCGCCTCGATGGCTCGCCTTGCATGGCTGGGTCGCTCCCCGCCCGTTTCCGCCGCCCGGCCGGGCACGCCGTTGTACCCGGCCGGAGATCGTATGCCGAGACCTAGTTTATCGTAGAACGATATATATGACCAACTTAAACCAGGTCCAGGACCCCGAGAGTCACTATCGTGTAGTCAAATAACTTTGATGCTCGGGTAGCACGAGCCTGCAGCAAGTGCCCTACTGGGCTGATCCTGGGCCTGACGGCCGGGACCAGCTCCGCCTTGTTGGATAGCCAGGCCCACGCACGCCGTGCGGCCCTAGCCTTGCTACCCAGCTCGGGTCGGCCGAAACCCAAGACCTGCGAGCGGGACAGGCGCTTCGCGCTGGCCGACCATACGTTCGTTTCACGATATAATGTGCCGCGGGAATACCTCCCGAATCGATCCGCAGCTATCGGGCTGCTAGACCACCGGGGCGCTAGTGTCCCGGGCAGGCCTGGAAGGTGACAATGCCCCAGCTATCCCAACGGGACTTCAAGCGGCTACTGGAGTTCCGCGTCACCTTGCGGCGCTTTCAGCGGTGGAGCGAGGACCAGGCACAGGCCGCGGGCCTCACCCAGGTTCAGCACCAGCTGCTGCTGGCGATCAAGGGATACGTGGAGGGCCAGCCTCCCACGGTGGGCGATCTGGCTGGCTACCTGCTCCTGCGACCGCACAGCACGGTGGAATTGGTCGACCGGGCCGTGACCGCTGGCCTGGTTGAACGGACGCCAGACGCGGTAGACGGCCGCGTTGTGCGCGTCCGGCTCACCAAAGAAGGCGAGCGGATCTTGCGGCAGCTGACCCCGGCTCACCTGGATCGCTTGCATGAGCTCGCGGTCGTCCTGGATGAGCTCGTGACCCGGCACGGCGCCCGCCCGAATTCGCGCACCTGAGGTACGCGGACGAAATCCTCCTCGGCGGGCGGCGCCGGGGCGGCACAGGCGAGGCAACCTCCCGGCTGCAGCGTCCTACGGCACGCGGCTTCCGCGTTGTTCGGCATTTAGTAGCTCTGTTGCCTCGGGGAGTTTCCCCGCCAGTCAAGCAGCCTGACCTCATACCTGGCCGCGTGATGGTGAAATTGTAGTTCGTGCTACGATATAATTATTACACATGGACAGGTATGGAGATGACGTCGATGCGCTCCGGAAGCCCCGGAGCTGCGGTAGGAAATAGAGGTGTCAGGCAATGGGCCTCCGCGCAGGTGAGCGGCGGGCGCTGCACTCGATCGAGGATGGGCTCGCCGTCTCTGACCCCAAGCTGGCGTCCCTTCTGGCCACCTTCACCCGACTGACTGCGAGCGAAGCGTTGCCAGGGCGCGAGACGATCCCGAACCGTCCGCCGGGCGAGAGCCTTCGGCGGCAATTGGTCTGGCCGCTGCTATGGTTCGTCACATCCGTGGCGCTGATCGCCATGGCGCTGGCTCTCAGTCACACCAGCGGCGAGGCAACATGCACCTCGCGCACCTCGGCCTGCACGGAGCAGATGCTAGCGCGCACCGGGTGGTAGCCCGGCGACAGCACGTGAGGTGGCGATGATGAGCATCAGTGAACACGAGCAGCAGACCCTGGACTCCATCGAGAAAAACCTCGCCAGCTCGGGCCCGAAGCTGGCGTCGATGCTGTTTACGTTCGCGCGCCTGACCGCCGATGAGGAAATGCCGGTGCGCGAGAGAATCCGGCGCGCGGCCGGCGTGCCTTCGGCCGACCCAGCGAGAACCAGCGCCGAGCCCCAGGTCGCGCAGTCCGGTTCGCGCCGGTCCCCGGCCTGGCTCACCAGGCGGACGGCGTGGCGGTTGTTGTGGCTGGTAGCCGTGGTTGCGGTAATGGCAATCGCGCTGGCCTTCGATCACGGCGCCGGGAAGGGCATCTGCACGGCGTCGCGGACAGCGGCATGTCGACAGGTGGCCCCACCTGCATCCTCGTCATCGCCATCAGGCGCGGGTTAGCGGTGGCATGGCCCTGGGCGGTGGCAGGTTTCCTCCTCGGCCGCGACGTGAGCCGCCAGCAGGCGGGTGAACTATCGCCACCGAGCCAGCTTTCGCCGCCTGGCCCGTTGGGGCGCCAGTCTATCGCGTTTCCTGCCAGGTCTTCCGGGCGGGATGCACATAAGCCCGCTGCTACCGGGTAGGACGGCTCATTATGGTGACGGTTACCCGCGAATTCGCTGATCGGGTCGCCGATGTCGCTCAGCTGCTGACCGAAGACGAGGTGCCGGACGAGGCGCTGCGTCGGCTTACCGAGCTGGGGGTTGAGCTGGTCCCCGGGGGCACCGCGGCGGCGGTGACGGTCGCTTCTAACGGGAGCGGCCTGACTTTCGCTGCGTCCGACCGCCGACTGGACGAGCTGCACCGTTTGCAGTTCGACGCCCGTGAGGGCCCGGTGGTGGAGAGCTTGTGGCACAACGAGCCGCGCCGGATCGATAATACGACGGCCGAGCGCCGCTGGCCGGCGTTCTGCCAGGCCGCCGCGACCGCCGGGTTCGGCAGCTGCCTGGTTCTGCCGCTGCGCACCGACCGGCGGCCTGCGGGCGCGGTCGCGCTCTACGGACACGAACCGGAGGTCTTCCGCGGTGCTGCGCACGACATCGCGCTGCTGTTCGCGGCCCAAGGCGGCACCGCCGTGCACAACGCCTCCCTATACCGGGCCTGCCGCCGCATGGTCAACCACCTGCAGGCCGGGCTCGAGTCCCGGGCGATCATCGAGCAGGCCAAGGGCATCTTGCACGCCGAGCTTGGTGTCTCGCCCGCCGAGGCCTTCAGCCTGCTGAGCCGTTACTCCCAGAACACCAACCAGCGAGTCCGGCGGGTCTCCGCCCGGCTTATCCAGGGCCAGGTAAGTGCCGAGGTATTCCGGCCGTCCGCCGATTCGCCAGGCTAACCCGCATCATCTTGATATCGTGGAACGATATGTTTAGCGAAGGCGGCTCGTCCGGATTCACCGCCGCTCCAGCGGGCGGACCGGGGCAGCCCGCCAGCTGAGACCGCTGCCGGGCGCGCGGCTGCGGTCAGCCGATGGCGATGGCCTGGGCGAGCGTCGAGTAGACGTCGAGCATTTGGTCTGCACCGGGGCGAGGATCTTGGCTACGGCCTGCCCGGGGGCCGCGAGGTCCAGGGTCGTCGCGTCCCGGGCCAGGTCAGCGCGTGCGCTGAGCAGATTGTGCAGCCCGGCAGAATCCAGGAATCTCAGGCCGGCCAGGCTGACGATGACCCGGGGTGCGTGTCGGCACTCTGGTGACAGCAGCGCGTCGCGCAGCCGGGGGCGGCGGTGATATTGCATTCTCCTGCTGCGGTGATCAGCACGTGCGTAGGCCAGACCGACAGGGTGCAGGCCAGAGCGCCCTGTTCGGTGGCCTGCCCGGCCGCGAGGGCGTCCTCCAGGCCGGAATGGACGATCAGCTCGCCGGTGTTGCTGAGCTGGAGCGAGCGCAGCATCAATCCGGTCGCGACGATGCGGACGGTGATCGCGCAGCGACAGGCCTGCGCCGCGGCGTGCAGCACGCCGACGGCGACAGCGCTCAGGGCGCTGGCCTGGCTCAGATCGATGATCACCGTGTCGATGCTGGCTGGGTGTGCAGCCAGCAGCTTGGTGACGGCCTCATCAAGATCATGGGCGCCGGTCATGTCGATGTCGCCGGTGACGAGCAGCGAGTTGACCAACCGCAACAGTCGGCGCCCGTTGCGCCGCACCATCTCCAGCCGGTCACGATCTGTCCTTCGAGGGGCGGTACTTGTAAGAGCCGTGCGCCCGGCCCCAAGCGAGCACGGCGCTCCGGGGACGATCGATCGTCTGCGGATGGCGGATGTGCTGGCTGTTACCGGCTGCTGTCGTATGTCGGCAGGTGCGCGGTTCCCGGGGGCGGGATGCTGGCCTGGGCGGCGGCGGCCACGTCGGCTGGGTAGCGGCGGCCACACGGGATCGGGGTGCGGGGCTGGCCCGCCGCGGCGGGCTGGAGTCCGGGGCCGGGGAGGGTGAGTTCGGCCAGCAGTACGGTGACGTCGTCATCGAGCCCGCGGCGGGCGTGCGCGCGCAGCCGGTCGCCGGTGCGCACCGAGAACGTGGACAGCCGCAGGTCTGGGTGCAGGCCCAGCGCGTCGCGAACGCCGCGGGAGCCAGCGGTACCAGCACGCGGTCGGTGCTCAGCCGCAGCGGCGGGCGATGCCCGGCAGTTCACCAGCTGGATCCAGCCTCGGGGGTCGAGTTCGGCAACACCGCAGTGACGAAATTCTCCTGCCCTGCGGCCCGGGTCACCGACAGGTCGACCGCCCGGGTGACCTCGGTCAGCGGCAGGCCGGGCCGGGCGCAGGCATCCCGGAAGCTGGTCGCGGCCACGCTGGCCAGCCGGACCGCGGCCAGCCCTGTGCCGCGGGTATCGGCGACCAGCCACCGCGAATGAGCGCCGCCGGGGATCACTTCGATCAGGTCGCCGCCCACCCGCGCCTCGGCCGATGCGGACAGGTAGCAGGAGGCCAGCCGGGCCGCGGCCACAGTCTCGAGCACTTCGCGTATCAGCGCGCTTTGCGCGACCCGGACCACCGCGCGGGCCTGGCCCAGCCGCCGCTGAACTGCGGCGCGCCGCCCGAGTTGGCCACCGCGAACCCGGCCAGCAACGCCATCACGGCCAGGCTCGAGGCCAGCCGCCCGGCCGGGCACAGCGCCAGCGAGCCTAGCAGCGGGGCGATTGCTAGCCAGGCCACCGGCGCGACAGGACGGCCGATCGCGTACTATGCCGCGGCGAACGCGACGACGGCCACCGCGAGCAGCGGCCTGGCCGCCCGACCGCCCGGAGCTTCACCCGGCACCGGGCCGGCCGGCTCCAGCCAGATCCTTTGCCCGGCCCGAAGCCGCCGAAGGACCGCCCGCCAGAACCGGCGCGGGACGGGACGGACTGCCCTCCGGCGGGGTTTTGCGGCGCGGGCACAGCAGCGGCGGCGGAACCCGGCCGGGCGAGGCTGATCCGACCCGCTCATCGGTTTCCAGCACCGTGCGGGGGTGAGGCGGTCTCGGGCGCATCGCCGCCGCCGGGAGTTGCGGAAAGGTGTGCGGCTTGGCCGACGGTGTTTCCGGCGCTGCCGGCCGCCCGCACAGTGGTCCCCGGCCTGTCGGAAGCGGGGCCGCAGCCGTGACATGCGCCCCGTCACGGCCACGGTTACGGCTTGGGCGGCTGCCCGGGGCGGAACTGCGTGCGGTCAATCCCGCCTCGGAGGAGTTCGGCGGCGATTTCCCGTACCTTGCGGTTGCTGTTCTGCGACATCCTGCTCAGCAGCCGGAAGGCCTCTTCGGGGGAGACGCCGAATTCGGCGTGCAGGATACCTTTGGCCTGCTCGATGATCGCGGGATTCCAGTGCTGTGTGCAGGTTGCGGATCATCTGGCGGCTGGTGTGGTAGACGGTGGCGTTATGGACCGCCGTGCCGCCCTGCGCGGCGAACAGCAGGGCGATGTCGTGCGATGCTCCCCGGAACGCGTTCCGGTCCTGCCCGTAGAGCGCGACCGGCCGGCGGGGCGGCGGTCGGTGCGCAACGGCAGCACGATGCAGCTGCCGAACCCGGCCGCGGAGGCCGCCTGGCAGAACGTCGGCCAGCGGCGCTCGCCAGTGGTGTCTTCGACATGCCGGGGCTCGTTGTGACGCAGGGCCTCCACCACCGGTCCCTCGCCTGGGTCGAAGTGCAGCCGATGCAGCTCGTCGATCCGCGGGTCAGCAGCGGCGAAGGTCAGCGCGTGCCCGTCTCCCTCGATGGTCACCGCCGCGGCAGTGCCGCCGGGGACCAACTCGACTCCGAGGCCGGTCAGGCGGAGCAAGGCCGCGTCTGAGTCCTCATCGCTGTCAAGCAGCCGCCCGACCTCCGCGATACGCTCGGCCAGTGCCCGGGTCACCCGCACCATAGGGAGTCACTGTGGCCGTGCGCGCGGCCTGCGTCAAGGGCGGGCCGCCGCCTGGAGCCGTTGTGGCCCTGTGCCGCGTAGCACATGGCTCGCGCCCGGCTTGTTTCGCCGCCGTACAGCCGGGGTATCGTTGGTGTGCCGACGCGGCGGGCGCGGGCCTGGCCTCGAAACCTGGCGGGGTCGTCCGACGCGGCAGGAACTGCCTCCGTCGTTGTCGGCGCCCGGTTGAGTATGTGACTGCGGCCCTCGAAACCCGCTGGGGCTTGCCCTCGAGACGGCGGCGGTCTCGCATGCCGCCGCCGGCTTGAGCCGATCATCGGATGGCGGAGGCCGGTTATGAGAATCGTGACGGCGGTGCAGGCCGGCGGCTCACCGGCCGGACGCTTGTCGGCGGGGGCTAGACGGGTCCGTGGACATCATCGACTTGATCCTGGCCGATCACGCCCGGCCGTGGCAGCTGTTGGCCGTGCTGGAGGACGCCGCACGGTACGGGGAGCAGCCCGGCGCACGCCCGATGCTCAGCGAGGCATGGGCCAGGCTGGCTGGCCTGCTCGAGCTGCATGCCGACGCCGAGGAGGAGATCTGCTGCCCCGCGCTGTTCGGGCCGGGGAGCCCATACCGCCGCGGAGTTGCGGGACGCGATCGCCGGGCACGGCGACATCCGCGAGGCGGTGCGAGAAGCGGGGCTGCACGAGACCGGCGACCAGGCCTGGTGGCGGGGCGGTGACCCCGGCGCCAGGGCCAGCAGCGACCATATGGCCCGCGAAGAGCAGGGTGTCCTGGCGGATTTCCGGCGCGACGCGCACCGGGAATGGCGGGCGCCCTTGGCCGCCGGGGGGTCGCCTACACCACCGCCCGCGAGCGTGATGCCGAAATGCCTGGCGCGCGGCCCGCGCCGGGATCGCAGGCAGCGCCGGCGGGACCGGGTGCGGCAAACACAGGCACGACAGCGGGAGGGCGCGGCGTGATGAAGCGCACCCCGGCCGGGCGGCGCATCGTGGTGGGCGTCGACGGCTCGGAGGCTTCGGCCGCCGGGCTGCGTTGGGCGGCCGGGGAAGCGGGGCTGCGGCGGGCTGCGCTGCACGTGGTGTACGCCTGGGACTGGGCCGGCCGGCACCGGGCGCCCTACGCGCCGCCCGGCGGCCTCGCGAGCCCGGAGGAGGACCGGGCGGCGTCGGCTGCGCTGCTGGCCGCGACCATATCCGCGGCGCTCGGCCCGGCCACAGCCGTCCCGCTGCGAGCGGAGCTTGCGGAAGGGCGTGCGGAGCGCGTGCTGCCGGACCGAGCTGCCGGGGCCGAGCTTCTCGTCCTCGGCAGCACCGGCCGCTGCGGCTACCTCCCGTCCGCGATGGGCCCGGTCCACCGCGCGTGCCTGCGCCGCGCACCGTGCCCGGTCGTCATCGTGGGCGGCGGCCTGACGGCATCGCCGCACCGATGAGGGCCACTGGTGCCAACAGGGCAGGGAATCTGACCCGGTGACTTGGGTGGTGTCGCCGGGCTGGCCGCCCAGGCGGGACATCCCCGCATCGGGTGCCCGCATTAGGAGAGGTCAGTGAGCGAACCGAATGGCCAGATGAGCGTGACCAGTAACGAGGAATGGCGATCCCTGGCAGCCTGCCGGTCAGCCGACCCCGAGCTGTTCTTCCCGATTTCAGCGAAGGGTAGGGCGGCGGCTGAGATCGCGCGGGCAAAGGCGGTGTGCGCCCGCTGCCGGGTCCGGTCGCAATGCCTCGATTACGCCCTGGCCACCCACCAGGTGCACGGCATCTGGGGTGGGACAACCGAGGAAGAACGCTACCTTTTGCGGCTGTCCGCGGCAGGACGCCGCGCACAGCGCGGCCGGGCCGGACCGCCCGGCGTCCCCGCCAGCGCGGAGCCGCGGCAAGGGAGCATGCGCTGGCTCAGCCCGGGGCAGCGACTGACGTGACCCCCTACCTCATATCGGTGGTTTCCGGCGGCTGGGCCCGGAAGCCCATGACATCAGGACGTGTGCATGGGGTTTCCGAGATGGCTAGGCAACGGATCTTGGGCCTGGTCCTGGCGGGCGGCGCGGGCTGGCGCCTCGGGCCGCTGACCGCAGACCGGGCCAAATCCGCGGTTCCCTTCGGCGGCCTGTACCGGGTGGTGGATTTCGCGCTGTCCAACCTGGTCAACGGCGGGCTGCAGCACATCTACGTGTTGACCCAGTACAAGAGCCACAGCCTGAACAAGCACATTACCACCACCTGGCAGCTGAGCAGCATGCTGGACAACTACGTCACGCCGGTCCCGGCACAGCAGCGGCTCGGGCCGCGCTGGCAGGCCGGCTCGGCGGATGCGATCTACGAGTCGCTGAACCTGATCGAAGCCGACCGGCCCGACCTTGTCGTGGTCGTTGGGGCCGATCATGTGTACCGGATGGACCCGAGGCAGATGATCGAGCAGCACTTGGCCTGGGGCGCTGGGGCCACAGTCGCGGCGATCCCCGTCCCCAGGAAAGAGGCGGTGAACTTCGGCGTGGTACAGGCCGCACCGGATGGCCACCTCATCGAGGCGTTCCTGGAAAAGCCGTCCGACCCGCCGGGCCTTCCGGGCCAGCCGGACGAGGTGCTGGTGTCCATGGGCAGCTACGTGTTCGACACCGACGTACTGGTGGAGGCGCTGGGTAAGGACGCGGCCGACGACAGCAGTCGGCACAACATGGGAGGCGACATCATCCCGGGGCTGGTACGGCAGCACGCCGCGCACGTCTATGACTTCCGGCAGAACAAGGTGCCCGGCACCGGGCCGTGCGACCTGGGCTACTGGCGGGAGGTGGGCACGATCAACTCCTATTTCGACGCGCACATGGATCTGTGCGCGGTCCACCCGGTGTTCGACCTGCACAACCACCGGTGGCCGATCCTGACCCATGTGCCCCCGTATCCGCCGGCCAAGTTCGTGGACGACGACGGCGCCCGCGGAGGACAGGCGATCAACAGCGTGGTCAGCAACGGCGTCATCGTCTCCGGTGGCATGGTGCGCGACTCGGTCCTGTCGCCCGGAGTCATGGTGGACAGCTGGGCCCGGGTGAGCCGGGCTGTGGTCTTGCACAATTCCCGCGTCAGCCGCCACGCCGTGGTCGAGAACGCCATCCTGGACAAGTACGTCGTCGTCGCGGAAGGCGCCACGGTCGGGGTGGACAAGGAACACGACCGGGCCCGCGGTCTGGTCGTGTCCAATTGCGGCGTCACCGTGGTCGGCAAAGGAAAGGTCGTGCCGCCGTAAGCGGCCGTGTTACCGGTTCTTATCAGCCGAGCCGCCCGGCCTCAGCGCGGGCCTGGCCTATCGAGATCGTCCCGGCGCAGATGACCAACCCGGCGGCCGGGACGGCGATGACCGCCTTCGGCCAGCCCCACGGGCACACCACCACGCCGGCCAGCACCGCCAGCAGCACAACCGCGGACACAGCCTCCGCCAGCGGGACGCTCAGGGCCAGGCCCCCTCCCGGTCATGCGATCCGCCGTGCCCGCAGGCCGATGCGCGCGTCGGTCCGGGGCTCATCGCAGTATCTCCGTCTTCGGCGAGCGTCCGGTACAGCGAGGCAACCGACGGGTTCGTCCAGGCGTTCTCGCCGGTCTTGATGGTGATTATCTCCGCGATCTCCGGTATCGGGACACCCGCCCGACCGAGAGGAATCCGGCCACACCGACCGCGGCGGTGCCGACGTGGCGAAGATGGGCAGGACCCCGGGCGCTGCGCGGCCGTCCGCCGTCCCAGGTACCAGGCAATCAGGACGCGAAGATCAGGTCGCCGACCAGCAGTGGCTGTACAGGCGCGAGGCCGCCGAGATCGAGGGCCACGACCTGCAGGGCGAATCCTGCCACGTTCGCGCCGATTGCGGTCAGCCGCGACGGCTGCCGGACCAGGTTGGCCAGGATACGGGACGACAGCGCCCGCCGGGGCCGGACCCGCTTGGTGCTGCGCTGGTCGGCGACCGACGATATCCCCAGGACCCCCGCGGCCGCGACGGCGGTTACCGCGGCGATGGCGCGGGCGCCGGCGATTCCCCGGACAGCCGGTTGTCACCGCGCCGCTGTGACCGGCACGAAACGCAACCCAATAGAGAGCTTGCGCAGCACTGCCCGGAGCCACAGCACCGAAACGATGCTCCTATGGCTGTCAAGACCTTTCTGATGGCGCTTTTCAGGGATGGCGGCGGGCATGGGTGATTACTTCCTTCGGGTTCTGAGATTGGTGCTGTGACCTGGCGGCTGATGCAGCGGACAAGACAGGGAGGGGCCGCTCGCGGTGGAGGGCAAGCTCTTAGTAGGTCACGCGGTCAGCAGGTCAGGAAGTGAAGCCGGGGGCGGCCGACGAATCGTTAGCAGGCCAGCACTGGGTGCGGCAGCCGATTAGCGGGTCAGGCCGCCCCCGGGGCTCTAGGAGCGTCAGGGTCGCAGGTGGCGGTAGACCTCGCGGGCGACGTAACGCTTCAGGCAGCGGATGATTTCTTTCTTCGACAGGCCCTCGGCGGTGCGCCGTTCGACGTAGGCCCGGGTCGGGGGGTGCGAGCTCATCCGGGTGATCACGATCCGCCACAGCGCATGGTTGGCCTCGCGGTTCCCGCCGGGATTGAGGCGGTGCCGGGTGACTTTCCCCGACGATGCCGGGATCGGGGCGACCGCGCACAGGTGCGCCCACGCCGCTTCCGAGCGCAGCCGGGCGGGATGATCCCCTGCGGCGATCAGTAGCAGCGCGGCGGTATCGGGGCCGATGCCGTGCAGGGCGAGCAGGCCCGGGGCACGGGCGGTGACCAGCGGGACGATGAGCTCGTCCAGGCGCTCGAGCTGGCCGTCCAGGAACTCTGCGCGCCGCCCCAGTTCCCGCAGCGCGATCCGGGTGGCATAGCCGACCACAGCACCGGGGCGGGGACGCAGCGCTGCCAGCTCGCTGACCAGGGCAGTGACCGTGTGCCCGGTGAACCGGGTCCGCAGGTCATCAGGGCCGGTTACGATCAGGGACCTGGCCTGGTTGATCGTCTGGGTCCGCTCGGAGCGGGCGCTGCGCTTGGCGACCATCAGCGCCCGGATCGCCTCCACCGCGCCATCGCGGCCCTTGGGCGCGCCGCGGGCCCGGCCTGACTGGGCCGCCCTCGCGGCGCTGACCGCGTCCAGCGGGTCGGACTTGCCTTGCCGGCGCCGGTCCTGGCGGTCGGAGCGGTCTACCTCGACGACCCGGATGCCGGCCGCGGTGATGTGCCGGGCCAGGCCCGCGCCGTAACTGCCGGTGCCCTCGATGCCGACCAGGGCGACGGTCCCGAACCCGCCCAGCCAGCCCAGCAGGCGGGCGTACCCGGCCGAGGTGACCGGGAACTCCTGCACGCCGAGCAGGCCTCCGATGGAGTCCAGCGCGGCGGCGACATGCGTGCCGGCGTGGGTGTCCACGCCGCCGGTAATGGGGCGTGCTTCTACGATGGTCATGCCATCCCTTTTCCTGTGGTTGAAGGGGTGGCACGCACCCGCTGGCCGTCGGACCTGTGAACCCCGGCCTCTTGCACAGGACGGGCAGATCAGACCGGCACGCCGGTGGGTGCCATTAAAAAACCCTGGGCCCGGCCGACGAATCGTTAGCAGGACAACCCCGCAAGGGGTATCAGCCGATTCGCGGGTCAGGCCGGACCCAGGCTCCCGACCCTACGCCTGTACCGCTGCAAAACCGCGCAAGCCGGGCCGGAAGCACAATCCACAGTCTCCCTGCCGATTCCGGCGGCGATGAGCACGATGGTCGTGACGGCCCAGACCGGCACGTAGATAGCGAGCGAGACGGTCCCCAGCAACGCGCCCAGACTGACGGCGAGCAACAGGAAGACGCCGGCCCACAGCACGGTCACATGCTGGAAGAAGCCTTTCAGGCGCGGCTTGTGGACGGCCGGGCAGCGCAGCCCGATGACCTCGGCGGCGAGCGGGCTGTGCCCGCGTGCCGTGCGGGCGAACAGGAGGCACAGGCCGAGGTTCGCGATCGGAAAGTGCACCAGGAAGATCAACAGGTTCCCGCTGGCGATCGCGGCCACGGTCTGGACGGTCAGCACGACCAGCGAGATCATCAGCAGGCCGGGAACGGCGCCCGTCACCAGCTTGCGGATGCCGGCCGTGAGCCAGATGGCGGCGAGCATGGCCCACAGGCCGGCATCGCGTCCCGCAAGCGACGCGGCCACAATGTAGGCGCCGGTCGGCAACCCGAAGGCCTCGGCCAGGTTCCAGCCGGCGGTGCGCAGCAACCCCACCGGCCGGGGCAGTTCCAGACACTCGGTCATGACTGCCGCTCAGCCTATACGCTTGCCTGCCTACACAGTGCGCATCGATCACGATGCGGGCCTGCGGCATACTGGGACATGGACGTACAGTTCCTTCCGGTCCGGCGGTTCCTTCCGGTCCGGCGGCGCGCCTGGCTTCTTCGCGGGTGGCGGCACCAGGTACCGGGCCTCGCGCTGGTGTTCGGAGTACTGCCTGCCGTCGTTGTAGACCTGGTTGAACTTCCAGATCATCCGGGTGAAGTTGGCCTGGCTGCGGAGCAGCTGCCGGGCGATGATCCCGGTGGTCTTGGTCAGTGCCGCGAAGCCGAGGTGCTTACGGGCCAGGACCGCGTTTCGGCGTCAGCTGCCCGGCGGCCGGCGTCAACAGCGCATTTTATCCAGGGGACTGGTTTCGGCCGTATCCGAGCCGGGTAGCAAATTGCCCGGCAGCACGACATGCGCGGGCCTGGCTCTCAAACAGGGGGAGCCGCCTGAAACAGTGAGCAACGCTTCGCCGTCGTCACCAGCCCGATCTCCAGTCCTGGACTGCGGCTCTGGGAAATCCCGGGGTCGACGCACCCACATGATGAAGTAGGCGTGGGTCAGTCACGCCGACCAGGAAGGGAGTCAGCCGTGGCCGAACCGGCTCAGCAGCACATCGGTCCAGCAGGCGCCATGCGCACCGTCACGCCCCCGCGCGCCGTCGCGTCGGCCGACATCGTCGAGCTGATCAGGGCAGATCACCGCCGGATTCGCCGCCTGCGTGAGGCGCTGAACGACGCGGCCCGCTGGGGCGATGATTCCGGCTACGCCTGGATGCTGGCCTATGTCTGGCGACGGCTGGCCGACCTGCTTGAAGCCCACGCCCGGGCCGAAGAGGAAATCTGCTACCTGCCCATGTTCGGGTCAGGCCCGCGGGCCGCCGGGCGAATGCGGGAGGCCATCGCCGACCATGACGACGTCCGCGCGGCCATCAGCGAGGCCTCCCTGCAGCCTGTCGGCTCGGCCCTGTGGTGGCGTGCGGTCCGGGACGCCCTGTCGGCCAGCGCCAGGCATCTCGACCGCGACGAACGCGGCGGGCTGGCCCGCTGTGAACTGACAGCGAGCCAGCGCCGTGAGCTTGGCCGCCAGTGGCTCGGGTTCATCGCGGCATGGAGGAAGGACGCGGAGCTCAGGCCTGTGAACGTCTTGCCACGCCATCCAGCGTGAGTCTCGCCGGACTGCGCGTTCTCTGCGCCGCGGGAGGCACAACATCTTTGCTCCGGGTCCCGTGTCGCCGGGCCGGCCCAGGGCCGCCAGGGTGCCGCTGCCCTGCGGGACCCTCTCATAGGACCGCGACTACCTGGTGCCGCCGAGCAGAGTTCCCGCGATTGAGCCGATTCGCCTGCGGCCTCGGCACATACGCTGGCGCTGGCCGCACCCCCACGGCTTGTGCACCGAGCCCCGCTACCCTCTTATTCCAGCTATATCAAAGGCGGCATTATGTCAGGCAATCGCCATGTTTCGCCTTGTCGTGATCTATCGTGCTACGATAAGTTAATCGTGATCGCTCCGCCGGAGACAGCGACGCGCGCCCAGCCGGAACGGGGCGCGGGGAACGGGGGAGCGGAGGGCGGACTGCCGCGGGCGCCTGCGGGGTGCTGTCCAGAAAGCGCTGAGACGGCCGTTTGCCCGGGCGTCTCGCGGCCATGCTAAATTACATCGTTGTACGAGGTTCTTTCCTGTAGTACGCATGAGCTGGTGTCAGACGGATCCGGCCCGCTACTTGTGCGGGTCGGCCGCGCGGTGCAGGGCCTGATGGCCTCGCGCGCGGCGTCCGCCGCCCGGGCCCCCGCCCGGCCGCATCAGGAGGCTCAAGACCCGGATGCCCAGGTCCCGTCACGAGGCCTTCGGGATCATGTCCCAGACCAAGGACAACTATCAAGTCCCAGACCAAGGACAACTACAGCCCATGACCACGACCCAGCCATCAACGCGATCCGGCGAGCTTCGTCCGCCGCGGAACGATGCTGGCCCCGGCCGAACGGAGATGAACCCGGTGAGCGGGAACCACGCAGGCAGCACGCTCGAGACCCGGCCGCACCGGGCCCGCACCGGCGCCGGCGCCGCGGCCGCGATGAAGCGGGCCATACGGTGAGCGCCGGGCCGAGGACCCCGGAGGCCGGGCCTGGCTATGCCGACGATTTCCCGCCGCGCGTCCTGCGGGAGTACGCCCTGCTGGCCGACGGCGAGCGCGGGATCCTGGTCGGGCCCCAGGGTGACTGCGTGTGGATGTGCGCGCCGCGCTGGGACTCCGACGCGGTGCTGTCCAGCCTGATCGGCGGCGGCGGCGTGTATGCCGTCACCCCCGAGCAGACCCGCTACGTGTGGGGCGGCTCCTACGAGCCGGGCTCGCTCATCTGGCACAGCCGGTGGGTGACGACCACCGGGATCATCGAGTGCCGTGAGGCGCTCGCGTTCCCGGCCGATCCCGGCACCGCGGTGGTGCTGCGCCGCATCACCGCCACCGAAGGCGCCGCCAGGGTCCGGGTCGTCCTCGACATCCGGCCCGGCTTCGGCCGCCACGGCATGGGCGACCTGCACCGTCATGACGGGATCTGGACCGCTCGGGCCGGCGGCCTGCACATGCGCTGGTCAGGCGGCCCAGACGCCAGAGCCGAGCGTGACGGCGCCCTCGTCGCCCACCTGACGCTCGAGCCGGGCGCCTGCCATGACCTGGTCCTGGAGGTCGGCGAGCGGGCCGGTGACCAGCCGGCTGACGCCGACGTGGCCTGGGAGGCGACCGAGGCGGCGTGGGCGGCGGCTGTCCCCGCGATGAGCGAGACCCTCGCGCCGCGCGATGCCCGGCACGCTTACGCGGTGCTGCGTGGCCTGACCAGCGCCGGGGGCGGCATGGTGGCCGCCGCGACCATGTCCTTGCCCGAGCGGGCCAAGGCGGGGCGTAACTACGATTACCGCTACGCCTGGATCAGGGACCAGTGCTACGCCGGCCAGGCCGTGGCCGTCACCCAGCCGCACCTGCTGCTTGACGACGCGGTGGCCTTTATCAGCGACCGGGTCCTAGCCGACGGCCCGCAGCTCAAGCCGGCCTACCGGATCGACGGAGAACCGGTGCCCGACGAACGGCGCCTGACCCACCTGAGCGGCTACCCGGGCGGAGCCGACAAGGCCGGCAACTGGGTCAACGGCCAGTTCCAGCTCGACGCGTTCGGGGAGGCGCTGCTGCTGTTCGCCGCGGCGGCGCGCCACGACCACCTCGACACCGGTCACTGGCGCGCGGTGGAGGCGACCGTGGCGGCCATCCAGGCGCGCTGGGGTGATGCCGACGCGGGAATCTGGGAACTTGACAACGAGCACTGGGCGCACTCGCGCCTGATGTGCGTGGCCGGCCTGCGGGCCATAGCCGCCGGCGCCCCGCCCGGCCAGGGCGCGGCGTGGAGCGGCCTGGCCGACGCCATCGCCGCCGACGCAGGGGCGGACTGCGTGCATCCCAGCGGGCGCTGGCAGCGCTCGCCCGGCGACGAACGGGTCGACGCGGCCCTGCTGCTGCCGGCCATCCGGGGGGCGGCGGCGCCTGATGATCCGCGCAGCCGGGCCACCCTGGCCGCGGTCTCGGCGGACCTCAGCCGGGAAGGATACGTGTACCGGTTCCGCCAGGATCAGCGGCTCCTGGAGGACTCCGAAGGGGCGTTCCTGCTCTGCGGCTACCTGATGGCCCTGGCCGCCCATCAGGCGGGAGCCGATACCGAGGCGATCGCCTGGTTCGAGCGAAGCAGGGCCGCGTGCGGGCCAGCCGGGCTGTTCACCGAGGAGTTCGACGTCCGCCAGCGCCAGCTGCGGGGCAACATTCCGCAGGCGTTCGTGCATGCGCTCCTGCTCGAGTGCGCCGCCCGGCTGCCACGGCCCTGGCAGACATGGTCAGGGAACGGATCGTGATGGTAGGAAATGTGCAGGCAACGCGGCCGGCAGGCCAGCAGTTCGAGATCCACCGCGGCCCTCAGCGGGCGACGGTCGCCGAGGTCGGTGGAGGCATCCGGGAGTACGCGGTCGGGGACAGGGCGGTGCTCGACCCCTACCCGGCCGGTGCCATGTGCGATGGCGCCCATGGCGCGCCGCTGATCCCGTGGCCGAACCGGCTGGCGGACGGCGCGTACACATTCGACGGCACCGACTTCGGGGTCGCGCTGACCGAGCCGGGAAAGCACAACGCGATTCACGGCTTCCTGCGCTGGCTCTGCTGGCAGGCACTCGAGCACGAGAGTAGCCGGGTCGTAATGGGAACCCGGCTGTACCCACTCATGGGCTATCCCTTCACGCTGGACGTGCGGGTGGCCTACGAGCTCGGCGACGACGGTCTGGTCGTGGCCACCACTGCCGCCAACCTCGGGGACCGGGCCTGCCCGTACGGAGCCGGCCAGCACCCCTACCTGTCACCGGGCGTCGGCCGGATCGACGACTGCATCCTAGAGCTGGCTGCCGCGACCCGCATCCGCACCGACAACGAACGCCAGCTCCCGGCCGGAACCGCGGCCGTCGACGGGACGGACTTCGACTTCCGGGCCGGCCGGCGCCTCGGCAGCCAGGAACTCGATACCCCCTTCACCGACCTGGCGCGCCGAACAGGGCCGGGCCTGGGCCCGGCTCACCGCCACCGACGGGAGCCGGGCCGAGCTGTGGGTCGACGAGCATTACCCGGTCATCGAGATCTACACCGGTGACACCCTGAGCCCGCAGCGCCGGCGCCTCGGGCTGGGGACCGAGCCGATGACCTGCCCGCCCAACGCTTTCGCTAGCGGAGACGGCCTGATCCGGCTGGAGCCGGGCCAGTCAGTGACCAGCACCTGGGGCGTCCGGCTGGTGCCAGCAGCAGACCCTAACCCAGCGACAACAGCACGGAGGTCAGCGTGAACCCGCATCATCCCCGGACAGGTAGCCGTGGTGACCGGATCCAGCGGCGGCATCGGACGCGCGACTGCGCAGGCCTTCGCTGCCCGCGGCGCCAAGGTCGCCCTGGTTGCGCGCGGGGAGGTGGGTCTGGCCGGTGCCGCCAGCGATGTCGAGCGGGCCGGCGGCCAGCCGCTGCCGATCCCGACCGACACCGCCGACCCCGAGCAGATGGAGGCCGCCGCGGCGAAGACGAAGGAGGCGTTCGACCCGATCGATGTCTGGGTCAATGTCGCCTTCACTTCGGTGTTCCCCCAGTTCACCGACATCACGCCGGAGGAGTACAAGCGGGTAACCGACGTCAACTACCTCGGTTACGTCTATGCCACCATGGCCGCGCTCAGGCGGATGCTGCCGCGTGACGCCGGCACGATCGTGCAGGTCGGCTCGGCGCTGGCCTACCGCGGCATACCGCCTGCTGCGGCTCCAAGCACGCCATCCAAGGCTTCCACGAGGCGCTGCGCTGCGAGCTGCTGCACAATAAGTCCCACGTGCACGTGACCATGGTCCAGATGCCTGCGGTGAACACCCCCCAGTTCGACTGGGTGCTGTCCCGGCTGCCCAAGGCCGCCAGCCCGTGCCGCCCATCTACCAGCCCGAGGTCGCCGCCCGCGGCGTCTTGTACGCCGCCGACCACCCCGGGCGGCGCGAGTACTAGGTCGGCGGCAGCACGATGGCCACCTTGGCGGCCAACGCCATCGCCCCCGGCCTGCTGGACCGGTACCTGGCCAAGACGGGGTCTTCATCCCGCGCGCGTGCTCGCTGAGGCCCGGGACCTCGGCCAGCTTGGTCACCGATCCCGCGGTCATGACCAGACGATCACGGCGGGACCGTCGGGGCGGCCCGCCACCTGGACCGGGCGGGGTGCTGAACCAGGTCGACCGAGATCACCATGCCCCGGATCAGCCGGGCGCCGGCCAGCGCCCGGGTGATCGGGGACCGCGATATGCCTGGGATCGAGCAGGCCGCCCGCCACGTCCGGCAGCAGCGGTAGGTACAGCGAATAGTCCTCGGGATTGACCAGCGTCACGTCGAAGGCGCCCGGCCCGGAACGAGCCAGCCGCCTGGCGCACTCCAGGCCGGCGAAGCCGCCGCCGACGACGAGAACCCTGCGCGCCCGCGTCCCGCCGCCGGCGGTCGTGCCATCCATGTCTGTCGTTCCAGGACCCGGACGATATCAACGTCGAGCTGACCGCGGCCCCTCAGCTAAGATGCCACGCGGTCGCCGCCTCGCTGGGCGCGCTGGCCGCGGTCATGGTCTCACCCGGTGCTCACGCGGGCCGACCGGGCCTGAGCCGTCCTCGCTGGACGTGGAGGGGGCAGCTCTCCTGGCGATGGCGATGGCCTCCGACGAGGCCGCCGCGGTAGCCACGTCGCGCGGGTATGTCCGCAGCGCGAACAGCGCGAGCAGGCTCGCGATCACCAGTAGGACGAGGAAGGCGAGGAATGTGTCCGCGAGCGCGTTGGCGGCCGCCGGGCTCAGCACCTTCGTGGATCCGCTGCCCCCCAGGCCGCCGCCGCCCGGGCCGCCGCCCCGGGCGCCGGAGGACGCGGGGCCGCCGAAAACGTACTGTGACATGTAGCCGAACAGCGTCGGCGCGGCGGCCGCGGCCAGGGTCCGCAGCGCGGTCCGGACGCCTTCCGCGCGTCCCCACAGCTGAGCCGGCATGATATCCAGCCGTGCCGCGTCCAGCGGCGGCTGCGGCGCGCCGAGCAGGAACGCGCCGATGATCAGCAGCGGCAGAGCGATGGCCACCGAGGTGACGGCGAACGCCGGCCCGAGAAACGCCGAGATGGCCAGGAGACAGGCCATCGGTATCAGGACCCGGGCCCGGATGTGGCCGCGGCGCAGCAGCCGGTCTGCGAATCGCCCCCCGGCGTACACCCCAACCACGGCGCCGGCGCCCACGACGACCACCAGGAACGTTGCTTCGGGCTTGCTGATCCCGTACCGGGAGATCGCGAAGATAGTCGCGAACGAGTCCATGCCCTTGAAGTAGAAGAAGCCGATCGCGGACGCGATGATGAGCACCACGTTGGTGCGCACCCGCAGCACGTAGCGGATCGCCGACCAGACCGACCAATCGGTGGGATCACCGTGCAGCACCAGTTCGGGCTGCGGCTGCACGTGCTCGCGGCGGGCTTCGTTTACGGCGGGGCTGTCGTCTCCCCGGTCCTCGGCCCGGGCGCCTCCCGCCCCAGCACCCCGCTCGCCGGCGGCATCTCCCGCGCCGCGGATGGTGTCCGCGCCGGTCTGCAGCTGGCTCTGGCCGCCCCGAGCCGGCTCGGGCAGCCGCCGTACCACCCAGGCCAGCGCCAGGCTGGGCACGATCAGCCACCAGAAGGCGAATCGCCACAGCAACACGCTGGAGATGTCGCCGGAGATGACGTAGCCGATTCCGTTGCCGATCAGGTCTCCGCCCACGATCAGCCCGTACATCCGGCCGCGCTCGCCGGGCGGAAAGAAGTCGCCGGTCAGCGAGGCCACCACCGGCGCCGCGGTCGCAGTCACCACGCCTAGGCCCACCCGGGCGGCCAGCAGCCATACGAACGACGTCGCGGCGCCGGAGAACAGGACGGCCACCGCCCACGCCATGATGCTGAACGTCAACAGCCGCACCCGGTTGACGCGGTCGGTCAGGACTCCCATCGGGATCGTGAACACCGCGCCGACCAGGGACACTACCGACAGCAGCAGGCCGATCTCGGTGTTGCCGATATGAAAGGCGTGTTCGAGGTTGTTCTCGGTGGAGGTGACTGTTCCGGTGTCCGCGCCGTCCAGGCCGAGCACCGCCGCCAGGATCACCACGACCTGGGCCCGGGCCGGGCCGCCGGCCGCATCTACCACGATGTCACGTACCCGCCGCGCCGCCGCCCTCAGCAGGCCCGCAGCGCCGGTCACTGCGGGTCTCTTGCCGGGGCTTCGGCCCGCCGGGGCGCCCCGCCGCGCTCGCGCGGGCCGGAACTGCGGTCACCCAGCAGCGGCGAGCGGGCCAGCATCAGGACCGCCGCGATCATCACGGCGAGGCAGATCACGTCCATCAGGATGAACAGCCCGCCCCGGACCCGCTCGCCGAAGATGAGCACGCCCCAGATGACGGCCATGATCGGGTCCGACAGTGTCAGGCCGGGCTGCGCGGCGAGCAGCCGCCCGGCGTTCAGCGCCGATTGCACCAGGAACATGCCCACAATGCCCGTGGCGATCATCGCGTACAGCTGCCAGGCGGTGAACAGCGCCCCGAAACCGTGTGCGTACGCCTGTGTCATCCCCTTCATCAGCGCGGCGGTGAGCCCGAACGCCGATCCGCCCGCCACCCCGAGCACTGCCGCCTGCCGGGAACCATCACCCGCCCGCCCGCCGCGCCACCCGGTTTCCCCGCGCCGTGCCCAGGCGGCCAGGACCCCCACCAGGGCCAGGCTGGCAGCAATGCCGATCGTCCAGGCCTGCCAGCGCACCCGGGAGGTATTCCCAGCCGACGGTGACAGCGCGTACAGCAGACCGCCCAGCCCGGCCGCCATGGCCGTCGCCGAGATCCACTCCCGCCTGCCCATCGGGGCGCGGAAGATCCGGGAGGCCAGGATCAGCGTCACCGGCAGCTCGAGCACCAAGATCGGCTCCACCACCGCCAGGCTGCCCGTCCCCAGCGCCGTGGCCTGTAGCAGGAACCCCGCGATCAGTGCCAGGACGCCGCCGAACCACACCGGTTCGCGCAGCAGGTCGCGGATCAGCTTCCAGCTCAGGTTGTCCTTCTTCGGCATATCCCGGTTGGCCTTGCGCTGCAGCACCGAAGACGTCGCGTTCGCGCAGGCCGCCAGCAGGGCCAGGACATAGGTCACCCGCGCCCGCTCACCACAGGTCCGCGGTGTGCATCAGCGGCCTGATCTCGGCTCGGGAGGCGTAATAGCTATGAAATCCGTCTGCTCGGGGGCCTCACGGTCCCGGACGAGCGACTCGTAACCGATGACCAGCCGGTCCCCGCTATCCGCGGCACGGCCGGAGGTGGTCGCCGCGATCTCGCGGCCGGTGGCGCACCCGCCCACGAGGGAGCCCTCCACCTGCAGCAGCCCGTCTTCCGCCGTAGGCTCGGGCACGTCTTCCACTAGGGTGGTGTTGGCCTTTCCCGTTGAGCTGTCAGCGCGCATGATGTGGCGCGTACCCGGAGTCGTAGAGTTTATGTCGTCCTACGATCAATTTGTCCGAGACGTGTCTGGTGCTGTTGCGGCGCGTGGCCCGCAGACTGTGCCGGTCAGATCCGCGTCAAGTACAGCGGGTCGATCTTCTCGGCGTCCGGTCACCGGGCGGGCGGTCGATTCGTGCGGCGGCCGGTGGACGGGGGACAAAGGCATGCCTCGTCGAGGCTGGAGTAGACCGATGATCGCGGTGCATGAGCTGGCCGTTAATGTCGTGCACCACGGCGCAGGGGCAGTGCGGGCGCGGCTTTGGAGCAGGGACGGCGCGCTGACCTGCCGGGTCGAGGATGGCGGCGTGCACGGCCGCGATGATCGGGAACGTCCGCAAGCTAGCAACACGGACGGCGCCCCGGGCGATCCGGAGGTAGACAGGGCCGATCCGTGGCCGCACCAGGGCACTGGTGACCTCATCCAGGCGCCACAAGATGTCCGACTCAGCTGCATACTCGTGACCATCGCGAGCTTCGCGCCTCCCAAAATCCGGCGCGTGAAGGCCCCGACCGCGGTCCGGCGCCTCCACGCTAACCCGCTAGCGCGCTTCATGACCTACGGGCTCATCCCATGCTAATCCGGCCCAACTCCTGCTGTTGACCCTCGACTCCGCGGTGGCAGCGCCTTCACCCCCGGCCAGATGACGTACGATCTGCCGCGGCTGTCCCTCAACGGCCTGATTCGGCGGCTCCCGCACACCAACCGTAACATCCTGACCGGGAACGGTGTCCGCATCGCTGTTTTCTACACCAGGGTCTACAACCGGTTCCTCGTCCCGCTCACCGCCCCGGACCAGCCCTAGGCGCCTGGGAACTCCGTGCCGCGCTGACGGCCGTCACTCGTCACGTCGATGATTGCGCAGCCGGGTGCCTTCCCGCGCCGCGTGAAACTTGACCCAAACGTCCACAAGCTCACGACCAAAGATCGTTAAGAGCCGAAGTATTCCGACCGCACTGGACTCGCCAGGCTGACCCACATCATCTTGATATCGTAGAACGATATGTTTAGCACTCGGCGGCCCCGGACGGATCCGCCGGAGGCGGCGTTTATGCTGGGCCGGGCAGGGTAGATCGCCGCACGATATATTACGGCAAGTCAACGGTGCCGTGGCGTAGGAGGTGGATGGATGACGTCGGTTGCGGGCGGCAGGCGTAGCCCGGGGCGGGTGGCGGACCGGGGGCGGCTGGCGCGGGACCTGGGCCGGGTGGTGCGGGGCGAGGTCCGGTTCGACCGCGGGTCGCAGGCCCTGTACGCGAATGATGCCTCGGTGTACCGGCAGGTGCCGGTCGGGGTGGTGATTCCCCGTGATGCTGAGGATGTGGTCAGCGCCCTGGCCGTGTGCCGTGAGCGGCAGGTGCCGGTGCTGGCGCGCGGCTGCGGCACCGGGCTGGCGGGTCAGAGCGTGAACGCGGCGGTGGTGTTCGACTTCTCCAAGTACATGCGCGAGATCGTGAGCCTGGATGCGGGAGCGCGGACGGCACGGGTCCAGCCGGGAGTGGTCTGCGATCAGCTCCGGGGCGCTGCCAGGGAGCACGGGCTGACGTTCGCGGTCGATCCGGCGACTCATGACCGGTGCACGCTGGGCGGGATGATCGGCAACAACTCCTGTGGCACGCATTCGGTGATGGGCGGCAAGACCGTCGACAACGTGCTCGAGCTGGACGTGGTGACCTATGACGGCATCCGGATGAGGGCGGGCCCGACCAGCCCGCAGGAGTATGAGCGGATCATCGCGGGCGGAGGCCGGCAGGCCGGGATCTACCGGTCGCTGCGTGAGCTGGCCACGCGGTATGAGCCGCTGATCCGGCAGCGGTACCCGGACATCCCGCGCCGGGTCTCCGGCTACAACCTGGGCGACCTGCTACCCGGAGCGGGCTTTGACGTCGGCAAGGCGCTGGTGGGCAGCGAGTCGACCTGCGTGCTGGTGCTGGAGGCGACGGTGCGGCTGCTGTCCGATCCGCCGCATCATGCGCTGCTGGTGGTGGGGTACGCCGGGGCGGCGGAGGCGGCCGATCACGTGCCGGGGCTGCTGGAGACCGAGGGGCTGATCGGGCTGGAGTGCTTCGACGCCGGGGTGCTGGACAACCTGGCCAAGCACGGGGAGCACATCCCGGGCATGGATGAGCTGCCCGAGGGCGGGGCGTGGCTGCTGGCCGAGTACGGGGCGCAGGCCCAGGATGAAGCCAACGACATGGTGGAGGCGGCGCGGCAGAAAGCAGGCCCGGGCCGGGTGAAGCTGTTCGAGGATGAGCGGGGCCAGAGCGAGGTGTGGGAGGTGCGGCGCAGCACCATCGAGTACACCCGGATCCCGGGCGAGCACTCGGGGCTGGCCGGCTGGGAGGACGCCGCGGTGGCGCCGGAACGGCTGGGCGATTACATCCGGGACTACTGCGCGCTGGTGGCCGCGCACGGGTATCACACGGTGCTGTTCGGGCACTTCGGGCAGGGCTGCATGCACAACCGGCTCGATCTTGACTTGCAGACCGCGGCCGGGATCGAGAACTTCAGCCGGTTCCTGGAGGCGGCCGGCGACCTGGTGGTGCGGTACGGGGGGTCGCTGTCCGGCGAGCACGGCGACGGTCAGCTGCGCGCCGGCCAGCTGGTCAAGATGTACGGCCCGGAGCTGGTCCGCGGCTTCGCGGAATTCAAGGCGATCTTCGATCCCGAGGGCCGGATGAACCCGGGCAAGGTCGTGGCGCCCTACAGCCCGGTACAGAACCTGCGGCTCGGCACCGGCTACCGGCCCCGGGCGGTGCGGACTCATTTCACCTACCCGGACGACGAGAAGGGCTTCGCCGACGCGGTGAACAGGTGTTTCGGCATCGGCAAGTGCCGGCATCCCGAGGGCGGCACGATGTGCCCGAGCTACATGGTCACCCACGAGGAGATGCACTCCACGCGAGGGCGGGCCCGGCTGCTGTTCGAGATGATGAGCGGTCACCTGCGCGCGGGCGGATGGCGGGACCGGCACGTCAAGCAGGCCCTGGACCTGTGCCTGTCCTGCAAGGGCTGCAAGGGCGACTGCCCGGTATCGGTGGACATGGCCTCCTACAAGGCCGAGTTCCTGGCCCACTACTACCAGCGGCGGATCCGGCCACGCCAGGCCTATGCGCTCGGGCTCATCTCGCTCTGGGCCCGGCTGGCCTCCCGCGCGCCGGGGCTGGCCAACGCGGCCGTGTCCGCGCCGCTGCTCGGCTCGGCGGCCAGGCGGGTCGCCGGGGTCGAACCTGGGCGCCAGGCGCCCGCCCTGGCCGGCCAGACCTTCCGTGACTGGTTCGCCCGCCACCAGGGCCCGGCCGCGGGCACGGAGGTGCTGCTGTGGCCGGACACCTTCACCAACTACTTCACCCCGGAGGTGGGGATCGCGGCCGTCGGCGTCCTGGAGGATGCCGGCTGCCGGGTCCGGATACCCGGCCGGCCCCTGTGCTGCGGCCGCCCGCTGTATGACTATGGGATGCTGCCGACAGCCAAGCGCTGGCTGCGGCAGATCCTGGCCGAACTCCGCGACCCGATCCAGGCCGGCCTGCCGGTGATCGGCCTGGAGCCGAGCTGCCTGTCCACCTTCCGGGACGAGCTGGTCAACCTGCTGCCCGCCGACACCGACGCGCTGCGTCTGTCCCGGCAGGCCGTCACGCTGGCCGAGTTCCTGGCCGGCCGCGCCTGGTGCCCGCCGAAGCTGGACCGGCGGGCGCTGGTGCAGGTGCACTGCCATCACGGCGCGGTGCTCGGCTACGACACCGAACGGGCGCTGCTGGAGCTGATGGGTCTGGACGTGACGATCCCTGACTCCGGGTGCTGCGGCATGGCGGGCAGCTTCGGGTTCGAACGCGGCCAGCGGTATGAGGTGTCGCAGGCCTGCGGCGAGCGGGTGATCTTGCCCGCCGTCCGGGCGGCGGCCGAGGGCACCCTGGTCATCGCGGACGGGTTCAGCTGCCGGGAGCAGATCGCCCAGGCGACGCCCAGGCGGCCGCTGCACCTGGCCCAGGTCCTCCGCCTGGCCGCGGGCGAGCCGCCCGGACCGCGTCCGGAACAAGCCTGCTGGCAGGCCAGACCGCGCTCCGGCCTGCTCCTGGCGGCCCTGGCGGCCGCCGCGCTCGGCGGCGCCGGCACAGCCGCCGCTTTCACGATCCGCCGACTATCAAGCCGACTCGCAGGAGGTTCAGATGGCTGACCAGACCGCCTCGGACGTATTCGCCGACCGGCTCATCGAATGGGGCGTCGAGGTGATCTTCGGGCTCCCCGGAGACGGGATCAACGGGTTCATGGACGCGCTGCGGACCCGCGGTGACCGGCTCCGGTACATCCACGTGCGGCACGAGGAGGTCGCCGCGATGGCCGCGGCCGGATACGCCAAGTTCACCGGGAAGCTCGGCGTGTGTTTCGCGACCTCGGGCCCGGGCGCAGTGCACCTGATGAACGGCCTGCTGGACGCCAAGGTCGAGCAGGCACCGGTACTGGCCATCACCGGCATGACCTATCACGACCTGATCGGCACCTCATACCTGCAGGACATCAACATCGACTACCTGATGAACGACATCGCGCTGTACAACCAGCGGATCATGGGCCCGCAGCACGTCACCAACGTGGTCGACTACGCCTGCCGCACCGCCCTGGCCCAGCGCGGGCCCGCCCATATCGCGTTCCCCATCGACTACCAGGCCGCGCCGGCAGACAGCGGAACCCGGTACATGCGCAACGTGCCCGGGCACACCTCCGCCACCTTCACCAACCCGGCGCGGGTGCCCGAGCCGGACCTGCTCCGGCAGGCCGCCGAGGCGCTGGGCGGCAAGGCTAAGGTGGCGATCCTGGCCGGGGCCGGCGCCCGCGGGGCAGCCGCCGAACTCGAACAGACGGCGGACAAGCTCGGCGCCCCGATCATCAAGGCCCAGCTCGGCAAGGACTGCGTGCCCGATGACAGCCCGTTCACCACCGGGCCCATCGCGCTGGTCGGCAGCCGGCCCAGCGAAGAGGCGCTGGAGGAATGCGAGGCCCTGCTGATCGTCGGGTCGACTATGCCTTACATCGAGTACTACCCGGCGCCGGGCCAGGCGGTTTGCGTGCAGATCGACGACAAGCCGGAGCGGATCGGCTTGCGGTATCCCGCCGACGTCGGGCTATGCGGCGACGCCCGGGCCACGCTGCGCGCGCTGCTGCCGCTGCTGGGCCGCAACGCCGACCGGGACTTCCTGGCCAAGGCGCAGCAGGGCACCCAGCAGTGGTGGGCGCTGATGGAACAGCGCGGCACCAGCACCGACGTGCCGATGCATCCGCAGGTGGCCGCCTGGGCGCTGAACGACGCGCTGGACGGCGACGCGATCGTCTGCGGTGACTCCGGCACCGTCACCACCTGGGCAGCCCGGCAGATCAAGACCCGGCGCGGCCAGATGTTCTCCTTCAGCGGCACCAACTGCTCCATGGCCGCCGGGCTCCCCTACGCCATCGGCGCCCAGGCCGCCTACCCGGGCCGCCAGGTGGTGGCCTTCACCGGCGACGGGTCGCTGACCATGCAACTCGGCGACTTCCTGACTTGTGTCCAGCACCGGCTGCCGGTCAAGGTCGTCGTGATCAAGAACAACACCCTCGGCCTGATCAAGTGGGAGCAGATGGTCTTCCTCGGCAACCCCGAGTACGGCGTGAACATGGCCCCGCTGGACTTCGTCGCATTCGCCGAGGCCTGCGGCGCCCGGGGAGTCAGCATCACCGATCCCGCCCGCTGCCCGGCCCAGCTGGCCGAGGCGCTGTCCTGGGACGGCCCGGCGATCATCGAATGCGTCACCGACCAGCACGAGCCGCCTTACCCGGCCAAAGTCAGCAAGGACCAGGCCGCCAAGCTGGTCAGCGCCCTGCGCGAGGGCACGCCCAACCGGCGCCGCATCGCGCTGCAGATGGTCAAGGACATGCTCGACGAGGCCTCCTTCGACGCCAGCCCCGCCCACGCCATCCCCGGCCCGGTCGGCAAAGCCGCAGCCAAGATCGCCGGCAAGCTCCAAAGCAGCCCGAACCCCAGCCGGGAGCAGCCGTGAGCGGGACACCACGCCACCCGGTTCCGGCTGAGGAGCACAGCATGGCGACCGGGCCGCGGGACGGGCCGGGCCGCGGGACGGGCCGGGTCGGCCTGGCCAGGCACGGCCCTCGTGCCGCAGCCAGGATGCCGTCGGCTCGCGATATAGTATCCGCCGGAAACGTCTCCCGTCGTATCCGCCGGGACCCGGCGGCTGACTTACCACGGCATCATGCCGTCGGCCGTCCTGGAAGGTGACAATGCCCGGGCTGACTCAGCAGGACTTCGAGCGGCTGCTGGAGTTCCGCGTCGCCTTGCGGAGCTTCCAGCGCTGGAGCGAAGACCAGGCGCACGCCGCGGGCCTGACGCATGTCCAGCACCAGCTGCTGGTGGCGATCAAGGGGCACAAGGGGGGCAAGCCGCCCGCCGTGGGTGACCTGGCCGGCTACCTGCTGCTGCAGCCGCACAGCATGGTGGAACTGGTCGACCGGGCCGAGGCCGCCGGGCTCGTCGAGCGGATGCCGGACCCGGACGACGGGCGCGTCGTCCGGGTCCGGCTGACCAAGGCCGGCGAGCGCATCCTGCAGAAGCTGACGCCGCAGCACCTGGACCGCCTGCACGAACTCGCAGCCATCCTGGACGAGCTCGTGACCCGGCACGGCGGTCGCGCCGATTCCCGTGCTTAGCTGAAGTCTGGTCGCGACGGCGATACCGGGCCGCAGCATTGCCCGTAATGCGCCTCGGGCTATTCGCCGGGGCGGCACGACCGGCCGCGGTACCGCTCAGACGAAGAGCTTGCGGGTGATGACGCCTTCCCCGATGTTATCGCCGAGCCACAGGTCGAAATGCTCGCCGACGCCGACGTAATCGGCGACGTCGTCCCCAGCCAGCCGCAGCGTCGCCAGGACGCGGCGGCTGTTCGGCCGGAAGGGCTTGTCCTCGTCGCAGCTGACCAGCGCGGTGTAGACCTGGCTCCGCCCGGTTTCGCCGTTCCGGCCCCGCAGCACCATGCGGCGCGGCGCGGAGTCCAGCTCCGGGGCGCCGGCGTGGTCGGCGTACAACGTGATCAGCGCCTGAAACTTGTATGACTTCATGCCGGCCATCACCCTCCGGAATCTGCAGACGGGCCAGCCCGTGCCGGATACCCATTATCGTACCACGATATATGCCGGGCATCTCAGTACGAGCGGTGACGGCGTCATCCGAACCGCATGGCCAGGCGCCGATACAGGGACGGTGTGGCGACGCGCACTACGCCGGGCAGCGGTGTCCAGGCCGGTATGTACACGTCCTCGCGGCTGCGGCCTGCGGCGGCGCAGATGAGCTTGGCCACCTGGGTCGCGGGTACGGGCCGCGGCCTGGAACGGGCATACGGCACGCCACGCCGGGCAAAGAACGGGGTGTCCGCCACGCCTATGACCACATGCGTGACGCGCACGCCGGTCCCGCGTAGTTCGTAGCGCAGTGCCTCGGCAAAGGCGCCGAGTCCGGCCTTGGCGGCCGAGTACACGGCCTCGCCGCCGACCCCCACGCTGCCCGCGATGGATCCGACCAGCACCACCTGGCCGCTCCCGCGCGACAGCATCTGCGGCAGCAGCAGCCGCACCAGGCAGATGGCCGATAGCAGGTCCACCGTCAGGACCTCCTCCACCGTGCTCGGCGGCATCGAGGCGAAGGGACCGGCCCAGCCGACGCCGGCTCCTGCTACCAGCAGGTCCACCCGGCCGGCCAGCTTCAGCGCCTGGCTCGCCAGCCGCTCGGCGCCCGCAGGCCTGGCCAGATCGGCGGGCAGCAGTACTGAGGACGCGCAGCGAGCCGCGGTGCGCTCCAGCCGGGCGTGGCTCCGTCCTGACAGCAGCAGCCGCCAGCCCGTCGCGGCGAGGCATTGCGCCACGGCCGCTCCGATCCCCGACGACGCGCCGGTCACCAGGGCCACACCGGCCTGCTGGCCCGCAGGGGCCCGCGAACCCGGCAGGCGGCGGCGATCGGAGCCTTCGGCCGCGAAGCTTGCCATAGGAGCCTTTTTTGTGAGCGCGGCCGTAGCGGGCAGAACTGCCCGCAGCCGTCCCGCCAGCCAGGGCCGCTATCCGGGACATAGATATCGCAACACGATATATTCGCCGACTATCGCGGACCGCCCAACCCGGCGTATCTGATCAGGCGCCGCCTGGGGAGACGGCAGGGCTCCGGCGTGTTCCGGAGTTATCCGGGTTTGTGTGAGATGTGACTGATAGGGCCGAAATCGCACTGTTGATGGATGCGGGCATGCCGCCCGATCATGTAGGTCTTCGAGGTCTACGTGAGGTGTGGCATGCCCGCAGTGTCATTGTCGCGCGTGGGTGCGCGCGTGGTCGAATCCGGTCCTGATGGTCAGGAGCTGGCCGCGGGGGCGTGGCGGCGGCTGGAGGCGCTGCCGGACCCGCGCTCCCGGCAAGGGCGGGTCTACCCGCTGGCCTGCCTGGTCGCGGTCGCGCTGTGCGCGTTCACCGCGGCCGGGAACGACCGGCTCACTGCGGTCGGGCAGTGGATCAGGCGGGCCAGCCAGGACGACCTGGCCCGGCTGCACGCCCCGTGGGACCCGATGGCGGGCCGGTACCGGGCGCCGGATGAGAAGACGATCCGGGTGGTCCTGGATCGTCTTGACCCGCGGGCCCTGGCCCGGGCCCTGCTCGGGCCCCGCCCTGGCGGCCGGCAAGGTGGCGGACGGCCCCGGGCCAGCGTGCGCGGTTACCGGGCCCGGCGGGCCGCCCGGCAGGCGCAGGAGCTGGCTCGCGGCCGGTTAAGGGCGGTGGCCGTGGACGGCAAGAGCTGCCGCGGGGCCCGCCGCGGCGACGGCACCAGGGTCCACCTGCTCGGCGCCGCCGAGCACGGCGGGCGGCTGCTGGATCACGTCGAGGTCGATGTCAAGCACAACGAGACCAGCCATTTCACCGAGCTGCTGGGACCGCTGGACCTGAACGGGGCCGTCGTGACCTCCGACGCTCTCCATACCGTGCGGGCGAACCTGGACTGGCTGGTCAGCCAGAAGAACGCGCACTACATCGCCGTCGTCAAGCAGAACCAGCCGCTGCTGCACGCCCAGGTCACCGCCCTGCCCTGGGCTCAGGTCCCGGCCGGCAGCACGACCCGGGAGAAGGGGCACGGCCGCGCCGAGACCCGCACCCTCAAAGCCGCCCACGTCAGCGGCCTGGACTTCCCGCATGCCCGCCAGGCCATCAAGATCACCCGGTGGCGGCAGGAGATCGCCACCGGCAGGGTCTCCCGCCAGGCTGTTTACGCCGTCACGAGCTTGACCAGCGCTGATGCCACCGCCGGTGACCTGGCCCGCCTGGTCCGCGGGCAATGGTCCATCGAGGCTCACCACCATGTCCGCGACCTTACTTTCCGGGAAGATGCCGCCACCAGCCGCACCGGCAGCGGGCCAGTCAACCTGGCCACCATCCGCGCCGCCGTCACCGCAGCCCTCAAAGACGCCGGCTACCTGCACATCCCCGAAGGCCGCCGCGACCACACCACCCCCGCCGAAGCGCTCCGACTTCACGGCCTCGATTAAGACAGATGCGGACATTCACGGAACACGCCGGAGCCCTGGGGGAGACGGTCGGTTCGTGCCTGGGAACACATCCTGTCCTCCTGGCCGCGAGCCACAACCGGTCTGTCGCCTGGCTGGCCCTGGCCGGCGGAATCTGGTTCGTGGTCGGAAACCAGATCAGCCGGCTGTGGACAGCCGGCGGAGCGAGCGCGGCGGGCCTGGTCACTGGAGCCGTGGGCCATTAGGTAGCCCAGTACATGGGGTACTTCTTCGGACTGGGCGCGGTGATCAGCACGCTGGCCGCGCTGGCGGCCGGCCTGCTGCCGGTGCGCGGGGCGCGTAACGTGCACGCCGACGGTCCCTGTGACGGGTGCTCGCGTGGCCCGGCGGCTACCCAGCACGGCCCCGGCCGGTCTACCCCGCCGCGGGTCTGGGGCGCCAGGTGAACCACGGCCCGTTCGGGCTCAGGATTCTTGGCCGAACGGGCCGTGGCGCGTGCCGTCAGTCCCGTCCCCCTCGCCCGGCCGAATTATGCCCGCAGATGTGTATAGCAAGCCGAATAGGGTATAGTTATATCGTAGGACGATATAGAGAGGCGGAAGTAGATGGAGGACATGAGCGCACGCTCGGTCGCCGGAATGGACCAGCATCCAGACATCATGGAGCTGCGGGCGCGGTATGAGCGGGCGGCGGCTACGCCGGTCGCTCAGCTCGCCGATGGCCTGGTCTTCCTGACCGGCCTGTACCTGGCTATCTCGCCGTGGGTGGTCGGCTTCGACGGGACGCGCAGCCTTGCCGTCAACAACCTGATCACGGGTGTCGCGCTGGCCCTGATCGGAGCCGGCCTGGCGTCCGCCTACGGCCGCACGCACGGCATGGCCTGGGTGGTACCCATCGTCGGTATCTGGACGATCATCACCCCGTGGGTGGTCCTCGGCGGCGTCGCGGCTACCGCGACAGCCGGGACGATCGCCAACAACGTCGCCACGGGCGCGGTGGCCGTGGTCGCCGGGCTGGCGGCGATGTCCGTCGCCAGGATGTCCCGGCGCTGATCACGAGGCCCCGGTCGGGGGCGGACCGCGCGTGCGCGGTTCCGCCCCCTCGGGCTGGCCGGCGTCATCCGAGGAGGTGTGACATGAGAATCCCGTACCGGCGGCAGTGGCGCTTGCGGCGCTTGAGCCGGAGTCTGTGCCGCTCAGATCCGCACCTGGCCGCGATGCTCGCGATCTTCGCCAGGCTCAACGCCGGCGAGGCGATCACCAGCCGGGAGCAGGCCACTCGGCCCCGCGCTCTCGCCTGGCGCGGCCTGGTCCGGCTGGGCAACGCGATCACCCGCGTAGCCGCGGTCCTAATGGCCTGCGCCGGCCGGGCATTGCGGCGCGTGACGAGAGCGTGCACCGCGGTTCGCCTGCGGTTCAGCGCAGCGACCCGAGCTGCGCTCAACATCTCATCACCGGCCCATCCGCCCATGCAGCCCGGCGGCTGAAACCGCCATCGCGGGGAAGCCGCCCTGGAGCGGGCGTAGGGACCCAGCTACCGTCAGGAGACCGATAGTGAGGATGGAGCTGCGCATGTCGGCCCGCAGGGCGGTGAGCGCGGAACGCCAGCGGGCCGAAGCCGAGCACCGGCGGGCCGAAGCCGAGCACCGGCGGGCTGAAGCCGAGCGTGCGGCGCGCGCCCAGGCCGAGCGGGACATGTCGGCCATCGCCGCCTTCGCCGCCACCCTTCAGCAGACGCTGCTTCCCCCGGCGCTGCCGGCGGTGCCCGGCCTGGAGCTGGCCTGCCACTACCACCCCGCATCACCGCGGGATGTCGGCGGTGACTTCTACGACGTGTTCCGCCTGGATGCCCGCCGGTGGGGGTTCTTCCTGGGCGACGTGTGCGGCAAGGGCGCCGCGGCCGCGGCGCTGACCTCCCTGGCTCGCTATACCCTGCGGGCGGCTGCCCATGACCGTCCGGGCGATCCCGCCGGAGTGCTGGCCGTGCTGAATGCCACCATGCTGGCCGATCCCGTGGTGGACGGCCGGTTCTGCACTGCACTGTACGGAGTGCTTGAGGTAGACGCTGACGGCACGGTCGCGGTGACCCTGGCCGGCGGGGGCCATCCCCCCGCGTGGTATCTCGCGCCCAGCCGCGAAGGGACCCGGGTCCAACCCGTCGACCTGCCCGGAGGGGTGCTGGTCGGGGTGTTGGCCGAGCCGCGATTCGTCACCTCAGCCGTGCGCCTGCGCCCCGGGTCGGGCCTGCTGCTGTATACTGACGGGCTCACCGAGGCCCGCACCTGGGACGGCGGCCTGCTTGGTCAGGACGGACTCGCCGCGTTCCTGGTCGGCCACATCGATCACGGCCCGGTCAGCGCGACGGAAGTGGTCGCCGACGCCGTGGCGCTGCTGAAACGCCTGAAGAGCGGGGTCCGCGACGACGTGGCCCTGCTGGCGCTGAGCGTGCCGGTCGCAGCTGTTTCAGTCGGCCGGGGCTGACCGCGCTGACCGGCGCGGCAGCTCAGCGGCCATGGCCAGGAAGACCACGGCCCATAGCGCCAGGGCCGGCCACGCCTCGTCGCGGCCCAGCGTCACCAGCCACGGCACCTTCAGCGCGGTACCCAGTTCGTGGCTGGCCACACCGTACATCGCGACCGGGAACGCGATGCCCCACAGCCCCGGCTCGTACGCCAGCGGCACACGGCGCACGACATGCCCGGCGGTCAGGATCATCGGCAGGCCATAGCTGAGCACAGCCAAGCTGATCCCGCCGATCGTGAGCAGCACCGCCGCGGGGGCGGTATGCCCCGTCTCCGGCCAGCCGGGCGCCAGCGCGTCCGATCCGGCCGCCAGCGTAAAGAACCCGGACCCGTGTCGCGGGTCGGCCGCATCGGCCAGGTCTCGGCGCGGTAGGCCGTCAGCCGCCAGGGGTAGAGCATGGCCAGCGCCGCGAAGGCGGCCTGCGTCATCAGAATTGTCGCATTGCGATCTGTCGCCGCCCGATCCCTATATTGGCCTGCTCATATGGCCGTGACCAGGATCGTTCGTTCCGAAAATTCTTCGCCCGGGAGGTGTAAGCCGACCGTTGGGGGGAAGCAGACGGCTGCCATTACAGTCCCGGTGGGGTCAGGCGGCTGTGCTCGCCGGCCTGTTCGGCTAAGGGCAGTGATCGCCGGAACTGAGTCATCGGGACGGTGCAGATGGCCGACATCATCGACCTGATCAGGGCCGATCACATGCATATCGTGCTGTGGCAATCTGAGCTGGGCGACCGGGCCCGGCCGGGCAGCGATCCCGGGAACTGCCAGGCGCTGGCCAGCACCTGGAGCGCCCTGGCCAACCTGATTGACCTGCACATGAAGGCCGAAGACGAGATCTTCTGGCCAGCAGCCCTGCGCGACGCAGAAACACCGGACGGGGCCCGGCAGCGGAACGCGGCCGACGCGCACGAGGACATCCGCGAGTTCCTCCGTGAAAGCTATCACCAGCCGCCCGGCTCCCCGCTGTGGCAGGAACTGGTCACGACCGCCCTGGCCGCCTGGACTGCGGAACTCGATCGCCAGGAACATGACCTGCTCGAAGAGTGCCGCTACCGGATCGCTCCCGCCCTGCGCGAGCGGCTGGGCCGTCAGTGGCGCGCCTTCATGGAAGCCCGTATCCGCGACCAGATCCCTGATGCACCATCCCAGACCGCCGCCTGCCAACTCTGCCGCGCTCGCCCCGGCACCGCACCGCCCGTCCTGGCGAAGGCCTTTGACCCCGTGTACTGCACGTGCGACGCCTGCGATGACATGCTGGACCGTTTCCTTCCCGGGGCGACCCGCGGAACGCCCGAGACCGCAGGACCCTCCGCCTGACCGGCCCTGGCCTCAGGCGGATGACGATCGCCCAGCCCTTGATGTGGGCGTACGTGGCGATCGAGATTTCGGCCCGCAGCGGCACTGCCGGGGCACCGCGGGATTTGCGCAACGAGCCTTTCACGTGTACGATTATATCGTAAAACGATATAATAACGCAGTAGCAGAATATGAGAGCGCGCGGTCGCCGGAGGGGACCGGCAACCGGTCATCATGGAGCTGCGGCGCGGCGGGCACAGAGCAATTCGGTCGGCCGAAGGGATGAACGATGGAACCGACCCTCACCGGTCACCAGGCCATAGGCAGCGAACGGCTGCGCGTGCACGATTGGCGGGTAACTCGGCTCATGCTCCTAGGAGTCCCCGCGGCGCTGGCCGAGGTCTACGCCGACCAGCTTGACTGGCATCAGATCGCCCGGCTGGTGCAACGCGGCTGTCCCCCGCACCTCGCCCTCCGCATCGTCCTGTGATGCGCGACCGGGTGAGCTGGCGTTACGACGCGGCCTGCCGCCGGGCCGATCCGGATCTGTTCTTCCCGGTCAGGGAGACCGGGGCCGCGCTGCGCCAGATTGACCAGGCGAAACGCATCTGCCAGGCTTGCCCGGTGCGGGCGCCGTGCCTGGCGTGGGCGCTGGACCAAGGCATCTCCTCCGGCATCTGGGGCGGGACCACAGCGAAAGAACGGCAGGCCATCCGGTGGGCCCGTCGCCGCCCGGACCCGGCAGCGAGTACTTATAGGCCAGCCTGGTAATACCACGCCACGACGCAATGCAGTCGGCCAGCGAGGAGCCGTGACGCCCAGTAGCGCCTAGATCACCGCTCCCAGTGCCCCCAGATTTTCAACGATGTCCGTGCCTCATCGCGTCCCATCGTCGCCAGCCACGCCGCCTTGAGCGCGGTTCCCGGCTCGTGGCTGGCCGCGCCCGGCATCCGGGTCGGTTCGCATCGCTGTCGCACGCCCGGTGACATGGGGAGCACGGTGAGCGGTGATTGCGATCCCGACGATCATCAGCAGGAGTGACGTGACCTCGCCGAAGATCTCGACGGGGCTGCTGCGCAGGCGCACGCCCAGCCACAAGACGCCGAGCCCGATGGAGATGACAGGATCAGCCGTGGTGATGATCGCCTGGGACCGGCGCCAGCAACCGGCCCTGCTGGAAGGCGTCCTGGTTGAGGATGAAACCAGCGGGCCGGCGGCAGCGAGGACATAGATCGGCCAGTTGGCGAACACCTTGGCCAGCCCGCCGTCGGCTTCCGACGTCACGAGCTTGACCGTGAAGGCAGCCACCCCGTAAGTGACGCCGCAGGCCAGCGCCAGCGCGAGCGGGCGCAGATGCCGGTTCCTCGCGGCCACGGCCAGGCAGCATCCCACCGTCACAACGAGCCCGGTAACCAGCGGCAGCAGGACGCCGGAGCTGACATTCGTGTGGCCGTTCGAGGGCTGCCCGATAGCGAGGAACCCGGCCACGCCGACCGCCGCGGAGGCGACTCCCGCGAATATGACCGGATCCCACCGCCGCGCCCTGGGCCGTTGCGTGCTGGCCTGCCACCCCACGGACCGGGCGATCAGGACGGCGAAGATCAGGTCGCAGACCAGGAGCGGCTGCACCAGCGCAAGGCTCCCCAGGTCGAGCGCTGCCACCTGCAGGATGAATCCCGCGACGGTCGTGCCAACGGCGATCAGCCACAGCGGCTGCCGGATCAGGTTGATCAGGATCCCGGGCGACAGCGGCCGCCGGGCCTTGACCCGCTTGGTGCTGCGCTGGTCGGCGACGGACGATATCCCGAACAGAAGCGCGCCGCCGAGGGCGGCCGTCACGGCGAGCGGCGTTGACACTTATCGGCCCTGCCGCCGGCCGGATCCGGCGATGCGTGCACCCGGGCCGACGCGGCCGGGCCCTGTGCCATCACCAGGCCGGGGACCGGCCAGGGCAGTTCCAGGCACTCGGACGTTGCCGCCGCTCAGCCGACCCGCTAGCCGGCCCACCGTGTCATCCATCGGTAGGGATCAGGGCCTGCGGCGCGCTGGGATATGGACGTATAGTTCCTTCCGGTCCGGTGACCTCGCTGGCTTCTTCGCGGGTGGCGGCAGCAGGTAGCGGGCCTTGCGCTGGTGTTCGGAGTACTGCCGGTCGGCGTTGTAGACCTGGTTGAACTTCCAGATCATCCGGGTGAAGTTGGCCTGGCCGCGGAGCAGCTGCCGGGCGATGATCCCGGTGGTCTTGGCCAGTGCCGCGAAGCCGAGGTGCTTGCGGGCCAGGACGGCCTGGGTCTGGACCAGTTCGGTGTAGAACTGGTGCAGCGGCAGCCGGGTGGGCAGCACGGCGTGCTGCACATCGAACAGCCGGTAGTCCAGCGTGGTCAGGCGGCGGGACTCGGTGAGCCAGGTCTCGGTGCCCAGGTAGGGCGTCTGGACGGTGATATTGACGATCTCCGGCACGCTCATCGCCCATTCTCGGACGAAGGCGAACCGCGACTCGTCCCAGTCCGGATCGGCGATGATGTTGATCGCCACCGACAGCCCATGGACCGGGCCACCTCCAGGGCCTTGTTGTTCACCTTCGGCGTTGTGCGCTTACGGAACGCCTTCAGGCCTTCCTCATCCAGCGCTTCCAGGCCGAGGAACATGTAGGTCAGTCCAAGGCGCCGCCAGCGGCGGAATACCTCTTCGTTGCGGAGCAGAACGTCGCAGCGGGTTTCCAGGTAGTACTGCTTGCGGATGCGGCGTCGCTCGAGTTGCCGCGCGATCTCGTCACCGTCCTCGGCCTTAATGAAGGCCACGTCATCGACGATGAACACGCCCGGCTCGGCGATGCGGCTCATGTCCTCGGCAGCGGCCTCCGGGGACAGCCTGCGGTAGGAGCGGCCGTAGAAGGTCCAGGCGGAGCAGAACGAGCAGTCCCACGGGCAGCCGCGGGTGAACTCGGTCGACGCCGCCGGGTCCATCACGCCGATGAAATACCTGCGGCGCCGCCCGCCCAGATGCCGGGCGGGAAGATGGCCGTCCAGGCTGTCCAGCATCTGCGGCGGGCGCCCCGGCCCGTCCGTGGTGACGGCCCCGGGCACCTCCGTGAGCGCGCGGTCGGGCACCGCCGCGAGCAGCGCGGGGGCGCTGGCCTCGCCCTCGCCCTTGAGCACCACGTCGATGGCGCCCTCCCCGTGCGCAAGCACCTGCTCAGCCACGAACGACACGCTGTGGCCGCCGGCGAACACGAAGCAGCCCGGGAGCACCATCTTGACCCACTTCGCCAGGTCCACCACCTCGGGCACGTTGGCCAGGTAGTTCAGGCTGAAGCCGACCGCCTCCGGCTGGAATTCGGTCACCTGGCGCTCGAGATCTGCCTTCCGGTAGACCTGCAGGTCGAGCAGGCGGACATCATGGCCGTCGGCCAGCAGAGCCGCGGCAACGCGCTCCAGGCCGAGCGGTTCTAGCCGCAGGAAGATCTCCGAGTACATCAGCGCGCTCGGATGGACCAGCAGGACACGCATAACAGAGCCTCCTTGGCGCGCCGGTTCAAGAAGCGGAAGAACTCCCCGCCCTCACGCAGCCGCCTGGCGGCCATGTCGGGGCGGCGGGACAGTTCGGCGGACATCTCGGCCAGCTTCCCGGCGCGGAAGTAGAAACGCTTGTAGAACGCGTCCACGGAGTCCAGGATCTCGGTGTGCCCGAGATGGGGGTAGGACAGCGCCGCCAGCTGGGTACCGTCCCGGCTGACCAGCATGGCCCCGTCATCGTTCTCGGGGAGCCAGCCGTTCTCTACGGCCTGCCGGTACAGCTCGGTACCCGGATAGGGCGCGGCGACGGAGACCTGGATGGTGTTCGGGTTGATCTCCCGGGCGAAGCGGATCGTCTCCTGGATCGTCTCGGCGGTCTCGCCGGGCAGGCCGAGGATGAACGTGCCGTGCACGGTGATTCCCAGAGCCCGGCAGTCGGCGGCGAACCGTCGCGCCCGCTCGACCCGCAGGCCCTTCTTGATGTTGATGAGGATCTGCTGGCTGCCGGATTCGTAGCCGACCAGCAGCAGGCGCAAGCCGTTGTCCCGGAGCACCTTCAGCGTCTCGCGAGGAACATTGGCTTTGGCGTTGCACGACCAGGTCAGGCCTAGGCGGCCCAGGCCCCGCGCGATGGTCTCCGCCCTGGGCCGGTCGTCGGTGAACGTGTCATCGTCGAAGAACAGCTCCTTCACCTTGGGGAACAGCTGGCGGACAAGCGCGGCCTCGGCCAGGACGCTGTCCACGCTGCGGGTGCGGTATCTGTGGCCGCCCACGGTCTGCGGCCACAGGCAGAATGTGCACCTGGACCGGCAGCCCCGGCCGGTGTACAGCGACAGGTAGGGGTGCAGGAGATACCCGATGGAGTAGTCCTCGGCACGCAGGTCCCGTTTGTAGACCGGGGTGACGAACGGCAGCCGGTCCATGTCCTCCAGGACTGCCCGGTCCGGGTTGTGCACGACGGAGCCGGCGTCGTCCCGGTAGCTGATGCCGTCGACAGAGGCCAGCGGCCGCCCGTCGGCTACTTCGGCGATGGTGAAGTCGAACTCCTCCCGGGCCGCGAAGTCGATTGCTGCCGAGGCTTGCAGCGAGCGGTCCGGTTCCACGGCCACCTTGGCGCCGACCATGCCGATCAGCAGTGACGGATTCTCAGCCTTGAGCGTCTCCGCCACCCGCACGTCCCCGGCGAAGCTGGGCGAGCTGGTATGCAGGACGGCCAGCTCGTAGTCGCGGGCCATCGGCACCACGTCGGTGAGGCATAGCCCGGCTGGGGGGCGTCGACGAGCCTGCTGTTCGGGACCAGTGCGGCCGGCTGGGCGAGCCAGGTCGGGTACCAGTACGACCGGATCTCCCGTTTCGCCTAGTAGCGAGAGCCGGCTCCGCCGTCGAAACCCTCATAGGAAGGAGGATTGAGAAACAGCGTGCGCATCATGGTGATCCTGCTCCTGCCATCTCGCGGTAATCCAGGTCCAGGCCGATCCGCTGCAGGGCGGCCACATAGGCGGGTTCCCAGCGTGGCGCCCGGTGCACGGGGAGCGCCCGGTCGGCCGCGTCGTCACGTAGCGCCAGCACGCTGGCGGTAACCCCGGCCGGAGTAGGCGTGCACGCATGCGCCCGGCCCAGCTCCAGCTCGTGTAGCAGGTTGTCCCGCCCGTGACCGGGCATGACGTCGAGAAGAAGAAGGTTGCGTCCCACCACCCGCGCCTCGCTGCAGGTAGTAGCGCCGGGCAGGGCCAGGACCAGGTCGGAGGCGGCCATCAGTTCGGGTACCCGGTCAGTGAAGCCGAACGGCGTAATCCGCGGCGAGGCGGCGGCCAGTTCCCGGAGCCTCCGCTCGATACGGCGGTTCCGGCCGGCTACCGCCAGCACATGCACGCCCGCGTCAGCCAGCGCTGACACGCTCTCCACCAGCGGGCCGAATCCCCAGCCGCTGTCGATGACCAGCACGCAGTAGTCGTCTGGCGGGACGCCGAACGCCGCCCGGGCTCGAGCCCGGGGCAGAGCAGCGTAGAAGGCGGACCGCACCGGTGGCGGCACGACAGCAACCAGTACCGAGGGAGGTATCGCCGGACCGACTCCGCTGCCGCGGCCGAGGTCACCAGGAACAAATCGGTGCCATCCGATCAGCCGCCGGGCCTGGCGGCGCAGCCCGACGCGCCTGGGACGGCGCGCGGCGACCATTAGCAGCGCTGCCATTCCAGGGTGACGGCATCAGCAGCATGATCAATTTGTCCCCGCCGAGCGGGACGCCGCGAGCACCGCGACGATGTCACCGTCTGCGGCCCGGTCGACGGGCGCACCGGCTCATGCGCCCGGCCTAGGACGCGGCGGCATCACTGTCATCCACGCGAGTAAATCACGCGAGGTTTTCCTCGCGTATCTCGGCCGCCCGCTGTAGAGTGATTTGCAGCACGACCCAATTCCCTAAGCGGGCCGTGCAGGCAGATTGGGTTCTTACGTCGCCCACCTGGTCGAACGACGCGGCCTCTCCCTTGCCGGAAGGAGCGGCAAATGCCGGACCAAAATGTCGGCCGCGCGCCCGCCGTCGTGATGCTCCCTGCCGAGATCGACCTGACCAACGCCGAATGTGCCTGCGAACGGTTTGATGCCGCCGTCGCTTCAGGCGCCCCCGTCGTCATCGCCGACTTCACCGCCACGACCTTCTGCGACTGCTCGTCCCTGCGCCGCCTGGTAGATGTCCAGCACCGCGCCGCTGCCTGCGGCGTCCGGCTCCGGCTGGCGATTCCGCCCGGCAGCCCGGTCCGTCGCCTGGCCAAGCTGACCGGCCTGGACGCCCGCTTGCCGGTTTATCCCAGTCTCGGCGAGACAGCAGCCTGGATTACGTCCCGGACCGGAACCCGCCGCGACCGGTCCGCCGCCTTCCCAGCCGGGAGGGACTGAATGGCCGACATAATCGAGGTGATCCGGGCCGACCGCGCGCACATCGCGCGCTGCCAGGATCAGTTCTGCGAACTCGGCAACCGCGCCGCCGATCCGGGATGTCGCCAAGCTCAGGCGGTCACATGGGCCACCCTGGCCAGCCTAATCGAGCTACACCTGGACGCCGAGGCCGAGATCTGCGGCCCGGCGATCTACCAGGTCGGCCCGCACGGCCCGGCCCTGGCCCGCAGCATGCTAGACGAGCACGAGGACATCCGCGAGCTCATCCGCGAAGCCCGCCTTCAGTCGGCGGACTCCCGGTTGTGGTGGCAGCTGGCCACCGCCACGCTGACGGCCTGGACCGGGCATCTCGACGGCGAGGAACACGGCATCCCGGCCGGCCTGCGCTGCGCCGGCCCCGCGCTGCGCCAGCGGCTGGGCCGCCAGTGGCAGGCTTTCATCGCCGCGCAGATCCGTGACCAGGGCCCGCAGGCACCACCGCCAGTGCCCAGCTCCCGGCTCCTTCGGGTCGCATCCCGCGGCCCTGCCGGGCCCGACGGGGCCCGCCCGCAGCCTCACTTTCCGCGCATGCCCGCCCAGCACTCAGATGCTGGACTAGGGTCGCCCCGCGTAGCAACCTAAAGCCGCCGCAGCGCACTCCGCTTACGGAATCATCTCAGGCGGCGGCGGAACCCCGCGACCCCTGGATCTCGTAGTAATGCAGGGTAGGCGACAGCGCCCGTCGAATGCCTGCCTTCAGGCACATGGCAGGCGTCGGTTCCTTCATATTTCGTGTTACGATATAACTATGCTGTTAGGTGCTGCGACTGCGGGCCGTCAGCTGATCTGGAATGTCCAGATTCCCGTGACCGTGCAGGCCTGAAAGGTGCGGCCATAAACATCGAGGTGAAACCAGAAAGCATGAACACCACGCCGAGCCAGTCAGGCCGCGAGCTGCGCGAGTTGATCATACGCCGCCCGGTCCTGCCCGTGACCAAGGTGGTAGTCGGGGTCGATGGCTCGGCCGGCGCGGTGGCCGCGCTGCGGTGGGCCGCCGCGGAAGCCCGGCGCTACTAGGGCCAATCGCGGCAGGATGGCCCGGCCTGATGCGCCGGTACTGCCGCTGGCGCAGACGCGGCCCGCTGGTGTTCGTGCGTGCTGCGCCCGGAGTTGTGACGTAACCCCGGGCAGGCCCTGGAATCTTCGCTTCCTCCCGCGACGGGAGCTATCCCGGCGGGCATCTGGTCGGCCAGTCCGGATCCGCATCCCGGCGTCTCGGGCGCGCTCGGCTGACCCCACGGCGGCGTCGCGAGGCCAATTCCGGCGGCGCGCTGGCTATTCGCCTCCTCGCCTGCAGGCGGGCACTCGCTGACCTGCTCGGCCGCGAAACCTGGCATACCGCCCAGGCCGCACGACGACGAGTGGCTCGGGCTCAGGAGCACAACGAGGACGAGCAAGAATACCGCTGTCGCGACGGCCATCAGCGGGATGAACGGCTTGATCCGCGGCGACTTAAGGGATAGCAGAGCCCATCCTCGGACAGGAGATGGGGCAGTCAGGCTGAACCGTGCCAGCATCGTGGCGAGCCCCGGGTCGGAGTGGGATAGCGAGTCCTCGATCCGGGCCAGGGCCCGCCGCTCGTCCGGTGCCAGGCTCATGGCTCGCTCCGGCCGGTCGTCATCTCTGTCCTGGCTGGGCCGCGGACCCCGGATCGCTGTTACGGGTCGGCATGTCTACCCCATCCGGCCGGGTCGCCGGGCGAGCCTCATCTCCGTTCTGTGCGCTGTATATGGCCTGCCCGTACCCGGGCCGTCCGCCAGAAAACTCGTGGCACGATATATTTCTGGCCGCGTGCGCAGAGCAAATGCGGCCTCCCGGCCTCCCGGACTGAAGGCCTGGCCCGGCATAGACCGAACCGAGCCAGCAGGCGGTAGCGTGGCTGGCATGGGACTCGCGCTCGTGTCCGCAGGCCTGGCCGGGCTGACTCCCATCCTCGCGTCCGGCTATCACGGCCCTGCCGACCTGACGTTGCCTGGGGCATTCACCGAGTGGACATTCGACCCGTGGATAACGGCGCTGGTAGTGGTGCTCGGCGTCGGCTACCTGGCCGCGGTCCACCGGGTCCGTCGGATCCCGCGGGCCGGTGACTGGCCGGTGGTCAGGCCGGTCTGGTTCTGCGGCCTGGGCCTGGGGTTCCTGGTGATCGCCACCATGTCCTGGGTGGGCGCCTACCAGGCCATCCTGTTCTACGCCCGGGCGGTGCAGACCGTGCTGCTCGTCCTGGTGGTCCCGCTGTTCCTAGCTCTGGGACGCCCGATCACGCTAGCCGTCGCCGTCTTCCCGCGCGCGGGCGGCCGCCTGGAGGCGGTCATCCGCACTCGCGTCGCCCGGATCCTCACCTTCCCCGCGATCACCACGCTCGCCCTGGTTGCCGTGCCGTTCGTCATGTACTTCACGTCCTGGTACACGGCCGTCTTCCACAGCGCCACCCTGCGGGAGATCACCTACCTGATCCTGATGGCGCCGGGCCTGGCCTTCTTCTGGACCCTGCTGCGGGTCGACCCGGTGCCGAAGGCCTATGCCTACCCGGTCTCGATGTGGATCACGGGCGCCGCGGTGATCGGCGACGCGTTCTTCGGCATCGCTGTCATCGCGGACCAGAACCTGCTCGGTTACGCTTATTACCACGCGCTGGCCCGGCCGTTCGGCCCTACTCTGCAGACGGACCAGGTCCTGGGCGGGGGAGTGCTCTGGATCCTCGGCGACCTGGTCGGCCTGCCGTTCCTGGCCGCACAGCTCATCCACTTCATGCGCGAGGACGAGTCGGACGCGGCCCGGATCGACGCCGAACTCGACGCCCGCGAAGCCGCCGGACTCGAGGCCAACCGCGCGACGGCCGTGCCCGCCGCCGCCGACCTGGCTACGGCCGCGAACCTGGCCAGCCCGCCAGACCAGCCGACCGGGTCCGACGAGCCATCCGGATCCGGGCCCTGGTGGGAAGACGACCCCCGCTTCACCAGCCGCTTCAAGCCCACCTGACCCCGCCCGCGCCCGGGGGGGCGGTCAGAGGGTGCGGCGGATGAACAAGGCCCAGCCGCGGGGGAGTTCCTGGGCCTGCACGAACTCCTGGGACTTCATCATGCACCAGGACGGCACGTCGGTATAAGCCGCCGGGTCGTCGGCCAGCACCGAGACGATCGCGCCCAGCGGAACGTCCCTGATCTGCTCGGCGAGCATGATGATGGGGATCGGGCACTTACGGCCGAGCGCGTTGATGGTCAGCGCGGGAACGAGGCCCGGCGGTGGTACCACGGCCCGTTGGGCCTGGAGAAAAGGGCCGTCGGCGGCGGCCGGCTGGTCCGTGCGATCGGCCGTACCGCGGTGCGGATTACGGCCGAACAGGCGGACCCGGCGTCCGGTCATGGCCGGACCATCATCCCGGGCCAGGGCAGTTTCACGCCACCATCATGCCCGCACACGGCCCCGGTACGCGCGCAGACGCGCACATGACGGAAAGATGCGGGGGCCCTTGGAAGGCACAGCGCCCGCGCGCGATACTGTTTGCACGACACGCTGTAGCAGAACCGAGGAAGGCCCCTCGCCTTGACTACCGATCACGACGGACAGGGTTCGCCCAGACCCGCGTCCCCTGGTCCCCGCCGGGTGCGCGCCGCGCGCGCGACGGGCATGACGATCACGCTCGTGCTCCTGGTCCTCGGCCTGAGCGGCTGCACGAACGACACGTTCACCAGGCTCGGCTTCCCCAATCCCATCACTGAACAGGGCAAGACGGTCGTCACCCTGTGGCAGGGTTCCTGGATCGCGGGCATGGCCGTCGGCGTGCTGGTCTGGGGCCTGATCCTGTGGGCGGTGATCTTCCACCGCAAGCGCGGTGACAAGCTGCCGCCGCAGGCGCGCTACAACATGCCGATCGAGATCATGTTCACCACGGTGCCGTTCGTGCTGATCTCGATCCTGTTCTACTACACCGCCAAGGACGAGAACTACATCGACAAGCTGCCGGCCAAGCCCGCCGTGATCGTGAACGTGCTCGGCTTTCAGTGGAGCTGGCAATTCAACTACCCGCAGTACCACGTGACCAACGTCGGCGATATGTGGAGTGAGGGTCCCCTGCCGGTGCTGGAGATCCCGACCGGGGAGACGGTCCAGTTCAACCTGACCTCCGCTGACGTCGTCCATGCGTTCTGGGTTCCTGAGTTCCTGTTCAAGCGCGACGTCATCCCCGGTCACCCCAACCACTTCGCGATCACCGCGACGCAGACGGGGACGTTCACCGGCCACTGCAGTGAGTTGTGCGGCCTCTATCACAGCCGCATGCTGTTTACTGTGAAGGTCGTGACCCCGCAGCAATTCCAGGCGTACATGGCCGCCGAGCAGGCGGCGCAGCAGCCATCCGGGAGCACACAGTGAGCACGATCGAGCAGCCGGTCCGCGTACTCGAGACGCCGAAGACCGAGCGCAAGGGATCGATCCTGGCCTACTGGCTGTCCTCGACTGATCACAAGATCATCGGGCACCTGTACCTGATCACCTCGTTCTTCTTCTTCCTGTGCGCCGGGGTCATGGCGATGCTGATGCGGATCCAGCTACTGGGTCCTGACCAGCACTTCGTGTCCGACCAGCAGTACAACGAGCTGTTCACCATGCACGGGACGCTCATGTTGCTGCTGTTCGCTACCCCGCTGTTTGTCGGTTTCGCTAACGAGCTGCTGCCGCTGCAGATCGGCGCGCCCGACGTGGCCTTCCCGCGGCTCAACATCCTGAGCTACTACATGTTCACGTTCGGCGGGCTGATCCTGCTGGCCAGCTTCCTGACCCCGGGGGGCTCCGCGTCGTTCGGCTGGTACGCGTACTCCCCGTTGACCAGCGCGATCTACTCGCCCGGCGTCGGCGCCGACATGTGGATCATGGGTCTGGTGCTGTCAGGTCTGGGCACCATCTTGTCCGGGGTCAACTTCATCACCACGATCTTCTGCATGCGCGCGCCGGGCATGACGATGTTCCGGATGCCGATCTTCACCTGGAACGCACTGCTGACCTCGATGCTGATCATCATGGCGTTCCCGGTGCTGGCCGCCGCGTTGCTGGTGCTAGAGATCGACCGGCGGCTGGGCGCGCACGTCTTCGACGCCTCCAGCGGCGGGGCGATCTTGTGGCAGAACCTGTTCTGGTTCTTCGGCCATCCCGAGGTGTACATCCTCGCGTTGCCCTTCTTCGGCATCGTCACCGAGATCTTCCCGGTGTTCAGCCGCAAGCCGCTGTTCGGCTACAAGACGCTGATCGCGGCGACGATCGCCATCGCCGGCCTGTCGATGACCGTGTGGGCGCATCACATGTTCACCACCGGCGCGGTGCTGCTGCCGTTCTTCTCGTTCATGACGTTCCTGATCGCGATCCCGACCGGGGTGAAGTTCTTCAACTGGGTGGGCACCATGTGGAAGGGGCAGCTCACCTTCGAGCCGCCGATGCTGTTCTCGGTCGGGTTCCTGATCACGTTCCTGTTCGGCGGTATCACCGGTATCATCCTGGCCTCGCCGCCACTGGACTTCGCGGTGTCCGACTCCTACTTCGTGGTCGCGCACTTCCACTACGTGCTGGCTGGCACTGTCCTGTTCGCGATGTTCGCCGGTTTCTACTTCTGGTGGCCCAAGATGACCGGCAAGATGCTGAACAGCCGGATCGGCAAGCTTCAGTTCTGGCTGCTGTTCATCGGGTTCAACCTGACCTTCCTGGTTCAGCATTGGATGGGCGTCGAGGGCATGCCGCGGCGCATCGCCAACTATCCCGACCTGCCCGGCAACGTGACCACGCTCAACGTGATATCCAGCGTCGGATCGTGGGTTCTGGCCCTGTCCATCCTGGTGTTCTTCTGGAACATGTACGTCACATGGCGGTACGGGGAGCCGGTGACCGAAGAGGACCCGTGGGGTTTCGCCAGCTCGCTCGAGTGGGCCACATCCTGCCCCCCGCCGCGGCACAACTTCCACCGGATCCCGAGGATCAGGTCCGAGCGGCCCGCGTTCGAGGCGCACTATCCGCACGTCAAGTGGGGCCGCGAAGCGCGCGGAGTCGAGCAGGAGATTCCGGCTATCTCCAACGGGAGCCGTCCATGAAGGTCGAAGGCTGGCTGTTCCTCGGCTGCGGGCTCTTCTTCGGCGGTACGGACGTCGTGTACTGGTACACCTCCCGCGATCCGACGGGCACCGCCGCGCTCGCGTTCGCCGTCGGACTCGCGCTGCTCACGGGCTTCTACGTGCTGTTCACCGGCCGTCGGCTGCCCAAGCGCCCGGAGGACGACAAGGCGGGCGAGATCGAGCAGGGCACGGGCGAGATCGGGTTCTTCAGCCCGCACAGTTGGTGGCCGCTGTTCCTCGGGCTGGCCGCGGCCACGGCCGCGCTCGGCTTCGCGGTCGGCTGGTGGCTGTTCCTGATCGGGATGCTCTTGACCGTCTTCGCCACGATCGGCTTCGTCTTCGAGTACTACCGCGGCCACTTCTCCCACTAGGCCGTCTCCCGTAGTCCGTGTCCCGTAAATCCTCACAGCCCTCCGGTCCCGCGCGCCCCGTTCGCCCCGCCAGCCGCTCGAGTCAGTCGGCAGGCGGTCCCGCCTCGCGGTAGTCATCCCCCCGAATCACAGAGCCCGGACTGGTAGGCCATGATGACGAGCTGGATGCGGTCACGCGCGCTGAGCTTGGTCAGCAGGTGCGCCACGTGGGTCTTGGCCGTGGCCGGGCTGATCGTCAGCTGCTCGGCGATCTCCCCGTTGGACAGCCCGCGGGCCACCATGGTCATGACCTCGAGCTCGCGGTCGGTCAGCACCCGGGCGAGCTGATCGGCGCGGCCGGCCGCGCCGGGCCGTCCGCCCGCGTCCGGCCGCGCGGCGGCATCCCGTCCGGCCCGGTCCAGCGCGGGCCCATCCCACGCGGGCCCGTCCCGCAGGGCGCCATCTGACCCATGCCCGTCAGTGGTGTCCCCGCCCGGGCGGTCCGAGGCCGACGCGGTGCGGGCGAACTCGCCGATGAGGCGGCGGGTCACGCTCGGCGCCAGCAGGGCGTCGCCCGCGGCCACCACCCGGATGGCGGTCAGCAGGTCAGCCGGCAGGGTGTCCTTGAGCAGGAACCCGCTGGCTCCCGCCCGCAGCGCGGCGAACACGTACTCGTCCAGGTCGAACGTGGTCAGGATCAGCGCGCGCACGTCGGTGCTCTGGGTGATCTGCCTGGTGGCCTCGATGCCGTTCATGACCGGCATGCGCACATCCATCAAGATCACGTCGGGCCTGGCCCGCCGGGCCGCCTCGACGGCCTCGACCCCGTTGCCCGCCTCGCCGACCACGACGAAACCAGGCGTGGCCGCGATGATCCCGCAGAACCCCACCCGGACCAGGGCCTGATCGTCGGCTACCACGACCCGCAACGGGTCCGGGGCGCTCATCGGCCAGCCAGGATCGTCACGTCCGGCCCGAAGGCGCGGAGAGCGGGATCCGCGCGGTCACCTGGAACCCGTAGCCAGGCAGCGGCCCGGCACTGAACTCCCCGCCGAGCAGCGATACCCGCTCGCGCATGCCGATGATCCCGTGCCCGCCGCCACCAGGCACACTCACGCCGTCGTACCCAGCCGCGGCATGCCCGGCCGCCGCATGGCCAACGCCCGCATGGCCAAGGGCTGCATGGTTGACCGCCGCGTGACCGGGCACCCCCGCGCCGGCCAGTTCGGGCACCGGCACGCCGGCTCCGTTGTCGGTGATCTCGATGGTCAGCTCGTCGTCCCCGTAACCGATCAGCACCCGGCACGAGCTCGTCTGAGCGTGCTTGACCACGTTGGTCAGCGCCTCCTGCACGATCCGGTAGGCCGACAGGTCGATGCTCGCGGGCAGGTCGCGCGGGTGTCCGACGCGGGTCAGGTCCACCCGGACGCCCGCGCCCGCGGTCCGGGACAGCAGCCGGTCCAGCTCGGCCAGCCCGGGCGCGGGGAACAGCGGCGCCCCCGGCCCTCCGGCCGCGGCCGCCGGACGTACCGCCGGATTACCCGCCGGCGAGACGGCGGACGACGTGCCGGACGACGTGCCGGACGGTACGTCGTGCGATACGCCGGGCGCCGCCGGAGAACCGGCGGCGTCGCTCTCGTCGGCCTGCCGCAGGGCGCCGAGCATCCGGCGCATCTCGTCCAGCGCCTCGCGGCTGGTGGCCTGGATGGCGCCCAGCGCGGCGCGGGCGTCACCCGGCTGGCTGTCGATGACGTACTGGCCGTAACCCGCCTGGACCGCGATGACGCTCATGCTGTGCGCCACCACGTCGTGCAGTTCCCTGGCGATGCGCAGCCGCTCCTGCGCGACCGCCTTGCTGGCCGCCTCGTCCTGCAGCCTGACCGCGTAACGGCGGCGCTGCCGCGCCGTATAGCCGACCGTCCAGGAAATGGTCAAGGCCAGCGTGACCGAGACCAGGGCGCCCGGCTCGAAGCCGTGCCAGCCCGCTGCCACCAGCACGTTGTCCGCGATCAGCGTGACGAACACCGCCGCCAGCACCCGGACTGCCTCCCGCCGACGGCCGTAGGTGGCCGCCACCAGGTACAGCACGTAGGCCACCGGCAGGAAGTAGGTCAGCGAGCCGGCATGCGGGCCGGTCAGCGCGGTCACCAGCACCGAGCTGACCAGGAGCACGATGAGCATGAGCGTCGGGTTACGGCGGCGCAGCGCCACCGCGGCCCCCGCCACCAGCACCAGCAGCAGCGCCATCGGCCCGGCCAGCGCCAGCGGCACGTAGCGGACCTGGCCGAACGTGAACGGGACGGGCTGATTCAGGCTCTGCCTGATCGACTCGAACAGGACTACCGTGGTGAATACGCCGACCACGCAGTCAAGCGCGGCCCAGTGCCGCGGGCTCATCCGCCGGGTCAGCGGCGGCCGCTGCCGTCTGGCCCGGTCGTCCGAGGTGGTGCGCACCTTCCTACCGTAACCGCCCAGGCCGCCAACAGCGTCATCCTGCAGGCGTAGGCCCCCGCGATGACCAGCCGTCATCCCACGTCACCGGCACCGCCGCAACTTCACTCTCGGGGGGGATGACGGGCCGGGGCGCGCGCTGGCACGGTTAGCACCATGCCACCTACCGAAGCCCCCGAGCCGTCGGGGCCGGCCCGAGCGGTCATCGAGACCGCTGTCATCGAGACCACTGGGCTGACCAAGCGGTACCCGCCGAACGTGACCGCGCTCGACGGGCTCACAGTCAGCGTCGCGCCCGGGGTCACCGGGCTGGTCGGCGCGAACGGCGCGGGCAAGTCGACGCTGATCAAGATCCTGCTCGGCCTCCTCCCGCCGACCAGCGGCCGGGCCCAGGTGCTCGGCCACGACTGCCAGGCCAGCGGCGAGACGATCCGGACCCTGCTCGGGTACATGCCCGAACACGACTGCCTGCCGCCCGACGTGACCGCCACCGAGTTCGTGACGCACCTGGGCCGCATGTCCGGGCTGCCGCCCACGGTGGCCAAGGAACGTGCCGCCGAGTCGCTGCGCCACGTGGGCCTGCACGAGGAGCGCTACCGGCTGATCGGCACCTACTCCACCGGCATGAAGCAGCGGGTCAAGCTGGCCCAGGCGCTGGTCGGGGACCCCCGGCTGCTGCTGCTCGACGAGCCCACCAACGGGCTCGACCCGGCCGGCCGCACCGCCATGCTCGAGCTGATCGCCAGGATCGGCGCGGAGTTCGGCATCTCCATCGTCGTGGCATCTCACCTGCTCGGCGAGATCGAGCGGATCTGCGACCACCTGGTCGCCATCGAGGCCGGACGGCTGCTGCGGGCCGACACGATCACCAGCTTCACCCAGGTCAGCCAGGTCCTGGCCGTCGAGGTCGAGGAAGGCCTGGTGCAGCTGCAGCAGGAACTGGAAGCCCGCGGCCTGACCGCGACCCGACAGCGCGATCACCGGGTCCTGCTGGTGCCGCTGGGCGGCGACGACACCTACGACGTGGTGCGGGACGCCGTGGCCGACCTGGCCCTGCCGCTGTGCCGCCTGGAGCAGCGCCGGCACCAGGTCGAGGAGCTGTTCCGCGACGACGAAAGCTCCGAACATGTCTGAGACCACCAGCGCCGCCGGCGTCATCCACGACCTCGGCTACCGCCGCTACGACGGTCCCCGGCTGGGCCGGGCCCAGATCATCAGGGCCCTGACCTGGCACAGCTTCCGCTCCTGTTTCGGCATCGGCCGGGGCGTGAAGGCCAAGATCGTCCCGATCCTGGCCATCGTGGCCATGTGCCTGCCCGCGTTCGTGAACGCGTTCGCCGTGGCCCGGGGGAACGCCCGGCTGTTCGGCTACGACGTGTACGTGCCGAGCCTGCGGGTGGCCGTGGTCATCATCTTCCTGGCCGCCCAGGCACCCGAGCTGGTCTCCCGGGACCTGCGCAACCACGTGCTGCCGCTGTACTTCTCCCGGCCGCTGCGCCGCGGCGACTACCCCCTGGCCAAGTACCTCGCGCTCACCGGGGCGCTGCTGCTGCTGATCGAGATACCGCTGCTGATCCTGTACGTGGGCACGATCGCGTCGGTCAAGGGCGGCGGCGCCGTCTGGGACCAGACCCGGGCGCTGATCCCCGGCCTGGGCGTCGGCCTGATGTGGGCCGTGCTGATGGCGGCCATCGGCCTGGTCCTGGCCTCGCTCACCGGCCGCCGTGCCTACTCCACCGGCATCGTGGCGATCAGCTGCGTGCTCACGTTCTTCCTGTCCCTGCTGCTGATCCAGGCCGAGGGCGGGCAGTCCGCCATCAACACCGGCGCGCGGGTGGCCGGGCTGTTCAGCCCGTTCACCATCCTGGACGGGGTACGCGTCTGGCTCGGCGGTGACCCGACCACCGGCCTGGTCGCAGATCCCGGCCGTTACGGCCCGCTCTACGGGCTGGCCGCCGTCATCCTCCTCGCGGCCAGCCTCGGGGGCCTGGCCGCGAGGTACCGGAAGGTGAGCCGATCCTGATGACCATCGAGCTGCGCAACGTATCCCGCTGGTACGGCAACGTGGTGGCGGTCAACGACATCACCATGTCGATCGGCCCGGGCGTGACCGGCCTGCTCGGGCCGAACGGCGCCGGCAAGTCGACGATCATGCACATGATGGCCGGGTTCCTGCCGCCGTCCCGGGGCGAGCTGACCGTGGCCGGCCAGCCCAGCTGGCGTCACCCGGACATCTACCGGAAGATCGGCCTGGTGCCGGAACGGGACTCGGTCTACGCGTTCCTGACCGGCGAGCAGTTCGTGGTCTCGACCGCGAAGCTGCACGAGCTGCCCGACCCGGACGCCGCGGCGGCCCGGGCCATCGCCCTGCTCGACATGGCCGACGCCGCAGGACCGCAAGATCGCCACCTACTCCAAGGGCATGCGCCAGCGGATCAAGGTAGCCGCGGCCCTGGTGCACGACCCGGAGATCCTGCTGCTCGACGAGCCGTTCAACGGCATGGACCCGCGGCAGCGGCTGCACATGATGGACCTGCTCGACAAGCTGGGCAGCGAGGGCCGGACCATCCTGTTCAGCTCGCACATCCTGGAGGAGGTCGAGCGGCTGTCCGGGACCATCCAGGTGGTGGTGGCCGGCCGGCTCGCCGCCTCCGGCGACTTCCGGGCCATCCGCCGGCTGATGACCAGCCGGCCGCACGTGTTCACCGTGCGGTCCTCCGACGACCGGCTGCTCGGCGGCACGCTCATCGGCCGGCCCGCGGTAACCGCCGTCGAGCTGACCCGCAACGGGCTGCAGGTGCGCACCTCGGACTACGGCGCGTTCTGCCGCGACATCGCCGTCCTGGCCCGCGACCACGGCATCCGCCTGCGCGAAGTCCAGCCCACTGACGAGTCCCTGGAAAGCGTCTTCGCCTACCTGGTGGCCAACTAAAGGAGCAGCATGTCTGGCTTGTACAACCCGACGGTGGCCATGATCACGCTGCGGGCCACCCTGAGCCGCAAGCGGGCGTTCCTGTTCGCCATCCCGGCGGCGATCCTGATCCTGCTCACGGTCGCGCTGAAGGCCTCACGGCCGCCGCTGCGGCCCTGGCCCTCGCACGTGCTCGGCACGTTCGGGTTCTCGGTGCTGATCCCGCTGACCGCGCTGATCATCGGGACCAGCGTGCTCGGCGCCGAGGTCGACGACGGCAGCGTCATCCACCTGCTGGCCACGCCGGTGCGCCGGTCGTCGGTGGTGCTGACCAAGTTCGCCGTCGCGACCGGGCTGACCGTGGTCTTCGCCGCGATCCCCGAGCTCATCGCCGCGCTGATCGGAGGCGGCGGCACCGTCCCCGGCCAGTTCGGCACCGGCCCCGACGGCGCGCCGCTCTTCGGCCCGGTCACGATCAGCACCGGCAAGTTCGCCCTCGGCCTGTTCGTCGGGGCGCTGGCCTGCTCGGTGATCTACAACGCGGTCTTCGTCATGATCTCGGCCGCTACCACCCGGGCCATTGCCGTCGGCCTGCTGTACGTGCTGGTCTGGGAGATCCTGATGGCCAACTTCGTCAGCGGGGTCAGGCTGCTGTCGGTGAGCCACTACGGCCTCGGCATCGCCAACGGCTTCATCAACGACTCGCTCCTGCAGGCGGGCCTGAGCCTGGCGACCTCCGTGGTCCTGGGCGCCATCGTCACCGTCGGCGCGCTCGTCCTGGCGGTCCGGCTGCTGTCCGGCTTCACGATCAAGGGCGAGCCCGCCTAGAACCGGGTCAGGACCGTAGCGCCACGGACCGTTCGGCATCATAAAAAAGATTTTTCGGCCGAACGGTCCGTGGTTCCCCGCCTGCGGCCGCCGCACCGATGATTCCGGCCCGCCTCGGGAGTCTGCCGTGCGACTGCCCTCGAGGGAAGGCTGCACGGTGCCGAACCTGCACGACATCCTGGATGCGCACGTCCTCAACGGATCGGTGCCCGGCGCGGTGGGCCTGGTGGCCCGGGGCGACCGGATCGAGGCTGCGGCCGTCGGCTCGGCGAGCCTCGGCGGCGCCCCGATGAGCGGCGGGATTCGATCTTCCGGCTGGCCTCGATCACCAAGCCGATCACCGCCGCCGCGGTCATGCTGCTGGTCCAGGACGGCCGGATCGCGCTTGACGACCCGGTGGCCAAGTGGCTGCCCGAACTGGCCCGCCCGATGGTCGTCCGCACGCCCGCCAGTCCGGTCGACCGACGTAGTACCTGCGGAGCGCCCCATCACCGTGTTCGACCTGCTCACTTCGCGGGCGGGCTACGGCTTCGCGTCCGATTTCAGCCTGCCCGCCGTCCAGTTGCTGTTCGGCGTGCAGAAGGACGGCCGCGAGCCGCGGAGCTTCCCGCCGCCCGATGCCTGGCTGGCCGAACTGGCCCAGATCCCGCTGCTGTACCAGCCCGGCCAGGCGTGGCTGTATGACGCCTGCTCCACCCTGCAGGGCGTGCTGATCGGCAGGGTCAGCGGCCGGTCGCTGCCCGACTTCCTGGCCGAGCGCGTCTTTGCCCCGCTGGGCATGACCGATACCGGGTTCGACGTGCCGCCCGCCAAGCGTGAACGGCTCACCAGCTACTACCGCCATGGCGGCGACGGCGGACTGGAACTGGCCGACGGCCCGGACGGGCAGTGGAGCAGCCCGCCGGAGTTCCCGCTGGGCAACGGCGGCCTGGCCGGTACCGCCGACGACTGGCTGGCGTTCGCCCGGATGCTGCTGGCCTGGGGCACCGGGCCCGGCGGACGCCGGGTGCTGACGGCTGATTCGGTGCGGCTGATGACCACCGACCACACCACGCCCGCCCAGCGGGAGATCGGTGTGCTGTTCCTGGAGGGACAGGGGTGGGGGTTCGGCGGCTCGGTCGACATCGCCGTGATCGACCCGTGGAACGTGCCCGGGCCGTTACGGCTGGGTGGGCGGCACCGGAACTTCCGCGCACATCACGCCGTCCGCCGGCACGGATCGGCCATCCTGCTCGCCCAGGTCGCCGCCGACAGCCCGGTCCCGCCTGAGTGGATGCGGGACTTCTGGCGCTACGCCGCGAACGCAGCGCTATCGCTGATGACAAAAGTTGCGTGGTCATCTGACCGCATGGTTCGTGGACAGCTGACCGCGACCAACATGGCCATCTGGCCGAACTCTGCCATGCTTTCTTACCAGCCAGGAGGACCGTTGAACCCGGCCCGGCTGCCGCGTATCCCTAGCGAACCGTCGATCGACACGGAGCGGGCGGAGGCCAGCAGATGGCTGTTCAGGCGTCACAGCAGCCTGAGTCTGCCGTGCAGATCTCGCTGGCCGCCGCGGCCGCCGTCGTGCTGGTCGGCGGGGGAGTGGGCATCGGCCTTGCCTCGGCCTCGTCACACGGCAGCCCCGCCCCCGCAGCGGTCGCCATAGTGGGCCAGCAGCATTCGGCCGTCAATCTCTCGACCGGCGTGGCCGGAACCGTCGGCCTGGTGTCGAAAGCCTGGGGCACCCAGGTCACCATGGACCTCTCGCACGTCAGCGGCCCGCTGGAGTGCCAGCTGATCGCGGTATCCAAGAGCGGCGAACAGCGCGTGGTCATGGGCTGGGTAGTCCCCGCGGCCGGCTACGGGGTGCCCGCCCACCCCGCTCACCTGGTCCTTGAGGGCGGTACGTCGATCCAGGCCAGCGACATGGCCCGGCTCACCGTCATCGTGGTCAAGGGCGGCAGCCTGCTCACCATCCCGGTCCAGTCCTCGTCCGGCTGACCCCATGATCAACTTACGGCCGTCACGCTCATAGGGGCTTGCTATCGGTCGGCTGGACCGGGGACTCGATGTGGATGATGCCGTCGGGCGGCTCACATACCCCGGCGGCGCGGGCGGCGGCGATCTCTTCCGGGACGCGATCGGCGAACGCGGCCGCGACCGCGGCCTGGATTCGGCCCTCCCGTTCCTAGTCCAGCTCCTCGATGATCCGCAGCGCGAGCTCGTCGTCGAGCCCGGTCACGTTCAGCCGGGTAGCCGGCCGAGCACCCGCGCCAGCAGCCGGGCCTGCCGCAGGTCCGAGCGCAGCGCCGCGCCCACGCCGGGGTATTGCACCTTGACCGCCACCTCGATGACCTGGCCCCCGTCGCAGCGCCACTGGCCGCGGTGCACCTGGCCGATCGACGCTGCCGCCGCCGGCGTGTCACAGAATGCCACCAGCCGCTCCCGCCAGCCCGTCCCGAAGGCGGCACCCAGCTCGGGCGCGCCCGGGCAGCGCGGGCCTCGTCATGCCGGCTTCAGCTACCTGGCACGCCCGTTGGTGGCTGCAGAGCCGCCCCGTCGTGCAGGACCTGGTCGATGGCCGCGACGATGACCTGGGCTGACCCGTCGATGGCCTGGGCCACCATGCTCGACGGGTTGCTGAGCTGACTGGCGATCTGGGCCGCCGACAGGCCGGCGAGGACCTGCGGGTTGTACTGGGCGCCGGCCAGGACGTACTTGTTGGCGATGTCGAGGAACGGGACCGCACCGGACTGGTCGGCGCTGTTGACGTAAGGGGGCACGTCGAAGGCGTCGATGAGCCTGGTGTCCAGCGCGGTCTGGGGCTGCAGCGGGCGGCCGGCGTTGTCCGCCAGCTCGGTCGTCCGCAGTGTGAGTTCGGCGCTCTGGTAGCGAACCGTCCGGAACGAGAGCGTGGCGGTGTCCGGGTACACGTCCGTGGCCGATGAGCTGGTGGTGCCGAGGTGACTCAGCGTGCCGAAATGGGACAGGGCCACGGCCACGGACCAGCGTTCGGCGGCGCAGAACGGGCAGGATTCCTCCGTGACGAAGACGATGGCCGGCTTGCCGTCGATGGTCAGCGGCGGGCCTGACGTCTTGACCGGCTCCAGCGGGGTAATGGCCTCGTCCGGGTTCACGCTGGCCAGCACGGCGGCCGGAACGGTGCTGACTTGCCTGACGACGGCGGCCGTGGCCGGCGACTCGCTGGCGACCAGGTGCGCGGGAGCGGCCGTCAGCTTGACCGTGACCAGGGTCAGCACGATGGCCAGCACGGCCGTGACCGCTGCGATCGGCATCAGCAGCCGCCGCCGCGCCTCGGCGCGCTTGCGGGCGGCCTGCTCGGCCGCGAGCCGCTCACGAGCCCGCATCTTGGCCTGAGGGCCTCGCTGCGACCTGGCTGACGTGCGCCCTGCATGGTCATGACGGGTGTTTGGCACCTGATCTTCCCTTTCTCCGGCGGTATGGCCCGTGGTCTGCGCCCGGCTCCGTCTGCTACCACGGATAGGATTCGCGGGATGTTCATGCCGTCGCGTGGCGTCGCGTCGCCGAACGGCGAGCTGGTTCTTCCGTTGCGGCCAGGATCGCCGTGAGGCCGGGGGTGGCCACGAAGAAGCCCTGCACTCCCTGGCCGGTGCCCTGGACGTGTGAGCGGCCAGGTCACCGGCCGGGCCGTTGCCGCCGAGCGCGACCGGAATCGTGGTGGTAAACGGCTGCCCGCCGGTCAGGGTGCCGGCGACCTGGCCGGCCGGGCCGATCGTGACCGCGCTGACCGTGCCCGCGCCGACATCGTTCACGAACTGGGTGTAGGTCAGCGGCGCGCCGCGGGCGGCGCCGCCCGGCAGGGCACCCCGTCCAGATCGAACTGCAACGCAACGTGCGCTGCCTACTGGCCGCCTGTGACCGGAACCCCGGCCGCCGGCCCGGGCGTGACCGGCAAGCTGAGCACGATCAAGCGGTCAGACGGCACGACGCAGGCCGTCTACAACGGGCATCCCCTGTACACCTACATCGGTGACACCGCCCCCGGCCAGGCCCACGGCAATAACTTATTGTGGACATTTACCCCTCGTCTGAGGGGTAAATGTCCACAATCCTCTGGCCGCGGGTCGCAAGCGCCCGTTAGGAGTCGGTGGAGTCCTCGTCGGAGCCGCCGTCGGAGCTGGACAGCTCACCGTGACCTGCGCCCACCGCGGCGTGCTCGTCAGCAGGCCCGTGCCCGTTGCCATGCCCGTTCGTCTCGGCCACGACGGTCTCGGCGAAGGCGCGGTTGGCGATCGTCCGGGCCCGGCCCAGCGCGCCGAGCGAGGCGGGCGCGGGCACGCCGTTCTCATCCTCCGAGCCGGTAGCGGGCAGGAGGGCTGGCACTTTCTTGGCCTCCAGCACGGCCCGCTCGTCCTCGTTCATCGGCCGGTGGACCTCGATGAACTCGCCGTTGGGCAGCTGCCTGATGATGCCGGTCTCGAGCCCGTGCTCCAGCAGCTCCGCGTCCTTACGCTGCAGACCTATGCAGATACGCCTGGTAATCACGAACGCCAAGGTCGGTCCCACGAAGACCAGCACCCGCGCTATCCAGGTGACCGTGTACAGCGGGATCTGCAGGTAGTCCGCGATTACGTCGTTGGCGCCCTCGGCCCACAGGACCCCGTAGAACACCACCGCCGCGATGCCGGTCGCGGTCCGGATGGGCGCGTTCCTCGGCCGGTCGTTGATGTTGTGCCAGGACCGGTCCCCGGTCGCCCACCGCTCGAAGAACGGCCAGAACGCCGCGCCGGTGAGGATGAGGCCGAACGGTACCGCAGCCGGGATGAGCACGCTGAAGCTGATCGTGTGCCCGAGGAAGCTCCACTCCCAGGCAGGCATCACGCGCAGCGAGCCCTCCAGGATGCCCATGTAGAAGTCCGGCTGGGAGGCGGAGGAGATCTGCACCGGGTTGTACGGCCCGTACAGCCAGATCGGGTTGATCTGGGCGAACGTGGCCAGCAGCACGAGCGCCGCGAAGATGAAGAAGAACCAGGCGCCGCCCTTGGCCATGAAGTACGGGAAGAACGGCTGCCCGACCACGTTCTTCTCGGTGTTGCCCTTGGCCGGCATCTGGGTGTGCTTCTGGTGCACCATGATGAACAGGTGCGCGGTGATCAGCGCCAGGATCAGGCCCGGGATCAGAAACACGTGCAGGATGTACATCCGCGGAATGATCGAGTCGCCCGGGAACGACCCGCCGAACAGGAAGAACGCCCCGTACGTGCCGACGATCGGGATGCCCTGCAGCACGCCCTCGAAGATCCGCAGGCCCGCGCCGGACAGCTGGTCGTCGGGCAGCGAGTAGCCGAACAGCCCCTCGAGCAGCCCCAGCGTGAACAGCACGATCCCGATCAGCCAGTTGACCTCGCGGGGCTTGCGGTAGGCGCCGGTGAAGAAGACCCGCAGCATGTGAATGGTCAGCGAGGCCATAAACAGGTCGGCCGCCCAGTGGTGGATCTCCCGCATCAGCAGGCCGGCCCGGACATCGAAGGTGATGTTCAGCGTCGACTGGTAGGCCTGGCTCACCGTGAGGCCGTTCAGCTTGACGTACGAGCCGTGGTAGACGACCGGGGCCGAGGACGGGACGAAGAACAGCGCCAGGAAAGTCCCGGTCAGCAGCAGGATGACGAACGACCACAGCGCGATCTCGCCGAGCATGAACGACCAGTGGTCAGGAAAGACCTTCCGCATGAACACCCGCAGGCCGCGGGCCCCGTGGAACCGGTCGTCCAGCCACCCGCCGGTGCCGGACAGCGCCTTCGGGACGGTGAAGTTGTCGCTCATCCGCGCTCCCAGAAACTCGGGCCGACGGGCTGGGTGAAGTCGCTCTGGGCCACCAGGTAACCCGAGCCGTCCACGGCCAGCGGCAGCTGCGGCAGCGGCCGCGGGGCTGGCCCGAAGATCACGGTCGCGCCGGTGGACGCGTCGAACGTGGACTGGTGGCACGGGCACAGGATGTGGTGCGTGGTCTGCTCGTACAGCGCCGCCGGGCAGCCCACGTGCGTGCAGATCTTGGAGTAGGCCACGATGTTGTCGACCGCCCAGTTCATCGTCCCTACCACGGTACTGCCCTGGGTCCTGGTGGGGATGTTCAGCTCACCCGGCCGGAACTTGATGAGGATGACGGCAGCCTTGGCCAGCGCGTCCAGGTCGTCGGAGTAGCCTTCCGGCACGATGGTGATCATGCCGCCCGGCGCGCTGAACTCGGCCGCGGTGATCGGCTGGTTGGTGCCGTAGACCAGCAGCCGGCGGCCGGGGCTCCACACCGTGTGCCGCAGGCTGGTCCCGGGCAGCGGGCCCAGGTCGCGCAGCAGTACCAGCGGGGCGGCGGCCAGCGGCAGCGTGGCCAGCATGAGCGAGCGCCGGACCATGGGCCGCTTGACGAACTGGCTGGCCCCCGAGGCTTCCTCGAAGTACTCCTGGAAGTCAGCCCGCTCGGCGTCGGTCGACCGCATCTCGTGCCGTTCCTCCACCAGCTCCACGTCCGGCATCAGGTGCCGGACCCAGATCACCGCGCCGGCGCCCAGCGCGAGCAGCGCGACCGACAGCGACAGGCCGAGGGCCAGGTTGGACCGGAAGACCTTGTCGACCGTGTGCACGCCCAGGCCGATGTAGGCGGCGATGAACCCGCAGCCCGCGACGAACGCGAGCAGGAACAACGCCACGACGATCTTCTCGGCGTTGTTGGCGTGCTGGGGGAAGTCCGGCTCGGCCGGCAGCTTCTCCACCGCGTGCTCCGCGACGGCCACCCCGCCGCCGGGGTGCTCGCCCGCGGCTTCCGCATCGCCGTCGCCGCGGCCGAGCAGCCGCGGCGACGGCGGCGGAGTACCGATCACCCGGTGCGGTGTGGCGGGGACTTCAGGTCCCTCGGGAAGCTCGGGTGTCCCCCCGGTCTCTTCCATGTCGCTCATTCGTGCTCCGTCCCGGACCTCGCCGAGTTCCTTTCCTGTGCCACGTCCCAGGGCTCACGGCGCTTGGCGGTGATCCACAGCGCGGTCAGCACCAGGAAGCCCATCCCGCCCAGGAAGATGACCAGGCCCTCGGTGACGGGGCCGATCCGGCCGAGCGACAGCCCGCCGGGGTTGGGCTCGGTCCGCGTGTCGGTGATGTAGGCGATGATGTCGCGCTTGGCCTGCGAGCTGAGGGTCCCATCGGAGAACGCCGGCATCGCCTCGGGCCCGGTCAGCATGGCCGTGTAGATCTGCGTCGGGGTGGCCTGGGTCAACGCCGGCGCGAACTTGCCGTAGGTGAGCGCCCCGCCGTCCCCGGCGAAGCCGTGACACTGCGCGCAGTTGGCCATGAACAGCTGGGACCCGAGCGCGGTGTCCGCGCCGACCGTGGACACCTGCTGGGCATCGGGAATCGCGGGCCCGCCGCCGAGAGAGGCGACGTAGTCGGCGATCGCGTAGATCTGCTGCTGGGTGTACCGCACCGGGCTGCGGACGTTCTCCGCGCCGACCTCCTTGGCCGGCATGCGGCCGGTGGACATCTGGAAGTAGACGGCGGCCGCGCCCGCGCCGATCAGGCTCGGCGCCTGCGTGGTGCCCTGGGCGTCCAGGCCGTGGCAGCTCGAGCAGGTCGCTTGGAACAGGGCCTTGCCCTGGGCGATGTCCTGCTGCGCCGAGGCGGATGCCTGCGCGCCGCTGCCGGTACGGGTCAAGGCTCCGTAGACCAGCGCGACAACGACGAGCCCCAGCAGCAGGGCGGCGTAGCCGGCGGCCGGGCGCCTGCGCCTGGCGATGATCCAGCTCACTCGCTGTCCCCTGACTAGTGGATGAGGTAGATGGTGGTGAACAGGCCGATCCACACGACGTCGACGAAGTGCCAGTAGTAGGACACGACGATCGCGCTGACCTGCTGTTCGTGGGTGAATCGTCTTGGCCGCGTAGGTGCGGCCGAGCAGGAAGATGAAGGCGACGAGGCCGCCCGCGACGTGCAGTCCGTGAAACCCTGTGGTCAGGTAGAACACCGAGCCGTAGGCGCTCGACGACAGGGTAAGATGCTGCTTCCTTACCAGGTCCAGGTACTCGTAGCCCTGGCCCGAGGTCGAAATACGGCCCATCAGGAAGGTGAGCACGTACCATTCACGCAGGCCCCAGCTCATCGGATGCAGGATCGATCCAGCGTCGCTTGATCTGACCACGCTCGACCGCGAACACGCCCATCTGGCAAGTGACGCTGGACAGCAGCAGCACGGTGGTGTTCGTCGACCCGAGCGCGATGTCCAGGTGCGCGCCTGGCCAGGCCAGACCCTGGCCCTTGTCCACCGACCTGACGGTGAAGTACATCGCGAACAGGGCCGCGAAGAACATCAGCTCGGAGGAAAGCCAGACGATGGTGCCGACGCTGACCAGGTTTGGTCTGCTGACCGGCGGGCGGGGGCTCGTCTGCACAGTTGCTGTCGCCACGAAGCAATTATTACGACAACCTGTAGGCGATCGCTACGCGACCCCCCGCATCAGTCTCGCCATCGGTAGCATGCCTTGCATGAAGGTCGTTGTGTACAGCCACGACGCGGATGTCCGGGCTCAGATCAAGCTCGCCATCGGTCGTCGTCCCGCCATGGACGTGCCGGACGCGGAGATAATCGAGGTGGCCACCCAGCCGGCCCTGTTCCGGCTGCTCGACGCTGGTGGCGTCGACGTGATGGTGCTGGACGGCGAGGCCCAGCCGCTCGGCGGGATGGGCGTGTGCCGTCAGGCCAAGGACGAGATCTACAACTGCCCGCCGGTGCTGCTGGTCGTGGGCCGCGCCGACGACGGCTGGCTCGCCGCCTGGTCCCGCGCCGACGCCGTGATCACCCACCCCGTTGATCCGGTCACGCTGGCCCACGAACTGGCCGGCCTGATGCGCGGCCGCGCCGCCGTGGCAGGCTGAACCCCGCTGTCCTTACTGTCTGATTGACCCTGGACCCGCCGCGCTTTTCTGTTATTCGCCGAACGATCCGTGGTTCCTCTCCTCCGATTTGTAGTTCTCCCGCACACCCACCCAGGGAGCCTGTCATGGATGCCCGCACCACGTGGCCCGCGCTGCTCGCCGCGCTGATCCGCGGCGAGTCGCTCACCGCGGACGAGAGCGAGTGGGCCATGAACGAGATCATGGAGGGCGCGGCGACGCCCTCGCAGATCGCGGGATTCGGGGTCGCGCTGCGGATCAAGGGCAGCTCGGTAGCCGAGCTGACCGGCCTGGCCCGGGCCATGCTCGCGCACGCCACGCCGATCCACCTGGCCGGCCCGCGCACCGACCTGGTGGGTACCGGCGGGGACGGCGCGCGCACCGTCAACGTGTCCACCATGGGCACGATCGTGGCCGCCGCGGCCGGGGCGCGGATGGTCAAGCACGGCAACCGGGCCGCGTCGTCGGCGTGCGGTGCCGCCGACGTGCTCGAGGCGCTCGGCGTGGTCATCGACCTGCCGCCCGCGGCCAGCGCCGAACTGGCCGACACGATCGGGGTCGCGTTCCTGTTCGCGCCGCTGTATCACCCGGCGCTGCGGTACGCGGGCCCGACCCGCAGTGAGCTCGGCGTGCCGACCGTATTCAACTTCCTGGGCCCGGTGGCCAACCCGGCCCGGCCCACGGCCCAGGCGGTCGGGGTGTTCGACCCGGTCATGGGCGCGATCATCGCCGGGGTGCTGGCCGGGCGCGGATGTTCGGCCCTGGTCTTCCACGGCTCGGACGGGCTGGACGAGCTGACCACCACCGGCCCGTCCACGATGTGGGTGGTGCACGACGGCCAGGTGGCCCAGACCGAGTTCTCGCCCGCGGCGCTCGGGCTGCCCCCGGCCTCGGTCGCCGACCTGCGCGGCGGTGACGCCTCCCGCAACGCGGCCGTAGCCCGCGCGGTGCTGGCCGGCGAGCGAGGCCCGGTGCGCGACATCGTGCTGCTGAACGCGGCGGCCGCGCTGGCCGCGTCGGCCGGCGTGCCCGGCCCGGATGCGGTCACCCCGGCCCTGGCCGACGGTTACGCCCGGGCCACCGAAGCCGTGGACTCCGGCGCCGCCCGCGCCCTGCTCGACCGCTGGATCGAGGTCAGCCACCGCCTCGACCCTAAGGGCCGCTAGCCTGCCCCGTACCCGAACCCCTCTGCCGCGTTCAGGAGCCGTCGGCCAGGCCCAGGGAGAAGGCGGCCTCCAGGTCGTGCCTGGAGTAGGTGCGGAAGGCGATATGGGTCTCGGTGTGCGTGACGCCGGGAACCTTGTTCAGCCGGCCGGGGATGACGTCGGCGAGATCCTCGTGCGTCCTGACCCGGACCATGGCCACCAGGTCGAACTCACCGGTGACCGAGTACACCTCGCTGACCTCGGGGATCTGGGCGATGATCTCGGCCACCTCGGGAATGCGCTGGATCTCGGCCCGCACCAAGACGATCGCGGTGACCACTGGATGCCTCCCAGATTGTCGTGACCGGCCAGCCGGTGGGCGGCCTGCTTGCCTGGCTGGCGCTTACGCTACTACGTTCGGCCAGGCGCCGAGCTGACCGAGGGTACACACACCGCGATGGGCCAGCCTCCTGATCAGCCAGCCGAGGACGTCTGCGGTGGCCCGCGCGTCGGCCAGCGCACGATGGCTCGGCGCCGTATGCGCGCGGAAGAACCCGGCCAGCGTGCCCAGCTTGCAGTCGGGCACCTCGTCCGGGTCCATCACCCGCCTGGCCAGCATGACGGTATCGAGCACGGTGAAGCCGGGCCAGGCCAGGCCGCACTGGCCGCAGGCGGCCTGCAGGAAGCCGATGTCGAACGGCGCGTTGTGCGCGACCAGGACGCAGCCGTCGGCGAACTTGAGCAGGCCCGGCAGGACCGCGGCCAGCGGTGGCGCCGCGGCCAGCATCCAGTCGGTGATCCCGGTCAGGTCCTCGATCCCGGGCGGCACCGGGATGCCGGTATTGACCAGCGAGGCGAACTCGCCGAGCCGCCGTCCGCCGCGCATCCTGACCGCCGCGATCTCGGTGATCGCCGCCGCCCCCGGCGACCAGCCCGTGGTCTCCAGGTCGACCACCGCGAACTCCAGCCCGGCCAGCTCACGCCCCGCCAGCTCAGGCCCCGCCTGCGTCTGCGCGGCCAGCTCATGCTCGGCCGGCTCGCGGCCGACCAGGTGCAGCCCCGTCGGCTCCGGCCGCGCCTGGGGTACGCCGACGCGTCCGCCCGGCGCCCTGGTGATCATGGCCGGCCTCGTCACGGACACCACGTTAAATCCCGCCACTGACATTTCGGCCGCAGGCACGCCGCCTCCGGCACCAGCACCTCCGGCACCAGCGGTGCCGGCCAGTCCGGCCCACGGCCAGCGAATCGCCCGATCGGCGCAATGCGGCATTGCGCGGGCAATAAGCGGCACGGTGCCCTATAACGCCGCCACAAAAATGTATCCGTGCATTCACGTAATGCATATGCCGCCTGGGAAAGCGGCCTGATGGTAACGTGTCCATGCTGTTTCCGCCGGAGAATCTGAGCTTCGTAATGGAGGAGTTGGAATTAGGTGAATCGGTTGAATCGCCCAATTGCCTTCACTACGCTTGCCACAAATGTTGCCTGGTCAATGACTACGGTTTAGGACCTGGACGGACGCGCTGCAGGGCGCAGCTGACGAGGAGTGTGGTAGGCACGTGGGTACGCGGCTAGCGGGCGGCTCGTCCCGTTTCCGCCGCGGTGTCGCGATCGTCGCCGGGATGGCATCGATCGCCGGGCTCGCGGTCTTCGCTTCCGGCGCCGGGGCCAGCCCGGCGCCTACCGTGGCTCAGGCTCAGGCCCGGGTCAACCAGCTCACCTCGCAGTTCGACAAGGTCACCGAGCAGCTGGACCAGGTGAGCGGGCAGCTGACGGCGGCCCAGACGAGGCTGGCCCAGCTCCGTGCGGACGCCAGGCACGCCGATGCCCAGTTCCTGGCCGCCCAGATGACCGTGGCCCAGATCGCCGCGGCCACCTTCGAGGACACCTCCGCGACCTCCATCGCGGGCGTGCTCACCTCGGGAGATCCCTCGGTCGTCCTCCAGCAGGGCGCGCTGCTCGAGGAGCTGTCGGGCAACAGGAACGCCCAGACCCAGCAGCTCCTGGACGACGCGAGCCAGCTGGCCGCGGTCGAGCAGGAACAGCAGCGTACCGAAGACGGGATCGCCGCGCTCAAGACATCGCTGACCGACCACAAGAATTCCCTCGGCAAGCTCATCGCCGCCGAGCAGGCCACGCTGGACAGCCTGACCGTGCCCCAGCAGCAGACGGTGAAGACCAACTCGATCGGCGGGAACGGCAGCAGCGCGCCGGTCACGTACACCGGGCCGACCAGCTCTCAGGCTGACAAGGCGGTCGCGTTCGCCTACGCCCAGCTCGGCTGCCCCTACGTCTACGGCGCCACCGGCCCCTGCCATATGGGCTTCGACTGTTCCGGTCTGGCCATGGCCGCCTGGGCGGCCGCGGGCGTGGGCATCCCGCGTGACAGCTACGAGCAGTGGGCGAGCCTGCCGCACGTCCCCCTGTCGCAGCTAGCGCCCGGTGACCTGCTGGAATACAACGGCGAGTCGCATGTGGCCATCTATGTCGGCGGCGGCTACATCATCGACGCGCCACAGACAGGCATGGACGTGGAGAAAATCCCGGAGAGCACGCCCTGGTACGCCGACAACCTCGACGGTGTGCTGCAGCCCTGAGCCGGGAACCCCGCAGCACTACTCCCGCGGGGTGACGGCCGCGTCGTAAGAACCGCCTGCCGGCTGATGCGCCGCGGACCTTCCTGCGGCAGTGTGGACCACGTGAACCAGCGGCGGACCTGTCACGAGCCTCGGCCAGCATGACCCTGAGCTCGTTGACGCGCTGGATGCCGCCGCTGGCCCGGCGCACCGGCCCGGGCCGGCGGATGGCGGTGCTGCTGGCCGGTGCGGCAGCGCTGGTGCTGTACGCCGCTCCCGGGTTGTCGGCGCCGGGTGCTCACTGGCCGCTGCGGGATGTGCGGGTGTACTGGTGGGGCGGGCAGCACGCCAGCCGGGCGCTGTACTCCGCGCACGCCCAGTTCAGCTTCACCTACCCGCCGTTCGCCGCCGCGCTGTTCCGGCTCGGTTCCACGGGAACGGAGGGCTGGCTGGCGGCCGTCATCACGGTGGTCAGCATCGGCGCGCTAGTGGCGCTGGTCTGGATGTCACTGGCGGCGGCCGGGGTGCGGCCGCGCCCGGAGGCGGTGTTCGCGATCGCGGCACTGTCGGCGTTGCTGTGGCCGGCGGCGTACACCCTGCACCTGGGCGAGGTCAACCTGGTCGTAGCCGCGCTGGTGGGGTGGGACCTGCTCCGGGAGCGAGATGGCGCCTGGTGGCAGGGGATCGGTACCGGGGTGGCGGCCGGGATCAAGCTGACCCCGCTGATCTTCGTGGTCTACCTGCTGATCACCCGCCGCCCTCGGGCGGCGGCCACTGCGGCCGGGGCGTTCGCGGCCACGATCGCGGCCGGGTGGCTGCTGCTGCCTGCCGCGTCGCGGGTGTTCTGGCTGGACGGGGTGTTCGCCGCGCAGCGCCGGGTGGGGAACGTGGCCAACCCGTCGAACCAGTCGCTGGCCGGGGCGGTGGCCCGGCTGGCCGGGGGCCGCCTGACCGGGGCGCACGACTGGTGGCTGGCCGCGGCGGTGATCTGCGGGCTGGCCGGGCTGGCCGTGGCGGCCTGGGCACACCGGCGAGGCTGGCGGCTGGGCGGGGTGTGCTGCTGCGCGATCACCGGGTTGCTTGTGTCCCCGTTTTCGTGGGCGCACCACTGGGTATGGGCTGTATCACTGCTGATCTGGACGGCCACCACCGCCTGGCGGCACCGCTCGGTGACGGGCGGCGCGGCTACCGCGGTGGTGGCCGTTGTCTTTTCCGGCCTGATCCCGCTGACCTGGCCCGGCCGCCCCGTCAACCCGGCCCGGATGGTGACCAGCGACCTGTACGTGCTGTGCGGCCTGGCCGTCCTGGCCGCCACTGCCGTGGTCCTGACCCGCCAGCGCCGCCCGCCTGGCCCGCCGCGGACAGCGTCGCCCAGCCTGGACGGGTGGACGAGGGCTCCGAGCCGGGAAGTCCGCCCGCCGTGACGGCAGACGATCCGCCGCCGCGGCCGCCTGTCGCGCCGTACTGGTCCCTGGGCCGGCTACGCCAGCTCGCGAGGAGGAAGGCCGAGCGCCAGGCCTCAGCCTGACCGGCCAGCGAGTGATCCGCGGCCTTATACACTCGTGCGGTGCGCCGCACCCTGGTCGTCACTAACGACTTCCCGCCGCGTCAGGGCGGCATCCAGTCATTCGTGCACGCGATGGCCACCCGGCTGCCGCCGGGCTCGGTGACCGTGTACGCCCCGGCCTGGACGGGCGCGGCCGAGTTCGACGCGCAGCAGCCCTTCCCGGTGATCCGCCATCCGACCTCGCTCATGCTGCCCGGGCCGACCGTTTCCCGCCGGGCTGCGGCCATCGCCCGTGAGCATGCCTGCGACGCGGTCCTCTTCGGTGCGGCGGCACCGCTGGGTCTCATCACGCCGGCGCTGCGCCGGGCCGGCGTGCGGCGGGCCGTCGCGGTGACGCACGGCCATGAGGCGGGCTGGGCGGCGCTGCCGGGGGCCCGCGCCCTGCTCCGCCGGATCGGCGACGAGGTCGACGTGGTGACCTACCTGGGCGAGTACTTCAGGGCCAGGCTGGCCCGCGCCCTGTCGCCGGCGGCGGCCGAGCGCATGGTCCGGCTGTCGCCGGGGGTTGACATGACGGTCTTCCGTCCGGGCTCGGGCGGCGAAGCGGTCAGGAAACGGCTCGGGCTGGCCGGCCGGCCGGTGGTCGTCTGCGTGTCCCGGATGGTCCGGCGCAAAGGCCAGGACACCCTCATCCGGGCCTGGCCGCAGGTGCGGGCCGCGGTGAGCGACGCGGTGCTGCTGCTGGTGGGCGACGGACCCTACGCCCGCGACCTGCGCCAGCTGGCCGGCAGCCTCGGCGTCGGCGACACGGTCCGGTTCACCGGCGCGGTGCCCGGGCCCGAACTGCCCGGCTACTACGACGCGGGCGACATCTTCGCGATGCCGTGCCGGACCCGGCGGGCCGGGCTGGACGTCGAGGGCCTCGGCCTGGTCTACCTGGAGGCATCGGCCACCGGGCTGCCGGTGATCGGCGGCGACTCGGGCGGTGCCCCGGACGCGATACTCGACGGCGAAACCGGCTACGTGGTGCACGACGTGGCCGGGACGGCCGTCCGCATCCTCGAGCTGCTCACCGATCCCGGCCAGGCCCGGGCCATGGGCGAGAAGGGGCTGGCCTGGGTGGAACGCGAGTGGCGCTGGGACCTGGCGGCCGCCCGCCTGGCGGGCATCCTGGACGGCTGAGACGACGCCGGGCGGGCGGTACGGCGGCTAAGCCGTCCCTGACCGGGATAAGTCGCGACCGGGCCCGGATAAGGCCCCTCTCAGCAGGCAAAATAGGGATTTCCTCCAATGCGACGCGGGTGGCCTTACCGCGAGACTAAATGATGTACGGCCATACGATGGCCGGCCTCAAGGAGGAACGATGAACACGTACGCGACGCAGCACCTGGCCACCGAGCACATCAATGTCTCGCGACGGCAGGCCGCGGCCGCCCGGCGAGCCAGCGCAGCGCGAGGCGCCCAGCGCCAGCCCGGCAGCCACGTGGCCCGGCGGGCCGGCCACTGGCTGGTGCGGAGCGCATGACGATGGCCGCGCGAAGCACCGGAGTGGCCCGTTTCGCCCGGCGTATCGCCGGGGTCATGGCCGAGGTCCAGTACGCCCAGCGCAGGCTGACCTCGCTGACCACCTCAGCTGACCTTTACCTGGCCGACGGCGATCACGTCCCGGATACCTACGCCGAGTTCCTGTTCCGGACCTCTGGCCTGCTGCTGCATGAACCAGACGCGGCCGGCCGCGCTCACCGCCGGCCATGGCTGATCCCGCGCCGGCCGGTCCAGCGGTCTCAGGAATACAGCGCGTCGATGTCGGCCGCGAACTCCTTGGCCAGCACGCTCCTGCGGATACCCATCTTGGCGCTGAGCTGGCCGCTTTCCTGCGTGAAGTCGTCGTCAAGGATCCGGAACCGCCGGATGGACTCGGCCCTCGACACCGCCTGGTTGGCTTCGTCGACTGCGGCCTGGATCTCCTTGACCAGTTCCGGGTCGTCGCGCAGCGACGAGATGGTCGCGTCCGCCGGCTTGCCGTGCCGTTCCTTCCACGACTGGAGCACCTCGGCGTCGAGCGTGATCAGCGCGGCGATGTACGGCCTGCCGTCCCCGACCACCATGGTCTGGCTGATCAGGGCGTGGCTGCGGAGCCGGTCCTCCAGCACCGCGGGGGCCACGTTCTTGCCGCCCGCGGTGACGATCAGTTCCTTCTTCCGGCCCGTGATGGTCAGGAAGCCCTGGTCGTCGAGTTCGCCGATGTCGCCGGTGCGGAACCAGCCCTCCTCGGCGAGGACCTCCTTGGTCGCCGCCTCGTTCTGCCAGTAGCCGGGGAAGACGATCGACCCGGTGATCAGGATTTCCCCGTCTTCCGCGATCTTGATCCCCACCCCGGGCAGCGGCTGGCCCACGCTGCCGATCTTGTTCCGGTCCGGCTGGTTGACCGTGGCCGCGGCGGTCGTCTCGGTCAGACCGTAACCCTGCAGCACGGTGACGCCGACGCCGCGGAAGAAGTGGCAGAGCCGGTCGGTGAGCGCCGCGCCGCCGGAAATGGCGAACGCGGCCCGGCCGCCGAGAGCCGCCCGCAGCTTGGCGTAGACCAGCCGGTCGAACAGCGCGTGCTGGGCCCGCAACCCGAACGCCGGCCGCCCGGGCGCGTCCAGCGCCTGGCTGTAGGCGGTCGCGGTCGCGGCCGCCCGGCCGAAGACGGCGCCCTTCCGCTCGCTGACCGCCTTCTGCTCGGCGCTGCTGTACACCTTCTCGAACACCCGCGGTACCGCCAGGATGAAGGTGGGCTGGAAGGCGGCCAGGGCGGGCAGCAGCGCGTTCAGGTCCCCGCAGTGCCCGAGGACCACTCCGGCCTCGATGCAGCCCACCTCGATAATCCGGGCGAACACGTGGGCCAGCGGCAGGAACAGCAGCGTGCTCGGGTCCTCGGTCGCGGTCAGCGCGGCCAGCGGGCCCAGGAAGGCGTTACGCACCGCCGAGAGCAGGTTCTGATGGCTGAGCTCGCACCCCTTGGGCCGTCCGGTGGTCCCCGAGGTGTAGATGACAGTGGCCAGGTCGGCCGCCTGGGCTGTCCCGGCCCGCTCCCTGATGACCTCGTCGGCCATGGCCGCGCCGGCCTCGGTCAGCGAGGCCAGCGATGCCACCTGCTTGGCCGTGCCCGGGTCGATCCGCCAGATCTGCTCCAGAGCCGGTACCCGGTCGCGGAACCCGTCGACGACCTGCTCGAAGGACGCCGACTCGACGAAACAGGCCCGGGCTCCTGAGTCGCTGAGTATCCACTCTGCCTGCTCGGCCGAGGATGTCTCGTAGACCGGCACGGTGATCGCGCCCGCGGTCCAGATCGCGTAGTCGATCAGCGTCCACTCATATCGCGTGTGCGACATCACCGCGACCCGGTCCCCGGCTTCGATCCCGGCGGCGATCAGTCCCTTGGCCACCGCGACGACCTCGTCCCGGAACTGGCTGGCGGTCACGGCTTCCCATGCCCCGGACAGGCCCCCCGGTCCCGGGCGGCGCAGCATGATCGCCTGCGGCTGCTCCGCGGCCCGGCGGAAGACCACCTTGGCCAGGTTCGCGCTGGCAGGTATCTCGGCCAGGGCCGGAATGCTGTACTCGTGCACGGCACCTCCATCCGGGCAGCTACATGGCAGCACAAGCTTAAAGCGCCCCGTCGATGATCCTGCGCTGGCGCCCGCGCCCCGGGCGGGCCTTACCGTGGTGACATGCGAGTTCACGTGGTGAGCGACGTGCACGGGCGGGTGGACGCGCTGGCCGGGGCCGCCCGCGGCGCCGACGCGCTGATCTGCCTGGGCGACCTGCTGCTGTTCCTCGACTATGCCGACTACGGGCAGGGGATCTTCGCCGACCTGTTCGGTGCCGAGGCGGCCCGGATCTACGTCGAGCTGCGGACAGCGAAAAGGTTCGACGAGGCGCGGGCTCTGTCGGCCCGGCTGCTGGCCGAGAAGGCCGAGAGCCCGGCCAGCTTGTTCGAGGGCGCCATGGCCAGGCAGTACGCCGAGCTGTTCGGGGCCATGCCGGAACCCGCGTACCTGACCTACGGGAACGTCGACGTCCCCCGGATGTGGGAGCGGTACGTCAAGCCCGGGCATCACGTCCTGGACGGCGGCACCGTGGACCTGGACGGCTGGCGGTTCGGTTTCGTCGGCGGTGGCCTGAGGTCGGCCTACCGGACGCCGAATGAGATGAGCGAGGAGGAGTTCGTGGCCAAGATCGAAGCGGTCGGCGAGGTCGACGTGCTGTGCACTCACATCCCGCCCGCGGTTCCCGAGCTCCTCTACGACACCGTGGCACGGCGCCTGGAGAAGGGCAGCCTGGCCCTGCTGGAGGCGATTAGGGTGACCAGGCCGCGGTACTCCATCTTCGGGCACGTGCACCAGCCGCTGGCCCGCAGGACCAGGATCGGCGTCACGGAATGCCTGAACGTGGGACACTTCCGCTCCACCGGCGCGCCCTTTGTCCTGCAGTGGTAGCGGTACGATCAAGGGTAGGAGGCGTCAGGTGTCGGAATCCCGAGGTGACGGCGAGCCGGGAACCAGCGGCCAGCCGAAAAGCAACAGCAGCCAGCCAGGAAGCGGCGGCCGCCAGTCAGGAAGCTGGAGCCAGGCAGTAGACCCGGTCTCGTCCAGGACCAATGGCCAGTCGGGCGGCGGCAGCCAGCCTCGCCGGGCTGGTGATCCCGTCGCCGATTTCCAGCGCTGGCTGATGCGCGCGGGCGCGCGCAGCATGGCCAACCAGGTGGCCGACCAGGTCAAGCGGACGCTGGGCCAGGAACGGCGGCCCTACGGCAACGTGTGGGACCAGGCCACCAACGAGCCGCCGCCCGATGAGCCTCCGGAGTGCCAGTGGTGCCCGGTCTGCCAGGCGGCCCGCGCGGCCCGGACGGGCGGTCCCGGCCTGATGGCCAGCCTCGCCGACGCGGGCGGAGCCCTGGCCTCCATGGCGCAGGACGCGTTTTCCACCTTCGAGCAGATCATTAAGACCCAGGATCAGAACCGTTCCCAGGGCGGCCCCGGGGGCCAGGGGGGTACGGGGGGGCGGGCAGCCCCCCCGTGAGCGGGGGGATTCCCAAGGGGGGTCCGGGGGGATGGGTCCCCCCGGGAGAGAACCGTCGCTTCCCCGGGGGAGCGAAGTGACCCTGGCCATCGGCATCGATGTCGGTGGCACCAAGGTCGCGGCGGGGGTCGTCGACGAAGACGGCCGGATCATCACTAAGCTGAAACGGTCCACCCCGGCCGCTAGCCCGGCGCGGACCGAACAGGCCATCGCCGATGTGGTCGCCGAGCTTCTCGGCGGCCATCAGGTCATCGCCATCGGGCTCGGTGCCGCCGGGTTCGTCGGCGCCGACCGGGCCGCCATGCTGTTCGCGCCCAACCTGGCCTGGCGCGACGAGCCGCTCAAGCAGCGCGTGGAGGAGCGTGTCGGCCGCGGGGTGGTGGTCGAGAACGACGCCAATGCCTCGGCCTGGGCCGAGGCGCGGTTCGGCGCCGCGCGCGGGTACCGCGACGTGATGCTGGTCGCGGTGGGGACTGGCATCGGCGCGGCCATCATCATCGGCGGCGAGCTCTACCGCGGCCGCTGGGGCATCGCCGGCGAGCCGGGACACGTCCGGGTCGTCCCCGATGGGCGGCTGTGCGGCTGCGGGAACCGTGGCTGCTGGGAGCAGTACTGCAGCGGCAACGCGCTGGTCGCCGAAGCCCGCGAGGTCGCCAGGCGCACTCCGGAAGGCGCGATGCGGCTGCTGCAGCTGGGCGGGGGAATGCCCGAGGGCATTTCCGGCCCGCAGATCACCCGGGCCGCGACCGAAGGAGACCCGGCCGCGCTGCGCTGCTTCCAGATCGTGGGCGGCTGGCTGGGCCAGGGCCTGGCCGACCTGGCCGCGATCCTCGACCCGGCCTGCTTCGTGATCGGCGGCGGCGTGTCAGAGGCGGGTGACCTGCTGCTCGACCCGGCCCGCGCGGCCTTCGAGCGGGCCTTGACCGGCCGCGGCTACCGGCCGTTCGCGGAGATCAGGAAGGCCCAGCTCGGCCAGGACGCAGGCATCGTAGGCGCGGCCGACCTGGCCAGGGAGGCCAGCAGGACCGCCGAGCCTCAGACGACGGCGCCGTCGTCCCCGTCGTCAGGACCTCCAGGCCCCGGGTCGTTCATGCGCAGCACGAGTATGGCGAAACCGGCCACGAACGCGGCGACCGCGCAGAACGCCGCGAATCCCGACACGGACCAGCCTGCCACGGTGGCCACCACCAGGTAGCCCGGCCCGCCGAACAGCGCCGCCCAGGCACCCTTGGCCAGCGGATCCAGCTTCGGCAGCGGAGGCGGGACCGGCGGGATGTAGTGCTCCTCGTCGTCATCCTCGGCCGCTGCGCGAGCGGCGGCCCGGCGCGCTACCGGTCCCCGGATCACGCGCGGCGTCTGTATCACGTCGGGGTCAAGCGTCTCGGGGAACCCGCTGTCGAACGCGCTGCTCATCCCGTCGGCCCCGAATTCCGGAGAGCCTCCGTACGCCCCGTCGGTTCCGCGCGGCCCGTCCGCCTTCCGCGTCCCGGCCAGCCCGTGTTCCCCGGCCAGCCCGTGTTCCCCGGCCAGCCCGTGTTCCCCGGCCAGCCCGTGTTCCCCGGCCAGCTCGTTCTCGCTGGCCAGGCCGTTGTCGCCGGCCAGCTTGTTCTCAGCGGGCAGCTCGTTCTCGCCGGCCCGCCGAACCTGGGCCGGCCCCTCCCCGCCCGTCTCATGACCCCCGGATGCTCTGTCATCCCCGTGCAGCCCGTTATCCCCGTGCAGCCCGTCATCCCCGTGCAGCCGTCATCCCCGTGCAGCCCGTCATCCCCGGTTGCTAATCCCGCTTGCCTCGCGTGTCCCCGGAGACCCGCCCGTCACGTCCTCACGCTCAGGCCAGGGGACAGGCTGCTGTGTGGTCAGGGGCGCGTCGTACCGGGCCACGAGGTCGCGCCATGCCGCGTCCTCGTCACGTTCTCTGCTCTCGGTGTTATCCCAGTCCGGCACGTCCCACCGCTATCTCAATTTGTCCTAGCTCCAACGATATCGCGCCGCCCGGACCTCGCCGGAGGGATAAAGGGATACCGGACCTCATCCGGACCGGGGCGGCCGGCCCGCGCCGGACCTCGAGGAACGATGCCGCCGGCGCCGCCGGCCGTGGCGCGCCAACCATCGCTGGCCAGGCGAAACAGCCGAGGCCTCCCGCTAACCGGCGTGATCCTGGATGAATTTCATGCTGCCCTCGAACATGGCCTCCGCGTCGTTGTCGAGCGTCGCGACGTGGTAGCTGTCGGCGAGCTCACGCACCGTGACCTGCTCTTTAGTCAGGCCCGCGAGCAGGGCTCGCATGCTGGCAGGCCCCACCACGTGGTCGACGGCACTGCGATAGACCAGCACCGGCTGCGTCACCTGGCCGAGCTGACGGGTCGTGATGCCCCACAGTCCCGGCAGCGTGGCCGCCGCGCGGACGGGGACCCGGTCGTAGCCGATCTCCTGGGCGCCGGGCTTCTTGATGTCGCTCGCGATGCCGGGCAGCGAGCGCAGCACGTGCTTGAGCGCCGGAGCCAGCAGGAACAGCTTGGTGTCCGGGGCCAGCGACGGGTTGACGACCACGACTCCCCGTACCGCGCTGCCGTGGACTTCGGCCAGCCGCAGCGCCAGGCACCCGCCCATGGAAAGGCCGAACACGAAGGTCTGCTCACATCGCCGCGACAGCGCGCCGAACGCGCTGTCGACCTCGCCGTACCAGTCCTGCCAGCCGGTACGCGCCAGATCCGGCCAGCTCGTGCCGTGCCCGGGCAGCCTCGGCAGGCTGACCGACAGGCCCTGGCCGGCCAGGTACTCGGCCCACGGGCGCAGCGTCTGGGGACTGCCGGTGAAACCGTGGCAGAGCAGGACGCCGACCGGACCGCCTGCGTGCTCGAACGGCTCCGTGCCGGGCAGCGGAGCGCCTGGATGCGATGGTGGCATGCTGGCATTATTCCGCGCGCTCCGCTGGCTCACGGACATGGGACGATAGAAGCGTGTTCTACTGGGTGACGAAGTACACGCTCGGGATGACGCTGAAGATCATCTTCAGGCCCCGCGCGTGGGGGGCCAGGAATGTGCCCAGGCACGGCCCGGTGATCCTGGCCAGCAATCACCTGTCGTTCTCCGACCACTTCTTCGGACCGCTGCCCATCCCGCGGAAGGTGATCTTCCTGGCCAAGTCGGAATACTTCACCGGCCGTGGCCTGAAGGGCCTGATCAGCAGGGCCTTTTTCGCCGGCGTGGGCCAGATCCCGGTCGACCGGGCCGGGGGAGCGGCGGGCGAGCAGGCCCTCAGGACCGGGCTGCAGGTCCTGGCGGCCGGGCACGTGCTCGGGATCTACCCCGAGGGCACCAGGAGCCCGGACGGCCGCCTGTACCGGGGCAAGACCGGCGTCGCCCGGCTGGCGATCGAGTCCGGCGCGCCGGTCGTGCCGTGCGCCATGATCGACACGTTCCAGTTCCAGCCGCCCAGCACGATCTGGCCGAACCCGCGGTACCGCCCGGGCGTCCGGTTCGGCGAGCCGCTCGATTTCTCCCGCTACCGCAGCCAGCAGGCCGACGGCCTGCTGCGGACCGTAACCGACGAGATCATGCAGGCCATCGCGAAGCTCTCCGGCCAGGAATATGTCGACATTGATGCCCGCCAGGCCAAGGCGGACCTCGCCCGGGGCGCCGATGCCGGTCACGGTCAGGTCGGCGACCGCGGGACAGGTCACCAGGAGCCGGACCAGCGCGAGCGGGACAATACGGACTGACCGCGCGCCCGGTGCGGCCGGCGGCCGGAGTTTTACCTGCCGCTCCTGCCGCATCCATCCGCGCGGGCCCTTTCGCGCACTAAGGTTGGTGCCATGCGAGTGGGAGTCCTTACCGGCGGCGGCGACTGCCCCGGCTTGAACGCAGTTATCCGCGCCGTGGTCCGCAAGGGCGTGCAGGAGTACGGCCTTGAATTCGTCGGGTTCCGGGACGGGTGGCGCGGGCCGCTCGAGGGCGACACGGTGCCGCTTGACGTGCAGGCCGTACGCGGCATCCTGCCGCGCGGCGGCACGATCCTCGGGTCATCCCGGACCAACCCGCTGAAGACCAGCGGCAGCGGCGGCCGCAACGGCATCGAGCGGATCAAGGACAACCTGGCCGGCCTGGGCGTCGACGCGCTGATCGCGATCGGCGGCGAGGACACCCTGGGCGTGGCGACCAGGCTCGGCGAGCAGGGCGTGCCCGTGGTCGGCGTGCCCAAGACGATCGACAATGACCTGGGGGCCACCGACTACACCTTCGGCTTCGACACGGCCGTGAACATCGCCATGGAGGCGATCGACCGGCTGCACACCACGGCGGAAAGCCATCACCGGGCACTGATCGTGGAGGTCATGGGCCGGCACGCCGGCTGGATCGCGCTGCACGCCGGCCTGGCCGGCGGCGCAAACGTGATCCTCATCCCGGAGCGGCCGTTCGACATCGAGCGGGTCTGTGCTTACGTGCAGCACCGGTTCCAGACCAGGTTCGCCCCGATCGTGGTCGTCGCCGAGGGCGCCCACCCGGTGAGCGAGGATCTGGCCACCTCCTCCGAGATGCTCGATTCGTTCGGCCATGTCCGGCTGGGCGGCGTGGGGCAGATGCTGGCCGACGAGATCGAGAAGCGCACCGGCAAGGAAGCCCGCTGCACGGTGCTCGGCCACATCCAGCGTGGCGGCACGCCCACCGCGTTCGACCGGGTTCTCGCCACCAGGTTCGGCGTGCACGCGGTCCAGGCCGTGCACGAGGAGGCGTTCGGCGTGATGGTGGCGCTGCGCGGCACGGACATCGTCCGGGTGCCGCTCGCCGAGGCCACCAGCCAGCTCAAGCTGGTTCCCCCCCAGCGCTACGCCGAAGCCGAGGTCTTCTTCGGCTGACCGTTGAGGGTCTGCCCGCCTGGGGCGAGCCGCACCCGGAATTCTGCCCGTTTTGTCTGATATGTGCGCTCACGTTGTGACGGTGCGACCGGATCGATGTGCCGGAGATCCGGTAATAGCCGGCTCAGATGCGCATCGATCCGGTTGACCAGGCGGCCCGGCGGGCGCCCGGCCCCGCCGCGACCATGGCCGCGGCGAGCAGGAGTCGCGGCGGCACGAGCCAGGGACCGTTCGGCAGAAAAGATCTTCATGCCCCGGATTGCGCGGCGCTCCATCATCTGCTTATACTCGTCTACGATTACTTGATAACGAGTCCTCGCGGACGAGGACTCGGAGACGGGGTGGTGCGGATGGCCAAGCGGCGGAAAGTCACCAACCTGCTGGCGCTGTCGCTGCTCAACATGCTGACGCAACGGCCGATGTACCCCTACGAGATGGCCACCACGCTGCGCGAGCGCGGCAAGGACAATGCCATCAAGATCAACTGGGGATCGTTCTACACGGTGGTCCAGAACCTGGAGAAGCACGGCTTCATCGAGGCCATCGAAGTCGCCCGGGAGGGCAGGCAGCCGGAGCGGACCACGTATCAGATCACCGACGCGGGCCGGGCCGAGGTCAATGACTGGCTGCGCGAGCTGCTCAGCGTGCCGGAGCGGGAGCACAGCAGTTTCGAGGCGGCCCTCGGTGAGGCGGCCGCGCTGCCGCCCGACGAGCTGATCGGCCTGCTGCAGCAGCGGCTGGCCACGCTGGAGAAGACCAACGACCGCCTGGCGGCCGAGCTGGCCACGCTGGTTGTTCAGCTGCCCCGGCTGTTCTTCATCGAGTCGGAGTACTACCTGTCCCAGCGCCGGGCCGAGGAGGAGTGGGTACGCGGGCTGCTGAAGGAATTCACCGCCGGTACGTTCCCCGGCCTTGAGGACTGGCGGCGCTTCCACGCCACCGGGGAGATCCCGGACTACATCCAGGCGCTCGTCGATCAGGAGGGAGGCAAGACCGCCGATAGCTGACTAAACGACCCCGGCCCGGTGCGGCAACACCAGGAGCCGGGGCCGTCAACCTCAAACCGATCCCGCGAGCGCGCGGAACCCGAGGTCCCACCAGTAAGAATAGCCGGGTTTCTCCTCGCGGGGCTGGATCGTCGCGATCCGTAACCTAGGAGATAACGGTGAGTTCAGCCGACTGCGCCATCGAGGCGCGTCAACTAGTCAAGACCTACGCCGCTCACGGCAAGAAGCAAGGCATCCGCGCGCTGGACGGCCTGGACATCAGCGTCCCGCGGGGCATCATCTACGGCCTGCTCGGCCCGAACGGAGCAGGCAAGAGCACCACGGTCAAGATTCTCACCTCGCTGGCCAGGCCGGATGAGGGCTCGGCGCGCGTCGCGGGCATCGACGTGCTGGCCCAGCCGGGCCGGGTGCGGCACGTGATCGGCGTGGTCGCGCAGCGGTCGGGCGCCGACCCGACCGCCACCGGCCGGGAGAACCTGCTGCTGCAGGGCCGGATGTACGGGCTGCGCGGCAGCTCGGTGCGGACCCGGGCGGACCAGCTGCTCGACCACTTCGGGCTTACCGAGGCCGCGGGGCGGCTGGTCAAGACGTACTCCGGCGGCATGCAGCGCCGGCTGGACGTCGCGCTCGGCCTGATGCACCGGCCCGAGGTGCTGTTCCTTGACGAGCCCACGACCGGCCTGGACCCGGAGTCCCGGGCCGCCATGTGGCAGGAGATCGCGCGCCTGGCCGGCCGCGAAGGGATGACCGTCCTGCTGACCACGCACTACCTGGAGGAAGCGGACCGGCTGGCCAGCCAGCTGGCCATCGTGGACCGCGGCCGGGTGGTGGCGTCGGGCACGCCGGGCGGGCTCAAGGGTCAGCTGCGCGGCGACGCGGTCCAGGTAGAACTGCCGGGAGATGCCGATTCGAGCCTGGTCCGCGGCGTGCTGGGCGGCCTGGCCGAGGTGCGGGACGTGGTCATCGCCGGGCGCAACGTCTCGGCGCGCAGCGACGACGGGGCGGCCGCGGTACCGGTGGTCCTCGGGGCGCTGCAGCACGCCGGCATCAACGCCGTCTCGGTGGCCGTGGCCCGGCCGTCGCTCGACGACGTGTACCTGCGGCACACCGGGCGCCGCTATAGCGAGTCACCGACATCCGACGGTCATGAATCACCCAGCGAGCGGGACCTGATGGAGGCGAGCAAGTAATGGCTACCGCGCAACTCGAGTCCGTGCCGCCGGCGGCCGTCACCGCCGTGCAGTCCAACTCCGTGCCGTTCGGCACCACCCTGGCGCACACCTGGTACCTGACCGGCCGCAAGCTGCACGCCCTGGTCCGGCAGCCCTGGGTGCTCGCGTTCAGCGTCGTGCAGCCGGCCATCTGGCTGTTCCTGTTCGGGGAGCTGTTCCGCAAGGTCATCGACATCCCGGGCTTCGCCTTCGGCGGCACCTACCTGGACTACCTGGTCCCCGGCCTGATCGCGATGAACGCCATGGCCAACAACATGTGGGCGGGCATGGCGATGATCGAGGAGATCGAGCGGGGCACGCTGAACCGGTTCCTCGCCTCCCCGGCCAGCCGGGTCGGGATCATGAACGCCACCGTGGCCGAGCAGGCGGTCGCCACGACCGTGCAGTCGCTGATCATCGTGGGCCTCGGCCTGGCCGGCGGGGCCCGCTATCACGGCGGGGTCGCCGGGGTGGCCGTGATGGTCGCGGCGTCGATCCTGGTCGGCGTGGTGTTCGGGGCCCTGTCCAATATGACCGGCATGCTGCTGCGGTCGCGTGAGGCGATCATCGGCGTGTACACGTTCTTCATGCTGCCGCTGATGTTCCTGTCCTCGGCGTTCATGCAGACGCAGCTGATGCCGGGCTGGATGCAGGCCATCGCGTCACGCAACCCGCTCAACTGGGTGGTCCAGATCGGGCGGTCCGCGGTCTCCGCCCACCCCGCATGGGGCGCGATCGGCGTCCGCTGCGGTGGCCTAGTGGCCCTCGCGGTGATCTGCGTGGCGCTGTCGGTGGTGACGTTCCGCTCGTACCAGAAGAACGTCTGAGTCATCGGCGCCAGCCGGTACGGCGGGGACCACGGGGGCTCCCGCCGCACCGGCCTGCGCGTACCCGACCTACCTGGACACGACGTCGAGCAGTTCTCCGGCTGCCTCCACGGCGGCCGGGGGAACCGCGGGATCGCCGCCCCGCATGGTGCGGACGTCATGCGGGATGAGGGCCAGCGCCGACGCGACGATGATCACGGCCGCCGCCGCGTACTGAGCGGACGAAATGCCGATCGCGGCGCCGAGGGGGCCGGCGATGAGCGCGCCGGCTGGCATGGCCATGACCGAGCCGAGAACGTCGTAGGACGACACCCGGGCCAGCCGGTCCGACGGGATATTCCGGGCCATCGCCACCGTCCACTGCACCATCATCATCTCGACGAACACGCCGAGTCCGAACGAGGCGACGCAGATCGCGGGCAGCGGCAGCACCATCGCCAGCGAGAGCGGGGATATGGCCACCGCTCCGCCGGTGAGCACCACGAACAGCATGGGCCTGCGCGGCGTGACCCGCAGCGACACGATCCCGCCCGCGATCAGGCCGAGCGCATCGGCCGCGGTGATCGCGCCCCAGGCGGCCGGCCCGCCCAGATGCTCCCTGGCCACCACCGGGCCGAGCACCGAGAAGGCCCCGTACCAGGCCATCATCACCACGGCGAACTGGGCCACGATCACCCACAGCCAGGTGTGCGACCGGAACTCCGACCAGCCCTCGCGCAGCTCGGCGAGCATGCTCGCCGGCGGCGGCGCCGCGGTGCCCGCGGCCCCGGCCCCCGGGCCGGCTCCGGCACGAGCCCGCAGGTCCTGCCCGCCGCGGATGGACAGCAGCAGCGGCACCGTGGCCACCATGCCGATGCCGCACAGGGCCAGGGCCCAGCCCGGGCCTGCCGCCGCGACCAGCAGGCCGGCCGCGGCCGCGCCGGACATCTGACCGGTGTTCATGGCCAGGCGGCTGATCGCGCTCGCGTCCTGCAGCATGCCGCGCGGCACGATGCGGGGGAGCAGTGCCTGGGACGCGGGGTAGAAGATCGCCACCCCGGTTCCGGTCACCATCTCCAGGCCGATCATGGCCCACAGCGGCGGACGGCCAGTCAGCACCAGCAGGCCGAAGGTTCCCTCGCCGAGCGCCATCATCAGGTTGGCCGCCACGATCACGCGCTGCGGCGGGAACCTGTCGGCCGCGACGCCGCCGAGCAGCGCGAACACCAGCGATGGCGCGATCTGGGCGGCCAGCACGTAGGACAGGTCGGCGGGGGAGTTGGTGGCCCGCAGCACCGCGAACGAGACACCGACCATCGAGAACCCCACCGAAGCCGGCGCGATCAGCCGGTCGGCGAGCAGCAGCCGGAAGTCCCGGATCGCCAGCACGGGGAACCGGCGGACGAGGCCACCCCGTGACATCGGCTCGGTCCTTTCTTACCTCAGCGGCCGGCCAGTGTGGCCGGCGTTTACCGTCGTTTGACGGTAACCAGCGCCATGATTCGCTGGCAATTCCTTTTCCCAGCTAGCGACGTACTGGGACGGACCAGCTCAGGGCAGCTGGTCGATCCGGGTCCATACGCCCGGCGGATGATCCTCCCTGGGCAGCCACAGCATCGGCTGCCGGCCCTCGTAGCGGGCCTGGAACCCCGGATCCCCAGGATACCGGCCCCGCCGGTCAGGCCAGACCACCTGCAGGCAGGCCGGCCTGACGTACCCGTAGTACCGGTCCGACACGGCGAACAGGCTGGTCGTCCGCCAGCTCGCGTGCACCGGCCGGATGGCCAGGGGGCACGGGCAGATCTCTTCGAGCTCGTCTCCGGCCTCGATCACCGAACCCGCCGCGATGCGATCCCCGACTGCGTTCAGGATGGTCGTCATGTGCTCGACGGGGAGACCGAACATCGTCAGCTCGGGGCCCTGGTGGCTGAGCCACAGGCCGATGGTGTACGCCCAGGGCGGCGCGATCTCGTCGCCGAGCACGGCGGACACCGACCAGCCGACGGCCGTGATGTCACCGGCGACAGCCTGCATGCAGGCTTCCGGGTCGAGGCTGGTGCCCTCGGCCAGCGCGTCACATTCCGCGCACCGGCACCGCTGCTCCGGGGGGTTAGCGCGGCGTCTCCGTGATGGGTTCATGCCGCTCACCCTACGAGGGGGGTACGACATTTTCGGGGCCTCCGCACGGCGCCACGGCGCCTATCCCGTGGCGGCGGGCGGATCCTCGTCGTCCCCTGCTGTCCCGCCAGCCTCGGCGATCTGGTCAGTTCCGGCTGCTCCGGCGGCCGCTTCGGCGCCCCCGGCCGCGGCCGGCTCGGCGTCCGGGGCCCCGCCGGCCTCCATTTCCGCGATGACCCGCTGCCGCTCCTCGAGCAGCCGCTTTTCCGCGTCCCGCAGCATGGCCGCCTGGCCGAAGTCCTGCACGCCGATGGCCGACTCCTTGTCCCGGCGGATGGTGGCGATCTTCGCGTCCAGCTGCCGCACCTCATCCGGCACGGCGCGGGTGATCCCGAGGTACTCCTCGATCGCGTTCAGCCGGGCGTCGATGCTGTCCAGCAGACCGCGGACCAGATCGCGATGGCGCAGCGTCACCGGCGGCGGTGTCCCGACGCCGGCCTCGTCGGGTTGCTCGGGATGCTCAGCCATTTCCCTGGTGACCCGCGCGCGCAGGTCCGTCGGGTCCACGTGGAGGTTGCCCAGTATCCGTACGGCCATGTTGTCGCCCTGGCGCTCCAGCCCGAGCAGCAGGTGCCCGGTGCCGATGTAGTTGTGACCGAGCTGCAGCGCCTCGCGCAGCGACAGCTCGAGCGACTTCTTGGCCCGCGCCGTGAACGGGATGTGCCCGGACGGCTCGCTCTTGCCGCGTCCGATGATCAACTCGACCTGGCTGCGCCCGGCCTCGAGGGTCACGCCCATGGAGGTCAGCGCCAGCGCGGCCGCGCCCTTGCCCTCGTGCAGCAGGCCAAGCAGGATGTGCTCGGTGCCGATGTAGTTGTGATCGAGCTTGCGTGCCTCTTCCTGGGCCAGGACCACGACGCGCCGCGACTGGTTGGTGAACCGCTCGAACATGGCTTTCTCCGATCAGGCCGGCCCCCCGCCGCAGGACCCTGGACCCCTCTAGTGTGCACCCATATCCGAGGACGAGCGGGCCCGGAAAGCCGCGGTCTTGACCCGGTTCTGGCACGAGGTCGAGCAGTACCGCCGGGTGCCGTTTCGCGAGGTATCCACGTAGACCCGGTCGCACCCGGGGGCCGTGCAGATGCCCAGCCGGTCAGACCGGGAGCCGCCGAGCACCACGGCCAGGCCGGTGGCGCAGCCTGCCGCCCAGCCGTTCGGCAGCGAGTTGTCGGCAGCATGGAAGTGCAGATGCCACGACTGGCCATCGTGCCGTTCCAGCTCCGGTCGGGCGCCGGTGCGGGCCAGCACGGCGTTGACCTGTTCGGCGGCATCGTCGACGGCGCCCGTGCTGACCGCCTCGAACACGCCGCGCAGCTCGGCCGCCACGAAGCAGAGCTCGGCCGCTTCTTCCCAGGTCGCCTCGCGTCCGCCGCCAGCTCGCAGCATGGCTCCGACCGCGGCCGTGCGCTCGTCTGCCTCGGGCGGATCATAACGGCGGCCGCGTTCCTCGCCGGGCGTCAGCAGGTTCACCAGCTCCACGGCCATCCGGACGACCACATCTGTGTGACTGTTAAAATTCACTTGACCAGTTACATTCTGCCGTCTTATGTTGTCACTATCAAACGAAGTTTAGCCAGTAACTGCTGGCGCTGACCGCAGGGAGGCACGACGTGCCGGAACTTGACCGCGACACCGCACGAGACTGGATCGAGCGCTGGGACCGCCAGCAGGAGGAATCCCTGCCGGATCGCGAGGACAGGTTCACTGCGCTGATCGACGCGGTCGAGGAGGCGGCCGGGCGGCCGGACCCGCTGGTGCTCGACATCGGCTGCGGTCCGGGCTCACTGGCCGTCAGGCTGCTCGACCGGCTGCCCCGCGCGACCGTCATCGGCATCGACGCCGATCCGGTGTCGCTGACGCTGGGCCAGGCCGCCTATGGCGGCCGGGGCGGGCTCCGCTTCATCGACCTGGACCTGCGCGTACCCGGCTGGTCCGGGCGGCTGGGCCTGAGCCTGCCCGCGGACGCCGCGGTGAGCACGACCGCCCTGCACTGGCTGCCCGAGCCCGACCTGCGGGCCATGTACGCCGAGCTCGCGACCGTACTCCGCCCGGGCGGGCTGCTGCTGGACGGCGATCACTTCACCCTGGACGCGAAGGAGGCGCCGACCCTGGCCCGTCTCGACCGGGCCTTGCGGGAACGCGAGGACCTGCGGCGTTTCCCCGACGGGCATCCGGAGAGCTGGCACGCCTGGTGGGAAGCCGTCGCCGCCGACCCGCTGCTCGCCGTCCATGTGGCGGAGCGCCAGCGCCGCCGAGTAGACGCGGGTCACCACGGTACCGAGTCGACGCAGCTCGCTACCCATGTCGAGGCGCTCAGGGCGGCAGGCTTCGCTGAGATCGGCACCCTGTGGCAGCGCGGCGACAACCGCCTGCTGTGCGGCGTCCTCCCGGCCGCGCCCGCGTACTGAGCCGCGCCCGCGTACTGAGCCGCGCCCGCGCCCGCGTACTGAGCCGCGGACCGGCCTGGGCCGTCAGGCTCCGGCCGTCGTGTCCTTGAGCCGCCGCTCGATCACCGCCAGCCGGGCGGCGATGGTGGTGAGCCGCTCGCGCAGGTCGTCGGGTCCGCCCGGCGCGAACCCCGGTCCGGGGCTGCCGTGCAGCAGCTGGATCACCTGCTGGCGGACCCGGTTCAGGTCGGCGCCGAAACCGACCAGCACCTGCGCGGCGACGCCGTCGCCCTCGCGGATCAGGCCGAGCAGGATGTGCTCGGTGCCGATGTAGTCGTGGCCGAGCTGCAGCGCCTCGCGCAGCGACAGCTCGAGCACCTTCTTGGCCCGCGGCGTGAACGGGATGTGCCCCTCCGAGGCTCCCTGACCGCGGCCGATGATCTCCTCGACCTGCTGCCGCGTGGCCTCCAGGCCGATGCCCATGGCAGTGAGCGCCTTCGCGGCCACGCCGTTGCCCTCGTGGATGAGGCCGAGCAGGATGTGCTCGGTGCCGATGTAGTTGTGGCCGAGCATCCTGGCTTCGTCCTGGGCCAGGACGACTACCCGGCGGGCCCTGTCGGTAAAGCGCTCAAACATCGTTCCGCTCCGGGGATTGCGGTCATGGTGGGGTTAGCGGCGTCGGGCGTACGCGATATTGATGACCGCGATGGCGGCCCAGATCAGCAGGACCATCACGGCCTGCGCGCCGGTATTGGCGGCCCGCGACACGATGGCCGTGCCCGCCACGCCGAGCGCCATGGATCCGAGCGCGATGATCGTCATCGCCACGTTGTGCTGTCCCACGGACGGCGAGGGCGATCGTGATCCTGGCGTCGGCACCTGATATCCGGGCGGCAGCATCGGCCCGTAGTACCCCTGATAGCCCGGGTGCCCTTGATACCCGGGATAGCCGCCCGGCGGATACCCGGCCGGAGCCTGGTAACCCTGATATCCGGGCAGCCCGCCGGGCGCGGGCCCGGGAACAGGGTCCGAGGTCTCGGGCGGCCCGGAAGCCGCGGCAGCCGCCGCAGCCGGCACCCCGAACGGCGGCGGAGCGGCCAGCGGCGGAGCAACGAGCGGCGGAGCGACCAGCGGCGGAGCGACCAGCGGCGGCCCGAACGGGGGCGGCATCGGCTGCGGCCCGAGCTGAGGGCTCCAGGGGGCTCCGAGCTGCCCGATCCGCGCGTCTATCCGCTTGTCGATTTCCGCGCCGATCCGCTCGACGAGTCCCTCGGCTACCGCGTCGCTGTAGCCGGATCCCAGATCATGGTGCGCGCCCACCGAGGCGCGGATCTCCGCCTCGTGGTCGCTGCTCATGCTCGCACGCTAACAGCCTGCCGCGCATGCCACAAATGCCCTCAGTTGCGATAGGCATTAGCGACGTTGATGATCCCGATGACGATCCAGATCAGGGCGACGAGCACGCTCTGACCGAAGGTCACGGTTCCCGGCGGGTTGTCGCCTGGATGCAGCACGGCCACCGTGCCGCCGATGGCGATCCCCATCGAGCCCAGCGCCAGGAACACCCGCCCCGCCCCGATCCGGCCCGGGACCGGGGTCCGGCGCGGCCGGGCCGGCGCCTGCACCTGCCCGAGCAGCCTGGCGTCCACCCGCCGGTCGATTTCCTCCCCGATCCGCTCGACCAGCCCCTCGGCCACGGCCGTGTCGTAGCCCGAGCCGAGATGCTGGTGCGCGGCCGCCGAAGCCTGGATTTCTTCCCTCATGCCCACGCCGCTACCGTACCGGCGCGACATGCCGGCCACATTGGGGCTAGCACCCGCTTCCCGCCTCCGGCTGGCCCCAGGAAAACGGCTGGCCCCAGGAAAATGGCTGGCCCTGGGAAGACGGCTGGTTCCAGGAAAACGGCTGGCCCTGGGAAAACGGCTGGCCGCGCGAAGCCGGCTAGGCCCGGAAGCCGGAATCATGATCCGTTCGGGATATCGATCATGTGCTGGCACACTAGGGGAGTGCCAGAGATCCTCTCCCCGGAGACCTCGGAACGCACCGGACACCTGGACCGCCCCCAGCAAGCCCCGCGCCCCGTGGAGACCTCCGGGCCTGCTGGCCAGGATGAGCCGTGCGTCCTGCTCAAGCTGGGCGAGATCGTGCTCAAGGGACGGAACAGGCAGCAGTTCGAGCGCATCCTGCACAGCAACATCCGCGCGGCCCTGCGCGACCTCGGCGTGCCGGTCGACATGCGGCAGCGCGAGGGGGTCATCATGCTGCGCGTCGCCGACGGCGAGCAGCGCGGCGCGCAGGGCTGGGCCCAGGCGGCGGGCCAGCTCGCCGAGCGGGTCCGGGATGTGCCTGGCATCGTCACGGTGTGCCGGCCGCTGCGAGTGGCCAAGACGCCCGAGGCTGTCGTCGCCGCCGCGGTGACGCTGACCGCCGGAAAGCCGGGCCCGTTCGCCGTCCGGCCCAGGCGCCGGGACAAGCGCTTCCCGCTGACCTCGGCGGAGCTCGCCGTGCTGGTCGGCCGGAAGATCCAGGAGGCGCACGGCCTGGAAGTCAACCTCCGGAACCCGGACACCCGCGTCTTCATCGAAGTCGATACCGATGAGGTGTTCGTTTTCACCGAGGGCCTGTCCGGGCAGGGCGGGCTGCCGGTGGGGATGAGCGGCCGCGGTCTCGTCCTCATGTCCGGCGGCATCGACTCGCCGGTGGCGGCCTACCGGATGATGCGCCGCGGCCTGCGCTGCTTCTTCCTGCACTTCTCCGGCATGCCGCTGACCGGCCCCGAGTCGATTTACAAGGCCTACGCGCTGGTCCGCGGCCTGGACCGGTTCCAGGGCGGGTCGCGGCTGTTCGTGGTGCCGTTCGGCAAGGCCCAGCAGGCGCTGGCCACCTCCGGCGCGGACCGGCTGCAGATCGTGGCCCAGCGGCGGCTGATGCTCAAGACCGGCGAGGCCCTGGCCCGGCGGCTGGGCAGCACCGCGCTGATCACCGGCGACTCGCTCGGCCAGGTGAGCAGCCAGACGCTGACCAACCTCATCGCCCTCGACGACGCGGTGCGACTGCCGATCCTGCGCCCGCTGATCGGCTGGGACAAGAGCGAGATCATGGCCGAAGCCCGGCGCATCCGTACCCTGTCCATCTCCGAACTGCCCGACCAGGACTGCTGCACCCTGCTTACCCCGCGCCGGGTGGAGACCAAGGCCCGCATCGACGACCTGCGCCGCCTCGAAGGCCGGCTGGACGCCGATGACCTGGCCGGGGAACTGGCCCTCAGCGCCCAGGAGTACCGCCAGTAACACCCTTTTCTGCCGAACGGACCGTGGCCGGTCGATCCGGCCCCCGCCTCCGCCCCCAAGCGGAATGAAACCCGGCTTCCACTGCCTCCTAGTGTGCTGGCACCCGGGTTTCATTACCCAAAAAGGCTCAGGCCAGGGCGGCCGCGTCGGCCGGGGCCAGCGCCGAAGCCAGCGGCGGAGCGGGGGTCAGGGTCCGGCCGACCAGCGGCGACAGGTGGGCGGCCACGCTGGCCAGCTCCCGCAGGTCCGATTCCACCAGCGCCTGCGGCCCGTCGCACAGCGCGATCTCCGGCTGCGGGTGGACGTCCACGATGATGCCGTCGGCGCCGACCGCGATGGCGGCCCTGGACAGGGGCACCACCAGGTCACGGCGGCCGCCGGAATGCGACGGGTCCACGATGACCGGCAGGTGCGAGAGCCGCTGCGCGACCGGGACCGCGCTGATGTCCAGCGTATTCCTGGTGGCCTTCTCGAAGGTCCGGATGCCCCGCTCGCACAGCACGATGTCGAGGTTGCCGCGCTGCGCGATGTACTCGGCGGCCATGAGCCATTCCTCGATGGTGGCGTTCATGCCGCGCTTGAGCATCACCGGCTTGCCGATCCCGCCAACCGCCTGCAGCAGCGGGAAGTTCTGCATGTTGCGCGTGCCGACCTGCAGCATGTCCGCGTAGCTGGCCACCAGTTCCACGTCGCCCGGGTCGACCACCTCGGTCACGATCGGCAGGCCGGTCTGCGCCCGCACGTCGGCCAGGATCTTCAGCCCGGCCTCGCCCAGCCCCTGGAACGCGTACGGCGAGCTGCGCGGCTTGTAGGCACCGCCGCGCAGCAGCGAGGCCCCGGCGGCCCTGGCCATCAGCGCCGAGGCCAGCGTCTGCTCCGCCGTCTCGACCGCGCACGGCCCGGCGATGACGGTCAGCGTGTCCGGGCCGATCGGCACGCCGCCCACCCGGATCACCGAACGCTCCCGGTGATGCTCCCGGCTCACCAGCTTGTACGGCGCGGTGATGCGCACCACGTCGCTGACCCCGGGCATCCCGCGCAGGTTCAGCGTGTCCAGCTGGTCGATGTCGCCGACCAGGCCGACGATCGTCCGGGATACGCCGCGGCTGACGAACGCGTCGCCGCCTGCCCCCCGCACCAGCTCGACGATCCCGTTGATTTCCGTTTCCCCGGCCTCCGCCGCCATCACCACGACCATCTGGTCCGCCTCCGGATCTGTACCCCAACGATGAGTTCCCGCACGCAAGCACATGAAGCGCATAAAGAAAGCCCCGGGCCGATCGGCCCGGGGCTCTCGCTAAGTCGCTACTGTCAGCGCAAGGTCTGGCAGGCGACCGTCCGGGATCCGGGCCGGTAGCCAAACTCAAACCAAAACTGCTGACGCATGACGGACAGCGTAGCGCATCCGGGCCCGGGCGGTGCGGTCAGAAGCCGACGAAGATGGTGATGGTAGTGCCCGCCGGGACCTGCCCGGAGGGACTGTAGTACCACACCCGGTTCCCCGGGCCGGTGCGGACCACCGACACCTGGAACCCGGCGGACTGCAGGAGCGCCGTGGCCTGCCCTTCGGTCAGGCCGTCCGGGTTCGGGACCGGGGTCGAGGTGTCCTGCGGGACCACCTGGACCGTGATGGTCTCGCCCTGCGTGTAGGGCGATCCCGGCGCCGGCTGCTGACCGGTGATCGTGCCCGGCTGCTGCTGGGTGGCCTGGCCCGGGTCCTGCTGCTGTTGCAGGTCGGCGCCGTGCTGGCTCGCCCACTGCTGGACGGCCGTCAGGTTCATCCCGACGAAGTTCGGCACCGACACGCCCTCGGAGACCAGGATGGCCACCGGCTTGGTCTGCGGCCAGGTCGTGCCGGCCGCCGGGGTCGTGCCCAGCACGGTCCCGACGGGAGCGGCCGAGCTTGTCTGCTGCGTCCGGTAGCTGAGGTGCACCCGCTGCAGCGCGGCCTCGGCGGCGCTGAGCGTGCCGCCCTGGACCTTCGGCACCACCGAGGTGAACGGCCCGGCCGAGATGAGGAGCGCGATCCTCGAGCCCTTCGCCACCCGCCCCGACGGGTTCGTGCCCATCACGGTGCCCTCCGGCACGGTATTGCTGTGCACCGGCGGGCCCTGGGTGACCGTGAAGCCGCGGGTGGTCAGCGCGGTAGTCGCCGCCGACGCCGAATCGCCGGTCACCGACGGTACCTGCGTGTACCGGCCGCTGGTGAACCACCAGCCGCCGAGCCCGAGCCCGGCGCCGAGGATGACGATCAGCGCGATGATGGCGAGCCGGGGGCTGAACAGCCAGCGCTGCAGGAACGGCTCACGGCCCCGGTACCGGGCAGCCTGCTCGCGATGGACGACTATGGTGTGCGAGCCCATGTTGGCCGGGCCGTCCTGGCCAAGCTGGCCCGTGCTGAAGCTGCCCGTGTTAAAGCCGCCCGTGTTAAAGCCGCCCGTGTTAGAGCTGCCCGCGCTGAACTGGCCCGAGCCGCTGGCCGGCGGCATCGTCATGTCCAGGTTCAGCCACGGCGCCTCAGCCAGGCCCTGGACGCCGGCCCCCATCACGCCGGTCAGCGTCGCCCCGGTCTGCGGCGCCCCGGTTTGGCCACTCTGCTCGCCGAGCTCCTCCCGGACCCCGCGGACAACACGGACGAACTCGCCCGCGTCGGCCGGGCGCCGCACCGGATCCCGGCTGGTGGCCGCGAGGACCAGCTGGTCGACCGGCATCGGTATCCCGGGCACCACCGAGGAAGGCGCGGGCACGTCCTGGTTGACGTGCTGGTAGGCGATGGCCAGCGGGTTGTCGCCGGTAAACGGCTGGCGGCCGGTGAGCAGCTCGAACAGCATGACGCCCGCCGAGTACACGTCCGACCGGGGGCCGATGGGCTCGCCCGTCACCTGCTCGGGCGGCAGGTAGGCCACCGTCCCGATGAGCAGGCCGACCCTGGTGTGCGCCACGGCGGCCTGGGCCCGGGCCAGGCCGAAGTCGGCCACCTTGACCCGGCCGTCGGCGGTCAGCAGGACGTTCTCCGGCTTGACGTCGCGGTGCACGATGCCGGACGCGTGCGCCGCGGCCAGCCCGTCGAGCACGCCGGTCATGATCTCCAGCGCCGCGGCGGGGGAGAACCGGCCGCGCTCGCGCAGCACCTCCTTGAGCGTCCGCCCCGGCACGTACTCCATGGCCAGGTACAGGAACGGCCCGTCCGCGCCCTGGTCGAAGACCGCCACCACGTTCTGGTGCGACAGCCGGGCGACGGACTTGGCCTCGCCGATGAACCGGCGCACGAAATCGTCATCCCTGGCCAGCTCGGCGTGCATGACCTTGATCGCGACCTCGCGGTCCAGCCTGGTATCCAGGGCCAGATAGACGGTGGCCATCCCGCCGTGCGCGATGCGAGCCGTCACCGCGTAACGCCCGTCAAGCAGGCGCCCGACGAGCGGATCGGCCAGGGTATCGTCCATCGGATGCGATTTTACGGTCGTTTGGCCAATGCGGAGTGCCTAATCAGCAGGTAGCTCGGGGTCGCGGCGGCCGCCTCCCGGCGCGGCCGGGGCCGGGCGCGTAGCCTGTCTGGATGTGGCGGATGGCGGGCGGGTCGTGGTGGTCGGCGCGGGCCTGGCCGGGCTGCGTACCATCACCGAACTGCGCGAGCGCGGCTTCAGCGGCCACATCACGCTGATCGGGGCGGAAACCTGGCCGCCGTACGACCGGCCGCCGCTGTCCAAGAAGGTGCTCATCGAGGACCATCCCGTCGACCCGTCGCTGCAAGCTGACTTCGGCGCGCTCGACGTGGACTTCCGGCCGGCCGAGGCCGCCACGAGAATGGACGCCGTCACCGTCGGCACCGGCCGCGGCAAGTACCCCTTTGACCACCTGGTCCTGGCCACCGGCGCGGTTCCTGTCGCGCTGCCCGGACCCGGGCGGCAGCGGTTCCTGCGCAGCTACGACGACGCGCTGGCGCTGCGCGGGCTGCTCCGGCCTGGGCTGCGGCTGGCCATCGTGGGCGCCGGGTGGATCGGGGCCGAGCTGGCCACCGCGGCGGCCGGGCACGGCGCCCGGGTCACGGTGGCCGAGGCCGGCCCGGCGCCGCTGGCCGCGGCGGTCGGTGCCCCGGTGGGAGCGCAGACCGCCCGCTGGTACGCCGAGGCAGGCGTGCAGCTCCGGACCGGCGTCGCCGTCGAGTCCGTGCAGCCGGGCGGACTGGCCCTGGCCGGCGGCGACTGGATAGCCGCGGACGAGATCGTCACCGCGGTCGGGGTCCGGCCGGCGACCGGCTGGCTGGACGGCTCGGGCGTCTGGCTGGAGAACGGCGTGGCCGTCGACGCCGGGCTGCGCGCCTCGCTGCCCGGCGTCTACGCCGTGGGCGACTGCGCGGCCTTCGAATCGCGCCGGTTCGGGCGGCGGCTGCGCTTCGAGCACTGGGACGTGGCGCTGCACGCGCCCGAGGTCGTCGCGGCCAACGTGCTCGGCGGCGACCAGGCGTACGACCCGGTGCCGTATTTCTGGTCCGAGCAGTTCGGCCGCATGGTGCAGTACGCGGGCTATCACGGCGACGCCGAGCGGCTGGTCTGGCGGGGCGACCCGGCCGAGCCGAAGTGGGCGGCGTGCTGGCTGGCGGTCGGCAGGCTGGTGGCCATCCTGACCGTGGACCGGCCGCGTGACCTGCTGCAAGGACGCCGGCTGATCGCCGCGGCCGACCCGGTGGACGCCGCCCGGCTGGCCGACCCGGCCATTCCGGTCTCCGCCGCGGCCCGTGTCAGGTAACGGCGTCAGGTAACGATTGCGCTAACGCCGGCCTAACCGGGGTGTTTGGAGGCCGCCCGGACGTGGGACATTTTCAGGCGTGGCACAGATTGACCCCCCGACCGACGCTCTCGTCGGCCAGTGGCTTTCACTCCCCGAGGTAGCCGGCCAGCTCGGCATCTCCGCAGGGCGAGTGAAGCAGCTGCTCCGCGACCGGAAACTGCTCGCCGTGACCCGTCCCGAAGGGACGCTCTCGGTACCGGCCGCCTTCCTGGACGGCCAACAGGTCGTCAAGGGCCTGTACGGGACCCTCACCCTGCTCTTCGACTGCGGATTCGACGAGCTCGAGGCCGTGCGCTGGCTGTTCACCGCGGACGAGTCGCTGCCCGGCACGCCGATGGACGCGCTGGTCAGGCACCGCGGCACCGAAGTGAACCGGCGGGCTCAGGCCATGGCCTTCTAAACCGGAGCCTGCCCGGAGGGGCTAGGCTGGCCGCATGCCGCCAAGCCCGCCGCGCGGGCGGGGAGCCGCGGGCGCGACATCCAAGCGTGCCCCCGGCCAGCCGCGCCTGCCGCACTCACCGCTCATCCGCGACCTGCTCGCGGCGGGCCGCCAGGCGTTCTCGTTCGAGTTCATGCCGCCCAAGACCGAGGCGGAGGAAGCGCAGCTCTGGCGGGCGATCAGGCAGCTCGAGCCGCTGCGGCCCACGTTCGTGTCGGTCACGTACGGCGCCGGCGGATCGACCAGGGACCGCACGGTGCGGGTGACCGGCCGGATCGCCGCCGAGACCACGCTGACCCCGGTCGGCCACTTCACCGCGGTCGACCACTCGGTGGCCGAGCTGCGGCAGGTCATCGGGTCCTACGCGGCGGTCGGGGTGCGGAACGTGCTCGCGCTGCGCGGCGACCCGCCCGGCGACCCGAACGCCCCCTGGGTCCCGCACCCGGAAGGCCTCAGCTACGCCGCCGAACTGGTCGGCCTGATCAGGTCGGCCGGCGACTTCTGCGTCGGGGTGGCCGCCTTCCCCGAGAAGCACCCGCGATCGCCCGATCCAGACACCGACGTGCGCTACTTCGTGGCCAAGTGCCGGGCGGGCGCCGATTTCGCCATCACCAACATGTTCTTCTACCCGGAGGACTACCTGCGGCTGCGCGACCGCGTGGTGGCCCAGGGCTGCGACGTGCCCATCATTCCCGGCATCATGCCCGTGACCAGCCTGCGGGTGATCGCGAATGCGATCGAACTGGGCGGCTGCCGGGTGCCCACCGAGCTGTGGGAACGGCTGCAGGCGGTGGCCGACGACCGGGCGGCGGTCCGGGAGATCGGCGTGGAGTACGCGGCCTGGATGTGCGACCGGCTGCTCGCCGAGGGCGTGCCCGGCCTGCACTTCTACACGCTCAACTGGTCCCGGGCGACCAGGGAGATCTACCAGCGGCTCGGCCTGGCCGAGCGCGGCCGCCCCGGGGTCCACTCCCGCAGCGGCAGCTCGGCGCCCATCACGGCGTAGGGCGGCTCGCCGCCGGGGAAGAACGCGAACCCGGTCAGCAGGTCGGTGAACCCTACCCCGCGGTACAGGCGCCGCGCCCGCGTCAGGGCGTCCCTGGTCGACAGCACGGCGGTCCGTTCCGGCCGTCCCGAGGTCAGTAGCTGCAGCAGGGTGCCGCCCAGGCCCCCGCCCTGGTAGCCGGGCACCACGTGCAGCTCGGCCACCTCGAGGCAGTCATCCAGCCACGCCGCGGCCGCGGCGGCGCCGCTCGAGTCGGCCAGGGCCCGGGCCACCGTGTCATGCCACCACTGCCCGGCCGCCCCGTGGAAGCCGTAGCCGAACGCCGCCGGCCCGCCCGGCCCGTCCACGGTCAGCGCGCGGAATCCGGGATAAGCCGAGTGACCGGCCATGATCGCCCGCCGGCCCGGCAGCGTCTCGGCGGGCGGCCGCATCGCCGCCGCGTACACCGCAAGCAGTTGATCGAGCCGCGCGGTGAACTCGCCGGGGCTCAGTTCGCAGACCGTAGGCTCGCGCCGCATTTTCGCAAGCTTAGAAGATCAAAATCCTGGCGCCGAACGGGCCGTGGTGACAGCGCCGCGAAGCTGGCCCGAACCCGCGCCGTCTCGCCGCCGGCGGTGCCAGCTGACGTCAGGCCAGCTGACCGGCCTCCTTCACCGCCAGCGACCGGAGGAGGACCTGGGCCGGGCCGAGTTCGGGCTGGCTGGCCGTCAGGGTGATGGTCCCGGGCTGGCCGTTCAGCGAGCGGATCCAGACCGCCCCGAGCCCGCCGTAATCGCCGAACGCGAACGGGTTGTCGCCGACCAGCGTCCCGGGGCCGGTCAGCGTCAGCGTGACCTCCCCGGCCGGGTACCTGCGCAGGTTGCCGTAGGCGTCGACCGCGCGGAACACCACCCGGGTGGCGTCGGTCCCGTCGGCCGAGATGGCGGCGTCGTCGGCCGCCATGGCCAGGCTGTCACCGGACGGATCCGACGACATGCGCAGCTCGGCCACCTGCTTGCCCTCCACGTAACCCGCGATCATCAGCTCGGGAACGTCGCTGACCGGCTGCCCGGGCAGGTTGACCAGGAACGGCGGATAGGGCAGGTGGCCGTACAGCTGCCCGTACTGGGCGGAGCCGGCCGCGGGCAGCGCGGTGGTCACGTGCCGGCCGCCGATGAACACCTCGAGCCGCTGGCAGTTGCTGGCCACCATGGCGGTGGGGTCCGGCACGGGAAGCACGCCGCCCAGCTCCCAGAAGAACACGGGCACGATGACCGGGCGGACGGCCGGGTCGACCTGGGACTGGTAGATGGCCGATCCCGGCTTCGGGACCCGGAAGCCGTCGGCCACGCCGGGCCACTTGACGGCGCCACCGGTGCCGTCCGGCGAGCAGTAGTCGAAGCCGGCCCAGGCCAGCATCCCGGAGTAGCCGGGATCCGACCGGGCCCGGCTCTGTGCCTGGCCGTGCAGCATCGCCTGATGGGCCAGCACCGCGGGCGGATCGGTCCAGGCGAAATGCTTCGGCAGGGCCTCAAGCACGCCGACGGTCTCGGTAACCAGGTAGGGCAGGCCGGGAATCGGCGGCACGAGCTCGGCGACCCCGGTCGTCGCGTCGTGCTCGTAGTCGTTGAAGGCGAACACGTCTTCGTTCCACTGGGTGACCTCGTGCGAGGTCATCGCGCCCGAGCTGGGCCGCGAGCCGTCGAGTTCGGCCGCCGCCTGCCTGGTCGCGGCCCACAGGCGGGGCAGGTCAGCGGTCTCGTTGAGCCGGGTGCCCCAGATGATGACCGAGGGCCGGCTCCGGTCCCTGATGACCATGTCACGCACGTTCTGCAGTACCAGGTCCTGCCAGCCCGGGCTGGTGCTCACGTTGTGCCAGCCCGGTGCTTCCTCCCAGACCAGCAGGCCGAGCTCGTCGCACGCGTCGAGAAAGGCCGGGGACTGGGGGTAGTGCGAGCAGCGGACCATGTTGCAGTTGAAGTCGTTCCTGAGGATCTGCGCGTCCCGGCGCTGGACGCGGGCCGGCATGGCCATGCCCGCGTACGGGTAGAGCTGATGCCGGTTCAGGCCGAACAGCTGGAGCCGCTCGCCGTTCAGGTAGAAGCCGTCCGGCCGGAAGGACGCCTCCCGGAACCCGATCGGCCGGCTCAGCACGTGGCTGCCCACGCCGGGCACGGTGAGCGTGGCCTGCACGGTGTACAGCCTCGGGCGCTCCGGGGACCACAAGCCGACCGGCCCGAGCCCGGTCAGGCTGAGCCTGGCGGTAATCAGGCCGGGCGAGGCCAGGCTGACCACGGCTTCGGCGTGAGCGATCTGCCGCGGCCCGTCGAGCAGCTTGACCGTTAGGGTGCCCGAGGTGCGGGTCTTCAGCGCCGAGTCGATGGTGCACTGGACGTCCACGCGAGGAGCGCTGAGCACGTCGGCCGGCAGCGCGAACAGGTCAGACAGGAATGCCTGCGGGACCACCCGCAGCCGCACATCCCGGTAGATCCCGCCCGGCTGGAAGTAGTCGACGCTGGCCGCGAGGTGCCCGGGGCTGAACGGCGGGACCGGCAGGCCGCGCGAGTCCACCACCACCGCGAGCAGGTTCGCCCCGGCGGTGACGTGGCCGGTGAGCTCGGCCGAGAAGGGCAGGTACCCGCCCTGGTGCGTGGCGACCGCGTGGCCGTTGACGGCCACCGTGGCGTTGGTCATGACCCCGTCGAAGTCGGCGAAGATCCTGGGTCCTGGGCGGTGCGAGCCCAGCAGCCGCTTGCCGCTGAAATGACGCCGGTAGATCCAGATCTGCTGCCACGCGTCGGGATCCCAGTTGCGCCAGGAAAGGAGGGTGACGGTGTGCGGGAGCGTCACGGGCGTGAAGCTGCTGTCGTCGAACGACGTGCCTTCGGCCCCAGCCGTGTACTGGCCGCCGAACAGCCAGTTCGAGTTCAGCGTCAGCGTCAGGTAACCCGGTGCCGGCTTGCTCGCCCGCGGCTTGCGGCCCAGCAGCCCGATCAACGGCACCGCGGCCACCCCGGCGCCGCCGATCAGCCCGACCTGGATCAGCGCGCGCCGCGAGACCCGCCGCTGGCCTGAAGCTCCGCGTCCGTCAGCCTTCCGATGTCGCGCTTTCCGTTCCCCGGCCCTCCGCTGCGCGGCGTTCCCTCCCAGGGCCTCGCGCTCCGGCGCACGCTCGCGCGATCCAGGGCCGCCCCCAGCCCCGCGCGGTCCGCCCCCAGCCCCGCGCGGTCCCTGGGCACCGGTGGCGGGTGGCGATGGCACGCGACAAAAATACAGGTCCGGATCCGTCCCGCGCGCAAACCTACGCGCTGCGTCTCAATATCCGCATCCATCGCCTAGGCCGGCCCGCTCGCGTGGCCCCGGAAATGTCAGACCCGGGCGATACCTTCGAACAGACATCGAAAACCGACTAGACATCAGACCGAATTTAGGTTCGAATAGATGTACCAGCGCCGGCCGGGTGAGGTGAGGGAAGCGTCTCACCTGGCCGGGTCAGCAGAGGCGCAGAAGAGGAGATGAGAAGCGATGGTGAACACAGTGTCGGTCAACGCAGCGGGGGTGCGGGCCGGCCGGGGCGACGCGGGCCTGCGCAGGCCCGGGGCTCCGGGGGTGCCGGCGACAGTGCTCAGCATGCTGCAGTCCGCGCGGCGCGGGCTCGACCAGGCCGCCGACGAGACGGCGCCCGGCGCGCGTTACGTCACGGCGCATCTGGCGGCCCTGCGGGCCGCGGCCGCTGTGGTGGCTGCCCGGGGTGAGCCCAAGACGAGGCGCAGGAAGCCGCACAGCGTGTGGGAACTGCTGCCCCAGGTCGAACCCGCCCTCACCGAGTGGGCCGCCTACTTCGCGGCCGGAGCCGGCAAGCGCGCGGCGGCGGAAGCCGGGCTGCCTCGCGCGGCATCGGCGCGCGAGGCGGACGACCTGCTGCGGGATGCGGAGACCTTCCTGTCACTCGCGGAGACCGCGCTTGGTGTCGAGGTGCAGTCCCCGCTCCCGCTCAGGCCGGCCGGTTAGCGGCTCAGAACCCTTCCATGGCGCCCCGCGCGTCAGCGTCGAGCACGCCCCAGCTGATGAGTTCCTCAGTGAGGTCAGCGGGAGACTTGTCATAGATGACCGCGAGCGAGCGGAGGTCTTCGTGCCGGACGGAAAGGACGCGCCCGTTGTAGTCGCCGCGCTGGCTCTGGATGGTGGCGACGTAGCGGGAGAGCGGGCCGACCTTGTCCTTGGGCAGCTGGCCCATGCGCTCCAGGTCGATGACGAGCTTGGGCGACGGCACCAGCGGCGTCGGCGCGGCGTCGCCGGGCAGCAGCTCGGATACCGGAACCCCGTAGAACTCGGCCAGCTCGGCGAGCTTCTGGACGGTTACCGACCGGTCTCCGCGCTCGTAGGAGCCGACGACGACGGCCTTCCAGCGGCCGCGGGACTTCTCTTCAACTCCGTGCAGCGAGAGTCCCTGCTGGGTGCGGATGGCGCGCAGCCGCGCGCCGAGCGTCTTGGCATACTCAGATGGCATTGTTCCTCGGTTCCCGGCCAGTCGTCGCTTACGGTAACGGTTACGCTCAGTGACGGTAGGCGGCGAGCGCGACAAGGTCAAGCCGAATGGCAAAAACCGGCTTAACTCATACGGTAACCGGCTTGCCCTGTCGGATGACACCTACCCTGCGCCGGCCGTCTAGAACCCGGCTGTGATCAGGTTTCCTTCCGCCACAGGCCGATCGCGGGAGCAGTCCGGACGATCGTCACGTTCCGGTGGTGTCCCTCTTATGTGAGGTAAATCACATCTCGGCCCGGGCGCGGCCGGCCGCCGAGCCGGTTGGTAACTCCCCGTATGATCATGACCGTAGACATCCTTTAAGGACCGTCCGGAGAGGCGGGGAAGGAGGTCGTTTCATGGATGCAGCCGACCCCTTGGTCGCGCGGCGTGATGGCCTGGCGGTGCTTGATGCCGAGGAAATCAGGCGCGCGCTGACCAGGATCGCGCACGAGATCCTGGAACGGACGCACGGCGGCGACGAGGTAATCCTGCTCGGCATCCCCACCCGCGGGGTGCCGCTGGCCCGCCGCCTGGCCGACCGGATCGGGGAATTCGAGGGACTCGAGGTTCCCTGCGGATCGCTTGACGTAACCATGCACCGCGATGACCTGCGCCTGCGCCCGGCGCGCGCGCTGGGCCGGACCGAGCTACCGGTCGGCGGCGTGGACGGCAAGACGGTCGTCCTGGTCGACGACGTGCTGTACTCGGGCCGCACGGTGCGGGCGGCGCTGGACGCGCTGACCGACCTGGGCCGGCCCAGGACCGTGCAGCTGGCCGTCCTGGTCGACCGCGGCCACCGCGAGCTTCCCATCCGCGCCGACTACGTGGGCAAGAACCTGCCCACCTCGCAGCGCGAGGTGGTGCACGTCCTGCTGGCCGAGGTCGATGCCCAGGACGCCGTGATGATCAGCGACGATGGGAGCCAGCCGTGAAGCGCCACCTGATCTCCGCCGCCGATCTGAGCCGCGGCGACGCGCTGCTCATCCTCGACACCGCCGAGGAACTGGCCAGCCTGGCCGACCGCCCGATCAAGAAGCTGCCCACGCTGCGCGGCCGGACGGTGGTCAACCTGTTCTTCGAGGACTCGACCAGGACCAGGATCTCGTTCGAGGCCGCGGCGAAGCGGCTGTCCGCGGACGTGATCAACTTCTCCGCCAAGGGCTCGAGCGTGGCCAAGGGCGAGAGCCTCAAGGACACCGCGCTGACCCTCGAGGCCATGGGCGCCGACGCGGTCGTGATCAGGCACAGCGCATCGGGCGCCGCGCACCGCCTGGCCGGGTGGGTCCGCGGCAGCGTGGTGAACGCCGGCGACGGCACGCACGAGCACCCCACCCAGGCGCTGCTCGATGCGTTCACCATCAGGCGCAGGCTTAAGGGCACCACCCGCGGCGCCGGGCTGGACGGCACCCGGGTCACCATCGTCGGGGACGTCCTGCACAGCCGGGTGGCCCGGTCTAACGTGCTGCTGCTGAGCACCCTGGGTGCGGAGGTGACGCTGGCCGCTCCGCCCACGCTGCTGCCGCTGGCCGTCGACACCTGGCCGTGCGCGGTGAGCTATGACCTGGACAGCGAGCTGCCCAAGAGCGACGTCGTGATGATGCTCCGGGTGCAGCAGGAGCGGATGAACGCCGCGTACTTCCCCAGCGTGCGCGAATACAGCCGCCGGTACGGGCTGGACACCGAGCGCATGGCCCGGCTGCCCGAGCACGCCATCGTCATGCATCCCGGTCCGATGAACCGGGGGGTGGAGATCGCCGCCGACGTGGCCGACTCGGCCCGCTCGACGATCGTGGAGCAGGTGGCCAACGGGGTCACCACCCGGATGGCCGTCTTGTACCTGCTCCTGGGCGGCACGGAGTTCCCTGAGGTGGCCCAGTGAACGGCCCAGTAGACCGCACAGTGAGCGCCGGGCTGAGCCGGGAGGCAACCGGCGCCCAGGCCTCCTGGCTGATCAGGGGCGCGAGAGTGACCGGGCCCGGCGGGCTGGCCGCGGCCGACATCGTGATCAGCGACGGGATGATCGAGGCCATCGGATCCGGGCTGAGCGACGCGGGTGCCCGCGTGCTCGACGCGGACGGCCTGATCGCGCTGCCCGGCCTGGTGGACCTGCACACCCACCTGCGCGAGCCCGGCCGCGAGGACGCCGAGACGGTCGAGACCGGTACCAGGGCAGCCGCCCTGGGCGGCTTCACCGCCGTGCACGCCATGGCCAACACCGAGCCCGTCGCCGACACCGCGGGCGTGGTCGAGCAGGTCTGGCGGCTGGGCCGCGCCGCGGGCTACTGCGATGTCCAGCCGGTGGGCGCGGTCACCGTCGGGCTGGCCGGATCCCGGCTGGCCGAGCTGGGCGCCATGGCCGATTCGGCCGCCGGGGTGCGCGTGTTCTCCGACGATGGCCAGTGCGTGGCCGACTCGCTGCTCATGCGCCGGGCCCTGGAGTACGTCAAGGCCTTCGACGGCGTGATCGCCCAGCATGCGCAGGACTCCAGGCTCACCGAGGGCGCGCAGCTCAACGAGGGAGAGATCTCCGGGCGCCTGGGCCTGGCGGGCTGGCCGGCCGTGGCCGAGGAAGCCATCATCGCGCGCGACTGCCTGCTCGCCGCGCACGTGGGCTCCCGGCTGCACGTCTGCCACGTCTCGACCGCGGGCTCAGCCGAGATCATCCGCTGGGCCAAGTCCAAGGGCTGGCCGGTCACCGCCGAGGTCACCCCGCATCACCTGATGCTGACCGACGAGCTCGCGGTCGGCTACGACCCGGTGTACAAGGTCAACCCGCCGCTGCGCACCGCGGCCGACGTGGCCGAGCTCAGGCGCGCGCTCGCCGACGGCACCATCGACTGCGTGGCCACCGATCACGCCCCGCACCCGGTGGAGGCCAAGGAGACCGAATGGCAGGAGGCGGCCTTCGGCATGACCGGGCTGGAGACCGCGCTCCGCGTGGTGCAGCGGGCCATGGTCGACACCGGCCTGCTGGACTGGCCCGGCGTGGCCGACCGGATGTCCGTCCGCCCGGCCCGGATCGGAAGGCTGACCGGGCACGGCACCCCGGTCGAGGCCGGCCGTCCCGCCCACCTCACCCTGTACGACCCGGCTGCCCCGGCCGAGGCGGTGAGCCCGGCCGGCGCGTCCAAGAGCCGCAACACGCCGTTCGCCGGGATGGAACTGCCCGGCCGCGTGGTCGCGACCTTCCTGCGCGGCACGCCCACCGTGCTCGACGGAAAGCTGACCTGACATGCCCGAGCGCCCCGCCTCCGACCACACCGCCCCCGACCACACTGCCCCCGACCACACTGCCTTGCTGGTCCTCGAGGACGGCACCACGCTGCGCGGGACCGGCTTCGGCGCCGACGGCGAGACGTTCGGCGAGATGGTCTTCAACACCGGCATGACCGGGTACCAGGAGACGCTGACCGATCCGTCGTACTGCCGCCAGATCGTGGCCATGACCGCGCCGCACATCGGCAACACCGGCGTCAACGCCGACGACCCCGAGTCCCGCCAGGCCTGGGTCAGCGGCTACGTGGTCCGCGAGCCGGCCCGGATCGCCTCGAGCTGGCGGGCCACCGGCACGCTCGAGGACTACCTGCGCGCCGAGCGCATCCCGGGCATCGCGGTGCGCGGCACCCGCCTGCTGACCAGGCAGGTCCGCGAGCGCGGTGCCATGCGGGCGGCGATCAGCACGGTGGAGACCGACCCGGCCCGGCTGCTCGACCGGGTGCTGGCCAGCCCCGAGATGACCGGAGCCGACCTGGCCCGCGTGGTGAGCACGCCGGAGCCCTACACGGTTCACCCGGAGGGGCCGGCCAGGTACCGCGTGGTAGCGGTCGACCTGGGCATCAAGGCGTCCACGCCGCGCCACCTGGCGGCCCGGGGCTGCGAGGTGCTCGTGGTACCCGCCACCACGAGCACCGCCGGCATCCTGGCCGCCTCGCCCGACGGGGTGTTCTTCAGCAACGGCCCCGGGGACCCGGCGGCGGCCACGTACGCGGTGGACGCGATGCGCGGTGTCCTGGACGCCGGGCTGCCTACCTTCGGCATCTGCCTGGGCAGCCAGATCCTCGCCCTGGCCCTCGGCCTGCGCACCTACAAGCTGCGGTACGGCCACCGCGGCGTGAACCAGCCGGTCATGGACCTGGCCACCGGCCGGGTCTACATCACCAGCCACAACCACGGCTTCGCTGCCGCCCTCCCCGGGAGCGGTCACGACGTCGTTGCGACAACCGCGTCGTCTGGTGCGCGTCGTTGTGACCAAGACGTCGTTGAGCCAGGCCCGGACGCGGGAGCCACCTGGTCACATGTGCCTCCGGAGTCACTGGAGCCCTTCGACACCCCGTACGGGCCGGCCGTGGTCAGCCACGTCAACCTCAACGACGGCGTGGTCGAGGGCCTGCGCCTGCAGCAGCGGCCGGTGTTCAGCGTGCAGTACCACCCCGAAGCTGCCCCTGGCCCGCACGACGCCGCCGACCACTTCGACCAGTTCTGTGCCCTGCTCCACAAGGCCAGGGGGTGAGCCGTGCCGCGACGTGAGGACCTGAAGTCGGTCCTGGTGATCGGGTCGGGGCCGATCGTCATCGGGCAGGGCTGCGAGTTCGACTACTCGGGCACCCAGGCCTGCCGGGTGCTGAAGCAGGAGGGGATCAAGGTCAGCCTGGTCAACTCCAACCCCGCCACGATCATGACCGATCCCGAATTCGCCGACGCCACCTACGTGGAGCCGATCACCACCGACACGCTGGAAAAGGTCATCGCCATCCAGCGGCCGGACGCGGTCCTGCCCACGCTGGGCGGCCAGACCGCGCTGAACGCCGCCGTGGCCCTGCACGATTCCGGCATCCTGGGCCGGTACCACGTCGAGCTGATCGGCGCCAACATCGACGCGATCCGGGCCGGCGAGGACCGCGAGCGGTTCAAGGAGATCGTCACCGGCCTGGGCGCGCAGGTCCCGGTCAGCCAGATCGGTCATGACCTCGACGAATGCATCGAGATCACCAGGCATCTCGGCTACCCCGCGGTGGTCCGGCCGTCGTTCACCCTGGGCGGCCTGGGATCGGGCATCGCGCACAACGAAGCCGACCTGCGGCGCATCGCCGGGACCGGGCTGGACGCCAGCCCCACCCACGAGGTCCTGCTCGAGCAGAGCATCCTGGGCTGGAAAGAGTTCGAGCTCGAGCTGATGCGGGACACCCGCGACAACGTGGTCGTGGTCTGCTCGATCGAGAACATCGACCCGATGGGCGTGCACACCGGCGACTCGGTCACGGTCGCGCCGGCCCTGACCCTCACCGACCGCGAGTACCAGCGGATGCGCGACACCGCCATCGCCATCATGCGCGCGGTCGGCGTGGACACCGGCGGCTGCAACATCCAGTTCGCGGTCGAGCCGCGCACCGGCCAGATGGTCGTGATCGAGATGAACCCGCGGGTGTCGCGCTCGTCCGCGCTGGCCTCCAAGGCCACCGGGTTCCCCATCGCCAAGATCGCCGCCCGGCTGGCCATCGGCTACACCCTCGATGAGATTCCCAATGACATCACCGGTCAGACCCCGGCCTGCTTCGAGCCTGCCCTGGACTACGTGGTGGTCAAGGTGCCGCGGTTCGCGTTCGAGAAGTTCCCCGGCGCCGATCCCGCGCTCACCACCCACATGAAGAGCGTCGGCGAGGCCATGGCCATCGGCCGGAACTTCGCCGAGGCCCTGCAGAAGGCGCAGCGTTCGCTGGAGAGCAACCACGGGTCGTTCAGCTGGGAAAACCCGCCCGGGGACGCGGCGGCGCTGCTGCGTGACTGCGGGACCCCGCATGACGGCAGGCTCGCCACCATGCACCAGGCGCTGCGGGCCGGGGCCAGCCCGGCCGCCCTGGCCGGGGTGACCGGCATCGATCCCTGGTTCATCGAGCAGATCCAGCACATCGAGGAGGTCGCGCAGCAGGTGGCGGCCGCGCCCGCCCTCGACGCGGCCACGCTGCGGACCGCCAAGGAGTCCGGGTTCTCCGACACGCAGCTCGCCGGCCTGCGCGGCACCACCGAGACCGTGCTCCGCGAGATCCGCTGGGGCCTGGGCGTACGGCCGGTGTATCACGCGGTGGACACCTGCGCGGCGGAGTTCGCGGCGCGCACCCCGTACCTGTACTCGACCTACGACGAGCAGACCGAGGTGCCTGAGGGCAGCGCGCTCAAGGTGATCATTCTCGGCAGCGGGCCGAACCGCATCGGCCAGGGCATCGAGTTCGACTACGCCTGCGTGCACGCCTCGTTCGCGCTGGCCGCGGCAGGCTACGAGACCGTGATGGTCAACTGCAACCCGGAGACGGTCTCCACCGACTACGACACCTCCGGCCGGCTGTACTTCGAGCCGCTCACGCTCGAGGACGTGCTCGAGGTAGTCCGGGCTGAGCAGGCCAGCGGCCCGGTAGCCGGGGTGATCGTGCAGCTCGGCGGGCAGACGCCGCTCGGGCTGGCCCGTGCGCTGCAGGCCGCCCGCGTCCCGGTGGTGGGTACCTCGCCCGAGGCCATCCACCTAGCCGAGGATCGCGGCGCCTTCGCCCGGGTGCTCCAGCAGGCGGGCCTGGCCGCGCCGCGGCACGGCATGGCCACCTCGGCCTCCGAAGCGGTGCTGATCGCCCAGCAGATCGGCTACCCGGTGCTGGTCCGGCCCTCCTACGTGCTCGGCGGCCGGGGCATGGAGATCGTCTACGACGACGCGGTGCTGCGCGCCTACGTGTCGCGGGCCACTGACGTCAGTCCCGGTCACCCGGTGCTCATCGACAGGTTCCTGGACGACGCGATCGAGGTCGACGTCGACGCCCTGTATGACGGGTCCGAGCTCTACCTCGGCGGCGTCATGGAGCACATCGAGGAGGCCGGCATCCACTCCGGCGACTCGGCCTGCGCGCTGCCGCCGATCACTCTCGGCCGCGATGACATCGCGCAGATCCGCGCGGCCACCGCGGCGATCGCCGCCGGGGTGGGCGTGCGCGGGCTGCTGAACGTGCAGTACGCGCTGGCCAGCGGGGTGCTGTACGTGCTCGAGGCGAACCCGCGGGCCTCCCGCACGGTACCGTTCGTGTCCAAGGCCACGGCCGTGCCGCTGGCCAAGGCGGCCGCGCGGATCATGCTCGGAGCCACCGTCGCCGAGCTGCGCGCCGAGGGGATGCTCAGCGCCGAGGGCGACGGGGGCGTTCTGCCGCTGGACGCGCCGGTGGCAGTGAAGGAAGCGGTGCTGCCGTTCGGCCGGTTCCGCGATCCGGCCGGCCAGGGCGTGGACACCGTGCTCGGCCCGGAAATGCGTTCCACCGGCGAGGTGATGGGGATCGACACGGCGTTCGGCACCGCCTACGCCAAGGCCCAGGCCGCGGTCTACGGCTCGCTGCCGGTCAAGGGACGGGTGTTCGTGTCGGTGGCCAACCGCGACAAGCGGTCGATGATATTCCCGGTTAAGCGCCTCGCCGACCTGGGCTTCGAGATCTGGGCCACCGAGGGAACGGCGGAGGTGCTGCGCCGCAACGGGGTTCGTGCCAGGATCGTGCGAAAGCACGGCGACGGCTCGGGGCCTGACGGCGAGCCGACCGTGGTCACGCGGATTCTCGCAGGCGAGGTGGACCTGATCGTGAACACGCCGTTCGGCAGCCCCGGGCAGTCCGGTCCGCGCCTCGACGGCTACGAGATCCGCACCGCCGCGGTCCGCCGCGGCATCCCGTGCGTCACCACGGCGGCCGGCCTCGCCGCCGCGGTACAGGGCATCGAGGCCATCATCCGCGACGAGGTGGGCGTCAGGTCGCTGCAGGAGCACGCCGCCCTGCTGCGCCGCCACGGCCAGGACCGGGGGGATACGGGGGGGCGGGTAGCCCCCCCGTGAGCGGGGGGATCCCCAAGGGGGGTCCGGGGGGATGGGTCCCCCCGGGAGAGAGCCGTCGCCCCCCGGGAGTTACCGAAACGCAACCGGTCCAGGTCCGGGCCACCGTGCTGACCGTGCGGCGCGTCGATGCCTATCACGCGCTGACCCTGGTCGCCCCGGCCATCGCCGCCAAGTTCAGGCCCGGCCAGTTCATCACGGTCGCCGTCGGCGGCCCCGAAAGCCCCATGCTCGGCCGGCGGGCGTTCGCCGTGCACGACGTCCGCCCCGATCACGGCGGCACGGTGGAGTTCGTGTTCGAGGCGCGCGGTCCGGGCACCCGGTGGCTGGCCGGGCTGCGGGCCAGGGACGCCCTCGACGTCACCGGGCCGCTCGGCCGCCCGTTCCCGGTACCCAAGGACTCGTCCCGGTGCCTGCTGCTCGGCGTCGGCTACGGCAGCGCGCCGCTGTTCGCGCTGGCCACGCGGCTGCGGGAGCGGGGCAGCAGCGTGGATTTCCTGCTCGGCGGCCAGAGCGTGGACCGGGTCTTCGGCGCGCTGACCGCCCGGCGTTCCGGCCGGAGCGCGACCGTGGCCACCGCCGACGGCTCGCTCGGCGCCCGCGGCCCGGTCACTGGCATGCTGGAGCATCTCATCCGCGAGACCAGGACCGAGGTGATCTACGCCTGCGCGCCGGTACCGGTACTGCAGGAGGTCACCGACATGGCCAGCCGGTACCAGATCCCGGTGCAGGCGCTGGTGGACGTGGCCATGGCCTGCGGCATCGGGGTCTGCATGGGCTGCGTGCTGCCGGTCACCGGCACCGACGGGATCACCCGCATCGTGCGCTCGTGCGTGGATGGCCCCGTGTTCCGCGGCGACCTGGTCCGCTGGGACGACGTCGGCACCATCCCGTTCGATGCCCTCGGCGCCCCCGGCTGGCCCGGCGCGTCCGGCGGCCTGCGTGCGGATCCCCCAGCCCCGACGGGACAGCACAGCCATGCCGGCTGACATGCGCGCCAGGCTCGGCGCCGCGGAGCTGCCCAACCCGGTGCTCGCCGCCGCGGGCTGCGCGGGCGCGGGACGCGAGCTGGCGCAGTTCATCGACGTCAACCGGATCGGCGCGATCATCAGCAAATCGATCATGACCGAGCCGCGGGCCGGCAATCCCTCGCCGCGGCTGGCCGAGACCCCGAGCGGGCTGCTGAACTCGGTCGGCCTGCAAGGCCCGGGCATCGACGCGTACCTGCAGCGTGACCTGCCGTGGCTGCTGTCGCGCGGGGCGCGGGTGGTGGTCTCGATCGCCGGCCAGACCTTCCGCGAGTACGGCACGCTGGCCGCCCGGCTGTCCGACGCGGCGGGCGTGTCGGCCGTGGAGATCAACCTGTCGTGCCCCAACGCCGAAGACGCCGGGCGCCTGTTCGCTCTCGACCCGCAGACCGCCGGGACCGTGGTCGCCAGGGTGCGCGGCAGCCTCCGGTACGACATACCGGTGTTCGCCAAGCTGTCGCCGGATGTGACGGACATCGCGGCCGTAGCCGGCGCCTGCGTCGCGGCCGGCGCCGACGGGCTGTCGCTGGTCAACGTCATGCTCGGCATGGCCATCGACCCCGGCACCCTCCGTCCCGCGCTGGCCGGGGCCTACGGCGGGCTGTCCGGTCCCGCCATCCGGCCCGTCGCCGTGCGGTGCGTGTGGCAGGTGAGGGAGGCGTTCCCCGATCTGCCGATCATCGGGACCGGCGGCGTCCGCACCGGCCGGGACGCGCTGGAACTGCTCCTGGCCGGCGCCTCCATGGTCGGGGTGGGCACCGCGATCATCCACGATGCTTCGGCATGCTCGCGTGTGCTGCGGGAACTTGAAGAAGAGCTAGCGGCCATCGGCGTCGACCGCGTCGCCGATGTCGTCAGCCAAGCCCATGGCCGGGTCTCCCGTGGCCTCGCTCGGCGGATCTAGCTGGCACGCTGCGAGCACTCAATGACGTAATGTTACGGATTGAACGATCCATCTTGATGAGCGAGAGGAAGGAGCGGCCGTGAGCGAGCCGGCACCGGTGGCTGTCGCGCTGGATGCGCCCGACCTGGAGACGGCGGCCAGGTGGGCAGCGCTGGTCACGCCGCACGTGAGCACGGTCAAGGTCGGGCTTGAGCTGTACCTGCGGTACGGGCCACAGGTGGTGGCCACGGTGCGGGGCGCCAACCGCGTCGCGGTGTTCCTCGACCTGAAGCTGCATGACATCCCGGCCACGGTGGCCGGAGCCGCGCGGGCTGTCGCCCGGCTGCGGCCCGATGTGCTCACCGTGCACGCGGCCGGGGGCGCCGATGTCATCCGGGCCGCCGTGGCGGCCGCCCCGGGGACGATGGTCGCGGCGGTCACCGTGCTGACCTCCCTGGGTGACGATGACCTGGACCGGATCGGGATGACCGGCCCGGTGCCTGACGCGGTGCTCCGGCTGGCCACCTTGTCGGTGGCGGCCGGCGCGCAGGGCCTGGTCTGCTCGCCGCGTGAGGTCGCCGCCGTCCGGGCGGAAGTCGGGCCTGATGTCACGCTCATCACGCCCGGCGTGCGGCCAGCCGGCAGCGCGGCCAACGACCAGGCCCGGGTGGCCACGCCCGAAGAGGCCCTGCTGGCGGGCGCAGACCTGCTGGTGATCGGCAGGCCGATCACCAGCGCTCCGGACCCTGGCGCCGCTGCGGCGGCCATCGCGGGCTCCCTGCGCCGCCTCAGCGCCACCCGGAACCCTGTCTGACCCCGCCCGCACCCGCGTGGGTCAACGGGCCGCGACGCGGCCCGTTCGACCCACGCGGAGCTGCAGAAACTGGTGGCATCGGGTATGTGACCAGGGGTGACTCTCAGCTTACGCAGCGAGTAAGATGTCAGGAAGCTCCACAAGCCCCAAGTCTGCCCAAAACACCTAGATCACCCAAACGGCATAAATCGCTCAAAACGATCAAAAAACCTCAGAGCATCTCAAATGTCACTAGTTACAGCGCAGCCCGAAGTTCCGGCCAGGAGCGGGCGGAAGTCGTGTCGCGCCGGGAATAACGTGCGGGCGGGCGGAGCATGAGTTGCCCGAAATTTGGCGAGATGCCCGGGCGTGATGACGGGATGAGTGCGGAGATGTCGGCCGAATCCACGACGCGCCGGGCCGGGGGCCAACTCATCGGACCGAGATGGCATACGCTGGTGTCTTGCACCTTGACGACCGAATATCGCCCGGTGAGACCGCTAGCCGACGGTATGGGCGGCGGCTTGGTAGCTCTGGGTAATGGGACGCTTACCATCGGTAATATATTTCAATTTGTGATGACGTAAACCGAGGTTTGCGTTGCCGAAAGGGTACGTGATTGGCTAGTTTCCCCTCCCGACAATCCTTTTTCCAACGAAACCCGAGGTGACCCCGAGTGGCTCTTCCTCCCCTCACTCCTGAAGAACGCGCGGCAGCACTGGAGAAGGCAGCCCGCGCACGCAAAGAACGCGCCGAGGTGAAGAACCGCCTCAAGCGCGGGGCCACGACCTTGTCGGATGTCATCAAGGAAGGCACCACCGATGACGTGATTGGCAAGATGAAGGTCTCGGCTCTGCTTGAGTCCTTGCCTGGGGTAGGTAAGGTCCGGGCAAAGCAGATCATGGAAAGGCTCGGCATAGCCGAATCGCGTCGCGTACGCGGGCTGGGCACCAACCAGCGGTCCGCGCTTGAGCAAGAGTTCGGTGCCGATATCTGATCCGCGCGGCAGGCGAGAGGCAAGCCCCGGTGGTGCCGCGGTCGCAACCCCGGTGCATTCGCGACTGACCGTGCTCTCCGGGCCCTCAGGGGTCGGGAAGAGCACGGTCGTCGCCGAACTCCGCAGGACTTGTCCCCAGATCTGGGTTTCCGTGTCGGTCACGACACGTCAGCCGCGCCCGGGGGAAGTGGAGGGGCGCGAGTATCACTTCATTGACGACAACGAGTTTGACCGGCTGGTGGCCAGCGGAGCGCTGCTGGAGTGGGCTCGGTTCGCCGGCCACCGCTACGGCACGCCCCGCGAGCCGCTGAAGGAGAAGCTCGATGCCGGCGTGGCCTGCCTGCTCGAGATCGACCTGGCCGGCGCACGGCAGGTCAGGCGGGCCGAGCCCGATGCCCGCCTGGTGTTCCTGGCCCCGCCGTCCTGGGACGAGCTGGTCCGCAGGCTCACCGGCCGCGGTACCGAGGCGCCCGAGGTCCGGGAGCGCAGGCTCGCCGCGGCCCGGGAGGAGCTCGCGGCGGCCGATGAGTTCGAGATCACGCTGGTGAATACATCCGTCCAGGACGTGTGCCGCGAGCTGATAGCCTTGATGGAGCAGTAAGGTTTTCTCTTTAAATTTCGCGTTGCCCAGATCCCGGCTGTGCTTCTCGCCGAAGCCGGGCACCGGCCGCTCGCACGGGCCCGAAGGCCCGTACTCACACAGGCCTGAGCAACGCTCAGCGCGGAAGGCAGAACGTGGCAGGGACTCAGCCCCTCGGGGTTGCCGACGGCATCATCAACCCGCCGATCGACGAGCTTCTGGATGTCGTGGACAGCAAGTACCGGCTCGTGATCATGGCCGCGAAGCGCGCACGGCAGATCAACGCCTATTACTCGCAGCTCGGTGAGGGCCTGCTCGAGTACGTCGGCCCGCTGGTGGAGACGCGCAGCCAGGAGAAGCCGCTGTCGATCTCGCTGCGGGAGATCAAGGAGCGGCTGCTCAACGTCGAGGCCACCGAAGGCTGACCCGGGAAACCGAAAGCTGGATCAAAGACATGCCGCCCCGTGTCATCCTCGGGGTCGGTGCTGGCATTGCCGCCTACAAGTCGTGTGAGCTGCTCAGGCTGCTGACCGAGTCCGGTCACCGGGTCCGGGTCGTGCCCACGCCCGATGCGCTGCGGTTCGTCGGCGAGGCCACCTGGGCGGCCCTGTCGGGCGAGCCGGTCACCACCGACGCGTGGACTGGTGTCTCCGAGGTCCCGCACGTGCGGCTCGGCCAGTCAGCCGATCTGGTCCTCGTCGCCCCCGCGACCGCCGACCTGATGGCGCGCGCCGCGGCCGGCCTGGCGGGGGACCTGCTGACCGCCACGCTGCTCACCGCCCGGTGCCCGGTGCTGTACGCGCCGGCCATGCACACCGAGATGTGGGAGCATCCCGCCACTGCGGCGAACGTGTCGCTGCTGCGCAGCCGCGGGGCGGTGGTACTCGATCCCGCAGTGGGCCGCCTGACCGGTGCCGATAGCGGGCGTGGCCGGCTGCCGGACCCCGAGGAGATCTTCGCGATCGCCATGCGCCTGCTGGCCCGGGGCCAGCTTGGCCAGGACCTGGCCGGACGCCGGGTCGTGGTGTCCGCGGGCGGCACCCGCGAGGAACTGGACCCGGTGCGGTTCCTCGGCAACTGGTCCACCGGCACCCAGGGTTACGCGCTGGCTCGCACCGCCGTCGCGCGCGGCGCCGCGGTGACCGTAGTCGCGGCCAACGTCGCGCTGCCCGACCCGGCTGGAGCCACGGTGGTCCGGGTCGTGTCCGCCCGCCAGATGCGGGACGCGGTCCTGGCCGCCGCGGCCGAGGCGGACGCGGTAGTGATGGCCGCGGCCGTGGCCGACTACCGCCCGGAGGCCCGTAGCACGGCCAAGATCAAGAAGGACGGGCAGCCGCCCGAGCCGCTGCGGCTGACCGAGAACCCGGACATCCTGGCCGGGCTGGCGGCGCGCCGCGCCGAGCAGGCCGCAGGCCGCCAGGAAGGCGGCGGCGCGTCACCCGGGACCGGCCCGAGGCACCAGGTCCTGGTCGGGTTCGCGGCCGAGACGGATACCTCGGAGACCAGCGCCCGGGCCAAGCTGGCCCGCAAGGGGTGCGACCTGCTGGTCGTCAACCCGGTGGGAAACGGGCGCGGCTTCGGCACGCCGGACAACGAGGCGGTAGTCTTCGGGGCCGACGGCACGGCGACCCGCATACCGCGCGGCTCCAAGGAAGCGCTCGCTGATGTGGTATGGGACCTGGTGGCCGCCAGGCTGAAGTAGGCCCGATGTATCAAATCCCGCGCACGTGGTTCATCTGTAGGCAAAGCTGTCCGCCCTGGGGCTCCGGATAGAATCACCGCAGTTGCCCGGGTCCAAGGAGGGAAAAACGACGTGGCACGCCGCCTATTTACTTCCGAGTCGGTGACCGAGGGTCATCCTGACAAGATGGCCGACCAGATCAGCGACGTCATCCTGGACGCCATGATCAAGGACGATCCGGGCAGCCGGGTCGCGGTGGAAACCATGATCACGACCGGCCAGGTGCACGTGGCCGGCGAGGTCACCACCCAGACCTATGTCGACATTCCTGGCATCATCAGGGAGAAGATCCTGGAGATCGGCTACGACTCCTCGGCCAAGGGATACGACGGCGCGTCCTGTGGCGTGTCGGTGTCCATCGGTTCCCAGTCGCCGGACATCGCCCAGGGCGTCAACGACGCGTTCGAGTACCGCGAGGGCGAGGGTACCGACGAGTTCGACCGGCAGGGCGCGGGCGACCAGGGCCTCATGTTCGGCTATGCCTGCCGCGACACACCCGAGCTGATGCCGCTGCCGATCATGCTGGCGCACAAGCTGGCCCGCCAGCTGTCCGAGGTCCGCCGCGCGGGCACCGTGCCCTACCTGCGCCCGGACGGCAAGACCCAGGTCACCATCGAGTACGTGGGCGACAAGCCGGTCCGGCTGGACACCGTGGTGGTCTCGACGCAGCACGCGCCTGACATCAACCTCAAGGAGCTGCTCAGCCCCGACATCAGGGACTACGTGGTCGAGCCGGTCCTGGCCGACGCGCAGATCGAAACCGACGGGTTCCGGCTGCTGGTCAACCCGACCGGCCGGTTCGAGGTCGGCGGTCCCATGGGCGACGCCGGGCTGACCGGGCGGAAGATCATCATCGACACCTACGGCGGCATGGCCAGGCACGGGGGAGGAGCGTTCTCGGGCAAGGACCCGTCCAAGGTCGACCGCAGCGCGGCGTACGCGATGCGGTGGGTGGCCAAGAACGTGGTGGCGGCCGGCCTGGCCGACCGGTGCGAGGCGCAGGTGGCCTACGCGATCGGCAAGGCCATGCCGGTCGGCTTGTTCGTCGAGTGCTTCGGCACCGAGAAGGTGCCGGTCGAGCGGATCCAGGACGCCGTGCTGAAGGTCTTCGACCTGCGGCCGCGGGCCATCATCTACGCGCTTGACCTGCTGCGGCCCATCTACTCGCAGACCGCCGCATACGGGCACTTCGGCCGTACCGAGCCCGACTTCACCTGGGAGCGGGTCGACCGCGCCGACCAGCTCCGCGCTGCCGTCGGCGCCTAAGGACGCGCCGCCCTCGCGGTTCCAGCGATTTTTCCCGAACGGAGCCTGGTTCCACCCTGCCCGGCTCCTGAGCTGCAACCCCCGCCCCCGCCTCCCCGCCCACCTCGAACGCAGGTACCCTCAGCTCCCCTCGCTACTGCCCGAGCGCAAGCATCACCGTCCTTCTGGTAGGACGGAACCGTGGCTAAGGGGCCTAAGGATCAGGCGGTCAGCGAGCGGCTGCCTGTCGCCCGGGTGGCGGTCGACATCTCGCTCGCCCACCTCGACCGGCCCTTCGACTACCTGGTACCGGCCAGCCTGGACGAGGCGGCCGTGCCCGGCTGCCGGGTCCGGGTCAGGTTCGCCGGCCAGCTGGTCGACGGCTACCTGCTGGACCGGATCCAGACCAGCGAGCATCAGGGCCGGCTGGCCCGCCTGGAGCGGGTGACCTCGCCGGAACCCGTGCTCACGCCGGAGATCTTCGGCCTGGCCCGGGCGGTCGCGGACCGGTACGCGGGAACGCTGGCCGACGTGCTCAGGCTGGCCATCCCGCCCCGCCATGCCACCGCCGAGCGGGCCGCGGCGCAGCCCGGAGAGGTGACCGCGAAGTACCAGGTGCCAGCGGCGGGCACGTGGGCCAGGTACCCGGCCGGCCAGGCGTTCCTGACCGCGCTGGCCGAGGGCCGTCCGGTACGGGCCGCCTGGTCGGCGCTGCCCGGTCCGGACTGGCCCGCCGAGATCGCCGTCGCCGCCGCCACCACGGCCGCCGCCGGCCGGGGCGTGGTGATCGTCGTGCCTGACACTCGTGACCTGGCCCGGATTGACGCGGCCCTGACCGCCGTGGCCCAGCCAGGCCCGGAGGCCCAGCCAGGCCCGGAAGCCCAGCCAGGCCCGGAAGCCCAGCCAGGCCATGTCTGCCTGACCGCCGATCTCGGCCCGGCCGAACGCTACCGCCGCTGGCTGGCCGTGCTACGCGGGACGGTCCGGGTGGTGGCCGGCACCCGGGCGGCCATGTTCGCCCCGGTCTGCGACCTGGGCCTGGTGGTCCTGTGGGACGACGGCGACGACCTGCACGCCGAACCCCGGGCGCCGTACCCGAACGCTCGCGAGGTGCTCGCCCTGCGCGCCCACCGGTCCGGCGCGGCCGCCCTGATCGGCGGGTTCGCCCAGACCACCGAGCTGACGCAGCTGGTCGCGGCCGGCTGGGCCAAGCCGCTGGCTGGCCGCCCGGAAGTCCTGCGCCAGATCGCGCCGCGGGTCAGGGCCGCCCCCGACGAGGCCGAACTGGCCCGGGACGCCGCAGCGCTGACCGCCCGGCTGCCCAGCCTCGCGCTGCGGACGGCGCGCCAGGCGCTGGCCGGCGGCCCGGTCCTGGTCCAGGTGCCCCGGCGCGGCTACCTGGCCGCGATCGCCTGTGCCCGGTGCCGGACGCCCGCCCGCTGCACCACCTGCGGCGGTCCGCTGCAGGTCGGCGGGTCCGGTGAGGTGCCCGGCTGCCGGTGGTGCGGCGCCCTGGCCGCCGACTGGACCTGCCCGCATTGCGGCTCGGCCCACCTGCGTGCGGTCGTCACCGGCGCGGCCCGCACCGCCGAAGAGCTGGGCCGTGCCTTCCCCGGGGTACCGGTGCGGACCTCGGGCGGACCGCACGTGCTCGCCACTGTCCCCGCCGAGGCGGCGCTGGTCATCGCGACTCCCGGCGCCGAGCCCGTGGCCGAGGGAGGCTACGCCGCCGCGCTGTTCCTCGACGGCTGGGCGCTGCTGGGCCGGCCGAGCCTGCGCGCCGCCGAGGAGACGCTGCGCCGGTGGCTGAACGCCGCCGCCCTGGTCAGGGCGGCCGGGCCGGTGGTGGTGCTGGCCGAAGCCGCCGTGCCCGCCGTGCAGGCGCTGATCCGCTGGGATCCGGCCGGTTTCGCCGAGCGGGAACTGGCCGAACGCGCCGAGCTCGGCTTCCCGCCCGCCGTGCGGATGGCCGCGGTGACCGGCCCGTCCGCGGCCGTGGCCGATTTCGTCGGCTCGGCCGGGCTGCCGGACCGGGCCGAGGTGCTCGGGCCGGTGCCCGCCGAGCCGGCACCCGGGCGCGGCGCCGACACCGACCCAGCAGCCGAGCCGCAGCAGCGGGCCCTGATCAGGACGCCGCGGCCGGACGGGATAGCGCTGGCCCGCGCGTTGCATGCGGCGCAGGCCACCAGGAGCGCCCGCAAGGAAGGTGTCGCCCTGCGCGTCCAGCTCGACCCGGCCGAGGTTGCCTGACGGATAAACTGGAACCGACGACGAGTCGCCGTCATGCGTCCAGGAGGTTCCGTGAGCGTCAAGCCGATACGTCTTTTCGGTGACCCGGTGCTGCGCACACCGGCCGAGCCGGTGCGCGACTTCGACGCCGAGCTGCGCAGGCTGGTCAAGGACCTCACCGAAACCATGCTGGACGCGCCGGGCGTGGGCCTGGCCGCGCCGCAGATCGGGGTCGGACTGCGCGTCTTCACCTACCATGTCGACGACAACGAGCCGGGCCACCTGATCAACCCCTCGCTCGACCTGGGGCAGGAGCAGGACGAGGACGACGAGGGCTGCCTGTCGTTTCCCGGCCTGGTCTACCCGGTCAAGCGCGCCTACGGGGTCGTGGCCAAGGGCTTCAGCATGTACGGCGAGCCGGTCACCATCGAGGGCACCGAACTCCTGGCCCGCTGCATCCAGCATGAGACCGACCACCTCGACGGCATCCTGTTCATCGACCGGATGGACCCGGCCCAGCGCAAGCTGGCCATGAAGGCGATTCGCGAGGCCGAGTGGTGGGGCGATCCCATCCCGCAGGTCAAGGTGTCGCCGCATGACACGATGGGCCGGGCCTTCTGACATGCCCGCGCTCTCCCGCGCCCGCCACCCGTCCAGGCGCTGTGACAGCTGATGCGCCTGGTGTTCGCGGGGACGCCGCAGACCGCGGTCCCGTCGCTTGAGGCGCTGCTGGCCTCGCGGCACGACGTGGTCGCGGTGCTGACCCGGCCCGGCGCGCCGGCCGGCCGCGGCCGCAAGGTCGAGACGAGCCCGGTGGCCCGGCGGGCCGCGTCCGCGGGCCTGGAGGTGCTCACCCCGGCCCGGGCCCGGGATCCGCTGTTCCTGGACCGGCTGCACCAGATCGCGCCGGACTGCTGCCCGATGGTCGCCTACGGCGCGCTGATCCCGCAGGCCGTGCTGGACGTGCCCGCGCACGGCTGGGTCAACCTGCACTTCTCGGTGCTGCCCGCCTGGCGCGGCGCCGCCCCCGTGCAGCACGCCATCCTGCACGGCGACGACGTGACCGGGGCCAGCACGTTCCGCGTCGTCGCCGAGCTGGACGCGGGGCCCGTGTACGGCGTGCTGACCGAGCCGGTCCGGCCGGCTGACACGACCGGTGACCTGCTCGGCCGGCTGGCTCGTTCGGGAGCCGAGCTGCTGGTCGCGACGCTGGACGGGATCGAGGCCGGGACGGTCGAGGCGGTTCCGCAGCCGGCCGAGGGCGTGAGCTTCGCCCCGAAGATCACCCCGGCCGACGCGCGGGTGAACTGGAAACTGCCCGCGCACGTCGTTGACCGCCAGATCCGGGCCTGCACGCCCGACCCGGGAGCCTGGACCGAACACGACGGCGCCCGGCTCAAGCTCGGGCCCGTGACCCTGACCGACCCGGCCGAGCCCGAGGACCTGGCGCCGGGCGAGGTCCTGGCCGCCCGCCGGGCCGTGCTTGTCGGCACCGGCTCGCGCCCGGTGCGCCTGGGTGAGGTCCAGGCCGAGGGCAAGCGCCGCATGCCCGGCTCGGACTGGGCCCGCGGCCTGCGCTCCGGCGGCCCCGTGCGGTTCGGCTGAGATGGCCGGCCCCGCCCGCACCCGCCGGCAGACCGGATCCCGCCGCCAGCCTCGCAGCGGCCAAGGCCAGCCCGACGCGCGCAACCCCCAGGCCCGCAACCCCCAGGCCCGCGACGATCAGGGCAGCGGCGGCCCGGCGCGGCGTCGCCCGGCCCGCGTGGACCCAGCCCGCCGCGCAGCTTACGACGTGCTGCGGGCCGTGGCCGACCGGGACGCCTACGCCAACCTGCTGCTGCCTGCGCTGCTGGCCGAGCGAGGCCTGGCCGGCCGCGACGCCGCCTTCGCCACCGAACTGACCTACGGCACGCTCCGCGGACGCGGCACCTACGACGCGATCCTGGCCGCCTGCAGCGACCGGGATCAGCTGGACCCGCCGGTGCGCGACGTCCTGCGGCTCGGTGCCCACCAGCTCCTGGCCACCAGGGTCGGCAGCCACGCCGCCGTGGCCACCTCGGTGGACCTGACCAAGGACGCGATCGGTCCCCGCCCCTCCGGCTTCGTCAACGCCGTGCTGCGCCGGGTCGCCACCCGCGACCTGGACGCATGGCTCGAGATCGTCGCCCCCCGCCGGGACCTGGACCTGGCCGGGCACCTGGCCGTCCGCCACAGCTACCCGGCCTGGATCATCAACGCCTACCGGGACGCGCTCGGCGACGCCGCCCCGGCCGAGATCGAGGATGCCCTCGCCGCCGGCAACCTGCGGCCCGGGGTCGTCCTCGCCGTCACGCCGCCGACCGACCTGCAAGACCCGCAAGACCCGCAAGACCTGCAGAAGCTCGGCCAGGAGGACGAGGCGGAGGCGACCTGGCCGGCGCCGCCGGACGCCGAACGGACCCGCTGGTCGCCCTACGGCCTGCGGCTGGCCGGCGGTGACCCGGCGCCGCTGGTCGCCGGCGGGCAGGCCGCCGTCCAGGACGAGGCCAGCCAGCTGGCCGCCCTGGCCCTCACCCGCGTTGACCTCGCATCCGCCGCCGGGTCCGCGCCGCGGGACGGGCTGTGGCTGGACATGTGCGCGGGCCCGGGCGGCAAGGCCAGGCTGCTGGCCGCGCTCGCCGCCCGGCGGGGTGCCCGCCTGGTCGCCTCCGACGTCCGTCCCCAGCGCGCCGGCCGGGTCAGGTCCGCGCTGCGGCGCGCGCGGCCCGCCCCGGCCGTCGTCGCGGCGGACGGGCTGCGGGTGCCGTGGCGGCCCGGCACCTTCGACCGGGTCCTGGCCGACGTCCCGTGCTCGAATCTCGGATCGCTGCGCCGCCGCCCCGAAGCCCGCTGGCGCAAGACCCCGGCCGGCGTGCAGGAACTAGCCAGCGTGCAGCGCGGCCTCCTCGACGCGGCGATCGAGTCGGTCCGGCCCGGCGGCGTGGTGGCCTATGTCACCTGTTCCCCGCACCTGGCCGAGACCAGCGACGTAGTCTCCGACGTCGCCGCCCGCCGTGGTGACGTCACGGTTCTCCACGCCCCGGCCGTGCTCGCCGAGGTCCCCGGCCTGAACAGCCCCGACCCCAGGTTCGCCCAGTTCTGGCCGCACCGCCACGGCACCGACGCCATCTTCCTCGCCCTGCTCAGGCGCGAGTGAATCCTTTTTCCTGGGTCCTTCAGGACAAGGCGCGGTAGGCCTCACGGCGATGGCCGACGCCGACCACCAGGATGATGAGCTGCTCGTCGGCGATCTCGTAGATGATCCGGTAGTCGCCGGCGCGTAGCCGGTACCGGTCGGAGTAGCCGGCCAGTTTCTTGATATCGGCGTCCGGCCGGCGGGGATCCTCACCGAGGGGCGTGAGGTCCCGCAAGATGGTCAGCGCCGTCGCCTGGGAGATGGCGCGCAGCTGGCGTACCGCGCGTTACGAGCTCAGTGTACCCAAAATTGTGTACACACATAGCGGCCCCTGCCGATCTCAGGCGCGATTGAGCGCCCTTCTCCGGCCCAGCCGCGCGTTGCCGATGTCGGCCTGCTGCCCTTCGGCGTAACCCGCGCTGTAGCCCTGCCCGCTGTAGGTGACGCGGGTCTTCCTGGTCACCGGGTAGGCCTGTTCCAGCTGGCGGCGGACGACCAGGGCCCGGTCGGCCAGCACCAGCGCGGTGCTCGGTCCGGAACCCGGCTCGTCCTCGGCCGTCGCGGCGGCGCGATCTTCGGCCGTCCTGACCCGCGCGATGACGGCGGTGACGAAACCGAGCAGCCAGCTGCGCCGCCAGGCCCGCGGGCTGCGGACCCCGGCGGGGACGGCCGCCGCGGTCAGGCCGTGGGCCATCTGGAGCAGCAGCGAGGTGTACAGGATGTCCGCCCGTTCCAGGTCCGAGGCGTAGCCGAACACATGGATGCGAGCGCCGGGACCGCTGGTGTGCAGCAGGACGCACTGGCACCGCATGGCCCCGGCCAGCCCGGCCAGCAGGTGCGCCCGGACCTGCGCCCACGGGTTGTCGATGTCGATGACGCGGCTGTCCGGCCGGTCGGTATCCGGGCGCGACGCGGCCAGCCGGGCCCGGTCGATGCCGTAGCGCGCCATCAGCTCGGCGGCCTTGGCGGTAAGCGCCTCAGCCTCCGGCGGGGTGACCCCCTCGGCCTCGGCCTTGGCCAGGAGCTTGCGCACCCGGTCCAGCAGCGCGCTCGGCGGTTCTGACGCCATGTTCAACCTCCAGGGTCAGTCTATGTCGAACCTAGTGTCGAACCATATCTAGGGGGTACGACATTCCTGGAATGTATGTGCCCTTCGATGGCGGCTTCCCCGGTCTGCCCGCCCGGAGCCGACCTTACCTGCACCGACTGGCCGCCGGGGGCGAAAGCCGGTCCTGCCTGTCGGGCCCGCGGAGGCGCTGCCTACACTCGGGCTGTGGGCGTTCAGATCTCGCCGAGCATCCTGTCCGCGGACTTTGCCCGGCTCGCCGACGAGGCCGCCGCGGTGGCCGGCGTCGCCGACTGGCTGCACGTGGATGTTATGGACAACCACTTCGTGCCCAATCTCACGCTGGGCCTGCCCGTGGTGAAGTCACTGCTCAAACACGCCACGCTGCCGATCGACTGTCACCTGATGATCGAGGATCCGGACCGGTGGGCGCCGGAGTACGCCGAGGCGGGCGCGGGCAACGTGACCATCCACGCCGAGGCGACCCACGCCCCGGTCCGCACGCTGAGCGCCATCAGGGCCGCCGGCGCCAGCGCCGGCCTGGCGGTTAACCCGGGCACCGCGGTGGAGCCGTACGAGGACCTGCTGTCCGAGATCGACATGCTGCTGCTGATGACGGTCGAGCCCGGCTTCGGCGGCCAGCACTTCCTGGACATGGTGCTGCCGAAGCTGCGCCGGGCCCGCGCCCTGGTCGCCAGGCGCGGTGCCGAGATCTGGCTCCAGGTTGACGGCGGGGTTCACTCCGAGACCATCGAGCGGTGCGCGGAGGCCGGCGCGGACGTGTTCGTGGCCGGCTCGGCCGTCTACGACTCCGACGACCCCGCCCGCACCGTGCAGGCCCTGCGGGCCCAGGCCGAGCGGGCCACCGCTCATGCCGCCTGGGCCGCTCACGGCCGCTCCGGCTGAGGTCCTTATTTTCAGGCCGAACGAACCTCGCTGATGCTGTCCGGACCAGCCGGCGCAGCCGCGGCCGGCGCGGCCGGCGGCTCGGCGCGGCTCACGAAGTCCTTGCTGCGGATGAGCAGCAGCGCGCAGACCGCGCCGACCAGCGCGATGCCGGCGGTCACGTAGAGCAGGTCGTTCAGTCCGGCCGCGAACGCGGCCTTGATCGCGGCCGCCACCTCGCCCCGGCGGGCCGCCGGGAGGCTGGCCAGCAGCTGGCCGACCTGGCCCTGCCGGACCATGGTCACGACGCGCGGGGCCGACGACGCCACCGCCGGGTTGCTGGTCAGGTTGTGCTGCAGCGCGGCGCTGAAGATCGAGCCGAGGCCTGCGATGCCCGCCGCGATGCCGATCTGGCGGAACGTGGCGTTGACGCCCGAGGCCATCCCGGCCTTCTGCGGCGGAACCACCCCGATCGCGGTGGAGGCCAGCGGCGGGTTGACCAGGCCGCCGCCCAGGCCGGACACGATGAACCCGGGGACCAGGGCGGTCCAGTTGCTGCCGCCGGTCAGGCCGCCCATGACGATCAGGCCCACGCCGACCAGCACCAGCCCCGGGCCGATGAGCCAGCGGGCCGGCACGCGCTCGCTGAACCGCCCGGCGATCGTCGCGGTGACGAACTGGGCGCCGCTGATGATGGCCAGCCGCAGCCCCGCGTCCTGGGCCGAGTAACCCAGGATGTCCTGCAGGTACAGGACCAGCCAGAGCAGTACGGCGTACAGCGAGCCGTTCATGGCGAACGCGGCGATGGAGGCGCCGGCGAAGGTCGGCGTGCGCAGCAGGGACAGGTCGAACATCGGATGCGCGACGCGCCTTTCGGCCACGATGAACCCGGCCAGCGCGGCGGCGCCCGCCGCCAGGAAGATGATCACCCCGGTGTCCGACCAGCTGTTCTCGCCCGCCCGGATCAGCCCGTAGACCAGGGTCACCAGGCCGGTCGTGAGCAGCGCGAACCCGGCCCAGTCCGGGGGGGTGGGATGAGGCGACTTGGACTCCTCGACCCGCCAGATCGTCAGCGCCACGGCCAGGATGCCGACCGGCACGTTGACCAGGAAGATCCCGCGCCAGCTCCAGTTGGTGACGATCACGCCGCCGAGCACCGGGCCGAGCGCGGTGGACACGCCGGTGATCGCCCCCCAGATGCCGAACGCCACGCCGCGGTCCCGGCCGCGGAAGCTGTTCCCGAGCAGGGCGAGCGAGGTGGCGAACATGATCGCGCCGCCGACGCCCTGGGCGCTGCGCGACACGATCAGCATCAGCGGGTCCAGGGCCACGCCGCACAGCAGCGACCCGAGCGTGAAGATGACCAGCCCGATGCCGAACAGGCGCTTGCGCCCGTACCGGTCGGCCAGCACCCCCGAGGTCAGCAGCAGCGAGGCCAGCGTCAGCGCGTACGCGTCAAGGACCCACTGCACATCGCTGAAGCTCGCGTGCAGCCCGACCTGGATCGCGGGCTGGGCCACGATGACGATCGTGACGTCCAGCAGCAGCATGAACGTCCCGGTGCACACGGCCAGCAGGGTCCACCACTTCTTATCCATCATTTCCCTCCGTCAGCATGCGCCCTGCCCCGGACGCCGGACTTCATGCTGCCGCACGTCGATACCGATTATCCATGATCAGGCTCGATTGTGCTGGATCTCGACATTGACTACGCTGAACCGCGTGGAAGCCACCACCCTGGATGAGGTTGACCGCCAGATTGTCCATTTTCTCACCATCGAGCCGAGGGCATCGTTCCGCACCCTGGCCGAGGTGACGGGGATCTCCGACCAGACCGCGGCCCGCCGCTACCGCAGGCTGAGCGAATCGGCGGGCCTGCGGGTGCTGGGCGTGGCCGCCGGGTCCACGGTGGGCTGGGTCGACTGGTTCGTGCGGCTGCAGATCACGCCGGGCAGCGCGGACTCGGTCGCTGAGGCCCTGGCCCGGCGGCCGGACACCCGGTGGGTCAATCTCGCCTCGGGCGGCACCGAGATCGTCTGCGTGGTCGAGGCCCGTACTCCAGAACAGCGGGACGCCTTGTTCCTGCGCGGCCTGCCCGGCAGCCGCCGGGTGGTGCAGATCTCCGCGCACTCGATGCTGCACAACTTCACCCCGCATGCGTGGCTGGGCATCCGCCGCGCCCTGTCTGCCGACCAGGTGGCGCGGCATGCCGAGCTGACCAGTCGTGCCGATCACGCCAGTCCCGCGGCCGAGGGCCCGCTGGCCGTGGCCGGAACCGCCAGCTTGACCGCAGCGGACGAGCCGCTGCTGGCCGAGCTGGCCCGCGACGGGCGGGCCAGCCACGCTGCGCTGGCCGCCGCCCTCCACTGGCATGAGTCGACCGTGCGGCGCCGGATGGACGAGCTCCGCCGGGCCGGCCTGCTGCATTTCGAGGTCGACATCGACAGCGGCGCCTACGGCATGCACGTCCAGGCCATTCTCTGGCTCTCCGTCGAGCCGGGCCGGCTCGACGAGGCCGGCCGCGCCCTGGCCGGGCACCTGGAGGTGCCGTTCGCCGCCGCCACCACGGGCCCGACCAACCTGTTCGTCAGCGCCCTGTTCCGCGACACCCAGCACCTGTACGAGTACCTGACCGGTCCGCTGGCCGGCTTGCCCGGCGTGCGCTCGGTGCAGACCGCGCCGATCATCCGGACGCTCAAGCGCACCGGCTCAGTCCCTTAGCTGGCGTGTCGCCGCCTCGTCCGGCGGCGGGCTGGACGGCGGGCGGCAGGAGCAGGTGATGGCGCTGACGTCGAGGACGACCGTGACCGTGATGTCACCCGGGTTCACGGTGAGCGTGCAGGCTACGCACGCGCCCACACCGCCGCCACCGCCGCCCGTGAGGGCGGCCGCCCGCAGGCCGCCCGTCAGGTTACTGGCCCGGACCGTGACCGTCGCGCTCTGACCAGAGGCCAGCGTGCCTGACGTGGGCGAGACGGTTACCTTGCCGACCAGGCCAGCAGACTCGGCGATGGACCAGGTGACGGATCCGGACGAGGCGGTCAGGGTCAGCGTGCTTCCGTTCAGTCCGACCACAATGGTGGTGGGCGACACGTGCAGGGTCCCCGAACTGGACGCGGCGGGAGTCGACGGAGCAGGCGAGCTCGGCCGCGCGCTCGCGCTGGACGGCGGGGCGGAGGCCGAGGACCCGCTGCTGCCCGGCGAGCCAGGGCTCGTGGACGACCCTCCGGCCGGCGGCGTGCCGCCTCCGGGGGACGACGGCGCACCGCCCGCGGCCCGGGTGGGAGACACCTGCGGGGCGCCGTTCGCGGACACCGTGGGCTGCGGCCCGCTGCTGGACCCTCCGCTACGTGACGATCCACCCGAAGGCAGCCCCGCCGCGATGCTCGTTCCCGAACCTGAGACCAGGCCGAGCGCGGCCGAGCCGCCGCCGCGGTGGCCCGGGCCCGAAGCGGCCAGCGCCACGGCGAGCAGCGTGAGGGCCGCCACGACAGCCGCCGCGGCGACCGCGGCGGCAGCTTGCCCGGACCGGGTCCGCAGCCACGGCGATTTGGGCGGGTCCAGCGGCTTGGGGAACCCGTGGTGCCCGAACGGCTCGGTGCGCTGCGCCACGCTGGCCCGGTGAGCGGCCGCGTCGGGGGTGTCGCTGCTGGCCAGCCTGAGCACGTGCTCCCGCAGCCCGGGCGGCACGCCGCCGGTGGACAGTGCGGCCAGCGGGGCCAGGCCGGCCAGCAGGGCCGGAGTCAGCTCACGCTTCTTCCGCTCGGCGCACGTCGGGCAGTTCTCGATGTGGCGGTTGACCCGCTTGCGCATCAGGACGGTCAGCTGCCCGTCCCAGTCCGTCAGCATGGTGTCCAGCGCCGTGCAGTCCTGCCGCCCGGACCGGGCGACCAGCAGCGCGCCCAGCGATATCTCCAGCTGGCCGCGGGCGCGGCTGAGCAGCGCGTGCACGTGATTGCGGGAGACGTCGAGCACGGCCGCGATCTCGGCCGCGTCCAGGCCCTGCCGCAACTGCAGCTCGATCAGGTCCTGCTCGCCGGCGTTCAGGCCGCGCACTGCCGCGCGCAGTAGCGTCCGCAGCTCCTCGCGCTCGGCTTCGCCGCTGACATCGGCTGAGATATCGGTCACATCCGGCATCTCATCGAGTGGAGCAGTGGCCTGGTTCGCGCGGGCGCGCAGGCGGCGGTGGCATTCGTTGCGGGCCACGGCATAGAGCCATGGCCGGAGCCGGTTCCGATCACGCAGTCCTGCCAACCTGGACGCCGCTATGACAAACGTGTCCTGCACGGCGTCGGCCGCGTCGGCCGGCTCGCGCAGCAGGGAGCGGCAGTAGGTGTACAGCGGTGACGCGTACCTGTCGTACGCCTCGGCCAGCCCCTCCGGGTCGCCCGCGACGATGGCCGCGACTACCTCGCTGTCGCGCATAGTGCTATGTAACACCGCAACCGCGCTTATAAACCACATCAGGTGGCCTCTGTGTCAGGCGTTTCGCAGTAGCCGGCCGGACACCGGAAACTTCCCCCCCTTTCTTGGCAAGCTCCCGGCGTCCAGCCAGCCCCCTTTACTGCTCCCCGTAGCTAAGAGTCCGTGCCCCCGCGGCGGCCAACATTTTTCCGGGCTTTATTTCCGTGACCTTCACGGCGTGCTCGCCAGCGGTCGAGATGGCCGAGGAGGTCGGCCAGCCGGGAGATGATCGCGTCCGGCTCGGCGGCCTCGAACGCGGGCACATCGGAGTTCGGCACCAGGACGGCGCGCATGCCCGCGCTCTTCGCGCCGTACACGTCGTCGAACGGCCGGTCCCCGACGAAGACGCAGCAGGCCGGATCGGTGACGCCGATGGCCCGCATGGCCGCCCGGAACGCCTCCGGATGCGGCTTGACCCAGGGAATCTCGCTGCTGTACACGGCGCCGTCGATCAGGTCGTAGATCCCGTCCCTGATGAAGATCTGCTCGTGCGCCGCCCGCGGCCACATGGTGTTGGACAGCACGCCGACCTTGATGCCGCGGCGGCGCAGTTCGCTCAGCAGTGGCTGCGCGTCCGGATCGGTGATCGTGTGCGGGTCCCACGCCTCGTGGTAGCTGGCCAGGAGGTCAGCCGAGACGTTGAGCCCGGCTCGCGCGAAAACGGAATCCAGCGTCGAGCTCTGCTGCGTGGTCTCGCCCAGCCGCCACAGTTCGGACTCGGCGAGGCGGACCGCCTCGGCCAGGGCAGCGGCCTCGTCGGCCGGGTAGTGCCGCCCGCACACCGAGAGCCACAGCTCCTCGTGGTCGATGGCATGCCACGGGGTCAGCGTCCCGCCCCAGTCAAAGATCACCGCCTCCACCGTCATGGTCCCGATCCTATGCAGGCTCCGGACGCCGGAGCCGTCGCCCGCTTCCGCCGGCGAGGGCTGCGGTCGCGGGGCCCTGACTACTTCTCCGGCCATCTCACCGGTGCCAGGAAGGAGCACCGGGCCGTTGGCCTTAATGATGGTGAATGTGCTAAGTGACCTCCCAGACTCCCCGCTCCTCTTCTTGACGAAAACGACCTTTTAAGTCGACTATAGGACGGTGGCCCCGGGATACGTCGCGATCGGAACGCGGCTGCTCAGCAGGCCGGGACGGCCGGACCCGGTAACCGCGGGCCCGGCCGCCGCCCTGTCCCTCGGCGCCGAACCGCCAGCCGGCTCGTGGGAGGAGCGGGTCCCGCCGCCAGGCAGCGACGCGACCTTGCTCGCTGTCGTACCGGTGCCCGGCACGACGACCTCCCTCGCCATCGTCGCGTACGCGATCAGCACCGTCGAGACGCAGCCGGGCGTGCCCGGTACGGCCGGCGGGCCGCGGCCGCGGCTCCGGCCCGCGACGGCCGGGCCGGGCCCGACCGCGCAGACCGGTTCCGGGCTAATCGTCGATCACCTGCAGCGCCGGGTCTGGGCCGACGGCGCCGAGATCGAGCTGACCTTCCAGGAGTACGAGCTGCTGGCTTTCCTCAGCGCCCATCCGGCCACGGTGTTCAGCCGGGCGGAACTCGTCGAGCGGGTCTGGTCGCGCGGCCCGGCCTGCGACGACCCGGGTCCGGGCCGCAGGAACGTCAGCCCGGACAGCCGGACCGTGGACGTCCACGTCTCCCGGCTCCGCCGTAGGCTCGGCCCGGTATACGGGCAGTACCTGGTCACCGAATACCGCGCCGGGTACCAGTTCCGGCCGCTGGACGCGTGACCACGAGGGGCCGCGCCCCATTCCCCCCTCGGTGGGCGGAATATCTCATGTGGCACACTGGCTGTACAAGCAAAGCGTGCTCCGGGGTCGGTGAAACTCCGAACCGGCGGTGATAGTCCGCGACCCGTCCGCTGCCAGCGGCCGGCTGACCCGGTGGAACTCCGGGACCGACGGTTAAAGTCCGGATGGGAGGCAGCACGCACGCGGTCGGTCTCGGCCGACCGCGCGAGGCGCGTACGCATGTACTGGCGCACCCCCGGAGCCGGACGACAGGTTGGCTTCGAGGAGGCAGGCGCGGATGTTCACCGGGATCGTGGCCGAACTCGGCGAGGTGGCAGCCATCGAGGACCGCGGTGACGCGGCCCGGCTGACCATCCGGGGTTCCACGGAAGGCCTATCCCCTGGGGAGTCGATCGCGGTCAATGGCGTGTGCCTGACCGTGACCGGCATCATGGATGGCACGTTCACCGCGGACGTGATGGGGGAGACCCTGAACCGGTCGAGCCTGGGCGCGCTGGCCCCTGGAGCGGCAGTCAATCTGGAGCTCGCGATCCGCCTCGCCGACCGCCTGGGCGGCCATCTCATGCAGGGCCATGTGGACGGCACCGGGACAATAGTCTCCCGGTCGCCCGCGGCCCACTGGGATCAGGTCAGGATCAGCCTGCCGGCCGCCATCTCCCGCTACGTAGTGCACAAGGGATCGATCGCGGTGGACGGGGTCAGCCTCACCGTCTCCGCGCTCGGCGACACTGCTGGCTCCGGGGGGGACGACCCCCCCGATCCCCCCCGAGCCTTCGGCGACACTGCTGGCTCCGGGGGGGACGACCCCCCCGATCCCCCCCGAGCCTTCGGCGACAGCTGGTTCGAAGTCAGCCTCATCCCGGAGACGCTCAAGCGCACCACCTTGGGCTTCAAGCAGCCGGGCGAGGTCGTGAACCTCGAGGTCGATGTCATCGGCAAGTACGTGGAGAGGCTGCTGAACAGGGAGGCCGGCCAGTGAATCAGGTGCTCGACGACGTTGACCGCGCGATCAAGGACATCGCGGCAGGCCGGCCGGTGGTCGTGGTCGACGACGCGAACCGGGAAAACGAGGGCGACATCATCCTCGCCGCCAGCATGGCCACCCCGGAACTGCTCGCGTTCATGATCCGCTATACCAGCGGAGTGATCTGCGTCCCGCTGCCCGGCACGGAGCTGGACCGGCTGCAGCTGCCGCTGATGACCTCGCAGAACACCGAGCGCATGCGCACTGCCTTCACGCTCAGCGTGGACGCGCGCGATGGCGTCACCACGGGCATCTCGGCCGCCGACCGCGCCGCCACTATCGCCCGGCTGGTCGATCCCGCCACCACCGCGCAGGACCTGGTCCGCCCGGGTCACATCTTCCCGCTCCGCTACGCCGAGGGCGGCGTGCTGCGCAGGCCGGGACACACCGAGGCCGCCGTCGACCTGGCCCGGCTGGCCGGGCTGCCGCCGGCCGGAGTGCTGGCCGAGGTAGTCAACGACGACGGGACCATGGCCCGGCTGCCCGAGCTCCGCACGTTCGCGGACACCCACGACCTGGCCCTGATCTCGATCGAGCAGCTCATCGAGTACCGCCGCCGCACCGAGCGCCAGCTCACCCGCGTGGCCCAGACCCGGCTGCCGAACGCTTACGGCCTGTGGCAGGCGTTCGGCTACCGGCACGACGTCGACGGCACCGAGTACCTGGCCCTGGTGCTCGGCGACGTGGCCGGCGGCACGGACGTGCTGACCAGGCTGCACTCGGAGTGCCTGACCGGGGACGTGTTCGGCTCGCTGCGCTGCGACTGCGGCGCCCAGCTCGAAGCGGCCATGCAGGTGATCGCCGCCGAAGGCCGCGGGGTGGTGCTCTACCTGCGCGGGCACGAGGGTCGCGGCATCGGGCTGCTCAGCAAGCTGCAGGCCTACGAACTGCAGGACGCCGGGGCGGATACCGTGGACGCCAACACCGAGCTCGGCCTGCCCGCCGACGCCCGGGAGTACTCGGCCGGCGCCCAGATGCTCGCCGACCTGGGCGTACGCTCGGTCCGCCTGCTTACCAACAACCCCGCCAAGGTCAGCGGCCTGGCCAGCGGCGGCGTCGATATCACCGCCCGCATCCCGCTGGCGACCGCCGTCAACCCGTACAACCTGCGGTACCTGGCCACCAAGCGCGACAAGCTCGGGCACCAGATCTCCGACCTCGACGAGCCCGTCCCGGTACGCGCAGTGGAGTCGGCGTGAGTGGCGCGGGCCGGCCGGACGCCGCCGCCGTCGATGCGTCGGGGCTGAGCCTGGCCATCGTGGCCACCCGCTGGCACCGCGAGATCACCGACTCACTGGTGGCCCGGGGCGCAGCCGCCGCCGTCGCGTGCGGCATCCCAGACCCGCTCGTGGTCCGGGTGCCCGGCGCCATCGAGCTGCCCGTCGTGGCCGCCGAGCTGGCCGGATGCCACGACGCGGTGGCCTGCCTGGGCGTGGTGATCCGCGGCGGCACCCCGCACTTCGAGTACGTCTGCGACTCGGTGACCGCGGGCCTGACCCGGGTCGCGCTCGACGCCCGAACCCCGGTAGGGAATGGCGTCCTCACCTGTGACACGGTAGAGTCGGCCCGCGATCGGTGCGGGCTGCCCGGTAGTCATGAGGACAAGGGGTGGGAGGCCGTGGTGGCGGCGCTCGATGTCGCCGTCCTGCTCCGCTCCCTTCGGGCCCGCCAGGAACCCCTCCCCGTCAAGGTTTAGGGACTGGAATGCTGTCACTGGTACTGCCCAAGGGCTCGCTCGAGCGGGCCACCCTTGAGCTGTTCGACGCCGCCGACCTGACCGTGCGCCGGTCCTCGGACCGGGATTACCACGCGTCGATCGATGACCCGCGGATCGACAAGGTGCGGTTCCTGCGGCCGCAGGAGATCCCGTCCTACCTCGAGCGCGGCCTGTTCGACCTGGGCATCACCGGCCGCGACTGGATCTCGGAGACCGAGGCCGAGGTCACCTCCCTCGGTGAGCTGCACTACTCGAAGGCCACCTCCCAGCCGGTCCGGGTCGTGCTCGCGGTACCGGCCTCCGCGCCCTGGCAGTCGGCCGCCGACCTGCCCGAGGGGGTGAGGATTTCGACCGAGTTCCCGTCCCTGACCCGGCGCTTCCTTGATTCGCACGGGGTCAAGGCGATCGTGATCCCGTCCTACGGCGCGACCGAGGCCAAGGTGCCCGACATCGTGGACGCGATCGTGGACCTCACCGAGACCGGCTCCTCGCTGCGCAAGAACGGCCTGCGCATCCTGGAGACGCTGCTGACCAGCTACACCGAGCTGATCGCGTCCGCCCCGGCCTACGCCGATGCGCAGAAGCGGGCGGCCATGGAAGACATCGCCCTGCTGCTGCGCGGCGCCATCCAGGCTCGCGGCAACGTGCTGCTGAAGCTCAACGTGGCCGCCGACCGGTTGGCCGAGGTCACCGACATGCTGCCCGCTCTTTCCTCGCCGACCATCACCACCCTGGCCCGGGGGAACATGAACGCGGTGGAGACCGTGGTCCCCAAACGCGGCGTCAACACGCTGATCCCCGCCCTGAAGGCGGCCGGAGCGCAGGACATCCTGGAGATCCCTATCTCCAAGATCGTGGAATAGGGGCAGCCGTGGCGGACCGCGCTGACTCCCGGGCCGGAATCCCGTGGCGCCGGCGGACGGGCCGGGTCCTGCCGGTCGATGCCGAAGGCCGCGTGCTGCTCCTGCACGGCTGGGACCCCCACCATCCCGAGCACCCCTACTGGTTCACCATCGGCGGCGGCGCGGAGCCGGGCGAATCCCTGCGCGATGCCGCCGCCCGCGAGCTGCGCGAGGAGGTCGGCATCACGATCGATCCGGCGCTCCTGGGCGAGCCGATCGCCCAGAGCACCATCGAGTTCTCCTGGGCCGGGTACCGGATCACCCAGGGCCAGACGTTCTATGCCGTCCTGGTTGAATCCGCCCAGGTGAGCCTCGACGGTCTGGACCACTGGGAACAGGCCTCAATCGACAAGTACGGCTGGCTGTCCGCCGAAGACCTGGAGGCTGACGATCTGGAGGCCGGCGAGCGCCCCGCCGATCCCCAGATCCCCGGCCTGGTCAGGGCCGCGGTGGCCAGCGTACGTACCCGTCCCGGATAGCCGTCTGGGGCCTGGCGCACCGCCGCCGTCGTGACCTGCACGGAAAACCGGAATAGGCTCAGTGTGACGACAGGTTTCCTCAACAGGAGCGATGGTAGGGCGAGGTGAGGCAGTGCGCGACATCCTGAGCAAGGTCGCCAAGTGGTGGGAGGCCGGCGAGACGTTCGGCCTGGCCACCGTGGTGCGTACCTTCCGCAGCGCGCCTCGTGATCCCGGTGCCGCGCTGGCCGTGCTGTCCTCGGGCGACAACGAGGTGATCGGCAGCGTGTCCGGCGGCTGCGTGGAAGGCGCCGTCTACGAGCTGTCGATCGACGTCTGCCAGGACGGCAGCCCCGTCCTTCGGACCTATGGCGTGAGCGACGACGACGCGTTCGCGGTCGGCCTGACCTGCGGCGGGATCCTCGACATCTTCGTCGAGCGGATCAGCAGAGAAAGCTTCCCCGAGCTCGGCGAGATCGCCGCGGCGGTGGAGCGCGGCGAGCCGGTCGCAGTGGCCACCGTCATTGGGGGACCGGGCCAGGTCGGTGCCCGCCGGGTCATCTGGGCCGGGGCCCAAGGCCGCAGCGGCGGCGACGCCGACGAGGACGCGTGGCATTCGGGCGCGTCCGGCACCCTGGGCTCGGGCAGCAGGCTAGACGCGGCGGTGGACGACGACGTCCGGGGCATGCTGGCCCAGGGCCTGACCGGTATCCGCCGCTACGGAGCGCACGGCGAGCGCCGCGGCGACGAGCTGAGCGTGTTCGTGAGCTCCTTCGCCCCGCCGCCGCGGATGCTGGTCTTCGGCGCGATCGATTTCGCCGCCGCGGTCGCCCGGGTCGGCAAGTTCCTCGGCTACCACGTCACCGTGTGCGACGCCAGGAAGGTATTCGCCACCGCGTCACGATTCCCCGACGCGGATGAGGTGATCGTCGAGTGGCCGCACCGGTTCCTGGCCGGGACCAGCATCGACAGCCGCACGGTCATCTGCGTGCTCACCCACGACCCGAAGTTCGACGTGCCGCTGCTCGAGGTGGCGCTGCGCACCCCGGCCGGATACATCGGGGCCATGGGCAGCAGGCGGACCCACGACGACCGCCTGGCCCGGCTGCGCGAGGCCGGCCTGACCGAGGACGAGCTGGGCCGGCTCCGCTCGCCCATCGGCCTTGACCTGGGCGCCAGGACCCCGGAAGAGACGGCCGTGTCGATCGCGGCCGAGCTGATCCAGCTCCGCTGGGGCGGCTCCGGCCAGCCGCTGACCGCCACCGACGGCCGCATCCACCACCAGCTCATCAGCTGAGCCACCTCCGGCCGGCGGCCACGGAAACACGCGTACGCTTGGTGGCCGTGCGCACCACGGTCGCGGGGGTACTGCTCGCCGCGGGACAAGGATCCAGGTTCGGCCGGCCCAAGGCGCTCGTCGAGCTGAACGGGCAGACCCTGGCCGAACGAGGCGTCCTGCTGCTGCGCACGGGCGGCGCGGACCCGGTCCTGGTCGTCACCGGCGCCGCCGAGGTCAGGCTGCCAGGAACACATACTGTATACAATCCTGACTGGCGGACTGGCATGGGCTCCTCTCTCCGCACCGCCCTCCGCGCCCTGGAGTCACCGCCTGAGCCAGGCCAGGCCGCAGACCTTCCGGCCGGCGTGGCCGCGGTGGTGGTGGCGCTGGCCGACCAGCCGCTGGTCGGCGCGGAGGCGGTGGCCCGGCTGATCGCCGCGTACCGCCGCGGCGCCAGCGTGGCCGTCGCCGCCTATGCCGGCCAGCCGCGCAACCCGGTCCTGCTCGCCCGCGAGCACTGGCCCGGGGTGATCGCGTCGGCCACCGGCGACGCCGGGGCACGGCCCTTCCTGCGCGCCCATGCCGATCTGGTCACCCTGGTCGAGTGCGGGGACACCGGCCGTCCCGACGACATCGACACCCCGGCCGACCTGGCCAGGATCGCCGCCTCAGATCCGCTATGAGGCCTGGATGCCCCAGCTGTGCGCGACCTCCTGGCCAGGTTCGAGCACCAGCAGGTCGTCGCCGCTCACGAAGGCGTTCGGCGGGCAGGTCATGGGCTCGACGGCCAGCGCCTTGCGGCGGCGGTCCGGCCCGAGCGGGTCGCCGGTGAACACTTGCAGCCAGCGGTAGCCCTCGCCGGCCCACAGGCTGACCCGGGTGCCCGAGCCGCCGTCCGCGGCCAGGCGCACCCAGGCCCGGCCGTCGGGGCCGCGGTCCAAGCCGGTCAGGGCGTGATCGAGCCGTGTGTCGCCGATCGCCCGCGGCTGGCGGAAATCGTACGGGCTGTCCTGCACCGGGGCCGGCGCCGACGAGGGGATGCCGCGCTCGTCCATCGGCAGCCACCGCGATGCGGGCAGGCTGAGCTGGCAGCCGTCCACCGCCGGGGCGCCGACGGTCAGGTACGGGTGCGAACCGGTGCCGTAGGGGGCGGCATGGCTGCCGCGGTTGCGTGCGGTGATAGTGACCTGCAAGCCGTCGTCCCCGAGCCGGTAGGAGGCGTCGATCTCCAGGCAGAACGGGTATCCCTGCGCGCCATGCGGTGCGCTGCGCAGCAGCACGGCGTCCGCCTGCTGCCGCACCAGCGTCCACGCCGTCCAGCGGGTCAGGCCGTGGATCGCGTTCCCGCGGGCGGGTTCGGTCAGCGCCAGCTGGAACTCGGTCCCGCCGAACGCATATCGCCCGCCGTCAACCCGGTTCGGCCACGGCACCAGCAGCTGGCCGGCGCCGGCCGGCGGCAGTTGGTCGGCGTCGTAGCCGGCGATCACCGGCTGGTCGCGGAAGAGCAGTTCGCGCAGGCCAGCACCGAGCTCGGTCACGGCAGCGCGGTAGCCGCCGGCCTGTATCTGGTACTGCTGCCCAGTAAGCGGAACGGTCATAAGGGTCAGGATACGGATAGCACTAGCGCGGCCCGGCAGCCGGCCGCCAGGCCCCAGGCCAGGTCGGGTCCCTGGACCGCCGCGAGCAGCCGGGACGCCGCGGGCTCGAGCGCCTCCTGGCCCGCCATCCCGAGCAGCACGGCCGATACCTCCGCCGCCGCCTGCCCGCCCGCCGCGCAGTGCAGCAGCGAGGCCGCCAGCGTGGTCGTCCGCTGCGCGGCATTGCAGGTCGCGGACGCGCTGAGCCAGTTAGCCAGCCACACCGCCCGCGTCCCGCCCGAGATCGCGCCGCCCAGCAGCCGCAGCGCCAGCAGGACGCCGCTGACGACGCTGTCGCCGCTGGGCACCAGGCCCGGGCCGAGACCCACCAGCTGCTCGACCGCCTCGACCGCGCCGGCCAGGTCACCGCTCGCACAGCAGGCCGCCAGCCGGCCCGGCCCGTCATGGCCTGCCAGGCCCGGTGCCTGCTCAGCGTCCGCGCACAACCGGGCCAGGACCCCGAAGCCGTGATCGAGCCTGACCCGCGACACCGGCCCGAACACCGGCGAGGGATCCCACCAGCGCACGATCCTGATGTCAAGTCCGCAGGCCGCGACGCGGCCCTCGCCCGCCCAGCATTCCGCCGCCGCACGCGCCTGGAAGGGCCCGGTGATGATCGCGTTCGGCAGCCGGATGGCGTCCGGTGGGGACAGCGCGATGACCCGCGGCTCGGGCACTACCTCGGTGAATTCCAGGTAGATCGCGTGCGGCAGGACGGCCAGGACCTTGCCCGGCCGGCGCGGCCCGCGCAGCAGGTCGCGCACCGCCAGGCTGGCCACTCCGGCCAGCACCGGTGCCGGGCCGCCGCCCGGGTCAGCCCCCGCATCGGCCGGCGCCGCCTCGGTGCGGACGCTCGCTGGCCGCCGGCCGGGTGAACGAGTCACGTGAGCAACAGTACCGGGGCGCCCGCAGCCTGATATGGGCGCTGAGACCGTGTGATTGATGGCACGGAAGGAGCTAACAGCCCGGTCGTGAAGTTAATGACGTTTGCCTACTAATGACAAAGAAATCAATTTGTGATACGCATGAGGCATTTTACGAACTTGCGTATCGGGAGGCCGACGGGGCTGCTTGGGGAGCGGGGGACCGTCAGCCCCGCCGGCTAAATAAACACTAGCGGGACGAGGTGCTGATTTGTGTAACTTTCAGCCCCGTAAGTAGTTCGAAACGTTTTCCGGTGAAGTCGATGATGCCGTGGCTGGGCCTGACCCGTTGCTGTGCCCGTTGATCTGGCTGGACCCCGTGGAACCCGTGGACATCGTGGATCCGGTAGGGCCGAGGCGGCCGCTGCGGATCGCCTCGGCGGCCAGCATCCCGAACAGGTAGAAGTAGGCCGCCTCCTCGTCCTCGAAGAAGCGCACCTCCAGCCGCGCGTCCTCGGTCCGGCTGAACACCTCGAAGCCGCCGTCCGCCTGGACCAGGCACATCGCGCCCGGCATCTCCTCGTCGACCGCGTAGGCGGCCCGCGGGATATCGGCCAGCGCGAGCAGTTCCGCGAAGACCGACTCGGGCGAGATGCGGCCCTTGCGCCCGGTGCGCCTGCCCGGCGGCAAAGCCGTATCGGGCTCGGACTCGGGTTCTTCGGTCCACGGGTCCGACCAGGGCTCGTCCTCGGTCCAAGGCTCGGGGCCCGTCTCCCGCTCGGGCCACGGCTCGGTCCAGGGTACCGGCCGCCGCCGCTCACGCGCCGCTCGCGGCCCTGGCCGCGAGTCATGCTCCTCCTGATCGGACCCGACCCCTTGGCCCCCTTGCGCCCCTGGCACCGGGGCCCGGCCGGGCCAGGAATCGGCGGCCGGAGATCCGTGCCAGGCCGCCGCCCGGTCCGGCATCCGCGAGCCGTACGGCGCCGGGACACCGTAACCGGTCAGGGAACGTGGCGGCGCCCCGTGACCGTTGACCGCCGCGCCGCCGCTCTCCGGGGCGCTCTCCCCGGCCCCGGCCAGCGGTTGCGGTCCCGTGGCGCCCGACCCAGTCCCGGCTGCGGGCCCGGCGGACGGCGTGACCACCGGTGCCTCCGGCCCGGCACCGGACGCCGGGAACATCGCCGCGGCTAGCGGGTACTCCACCCGCTCCTCGGTCAGGCCGGTCACGTCGTGCCGCGCCACCACGACCTCGAACACCTCCCGGTCGATCTCCCAGTAGCCGAGCTGCGCGGCCCGGGCCGAGTCCCGGCCCAGGTAGGCAATGTGCAGCCGGTCGCCGAGATCGTCGAGGACCAGGCACGGCTCGCCCCGGTAGTCGCCAACCGGCCGCGACTGCCACAGCGCGCCGAGGTCGGCCACGCTGACTTGCTTGCGCCAGTGCCCGGCCGCGGCCGTGAAGCCGAGTTCCTCAGGCGGCGGCGCGGGGGAGAACAGCGTCACCTCCGGGCCGTCCGGACCCAGTCCCGCCTGGTAGGGGACGCCCAGGTAGGTTGCCATCAGCCGCATTCGCATACTCACGGCTCCGTCTGCTGCCAGGCTTGGCCGTCATACCTGGCCACGAGTTCGTCTCCGTCGGCCCCCAGCCTGCACATGCCCGCCCCGACGGGTATCGGGATGGGCTCGAGGTAGAACTCGGGCACCCCGGGACCCGTGGTCGGCTGGTAGCCGTCGACCACCCGGGCCAGCCAGCAGATCAGGTACAGCTCGCTCATCACCGGCGTGAATTCTGAATCCTCCCAGCCCAGGCCGAGCGCGAGGTAGGCCTCGGCCGGATTGTGGAAGCGGACGTCGCCCGCACGGTAGACGTAGCCGGCCAGCACTGATCGCTGTCCGCCCAGGTAGGGCCCGACCAGCCGCGGCGGGACGGCCTTCCACATCGGCGTGCCCGGCTCGATCGCGGGCAGCCGCTCGGGCTGAGTCAACACGCTCCCTTCGGTTCGCGCTGGATTCCCCGCTCAACTGATTGTGCCGAGTCAATGACCGTAATTGACGGGAAAGCGGCTCATTCAGAGAATTAACTACCTCGAGTAATCAGTCAAGGACTTCCGGATCGGTCGGCCAAGGTAGGACACGAGTGCGGCCGGCTACGGCCGGGCGGCACGTGGCGTAGGGTCAGGCACGTGTCCGGGCACCTCAATCCTGGCGGGCAGCAGTTCCGCGGCGACCACGGCGGCGCCGACCCGCGGGTGGCTGCTGCCCTCGCCGCCTGGCAGTCCGGGCAGGGCAGCGAGCAGGCCGCGCTGACCGCGTTGGCCGCCACCCGGCTGCTCGTCCCCGTGATCGCCGTCCTGGCCGGTCCCGCCGCGGACAGCCCGGCCCCGGCGGACCACGACCAGGACCGCGGCCAGGACCACGGCCAGGACCGGGACAAGAACAGCGAGATGGTCATGCCCACCCTGATCGGCCAGGACGGAAGGCCCGCGGTGCTCGCCTTCACCGGCCTGGACGCGCTGGCCCGGTGGCGCCCGGACGCGCGGCCGGTGCCGGCCGAGGCGGACCGGGTGTGGCGCGCCGCCGTCGCCGACGGCTGCGCGGTTGTCATCGACGTGGCAGGCCCGGTGCCGCTGGCGGTTGAGGGCGCCCGGCTGGCCGCGCTGGCCGCCGGGCAGCCGGTGCCGCCGCCGCACGACGACCCCGACGTGCAGGCTCAGGTCGGGGCCGCGCTCGCCGAGGCCGCGTCCGCCCAGGTAGCACCGGCCGGGGCCGCACCGGTCATCGCCGGGTTCAGCCTGGCCCCTGGCCGCGCGGACGGTACCGACCTGGCCGTCCGGCTGCACGTGGCCGGCCCCGGCTGGGAGCCGGCCGCCAACCGTGCCGCGGCCGCGATCGCCGCCCGGCTGGCCGCCCGGCTACGTCGGGGCATCGAGGTCATCATCGCGGAGTGACCGCGCCCGACCCCTTAGGATCAGGATCATGTTTCGCTGGCTGACCGCAGGTGAATCGCACGGCCGCGCGCTCGTGGCGGTCTGCGAAGGCGTGCCTGCCGGGGTGCAGGTCAGCACCGGGGACATCGCCGCCGCACTGGCTCGCAGGCGGGCCGGGTACGGCCGCGGCGCCCGGATGACGTTCGAGCAGGACGAGGTCGAGCTGACCGCGGGCGTGCGACACGGCCGCACGCTGGGCGGCCCGGTCGCGATCCGGGTGGCCAACACCGAATGGCCTAAGTGGGAAACGGTCATGTCCGCCGACCCGGTAGACCCAGCCGCCCTAGACGGACTGGCCAGGAACGCGCCGCTGACCCGGCCGCGCCCCGGGCACGCCGACCTGACCGGCATGCAGAAGTACGGCCATACCGACGCCCGCCCCGTGCTCGAACGGGCCAGCGCCCGGGAGACGGCCGCCCGCGTCGCCCTCGGCGAGGTGGCCCGCCGCCTGCTCAGCCAGGTGCTCGGCATCGAGATCCTCAGCCACGTAGTGTCCATCGGCGGCACGGAAATCCCCGACGGCGTCATGCCAGGTCCCGCCGACAAAGCTGCCATCGACGCCGACCCGGTGCGCTGCGCCGACCCGGCGACCAGCCAGGCCATGGTGGCCGAGATCGACGCGGCCAAGAAGGAAGGCGACACGCTGGGCGGGGTCGTCGAGGTGCTGGCCTTCGGGCTGCCGCCCGGGCTGGGCAGCTTCACCCACTGGGACCGGCGGCTGGACGCCCGGCTGGCCGGGGCGCTGATGTCGGTCCAGGCCATCAAGGGCGTCGAGGTCGGGGACGGCTTCACCACCGCGACCCGGCGCGGGTCGGTGGCTCACGACGAGATCGAGGCCACCCAGAACGGGGTAGGGCGCCGCACCAACCGGGCCGGCGGCATCGAGGGCGGCATGAGCACCGGCGAGGTCATCCGGGTCAGGGCCGCGATGAAGCCCATCTCCACCGTGCCGCGGGCCCTGGACACCATCGACACCAGCACCGGCGATGCGGCCAAGGCCATCAACCAGCGCAGCGACGTCACCGCGGTCCCGGCCGCGGGGGTGGTGGCCGAGGCCATGGTGGCGCTGGTCCTGGCCGAGGCGGCAGTGGAGAAGTTCGGCGGCGACTCGGCCGATGAGATGCGCCGCAACGCGGAAAGCTACCTCAAGGCCCTGGTGGTGTCATGACCCAGCCGACCGGACCGCTGGCCGTGCTGATCGGGCCGCCCGGCGCGGGCAAGACCGCGGTGGGCCCGCTGCTGGCCGAACGCCTCGGCACCAGCTTCCGCGAGACCGACGCCGACATCGCCGCGGTCGCGGGGCGGCCGGTCAGCGACATCTTCATCGAGCAGGGCGAGCCGGCCTTCCGCCAGCTCGAACGCGAAGCCGCGGCCCGCGCGCTGCGCGAGCACGAGGGCGTGCTCGCCCTGGGCAGCGGCGCGGTCCTCGATCCCGACATCCAGGCCCGGCTCGAGGGCTTGCCCGTGGTCTACCTGGCCGCCGACTTCGGCACCGTCGCCCGCCGCGTGGGCCTGGACCGGCCGCACATCGTCATCCCGGGTAACCCGCGCGGCCGGCTGCGCGCCATGCTGGCGGACCGCCGCCCGCTCTACGAGCAACTGGCCACGGTCACCGTCGAGACCGACGACCTGGACCCCGATGAGCTCGCGGCCGAGATCACCGCGAGGCTGAAGCAATGACCGCGACCCGGATCGACGTGCGGCCGTCGGACGGCGGCGCGCCCTACCCGGTGATCGTCGGGGTCGGGGTCCTCGGCGAGCTGCCCGGCCTGATCCCCAAGCAGGCCAGCACGGTCGTCGTCATCCACGCCGAAGGCCTCGGCGAGATCGCCCGCCCCGCCTGCGGAGCCCTGCAGGCGGCCGGCTTCCGGGCCGCCGCCGAGCCCGTGCCGGATGGCGAGGCGGCCAAGACCGTCCAGGTCGCGGCCGACCTGTGGTCGAAACTCGCGCACCACGGCGTGACCAGGTCCGACTGCATCGTCGGGCTCGGCGGGGGAGCCACCACCGACCTGGCCGGGTTCGTGGCCGCCAGCTGGCTGCGCGGCGTCCCGGTGGTCCTGGTCCCGACCACGCTGCTCGGCATGGCCGACGCCGCGGTGGGCGGCAAGACCGCCATCGACATTCCGGCCGGCAAGAACCTGGTCGGCGCGTTCCACTCACCGGACGGCGTGCTCGCCGACCTGGCCACGCTCGAGACGCTGAGCCGGGCCGACTACACGGCAGGCCTGGCCGAGGTGATCAAGGCCGGCTTCATCGCCGACCCGGTCATCCTGGATCTCGTCCGCGCTGACCCCGACGGCGCCACCGTGCCGCACGGCCGCCACGCCCGCGAGCTGCTCGAGCGCGCCATCCGGGTCAAGGCCGACGTGGTGTCCGCCGACCTGACCGAACGGGGCCTGCGGGAGATCCTGAACTACGGGCACACCCTCGGCCACGCCATCGAGCGGGTAGAGGGCTACCGGTTCCGGCACGGCGACGCGGTGGCCATCGGCATGGTGTACGTGGCCCAGCTCGCCCGCCTGGCCGGACGGCTGGACGAGCGCACCTGCGCGCTGCACCGCGACATACTGGCCAGCGTCGGCCTGCCCACCGCCTACCAGCCCGGCGTGTGGCCGTCGCTGCGGGAGGCCATGAGCGTGGACAAGAAATCCAGGGGCGCACGGCTCCGGCTGGTGGTGCTCGACGGGCTGGCCCGCCCGGGGATCCTCGACAATCCGCCCGAGGAGCTACTGTCGCAGGCCTACCGGGACCTATGCGATACCGCCGGGCCGGCCGCGTCATGATCGTCCTGGTCGGTTTCATGGGCGCGGGCAAGACCACGATCGGGAACCTGCTCGCCGCCCGGCTCCGGCTGCCCTTCGCCGACAGCGACGAGGTGATCGAGCGGCGGGCCGGCCGCCCGATCAGCCAGATCTTCGCCGACGACGGCGAGCCGGGATTCCGCGCCCTCGAGCACCGGGTCATCGCCGAGCTGCTGGACGGTCCCGCCCTGGTCCTGGCCCTCGGCGGCGGCGCCGCCCAGCACCCGCAGACCCAGGCCAAGCTGACCTCCGCCCAGGTGGTCTACCTCGAGGTCAGCTACGAGCAGGCGCTGCGGCGCGTCGGCGGCGACACCGGACGGCCGATGCTGGCCCGCGCCGACCTGCCCGCGCTCTACCAGCGCAGGCTGCCCCTCTACGCCGGCGTCGCGACGCTGACCGTCGGCACCGACGGCCGGCCCCCGGAGGTCATCAGCCTGGACATCCTGGCCCGGCTGGCCGCCGAGCAGGTCCCCGGCGGCCGGGCGCCGTCCCTGCGGCCCGCGCCGTAGCCCCGCCGGTCCTTCTTTTCGGCCGAACGGTCCGTGCTGCTCCGGGTGCCGTACCTTGCGTGCGGCCCAGCCGTTACGCTCCCCTTAGGGGCCGTACGGCCGGGTAACTTCAGCGGAAGGGCTGATCGCATGCGGGTGGGCATGTTTCTGAGCTACGCGGGCGGTTTCGCCGAGACCGTGGTGGAGCTGGCTGACTACGAGCGGGCCGGGGTCGACATCGTGTTCGTGCCCGAGGCCTACAGCTTCGACGCGGTCAGCCAGCTCGGTTTCATCGCGGCCAGGACCGAGCGGATGCAGATCGCCTCGGGCATCTTCCCGCTCTACTCGCGCACGCCCGCCCTGCTGGCCATGACCGCGGCCGGGCTGGACTACGTCTCGGGCGGCCGGTTCATGCTCGGCCTGGGCGCGTCGGGCCCGCAGGTGATCGAGGGCTGGCACGGCGTGCCCTACGACGCGCCGGTCGGCCGGTCCCGCGAGATCATCGAGATCTGCCGGATGGTCTGGCGCCGCGACCGGCTCGCCTACCAGGGAAAGTACTACCACCTGCCATTGAAGGGGGATGGGGAGGTGGGTCGGGGGACCGGCCTGGGCAAGCCGCTCAAGCTGATCAACCACCCGGTCCGCGAGCGGATCCCGGTGGCGCTGGCCGCCATCGGCCCCAAGAACGTGACCGCCGCCGTGGAGCTGGCCGAAGCCTGGATGCCGATCTTCTACCTGCCGGAGAAGGCCGGCGAGGTGTGGGGCGAGGCGGTGGCCGAGGGCCGGGCCAAGCGCGATCCCGAGCTCGGCCCGCTGGACGTGATCGCCCACGTCCGGCTGGCCATCGGCGACGACGTGGCCGGCCTGCGCGACTTCGGCCGGCCCGAGCTGGCCCTGTACATCGGCGGGATGGGCGCGCGGGGCCGCAACTTCTACAACGACCTGGCCCGCCGGTTCGGCTACGAGGCCGAGGCCAAGGCCATCCAGGACGCCTACCTGGAGGGCCGCAAGGCCGAGGCCGAGGCCCTGGTCCCGGCCGAACTGGTCGAGCTGACCTCGCTGATCGGACCCGAGGGCTACGTCCGGGAGCGGATCGCCGCCTACCGCGAGGCCGGGGTCACCACCTTGAACGTCACCCCGCTGGATCCCACCCACGAGGGCCGTGTGCGCCTCATCGAGCAGTTCCGCGCCCTGGCGGATTAGTACCGTTGCGGCACGCAGACCGGGGGCTGGCTGGTGCCCATCACCGTGTCCTGCACGTCGATGCCGAACCCGCCGTCCTGACCGCCCCAGGTCACCTGGATCAAGATGGCGTCGGCGGCGGGAATCGCGGCCGGGTCGATGGTGAGCGCGTAACCCTGGTTCGGCGCGCCGCCCGCGGGGAACGGGAAGGCCGCTTCGACGACCTTCCCGGGCACCGGCCGGCCTCCCGCTGCCTGGCAGCTTTCCCCCGGCCCGCCGGTGAGGGTGTTGCCCTGCTTCTTGACGATCCAGGCGGAGTACCGGACGTAGGCCAAGATCCCGTCCGCGCGCAGCGCACTCTGCAGTCCGGCTGGGTCTCTGGCCTGTCGCATGGTGACCTTGATGGTCCCGTTGGGGTTGCGCTGCACCGCCCATGCCGCCGTGATGAGCGGCCTCCTCCAGGGCCGGGTTTGCTCCGCCGAGGGCCTGCCGGGTCCTGGCCCTGATCCGGAACAGCCGCGACTTGACCGCGCTGACCGTCAGCCCCAGGGCCTGGGCCGTCTCCTCGTAGCTGAGCCCCGTCCAGGCCACGAGCAGCAGCAGCTCGCGGTCTTGGCGCGGCAGCGCGGCCAGCACCGCGGTCAGCCGCGGCCGGAGCTGCTCCGCGGTCACCCGTTCCGCGGCGCGGGCGCCGAAGTCTTCGCCGGCCGGCTCGGCGGGCACGGCCTGCAGCAGCCGCAGCCGCCGGGACTGGGCCTGCCGGTGCCTGCCGATCTGCCGGACCGCGATCCCGTACAACCACGGCCGGGCGTCCGGCCAGGCCGTGTCGTAGCGATCCCGCCGGGAGAACGCAGCCAGGAAGGTCTCCGCGGTGACGTCCTCGGCCAAGTCCGGGCCGAGCCGGGCGTGCACGTAGCGCAGGATCTCGGCCGCGTACCGGTCGAAGATCGCCGCGAAGCAGCCCGGGTCGCTCCGCGAGCGCTCGATCAGGTCGGCATCGCTGAGCATCCCGGCCTGCTCCGGCCCGGGCGGCTCCGTCAGCACGTGCGGGCTCGGTTCATTCCGGACGGCTCCATGTGATTGCTCTCACGCCCATAATCACCCGCGGAGCCGTCCCGGGTTGCGCCCGGCGGGCTATTAATTTCTGCCCCGATGGCATGAGCCCACTGTGGTGGACGGCGGCATTCACCACCGCTGACCGAGCCGGGACCCGCGCGTAGAGTTCAGCCATGCCAGAGATTCACGCGGCGCGCCGGGCCGCCGCGCAGCACAAGATCGCCGAGGCCGGCGCGGACGCCGCCCTGATCACCTCGGGCCCGAACGTCCGCTATCTGACCGGCCTGGCCAGCTCCAACGCCGCGCTGCTGCTGCCCGTCTCGGGCCAGGGGGTGCTGGCCACCGACTCGCGGTACGAGCTGGCCGCCCGGCGGGACTGCCCCGATGTCGAGCTGATCAGCGAGCGGTTCATCGAGCCGCGGCTGGCCGCCGAGATGACCAGCCGCGGGATGCGGACCGTGGCCTTCGAGGCGCATGAGATGACCGTCGAACGCCACGCGGAGCTGGCCGCCAAGGCCGGCAGCATCGTCACCGTCCCGTTCGGCAGGAAAATCGAGGAACTGCGGGCGGTCAAGGATCCGTCCGAGCTCGAGCTGCTCGCCACCGCCTGCCGGATCAGCTGCCAGGCCATCGCCGACGTGTTCGCGCTGATCAGGCCGGGCCTGACCGAACGTCAGCTGGCCGCCGCGCTGGATCGGCGGATGGTCGAGCTGGGGGCGGCGCACCCGGCCTTCGACACCATCGTGGCCAGCGGGCCGAACGGCGCCATCCCGCATCACGCCCCCACCGACCGGCCGATCCGCCGCGGTGACCTGATCACCATGGACTTCGGCGCGCTGTACGGCGGCTACCACGCGGACATGACCCGCACCGTGGCCCTGGGCGAGCCGTCCGGCTGGCAGCGGGAGATCTACGAGCTGGTGGCGGCGGCCCAGCGGTCCGGTATCGAGGCCGCGCGGCCCGGCGCGGACGTGGGCGACGTCGACGCCGCCGCCCGGGAGCTGATCCGCGAAGGCGGCCACGGCGAGCATTTCCAGCACGGCCTGGGCCACGGCGTCGGCCTGGAGGTGCACGAGGCGCCGACGATCGGGTACGGCAGAACGGGTAAGCTAGCCGACCGGGTCCCGGTCACCGTCGAGCCTGGTGTCTACCTGCCCGGCAGGGGCGGTGTACGGATCGAGGACGTCCTCGTCGTGGGTGCCGACGGGACGGGCCTGCTCACGACTACTACCAGAGAACTTCTCGTCCTCTGACTTTGAGTTTCACTCACCTGGAGATGCGAACGTGGCCACCACGAACGACCTGAAGAACGGCATCACGCTGAACCTCGACGGGGGACTCTGGACCGTCGTGGAATTCCAGCACGTCAAGCCGGGTAAGGGCGGCGCCTTCGTGCGCACCAAGCTGAAGAACATCACCTCAGGCAAGGTGGTCGACCGGACCTTCAACGCCGGGGTCAAGGTGGACGTGGCCACCGTCGACCGGCGGGAGATGCAGTACCTGTACCGTGAGGGCTCGGACTTCGTCTTCATGGACACCCAGGACTACGACCAGCCGCGCATCCCCGCCGCCGTGGTCGGTGACGCCGCCAACTACCTGCTGGAGGAGCAGACGGTCACGGTGGCGTTCAACGACGGCACGCCGCTGTACGTGGACATGCCCGCGGCCGTGGAGCTCACCATCAGCCAGACCGACCCCGGTGTCCAGGGCGACCGCTCCACCGGCGGTACCAAGCCGGCCACGCTGGAGACCGGCGCGACGATCCAGGTGCCGCTGTTCATCTCCACCGGCGAGAAGATCAAGGTCGACACGCGCACCGGCCAGTACCTGGGTCGGGCGTAGTGCTTGCTCTGCTGCCTCTCGCCTCCGGGCCGCTTTTGCGGCACCGCCTTCCCTCGTCGCTCCTCCGTCGCTCCTCGGTCCAGGCGGCGCCGCGGCCCTTTGGCTCGCATAGTGCCCGCTCGTAGCAAGGCGCGCAAGCGGGCTCTGGACATCCTGTTCGAGGCCGAGCTGCGCGGCGTGCCCGTACTCGACCTGCTCGCCGAGCGCATCACGCTGGGCAGCCCGCCGGTACCCGCCTACGGCGCGGACCTGGTCCGCGGCGTGACCGTGAACTCGGCCAGGATCGACGAGCTGATCTCGGAGTACGCCGAGGGCTGGACGCTGGCCCGGATGCCCGCCGTGGACCGGAACGTGCTGCGGATCGGGATCTACGAGCTGCTGTGGGCCCCTGATATCCCCGACGCCGTGGCCATCAGCGAGGCCGTCCTGCTCGCCCGCGATCTGTCCACCGAAGCGTCTCCGACGTTCGTCAACGGCCTGCTCGCCCGCATCGCCGAGCTGAAGCCCACCCTCTCCAGCCCCAGCCCCAGCACCGTCCCCAGCCCCAGCACCGTTCCCAGCCCCAGCACCGTCCCCAGCCCCGGCACCTCGCCCGGCAGCTCAGAACTGCCCCCCGAACCGTCCTGAAACCCCGATTCCAGGACCTGCTGAGGGCATGGAGCCCCGGTCCGGGATATCCACTCAGCCGGAGTGGAGTCTGGGATGGCATCGTCGCGGCGCCGGGCCGGATGCCGCCCGCTGCGTCTGTTGCCGGCCTTGCTGCCCGTTTTGCCGGGTTTGCGGGATCCGGTCATGCGGGTGCGACCGGATCGATGTGGCGGAGAGCCGGCTGTATCCGGCTCAGGTAGACATTGATCCGGTTGTCGACCGCCACCTGTTCCCCTATGGCCTCATGTGCCCCCGGACGGTTAGGGCTGCGCGAAGCGGATGCGGAGGCCGAAGCGGCGCAGCACCCGGAAGAACCAGACCGCCGACAAGCACGTGCCCGCGACCACGCCGCCGATGGTCACCGCGGTGGTGAGCAGCAGGAACACCTTGACCGGCTCGAGGGCCATCGCCGCGGCCAGACCGATGGTGGAGACCGCGAAGATGCCGGCCCACAGCCAGGTCGCGCCCTGGAAGAAGCGGTGCAAGCCGGCGTGATGGGACGGGTGCCGCAGCGCCACCACCTCGGCGGCCAGCTGGGCCACGAGCGGCTTGCGGGTGGGCGCGGTCCGCGCGAACAGCACGCACAGGCCCAGGTTGGCCAGCGGGAACTGAAGCAGGAAGAACAGCACGCTGCCGGTGACGATCACCACGGCCGTTTGCAGCGTGAGGACCAGGGCCGAGATCATCAGCAGCCCCGGGACGGTCCGGGTCAGTACCTTGCGGCCGACCACGGTCAGCCAGACAGCCGCGGTCGCGGCCAGCATTCCGGCATCTCGGCCGCCCAGCTTCTCCCCGACGAAGTAACCGGCCACCGGGATACCCAGGGATTCGGCCAGGTTCCAGCCTGCGGTCAGGATCAGCCGCCAGGGGCGAGGCAACTCGAGGTGCTCAGCCATGGCGAAGAGCATACGGTGGCCGGCCGTAGCCGCGCTGGAGTTGACGTGAGGTCGAGTAAAGAAGAATCTGTGAGTTCTGCACGGTTATATAACGGCCGGATAGTGACAGGAGTTCACCTAGGCCGGCACGGAAAGTAGCCGACCCGGGCGGGCTGGAGCCGCAGGCCGGCCACGGGTCGGCCGGCGTGTCGCTCGGCCGCCGGGCGACGTGCTGGGCGAACCCTGAAGCAGCGTGCCGGGCGAGCTACGCGGCGGCGTGTCGGCCGGGTCTCAGCTACCCGGGTCCGCGGGTACTTGCCCACCAGCCCCTGCTTGACCCCGGGGCTTGCGCTTCGTGTCATGCCCGGTGACCGGGGCGAGGCCAGCGGTATTGTCGGTGGCCAGCACTACAGTGGACCGCATGAAGGAGGCCGGCGTGGGCGCGGATTACCGGCGTGACGGCGCCCGCTCCTCGCTGGTCTGGGACGTGTTGCAGGAGGTTGTCTCGGCCCGGCTGGCGCAGAGCGGCCGGCCGGCCCTGGACATCGTGGACGTGGGCGGCGGGACGGGCGGGCTCGCCGTGCCTTTCGCGGCCCTCGGGCACAACGTGACCGTGGTCGACCCGAGTCCGGACGCGCTCGCCGCGGCGCAGCGGCGGGCCGCCGAGGCCGGGGCCAGGCTGGCCTCGGTGCAGGGCGACGCGGCCAGCCTGGACGGCGTCGTCGGCCAGGCCGCCGCGGACCTCGTCATCTGCCACAACGTGCTGGAGTACGTCGACTCGCCGGCCGATGCGATGAGCGCCATCGCCCGGGTGCTGCGCCCGGCCGCCACGGTCAGCGTGCTCGCCTCCAACGCGGTCGCCGCGGTCCTGCACCGCGCGCTGGCCGGGCGCTTCGCCGAAGCCAGGCACCTGCTCGCCAGCACGCCGTCGGCCCAGCTCGGCACGCCCCCGCGCCGGTTCACGCTGCCCGAGCTGACCGCCCTGATCACCCGGGCCGGGTTGCGGGCGGGGGAGGCGCACGGCCTGCGGATCTTCGGCGGCCTGGTGCCCGGCGCCCTGCTGGACGGCGACGCCGCCGCCGCGGAGGCGCTCCGCGCGCTCGAGGAGGCTGCCGCCAGCACCCCGCCGCTGCGCGACATCGCCGCTCAGCTGCACGTGCTCGGTCACCGCTGACGCTCATGGACGCCGGCGTGATCCCCGAAGGCGAGGCCCGGGGGTCTGGCGTCGCCGACGACACCGGGTGTCACATCCTGCACGTGGACATGGACGCCTTCTACGCCAGCGTGGAGATCAGGGACCGGCCCGAGCTCGCGGGCCAGCCGGTCATCGTGGGCGGGACCGGCGGCCGCGGTGTGGTGCTCTCCGCGTCGTACCAGGCCCGCACATTCGGGGTGCGGTCGGCGATGCCGGTCGGGCGGGCCAGCCGGCTGTGTCCCCGGGCGGTGTTCGTCCCGCCCAGGCACCGGGTCTACGCCGCGACCTCGAAGGAGGTCATGGCCATCTTCGGCACGGTCACGCCCCAGGTCGAACCGCTGGCCCTGGACGAGGCGTTCCTCGACGTCTCCGGCGCGCTTCGCCGGCTGGGTCCGCCCGCCGCGATCGCCGCGCACATCCGGGCCCAGGTCCGGCAGCAGCAGGGCATCACGTGCTCGGTAGGGGTCGCGCCGTGCAAGTTCGTGGCCAAGATCGCCTCGGCGCGCTGCAAGCCCGACGGCCTCCTGGTCGTGCCGCAGGCCGGGGTGCTCGATTTCCTGCACCCGCTGCCCGTCGCCGCCCTGTGGGGGGTGGGGGAGCGGGCGGGGGAGTCGCTGGCCCGGCTGGGGCTGCGCACGGTGGGCGACATCGCGCACACTCCGTTGGCTACCCTCCAGGCCGAGCTCGGTGCCGCGCACGGCGCGCACCTGGCCGCCCTGGCCTGGGGCCGGGATGAGCGCCTGGTCACGCCGCGCGCGCCGGAGAAGAGCATCGGCGCCGAGGAGACGTTCGGCACGGATATCGGCGATCCCGACCAGATCCGGCGCGAGCTGCTGAAGCTGTCCGGCCGCACGGCCAGCGGGCTGCGCGCCGCCGGCTACGTGGCCAGGACCGTCTCGGTCAAGCTGCGGCTGGCCAGCTTCAAGACGCTGACCAGGTCCCGGACCCTGCCCTATCCGACCGACGTGGCCCGTGAGATATACACCACAGCCTGTTCCCTGTTTGAAACGTCCGGCTTGGATCACGGCGCTCGGCTGAGGCTGGCCGGCGTCCGGGTCTCCGGCCTGGTCCCGGTGGCGGGCGCGAACACCCAGCTGACCTTCGATGACCGGCCCATCGGCTGGCGGGAGGCGGAACAGGCCGTGGACCGGATCGCCCGCCGGTTCGGGGCCGGCGCGGTCAGGCCGGCCGCCCTGGTGACGGATGCCGGTCGCTTTGACGAGCCCAGAAGCGCCCTGCTCGACGGTCAGGACGGTCCGTCGGAGCAGGGTTTCTGACCCGCTACGGGGTGCACTCTTCCAAGCGATGTGTCTACGCTCGTATTCTGGAAAATGAACCGGGTATGTGAGGTGGAGGCCACCGCACACGCGTGCCGGGCGCAATGGGTTTTATGGGAGGCGTCGTGCCGCTCTCTGAACACGAGCAGCGCCAGCTGGAGCAGATCGAGCAAGCGCTTTATAGGGAGGATCCGAAATTCGGGCGTCTCGTGCGCTCCAGCGATCCACGTGTTCACTACAAGCGCAAGCTTGTCCAGGGCCTGATCGGGATGCTGGCCGGCGGGGGCGCCCTGGCGGCCGGGCTGGTAACCCATCGGGTGTACCTGGAGGCAGCCGGGGCGGCCGTCCTGGTGCTCTCGCTGGTATGGGCGGTTGTCTGCTGGCGCAGGCACGCGGCCCGGGTCCGGCCGGTACGCACCAAGGCCGTCCAGGGCAAGCCCGCCGGATCCGGTAAATCCGGCCGTGCCGCCGGTCAGACCCGGCGGGCCCGGCTGATGGAGCGGATGGAAGAACGGTGGCGCCGTCGCCAGGAGGGCGACCGCAGGATGTAACGGCCCGGCCGGGTTCCGGCCGTCCAACCCACCCACAGCTAGCTCGCAGATCTCCGCTCGGCCGAGCGGCGCGGTATCAGCGCGCCCAGCCGGTCGGGGATCCGGGCTGCGCCCTCTGCCACGTTGGCCAGGACAGAGACCGGGAAGATCCGGGCCCGCCAGCGGCGGCCGCGCCCGGCTGCCGCCGCGACGCCCCGCCGGGCCGCGACACCGTCCCGGCGCAGGGTCGCCGACTCGGCCGGCCGCGCCGCGTAGCTGGCCCGCTCCTCGGCCAGCGCGAGCCTGCGGATCGCGTCCCGGGCCGGTTCGGGCAGCCCGCCGCTGACCCGGCCGGCCAGTGTCCGCGGCGGTTCGCTCGGGCGGTGGCCGACGCCGAGGTCCTCCAGGTCGTAGCCGAACTCGCGCCAGGCGGTATGCGCCCGGCTCACGTCGTCCCTGGCCCGCATCCAGCGCCAGCGCCGCAGCACGATCCGCAGCAGGGCAGGCCCCACCAGCACGACCGCGCCGGCCGCGCCGAACGCGATGCCGACCGTGGCCCAGCCGGCGCGCAGGTCAAGCCCGGAGGTGTGTGACAGCAGCCGGTACAGGGACAGCGCGACGATCGCGGCCACGATCGTCACCACGCCGACGGCAGCCGGGCTCACCGGGCTGCGGCGCCTGGCCGCCGCAGCCGGATGGGACGACATCAGGCGCTGCGCGGGCGGGGCCAGGATCGCGATGATTCCGCACGCCAGCGCGATGGCCGCCAGCACGGCGAGCACGATCGCAGTCCACGGCGTCCCAGCGGACTGGGCGGCCGGGTGCTCGGGCCGCTGCCGCCGCTGTCGTTATTGTTGCGGGATGCCTGTGCCGACCCGCCGCCTGCGTGCCGGGACCTGCGCGGCCGTCGAGCCGGTCGCGGTGGGCACTCGGCGTGGTGGGCCCGCCCGTGCCCGCTAGACCCCGCCGGTCATAGCTGGGCTGGGTCGCCGTGCCCTGGCCGTCCGGCCCGTCGGCGTGGGCTCGAAGCGGATCCAGCCCCAGCCGCTGAAGTAGACCTCGGTCCAGGCGTGTGCATCGCTGGTCTTGACCACGTACTTGCCGCCGGAGGTTGGCGCGCCCGCGGTGTAGCCCTGCACCATGCGGGCCGGGATGCCGAGCAGCCGGGTCAGCACGGTCATCGCGTACGCGGACTGCACGCACACCCCGGTCCTGGTGTGCTGCAGGTAATTCAGCAGGCCGCTGGCGGTATCGAACAGCGCCCCCGACGAGTTGTAGCTGAACAACGCACTGGAGAGCCAGATGGACAGCGCATCCACCTTCCCGTACTCCGTGGTCGCGTTCTTGGTGACCGCATCAGCGATCTGCTTCAGCGCGGCGGACTGGTAGGACGGCGGGAGGGCCAGGTCATCACCGAGCCCGCCGGGCAGCGGGGCGGCGTCGTTCAGCTCTGGCCCCGTGGGGTCGACCACGTAGCTCTTGACCTGGTAGGTGCTCACCGGGACGTCGCGGTCCTTGGAGTACGCCATGAGCTCACGATCAGCCAGCCAGGATCCCGGCGGCGTGGTGATCTGGGCCGCCGGGTAGGGAATGGGCAGGAACGTCGGGTCCAAGTGGACGAGCAGGGCACCGCTGGCCACGTTCACGTCGGTCGTGAACTCCCCTTGGGCGCCCGGATTAGACAGTCCCTGGGGCGACGGGAGCGTGGTCGCCCTCACTTCGCCCTGGGTGTAATCGCTCACGAGCCAGCCCTGGGAGCCCAGTTCGTCGTACACGTACTGCTCGAGGTATTGCGGGTCGTTCGCCTGCAGCGACTTCGGAGCCGTGGTGCTATAGGTCAGCACCGTGGTGACGTGGCCTTCCTTCAGCTCGGCGAGGGTCTGCGACAGGGTGCCGGGCGCGGTCCCCGTGCCAGCGCCGCTGCCGCTGCCGCCTGCGCCGCCGATGCCCGGACCCGTGGAGAACAGCTTGCTGGCGTGCAGGCCGGGCAGGATCAGCGGCACGAACAGCGCCAGCACGATCGACGCCAGCCCGACCCTGCGGGCCGCCGCGGCCAGCGCCCTGGTATCCGGGCCCGCATCCGGCTCGCCCGCCCGGCGCCTGCTCCCGCCGCCGTTCGCCGCCGCGTACCCCGCGTCGTCGGCCGTCCTGCCACGCGCCGGGGCGTCGTACAGCGAGCCGGACCGCCACAGCGACACCAGCCTGCCCCACAGCCGGATCCGCTCCCGGCCGTCGGCGCTCAGCATGGCCAGGTACCCGGCCGTGCCCAGGCAGAAGACGATGACCGTGCCCGGGCCGCTGGGCGCCCGCATCGTGACCGGCACGGTGTACAGGACCAGCAGCGGCAGCCCGGCCAGCGCGGTGGACCGCAGCCGGACCGCGATCAGGTCGGTCAGCACGGCCATGAGGCCTATGCCGGCCGCCGCGAGGAGCATCAGGCCGGGCAGGTCAGGCGCGGGCGGCGCGTACCTGCTCGACTCGTTCAGCCCGGTGCCGACCAGGTGCCACAGCCGGCTGACCGAGGCCGGCGTGGGAATGACCCACAGCAGCGAGTGGCGAACCTCGAACACCAGGTTCAGGTACAGCAGCAGGCCGAGCAGGCTGATGGCCAGGCAGGCCAGGACGGGCAGCGCGCGCAGCCGGCTGAGCGAACCGCTGAGCGCGACGGCGATTACCGCGCCGGCCCCGGCGTAGAACCATCCCGAGCCGAGGAACAGCGGGTACAGGACGGTGGACGCGAGCACGCAGGCGACCGCGACGGTCACCGTCATCCGGCGGTTCATCGTCATCTCGGCTCACCTCCCAGGCCGTCGACGGGTACCGGACGGTCGACGGGCCGGTGCAGCTGCTGCCAGGCCGCGGCCAGCGGGGTGCTGGAGGTCGCGACCGAGACGCGCCAGCCCGCGGCCGACAAGATCTCGCCTGCCCGCGCCGTGTCCTCGGGGATCTCGTCGGAGGCCCACGCGGAGACCGCCAGCAGCAGGGCCATGGCGGGCGCGTTGCCGCGCCTGCTGGCGGCGAGCTGGCGGGCGTCCTCGGCGGACAGCCGACCCAGCACGGCGATCAGCTGCCCGCCGGCGTGGGCCAGGGCGGTCGCGCCGGGCCCGAAGCCGGCGTCGCGGGACTGGGTGATGACGGCCAGCATGTCCAGCAGGGTGTCCTGGAAGGTGCCGGCCGGGGCGATCTCGCCGGCCTCGGTGATGAGCCTGGCCCGGAAGCCCTCGCCGGCCAGGTGCGCGCCGATCGAGGCGGCCGCGCTGACGGCGAACTCGAACGTGGCGGAGGGGCCGCTGCCCGAGTGCGCGCGGCGTCGGGTGTCCAGGAAGACCGACGCGCTGTTGCGCCACTGATGCTCCTCACGCCGGACCATCAGCTGGCCGTAGCGCGCGGTGGACCGCCAGTGCACCCGGCGCAGCGCGTCGCCGTTCTGGTAGACCCGCGGTGCCGCGTCGTCCTCGCCGATCGCCGATATGGTCCGCATCCCGCCGTCGCCCTCGCCCAGCCAGCTGCTCGGCGCCGCGGCCTTGGGCAGCGGGACGATGCGCGGGGTGACCACCAGCGTGCTGGTGGAACTGAACGAGCGGTTGATCTCCACCAGGCCGAATGCGTCAGCCACGCGGACCCGCAGCGGGCCCAGGGTGAACTTGCCGCGCGCGTCGGAGCGGATCTGGTAGGACAGCTCCCGGTGCCCGCCGGGCTCGATCTCGTCGAGCACGAACCGCGGCCTGCTGCCCAGCGAGTACGGCGTCACGTCCTCGGCCAGCAGCACCGCGGTGCGCAGCCGCGAGATGTTCTCCAGCCGGGCCAGGACGGTGGTCGGCTGCCCGGCCGGCACCCGCGGCGGGTCCAGCCTGCGGCTGCACGACAGGCGGTAGCGGGACCGCCGCGCGATCAGCGCCGAGACCAGGGGCAGGATGACCAGCAGGGCGCCGACCCGGACCAGGTCCGGCTCCGGTATCGCCAGGCCGCATACGATAGCCGCTCCGCCCGCGGCCATGAACGATCTGCCCCGTGTGGTCAGCGAGCCGAATAGCGCCCGCATGGCTCTCCCTTCACCGCCCGGGCGGCTGGCCGCCCCGGCTCATCGACGCGGCCGTGCCCATAGCTCCCTGCTCATCGCCGGGAAAGCGGCAGCTGCGCGACGATCCTCTTCACCACGTGCTCGGGCAGGTGCCGTTCCACGATGGCCTCGGCCGTAGGCAGCAGCCGGTGCGCCAGGACCGGGCCCGCCAGCGCCTGCACGTCGTCCGGGATGACGTAATCCCGCCCGTCAAGCGCGGCCCAGGCCCGGCTGGCCCGCAGCAGGTGCAGCGTGGCCCGCGGGGATGCGCCGAGACGCAGCTCGGGCGAGGTCCTGGTCGCGTTGGACAGGGCGATGATGTAGTCCTTGACCTGATCGGACACCAGCACCTCGCGTACCGCGACCACCAGGTCCTGCACGTCGCTGGCGCGAGCCACCGGCTTGAGCCGGTCGAGCGGCGAGGTCGCGCCGTGGGTGCTCAGCATCTCCCGCTCGGCCGCCGCCGACGGGTAGCCCAGCGAGATGCGGGCGGTGAACCGGTCCCGCTGCGCCTCAGGCAGCGGATAGGTGCCCTCCATCTCCACCGGGTTCTGGGTGGCGATCACCATGAACGGCGCCTGCAGCAGGTGCGTTGTCCCGTCCACGGTGACCTGGCGTTCTTCCATGCATTCCAGCAGCGCCGACTGAGTCTTGGGCGAGGCCCGGTTGATCTCGTCGCCGAGAATGATGTTGGCGAATACCGGGCCCGGCTTGAACTCGAAGTCGCGCCGTTCCTGGTTGAACGCGCTCACTCCGGTGATGTCGCTGGGCAGCAGGTCCGGCGTGAACTGGACGCGCTGGACCGTGCCGTCGATCGCCCGGGCCAGGGCCTTGGCCAGCATCGTCTTGCCCACGCCGGGTACGTCCTCGATGAGCAGGTGTCCCTCAGCCAGCAGGACGGCAAGGGTAAGCCGGATGGCTTCGGGCTTGCCCTCGATCACTGCCTCGATGGCCTTGCCGATCCTGTGGGCTGCCGGAACTAGGTCATCGATGGGATTCCCCGTCTGCCGTCCGGTGTCCAGTACCACATGGCCTCCTTGAAGGCGCTGGCTCACAGACCAGCCAGGCTCCTGTCACGTAGCGCTCCCGGCCGAGCGGTTGTACCGCTACAGTACGTCCTTCCCTGGCAAACGCGCGACGTTGGCCCTGCTTCTGAGGTAGTCGCGGCATTTTGGGACTGGCCGGAGACCGAACGGTAATCCAGCAGCGTTCCGAGGCGGGCTGAGCCCGCGTCCGGCCGCACCTGCCGCACGAGGCGGCAACCGCTCCGGCGGCATCCAATCACCCCGGCGCTCCACATTCCCCCACCCGTGGCTCCGGCCGTCGCGCGGCAGCCGAACCCGTCAGCGGTTTCCCGTCTGGGCCTGCAGCTATTCCCTCCTATCGTGCCAACCTGCCTGGGGCGGCGGTCAGCTCGCGGCATCAGCCGAGCCTCGCCTCCTGTTTTTGCCCCACTCCGCTCCATCGTCTTCTACCTGGCACTTCTGCGGCGACTGAGGCTAAATCCCGGTGCTGAGGACGTTGACGGTGGGGAAATGTGGGGTACAGTGGAGCGCAATGGAGCTTGGCGGCAGGAGGTGAGAGCCCATGTTTCTCGGCACTCACGCTCCGCGGCTGGACGAAAAGGGACGGCTGTTCCTGCCCGCCAAGTACCGGGAAGATCTCGCTGGGGGAGTCGTGATCACAAAGGGGCAGGAACGCTGCCTGTTCGTCTTCCCGCGGGACGAATTCGCCCGCATCACCGAGGCACTGCGCGATTCGTCGGTGACCGCGAAGGCGGCCCGGGATTACAGCCGGGTCCTGTTCGCCAGCGCCTCTGACGAGCTTCCCGACCGGCAGGGACGGATCACTGTCCCGGCCGCTCTGCGTACCTATGCCGGTCTGCAGCGGGATTGCGTGGTGATCGGCGCGAACACCCGCCTGGAGATCTGGGACAGCCAGGCCTGGGAGACGTACCTGGCCGAACAGGAGGACTCCTTCGCCGAGGCGGCCGAGGAGGTGTTCCCCGGGATTCTCTAACCGTCGGGGTCGGCCTCCATCCGCCACTCCCTGCTGGCATCACTTCCCCGGTGCCAGCCGGCGGCGACAGCGGATGGAGGCCGGCCGCAACCCGGAGGAAACGCACAACCGCACAACCGCAGGAACTCCAGCTGGGAGAGGGGGACGTATGGCAGGGCCACGGCACATGCCGGTGCTCGCCGGCCGGGTCACGGCCCTGCTCGCTCCCGCCCTGGCCGCCCCCGGTGCCGTGCTGATCGACGCCACGCTGGGCCGGGCGGGGCACGCCCAGGCCCTGCTCGAAGCCCGCCCCGGCCTGCAGCTGGTCGGTATCGACGCCGACGTGGCCGCGATCGAGGCGGCCCGCCAGCTGCTCGCTCCCTACGCCGGCCGGGTCCGGCTGGTGCACGCCAGGTATGACGAGATCCCCGCCATCGCCGCAGCCCTGCCGGCCTTCGGCGAGCCGGAGAAGGTCATGGGCCTGCTGTTCGACCTGGGCGTGTCCTCACCCCAGCTCGACAACCCAGAGCGCGGCTTCTCCTACGCCCACGACGCTCCGCTCGACATGCGGATGGACCAGACCGCCGACCGTACCGCGGCCGACATCGTCAACGGCTACCCGGCCGCCGAACTGGCCCGGGTGCTGCGCGACTACGGCGAGGAGCGTTTCGCCCGCCGGATCGCCGACGCCGTGGTCCGCGAACGGGCCCGCGAGCCCATCACCTCCACGCTGCGGCTGAGCGCGATCGTCAAGGACGCGATCCCCGCGGCGACCCGGCGTACCGGCGGCAACCCGGCCAAGCGAACCTTCCAGGCCCTGCGGATCGAAGTCAATGACGAGCTCGGCACGCTGCGCCGGGCCCTGCCCGCGGCGCTCGGCGTGCTGGCCGTCGGCGGCCGCGTCGTCGTGCTGGCCTATCACTCGCTCGAGGACCGCATCGTCAAGCGGGAACTGGTACGGCTCGCGGCCGATCCGGCGCCACCCGGCCTGCCGGTGACCGCCCAGGCCGCTACGCCGCAGTTCCGCCTGCTGACCAGGGGCGCCGAGCGCCCGGACAGTGAAGAAGTCGCCGGCAACCCGCGCGCGGCCTCCGCCCGGCTGCGGGCCGCCGAACGCGTCAGGGAAGCCGCATGACCCAAGGGGCACTGACATGGCCACAGACATGATGCCGCGCACCCCCGGCAGCCCCCGGCCGTCGCCCGGCCGGGGGACCCCGGCGGGCCGCGGCTCGTCAGCGGCCCAGGGCCCGCCATCCGGCCGCGGCGCGCCGCCCGTCCGGGACATCCCGTCCGGCCGCGGCGTCCCTTCCGGCCGCAGAACGGCCCCGCCGGGCCGCAGAACGGCCCCGCCAGGCCGCGGCATGCCTCCCGCCGCCGGCCCGGATCCCGCCGGCCGGGCCGACCCGCGCAGCCGCGGCCGTACCGACCTGCTTCCGCCCCGGGCCCGCCGGACTGCGGCGACGGCCAGCCCCGCGAAGGCCCCCAGCCCCGCGAAGCCCCCCAAGCCCGCCAAGGCCCCCAAGCCCGCCAAGGCCCCCAAGCCCGCCAAGGCCCCCAAGCCCGCCGAGGCCCCCAAGCCCGCCAAGACCCGCGCCCCGCGCCACACCCGCCCCATCACCGCGCCCGGTCCCCGTCCCGCCCGCAGGCCGGCCCCGAACCCGCGCCGCGCCCGGTCAGCCGGCCCGCCGCGGGCTGGAAGAAACGGCCCCGCCACCCCCGGGCCCCGTTCATCTTGCTCCTGGTCGGCCTGCTCGGCGGAGCCCTGGTCTGCTTGCTGGTCATCAGCACCACGCTGGCCGAAGGGTCATACCAGATCACCCACCTGCAACAGGAGAACACCGTCCTGGCCCGGCAGGAGCAGGTGCTCACCGACCAGGTCGCGCAGGCTTCCTCACCCGCCCAGATCGCGCAGGAGGCCGAGGCGCTCGGCATGCGCCAGAACCCGAAGCTGCAGTTCATCAACCTGAAGTCAGGAAAGATCGTGACCGGGAAGCCGACCGCGGCGCAGGCGGCGATCAACGTCCCCGGGTTCAACCCGTGACGCCACAGGACCCGACCCGCCGGCCGCAGACCCGCCGCCGCGACGACCGCCGTCCCGGGGCCAGCCCGGGGGGACGATCCGCCGGTACCCCCCGATCGCGGGGGGACCATCCGTCCCCCCGGACCCCCCTAGGCGATCAAGGAGACCCGCGGCCCCGAGCCCTGCTGGGCGATCCGCTCGGACCGCCGCGAGGTCGCCCGCGGGCCGCCAGCACGGCCCGTTCGGCAGAAAGAGAAGAAAGAAGGGGACCGGCGCGCCCGCAGCCCGCCCGCCCCAGGCCCCGGCCGCCGCGGCCACCGCGGCCGCGGCGCCATCATCCCGCGCGGCGACCCGGTCCGCAGGCTCGGCGTCACCCTGCTGGCGATCGTGTTCGTGATGACCCTGTTCGCCGCGCGCCTGGTGCAGCTGCAGGGCCTGGAGTCAGGCAAGTACAAGGTGCTGGCCGCCCAGGAGCGGGACAAGGCGACCGTGCTGCCTGCGCTGCGCGGCTCGATCACCGGCGCCAACGGGCAGGTGCTGGCCATGACGGTGGCCACCTACCTGGTGTACGCCGACCCGCCGGAGATACCGGCCGCCCAGCAGCAGGAGGTGGCCACCAAGCTGGCCGCCTGGCTCGGCATGACCTCCGACGCGGTCCTCGGCCTCATCCAGCACCCGACCTCACAGCAGTACGTGGTGCTGGCCAAGGGGGTGTCCGAGCAGGCGGGCGACCAGATCTCGGCCCTGAACCTGCCCGGCATCTACGAGACCCCGACCTACGCCAGGTCCTACCCCGACGGCGACGTGGCGGCCAACATCATCGGCTTCACCGGCACCAACAGCCAGAACAACATCCTGGTCGGCGGGGCCGGCGTCGAGCAGGAGTACAACACGCTGCTGGCCGGCCGGTCCGGCAGCGAGCAGGTCCAGATCGGCACGAACGGCCAGCCGATCCCGCTGGCCGGCAGCGACTATCGGCCCGCGGTGAACGGCAGCGACCTGCGGCTGACGATCGTCCCCCAGCTGCAGTACGACGCCGAGCAGGCCTGCGCGGCTGAGGTCGCCAAGACCAAGAGCCAGAACTGCACGGTGGTGATCATCCAGCCCAAGACCGGGCACATCCTGGCCATGGCCCAGTGGCCGACGTTCAGCCCGTCGGACATCACCGACGCGGCCCAGGCCACCGACATCCCGGTGCAGAACGTGTTCCAGCCCGGCTCCACGGGCAAGGTCATCACCGCCGCGGCCGCCTTCGAGCAGGGCGGCCAGACGCCGATGAGCGGCTATAACATCCCGTACGAGATCGTCAGGGGCGGGCAGGTCATCCAGGACGCGGAATGGTCGCCTGGCGAGCGGTACACGATCGCGGGCATCATCGCGCACTCCTCCAACGTCGGCATGTCCCAGGTGGTGGCGCACGTCCCCGAGCAGGTGCAGTACGACTACCTGCACGCCTTCGGGCTCGGCCAGCCGAGCGGCCTCGGGCTGCCCGGCGAGAGCGCGGGCCTGCTGCCGCCGGTGTCGCAGTGGGCGGCGGACACGCGGTACACGCTGTCGTTCGGCCAGGGCGTGGCGGTGACCGCCGTCCAGATGGCCGCGGTCTACGCGACGATCGCCAACGGCGGCGTCCGGGTCCAGCCGACGCTGGTCGAGGGCACGACCAACTCCTCGGGGCACTACACCCCGGCCCCGGTCTCGTCCGGGAAGCGGGTCATCCAGGCCAAGACGGCCGCTGAGCTGCTGCAGATCCTGCAGCAGGTACCCGAGATCGACTCCGAAGGCGGCCAGCCGTGGGGGATCCTCCCCGGCTATGCCGTGGCGGCCAAGACCGGCACGTCACAGGAATCCAACGGAACCTGCGCCCTGTGCGTCTACGGATCGAGCTACATTGGCATGGCGCCCGGTAACAACCCGCAGATCGTCATCGCGGTGAACGTGCAGAACCCGCGCAAGGGCGGCTACTACGGCGACGAGGTGGCCGGCCCGGTCTTCTACCAGGTGGCCCAGGACGCACTGGCCACGCTGCAGATCCCGCCGGACGGGGCCTCTCCCGCCTACATCCGCCTGAACGCGCCGTGATAGGAGGTACCCTCACCCCGTGGCGAACCGTCCCGCCCACCCACAGCCGCGGCCGCTGTCGGCTCTCGGCTCGCTGCTGGGCGTCCGGCTGGCCTCGGCCGGAGGCTCGGCCGCCCCGGACGAGCTAGGGTTCATCACCGGTATCACGCTCGACTCCCGCTCGGTCAGGCCTGGCGACTTGTACGTGGCCCTGCCCGGCGCCCGCGTGCACGGCGCGGCGTTCTGCGCCGACGCGGTGGCGGCGGGTGCCGCCGCGGTGCTGACCGACCCGGACGGGCGGGCCCGCGCCGCGGCCACCGGGGTTCCCGTGTTCGTGCTGGCCGACCCGCGGGCCCGGCTGGGCGAGGTGGCCTGCTGGGTGTACGGCAACCCGTCGAGCCGGCTGCGGCTCATCGGCGTGACCGGGACCAGCGGCAAGACCACCTCGACCTACCTGCTGGAGGCCGGGCTGCGGGCCGCGGGCCACCTGACCGGCCTGATCGGCGGCGTGGAGACCAGGATAGGCGGTGACCGGCTGCCCAGCACGCTGACCACGCCCGAGGCGCCCGACCTGCAGGCCCTGTTCGCGGTCATGGCCGAGCGCGGGGTCACCGCCGCCGCGATGGAGGTGTCGAGTCACTCGCTCGCGCTGGGCCGGGTGGCTGGCACCAGCTTCGACGTGGCGGTCTTCACCAACCTGTCGCAGGATCACCTGGACTTCCACACCGACATGGAGGACTACTTCCGGGCCAAGGCCTCGCTGTTCATGCCGCCGGTGATCGGGGTGGTGAACATGGACGACAAGTACGGCCGCCGGCTCGCGTCCTCGGCGCTGGTGCCCATCACCACGTTCTCCGCGGCAGGCAAGCCGGAAGCGGACTGGCGCGCGGTCGACGTCCGTTCCGGCGCGGACGGCAGCACGTTCCGCGTCATCGGCCCCGGCGGGGTCGAGGCGGATGTGTCGGCCGGGCTGGCCGGGGTGTTCAACGTGGCCAACGCGCTGGGCGCGGTGGTCGCGCTGGTCGAGGCCGGGGTCCGGCTGGAGGACGCGGTGGCCGGGATCGCGGCCTGCCCGGGCGTGCCCGGCCGGCTGGAGCGGGTGCCCGCTCCCGGGCTCGACGTGACCGCCTTCGTCGACTACTCGCACAAGCCGGGCGCGGTCGAGGCCGTGCTGCGCTCGCTGCGGCCGGTCACCCAGTCCAACCTGATCATCGTGCTGGGCTGCGGCGGCGACCGGGACCGGGCCAAGCGGCCGATGATGGGCGCCGCCGCCGCTTCGCTGGCCGATGTGGCCATTCTCACCAGTGACAACCCGCGATCCGAGGACCCGCTGGCCATCCTGGACGCGATGCTGGACGGCGTGCTGAGCGTGCCGCAGGAGGAGCGAGCCCGGGTGATCATCGAGCCGGACCGGGCCGCGGCGATCTGGCAGGCGGTCAGCATGGCCACGGCAGGCGACGTGATCGTGGTGGCCGGCAAGGGCCACGAGACCGGTCAGTACGTGGCGGGGAGCGTCCTGCCGTTCGACGACCGGCAGGTTACCGCGGCCGCCCTGGAACGGGTGGCCAAGAGCCAGCCGTTCGCCGACCCGTGGGCGGTGGACCCGTGATCCCGCTGTCGCTGGCTCAGGTGGCCAAGATCACCGGCGGGCGGCTGCACGCCGAAGCCGCCTCGGTCGTGACCGGCGAGGTGGTGATCGACTCCCGGCGCGCCGGTCCCGGCGGCCTGTTCGCGGCGGTGGCGGGGGAGCGGTCCGACGGGCACGACTTCGCCGCCGGCGCGGTGGCGGCGGGGGCGGTGGCAGTACTGGCTACCCGGCCCGTGCCGGCGCCCTCGGTCCTGGTGGCCGACGTCCCGGCCGCGCTGGCCGCGCTGGCCAGGCACGTGGCCGACGCGCTGCCCGCGGCCCGGGTCGCGGGCATCACCGGGTCCTCGGGCAAGACCTCGACCAAGGACCTGGCCGCCCAGCTGACCGAGCGCCTGGGCCCCACGATCGCGCCCGCCGGGTCGTTCAACAACGAGCTCGGCCTGCCGCTGACCGTGCTCCGCGCCGACTCCTCGACCAGGTACCTGGTGCTCGAGCTGTCGGCCCGCGGACCCGGGCACATCGCCTACCTGTGCGGCATCGCCCCGCCCCGCTACGGCGCCGTGCTGAACGTGGGCCACGCGCACGCCGGGGAGTTCGGCGGCCTGGACCAGGTGGCCCGGGCCAAGGGCGAGCTGGTCGAGGCGCTCCCGGCCGACGGCACGGCCATCCTGAACGCCGACGATCCCCGCGTGCTGGCCATGGCCGGCCGGACCGCGGCCCGGGTCGTCACCGTCGGCGTCGAGGCGGCCGAGGCCACCGTGCGCGCGGCGGACGTGCGGCTGGACGAACTCGGGCGGCCGAGTTTCACCCTGCTGACACCCGACGGCTCGGCGCCGGTCGCCTTGCGCCTGCACGGCGCGCATAACGTGCCGAATGCCCTGGCCGCCGCGGCCCTGGCCCGCGAGCTGGGCCTGGGCCTGGCCGACACCGCGGACGCCCTGTGTACCGCGGTGGCGCGCAGCCGGTGGCGGATGGAAGTGCACCGCCGGGCCGACGGGGTGACGGTCATCAACGACGCCTACAACGCGAACCCCGAGTCGGTCCGGGCCGCCCTGGCGGCCCTGCGTCACCTGGCCGCCGGCGGCCGCGGGTTCGCCGTCCTCGGCCACATGGCCGAGCTGGGCGATGCCTCCCGGGCCAGCCACGAGGCCATCGGCGAGTTCGCCGCACAGGCCGAACTGGCCGGGCTGATCGCGGTCGGCCCCGAGGCGGAGCCGCTGCTGGCCGGCGCGCGGCGGGTGCCGTCCTGGACCGGCGAGGCGCTCGCCGTGCCCGACGCCGCGGCCGCGTTCGACGCGGTGTCGAACCAGCTCAAGCCCGGCGACGTTGTGCTGGTGAAAGCATCCCGCGCGGCCCGCCTGGAGGGCCTCGCGGCCGAGCTGATCGGGGAGGCGGGCCGGTGAAGACTGTCCTGTTGTCCGCCGCCGTCTCGCTGTTCTGCGCGCTGTTCGGCACCCCGCTGGCCATCAAGGTCTTCACCCAGCGCGGTTACGGCCAGGAGATCAGGTCGGACGGGCCGGCCGGGCACCTGTCCAAGCGCGGCACGCCGACCATGGGCGGCACCGTGATCATCACCGCGTCGCTGGCCGGGTACCTCGTCGGTCACCTGGCCACCGGCGATCCCATGTCCGCCTCCGGCCTGCTGGTGCTGTTCCTGATGACCGGGCTCGGCCTGGTCGGCTTCGCCGACGACTTCATCAAGCTCTACATGCAGCGCAGCCTGGGCCTGCGCAGCGGCGCCAAGCTGGCCGGCCAGGCCATCGTGGGCGGGATCTTCGCCGTGTTCGCGATCAAGTTCCCCGACGGCGTGGACCTGACCCCGGCTTCCACCCACCTGTCCTTCTACGCGGACTTCGGCCCGCCGATCGGCGTGGTGTTCTTCGTGATCTTGGCCATCCTCATGGTGTCGGGGACGTCCAACGCGGTGAACCTCACCGACGGGCTGGACGGCCTGGCCACCGGCGCCGCCATCCTGGCGCTGGCCGCCTACGTGATCATCGGGATCTGGCAGCTGCGCAACGACTGCACGGTCTACATGGCCCCGGGCTGCTACGAGGTGCGCGACCCGCAGGACCTGGCCATCGTGGCCGCCACCGTCATGGGCGCCTGTATCGGGTTCCTGTGGTGGAACGCGCCGCCGGCCAAGATCTTCATGGGCGACACCGGGTCCCTGGCCCTGGGCGGCGTGCTGGCCGGCCTGGCCATCACCACCCACACCGAGCTGCTGCTTTTCCTGCTGGGCGGCCTGTTCGTGATCATCACGCTGTCCGACGTGATTCAGGTGACCGTCTTCAAGGTGACCAGGATCAGGACCGGGCGAGGGATACGGGTCTTCAAGATGGCGCCGCTGCAGCACCATTTCGAGCTGGCGGGCTGGGCCGAGACCACGATCGTCGTGCGCTTCTGGATCATCGCCGGCATCTGCGTGGCCCTCGGCCTCGGCCTCTTCTACGTCGGATGACGTGCACCTCCCGGTCAGCGCGCGGGCTGGGTGGGGTGCGGGTCCACCGCGGGGAAGCCGGTCATCTCCCTGGTGATGGCCCACCGCACGTGGTCGCGCCAGGCCCCGTCGATGAACAGCATGTCGGGGGAGTAGCCCTCCTGGCGGAAGCCAAGCCGCTGGATCAGCCGCAGCGAGGCCTCGTTGCCCGGCTGGATGCTGGCTTCCACCCGGTGCAGCCGGAGTTCCTGGAACGCGTACCACAGCATGAGGCGCACGCCTTCGGCCATGAAGCCCCGGCCCGCGGCCGGGGCGAAGGCCCCGTAGCTGATGCTGGCGGACTGGAATCGCCCGCGCACGATGGTGTCCAGGGTGACCAGGCCCGCCATCGCCCCGCTATCACGCGAACGCGCTGAGCTGCTCGTCGACCGGCGCGTCGGTCAGCCGGTTGGCCAGCGTGGACATGGTGTAGGTGCCGATGCCGAGGACCACCTCAAGCGCGTTCTGCGTGGTGTAGCCGCTGGCCAGGAAGGCCCGCATGGCCTCGTCGCCGACCCCGCCCGCGGTGTCGAGGACGCGCAGCGTGAACGCCCGGATCGCCGCCAGCCGCTCATCCGCCACCGGCCCGGCCGAACGCAGCGCGGCGATGAGCTGCGCGTCAGCCCCCAGGGCGCTCAGCCGGGCGGTGTGCATGGCCACGCAGAGGCGGCAGCCGTTCCTGGTCGCGATCGTCATGACCACCACCTCGCGGGCCACCGGATCCAGCGTGCAGCTCTCGAACAGCCCGCTGAGCCTGCCGAAACCGTCCAGCAGCTGGGGCGAGGCCGCCCACCGGGCCGTGGCGGACGGCAGGTAGCCGAGGTGGTTACTGGTCGCGGTCATGGACCGGCGGGACGCAGGCGGAGCCGACTCGATGGTGTGGTCGGTGAACCAGGTGCTGGACACGGGGCAGGTGTGCTGGGACATGATGATCATTCCTCGAATAAACTAGACAACTAGGTTGTCTAAAATAGTAAACGAGGTTGTCGAGCATGTCAAAGGACGCACCGAGAGACGTGGCCAAAAAAGACCTGCCAGCAGGCGCGCCCCAAGACGTGCTCAGCAGCGGGGTCAAGAGCTGCGCGGCACGGTGACTCACGCGGCTACGGGTTCGAGCTACCGCTGCTGCTGTTCGGCGGGTTCCGGTCGATCATCGACGACCTGCACGCCGAACTGGCCCGGCGCGGCCATCCGGACATGCGTCCGGCCCATGGCTTCGCGCTGCAGGCCATCGGCCCGGATGGCGCCACCGCCACCCAGGCCGCCCGGCGGCTGGGCATCTCCAAGCAGGCCGCGGGCAAGACGATCGACCGGCTGGAGGAACTCGGGTACGTCCGCCGGTCCGGCGACGACGCCGACCGCCGCCGCAAGGTGGTCCGGATCACCCCGCGCGGCCAGGAGGCCCTGGGGCTGTCGGCGATGATCTTCGACGACATCCGGGCCCGGTGGGCCGCCGCGCTGGACCCCGGCCGGCTGGCCGCGCTGGAAGCCGACCTGCGGACCATGGTGCCCGGCGACACGTTCCGGCTCGACGTGCCGGGCTGGTTCGGGACCTAGCCCGCCGCCGCGCCGGCATGCCGAGGCTCCTTCCTGACGGCCAGCGGGCGCGATTTAGCCACGGTTGCATCTACTTTTGGGCAAATTGCGCCGGGATCCCCCAATGCGGCCAGGTTACCGGTAAGTTACAACGCGTCTGGGGCCCCGGTCAGCTGGCGAGATGGAGTACGGATTTATGGGACGGATCACGAAACTAGCCGGGGTAGCCCTGGCCACCGCGCTGATGGTCGGCGGGCTCTCCGCGGGGTCCGCGTCCGCGGCCCCCGCCGCTGCCTGCACCGGTTCCAAAACGGTGAACGGCACGCTCAAGGACGGCGCCACGTACCTGCTTCAGTGCCCGTCCGGCGCCTGGAACGGCACGCTGCTCCTGTACAGCCACGGCTACGTCGCGCCCGGCTCCCCCAACCCGGCCACGGACGTCGGCGACCCGCTCACCGGCGCATTCCTGCTCGCTCATGGCTTCGCCCTGGCCGGCTCGTCCTACGCCACCACCGGCTGGGCCATCCAGCAGGCGCTGCCCGACCAGAAGAACACCCTGAAGGCCTTCGACAGCGCCTTCGGCAAGCCGCGCACCACGATCGCGTGGGGGCACTCGCTGGGCGGCATCATCACCGCCGGGCTGATCCAGGTCTACCCGAGCCTGTTCAACGCCGCGCTGCCCATGTGCGGTGTGCTGTCCGGCGGCGTGGCCACCTGGAACACCGCGCTCGACGGAGCGTTCGCGTTCCAGCAGCTGATCGACCCGAAGGTCCAGGTCGTCAACATCGCTCACCCCGCGGCCAACCTGACCGAGGGCGAGACCGCGGTGGCCGCGGCGCAGGCGACTGCGCAAGGCCAGGCCCGCATTGCCCTGGTCGCCGCGCTCACCGACACCCCCGGCTGGTTCACCCCGCTGTCGCCAGAACCCGCGGCGACCGACTACGCCGCCCAGGAGCAGAACCAGTTCCTGTGGGACACCGAGGTCACCTTCCCGTTCGTCCTCGAGCTCCGCGCCGAGCTCGAGGCCCGCGCAGGTGGCAACGTGTCCTGGAACACCGGCGTGAACTACTTCGCCGACCTGGCCAAGTCGGCCGACCTGAAGGAAGTCGAGGCGCTTTACAAGTCCGCCGGGCTTAGCCTGACCAAGGACCTGCAGACGCTGAACAGTGCCCCCAGGATCAGCGCCAAGCCCTCGGCCGTCGCATACCTGGCCAGGTACATCGCCTTCAACGGCAACATCTCGGTCCCCGTCCTGTCCATGCACACCACCGGCGACGGCCTGGTCGTGCCGGAGAACGAGCAGGCCTACCGCGCCGTCGTCGACCGTGACGGCCACGGCAACCTGCTGCGGCAGATCTTCGTCAACCGCGCCGGGCACTGCGCGTTCACCCCGGCCGAGACCCTCACCGCGCTCCAGACGCTGCTGAACCGCCTGGCCACCGGGCACTGGCACGTCCCGAGCCCGGCCGGCCTGAACGCGGAGGCGACGAATTTCGGTCCCGAGCTCAACGTCTTCGCCAGCGGCAGCAGCCTGGTGGCGACCGCCCCCGAATTCATCAGCTTCACCCCGACGCAGTACCTGCGGCCGTTCGACCTCCCGCCGTTCGTCCGCGGCGGCCCGGTCGCGCCCCTCGGGTAAAGATCAAGAGCTCTGTTCAGCCGAACGGTCCGTGGTGCATGCCGGCGGTCCGGTGGGAGCGCCACGCGGCTTCGGCGGCTCCCATCGGGGTGCACGGCGGACCCTGCACGAACGGCCAGATCTCCTCGGCGATGCCGCGCCAGTCCGCGGTCGCGGATAGCTCGCCGAGGAGCGCGAACAGGCCGAGGTTGATCCGCTGCAGGATCACGTAGGAGCGAGGGATCCGCGCATAGGCGGCCAGCGGGCTGCGGAAGTCGAAGAACCGGCGGGTGACCGCCGAGGCGTACTCGCCGGTCATGGTGCGCGGTCCCCGCTCCCGGACGGTGTCGTAGAACACGGCCATGTGCTCTACCACCACCGGGGTGGGGACCGGCGCGTCCGGGACCAGGAAACCGGCCTGCACCATGGCCCGGCGGAACCCCTCCGGGTCGTCGTCGACGCACAGGTGCTTGACCATCGCCGCCAGCGGCTGCATCTCCTCGGCGGTGAAGTGCTTGACCAGCCCGAAGTCCAGGAAGGTGACCTTGCCGCCGCCGCCGAACAGGTAGTTGCCCGGGTGCGGGTCGCCGTTGAACGCGTGCCCCTCGTACAGGCTGCGGAACACGAAACGGTAGATCGTCTCGGCGGCCAGGTCCCGCTCGGCCTGCGACCAGCCGGCCAGCTCGGCGAACCGGGCGCCGTCCGCCAGTTCACTGGTCACCACGCGGCGGGTGGACAGCTCGCCGACGATCCCGGGCACGTAGATGGTGGGGTGCCCGTCGTAATAGCGGGCGAACATCCGCTGGTTGCGGGCCTCCCGCCGGTAGTCGAGCTCCTCGGTGATCCGTTCCCTCAGCTCGGCCAGCAAGGCGTCGACGTCCTGGCTGGGCGCGGTGATCTTCAGCATGCGGCGCAGCAGGGCGACGTTGCCCAGGTCGGCCTCGATCGTCTCGGCGATGCCGGGGTACTGCACCTTCACCGCCACCGCGCGGCCGTCGTGGGTGATGGCCCGGTGCACCTGGCCGATGGACGCGGCGGCGATGGGCTCGGGGTCCCAGGTCGCGAAGGCCCGCTCCGGCGGCAGGCCCAGTTCTTCGGTGACCACCTGCGCGGCCAGCTCGGGACTCATCGGCGGGACGCTGTCCTGCAGCCGGCTCAGCGTCCGGCGGGCGGCGGGCGACAGGCCGTCGTCGACGTAACTGGCCATCTGGCCCAGCTTCATCAGCACGCCCTTCATCGTGCCCAGCGTGGCGGCGACGTCCTCGGCGGTCTGCAGGGCCAGGTCGTTCCGCAACTGCTCACGGTGCTCGCCCGCGGCAGCGAACAGCCGCGGTGCGCTGCTCGCGTAGCGCACGCCCCCGCGCGCGGCCAGCCGCAGCGCCGCCACCCCGCGCTCCACCCGCAGGCGCCGCAGCCCCCTGACCGGCTGCCCGCGGCCCCGGACCCGCCGCGCGGCGGCCAGGCCCGCCACCGATACCCCGCCCAGCACCGCGACCGCGGCCAGCCATCTGGCCCGTGCCCTCAAACTTTCACTCCTGCCGCGCCGAACGCACCCGTACCGTGAGCGCCTGCCGCGCCTCCAGCACGCCCGGCTCGCCCAGGAACACGGCGTCGAACACGCCGAGGGTCTGCCTGATCTCGGTCCGCCGCGCGGGCGTGATCGGCGGCGGGTCGGGATAGCCGTACAGGTCACGGGCCCAGCCGGGCAGGGCGGCGACCGCGGCGTCCCTGATGTCCTGCCAGAGCTCCGCGATCTCCTCGCCCATGCCCGCCGGATCCAGCATGTAGCCCATCGACTCCGCCGCCGCGGGGGTGCGGCGCAGCTCGGGCCGGACTTCGGCGATGTATTCCTCCAGGCCGGCCGTACTGGCCGGGATCATCGGCTGCGGCACCCCGAGCAGTTCGGCTGCCACGGCCATCTCGGCCACGAACCGGTCCGCGTCCGCCGCGGTCGGCGGCGTACCGACCAGCTCGCAGGCCACCAGTACCGAGTCGACCAGGGCCGCGTGCACCCACAGCAGCAGCGCGGGGTCCCCGGCCGCGTACGGGCGGCCGGTCACGGTGTCGACGCCGCGGACATGCTCGTGGATCGCGCGCACCCGCGAGGCGGCCCGGTCCGCCCCGGCGCGGTCGCCGTAGGTGACGGTTGCGGTGTAGGTGGCGGTGGCGGCCAGCCGGCCGACCGGGTCCCGCCGCCAGTCGCTGTGCTGGTCGACCCCGGCCATGGCCAGCGGGTGCAGGGCCTGCATCAGCACCGAGCGCAGCCCGGCCACCGGCGCGGACAAGTCGCCGGCCAGCCGCCAGGTCACGCTGGCCGGCCCGAAGTACCCGTCGTCGGCCAGCTGGCCGGGCACGGCCGCGGCAAAAGCGGCCGCGTACCGCTCCACCAGCCCGGTCGCCGTGTTTATCTCCGGCTCGGTCACGGCCGCAGCCCGGCGAACAGGTCGTGCTCAGGCAGCGGCGCGCCGGTGGTGTCGCTGGCCCGGATGAAGCTCTCCCGGCCGAAGGTAACCTCGGCCACCTCCGGCGGGAGCTTGCTGAACCACGATTCGGAGATCTGGCTGTGGTGCGCGAACAGGGCGTCGCGCTTGCGGCCCAGCACCGGGCGGATGTCGACGGTGGTGGTGATGCGCAGCTCGGACTCCTCGCCGCGCCGCAGGGCCTCGGGATCCATGCTCCTGAAGTCGGGCACCTCCTCGCCCAGCTCGCGCAGCGCGTCCCAGACCTTGCGGAAGTCGCTGCCGCGCAGCGCGCTGAGGTAGAGCTTGACCGGGATGCCCGAGTCGGCGAACGCCGCCTGCGCGCAGCGGCTCGCGTGCAGGTGATCGGGGTGCTGGTACGGGCCCTGGTCGTCGTAGGTGACCAGCACCTGCGGCCGGTACTGCTCGATCAGGCCGGTGATCCGCTGCGCCACCTTGGCCTGCGGGATGTTGCAGAACGCGTCGGGCCGGTCCTTGTAATCCCATTCCGGCATGCCGGAGTCGTGATAGCCAAGCAGTTCCAGGTTCGTGACGCCGAGGATGGCGCATGATTCACGCAGCTCGGCCAGGCGCTGCCGGGCCACATCCTGTTCGTCGTGGCCGTCCTGGCCCGGCTTGACGCCGCCCTGGGCGTCGCCAAACTCGCCGTTCGTGCAGGTCACAACCACGGTCCGGATCCCCTGGGCGGCGTAGGTGGCCAGCACACCGCCGGTGCTTGATGCCTCGTCGTCGGGATGCGCGTGGACCGCCATCATCGTTAGCGTTTCTGCCATGCTTCCAGCCTGCCCGACGCCGCGGCGAATCGCCCAATCGGGGTCGCGGTCGGCCTGGTCCTACCTCCCGCTCAGTTACCTCCCGCTTAGGGCGGCCAGGATGGTCAGCATGAACGTGGCCAGCGCGCCGAAACCGTGCACGACCGGGACCAGCGGCAGCAGCTGGAGCCTGCGCCGCCGCCGGACGGCGAACGGCTCGGCCAGCAGGCTGGCGATCATCTCGTCGGTGACCGTGAACGCGTCCGGGCGCTCGGCCGCCGCGGCCTGCGGCGGCTCGCCCGGCGCGACCGCCACGACGGCCTCCGGTTCCGGCAGGACCGGGTACGGCGTCCACAAGGTAACGGTGCAGATGCCCAGGGTGATTGCGGTCGCCACCAGCCCCACGCCCAGCCACGCCAGCGGGTCCCAGCTGCTGCCCAGGTAGGCGAGCCAGACCGCCAGCCCGGTCAGCGCGACGCCCGCATGGCCGAACACCACGGGCGGCGGCACGCCCACGCCGGTCGCCCGCTGCCGGCGCAAGCCGTCGCGCGCGATCCAGGTGCGCAGCATGTAGCCGCCGATGCTGACGGTGATCAGCCACGCGATCAGCGCGGCGATGGCAAGCGGGCCCGTCGTCATGGTCACATCCGGGAGCACGGGTAGACCGCAGCGTACCCGGCGGCCTCGGCCCGGTATAGCCCGCTATGACTCGCTCAGCGCGCGGCCTCGGCCGCGTCAGAGAGCGCGTCCGGGTGCATCCGGTGGTAATGCTCGGTCAGCACGGCGCTGGCCTGGCCAGGCTTGTATGCCAGGGTGCGCCCGCAGATCTCGCAACGGGTGAGGGGAAGCCGCTTCACCGTCACCGGGAAGCGCGAGGAATCTGACCTGCTCATCGGTTTACATGATGCCAGAACCGTCGTCCCCTCCCTAGCGCCGGGCCGGCGCGCCGGAAAGCGCCGCCGGCGGCCACCGGCCGTTCCGAAATCACCGGGCGACACGCGCCGGATGTCCGGGTCTTGCCGGCGGCTGGCGAACAGACTTGGAGCATGTACTACCAGGACAGTCCTGCGCCCCTGCAGGTTGCCGACCAGGGCGGGCTGGCCCTCGGCGGGGTCCGGGACCGGATAGGCGCCTGGCGGGCACTGCTCGACCGGCCGCTGACCTCCTACTACCTGGTTCTCGGCCTGACCATGCTGCTGCTCGGGCTGGGCCTGGTCATGGTGCTGTCCACGGCATCCGTCATCGACCTGAGCGCCGGGCTGTCGCCGTATTCCGACTTCAAGAAGCAGCTGCTCGGGGCGGCCATCGGCCTGCCGCTGATGTGGATCGCGGCCCGCTCGTCACCCCGGCTGTTCCGGGCCTTTGCCTACCCGCTGCTCGCCGTGGCCATCGTCGGGCTCATGCTCACCCTGATCCGCGGCGTCGGGGTCACGCAGAACGGCGCTTCCCGGTGGATCGCCATCGGCGGGCAGCAGATCCAGCCGTCCGAGATCGCCAAGCTGGCCCTGGTCATCTGGGGCGCCGATCTGCTCGCCCGCAAGGACAAGCTGGGCCAGCTGGCCGACTGGCGGCACATGCTCGTGCCGCTCATGCCGGGCACGGCGATCTTGTGCCTGCTGGTGATGACCGGCGACGACCTGGGCACCACGTTCATCCTGCTGATCATCTTCCTGGCCCTGCTGTGGGTCATCGGCACGCCCGGGCGGCTGTTCGGCGGCATGCTGGTGCTGGCCTGCCTGGCCATCGCGTTCATGATGGTCTCGTCGAAATACCGGCTGGACCGCATCCTGGGCTTCGTCAATCCGCAGGGCGGCCCCACCGGCCCCTACATGCAGAGCATTCAGGGCAAGTACGCGCTCGGCTCGGGCGGCATCACCGGGGTGGGCCTCGGTGCCAGCGGGGAGAAGTGGGGCTGGGTGCCGGAATCCACCAGCGACTACATCTTCGCCATCCTCGGCGAGGAACTGGGGCTCATCGGGACGCTGTGCGTGACGTTCCTTTACGGCCTGCTGGCCTTCGCCGGGCTGCGGATCGCCCGCCGCGTGTCCGACCTGTTCTGCCGCCTGGCGGCCACCGGCATTACCGCGTGGATCGTGCTGCAGGCCGTGGTCAACATCGGCGTGGTGATCGGCGTCCTGCCCATCACCGGCGTCCCGCTGCCGCTCGTCTCGGCGGGGCTGTCGTCGCTACTGGTGACCCTGATCGCCCTCGGCATGCTGATGTCTTTCGCTAGGCTCGAGCCGGGTGCCCAAGAGGCTTTGGCCGCAGGCGGCCCCGGCTGGCCGCTGCGCGTTCTAAGCTGGCTCGGTCTAGCAAAGCGCCGACGATAAAACGGCGGCCGTTCAGGGACGAGACATGAGGGTACTGCTTGCCGGCGGCGGTTCCGCCGGACATATCGAACCAGCTCTGGCGCTGGCTGACGCCCTGCGGCGGGAAGATCCGGACGTCCAGGTGACCTGCCTGGGCACCGAACGCGGCCTGGAGACCAGGCTGATCCCGCTGCGCGGCTATCCGCTTGAGCTCATCCCCGCGGTGCCGATGCCTCGCTCGGTAACGCCCAGGTTGCTCACCGTCCCGGGCCGGCTGGCAGGCGCGATCAACGCGGCCGCCGCGGTCCTGGACCGAACCCAGGCCGACGTGCTCGTCGGCTTCGGCGGCTACGTCGCCACTCCCGCCTACCTCGCTGCCCGGCGACGCCGGGTGCCGATCGTCGTACACGAGGCCAACCCCAGGCCGGGGCTGGCCAACCGGCTCGGGGCCAGGTTCACCACGCACGTCTACACCGGTCACCCGGACACCCAGATCAGGAACGGGAAGTACCTCGGCATCCCGATCAGGCGCGACATCGCCGAGCTGGACCGGCTGGGCGTCGGCGACAAGGCCCGCGCGCACTTCGGCCTGCGACCGGACCTGCCCGTGCTGCTGGTCACCGGCGGCTCGCAGGGGGCGCGGTCGCTGAACGCCGCCGTGTTCGGCGCCGCCGAATGGCTCAGGGAAGCTGGCGTCCAGGTCCTGCACGTCATCGGCCCGCGCAACGGCGCCGAGGCCCCCGTCACCGAGAAGGGCGCGAGTGGGGGGCAGGGGAGGTGGGCGGGAGGCGGGGTGCCCTACGTGGCCCTGCCCTACATCGACCGGATGGACCTCGCCTACGCGGCCGCGGATTTCGCGCTGTGCCGGGCCGGCGCGATGACCTGTGCCGAGCTCACCGCGGTCGGCCTGCCCGCCGCCTACGTGCCGCTCCCCATCGGGAACGGCGAGCAGCGGCTGAACGCGGTGCCGATCGTGCAGCACGGCGGCGGCATGCTGGTCAACGACGCCGACCTGACCCCCGAGTGGATCCGGGACACCCTGCTGCCCGTGCTGATCAACATCGACCAGGTAGCAGACATGTCAGAGGCGGCCGCGTCGCTGGGCCGCGGTGACGCCGACCGATGGCTCGCCCAGGCGGTCATCAAGATCGTGGAGGAGCCGGGTGGGGATCCAACCCCTGATACTCAGTAGGCTGGGGATGGCCGCTGAGCCGGTGCCCGCCGTCCGTCTCGGGCGGGTGCACTTCACCGGGATCGGCGGCGCGGGCATGTCCGGCATCGCCCGGATCATGCTGGCCCGCGGCATCCAGGTGTCGGGCAGCGATTCGACGCCCTCCGCGCTGCTCGACGACCTGCACGCGCACGGCGCCCGGGTCTGCCTGGGCCACGAGGCCGGCCACCTGGGCGACCTCGGCCCGGGGGACACGCTGGTGCTCTCTAGCGCCATCCGCCCCGACAACCCGGAACTGGCGGAGGCGACCAGGCGCGGGATGCGGATCCTGCACCGGGCCGCGGCCCTGGCCTCGGTTATGGCCGGGCGGCGCGTGATCGCGGTGGCGGGCACCCACGGGAAGACCACCACCACGGCCATGCTGACCACGGTGCTGCGGGAATGCGGCGCTGATCCCGGCTACGTGATCGGGGGCATCCTGAACGAGACCGGCCTCGGGGCCGAGGACGGCGCGGGGATGGACTTCGTGGCCGAGGCCGACGAGAGCGACGGATCGTTCCTCCTGCTGTCGCCCGATGTCGCGGTCATCACGAACGTGGAAGCCGATCACCTGGACAACTACGCCAGCCTGGCGGAGATCGAGGCCGCCTTCGCGACCTTCGCCGGACAGGTCGGCGGCATGGTGCTGACCTGCGCGGACGACCCCGGCGCGGAGGCCGTGGCGGCCCGCCTGCAAACCCAGGGCCCGGCGCGTGTCCGCCGCTACGGCGAGTCCATGCATGCCGACTACAGGCTCAGTGACATCAAGACCCAGGGCCTTACGGTCAGCTTCGCGGTCAGCGCGGACCACAGCCCGTTCGGCGAGCTGCTGTCCCAGATGACCGTGCAGGCCCCCGGCCGGCATAACGCGCTCAACGCGACCGCCGCGTTCGCCACGGCCGTCGAGCTCGGGTTCGCGCCGCCGCGGGTCACCGCGGCCCTGGCGGGCTACCGCGGCGCGCGCCGCCGGCTGGAGCTCAAGGGCGAGGCCGACGGGGTGCGGGTGCTCGACAGCTACGCGCATCACCCCACCGAGCTGGCCGCCGACCTGCGCGCGGCCCGGGACATTGTCGCCGCAGGCTCGGGGGGCCTGGGGGGGATCGTTCCCCCCGAGGGCAACACTGCCGACGGACGCGTCATCGCCATCTTCCAACCGCACCTGTACAGCCGGACGCGGATTTTCGCGGCCGAGTTCGGCGCCGCGCTCGGGCTCGCCGACGAGGTGGTGGTGCTCGACGTCTACGCGGCCCGGGAGGACCCGGAACCCGGCGTGACCGGCCAGCTGGTCGCAGCCGCCGTGCCCGGCGGGAGGGCCAGGTTCCTGCCCGACCGGACCCAGATCGCCCCGGTGATCGCCCGGATTGCGCAGCCGGGTGATGTGGTCCTGACCATGGGGGCCGGCGACGTCACCGTCCTCGGGCCGCAGCTCGTAGAGGCCCTCCGGAGGCGGCTCGGGTGAACGGATCCGACGGTACCGATCGGGACGGCGACACCTCCCGGCACGAGACCGTCGGTGGCGGCGTGATTCCCGGCGGCCACGCGGTCCTGAGCGATAACGCCCAGCCGGAAAGCGACTCAGACCCGGCCGCCGGCCCGGCATCTGCCGGCCCGGCCCGGGCCCGGCGTGGCCGGGGTCCGGTGAACCGGCAGCCGCGACGGCCGCTTTCCCGGTCCCGCCGCCGCTGGCGGATCGCGTTCTTCGCCCTGGCCCTGGCGGGCATCGCCGGGCTCATCGCCTGGGCGCTGCTCGGCTCCCGGCTGTTCGTGGTCCGCTCGGTCGTCGTAACCGGCACGCATCTGGTGCCGGCATCCGAGGTCCTGGCGGCGGCTGACCTCCCGCCGGGCACACCGCTGATCCGCGTGAACACCGGCGAGATCGCCGCCCGGGTGGCGGCCATCAGGCAGGTGCGCAGCGCGCGGGTCGCCACCTCCTGGCCGGACCGGGTGGTCATCACGGTGCAGGAGAGGACGCCGGCGCTCGCGGTGCCGGCCGCTGGCGGCGGATTCGACCTGATAGACCCCGACGGCGTGCTCGTGCGCTGGGCGGCCAGCCGTCCCGCGAGCCTGCCGCTGTACCTCACGCCGACGCCGGTCACCTCGCTGACCGGCGACCCGGGCGTCAGCGCGGCCGCCACGGTGCTGGCCGCATTGCCCGCCCGGCTGCGGTCCTCGGTGGCCTCGGTGACCGCGCCCAGCCCGGACCAGGTGACGCTCAAGCTGGCCGGCGGGGCGACGGTAATCTGGGGTGCCCCGGGTGATGCCGCGACAAAGGCCAGGGAACTGGCCGTGCTGATGAAGACGCACGCGGGCTACTACGACCTGAGCTCACCGGCCACGGCGGTCACTAAGTGATGAGGCCCGCTCACCAGGGACCCGATAATCCGTACCGATCCACGACACGCTGGATAGTTCCAGCGTGGTTAGTTGACCCGGGTCCCGTCCGACCCTACTGTCCGTATCAATCGGACGGACGGTTAAAACTTTAAATCTTAACCTGAAGGTTAAACCTGATGGTGAAGGACGAGGCCCTGGCGGTAATTCCGCATAGCCACCGGGGCGGACGTTTCCCGAGCCCAGGGCCACAATCGGCAGGCCGCGCGAGCGCAATTGAAAAGCACACGCGATCACCGAGGCGGCAAAGGCATTACGAGCGGAAAGGTACCCTCCTCGTGGCAGCACCGCAGAACTATCTGGCGGTTATCAAGGTCGTCGGAATCGGCGGCGGCGGTGTCAACGCCGTCAATCGCATGATCGAAGAGGGACTCAGGGGCGTCGAGTTCATAGCGATCAATACTGACGCTCAAGCGCTGCTCATGAGCGACGCCGACGTCAAGCTCGACGTCGGGCGCGAGCTCACCAGGGGCCTGGGCGCCGGCGCGAACCCCGACGTCGGGTGCAGGGCCGCCGAAGATCACCGGGAGGAGATCGAGGAGGTCCTCAAGGGCGCCGACATGGTCTTCGTGACGGCCGGCGAGGGCGGCGGTACCGGCACCGGCGGCGCGCCCGTGGTGGCCAACGTGGCCCGCTCTCTGGGCGCGCTCACGATAGGCGTGGTGACCAGGCCGTTCGGTTTCGAGGGCAAGCGGCGGGTGGTGCAGGCCGAGTCCGGCATCGAGAAGCTGCGCAGCGAGGTCGACACGCTGATCGTCATTCCCAACGACCGGCTGCTGTCGATCTCCGACCGGCACGTGAGCGTGCTGGACGCGTTCAAGCAAGCGGACCAGGTCCTGCTCTCAGGTGTCCAGGGCATCACCGACCTGATCACCACGCCGGGGCTGATCAACCTGGACTTCGCCGACGTGAAGTCGGTGATGTCGGGTGCGGGCTCGGCGCTGATGGGGACCGGTTCCTCGCGCGGCGACGACCGGGCCGTCGCGGCGGCCGAGATGGCGATCTCCAGCCCGCTGCTCGAGGCGAGCATTGACGGCGCGCACGGCGTGCTGCTGTCTATCCAGGGCGGTTCAGACCTCGGGCTGTTCGAGATCAACGAGGCCGCTCAGCTCGTGTCCAATTCCGCCGCGGTCGACGCGAATATCATCTTCGGCGCGGTCATTGACGACGCCCTCGGCGACGAGGTCCGGGTCACGGTCATCGCGGCCGGCCTGGACGAGAACCGGTCCGGACGGGGCGGCGATTCCGGCAGCACCTCGTACAGCAACAGCGGATCGTTCGGCGGCAACGGGTCGAGCGGCGCCTCGTTCGGTGCCGCCAGCCCGGCCAGCGACACCTCCTCTGCCAGCCACGGCGTGCCCGCCATCCGCGTGCCCGCGCCCGCTCCGGCCCTGGCGGGCCGGGGCAGCTTCCTCGGCGCTCCGGTAGCGGACGCGGCCGCCCGCCCGCCCGCCGCGGCCGAGCCGGACGCCGCCGAGCCCGACAGCGTCCTGTCGCGCGCAGGGCGGACCGCGGCGTCGTCCTTCGAGCCGGCCGAGCCTGAAACGCCCCGCAGCGAGGCCGTGCAGGACGACGCGGCCGCGCCGGCAGCCGCCGAGCATCCCGGCGTTTCCCCGGCTGCGGAGGCCTCTTTCTCTTCCTCGTACTCTGCGGCCCCGCGTCATGCGCACGTCGAGGCGCCCGGCAAGACCTTCGAGGTGGCCGCCAGCCGCCGCCGTCCCGTCGTCTTCGAGGAAGACGACGACCTGGATGTCCCTGACTTCCTCAAGTGAGCGATTCTCCTCGGCGGGAAGAACTCGCGGTCCGGCTGGCTGCGGTACGCAAGCGCATCTCCGCTGCCTGCGCTGCCGCGGGACGCGCCGCCGAGGAGGTCACGCTGATCGCGGTCACCAAGACCTTTCCCGCTTCCGACGTCCGGCTGCTGGCCGGCCTGGGCGTCACCGACGTCGGCGAGAACCGTGACGCGGAGGCCGCGCCGAAGGCAGCGCAATGCGCCGACCTGAATCTGACCTGGCACTTCATCGGCCAGCTGCAGACCAACAAGGCCGGCAGCGTGGCCCGTTACGCCTCCTTCGTCCACTCGGTGGACCGGCCGCGGCTCATCCGGGCGCTCGGCGCCGCGGCCCGCCGGGCCGGACGTGTCATCGAGTGCCTGATCGAGGTCAGCCTGGACGGCGACCCCGAGCGGGGCGGGGCCCTGGCGGGCCAGGTTCCCGGCCTGGCCGAGGAACTGGCGGCCGAGCCGGGGCTGGTCCTCGGCGGCGTGATGGCCATTGCCCCGCTCGGCCTGGAGCCCGCCGCCGCGTTCGCCCGGCTGCGCGACAGCGCCACGCTGGTCCGGGAGGTACGGCCCGCCGCGACGGTGATCTCGGCGGGCATGAGCGGTGACCTGGAGGCCGCAATCGCGGCCGGCGCGACACACGTGAGAATCGGTACGGCGTTGCTCGGCGATCGGGGGGCTGGTGTCAGGTAATGTCCCACGCGAGGAGCCTGAATGGCTGCCACCACGGTACAGGCTGGGAGGACTGAGAAATGGCCAGTGCCATGCGTAAGATGGCGGTCTACCTCGGCCTGGTCGAGGACGATCACCGCTATCAGGACAAGTACGACTCGTACGGAGACTACGACGAGTACGAGGAGCCAGACCTGCCCGAGGAGCCCGACGAGGCGGACGGGCGGCCCGCTGGCCGGGAGATCTGGCGGGACGGGGAGGTGGGTGGCGGTTACCAAGCCACGGACTGGCGGGCTGAGCACGTGCCTCAGATGACCGACCTCGCCCGTATTACGACACTGCATCCTCGCACTTACAATGAAGCGCGTACTATTGGTGAGCACTTCCGCGATGGCACTCCGGTGATCATGAACCTGACCGAGATGGTCGACAGCGACGCCAAGCGGCTCGTCGACTTCGCGGCTGGCCTGATCTTCGGCCTGCGCGGGAGCATTGAACGTGTGACGAACAAGGTCTTCCTGCTGTCCCCGGCGAACGTCGAGGTCACCGCGGAGGACAAGGCTCGCATCGCAGAGCGCGACTTCTTCAATCAGAGCTAACCAGCAAACAGTGGTAACGTGACGCTGATCAGTAGCAGTGCCGCGCCAGGCGGCACCCGACTCCAGGTGGACTCGTGCAGTACCTGAGGGAAGTCCTCACTTATGTTCTGACGATCTACCTGGTCATCCTGATCGGCAGGATGATCTTCGGCTGGGTGCAGGTCTTCGCCCGTGACTGGCGCCCCTCCGGCATCCTGCTGGTGCTCGCCGAAGCGATCTTTACCGTGACAGATCCGCCGCTGAAGTTCCTGCGCCGCTTCATACGACCGCTCCGGATCGGTATGGTGGCCATGGACCTCAGCTTCATGGTTCTGTTCATCGTGGTCTTGATCCTGCTTGAAGTGGCTGTGCCTCACCTTTGATTCAGGTACCGTCGTGAGGAACACGGTCCAAGTGCGCCGAGGAGACGAGATGCCGCTGACGCCCGCGGATGTCCGCAATAAGCAGTTCAGTACGACCAGGCTCCGGCCCGGCTACGACGAGGAAGAGGTTGACGCCTTCCTCGACGAGGTAGAGGCCGAGCTTGACCGGTTGATCCAGGAGAACGAAGAGCTCCGGGCCAAGCTGGCGGAAGTGCTGCGCGGTGGCAAGTCGGCGGTTCCCGCGCTGAGCTCGCCGCTTTCCGATCCCAAGCAAGACATGATGCCGCCCGAGCCGCGGGTCGAGCCCGAGCGCAGGCAGCCTGAGCCGGTCATGATGGGCTCGATGCCGCACATCGAGGACAACATGGACACCGCCGCTCGCGTGCTCTCGCTCGCGCAGCAGACTGCGGACCAGGCCATCGCCGATGCCCGCCGGGAAGCCGACGAGACCCTCGGCCGCGCTCGCCGCGAGGCCGACGAGGTGCTGACCAAGGCCCGGCGCCAGGCCGAGCAGATCACCGGCGACGCGCGGGCCCGCGCCGAGAGCCTGGAGCGCGACGCCCAGGAGCGGCACCGCCAGGCCATGGGCTCGCTGGTGCAGACGCGCGAGGAGCTCGAGCGCCGGGTGGACGACCTGCGCGCGTTCGAGCGCGAGTACCGCAGCAGGCTCAAGGCTTACCTGGAAGGGCAGCTCCGCGACCTGGAGGCTGGGGTCACCGAGAGCGGTGCCTTCCCGACCGTGGGCTCGGGGGCACAGCCGCCGATGCCTGCCGCACTGGGCGCCCCGGTGGGCGGCCGCAACGGCGGCCCCGGCTCGACCCAGTACGGCGTGCCTGAGGTCGTGCCGCATTCGGGTGGCTTCCGCACCACTGAGGGAGCGCCCTCCCGCGAGCGCCGGTAGTCCTTAGAAGCTCCAGGGGTCGGTGAGAGAACGCCTGTGATCCGGTTCAGCGCGTTTCTCGTAGCCGTCGCGATCGGGCTCCTGGTGGCGGGCGTCGTCACCAGCAGGCTCGCGCTGGTGTACGTCGCGATCGGCGTCAGCGGCGTCGCCCTCCTGGCGCTCGCCCTAGGAGCGCTCATCAAGCGGCGCGAGCTGTTCGGCTCGCCCGAGACGGCCAAGCCCGAACCGCAGCCGGTGCCTGTCCCGGCCGGCGGTCTCACGCCCGCACCGCCTTCGTCTGCGCAGCGTTCACCCGCTCAGGCCGAGCCGCAGATGTCGCCCTGGGCGGCGACCGTAGCGGCCGGATCCGGATCAGCCGGGTCCGGCCCGACAGGCCATGGCGCCCCTTTCGGCCCCGCCTGGCCCCCGGCCGCGCCGCCCTGGCCGTCCGCGGCGGGGTACCGCCCCGCCGAGCAGCCCGGACCGGTCAGGACCCAGCCTTCGCCCGTCCAGCACGCCTCGCCGGCCCAGCAGCCCTCGCCCGTCCAGCAGGCCTCGCCGGCCCAGCACCCTTCGCCCGTCCAGCAGCCCTCGCCGGGCTCGCAGGGCCCCCAAGGCCCCCAGGGCCCCCGGACACCGCCAGCCACGTCGTTCCCGCCTCTCCCCGTGGCAGGCACCACTCAGCCCGCCCCCCTGGCCCCATGGGAACGGCGCGAGGACACCCGCCCGCTGCCGCGACCCCAGCCGCCGGCGCGTCCGGCCGGTCCTCAGCAGCCCCCTCAACCGCGTGTGTCCGCCGCGGCGCCTCCCGCCGCCCCGGCCCGCGACCAGCGGCCACCCCAGGATGAGCCGCACGTCCCGGCCAGGCCGCCCGCAGGCCTCGGCGCGGACGCCGACACGCAGCGCTTCCAGCCCTTTACCAGGCGGCCCCCCGAGGAGCCGCCCGCCGTTCAGCCGCCCGCCGCCGGGCCGGCGGCCGCCGAGGCGCCCGCCGCCGAGCTCGCGGCCGCCCCGCCATCAGCCGTCCAGGGTGACCAGCCCACCCGCGACGAGAAGCCCGCCGAGGACCTGCCGGCCGCCGAGGTCAAGCGCGCCGAGCCGTCCCAGGACCGCACCACCGCGGGCCAGCCCGCGGACCAGCCGACTGCCGCGGACCAGCCGACTGCCGCGGACCAGCCGACTGCCCCGGACCAGCCCGCTCCCGCGGCACCCGAAGCAACCACGGCCTCTCCCGCTACCGCCGAACCGGCGACGCCCGAGCCGGCGACGCCCGAGCCGGCGACGCCCGAGCCGGCGACGCCCGAGCCGGCGACGCCCGAGCCGGCGCCTGAACCGGCCGCCGCGGACGCCGCCACGCCAGCAACGGCCAGGTCCCAGCCGGCCGTGCCCGAAGCCGCCACGCCAGCACCGGCTGCACCCGAGGCAGCCACGGCCGAGGCAGCCGTCCCCGAGCCCGCCGCCGCCGAGCTCCAGCGCGAGGTTACCGTCGTCCCTGGTGTCCCGCGGTACCACAACGCCCAGTGCATCCTCATCCGCTTCATGGGCGAGGGCGACCTGGAGACGATGACGCTTGCCGAGGCCCGGGAGTCCGGCTGCACGCCCTGCCGCGCCTGCCAGCCCGATCAGCCGGAGAAGAACCCGGCGTTACCGGCGCCCGAGCCAGAACGTCAGGCCCAGATCCGGGTCCGCGTGTTCCGTCACGGCCGAACCGTCCGGCGCACCGGTGCCGGGCCCGAAGTCCACCGCGAGCACCTCGGCGGCGATCAGCCCCGCATGCTCGGCCAGGGCCTCAGTCAGCTCCTGGTTGCCTGACGACCAGCGCAGCCAGATCCGGTCGGTGATATCCAGGCCGTCGTTCTTCCTGGCCTCCTGGACCAGCCGGATGACCTCGCGCGCGAGCCCTTCGGCCAGCAGTTCCCGGCTGACGGCGGTGTCGATCGCCACGGTCTCGCCGCCTTCGGTGGCCACCGCCCAGCCGGCCCGCGGCGTCTGGGTCACGATCACGTCGTCGGCGCTGATCGGCACCGCCTCGCCGCCGAACCCGTCGGGTCTCACCGCCGCCGTCCGCCCGGCCAGCACGGCGGCCGCGATCTCCGCCGCCGGAGCCGCGGTGATGGCGGCCGCCACGGCCGGCGTCTGGGCCCCGAACCGGCGGCCGAGCGAGCGGAAGTGCGGCTTGACCGTGTAGTCCACGAGCTCTCCGCCAGAACCCCCGAGCATCTCCAGCGCCGCCACGTTCAGTTCCGCCGCGATCTGCTCCCGTAGCTCGCCAGGCAACTCGGAGAACCCGGGCGCTCCGATCAGGGCCCGGCGCAGCGGCTGCCGGGTTCGGACCGAGGCGCCCGCCCGGGCCGAACGCCCCAGCTCGACCAGCCGCCGCACCAGCGCCATCTGCTCCGACAGCGCCGGATCGATCAGCGTGGCGTCGGCCGCGGGCCACGGGGCCAGGTGCACCGAATCCGCCGCCCCCGGCTGCCGCAGCACGCCCCATACGTAGTCGGTGATGAACGGGGTGAACGGGGCCATCAGCAGCGTGAGCGTGGTCAGGCACTCATACAGGGTGGCGAACGCCGCCGCGCCTTCGCCCGACGCGGGCCCGTCCCAGAACCGCCGCCGGGACCTCCGCACGTACCAGTTGGACAGGTCATCGATGAACGTCGCGAGCCGCCGGCCGGCTGCCGCGGTGTCGAACCCCTCGAGCGAGGCCGTGACGTCCCGCACGACCGCGTGCAACTCGCCGAGCACCCACCGGTCCAGCACCGGCCGCTGCGCCGCGGCCGGAGCGGAGGCCAGGCCATCCGGCACCCCCCAGCCGCCCGCGCTGGCGTACAGGACCAGGAACGAGGCCGTGTTCCAGTAGGTGAGCAGCACCTTCCTGACGATCTCGCTGAGCAGGTCGTGTCCCACCCGGCGGGCTCCCCACGGCGACCCGGAGGCCGCGAAGAACCAGCGCAGCGCGTCCGCGCCGTGCGCGTCCATCAGCGGGATCGGCTCGAGCACGTTGCCCAGGTGCTTGCTCATCTTGCGGCCGGTCTCGTCGACCAGCAGGCCCACGCACACCACGTTCTCGTACGACGAGCGCCCGAACACCAGCGTCCCCACGGCCATCAGGGAGTAGAACCAGCCCCGGGTCTGGTCGAGCGCCTCGCAGATGAACTGGGCCGGGTAGGCGGCCTCGAACTCGGCCTGGTTCCGCAGCGGCGCGCCGTGCTGCGCGAACGGCATCGCCCCCGAGTCATACCAGACGTCGATCACCTCGGGCACGCGCCGCGCCCGTTCCCCGCACTGCGGGCAGGCGAACGTGATCTCGTCGACGAACGGCCGGTGCGGGTCAAGCCCGGTCAGGTCCCGCCCGGCCCGCTCCGACAGCTCGGCCAGCGAGCCGACGCAGGTCAGGTGCTCCTCGTCGCACACCCACAGCGGCAGCGGCGTGCCCCAGTACCTGGTCCGGGACAGCGCCCAGTCCACGTTGTTCCGCAGCCACTCGCCGTACCGGCCGTACTTGACCGTGGCCGGATACCAGTTCGTCTGCTCGTTCTGGACCAGCAGCCGGTCCTTGATCGCGGTGGTCCTGATGTACCACGAGGGCAGCGCGTAGTACAGCAGCGCGGTGCCGCACCGCCAGCAGTGCGGGTAGCTGTGCTCGTGCCGGCGCGCGGCGAACAGCAGGCCCCGGTCGTCCAGGTCGTTGATCAGCCGCTGGTTGGCGTCGGAGAAGAACAGCCCGCCGACCAGCGGCACGCTGTCCTCGAAGTGACCGTCGGGCTTGACCGGGTTGACCACGGGCAGCCCGTGCGCGCGCGAGGCGTCCATGTCGTCGGCGCCGAATGCGGGCGCCAGGTGGACCAGCCCGGTGCCATCTTCCGTAGTCACGAATGAGCCTGGAATCACCACATGGGCGTCAGGGATATTGATGATGCCGAACGGAGCTCGGTAACTCGCGCCCACCAATGCTTCACCGGCGAACCGGGCGGATACCTGCCAGCCCTCACCGAGCACCGCCCGGACCAGGTCTTCGGCTACCACGACCCGGTCGCCGTCCTGCCGATGGCGGGCGACGACATAGAACGCCTCCGGGTGGACCGCCACCGCGGTGTTGGAGACCAGCGTCCAGGGCGTCGTGGTCCACACCAGCAGGTCGGCCCCGTCAAGCTGCGGCGGCGCTCCGTCGGGCAGGGTGAGCAGGCGGAACCTGACCGTGATGGCCGGGTCGGAGACGGGCTGGTAGACGTCGGGCTGGCCTAGCTCAGCGTCGGACAGCGGCGTCCCGCAGCGCGGGCAGTACGGGCTGATCCGGAAGTCGCGGGCCAGCAGGCCGGCGTCGAAGACGGCCTTCAGCGACCACCAGACCGACTCGACATAGCTGGCGTCCATGGTCCGGTAGGCATGCTCGGTGTCGGCCCAGTAGCCCATCCGCCGGGACATGGCCAGCCACGCATCCACGTACCTGAGCACCGACTCGCGGCACCGCGCGTTGAACTCGGCGATCCCGTAGGCCTCGATATCCCGCTTGCCGGTGAAGCCGAGCTCTTTCTCCACCGCCACCTCGACCGGCAGCCCGTGGCAGTCCCACCCGCCCTTGCGCGGCACGTGGAAGCCCTGCATGGTCTTGAACCGGGGGAACAGGTCCTTGAAGGTCCGCGCCTCCACGTGGTGTACGCCAGGCAGCCCGTTGGCGGTCGGCGGTCCCTCGTAGAAAATCCAGGACGACCCGCCTTCGGTCTGCTTCAGCGACCGCTCGAAGATGCCCGCATCCTGCCAGCGGGCCAGCACCTCGCGCTCGAGCGCGGGCAGGTCCACCTGCGCGGGGAGCGGCTCGAATCCCTGCACCGGCCCAAGAGTAGCTGACCGCCGGTTTGCCTCGCGTAGCACCGAGGCTTATCCTCCGTTGACCGCTTTACTTTCCTTTACCTTCTGCGAACGGGAGGCCGCATGTCCGCAGTACCGCGGTCTGATGCCGCCGAAGGCTCGGGGGGCCTCGGGGGGGTCGTCCCTCCCGGAGCCAACACCGCTGCTGATCTTCCGGTGCGTCCCGGCGAAGAGCCCTGGACCGATGCCGAGCTCAAGCAGGTGCGGGCCGAGCTCGAGTCCGAGATGGCCGGCCTGCGCGCCGATATCGCCCGGGTTGCCTCGGACATCGCCGAGCGCCTCAGTGACGCCGTCCGGGACGCGGGCGACGACACGGCCGACGCCGGGACCAAGGCCTTCGAGCGCGAGCACGAGCTGGCCCTCGCCCAGAACGCGCAGGACCTGCTCGATCAGGGCGAGCGCGCCCTGGGCCGGATCGATGCGGGAACATATGGAGTATGCGAATCCTGCGGTCAGCCGATCGGGAAGGCGCGCCTGATGGCGTTCCCGCGGGCCAGCCTGTGCGTGTCGTGCAAGCAGCGGGAGGAACGCCGCTGACCAGCCAGCAACCCGGGCGGCGCACGGCACACCGCCGGGTCGGCCTGCTGCTCGGCGTGGCCGTCGTCGTGATCGCGGCCGACCTGGTCTCCAAGATCCTGGTCGTGGCGAACATCCCCGAGCAGACGTATGTGCACGTGATCGGCGGCGTGTTCATGCTCACGCAGGTCCGCAACGGCGGCGCGGCCTTCAACCTGGGCGGCACCTCCATCACGATCGTCTTCACCTTGATCGCGGCGGGCGTGGTCACCTACATCCTGCGCGCCGCGAGCAGCCTGCGCAGCACCGGCTGGGCCATCACCCTCGGGCTGCTGCTCGGCGGGGCCACCGGCAACCTGATCGACCGGATCTTCCGCGCGCCCGGCCCGTTCCGCGGCGACGTGGTCGACTGGATCGAGGTGACCCGCTACTGGCCGGTGTTCAACGTCGCCGACTCCTGCATCGTCTGCGCCGGCATCCTGGTCGTGCTGCTGGCCCTGAGCGGTGTCCGCCTGGACGGCACCAGGACCATCCGCACCGGTCAGGCCGGTGACACCGCTACAGCCGCTGAAGCCGCTGAACCGGATCCCGAGCCCGCAGCCCACCCAGCCCCCCCAGTCTCCCCAATCCCCCCAGAACAGGATTATCCGAAACCGAACTATCCGGAATCGAAGCTCCGGCCTGCGGACGACGGGCGATGACCGTGCCAGGCGAGCGCCAGCTCGCGGTGCCAGAGGGCCTGGACGGCGAGCGGCTCGACGCCGCCCTGGCCAGGATGTTCGGCCTGTCCAGGTCCCGGGCCGCGGAACTGATCGGCGACGGCCTGGTGCTGCTCGACGGGCGGCCCGCAGCCAAGTCGGACCGCGTGCTGGCCGGCGCGCCGCTGCAGGTCACTCTCCCGCCGCCGCGGCCGGCCGAGCCGCCGCGGCTGGTCGAGGGCCTGGCCGTGCTGTACGAGGACGACGACATCATCGTGGTGGACAAGCCACGTGGCGTGGCCGCCCACCCCACCCCGGGCTGGACCGGCCCGACCGTCATCGGCGGGCTGCTCGCGGCCGGGCATACGGTCGCGACCAGCGGTGCCGCCGAACGCCAGGGCATCGTGCACCGCCTGGACGCCAACACCACCGGGACGATGGTGGTGGCCAAGAGCGAGCCGGCCTACAGCGCGCTGAAGCGAGCCTTCCGCGAGCGCACCGTGGACAAGCGCTACCACGCGCTCGTCCAGGGCCACCCCGACCCGCTGCGCGGCACGGTGGATGCGCCGATCGGCCGGCACCCGTCGGGCGACGGGCGGTTCGCGGTGGTCAGTGACGGGCGGCCCAGCGTGACCCACTACGACACGATGGAAGCGTTCCGCGCCGCCAGCTTGGTGGGTGTCGACCTGGAAACCGGCCGCACCCACCAGATCCGGGTGCACATGGCCGCCATCAGGCATCCTGTGGTCGGCGACTTGCTCTACGGCGCCGACCCGGTACTGGCCGCCCGGCTGGGCCTGACCCGCCAGTGGCTGCACGCGGTCAGCCTGGCCTTCGCCCACCCGGCGGACGGCCGCCCGGTCTCGTTCACCAGCCCCTACCCGCCCGACCTGGCCCACGCGCTCGACGTCCTGCGCGCCGAGAGCTAACCAGGCAGAATGGCGGCGTGGAGATAGACGAGCACATAGCCGCGTTGCGCCGCGAGGGCGGCCAGCTAGCGGACGCGGCCGAACGGGCCGGCCTGGGCGCAGCCGTACCGCCGTGCCAGCCGTGGCTGGTCAAGGACCTGCTGCGGCACACCGGGTACATCCACCGGTGGGCCGCCCGGCACGTCACCGAGTGTCCGGGCAGCGTGATCGACGGCCCGCCGGAGGCCGACATCCTGCGCGGCGGGCCGGCCGACCCCGACCTGCTCAGCTGGTTCCGCGCGGGGCATGCTGCCCTGGTCGAGACGCTGAGCACCGCCGACCCCGGCCTGCAGTGCGCCACCTTGATGCCCGCCGTCTCCCCGCTGGCGTTCTGGGCCCGCCGCCAGGCGCACGAGACCGCCATCCATCGCGCCGACGCGGACAGCGCATCCGGTAGCCGCCCCCAGTACCCGCCGGACTTCGCCGCCGACGGCGTCGACGAGCTGATCATGGGGTTCGGGCAGCGGCGCAAATACCGCCCGTCGGCCGCCCACGACGGCACGATGCGGGTACAGCTGACCGACACCGGTGACGCCTGGCACGTCGGCGCCGAAGCGGGCCGCATCCAGGCCCGCCGGGAGCCAGCCAGCGGCGGCTCACCGGCCGGCGCGGACTGCACGGTGAGCGGTCAGGCGTCCGGCGTCTACCTGTTCCTGTGGAACCGGTCCGACGCCGCCACCGCGGACGTCTCGATCACCGGAGACACCTCCTTCCTGGCAGGCTGGCAGTCCAGCGTCCGCGTCCGCTGGGGCTGACCGCAGACCGACGCGACCGCCCAGCCGCCCTCCCGCCTCGCGCCCCAGCCCGTCGCGCCTTCCTGGAATACCCCCAATCCCACCAGCCCCATTTGCGCGGAGGATCTGGCCGTCGTGGAGTATTTGGGCAGTCATGGCTGCCCAAATACTCCGTATAAGCCAGATCCTCCGCGATTTTGGGATTGGTGTGGCTGAAGTTGCGTCAGCGCCCGGCGCCTGCCCGGCGATCTGCTCGTTGGACAGGCTGGTGGCGATCAGGGCCACCACCTCGCGTTCCCGTCGGTCAGCTCGTCCAGGCCGGGCACCGGCCGGTACCGCTTTCCCTGGAATGTCGTATCCCCATGTTAGTGTCAAATCTATGTTCGATACGCGCAGCTGGGCGGCCGGGCCTTACCGCACTACGGTTGTCGCCGGAAGGGCCGACCAGACCGGTGATCGAGCCGGAGGACTGGATGCCGAGCCTTCGGCGTGAATCCAGGACTGCCCGAAATGGACATTAAGGACCAGCCGGACCCGGCCGGCGCGCCAGCCGGACGCGACCGGGGGCGCTCCATTAGGGTGGTCAGCACCGGGTTGATGATCACGCGCGACGCCCTCTGGCCGTACTTCGCGGGGTGGCGTGCGCTGTGCAGCGTGCCCTGAGGAGGCGGTTCGTCGATGGCGGAATCTGGTGAGCCGTTCGCCCACCTGCACGTGCACACCGAGTACTCCATGCTGGACGGCGCGGCCCGGATCTCCGAACTGCTCGCCGAGGTCAAGCGCCAGGGCATGACCCACGTGGCGATGACCGACCACGGCAACATGTACGGCGCCGCCGAGTTCCACCGGCAGGCCAAGGCCGCCGGCGTCACGCCGGTGATCGGGATCGAGGCCTACCTCTCACCCGAGGCCCGGACCAACTCCAACCGCATCCTGTGGGGCCAGCCGCACCAGAAGAAGGACGACGTCGCCGCCTCCGGCGCCTACCTGCACAAGACCATCTGGGCCAGGAACAACGAAGGCCTGCACAACCTGTTCCGGCTCTCCTCGCGCTCCTACGCCGAGGGCTGGATGGTCAAGTGGCCCCGGATGGACAAGGAGATCATCGCCGAGCACGCGGCCGGCCTGATGGCCTCCACCGGCTGCCCGTCAGGCGAGCTGCAGACCCGGCTGCGGCTGGATCACTTCGATGAGGCCCTCAAGGCCGCGGCCGAGTGGCAGGACATCTTCGGCAAGGAGAACTACTTCCTCGAGCTGATGGACCACGGCCTGGATATCGAGCGCCGGGTCCGCGACGGCCTGACCGAGATCGCCAGGAAGCTCCGCATCCCGCCCGTCGTCACCAACGACTCGCATTACACCCGCGAGGCCGATTCGCAAGCGCAGGACATGCTGCTGTGCATACAGACCGGCAAGACCCTGCTGGAGACGGACCGGCTCCGGTTCGACGGCTCCGGCTACTACATCAAGTCCGCGGCCGAGATGTACAGCCTGGACTCCAGCGACCTGTGGCGAGAGGGCTGCCGCAACAGCCAGCTCCTGATCGCCGACCGCGTCGACACGGCCGGCATGTTCGACTTCGTCAACCTGATGCCCAGGTTCCCCATCCCGGACGGCTTCGAGTCCGAGGAGGAGCTGTTCCGCGCCGAGGTGTGGAAGGGCATGGATCGCCGTTACCCGGACGGCTTCGACGAGCAGCGGCGCCAGCAGGCCGAGTACGAGATCCAGATCATCTGCCAGATGGGCTTCCCGGCCTACTTCCTGGTCGTCGCCGACTTCATCATGTGGGCGAAGAACAACGGCGTGGCCGTAGGCCCGGGCCGCGGCTCGGCGGCAGGTTCCATCGTCGCCTACGCGATGGGCATCACCGACCTCGACCCGCTGGTCCACGGCCTGATCTTCGAGCGCTTCCTCAATCCCGAGCGCGTGTCCATGCCCGACATCGACATCGACTTCGACGAGCGCGGGCGGGCCGACGTGATCAGGTACGTGACCCAGAAATGGGGCTCGGACCGGGTCGCGCAGATCGTCACCTACGGCACGATCAAGGCCAAGGCCGCGATCAAGGACTCCTGCCGGGTGCTCGGCCATCCCTACGCGCTAGGGGACCGGATCACCAAGGCCTTCCCGCCGCCCGTCATGGGCAAGGACGCCCCGCTGTCGGCGATCTTCGACGAGGGCCACTCGCGGTACAAGGAAGCGGGCGAACTCCGCTCGCTGTACGAGGCCGAGGCCGAGGTCAAGCAGGTCATCGACACCGCCCGGGGGATCGAGGGCCTGATCCGCCAGCCCGGCGTGCACGCGGCCGGGGTCATCATGTCCGCCGAGCCGCTGACCGACCACATCCCGGTCTGGACCCGGCACTCTGACGGCGCGGTGATCACGCAGTTCGACTACCCGACCTGCGAGGGCCTCGGCCTGCTGAAGATGGACTTCCTCGGCCTGCGCAACCTGACCATCATGGCTGACGCCGTGGCGGCGATCGAGAAGAACCGGGCCATCTCCATCGACCTGCTTACCCTGCCCCTGGACGACAAGCCGACCTACGAGCTGCTGGCCCGGGGCGACACGCTGGGCGTGTTCCAGCTAGACGGCGGGCCGATGCGCTCGCTGCTGCGGCTGATGAAGGCGGACAACTTCGAGGACATCTCCGCCGTCCTGGCCCTGTACCGGCCGGGTCCGATGGGCGTCAACTCGCACACCAACTACGCGCTGCGCAAGACCGGCCAGCAGGAGATCACGCCCATCCACTCGGAGCTCGAGGAACCGCTCCGGGAGGTGCTCGAGCCGACCTACGGGCTGATCGTCTACCAGGAGCAGGTGCAGAAGGCGGCCCAGATCCTGGCCGGGTATACCCTCGGCCAGGCCGACCTGCTCCGCCGTGCCATGGGCAAGAAGAAGAAGGAGATCCTGGACAAGGAGTTCGTCCCGTTCCAGCAGGGCTGCCGGGAACGCGGCTACTCCGACAAGGCCATCCAGGCCGTGTGGGACGTCCTGGTGCCGTTCGCCGACTACGCCTTCAACAAGGCGCACACCGCGGCCTACGGCCTGATCGCCTACTGGACCGCCTACCTGAAGGCCAACTACCCGGCCGAGTACATGGCCGCGCTGCTGTCGTCGGTGGCCGACGACAAGGACAAGTCGGCGCTGTACCTGAACGAGTGCCGCCGGATGGGCATCAAGGTGCTGCCGCCCGACGTCAACGAGTCGGTGGCCACGTTCGCGGCGGTCGGCAGCGACGTCAGGTTCGGCCTGGCGGCCATCCGCAACGTGGGCACGAACGTGGTGGAGGCCATCGCCGCGGCGCGCAAGTCCAAGGGCCAGTTCACCAGCTTCGCCGATTTCCTGCGCAAGGTCCCGCTCGTGGTGTGCAACAAGCGGGTCATCGAGTCGCTGATCAAGGCGGGTGCGTTCGACTCGTTCAGCGAACCGCGCAAGGGCCTGGTCTTTGTGCACGAGCAGGCGGTCGACGCCGTGATCGACATCAAGCGCAACGAGGCCATCGGCCAGGATTCGCTGTTCGGCGGCGACGCCGAGGCCGAGGCGGTATTCGACGTTCCCGTGCCGTCCGGTGAATGGGACAAGCCCACCCTGCTGAACTTCGAGCGCGAGATGCTCGGCCTGTACGTCTCCGATCACCCGCTGTTCGGCGTCGAGCACATCATCGCCAGGGAAAGCGACTGCTCGCTGGCCGACCTGATGACCGATGATGCCGAACGGGCCAAGGCCGACCGGTCCGACGCCCAGATCGTCAAGGTGGGCGGGATTCTCTCCGGCGTCCAGCGCAAAGTGACCAAGCAGGGGAACCAGTGGGCGGCCGCCACCCTGGAGGATCTGGCCGGGGCCATCGAGGTGCTGTTCTTCCCGCAGACCTACCAGCTCTACGCCACCTCGATCGCCGAGGACGCGGTGGTCGTGGTCAAGGGCAAGGTAGACCGCCGGGACGACGTGCCCAAGCTGATCGCCATGGACATGACCATCCCCGACCTGTCGGTCGACGAGTCGGGCCCGTTCGTGGTGTCCATGCCGGTGGCCAGGTGCGTGCCGCCGGTGGTCGAGCGGCTGCGCGAGGTCCTGGTCACCCATCCGGGACCGACCGAGGTGCACCTGCGGCTGCGTGACCACGAGCGCACCACGGTTATGCGCCTGGACGACAAGCTGCGAGTAGCTGCCTCACCCTCCCTGATCGGAGACCTGAAGCAGCTACTCGGTCCGGCCTGCGTCGGCTAGCGCATCCTGCGGCGCGTTACGGCGTCGGCCCGATGAGCTGGTCCATGAACGCCCGGTACATGCGCAGCGTCTCGCGCAGCGTCTCGGTGTCGGCATTGGAGCCCTCGCCCCACCTGCCGCGCAGCGCGCTCGCCCGCTCCTGGATGGCCAGCTTGCGCTCCTCGATGGCGCGCTGCCGTTCCTGGATGGCTGCTTCCAGCTTGGCGGTCACCTGGGAGAGCACGTCGGCGGCCTCGGTCACCGAGCCTTGCGGATCGTCCACGAACCGGAACTGGATCTGCTGCCATTGCGTGGTGTACTGCTCGGCATCCGGGAGCAGGTTCCCGAAGGCGATGTCACCGAAATCACCGAGCCGGTCGGTCGCCTCGCCCGGGCGCAGGCCGGCCTCATCGGCGCCCGCAGCATGCCTTCCTGCGGGGGAACCCTCAGTGGTGCCGACCGCAGTGGCACCGGCCGCGGGGGCGCCGTCAGTGGTGCCGGCCGCAGTCGGCGCCCGGGCCTGCTCCGGCGGGCCCCTGCGGGTCAGTATCGGTGCCGCCCTGAGTGGCGTATCCGGTCGCAGTGCCGGCCTCGGCGCCGTAGCCGGGGGTGGTCCCCGCCTGGCTGCCATAGCCCGGGGTTGTCCCGAGGTCGCTGCTGGAGCCGGCCTCTGTGCTGGCCTGGTCGCCGTACCCGGCCGCGGTGTCGGCCGTGCTCCCATAGCCCCCCTCCGGGGCGACGCCTTCGGGGCCGGTGGGTTCGGTCGTAGCGTAGGGGCTCCGGCCGGTCATCGAAGGGTCCGCTGCGATCCTGCCTCCGCCGGGGGCCGTCTCCCGGCCGCCCTGCTCGTCGTCCCAGTAATCACGGCTTCCCGCGTCGGGGCTGCGCACCGCGTCGGCCTGGTCCGTCCCGGCCGGGACCGTCAGCGCGTCATCGACGGTGTCTTCCGGACCTGAGCTGCCGACCGTGGCCGCCTCGCCAGACCTGGCAGGCCAGGTCTCGTCCGGGTCGGTCGCGCTCGGGTCCGTAGTGGTGTCTTGCTCTGCGGTCGGCTCGGCGTCCCTGTCGCCGCGGAGGGCGGAAGCTACCTTCTGGAACCGGGTCTTCAGGGTTGTCTCCTCGCCCGAGGTTTCTCCGGTCTCGTCGTCCGGGACGACAGAGCCGGGGCCCTGACCTCGGCCGTACTGGTCCTGCGTCATAGGAATCATCCTTCCTGCGAACTACTAACGAGGGGTGTCCGCGATGCGGTCGTCGCTGTTCTCCGCGGCGCCCTGGCTGCTGGCCTCGACCGGCTCCCTGACTTCCGGGTCACTGCGGCCGTCGTCCACCGCGGCATCGCGCTGGAGCCGTCCGGCGTCATTCGGCGTGCCCGCCAGTTCTTCGAACAGCGCGCGGTAGCGGATCAGGGCTTCCCTGAGCTGCTCGGTGGTGGCCGACTCGGCCGGGATGGCGTTCGTCTGCCGATAGCCGTCCAGCGGGCGAGCGTGATAGACGGACAGGGCTTCCAGGCTGGCGTTCCTGTCGTCTGCCGGGTAACCGCGGTCGCGCATGACATTCCAGATCAGGGCGTCCGCCGCGGATACCGCTTCAGCGGGGGTGTCAACGAACTGCTCCTGGATGACGGTCCAGTCGCCGCTGTAACGGGCCTGCTGCTGCGCCGACAGCGGGTGGATGCCGAGTGCTCCCACGCGCCGCTTCCGCGCGGTCAGCTCGGCATCGGCCTTCCTCGGGCCGACTTCCTTGGCCAGCCGGTCGTACTCGGGCCCGAACTGGCGCCGCATGCGCGCCCGCCGCAGCTGGGCCGAGCCCAGGATGATGAGGGCCGCCACCACAATGACGGCGACGATGATGCCTATGAGTGCTCCGCTCGACATGATTACCTCCCGTGGGGGTCGAGGCGCTCATCGAACTCCCCCGGTAAAACGGTGCTAAACGGAATACCACCCCTCGGACAAAAGCCGCGAGGCGGCCTTCAACCGGACCAGCCGCCGGCCGCTGGGGTGATCAGGCCACCCTGGAAGACGTCGCTTCGGTGCTGCCCGAAGTGCGCGCTATCTGACGGGTACGATCGACCGGAGGCAATCCGGCGACCGGGGAGGTCTGACGACGGGACGACTGGCGGCTTTCGCGGCAGCGCTGGCGGGCAGCGCGGTCCTCGGCATCCCGGCCGGACTCATCTGGGGCGAGGTCGCGCCGCGGGCGCTGCTGCTTCAGATCGCCCACGGCGAAGCCCAGCTCGTGAACGCGGAAACCAACGCGTTCATCGGCGCCGACGCCTGGTTCTGCCTGATCACCGCGGCCGGCGGCCTCCTCACCGGTCTGCTCGGCTACCGCCTCCTGGTACGCCGCTCCGGCGCGGCGGCCACGGCCGGGCTGGTCCTCGGCGCGGTGGCCGCCGCCCTGGTCGCCCTGTGGACAGGCGAGCAGGTCGGCCTGGGCACCTACAATCACCTGCTCGCCGCCAGCCCGAACGGGGCCTTCTTCAACGCCTCCCTCGCCCTGGGCGCCAAGAGCGCGCTCGTGTTCTGGCCGCTGCTCACCTCGGCCGTCATCCTGCTGGCCGAGTCGGGGACCCGCAAGCAGGACCGGCTGGCCGCCAGGGCCCAGCCACAGCCGGAACCAGGACCCGATGATCCGGGCGCGTCCGGCATGTGGACAAGCGGGCCGTGACGCGGCCACGCTCCGTAGACTAGGCGGGTGATTTCGAGAATCGACCTGCGCGGCCGCGACGCGGGCCAGCTCAGCCGGGCCGACCTGGCCGGCGTCCTGCCCCGGGCGGCCACCGACGTCGAGGCCGCGGTGACCCGGATCCGGCCCGTGTGCGACGACGTCAGGCGCCGCGGGGCCGCGGCCGTGCGCGAGTACACCGCCCGGTTCGACGGCGTGGACCTGGCCACCACCCGGGTTCCGCAGGCCGCGCTCGATGAGGCGCTGGCCGGGCTCGATCCCGAGGTCCGGCGGGCCCTGGAGGAGGCCATCCGGCGTACCAGGCGGGTGCACGAGGCGCAGATCCCGGCCGAGATCGTCACCCAGGTCACTGACGGGCTCACCGTCACCGGCCGCTTCGTGCCGGTGGGCCGGGCCGGCGTGTACGTGCCGGGCGGCCTGGTGGCTTACCCGTCGTCGGTGGTCATGAACATCGTCCCGGCTCAGGCGGCCGGGGTCGGCTCGGTCGCGGTGGCGTCGCCGCCGCAGGCCGGCCACGGCGGCCTGCCGCATCCGTCCGTGCTGGCCGCCTGCGCGCTGCTCGGCATCGGTGAGGTGCACGCCGCGGGCGGCGCCCAGGCGCTGGCCATGTTCGCCTACGGCACGGACGACTGCGACCCCGTCGACGTCATCACCGGCCCGGGCAACGTCTACGTGGCCGCGGCCAAGCGGGTGCTGCGCGGCGTGGTCGGCACCGACGGCGAGAACGGCCCCACCGAGGTGGCCGTCATCGCCGACGACACCGCCGATCCCGTCCACGTGGCCGCCGACCTGATCGCCCAGGCCGAGCACGACGAGCTCGCGGCCTGCCTGTTCGTCACCACCGACCAAAACCTGGCCGACCACGTCGACGCCGAGCTGGCCCGCCAGGTCCCGGCGACCAGGCACCGCGAGCGAGTGCAAACCGCAATCAACGGCCAGGCCGCCTGCGTGCTGGTAGACGACCTGGACGCGGCGCTGGCGGTCAGCGACGCCTGGGCACCCGAGCACCTGGAGATCCAGACCCGCGACGCGGCCAAGCTGGCCGCCCGGGTGACCAACGCCGGCGCGGTCTTCGCCGGCCCCTACTCGCCCGTGTCACTGGGGGACTACCTGGCCGGCTCGAACCACGTGCTGCCCACCGGCGGAACCGCCCGGCACACCAGCGGGCTGTCCGTGTTCCCCTTCCTGCGGCTGGTCAACGTCATCGAATGCGATCAGGCGGCGCTGGCCGCCACCGCCCCGCTGATCGAGGCGCTCGGCGGCGCCGAGGACCTGGCCGCGCACGTAGCCGCGGTCCGCGTCCGCGTCCCGCGCGATCAGGGAGCCGGCCGGTGAGCGGGCCACCCCTGCCCGTTCGGGATGACCTGAAAGACCTGCATCCGTACGGCGCACCGCAGATCGACGTGCCGGTGCGGCTGAACACCAACGAGAATCCCTACCCGCCCAGCCCCCGGATGGTCCGGGCCATCGCCGACGCGGTCGCGGCGGCGGCCGCGAGCCTGAACCGCTACCCGGACCGGGACCTGGTCGAGCTGCGCAAGGACCTGGCCGACTACCTGGGCCACGGCCTGACCGGCCGTCACCTGTGGGCGGCAAACGGGTCCAACGAGGTCATCCAGCAGGTCTTGGCGGCCTTTGGCGGCCCGGGCCGGCACGCGCTCGGGTTCGACCCCGGCTACTCGATGCACCCGCTCATCGCCCGGGTGACCAGCACCGGCTGGATCGCCGCCGACCGGGACGAGGACTTCGGCCTGGACCCGGCGCGCGCGGCCCGCGCCATCGCGGAGCACCGCCCGAGCCTGGTCTTCCTGACCTCACCGAACAACCCGACCGGCACCGCCGCGCCGATGGAGCTCATCGAGGCCGTCTGCGACGCGGCCCCCGGCCTGGTCGTCATCGACGAGGCCTACGCCGAGTTCGCCCGGGCGGGCACGCCCAGCGCGCTGAGCCTGCTGCCGCGGTACCCGGGGCTGATCGTCACCCGCACCATGTCCAAGGCCTTCGCCATGGCCGGGGCCAGGATCGGGTACCTGGCCGCCGCCCCCGAGGTGGTCGAGAAGCTGCTGCTGGTCCGGCTGCCCTACCACCTGTCCGCGGTTACCCAGGCGGTGGCCAGGACCGCACTCGCGCTGGCCGCCGAGCCCCTGGCCACCGTAAATACCTTGAGGGCCGAACGGGACGGGCTGGTGGCCTGGCTGAGAAGCCAGGGGCTGAGCGTGGCGGACTCGGACGCCAACTTCGTGCTGTTCGGCGAGTTCGATTCACGCCGCGCGGTCTGGCAGGGGCTGCTCGACCGCGGCGTGCTGATCCGCGAGGTCGGACCGCCCCGCTGGCTGCGGGTCACGGTCGGGCTGCCGGAGGAGATGGCGGCGTTCCGCGCCGCCCTGAGCGAGGTGCTGGCTTCATGAATCGGGCGTCGCGGGTGGAGCGGGTCACCAAGGAGACCCGGATCCTGGTCGAGCTGGACCTGGACGGCACCGGGGTTACCGAGGTCGGCACCGGGGTCCCGTTCTTCGACCACATGCTGGCTCAGCTGGGCAAGCACGGCTGCCTCGACCTGACCGCGCGGGCCCAGGGCGACACCGAGATCGACGCCCACCACACCGTGGAGGACACGGCCATCACGCTCGGCCAGGCGCTCAAGGAGGCGCTCGGCGACAAGAGCGGCATCACCCGGTTCGGTGACGCGCTGGTGCCGCTGGACGAGACGCTGGTGCAGGCCGCCGTGGACCTGTCCGGGCGGCCCTACGTGGTGCACCACGAGCCGGACGGCATGGCTCCGCTGATCGGCAGCTACGACACCACGCTGACCAGGCACATCTTCGAGTCGCTGGCCTTGCAGGCCGGGATCTGCCTGCACGTGCGCGTGATCGAGGGCCGCAACCCGCACCACATCGTCGAGGCCCAGTTCAAGGCGGTGGCCCGGGCGCTGCGCACGGCCGCCGCCCCGGACCCGCGCGCCGGCGGCATCCCGAGCACCAAGGGCGTGCTCTGACATGCCCCGTGTGGTCGTGCTGGACTACGGCTCGGGGAACCTGCGCTCCGCGCAGCGCGCGCTGGCCCGGGTGGGCGCCGACGTCCAGGTGACCGCGGACGCCGACGCCGCGCTGGAGTGCGACGGCCTGGCCGTACCCGGCGTGGGCGCGTTCGCGGCCTGCATGGCCGGCCTGCGCGCGGTCGGCGGCGACAAGCTGATCGCGCGGCGGATCGAGCTCGGCCGGCCGGTACTCGGCATCTGCGTGGGCATGCAGGTGCTGTTCGCGGCGGGCGCGGAGCACGGGATCTGGACCGAGGGCTGCGGCGCGTGGCCGGGCACGGTCGAGCGGCTGGACGCCGGCGTGCTGCCGCACATGGGCTGGAACACCGTGGCGGCGGCGCCGGGCTCGGTGCTGTTCGCCGGGATCGCGCCGGGCACCAGGTTCTACTTCGTGCACTCCTACGCGCTCCGGGAAGCCGGCGCGAGCGAACTCGCCGCCGCGGGCGCCCGCGTCTCCTGGACCGAGCACGGCCAGCCGTTCGCCGCGGCCGTAGAGAAGGGGGCAGGGGAGGCGGGTGGGATGCTGTCGGCCACCCAGTTCCACCCGGAGAAGTCCGGTGACGCCGGCGCCGCCCTGCTGTCCAACTGGCTGGAGGCCCTATGAGCTGGAAGACCCCTGATGAGACTATGGGCGAAGACCCCTATGGGCTGGAAGGCACTGTGACCGGGCTTACCCTGCTGCCCGCCGTCGACGTCACCGAGGGGCACGCCGTCCAGCTCGTGCAGGGCGTGGCGGGCAGCGGCGGCCAGTACGGCGACCCGGTGCAGGCGGCACTGCGCTGGCAGGAGGCCGGCGCCTCCTGGATTCACCTGGTGGACCTGGACGCGGCCTTCGGCCGCGGGTCGAACGCGGACCTGCTCGGGCAGGTCGTGCAGAAGCTGGACGTCAACGTGGAGATGTCGGGCGGCATCAGGGATGAGGCCTCGCTGTCCCGGGCGCTGGCCACCGGCTGTGCCCGGGTCAACATCGGCACCGCGGCGCTGGAGAATCCCGACTGGGTGCGGTCGGTCATCGCCCGCCACGGCGACCGGGTCGCGGTCGGGCTCGACGTCCGCGGCACCCGGCTCGCCGCGCGCGGCTGGACCGCGGAGGGCGGCGACCTGTACCAGACGCTGGACCGGCTCGACGCCGAGGGCTGCGCCAGGTACGTGGTGACCGATGTGCTCAAGGACGGCACGCTGCGCGGTCCCAACCTGGACCTGCTCAAGACCGTGTGCGGCCGGACGGACGCGCCCGTGGTGGCCAGCGGGGGAGTGTCCAGCCTGGCCGACCTGCGCGCCATCGCCTCCCTTGTCCCGCTGGGCGTGGAGGGCGCGATCGTCGGCACGGCGCTGTACGAGGGCGCGTTCAGCCTGGCCGAGGCGCTGGCCCAGGTGGCCGGATGACGGTCGCCGTCCGCGTCATCCCCTGCCTGGACGTGGACGACGGCCGGGTGGTCAAGGGGGTGAATTTCCGCGCCCTGCGCGACGCGGGGGACCCGGTGGAGATGGCCGCCTTCTACGACGCCGAAGGCGCCGACGAGCTCACCTTCCTCGACATCACGGCGTCCAGCGGCGGCCGCGACACCATGTACGAGGTGGTGCGGCGCACCGCCGAGCAGGTGTTCATCCCGCTGACCGTGGGCGGCGGCGTGCGCAGCGCCGAGGACGTGGACCGGCTGCTGCGCGCCGGAGCGGACAAGGTGTCGCTGAACACCGCCGCCATCGCCCGGCCGGAACTGCTCGAGGAGGCGGCCCGGCGGTTCGGCTCCCAGTGCATCGTGCTCTCCGTGGACGCGCGCCGCGCTCCCGATCCGTCCGGGGGGGCTTGGGGGGGTCGTCCCCCCGGGCTGACACCGCCGCCCAGCGGGTTCGAGGTGACCACCCACGGCGGCCGGGTCGGCACCGGAATCGACGCGGTGGACTGGGCCCGGCAGGCCGTCCAGCTCGGCGCGGGGGAGATCCTGCTGAACTCGATGGACGCGGACGGCACCACGGCCGGCTTCGACCTGGAGCTGATCCGGGCCGTGCGGGCCGTGGTCACCGTGCCGGTCATCGCCAGCGGCGGCGCCGGCGCGCTGGCCCACTTCGCGCCGGCGGTCGACGCCGGCGCGGACGCCGTCCTGGCGGCCAGCGTGTTCCACTTCGGCACGCTGCGCATCGGGCAGGTCAAGAACGCCCTGCACGCCGCCGGCCATCCCGTCCGCTGACGCCCGCTCTGGGCGAGCTAGCCGCCGGTCACGGTGCTGGCGCCCGAGGTGTCGGGGGCCTCGGTGCTGACCGTGGCCATCGCGGCGCCGACGATGCCGGCGTCGTTGAGCAGGGCCGCAGGCACGATGCGGGCCCGGATTCCGGTCAGCCGCGGTACCCACTTGTCCGACTGCTTGCTGACGCCGCCGCCCACGATGAACAGGTCCGGCGACAGCACCGCCTCTATGTGCTGCAGGTACTCATCCACCCGGCCCGCCCACTTGCCCCAGCTCATGTCGTGGAGTTCCTTGGCGTGCTCGGAGGCGCGCTTCTCGGCGTCTTGGCCGCGGATCTCGACGTGCCCGAACTCGGTGTTCGGCACCAGGATGCCCTGGATGAACAGCGCGCTGCCGATCCCGGTGCCGAAGGTCAGCATGACCACCGTGCCGTGCTCGCCGACCCCGGCGCCGAACTTCATCTCGGCCACGCCCGCCGCGTCGGCGTCGTTCAGCACCCGGACCGGGTTGCCTGCCGCCCGGCCGAACAGCGCGCCCGCGTCCGTGCCGATCCAGGACGGGTCCAGGTTGGCTGCCGTCCTGGTCACGCCGTCGGCGACCACGCCGGGGAAGGTGATCCCGACCGGGCCCGACCAGCCGAACGAGGTTACTAGCTTCTTGACCACGTCCGCCATCGCGTCCGGTAGGGCCGGACGCGGCGTTTCGATCTTCAGCCGGTCGGCGAGCAGCTTGCCCGTGCTCACGTCTACCGGTGCGGCCTTCATGCCGGTGCCGCCTATGTCGATGCCGAGTGCGTGCATGGCCATAGAGTATTCGTGCGGTTCGTTCCGCGCGCTCGGCGGGATGGCCGAAGTCGGGTAATATCTTGAGTGAGAGAACGTTTCTCAGGTACTGGCTCGGGGGGGCCTTGTCGAGAGAGGATGCGGCCGATGCGCTGGTTCAAGGTCGCTGCCATCGCGGGTGGCATCATCATCGCCTTCCTGGTCGTCGGCTCGGTGGTCGGGTTCATCATCCACGCGGTGATCGAACTCGTGATCGCCGCGCTGGTGGTGGGGGCAATCGTCGTCGCCATCAAGATGGCGCGCTCGGGCAAGCAGATCTCCCGCAAGCGGGCCGAGCGTGAGGTCCGCGACCACGACGAACACCGCGAGCCGCTGCCCCGTGCCGACGTCGAGGCCTACTCCGCCCCGCGGCCGGCCCCGCCGGCCCGGCAGACCATGCCGAACACCCAGGACATCGATGACGAGCTGGCCCGGCTCAAGCGCGAGATGGGCAGCTAGAGCACGCCTGGAGTAGGCCTGCCTCGCTAGCGGATCCAGCTCTGGTCGACGAGGAAGCCCCATACCGGGTTGTACTGGTAGTTGCGCAGCCGCCGGGAGGTCAGGTCGACGACCCTGATCGAGACGGTCGGCACCCACGCGGCGGCGTCGGTGAGCGCGCGGTCGACGGCGGCCCAGGCGGCTGCGGACCGGGCCGGGTCGGTGAGCCCGAGCAGGCTGGCCTCCCGCATTGCACGGTCGAGCGCCGGGTCGCAGAAGTAGCCGTTGGAGGTACCGCCGCCGCAGCCGAAGAACTGGGGAATGTAGGACGACGGATCGGGATAATCGGCGGTCCAGTCGCCGTCGGTGGAAAGCTGGAACCCCTCACGCATCGACATGGTGATCGTGCCGAACGGGACGAGGTGCAGGCGGACGCGGTAGCCGAGGTCGCGCAGAACGCCGACAAAGTAGGCGGCGACGCTGGGCGGGACGAAGCCCTCGTCCGGACTCCCCCACACGTCGACCCGCTCTCCCGCGGTTCCGGATTCCCTGATCAGCTGCCGGGCGCGGGCCGTGTCCGGGGCGCTCCAGGCGCCGTCGGGGCGGGGATTGCGTGTGTAAGGGCAGTAAGCAGAGTAGCCGCGCAGGCCCGGAGCTACCGGCTGGCAGGCTGGGGTAGCGAAGTCCGGCCCGCCGTACAGCTGGACGATATGGGCCCGATCGATCGCGTAGTTGAGGGCCTGCCTGACCCGGACGTCATCGAACGGGGCGAGGTGCGTGTTGAGGGGAGCGAACTCGACGCCGAACTGCGGGCTGGAATGCAGCTGAGCCGGCGTGCGGAGCTGAAGCTGCCGGTACTGACCCGGCGGGAGCTGACCGTAGAGCCAGTCGGCTTGCCCCTGGCTGACCGCGGTCACCGCGGCCTGCGCGGTCGGCATGGTCCGCCACACGATCGTGTCGGGATTGCCAGCCGGCTGGGCGGCGTGGGACCACTCACGAAACAGCGGGTTGCGCACGAACCGGATCTCGGTCCGGCTGGCGTGAGCGATCCGGTACGGCCCAGTGCCCGGCACCGTACGAGCGCCGGGCTCGCGGTCTGGTGTGCCGGGCGGGATCGGCGCGGAGTAGGAATACTCGGTCAGCCTGAACAAGAACTCAGGGTCGGCCGCGGTGAGGTGGAAGGTGACCGTTCCGGCAGCGTCGTCGGTGACGATGCCGCGGGACAGGTCGCAATTCTGCGGGCGATCGGAGCACGCTGCGGCGCCGACCAGGCCGACGTACAGCGACCGGCCCGGAGATCCGACCCGGAACAGGCGCTCGATCGCGCGCCGGAAGTCGCCGGCCCGCAGCGTCTGGCCGTCTGAGTACCGGATGCCGGGCCGGATCCGGAAGGCGTACGTGGCGCCGCTGTCGGACGGTGCCGGGATGGCCAGCGCGAGGTCAGGGACGATCCGCAGCCCGTCCGCGCCGACGCTTCGCTGAAAGGTAACGAGAGTGTCGTAGGCGAGCCCGCCGAACTGAGGGCTGAAGGTGTAATAGAAGAAGGCCGGGTCGATCGAGGTGTTGGTCGCCGGGGCGGACGTATCCAGGGTGGCCGCGGCCGCGATCGTGAGCGTCCCGCCACGATGGCTGCCATCCGCCGCCGCCACGGCCACCCACAGCCGCCCGGGTCCGGTGATGAGCGAGGTCGGGGCGCCCCCCACGGCCAGGCTGGCGACGGACTGGTTACGGCGCGGGTCGATGCGCGAGACGGTGCCCGCGTACCGGTTGGCGACCCATACCGACCCGGTCCCGGCGGCGAGCGCGGCCGGCCCGCTCCCGACCGGGATCGTGGCCGTCACCGCCAGGGCGACCGGATCCACCCGGGAGACGGTCGCATCCAGGCTGTTGGCGACCCAGAGCGAGCCAGCCTGCGCGGCGAATGCGACGGGTCCGTTGCCGACGTGCACGCGCGCGGTTGCCCGGCCCGACACGGGATCGACCTTCTCGATCGTCCCGGTGTCGTACCCGGCTACCCAGAGCGCCCCGTCCGCGGCCGCGAGCGCGCTCGGCTGCAGGTCCAGCGGGAGCGTGCGGCGCGGCGATCCGGTCGCGGGATCGACCTCGAACAACTCGCGGGCGACCGGGTCGGCCACCCACAGCCCGCCGGCGCCGTACGCGATGGCGCCCGGGTTCGCCCCCGGAAGCGGGATCGTCTGCGTCACGGCCTCGGTGGCCGGGTCGATCCGGGTCACGGTCGCGTCCACGGTGCTGGCTACCCAGATCGCCCCGGCACCGCTGGTGATACTCCCGGGGCCGCCCCCGACCAGAATCCGGTCGACCTCGGCGCCAGAACCGGGGTCCACCCGCGATACATTCCCTCCGCCGGGATCGGCCACCCAGACCGAGCCGCTGCCGCCGCTGACCGCGCCGGGCGCCCCGGCGAGCCTGGTCGCGTGGACGATCTGGTCCGAGGCGGTGTCCACCGCGACCAGGCCGCTCGCACCCGCCAGCGTTGCCTGGCCCGCCGGGGGGCCACGGAAGCCGATGAGGAGGCTGGCGGCCAGGACCCCGGCAGCGGCCGCGGCGATGGCGGCCAGCCGCGTCCGGCGGGTGCGCGGCCAGGCCGCACTGCCCGCGAGAGCCAGGCCCGGCGGGACCGGGCCCGGCGGAGTCAGAGCGGCCCCGGTCCCGGGCGGGTCGAGAGCCGGGTCCTGCCGCAGGATCGCTCCCTCAAGCCGCTGCAGGGCGGGTCCTGGCTCCAGGCCGAGCTCGCGGACCAGCATCTGGCGGGCCGCCCGGTAAGCGTCGAGCGCTTCGGCCTGCCGTCCGTTACGGTACAGGGCGACCATCAGCTGACCGTGCAGACGCTCGCGCAACGGGTGCGCCGCGACCAGCGCCTCCAGTTCGCCGACGACGTCGGCGTGCCGGCCCAGGGCCAGGTCCGCCTCGATCCGGTCTTCGGTCGCGCCCAGCCTGAGCTCCTCCAGCCGCCCAGCCTCCACCTGCGCGAACGACTCGTCGCCTAGGTCACCGAAGGCGGGGCCGCGCCAGAGCCGAAGCGCCGCGCGCAAGCTCGCGGCGGCTGGTCCCGGCTTGTTCTGCGCGAGCTCGCTCCGGCCCTGCCCGACTAGCTGCTCGAACTGCTCCGCGTCGAGCTCTCCGTCGCCGACCAGCAGATAGTACGCACCCGGCCGGGTCAGCAGCACGGGCGAGCCGAGGGCCTTGCGGAGCCGGGAGATGTACACCTCAAGGCTGCCCTGCGCGCCCGTCGGCGGCTCATCGCCCCACAGGTCATCGACGAGGGTCCCGCGCGGGACCGGCTCGTTCGCGTGCAGCAGCAGGATGGCCAGCAGCCTACGCAGCCTGGGGCCGCCGATCTCGATCACGCGCCCGCCGGCGCTGACCTCGATCGGCCCGAGGATCCGATAGTCGGTCATCTCGGTCCCACCCCTGTTCCCGCCCCATCTAAACACGATCGGGCGGTCCGCGCACCGGGCTGTGCCAACCGCCACGCAAGCCGGATATCGGCCCCCGACCAGGGACTGTCAGCTTCTTGTAAGCCCGCCGCGCCACCATCGGCGCGGGTGAACCGCGTGTTCAGCGCCCGGATAAGGGATAAGGGGAGGCCAGCATGACCAGGGCATTGCGGAAATGGTCCGGCGGGAGACGGCGCGTGCTCGCGGCGGCGGTAACGATAGTGGCGGCCGGCGGGCTGGTCCTGGCGGCAGAGCCGGCGCAGGCCGCGTCGTTGTGCGTGGGCGGCGGCGGCTGCTATCCGACGATCCAGGCGGCCGTCAACGCGGCGCACGCCGGCGACACGATCACCATCGGGGCCGGCACCTTCGCAGGCGGGGTCACGATTACCAAGAGCGTGCAGCTGAAGGGCGCCGGGGCGGCGTCGACGATCATCCGAGGCGGCGATCACGTGCTGACCATCGGCGCCTACGGGGCTCCGGCCGAGCCGACCGTCTCGATCAGCGGCGTGACCGTCACTGGCGGCGTGGCCCGGTCGAGCCCGGAATCTGTCCCACTGTTCGGCAAGGCCGGCGCCTGGGCGGCCGGCGGCGGCATCGAGATCCCGCCGGGAGCTAACCTGGCCGACGGCGCGACGGTGACGATCTCGGACAGCGTGATTACCGGCAACCGCGCCAACCCGAGTACCAGCATCCCGTCCGGGATTAGCTGCCCGGGCGGCTTCCCGCAAGGGCAGTGCCCGTTCGCCCCGGCCACCGGCGGCGGCATCGACAGCTGGGGCGCGCTGACGCTGATCCGGACCGCCGTGACTGGCAACGCCGCCGGAGCGGTGCCCGGGCAGCCGGGCACGACCAGCGACGCGGACGGCGGAGGAATCTACAGCCGCCAGGGCAGCCTCAGGCTGGATCGCGCGATCGTGTCGGGTAACCGGGCGGCGGCGACCAGCCCGGCGGGGCGCTTCGCCGAGGGCGGCGGCATCTGGGCCGGTGTCCCGGACTTCCTACCGGGCGGCGACTCCGGCCGTGACGTGCTGGTCATCCAGGACAGCGTGATCTCTGGCAACACCGCAAGCCTCAGTACCGACCTCCCGACCGTATTCGGTGGGCAGGTCCAGAACCTGGTCGCCAACGCAGGCGGCGTGCTGGTTGCCGGGCGCACGCCGACGACCACGGTCGAGAACACGGTGATCTCGAACAATGCGGCCATCGCCACGGACCCGAACGGCGAGGGGGGCGCGCTCGACGCCGCTCTGGACGTGAGCGGCGGCTCGCTGGACATGTCCGGCAGCGTCTTCTCGGGCAACCGGGCGATCACCGAGACCGGCACCTCGGCGGGCGTGGGTTTCGCGGGCGGCGCGCTCGAGGCCGACGGCGGCGGGACGATCAGCGACACCCGCATCACGGGCACCTTCTCTTCGGTAGACAGCCCGCACAGCGCCGCGGGAGTGGCCGGCGCCCTGGGCGTGTTCGGTAACGACAGCCTGCTGACCGTGCGGGACAGCACCATCACCGGGAACACGGCCATCGCGAGCAGCAGCACCGGGTCGGCCGACGTTCAGGGCGCGGGCGTGTTCAACGACGGCCTGCTCACGCTGGTCAGCGACACGGTCAGCGATAACTCCGGGACGGCTACCGGACCCTCCGGCGCGGCCCAGGGCGGCGGGATCTGGAACGGCACCGACATCACCGGGCCGCCGGTGCAGCTCACCCTCGAGTACACCACCGTGACCCGCAACTCGCTGGCCGGGAGCCACGGCATCAAGGTGCAAGGCGGGGGCCTGTTCTCGGCGCCGCCGGCCACCGTCGTCCTGCGCGACTCGCTGATCGCGCTGAACATCCCCGACCAGTGCTCCGGCTGCTGAGGCCATCACTTCCGGCGGCCGGTCACCCGGGACCGGCCGCCGCGATCGGGTTGTACGCGGTCACCGGCCAGCTGATCGTCAGACGAACTGTTTCCTGACGGGCCCACGCCCTAGCGCCAGTTCGGCGCGGTGAGCTTGCCCACCGCCGCCTCGGTTCCGTCGAAGCGGACCCGCGCCGCGGTCGTCCGGCCCATCACCCACATGGTCAGCTCGGCCGGGCTGCCGATGACGGTCACCGCAGGGGTCGCGTTCCTGGCCGTAATCCGGTAGGCGCGGCCGTCGGCCGCCATGTCGTCCCTGGCCAGCTCGACTCCGACCGGCGCCCGGCGCAGCATCAGCCGCGCCGCCCGCAGCCGCTGCCACAGCACGCCGGACTCCCCGCTGGACAGCTCCCGCGGATCCCAGTCCGGGGCGGCGCGGCGCACGTCCTCGTGGTGGACGAAGTACTCCACGGCGTTGACGCGCTCGTCCATGCCGGGCAACGCCATGAACGACAAGGTGGGCGGCCCTGACCTGATCATCCGGACCAGGTCGGGGAACGGCGTCCGCGCCTTGATCCGCTCCTGGACCCGTGCCGTGTAGCCGGCCAGCGGGCCGCCCATCACGCCCGCGGCGGCGTCCGGGCGGTGCTCCCGCAGCACCAGGTGAGCGGCCAGGTCCCCGGTGGTCCAGCCCTCGCACAGGGTCGGTGCGTCCGGGCCGGTTTTGTCGAGCAGCGCGCACAGCGCCAGGCGCTCTTCTCGGGAGTAGCTCACCTGCTGATGGTAGGCGGGATTGCTACCCTGACTGAAGTCACGCGGCTGTGCAGCCCGGGGGGCGACCCCCGGACCCCCGCACAAGGAGGAAGCAGTGCTCGACCCAGCCATCGCCGCCCGGCTCAAGCGGGATCCCGCCGGCCTGGTCGCGGCGGTCGCCCAGCAGTACGACACCGGCGAGGTGCTGATGCTCGGCTGGATGGACGACGAGGCCCTGCATCGCACGCTCACCACCGGCCGGTGCACCTACTGGTCGCGCAGCCGCCAGGAGTACTGGGTCAAGGGCGAGACCTCCGGGCATCAGCAGTGGGTCAAGTCGGTGGCGCTGGACTGCGACGGCGACGCCCTCGTGGTCAAGGTCGACCAGATCGGCGCGGCCTGCCACACCGGCGACCGGACCTGTTTCGACGCGGATGTTCTGCCTGCTGCCGTGGGAGAACCGGCCAGCGCGCCGGGCTGACATGCCCGCTTCCCGCAGGGAATTCACCCTGGTGCTGCTGCTCGGCGCGGCCGGCGCCGGGCTGGTCGTGTTCGCCGTGCGGCAGGCCTGGGCGCAGGCCATCTTCACCCCGCCGCACCCGCTGCCCGCCGAGGACATCTCCGTCACCGGCCAGCAGCTCGTCCCGCTGGCCAGCGCGCTGGCCCTGGCCGCCCTGGCCTGCCTGGCGGCGGTGATCGCCACCAGGTCGGCGGCCCGCCGCGCGGCCGGGGTGCTGCTGGCGGTGCTGGGCGCGGGTGCGGCCGCGGCCGCGGCCGCCGGGGTGACGGCGGCCACCGTGCTCTCCGCGGCCCGCGCGGACGCCGCGACCGGCGCCCTGGGCGGGTCGACGACCAGCGGCACCTCGCCGGGCGGCGCCGCGCATGGCATCGTGATCGCGGGCTCGGCCAGCCGGGCGGTGATCACCGGTGCGCCCTGGCAGGCCGCGGCGGTGTGCGGCGGCGCGGCCATCGTCCTGGCGGGCCTGGCCACCGCCTGGCGCGGCCCGCGCTGGCCGGTCATGTCGGCCCGGTTCGAGCGCCCTGGCCAGTCCCGGATCCGCGTCCGCGAACCCGACTCCGCGACCATGTGGGAGTCGCTGAGCCGGGACGTCGACCCGACCAAGGACCTGGCGGACGCGGCGCCCGAGGATCTGGCGGACGCGGCGCCCGAGGATCTGGCGGACGCGGCGCCCAAGGACCTGGAAGACCAGCGTGGTGGCGGGACATCCGGCTGACTCCCGGTCGGTCCTGCTCGCCGAGCACGAACCCGCGGTCGCCGAGATGTCGGCTCGGTACCTGAGCCGGGACGGGCTGCGGGTCCGCCTGGTCAGCGACCCGGACCAGACCCTGGCCGAACTGACCGCGGGCCCCGACGCCGTGGCCGTGGTCGACCTGACCATGCCCGGCCTCGACCCGCGCCGCATCAGGCGGGCCCTGCGCACGCCGGTCATCTTCCTGGTGGCCGATCTCAAGCGCCCCCGGCCCCGCGGCCTGGCTGCCCGGGGTGACGTGGCCGGGGCCCGGCGCTGGCTGGCCCGGCCGTTCAGTCCCCGCCAGCTGGTCGCCCTGGTCCGTGACGTCCTGGATCAGCCCGCCCCGCCCGGGCCGGCCAGGACCGTCCGGTCGGCCGCCGGGCTGCGGCTGGACGGCGAAAGCCGGACCGTGGTAGCCGACGGTCATCGTGTGCCCCTGACCGCTACCGAGTGCGGGGTGCTGGCCGCCCTGATGGACCAGCCCGGCCGGGTGCTCTCCCGGCGCCAGCTGCTGACCGCGGCGGGCCGCCCGGCCGCGGGCGACCGGACCGCCGACGTGTACATCGCCCAGCTCAGGGCCAAGATCCCCGCGGCCGCGGCCATCCGTACGGTCCGCGGCTCCGGCTACGCGCTCGATCCGTGACCACGCGATCCTGGCCCGCCGCAGCCGCCGCTTCGAGGGGGGCAGTCACGTGGGCACCCAGGCGACGGGACTACGATCAGTGGCGCAACAGTACCGACTTGAGGGGATGACCGAACCGCGTGAGTGTGCTCGACGAGATCCTAGACGGCGTGCGTGCCGATCTCGCCGACCGGCAGCAGCGCGTCTCTCTGGACCACCTGAAGGAGATGGCGCGGCAGGCGCCGTCACCGCGGGACGCGCTGGTCGCGTTGAAGGCCGAGGGCGTCAGCGTCATCGCCGAGGTGAAGCGGGCCAGCCCGTCGCGCGGGCAGATGGCCACCATCGCCGATCCGGCCGCTCTGGCCGGCGATTACGAGGCCGGCGGCGCGAAGATCATCAGCGTGGTGACCGAGGAGCGGCGGTTCGGCGGGTCGCTGGCCGACCTGACCGCGGTGCGCCGTGCGGTGCAGGTGCCGGTGCTGCGCAAGGACTTCGTGATCAGCTCCTACCAGCTCTGGGAGGCCCGGGCCCACGGCGCTGACCTGGTGCTGCTGATCGTGGCCGCCCTGGAGCAGAGCGCGCTGGTCTCGCTGGTCGAGCGGGCCGTCTCCATCGGCCTGCTGCCGCTGGTCGAGGTGCACGCCGAGCCCGAACTGGACCGCGCCCTGGACGCCGGCGCCACCGTGATCGGGGTCAACGCGCGCAACCTGGCCACCCTCAAGGTGGACCGCGGGATCTTCGGCCGGATGTCCGGGCGGATCCCCGAGGGCATCGTCAAGATCGCCGAGTCCGGCGTCCGCGGCCCGCGCGACCTGCTGGCCTACGCCGCCTCCGGCGCGGACGCGGTACTGGTCGGGGAAAGCCTGGTCACCGAGAAGGACCCGCGTAGCGCCGTCGCCGACCTGGTGACCGCGGGCTCGCATCCCGCGCTGCGCGGTGAGCGCGGATGACCGTCCCGGCCGAACCCGACATCGCCCCGGTTCCCGATACCGCCGGGCACTTCCCGGCCCATGGCGTCAGGTACGGCGGGCGGTTCGCCCCCGAATCCCTGATGGCGGCGCTGGACGAACTCACCGTGGCCTACGAGCAGGCCCGCACCGATCCCGCCTTCCGGGCCGAGCTCGACGCGCTGCTGGCCGGCTACGCCGCCCGGCCGACCCTGCTGACCCGGGCCGAACGGTTCGGCCAGCAGGCCGGCGGCGCCACCGTGCTGCTCAAGCGCGAGGATCTCACCCACACCGGGTCGCACAAGATAAACAACGTGCTCGGCCAGGCGCTGCTGGCCAAGCGCATGGGCAAGACGCGGGTCATCGCCGAGACCGGCGCCGGCCAGCACGGCGTGGCCACCGCCACCGCGGCCGCCCTGCTCGGCCTGGACTGCGCCGTCTACATGGGCGAGGAGGACACCCTCCGGCAGGCCCTGAACGTCTCCCGCATGCGCATGCTGGGCGCCGAGGTGTTCGGTGTCACCGCGGGCACCCGCACGCTCAAGGACGCCATGAACGAGGCCTTCCGCGACTGGGTGTCGACGGTCGGCTATACCCATTACTGCATCGGCTCGGTCGGCGGGCCGCACCCGTTCCCGATGATGGTCAGGGACTTCCAGCGGATCATCGGCGTGGAGGCCAGGGAGCAGGTGCTGCGGCAGGAAGGCCGGCTGCCCGACGCGGTCATCGCCTGCGTCGGCGGCGGCTCCAACGCCATCGGCCTGTTCCACGCCTTCATCCCCGACTCCGGCGTGCGCCTGATCGGCTGCGAGGCGGGCGGCGACGGCCTGGATACCGGGCGGCACGCCGCCACGCTGACCGGCGGCTCCGCGGGCATCCTGCACGGCATGCGCACGTACGTGCTGCAGGACGCCGACGGCCAGACCCGCGGCACCCACTCGATCTCGGCCGGCCTGGACTACCCGGGCGTCGGCCCCGAGCACGTCTGGCTGATGGAAACCGGCCGGGCCAGCTACCGGGCCGTGACCGACGCCCAGGCCATGGGCGCCTTCTCCGTCCTGTGCCGCACCGAGGGCATCATCCCGGCCATCGAGTCGGCCCACGCCCTGGCCGGTGCCCTGCAGGTCGGCCGTGAGCTCGGCCCGGACGCCCTCATCCTGGTCAGCCTGTCCGGCCGCGGCGACAAGGACGTGGACACCGCCTCGAAGTGGTTCGGCGTTTGACTGGCACCAGCGCGGTCAGCGTCGCCTTCGGCAAGGCCAGCGCGGACAACCGAGCTGCCCTGGTCGGCTACCTGCCGGCCGGATTCCCCACCGTTGAGGGCGCCATCCAGGCTGCCGTGGCCATGGCGGAGGCCGGGGCCGACGTCATCGAGATCGGCCTGCCCTACTCTGACCCGCTGATGGACGGGCCGGTGATCGCCGAGGCCGTGCACCGGGCGCTGGCCGGCGGCTTCCGGGTCGCCGACGTGCTGGCCACCGTCGAGGCGGTGGCCGCGGCCGGGGTCCCGGCCCTGATCATGACCTACTGGAACCCGGTCGACCGGTACGGCGTGCGCGCCTTCGCCCGCGACCTGGCCCAGGCGGGCGGCTCGGGGCTGATCACGCCCGACCTCACGCCCGAGGAGGCCGGCTCCTGGCTTGAGGCCTCCGACGAACACGGTCTCGACCGGGTGTTCCTGGCCGCGCCGAGCTCCACCGACACGCGCATCGCCACCGTCGCCGGGACCTGCCGCGGGTTCGTCTACGCCGCCTCGCTGATGGGCATCACCGGAACCCGCGACGCGGTCAGCGGCGACGCCGGTGCCCTGGTCGCCCGGATCCGCCGGCACACCGACCTGCCGGTCGCCGTGGGCCTGGGCGTGAGCAACGGCGTCCAGGCCGCGCAGGTGGCTGCCTTCGCCGACGGCGTGATCGTAGGCTCTGCCTTCGTCCGCTGCCTGCTGGACGCCGAGCCGGCCGCTGGCCTGGCCGCGGTGCGTGACCTCGCCGCCGATCTGTCCGCCGGGGTCCGCCGTCGCGCGGCCGGGCGGGTAATGTCGCAAGATGGCGCTCTGCTTGCCTCCGGGGGGGCGAACCCCAATGCGCCCCTGGAGGCCCCCGCTGGCGTCGATCCCGAGCCCCGGCCATGATGCCTGGCGGCTAGGGCCGCTGCCGGTCCGGGCCTACGCGCTGTGCGTCACCGCCGGGATCCTGGTCGCCGTGCTGGTGGCCAGCCGCAGGTACCGCAGGTCCGGCGGCCGGGCCGGGGTCATCCTCGACGTGGCCGCCTGGGCCGTCCCGTTCGGGCTGGCCGGCGCGGCGCTGCACGCCCTGCTCGTCGACGCCAGGCACGACTTCACCGGTGAGTATGGCTTCTGGCACGTCCTCACCGCGGCGGTCGCGGCCATCGGCATTCCCGGCGCGGTCGCGCTGGGCGCCCTCGGGGCCTGGATCGCCTGCCGCCGGGCCGGACCCCAGCCCCTGCCGCTGGGCCCGGTCGCGGGCGCGGTGGCCCCCGCCCTGATGTTCGGCCTGGCCATCGGGACCCTGGGCAACTGGTGGGCGCAGCAGTTCTACGGCCGTCCCTCGAGCTGGTGGTGGGCGCTGCAGATCTCGCCCACCCACCGCGTGCCCGGTTACGAGAACTACGGGACGTTCCAGCCTGCCTTCGGCTACCAGTCGCTGTGGGACACAGCGGTCGGTTTCGGCGTGATCTGGGCCGCGCGCCGCCTCGCGCTTTCCGGGGAGCGCACGTTCATGCTGACCGCCGCCTGCTACGGCGCGGGCAGCTGGTGGGTGGAGTCCGTGCGCATCGGTCCGCAGCACCGGTTGCTCGGCATCAGCTACGGCGCGCTGGGTGACATCGTGGTGTTCGCACTGGCCGTAGCTGGTCTATACCTGACCCGGCCGAGAGGCACGCCACCAGCGCGAACGTATTCCAAGGCTGCTCTAGTAGACGATTCTTCTGGTGATGTAATGTCTATGTAACAGGGCCAGTGTCGTCCCGAGCGCACGGTTGCGGGGTTATCGAGACGACAGGAGAGCGCATGGCGGCTGGCCTTTACGACCCCCGTTTTGAGCATGACGCCTGTGGCGTCGGCTTCGTCGCGGACCTGTCAGGTCGCGGCGGCCATGACGTGGTGGCCCAGGCCCTGCGGGTGCTGTGCCACCTGGAGCACCGCGGCGCCCAGGGCGGCGACCCGGGGACCGGGGACGGGGCCGGGATCTTGACCCAGCTGCCGGATGAGTTCTTCCGCGCCGTATCCGGTTTGGCCCTGCCCGAGCCTGGCTCGTATGCGGCCGGCCTGGCCTTCATATCTGCGGAACGGTCCGTGGTATCCGCCGCCATCGAACGCCTCGCCGCGGCCGAGGGGCTGCGCGTGCTGGGCTGGCGCGAGGTCCCCTACGACGCCGGCGCCTGCGGCGGAGGCGCGCGGGCCGTGCTGCCCGAACTGGCCCAGCTGTTCGTCGCGGGCCGCCATGGCGAGTCCGGCCTGCAGCTCGAGCGGATGGCCTTCTGCCTGCGCAAGCGGGCCGAGCACGAGGGCGGCGTGTACTTCGCCAGCCTGTCGGCCCGGACCATCGTCTACAAGGGCATGCTGTCGGCTGTGCAGCTCGAGCCGTTCTTCCCCGACCTGTCCGACGCCAGGTACGGCTCGGCGCTGGCCCTGGTGCACAGCAGGTTCTCGACCAATACCTTCCCGTCCTGGCCGCTGGCCCACCCGTACCGGTACGTGGCGCACAACGGCGAGATCAACACGATCCGGGGCAACCGCAACTGGATGCGGGCCCGGGAGGCGATGCTGGCCACCGACCTGATCCCGCCCTCGGCGGACGGGAAGGGCATCGAGCGACTTTTCCCGATCCTGGACACCGAAGGCAGCGACTCGGCCGGCTTCGACGAGTGCCTGGAACTGCTGCACCTGGGCGGCCGGTCGCTGCCGCACGCCGTACTCATGATGATCCCCGAGCCCTGGGAGAACCATGAGGAGATGACGCCCGAGCGGCGCGCGTTCTACCAGTTCCACGCCGCGATGATGGAGCCCTGGGACGGCCCCGCGCTGATCGCGTTCACCGACGGCTCGGTCATCGGCGCGGTCCTGGACCGCAACGGCCTCCGGCCGGGCCGGTACTGGGTGACCAGCGACGGCCTGGTCGTGCTGGCCAGCGAGGTCGGCGTGCTTGACATCGATCCCGCCACCGTGATCAGGAAGGGCCGCCTGCAGCCAGGCCGCATCTTCCTGGCCGACACCGCCGCCGGCCGCATCGTGGAGGACGAAGAGGTCAAGGCCGCCCTGGCCGCCGGACACCCCTACGAGGCCTGGCTGCACGCCGGCCTGATCCACCTCGACGACCTGCCCGACCGCCCCCAGGGGGGTCTGGGGGGACGGGCAGTCCCCCCAGACGGGGGGTCCCCGGGGGGTCGTCCCCCGGGGGAAAACACTGTCATGCTGCAGCGGATGCACGGGTACACGGAAGAGGAAATCCGGGTCATCCTGGCCCCGATGGCGCGGGCAGGCGCGGAGCCGATCGGGTCGATGGGCACCGACACGCCGGTGGCCGTGCTTTCCGACCGGCCGCGGCTGGTGTTCGACTACTTCACCCAGCTGTTCGCCCAGGTGACCAACCCGCCGCTGGACGCCATCAGGGAAGAGCTGGTCACCTCGCTGGGCACCGTCACCGGTCCCGAGCAGAACCTGCTGGAGCCGATCCCGGCCTCCTGCCGCCAGATCGTGCTGCCGTTCCCGGTGATCAACGACAACGACCTGGCCAAGATCGTCCACATCAACGACGAGGGCAACCTGCCCGGGCTGGCCTCGCACGTGGTCGACGGGCGCTACGACCCGCGCGGCGGCGGTGACGGCCTGCGCGCCCGGCTGGCCGAGATCTGCGCCGAGGTCTCCGCCGCCATCGAATCCGGTTCCCGCCTCATCATCCTCTCCGACCGGCTGGCCCCGAGCGCGGACCGTGTACCTATTCCATCGCTGCTGCTGACCGGGGCGGTGCACCACCACCTGATCCGGGAGAAGTCGCGGACCCGGGCCGGGCTGGTCGTCGAGGCCGGGGACGTCCGCGAATGCCACCACGTGGCACTGCTGGTCGGCTACGGGGCCGCGGCGGTCAACCCGTACCTGGCCATCGAGTCGGTCCGGGACCTGGTCCGGCGCGGCGTGCTGGAGGGCGCGACCGAGAAGCGGGCCGAGTCCAACCTGCTCAAGGCCCTGGGCAAGGGCCTGCTGAAGATCATGTCCAAGATGGGGGTGTCCACCGTCGCCTCCTACACCGGGGCGCAGATCTTCGAGGCCATCGGCCTGGGCCCCGAGGTCATCGGCACCTGCTTCGCGGGCACCACGTCCCGGCTGGCCGGCGTGGGCTTCGAGGAACTGGCCGCCGAGACCAGCATCCGCACCGGCCGCGCCCTCGCGCCCGGCGCGGGCATGGACTTCCGCCGGCTCGATACGGGCGGTGAGTACCAGTGGCGCCGGGACGGTGAGCCGCACCTGTTCAGCCCGGAGGCGGTGTTCAAGCTGCAGCACGCCACCCGCAGCGGCCGGTACGAGGTCTTCCGCGAATACACCTCGCTGATCGACGACCAGTCGCGGCGGCTGATGACGCTGCGCGGCCTGCTGCGCATCCGCGGCGTCGACGCCGGACCCGGCCAGGGCGGCGGCCGGCAGGCACCACGGCCCGTTCCGATCGAAGAGATAGAGCCGGCGGCCAGCATCGTGCGCCGGTTCGCGACCGGAGCCATGTCCTACGGGTCGATCTCGGCCGAGGCGCACGAGACCCTGGCCATCGCCATGAACCGGCTGGGGGGCCGGTCGAACACCGGCGAGGGCGGCGAGGACCCGGAGCGGTTCAGCCGCGATCCAGGCGGTGACTGGCGGCGCTCCGCGGTCAAGCAGGTGGCCAGCGGGCGGTTCGGCGTGACCAGCGAGTACCTGGTCAACGCGGACGACCTGCAGATCAAGATGGCGCAGGGAGCCAAGCCGGGGGAGGGCGGCCAGCTGCCCGGGCACAAGGTGTACCCGTGGATCGCCCGGACCAGGTACTCCACTCCCGGAGTGGGCCTGATTTCGCCGCCGCCGCACCACGACATCTACTCGATCGAGGACCTGGCTCAGCTGGTCCACGACCTGAAGAACGCCAACCCCGCGGCCCGGGTGCACGTCAAGCTGGTGTCCGAGGTGGGCGTGGGCACGGTCGCGGCCGGGGTGTCCAAGGCGCACGCCGACGTGGTGCTGATCAGCGGGCATGACGGCGGGACCGGCGCGGCCCCGCTGACCTCGCTCAAGCACGCGGGCACGCCCTGGGAGCTTGGCCTGGCCGAGACCCAGCAGACGCTGCTGCGCAACAAGCTGCGCGACCGGATCGTGGTGCAGGCCGACGGCCAGCTGAAGACCGGCCGGGACGTGATCATCGCCGCCCTGCTCGGCGCGGAGGAGTTCGGCTTCGCCAGCGCGCCGCTCGTGGTGTCCGGCTGCGTCATGATGCGCGTGTGCCACCTGGACACCTGCCCGGTCGGCGTGGCCACCCAGAACCCCGAGCTGCGGGCCAGGTTCAACGGCAAGCCGGAGTTCGTGGTCAACTTCTTCGAGTTCATCGCCGAGGAGGTCAGGGAGTACCTGGCCCGGCTGGGGTTCCGGTCGCTCGAGGAGATCATCGGCCGGGTCGACCTGCTGGACGCGGCACTGGCCGTGGAGCACTGGAAGGCCTCCGGGCTCGACCTGTCCCCGGTGCTGTACGCGCCGCCGCTGCCCCAAGGCGCCGCTCTCAGCTGTAAGCAGAGTCAGGATCACGGGCTGGACAAGGCGCTGGACAACACGCTCATCCAGCTGGCCGAGGGCGCGCTCGAGGAGGGCCGCGCGGTGCGGCTCGAGCTGCCGATCAGGAACGTGAACCGGACCGTGGGCACCATGCTCGGCTACGAGGTAACCCGCCGCTGGGGCGGCGAGGGCCTGCCCGACGACACGATCGACATCTCGTTCTCCGGCTCGGCCGGGCAGTCGTTCGGGGCGTTCCTGCCGCGCGGCATCACGCTGCGTTTGGCCGGCGACGCGAACGACTACCTGGGCAAGGGCCTGTCCGGCGGGCGGCTGGTGGTCCGGCCCCCGGCCGGCGTCCCGTTCGCCGCCGAAGAGCAGGTCCTCGCGGGCAACGTGATCGGCTACGGTGCCACGGCCGGCGAGATCTTCCTGCGCGGCATCGTCGGCGAGCGGTTCTGCGTGCGAAACTCCGGCGCGCTCGCGGTGGCCGAAGGCACCGGTGATCACGGCTGCGAGTACATGACCGGCGGCCGGGTGGTGATCCTCGGGTCCGTGGGGCGCAACTTCGCGGCCGGCATGTCAGGCGGCATCGCCTACGTGCTCGACTGCCCGGCCCGGCGGGTGAACAAGGAGATGGTCGACCTGGACCCGCTGGAGGAGAGCGACGCCAAGTTCCTGCGCCAGGTGACCGAGCGCCACTACGCGGAAACGGGGTCCGCGGTCGCGGCCCGGCTGCTGGCCGACTGGGATCCCGGCCGGTTCACCAAGGTCATGCCGAAGGACTACAAGCGAGTGCTGTCGGCCGCGTCGCAGGCCGAGCGTGAGGGCCGCGACGTCGACGAGGCCGTCATGGCCGCGGCGCACGGGTAAAGGGGAGCGGACATGGCTGACCCGAAGAGCTTCCTCACCACGCCTCGCGAGCTCCCCGTCCGCCGCCCCGTCGACCTGCGGCTGACGGACTGGCGGGAGGTGTACGAGCCGTTCCCGCCCAGCCGGCTGGAACGGCAGGCGGGCCGCTGCATGGACTGCGGCATACCGTTCTGCCACAACGGCTGCCCGCTGGGGAACCTGATCCCCGAGTGGAACGACCTGGTCTGGCGGCACGACTGGGAGCAGGCCGCCGGCCGGCTGCACGCCACCAACAACTTCCCCGAGTTCACCGGGCGGCTTTGCCCAGCGCCGTGCGAAGCCGCCTGCGTGCTCGGGATCAACGCTGACCCGGTCACGATCAAGCAGGTCGAGGTGGAGATCATCGACCGGGCGTTCGCGTCCGGCTGGGTGACCCCCCGGCCGCCCGCGGAGCTGACCGGCCGCACCGTGGCCGTGATCGGCTCGGGCCCGGCCGGCCTGGCGGCCGCCCAGCAGCTGACCCGGGCCGGGCACGCGGTCACCGTGTTCGAGCGCGACGACGCGCCCGGCGGGCTGCTGCGGTTCGGCATCCCCGCGTTCAAGCTCGAGAAGCGGCACCTGGACCGGCGGCTGGCCCAGATGCAGGCCGAGGGCACCCAGTTCCGCTGCGGGATCGAGGCCGGGACCGGCGTCACCGCCGATGAGCTGCTGGCCTCCTTCGACGCGGTGGTGCTGTGCGGCGGCGCGCGGGTGCCGCGTGACCTTCCGCTGCCCGGGCGCGGGCTGGCCGGGATCCACCAGGCCATGGAGTACCTGCCGCTAGCCAACCGGGTGGTGGCGGCCAACCCGGCCGACCCGGCCGACCCGGCCATCAGCGCCCGTGGCCGGCACGTGGTCATCATCGGCGGCGGCGACACCGGCGCGGACTGCCTGGGCACCGCCCACCGGCAGGGCGCGGCGTCGGTGACGCAGCTCGAGATCCTGCCCCGCCCGCCCGCGTCCCGGCCGGGTCACCAGCCCTGGCCCACCTACCCGATGATCTACCGCGTCTCCAGCGCGCACGAGGAGGGCGGGGAGCGGGGCTACGCCACCTCCACCCTCGAGTTCCTCGGCGATTCCGGCGGCCGGGTCCGTGCCCTGCTGCTCGCCGACGCGGACGGCTTCGACCCGGTGCCCGGCACCGAGCGTGAGCTCCCGGGTGACCTGGTGCTGCTCGCGATGGGCTTTACCGGAGCGGAACGGCCCGGGCTGCTCGCCGACCTGGGCGTGGAGTTCGATCCGCGGGGCAACGTGAGCCGCGGGCCGGACTATGCGACCTCGGTCCCCGGCGTGTTCGCCGCGGGAGACATGGGCCGCGGCCAGTCGCTGATCGTCTGGGCCATCGCCGAGGGCCGCAGCGCCGCCGCCGGCGTCGATCGCTATCTGGGCGGGAACGCCCATCTGCCTGCGCCGATCCCGCCTACCGCCCGCCCGCTTTCCTGAACTTCACGGCACAATGCCCGCATGAGCATAGTCTGATGGGCTAAGGGGCCTGGTGATTCGGTTGGTCTAGGAGCGGCACGACGATGGCGATATGTCCGAATGGTCACTACTCGGCGGCTGATGACTACTGTGACGTGTGCGGCCAAAGTATCGCTCTTAGTCCTGGATCTGATCCGGCCCGCGTAAGCGGCAAGCATCATGCCGGCCGCCCGGGGCCGGCGGCCGGCCCCAGCCAAGCCTGCCCGCGCTGCGGCAGCGTGAGCGCCGGGCAGTTCTGCGAACGGTGCGGCCTGAAGTTCCGGGCCCGGCGGCCGTTTGCCCCGCTGGCCCAGGACGAGCTGGACCAGGACGAGCTGGACCAGGACGAGCCCTCCCAGCCTCAGCCGCCGCGGGCCGAGTCCGCCGGGGCGTCGGCGTGGCCGACGTCGTGGTCCGATGCGCCGTCACCGTCCGGCCCGCCTCCCGTGCGGTCCGGCCCGCCTCCCGTGCAATCCGGCCCGCCTCCCGTGCGGTCCGGTCCGCCTCCCGTGCAGTCCGGCCCGCCTCCCGTGCAGTCCGGCCCGTCTCCCGTGCGGTCCGGCCCGCCTGAATCGCTGTTCCCGCCGCTGGTTAAGCCCGAGTCGATACGCTCGCCCTGGCTCGCCGCGCCGTCTCCGCCTCCGTCCGCCCCGCCTGCCACGGTTCCGCCCGCCGCGGCCCCGCCTCCTGCCCAGGCTCCGGCCGCCGCCGCACCCGAAGCGCCCTGGGCGGCTCCCGATTCGTCATGGGCGGCTCCCGAGGCGCCCTGGGGCGCGTCGGCCCCCACCTGGCCCGCACCCGAGCGAGCCTGGACGGCGCCCCCGGAGCCAGCCCGGCCCACGCCCGCCGAGCCCGCCTGGACCGCGCCGCCCGAGCGAGCCTGGACGGCGCCCCCCGAGCCCGCGGGTTCCGCCCCGCCGGCCTCCTCATTCGCGCCGGTTCCCTCCGCCCCGCCGGTTCCCCCGGCCACCGAGGATGATCCCGCGGACCTGGCGGCCCCCGGCCTGCCCACGCCGTCAGGCGAGGTTGCCCCGCCCGGTCTGGCCACCCCGCCGGACGAGCCCGCGACGGACGAGCCCGCGCCGTCCGAGCCCGACCCGGACGAGCCGGCCTGGCGCTGGACGGCGCCGCCCGAGCCGGCCTGGCGCGACCGCGCCATGGCCGAGTCCGCCATGGCCGAGTCCGCCATGGCCGGGTCCGCCATGGCCGGGTCCGCCAGGGCCGAACCCGCCGTGCCTGCACCGGTCACGCCGGTGCACGCCGATCATGCCGCAGCGGACCAGGTTGCTCCGGCCGCCGAGCCCGCGCTGGCCGCTGAGGCGGCAGCTGAGCCCGAGGTGTTCTCCTGGTCCGCGCCGGCGTTGTCGGTCGCCCCGCCGGCCTCGCCCGTGCCGCCACCGCCGCCGGCCGCCCCGGTCCGGTCGGCACCGCCGTCATCTTCCCCGCTACCGAGGCAGACCGCGCCGCCCACCACGCCCATGCCGGTATTCACGCCCACCACCTGGACTGCGGCGGTCTCCACGGATCGCGAATACTACGAACTAATGCAACGGAAGAGGGTTCCCTTCGGCTCTGCGATCGAGTTTCCCGTCTATGCCATCGAACGGCGATTCCCGATGTCCGGCAGCCAGATGCGCATCGGCCGGCGCAGCGCGGCCCGGGGCCTGGAACCGGAGATCGACCTGGCCGACCCGCCCGCGGATCCGGGCGTCAGCCGCCTGCACGCGATCCTGATCGCCGCCTCCAACGGCACCTGGGCGGTTCTCGATCCGGGTTCAGCCAACGGCACCATGCTCAACGGCCGCGAGCTGGCGGTCGGCGAGATGGTTACCTTGCACGACGGTGACCGCATCAACCTCGGTGCCTGGACCGCCATCGCCGTGCACCGCGGCTAAGGCGGTCGGCCGCGGCTGGCCGGCGGTCCCTGCCGTAGGCTGCTCCGCTAGCCTGAACCCCTGTTCGCCTGTTTGCGTTAATCCCCAAGTAGTTCCTAGTTGCGGGCAGAATAAGAGCGGTACGGTGCGTCGGTTCCGACGACGGGAGCGTGCATGGCGGGATGGCGATGAGCACCACGGTTACCGGTAGCCCGCCGCGGGGGCAGGCTGCACCGCGTACGCGGTCGGCAGCAAGCTGGGCCGGGTGATGCCGCTGGCCGCCTCGCTGGCCGACGAGGCCCTGAACGGCAACCTGAGCGCCGCCCAGAGCATGCTGGCCAGGCTGCGCGAGACCCTGAACACCGACCCGCTCTCGCCGTGGCTGGGCCGCTCGGACCCCAACACCGGCCCGGTCGACACCTCGGGCGCCGAGCGGCTGACGGAACGCGTCGCCGCCACGGTCACCAGGATCGACGAGCTCGCCCGGCTGCGGGATGACGCTCGGCAGCGCATCGCCGAGGTGACCAAGGCGGCAGCCGCGGCGCGGGCCGCCTACGAGGACGCGACCGCCGCCTGGCAGCAGGCCGCGGCGAAGATCGCCGCCGGGGCGCTCCCCGCTCAGCCGGCCGGCTTTACCGACCCATCGACCCGGATCGCCGACCTGGACGCGCTCCTCGCCGCCGGGCGCCTGACCCGCCTGTCGTCAGAGCTCGACCAGCTCGACCGGGATCTGGCCGGCCTCACCACCGGCCTCCGGGATACCGAACAGGCCGTGGCGGGTGTGCTGGGCCGCCGTGCGGAGCTGCGCGGCCTGCTCGGCGCCTACCAGGCCAAGGCGGCGCGGCTGGGCGCGGCGGAAGACCTCGGCCTGACCGAACGCTACGACCGCGCCCGGAGGACTGCTGTGGACCTCGCCCTGCGACTTGGCGGCCGCCGCGGCCGCCGTGACCAGCTACCAGCAGGCCGTCCTGGCCCTGGGAGGAGCTCGTGGACATGGCCAACGCCATCCGGCCCAGGACGCTGAGGTGACCGCCGGCCCGCCGCTGCTGGACGGCACCTGCCCGTCCTGCGGCCAGCTCATCGCCGGCTCAGGCAGTTTCTGCGAAGCCTGCGGAACCGAGCTGGCCCCGCCGGTCGTCAGCACCGAGCCGGACGGGTACACGCCGCACTGCCCGGTGTGCTCGGTTGACCCCGCGATAACGCCCGGCGCGATCAGCGCGGAGGGCTACTGCGAGTCATGCGGCCGCAAGGCGCCGTCCGGCCGTGACCATGTCGAGCTTGACCTGGTGCTGGTGGCCGGCGTGACTGACCGCGGCCTGCGGCACACGCGCAACGAGGACGCGATGGCCATGGCGACGGCCGACACTCCCGCCGGGCCGGTGGCCATTGCGGTCGTCTGTGACGGAGTATCGACCTCCCCCCGCTCGGACGAGGCGTCGCTGGCCGCCGCCCAGGCCGCGGTGCGTACGCTGCTGGCCGCGGCGCGGCGCGGCGAAGACCCGGTGCAAGCCTCGCCCGTCGCGGTGCGCGCAGCTCATCAGGCCCTGTCCGCCCTGGCCACGCCCGGTGAGGCGCCGTCCGCCACGTACGTGTCGGCCATCGTCAGCGGTCAGGGGGTCACGCTGAGCTGGCTCGGGGACAGCCGGGTCTACTGGCTCGGTGCCGACGGCCATGCGACGCGCCTGTCCACCGACGACTCGATGGCCGAGGAACTGGTCGCGCAGGGGAGGATGAACGAGGCCGATGCCCTGGCCTCCCCGCAGGCCCACGTCATCACCCGCTGGCTCGGCGCCGACCTGGACGAGGTGCATCCGCACGTCCTGCGGGTCGAGCCGCTCGGACCCGGCGTGGTGCTCGTCTGCTCCGACGGGCTGTGGAATTACCGGCCCGAGGCGGCGGCCCTGGCCCAGCTCGCGCTCCCGGCCGCGCTTACCGACCCGCTCGGCGCGGCCGCGACGCTGGTGAAGTTCGCGGTCGACGCCGGCGGCATGGACAACATCACCGCGCTGCTGGTGCCCTTCCCGCCGGAGGCGATCCCGCCCAGGACCGTTCCCGCCCGCAGGCTGGCGACGTAGCGAGGAGAAAATTCCGCCATGCCCGACTCCGGCTTCACCGTCGACGTCCACGGTCCGGCTGAAGAAGCAGGTCGAGCACGCCGACGAGATGGCCCTGGACACCAGGTCCACCAAGACGGCCCGGGCCAGGAAATAACCGGCGTCAGCGGCAGCGTATCCAGGAGGCGACGATGGCGGTATGTCCCAACGGGCATGACTCGGCGAGCGAGGACTTCTGCGACATCTGCGGCATGCGCATCGACGGCACCCGCTCGAACATAGGCCCCTCGGGTACCACCGGCATGCCCTCCCACGGCTCGCTCCCGCCCGCTCCCGGCGGACCTGGCGGGCCCGGCGCCCCGGGACCCGGCCAGGCCGTCGAGCCCTGCCCGCGGTGCGGCACCGCGAGGTCGGGCCAGTTCTGCGAGTCGTGCGGCTTCAACTTCGGAACCGCCCAGCCCGCCTGGCCCTCGAGTCCCCCGCCGCCGTCCTCCGCTCCTGCTCCGCCGTATTCGGCTCCTGCTTCGGCCCCCTACTCACCACCGCCGCCGCCTTCGTCTTCCTCCTGGCCGCCGGGTCCCGCTCATTCCGCCGCCCCCGACTCGTCCGGCCCGCTCACGCGTCCGCCCGGACCGCGTCCTTCCCCGCTGGACACGTGGACCGCGGTGGTGTCCGCCGACCGGGACTACTACGAGATCATCCGCGCCGCGGGCAGCCCGGACGGAGGCGACCTGCCGTTCCCCGCTTACTGCGCCGAACGGCGCTTCCGGCTCACCGGCGGCCAGATGCAGATCGGCCGGCGCAGCGTGTCCCGCGGCCTGGACCCGGAGGTCGACCTGACCGGCCCGCCGGCCGACCCGGGCATCAGCCGGCTGCACGCGGTGCTGATCGCGGCGCCGGACGGCAGCTGGACGGTGCTGGATCCCGGCTCGGCCAACGGCACGCTGCTCAACGGCCGGGAGATACCAACCGGGAGCCAGGTGCCGCTGCATGACGGCGACCGGATCAACCTCGGCGCCTGGACCGCGATCACGGTATATCGCAGCTAGGTCGCGGCCAGCGGGTCGTGCCGTGCCACCACCGGGATTCGGTGGCCAGTGGCGCATTACGAGGCCAGCTGAGGCACTAACGTATGCGACATGATCAACGTGCCGCCCGCGCCTGACCACGCCGAGGTCGACCTGGGCACCGCTGCCGGAGTCACTGACCGGGGCGTGCGTCATTCCCGCAACGAGGACGCGATGGCCCTGGCGTCGCAGCAGACTCCGGACGGCCTGGTGGTGGTGGCCGTGGTCTGCGATGGCGTCTCCTCTTCCGCCCGGCCCGACGAAGCCTCGCATGTGGCCGCGAATGCGGCGCTGCCGGTCCTGGTGGCGGCGGTCCAGGCCGGCGGTGATCTGGCCGAGGCCTCGCGCGCCGCGGTCCTGGCCGGGCGTCAGTCGGTGGCCGGGCTGCAAGAGCCCGCCAATGAGCGGTCGGCCACCACCTTCATCTCGGCGGTGGCCGCCCGTGACCTGGTGACCCTGTGCTGGCTCGGGGACAGCCGCGCCTACTGGCTGGCCCAGCCGGGAACCGACTCGGTGCTGCTCACCCGGGATGATTCCGTGGCCGGCGGCCTGGTCGAGGCCGGCCTGGCCACCGAAGAGGTGGCCATGGCCTCGCCGCACGCGCACGTGCTGACCCGCTGGCTCGGCGCCGAAGCCGCGGACCTGAACAGCGACCCGGCCCGCGCGCCGCATGTGGAAACCTACTCACCGCCCGGGACCGGGGTCCTGATGGTGTGCTCAGACGGCCTGTGGAACTACCTGCCCGACCCCGCGGACCTGGCCGGGCTTGCGCTGCCCAAGGCCCAGACCGACCCGCTGGGCGCCGCGGCTGACATGGTGCAGTTCGCCGTCGACGCCGGCGGCGGCGACAACATCACCGTCGTCCTGATTCCCTACCCCGCGCCAGAAGCGCACTAACAGCTCAGTACTTAGGCCCGACGAACTCATCAAGCCGCGCCACCGCCTCCCGCCGCGCCACCGATATGGCATTCCGCCGCGAAAACCGCCATGCCACTCCGAGTTGATCCAGAGTCTCCCCGCACAGCCGGAGAATGTCTGCCGATTCATTGGTGAACAAAAGGTAACGCGGATACTCATACCAGCTATCACCATCTGCGAGGTGGGCCCGGATCCGGTTGACCCCGCGATAGCCATCGGAATGAAACAATCCCCGGGCGAAGTGGCCGGGATTCTCGGTCACGATGATCCGCTGCCACGTTTGCAGCTCGATCCGGCGCAGGTGCTTCCGGCCCGCGGCGTGCTGCGGCAGGAGACAGGGCCAGTGCCGGGAGTAGCTCCCCACCTCGGTGCAGCCAACCTTCTGCTGCGTGCTGACCTTGTTGCCCGGCCGGATCGCGCTCATCGCTCGCGCGCACTCCTGGATCAACCCGGGCCAGGCGTCCGCGCACATGATGCGCAGTTTCCATACGTTCTTGTCTCTCGCACCTCCCCGGCTTATACAGCCGTCTCCGAGATAGAGGCCCAACAGATATCCGTATTCAGCGTGCGGCTCGGGAAGCGAGGGGCTTTCCGCGCACCTGGGACAACTGGCGTGGTTTAGTAGCTTTTCCGGATGGTCTCGCCAGTCGCGCAGCGTCGTCCGGTTGACTCCGGTCGACATGCTGACTCTGCGGAGACTAAGTCCGCTTTCCATCAGATCCACCGCATGACGGCGTACCGCAGGGCTGTACACAGCCACATTGTCGCAAACGGCACTGACAAAACCTCAGGACACGTCAGTGCCGTCCGTAGTGGTGCCCCGGGTGGGACTCGAACCCACACTCTACGGGTTTTGAATCCGCCCTCTCTGCCGAAATTGGAGTACCGGGGCATGGCTGCTCACCGTGGGAGGAGCAGCACGAAGACAATGTATCTGATCACGGTAGTCTCATGGGGTGAGCCAGAACCAACTGCGTGTCGTGATCGCCGAGGATGAAGCCCTGATCCGCCTTGATCTCAAGGAGATGCTGGAGGAAGAGGGCTACTCGGTCGTAGCCGAGGTCGGCGACGGGGAGTCCGCCGTCGAGCGGGTGACCGCGCTGCAGCCGGATCTGGCCATCCTGGACATCAAGATGCCCGTCCTGGACGGGATCTCCGCCGCCGAGCGGATCGCCGCCGAACGGCTCGCGGCGATTGTCATCCTGACCGCCTTCTCGCAGCGCGAGCTGGTCGAGCGCGCCCGCGACGCGGGCGCCATGGCCTACCTGGTCAAGCCGTTCACCAAGGCCGACCTGGTGCCCGCGGTCGAGATGGCGGTCAGCCGGTTCGCCGAGATCCGCGCGCTCGACACCGAGATCGACACGCTGCGCGAGCGGCTGGAAGTGCGCAAGCTGCTCGACCGGGCCAAGGGCATCCTCCAGTCCCAGCACGGCCTGTCCGAGCCCGACGCGTTCCGCTGGATCCAGAAGACCTCGATGGACCGCCGCCTCACCATGCGCAAGGTCGCCGAAGCGGTGATCGAGGGAAGCATGCGCGTCCCCGAGGAGACCCCCCAGCCGTAAGGCGGTAGGGGCAGGAAAGCTGAACCCGGGGGGCCGTTGGTGCCGTGCCTGCCTTCCCCGGCTGACACGTTATCTACTTGGACCCCCCGGGCTCGCGGTCACCACGTTAGCGACCAGCCCGCGCGCGGCGCAAAAGACGGCGCAAAGCAGGCGGCCCGCCCGCGGGCCAGTGATCACCTGCTGATAACTCACCGTTCGCCCGCTTGATCCGGGCCGGTCCCGTCGCGCCCGGGGACCTGGTCCCTGATCAGGCAGGTAAGCCGGGCCGTGCACACGCGGCCCCGGCTCAACGATCTCAAGGATCCTATGGCGCCCGCCGCAGCCACCTGCACGGCGGATCCCGCACAGAACTCATCACAACAATTTGTGCGTATTGCGTGACTTTTGATGTTGTTAGCGCTAACAATCTGGGTGGAACCTTTTCCCGAAGGGAGCGCAGCATGCGCGAGATCGGAAAACGACGCCGTCTTCGCAGGCCGGCCGCCATCGGCCTGGCCGCCATGGTGGCAATTGCCGTCGGCGGGTCCCTGGCCGCCACCCAGGCCAGCGCGGCCAGCGTCAAGCAACCGGGCGGTGGCGGTGGGCCGAACATCACCAAGCAGTATTTCGGCAGCACGATCGAGCCGTACACGGGGCAGAACACCCCGACCTACCGTTACACGCTGACCAACGCCCGCGGCATGACGGTCAAGATCCTGACCTTCGGCGGCATCATCCAGCAGATCGACGTTCCCGGCGCCAACGGCCAGGTCGCGGACGTCGTCCTGGGCTTCAAGACCCTGCAGGACTACGTGACCTTTGACAGCCCGCCGGTGACGGCTAACGGCGGCCCGTACTTCGGCGAGACGATCGGCCGGTACGGCAACCGCATCGCCAAGGGCACCTTCACCCTGGACCAGCCGGGTGTCGGGCCGGTCACCTACACGCTGCCCATCAACAACGGAGTGAACAGCCTGCACGGCGGCCTCGTCGGCTTCGGCAACCACATCTGGCAGGCCGTCAGCGTCATCAAGAGCTCCAGCCAGGTCGGCGTGACCCTCCAGCTGACCAGCCCGAACGGCGACAGCAGCGGGGCCGCCGGCAGCCCCGGCTGCCCGAACGGGTGCACCGGCTACCCCGCCGAAATCACCGTGGACGTGACCTTCACGCTGAATAACGCCAACCAGATCGGCATCCACTACTCCACGCACAACGACTCGTCCAACCTCAACACGGTCATCAACCTGACCAACCACAGCTACTTCAACCTGGCAGGCGAGGACTCGCCCGCGGGCTCGGCCTACAGCCAGCTCCTGCAGATCAACGCCGACAAGTACACGCCGACCGACACCACCCAGATCCCGCTCGGCTACCAGGCCGCCGTGTTCGGCACGCCGTTCGACTTCACTACCCCGCATACGATCGGCTCCCGGATCGACGACGTCAGCGCGCCTGACCACAGTCCCGGATTCAACCAGCTGCTCATCGCCCAGGGCTACGACCACAACTGGGTGCTGAACAAGCAGACGCCGGCCACCACCGGCCCCGATGGCCTCAACCTGGCCGCGCACGCCTGGGACCCGGGCAGCGGCCGTCAACTGACCGTCTGGACCGACCAGCCGGGCGTGCAGTTCTACAGCGGCAACTTCCTCAACGGCACGCTGGTGGGCATCAGCGGGCACACGTACCGGCAGGGCGCTGGCTACACGTTCGAGACCCAGCACTATCCGAACTCGCCGAACCAGCCCAACTTCCCGTCCACCGAGCTGCTGGCCGGCCAGACCATCAGCTCCACGACGATCTTCGCCTTCTCCTCCTAACGGATCAACGGAATCCCGCGGCCCCGTCCGCCACGCGTAACACGCGAGGTGGCGGACGGGGCCACCCCGGCCCGTTCGGCCAATAGGATCGAACGCGTGGCGTCACAAGATTCGGGGACACAAGACCGGTTGCTGCTGCTCGACGGGCACTCGCTGGCCTACCGGGCCTTCTTCGCCCTGCCGGTCGAGAACTTCTCCACCACCACCGGGCAGCCCACCAACGCGGTGTACGGGTTCACCGCGATGCTCATCAACGTGCTGCGGGACGAGAAACCGACGCACGTCGCGGTGGCGTTCGACCGGGGCGAGCCGACCTTCAGGCACGAGCAGTGGGTCGAGTACAAGGCCAACCGGCGGGAGACCCCGGAGGACTTCCGCAGCCAGCTCAGCCTGATCTTCGAGGTACTGGACGCGCTCGGCATCAGGCGGCTGTCCGCGCCCGGCTACGAAGCCGACGACCTCATCGCCACCCTGGCCACCCAGGCCGCGGCCGAGGGCATGGACGTCCTGATCGTCACCGGCGACCGGGACGTGCTGCAGCTGGTCTCCGACCGGGTGACCGCGCTGATGACCCGCCGCGGCATCACCGAGATGACCCGCTTCACCCCGGCGGCGGTGCAGGAGAAGTACGGCCTGTCCCCGTCCCAGTACCCCGACTTCGCCGCCGTCCGCGGTGACCCGAGCGACAACCTGCCCGGCATCCCGGGCGTGGGGGAGAAGACCGCCACCAAGTGGATCGCCGAGTTCGGCTCGCTGGCCAGCCTGGTGGACCGGGTGGACGAGGTCAAGGGCAAGGCGGGCGACGCGCTGCGCGAGCACCTGGCCAGCGTGCTGCGGAACCGCCAGCTCACCTCGCTGGTCACCGACCTGCCCGCCGAGACGGTCGGCGCGGTGCCCGGCGACCTGCTGCCGACCGCGTGGGACCGGGAGAAGATACATCAGCTGTTCGACACCCTCCAGTTCCGCGTGCTCCGCGACCGGCTGTACCAGACGCTGCCGCACGGCCTGATCAGCACGGTCGGTTCCGCCGACCAGGTCCTGCCGGCCGAGGGCGCCCCGCCGCAGATGGCTCTCGACGTGGTGGCTGACCTGCTCGGACCCGATCAGGTCGCCGCCTGGCTGGCCGCCCATTCTTCGGCCGAACGATCCGGCCTGGCCGTAGCCGGAACCTGGGGGCGCGGCACGGGGAACCTGACGGCCCTGGCGATCGCCGCCCCGGACGGTCACGGCGCGCACATCGACCCGGCGGCGCTCACCGAGGACGATGAACGGGCCCTGGCGGCCTGGCTGGCCGACCCGGCGCACCCCAAGGTGCTGCACGACGCCAAGGGCCCCATGCACGCGCTCGCCGGCCGCGGATTCACCCTCGGCGGCCTGCAGTGCGACACCGCGGTGGCCGCCTACCTCGCGCTCCCAGGACAGCGCACCTTCGACCTGGCCGACCTGACGCTGCGCTACACGGGCCAGGAACTGCGCGAGGACGCCGAGGACGGCCAGCTCACCCTGGACGGGTCGGCCGAGCGCGACGCCGCCACCGGGCTCGTGCTGCGGGCCCAGGCCACCTTGCGGCTGGCCGCCGCGCTCGACGCCGACCTGGAGCGCCGCGAGGCCATGGCGCTGCTGCGCGAGCTCGAGCTGCCGCTGGTCTCGGTGCTGGCCCAGATGGAGCACACCGGCATCGCCGCCGACGTCGACCACTTCGCGGGCATGTCCGCGACGCTGCACGGCGAGGTGAAGGCGGCCGAGCAGGCCGCGTTCGCCGTGGTCGGGCACGAGTTCAACCTCGGCTCGCCCAAGCAGCTGCAGGAAATCCTGTTCACCGAGCTCAGCCTGCCCAAGACCAAGCGGATCAAGACCGGGTACACGACCGACTCCGAGGCGCTGACCAGCCTGCTGGCCCAGACCGGTCATCCGCTGCTCGAGCACCTGCTGCGGCACCGTGACGTGTCCAAGCTGATGACGATCGTGGACTCGCTGATCCCGATGGCCGGCGAGGACGGCCGGATCCACACCACGTACAACCAGACCATCGCGGCCACCGGGCGGCTGTCCTCCACCGACCCGAACCTGCAGAACATCCCCATCCGCAGCGAGCTCGGCCGCCAGATCAGGCGGGGCTTCATCGTCGGCGAGGGCTACGAGTGCCTGCTCACCGCCGATTACAGCCAGATCGAGCTGCGCATCATGGCCCACCTGTCCGGCGACGAGGCCCTGATCGCGGCGTTCGAGTCCGGGCACGACTTCCACGCCGCCACCGCCTCCCGGGTGTTCGGGCTGCCGCCCGAGCAGGTCGGCCCCGAGCTGCGAGCCAAGATCAAGGCGATGAACTACGGCCTGGCCTACGGGCTGTCCGCGTTCGGGCTGTCGGCGCAGCTGCGCATCTCCACCGAGGAGGCGCGGGCGCTGATGGAGGAGTACTTCATCCAGTTCGGCGGCGTGCGGGACTACCTGCACGAGGTGGTCGCCCGGGCCCGGATGGACGGCTACACCGCCACCATGATGGGCCGGCGACGCTACCTGCCCGACCTGACCTCGGACAACCGGCAGCGCCGGGAGATGGCCGAGCGGATGGCGCTGAACGCGCCGATCCAGGGCTCCGCCGCCGATGTGATAAAGGTCGCCATGCTCGCCGTGGACAGCTCGCTGGCCGGCGCTCAGCTGCGCTCCCGGATGCTGCTCCAGGTCCACGACGAGCTGCTCATCGAGGTGGCGCCCGGCGAGTACGACACCACCCGGGACCTGGTCTGCGCCGCCATGGAGGGCGCCGCCTCGCTGCGGGTCCCGCTTGACGTCTCCGTCGGCACCGGCCGAACCTGGGACGAAGCGGCGCATTAATTCCCGGGGGGACGACCCCCCGGAGCCCCCCGCTGCGCTTCGCGCGCCCGCTGCGGCCCTCGCCGTATTCTCGCCTGGCCGGAGGGCCCGGGAGGGCCCTCGCGGGCCAGGCGAAGGCGGCTTCGCCGCGCGATTCGCCGTACCTTCCCTCGAGACCCGGTCCCCCGAACCTCATCCCGGGCCAACACTGAGGCCGTATTGTGGCCGGGTTAAATTGACCCCCGGACCCAAGCTCTCATATCCTGAACGCTGCGCCGTGTCCTCGTGCGTTCCGTCGCGGTCACTGACATCTCGTCATCTGATCGCGCGGGCGGCCGCCGGGCGTGCCGTGGTCGGCCCGTGCTGGTTCCGGTAAGTCCTCCTGGTCATCCTGGGATGCACTAGGTTGTGGCGTGTCCAAAAAACCCTTTCCCTGTCCGCATCCGGAGCCAACCCACACATGACGAGCAGCACGCAAGCCAACTCGACCCCCAAGGTGGCGGTCAACGACATCGGGTCCGAGGAGGCATTCCTCGCCGCGATCGACGAGACCATCAAGTATTTCAACGACGGTGACATCGTTGAAGGAACAGTCGTAAAAGTCGACCGAGACGAGGTCTTGCTCGATATCGGCTACAAGACAGAAGGCGTGATTCCCTCCCGCGAACTGTCGATCAAGCATGACGTCGACCCGCATGAGGTCGTCAAGACCGGCGAGCACATCGAGGCCCTTGTCCTGCAGAAGGAGGACAAGGAAGGCCGCCTGATCCTGTCCAAGAAGCGGGCCCAGTACGAGCGGGCCTGGGGCACGATCGAGAAGATCAAGGAAGAGGACGGCGTGGTCACCGGCACGGTGATCGAGGTCGTCAAGGGCGGCCTGATCCTGGACATCGGCCTGCGCGGCTTCCTGCCCGCCTCGCTGGTGGAGATGCGCCGCGTCCGCGACCTGCAGCCTTACGTGGGCCGTGAGATCGAGGCCAAGATCATCGAGCTGGACAAGAACCGCAACAACGTGGTGCTGTCCCGCCGGGCGTGGCTGGAGCAGACCCAGTCCGAGGTCCGCCACACGTTCCTCAACACCTTGTCCAAGGGCCAGATCCGCAAGGGCGTGGTGTCCTCGATCGTCAACTTCGGCGCCTTCGTCGACCTCGGCGGCGTGGACGGCCTGGTGCACGTGTCCGAGCTGTCCTGGAAGCACATCGACCACCCGGGCGAGGTTGTCGAGGTGGGCCAGGAAGTCACCGTCGAGGTCCTCGACGTGGACATGGACCGGGAGCGGGTCTCCCTGTCGCTGAAGTCCACTCAGGAAGACCCGTGGCAGCAGTTCGCCCGGACCCACCAGATCGGCCAGGTCGTACCCGGCCGGGTCACCAAGCTGGTGCCGTTCGGCGCGTTCGTGCGGGTCGAGGAGGGCATCGAGGGCCTGGTGCACATCTCGGAGCTGGCCGACCGGCACGTGGAGATTCCCGAGCAGGTCGTCCAGGTCGGCGACGAGATCTTCGTCAAGATCATCGACATCGACCTGGACCGGCGCCGGATCAGCCTGTCGCTCAAGCAGGCCAACGAGGGCACGATCGGCGAGGCCGTCGGCGACGACTTCGACCCGACCCTGTACGGCATGCCGGCCTCCTACGACGAGCAGGGCAACTACGAGTACCCGGATGGCTTCGACCCGGAGACCGGCGAGTGGCTGCCCGGCTACGAGAAGCAGCGTGAGGAGTGGGAGCACCAGTACGCCGAGGCGCGCGCCAGGTTCGAGGCGCACCGGCGGCAGGTGGAGGAATCCCACAAGGCCGACGAAGAGGAAGTAGCCGCGGCGGGCGGCGAGTCCGACCCGTCGGCTGCGGCCCCGCCCGGCGGCAATGGCGGTGCCCGCGGTCGCGGCGCCCGCGGCGGCCCCCGTTCGGGTCCGGCCACGCCGGGCGCGGTGACCTCGAGCTCGACCCCGGGCAGCGCGGCCACCGGCACCCTGGCCTCCGACGAGGCCCTGGCCGCTCTCCGCGAGAAGCTCTCCGGAGGCCAGTCCTAACCCTCGCTAGCACACCAGAAGCGGCACCCACCGGCTGTGTGGGTGCCGCTTTTTGTGTGGACTCGTCGTAACCTAAGCGAGACTGCGGCCGAACAACCTTTACGGCCCGGCGCACGTCTATTAGCCAGAATCGTCCAACGCACCCCCGGGGGCGGGCCTGTCGATGATGATTGAGTCGCCGGACCAGCAGCAGGATCTTGACGACTTCACGGCGCTCTACGTCAGGCACTACGAGCAGCTGCTCCGCCTGGCCGTTCTGCTGGTCGGGGACATGGCCGCGGCCGAGGACGTGGTCCAGGAGGCCTTCATCCGGGTCCATCGCAGGCTTGAGGCCCGGCCGGTGCACAATCAGCTGGCCTACCTCCGCCAGGCGGTGGTCAACCTGGCCCGGTCCGAGCTGCGCAGGCGCCTGGTCCGGCTGCGGCATGCGCCCCGCCCGATGCCCGATGCCGCCAGCGCCGAGGAAGGGGCCTGCGCGGCCATCTCCCGGCAGGAGGTCATCCACGCGCTGCGCCGCATCCCGGCCAGGCAGCGCGAGGCGGTGGTGCTGCGGTACTGGGCCGACCTGCCCGAGGCCGAGATCGCCGAGCTGATGGGGGTCAGCGTCGGAGCCATCAAGGGATACATCTCGCGGGCCATGACCAGGCTCGGGCCGCTGCTCGAGGGGGCGTCATGACCGCGTCGCCTCAGCTGAGCCCGGAGCGCCTGGCCCGGCTCCTCGACCAGGCCGTCGGCCAGGTCACCCCGGCGCCCGGCACGCTGGACCGCATCCACCGCGGCGTCCGCCGCCGCCGCTGGCTGCGCCGGGCCGGCGTGGCCATGCTCTGCGCCGCCGTGCTGGTCGGCGGCGGGTTCACCGCGCTGACCGTGGCGCCCGGGGGCGGGCCGGGCGGGGCTGGGGCGGCGGCCTCGCCGTCCGGGGGTTCGTTGCTCCCGGCGGGTGGGGCGGGTCAGTCCTCGCCGTTGGGTCGCCCGCCGCGGCTGGCCCTGACCGCGCCCCAGGACGAACCGGACGCCTTCACCTCGGCCATGGACAGCGACGATATCGCGGATACGGGCGGGCCCGGGCGGCTGGCGACCGCCACCATCGTCCCCCAGGGGCCGGCCCTGAGCACCAGCTCCTTCCTGCTGGTGGTGGGCCTGACCACGGGCGCCACCCAGGCCATACCGTTTACCGCGATGTCGGCCCGTGACATGCCCCCTCTCGGGCCTGTGGTCATCGGCTGGACGAGCGCGTCAGGGACCGGCTCCAGGGAGATCTTCGTCCAGGTCGGCCAGGGCTGCTGCGCCGAGTCCTGGGCTATCTTCCGCCTGGTCAACGGCCACCTCAGGCAGATCAGCCTGGCCGGGCGGCCCGCCTTGCTCACGGTGGGCGGCGGCCCGGTCTCAGGTGGCGGTTTCAGCTGCCCGGGCCTGGACCTGGTGGTCTACGGTTACCAGGCCCGCGGCTCGGGTGCGTTCCTGGCCACCACGGACACCTATCGCTGGGCCGGCGTGCAGCTGGTCCTCGCGTCGCACCGGCAGACGACGATCCACGGCACTGCGCGCAGCCCCCAGCTGGCCAGGTACCAGGACGTTTCCTGCGGCAGCCTGGAACCGGTCCTCGGCAAGCTGTAAGTCCTGCGCTCCGTACCGCAACAGCAGCTCGGCCACGCACACCGGCTTGGTGCCGCCCTCACGCTCGAACGTGACGCCGTACGTCGCCTGCTTGCCGCCGGCCACGTCGTCCACCGCGACGCACGTGACCGAGGCCCGGACCCGGCTGCCCACCGGCAGCGGCGCCGGGAAGCGCACCTTGTTCATCCCGTAGTTGATCGTGACCGACGCGTCGGCCACGTCGACGACCTCGTCCACCAGCACCGGCGCCAGGGAGAGGGTCAGCAGGCCGTGCGCGACCGTGCCGCCGAACGGGCCCGTCGCGGCCCGCTCCGGGTCGAGGTGGATCCACTGGTGGTCGCCGGTGGCGTCGGCGAACAGGCCGACCTGCTCCTGCGTCACCTCATGCCAGGAGCTGGCGCCCAGCTGCTCGCCGACGTGATTGCCTAGGTCGTCAAGTTTCAGGGTCAGTTGTGCCATCATCCCGCCTCGGCGTGTGCGTAATTCACGATGAGGCGATCATGGCACCGAACCCGGCCGCCGGCCAGGGGGCCCCGTCCTACTGAGCGAACACCGGATGGACCTTTCGCGCCGCGGCGTGTCAGCATACGGCCATGCGTTCCGTGCAGCGAGACGGCCCGTCCCGTTCGGTGCTGGAGCGGGCCTTCCGGATCCTCAGCTCCTACGGCCCGGCCGACCGCACCCTGACCCTGGCCGAGATGACCCGGCGCACGGGTATCCCGAAGGCCACGGTGCACCGGCTGACCCGCGAGCTCCTCGAGCTGGGCATGCTGGAAGGCCAGCACGGCGTCTACCGGCTCGGCATGCGGACCTTCGAGCTCGGCCAGCTCGTGCCCCGGCAGCGGGACCTGCGCGAGGCGGCGCTGCCGTTCATGCAGGACCTGTTCGAGGCCACCCATGAGACCGTCCACCTGGCCGTGCTCGACGGGACCGAGGTGCTGTACATCGACAAGATCTCCGGGCACCGTCGCGTGGCGGCCGGTTCCCGGGTCGGCGGCAGGCTGCCCGCGCACTGCACCGCCGTCGGCAAGGCGATCCTCGCGCTGTCGCCGCCCAGCGCCGTGGAGACGGTGCTGGCCGCCGGGCTGGTGCCGCGGACCGCGTTCTCCATCACCGCAGGCAGTGTCCTGCGCAAGCAGCTGGCCCGGGCGGCCCGGGAAGGCGTCGCCTTCGAACGGGAGGAATCCGATCTCGGGGTGACCTGCGCGGCGTCTCCGGTCGAGGGGTTCGGCCGCCAGGTCATGGCGGCGCTCTCCGTCACCGGGCCGGTCAGCAGGCTGCAGCCGGAACGTTTCGCGCCCACGGTCCGCCTGGCCGCACTGGCGCTCAGCCGCAGGCTCGGCGCCCGGGCGTCGAGCCTGGCCAGCCTGAGCCCCGTGGCCTCGTCCTGAACCGCACGGTCTAAAGCCGCGCCGTTCCGCGCAGTGGAACCCGCCCTTGCCATCCCGTCGGACCCGCCCCGACAATCATGGGCATGGCCGATGGCATCATGGCGGTGGCTGACCGCCTCTGGCAGGCGGAGATCGATCGCGCGCCGATCAATCCGATCACGGACGACCACCCCGAGCTGGGCCTGGCGGACGCCTACGCGATCCAGACCCGCAACATCGAGCGGCGGGTCGGCGCTGGCCGGGTCATCCGCGGGCGCAAGGTCGGGCTGACCTCGCGGCCGATGCAGGAACTGCTCGGCGTCTCCGAACCCGACTTCGGGGTGCTGCTTGACGACATGTTCGTCGAGGACGGCGACGAGGTGCCGCTCGAGACCATGCTGCAGCCGCGCGTCGAGGCCGAGATGGCCTTCGTGATCGGCCGCGAGCTGGCCGGTCCCGGCGTCACCACCAGCAACGCGCTGACCGCCATCGCGGGGGTGCTGCCCGCCATCGAGATCGTCGACAGCCGCATCGCCGACTGGAAGATCAAGCTGATCGACACCGTGGCCGACAACGCGTCCTCGGGCAAGCTCGTGGTCGGCGGTCGGCTGACCCCGGTCACCGGCATCGACCTGCGCCTGGTCGGGGTGCTGGTGACCCGCAACGGCGCGGTCATCGACACCGGCGCGGGCGCCGCCGCCCTGGGCAACCCGGCCCGCTGCGTGGCCTGGCTGGCCAACAAGCTGGCCACCTTCGGCGACGGCCTGCACCCCGGGGACATCGTGCTGCCCGGCGCGGTGCACCAGATGGTGCCGGTCCGGCCCGGCGACGCCTTCCGGGCCGAATTCGCCCACCTGGGCGCGGTCACCGCCCGGTTCAGCAACGGGGCCAGCAACGGGGCCAGCAACGGGGAGGACGGTCCTGATGGACGCACGATCGATCGCGGACGCCCTGATCGTCGCCGAGCGGGAGCGCAAGGCGATCAGCCCGTTCACCGACGCCGCTCCGGGTCTCGACGCCGAGACCGCCTACCGGGCCCAGCGCATGCTGGTGCAGCACCGGCTGGACGCCGGCGAGCGGATCATCGGGGCCAAGCTCGGCCTGACCAGCCGGGCCAAGCAGGAAGCCATGGGCGTCCACGAGCCGCTGTACGGCTGGCTGACCTCGGGCATGGTGCTGCCGTACGGCGAGCCGCTGCCGCTGGCCGAGTTCATCCACCCGCGGGTCGAGCCCGAGATCGCCTTCCTGATCGGCCGGGAACTCGAGCCCCCGGTCACCATCACCGGCGTCCTGGGCGCCACCGAGGCGGTCTTCGCGGCGGTGGAAGTCCTTGATTCCCGGTACGAGGACTTCCGTTTCCGGCTGCCCGATGTCATCGCGGACAACGCCAGCGGCAGCCGCATCGTGCTCGGCCCGCGGGCCCGCCCGGTCGGGGACCTGTGCGATCTGCGCCTGCTTGGCTGCGTGCTGCGGGACCGCGGCGAGGTGGTGGCCACGGCCGCCGGCGGCGCGGTGCTCGGCCATCCGGCCGCCTCCGTGGCCTGGCTGGTCAACAAGCTGACCGCCGAGGACTGGCCGCTCAAGCCGGGTTCCCTGGTCCTGTCCGGCGGGCTGACCGCCCCGGTCCCGATGGGCCCGGGCTCGGCCGTCACCGCCGAGTTCGACGGCCTCGGCACCATCGAGGTCTACGCCTGACCGCCCCTAGTATGCTGCTTGGCCTGCGTTCCCAACGGACGGAGGGTGCGGGTGCTGCGGGTCGGGCTGACCGGGGGCATCGGATCGGGCAAGAGCGAGGTCTCCCGGCGGCTGGCCGCCCGCGGGGCCGTGATCCTCGACGCGGACGTGGCCTCCCGTGAGGTCGTCGCGCCCGGTACGCCGGGGCTGGCCCGGATCGCCCGGGCCTTCGGCGCCGAGGTGATCGGCCCGGACGGCGCCCTGGACCGGGAACGGCTGGGCACGATCGTCTTCGCCGATCCCGCCCAGCGCGAACGGCTGAACGCCATCGTCCACCCTCTGGTCCGGGAGTGGATGCGGGCGGGCGACCGCGCCGCGGCCGCCTCCGGCCGGGACAGTCTCGTCGTGGTGCACGACGTACCGCTGCTGGCCGAGGGCGGGCGTCGCGGCGACTTCGGCCTGGTCGTGGTGGTGGATGTCCCGCCCGAGCTGCAAGTCGAGCGGCTGGTCAGCCAGCGCGGCATGGCCGCCGATCAGGCCCGGGCCCGGATGGCCGCCCAGGCCACCAGGCAGCAGCGGCTGGCCGTGGCCGACATCGTCATCGACAACTCGGGATCCCTTGCCGACCTCGACCGCCGGGTGGCCGAGGTCTGGGCCGAGCTCGAGAGCCGGGCCTCGGCGCGCTGACCGCTCCTAGCCCGGCCCGGCGGTAGGCAGCCCCGTCACGGCGAACAGCGACCACTGCTCGGACAGCCCGTTCAGCACGTGACAGCCGCGATCGGCGAAGCTGATGCCCGATCCGGTCACCAGGTCCTTGACGGTCCGCGAGACCAGGATCTCCGTCGGCCGCGCGAGCGCCGCGACCCGATCGGTGATCTGGACTGACGCGCCGGAAATGCCCTCCCCGGCGAGATCCACCTCGCCGGTGTGGATCCCGGCCTGCCGCCGGACAGCCGGACCTGCATCCCCGAACCGCAGGAGGTGCTCGCCGAGATGGTGCGCCTGGCCCGGCCGGGCGGCTGGGTGGCCAGCCAGGAACCCGACATCGAGGGCGCGTTCTGCTACCCGCCGCTGCCCGCCTGGGACCGGCTCCGCGAGATCTTCCGCGCCGCCTACGGTCGCTCCGGTGCCGACCTGCTGATCGGCCGCCGCCTTCCTGAGCTGTACCGGCAGGCCCGGCTGGACGATATCGAGGTAGTGGTGCACGCTCCCGTCTATCCGGCGGGCCACTCGCGCAGCACGATCCTGCCTGACCTGGTGCGCAGCCTGCGGCCCATGATCCTCGACCTGGGCCTGTCCGATGAGCCGGAGCTCACCGAGCTGGACCGGGCCGTCCGCGAGCATCTCGCGGACCCGCGCACGCTGGCGCTGGCGCACCTGCTCGTCGTTACCTGGGGCCGCAAGCCAGCCGGCTGAACCCGGCCGGAATGTCAGACCCCCGGCTTAGAGTTGAACCCTCGGAGGACAGGAGGGTGAGCTTGTGCGTCCGGTTACCGATCTGCAGCGTAAGGTCGCGCCGTTCCAGGTCGTCACGGACATGGTACCGGCGGGTGACCAGCCGGCGGCGATCGCCGAGATCACCAAGCGGGTGGACAGCGGCGACACCCACACCGTGCTGCTCGGCGCGACCGGCACCGGCAAGACGGCCTCCGTGGCCTGGATCGCGGAGCAGCTGCAGCGGCCGGTGCTGGTCATGCTGCCCAACAAGACGCTGGCCGCCCAGTTCGCCAACGAGCTGCGCGAGATGCTGCCCCGCAACGCGGTCGAGTACTTCGTCTCCTACTACGACTACTACCAGCCGGAAGCCTACGTCCCGCAGACCGACACCTACATCGAGAAGGACTCCTCGATCAACTCCGAGGTGGAGCGGCTGCGGCACTCGGCCACCAACTCGCTGCTGACCCGCCGGGACACGATCGTGGTCTCGTCGGTCTCGTGCATCTACGGGCTCGGCACGCCGCAGGAGTACGTCGACCGGATGCTCACGCTCAAGCTGGGCGACACCATCGAGCGGGACGCGCTGCTGCGCCAGCTGGTCGGCATGCAGTACGCGCGCAATGACCTGGCCTTCACCCGGGGCACCTTCCGGGTCCGCGGCGACACCATCGAGGTCATCCCGATGTACGAGGAGCTCGCCGTCCGGATCGAGATGTTCGGCGACGAGATCGAGCGGCTGATGACGCTGCACCCGCTGACCGGCGAGGTGATCAGCGAGGACACCGAGATGTACGTCTTCCCGGCCACCCACTACGTGGCCGGTCCGGAGCGCATGGAGCGCGCCATCAACGGCATCGAGACCGAGCTGGGACAGCGGCTGGCCGAGCTCGAACGGCAAGGCAAGCTGCTCGAGGCGCAGCGGCTGCGCATGCGCACCACCTACGACATCGAGATGATGCGGCAGGTCGGCAGCTGCTCGGGCATCGAGAACTACTCCCGGCACATTGACGGCCGCGAGCAAGGCAGCCCGCCGAACACGCTGCTCGACTACTTCCCGGAGGACTTCCTCCTGGTCATCGACGAGTCGCACGTCACCGTCCCGCAGATCGGCGCCATGTACGAGGGTGACGTGTCGCGCAAGCGGGTCCTGGTCGAGCACGGTTTCCGGCTGCCCAGCGCGATCGACAACCGGCCGCTGACCTGGGACGAGTTCCTGGACCGGATCGGCCAGACCATCTACCTGTCGGCCACCCCCGGACCGTACGAGCTGCAGCGCGTCGGCGGCGACGTGGTGGAGCAGGTGATCAGGCCCACCGGGCTGATCGACCCCGAGGTCATCATCAAGCCGACCAAGGGCCAGATCGACGACCTGCTGCACGAGATCGGGCAGCGGGCCGAGCGGGACGAGCGGGTGCTGGTCACCACGCTGACCAAGCGGATGGCCGAGGACCTGACCGACTACCTGCTCGAGAACGGGGTCCGGGCCAGGTACCTGCACAGCGAGGTGGACACGCTGCGCCGGATCGAGCTGCTGCGCGAGCTGAGGACCGGCGAGTACGACGTCCTGGTCGGCATCAACCTGCTCCGCGAGGGCCTCGACCTGCCCGAGGTGTCGCTGGTGGCCATCCTCGACGCGGACAAGGAAGGCTTCCTGCGCTCGGGCACGTCGCTGATCCAGACCATCGGCCGCGCCGCGCGGAACGTGTCCGGCCAGGTGCACATGTACGCCGACTCGGTGACCCCGTCCATGCGGCGGGCCATCGACGAGACCAACCGGCGGCGGGAGAAGCAGGTCGCCTACAACGAGGCGCACGGCATCAACCCCCAGCCGCTGCGCAAGAAGATCGCCGACATCCTGGACCAGATCGTCCGCGAGGACGCCGACACCGAGCAGCTGATCGGCGGCGCCGGCCGGCAGCAGTCCCGCGGCAAGGCGCCTGTGCCGGGCCTGTCCAGCCGGGCCCGCGCGGCCGCCCAGGCCGCCGGGCAGGCCGAGCCCGGCGCGGCCAGCAGTGCCGCCCGCGGTGAGCTGGTCGGCCTGATCACCGAGCTCACCGAGCAGATGCACGCTGCCGCCGCCGAGCTGCAGTTCGAGGTGGCCGCCCGCCTCCGCGACGAGATCCGCGATCTCAAGCACGAGCTGCGCGGCATGCACGCCGCCGGCGTCTGACCGCCAGCCTGGCTGCCGCGTATTTCTTCCTGGCCCGCCGAGGCGTGTTGCGCTGGGTGTCACTTGCGGTCTTCGTGCTCGCGCCGATCGGGGTCATCGCGTGCTCGACACCCGCGGGATCGACGTGACGCTGCTGCACTACGCGCAGGTGAACCCGCTATCGGCACCGTTCTGGCACCGGGTGGGTTACCGCCCGCTGTGGACCATCTGGGAGGCCCGTCCGGCCGCGGCCCTGCGCTAGCCCCATGGCGATCGTGCAGAAGCGCCGCGAGCAGGGCATCATAATGCATAAGGCAATGCGGAATGCTCAGCAGCACCTGACTGTTGCCTGAAAACGAAGCCCGCGGGTAATACGGGCGGCCCGCGCGGGAAGGTCGTTATGCGGGCGCGTGGCGAAGGCAGCCGACTAGCCGAGATGCCGGGGGAGGTGTGAAGTGCTAGTCAGCCTGATCGCGGCGGTTGTCGCGGCGGTGTTCTACGGCGTTGCTTCTGTGATGCAGGCCATCGCCGTACGGGCGGCCAGCCACCGCGAGCCGGAGGATGAGTTCGCTGGCGTCGACCCGGGCCTGGTGGTCCGGATGCTGCACCAGTGGCGCTTCGTGGTCAGCATCGGCCTCGACGCGCTCGGCTTCGTGGCCCAGCTCGTCGCGCTGCAGCGGCTGCCGCTGTTCGCGGTCCAGGCCTTCGTCGCCTCCAACCTCGCGGTCACCGCGGTCCTCGCCTCCTGGGTGATCGGCGTGTCGCTGAACTGGCGGGAGTGGGCGGCGGTCATCGGCGTGGTCGCGGGCGTGGGCCTGCTCGGCTCCTCCGCGGGCGCCGAGGGCGCCGCGCAAGTGGGCGCGGTGTTCAAGCTCGCGCTGATCGTGGCGGTGGCGGGCCTGGCCCTGGTCGGCTTGGCCGCGGCCAAGCTCAACGAGCCCTACCGCACGACGGCGCTCGGCATGACGGCCGGCTTCGGCTACGGGGTGCTCAGCATCGCGGCCCGGGTCCTGAACGGCTTCGAGCCGCTGCAGCTGGCCCGCGACCCGGCCACCTACGCGATCATCGCGGCCGGCATCATCTCGTTCATGTTCTACGCCACCGCCCTGGAGGGCGGCAGCGTCACGGTCGCCACCGCGGCCGTGGTGCTGAGCGAGACGATCCCGCCCGCCGTCATCGGGGTCATCTTCCTCGGCGACCAGACACGCCCGGGGCTGTCGGCCGTCGCCTGGGGAGGGTTCTTCATCGCCGTCGCCTCGGCCGTCATGCTGGCCAGATTCGGCGAAGCACACCACACTGAAGACGTCGCCATGGCGGACGCCGTGGCGCATCGGCAGGCAAATGCCGGGCCGGCCGCCTGTTAACTGTTATCCTGGTGGCCCGTGGACCTGCAGCTTTTCCCTGCCATTCCGGACACCACGGGAGCCTCATAGTGGCCGCATCATCACTCCATCCACGGCCTGTTCAGACCAGGCACCTCTTCGTCACCGGCGGTGTCGCCTCTAGCCTGGGCAAAGGCCTGACCGCGTCCAGTCTGGGCCGCCTGCTCAAGCTGAGAGGGCTGCGGGTCACCATGCAGAAGCTCGACCCCTACCTCAACGTCGACCCGGGAACGATGAACCCCTTTCAGCACGGCGAGGTGTTCGTCACCGATGACGGGACGGAAACCGATCTCGACGTAGGGCACTACGAGCGGTTCCTGGACACCGACCTGGCGGGCGAGGCCAACGTCACGACCGGCCAGATCTACTCCACGGTGATCGCGAACGAGCGGCGCGGCGCTTACCTGGGCGACACCGTGCAGGTCATCCCGCACATCACCAACGAGATCAAGTCCCGCATCCTGCAGATGGGCGGGGACGACGTCGACGTGGTGATCACCGAGGTCGGCGGCACGGTCGGCGACATCGAGTCGCTGCCGTTCCTGGAGGCCATCCGCCAGATCAGGCACGAGATCGGCCGGGATCGCTGCTTCTTCCTGCACGTCAGCCTGCTGCCCTACATCGGGCCGTCCGGCGAGCTGAAGACCAAGCCCACTCAGCACAGCGTGGCGGCCCTGCGCAGCATCGGCATCCAGCCGGACGCGATCGTGGCCCGCTCCGACCGGCCGATCAACGCGAACCTGAAACGCAAGATAAGCCTGATGTGCGACGTGGACGAGGAGGCCGTGGTCTCCGCGCCCGACGCCCCGTCCATCTACGACATCCCGAAGGTCCTGCACGCCGAGGGCCTGGACGCCTACGTCGTGCGCCGGCTCGGCCTGCCGTTCCGCGACGTGGACTGGAACGAGTGGGACGACCTGCTGCGCCGGGTGCACCGGCCGGCCCACAGCATCACCATCGCCCTGGTCGGCAAGTACGTGGACCTGCCCGACGCGTACCTGTCACCGGCCGAGGCCCTCAAGGCCGGCGGTTTCGCCAACGACGCGCAGGTGAACATCCGCTGGGTGATCAGCGACGCCTGCGAGGACCCCGAGGGCGCCGCGGCCGAACTCGACGGCGTGGACGGGATACTGATCCCGGGCGGCTTCGGCGTGCGCGGCATCGAGGGCAAGATCGGCGCGATCCGCTATGCGCGCGAGCACGGCCTGCCGATCCTGGGCCTGTGCCTGGGCCTGCAGTGCATGGTCATCGAGGTCGCCCGCGACCTGGCCGGGCTGGCCGAGGCCGACAGCGCCGAGTTCAACCCGGAGACCCCGTACCCGGTTATCGCCACCATGGCCGACCAGGAAGACGTGGTCGCGGGGGAGCGGGACATGGGCGGCACCATGCGCCTGGGCCTGTACCCGGCCGTGCTGCAGCCGGGCACCCGGGTGCAGGAACTGTACGGCAGCACGCTGGTCGAGGAGCGGCACCGGCACAGGTACGAGGTCAACAACGCCTACCGCGATGCCCTCGAGGACGCCGGGCTGGTCTTTTCCGGGCTCTCACCGGACGGGCACCTGGTCGAGTTCGCCGAGCTGGCCGACCACCCGTTTTTCGTCGGCACCCAGGCGCACCCGGAGTTCCTGTCCCGCCCGACCCGCCCGCACCCGCTGTTCGACGGCCTGATCGCCGCCGCCCTGGCCCGGTCCAAAGCGCTCATCGCCGCCGCCAGCACCCGCGCAGTGGCCAGCGCGTGAACATTGCCGACGAAGCAGAGCAGTGGCCCGTCGTCTCCTCCACCGAGCTGGTCCGTAGCAAGCTGGTCACCGTGCGGGCCGATCAGGTCCGCATGCCCGATAATCATGTGGCCGAACGGGACGTGGTGCTGCATCCCGGAGCCGTCGCCATACTCGCGCTGGACGCCGCGGACCGGATCCTGATGATCAGGCAGTACCGCCACCCGGTGGGACGCCTGCTATGGGAGATCCCGGCGGGCCTGCGTGATGTCGCCGGGGAAGACCCGTGGGTCACCGCGCAGCGTGAGCTGGCGGAGGAGGCGGGCTACCGGGCCCGCGACTGGCACGTGCTGGCCGACTACTACTCCTCGCCCGGTTTCACCACCGAGCGCCTGCGCGTCTTCGTGGCCCGCGGCCTGGCCGAGATCCCCGAGGCCGGACGCGACTACGTGCGGCAGGACGAAGAGGCCGCCCTGGTGCTCGGCTGGCTGCCGCTGGCCGAGGCGGTGAGCAAGGTATTCGCCGGCGAGCTGCACAACGGGCCCACTGTCCTGGCCGTCATGGCGGGGTATGCTGCCAGGTCAGAGGGGTTTGACCGGCTTCGCCCGGCCGATTCGCCCGAGAAGCAATGAGGCTTCGCCGTCTGGAAGGACCATCATGAAGGTTGGAATTCCCCGGGAAATCAAGAACCACGAGTACCGGGTGGCGATCACGCCCGCCGGCGTCCACGAACTGGTCCGCGGCGGTCATCAGGTGGTCATCGAAGCCCGGGCCGGGGAGGGTTCATCCATTCCCGATGAGGACTTCACCACGGCCGGAGCCAAGATCCTGCCTACCGCCGACGACGTGTGGGCCGAAGGCGAGCTGATCCTCAAGGTCAAGGAGCCGATCGAAGAGGAATATCACCGCATGCGGTCCGGGCAGGTCCTGTTCACCTACCTGCACCTGGCCGCGTCCAAGGCCTGCACCGACGCCCTGCTGAACGCCGGCGTCACCTCGATCGCCTATGAGACGGTTCAGCTGCCCGACGGCTCGCTGCCGCTGCTGGCTCCCATGTCCGAGGTCGCCGGCCGGATGGCGCCGCAGGTCGGCGCCCATCACCTGCAGCGGGACGGCGGCGGCCGCGGCGTGCTGATGGGCGGCGTGTCCGGCGTGTACGCGGCCAAGGTGGTCGTGCTCGGCGCGGGCGTATCCGGCATGAACGCGGCCGCGATCGCCCTGGGCATGCAGGCCGAGGTGCTGCTGGTAGACAAGAACATCGCCCGGCTCCGCCAGGCGGACGCCATCTACCAGGGCCACTGCCAGACGGTCGCGTCCAACGCCTACGAGATCGAGCGCGCCGTGATCGACGCCGACCTGGTGATCGGCGCCGTGCTCGTGCCCGGCGCCAAGGCCCCCAAGCTGGTCAGCGACGAGCTCGTCTCGCGGATGAAGTCCGGCGCGGTGCTGGTCGACATCGCGATCGACCAGGGCGGCTGCTTCGAGGACTCGCGGCCGACCACGCACGCCAACCCGACCTACCCGGTGCACGACACGCTGTTCTACTGCGTGGCCAACATGCCGGGCGCGGTGCCGCACACCTCCACCTTCGCGCTGACCAACGTCACGCTGCCCTACACGGTCGAGATCGCCAGCCGGGGCTGGCGTGACGCGCTCCGCGCCGATCCCGCCCTGGCCCTGGGCCTGAACACCTATGCCGGCGTCGTGACCTGCGAGCCGGTCGCCGAGGCCCACGGGCTGGCCTATACCCCGATCGCGGAGGTCCTCAACTAGCAGCCCTGCCGTTAGCTACCCTGCCATGGCGTCTGGCCAGACGGTGGGCGGCGCGATCCGCGAGTACCTGGAGTACCTGGTCGTGGAGCGCGGCCTGGCCGCCAACACCGTCGAGTCCTACCGCCGGGACCTGGACAGGTACCAGTCCCTGCTCGCCGCCCGGGGCGTGACCGGCCTCGGCGACGTCACGCCCGCCGACGTGGCCGAGTTCCTGGCCTCGCTGCGCGAGGGCGACGCCGATCACCAGCCCCTGGCGGTCAGTTCGGCCGCCCGGGCGGTGATCGCGGTGCGCGGCCTGCATGCCTACACGGTCGCGCATCACCTGGCCGGCACCGATCCGGCCCGGGAGGTCACGCCGCCGGCGCCGTCCAGGCGGCTGCCCAAGGCGATCACCCTGGCCGAGGTGGAACGCCTGCTCGACGCGGCGGGCTCGCCCGGCGAGGCCGAGCCGCGGCTGCTGCGGGACCGGGCCCTGCTCGAGTTCCTCTACTCCACCGGCGCGCGGATATCGGAAGCGACCGGGCTCGACATCGACGAGCTCCGGCTGGACTCCGACCCGGTGGTCCGGCTGGCCGGCAAGGGCGGCAAGCACCGGCTGGTCCCGGTCGGCAGCTACGCGGTGCGGGCCCTGGAGGCATACCTGGTCCGGGCCCGGCCCGCCCTCGCCGCGGCGGCCAAGCGCGCTTCCGTTGGCCCGGCCGTCTTCCTGAATGCCCGGGGCGGGCGCCTGACCCGCCAGGGGGCCTGGGGCGTCCTGCACGCCGCCGCCGACCGGGCCGGCCTGCCCGACGTGTCCCCGCACACGCTGCGGCACTCGTTCGCCACCCACATGCTGGACGGCGGGGCCGACATCCGGGTGGTCCAGGAACTGCTCGGCCACGCGTCGGTCGCCACCACCCAGATCTACACCCTGGTCACCGTGGACCGGCTCCGCGAGGTTTACGCGTCCTCCCACCCCCGCGCCCTGTCTTAGAAACACTGGCCTAGCGGAAGTGACGGGTCAGTTCGTTGGCGTAGGTCCGGCCCAGGGCGCCCTTGTGCTCGGTGATCCACTGCAGCAGCGAGGTCGCACCGGTCGCGGGGCCTTCGGTGTCGGCCAGGCCGTCCGCCATGGCCTGGTACTCCTCGGCGGTCAGCAGGGTGTCGCGCAGGGCCAGGCCGAGCAGCCTGGCCGCGGGCGGGATGAGCGACCCGGGCACCGGGACCACCGGGCTGTGGCTGCCCACCGCGTCCTTGATGAACCGCACGAGTTCGATGAAGGAGGGCCGGTCGGGTCCGACGGCGTCGATCACCTCCGTCTGGCCGGAATCCGCGGCCCGCACCGCCAGCCGGGCCAGGTCATCGACGTGGATGGGGCGGATACGGTACTCGCCGGTCCCGCCCACGGCAAAGACCGGCAGGCGGCGCAGCAGCCACGCGATGTTGTTGATCAGGACGCCGTCGCCGCCGAACAGGATCGAGGGCCTCAGCACGGCGTGCGACAGGCCCAGATCGGCCAGGGCCTGCTCCACCGCCGCCTTGCCGCGGAAATACGGGTAGGGCGAGTCGGCATCGGGGTGCGTGATCGAAACGTGCACCACCCGGCGCACGCCGGCCTCGGCAGCGGCTTGGAATAGCACCCGCGACTGCGCCACCGCCTTCTCGTGGCTGACCTGCCCGTGCGCGAACCGCACCCAGTAGGTGTTGAACAGCGTCCGTGCGCCGCGCAGCGACCTGGCCAGCTGAGCCTGGTTGAACCTCAGTGGCCTGACCTCGATGGCGGTGCCGGCCGGGGCGCGGTCGGGATGGCCGGTCAGCGTCCGTACCCGGCGGCCGGCCGCCTGCAGCTCGCGGGCGATCGCCGCCCCTGAGTAGCTGAACGCCCCGGTCACGACGTCAAAGTCGTCGCCGGCCGGGGTCACCGCTGCGCCCCTATCCGGGCCACCAGCGCGGTCAGCACCCGGCCGAGCGGAGCGTCGAGGGTCGCGGTGGCGTGCGCGTCGCCGCGGGTGGGTCCCTGGTTGACGATCACCACCGGCAAGCCCAGCTTGGCCGCGTGCCGCACATAACGCAGGCCCGACATCACGGTCAGCGAGGAACCCAGGACGACCAGCGAACTGGCCTGCTCGACCATGGCGTAGCAGGCCCTGGCCCGTTCCGGCGGCACGTTCTCGCCGAAGAACACCACGTCCGGCTTCAGCACGCCGCGGCACGCCCGGCAGTCGACGACCCGGAACGTCTCGGTCGCCGCGTCATCCAGGACGGCATCGCCATCGGGATTGATCAGCGCCGCCGCCTCGTCCCAGCCGGCGTTGGCCTCGGCCAGCCGCCGGTCCAGGTCCGTGCGGGGCGTCCGCTGCCCGCACGACAGGCAGGTGACCCGGTGCAGGCTGCCGTGCAGTTCGGTGACCCCGGACGCTCCGGCGGCCTGGTGCAGGCCGTCGACGTTCTGGGTGATGATCCCGGCCAGCAGCCCGAGCCGGCCGAGCTCCGCGACCGCGTGGTGGCCGTGGTTGGGCGCGGCCCGGGCGATGTGCCGCCAGCCGAGATAGCTGCGGGCCCAGTACCTGCGCCTGGCCTCGGCACTGCCGGTAAACGTCTGGTAGGTCATCGGCGTCGCCCGCCGGGCCAGCCCGGTCGGCCCGCGGTAATCCGGGATGCCGGACTCGGTCGACAGCCCGGCCCCGCTGAGGATCAGCACGCCGCCCGCCGCCACGACGTCGACGAGCATGCCGAACGATCCGGCCGTCCTCGCCTCCGCCACCTGGGTCACTGTTCCATGGTGCCTCATGGCGCGAACCGGTCGGTCCGCGTCCCCGCCGTCCGGGCCCGGCTAGGCCACGGCCGTCGTGATCACCTGGGCGACGGTCTTGGCCGCCTGCCGGTCGAACAAGATCGTGTAGTGGTTCACGTCGGGTATCAGCCGCGGCCGCAACTGCGGGACGCGCTCGTGCCAGTCCGCGACCACGCCGGCCGGCAGCAGCCCCGGCGGCGAGCCGAACATCCCCATCGGGGCGGTCAGCAGCGGGGTCGGCTCTTTCAGCCGGGACAGGGCATCCTCGAACGGCTGGCCGGCCAGCATATCGCGCCCGTCGGCCCGGACGGCCTCCTCGACGGCGCGTGACCGCAGGCTGCCCTCCTCGCCGGTCAGGTCGTAACGGCAGTACGCCTCGACGTCGGCGGTCCAGTGCTCAGCCAGCGCCGGGTGCGCCCGCCAGAAGTCCAGGTAGGCCTCGGTGTCCGGGTAGGTCTCCCGCAGCCGGGCCACGGCCGGGCCCAGGGTCGCGTTGAGCACGGCGTCCAGGTCGAGGCCGTCCGGCACCGGCAGCGGCAGCCCGCCGTCGATCAAGATCAGGCGCCGGCTCAGGTTCGGATGCGCGTCGTGCGCGAGCAGCGCGACATAGGCCCCCATCGAATGCCCGGCCAGGACCGGGCGCCCGCCGAAATGCCGCAGCACGGCGGTCACGTCGGCGGCATGCCGTTCCAGCCCATACGGGCCGGGCAGATGACCGCTATGGCCGCGCCCGCGCAGGTCAGGAGCGGCCAGTGTCCAACCGGGGGGCATCTGGCGGGCTACCGCCTGCCACGACATGGCCGACGCCGTGATTCCGTGCACGGCAACCGCCACACGCCTTCCGCTGCCCCACAGGAGCACGCGGAGATCCCCCTCGTCTACCGGGATGTCAAGCAGCCGGAGTTGCATAATTCTTATCCTCCCCAGTCACGGCGATTTCGGCCGTGCCCGCCCATATCTACACCCATTATCCGCCGCCCGGATGCGTGCAGTATGTCAACTCGGCTAGAAAATTTGCCCGTAATCCATGCCATGCTGGACTGCGGTTAAAATGCCAGGTAAAACCAGGCTTGGAGGTAAGCTGGCCATGTCTGCAGCACTGAGTTACTCGTCGGGAGAATCCGCGACGCCCCTGCTGGGCGACACGATCGGCGGCAACTTCGACGCGACCGTCCGGCGCTTCGGGGACCGCGAGGCGCTAGTCGACCGGCCCGCGTCCAGACGGTGGACCTATACCGAACTCGCGGCCGACGTTGACGCGCTGGCGCTCGGCTTGCTGGAAATGGGCATCCAGAAGGGCGACCGGGTCGGTATCTGGGCACCGAACTGCGCGGAATGGACTCTCACCCAGTACGCGACGGCGAAGATCGGCGCGATCCTGGTTAACATCAACCCCGCTTACCGCACCCGCGAGCTCGAGTTCGTGCTCAATCAGTCAGGAACCAAGCTGCTCATAGCGGCCCAGCGGCTGAAGACCTCCGATTACGCGGCGATGATCACCGAGGTACGGCCAGGTTGCCACGCGCTAGCCCATGTCGTGCTGATCGGCACGCCGGAGTGGCACGCCCTGATCGAAACCGGGCGCGGGCCGGACCGTTCCGCACTGCAGCGCATTCAACTGGACACCGACGATCCCATCAACATCCAGTACACCTCAGGCACCACTGGTTTCCCGAAGGGCGCGACTCTTTCGCACCACAACATCCTCAACAACGCGTTCTTCGTCGGCGAGCTGTGCCACTACACCGCAGCGGACCGGATCTGCATTCCGGTGCCGTTCTACCATTGCTTCGGCATGGTCATGGGTAATCTCGCGGCCACCAGCCACGGCGCCTGCATGGTCATTCCCGCGCCCAGCTTTGATCCGGTGGCGACCCTGGCGGCCGTGCAGGCCGAGCGCTGCACGTCGCTGTACGGGGTGCCGACGATGTTCATCGCCGAGTTGTCTGCCGACGGGTTCGCCGATTACGACCTGTCCAGCCTGCGCACCGGCATCATGGCCGGCTCGCCGTGCCCGGCCGAGGTGATGAAGCAGGTCATGTCGCGGATGTCGATGCGCGAGGTGGCGATCGCCTACGGCATGACGGAAACCTCGCCGGTGTCCACGCAGACCCGCGCCGACGACTCGCTGGACCGGCGCGTCTCGACCGTGGGCCGGGTGATGCCGCACCTGGAGGTGAAAGTCATCGACCCGGCGACCGGGCTGACGGTGCCGCGCGGCACGCCGGGGGAGCTGTGCACCCGGGGTTACTCGGTGATGCTCGGCTACTGGGAGCAGCCGGACAAGACCGCCGATGCCGTCGATGCCGCGCACTGGATGCACACCGGCGACCTGGCCGTCATGGATGAAGACGGGTACCTGGCCATCACCGGGCGGATCAAGGACATGGTGATCCGCGGCGGCGAGAACGTCTACCCGCGGGAGATCGAGGAGTTCCTCTACACCCACCCGGACATCCTGGACGCCCAGGTCATCGGCGTCCCCGACGCCAAGTACGGCGAGGAGCTCATGGCCTGGGTGCGCCTGCGGCCCGGTGCGTCCCCGCTGACCGCCGACGATCTGCGGGCGTTCTGCTCCGGGCAGCTGGCGCACTACAAGATCCCCAGGTACGTGCACATCGTGGCTGAGTTCCCGATGACCGTGACCGGGAAGGTGCGCAAGGTCGAGATGCGCGAGCGGTCGGTGGAGATCCTCGGCCTGGGCGATTAACCGCCTCCCCTGGACAGAGGAGCGACATGCAAGACGGGGTCTACCACAGCCGCGTCGCATTAGCCCTTGCTCAGCGCCACCAGCTCGTAGACCGGATCGGGCCGGACCCGGTCCTGATCGGGCAGCGTCTCGAGCGCCGCGCACAGCGCCTCGACCCGTTCCCGCCCGGCGGCTGCCGTCCAGCCGTGCCCGTCACCCCGCAACTGCCTGCGCCAGCGGCGAGGGCTCCGGCCCTGGCCTAGGCCCGTGAACGTGGTCTGCGCGGCCAGCGCCAGGCCGAGCTGCTCGCCGAGGTCCAGGACACGCTCCAGCCGGTCGGTCGGGTCGTGGTCGAACCTGGCCCGCACCGGCGCGATGATCGCGGCCGCGTCGTCCGCTTCGCCGTACGCGGCATCGTCCTTGCCGACCGTGGTGATGAGCAGGCCGCCGGGACGCAGCACCCGCTCCGCCTCGCCCAGCGCCGAGGCAGAATCCGCCGGGTTCAGCAGATGCAGCAGCCACACCATCGTGACGGCGTCGACCGACTCGCGGCCGAGCGGGAGGCGATTGCCGTCGCCGAGCGTGATCTGCCCTGGCAGACGCGTTGCCGCCACGGCCGCCATTCCGCCGGACCGCTCCACGCCGGCCACCGAACGGCCCGGCCGCGCCAGCCGCACGGTCACGATCCCCGTCCCGCAGCCGACGTCGACGATCCTGGCCGGGGCTGCCCTCAGCCCGGTCAGCAGGGTCTCGATCGCGTCAGCGGCCGCCTGGGCCCGCGCGTCGCCGCCCCTGGTGATGTCATAGCGCCCGGCCTCGCGGTCGTAATCGAGCACGACCGCACCCTATGCGGATCACCGGCCAGCCGGCCTGCATGGACATCACAGCCAAGTCGTAATCTGCCACTCCCGGCTTAGGGGAGGAAATGCGCACTGCGGTCGTGCATGTTGATCATCGTGAACTTCACGACATACAGATCAATAAATGATTGTATTGGATGAAATCGGAGGACAGCGTACGATCGAACAGCCTTGGTAACCAGCCCTGTTGGTGTACGGGGTGGTGGGGGGGCGTAGATGGGCGAACAACAGCACAGCCTGAGGTCGGGCCCACCTGGTGAGCGCCGGCTGAACCCATCGTGGGCTGAGGTGACCGCTAACACGGTTCGTCTGTGGCTGCAAAGGCACAGTCACTCCGGCGGGCGGCGGCCCAGGGCCCGCAGGCAGCGCGGCGTCCTCGTGCTGAGCGCCGTGGCCGCCATGGCGCTCGGCGCGCTCGTGACGTTGGCCTTCACCAGCACCGGAGATCAGGCGCCCGCCGCGCGGCCGAGCAACGCGGCCCAGAGCACTCCGAGCGCGCTGCAGCTGGCGGCCGCCAACCGCGCGCAGGCCGCGAAGTGGATCGCCAGCCAGGTGCTCGCCAGCGCGGTAATCGCCTGTGACCCGCAAATGTGCGCCGCGCTCGAGAGCGCGAAGGTGTCCGCGGCCCGGCTTGCGCAACTGCAGCTGACCACCAGCGATCCGCTGGATTCCAACATAATTGTCGCGACGCCGGCGGTGCGGAACCAGTTCGGTCCCCGGCTGGCCACCGTCTACGCGCCGCTGGTGCTGGCCCGTTTCGGCTCCGGCGCCGAGGAAGTCGATGTCCGCTACGTCGTGCCCGGCGGCACCGCCGCCTTCGAGGCCTCGCTCGCCTCGGCCCGCAGTGCTCGCGTCGCCGCCGGCGAGCAACTCCTGGCCAACACGAACGTCCAGGTCGCGGCGCCGGCTCGGCAGGCCCTTTTGGCCGGTAACGTCGACCCGCGGCTGCTTGTAACGCTTTCGCTACTTGCGCACGAAATGGCAATCAGGCTGGTAGCCTTCGATGACGCATCGCCAGGAGCGAGTTCGGCGGTCCCGCTGCGTGGCGCCGAGATCGGCGCTGCTGCATCCGCTGGCCTGTCGGCGATGCTTGCGTTCCTGGCCGCCCAGCAAGCTCAATATCAGCCCTCTTACTTCCACCAGACCGCGCTCGGTGGGCAGCCTGTCGTGACTGTACAGTTCGACGCCCCAGGCCCCCTGGGACTGGGGAGCTCCTAGCGATTGCTGGGAGCATAGGGAGGGGTCATATGTTTCCGAGACTAACCAGGCGATTGCTCATGTTGCTGGCCGCTTCGGCCCTGCTGCTGGGCATCCCCGCCGCCACGGCATTCGCGTCTTCGGCTACTTCTGGGACCGGCTGGATCAGGCTGGCCCACCTGTCGCCGAATACTCCTGCCGTCGACGTGTACCTCTATTCGTTCGGCAACTCCAACGCGGAAATCGTCCTCCACCACGTGGCGTACGGGACGGTCTCGCCGTACGAGACGGTCCAGGCGGGCGACTACAGCGTGGCCATGCGCGCGGCGGGTGCGTCCGCGTCGAGCCAGCCGGTCCTGTCCACTAGCGTCACGATCCAGGCCGGTCACGCCTACACGGTGGCCGGCATGGGACCCGAATCGGGCCTGCGGCTCCAGGTCATGGACGACGACCTGACCACGCAGACCCACAAGGCGGCGGTGCGGATCATCCAGGCCTCGCTGAAGGATCAGGTGGTCACCAAGGTGACCTGCGGCGGTAAGACGCTCGCGAGCAACGTGAAGTTCGCCTCCGTCGTGGGCTACCAGGCCATTACGCCGGGCACCTGGACCATGGCCGCGGTGACGTCCAGCGGGAACACGCAAAAGAGTGTCCATCTGGCCGCCGGCACGGTCGACACGCTGGTCGTCCTCGACGGCCCGAGCGGCCTGGAGATCGACGTCCTGCAGGACGCCGCCGGGGCCGGGAACATACCGGTAGGTGCGGTCTCGACCGGATTCGGCGGTACCGCCGGGCACGGTCCCGGCTCGCCCGTGCCGTGGCTCGCGGTCATCGCAGCCGGAACCCTGCTCGCGCTGGCGGGAGGGCTGGGCGTTCGCCGCAACAGGCTCCGCCTGCACACCGGGATCTAACCGATGCCGACCCGTAGGCCGGCCGCGCTGCTCACGCTCGCGGCCGGCCTCGTCGTGATTCTGGGCGGCACCGTCGGCCTGCTGCTGACCCGGCAGTCGACCCCGCCCATGCGCCCGGTCGCGGCCGGGGTCGGGGCCCTGCCCGCGCCCACCGGCCCGATCGTGGCCGCGCCGCAGTCACCAGGCCCGCGGTCCGTCGCGGCCCCCGTCTCGCTGACCATCCCGCTGATCGGTGTGCAGACCAACCTGATCACCCTGGGCCTGCAGTCCAACGGCCAGCTCGAGGTACCGTCCACGACCTCGGTCGCGGGCTGGTACACCGGCAGCCCCCGGCCGGGCGCCGTCGGCTCGTCCATCATCGTCGGCCACATCGACTCCAAATACGTCCGGGGGGTGTTCTTCCGACTATCCACGCTGACCAAGGGGGACAAGATCTACATCAAGCGCGCGGACGGCACGCTGGCCGAGTTCAGCGTCACCGCGGTCCAGACGTACCTGAAGGACCATTTCCCCACCGAGGACGTCTACGGCCCCGTCCCCGACGCCGAACTGCGCCTGATCACCTGCGGCGGCGCCTTCGACAACGCCACCGGTCATTACCTGAGCAACATCGTCGTCTACGCCGCGGAGGTGAGCTGACCCGGGTCATGGCACCCCGATGAAGGAATGGCTCAGCCTGGACCCGCTTGCCGTCCCGGCGGGTAAAATCCTTGTTTTGACCGAACGGAGCGCGGTTTCACGCTTCCGGCCCCCTGCTGGAGTCCCTGCCGATGCGGATCCTGCCTGACTTCGGGCCGGCACGGGATAATCCACCATTCCGCCGGCTGCTGATCGGCGGCCTGCTGTCCTCGCTCGGCAGCGCCATGACCACGTTCGCGGTCACGCTGCAGATCTGGGACATATCCCGGTCCTCCCTGGCGGTCGGGCTGCTCGGCCTGACCTTCATCCCGGTGCTGATCGTCGGCCTGTACGGCGGCGCCATCGCCGATGCGGTCGACCGGCGCCGGCTGGCCCTGTACACCACCGCGGGCTTGATGGTGGTCTCGGCCGCGTTTGCCGCCCAGGCCTACGCTCAGCTCGGCCAGCTGTGGCTGCTCTACCTGCTGGCCGCGGTCCAGGCCGTGCTGCGCGGGCTCGGCTCCCCGGCCCGCCGGACGTTCGTGCCCCGGCTGGTCCCGGCCGAAAAACTCACCGCCGCCATCGCGCTGAACACCCTGACCGGCCGGATCACCATGCTGGCCGGCCCGGCCCTGGCCGGCCTGGTCACCGGGGCCTGGGGCCTGAAGACCTGCTACGCCATCGACGCGGTCAGCTTTGTCGCATCCCTGTACGTCACCGTCCGGCTGCCCGCCATGCGCGCGGGGACGGCAGGGGCGGCGGGGCCGAAGGGCTCGACACGATCGAAGGGGCCCTCCCGGCCCAGCCTGCGCGCCACCGCCGACGGCCTGCGGTTCATCCGGCACCAGCCGGCGCTCGTGGGCGCGTTCCTGACCGACCTGGACGCCATGCTGCTCGGCCTGCCGGTAGCGCTGTTCCCGGCGCTGAACGCTGCCCACTTCGGCGGCTCGCCCGAGACCCTGGGCCTGCTCAACGCGGCGCCGGGCGTCGGCGGGCTGCTGTCCGCCGCGCTATCGGGCCCGGCCGCGCGGATATCCAGGCACGGGCGCGGCATGCTGGCCGGCGCGATGATCTGGGGCCTGGCCATCGCCTGGTTCGGGCTGACCGCGAGCCTGCCCCTGGCCCTGGTCATGCTGGCCGTGGCCGGCGCCGCCGACACGCTGACCGTCATCTTCCGCAGCTCGATGGTGCAGACCGTGACACCGGACGAGTTCCGTGGCCGGGTCTCCAGCGTGGAGTACATCATCGGTGCCGGGGGATCGCCGGTCGGCAACGTGGAGTCCGGCCTGGTCGCCTCGCTGACCAGCCCGGTCATCAGTGCCGTCAGCGGGGGCATCGGCTGTTTCGCGGTCGCGGTGGCGATCATGTTCGCCGTCCCGGCCTTCACCAGGTACCGCGCGGAGCCCGCGGCCCAGCCCGCGCCGGAGACGGTGCCGACCACGCGGGCGTGAACCTATCCTGGGCGTCATGGAACTGCAGGTCGTCGACAACCCGGGCCAGGCGCAGTACGAGATCAGGGCGGACGACGAGCTGGCCGGGGTCGTCAAGTACCACCTGCGGGACGGCGTCATCGCCCTGCTGCACACCGAAACCGACGACCGCTTCCGCGGCCATGGCCTGGCCGGGCGCCTCGTCCAGGCCACCCTCGACGCGGCCCGTGAGCGGCACCTGCAGGTGCTGCCCCACTGCCCGTACGTCCTGCGCTGGATCGGTGATCATCCCGGCTACGCCGACCTGGTCCCCGAAGGCCGGCGAGACGAGTTCGGCCTCTGACCCGTCGCGGCACCGATGAGTTTCGCCGTCCGGCGCCGTTTTACGGTTGAGAATGCGGCGAACAGGAGGCTGACGTGGACTACAAGCTGGAACTGGTGCTCCCGGTATCCGACGTGGACCACCTGGAGGCCGGGACCTGGGTCGACGGCCCGGACCCGGCACGCGGCAACTATCAGTCGTTCGCCGACTTCACCGACCCGGACGGCAACATCTGGATCCTGCAGGAGGTCGACCGGAGCCGAGATGACCAGGCGCAGGGCCGGGCATGAGCCGCGCTGACACCGACGAGCTGGTGACCGCGGCGGTCGCGGGCGACGAGCCCGCGTTCGCCGCTCTCGCCGAGCGCCACCGGCGTGAGCTGCATGTGCACTGCTACCGGATGCTGGCCTCGTTCGACGAAGCCGAGGACGCGGTGCAGGAGACGTTCCTGAACGCGTGGCGCGGCCGGTCCGGTTTTGAGGGCGGCTCGCAGTTCCGCGCCTGGCTGTACCGGATCGCCACCAACGTCTGCCTCGACCTGCTGCGGCGCAACGCGCGGCGCGCGACCGGGATGCGCTCCCCGGCCGAGGTGCCCTGGATCCAGCCCTATCCGGATCAGCTGCTCGACCAGGCCGCGCCGCCCGACGAGCAGCCCGAGGCGGTTGCCATCCAGCGGGAGACGATCTCGCTCGCCTTCCTGGCCGCGCTGCAGGTCCTGCCGCCCAGGCAGCGCGCCGCGCTGATCGCCCGCGACGTCCTCGGCTGGCCGGCCAGCGAGACCGCCTCGGCCCTCGGGACCAGCGTCGCCGCGGCCAACAGCGCCGTGCAGCGGGCCCGGGCCACCATGCAGTCGCACCTTCCGCCGCGCCGGGCGGAATGGTCCGCGCGCGAGCCGACCGCCGGGGAGCGCGCACTGCTCGAGCAGTTCATCGAGGCGCACGAGCGCCTGGACGCCGAGGCCGCCATGGCCATCGCCGCCCAGGACGTCCGGATCACGATGCCGCCGTTCCCGTGGTGCTTCGACGGGCCGGAGTCGATCAGGCCGCTCATGGCTAACGCGGTCGACATGGGCCAGTGGCGTCTGGTCCCGGTGGGCGCCAACCGGATGCCCGCCGCCGCGAGCTACCTGCGCCGGCCGGGCGACAGCGAGTTCCGCGCGTTCAAGCTCGACGTCATGCGCATCGAGGCGGGCCTGATCGCGGAGATCACCACCTTCAACGCGGAGCTGTTCCCGGCCTTCGGGCTGCCGCCCACCCTGTGAGCGCGACGTTAGCGGCGGCCCGGCTCCCGCAGCGTCTCCTCGACCTCAGCCAACGAGCGGGCCACCGTGGCTCCCGCCAGGAAAGCCTAGGACCGGTCAGGGCCAGAACATGGCCCGGACTTCCGCCAGCGACCACACGACGGGGATACCCGGGGCCGGTACCTTACCGTTGTGCTCGCCCCGCACGATCTGCGCGGCGGCGATGCCCAGCGCCGCCGCACCCGCGCAGAAGGCCGGCTGATCGTCCACGAATACCGCCTGCTGCGCCGTCACGCCGGCCAGTTCCAGCGCGATCTGGTAGATCTCCGGCGCCGGTTTCTCGACCCCGACCTCACACGACAGGACCAGATCGTCGGCCAGGTCGGCCACGCCCCGTTTCTCCAGCAGGGCCCGGGTGTTATCCGAGCAGTTGCTGACGATCACGATCTTGACCCCGCGGGACCTGAGGACCTGCAGGAAGGGGAGGGCATCATCGTACAGCCGAGCCCAGGTCAGCAGCAGATCCCGGTCCCTGTCCATCAGCGTGCGGATGAGCTCGGGCTGCGGATTGGCGCCTGATTCGGTCAGGGTGCGCTCGAACGCGTCGGCCTTGGTCATCTGGCCCAGGCCGAGCGCCAGGCCGAACTGGCGGTAGACGTTGCCCCAGACCTCAGGCGCCACACCGGCCAGGTCCGGCATCTCGGCGCGGTGCGGCACGAAGTCGTAGCTCAGCAGGGTGTCGTAGACATCGACGAGACACGCAGCGGGCTGGGCCACACGATCAGACTAGGGAAGACTGCCTGCCGGCCTCAACATGAGACAACTCCGCCGTACTTCGTAACGAGTCTCCGGGATCGCGCACACTGATCCTGGCGGACAGTGGCGTCGGCGGGAGCGACCTATGTGGCGACGGAGAGCTACTGGAGTTGCGGCTATGGTGCTCGGTGCCATCCTGTTCGTGGCCGGGCTGATCGACCACTGGGTCGTGGCACCCAAGTCAGTCTTGTGCCAGTCCAGCATCGGCCAGATCGGCCAGGCCATCGACACCACGGTCGCCCATGACTGCGGCCTGGTCAACGCGCTAGAAGACGCCGTGGACTGGCTGCTTGTCCTCGGTGTCCTAGCCGTCATCTTCGGCGTGTACGTGATCTACAACTCCCGCGCCACGGCCCAGCCCGTCCCCGCCGTCCCCTGGTCAGGGCCGCCCTCCCCGCCCGCCCAGCCCTACGCCCCGGCCGCCCAGCCCTACGCCCCGCCCGTCCAGCCTTACCCTCCGCCGGCCCAGCCGTACCTGGATCAGCACCGGCCTCAGCCAGACCGCCCCCACCCGCAGGCACGCCCGCAACCGCCCTATTCGGGTCCGACGCTCCCTGCCCCGCCGCCCGCCGACCGGCCCTGGCCGCCGCCCCAGCCCTGAGGACCTCAGCCCTGGCCCCGCGAGGTCTACCCGAGCGCGCTCCTGATCAGGTCCGCGAGTCTCGGCGGCCAGATCACTTCCGCGGTGGAGTCCACTTCGGCCAGCGTCCACCAGCGCCACGCCGCGATCCGGTCCGAGGCGTGCATGTCCGCCACCTCGCCGAGCGTACGGCGCGCCGTGTCGACCCGGCCCAGGAAGAACCGTTCATGCTGCCGGATCATCTCGCCCTGGTCTTCAAACACGCGGGTCGACCGGTAGATCTCGCCGCCCAGCGGCACGTCGCTCCAGCCGGTCTCCTCGGCCAGTTCCCGCCGCGCCCCGGCCGCGTAGGTCTCCCAGTCGTCAAGCCCGCCGCCGGGCGTGGCCCAGTGCCGGCCGTTGGGCGGCCCGTCGTCGTACCGGAACAGCAGCACCCGGTGGTCCGGGTCCAGCACGATTACCCGTCCGGCCAGCCGCAGCCGCAACTCCCCAGCGTCCGCCACTACTCTCCGTTGAATTCCGCGACGGCATCCTCGTACTGGTCCAGCGCCCGCTCCACCGGGCCCCGCGGAGCCGAGGGCAGCCAGTGCACGGCCCGCTGGAATCCGGCGGCCGCGTACGCTTCCAGCACCTTCGCCTCGGCCGGGACGCCCATGACCATGAGCCCGATCGGCCGGTCGGCCCGCGCCCGCAGTTCCGCGGCGCGCTCCAGGACGTCTCCGCGATCATGATTGGGGAACCAGGCGTCACCGAACGCCAGCACCCGGTCCAGCACGGTCGGCCCGTTCCCGCCGACCAGCACCGGCGGATAAGGCCGCTGGGCCGGCTTGGGCCAGGACCAGATCCGCTCGAAGCGGACGTGCTCACCCGCATAGCTCGCCTCGTCCTGAGTCCAGATGGCCTTCATGGCCTCCACCCGCTCCCGCAGGACCGCCATCCGCTCACGCGGATCGGTCCCGTGGTTGGCCATTTCCTCCCGGTTCCAGCCCGCGCCGACGCCGAACTCGAACCGGCCACCGGACAGGAAGTCGACGCTGGCCACCTCCTTGGCGGTGATGATCGGGTCTCGTTCCACCAGCAGGCAGATGCCCGATCCGACCGCAGCCGTGAGGTGACGGTCAGCGCTGCCGTGATCGCCACGAACAGGTCATGGGTGTGTGCGTACCTGCGCGGCAACTCGCTGCCGCCCGGCCAGGTGGACTGTCGTACGGCCGGGATGTGCGTGTGCTCGGGGAAGAACAGTGACTCGTGCCCGCGCTCCTCGGCTAGCCGAGCCACATCAGCGGGGGCGATGGAGTCGTGCGTAGGAAAAATCGCTACACCGGTATCCATACGCTCAAGCCTAGGCCTGCGGCCCCGAGCGCTCCTGACCGCGGACCCGGCTTAAGCTGCTTGGGACGAAAGGCGAGGGTATGGACTGGTTGATTGCGGGCGTGCTGCTGGTTCTGATCGTGGCGATGCTGGTCTGGCTGAGAAGGTACGAACGCCGCCGCCAGTAGCCGCGAGACGGCCTAGCCGCACCAGGGTGCACCGTGATGAAGTGGAATCAGGTCCTACGGAAGGCGCCGGGGTCATGACTGCTGCCGGGATAGACCTGTCGGACACGGCCTTCTGGGGCCGTCCGCTCGGCGAGCGCGCGGCCGCCTTCGCGCTGCTGCGGGCGCAGGAACGGCCGCAGTTCTACGCCGAGCCCGAGGTCCCGTTCGCTGAGGTGGGGCCCGGATACTACGCCCTGGTCCGGCACGCGGACGTGGCGGAGGCGAGCCGTCACCCCGACATCTTCTGCTCGGGGCAGGGCGCTACGAACATCGCGGACCTGCCTGCCGAGTTCAACGAGTACTTCGGGTCGATGATCAACATGGACGCCCCGCGGCACGCCCGGCTGCGGCGGATCGTGTCTCGTGCGTTCAGCCCACGGATGATCACGAAGTTCGAAGCTGACGTGCGGCGGGCGGCCGCCACGGTCGTCGATGACCTGCTGGCCACCGGCCCGTGTGACTTCGTGCCGCACGCTGCGGCCCGGCTTCCGCTGAAGATCATCTGCGACATGATGGGCATCCCCGACGACCGGTACGAGATGGTCCTGGCCAACAGCAACATCATCTTGTCCGGCGCGGACCCGGAGTTCCTCGGCGAGGACCTCAATGAGGCGGTGGTCCAGATCCTCGGCGCCGGCCAGGCCCTCGCCGACCTGGTCACCAGCCTGGCCGCCGAACGCGCCCAGGCGCCCGCGGAGGACCTGGTCTCCGCCCTGGTCACCGCCAACATCGATGGCGAGCAGCTGACCAGCGCCGAGCTCGCCTCGTTCTTCATCCTGCTGGTCGTCGCGGGCAACGAGACCACCCGCACCGCCCTGTCCCACGCGCTCATGCTGTTCACCGAGTTCCCGGACCAGCGCGCGCTCCTGCTGGCCGATCTGGAGGGCCGGCTTCCGGGAGCGGTCGAGGAGATCGTCAGGTACGCCTCTCCGGTCATCTTCATGCGGCGGACCCTCACCCGCGACTACACCATGAACGGCCAGGATTACCGCGCCGGCGACAAGGCGGTGCTGTTCTACTACTCGGCCAACCGCGACGAGGCGGTATTCGCCGACCCCGAGCGGTTCGACATCTCCCGCAACCCGAATCCCCACGTCGGTTTCGGCGCCGCGGGCCCGCACTTCTGCCTCGGCGCCCACCTGGCCCGCCGCGAGCTCACCGTCATGCTCCGCGAGCTGCTCACCCGGGTCCCCGACATCACCGCCGGCCCACCGGACCGCCTGCTGTCCAGCTTCGTCAACGGCATCAAGCGCCTGCCCTGCCGGTTCGGCGGCTGACCGCCCGTCCCGCTCCTCGCCGCCCGCCTCGCCGGCGCCGGCTCGGTCACCCGATCTGCCCGCCACGTCCCCGTCAGCTAGCACGGGGCCGCCGGTTACCCTTGCCTCGTGCGGCGAGCCCTGACTCTCCTGGCCACGGCCTGCATCGGTGCCAGCCTTGCGTCCTGCTCCAGCGCACCGGCGCGCCCGGCGCATCCCGTGCCTAGCCCGGTGGCGTCCGCGCTGCTCTCGCTGAGCTGTTCCGACTCCGTCGGCCAGCAGGGACAGGACCATGAGACGGTGATCGGAGGCGTCGAAGGCCTGGTCCTCCCCGGGTCAGACGACCCGGCCGGCCTGTACCCGATCGCCGCCGCCGGCGGCGGCCAGCACTACTTCATCTACAAGGCCTTCCTCGCGGTATCCGCGTCCGCGGCACCGTTCGCCACGGTCTCCATCACCCGTCCCGCCAGCGCGAGGCTCGTGTATGCCTCGCCGACGCGCATCGGCGCGCTGTTCGGTACCCGCTCAGGCCAGGGCCTCCTCACCGCTTCGCGGAGCAAGGTCCGGCTGCCCGTGTGCGGGCCGCGGTTCACCGGTTTCACCGGCGGTGTCATAGTCGCCGGGCCGTCTTGCGTCACCTTCGATGTCGCCTCACCGGCCGCGAGAGCAGCCACCGTTACCGTCCCCATCGGTCCGGCCGCCTGCTGAACCAGGCCAGCTGCCCTTCCGCACCCCGACGTTCCGGCAGATCGTCGGCATCGCGAACTAGCGGACCGTACCACCCTGCTCGCGCACCGCTGCCATCGGCGAGCCTGCGCGGTAGAGTGTGGCAGCAACTCCGCCGGCCGGCGGACGTCGCTCATCATGCCCGCCCGTCGACGGTAGCGAAGGTTCAACCACGCCATGCGGCTGACGACACGGATCGTCGCGGTGATTGCCGTGGCCGCCGTGATCGGCGGCGGCATCGCCGCATGGGCGTTCGCGGATACCGGATCGGGCGCCCGGTCAGCGTCCGACCACGCGGCCGCGGTCGCGCGCAAGCCGCTGCCGAAGCCCGCGGTCCGGCCCCGCCCGCTGGCTGGCCCGGTAGACGGCGTGGTCGGCGCCCCGCCCGGGGTGAAGGCCAAGGGAGCAGTGCTGGCCGACGCGGCCACCGGCCAGGTGCTGTGGGGCCGCGGCCTGGATGCCGAGCGGCCGATGGCCAGCGTCACCAAGGTGATGACCGCCCTGATGGTGATCGACAGCGGCAACCTGAACCAGGAGATCCGGGTGCCGAAGGCGGCGTTCAACTATGCCTGGAAGTACGGGGGAGAGACCGCGTCCCTGCACCCGGGTGATGAGCTGACGGTGCAGCAACTGCTCGAGGCGCTGCTGCTGCCGTCGGGCGCCGACGCGGCCTACACGCTGGCCAACGCGTACGGCCCGGGACTGGACGCCTTCATCGCGCGCATGAACGTGACCGCGGCGCAGCTGGGCATGACCCATACCCACTTCACCTCGCCCGACGGGCTGCCCTACCCGACCGAGACCTCCACCTACTCCACGCCCTCGGACCTGCTCAAGCTCGGCCTGGCCGCCATGAAGTCCCCGGTGTTCCGGTCGATCGTCGACCAGCGGTTCTTTAACCTGCCCAAAGGCCGCGGTCATCATCAGTACTGGTGGGACAACACCAACGACCTCGTCGGCTCCTATCAGGGCGCCGTCGGGATCAAGACCGGGTACACCGACGACGCCGGGCACTGCCTGCTCTTCGAGGCGGTCAGGAACGGCCGGACGCTGATCGGAGTCGTGCTGGACAGCCCCCCGACCGGTGCCGCGGCTGGCGCGCAGGACGCTGCGCGGATGCTGAACTGGGGCTTCAGCCTCAAGCAGGTCCGCACCGCCGCCTGACAGCAGCCGGGCCAGCCACCAGGGCGTACGTTCTTAACCAAGGCATCGGCTAGGAGCTCAGGCATGACCGTTTCGCTGGATGAGCACACGCTCGGCGGGTTGCGCTGGATCGTGCTGCGCGGCCCGGACCGTGGGGCGTTCGGCGCGCTCGGCGAGCACATGCGGCCGGAGATAGCCGCGCTCACCACGGATTGGCCGCTGCTGGCCAGGCTACGCGCACACGTCTCCCGCCCGCCAGGGCGCGACCGCCTGGCCGCCGTGCGGCAGGCCAGCGCGCAGCACTTCCCCGAGGTCTGGGCCGAACTGGCCGCGTTCGCCGGCGGAGCCGGCGTCCCGTTCGATGACCTGGCCCTGCTGAACTTCCGCGGCGACCTAGGTCCTGTCGAAGGCGGCATCGGCTGCAGCGACCTGGCCTGGCGCCGGGAGCGGTCCGTCATCGGCCATAACGAGGACGGCGTGGCCGTGAACATGGGCCACTGCGCCCTGCTCACGCTGGCCCTGGACGGCCTGTCGGCCGTCACGGCCTTCTGGTATCCGGGCTTCGTGCCGAGCAACGCGTTCTCCGTGACCGGTGACGGGCTGGTGTGCACGATCGATCACGTCCCGGTGGCCTCGCCCGGCGACGGCGCAGGCCGGCATTTCGTGGGCCGCGGGCTGCAGCGATCGGCCCGGACCGTCAACGAGGCCGTCGATTACCTGCGGACTCACCCGTCGGCCGGGGGCTTCGGCTACATGCTGGGGGACCCTACCGGCCGGGTGGTCAACGTGGAAGCCATGGCCGGACGACATGCCATCGTGGAAGTGGGCCATGATTCGGGCCCGCTGCTGTGGCATACGAACCACGGGCGGTACCTCCCGGGTGCCGAGCCGTCGCCCGGCGGGAACAGCGTGGCTCGCGGCGAGATCCTGGGCGCTCTGCCGGTGCCCGCCGAAGACCCGGCCCCAGCCTGGTTCTTGGGCGTCCTGGCCAGCCGGGCCCTGCCGGACGGCGTCCGCTGCGATCCGGCACCCGGCTACCCGGCCACCACGCTGTGCACCTTCGTCGCCGATCTCACTGCGGGCGAGGCTGTCGTCGTTAACCGCGGCGACCCGCCGGTCGCGATCCCGCTGCGTGACCTGGCCGAAGGCCATCCGCACGCCCAGCGCCCGGTGCAGAGCAGCCTCGGATAAGGGTCAGTCGTCGATCATTTGCCGGTGCCCGGCCGGGCAGGTGCCCATGGTGCAGTCGTAGAACCCCTCATCGAACACGACGTAGGTCCGCCAGTCGGCGTGGCAGTAGGCCTGTTCGCACTCGGGGCAGTAGAAGGGTGCCATCTCCCAGTCGATCCGCCGCAGCTCGGCCGGATCAGGCGCGGCGCTTCCGAGGATCGCGCACACGGCCGCATAGGTGCCCGGCTCGGCGGCTTTCCACCCGGTGCCGCCGAAGTAGTCCACCACGATCCCGTCCCGGCGGTGGGACTGCGGCCCCAGCGGCGGCCCCATGTCGGTCGGGATGTCAGCCGGCACGGCCTTGACCACGGCGGCGACCTCGCCGCACGCAGCGCACCGGAAGCTGGCGGCCGCCTCGCCGGTCCGCTGGCCGAACCTCGACGACTCTGTCACTGGCGGTACCTCCCGCCGTCGGAGGCTCAGCGGCCGGATAAAAATCGCCCGAATCGATCACCGAGTCTACTAGTCGACCATTCTCGGATACAGGCTACCATCCAGTGAAGCGGATGCGCGGGTATTCGCCAGCGGCATGCTGCCGACGAAAGGGGCCAGATCATCGTCTCCGCCGGAGCCGACTTCGGCGCAGCGCCCACCACGATCCGCCGCTCACCCTCAGGGCGTCGCGGCTCAGGCCGTGCAAGATGTGACCGCGGCCGAAGCTCACGTCATAGCTGCCGAAGAATCCCACCTTGACCACCCGTCCCGGCGTGCCCGCAGGCACGCTCCCCAGGCCCAGCGTCCGTGCGGCCCGCACCGACTGCCCCCTGCGCAGCGGCATAACCTGCTCCCCAGCCCAAGCCAGCCTCGTGGCGTGGCCTCTACAGACATCTCGCGAATCACTGGCTAGCTGTTCCAGTGCTCGCGGAAGTACTGGATGATTCTGTCGGCCCGCTCATGGCTGACCTCAACCAATTCGTCGTCGAAGTCGCCGTGTTCCCATTCCGCAATCACGGGTGTAAACGTCCAGCTGAAGTCCGGCCTTAGGGTCTCGTCGGACGGACCGTCGTCGTGCTCAAGTCGTCGCACTAGGCCGCGCGGATTATCAAGCGTGTTACGGCCGCCAACTATCGCGTAGTAGGTGATCTTGTTCGCCACTTAGAACCCTTCCTTCCTGTAGTCGGGGATGTCCGTCGCCCCGTCTGGAACCTGAATACGTGAGCACACTTCACTCTGGAACGCGTGCAACTCGCGAAGCTCGGATCTGCTCGTTGTTGGGTCGCGGATTCGCTCATAGGCGATGTGCGTGACGTGGTGCTTGGCGTGGAAGCTGTCCGGTGTGTGAAACTGCACTTCGAATCGCTGCCCGTCCCGGGTTATCCAGCGTGTATTGATCCCCTTGTATTCGGGATTGGTCCACCAGTTTTTCGAGTAGTACATCTCATAGTCGCGACTTTCCAAGCATTCCCTTATGCCGTAGTAGCCCTCGCGTAGTTCTCAGGCTCGAAGCAGTAGGTGTAGCGGATCGCGTCAGCGACCTCATTGATTACCTCGGCGGCAGACATGCGCGGCTCGGCGCCCGCCTTCTCGGCCACCTTCTCCTTGAGACGATCCTCGCCCTTGAACCTGGAGTCGAAGCCTTCGAGCCAGCCGCCGTGATCATTTTCCTGTTCGCTGGCTTGCGCGTCCGCGGATATTCGTGGTTCGGCCTCGCGCATCCGGCGTGCCGCATTGGCCGCTGCCGTATCCAGGTCCGGTAGATCGGCCGAACGGTCGACGGGATCCCGTGATCGGGCCGGCCAGCGTTTCTCATGATCTGCCCACATATCCAGGAATCGCGGCACATCGTCCCTATAGCTTGGCCGGCCGCTGTCGTCGCACCCTCGAGCGGGCTCAGCTCCGGCGGGCGTATCCGCGGAAGCGTGGGCCCGTGCCGCGTCGTAAAGTCGGTCGCGTTCGTCCGGGTCGGAGATCTGGCGTGGCCTCGGCCGGTTCGTGCCGCCTTCGGCATGCTCAGGCCGGCCAGGCTCCTCCGGCAGGTCCAGCGCCTCCATGACACCCCATACGGCACAATACGTAATTGATCAATTATTTTAGGTGAGATCGATCTGCCGTAGACGGGATAAATCGAACGATCCGATGACGTCCGACAGCGATATGGTCCGCCCACGATCTGGGTCGGGAGCGGGCGCCTTGATCATTCGCGACCAGGAACATCGCCGTTGGTCCCATCCCCCATAACGGCCACCGTGCCGTCTGGTCTTATGAGGGTTCGGCTGACGTTTCTGCTGACCAAACTCCGTCGACGATTGCGATCCCTCGTTGCTTCCGGGTTGGTTACCCGGGGCGGGGTGGGGGGCTGTGGCTGCGGATGGTCTTGCCGTCGGGGCTGGTGACCTGGCTGGTGCCGTCCGGGTGGACGGTCAGGGTCCAGCCCAGCTGGTGCAGCAGCACATGATGGTGCCACCAGCAGTAGTCCTTCAGATTGGTGAGGCTGGTGGGGCCGCCGTCGGCCCGGTGGACCACGTGGTGCGGCTCGCACCGGGAGGCGGGCTGGTCACAGCCGCCGGGATGCTGGCAGCCCTGGTCCCGCAGGGCCACCAGCCGCCGCAGGTGCACCGGGATGTCGTCGGTCTGCCCGACGTCCAAGGGCAGCGACGGCCCGCCGAGCGGCTTGCCGAGCAGGTTGCGGCGCAGGAAGGAGGCCAGGCCGCCGGGGCCGGAGACGATCTGGATGACCCGGGCCAGGATCTGCTGTTCCAGCCGCCCCAAGGTCTCCGCTGATGCGGCGCCAGCGGCGGCGCCGCTGGCCTCCGGCGGCCCATCTTGCGGGCCGGCCTGCGCCTGGGCGGCCGGGTCCGGGCCGCCGTGGCGGGCCTGGTCGTACCGGACGCACAAGGCGATCAGGTCCTCGACTGCGTCCGGGTCGATGTCGCCGGTGACGACCGGGACGATCATCGCGTCGCAGGCGACCACCCGGGCGGCGTCGCCGGTCAGCCAGGCGCCGCCGTCGCACGGGCCGGCGGAGGCGGCGGCGCGGTGGGCGGCCCAGCGGGCCCGCGCGTCAGCGATCCACGAGTCCTGCAGCACGGAATCCTGGTCCATGGCCAGCAGCTCGGTGAAGTGGATGTGGGCCAGCGCCTTGACCGGCTGCCCGGCCCGCTTGGGCAGCAGTCCGGAGGCGAGGAGGCGCCGCATCGCTTCTTCAAGTGCGTCGTGATACCGCTGCGGCTGGGTCCGCAGGTCCCCGCCCCCCGTAGGCGCGGACAGGGCGTCCAGCACGGAGGTCACCATGGCGGCGCATTCGGCGGTCAGGTCCCCGCGCATGACCCCGACGCCGTCCATCGTGGTGTCCGACGATACGGACCGGTCCAGCCGCGGGTCATCGGCCGGGTCGTCACCGGGATCGGGGCCGGCGGTGCGTTCGCGGATCTCGGCGCAGATCGCGGCCAGCCCGCGCAGGTCCACCCCGGCCTGCGCGGCGGCCAGCACGATCTCCTCGGCCCCCTCGCGGAACTGTTCGGGGATGGCCTTGGTCCACCGGGCCAGCTGCAGGGCGGCCGACTTGGTCAGCACCCGGTCCCGCAGCCCGGCCAGCAGCGGCTCATGCTTCCCGGCCAGGGCCAGGATGGCCTGGTACTCCCCGGCCTGGCCCTTGGTGATCCGCAGGCAGTTCACCAGCCACGTCCGGGTGGTCCGCTGCCCGTCGGCCACCGGCCCCTGCTGGGCATCAAAGGCGGCCAGCAGCCGGGCCCGCACCGCCGCCCCGACCGCGTCGATCTGCTCCAGCGCCCGCAACTCCTCAGCCAGCGCCGCCACCGGCCGCCCAGCCGCGTCCTCCCCGGCCAGCTCGCCCAGCAGCGACTGCACCAGCGCGAACTTCTCGCTCGCGTTCAACGGTTCCGTCGCGGTGCACATGGCGGCTGGTTCACCTCCTCCGCTGGGCTCAGGGCCGGAAAGGGGCGTGGGAGTGGATTAGCTGATAATCCGACGCTATCAGGCACCCCTGACATTTTTCGGCTGGCCAAGCGATGTATTCGATTATTTCTCGGAGATAATTTTAGTTAATGGAGTTCCTGCCGTTACTAAATACGACATTGTGCCGACCGGCCCGGTCGCGAGGGCCGCGGATTTGCGCACTAAAGGCGAGCGGCCGCCCATGGCGGACTGTGGCACGTCGCCGCCGCTCCCGCAGCGCGCTTGGCTACGGCGCCGCCGGAGACAGACAGAACTACCTGACGACTCCTGCCCGCACACCAACCCACTAGAGTGGACGGAATCTTGCCGCTCTCCAGCGGGCGCGGCCCCAGGCAAAGAAACGATCATGTGCCCATGCCCTGAGAGATGACGTGACACCACCCGCTATTCCAGGGCCGCGGCCCTCCCCTCATTCCGGCCCCGGCTAGTAGCGAACCCCAAAGCGCCCGACTTCGAACTAGACAAGCCGCTGAGAGGCGCCGCAGCCCGGTGGCTCAACCTGGTCCCCGCCGAACACCGCCATGACACCCGGGAACCGGCGAAGGATGCTCTGGAGACGCTGCGGGAACATACGCGCAGCTGTGCCGATCACCCGCTCAGAGCCCTGTGGGCGGCCCATCGTCACCTGGGGGATCCGGTGCCCGCGGTCCGGATCGCGTCGCTCGTGCTCGCCTCGGAGGCGCTCTGGTGGCTGGGGCATTTTGCGGATGCACGCATGGCCGCCCAGGCAGCCGCTGACGCTGACCCGGCGTCTGCCCAGGCGCTTTGGCGCCTCGCCGTTGACACGCGCTGTACCGCCTGGGTCGATTTGAGGAAGCGGGCGAACGCCTCGACGACCTGCTGAAACTGGCCAGCCGGTTCGCTCCTGGGTGGGCGCTGCGCGGCCAGGTCAACGTCTGGCTCGACGCGAACAACCCTGACGCGGGGCGGACCGACTTCGCCGCCGCGGCGGCGCTGACCTCCGATTCGGGCACCTGGGTGGTGCCGTACCGGATGGCGGGTGCCGACTTCCAGGCGCACGCTGATGCGGAGATCAGGGTTCATGACTCCGAGACGGGCGGCTCAGCCGGCGGCCTGGTAGACGTGGTGCTGCTGCCGGACCAGTCGCGGGTCGAGCGGGGTGTAGATCCGGATCGCCGGTGGCATCTGGAAGGGCCCAGCACTGGAGGCGGCGATTCGGGCAACTTGTTTGGCGGGCTGGGCGGGGACTTCGCTGCGGGGGCACGCTCGCGAGTCTCCTTCGGTACGAGGTTCGTTCTTTATCAGCGGAACATCGAGAACCTCTGCCAGGACAGGGCAATTCTCGGCGAGGAGATCAGGAAGTCGGTGGCCGAGCTTTACGATGCAGCCCTCGAGTCCCGCGCGACGATCGCGATCGAGGGTGCGCCCGAGCATCACGCGGAGGGGGCAAACGTCCCAGCAGATGAGGACGGCTAGCGCCAGGCCCATGGCAAAGCACGCCGCGAGGACGCCGGTCACGGCCCGCAGGCCACCGCCTAGGCCTTCCTGGTTCTGCTCCTGCCGGTCTTCTGCGGTTGCTCGATCAGCCGCACGATGATGTCCGGGCCCGCAGCCTCCACGATCTGGACCCGGTTCGGCAGCAGGGTAAGAAAAGCCCGGAAGCTGCGGCAGCCGTAATTGTGCTCGTCGAACGCCGCGTCCAGGGCCAGCATCTTGCTCTTCAGCCCGCCCGCGGTCAGCGTCTCCGAGCTGGACTCCTCAAACGCCCGGACCAGCAGCTGCTCGGCCTCGCTGATGTCGAACGCCGCGGCCGGCCGCGCCTCCGGCTCGACCTCGGCCACCAGTGTGCCCCAGTACTTGTACTCCGAGCAGACCGAGACCAGCTTGCGGCTGGCGTTGGCCTCGGTGCCGACACCCACCACCCACTTGCCGAACTCCCGCAGCCTCTGCACCAGGGGAGAGTAGTCGCCGTCCCCGCTGACCAGCACGAACACGCTGATCTCGGGATGCACGATCAGGGTCTCCATGGCGTCGACGGCCATCCTGATGTCCGCCGCGTTCTTGTTCTGGATGCCGACCCGCGCCACCTGGATCAGGTCCACGCCGTTCATGGCCAGGTCGTCCTGGTGGCTGCCGAATAGCTGATTGGCCCAGTCGGCGTAGGCGCGGCGCACCGAGGCGTTGCCGTAGCCGCGGCACAGCCGGGTGATCGCCTCGTACGGCGCGGGGTTCGCCTGATCAGGCAGTTCCTTGACCGCGCCGAGGACCAGGTTCTCGAAGTCCACGAACACGGCCACCTGCGCGGTCCCGTCAGGCTCCACGGCTGTCTCCCGGTGTGAGGCTAGCGGGGTTAGCGAAGGCTAGCGTGGCTAGCGAGTTTAGTGGACAGCGAGTTTAGTGGACAGCGAGTTTAGTGGACGTGGAAGCGCCAGTCGCTCGGGACGCGTCCCTTCGGCCCGGGTACGCCCTGGCTGGCCGGATGATGCGAGGGCGGGGCCAGGGACGGCCCGTCGAAGGAATCCTCGGTCTCGTAGTTCCAGAACCACGACTCACCCGGCTCGAAGCTCTGGATGACCGGGTGACCGGTCTCCTTGGCGTGGGCCGAGGCGTGCCGCGAGGGAGAGCTGTCGCAGCATCCGATGTGCCCGCACTGGGCGCAGCGGCGCAGGTGCACCCACCAGCCGCCGACGGCGTTGCATTCGACGCAGCCTTCACCGCTCGGCGGCACCGAAGGGTCGATGCCCGCAAGCTCACTCATTCAGCTCTCCTCCAGCGCCGTGATCGGAAGCCGCACGCGGAACCGTGTGTCCCCTGGTGATGATTCCAGCTCGATGTCCCCATGGTGCTTATTCACCACGATGCGCCAGGAGATGTCGAGCCCCAGCCCGGTTCCCTCGCCCACCGGCTTGGTGGTGAAGAACGGCTCGAAGATACGCTGCTTGATCTCCGGCGGCACACCCGGCCCGGTATCGCCGAACTCCACGAACACCTGACCCCGGTCCAGCCCGGTGCGGACGGTCAGCGTCCCCGTCCCGCCCATGGCCGAAATCGCATTGTCGATCAGGTTCGTCCACACCTGGTTCAGCTCGCCGGCGTAGGCCGGGATCGGCGGCAGCGAGCGGTCGTAATCTTTGACCACTGAGATCCCGGCCGGGATCTTCCCGGACAGCATCAGCAGCGTGCTGTCCAGCAGTTCATGCACGTCGACGACCTGGTATGGGGCCCGGTCCAGCTGGGAGTACTGCTTGGCCGCGCCGACCAGGGTGGATACCCGGGTCGTGGAGTCCTCGATCTCGTTCATCAGCAGTTCAGTGTCGACGGTGTAGTTCAGCCAGCGCAGCGCGCTCTCCAGCATCCCCTCGTCCACCGTGGCCTCGACGTGATCGAGCCAGGCCACGTCCAGGCCACCCGCGACGAACGCCGGCGCCAGGTCCCAGCCGTCGTGGCAGCCATGATCCTCGAGCCAGTCGGCGATCGCGTCCTCCCGGTCGGAGGCCTCCATCGGGCTCAGGGCCTGCGCCTTCGGCACCCGGTCGGCCGCCTCCTCCTGCAGCCGGATCAGCTTCTCCAGGCTGGTCCGGTCCCACTTCCCGCCCGCGATCATGCCCAGCTTGTGCCGCATCCCGGCCACCCGCTCGCGCAGCGCCGACGTGGCCCGTACCGCGGCCGCGGCCGGATTGTTCAGCTCGTGGGTCAGGCCGGCCGACAGCGAGCCAAGCGCCAGCAGCCGTTCCCGCTGCCCGATGGCCTGCTGCGTGTTCTTGCTTCCGAAGAACACTCCCTCCAGCAAGTGCACCGACATCGGGAACCACGCGTTCATCAGCTCGGAGAACGCTTCTGCGTCGAGCACGTAGAACCGGCACGGCGCGACCGCCTTGAGCGAGTTCATGTAGACCTGCGACACCCGGTCGCCCATGTACGCGGAGAACGCGCCCGCGTACACGCCGCGCTGCGACGTCCGGTTCACCTCGATGTCGTCCACCCCGACCCGGCGCGACATCGCTACGGTGCCCTCGAGCAGCACGTAGAAGCAGGTCGCGGGCGCGCCCTCGGTGAACACCGGCCCGGGCTCGACCAGCTGGACGTGCCCTCGTTCGCACAGCCAGAGCAGCTGATCGTCGGTCAGCTTCTCGAACAGGAACAGGGTCCGCAACTCATCGACGCCGCACTCCAGTGCGTTGGGCGGCCAGGCTGTGGGCTGGGCTCCGGCTTCGGCTTCCTCGGTCATGTCTTCTCCAGGTAACGATGCACCAGCATGACGGCCAGCGCGCCCTCCCCGACGGCGGAGGCAACCCGCTTGGCCGATTCGGCCCGGGCGTCCCCGGCCACGAACACTCCGGGCACGCTGGTCTCCAGGTGGTACGGCATCCGGTCAAGATCCCAGCCCGGCGGCCGCTCCCCGCCGACGGACAGATCCGGTCCCGCGATCACGAACCCCCTCGGGTCCCGCGCGACCACGCCGTCCAGCCAGTCGGTGAGCGGCGCCGCACCGATGAACAAGAACAGCATCTGGGCGTCCACAATTTCCGTACGCCCGTCGGCGGTGTTGCGCAGCGTCAGCCGCTCCAGGTGATCCTGACCTTCGGCCGCGATGACCTCGGTGCAGGTCCGCACGGCGATGTTCGGGATGTCGGCGATCTGCCTGATCAGGTAGTAGGACATGGACCGTTCCAGCGACGACCCGCGGACCAGGATCGTGACCGACTTGGCGTGCCGCGACAGGTACACCGCGGCCTGCCCGGCCGAGTTCGCCCCGCCCACGATGTAGATGTCCTGCCCGAGGCACGCGGTCGCCTCGGTGAGCGCGGAGCCGTAGTACACCCCGCGCCCGGTCAGCCCGTCCAGACCTGGCGCGTTCAGCTGCCGGTAGGACACGCCGGTGGCCAGGATGACGGTGTGCGCGTCGGTCGAGGTGCCATCCGCGAACCTGACCCGGCGGGCCGAACCGCAGACTTCCAGCCGGACCACATCGCGCGTGGTGAGCACCTCGGCGCCGAACTTCGTGGCCTGCCGCCGGGCCCGGTCGGTCAGCTGCGCCCCCGACACCCCGTCGGGGAAGCCCAGGTAGTTCTCGATCCTGGAGCTCTGGCCCGCCTGCCCGCCGGTCGCGGTCCGCTCCACCAGCACGGTCCGCAGCCCCTCCGAGGCGCCGTACACCGCCGCGCCCAGGCCGGCCCGCCGCCGATCACGATGAGGTCGTAGAAGTCCTTGGCCGGGGTGGTGGCCAGGCCGACCCGGCTGGCCAGCTCGGTGTCGCTGGGCTCGACCATCGGCTCCCCGTCCGGGGTGATCACCACCGGCAGCGCGCGGCCGTCGGCTCCGGCCGCGGCCAGCAGCCGCTGCCCTTCCGGCTCGTCGGACTGGTACCACCGGTACGGCACCTGGTTGCGGGCCAGGAACTCGCGGACCTCCGAGGAGCGCGCCGACCACCGGTGGCCCACCACCTTGGTCTCGGGCACCGGCCGGTGATCCGAGGCCAGCCACGCGTCGAGCAGCGCGTCCACCACCGGGTACAGCTTCTCCTCCGGCGGGTCCCACGGCTTGAGCAGGTAGTGGTCGAGGTCGACGACGTTGATCGCCTCGATCGCCGCGTTGGTGTCGGCGTAGGCGGTGAGCAGGACCCGGCGGGCACCGGGATAGATGTCCATGGCCTGCTCGAGGAACTCGATGCCGTTCATCTCCGGCATCCGGTAGTCGGCCAGGATCAGTGCCACGAGCTCGCCGCGCAGTTTCATCTGCCGCAGCGCGTCCAGCGCCGCCGCGGCCGACTCGGCGCGCACGATCCGGTGCCGGTCCGCGTAGCGGCGCCGCAGGTCACGGGCCACGGCGCGGGAGACACCCGGGTCGTCGTCAACGGTGATGATCGCGGTACGGATCGTCTCGTCCTGGGCGGTCATACCGCCCATAGTAGGTCGGTTACGCGACGGCTCCGAGGAAGGTGCCCTGCTACGGCCGCGATGGTCATTCATGCGGCCGAACGGTCCGTGGTCTCCCGCCCGGGATTACCCGGCTCGCGCGCCGGGGGCGGGCTATGAAAGCCGGCCCGCGATGGTAAAGACTGTGACTGAGACCCGCCGGAAGGAGACCGCGATGACATCTGATTCCCCCGCCCAGGGCGAGCCCGAGTTTGTCAGCTCCGACATTCTCGGCCAAGAGGCTGGCGGCACCGATGAGCTCGGCCAAGAGGCGGGCGGCACTGATGAGCTCGGCCCGGAGACCGGCGGCACCGACATCCTGGGCGCGGAGGCGGGCGGCACCGATGAGCTCGGCCCGGAGACCGGCGGCACCGACGTCCTGGACCACGAGTAAGGTTTTCGCCCCGGCGTAAGGCCTGGTCGGCCCCGGTCCTGGCCCGGATCGGCTCCAGGCCGTCGGCCTGCGGCTCGACCTGATCCACAGCCGCGTGCAGCGCCCGGCGCAGGAAGTCGGCGAAGACGTACCACTGCGCCGCGGTGCCCTCGAAGGCCCGGTCGGCGGCCGCCATAACTCCTGCTCCAGGGCCGCGCGGAGGGCCGCCATGCCGCGCGCCGTGTGGCTTTTCACCGCGCCGCGGCTGATCTTCATCGTGGCGGCTATCTCCGCCTCGGACAGGTCGGCGTAGTACCGCAGCACGATCGCCTCCCGCTGCCGCTCCGGCAGACCGCGCAGCGCCGCCACCACCGCGTCCCGCTCGAGCAGGACGAACGCGCCGTGCTCGGCGGAAGGCATGTCCGGCGGTGCGTTCTGCAGGTTCTTGTCGACCACCACCCGGTGCCGCAGGACCGAGCGCGACTTGTTCACCACGGCCTGCCGCATGTAGGCCAGCGCCTTGTCGGTGTCCTTCAGCCGGCCCCAGCCGTCGTGCATCGAGACGAACGCGTCCTGGACCACTTCCTCGGCGGTCTGCGTGTCCCGCACCAGCATCGCGGCCAGCCGGACCAGGGACCGGTAGTGCACGGAGTACAGCTCGACGACCGCCAGGTCGGCGCTCCACTCGGGGCGGACCGTGTCCGAGGCCAGGAAGGCGTCGGGTGCGGCGGGTTCTGCCGCGCCGGCCGGGACCGCGGCGTCCGGGCCGTGCTCGTCCAGCCAGGACTGGTACCGCTTCAGCCCGGCCGTCATGTCGTATTCGGCCGCGTATTGCGGCTCCTGCCGCCGGGAGACCCCGTGGTAGAGGCGGGACAGCATCGCATCGTCGCGCGAGTCGCTGGTCTCGCGGCCGCCCCTCACGACGATGCTCCTTCCGGGTCATCCCGGGTGAACGGGTGGTCAGGACCGAGCTGCGCGATCAGCTTACGCCGGACCCGGTACAGGTGCGCGCTCACGGTGTTTTCCGCCATGCCGAGCACCGCGGCGATCTCGTGTTCCTTCATGTCCAGCTGCCAGCGCAGCAGCGCGACGGCATGCTGCCGGTCCGGCAGGTGCTGGATGATCCGCCAGCACCGGTCGAGCACGATGGCCGAGAACGCCTGCTCCGCGGGATCGGCCGGGGTCTTGCGGTAGCGGACCTCGATCCGCGGCAGCCTGTCGCGCAGCGCCGCCTCCCGGCGGTAGCTGCTGGCCGCGATGTTCTCCAGCGTCCGGCGCAGCCAGCTGCCTCGCTGCTCCTCGGCCAGGCCGCACAGTACCCGCCGCCAGGCCCGGCCGGCCGCTTCGAAGGCCGCCTGGACGAGATCCTCGGCCAGGGCCCGGTCCCCGCGGGCCAGCACGCAGGCGTACCCGAACAGGCTGCGGGCGTACTTAGTGAAGCACCTGGCCAGGTCCTCGGCGTCGTGCGGTGAGATCCTGTCCTCACTCACCGCCCCACCTCCGCGCGAGCGCCAGCCAGCATCCCCGGTGCGCCCGTCTCACCGCAGCACAGGCTCTGGCCGCAAAGGTAGCCGAAGGTTCCCGGAATCACCGCGAGACCGCAAAGATTCACGCAGCTAAGTCACCTGGCGGCGGCAAAACCTTTACCTGCGGTCGGCCAGCATGTCCAGGACCCGGACCACGTTGGCCCGGAGCACCTCGGCGGCGTCGGCGTCCCCGGCCAGCTGATGCAGCAGGGCCTGCTGGAACAGGCCGTCGAGGATGGAATAGGCGGCCGAGGGAGACAGCGTCACCGCGATCCCGGCGAACTCGGCGTAGCGGCTCAGGACGCGCCAGATCATCTCCTCGCGCCGCTGGTCGATCTCCAGCACGTCGGCCCGGAAGGACTCCTCGAACAGGCTCTGGTTGCGCAGGTCGTACCACAGCCGGTGCATCGGCGCGTCGGTGCGCAGGGTCTGCGCCATCGCCGCGCTGAACTCGCCTTTGAGCTCCTCGGCCGAGCGGACCGCGGCGACGATCTCGTCGTAGCGGGTGACGCAGGCGGCCTCGTACTGGCGCACGCAATGCGTGAGCAGGTCCTGCTTGTCGCTGAAGTAGTAGTGCAGCACGCCGTGGGAGAACTGCGAGTTCTGCGCGATCTCGCGGAGGCTGGTCCGGGCGTACCCGAGCTCGGCCAGCGTCTGCAGCGCGGCGTCGGCCAGCTGGGCCCGCCGCTCGGCGAACTTGTCGACCTGCCGCCGCGAGATCCGCTCCCGGTTCGTCTCGCCCGTCCGCGCCCCGTCACGCGCGTCCACCCCATCGCGGGCGTCCACCCCATCGCGGGCGTCCACCCCATCACGCGCGTCCACCCCAACGCCCGCGCGGGCTTCATGGGCCACATGGGCCACATCGGTCACGGTAGCTTCCCGTCGGCTCTCGCGGCCCGCGCCGTGCGAGCCAGAACCCAACTGTATCTCGGCCGCCCGCTTCCGCCCAGAACAAACTGGACAGTCGTCCAAGGAACTCTTGACGACTGTCCAGTTTTCGTTACGCTGTGACCTACGTCGCAGCACCAGGACACAACCAGCAGCGCGGCCGTCTCGAGGAGGAGATGCGAGCATGAGCGTGTACGACTTGACCGGACGCAAGGCCCTGGTCACCGGTGGCGCCCGCGGCCTCGGCGCCGGGATGGCGGAGGCACTGGCCCGGGCCGGAGCGGCCGTCGTCATCGGTGACATCCTGGAGGACGCCGGCCAGGTCACCGCCGACGAGCTCAAGAAGTCCGGCGCTACCGCCGCTTTCGTCCCGCTCGACGTGACCAACGACGCGAGCTGGGAGCTAGCCATCGCCGACACCATCAAGGAACTCGGCGGCCTGGACATCCTGGTCAACAACGCCGGACTCGAGATCACCAGCCTGATCGTGGACCTGGACCCGGACGACATCCGCAAGATGCTCGAGGTCAACGTGCTCGGCACCTCGCTCGGCCTCAAGCACGCCTTCCGGGCCATGCGCCCCGGCGGCCCGGCGGGCCGCGGCGGCGCGGTGGTCAACATCGCCTCGGTCGCCGCCACCATCGCTTTCCCCGGCATCGCCGTGTACTCCGCCTCCAAGTCGGCGATCGACCGGCTGACCCGGGTGGCCGCCATGGAATCAGGCAAGCTCGGGTACGCCGTCCGGGTGAACTGCATCTACCCCGGGCTGGTACCGACCGACATGGGCAACCAGCTGGCCCAGGACGTGGTGACGTGCGGGCTGTTCGGAAGCGTGGAGGAGGCCGTCGGCACCGTGGTGGGCCTGACCCCGCAGGGCCGCCTGGGCGAGGTCGCGGACATGGCCGACGCCGTGGTGTTCCTCGCCTCCGACGCGAGCCGCTTCATCACCGGCGCCGGACTGCCGGTCGACGGCGGCATGGGAATGTGAACGAGAGGACGAATCCATGAGTAGCGACAAGCCCGTCATCGTCTACGGCGCCTCCGGTTACACCGGCCGCCTGGTCTGCGAGTACCTGCGCGAGTACAACGTCCCGTTCGTCGCGGCCGGCCGGGACAAGGCCCGGATCCTCCAGGCCATGGACAAGGTGCCCGGCATCGACACCATCGAGCATGAGATCGTCGAGGTCGCGCACGACGTCGGGCCGCTGACCGAGCTGTTCGACGGGGCGCGGGTGGTCCTCAACACCGTCGGCCCGTTCGCCCAGTACGGCCGAGAGGTCGTCGAGGCCTGCATCAGCACCGGCTGCCACTACCTGGACACCACCGGCGAGCAGGACTGGCTGATCATCTGCGACGAGGAGTACGGCCAGCGGATGGCGGACAAGGGTCTGCTGCTGGCGCCGGGCATCGCCCAGATGTACACCACCAGCGAGATCGCGGCCCAGCTCTGCCTGGAGAAGCCAGGCGTGGACACGCTGGACATCCTGGTCTTCTGGAAGGGCACGCCGACCGTCGCCTCGACCCGGACCATCCTGGTCAACGCCTGCCTGTCCAAGGCGTACTACCTGGAGCAGAACCAGTACGCGGAATGGGCCGCCGACGCCGGCCTGTACGACGTGGCGATCCCGGGGCAGCATGAGATCGGCCTGGCCCTGCCGTGGGGCGGCATGTCGCATCCGGTGTGGTTCAAGCACGACCCGCGGGTGGCCAACGTCAAGGCGCTGGGCGGCGTGTTCAACCGCCCGCTCATGCTCGGCGTGCCGCAGATCGTCAAGGGCGTCCTGGAGGCTATCGAGGGCCTGCCGGACAGCGAGAAGCTCCGGGTGATCAACGAGCAGGCGGCCGGCGTGATGAACCAGATGCCGCCCCGCGAGGTCACCAGGATCAACACCTCCCTCGACTCGGTGCACGCGTCCGGCCCGCTGGGCCGCGCGCACTGCGTCATCCACGGCAACTCCAACTACAAGCAGACCGGCCTGATGCAGGCCTACGGGGCGTACTCGCTGCTCCAGCAGGCGCCCAACCGGATCGGCTTCGCGTCCGGCTGCCAGGCCTTCGGGCACCGTGAGCTGCTCGGCGCGCTGCGCAGCTTCGGCCTGGTCATGGAGCCGAACCTGACCGTTCACCACTGAAGGACAGCAGCGTGCGCCTGGCCGACTACCTCGACAAGGGTGCCTCTCTCGGGCCTGAGGCGCCCTGCCTGACCATGGCCGGGCGCACGCTGACCTACTTCGACGTCCAGCGGCTGTCCTGGCGGATCGCGCGGGCCCTGGACCGGTCGGGGATCGGCCCCGGCGACAAGGTCGCGATCTTGTCGGCCAACGACCCGGTCGCCTTCAGCTGCGTGTTCGGCATCTCCCGGGCGGGCGCGGTGTGGTGCCCGGTCAACCCGCGTAACGAGGCGGCGGAGAACCGTGACCTGCTGGACCTGTTCGACTGCCGGTGCCTGATCTTCGCCGCCGCGTTCGCCCCGCTGGTCACCAAGATCCGGCCCGACCTGCCCCAGCTGACCACCCTGGTCTGCCTGGACGGCGAGCCCGCCGGCGCGACGCCCTTCGATGACTGGATCGCCTCCGAGCCCGCCGAACCCTGGCAGGCCGGGCCTCCCGACGACCTGGTCATGCTGGTCGGCACCGGCGGCACCACCGGGCGCCCCAAGGGCGTGATGCTCGCCGGCCGCAACATCGAGACCATGTCCGCGCTGACGCTGATGAGCTATCCGTTTGGCCCGCGCCCGCGCTACCTGGCCCTCGCGCCGCTCACCCACGCGGCCGGCGTGCTGTGCTTCCCGGTCATGGCGCTCGGCGGCGAGATCGTCATCATGCCCAAGCCGGATCTGGCCGACTTCCTGGACCTGATCGAGCAGCGCGAGATCACGCATACCTTCCTGCCGCCCACCCTGATCTACATGCTGCTCGATCATCCCAACCTGGACATGACCGACCTGACCAGCCTGCAGTGCCTGTGGTACGGCGCGGCCCCGATGTCGGTCAGCCGCCTGGAGGAGGCCCTGAACCGGGTCGGCCCGGTCATGGGCCAGCTGTTCGGCCAGTCCGAGGCGCCCATGATGATCTCCACCCTGGCCCCGGCCGAGCACTTCCGCGCCGATGGCTCGCTCGCCACTGAGCGCCTGTCCTCGGCCGGCCGGCCCACCCCGCTCACCACCGTCGCGGTCATGGACGACGACGGCCACCTGCTCGGCGCGGGCGAGCGCGGCGAGATCGTGATCCGCGGCTCGCTGGTCATGACCGGCTACTACAAGAACCCGCAGGCCTCAGCGGACGCCGCGCGCTACGGCTGGCACCACACGGGCGACATCGGCTACCTCGACTCCGGCAGTTACCTGTTCATCGTGGACCGGGCCAAGGACATGATCATCACCGGCGGCTTCAACGTCTACTCGGCCGAGGTCGAGCAGGTGCTGCTGGCGCATCCGGCCGTCCAGGACTGCGCGGTCATCGGGCTGCCCGACGAGAAATGGGGCGAGCGCGTGACCGCCGTCCTGCAGCTCCGGCCCGGCCACGCCGTGACCACCGACGAGATGCGGGCCTTCGTCAAGGACCGGCTGGGCAGCGTGAAGGCCCCCAAGCAGATCGAGATCTGGGCCGACCTGCCCAGGTCCAAGGTGGGCAAGGTGCTCAAGCCCGAGATCAAGGCCCAGTTCCGCAGCGGCCCACCCGGCTAGCAAGCGCACCTTTCCCTGATGGCTCCCGCCCTCGGCTTCCTCAACCCGATCATCGCCGCCGCCACGATGACCATGTCCTCGGTCCTGGTCGTGGCCAACCTGCGCCTGCGCCGCTTCCGGACCGGACAGTCCTGGCCAGAACGCCTCAATCAGCGTCACTAGTGGCGAACCGCTCATGCTCCGCGGCTGATGCTCGTAGGCTCGAGTCATCATGACAGTAACCGCCAGTGACCTCGACGCTGCGATGTCGTGCGTGATGAGCGGCCTGCTACCGGTAACCGACCGGGACTGGTCCGTGCGAGCCGGCACCCTGGAATGGGACTGCTGGCATACCGCCGAGCACATCGGCGATTGCCTGCTGTCCTACGCGTGGCAGCTCGCCGTCCAGCCCACCACGCGGTACGTACGAGCCATCGCGACGGCCGAGAAGGATGCCTCCCCGGCCGAGGTCCTGGAGTTCGCGGTTACCGGCGGCCGCGTGCTGGCCGCGATGGTGCGCACCTCGCCCGCGCACGTCCGCGCCTTTCATCCGGCCGGCAGCGCCGATCCGGAGGGCTTCGCCGCGCTGGGCTGCAACGAGGCGCTGCTGCACGGCAACGACATCGCGCTGGGCTTCGGGCTCAGCCTCGATCCGCCGCGCGACGTGTGCCGGCGCGTCCTGGCCCGGCTCTACCCCCAGGCACCATCCGAGCTGGCCGACACCGACCCCTGGACGTCGCTGCTGTGGGCCGGCGGCCGCACCGAGCTGCCTGATCACCCGCAGCCGCAGTGGCGGCCGCACCCCGCCCCGCTCACCAGCTGACCGGAGCGGGCGGTCAAGCCCGCCGAGCAGCGTCAGGACTGCTAGCGGCCTGGCTCCCAGGCTCGGGTGCTGCGCCGCCCCGGCCGGCTAGGTCAGCCGGGCATCGAACCAGTTCGGGCTGCCCGCCGTAGTCCTGGGTGAGGGCGGGAGCAGAGACCGCCCCAGGTCGAGCGGGGGTGGTGGTGAGCGGGATGCCGGACGGCCCTGCGGGCGCCGATGGCGGCAGCGAGGAATTCAGCGCGGCACTGACCCGCGTCCTCGAGGCCATCGGCGGGTGCGACCTGGCCAGGGTCGATGCGCTGGCCGCGGCGATCGCCCAGACCGCGGGCGTCGTGGACGGCCTGGCCGGGGAGCTGGCCGCCATCCAGGCCCGGCTCGACGCCGAGGCCCACACCGCGTCCAGGTACGGCGTCGCGATCGGCACTGACGGGCAGCCGCCGCCGATGTCCGACTCGCCTGCCGACACCACCGCCGCGAGCGTCAGGCACTGGGCGCTGGCCTACCGGCATACGTTCGAGCAGGCCCAGGCGCAGGCCCGGCAGGCCAGGTTGCGAGCCGCCCGCCAGCTGACGGACCTGTACGCCACCATCGACCAGCGGCAGGTGCTGGCCGCATCTGCGTCGGTCACCAGCCGAGACTGAGTATTACCGATTCAGCTCGTCCATGGCGGTCGCGCCCAGGATTCGGGCCGGCTACCGGCCGAACGGCGCGGGCGGCTCGAGCGACGGCTCGTCGAGGAACGGGATGACCGCGGCGGGCAGGTCCGCCGAGGCGCGCCCCTTGGCCAGCTGCGGCATGATCGCGGCGTACATGTCGCCCGAGCCCAGGCCGCCGTGCAGCAAAATCAGCGGCTGACCCGAGCCGTGCTCCTCGTGGTACAGGGACACGCCGTTGACATCTGCGTAGCTCACTCCGCCTCGCCACCCGTGACGGCGGGCCTCTCGGCCAGCGTGTGGATGATGTCATGCCGGGCGGCCCCGGAAGCGAACATCCGCCGGGCCGCGGCGAAGGTCGCAGGCGGATCGTCGTCCCACAGCTCGGCGACGACCCGGTGCACGGCGGCCATGAAGTCCTCGCGGGTGATCCCGGCGTGCGGCGCGCACTCGGCGAACTCGGCCTCGGTCAGCTCCCGGCGGACGGCCGGGTCGCCGAGGTCCACCGGACCGCGGCCATCCTGGCCGGGGTCCGGCAGCGGCACCGCGAACATCCGGCGTGCCACGTGCCGGGCCAGCTCGGACACGTCGGCGTCGGCGGCCGCCAGGTCGGCCAGGTAGCTGCGGGCCGTGACCGCGTCCGGGTCGTCGTAGGCCCCCCCGAACCGGCCGAACGTCTCGGGCAGGCTGTCGGCCAGCCGCGCCGTGGCCGCCTCGTCCAGGCCGCGCTGCGCGGCCGACCAGGCGGTCCAGGCGGTTACCGCCGGCTCGAGGTGCTGGCGCTGCGCCCGCGACAGGGTGAAGGTGTTCGGTACGTGGCCCAGCAGCAGGTGCGCGAGCTTGCGCGGACCGATCTGGGCCGGCGGCTCACCCGGGATCCTGCTGCTGTAGCCGGTGAGCACCTGCGCCCAGAACCGCGTCGCGTCCTCGTCAGCGGCCCGCGCCTCGGCGGCCAGTGAGCTCGCCGCGAAATCGTCCGCCGCCGCCGCGCGGTCGGCGGCGGTGAAGACGCCGATCGCCGTCTCCGCTTCGGCCGGCAGCCGCCGGACCCGGGACCGCGCCACGGGCAGGTACGCCAGCGTGTCCACGGACAGGCCCGGATCCGGATCCTCGTCGCACCGGGCCAGCGGCACCTCCAGGCGGCGGCGGGCCTCGGCCAGGCCGATCTCCTCGGTCCGGTCGAACGGCTCGTCGTCACGGCTGATGGCCTCGATCAGGCTGGCCGCATCGGACGCCACGCCGACCGCGATAGCGACGGGCATGCCGGTCAGATCCACCTGTCCCACCACGCCGTGCTCGGCTTCGCCGTAGCGGAACGTCACCGCGATGGCCTCGTCGTCGCCGAACACGTCGTACCGGCGCCAGGCCCGGCCCGGGACCGCCTTCCCGGCTCCGGTTACCCAGTCGGGCGGGTAGATGCCGGTCTCGGTCAGCCGGGCCAGGGCCTGACTGGCTGATCTCTTGGTCGCCGGCGAGCCCAGGCTCATCAGCAGCCGCAGCATGGCCGCGCCTTCGGCCGACGGATTGCGGACGGCCTCGTCCACCAGCACCTTGGAGATGAAAGCCTGCGCGTCGTCGGGCTCCAGCCGTCCCACTCGCGGCAGCGCCATGCAGGTGGCGGCCTCGAGCTCGGCGCGCAGCAGGTCGCCGGCCCCAACCGCCGTCCAGAGGCTGGCCACCATCCGCTCCACGAGAGTGCCGGGGTCCTCCCGCCCGCGGGCGCTGGCTGGGGCGGGCCGACGGCGCGGCCGGGTGTTCTTGCTCACCCGCGCCATCCTACGGCGCGGACCTCACCGACCACGGCGTCGCCGCCGGTGACCGGGACCGCGGCCAGCTCGTCGGGGACGACCGCGCCGAGCTGGCGCAGCGCGGCCACCGTGACCGGAGTCCGGGCCCGCTGCCCGCCGTCGTCGATCTTGACCGCGCCGGCCCGCACCCCGTGTCCGTCCGCCAGCGCGAACGCGTCCACTCCCTCGGCGCCGCTCTTGACCAGCAGGCCTGGCACCGCCGCCATCAGCCGGCGCTCGTCCCGGTGGGTGCCGCTGGTCCATTCCGGGTACGCGCGCATGGCGTCGGCCACCCGCCGCTCCGGCGTGCCCGGCTCGGCCAGCGCCAGGACCCGGAAGGCCCGGGCCAGCCCAGCCAGGGTGAGCGCGAACAGCGGAGCGCCGCAGCCGTCCACGCCGGTGGCCGGCGACTGCTGTCCGGCCAGGTCCTCGACCGTGTGCCTGATCGCCTGCTGCAGCGGGTGATCAGGCGCCAGGTAGCTGCCCGTCGGCCAGCCGTTCACCGCACAGGTGGCCAGCATGGCGGCGTGCTTGCCCGAGCAGTTCATCCGGATCCGCGACGTGCCGTCGCCCCGGGCGATCAGCCGGTGCGCGGTGTCGGTGTCCAGCGGCCAGGAGGCCGGACAGCGCAGGTCATCCTCGCTCAGCCCGGCCCCGGACAGGATCTTCCGTACCCCGTCGACGTGGAAGTCCTCGCCGGAATGGCTGGCTGCGGCCAGCGCCAGCAGCTCGGCCTCCAGGGCCAGGCCGCAGCGGAGCATCGCTACCGCCTGCAGCGGCTTGTTCGCCGACCGGGGCAGGAACGGCGCGTCGGTGTGCCCGACGCTGATGACCGGCCGGCCGTCGGCGGCCAGCCCGGCTACCGCGCCCCGGTGCCGCGATTCGGTGAAGCCCGACCGCACGACCTCGGCGACGACCGGATTCACGTCATTGGGAAAGATCGTCATGCACGCAGTCTGCCCTGTTCGCGTACCCGGGCGCGCGGGTACCCTGCCCTGCTATGCGGGCAGTGGTGCAGCGGGTGAGCAGGGCCAGCGTGATGACCGGCGGCCAGGTGGCCGGCCAGATCGACGAACCGGGCCTGCTGGTGCTGGTCGGCATCACCCACGACGACACCGCCGAGCTGGCCCGCAAGCTCGCCGCCAAGCTCTGGGGGCTGCGGATCCTCGACGGCGAGAAGTCCTGCTCCGACGTTGCTGCACCGCTGCTGGTGATCAGCCAGTTCACCCTCTACGCCGACCTGGCCAAGGGCCGCCGCCCGTCCTGGTCGGCCGCCGCGCCGGGCCCGGTCGCCGAGCCGCTGGTGGGTGCCGTGGTCCAGGCCCTTCGTGAGCTGGGCGCCCGGGTCGAAACCGGCGTGTTCGGCGCCGACATGAAGGTATCCCTGGTCAACGACGGCCCCGTCACCATCATCGTCGAGCTGTGAACCGCGGGTCAGGAGCTGGCGCTGGCGCCCGCGCCGGCCGGTGCCAGTCCGGCCAGCGCGCACTGCGGCCGGGCCAGCAGCGAGAGCTGGTCCTGCGACCGGAACGCCTGCTGGCAGAACGATCGGGCCTGCGCCCCGCAGTAGTGCAGGTCCGCCCCGCCCATGGAACTGGGCACGGTCACGTTCACGCAGCCGTGGCCCGAGCTCGAATTGCTGTTGGACGCCACCGCCCCCCAGGCACCCAGCCCGCCCAGCACCGCGAGGAACGCCACGCCCACGATCAGGAATATCCGTCTCTGCCGCGACGTCAGGCGTCCCGTGCCCGGGTTGGTCTTGGCGTACATGAATGCACAGTGTAAGAGGCTCCGCTGACGGTACCCGTGGCTAGCGGCCCCGTGGTTAGAGACCCCGTGGTTAGAGACCCCGTGGTTAGAGACCCCGTGGTTAGAGACCCCGTGGTTAGAGACCCCGTGGTTAGAGACCCCGTGGTTAGAGACCCCGTGGTTAGAGACACTGTGTTAGCGTCGGCGGCTAAGGCTCAACCCTGGGGAGGTAACTCAAGTGGTAACGCGCGATACACGGTGGCCTGCCGGTACGCCCTGCTGGGTCGATGTCAGCGTGGACGACGTACCGAAGGCGATCGCGTTCTACGAGGCCCTGTTCGGCTGGGACATCCAGGTCGGCGGCCCGGAGGTGGGTGGCTACTCCATCGCCCAACAGGACGGCCGGACCGTGGCTGGCATCGGCCCGAAGATGGGGTCCCCCGAGGCGCCGTCGGCCTGGCTGACCTACCTGGCCACCGACGACGCCGATGCGACCGCGGCCAAGATCAAGGGCGCGGGCGGCCAGCTGCTGGCCGAGCCGATGGACGTCATGAGCGAGGGCCGGATGGCGGTCGCCCTGGACACCGCGGGGGCCGCGTTCGGGATCTGGCAAGGCGGGAACACCACGGGAATCGGCGTGGCCAACGAGCCGGGCACGCTGACCTGGAACGAGCACCTCAGCCGCGACTTCGACGGCAGCAAGGCTTTCTACCGGGCGGTGTTCGGCTACGACTACCAGGACATGAGCGGCGACGGCTTCAAGTACGCCATGCTCATGCTCGACGGCCACGAGGTCGGCGGGATCGGTGAGTACCCGGAGGGGACGCCCGCCGGGCACCCCGCCGTCTGGTCGTGCTACTTCCTGGTCACCGACACCGACGCCGCGGTGGCCAAGGTCGTCGAGCTCGGCGGCCGTCAGATCCAGCCCGTCAGCGACACTCCGTACGGCCGGATCGGCGTCGTCGCCGACAGCGACAGCGCGGTCTTCTCCCTGATCAAGCCGCCCGCCGGCTAGTCCGCCCACGCCGCGTTCACTATCTTTTCTGCCGAACGGGCCGGGGTGCGTGCACCCGGCCCGTTCACGGCACCGGCGGGGTCCCGTGCGTGTGGAAGGACTCGATCGTCTTCAGGCCCCAGGCCTGCCCCTTGGCGCGTTCGGCCTCGGTCCAGGTGATGGTGCGCCAGTCCGGTGCCAGCACCAGCCGCGCGGCCGGGTTGGCCAGCTCGATCCGGTTGCCGCCCGGCTCGTAGACGTACAGGAAGAACGTCTGCTGGATCGCGTGCTTATGCGGCCCGGTCTCGATGAACACGCCGTGGTCCAGGCAGATATCGGCGGCGCGCAGGATGTCCTCGCGGGTGTCGGGCGAGAACGCGACGTGATGCAGCCGCCCGGTGCTGCCGGTCCAGTCCCGGGTGTACACCAGGTCGTAGCCCTTGTTGGTGAAGTGCAGCCACTGCGCGGAGATGGTGCCGTCGTCCAGCCTGATCTGCTCGGTGACCCGCCCGCCGAGCACGTCGCGGACGAATTCCCCGTTGGGCGGGACGTCGCGGGCCAGGTAGTTCACGTGGTCCAGCCGCCGCACGCAGACGCCGCGGCCCGGGTAGGCCTGGGCCTGGTTCTTCAGTGACGGCTTCAGCCCGGCCGGCGGCGTGTACCACTCCGATTCCCAGTACAGCTCCAGCTCGTGCCCGTCCGGGTCGCGGTACACGTACGTCGGCCCCAGGCCGGGGTCGCCGTCCTTCCAGCCGATGCCAAGCCCGGCTTCCTCGATGGCCTTGACCCGGGCCTCGAGCGCCGCCTGGCTGGCGGCCCGCAGCCCGACCCGGCGGATGCCCGAGGTGTCGTGCGCGGTCAGCTTGACCGTGTGGTGCTCGTAGTCATCCCAGGTACGCAGGTAGACCGAGTTACCTTCGCGGCCGTTCTCGGTCAGGCCGAGCACGTCGACGAAGAACCACAGGCTCTGATGCATCTTGGGCGTCAGCAGCTCGATGTGCCCCAGGTGCGCCACGTCGTGCAGCGGCGGCCGCGCCGCCGGCGGAGTGGGCTGCGGCAGGCTGGTCACGGGTACCTCCGGGGGAAGACGGTGCCGTCGAAGAGCTTGCGCGCGGTACGGACCACTCCGGAGCGGATTACCGCGGGCGGAGTGCGGGCGGTGTCTACCTCGGCCTCGACCTGGAGGTGCCCGCTGGGATGCTCGATGTCGAACCTGGTCTGCCCGGGCGTGAGGGCGGCCAGATCGCGGCCGGCGGCCCCGTCGAGCAGCAGCGCGGTCGCCACGCTGACCGCGCCGAGCACGCCGATCGACTCGTGCACCCGGACCGGGATAAAGGTGCGGGTGCAGATCGTGCCGCCATCGGCCGGCGTGGTCACCAGCGAGACCTTCGGGACGCTGGCGGCCGACACGTCGCCTAGCCCCATGAGCTTCCCGGCCGTCAGCCGCAGCTCCCGCACCCTGGCGTTCAGGCCGGGATCTGATTCGAGCTCGGCCACGGTCTCATACCCGGTCCAGCCCAGGTCCCCGGCGGCCACCACCACGACCGGCATGCCGTTGTCCACGCAGGTGACCCGGACGCCGTCGATGACGTCGGTGACGTGCCCGGTGGGCAGCAGGGCCCCGGTCGCCGACCCCTCGGTCCCGGCGCTCTGTTCACCGGAGAAGGCGAGCACGACGGCCGCGGCCGTCCCAGGAACCCCGGCGATCGCGACCTCGCCCGCGTACTCGACCACGCCGTCGGTGGCCGGGAAGGTGGCGGTGGCCACGCTGCCCGAGTTGACCATATGGATCCGGACCGGCGGCTGGCCGGCCAGGCCGCGCTCGATCGCGAACGGGCCTACCCCGGCCAGCAGGTTGCCGCAGTTCTGCTGGCCGGAAACCGCGGCCTGGTCGACGCCGACCTGCAGGAACAGGTAGTCGACGTCGGCGTCGGGACGGGACGCGGGGGAGATCACCGCGACCTTGGAGGTCAGCGGATGGGCCCCGCCGATGCCGTCGATCTGCCTGGGGTCGGGGCTGCCCATGATGCGCAGCAGCAGGCCGTCGCGTTCTGCCGGGTCGGCGGGCAGGTCCCGGGCCAGGAAGTAGGCGCCCTTCGACGTGCCGCCGCGCATCAGCATGCACCGCACCCCGTCATCTGGTCCCATCAGGTTGCCTCATCCTCAGCGTTCGCCCGGGCCGCGTACTGTTCGGCGGTGACGTAGTCGACGCCGCGCGCGGCGAGCGTGGCGCGCAGGCCGTACAGGTCCAGGCCGAGCTGGCCGTCGGCCAGCGCCTGGCGCGCCTGTTCCTCCTTCGCCACCCGGGCCCGGGCGGCGGCCAGCACCTGGCTGGCCTGCCCGCGCGGCACGCACACCACGCCGTCGTCGTCGGCGATGATCGCGTCGCCGGGTCGGATGACCTGGCCGCCCATGGACACCGGCACGTTGACCGCGCCCGGCGTCTGTTTGACCGTGCCCTGCGCGCTGACCGCCGCCGACCAGACCGGGAAGCCCATGGCCCGCAGGTCCGCCACGTCCCGGGCGCCCGCCTTGATGACCAGCCCGCGGACCCCGCGCGCGGCCAGCGAGGTGGCCAGCAGCTCGCCGAAGAACCCGTCGCTGCACGGCGAGGTGGTGGTTACCACCAGCAGGTCCCCGGCCTGGCACTGCTCCACCGCCGCGTGGATCATGAGGTTGTCGCCCGGCCAGCACAGCGCGGTGACCGCCGTGCCGCCGACCCGGGTGCCGTCCTGGATAGGACGCAGCTCCGGCCCGAGGTACCCGTCCCGGCCGGCCGCCTCGTGCACGGTGGCCACTCCGAGTTCCGCGAGCTGGTCGACGACGGCCAGATCAGCCCGGGTGACCCCGGTGACGATGACGTTCCGCATCAGCTCAGTCCCTTCGTGACCTGCGGGAACACTGACACATGCTGCTCAATCCGGTCACCGGTCCTCTTCCCTGGTGGCGTTCAAGGCGGTGATGACGCTGCCCAGATGCTGCCGGGTGGCCTGCTCGGCCTCGGCCGGGCGCCGCCCGGCGATCGCGGAGATCATGGCCAGATGCTCCGGCAGCGACGCCTGCGGGCGGCCCGGCCGCAGCGACAGCCGGAACTGGTGCCTGACCAGCTGCCCGTTCAGCCGTTCCAGCAGGTCGGCCGCCACCGCCTGCGCCGAGATCTCCCTGATCAGGCGGTGCAGCTCATGATTGAGCGCCGAGTACTTCAGCGGCTCGCCCCCGGCTACGCTGCGCTCCATCTCCTCGCCGAGCTGGCGCAGCCGGGCGGCCTGGGTGTCGGTGACCCGCTCGGCCGCCTTGGCCGCGCACAGGCCCTCCAGCGTCATCCGGCACTCGGTGATGGCGATCGCCTCATCCAGCGTGATGGCGCGCACCCGTGCGCCGCGGTTCGGTATCCGCTCGACCAGTCCCTCTGCGGTCAGGTCGAACAGCGCCGCCCGCAGGCTGGCCCGGGTCACCCCGAGCATGCCGGCCAGCTCTTCTTCGACCAGCCGGTGCCCGGGCGACATCTCGCCGGCCACGATGGCCTGCCGCAGCCTCCCGGCGGCCAGCCGCCGTCCCGGCTCGCCCGCCATCGCCCGCCCAGCGCCCGTCTGCGCCGAGCCCGTCTGCGCCGAGCCCGTCTGCACCGAGCCCGTCTGCACCGAGGCCGTCTGCTCTGCGGCCATCTGCGCTTGCACGGCCCCGATCCTAAAAATACCTAACAAAATTGTCAACAATCCTGGCGCAACTTGCCGTCCTGGAGATCAGTCAGCGGGCCTCGAGCACGGGTGGCTCACGGATGGCCTGCGCCACGGTGTGCTGCAGGCTCCGCCAGGTGTGCTCGGTGTGGGCGGTGCGCCGGTGCCCGGAGCGGAGCTGGTGCACGAAGGCCGAGATGTCGTCCAGGGCCCAGCGCAGCCGGTACCAGGCCAGCACGGTCGGGTCGACGGCCCGCCCGGTCCGGCGGGTGTAACGGCGTGCCTGGTCGCCGGCCGGGCCTGCCACCATCCACAGGTCCCGCTCCGGCGGCGCCAGGCCAATCGTGTCCCAGTCGATCAGCAACCGCTCGTGCCCCGTGCCCAGGATGTTGCCCGGGTGCGGCTCCCCGTGGCTGATGACGGGCTCGCGCGCCGCGACCGTGCCCGCCATCCGGTCGAAGGCCTGCAGCAGCTGGCCGACCTGTCCGGCCGTGCCGGCCAGCAGCGCGCGGGTCGGCTCGGCGAACGGACCGCCACGCCAGGGCCGGCTCAGCTCGCTCAGGGCTGCCTCCAACGCCTCGCGCCGCGGCAGTCCGATCGCGGCCACCGGTGCCCCCGCCGCCACGACCGGCGTGGCCTGATGCAGCATGGCCAGCATGTCCGTCAGCTCGTCCCGCTCGCCGGCGGACAGGGCCTGGCCGAACTGGCCCGCGGGCTGGCGGGCGAACCGGAACACCGCGACGGCATGCCGCGGGCCGGCGCTGGACGGTATCGCCGCCCGGAGCCGGCTCCGGGGCCAGCACGAACGGCAGGCCCGCGTCGCGGCGCAGGGCCAGGGCCGTATTCATGGCCCGCCGCAGGCCCGCCAGCGACATCGTCCTGCCGTCCCCGAGCCAGGCCTTGTCGTCCAGGTCATCGACCGTGGTGAACCAGCGTTCCCCCGGTCGTCGCGGACCGCCCAGTGGTAGCTGCCGCCCCCCACCGGGGCGTAACGGACGGTGACGGCCCGGATCTGCCAGCCCTGGACCAGGGCGAGCCGCAGGTCGCGCTCGCCGAATCCGTCCGGCCTGTCCCTCACTGCGTCCCGGGGTGGCTGACCTGCCCCAGGAACAGGGGCAGGCCGGTCGCGGTGTGGATGATCGCGAACAGGAACGGCCGGTCGACGGCCATCGTGATCTGTCGAGTGACTCTGAACGCGGCCGAAGGCCGGAAGGCCAGGCCGGTGGCCGCGGCCGCCTCCGTCCCGCGCTCGTCCACCTCGACGTAGGCCTTGTGCACGATCGCGTCGATCACCAGCCGGGCCTGCGCGGTGATGCCGCTGAAGTCCGCGCCATCGGTGAACGCTTCCCGCACGCCCAGCCGCTGCAGGGCCGGGACTACATCGGCCGAGGCCTGCAGGCGGAACCTCGGCAGCGACAGCCGGACCAGCGACCGGGTCGCTCCGGCCAGCATTACGGCCAGCCCGCCGGCCCTCAGCTTCTCCCGCAGCGCCGCCACCGGCCCGTCGGGCAGCACCACGGCCATGGCCAGGCCGCCTCGGTAGGGCAGCATGACGGCCTGGTATCCGTCCCCCCGCAGGTAGGAACGGATCGAGGCGGCCCGCATCATCGGCACGGTCAGGCTGGGATGATCCGGGCCGTCCGGGTAGAACGGCGCGCTGGTGGTGTCGCTCTCGGCAAACGGCTCGGCCCAGGCGGCCTTGAGGTAGATGGCGCTGGTGATCAGCAGCCGGGTCATGACGCTGACCAGGCCGGGCGTCAGCAAATCGGTGATCTTGCCTCCGGTCTGCTCGGCAATGACCCGGTTGATCTCGGCCCGCGCCGCCTCCGGCGCGTGCGCGAAGTCGGCCTTGACCACGGCCGCGTCCAGCAGCGCGGTGAACTCCGGGCGCAGCGCCAGGCCGGACTGTATCCACAACAAGCTGGGCGCCCGCAGCGTCACGGACGTGTCCGGCGCCCCGCCGGCCGGCAGGGCCAGCAGCGACGGCTGTCCGGTGCCTGACGGCCCGGTCAGGTGCAGCGCCTCGAGTTCCGCCGCCGTCCGGCCGCGCGCTCCGGCCAGCGCCATCTCCAGCGCGCTGGCCACGCTGGCCGGAGAGAACACCAGGTCCGGGGCGTGCTCGGTGAGCAGCGCGTACAGGTCCGCACCGAACGCGTCAACCGCCCCGGGCGTCCGGGCGGGCTGGTCGTCCATCGTCTCGGTCACCTCCCGGGCCCACGCTGCCCGACCCGGATCGCATAATCAACTCCCCGGTCCGTGCCACCATGACCGCATGGGCTGGTTCACCACCGGAGCGGTCGAGGAGTTCCTAGCCGGGGCCGGGCCGTTCCTGCGGGCCGAGCCGGCGCGGAACACCGTCATCTTGTCCGTCACCGACGCTCTCCGTCGGCAGGCGGCACCGGCCCCGACCCAGTCCGGGCCCGACCAGCCGTCGTTCGGCTGGTGGCGACCAGGTCCGGCGCCCGCCGCCGTGGCCGGGGCGTTCATGCACACACCCGGCCTTCCGGTCGTCCTCACCGCCATGAGCCGCGACGCGGCCCCGGCCCTGCCCCCCGGCCTGGTTGCCGCAGGCCGTCCGCGATGAGCGAGCCGCCACCCGGCGGGCCCGCAGGGGCGCCTGCGCCCGCGGGTCTGAGCGCCGCAGACGAGCGCCGCGCCCGCCGCGCGCCGACCTCACCTGCTGCCTGATCGCGCTGCTCCTGACCACCGCGGCGTCTTTCGCCCTGTGGTACCGCACGTACTACAACATCTGGCCAGGCCAGGCCGCTAAGGCCCGGGTGCACTGGTGCGAGCGGGACTACCAGAACGACACGCGTCCCACGTGTGACTGCATCCTGATCGGGGGAACGCCACCGGAGACAGGGCTCGGCCGGGGAACGCCGCAGGGACAGCTATCGCCACCGGGGCACCAGGACGGAGGCTGCCGGGGAGGGTTAGGCTGCAGCGGTGAGCGGACTTGAGGAGTTTGCCCGGCTGGTGGCCGGCGATCACGGCCTGTGCGTGGTGTCGGCGCTACGGCCGGACGAGACGATCCAGTCGTCGGTGGTCAATGCGGGCGTGCTGCCGCATCCGGTCACCGGTGCCCAGGTGGTCGGCCTGGTCAGCCGGGGTGACGCCGCCCGGCTCAGGTACCTGCGGGCTCGGCCCCGGGCCACGGTCTTGGTCCGGTCCGGCTGGCAGTGGGCCTCGGCCGAAGGCCCGGTCGAGCTGGCCGGCCCCGACGACCCGCTGCCCGGCGTGGACGCCGAGCGGCTGCGGCTGCTGCTGCGGGAGATCTTCACCGCGGCGGGCGGGACGCACGACGACTGGCCCGCCTACGACCAGGTCATGGCCACCGAACGCCGCGTCGCCGTGCTGGTCTCGCCCGATCGCGTCCGCCCCGTCGCCAGCTGAGGATCACCAGGCCCATGGACACGCAGCGGCGCGTCATCACCCTGCCCGACGGGCGGGACATGGAGATCCTGCGGGCCGGCCCGGACGGCGGGATGCCCCTGGTGCTGCACGAGGGCACGCCTGTCGGGCTCAGGCTCTACCCGCCCACCGTGCAGGCGGCGCAGGACCGTGACCTGCAGATCATCCTGATCGCCCGGCCCGGCTACGAGCTCTCGACGCCCCGGCCCGGGCGGCGGGTGGTGGACGTGGCCGCGGACACGGCCGCCGTGCTCGACGCGCTGGGGCTGGACCGGTTCGTCACCGCCGGCTGGTCCGGCGGCGGCCCGCACGCGCTGGCCTGCGTCGCGGCGCTGCCGGGCCGGTGCCTGGCCGCCGCCTCGATCGCCGGGGTCGCGCCCTACGGCGTGGCAGGCCTGGACTGGCAGGCGGGCATGGGCCCGGAGAACGTGGCCGAGTTCGGTGCCGCCGTGCGCGGGCCGGCCGCGCTGACCGAGTTCCTCGACCGCGAGGCGCCCGGGATGGGCAGCCTCACCGGCGGGGCCGTGGCCTCCGGGCTGGGCGGGCTCATCTCGGCCGCGGACGCCGCGGTCCTGATCGGCGAGTACGCCAGCCACCTGGCCGCCGGCCTGCGCGCCGCGGTGGGCCACGGCATCGCGGGCTGGCGCGACGATGACCTGGCGTTCGTCCAGGACTGGGGGTTCTGGTTCAGCGGCGGTCCGCCGCAGGTGCCCGCCCGGCCCCCGGTGGCCATCTGGCAGGGCGACCAGGACCGGATGGTCCCGTACGCGCACGGCCAGTGGCTAGCCGCGCAGCTGCCCGGCTCGCACGCCCACCTGCTCCCGGGCGAGGGGCACCTGACCATCGGCGTGACCGGCATCGGCCGCATCCTCGACGACCTCCTGGACCTGGCCGGGCTGGCCTAAGCGCCGGCGGGCCAAGCACCGGCCGGCCAGGCCTAAGCGCTGGCCTGGGCGCACGCTGCTTCGATCCCGGCTGCCCCGGACTCCAGCAGGCCGATGCCCAGGGCCCGCGCCCAGCCGCGCACCTGCCCGGCCAGCGCCCGCGCCGCGTCCCGGTCGCCGCTATCGCGGGCCAGGCCGGCCAGCAGCAGCTGCTGGGACAGCACGTACGGCACCGCGCCGGCCCGCTGGCGCAGTTCGGCCGACCGCTCCCACATCTGGCGGGCCTGATCCGCCTGGCCCGCCTGGCCGGCGTGATAGCCCAGGTGCCGTAGCGCCTCGGAGATGACCAGGTCGTCCCCGGCCTGTTCGGCCTCGGTCAGCGCCCGGGCGAACAGCGACCGGGCCGCCGCGCTGTCGCCGCGCAGGTTGTCCTCGATCAGCCCGGCGTAGAACGTGGCCGCGGCGGCGTGCCGCCGGTCGGGCGCGGCGTCGTGCAGCCGGGCGGCCCGCGCGGCCAGGTCGTCGATGATCCGCCCGTCCCGGCCCTCCGGCCCGAACCGCGGGCCGTCCGGGCCCAGCAGCTCGGCGGCGTAGTCGTGCTTCAGCGTGAGGAATTCCGCCTCGAAGCTGAGCACCGGATCGCCGGCCACGGCCAGCCGGGCTCGTTCCGCGGCGCTCGCGCCACGCTTCGTTCGGACCCAGAAATCCTCGTCGACCGCTACCTCAGCGTCGGCGACGGCCAGTACCGCCCGCTCGGCGTCGCCCGCCGGGACGGCGGCCTCGAGCAGTCCGGCCGCCTGGGCCCAGCGGCCGGCCAGCATCAGCGCGCGGGCGGCGTCGGCGAGCCGCGAAGCCGGGATCTCTGCCATGATGGGATCCATTCCGTAGGTGGCGTAACTAAGAACACCACCTACCCAAGCAGCCTGACGTGTAGGTGGTCAAGTGAGTTACGCCGACTACGACCTGAATCCGCTGCGCCTGGCCCTGGACCTGGCGTCGCTGGGGGACGGCACGCTCGGCTTCGGGCAGCTGCTCGGCCGGCAGCGGATCATGTTCACCGACCACGGCTACCAGCCCAGCCAGGACGCGGGCCTGCAGCGGACGCTGACCCGCCTCGGCGGCCGGCTCGCCGCCACGCTGGCCCACCCGTCCGAACCTGCCTTCTGCGATCAGCTGGCCGCCCTGCTTGAGGCCCAGGACTGCAAGCCGCACCTGACCAGGCACGACGGGACCCCGCACCTGCACTACGCGCGCGACGGCGCGCCGCTGGCGCAGTGGATGTCGGCCATGGCGGTCTCCGGCCTGGTGCTGTACGTGTGCCGCCACGGCCGGTCCGGGCTGCGGCGCTGCGCGGCGGCGGGCTGCGGCCGCTGGCTGGTCGACACCTCGCGCAACCAGTCCCGCCGGTACTGCGAGCACGCGTGTGCCAGCCGCACCACGGTGGCCGCCTACCGGGCCCGCCGGAAAGCCGGCGAGAACACCCGCCGATGAGTTTCGCCGGGGCCTGCGGTCTACGTTGGGCAAGCCAGACCGACCGACGGGAGCACCGACATGGGCACGATCGTGGTTACCGAGTTCATCTCGCTGGACGGGGTCTTCGAGGACCCGGGCGGCGCCGAAGGCTACGAGCACGGCGGCTGGTCGTTCGCCTTCGACCAGGGCGACCAGGGCCGCCAGTTCAAGCTGGACGAGCTGATGGCGGCCGACGCCCAGCTGCTCGGCCGGGTCACCTACGAGGGCTTCGCCAAGGCCTGGCCGGCCATGACCGACCCGTTCGGGTTCGCCGAGAAGATGAACGGCATGCCGAAGTACGTGGTCTCCGCCACGCTGGCCGATCCCGCCTGGCACAACTCGACGGTCATCGGCCTGGACGAGGTGGCCAGGCTCAAAGACCAGTACACAGGCGACATCCTGGTCGCGGGCAGCGGCCAGCTGGTCCGCGGGCTGACCGACCTGGGCCTGGTCGACGAGTACCGGCTGATGGTCTTCCCGCTGATCCTGGGCACGGGCCAGCGCCTGTTCGACGGCGCGGCCATGACCCGGCTGAGCCTGGTCGGCATCACCAATCTCGGCCGGGATGGCGTGACCGTCCAGCGCTACGCCCGGGCCTAGCTGCCCGGTGCCGCTGGCGCAACCTCGCGTTTTCTGTACCGGAGCTTGAACAGGCCGTATGCGACCGGCCCGGCGAGCAACGGCACCCAGTACGAGGCAATCCGGTAGGTGAGCGTAGCCAGCACCGCCTGACTGGAGTTCACCTCAGCCAGTACCAGGAGCCCGGTCAGGCTCGCCTCCACCAGCCCGAGACCGCCGGGGGTGGCCGGGATCATCCCTACGACGCCGGCCACCGCGTAGGCCACTATGATCACCGAGGGCCGGGGGTGGCTCCCGGTGGCCCGCAGCGCGAACAGCAGGCACAGGTAGTCGAACGCCAGGCGCCCGGCGGAGAGCAGCAGGGCCTGCCACCACTGCTTGCCGAGTACCGCCCGGATGTTGTCGCGCTGGGCGAGGAGGGTCTCGTCCAGTCCTTCCAGCGGGGGGCGTTTCCGCAAGACCCAGTTCCTGAGCCGTTGCGCCGCCCGGCCGGCCCAGCGCAGCGGCGCGTCGTAGACCAGGACCACCGCGCCGAAGGCGGCGAAGGCCACGAATCCCGCCGCGCCGAGGAAGGCCGCGTTCTCGAGGCCGCGGTTGACGGGGGCGCCGATCAGGATCACGGGCAGGGCGAAGAGCGGGAGGGCGAGCAGGCCGCCGACGCCGAGCAGGGAGAACGCCGCCAGCCCGCCCACCGTCGAGCTGGTGTCCATGCCGCTGGTCGCCAGCATCCGGAACTGCGTCGCGGCGCCGACCGCCGCGCCTCCCGGCATGATGAGACTGATCGCGTTGCCAGCCAGCGTGGACGTGATCACCGGGAACCACGGCTTGGTCCGCAACGCCAGGCGCTGTAGCGCGAACGTGCAGGTGAAGTGGACCATCTCGGCTGCGATCGCCGCGGTGAGCCACCATGGGTTCAGGGTGGACAAACGCGGCCAGGACGCGAACACCTCGGTGATCGCTGGGAATACGAGGTAGATGGCGAGGCCCGCGACGGCGACTACCGCGGCGCGCTTGGCCACCGTTTTCCAGGCCAGCGGGTGCGACTTCTCCTGATCGATCCTGACGGCGAGGTTTGGCTTGCCCGGCGCCGCCGGCTTGTCGTTGATGGTCACGAACCAGGCCTCCGCCTCAGGGAAAGCGCCTACACCCCGGTCTGGGCGGTCAGCCGCCCCGAGTCGACGGCCGCGGCGAACGCGGCGTAGTCCCGCTCGTTCTGGTCGGCGTAGGCCACGGAGAAGGCCGCGATGGCGCGGTCGAACGCGTCCCCGGGGCCCAGGTAGGAGGCGATGGCGATCCGGTCCCCCCACCGGGCGTGCGCCCGCGCCAGGGTCGCTGCGCAGATACGCGAGTACAGCGTGGCTCCCGGTACCAGGAGCGTGTCCACATCCGCGCTGCCCTTCCAGTCCTGGAACTGGCGCACGTAGTAATCACGGGTTACGCCGTCCATGCCCCTGATGCGCTGCCAGCCCAGGAAGATGTCCGTCGCCGCCTGCATCAGCCGCTGACCTGCGACCACGCGCTCGCCGTGGTGCGGATAGGTGCTCGCCGGGAGGAAACGCTCGAGCACCGACGGCTGCGCCTCCTTGACCTGGAGGAACAGCGGGTCGTTATGGTCGCGGCCGAGCATCAGCATGATGTAGCAGCGGGTGCCGACGCTGCCCACTCCGACCATCTTGTACGCCGAGTGGACGTAGCGGTACTCCTCCAGGGGGTGATGCTGACGCCCGAGCGTGCGCCGGTACGAGCTGAGCAGCTTCTTGATGAGCGGGACCGGGTTCTCCCATTCAGAACCCGGCTGGATCAGGTCCTCGATCGGGATGATGACCGGCGGGTCGGCGACGATGCGCAACTCGCCCTCGACCTCGTCTGCTCGCTTGGCGAACACCCGGGTGCTGTCGCGGGTCCTGGCCTTGGCCACCATCTTCTCGATCTCCTCGGCCTCCCCCCGGCCGACCCGCCTGACCCGGACCTCCTTGCGAACCATCTTGAGCAGCATCCCGGCCTCGAAATGCTCGTACCACACGTCCAGGCCCCTCATCCCGGCGGCCCGGCGCATCCGGCTCCGGTACTCCCGGACCCCGGCCATGACCACGGCGCGGCGGTCATCCGGGGAGAAGCCGCGGTCACGTCCCATGATCTCGAAGCTCGCCGCCAGGCGCTTCACGTCCCACTCCCACGGTCCCGGGAGGGTCTCGTCGAAATCGTTGATGTCGAACAGCATCCGCCGCTCGGGCGAGCCGAACAGGCCGAAATTCGACAGGTGGGCGTCACCGCACAACTGCACGGTGACCCCGGTCACCGGGGTGGCCGCTAGGTCGGCCGCCATGATCAGGGCCCCGCCCCGGTAGAACGTGAACGGCGAGGCCAGCATCCTCCCGTAGCGGACCGGGACGAATTGGGGTACCCGGGTCGCCGCCTGCTCTTCCAGCAGCGAGACCGGATCGGGGCGATCGGGGGAAGGCTGCCACCGTCCGTGACTCGACCGGGGCGCCTCCCGGCGCGCGGCCCGGCCCCGGGCGGCTCGCTCGTCCACGGACAGGTGCCGGCGCCGCCACGAGGACGCGAACGGCCCTGCCGCTTCGATCGGCACGCCGCCGCCCGGGCCCGAGTCCTGCGCCATGGCGCCTCCCGCTTTCATAGGTACTCTCTCCTTCGCATCCAGAGGAGGGTGATCCAGCCCCAGATGGGTGGCAGGTACGACGTGAACAGGCGCTGGATGAAGACCGCGGCGGTCGCGTCGGCTTCCGAGACCCCGGCCGCGGTGAGGCCGAGGATCATGCCGGCCTCCACCACCCCCATGCCGCCCGGTGACGGCGAGATGCCCCCGATGATCCCGGCCAGGAAGACGACCACGTACAAAGTGGGCAGGTTGAGATGGTCGCCGAACGCCCGCAGCGACACCGACAGGGCCATGACCACCAGCAGTTCCTGGGCGAACGAGCCGCCCACCAGCAGCACCAGCTTGTGCGGAGAGCTGGCGACCTGCCTGAGGTTGCCCCAGATGTCACGCGCCTTGGGGCGCAGCTTGTCGGCGGCCAGCCTGCGCAGCCTGGGCACGGCCAGGAGCAGGCCGGCCGCCACGGCGACTGCCACCACGACGGCCAGGATGATCCAGACCAGCTTCGAATCCCCGCCGGACTCGGGGGTGACCTCGAGGTGAATGTTCCCCCAGGCGAACGGCAGCGAGGCCAGGAACAACACGGCGATGGCGATCCAGCTGGACGTGGCCATGATGGCCCCCGAGCTCAGCGCCACCGTGGCGTCGTAGCCCTGCCGCTGGAAGAAGCGCACCCGGGTGGCGAACACGGCCGCCGTGCCGCCGGCCAGGGCGCTGAACGCGTTGGCGAACTCGACCGCCACCGCCCGGCCGAACGGGAGCGGCCCGGCTACGCTGCCGATGCCTTCCAGGCCGCTGGCCACGTAGGCCAGCTGGGCCAGGGCCAGCGCCAAGATGACCCACAGCCACTCGGCCCCGATCACGGTGTCGAAAGACTGGGAGACGTCGATGAGCACGCCGATCAGGGCCCAGCCGCCGATCAGCGTGCCGATGATCATGATCAGCGTCGGCCAGCTCACCCGGCGGGGCTCCACCAGCTTCGGCAGTTCGATCGAGCCGGCCTGGGCGGCGCGCTGCCGGACCTCCTGGAGCAGCCCGCGCCTGCCCCGCAGGCTCCGGCCGAGCAGGGGGTCTAGGGCCGGCTTCTGCAGGTACCTGAGGGCCCCGCCCAGCAGTTCCGGCTCCAGGCACCGGGCCGCGGCATCGGCTGCCCGCTCGGTGCCGACCGCGACAGCTGTGGCCGCCAGGGCGCCGGCCAGGTCGCGGTCGAGCTGATCCGGCGAGGCGCCCGCCGAGGCGTTGCGGAAGTCCGCCAGCACCATGGCCTGGGCCGCCGGATCGGCCAGAACCGCGTCACCGCTGATCGCGCCGTGCGCGACGCGGGCCCGCCGCAGGATCAGCAACTGGCGGTACAGGTCGTCGAGCATGACGTCGCTGATGTCCGCGGCGTCCATGTCTGACAGTGCCGTCCCGGGCGGCAGCCGGCTGACCAGCAGCGCGTCGCGGGTCGGCCCGGCCGTTCCCGCTTCGGCGATCTCGGGCACGGTGACACCCGCCCGGCCCGCCCGCAGGGTGAGGTAGGCCTCGTGCTCGACCTGCTGGAGCCGGGTGAGGGTGAGGCTCGGGCCGGAGTCGCGGTAGAGCAGGAACCGGCCCGCCTTGGTGAGCAGCCTGGCATCGGCCGCGTCCCGCCCGTAGACCGCGACGCCCAGGCGACCGGGCGGGACAGCCTCGCCTGCCTCGGTGGCCTCGAACTTGGCCACGCCCCAGACCTGCCGTGCCACCGGGCGCACGTTGACCGCCCGGATGCCGAACTCCTCGAGCAGCAGCCGCACGTCATTGGCGGAAGGCAGGCCGAGCGGTGAGCCGAAGACGAGCCGGACCACCGCCGTCACCCCCCAGCCGACGGCCAGGCTTCCCAGGACGTTGAGCGGCAGCCCGCTACCTCCCACCGCCGAGGCCAGGGCCACGAGCGTGATGAAGATCTCGATGAGGCGCTGCACGCCCCGGGCCAGATACGGCAGCGAGGCCGTGGCCACCGCCATGAACACGGCGATCTGCACGACCGGGAAGCGCGTGTAGAAGTCGTCGATCACGATCCCGCCCGGCCGGCCGCCGCGGCTGCCGAGCAGGACGATCAGGATCCCGCACGCCGCCGCCGTCCCGGCCGCGCTCAGCCCGATGTCGCGCGCGATCTCCCACCGGCGCGCGACCAGGGCCAGCGTCACCAGGACGGCCACGACGCCGACCGAGCCCGCCCGGTACACCACGGTCACCAGCCAGGTGATGCTCCGTGGCGGGGGATGGATCACCTGGGTGATGGCCTGGTCGATCCGGGAGTCGTACCGGATGATGAGCAGGCAGCACGCCAGGGCGAGGAATGCGGCGGCCAGGCGCGCGCCGTCGCTTCCGCGCCGGCGGCGCTGGCCGCTGCCAACCGGGGCGAATACGACTGACCGCCAGCCGCGCGGAAGATGCCGCTCCGCAGTGGAGCTCTCCCTCGCGGCGAGGTTCTCGGTCATGCCGGCCCCGCCTCCACTCAGGCGGCCAGGACTTTGGCCTTCTCGCCCTCGAACTCGTCGGCCGTGATAACGCCCCGGTCGCGCAGGTCGGCCAGCCTGGCCAGCTGCTCGGCCGCGTTCGGCTCACTCGCGGCCTGCTGGATGTAGCGGCGGACCTCCTGATCCTGCTGCTGTGCTTGCTGCGCGGCCCGCTCGTGCATCTCGCCGCCCCGAGCGATCAGGTAGACCAGGACGCCGATCAGCGGGATGAACAGCACGAACACGAACCACAGCGCCTTCGCCGAGCCCGACAGGTCGCGGCTGCGGAAGATATCCATGAAGACGTAGATCAGGACCCAGATCCACAGGATCCAGAGGAAGATCTCGAAGACCGTCCAGAACGCCCCGAGCAACGGGTAGGAGTAGGAACTTGCAAGCGGCATAGGGGCTCCATAGGTGGGATTTGTCTATGCCGACATCATCACCACCTGGCAGCCCCCGGCGCCTCGCCCGGCACGGGTGATTTCAGCGGCCGCCTGGAGCCCGCCTGGAGCCCGCCGACCCTAGCCCGAGACCGTGACGCTCACCCCCGCTTCCCGCACCTGCCGACCTCGGGCCGCTGGCAGAATGCTCGGGTGACGCAGATTCAATCTCCCGGCCCCGGGCCGTCCGTGGACCAGCGGATCGCTACCGAACTCGGCGTAGCTATACGCCAGGTCAGGGCCGCCGTGGACCTGCTCGACGGCGGCGCGACCGTGCCGTTCATCGCCAGGTACCGCAAGGAAGCCACCGGCGCGCTGGACGACGCGCAGCTGCGCACGCTCGAGGAGCGGCTCCGGTACCTGCGCGAGCTCGACGAGCGCCGGGACGCGATCCTCAAGGAGATCGGCGCCCAGGGCAAGCTCACCGGCGAGCTCGAGGCCCAGATCCGCGCGGCCGACTCCAAGGCCCGGCTGGAGGACCTGTACCTGCCCTACAAGCCGAAGCGGCGCACCAAGGCGCAGATCGCCCGGGAGGCGGGCCTGGAGCCGCTGGCCGACCTGCTGCTTGCGGACCCCGGCCACGACCCGCAGACCGAGGCGGCACACTTCGCCGACGCCGAGCGCGGCGTCCCGGACACCGCCGCCGCTCTGGACGGCGCCCGGGCCATCCTGGTCGAGCGGTTCGCCGAGGACGCCGACCTGATCGGGGAACTGCGCGAGGCCCTGGCCGCCCGCGGCACGCTGGCCTCCAAAGTGCGCGAAGGCCAGGAGGAAAAGGGCGCCAAGTTCGCCGACTACTTCGACTTCAGCGAGCCGTTCGCGCGGCTGCCCGCGCACCGGATCCTGGCCCTGTTCCGCGGCGAGAAGGAAGAGATCCTCGACCTCACCTTCGAGCCGGGCGCCGACGACGCGGAGAACGAGGCCCGCATCGCCGAGCGCTTCGGCCTGGCCGACCAGGGCCGTCCGGCCGATCCGTGGCTGGGCGCCACCGTGCGCTGGGCCTGGCGGACCCGCATCCTGACCCACCTGAGCGTCGACATGCGGATCCGGCTGTGGCAGGCGGCCGAGGACGAGGCGGTCCGGGTGTTCGCCGCCAACGTGCGTGACCTGCTGCTGGCCGCCCCGGCGGGGGAGCGGGCCACCATCGGCCTGGACCCCGGCTTCCGGACCGGCGTCAAGGTGGCGGTCACCGACGCCACCGGCAAGGTGACCGGAACCGCGACGATCTACCCGCACGAGCCGCACCGGCGCTGGGACGAGTCCCTGTCCGTGCTGGCCAGGCTCGCGAAAACCCACCATGCCGAGCTCGTCGCCATCGGCAACGGCACCGCCTCCCGGGAGACCGACCGGCTGGCCGCCGACCTGATCAAGCGGCACCCGGACCTCAAGCTGACCAAGGTGGTCGTCTCCGAGGCGGGCGCCAGCGTCTACTCCGCCTCCGCCTACGCCTCCGCCGAACTCCCCGAGCTCGACGTCTCGCTGCGCGGCGCGGTCTCGATCGCCCGTCGGCTGCAGGACCCGCTGGCCGAGCTGGTCAAGATCGACCCGAAGTCGATCGGCGTCGGCCAGTACCAGCACGACGTCACCGAGGGCAAGCTGTCCCGCTCACTGGACGCCGTGGTCGAGGACTGCGTGAACGCGGTCGGCGTCGACCTGAACACCGCCTCGCAGCCGCTGCTGGCCCGCGTCTCGGGCGTCACCTCGGGCCTGGCCGCCGCCATCGTGGCCCGTCGCGACGCCGAAGGCCCGTTTAAAACCCGCCAGCAGCTGATGCAGGTGCCCCGGCTCGGTCCGAAGGCCTTCGAGCAGTGTGCCGGGTTCCTGCGCATCCGCGGCGGCGACGACCCGCTCGACGCCTCCGGCGTGCACCCCGAGGCCTACCCGGTGGTCCGCCGGATGCTGGCCGCCACCGGCACCGCCGCAGCCCAGCTGATCGGCAGCACCGCCACGCTCCGCGCGCTCAAGCCCGAGCAGTTCACCGACGACCGGTTCGGCCTGCCGACCGTCACCGACATCCTGCGCGAGCTGGACAAGCCGGGCCGCGACCCGCGTCCGGCCTTCGCCACCGCCACCTTCGCCGAGGGGATCGAGACCCTGGCGGACCTGCAGCCCGGCCTGGTGCTCGAGGGCGTGGTCACCAACGTCGCCGCGTTCGGCGCGTTCGTCGACGTCGGCGTGCATCAGGACGGCCTGGTGCACGTGTCGGCCATGTCGAAGAACTTCGTCTCCGATCCGCGCACGGTGGTCAAGTCCGGCGACGTGGTGCGGGTCAAGGTGCTGTCCGTCGACGTGCCCCGGCGCCGGATCTCGCTGACCCTCCGCCTGGAGGACGAGACACCGAGCCCGGCGGGCGGCCGCGAGCGGGCGCAGGACCGCCCGGCCCGGCCTTCAGGCCCATCGGGCCGAACGGGCCGTGGTGCTCCCGGCCGCACCACCGGACGCGGTCCGGGAGGCGGCGCATCCGGTGGCGCTCCCGAGGGCGCGGTGGCCGACGCGCTGCGCCGGGCCGGCCTAGTGCCCAAGACACCGAAGGGCTCGCCAGACCCCAGGGCGCCCGGACACCGGTAGCATCGGGTAGCCAGTTCTGTTCGACATAAAGGAGTCCGCCGTGCCCAGCCAGCAGCTTCGCATCACCCTCGCCGGAAGCGAGCACGTGGTCGAGGCTGGCACGACGGCGGGCGCGGCGCTCGAAGGCGCGGACCGCACCGACGCAGCGGTGGTCGCCGCCCGGGTCAACGGCGAGCTGCGCGACCTGGCCTGCGCCCTGGCCGACGGCGACGTGGTCGAGCCGGTCGCCATCGGCAGCGACGACGGCCGCTACATCCTGCGGCACTCCACCGCGCACGTCATGGCCCAGGCCGTGCAGGACCTGTTCCCCCAGGCCAAGCTGGGCATCGGGCCGCCGGTGGAGAACGGCTTCTACTACGACTTCGACGTCGACCGGCCGTTCACCCCCGAGGACCTCAAGGCCATCGAGGGCAAGATGCGCCAGATCGTCAAGCAGGGCCAGCGGTTCTCCCGGCGGGTGGTGACCGACGAGCAGGCCGCGGCCGAGCTCGCCGCCGAACCGTACAAGCTGGAGCTGATCGGCCTGGTGGGCCACGCCTCGGGCTCGGCCAGTTTCGAGTCCGAGGAGTCGGTGGAGGTCGGCGGGAACGTGCTGACCATCTACGACAACCTGGACGCGGGCACCGGCGAGCTGTGCTGGAAGGACCTGTGCCGCGGCCCGCACCTGCCGGACACCAGGGCCATCCCGGCCTTCAAGCTGATGCGCAGCGGCGGGGCCTACTGGCGGGGGAGCGAGAAGAACCCGCAGCTGCAGCGCATCTACGGCACCGCCTGGGAGTCGCGGGACCAGCAGGACGCCTACGTCAAGATGCTCTCCGAAGCGGACAAGCGCGACCACCGCAAGCTCGGCGCGGAGCTCGACCTGTTCTCCTTCCCGGTCGAGATCGGCAGCGGCCTGCCCGTCTTCCACCCCAAGGGCGGCATCATCCGCCGGGTCATGGAGGACTACTCGCGGCGCCGCCACGATGAGGCCGGGTACGAGTTCGTCAACACCCCGCACGTGACCAAGGAAGACCTGTTCATCACCTCCGGGCACCTGGAATGGTACTCCAGCGGCATGTTCCCGCCCATGGAGCTGGACGGGGTCACGTACTACAACAAGCCGATGAACTGCCCGATGCACATCCTGATCTACGCCTCGCGCGGGCGGTCCTACCGCGAGCTGCCGCTGCGGCTGTTCGAGTTCGGCACCGTCTACCGCTACGAGAAGTCGGGCGTGGTGCACGGCCTGACCCGGGCCCGCGGCTTCACCCAGGACGACTCCCACATCTTCTGCGCCCCGGATCAGCTGCCGGACGAGCTGGCCTCGCTGCTGGCCTTCGTGGTCGGCCTGCTGCGCGACTTCGGGCTCACCGAGTTCGAGGCGGAGCTGTCCACCCGGCCGGAGAAGTACGTCGGCGCGCTGGAGGAGTGGGCGCTGGCCGAGGCGGCGCTGAAGCACGCGCTGGATTCCTCGGGACTGCCGTACGTGGTCGCCGAGGGTGACGGTGCCTTCTACGCGCCCAAGATCGACGTGCACGTCAAGGACGCCATCGGCCGCCGCTGGCAGCTGTCCACCCTGCAGGTGGACCTGCAGGAGCCGCACCGGTTCGGCATCGAGTACCAGGCCGCCGACGGCTCGCGGCAGCGCCCGTACATGATCCACCGGGCCCTGTTCGGCTCGATCGAGCGGTTCTTCGGCATCCTGGTCGAGCACTACGCGGGCGCGTTCCCGCCCTGGCTGGCGCCGGTCCAGGTGGTCGGCATCCCGGTCGCCGACGCGCACGTGCCGTACCTGGCCAAGGTGGCGGACCTCCTGCGCGAGCAGGGCATCCGGGTCGAGGTCGATGCCAGCGACGACCGGATGCAGAAGAAGATCAGGACCGCGCAGCGGCAGAAGGTGCCGTACATGCTGATCGCCGGCGACGACGACCTGGCCAGGGGTGCGGTGTCGTTCCGCTACCGCGACGGGTCGCAGAAGAACGGCGTCCCGGTCGCCGAAGCGGTCGCCGAGATCGTCACCGCCGTGCGCGACCGCATCCAGGTGTAGCCCGGTGCCCGACACCGAGCCGGAGCCGGATGAGGCCTTCGCGGGCGTGCCCGACTCGTTCGGGCGGCTGTGGACGCCGCACCGGATGGCCTACATCAAGGGGGAGAACCGGCCGTCGGGTCCGGGAGAGGATGACGGCTGCCCGTTCGACCGCGCGCCGAAGCTGAACGACGAGGACGGCCTGATCGTGGCCCGCGGCGCGCTGGTCTACGCCGTGCTCAACCTGTACCCGTACAACGCCGGTCACCTGCTGGTCGTCCCGTACCGGCACGTAGCGGACTACACCGACCTGACCGGGCCCGAGACCGCCGAATTCGGCGAGTTCACCAAGCGCGCCATCCGTGCTCTGCGCCAGGCCTCAGGTCCGCACGGCTTCAACATCGGCATGAACCTCGGCTCGGTGGCCGGCGCCGGCATCGCCGCCCACCTGCACCAGCATGTGGTGCCCAGGTGGGGCGGCGACACCAACTTCATGCCGGTCGTGGGCCGCACCCGCGTCTTGCCTCAGCTCCTGGCCGACACGCGGAAACTGCTGGCCGGCAACTGGCCGGCTGATTGATCCCGCCACTGCCGGCTCCGGCTAGTCGGGCTTGGAGTCCGCGGCGACCTTGGCCGCCAGGTGCGACGGCAGCGGCTCGTGCCTGGCGTACTGCCGGGTGAATGAGCCCGTGCCGTGCGACATCGACCGCAGGTCGATGGAGTACCTGGTGATCTCCAGTTCCGGGATCTCCGCCTTGACCAGGGTGCGGCCCACGCCGACCGGCTCGGTGCCGAGTACCCGGCCGCGCCGCGAGGACAGGTCGGACATCACCGCCCCGACGTAGCCGTCGGGCACCAGCACGGACACCTCGTCCACGGGCTCGAGCAGCATCGGCTGGGCCTTGTCCACGGCGTCCTTCAGCGCCAGCCGCCCGGCCTTCTGGAACGCCATGTCGGAGGAGTCCACCGAGTGCGCCTTGCCGTCGTACAGCGTCACCCGCACGCCGGTCATCGGGTAGCCGGCCAGCACGCCCTGCTCCATCTGCCAGCGGACGCCCTTCTCCACCGACGGGATGAACTGCCGCGGCACCACGCCGCCGACGATCTTGTCGACGAACTCGAAGCCGGCCGAGTCCGCCAGCGGCTCGATCTCGATGTGGCAGATGCCGTACTCGCCGTGGCCGCCGCTCTGCTTCACGTTGCGGCCCAGGCCCTGGCCCTTGCCCGCGATGGTCTCGCGCAGCGGGACGCGCAGTTCGGTGGTCTCCACCGCCACGCCTTGCCGGTTCCCGAGCCGGTCGAGCAGCAGGTCGGTGTGGGCCTCGCCCATGCACCACAGCACCAGCTGGTGGGTCTCCGGGTTGTTCTCCAGGCGCAGCGTCGGGTCCTCGGCCACCAGCCGGCTCAGGCCCTGGGACAGCTTGTCCTCGTCCGCCTTGGACTTGGCCACGATCGCCACCGGCAGCAGCGGCTCCGGTATCGACCACGGCTCCATCAGCAGCGGGTGGTCCTTCTCCGACAGCGTGTCGCCGGTCTCGGCCGTGCCGAGCTTGGCCACGGCGCAGATGTCACCGGCCGTGCACTGGGTAACCGGCCGCTGCTGCTTGCCCAGCGGCGAGGTCAGCGCGCCGATCCGTTCGTCATTGTCGTGGTCCTCATGCCCGCGGGCCGCCCGGCCGTGCCCGGACACGTGCACGGAGGCGTCGGGACGCAGCGTGCCGGAGAACACCCGGACCAGGCTGATCCGGCCGACGTAGGGGTCGGAGGTGGTCTTGATCACCTCGGCCAGCAGCGGGCCCTTGGGGTCGGAGGACAGGCCGGTGACGGGCTTGCCGTCCGGGGTGGTGACCGCGGGCAGCGGGTGCTCGGCGGGCGAGGGGAAGGCCTCGGTCATAATTTCGAGCAGCTCGAGCATGCCGATCCGCTGCGGGGCCGAGGTAACCAGCACCGGGTAGAAGCTGCCGCGTGCCACGGCCTTCTCCAGGTCCTCGATGAGCACCTTGGGGTCGATGTCCTCCCCGGACAGGTACCTGTCCATCAGGCCCTCGTCTTCGCTTTCCTGGATGACGCCTTCGATCAGCTCGCCGCGCAGTTCCTCCATCCGGTCCGCGTCCGCGCCCGACGGCGTGCCCTCGGCCCGGTTCCCGCCCGCGTAGCTGAACAGCTTCTGCGACAGCAGCCCGATCAGGCCGTCCACCGGGGCGCCGACCGGCAGGTACAGGGGGGCGATCGCATCTCCGAAGGCGTCGCGGCAGGCGGCCAGGGTGGCTTCGAACTCGGCGCGCTGGTGGTCGATCTTGGTGATGACCACCGCGCGCGGCATGCCCACCGCGGCGCACTCCTCCCACAGCATCCTGGTCAGGCCGTCGATCCCGTCGGTGGCGGAGATGGCGAACAGCGCCGAGTCCGCCGCCCGCAGCCCGGCCCGGAGGTCCCCCGTGAAGTCGGCGTAGCCGGGCGTGTCGAGCAGGTTGACCTTGATGCCGTTATGCACGATCGGCGCGAGCGTCAGGTTGACCGAACGCTGCTGCCTGATCTCGACCTCATCGAAGTCGCTGACCGTGGTGCCCTCTTCGATGCTGCCCTGCCGCTGGATGGTCCCCGTCGCGGCGAGCAGCGCCTCGACCAGGCTCGTCTTGCCGGAACCAGAATGGCCGACCAGCACCACGTTCCGCACCTGGTCGGCCGCCGGTGCCCTGCCCGCGGCTCCTCCCGGTCCACTTGGTGAAGTTGCCAATTGCCTTCGCCTCCTTGCGATTTGCTGGTGCGCACGACCAGCCTTAACCCGCGAGCACCGTGACCACAACCCCCACGCCAAGAATCTGCCCGGTTGCCAGAAAGTGAAGCTCAGCCAGCGCGGACAGTAACGCTCTCCAATGGCCGCAGAAAGTCAAGCTCAGCCCATTAGGGCAGTCCCCGGTTGGCCAAGTAGTATCGGACGGCCATGCTGAACGTGCTGCGGCCCGCCATGACGCGACTGTTCACCCCGGTCGGCGCCCTCCTGGCGCGGACCCCGGTCACGCCGAACGCCATCACCATCGCCGGAACGGTCGGGGTGGCCGGCGGGGCGCTCGGGCTGTTCCCCATCGGCGAGCTGTTCCCCGGCGCCTTCACCTGCACGATCTTCGTGCTGCTCGACATGCTGGACGGCGTGCTGGCCCGGATGAAGGGGACCACAGGCCAGTGGGGCGCGTTCCTCGACTCGACCATGGACCGGATCGCCGACGCCGCCATCTTTTGCGGCCTGGTGGTGTGGTTCATGCTCGGCGGGCACAACCCCCTGCTGGCCGGGGTGTCGTTGTTCTGCCTGGTCGTAGGCCAGCTGGTGTCCTACACCAAGGCACGGGCCGAGGGCCTCGGGCTGCGCTGCGACGTGGGCCTGATCGAACGGCCCGAGCGCATGGTCATCTCGCTCGTCGCCGTCGGCGTATCCGGGCTCGGCGTGCCGTACATTCTGAACGTGGGGCTGTGGGCGCTCGCGGCGGGCAGCGCCTTCACTCTCGGCCAGCGCGTGCGCGCGGTCTACCAGTCCGCGAAGGTTCCCGTGGAGCCGGGCGGGTTAGGAAGGTTGGCGTGACGGGTTCATCGGGGAGGGCCGGGTCCGCAGGCCTCGGCCGCCGTCTCAGCGAGCGGCTGACCGGGTACGCCTACCAGCTCGGCTGGAAGCTGATCTGCCGCCTGCCCGAATCGTGGGCGCGGTGGGCGTTCCGCGAGGTGGCCGACATCGCCTGGCGGCGGCAGGGACCGAAGGTCCAGGTGCTCGAGGCCAACCTGCGCCGGGTGCTGAGCTACTCCCAGGGCCGCCCCGTGGTGGATGGGCCCGTGGTGGATGACCCCGAGGTGGACGGTAAGGAACTGCGCGCCCTGTCCCGCGCGGCGCTGCATTCCTACGCCAGGTACTGGCTCGAGGTGTTCCGGCTGCCCACCATCCCCATCGAGCGGATCGTATCCGGGATGCACATCGATCCGGAGGGCGAGGCGGCCATGTTCGCCTGCCTGAAGGCCGGTCGCGGAGTGGTCATCGCGCTGCCCCACATGGGCAACTTCGAGCAGGCCGGGGCCTGGGTCGTCGCCCGCGGGGCCGGCACGTTCACCACCGTGGCGGAACGGCTGCGGCCGGAATCGGTCTACGAGGCGTTCGCCAGCTTCCGCCAGAGCCTGGGCATGGAGGTCCTGCCGCTCACCGGCGGCCACAGCCCGTTCGGGACCCTGGCTCAGCGGCTGCGCGCGGGCGGCCTGGTCTGCCTGGTCAGCGACCGTGACCTGAAGGAGACCGGCGTCGAGGTCGAGATGTTCGGGGAACAGGCGCGGATCGCCGCCACCGCCGCCCTCGCCTTGCACACGGGCGCGGCGCTGATGCCGGTCGGGACCTGGTTCGAGGGCGACGACTGGGGAGCGCACATCTACGCGGAGATCCCGGTGCCGGCCTTGGGCACCAGGGCCGAGAAGATCGCCGAGATGAGCCAGCAGATGGCCTGCGTGTTCGAGCAGGCCATCGCGGAGCATCCGCAGGACTGGCACATGCTGCAGCGGGTCTTCACCGCTGACCTGGACCCGCCATGGGGGTACGGGGGGGCGGGTAGCCCCCCCGTGCGCGGGGGGATCCCGGGGGGTAGTCCCCCCGGGGGAGCACTGCCATGAAGATCGGCATCGTGTGCCCGTACTCCTGGGACGTCCCGGGCGGCGTGCAGCAGCACATCAGGGACCTGGCCGAGGCGCTCATCGACGCCGGGCACGAGGTCTCGGTGATCTCCCCGGCGGATGACGAGACGCCGCTGCCGCCCTACGTGACGGGGGCCGGGCGGGCGGTCCCCGTGCCGTACAACGGGTCGGTGGCCCGGCTGTCGTTCGGCTTCCTGTCGGTGAGCCGGGTGCGGCGCTGGATCAGGGACGGCGGCTTCGACGTGCTGCACGTGCACGAACCGGAGATCCCCAGCCTCTCGCTGCTGGCCTGCTGGGTCGCCACCGGGCCGATCGTGGCCACCGTGCACACCGCGATCCCGCGCTCGCGCATCCTGCTGGTCACCTACCCGGTCGTCCGGACCGGGATGGAGAAGATCAACGGCCGGATCGCGGTCTCCGAGGCGGCCCGGACCACGCTGGTCGAGCACATCGGCGGCGACGCCGTCGTCATCCCCAACGGCGTGGCCACCCACCACTACCGCAAGGCCGAGCCGCTGCCCGGCTGGCCGGGACCGGGCGGCGCCATCGGCTTCCTGGGCCGGCTCGACGAGCCGCGCAAGGGCCTGCACGTGCTGCTCAAGGCGTTCGAGATCCTCGGCCCGCAGCGGCCCGGGCTGCGGCTGCTGGTGGCCGGACGGGCCGCGGACGCCGAGGAGGTGCTGTCCCGCGTGCCCGCCGACCTGCGGGACCGGGTCGTGATGCTCGGGCAGGTCAGCGAGGAAGACAAGATCCGCTTGCTGCACTCGGTGGACGTGTTCTGCTCGCCGAACACGGGCGGGGAGTCGTTCGGCATCGTGACCGCCGAGGCCATGGCCGCCGGGGTGCCGATCGTGGCCAGTGACATCGAGGCGTTCCGTCAGGTGCTCCAGGGCGGCGAGGCCGGCGAGCTGTTTGCCGCCGGCGACCCCGCCGACCTGGCCCGCGCGGCCGGGCGGCTGCTCGATGACCCGGCCCGGCGCGCCAGCCTGTCGGCCGCCGCGCTGGCTGCCGTGGCCCAGTACGACTGGTCGATCGTCGCCCGCGACGTGCTGCTGGTCTACGAGACGGTGATGCTCGGCCGCACCGGGGTGGCCGTGGCCCAGGACGCCGGCGGCTACCCGGCTCACGGAGTCCGGGACTGACCGTCATGATCATCACCTACATCGTCATCATCGTCGCGGCCGCGCTGCTGGCGGGCGTGTACGTCTCCTGGCGGGCCGGGCGGATCGACCGGCTGCACACGCGGGTGGACATGGCCCGCGTCGCGCTGGACGCGACCCTGCTGCGCCGCAGTTCGGCGGCCCTGGAGCTGGCCACCTCCGGGCTGCTCGACCCGGCCACCAGCCTGCTGCTGGCCAGCGCGATCCACGGCACGCGGACCCGCGACGGTGACCGGCCGCGGGACCTGGCCGAGAGCGACCTGACCCGCGCGCTGCGGGCCGCCTTCAGCCAGCCGGACTTCCGCGCCTCGCTGAGCGGCAAGGAAGGCGCCGATGAGCTGCTCACCGAGGTCGAGGAGACCGCGCACCAGGTGTTCCTGGCCCGCAAGTTCTACAACGACATGGCCGCGGCGACCAGGGACGCCAGGAGCCGGCCGCTGGCCCGGGTGCTGCACCTGTCCGGCAAGGCGCCCGCCCCTGAGTTCTTCGAGATGGATGACTCCTTGATCGCCGATAAGGCCGGCGCTGCCCTGGCCTGAACCCCGGCCTGGCGACCTTCAGGCCCGCTGGCCATACGATGGTGGTAACCAGTCACGATGATCAAGCGAGGTTCCGGGTGTCTACTGTCAACGCTGATGTGACCACTGGAGCGGCCACGGGTACCGCGCGGGTGAAGCGCGGCATGGCGGAGATGCTCAAGGGCGGCGTGATCATGGATGTGGTCACGCCTGATCAGGCCAAGATCGCCGAGGATGCCGGCGCGGTCGCGGTCATGGCGCTGGAACGGGTGCCGGCCGACATCCGGGCCCAAGGCGGCGTGGCCCGGATGAGCGACCCCGACATGATCGACGGCATCATCGCGGCGGTATCGATCCCGGTCATGGCCAAGTGCCGGATCGGCCACTTCGCCGAGGCGCAGGTCCTGCAGGCCATCGGGGTCGACTACATCGACGAGTCCGAGGTGCTCACCCCGGCCGATGAGGCCCACCACGTAGACAAGTGGAAGTTCACCGTGCCGTTCGTGTGCGGCGCCACCAACCTGGGCGAGGCGCTGCGGCGCATCGCCGAGGGCGCGGCCATGATCCGCTCCAAGGGCGAGGCCGGGACCGGCAACGTGGTCGAGGCCACCAGGCACATGCGGTCGATCAGGTCGGAGATCGCGCGCCTGCGCGGGCTGCCCGAGGAGGAGCTGTTCACCGCGGCCAAGGATCTCGGCGCTTCTTACCAGCTGGTCGCCGAGGTGGCCAGGGCGGGCCGGCTGCCCGTCGTCCTGTTCACCGCGGGCGGCATCGCCACCCCGGCCGACGCCGCGCTGATGATGCAGCTCGGCGCCGAGGGCGTGTTCGTCGGCTCGGGCATCTTCAAGTCCGGCGACCCGGCCAAGCGCGCCGCCGCCATCGTGAAGGCCACCACCTTCCACGACGACCCGGACGTGGTAGCCAAGGTCTCCCGCGGCCTGGGCGAGGCCATGGTGGGCATCAACCTGGACACCCTGCCCGCCGACCAGCACTACGCCGGCCGCGGCTGGTAGCCCGGAGCCGGGAAGATAGGCCGGCGCCGGGGCGTTTTACTGTCGTTAACCCTAAATGCTCTGAGGCTGCGCAGGCCTCGGCGTCACGCTGCCCGGAGGAAGGATGGACGCGGTGCCGGTAATCGGGGTGCTCGCCCTGCAGGGGGATGTCCCCGAGCACCTGCGCGCGCTCGAAGCCGCCGGCGCGGCCGCGGTCCCGGTCCGCCGTCCGGAGGAACTCCACCGCCTGGACGGCCTGGTCATCCCGGGCGGTGAGTCGACCACCTTGTGGCGGCTGTCGGTCGCCTTCGAGGTGCTCGACCCGCTGCGCAAGCTGATCGCCTCCGGGCTGCCCGCGTTCGGGTCCTGCGCCGGGATGATCATGCTGGCGGACCGGCTCGCCGACGGCGTGGCCGGCCAGCAGACGTTCGGCGGCATCAACATGACCGTGCGCCGCAACGCGTTCGGGCGGCAGGTCGACTCCTTCGAGACCGACATCACGCTGACCGGGCTGCCCCGCGCGGCGGACCCGCTGCACGCGGTCTTTATCCGGGCCCCCTGGGTGGAGCAGAATGGCGAGAACGTCACCATCCTGGGCACCGAGCAGCGCACCGGTAGGATCGTCGCCGTGCGGCAGGGCCAGCTGCTGGCCACGGCCTTCCACCCCGAGCTGACCCCGGACCGGCGCATCCATGAGCTATTCGTAGACATCGTGAAGGACAACACATGAGCGGCCACTCCAAGTGGGCCACCACTAAGCACAAGAAGGCGGTGGTGGACGCCAAGCGCGGCAAGCTGTTCGCCAAGCTGATCAAGAACGTCGAAGTCGCCGCGCGCACCGGCGGGGCCGACCCGGCCGGGAACCCGACGCTGTATGACGCCATCCAGAAGGCGAAGAAGAGCTCGGTTCCGAACGACAACATCGACCGCGCCCTGCGCCGCGGCAGCGGTGCCGAGGCCGGCGGCGCGCAGTACGAGAACATCACCTACGAGGGCTACGCACCCGGCGGGGTCGCGGTCCTGGTGGAGTGCCTGACCGACAACAGGAACCGGGCCGCCTCCGACGTGCGCACCGCGTTCAGCCGCAACGGCGGCTCGCTGGCCGACCCCGGCTCGGTGTCCTACCTGTTCCACCGCAAGGGCGTCATCGTGGTCGACAAGAGGAGGGGAGGGGAGGTGGGTGGGGTGACCGAGGACGACGTGCTGACCGCCGTGCTCGAAGCGGGCGCCGAGGAGGTCAATGACCTGGGCGAGTCGTTCGAGGTGGTATCCGAGCCCGCGGACCTGTTCACGGCGCGCAAGGCGCTGCAGGACGCGGGGATCGACTACGACTCCGCCGACGTCGCCTTCCTGCCCAGCGCCGAGGTGGACCTGGACGAGGAGCACGCCAAGCGGGTGTTCCGGCTGATCGAGGCGCTGGAGGACTCCGACGACGTGCAGGACGTGTACGCGAACTACTCGGTCTCCGACGAGATCATGGAGAAGCTCGACTGACCGTCGCCGGCCATCGGAGCCTGGACGGCGCGTTCGCCGCTGCGCCCTACATGCTCGCCTTCTAGCCGGGGATCGGCGCAACACGCCGCCCGCGATACGCGACCCGGACGCCGCCGGGCCGGTAGGTTCGTAGCGAACAGATGTTCGTGGCATACGGACCCGGATGGAGCTCACGTTGGCGGGCCTGACCTATGCGCGGCACCCGATCCGGGTGCTCGGCGTCGACCCGGGCCTGACCAGGTGCGGCGTGGGCGTAGTGGAGGGGGCCCCGGGCCGGGCGCTGAAGCTGGTCCGGGTCGGGGTCATCAGGACTTCGGCCGCCGACGACATCGCGGCCCGGCTACTGGCCATCGAGACCGAGCTCGAGGCCTGGCTGGACGCCTGCCAGCCGGACGCGGTGGCCGTGGAACGGGTGTTCAGCCAGCAGAATGTCCGGACCGTCATGGGCACGGCCCAGGCGGCCGGGATCGCGATCGTCTGCGCCGCCCGCCGCGGGCTGCCGGTCGCCACGCACACCCCCAGCGAGGTCAAGGCCGCGGTGACCGGCAGCGGCCGGGCCGACAAGGACCAGGTCACGGTCATGGTGACCAGACTGCTGCGGATCACCGATCCGCCCCGTCCCGCCGATGCGGCCGACGCGCTGGCGCTGGCCATCTGCCATCTGTGGCGCGGCGGCTCCCCCCTGGGCACCGGATCGCGGCTCGCGGCGGCAGCCGCGCGAGGAGGTAGCGCATGATCGCCCATCTGCGCGGCACGGTCGCCGGGATCGCCCCCGATGGCGCCGTCATCGAGGTCGGCGGCGTCGGGATGCGGGTGCAGTGCACCCCGGGGACCCTGGCCACGCTCAAGCCGGGGGAGCGCGCGCAGGTGGCGACCTCCCTGGTGGTCAGGGAAGACTCGCTCACCCTGTACGGTTTCGGCTCCGATGACGAGCGGAACGTCTTCGAGCTCCTGCAGACGGCCAGCGGCGTCGGCCCGCGGCTGGCCCTGGCCATGCTGGCCGTGCACTCACCCGATGCCCTGCGCCGGGCCGTGGCCACCGAGGACCTGGGCACGCTGACCATGGTGCCGGGCATCGGCAAGAAGGGGGCGGAGCGGATCGTGCTCGAGCTGCGCGACCGGCTGGGGCCGCCCGGCGACAGCGGCGACGGCCTGCCGTCCGGCCGCGCTCCGCAACGGGCTCCGCAGTGGCGCGACCAGGTGCAGTCCGGCCTGGTCAACCTGGGCTGGCCGGTCAGAGACGCCGACGCGGCCATCGCCGCCCTGGAAGAGGACGGCACGATCGCCGTCGGCCAGGGGGCGGTCGACGTGGCCATTGTCCTGCGCGCCGCGCTGCGTAAGCTCAGCAAGCAATGACCGAGGAACACGATCCGCTGGCCCGCGCCGAGGAAGCCGAGCTGGCCGCCCGCCAGCAGCGCCTGGAGCAGGCCGCCGACGGCGGCCAGGGCGTGGTATCCGCGCTGGCAGACGCGGACGAGCGCGCCATTGAAAGCGCGCTGCGGCCCAAGCGGCTCACCGAGTTCACCGGCCAGGCCCGGGTCCGCGAGCAGCTGTCGCTGATCCTGACCAGCGCCCTGCGGCGCGGCCGGCCACCGGATCACGTGCTGCTGGCCGGCCCGCCCGGCCTGGGCAAGACCACGATCGCGATGATCGTGGCCGCCGAGCTCGGCGCGCCGCTGCGCATCACCAGCGGCCCGGCCATCGAGCGATCCGGTGACCTGGCGGCGGTGCTGTCCACGCTCAGCGAGGGCGAGGTGCTCTTCATCGACGAGATCCACCGCCTGGCCCGGCCCGCCGAGGAGATGCTCTACCTGGCCATGGAGGACTTCCGGGTCGACGTGGTGATCGGCAAGGGACCGGGCGCGACCGCCATCCCGCTGGAGATCGCCCCGTTCACCCTGGTCGGGGCCACCACCCGGGCCGGGCTGCTGCCCGCCCCGCTGCGGGACAGGTTCGGGTTCACCGCGCACCTCGACTTCTACGCGCCCGATGAGCTCGAGCACATCATCCGCAGGTCTGCCGGGCTGCTCGGCGTGACGCTCACCGACGAGGGCGCGACCGAGCTGTCCACCCGGTCCCGCGGCACGCCGCGGATCGCCAACCGGCTGCTGCGCCGGGTCCGCGACTACGCCGAGGTCCGCGCCGACGGCGTGGTGACCAGGGCCATCGCCCGGACCGCACTTGAGCTGTACGAGGTGGACGAGCAGGGTCTGGACCGGCTCGACCGCGGCGTGCTCGACGCGCTGGTGCGCCGGTTCGGCGGCGGCCCGGTCGGCCTGTCCACGCTCGCGGTGGCGCTGGGGGAGGAGGCGGAGACCGTCGAGGTGGTGGCCGAGCCGTTCCTGGTCCGGTGCGGGCTGCTGGCCCGGACGCCGCGCGGCCGGGTGGCCACTGCGGCCGGCTGGACCCACCTCGGCCTGACCCCGCCGCCCTCGATCAGCGAGCTGCCCACGCTGTTTGATTAGTGCAGCAAGATCGCGCCGAGGTCACGATCACGGGTAAAACCTCGTAGCCTGTTGGTGCCGGGTCAAAGCGCGGCTAAACTTCGGCAGTTGGTCGTTGGCCTTAGCCGCGACCGCGCATGCGTAACCAACTGGAAGGATGCCCCGGGTCATGGGGACTATTGCAGGAGCCGCCGCGGCGGCCGCCAAGTCGTCAGGTAGCAGCTCGTATACGTTCCTGCTCTTGATCGTGCTGGTCTTTGTCGGTTTCTACTTCCTGATGATCCGGCCGCAGCGCCGCCGTCAGCAGCAGGCTCAGCAGCAGCAGCGCACCGTCGGCGTCGGTGCCCGGGTCCGCACCACGGCCGGGATGTACGCCACCGTGTCCGCCGTCGACGGCGACGACGTCATCCTCGAGGTGGCGCCGGGCGTGGACGTCCGCTACATGCGGCGCGCCATCATGGAGGTCGTCAGCGAGGGGGATGAGCCGGAGCCCGTCGACGACGAGGCCGAAGGCTACGACGAGGCCGATGGCTACGATTCCGAGGCGGACCCGTCCGACGAGCACGAGGACGCCGCGTCGGCCGAGGACGGCCTGACCGCATCACACGACGGGGAGCTGGCCAAGTCCGACAAGGACTGAGTCGTCGGCCGGCCGAGGAACGACTGACATAAGACAGGCGGAGAAGTGGCAGCCCCGACGAAGACTGTCCCGCATCCGGGACGGGCGCTCCTAGCGCTCGCTGTGCTCCTGTTGATCATGCTGCTGAGCATCCTGGGCGGGAGCCTGTTCAGCCCGGGTCAATGGCACAACCACTTCCAGGTCGGCCTCGGGCTCGACCTGTCCAGCGGCACCCAGGTCACCATGAAGGCCCAGACGCTGTCCGGGGCTGCCCCGCAGCCCGGCGAGCTGACCGAGGCCAGCAACATCATCCTGGCCCGGGTCAACGGCACAGGTAACTCCGGTGCCTCGGTGTCGCCGGAGGGCGACGACCTGCTGGTCGTCTCCGTGCCGGGCAAGAGCTCCCAGCAGACCATCGCCCTGGTCAGCACGACCGCCCTGCTCAGGTTCCGTCAGGTCCTGCTGCTCCAGCAGTACGGCGCCACCCCCACCCCCACGGCCTCGCCATCGGCCTCGGCCACCGCCTCGCCGAGCGCGAGCACCTCGGCCACGCCGAAGGCCTCGGCCTCGGCCAGCGCGACCAGCACGGCGAGCACCTCGGCCAAGATCGTCCCTGACGTCGGCGCCAGTGCCAGCCCGACGGCCACCGCCAGCCCCACGGCCACCGGTACCGCCTCACCCGCCGCGTCCGCTTCGCCCACCCCGACGGCTAGCTCTACCCCGGCCACGAGCAGCACGGCCTACGGCAACGCGAGCCTGGTGAACAAGAGCACGCTGGCGCTGTTCAACAAGCTCACCTGCAAGCCCGGCGAGAGCGACAGCGTGTGGAAGGCTCAGGTCGGCTACAAGAAGTCCGCCGACTACGACGATCCGGACCAGCAGATCGTCTCGTGTGATGCCAGCGGCAACAAGTACGCCCTCGACGTGGCCAAGGTGCTCGGCGAGGACGTGACCAACGCGCAGGCCGCGGTGTCCACGACCAACAACCAGTGGCAGGTCAACCTCACGCTGGACAGCAAGGGCGCGGCGGCGTTCAGCACGCTGACCTCCGCCCAGTTCAGCAAGTACGGTTCCGACTACACGACCAACCCGAATGACGGAGCGCTGAACCAGATCGCCATCGTCCTGGACGGGACCGTCGTCACCTCGCCCGAGACCCAGAGCGCCATCCCGGGCGGCAACGCCCAGATCACCGGCAACTTCACCCAGGCCCAGGCCACTCAGCTGCAGAACGTCCTCAAGTACGGGCACCTGCCGCTCAGCTTCACCGTCCAGTACGAGTCGTCGGTCTCGCCGACGGTGGGCAAGAGCCAGCTCGACGGCGGCCTGATCGCCGCCGCGATCGGGCTGGCGCTGGTGGTCCTTTACTCCTTCATCTACTACCGCGGCCTCGGCCTGGTGTCGGTGTCCAGCCTGATCATCTCCGCCACCATCACCTACCTGTCCGTGGTCCTGCTGACCAAGTACCAGAGCTTCCATCTCGAGCTGTCCGGCATCGCCGGCCTGATCGTGGCCATCGGCATCACCGCCGACTCGTTCGTCGTGTTCTTCGAGCGATTGCGTGACGAAGTGCGCGAGGGTAAACAGCTGCGCCCGGCCGTGGAGGCGGGCTGGAAGCGGGCCCGGCGCACGATCCTGGTCTCGGACACGGTGTCGTTCCTGGCCGCCGTCCTGCTGTACTACTTCGCCATCGGCGAGGTCAAGGGCTTTGCCTACACCCTCGGCCTGACCACGCTCATCGACGTGATCGTGGTGTTCCTGTTCACCAAGCCCATGGTGACGCTGCTGGCCCGGACCAGGTTCTTCGGCAACGGCCACCCGCTGTCCGGCCTTGACCCGGCCCGGCTCGGCGCCCGGACCGGATGGCGGACCTCGGTCCGGCGCACCCAGGTCCGGCGCAGGCCGGATTCGGTGGGGCGCACCACTGGATCTCGCACCACTGGATCTCGCACCACGGGGTCCCGCACCTCGGGGGAGGCGTGATGTCGCGGCTGGGACAGATCGGCGGCAGGCTCTACCGCGGCGAGGTATCCATCGACTTCGTCGGCCGCAAGCGGCTGTGGTACACGATTTCCGGGGCCATCCTGGTCGTCAGCGTCGTGGCCCTGCTCGTCCTGCGGCTGAACTTCAGCGTCGAGTTCAAGGGCGGCGCCATCTTCGAGTTCTCCGCGCCCACCGCGAGCGTCACCCAGGTCCAGGACGCGGTCGAGAACGGCGGCGTCAGCGGCGCCCTGGTGCAGAAACTCAGCGGCGCGCAACAGGGCTGGCAGGTGCAGACCAAGGCCCTGACCGGCGGCCAGACCACCACGCTCGAGGGCTCGATTACCAGCAAGCTCGGCGTCAACCCGAACGACATCACCACCACCACCGTGGGCGCCAGCTGGGGCAGCCAGATCTCCAGCAAGGCGCTGCAGGCGCTGATCGCGTTCCTGATCGTGATCGTGATCTACCTGTCCATCGCCTTCGAGTGGAAGATGGCCATCGCGGCGTTCGTCGCCCTGATCCACGACATCGTGATCACCATCGGGGTGTACGCGCTGGCCGGGTTCCAGGTCAGCCCGGCGAGCGTCATCGGGCTGCTGACCATCCTCGGCTACTCGCTGTATGACACCGTGGTGGTCTTCGACAAGGTCCGGGAGAACACGGCCGGCCTGCTCGGCGGCGCTCGGAGCACCTACAGCCAGGCGGCGAACCTGGCCCTGAACCAGACCCTGGTCAGGTCCATCAACACCTCCCTGATCGCCCTGCTGCCGGTCACCGCGATCCTGGTCGTGGCCACCGCCCTGCTCGGCGCCAACAACGAGCTCGAGGAACTGGCCCTGGTCCTGTTCATCGGCATGCTGTCCGGCACCTACTCCTCGATCTTCATCGCGACCCCGGTCCTGTGTGACCTCAAGGAGCGCGAGCCGCAGTACCAGGCGCTGGCCAAGCGGGTGAGCGTCCGCGCCTCCGGCGGCCGGGCCGCCAAGCGCGCCGCCGCCAAGGCCCCGGTCGGCGGTCCCGCCGGGGCCGTGCCATCGGGGCCCGAGGACGAAGCGGACGACGCCGGATACTCCGACGATGCCGCGCCGGCCGCGGACGAGCTGACCACCACCGCGTCCCGCGTCACGGCGGCCAGGACCGCGCCGGGCACGGTGCGGCCAGGCCCGCGGCAGCAGCCACGCCGGACCGGCAGCTCGGCCCGGCACCGGCCGACCGGCAAGAAGAAGCGGCGCTGACCGATGCCCGACCCGGCTGAGGCGCCCGCCAGCCAGTACGAGCCGGGCCCGGATCAGCATGCCGCCCGGCCGTCCGCCGAGCTGACCGCCCTGATCGCCAGCCGGATCCGGGACGTGCCCGACTATCCGCAGCCCGGGGTGGTGTTCAAGGACATCACCCCGCTGCTGGCCGACGCGCGGGCGTTCGGCGCCGTGGTGCAGGCCCTGGCCGCGACGCACGGCCCGGTCGACAAGGTGGCGGGCATCGAAGCCCGCGGTTTCATCCTGGCCGCTCCGGTGGCCTGCTGCCTGGGCGCCGGGTTCGTGCCGATCAGGAAGAAGGGCAAGCTTCCCGGCGTCACGCTGGCCCAGGATTACCAGCTCGAATACGGCACCGCCACCATCGAGGTGCTGACCGACGCCTTCGCCTGCGGCGAGCGTGTCCTGGTCATCGACGACGTCCTGGCCACCGGCGGCACCGCCCACGCCACCGCCGACCTGGTGCACCGCGCCGGCGCCCGGGTGGCAGGCATCTCCGTGCTCCTCGAGCTCTCCTTCCTCAACGGCCGCGCCAAGCTCCCCGGCCTGCCCGTCAGCGCCCTCCTCACCGTCTAACCCCGCCTGCGATGCCATTCCGGCATCGCGGCGGTGAAATCCCAGCGGGAATCGCACGCATGCCATCTGGTGTTCTAACCATCTAAGTACAATGGTGGCTTGGCAGAGCGAGGAGCGCGAGTGGCCGGTGACGTCGTCACGACCGGCACGAGAGCTGCTGATACTGCCCGGGTGGACGCGCCGCGGGGAACCGATCCCGTAGCTGACGCGGAACAGACCGAGGCGGCAGCGGTAGGCGTGCCTCCTCGGCGCGCGGCCGAGGAGGCCGCGCCGGACCCGGCCGGCGATCCGGAGGCGGCCGCAGGCTCCGAGGCCGCGGGCGCCCAGGATCCGCCGAACAAGACCGCGCGGGCCAGCCAGGCCCGGCCCGGACGGGCCCGGGCGGCGGTCGCGGCGGTGCAGGGCCAGGCCGCGGACGTCGCGGCCTCGGGCGTCGGAGTCCGGCGCCGGCTCGCGCGGCTGGGGGCGCAGCGCTCCGGGGGCGTCAGCCCGGTCCTCGATCCGCTGGTCAAGACCGTGCGGTCGACCCATCCGAAGGCCGATATCCGGCTGATCGAGCGAGCCTACGAAACGGCCGCCTACTGGCACCGGGACCAGAAACGGCTGAGCGGCGACCCGTACATCACCCACCCGCTGGCGGTGGCGACCATCCTCGCCGAGCTCGGCATGAATACCGAGACCATCTGCGCGGCCCTGCTGCACGACACGGTGGAAGACACCCCGTACTCGCTGACCGAGCTGCGCGGCGAGTTCGGCGAGGACATCACCGCGCTGGTGGATGGCGTCACCAAGCTGGACAAGGTCAAGTACGGCGAGTCCGCCGAGGCCGAGACCGTCCGCAAGATGGTGGTCGCGATGTCCCGCGACATCCGCGTGCTGGTCATCAAGCTCGCGGACCGGCTGCACAACATGCGCACGCTGCGCTACCTGAAGCAGGAGAAGCAGGAGCGCAAGTCGCGGGAGGTGCTGGAGATCTACGCCCCGCTCGCGCACCGGCTGGGCATGAACAAGGTGAAGTGGGAGCTGGAGGATCTCGCCTTCCAGACGCTCTATCCGAAACGCTTCGATGAGATCGCCCGCCTGGTGTCCAGCCGGGCGCCGCGGCGCGAGACGTTCCTGCAGGAAGTGATCCAGGATGTCCGCGCGGACCTGCATGAGGCGAAGATCAAGTCCTCGGTGACCGGTCGCCCCAAGCACTACTACTCGGTCTACCAGAAGATGATCGCCAAGGACGTCGGCTTCGACGAGATCCACGACCTGGTGGGCATCCGTGTCCTGGTCGACTCCGTCCGCGACTGTTACGCGGCGCTTGGCACCATCCACGCGCGATGGAACCCCGTCCCCGGACGGTTCAAGGACTACATCGCGATGCCGAAGTTCAACATGTACCAGTCGCTGCACACCACGGTCATCGGCCCGGGCGGCAAGCCGGTGGAGCTGCAGATCCGGACCTGGCGCATGCACCAGCGCGCCGAGTACGGGGTCGCGGCGCACTGGAAGTACAAGGAAGAAACGGTGTTCGGCCGGTCCAAGGACGCCAAGGACGACGCCCAGGAAATGGCCTGGCTCCGCCAGCTGGTCGACTGGCAGCGCGAGACCGAGGACCCGGCCGAGTTCCTCGAGTCGCTCCGCTTCGACCTGGCCGCGGCCGAGGTCTACGTGTTCACCCCGCGGGGCGACGTGATACCGCTGCCGCAGGGCTCCACCCCGGTGGACTTCGCCTACGCCATCCACACCGAGGTCGGCCACCGGACGATCGGTGCCCGGGTGAACGGCCGCCTGGTGGCGCTGGAGTCCAGCCTGGACAACGGCGACACGGTCGAGATCTTCACCTCCAAGACCGCCGAGGCCGGGCCGAGCCGGGACTGGCTGAAGTTCGTGCAGAGCCCCCGCGCCCGGAACAAGATCAGGCAGTGGTTCTCCAAGGAGCGCCGGGAAGCCGCGGTGGAAGCGGGCAAGGACCAGATCGCCCGGGCCATGCGCAAGCAGGGGCTCCCGCTGCAGCGGCTCGCGGCCGCCGACACGCTGATCACTCTGGCCCGCGACCTGCGCTACCCGGACGTCTCGGGGCTGTACGCGGCGGTCGGCGAGGGCCGGGTCAGCGCGCAGTCGATCGTCGAGAAGCTGGTCAAGTCGGTCGGTGGCCTGGCGGGCGCTCAGGACGACCTGGCCGAGACCACCTTGCCGACCAAGGCGCCGCAGCCCCGGGCGCCCACCGAGTCCGGTGTCCAGGTCACCGGCGCGCCTGACGTGTGGGTTCGCCTGTCCCGCTGCTGCACCCCGGTACCGGGGGACCAGATCAACGGATTCGTGACCCACGGCCACGGCGTGTCCGTGCACCGGACGGACTGCACGAACCTCACCCACCTGTCCGGGACGCAGCGGGACCGGATGGTCGAGGTCCACTGGGCGGCCACCGACGGCGCGGTGTTCCTGGTCGCCATCCAGGTGGAGGCGCTCGACCGGACCCGGCTGCTGTCCGACGTGACCAGGGTGCTGTCCGACCAGCACGTCAACATCCTGTCCGCCACGGTCACCACCAGCCGGGACCGGGTGGCGGTGAGCCGCTTCACGTTCGAGATGGGCGACCCCAAGCACCTCGGCCACGTGCTGCGCGCCGTGCGCGCCATCGACGGCGTGTACGACGTCTACCGCATCACCAGCTAAACCGCGCGGCTGCGGGGCCCGACGGGCCCCCAGCCGCGTGGTACTACGGCGAGCACCGCAGCGGGAATGCGGGGGGTTCCAGGGGGGTCGTCCCCCCTGGGATAAAGAGCTGAACTCGGCTAGGGTGTGCTCGGCTTCCTCGAGCCATGCGCGGCGGGCAGTCAGGGCTTCCTCGGCGTTGCTTATGGCCCGGGCGTCGTCCCGGTCGCGCGCACTGGCCAGCTGCTCTTCCAGCTGGGCGATGGTGGCGCGCAGCTGAGCCACGGTGCCTTCGGCCCGGGCCAGCGCCTCGGGGTTGGACCGGCGCCACTGGGCCTCTTCGGCCTTGCGCACCGCTTCTTCGACCCGCCGCAGGCCCGACTCCAGGTGCTCGCGTGAATCCCGCGGCACGGCTCCGATCTGCTCCCAGCGTTCGGCGATGCCGCGCAGCGCCGACCGGGCCGCGCGGAAATCCGTCACCGGCAGCAGGGCCGCAGCCTGCTCCAGCAGCTGCTCCTTGGCCTCGGCATGCTCGCGCAACGCGGCATCCTTGGCCGAGAACACCTCGGCGCGGGCAGTGAAGAACTTATCCTGCGCGGTCCGGAACCGCTTCCACAGCTCGGCCTCGGCCTCCCGGTCCGCTCGCCCGGCCGCCTTCCACCTGCGCATCAGCTCGCGGAACGCGCTGGTGGTAGGACCCCAATCGGTGGAGCCCGACAGCTCCTCGGCCTCGGCGCACAGCGCCTCCTTGCGGGCCTTGACATCCTCCCGCTCGGCCTCCAGCGTGGCGAAGTACGCTTTGCGCCGCTTGGTGAAGGCGTTCCTGGCCGCCGACAGCCGCTTCCACAGCACGGCCTCGGCGGCCCGGTCGGCGTGCGGCGCCGCCTTCCACTCATCCAGCAGCTCGCGCATCCGCTCGCCGCTGCTCTTCCAGTGCGTGGCCTCGGCGGCGATCTGCTCCGCCTCGGCCACGATCCGCTCCTTGACCTGCTTGGCCTGCACCCGGGCCTGCTCCCGGGCCGCCTTGGCCTCCTCACGGCGATGACCGACGTCCTCGGTGAGCCGCTCCAGCCTGACCCGCAGGCCGTCCAGGTCGCCGAGCGCGTTGGCGTCGCTGATGCTGGCGATCAGCCGCTGCACGGTGGCTGCGGCCTGGGCGGGAGCCATGTCGGTGGCGCTGATCCGCTGCTCGAGCAGGACCACCTCGGTCTCGAGGGCCTCGTACTTGCGCTGGTAGAAGGCGATCGCCTCCTCCGGACTGCCCGCCTGCCATGAGCCGATCACCCGCTCGCCGTCGGCGGTACGGACATAGACCGTCCCGTCGGCGTCTACCCGGCCCCACGGATGATAGGCGGTCGTCACGGCGAACCTCCTGCGTTCTCGTGCCTCGTTCAGGTTTTCTTGATCGTCACACTGTCAATGATGACCTTCTCCTTCGGGGCGCCGCCTTCAGCCTGGCCCGACACGACGTACTGGCACGAGTAACCGGCCTTCGCCACATTCTTTACGATATTCAGCCCGGAAGAAACCGTGGCGAACGGTGTATAGGAGGGCGTTAGCTCCGCCGTGTCCTGGTACACGATGAAGAACTGGCTGCCGTTGGTGGTTGCGGTGCCTTCATTGGCCATCGCGACCGTGCCCGCCCCGTATTTGGCGCCGGTGAGATTTTCGCTGGCGAAATCGTAGCCCGGCGTCCCGGTGCCTATCTTGCCGCTGGTACTGCAGGTGAGCTTGGTGTCGGCGGTCGCGTACGGGTCACCGCACTGCAGCACGTAGATGCCGGTGGTCACGAGCCGGTGGCACTGGGTCTTGTTGAAGTACCCCGCCTCGGCCAGGTGGACGAAGGAGTTGACCGTGCAGGTCGCCTTGCTGTTGAGCAGGGAGAAGGTGATCGGCCCCTGGTTGGTGTTGAGCGTCGCCGTGTAACTGGCGGTGTAATCCGGCGTGACGGGCGGGAAGCTCACCTTCTTCGCCACCGGCGAGGCGGCGGTGTAGGTGCAGTGGTGCGCCGGCTCGGCCACGGTGGATGCCGATGCCGAGGCTGAGGGCGAGGCCTTGGGCGACTTGCTGGGCGCAGCCGCCGGCTTGGCGCCTCCGCCAGGCAGGAACACCACCAGCAGGCCGGCGATGAGGCCGGCCGCGATCACCGCGCTGAGCCCGGTAAGCCAGCGCTTGCGGACCTGCCGCTGTCTGATCCAGCGCTCCTGCTGCTGACGGCGGTACTTCTCCCTGGCTTGCCTGCGCTGGCGTTCGTTCTTACCCGCCACCGGTCGTGTCCTCCTCGGCCTGTGCGCTGCTTCGGTATGCTGGGTCTCCACGGGAGGCAGGCCAACGTACCCGTGTACCCCCCGGTCTCGGATCATCGGGCGGTGCTGGTTCCGTGGGTGACCCCTCGGAACCGGAGCATCATTCGCGATCGTTCGCGAATCGTACCTTCCGTATGCCGGGACTGGTACCTTTCGTTATCGGTTCGCCGCCATGCGGTCCCCCTCGGTAGCCTGAGACACCGTACCGTGAGAAAGGACGGTTGTGCTCGTCGCCGGGTTCCCAGCAGGCGCGTTTGCCGCCAACTGTTATGTCATTGCGACCGCACCGGGCGAGCAGTGCGTGATCGTCGACCCCGGCCAGGACGCCGAACCGGGGATCGAGGAAATCCTGGCCGCCCACCGGCTCAGCCCCGCCGCGGTCCTGCTCACGCACGGGCACATCGACCACGTATGGTCGGTCGCCCCGGTCTGCGGGGCAAAGGGCATCCCCGCCTATATTCATCCGGCCGACCGGGCATTGCTCAGCGACCCAACAAAGGGGTTCTCGCTCGGGACCGGGCAGGAGCTGTTCGGCGGGATGAAATTCACCGAGCCGGATGACGTGAAAGAACTGACCGACGGCATGGTGCTGAACCTGGTGGGTCTCGAGATCACCGTGAATCACGCACCCGGCCATACCGAAGGCTCGGTGGCATTCCGGCTGCCGCTCGGTCCTTCCGGGGCCGATGAGCCCATTACGGCACAAGGCAAAAGCAAAACAGACGAGCCGGACGACGTATTGTTCTCCGGCGATCTGCTGTTCGCCGGGTCGATCGGCCGGACGGACCTGCCCGGCGGCGACTATGACACGATCCTGCGCAGCCTGGCCCGGGTCTGCCTGACCCTGCCCGACGAGACCGTCGTGCTGTCCGGGCACGGCCCGCAGACGACCATCGGCCGGGAACGGCGCACCAATCCGTTCCTGGCGGGCCTGGAACGCCCTGGCGCCGGCGAGCCGGGTGCGCTGCCGGACGACGGACCGCACCGGGGGCTATGACCCCGGATTGCGGACAGGTGACCGGGGCGAGCAGCCCGGCCCGTTCGGATAAAAAGAACTTTGACTATGGAAATGAGCGGCACCGGCGGCGGTGCGGCCGGTGAAAGGGGCAGAGCTCGATGATCCGCACGCATGAGGCGGGGACGCTGCGGGCGTCGCACGCGGGAGAGCACGTGGTGCTGGCCGGCTGGGTCGCCCGGCGCCGGGACCACGGCGGTGTGGTCTTCATCGACCTGCGGGACGCCAGTGGCGTCGTCCAGGTCGTGTGGCGCGGCGAGGAGGCCCCGTCCCAGGATGGCGGCGCCCACGACCTTCGGGCGGAGTTCTGCGTGCTGGTGACGGGGGAGGTCCGGACCAGGCCGGCCGGGAACGAGAACCCGGAGCTGCCCACCGGCCAGGTCGAGGTGATCGCGGAAGACGTCGAGGTGCTCAGCGAGGCCGAGCCACTGCCGTTCCCCGTCGAGGGGTCGGCCGAGATCAGCGAGGACATCCGGCTCAAGTACCGCTACCTGGACATCAGGCGCGAGGACACCGCGCGGGCCCTGCGGATCCGGTCGCAAGCCGCCTACCTGCTGTCCGACGTGATGCGCGGGCACCGGTTCGTGAACGTGGAGACCCCGTACCTGACCCGGTCCACACCCGAGGGCGCACGCGACTTCCTGGTCCCGGTGCGGCTGCGGCCGGGCAACTGGTACGCGCTGCCGCAGTCGCCGCAGCTGTTCAAGCAGCTGCTCATGGTGGGCGGCTTGGAGCGCTACTACCAGCTGGCCCGGTGCTTCAGGGACGAGGACTTCCGCAAGGACCGGCAGCCGGAGTTCACCCAGATCGACGTGGAGATGTCGTTCGTCACCCGCGAGGACGTCATCCGGGTGGCCGAGGACGTGGTGGCCCGGCTGTGGTCCGAGCTGGTCGGGTACCTGGTCCCCAGGCCGCTGCCGCGGATGACGTACGCCGAGGCCATGGCGCGGTTCGGCTCGGACAAGCCGGACCTGCGCTTCTCCTGTGAGCTGACCGACCTGACCGAGTACTTCGCGGCTACGGAGTTCCGCGTGTTCCAGGCGCCGTACGTCGGAGCCGTGGTCATGCCGGGCGGGGCGTCCCAGTCCCGGCGGGACTTTGACGGCTGGCAGGAGTGGGCGCGGTCGCGGGGCGCCCGCGGCCTGGCCTACGTGCAGATCGGCCCGGCCGGCGAGATCGGCGGCCCGGTGGCCAGGAACCTGTCCGAGGCCGAGCGCTCCGGGCTGGCCGCCGCGACCGGCGCCGCGCCGGGGGACTGCGTATTCTTCGCGGCCGGCCCGGCCCACGCCTCCCGCGAGCTGCTGGGCGCGGCCCGGCTGGAGATCGGCCGCCGATGCGGCCTGATCGACTCCTCGGCCTGGTCGTTCCTATGGGTGGTGGACCCGCCGATGTTCGAGCAGGACGCAGCCGGCGGCTGGACCTCGGTGCACCACCCGTTCACCGCGCCGCTGCCCGAATGGGCGGATAAGTTCGTCGCCGAGCCGGGTGGCGCGCTGGCCGACGCCTACGACATCGTGTGCAACGGGTACGAGATCGGCGGCGGGTCGATCCGTATCCATTCCTCCTCGATGCAGCAGGCCGTGTTCGACGTGATCGGCCTGTCGCCCGCCGAGGCGCAGTCGCAGTTCGGGTTCCTGCTCGACGCGTTCAAGTACGGTCCGCCGCCCCACGGCGGCATCGCGTTCGGCTGGGACCGCGTGTGCATGCTGCTGGCCGGCGCCGAGACGATCCGCGACGTGATCGCGTTCCCCAAGGCCGCCTCCGGCCTCGACCCCCTGACCGGCGCGCCCACCCCCATCACCCCCGCCCAGCGCCGCGAAGCCGGCATCGACGCCCAGCCCGCCCCAGCCCCCACCCCCCCGAGCTCGCCCGCCACCCCCTAGCACGCGCCCCGTGCCCCGTGCCCCGTGCCCCCAGTTTCATGATCGCGGGCAGTTCTGGTCGCTATTTGGTCCGAACTGCCCGCGATCATGAAATCGCCCTGGCGGCGCAGGTTGCGCTGGGGCAAGCGCGAGCGGTTCCCGTCCAGCCGCGCCGGCGCAGCAACGTGGCCACGGCCGCTGCCGTCTCGCACCGGCGATCGCCCAGGTCGAGGAACCCGAATCTGAGCGTGACGATGCCGTTGACCGCGTTGACGTTGTCACGGCGCTTGTCGCGCCACTGCTCGTCGGCAGGATGTGCAGGAGTCCCGTCGAGTTCCGCGCACACCCCGTACTCCTCGTAGAGGTTGTCGAGATACCGGTTACCCGTGCCGTGCCTGATTCGCGCCTGGCGGCGGGCAACGGGGAGCCCGTGCGGGCGCTCGACCCGGTGCACGTACCGGTATTCCAGCACCGACAACGCGCCGCCTTCGACATCGCCGAGCGCCATCGCGATCTCACGGCGCCAGCGCATCTTCTTGCGCGCAGCCATAGCCAGGCGGATCCGGTCTGCGGTGGTGCGCCTGCGCCCGATCGCCCGGCAGATCCACGCGTACGCGTCGTCGAAAGTCCGCGCAGCCTCGATGAGGTCGAGCACCGTATCCTCCACCCGAGTGCAGGGCGGGAGCATGGCGGGGTGCCTGGTCCGGAGGATGGCGTCGGACCGGTGGATGACGAGACCCGGGATCACCGCCCGTGCCGGCCGCTTCGAGGCCGGGACGCTGATGGTGATGAGCGAGCTAGGCTCGTCGATCAGGCCGTGGCGCTCGGCCGCCGTCAAGTGACTCAATACGGCATCAGGCCCAGCCCGAAGCAGGGCGGCCCAGAGCACCGTTTCCCGGGCGGGCTCGCCGGAGTAGGCAGCATAAACGCCTCGCTGGAGTCGCTGCCATCTGCCGCTGCCCACCCTGTTGCGCATCGCGCACGGTTCGATGCCGGAACTCGCGCTCTGTCGGCGGGCTATGGCATTGCCCTGGACCGCCAGTAGTTCGCGCGAGGGCGGAGGTAGTTTCGTTGACACGAAAGCCCAGGCTGGCTGGTTTCCGATGCATCGCGGCCACACACCAAGAGTCCTGTGGATAACTCGAGCTCAGCAGTGTAATCCTGTGGATAACTTGGGCCCTGCTGACGCGGACGTGGTATAACGCCGGCCGGGATAAGGTCGGAGGATGGCCGGAGCAGAGACGGGCCAGTCCGAGAGCCTGTTCGATGAAGCGGAGCAGACGGCCGCCCAGGCGGCCGCGCCGCTCGCCGTCCGGATGCGGCCGCGCAGCTTGGACGAGGTCATCGGGCAGCGGCACCTGACCGGCGCGGGCACGCCGTTCCGCAAGCTGATCGACAACGACGCGCCGATGTCGTTGCTGCTGTGGGGCCCGCCTGGCACCGGGAAGACCACGATGGCCTACGTGGTCAGCCAGGTGACCAAGCGCCGGTTCGTGGAGCTGTCGGCGGTCAGCGCTGGGGTCAAGGACGTGCGGGCGGCGGTCGACGCGGCCCGCCGCACGCTGGGCATGAGCGGCAAGCAGACCGTGCTGTTCATCGACGAGGTGCACCGGTTCTCCAAGACCCAGCAGGACGCGCTGCTCCCGGCGGTGGAGAACCGCTGGGTCTCGTTCATCGGCGCGACCACGGAGAACCCGTTCTTCTCGGTCGTGTCCCCGCTGCTGTCCCGCTCGCTGCTGCTGACCCTGCAGCCGCTGTCCGACGACGACGTGCGCGAGGTCATCAGCCGGGCGCTGACCGATCCGCGCGGGCTGGCCGGCGCCGTCACGCTCGACGACGCGGCCGCCGACCACCTGATCCGGCTGGCGGGCGGGGACGCCCGGCGCACGCTCACCTATCTCGAGGCGGCCGCCCTCGGGCTGCCCGAGGGCGGCCGGATCGACGTGGAGGCCCTCGAGCGCGCGGTCGACCGGGCCGCGGTCCGCTATGACCGCGACGGGGACCAGCACTACGACGTGATCAGCGCGTTCATCAAGTCCATGCGGGGCAGCGACGTCGACGCGGCGCTGCACTACCTGGCCCGGATGATCGAGGCGGGGGAGGACCCGCGGTTTATCGCCAGGCGGCTCATCGTGCACGCCAGCGAGGACGTCGGCATGGCCGACCCCACCGCGCTGCAGACCGCGGTCGCCGCTGCGCAGGCCGTGGAGTTCGTCGGGCTGCCCGAAGCCCGGATCAACCTGGCCCAGGCCGTGATCCACATCTCGATGGCGCCCAAGTCCAACGCGGTCATCAAGGCCATCACCGCGGCCGATGCCGACGTCCGCGCGGGCCTGGTGGGCGCTGTGCCAGCGCATCTGCGCGACGCGCACTATCCTGGGGCGGGCAAGGTCGGCCACGGTGAGGGCTACCTCTACCCGCACGACTTCGACGACGGCATCGTCGCGCAGCGCTACGCCCCGGATTCGGTGGCGGATCGCACCTACTACGAGCCGTCTGGGCATGGCCTGGAGGCCCGCGTCGCCGAACGCGCCGGGCGGATCCGGGCCATCCTCCGCAAGACGAACAGGGAGCAGCCATGACGCGGACGGGCCCAGCCATCAGGGCAGCACAGCCATGAGGGCAGCACAGCCATGAGGGCAGCACAGCCATGACGGCGGCACGGCCGTGACCGGGGCACGCTCGTGAACGCGGCGGAACTGGCCGCGCTGATCGCCGCCGTCTTCTGGGCGCTGCTGGTCTGCGTCGGGGTGTTCGTCCTGTTCCGGCTGGGCCGGCTGTTGTCGGAGTCGAGCCGCCTGGTCGCCGAGGTGCGCGAGCGCAGTGACGTGCTGATGCAGCGGGCGCAGGCCGCGGTGGACGGGGCCCAGGCCGCCGTCGACCGGGCCGGTCAGCAGCTGGACCGGGCCGAGTCGGTCACGGCCAGCATGGACCAGCTGGGCGACGGGATGGCCGACCTGGCCGGCCAGGTGAACGCGCTGGCCGGGATGGGCCGCGCGATCGCCGCCGGCCCGGTGGGCCGGACCGCCGCGGTGGCCTACGGGGTGCGCCGGGCGGTCGGCCTGAGCCGGGCGCGGCGCGGCTCGCGGCGCACGCTGCCCGGCAGCGTGATGGAACGCAGCGAACTCGCCCGGGGGGAGGCGTCCCGATGATACGCAGGGGCTTCTGGCTGACCGCCGGGGCGGTGGCCGGGATCATGGGATACCGGCGTGTCTCGGCCGTCGGCCGCCGGCTGTCTGCCAGCCTTAACCCCGCAACCGGAACCGGAACCGGAACCGGAACCGAGACCGGGAGCAGCCGGGCCGGGACCGGCACCGCGGCCCGGGCCGCGCTCATCTCCGGGAGCGCGCTGGCCCGAGGAGGACGGCTGACCGGCCGGGGAGCGGTCGGCCTGGCCGCGGAGACCTTCCGGTTCGCGCGGGACGTGCGGGAGGGCATGGAGCTGTACACGGCCCGGCACTCCGAGCCCGCGGGCTCTACTACCCTCGGAGCACGAGACCACGAGCCGCCGCAGCTCGAACGGCTCAGGACCAACCACGACCTACGACCCAAGGATGGCCGCTGATGGAGTCGGCAGAGATCGCCCGCCGCTTCCTTGCCTATTTCAAGCAGCAAGGGCACGCCATCGTGCCTTCGGCCTCCCTGGTCGCCGATGACCCCACGGTGCTGTTCGTCATCGCCGGCATGCAGCCGTTCAAGCCCTACCTGCTCGGCCAGCAGACCCCGCCGTACCGGCGGGTGGCCGACGTGCAGAAGTGCGTGCGGACGCTGGACATCGAAGAGGTGGGCAAGACCACCCGGCACGCCACGTTCTTCCAGATGCTGGGCAACTGGTCGTTCGGCGACTACTTCAAGGAAGGCGCGATCACCTTCGCCTGGGAACTGCTGACCAGGTCCGAGGCCGACGGCGGCTTCGGGTTCGATGAAAGCAAGCTGTGGGCCACGGTGCTGCACGGCGACGACGAGGCGGCCGCCATCTGGCGGGACCAGATCGGCCTGCCTGCGGAGCGGATCCAGGAGCGCGGCCTGGCTGACAACTACTGGAGCATGGGCGTGCCGGGCCCCGGCGGCCCGTGCTCGGAAATCTACTACGACCGCGGTCCCGATTACGGCCGCGACGGCGGTCCCGAGGCCGACGAGGACCGGTTCCTCGAGGTCTGGAACCTGGTCTTCATGCAGGACAGCATCAGCAAGTTCCGGGCCAAGGACGACTTCGACATCGAGGGCCTGCTGCCGTCTAAGAACGTCGACACCGGGATGGGCCTGGAGCGGATGGCCTCCATCCTGCAGGGCGTCGACAACCTGTACGAGATCGACACCACCTGGAAGATCCTGGACCGGGCGGCCGAGATGACCGAGCAGAGCTACGGCCGGGAGCCGAAGGCCGACGTGGCCCTGCGGGTGATCGCCGACCACGTGCGCAGCGCGGTCATGCTGATCGATGACGGGGTGCTGCCCGGCAACGAAGGCCGCGGCTACGTGCTGCGGCGCATCGTGCGGCGCAGCATCAGGAACCTGCGGCTGCTGGCCGGCGGCCAGCGCGGCGGCGGAGGATCGGCCACCGGCGAGCGCTTCATGCACGACCTCACCTCGGTCGCCATCGACGCCATGGCGCCGCTGTATCCCGAACTGCGCCGTGACGCGGCCAACATCCACACGGTCATCGACGCCGAAGAGGCCGCGTTCGGCAGCACGCTGCGGACCGGCACGGCCATCTTCGAGGCCGCGGTGGAGGAGAACCGGCGCAAGAACCTGGCCACCATCTCCGGCCCGCAGGCCTTCCAGCTGCACGACACCTACGGCTTCCCGATTGACCTGACCCTGGAGATGGCCGCCGAGCAGGGCCTGGCGGTGGACGAAGAAGGCTTCCGCCGCCTGATGAGCGAGCAGAAGGAGCGCGCCAGGCGCGACGCGGCCGAGAAGAAGACCGGCAACGTCGACATCTCGGTCTTCGCCGACGTGCTCGAGCGGTCCGGCTCGGTCACCTTCACCGGCTACGACCAGGTCTCCGGCGAGGCCACGGTCCTCGGCCTGCTGGTTGACGGCATCCCGGTTCCGAGCGCGGGCGCGGGCACCGAACTAGACGTGGTTCTCGACCGTACCCCCTTCTACGCCGAGGGCGGCGGCCAGCTCGCCGACGCGGGCACGATCACGCTGGACGGCGGCGTGATCGAGGTCTTCGACGTGCAGACCCCGCTGACCGGGCTCATCGTGCACCGCGGCCGGGTCACCTCGGGCGAGGTCACCACGGGCGCGCCCGCGCACGCCGAGATCGACATCGAGCGCCGCCGGGCCCTGTCCCGGTCGCATACCGCTACCCACCTGGTGCACCGGGCCCTGCGCAGCGCGCTGGGGGAGTCGGCGGCCCAGGCCGGCTCGGAGAACTCACCCGGCCGGCTGCGGTTCGACTTCACCGCCCAGGGCGCGGTCCCGCTGTCGGTGCTGCGGGACAGCGAGGACGAGGTCAACGCGGTGCTGGTCAACGACCTGGACGTGCGCGCCTTCTACACCAGCCAGGAAGAGGCCCGCGAGATGGGCGCGCTGGCCCTGTTCGGGGAGAAGTACGGCGACCGGGTCCGGGTGGTCGAGGTCGGTGACTACTCACGTGAGCTGTGCGGCGGCACGCACGTGGCCAGGTCCGGCCAGCTCGGCCTGGTCAAGGTGCTGGGTGAGGCGTCCATCGGCTCGGGCGTGCGCCGCATCGAGGCGCTGGTCGGCCTGGACGCGTTCCGCTTCCTGGCCCGGGAGAGCGTGCTGGTCAGCCAGCTCAGCGAGCAGCTCAAGGCGCCGCGTGAGCAGCTGCCTGAGCGGATTTCCACCGTGCTGACCAGGCTGCGCGACGCCGAGCGGGAACTGCAGAAGCTGCGCGCCGCCCGGCTGCTCGAGTCGGCCGGTGAGATCGCGGCCGGCGCCGAAGACATCAGCGGGATGGCCCTGGTCGCGCACCGCGTGCCTGACGGGACCGAACCCGATGACATCCGCAAGCTGGCCCTGGACGTGCGCGGCCGGGTGCCGCGCGGCCGGCCGGCGGTAGTCATGATCGTCGGCGTGCCCGCCGACCGGCCGGTCGTGGTGATCGCGGTCAACGAGGCGGGCCGGGGCTTCGGCCTGTCGGCCGGCACCCTGGTCGGGGTGGCCGCGCGGGCGCTCGGCGGCGGCGGCGGCGGGAAGCCGGATGTCGCTCAGGGCGGCGGAGCCCCGATCACCGGGCCCTCGTCCGGCGGCCGGGACGTGATCGATGAGGCGTTTGATGCCGTTCGTGGTGCTTTGCGGGACATACACGGGTCCGGTAGGTAACGTATTGCCATGCTTCTGCGCCCTAGCGGGGCCGGGTCGCGCCCTGCCCGGGCCTGGCCTGCTGCGAACCGGCCTGCCCGGGCCTGGCCTGCTGCGAACCGGCCTGCGGGCCGACCGCTCGCTGTCCCGGGCGTCCGCCTTCCGGTGAGGCAGGTCATGCGGCAGGGCGTACGCCTGGCGGTCGATGCGGGATCGGTACGGATCGGGGTGGCGCGCAGCGACCCGGACGGCATCCTGGCCAGCCCGCTGGCCGTCGTCAGGTCGGGCCTGGGTGCGCTGGACGAACTGGCCCGGCTGGCCGCCGGCGCGGACGCGATCGAGGTCATCGTCGGCTTGCCGACCTCCCTGTCCGGTCGCGAAGGCGCCGCCGCGGCTACCGCGCGCAGCTTCGCCGCCGACCTGGCCGCCCGGATCACGCCGGTCCCGGTGCGGCTGGTCGACGAGCGGTTCACCACCACCCAGGCCCATGAGGCCCTGCGCCGCGGCGGGAAGGACACCCGTGCCCGCCGCGAGATCGTCGACGCCGCCGCCGCGGCCGTGCTGCTGCAAGCCGCCCTGGATGCCGAACGCGCGACCGGGCGCCCCCCGGGCCAGCCAGTGACCGTGAACGGGAGTGCCAGCGCGTGAGCGAGAACGGAAACACCTGGCCCCCGCCCCGTGGCTCGCGCGGCCCTCAGCAGTTCCCTGGTCCCCGCGCACGGCAGGGCGGTCCTTCCGCTCCGGGCTGGTTTGACCCCAGAGACTCCAGAGACCCGAGAAACCCCAGGGACCCGAGAAACCCCAGGGACCCGCGAGACCCCCAGGGCACCACCTCGCCACCGCGACGTCCCCGTAGCCACCAGCGCCCCCAGGGACAGGAGTGGCCGCCGCCGCCCCCGCGGTCGCTGCCGCCCGGCTACGAACCGGTGCACCACGAGCCCCGGCATCGCGATCCCCGGTTCGCGGACGAGCCGCGCACCGAGGACTCGCCGTGGCGGCGGACCCAGCGGATACCGTATCCCGAGACGGCCGGACGGCATCCCGGCGCGCCCGCGCAGGCCAGCTACGACGGGCCCGACGGCGGCTACTCGCCCGGCCGGCCCGGCGACCAGGAGCCTGACGACCAGTATGAGGATGAGCCCGCAGGCACGTTCGTCCCCGGCTTCGGCGGCTACGACGACGAGGACGAGGACGCCGACCCCAGCCCGCGGCGCGGCCGGCGAAGCCAGGCCAGGTCCCGGTCCGCCCCCCGGAGCAGGAGACGGCGAGAATCCAGCCGGCCACGGCGCCGCCGGATCCGCTGGCTCGCGCCGCTGGTCGCCCTGCTGGTCATCCTCGTCCCGATCGTCGTCGGCGGTGCCTACGGCTACAACTTCTACAAGAACAAGTACCACCCGGCCGACTACGCAGGGGCGGGCACGGGCTACCTCCTGGTCCAGGTCACCTCGGGTGACACGCCGACCAGCCTCGGGCCGAAGCTGCAGCAGCTCGGCGTGGTGGCCAGCGCCCGCGCGTTCGTCCTGGCCGCCGAGCACAGCACGAGCTCGGTCGGCCTGCTGCCCGGCTTCTACGGCATGCACAGGCACATGAAGGCGTCGCTGGCCTACGCGCTGCTGCTCGACCCGAAGGACCTGGTCGAGATCCCGGTCACCATCCCCGAGGGCTGGCGGCTCAGCCAGATCGTGACCGGGCTCGCCGCCAGGTCCCGCATTCCGGTCAGCGACTACAGCAAGGTGCTCAAGGATCCGGCGTCGCTGCACCTGCCGTCGTACGCGAACGGCAAGCCCGAGGGCTACCTGTTCCCCGCGACCTATGACGTGCTGCCGCACGAGACCGCGCTCGGCGTGCTGACCGCCATGGTGCAGCGGTTCGACCAGGAGGCGGCGGCGGTCAACCTGCCCGCGGCCGCCAGCCGCGTGCACCTGACCGAGAGCCAGGTGATCGTCATGGCCAGCCTGGTGCAGGCCGAGGGCGGCCGGCTGTCGGACTACCCGAAGATCGCCCGGGTGATCTACAACCGGCTGGCCCAGGGCATGCCGCTGCAGCTGGACAGCACGGTGCTGTACGGCCTGAACACCTACGGCATCATCGCCTCGGACGCACAGCTGGCCAGCCCGTCGCCGTACAACACCTACAAGCACAAGGGCCTGCCCCCAGGCCCGATCGACAGCCCGGGCAACGCGGCCATCCAGGCCGTGCTGAGCCCGGCGGCAGGCAACTGGGTGTACTTCGTGACCGTGAACCCGAAGACTCACGAGACCCTGTTCACCTCGAGCGAGGCCCAGTTCCAGCAGTACCGGGCCGAGCTCGAGCACAACCTCGGCCAAGGCTGACCGGCGCCAGGCCCGTAGCCGCCTCCCGTCTTTCATCGGGCCGAACGGTCCGTGGCACCCGCCTCAGCGCCTCCGGCCTCGCCCTGCGTGGCCGAAACCGCCCTAAGCCCGAGCCCTAAGCCCGAGCCCTAAGCCCGAGCCCTAAGCCCGAGCCCTAAGCCCGAGCCCTAAGCCTGGCGGCCGTAACCCCTCCACCTCTGCTCACTGCTGTCTCGGACTCCACTATCAGGCTCTCGCTGGAAACGCCATCCTCGAAACGCCATCCTCGAGCGTCATCATCGACAAATAAATTTTTCTTGACAAGTTTTATTGTCGGATGCGAGCATGTGGTCATGATCGATGTGGCAGTGATCGACAACCCGGCTGCGGCGGAGGCCGCGCTGGGACCGGCGCGGGCGCGACTGCTGGCCCGGCTGACCGAGCCGCAGTCAGCGGCCATGCTGGCCGCCGCCGTAGGCCTATCCCGGCAGAAGGTCAATTATCACCTGCGGACGCTGGAGCAGCACGGGTTGGTCGAGCTGGTCGAAGAGCGGCGCAAGGGCAACGTCACCGAGCGCCTGCTGCGGGCGGCCGCGGCTTCCTACGTGATCTCTCCGTCCGCGCTGGCCGCCGTGGCACCCGATCCGGCCCGGGCGCCGGACCGGCTGTCGGCCCGGTGGCTGCTCGCCCTGGCCGCTCAGCTCGTCCGGGACGTCGGTGACCTGATCACCGGGGCCACCCGGGCTCAGAAGAAGCTGGCCACGTTCGCCATGGACGGCACGGTGCGGTTCGCCTCACCCGCCGACCGGGCCGCATTCACCGCCGAGCTGATGCAGGCGGTGACCTCCCTGGTGGCGAAGTATCACGATGAGAAGGCCGAGGGCGGCCGCGAGCACCATCTCGTGGTCGCCGTCCACCCGAGCGTCACGGCCGCCGCCGCGGTCAAGGGCGAGGACCAGGAAAGGAAACCGGAAGCCTGATGGGTCACCAGTTCACGGAGCACGATGCCGCCGAGGTTCCGGCCAGCCCGGAGGAGGTCTGGTCCGCGATAGCCACCGGGCCGGGCATCGACTCCTGGTTCATGGGCCGCAACGAGGTCAAGCCCGGTGCCGACGGCATCGTCCGCACTGTCTTCGGCGACTACACACCCGAGTCGCCGATCACCGAGTGGGATCCGCCTCGCCGGTTCGGCTACCGCAGCGGCCCGGCCCCGGACGGCCGGTTCATCGCCTTCGAGTACCTGATCGAGGCGCGGGCCGGCGGCAGTACCGTCCTGCGCGCCGTCACCAGCGGCTTCATTCCCGGTGACGACTGGGCGGATGAGTTCGAGGCGATGAAGCTGGGCGGCGCGCTGTACTTCGCGTCGCTGGTCGAGTACCTCACGCACTTCCCCGGCCGGTTCGCGGCGCCGGTCACGGCCTACGGCCCGCCCGAGCCGGACTGGCCCCGCGACCGGGCCCGGCTCCATCAGGCGCTGGGCTTGACCGAGCCCGTGAGCCGCGGCGACCGGGTGCGCTTCGCCGGCGAGGCCGGGCCCGCCGAGGGCGTCGTCTACTTCGCGAACGCGTACACGATCGGCGTCCGCACCGGCGATGCGCTGTACCGGTTCATGCGCGGGTGGGGCAGGCCGGTGATCGCGGCCCACGAGCTGTTCGCCGCCCGCGCCGAACCAGGCCAGGCTCAGCCGTACTGGGAAACCTGGCTCAGCCGGACGCTCGGCTGAGCGTCCGGGCTCAATCACCACCAACGGGGGGATCCTCATGACCACCGTCCGCTCAGCCGACGGCACGACCATCGCGTATACCCGGGCCGGCCAGGGGCCGCCGCTGATCCTGGTGGACGGCGCGCTGTGCAGCCGGTCATTCGGGCCGATGCCTAAGCTCGCCGAGCAGCTGACCCCGCACTTCACCGTGTATACCTACGACCGCCGCGGCCGCGGCGACAGCGGGGACACCGCGCCCTACGAGCCCGACCGCGAGGTCGAGGATCTCGAGGCGCTGGTCGCGGTGGCCGGCGACTCCGTGTACGTGCACGGCACGTCGTCCGGAGCCGCCCTGGTCCTGGAGGCGGCCAAGCACATCCGCTCGATCAGGAAGCTGTCGGCTTACGAGCCGCCCTTCATCGTCGACGGCAGCAGGCCGCCGATGCCGCCGGACTGGCTGCCCCGGCTGAAGACGCTGGTCGCGGACGGGCGCCACGGCGACGCGGTCAAGATGTTCATGCAGTTCGTGGGCACGCCGGCCGTCTTTACCTCGATCATGCCGCTCACCCCTGTGTGGGGCAAGCTCAAGGCGGTCGCGCCCACCCTGCCCTACGACATCACTATCCTGCATAAATACCAGCAGGGGACGCCGTTCACGCCGGGGGAGTGGGCCGCGGTCAAGGCGCCGGTCCTCGTCGCCGCGGGCGGCAAGAGCCCGGATTGGATGGCCAACGGGACGCGCGCCCTGGCCGACGCCCTGCCGGACGCGGCGTACCGCACCCTGCCGGGCCAGAACCACATGGTCAAGGCCCCGGCCATCGCGCCCGTGCTCACCGAGTTCTTCACCGACGACCACTAGTACGGCGACCACCAGAAGGGACACCACCATGAGGAAGATCAACGCTGGCCTGTTCATCTCGCTTGACGGCGTGGTGGAAGCGCCGGATAAGTGGACCGGGCCGTATTACAACGAGCAGGTCGGGCAGGCCGTAGGCGGGCTGATGGCGCAGAACGACACCATGCTGCTCGGCCGGGTGACCTACGAGGCTTTCGCCGCGGCCTTCGGCGGCCAGTCCGGCGGGATCGCCGATCAGATGAACGGCATGCCCAAGTTCGTCGTGTCCAGCACGCTCACCTCGGCCGACTGGCAGAACTCCACGCTGATCAGCGGCGACGTGGCCGGCCAGATCAGCGACCTGAAGCAGCGGCCGGGCGGGGGTATCGGGATGAGCGGCAGCTCCGCCCTGGTCACATGGCTGCTGGGGCACGGCCTGCTTGACCGGCTGGACCTGCTCGTCTTCCCGGTCGTGCTGGGCAGCGGCAAGCGCCTGTTCGACGAGCCGGGCGGGCAGCTGCCCTTCACCCTCACCCACTCGGAGGCGTTCAGCACCGGCGTGGTGCACCTGTCCTATGCGCCTGCCAGTCAGTGAGCAGCGCGGGGTCGTGATCGGATGAACGGCGAAGCGGCTATCGGCTGGATCAGGGAAATAGTGCTCGACTGCACCGAGCCGTGGGCCCTGGCCCGATTCTGGGCCGGCCTGCTCGGCGGCACGCCGGTGGAATGGTATCCGGGCTGGGTCACGCTCGAGCCGCCCGCACGGCCAGCGGCTCTCCTTCCAGGCCACCAGCTCACCGAGGGACGAGGACGTCTCCCGGGTGCACTTCGACATCCTGGTCGACGACCTGGCCGCCGGCCACCATCGGGTCCTGGCCGCGGGTGCCGTGCAGACCGCCGAGCATGTCTCGCCGCGGCTGGGCCCGGCCGGCGAGCCGATTCCGTGGCGGGTCTACCGCGACCCGGCCGGGCACCCGTTCTGCCTGGTCGTCCGCTGGTTGAGCAGGCTCAGCTGCCGAAACCGCTGCCCAGCCGGTCGAGCACGCCGAGCCGTCCGCCAGGAGCAGCTCCTGATCAGGCCCTCCGGCCGACGCCGGGGACCGGGCGCCCGTCCTCCAGGTAGACCAGGCGCTTGCCGCCGGCGGCCGCACGGACCCGGCGCCTGATCGGGCCGCGCAGCAGGCCGAACGCCTCGGGCAGGCCCGCCAGCCGGTACTCGGAGATCTCCTCGGGCTGCAGCACGATGCCGGCCAATGCCCGGTCACCGACCTGGCCGCAGTCGAACAGGAACCGGATGCCGCCCGGCCGGCCCGGTCGCGAACGGCGGAAATCCATCGCCGCCAGCCGCCCGCGGTGCACGTCCAGGCCGCACTCCTCGCGGACCTCGCGCCGGCACGCCTCCCAGGGCGTCTCGCCGTCGGCCTCCATGACGCCGCCCGGGATCGTCCAGCCCGTCTTGTAGGTCGGCTTGAGGATCAGCAGCCGGCCCGCCCGGTCGAAGATGAGCGCCCCCGCCGATACCGGGATCGCCGGGAGCGGCTCCGGAAGCGGCTCAGGGAGCCGCTCCCCGCCAGGATCCGGTCCCGCCTCAGCATCACCGGTCATGGGCCGGGCGGTCTTTCTTCGGCAGCTTGCTGACCACCGCCGCATACGAGGCGTCGACGGCCTCGGTCAGCTCGTCGTCTCCGATGGCGCCGCCGATCCGCAGCGTGTTCCACCCGGAACGGCCGATGTAGGGCATCACCGAGGCGTCGTCCGGGTACCGCAGCAGCCACTCATCCGCCAGGTCCCTGGACACGCCGCACTTGACGCCCACCGACGAGTTCTGGCCCGATCCGAGGAAGGCGAAGATCTTGGTCCCGACCTTGGCCACCACGTCGCCTTCCCAGGGCTCGTCCTGCCAGGCGCCCGGCTTGGCCAGGCAGTAAGCGAGCAGGTCTTCCCATGTCATAGCGGCTCTCCACGCAGTCAGAAGGCCACAGTAGCGCACCGCGATCATGAGCCGAAGGTGACGACGAGGGCTGCTATCAGGCCCTCGCGCCAGGACAACTCCATGGTGCCGCCCCCGCCGCCGTCCCAGCTGAAGCTGATCGCGTCGTGGTCGCCGGCCCGCGCCGCCGACCGGCAGGTCATCGTGTCCGACGGCGGGCGCTCGGCGTAGGCCCGGGCGATCTGGTCCCGTCCCGCGTACGGCCCGAGCGGGATCCCCTCGAACCGCATCACCGCGTCCGGGGCGAACGTGGCCAGGAAGGCCGTCCAGTCCTGGTTGCGGACCGCCGCATTGAACAACAGGAAGTGCTCCTCGACGCGATCGCTCACAGACCACGATTCTAGAATGCTCAGGTGCGCCGGCATCGGCACGCGGCAGAACGCACCACGGGGGGGCAATGGGCCCGGTCGGCTTTGACCTGGACATGACGCTGATCGACTCCCGGCCCGCCATCATGGCCTCGTTCGCCGAACTAGCCAGGGATACCGCCACCCCCATCGACCTGGCCGCCGTGGACGGCCGGCTCGGGATCAAGCTGGAAGAAGAGGTGACGTACTGGTTCCCGCCCGACCAGCAGGCCGCGGCGGTGGACTGCTACCGGCGCCACTACGTGCGGCTGGCGCCGCAGCTGACCACTCTGCTGCCCGGCGCGCGTGCGGCGCTGGCCGCGGTGCGGGCGGCCGGGGAGCGGGCAGTGATCATCACGGCCAAGCACCCGGTCTCCGTCGAGCCGAGCCTGCGCGCTGTCGGCCTGGCCGCCGACGAGGTGTTCACCCACGTGCACGGGCCGGAGAAGGCGGCGGTGCTGAGGAAGCTGAACGCGGCCGCCTACGTGGGCGACAGCCCGCCCGACATGGCCGCCGCGGTGGCAGCGGGGGTGCGCGCGGTCGGCGTCGCGACCGGCTCGTTCGGTGCCGGTGACCTGGAACGCGCGGGCGCCGACGTGGTGCTCGACTCGCTCACCGACTTCGCGGCCTGGTACCGGGCCGCCGGGCATCCCGCCTAGCCGGCCGCGGCGATGGCCGCCGCCACCCGGTAGGGCAGCGGCTGCGGGTGCACCAGCAGGGCCCGCGCCACCTGCCGGATCCGCGGCCGCAGCGGGGTCAGCGCCTGCTCGCAGTACCGCCAGGCCGCCACCTCGTCGCCGCCGAACCGCCCGGGTATCCCGCGGCGGAACCGCCGGGCGTCACCTCCGTCGTCACGCCAGCTCGCCAGCCAGCCGCGCAGCGCTTCTTCGGAATCCGGCAGCGACCAGTCCCGCAGCCGCTCGGCGATCTGGCCCGCGGCGTCGATGACGAACGCCTGCTCGCCGCCACCAGTGATACCGTGCACCCGGCCCTGGCTGGCCGAGCCGTGCCTGATGCTGGCCGAGCTGAACCGCGCCCCGGCCGTCAGCGCGGCCATCACGTGCCCGGCCTCGTGCCAGGCGGTCAGCACCGCGGCCGTCCGGGCCGGCGCGTAGCTCGCCGCGGCGCCCAGGTCGTAGCGCTGCCTGATCCACCGTTCGTGCACGACCGACTCGTCGTCGTAGCGGACGAGCCGGCTCAGTTCGGCCTGGATGCGGGCCAGGTGCCGGGACTCGGCGGGCGTCATCAGGGCGTCACCGGGGCGTCACCGGGGCGTCACCACGCAGAACTCGCTGCCCTCCGGGTCGGCTAGCACGACCCGTGACGCCTGGGTTCCCGGCCCGGCGTGGGCGGTCACCGCGCCGGCCGCCCGCAGCGCCGCCACCGCGGCCGCCTGATCCTCGCCCGGCTCCGGGGCCACGTCCAGGTGCACCCGGTTCTTGGCCGTCTTCACCTCGGCGGACGGCATCAGCTCGAGGTACGGTCCCACCCCGGCCGGCGACCGCATCGACCACCCGTCCTGGACCGAACCGGCGGGCACCCAGCCCGTGGCCAGCCGCCAGAACCCGGCCACGGCGGCCGGGTCACGGCAGTCGGCCACCACGGCGGCGACCGGGCCGGTCCCGCGGTAGACGGGCCGCGGGTCCAGCACGCAGAACTCGTTGCCTTCCGGGTCGGCCAGCACCACCCAGGGCACGTCCCGCTGGCCGATGTCGGCGGGCACCGCGCCCAGGCCGAGCAGCCGCGGCACCTCGGCCGCCTGATGCGCGATCGATTCGGTGGCCAGGTCCAGGTGGATCCGGTTCTGGCCCGCCTTGGCCTCGGGTACGGGCACGAACCTCAGCGGCAGCGCGACCGGGTCGGGGTAGTGATACCCGGGCGGCCATACGTCGATCTCGCCGTCCTTGTCCGGTCCTGTCACCCAGCCCAGGGCGGCCGCCCAGAACCGGGCCAGCCGGCGCGGGTCGGTCGCGTCGATGACCAGGTGCACAAGGCGGGTGGGCACCCGGACAGCCTGCCACCCGCGCCATCCGCCGGCAAGCAACGCCGCACCGGGGCCGGACCACAGTGGCAGGTTCGACCAGTCCTCGTCGCCCAGCCCCAGCACGTCGGCCAGGGCCTCCTTGATGGGGTCCAGCGACAGCACGCCGAACCGCAGCCCGGCTCCGACCGCGCGGGCGATCGTCGACTTGCCCGTGCCCGGCGCGCCGGACACCACGATCAACCTCACGCGTCAGCGCGCCGCGATCTCGTACGGCTTCGGCTGCCTGGTCAGCCACTGCCAGAACGTCCGGTACCGCGGCCGTGCGATGAAATGCCCGCTGCCGACCTTGCCGGTGACCTCGATCCGCAGCACCTCGGGCACGCCGGGCCCCCACGGGGCGCGGACCCGGACATGGCCACTGCGCAATACGACCTCATCGGCGTCCACCACGATGCCCGGCTTGGTGATCAGGATGATCCGGCCGCTGCGCACGTCGGCCTCGATCTGCAGCGTCGGCTGCGTGATGACCGCCTGGGTGAGGTCGAGCCTCAGCTCGCCGCTGCGGATCCGCGCCGAGATCCGCTGCGGCACCACCCACGGTCCGTCCCGCTTGGTGTGCGCGCTGCCGACGTCGATCCGCACCACGTCCTTGGCCCGCACCGCTGGAGCGGACGCCACCGATCCGGCCGCGGGCAGGTCGGTCACCAGCTTGGCCAGCTCGCCGTAGGTCCGGGCCGTCATGGCCAGCTCCAGCCGCTCGTCGAGCTCGTCCGCGGTCAGCCGCCCGTCTCCCGCCGACACGCGCAGCAGCTCGACCACCCGGTCCCGGTCGTCATGCGAGGCGCGCAGCTCGCTGCGGGCCACCTCGCTGCCGGGTTCGGAATCCGCCATGGGAAAACTCTAGAGCCGGCGCCCTGTCCCGCACCACGCCCCGTCGGCCGCCACCGCTGGGCTCAGGCCTAGTCCCCCAGGAATTTGTGCTGGGTAAAGCTGTACCAGTTGCCCGAGTCGTCACGCATGATCGCCTCGACGCCGTAGGGCCGCTCGGCCGGCTCCTGGGTGAACTCGACGCCGCGCCCGGCCAGCGTGTCGTGATCGCCCTGGCAGTCCGACGTGGCCATCACCCCCGGCGACAGCGCCCCCTTGGCGACCAGGGCCCGCACCTGCTGTGCCGTCTCCTCGTCGAGCATGGAATGCAGCGGGTCCATCAGCAGCAGTTCCTGGTTCTCGCTGCCGGGCGGCCGGACCGTCAGCCAGCGCATGCCGTTGTCCAGCTTGAGGTCGTTGGTGACGGTGAAGCCCAGCTTGTCCGCGTAGAACTCCTTGGCCGAGTCCTGGTCGAGTACCCAGACGGACACGATGGAGATGCCTTTTATCATGCGGCGACTTTACTGTCAGGCCAGCGGGCCGGGCTTCTCGGGAAGTGATGTGTTCGTGGCCGGCAGGCCGGTCCGCCACATCAGCACGAAGCAGCCAGGGATGGGCGCGGGGCCGCCGCGTTCGGCCGCCTGGCGCCGGTAGGCGGTGGGGGACATGCCGGTGATCTCAGCGAACCGCGCGCTGAACGTGCCGAGGCTGGTGAAGCCGACCAGGTAGCAGATCTCGGTCACGGTCAGGTTGGCCGACCGGAGCAGCTCGCAGGCGCGCTCGATCCGGCGCCTGGTCCGGTACCGGCCCGGGGTCTCGCCGTAGGCGGCCCGGAAGGCGCGGATGAAGTGCTCCCGTGAGTAACCCGCCCCGGCCGCCAGGGCCGGCATGCCGATCTGCTCGGCGTAGTCGCGGTCGATCCGGTCCCTGGCCCGGCGCAGCATGCGCAGCGAGGTGATGTCCGCTGGCTTCATCGCCCTCGTTTCGCCGGGTCGGAACTTGCGTTGGCCTGTCTGGGGCCGTTAGCAATCACTGCTACCTCATATAATCCCGGTAATGACTGACACGCGCGTCATAGATGAGGTCCGGCCCGTGGTGACAGACGCCTTCGCGGTGCAGGTCCGGGATCTGCAGATGAGTTACGGCCCGGTCCAGGTGCTGCGCGGCGTCGACTTCGAGGTCTGCTACGGCGAGGTGTTCTGCCTGCTCGGACCGAACGGCGCGGGCAAGACCACCACCATGGAGATCCTGGAGGGGTTCCGGCCGCCGACCGGCGGCACCGCCCGTGTCCTCGGCCTGGACCCGGCCGCCCAGTCGGCGCGGCTGCGCGAGCGGGCCGGGATGGTCCTGCAGGAGTGCGGCTTTCCCCGGCAGGCCCGTGTGGCCGAGCTCATCGACATCTGGCGCTCGTACTACCCGAACCCGCGCCCGCTGGCCGACCTGCTCGACGTGGTGGAACTCGCCGAGACCAGGAACACGCAGGTCCGCAAGCTGTCGGGCGGCCAGCGGCGCCGCCTGGACTTCGCCCTGGCCCTGGCGGGCGACCCGGATCTGGTCTTCCTGGACGAACCTACCACCGGCTTCGATCCGGAGGCGCGCCGCCGCTGCTGGGCCGCGATCGAGAACCTGCGCGGCCTGGGTAAAACCATCCTGCTTACCACCCACTACCTGGACGAGGCGGAACGGCTGGCCGACCGCATCGCCATCCTGCGGGAGGGCCGGATCGAGCTGGTCGGCACCACGCGGGAGGTCGCCACCCGGGCCGGGCTGGCCACCCGGATCTCGTTCAACACCCCGGCCGCGCTGCGCCGGGGCCACGTCGCGCTCCCTGACGGGATCGGCCTGGCCGTCCGCGGCCAGCTGTCGGTCTGCCACACCGCCAACGTCGCCGTGACGCTGCGGCGGCTGCTGGACTGGGCGCTGGAGAACCGGCTTGGCGACCTGGATGGCCTGGCCGTCACCACGCCCAGCCTGGAGGACAGTTACATGCAGCTCACCGGAGCGACCGACGCAGGCGGCCCGTGACCAGGTCGGTCCGGCTGGCCGCCCGGCAGGCTCTGCTCGAGCAGCGCAGCTTCTGGCGCAGCGCGGAGTACGCGCTGTTCACGTTCGTCTTCCCGCTGATGATCCTGCTGCTGATCGGGGCGGCCAACGTCGGCTCCTACCTGCCGGGTAGCCACGTCAAGAGCACCACGGTATTCGTCCCCGGCATCCTGGCCTTCGGGGTGATCGTGGCCGCCTACGTAAACCTCGGATCCAAGGTCGCGGTGCTGCGCCACGACGGCGTGCTCAAGCGGATCAAGACCACGCCGCTGCCGTCCGCCGCCTACCTGGGTGGCCTGCTGGCCAGCACGGTGCTCACCGCCATCCTCATCACCGCCTGCACCGGGGTGATCGGCTGGCTCGCCTTCGGCGCCAGCCCCCGCCCGGACGGGCTGCTCGCCTTGACCGCCGGGCTGGTCCTGGGCATCGTGTGCTTCGCCACCCTAGGCCTGGCCATCAGCGCGGTCATCACCACCGCGGAATCCGCCGGGCCGCTGGCGTACGCCAGCTTCCTGCCCATCGCGATCATCTCCGGCGTCTTCGATCCCACCTTCGGCGGCCTGCCGCACTGGATGGAGCGCATGGTGGACGCGTTCCCGGTCAAGGCGCTGGCCCAGGTACTGCAGGGCGGCTACACGGTCCGGCCCTTCCCGGCCTTGGACCTGGCCAATCTCGGCCTGTGGACCGTCGCCGGCGCCTTCTTCGTGGCCTGGCGCTTCCGCTGGCACACCTGAGGACGGATCCGGCGTCACTCAATCAGGGTCGCGATGTGCGGGCCGAGTTCGATGGTCCGGCTTACCGTGCACAGCCGGTCATGTGACTTCTTGACGATGTCCGGGAGCACCGTCCGGGCCTTATCGCCCGCCTCCCCGTCCGGGAACGAGACCCGGAAGGTGACCTGTAGGTCGGTCAGGTGGTTGCCCGCCTCGTCGCGGACCTTCTCCGCGTCCACCAGGACCTCGAAGCGGTCGGGCTCGGCCCGGCGGGCGGTCACGAGATCGACGTCGATAGACGTGCAGCCGCCGATCGCAGCCAGCAGCAACTCGACCGGGGTGAAGTCGAGGCCGTTGGCCTGGCTCATCGTGAGCCGCCCGCCGCGCTCGTTGACGGCCACGAACGTGCTCGGCCCGGTGCGCTCGATCCGGATGCCGCGATGGGCGGAGTCAGTCGTCATATGGTCCACACTGCCACAGGCCAGGCTCGCGGTCACCGGGGTGCCGGACCGCCTCCATGGCAGAATGAGGTGGTGACCGCGGGACGGACGGGGCCGGGCTGAGATGGACGACGGCGGTCCTTCGGCCACCGCCCGGCGGGTAGCGGCGTACCGCCTCGGCTTCACCCGGGTCCCTGCTTCCTATGGCGATCCCGCCGCCGACGAGGCGCTGGCGGCCGACATCGCGCCCGGCCAGGAGCCGGCCGCGGACCGGATGCGCAAGTACCTGGAGGCCCGGACCAGGTTCTTCGACGGGGTGGTGGTCGCGGCCATCGGCCGGGGCGGACTACGAGGCCGAGTCGGAGGTGTCCCTCGCGGTCGGGTCCAACCTGCTCCGCGTCCTGCGCGAGGACGGAGTGCGGCCGCGTGACCTCCCGGCGCTGACCGGTATCTCCAAGGAAGCCGTGTCCTGGGCCCTGGGCGTGCTGCTCCGGTCCCGCCTGGCTGCCGAGGAGCCGGACCCCGCCGCGGCGCGCGGCAAGGTGGTCCGCCTCACCCCCCGGGGCCTGCTCGCCCGGGGCCTCTACCTCGAACTGTCCGGCACCATCGAGGACCGCTGGCGGGACCGGTTCGGCCGCGGCACCATCGAGGCCCTGCGCCAGCCGCTTGAGGCGCTGGCCATCGGCTCCGCCGGCCAGCCGCCCCTCTTGTTCCAGGGCCTGGAACCCCGCCCGGACAACTGGCGAGCCCAGGTCCGCCCGCCCAGCCTGCTGCCCTACTACCCGATGGTCCTGCACCGCGGCGGCTACCCCGACGGCAGCTGACCGCAACCCGCAGCCCGCGCAAGCAAGCCTCAGTCGCCGGAATCGGCCAGCAGGTCCAGGATCTGCTGGCCGTAGCGGGCCAGCTTGGCCTCGCCCACCCCGTTCACCTCGGCCAGGCCGGCCAGCGTCGAGGGCGGGTCGGCCGCGATAAGACGCAGCGTCGCATCGTGGAAGATCACGTAGGGCGGCATGCCCTGCTCCTTGGCCACTGCCGTCCGCCAGGCCCGCAGCTTCTCGAACACCGGCTCCGCCGCGGGCGGCAGCTCGACCGGTGTCGCTCGGCCCGTCGACCCAGGCGAACCACCGGAACGCCCGCCGCCCCGCCCGGAGCGAGGAGCCGGCGCTGGCCGGGGCGCGTCGCGACGGAACATGACCTGCCGCTCGCCGCGCAGCACCTCGCCGCTCGCCTCGGTCAGCGCCAGCGTCCCGTGGTCGCCCTGGACCTCCAGCAGTCCGCCCGCTAGCAGCTGCCGCACCACGCTCCGCCATTCCGGCTCACGCAGCTCCGCGCCCACGCCGAACGTCGACAGCCGATCGTGCCCGTACGACAGCACCCGCGGCGTCGTCTTCCCCAGCAGGATGTCGATCGGCTGACCGGCCCCAAAGGAGGGACCGCCCAGCCGCCCCAGGCGCACCACGGTCGACAGCAGCTTCTGCGCCGCCACCGTCCCGTCCCACACCTGCGGCGGCGCCAGGCAGGTGTCGCAGTTCCCGCACGCGCCGTCAAGCGTCTCGCCGAAGTAGGCCAGCATCTGCGCGCGCCGGCAGCCCGCCGTCTCGCACAGCGCCAGCATCGCGTCCAGGTGCGCGACCATCCGCCGCCGGTGCGCGAGGTCGCCCTCGGACTCGTCGATCATCCGCCGCAGCTGCACCACGTCAGCCAGCCCGTAGGCCAGCCACGCGGTGGCGGGCGCGCCGTCACGTCCCGCCCGTCCGGTCTCCTGGTAGTACCCCTCCACCGAACGCGGCAGGTCCAGGTGGGCCACGAACCGCACGTCCGGCTTGTCGATGCCCATCCCGAACGCGATCGTGGCCGTCATGATCAGCCCGTCCTCGCGCAGGAACCGCGCCTGGTTCTCCGCCCGGGTCCGCGCGTCCAGACCCGCGTGGTACGGCAGCGCCGTGAACCCCTCGGCGCACAGGAAATCCGCCGTCTTCTCCACCGAGTTCCGCGACAGGCAGTAGACGATCCCGGCCTGGCCCGGATGCTCGGTCCGCAGCAGCCGCAGCAGCTGGCGGCGCGGCTCGTTCTTCGGCTCGATCCGGTAGCTGATGTTGGGCCGGTCGAAGCTGGCTACGAAGTGCCTGGCTCCCTCCAGCGCGAGCCGCGAGGTGATCTCGGTCAGCGTCTGCCTGGTCGCGGTGGCCGTCAGCGCGATCCGCGGCACCCGCGGCCACCGCTCGTGCAGCACCGACAGGCCCAGGTAATCGGGCCGGAAATCGTGCCCCCACTGGGCCACGCAGTGCGCCTCGTCGATGGCGAACAGCGCCACCTCACCCCGGTCGAGCAGCCGCTGGGCCGACTCGGCCCGGAGCCGCTCCGGCGCCAGGTAGAGCAGGTCGAGCTTGCCGTCACCGAACGCGTACTCCACGCCCCGCCGGGTGTCCGGATCCTGGGTCGAATTCAGGAAGTCGGCGCGCACCCCGAGCAGCCGCAGCGCGTCGACCTGGTCCTGCATCAGCGCGATCAGCGGCGAGATGACCACCCCGGTGCCCTCCCGGACCAGGGCCGGAATCTGGTAGCACAGCGACTTCCCGCTGCCGGTCGGCATCAGCGCGACCGCGTCCCCCCCGCCGCAGACGTGCTCGATGATCTCCTGCTGCTGCCCGCGGAACGACTCGTAGCCGAACCGGCGGTGCAGCACCTCGGCCGCCTCGCCCCTGATTCCGCTGCCGGGCTCGCCCACGCGGCGATTCTATGGCCCGCCACTGACACGCCGCGCTCAGAACAGGTGCCGGAAAAACGCCAGTCAGGCCCGGTCGGCGCGCGTCAGCAGCGGAACGCGCGCACGGGTCATCTGTCGCATACCGGGCCAAGCTATCTCCGCCGCGCCCGCAGCACGACCGTGACCATGGGCAGCACGAACTCACCCGAGGCGGTCTCGGGCCGGGCGCGCAGGAACTCCCTGACGTCGGCCAGCAGGCTGTCGCGTTCGGCCGGTTCCATCACCAGCAGGTGGGAGTGGGTGGCCATGGTGGCCAGCAGCGAGTCGGCCGTGCGCAGCTGCCCGTGCCCGAACTCGCGGCTCTCGGCCGCCTCGAACTCCTGCGACCCGGCGTTGAGCAAGCGTTCCTGCCGGGACCGGGTTTCGCCGTTCCGCCAGCGCAGCAGCGTGACGCTGGCCCGCCGCCTGCTCATGGCGGCCAGCTCGGCGACCCAGCCCACCCGGTCGTCGTCCACGTTCCACAGCCCGGCCAGCACGCCGCCCGGCGCGAGTACCCGGGCCAGCTCGGGCCGGGCCCGGTCCAGGTCGAACCAGTGCATGGCCTGGCCGACCAGGACGGCGTCCGCGGCGCCGTCGGGCAGCGGGATCTCCTCGGCTCGGCCCGGCATCGACCGCACCGATCCGAGCCGGCGGCGCAGTTCGGCCAGCATGCCGGGATCGGGTTCCACCGCGGTGACGTCGGCGCCCAGGCTGACCAGGGTCTCGGTCAGCTTGCCGGTTCCCGCGGCCAGGTCGAGGACCCGCAGCGGCCGGCGGCCGCCGGCCGGCTCGAGGGCCCAGCGGACGGCGGCCTCGGCGTAGCCGGGGCGGTGCTCGGCGTAGGCCGCGGCGGCGGCACCGAACGACGACCCGTGCCGCAGCCTGTCGTCTCGTTCTTCCTGGCTCTCTGTACCGGTGAGGTCATCCACTCCGGTTACCTTATTGCGGCGGGCGCTTGGCGTCGTAGGCGGCCCGCGCCGCGTCGATCTCGGGCAGGTGGCTATCCGCCCAGGTCACCAGGCGGCCGATGGTGTCGAGCAGGGTCCGGCCCATCGGGGTCAGGTTGTACTCGACCCGGGGCGGGATGACGGGGTGGATGGTGCGGGTCACGATGCCGTCGCGCTCCAGCCCGCGCAGCGTTACGGTGAGCATCCGGGCGGTGATGCCGTCGATCGAGCGGTGCAGCTCGCTGAACCGCATGGTGCCCTGGCCGAGCAGGTCGATCGCGTACACCGACCACTTGTCGCCCACCCGCTGCAGAACCTCACGGGCACGGCACGCCGACGGCTCGCTAGTCAGCCCCGGCGGCTCGCAAGACCCTTCGGCCGACTCGCGCACCGGGTCGGCTGGCCCGGAATCCACCGAAAATCCCCTCCCTCAGCTACCAGGTTACTTCCCGGAAACCGTTATGTCCCGGACCAGCGCCACCGGCAGGACCAGGCGATATCAAAGTACTTGACGGTTCAAGCTCTTATGGTTACTATAAGGAAGTAAGGCACGCGAGTAAAGCTACATACGAGAGAGTATCTGCTACTTAGGAGGAATCATGACCGAGACTGCCGTGGAGATCCCCGGCTACGTAGCGGGGACGTGGACCATCGACCCGGTGCACTCGGAGGTGTCGTTCGTCGTCCGGCACATGATGGTGAGCAAGGTCCGCGGCCGCTTCGACAAGTTCGAGGGGCATATCGTCACCGGCGCCGACCCGCTGCAGTCCAGCGTCACGGCCACCGTCGACCTGTCCACCGTGAACACCGGAGCGCCGCAGCGCGACGACCACATCCGCAGCGCGGACTTCTTCGAGGTCGAGTCGCACCCCACGATGACGTTCGTCTCCACCGGCGTGCGCCCCGACGGCGATGAGTTCCTGCTCGACGGCGACCTCACCATCCGCGGTACCACCCGGCCCGTCACGCTCCGCCTCGAGGTCAACGGCTTCGGACCGGACGCGTACGGCGGCACCCGGGCCGGCTTCTCCGCCACCGGCGAGATCAACAGGAACGACTTCGGCGTCAGCTACAACGGCCCGATCCCCGGCGGCGGCGTGGCCGTCAGCGAGAAGGTCACGATCAACCTTGAGATCGAGGGCGTCCTCGACAAGTAGGCAGCACCTCAGGCGCCCGGGCTTACCGGCCGCCGCCCGGCCTGGCGGACCCGACCGCCCGTGCAGGCTCACCGGCCGCGCCCAGCTCACCCGGGGCGCGGCCGTTTTATTTCTGCCGAACGGGCCGTGCTATCCGCACCGGTCAGGCCGCCTGCCCGCGCTGGCCGGCGCGACGCGAGACCTCAGCTGCCGGCGTGGTGCTTGACCAGGTAGTCGAGGTAGAGCGGGCGCAGCGCCTCGGCCAGATCGCCTTCACCGGAGTCGATGGCGTCCGCGAGCAGGGACGTCACCTTGGTGATGTCCCTGCCGGCCTCGGTGTCGTGGCCCTCGGAGGCCTCGGCCGCCGGGATGGCCCGCAGCAGCTCCCAGAGAAACTCCACGTCGGCGTGATGCAGCGCCCGGCGCACGGCCCGGTCGTGCAGCTCGCGGGAGGAAAGAGCGTCCAGTTCATCGCGGGTGGTCACGCGTGGACTCTACCGCTGCCCGCCCGCGGTCTGGCGGCCAGGCCGCCGGACACGGCCCCGGCCACGGCCAGCACGCCCGGGTGCCCGGGCAGGTCCTCGAGCAGCACCGGCTCGCCGTCTGCGCCGGTGAGCGGGAGCCGCCAGTTCGGGTACTCGTCCACCGTGCCCGGCATGTTCTGCGGTCGGCGTTCGCCCGCCGCCTCGGCCAGCGACACGCCGATCAGCATGGCCGGCGTCCGGGTCAGGAAGGCATACAGCGCCGTGGTGAACTCCTCCGGCGTCACCCCGGACGGCCCGGCCCGCCGTGCCCCGGACGGCCCGGCCCGGCGTGCGCTCGCGGGACCTGCTGACTGGCTGGCCAGCAGGCCTTCGCGAGCCAGCAGGGCCAGCCACCGGCGCGCTTCGGCCCGGGCCGCGGCCCGCTCGTCCGCCTCCGGCTCGGTCAGCAGGCCCAGTTCGGCCCGGATCCTGACCTGCTCCCCGGTCAGGAAGGCGGCGGCCGGCGGCATGTCGTGCGTGCCGACCGTGGCCAGGCAGCCGCGGCGCCAGCCGCCCGGCCGGCGCGGCGTGCCGTCCGCGCGGCGCTCGAACCACAGCATCGACGTGCCGAGCACCCGGCGTGCGGCCAGGAACTCCCGCAGCCACGGCTCCACCGTGCCCAGGTCCTCCCCGATGGCCAGCGCGTGCGCCCGCGCCGCCTCGGCGCACACCACGCCGCCGATCAGCTCGTGGTCGTACCGCACGTAAGTGCCCTGGCTGGCCGTCATCCCGGCTGGTATCCACCACAGCCGGGCCAGTCCCATGACGTGGTCGACACGCATGCCGCCCGCGTGCCGGGTGGTGGCTGCGACCAGGTCGGCCAGCGGCAGGCCGGCCTGGGCGGTGAGCCAGCCGGGATGCCACGGCGGCAGGGTCCAGTCCTGGCCCCGCTGGTTGAACTCGTCCGGCGGCGCGCCGACGCTGACGCCCGGCACGATGACATCCTGCCGCGCCCAGGCGTCGGCGCCGCCGGGATGCGCGCCCACGGCCAGGTCGTTGATGACGCCAATGGCCATCCCGGCCTGGCGGCCCGCCCGCTGCGCCGCCGCGGCCTGGCCGGCCGCCAGCCACTGCACCCAGGCGTGGAAGCTCACCCGGTCGGCCAGCGTCCGCCGCAGGTCGGCCACCCGCGCCGAACGAGGATCGGTGAGCGCAGCGGGCCAGGCCCGCCAGTCCGGCCCGTGCACCTCAGCGATCGCGCACCAGGCGGCCCAGTCCTCGACCGCCTGCCCGTGGCGAGCCCGGAACGCCTCGAGCTCGGCGCGCCGGGCCGGGCCCAGCGGCACGGTCCTGATGATCTCCAGGGCCGCGCGCTTGGCCGCCCACACCGCGTCCCGGTCGATCAGGGCGGCGGTGACGCTCGCCGCGCGCAGCGGCGCGCCCAGCGCGTCGACCCGGGCCCGGTCGGCCGCGCTCAGCCCGGCATACTCGGGGACGTCCTCGATGCGCAGGTAGAGCGGGCTGATGAAGTGCCTGGTCATGGCCAGGTACGGGGACGGGCTGATCGGGGCCAGCGGCTCGGCCGCGTGCAGCGGGTTGACCAGCACGAAGTCCGCGCCGTGCGCGCGGCAGCTCCAGCCGGCCAGGTCGGCCAGGTCGGCCAGGTCACCGTGACCCCAGGACGCGCGGGAACGCAGCGAGTACAGCTGGACGGCGAACCCCCACGAACGCCGGGCCGGGAACGGCGCCAGGGCCCCGCCGCCGGCCGTGACGCTGCCGGCCGCCACGTCGCCGCCGGCCGCCGGAGCGTCCGCGCCGAGCGCCTCCAGGACCGCGGCCAGCGTCCGGTCGGATACCCCGGCGGTGCGGCCGCGCCAGTCCCGGTAGGAGACCGCCACGCCGTGCGCCTCGGCCCGCCGGATGAGTTCTGCCCGTGCTGTCATCGCACCAGTCTGGAGCACGCCATCACCTTGATCACGACCGATACCCGGGGTCGGCTCTGTGCGGAAATGTCGGTTAATACCGATTTGCCTGCGCCACGGTCGGGAAGTTGCTGCCACGGGCCGCACATTGTCAACCAAATTACTAGGATTCCAAGCCGCCAAAACGTTATGAGATAGCTACCTATCGCCTGGTTTTTTCTGGAATTGTTACATTTCGTTGGAATCAGGTCTCGTTCTGCGAGACCGGTCACAGTGGCGTGGCTGTCAGGCCTGGCAGGCGTTGGGACGGCCGCGCGCGGGAGCAGGAAAGGGGACGCGCATGCGCACTCGGTTGTCGCCGGGTTGGTCAGCCAGCGCAGCAAGACGATCACTGTCATCAGGGCGGAAGAGATGGCGGCTGCTGCTGGTGCCCGCCATGGGTGTCGCGGTCATCTGCCAGCTGAGCCTGACCGGCTCAGCCGCCTCGGCTACCATCGCCACCACCGCGAAGGCCGGGACGAGCGTGGCCACCGGAGCGGTCGCGCCCAACCCGGTCAACGAGCTGGACTGCAACGGCTGGAGTGCGCGATACAAGACGGTGCGCGCGCTGGCCGGCGACCTGTGCACCGACCCGATCAAGGTCACCGGCGGCAAGGGCCAGCGGTTCAACGACAACGGCTGGTATGTCGGGCACGACGAGCCGAGCGTGAAGTTCATCTCCCGCCAGCCGGGCTCGGGCAACACGATGACCTACCTCATGAAGGTGTCCAGGGACCCCGCTAAGGCACCCACCAACAGCGGCAGCGTCGTGGACTATGCTCAGCTGTCCGTCGCTCCCTGGTTCGGGCTGCCGATGTGCGACCCGCACTCCTACCCGCAGAACCACTGCACCCCGGACAGCGACTCCAACTCCGGCTTGATCAGCGACCCGAACGCGGCCGGATCGGCGTTCATGGAGCTGCAGTTCTATCCGCCGGGCTACACGCCGTTCGTCGACAGCACCAGCTGCAGCGCGACCAAGTGGTGCGCGGCGCTGACCATCGACAGCCTGGAATGCACCTTCGGCTTCGCGACCTGCAACGCCAACTGCGAGGAGCCGGTCAACTTCGCCTACCTGCAGACCAACGGCGTGCCGGCCGGCCCGCCCAGCCCGCAGCTGACCGACCTGAGCACGTTCACGCCGAACGCTCACACGCTGATGATCAACCCGGGTGACGTGCTCGTGGTTTCCATCACGGATCCGGGGCAAGGGTTCACCACCACGGTCCGAGATTTGACCACCCATCAGACGGGGTTCATGACCGCCAGCGCGGCGAACGGCTTCATGAACACCAACATCGCCGACTGCTCGGGCAACCCGTTCACCTTCCACGCGGAGTACAGCACCGCCAAGCAGCAGAACCAGGTGCCGTGGGCCGCGCTCGAGGGCGGCGTGCTGATGGAGCAGGAGATCGGCCACGGCGAGGTCTGCAGATCGGTGGCCAACCAGGACCCGTTCAACGCCAGCTACCCGGGCGGGCAGAGCTACAGCGATCCCAACACCTATGACAACTGCGTGGGCGGCTCTGAGGGCCCGCGCGACACCGGTGAGGGCCCGTGCAGCGGCCCCATCTGCCAGAACGCCACTACCCAGGGTCCGACCGGCCCGGTGGCCTGCCCGACCGACAACGCGGCCTCTGGCGCGCTGTGCGAGTACGCCGACGCCTTCTGCTTCCAGCAGGGCACGCGGACGGTGCTCGTCAACGGGGCGCCGGCCACGGCATCGGCACGAACCAACGAGTGCTACAACAACAGGTACCAGAACGGCGACCTGGACTTCGACGGCCAGTCTTACGTCGCGGACTGGCCCAACGGCAGCAAGAACTACCCGACCACATTCCAGTACGCCGGGCCGTTCACAGCCGGCGGTAGAACTTACCCGACGGTCCAGTTCGAGTCCGACATCGGCGGCTCGTCGGCCCTGTGCGACGTCGCCACCGGCGCGGGCTGCACCGTCCCGCCGATCAGCGCCAAGTTCTACCCGTTCTGGTCGCTCGGCTCGCTGTTCAGCCTGGGCGGCCACACCGCCGGGTGCGTGTGGAACTTCGGCAACGACCAGCCCAACACCCTGAACGACTTCGGCAAGGACGCCCAGTACGGCACGCCGAACGTCGCCCGCTACGGCGGAACGATCATCAGCCCGCCGCAGTCCAACCCGACGTTGTCCAGATCCTGCCTGATATAGGCCTAAACGACTAGCTGCGCAGAACGGGCCGTGGTGGCGAGCACCACGGCCCGTTCGGTCATTTTCTCCACCACCGCCCGTCCCGTCGCCGCGACCTCCAGTCGCGTTCGCACCCCGACCCGCTCAACCTGCGCATCTACGAGCCCATCATCCCCGGCGCGGGGACGGTCAACGGCTGAGCGACGACTAGCTTTCGTCGACCCGTTCCAGCACGAACACCGGAATCTGCCGGCTGGTGTTCTTCTGGTAGTCCGCGTAGGGCGGGTAGGCGGCGACCGCCCGCTCCCACCACTCGGCCCGCTCGCCGCCGCTGACCTCGCGGGCGATCATGTCCTGCTTGCGCGCGCCGTCCTGCAGCTCCACCAGGGGATTCTTGCGGATGTTGTAGTACCACACCGGATGCTCCGGGGCGCCGCCCTTGGACGCCACCATCGCGTACCGGCCGTCGTGCTCCACCCGCATCACCGGCGTCTTGCGCACCTTGCCGCTGCTGGCCCCGCGGTTGGTCACGATCACGACCGGCAGGCCGGTGTCGCGCAGCGTCGTGCCCTGCGTGCCGCCCGAGCTCTCGTACAGCTCGACCTGATCCCGCACCCAGGCCTGCGCGCTCGGCTCGTATTCTCCTTCAACAGGCATAGCGACAGTCAACACCAGCGCCCCGCCGCCCCGCATCCCAGGGTGCCGCTGCAGGCGGGCCGCAACCCGGGAGAGCCGTCTGGATAGCGTTTCGTGTGTGGTGAGCCCTTGCGCTAAGGTAGGTGAGCGCGATGCGCGCAACGGGACGTAGCCCAGCTTGGTCTAAGGCGCCACACTGGGGGTGTGGAGAGCGCCGGTTCAAATCCGGCCGTCCCGACGGTTGAGTGGCCCGTCAGAATGTCGGTAGTCGGCGTTACCGTACTGAGATGACGGAATCAGCACCATATAGTGTGACCTGGTCTGACGAGCGGCTCCCTGCCGCCGTTGCCGCGGCAACCTCGTGGCGCGGCGTTATGCGGGAGCTCGGCCTGAATCCAGCTAATGGAGGAACTACTCGCACCATCCGCCGTCGGGCCGGATTGCTGGGACTCGACACTTCCCATTTCAGAGGCAATCGGTCCTGGTCGGATACGGTTCTGCGGCAGGCGGTGACTGAGGGGCGCACGTGGGACGAGGTACTAGAGATACTTGGCCTGCGCCCTCAAATCGGCGGCGGACGCGCCCTGGTCAGGGCGCACGCGCTTCGCCTCGGTCTCGACATCGGCCATCTGGGGCGGCCAGAAATCCCTGCAGCCGATCCATGCGAACTCAAACCGGACCTCGCGCACCTGCGCCGGGCGGCGGAATCACTCGCGGCGACCTGGTTCATGCTCTGCGGGCGCAACGTCGCTTTCCCAGTAGAACCGGACAGTTACGATCTGCTGGTCGATATGCCAGATGGCCCGAAGCGCGTTCAGGTGAAGACGACTACATTCAGGACCAAAGATGGCTGGCTGGTCCAAATTGGCAGGCGTCCCTATTCGATGGGGAACAACGCCCTGCTGGTCCCGTATGACCCGGAGATCATCGAGTTGTTCTTCATTGTCGATGGCGACCTCGCCGTGTACCTGATCCCGTCCCGTGTCATCGCAGGCCGCGTTCAGATCCTCCTGCGGGCGTACCGCAACTTCATCGTCGGGAACGCAGCTGGGCTCCTGGCTCCGGAGCGGCACGCGGCCTGACCCGCCAGGCTCCGCCACGCCGCCGGGCGTGCATGATTCCCGCCGGGTGGAAAGTTACGATGTGCCGGGCATCGCGGCGGGACCCCGGTCGTTGTAGCCAGAGGAGCCGTGTCGCATACAGACGGAGGGGCTGGGCCGTTGAGAGTACTTGGCGTTCGCCGCCCGGCGTCCGGCCAGGGCGACGACGGCTCCGGGCCGACGCGCCCGCTGCCGCGGCGCAGCCTGCGGTTCAAGCTGCTCCTGCTGGTCGCCAAGGTGGTCATCTCCGTCATCGTCGTCCTCGCGCTCGGCCTCGGCCTGCTGTACCTGGTCACTCCCTCGGCCGGTCAGGCCACCGCCCTGGCCCAGGCCCAGGCCACCGAGCACCACATCGCCTACCCGGGACCGCCCCCGCCGGCGTATTTCGACCAGGCTCTGGTGGCTACCGAGGACCACCGGTTCTACAGCGACCCGGGGGTGGATCCGCTCGCGTTGTTCCGGGTGACGGGGTCCTGGATCATCGGGCACACCGACGGGGGCGGCAGCACCCTCGACCAGCAGCTGGCGAAGAACCTCTACACCTCGGGAACCAGCAGCTTCCCGCAGATCATCGAGCAGGTGGTGCTGGCGGTCAAGATCAACCGGGCCTACAGCCGGCCGGAGATCCTGCGCCTGTACGCCGAGATCGCGTACTACGGGCACGGCTACTACGGCCTGAACGCGGCCAGCTGCGGTTACTTCGGGCGGCCGCCCGGCCAGCTCACCCTGGTCCAGGCGGCCATGCTGGCCGGCGTGGTGAACGCGCCGACCTACGACGACCCGCTGGCCTTCCCGGCCCAGGCCCGCGCCCGGCTGGTCCACGTCCTCGGCCGGATGGCCGCCGTGGGCTATCTGACCCCGGCGCAGCAGGCCGCCGCGCTCAAGGCGCCCCTGGACCTGTCCGCCGTCCGCGGCTGTCAGTAGCGCCTGCCAGCCGCCCGGGCCAGCAGGGCCTGGAACCCGCCCACGTCTCGGTCTGGCTGAGCGGCCGGGGCACGTTACCGATCCGAGGTCTCCGGCTCCAGCCGCTCGGCGGCCGGCGCGCCGGACTCGTCGGCGTACAGGAACACCCAGCGGCGGTAGCAGTACAACCGGAACAGCGTGGCCAGGCCGGCGCCGACGATATTCGCGACGTTGAGGGAGAGGTTGTCGGTGCGCCCGAGCCCATGCTGCACCGCGGCCACGACCCCATCGGTGATCAGGATCCCGACACCGTTGAAGAAGAAGAACAAGAGGGTCTCGCGCCGCAGATGGCTGCCCTTGCGGTGCCGGAAAGCCCAGAACTTGTTGCCTATGAACGCGAACACCGTGGCCACGGCATTGGCCAGCGTCGTCGCGAGGATCGCGTCCATCCCCGCGCCGGAGTGGAACGCGTTGAACAGGACGACGGTGAGCACGAACGCGAGCCCGCCCACGACGCCGAACTTGGCGACCTCGTGGATCAGCACCTTGAAACGCGCGTAATGATCGCGGATAGGCTTCACCGTGGCTGCATCCTTAGCTGTCGTCCCCGGTTAAACCCGACCCTACCGTGTCCCTCATGACGCGATGCGCAGGCGGGTAAAAGCGTTCGAAGAATGTCACACCCCCCGGCTAGCCTGGATCAGGTGCTGGAAACTTCGGGAAGCGAGGTACTCGTCCGGGCCCGCGGCCTGACCAAGAAGTTCGGCAGCTTCACCGCGGTGGACGGCATCGACTTCGATCTCTACCGGGGCGAGGCGTTCGGTTTCCTCGGGCCGAATGGCGCAGGCAAATCCTCCACCATGCGGATGATCGGGTGCGTGTCGCCGCCAACCAGCGGGGAACTGGCCATCCTCGGCGCCGACCCGGTGCACAACGGGCCCGCGATCCGGGCCCGGCTCGGCGTGGTGCCGCAGGAGGACACGCTCGACGTCGAGCTGACCGTCCGGGAGAACCTGCTCGTCTACGGCAGGTACTTCGGGCTGCCCCGGCGCCTCATCCGCGAGCGGACCGCCGCCCTGCTCGAGTTCGTGCAGCTCGCCGACCGCGCCAACGACAAGGTCGACCCGCTGTCCGGCGGGCTGAAGCGGCGCCTGACCATCGCCCGCTCGCTCATCAACGAGCCGGAGATCCTGATCCTGGACGAGCCCACCACCGGCCTGGACCCGCAGGCCAGGCACGTGGTGTGGGACCGGCTGTTCCGGCTCAAGCAGCGCGGCGTGACGCTGATCCTGACCACGCACTACATGGACGAGGCCGAGCAGCTGTGCGACCGGCTGGTGGTGATGGACCACGGCCGGTTCGCCGCCGAGGGCTCGCCCCGGGACCTGATCGCCCGCTACTGCTCGCCTGAGGTCCTCGAGCTGCGCTTCGACCCCGACCTGCACGACACGGCCGCCGACAAGCTCAAAGACTTTCCCGCCGAACGGTCCGAGGTGCTTGCCGACCGCATCCTCCTCTACGTGGCCGACGGCGACGCGGCCCTGGCCGCGGTGCGGGCCAGCGGCCTGGAGCCGCTCACCTCCCTGGTCCGCCGCGGCACGCTCGAGGACGTGTTCCTCCGCCTGACCGGCCGCAGGCTGGAGGACTAGGAGCATGACGGCGGTCAGCCTCACCGATCCGGCCAGCGGGCGGGCCTGGCCCCTTTCCATCCGGGCGTTCCAGTGCTGGCTGACCGTGTACCGGCGGATCTGGCGCTCGAGCATCTGGTCCAGCGTGCTCGGCCCGATCTGCTACCTCGGCGCGCTGGGCTTCGGCCTCGGCTCGCTGGTCGACAAGCACAGCACGGCCAGCCTGGGCGGGGTCAGCTACCTGGCCTTCGTGGCCCCGGCCATCCTGGCCTCGGGCGCGATGAACACGGCCATGGGCGAGGCCAGCTACCCCGTGTTCGGATCCATCAAGTGGAACCGGATCTACATCGGCGCGCAGGCCTCCCCGCTGCGCCCCGGCGACATCTTCCGCGGCCACCTGATGTTCATGGCCATGCGGATCGCGATGAACGCCGCCGTGGTCATCGTGGTCATGTGGGCGTTCGGCGCGATCAGGTCCGCCTGGGTGGTGCTGGCCTACCCGGCCGCGGTGCTGACCGGGCTGGCCTTCGCCGCGCCCATCGCGGCCTGGTCCGTCACGGTCAAAATGGAGGCCTCCTTCAACTACGTCTTCCGGTTCGGCCTGATACCGCTGATGCTGTTCTCCGGCACGTTCTTCCCGCTGTCCCAGCTGCCCGCCGGGCTGCGCGCGCTGGCCTACGCCACGCCGCTGTGGCACGGCGTGGCACTGTGCCGGGCATTCAGCCTCGGCACCGCAGCCAGCGATCCGGCCGGGATGGGCGGCCACGCCGCCTACCTGGCCGTGCTGGCCGCCGTCGGGATCGCAGCTGGGGCTCGCACCTACCGAAAGCGCCTCTATGTCTAGTGCCACCCTGCGGATGCTCCCGCCGGCCGGGCTGCTGGCCCGGCTGAAGCGGGCGGGCACCGACACGGGCAGCCTGCGCCTGATCGAACGGCATGCCCTCGCCTACCGGCGCGCCTGGCTGATCTTCATCTCCGGGGTCTTCGAGCCGCTGTTCTACCTGCTCTCCTTGGGCCTCGGGCTGGGCGTGCTGGTCGGGAAGGTCCCGGGTCCCGGCGGCCAGCTCATCCCGTACCGGGAGTTCGTCGCGCCCGGCCTGCTCGCGGTGTCCTCGATGAACGGGGCCATGTACGACTCGACCTTCAACGTCTTCTTCCGGCTGAAGTACGCCAAGCTATACGACGCCGTGCTGGCCACCCCGATGCGGCCCGCCCAGGTCGCGCTGGGTGAGATCGGCTGGGCCCTGATCCGCGGCACGATCTACGCGATTGCGTTCACGCTGGTCATGCTGGCGCTGGGCCTGGTGCACTCGGCGTGGGCGGTGCTGGCCGTCCCGGTGGCGGTGCTGATCGGCTTCGCGTTCGCCGCCATCGGCATGACCGGGACCACCTACATGAAGAGCTGGCAGGACTTCGACTACGTGATCCTGGCCAGCGTGCCGCTGTTCCTGTTCTCCGCGACGTTCTACCCGCTCAGCGTCTACCCGCGGGCCGCCCAGGTGGTCATCGAGTGCGCGCCGCTGTATCAGGGAGTGGTGCTGCTGCGTGACCTGACCGTCGGCGTGGTCGGCCCTGACCTGCTGTGGCGGGCGGCCTATCTGGCCCTCATCGGGCTGGCCGGCCTGTACGCCTCCGGCCGCCGGATCGGGAAGCTCCTGCTCGTGTGAAGCGCGGCTGCGCCCTATTTCCCGCTTCCGGTGGAGCGGGTAGGCTGCCAGTGCCGGAGGGGCGGGGGGTGCGGGAAGAGCAGCCGACACGGGAAGCGGCGCCGGACACCGCGGCGCCGCCCGCACCGCGTGCCCAGCGGTATTCCCAGTCGGGCGCCTACCGTGATCCCGTCGTCTGGGCCACCGCGCTGGCCACCGCTGGCGCCTACTGCGTCATCTCGCTGTCCCGGCTGCTGCAGCTCAACCCGTCCTCGTGGGACCTGGGCATCTACACCGAGTACGTCAAGCAGTACGCCTACTTCCGGGCACCCGTGGTGGACATCAGGGCGCCCGGCTTCAACCTGCTCGGTGATCACTTCACGCCCATCCTGGCGGTGCTGGGCCCGTTCTTCCGCGTCTTCCCCTCCTCGGCCACGCTGCTGGTGGCGCAGGCGCTGCTGGCCGCGGTCTCGGTGTTCCCGGTCGCGCAGCTGGCCCGGGACAAGCTCGGCCTCGGTTCCAGCCGGGCCGTCGCGGTCGCCTACGGCTTCTCCTGGGGCCTGCAGCAGCTGGCCGACTTCGACTTCCACGAGATCGCGTTCGCGGTGCCGCTGCTGGCCTTCTCGCTGTCCGCGCTGGCCCAAGGTCGGCTCCGCGCCGCCGTGTGCTGGGCGCTGCCACTGGTCTTGGTCAAGGAAGACCAGGGCTTCACGGTGGCCGCCATCGGTATCTACCTGGTCCTGACCAGCCTGCGCGGCAGCCTCGACGTCCGCCGGGCCGCAGCCGGGCAGTTCCTGCTGATCTGGGGCTTCGCCTGGTCGTTCCTGGCCATCGGCGTGATCATCCCGCACTTCAACCCGGCTCACCACTACGACTACTGGAGCGACGGCGGGGTCTTCTCGCCCGGCGCGCACCTGTCACTGACCGGCCTGGTCAGCCAGCTGTGCCACGCCTGGCCCGCCAAGCTCGAGACCGTCGCCATGCTCCTGCTGCCCACGGCGTTCCTCGCGCTTCGCTCCCCGCTGGCGCTGATCGCCGTCCCGAGCCTGCTGCTGCGCTTCGTGTCCACCGACAGCGCGTTCTGGGGGACCTACTGGCACTACAACGCGACCGTGATGCCGATCATCTTCGTCGCGGCCGTCGACGGCCTGGCCAGGATCGGCGCCGGACCGGACCATCTGCCGGACCTGCGCGGTAAGGTGCTGGGCGCCGTCCGGCGCTACGCCGCCGCCCTGATGGTCGTGATCGCCGTCCCGGTGGCTTTCCAGTTCCCGCTCAGCGACCTGTGGCACGCCCGGACCTACCAGGTCAGCCCCCACGTCGCGGCCGACCAGGCGGCCATGGCCCGGGTCCCCGGCGGCGCCAGCGTGCTGACCACCCTGAGCCTGCTGGCGCCGCTGGCCGCCCGGGCCGACACCTACTGGATCGGCAACAGCGGCAACCCGCAGGCCGCCTACATCGTGTTCGACGGCCCCAACAGCGGCTATTCGCCGGCGATCAAGGACGTGCCGGCCTTCATCGCCGGGTTGTACCCGCCCCACACCTACACCGAGATATTCGCCGCCGACGGCGTCTACGTCTTCCGCCGCAGTGCCTTCCACCACGGGGCCTTCCACCACGGGGCCTTCCACCACGGGGGCTGATCCGGGCGGCCGCGGGGCCGCGGGAGTCGGCGTACTGGCTAGTAGATAGGCTGGTGCGCGACCCGACGGGAGGCCATGCTCCAATGGATTTCGAATACGACGGCCGCACGCGCGAGCTCCGTGAGCAGCTGCTGGCCTTCATGCAGGAGCACGTCTACCCGGCCGAGGCCGTTTTCGGTGAGCAGCAGGAGGCCGCGGTCGGGGACGGCCGCGGCTGGGAGCGGCTGCCGGTCACCGCGGACCTGAAGGCCGAAGCCCGCCGCCAGGGACTGTGGAACCTGTTCCTGACCGGCAAGTCAGCCGAGGCGGTCCGCAAGTGGGAGGCCGCCATAGGAGCCGGATCCAGCCTGCCCGACCCCCCGCTGACCAACCTGCAGTACGCCCCGCTGGCCGAGATCACCGGGTGGAGCCCGGCGCTCGCGCCCGAGGCGCTGAACTGCGCCGCGCCGGACACCGGCAACATGGAACTGCTGGCCGAGTTCGGCTCGCCGGCCCAGCAGGACCTGTGGCTCAGGCCGCTGCTGGACGGGACGATCCGGTCGGCCTTCTGCATGACCGAGCCCGCCGTGGCCTCCAGCGACGCCTCGAACATCGCCACCACCATCACCCCGGACCGCGGCGGCTACGTGATCAACGGCCGCAAGTGGTGGTCTTCTGGCGCGATGAGCTCGGACTGCAAGATCCTCATCGTCATGGGGGTCACCGGCGAAGCGGCCGCCGGCAGCCACCGCAGGCACTCGATGATCCTGGTGCCCCGTGATACGCCCGGGGTCAACATCAAGCGCGGCATGCACGTGTTCGGCTACACCGACGGAACGCACGGCGGCCACGCCGAGGTCGAGTTCACCGACGTGCGGGTGCCCGAGGAGAACCTCATCGCCGGCGAGGGGGAGGGCTTCGCCATCGCCCAGGCCCGGCTCGGCCCCGGCCGCATCCACCACTGCATGCGGCTGATCGGCGCGGCCGAGCGCGCGCTTCAGCTCATGTGCACCCGGGCGCTGAGCCGGACCGCCTTCGGCAAGCCGCTGGCCGAGCAGGGCGTGGTCCAGGAATGGATCGCCGAATCCAGGGTCAGGATCGAGCAGGCCAGGCTGCTGGTGCTCAAGACCGCCTGGCTGATGGACACGGTCGGCAACCGGGGCGCGCACACCGAGATCCAGGCCATCAAGATCGTGACTCCGGCCATGGCCGAGTGGGTGCTCGACAAGGCCATCCAGGCGCACGGCGGCGGCGGGGTCAGCCAGGACTTCCCGCTGGCCCACCTGTGGGCCAGCGCGCGCACCCTCAGGTTCGCCGACGGCCCGGACGAGGTACACAAGAGATCGCTCGCTCGCCGCGAGCTGAGGGGCGCGGTGGCGCCTGGACCGAGGAGCGAGGGACGAGCGACGAGGGAAGGCGGCGCCTAAAGGCGCCCCGAAAGCGAGCAATGGGGCAGAGCGAGGGAGAGAACCCAGTGACACAGAAGGTCGCGATCGTGACGGGCTCGGCCCGGGGCATCGGCGCCGCGACGGCCCGCCGGCTGGCCGCGGACGGGATGGCCGTGGCGGTGCTGGACCTGGACGAGGCCGCGTGCGCGGGCACCGTCAAGGAGATCGAGGACGCCGGCGGGCGGGCGCTGGCGGTGGGCGCGGACGTCAGCCAGACCGAGCAGGTCCTGGCCGCGGTCGAGCGGGTCGCCGCCGAGCTCGGCGGGCCTGCCGTGCTGGTCAACAACGCGGGCGTGCTGCGTGACAACCTGCTGTTCAAGATGAGCGACAGCGACTGGGACACGGTGCTCGGGGTGCACCTGCGCGGTGCCTTCCTGATGACGCGGGCCGCGCAGAAGTACATGGTGGAGCAGCGGTACGGGCGGATCGTCAACCTGTCCTCGTCCTCGGCGCTGGGTAACCGCGGGCAGGTCAATTACTCCGCGGCCAAGGCCGGCCTGCAGGGTCTGACCAAGACGCTGGCCATCGAGCTGGGACCGTTCGGCATCACCGCCAACGCGGTCGCCCCGGGGTTCATCGTCACCGACATGACCGCCGCCACGGCCGCCCGGCTGGGCGTACCGTTCGAGGCCTTCCAGCTGAACCGCGCGGAGCTGATCCCGGTGCGGCGGGTCGGCCAGCCCGAGGACGTGGCCAACACCATCTCCTTCCTGGCCAGCGAGGGCGCGGGTTTCGTGTCCGGCCAGGTCATCTACGTGGCCGGCGGCCCCCTCGCCTGAAAAACCGACACTGAAGGACGACATCGTGCTGACACCGGAAGGCCTCCGCGAGCGGGTCGATGCGTTCCTGGCGGCGCATGACCCGCACCAGATGCCGAAGCAGGAGTTCCTCGACGCCCGGTTCGACGCGGGCCTGGCCTGGGTGCACTACCCGGAAGGCCTCGGCGGGCTGGGCCTGTCGCGCTCGCTGCAGCAGATCGTCGACGCCGCGTTCGCGGCTGCCGGCTCCCCGGGCAACGACGCCGACCGCAACGCGATCGGCCTGGGCATGGCCGCGCCCACGATCCTGGCCTACGGCAGCGACGAGCAGCAGCAGCGCTGGCTGCGCAAGCTCTGGACCGGCCAGGAGATCTGGTGCCAGCTGTTCAGCGAGCCGGGCGCGGGCAGCGACCTGGCCGCGCTGGCCACCCGGGCGGTCCGCGACGGTGACAGCTGGGTGGTCAACGGCCAGAAGGTGTGGACCTCGCAGGCCCATCAGGCCCGGCGCGCCCTGCTGGTCGCCCGCACCGATCCGGATGTCCCGAAGCACCAGGGGCTCACCTACTTCTCGGCGGACATGACGGACCCCGGCGTCGAGGTCCGCCCGCTGCGGCAGATCACCGGCGAAGCCGAGTTCAACGAGGTGTTCCTGACCGACGTGCGGATCCGCGACGACGACCGGATCGGTCCGGTCGGCGAGGGCTGGAAGGTGGCCAACGCCACGCTGATGAGCGAGCGGGTCAACATCGGCTCCTCGCGCGCGGCGCCCAGGGAAGGCGGCATGATCGGCCCGTCCGCCGCTACCTGGCGCGCGCGGCCCGAGCTGCGCACGCCCGGCCTGCACGACCGGCTGCTGCGGCTGTGGATCGAGGCCGAGATAGCCCGGCTGGCCGGGGAGCGGATGCGCCAGCAGCTGGCCGCGGGCAAGCCCGGACCGGAAGGCTCGGCCGCCAAGCTGGTCTTCGCCCGGCTGAACCAGGACATTTCCGGCTTCGAGGTGGAGCTGGCCGGGACGGACGGCCTGCGCTACGACGACTGGTCCATGCTCCGCCCGGAACACCCCAACTTCTTCGGCCGCGGTCCCGGGTACCGCTACCTGCGGGCCCGCGGCAACTCCATCGAGGGCGGCACCTCGGAGATCCTGCGCAACATCATCGCCGAGCGCGTGCTCGGCCTGCCGCCCGAGCCCCGCGTCGACAAGGACGTGCCATGGAAGGACCTGCCCCGATGACCGCCCAAGGACACGGCCTGCCCGATCTGCTCTATTCAGAGGCCGAACGGGCCCTGGCCGACAGCCTGGGTTCCCTGCTCGCCGACCGGGGCGGCCTGGACAAGGCCCTGGCCCGCACCGAGTCGGTCGAGACGTACGACGATGCCCTGTGGCACGCGGTCGCGGCCGAGCTGGGCTGCGCCGGGCTGCTCATTCCCGAGCGGGACGGCGGCGCGGGCGCCTCTTACCGCGAGGCGGCCTCGGCCGCGGAGGCGCTGGGCGCGGCCGTCGCGCCCGTGCCCTTCCTCGGCAGTTCCGTGGTGGCCACCGCCGCGCTGCTCAGCGTGGCCGCCAGTGCCCCGACCCGCGTGGCGGACGACCTGCTCCGCCGGATGGCCGACGGCGGCGTGACGTCGGCCCTGGCCACGCCGTTCGCGACCGCGCCGGGCCGGGGGTTCCCGGTCTCGGTCCGGGTCGCCGGGCTCCGGCCCGGGGACAGCGAGGCCGGGGTGGCCCGGCTGCGCGGCATGGTCAGCGGGGTGGCCGACGCGCTGCCCGCCGGCGTCCTGCTGGTGCCCGCCGACGGTGTGCCGTCTGCCCTGTACCTGGTGGAGGTATCGGCCCCGGGCGTGGCCAAGGCCCCCGTGGTGTCGCTGGACATGACCAGGCAGCTGTGCGACCTGTCGTTCGACGACGCGCCTGGCACGCTGATCGCGTCCGGCGCGGCGGCATCGGTGGCGCTGGAGGCGGCGCTGACCGCGGGCGCGGGCATCCTGGCCGCCGAGCAGGTCGGGGTGGCCCAGCGCTGCCTGGACATGACGGTCGCCTATACCAAGGAGCGGCGCCAGTTCGCCCGGCCGGTCGGGTCCTTCCAGGCCCTCAAGCACCGGATGGCGGACGTCTGGGTCGCGATCAGCCAGGCCCGCGCGGCGTCCAGGTACGCGGCCGCCTGCCTGGCCACGCAGGATCCCGACGTCAAGGTCGCGGTGGCGATGGCCAAGGCGTACTGCTCGGAGGCCGCCGTGCTGGCCGCCCAGGAATGCGTGCAGCTGCACGGCGGCATCGGCTTCACCTGGGAGCACCCGGCGCACCTGTACCTGAAGCGCGCCAAGGCCGACTCGATCGGCTTCGGCACCCCCGACGCGCACCGCGCTGCCCTGGCGGCCCTGGTCAACCTGCCCGCCCCGTGACCGGCGCCGGCCCCAGCCCGGCCTGGGCGAACCGCAGGTAGTCATCCGCGCTGACCTCGAAACTCACCGGGCCTCGCCGGCCAGGATCTGCTCGCGGAGGATGTCCGCGTGCCCGCAGTGCTGGGCGAACTCCCGCAGTGCGTGCAGGTAGACCCAGCGCAGCGGCAGCGGCCCGAACCGGTGCCCGCGCAGTACCTCGTCCAGGCCGAGGTCCGCGGTCGCCCGGCGGGAAGCCTGGCAGGCCTGGTCATAGGCGCGCCGGACAGACTCGATGGTGTCGGTGTCAAACAGGACGAAGGCGTCGGCGGCGTTGGGCGGCAGGCCCATCTCCTGCCGCGAGCGCCCGGTAAGGGCCTCCTCGAACCACACCCGCTCCGCGTAGGTCGCGTGCTTGACCAGGCCGAGCAGCGTGGTCTGGGACGGCACCAGGCGGCGCCGGGCCTGCTCTTCGGCCAGCCCGTCCAGGCACGCGCGCAGCGCGGCCCGGTGCTCGTCCAGGAACGTCTCGAGCTGTACCTTGATCGGCTCCCCGGTCACGCCGAACGTCGTCCGCCCGCGCTGTATCGTCACCCCGGGAGTATCGCCCTGCCCGCGCACCGGTTTCAACCCGATCACCGGTCCGCTGATCATGTGACGCGCCCTGCGGACGGTGGCCGGACGGTACAGGCGGAGCGTGATTGTGCTGAGTAGGAACGGGTCCGCCCGGTCGGCGACATCGCCCCCGACTGATGGTTCAGCCGTGGCGGGCCGTCACCGCGGCGACCAGGGCGGTCCGCATCGCCTCCACTGGGCCGGGATGACCAGTCATCAGCTCCACCTGCGCAACCGCCTGGTACAGCAGCACGGTCAGACCGCTGACCACCGGGCAGCCGGCGGCCAGGGCTGACCCGGCGAAGGAGGTCGGCCACGGCGCGTACACCACATCAAGCACCATGGTCTCTGGTCTCCAGCGGATAGCGCTCAGCGGATCGGCTGCGCCGCCAGGCAGCGTGGAGATGACCAGGTCGGCGGCGGGCAGCGGTTCGGTGAACAGGCTGTCGGAGATCGTCGGCCGCATCCCGAGTCGCTCGGCGGTCTCGCGCAGCTCGCGGGTACGGGCCAGGTTGCGCACGAGGACGATCGGCGACTGATCACCGAGTTCGCGCACCGCGGCCAGGGCACTTTGCGCGGTGCCGCCCGCACCGAGGATGACCGCCTGCTCGATCCGTGTAAGTCCGGCTTCCTTCAGCGGCGCGACCAGGCCGGCCACGTCAGTGTTGTGCGCATGCCTTCCCGCGGCCGGGCCCCCCGAGGGAAACACCAGCGTGTTCGCGGCCCCGACCGCCTGGGCCAGCGGCGATACTTCCTCGGCGATACTCAGTCCTACCTGTTTCAGGGGCATCGTCAGCGACAGGCCCGCCCACTCGGGTCCCATGCCGTCGACCAGGCGCGGCAGGCCCGCCTCGTCGCACTCGATCTTGCCGTAATGCCAGCCGCGCAGGTCAAGCGCCTGGTAAGCCGCGTTATGCAGCACCGGGGAGAGCGAATGCTCGATCGGGGACCCGAGCACGGCCGCCCGCCGCACCGTCCGGTCAACCGCGGCGGCCGCAGCGTCCACGTTCATGTACCTATCTCGAGATCTGACCTGTGGTACGGGGTATGCCAGGCCTGCCGACCGGCCATGACTCCCGGCACTCGGCCCGTGGGCATGAGTCTGTAGCAGGCTAGGGCCTACGGCGCCGATGTCAACCTGCCGCCGATGTCAACGTGCCATGCCTGCACTTGTAGGACGGGTATTGCGCCTAGCGTGCAGGCCCGGCCGCGTGGACCCGCGCTCTACGGAAGGCTGGGCACGCTGACGGCTTCGAGCTGGCCGGAGGCGTAGTTGCCGACCAGCAGGGTCCGGCCGCCCGGGACGAGCGCCATCTCCCGCGGGAACAGGCCGGCCGCGATCCTGCCGAGCACGGCCGGCTCGCCGGCCACGGCCGCGACCACGCTGACCACGCTGAGATCGGCCTGCGCGCCGGGCTGCAGGAACCGGTCCGAGTCGGCCACCACGATCAGCGAGCCGTTCCTGACCAGCATCAGGCCGACCGGCGCCGCACCCACCCGGACGATCGCCACCAGCGCCCGGGCTGGGTCGTCAAGCAGCCGGGCCGCCGAGAAGCAGAGCAGGTCGTCGCTCTCCCGGGCGGTCACCCACACCTCGCGGCCGTCGGCGGATGTGATTACCCGGACCGGGCTGCAGCCCGCCGCGACGGTGGCGACCACGGCTTTCGCCGGGTCGGTCTCAGCCCGCGGCAGGCTGACCACAGTCAGCGTGCCCTGCGTCCCCAGCGGGCTGGGATGCTGCGACGGGGCCGCCTCGCTGGTCACGTACAGCCAGCGGCCGTCGGGGGAGACGGCCAGGCCGACCGGGGCGATCCCGAGCGGGATCGTGCCCACGAAGTCTGCCGCGGAGAAGCCCTGGGCGAGCGCCCGGTGCAGGTTGAACACGGCCGCCCGCTGGCTATCCTCTTCGGTCACGAAGGCATAGCCGTCGCCGGGGGAGACCGCGACCTCGATGTCACCACTGCCCGCGGCCGGATCGTTCAGCCTGCCGAGCACCGCGTCCGGGCGGCCCTGCTCGGCGCGGGCCACGCTGACCACTATCGCCCCGCTGCCCCCCGCGGCCAGCAGGTACCGGCCGTCAGGGCTGAGCGTCTCGCCGAGATTGGCGGCCTGCGTGGGGACGGGAATACTGGCGACCTCGACCGGGGCCAGCGAGGGCCCGATACGCAGCACCTCGATGGAGTCGAGCAGCGCGACGAAGGCCCACCGCCCGTCCGGCGCCACCGCTACGCCGAACGGGCCGTAGCCCGTCAGCACCATCGCCGTGCGTACCTTGCTGAGCAGCGCCGATGTGTCGGTCGCGGAACTGCACCCGGGCGAGGGCAGTCCGCGGCCGGGGAGCCTCAGCATGACGGACGCCGCGGTCGGGCTGGCCGCAGCCCGGCTGGGGGACTGGCTCGCCGCGGCCGGGTGCGCCGGGCTGGCCGTGCAGCCCGCGCATCCGATGACCGCCCAGGCGGCGGCCCAGGCCACCGCAGCGCGCACGCGCATGTCCGTATGCTACGCCGGGGCGTCATCCGACCGGGTGCGCCGGGCCTTCCCGGCCGCGTGACACCCGGCCCGTTCGGCCCAATAACGACCTCACCGGGACCGACAGCCGCAGGTCGGCCGATGAGCGGCCGACGCGGACGGCGAACTCGCCGGGCGGCCAGGCCCAGGCCCCGGCCTCCTCGTCGTAGCGGGCGAAGGCCCGGCCCGGTACGGCCAGCCTGACCTCGGCACTCTGGCCGGGTCCGGCCGTCGCGGCGGCAAAGGCGGCCAGCGTGCGCACCGGGCGCCCGGCCTCGGGCCGCAGCGGTTCCACGTAGGCCTGGACCACCTCACGTCCCGTCCGCGGGCCGGTGTTACGGATCACCACGGTCAGGCCGATATCGCCGGCCGGGCCCGCGGCCTGCGGGTCCGCCACGACCGACTCGTATTCCCACGCGGTGTAGCCCAGGCCGTGGCCGAACGGGAAGCGCGGCCGTATGCCCGCCTGGTCGTAGCCCCGGTACCCGATGAGCAGACCCTCCCGGTACACCAGCTGGCCCTGCTCGGGCACCGAATGCAGGACCGGGCAGTCGGCCTCGGCGGCCGGGATGGTGACCGGCAGCCGGCCGCCCGGCTCGGCCCGCCCGAGCAGGACGTCCGCCAGTGCGTCGCCCATGGCCTGCCCGGGCAGCCAGCAGTACCCGACCGCGGCGACCTGGTCCGCCCACGGCATGAGCACCGGCATCCCGGCGTTGACCACCACCACGGTGCGGCCGTTCACCTCCGCGACCCGCCGGACCAGCTCGTCCTGGCGGCCGGGCAGGGCCAGCCCGGTCCGGTCGTACCCCTCGCTCTCGGTGGCCGGGCCCGACCCCACCACCACCACGGCGGCGTCGGCGGTGCGGGCGGCCTCGACCGCTTCGGCCAGCATCGCGTCCGCATCAGGGGCGGGCACCACGCCGAGCCGGATGGCCACCGGGCCCTGCGGCCAGTCATCCGGCCGCAAGGTGATCTCGATCTCCGCTTCCCGGCCCGCCGTCAGGTCCACGGGCGCCCGGATCTCGCCCGGCCGGACCATGGCCTCCACCGGGTCGGCTGGCGGGTCGGTGTGACCCGCGGCCACTTCGGTTCCGTCGACGGCGACCGTGAGGTACCCCACCCCGCCGGCCCCGATCACGTGCGGGCCGCCGGTTCCGGCCCGGTAGCGTACGCGCAGCACGATGGTGTCCGCGCCGCCCCGGCTGATGCCGCCCGGCAGCCCGTCCCACCAGGTGAACATGGTGGCGGTGCGGCGCTCGGTGGCGGCCAGTTCGCCCGTCCCGGTGCGGAATTCCAGCCGGACGCCCGGCTCGCCGCCCTCCGGGTCCCGCAGCAGGGCGGGTTCCGGCTCGGGCACGATGCTCCAGTTCACGCAGCCCGGCCAGACGGTCACGCCGGCCAGGCCCGCCAGGGCTTCGGTCAGTGCCCCGGCTGGCGTGGACACGCTAACCGGGGGGACGGTCGCGCTGCCGCCGCCCTGGGTGACGGGCCGGATCGCGTTAGGCCCGATCACCGCCAGGCTCCGGATCGTGCCCTCCTCCAGCGGGAGCGCGCCGCGGTCGTTGCGCAGCAGCGTGAACGCGGCCGCGGCGCAGCGGCGTAGCAGCGACGGGTCGGCCAGGACCGGCGCGCCCGCCGGCCGGTGGCCGTTCCCCGAATTCCCGGCCGGGCCGTCAAGCGAGGCACCGTTGCGGCCGAACGCGCCCACCCGCCGGGCCAGCCGCAAGATGCGCAGGACCTTGGCGTCTACCTGGTCCTCGCTGACCCGCCCGTCCCGGACCGCCGCGGCGAGCTGGCCGCCCCACGGTCCTTGCGGGCCCGGCATGGCCAGGTCAAGCCCGGCCAGCGCGGTCGCCACCGTGGTGCGCGCCGCGTGCCAGTCGGACAGGGCGACTCCCTGGAAGCCCCACTCGTCCTTGAGGATGCCGGACAATAGCCCGGCGTGCTCGGTCATCGTGGTGCCGTTGACCCTGTTGTAGCCGGTCATCACCAGGTCCAGGTCGGCCTCGCGGACGCAGGCCTCGAACGGGATCAGGTACAGCTCGCGCAGCACGTGCTCGGCGATGCGCGCGTCATACGTCCAGCGCTGGGTCTCGGAGTCGTTGCCCACGTAGTGCTTGGCTGCGGCGGCCACGCCGGCCTGCCGCAGGCCGTCCACGTAGGCCACCGCCAGCCGGGCGATGAGCACTGGGTCCTCGCCGAACGACTCGAAGCCGCGTCCGCCCAGCGGAGTCCGCATGACGTTGATCGTCGGGGCCAGCAGCACATCGACGCCCTTGCTCTTGGCCTCGGTGCCGAGGGCCAGGGCGAGCGTCCTGACCAGCTCGGGATTCCAGGTCGCGCCGAGCGCCGACGGGCACGGCAGGCTGGCCGACGGGTTGCGTTCGTCCATGGTGATGCCGCGGACCCCGGCCGGCCCGTCGCTCATGACCATCGGGCCGAGCCCGATGGCGGGCAGCGGGCAGGTGCGCCAGTTGTCGGCGCCGGTCAGCAGGCGCACCTTGTCCTCCAGGCCGAGCTCGGCCAGCAGGTCGCGATCGTCGCCGGTACGGGCCCCGTGGTTGAGAGCAGGGTGGGAGTGCGCCCGGCCGCTGACGCGGCCGGGCGCCTCGAAGGCGTCATTCATAGAACGGCTCAGGACGCCGGGCTGAGATGCAGGAGCGTGTACTCGATGTAGGGCGAGTTCGGCACCGGGTCGATGTACTGGTTGGCGGCAGTCGGCCAGCCGGTGTAGTCCTTGGTGGAGTACTCGTACCAGGCCGCTCCGTACAGCAGCGGGATCACCGGTGCCTGGGTGGAGACGATGCCTTCCAGCGTGTTAAGCGCCTGCTGCTGGGCCGCGGTGTTGTCGGTGCCGGCGTACTGCGCCAGGGCCGCCTGGGCCTGCGGGTTGTCGAACCGGCCGTAGTCGCCGCCGGCCGGCTTGCCGGACGGTGCGGACAGGTTGTTGTCCATCCAGTAGTCGAAGTAGTCATACGGGGTCGGCCCCTGGTTGCTCCAGTGGATGATCGCGTCGAAGTTCCCGGACGGGTAGTCGTTGTACCACTGGGTGGCCTGGACGCCGTCGAAGGAGACCTCGAAGCCCTCGGCGTTGAGCTGGTTAGCGATCAGCTGCGCGTCGGTGGCGTAGTCGGTGTAGGACGACGGGTCCTCGATGGCGAACTTGATCGGCTGCCCGTTCTTCATCCACTTGCCGCCGGCCTTGGTGTAGCCGTCACTGGTCAGCAGCTGCGTGACCTTGGCGTTGTCGCTCGTGGCGGAGATGTCATTGTGGTAGCTGGGGTCGAGCAATGCGTTCTGGGTGGGGAGCAGCAGCCCGCTGGAGGACGTGGCCGGCGGCTCGTAGTTGGTCTCGCCCTGGGCCGAGAGCTGCCCCCGGTCGATCCCGGCGCTGACCGCCAGCCGGACCTTCGCGTCGTTCAGCGGCGCCTTGGTGGTGTTCAGCCACAGCGTTACCACGTTGTTGTCGGCGAACCAGGGCTGGTTGGAGGTCCACGTGTGGTTATCCGTGCTCGCGGACAGGTAGTCGGACTTGACGTTGGCCACGTCGTTGCCGGCGTAGCCGATCTGGCCGCTGTCCAGCGCCGGGTTGGCGGTGGTGTTGCTCACGTAGTTCGGGAAGATCACCTCGGGTACGTGCACCTTGGACTTCTGCCAGTAGTACGGGTTCTGCTTGAACGTGACCTTCTGCGAGGAGAACGAGCCGAGCTCATACGGGCCCGTCCCGACCGGGGTGGCATCGGCGTAGGTAGCCGGGTTGGACACGCCCTGCCAGAGGTGCTCGGGCAGGACGTAGGTCGAGGCGATAAGGAACAGGTTGGCGAACTCCGGCTGGCTGAACGTCAGCACCGCGGTGCTCGGGTCCGGCGCCGTGGCGCTGGCCGGCAGCGGCGTGGGCGCCGGGGCCTGCGAGGCCAGCGCGGTGTTCTTCATCAGCAGGTTGAAGGTGAACGCCACGTCGCTGGCGGTCATCGGCGTGCCGTCGCTGAACTTCACGCCCGGCCGGATGGTGAACGTCAGCGTCTTGCCGCTGTTAGACCAGGCGTACTTGGTGGCCAGCCACGGGATCGGCGCGGCCGTCGGCTGCATGATGTCGAACTCGAGCAGCGGCTCGTAGGTCATCGACTGCATGTTGTCCTCGACGCCCAGCGAGGTCGAGACGTACGGGTTGAACGTCTGCGCGAAGACCTGGCCGGTGTTGTCCACGATGACCAGGGGCGGGCCCTGCTTGGCCGTGGACGTCGAGGTCGAGGTCGAGCCGGATGATGAGCCCGAGCTACTGCAGGCCGCCACGCCCATCGCCAGGATGGTCGCCGCAGCCAGGGCTTTTACAGTCCTGTGATTCATTGTCTAAACTCCCATTGCCCGGCCGGCTTTCGCCGGCCTGTCATGGTGACCGTGTCGGGGTCCGTCATAACTGGTGCGTGCGGGCCGGCCGGGCGCACTGCCGGCGGCCTGCCGCGCTTGCGGCTGTGCGGCGCGGGTCCTGCCCGGGCCTTCCCGGGCCAGGACCGCTACGTGACGTGCCGGATCATCGCTTCTCCTCTCCAGGTCCAACAGGTCCGCGGGCCGGCCTGAGCGGCCGGGACTGGGCCGCGGTCAGCCCCGTCGCGTGCAGCCAGCACGCGCTGGACTGCCCCGGGGCGACCTCGATGGGCTGCGGACGCTCATCGGCGCACACCGCCATGGCGAACGGGCAGCGCGGGTGGAAGCGGCAGCCGCCGGGCGGCCGGATCAGGTTGGGCGGCGCGCCGCGGCCGCGCAGCGAGGCCGTCTGCGTCCGGTCCGGGTCGGGGGCGGCGGACAGCAGCAGCCTGGTGTACGGGTGCGCCGGCGCGTCGGTGACCTGCGCGGCGGGCCCGGACTCGATGAGCTGGCCCGCGTACATGACCGTGATCACGTCGGCCAGGTAGCGCGCGGACGCGATGTCGTGGGTCACGTACAAGATGGCCAGTCCCTCGCGTTCGCGCAGGCCCGCCAGCAGGTTGAGCACGCCGAGCCGGATGGAGACGTCCAGCATGGAGACCGGCTCGTCGGCCAGCAGCACCCGGGGCCGGACGGCCAGGGCCCGGGCGATCGCCACCCGCTGCCGCTGCCCGCCCGACAGCTCGTGCGGGTACTTGGCCGCGAACGCCTCCGCCGGGCCCAGCGCCACCCGCCCGAGCAGCTCGGCGATCTGGGCGTCCAGGCTCCCGGTGCTGGCCAGGCCGTGCACTCGCAACGGCCTGGCCAGGTGATACCGGACATCGTGGACCGGGTTGAGCGAGGAGTACGGGTCCTGCAGCACGAGCTGCACCTGGCGGGCATAGCGCTGCCGCCCCGGAGCCGCCGCGCCGTCGAGCAGCACGGACCCCGCGGTCGGCTTGATCAGCCGGGCCAGCAGCCGGGCCAGCGTCGACTTGCCCGAGCCGCTTTCCCCGACCACCGCCGTGATGCCCGCCTGCGGCAGCGCGAGCGAGACGTCCTCGACCGCGTGCACCACGGCCCGGCGGGCGCCCCGGTGCGAGTGCGCGGGGAAGTGCTTGGTCAGGCCGCGTGCCTCCAGTACCGGCTGGCCGCCGCCGGCTCCGTCAGCTGCGCGCGCCCGATCCAGGGGAATGATGGTCATGACCGGCCTCCCGTCGGCTCGGCTTCGGCGGTCAAGGCCTCGGCGGTGACGGGCTCCGGGCGGCCCAGCTCGGCGGGCACGGCCATGTGGCCGTCCTGCAGCCAGCACGCCGCCGCCCGGGTGCCGCCGTCCAGGTCGAGTAGCGGCGGCGAGTCGCTGCGGCACCGGCCGAAGACGTACCCGCAGCGCGGGTGGAACGTGCACCCGGAGGGCATGTTCCGCAGGTCAGGAGGCGACCCGGGGATGCCTTCCAGGGCCACGCGCGGTCCGTGCAGCGTGGGGAAGGAGCTCAGCAGCCCGAGCGAGTACGGGTGCCGCGGCGCGCGGAAGATCGCGGCGGCGCCGGCCCGTTCCACCAGCCGGCCCGCGTACATGACCGCGACCGAATCGGCGATCTCGGCCAGCAGCGACAGGTCGTGCGAAATGAACAGCACGGCGAAGCCCAGCCGGTCGCGCAACGCCGTGAGCTCCTCGAGGATCTCGCGCTGGGTGACCACGTCCAGCGCGGTGGTCGGCTCATCCATGATCACCACTGACGGGTCGAGCGCGAGCGCGCTGGCGATCATCACCCGCTGCCGCATGCCGCCGGACAGCTGGTGCGGGTAGCTGGCCAGCCGGTCGGCCGGGATGCCCACCATCTCGAGCAGCTGGCCGGACCGGGCCCGCCGGTCGGCCCGGCTCATGCCGGGCCGGTGCGCGCGCAGCACGTCGGCGAACTGGGTGCCGATCGACAGCACCGGGTTGAGGGCGTTCATCGAGCTCTGCAGCACCACCGCGATTTCGTTCCAGCGCAGTCCCCGCAGTTCACGCTGGCCCGCGCTGAGCAGGTTGACCGACGCGCCGAAGCGGGCCGAGCCCGCGGTGATCACGCCCGGCGGCCGCAGCAGCCTAGTGATCGCGTAGGCCAGGGTGGACTTGCCGCTGCCGCTCTCCCCGGCCAGGCCGAGCACCTCGCCCCGGCGCAGCTCCAGATCCGCGTCCACCACGGCGTGCACCGCGTCGTCGCCGATTCCGTAGTCGACGCACAGGCCCCGGACCTCGATGAGAACGTCGGAGGCCTCGCTCATGACGCCCCCGCTCATGACGCCCTCCTCGCCGAGTCAGGCAGCACCGGCGTCAGGCCCAGCTGAGGCCGCCGCGGCAGCCCGGCCCGGCGCGCCCGGCGGCCGGAGACCCCGCCCGTACCGCTCCGCAGCCGCGGGTTGACGAACTCGTCGATCCCGAAGTTGAGCAGCGCGAGCCCGGTGCCGAACAGCCCCACGGCCAGCCCCGGCGGCACGAACCACCACCACTCCAGGTGCACCTGCTGGGCCGCCTGGGCGCTCTGCGCCCAGTACAGCATCGTGCCCCAGCTCCAGTGGGAGGTGCTGATCACGCCCAGGAAGGACAGCGCCGTGTAGGTCCCGACCCCGTAGATCACGGTGAACAGGAACGAGGTGGCCACCACGGGAACCAGGTTGGGCAGGATCTCGAAGGCCATGATCCGCCAGCTCTTCTCCCCGATGATCCGGGCCGAGTCGACGAAGTCCCTGCTGCGCATGGACAGGGTCTGGGCCCGCAGCTGCCGGGCGCCGTACGCCCAGCCGCTGACGCTGATGATGACCCCGATCACCACGTCGTTCGGGTTCGCGCCCCGGCCCAGGAACCCGAAGATGACGATGAGCAGCGGCAGCGCGGGCAGCACCAGGAAGATGTTGGCCAGCATGGACAGCAGGTCGTCGGCCCAGCCGCCGAAGTAACCCGCGGTCACGCCGAACAGGACGGCCAGCGCGGTCGCCGCCACGCCGGCGATGAGCGAGACACCGATCGTGCTTCGCCCGCCCACCAGCAGCTGGGACAGGACGTCCTGCTGCACCTGGGTGGTGCCGAGCCAGTGCGCGGCCGAGGGCGGCATCGGCGTGCTGAGCGTGGTCGACACGCTGGTATTGGGGTTGTACGGGGCCAGCAGCGGGCCCGCGATGGCGACGATCCCGAACGCCACCGACAGGCCCAGCCCCACCAGGATCTTCGGGGACCGCAGCAACCGGGTCATGTCAGGCCTCCTGCCGGGTCCGCGGGTCGAGGAACGCGTACACGAAGTCGGCGGCCAGGTTGGCTAGCAGCACCGCCAGCGTGATGATCAGGAAGATCCCCTGCAGCAACGGGTAGTCGTCGCTGCCGATCGCGGTGAACAGCAGGTAGCCCACCCCCGGGTAGGAGAAGACGATCTCGGTCAGCAGCGCGCCGGACACGATGAACCCGATGGCCAGCGAGAAGCCGGCCACGCTCGGCAGCAGGGCGTTCCGGGCCGCGTAGCCGATCACCCGGCGCGAGGGCAGCCCCTTGGCCTGGGCCAGCAGGACGTAGTCCTCGTCCATCGTGGTGATCATCATGTTGCGCATCCCGATGATCCAGCCGGCGATGGACGCCAGCACGATGGTCACCGCGGGCAGCACGGCATGATCGAGCAGGTTGGACAGGAACGGCCAGTCCAGGCCCGGGTTCAACGTGGTGGTGTCGTAGCCGGAGTTCGGCGGGAACCAGCCCAGCTTGGTCGCGAACAGGGCGACGGCCAGGATGGCGACGAAGAAGTAGGGCGCGGCCTGGAAGAAGGTCATGGCCGGCAGCAGCCCGTCCAGCCAGCTGCCGCGCCGCCAGGCGGCGGCCACGCCCAGCAGCGTGCCGAGACCGAAGCTGATCACCGTGGCCACGCCGACCAGCCCGATGGTCCAGGGCAGCGCGGCGCGGATCAGCCCGCCGACCGGGGCCGGGTAGAAGTTCAGCGAGGTGCCCAGGTTCCCGTGCAGCAGGTGGGCCCAGTACTGCACGTACTGCCCCCACAGGCCGGTCCTGGTCTGCACCCCGTACTGCAGCTCCAGTGCGGCGATGGCCTGCTTGGACTCCTGCGCCTGGACCCGGCCCAGCACGGCCAGGACCGGGTTGCCCGGCATCAGCCGCGGGATGAAGAAGTTCACCGTGATGGCCACGATCGCGGTGACGGCGTACAGCGCGATCCGGCGCGTGATCATGCGCATGGCCGGCCCTCACATGTCCCGGTACCGGAGGGCGCCGGCCTCGGCGGCCGGTCCTGTGCAGCCGCAGCTCTCCCGGCGGACCAGCTCGGTGGGCAGCACGATGTCCCGGGCCGGCGGCACTTCTCGGTTGAGCATCGAATACAGCACGTCGAAGGCGGTGGCGCCGAGCTCCCGGATCGGCTGGCGGACCGTGGTCAGGCTGATCCGCAGGTGGCGGGCCATCGGCAGGTCGTCGAAGCCGGTCACCGCCACCCGGCCGGGGACGTCGATGCCGTGCTCGCGCAGCGCGGACATGACGCCCAGCGCGGTCTGGTCGTTGGCGCACACGATCGCGCGCGGCAGCTCGCGGCCCGCGGCGATCAGCTGGTTGATCACCTTGGCACCGCCGGAGGCGAAGTAGTATCCCTGCCATTCGCGGCCGGTGGCCAGCGTCGCCCCGCCCGCCGCCGCCTCGGCCGCCAGGACCTCGCAGCGTTCGATATTGTCCGGGCTGTCCGCGTAACCGCCCAGGTAGGCGAGCGTCAGGTAGCCGTGGTCGCGCACCAGGTGCCGGGCCAGCGCCCGCATGCCGGACCGGTTGTCCCCGTGCACGTTGGCCGTGGTCGGCGTGGCGTATCCGGCCAGCGTGACGATGGGCAGCTGCCGGGACAGCCGGTCCATCTGGTCCGGCTCGAGCACCCGGTCGTGCAGGATCAGCCCGTCGCTCTTGCGCGCCAGCGCCAGCGTCCGCCCGCCCGGGTCGTGCTCGGTGATGCCGACCGACCTGATCAGCAGGTCGAAGCCGCGGCGCTGGGCGGCCGCCTCGATGCCCCGGTTGATCAGGTCCGGGTACTGCAGGCTGTCGGCCGCGTCGGCGAACAGGTCCTCGTCCATGTCCAGCCCCCCGGGCCTGCGCACGATGACGCCGACGACTTCCTTCAGCCGGGCGCTCAGCGCCCGCGCCGCCCCGTCCGGGACGAAGCCGAGCTCGGCTACCGCCGCGAGCACCCGGTCCCTGGTGTCCTGCCGCGGGTTACGCTGCCCGTTCAGCACGCGCGACACGGAGGCGATGGATACCCCCGCCGCCCGCGCCACGTCGTAAATCGTCGGCGGCGCCGTCGGATCCCCGGCCAGGCCCGCGCCGCCCACGTAGCCTGCCCCGTCAGCCGCCACCACATCTCCTCATCTGCATCTCTTCACTCGCCCGGTAAGCGCTTACCGATGTCGCCCGAAGAAAGGCGCCGCCACTGACGGCACCCGGTCTCGGCGTCCGGTAAGCGCTTACCGGAGTCGTATGCCAGCAGAGTACGCCTTTCGGGCGATTTATCTCAAGGACCTTCGCGGCGAGTGTTACGGGAACGTGACATGACCGGAAGCCGGTGCCAGCGGGCTCGGCCAGGCGCTGGACCGGCGCCGGCCGCCCGACCGGGCGATCGGCTACGACACAACAAAGTAACGTCGGCCGCACTCGTTACCGGCCGCGTAACAACCGAGTAATACGTCGGAAACTCGCGCATGGGACACATGCCTTGCAGGAATACGGAGCGGCCGGGGTAGAGCCAGCGCACGGGTTGGCCCCCAGAAGGTCCCGAGAGCCCCTGGAGGCGTAGTGGTTCCATATCCCAGCTGGCTGAATGCCGGGGATAACTCCTGGCAGATGACAGCAGCCACGTTCGTCGGATTGATGTCGATCCCGGGCCTGGCGGTACTTTACGGCGGCCTCGTCCAGAAGAAGTGGGTGATGAACACCATCATGATGGTGTTCAGTACCTTCGCTCTGGTCCTGATCACCTGGGTCCTGTGGGCGTACAAGATGGGCTTCGGCACCCCGCTGGTACACACCTTCCTCGGTGATCCGCGGTCGGTGCTCGGGTCCAATGCCCTGGAAGGCCAGACGAGCATCCCGCTGGTGAATGCCGGGGTGCCGAGCTGGCACCTGCCGCAGGCCTCGGTGATCTACTTCCAGTTCGTGTTCGCGGCGATCACTCCGATCCTGTTCATCGGCAGCGTCCTCGGCCGGATCAGCTTCAAGGTCTGGATGATCTTCGTGCCGCTGTGGATCACGTTCGCTTACGCGGTGAACGCCTTCCTGCTGTGGGGCGGTGGCTACTGGGCCGGAAAGGGCGCCCTGGACTTCTCCGGCGGTTACGTCATTCACCTGGCCGCGGGCGTGTCCGGATTCGTCTGCGCGGCCGTGGTCGGACCGAGGCTCAAGCGGGATCGCGAGCGCGCGATACCGAACAACCTCGTGTTCGTCGCGGTCGGCGCCGGCATCTTGTGGCTCGGCTGGAACGGCTTCAACGGCGGCGACCCGTACTTCGCCGGCGCGGACGCCGCGGCCGCGGTCGTCAACACCAACCTCGCGACCGCGGTGGCCATGATGACCTGGATTTTCATGGACATGGCGTTCAGCTCAGAAAAGAAGCCCACGTTCCTCGGCGGCCTGAACGGCATGATCTGCGGCCTGGTCGGCATCACCCCGGCGGCCGGTTACGTGAACGGCTTCGGCGCGATCGTCATCGGCCTGGTCTGCTCCTCGATCGTCTGGGTGGCCTGGTACTACCTGCCGAAGTACGTCTGGCCGTTCAACAAGGTCGACGACGCGCTCGGCGTGGTGTACACCCACGGCATCGCCGGGCTGTTCGGCGGCCTGCTGGTCGGCCTGCTCGCCGACCCGAAGATGATCGTGTACCTCGGCCTCGGCAAGAACCCCTCGATCTCGGGTGAGGGCCTGTTCTACGGCAAGCCGCACCAGCTCCTGGTGCAGGCCGGCGCCGCGCTCACCATCATCGTCTGGGACGCCGCCATTACCTTCCTCATCCTCATGTTCATCAAGTACGTGCTCAGGATGAAGCTCCGGCTGCCCGATGACGTCCTGGAGATCGGCGACGTCGCCGTGCACGGTGAAGAGGCGTACCCGTCCGACGAGCTGGTCAGCGTGAGCGCTGCCTCGGCCGCCGACGAGCGGGCGGCCGCGGACGGGAGGGGCAAGCTGCCCGAGAGGGCGTCCACCGCGCCGAAGGACGATTCCTAGCTCTCCGATCCTGCGCTGCGTGCGGCCGTAGCGTAACCCGGGGCGCATCCGGGCACCGCAGTGGTGCTCCGGATGCGCCCCGCGGGCATGGCCCGGGCTAGGAGAAGTGCGTCTTCGGCCGGGCCAGCCGCTGCCCGTCCAGGACGATGTCGACCTTCTCGTTGTAGAACGCGATCATCCCGGCGATGGGCAGCAGCTGCCTGGTCGGGAAGTCGTAGGCCCAGGCCAGGTCGGCGTGCACCGCGCCGTCCGCCCGGACCGACCAGTAGCCGCTGGTGACCCCCTTGTACGGGCACGCGGTCACCGTGCCGGACGGGACCAGGTGCTCGAAGCCGACATCGGTCCGGCTCAGGTAGTAGCGGGTCGGCAGGCCGGTCTCGAACACCATCACCGAGGCGCCCGCGTCGGCCAGCACCACGCCCTCCAGCTCGACGCGCACCGGCCGGTTCGAGCGCAGCGCGTCGACCCGGGTGTACGGGCTGCGCGGATGGACGAATACCTGCTCGTCCTCCTCGAACCACGCGTCCATCGCGGCCCAGTCGAAACGGACCGTGCCGCTCAGTCCGGCCACGCTGGATTCGGCCAGCACCCTGGCCGCACGCGGCCGGTGTACCTGGCCGGCCCGCAGCGCACGCACCTCTACCACGCCGCGGGCCGTCTGCTGGCTGTGCCCTTCCGGGTCGAGCACGCCAGCCCGCACGTCGGCCAGCGGGACGTAGTACTGCGGGTAGTTCGGCCATTCCCAGACGTACAGGGCCCGGGTCGTGTCCAGCACCTTCTCGCCCCCGGCATAGGCCCGGATGCGGCGCGGCACGGGCTCGACGTGATTCTTGGCGGTCAGTACTGCCGGATAGTCGCTCATCGGCGTGGTTTCCCCTCGGTCCGGGTCAGGCTGCTTCCCCGCCCACGGTAATCGCCCGGCCGGCCCGCGCCGGTCAGTGACCGCGGAACGCCTCCTCCAGCCACCAGGACCCGCGCGCCGAGGTGACCTTGGCGTCGATGAGCAGCGGACGCTCCCGCGGTCCGGCCAGCCAGTCGCTGACCCCGGCGAGATCCCCGGCCGTCCGCACGGTCAGGCCCTCGAAGCCGTATCCGCGGCCGATAGCGGCGATGTCGGCGGGCGGGAACCTGACCGCCTGCAGCGAGTCGCCGTCCGGGCCGAAGTGGTGCACTTCCGCGCCGTACGCCTCGTCGTCGTAGACCACCACGACCATCGGGATCCGCAGCCGCACCACGGTTTCCAGCTCGCTGGTCCCCATCAGCGCGCCGCCGTCGCCGAGCGCGGCGACGGTCAGCCGGTCCGGCCGGGCCACCGCCGCCCCGATGGCGGTGGCCAGGCCGAGCCCGATCGACTGGAACGCCTGGGTGAAGCAGAAGCCCGCCTCATCAGGCACGGACAGGTACATGCTCGGGTAGCCCATGAAGTTGCCTGAATCGACTGCCACGGTCCGTTCCGCGGGCAGCAGGTCATCCAGCGCCGCGGACAGCGCGCGCGGATCGATCCGCTGCCCGTCGCTCTCGTCCGTGAACGGGACGTCCCGCCAGCGCACCTCCCGCGCGATCCGCGCCCGCAGTTCCGGCGACCGGTAACCATCCGGCGCGCAGGCACCGAGCGCGTCCGCCACGGCCCGCGCGGTCTCGGCCACGTCACCGATTACGCCCAGGTGAACCGCGCGGTGCGCGCCGAGGGCACCGGCGTCGTCGTCCACCTGGATCAGGGTCGTTCCCGTCCCGATCAGCTTGCCGTGCCGCATCGTCCACATGTTCAGCGAACAGCCCCAGCCGACGATCACGTCGGCGCCGGAGATCAGCTCGGCCGCCAGCGGTGAGGCGAACCCGCCGCTGACGTCCAGGTCCCACGGGTTCCCCCGGAACAGCCCCTTGGCCACGGCCGAGGTGGCCAGCAGCGCTCCGCAGGCATCGGCGAGCCGCTCGAGCTCCGCCCGCGCCGAAGGGCGCAGACCCGTCCCGCGCGCCCCGCGGCCCGCGACGAACACCGGCCGGCTGGCACCGCGCAGCACGGCGGCCACCGCGGTCACCGCGTCGGCGGCCGGAGCGGGCGGATAAGTCCGCGGTGCCGCCTGGACCGGCCCGGGTTCCCACTCCGCAGCCTGCACGTCAAGCGGCAGGGCCAGGATCACGGTCCGGCGGCCGAGCGCGGTCTGGTACGCCCGCTGCGCGTCGGCCAGCGCCGACGCGGGGGAGTGCAGCCGCACCGGCACCGCGCCGACCGCGGCCGCCAGCCCGGCCACGTCCACGTGGAAGTTGGACCTGGGCTCCGGCGCCTCCGCGGCCAGCACCACCAGCGGCGTGCGGCTCTTGGCCGCCTCCGCGATCCCGGTCATCGCGTTGGTCAGGCCCGGGCCCTGATGCACCGACACCAGGCCCGGCCGGCCGGCGGTCCTGGCCCAGGCGTCCGCCATGACGGTCGCGCCGCCCTCATGGCGGGCCGCCACGAACCGCGACCCGCCCGCGATCAGCGCGTTGGTGACGTGGAAGTTGCCGCTGCCGACCACGCCGAACACGACCTCGGCGCCGAGCTTGGCCAGCCCCTGCCCGATGGCGTCCGCGACGCGCATGCCCCTCGCCCTAGGACCCGGCGCGCTCGACCAGGGCCAGCGCGCGGCACGGGGATCCTGAACCCCCCACGATGGGCAGCGGGCCGGTCAGCACGACCGCGCCGGTGGCGGGCAGCCGGGCCAGGTTCTGCAGCTGGGTCAGGCCGTACTTGCCCGCCCCGAGCAGCGCCGAATGGCAGGGGAAGGGCGGGTCGAAGGAGTGCGCGGCCCCGGCGTCGGTGCCCACGGTCTCGGTCCCGAGCCCGATGATCGGCGCCTCCTCGGCCAGCCAGGAGGCGCAGGACACGCTGATGCCCGGCGTGTGCGGGCCGGTCTCGTTGGCGTTGAGGAAGTCGGCCTGGTCGTTGGACCGGGCGTCCCAGCCGGTCCGGTACAGCAGCCATCCGCCCTCAGGCAGCGGGCCGTGGTCGGCCTCCCACTGCTTGACGTGATCGATCTCCAGCAGGAAGTCCGGGTCGGCGGCCGCCTCGGCGCTGAAGTCGAGCATCACCGCCGGGGCGATCAGCCGCGGCACCGGAACCTGGGCCACGTCCCCGCGGTCCTTGCCGGTCACCCAGTGCACCGGGGCGTCGAAGTGGGTGCCGGCGTGCTCGCCGGTCACGATGTCGTTCCAGTACCAGGCGGGTCCGCGCTCGTCGTAGCGGCTGATCTCGGTCAGCGCGAACCTGGCCGTATTGCCGAACGGCGCAGGCAGCTGGATGATCGGGGTGCTCGCCGACAGCGGCGCGGTGAGGTCGATCACCTCGACTGAGCCATCGCGGACGGCATCGGTCAGGGCCTTCAGCACGGACATGCTGCTCCTTCGCATCAGGTGCTAGCTGAGGGCGCTAGCTGAGGGGCTAGCCAAGGGGGCTACCCGGTAGCTTTCACCATCGGCGGCCCCGGCCGCTAGTCCCGCGCTAGTCCCGCCCGCTGGTCACGCCTCAAACCGGCCCGGCGGTAACCTGGCTTGCGGGGTGAGACATGACGAAGCATGTTGTCACGGCGACAACCCTGGTCACGCAGGACGGCGTCCCGATCGACGCCATCCACCTGCCCGGCCCGAAGGACCTCGCGATTGTCGTCGCGCACGGCTTCACGCTGTCCTGGCAGCGCCCGAACGTCTGGCGCATCGCCAACCGGTTCAACCAGAACGCCGGGGTGGTGACCTTCGACTTCCGCGGCCACGGCCGTTCCGGCGGGCTGTCCACGCTCGGCGACCGTGAGATCAAGGACCTGGACGTGGCCGTTGCCTACGCGCGCGAGCTTGGCTACCAGCGGGTCGCCGCGGTCGGCTTCTCGATGGGCGCGTCCATCGTGCTGCGGCACGCCGGGCTGATCGGCGGCCTGGACGCGGTGGTCTCGGTCAGCGGCCCCGGCCGCTGGTACTACCGGGGCACCGAACGGATGCGCTGGGTGCACCGCGCCGTCGAGCACCGGACCGGGCGGTACGTGACCAGGCGCTGGCTGAAGACCAGGGTCAGCCCGGTCGGCTGGACGATGATCCCGGTCGCGCCCGCCGAGGCGGCGGCCAAGATCTCCCCGGTCCCGCTGCTCATCGTGCACGGCGACCAGGACGCATACTTTCCGCCCGAGCACGCGCGGCAGCTCTACCTGACCGCGCGGGAGCCCAAGGAACTCTGGCTCCTGCCCGGTATGGGCCACGCCGAGGCCGCCACCAGCCAGGAACTGGTCGACCGCATCGCCCGCTGGATCGACGAGGCCGCTGCCCGCCCCGTCATCTCCGCCGCCACGGCCTACTCACCTCCGGCCGAACCGGCCTCCGCCGAATCCGATCCCAACGCCCCCACCGCCGCCGCCTAGGCGAATGCGGCGGGAGCGGCGCGTGTGTCACGGGTTCACCATGTCATCGCGCCTGCCTAGAGTCGGCACAATGTAAGCCGTGAACAATTGTCGACATGCCCGTTAACGGATTTTTGACGGCGGCGCAATGATGTTAATGGCGCGTTAACAGAGCCACCGCTAGGTTAAGCCCCGGTTCCATTCTCCGGGTAATCGTGGCCAAATGATCATGAAGGAGAGCGCCCCGACGCGCAGCCGGTGAACTGCGCGAATGCTTTCTTGCATACATTTCGCGGGGGCAGTGATTCACCCGGGGAAGGCGATCGCATCTGACAGCTGAAGGGGGGCGGACAGGAAGGAAGCCATGATGCCAGGAAACAGCCAGCCTCCTGCTCACGCGGTGGCCGCGGAGGCGGGGTCATGAAGCCGGTCATGAGCGCGCTGGCGCGCCCGCGGCGTCGGCTCCTGCCCGCGGCGACGGCCATCCTCATCGGCGCCTGGCTTGCCGTCGGGCCCCTAGCCCCGGCTGCGGTCGCTGCGCCGGTGGCGCCGGCCTCGGCCGCCGTGGCGCCGTCGACCACGGGCGGGGCGTTCGGGCCGAACGTCTACGTGTTCAGCCCCGGCATGCCGCAGGCCTCGATCCAGAGCACGCTCGACTCGATCTCCAGCCAGCAGGTGTCCAACCAGTTCGGCTCCCAGCGCTACGCCGTGCTCTTCGAGCCCGGCACCTACGGATCGACTGCCGACCCGCTGATCTTCCAGGTCGGTTATTACACCACCGTCGCGGGCCTGGGCCTGGTTCCGGACGATGTCACCATTAACGGCCAGATCAACGTCTACAACCAGTGCTTCGGCACGGGCACGACCGACTGCATCGCGCTCGACAATTTCTGGCGCTCGCTGTCGAACCTCACGATCAACGTAACCGGCAATAAGCCCGGCGGGACCAGTTGCTCCGCGAATACGGACTTCTGGGCCGTATCGCAGGCCGCGCCGATGCGCCGGGTTCACATCAACGGCCTGGTCTCGCTCATGGATTACTGTGACGGTTCCCCTGACTACGCCAGCGGCGGCTTCATCGCCGACTCCCAGTTCACCGGCGCTTCGGTCACCAACGGCTCGCAGCAGCAGTGGGTGACGAGGAACAGTGACCTGGACGGGTGGAGCAACGGCGTCTGGAACCAGGTCTTCTGCGGCGACCCCGGCGCTCCCGCGCAGAGCTTCGCTCCGAACGCGGGCGACCCTGGCGGCCCGAACCCGTACACCACGCTCGCCACCTGCCCGGTGACCGAGGAGGAGCCGTTCCTCTACACCGACGGCCAGGGCCACGACCGCGTCTTCGTGCCCGCGCTCCAGCGCAACTCGTCCGGGCCGGCCTGGCCGGCGGCACCGAAGCCGGCGCCTCCATCCCGCTGTCGGGGTTCTTCGTGGCCAGCCCGAGCACCTCGGTCCTGGCCATCGACGCCGCGCTGGCCCTCGGCCGGGACCTGATCCTCACCCCCGGCGTCTATGACCTGGACCTGCCCATCCTGGTCACCCGGCCCGGCACCGTGGTACTGGGCCTGGGCATGGCCACCCTGGTCCCGCAGCACGGCAACGCCGCCATCATCGCGACCCCGGGCACCGGGGTGAAGCTGTCCGGCCTGATCATCGACGCGGGCCCGGTCAACTCGCCGGTTCTGCTGTCGGTCGGCACGCCCGGATCGGGCAGCGCCACCGACCCGGACCTGATCCAGGACGTCTTCTTCCGTATCGGCGGCGCCGAGACCACCCCCGTGTCGGCCACGGTCAGCCTGCTCGACAACGCCAGCAACTCGATCATCGACGACCTGTGGGCCTGGCGTGCCGACCACGGCAACGACGTGGGCTGGACGGTCAACCAGGCCGACACTGGCCTGGCCGTCACCGGAAACAACGTCACCGCCTACGGCCTGGCCGTGGAGCACTACCAGAAGAACGAGGTGATCTGGAGCGGCCAGGGCGGCACGGACATCTTCTTCCAGAACGAACTGCCCTACGACCCGCCCAGCCAGTCCGCCTGGATGGCGGGCCCGACCCAGGACGGTTACCCGTCGTTCCTGGTCACCGGCAACGTCAAGAGCTTCCAGGGCTACGGGATGGGCAGTTACGTGGTGTTCATCGACACCACGGCGACGCTGTTCGACGCCGAGGCGTTCCAGGCGCCCAAGACGCCGGGCGTGCAGTTCCACGACCTGCTCGGTGTGTACCTGGGCGGCTCCGGCGGTGACCAGTCGATCATCAATGGCGTAGGCGGCCCGGTGACCTCGACCGACAACCCCGGCGTCGGCGTCCCCGTCGACCTGGTCAGCTACCCGTAACCATCGCCGAGGGCTGCCCCGGTCCCCTCCCGGGGCGGCCCTCGATGGCCAAGGATCAGGCCCGGCCGGGCGCGGAGTGGATCACGACCCAGATCGCGTGCACGGGCTCGCCGGTCTTGTTCAGGTACTCGTGCGGCGTCGAGGAGTCGAACGCAATCGAGTCGCCGGGGCCGAGCTCGTAGCTCTCGAAGCCCACGTTGGCCTGCAACCTGCCGCTGATGACCAGGCCGTACTCGTGCCCGTCGTGCCGCAGCGGGCGGCGTTCGTCGGTTGAGTGGCCGCCGGGGGAGTAGATCACCTCGAGGAAGTCGGTCATGGCGTCCGCCCCGGGGGTGAGCCGCTCCCAGCGCACCCCGCTGGCCAGGTCGATGATGCTCCGGCCGCCGCCCCGCTGCACGATGCCGGGCCCGGCCGCCGGCGCAGCGGCCGGCCCGCGGTCCGCCTGCGCGTCCGGGCCGGCCGCCGCGGCACCCGGCCGCCGCGCCTCCGCGCCGAACAGCAGGTGGTCAAGCGAGCTGCCCAGCTCGGTGGCCAGCGAGTACAGCACGCCCACCGATGGCACCGAGACGCCCCGCTCGATCTGCGAGATCAGGCTGGCCGAACACCCGATCCGGCGCGCCAGCTCGCGTACGGACAGCCGCCGCTGCTCCCGGGCCACGCGCAGCCGCGGGCCGAGCCCGGTGCCCGGATCGAAGTCACTGGGCATGCCGTCCCACCATGACGTAAATGTACACTGCACGTTCTCCGGTCAAACCTTGACAGTCTTACTGCACGCGGCATTGGATTGTGATGCGACGAGACAGGAGCTGCCATGGCCGTACCTGCACTTCCCCTTGCCCCCGCACCAGGCCGGATGAACGTCGACTTCGAGGAGAGGCTCGACTTCGGACGGCTCCGGCAGTACCGCCTGGACCGCGCCCGACAAGCCATGGAAAACGCCGGGCTGGGCGCGCTGCTGGTATTCGACAACAACAACATCAGGTACCTGACCGGCGTCGCCATCGGCGAGTGGACCCGGGACAAGCTGTGCCGCTACGCGCTGTACACCCGCACCGGCGAGCTGGTGCTGTGGGACTTCGGCTCGGCCGCCGTGCACCACCGGATGTACTGCCCGTGGCTGGAGCCGGAGAACTGCATCGCCTCCTTCACCACCATGCGCGGCGCTGCCCCGCCCGCCTCCGGGCTCACCCAGAAGCAGGTGGCGGAGATCAAGGACCGGCTCGAGCAAGCCGGCGTAGGAAACGAGCCCGTCGGCGTGGACTGGGCCGAGGTCCCGACATTCTTCGAGCTGCAAAAACAGGGCCTCGACATCAGGGACGGCCAGCAGGTCATGCTGGACGCCCGGGAGATCAAGTCCCGGGACGAGATCACCCTGCTGTCCACCGCCGCCGCCCTGGTGGACGGCACCTACCAGGACATCGCCGCCGCGCTCAAGCCCGGCGTACGCGAAAACGAGATCGTCGCCCTGGCCAACAAGCGCCTGTACGAAATGGGCTCCGACGACGTGGAAAGCATCAACGCGGTGTCCGGCGAGCGGTGCAACCCGCACCCGCACAACTTCTCCGACCGCATGATCCGCCCCGGCGAGCAGGCCTTCTTCGACATCATGCACTCCTACAACGGCTACCGGACCTGCTACTACCGCTGCTTCGCCGTCGGCTGGTCCACCCAGCCGCAACGAGACGCTTACAAAAAAGCCCGCGAGTGGATCGACGTGGCCATCGACATGATCAAGCCCGGGGTGTCCACCGACCAGGTGGCCCGGCTGTGGCCGACCGCGCAAGAGATAGGGCTGGCCGACGAGAAGACCGCCTTCGGCCTGGAGTTCGGCCACGGACTTGGGCTGGCCCTGCACGAACGGCCCATCATCTCCCGGCTCACCTCGCTCGACGCTCCGCTGGAGATCAAGGAAGGCATGGTGTTCGCCCTGGAGACCTACTGCCCGGCGACCGACGGGCGGTCGGCGGCCCGGATCGAGGAAGAGGTGGTGGTCGGCCCGAACGGGGTCGACATCCTGACCAAGTTCCCGGCCCAGGACCTCTACGTCACCAATCCCTACTAGGGGAAGCCAGTGCCAGAAATACCTGAACAAACCGCACTCGAGATGTACCGGAAGATGATCGAGCTCCGGCTGTTCGAGAAGCGCGTCCACGACCTGTTCCTGCAGAACCTGGTCAAGGGGACGACGCACCTCGGCACCGGCCAGGAGGCGGTCGCGGCGGGCGTGTCGCAGGCCATGAACGCCGACGACTACACGTTCACCACCTACCGCGGCCACAACCACGTGCTGGCCCGCGGCACCTCGATGACCCCGGTGATGGCCGAACTGCTCGGCCGGGAGAACGGCCTCATGCACGGCAAGGGCGGCTCGATGCACCTGCTCGACGTCTCCCACGGCATCCTCGGCGCCTACGCGATCATCGGCGCGCAGCTGGTCATCGCCAACGGCTCGGCCTGGTCGGCGCTGTACCGCGGCACCAAGCAGGTCACGGTCTGCTTCCTGGGCGACGGCGCGACCAACATCGGCGCCTTCCACGAGGCGCTCAACCTGGCCGCGGTCTGGCAGCTGCCGGTGATCTTCATCTGCGAGAACAACCAGTACATGGAGTACACCGCGATCGGGACGGTCACCGCCGTGCCGCGGCCGGCCGCCGACCGGGCCGCCTCCTACGGGCTCGACGCGGTGGTGGTGGACGGCAACGACGTGGAGGCGGTCTACGAGGTGGCCCAGGCCGCGATCGGCCGCGCCAGGGACGGCGGCGGCCCGGCCCTGATCGAGGCGCTCACCTACCGGCACGGCGGTCACTCCCGCGCCGATCCCGGCAAGTACCGGCCGGACGCAGAGGTCAAGCAGTGGCTGGCCCGCGATCCGCTGCCCGCCTACCGGCAGGTCCTCATCGGCCGCGGCGTCGACGAGGCGGTCCTGGACGTGATCGACGCCGAGGCCAAGGCCGCCGTGGACCGCGCCACCGAGGAGGCCAAGGCCGGGCCCGAGCCGCGCCTGGAACTGGCCGGCACCAACGTGTGGGCCGACGGCGGGAACTCCTGGAGGAACTGATGGCAGATTCTTCTTCCGGGGGAAGACCCCCGGACCCCTCTTCGTAGTTATGCCCCGGATGGGGGAGACCGTCGACGAGGGCACCGTCAACGAGTGGTTCAAGCAGGTCGGCGACGCGGTGACCGAGGGCGAGCCGCTGCTCGAGATCGGCACCGACAAGGTGGACACCGAGATACCCGCCCCCGTCACCGGCGTCCTGTCCGAGATCCGCGTCCAGCAGGGCGAGACCGTACCGGTAGCCACGGTCATCGCCGTTATAACCTGAAAATCTTTATCTACCGAACGGAGCATCGTGGCAGCTATCACCTATCGCCAGGCCGTGGCCCGGGGTATCGCGCAGGAGATGCGCCGCGACCCCAGCGTCGTGTTCCTCGGCGAGGACGTGGCGGCGGCCGGCGGAGTGTTCAAGACCACGGTCGGGCTGCTCGAGGAGTTCGGGCCCGATCGCGTCCGGGATACCCCGATCAGCGAGCAGGCCATCCTGGGCGCCGCGGTGGGCGCCGCGATGACCGGGCTGCGCCCGATCGCGGAGATCATGTTCAGCGATTTCTTCGCGGTCTGCTGGGACCTGATCGCCAACGAGATGGCCAAGATCAGGTATATGTCCGACGGTCAGCTGACGCTGCCGCTGGTCGTCCGGTGCGCCAACGGGGCCGGCGTGCGGTTCGGGGCCCAGCACTCCCAGTCGGTGGAGAACTGGGCCATGGCCGTGCCCGGCCTGAAGGTCGTCGCCCCGTCCAGCCCGCGGGACGTGGTCGGGCTGCTGGCCGCGGCCATCCGTGACCCCGATCCGGTGATCTTCTTCGAGCACAAGGGCCTGATGGCGAGCAAGGGCGAGGTGCCCGACGGCGAGATCTTCGACCAGCTCGGCCGGGCCCGCGTGCTGCGGGAGGGCGGCGCAGCGACCATCCTGGCCCTGGCCGCCATGGTGCCGCGGGCGCTGGCCGCGGCCGGCCGGCTGTCCGCCGAGCACGGCATCGAGGTCACCGTGGTCGACGTGCGGTCGCTGGTCCCGCTGGACACGCGCACGATCCTGGCCGAGGTGAGTAACACCGGCCGGCTGTTCACGGTCGAGGAGAACCCGCGGCTGTGCGGCTGGGGCGCGGAGATCGTCTCGATCGTGGCCGAGGAGGGGTACGGCGCGCTGACCGGCCCCCCGGTTCGCATCACCACCCCTCATATCCCGCTGCCGGCCGCGGATAAGCTCGAAGATCATGTGCTGCCCTCGGTGGACAAGATCACCGAGACCGTGCGCAAGGCTTTGGAGGAATGGTGAGCGGCAACCTGGCCGAGCTGGTCGGCATGGACGTACCCACGAGCCTGCTGATCGGCGGGGAGTGGACCGGCGGACGGGGCGGCGGCACGCTGTCCGTGATCGACCCGTCGACTGAGGACGCGCTGGCCGAGGTGGCCGACGGCACCGTCGAGGACGCGCTGGACGCGGTCGGCGCGGCCCATGACGCGCTGGCCGGCTGGGCCGCCACGCCGCCCCGGCAGCGGGCCGAGTGCCTGCGCCGGGCCTTCGAGCTGATGACCGCCAACGCCGAGTCACTGGCCCGGCTGATGGCGGCCGAGAACGGCAAGGCACTGCGCGACGCGCGGGGCGAGGCCACGTACTCGGCCGAGTTCTTCCGCTGGTACGCCGAAGAGGCGGTCCGGATGGAGGGCGTGCTGATGCAGGCGCCGTCCGGGGCGAACAAGATCCTGGTCATGCGCCAGCCGGTCGGTGTGTCGGTGCTGGTCACGCCCTGGAACTTCCCGGCCGCGATGGCCACCCGCAAGATCGGCCCGGCGCTGGCGGCCGGCTGCACGGTGGTGCTCAAGCCGGCCTCGGAGACCCCGCTGACCGCGCTGGCCATCGCCGGCCTGCTGGCCGAGGCGGGCGTGCCGGACGGGGTGGTCAACGTGCTGCCCTCGCGCAAGTCCGGTGCGGTCGTGTCGGCCATGCTGCACGACCCCCGGGTCCGCAAGCTGTCCTTCACCGGGTCGACCGAGGTCGGCCGGGTCCTGCTGCGTGAGGCCGCGGACTCCGTGGTGAACTGCTCGATGGAACTCGGCGGCAACGCGCCGTTCATCATCTTCGAGGACGCGGACATCGACGCCGCCGTCGAGGGTGCCCTGATCGCCAAGATGCGTAACGGCGGCGAGGCCTGCACCGCCGCCAACCGGTTCTACGTGCACGAGGCGGTCGCCGACGACTTCAGCCGGGCGTTCGCGGCCCGGCTCGACCGCATGGTCGTGGGTCCCGGCCTGGACGAGGCCACCGAGGTCGGCCCGCTGGTCAACGAGTCGACCCGGTCCAAGGTCGCCGAGCTCGTCTCCTCCGCCACGGCGGACGGCGGCAAGGTGGTGACCGGCGGGCACGCGCCGGACCGGCGCGGCTACTTCTACCAGCCCACCGTGATCGACCAGGTGCCCTCGGGCGCGGGCATCCTCGGCACGGAGATCTTCGGCCCGGTGGCGCCCGTGGTCAGGTTCGCCTCGGAGGCAGACGCCGTGGCCTGGGCCAACGACACCGAGTTCGGGCTCGTCTCCTACGTCTACACCCGTGACCTGAGCCGCGGCTTGCGGGTCAGCGAGGCCCTGGAGGCCGGCATGGTCGGCCTGAACCGCGGCCTGGTGTCGGACCCGGCGGCTCCGTTCGGCGGCGTCAAGCAGTCCGGCATCGGCCGCGAGGGCGCGCACGAGGGGCTCCTGGAGTTCACCGAGACGAAGTACATCGCTGCCAACTGGTGACCGATCAGGGGGACTTGAACCCGCCTATGGCCGGTATCTGCAGCCGGGTGAGCAGGTTGTAGTCGTAGACCCTGATTGTGTATTCCTTGAAGTGGTAGGTGCGGGCGGGCGGGCCGAACCGGGCGGCTATCACGCTCGGCTTGATGTCTGCCACGTCCCCGGGCGGCCAGGTGACCGTGACGATGAAGTTGGCCTGCGATACGGCGGGGTTGTACCACGCGTAGTCGGACTCGTACGCGTGGGCGGAGGCGCCGCCGTCTATGAGGGGTGCCAGCCTGACCTGGCCATCGCTGTCCAGGGTGGTGATGTTGGCCTCCCCGCCGCCGGATAGGCCGTCGGTGAGGTGGTGGGTTTCGAGCCAGTTGGCGAGGTCCTGGTGCCAGGGGGCTTGGACGGGCTGGAGGTCGTTGTGGGCGAGTCCGCCGAGGTAGCAGACGAGCCCGAGGGCGAGTACCGGCTCGAGCCGGGCCTTGGCTAGCCGGGGGCCGAGCAGCCGGCCGGCCAGTACCGCGCAGAACGGCAGCACGGTGACGATCTCATGCGCGCCGGCGACGGGAGTCATGTAGGGGCCGAACGCGCCGGCGGCCAGGACGATGATGGTGCCGGCCACCAGGACCTGGGTGACGCGGTCGATGCGGCCGAAGAAGCCGCGCACGCCGATCCACAGCGCCCACAAGCCCAGCGCCGCCCCGATCAGGTGCAGCAGCGCGAGTATCGCGTTGATGCCCATCTGCTGCCCGATGAAGTCGGCGCCGAACAAGATCAGCACGCAGTAGATGGTCACCCAGAACTGGGCGGGCAGCGCCGTAACCGGGACGAACCCGGTACCGAACCTCGGCGGCGGGATATAGAAGCCGCCGGCCTTGTGGATCTGCGACAAGATGAGGTGCGCCAGCGCGATGGACAGCAGCGCCGCCACGGCCAGCGAGGCGTCATACCACCGGGCCCGGGGCGGGCGCTGGCGCCGGGCGATCTCCGCGCAGGCCCGCACGCCGCAGGCCAGCGCCACCGGCAAGGCGGCGGCGTAGGTGGCGAGCGGGTCATTGACCTGCCCCCAGATCAGCATCACGCCCACCGCCGCCGGCACCCACCACCGTTCCGGTGCCCGGTCCAGGACCAGCAGCATCACCAGGACGGGAACGATGGTGCCGGTGTGGTTCGGTCCCTGCAGCAAGATCCGCGTCCCGTACTGCAGCGAGGGTGCCAGCATGATGCCCCCGGCGAGCAGGGCCCGCACGATGCCCTCGCCGCCGCGGGCGTTACCCCTGGCCAGCAGCGCGCCCAGCAGCACCACCGCCGCGTAGATCAGCGCCGCCAGGATGTGCACCTCGCCCGGCCGCAGCCCGTAGACCAGCTCGATCAGCATGTTCAGCGGAAGCTCGACGGTGTAGAACGAGATGTCGCCCAGCCACCAGCCGCTCAGCAGCAGGTTGCCATGCAGCATCTGCCAGGCCTGCAGCGCCTGCGCCGCGGGGTCGGCGTCGAGCTCGAGCGTCTGGGCCTGCCGCAGGTACGCCGCGTACAGCACCAGCGCGGCCACGGCCAGCCCCGCCGCCCACACCAGCCTTGGATGGCGCCGGGGCCAGTCCGGGAACCGCGGCAGCCGTTCGGGCAACCGCGACGCCGGCGTCACGCCCGGCTCGACGGTCGTCCGCTCGCCGCCCTCGGTCAACCCGACGTCAGCCATGGGTCTTGAACCCGTCTACGTTGAGCCGGGTGAGCAGGTTGTAGTCGTAGACCCTGATTGTGTATTCCTTGAAGTGGTAGGTGCGGGCGGGCGGGCCGAACCGGGCGGCTATCACGCTCGGCTTGACCGGCGACTTGTCCATGGGCGGCCAGGTGACCGTGACGATGAAGTTGGCCTGCGATACGGCGGGGTTGTACCACGCGTAGTCGGACTCGTACGCATAGGCGGAGGCGCCGTTACCGACCAGCGGTGCCAGCCTGACCCGGCCGCCGCTGTCCAGGGTGGTGATGTTGGCCTCCCAGTATCCGGCCAGGCCGCTCGTGAGGTGGTGGGTTTCGAGCCAGTTGGCGAGGTCCTGGTGCCAGGGGGCTTGGACGGGCTGGAGGTCGTTGTGGGCGAGTCCGCCGAGGTAGCAGACGAGCCCGAGGGCGAGTACCGGCTCGAGCCGGGCCTTGGCTAGCCGGGGGCCGAGCAGCCGGCCAGTACCGCGCAGAACGGCAGCACGGTGACGATCTCATGCGCGCCCGTGACGGGGATCATGTAGGGTCCGAACGCGCCGGCGGCCAGGACGATGATGGTGCCGGCCACCAGGACCTGGGTGACGCGGTCGATGCGGCCGAAGAAGCCGCGCACGCCGATCCACAGCGCCCACAAGCCCAGCGCCGCCCCGATCAGGTGCAGCAGCGCGAGTATCGCGTTGATGCCCATCTGCTGCCCGATGAAGTCGGCGCCGAACAAGATCAGCACGCAGTAGATGGTCACCCAGAACTGGGCGGGCAGCGCCGTAACCGGGACGAACCCGGTACCGAACCTCGGCGGCGGGATATAGAAGCCGCCGGCCTTGTGGATCTGCGACAAGATGAGGTGCGCCAGCGCGATGGACAGCAGCGCCGCCACGGCCAGCGAGGCGTCATACCACCGGGCCCGGGGCGGGCGCTGGCGCCGGGCGATCTCCGCGCAGGCCCGCACGCCGCAGGCCAGCGCCACCGGCAAGGCGGCGGCGTAGGTGGCGAGCGGGTCATTGACCTGCCCCCAGATCAGCATCACGCCCACCGCCGCCGGCACCCACCACCGTTCCGGTGCCCGGTCCAGGACCAGCAGCATCACCAGGACGGGAACGATGGTGCCGGTGTGGTTCGGTCCCTGCAGCAAGATCCGCGTCCCGTACTGCAGCGAGGGTGCCAGCATGATGCCCCCGGCGAGCAGGGCCCGCACGATGCCCTCGCCGCCGCGGGCGTTACCCCTGGCCAGCAGCGCGCCCAGCAGCACCACCGCCGCGTAGATCAACGCCGCCAGGATGTGCACCTCGCCCGGCCGCAGCCCGTAGACCAGCTCGATCAGCATGTTCAGCGGAAGCTCGACGGTGTAGAACGAGATGTCGCCCAGCCACCAGCCGCTCAGCAGCAGGTTGCCATGCAGCATCTGCCAGGCCTGCAGCGCCTGCGCCGCGGGGTCGGCGTCGAGCTCGAGCGTCTGGGCCTGCCGCAGGTACGCCGCGTACAGCACCAGCGCGGCCACGGCCAGCCCCGCCGCCCACACCAGCCTTGGATGGCGCCGGGGCCAGTCCGGGAACCGCGGCAGCCGTTCGGGCAACCGCGACGCCGGCGTCACGCCCGGCTCGACGGTCGTCCGCTCGCCGCCCTCGGTCAACCCGACCTCTGCCATGATCCCCTAACCAGCTCCCAAGATCGACAGCAGGTTCTCGCCCCGCACCACGATGGTGTCCCTCTCAGACTCGCCGAACCTGACGATCGCATCGCCTTCCGTCACCGTCACCACGGGCAGGCAGAGCAACGCCATGGTATCCAAGCACCCGATACCGCGGGTGTGGTGTCCCCCAGACCAGTACAATCGCTGCCGACTGGTGACGGTGACCTGGACCGGGACCGGGACCGGGACCGCTAACGTTCCCTATTAGCGGGGGTTCGGGTTACTACCGCCGGGAATCAGCCAACCCAGGAGGCCCTCCGTCCGGTCCTGGCTGACCGGCGTGCGGCAGGCGCGGGACACCAGGGCAGGCCTCGCACCGTGCTGGTCTTTGACCAGAACCTGCTGTCGCATCTCCCGCGCTGAAGCTCGCGGGTCGCGGAGGCGATCCTGGTCAGGTCTGGTCTGGTCTGGTCAGGGGGCCCGGTTCGGGTCCGGTTCCCGCCGCGCTTCGATGTAGACGGTGCCGCCCGACCGCGTCGCTACCTCGATCGCCGTGGCTACCAGGGCGGCCGGCAGGACCGCCACCGCGGCGGCCAGGGCGTACAGGCGCAGGACCGGGCTCTGGCCGGCCTGGCGCGCCTCGGAGCGGCGGATGGCGTCGTACAGATCGGGGTGCCCGGGGAGCTTGCCCACGAAGCCGTGCACCCATCCGAAGACGACCTGCCCGCCCCTCATGTAGCTGACCCGCTCCACCCGCAGCCCCAGGGATTCGATCTTGGCCAGCAGGGCCGGGGGGGTCAGGTGAACCAGATGGCGCGGCAGGTCGAGGGCCAGCCACCGGTCGCCGAAGGTGCGGGCCTGCAGGCTGGCCGCATTGGGCACGGCGATGACGAGCGTCCCGCCGTCGGACAGCAGCCCGGCGGCGTGGCTCAGCGCCCGGCCCGGCCGGCGCAGGTGCTCGAGCGAGTGCCAGAAGATGACCGCCGACCAGTTCCCGTCCACCTCCTCGACCTCGGCGTTGCGGATGTGCGGCCCGGATGCGTGCGGCTCGAGACCGACCGCTTCGCGCCCGTGCCGCACGAAGGCGCGGACCAGGGTCCCGTCGCCGGCGCCGACGTCCAGCACCGGGCCCGGCGGCAGGATCTTGTGCAACCGGTCGGCCAGCGCGGAGCGCGTGCGGCTCAGCACCTTGTCGCCCAGGCCGGAGAACCGGCCCGACTTCGGCCGGTACCAGTCGGCGTAGGCCGCGCCCAGCTGCTCATCGCTCGGCCATGGTGACGTGGTGGCCACCCCGCAGGCTGAACACCGCACCCGGCCGGTCAGGCGGTCGTCCTCGTTGCCGAACTGGTGCCCGCACCAGGCGCATTCAACGGCGGGGGGCGCCTGAGTCTGCGCATACGCCACTGTGTTGTTCGGCAACTGGTCCATCCTCCTCGTTCGGCACGGTCGAGGTGAAGCATAGCGGCAGCACCGCGATAGGGTCCGGCGCAGGAGAGAACAGGCGAGAGAACACAGCCGCGAAGAAGGAGGAGGAGGAGTGACATGGAGCCGATCAGCATCGGCGGCGCTTGGACGTTCACGCCCGCCGTGCACCGGGACGACCGGGGCTACTTCCTGGAGTGGTTCCGGGCCGGGGAGCTGTCTGAGTCTGTCGGGTACTGGCCGGAGACCGCCCAGGCCAACTGCTCGGTGTCCCGCCGGGGGGTCATCCGCGGCATCCACTTCTCCGACGTCCCGCCGGGCCAGGCCAAGTACGTCAGCTGCGTTCAGGGTGCGATCCTGGACGTCGTGGTGGATATCAGGGTCGGCTCGCCCAGCTACGGGCGCTGGGAAGCGGTACGGCTGGACGACGAGAACCGGCAGGCCCTGTTCATCGCCGAAGGGCTGGGGCATGCCTTCACCGCCCTCAGCGATCAGGCGACCGTCATCTACCTGTGCTCGACGCCGTACGCACCGGGACGCGAACACGGCGTGAACCCGCTCGACCCGGCCATCGGCATCCGGTGGCCGGCCGATACCGAACCCGTGCTTTCCGGCAAGGACGCCGCCGCGCCCACGCTGGCGGAGGCGCGGGCCGCGGGGCTGCTGCCCGATTACCGGGAGTGCGAGGCTTACCTGAACCGGCTGCGCAAGGAGCGGGAAGGCTCGATCTAGCGCCTTATCCAGCCGCCGCAGCGGTCTGCTGCGCGGCCAGGACGCCGGGGAAGGCGGCGTGCAGCGCCGCCCGCCAGTCCCCTATCGGCGCGATGCCCGGACCGGACCAGGCACCGTGCCCCAGCACGCTGTACGCGGGCCGTTGCGCCGGGCGGGGAAAGGCGCTGCTCGGTACGGGCCGCACCCGGGACGGATCGGCACCGAGCAGGTCGAAGATCTCGCGGGCCAGCCCGTACCACGTCGTCTGCCCGCCGCTGGTGGCGTGGTAGATGCCGGGCCGGGCCGCCGAACCGATAAGCGCGATGATCTGCCGGGCCACGTCGGCGGTCCAGGTGGGCTGGCCGTGCTGGTCGTCCACCACGTCCACCGTGGGCCGCTGGTCGGCGAGCCTGATCATCGTCTTGACGAAGTTCGGCCCGTGCGCCCCGTACAGCCACGCGGTCCTGACGACATAACCCGACCCGGGCAGGCGGCCGAGCACCGCACGCTCGCCGGCCAGCTTGGTCCGCCCGTAGGCGGTCCGCGGCGCCGGGACGTCGTCCTCGGCGTACGGCCGGTCGGCATCTCCGGCGAAAACGTAGTCCGTGGAGACCTGCACCAGGCGGGTCCCTGCTCCGCCTGATCCCGCGCAGGCGGCGGCGAGGACCGCCGCGCCGCCCGCGTTGACCGCCAGCGCCTGCTCCTCGGACGCCTCGGCGTCGTCGACGGCGGTCCAGGCCGCGCAGTTGACCACCACATCCGGCCGGGCCGTCGCGATCGCATCGGCCACCGCGGCGCCGTCGGTCACGTCCAGGCTGGCCCGGTCCATCCCGGATACGGGCTCGCCGCGGTCGGCCAGGGCAGCGACCAGGTCACTGCCGAGCATGCCGCCGGCCCCGGTGACCAGCCACCGGGTCACCGGACTGGCCCGGATGCGGCGGGCGCGGTTTCCGCGTCGCGCCGCTTGAGCGGTTCCCACCAGGCACGGTGATCGGCATACCAGCGGACTGTGGCCTCCAGGCCCGCGCGGAACGGGACCCGCGGAGCGTACCCGAGAGCCCGCAGCGCGCTGTCATCCAGGGAGTAGCGCCGGTCGTGCCCTTTGCGGTCAGGGACGCGGCTGACCATCTCCCACCCCGCGCCACAGCACTCAAGCAGCGCGGCGGTCAGTTCCAGGTTGGTCAGCTCGGCGTCGCCGTTGATGTGATACGCCTGACCCGGCTGGCCGCGTTCCAGGACCAACTGGATTCCGCGGCAGTGGTCATCGACGTGGATCCAGCCGCGGACGTTGCCGCCGTCACCGTAGAGCGGCACCTGGTGCCCGTCGAGCAGGTTGGTCACGAACAGCGGGATGACCTTCTCCGGGTACTGATAGGGGCCGTAGTTGTTGCAGCAGCGCGTGATCCGCACATCCAGCCCGTGGGTGCGCGCGTAGGCCCGGGCCAGCAGGTCGCCGCCGGCCTTGGCGGCCGCGTACGGCGAGTTCGGCTGCAGCGGCGCCTGCTCGGTCCATGAGCCCGATGCCACGCTCCCGTACACCTCGTCCGTGGAGACCTGCACCACCGGCCCGACGCCCGCCTCCAGGCACGCCTGCAGCAGCACCTGCACCCCGGCCACGTTGGTGGCGACGAACGGCGCCGCCCCGTGGATCGAACGGTCCACGTGCGTCTCCGCGGCGAAGTTGACCACGGCGTCGTGGCCCGGCACGAGCGAGCTCACCAGGGCGGCGTCGGTGATGTCGCCCTCCACGAACCGCAGCCGGGGGCTGGCGGAGACCGGGTCCAGGTTAGCGAGGTTGCCCGCGTAGGTCAGGTTGTCCAGGACGGTCACCGCGGCGTCCGTATAGCCCGGGTAGCCGCCCGAGAGCATCGTACGCACGTAGTGCGAGCCGATGAACCCGGCCCCGCCTGTCACCAGGATTCTCACGCGTCCCCCGTGGTTGTGAGCTGAGTGGTCATGAGCTGATCTGGACCTTGCTGTGGTCCCCGAGCACCAGGCGGTGCGCCTGGCACACCCGGGGGGCGGGGGTTACCTCGACATCGTGCCCGATCAGGGAGGCCTCGATCCGGCGTACGCCCTGGATCGAGGTCCGTTCCAGGATGATGGAGTACTCGATCTCGCTGTCGGCGATCGTGCAGTCGGCCGCCACCGAGGTGAACGGGCCGATATAGGAACCGGTCACCTCGGCGCCGCTGCCGATGATGACCGGCCCGACGATCCGCGACCCGGTCACCCTGGCGCCGGCCTCGATGATCACCCGGCCGATCAGCTCGCTCGCCTCGTCCACCTCGCCGGCCACCGCCCGCTCGGCGCTCTCCAGCACCATCCGGTTGACCTCGAGCATGTCCGAGACATTGCCGGTGTCCTTCCAGTACCCCGAGATGACCGTGGAGGTGACCTTGCGGCCGCTCTGCACGAGCCATTGAATCGCCTCGGTGATCTCAAGCTCTCCGCGTCGTGACGGGGCCAGCTGATCGACTGCCTCGTGTACCGCGGGCGTGAACAGGTACACCCCGACCAGCGCCAGGTCGCTCTTGGGCCGGTCCGGCTTCTCCTCCAGCCCGATTAGCTGGCCCTCGCCGTCGAGCTCGGCCACCCCGAACTGCCTCGGGTCCGGCACCGGAGTCAGCATGATATGGGCATCGGGGCGGGACGCCCGGAACTCCTCCACCAGCGCGGTGATGCCGCCCACGATGAAGTTGTCGCCCAGGTACATCACGAAGTCGTCGTCCCCGAGGAACTCCCTGGCCACTAGGACCGCGTGCGCCAGGCCCAGCGGCGCCGACTGCCGGATGTAGGTCACCCGCAGCCCGAATGCCTCGCCCGAGCCGACCGCCGCCCGGATCGCCGGCTCGGTATCGCCGACTACGATCCCCACCTCGGTGATGCCGGCCTCGCGGATCGCCTCCAGGCCGTAGAACAGAACCGGCTTGTTCGCCACGGGGACCAGCTGCTTGGCCGAGGTGTGGGTGATCGGCCTCAGCCGCGTACCCGATCCTCCGGCTAGAACGATAGCTTTCACGGTCCGGAAGCTTATCGCGGCTCGCGCTACGGCTTGGTCAGCACCACGAGGACCAGGCCTGACACCACCATGAGCGAGCCCACCCAGGTCAGGACGCTGGCCCGTTCGTGCAGCACCACGATGCTCGCGAGCAGGATGACGAGATAGCCGACGGCGTTGAACGGATAGGCCACGCTCAGCGGCAGCTTGGACAGCGCGCCCAGCCAGGCGATCGCGGAAACGCCGAACACGACCAGCCCGAGCAGCACCCACGGGGACGTGGCCGCGCGCAGGACCAGCGAGCCACCGGAATCGGCAGCGCGGGCGGAGGCGATCTGCATGCCGTGTTTGAGCATTACCTGCCCGGTGGCGGCCGCGATGACCGCGAACAGCACGAGTCCGAGGCTTGCAACGGTCAAGTGATGCCTCCCTGATGCTCTTTCATCCTCAGGACGGCCCGGTGGGCGGTCCTGAGGTGCCTGCTCCCGGTCGGCCGGCCGCGCATCCCGGCGGAGCGGGGCATCCGCGTCAGACGTCTTCGACATTCGTCGTTCCTCGATCGACTACCTGGCGGCCATGACAGGCCAGCCGAAGTCTACGCCCGGTCCGCCCTGGCGGTGGCCGTCCTTGCTCGGGAAGGCCTGGATCACGCCGGGCGCTATCCGTCGGCGCGAGCCGACTCGCTGACTGGGGCCGCCGGCTCGGCCAGCTGGCCGTCCGGACTGGCCGGGCCACCTGCCGCGGCGGGATCGAAGTCGAGATACGGGTAGTGGCGCAGTCCGTGCTTGTGCAGCCGGTACTGCCCGCACGTACGCAGCACGCCCAAGCCGTACTTAATGCTCCGGCGCAGGTTGATCGAGGACGAGTCGGTCGCGTACCGAGTCGGGCAGGACACCTCGCCGATCCTTGCGCCGGCGGCAATGGCCTGCGCCAGGATCTGGTTGTCGAAGACGAAGTCGTCGGAGTTGCGTTCGAACGGCAGCTGGGCGAGCAGCGTGCTGCTGAACGCGCGCAGGCCGGTGTGGTACTCCGACAGCTTCTGCTGGAGGAATATGTTCTCCACCAGGGTGAGGAAGCGGTTGGCGACGTACTTGTAGCGGGGCATGCCGCGGGCGACCGAGTTCTGGGCCAGGATGCGCGAGCCGAGGACCAGGTCGTACTCGCCGTAGGCGATCATGGACGCCATCGCCGGGACGAGCAGCGGTGAGTACTGGTAGTCCGGGTGCACCATGACGGTGATGTCCGCGCCGAGTTCGAGCACGCGCCGGTAGCAGGTCTTCTGGTTTCCGCCGTAACCCAGGTTCTGTTCGTGGCGGATCGGCTCCAGGCCGAGCTCGAGGGCCACGTTGACCGTCTGGTCGGTGCTCGCGTCGTCGACGAGGACGATCTCGTCGACGACCGATTCGTCAAGCTCGGCTACGGTACGCGCCAGCGTGGCTGCCGCGTTATAAGCGGGCAGCACTACGCCGATCCGGTGGCCATTGATCATTGCGTTAGTTTACGAAACCTCGGCGGCGGATGTCGGCTAATGATGAGGTCACGGGATGTCGCCCGGCGAGGATGACGGCCGTGCGCCCAGGTCGGCAAGCAGGTTGTGGTTCCAGACCAGGATCGTGAACGTCTTGTAGTGGTAGATGTGCGCCGGGGGCCCGGCCAGCGCGAGGTAATCGCGCTGCGGGACGAGCGACACGCCCGGGCGCCCGGGATTGTCGGCGTAGTTCATGACCACGAAATTGGCATAGTGCCAGTGCGGGTCATACCAGGATGCTTCCGACTCATAGGCGCGGGGGACGGCGCCGTGGGAGGTCCACGAGGCTGTCACGACCGCGACCCGGCCTCCGCTGTCGAGCGTGATGAGGTTCGACTCGGTGTAGGTGCCGAGCCCGTAGCTGAGGTGATGCGCCTCGAGCCAGCTGACGACCGGGTACTCACTGTCGTTGACCTGGGCCTGCGCGGCTCCGTGCCCGAGAGACAGCGCGTAGCAGGCCAGCACGCCCGCTAGCGCGGGCCGCAGCCACGCCCGGTCCAGGGATCCGGCCAGCAGGCGGCCCGCCAGGACGGCGCCGAAGGGCAGCACGGCCAAAATCTCCCTGGTGTCGAACCAGGTAGCGGGCTCAATGCTGACCACGTAGGCGGCTACGTTGATCACGATGCCCATGGCCAGCACCGGGACGATCAGGTCGGCGGAGAAGAAGCGCCGGAAGGCCCGCAAGAAGGCCCACAGCGCCAGGGCCAGGCCGGCCAGGTGCACCACGGCAAGAGCGACTGACAGGCCAGACGACAGCCCGAGGAAATCGGCACCGTACATGATGACGATCCCGTCCAGGCTCAGGCCGATATGGGCCGGGAGCACGGCCAGGGTCGCATGCTGCACGGGCAGCGGGAGCCCGGTGTACCCGCCCAGGTGCTTGATCACGCGGATGGCGACCTCGGACGCCCCGAACGAGACGATCCCCGCCGCGGCGAGGGACAGCTCGAAGCGCTGCGAGGCCAGCGGCTTGCCATCGCGCACGCAGGCCCAGAAGGCGCGCAGGCCGCACACGATAACCAGCGGGATGGCCGCGTCGAGCACGGCGACCCGGTCGGCGAGGATGACCCAGGCCAGCATCGCCGTGACGGCGACGGGGACATACCAGCGCCGCGGCGCGCGATCGATCACGATGAAGATGACCAGCAGGGGGACCTGGGTGCCGATGTGGTCCGGCTGCAGGATCAGCAGGTGAATGCCGTGGCCGAGCTGCGGGGCGAGCAGGATTCCGGACGCTATCAGCGCGCGCAGCACGCCCTCGCGCCCGGTGGCCCGCCCCTTGGCCGCCACGCCGGCCAGCAGCACCAGGAGGGTATAGCTCACTGCGGCGGACACGTGCACCACGCCGGCGCCGAGGCCCCTGACGAGCTCGACCAGCATGTACTCGGGTATCTCGGTGGTGTAGTACGACACGTCCCCGACGGTCCAGCCGTGCAGGAGCAGGTTGCCGTGCAGCATGTCCCACGCCTGCAGCGCCTGGTCCGAGGCATCGGAGTTGTCCGGAACGGTGCCTGACAGCCTCAGGTAGAGCAGGAACAAGATGACGGCCGCCCCCGCCACGGCGGCGGGCCACGCCCACCGGGCCGACGGTGCGCGCCTCGCCTCTCGCGTCGCGTGCCTGCCGCCCCGGACGCTTTCTGGCGCGTCCTGAGCGGGAATCTCGTCTGCCGCGTTGGCGAATCCCTCGACCACGAGGTGACCTTAGCAAAGACCGGGCAACGATAAGACCGCCTCAGGACCCTGTCAGCCTGTGCTGCGTGACCACGATCAAGGCGGGCAGCATGACGGCCCCGAGCCAGGGCAGCAGCCTGTTCCAGATGCTGCCCCGCGGCGTGCCCAGCAGGATGATCAGCGCCAGCAGGTACACCTCTATAAAGGAGCGCAGGTCGGCGTCCAGGCTGCTCCAGGTGCTGGGCGTAATGATGCAGATCTCGACCAGGTACAAGACGAAGGCGAGCCGCTCGTGCAGCGGCGCGCTCGTCGACCGCAGCGCTGTCAGCGCCATGACGCTGACCAGCGCGAGGACCGCTACTTCCAGGAGCCACAGGTCGTACTGGTCGAACCGGTGCACGTTGAGGTGCGCCAGGGCCGTCTTCAGCGCGCTCAGCGGCGCGATGAACGGCGCGCCCGCGTTGCGCCCGCCGTCAGCCAGCAGCGGGATGCTCCCGGTGGCCGCCTTCACCACCACCTGCCAGGCCACGAAGACCGCCGATGGTACGACCCAGGGCAGGTCGTCGCGGCCGGGTCCGTGCCGGCCGCGGACCATGCCGACGACCCGGACGATAGCCAAGGCGGCCACGGCGACCATGACCGTTTCCCTGGTCAGCGCGCCGAAGGCCAGCAGCGCGGCAGCGTTCCCCCGGCGCCGGGCGCGGACCGCAAGCAGCCCGGCCAGCAGGCAGGCCGCGGCGAGCGGCTCGGCAGTGTCCCTGGACAGGCTGGTGATCAGGCCGAAATACCCGACCAGCAGCAGGCCGGCCAGCGCGTGCCGGCCGCCCTGCCGGGCGAAGATGGCGCCGAAGTAAGCGACGGCGCCGAAGGCGGCGATGTTGACGGCGACGAGCGCCGCCGGGACTCCGGAGTGCTGGCCCAGCGAGACCAGCCAGGTCAGCGCCGGATAACCGATCCGCATGTACCGGTAGGACCGGTCGATGGTGATGCCGTACGCCGTGCGGGACAAGTTCGCCGGATTCAGCGCCAGCCGGTAGAAGAACTGACCGTCGTAGCCGTAGATGGGCGATAGGGGGATACCGGGCGGCAGCTGAGCAGGCGTCGCGAAATGGCGTCCGACCATGATGAACCGGCTGATATTGCCGTGCGCCCAGATCTGCCAGCGGGCCAGTGCGAAGGCCGCCGCGGCCAGCATGGCGATCAGGCCTGCCACGGCAGGGCGGTCCGTCAGTGACAGCAGCGACCGGCCCGTCCGCGGACCGGATCCCGCGGCGGGCCCGGGACCGGGCGGGCGGTCCAGAGCTCCGGCGTCCGTGCCCTCAGGCGTAGCGTCATCCGCGGCCGGCGACCGCGTCGGCACGTGCTCTTGACCAGGCATCGTCATTCCTCGTGAGGGGCGACCCGGCCCGGGCGCGCCGCCGCCCTTGCGTCGCTGCGAGAGCTCATCCTAGCGTGCAGGCGCTCGCGGCGGGACGCTTCACCCAGCGCGGTAAGGTAAGGCGCCAGGGACTTAGTGGGGGGCGTCGGCTTGATAGCCAGCCATGATCAGCCGGAGGTATGCGCGGTGGCGAACTTTCCTGACCAATTTGACCTCGACGTGGTCGTCATCGGGGGATGCGGGCATGTCGGCCTGCCGCTGGCCCTCGCGTTCGCTGACCGCGGCGCCGCCGTCGGCATCTACGACACCAGCGAGGCCTCGGTCAATGCGGTGAACGCGGGCCGGATGCCGTTCGCCGAGGCGGGCGCGGATGAGGTACTGCTCCGGGCGCTCCAGTCCGGGCGGCTGCACGTCTCGGCCGACCCGGCCATCGTGGCCACGGCTGAGCATGTCGTGGTGGTCATCGGCACGCCGGTAGACGAGCACCTGAACCCCAAGCAGGCCGCGATCACCAGGGCGCTCAGCGGGTGCTCGGATTACCTGCGCGACGGCCAGCTCCTCGTCTTGCGCAGCACCGTGTTCCCCGGGGTGACGGCGCTGGTGGAAAAGATGATCGCCCGGCTCGGGCTGCAGATGGAGGTCGCATTCTGCCCCGAGCGGATCGCCGAGGGCAAGGCGATGACCGAGCTTTTCCAGCTGCCGCAGATCGTCTCGTCGCGCACGCCGAGCGGGACGAAACGGGCCTGTTCGCTGTTCGGCAGGCTGACCGGCAAGCTGGTGGTGATGTCGCCGGAGGAGGCCGAGCTGGCCAAGCTGTTCACGAACGTCTGGCGCTACATCAAGTTCGCCACCGCCAACCAGCTTTACATGATGGCGAACGAGCAGGGCCTGGACTTCGACCGGATCCGTCGCGGGCTGGCCGAGGACTACCCGCGGGCCGCGGACATGCCCGCCGCGGGCTTCGCGGCCGGGCCTTGCCTGTTCAAGGACACCATGCAGCTGGCCGCCTTCAACCACAACAACTTCCCGCTCGGGCACGCGGCGATGGCGGTCAACGAGGGCCTGCCGCTGTACGTCGTGCACCGGCTGGAGGGACGGTTCGACCTGCCGTCGATGACGGTCGGGATCCTGGGCATGGCGTTCAAGGCAGGCTCGGACGACATCAGGTCCAGCCTTTCCTACAAGCTCAAGCGGATCCTGGCGTTCAAGGCAGGCGCCGTCTTGTGCACCGACCCGTACGTGACCGTCGACCCCGGCCTGCTGCCGCTCGAGGAGGTGCTGGACCGGTCGGACCTGCTCGTCGTGGGGGCGCCGCATCCCGAGTACCGCGGCCTGGTCACCGACAAGCCGGTCGCTGACATCTGGGACATAGTGGGGAGCGGCGTAAGAGTATGACCGAGCGTCCTTGATGGAGCGGGTGCTGGTCAGCGGATCCGCGGGCTTCATCGGCGGGTACGTCGTGGCGGAGCTGCTCAAGCGCGGTTACGAAGTGGTCGGCATCGATAACTTCTCCAAATACGGGCAGGTCAGGAAGTCCTACGGCCACCACCCGCGGTACCGCTTCGTCGAGGGCGACGCCCGCGATACGGAGCTGATGACGGAACTGCTGGACGGCTGCGCTCACTTCATCGCGGGCGCCGCGATGATCGGCGGCATCTCCTACTTCCACACCTATCCCTACGACCTGCTGGCCACGAACGAGCGGATCATCGCGGCGTCCTGCGACGCGGCCATCGCCGCGCACCGCCAGGGCCGGCTGCGCAAGGTCACCTACGTGTCCTCGTCGATGGTGTTCGAGAGCGCCGACGAATGGCCGTCCTACGAGGGGCAGCAGCGGCAGATACCGCCGCCCATGTCGTCCTACGGGTTCCAGAAACTGGCCGTGGAGTACTTCGCTCGCGCCGCCTGGGACCAGTACCGGCTCCCGTTCACGCTGGTACGGCCGTTCAACTGCGTGGGCATCGGCGAGAGCCGGGCCATCGGCGGGGAACAGATACTGTCCGGCAACGTCAAACTGGCGATGAGCCACGTGGTTCCCGACCTGGTCCAGAAGGTGCTCAAGGGCCAGGATCCGCTGCACATCCTCGGCTCCGGCGACCAGGTACGCCACTACACCTACGGCGGTGATCTGGCCATCGGCCTGGTCACCGCGATGGAGCGGGAGGATGCCCGCAACGAGGACTTCAACCTGTCCACGGCGGAGAGCACGACCGTGCGCCAGCTGGCCGGGCTCATCTGGCGAAAGGTCAAAGGCGAGGGTGTCCCGCTACGGCTGGCCCACGACCAGCCGTTCGAATACGACGTCCAGCGCCGGGTGCCCGACACGGAGAAGGCCAGGAAGATCCTCGGCTTTCAGGCCACCACCACGCTCGACGAGACGCTGGATGAGGTCATTCCCTGGATCGACGCCGCCATCAGGGCCGGAACCATCTGAGCCGTCCCGCGCCCGCGCGGCAGTGCTGACATGTTCAGTGCTCACATGTTCAGGGCTCACATGTTCAGGATGCGCAGTCGCGCGATCACCAGCAGCGCCGGGACGGTGCAGGCCATCAGCAGGCCCAGGTACCGCCCGGATAGGTACCGCCGCGGCGTGGCGAGCAGCAGGACCAGCGCCATCAGGAACGGCTCGATGAGCGAGCGCCCGTCGCCGAAGGTGCTGTCCCAGATCTGGCTCGACAGCAGGCCGAGCTGGAGCGTGAAGAAGACAAAGGCCAGGCGCTCGTGCACCGGCGCGGTGGTGAGGAACAGCACGGCGAGCCCGGCGAAGATAACGAGCCCCAGGGTGACGTACAGGAGCAGGGAGGTGTCGGGGGGACTCAGCTGGCTGGTGTTAATGTGCTCGATCTCGTACTTCAGCGCGCGGACCATGGCCTGGAACGGCAGCGTTAGGTTCCGGTCAGTGTTCGCCAGCAGCGGGAACTTGCCCTTGACCACGAAATGCACGGCGATTTCACCCAAGCCGTACACCGCCGCCGGGATCACCCAGGTCAGGTCGGCCAGGCCAGGCTTGGCCCGGCGGCGGGCCAGGGTGATGATCCGGGTGACGGCGATGCCGGCCGGGGCCAGCAAGATGGTCTCCCTGGTGATGCCGCCGAACGTGAACAGCGCCGCGGCCAGGATGTACATCAGCCGTTCGGAGTGCTCTGGTGAGCCCGCCCGGCGGTAAGCGAGCAGGGCGCCCAGCATGCAGGTCTCGGCCAGCGGCTCGGCGGTGTCCCGGCCCACGCTGATGACCAGGCCGAAGTAGGCGACGAAGGCGAGCCCCCATAGGGCGTGGCGGCCGGAATCACGGGCGAACATGCCGCCCAGGTAGGCCATGGCCGCCACCCCGAGCAGGTTCACCGCCACCAGGACGGTCGGCACGAGCCGGTGCTGGCCGGCTGACAGCACCCAGGCCACCAGCGGGTACCCGATACGGCTGTACCGGTAGGACTGGTCCATGGTGATGCCGAACGCCGTCTTGCTCCAGTTGAACGGGTCGAGGGCCAGCCGGTAGTAGAACTGGCCGTCATAGCCCTGATAGGGGACCAGGGGCACCTTGGCGCCGTGGGAGTAGGTGTGCCCGGCCATGATGAACAGGCTGATATGGCCCTTGGCCCAGATCCCCAGGCGGCCCAGGACGAAGCCGATCCAGCCGACGAAGGCGATCACAGCCGGCACCGCGGGCCGGTCCATCCTCGCCCACAGTGACGGTACGGCTGGCCGGACCGACCTGTCTTCCTCCGAGGTCGACGTGAGCTGCAAGCGCGAGCCTCCACCAGGATGTCTCGGTGTGAAGGGCAAATTCTTGGCCAGGCGCGCGCAGCCTACCAGAATGAGGCCCTACGCTGTGACAGGCTGCAACGAATGCCCGGCCAGACCAGTGTGATGGCCCGGACGAGGGGACATGAGCGTGAAAGACGTGGTGGCTGCCGTACAGACGAGCGGCACCCCGGACAAGTCGCCCGCCCCGGCCGGGGTCCCCCGCCCCGCCCCGCCCGCCCGCCGCCGCCTGCTCGCCGCCGCTGCAGCGGTCCTGGCCGTGGCCCTGTTGTTCATCGCCTACCTGCAGGTGTCGCGCACCTACCCGGAGAACTCTGACGAGTCCAACACGCTCCTCATGGCCTGGGACCTGCTGCACGGCAACCTACTGCTGCATGGCTGGTCCATGTCGGACGTCTCGTTCTACACCACCGAACTGCCGGAATACGCGATCCTCGAGCGCCTGTTCGGGCTGCACACCGACACCGCCCACATCGGCGTGGCGGTGACCTACACCCTCGTGCTGGTGCTGGCCGTGCTGCTGGCCCTGGGCCGGGCCGACCAGCGGGCCTCCGGCGGAACACTGCCGCGGATCCTGCTGACCGGCGGCATCATGTTCGCACCGCAGCTCGGGGTCGCGGTGTTCATCCTGCTGCTGTCCGTCGGGCACATCGGCACCGCCGTGCCGCTCCTGCTGACCTGGCTGGTGCTTGACCGGCTCGGCGGGGCCCGTTCGGCCAGGCTGCACTGGGCAGTGCCGGTCATCGTGGGGCTGATGTTGACCTGGGCGCTGATCGCCGACCCGCTGGTGCTGGTGGTCGGCATCATCCCGCTGGTGGCGGTGTGCGCGCTGCGCGTGGCCCGCGCGATGTTCACCGCGCAACAGCAGGCGGGCCGGGAACACCGGTGGGCGCAGGCGAGCCTGGCCGCGCAGGCCTGGGAGCTGTCCCTGGCCGCCGCGGCGATCCTGGCCGAGGCTCTCGCCTCGCTGGTCAGCCGGCTGCTCCGGGCCAGCGGCGGATTCATCCTGCACCCGGTGGGCTATCAGCTCGCGCCGGTGCACACCTGGCCCAAGCACGCCTATGTGACCGCGAAGGGACTGCTCGCGCTGTTCGGCGCCAAGCCGGAAGGGCCTGCCCCGTCCCTGGTCTTCGCCCTGATCCACCTGGCCGGCGTGGCGCTCGTCGCCTGGGCCATGTGGCGGGTGGCGCGGCACTTCCTGAGCTGGCCCGACATGATCAGCCAGATCCTGCTCGTCGCCATGATCGTCAACGTGCTGCTCTACGTGCCGAGCACGCTGGCCGACGCGACCGACCTGAACGCGCGGGAGTTCGCGGTGGTGCTGCCGTTCGGCGCGGTGCTGGCCGGCCGGACCCTGGCCGGCGGCCTGCGCGTGCGCGCGGGCGAGCAGCCGGGCTGGCCCGGCTGGCAGAAGCGGCTGACCGCTGCCCTGCTGGCCGTATCCGCGGCCGGCCTGGGCTACGCGGCAGCGCAGCCCTCGGTCCCCGCAGCCAATCAGCAGCTGGCGCAGTTCCTGGCCGCTCACCACCTGACCAGGGGCATCGGCGGGTACTGGCTGTCCAGCGTGGTCACCGTGGGGAGCGACGGCGCGGTCACGATCAGGTCGGTGGGGCCGGACAAGCTGGAGCCGAACATGTGGGAGTCCAAGAGCTCCTGGTACGACCCGGCTTCGCAGCGGGCGACGTTCCTCGTCACGGACAGCGCGCCCGGGTTCTTCAACCACTGGGAGCCCAAGGCGGCGGCCCTGGCAGCCCTGGGTCAGCCGACGCGCATCTACCATGACGGCCGGTACACGATCTACGTCTGGGACAGGAACCTGCTGCCTCAGGTGGACAGCGGCAGAGGGTAGCGAACGCGCTGCGGGATGGCAAGGCCCCGCGGTGCTGTCATCACGGCACGACGGGACGTAGCCTTGGCGTGTGGATCGGCGAATCTTCGGGCTGGAAAACGAGTACGGCGTTACCTGTACCTTCCGCGGGCAGCGGCGGCTGTCACCGGATGAGGTAGCGCGCTACCTGTTCCGGCGGGTGGTGTCCTGGGGCCGCAGCAGCAACGTGTTCCTGAGGAACGGGGCGCGGCTCTACCTCGACGTGGGCAGCCATCCCGAATACGCCACTCCTGAGTGCGACAACGTCATGGACCTGGTGGCCCACGACAAGGCGGGCGAGCGGATCCTGGAGGGGCTGCTGGTCGACGCCGACCGGCGGCTGCGTGAAGAGGGCATCGCCGGCGACATCTACCTGTTCAAGAACAACACCGACTCGGCGGGCAACTCCTACGGCTGCCATGAGAACTACCTGGTCGGCAGGCACGGCGAGTTCGGCAGGCTGGCCGACATCCTGATCCCGTTCCTGGTCACCAGGCAGGTCATCTGCGGCGCGGGCAAGGTCCTGCAGACGCCGCGGGGCGCGGTGTACTGCGTCAGCCAGCGGGCCGAGCACATCTGGGAGAGCGTGTCGTCGGCGACCACCAGGTCACGCCCGATCATCAACACGCGGGACGAGCCGCACGCCGACGCCGAGCGGTTCCGGCGGCTGCACGTGATCGTGGGCGACTCCAACATGAGCGAGACCACCACCTTGCTCAAGGTGGGCTCCACCGACCTGGTGCTGCGGATGATCGAGGCCGGGGCGATGATGCGCGACCTGACCCTGGACAACGCGATCCGGGCCATCCGCGAAGTCAGTCATGACATGACCGGGCGCAGCCGGGTCCGGCTGGCCAACGGGCGCGAGATGGGCGCCCTGGACATCCAGTACGAGTACCTGAACCGGGCCAAGGACTTCACCCTCAAGAACGGCCTCGACCCGATCAGCAAGCGCGTCCTCGACATGTGGGAACGGGCCCTGGCCGCCATCGAGACCGGCAACCTCGACATGATCGCCCGGGAGATCGACTGGGTCACCAAGTACCAGCTCATCGAGCGCTACCGGGCCCGGCACGACCTGCCGCTTTCCTCGCCGCGGGTCGCCCAGCTCGACCTGGCCTACCACGACGTGCACCGCGGCCGGGGCCTGTACTACCTGCTCCAGCGGGCCGGCGCGGTCGAGCGGGCCGCGCGCGACATCGATATCTTCGAGGCCAAGTCGGTCCCGCCCCAGACCACGCGGGCCAAACTGCGCGGCGAGTTCATCCGCCGGGCCCAGGAGAAGCGGCGTGATTTCACCGTCGACTGGGTCCACCTGAAGCTGAACGACCAGGCCCAGCGGACCGTGCTGTGCAAGGACCCGTTCCGCTCCGTGGACGAGAGGGTCGAGAAGCTCATCGCCGGCATGTGACGCGCATGCCCGCAGGGCGGGTAGCCTTCCCCCGGGGCCAACACTTGACGTCCACCACCATTGAGGTTTTCATGCGCCGCCTTCTCGCGATCATCGTCTTGTTCTTGCTGGCCGGCCTGGCCGTCGCCGGCTGCAGTTCGGCCAAGCCCGCCGCGTCGTCGAGCGCGACCGCGAATCCCAAGGCGAACAACTCCGTCGCCGTGAGCGGGAACTTCGGCACCACCCCCAAGGTGTCCATCCCGAAGCTCAAGGCTGACAGCAAGCTGTTCGTCAAGACGGAGATAAGCGGCACCGGCACCACGGTGACCAAGGCGGACGCCATGGCCGCGAACTTCGTCCTGTACTTCTGGGACGGGACCAGTTCCGCGCTGAAGGCGAACACCTTCACCGAGAACCCGACGATGATCGGCGGCACCATGCTGCCCGGCCTGCAAACCGCGCTGATCGGCAAGAAGATCGGCAGCCGGGTCCTGGCCGTGGTGCCGCCCGCCGATGCCTACGGCACCGCCGGGGATTCTCAGCTCGGCATCTCGGCTACCACCACGCTGGTGTTCGTCATCGACCTGATCAAGGCGTACCCGCAGGCCGCGGCCGCGACCGGCGCGGCGGTCTCGGACGGCGGCGGCAGCCTGCCGAAGGTCACTGCCCACGCGGGCAGCGCCCCCACGATCACGATCCCGGCCTCATCGCCGCCGTCCGGCCTGGTGACCAAGACGCTGATCCGGGGGACCGGGCCGAAGGTAGTCAAGGGCCAGTACGTCATCACCCAGTACACCGGCTACATCTGGCGGACCAAGAAGGTCTTCGATGCCTCCTGGACCGACGGCTCGCCGTTCGGCTTCGTCGTGGGCGCCAACCCCGAGCAGGTCATCCCCGGCTGGGATGCCGGGCTGGTCGGCCAGACCGTGGGCAGCCGGGTCATGCTCGTCGTCCCGCCGAAGGACGGCTACGGCAGCAGGGGGCAGTCCCAGGCCGGCATCACGGGTAGCGACACCCTGGTGTACGTGGTCGACATCATCGACGCGCTCAAGCACTCCTAGGGCGGGTTCGGCGGAAGCGCAGAGCCGGACGCCGGTTCGCGGCGCAGCAGGCGGCGGGCGTGCCGGCCCGCCGCCGCGGCCGCCAGGAAGTACCCGGGATCCTCCTCGAGGCCCCGGCCCATGGTGGAAAGCCGCGCCGGGCACCGGCGCAGTGCCTCCTCCAGGCCGCCGACGGGCACGGTGACCAGCGCATGCCGCGCGGCCAGCGGTGCCGCCTCGGCCGTGACCCGGGCGCCGAGTTCGCCGGGCAGCCCGGGGATCACGACGTCCGCCCGGGCCAAGGCCACGCGCCCGTAGGCGGTCTGGCTGTGGTGCGAGATGCCGCCGTGACGCTCGCGCGGGTCGGCGTCGCTCACCCGGAGCGAGGCCACCGGGCGCCCGCCCAGGGCCGCCACGGCGTTGATCGCCTCGCCCGCTGCCACCCCGGAAAACCCCCAGCGTGTCCCGGTGCCGAGGTTGCCCGGCCCCTGCGCGACGACCGCGAGGTCGGCGCCCAGCACGTGCCGCGCGGCCAGCAGCCCGGTGTGCACGGTCACCGTCTCCAGGTCCCCGCCGAAGGACTGCCCGGTCGTGACCGTCGCCGCCAGCCAGCCCGCCTCCTTGAGCGCGGCGCACGTACGCGAGAACCAGGCCGGCAGCGCGCCGCCGTCCTGCATGACGTAGACCACGACCGGCGTTTCACCTGACCGCGCCGCGTGCGTCCCGGGCCGTTCGGCAGAATCGAAGACCCCGGCCAGGACGGCCGGGAGCGCCGAATGCAGGTCCGCCACCACGACAGGCATCCCGCCGATGTCATCCGCGTCGCGCAGCACGTCATGATGGGGCGATCCCTGCTCGTCGGCTCCGGCCACGGTCGCCTGCAGCGGCGTGTACCGGGCCTTGACCAGGTGGCCGCCGAGTTCCGGGTCGGGCGGCAGGCGGTCGGGAACCGCGACCACCAGGGCGTATCCGCCGGTACCCAGGCCGAGGTCCAGCGCCGTGGTGTTGAGCAGCACCCGGTCGCCGGCCTGCGGGCATCCGGTCAGCGCGGGGTAGGCCAGCGCCCGCTCCGGCCGTCCGTCCACGGTCACGTCAAGCTCCACCGCGCCCGGCCACTCCCGGCGCACGCCGCGCACCGTGCCGTTCCGCCATGTGATCATCCCGGGAGCCTATAGGGAGGCGGCGCGGCACTGCGTGCGAGACAATAGCCTGGAGGAATCGCAGGGGGTTTGGAGAGGCCATGTCTAAGCGCAAGACCGAGCGGCTGCTCGGCCTTGTCGTGTGTCTCCTGTCTACCGGACGGTATCTAACCGCGGAGCAGATCCGGCAGGCGGTGCCTGGCTATCCTGAGCCAGACGATCTTTTCAAGCGGATGTTCGAGCGGGACAAGGAGGACCTCCGTGATCTCGGGGTGCCGCTGGAGACCGGCCTGAACCATCCGTTCGACGACGATCCCGGCTACCGGATCAGGCAGCAGGCCTACGAGCTGCCCGAGCTGCGGCTGGAGGCGGACGAGGCCGCGGTCCTCGGCCTGGCCGCGAGGGTCTGGCAGCGGGCCGAACTGGCCGGGGCGGCCGCCGGCGCGCTGCTGAAACTGCGGGCGGCCGGCATCGAGGCCGACGACGAGCCGCGTGCGGCTCGCGGCATCGAGCCCCGGCTCGGCACGCCCGAGCCCGCCTTCGGCCCGCTGTGGGAGGCGGTCAGGGACCGCCGGCCGGTGACGTTCAGCTACCGGGCCGCGGGCCGCAGCGAGCCGCAGCGGCGCGAGCTCGAGCCCTGGGGCGTGGTGAACAGGCACGGCCGCTGGTACGTGGCGGGCCGGGACCGCGGCCGCGACGCCACCCGGGTGTTCCGGCTCGGCCGGATCGCCGGGGCGGTGAAGTTCTGCGGTCCTGCGGGCAGCGTCACCGTGCCGGACGGCGCGGACGTGCGCGAGCTGGTCCGCGACTGGGATTCCACGCCCGCCCGCGATCACACCGCGGTCCTGCGGGTCCGGTCGGGGACCGGCGTCGGCCTGCGGCAGCACGCCGTCTCGGTGACCGCCGATGACACCGAGCCGGACCGCTGGGACCTGGTCACGACGCGCTTCGCCGACGTGGGGTCATTCGCCGACTACGCCGCCTGGTTCGGCCCGGACGTGGTGGTGCTAGACCCGCCCGACCTGCGCGAGGCCGTTATCCGCAAGCTCAAGGGAGTTCTCACGTGAGCGCGCTGGTCACCTCCACCGAGCGGCTGCAGCGGCTGCTGGCCCTGGTGCCGTACGTGGTGAGCAGGAAGGTCGTCGGGCTGGCCGAGACCGCGGCGGCGTTCGGGATCAGCGAGCGCGAGCTGGTCGATGACCTGAACCTGCTGTGGTGCGTCGAGCTGCGGGCGCCCGATCCGTACTGCCCGATCGACCTGTCCTACGAGGGCGGCGAGATCGTGGTCAGCCAGGCCGAGTCCATCGCCCGCCCGCTGCGGCTCGCGGTCGACGAGGCCAGCGCGCTGCTCGTCGCGCTCCGGATGCTGGCCGAGGTACCGGGGCTGGAAGACAGGTCCGCCCTGTCCCGGCTGCTCGCCAAGCTGGAGGACGCGGCAGGCGAGGCCGCCTCGGTCAGCAGCCAGGTCGCCGTGCAGGTCGACATGCCGCCTGGCGACGGGCCCGACGGGCTGGCCGCCCAGCTCGGCGCCGCCTTGTCGGCCGGGCGTCGGGTGCACCTGAGGTACTACGTGCCGGGGCGGGACGAGGCCACCGAGCGAGATGTCGACCCGATGCGGCTGCTGGTGGTCGACGGCCGGCCGTACCTGGAGGGCTGGTGCCTGCGCGCCGAGGGCGTGCGGACGTTCCGGCTGGACCGGGTGCTCCAGCTGACCGTGCTCGATCAGGCCTCCTCGCCGCCCCCTGAGGCCACCCCGGTCGACGTGGACCAGGGCCTGTTCCGGCCGTCGCCCGACGACGTGCACGTGGAACTCGAGCTGTCCGCCGAGGGCCGCTGGGTGGCGGAGTACTATCCGTGCGAGTCGGTGGCCGACCTGCCCGACGGATGGCTGCGAGTGATGCTGCGCACCCCGGATACCGGCTGGGTCCGGCGGCTGGCCCTGCGGCTCGGCGAGGACTGCCGGGTCCTGTCGCCGCCCGCGCTGGTTTCCGAAGTCCACCAATCCGCTGCGGCTGCGCTTGCGAATTACGTGGTGTGAGACCACCACTCGCCACCAGAAGCCAGCAGGGCCCCCGTCGGACGCTGCCGTGTAGACTCGGGCCCAGAAAGACGTCTCCTGCTCAAAGAGGACGGACATGATTGGTGACCTGTTCGACAGCCCCTGGAAGATCCTGATTGTCGCTGTCTTGCTGATCGTGCTGTTCGGATCGAAGAAGCTGCCGGACGCCGCGCGTTCTCTGGGCCGGTCGATGCGCATCCTGAAGGCCGAGGTCAGCAACCTGCACGAGGACGAATCCGATGTCAAGGCATCGGCCGCTCAGACTCCGACCGGGACCGGATTCCCGGCTCCGGCCGAGCTCAGCCCGGTGTCGGCGCCGCCGGCCGATCAGCAGTCTCAGATCGACGCGCTGCAGCAGCAGATCCGTGATATGCAGCGGGCCGCGACGATGGACGCGGTGCCGTCGGCGGCTGAGGCTCCGCGGTCTCAGCAGACCAGCTAACCCCCGCCTCCCGGGACTGACTGCGGGAAGGGGCCATGGCGAAACTACCCGGCGCTTTGCAGGGCGCCCGCATCGTGGGTGAGCACTTCGTGCGCTCACAGCGGCAGCAGAACCCCGAAGGCCGGATGCCGCTCATCGACCACCTCCGTGAGCTGCGTAACCGGGTGGTCAAGATGGCGCTGGCCGTGGGCGCGGGCATGATCGTGGGGTTCGTCTTCTTCGGTCCGGTCTGGCGTGTCATCGAGCACCCGCTGTGCGCGACGATGGTCCGGGGACACTCGGGATGCTCGACGCTCGGGGTCAACATGCCGACCCTGGACGGTCCGCTGGATCCGTTCTACCTGCGGGTCAAGGTCGCGGTGATCGTCGGGGTGATCTTGTCCTCGCCAGTGTGGCTATACCAGGTCTGGGCGTTCGTCGCGCCGGGCCTGTATGCCCGGGAGAAGCGCTGGGGCTACCTCTTCCTGGGCACCGCCGTGCCGTTGTTCCTGGCCGGAGTCACGCTGGCGTACTGGTCGCTGGGCCGGTCCATGCACTACCTGCTCGGGCTGACCCCGAACGGGGTGGGGAACATCCTCCCGGTAGACCAGTACATGAGCTTCGTGATGGCCATGGTGCTCGCCTTCGGGATCGCGTTCGAGCTGCCGCTGCTGATCGTCATGCTGAACCTGGCCGGGATCTTGACTCACCAGCGGTTCAGGAAATGGCGCCGGGTGATGATCTTCGGGGTGTTCCTGATCGCCGGGATGGCCAATCCCAGCCCGGACCCGCTGACCATGCTGATCCTGGGCGGGGGCTGCGCGGCCCTGGTCGAGGTGGCCGAGCTCATCGTGTGGTCCAACGACCGCCGGCGCGCGCGGCTGCACCCCGACCCGTACGCGGGCCTGGCCGACGACCAGCTCTCGCCGCTCGACCTCGACGAGACCGACAGCGGCGGCAGGCTCAACTGACAGTTCGGCTGAGGCCTACCACCTAACCTTGACACCATGAGCACTCCGGCGGAACGGTATGCCGCGTCCCGCGAACGGGGGGGCGACCCGGAATTCTCGTCGTTCCGCGAGCTCTACGACTTCGACTTCGATGACTTCCAGGTTGCGGCCTGCCGCGCGCTGAGCGCGGGCCGCGGCGTGCTGGTCGCCGCGCCCACCGGGTCGGGCAAGACCGTGGTCGGCGAGTTTGCCGTGCACCTGGCGCTGAGCCAGGGCCGCAAGTGCTTCTACACCACGCCGATCAAGGCCCTGTCCAACCAGAAGTACACCGACCTGGTCCGCCGGTACGACCACAAGACCGTGGGCCTGCTCACCGGGGACAACAGCATCAACGGCGACGCGCCGGTGGTAGTGATGACCACCGAGGTGCTGCGCAACATGCTGTATACCGGATCTCCGACGCTGGCGGGCCTCGGCTACGTCGTCCTGGACGAGGTGCATTACCTGGCCGACTCCTCGCGCGGCGCGGTCTGGGAGGAAGTGATCATCCACCTGCCCGAGTCGGTCCGGGTGGCCGCCCTGTCCGCGACCGTGAGCAACGCCGAGGAATTCGGCGACTGGCTAGATCAGGTCCGCGGCGGTACGACGGTGATCGTGGACGAGCACCGGCCCGTGCCGCTGTGGCAGTACGTGCTGGCCGGGAACCGGCTCTACGACCTGTTCACCGACGACGACCACACCCGGGTTAATCCCGAACTGCTGCGGGTCGCCCAGCGCGACACCTGGATCGACCGCAAGGCGCCGGGCCGCCCCGGCCGGGGCCCCCAAAGCGGCCGCCGGCCGCGCCGGTTCTCGCCGGCCTACCGGCCTGACGTGATCTCCCGCCTGGACTCCTCCGGCCTGCTGCCCGCGATCACGTTCATCTTCAGCCGGGCCGGCTGCAACGCGGCGGTGCAGCAGTGCCTGGCCGCGGGCCTGCGGCTGACCACGCCGGAAGAGGCGGACCTCATCCAGCAGACCGCTGAGCGCCGCACGGCCGACATACCCGCGGAGGACCTGATCGTCCTGGGCTACGGCGAATGGCTGGACGGGCTGCGGCGCGGGATCGCGGCCCACCATGCCGGGATGCTGCCCGCCTTCAAGGAAGTCGTCGAGGAACTGTTTGCCGCCGGGCTGGTCCGGGCGGTGTTCGCGACGGAGACGCTGGCGCTCGGCATCAACATGCCGGCCAGGACCGTGGTCATCGAGAAGCTCGACAAGTGGAACGGCGAGACGCACGCCAACCTGACGCCGGGGGAGTACACCCAGCTGACCGGGCGCGCCGGGCGCCGCGGCATCGACGTCGAGGGCCACGCGGTCGTGCTGTGGCAACCGGGCCTGGATCCCGGCGCCCTGGCCGGCCTGGCCAGCACCCGTACCTACCCGCTGAACTCCAGCTTCCGGCCCTCCTACAACATGGCCGTCAACCTGACCGGCTGGGCCGGGCGGGCCCGCGCCTCGGCCCTGCTGGAGTCGTCCTTCGCCCAGTTCCAGGCCGACCGGGGCGTGGTCGGCGTAGGCCGTCAGATCCGCAGGAACCAGCAGGTCATGGACGACCTGGCCGCCAAGATGAGCTGCGAGAAGGGGGACTTCGCCGAGTACGCCCAGCTGAGGAGGAGCCTGTCGGTCCGGGAGGGCGACCTGTCCCGCGCCCGGGCCAGCTCCCGGCGGGCCGAAGCGGCCCGGTCGCTGTCGCTGCTGCGGCCCGGTGACATCATCCGCGTACCCGGCGGCAGGCGGGCCGGGCTGGCCGTCGTCCTGCAGCCCGGCCTGCACCCGGGTCGCGGCAACAACAGCGGTCACGGGCCGACCGGACGCGACAGCCGAACGCACCGGGCCGCCGCCGACCACGGCAACGGGCGGCCCGCCGGGCCGGGACCGCTCGTGCTCACCGAGAGCCGGCAGGTCAAGCGGCTGGCCGTGGCCGACTTCCCGGTGCCGCCGGAGATCGTCGACAAGATCCGGATCCCCAGCTGGTTCAGCCCGCGGTCCCCTGAGCACCGCAAGGACCTCGCCGCGACCATGCGCAACCGGCTGGCGGCCGGCCCGACACCATCTTCCAGGTCCCGGCGAGCCAGCACCGCCCCGTTCGCGCCCGAGGGGGACGACCGGCCTGACGGGATCGCCGAACTGCGGCGGCGGCTGCGGCGCCATCCCTGCCACGACTGCCCGGACCGCGAGGATCATGCCCGGTACGCCGAGCGCTACCTGCGGCTGACCCGCGAGACTGAGGCGCTCGAGCGCCGGGTCGCGGGCCGTTCGCACGTGATCGCGCGCACGTTCGACCGGGTCTGCCGCGTCCTGGAGCGGCTGGGCTACCTGGACGGGGACACGGTCACGCCGGACGGCCGCCGCCTGGCGGGCCTGTACACCGAGCTGGACCTGCTGGCCGCCGAATGCCTGCGCCGCGGCCTGTGGGACGGCCTGTCGCCGGGCGAGCTCGCCGCCTGCGTGTCGGCCCTGTCATTCGAGTCACGGCAGGCCGATGACGTTCATCCGCCCCGGCTGCCCAAGGGCCGCGTGGCCGACACGCTGGCCGGCATGGTCAGGACCTGGGCGGAGCTCGACCAGCTGGAGAAGGACAACCAGCTGTCGTTCCTGCGCGAGCCCGACTTCGGCTTTGCCTGGGCCGCTTATCGCTGGGCCAGGGGAGCGCGGCTGGAATCCGTGCTGGAATCCTCGCCCGACCTGACGCCCGGTGATTTCGTCCGTTCGGTCAAGCAGCTCATCGACCTCCTCGACCAGATCGCCGGCGCCGCGTCCGGCATCCCCCCGCCCGCCCAGCCCGCCGCCTCACCCGACGCTCTCGCCTCACCCGCTGCTTCCGCCTCACCCGCTGCTTCCGCCTCACCCGCTGCTTCCGCCTCATCCGATGCTTCGGCGCCACCGGACACTCCTGCGCCGCGCAGCCTGGCCGCGACTGCCCGGGCCGCGATCGACGCCATGCGTCGTGGCGTGGTGGCCTACTCCGCCGTCGCCGACTAGAGATACGGACGGGGCTCGCGGGAACGGCAGGCCCTGACGACCTTGCGGGACACGGGCCAGCCTTCGCGTAGGTCACCAGATCAGGACGATGAACTTGCTATTATTCATCAGCCTTGCCTATGTGTTAGCCAGGCGATTGGCATTGGTGCCAGCTGGCCACTGGTCGCTAGCCTTGAGGTCATGACGCTGACCAGCACAGATTCAGCACTGCCGAGCATCATGGCCAAGCTGGGGACTTGCCCGGACAGCCTCCTGCGCGCGGTCCGCGCCGAAGTCCGCCGCGGCCTGGACTGGCAGCAGACCGCCGATCGCGTCGTGAGCGCGCTGCGCGGCCGCCTTCCCGACCCGGCGGCCATCCTGCCCGCCTCCCGGCGGGCCGGGAACCCGGACTGCTACCAGAGCCACCTGCTGCACGCCGAGCCCGACGGCTCGTTCTCGATCGCGGCCATGGTCTGGCTACCGGGGCAGGAAACGGTCATCCACGACCACGTGGCCTGGTGCGTCACCGGTGTCCTGCAGGGCCAGGAGTACGAAGAGGTCTTCGCGCTCGCCGACGGCAGCCGCGCCCTGACCCTGGCCGCCCGCAACGTCAATCCCACCGGGTCCGTCAGCGGCTTCGCCCCGCCCGGCGACATCCACCGCGTGCGCAACACCGGCGACGGCGTGGCCATCTCGATGCACGTCTACGGCGCCGACATCTCCCGCCTGGGCAACAGCCTCCGGCGCGAGTACACCCTCCCGGTCCGCCCGTAACCCCGTCTGCGTCATCCTGGGCGATACGCCGGGCACGCCTGGGCCGCTAACCGGTGCAAGGGTCCATTGGGTGCGGCTAAAGCTCGGCCCGCGGAGGACCGACGCGGCCTATGCACCCAAAACTGGCCACGATCATGACCGGGCGCGGGCCCCGGAGCCCTCCGGCCCGAGATCTCGGCATCCCGTCTTCACCGGCAGGCATCCAGCGTCACACCAGTACCACACTTCGCAACCGCCGTAGAGCAACGAGGGCGGCTGCTGGCACCACGGCCCGTTCGGCCGAGAAATCCGCGGGAACAACATCTTGCCATCCGATCGTTATAGATATATCGTTAACCTAACGGCAAGGATCGAGAAGCGATCTAGAGACCTTTAAGGAGTATCACAATGCATAACGAAGGATGGGGAGATCCCCGAGAGGACCGCGGCAGCCACCGCGGTCACGTGCGAGGGCGCGCCAGGATGCGCGGCGGCCCCGGTCCGTGGGGCGGTCCGGGCCCGTTCGGGTTCGAGATGCGCGGCGGGCCGTTCGGGCCGCCGAGGCCGGGACGGGCAGGCGGCCGCGGGCCGCGGGTCCGGCGCGGTGACGTCCGGGCCGCGATCCTCGACCTGCTGGCCGAGGGCCAGGCGTGGAACGGCTACCAGCTCATCCAGGAGATCGGCGAGCGCACGCAGGGCGTGTGGCGGCCGAGCGCGGGTTCGGTTTACCCGGCACTGCAGCAACTGGAGGACGAGGGCCTGATCACGGCCGCGGCAGCGAGCGACGAGGACCGTCGCCGGAACTACACGCTGACCGACGAGGGCCGGGCCTACGTCCAGGCCCACGCCGACGAGCTCAAGGCGTCCTGGGACGCCGTGACCGGCAGCGTCGACGACACCGCGTTCCAGGTGCACGCCCTGGCCCGCCAGGTCGGCATGGCCACCATGCAGGTCGCCCAGGCGGGCACGCCCGCCCAGGTCCAGCAGGCCAGCAAGATCCTGGCCGACACCCGCAAGGCCCTGTACCGTATCCTCGCGGCAGACGACGAGGCAGCGGAACAGGACGCGTAGGTGTGACGAAGGCCATCGAGGTCGGCAAGCTGACCAAGAGCTACGGCGAGATCGAGGCCGTGCGCGGCATCGATTTCGAGGTCGCCGCCGGCGAGACGTTCGGCTTCCTCGGGCCGAATGGCGCGGGCAAGTCCACCACCATCAAGATCCTGTGCACCCTGGCGGAGCCCACCTCGGGCACCGCCAGGGTGGCAGGACACGACGTGGTCTCCGAGCGGGATACCGTGCGCCGCAACATCGGCCTGGTGTTCCAGGAGACCACCCTGGACAACTACCTGACCGGGGAGCAGAACCTGCGCTTCCACGCCGACCTGTACGGGGTGCCCAAGGCGGCGTTCGCGCCGCGGCTGCGGCAGGTGCTCGAGATGGTCGGGCTGTGGGACCGGCGGGCCAGCGCGGTGTCCACCTACTCCGGCGGTATGCAGCGCCGGCTGGAAATCGCCCGCGGCCTGCTGCACGCGCCGCGGGTGCTGTTCCTCGATGAGCCGACCGTGGGCCTGGACCCGCAGACCAGATCCTCCATCTGGGAGTACATCAACGGGCTGAAGAAGCGCGAGGACATCACGATCTTCCTTACTACCCACTACATGGACGAGGCGGAGAACTGCGACCGCATCGCCATTATCGACCACGGGAAGATCGTCGCGATCGACACGCCGGAGGCGCTGAAGGCCTCCATCGGCAAGGACCGGGTGCAGATCAGCACGGCCGACGACGAGGCGGCCGCCCGCGCGCTGGCCGAGACGTTCAGCATTGAGTCGGGCCGGCACGAGGGCCTGGTGACGTTCTCGGTGGAGTCGGGCGAGCATTTCGTGCCGCAGCTGTTCGCCAGCCTGCCGGTGGCCATCCGGTCGGTGAGCGTATCCCGGCCCTCCCTCGACGACGTGTTCATGTCGTACACGGGTAAGACCATCCGGGATGCCGAAGCCTCGGTCGGCGACCGCAACCGCAGGCTCGCCACCCGGTTCGGCAGGAGGTAGTGAGGTAGCCATGCTGGAGGACATCGCGCCGCAGGACACCCTCGAGGCCGAGGAAATGGCCCTCACCGAGACGATCAGGGTCGCGGTGCCCGAGCGAAGCCTGCGCCATGACCTGCGCGCGGTCGCCATGATCTGGCGCCGCGAGCTGATCAGGTTCCGCAGCGACCGGCTGCGCGCCATCACCGCCCTGATCCAGCCGGTGCTGTTCCTGTTCATACTGGGCACCGGGCTGTCCCGGCTGGCGTCGGCCGGCCTGCCCGCCGGGGTTGACTTCAGGACGTTCATCTACCCGGGCGTCCTGGCCATGTCGGTCCTGTTCACCGCGATCTTCTCGGCCGCCTCGATCGTCTGGGACCGGGAGTTCGGGTTCCTGCGGGAGATGCTGGTCGCGCCGGTGCGGCGGTGGGCCATCGTGGTCGGCAAGTGCCTGGGCGGCGCGACCGTGGCCACCTTCCAGGGCATCATCTTCCTGGCCCTGGCCGGCGTGGCGCACGTCCCCTACTCGCCGACGCTGCTGCTGGTCTTGGTCGGCGAACTGCTGCTGCTGTCGTTCACGCTGACCGCCTTCGGGGTCATGATGGCGGCGCGGATCAAGCAGATACAGGCGTTTATGGCGCTCACCCAGATGACCGTGATGCCATTGTTCTTCTTGTCCGGTGCGCTCTACCCGCTGAACGGCCTGCCCGGCTGGCTCACCGTGCTGACCCGCATCGACCCGCTGACCTACATCGTCTCCCCGATGCGGGACGCGGTGTTCAGCCACCTGTCGGTCAGCCCGCTGGCCGCCGCGGCATTGAGCCCCGGCATCACCTGGTTTGGCTGGGAGGTCCCACTGGGACTATCGCTGGCCATGGTCGCCATCATGGGCGCCGCGATGCTCGGCATAGGCATAGCCGAGTTCCGCAAGACCGAATAACGCCCGCATTCAAAGCTCACCATGCGGCATTCCCCTCGCCTATTGGTAAGCCCTCGCCTATCGTTCTCCGTTTTGCGTTAGCCAATAACGAAAGAAACCGTCCAATTCTCAGAGGAAACCCCTAGCGCCGCCAGAGGTATCCCTCATTCCCCCGCTAGCCCTCGTTCATTGAATACAAAAACCACCCTAGGTCCCGCCTCTGACCCCCAGTAAGCCCCCCCGCCGCCAAGCCGGCGCACAGGAGTCGAAGCCCCCCGGAGGCGGGACAGCGGCCGCTACCGCGGAACCGAACCGCCCCCCACAGAACCAGGCCTGCGACCCAACCCTCTACCAGGCAGAGTGCCACGCGGAGGTCCGGGGGGTCGTCCCCCCGGGAAGGCACTGCGAGCCCCCGCCGAAGCCCCTGAAAGTGGCGAGCATAGAGCGACGCCGGGTGGCTACGGGGGCAAACCACCCGGCGTCGCGATCATCGGCGTTCCGACGGGGGCCCGGAACGCCGGCAGTGGTGCCCCGACGGGGGACCAGAGCACCGATATGAATGCTACACGTAAACACCCCCTAGTGTGTCAAGACCCAATTACAACCGGATCTCGGGACGAGCCTTGAGCAGGCGAATCAGTTGTCGCCGCCGCCGGGCCGCGCGGGGGGATGGCCGTTTCCTTCTGATGCCCCGGTCGCCTCACGGGTAGCAGGCAGGTTCGGCTGGTACTCCATGAAGCCGCGGGTGTTGTCGGGCTCTCGGCCGCCGTTGGCGAACACGACGGCGAAATAGGGAATGATGATAGCGCCGACGGCGGGTATCACGGTGAGCCAGCCGAGGTGATTGACGAACATAACCACGGCGATTACGAAGCAGGCCGCGCGGATGCCCATCATCAGCAGGTACCTGCGCTGCCGGTAGCTGATGTCGTCGGACAGCGACCGCCGGGCCTCCGTCACCATGTGCACCTGCGGCCGCCCTCGGCCGCCGGCCTGACTCGTCCTCACTCCTCCACGGTATGCCCCCGCCGGGGCCCTGGCGACACCGCCCTTAGCTGGCCTGGCTCACCGACGACATGTTGAATCCCTCCACCCGCACCGGCGGCATCGCGGCCCGGTTGAAGTAGTCGCCCCATTCGCGCGGCAGGGTCGGCACCGTCGCGCCGACCTCGAGCAGCCGTCCGAGCATGCCCACCGGCGACTCGTTGAACCGGAAGTTGTTCACCGCGCCGGTCACCTCGCCGTTCTCCACCAGGTACACGCCGTCTCTGGTCAGCCCGGTCAGCAGCAGGGTCTGCGGGTCCACCTCGCGGATGTACCACAGGCAGGTCAGCAGCAGCCCGCGGCCGGTGGCGGCGATCATCTCCTCCAGCGACGGCGCCCCGGCGGCGGAGGTGGCGAAGGTCAGGTTGTCGATGGCGGGCGTGGGTGGCAGCCCGGCCAGCGCGGCCGAGTGCCGCGAGGAGTGCAGGGCCGCCAGCGTGCCACCGGAGATCCAGGCGGTCGGGGCCAGCGGGAGCCCGTTGTCGAATACCGAGGAGTCGGCGCCCGAGGCGTGCGCGATCACGAACGGCGGGCAGCCCAGCCCGGCCGCCAGCGGGTCACTGGACAGCGTGACGGGCTGCGTGGACAGGCGCTCGCCGACCCGGGTACCGCCGCCCGCCTTGCTGAATACCGTCCGCCCGTCCGCCGCGTCCTTCGCGCCCGCCGACCAGTACAGGTAGACCAGCAGGTCGGCGGTGGCCGTGGGCGGCAGCAGGGTCTCGTACCGCCCGGGCGGCAGGGACACGCTGCGCTTGGCCCAGTCGAGGCGCTCGCTGAGCCCGGCGTCCAGGCCCGCGATGTCCACGTCGGTGAAGTCCCGGGTCGCCGCGCCGGTCCAGGCCGAACGCGCCAGGTCCGCCGACTTGGCGTTCAGCTCGACCCGGCCGGTCGGCTGGTCGTACCGCAGCCGCAGCCCGGCCGAACTCCCCAGGAACGTGCTGACCAGATCGTGTTCCGCGAACCCGTACAGCTTGCGGTCCGCGGCCTGGGCCTGGCGCAACGTGTCGCCGAGCGCCGCCGCGAATTCGCGCAGCACGCCGATCCCGGTCCGGCCCGGCGGGACGTCCCACGGGTGGTCAGGATCATTCGGGCCGAACGGTCCGTGGTGCTCCGCCCCGGCCAGCTCCGCCGCATCCTCGGCGGGCGTGGCCTCGGCCGCGGCGCGTTCGGCCGCCCGGACCACGTCCTCAACCTGTTCGGGGCGCACGCCGGCCCGGGAAATGACCCCGGCCGCCGCGCCCTCGGCGCGCCGGTCGATGGCGATGACGGTGAGCTGGCGCGAGCGGGACACCCCGTTGGTGGTGAGCGTGTTGCCCGCCCAGCGCAGGTTGGCGCTCGAGGTCTCCTCGGCGATGACCACGCAGTCGTCGCTGCGGGCCGCGGCCAGCGCGCGCTCGACCGTTTCCTGCGGGGAGAACTCGCTCATGCTGTACCTTCCGCCGCCGTGTTGAGTATCCGCACCCCGCGCATGAGCACGGCCGGGCAGCCGTGGCTGACCGGGGCGACCTGGCCGGGCTGGCCCTTGCCGCAGTTGAACGCGCCGCCCAGCACGTAGGTCTGCGGGCCGCCGACGGCTTCCATGGAACCCCAGAAGTCCGTGGTGGTCGCCTGGTAGGCGACGTCCCGCAGCTGCCCGGCCAGGCTGCCGCGGGAGATCTTGAAGAACCGCTGGCCGGTGAACTGGAAGTTGTACCGCTGCATGTCGATGGACCAGCTCTTGTCGCCGATGACGTAGATGCCGTCTTCTACCCCGGCGATGAGATCGGCGGTGGACGGGCCGCCGGCCGGGGCCGAGCGCAGCGACACGTTGGCCATCCGCTGCAGCGGGATGTGGCTCGGGCCGTCGGAGAACGCGCACCCGTTGGAGCGGCCGAAGCCGTTGCGCAGCGCCATCCGCCGGTCCAGCTGATAGCCGGACAGCACGCCGTAGCTGATCAGGTCCCAGGACTGGCCGGCCACGCCCTCGTCGTCGTAGCCGATCGTGGCCAGGCCGTGCTCGGTCGTGCGGTCGCCGGTCACGTGCATGACCTCCGACCCGTACTTGAGGCTGCCGAGCTTGTCCGGGGTGGCGAACGAGGTGCCGGCGTAGGCGGCCTCATAGCCGAGCGCCCGGTCCAGCTCGGTGGCGTGGCCGATCGACTCGTGGATGGTGAGCCACAGGTTGGAGGGGTCGATCACCAGGTCGTAGCGTCCGGCCTCGACCGTGGGCGCCGCCAGCTTGGCGGCCAGCAGGTCGGGCAGCTCGGCCAGCTCGGCCTCGAAGTCCCAGCCGGTCCCGGTGAGGTACTCATAGCCGCGCCCGGCCGGCGGGGCGAGCGTGCGCATGGTGTCGAACCGCCCGTCGCCGGAGACCGCGACCGCGGTGATCGCCGGGTACAGGCGGACCCGCTGCTGGGTGGCGGTGGTCGCGCCGTCGGTGTAGAACTTGCACTCCCGCACCTGCTGCAGCGAGGCGTCCACGTGGCTGACCGCCTCGTGGTCGAGCAGGGTCTCGCTCCAGGCGGCCAGCAGCGCCACCTTGTCCGCGGCGCTGATCGTGAACGGATCGGTCTGGTAGGCCGACACCCAGGTCACGTCGCCGTGGGCAGGCTCGGGGGCCAGCTCGATGGGCTCGGTGTTCATGGCCGCCGCCACCTTGGCCACCTCGACGGCCTGCCGGGCCGCCAGCGCCGCCGCGTCCGCGGTCAGGTCCACGGCCGACGCGAAGCCCCAGGTGCCGTCCACGATCACCCGCACGGCCAGGCCGGTGTCGTCCGCGTCGAACTGGGTCTGCGGGGTGCCGTCGGACAGGCCGATGTGCTGGCCCCTGATCCGCTCGGCCCGGAAGTCGGCGTGCTGGGCACCGAGCGCCTTGGCCTGGGCGAGCGCCGCGTCCGCCAGGTCTCGTAGCGGCAGCGCGGTGAACTCGGGATCGATTCTTGATTCGTGATCATCCACGAGACCACAACTTATCTCACCGGTCCCGACCCGGGACCCATCCCCCAGACGTCCCGTGGGACGGCGCTCTCGAGGGGATTGATGACAAGTTGTGACTTTTTAGCGAGAGAGTCGATGCAAAGCGCAACCTACGCTACGGCTAACTGATAACACCGGTAACTGGCCGGCGCCCGCCCCGATGGGCCGGGCCGGATGTACCGGGGGTACGGGGCGTGCCGCTTTCCGGGTCTGTGACCCAATGCCTCGTGATGGTGTCAGAGCGGATCACCGGCGACCTGCGACACGAAGGGTGCCACTCTGATGACCTCAGAACCGACCCGCATGCGCGAACGGCGCCAGAAGTGGGGGGCGGTGATGTTGAGCAAAAAGCGCCTCGGCGGGCTTGCCCTGGCCATAGCGGGCGTGACCGCCCTCGCCGCCTGCAGCAGCAGCGGCAGCGCCAGCCCGGCCTCGACCGCCCCCCCAGGACAGACGACCCAGCCGGGCTCCATCGGCGGCATCCCGGCCCCGGGGGCAGCCTCTGGCCACGCCGGTTCCATCACGTACGGGTACCTGGCGTCTGACGCGCCCAACTGGATCATGCCGATCGTCCCCGGTGCCAACAGCTCGGTCTACAACATCTTCGTGTTCGAGTGGCAGCTGTGGCGGCCGACCTGGTTCACGCCCGAGGGCTCCACCCCGACCGTCGACCCCGCGCTGAGCGTGGCCAACGCGCCGGTGTGGTCGAACGGCGACAAGACGGCGTCGATCACGCTGAAGCCGTGGAAGTGGTCCAACGGGCAGACGGTCAGTGCCAAGGACCTCGAGTTCACGATCGATGAGATCAAGGCCGCGGTCAAGGAATCCCCGGCGGACTGGGTCAACTACGTGCCCGGCTTCTTCCCCGACACGCTCACCAGCATGTCGACGCCGAACGCGCAGACGCTGGTGATCAACATGTCCAAGCCGGTCAACCCGACCTGGCTGGAAGAAGACATCCTCGACGTCCCGGTCATGCCGGCAGCCGCGTGGGCCAAGGCTTCGGTGAACGGGCCGACGCTGGATTACACCAACCCGGTGAACGCGAAGAAGATCTTCGACTTCCTCACCGCGCAGTCCAAGTCGGTGAGCACGTACGCCACCAACCCGCTCTGGCAGGTCGTAGACGGGCCGTACAAGCTGACTGCCTTCAACGCCACCACGGGTTCGTTCACCATGGCGCCGAACCCCGGCTACAGCGGCCCGCACGCGAACCCCCAGTCGAACTTCGTCGGCGTCCCGTTCACCTCGGACGCGGCCACGTTCAACGCCATCAAGAGCGGGTCGGTCGACGTGGCCGCCCTCCCGCCGGAGGACAACCCGCAGATCCCGTCGCTCAAGAATGTGGGCTACGACTACTACGGCCTGCCGGCCTTTGGCAACTACTTCGCGGCCTACAACTTCAAGGACACCACCGGCGACTTCAACAACATCGCCAACCAGCTGTACTTCCGGCAGGCGATGCAGCACCTGGAAGACCAGCAGGGCCAGATCAAGGCCTTCCTCAACGGGGACGGCGACCCCCTCTACGGTCCGATCGGGGCCTACCCGCAGAGCCCGTTCCTGCCGGCCAACGGCAAGACGAACCTCTACCCGTTCAGCATCCCGGCCGCGACCAGCCTGCTGAAGTCGAACGGCTGGACCGTCACCCCGAACGGCACCGACACCTGCTCGAAGCCGGGCACGGGTGCCGGTGAGTGCGGGGCCGGCATCCCGGCGGGCACCAAGCTGTCCTTCAACCTGATCTACAACGCCGCCTCGCCGATCACCCAGGAAGTCGAGGACCTGGCCTCCAACGCGAAGGCAGCCGGCGTCACGGTCAACCTGACGGCCAGCAACTTCAACTTCATGATCACCAACTACACTGACCCGGGATCCCCGGCCAACGTTGACAAGTGGGCCATGATGGACTTCGGCGGGGAGAGCATTTCCACCTACCCCACCACCTTCGGGCTCTTCAACACCGGCGGGACCGCCCAGATCGGCGACTACAGCAACCCGACCGCTGACTCGCTGATCAACGACTCGATCAGCAGCAGCAACCCGGCCGCGGTCATGAACGAGCTGTCGTTCCTGGACACGCAGGTGCCGGTGCTGTGGCAGCCGCTGCGCGACCACGTCTACGTCTGGAAGACGAACGTCTCGGCGAGCACGCCGCAGGCGTTCGAGAACCTGACGCAGTACGACCCCACGCCGGAGTTCTGGTACCTGACCAAGTAGTAGCCAGCGTCACTCGCTGAAACGGGCCTGTCTCCCGGTGGTAAAAACCGGGAGACAGGCCACCAGCCTTTTTCGGCCGGACGATCCGTGGTTCCTGCCAGCGCAGCCAGGCGCTCGAGCTCTCCACCGGCGATGACCGCATCGTCGCTGCTCTATCGGTACAGTGCTACTCCTGGGGGCTAGTCCTAGGGGACGGCCCCCGGGCCCCTGGCCGGGAACCCCATCCCCCTTGACCCCCTGGAGGGCAAAGCGTGGCGCGTTCGGTACTGGTGACGGGCGGGAACCGGGGTATCGGGCTGGCCATCGCGCGGCGGCTGGCCGCGGGCGGGGACAGCGTCACGGTGACCTCGCGCTCCGGTGAGCCGGTGGACGGGCTCGGGGTGGTCCGCTGCGACGTGCAGGACGCGGCCAGCGTCGACGAGGCGTTCGCGGCCGTGGAGGAGCAGCAGGGCCCGGTTGAGGTGCTGGTGGCTAACGCGGGCGTGGCCAGGGACCAGCTGCTGGCGCTGATGAAAGAGGAGGACTTCAGCGCCGTGCTCGACACCAACCTGACCGGCGCGTACCGGGTGGCCAAGCGGGCGGTGCGCGGCATGATGCGGATGCGCCGCGGCCGGCTGATCTTCATCTCCTCCGTCGTCGGCCTGTACGGCTCGGCCGGCCAGGCCAACTACGCCGCCTCGAAGGCCGGGCTGGTCGGCCTGGCCCGGTCCCTGGCCCGTGAGCTCGGGTCCCGCGGCATCACGGCCAACGTGGTCGCCCCGGGCTTCGTGGACAGCGACATGACCGCCGGCCTGGCGCAGGACCGGAAGGCGGCCATCCTGGCCGCGGTCCCGCTGGCCAGGTTGGCCTCGGCCGACGAGGTGGCGGGCCTGGTGGCGTTCCTGGCCGGGCCCGACGCGGCCTACATCACCGGTGCCGTGATCCCGGTCGACGGCGGCCTGGGCATGGGCCACTGACCCGTATTTGTCCGAATCCCACAAGCCATCATGCGGAACGTTCGTATCGCTGCTCCTTTCGTTGACGGCGCCGGGCGGGGCAGGGTGGGAGAGTGTCGTACTCCACGGAAGTGAGGCCTTGATGGGAATCCTGGCGGGCAAGCGAATCCTGGTCACCGGTGTCATCACCGACGCCTCGATCGCCTTCCACGTGGCCCGGGTGGCCCAGCAGGAGGGCGCGACGGTGGTGCTCACCGGGTTCGGCCGGCTGAGCCTGGTGGAGCGGATCGCCAAGCGGCTGCCGTCGCCGCCGCCGGTCCTGGAGCTGGACGTGACCAGCGAGGATCACCTGACCTCGCTGGCCAGCCGGGTGTCCGAGCACGTCGACGGCCTGGACGGGGTGCTGCACGCGATCGCCTACGCGAACCCCGAGGAGGCGCTGGGCGGCAACTTCCTGCATACCAGGTGGCCCGACGTCGCGACCGCCCTGCAGGTCTCCGCGTACTCGCTCAAGGCGGTCACGATGGCGGCGCTGCCCCTGATGGACGGCGGCGGATCGGTCGTGGGGCTGGACTTCGACGCCAGCGTGGCCTGGCCGGGCTACGACTGGATGGGCGTGGCCAAGGCCGGCCTGGAGTCGTGCGCGCGCTACCTCGCCCGCGACCTCGGCGCCCGGGGGGTCCGGGTCAACCTGGTGGCCGCCGGCCCGCTGCGCACCATGGCGGCCAAGTCGATCCCCGGCTTCGACCGGTTCGAGGGCGTGTGGGACGACCGCGCCCCGCTCGGCTGGGACATCACCGAGCCCGAGCCGGTCGCCCGGGCCTGCGTGGCGCTGCTGTCCGACTGGTTCCCCGCCACCACTGGCGAGATCGTGCACGTCGACGGCGGCGTGCACGCGATGGGGGCCTGATGCCCACCGCCGCAGGCGGCCCGGCCAGCACCGCCGCAGGCGGCCCGGCCAGCACCGAATACGTCCTGACCCTGTCCTGCCCGGACCGGACCGGGATCGTGCACGCGGTCGCGGGCTACCTGCTGCGGGCGGGCTGCAACGTGCTGGACAGCCAGCAGTTCGGGGACCGGACCGTCGACGGGTCGGGCCGGTTCTTCATGCGGGTGCACGTCGAAACGGTGCCGGGCGCGTCCGCCACCTACGGCTCCCTGCACGCGGGGTTCACCGCGGTAGCGGCCGAGTTCGGCATGGAGTGGGAACTGCACGACGTGGACGTTCAGCCCCGCGTGCTGATCATGGTGTCCAAAGCCGGCCACTGCCTCAATGACCTGCTCTACCGGCGCGCGGCCGAATCGCTGCGCATCGACATCCCCCTGGTCATCGGCAACCACCCCGACCTGGCCCCGCTCGCGGCCGCGCACGGCGTCGCGTTCGAGCACGTGCCGGCTGACCCGGGCGACCCGATGTCCGCGCCCCGGGCCGAGGGCCGGCTGCTGGATCTGGTCGCGGAGCTTGACATCGACTTCGTGGTGCTGGCCAGGTACATGCGCATCCTGTCGCCTGAGCTGTGCGCCAAGCTGGCTGGCCGCATCATCAACATCCATCATTCCTTCCTGCCCAGTTTCAAGGGCGCGCGGCCCTATCACCAGGCGCATGCCCACGGCGTGAAGCTCATTGGCGCGACCGCGCATTACGTCACCGCTGACCTGGACGAGGGCCCGATCATCGAGCAGGAGGTCGCCCGGGTCGATCACACCAGCAGCCCGGAAGACCTCGCCGCCATCGGCCGCGACGCCGAGCGGGTCGCGCTGGCCCGCGCCGTGCGCTGGCACGCCGAGCACCGCGTCCTCCTGCACGGCCGCCGCACCGTCATCTTCCGCTAAGCCGCCGCAGGTCACCCTGATGCGACCCGTACGATCATCGGTGACCAGGTAATACCTAGCGTGATTATTTGTCTACTCACCGTTAAGCAGTTACGCTTAGTAGTCGCCGCCGGAGGGCACCACGCCGGCGGTTCCCAGGGATATCACGGTGCGCCGGCTCGCTGAGGTTCTTGGCGGCAGCCCGGACCGCAGGCGAAGATTCTGCGGCGAGGCGGTCGTTCCACGGCAAGCCTTCACGTCGCAGTGACACCGTGTACCCGTTGGTGCGTGTGTTAACAGATATGTCCAGTTCCGGAAATGCCGGGATGCTGTCCGGGCCTGGCGGAATGCTGCTCCCAAGGGATTGATGGCAAGTTGTGACTTTTTTGCCGAGAGATCGATGCAATATGGAACTTACGCTTCCGCTAACTCATAACACCGGTAACTGACCGGCGGGCCCGCCACGGGCCGGCCCGGATGTGCCGGGGAGACGGGCCGTACCGCTTGCGGGGAACTGCGACCCAGTGCCCCCCGACGGTGGCGGAGCGGATCACCGGCGACCTGCGAGAAAGAAGGGCGACACTCTAATGACCCCAGGACGGACCAACGGCGCGATTAGCGTAAGGAGGGAGGGACGATGACTACATTCGGTAAGAAGGGATTCGCCGGGCTTGCCCTGGCGCTAGCGAGCGTAACGGCCCTCGCCGCCTGTAGCAGCAGCGGCAGCGGCAGCGCCAGCCCGACCTCAAGCGCCTCCCCGGGAATGACGACCGAGCCAGGCTCTATCGGCGGGATCCCGGCCCCGGGGGCTGCCTCCGGCAAGGCCGGTTCCGTCACGTACGGGTACCTGGCGGCTGACGCGCCCAACTGGATCCTGCCGATCATTCCCGCCGCTGACAACTCGGTCTACAACAGCTTCGTCTTCTCGTGGCAGATGTGGCGGCCGACGTGGTTCACATGGAACGGTTCCAGCCCGGCTGTCAATGCCGCGCTGAGCCCGGTCAACACGCCCACGTGGTCGAACGGCGACAAGACGGCGACGATCACGGTCAAGCCCTGGAAGTGGTCGGACGGCCAGACACTCAGCGCCAAGGACTTCGAGTTCACGATCGACGAGATCGTCGCCTCCCTCAAGGAATCCCCGGCGAACTGGGCTAACTACGTGCCCGGCTACTTCCCCGACACGCTCACCAGCATGTCGACGCCGAACGCGCAGCACGCTGGTGATCAACATGTCCAAGCCGGTCAACCCGACCTGGCTGCAGGAAGACATCATCGATGTCGGGCTGATGCCTGCCCACGCGTGGGCCAAGGCTTCCGCGAGCGGGCCGACGCTGGACTTACACGAACCCGGCGAACGCGAAGAAGATCTGGGACTTCCTCAACGCCCAGGCCAAGTCGGTGAGCACCTACGCCACCAACCCGCTCTGGCAGGTCGTTTACGGGCCGTACAAGCTGACCGCCTTCAACGCGACCACCGGTTCGTTCACCATGGTGCCGAACCCCAGCTACAGCGGCCCGCACGCGAACCCCCAGTCGAACTTCGTCGGCGTCCCGTTCACCTCGGACGCGGCCACGTTCAACGCCATCAAGAGCGGGTCGGTCGACGTCGTCGCCCTCCCGCCGGAGGACAACCCGCAGATCCCGTCGCTGAAGAATGTGGGCTACGACTATTACGGCCTGCCGGCCTGGGGCGACTACTTCGCGGCCTTCAACTTCAAGGACAAGACCGGCGACTTCAACAACATCGCCAGCCAGCTGTACTTCCGGCAGGCGATGCAGCACCTGGAAGACCAGCAGGGTCAGATCAAGGCCTTCCTCAACGGGGACGGCGACCCGCTCAGCGGTCCGATCGGGGCCTACCCGCAGAGCCCGTTCCTGCCGGCCAACGGCAAGACGACCCTCTACCCGTTCAGCACCTCGGCCGCGACCAGCCTGCTGAAGTCGAACGGCTGGACCGTCACCGCGAACGGCACCGACACCTGCTCGAAGCCGGGCACTGGTGCCGGTGAGTGCGGGGCCGGCATCCCGGCGGGCACCAAGCTGGCGTTCAACCTGATCTACAACGCCGCCTCGCCGATCACCCAGGAAGTCGAGGACCTGGCCTCCAACGCGAAGGCAGCCGGCATCGACATCACGCTGTCGGCCAGCAACTTCGACTTCATGATCCAGAACTACATCGACCCGGCGTCGCCGGCCAACATCAACAAGTGGGCCATGGAGGACTTCGGCGGGGAGAGCATATCCACCTACCCCACCACGTTCGGGCTCTTCAACACCGGCGGGTCAGGCCAGATCGGCGACTACAGCGACCCGAAGGCGGACTCGCTGATCAACGCGTCCATCAGCAGCCCCAACCCGGCCGCGGTCACCGACGAGCTGTCGTACTTGGACACGCAGCCTGCCGGTGCTGTGGCAGCCGCTGCGTGACCATGTCTACGTCTGGAAGACGAACATCTCGGCGACCACGCCGAAGGCGTTCGAGAGCCTGACGCAGTACACCCCCACGCCAGAGTTCTGGTACACGACCAAGTAGCGGTAGCCAGCATCACCTGCTGGACGGGCCTGTCTCCCGGTGGTAAACCGGGAGACAGGCCACCAGCCTGGAAGGAAGGAGCCCACCGGTGAGCGCCTACCTGCTGCGCCGGATCGGGACGTCCATCATCGTCCTGATCGGCATCTCCATCTTCATGTACCTGCTGCTGCACGCGGTCTTCCCTTCGCCGGCCAGGTTGGTGCTCGGCCTGCGGGCGAACAACGCGCAGATCGCCGCCTGGAACAAGCAGAACGGATACGACCGCCCCGTAGTCGTTCAGTACCTGAGCTACATGAACGGCCTGCTGCACGGCAACCTGGGTTACTCCGTCCCGGAGAACCAGACCGTGGCCGCCCTGTTCCAACAGCGCCTGGCCCGCAGCATCTACCTGTCCGGCATATCGCTGCTGCTGGCGATCCTGATCGCCTTGCCGCTGGGCATCTTCCAGGCGGTGAAGCGGAACACGCTCGGCGACAACGTGGCCACCAGCGCGGCGTTCATCCTGTACTCGATGCCGTCGTTCTTCCTCGGACTCATCCTCATCCAGGTGTTCGCGCTCTCGTTCCCCATCCTGGGCTTCGAGGCCAGCCAGTCCACCAACGTCTTTGCCGTGATCGGCGACTGGCACGACATGCTCCTGCCGATCCTGACCCTCACGCTGCTGACCGTGGCCAACTTCTCCCGCTATATGCGGTCCTCGTCGATCGACGTGCTGGCCCAGGACTACATCAAGGTGGCGCGGGCCAAGGGCCTGCCCGAGCGCCTGGTCCTGACGCGGCACATGGTGCGGAACGCATCGCTGCCCATGGTCACCCTGGTCGGGCTGTTCCTGCCCGCCTTGCTGGCCGGGAACCTGATCGTCGAGACCCTGTTCAACTACCCGGGCCTGGGGCTGCTGTTCTACAACAGCCTGGGCAAGGAGGATTATCCGGTGCTGCTGGCCTACACGCTGATCGGTGCCATCTTCGTAGTCGTGGGCAACTTCGTCGCGGACATCGCGCTGACCGTCGCGGACCCGCGTATCCGGCTGGCCTGACCGGCCGGCGGCAAGGAGGCAATCGTGGCTGCAGGAACATCGCTCCCGCCGCTTGACACGAGCCGTGCCCCCGAGGGCGGCGAGGTCGGCGCGGTCCAGAGCGGGTGGCGGCTGGCACTGCGCGAGTTCACCCGCAACAGGCTGGCCGTCGTCGGCGTCGGCATCCTGGTCTTCTTCGTGGTCTTCTGTTTCCTCGGGCCGTACTTCTACCACGCGAACCTGCTGGACGTAAGCCTGCTCAACTCTCATGACCCGCCGGGCGCCGGGCATCCGCTCGGCGCGGACGTCAACGGCTTCGACGTCCTCGGCGAGCTGATGAAGGGCGGCCAGGCCGCGCTGGAGATCGGCTTCTTCGCCGCGTTCGTCGCGATCACCATCGGCGCGCTGGTCGGCGCGGTCGCCGGCCTGGCCGGCGGGATCGTCGACACCGTGCTGATGCGCATCGTCGACATCTTCCTGTCGATCCCGTTCCTGTTCGTGGTGCTCATCCTGGCGGCCAGGTACGGCGCGTCGGTGCTGTCCCTGTCGCTGGTCATCGGCGGGTTCTCCTGGCAGGTGCCGGCCCGGCTGGTGCGCGGCGAGGTGCTCACGATCAGGGAACGCGACTTCGTCCTGGCCGCGCGGACCGCGGGCAGCGGCAGATGGCGGCTGATCCGCAGGCACCTGCTGCCGAACTCGATCGGCGTGATGATCGTCAACGTGACCTTCCAGGTGGCCGACGCGATCCTCGCGGTCGCCTACATAGGCTTCCTCGGCTTCGGCCTGCACTTTCCCAACCTGGACTGGGGTGACATGATCTCCGACGGCGTCGGGTACATGCAGGACGGCTACTGGTGGCTGATCTACCCGGTCGGCGTCTGCATCGTGCTGACCGTGATGGCGCTCAACTTCATCGGCGACGCGCTCCGTGACTCCCTGGACGTGCGGCTGAGGCGACGTTAGCGAACGTCTGTTCCGGGTACCCACGCTTGAACAGCCATCACAACGAGAGGTAGCGGCCACATGGCCACCGTTCTTGAGATCGAGAACCTGTCGACGCACATCAAGCTGACCAGCTCCGTGGTGCAGGCGGTCGGCAACATCGACATGCGCATCGAGGCCGGAGAGACCCTCGGCGTCGTCGGGGAGTCCGGCTGCGGCAAGTCCATGACCGGGCTGTCGATCATGGGCCTGCTGCCGCCCGGCGGGTCCATCGTGGGCGGCTCGATCAAGCTCGACGGCCGCGAACTCGTCGGCCTCAAGCAGGAGGACATGCGGCAGGTCCGGGGCAACGAGGTCGCGATGATCTTCCAGGACCCGCTCACCTCGCTCGACCCGACCAAGACCATCGGCTACCAGGTGGCCGAGCCGGTCCGGCTGCACCGGGGCGTGTCCAAGTCCGCCGCCTTGGAGCGGGCGGTGGAGGTGCTGTCCCTGGTCGGGCTGCCCAAGCCCAAGGAGCGGCTCGACGACTACCCGCACCAGCTATCCGGCGGCCTGCGGCAGCGGGTGATGATCGCCATGGCGCTGGCCAACGAACCCAAGCTGCTCATCGCCGACGAGCCGACCACGGCCCTCGACGTCACCATCCAGGCGCAGATCCTCGCCCTGCTCAAGGACCTGAAGGAGCGCCTGGGCATGGCCATGCTGCTGATCACGCACGACATGGGCGTGATCGCCGGGCACGCCGACCGGGTCAACGTCATGTACGCGGGCCGGGTGGTGGAAACCGCCGAGGTGCGCCAGCTCTTCAACGAGATGCACCACCCCTACACCCAGGCCCTGCTCGCGTCCATTCCGCAGCTCGACCAGGATGCCAACAAGGCGTTGCACGCCATTCCCGGCCTGCCGCCCGACCTGTCGCACCCGCCGCAGGGCTGCCGGTTCGCGGCCCGGTGCCCCCGGGCTACCGACAAGTGCCGCTCCGACGAGCCGTCCCTGTCCGGCAAGACCTACGAGCACAGGTTCTCCTGCTGGCACCCCGTGGACGGGCCGCTGGTCCTGGAGGTAATCGGCGCGAGCGGGCCAGACGCGGCGAGCACCGGCCTGGCCGGCCCGGACGACGAGAGCATCAAGGAAGCCTCCGCCGGCGACCAGGTCGGTCTGGCCGACGACGCCCCGCTGCCGGACGCCGAGCCCGAAGCCATCGTGGTGGCGGCCGGGCTCGAGGTGACGGCCGACGGCCGGCTCGAGGTAACGGCGCGTACGGTCGAGGCGAACGGAGACGCTGCCGCCCCGCTGCTCGAGCTGCGCCACCTGGTGAAGGAATTTCCCATCACCGCGGGCGTGCTGCAGCGAAAGGTGGGGGCCGTCCATGCCGTGTCGGACGTGTCCTTCGCCGTGCCCGCCGGGACCACGTTCGGCCTGGTCGGCGAGTCGGGGTGCGGCAAGACCACGATCGGCAAGGTGATCGTGGCGCTGGAGAAGCCGAACTCCGGCTCGGTCACGCTCGGTGGCATGGACGTATCCAGGCTGAGCGGCGGCGAATTGCGGCGCAAGCGCCGCGACCTGCAGCTCATGTTCCAGGATCCGCACTCCTCGCTGGACCCGCGGATGCGGGTCGGCGCGATCATCGGAGAACCCCTGGCCATCCAGCGCATGGGCAGCAAGCGCGCCCAGCGGGACCGCGTGTTCGAGCTGCTCAGCGAGGTCGGCCTGCCGCGGAACGCCGTGGAGCGCTACCCGCACGAGTTCTCCGGCGGCCAGCGGCAGCGGATCGGCCTGGCCCGGGCGCTCACCCTGAACCCGAGGCTCATCGTGGCCGACGAGCCGGTCAGCGCGCTCGACGTGTCGATCAGGGCTCAGGTGCTGAACCTGATGAAGCGCCTGCAGGCCTCGCACGGCCTGACCTACGTGGTGATCTCGCACGACCTGGCGGTGGTCAAGTACATGGCCGAGCGGATCGGCGTCATGTACCTGGGCAAGCTGGTCGAGCTCGGCTCCGGTGACGATATCTACGAGCGCGCCGCGCATCCCTACACGGCGGGCCTGATCGCCACCATCCCGGTGCCCAAGCCCGCCCAGGAGCGGGCCAAGAAGGGCGCGGCCATCCGAGGCGAGCTGCCCAGTCCGGTGAACCCGCCCTCCGGGTGCCGGTTCCGGACCAGGTGCCAGTTCGCGCAGGAGATCTGTGCCGCCGAGGAACCGCTGCTGCGTTCCTTCGGCCCGGACCACCTGGCCGCCTGCCACTTCCCGCTGCAGACCCCGGACGGCGCGCCCGTGGGCACCCCGGCCATGACCTCCGCGTCCGACCAAGGCCAGTAGGCGGCGCCGCGCCCGTGCCTGCTCCGCCTGGTGCCGGAGGGCCGAGCGGGACCGGTGAAGGCAGATATCCGCGGCTTTCCCTTGCCCGGAACGCCGATGATGCCGATACTCCATTCATGGGAGGGTCGGCGGCGGACACGCCCGCAACGCCCGAGTATCTCCGCGCCTCGGACGCGGAGCGCGACCATGCGGTCAGTGAGCTCCGGCAGGAATTCGTCGACGGGCGCCTGTCGCACGAGACCTTCATGATCCGCATGCAGGACGCCCTGAGCGCCCGGCACCGCGGCCAGCTGACCGGCCTGTTCACCGACCTTCCGTCCCGCCGGGCCCGCCCCCGGGAGCTGCTGGCCCGCCTGCGGGCCGCCGTCCGCTGGCGGGATCGCGACGAGGCGGCCGGCTGGACCCGCGGCAGCCGCGGGCCCCAGGTGCCGGCCGGCCTGGCGGGGCCCGGTGTCATCCCTGTCCCCGGCGCGTGGCCGCCGGGATTCCCGCCGCCCCGGCCGTCCGAGACCGCCCCCGCCCCCTCGGGGCCGCCGCAGCCGCTGTACTTCCCGCCGGGTGCCGGCACCGCGTTTACCATCGGGCGGACCCAGGACTGCGACCTGCGCATCGCCGACCTGTCGGTATCCAGGCTGCATGCTCAGCTGTCGCGGGGCGAGAACGGCTGGCTGCTGTCCGACCTCGGCTCCCACAACGGCACCCGGGTTAACGGCTGGCGGGTCAAGGAGCCGGTGCCGCTGCGCGCCGGCGACATGGTGCAGTTCGGTTCGGCCATGTTCGTCGTGCAAGGTCCCGGCCCCGGGGGCCGGGAACATCCCTACGCAAGTGGGGGCCAGGGGGGGAATGGGGAGGACGGACAGTCTCCCCCCTGAGTGGGGGTCCGGGGTGGTTCTACCCCCCGGTAATCTCATAGAGCGTGACGACCGTTCTGCTGGTGCGACATGGGCTCACCGCGACGACCGGCCATGTGCTGACCGGATGGACGCCTGGCATCCCGCTGGATGACCGCGGCCGGGCCCAGGCGGCCGCGCTGGCGGCCCGGCTGGCGCCGCTGCGGCTTGCGGCCATCGTGAGCAGCCCGCTGGAACGGTGCATGCAGACGGCGGCGGCCATCGCGGCCGGGCGGGACAGCCAGCAGGTCATCACCGAGGACCGGGTGGGGGAGTGCCACTACGGCGACTGGACCGGCCAGCCGCTGAAGAAGCTGGCCGCCGAGAAGCTGTGGCGCGTGGTGCAGGCGCATCCGAGCGCGGTGACGTTTCCCGGGCCCGGCGGGGAATCGATGCCGGATATGCAGCACCGGGCGGTGGCCGCGGTCAGGGACTGGAACGCCAGGCTCGGTAAGGATGCCACCTACCTGATCTGCTCTCACGGCGATGTCATCAAGGCCATCATCGCCGATAGCCTGGGCCTGCACCTCGATCAGTGCCAGCGGATCCAGGCCGATCCCTGCTCGCTGAGCGTGATCAGGTATACGCCGCTGCGGCCGTTCCTGATCCGGATGAATGACAGAGGGGGTGGAGTCGATGACCTCATGCCCCGTCCCGACGGGCACCGCGCCCGGGCCAGCGACGCCGCGGTCGGCGGCGGCTCTGGCGGAGCAGAGCAGGCCAGCGGGCCGGCCGCGGCCGTGAACGGGGCGACCGCAATCCGGGCCGGGGCGGTTGCGACCCCTGCCGGTCGTCAAGAGTCGGCGGACACGCGAGGATAGGGCTATGCCGGTCTACTTCTATGACCCGCCGGACAGGTTCGTGGCCGGCGCGGTCGGGCAGCCAGGAGAACGCATCTTCTACCTGCAGGCGACCTCCACCGGTCGCGTGACCAGTGTCGTCCTGGAGAAGTTCCAGGTCAGCTTGCTGGCCGAACGCATCGATGAGCTACTGGACGAGGTGCTCAGGCGTACCGGCGGATCGCCCGCGGTACCGGCGGCCGTCCCGGCTGGGCTGGAGGACGAAGGCCCGCTTGACCTGCCGCTGCTGGAGGATTTCCGGGTCGGCGCGATCGCCCTGGCCTGGGACGGCGACGGCGGCATGGTCGTGATCGAGGCGCAGGAAGAATCTGACGAGCCGGTGGAGCCGCTGGCGGAGGACATCCCGGCCGACGGGCCGGGAGTGCTCAGGGTGCGCATCACGCCGGGTGCCGCGCGGGCCTTCGCCCAGCGCGCGGCCAAGATCGTCGCGGCGGGCCGGCCGCCCTGCCCGCTGTGCGGCCTGCCGCTGGATTCCGACGGACATGTCTGCCCGCGACAGAACGGGCACCGCGTCAGCCATGCTTGACGATGCCGGTCCGAACTATCCGCTGCGGTCCGGGCCGGATGCCGGCCAAGGCGAGCAGGCCGCGCTCGACCTGCTGACCAGCGGGCCGCTGGAGGTAGAAGGCCGGCTGGTAGACGCGTCGAACGCCACCCTGTACTGCACGATCACGGTCGCCGGGCCTGCGCCGAGGAGCGGCAAGAATGCGGGCCGCCCCGCTAAGAACGCCAGGAACGCGGCGGCCGAGGAAACCAGAATCGGCTGCGTCTACAAGCCGATCGCCGGGGAGCGTCCGCTGTGGGACTTCCCGGCGGGAACGCTGGCCGGACGGGAAGTCGCCGCCTACGTCGTGTCCCGCGCGGCCGGCTGGGACGTGGTCCCGCCCACGGTCATGCGGGACGGGCCGTTCGGCCCCGGCATGTGCCAGCTGTGGATCGACCATGACACCGACCTGGACCTGATCGCGCTGTCGCGCCGCACCGATCACGCAGGCCTGCGCGACATGGCCGTATTCGACGCCGTGGTGAACAACGCCGACCGGAAGATCGGCCACCTGCTGCCCGTGCCCGACGGGCACCTGTACGGCTGCGACCACGGGGTCTGCTTCGCCGAGGACTACAAGCTGCGCACCGTCTTGTGGCAGTGGCGGGGCAAGAGCCTGCCCAGGCGCGCGGTGGAGGCCCTGCGCCGCCTGAACGCGCAGCTCACCGACGGCAGCCTGGCCACCGAACTATCCCCGCTGCTGGCCGGCAGCGAGATCAGCGCGACCAGGATCAGGATCGAGACCCTGCTCAAGCACCGGGTGCATCCCTACCCGCCCGCCGACTGGCCCGCCGTCCCCTGGCCTCCGATCTGACCTGGCCTTAGCCCGGCCACCGGTCAGATCTCGCCGGACTCCCCGGCGTCGCCGTGGCGCCTGAAGTAGCGCTCGAATTCGCGGGCTATAGCGTCGCCGCTCGCCTCGGGCAGGTCCATCGCGTCCTTGGCCTCCTCGAGCGTCCGCACGTAGTCGGCGACCTCGGAGTCCTGCTGGGCGAGTTCGTCGACGCCGCGCTCCCAGGCGCGCGCCTCCTCCGGCAGATCCGCCAGCGGCAGCGGCGCGTCCAGGATGTCCTCGACGCCCCGCAGCAGCGCCAGGGTGGCCTTCGGGCTGGGCGGCTGCGCCACGTAGTGCGGCACCTGCGCCCACAGCGAGACGGTGGGAATGCCCGCGGCCGTGCAGGTGTGCTGGAGCACGCCGATGATCCCGGTCGGGCCCTTGTAATCGACCCGGCCGATGCCGCTTACCGCGATATCGCTGGGCAGTTTCACGTTCGACGAGCCGGCCGATACCGGCACCGGGCGGGTGTGCGGCGCGTCGGCCAGCAGCGCACCGAGCAGGATGACCAGGTCGACGCCGAGGCTTTCCAGGCTCTCCACGAGCTCGTCGCTGAACGCCCGCCACCGCATGTTCGGCTCGATGCCGTGCACCAGGACCACGTCCCGGGACAGCCCGGTCGGCGGCGCGGACCCGTCAGCCGGGTCCTGGGGTTGCGCCCGGGCCAGGGAGATCCGGGTCGTCGGCCAGATGAGGCGCTTGGTCTGACCGCCGTCGACCTCGATCACCGGCCGGTTGACCTGGAAATCGTAGAAATCCTCGGGGTCGATGGCGCCGATCGGGGTCGCCTGCCACGCGATGCCCAGGTGGTTGACTACCCCGCTGGCGGCCTCACCGGCATCGTTCCAGCCCTCGAACCCAGCGATGGCAACCGGAGAGGTGAGTTCGCCGATGTCACTGAACTCGATGACTCTCCACCTCCCACCATCGCGCTGGCCGCCGCGCGGCGGCCAGCAGGCCCGGGGTCGTTCCCGCGAGCCGGCACAGCTACAGACTACGTGGTTGGCCCTACTCGTTGGGTGACCTGCTGGCGTGTCCCGCGCCGGCCTAGACTGGATGCTGATGAGCACACTACGGGCCGCCCTGGCGGAGCGAGTCGTGGTGGCAGACGGGGCGATGGGCACCATGCTCCAGGCGAGCGATGCCACCGGAGAGGATTTCGCTGGTTACGAGGGTTGCAACGAGATCCTGAACGTGACCAGGCCGGACCTCGTGACCGGGGTCCATGACGCCTACCTGGAGGCGGGCGCCGACTGCGTCACCACGAATTCCTTCGGGGCGAACCTGGGGAATCTCGGCGAATACGGGATCACCGAGCGGATCGGCGAGCTGTCCGAGGCGTCGGCCCGGCTGGCCCGCGGCGCCGCCGACCGCTGGGCCACGCCGGATCGCCCGCGCTGGGTGCTCGGCTCGATCGGCCCCGGCACCAAGCTGCCCACGCTCGGGCACACCACGTTCCGCGAGCTGCGCGACAGCTACCAGGCCAACGCGGCGGGCCTGCTGCGCGGCGGCGCCGACGCGCTGATCATCGAGACCTGCCAGGACCTGCTGCAGGCCAAGGCGGCCATCATCGGCGCCAAACGGGCCGTGGCGCACCTGGGGTCGGACACGGTAATCATCGCCCAGGTCACCATCGAGACCACCGGCGCGATGCTGCTCGGCAGCGAGATCGCGGCGGCCCTGACCGCCATGGAGCCGCTCGGCATCGACATGATCGGCCTGAACTGCGCGACCGGGCCCGGCGAGATGAGCGAGCACCTGCGCTACCTGGCCGCCCACGCCAGGATCCCGATCTCCTGCGAGCCGAACGCCGGCCTGCCCATGCTGACCCCCGACGGCGCCCGGTACCCGCTCACCCCCGCCGAGCTGGCCGCCGCCCATGACCGGTTCACCAGGGAGTTCGGCCTGTCCCTGGTGGGCGGCTGCTGCGGCACCACGCCCGAGCACATCGCGGCGCTGGCCAGCCGGCTGGCCGGCCGGGCCGCCGTGCGCCGCAGGCCTCGCCCCGAGCCCGGGGTGGCCTCGCTCTACGCGCACGTGCCGTTCCGCCAGGACACCGCGTTCCTGGCCATCGGGGAGCGGACCAACGCCAACGGGTCGAGGGCGTTCCGCGACGCCATGCTCGAAGGCCGGTACGAGGACTGCGTGCAGATCGCGCGGAGCCAGACCAGGGACGGCGCCCACCTGCTCGACGTGTGCATCGACTACGTGGGCCGGGACGGCGTGGCGGACATGCGCGAGGTGGTGGGCCGGCTCGCCACCGCCGCCACGCTGCCCCTGGTCCTCGACTCCACCGAGCCCGCGGTGATCGAGGCCGGGCTGGAGCTGACCGGCGGCCGCGCGGTCATCAACTCGGTGAACTACGAGGACGGCGACGGGCCCGATTCCAGGATCGCGCGGGTCATGCCGCTGGTGCGCGAGCACGGCGCCGCCGTCATCGCGCTCGCCATTGACGAGCAGGGTCAGGCCCGCACCGCCGAATGGAAGGTCGCCGTGGCCGAGCGGCTGATCGACGACCTGACCAGGAACTGGGGCATGCGGGTCGAGGACATCATCGTGGACTGCCTGACCTTCCCCATCGCCACCGGGCAGGAGGAGACCAGGCGCGACGCGATCGAGACCATCGAGGCGATCGCCGAGCTCAAGCGCCGTCACCCGGCCGTGCAGACCACGCTGGGCACCTCGAACGTGTCGTTCGGCCTGAAGCCCGCCGCCCGCGCCGTGCTGAACTCCGTCTTCCTGGCCGAGTGCGTGCGGGCGGGCCTGGACTCGGCCATCGTGCACGCCGCGCGGATCGTGCCGATCGCGCGGATACCCGACGAGCAGCGGCAGGTCGCGCTGGACCTGGTGTACGACCGGCGGCGGGAGGGCTACGACCCGCTGGCCCGGTTGCTCGAGCTGTTCGAGGGCGTGGACGTGGCCGGGCTGAAGGCCAGCCGGGCCGCCGAGCTGGCCGCGCTGCCGCTGTGCGACCGGCTGAAGCGGCGGATCATCGACGGCGAGCGGGCCGGGCTCGAAGCCGACCTGGAGGCCGCGCTGGCGCAGCGGCCGGCCCTGGAAATCGTCAACGACGTGCTGCTGGACGGCATGAAGACGGTCGGCGAGCTGTTCGGCTCCGGGCAGATGCAGCTGCCCTTCGTGCTGACCTCAGCCGAGGTCATGAAGGCGTCCGTGGCCCACCTCGAGCCGTACATGGAACGCAGCGGCGAAGCAGGCAAGGGCAAGATCGTGCTGGCCACGGTCAAGGGCGACGTGCACGACATCGGCAAGAACCTGGTCGACATCATCTTGTCCAACAACGGCTACGACGTCATCAACATCGGCATCAAGCAACCCATATCGTCCATCGTGGCGGCGGCCGAGGATAACGGCGCCGACGTCATCGGCATGTCCGGGCTGCTGGTCAAGTCGACCGTGGTGATGCGGGACAACCTCGCCGAGCTGAACTCGCGGGGCCTGGCCGGGCGCTGGCCGGTGCTGCTCGGCGGGGCCGCGCTCACTCGCGCCTACGTGGAAACCGATCTCGCCTCGCTGTTCGACGGCGAGGTCCGCTACGCCAGGGACGCCTTCGAGGGGCTCCGCCTGATGGACGCCGCGATGGCGGTCAAGCGGGGTGAGGACGGGGCCAGGCTGCCCGAGCTGCGGACCCGCCGGGTCCGGGCCGTGGCCGCGGCCAGGCCCGACGTCCCGGACCGGGCGGCCACGGACCGTTCTGATGTATCCACTGATGTGCCGGTGCCGCAAGCCCCGTTCCTGGGCACCGAGGTGATCAAGGGCATCCCGCTGGCTGAGTACGCGGCCTATCTGGACGAGCGGGCGCTGTTCATGGGCCAGTGGGGCCTTAAGTCATCCCGCGGTGGGGGCCCGAGCTACGAGGAGCTTCTCGAGACCGAAGGCCGCCCGAGGCTGCGCATGTGGCTGGAGCGAGCCCAGACCGAGGGCCTGCTCGAGGCGGCCGTGGTCTACGGGTACTTCCGCTGCGCCAGCTCGGGGAACGACCTGATCGTGCTGGCCGCCGACGGGGCTACCGAGCTCGAGCGGTTCAGCTTCCCCCGGCAGCGGCGCGACCGGCGGCTGTGCCTGGCCGACTTCTTCAAGCCGCAGGACTCGGGGCAGACAGACGTAGTGGCCTTCCAGCTCGCGACCATGGGGCCCCGGGTCTCGGCCGCGACCGGCGAGCTGTTCGCGAAGAACGCCTACCGCGAGTACCTGGAGCTGCACGGGCTTTCCGTCCAGCTCACCGAGGCGCTGGCCGAATACTGGCACACCCGGGTCCGGCGCGAGCTGGGCGTCGGCGGCGCCGATCCCGACGACCTGGCCGGCTTCTTCCGGGTCGACTACCGGGGCGCGCGGTACTCGTTCGGCTACCCCGCCTGCCCGGATCTGGCCGACCGGGCCAAGGTGATGCGCCTGCTCGAGCCGTCCCGCATCGGCGTCGAGCTGTCCGAGGAGATGCAGCTGCATCCGGAGCAGTCCACCGACGCGGTCGTGATCCACCACCCCGAGGCGAAATATTTTTCGGTATGAGCGACGTCGCGGTGCTGTTCGACATGGACGGGCTGCTGATCGACTCCGAGCCGCTGTGGCTGGAGGCCGAGACCGCGGCCATGGCCAGGCTCGGCGCGCAGTGGACCGAGGCGGACCAGCGGCAGCTGCTGGGCGGCAGCCTGGATCGCTCGGTGCGCTACATGCTGGCCAAGGCAGCCCGGCCGGTGCCGCCGGACACGCTGGCCACATGGCTGATGGCCGATATCATCGCGCGCGTCCGCCGCGACGTGCCGCTCCGGCCGGGCGCACGCGAGCTGCTCGCCTCGGTCGCGCAGGCCGGCCTGCCGCGCGCCCTGGTCACCTCGTCCGAGCGGACGTTCATGGACGCCGTCCTGGCCAGCACCGGCCTGAGCTTCGACGTGCTGGTATGCGCCGACGACGTGGCGGCGACCAAGCCGGACCCGGAGGCGTACCTGCTCGCGGCCAAGCTGATCGGCGTGCCCCCGGCGGACTGCTTCGCCCTGGAAGACTCGCCCAACGGCGTGGCGTCCGCCGAAGCCGCCGGCTGCCGGGTCATCGCGGTCCCGTCCGTGGTCCCGATCGGCCCGTCACCTGGCCGGACCGTGGCCCGCTCGCTGCTGGACCTGCGGGCTGACGCCAGCGGGATCTCGGCAGCCGGGGGTTAGCCCCAACGACGGCACCCTGATCCCCGGCTTAGACTCGTAGCAGCAACGCGGGGAGGCGCGGATGTCCACCTATGACAAGATCGCCTGGCTGCCGCTGTGCGGGGGACTGACCGGGGTCGGCCTGGTGCTGAGCTACCTCGCCATGCGCCGCCGCGGCCTCGGTTCTGGCCTGCGCTGGGCGGCCGTTTCACTGCTGCCGCTGGCCGCCTACCTGACCGGCGCGATCGAGATGTTCTGGAAGATCGGGATCGCCATCGGGGACTTCGCGACCGGCTTCGCGTTCTCGCCCCGGGTGTGGTCGGGTATCGCGCTGACCGGCCTGGCCGTGGTGCTGTTCGTGGCGTCCGGCCCGCTGCGCCGGCGCCGGGTCAAGCAGGACCGCGACGGCACCGCCGTGACGTCCGCGTCCGGCGCCGCCGGGACGCTCCCGGCACCCGGGAAACAGCTGACCACCCGGCCTGCCGCCGGGACCCAGGCCGGTGCCGCCGTACCCGCCCGGGTGCCGGCCAAGGCGCGCCGGGCCAAGAACGCCGACGACGACGATGACCTCGGCGACGTCGAGGACATCCTGCGGCGCCACGGCATCACCTGAGCCGCACGCACGGCCGGCGCCCGCGCAGGCACTATTCGACCCTGTCCGAAACGTCGCGGACATCTTTCGACGCCAAGGCCTCAGGTGAGGATTTTTTTAGTCACAATCGGGCTACGACAGCGGCATTGGTCTGGATTTCGGCGGCCGAAGCGCACAGTCTCTCCTGAGAGATAGGCAGCGATCAGCCGGATCGGGGCGCCGAAGGCTGCCAGGACATCGTCGCAGTTCGTTACCGAAGGAACATGCTCATGATCAGTGCACCAAGACGGTCGCTCGCGCTAGCGGTGGCTGTGCTGGCGGCGTGCGGGCTGGCCGCGTGCAGCTCGTCGTCGTCCTCGACGGGCAGCACGTCGTCGTCCGCCAGCGCGGGTACTCCCGTGCGCGGCGGGACGCTGAACATCGTCGCCGCCTCCGGCCCGGACCACATCGACACCGTGCCTGCCTACTACACCGCCGACTACGAGCTCGAGCACGCGTACACCAGGCAGCTCCTGGCCTACCCGACTATGCCCTACAGCGCCGCGGGCGACGCGGGCTGGACCGCGAACACCACGCCGGCCGCGGACATCGCGACCGTGGTCCCGTCGGCGGCCAACGGCGGGATCACCAACGGCGGCAAGACCTACACCTTCCACATCAAGCAGGGTGTGGACTGGAACACCACCCCGCCGCGCCAGGTGACCGCGGCCGACTTCATCCGCGAGTTCAAGGCGTTCTGCAACCCGGCGCCCGGCGGATTCGTGGGCAACATCACCTACTATGCGGCCACGATCGCCGGCATGAACACCTACTGCAACGCCGAGCAGGCCTACTTCGCGAACACCAAGGCGCACGCGCCCACGGCGGCGAACATCGCGAACTACCAGAACACCAACAACATCTCGGGCCTGTCCGCGCCGAACGCCTCGACGCTGCAGATCAACCTGATGCAGCCCGCCAGCGACTTCCTGTACATGATGGCCATGCCGTTCACCTCGGCCCGCCCGGTCGAGTACGACAGCTACATACCGAACAGCCTGGCGCTTGACCAGCACACCATCTCCGACGGCCCGTACCAGATCAGCTCCTACATCCCGGACAAGTCGATCACGTTCATCCGCAACCCCGCGTGGAACGCCTCCACCGACTCGCTCCGCAAGGCCTACGTGAACAAGATCGTGCTGACCGAGGGCGTCACGTCCGCGCAGACGCAGCTGTCGGACATGCAGGCCGGCACCGAGGACGTCACCAACGACACCCCGCTGAACCCGGCGTCGCTGCCGGCCCTGGAGACGTCGGGCAACCCCAACTTCAAGATCTGGGCCTGGTCGAGCACGCAGCCTTACATCGTGTTCAACCTGCGCAGCCCGGACGCCGGGGGCGCCGCCGGCAAGCTGCTGCTGCGCCAGGCCGTCGAGTACGGGCTGGACAAGATCGCCGTCCAGAAGGCCTACGGCGGCCCGCCGGTCGGGCCGCTGATCAACGGCATCATCCCACCGGGCAATGTCGGGTTCGTGAACTACAACCTGTACCCGGATGACAACGGCGCCGGCAACACCGCGATGTGCAAGACCGACCTGACCAAGGCCGGATACCCGAATGGCATCTCGCTTCTCTACACCTACCCGAGCGACTCGACCAACACCCGGGCCTTCGAGGCCATCCAGGCCTCATTGGCCAACTGCGGCATCACCCTCAAGGGCAAGCCGGAGCCTGGATCCAGCTTCTTTGTCGACCTGGGCAACTCCCCGGTCAACAACAAGGCCAACCAGTGGGACCTGGGCCAGCCCGCCTGGATCCCCGACTGGTTCGGCAACAACGGCCGCACCCTGATCCAGGCGCTGTTCGCGCCCCGGTGCACCGTCAACACCAACAACTACGGCTGCTACAACAACTCGACCGTCAATTCGCTGATCAGCTCGGCGGAGACCGCTACCTCCCTGACCGCGGCGGGGAGCGACTGGCATCAGGCCGACATGCAGATCATGAAGGACGCCGCGATTGTCCCGATCCTGGACCAGGGCTTCCCGAACTTCTCCAGCGCCCGGACCAAGAACGTGATCTTCAGCCCGAACATCGGCGAGGTCGACATCACCAACCTGTGGCTGTCCAACGGGTGACCTGATCACCGCTAGGCGGATCTGGCTGGGGGCGCCCGCATACTCAGCCAGATCCGCATATAGCGGTAGGCCGCGATCGTGTGTCACGCTTGCGTTGTCATGTGCGGGTGGGCGTTCGGAGGAAAGCGTTGACCCTGCTTGAAGTAGAAGACCTGACCGTCAGCTTCCCGAGCGCGGATGGCGTGGTACGGGCGGTGCGTGGCGTGTCGTTCACCGTCGAGGCCGGGCAGACCCTCGGCATCGTCGGCGAGTCCGGCAGCGGCAAGACGGTCCTGACCCAGACCCTGCTCGGGCTCACCCCCGGCGCCGACATCACCGGCAAGGCCATCTTCGAGGGGACCGACCTGCTGCAGCTGAGCGAGCACCAGATGCGGCAGGTCCGCGGCTCGCGCATCTCGGTCATCTTCCAGGACCCGCTGACCAGCCTGCATCCGCTGTACCGGGTGGGCTGGCAGATCGCCGAGATGATCAGGGCCCACGACAAGGAGGTAACCAAGAAACAGGCCGCCGAGCGGTCCGTGGAACTCCTGGGCCGGGTCGGCATCCCGCACCCGGCCCAGCGCGTGAACGACTACCCGCACCAGTTCTCTGGCGGCATGCGCCAGCGGGCCATGATCGCGATGGCGCTGGCCCTGTCGCCGCAGATGATCATCGCCGACGAGCCCACCACCGCCCTGGACGCCACGGTTCAGGCCCAGATCCTCGACCTGCTGCTGAAGCTGCAGCGGGAGTCGGGCACCGCGCTGCTGATGATCACCCACGACCTCGGCGTGGTCGCCGACATCGCCGACAACGTCATGGTCATGTACGCCGGCCGGGCCGCCGAGAAGGGCCCGAAGCGCGACATCTTCTACCAGCCGCATCACCCCTACACCAAGGGCCTGCTGGAATCCATCCCGAACAGCTCGGCGGCCAGCGGCCGGCTCCGGCCCATTCCCGGCCAGCCGCCCAGCCTGATCAACCTGCCGTCGGGCTGCAAGTTCCATCCCCGCTGCACCTACGTGCTCGACCGGTGCGTGACCGAAGAACCCGGGTTGCGCGAGATCAGCGCCGACACCGCCCACCGGTCGGCCTGCTGGCTGCCGGCCCGCGCGGCCGGGGTCGGCGGCCAAGCCGAGGAAATCCGCGCGGAGACCGTGCGCGAGGGCCGGATGGGCGCCGCGGTCGAGGTGGCCGAGGCCATCGCCGCCGCTCCGGAGGTACAGGAATGACCGACGAGTCCGCTGCCGCCCTCATGACCGGCGCCCAGCCCGGCCAGGACGACGTCCTGGTCCGGGTGGACAACCTGGTGAAGTACTTCCCGGTGCGCACCGCGGGATACGTCCGCCGCACCGTGGGCCACGTGCAGGCCGTCGACGGCGTGTCGCTGGCGATTCCCCGCGGCAAGACGCTCGGCCTGGTGGGCGAGACCGGGTCAGGGAAGTCCACGCTGGCCCGCTGCATCGCCGGGCTGCTCCCGGTGACCTCGGGCCAGGTCACCTTCGACGGGGACGACATCACCAACCTGTCCCGGCGCAAGATGATCCCCTACCGCCGGGAGATCCAGATGATCTTCCAGGATCCCTACGGCTCGCTCAACCCGCGCCGCCGGGTCGGCGCGATCATCGGTGACCCGTTCGCCATCCACAAGACCGTGACCGGCAACGAGCGCAAGCGGCGGGTCCAGGAACTGATGGAGCGGGTCGGGCTCAACCCCGAGCACTACAACCGCTTCCCGGCCGAGTTCTCCGGCGGCCAGCGGCAGCGCATCGGCGTGGCCCGGGCCCTGGCCCTGCGGCCCAAGCTGATCATCTGCGACGAGCCGGTCTCGGCGCTCGACGTGTCGATCCAGGCGCAGGTGCTCAACCTGCTCGCCGACCTGCAGCGGGACTACGGGCTCACCTACCTGTTCATCGCGCATGACCTCGAGGTCGTGCGCCACGTCAGCGATTCGGTCACGGTCATGTACCTGGGCCGGGTCGCCGAGGCCGGGCCCAGGGACCACGTGTACCGCACGCCCGCGGCATCCCTACACGGCGGCGCTGCTGTCGGCGGCGCCCGCCGCCGACCCGGAGGCGGCGGCCAGCCGCCAGCGGATCATCCTGATCGGCGACATCCCCTCGCCGATCGACCCGCCGTCCGGCTGCCGGTTCCACCCCCGGTGCCCCAAGGCGCAGGAACTGTGCGGCCATGAAGATCCGCCGCTAGAGGTCAAGGCAGGCGACGGGCCCACCCACCTGACCGCCTGTCATTTCCCGGTGGAGGCGGGCGAGAACCTCGCCGCCGCCGCCGCTGCCCGGAGGGAAGCCCCGTGAGCATTACCGAGCTGGAGTTCCAGGCCGCCGCGGTCGAGGGCGCGCCGGAGCAGGCGGTCGAGGGCCGCAGCCAGTGGCAGCTGACCTGGCGGCGGCTGCGCGGCGACAAGGTAGCGATCACGGCCATGATCGTCATCGTGGTGATGGTCGCGCTGGCCATCGCCGCCCCGGCGATCGCCACGCTGGTCCACCACCCGCCGAACATCGCCTACCCCAACACCGGGGAGAACGCGGTCGGCAACCCGGTCGGGCCGGGCACCAACGGCTTCTGGCTCGGCACCGACGACACCGGCCGCGACTTGATGGTCCGCATCTTCTACGGTGCGCGCATCTCGCTGTTCGTCGGGATTGTCACCACCGCCATCGGCACCTTGGCCGGCGTGGCCATGGGCCTGATCGCCGGCGTACTTCGGCGGCGTCGTGGATGCCATCCTGGCCCGCTTCACCGACGCCGTGCTGGCCTTCCCCTACGTGGTGCTGGCCCTGGCGCTGGCCGTCGTCCTCGGGCCGTCGCTGACCGTCATCATCGGCGTGATCTCGTTCTTCTCCTGGGCCGGCATCTCCCGGATCGTCCGTGGCCAGACGCTGTCGCTGAAGGAGAAGGAGTACATCGAGGCGGCCAGGTCGCTGGGCGCCGGGCCGTTCCGCATCATGTTCCTCGACATCCTGCCCAACCTGCTGGCTCCGGTCCTGGTCCTGGCCACCTTGTACATCCCGACCGCGGTGGTGTTCGAGGCGACCCTGTCCTACCTCGGCCTCGGCATCCAGCCGCCCACGGCCAGCTGGGGCAACATCCTGGCCGCGGCGCAGAACTTCTACCAGGTGGCCTGGTGGTACACGGTGTTCCCGGCCCTGGCCCTGCTGATCACCACGCTGGCGTTCAACCTGCTCGGTGACGGCATCAGGGACGCGATGGACCCGGGGACCGAGCGCCTGCTTGCGGCCCGCCGGGGCGCCAAGGAGCGCCGCCTCCAGCGGCGCGCGATGAAGGCATCGGGTCCGAGCGAGGCATTTCCCGATCCGGACAGGCAAGCGCAGCCGCCTGTGGGGCTTGGCTAGGAGGCGTCCGTCATGGCCATGATCCGTTTCCTCATCCGGCGCATCCTGACCGGTATCGTGGTGCTGTGGCTGGTCGCGTCGGCCGCGTTCCTGCTGTTCTTCGCGCGCCCGGTCGCCACCGTCGCCCGGCAGGTGGCCGGCCATGAGGCCACCCCGGCGGTCATCGACCAGGTGATCAAGAGCCTCGGCCTGAACGACCCGATCGCCGTGCAGTACTGGCACTTCATCGACAACCTGCTGCACGGGAACCTCGGGTACTCGTACTTCACGCAGGAGTCGGTCAACACCATGATCAAACAGGATCTGCCGCCCACCGCCTCGGTGGTGATCGGCGGCGTGATCTTGTGGCTGATCGTGGGGCTCGGCATCGGCATCCTGTCCGCCACCCGGGCCCGCAGCCTCTTCGACCGGTTTTCCGCGGTCGGCGTCCTGATCGGCCTGTCCCTGCCGACGTTCGTCATCGGCGAGTTCCTGCTGCTGGTCGTGTTCGTGCCGCTGAACCAGCACGGCTTCCACTGGATCCAGGACCAGTACTCCGGGCCGTCGCAGGGCATCGGCACCTGGATCGGGCACATGATCTTGCCCTGGATCACGCTGGCGGCCGTCCAGGCCGCCGTCTATACCCGGCTGATGCGCGGCCAGCTGCTGTCCACCCTGAGCGAGGATTACATCCGCACCGCGCGGGCCAAGGGCCTCTCCGAGCGCCGGGTGATCTTCAAGCACGGCGTGCGGTCCGCGCTCACCCCGGTCGTGTCCCAGCTCGGCGTGGACGTGGGCCAGCTGCTCGGCGGCGTGATCGTGGTGGAGGTGGTGTTCGGCCTCGGCGGCCTCGGCCAGGTGTCGGTGGAGGCCATCGACACCGACAACCTGCCGGTGATCATCGGGTTCGTCATCGTCGCGGCCGCGTTCGTCGTGGTGGCCAACATCGTGGTCGACCTGGCCTACGCCCTCCTCGACCCGAGGGTCCGGATCAGCTGACCGTGCCCGGCCGTTCCGCCAGCGTGCGGGACCGCGGTCTCCCCGCCGCCTCCCGTGACGTCTTCCGGCTCACCACGCCCGTGGTCTTGTGGTGGGCCTGGGTGGCGTTCGCCGTGGCCAACCTCATCGATCTGGCCGTCCAGGGAACCGAGCCGCATTCCGCGTTCGTGATCGGCGCCATCCTGCTGCTGATCACCGGATTCGCCTACGCGCTGGCGCTGCGGCCCCGCGTCGTCGCCGACCAGGCCGGCCTGGACATCGTGAACCCGTTCCGCGACCACCACGTCCCCTGGCCGGTGATCCAGCTGGTCGACGCCGGTGACTGGGTGCGGGTGCACCATACTCGCGACAGCTCGCCGGTGACGACCGTCGAGGTACCGGGCCAGGCCATCGAATGCTGGGCGCTGTACGTCTCGGCCCGGGCCAAGCGCCGGGACGCGCGCGGCGCGCCGCCGCCCCGGACCGGCGGCTTCGGCGCCTTCAACGCCTACGCTCAGCAGAAGCAGGCCGCCGAGACCACGCGCCTGCCCGCCGAGGCCAAGTACCTCGCCTCGCTGCCGCCCGCCAAGGCCATCGCCGCCCGCCTCGACACCCGGGCCACCAAGGAGCGCCGCCGGTCCAGCCAGGCACCGGCCCGCCCAGCGCCATCCGGTTCCGGCGCGCCGCCCGCTGGTGGCCGGGTGACCTCTCGCTGGGCCTGGTTCCCGTTCGCCGCCGTCCTGCTGCCCGCGCTCGTCCTGCTCATCGCGGTCCTGGTCTAAGCGTTCTCGCGCAGGAACACCCGGGAGCCGGCCGGAGGATAACGGCCTGGTACTAAGCGTTTTCCCGGAGAAACCCACGTGAACCGAGCCACAGGAAAATAACAGCCATGCCGACGGACAGCCGGCTCACCGGCGTGACCCGGAACCGCTCGCCGCCGGGGTTTCTGGGGCTCCAGTGGCCGGTGCGGCCGCAGCCACCTGGCCCTCGGCCGGCAGCGGGGGAGGGGTGCCGCCGAACTCCGGGCACAGTGCCTTGTGGTTGCACCAGTCGCACAGCCTGCTCGGCCGGGGGCGCCAGTCACCCGAGGCCCGGGCCCGCTCGATGGCCTGCCACAGCGCGGCGACCTTGCGCTCGGTGGCGCGCAGGTCGGACTCGTCGGGGGCGTACCGCAGTACCTCGCCCTCGGCCAGGTACATGAGCTGGAGCAGCCTGGGGACCTGGCCCCGCAGCCGCCAGATCACCAGCGCGTAGAACTTCATCTGGAACAGCGCGCTGCCCTCGTAAGCCTGCATGGGGGCGCGGCCGGTCTTGTAGTCCACGATCCTGATCTCGCCGCCGGGCGCCACGTCGAGGCGGTCGATGTAACCGCGCAGCCGCAGGCCGGACTCCAGCGTGGTCTCCACGTAGCACTCACGCTCGGCTGGCTCTAGCCTGCGCGGGTCCTCCAGGGTGAAGTACGCGTCCAGGACCGCGGTCGCGGACTGCAGCCAGGCATCCCGCTCGGCCTCGTCTCCGAACAGCGCGGCCAGATCGGGCTCGGCGGCCGCCAGCCGGTCCCACTCCGGTATCACCAGGGCCCGCGCGGCCTCCCGGGTCCGCTCCGCGGCGGGCAGGTCGAACAGCCGCTCGAGGGCCGCGTGCACCAGCGTCCCGCGGGCCGTCGCCGTGGTGGGCGGCTCGGGCAGCTTGTCGATCACCCGGAACCGGTACAGCAACGGGCAGGTCATGAAGTCCGCGGCCCGCGACGGCGACAGCGCGGGTCCCCGCGGGGCCTGTTCCGCCTGTTCTTCTCCGGCCGGGTCCCCATCAGGGGAACGCTGCGCCGGGGGCAGCACGTCCAGGGTCGCCCCTATCTCTTCCACAGCAGCCACCGTAGGGCAAGGCACCGACATTCGGGGGCATCTCGGTGCCTCCGCGCGTCCTGTCCCGGCGGCCGCCGCAGATGACGCCGGCCCGCCATCAACCCGAACGACCGGCTATGCACGTAGCATCGGTATCGTGGCACGCACGACGCGGGAGAAGCCGCCGCAGCGGCGCGAAGCCGGTCATGGGATCGTCATCGCGCGCCCGTTCGGCATACCGGTGTACATCTCCCCGTACTGGTTCGTGATCGCCGGCGTCTTCACCCTCGTCTACGCCAACGATCTCGCCGCCACGCTGCACGGCTCCACCAGGTTCGTGGTGGCGGCCGCCTTCGTCGTGCTACTCTTCGCGTCCGTCCTGGTGCACGAGCTGAGTCACTCGGTGGTGGCCCGCGGGTACGGGCTTCCGGTCCGCCGCATCGTGCTCTACCCGCTGGGCGGGGTCTCCGAGATCGAGCGGGAGCCGCAGACGCCGGGCCGGGAGTTCCTGGTCTCGGCGGCCGGTCCCGCGCTGTCCCTGGTGCTGAGCGCGGTGGGCTACGGCCTCGAGCACGTGGTCACCGCGGGCACCATCATCGGCGTGCTGGTGACCCAGCTGATGTGGGCCAACCTGGTGGTCGGGCTGTTCAACCTGCTGCCGGGCCTGCCGCTGGACGGCGGCCGGATGCTGCGCGCCGTGATCTGGAAGATCACCGGCCGCCCCGGCACCTCGACCATCGCCGCGGCCTGGGCGGGCCGGGTCCTGGCCGTCTGCCTGTTCGTCCTGGTGCTGGCTCCGCCGGTGGAGAACAGGATAGGCGGGGACTTGTACACCGTGGTGTGGCTTGCGGTCATCGCCGCCTTCATGTGGACCGGGGCGGGGCAGGCCATCAAGGCGACCAGGTTCCGTGAGCGGCTGCCCGCGCTGCAGGCCCGCAAGCTGGCCCGCAAGGCGGTCTCCGTGGCCGCCGATACGCCGCTGGCCGAGGCGATCAGGCGCGCGGACGAGAGCCAGGCCCGGGCCGTGGTGGTCGTCGACCACGAGGACAAGCCGATCGCCATCCTCAACGAGACGGCCGTGATGGCCACGCCGCCACAGCGACGGCCCTGGGTCGACGCCGGCTCGCTGGCCAGGACGCTCGAGCCGAGCCTGGTGCTGTCCGCCGACCTGTCCGGCATGGCGCTGCTCGACGCCATCCGCCGGGCCCCGGCCACCGAGTACCTGCTGGTGGAGCCGTCCGGGCAGGTCTACGGAGTGCTGGCCGCCCGTGACGTCGACCACGCCTTCGCGGGCGTCTGACCGCGCACCGCTACTCTGACGCCATGACCAAACCGCGGCAGGGACCGCTGACGGCCGGCGAGCCGGTGCGGCTGACCGATCCCAAGGGCCGCAGCCACCTCATCACGCTGCGGGCCGGCGCGTCCTTCCACACCCACCAGGGCGCGCTGAGCCACGACGACATCATCGGCGCCCCGGACGGGAACGTGGTCGTGTCCGGCGGCGGCACGCCGTACGTCGTCTTCCGGCCGCTGCTGGCCGACTACACGCTGGCCATGAAGCGCGGCGCGGCCGTGGTGTATCCCAAGGACGCGGCCCAGATCGTGGCCTTCGCCGACGTGTTCCCCGGCGCCCGGGTGCTCGAGGCCGGAGCGGGCTCCGGCGCGCTCAGCTGCTGGCTGCTGCGGGCCGTGGGAGAGTCGGGCACCGTGACCTCCTTCGAGCGCCGGGCCGAATTCGCCGAGGTCGCCCGGCGCAACGTCGAGCAGTTCTTCGGCGGCCTCCCGGCCGCCTGGCAGCTGGTCAACGGCGAGTTCGGCGGGGCCGCGGCAGCAGGCGACCTGGATCCCTTGGCCCCGGCCGAGGCCGACCGGATCATCCTCGACATGCTCGCGCCCTGGGACTGCGTGCAGGCCGCGGCCGAAGTGCTGGTGCCCGGCGGCCTGATCTGCTGTTACGTGGCCACCACGACCCAGCTGTCGCGGACCGTGGAGGCGCTGCGCGGGCAGGGCGGCTTCGACGAGCCCGCGGCCTGGGAGAGCCTGGTGCGCGGCTGGCACGTCGAAGGCCTGGCCGTCCGGCCCGAGCACCGCATGGTCGGCCACACCGGTTTCCTGGTCACCGCGCGGCGGTTCGCTCCCGGCGTAGTCCCGCCGCCCCGCAGGCGCCGGCCGGCCAAGGGCGCGCACGAAGAAGACCATTGAGCCAGACCACGGTGTGTGCTATCGCCTCGTGCCTGGTAACACCTAGCGATGCTGGTGTGACGGATTGATGACCGGACGGGCGGCAAGACGGCATCGAAACGGCCTCGCGAGGTTAGGGAATGCCCGTGGATAGGTAATGTCTTATTAGCGGCTCAGGAGGAGGTGAGGGCGTGGCCACCAGAGATGAAAGCGGGCGGGTCTCGCGACACGACGATGAGGTGAAGAGCCTTACCGCACAGATCTCCTTCCTCGACGAGGAGATCGCCGTGCTCCGGCGTAGGCTAGCGGACTCGCCGCGGCAGGTCAGGCTGCTCGAAGAGCGGCTGCGTGAGACCGAGGGCAGCCTGTCCGGCGTCACCGCGCAGAACGAGCGGATGGCCGCGACGCTGCGCGAGGCGCGCGACCAGATCGTCGCGCTCAAGGAAGAAGTGGACCGGCTGGCCCAGCCGCCGTCCGGGTTCGGCGTCTTCCTGAGTGCATGCGAGGACGACACGGCCGATGTCTTCACCGGCGGCCGGAAGATGCGGGTCAACGTGTCTCCGAACGTCGAGCTCTCTGAACTGCGCCCGGGCCAGGAAGTGGTCCTCAACGAGGCGCTCAACGTCGTCATCGCCCAGGCCTATGAGAAGGTCGGCGAGGTCGTGATGCTCAAGGAGGTGCTCGCCGACGGCGAGCGCGCCCTGGTCATCTCTCAGGCCGACGAGGAGCGCGTGGTGCGGCTGGCCGAGCCGCTGCTGAACCAGCCGCTGCGGGCCGGCGACTCGCTGCTGCTCGAGCCCAGGTCCGGGTATGTGTACGAGCGGATCCCCAAGGCCGAGGTGGAAGAACTCATCCTGGAGGAAGTGCCGGATATCTCCTACCACGACATCGGCGGCCTGGCCAGCCAGATCGAGCAGATCAGGGACGCGATCGAGCTGCCCTACCTGCACGCCGACCTGTTCAAGGAGCACCAGCTCAAGCCGCCGAAGGGGGTCCTGCTGTACGGCCCGCCGGGCTGCGGCAAGACGCTGATCGCCAAGGCCGTGGCGAACTCGCTGGCCAAGCAGGTCGCGGCCAAGACCGCGGACGAGGGGGCCAAGGAGGGAAAGAGCTTCTTCCTCAACATCAAGGGCCCCGAGCTGCTGAACAAGTACGTCGGCGAGACCGAGCGGCACATCCGGCTGGTGTTCCAGCGGGCCAGGGAGAAGGCCAGCGAGGGCATGCCGGTCATCGTGTTCTTCGACGAGATGGACTCGATTTTCCGCACCCGCGGGTCCGGGGTGTCCTCCGACGTGGAGAACACGATCGTCCCGCAGCTGCTGTCGGAGATCGACGGCGTGGAGGGCCTGGAGAACGTCATCGTCATCGGGGCTTCCAACCGCGAGGACATGATCGACCCGGCCATCCTGCGGCCGGGGCGGCTCGACGTCAAGATCAAGATCGAGCGGCCGGACGCCGAGGCGGCCAAGGACATCTTCTCCAAGTACGTGCTGACCGAGCTGCCGCTGCACCCGGACGACATCGCCGAGCACGGCTCGTCGGCGCAGGAAACCGTCGATGCGATGATCCTGCGCACGGTCGAGCGGATGTATACCGAGTCCGAGGAGAACAGGTTCCTCGAGGTCACCTACGCCAACGGCGACAAGGAAGTGCTGTACTTCAAGGACTTCAACTCCGGCGCCATGATCGAGAACATCGTGGCCCGGGCCAAGAAGATGGCCATCAAGGAGTTCCTGGAGACCGGGCAGAAGGGTATCCGGGTCAGTCACCTGCTGGCCGCCTGCGTGGACGAGTTCAGCGAGAACGAGGACCTGCCGAACACCACCAACCCGGACGACTGGGCCCGCATCTCCGGCAAGAAGGGCGAACGCATCGTTTACATCAGGACCCTGGTGTCCGGCAAGACCGGCACCGAGGCCGGCCGTTCGATCGACACCGTGGCCAACACCGGGCAGTACCTCTGATGCCCGTTCGCGCCGGGGCCATCGGGGGGGCCTGGGGGGCCGCCCCCCCGAGGCGAAAGAGCGTGTCTGCATGCCGGCTCCGCCCGTAACGGCATTAGGCTGCTTGACATGAGCGTTCTTCGCGTGATGGGCACAGAGACCGAATACGGCATCTCGGTGCCAGGCCAGCCCGGTGCCAACGCGATGGTGACCTCATCCCAGATCGTCAACGCCTACCAGGCGGCTACCGCCGCCCGGGCCAGGCGGGCGCGCTGGGACTTCGAGGAAGAGAACCCGCTGCGGGACGCCCGCGGGTTCGACCTCACCCGGGAGGCGGCGGACTCCTCCCAGCTGACTGACGAGGATCTCGGCCTGGCCAACGTCATCCTCACCAACGGCGGGCGGCTGTACGTCGACCACGCCCATCCGGAGTACTCGGCACCCGAGTGCACCAACCCGCTGTCGGTGGTGATCTGGGACAAGGCCGGCGAGCGGGTAATGGCCGAGGCCGCGGCCAAGGCCGCCACCGTGCCAGGCAGCGCGCCCATCCAGCTGTACAAGAACAACACTGACAACAAGGGCGCCTCCTACGGCTCGCACGAGAACTACCTGATGCGGCGGGGCACGCCGTTCGCCGACATCGTCAAGTTCCTCGTCCCGTTCTTCGTGTCCCGCCAGGTCGTCTGCGGGGCCGGCCGGGTCGGCATCGGCGCCGACGGCCGGGGCTCAGGCTTCCAGATCAGCCAGCGCGCCGACTTCTTCGAAGTCGAGGTGGGCCTGGAGACCACGCTGAAGCGGCCCATCATCAACACGCGCGACGAGCCGCACGCCGACCCGGAGAAGTACCGGCGGCTGCACGTGATCATCGGCGACGCCAACCTGAGCGAGGTGTCCACCTACCTCAAGGTCGGTACCACCTCGCTGGTGCTCGCCATGATCGAGGACAAGTTCCTCGGCACGGACCTGTCGGTCGAGGCCCCGGTGGCCGAGCTGCGCGCGATTTCCCACGATCCGGCCTGCCGGCGCCTGGTCACGCTCAAGGACGGCCGGAAGATGACCGCCGTTCAGCTGCAGGCGGAATACCTCGAGCTGGCCCGCAAGTACACCGAGGACCGGTACGGGGACGACGTCGACGACATCACCGCCGACGTCCTCGACCGGTGGGAGTCCGTGCTGAACCGGCTGGCCGAGGACCCCATGCAGCTGTCCAGGGAGCTGGACTGGGTGGCCAAGCTCGAGCTGCTCGAGGGCTACCGGTCACGGGACTCGCTGGCCTGGGATCATCCGCGGCTGCAGCTTGTCGACCTGCAGTACTCCGACGTCCGGCCGGACCGCGGCCTGTACAACCGGCTGGCCGCCCGGGGCCGGATGGTACGGCTGACCGACGACGCCACCGTCGACCGGGCCGTCGAGAACCCGCCGGAGGACACCCGCGCCTACTTCCGCGGCCGCTGCCTGCGCCAGTACCCCGAGTCGGTGGCCGCCGCCTCCTGGGACTCGGTGATCTTCGACATCCCTGGCCGCGAGTCGCTGCAGCGTGTTCCCACCCTCGAGCCGCTGCGCGGCACCAAGGCGCACGTCGGCGATTTGCTGGACCGCTGCCGCAGCGCGGCCGAGCTGGTCGCCGCCCTGACCGGCCAGGACTGACCGGCCCAGACTGACCGGCCACGATTAGCCGGACGCCCCGAGCGGCGAGTCGCGAGTTCGTACCGATTTACCTCCGGCGCGATTGCGCGGGACTGCCACGGGTGACGATAGCGTTGGGACAGACGGAGGTAGGGATATGGCAACCAACAAAGACACAGGCGGCCAGCGGCAGACCACCCGGCGCACCGAGGAAACCGAGCAGACGGAGCCCGGTGCCACCGAGGAGGTCAAGGAGCGGCACGAAAAGCTCTCCGACGACGTGGACGCGATCCTCGATGAGATCGACGAGGTGCTCGAGGAGAACGCCGAGGAGTTCGTCCGGTCGTACGTGCAAAAGGGCGGCCAGTAACACCGCGCGGCTGGTTACCGGCGGCTCGCCGCCGCCGGGCCCCGGTTCGCCGAAGGCGGACGCGCCGGCGTCTTCCGGGGGCTGTCTTGCTCCGGCGCGGCAGTAGGGTCTGTGGAGGGCGGTGCTGCCGGGTAGCAACCCGGGCCGCTGACCCGGTAGCTGACAACCTCGGAGGAGGTTCGCGTTGGGCTCTTACTTCGGCGGCAGCCAGTCCGGCCCGTTCGCCGCGGGAGAAGACGGTTCCGGGCGCACGCGGGCCGCCCAGGGCCGCCCGCCCGGGGACTTCCTGGACCTGCGGACCTCGTCATTCGCCGACGTCCTGGCCTCCCGCGCCCCGGGCCTGCTGCCCGGCCGAACCCCCGGACACGGCCCGGACCCCGTCGGCGCTGCCCTGCGTGACCTGCCGCACGCGACCACCATCGTCGCCGCGACCTGCGACCACGGGGTCGTGCTGGCGGGCGACCGCCGCGCCACCGCGGGCAGCATGATCGCCAAGCGGGACGTGGAGAAGGTCTTCCGCAGCGACGAGTACTCGGCCATCGGGTACGCGGGCACGGGCAGCGTGGGGATCGAGTTCGTCCGGCTGTTCCAGGTGGAGCTCGAGCACTACGAGAAGATGGAAGGCCGCTCGCTGTCGCTGGAGGGTAAGGCGAACCGGCTGGCCTGGATGATCCGGGGTAACCTGGCCGCGGCCATGCAGGGGCTGGTGGTCGTGCCGCTGTTCGTCGGGTACGACGAGGACGCCGGGCAAGGACGGATCTTCAGCTACGACGTGGCCGGCGGCCCGTACGAGGAGCAGCGGTTCCACTCCATCGGCTCCGGGTCGATCTTCGCCCGGGGCTCGCTGAAGAAGCTCTACGCCGACGACATGCCGGTGCGCGATGCCGTTCTGGCCTGCGTGCAGGCGCTGTACGACGCCGCCGACGACGACTCGGCGACCGGCGGGCCCGACCTGCCCAGGCGCATCTTCCCGGTCATCGCCACGGTGACCGGCGAAGGCTTCCGCAAGCTGCCCGACGCCGAGTCCGAACAGTACGCCGAGGAAGTCGTCCAGGGCCGGATGCGGGCACCGGACGGCCCGCGCGCTCCGCTCAACACGCCCGGCTAGCCCTGACCAACTGACCGCCTCTCCCGCCCATCTGCCAAGGTAAAGGAAGCATTCGCGGTGTCCATGCCGTTCGGTTACGTCTCACCCGCGCAGGCCATGCGCGACAAGGCCGAGTATGCGCGGCAGGGAATCGCGCGCGGCCGCAGCTGCGTCACGCTGCAGTACGACAGCGGGATCTTGATGATGGCGCCCAACCCGTCCAGCGCGCTGCACAAGATCAGCGAGATCTACGACCGCATCGCGTTCGCGGCGGTGGGGCGGTACAACGAGTACGAGAACCTGCGCAAGGCCGGGATCACCTACGCCGACATCACCGGCTACCAGTTCGACCGGCATGACGTGACGGCGCGCGGCATCGCCAACTACTACGCCCAGAACCTGGGCACGATCTTCACCGAGAACCTCAAGCCGTTCGAGGTGGAGATCGTGGTGGCCGAGGTGGGCCAGCGGGCCGAGGACGACCAGATCTACCGGATCACCTTCGACGGCTCGGTGACCGACGAGCCGGGCTACGTCGCCTTCGGCGGCCAGGCCGACCAGGTCTCCGCCGCGCTGAAGGAACGGTACTCCGCGGGCATGTCCCTGGCCGAGGCGTTCGCCGCCGCGCTGGCGGCGCTGTCCGCCTCCGGCAACGGCGAGCGCAGCGAGGTGACGGGCACTCAGCTCGAGGTGGCCATCCTGGACCGGGCTCGTGACCACCGCACGTTCCGCCGGATCAGGGCGGCCCGGCTCGAGGAGCTTCTCAGCCAGGCCCGGGTGGCCGGGTCCAAGGCCGCCGAGGCGTCAGGCGAAGGCGAAAGCGGAGACGGACCGGAAGGCGAGGGCCAAGCGCCCGAGTCTCCCGCCGTCCCGCAGCCGCCCACCGGACCGCCCACCGGCCCCGACGCGCGCAGCATGGACCGCGGCGGCGGCACGGGAAGCGGGGACGGCACCCCGCCCAACCCGGTCTGAGCTCAACCGGTCTGAGCCCAACCCGGCCTGACCCAGCCCGGCCTGACCCAGGTCGCGGGCCGCCGTCCCGGCGGCTGCCTAGAGCGGGATGTTGGCGTGCGCCCCGCGCAGCTGCGGCGCCTCCGCGATGGCCCGGACCAGCTCCCGGCGCGTCTGCGACGGCTCGATGACCGCGTCGATGACGCCCAGGTCGACGGCCCGCTGCAGGCCTCCGGCGGTGGCCTCGTGCTCGGCGGCCAGCTCCGTCTCGGCCTCGTGCAGCTGCTCAGGCGGCACCGAGGCCAGCGTGCGGCGGTGCAGGATGCGGACCGCGGCCACCGCGCCCATGACCGCTACCTCCGCGCCGGGCCAGGCGAACACGCGTGTCGCGCCGAGGGCACGGGAGTTCATCGCGATGTAGGCCCCGCCGAACGCCTTGCGGGTCACCAGCGTGACCCGCGGCACGCTGGCCTCGGCGAAGGCGTGCAGCAGCTTGGCGCCGCGGCGTACCACGCCGTCCCACTCCTGGCCGACGCCGGGCAGGTAGCCGGGCACGTCCACCAGCACCACGAGCGGCACCCCGAACGCGTCGCACATCCGCACGAACCGCGCGGCTTTCTCCGCCGACGCGGCGTCCAGGCAGCCGCCCAGCCGCATCGGGTTGCTGGCCACCACGCCGACCGTGCGCCCGGCCAGGCGGCCCAGGATGGTCACGATGTTGGGCGCCCACCGGGGGTGCAGCTCCACGCCCGGCGTGTCGAGCAGCTTGTCGGTCAGCAGGTGCACGTCGTAGGCGCGCCGCGGCGAATCGGGCAGCAGGCCGGACAGGTCCCGGTCCTCCGCGTCGTCCTCGGCGATCTTGCCCTGGTCGCTGAGCAGGGCGGCGACCTCGCGGGCGCGGTCCAGCGCTGCCGCGTCGGTCTCGGTCACCAGGTGCACCACGCCGGAGCGCCGGCTGTGCGGCTCGGGCCCGCCGAGCCGCGCAGCGTCCACGTCCTCGCCGGTCACCGAGCGCACCACGTCCGGGCCGGTCACGAAGATGCGACCCGGTCCGGACAGGATGACGATGTCGGTCAGCGCCGGGCCGTAGGCGGCGCCGCCTGCTGCGGGGCCGAGTACCACGGAGATCTGCGGCACCCGCCCGGAGGCCATGGTCATCGCCGTGAACACCGTGCCCACCGCGTGCAGGCTGGCCACGCCCTCGGCCAGGCGGGCCCCGCCGGAATGCCACAGGCCGATGATCGGGACGCCCCTGGAGGTCGCCTCGGAATAGGCCGCGACGATCGCGGCGCAGCCCGCGCTGCCCATCGCGCCGCCCTGGACCCGCGGGTCGGAGGCGAAGGCCACCACGCCGGCGCCGTGCACCCGCCCGGAGGCGGACAGCACGCCGCTGCGCTCCTCCGCGTCGGGGGCGGGCAGCAGCTCGAGCGTGCCGGGGTCCAGCAGGGCGGCCAGCCGCTCCCGCGGGTCGCGCGGGAGTACAGCGGGCCGCGATGCGGCCGGAGCGTTCGTCACGGCATCCACAGCAGTCATCTCAGGTCTCCTCTACCCTGGCCGTCAGACCAGGCGAGCGACGAAGAACAGGCGGAGCCGCCGGTCAGGCGGCGGTGAACACGAGCGACACGTTGTGACCGCCGAACCCGAAGGCGTTGTTCAGCACGGCCATCGGCTCCGAGCCGCGCTTGCTCAGCGGCCGCGGTTCGGTGGCCACGTCCAGGGGCACGTCGTCGTCGAGGTCGTGCAGGTTGATGGTGGGCGGGGCCATGTGCTCGCGCAGCGCCAGGATGGCGGCCACCGACTCGATGGCGCCCGCGCCGCCGAGCAGGTGCCCGGTCATCGACTTGGTCGACGTGACCACCACGCCCTCGGCCGCCTGGCCCAGCGCCTTGAATACGGCCTGTGCCTCGAGCGCGTCGCCTTCCGGCGTCGACGTGGCGTGCGCGTTCACGTGCACCACCTGCTCAGGGTCGATCCGCGCGTCGGCCATAGCCCGGCTGATCGCGGCCACCACGCCGGCTCCGTCGGGCGCCGGGTGCGCGATGTGGTAGGCGTCCGAGGAGTACCCGGCTCCGGCCGCGACCGCGTAGATCGTGGCCCCCCGGGCCCGGGCGTGCGACAGCGTCTCGAGCACCAGCATTCCGGCGCCCTCGCCGAGCACGAAGCCGTCCCGCGCCTTGTCGAACGGCCGCGAGGCCAGTTCCGGCTCGTCGTTGCGGGTGGACATGGCTCGCATGACCGCGAACGCGCCGATGTTCAGCGGCAGGATCGCCGCCTCGGTACCGCCGGCCAGCACCACGTCGGCCCGCCCGGCCCGGATCATGTCGATGCCGTACCCGATCGCCTCCGCCCCGGACGCGCAGGCGCTGACCAGCGAGTGCGCGCCGGCCCGGGCCCCGATCTCCATGCTGATCCAGCCGGCCGACCCGTTCGGCATCAGCATCGGCACCGTGTACGGCGAGATGCGCTGCCAGCCCTTGGAGTTCAGTATGTCGTAAGCGGCCAGCGTCGATCCGATCCCGCCGATCCCGCTGGTGACCGTCACCCCGAGCCGTTCCGGGTCGACCTCGGGGGTACCCGCGTCGGCCCAGGCCTCACGGGCCGCGACCAGCGCGAACTGCTCGCAGCGGTCCATCCGGCGGGCCTGCACGCGGCCCACCACCTCGGCCGGGTCGACCGCTGCCGTGGCGGCGATCCGCACCGGCAGCGTCTCCGCCCACGGCTCGGTCAGGCGCCGCACGCCGCTGCGCCCGGCCAGCATCGCCGCCCAGGTCGACGCGACATCCCCGCCGAGCGGGGTAGTCGCGCCGAGCCCGGTGACGACGACGGTCTCGCGGTCTTCGGTCACGCTGTGCTCCCCGCGTTCTTCATCACGAAGTTCACCACGTCCTGCACGGTGGTGAGGTCCTTCAGCTGGTCGTCGGGGATCTCGACGCCGAACTTGTCCTGCGCCGCGACCGCGATCTCCACCATGGACAGCGAGTCGATGTCGAGGTCGTCGACGAAGCTCTTGGCCGGGGTCACCTCGTCCGCCGGCACGCCCGCGATCTCCTCGACGATCTCGCCCAGCCCGGTGAGGATCTCCTGCTCTGTCATGGTCATTTCTCCTTGTCGTGAACTGGTGTATGCCGTGAGCCGCACCCTAGCGAGCGGCGGCCCGTGGCGGGGCCCGGTCAGGGTACCGTGACGACCTGCGCCGCGTAGCACATCCCCGCGCCGAACCCGAGCAGCAAGGCCGGCGAGCCCGCCTTGAGGTCGCCACGCTGGACCATCCGCGACAGCGCGAGCGGGACCGACGCCGAGGACGTGTTGCCTGAGTGCACGATGTCGTCCGCCAGGCGCTCCCGCGGCACGCCCAGCCGCCGCGCGATGGCCTCGATGATCCGCAGGTTCGCCTGGTGCGGCACGAAGGCCGACAGGTCGCTCACCGCTATCCCGGCCCGCTCGCAGGCCTGCGCCGCGATCGGGTGCATGGTGGTGGTGGCCCAGCGGAACACCGCCTGCCCCTCCTGGTACATGTACGAGTTACGGTTCGGGATCGCGATCTTGGCCGCCATGTCGCCCGCGCTGCCCCAGACCACGGGGCCGATGCCGGACGGCTCGCCGTCCGTGACCGGCCCGACCACCGCGGCGCCGGCCCCGTCCGCGAAGATGATGCAGGTGGAGCGGTCAGTCGGGTCGATCCAAGCCGTCATCTTCTCCGCCCCGATGACCAGCACGTACCGGGCGCTGCCCGCCCGGATGGAGTCGGCGGCGTTGGCCAGCGCGTAGCAGAAGCCGGCGCAGGCGGCGTTCAGGTCGTAGGCGCCGGGAGCCACGATGCCGAGCCGGTGCGCGACCATCGCGGAGGAGTTGGGGATCGGCGTCTCGGTGCTGCAGGTGGCCACGATGACCAGGTCGATGTCGCCGGGGGACAGGCCGCTGCCGGCCAGCGCCTTGCCGCCGGCCACGACCGCCATGTCGGCCACCGTCTCGTCCGGCCCGGCGTACCGGCGGCTGATGATGCCGACCCGGCTGCGGATCCACTCATCGCTGGTGTCCACCTGGGCGGCGAGGTCGTCGTTGGTGACCACGTTGCCCGGCTGGTAATCGCCCAGCGAGATGATCCGCGCGCCCGCGGCGGGCCCGAACGGCCCAGAAAATGTCATGCGCCTGCCTTCCTGTCCGGGGGGACCCATCCCCCCGGGCCCCCCGGGAGCTGGATGCGGACCAGAGGCTGACCCTCGCTGACCGGATCCCCGTCCTCCACGAGCCACTCGATGATCTGCGGCGGCCACGGCGCCGCGACCTGGTGCTCACCGCCGCGGGCTACCACGGCCCCCAGGCCGCCGTTCTCCCCGGACCGGAACGTGCCCGAGGTCGGCGCGACGACCAGCCGCCACTCGGGCAGGTGGCCGTGCCCGTGCGCCTCCGGTTCGGCCAGGTGCTCCTCGATCAGGTCGCGTGCGGCGTCGAGCTGGTCGGGGGTCTTGAGGGCCAGCTGGGCCACGCCGGGCAGTCCCCGCCGGGCCAGGCCGGTCAGCGTGCCCGCGGGGGGCAGCTCGATGAGCGCGGTCACGCCCAGGTCCGCCATGGTCCGCATGCACAGGTCCCAGCGCACCGGCGCGGCGACCTGGGCCACGATGCGCTCCAGCCACTCCTGGCCGGTGGTCACCGCGGCCCCGTCGGCGTCGGACAGCAGGGTCTTGGCCGGGTCGGCCACGGATACGCCCGCCGCGGCCGCCCGCAGCGCGGCCACGGCCGGGCTCATGTACCTGGTGTGGAACGCCCCGGCCACCTGCAGCGGCCGCAGCCGGGCCCCGGCGGGCGGGTCCGCCGCGAAGGCCTCCAGATCGGCCAGCGCCCCGGCCGCCACGATCTGCCCCGCCCCGTTGACGTTGGCGGGCGTCAGGCCGTGCCGGGCGATGGCCGCGAGCACCGCCTCCTCATCCCCGCCCAGGACGGCCGTCATCCCGGTCGGCTCGGCCGCCGACGCCGACGCCATGGCCTGGCCGCGCACCGCGATCAGCCGGATGGCGTCATCGGCGCTCAGCACCCCGGCCAGCACCCCGGCGCTCAGTTCCCCGACGCTGTGCCCGGCGGCCGCGTCGGTCCGCAGGTCACCCGGCTTCCCGCCCACCTCCCCGGCCAGCGCACCTGCCGCGGCCAGCGCGGCCGCGACCAGCAGCGGCTGCGCCACCGCGGTGTCCCTGATCTCGTCGGCGGTTCCGGTGGTGCCCAGCCTGATCAGGTCGCGTCCGGCCAGCTCGGAGGCGGCCTCGAGACGCTCGGCGACGCCGGGCACCTCGAGCCAGGGCGCGAGGAACCCGGGCGTCTGCGCGCCCTGCCCGGGAGCGGTGATTATGAGCATCTAATCAGGGTGCCCTGTAGAACTCCGCCAGATGAATACCGGAGAGTACGAAAGTAGACGCCAGATTATTGTGGCATTCCTACAAAACCTGTTCACGCCGCTGTCACCGGGCCGTTACCCCCCGCGTCACGGTAGCTCGCCCGAGTCCGCCTCAGCCGCGCTTGCTGGCCAGCCGGCCCAGGGCGATCGCGACCCACAGGGTGAAGCCGTCCCGCCCGGCCGACGGGGTGTAGTCGGTGAGCTCGGCCACCCGCCGCAGCCGGTACCGGACGGTGTTGGGGTGCACGAACAGCAGCCGGGCCGTGGCCTCCAGGGACGAGCCCTGCTCCAGGTAGGTCGTGAGCGTGTCGAGCAACCCATGCCCGCCGCTGAGCAACGGCTGGTAGACGTCGTTGATCAGCACGGCCCGGGCGTCGGAATCGCCGTCCAGCGCCCGCTCGGGCAGCAGGTCGTCCGCGCCGGCCGGCCGGGGCGCGTCCGGCCAGGCGGGAGCGGCGCGCAGCGCGGACAGCGCCGCGCGGGCCGAGACCGAGGCGGTGCGCAGGTCGCGGACCAGCGGGCCCGCGATCACCGGCCCGGGCCCGAACCGCCCGGCGAACCGCTCGGCCGCCGCGATCGGGTCGTCGCTGCCGCCGATGACCAGGATGAGCCGGTTGCCCTGCACGCCTGCCAGCAGGTCAAGCCGGGCCCGCCGGGCCTGGGTCCGCAGTTCGTCGATCAGCGGTTCGGCCGCGCTGGCCGGCTGGGCCTTGGGCCCGTCGCCTTCGTCGTCGCCCAGGATGCCGACCACCACCGTGACCGGCGAGGATGACCAGTTCAGGGCGGAGGCCCAGGAATGCAGCGAGTCCTCGGTCTCGTCGTGCACCAGGGAGTCCACCACCAGCGCTTCCAGCCGGGCATCCCATGCGCCGCGGGCCTCCGCGGTCCGTGCGTAGACCTGCGCCGCGCTGAAGGCGAGCTCCCGGGCGTAGGTCAGCACCGCTTCCCGCAGCTCAGCCTCGTTGCCAGGGGCGGCCAGCTCTTCCACCTGCTCTTCCACCGCGTCGATGATGACCCGCACCATCTCCACCGCGTGCTGCAGGCTGACCGCCCGGGCCAGCTCGCGCGGCGCGGTGCCGAACACCTCGGTCACCGCCGGCCGGTTCCGTTCCGGGTGCCTGAGCCAGTCCAGGAACGCGGCGATCCCGGCCTGAGCCACCAGGCCGAGCCAGGACCTGTTCTCCGCCGACATGTTGCGGTACCAGGGCAGCCGCTTGTCCATGGCGGTGATCGCCGCGGTGCCGAGCGTCCCCGTGGCCCGCTCGACCCGCCGCACCGTCTCCGCGTTCACCTGCGGCCGGTGCGCCTTAGCCAAGGGAGCCCTTCGTGATCATGAAAACAACGCCTACCCGAGCGCCTCGCTGACCGGCAGGTCCAGGCGGTACCGCTCGATGGCCTGGGCCGGGAACCTGGCGTCGACCGCGCCGCTGCGAGCCAGTTCCCACAGCACCGCGACGGTGATCGACTCGGCGTCGACTCCGAAGAAGCGCCTCGCGGCCGGGCGGGTGTCGGAGAAGCCGAACCCGTCGGTGCCCAGCGAGGTATACGACCCCGGCACCCAGCGGGCGATCTGGTCGGGCACGGCCTTGATCCAGTCCGAAACCGCCACCACGGGACCGGGCGCGCCGCCGAGCACCGAGGTGAGGTACGGCACGTGCGGCGGCTCGTCCGGGTGCAGCATGTTCCACGACTCGCAGCCCAGCGCCTCCCGGCGCAGCTCGGTCCAGGACGTGGCCGACCACACGTCGGCAGACACGCCCCAGTCCGTGGCCAGCATCTCCTGCGCGGTCAGGGCCTGCCGCAGCGCCACCCCGGAAGCCAGGATCTGGGCCCGGGGCACGGGTACCACGGACCGTTCGGCCGAATCGCCTCCCGCCCGTCCGGCCAGCCAGTCCCGCACGGCCGAGGCCGGAGCGGCCCCCGCCGAGCCCGCCGCCTCCGAGCCCAGCGCCCGGGAGTACAGGTACAAGCCGTGCAGGATGCCTTCCTCCAGGCCCGCGGTGCCGCCGGGGAAGTCGGCCGGTTCGGCCGGCTGCGGGTACGGCTCGTTGTACACGGTCAGGTAGTAGAAGATGTTCTCGCCGTCTCCGAACTCCGGCGTGGCCTCGTACATCCGGCGCAGCGCGTCCCGCATCACGTAGGCCAGCTCGTAGGCCCAGGCGCAGTCGTAGGACACGCACGCCTCGCTGACCGAGGACAGCAGCAGCGAGTGCCCGTCGTTATGCTGCAGCCCCTCGCCCGCCAAAGTCGTCCGGCCAGCGGTCGCCCCCAGCAGGAACCCGCGGCCGAGCTGGTCGCCGAACGCCCACATCAGGTCGCCGGTCCGCTGCCAGCCGAACATCGAGTAGAACACGTACACCGGGATCATGTGCGTGCCGTGGGTGGCGTAGGAGGTGCCGGCCGCGATCACCGACCCCATCGCGCCGGACTCGCTGATGCCCTCGTGCAGGATCTGGCCCTGCTCGGACTCCTTGTAGGACAGCAGCAGGTTGCGGTCCACCGCCTCGTAGGTCTGGCCGTGCGGGGAGTAGATCTTGGCCGTCGGGAACAGCGAGTCCATGCCGAACGTCCGGGCCTCGTCCGGGATGATCGGCACGAACCGCTCGCCGATGGCCGGGTCCTTCATCAGCTCCTTGAGCAGCCGGACGAACGCCATCGTGGTGGCTACCGCCTGCTTGCCCGAGCCCTTGCGCAGCTCGTCGTAGATCGAGTCGCCGGGCAGGGTCAGCGGCTTGGCCCGTACTACCCGGCGGGGGAGCACGCCGCCCAGGGCCGCCCGCCGCTCGCGCATGTACTGGATCTCGTCGGAGTCCTCGCCCGGGTGGTAGTACGGCGGCAGCTCGGCCTCCAGGGCCGAATCGGGGATCGGCAGGTACAGCCGGTCCCTGAACTCCTTCAGCTCGGCCACGGTGAGCTTCTTCATCTGGTGCGTGGCGTTGCGCGCCTCGAAGTCCTTGCCCAGCGTCCAGCCCTTGATCGTGTGGGCCAGGATGACGGTGGGCTGGCCGGCGTGCTCGCGCGCGGCCTTGAACGCCGCGTACACCTTGCGGTAGTCGTGCCCGCCGCGGGACAGGCCGCGCAGCTCGTCGTCGGACAGGTGCGCCACCATGGCCCGCAGCCGCGGGTCGGACCCGAAGAAGTTCTCCCTGATGTAGGCGCCCGACTCGACGCTGTAGGTCTGGAACTGGCCGTCCGGGGTGGTGTTCATCTTGTTGACCAGCACGCCGTCGGTGTCCTGGGCCAGCAGCGGGTCCCAGTCCCGGCCCCAGATGACCTTGATCACGTTCCAGCCCGCGCCGCGGAAGAACGCCTCAAGCTCCTGGATGACCTTGCCGTTGCCGCGGACCGGGCCGTCCAGCCGCTGCAGGTTGCAGTTGATGACGAAGGTGAGGTTGTCCAGTTCCTCGCGCGCGGCCAGGCCGATGGCGCCCAGCGCCTCGGGCTCGTCCATCTCGCCGTCGCCCAGGAACGTCCACACGTGCGAGCGCGAGGTGTCGTGGATCTCCCGGGCCAGCAGGTACCGGTTGAACCGGGCCTGGTAGATGGAGTCGATCGCGCCCAGCCCCATCGACACCGTGGGGAACTCCCAGAACTCCGGCATCAGCCGCGGGTGCGGGTAGGAGGGCAGCCCGCCGCCCGGGTGGGACAGCTCCTGCCGGAACCCGTTGAGCTGGTCCTCGGTCAGCCGGCCCTCGAGGTAGGCGCGGGCGTAGATGCCCGGCGCCGCGTGCCCCTGGAAGAAGACCTGGTCGCCGGACTCGCCGTGGTCCTTGCCGCGGAAGAAGTGGTTGAAGCCCACCTCATACAGCGAAGCAGCGCTGGCGTAGGTGGCGATGTGCCCGCCCACGCCCATGCCGGGCCGGTTGGCCCGGGATACCATCACGGCGGCGTTCCACCTGATGTACGCGCGGATCCGGCGCTCGGCGTGCTCGTCGCCCGGGAACCAGGGCTCGAGCTCGGGCGGGATCGTGTTGATGAAGTCGGTGCTGCGCAGGCCGGGCACGCCGACCTGCTGCTCGCGCGCCCGCTCCAGCAGGCGCAGCATCACGTACCGGGCCCGGGCCCGGCCCCTGGTCCGCACGACGGTATCGAATGACTCGATCCACTCGCGCGTCTCGTCCGGATCGATATCGGGCAGCTGGGTGGGCAGCCCGTCGCTGATGATGGGGAAACGCTGGCGTCCGGAAGCCACGGGGTAGCCTCGCCTTCCGCGTAGATCGGGCGGCTGTACGGCCGCGGTAGCAGAACTTCGTGATGTGTTGTCCAGACCAATCGTCGTACGAACCGGCCCCGAGCGCATCTCTACTCGACGGTAACCGTGGTCCGGGGGAGCTCGCGCCGCACCGGCCGGGGAATGCCCGGCTCGGGGGGAGTTCCGCCGAGAGCAGATTCTCTCGTTACTGTACGTGATGAGAACCGCGCTGCGTGACCGGGCCATGGATCGGGCAGGTCAATTTATGGCGGCGGTTTTCCTGACCGGGGCGATTGCCACTTGCGCGCAGGGCCAGGCCAGTGTGAACTGTCCCAACAAGAAGTGCTGACGCGTCACGCCGTCACAGACCGGTCGCGGGCTCCAGGCCCTTGGCCGGCGGCGTGCGGCGACGCGGGGAGGGATCCAGGGAGGACGTCAGTGAGCGCGACCGCGGGCCAGGCGCAGGATGAACGCGGCCAGGCCGAGCGGCTCGGTATCAAGCCGGGCCAGGTGGTGCAGGAGATCGGCTACGACGATGATTGCGACGAGCAGCTGCGCGGCGCGATCACCAAGGTGGACAACGTAGAGCTGGTCGATGAGGACTACGACGACGTGGTCGACGTGGTCCTGTTGTGGTGGCGGGACGGGGACGGTGACCTGGTGGACGCGCTGGTCGACGCCCTCACGCCGCTGGCCGACGGGGGGTACATCTGGCTGCTCACGCCGAAGGCGGCCAGGTCAGGCCATGTGGAGCCGAGCGACATCGGCGAGGCAGCGCCGACCGCCGGGCTATCCCAGACCTCCAGCGTCAGTGCCGCCCGCGACTGGTCGGGCACGCGCCTCGTCGCGCCGAAGGCGCGCCGCTGACCGGCCTGTTCACCCCGTTGTTTATGCCGAACGGGCCGTGGTTCCCCGGCTGCCCTCAGGTGGCAGACTTGGGGACAGCGGGCATTCCCGGCGATTCCCCGATCCAGTGAAAGGACCAGGCATGGCGGTAGAAGTTGGCGATCAGGCGCCTGATTTCGAGCTGAAGGACCAGCACGGCACCCCGGTGCGGCTGTCCAGCTTCCGCGGGGCCAAGAACGTCGTGCTGATCTTCTACCCGCTGGCGTTCAGCGGCGTATGCACCAGCGAGCTGTGCGCCATCCGCGACGACTTCCCCGAGGTCACCAGGGACGACGTCGAGCTGCTCACGGTCTCGGTGGACTCCACGTTCACCCACCGGGCCTGGTCAGACGCCGAGCACTTCACCTTCGAGCTGCTGTCGGATTTCTGGCCGCACGGTGACGTGGCGAAGCTGTACGGTGTCTTCGACCCCGAGCGCGGCATCGCGACCCGGGGCACGTTCATCATCGACTCCGAAGGCGTCGTGCGGTGGAAGGTCGTCAACCCGATCCCGCAGGCGCGTGACCTGGCCGAGTATTCCAAGGCGCTCGCCGCCCTCGGCTAGCGTCGTCGTAGGGAGGCCTGGGGGAATTGCCGTGTTATCGCTGCGGCGTCCGGCAGAGCGACCCGGAGCGGGGCAAGAGTCCCTGGCGCCGCGGGGTGGTCAGCGACCAGCTGGTCCTCATCTGCCCCGCGTGCCAGGAGTCTGGCGACTGGACCGCGGAGCTCGAGCACTGCGGCCGGTGCCGCAGCGCGCACCTGATCCGCCGGCTGGGCCAGCTCGAATGCCTCGACTGCGGCCTGGTCAGCGAGCCGGAGACGCTGCTGAATCCCGGCCTGGTGCCGGCCGGCGGCCCGCAGGCCGGGCGCGGCGCCTCGGCCACCGCCGACGCCGCCCTGGCCGACGAGGTGGGCCGGGCCCTCGACCGTCTTCTCGGCCGTATCTGACTCTTCTCTTCTGTCACATTGGTTTAGGGACCGTGCTATCCGGTAGCGCGGACAGTAGAGGTAACTGAACCCACGAGGCGGAGGAGGAACGTCGTGAGCGCCACAGTGCGCGACGTCATGACACCGGGTCCCATCGGAGTCGACTACCACCAGTCGATCGGCGAGGCCGCGCGGACCATGCGCGACTGGGGAGTTGGTGCTGTCCTCGTGGTCAGCGACCAGTCCCTGCACGGGCTGGTCACCGACCGCGACTTGGTCGTGCGCGCGGTGGCGGAGTCTAAGGGGCCGGAGGAGCCGGTGGGCCCGCTGAGTACCGGGAACCTGATCGGCGTCAACGCGGACGACGACGCCGGAGTGGCCGTCAGGCTGATGCGCGAGCACGCCGTCCGGAGACTGCCGGTGATCGACAACGGGCAGGTCGCGGGGATGGTGTCGCTCGGCGACCTAGCTTTGGCCGATGATCCGGCGTCCGCACTCGCCGCGCTCAGCCAGGCCCGGCCCGGTAGCTGACGGCTTCGTTCCTGGCGTGAAAAGCTCTGGTATGGCCGAAAGCATCACGGCGGGCGGCATCGCGGTGCCGCTGTCTCATCCGGAGAAGGTCCTGTTCCCCGCGGACGGGATCACCAAGCGGGATCTGGCCAGGTACTACGCGGATGTCGCGGACCGCATGCTGCCGCCGCTGCGGGACCGGCCGATCACCATGATGCGCTACCCCGACGGGCTGGACGGCCAGCGGATCGTGCAGAAGAACGTGCCCGCCTACTTTCCCGAATGGATCCGGCGGCTGGAGGTGCCCAGACAGAGCGGCGGCGTGGTCGAGCACGCGGTCTGCGACAAGCCCGCCACCCTCGTCTACCTGGCCAACCAGGCCTGCATCGAGGTGCACGCGTTCACCAGCCGGACCGGGCAGCTCGACGCGCCCGACCAGCTGGTCTTCGACTTCGACCCGCCGGACGTCAAGCACTTCGAGCAGGTCAGGCAGGCCGCGCTGTGGGCCCGCGACCTGCTCGAGGGTGAGCTCGGCCTGATCAGCTACGTGCGCACGACCGGAGGCCGCGGCCTGCACGTGCACGTCCCGCTCGACCAGCGGGCCGGCTTCGACGCGGTGCTGGACTTCACCCATCGCGCCGCCGCCGTGCTGGCCCGCAGGCATCCGGACGTGATCACCACCGAGCAGCGCAAGGAGCAGCGCGGCCACCGGATCTACGCCGACGTCATGCGCAACGGCTACGCGCAGCTGGTGGTGGCCTCCTACGGGGTCCGGGCCCGTCCCGGCGCGCCGGTGGCCACGCCGCTGAGCTGGCCCGAGGTGGAGCAGCCCGGGCTGGATCCGGCCCAGTTCACGCTGGCCACCGTCCGTGCCCGGCGGGCGGACGTCGCCGACCCGTGGGCGGGCTTCGCCCGCCGTGCCCGCGGCCTGGCCCGGGCCTCGCGGCGGCTCGACGAACTGGCCAGCTGAACGTCACCGGCGCCGCCTGCCGTTTGCCCGCGCCGGTCACGGGTAGCCGCTGGCATCATCGCTGGAGGTGAAGCGTGGCAACGAAGGTGCGAGACATCATGTCGCCCGCCCCGATCTGCATGGCCGCCACCGAATCGGTGGCGGCAGCAGCCAAGGCCATGAAGCGGCACGGGATCGGCAACGTGCTCGTGCTGGCCGACGGCGAGCTCAGCGGGCTCGTCACCGACCGGGACATCACCATCCGGGTGCTGGCCGACGGAGGCGATCCGCAGACCACCCGGATCGGCGACATCTGCAGCGCTGAGCTGGTCCTGCTCGGCCCCGACGACGACGTGGAACGGGCCGCCGCCCTGGTCCGCGACCGGGCGGTGCGCCGCATTCCCGTCGTGCAGGACGGCGTCCCGGTCGGCATGGTCTCCATCGGCGACCTGGCCCTGCAGCGGGACGCGCGGTCCGCGCTGTCCGGCGCGTCCGCGGCCCCGCCGAACCTGTAGCACCGGCGGCCCGGCCATGGGGGAAAGAGACCAGCTGATCGTCAAGGAGCTGCTTGACCGGTACGGGCACCGCTACGCCGAGGAAGCCGGCATCGGGCTCGCTGACCGCCCGGGCCCGCTGTACCAGCTGCTCGTGCTGGCCACCCTGCTGAGCGCGCGCATAGCGGCCGATGTCGCGGTGGCGGCGGCGCGCGAGCTGTACGCGGCCGGCTACCGCAGCCCCCGGGCCATGAGCGAGGCCAGCTGGCAGGACCGGGTCGACGTGCTCGGCCGCGGGCACTACCGGCGCGGCGACGAGCGGGCCGCCATCATGCTCGGTGACGGGGCGGCGCTGCTCTCCGACCGCTGGCGCGGCGACCTGCGGCGGCTGCGCGCCGAAGGCGAAGGCGACGCCCGCCGCATCTCGGCCCTGCTGACCGAGTTCCCGGGGATCGGACCGGTCGGCGCGAGCATCTTCCTGCGCGAGGTGCAGCAGGTCTGGCCTTCGGTGGCGCCCTACGTGGATGCCGTCATGGTCAGCGGCGCGCGGCGGGTCGGCCTGCCCGGCAGTCACCAGGCCCTGGCCGGGCTGCTGTCGGACTGCGGCGAGCCGGCCCGGCTGGCCGCCGCGTTGGTCCGGGTGTCGCTGAGCCCGCGCGCGGCCGGCGAGGTCACCGCGGCCGTCCGCGACTGACCGGCGCGCCGCGAGCCGGTTTGCCCTCCGCGGCGGCGGGTAGGCGACGGTTCCATATCCGCTTTCGGCAGCCGCAAGGAGCCTGTCCGTGAATCTGGCCCGAGCCTACGCCGCAAGCGGCGCTGGCATCCCGGCTCCGGCCGCCGGGGTGCCAGCGCACCCGCCGCGCGCGGAGCGGTGGCCGGGAACCGGAGGCCGTGATGAGTCTGCCCGCCAGCCAGCAACGCGTGCTGGACAGCATGGAGAACAGGCTGCGGGCAGGCGAGCCCTACCTGGCGTCGATGTTCGGCATCTTCGCTCGGCTCAACGCCGGCGAGCCGGTCAGCACCGAACGCCTGGCTGCCGGGCGGCGCTGGCGCCGGCCGCCGGGCGCCCTGTACGCGGTGCTGGTCTTCCCGGTCATCTTTGGTCTGGTCATCATCGGCGCGCTGCTCAGCGGCGGCGCGCACGGCACCAGGACCTGCGACGTCGGTTACTCGATCGGCGGCGGCACGGCGCTAGTGAGCCGGTCGCAGTGCCAGACGGCCGGCCAGCCCGCATCAGGCTCCGGCACGGTCTCCGGCACGGGCTCAGGCCCGGCCGGGGCCTCCTGCCCGCGGGCGGCCGCGCCGGCCTCGCGATACGTCATCCGCACCAATGGTGACCTGGCCCTTCCTCCGTCAGCCGGGGCCAGCCCCGCGCCCGGGGATACCTCGGGAATGTGCTAGAAATGACCTCAGGGACGGAGGGTCGGTTGCCGATCGAGCATCTGGGGCATGAGGCCGCTGAGCTGCTGAGCCTCACCAGCGGCGGAGAGGCCAGGTCGCTCAACAAGCTGGCCGCGCTGGCCGCATGGCAGGTGCCCGCCTGCTCCGGAGCCCACGCCGCAGTGTGGCAAGACGGCGAGGTGATCAGCGTCGCGGCCACCCACCCGGACCTGGCCGAGCTGGCCGCGCTGCAGCTTCGGGCCGGGAGCGGCCCCATCCTGGCCGCCGCCGAGGCGAGGGCCGCGGTCAGCTGCCCGGACACGCTGGACGAAGACCGCTGGCCCGAATACGCGGAGGCGGCGCTGCGCCGCGGCGTCCGCTGCTCGCTGCACCTGGTGCGCGAGCTGCCCGGCGGGGCCCTGGTCCTGTCCCTGTTCGGGGTCCGGCCCCGGACGCTCGATACGGGATCCGATCCGATGGCCGATACCCTGGCCGCCTTCGGCGGCGCGGTGCTGACCAACGCGACGGCTTACCATCAGGCGCAGCGGACCGCCAGCCAGCTCAAGGACGCCGTGGTGGCCCGCTCGGTCGTGGACCAGGCCAAGGGCATCCTGATGCACGCCTTCGGCTGTAACGCCGAGGAGGCGCTGGGGCGGCTGCGCACCGAATCACAGCGCCGCCATGTCAAGGTCACCGAGGTCGCCAGCGAGGTCGTGGCCTCCTCGCGGACCAAGAAGGGCGCCCGCCGGTAGCCTTTAGCCGGCCACGTCCGGCGGCGCTTTGACCTTGGCCACCAGGATGGTCAAGTCGTCCCGCAGCTCGTCGTCGGAGAAGCTGGTCACCACGCCCTGGATCATCCGGGCCGTCTCGGCCGCGGTGCGGCCCGCCAGGCCGGCCAGCTCGTCGGCCAGGCTGTCCTCGAAGTAGCGCATGTCGCGGCTGCGCGCGTCGGTGACTCCGTCGGTGTAGAAGAACAGCAGGTCGTCCTGGCCGAGCTCGAGCTCGTCCACGTGCGGCTCCGCCTCGGGAAACAGGCCGAGGGGCAGGCCGCCGCCGGCCAGCACGTCGACCCGGCCGTCCGGCCGCACCAGGGCCGGGCCCAGGTGGCCGGCGCTGGCCAGCACGACGTGCAGCCGGGTGCCTGCCCAGCGCAGGTAGGCCAGCTTGGCTGTCACGAAGCGGTCCTCGTAGTCGCCGGCCAGCATGATCTCGTTCACCTTGGCCAGCACGTCCGCCGGGTCCGGATTCCAGTGCGCGAGGACCCGGATCGAATGCCGGGCCGCCGCGGTCATCGCGGCGGCCTCCTGCCCCTTTCCGCACACGTCGCCCAGCGTGATGGCCCAGCCGCCGGCCACCGGGAACACGTCATAGAAGTCGCCGCTGACCTCGAGTCCCTCGCTGGCTCCCACGTAGGCCGCGTACAGGTCGAGCCCGGGAACCTCCGGCAGCGTGGCGGGCAGCAGGCTGCCCTGCAGCGCCTCGGCCACCTCCGAGCGGTGCCGGAACATGCGGTCCACCCGGATGGCCACGCCCAGGTGCTGGCCGAGCTCCTCGGCCAGGCGCAGGTCGGCCAGCTCGAAGCGTCCCTCGCCTGCGGTACGGGCCAGGGTCAGCGCGCCGCAGCTGGCGCTGCCGTCCGTGATCGGCACGCTGAGCAGCGAGGTCGCGCCGAGCAGCATCAGCAGCGGCGCGCCGTCGCCGACGGTGCCGAGCATCCCGGTGTCCTCGGTGTGAGCCAGCAGGACGGACGTCCCGGCGGCGTGCACCTGCTCGGGCACCGACCCGGGCTGCGGGTCGACGGTACGCGCCTTCCTGGCCAGCGCCTGGGACGCCTCGTCGTGAGGGCCGATCACGAACTGGCGCCGCAGCACGCCTTCCCGCTCGACGTCCACGATCACCCAGCTGGCGATGTCTCCCGCCAGCTGCCTGGCGCACCGCTGCAGCGTGACCGCCTCGCTGAATGTGCTGTTGTCCAGCAGCAGCCGGGTGACCGCTGTGATCATGTCCATCCGGCGCGTCATGGCCCGGATGGTGTCCAACGCCGGGCTGGGGTCACTTCGCCCGGCGGCGGCCGTCTGGGCGGCGGGCCGGGCCGGGGGGCCCGCCTGGCGGTCAGCGGTGACCGTCAGCAGTCGCGTGCCGTCCTGCAAGGTGAGGGCGCCCGCCAGCAACCTCACCTCGACCGGTCCGTCCGCGCCGAGCAGCCGGCACTCCACCTGCCGGGCCGTCCCGGTCCTGACCGCCGCGGCGAACTGGCTCTTGACCGCGGCGCGGTAGGGCAGTTCAACGAACGCCGTCAGCGCCTTGCCGGTCGCGTACCCGGACGGCGCGCCGATCAGGTCTCCGGCCTGGCCGTTGGCCCGCCGCACCGTGCCATCCTGCTCGAGCACGAACAAGGGCACGGGCGCGTGCTGGAACACGGCCCGCAGCAGGGCACGCTCCGCCGTGAGCGCATCGGGCCTGGCGGCCGCGGCCGGTTCGCCCGCAGCGGCCTCGGCCAGTTTGCCCAGCACCTCGGCGGCCGCGTCGAGTTCGGCGAACGCGGCGTCCAGCAGAGCCCGCGGATCAGAGCCGGGCAGCGCGGCGGCCTGGCGGAGCGCCTCGCGCCGGCCTGCCAGGTCGGCCATATCGGCGTCAGAGCCGTTCGTCCAGGTGTCTTGCGACATCTCTCCCGACCGTCATCCATGGTGAAACGCGCCACCCTGGGCCGAAGCGGCGGGCCGGGCGCGAGCACAAGGCCACCCTGCGCCGCCTCAATAGTACTTGGGGTGCAAGTGCCGCAAAGCAGAAAAGATCCGCCGGGGCCTCGCGGGCCCCGGCGGATCTGCGGCTGCGGCTACCAGCGGCGCCAGGCCGGCCGGCGGCGGCTGCGGCTGCGGTAGCGGCCGTAGCCGCGCGTGGTGAACGCGCTGACCAGCAGGGCCGCCGCCAGCACCGCGACGATGAAGGTGATCACGGTGTGCCCGGCGCCGATGATGGCGGTGGTGATGATCCCGGCGACCACCGCGGCCACGATGCCGATGAGGATCGTCAGGATCAGCCCGATGTGCTGGCGGCCTGGCACGACCAGCCGGGCCAGCGCGCCGACCACCAAGCCGATGAGGAGCCAGACGACGATGACGGAAAGTGTGATGGTCATGACTTCTCCTAAGTAAGTCCCTGGTCAGGCCGTACGGGTCTGTTCGCCTGTCAGGCGCCCAGTTCAGTCTTCGTAGACGTCCTCCACCACCTCGGTCTGGCCGGGACGGGGACCCATGGACTCGTCCGGCTCGGTGGGCAGGTCACGGGCCGCGCCTAGGTGGTGCGCATCCTCAGGGCTGCCGAGGGCGCCCGGGGCCGGCAGGCCGGCCTGCACGCGGGTGTTCGCCGGATTGCGGACGGTGGTCGGGTAAGTGACCTCTTCTACCCGGTTCCCCGGCCGCCAGCGGGCTTGCCGCACGAACAGGCGCCGGCCGACCCAGCCGTAGCCGCGGCGGGGGACCGCCAGCCCGAGGATACCGATGACCATGATCACGTAGCCGGCGGTGTGCAGGTTGAAGACGGAGGTATTCGTCGTCACGGCGAAGGCGAGGATCGCCCCGATGCCGATCAGTACGAGTCCCATACCGGTTTTCATAAGGTTCCTTCGCTTTCTCGCCCAGCCGTCAGGCGGTTGCCGTGTCGGGGGCTTCGGCCGCGTCGAGCAGCTTGCCTCTGAGGTGGGCCAGGGCCCGGGCCAGGAGCCTGGAGACGTGCATCTGGGAGATGCCGAGCCGGTCGCCGATCTCCGTCTGGGTCAAGTTGCCGTAGAAGCGCATGACCAGGATGCGCTGCTCCCGCTCGGGCAGCTCCTCCCAGTGGGCGTTGACGGATTCCATGTCGATCGTGTGCAGGACGCCGGGGTCGTCGTCGCCGAGCATGTCCGCCAGCAGGGCCGGGTCGTCCCGGTCCGACAGCGGGGCGTCCAGGGAGTAGGTGCTGAACACCAGGTCCGCCTGGAGGGCTTCCTGCATGTCGTCCTGGCTGACCCCGAGCCGCTCGGCCAGTTCGGCTTCCGAGGGCGCCCGGCCGAGCTTATGGGTGAGCTCCTCGTTGGCCTTGCGCAATTCGAGCAGCAGTTCCTGGGCCGACCGGCGGACGTGGATCTGCCAGCGCTTGTCCCGGAAGTGGCGCTTGATCTCGCCGCTGACGCACGGCTGGGCGTAGGCGGACAGGCTGTCGCCGACCTCGGGGTTGTAGTTGTTGATCGCCTTGAGCAGGCCGACGTAACCGACCTGCATCAGGTCTTCGGTGGGTTCCGGGCTGCCGCGGTACTGGCGCACGCACGAGCGGACCAGCTTGCCGTAGCGGTCCACCAGGATCTCGCAGGCGGCGGCGCGCTGCTCGCTGTCCCGCGGCAGCGCCCGGACCTTGGCCAGCAGCGCGTTGTCGGAAAGCTCTAGCAGCTCCGTGCGCGACCCGGGGTGCAGGTCGGCGTCAGGAGCGCCAGCGGCCTGAGCCGGGGGCTGGAGGGTTCCCTTTGTCAAGGCGTCTCCTCGGGGACCTGGGAGATTCGGACGTGTAGGGGTGTGCCCGACCCGAGGCGAATAAACGTCAGTCAATGTGATGCTGGTCACAGCCGGCCGTAAGGTCCGGATCGAGGTGTAGGCCGGAGGCGGCGGGGAAGCAGACGGACCCGCCGCCCGCGCGGAGCGCGTGTCCGCGCGCGCCCTACAGCAGCCCAGACCCCGTGAGGACCTGCAATGACCGGAGCCGGGACCGTGACCAACTGGCGGTCGGCGGGCGCGTGCCTGTCGGCCGACCCTGACCTCTTCTTCCCCATCTCGACGTCAGGTCCGGCGCAGCGGCAGATCGCCCGGGCCAAGATGATCTGCGCGGGATGCGGGGTCAGGCAGGAGTGCCTGCAGTTCGCGATGTCGCACGACCAGCTGTACGGCATCTGGGGCGGTACCACTCCGGAGGACCGGCAGCGGGACCGTCGCCGCAAGCGCCGCGCGGCCGTCGCCGCGGCCAAGCGGGCCGTCGCCGTGTTATCCCCCCGTGTTATCTCACCGTGTTATCTCACCGTGTTATCTCACCGTGTTATCTCACTGTGTTATCTCACTGGCGGCCGGCTACCGCCGCGCGAGCCAGCGCTCCATGCAGGCCAGGAGCTCGTCGGTGTCGACGGGCTTGGTGACGTAGTCGCTGGCGCCGGCCGCGAGGCTCTTCTCCCGGTCGCCGGGCATGGCCCGGGCGGTCACGGCGATGATCGGCAGCGTAGCGAAGGCCGGCATCTGCCTGATCTTGTTCATCGTGGTGTAGCCGTCCATCTCCGGCATCATCACGTCCATCAGGATCAGGTCGGTGTCGTCGGCCGTCAGCAGGGCCTCGATGCCCTTGCGGCCGTTGGGCGCCTGGGTCACGGTTATCCCGTGCAGCTCGAGCGTGCTGGTGATCGCGAACACGTTGCGCGCGTCGTCGTCGATGACCAGGACCCGCCGGCCGCGCAGCGCGTCGTGCCTCGCCGCGCCCGGCGACGGGGCCCGGCTGGCGATCTCGGCCGGCTCGCTGATCAGCGCCGGTATGTGCTCACGCTGGGTGGCGGACAGGTGCAGCGTGATGCGCTCGCGCAGTTCGTCCAGCGAGGGCAGCAGCTCAAGCGACTGGGAACCGAACCGCAGCCGGGCCAGCCGGGCCTGGGCGCTGTCCAGCTTGTCCCTGGTGTGCGCGAGCACGGGGACGTCCCGTAGCTCCGGGTCCTCCTGGAGCCGGTCGAGGAAGGCGAACGCGGAGGCGGAGGCGTCCCCCAGTCCGAGGTCGAGCACAACGCACTGGTGCGGCGCGGCGCTGAGCGCCTCGATGCCCTGCTCCGGGCTGACCGCCGTGCCCACGTGCACCGACCCGTGGATGCCGGACAGGTCCGAGACTGCGCTGTGGGCCAGCAAGGTCAGCAGGCCGCCGCGCGCGCCCTCCAGCACCAGCAGGCGCCGTCCACCAGGCACGCCGTCGTCGGGCGGGGTCGGCTGCATCTGCAGGGCCTCGGTCGCCTCGGCCTGGAACCCCGAAGCGTCGCCATTCTGGGTGATGGTCACCGCGTCCGCGGTGCCGGACGCCGACACCTCGGCGTCGACCGCGCCCGGCAGCTCGCACGGCAGGTAGAGCGTGAACGTGCTGCCCTGGCCGAGTTCGCTCTCCGCGCTGATCTGGCCGCCGAGCAGGGCTCCCACTTCGCGGGCGATGGACAAGCCGAGCCCGGTACCGCCGTAGCGGCGGCTGAGCGTGCCGTCGCCCTGCTGGAAGGCGCCGAAGATAGTGGTGAGGTTCTCCGGCGCGATGCCGATGCCGGTGTCGGCCACGGAGAACGCCAGCGCGCCGTCCGCGTCCGGACCAGCCGGGACCCTGGGGTCCGGGCCGACCCGGAGCAGCACGTGGCCGCTCTCGGTGAACTTGACCGCGTTCGACACCAGGTTGCCGAGCACCTGGCGGAGCCGCTGGCGGTCGGTGAACAGCTCGCCCGGGGCCTCGGGATCGGCCTCGACGGCGAACTCGAGCCCCTTCTCCACGGTGAGCGGCTGGAAGGTGGCCTGGATGTCCTCAAGCAGCGCGCTGAGCGGGAACCGCTCCGCGTGGATGTCCATCCGCCCCGCCTCGACCTTGGACAGGTCGAGGATGTCGTTGATCAGCTGCAGCAGGTCCGAGCCCGCCGAGTGAATCACGTTGGCGTACTCGACCTGCTTGGCGGTGAGGTTGCGGCCAGGGTTCTGGGCCAGCAGGCGGGCCAGGATGAGCAGGCTGTTCAGCGGGGTCCGCAGCTCATGCGACATGTTGGCCAGGAACTGCGACTTGTACTTGGAGGCCAGGGCCAGCTGCCGCGCGCGCTCCTCGATCTCCTGCCTGGCCTGCTCGATCTCGGCGTTCTTGGTCTCGATGTCGCGGTTCTGCGCGGCCAGCAGTGCCGCCTTGTCCTCGAGCTCGGCGTTGGACCGCTGCAGTTCCACCTGCTGAGCCTGCAGCTCCTCGGATCGGGCCTGCAGCTCGGAGGCCAGCCGCTGTGATTCGCCCAGCAGCGTGTCGGTCCGCGCGTTGGCGATGATGGTGTTGAAGTTGACGCCCAGGGTCTCCGTCAGCTGCTCGAGGAAGTCGGTCTGCACCTGGCTGAACGAGGTGAAGGAGGCCAACTCGATGACCCCCAGCACCTGGTCCTCGAACAAGATGGGCACGATGGCCAGGTTGGCAGGCGGCGCCTCGCCGAGCCCGGAGGAGATCGTCACGTAGCCCTCGGGCAGGTTGGCCACCACGATGGACCGCTTGCTCCGGGCGACCTGGCCGATCAGGGACTGGCCAAGCCGATACTGGGTCGGCGCCGCCTTGTCCGCGCGCAGCCCGTAGCCGGCGATCAGGCGGAGCTGGGTGTCGCCGCCCGTGTGCTCGGACAGGAAGAACGTGCCGTGCTGCGCGCCGACCAGCGGGGCGAGCTCGTCCATGATCAGCTCGGCCACCACGGCCAGGTCCCGGTGGCCCTGCATCATGCCCGCGATCCGGGCCAGGTTGGTCTTCAGCCAGTCCTGCTGCTGGTTGGCCCGGATGGTCTCGCGCAGGGACTGGACCATCGCGTTGATGTTGTCCTTGAGCTCCGCGACCTCGCCCTGGGCCTCCACGGAGATGGAGCGGGTCAGGTCACCTGAGGCGACCGCGCTGGTCACCTCGGCGATCGCGCGGACCTGCCTGGTCAGGTTCCCGGCCAGCTCGTTCACGTTCTCGGTCAGCCGCTTCCAGGTGCCCGATACGCCCTCGACCTCGGCCTGACCGCCCAGCCGGCCCTCGCTGCCCACCTCGCGGGCCACCCGGGTGACCTCCGCCGCGAACGAGGACAACTGGTCGACCATGGTGTTGATGGTGGTCTTGAGCTCGAGGATCTCACCCCGGGCGTCCACGTCGATCTTCTTGGACAGGTCGCCATTGGCGACCGCGGTGGTGACCTGGGCGATGTTGCGGACCTGACCGGTCAGGTTCTGCGCCATCGAGTTGACGTTGTCGGTCAGGTCCTTCCAGGTGCCCGACACGCCCTTGACGTCGGCCTGGCCGCCCAGCCGCCCCTCGGTACCGACCTCGCGGGCCACCCGGGTGACCTCGTCGGCGAACGCGGACAGCGTGCCGACCATCCGGTTGATCGTCCCGGCCAGCGCGGCGACCTCGCCCATCGCGTCCACGTCGATCTTCCGGCTCAGGTCACCGCGTTCCACCGCAGTCGCCACCTGGGCGATCGACCGGACCTGGCCGGTCAGGTTGGAGGCCATCACGTTGACGTTGTCGGTCAGGTCCTTCCAGGTGCCCGACACGCCGCGGACCACGGCCTGGCCGCCGAGCTTGCCCTCGGTGCCGACCTCGCGGGCCACCCGGGTGACCTCGTCGGCGAACGCGGACAGCTGGTCGACCATCGTATTGATGGTCTCCTTCAGCTCCAGGATCTCGCCGCGGGCGTCGACCCGGATCTTCTGGCTCAGGTCACCCTTGGCCACCGCCGTGGTCACCTCGGCGATGGAGCGCACCTGGGCGGTCAGGTTGGCCGCCATGACGTTGACCGACTCGGTCAGGTCCTTCCAGGTACCGGACACGCCTTTGACGTCGGCCTGGCCGCCGAGCAGCCCCTCGGTGCCCACCTCACGGGCCACCCTGGTCACCTCGTCGGCGAACGAGGACAGCTGGTCGACCATGGTGTTGAGCGTGGACTTCAGCTCCAGGATCTCGCCGCGCGCGTCGACGTCGATCTTCTGGCTCAGGTCGCCCTTGGCGACTGCGGTCGCCACCTGGGCGATGTTGCGGACCTGGCCGGTCAGGTTGCCCGCCATCGCGTTGACCGAATCGGTCAGGTCCTTCCAGGTACCCGACACGCCCGGCACGTATGCCTGACCGCCCAGCTTCCCTTCCGTGCCCACCTCGCGGGCTACCCGGGTTACCTCGGAAGTGAACAGGTCAAGCTGGTCCGCCATGCCGTTGAAGACCGTGGCGATCTCGTCCATGAGCGGGTCGCCGGTCTGGGCCAGGCGGGTACTGAAGTCGCCGCCTCTTACCGCCGTCAGCCCTGCGAGCAGCTGCTCGAGGCCCGACTCGTCAAGCCTCGGGCCCGAGTGGACCGTGTCAGTCACCAAGCGCTCCCATCAGCTGTGCCAACGTAGCCCCGACGCGTCCGGCACCATTGTGCGATCTATTCCGATGGTAGACCGGAGCTAACTATCATGGGCCGAACGGGAATTCTTGCCGCCGGACTAAGCCTCGAAATCCGGCCCGCGACGGCGTCGCCGGCCTGTACAGATACGGCTTTGACGGGATTTATGACGCTATGGTGGCGCGGGCCGGCGTCATGGCAGCGGGGAGGCGGGTGATCGTGGCCGATAGCACTGACGACCTGCGGCGGCTGGCCGCGGTCGTCGATCACCAGCGCCGCGAGCTGGACCGGATCCGCGCGGCGGCGCCCGGCCAGGCGGTCGTCGCGATGGCCAGGGGCGCGCTGATGGAGCGGCTCGGCCTGTCCGCGGCCGAAGCCGCCAGCCAGCTCGCCGAGCTGTCCGCCGCTACCGGGATCGCGCTCGCTGAGATGGCCGCGGCGGTGCTGTCACCGGAGTCCGTCACGGGCGGCGACGGGCCAGACGCGCCCGGCCTGGCGGGCGAGCCGGCCGGTGCTGACGCGCCGGGCGGGGCTCGCGGGGCCGCCGGCCGCGACCTGTACCTGACCGAGGCGGCGGCCGAGCTGGCCGCCGACGGCGCGGAGCTGGCCAGCACCCTGGCCGGCCAGGTGCTTGCTCCGCTCGGAGCGGTCACGGTCGGGTTGTGGCTGCTGGAAGCCGATGGCGCGCTGAGCATGCTCGGCGCGGTCGGCCTGTCCAGCAGCGAGGCCAGCCGCTGGCGGCACATCCCGCCGCAGCTGGACGGGCCGGTCCAGCGCGTGGCCCGCGGCAGCGCCGACCTGTGGTGGCCCGCGGGCCTGCCCTCCGGCGACCATGCGCCGGTCACTGGAGCTCCCGGCGGGGCCCGGGCCGTCCTCGCGCTGCGTGAGCGCTACGGCGAGCTGCTCGGCGTGCTCGAGGCCAGCTGGCCGGACCCCGTCGGCGAGTTCGCCGCCGAGGTCCGCCCGCGGCTGTCCGCCCTGGCCGCGGGCTGCGCGCGAGCGATCAGCGCCCGCCTGACCCACGGCAGCCTGGCCGCCGCCCAGCCCAAGGCCGCCGTCTACACCCTGCTCGACGACCTGGCCGACTCGGTGCTCGTGGCCCAGGCCATCAGGGATGACGCCGGACGGGTAGCCGACTTCAGCATCGAGCACGCCAGCCCGGGCTTCCGTGATCCGGCCGGGCGGACCGCCGCGGACCTGGCCCGGCTGACCCTGCTGGAGGCCTACCCGGCCAGCGTGTCCGGCCAGGGCCTGTTCGCCCGCGCCCTGCAGGTCCTGGCCGACGGCGTACCCCAGCACGTGCCCGGGCCGCTCGGCGAGTCTGCGGCCGCGGCCGAGGTCGACCAGGTCCCGCTGGCCGATCTGCGCGTGGCCAGGTTCTTCGACGGCGTGATCATCACCTGGCACGGCGAGGACCCGGCAGGTCCGCTGGCCGCACTGCCCGATCACGCCCAGCGGCTCGGCCGGCTCGGCGGCTGGGAGGAAAACCTCGTCACCGGGGTGGCGCGCTGGACGGATTCGGCGTTCGAGCTGTTCGGCCTGCGGCCCCGCCCGGGCGCGGAGATCCCGCTGGCCGACCTGCACAGCTACGTGATAGCGGCCGACAAGCCCGTGGTGAAGCGGTTCAGGCAGCGGCTGCCCGAGGGACGCGAGGCGGCCACCGCGACCTTCCGCGTGGTCCACCCCGAGGACCGCAGCATCCGCCAGATCCGCGTCTTCGCCGAGCCAGTCACCGATGCGGGCGGGACCGTGGTCGCGCTGCGCGGAGCCTTCCAGGACATCTCGACGCACTACCACACGCAGGTCGCACTGGCCGCCACCCGTGACCAGCTGGCCGACTCCGAGCAGCGGGTGGCGGAGGAGCACCTGCTCGCGCTGCGCCTGCAGCAGGCCATCATGCCGCCGGACGAAGTGCCGGTCGAGGCGGCCGGAATCGACGTGGCCGTACGCTACCGGCCGGTCGGCGAGGGACACCTGGTCGGCGGCGACTGGTACGACACGCTGCTGCTTCCGGACAACGACGTGCTGCTGGTCGTGGGCGATGTGGCCGGGCACGGCATCGACGCGGTGACCGGTATGGTCGCGGCCCGCAATTCGCTGCGCGGCCTGGCCATCACCGGGGCCGGCCCGGCCGAGCTGCTCCGCATGCTCAACGGCGTGATGTGCCACCTCACCTCGGGTGTGGTCGGGACCGTGGTGTGCGGGCTGTACAACCCCGGGACCCGCGTGCTGCGCTGGGCCCGCGCCGGTCACCTGCCGCCGGTCCTGATGCACGGCGGGACCGCCTGGGCTCTTCCGCTGCCCGGCGGCGTGCTGCTCGGCATGGACCCGGAGGCCGAGTACGAGGAAGCGATGCAGTCGTTCGAGCCCGGCGACTCCCTTTTGCTGTTCACCGACGGGCTGATCGAGCGGCGCAGCGACTCCATCGAGGACGTGCTCGAGGAGTTCATCGCCGCCCTGCCCACCGGGGCGGGTGAGCCGACCGCCGCCATCCGGGCTGACCAGATCATGGCCAGCGCCACCTCAGATACCGGCGACGACGCCTGCCTGGTCGTGGTCCGGATCGGCTTAGGCCTCAGCGCGGATCATCCCGCGGCGCGTGCCGCACGCTGATCCAGTGCTCGGTGGTGAACTCCTCGACCGCGCGCGCCGCCAGGCCGCCGAAGGCGGCGCCGGCGTCATCGTGCGCCGGCGAGTCGTTCACGTACGTCATCCCGGCGCCCGCCCGGAGCGCGAAGTGCACGCCGCGCTCGGCGTCACCGGTGAACACCGCGCCCGGCCGACCGTCCGGGGCGTCGTTCGCGACCTCGAGCGCGTCCTGCTCGTCCCGGACCCGGACGACCGTGATCACCGGGCCGCAGGACTGCTCCCGGGCCGCCGCCAGGTCGCTTCGCGCCAGCAGCACATGCGGCGGGAGCACCAGCCCGGCCGGGCCGCCCGGAGAGCCGCCGAGCACCTGCCGGGCGCCCCCGGCCCGGGCCCGCTCCAGCCGGTCCTGGATCAGGCTCAGCTGCCGGGCGTTGATCAGCGGGCCGACGTCGGTGTCCTCGGCGGCCGGATCGCCAGCCCGCAGGCAGCCCGCGGCGGTCACCAGCCGCTCGGTAAACTCGTGGTACACCTTCCGGTCCACGACCAGCCGGCTGGCCATCAGGCAGACCTGGCCCGGCCGCACCACCGACCCGAACAACGCGGCGTCCACCGCCCGCCCGAGATCGGCGTCGGCCAGGATGACGAGCGGCCCGGGACCGCCGAATCCGAGTACCAGCCGCTTGAGGCCGGCCTGCCTGGCCAGGGCGCGGCCGGTGGCCGGCGAGCCGCAGAACGAGATGACCTGGGACAGCGGGTGCCTGGCCATGGCGTCGCCGATCACGTCGCCGGAGCCGATCACCACGCTGAGCAGCCCGGGCGGCAGCCCGGCCTCCTGGTAGATCCTGGCCAGCAGCAGGCCGCCGGACACCGGCGTGTCACTGGCCGGCTTGAGGACCACCGCGTTCCCCGCGGCCAGCGCGGGGGCCACGGACCGGTTGGCTAGCTGCAGCGGGAAGCGCCACGGGCCGATCACCGCGACCACCCCGGCCGGCCGCCGGTAGACCCGGCTCTCCTGTCCGGTCAGGTCAGATGGCATGATGCGGCCGGCTACCTGGTGCGGTACCGCCGCGGCCCGCAGCATCCCCCCGCGGGCCAGGCTCCACTCCAGCTCAGCCTGGCCGACCGGGGCACCGCTCTCGCGGGTCAGCCAGCTGGTGATCTCCGCCTTGCGGTCCTGCATCAGCGCGGCCGCGGCCAGCATGACCTCAGCGCGGCGCGCGGGCGGCTGCGCGGCCCAGTCCCGCTGCGCGTGCGCCGCCGCCGTGAACGCCTCGTCCAGGTCCCCGGTGGAGGCCAGCGGTATCTCGGCCAGGACGGCGCCGTTCCAGGGATCGGTATCGGCCGCAGTCTTGCCGCTGCTGCCCAGGCGCCACCGGCCGCCGACCGGCATGGCGGCAAAGCCCTCATATGTGGCCATGGCTCAGCGACTACCCTGCCTGACCGCGGCTACACGCACCGTCATGATGTTCGGCCGGCCCGCTTGGGCCTGCCCATTTCGGCTGGCCCGCGCCGGGGAGTCCCTGCGCGGGTCTGGAGCCCGGGGAGAGGATCCGGGCCCCAGACCCGCGGTCCGGGAAAGTCGCGGTCCGGGCGGCGTGACCTGGACCCACTTCGTTACGCCGCCAGGGCGGCCGCCTTGTCGTAGACCGCCAGCGTTTCCCCGGCGATCCGGTCCCATGAGTAGCGGGACCTGACCCGGTCGGCGGCCGCGACGCCGTACGCCTCGAGCATCATCGGGTGCGCGAGCAGCTGCCGGATCCGCTGGGCCAGCAGGGCCGGCCGGTCCGGCGGGATCAAGATGCCGGTCGTCCCGTCTACCACGGCGTCCGCGTGACCGTCCACCGGAGGCGCGATGACCGGGGTGCCGCACGCCATCGCCTGCAGCGACGTCGTGCCGGACGGCTCGTACTGGCAGGTGGACAAGACCAGGTCGGCCGACCGCAGCAGGGCGGGCATCAGTTGGTGCTCGATCTTGCCGGTGAACAGCACCCGGTCGGAGACGCCCAGATTCCCGGCGTAGCCGGCCAGGGCGCGGTAGGCGGCGTTGTCGGCCAGCTGGAGGCGGTCCGGACCGCCCACGACCAGCAGCTCGGCTTCGGGAACCTTGGTCAGCGCCCGCAGCACCGTCTCCAGGGCCGCCTGCTGGCTCAGGTCGGCGGCGGTCAGCAGCCGCGGCCTGCCGTTCCGCTGCGCCGCGGGGCCCTCAGGGGTGAACGTGTCGGTGTCGACACCCCACGGGATGACCCTGATCGAGGAGCGGTGCACTCCCAGGCTGGCCAGGTCCGACACCTCGGCGGAATGAGTGGCGACCACCGCGGCGGCACTGCGCCCGATGGCAGGCTCGAGCCGGATCCGCGCGGCGGCGGCGCCGTCGGCCCGCACCCGGTCGCGCCGTTCGGTGACGCCGAGCGAGCCGAACTCCTGCACGACCGGGATGCCCTGGTCGCGGGCGGCGGCCAGCGCGGCCAGGCCGCTGGTCCAGCGCAGCGCGTGCACAACGTCGGGACGGTCATGCTCCCAGCTGCTGCGCAGCGGGCCGCTGAAGGCCGGGACCCGCTTGAGCAGGCCGGCGTCACCGCCGTCGGCGGCGACCGGGCCGGCGTCGATGTGCACGACCCGGACGCCGCCGTTCAGCTCGGCCTGGTCGGGCAGGTCCGGCTGGTGCTTCTGGGCGTACACGGTTACCTGGTGGCCTTGGCCGGCCAGGCACCGGGTCAGCTCGGACAGTCCGATGTCGTCGCTGTTCGGGCCGGAACCGGCGCGCGGGTGCAGCGGAGTCGCGTCCTGGGCGACGAGGGCAATCTTCATAGGGGCCTCTCCTGGCTGACGAGTGTGTGTCACGGTGTCGTCAGCGGGAAGCAAAAGTGGTGCCTCATTCAGGCGCTCCGCGATAACACCGTGTCGCGTTGAGCGTGCCTGCGTCGTAGGCACCACTAGGGAGGAGCTTATCCCATCTTGGGCGTTCGCAAACCCGCGAACCGCGGATTGGCGTTCCGCAGCTCAGCCCGATGCGGCCTCGGCCACGCTGTCGAAGACGGGGATCAGCCGGTCAGCGGTGGTCAGCCGCAGGATCTTGGCCACCGCCGTCTGGGGCGACACCAGGGCCAGGACCCCGCCTTGCCGGTCCAGCGACCGGTTCACCCGCAGCAGCGCGTGCAGCGCAGAGGAGTCCATGAAACGCAGGCCGGACATGTCGATGATCAGCATCCGGGGCTGCTGGGCGACCTCTTCGTCCAGCAGGCGGCGCAAGTCGTCGGTATTCGTCACGTCGGCCTCGCCGGCGATCTCCACCAGCGTGTAGGGCTCGCCGGCGGACTCCCGGGCCGTCACAGAGACCGTCAGCAGATCCACGCACTTGTTGTACCACAAGGCGGTTTCCAGCGGCATAGTCCTCACCTGGCCGCAAGCATGCTGGAAGCCGACCGTTACCGGCGGACGGCGCAAGTGCGTCAGCGGGCCAGGCGGCCTGGCAGCTTCATGTGCAGCCGGATGGTCGTCCCGGTCTCGTCGGAGTGCATGTCTACCTGGTCGCAGACCTGGTGGACGATCCAGAGCCCGTGCCCGCCCATGGCGTCGAGGGACGGCTGACGCCGTCCCGCCAGCGGATCGGAGATCAGGCCGTCATCTTCGATCTGGCAGACGATCTCCGCGGAGTCGTACCAGATCTTCAGTGACCCAGCGGACTTGGCGTGGCGGATGGTGTTGGCTGCGACCTCGCTGACCGCGAGCACCAGGTCGATCGCGCGCTGCTCAGGCAGCCTCGCCTCCCTGGCGTAGCGGTACACCACGGCGCGGATCGCGGCCAGGTCCGTGGTGTAGGTGTAAGACATCGCATCCGGGGCCGGCGGTGGCAGCGGCGCGCTGATGCCCTGCCGAGCAGACGGCGAGCCGGTCAGCGCCTCTTGTGCCGCGTCTTGTGCCGCCGGTCCGCGCTGCGCGGTCTTTGCGTCCCAGGACATCAGCAGTAACGATACACCGGGGGCAGAAAAGGCCGGCCGCAATGGGACTTGTGTCGCCCGTCATCAAATCGGCATATCGGACCCGGCTAGTACGTGTATCCCCCGTGCGGAGGGTAGACGAAAGGACGACGTTCGCCCGCGGCTCTCCGGTATCGGCGGAGCCGCCCGTCTTCGGGAGGTCAATATGCGAGTCGGTGGGGTAATCCTGCTGATATGGCTGATCATCGGCGCGATCGCCGCGGGGCAGCGTGGTTATTACGGCTCGTCGTCCACGAGTTGCGCTCATGGTGGAACGATTGTCGCCACCATAGCGGCGGGCCCGCTCAATTACGTGGGCGTGAACCCGAAGGTCTCGTGCCATTTGCCCTCTCCGAGCAGCTGAGCCCCGGGGCAGCCAGCATTCCCGGGGGAGAAGCGACGCAAGCCGGCGCCTGTAAATCTCCCGTCTGCTGCCCCCGGCGGGCCGGGCCAAACCCCGCTTCCGGCCCGCGTCCCTGACCGCCAGCATCGCTATGTTTTCTGCCGAACGGGCCGTGGTGCCACGACCCGCAAACGGCAACGGGCCGGGGCCCGCAGGCCCCGGCCCGTCTTGCGCCATTGCGGTGGCGCTGACGTTAACCCTGCTCAGCAGCCGTCGTAAGCCGACCAGTTGGACTGGCCGCCGCTGGCCAGCGCCGTGCCGAACACCTGGTTCTGCTCCGCCGCGCTGGCATGCCCGAAGTCGGCGGGTGAGCCGCCGTACTCGGCCCAGGTCGACGCGCTGAACTGGTACAGGCCGTAGTGGCCGCTGGAGTTCATGACCTGGGTCTGGCCCCCGGACTCGCGCGCGATCACGCACGCGGCGAACGAGCCCCCCGGTGCGCTGCCCGAGTAGGTGCTGTCGGCCATCGCCGGGGCGGCTCCGGCCGGCGTTCCCGCGGCGGACGGTGCCGCCGGTGCCGTCGGCCCGAGGAGCGAGGGCGCAGCGGGTATCCGGCTGGGCTCGACCGGAATGCGCAGCTTCTGCCCGGCCTCGATGACGTTCGCCCAGTGAATGTGGCTGCGGTTGGCCCAGTACAGCACCGGCCAGGCGCTCGGGTTGTGGTAGAAGCGCTTGGCGATCGTGGACAGCGAGTCGTCCGCGCGGACGGTGTACCAGGCGGGCCGGGCGGAATCCAGCTGGTGACCGGCCGCGTCCAGCACCGGAGTAGGCGTGTGGCCCGGCTGGAAGGCGGCGTCGAGGACCGCCGCGTAGGACGTGGCCGGCGGGGCGGCCGACGTGCTGGCCAGCGCCTGCGGTGAGAGGCAGAACGCCATCCCGGCGCTGGCCAGAGCGGGGATGGCGGCACCGGAGAGCCGGTGCGGGAGTCGGATGCGTGATGACTTGCGATGGCGGCCCAAAGGGCTCCTTTTCTCGTACGGCGCGCTCACCAGGAAGGCGGCCCCAATGTGCGGGCCGCCTTCGGAGCGCCTAGCATCAGGGGAGCCTAGCCGCCATTGGCGCAGTATTTGGGGCAAACGGGCCAGAATTGGTCAAAATACTTGGATAATGCTAAACTTTGCGCCCTCACCCTCCGCCGGGGCAATCTGGGACCCCGCTGAGGGCCCGCCCCGAACTGGCCGGGAGCTTGCTGCCAGGGACGCTGAGCACGCCCGGGCCGTGCTTATCGTGAGTATGTGGACGAGCTGGCCGACTCCGCGGCGCTGGTGAGCGACCCGGCCGGGTTGCGCAGGCGGCTGGCCGAGCACGGGTACCTGTTCTTCCGCGGCCTGCTGCCCGCCGCGGAAGTCCGGGCGGCCGGGCTGACCGTCCTGGAGCGGCTGCGGGACGGCGGCTGGATCGACGACCGCGGCATAGCGTCGGTCGAGCCGCGCGCGGTCAACTCGATGGACGGTCTGCGGGACCCGGCCTACCTGGACGCCATGATGAGCGCGGCCTTCAACCGCATCGCCTACCTCCCGGCGCTGCGCGCGGCGGTCCGCGGCGTCCTGGGGCCGGAGGCGTTCTGCTATCCGGCGAAGGTCCTGCGCGCGGTCTATCCCGAGCGGCCGCAGGCCCGCCCGCGCGGCCGCTACATCCACTACGACTACGGAGTGGGCGGCGTGCAGGACATGCTGACCAGCTGGATCCCGCTGATGGAGATCCCGCTCCGGATCGGCGGCCTGGCCGTCCAGCCCGGCGGCCACCTCTGGCCGCCCCGCCCCCCGCGTCCGCTCAGCGGATCCGAGCCTGGCTGGGCGACGACCAGCTACGAGCCGGGCGACGTGATCATCTTCCACTGCCTCACCCCGCACGCCGCCTTGCCCAACACCGGCTCGGCCCTGCGGGTTTCCGGTGACTTCCGCTGGCAGCGGGCAGACCAGCCCGCGCCGGCCGAGCTGATCCTCGGCCCGAACGGGCGGCCGCCCGAGTTGTTCAGCCGCCTGTTCCGCCACCAGCCGTGGTGGGAACCGGTTCCGCCCGGGCTCGTCCTGCACCCCCGGGCCCAGATGGCCCGCGTCCCGCCCGGACCTTCACGGCTGGTCGCCGTGCACCCGGGCTGGCAGTACTGGCGCCCGCCGCCTGCGGCCGTGCACTGATCGCTGGTTCTCCCCTCGCGTCTGGCCCCTCACCTCAGCGCGGCCAGCACCACCAGCAAGATGGTGAGGGTGGCCAGCACGCCGTGGCTGGCGATGATCGCCACCGGAAGCCTCCTGCGGTCGGCGGCCGCGGTGTCCCGGCTCGGCCCGGGCAGCGCCGCGGCCAGGACGGCCATGCCCAGGCTGGCGATGATCACCACCAGCACCACCGCGATCCAGGCCAGGGCGGCCAGCCCGGTGACGACGAACCCCACCCAGACGACCAGCCCGCCCAGGGCCAGCCCGAAATGACCGATGATGAATCCGGTGCCAGGTTCCCCCGCCCTGCCGCGCGGCCTGCGCCTGCCGGCCAGCCGGTCCGCCAGCCACCCGGCGAGCAGGTAGGTACCCGCGGCCGCGGTGAGGACCCAGGCCGCCAGGGCGGCCAGGCCGAGCGGCAGGCCCGCGGCGGCCCGGCCGAGCGGCAGGCCCGCGGCGGGCCGGCCTGGGACCGGGACCGGGGCCTGCGCCGCCGGGGCCGGCGGGCGGGGAGCCGGGATCGCGCTGACCATGCGGGCCAGGTAGGCGCCGTCCTGGCGGGCCAGGCGCCGGGCGGCCGCCTTGGGCCGTCCCGCGGTCAGGTCCCTGATGGCCCGGGCCGCGGCCTGGTTGACCTGCTCATGGCTCAAACCCGCGCAGGCGCCGGGTGCCGCGGTCACGGTGACGTGGTGCTGGATGGCCCGCATGGCGAAGGCGTAGCACGTACCGGCCGTCGGCCGGTACGGGGCCGCCGGAGCCGCGGAGCACCCGGCCGCCAGCGATACTGCCAGCATCGCGGCCAGCAGTCCCGGCCGCGCTGCGCCGGCCAGCGCGCGGGCCGCTCGCCCGTCTGCTCGGCAGATCTGGCCCGCCCAGCGCCGCATCTGCGCTCCCGGGAACAATCGATTGCGTCCCAGCGTACTCGTCACCGCGGCGGCGGACGAGGCGGACGCCGCGGCCGGTGAATTCACCGGCGCGCCCTTTATCGTGCCGGGTGGGAATAGCCGGGCTGATCATCATGCGCAGGTCAGCGAGTTCCGGCCGGCCGAGCGCGCTGGAATTGGCGCGGACCTTGAGCCACGGCAATACCCAATTCGTGATCGTCGTGTGTCAGAAAGCGATTCCCGCATGCCGATCCGGGCAGAATAGAACAAGGCCCCCTCCATGTATGAGATGGAGGGGGCCCTGCCTGGTCTCGCCGCGCCGAGCTGGCCAGTTGCCTGGCCTCCCGACACCGCAAGACCGCCCGCCAGTGCCGTGCACCCGTGCGAGTGGCCGGTCACCCGGTCTCTCTCACGTTCCCCGGAGTCGCCCCTGAGGTGGTGCCCGTTTCCGACGGTGAAAGTATTTCTACTGCTTCAGCGCCGGGCGCGCAAGGGTTTACCGACAAGTCATTACGAATTTCTTCGCCATCCACATCCTGTCCACAGAACACGGCCGGTTATTCGCAGCGGGCGGCGGTTATCCACCGGTTATTCACAGCGTTTCCACACCTCACGTGCGGTGTCCAGGAGAATACTCCGGCCGACGTTGCCTTATGTAACGGGCATATTCCCGATCGTCAGGCCGCCTGCTCGGCCTGCAGCCGCTTGACCACCCCGAGCGCGTCGCTGACATGCTGGCCGATATTGATCATGGAGTTGAAGACGTGCCGGACCGTGCCCTGGCGGTCGATGACGTAGGTGACCCGGCCGGGGATCAGGCCGAGCGCCGCCGGCACCCCGTAGCTCTTGCGGACCTGGCCGCCCTTGTCGCTGACGAGGGTGAACGGCAGCTTGTACTGGCCGGCGAAGGAGGCGTGCTTGTCAGCCGAGTCCGAGCTGACCCCGATCACGTCGGCGCCCGCCTCAGTGAAGGCCTCGTAGCTGTCGCGGAAGGCGCAGGCCTCAGCGGTGCAGCCGCTGGTGTTGTCCTTGGGGTAGAAGTACAGCACGATCACCCGCTCGCCGAGCCGGTCGTAGAGCCGGACTGGTTCGCCGGACTGCGACGGGAGCGTGAAGTCGGGCGCCTGCTCGCCCACCTGGATGCCGCGTGCCATGGCACTGCCTGCCCTTCGTGCGGTCGGGCCGGGATCGCCGGCCCCGGACCAATATGACCCTAGCCCTCGAGGCCGGCGACGAGGAAGATGACCACCATGACGGACCTCACGGGCACGTGTGAACAGCGGTTCGAGACAGTGCGCGCCGCGCTGGCGCGGAACCTCGATTCGGGTACGGAGCTCGGTGCCTCGCTGGTCGTGGACCTCGACGGCGACATCGTGGTCGACCTGTGGGGCGGTTCCAGCGACGAGGCCCGGACGGTCCCGTGGTCCGAGCACACCATCACCAACGTCTGGTCCACGACCAAGACGGTGACCAGCCTCGCGGCCCTGATGCTGGCCGACCGGGGCGACCTGGACGTCGACGCCCCGATGGCCAAGTACTGGCCGGCTTTCGGTGCCGCGGGCAAGCAGGACATCCTGGTCCGTCACGTCATGTCGCACGCCTCCGGGGTTTCCGGTCTTGACCAGCCGGCGGCCGTGGAGGACCTATACGACGGGCCCGCCGCCACCGCCCGGATGGCCGCCCAGGCGCCCTGGTGGGAGCCGGGCACCGCGTCGGGCTACCACGCACTCAACTACGGGCACCTGGTCGGCGAGGTTGTCCGCCAGATCAGCGGCAAGCCGCTCAGGCAGTTCGTCGCCGAGGAGATAGCCGGGCCGCTGGGTGCCGACTTCCAGATCGGGGCGGCGGCAAGCGACTGGGACCGGATCGCGCCCGTGGTCCCCCCGCCGCCGCTGCCGTTCGACCTCGCGGCTCTCGACCCGGCCAGCCCCGCGGTCAAGACGCTGACCGGGCCCCTCGTCCCCGCCGAGGTGGCCAACACGCCCGGCTGGCGCCACGCGGACCTCGGTGCCGTGAACGGGCACGGGAACGCCCGGTCGGTGGCCCGCGTCATGTCGGTCGTGGCCCGCGGCGGCGAGGTCGACGGCGTACGCCTGCTCGGCCGGGACACCATTGACCTGATCTTCCGCGAGCAGCAGAACGGCATCGACCTGGTGCTGGGCGTCCCGCTGCGCTTCGGCATCGGCTACGGCCTGCCTCAGCGCGACATCCTGCCCTGGATCCCGGACGAGAAGATCTGCTACTGGGGCGGCTGGGGCGGCTCCATGATCGTCATGGACGTCGGCCGCCGCATGACGATCTCCTACATGATGAACAAGATGGGACCCGGCATCATCGGCTCCGACCGGAGCGCCGAATACGGCCAGGCCATCTACGACGCGATCACCGGCTGACCGACGGGCCGCCCGGAGCCCAGTTCCATGATCATGGGCTGTTTGCGGTAAATAGCGCCCGTTTGATCCACGATCATGGAACCGGCCGGATCGCAGCCCCTGGCTGGCGCGCCTCCTGGTTCCCTCCTTTGAACCAGCTTGCCGACGTGCTTGACAAAGTAGTGAGTCATCACTAACTTAGTGGCCATGACCGGGACCAAGCAGCGGATGCCCGCGGCGGAGCGCCGTGAGCTGGTTCTCGACGCCGCGGTGGCCGAGTTCGCCGTCCACGGCCTGGCGGGCACCTCCACCCAGGACGTCGCCCGGCAGGCCGGCATCAGCCAGCCGTACCTGTTCCGTCTCTTCCCGACCAAGAAGGCGCTGTTCCTCGAGCTCGTGGACCGGTGCTTCCGGCGGGTGCAGGACACCTTTACCGCCGCGGCGGGCGACCTTACCGGCGACGAGGCCCTGATGGCCATGGCGGACTCCTACGAGCTGCTCCTGGAGGACCGGACCCTGCTCCTGCTCCAGATGCAGGCCTACGCCGCGTGCAACGATCCTGAGATCCGGGTCGCGACCCGGGCCGGGTTCAAGAAGCTGTGGGAGCTGGTCGAGCGGCTGACCGGCCTGCCGTTCCAGACCGTGGTCGACTTCTTCGCCGTCGGCATGCTGATGAACGTGGCCGCGGCCATGGACCTGCCTGCCGTGGATGAGCGGTGGACCAGCTGGTGCCCCAAGAACGGGGAGCCCTGCTCCGACCGCTGAGCTCGCGTTATTTTTTTTGAGTCAAGAAGTTAGTGACTACTCACTTCCTAAGGAGGGATCATGACCGCCAAAGGCCGCACCGCCTGGACCTTCGCCGTTACCTCGGCGGCGCTGTTCATGGCGTCGCTCGACAACCTCGTCGTCACCACGGCACTGCCGTCGATCCGGGACCACCTGCACGCCTCGCTCGAGGGGCTGCAGTGGACGGTCAACGCCTACACCCTGACCTTCGCTGTGCTGCTGCTCACCGGAGCCACGCTGGGCGAGCGCTTCGGCCGCCGCCGGCTGTTCGTGATCGGCCTCGGCCTGTTCACCGCCGGATCCGCCGCCGCCGCGCTCGCGCCCAGCATCGGGGCCCTGGTGACCGCCCGGGCGGTACAGGGCGTCGGCGCCGCCATCTTGATCCCGCTGACGCTCACGCTGCTGTCGGCGGCGGTCAGCCCGCAGCGGCGCGGGCTGGCCCTGGGCGCCTGGGGCGCCGTAGGCGGCCTGGCCATCGCCATCGGCCCGCTGGTCGGCGGAGCCGTGGTCGAGGGCGCGTCCTGGCAGTGGATCTTCTGGCTGAACGTCCCGATCGGCATCGTGCTGCTGCCGATCGCCCGGGCCCGGCTCACCGAGAGCCGCGGGCCGTCCACGAGCCTGGACCTGCCCGGCCTGGTCCTGGCCAGCGTGGGCCTGTTCGGCATCGTCCTCGGCGTGGTCCGCGGCAACGACCACGGCTGGACCAGCATCACCGTGCTGCCTGCGATGGTCATCGGCGCCCTGCTGGTCGCGGCGTTCATCGCCTGGGAAATGCGGACCCGCCAGCCGATGCTGCCCATGCACCTGTTCCGCAGCCGCGGCTTCACCCTCACCAACGCCGCCTCGCTGCTGATGTTCTTCGGCATGTTCGGCTCGATCTTCCTGCTCGCGCAGTTCCTGCAGGTGGTCCAGCACTACAGCCCGCTGCAGGCCGGACTGCGGACCCTGCCGTGGACCGCCATGCCGGTGTTCATCGCTCCCGTCGCCGGGGCCCTTTCCGACCGCATCGGCGGGCGGCCGCTGCTGGCCACCGGGCTGGCCCTGCAGGCCATAGGGCTGGGCTGGCTGGCCGTCGTGGCCAGCCCCACCGTGCCCTACCTGACGCTCGTGCCGGCCTTCGTGATCTCCGGTGTCGGCATGTCGCTGTTCTTCGCGCCGGTCGCCAACATGGTGCTGGGCTCGGTCCGCCGGGACCAGGAGGGCATCGCTTCCGGCGCGAACAACGCGATCCGCGAGCTCGGCGGCGTGTTCGGGATCGCCGTACTCGGCGCGGTGTTCTCGGCTCACGGCAGCTACGCCAGCGGCCCGGCCTTCGTCTCGGGCCTGGTCCCGGCGGTCTGGGTCGGCGCGGCGGCGGTGGCCGCCGCGGCCGCCGCGGCGCTGTTCCTGCCCCGGCTGCGCCGGACCGTAACGGGGCAGCCCGAGGCCGTGCCGGTCCCGGTCGCCAGGGATCTCGACCTGGCCGGCAGGTAACCCGTATCCATCAGGGCCCGGATCCCAGCGCGGGGTCCGGGCCCTGTGCTATCGGCTCCCGTGACGCCCCTCGCCCGCCGCGAACCGGGCGGCGCCCGGGCCGGCCTCCCGGGTCAGGGCGGCCTGCCCGTGCGCGAACTCCGCGGCCATCGCGGCGGTCTCGTCGAGGCCTTCGCCGGTCAGCACCGACGCCCGGTCGCTGCGCAGGCACACCTGCGGGAACGCGGCCAGCTCGGCCGCGAGCTCCTGCGCCGCCGCCAGGGCCTGGCCCGCCGGCACCACACGATTGGCCAGGCCGATCGCCGCCGCCTCGGCCGCGGCGACGGCGCGGCCGGTCAGGATCATGTCCATGGCCCGGCTGGTCCCGATGAGCCGGGGCAGCCGGACCGTGCCGCCGTCGACGAGCGGCACGCCCCAGCGTCGGCAGAAGACGCCGAAGACGGCCGTCTCGTCGGCGACCCGCAGGTCACACCATAGGGCCAGCTCCAGGCCGCCGGCCACGGCGTACCCGGCGACGGCGGCGATGACCGGCTTAGACAGCCGCAGGCGGCTGACTCCCATCGGCCCGTCGCCGTCGGCGGCCACCCGGTTGCCGCGGCCGGTGCCGATCGCGGTCAGGTCGGCGCCGGAGCAGAAGACCCCGCCTTCGCCGTGCAGCACGGCCACCGAGGCCTCCGGATCGGCGTCGAAGGCCCGGAAGGCGTCGCCCAGCTGGGCGGCGGTCGGCCCGTCGACCGCGTTGCGGCGCTCCGGGCGGTGCAGAAAGACGGTACTGACCGGGCCCGACTTCGCCACCCGGACCGCCTGCTCGCTCATCGCCGTGCGCCTGTCACCAGGCGCGCGAGTTGGTTCATCATCCCTTCCTCTCTCCGGCCCCTCAGCGCGGCGGCCGCAGGCCGTCGGCCAGCACCGTGAACACCAGATCGCGCAGGGCCGGATCTGAGGTGCCAGCCAGGCCGGCGAACATGCCCTTGAGCAGCACGATCAGGTCAGGCGTCCGGACGTCGCCGCGCACCGCCCCGGCCTGCTGGGCCCGCCGCAGCAGCAGGTCGAGCGCGGCGATCAGCTCATCGCGCAGCGAGCCCTCGATCGAGATGGCATCGGGCAGGTCGCGCTTGGCCGCCGACTCCTCGGCGGTCCGGGCCAGGTAGCCGAAGAACGCGCCGCCCGGGTCGGCAGAACCTGCCAGGGAGCGGGCGTCCGTGACCAGATCCTCGACCCGAGCCGTGGCCACCGCCTCGAACAGCGCCTCCTTGGCCGGGAAATGACGGTAGACGGTGCCGGGCCCGACGCCCGCGCGCGCCGCGATCTCGTCGAGCGGCACGCCGTAACCGGACTCGGCGAACGCCTCCCGGGCCGCCCGGAGCACCTTCTCCCGGTTCCGCGCCGCGTCCGCCCGCAGCGGCCGGCCGGCCACCGGCTGCGCAGCGTCCGCCCGCAGCATCCGGCCGGGCACCGGCTGCGCCGTGTCCGCCCGCGCGTCATCGGATTCCTCAGCCATGGTTGCTAACCGGGGCGGCCGTTCCGTATAGTTCAAGCGGGGTCACCGTTCCGATTATAGGAGGCATGCATGGCACGCAGCCCGCGCGAGGTCGCCGAGCAGGTCCGCCGCATGGTGGCTGGCGGACCGACGATCCCGAGGTGGTGGTCACCGAGATCACCCACCACGGCTGGTCCCGGGCCGCCGATGCCCCCTACCGGCACACCGCGCTGGGGGTGATCCGGGTCCGCGACGGCCAGATCGTGCGCTACGACGACTACATGGACCCGATCGCCCTGGCCCGGCTGCTCGGCCGCATTAGCGAACTCGCCGCCGCGCTGGCCGGCGGCTGACCGGGCCGGACCCCGGCCACCCTGGCCACTCCGGCCGCCCGGCTGTCGCCTACCGTGGTGCCATGCGGGACGTGCCATGGTGGGGCGTGGTCTCCTCGGTCGCGGCTCCGGTCCTGCTGGCCGGCGGGTTCACGGTCGCGGCCAGCCTGCAGCCGAGTTTCAATCCGGTCGCGAATACGGTCAGCGCGCTGGCCGCCCGGGGGGCTGCCGACCGCTGGGTGATGACGCTGACGTTCCTGGTGGTCGGCGTGTGCTACCTGGTCACCGCGCTCGCCCTGCGGCCCGCCGGGCGAGCGGCCGGCTGATCCTGTTCACCGGGGCGGCGGCGGGCATGCTGGTGGCGGCGAACCCGGAGACCGCCGCGAATGCCTACCCGGCCCAGCACATCCTGTGGTCCTCGATCGGGCTGGCCGGGCTGACCACCTGGCCGGCCGGGGCCTGGCGGCGCGGGCCTGCGGTGCCCTGGGCGCTGCGGCCCGCGGTGGCCGCCGTGGTCGTGGCGGTGCTGCTGGCCCTGGTGGCCTGGTTCGGCGCGGAACTGGTGGCCGGAGCCGGCCAGACCGGGCTGGCGGAGCGGATCGCGGGCGGCGCCGAGGCCCTCTGGCCGCTGGCCGTGGTCCTGTCCTGCCGCCAGCAGGGCCGCTACCGGGCCGAGGAGGCCCATCCCGCCGTCCCGGCCAGCGCGGCGTAGGCCAGCCCGGCGGCCGCGGCGCCGAGCACCGAGCCGGCCACCGCCTGGGCGACCGTGTGATCCTTCAGCGCCACCCGGGACCAGGCCAGCACGGCCACCAGCGCGTAGCCGGGCAGGACCAGCGGCCCGTAGATGAGGGCCAGGATCGTCACCGAACCGGACGCGACGGCGCAGTGGATCGAGATCTTCCACACCAGCGTGATGGCGGCCAGTACCGTGACGCTGGCCAGCATGAAAGCCAGGTAACCGGTCAGGATGCGCGGCGCCCCGCCCGCGATCAGCAGGATCAGCCCGGCCGCCACCGAGGCCGTGATGAAGGCCAGCACGAGCAGCCGGGGCCGCCGCGCACCCACGTTCCTGTCGCTCCAGTGCCCGCGCCGGACGCCGTAGCCGATGAACGCGGCCGGCAGCACGCCGGCGAACAGCGCCGCCACCAGCCCCCAGCCCAGGCCCGCGCCGCCGTCGGCGTGCCAGCCGATCACGGCCACGGTAAGGATCAGCCAGTTCTTCGGCTCCATCAGGTAGGTGCACCGCTTGGCCCAGGACCTGGATGCTTGACGAGCGTCCATGGGCAGAAGGTACCGTCCCCGGTATGGCGGCGCGCAGCGGCAGCGAATTCCTCGCCGGCTCGCCTCCACCCGGGTGCACGTCGAGATCCAGGGGCAGACCGTAACCGGTTCGAGGAGTCCGACGCCGTGGTGGTGTTCGACGACGTGCACGTGCCCTACGAGCGGTGCTTCGTGCTCGGCGACCCCGCCAGGCGCTGTACGAGTACTGCTTCTTCGGCGACCCGGTGCGGATGGCCGGGGCCTACCTGGCCAGCTACGACCGCGAGCCCTACAAGGCCGCCGTCAGCGCCTTTCTCGACCGATCCTGACGGCGCGCCCCCGCCCCATGCGCCGGGGTACGAGCTACTATCTCAACAAGCGTATGGCCGGATTTGTACCCTGGCCGCGGAGGAGATTATGAGCAAGGGGACGCTGATCCTGTTCTTGTGGCTGATCATCGGTGCCGCCGCGGCCGGTCAGCGCGGGGACTTCAGCGCCCCGAATCTCGGCTGCACCCAGGGCGCGACGATCGCCGTGACGATCGCCGCGGGCCCACTCAACTACGTCGGCCTGAACCCGTCGATCACCTGCGGGGCCCCCAAGCCCAGCGGCTGAGCTCCCATTCATTCCCGACCGCGCGCACCACGACCCGTTCGGCCCGGTAATCCAGGCCACAGGACCGGGGTTCCGGCCCCTTCAGGCTGCGTCTTCGCCGGTACCCTACGGGGGTGTCTGATCAGAACGTGCCGCACCAGGTCCAGGTCCGCCTGGGCAAGCGAGAACGGCTGCTTTCCTCCGGCGCCGAGCCCTATCCGGTCGGCTTTGAGCGCACCGCAACCGCCGCGCAGTTGCACGCGAGGTACCGCGATCTGGGGCCGGACACGTCCACCGGCGAGGCGGCGAGCGTCGCCGGGCGGGTGATGCTGTCCCGGATCGGCGGCAAGCTGTGCTTCGCGATGCTGCGTGACGGTACCGGTGATATCCAGGTCATGGTCTCGCTGGCCGGGGTCGGCGAGGAGCGGCTGGCGGCCTGGAAGCGGGACGTCGACCTCGGTGACCACGTGGGCGTGACCGGTGAGGTGATCACCTCGCGGTCAGGCGAGCTGTCGGTCCTGGCCTCGTCGTGGACGCTGACCGCCAAGTCGCTGCGGCCGCTGCCGGAGAAGTTCCGCGGCCTGACCGATCCCGAGTCGCGGGTGCGGCAGCGGTACGTAGACCTGATCGTCAATCCGGGCGCGCGGCGGTCCGCCGAGCTGCGCGCGGCGGTGATGCACTCGATCCGTACGCAGCTGAACGAGCGCGGCTTCCTCGAGGTGGAAACTCCGGTCCTGACCCCGCTGCACGGCGGCGCGAACGCGCGGCCCTTCGTGACCCGCTCCAACGCCTATGACAGCCGGGTGTACCTGCGGATCGCGCTGGAGCTGTACCTCAAGCGGCTGGTCGTCGGCGGGATCGAGCGGGTGTACGAGATCGGCCGGATCTTCCGCAACGAGGGCGCCGATGCCACGCACAACCCCGAGTTCACGATGCTTGAGGCGTACCAGGCGTACGGCGACTACACCACGATCGGGGAGCTGACCCGCGAGCTGGTGCAGGGGGCGGCGGTCGCGGCCTTCGGCTCCACGGTGATCAGGCGGGCCGAGGGCCCGGAGTTTGACATCGGCGGGGACTGGCCCACGGTGACGGTCCACGACGCGATTTCCGCGGCGGCGGGCGAGCAGGTGACCCCCGGCACGGCCGAAGCCGGGTTGCGCAAGCTGTGCCAGCGGCTCGACGTCCCTGTGGCGCCGGGCTGGAACCGGGGCCAGATCGTGCTGGAGATGTACGAACGCCTCGTGGAGAAGCGAACCGTATCGCCCACCTTCTACCGGGATTTCCCCGTTGAGGTGTCGCCGCTGGTCCGCCAGCACCGGTCCGACCCGCGCCTGGCCGAGCGGTGGGACCTCGTCGCGTTTGGCGCTGAGCTGGGGACCGGGTACTCCGAGCTGGTCGATCCGGTGGTGCAGCGGGCCCGGCTGACCGCCCAGTCCCTGCTCAAGGCGGGCGGCGACGCGGAGGCGATGGAGCTCGACGAGGACTTCCTGCGCGCCCTGGAGTACGGCATGCCCCCGACCGGCGGCATGGGCATGGGCATCGACCGCCTGCTCATGACGCTCACCGGCGAGAACATCCGCGAGACGCTCCTGTTCCCCTTCGTCCGCCCCGAGTAGTTTCACTGCGCGCGCTGCTGCTCCTGGGCCAGCTGCCGCAGCCGGTAGCGCTGGGTCTTGCCGCTGATCGTCTTGGGCAGCTCGGCCACGAACTCCACCAGCCGCGGGTACTTGTACGGGGCGATGGACTGCTTGGCGAAGTCCTGCAGTTCGGCTGCCTTGGCCGCGTCTGCGACCGCGCCGCCGCGCAGGACCACGAAGGCCGCCACGATCATGCCCCGGTCGGCGTCAGGGGCGCCGATCACGGCGCACTCGACCACGTCCGGGTGGCCGAGCAGGGCCTCCTCGACCTCGGGCCCGGCGATGTTGTAGCCGGCCGAGATGATCATGTCGTCGCTGCGGGCCTGGTACCAGTAGTAGCCGTCGGCGTCGCGGACGTAGGTGTCGCCGGTCATGTTCCAGCCGTGCTGCACGTAGACCTGCTGGCGGGGATCGGCGAGGTACCGGCAGCCGGTGGGGCCCTGGACCGCCAGCCGGCCGGGTTCCCCGTCGGGAACCGGCTTGGAGTCCTCGTCGACGATCATGGCCCGGTAGCCGGGCACCGCCCGGCCCGTCGAGCCCGGGCGGATGTCCTGGTCCGCGGCGGCGATGAAGATGTGCAGCATCTCGGTCGAGCCGATGCCGTCGATGATGGCCAGGCCGGTGGCGTCGCGGAAGTCTTCCCAGACCGATCTGGGCAGGTGCTCCCCGGCCGAGACGCAGCGCCGCAGGTTCGCCAGCGACGAGGCCTTGCCCGCGGCCAGCATGGCCCGGTAGGCGGTGGGCGCCGTGGACAGCACGGTCACGCCGTGCGCCGCGATCGCGTCGGCCAGCTCGCCGGGCGTGGCCCGCTCGATGAGCAGCGTGGCCCCGCCGGCCCGCAGCGGGAACAGCAGCAGGCCGCCCAGGCCGTAGGTGAAGCCGAGCGGCGGCGTGCCGGTGAACACGTCGCCGGGGCTCGGCTTGATGAGGTGAGCGGAGAAGGTGTCACAGGTGGCGAGCACGTCCCGGTGGAATTGCACGGCCACCTTGGGCTGGCCGGTGGTGCCCGAGGTCGAGGCGAGGAACGCCACGTCGTCGGCCGCGGTGTCCACCGCAGTGAACGTGCCGTCCTTGGCCGCGCAGCGGGCGGCCAGCTCGTCCTGCTCGCCGCCGTAGATCAGCGTGCTGAGGGCGGGCGCGCCCGCGGCCAGGTCCGCGGCGAAGCGGTGGTCGCAGATGGCCAGGCTCGGCCTGGTCAGCCCCACGATGGTAGCGATCTCCCGGGCGCGCAGCAGGGCCATGGTGGTCACCGCGACCCCGCCGGCCTTGATCACGGCCAGCCAGGCCGCGGCGAGCCACGGGTTGTTCGGCGCGCGCAGCAGCACCCGGTTGCCCGGCTGCAGGCCGTAGTCCTCGGTCAGCACCCGGGCCAGCTGGTTGGTCCTTTTGACGGTCTCGCCATAGGTCCAGGTCTCGGTGGGCGAGCGCAGGCAGGGCCGGCCGGCGCCGTACCGTGCAGCCGTGGCGTCGAGCAGTTCCGCGGCGCAGTTCAGCCGCTCGGGATACCGGAGCTCGGGCAGGTCGAAAAGGAACTCGGGCCACTGGTCCGCGGGTGGCAGGTGGTCGCGGCAGAACGTGTCCACCTGCGCCGAAGGGGAGAGCCGCATCAGGCCGCACTTCCTCAGGTCGCTAGATATCCAGTATTTACGCTTTGTGACGGCAGTCAAGAGTCCGCTATATCATTGCCCGGGCAGGCTCGGCACGCTCACGTTCGAAGCGTACGCCGGCTCCTCCATGACCCAGGCACGGCCGGCGTAGCGCCTCCGGGGACTACGCCAGGCCCGGCGGCGCACGGACCTCCTAGGCTAGGTCCGTGGAGACTTTCACGTTTCTCTTCACCGACATCGAGGGCTCGACCGCCCTGCTGCGGCGCCTGAGAGAGAGCCTCTACGCGCAGGTGCTCGCCGACTATCGCTCGGTCATCCGGTCCGGCCTGGCCGCGCATGGCGGCCGGGAGGTGGACACCCAAGGGGACGGGCTGTTCGCCGTGTTCTCCTCGCCGAGCGCCTGCCTGGCCGCGGTCACCGAGATGCAGGCGGACCTGGAGGCTCACGCCTGGGCCGCCGGCGAGCGCGTCCGGGTGCGGATGGGCATCCACACCGGTGAGGCGTCCGAGTCGGCGACCGGCCTGGTCGGCCTGGATGTCCACCGCGCCGCCCGGGTAGCCGCGGTCGGGTACGGCGGCCAGGTGCTGCTGTCGGAGACGGCGGCCACCATGGTCCGCGACTCCCTCCCGGCGCAGGCAGCGCTGCGGGACCTCGGCATCCACCGGCTGAAGGACCTCGGACGCCCGGAGCACATCTTCCAGCTCGAGGCCCCCGGCCTGCAGGCGGACTTCCCCCCGCTGCGTTCCCTCGGCCATCCGGCCCTGCGGAACAACCTCCCGGCCCAGCTGGCCACGTTCATCGGACGCGGCAGGGAGCTGGCCGAGGTCCGCGCCCTGGTCGAGTCCTCGCGCCTGGTGACGCTGACCGGAGCCGGCGGGTCCGGCAAGACCCGGCTGAGCCTGCAGGTGGCCGCCGAGATGCTCGGCGGCACCAGCGACGGGGTGTGGCTGGTCGAACTGGCCACGGTCACCGATGCCGAGGCGGTGCCCGCGGCCATCGGCCGGACCCTGGGGGTCGCCGTGCAGCCGCGGCGGCCGGTCCTGGAGACCCTGCTCGATGCCCTGGCTCTGCAGGACATCCTGATCGTGCTGGACAACTGCGAGCACCTGATCGACGCCTGCGCCAAGACGGCCGATGCCATTCTCCGGCGCTGCCCGCGGGTGCACCTGATCGCCACCAGCCGCGAGCCGCTCGGCATCGGCGGCGAGGCCCTTTACCGGGTCCCGTCGCTGTCCCTGCCCGGATCATCCGATTCCGGCGCCGCGGCGGCTGACTCCTCGGACGCGGTCGCGCTGTTCGTCGACCGGGCCAGGGCCCAGGGCGCCACCCTCACGCTCGACGAGCAGACCATCCCGCTGATCGTGGCCATCTGCCGGCGGCTTGACGGGCTGCCGCTGGCCATCGAACTGGCCGCGGCCCGGCTGCGCTCGCTGTCCCTGAGCGGGCTGCACGACCGCCTCGACCAGCGCTTCCGCCTGCTGACCGGGGGGAACCGCGCCGCCCTGGCCCGCCAGCAGACGCTGCTGGCCACCGTCGAGTGGTCCTATTCACTGCTCAATGCGGCCGAGCAGCAGCTGCTCGGGCGCCTGTCGGTGTTCGCCGAGTCCTTCGCCCTCGACGCCGCCGAGGGGGTCTGCGGGTTCGGCGACATCGAGGTGTTCGACGTCACCGATCTCCTCGGCGCGCTCGTGGACAAGAGCCTGGTCCTGGCCGAGCCGTCCGGGGGAGCCCTTCGCTACCGGCTGCTCGAGACGATCAGGCAGTTTGCCGCGGAACGGCTGGCCGCCGCCGGCCCGGACGAGGCCGCGGCCGTCACGGCGGCCCACGGCCGCCACTACCTGTCCGTCGCTGAGGCGGTCGCGCCGCACCTGACCGGATCCGACCAGGGCAGCTGGCTCACGCGGCTGGACGACGACCAGGCCAACCTGCGCCGGGCCACCCAGCACGCCTCCGGCGAGGCCGGCACCACGGAGCAGGTGCTGCGGTTCGGCGTCGCCCTGCAGCGCTACTGGAGGGCGCGGTCCCGCGCCGCCGAGGCCGTGGCCCTGCTCATGCCGGTGCTGGACCGGCCCGACGCCCGGGCGGACCCGCAGCTGTACGGGATGGCCCTGGTCATGACCGCGCAGACCGGCCGGTTCATCGGCATCGCCACGGCCCGGCGGCTGGCCGGGCAGGCCGTCGAGTTCGCCCGCGGGCTCGGCGGCGACCGGATGCTCGCCAACGCGCTCACGGTGCTCAGCTCCGTCTGCTACTTCGGCGGCGAGCCCGAGCGCGGCGTCGTGTTCGGCCGGGAAGCCGTCGAGCGGGCCCGGCCGCTGGACGACGACGTCCTGCTCGGCCAGTGCATATGGGGATACCTGCTGTGCATCGACCTCATCGATCCGGCCGCCGCGCAGAAGCTGTGGGCTGAGGCCATCGCCTGCACGCAGCGCTCGGGAGACCAGCTGTTCGCCGGCATCCTGCACAACAACGCGGGCGTGCACGCGCTGCGCACCGGGGACCTGCCCGGGGCCCGGGCGCACCTGGAAGCGGCGCTGACGGCGATGCAGGCAACCGGGGACAGCAACGACAGCGTGGCGGTCAACCTGGGCTGGGTCCGGCGCCAGGACGGGGACCACGACGGCGCCCGGGCCAGCTTCGGGGACGCGCTGCGGCTGAGCCGCCGCAGCGGCGAGCGCTTCGGCATCGCCTACGCTGTGCTCGGCCTGGCCTGCCTGGCGGCGGACGCGGGGGAGTGGCCGCAGGCCTGCGTCCTGCACGGCTGCGCGCAGGCCGTCCTCGACCGGACCGGGGAACCCTGGCAGGAGCCGGAAGCGCGCTACCGCAGCGAAAGCCTCGATCAGGCCCGGGCCTGCCTCGGCGGGGGGCAGTCAGACCAGTACTACGCCCGGGGCCTGGCGCTGAGCTCGGACGAGATCCTCGACCTGGCGGCCCGCGAGGCCGGCTGAAGGCCTGCCCTGCCTGTTCTTCACCAAGGCCTGGTCCTATGCGGCCTGGTCATGAGCGCTACTCCGTCTTCCGGGCTATCCCGAGGATCCGCGGGGCCACCGGCCAGGCCCGGGCATCCGGCGGAAACCGGAACCCGCGGCACGTCTGGATGGTGAAGATCCCCTCGATGGTGGCCAGGGTCTGACGCTGGACGTGGCAGCCGCCCACCAAGCGCGGCCACACCAGGTCGGCGGCCTGCTGGAATGCGGCGAACAGCGCGTCCCGGCTGCGTACGTGCTCGTAGAAGCGCAGCTCACCGCCGGGCCGCAGGACCCGGCGGAACTCCGTGAGCGCCGCCGTAGGGTCGGCCACCGAGCACAGCAGCCCGGACACCACGACGGCGTCGAAGGAGCCGTCCGCCGCCGGAAGCTCATCCGCGGTCCCGTCGGCCACCCGGATCGGGACCGGCGCGGTCGCGGCCGCCTCCGTCGCGCGGGTGCGCAGGTACGGCTCGGGTTCGACCGCCACCACCTCCTGTACCGAGAGGGGATAGTGCGGGAAGTTCAGCCCGTTACCCGGCCCGACCTCCAGCACCCGGCCGGACAGCCCGGCCAGCATCTCCTTCCTGAGCTCCCGGTTGCCCCGTTCCTCGTTCCGCCCGCCGAACCGGGCAAAGTACCGCGCGAAGAGGGGATTGTTCACCTGCGCCATGCCTAGTTACCTATCACGGCGGGCCCCGCCGCCTCGACCTCAGCGGTACAGCTCGCGGGCGATGATCGTGCGCTGGACCTCCGAGGCGCCCTCGTAGATGCGCGGCGCGCGCACCTCGCGGTACAGGTGCTCGAGCAGGTGGCCCTGGCGCAGCGCCCGCGCCCCGTGGATCTGCACCGCCGCGTCCACCACGAACTGGGCCGTCTCGGTGGCGAACAGCTTGGCCATGGCGGACTTCGCGGTGATCCTTTCCTGGCCCGCGTCGTAGGCGGCTGCCGCCGCGTAGACCAGCAGCCGGGCCGCCTCGGTCCTGGTTGTCATCTCGGCCAGCAGGTGCGCGATGGCCTGCTGGTCCTTCAGCGGCCCGCCGAACGCGGTCCGGGTTCCCGCGTGCTGCACGGCCGCGTCGATGGCGGCCTGGGCCATGCCGACCGCGAACGCGCCGACGCTGGGCCGGAACAGGTCCAGGGTGCGCATGGCCACCCGGAAGCCGCGCTCCGGCTCGCCGAGCAGCTCGGAACGTTCCACCCAGACGCCGTCGAATCTCAGGCGGCCGATCGGGTGCGGGCTGATCATGTCCAGGTGCTCGCCGTGCAGGCCCGCCCGGTCGCCTGGCACCGCGAACGCGCTCACGCCGCGGGCGCCGGGACCCGGCCCGGTCCGGGCGAAGACGGTGTAGACGTCGGCTTCCGGGGCGTTGGAGATCCAGGTCTTCTCGCCGGTCAGCCGCCAGCCGTCGCCGTCCGGCTCGGCCGCCAGCCGCAGCGCGGCGGCGTCGGAGCCGGCCTCGGGCTCGCTCAGCGCGAACGCCGCCACGGCGTCGCCCGCGGCCACGGCGGGCAGCCAGCGCCGCACGACCTCTTCCTGGCCGGACTGCAGGATCGGGTAGGCGCCCAGGCCCTGCAGGGCCAGCGCGGTCTCCGCCTCGGTGCTCTGCGTGGCCAGCGACTCCCGCAGCAGGCACAGGTCCATCGCGGCGGCCTCCCTGGACACCGGCCCGCCGCCGATCCCGGGAAATAGCCGGGCGAGCAGGCCGAGGCTGCCCATGGCCTTGATCAGCTCGCGGTTCACGTGGCCCGGCTGGCCGGCCTCGGCGATCGGGCGCAGCTGCCCGGCGGCGATCTCCCGGACGCCGGTGCAGAGGGCCTGCTGCTCCTCGGTCAGCGCGAACGCGGTCACCGGGTCGCTCCCGGGCGCCAGCGGGCGTGCGCCGTGCCCGGCGTGCCGGACCTGATCAGCTCCAGCCGCGGCCGCGCGTCCTCGGTCCGGCCGGCCTGCGGCCGGCGGCTGCCCGCGGCGAACGGGTCGGGCCAGACCGCGCCCGGGCCCGCGTACCCCTGCTCGGCCGCGGCGTGCAGGGTCCACTGCGGGTCGTACAGGTGGGTGCGGCCGAGCGCGCACAGGTCGGCCCGGCCCGCCAGGATGATGGAATTCACGTCGTCGTAAGAGGAGATGGCCCCGACCGCGATCACGGCCACACCGTACTTGGTGCCGATCTCGTTCCGCACCCGGTCCGCGTACGGCGTCTGGTAGCTGCGGCCGAAGGCCGGCTGCTCGTCGCTGACCACCTGCCCGGTCGACACGTCGATGCCGGCCACGCCATGCTCGGCGAACGCGCGGGCGATCTCGACCGTGTCATCGATGTCCAGGCCGCCGGGATGCCAGTCGGTGGCCGAGATCCGTACCGTCACCGGCCGGTCCTCCGGCCAGACTGCGCGGACCGCGTCGAAGACCTCCAGCGGGTAGCGGAGCCGGCCGGCCAGCGACCCGCCGTACCGGTCGGTGCGCTGATTGGTCAGCGGCGACAGGAACGACGACAGCAGGTAGCCGTGCGCGCAGTGCAGTTCGAGCAGGTCGAAGCCGGCCCGCGCCGCGGCCTGCGCCGCCGCCACGAACTGCCCTCGGATCTCCTCGAGCCCCGCGGTAGTCAGCTCGCGCGGCGTCTGGCTGGCCGCGCCGTACGGGACCGGCGACGGCCCGCACACCTCCCAGTTGCCTTCCGGGAGCGGGTCGTCCATGCCTTCCCACATCAGCCTGGTCGAGCCCTTGCGGCCGGAGTGGCCGATCTGGATGCCGATCTTCGCACTGGTCCGGCCGTGCACGAACTCGGTGATCCGCTGCCAGGACTCCTCCTGCTCCGCGGTGTAGATGCCGGTGCAGCCGGGCGTGATCCGCCCGGTGGGCGAGACGCAGACCATCTCGGTCATGACCAGGCCGGCGCCGCCCAGCGCCTTGGCGCCCAGGTGCACGAGGTGGAAGTCGCCGGGCACGCCGTCGCGGGCCGAGTACATGTCCATGGGGGAGACGATGACCCGGTTGGCCAGCTCGAGGCGGCCGAGGCGGAACGGCTGGAACATCGGCGGGCACGGTTCCCGCGCGCCCGTGTCGTCGTAGGGCTCGTCGTCGCGGGGCTCCTGGCCGGCCGCGAACCAGCGGTCCATCCCGGCCACGAACTCCGGGTCGCGCAGCCGCAGGTTGTCGTAGGTGACCCGGCGGCTGCGGGTCATGATGTTGAACGCGAACTGGTGCGGATCCTGGCCGGTGTACTGGCCGATGTTCTCGAACCACTCCAGGCTGGCCTGCGCGGCCCGCTGGGTCGAGGCCACCACCGGCCTGCGCTCGGCCTCGTAGGCAGCCAGCCCGGCGGCGACTCCGCCCTGCTCGTGCAGGCAGGCGGCCAGAGCCAGGGCGTCCTCCATGGCCAGCTTGGTGCCCGACCCGATGGAGAAGTGCGCCGTATGCGCGGCGTCGCCGAGCAGCACCACGTTCTCGTGCCGCCACGTGGCGCACCTGACCGTGGTGAAGGTGGTCCACCGCGAGTTGTTGGCCACCAAGCTGTGCTGGCTACCACTGGGCCCGCCGAGCAGGTCGGCGCACAAGCCGCGGATCCGCTCGATCGAGACCTCGTCGCTCTGGCCAGGCACCAGCCACGCGGGCTCGGTGAACCCGGCCGCGGCCCACACGTCCTCGTGCATCTCCAGGATGAACGTGCTGGCCTTATCGCTATAGGGGTAGCCGTGGATTTGCATCACCCCGGCCGGGGTGTCAAGCACGTAGAACTTGAACGCGTCGAACACCAGGTCCGTGCCCAGCCAGATGTACTTGCACCGCCGCTTTTCAAGACTTGGGCCGAACGAACCGGCGTACCTGCCGCGGGTCACCGAATTCGCGCCGTCGGCCGCCACCACCAGGTCGTAATCCGCGGCCAGGGCCGCCGCATCGGGTGCCTCGGCGCGGAAGCGGACCCGCACGCCGAGCTCCGCGCAGCGCGCCTGCAGGATGGCCAGCAGCCGCTTGCGGCTCATGGCCGCGAACCCGTGGCCGCCCGAGGTGAAGGTGCTGCCGCGGAAGTGCACGTCGATGTCGTCCCAGCGGGCGAACTCGCGCCGCACGCGCGAGAAGACCTCGATGTCGGCGTGCTCGATGCCGCCCAGCGTCTCGTCGGAGAAGACCACCCCGAAGCCGAAGGTGTCATCGGCTGCGTTGCGCTCGAAGACGGTGATCTCGTGCCGGGGATCAAGCTGCTTGGCCAGGCCCGCGAAATACAGGCCGCCCGGGCCGCCGCCCACCACTGCGATACGCACGGTGCCCATCTCCTTCCGTGCCGACCGCCTCAGCATATGGCGGATTTACTACGACCGTCAAGAGAGCGCAATATTCATTATCTGGGCCGAACGGGCCGTGGTTTCCGCTCCCCGCTTACCCGGTTGTGGCCAGCGGCGGCTGCAGTGCTCCGAAGGCCGCGCCGGCCACCGCAAGTGCTCCCGCACACAGGAACACGGCTGGCGGGTTTGCGTCCTGGATGATCACGCCGCCTATGGCGTTGCCGCCGGACATGCCGACCGTGACGGCGGCAAAGGCCCAGGCGAACGCTTCGGTGGAGCGGCCAGCGGGGACGGCGCGCCGGACCGAGGCGCTCAGCAATCCCAGCCAGGGCGAGAGGGGCAGCCCGAGCGGGATCATGAGCACGGCCAGGACGGGCAGGCTTGGCGCGGTCGCCAGCAGCATCAAGGCCGCGCCGAACAGCGCGAGGAAGCTCATCGCCTGCCGTTCGACGCTCCCGGGCCAGTTCCGGCTTCCGCAGGTTATGCCGCCCGCCAGGCTGCCGGCACCCCAGATCGCGACCAGGATCCCGGCCCACGCGATGCTGCCGTGCGCGGCGGCGAATGCCACCAGGCCCAGGTTGAGCATCCCGGCCGCAGTGCCGTAGCAGACGGTGACCACGAGCAGCGCGCGGAGCCGTGAGCGTCGCAACGGCCCGCGCGCCTGGCCGTCTGCGGCGCCCTGGGCGCGAGCGGCCGGGCGCAGGTTCATGGCGTACGCCGCAGTGCCCGCCACGCTGGTCGCGGCGCAGGCGAGCACGGGAATCCGCGGGCCGCCGATAGCCAGCAGAATGGTCAGCAGTACCGGGCCGCCGATCCAGATCAGTTCCTGAGCGGTCGAGTCGAGGGTGTATGCCGCGTCAACGTAGGAGGCAGGGACGAGACGCGGCCACATGGCCCGCAGCGCAGCCTCGATAGGCGGCCGCACCAGGCCCGCGGCCGCGGCCAGCGCGGTCAGGCCGCCGACGCTCAGCCGGCCGCTGGCCAGCGCGAGTGTGGTCAGGCCGCCCGCGAACACCACGGCCAGCTCGGCCAGGACCCGGCGCTGGCCAAGCCGATCGAGGGCACGCCCAGCGAAAGGAGCGGATACGGCGGTTCCGATGCCGAAGGCCCCGGCGGCCAGCCCGGCCGCCGGGTAGGAGCCGGTCACCGAGCGCACCAGGATGACAATCGCCGTAGCGGCAATGCTGTCCGGGACGCGCGCGACAAGCGTTGGTAGCAGCACCCGCGCCGTTCGCGGCAGCCGCAGGATTTCAACGTACCTGGCGCCCAGCACTGGTCAGGGAGCCGCGGCCTGGTCGACGGGGCAGCCCGGCTCGGCCGCGCACAGGGGTTCGTCGCACAGGCGGCACAGGCGGCGGGCGCTGGCCCGGTCGCTGGTGACGGCGGCCAGCAGGCGGCCCGCCAGCCGCTCGAGATGAGCCACTTCGGCCGCCTCCAGGCCTCTGACGAGCTCTTCGATCGCCGCCTGCCGCCGGGCGAGCACCTGCTCGGCGGCGTGGCGCCCGGACTCGGTCAGGGACAGCGCCAATGTCCGGCCCGGGCCGCGGCTGCTGCGGCGGACCAGGCCGTCCGCTTCCAGCCGGTCAGCCACGCGCACCGCGCCCGAGTGCGTCAGGCCGAGTGTCCGTCCCAGCGCCGTTACGGACTGGCCGGGATAATGGGCGAGCGTTACCAGCGCCGCCGGCTCTGCGCCCGCCAGCCCGTCTACCTGCCGTTCCGTGGCCTCGCGGACCCTGTCTGACACGGCCAGCGCGAGTCCGCCGAGCAGGTTCGCGGCCCGGGAATATGACTCACTCATATCAGGACCCCTACCCGATATGACTCAGTCATAACGGTTCTGCCCGGACCGAAATCCCGGGCCGGAGCGCCGCTGCCCCGCCGGCGCTCACTGGCTTCGGCGAACGAGCCGGCAGCAGCGATAGTGTGATCGGCCATGGACCTGGAGCGGATCAATCCCGCGGACCTGGCCCGCCCGGCCGGCTTCTCGCACGCCGTATCGGTGACCGAGGGCCGGATCGTGTTCCTGGCCGGCCAGACCGGCCTCGGGCGAGACGGGAAGATCGTGGCCGGCGGCGTCGTGGCCCAGTTCGAGCAGGCCCTCGACAATCTCCTCACCGCGCTGGCCGCGGCGGGCGGTCAGCCTGCCGACCTGGCCAGCCTGACCATCTACAGCACCGACCTGGAGGACTACCAGGCGCACGCGCGCCAGATCGGCGCGGTCTGGCGGCGGCTGGCCGGCGCCGACTACCCGGCCATGGCCGCCGTGGGCGTGACGCGGCTGTGGGATACCGAGGCGATGGTCGAGATCCAGGGCGTCGCGGCGGTCAGCCGATGACGCGCTGCACGTGGGCGCGGGCCGGTCCCTCGAGCAGCGCGCGCAGCGCGAAGAACTCGTCGGCGGCCCGCAGGCCGATCCAGCCGTCCGGCAGCAGTTCGGCGGGCAGGCCCGGATCGGAGTAGGGGAGTCGCCGCCAGTCGGTCAGCGCCCGCACGTAGTCGGCGAAGGCCTCGTGCTCCGCGGCTCGCCCGGCCCGGCGGTCCTGCTCCCAGCGCTCCTCCTCCGAGGCCTCCCGTTCCCAGCGGCGCAGTGCCGGCTCGTGGGCGGTCAGGAAGGCCTGGTACCGGTGCTCGAGCTCGTCCAGGTCCCACCAGCGGCGGATCTTGCCCGCCGGGTCGCCGAAGGCCAGGTGGTCGGCGTGAAACAGGTCGGCATAGGCGTCAAGCCCGAGCCGGCGCAGCGTCTCGGCGGTGGCGTCCTGCGGATGGGCGGGCACGATCCACACTCCGGGCGCCACCATCCCGAACCCCAGCCTGGTCAGCTCGGACCGCAGCACGTGCCGCCGGTGGCGCTCCGATTCCGGCACCGAGAACACGGCCAGCAGCCAGCCGTCGGCCAGCGTGGCCCGGTGCCGCCGGAAGATCCGCGCGTCGCCTTCGCGCAGGATAGCCACGGCCTCGGCCGATAGCTGGTAGCCCGCCGCGCCGTCGTGCCGGCGGGACTCCAGGATCCCGCGCCGCTTCAGCCTCGAGATCGCCGAACGGACCGCGGGCTCGTCCACCCCCAGGTCGGCGAGCAGCCGGATGAGCGCGGCCACCGACAGGAACCCGCCGTCAGACCGGGCGTACAGGCCGTACACCGTGACGATCAGGTTCCGCAGCCGCGCCGACCGGGCGGTGCTGTCCCCGCCTGGTTCGTCCGTTTCCGCTACGGCCGTCACCAGCTCACGATAGCAAGCGGCCCGGCGTCAGTCCTTGACCTCGCGCAGGCGGCCGGTCTCGACCTCGTAGACGAAGCCGCGGATGGCGTCCTTGTGCGGCACGTACGGGCTGGCTTTGATCCGCGCGATGGACTGGCGGACGTCGCCGTCCAGGTCGGGGAAGGCCTCCAGGGCGAACGGCGGTCGCAGCCCGGTGTCCGCCTCGATCTGCGCCTTCACCTCGTCGTCGTGGAACGTCAGCATGCCGCAGCCGGTGTGGTGGATGAGCACGATCTCGGTCGTGCCGAGCAGCCGCTGGGAGATGGCCAGGGACCTGATCACGTCGTCGGTCACCACGCCGCCCGCGTTGCGGATGACGTGCGCGTCGCCCTCGGACAGGCCGAGGATGCCATAGGGGTTGAGCCGGGCGTCCATGCACGCGACCACGGCGGCGTGCGTGGCGGGCGGCAGCGGCAGATCGCCCTTGTCGAAGCGGGCGGCGTACTGCTCGGAGTTGGCCACGAAGGTGTCGGTGCTGCTCACGGTTCCTCCCCGGGGAGAATGATCAGGCGTCGCGTGGAACGTATCCATCCGAACCCTAACGAGCCGAGCCGGCTCTCCAGCTCGGCCTGCAGCTCCCAGAGCCGGGCGGGCAGGTGCTCGCCGAACGTGCGGAAGAACTCGGGGATACGGTCCGCCTCCAGCTTCCAGGCCTCGCGGTCCACCGTGAGCAGCAGGTCCAGGTCGGCCTGGCTGAGCTCGAGGCCGTCCAGGTCGAGCGAGCCCGGCGCGGGCAGCCGGCCGATCGCCGTGTCCACCGCCTCGGCCCGGCCGGACAGCCGCTCGACGATCCACTTCAGCACCCGGCTGTTCTCGCCGAAGCCGGGCCACACGAACCGCCCCGAAGCGTCCTTGCGGAACCAGTTGACGTAGAACAGCCGCGGCAGCTTGTCCGCGTCGGTCATCCGGCCCACCTTCAGCCAGTAGCCGAAGTAGTCGGCCATGTTGTAGCCGCAGAACGGCAGCATGGCGAACGGGTCGCGGCGCAGCTCGCCGACCGCGCCCTCGGCCGCGGCGGTCTGCTCCGAGCCCACGTTGGCCCCGAGGAACACGCCGTGGTCCCAGTCGAACGACTCGATCACCAGCGGCACGGTAGACGCCCGCCGGCCGCCGAACAAGATCGCGGAGATCGGCACCCCGGCCGGGTCGTCCCATTCCGGCGCGATGATGGGGCACTGGTCGGCGGGGGTGGTGAACCGGGCGTTCGGGTGCGCGGCGGGCTCGTCGGCGCCCGGCGCCCAGTCCCGGCCCTTCCAGTCGATCAGGTGCGCGGGCGGCTCGGAGGTCAGGCCCTCCCACCACACGTCGCCGTCGTCGGTCAGCGCCACGTTGGTGAAGATGCTGTTGCCCCACATGGCCGCGACCGCGTTGGCGTTGGTCTTCATGCCGGTGCCCGGCGCCACGCCGAAGAACCCGGCCTCCGGGTTGATCGCGTACAGCCTGCCGTCCGGGCCGGGCCGCATCCAGGCGATGTCGTCGCCGATGGTCTCGGCCTTCCAGCCCGGGATGGTGGGCTGCAGCATGGCCAGGTTGGTCTTGCCGCACGCGGAAGGGAACGCCGCCGCCACAAACCGCGGCGACCCGTCCGGCGGGGTGAGCTTGAGGATGAGCATGTGCTCGGCCAGCCAGCCCTCGTCCCTGGCCATCACCGAGGCGATCCGCAGCGCGTAGCACTTCTTGCCCAGCAGCGCGTTCCCGCCGTACCCGGAACCGTACGACCAGATCTCCCTGGCCTCGGGGAAGTGCGAGATGTACTTGACCGTGTTGCAGGGCCACGGCACGTCCTGCTGGCCGGGCTGCAGGGGGGCCCCGACGGAGTGGACGGCCTTGACGAACGTCCCGCGCTCCTCGATGGCGCGCAGCGCCGGCGCGCCCATCCTGGTCATGATCCGCATCGAGGCGACCACGTAGGGCGAGTCGGAGATCTCGACGCCGAGCTGGGAGATGCTGCCGCCGAGCGGGCCCATGCAGAACGGGATCACGTACATGGTCCGGCCCTGCATGCAGCCGTCGAAGATCTCGGCGAAGGTCTGCCGCATCTCGGCCGGCGCGATCCAGTTGTTGGTCGGACCCGCGTCCTGTTCCCGTTCCGAGCAGATGAACGTGCGGCTCTCGACCCGGGCCACGTCAGCCGGGTCGGACCGGCACCAGAAGCTGTTCGGCCGCAGCTCCGGGTTGAGCCGGGTGAAGGTCCCGCTCTCGACCAGCTGGCTGGTCACCCGCTCCCACTCCTGCTGCGATCCGTCGCACCAGACGACGTCCTCTGGCTTGGTCAGCTCCGCGATGTCGCGGACCCACCTGGCCAGGTCCGGCAGGCTCGTCTGCGGTTCGTCAGACACATCTGCGCTGATCATTGGTATCCCTTCCTGCATAGGGACTCAGGGGGCGCGGCGCAAGCCCGAAGTCCTTGGCCGATGGCTACGGCTGAGGGCACGCTCACCCGGCTCCGGTCCGGTATCGCTCCGACCCGGACAGAGCCGAACTTCCCCGGGGGGGTACGCCTATGCGCCTCAATTTTACTGTCTCATTCTGCGACTAAGCCGCCGAGATCGGACGTGGGGCCGCCGTTGCCCAGCGAATGGCCTGGATCATGGCCTGGCCCGCGGGGCGGACCAGTACCGTCTCGGTCACCGGCAGGCGCGGCAGGTGCAGCGGCCGCCTGGCCCAGTCCGGCAGCAGCGAGACCGCGGCCGCGGCCAGCACCCCGTAAGGGGCCCGGGCCACCGCGGGCAGCGGGGGCCGGAACAGCAGGAACCGGGCCGCCTCCCGGGCCTCGGCCGTGGCGGCCAGCTCGGCCCGGTAACCCCGGATCCGGTCGGCGAGCTCGGCCTCGGTCAGCGGCGGGTCAGGGACGCCGAGCTCGGCGCCGATCCTGGCCATGTCCGCGACGTAGCCGTCGCGCCCGGCTTGATCAAGCGGCCGGGTGCCGAACCTGGTGTGCGCGCGCAGGAAGCTGTCCGCCTCCGCGATGTGCACCCAGGTCAGCAGGTGCGGGTCGGAGGCCTGGTAAGGCCGCCCGTCGGCGGTGGTCCCGGTGACGTGCCGGTGCACCGCCCGGACCCGGGCGATCGCCTCGTGCGCGTCGCCGGTCCGGCCGAACGTGGTGACGGCCAGGAAGTAGCTGGTCCGCTGCAGCCGTCCCCACGGGTCACCGCGGTAATCCGAGTGCTGGGCCACGGCCGCCATGGCCAGCGGGTGCAGCGACTGCAGCAGCAGGGCCCTGATCCCGCCGATGTACATCGACGTGTCGCCGTTCACCTGCCGGATCGGCCGGTCCGCGGCGAACCAGCGCTCACCAGGGGCCTGATGGATCATGCGCGCGCGCGACCGGCCCTGCGGTCCCGCCACCCGTTCGAAGATCGCCGCGCCGATGCGCCCGCGGATCCGATCCGCGGCGCCGTGACCTCCCACGCTTTCATTATCTCTGCTAGCGAACGATCCCCGGGCCTTCCGACTATGTGCGTCTGATCACATGCTGCCGCGCCCCGGCCCGGGTCCCACCTGGCCGAAGCCGCGGCGCCGCCGCGGCCAAAAGAGTTTGTCCGCGGCCGGGCGCAGGCGACACAATCCATGATCATGAGCCTCGACAGGCGGCCGATCACGCCGGACGACGCGGGGGCCTGGGCCGCGCTGATCGCCGCGATCAGGGACGCGGACGGCAGCGACTATTACATCAACGAGCAGGAACTGCGGGAGGAGTTCGACAACCCGAACCTGGATTTCGCCCGCGGCTCGATCGCGATCTGGGACGGCCGCACGATGGCCGGCTGCGCCGTGCTGGCCTGCCGCAGCGTCGCCGACCCGGTGCACAACATGCGGCAGGAGGGCGGCGTGCATCCCGCCTACCGTGGCCGCGGCCTCGGCGGGGACCTGCTGGCCTGGGCCGAGCAGGCCGCCGTGCCGCTGCACGAGGAGCGCTTCGCTGGACATCCGCTGGCGCTGTCGAGCGGCGTCTTCTCGCTGAACGCCGGGGCCGCTGCCCTGCACCAGGAACGCGGCTACCAGGCGGTGCGCTGGTTCCACTCGATGGTCAGGGACTTGTCGGCGGCCATCCCTGAGGCCGTGATCCCGGACGGCGTGCAGATCACCGGCTACACCCCTGACCAGGCCGAAGCCGCGCTGCTGGTGCGCAACGAATCCTTTCGCGATCACTGGGGATCGACGGATGTCACCGAGCAGAACTGGGCGCATTCCCTGGCCCAGCGCGCGTTCCGGCCCCGGTTCAGCTTCCTGGCCTATGCCGGGCCAGAGCCGCTCGGCCTGCTGTTCAGCCACGAGTACGACGCTTACGCCGAGCAGACCGGCCGGCGTGACCTGTACATCGCCATCGTCGGCACCCGCGCCGCCGGCCGCAAGCGGGGCATCGCCACGGCCCTGCTGGTGACGGCCATGGCCGCCGCGCGGGCGGACGGATACGACCAGGCGTCGCTGACGGTCGACGCCGACTCGCTCACCGGGGCCGTGGGCCTGTACCAGCACGTCGGGTTCGCGGTGGACACGACCTGGGTCACCTACCAGAAGCCGCTCAGGTGAGCCCCGGCCCGCCGGATTGGCTAGCCGGTCGATGTACTCCCGGCGCTTTGCTGAGACCCTCGCTGTACTAGGCGCAACAGGGCAGTAGCCGGAAGGATGGAGCATGTCCACTCTGATCGGGGGAACATCATGGTAGGCACGTCTCAGGCATCGACACAGGAGACGCAGGCGCCCGCCGCGCAGTCGAGGGACCTGCGCAAGACATACGGTACCGGGCAGGCTGTGGTCCATGCCCTGGCCGGGATCAACGTGACGTTCGAGCGCGGCAGGTTCACGGCCGTCATGGGCCCGTCGGGCTCGGGCAAGTCGACGCTCATGCACTGCATGGCCGGGCTGGACCGGCCGACGTCCGGGCAGGTGCTCGTGGGCGGGCTCGACATCGGGACCCTCGATGACTCCGGGCTGACCCGGCTGCGGCGGGACCGGGTCGGTTTCGTATTCCAGTCCTTCAACCTCATCCCGACGCTGTCCGCGGCCGAGAACATCACCCTGCCCGCCGCCCTGGCGGGCACCAAGGTCGATCAGGGCTGGTTCGATTACCTGGTCAAGCAGCTGGGCATCGCCGACCGGCTGGCGCACCGGCCCAGCGAGATGTCCGGCGGCCAGCAGCAGCGAGTCGCGTGCGCGCGAGCGCTGATCAACAAGCCCGACCTCATCTTCGCCGACGAGCCCACCGGCAACCTGGACTCCAACGCCTCTGCCGACCTGCTGGAGTTCCTGCGGCGATCGGTGACCGAGCTCGGCCAGTCGATCGTCATGGTGACGCACGACCCGCGGGGTGCCGCCTACGCCGACCGGGTGGTCTTCCTGGCCGACGGGGCCGTGGTGGGCGAACTGCAGCAGCCGACCGCCGATTCGGTCCTGGAGCGCATGCGGACGCTGGGGGCCTGACATGCGGAACGTGACCATCAAGGGCCTGCTGGCCCATAAGCTCCGGCTGGCGCTGACGGCACTGGCCATCGTGCTCGGCGTCACCTTCATCTCCGGTACGTTCGTGCTCACCGATACCTTGCACAACACGTTCGGCGTGCTGTTCGGGGACATCTACCAGAAGGTCGACTTCCAGGTGCGCGGGGTCGCGCAGCTCGGCAGCGGCGCCAACGCCTCGCGCAACGAGCTGCCCCAGTCGCTGCTGGCCACGGTCCGCGGCGTGCCTGGCGTAGCGGTCGCGCAAGGCGAGGTCTCGGGCTATGCCCAGTTCGTGGCCCGCGACGGCAAGGCCATCTCCACCGGCGGCGCACCCACCCTGGCCGTCAGCTTCGACCCGGATCAGCAGCTGTCCAGCCTGCACCTGATCGCGGGCAGCGCGCCGGTGACCTCCGACGACGTGGTGATGGACGCCGGGACGGCGCAGAAGTACGACTTCAGCGTCGGCCAGCAGGTCACCGTCCTGTCGGCCGGACCGACCCGCAGTTACACCATCACCGGTATCGCCGAGTTCGGGTCAGCGAACAACCTGGCCGGTGCGACGCTGGCCGCGTTCACGCTGCCGACTGCCCAGTCAGTGATCCAGGAGCCGGGAAAGCTCGACGACATCAACGTGCTGGTGGCCCCCGGCGCCAGTAAGCCCGCGGTGCAGCAGGCCATCGCCCGGGTCCTGCCGCCCGGGGTGCAGGTGGTCACCGGGCAGACCGTGGTGAACGAGAACACCGACGCGGTCAACCAGGATCTGTCCTTCTTCTCCACCGCGCTGCTGGTCTTCGCGTTCATCTCGCTGTTCGTCGGCGGGTTCACCATCTTCAACACGTTCTCGATCATCGTCGGTCAGCGGACCAGGGAGCTGGCCTTGCTGCGCATCGTCGGCGCGAGCCGGCGTCAGGTGTTCCGTTCGGTGCTCGGCGAGGCCGGCCTGGTCGGCCTGCTGTCATCGGTGATCGGCCTGGGCCTTGGCGTGCTGGCCGCGCTCGGGCTCGAGGCGCTGCTGCGCGGGTTCGGCATCACGCTGCCGCCCGGTTCTCTGGTGTTCGAGCCGCGGACCGTGCTGGTCGGGCTGCTCGTCGGGGTCGGCGTGACGGTCGTGGCCGCCATCGGCCCCGCGCGCCGCGCCGTGCGCATCCCCCCGGTGGCCGCGCTGGACGACCGGCAGTCGTCCGCCGGGCCCTCGCTGCGGCGCAGGTTCATCTGGGGCGCGGCCGTATTCCTGGTCGGCGCGGCCTTGCTGGCCGTCGGCCTGGCCAAGCCCGCCATCGCGCTGGTCGGCCTGGGTGCGGTCGCCATCTTCGTCGGCACCGCCACGCTGGCCCCGGCCCTGGCCCGGCCGCTGTCCAGCGTGATCGGCCGCCCGCTGGCCCGGCTGCTCGGGGAGCCGGGCAAGCTCGGGCGGGAGAACTCGATGCGCAGTCCCCGGCGCACCGCCCAGACCGCCTCGGCGCTCATGGTCGGCCTGGCCCTGGTCGCCGCCATGTCGGTGTTCGGCGCTTCGCTGTCCCGGTCGGCCACGAGCAGCGTGGACCAGGCCGTGAAGGCTGATCTCATCGTGACCGCCACCGGGTCGGGAGAGCTGAGCGACTCCGTGCTGCCCAAGGCCTCGGCCGTGCCGGGCGTCACCGCGACCAGTACCGTCTACGGCGGCCAGTTCGAGTTCCAGGATTCTCTGGTCAGTCTCACCGCGGTGTCCCCGCAGAACCTGGCCAACACGGTCATCCTGCGGATGTCGTCGGGGAGCTCGGCCGCCCTGGGCCAGGGTGAACTGCTCGTCGACTCCACCACCGCGAAGTCCAAGCACCTGTCGGTCGGTGACACCGTGCCGGCCAGGTTCGCGCGGACCGGTGCCACCACGCTGCGCATCGGCGGGATCTACCAGGCCAACGCCCTGATCGGCAGCTACCTGGTCAGCTCGGCGTTCTTCCTGTCCCACTACCAGCCGCAGCCCCCGGCCGCGCTGCTGCTGAACACGGGCGGCAGCGCCGCCGTGAACCAGGCGGTCACCAATGCCCTGACCCCGTACGCCAACGTGCAGGTCCAGACCCGGGCCCAGTTCGAGCAGACCCAGGTATCCGCCGTCAACCAGCTGCTCGGGCTGGTCTACGCGCTGCTCGCCCTGGCCGTGATCATCGCGCTCATCGGCATCGTGAACACGCTCATGCTCTCGGTGTTCGAGCGCACCCGTGAGATCGGCCTGCTGCGCGCCATCGGCATGCGGCGCCGTCAGGTCCGGATCATGATCCGGTCCGAAGCGGTGATCCTGGCCATCTTCGGCGCCGTCATCGGGATCATCATCGGCACCGGCATGGGCATCGCGCTGGTCTCCTCGCTGAAGCAGCAGGGCATTACCGACCTCGCGGTGCCCGGTTCCAGCCTGGTGATCTTCCTGGTGCTCGCGGCCCTGCTCGGGCTGGTCGCGGCCAGCTGGCCCGCCCGCCGGGCGGCCAAGCTGGACGTGCTGGCGGCCATCGCCGCGCAGTAGCGCGCCCGCCCCATCTGCTCGCGGGACCCGGCCCCGGCCGGGTCCCGCGGCGTCAGCGGACACCGCGCCGGCGACGGGATCCGTCACGCCCCGGAGCGGGGCCGCTCCGGGTCAGCGGTTGGAGTTGGGCGGGCCGAGGTAGGGGAAGTGGGCCAGCAGGTCATCATGCGGCTTGAGGCCGGACGGGGGGACCTTGCCGTTGGTCAGCCAGGCGAAGCGCAGGCTGTACACGTCGTCGGTGGGCACCCGGCCGTTGGGGTAGGCGGCGGGCTGGGTCCGGTCGTAGTGCAGGATGTCGGGCAGGACCTGCAGGGCGGCCGCCTTGGCCTGCTCGGGGGTGTAGCCGCCGGCGTTCTGCAAGATCGCTGACCATGGTCCCAGGTAGTTGGCCACGTCGTCGGCGGGCTGGCGGGAGTTGAACAGGTTCTTCTCGCCGTCAGGGTTAATGAACGGGTTGATGGTCGGGTTCCCGCCGCGGTCCAGCTGCTCCAGTACGCCGTTGCTGCGCCGGCTGATCGAGGCCCACACGCCGATGACCGGGCCGTCGCCGAACATGTCGTCGGGTACCTCGAGCACGATGGAGTCGACGTTGTTGTCGGCGAAGTCGTCGTGCCCGGTCCAGGCGAAGCCGTGCAGGGCGCCTTCGACGTCGGCGAAGAACGGGTCGCTGCGCAGCCCGGCGAACAGCCGGATCCGGCCGGCCTGGACAGGCTGAGCTGTGCCGTCGAAGCTGACCGGGATGTCCTGGGCCAGCACCTCACCGGCCGGCTCGGGCTGGCGGGCCTGCGCGCCGGTCGCGTACTTGAGGGTTCCGGTCTGTACGCCGTTCTGGTACTCGGAGAAGGTGAAGCTGAACGCGATGTCGGCCTGGTTGTCGCCATCGGTGTCGATGTTGATCCGGTAGACCGCGCCGGGGTAGAACTCCGGGCCGGTCACCGGGGCCGGGATCGGCGGCGGGGCACTGGTCGGGTTCGCGTCCATGATCAGCACGGTCGTGCCGGGGTGGTGACGGTGCAGCAGTGTGTGGTGATGTTCGCGGCCCTCGGGCGCCTGGAAGACGAACACGTCGGTAAGGTCCAGGCGGCGGTCGTCGCCGGGGAACTTGAGCTTGTCTGCGCTGAAGTGGTTCGACATGGGTGTGCTTCTTTCTGGGTAGTGGTGCGCGCTGGGCCGGGCTTCAGCTGCGGATGAAGTCGAGCAGGGCGGCGTTGACCTGGGCGGCGTGGGTCCAGGGGATGGCGTGCGGGCCGCCTTCGATGACGACCAGCTGCACGTCCTTGATCAGGGCGGGCAGCCGCTGGCCGGTCTTTTCCAGCGGCAGGACCTGGTCCGCGTCGCCCTGCACGACGAGCATGGGCACGTCGATGTCGGGCAGGTCGGCGCGGAAATCGGTGGCCCAGGTGCCGATGCAGGCCACCGCGGCGGCGGCCGAGGCGGTCACGGCCAGGTTCCAGCTGGCCTGGAAGGCCTGGTCACTGACCAGGGTGCCGCGCAGGGTATCGAAGTTGCAGAAGTTGTCCAGGAACCCCTTCATCCACGCCGGGGTGTCGGCCTGGGCGGCCTGGACGAACCCGTCGAACAGGGATTGCGGCACCCCTTCGATGTTGTCGGCCGTCTGCAGCAGGAACGGCGGGATCGGGGCCACCAGCACGCCCTTGGCCACCCGGGCCGAGCCGCGGCTGCCCAGGTACCTGGTGACCTCACCGGTGCCCATCGAGTGGCCGACCAGGACGGCCTCCCGCAGGTCCAGGTAGTCCAGCAGGGTGGCCAGGTCGGCGGTGAAGGTGTCGTAGTCATAGCCGGTGGCGGGCTGACTGGAGGCGCCGAACCCGCGCCGGTCGTAGGTGATGACCCGGTAGCCGGCCTCCAGCAGGGCCGGGACCTGCTTGTCCCAGCCACGGCCGCTGAGCGGGTAGCCGTGGATCAGCACCACGGGCTGGCCCGCGCCGTGGTCTTCGTAGTGGATCTCGATGTTGGCGGAGTTTTCCCGGCCGACAGTAACCGCGGGCATGGGGCGTCCTTCCTGTAGCGGGCAGCTGGTTGATTGGCTCTCGCCTCAGGGTCGCTCCCGGGGACCGCGCATCGCGCCCGTGGTACCCCGGGCCGGAGTCCCGGGTCTGGTGGTGTCGCTATCGGGCGAACACGGGCTCACCGGTAAGCCACGCGCTGCAGCCCTGCGCGGCCAGCGCCGGCCACCTCGATCTGCAATGAGGCGACCGCGGTCCGTAGCGTGGCAGGCCGCGCAGTCATCCAGCGCTAAGCCTGGATGCAACCAAGTCGGCCCGCGTTCCGTCTGATGCGCATGAGGAATCCTCGGGGGACGGCGGCCCTGATTGCGGCGGCGCTGGCCGTGGCCGGATGCGCGACCAGCACGGCCCAGCCGCCGCCATCGCCGCGGCCGGTCCTAGCCCACGGCGTGGCGGCTCGGGAACCGCTGACCGACCCGCGCCCCTACGGCTCGGCCGACACCGCCTTCGGGCTCGACCTGCTGGGCACGTGGTGCCGGGCCGACCCGCAGGCCAACCTGGTCCTGTCGCCCTCCAGCCTGGCCAGCGGCCTGGGTATGGCCTACCTGGGGGCGCGGGGTGCCACCGCACGGGCCATGGCCGCCGTGCTGCACCTGCCCGCGGCCGGCGGCCAGGCCCTGGAAGCCGGGCTGCAGGCGCGGTCCTCGGCGCTACGCGGGCTTGACGGCCCGGGCGTGACGCTGCGGACCAGCGATCAGGTGTGGGCCGACCCGTCACTGACCACCCGGCCCAGCTACTTGAACGCCGTGGCCACCGGCTACGGCGCAGGCCTGGCCCAGGCGCCGCTGCTGAGCGATCCGGACCGGGCCGCTCAGGAGATCAGCCAGGCCATCGCGGCCGCGACCGGAGGGCAGATCCCACAGCTGCTGCCGCCCGGCTCGCTGCCGGACATCGGCTGGGTGCTGACCGACGCGCTCTACCTGCACGCGGCCTGGGCTGCGCCCTTCCAGGCCAGCCAGACCGCTCCTGCGCCGTTCACCACGGCCGCCGGCCAGCAGGTCAGCGTGCCGTTCATGAACGGCGGCCAGTTCCACGCGGTCATCAGCGCAGGCTGGACCGGCGTCTGGCTGCCCTACCGCGACGGCCGGCTGGGCCTGCTCGCGCTGCTGCCCCCGGCCGGAGCCGGCGGCTGCACGATGCCATCCGCGGCGAGCCTGGGCACGATGACGGCCCGGCTGACGGCGCCCGGCGGGGCGGGCGGGGTCGGCGACCTGACCCGCGCCGTCGTGTTGCCCCGGGTCAAGCTGGCCGATAGCGTCAGCATGAAGGGCCTGCTCAGCGCCCTGGGCATGGGCCTGGCGTTCAGCCCGGCGGCGGACTTCACCGGGCTGTCCCCGCAGGCCTGCTGCATCGGCCTGGTCCAGCACGCGGCGACCTTGCAGGTCGGCGAGCAGGGCACGGTGGCCAGCGCCGCCACTGCCGTCGGCATGGCTCCGACGGCCGCCATGGTGCCTGCGCCCACGGTCACGTTCGACCGTCCTTTCCTAATGCTGGTGGTCGCCGCCGGGACCGGAGAACCGCTGCTCGCGGCGCGGGTCACCAACCCGGCGCAGCCATAGCCGAGCCGAGTTCAGGGGTGCTACGGTGCGAATGCGGCGATGGGGCCGCGTGATCCAGGGAATGGGAAAAGGGGGCACCATGACCGAGCATCCTAACGTCGAGCACGCCCGCCGGGGTTATGCCGCGTTCGGCAGCGGAGACCTGGCGACGCTCAGCGAGCTGATCGCCGACGACGCAGTCTGGCACGCCCAGGGCGTCGGGCCGCTCAGCGGCGACTACCGGGGCCGGGATCAGGTGTTCGGCTTCTTCGGTCGGCTGGCCGAGGAGACCGGCGGGACGTTCCGGCTGGACGTGCACGACATCCTCGCGAACGACGAGCACACCGCGGTGCTGGCCACGCTGACCGCCTCCCGCGGGGGCAAGTCGATCGAGGTTCCGGTGGTGAACGTCAGCCACAACGACGGCGACGGCAAGATCACCGAGTTCTGGACGTCGACCACCGACCCGCAGGCGGCCCTCGACTTCTGGGCCTGACCCGCCGCGCCCGCCCGGTGAGCTGCCCGGTTCAGCGGGAGTGGCACCACGCTCCGTTCGGCCCAAATTCCGGCACGGCGTCGAGCGGATGGGCCACCAGTTCACGCCAGTCCGTGTACGCGGCGGGGATGCCGTACCGTGCCGCGCAGGGCGCGTTCTCGCGCAGCCAGCCCATGACCTGCTCGAGCGGCCAGTCACCGAAGGCCTCGAGCACCACGCCGATCCGCAGGGCGCTCCCGGCCGTCATTGCGCGCTCAGCCTCACGTGATGATGGTTGATCTTGACCTGACCCGTTATGACCTGCCAAGAGTCTGTGAGTACATCCATACAAAACGGAATACCTGGCTCGCGGATGGTAAGCGGATGGCAATTAGCTCTGCAATGGTTACAATGTCCAAACAAACGAGCCTAGTGACACGCGGATGACGACGATGCCAGACCCTGAGGCCACCACCAGCGGCCCGATCACCATCGACCGGACCAGCCCGGTTCCGCTGTACTTCCAGCTCGCCCAGCACTACGAGTCGGCCATCAGGTCCGGCGCGCTCAAGGTCGGCGCGCGGCTGGAGAACGAAGTGCAGCTGGCCGAGATGCTCGGCCTGTCCCGGCCCACCGTGCGGGCCGCCTTCCTCTACCTGGCCAACAAGGGCCTGGTGGTCCGCAAGCGCGGCGCGGGCACCCTGGTGGCCAACGAGCGGATCGACCGCAACGTCGAGCTGACCAGCCTGTACGACGACCTGGCGGCCAGCGGCCGTACGCCCGCGACCAAGGTGCTCAAGGCGGAGGTCAGCCACGCCACCGACCAGGTCGCGGAGGCCCTCAAGCTGCCCGAGCGGGCCCTGGTGATGTCGCTGGAGCGGATCCGGCTGGCTGACGGCGAGCCCATGGCCCTGATGCATAACTACCTGCCGGCCGGGCTGGTCCAGCTGAACGTCGAGATGCTGGAACAGCACGGCCTGTACGAACTGCTGCGCGCCTCCGGCATCGGGCTGTACTCGGCCACCCAGCGCATGTGCGCCAAGAACGCCTCGGCGACCGAGGCCCGGATGCTGAACGAGACCCGCGGCACCGCGCTGCTGACCATGGAGCGCATCGCCTTCGACCAGGCCTGGCCGGTCGAGTTCGCCCGGCACCTGTACCGGGCCTCTCGGTACGCCTTCACCACGACCTTCCCCAGGCACGAGCCGCTGGCCGGCTGAGGCCGACTGGCCGTCCGCAGGCTGAAGATCTCTTCTGCGGAACGGGCCTGGCTGGACCGTTCCGTATCAGCTCTTGCGCAGCGTGGCGGTCTCCTGCTCGACGTTATCGGTCCACCGGTAAGCCAGGGTCGCGCCGTGCATGGTGAACGTCACGGTCCCGGCCACGCAGCCGCCGGCCTGCGGCTCGCTGAACGTGAGCACCGTCGCCGTCGTGCTGGTCAGGGTGAGGGTGGTGGCGCAGCCGCCCGCCTCGTTCTCCGCGGCCGTCGTCCCGCCCGCCGCCATCGTGAACGTGATGGCGTTCTTGAAGTTGATGCCCGGCGCCCCGATCGCGGCCAGGGTCGCCGTGCCCTTCCAGGTGCCCGCGAAGGCGGCCGGGATGGTGGCCCCGGAAGCCGCGTTCGTCGTGGCAGGCGGGGAGCTGGCGGGCGGCGTGCTGCTGGCCGAGGCCGGCGGGGAACTGCTCGACGTGCCGGACGGGCTGGTCGGCGGGGATCCCTTGGTGAGCAGCAGGACGCCCACCACGGCCAGGACGACCACCGCGGCCGCGCTGCCCGCGGCCACGGCCAGCCCGCGCCGGGACCGCCTGGACCCCCTGGGCCTCGCGGGCGGGCCGGACGGCGTGTACCCAGACGGCGTGAAGCCGGCCGGCGTCGGTCCGGGCAGCTCGGGCACCGGGCTGGTCCGGGGATCAAATGGCGCCGCCGCCGGGCCCGTCTCCGGGGCCAGGCCGGACGGCGAGCTCAGGTGGGTGGGCAGGTGGCCCAGGGGAACGCTGTCGACCGGGAAGCCCGGGACCCCCTGGGCCGCCGGGGTGGCCATGGTCTGCTGCGGGTACGGCGCGGACGGGTCGACCAGGCGGAGCATGATGTCGCGCGCCTTCGGCCGCCGGGCCGGATCCTTGTCCAGGCACTCGATGATGACCGGCCGCAGCGAGTCAGGCACGCCGGTGACGTCCGGCACCTCGTTGATGATGCGCATCATGACCGCCATCACCGAGTCGCCGCCGAACGCCAGCCGGCCGGTGGCGGCGAAGATCATCGTCACCGCCCAGGCGAAGATGTCCACCGCGCTGGTCGGCCGGGCCCCGGCCAGCTGCTCGGGCGCGATGAAGGACGGGGTGCCGATCAGTCCGCTGGTGATGGTCGGGGCGTCGATGAGGCGGGCGATGCCGAAGTCGACCACCCGGGGCCCGTCCGGGCCGAGCAGCACGTTGGCTGGCTTGAAGTCGCGGTGCACCACGCCGGCGCCATGGATCGCGGTCAGGGCGGTGGCCGTCCCCACGGCCAGCCGCAGCAGGTCGTGCTCGGCCAGCGGGCCCCGGTCGCGGACCCGGTCCTGCAGCGACGGGCCGTCGACGAACTCGCTGACGATGTAGCGCCGGTCGCCCTCGGCCGAGGCCTCGATGACGCCGGCCGTGACGAACGGCTGGACCTGATGCACCGCGTCAAGCTCGCGGGCCAGCCGCTCCAGCACCATGGCGTCCACGCTGGAGCGCAGCACCTTGACCGCGACCCGCTCTTCTGCCGGGCCGGTGCCGCGGCCGAGGTAGACGATGCCCTGGCCGCCCTCGCCGAGCCGCCCGAGCAGCTCGAAGCGGCCCAGCCGCTCAGGGTCGCCAGGCTCCAGTGGTTTGACCGGCATCGGTTCTCCGGATCGCTCGGCGCGGCTCAGTGGTGAAATAGGGCTCAGTCGTGAAAAGAGTACGCGCCCGGCCGGTCATGGTGTCCTGGACGATCAAGCCGACCGCGTTCATCATGAGGTTGACAGCTCCCACAGCTGTAACGGGGGGAAACGCGATGAAGTTCAGCCGCGGCCTGGCCGGCGCCGTCACCGTGATCGTGCTCGGATCGGTACCGGTCCCGCTGCTCGTCGCGCCCGCCAGCGCCGCCGCGCCGCCCGTGGCCAGCACCGTCGCGGCCAGTTGCCGGTCCGCGGACCATCCGGCGCTCGCCGCCCGGCTGGCCCGCGATATCGACCGGGCACTGCACGGCCGCGTCTCCGCCGCCGCGGTCGGGGTCGATGATCCCGGCCAGGACGTGCAGTGCTGGCTGGACAGCTCGGCGCACTTCGACTCGGCCAGCGTGGTCAAGGTGATCATCCTCGGCGCCCTGCTCCGCCTGGCCGCCGATCAGCACCGCAACCTGACCAGGACCGAGGCCGCCCTGGCCACGGAGATGATCACCAGGTCGGACAATGACGCAGCCTCCGCGCTGTGGGACGAGCTGGGCCACCGGTTTATCCAGGACTTCCTGGAACTGGCCGACATGAACCGCACCTACCTAGGCCCGGGCCCGGCGTGGGGGCTGACCCAGATCACCGCCTACGACGAGGTGCTCCTGCTGCGGCTGCTGCTGAACCACAACCGGGTGCTCGACACCGCGGCCCGCGACTACGCGCTCGGCCTGATGGCCCGGGTCATCCCGTCCCAGCGCTGGGGTGTCCCGGTCGGCGCGCCGCGCAGCCTCACCGTGCACGTCAAGAACGGCTGGCTGCCGCTGGAGCCGCACGGCTGGCGGATCAACAGCATCGGCTGCTTCACCGGCCGCGGCGGCGGTTACAGCATCGTGGTGCTGACCCAGGACAACCCGACCATGACCTACGGGATCGACACCGTCCAGGCCGTCGCCCGCGCCGTCAACCACGACCTGAACCCCGGGGCGACGTCGGTCGTGCCGGCCGCGGCGGCTTCGCAGTCGTGGGGCACGCCCGACGAGTTCGTCCCCGCCGGGCCGGCCGGCTCCGGCTGACGGTGGCCGCGGTCACGCTGGCCATCACCGCCGCGGCCTTCCGCGTCAGCCGGGCCCGTGTTATCCGGGCCCGTGTTATCCGGGCCCGTGTTATCCGGGGAGTGCTCGCTGAGCCAGGTCGCGGCCCGCCGGGCCGACGCCTGGGCCAGCCAGGCGTCCTGGACTATCTCGGTCAGCTCCTCCAGCGTGAGCTCGCCGATGCGGCTGCCGCGGATCAGCACCGACGGGTGGCCGTCAAAGTGCGGGGTGGTGAAGAAAGGCGACTGCTCGTCCTGCACCAGGGCCTGCTTGTCGGCCTCGGAGCCGACCCAGAACATGATCACGTCAGGGTAGCGCTCACCGGTACGCGGATCGGCGGCGTCCGGCCGGGGGGTGCGGAAGAAGACGAAGGACTTGCCGCCCACCTGGTAGATCGGATTGCCCCGCGGTCCCGGCCAGACCGTGACGTGCGGCATGGCCAGGGCCAGCTCGTGGACGTCCGCGACCCGGGCGGGGCGCGTTCTGGCTGCCATGGCAGCAGCCTAGGCGTCCTGGATCATCTCGCGGGGCCGGCCAGCCGGTAGCGCCGGCGGCCGTCCACCTCCCACTCGGTGAACCCGGGCATGCCGTACTCCACCGTGAGCTCCTTGAGGCCGACGTTGAGCACGGGCCGGGAGGGACGGCGGCTGATCACGGTGGTCACGCAGTACAGGGCCGGCTCGAACGGCAGATCGAGCGTGCCGTAGCGGCCGTCCATGAGCACATAGGAGCCGACCTGGGTTTCGTGGTCGGCCACCGCGGTCAGCCGGGCCAGGGCGGCCGCCGCGGCCACCTGGTCAAGCGCGGCCGCGTCGACGACCCGGATGACTGGCTCACCATGTCCAGTCCGGCCTGGGGCGGCGGCTGGTGGGACGGGCGCCGGGCTATCGCCGGCTACCAGGCAGTGGTCGGCAGCCACTGGGCCTTCGACGACGCGGGATTCCCGCCCGAAGGGATCACCGGCGGAGCGGCCACCCCGGTGATCGGCTATGAGACCGACGGAGTCCGGCTGGAGCGCAAGTCGGACCCGCCCCGCCTGGCCGAGTACCGCAAGGGACTGGGCGCGGGCCGGGCAGGTCCGCGGCGGAGAGCAGGCCAGCAGCGACGGCCGCCTGCTGGTGACCCGACCAGCATGTGACAGAAGGCGAACTGGCCGACCGGGGTCATTCCGGTCCGGCTCGCCTGGATCAGCCAGCACCTGGATACTGTTCAGCACCTGATGGCCGAGCTGCAGGCCCGCTGGGAGGCCAGCGGGCGGATCGCGGACGCGACGCTGCGCCCCGAGGAGAAATAACGGGTCGACCCGGCAGCGATAATGGCGGCGTGATCGAGGAGCTGATCGGCCGGATGGCGGCGATGCTCGAGCCGCTGCAGGCCGCGGGGGACCAGCGGCGTTACTTCCACGCCACCTACCAGCGGACCACCGTCGCGGTGGCCGCCGAGCTCGAGCACGGCGGGTTCATCGACCCGGACTGGGTGGAGCGCTGGGACGTCGTCTTCGCCGGCCTCTACCTCGACGCCCTGACCGAAGCCCTGGCGGGCCGCCGCCCGCCGCGGCCCTGGGACATCGCCTTCAGCGCCCCGGCCAGCCTGCCGGCCCTCCGGCACGTGCTGCTCGGCATGAACGCCCACATCAACTACGACCTGCCGCAGGCGCTGGTGGCAGTGATCACCGACGAGGAGTTCGACGACCCGGCGCTGATGGCCCGGCGGGAAGCCGACCACCAGGCCATCGACCAGGTCCTGGCCGCCCGCGTCGCGGCCGAGGATGACGAGCTGACCAACATCTCAGGCCCGGGCAGCCTGCTCGACCGGCTGCTGCGGCCGTTCAACCGGCTCGGCACCCAGCGCTTCCTGCGCGAGGCCCGGGAGAAGGTGTGGGCCAACGCCATCGCCCTCAGCCGTGCCCGGCGCGAGGGCCCGGAGGCCTACCAGACGGTCCTGTCCCGGCTCCAGGAGCTGAGCGCGGCCAAGGTCACGGCCCTGCAGGCCCCCGGCCCGGTGCTGCTCAAGCTGGCCGCCACTGGGTTCGGCGTCCGCCTGCCACCCGCTGATCAGGGCGTCAGCCGGGGATGGGTTGGGTGACGCGGTGCGGGTCACGGGGGTGCTGGTCGAGGTAGCGGTTGATCCGGTGCTGCCAGTCTTCGGGTGCGTAGACCGTGGCCCGGTCCCTTGGTCCGGGTTCGCCGTGGTGGTCCTGGGTCCGTCGTTCCTGCTGGGTGCGGGCGTTGGCGAAGCAGATGTAGATGGCGTGGTCCAGGTCCAGCCGTTCGCCGTACCAGGGCGGGATGATCGTCTCGGTAGTGATGTCCGCGTCGTGGCAGTCCTGGATCGTCCCGTCGGCCTGTGCCGGCGGGGGGCACGCCGGGAGGGCTGTTCCGCCGGGGCGGTAGAACGTGAAGGTCCCGTCGCGGGCGGCGGCGATCAGGTAGCCGCGTTCGTGCACCAGCGTGTGGTGGTATTTGCACAAGCTGATCAGGTTGTCTAGTTTCGTGGCGCCGCCGTTGGACCAGTGCTGGATGTGGTGCAGGTCGACCCGGCGGGATTCGCAGCCGGGGAACCGGCACCGGCAGGTGTCCCGTTCGCGGGCTGCCCGGCGTAGCGCGGCGTTCGGCCGGCGCTGCCGGCGGCCTAGGTCGAGCACTTTCCCGGCGCTGTCGTGCAGCATCCAGCTCAGCGTCGCGGAGCAGGCGATCATCTGCGCGGTGGCGGTGCTGATCGCCGGGCCGTCTTCGGCGTGGCAGCGCGCCGGGTCGGCCGGGTGCCCCGGCTGCCGCGGCCAGGCAGCCCCCGTTTCCGCGGAAACGCCCCCGGCCTGGCCGCCCGGGTCGGCGGGGATGCCCGGGCCGGCTCGGCCGCCCGGGCCGGCGGGGGCGGCTGCGGGGGTGATGGCGCCGGTGCCGACGTGCACGACGACCTGGTAGACCTCGGGGTCATCGGCGGCGGCGGCCTTCCCGGCCAGGAACGCCTCGGCGATCACCAGCAGCGCGTCGGCCAGGCTCGTGGACGTGGACGGCTGGCCGGCGCCCGGAGCCCCATCGGCGGCCGGCGTCTCCGCGGGAACGCCGGCCTCCCGCGCCGCGTGCTCGGAGACGGCGGGAACCGCGTCGTCCGAGACGGCGGGACCGGGGTGCGCATGGCCGGCCGCGGGCGGGTGCTCCAGGTCCCCGGCGGCCGCGCGCAGCGCCTTGAGCAGGACAGCACCGTGCAGCGGCGGCAGCCGGAACGTCCCGGCCAGCGACCCGTCGTCCTCGAACCGCCACGCCAGCCGCCGCCGGATCCGGGCGGCGGCGTCATCGGCCGAGCTGACCTGCCGGTGGGCGCGGGCGAACCGCTCCAGCTGGTTGCCCGTCATCGGCCCGGCGATCTCGGCCAGCCCCGCCTCGGTGTCCGGGGTGGCGATCCGGGTCAGCGCCCGCACCTTGGCATACGACAGCCGGCCCGCGCCGAACTCCCCCCGGATGACCGGCAGGTCCCGCAGCGCCCGGGCCACCCGCACGTGTTCCCGGGCGGTCCCAGAGGACAGCTGGCACTTCCACGACAGCCACGACGCGCAGCTGCTCATCTCCCACGAGGCCCAGCCGCGGCGGGCGTCGAAGTCACCCAGCAGCACCAGGAACCGGCAGGTGGCCGCGGCCAGGTGACCGGCCAGCTCGCAGATCTGAGCCTCCAGCCGCTCCAGCGGCACGCTGCCGTCAAGGACCGGGCTCGGCTCACTGGAAACGGAACCCGGCACACCATGATCGAACATACGTTTGACGCTAGCACCAGGGTCCGACAAAACCCCGCCCGCCGAGCCGCGGTGCGTCCAGCATGCACCACGGCTCGTTAGGTCAAAGATGCAGCCAGCCGAGCACCGCCGCGGCGAACTCTGCGGGCCGCTCGGCATGCACGTTATGGCCGGCGTCGATGGTGACCAGCTCGCCGTGCGGGATACGTGCGGCCGCCTCGGCCAGCTTGTCCTGCCTGACGTGACTGCGCGGGCCGCCGCCGACCAGCAACGTCGGCGCGGTGATGGCGGCCAGGCCGGCCCAGGCCGCCGGGTCGCCCGCGTTGACCGCGCCGATGATGGCCGGTACCACCGGCCAGTCGATGTCCAGCGGCCCGTCTGGGCGGCCGGGGATGGCCCGCTCCCGCGGATATGGCGGCGTGGCGTCCTCGAGGACCAGCCGTGCTACCCGGCCTGGCTGCTGCATCGCGGCCAGCAGGCCCACCGCCCCGCCCATCGAGTGACCGACCAGCGTGACCTGGTCCAGACCGAGCCCGTCGAGGACCGCCACTACGTCGTCGCACATGAGCTGGAACGAGTACGTCCCCGGCCAGTCGCTGTCGCCGTGGCCGCGCATATCCAGGGCGAACACCCGGAAGTAGGGCGCGAATGCCGGGATCACCGGCTGCCAGGCCGCCGCCCGTTCACCCAGCCCGTGCAGCAGCACCATCGGCGGGGCGGCGGGATCGCCGCTGGTCTCGCACACCAGGCTGATCCCGCCGCTGGCGGCAATCCGCTGCACGGTCCCGACGTTACGCCACTCTCACAGCAGGCTGACGGCGGCGTCCACCGCGGCGGCCACGTCGTCGTGGGCCGGGTACAGCAGGGACCGCCCGGCCACCAGGCCCTTGACGTTCGGCAGCCGCAGCGCCTTGCGCCAGCCCGCGTACGCGGACTCTGGATCGTCGGCCACCTCGCCGCCCAGCAGCAGGGCCGGCAGCGTGGACGCGGCCATGACCCGCTCCATGTCCGGCACCACCGGGACCTTCAGCCAGCTGTAGGCCGACGTGGTACCCAGGCCCGAGGCCACGGCGATGGCCCGCATCATCGCCTCGGGGGACAGGTCGTTCCTGACCCGGCCGTCGACCCGGTGCGAGATGAACGGCTCGATCATCGCGATCAGCCGCTGCGAGGCCAGATCGGACACGGCGTGCGCGCACGCGTGCACGGTGGCCGCCGACGCCGGGTCATCAGGGTCGATGCGCATCAGCATCTTTCCGCCGTCAAACCCCATCGGGCGATCGCGGCCGCATCGTAGCCGGTGAACCGGTCGTCGATCTCGAAGACCGTGTCGGCCAGGCCACCCCGGTTCATCGAAGCGATCACGATCTTGCCGTCCAGCGCGCCGAGCAGCAGCAGGTCCTCGAGCACGTCGGCGGAGCCGAGCACGCCGTCCACTCCCAGCTGAACTTGCCGTAGACGCTGCTGTGCGCGACCAGCTCGTAGACGGTGAACAGGGCGAGCACGGTGGTGGCCGCGCCCACCAGCGTGAAGAACAGGCTCTGCAGGGCCACGATGCTGCCCAGGTTGACCAGGCTGGTCAGGAAGCAGAACCCGATGCCGATGACCAGCACGATGCTGATGGCGACGTTCGGCGCGTGGTTCCGGTCACTGATCTTGGCCACGCCGACCGGCAGCAGCCGGTCGAAGGCCTGGCCGAACAGCACCCGGGTGGTGACGGTCACGAAGGCCAGGTTGACCGCGATCTCGGCCAGCGGCACCGCGGTCGCGAACAGGATCTTGGTGATCTAGTCACTGGGTTACCTCCAGCCGCAGCATCAGCCGGACACGGACCTGGGCCCGCCGCCGGGAACCTGCGCACTCTCCTGGAAGACCACGCGCTTTAGCGCATGTGACGCCAGCCACCTCCCGGTACCGCCGGGACCCGGGTGGTATGCCCGAAGGCACGCCGATCTCGGCGGCAGGGCCGGTGCTGTATCAGCGCGGTGCCGCTGCCCTCCGGTTTGGCGGGAACGTAACGAACAACCGGAACGGGGGTTTCCGATGGATGCCAGCATGATGTTCCTCGACTGCCCGGCTTACATGGACCGCAACGGTACGGCGCGCTGCGGGCTGCCGGCGGCGGTGGCATGGCGCTACACGATGAACTCGACCGACGGGCCGCTGGAAAGCGCCATGATCCGCTGCCCGCGGGGCCACTTCTTCAACGGCCCGGTCGAGTCGCTGCTATGGGACAAGGCGGGGGCGCCCGCGGCCGGGCCGGCAGCCAGCCGAGGCCAGGATCAGGTCCGAGGTCAGGGCGCGATCTCCTGACGCGACGGCAAAGCCGGTCGGGCACGGCAGCCACGCCTACCTGGCCGACCGCTACTCCTTCACGATGATCTGCGCCCGCAGCACGTCCACGCCGAGGCTGGCGGCGTTGGCCGCCAGGTCGACCGGCAGGAACCGGCCGTCCAGGCGGCCGTCCGGGCCGCGGTAGCGGTAGCTGGTGCCGAACCGCTGCGACCCGACGGACTCTGACAGGTTCCCGATCGAGGCGAACCCGTGGTTGTCCACGCACACCATGACGAGCTTGATCCCTTCCTGCACGGCGGTGACCAGCTCGCTCGCCATCATCAGGTACGAGCCGTCGCCGACCAGCACGAAGACCTCACGGTCCGGTGCCGCCAGCTTGGCCCCCAGCCCGCCGGCGATCTCGTAACCCATGCCCGAGTAGCCGTGCTCCACGTGGTAGCCGCCCGGATCCCTGGTGCGCCACAGCTTGTGCAGGTCTTCCGGCATCGAGCCCGCGGCGCACAGCACCACGTCCCGCCGGCCAGTTCGTTGGCCGCGGGGGTCCCGGTCGCGCCGATCGCGCCCACGCACAGCGGGTCGTCGGAGCGCATCGATCCCTTGCCGGCCTGCGTCTGGCCGACCGGTATGCCGAACGTGCCTGCGAACGACTTCAGCGCCGTGGTCGCCTCGGAGTAGATGACCCCGCCGCCGGCCACGATGAGCGGTCGCCGGGCAGAACGGATCAGCTCCGCCGCCCGGGCCACGGCGGCCTGGTCCGGGGGGATCCTGGGAACGGGCCAGACCCGCTCGCCGAACAGCCCCTCGGGCCAGTCGTGCGCCTCCGCCTGCACGTCCTGCGGCAGCGCCAGGGTCACCGCCCCGGTCTCGGCCGGATCGGTCAGCACCCGCATCGCGGCCAGCAGCGCCGAGGGCAGCTGCTCGGGACGCCAGATGCGGTCGAAGAACCGTGATACGGGCCGGAACGCGTCATTCACGCTGATGTCGGCCGCGGCGGGCAGCTCGAGCTGCTGAAGCACCGGGTCGGCCACCCGGGTGGCGAAGGTGTCGCCCGGCAGCAGCAGTACGGGCAGCCGGTTGATGGTGGCCAGCGCGGCCCCGGTCACCATGTTGGTCGCGCCGGGCCCGACCGAGGACGTGCAGGCCAGCGTGGACATCCGGTTCCTGGTCCGGGCGAAGGCGGCGGCCGCGTGCACCATGGCCTGCTCGTTGCGTCCCTGCCAGTACCGCAGGCCGGGCTCCGTGGCGAGCTCGGCCTCGAGCAGGCCCTGGCCGAGCCCGGCCACGTTGCCGTGCCCGAAGATGCCGAAGCAGCCCTCGATAAGCCGGTGCCGAGTGCCGTCCCGCTCGCTGTGCTGCGCGGCCAGGAACCGCACCACGGCCTGCCTACCGTCAGCCGTACCTTTCAAGGCATGCTCCACGTGGTCACTCGGGAATCGACCGGCTGGTCCTTCCACTGCTCCCGCACCCATGAGTGCGCTGGGTCGTCGCAGATCAGCCATTCCCGCCGGCCGGGGCCGGCCATCACGTTCAGGTAGTACAGGTCGTAGCCGGGCACGGCCATCGAAGGCCCGTGCCAGCCGTGCGGGATTATCACCACGTCACCGCTGCGCACCTCGGCCAGCACGTCGGCGGGCCGTTCCGGCGTGCCGTACACGCGCTGGTAAGCCAGGCCGGGTCCGGCCGGGCCGTCGGCCACCTCGAAGTAGTAGATCTCCTCCAGGACCGATTCTCCCGGCCGCTCGGTATCGTGCTTGTGCGGCGGGAACGATGACCAGTTGCCGGCCGGGGTGACCACCTCGCAGGCGATCAGCCGGTCGGCCTCCAGCACGTCCGGGGTGCCGAAGTTGCTGACCCGCCGCGAGCAGGGCCCGGCCCCGCGCAGCTCGACCTTGACCTCGTCCGCCGTCACGTGCCGGAACGGCAGTCCCTCCGCCTGGGACCGGGCGCTGGCCAGCGCGAACCGGCCGCCGCCCTGCGTGCTGATCCGGTAAGCGGTGTCCCGGGGCACATAGGCGCAGTCGGTGATCGCGGTGAACACATCGGAGCGGCCGGCCAGATCCGCGCCGCCGGCGTCGGTGTCCACCGCGCACGCGCCGGTCAGCGGCAGCACGATCAGCTCGTCGCCGCCGGTATCACCGAGCTCGACGTCTCCCGCGGCCAGCTCCAGCACCCGCAGGCCGCTGTAACCCCAGTGGGCCAGCTCGGGCGTGATGCGCACGACCTCCCGTCCGTCGGCCGCGCTCCGGGCGGGGAAATGCCAGTTCAAGGCGCCATTCTCGATCGTCATGGACGAAACCGTAACATCGTGCACCAGGGCGCACGCGGCGTGCCCTCCTGCGGTCGGCCAGGTCCCCCGCTCAGGCATCGGATCCCCGCAGGAAGCTCTCGACCTCTTCGGTAGTCGGCATGGCCGACGAGCACTCCAGCCTCGGCCCGTGGTGAGCACGTCGTAGCTCACCGCGGCCCGCCCAGCAGCCGGCGCAGGTAGTACAGGCTCTCCCTGACGCCCCGGGCCAGCCCCTCGTTCCTGGGCGGCCCGTCGAGGATGATGTCCTGCTCCAGCACGTACCAGCCGCCGTAGTCGGCCGCCTCGAGGGCGGCCACGACGCCCGCCACGTCGAGTCTCGCTGGCCCAGCGGACGGTAGAGCCCGCCGCCGACGCCCTCGGCGTAGGAGATCTCGCCGCTGGCCGCCTTCTGCGCCACGGACGCGGTCACGTCCTTCAGGTGCACGTGCCCGATCCGGTCCGCGGCGGCCCTGGCCAGCTGGGCCGGGTCGGTGCCGCCGATGAGCAGGTCGGGCCGGGCGTGATGGCCGTCCCGGCCGGTGGCGGCGACCAGGACCAGCACCGGGTGCCCGCTCGCGAAGGCGTCCAGGGCCTGCTCGACCTGCGCCAGGGGATCCGCGGCGGCCTCGTGCAGGACGACGGGCACGAAAGCGCCCGCGGGCGTCAGCCCCTACTCCGCCAGCAGCCAGGACCGCTGGCCCGGATCACGCGGCAGGTAGCCGTCGGGCCCCGGACTCGGCGGCGGTCAGCCCGACGGCCCGCATCTCCTCCAGCGTGCACGGGCTCGGCATCCGGCCGGCGACGACCTCAGTGAATGCGGCCAGCTCGGCCGCGTAGGCGGCACCGAACCGCTCCATGAACTGGCGGTGCGGGGACCCGGCCGGGAAGCTGACGCCCGGCTCGGCCGAGCGCAGCGGCATCCGGTCGTCCGGACCCGCGCCCACGCTGCCCGCGGACCCGAGCACCTCGAGCCTGACGTCGTGCCCGGCGGCGTTGTACCGGCCGCAGTTCACGGTGGCCAGCGTGCCGTCGTCGAGGGTCAGCACCGCGCACGCCGTATCCAGGTCGCCCGCGGCGCGGAAGAACTCCCCGCCCCGCTTCACGCCCACCGCGTAGGCCTGCGTGACCTCGTGCCCGGTCACCCACCGGATCACGTCGAAGTCGTGCACCGCGCAGTCGCGGAAGATCCCGCCGGAGCCCGGGATCTAGCCGGCCGGGGGCGGACTCGCGTCGAACGTGGTGGACCGGACGGTGTGCAGTCAGCCCAGCGAGCCGGACTGCACCGCGTCCCTCGCGGCACGGAACCCTTCGTCGAACCGCCGCTGGAACCCGATCTGCACCCCGGCCGCGCTGCCGCTGGCGGCCTTGATCACGTCCAGCGTGCCCGCCACGTCGCGAGCGACGGGCTTCTCGCAGAAGACGGGCAGGCCCGCCTGGACGCCGCGCTTATTGAGCTCGGGATGAGATCCGGTCGCCGCGGCGATGACCAGGCCGTCGATGCCCGCGCCGAGCAGTTCCGCCACCGACCCGGCCGCCTCGGCGCCGGGCCGCCCGGCGACCTCCCGGGCCAGGGCCAGGTCCGTGTCCGTGACGGCCAGGGAGTCAACTCCCGGCAGTCCGCGCAGCGTGCTGGCTGGAACGCGCCGATCCGGCCCACCCCGATGAGTCCTATGCGCATCAAGTTCCCCTGCGAACCTTGCCCAGAGCTTGTCGTCGCACATCGCTAATGGATTACCTTGAGTAAATTGTCGGACCTCACGGTTACCGTCGCGGCATGCCGATGAAAATCAGGGAAATCATCCGGCTGCTCGAAGCTGATGGTTGGCAGCTCAAGCGCACAACCGGATCGCACCGGCACTTCTCCCATCCGCACAAGCCCGGGCTCGTCACCGTCGCGGGCAAGCCCAGCGCTACCCTGAAGGAGAGACCGAGGCGAGCATTCTCCGGCAAGCTGGCCTGCGGAAGGAGCAATCGTGAGGGGCTACGTAGTCGTTCTCGAGGGCAACGAGGACGATGGCTACTCCGCCTACTCTCCGGACCTGCCCGGTGTCGTGGCTGCAGGCAGTACGCGGCAGGAGACAGAGCAGCTGATGGTCGAGGCGATGGCCGAGCATATCGCCCTGCTCAGGCAGTCAGGTGAGCGTGTTCCTGAGCCGTCCGATCCCGAGAGCGTTACTGTGCTCGATCCCAGCGCGGCCTGAGGTGGCGGTACGCTGCTTGCGGCCGTGATCGCACGTCGTCCGGGAGCCATCCCCTCATGCTGAGCCAGCCCGTCGTCGATTCCCTGTTCCCGCCGGAACTGCCCGAGCCCGAGCACTGGGAGCACCGTTACCCGCCCCGTGACCTGCCCGCCGGGGCGGAAGTCACCCGCTTCGCGCCGAGCCCCACCGGCTACCTGCACATCGGCGGCGTGTACGCGGCGACCATCGACGTCGACGTGGCCCACCAGAGCGGCGGCCGCTACCTGGTCCGGCTGGAGGACACCGACCAGGCCCGGTTCACCGAGGGGGCCGCCGAGCAGTTCGCCGAGGCGTTCGCCTACTTCTCCATCGGCCCCGACGAGGACGACACCTCCGGCCGGTACGGCCCGTACCATCAGTCCGCCCGGGCGCAGACCTACCTCACCTACGTCCGCGAGCTGCTGCGCCAGGGCCGGGCCTATCCCTGCTTCGCGACCAAGCAGGACCTGGCGGAGATCACCGCCCGGCAGCGGGCGGCGGGCGCCCTGCCCGGCTACTACGGGAAGTGGGCCCTGTGGCGGGACGCCGATCCGGACCAGGTCAGCGAGCGGCTGGCGGCCGGCCACCCCTACGTGGTGCGGTTCCGCTCCCCGGGACTCACCGGGACCAGGGTGAGCTTCACCGACGCGATCCGCGGCCCGCTGACCTTGGACGACAACAGGAACGACGCGGTGATCCTCAAGAGCAGCGACGCCGAGCCGCGCCTGCCCACCTACCACTTCGCGCACGCCGTCGATGACCACCTGATGCGGATCAGCCTGGTCATCCGCGGCGAGGAGTGGATCTCCTCGGTGCCGCTGCACCTGCAGCTGTGCGATGCCCTGGGCTTCGAGCGGGTCACCTACGCGCACATCGCCCTGCTGATGAAGCAGGACGGCGGCAGCCGCCGCAAGCTGTCCAAGCGGAAGGACCCCGAGGCCACCGTCAGCTTCTACATCGAGCAGGGCTTTCCCGCCCCGGCCGTGCAGTACTACCTGCGCGGCCTGGCCAACGGCCGGCTGGCCGAGATGCCGCTGGCCGAGGCCCTGGTCGCGCCGATCAGGCTGTCCGAGTGCGGCACCGCGGGCCCGCTGGTCGACATGGTCAAGCTCGACGACATCTGCGCCGACTACGTCGCCACCCTGGCCGGCGAGCAGATCCTGGCCGAGGTGACCGCCTGGGCGGACCGCTACGCGCCCGACCTGGCCGCGGTCCTGGCCGCCGAGCGGCCGCTAGCGCTGCGCGCCCTAGCCATCGAGCGCGAGGGATCCGCCAACCCGCGCAAGGACCTGCGCAAGTGGGCGGACTTCCGCCCGGTCTACGGCTACTTCTTCCCCGAGCTGTTCGCTCCGGTGACCGATCCGGCCGACGCCAGGTTCGGCGGGCTCGACCCGGACCTGGTCCGGGCCGTGGCCGGCGCCTTCGCGGCCGGGTACACACCGCCAGGACCCGACACCGACTGGTTCGGGCAGATCCGGGAACTCGCCGCCGACCTAGGGTTCGCGCCCAACCAGAAGGCCTACAAGCAGGATCCCGCCGCCTACCCGGGCTCGATCAGGGAAGCGTCCCAGGTCATCCGGATCCTGCTCACCGGGACGCCGCGCAGTCCGGACCTGGCCGCGGTGGCTGCCGCGCTCGGACCCGACGAAGTCCTGCGCCGGGTCCGAGCGGTCGGGTAACGGGCTGCTCACGCCGCGGGTTCGCGCACCAGGACCGACGCCGCCACCGCGAATCCCATCGCGGCCACGCACCAGGCCAGGCCGTCCAGGGTGTGCACCGCGCGCCCGGCGGGCGCGCGTTGACCTCCGACCTATCGGCCCAGGACTTCTTCCGGCTGCTGGCCGCCGGCGCGGTCCCGGTCTCCTTCGTGCTCGGCACGTTCGTGTACCACATCGCGCACATGGGCGTGATGCAGTCGCTGCGCCAGGTCGGCCAGAACCAGGAGATGATGCAGTTCAGTCTACGAGGCCAGGGAGCTGGCCCCGGCCCGGATGCAGGCCGAGGCGGCGCAGGCCTGCGCCTCCGGCATCGTGGGCGTGACCGTGGAGGTCGAGAACCACGTCTGGGGTGAGCACGCCACCGAGTTCCTGGCCACGGGTACCTCGGTGCGGCGGCTAGCCGACGAGCGCAAGCTGCCCGAGACCTCAACCCGTCCGACGTTCACGCCCGGCCTGGTCAGCTAGGTCATCGACCGCGCATCCGGCCAGTTTTCGCCAGTATGGTGAATCGTGGCTTCGCCGACACGCTGGACATCACGCCCAGGGCAGCCGACTGTCACGATGGAGGACGTCGCCCGGGCGGCGGGCGTCGGCAGGCAGACCGTCTCCAACGTGCTGAACGACAGCGGGCGGGTGGGATCCGCCGCGCGGGCCCGGGTACTCGAGGCCGTCGCCGAGCTGGGCTACCATCCGCATCACGGTGCCCGCAGCCTGCGGTCCCGCCGCACCATGCAGCTGGGCTACCTCATGACGCCGGACCAGCTGCAGCCCAGGAACCTGATCATGATGCAGTTCCTGCAGGCCCTGGTGGCCGAGGCCGGGCGACGGCAGTACCGGGTGCTCGTGGTCACCAGCGATGCTGATCCCCGCGACGAGATGCGCCGCCTGATCAACAGCCGCAGCGTGGACGCGTTCGTGCTGTCTGAGCTCAAACCCGACGACCAGCGGGTGGCGCTGCTGGCCGAGGCCGGCATGCCCTTCGCAGGCTTCGGCCGGACCAGCCCGAACGTCCCGCAGCACTGGTCCGACATCGACAACGTCGAAGCCGAAGCCGAAGCGGTGCGCCATGTGCTCGATCTCGGCTTCACCCGGCCCTGCTTCATCGGCTACGACACCGGAGACATCTGGGACACCCGGCGGGAAGCTGGCTACCGCGACGGCCTGGCCAGCCGCGGCCTGGCCGGCGAGGGCGCCGGCCTGCTGCACGTCCAGGATGACACCGGCGCGCGGGCCAAGATCTCCTCGTTCCTGACCGAGGCCCGTCCCGACGCGGTCATCACCGGAAGCGACAAGATCGCGATCATCGTGTACGGCGCCGCGGCCGAGCTCAACCTGTCCATCGGCCGTGACCTGGCGGTGGTCGGCTTCGACGGCAGCATCGGCGCCGAACTCCTGCACCCGACGCTGACCACCGTGGTCATCCCGGTCGAGGACATCGCGCGGCGCGTCGTGGGCCGGGCCCTGCGGCAGCTGGAATCCGGACCTGACGGCGGTCCCGGCGAGATCGTCGCGACCTGGCTGCGGCTCGGCGGGAGCACCCGGGCTAGCGGCCGGTAACCTGATCGGCGCCGCGGGCGTTGATCACCCGGTCTGGCCCGAGGCCGGCCTTTCTCGGCCCGGACCGTGCCGTTGCCGAGCCAGTCCAGCTGCCCCGGGGCGTGCGCGTCGGTGTCGATGGCGAACAGGCAGCCGGCCTCGGCGGCCAGCCGCAGCAGCGGGTCCGGCGGATCCATGCGCTCCGGCCGGCAGTTGATCTCCACCGCCACGCCGTGCTCGCGGCACGCGCCGAACACCGCCTCGGGGTCGAACGCCGACTCGGGGCGCCGCGCCCGGCCGCCCAGCATCCGGCCGGTGCAGTGGCCGAGCACGTCGGTGTGCGGGTTGCGCACCGCGGCCGCCATCCGGGCCGTCATCGGGCCGGCGGGCATCCGCAGCTGGGAGTGCACGCTGGCCACCACCACGTCCAGCCGGGCCAGCAGGTCGTCGCGCTGGTCCAGCGAGCCGTCGTCCAGGATGTCGACTTCGATCCCGGTCAGGATGCGGAACGGGGCCAGCTCCTCATTCAGCGAGGCGACCAGCTCGAGCTGGGCCTCCAGGCGCTCGGCGGACAGGCCGTTGGCCACCGTCAGCCGGGGTGAGTGATCGGTCAGCGCGATCCACTCGTGCCCCAGCAGCCGGGCCGCCTCGGCCATCTCCCGGGGCGGGCTGCCGCCATCCGACCAGTCTGAGTGGGTGTGGCAATCGCCGCGCAGCGCCGCGCGCAGGCTGTCGTGCTCCGCGGCCGGCCGGTCCTTGAGCAGCCGGGCCAGGTAGGCGGGCTGCTGGCCGGCCGCGGCCTCGGTGATGACCTGGGCCGTGGACGCGCCGATCCCGGGCAGCGCCTCCAGCGCGCCGGTACGGATCCGCCGGTCGAGCTCGCCCGGCGCCAGGTCGTCAACCACCGCGGCGGCGCGCCGGAAGGCGCGTACCCGGTAGGTCGGCTCACCACCCCGTTCCAGCTCGAACGCGATCTGCCGCAACGCCTGCACCGGGTCCATCGATGATCTCTACCCCGGTGGTCCGCCAGGCATCCCCGCCGGATCGGGCACAATTGAGTAAGTCATGCTGCTACTGTGCCGGACCGTGCTGACAGGTCGCCCAGACTCCGCTGACGGCCCGTGACATCCCGCTGACAGGGCTCGCCGTGAGATAACTACAGGACCGGGACCTATCGGAAAGGGGCGCCATGTTCCACGTGGACTCCGAGGTCGGCCGCCTGCGGCAGGTCATCCTGCACCGCCCTGACCTGGAGCTCAAGCGGCTGACCCCGGACAACGCCGCCGACCTGCTGTTCGACGACGTGCTGTGGGTGAGCCGGGCCCAAGACGAGCACGACGCGTTCGCCGGCGCGCTGCGGGCCCGCGGCGTCGTGGTCCACTACTACGGCGACCTGCTGGCCCAGACCCTGGACATCCCCGAGGCGCGCGGGTACATCCTGGACCGGGTGTTCGACCCGCGCTGGCACGGCCCGCTGGCCGCCGCCACGCTGCAGGACGCCATGGACGGGCTGGACTCGGCCCGCCTGGCCATGTTCCTGGCAGGCGGGATCACCAAGCGCGAGATCGCCGAGCTCGGCCCCGAACCCAAGAGCATCGCCTTCCGTTCGCTCGATTCCGATAGTTTCGTGCTCGCCCCGCTGCCGAACCTGCTCTACCAGCGGGACACGTCCTGCTGGATCTACGGCGGGGTGTCCGTCAACGCCATGCGCCTGGCCCGGATCCGGGAGACCGTCACCGACGTGGCCATCTACCGCTGGCACCCGATGTTCGCCCAGGCCCGGTTCGACGTCTGGTACGACGGCGCAGACGCCGCACCCGCCACCATCGAGGGCGGCGACATCCTGGTCATCGGCAACGGGGCGGTGCTGGTCGGGATGAGCGAGCGGACCACGCCACAGGCGGTGGAGGTGCTGGCCCACCGGCTGTTCGCGGCCGGGGCGGCCCGCTGCCTGGTCGCCGTCGACATGCCCAAGACCCGGGCCTTCATGCACCTGGACACCCTGCTGACCATGGCCGACTATGCCGTCTTCGCCAAGTACGCGGGGATGGGCATGCTGCCGTCCTACACGGTCGAGCCCGGCGCCACGGCCAGCGAGCTCAAGGTCACCGACCACCCGCCCGAGGACATGCACCGGGCCATCGCCGCCGCCCTGGACCGGCCGCACATCACGGTGCTGACCGCCGTGCAGGACGTCCACTCCGCGCAGCGGGAACAGTGGGACGACGGCTGCAACGTGCTGGCCGTCGAGCCGGGCGTGGTCGTGGCCTACGAGCGCAACGTGACCACCAACACCTTCCTGCAGGACAACGGCATCGAGGTGGTCCCGGTGCCGGGCGGCGAACTCGGCCGCGGCCGCGGTGGTCCCCGCTGCATGAGCTGCCCCATCGAACGCGACGCCTAACCCGGTAGCACTGACCCGGTTAGCACTGACCCGGTTAGCACTGACCCGGTTAGCACTGACCCGGTTAGCATGAGCGCATGAGCAGTAGCCGGATGCCGGCGGTGTACCTGAGCCACGGCGCGCCGCCGCTGGCCGACGACCCGATCTGGCCGGGGGAGCTGTCGGCCTGGGCGGCGGCGCTGCCGCGGCCGGAGGCCATCCTGGTCGTCTCGGCCCACTGGGAGAACGCCCCGGTCTCGGTGAGCGCGACCCGGACGGTGCCGCTGTACTACGACTTCTGGGGCTTCCCCAAGCACTACTACCAGGTCACCTACCCGGCGCCGGGCGCGCCCGCGCTGGCCGAAGCGGTGCGCAAGCTGCTCGGCGGCCAGGTGCACGAACACGCCGACCGCGGCCTGGACCACGGCGCCTACGTGCCGCTGGTGGAGATGTACCCCGGCGCCGACGTGCCGGTCATCCAGCTCTCCATGCCGACACTTGACCCGCGCCAGCTGATGGACCTGGGCCGCAGGCTGGCCCCGCTGCGCGACGACGGCGTGCTGATCATGGGCAGCGGGTTCTTCACCCACAACCTGCGGGAATTCGTGTTCGAAGGTCCGGTGCCCGAATGGTCGCGCGAGTTCGACGACTGGGGCAAGCGGGTGCTGGCCGACGGCGACGTCGACGCGCTGCTCGATTTCGGTCACCAAGCGCCGGCCGCGCACACCGCGCATCCGCGCACCGAGCACTTCGCGCCGCTGTTCGTCACGCTCGGCGCCGGCGAAAGTGATCTTGCCGAGCAGCGCCCGGTGATCGAGGGCTTCTGGGGTGGCCTGGCTAAACGGTCTGTTCAGCTGGGCTGAGGGTCACAGCCTGAGACACGTGATCTTAGGTCTGTAAAGCACCCTCCAGGACGGCCTATGGTCTAGACATGACCACGAATGACACGCTGCGCGTAACCGACTCACGCACCGGCCGCAGCTACGAGATCCCGATCGTCGACGGCGCCATCCGCGCGATTGACCTACGGCAGATCAAGACATCCGATGACGACTTCGGATTGCTGTCCTACGACCCCGCCTTCCAGAACACCGCGAGCTGCCGCAGTGCCATCACGTTCATCGACGGCGACAAGGGAATCCTCCGCTACCGCGGCTACCCGATCGACGAGCTGGCCACGCGTACGTCCTTCCTGGACGTGGCCTGGCTGCTGCTCAACGGCGACCTGCCGGACAAGAAAGAGTCGGCCGCCTGGTCCCACGAGATCTCCCATCACACCTTCGTGCACGAGAACGTGAAGAAGTTCATCGACGGCTTCCATCACGACGCCCACCCGATGGGCATCCTGGTCAGCACCCTGGCCGCCCTGTCCACCTTCTACCCCGAAGCGAAGGCCGTCCACGACAAGGATGTCCAGGACAAGCAGGTGGTCCGGCTGATCGCCAAGATGCCGACGCTCGCCGCCTTCGCCTACCGGCACGCCCGGGGGCTGCCCTACGCGTACCCGGACGATGACCTGTCCTACGCGGGCAACTTCCTCAACATGATGGCCAAGATGACCGAGCCCAAGTACAGCCCGGACCCGATCCTCGAGCACGCCCTCGACGTGCTGTTCATCCTGCACGCCGATCATGAGCAGAACTGCTCCACCAATGCCATGCGCAGCGTGGCAAGCTCGCAGACCGATCCGTACTCGGCGGCGGCCGCGGCCGCGGCGGCGCTGTACGGCCCGCTGCACGGCGGCGCGAACGAGCAGGTGCTGAACATGCTGCGGGAGATCGGCTCGGTCAACAACGTGCCCGCCTACATCGCCCGGGTCAAGGCCGGCGAGCTGCGGCTGATGGGCTTCGGCCACCGGGTCTACAAGAACTACGACCCGCGCGCCACCATCATCAAGACCGTAGCCGACCAGGTGTTCGAGGTCACCGGGCGGAACCCCCTGCTGGATATCGCGCTCGAGCTGGAGCGGATCGCGCTCGAGGACGACTACTTCATCAGCCACAAGCTGTACCCGAACGTGGACTTCTACTCGGGCATCATCTACCAGGCCATGGGCTTCCCGGTGGCGATGTTCCCGGTGCTGTTCGCCACCGGCCGCATGCCCGGCTGGCTGGCACACTGGCAGGAGGGTTCGGTCGACCCGGAGCAGAAGATCGCCCGGCCGCGGCAGATCTACGTCGGTGAGACGGAGCGTCACCTCGACGGGGATCCCGCCAGAGAGCAGTCCTGACGACCTGGCTGGACCTGCTGCCCGGTTCGCCGTTCGGGCTGGCCAACCTGCCCTACGGCGTGTTCTCGGCCGACGTCGGCCCGCCTGGTCCCGGCGTCGGCCCGCCGCCTGATGCCCGCCCGAGGGTCGGGGTCCGGGTCGGCGACTCGGTGCTCGACCTGGCCGCGGTCCTCGGCGAGCAGGTCTTCGCCGAGCCGTCGCTGAACGCCTTCATGGCCCAGGGCCGGGCCCGGTGGGCCGACGTCCGGGCTCGGATCGCCGAGCTGCTGACCGACGAGTCTGAGGGCCGGCACCGTGAGAGCGTGGCAGCCGCCCTGCACCCGCTGACCGAGGTACGGCTGCACCTGCCGTTCGAGGTCGGCGACTACGTCGACTTCTACGCCAGCGAGTACCACGCCGCCAACGTCGGGCGCCTGTTCCGGCCGGGCGGCGAGGCGCTCATGCCCAATTGGAAGCACCTGCCGGTCGGCTACCACGGCCGCTCGGGCACCGTGATTGTCTCCGGCACCCCGGTGACCCGCCCGAACGGCCAGTCCGCCGGGCCCGACGGCATCCCGGTGTTCGGCCCGTCGCGGCGGCTGGATTTCGAGGCCGAGGTCGGGTTCGTCGTCGGCACCGGTTCGCCGGGGCCGGTCAGCCCGGCCGGCTTCGCCGAGCACGTGTTCGGGGTGTTCCTGGTCAACGACTGGTCCGCCCGGGACCTGCAGTCCTGGGAGTCCCGGCCCCTCGGCCCGTTCCTGGCCAAGTCGTTCGCCACGTCAATCTCGCCCTGGGTGGTGCCGCTCCTCGCGCTCGAGCAGGCCCGGATCAGCCCGCCGCGGCAGGACCCGCCGCCGCTGCCCTACCTAGCCGACGACGACACGTGGGGTCTGGACCTGGCCCTGGAGGTGCGCCTGAACGGCCAGGTGGCGGCCCGCCCGCCGTTCGCCGCCATGTACTGGACGCCGGCCCAGATGCTGGCCCACCTGACCGTCAACGGTGCCTCGGTCCGGACCGGGGACTTCTACGCTTCCGGCACGGTCAGCGGCCCTGACCGGGACCAGCGCGGCTGCCTGCTGGAGCTGAGCTGGGGCGGCGCGGATCCGCTTACTCTGCCCGACGGCTCGGTGCGCACCTTCCTCGAAGACGGCGACGAGGTCACGATCACCGCCACCGCGCCCGCCGCCGGCGGCGGCCGCATCGGCTTCGGCGAGGTCACCGGCCGGATCCTCCCGGCCGGTTAGCGGTCGCTGGTCTCGGTCACCCACTGGCGCAGTTTCTTGCGGTCCAGCTTGCCCACGCTGGTCAGCGGGACCGCCGGCACGACCGTGATCTGCCGCGGGTACTTGTTCGCGGCCAGGTGCTTCCTGGCGTGCTCGGTGAGCTCCTCGACGGTGACCTCAGCCCCGGGCCGGAGCGAGACGAACGCCACCACCTCCTCACCCAGCCGGGCGTCCGGCCGTCCCACCACCCCGGCCTGGGCCACCGCCGGGTGGGCCACCAGCGCGTCTTCCACGTCGCGCGGAAAGACGTTGAACCCGCCCCGCAGGATCAGGTCCTTCTTCCTGTCCACCACGTACAGGTAGCCGTCGGCATCCAGGTGCCCGATATCGCCGGTGTGCAGCCAGCCGCCCGCGAGCACGTCGGAGCCGGCCTCCGGGGTGTGCCAGTAGCCGGCCATCACCCCCGGAGACCGCACGCAGATCTCCCCGTCCTGGCCGGCCGGCAGCATGGCCCCGGCGTCGTCCTGGATCGACACCTCGCAGCCGGCCACCGGCAGGCCGACGCTGCCCGGGCGGCGCGCGTCGGGCGGGTTGGAGGAGATCAGCGTGGCCGCCTCGGTGCAGCCGTAGCCCTCGTAGATCGCCGCCGAGGGCACCCGGGCCTCGAACTCCCGCCTGACCTCATCGGGCAGCGGGGCCGCCCCGGATGAGATGGCGGTCAGCTCGGACAGGTCGGCCTCCTCCAGCGGCTGGCCGAGCAGCATCTGGATCATCGACGGCACCAGCGCGCTGCCCTGCGCCCGGTGCTCGGCGGCCAGCTTGACCCAGCCCGCCGGGTCGAACCAGCGCATGAGGATGGTCCAGGCGCCCTCGTCCCGGTGGAAGCCGCCGCAGAAGACCAGCAGCCCGTAGGCGTGGGCCAGCGGCAGCGACAGGACCGAGGTGGTCACGTGAGCCCGCACCGAGTTCTGCTGCGCCGCCGAGCCGCACCAGAACAGGTTCGCGTGGGTCAGCGGGACCCCCTTCGACCGGCCCGTGGTCCCGCCGGTGTAGAGCAGGGCGGCCAGGTCGGAGCCCGAGCGGTCCGCGATCGGCCCCGGCGAGGCGCCTTCCACCTCCGCAAAGTCCAGCACAGGCAGGCCGGAAACGGCTTCGGCCGGAGTGCCTCCCGGCACCACCACGAACCGGACGCCAGGCGCCCCGCCCGCCCCTCCGTCCCCCTTCACCGCCGCGGCGACCTTGGGCAGGAACTCCGCCGTGGTCACCACGCCGACCGCACCGGAATCGACCAGCGCGTGCCACAGCTCGTCCTCGCTGGCCAGGAAGATCAGCGGGGTTACGACCGCTCCCGCCCGCCAGGCCGCTCCGTAGGTGATCAGGACCTCGGGACAATTGGCCATCAGCACGAGCAGCCGGTCCCCGGGACGGACGCCGAGGCCGGCCAGCCCGGCCGCGAACCCGGCCGCCCGGCCGGCCAGCGAGCCGGACGTATGCCACCGGCCCTCGAAGAACAGCGACTCGTGTTCGCCCTGGCGCTCCAGCGCGAGCTCGGCCAGCCGGGCCAGGTTCACCTTGTCCATGTCACCCTTATCCGTGTCTGCCTGGCCCCGGGCGCTTACGTCACCTTGATCTCGAAGTATGCGCCTTGATCATCGTGAACGATCCGGGCCGAGCCCGTCCAGCCGGCGAAGTCCCCGGTGCCGGTGCCCGGCACGATGTGGCTCGAACCTGTCAACCTGGAAGCGGGCGATCAACGTCATCAATTCCTCCCGCGCTGGCCCTGACGGGCATCCTGACGATACAGCCTTTGCGTCGCCTGCCCAGCCGGGTTAGGGTCGCTAACTGCTGCAGTTGGAGCGCGTATTAGCTAGCGTACGTACGTTCTAGGCGGTAAACTAGACGCGTGAATCTGACCGAGTGGGCGCGTGCGCAGGGCATCCATGCGCAGACCGCCTACCGCTGGTACCGGGAGGGTACGCTGCCGGTCCCGGCGCAGAAGGTCGGACGTCTCATCCTGGTGTCCCCGGAGACCGCCACCGAGTCGGCCCGAAAGGCCGAGGGCGCTGGCCTGTACGCGCGGGTGTCCTCGCATGACCAGAAGTCCGACCTGGACGGGCAGGTAGCACGGCTGTCCGCCTGGGCGGCGAAAGCGGGGCTGCCGGTGGTGCGGGTGGAGGCCGAGGTTGGGTCCGGGGTGAACGGGTCACGGGCGAAGGTGCGCAGGCTGCTTTCGGACCCGGCGGTGACCGTGGTGGCAGTCGAGCACCGAGACCGGCTCGGGCGGGTGAACACCGAACTGGTGGAGGCTGCCTTGTCCGCGCACAACCGGCGCCTGGTGGTGCTCGACGACTCCGAAGTGACCGGCGACCTGGTGCACGAGATGGTGGAGGTGCTGACCTGGTTCTGCGCCAGGCTTTATGGACGCCGGTCGGCGCGGAACCGGGCGTTGAAGGCTCTGGGCTGCGCCCAGCAGGACATCGGGCCCAGGGCCGTGAAGCTCCAGGCCTGCGGCGGTGCCGTGTGAGCGCGCTGCGGGAGATCGCCGGGCCGTTCGTGGTCGCGCCGTCGGCCGGCGTTCGGGTCCGGACCCGGCTGCGGGTGTCCGGTATGGATACTGCGGTGTTGCGCGAGGTGGGCGAGCATCTGGGTTCGCTGGCGTCGGCTGACCTGGCAGCCCGGTGCGCGGAAGGCAGGCTCGATGCGATGCAGCGGGCGCGGTCGCGGCGGGTGCGTAAGCAGGCGCTGACCGCGAAGTCGTCCTCCCGCTGGGCCGGGGCGCTGACCCGCACGAGCGAGGACGCCTACCAGCTTGCCTACCGCAACCTGCTGGCCGAGCGCCGCTGTCTGCTGGCCCGCATCAAGCAGATCGAGACCCGGCTGGCGGTGACGGCGGGGAAGCGAGCCGGGCGGTTGCGCGGATACCCGACCGCCGCCGAGCGGCACGCTAAGACCATCCGCATCCAGAGGTTCCGCACCAGGCTGGCCGAAGTCGAGCAGCAGCTGGACACCGGGCGGGTGAGCGTGTGCCGGGGCGGGAAAGCCTTGCTGCGCAAGCGGGACAATCTGGCAGATGCCGGTCTCACCGAAACCCGGTGGCGCGAGCGATGGGCCGCATCCCGGCTGTTCCTCACCGCCGACGGGGAGAAGGACAAGACCTGGGGCAACGAAACAATCCGGTGGAACCCGGAGCAGAACTGGCTGGAGATCAGGCTCCCCACCCCCCTGACGCGTCTGGCCAACCGGCCCAACGGGCGTTATCGGCTGTCCTGCGCAGCCGGGTTCACCTACCGGGGGGATGATGTTGCCGCGCAGGCCGCGACCGGCGCCGTCCGCTATGACATCTCGCTGGACCCCGCACGGGGGCGCTGGTACCTTGACGCATCGTGGAAGACGCCAGCGATCGAGCGTGAGCGCACGGGCAGCCGGCCGTCACGGGGACGCCGGGGCCGGGCGTTCCGGTACCAGGTCGCCGGTATCCCAACCGCCCGGTTCCGTGACCGGCTCACCCATATGGCCCGCAACACCGGCATAGCCGTCATCGCGGTAGACCCGGCCTACACCTCCCGCTGGGGAGCGCAGCACTGGCTCGTCCCCATGCAACAGCACCACTCCCAGCTCACCGGCCACCACGCGGCAGCGTTCGTGATCGGCAGACGCGGACTCGGCCTCCGGGCTCGTCGGCGTGCGTCAGGGAACCTACCCGCACCAGAGGATGCGGCTGCGCCCGACAGGGCTAAGTCAACCCAGGCACGCCCCGAGACCCACCCGAAGACCGGGACCGATACCAGGAGACCCGCCACCCGGATGGACCCACGGCAGCCGCCAGGCGCTAAGACCGGAAGGCCCCGACGGACCCCGGCAGGCGACCAGGCGACCCAAGACCGTTCGGGACCGCCCACCACGCAGGACTCGCTCCTGCTCAGTGACCAGGAACGGTCGCGCTCATGGTGACCCAGAGCGAATTCGATGATCTGCTCGACCTGCTGCGCTCGTTCATCCGGCGCGAGGTGATGCCCGCCGAGGCCGGCATCGACGAATCCGACGAGGTACCTGCCCCGCTGATCCAGCAGGCCAAGGAGATGGGCCTGTACGGCTACGCGATCCCGGCCGAGTACGGCGGCCTGGGCCTGTCCGTGCCCCAGCAGGTCCGGCTGACCATCGAGCTCGGCTACACCAGCCCGGCGTTCCGGTCGCTGTTCGGCACCAACAACGGCATCGCCGGGCAGGTCCTGGTCCTGGCCGGGACCGAAGCCCAGCGCAAGCAGTGGCTGCCCCGGCTGGCCTCCGGCGAGGTGGTCGCGTCCTTCGCGCTGACCGAGCCGGACGCCGGATCGGACCCGAGCCGCCTGGTCACCACCGCCAGTGAGCAGGACGGCGGCTGGGTCATCGACGGGCTCAAGCGCTTCATCACCAACGCCCCGATGGCCGACGCGTTCATGGTCTTCGCCCGCACCGACCCGCAGGCGCCGCTCGGCAAGGGCATCGGGGTGTTCATCGTGCCCGCCCGCACCGAGGGCGTGACGGTGGCGGCCCGGGATCACAAGATGGGCCAGGCCGGCGCCCTGACCGCCGACGTCTCCTTCGCCGGCGCCCGGGTCCCGGCGGACGCACTGGTCGGCGAGGCCGCCCAGGCCGGCTACACCACCGCCATGCGCAGCCTGGCCCACGGCCGCCTGGTCATCGCGGGCATGTGCGTAGGCATCATGGCCCGGCTGATCGACGAGAGCGTGGCCTACGCCAAGGACCGCTCCCAGGGCGGCCACCGCATCGCCGACTACCAGCTCATCCGGGCCATGCTGGCCGACTCGCAGACCGAGTACCTGGCCGCCCGGGCCCTGGTCCTGGACGCCGCGGACCAGTACGAGGCAGGTACCGACCAGCGCCTGGCTCCGTCCGCCGCCAAGTACTTCGCCAGCGAAGCCGTCGGCCGCGTCGCCGACCGGGCCGTGCAGATCCACGGCGGTTCCGGCTACATGCGCGGCGTCCCGGTCGAGCGCCTTTACCGCGACGTCCGCCTGTTCCGCATCTACGAAGGCACCAGCCAGATCCAGCAGCTCGTCATCGCCCGCGAAATGCTCCGCTTACCCAGGATCCGCTCACCCACCTACCCCACCAATCCCGGCAGCCACTGCACCGATTCGCAAGCAACTTAACGTGGACCTTTACCCCGGTGAGACGGTGGTAAATGTCCACGATGATGGCGCCCCCTCCCCGGGTCGGCGCCAGGGGAGACGATGCGGCCGGGCATGGAATCTGACGTCCTGGTCACGGGGTCACGGGGCTGCGGCGGGACCGCCCTCCTCAGCCATCCGGCAGGCTGAGCCTTGCTAATCGGGCCAGCGCGGGTTCGCTGGCCGGCGCCGGGTTGATGCCCAGGCAGGCGTGGGCGATCTCGGCGAGTAGCCTGACGAGCCGCTCGTCGGCCAGGCCGCTGCGGAAGAACAGCGTCGACTGGATCGCGCCGATGGCCGCGTGCACGGCCAGGCGCACCTCGCCGTCGGCCAGATCGGGCCGCAACGGGGCCAGCAGGTGCACCCACTCCTCGATGTAGTGCCGCTGCGAGCGGCTCAGGCGGCGGCGCTCGTCCTCGGGCAGGGTGCGCACCTCGCGGTGGTAGACGGCGAGCGCGTCGCGGTCGGTCAGGGCCACCTCGATGTGGTCGCGGACCAGCAGCGACAGGCTCTGCTGGTCGTCCAGGCCGGCGGTGATGATCTCCGCGGCCCGGTCCATCAGCCGGTCCATCACCCGGTCGGCCATGGCCACCAGGATCGCCGTCTTGCTGCCGAAGTGCCGGTAGATACCGGATCCGACGATCCCGGCCTCGGCGCCGATGTCGGCCATGGAGATCGCGTCGAAGCCCCGCCTGGCCCCGAGCGACGCGGCCGCCGTAAGGATCCGCTCCTTGCGGCCCGGGTCCCGCCGTCGCTGCGATGCCCCGGTCGGCGACCGGCTCGGGGGCAGCCGGTCTGGGGACGACCGGTCTGCGGGCAGCCGGGCGGCTGGCTGCGCTGATCCCTGCCCCGCCATCTAGCCAGTGTCGCACCCAGGCGCTATGGTCGCTAGTGAATGACGAGTCACAATCTCAGGACCTGAGGGCTGGCTGTGGACTTTGCTGAAACCGACGAGCACCGGGCTCTGCGGGCCGCTGTCGCGGAGATAGCCAGCGATTTCGGGCCGCGCTACTATGCCGAGCGGGCTGCCGCACGCCGCCCGTGCGCCGAGCTGTGGAAGGCCCTTGGTGAAGCCGGGTTCATCGGGGTGAACATCCCCGAGGCCTACGGCGGAGGCGGCGGCGGGCTGACGGAGCTCGCCCTGGTCTGCGAGGAGATCGCCGCCGCGGGCACGCCGTTGCTGCTGCTGGTCGTGTCGGCCGCCATCTCGGCCGAGATGATCGCCGACTACGGCACCGAGGAGCAACGGCAGAGGTGGCTGCCCGGCCTGGCCAGCGGCGTCACCAAGGTGGTGTTCGCCATCACCGAGCCGGACGCGGGCTCCAACACCCTGCGCATCTCGACCACCGCCGTCCGGGACGGCGAGGAGTGGGTGCTGACCGGCACCAAGTACTACATCTCCGGGGTGGACGAGGCCGAGGCGGTGCTCGTGGTCGCGCGGACCGGCCAGGACGAGCGCGCCGGGCACCTGTCGCTGTTCCTGGTGCCCGCCGACGCCGCGGGCCTGGGCAAGCACCTGCTCCCGGTCGACCTGCTGTTGCCTGAGCGGCAGTTCACCCTGCACTTCGACGGCGTGCGCCTGGGCCCGGGCGCGCTGGTCGGCGGCGAGGGGGAGGGCTTCAGGCAGGTCTTCCACGGGCTGAACCCCGAACGCATCACCGGCGCCGCCCTGGGGGTCGGTGTGGCCAGGTACGCGCTGACCGCCGCGGCCAGGTACGCCCGCGAGCGGACGGTCTGGTCCGGGCCGATCGGCACCCACCAGGGCGTGTCGCACCCGCTGGCCAGGGCCAAGATCGAGACCGAGCTGGCCGCCCTGATGGTCAGGCAGGCCGCCTGGCAGCACGACCAGGGCCAGCCCGCGGGGGAGTCTGCCAACATGGCCAAGTACGCCGCCGCCGAGGCCGCGCTCGCCGCCCTCGACGCGGCCATCCAGACCCACGGCGGGAACGGCCTGGCCACCGAGTACGGGCTGATGCCGTACTGGGGACTGGCCCGGCTGCTGCGCATCGCGCCGGTCAACCGGGAGATGATCCTCAACTACGTGGCCCAGCACAGCCTGGGCCTGCCACGCTCGTACTGACCCGAGCCGCACCAAAGCCGAGCCGCCTTAAGGAGGAGCCGTGGACCAGGCCAGCAACCTCATCGGCCGGATCAACGTGGGCGACAGCCTGACCAGGACCGCCGCCACCCGCCCGGGACAGCTCGCAGTCGTCGACGGGGACCGCAGGTTCAGCTACGCCGGGTTCAACGCCTACGTCAACCGGCTGGCCCACGGGCTGTCCGGGCTCGGCTACGAGCGCGGCGCCGTCCTGGCCCTGGCCTCGGGCAACAGCGCCGACTTCCTGGCCGTCTACTACGCCTGCGCCAAGCTCGGCGTGGTCTGCGTGCCGATCAACCTGGGCTGGCGGCCCGACGAGGTGGCCTACGTGCTGGGCCACTCGCGCGCCCGCGGCATCGTCGTCGAAGCCCAGCTGATCCCCGCCATGCGCGACGCCATCGGCAAGGTGCCCGAGGTCCTCGACGTGATCACCGCGCCGGGCACGGGCGCCGACGTCGAGCCGGAACCCGCCGACCGGGCCTGGACCACGATCGAGGCCCTGACCGCCCACGACCGCGCCGTGGAACCGGAACGGTTCGTCGGCGACCGGGACGCGCTGAGCTACCTCTACACCTCGGGCACCACCTCGTTCCCCAAGGGCGTGGTCGGCTCGCACCTGGCCATCTACCTGGAGTCGATGTCCGGCGCGCTGGACTCCGGCTGGAACGCCCGCGACCGGTTTGCCGCCATGATGCCGATGTTCCACACCGCGCAGCTCAACGCGTTCTGCACCCCGGCGATCCTGGTCGGCGCGACGATCTACGTCATGCGGGGGTTCGACCCGGCCGCCCTGCTTGACCTGATCGAGCGCGAGCAGATCACCCAGATCTTCGGGCTGCCGATGATGTACCGGGCCATGCTCGACCACGAAACCTTCGAAGGTCGCGACCTGCTGAGCCTGCGCCGCGCCGTGTACGCCATGGCGCCCATGCCGGACGAGCTCATCGGCCGCTGCCTGACCGGGTTCGGCTGCGACTTCGCGCTGCTGTTCGGCCAGACCGAGATGAGCCCCATCACCACCTTGTTCCGGCCCGAGCACCAGCTGTCCCACATCGGCGCGGTCGGCACGCCGCTCATCGGCGTCCAGGTCGCGATCATGAGCCCGGCCGGCGACCTGCTGCCGCCCGGCCAGGCCGGCGAGATCGTCTACCGGGGGCCGAGCACCATGTCCGGCTACCTCTATGACCAGGAAGGCACGGAGGCAGCCTTCGCGCACGGCTGGTTCCATTCCGGCGACGTGGGCCACTTCGGCGACGACGGCGTGCTGTGGTTCACCGACCGGTACAAGGACGTGATCAAGACCGGCGGGGAGAACGTCGCCTCGATCGAGGTGGAGAAGGCCGTCTACGCCGCCGATCCGCGGGTGGCCGAGGCCGTCGTGGTCGGGCTCCCGCACGAGCGCTGGACCGAGGCGGTCACCGCGTTCGTGGTGCCCAAGCCCGGCGAGAGCATCGACGCCGCCGAGCTGATCGCCGCGCTGAAGACCAGGCTGGACGGATTCAAGGTGCCCAAGTCGGTGATCTTCGTCGATCAGCTGCCCAAGACCTCCACCGGCAAGATCCAGAAGAACGTGGTGCGCTCCCGGCACGCCTCCCACTACAGCGTCTCCGATCACGGCGTCTCCCACCACGGCGTCTCCCACCACGGCGCGCAGGGCTGAACCGCGTGCCGGTCCTGACCTCCCGTCTCGATACCGCCGACGGCGCCTACCGGGCCAACCGCGCCGCGCAGCTCGCCCTGCTCGACCAGCTCCAGGCCCAGCTCGAGCTGGCCATCGCGGGCGGCGGGGAGAGGTACCAGCAGCGGCACCGGGCCCGGGGCCGGCTGCTGGCCCGGGAGCGGATCGAGCTGCTGCTGGACCCGGACAGCCCGTTCCTCGAGCTGTCCACGCTGGCCGCCTGGGGCACCGAGTTCACCGTCGGCGCCAGCCTGGTGACCGGCATCGGCGTGGTCTCCGGCGTCGAGTGCATGATCATCGGGCACGATCCGACCGTCCGCGGCGGCGCGATGAACCCGTACTCGCTGCGGAAGATCCTGCGCGCCCTGGCCATCGCCCGGGCCAACCGGCTGCCGGTGGTGAACCTGGTCGAGTCGGGCGGCGCCGACCTGCCCACCCAGGCCGACCTGTTCGTCCCGGCCGGCCAGATCTTCCGCGACCTGACCGAGCTGTCCGCCCTGGCCATCCCGACTGTCGCGCTGGTCTTCGGCAACTCGACCGCGGGCGGGGCGTACGTGCCGGGCATGTGCGACTACGCGGTCCTGGTCGACCAGCAGGCCAAGGTGTTCCTGGGCGGCCCGCCGCTGGTCAAGATGGCCACCGGCGAGGAAGCCGACGACGAGGCGCTGGGCGGCGCCGAGATGCACTCCCGGGTCTCCGGCCTGTCGGACTACTTCGCCGTCGACGAGCACGACGCGATCCGCATCGGCCGCGAGATCATGGCCCGGATCAACTGGCGCAAGCAGGGCCCGCGGCCAGGACCCGCGACCGCGCCGCGGTACGACCCGGACGAGATCCTCGGCCTGGTGCCCGGGGACGTCAAGGTGCCGTTCGACCCGCGTGAGATCCTGGCCCGGGTCGTGGACGACTCCGACTTCGACGAGTACAAGCCGCTGTACGGGACCTCGCTGGTGACCGGCTGGGCCCGCCTGCACGGGTACCCGGTCGGCGTGCTGGCCAACCACCGGGGCGTGCTGTTCAGCGAGGAGTCGAAGAAGGCCACCGAGTTCATCCTGCTGGCCAACCAGGCCGACACGCCGCTGCTGTTCCTGCAGAACACGACCGGCTATATGGTCGGCACCAGCTATGAGCAAGGCGGCATCATCAAGGACGGCGCCAAGATGATCAACGCGGTGACCAACTCGGCCGTGCCGCACCTGACCGTCAACCTGGCCTCGTCGTTCGGGGCCGGAAACTACGGCATGTCCGGCCGCGCCTACGACCCCCGCTTCATGTTCGCCTGGCCCGGCGCCCGGCTGGCCGTCATGGGCGCGGCGCAGCTGGCCGGGGTGCTCTCGATCGTGGGCCGGGCGAGCGCCGAGGCCGCCGGCCGTCCGTTCGACGAGGAGGCCGACCGGGCCCGCACTGCCGCGATCGAGGCCCAGATCGAGGCCGAATCAAACTCCTTCTTCGTCACCGCCCGCCTCTACGACGACGGCATCATCGACCCCCGCGACACCCGCACGGTCCTGGGCATGGCCCTGTCCGCCGTCCACTCCGCCCCCGTGGCCGGCCGCCGCGGCTTCGGCGTGTTCCGGATGTGACGGCGCGATGACCAGGGAAATCACCAAGCTGCTCGTGGCCAACCGCGGCGAGATCGCCGCCCGGATCATGCGCACTGCCCACGAAATGGGCCTGGCCACCGTCGCCGTCTACGCCGACGCCGACGCGGACGCACCTTACGTCAGCCAGGCCGACGAGGCGGTCCGGCTGCCCGGGACGGCGCCGGCCGGCACCTACCTGCACGGCGAGGCGATCATCGCCGCCGCCGCGGCCACCGGGGCCGACGCGATCCATCCCGGCTACGGGTTCCTGTCCGAGAACGCCGCGTTCGCTCGGGCCTGCGCGGACGCGGGCCTGGTCTTCGTCGGCCCGGCCCAGGGCACCATCGCCGCCATGGGATCGAAGGTGGAGGCCAAGGCCATCATGGCGGCCGCTGGCGTACCCGTCCTGCCCGGCATGACCCTGCCCGGGACCGATGACGCAGACGCACCAGGGACCGAGACCACAGGCCTCGCCGACGCGGTAGCCCGGATCGGCTTCCCGCTGCTGGTCAAGGCGGCCTACGGCGGCGGGGGGCGCGGCATGCGGCTGGTCCGTGACCCGGCCGAACTACCCGGGGCGGTCAGCCGCGCCCGCAGCGAAGCCGCCTCCGCCTTCGGCGACGGCACCGTGTTCCTGGAGCGGTACCTCGAGGATCCCCGGCACATCGAGGTGCAGATCCTCGGCGACACGGCAGGGACCGTGGTCCACCTGTTCGAGCGCGAGTGCTCCATCCAGCGCCGCTACCAGAAGATCGTGGAAGAGTGCCCCTCACCGGCTGTCGACGAAAAACTGCGGCAAGCGCTGACCGAAGCGGCCGTGGCCGCCGGCCAGGCCATCGGCTACACCGGCGCGGGCACCGTGGAGTTCGTGCTGGACCGCGACGGGTCGTTCTTCTTCCTGGAGGTCAACACCAGGCTCCAGGTCGAGCACCCGGTCACCGAGCAGGTCACCGGCCTGGACCTGGTGGAACTCCAGCTGCGTATCGCCGCGGGCGAGCCGCTGCCGCCGCAGGCCCGCGACGCGCGGATCAGCGGTCACGCCATCGAGGCCCGGCTGTACGCCGAGGACGCCGCGGCCGGCTTCGTGCCCGCCACCGGCATCCTGTACCGGTTCGCCCTGCCGCCCGCAACGGGGATCCGGGTCGACGCGGGCGTGGCCGACGGCTCGGTGGTCAGCCCGCACTACGACGCCATGCTGGCCAAGGTGATCGGCCACGGCCGCACCCGCGCCGAGGCGGCCCGGCGCCTGGCCCGCGCGCTCCAGCGAGCCGAGATCCACGGCGTCATCACCAACCGCGACCTGCTGGTGTCCATCCTGCGCGAGCCGGAGTTCCTGGCCGGGGGCACCGACACCGGCTACCTCACCCGCCACGACCCCGCGGCCCTGACCGCGGCCGCCGCCCCGGCCGGGACGACCGCGCGGCACGCGCTGGTCGCCGCCCTGGCCCGGCAGGCGGTGCACCGGGTGCAGGCGCCGGTCCTGGGCTCGCTGCCGTCCGGCTGGCGCAACGTCCGCTCCGCCCCGCAGCAGGTCACCTACGACGCGGCCGGCCAGAAGTACGACGTGACCTACCGCGTCACCGGCCGCACCGTCCAAGCGGAAGTCAACGGCGAACCGGTTGGGGAGACGCTCATCGTCCACGCCGCCAGCGCGACCGCAGTCGACCTGGAAGCCGACGGCACCCGGCGGCAGTACCGGGTGCACCGGGTCGGCGCCGACACCTACGTTGACGCCAGCAACTCCTGCAGCGCCCTGTCCGAGGTGCCCCGGTTCGGCGACCCGCAGAAGGCCGCGCCCTCCGGATCGCTGCTCGCCCCGATGCCCGGCCTGGTGCTGCGTGTCCTGGCCGACGTCGGCTCAGCCGTGACCGCCGGCCAGCCGCTGCTCGTGCTCGAGGCGATGAAGATGGAGCAGACCGTCACCGCGCCCGCCGCCGGGGTCCTGGCCGAGCTGCGCGCCAAGGCCGGAGACCAGGTCGGCACCGGCCAGATCCTCGCGGTCGTGGAGGTCTAGGTGCCAGCCGACATGGCCGCGCTGGCTGCGGACGTCGCCGCCGAGACTGCCGTCACCCGGGCCCTGCTCGCCGCGCTGGATGAGGCCGGCTGGCGCACTGCCACCCCGGCCGAGGGCTGGGACATCGCCGACCAGGTCACGCACCTGGCCTATTTCGATGAGGCAGCGGTCCGCTCCGCCCTGCACCCAGATGACTTCCGGGCCGAAACCGCGGCCGCCGCGGCCGAGATCGACCCGGACGCCATCGCCGCCCGCTACCGCGACCGGACCGGCGCCCAGGTCCTGGCCTGGTTCGACCAGGCCCGCGCGGACCTGCTCGCCACGTTCACCGGCCTCGCCCCGGCCGTCCGGCTGCCCTGGTACGGTCCCGCCATGAGCGCCGCGTCGTCCCTGACCGCTCGGTTCATGGAGACCTGGGCCCACACCCAGGACGTCGCCGACGCCCTCGGCGTGACCCGCGAGCCGACCGACCGGCTCCGCCACGTAGCGCACATCGGCGTCGGCGCGCGGGCCTTCAGCTACGCCGCCCACGGGAAACCGCCGCCGGCCGAACCGGTCCAGGTCAGCCTCATCGCCCCGTCCGGCGCCCGGTGGACCTGGGGCCCCGGGGACGCCGCCGACCGGATCACCGGCCCGGCCCTCGACTTCTGCCTGCTGGTCACCCAGCGCAGGCACCGCGACGACCTGGCCCTGACCGTCGAAGGCCCGGCCGCCGGACAATGGGTGGCCATCGCCCAGGCCTTCGCCGGACCGCCCGGTCCCGGCCGGGAGCCAACCAAGGAAAGCCGATGAAAAGGCCGGTCCGCATCGCGAACTGCTCCGGCTTCTACGGTGACCGGATCTCCGCTGCCCGGGAGATGCTGGCCGGACCCATCGACGTGCTGACCGGCGACTACCTGGCCGAGCTGACCATGCTCATCTTGTGGAAGGCCCGCCGCAAAGACGAAAGCCTCGGCTACGCCACCACGTTCCTGCGGCAGATGGCCGACGTGCTCGGCACCTGCCTGGAACGCGGTATCAAGGTCGTGGCCAACGCGGGCGGCCTCAACCCGCAAAGCCTCGCGGCCAAGATCACCCAACTGAGCCCCGGAGCCCGGGTCGCCTACCTGACCGGCGACGACCTGGCCCCGGCCATCAAGGACCTGCAGGCCGAAGGCCACGAGCTAATCAACCTCGACACCGGCGTACCGCTGGAGGCGGCCGAACTCCCCGTGGTCACCGCGAACGCCTACCTGGGCGGCTGGGGCATTGCCGCGGCCCTGCAGGCCGGCGCGGACGTGGTGATCTGCCCCCGGGTCACCGACGCCAGCCTGGTGGCCGGGCCCGCCGCCTGGTGGCACGGCTGGGCCAGGGACGACTGGGACGCGCTGGCCGGCGCGGTCGCCGCCGGGCACGTCATCGAGTGCGGCCCGCAGGCCACCGGGGGCAACTACTGCTTCACCGGCGAGATCACCGACCGACGCTATCCCGGCTTCCCGCTCGCCGAAGTGGCCGCGGACGGCAGCAGCGTGATCACCAAGCACGACGGCACCGGCGGGCTGGTCTCGCCCGGCACCGTCACCGCCCAGCTGCTGTACGAGATCGGCGCGCCCGCCTACCTCAACCCCGACGTCACCGCGCACTTCGACACCATCCGCCTGGTCCCGGCCGGCCCGGACCGGGTCGCGCTGGCCGGGACCAGGGGCAGCCCGCCGCCGGACACCCTCAAGGTCGCCGTCAACATGCTCGGCGGCTACCGCAACACGATGACCATGGTCATCACCGGCCTGGACGTCGAGGCCAAGGCCGAACACGCCACCCGCCTGCTGCTGGACCGGCTGGGCGGCGCCAGCGCCTACGAGGACGTCGACATCCGGCTGCTGCGCTTCGACCGGCCCGACGCGCCGTCCAACGAGCTGGCCACCGCCCACTTGCGGATCACGGTCAAGGACCAGGACGAACGCCGGGCCGGCCGGGCCTTCTCCGATGCCATCACCGAACTCGCCCTGGCCGGCTACGCCGGATTCCACACCACCACCCCGCCCACCGGCGCCAGCGCCTACGGTGTCTACTGGCCCGCCCTGATCCCGGCCGGCGCGGTCGCCCAGCAGCTCCACCTCCCGGACGGCCCGCCCCAGGTCATCCCGCACACCAGCGGCCTGCCCGGGCTCCGGGAAGTCTCCGCCCCCATTACCCCAGCGCCGGCTGAGGACCGCGCACCCGGGCCGGCCGGCGATCCCGTCACCGTGCCGCTCGGCCGGCTGTGCGGCGCCCGGTCCGGCGACAAGGGCGACAGCGCCAACGTGGGCCTGTGGGCCCGCACCCCGGCCGGCTACGCCTGGCTGCGCCAGTACCTGACCACCGACCGGTTCCGCGAGCTGCTCACCGAATCCGCTGCCCTCGAAGTCGACCGGTACGAGCTGCCGAACCTCCTGGCCCTCAACTTCGTCGTCCACGGCCTGCTGGCCCCCGGCGTCTCGGCCACCACCCGGCCCGACGCGCAAGCCAAGGGCCTGGGGGAGTACCTGCGCTCAAGGCTGGTCACCGTCCCGGCCACCGTGGTTGCGAGGAGCCAGGGCCGTTCCGCCTGATGTCTTTTCGACGAGGCCGAACGGTCCGTGGTGCCCGCCGCGGGATCGGTGCGGGCCCGCCCTGGCCTCAGGAAGACCGCCACGCGGGTTCGCGCCGCTCCAGGAAGGCGTGAATGCCCTCCTGGGCCTCGTCGCTGGCGAACAGCCGCGCGGACAGGGCAGCCATGTCCGGGCCGTCCGCCGCCAGCCGCTGTCGCCGCACCGCGGTCAGCAGCTTCTTGGTTTCCGCCGACCCCTGCGGCGAGGTGGCCCGGATCTGCGTCGCCAGGTCGCCGGTCACGCCGTCGATCTCCGCGTCGCCGCAGGCCACCGTGATCAGGCCGAGCCGGGCCGCCGCTGCCGACCCGAACGTCTCCCCGGTCAGCCAGTACCGCGCCGCCTGCCGCTGGTCCATGACGTCCAGCGTGGTCAGGGAGATCATGGCCGGCGCCACGCCGATACGCGCCTCGGTGAACGCGAAGGTAGCGCTCTCGGCTGCCACCACCAGGTCGCAGGCGCCCACGATGCCCATGCCGCCGGCCCGCACCGGGCCGGCGATCCGGGCGATGACCGGCTTGGGCAGCTCCACGATCAGGCGCAGCACGGCCAGGATCGCGGTGTTCGCGTCGCCCACCGAGCCGCTCTGTGATCCGCTGGCCGCGGCCGCCAGGTCCGCTCCCGAGCAGAACACCCGCCCGGCATGGGTCAGCACCACCACCCGCACGCCCGGGTCCGCGCCCGCCTCGGTCAGGCCGGCGGAGAGTTCGGCGACCAGCCGCGCGGACAGGGCGTTCCTGTTGTGCTGGGAGTCCAGCGTGATCGTCGCGAGTCCCTGGCCCGTGTCGTACCGGACCAGGCGATCCTGCTCATCGTTCACCGCGCGTCCTCCCGGGCCGGATCTTCCGGAACACCATTATCCGGCGGCGGGGCGGAGACGGGACCCGCGGGCAGCCGCCGCGTGACGGCCAGCAGGACCAGCCCCATGGCGGCGGCGATGACGAAGGCGGCGGCCAGTCCGGCCCGCAGATCCCGGCCGGTCTCGGCGGCTACCGCGGCGCCGCCCACGCCGATGCCGATCGCGGTGCCGAGCACGTCGGCCAGGTTGAGCGACGCCGAGGTCCGTCCTTCCTGGCCGGGTGGCGCCTGCCTCAGCATCATCAGCGAGATCGGGGCGTAGGCCAGACCCATGCCGAGGCCGGCTACCGTCCAGGCCGCGATGCCCTCCGCCACCGGCACGGCGGGCTGCAGGACGAGCGTCATCCCGGCGATGCCGGCCAGGATGGTCACCATCCCGGTGCGCACCAGCCGGCGTCCCTCCCAGCTCTCGCTCAGCCGGGCCTGCACCCAGGCCCCCACCGTCCAGGCCACCGTGGCGCCGGTGACCGCCAGGCCCGCCACCACCGGGGTCCGGTGCCTGACGACCGTGATGGTCAGCGTGACGTAAGCGTCGGCGCCGAAGAACGCGAACGTCAGCAGGGCCCGGCAGGCGATCGTGGCGGGCAGCCCCGGGCGGACCCGCAAGGTGCCGGGCGGGACCAGCCGGCGCAGCGCGGGCAGTCCCACCAGGCCGCCCGCCGCGATCAGGCCCAGACCGATCAGACGCAGACCGGCCAGGATGGCGCCGGAACCGGCGGCCAGGGTCAGGCCGCCCAGGACCAGCGCCGCGCCCGCGGCCGTGCGGATGCCGTCGATCAGCCGCTGCTCGGCCGCCGTGACCGCGGCAGGCGGCCCCAGCCGGATCAGGGCGGGCAGGGCGATCGACCCGGTCACCACGACCAGCGGCAGCAACCCCAGGAACACCCACCGCCAGCCGAACAGCCGGGCCACCTCGGCGCTGATCGCAGGCCCGGCCAGCCCCGGCGCGACCCACGCGGTGGACAGCACCGCCATCATCCGGGCCCGCAGCACCCCGGTGAAGCTGCGGCCGATTGAGGCGTAGGCCACCGCGGGTACCGCCCCCGCGCCCATGCCCTGCAGCACCCGGCCCGCGACCAGCACGCCCATCGAGACAGCCGTGCCCGCGATGGCCAGTCCCGCGCTGAACAGCACCACCCCGGCCGCGAACGGGACCGCGGGCCCGCGCCGGTCCGCCTCCCGCCCGGCCAGCACGATCCCGATCACGCTGCCCAGCATGAACCCGCTGAACACCCAGCCGTACAGGCGCAGGCCGCCCAGGTCCCTGGCCACCACCGGCATCACCGTCACCACGGCCAGCGCTTCGGACGCGACGAAGGTGACGGTCAGCACCAGGCCCGCGGTCAGCGCCCGCCGGTCCGGCGCCCACAGTCCCTTTACCTCGCCCCGTACCTGGCCCGGGCCGGAGATATCAGGCCCCGTCGTTGCGGACGCCGATGGGAACGCTCACCCCTGACACTGATCCAGGCTATGCATTTCACCCCTGGTGGTCGAGACACGCGGTCCTGGTGATTGCCCTGAATTAGCTTGCTTTGTCTGAGACCATGAAACGGCTGGTCGGGCTTTGACCGGCCCGACGTGTGAGCCCCGGTGGTCCTCGGCCTCCCGCCCCCCGCGTGAGGAGCGGTGTCATGGCGATTCGCGAATCTCTCGCCCTCACCGACGATCAGCATGCCCTGCTTCAGGGCGTGCACGACGTGCTCGCCGACCAGCTTTCCTCCGACGGGCTGCGCAAGTCGCTTGATAGTGAGTACGGATTCAGCCCGGAACTGCATGCCCGCCTGACCGGTGATATGGGCCTGGCCGGGCTGACCGTTCCCGCGGAGTTCGGCGGCCGCGGCCTGTCCCAGGTCGAGGCCAGCGTGGTTCATAGCGAGCTCGGCCGCGCGCTGTATCCCGGGCCGGTCCTCCCCACTCACCTGGCCGCCGCGGCCCTGTTGGCCGCCGGCGACCAGCAGGCCCGCGAGTGCTGGCTGCCGCTGCTGGCCAGCGGGTCGGTGACCGGAACGGTAGCGGCGGCCGACGAAGTGGGTCACTGGTCGGTCAGCCCCGAGAGCGTCAAGGCCGAGCACGCGACCGGCGGCTGGCGGCTGTACGGCCGCCGCTGGTTCGTCATGGCCGCCCACGTGGCCGGCGTCATCGTGGTCCCGGCGGTGACCGGATCCGGCCCGGCCATGTTCCTGGCCGAGGCGGGCTCGCGGGGGCTCGCGGCGTCCCGGCAGCTGAGCCTCGACCTGACCAGGCGCATCAGCATCATGACGTTCGACGCCGTGCCCGCCTTGCTGCTCGGCAAGGACGCCGACGCGGCGCTGGCCAGGACCGAGCACGAGTTCCTGCTCGCCACCGCCGCGGAAGCCGCCGGCGGCATCGGCTGGTGCCTGGACGCGAGCATCGCCTACGGCCAGGAGCGGGAGCAGTCCGAGGATCCGCCGGACTCGTTCCAGGCGGTGGCGCAGTCCTGCGTCGACATGCTCTCCAGCCTGCAGTCCATCTCGGCGGCCGCCCGGTACGCCGCCGCCGCCACGGCCGACGGCGCGGCCGAGGCCCCGATGGCCGCCCGCGTCGCCGCGCTGCGGGCGGGGGAGTCCTACCGTTCCGTGACCGAGGCCGCCATCCACCTGTTCGGCGCCCTGGGATCGGCCCGGGAGCACGACGCGCATCTGTACTACCGCCGGGCCTGGTCAGCCGACCGCCTGGCGGGCGGCCCGCAGGCCCACCGCGCCGCCATCACCGAACTGGCCGATCGCTAGAGCGCCGGTCCCGCGGAAGAACCCAATCGGAGGACCGGCGACATCGCCGTCTCGTAGTATTTCTGTGATTGCATGATTGCTATACGTGACGAACGCCTGGGGGAATTATGGCGCGTCAAGGCGTTCGCTGGCTGCGGACTGTCGCGGCCGTCGCGATCCTGGCCCTGGTCCAGCTCGGCGGGCCCGCGTCCGCTGCCACCATGTCCGCCGCGGGCGGGACGACCATCGGCCCCTTTCAGATCAATGCGATCGGTCATCCGGATCTATGCTGGGAGTCCACCGGCAACGGCGCTCCCGTGGCCTTGGCCACCTGCGACTCCGCCATCCAGGACCAGCAATGGTCGCTGACGCCCGACGGCGTCCTGATGAACGGGATCGGGTACTGCCTGGAAGCGCTGGCGGGCCAGTCGCACGGGGTGCCGCTGTACATCGATTTCGCCGACCAGTGCGGGGGAGACCGTGGCCAGGTCTGGCAGTACAACGGCCGTACCGGGCAGCTGTCCAATGCAGGCGGCAGCATCTGCGCCGGCCTGGACGGCTCGGCCGTCTCCGGCGCCCAGATCGAGCGGCTGACCTGCCGCAGCAGCGCGCGGTGGAGCATCGGCTACAGCGCCGTGACCGTGGCGCCCGGAACCGGCAGCGGCCCGGCCGGCGGCACCTTCAACGCGTCGGTGACCGTGGCCAACGCCGCCTCGGCCCAGATGGCCTACGGCGTCGCCGTTCGCCTGGCGATGCCGCGGGCCCTCGCCCTGACCGGCCTGCATGGCTCGGGCGGTGCCGCCGGCCTGGTCTGTGACCTGCGCACGGCGACCTGCACCGGAACCCTGCCGGCCGGGGCTTCCGGACATATCGAGATGGCCGGGCGCGTGCCTGGTAATGGCCGGCCTGGTGCCTCCTACCCGGTGTCCGCGCACGTCTCCGTCGGCGGGACATCTCAGCAGCCCGGCACCGTGCGGACCACCGCCTCGCTCCGGGTCGCGGTTCACGCGGCTCCACCTGCGGCTGTCGGCGCGGACCAGCCTGGCTCTCAGTCAATCGTGAGCTCGCCGCTCATTGCTGTCGTGGCCGGCATCCTCGTCGTGGGCACGGCCCTGCTGGTCGCTGCCGCGCGCCGGAAGCAGCACCCGGCCAAGCGGCGCGGCCGCCACGTAGCCAGCAAGGCGCTGCCACCCCCCGAGCCATCGCCTTCCTCCGTCCCGATACAGCGGAAGGGCCGCGAACCGGTACGCTAGCTGCGTTCGCGGCGTCTTACGGCGCCCCGAATGCAGGGGCGCATAGCTCAGTGGTAGAGCACTCGCCTTACAAGCGAGGGGTTCGTAGGTTCAAGTCCTACTGCGCCCACCAGGTTTGTGCAGCTAGATGGCATTTTGAAACGCTAATCGGAGGATTGGTAACCACAGCCGGGAACCACCGGTGCATGCTCCCTGGCGGGCCGAGGTGCCTGGCCAGCTGGGCCGGGCTTTGCCGGGTCGCGGGCGAGGCACAATTGATAGTGTCCGGATCCGCGGTGACCCCCGCCGAATGAGGGCCCCGGGTCACGGCGCCCGGGCGGGCGGTCTTCTGGATTCTCGCAGGGAGGTACCGGCGGTGCCTGACAACATCGTGGTAATCATGCGATTTCACCCGGTGGGTGGTGAAGACGTCACCGTGGTATCGGAGGATTTTGGCGGGGAGCGCGAGGCGCTTGAGGCCATCGCTCAGGCGCTGGACGAACGGCGCAGCCTGGTCTTGACCCATGCCAGATATGGCCGCGAGACCGGCCGCAGCGGCGTGATCATCAACCTGGCCAACGTGGTATCAGTGCGGGTGTCGAAGACAGACAGTGCGGCGACGGGCCCAGTACCTGTGACAGCTGGCCCGGCCAGGGGGAGAACACAGCCACTTGGATCTGCCTCAGGCTTCGGCGGGCAGCTGCACGAGGAGAATCGCAGACATCTTGTGGGTGCTGGACGCGAGAGTCGTCGCGCCCGGCCCTGAGGGCTGTCACCGCAGCCAGGTCGGATGGGCGTCGCGCTTTCCGGAGAATCCACAGGCCATCTATTCGTGTCCGAGGGACTTGAACTCCCGATTCCGGAGAACACCGACGGGCACACAAGGGGCATCTGACCTCGTCATTGACCTGCCGCACCGGCTAGCGGGCCGAGCGCGGACACCATCCGGGTACACCCGGATTCCCCGGCGGCAGCATCACTGATCACATCACGGGCGGCCCTGCCGCCAGTTCACCCATGCCCCGCTTAACACAGCGGCCCCGCCGAGGCGTGAGTGCGCCCGGCGGGGCCTCGACCCCATCCCTCCGCCTAACCGAGAGGACAGGACCATGACTGAAACCGTAGACCAGGCGCAGGCCCAGCCGCCACGTGCCCTGGCCGGCATCATTGAGGACGCCATTTCGCTCTCCTTCGTCTCGACTAGCCATTTCGAAGGATCGGGAGGTGGCCGCCTCACCTCACGGCGACACCGCCGTACTCCGGCAAAGCAGTCACGTCAGTACCGATTACCCCATACACCACTTCCGTGGACGGGAACCCCAGGGACGCTCGGCTCGATGACATTGCAGTGCTGCGCCCGTCAAGCTGGCGGTAAGACCGCAGCGGTTCGCTGGGCCGGTGCGCTGCTGGCGCCCAGGATGGGACACCGGCAGCGCCGGTGAGGGCCAGATCGCGAGTCAGGGCACAGGGTCAGCAGCTGGCAGGTAAAGCTGGCTTCATGCTTGATCACCTTTCAATCCAGTGCGTTGACCTGGCCGCCAGCGCCACGTTCTACGACGCTGTGCTCGCCCCGCTCGGCGGACCCCGCGTGATGGACTTCGGGGAGGTCATCGGCTTCGGTGTGCCGCCCAGCCAGAGTTCTGGATCGGCCCGTGGACCACCGGCGAGGGGTTCCGCGAGATGCATATCGCGTTCGTGGCACCCGACAGGGCTGCCGTGCGGCGTTCTTCCAGGCAGCGGTCAGCGTTGATGCCGAAGTGCTCCATGAACCACGCGTCTGGCCCGAGTACCACCCAGGCTATTGCGGCGCCTTCGTGCGTGACCCCGACGGCAACAACGTCGAAGCCGTTTGCCGCGCCCCCGGATAGCGACCGTCGGCGCGCCTGTCGCCACCTCCCGCTGCCGACGACCGTGCGGCTCCTCCAGGTGCGAGTGGTGCCTGAACGCGGCTGGCTGCTCCGACGTCGCTAGGGTGATGACGATTCTGGCGGAATGACTCGACGAAGCTTCCTTCGCGGTAGCCGAGATCGGTTGCTGCGCAGAAGTCCCTGACGAGGCCCTGGGCCAGTCGCAGATTGGGCCGGGGCATCGATGGGAATAGATGATGCTCGATCTGGTAGTTAAGGCCGCCGAGCATGGAAGTGGTGAAACGGCCGCCCCTGATATTTCGGGCCGTGACCACCTGGCGGCGGGCGAAGCTGGTCGCCGTTGCGGATTCGATGATCGGCATCCCCTTGTGGTTGGGCGCGAAACTGATGCCCAGATACACCGAGAAGACCGCCTGCTGCACGGCGATGAAAGCGAGGGCCTTGAGCGGGGAGAGCACCCACAGCACCACCGTCAGGTACAGCGCGGCATGCAGCGTGATGAGCGCGGCCTCCACCGCCGCGGCCCGGTCTCGTCGCCCCAGCAGCCGCCTGATCCCCAGGACGCGCATACCACTGCTGCGCAGCAGCATAAGCGGGAAGAACAGCGGCGCCTGCCAGCGTGTCAGCCACGATGCGAGAGGGCCGCGCCCGTTTCCCGCCGCGTCAGGCGAGACCAGTACGACTCCTCCTGCGCGATATCGGGGTCACGGCCCGGCTCGTTGGGATGCGCATGGTGCGCGCTGTGCTTGGGCACCCACCAGCCAAAGCTCAGCCCGATGAGCGCGTTCGCCACGACCAGCCCGAGCAGGTGATTGCGCCGGCGTGTGCCGAAGACCTGGTTGTGCCCCGCATCATGGCCGATGAAGCCCAGCTGGGTGAACATCATCCCCACCAATGCTGCGACGGCCAGGGACATCCACGAGTTGCCGACGATAACGAACAGGGCACATCAAGCAAGGAAGGCGGAGATCGTTAGGGTGATCTTCACCCGGTAGCAGCCGGGCCTGCGGTCGAGCAGACCCATCGCTCGCACCTGCCGCACCAGCGCACGAAAGCTAGCCGTCGAAGGATCGACGGCGACAGGCAGCCCGTCTGCCGCTGAGGCCTGGCTGGACGGCCGGGCAAGATAGCCGGGTGTTGTCATCTTCGTCGCTCCTGCTCCCCTGGGCGCCTTCCGCGCACCGCGCGGGGCCTTCGTCACCAGGGTCTGGAGCAACGATGCCGCGGTCAGAGCCCACCCTCACCTCGACGGTACGGAAAGGCGGGGACGTCGGGCTGGCGCGGGCTCAGCGCCAACGGCTCCCTCGGGTGCGGGGCTGGATCACGAGTACGTCGGCGACGAGTTCCCCGGTCGATCACCCACCGCGTCACCTTGCCCGCTGATCAACGCGGCATCTGGCCCGTGCGTGGGCCCACGGGCTTACGGCTCCGGAGGCGGTACGTCCTCAGTCTTCTGACCTGGGGATTCAGGGATCAGAGGCAAGCTCGTGGCCACGTGTGAACCACGAATCAGCGCCGCATCCGAGTTTGGTGAGGGATTACCGCGCCGGGGACTTCCCGGGCCGCCGCCGCATTCGCAGGGCACCCAGGAGAAGGGCACCGAGAAACACGACAATGCCGATGATCAGCAAATACACCAGGCCCTTGACGACGACGCCCACGATGCCGAGCACGATCGCCACGATCACGAGGAATAGGAAGAAGGCAAGCATCTGATGCTCCGCTCAGTCGTACTGGTCAGCGGCGGGCCAGTTGCCGCTCACCGCTGGTGCCTGGCTGATATGTCAGGCCGTAGTGCTTGAAGATGGCCTCTTCGTCGGCCGCTGGCAGCTCACCGTCGGTGCTGATCGAGGGAGAATCCTTCACTTGCTTTCTGTCGTGAGCGACCTTGAGGTATCCGGGACCCACGGTCGCCTGAGCCAGGGGAACGAACACGAGCCGGTGCCGGGTAGGCATCCCGACCGTGACGGTGGCGAACGCTGGCAGGTCTGTGCTCGTGTCGACGTAGACGGCCTCCAGCTCCCCGATCTTGTGACCGTCGGAGTCAACAACGTCGTGCCCCCGCCACTCCCGGATATCGCCTGCCTCGAACATACCCGCCTTCCTCTCCGTGGCATTGCATGTGCTCACAGTCATTCCCCCGCATGAGATGCCGTATAGAGACAGCCTAGCCCTGGCAGGGTGGTGCCGTTGTGCTGCGCGCGGGTCGCTCGTCTCCTCCTCCCCCGCCAGGGCGGATCAAGTGCGCAGACGATTTGGCTATCCGGGGTAGCGTGGCCAGACCATTGGAGGGTGCTGCGGTGGCCGTGGCCGTACTGCAGGTCCTTGACGATGCCTGAATTGCCGGCTACCGGGTGATCCCCGGCCCTCGGCGACGGCAAGAGTTAACCCCGGCCCGGCGGTGCAGGCTACGGCGGCGGGTGTACCACCGGGACGAGTATCCGCAAGCATCCTGCACCAGGCCAATGCGAAGGTGCAGTGTTCGCGTCGCTCCGGACCCCGGTGGCACGGCCAGTTATGGCCGGATCGGATCCAAGGTGCCTCAACGATGCGCCAGCTATCCCTTGCTTGCCGCGTGACCGCGGTAACTACCTCACTCGGGGCTTGCCGGGCATGCCCAGACAAGCGCGATGACTAGCGACGCCTACCCGGTGCGGTGGACCGGTCGGCAGGCGGTCGTGCCGCTGCCGGAGTATATCGGCCCGTCTAACGCCGGGCTGGTCCGCGAGGAACTGCTGTCGGTCATCAATCGCGGCGCGACCACGCTGATCGCGGACATGACTGCGACGATCTCGTGTGGCCACGCGGGCGCGGATGCGGTGGCGCGCGTCTTTCAGCGGGCCGTCATCAGCGGCACGGAGCTGCGGCTGGTGGTTACCGCCCAGATCGTCCGGCGCGTGCTCGGCATCAACGGCCTGGACCGCCTGGTCTCCGTCTACCCGTCCCTGGAAGCGGCCACGGCCGCCCGGCCGCCAGCACCGGTACTCGCCCTGGTGGCCGAAAGTGCCGGCGCCGGAACCAACAGCCACGCGCCGCCCCGCCGCCCCGGATGGCCAACGGCCCAGTTCCCGCCAGCGGACGGGAACCGTGCAGCCGTCACCCCGGCGGTGGTGTGGCAGCTGGTCAACGCCCTCCAGGACGGGGTGGCACTGGCCGACAGCAACGGCGCGATCGCACTGGCCAACACGCGGCTGGAGCAAATGTTCGGCTACCAGCACGCCGAGCTGCTCGGCCAGCCGATTGAGTGCCTCCTCCCCGTCGACCTGGGGGCAACCCGCGGCAGCCACCGGGCCCGCCACGTCCCCGCGCCCAGGACCCGGCCGATGGGCGCCGGGGCGCGGCTGGTCGGGCTGCGCAAAGACGGCACCACGTTCCCGGCCGAGATCAGCCTCAGCCCGGTTACGACCGCAGCCGGCCACTTCGCCGTCAGCGTGATCCGGGACATCACCGAGACCCGGCGGGCCGGAGAACTCGCCGACCTCGCCGCAACGGCAGTCGCGGCGGAGCAGGCACATCGAGGCCAGGGACTGCTCGACACGACCATTACCAGCCTCTTCCATGTGAGGCTCAGCTTGCAGGCAGCCATCGACCTGCCCGCGGAGCTGATCAGGCAGCGCATCACAGAAGCCCTCGGCCACCTCGACGACACCGTCCGCGAGATCCGCAACACCGCATTCACCATCCGCCACCACAGCGACCCCTTGAGTAAGGATCTCTCCGGCCACCACCAGACGGAAACGGTCGCCGGGGACGCAATCAGCAGGTCAGCCGCCCCGTGGTCCCTAACTAACGGCACCTGATTCTGGCTTGGGGACAGAGACCGCCGGATCAGGTCCGGCCGCCACACCCCGCGGTCGGCCTGATCTTCTTGTACTTCGCCCGGCGTCCCGGGCAGGCCGAAGCGCAGTTGTCCGCCCTGAGGGATCGTCTGGTCCGGGCCGGCCCCGCGATCTTTGCGATCGCGTCCGCTGCGGTCGGCCTCTACCTGATCATCGACGGCGTTACCGACATCGTGGGAAGCTAAGACGCCGGTAGTGGCCGCGATCATTGCACTCTGAAGATCATGAGCGCCACGCGAAGCTGCCCGGCCCGGACGCCCTACGGCGCCAGGCCGTCGACGTCATCACGAAGGACGCCATCGACAAGGCCATGGAGCCGGCACGCAGGCCGGGGTAAGGCCGGCCTCCCGGTGACTGTTCTCCGGAAACTGGGATATCGTCCGGACGCCCGCTCCGGCATTTCCGGGGCGCTCCCCGGAGGATCGACCCTCCCGCTCCAGTCCACATGGGGGTGTCCTTCGTGACATGGGCGTGCGGCATGCCAGACGCCGCCGGGCAGCAGTGGCGCTTGCCTGATGTGCCGGCGGTCCGGACGGGAGCAGGACGGCGATCATCGTGAAGCCGCCCTAGTACGGCAGCAGCCATTTGGGGTCTGACCTGGTGCTGAGCACGGTCCAGGCCTTCGCATAGCGCAGCCGCCTGGCGATCATGCGTTTGTGAAGGCAACAAAATCGGAGGCGGCTGCTGCCGCCAGGATAGGCGCCGGCCTGGGCCGACGGAAACGCGCTGAGCTGCTGGAACTGCTGCGTCCGTGTTTTGTGCGGGTGGAGCCGTGGCTGCAGGCGGGCAAGTACGCCGCCGCGCTGATGAGCCAGATCCCCCGGCGCAACGGGTGGACGATCGCCGAGCATGCCGGGGACCGGACGCCGGATAGGACCCAGCGGCTGCTCAGCCGGGCGGTCTGGGACACCGCCGCGGCGATGCGGGCGGTGCGCCGGTTCGCGGTCGCCGGGCTGGACCAGGCCGCCCGCATCAGCGGACGCCGCGGCCTGGCGGTCGGCGCGATCGACGAGACCGGCCAGGTCAAGCAGGGCGAGCAGACTGCTGGTGTCAAACGCCACTATCTCGGCTGCGCCGGGAAGGTGGCCAACGGGATCACCACCGTGCACCTGGCCTATGCGCGCGAGGGCACCGGGCACGCGCTGATCGCCGCCCGGCAGTGGATCCCCCGCGAGCACATCGACGACCCGGCCAGGCGGACGATCATGAGGTTGCCGCCGGACCTGGCCTTCCGCACCAAGGGGCAGCTGGCCATCGACCTGCTCGCGGAGGTACTCGCCGACGGCATCCGCCTGGACTTCGCCTGCGGCGACGAGGTCTACGGCAGCTGCACCCAGCTGCGCGAGTTCCTGGAAGGCCGCGGCCTGGCCTACGTGCTGCGCGTGCCGTCGAACTTCTACCTGACCCTGGCCCGCGGGGTGCGGCTCACCTGCAAGGATGCGGCCACCCGGCGGCTGGCCGGCGGCCTGCGGTGGGAGGTCCGCTCCGCCGGAAAGGGCTCCAAGGGCCAGCGCTGGTACGCCTGGGCCTGGCTGGCCACCGCCTCGCCCCGGCACTACCTGCTCATCCGCCGCCACCTGGTCACCGGCGAACTGGCCTTCTGCTACTGCTACGTCCCCGAAGGCCAGCCAGTGTCCGTGTCCCGGCTGGTGCGAGCCGCCGGCTGCCGCTGGCCGGTGGAAGAGGATTTCCGGTCGGGCAAAGGCTGCTTCGGGCTCGACCAGTCGCAGGTCCGGCTCTATGACGCGATCGCCCGGCACACCGTGCTGGTCATGGCCGCCCTGGCCATCTGCGCCGTCACCGCCGCCCTGCTGCGCGACCGCACCGACACCAGGGCGCCGGCACCGGCCCGGCCGGACCAGCCCCCGCCCGCCGACCCAGGCATGATCCCGCTCACCGTCCCGGAGATCGGACGGCTGCTGGCTCACCCGCCCCCGCCGGGCGCAGCCGGACACTGGCTGGCCTGGCGGCGCCGCCACCAGGCCCTGTCAGCCTGGTACCACGGCCGCACCCGGCTCGCCCGAGACGCCAAGATCACCCTGGTCAGCTCGCAATAACTCGGTTCATCCGGGTGCGCTGGCGGAACCACCGTGCGCGGGCCAGGCGGGTGCGACCGGAGGAGATGCCCGGCAAGCAGCCGGGGCGATGGTCAGCGGGATCATCCCGGGATAATGCTGCCATGGACCTGACCGACGCCATGCGCACAGCGGGCAGCACACGCCGGCACCGGAGCGACCCGGTCCCGGACCAGATCATCTACCGGATTCTCGATAACGCGCGTTTTGCGCCCAGCGGTGGCAACCGCCAGCCATGGCGGGTGATCATCGTCAAGGACGCGGCACTGCGGTCCGCGCTCAGCGCGATCTACCGGAAGAGCTGGTATGAGTTCCACGCTCCGCTGTTCACCGCTCCCGGCGAGCAGCCGCAACCGGACTACTACGCCGACCACCTGCACCTGGTGCCGCTACAGCTCGTGGTCCTGGTGTCGGTAGCCGACATCACCACGAGCAACCAGGCCATCGACACCAGCCGCGTGGCGGGCGGAGCTGCCATCTACCCGTTCGTGCAGAATCTCATCCTCGGCATCCGAGCCGAGGGCCTCGGGACGACCCTGACCACCGTATTGGTACCGGTGGAAGATGAGGTCAAGCGGCTACTGCGGATCCCCGGCGGACACCACGTGGCCGCCCACCTCGGCGTCGGCTGGCCGGAGCTGCCCCTGCCCACCCGGCTGTCCCGCCGCCCGGTCGAAGACTTCGCCACAGTCAACTACTTCGGGGGCACCGCATTCAGCGGGTAGCGATACCACCGCGAGGGCGAAGCCCCGCTCCCGAGCCGTGCCCACCAGACCAAGCGCCAGCACTCGCGGCGAACACACAAGAAGCGCCAATCCCGGATTCGCATTCCTACCGCATCCCGCCAGGTCAGACCCCAAATGGCTGCTGCCGTACTAGCGTCCCGCCAGCCAGCCGCGGCCCAGGACGGGCATTTCGCAGAACGCAGAACCGGTCAATCTGAGCGCCCTTTAACCTTGATCCGGCCCTCAGCTCCGCGAGCGCCCATTCGGCGATCAGGACGCTCATTCTTGGAACGCCAGTCGCGCTGCGTAACGATCGCGGGCGGCCGGCATCGCGGGAGATAACACCCGTTCGGCGCGCCGATCTTTGGTCCGAGGGGCGCTATCACTGCTGCTCCGAACTGGACGATAAGTGCGATGGCATGCGCGATCAGGGTCTTTCCGCGTCCCGGACGTCCGTCCTGCGTGCCGCAGGCCGTATCAGCTCCCCGCACGTTACGATGATCTCGTGAGCGCCCAGCCTGTCGAGCGCGAGGACCCGCTCGACCCACAGCGGATTTTGGACCGGCTGCCTGAGGACGAGCGTGGGTCCTTCCTGGAGCAGTACCAGGAGGCGGTGGAAAATGCCCGTGACCCGGCCGGCTGGAAGCAACTGCGGCACGTTCTGCGCCTGTGGAGATTTCATGCCGACGCTGCCGGAGAGCCCGGCTACCGGGAGGCACTGGATGCTGCTCGCGGCCCGGTCAGCGACGGCATGCCGCTGGAGGAGGCGGTCCGTGTGTACCGCCCGGCCTCGTGACCTGGCGGCGTGGCTGGAAGATCGCGTCCTGCGCCAGATGCAGGGCTTGCCGTCTGAGGCTTTCGATATGCTGGTCTGGACGCTGGCCCGGATCTGCGATGACCCGTATGACCCGGTGTTCAGCGTGCCCGTCTCTCCGGTGCCGGGCAGGCGTGTCGCTGACCTGGGCGACTTCGGTTTCATCGAGTTCATCGCCGATGAGGCGACGGGACTGTTAGCGATCACCGCATCGCCGCAGCCTGGGGTCGGCGAGATCGGCGGCCATCGCCGCGCGGAAGGCCAGCAGCCGCCATGCATGCAGCACGACCAGTACGGTGTAGGCGACACTGGCGACCCACATGAGGAGGACCGAGATGGCGTAGGCGTGGTGGTTGCGCATGGCGATGGACACGATGGCGCTGGCCATGACCAGCGCGAAGTAGCCGGGACTGAGCGTCCTGATGGCCTCGCGCGCCCTGCCGCCGTGATCGGCACCCGGCGGCTCGGCGCGCTCAGTAGGGGGCACCGATCTTGCGCCACTTGCGCCCGCCGGTACCCGGCTCGGGGGCCGGGCGGGGCGGCGGCTGCGGTAGACGATGTAGGGCCGCCACAGGTACCACAGCGGGTAACTCCAGGCGTGCACGAGACGGCTGAACGGCCATAGCCCCCAGATCATCCACGCGGCGGTCACGTGCAGCTGGTAGATGAACGGCGTGTGCGCGATCGGCTGCACGTCCGGGGAACCGGTGAACAGGCCGCGGAACCACGGGTCGAAGTCGTGACCGATGCGGCGATCGCCCTGCTCGCGCCGAGGATCGGCACCCGGGCGGCCTGCGCGGCGGCCGGCGTGCCGCAGGCCACCTGGTACCGGCGGCACCGGATCAGCCCGCCCGCGCCGAAGGCAGCCCCGGTCCTGCATGCCGAGCGGATCCAGCCGCGGGCGCTGGCCCCGGCCGAGCGGGCGGCGATCCTGGACGTGCTGCACAGCGGCCGGTTCGCTGACCTGGCCCCGGACGAGGTGTGGGCGACACTGCTGGATGAGGGCATCTACCTGGGGTCGGTGTCCACCTATTACCGGGTGCTGCGCGAGGCCGGGGAGACCCGGGAGCGGCGCGCGCAGGCCACCCATCCCGCCGCCGTCAAGCCCGAGCTGGTGGCCACCGGGCCCAACCAGGTGTACTCCTGGGACATCACCAAGCTGCACGGCCCGGCGAAATGGACCTCCTGCCACCTGTACGTGATCCTGGACATCTACAGCCGCTACGCGGTCGGCTGGATGGTCGCCACCCGCGAGTCCGCCGCCCTGGCCGAGAAGCTGATCGCGGCGACCTGCGACAAGCAGGGCATCGGCCGCGGGCAGCTGAGCATCCATGCCGACCGGGGCTCCTCGATGACCTCCAAGCCGGTCGCGCTGCTGCTGGCCGACCTGGGCGTCACCCAGTCCCATTCCCGCCCGCACGTCTCCAACGACAACCCGTATTCCGAGGCGCAGTTCAAGACCCTGAAGTACCGGCCGGCCTTCCCCGCCCGGTTCTCCTCGATCGAGGCCGCCCGGGCGCACTGCCAGGACTTCTTCCCCTGGTACAACAACGAGCATCATCACGGCGGACTTGGCCTGCACACCGCCGCCGACGTCCACTACGGCCGGGCCGCCGCCGTCCGGGCCGACCGCGCCCAGGTCCTGGACGCCGCCTACCACGCTCACCCCGAACGCTTCGTCCGCAAACCGCCAGCCCCGCCGAAACTGCCAGGCACATCCTGGATCAACCCGCCCCCGGACAAGGAGACCGGCACTCAGTAACGACCCGCGAGATGGTGCCTCATTCACGTTGACAGATTCCGTAAGGCTGACGTATTCGGGACCACGGGCGGCGGCATTGAGCGTCGGTGCCGGCGAAAATCCGGCCAGTCTGTCACTGGCTAACTCGTCGTATCGCCTGAACTAAAGAATGTGGCGAAGCTACCCGCGACTGCGGTGACTACGAAGATGGCCCACGCCTCGAGGCCGACATCGATAATCTTCCCGACCGACGTCACCGGATTCGTCATACTCGACGAAACGGTTAGCAATTGCACGGCACAGAAAAAGGCTGAATCACCGAATCCGTGGATATTCCCGCCTTTCTGCCCACTCTCAAATATCCATATGAGCACGGTGCCGACCACGAAGACCACGGTTGACAGTCCGAACGCAAGCACGAGGCGCGCGAACAGCCGACGGTGCCGTTCTCCTCGCGTGAAGAGCCTCGACAATTCTTCTCGTATCACAGCGGAGTCTCCTTCCGTCCTGCACAGTTAGGAGAGGCTATCCGATGATGCTTCGGAGGCAAGGCTGCGGTCGAATTGGTCTGCGGAAGAGCCCCCACCTGGCGCCGTGCCTGGGTAGGCGCCGCGAAAGCGACAGGTACTCTCCTCTCGAAGACCTACACGGCGACTAGAGCCATCGCCGGATGGCGGTGACCGCCGGGGTGGCGACACCAGCGGCGGCCCCTCGCGGGACTAGCCGGTCGGCTCTTGCCATCTCCAGGAGTGCGACGGGGTTCCGTCCGGCTCGCGCCCGAATCGGCAGCTGGAGGTGCCACCGGGGCAAGCCTCGAGAAAGAGATCGAACATGCCCGCGTTGGCGGCCCTGATGGCCAAGGTAGTGACCGCCCGGCCGGCTCCGGCCGCGTGCAGTTCCTCCAGCAGCTCGGCAACGGCCCCCGGGTCGTCGAGGCTGACGCGGGCGGCGGGGTTGCGGGCCAGCAGGGTGGTGACCGCGTCGCTGGCCCCGGCCGCGCGCAGCTCCTCCAGTAGCTCGGCGACGGCCCCCGGATCGTCGAGGCTGACGCGAGCGGCGGCCCGGGCGGCCAGGTCGGCCCTCACCTCGACCATCCCCTCCAGCAGAGCACGGGTGGCCTCCGGGTCATCGAGGCTGGCCTGGGTGGCGGCCCGGGCGCCCAGGTCGGCGGCCGCGTCGCTGGCCCCGGCCGCGCGCAGCTCCCGCAGCAGTTCGCCGACCGTCCGTGGGCTGTCGAGGCTGGTCTGGGCGACGGAATCGCGGGCCAGCAGGGCGGTGACCGCGTCGCTGGCCCCGGCCGCGCGCAGCTCCCGCAGCAGCTCGGCGACGGCTCCTGGGTCGTCGAGGCTGGTCTGGGCAGCGGGGTCGCGGGCCAGCAGCGCGCTGACCGCGTCGCTGGCCTCGGCCTCACGCAGCTCCCGCAGCAGCCAGGCGACGGCCCACGGATCGTCGAGGCTGGCCTGGGCAACGGCCCATTGGGCAGCGCGCATGGTGTCGACGGGGCTAACCCGGCGCAGGTGGATGATGAGGTGGCCCGCGGCTTCGGCGTTCCCTAGAGTCGCGGCCGCTGTCCACAGGAGTGCGGCGTGGCGGTACAGGCCGCGGTCTCGCGCGGCCAGCGCGAGGCGGGTCAGGTCGCTGGCGGTGGCTGCACCGACGGTGAGGGCGTCCCACAGGGCGGCCGGGCCGAGCTGGTCCGTGCGGGTGCGGCGGCCGTACTGGTCGAGGTAGTCCGCGACCTGGTAGCCGACCACGCCGGTGCCCGCTGCGGGCGGGACGGGCTGCAGGGCCCGCACCGCGCCGTTTGAGCTCGGCGGCGGCCCAGTCCAGCGCGTTGTCGCGCCAGCTAGCGAAGTCCTTGGTGCGCTGCAGGCGGGTCAGGTACCCGACCGCGGCCTCCTGCAGCAGCGCGGTGGACAGCGGGCTGGCGTAGCCGAGTCGGGTGGCGTCCACCGCCGCGGTGATGACGGCCTGGCCGTAGGGGTCACCGCCTGGCCCGGCATAGCGGTCCAGCAGGTCGGGGACCCCGGCCAGGTACTGGGCGAGCTGCCCGTCTTGCCCGGCAGCGGCCGCTGCCGCGGCCGCCTCGGCCAGCAGCGAGTCGCCGGTGCGGGCCGCGGCTTCCAGGTCGGCGGCGGCGAACCGGTCCGGGACGTCGATGACGCCGCCGCGGCTTGGATCGATCCCGACGGGGTCCATGCCGGTCAGCTCGGGCAGCCGGCTCAGCAGTCGCCCGGCCACCCCGGCCGGATTGACGGTACCGGGACCGGCGCGCGGTGCGGCGGTGTAGGCAGTCCACTGCTCGGGCCACATAGTGGTGATGACCAGGCAGCCCTCACCGTTGAGCAGGTCGGCCAGGCGGCTCAGCACCGCCGCGCCGCCGTCGGAGTCGGTGTACTGGCGCGGCTCGCCCAGCCATAGCACCGTGCGGGCCGGGATGCCCGCCTCCAGCCGCGTCGCCAGTGCGCCGGGATCCAGCGGGTAGTCCAGCTGCCAGTCCGCCAGCCGGTCCGCAACCGCTCGATAGGCGGCGCGGGTCTTGCCCGTCGAAGATCCGCCGCGGATTATGACAAGTCGGCTGGCGGATACCGCGGGGTCCAGGACAGCCCACAGCGGCTCATCGTGCGGCCTCCGGATATATGACGGCATCGGGCCGCGCCGATCACCTGGTGCACGCCCAGTTCCACCGGATCCCACTGCTCCACATGGCGGCCATGCACCAGCTTGGGCCGGCACGGTGCCCAGGATCGCTACCACCACCGGCGGCCACGCCAGGTGAGACAAGACCGCCAGCAGCACAGCGAGCGCGGCTGTCACCACGAGCACGCCAAGTGCCCTCACCCCGGCGCGCCGCGCACCGCCCCGGGGGGCCTGCGCGGACGCCAGCGTCTCCAACGGTCCATCACCGTGGGGATATACCACTCAGCCCGCACGCGCATAAGAACGCTTCCGGCCGGGCTTGTTACCAGCTGCAGGCGGTATCGCGCTCGGCCTGGTGCGGCTGGCTTACCGGTACGCTTCGGCGGTGAGGATGGAGCCACTTCCTGAACGTCTGTACGACGCCGCTGTCCGGCTGTGGCAGGACAGCGGCTTGACTCGGCCGTGGAACGATCCGGAAGCCGACCTGCGCCGGGCGGTCGGCGGCGGCTCATCCTGCGTGCTGGCCGCCATCGGAGACGATGACGGTTTGCTGGCCACCGCCATGGTCGGCCACGATGGTCACCGGGGCTGGGTCTACTACCTGGCCGTCGATGTGGCGCAGCGAGGCCGCGGGCTGGGCAAGCAGATGATGGAAGCTTGCGAAGACTGGGTGCGGTCACAAGGAATCCCGAAGATCCAGCTCATGGTCCGCGGGACGAACCGGGTCACTGTGGGCTTCTACGAACACCTGGGATACGCCGATTCAGAAGTCGTCGTGCTCGGGCGTCGCCTCGATGGCTGATCACAAAACGTGAACGTCCACACCGGGCTCGCCAATTCTAAAAACTCTTCGCGCAGGTGAGTACCGGACGGTCATTGTGAACGCCCCGTCTTTCGATCGAGCGTCTCGTGCCGCCGGGCAGGAAGCACCGCCGGGCGCAGGCCCGCGGCTCCGCGCAGCCTCAGTCATGTTCCGGCAGTGATGAGACCAGCAGGGATCGCGCGATCGTGGTGGCTTTCTCGGGCATCTTGCCCTGAGCGTTAGAGGGAACCTCGGACTTATAAGCCACGAAGAAGTCGGTGCCGACAATCAATCCGAGCCAGACCGCGATGTTCCAGCCCAGCGCCAGCCAGACGGCCTGGATTCCGGCCGTCCGGCCGCGGAACCTCAGCAGGGCACGTCCGAACAGGCATGCTCCGAACCCTTCGGCCAGGGCCGCCATCAGGACGGCGGCGTTAGCCGTCCACGCCGGCCACGAGTAAACCTTGGTGACCGACGCGATGAAGTTGACGGCGTTGGTCACGGCGACCATCGCGAAGTAGACGCCTCCGACCGCGAGCACCAGCCGCTTCAGGAGCAGGCCGGGCTGGGCCAGTGTCTAGCAGGCGAGCCTGGGTGTGAGGCCGGTGGTGTCGGCGAGGTGATCCCGGTAGCTCATCTCCACGAAGGTCAGGAAGCGCTCTAGGTCCTCGACGTTGGAGGCCAGGCCTACCGATGCGCGCAGCGCTCCGCCGCTGGGCAGGCCGAGCAGGTCGAGGTACTGATCCATGGTACGGGCGCGTCCCGGCGCCGCTTTGCGCCAGTCGGCCTTGGCGAGGTTGAACGCGCCCTCGCCGGCGCCCGGGTTGCAGAAGCAGCCGGTCCGGATCGAGATGCCGGCCGCGGCGGTATCCCGTGCCACCGCGCGTTCATCGATGATGCGACCCCCGGGATCGAGCAGGTTGAAGGCGACGGTGCCGCGGTCGCGGGTGCTGGCAGGCCCGTAGATCTGTGCCATCGGCTGGCCGTTGCCGTGCCGCAGGGCGGCGAGCCGGCCGAGAAGCCACCCGGTCAGGCACATCACCCGCTGGTGGATCAGGTCCATCCCGATGCCGGTGACCCAGGACAGCCCGGTGACCAGACCGGGGATCTGCAGGAAGATGAGCGTGCCGTCCTCGAACCGGGCCTCGTGCGGGGCCATCGTGTGCCAGTCGCCCTGCACGCTCGCGATAAGCACCGACCCGCCGGCGAACCAGGGCCGCCGCAGCTGGCCCAGCGCCTCCCGCCGCGCGATCAGGCAGCCGACACCGGTCGGGAAGCCGAATACCTTGTACCAGCTGACCGGCACGAAATCGGGCTTGACGACCGACAGGTCCAGCCTGTTCGACGGCACGTACGCCGCGGCGTCCAGCAGTACGTCGTAGCCCTGTTCATGCGCCAGCTCCATCCAGCGCAACGGATGCTGCACGCCGCTGAAATTGCTCTGCGCCGGGTAGGCAAACAAGCCCCGGCGGCGCGGGACCGCCGCGGACAGCCGGGCGCGGAATCCCCGGCCGGCCCAGGGCGCCACCCCGCCGCGCCCACCCGCCCGGCCGCGCCCAGCGGGCCCGGCCTGCGCCGGGCCAGCGCCTGGCCGATCGCGTCATCGCCTATCCGGAGCTCGGGCGAGCAGAACGGCAGGTACTGGATGAGCGCGCCCCTGGACCGGGCGAACTCCCTGATGCCATTGACCGAGTTGTGGTTGTCCTGGGTCAGGACCAGCCGGGTCCGCGGGCCGAACGGGTAGGCCTCGCCGATGAGCCGGCACGCGCCGGTGGCGTTCGCGGTGAAGATGGCCGCGTATTCCTGCGGCGGCGCGTTGAAGTGCGCCAGGACCGCGCTCCGGGCCCGTTCGATCAGTTCGGTCGACGCAGCAGAGGCCGGATTTTCCGAGTGCGGGTTGCCGAAGCACCGCCCGCGTATCCGCTCGGCATGCGCGGTCAGCTGCATCTGGGCCGGCGGGCCTGCGCCGGTGTAGTCCCGCCCGCGTCGAGGTAGGAGTACCCGGTCGCCCGCAGCTGATACAGCAGCGCCGTGCTCCGGTAACCGGGATAGGCGGGCAAGAAGCCGGGCGGCCCTGGCGGCGGGTCGCACCCAGCGCCGGATGGCAATCCAGGCAGCTTTTCCAGGAATGCGGTCATGATCTTCCTCCCCAGGGGCCTGGCATAGGCGCCGCAATAGAAACAAGCGTGCCAGCGCTGCGCTGACCCGCCATTGAGGCATGATTGAGCGCGGCACGGCATCCAGTCCGTCACGTCAGTGACCGCGCCGGTGGGCGGCCGCAATGCCTTGACATCTCTAATAATCATACATATGATTTATCGGAAATGTGAGGGGGGAGCTTGGCGCTGACGGGTACCTCGACGGACGTGGCCGACGCGGAATTCGTGGTGACGGCGCAGTTCTCATCCGCCGCGGTGACCCCGACCGGCGCCGTGATCGTCTTCATGGGTCATTACCGGGATCTCGTCCGACGCACCGGCTCGGGCCTGGTGCTCGTCCGCAAGGAGATCACCTTCCGGACAACGCGGATCGACGACATCCCCGAGGGCTAGCCGCACCGGAGAAGCTGAGGTAACGGCGACGTGGAGATAGGCGTTCTCGTCGGTGACGTGCATTCGAGCACCGATCCGCGGGTCCAGATGGACGAACTGCTGCGTCAGGTGGCGGCCGCCCAGCGCAACGGACTGACCTACATCACGCTCGCCCAGCATTACCTGTACGGTGAGCTGCGCTGCCTGCAGCCCGTCCCGACCCTCGCCCGGCTCGCGGGTGAACTCGATCCCGGGGTGCGGATCGCGACGACCGTCCTTGAGGTCCCGCTCTACCACCCTGTCGCGTTGGCCGAGGAGCTCGCGACGCTCGACATCGTCAGCGGCGGGCGGTTCACCGCCGGGCTCGGCTCGGGCTACCGGCCCGAGGAATTCGTCGCCTTCGGCGTCGAGAGGTCCCAGCGGCTCGGGATGCTGGAGGAGTCGATCGGGCTCATGAAGCGGCTCTGGACCGAGGACTCGGTGACGCATCACGGGCGCTACTGGAACCTCGACAACGTCCGTCCGCACCTGCGGCCGGTGCAGTTGCCGCACATCCCGTTGTGGATCGGTGCCTCGCGCGACCGCGGGGTCGCGCGGGCGGCCCGGCTCGGTGCCGGCTGGCCGATCACGCCGGGGACGACCTACGCGGAGATGCTGCGGCTGCTGGCCCTGTACGAGGACGAGACCCGGCAGGCGGAGCACCCCTATACCGGAAAGCACCCTATCCGGCGCGAGATCGTCCCGGCCGCCACGACCGACGCGGCCTACGAACGCTTCGAGCGGATGGCCAAGAGCCGCCTGGTGGCCTACGCGAACCGCGCCCACCCGACGCGCGACGCCACCGAGCTGTCGACGCGCTTCCGGGAGACCGCCAGTCAGGAGGCCATCTGCGGAACCCCGGACGAATGCGTCGCGAAGGTCGCGCGGCTCGCGGCCGCGGCGCCGGTCGATCCCATCCTCGTCCGCGCCGACTGGCCGGATATGACCATCGACGAGGTCGTCGAGTACCTGGACGACCTCGGACGCTGGATCGTGCCGGCCGTGCGCGACATCGAGTCGGTAACTGTCGTGGACCGGAACGCGGCGGCTTAGCGGTGCTGCACCGGGAAGGTTCGGCATGACGACGGGAACCTCGGACCTGTCGGGTATCCACGCGCTGCTCGCGTCCGACCCGCACGCGCTGGCCGATCCGTACACGATCTATCGCGGCATCAGGGAGAGTTCGGGTGTCGTCAAGGTCGACGACGTCGTGCTCGTGACCGGTTACGACGTGGTCCGCGCGACGCTGCGGGACAACACCAGCCTGAGCAGCCGTGGCCTGGTCGAGGGCTCATGGATCGCGGCCGCGCGCGAGCGTCTCGACGGCGATGCGCTCGAGGCGTTCGACGAGGTCATTGCGTTCCAGGCGAACTTCGCAAGTCGCACCGACGGCGCGGACCATCGGCGTATCCGGACCGTGGCTTCGAAGCTCTTCACGCCCCGGAACATCGCGCGCCTCGACGATTCCGCCCGTCGCTACTCCGCCGAGCTCGTGACCGATCTGCTCGCGAGCGACGAGCCCGACGGCATGGTGCTCGCCGCCCGCCTGCCGCTGCTGATGATGGGTGATTTCCTCGGCGTCCACCGGGCCGAACTCGACGCGATCCAGGAGTGGTCTGCGGCGCTCGGCGCTGCCGTGAGCCGTAACGACGGCCCGACGATGCTCGCGGCGCGCTCCGCGCAGCAGAACTTCGTCGACTACGTCGACCACCTGATCGAGCGCAGTGGCGAGGATCCCGAGCCGACCGAGCTCGTTCGGGTGCTGATGACAGCGCACGCGAGCGGGCATCTCAGACGCCCCGAGCTCGCCGCCATGTTCGTCCAGCTGCTCTTCGCCGGCCACGAGACGACGATGACGTTGCTGGGCGGGGGACTGCTCGAGCTGCTGCGCCGACCCGACCAGTGGCGACTGCTCATCGATGACCCCGGGCGCATCCCGAACGCGGTGGAGGAGCTGCTGCGCTTCATCACACCCTCGCAGTTCGCCGCGCGCGTGACAGTCGAGGAGACCGCCCTCGCCGGCCTCACTTGCCCGAGAGGCCAGACGGTCCTGGCCTCGATGGCCGGGGCGAACCGTGACCCGGCCGGCTTCACCGATCCCGAGCGCCTCGACGTCTGCCGGACCGACGCCCGTGACCACCTGTCGTTCGGTGCAGGTCCGCACTTCTGCCTAGGGGCTTCCCTGGCTCGGCTCGAGGCCGCCGCGATGCTCGGCGAACTGGTCCGGCGGGCGCCCGATCTGACCCTGCTGGACTCCGATCCGCCCTGGACGGGCGGGCCGCAGCTGCGCAAGCTGGTCAGCCTGCCGCTGCGCATGGTTGGAACGCTCGGATGATGCCGACGCCGTTCAGCCCCTTCGGAGACAACGCGAATATCGCCCAGTTGATCGGGCGGCGAGCCGAGACGAGGAAGGACGCGGAGTTCCTCGTGTGGGTGCCCGCCGGCCAGCCGGTGCAGCGCTGGTCGTACGCGGCGTTCGCTCACGACGTCTTCGCCCTGGCCGCCGGGCTCCGGCGAGCCGGCATCGCGCCGGGTGAGCGCGTGGTCCTGGTAATGGAGAACCGGCCGGAGTTCCTGATCGCGTGGTCGGCAATCACCAGCATCGGCGCGGTCGCGGTGTGCCTGAACACGCGCAGTTCGAGCGACGAGTTGGCCTACTTCGCCGAGCACAGTGCGATCGTCGCGGCCTTCGCCGATGCGGAGCACGCCGAGCCCGTCGGCCAGGCGATGCCGGCGCTGCGCTGGCTCTGTGCGGTCGACGAGCCCGCGACCTTCCGCCGGTACCTCGCCGACCCGGACGAGATCCTGGTACCGACGGCCTCCTCGGCGCCGGCCAGCATCCAGTACACGTCGGGCACGACCGCGCGGCCCAAGGCGGTCGTCTGGACCCAGGCCAACTGCCTCTGGGGCGGCCTGGTCAACAGCCGGCACCAGGACCTGACGATCAGCGACGTGAACTTCGTGCACCTGCCGCTGTTCCACACTAACGCGCTGTCATATTCCTTCCTCGCGACCCTATGGACAGGCTCGTCGATGGTGCTCGTGCCCCGCTTCTCGGTGAGCAGATTCTGGCGCGTCGCGGTCGAGCACCGATGCACCTGGTCGACGCTCGTATCGTTCTGCCTGCGCGCACTCGCCTCGGTCGAGGCTCCGGACGAGCACTACTTCCGCGGCTGGGCCGGCGGCTCGGTGACAGCGGTGGGCACGGGCCCCGGCGGCATCGGCACCACGGGCTGGTTCGGCATGACCGAGACGATCTCGCACCCGATCTGCAGTCTGCCGGGGCTGCCCCGGGTTCTCGGGTCCATGGGCCGACCCGCGCCCGAGTACGGCGTCGCGGTGGTCGATGACGACGGCCGTCCGGTTCCGACCGACGAAGCGGGCCACCTGCTCGTGCTCGGGACCCGCGGGCTGTCGCTGTTCGCCGGATACCACGACGATCCCGAGGCCACAGCGAATGCCTTTACCGACACCGGATGGTTCCGCACCGGCGACCGCGTGCGCGCCGATGCGGACGGGTCGATCACCTTCGTCGAGCGTGACAAGGACGTGCTGAAGGTGGGCGGCGAGAACATCGGCGCCCCCGAGATCGAACGCGTCGTGCTGGGCACCCCGGGCGTCCGCGAGGCGGCGGTCGTCGGTCGGCCGCACCCGATGCTCGGTGAGGTGCCGGTCGTGTTCGTGACGGTATCCGGTGACCCGACCGAGGTCGAGACGGCGATCCGGCAGCGCTGCGAGGCCATGCTGGCTGACTTCAAGCGTCCGCGCGAGGTCTTCGTCATCGACGACTTCCCCCGGTCGACGTTGGACAAGATCGCCAAGGCCGCCCTGCGCGCGCGGGTCGCCAGGCACCCCGGCGCGTAGGCCGTCAGACGTCGATGTCCAGGATCAAGGACTGGAAGGACTTCCCGTGCGGATCGACGCGCAGGGTCTGCGAGACGCCGCCGTCGAGGGCGTCGAAGAGCACGAAGTTGAGCCCGTAGTTCGCCGGGATCTCGTAACGGACGATCTCGCCGGTGACCAGTGCCGCGAACTTCTCGCGCACCACCTCGACCGTGAGCTTCTCGACCAGACGGCCGTAGTCGGCGTCGTTGTAGGGGAACACGCAGATGTTGCTCGTGCTGCCCTTGTCACCCGAGCGCGAGAACGCGATCTCCCGCAGCTTCATGAGGCCACCACCGAGTAGCTGATGTCGACCTGGTCGCGTGGAACGTACGCCGGCGTGACGCCGATAGCCCGGGCGATGGAGGTGACCGCCCCGCCGCCGCCGGCCGGGCCGTGGCCGTACAGCGACACGACCTCATGCACCGCCGCGGCCGCCGCCTCGCGGCTGGCGCACCTGGTGGCGAGCCGGAGCCGCACCTCGGCGGGGTACCCGGCGGTGAACGCGCCCAGGTGAAGCGAGTTCACGCCCTGCAGGTCGATACGAATCTCCTCGACGGAGTCGCCCAGGCGGTCGATCCGCTTCCGGAGGATCTCGGCCGCGCGCCGAGCGCGCTCTACGCACCCCGGGCCGCCGTAGGAGAATTCGCCGACCGATTTCCAGCCCTGGTCGACGCCGACGAGGACCTTGAGTTCCCTCGGGCGCCCGCGGCCCGTGGCGTTGCCGACCCGGACGCGGTTCGGCTCGAGTTCCTCGATCGTCACCTCGCTGAAGTCGGCCGCGATGTCAGGGGTGAGATATCGCGCGGGGTCGTGGACCTCGTAGTAGAGCTGAGCCCGCACGGTGTTGCGGTCGATCAGCCCGCCGGTCCCTGCGAGCTTGGTGACCACGATGCCGCTCTCGTCGATCTCGGCCATGGGGTAGCCGATGTTGTGCGGGTCGGGAACGCAGCGGTACGGCGGGTCCTCGAAGTTGCCGCCGGTGCCGTGCTCCCCGCACTCGAGGAGGTGTCCGGCGAGGGTGGCGTCGGCGACGCGATCCCAGTCATCGAGTTCCCACTGCATCTCATGGCAGATCGGCCCGACGAACAACGACGGGTCGGCCAGGCGGCCGCCCAGGACGATCTGGGCGTCCTCGCGCAGGCAGTCCACGATCGCATCTGCGCCGATGTAGGCGTTGGCGGACACGATGCGTTCCTTGATCGCGGTGGTGCTCGTCCGTAGCTCGGGCAGGGCGTAGTCGCTCGACAGCACCCGGGACAGCACGTCGTCCCCGCGGATGATGCCGATGCGGACGCCGCCGATGCCCAGCCCGTCGAGCGCGGTGGCGAAGTCAACGACCGCGGCGTCGGGGTTGGCCGCGCCGAAGCTGCCGATCACCTTGCCGCCGCGTTCCAGCAGGCGCTTCATGAGGGGGACGATCTGGGCGATGCGTTGGTCCTGCCCGGCACCCGGATCCTGCAGTTTGCGGATCTGGGCTAGGGCCATCGTGCGCTCGGCCAGGCAGTCGAAACCCATGTAGTCGACCTGGCCGCTGTCCGCCAGGGCGGCAGCGGCGTCGAGCGGGTCGTCGGCATAGGCCGAGCCGCACCCGATCTTGATGGAGCGCGACGGGTTCACGGGCATCCTCTCCGGACCGGCCAGGCGAAGGTCGTTTCCTCCGCCATCCTAAAGATGAGGAGTATAAATAGCATCAATATCTGAGACGTTACCCCTGGCGAGAGATGGAAATCAATAGTTATAGTTCGCATAGACTTGTTCGGCGAGCAATCTCATCAAGCGACATCACCCGACGTCGAGGAGCCGGGATGACCGGCGCCGGGGCCTATATCGTCGCCGCGACGCGAACGCCCGTAGGCCGCAGGAACGGCGGGCGTCAGGCGGTCGCGGGTGGCCGGGTGACCGACAGCTCCGGCGGAGTCCGGCAGTGCTCGTCAACCTCGACCAGGGCCAACTGCCCCGTACACCCTTGGCTGAGAGCCGAGGAGGACAGGTCCGCAGTAAGCACGTTTGGACTCCCGTGCCGGCAAACCGCGGGTCAGCCGGGTCCGGGTCGTACCACGCCCCAGTGGACAACTGCGCTACCCCAGGCCGGACGGCTTCGCCGACAACCAGCCCAGCCAGGCAAGCCCCCGGTCGTTAAAGATCCGCACGAGAGCCCCATCGCGTAGTCCGTGGGCCTCCGCGTCGCCCGGGTTCATCCTTACCGGCTCCCGCCCGGCGACCTTGACCGACCGACTGTGCGCGCCGATGTCGAGCTGGCTGTGCAGCCGCGCCTTCGGCTGGTTAGCGACAAGCTGCAGGCCGAAGCGCCGCGCCGCGGCCGAGCCGAGCCACTTGGCTTCCCGCCGGTTGCCTCCGGGCTTCTTGCTCAGGTGAGAGCGACGGCTTCCGCCCATACGTCGTATTCGTAGATCCACCGCCGGTCGACCAGCTGGCGGCCCGAGCTGTCCCAGCCGGCACCTTGCCGCCGCGAGCCCATCTGGACGCGAGCCGTCCGGTCGCGTCGCAACCCTTCGTATGCGGCCAGCGCGCGCGGCACGCCAGCCGGACTCGTAAGGGCACCCAGCAGCGTAGCCAGTGCCACCGCGTCCTCCAGTGCCTGGTTGACACCCTGACCCAGGTGTGGAGTAGTTCACGACGGGCAGTAGGGGGCCATGTCGGTCGCAGCCGCTACCCGGTGCACTACCTGGCTGGGCGTTACCGCCTTGGCCTTCGGACTATCCCGCCAGGCCACCGGGGCGCCGGTCACCGATCCGGTGACCGAGGGCCTTGAGCCCGAGGCCCGCGCCGGCCTCAAGTCAGCAGAACCGGAGACGACCATGCGTCATGACCGCGCTCGAAGCTACGGCCTTATCGCTGCCGGGGTTGTAGTGACCTGGGTGCTGATCGTCGGTGCCCTCATCGGCATCGGAAAACTGATCATGATCAGCCATAACGCGAACGGCAACCTGCTCGGTGACCATACGATCCCACACTGGTTCGCCGCGCACCGCACGCCGACGCTGAACCACTGGAGCCTGATCGCCAGCAACCTCGGCGCAACCCAGGACATTCTCATCGTAAGCGCCGCTACCTGCGTCGTGTTCCTGGTCGTCACCCGGCGCTGGCGGCCGGTGGTCTTCCTCGCCGTGGTCATGCTCGGCGAGCTGGCCGCCTTCCTGACCATCGCGGCCATGGTCAGGCGGCCGCGGCCGGACGTCTCCCACCTCGACTCGAAACTGCCCACCTCGGCGTTCCCGTCCGGGCACATGGCCGCGACCACGTGCCTTTACGTCGGCATCGCCGTCCTGGTCATCGGCTGCGCTCGCGGCTGGTGGCGCTACCTGTTCCTGATCCCCGCGATCGTCATGCCGGTCATGATCGCCGTGGCCCGCCTGTACCGGGGCGAGCATCACCCCACCGACATCCTCGGCAGCCTGCTGTTCGCCGCGTTCTGGCTGACCGCCACCACGATGCTCATAAAGCCGGCCAAGGACGCCCTCGACCGCACTGGCCGCCGGCCTCTAGGCCTGCCCCGCCGGAAGAATGCCGGCCGCAGCCGGGAGGCCGCGCCTGCAACGCGATGACCGGCGGCACAGATCAGCCTGCCGCCGGTCATCGCGGTCGGCGTGGCGAGCCGTGTAATCAGCCGGCCCCGTTTCTGTGGGCCCGAGCGAGTAGCGGAGGACGGTCTAACATGGCCAGCGCGAGCACCTGGGAGCGGATCGAACGCCGGAAGCTGCGCCAGCGGGAGCGGTGGACGCGCCCCGCCCGGCCCGGCGACCGGCCCGATCCCTCCCGCCCGGTCGGCACGGACATGCTGCCGCAGATCAAGCACATCGTCGTTCTGATGATGGAGAACCACTCCTTCGACAACTACCTCGGCACCCTCGGCCGGGGGGAGGGGTTCCCGCTCGGGGACGATGGCACGCCGGAGGCCGAGAATCCTGATTCCGCAGGAACCATGATCCGGGCCCATCATGCGAGCTCCACCGTGCAGGCATCCGGCGTGCCCTGCCAGAGCTGGTGCGCCGGCCACACGCAGTGGGCTGACGGCAAGATGAACGGTTTCGTGACCTCGACCGAGCAGGCCGCGCCCGAGGGCGACAAGACCGCGGCCATGGCCTACTGGACCGACCAGGATCTGCCCTTCTACCACGGGCTGGCCCAGACTTTTCCGCTGGCCGACCACTGGTTCAGCTCGTGCCTCGGGCCCACGTTTCCGAACCGGCGGTTCCTGCTCGCCGGGACAGCCAACGGCCTGATGGATGACCTGCCCTTTAACCTGCTGGACCGGCCGCGGGCCGGCACGATCATGGACATGCTGACCCGGCACGAGATCTCCTGGGTCAACTACCGGCCGGCCGGCAGCGACCAGTCCGAGTTCGGACGCTACCTGCGGTTCCGGCACCGCCGGAACCGGCACCATCTGGCCTCGCTCGGCCGCCCGCTGCGCAAGACCAGCGACGTGTTCAAACGGGATCTCCAGTTCACGTCGGCCATCTACCCGCTCGGGATGGCCAGCTACATGGCCCACGTCCGCAGCATCGAGCGGTTCTTCTCCGATGCGGACTCCGGCAATCTCCCGTCGTTCTGCATCGTCGACCCGGACTTCCGCAGCTTCTCGGAGGAGAACCCGCAAGATATCCGCAAGGGGGAGAGCTTCGCAGCCGAGGTGATCGGCCGGATCATGCACGGCCCGGGCTGGGCGGACACGCTGCTGATCTGGACCTACGACGAGAACGGCGGCTATTACGACCATGTCGCCCCGCCCGCGGCGGTGCCGCCGGACGACGTCCCCGGTCGCAGCCGGGTCGCGCACCCGTCCCCGCTGCGCAGCCTGCTGAAGGTGCTGTTCCCCGGCTATGTGCGGCATGCCGAGCAGCTCGTCGCGGGCCCGGATGGCTACGACACCTACGGATTCCGGGTGCCCGCCGTGATCGTGTCGCCCTATGCGCGGCCGGACTGTGTTCTGTCGGACATATTCGACCACACCTCGGTGCTGAAGCTCATCGAGGAGAAGTGGAATCTGCCCGCGCTGACCCGCCGGGACGCGGCGGCTACCTCACCGCTCGGTGCACTGGACCTGACGGCTCCGCCGGCGTTCGGGACACCGCCGCAGTTGCCCGGGCCCGCGCTGGCCTGGGGTACCTGGTAGGTCGCAGCAGGTGGGTCATGTGGTCTGCTGGTTTGCGCACGGCCGGGCGGGGGATCGGTAGGGCATTCATCCCTTGTTCCAAGGAGCTGGTCTTGCGCGTGTTGATGCTCGCTGCTCCGGGAGCCGGCAAGGGCACCCAGGGTGGGCTCATCGCCGAGCACTTTGGTATCCCGCATATCGCGACCGGTGACCTGCTGCGTGACCACGTCTCGCAGGAGACCGATCTGGGCCAGCAGGTCAGCCGGTTTCTGGACAAGGGCGACCTAGTCCCGGATGGCATCGTGCTGGACATGGTCCGCGGGGCGCTCGAAGCGGCGAAGAAAGACTCTGGCGGCTATGTGCTCGATGGGCTGCCGCGCACGATGGAGCAGGCTCGGGCGGTCTACCGGATGACCGTCGAGCTTGACCTGACTGCTGACGTCGCTTTGTACCTGCAGGTCGGTGAGGACGAGCTGATCAGGCGCCTGCTGGCGCGGGCGGAGCAGGAAGGTCGTGCCGATGACGCCGAGAATGTCATCCGTCGCCGGCTCGCGCTGTATCGCGAGGTGACCGAACCGATCCTCGGGTGGTATGAGGGTCGAGGGATCCTGGTGTCGGTCTCGGGAGACCGGCCGGTCGAGGACGTCACGCGCGAGGTTCTGGTAGCGCTCGAAGTGCTGCAGGCAGTCGTCGGCCAGGGGCCGGATGGCGACCGGCGTTCGATTGACCTGACCGGGCTGGACGCCGCCTTCGGCGCCGCGCCAGAGCAGTGGCCCGGCAAGCCGGGGCTAGCGTCCGGTTGAGGGCGGGCGCCCCGTGGCCCGGCTTATCTGTCCGTCGGTGTACAGCCGCGGCCATCGTGGCTAGGCAGCGGCGCGGGCCGGAAGGGAGACACGAGATGACGGCCGGGATATCCGGGGATGCGGGATCGTTCGTCCGTACTGTGATCTACCTGGTCCGGCATGGTCAGACTCCGCTGAATGAGTCCGGTGTCCTGCGCGGCCTAGCCGACCCGCCGCTGGATGAGACCGGGTGCCGTCAGGCTGAGCGGCTGGGGGCTGCGCTGGGCCCGCGGGGGCTGGCGGCTGTTGTCGCCAGTCCGCTGGTGCGGGCCCGGCAGACGGCCCAGCCGGTCGCCGGTCGAGCCGGGCTGGAAGTGACCATAGATCAGTGCCTGCTCGACCGGGATTACGGGCCGTGGACAGGTATCAGCCGGGAGGCGGTGACGGACCGATGGGGCTCGGTTGACCGCGCTCCGGGTGTCGAGCCGGGCCGGGCGGTCCGGGACCGGGCCGTCCGGGGGCTGGCCGGCATCGCCCGGCGCTACCTTGGCGGTACGGTCGTCGTGGTCAGCCACGACGCGGTGAACCGCGAGGTGCTGGCGGCGTTCGATGCCGACCTGGGTGATCCGGACGTGATCCCGCAAGACAACGGGTGCTACAACACGCTGGAATGGCGTGGCGGCCGCTGGGCTGTCCTGGGCGTCAACGAACTACCCAGAGATTAGCGTCGACAGCAGGCCACCAGGTTCACGCCGGGGATAGGAGAATCTAACCTGGACGAACACGTCGGCCGGGATTAGCTTCCGCAGTATGAGGCTTCTTGCCGGGCGGGGCTTTTTAGCCGGCGCACGATGACGCATGCGGTCCGCGACGGCGTTCGCAAGGCCCGATGAGCACCGACGAGTGGTCGGGCCAGGGCTGGACAGTTACCGTCACCGGCACGGAGATGGCCCTCGCCCAAGCGTCGGGCTCCGTCATTATCTCCAGCACGGACGCTGCTCGGCTCACGGTGCGGCGCCGGTGGTTCCGGTGGGTGCTAGAGGATGAAGGTCAGCCACTCGTCCGCCTCCGCGGTATCACAAGAACCGAAGCCGCCGCCCTGTCGGGGGCGCTGCGGCGCCTCGCCCTGACGCCGGCCATCGCTGGCGCGGTCGCCTGGTACGTCGGCGCCGCTCAACTTCTCAGCGGGGCGCGCATCGAGCAGCGATGGATCTCGACCGAGACCGTCGACGCGCTGGTCGCGACCCGTCCCGAACCAGGACTTCTCGATCGTGTCCGTGCCGCCGGGTGCGAACCGTTCCTTACCACCGATCAGCTCGAGGCGATCGGCTTCCTGGACGCCCACCTGGATTCCGTGGTCGCCGACGCCAACGAGCAGATCATGGCCAGTGAGCTCTCCGTGCGGCGGCCGTTCTTCGACACCATCGAGAAGACCCCGCTCACCGACGAGCAGGCACGAGCGGTCGCGTGTTTCGACAACCGGGTCCAGGTGCTTGCCGCCGCCGGATCGGGGAAGACCTCGGTGATGGTAGCCCGCGCCGCCTACGCGGTTAGCCGCGGGTTCGTCGCCCCTGGCCGCATCCTGTTGCTGGCCTTCAACAAGGCTGCTGCGACCGAGCTGCAAGAACGTGTCGCGGCGCGCTTTGCCGCCGCCGGGATCGACTCGTCCGGGCTGCGGGCCTCCACATTCCACTCCTTCGGGCTCGACGTCATCGGCCGGGCCACCGGCAAGAAGCCCCGCCTGGCGCGTTGGCTGGACCAGGGGGATGACCTGGCGATGGTCCTGCGCATCGTCGATGACCTGCGGGACGCTTCGGAGTCCTTTCGGCACCGCTGGGACCTGTACCGCCTGCTGTTCGCGAACGCTCCGACAGAACTTGCCGAGAACGAGCCGGACGGCTATGACAACGCGACCCGGCAGACTGGCTACCGGACATTCGCCGGCGAGGTCGTAAAGAGCCACGGCGAACGGCTGATCGCCAACTTCCTGTACCTCAACGGGGTCGACTACGTCTACGAACGGCCCTACGACGTCGACGTCAGCGACAGCACGCACTCGCAGTACCGGCCCGACTTCTACTATCCCGATATTGACGTATGGCATGAGCACTGGGCGCTGGACCGGGACGGTAAGCCTCCCCCGGAGTTTCGGGGTTACGCCGAGGGCATGGCATGGAAGCGCGCCGTGCACGCCCAGCACGGAACGACGCTCGTCGAGTCCGCGTGGGCGGAGGTCATGTTCGGTGATGGCCTGACCAGGCTTGAGGACGAGCTCACGCGGCCCGGGCTGACGTTCGACTGGAACCCAGACCGTCCCATCAACGACAGGTGGGCTAGACCCATAAAGCACGAAGATCTCGCGCGGCTCGTCAGGACCTTCATGACGCACGTCAAGTCGAATTCGTGGACAGCGGAAGGCCTCCAACGCCGACTGGCGGCCGACCTTTCACGCCTCGACGGCTTCCGGACCCGCCTGTTCCTGGAGGTGTACTGGCAGATCCACGCCGAGTGGGAACGCCGACTTGCCGCCGACGGCAGCGTCGACTTCGAGGACATGCTAGTCCAGGCCGTCGGCCACCTCGAAGCCGGAAACATCGGCGCCGATTACGACCTGATCATGGTCGACGAATTCCAGGACGCCAGCCAGGCCCGCGCCCGCCTGGTCCGAAGCCTGGTGAAGGCGCCCGGCCGGTTCCTAATGGTGGTAGGTGACGACTGGCAGTCAATAAACCGGTTCGCAGGGGCCGACCTCTCGGTGATGACAGACTTCGAAGCCTGGTTCGGCCGGGGACACCAGCTGGCGCTGACGACCACCTTCCGGTGCACGCAAACGATCTGCGATGTCGCCCGGACCTTCGTGTCGAAGAACCCGAAGCAGCTCAGCAAGCTGATGCGGTCCGTGCACCAAGATCCCGGACCGCCCGTCACGGTCTTTCTGGCCGACGACCCCGCCGACGCGCTGGCCTCCTACCTCGACGATCTGTCCGCTGCTATCGCAGGCGGCAGCGTCCCGAGCGGCGGTGACGGCACGGTCAGCGTAGACGTTCTCGGGCGCTACACGTTTGAGCACGACGTCCTCCCCAGGTACCCACCGTCGAACCTGCGCCTTACGTTCCGCACCGTGCACGGGTCCAAGGGGCTCGAGGCCGACTACATCGTGGTTCCCGGCATGACCACCGGCACGTACGGGTTCCCGAGCACAATCGCCGACGACCCCGTGCTCGACTTGGCCATGCCCGCACCCGAATCGTTCCCGCGCGCCGAGGAACGCCGTCTTTTCTACGTGGCGTTGACCCGGGCGCGCCGAGCGGTCTTGCTAATCAGCCACCCGCGACAGATGTCTCCGTTCGTAATCGAACTCCTTAAAGACCCTCACGTGACCGTCACGGGGGAAAGTGACGCCCCCGTTGAGATCTGCCCACGGTGCGGTCAAGGGACGCTGGTCGGACGAAACGGCAAGTTCGGCCCGTTTCTGGGCTGCTCGACCTTCCCGGCCTGTAAGTACACACGCGAGGTGCGGCAGCGGCCACCAGGCACTACCTCAGCCGGTCGAAGACGGCGCTTATCACGCTGGCTTTTCACGGCGCCCGTCCGGCCCAGTGAGCCGCCGGGTAGGGTTCTGGCATGCCTGAGCAGCGGCAGGCATTTCAGCGTGAGCTGGATGCTATCGATGCCATTCCGCCGCCGCTGTGCTAGCCGAGCGTGGCCACGAAATGGACGAGCTTCACGCCCGCTTGATAGACGAGGTTTCCTCAGGACAGATGGCACTAGCGGTGACCATAGAGACGACGCTGATGGCGCCCCCCTACGAGCGTCTCAGCGACCACGCCGTCAACATCGCCGGCCAAGTTATCCACATGTGCGGAATCAGGCCGAATTGCGCTATGTCGACCGGTTCGAGCGCCGCGATGGTCAGTGGCGCATCCGGAAACGGGTGTGCGCCTACGACTGGCGTCGCACCGACCCGGCGGGTACCGGCAGCGGCTTTGCCGATACCTACGTCCGAGGCGTTCGCTCGGCCGATGACATCGTGTACCACATTCTTGACCAGTAGGTGAAGGGGTCCAGCTGCGGTAGCGGCCGTGTCTGCCTGGGCCAGTAGGCGAGTGGGCGAGGAGGAGACGTGGAGCACCTGCAGGACCGGGTAGCGGTAGTCACTGGTGCGGCCAGCGGCCTCGGTTGGGCGATGTCGAAACGGTTCACCGAGGCCGAGATCGCCAGACGGGCGGGAATCGCCAAGAGCGTGGTCTCGTACCACTTCTCGGACAAAGAGGGGCTCATGCGGGAGGTGCTCAGCACCGCCCTGGCCACCTACGCCAAGTTCATGGCGTCCTGCATGGCCGGGGCGGCGAGCGGTTCGGCCCGTCCGGGGACCTGGCCGAGGACATCTTGCGCCAAGGGCAGCGCGACGGGGAGTTCCGGATTTCGACGTGCCGGTGGCAGCCGGGGTACTGCGCTCCGCGATCACCCACGCCCTGTCGCTGCGGCAACGAGAGGACCCTGATACCGACCTCGGGGCGTACGTCGACGAGGTCGTGCGCCTCTTCGACCTCGGAATCCGGCGGTGACCGAGGAGACCCGGCCCGGAATAGACGCAGGAGGTGGCTCGTGGATGCTCAGGTTCCGCTGGTGATGGCTCTGGCTGACCCAGGCGCCGCGCCCGGGGTGGTCGGAGGCAAGGGCGCCGCGCTGGGCCGCCTGGCCCGCGCCGGGTTCCCCGTCCCGCCAGCCTTCCACGTGACGACCAGCGCGTACCTCGATTTCATCGGCCGTGGCGGCCTGCGCGAGCCGGTGCTGGCGGCCATGTCTGCTGTCGATGTGTCCGACCCGGCCACGTTCGACGCGGCGGCCGCGCGCATCGGTGATCTGTTCGCCGGCCAGCCCGTGCCGGCGCCGACGGCAGCCGCGATCGCCGGGGCCTACGCCGGCCTCGGCCACGAGGCGCCGGTCGCGGTACGGTCCTCGGCGACCGCGGAGGACCTGCCCGGCATGTCCGCGGCCGGGCAGCACGACACGTACCTCAACGTCCGCGGCGAGGCGGCCGTGCTCGAGGCGGTCAAGCGGTGCTGGGCCTCGCTCTGGTCGGCGCGTGCCATCGGTTACCGCGCAGGCCGCGGCGTCGACCCTGGCGAGGTGAGCATCGCCGTCGTCGTGCAGCAGCTCGTGCCGGCGGAGGCCGCCGGTGTCATGTTCACCGTCGACCCGCTCGACGGCAAACCCGACATGGTCGTCATCAGCGCGAACTGGGGCCTCGGCGAGTCCGTCGTCGCCGGCGACGTCACCCCCGACGTCGCGGCCATCGACCGGGCGTCAGGGACGCTCGTCAGCTACCAGGTGGGCAGCAAGGAGACGATGACCGTGGCCAACGGCACGGCCACCCGGGTGACGGATACGCCGGCCGGCCTGCGTTCAGCGGCGGTGCTCTCAGCAGGCGAGGCGGGTGAGCTGGCCCGGGTCGGCCTGGCCATCGAAAAGCTGTACGACGAGCCGATGGACATCGAGTGGGCGCTCGCCGCGGGGCAGCTGTCCGTGATCCAGGCCAGGCCGATCACGACTCCTGCTGTTCGCCCCGCGGGGGCGGGCGAACAGTGGAACGACAGCCTGGCCGGGGACTACCTGTGGAGCAACGGCAACCTCGGCGAGGCCCTCCCCGATGTCATGACGCCTGCCACCTGGTCGTTCGTCGAACTGCTCATGACGCGGATGACCTTCCCGCCGAGCCTGCCCGGTTACTGTGGCTACGGGCGGATCGGCGGACGCTTCTACGCCAACGTGAGCATGTCGATCTCGCTCGAAGCCCTGGTCGGCATCTCGCCGCGCCGGTTCGCCGTGCTGTTCAGTCCAGTCCTCGGCAAGCTCCCTCCGGTCGAGGAGATTCCCCGTCCGAGGATTCCCCGCTGGAGGGCCACCCGGCTGATGGTGCCCGCTGCGGTCGCGTTGGCGCGCCGAATCCGCGCCAGCCAGAAGCGGATGCCGGAGTTCCTCGCCAGTGCGCCGGGCCGCTGCGACCTGCTCCGCGCCGAGATCGAGCAGGCTGCCGACGCCTCGGTCTTGGCCAGCCTGTGGCCAGAGAAGGTCCGGCCGCTGGTCGAGGAGGCCTGCGAGATGCTCGCCGCGGCGACGGCACACGGCACCACGCTGCTTTCCGTTCCCGGCAAGCTGACGAACCTGGTCGGCGAGGCCGACTCGGCCCTGCTGCTCTCCGGTCGGCAGGCCGGGGGCACCCCGTTGGCCAGTCTCGGCCCGGCTACCGGCCTCACCCGGCTCGCCCGGGGCGAGATCGACCGGGACACCTTCGCCCGCCAGTACGGACACCGCGGCTCCCACGAGATCGAGCTGTCGATTCCGCGGCCCGCCGAGGATCCGGCCTGGATCGACGACCAGCTCGCCGCCCTCCGCGGCACCGCCCGCGACGCTGACGCGCTGCTGGCTGACCAGGAAGCGGCTCGCGCCGCGGCCTGGGAACGGCTGGACGGCCAGGACCATAGGAAGGCGGCCGCGGCGCGCAAACTTATCGCGCGCTGGGCGCCTAGCGCCCGTGACCGGGAGGCGGCCAGGTCCGAGGTCGTGCGGTCAGCATGGGTAGCGCGTACCTGGGTGCGGCGCGCCGGGCAGCTCACCGGGCACGGCGATGACCTGTTCTTCTTGGGGCTGCCGGAGACCGTCGGCCTGCTCCGCGGCGACCCGGCGGCCCTGGCCAACGTGCCCGCCCGCCGGGCCAGCTACGAGACCTACCAGGCGCTCCCGCCCTATCCCGCGCTGATCCGCGGCCGCTTCGACCCCGTCCGCTGGGCAGCCGACCCGAACCGGCGCAGCGACTACTACGACGAGCGCGCCCGGACGGCCAAGCCGGACGACACGATCACCGGATTCCCGGGCGCCGCGGGCGTGGTCGAAGGCACCGCCCGGGTACTCCGCACGCCCGAGGACGCCGCCGAGCTCGGCGACGGCGAGATCCTCGTTACCACGGTCACCAACATCGGCTGGACGCCGGTCTTCCCCCGCGCCGCCGCAGTCGTGACCGACGTTGGCGCACCGCTGTCCCACGCTGCGATCGTCGCCCGCGAACTCGGCATCCCCGCGGTCGTCGGGTGCGGCAACGCCACCATGCTCCTGCACAGCGGCGACCGGGTCAGGGTCGACGGCGGCCGGGGCACGGTCGAGGTACTGCATCAGGCCTGATCTGGCCGCCGGGAAACCGTGCCCGGAGAACCTCACGCCAGGGCCGGAGCCTCTTCCTGGCCGGAGGCGATCACGATCTCCCGGCCGTTGGCGTAGCTGACCACCGGCCGCTGGAGCCTCCCAGCATGCCATCCCGCGCTGGACCACGACCGGGTATCCGGCGACCACGCGGGATAGGTCAGCCGGTACCGGCCGGAACCTGGATTTGGCCACCCCCCGATCACCGGGATGCCGAACTCGGCGTGGGCATGCGCGCCGAGGCCGGGCTCAGCAGCCGATCAGCTCGCGCCGGTCACGGGCGACCTGGCCCGGCGCGGTCAGCAGCGCGAGGTGGTGACTGAGCTGCTGCCTGACCGGCCAGCCGAGCGCGCATGCCCTCAGTGGTATCACCGATGCAGGCGACGGCTACCGATCCGCAGGTCGTGTCAGGCCAGGCGGTGGAACCGCCGGTTCACCGCCCGCTGCAGGCGACGGCGCGGCAGGTTGAACAGCACGGCCGCCGTCAGCGTAGCGGCGGCCACGGCCGCCGGCGTCTGGAACCAGAACACCTGGGTGGCCAGCAGGACCACTCCCGCATACGTCACCGTCAGCAGCCCGGTCATCAGCGCGTACCTCGTATTGCGCAGGCTACGGCGGGACCGTTCCGGGAACGTTACGGCACAATGCCAGCGGCGCCCTCCATGGCGATCGCCGTGGAGGGCACCGCCGGCCGGGCGGCTCAGCTGGGCTGGGGCACGATCCGGATGTACGGCTTGGGCTGCTCCCACTCCCCGAAGAGCTCCTTGGCCTGGTCGTTGGAGACCGAGCCGGCGATGATGACGTCCTCGCCCGGCTTCCAGTTGACCGGCGTGGCCACCTTGTGCTTGGCGGTGAGCTGCAGCGAGTCGATGACCCGCAGCACCTCGTCGAAGTTCCGTCCGGTCGTCATCGGATACACCAGGACCAGCTTGATCTTCTTGTCCGGGCCGATCACGAACACGTTCCGCACCGTCTGGTTATCCGCAGGCGTGCGCGACTTGGCGTCCCCCGAGACGTCGGCCGGCAGCATCCCGTACAGCTTGGCCACCTTGAAGTCGTGGTCGGCGATGAGCGGGTAGTTGGGCGCCGTGCCCTGGGTCTCGGCGATGTCGGCGGCCCACCGCTCGTGGTCTCCGGTGGAGTCCACCGACAGGCCGATGATCTTCACGCCGCGGAGGTCGAATTCCGGCTTGATCTTGGCCATGTAGCCGAGCTCGGTGGTGCAGATCGGGGTGAAGTCCTTGGGGTGAGAGAACAAGACCCCCCAGGAGTCCCCGAGCCAGTCGTAGAACCGGATCGGCCCTTCGCTCGTCTCCGCCTCGAAGTCCGGAGCAGTGTCGCCGATGGTCAGTGGCATGGTCTCTTCCTCCCTTGGGTAACCGCAGACCATGCTTAGCACAGCTGCGCTCCTCCGCGTAATTTACGACACGATCGGTAGGTAATGCAGACCGGGGTCACGAACACAGGCGCGGCGGGTCATGCTCCAGCCGCCGGCAGGCCGAACGGTCCACCCTGCGTGCCGTCAGTCACGCACCCGCAGCCGGAGGTAGCCGCGGGCGGCGGCGGTGATGCTGGCGGCCGCGCCGGGCAGGCCGTTCCAGTGCGTATGCAGGTAGGACGCGTGCACCCGGCCGCGGACGAAGCCCTCGGTGACGGCGGCTCCCGACGCGGTCCAGTGCCACGCGTTGGCCGCCCGGCCCGGCGACCGGACGGCGGTGCGGTGGAATTCGTGACCGTGGGCGCGGGTCCCGGCCGGCCCGAGCGGTGAGGAGGTGGCGGCCACGGCGTCGCGGTAGCCGAGCGTGAGCCTGCTCGTCATCGTCCCCTCGGCCTCGAGGACCCCGCACATCGGGTGCCCGTCGAGCGACCGCGACAGGTACAGCAGGCCGGCGCACTCGGCGATGACCGGCGCGCCCGCCCCGGCCAGCGCCGCCACCTCGGCCCGCAGGCTGGCGTTGGCCGACAGGTCCGCGGCGTGCTCCTCGGGGAATCCGCCCCCGATGACCAGGCCGTGCACGTCATCCGGAAGCCTCTCGTCGCGCAGCGGGTCGAACGTCACCACCTCGGCGCCGGCGGCGGCCAGCAGCTCGGGGTGCTCGGCGTAGCCGAACGTGAACGCCGCGCCGCCCGCGACCGCGATCCGCGGCCGGGAAGCGGCCACCACGGCCCGTTCGGCCCCGGTATCCATGTCCGCGGTGTCCGGGAGCGCGGCGGCCGTGCGGGCCAGCCGGAGCACGGCCGCCAGGTCCACCGCGCTGGCGACGGTCGCGGTGAGCGCGTCAACCGCGGCGGCGGCGTCGCCGCCCAGCTCGGCCGCCGGGATGAGCCCGAGGTGGCGGGACGGCAGCGCCAGCTGGTCCAGGCGCCGGATCGCGCCGAGGACCGGGACGCCCGCGGCGCCGGCCGCGTCGCGGAGCAGCCGCTCGTGGGCCGCCGAGCCGACCTGGTTGAAGATCACGCCGCCGAGGCGGGTCCCCGGGTCGAAGGTCGCGAAGCCGTGCAGCAGGGCGGCGGCCGACGCGCTGAACCCGGCCGCGTCGACGACCAGCACGATGGGCGCGCCGAGCAGCCGCGCGACGTGCGCGGTCGAGGCGAAGTCCCCCCGGCCGGACGCCCCGTCGAACAGGCCCATCACGCCTTCGATGACCGCGATGCCGGCCGGCGCCGGGGTCGTGGCCCCGTGGCTGAACATCGGCACGATCTGGTCCTCGCCGACGAGCCACGGGTCGAGGTTGCGGCCGGGCCGCCCGGCGGCCAGCGTGTGGTAGCCAGGGTCGATGTAGTCCGGGCCGACCTTGTGCGGCGAGACGGCCAGGCCGCGCTGGCGCAGCGCGCCGAGCAGCCCGGTGGCGACGGAGGTCTTGCCGTGACCGCTGCCGGGTGCGGCGATGACGACCCGCGGGATCCTCACCACTCGATGCCGCGCTGGCCCTTCTGGCCGGCGTCCATCGGGTGCTTGATCTTCGTCATCTCGGCCACCAGGTCGGCGGCCTCGATCAGGCCCGGGTGCGCGTCGCGGCCGGTGATCACCACGTGCTGGTGCCCGGGCCGGGCGGTGAGCGTCGCCACCACGTCGGCCACGTCGATCCAGCCCCACTTCATCGGGTAGGTGAACTCGTCCAGGACGTACAGGTCAAACCGTTCGGCCGCCAGGTCCCGCTTGATCTGGGCCCAGCCCTCGCGGGCGTTCGCGGCATGGTTTTCAGAGACACTGCCTTCGCCGCGCTGGATCCACGACCAGCCCTCGCCCATCTTGTGCCAGGCGACCTCGCCGCCCTCGCCGGTCTGCTCGTGCAGCCGGCCAAGGGCCCGGAAGGCGGCCTCCTCGCCGACCCGCCACCTGGCGCTCTTGACGAACTGGTAGACCCCGATGCTCCAGCCCTGGTTCCAGCCGCGCAGGGCCAGGCCGAACGCGGCGGTCGACTTCCCCTTCATGACGCCCGTGTGCACGATGAGCAGCGGCCGGTTCCGGCGCTGCCTGGTGGTCAGCCCGTCATCCGGGACGGTCTGGGGTACTCCCTTGGGCATGCTCAGGCCACCTCCCGCGCAGCGGCCCGGTAGGCACGGACCGACCCGGCCAGCGTGCCGACCGACAGGTCGCCGAGGTCGTCCAGGGTCAGGTGCTCCCCGCCCAGCGCCCGGGCCAGGGCCCCGGCCAGGCCGAGCCGGACCGGGCCGCTCTCGCAGTCGACGACGACGGCCGCGACGCCGTCGCGGCGCAACCGCAGGGCCGCGGCCTCCGGCTCGCCGCCCGCGGTGTGACGGCCGTCGGTCACCACCACGAGCAGGGGCCTGCGCTGCGGGTCGCGCAGCCGCTCGCGGCGCAGCGTCGCGTGCGCCTCGGTGAGCCCGGCGGCCAGCGGGGTCTGCCCGCCGGTGGGCATCTTCGCCAGCCTGCGCGCGGCCGCGTCCACCGACGAGGTGGGCGGCAGCAGCAGCTGCGCGGCGGCGCCGCGGAAGCAGATCAGGCCCACCTTGTCCCGGCGCTGGTAGGCGTCGAGCAGCAGCGAGAGCACGGCACCCTTGACCGCTTCCATCCGGCGGCGCGCGGCCATCGACCCGCTGGCGTCCACCACGAACAGGACCAGGTTGGATTCCCGCCCCTCGCGGCGGCGTTCGCGGAGGTCGCCGCGTTCCAGGATCAGGCCGGGTCCGGTCCGGCCGCGCCGGACCTGGTGCGGCGCGCTGGCCATGAGGGTCGCGGTCAGGTGCACGTCATGCGGAGCCGACCGCGGCGGCCGGGCGCCGACGGCGTGGCCGCCGTCGGTGTAGGCGCGCGAGCGCCGCCCGGTCGCGCCGCGCCCCTTGCCCGGGACCTCGAGCCGCCGGGCCCGGAAGGTGGCGCCGGTCGCGGAGACCGATTCCCGCGGCCCGGCAGCCGGGCCGCGGGCGGGTTCCTCCGCCGGCGCCTGCCCGTCCGGCGGCGCGGAGCTGCCGTCCTGGCCCGGCCCGGGGCCGGGCGGCTGGGGGTCGGGCTCGTCGTCCGGTCCTTCCTCCGTCTGGCTGAGCGCGTCGTCCAGCTGCTGTTCGTCCAGGCCGGGGGCGTCGAACGGGTTGCGCCGGCGGCGGTGCGGCAGCGCCAGCCGGGCCGCGGCGCGGATGTCCTCGCGGGTGACGGCCGCGGCGCCCCGCCAGGCGGCGTGTGCGGCGGCGCCCCGGGCGATCACGATGTCGGCCCGCAGCCCGTCGACGCCGAAGCTGGCGCATACCGCCGCGATCTGCTCCAGGGCCGCGTCGTCGATGACGACCGCGGCCAGCCGCGCCCGGGCCGCGGCGATCGAGGCGGCGATCTCCGCCTCGCCGGCGGCGAACCGGGCCGTGAAGGCCGCCGGGTCGGCGTCGAAGGACATCCGCCTGCGCACCACCTCGGCCCGGGTCACCGGGTCGCGCGGCGCGGCCGCCTCGACGGTCAGGCCGAACCGGTCCAGCAGCTGCGGGCGCAGCTCGCCTTCCTCCGGGTTCATGGTGCCGACCAGCAGGAACCTGGCCGCGTGCTGCACCGACACGCCGTCGCGCTCGACGTAGCTGGTGCCGAGGGCGGCCGCGTCGAGCAGCAGGTCGACCAGGTGGTCATGCAGCAGGTTGACCTCGTCGACGTACAGCACGCCCCGGTGCGCCGCGGCCAGCAGCCCCGGCTGGAAGGACGTGACGCCCTCGGTTAGCGCGCGCCCGACGTCCAGCGACCCGGTCAGCCGGTCTTCGGTGGCGCCGACCGGCAGCTCCACCAGCCGGGTCGGGCGCAGCTGCCCGGCCCCGCCGGCCGGGTGCGGGCCGTCGGGGCACTGCGGGTCGGGTGCCGCCGGCGAGCAGGAGAAACGGCAGCCCGCGACGACCTCGACGGGCGGCAGGACCGCGGTCAGCGCGCGGACCGCGGTCGACTTCGCGGTCCCCTTCTCGCCGCGCACCAGCACCCCGCCGATGGCCGGCGAGATCGAGTTGAGGATGAGCGCCAGCCGCATGTCGTCCATGGCGACGATGGCGCTGAACGGAAACTGGGTCACGGCCACAGCCCTTCAGCCGGCGGGTATCCGCGCCCGCCGACAGCGACGACCACCGGACGATGGCCCGGCGGCACGGGTGCCGATGGCCTGGCTTCCCGTTAGGGCAACGGGTCACAGTGGCGGGACCGCCCCGGATTTCGCACCGGTGTTCCTCAGCAGCCGTTCGCCCGCCATCTTCTCACAGCCGTGCGGCAAACTGTACGGCGTGCCCTCCCAGACGGTGACCGTGGTCGGTATCGGGGCCGACGGCTGGCCCGGGCTGCCGCCGCGCTCCCGGACCGCGATCGAGCGGGCCGGCGTGCTGATCGGCAGCCCGCGGCAGCTCTCGCTGCTGCCGGACGCCGTGGCCGGCCGGCGCGTGCCGCTGCCCAGCCCGCTGCTGCCCGGCCTGCCCGACCTGATCGCCGCGCACGCCGGCGCCGCGCTGGTCGTCCTGGCCAGCGGCGACCCGATGTTCTACGGCATCGGCGCCACCCTGGTCCGGGTCCTGCCTGCCGTGCAGCTGGCCGTGCTCCCGCATCCGTCGTCGGTATCGGTGGCCGCGGCCCGGCTCGGCTGGCCGCTGGACGACGTCGACGTGGTCAGCCTGGTCGGCCGCCCGCCGGAACTGCTGCATCCGCTGCTGCAGCCCGGGCGGCGGGTGCTCGCGCTCACCGCCGAGACCACGGCGGCGGCCGGCATCAGCGCGCTGCTCGACGCGCGCGGCTTCGGCTCCAGCCCGGTCACGGTGCTCGCCGACCTCGGCAGCGAGCAGGAGGTCGTCGCCCCGGCCGACGGCCGGCCGCACAGCCGACTGGCCATCATCGCCATCGACTGCCGGCTCGACACCGACGCGACGCCGCTGCCGCGGGTTCCCGGGCTGCCGGACGACGCGTTCGAGCAGGACGGGCAGATCACCAAGCACGAGATCCGCGCGCTCGCGCTCGCCGCGCTGATCCCGGTGCCCGGCCAGCTGCTGTGGGACGTTGGCGCCGGCTCGGGCAGCGTCGGCATCGAATGGATGCGCGTCCACCCGGCCAGCCGGGCCATCGCGGTCGAGCCGCGCGCCGACCGCCGCGACCGAATCGCCCGCAACGCCGCCGCGCTCGGCGTGCCGGGCCTGGTCGTGGTGGCCGGCTCGGCCCCGCAGGCGCTGTCGGGGCTGCCCCGGCCGGACGCGGTGTTCATCGGCGGCGGTGTCACCGCCGACGGCGTCGTGGATGCCTGCTGGGCCGCGCTGGCCGCGGGCGGCCGGCTGGTGGCCAACGCGGTCACCATCGAGGGACAGGGCGCCCTGGTCGGCTGGCGGGACCGGCTGGGCGGCGCCCTGACCCGCATCGGCCTGGAGCGAGCCGATGGCCTCGGCCGCTTCACCACCTGGCGGCCGGCGCTGCCGGTCGTCCAGTGGTCCGCCCGGAAGACGCAGAGCAAGGAGAGTGCGTGACTGTTCATTTCGTGGGGGCCGGCCCGGGTGCCGCCGACCTGATCACCGTCCGGGCCCAGCGCCTGCTGTCGGAATGCTCGGTGTGCCTGTACGCCGGCAGCCTGGTCCCCGCCGAGGTCCTGGCCCACTGCCCGCCGGGGGCCCGGCTGGTCGATACCGCCGACCTGACCCTCGACCAGATCAGCGCGGCCATGGTGGAGGCGGACGCCGCGGGACTGGACGTGGTGCGGCTCTGCTCCGGTGACCCGGCCGTCTTCAGCGCGGTCGCCGAGCAGGCCCGCCGCCTGGGCCAGGCCGGCGTCGGCTACGACATCACCCCGGGCGTCCCGGCGTTCGCCGCGGCCGCGGCCGCGTTGCGCCGCGAGCTCACCGTGCCCGGCGTCGGCCAGACGGTCGTGCTGACCAGGATCGCGCAGCGGGCCACGCCGATGCCGCCGGGGGAGGACCTGGCCAGCCTGGGCGCGGCCGGCGCGACGCTGGTGCTGCACCTGGCCGTCCAGCGGATCGAGCAGGTCGCGGCCGAGCTGATGCCGCATTACGGCAACGAGTGCCCCGCGGCCGTGGTCGCCTACGCCAGCCAGCCAGGCGAGGTCATGCTGCGCGGCACGCTCGGCGACATCGCCGCGCAGGTGCTGGCCGCGGGCGTGCAGCGCACCGCGGTGATCATCGTCGGACGGGTGCTGGCCGCGGAAGGCTTCCGCGACAGCCACCTCTACTCTGCGGAACGGTCCCGGCGCACCAGGTAGGTGTCCATGATCCAGCCATGCCGGGCGCGCAGCTCGGCCCGCGTCGCGGTGATCTCGGCGGCCACCTCGGGCAGCGGGCCGCGGATCAGCGTCTCGTCCGGGGTGCTGAGGTAGGCGCCCCAGAACACGGTCAGTGCCGGGTCGTCGAACCCGGCCGCGGTGAAACCCGAGTCGAGCATGACGACGACGCTGTCCAGCCCTTCGGGCAGGCCGCCGGCGATCCGGCGCGCCGGGGTGATGTGGACCGGCTCGCCGATCCGGTTCAGCGGCACCCGGTGCGCCGCCGCGAGCGCCTGCACGCTGGTCACGCCGGGGATCACCGCGTACTCGAACGGAACCGCGCCGCGAGCCAGCAGCAGGTCGATGATCCGCAGCGTCGAGTCGTACAGCGACGGGTCGCCCCAGACCAGGAACGCGCCCACGCCGTCCTCTCCGAGCTCGTCCGCGAGGGCCGTCTCGATGAGTTCGGCCCGGGCCTCGTGCCAGTCGCGGACCGCGCCCTGATAGTCCGCCCCGGTCAAAGACGCTGACCGATCCCGCGGCGGCTCGGGGATGTCGACCACTCGGTAGCCCGGGCTGGTGACGTGCCGGCGCAGGATCTCGTCCCGGGCGGCGTTCAGCCCGGACTTCGCGTCCCCCTTGTCGATACGGAGGAACACCTCCACCCGGTTGAGGGCCCGCACGGCCTGGACGGTGATCTGGTCCGGGTGCCCGGGACCCATGCCGATGACGAGCAGTTCACGCATCCGCCCATCCTGCCGCACTACCCTGGGCCGGTGCGCATCCTGATCCTCGGCGGGACCGCTGAGGCGCGCGAGCTGGCCGCCGAGCTGGTGGCCGCGGACGTGGACGTGCTCTCGTCGCTGGCCGGCCGGGTCCGCGAGCCGCGGCTTCCGGACGGTCCGGTGCGCGTCGGCGGGTTCGGCGGGGCCGAGGGCCTGGCGGCGTTCCTGCGCGCGGAGCGCATCACCGCCGTGGTCGACGCCACGCACCCGTTCGCCGGGGCGATTACCGCGCACGCGGAACAGGCCGCCGCGCAGGCGGGCGTCCCGCTGCTGGTCCTGCGCCGGCCGGGATGGCAGGCCGCCCCGTCCTGGGATCTGGTGCCTGATATCGCCGCCGCCGCGGCCGCGGTGCGCGCCTGGCCGGGGGAGTCGGTGTTCCTGACCACGGGCCGCCGGGACCTGGCTGTCTTCGCCGAGGACGGCCGGCACCGGTTCCTGGTCCGCACGGTGGATCCGCCGGACGGGCCGGTCCCGCCGCGCATGACGCTGGTCCTGGACCGCGGCCCGTACACGGTCGAGGGCGAGTCGGCGCTGATGCGCGGGCACGGTGTCGGGCTGCTGGTGACCAAGAACAGCGGCGGCCCGATGACGGCGGCCAAGCTGGCGGCCGCCCGGGATCTCGGCGTCCAGGTCATCATGGTGCAGCGTCCGCCGCTGCCGCCGGGCACCGTGGCGGTGCCAACGGTGGCCGAGGCGGTGCAGTGGGTCAGCCGGGGTAACGCCGGGGCGTGATCACCCGCGTCCCGCCGCTTACCACGCGCGTCTGGCTCGAGCCCACGATGAGCAGGCACTGCATGTCCACCTGGTCCGGGTCCAGGGCGCCCAGCGTGGTCACCGTGATCTGCTGATCAGGCGTACCCGCCGCCCGGCCGATCACGACCGGCGTGTGTGGGTCCCGGTGAGCCAGCAGCAGCTCACGGGCGTCGGCCAGCTGCTGGCGGCGCGATTTGGACGCCGGGTTATAGATCGCGATCGCGAAGTCGCCGTCCGCGGCCGCCGCCAGGCGCCGCGCGATGACCTCCCACGGTTTGAGCCGGTCCGACAGCGACAGCACCACGTAGTCGTGGCCGAGCGGCGCGCCCGCCTGGCTGGCCACGGCCTGCGCCGCGGTGATCCCGGGCACCACCTCGACCGGCACGTACGCGAACCGCTCATCGCTGGCCGCCACCTCGAGCACGACCGAGGCCATGGCGAACACGCCCGGATCGCCCGAGGAGACCACGGCTACCCGCCGGCCGCGCAGCGCCAGGTCCAGGGCGAACTCGGCACGCTGCGCCTCCACCTGGTTGTCGCTGCCGTGCCGCTGCTGTCTGGGGTTGCGCGGCACGCGGTCGACGTACGGCCCGTAGCCGACGATGTCGTCGGCGGCGGCCAGCACGGCCATCGCCTGCGGCGTGAGCCAGTCGCGCCCGGCCGGGCCCAGGCCGACCACATCGACGCGCCCCGCCCGCCGCTCCTGGCCGGCGTGCCCGGGGACCGGCTGGGCGGCCGCTTCGGCCCCGGGCACGATAACAATCGACATATACGGAACGGATCCTGGATCCACCTCGCCCGCAGGCTCGATGAGCTGCGCGGAGCCGCCCGACGCACGCTCTACGTAATACGCCTGCGCCAGCCGCCCGGACTCCTTCAGCGCCTCCCTGACGTCCGCGTAGCTGCGGCTGATCTTCATGATCGCGGCCGCCCCGGTGCCGCTCAGCCGCTGCGTGAGTTCCTCGCGTCCCAGCGTGCCGGGCAGCACGGTCAGCACGTCGTCGCCTTCGGTCAGCGGCAGGGCCAGCGCGGCGGACGCGGCGCTGACCGAGGTGATGCCGGGCACGATCTCGGTGCGGAACCGCCTGCTGATCCGCTTGTGCATGTGCATATAGCTGCTGTAGAACAGCGGGTCGCCCTCGGCCAGCAGCACCACGTCACGGCCCTGCGCCAGGTGCGCCATGAGCCGGGCCGCGGCCTGCTCGTAGAACTCCTCGATCGCGGCCTCGTACCCGCCCGGGTGATCGGTGACCTCGGTCGTGACCGGATACACGAGCTGTTCCTCGATCTGGTCACCGCGCAGGTAAGGGGCGGCGATCGACCGCGCGATCGAGCGTCCGTGCCGCGCCGAGTGGTAGGCGACCACGTCGGCGGCGCCGATGAGCCGGGCCGCCTTGACGGTGACCAGCTCTGGGTCGCCGGGGCCCAGCCCGACGCCGTATAGCACCCCGGCCGGCGTGTTCATCAGGATGGCGGCGTGGAGACTCCGGCCTTCAGGCCGGGGAGGAAACGCCGCTTCACCTCCCCGGAAATGTCGGCGGTAGTCGCTAGCGTGTTCGTATGGCCCGGTACCGGCTCATCCCCACCCCCGCCCAGGAAGCGGTGCTGCGGGACCACTGCGGCCAGGCCCGGTACGTCTGGAACCTGGCCGTCGAGCAGCACTCCCACTGGCGCCCGGGCCGCAAGGGTGCGCCGGGCTACCTGGAACAGTGCCGGCAGCTCACCCAGGCCCGGGCGGAAAACCCGTGGCTGGCCGCCGGGTCCCAGACCGTGCAGCAGCAGGCGCTGCGCGACTTCACCCAGGCGATGAAGGCGTTCTTCGACCCGGCGAACCCGGCCGGGCGGCCGTCGTGGCGCAAGGCCGGGCGGGATGAGGGGTTCCGGATCGTCGGGCGGAGCGGGCGGCAGTGGGACATGCGCCGCGCGTCCCGCCACGCCGGCCAGGTCTGGGTGCCCAAAGCCGGATGGGTCCGGTTCCGCTGGTCCCGCGCGGTACCGCCGGACGCGAAGTCCTACCGGGTCACGAGGGACCGCGCGGGTCGCTGGCATGTTGCCTTCACGGTGATCCCCGGGCTGGTTCCCGCACCGGGTAACGGCCAGGTGGTGGGTATCGACCGGGGCGTGGCGGTTTCCGCGGCGCTGTCCACCGGGCAGATGCTGCACTGTCCCGGCCTGGGTGTGCGGGAGCGGATCAGGCTGCGCCGGCTGCAGCGCAGGCTGGCCCGCGCGAAGCGGGGCTCGAACCGCCGCGGCCGGGTCAAGCACGCGATCGCCCGGCTGAAGGCCCGGGAGAGCGACCGGCGCAAGGACTGGGCCGAGAAGGTGTCCACAGACATCGCGCGGCGGTTCGACCTGATCCGGGTCGAGGACCTGAAGATCGGCAACATGACCCGGTCCGCGAAAGGCACCCGGGAGAACCCGGGCCGCAACGTCCGCGCCAAGGCCGGGCTGAACCGGGAAATACTGCGTTCCGGGTGGGGGCTGCTGGTGCGCCGCCTGGAGGACAAGGCCCCGGGCCGGGTGGAGAAGATCAACCCCGCGTTCACGAGCCAGTGGTGCTCGGCGTGCGGGCGGGTGGACCGGGACTCGCGTGAGAGCCAAGCCGTGTTCCGGTGCACTGCCTGCGGTTTCGCCTGCCACGCGGACGTGAACGCGGCCATCAACATCGCGGCGGGGCACGCCGTGACTGCGCGGGGAGGCGACGGGATTACCCGGCCCGTGAACCGCGAACCTCAACTGCTGCTCCCATCGGCGTAGTAGCTGGAATCCCCCGCCTTCAGGCGGGGGAGGATGTCAATCGGCCTCGCTGGCGATCGCGTTGACCGCGGCGACGGTCATTGCGCTGCCGCCGCGCCGCCCGTGCACCACCAGGTGTTCCAGGCCCGAGGCCGCCAGCGCCTGCTTCGATTCGGCGGCGCCGATGAAGCCGACCGGGATGCCGATCACCGCCGCCGGGCGCGGCCCGTCAGCGGTGATCTCCAGCAGGCGGAACAGGGCCGTCGGCGCGTTGCCGATCGCCACCACCGCGCCGTCCAGTCGCTCGCCCCACAGGTCGACGGCGGCGGCCGAGCGCGTCGTCGCCAGCCGCGCCGCGAGCGCCACGGCGTCCGGGTCGCGCAGCGTGCAGATCACCTCGTTTTCGGCGGGCAGCCGTGACCGGGTGATCCCGGCCGCGACCATATGCGCGTCGCACAGGATCGGCGCGCCGTCGCGCAGCGCGGCCCGCGCCCGCTCGACCACGCCGGCGCTGTAGGCGATGTCGCGGGGGAGGTCGGTCATGCCGCAGGAGTGGATCATCCGGACCACGACCTGCGCCACGTCGGCCGGGAAACGATCCAGTTCCGCCTCGGCCCGGATGGTGGCAAAGGAGCGGCGGTAGATCTCCGCGCCGTCGCGGACGTAGTCAAATTCCGGCAACCTGGTATCCCTCGCTGGTGGCGGTCACGTCGACCTGGGTGGCGGCGGGCCGGCCGCAGTGCCTGGCACACCCGCTGACATGCACGATCCGGTCCGGCCAGCGGGCGGCGAACCCCGCCGCGTCGGCCTGCACGTCCGCCAGCGCGCTCGCGCAGCCCGGCCGGCCGGCACACGCGGTCACCCGCAGCCACGGCGACGCGTCGTCCACGCCGAACCCGAGGCGGGCGGCGTCGCGCAGGACCCGGGCCGCGTCGGGCAGGTCAGGCAGCACGACGCTGCGCCACGGCGTGACCCGGGCCGGCCGCGCGGTGACCAGTCCAGCCAGCCAGGTCAGCTGCGCCGCGGTCAGCCGCCCGAGCGGCGCGAGCAGCACCGCGGCCGTGCCTCCCGGCCCGACGATCCCGACCGGCCGGGACGCGGATCCGGACGGCGCCCGCCCGCCGCCAGGCACCCCGTCAGCAGCAGTCAGCCCCAGGCGCGCGGCGACTGCGGCGCGCACCCGCTCGGCCCCGCCGTCCAGGTCGGCGATCCGCCACGCCGTGCCGCCCTGAGCCGTCCGCTCGTCGAGGAACGCCTCGGCGCAGGCCAGCATCACGGCCACGACCGCGTCGGGGTCGTCCGGGCTGCCGCTCGCCAGCCCGTTGACCACCGCGCCATCCACCCCGGCCCGGGCCACCACGTCGGCTCCGAGACCGGCCACGTCACCGCGCCCGTCGTCCACCGCGAACAGGAACCGGCCCGGCAGTTCCGCCAGCCGCAGCCGCGCGCACAGCCCGGCGTCGAGGGCCCGGACGATCGCGGTCAGGTCGGTCCCGGCGGCCAGCCCGGCCAGCGGCGAGGCGAGCACGTTGCGCACCCGGTCGTGGTCCAGCGACGGCAGCAGCCCGGCCCGGCTGAGCTCATCGGTCAGCGGCTCCGCGGCGTCCGGCGCCAGTGCCCGGAGCTGCACGTTGCCGCGCGAGGTCAGCTCGACCCGGCCGTCGCCCAGCTCGTCCGCCAGCCGGGCCAGCACCCGCATCTGCCCGGCCCCGATCAGCCCGCCCGGCAGCCGGATCCGCGCCAGCCGCCCGTCCGCCGCCTCGGCCAGCCGCAGCACCCCCGGGCAGCGGTCAGCCGCGGGCCGGGGGGCTGAGGGGCTGGTCGCGGGCACGCGCGGATTCTACGCGAGCGTCCCAGCCGCGAGGTTGGGCCCACCTCCAAAGGTCTCGCCGCTGCCAAGACGCCCGGGCATGATCCTCCTGGCTTCAGGTGGGAAGCTAGGCATTCAACAGTGAACATAGCCATCCGGGTATCAGCCGGGAAGACAGCCGGCACCGCAGCGCTGAGGCCCACCGCGACCAGGAGCTACCTTGATCGTCCTGCTCTCCACCTCCGACACCGACCTGCTGTCGGCCCGCGCCAGCGGCGCCGGTTACCGGCCGGCCAACCCGGCCCGGCTGGCGGTCGAGGACCTGCCGCCGCTGCTGGACGGCGCGACCGCCGTCGTGGTCCGCCTGCTGGGCGGCCGGCGGGCCTGGGAGGACGGCCTGGACGCGGTCGCGGCGAGCGGGGTGCCGATGATCGTGCTCGGCGGCGAGGCCACACCCGACGCCGAGCTCATGCTGCTGTCGACCGTGCCGGGCGGCGTCGTCGCCGAGGCGCACGCCTACCTGGCGCACGGCGGCCCGCAGAACCTGCTGCAGCTGGCCCGGTTCCTGTCCGATGCGATTGCGCTCACCGGCGAGGGCTTCGAGCCGCCCGCGCCCACCCCGACCTGGGGCATCCTCGAACGGCCGGCCCCGCAAACACGGGGCCCGGTCGTCGCTGCCTTGTACTACCGCGCCCACCACGTCGCGGGGAACACCGGCTTCGTGCACGCGCTCGCCGACGCCATCGAGACGGCCGGCGGGCGGCCGCTGCCGGTGTTCTGCTCCTCGCTGCGCACCGCCGAGCCCGCCCTGATCGACACCCTGCGCGCCGCGGACGCGATCGTCGTGACCGTGCTGGCCTCCGGCGGCCTGGTGCCCGCCACGGCCGGCGCCGGAGGCACCGAGAACTGGGACATCGGCGCGCTGGCCAGCCTGGACGTCCCGATCCTGCAGGGCCTGTGCCTGACTTCGTCGCGCGCCCAGTGGGTCGGCAACGACCAGGGCCTGACCCCGCTGGACGCCGCCACCCAGGTCGCGATCCCCGAGTTCGACGGCCGGGTGATCACCGTGCCCTTCTCGTTCAAGGAGGTCGGCCCGGACGGCCTGACCAGCTACGTGCCCGACCCGGAGCGCACTGCCCGGGTGGCCGGCATCGCCGTCAAGCACGGCAGGCTGCGGCACGTGCCCGCCGGTCAACGGCGCATCGTGATCATGCTCTCGGCCTACCCGACCAAGCACGCCCGCATCGGCAACGCCGTCGGGCTGGACACCCCCGCGTCGGTGATCCGGCTGCTGGCCGCGATGGCCGACGCCGGCTACGACATCGGCGGCGACGAGCTGCCCGGCGTGGCCGCCGGCGACGGCGACGCCCTGATCCACGCGATCATCGCCGCCGGCGGCCAGGACGAGACCTGGCTGACCGAAGACCAGCTGGCCGGCAACCCGGTCCGGATCAGCGCCGCGGACTACCGGGCCTGGTTCGCCACCCTGGACCCGGACCTGCAGGACAAGGTCACCGAGCACTGGGGCCCGGCGCCCGGCGAGCTGTTCGTGGACCGCAGCCAGGATCCCGGCGGCGAGATCGTGCTGGCCGCGCTGCGGGCGGGCAACGTAACCGTGATGGTCCAGCCGCCCCGCGGGTTCGGCGCGAACCCGATCGCGATCTACCACGACCCGGACCTGCCGCCGAGCCACCACTACCTGGCCGCGTACCACTGGCTGCGAGACCAGTTCGCGGCGCACGCCGTGGTGCACGTCGGCAAGCACGGCAACCTGGAATGGCTGCCCGGCAAGACGTCCGGGCTGTCGGCCGGCTGCGCGGCTGACGCCGCCATCGGGGACATCCCGCTCGTCTACCCCTTCCTGGTCAACGACCCTGGCGAGGGCACGCAGGCCAAGCGCCGCGCCCACGCCACGCTGATCGGCCACCTCGTGCCGCCCATGGCCCGCGCCGACAGCTACGGCGACATCGCCCGGCTGGAACAGCTGATGGATGAACATGCGCAGATCGCGGCGCTGGACCCGGCCAAGCTGCCCGCCGTCCGGGCCCAGATCTGGACGCTGATGCAGGCCGCCAAGCTCGACCACGACCTCGGGCTGGACTCCCGGCCGCATGACACCGAGTTCGACGACTTCCTGCTGCACGTGGACGGCTGGCTGTGCGAGATCAAGGACGCCCAGATCCGCGACGGGCTGCACGTGCTCGGCGCCGCCCCGGCCGGCGCCGCCCGGGTCGACCTGGTCCTGGCCATCCTGCGGGCCAGGCAGATGTGGGGCGGCCAGGCCCAGGCCCTGCCCGGCCTGCGCGAAGCCCTGGGCCACGCCGAACGTTCCGGCGACCGCGCCGGCACCGACGCGGTCGAAGCCCAGGCTCGGACGCTGGTCGAGGCCATGGAGTCGGCCGGCTGGGAACCGTCCGCGGTGACCGGCGTCGTCGCGGCCGCGCTCGGCACCGCGACGCCGGAAGTCGCCGCCGTGCTCACCTTCGCCGCCACCGAAGTGGTACCCCGGCTCGCCGAGACGACGAACGAGATCAGCCGCACGCTGCACGCGCTCGGTGGCGGGTTCGTCCCGGCCGGGCCGAGCGGCTCGCCGCTGCGCGGGCTGGTCAACGTGCTGCCGACCGGGCGAAACTTCTACTCGGTCGACCCGCGCGCGGTGCCGTCCCGGCTGGCCTGGGAGACCGGCCAGGCCATGGCGGACTCGCTGCTCGAGCGGTACCTGGCCGACACCGGCGCCTACCCCGACTCGGTCGGCCTGTCCGTCTGGGGGACCGCAAGCATGCGCACCTCGGGCGATGACGTGGCCGAGGTGCTGGCGCTGCTCGGCGTGCGGCCGGTGTGGGATGAGGCGTCGCGCCGGCTGACCGCGGTCGAGCCGATCCCGCTGACCGAGCTCGGCCGGCCGCGGATCGACGTGACCGTCCGGATCAGCGGGTTCTTCCGGGACGCGTTCCCGCACGTGGTGACGGCGCTGGACGACGCCGTCCGGCTGGTGGCCGGGCTGGACGAGCCCGCCGAGGAGAACTACGTCCGCGCCCACGCCCGGGCCGACCTGGCCGCGCACGGCGACGAGCGCCGCGCTACCACGCGCATCTTCGGCTCCCGGCCCGGTGCGTACGGGGCCGGGCTGCTGCCGCTGATCGACGCCAGGAACTGGCGCGACGATGCCGACCTGGCCGAGGTGTACGCCGTGTGGGGCGGGTTCGCGTACGGCCGCGGACTCGACGGCCGGGAGGCGCGCGACGACATGGAGAACGCGTACCGGCGGATCGCGGTGGCCGCGCACAACACCGACACCCTCGAGCACGACATCGCCGACTCCGACGACTACTTCCAGTATCACGGGGGGATGATCGCCACCGTCCGGGCGCTCACCGGCCGGGCGCCCCGCGCATACATCGGCGATTCCACCCGCCCGGATACGGTCCGCACCCGGTCGCTGGCCGAGGAGACCGCGCGTGTTTTCCGTGCCCGGGTCGTCAACCCGCGCTGGGTCGAGGCCATGAAGCGGCACGGCTACAAGGGCGCCTTCGAGCTCGCCGCCACCGTGGACTACCTGTTCGGCTACGACGCGACGGCCGGGGTGGTCGAGGACTGGATGTACGAGAAGCTCACCGACACCTACGTCCGCGACGAGCAGATGCGCGAGTTCTTCCGCCGGTCCAACCCCTGGGCTCTGCACGGCATTGCCGAACGGCTGCTCGAGGCGGCGGACCGCAAGCTGTGGGATGCCCCCGGCCCCGAGACGCTGGCCGCGTTGCGGCAGGCCTACCTGGAAACCGAAGGCGACCTCGAAGGCCGCTGAAGCCGCCCGCCCCCCGCTAGCCTGCCTGATCATCTGATCCATCTGATCATCTGGTGAGCCTTGACGGTATCGCGTCCCGGCCTATACCGTGCCCATGACCCAGGGGCCACCTGGGGCGGCAGCCAGCCAGCGAAGTCCGGTGCGAGTCCGGCACTGTCCCGCAACGGTCAAGCCCCTCCGGGGGATAAGTCCGGTCGCCTGGTCTGGCCTGCGCGAACACCTGTCCTCGGAGGAAGGGCGGTCTCGATGATCAGGCGGCGCCCGCACACTGTCCGCACGGCAGCGACGGCTCGCGAGTGGGGTCGGCTGGCCGCGATGTTCGGGTTCATCCTGGCGGTCAACGTGACCGGCTGGGCCATCTTCGTCCTGTACGTCATGCCGCACCATTTCGACTACCGGGGCGAGGGCGGCAGCAAGGGCCTGGGCGTCGGTATCGGGGTGGCGATCACGGCCTGGTTGCTGGGCTTCCGGCACGCCTTCGACGCCGACCACATCTCCTGCATCGACAACACCACCCGCAAGCTGATGGCCGACGGCAAACGGCCCCTGGGCACCGGGTTCTTCTTCTCCTTCGGCCACTCCACCGTCATCGTCGCGGTCGGCGTGGGCATCACCATCGCCGCCCGGGCCGTCTTCGGCGCCGTGGTCGACCCCAACTCGGCCTACGAAACCGCGGGCGGAGCCATCGGGACCCTGCTGTCGGCCGGTTTCCTGTACCTGATCGCCCTGCTCAACCTGATCGTGCTGGCCGGCATCTTCAAGGTCTTCCGCGAGATGCGCGACGGCGCCTACGACGAGCAGCAGCTGGAGGCCCAGCTACAGGCCCGCGGCCTGATGTACCGGTTCTTCGGCCGGTTCATGAAGTCCATCAACCACACCTGGCAGCTGTACTTCGTCGGCCTGGTCTTCGGCATCGGGTTCGATACCGCCACCGAGGTCGTCCTGCTGGCGGCCACCGCCTACGCCGCCATCCAGGGCCTGCCCTACTTCGCCGTGCTGGCCCTGCCGTTCCTGTTCTCCGGCGGCATGATGCTGTTCGACACCCTCGACGGGGCGTTCATGAACTTCGCCTACGGCTGGGCCTTCGCCCGCCCGGTCCGCAAGGTCTACTACAACCTGGTCATCACCGCGCTGTCCATCGGCGCTGCTTTCATCATCGGCACCATCGAGATCCTCGGCATCTTCACCACCGAACTGCACCTGCACGGCGCCTTCTGGGACCTGATGTCCAACTTCAACATCAACCTGGCCGGTTTCTGCATCGCCGGGATGTTCGTCCTGGTCTGGGCCGCGGCCCTGATCTACTGGCGCTTCGGCCGGGTCGAAGCGCGGTGGTCCGCGACCGTGGCCGTCGACCCGGCGCAGCCTCACGCCCCCGTACCCAGTTATGATCACCGGTCGAGCAAGTACCCTCGTCGGCACAAGTACGCTGGCCGAGTGGAAGTCACCATCCGAGGCTACGAGCAGCGCGATGCCGACGACCTGGCTGATGTGTTCTTCCGCTCGGTCCGGCAGGTCGCCATCTCCGACTACACGCCCGCTCAGGTACGGGCCTGGGCTCCTGAGCGCCGAACTCCTGAACAGTCGCATCAGTGGGCCGGTGACGGTCGTCTGGTTCTGCTCGCTACCAACGAGAACGATCGAGCGGTGGCCTTCATCGACCTTGAGCCGGACGGGCACATTGACCACCTCTTCTGTGCGCCCGAGGCAGCCGGGCGGGGGATCGCGTCGCAGCTCTACGAGGCCGCGGAGGCGGCAGCACGGCAGCAAGAGATCGGCCGTCTCTATACCGAGGCAAGCGAGCTAGCCCGGCGCTTCTTTGAGCGGAAGGGATTCGTGGTCCTCGAACGGCAGGACATGGTTGTACGCGGAGAGCCCATCCACAACTACAAGATGGCCAAAGACCTGGCCGCTCCCGGCTCGAGCCAGTTGCGCCCATCAAGTTCTCCCAGCTAGCAGCCAGACACGTGGGCAGCTCAGGCGGTCACGCGGATGTTCGCCCCCGGCCGCCGCGGCCCGCTCGCGGCGTGGTCTACGACCGCCTGGGTCGCCAGCCGGTCAAGCTCGGCGAGTTCGGCATGCAGCTTGCGCACCTCGTGCTCACCCCAGGTGCGCTCCATGCCTGATCCCTTCCTCATGCGCAGGGGCAATGTGGATCGCTCCGGCCGACGAGTGTCACTGCCGGTCGGCCAGAGCGCTAATTACAGGGTCGCCGCCGCCGCGGCGTCGTGCATCGCGGCTAGCATCCGTCCTCCCGTCGTGCTGTCTTTACTTCCGGCATTCCAGCTACCCGGTAGTGCAATGCGCCGCGGAGACCACTCGCTCACGCGGCGGGGACCTTCTCCGCAGCCTGCTCCGCGGTCGCCACCAGCGGCGCGGTTTTCGCGGCGCTGGCCTTTCCTCGCTGGCTTGTGGTGACGAGGGCCAGGACCACTACGGCGAACCCGCAGGCGGCGATGATCCACCAGCCGGGACGGGTCGCGGCAGCGAACCCCGACTGAAGCGAGCCGTGCAGGTTCGCGGTCACGACCGACCCTACGACCGCCACACCGAGCACCTGGCCTACCTGGCGGCTGGCCGACGCGATCCCGGCCGCGACCCCGGCTTGCTCCCGGGGCATCCCGGACACCGCCGAGTTCGTGATCGGCGCGTTCACCATGCCGATGCCGACGCCGAACACCAGATAGCTCACGATGAGGTAGACCGCCGATGTCGACGCGCTCAGGGCGGTCAGCAGGGCGCCCCCGGCGATCACGCCGGCACCGGCGATGAGCAGGGGCATCCTGGTCCCGCGGCGGGCGACCATCCGACCGGCCAGCGGGGCACATACGGCCATCGCGGCCGCCATCGGGAGCAAGAACAACCCGGCGACCAGCGGCCGGTAACCCCGGACCTCCTGCAGGTACAACGTGTTGAGGAACAAGAACCCGCCGAGCGCGCCCATCGCGCTCACCGCGGTCACGGTCGCGCCGGAAAACGGCAGGCTGCGGAAGAACCTGAGGTCGACCAGCGGATCCGGACGACGGGGCTCGTAAGCCAGCAGGACGGCCAGCGCGATCACCGCGACCGCGAAGAAAGACAGGATCCTCGCCGATCCCCAGCCGTAGGCCGGGCCCTCGATGACCGCGTAGGTCAGCGATGCCAGCAGGACGATCACCAGCAGCTGCCCGAACGGATCCAGGTGCCTCGGCCGCGGCGCTTTATCCGGTCCGGTACGCGTTCGCGGACCTTCGCCCTGGTCATGCGCTCGACATCATCGGCGATGCTTTCCAGGTGCTGGATGTTGACGGTGGTGATGACGTCGATCCCGGCGCCGAGGATGTCCAGGACATCTTGCCAGCGTTTCTCGTGCGGTCCTGATCCCGGCACGTTGGTGTGGGCCAGCTCGTCGATCAGGGCCACCTCGGGCCGTCGGCGCAGGACCGCGTCGAGGTCCATCTCCTCCTGGCGGCTGCCCCGGTACTCGACCACCTGGCGGGGGATGATCTCCCAGACTGCCGATCAGCTCCTCGGTGTGCGGCCGCCCGTAGGCCTCGACGAACCCGGCCGCTACGTCGGCGCCCCGCCCCTGCCGTCGGTGGCCCTCGGAGAGCATGGCGTACGTCTTGCCGACGCCCGGGGCCGCGCCGAGATAGATGCGGAACTGCCTGGCCGGCTTCGACCTCGCTGACAGCGAAGGCGTCCGCCGCGGCAGCTTCGCTCACGTTCTTGACGGTACAAGGTGGCCCTCCTGACCGCCATGTGGCACTGTGCACGCATGTCCCAACCGATGCCGAGCGGGGGCAGGCTGCGCACTTACCTCGGGATTGCCCCGGGGGTGGGGAAGACCTATGAGATGCTGCGGGACGCACGCTCCAACCGACGCGCCGGCGTTGACGCGGTCGTGGCTTACCAAGAGCGGCACGGGCGGGCGGCGACCGCGGCTCAGCTCGCCGACCTTGAAGTCCTGCCCGCTCGTACGATCACCTACCGGGGCGTCAGCTTTAACGAACTGGACGTCACCGCGGTCCTGGACCGGGGCCCGGAGCTGGCCCTGGTGGACGAGCTGGCCCACGCCAACCTCCCCGGCGAGCGACACGAGAAACGCTGGCAGGACGTCGCCGAGCTGCTCGCCAGCGGCATCGATGTCTATACGACCCTCAATATCGCCAACCTCGAGTCACTCGGCGCGCTGGTCGCCCGGATCACCGGCGTGCACCCGGCCGAGCCGGTCCCGACGCGTTTGTGCGCGACGGCGAGATCAAGCTCGTCGACCTGGCGCCCGCGGCGCTTCGCCGTCGGCTGGCCCAGAGCCTCGTCGTCCCCGAGGAGCGGGTCGACGCGGCATTGTCGAACTACTTCTGCCAGCTGGTCATCGGATCGCGCCGCCGCTCGCGCTGGTCGCGTCTGCTGAACGGCTCGACAGTAGCCTACCAGGTCCTCCGCGCGGCCGGTGACCTGCCTGTGCAGGTCGTGAACGTCGGGCGGCCCGACCAGAGCACCGCCACTTAAGCCACGACGCCAGCCTGCCGGCGTGGGCGGCAGTGCTATAGAGGTTGAAAGCCTGGGGTCTGATCTGGCCGTCCGTGGCGCGGGCCCTGGCTGGCCTTTCAACCTCGTAGGTGAGCGCCGGGCGCGTCCCCGGTGAGCGAGCATGCGCTGTCAGAGGTCAGGTCTAGGCTGGCAGACGTAGCTAACGCACCCGCCGCCAGGAGGGCAGGCCATGACCACTCTCGCCAACCGGCCAGCCACCGCGCTACTCGTCATCGATGTCCAGAACCGCGCCGTGGCCAGGCTTACCAACGCGATGCGGTCGTGGCGAACATCGACAGCCTTGTCGAGAAGGCGCGGCGGGAACATGTCCCGGTGATCTGGATCCAGCATTCCGACGAGGAGCTGAAGAGGGGAAGCGGCGACTGGCAGATCGTCCCCGAGCTGAATCCGGATGGCTCAGAGCCGCTGGTCGAGAAGCACTATGGCGACTCCTTCGAGGACACCACCCTGGAGAATGTGCTGTCCGGGCTCGGTGTCGGGCGGCTGGTGGTCGTTGGCGCGCAAACCGACGCCTGCGTCCGCTCGACCCTCCACGGCGCCTTCGCCAGAGGCTATGACGCGACATTGGTCAGCGACGCACACACCACCGAGGACCAGAGCGAGTGGGGGGTGCCACCACCGGATCAGGTTATCGCGCACACGAACCTGTACTGGGCCTACCAGACGGCGCCTAGGCGGACGGCCGGGACGGTCGAGACCAAGGACGTCGATTTTGCCGGCGTGTCCTGACGCCTGCAGGGGTCGAAAGGCTGAGGTCTACGGGGTTGTGGTTGGAGGGTGAGCCCGGTCTGGGCAAGGAAGCCCTCGATGAGGGCTGGCCGGTACTGGATACTTTTGAGCCGGTTCTTGATGCATCCGGGCGCCGGGCTTGAGGCAGACCAGCCCGGCTCCCATTACCCGCCCGGAGGCTGACCCTGACCATTCAATTTCTGTAACTGGCGTGGTTCGGGGCGGGGCAGGGCGAGGCGGGCGGCGCTGATGTCCTGGCGGCCGTGCCCGGCGGCTACCGCGAGATGCCACTGGCCAGACAGCGCGGCCAGCAGCGGCGGCGCCTGGCCGCCGGCGGCGCTGATCGCGAGATCGACGTCCTTCAGCGCCCACTCCAGCGGGAACTCCGGAGCATAGTCGCCGCGGTCAATCTTGTGCAGCTTGGCGCCGGCCAGCGGAGCGTCCAGCGGGCCGCCCTCGATGACCTCGGCGAGCTGCTGGTGACTGATGCCGAGCCGGTCGGCGAGTTCCATGGTCTCGGCGACGCCTTCGATGAGGATGGACAGGTAGGCGTTGACGACCAGCTTGAAGATGCTGCCCTGGCCCACCTGTCCCAGCCACACCGTCTTGCGGCCGATGGCGTCGAAGACCGGGCGCAGCGGGCTAGCCGCGGTTTCGGGGCCGGAGGCCAGGACGAGCAGCTGGCCCTGTTCAGCCGGGCCCTTGCTGCCCGAGACCGGGGCGTCGACGAACGTCACGCCGGGCCGGGCCGCGGCCAGCTGGTCCCGGAAGCCCAGGGTAGCCTCGACGCCGATCGTGCCCATCTGCGCCCACACGCTTCCCTCGGCGAATGCGGCGGCCACGTCGGCATTGAAGATGACCGACTCCACGGCCGCGGCGGTGGGCAGCATGGTAATCACGACGCCCGGCCCGTCAGCTCCAGCATGGCGGCCAGGGCCGCGCCACGCATCGCCGCTAACCGGGTCCGTGGGATACCCGCCAGCCGGTAGCGGAGCTGGCCGTCTGCCGGGATGATACGGCGCCCGGAATGCGAAACGGTAGGGCCATGAGGAAGGCCGCGGTGATCTCGGCGCCGCAGGCTGCTGCGCGAGTTGCCGGCCTGGGACGCCGACGGCGTGGCTCGGGAGATGGAGCAGCACCTCAAGTGCCTGCATTTCATGGGCCTGCTGGCGGCGGAGCCGGTTCCGCCAGGATCCCCGGGCCAGCTAGCCGTGCCAGCGGCACGCACCGCGCCTGCCAGGCGGCTCAGCGGCCGGCGGTCACGGCTCGCAGCTCGGCCAGGGCGGCCGTCATGATGACCGGCAGGCTCCGGTCGTCATCGCTGCTCGCCCAGCGCCCGAGGGCCACCCGGAGCACCGACATGCCGGCCTCGGCGGCCAAGATCGCCTGCAGTTCGCCCGCGCCCCGCTGGCGCAGAGTGGCGGCGACTGCCGCGGCATAGTCGGCCAGCTTGGCCAGTTCGCGTTCTCGCAGCTCGGGGTTGGCGGCGATCACGGCCTGGCGCTGGGCGGTGAGATCCCGGCGGCCTTCGCCGAGCAGGGCGGCGGCGACGTCGAGACCGCGGGCGACTGCCTCGAGCGGCGTGTGCCCGGCGGGCGCCCCGGCCACACCAGAAACAATCTGTTCCCGGAGGAGCTCGGAGCCGGCGAAGAGCACTTCCCGCTTGTCGGCGAAGTGCCGGAAGAAGGTGCGCTCGGTCACGCGGGCCCGGGCGGCGATCTCGGCGGCCGTGGTCTGGTCGAACCCGCGCTCTGAGTACAGGGCAAGCGCCGCCTCCTGCAGCCTGCCCCGGCTATCCGGCTCCCACCGGCTCATGATCGCCATCCTAGGTGTTGACAGTCACTGACATCAGATCTACAGTGATGTCAGTTACCGACATCACCTTACCCGACGGAGGTCCGTCATGAGAATCCTTGTCACCGGCGCATCGGGCTGGATCGGCTCTGCTGTCGTCCCCGAACTCCTCGGCGCCGGCCATGAAGTGGTCGGCCTGGCCCGCTCCGACACATCAGCGCACCGGCTGGAAGCGGCCGGCGCCATCGTCCAGCGCGGCGACCTCGACGACCCCGACGGCCTGGCCAAGGCGGCGGCCGACTCGGACGGGGTGATCCACCTGGCCTTCCAGCACGAGGTGGCCTTCGGCGGGAACTTCGCCGCCGCCGGAGCCGCCGACCGGCGGGCCGTGGAGGCCATGGGCGCCGCCCTGGCCGACTCCGACCGGCCCTTCGTGCTCGCCTCGGGCCTGATCGGCCTGGCCGCTGGCCGGGCCGCCACCGAGGATGACGGGCTCGTCGCGAGCCCCGAGATCCGGGCCAATCCCGCCGGGCGCCGGGCGGCCACCGCCCTGCTCACCCTGTCGTTGCGGGGCATCGGCGTCCGCTCGTCGGTCTTGCGCTTCGCGCCGACGGTCCACGGCGACGGCGACAACGGGTTCCTGGCCACGCTCGTCGGCATCGCCCGCCAGCGGGGCGTGGCCGGTTACGTGGGTGACGGCGCCAACCGGTGGCCCGCGGTGCACCGCTCGGATGCCGCCCGCCTGGCGCGCCTGGCCGTCGAGGCTGCTCCGGCCGGCTCGGTCCTGCACGCCGTCTCGGATGAGGGCGTTCCCTTCCGGGAGATCGCCGAGGCGATAGGCCGCCACCTCGGCCTCCCGGCGACCTCGGTGGCCCCCGGTGACGCCCCGGAGCACTTCGGCTTCATGGCCCACTTCGTGGCCCTGGACAGCCCCGTCACCGCCACCATCACCCGGGAGCTGCTCGGCTGGGAGCCGACCGGGCCGAGCCTGCTCGAAGACCTCGAGCAGGACCACTACTACCGCTCGGTGTAAGCCGCCGGAAGCCGGTCCCTACTGGCCGAGAGCCAGCGTCCGGGTGCACGAGCTCACCCGCCTGACCCGGCCCCCACGATCCCGGCGCATAGGAGCTGATCTTGGGCGGCCGTGGTCAGCAGCGGCTCGGCGACGTCCCAGACCGCGGCGAGCCCGTCCGGGCGCGTGAACAGTGAGCGGTCGCCGAGCAGCACGTCGTGGATCAGCCGGACGTACGGCGGCAGCGGATCGGCGTCCGCAAGGCTGGTCAGCGGGATCGACGCGTGCGCTACGTCGAGCTCGAGCGCCGGGCCGGGCTTCTTGGCCACCATGGACAGGTCGATCTCCCCGTCGCCGGCCAGGGAGAAGGAGAGCACGTTTGCGTCCCGCGGCAGCTGGCCGCTAGCGGCCCGGATGGCTCGCGGAGGATCAGGCTGACCCGCTGGCCGCGAGGCCGCCATCTGCTTGCCGGTGCGCAGGCAGAACGGCACGCCGCGCCAGCGGGGGCTGTCGATCCACAGCCGGGCGGCCACGAAGGTATCCCGGTCTGGAGGCGGGATCGACGCCGGGCACGTCCCGGTAGCCGTCGAACTGGCCCAGCACCACCTCGCCCGGATCCAGCGGGCGGAAGCAGCTGATGACCGTCTCCCGGGCGGCCTGCAGGTCGATCGGGCCCAGGGTGGCCGGCGGCTCCATGGCCACTTCTGCGGCCACCTGGAACAGGTGCGTGACCAGCATGTCAAGCACCGCGCCGGTCGCGTCGTAAAACTGCGCCCGGTCGCTGATGCCGAGCGTCTCCGGCACGTCGATCTGCACCGACTCGACGTGCTCGCGGTCCCAGTACGCAGCAGAGGACCCGTTAGCGAAGCGCAGCAGGTGCAGATCCTGGTGGCCTCCTTCCCGAGGAAGTGGTCGATCCGGTACACCTGCTGTTCGTCCAGGACCGAATGGACGACCCGGTCCAGCTCGCGGAAGTTCTCCCCCGACGTGCCGAACGGCTTCTCGTACACGACACGGGCACCCCGGCGAGACCGTGCTGGCCCAGGGCCAGGGTCAGCACGGTGAAGGCGACCGGCGGGACAGCCAGGTAGTGGATAAGCTGCGGGTCGCTGCCCAGCGGCCCGAGGTTCTCCCGCAGCACGTCGGGCAAGCGGCCGGGATCACCACCGCTGAACCCGCCGCCCGCGAAGAACACCCGCTCCGCGAAGGCATCCCATTGCGCCGGCTCAGGCTGGGGGCCGAATTCGGTGAGCGCATCGTGGACCCGGGCCCGGAAATCCTCGTGCGAGATGTCGCCGCGGCCGTTGCCCACCAGCAGCCACTGCGCGGGCAGCAGCCCTTCGGTGGCGAGCCGGTAGAACGCGGGCAGCACCATGCGCCTGGCCAGGTCTCCGGTCGCCCCGAACAGCACGAACGCCGCGGGTCGCGGATCGCTGTCCTGTGTGTGGCTCATGCGTAGCTCCTCAGTCATCGCCGGTCCGTCCCCCTATGCTGCCCGCGCCTGGTCAGCGGCTGGCCGCGGGGGGCGGCTTAGGGCGTGGTGTAGATCACGGCCAGGTCCTCATCGCCGTGCCCGCTGGCGGCGCGCCGCCACCGCGGCAGCAGCGCGTCGGTGAGGGTGAGCTCGGTGCCGCTGGCCTGCGCGGCCTGGGCGGCCAGGTCGGCGTCCTTGAGCGCGTGCTTGAGCGCGAACGCGGGAGTGAAGTCGCCGGCCAGCATGATGCGGGCCTTCTGCGTCGCGTACGGCGATCCGAGCGGCGTCGACGCCAGCAGGTCCACGATCGCCGCCGGGTCCAGGCTGAGGTCGCGGGCGAAGGTAAGGGTCTCCGCCGTCATCTCGGTCAGGTTGGTGAGCCAGTTGTTGAGGACCAGCTTGGCTCGGGTGCCGTCGCCGGCCGAGCCGAGCCAGGCGGTGGCGCGGCCGAGCGCGGCGAACACCGGGGCGACGTCTTCGGCCATCCAGTGCGGGCCGCTGGCCAGGATGGTCAGCTCCCCGGCCTGGGCCGGTCCCTGGCTGCCGGAGACCGGGGCGTCGAAGAAGTGCACCCCGTACCGGGCGGCGGTGTTGGCGAACCGCTGCGTCCACTCCATTCCGACGGTGGCCATCTGCACCCAGATCAAGCCGGGACCCGCGGCCGTCAGCCCGTCGGGCCCGTTCCACAGCTGATCGGTGGCGGGCCCGTCGGCCAGCATGGTGATGAGGATCCCGGCGCCCCTGACCGCTTCGGCCGGGCTGGCCGCCACGAGGGCGCCGTCCTCGGCCAGGGCGGCGGCGTGGCTGGCGGTACGGTCCCACGCCCGCACCTCGAAGCCGGCCCGGGCCAGGTTGGCGGCCATCGGGCCGCCCATCCGCCCGGTGCCCAGGAACGCGATCACCTGTGTGGCCGGCCGGCTATGGCCGGGGTTGCTTACTTGGCCGAACGGCCGTGCGGCAAGCTGCGTGGTCATGACATGCCTTCCGGGGTGGGGTCTCCTGGACGACACCAAGCCTCATGTCGGGCAGGGTGAGCCAGCGTCACACGGCCGGGTGATTCGCACTCCAGGAATCAGGGCGGCCGCCGCCGGTTGGAACCAGGGGCGGCGGGTACCGGTTCGGCCATGCAACCCGATCATCGAGCGGCGGAGACGGCGTGACGGGCCAGCGCGGCTCCGAGCATCCGCCAGGGATGCCCGCGAACTGGCAGGACTGGCAGCACTGGGTGGAGGGCGTCGACTGGTCGGACTGGCGGTCCTGGCTGCAGCGCCTCGCCGCGGCCGACTGGGCCTCGACCGACTGGACGGCGACCGACTGGACCGCGGGTGCCTGGCCCGGCAGCTCGTGGGAGCGCGTACCGCAGGCGCAGGAGGTCATCCCGCTGACGTTGCACGCGTTCGGGGAGGATGAGCCAGGTGAGCGGATGGCCGGGCAGCTCAATGCGGCCTGGCCCGCGTTTCGCCGGTGGTGGCAGGAAGGCGCGAACGCCCGCCCGGACACCGATGAGGCCAGGGCCCGGCTCGAGCAGCACATGCCCGAACTGGTGCCGACATGGCAGCGGCTGACCGCCATGCTCAGCGACGACCCCGTGGCCGGGGCCGCGCTGGCGCTGTGGAACCCGCCGCCGTTCCTGACCGGCTGTTCGCAGGCCGCTGTGCTGCCCGGCGGGCCGGCGCTGATCAGGAACTACGACTGGGACTACCGGCTGTTCGACGCCACGGTGGCCAGGACGGCCTACGGCGGGCGGCGGGTACTCGGCATGCTCGACTGCCTGTGGGGGCTGCTGGACGGGGTCAACGATGCCGGCCTGGCCCTCTCGCTGACGTTCGGGGGACGGCCGCAGGTCGGCGAGGGCTTCGGTATTCCGCTGGTCATCCGGTACGTGCTGCAGGTCTGCGAGACGGCCGAGGAGGCCGTGCGGACGCTGCGCCGGATCCCGGTGCACATGTCCTACAACGTCACCGCGCTGGATCGCGGCGGCAGCCGGGCCACGGTTTACCTGGCTCCGGACCGCCCGGCGCACGTCACCAGCCGGGCCGTGGCCACCAACTATCAGGGAAAGGTGGAGTGGGCGCCGTACGCGGCCGCGATCCGGACGGTCGAACGGCAGGAGCGGCTGGAGGAACTGCTCACGGCCGGGGCCGATGTCCCGGCCGTGATGGCCGCGTTGCTGCGCCCGCCGCTGTACGCCACCAAGTTCGGCGCGGGCTTCGGGACCCTCTACACCGCCGAGTACCGGCCGGCCGAGGGTGTCGCCCGCTACCACTGGCCCGGCCAGACGTGGACACACGCGCTGGACCAGCTCGGGCCCGGCAGCGTCCAAGTCCAGCTCATCCCGTCCTAAGCTCGATCTGTCCGGTCAGGTCGTCGGCCGCTGACCCGCGCGAGCGGGGATTGCCGCCGCCCAGCGTGGGTAGGGCTCACCCGGTCAGGGAGAACCGGAGCGTGGCGGCTACTCCGTCCCGCGGCCGGGCGATGTCCCCGCAGGCGGCCGGATCCCCGGTTTCCACCAGGTCCGCGGGCAGGAAGTACAGCTCGGCATCGGTACGGACCACGGCCCGCACCAGGGCTGCGTCGGCGCGGTCGGGCACCGGGTCCGGCACGTTCCGCTCCACTAGCTCGTCCCGGCTGACGGCCAGATCGTGGCCGGCCGGGCCGATCCAGGCCGCGGCGGTGGACGTCGGATCGTCGGCCACGAACAGGTCCGAGACCTGGCCGTTCCGGAACGCGGCCATGACCTGGGCCAGGCCCTCGACACCCAGGCCGTGAGCCCGCCGGGCCTGCCAGTCATCGAAGCGTTCCCGGCTCCGGCGCTCGGCCCACTGCGACAGCGCCCGGTCCGCGGCCTTGGCCATCGCCGGGCTGTCCGCGGCGATTTCCTCCTCGATCAAGGCGGCCGACTCGACCAGGGGGGCGGCCAGGTGGCTGAGCAGCAGCGACCGAGCCCGCACATCGCCCGCCACGATCACGTGCCCGGCACCGATCCGGCTCGCTACCGCGGTCACTTCCGCGGCCAGGGCCTTGGCGTTCTCGTCCCAGGCCTCCTCGACACTGCGCTGGTACCGGTCTTGCGACCAGCCGCCGACCGAGGTCTTGTGCACCGGCCACCCGTGTCCCTCGACCGAGTCCTGCCACTGCGCGCCGGTACCGCCGACGGCCACGATCTCCCCGCCCTCACGGGTGGCGCTGACCAGGAGGTACGGAAGCGGCGCCCGGCGCTGGGCCAGCAGCGGCATCAGGTGGGGGAGGGGGGCCAGCCGCGCGATCGGGCGCCTCGGCGGCGAATCCAGGTCCGCGGCAAAGGCCACGGCCCCGTCCCGGGCGAATATCGCCCGGCCGCGGGCTGTCTCGCCGCCGCCGTCCACGGCAGCCGCGACCGCCGCCAGCGAGGCCGGGCTGGCCCCGGCCGCGGCCAGTTCCTCGCGCGCCGCGTGCCACCGTAGCTCGATCGCCTGCGCGGCCTCCTCATGAGCCCGGTCCGTATCCAGGTACACCGATACGTACTCACCGATCTGCTCGTATACCGCCCGCAAGAAGTCCAGGTTCACCGAGGCCGCCTCCTCGTCTGCGGACCGTAGCGCCACGGCCCGTTCGGCATGTCCCTATTTTTCCGAACGGTCCGTGCCGCGTGCGGCCGGCTCCGCCCGAGCGGTACCTGGTACTCCCGCTACTTGATCAGCGGGTCGCGGGGCAGGCCTCCGATCCGCTCGGCGATCTGGTTCCGCTTGATCTCCGACGTGCCGCCCGCGATCGACAGGGCCCGGTTCATCAGCATCAGGCTGGCCCCCAGCGCGCCGTCCCCGGCCAGGAACGCCGCGTCCGGTCCGGCCAGTTCCGCCATGATCGCGGCCGTCTCGTGGCCGATCTCGGACAGCAGCAGCTTGGTGATGTTGCCTTCGGGCCCGGGGCTGTGTCCACCACCGCTGTGTCCATCACCGCTGTGTCCATCACCACTGTGTCCATCACCACGGGCGCCCGCCACCGCCCGGTATGCGGCCCGCTGGTTCAGCACGCCCATCGCCTGCGTGCGCGCGATGTGCCTGCCGACCCGTCCGGCCCCGCCGGCCAGCCGCTCCGGGTGCGCGTCGAGCGGCGCGATGAACGCCCCGGCCGGCATGGTGCGGCCGCCGTCGCCGCCGCCGATGCTGACGCTCTCGTTGCCGAGCGTCGCGCGCGCCACGGTCCAGCCGCCATCCACCGGCCCGACCACGTCGGAGTCGGGCACGAACACGCCGTCGAAGAAGACCTCGTTGAAGTCGGAGTCCCCGTTCGGCATCTTCAGCGGGCGTACCGTGACGCCGGGCGCGTGCATGTCGATCACCATCATGGTGATGCCCTCGTGCTTGGGCGCATCCCGGTTCGTGCGCACCGTGGCCAGGCCGAACGCGGCCAGGTGCGCGCCGCTCGTCCACACCTTCTGCCCGTTGATCAGCCAGCCGGCCTCGGTTCTGGTCGCCCTGGTCGTGATGCCGGCCGCGTCGGACCCGGCGCCCGGCTCGCTGAACAGCTGGCACCAGATCACCTCCTGGCTGAGCGCCGGGCGGACCCAGCGCGTGACCTGCTCCGGGCTGGCGTGCTGGATCAGGGTCAGGATGATCCAGCTGGTGATGCCGAGGCTGGGCCGCTTGATCCCGGCCGCGGCAAATTCCTGCTCGATGACCAGCTGCTCGACGGCGCCCGCGTCCCGGCCCCACGGCTTGGGCCAGTGCGGCATCGCGTAGCCGTCCTCGATCAGCGCCTGCTTCCTGGCCTCGCCGGTCAGGCCGCGCAGCCGGGCCACTTCAGCGCCGAGCGCCGCCCGGATCGGCTCGGCCCCGGGCGGCAGGTCGATCGCGGCCGCCCGCCGCACGCCCCGGCGCACCAGGGCGGTAACCTCGATCGCCGCCTGCTCGATATCCAGCACCGCGGCGATGGCCGTGGCCCGGCGCAGGTACAGGTGCGCGTCGTGCTCCCAGGTGAACCCGATGCCGCCGTGCACCTGGATGTTGAGGTTGGCGTTACCGACCGCGGCCGAACAGGCCAGCACCGCTGCTATGGCCGCGGTGAACCTGAGCTGGTCACCGCCGCCGAGCCCGGCCCGGCCCGCGTCCCACACGGCGGCCGTGGCCAGCTCCGCCGCCACGAGCATGTTCGCGCAGTGGTGCTTGACCGCCTGGAAGGTCGCGATCGGCCGGCCGAACTGCTGGCGGATCTTCGCGTACTCGGCCGCCTGCTCGGTGGTCTCGGCGGCGATGCCGGCCGCCTCCGCCGCGAGGACGGCCCGGGCCACGTCAGTCAGCAGCCCGCGCGCGCCCGGCAGCACCGTGACGGGCGCCGCGTCGAGCCTGACCGTGGCCGCGCGCCGGCTCTGATCCAGGTTGGCGGGCACCTCGGCGTGGATGCCGCCGGCCGGTTTCTCGACCACCAGCACGTCGTCACCGGCCGGGACCAGCAGCACGTCCGCCAGGTGACCGCCGATCACGACGCCGGCCGTCCCGGACGCGGCACCGCCGGAAGCCCGCACCTCGCCGCCTAGCGCTGCCGCGCCGATTATGCTGCCGTCCGCCAGCCCAGGCAGCAGCCGCTTCCGCAGGTCGTCACGGCCGGCCGCGGCCAGCACGGCACTGGCGGTCACGGTCGGGACGAACGGCCCCGGCGCCAGGTACCGGCCCATCTGCTCGGCTACGATCAGCGTCTCCGCCAGCCCGAAGCCGGAGCCGCCCAGCTCCTCCGGCACATGCAGCCCGAGCAGGCCGAGGCTGCCCAACTCGGCCCAGAACACGGGTAGCGGGTCCGCCTCGGCCGTAAGCAGGCTGCGGGCTGCCGCCCGGGATTCATGCCGGGCCAGGAAGCTGGCGACGGTCTGGGCCAGGGCGCGGTGCTCTTCGGAGATAGCGATCGACATGGATCAATACTGCCCGTTCATCCGGCGCCCGTGCCTGCCGGGATGCCAGCTGCCGGCCGCATCATCCCGCCCCGGGCGCATGACCGGCAGCATCGAAACGCCTTTTTTGGCTTGTCCGCGGATAACGGAATTCATGAGAATAGGGTCGCTGGCTTGGCCCGCGGCTTGGTTCCGGCGTGGCTCTCGGCTCGTGGCCTGCCGCTGCTATACGGTGTCACCAAGTTCAGCGAGGAGGCACCATGAAGACTGCGCTACTCAACTCAGTAGGGATTATCCTCGTGATAGCAGCCTGCCTCATGGTGTGCGTGGCGCTGAATTCCGTAAGCTGATCCGGTACTTCATTAGCAACGCGATTTCATACGCCCATTCACTATTCACTCAGCTTTCGTGCTCATGCCGCTGTAACCTGACGCCGGCGCTGGTGGCTGCGTCAGGCTGGTCGCGGCGTGCCGGACAGTAGTGCAGCGGCCAGAGATTCTCAGTATGGTTCGTGGCATGGTCCGTAGCCGACGGGTCCTGATGGATGCAGATCCACTCGATGCCCAGCGAACTGAGTTGGCGCCGGCCCGCTTGCAGCGCTCGGCCGGGCCCGGACACCGCTGGGTGCGCCGCCTGTGGACGGTGGCGATATGGATAGTCGGCTGCGTGGCGCTATTCGCCTTCTACCTGCGGATCTCCTTCACCGGGCATGTGACTTCGGACGGGGCGAATAATGCGCTGCAGGCCTGGGATATGTTGCACGGTCACCTCCTGCTGCACGGGTGGATCATCGGCGACGCGACGTATTACACCCTTGACCTGCCGGTGCTCGCGGTTACTGAGATCTTTTCCGGGCTGTCCGGCCTGACCAGCCATGTCGCCTCCGCGCTCATATACCTGATCGTCACGGTCGGTGCCGCGGCCGTGGCCGTGACGGACAGCCGCGGCCTGGCCAGGGTGGCCCGCTGCCTGGTCGTGATCGCCGTGCTGACGGCCATGTTCCACGTCGAGTGGAGCGCGCCGTTCCTGCTGGGGGCACCTGACCACATCGGGACCTCGGCGTTCTTCCTGGTCTGCTTCCTGCTGATCGACCGGGCTCCCGCCCGGCGTTGGACGCCAGCGCTGCTCTGCGCGATCCTGTGCGCCGGGCAGATCGGCGATGCCACCATCCGCTACGTCGCCGTGCCGGCCATCGTCCTGGTGTGCAGCTACCGCGCAGTGGCCGCATGGAAGATCCGCACGGGTGATGCCGCGTGCGCCCTGGCTGCCGCCGCGTCGGTACCGCTGGCCTTCGCGGTCCGGGCGGTGATGCTGCATTTCGGCGCATACCAGATGGTCGCCCCGAAGACGGCGATCTCGCCCCCCTGGCAATGGCCGCATAACGCGGCACTCGCCTGGCACGCCGTAAGCGTCCTGTTCGGAGTGGGGGCCGGCGCAAGCTCCTCCGCACTGGCGCGCGGCGCGGGATATGTGCTCGGGCTCGCCTGCTTGCTGGCCGCGGCGGCTGGCTTCGCGCGGGTCGCGTGGACCTGGCGGACCGCAAGCCGGGCCGAGCAGCTGCTCTGCGTCGCGATCGTCATCAGCATCTCCGCGTACGTGACCTCCACCGTTCCGGTACTCAACAACCCGTACGAGATCGCCGCCGTACTGCCCTGCGGCGCGGTACTCGCCGCTCGTGCCTTCATGCCCGGGCACATCGCCGGCACCCTGCGGGCCCGCCTGGCGACCGGCCTGCTCGCCATCGGTGCGCTGCTGCCGTTGACCGTCGCCGCCGCGCAGCCCGCGGCCCCGGTGCCTACGGCGTCCCTCAGCGCGTGGCTCAAGGCACACGGGCTCACCTACGGGCTGGCCGGTTACTGGGACAGCTCGGTTATTACCCTGTTGTCAGCCAACCAGGTGCAGGTCCGCGCGGTCGTCCTGGGCGGTAGCCAGGTCTTCCGGTATGACTGGGAGACGAATACCTTCTGGTTCGACCCGTCCCGGCATGACGCAACGTTCGTAATAACCGACCTGTCCGGCATCGGCTTGAGCCCGTCAGCCGAGTCGTATTTCGGCAAGCCGGTGAAAGTCGAGCACGTTTCGCACTGGGTGATTTTGATCTACCAGAAGAACCTGCTCGACCAGGCCGCTATTGCCGCGAGAGGGCCGCCATGAAAGCGCGGTTACATGCGCCGCGGCTTCAGACCGCGCTGGCCAGGTGGTGGATCGCCGGGTACCCCAGCGGCGCCGTCTCGCCGTACTTCCGGGTGAAGACGTTGGGTACGGCCCGGGCCGGACGGCCGGTGAAGGCCCGGGTGAGCACGGTCGGGCCCCGGCCGGGATCAGCGATGGCCGCCCGGTGCACGGCCGACGCGCCGCTCTCGTCGCTGCGCAGCAGCGCGGTCCCGACCAGGACCGCGTCGGTCTGTCAGCGGACGCTCTTGATCTGCCAGACCCCGATCGCGCCTGCGATGGCCACCACCGCGGTCGCTGCGAACAGGGCCGGGTAGCCGGCCAGCGAGACCAGCGGCGCCGCGATAACCGCGCCGATAGCGTACGGGCAGACGATGGCGATGTTGATGATGCCGAGGTCCTTGGCCCGGTCGTGCGCCTTCGGCAGCACCTGGGTGATCAGGGCCTGGTCGACTGCGATATAGCAGCCGTAGCCCATGCCGAACAGCACCGCCGCCAGCAGCGCGGACGGCCAGGTCTCCCAGAACGTGAGCAGCAGCGCGGCCACCGCCATCAGCAGGCCGGACACGGTGACCAGCAGCTTGCGGCGGCCGCTGCGGTCAGAGATGATCCCGCCGACGATCGAGACGACCACCACGCAGACGGTGTAGATCAGGATCAGGATGAGCAGGCCGTCCGCTGCGGTCTGGCCGGGGTGCAGCCGCGCGTAATGCACCTTGTCGCGCAGGAAGTACAGCAGGTACAAGGTGCCCATGGCGATGGCCAGCGTGGTCAGGAAGCGGGTCAGCCAGGCCCAGGCGAAGTCCGGATAGGCACGCGGGCTGATCCAGTAGGCCGAGCCCAGCCGGCGCCACGAGAACGGCTCCCGGTGCTCAGCGGCGAGCGGGTAATCGGGCGTGAACAGCACGAACGGCAGCGCCAGCAGCACCATCAGGACGGCCAGCGTGATGTACCCGGTGACCAGGTCCTGGTTGAGGACGTCCACCACCAGGACCGTGCCCAGCACCAGGCCGAGCGCGATCGGCATGCCGACCCAGGCGGACACGGTGGCGCGCTGCCGTACCGGAACGTGGTCCGGCACAGCCGCGCTGAGGCTGGCGTACTGGCCGTTCTGGAAGGCGCCGAAGAAGAACCACAGCACGGCCACGGCCAGCACCGTGCCCGCCTTGGCCAGCAGCGCCAGGCTGAGCGCGGCGAGCAGGACCATGAACAGCGTCCAACGGTGACGGCGCCCGCTGAACCGGCCCAGCCGCCGGCCTTGCGCGGTGCGGTCGGACAGCGCGCCGACGAGCGGGGTGGCCGCGGCGGAGGCGACGGCGTTGACCGCGGTCACCACGCCGAGGGCGACGATCTTGTGGCGGGGCGTGATGTCCTGCAGCTGGAGCGCAAGCAGGACCTGCGACGGCGTCTGGTTCGCCATCCACATGCCCAGGCTGGCCAGCGTGAGGGTGACGATCCAGCGGGTCCGGACGTGCTGGGCCGGCTCGGCCAGCGCGAGCGAGCGCACATCCGGCTGGCCGATCGCCTGATCCCTCATGACCGCGTTTCTGTCCGCATGCCTGGATAATGACGCATCCCGGCTGCCTCCCGATAGTGAACGGCACCAGTGTTTTCGCCGGACCTCCCGGCGCGGACCTGGCAGTCTTCCGTCAGCCTGGCCGTCTCGCGGGCCGGAGTAAAAGATCCGTCAACTGACCGATGTCTTTCAATGCAAATTGCAGCAGCATTTCTATTGCAATCAGCTCCAGACCGGCCGCTAAGGAACCCGATGAACGCGATGGCGCCGACTCGTCCCACCGAGGGGCAGGGGTGCCGCGTCCGGCTGCCCAACGGGCCGGTGGCCGCGGCGCAGGCCCGCAGTCAGGTCCGGACGGCCATCGGTGCCTGGGATGTCCCTGTCGACCCGGGCGTCGCGGCCCTGCTCACCAGCGAGCTGGTCACCAATGCCATCAGGCACGAGGCGAGCGAGACCATCACGCTGGCCATCGCCTGCTCCTTCGATCAGCTCCGGGTGGATGTCCACGACACGTCGAGGTCCTGGCCAGTGGTGGTGGACGCCGCAGCCGATGCGGAGACCGGGCGCGGCCTGATGCTGGTGGCGACTCTCGCGAGTGACTGGGGCTGCTACCGCACCCCTGCGGGCAAGGCGGTGTACTTCACGCTCGCATTCCAGCCCGACGTGGCCGAGGGCAGCGGACGCGGCCCGCAGGGGGTTCAGACGTGGGGACTGTGAGCCGTAATCCCCCCCGGCGGTTCACAGTCCCCACTGACCGTGCTGGCGGTCACCGCGGCGCGATCGTGCGCAGGGCCGATTCACGGGCGATGTCGGTCCGCGAATGGACGTCAAGCTTCTTCAGGATGTGTGAGACGTGGGTCGCGACGGTGCGCCGGGACAGCAGCAGCCGGGCGGCGATCTCGGGGTTGGACAGCCCCTCCTCGACGAAGGCGGCGATCTTGATCTCGGTGGCCGTGAGGCTCTCCCAGCCGCTGCGGGCCCGCCGGTGCTTGGCGTGCGGCCCGCGCCTGATGCCGTGGGCGCGGAACGCCGCCTGCAGCCGGGCGATGTCCGCGGCGGCGTCGAGCGAGGTGTAGACCTCCAGGGCAGCGGTGAACGCGGCCCGGGCCTGGCCGCGGTCCTCGGCGTCGACGAAATGCCCGGCGGCCGCCTCGAGCGCCTTCGCTCTCAGCAGCGGCCGGCCGGCATCCTCGTACCGTTCCGCGGCCGCCAGCAGCCGTGCGGCGTCGTGGTCAAGCAGCCCGCGGCAGTACAGCGAGTTCGCCTGCCGGTGGGGGATTTCCGATTCGGCGGCGAGCGCGGCCGCCTGACCTGCGAGAGCCCGCGCGGTGTCCAGATCGCCGGTCACGGCAGCCAGGCGGGCGGCATCGGCGAACAGGTCCTCGGTCTCCTCGATCTCCTCGGTATTGGTCCCGACCGCATCGGTCAGCACGGCCAGCGCCTCCGGCAGCGCGCCGTCATGCTCGCGGTCCAGGCTGCGGGCCAGGACCAGGGCCGTGATAAGCCGGTGTCCGATCCGCTTGGCGTGCGGATCGGCGGCCGCCAGGTGACGGCGCGCCACGCCGACCTGGCCGCGGTGGAAGCCGATCACCGCGGCGATGCCGAAATCACAGCAGGCCCCGGTCGGTGTCTTCAGGTTCTCGGGCAGGATCTCACCCTCGGCCAGCGCATCGTCCCACCGGCCGGTCTGGAACAGCACCTGGCCGAGCGCGCCGTGTGCCTGATCGAGCCGGATCGCCGTGCCGACCTGATCCGCTAGGTGCCTGGCCCGCCCGGCCGCGGTCAGCGCATCCTCATATCGATCGAGATTGCCCAGCGTAACGGCTTTATTGATCTCCAGCAGCAGCCGCAGGTCGGTGAGCGCTGGATCGGTCTCGGTGGCGGCCAGCGCCCGGTCGAACAGCGGCAGCGCGTCGGTCATGCGTCCCCGCGTCGAGGTCAGCCCGGCCATCATCAGCAGGGCCCAGCCCGTGGCCCAGTTGTCGCCTGCCTCCGTCGCCGCCGCGAGGGCGTCGGCTGCGACCTGGCCCGCCGTCTCGATCTCGCCCAGGTTGCTGTGCGTCCGCGCCGCGACCACCAGCAGCCGCGCGCGGTGCCGGGCCGTGATCCCGGGCGAGGCCAGCGCCCGGTCCAGCGTGGCCAGCGACTCCGCGAACTTCCCGGCCAGCCCGCGGCACTGCGCCAGAGTCCAGTGCAGGTCGACCACCAGATCGGGCTCGGTAGCGTGCTCCAGCGCGCGGTTGGCCACCTGCTCGGCTGCGGCCCGGTCGCCGATGCGGTAGAGGGCGTCGGCGAGCCTGCTGGCCAACCAGCCCTGGCGGCCCGGGCCGGCGGGGGAGCTAGCCACGGCCCGGGTCAGGAGCTCGGCCGCCACCGCGGGTGCCTGGCCGACCAGCATGTCCGCGGAGTCGGCCAGCCAGGCCAGCATCCACTCATCGACCGGCTCGGCCGGGTCGTCAGGCCCGCCGACCGCCCGCAGCATCTGCCGGGCCACCCGGTCGGCCGGGGCGCCCGCTTCGGCCAGGGCCCGTCCCGCATCGCGATGCCAGGCCGCGCGGACCGGCGCCGGGATCTCGTCATACAGCGCCGCCCGGATCAGCGGGTGCCGGAACGCCAGGCCGTGGCCGGAGGTGGCCAGCACGCCGGCCACCCGCGCCTCGTCCACCGCCGGGATCAGGTCCGGCACGCTGCGGCTCAGTACGATGGCCAGATCGCGGACCGCGAAATCCATCCCGAGCAGGGCAGCCGCCCGCAGGACGTCGCGCACCGGCCCGGCCGCGAAGCCGAGGCGGTCCGCTATGGCCGCCGACAGGGACCCTGGTGCCGAGCCGCCCGCCAGCTCGGCGGCTCCCGCTTCGGTAATGATCAGGCCGGAACCGCGGACCAGCGCGGCGACCAGCTCGGTGACATACATCGGGTTGCCCGCCGCCCCGTCGGCCAGCTGCAGCAGGCCGCGGTCAGGCTGGCCGCCGGCCAGAGCCGTGACCAGGTCGGCCACCGCCGTATCGCTCAGCCTGGTGAGCTCGAGCCGGACGACGTCGCCCGGTGCACGGCGCAGCGCCAGCAGGTCGTCGCGCTGGGGCACCGGGCGCATCATCCCGACCAGCAGCAGCGGCACCTGTCCCGCCGACCGCGCCAGGCGTCCCCACAGGGAAACGCTGGCTTGGTCGGCCCATTGCAGGTCGTCGATGACCAGGATGACCGGGCGGATGGCGTACTGCTCGGCGACCAGCGCCAGCAACTGCTCGGCCAGCACCCTGGGCACGTCGGTGCCGCGGTCGGCGCTCGCCTCGCCGCGCAGCAACCGGACGATCGTCTCCCGCCGCGGATTCGCCGACGGCTCGCGCACCCGCAGCCCGTCCAGGAACGGCAGCAGTGGCAGCTCCTGGTCCAGCTCGTCGCCGGCCCCCCAGAACACCTGGCAGCCTGCCGCCGAGGACTTCGCCACCGCCGCCCGCACCAGCGCCGACTTGCCGATGCCCGGCTCGCCCTCGATCAGCACCGAGCTACCGCGCCCCTGCGCCGCCTCCTTGATCAACCCGGTCAGCAGCGCCATGTCGCTTTCGCGGCCGACCAGCGCACCAGCCTGCGTCACCGGGTGCATGGAGCAAACTGTACTACCTCAACATTTACCGAACAAGCAAACATTTTTCGGACATTAATTCGGCAAAACAGTACCCCCGTGCCCCGCTTTGCCGCCAGGCAGGCCCCCTGCACGCAAATTGCATCGCAACTTGCTAAGCGCCGGTCACCGGACATTTTCCTGCATCTGATAATGCATATTGCCGTTAAAGAAATGGGACAAAATATTTTCGTTGTAAATACCTTAAAAATGCCTTACCTTGGTGCATGAGAGCCAAATACTGACAGTAACTCACATATAACTCAGCGGCGCCGGTGGGTTGGTGAGGACGTGCAGCAGGCGGCTGACCTGTACACATGCCATGGAGGAATCATGCGCATTAGGCGAGCCATCATTCCAGTTATCCTAGCACTCGGCGCCGCTGGGTCAATTCTAGCTGCTTCGGCAGCACCCGCCGTTGCCGCCTCGGCGCCAGCCGCTCACGTGGTAATGGCCCCCAACACTCACTATTGGGATTGAGCGAGCTGACGTACAACCGACGGCCTGTTGCCGGTTCGCTGAATCGGCGGCAGGCCGTTCGTGCTTATCATCCGCCTCGGCAATTCTCACGCTAGCGTGCCTGGCCGCCCGGACCCCGCCTGCCTGCTTGGGCTGAGCGCTTAACTCCAGTCGCATTATTAACCGCTGCCCCCCTCGCCATATCTCTGACTTGCGGAATGGCCGCATCGCACGGAATCCCGGTCGGCTGGCCGCTGGTGCTGGCTGCCCGAAAGCGCACCAGCGCGCACCAGGACTGCCCGTTAGCGAGGTTTGCCCGGGCTGGTGCCGCTTAGGCGATGGTTGCCATGGGCATGTCTACGGTGTACAGAGGGTTTCACGAATTGTTGCCGTGAAACCTGCGTGCCCAGACCGCGCGGCGCCGAGGAGGAGGAACGCCCGATGATCGCGCCATCCAGCCCCACGGTGCGGCGGCGCCGGCTGGCCGCAGAACTGCGCGAGATCAGGGAGAGCAAGGGCAAGAGCGGAGATGCCGTCGCGCACGCGCTGAAATGGTCACCCTCCAAGATCAGCAGGTACGAGCGGGCCAGGACCGGCTTGCGGCCCAGGGAAGTCGAGCGGCTGCTCGACTACTACGAGATCACCGGGCCCCGCCGCGCGCTGCTGCTCGGGCTGGCCGAGGATGCGGCGCAGAAGGGCTGGTGGGAGGAATTCGGGGACAGCCTTTCCGAGGAGTACCGGCAGTTCATCGGCCTTGAGCACGAGGCGACGTCCATCGCCATCTGGCATGTTGACGTGGTAACCGGACTGCTCCAGACGGAAGGCTATGCCCGGCAGATCATCAGCAGCTACAGCCGGGTCGAGCCGGTGGCACCGGGCATGATCGGGCGGATGGTCCGGGTCAGGATGCAGCGCCAGCAGATACTGGACCGCGAGGAACTTGAGCTTTCCGTGGTGCTTGACGAATCGGTCCTGCAGCGCCGGATCGGCGATGAGTCGGTGATGTACGAGCAGCTCCAGCATCTCGCGCGCGAAGCCGAGCGGCCGAACCTGACCGTGCAGATTCTCCCGCTCGACACCAAGCACACCGTGTTCGGGGAGTCATTCGTCATTTTCGGCTTCGGTGAAGACAGCGACGCGATGCTGCAGGACGTGGTGAGCACCGAGCACCTGAAGAGCGGCTTCACGCTGGAGGGGGAGAGGGAGACCTACCTGCACCGGATCGCGTTTCAGATGCTGGCCCAGGCGTCGCTCGACCCGGCGGCGTCGAGAGAGCTGATACTCGAGACAGCGGACAAGCACTGGGCAGGTATCGGGCGGTGACGTCCGTGTCCGTCCAAGAGGTGCGAAAGTGTCAGTAAACGGACAGACGCCAAACCATTCGCACCAGTTGATGTGATTGGGATCCCGGGTACCAGTGTTTCTGTTAGTCTGATATCTCAGTGACTACCTTGGGTGAGAATATTACCACATTATGTAGTCACTCAATTCGGGACAACAGCGGACATTCAGTGAGGTATTACGGTGGGAAATCCTATGCTCGAAAATGAACTCGGAAAGCCGACCCTGTACTGGGTGAAGAGCTCGCTTAGTTTCTCCAACGGCAACTGCGTCGAGGTGGCGGACCTACCCGAGGGCGGGATCGGCGTCCGTAACAGCCGCGACCCGGGAGGCCCGGTTCTGCGGTTTACCCCGGACGAGTGGCACGCCTTTGTCGGCGGAGCCAGGAACGGGGAGTTCGACTCCTTCGGCAGGAAATGACCGGATAAGCGCAATCAGAAGCCGAGACCCCGGTCAATTTACCGGGGGCTCGGCTTTACTGATGGCCGAGGAAGTGTCACCACGGCCCGTTCAGAAGAAGACTTCTACGAGGCCTAACGGGCCGTGGTCCTTGGTCCGCCGCACCGGGCCTGGCCCGGCTCAGCCGGGGTCGCCGCCTCCTACCGGCAGGGTAGAGCCGACAATGTAGGACGCTTCGTCGGAGGCCAGGAACAGGATGGGCGCGGCCTGTTCGGCCAGGGTGGAATACCGCTTGAGGTGGGTTGACTCGACGGTCTGGTCCACGATCTGCTGGTACCAGGCCTTCTCCTGTTCGGTCTGGGCCGCCGGGCCGCGGCCCGGCCGTCCAGCTCGCGGCTGGGCCGGTAGCCAGCAGCCCCAGCGTGGCCAGTCCGCAGGCCGCGGCGATGATGACCAGGGCCAGCGTGGCCTCGCGGCCAGCGGTCAGGCCCGGACCTCCGCCCCGCATCGCCGCGGCCCGCTTGAGTGAGTCAGGAACCAGCCGCGGCGGCCAGGCGGTGCAGGCCGCCGATGGCCACCGCGTAGCCGTCCACGCCGAATCCCACCACGATGCCGGCGGCCGCCGGGGAGATGAACGAGTGCCTGCGGAACTCCTCGCGGGCGTGCACGTTGGAGATATGGCACTCGATCACCCGGAGCCTGGCGCCCTTGATGGCGTCGTGCAGTGCCAGCGAGGTGTGCGTATAGGCGCCCGGATTGAAGACCGCGCCGATCAGGCCCCCGGCCGCCTGCCGCCTGCCAGCCTCCTGGATCCAGTCAACGAGCACGCCCTCGTGGTTGGACTGCCGGCAGTCAGCCTCGAGCTCGTACTTGGCGGCCTCCAGCCGGCAGAGCTCCTCGACGTCGGCAAGGGTCGCTGAGCCGTAGATGCCTGGTTCACGCGTCCCGAGCAGGTTGAGATTCGGGCCGTTGAGCACGAGGACTGTCTTCATGAGGGCCTCATCATGGTCAGCTGATGGCGGCCGACGGCAGCGCCGCCGGGGTTTCGAGCTGGAGCCTGGTGCGCAGTCCTCCCTCGGACCGGCGGCACTGCCAGCTTGATGGTAGGGCCAGCTTAGGGCCTGATCCCGTCCCGTTTCCGCCTGCCGAGAATCGCCGCTCCGGTAAAGATGCACGTCCCGCCCACCGGGAAGGGCGTTTGCGCCGGGGCGGGAGACCGCCCATCCTGGTCACGTGGCCACCGAGATCGGCGACGTGCTCGAGCTGCGCAACGGAGAGCGGATCACCGTCCGCCCCATCGGCCCGGCCGATGCGGACAGGCTCGCCGAACTGCACGCGCGATTGTCGCCCGGCAGCATCTACACCCGCTACTTCGGCTTCAAGCCGATGCTGAGCCCGGCCGAGATCCGGCGGTATACCCGCATCGCCGAGGAATGGCGGTCTGCCCTGGTCGGCGTCCGGGCCACCGGGCAGCTGATCGGGGTGGCCAGGTACGAAGGCGCGCCGGGCCGTACCGACGCCGAGATCGCGCTGATCATCGAGGACACCCTCCACCACCTGGGGCTGGGCACCTTGCTGATGCAGCGGCTGGTGGATGTCGCACGGGTCAGCGGCCTGACGTCGCTGACGGCCGTGGTGCTGCCCAGCAACGTGTCGATGCTCCACCTGCTCCAGGATCTGCACGTCCCGTCGGCTTCGTCCCGGGACGTCGGCACCATCGAGGTGACCCTCGACCTGACCGGCCTGGAGCTGCCTGCTGACCGGGCCCGCATCGCCGCGGCCCATGCGGCCGAGACCGCCGCCATCCGGGCCGCGCTTAGGGCCTGAGTCACTGGACGGAAAAGCCCTGGCCCGCAGCGGGGCTGGCGGGTGACACTGGCCAAGCGCCGTAGCTGCCGCCGAGCGGACATGGCCCGGTCGGCCGTAGACGCGACAACGCGCATCGCCTCACGCCGGAAGGAAGGCGCAGATGGCCGACGTTAGCTGGCTGGCCGACATCTCCGTCGAGCAACTGGAAAACGACCCGTATCCGGTGTTCGAGCGGCTGCGGCGGGAAGCGCCGATTGCGTGGATTCCCGCCCTGCAGGCCAACATCGCCAGCACGTGGCGGGAATGCTGGGAGATCGCCAGTGACTTCCAGGACTTCGGCGGCACGACCGACCCGGCCAACGAGCACGTCTTCGGGCGCCCCAACGTGCTCAGCGTGGACGGCGACGTGCACGCGGGACTGCGGGGGATGATCGATCCGCAGCTCCGCCCGCGCGCGGTCAACCGCTATATCGATGACCTGGCCCGGCCCATCGCCCGCAGGTACGTAGCCGAGCTCGCCGGCGGCGGGCCAGCGGAGCTGATGGCGCAGTACTTCGAGCCGGTCAGCGTCCGCACCCTGGGTGACCTGCTCGGCTTCTCCGACATCGGCTCCGAGACGCTGCGGCACTGGTTCCACGACCTCAGCGCCGGGTTCGCGAACAAGGCGCTGCATCCGGAAGGCTTCGCGGTCTCCGACGCCGTGACGAAGGAGATCAAGGCGGTCGTCGATGCGAAGCTCGACCGCCTGAGCCGGGAGCCTGATGACAGCAGCCTGTCCCACTGGCTGCACGACGGCATGCCCGAGGGCCAGACGCGCTCGCCGGAGTACATCTACCCCACGCTGTTCGTGATCCTGCTGGGCGGCCAGCAGGAGCCGGGGCACGGCGCCGGGTCAACGCTGCTCGGCCTGCTGTCCCGCTCGGATCAGCTACGCCGCGTCGCCGAGGACCGGAGCCTGGTGCCGCGGGCCGTAAACGAGGGGCTGCGGTGGTGCGCGCCGATCTGGACCACGCTCGGGCGCAGCCCCTTCCGCGATGTGGAGCGCACAGGCAGGGAACTGGCCGCCGGCTCGCACATCCTCCTGGCCTACGGATCGGCCAACCGGGACGAGACAGAGTTCGAGCGGCCGGGGGAGTTCGATATCGACCGGCCGCGGCATCCGCACATGGCGTTCGGGACGGGCAAGCACGCCTGCGCGGGCAGCTCATTCGCGCCGAACGTCATCCGCATTGCCCTGGAAGAGCTGTTCGACGCCTATCCCTCGATCGAGCTGGACCCGGATCGGGAGTCGCCGATGTGGGGATGGATCTTCCGCGGCCCCCGAGAGCTCAACGTCCTGCTGTCGGCCAGGAGGTGATCCACGAGCCGATGCCTGCTGGGCACGGTGAGGATGCCGTCGCGGTAACCGGCACCGACGCGCCGATGATCTACCGCGAGCAGGAAATAGACCTGATAGTGGCACGCCGGGAGACGGTAGCCACCGACGTGATAGCGCTCACGCTGGCCGATCCGGCGGGCGGCGCCCTGCCCGGCTGGACTCCCGGGGCACACGTCGACCTGGTGCTCGGGGAAACACTGACCCGTCAGTATTCGCTGTGCGGTCCGCTGCGAGACCGCGGCAGCTTCAGGATCGCCGTGCTGCGTGCCGCCGACGGGGGCGGCGGGTCGCAGTTCGTCCACGACGCCCTGAAGGAGGGCTCGCGGGTGCGGGTGCGGGGCCCGCGGAACCACTTCACGCTCATCGACGCTCCGCGGTATGCCTTCATCGCCGGCGGCATAGGGATCACCCCGTTGCTGCCGATGATCGAGTCGGCAAGCCGGCGCGGGGTGCCGTGGACCCTCGATTACGGCGGCCGGCAGCGCGCGTCGATGGCCTTCCTCGGCGATCTGGCCACCTACGGCGACCAGGTGCGGACATGGCCGCAGGACGAGGCCGGCCTGCTCGACCTGCCGGGGATCCTGGGCGACCCGCGGGCAGACACCCTGATCTATTGCTGCGGCCCGGAGCCGCTGCTGGCCGCGGTCGAGGGCCAGTGCGCGGCCTGGCCTCGCGGCGCCTTGCATACCGAGCGCTTCACGCCCAAGCCCGTCGAGCCTGCGGCCGCCTACGATACGCCGTTCGAGCTGGTGCTGCAGCGTTCTGGGATCACCGCCGTCGTACCCGCGGACAAGACGATCCTGGACGTGGTGGAGGAGGCGGGGCTGAGCGTGCTGTCCTCCTGCCGGGTAGGCACCTGCGGCACCTGCGAGCAGGAGGTCGTCTCCGGCGAGATCGATCATCGCGACTCGGTGCTGACTGAGGAGGACCGCGAGGCCGGGGAGTACATGATGATCTGCGTGTCCCGTTGCCGCTCCGGGCGGCTCGTGCTGGACCTGTGATTGGAGCCCCGCCGGTGAGGCCCTTGCCAGAATTCCCGAGCGTGCGCACGACGGTGGTCAACTACCCGCTGAACTGCTGGTATGTGGCGGCCACTAGTGAGGAGGCCGGCCGCGGGCTGCTGGTCCGCACCGTGCTCGGCCAGCCGGTGGTGATTTACCGGCTGCGGTCCGGCCAGGTGGCTGCGCTGGAGGATCGCTGCCCGCACCGGTCGCTGCCGTTTTCGGCTGGAACCCTGTCCGGCGACGAGGTGGTGTGCGGCTATCACGGCATGGTGTTCGGTCCCGATGGCCGGTGCCAGCGGGTGCCGTCGCAGGAAAACGTGCCCTACGGAGCGAAGGCGAGGTCGTTCCCGGTCCGGGACGAGCCGCCGTTCGTGTGGATCTGGCTCGGCCACCCGGCGACCTCGACCCTGTCCGACCCGCCGGCCCTGCCGTGGCTAGCCGACCCGGGCTGGGCCACGTTCGGCGAGACCATGCAGGTGGACGCGAACTATCTGCTGCTGCACGACAACGCCCTGGACCTGACGCATTTCCCGCATGTGCATCCCGGCTACTCCCCCGCCCCGTACCTGGCGATTCCGCCGCCGCTCGAGATCGCGGTCTCCGAGACGTCGGTGTCCTACTATCGCGACTTCCCCCCCGCCAGGCTGGTGGACTGGCAAGCGCAGACCACGGGCCTGCCGCAGGACCGCGACTACGCGCAGCGAGAGTCGGGCGAGTTCGTCTCGCCCGGCCTGCACATCGACCGGATGCACATCCTGGCCGACGGATCTTACGACAAGGTACTGACTCGCGCGTTCACCCCGGTGAACCCGCGCAGCACAATGGTCTTCTGGCAGGTGTCCCGGAACTACCTGACCGGCCAGCCGCAGATCTCCGACCAGCTGCGAGCGGTGCACCGCGCGACGCTGCTGGCCGACAAGCGCCTGCTCGAGGCCATCCAGGCCCGCGCCGACAGCTTCCCAGCGGGCGAGGAGTTCAACGTGTCCGCCGACGTGGCGGCGCTGCGGGCCCAGCGCATCATCGAAGACATGCTCGCCGCCGAACGCGGCTGGCACCCGGCCAGCGGCCGGGCGCCCGTGCCGACCTCCCGGTAGGAGAAGAAATGCGGACACAAGTTGGCATCGTCGGTGCCGGGCCGGCCGGCCTGATGCTGTCCCACCTGCTGCACCAGCGCGGCATCGAATCGGTGGTGATCGACCTGAAGACCCGGGAGGACATCGAGGAGACGATCAAGGCCGGCGTGCTGGAACAGGGCACGGCGGACCTGATGTCACAGACCGGTGTCGGGGACCGGATGCGCCGCGACGGGTTCGTCCACCACGGGATCAACCTCGCCTTCTCCGGCGCCATCCACCGGGTCGACCTGTATGAGCTGTCCGGTGGCCGCACCGTTACCGTCTACCCGCAGCACGAGGTGCTGAAGGACCTGATCGCCCGGCGGCTGGCCGACGGCGGCGACCTCCGGTTCGGGGTCAGCGACACCGCCGTGGATGGCCTGGACGGCGACCGGCCCACGGTCAGCTTCGCCTCCGGCGAGCAGCGCCAGCAGCTCGAGTGCGATTTCGTGGCCGGCTGCGACGGGTCGCAGACCTACACCCGGTTCCTCATTCCCGAGGGGACGATCCGCACGGATTTCTTCCGCCAGTACCCGTTCGCCTGGTTCGGCATCCTGGCCGAGGCACCGCCGTCGTCTGACGAGCTGATCTACGCCCATTCCGACCGGGGGTTCGCGCTAATCTCCACCAGGTCACCGAGCGTGCAGCGGCTGTACTTCCAGTGCGATCCCGCCACCGATCCGGCCGACTGGTCCGATGAGCGGATCTGGGAGGAGATCCAGGCGCGGGTCGGTACTGCGGGGGCGACGATCAAGACCGGCAAGATCTTCGCCAAGGGAGTCTTGCAGTTCCGCAGCTACGTGTGCGAGCCCATGCAGTACGGCCGGCTGTTCCTGGCCGGCGACGCCGCCCACACCGTGCCGCCGACCGGGGCCAAGGGGCTCAACCTGGCCGTCGCCGACGTCCATGTGCTCGACCGGGCGCTCGGTGCCTACTACGAGGCCAGGGACACCGGCCTGCTGGAGGCCTACACGCAGACCGTGCTCAAGCGGGTCTGGCGGGCACAGCACTTCTCCTGGTGGATGACCTCGATGCTGCACCGCTTCTCCGAGGCGACCGACTTCGACCTGCGCCGCCAGATCGCCGAGCTCGAGACGGTCACCAGCTCGCCGGCGGGAGCCCGGCTCCTGGCCGAGAACTACACCGGGCTCCCGCTGACCTGACCCTCCGCGGCCGCCGCGGCGAAGCAGCCGCACATGTAGGGATATGGCCGAATCGGTCTTCATCAGGCCAGGCCCATGATCTTGCATGCGTTTCCCTTGAGGATCCCCGGCACGTTCTCCGTGCGGATTCCGAGGGTGGCGAAGTCGTCGAGCCAGCGTTCCGGGCTGATCAGCGGGTAGTCGGTACCGAACAGGACCTTGCCGCGCAGCATGCCGCCCGCGGCCTTGACCAGCTCGGGCGGGAAGTACCTCGGAGACCAGCCGGACAGGTCGATGTACACGTTGGATTTGTGGGTGGCCATCGAAATGGCCTCGGCCTGCCACGGAACCGACGGGTGGGCGAGGATCACGGTCAGCCCGGGAAAATCTGCGGCCACCTCGTCGATCAGCAGCGGGTTGGAATAGCGCAGCTTGATGCCCCGCCCGCCGGGCAGCCCGGCGCCGATGCCGTTCTGGCCGGTGTGGAACAGCGCCGGGACCCCGAGTTCCTCGATCGCCTCCCACAGCGGGCGGAACCGCTCCTCGTCGGGCGAGAAGGCCTGCAGGCTGGGGTGGAACTTGAAGCCGCGGACCCCGTAGGTGCGCACCAGCCGCCGGGCCTGCTCGACGGCTTCGCGGCCGCGGTGCGGGTCCACCGAGCCGAACGGGATCAGGACGTCGGCGTGCTCAGCCGCCTCGGTCGCGATCTCCTCGCTGGACAGCGCCGGGTGCCCGGTGGCGGTGCTGGCGTCGACGGTGAACACGACGGCGGCCATGTTCGCCGCCCGGTACCGCTTGGCCAGGTCGGCGACGGTGGGGGTGCGGTTGTCGGCGGCATGGAAGTACTTCGCCGAGGCGGCCATCAGCTCGTCGTCCAGCGACAGGCGGCCGTGGCTGTCCTGCTCCACGTGGACGTGCACGTCGATCGCGGCCAGGGCGTCCGGGTCGATCCGGGGCTCGTATCTGGTCATAGCCGGCTCCCTCCGTGTAGTTGCCTGAGGTCGGGCTTGACGAGTTTGCCTGAGGCGTTGTGCGGTAGCTGGCCGGCGAACACGACGCTCTTGGGGATCTTGTACCGGGCCAGCCGGCCGTCCAGGTGTGCGATCAGCTCCGCCTCGGTGGCCTGGTGGCCGTCGCGCAGCACGACGACCGCCCGGCCCACCTCACCCCACGTGGCGTCGGGAACGCCGATCACGGCGCACTCCGCGACGGCCGGATGAGTGTAGAGGGCCTGCTCGACCTCCGCCGGGTAGATGTTCTCGCCACCCGAGATGATCATGTCCTTCAGCCGGTCGACGATGTACAGGTAACCTTCGTCGTCGACCTGCGCCAGGTCGCCGGTGTGCAGCCATCCGCCGCCGGTGAACGCCGCCTCGGTGGCGTCCGGCTGCTGCCAGTAGCCGGGAGTCACGTTGGGCCCCTGCACCAGCACTTCTCCGGGCTCTTCCACGTTCACGTCCTCACCTTCCGGGTTCACCACACGGACGTCGATGAAGAAGCAGGCGGTCCCGGCGGACCCGATCTTGCGGACGCCGTCCGCGGCGCGGAGCATCGTCACCCCGGGGGACGCCTCGGTGAGCCCGTATCCCTGGATGATCATCAGCCCGCGGTCAAGGTAGGCCTGCAGCAGCGCCACCGGCAGCGGCGCGCCGCCGCTCAGCGCGCTGCGCAGCGTCCACAGGTTCGCCTGCGCCCAGCGGGGCGACCGCGCGAGCGCGAGGTACATCGAGGTCACGCCGAACAGCAGGGTCACGCCGTGTTCCTCGATCAGCTCGATGGCACGGTCCGGGTCGAACTTCGCTTCGATCAGCGCGGTGCCGCCCTTGACCAGGGTGGGGAACAGCACCTGGTTGAGCGCAGCGGTATGGAACAGCGGGGCGGTGACCAGAGCCACTTCGTCGCTGCGGATGTCGACGTCGACCAGCAGGTTGTAGACGTTCCAGATGATGTTCCCGTGCGTGAGCATGACGCCCTTGGGGCGCCCGGTCGTGCCGGAGGTGTACTGGATCATGAACAGGTCGTCGTGGCCGACCGGCAGGTCGAGCGGCGCGGCCTGCTCCGAACGCAGGCCGTCCGCGCCGCCCCGGCTCACCGCGTCGGCGGGGATGATATCCGCCGGCAGCCGCGCGATCTCGGGCGCGCCGGTCACCCCGTCGAATCCGGCCGCCGCGATCAGCAATTTCGCGCCGCTGTCGGTCAGGATGTACGCCGTCTCCGGCGGCGCCAGCCGCGTGTTGAGCGGCAGGAACACGGCGCCCAGCTTCGCGGTGGCGAACATCGTCTCCACCAGCTCGATCGAGTTCAGCCCGAGAAAGGCCACCCGGTCACCGCGGCCGATGCCGCGGTCTGCCAGGCCGTGTGCCAGCCGGGTCGTGTTCTCGGCCAGCTCCGCGTAGGTCCTGGTCACGCCGGCTTGGACCAGGGCCGTCTTGCCGGGGGTCATCCGGGCGCGCCTGGCCGGCCACGAGCCGAGTCCCTGATCGTTCATGGTCGTGTCTTCCCCGCTCCGTGTCAGTCGAGGCTCCGTGTCAGCCGAGGCCGAGCCGCGCCTTGATGGCCATCAGCTCCCGCAGGGCGCGGTCACGGCGGGCCAGCACGTCGGTCTCGTCACGCCCGGCGAACTCCTCCCGCACGCCAGCGACGAGGGTGGCGATCAGTTCGGGGGTCAGCTCGGGTGACCCGAGGTCGTGCCACCAGTCGACCATCGGCGGCCCGAGGTGGGCGAGCACGTGGTCTAGTCCTCCGCCGCCGCCGGACAGGTGCTGGGTGGCGAACGGGCCGAGCAGCGCCCAGCGCAGTCCCGGGCCGGAGGAGATCGCGACGTCCACGTCGGCCACCGACACCACTCCCTCGCCGACCAGGTAATACGCTTCGCGCCACAGCGCCGCCTGCAGCCGGTTTGCCACGTGCCCGGGCAGTTCCCGGCGGAGCCGGATCGGCCGTTTGCCAAGGTGCCGGAGCACCTCCAGGGCCGAGGTCAGCGCCTGCTCCGAGGTCTGGCGGCCGCCGACCACCTCCACCAGCGGGACCAGGTGCGGCGGGTTGAACGGGTGGGCGACCAGCACCCGCTCGGGATGGCGGGCGCAGGCGCCGGCGAACGAGCTCGGACCCAGCCCGGACGAGCTGCTGGCCAGCAGCACGTCCGGGCGGGCGGCGGCGTCGAGCTTGGCGAAGATCTCCCGTTTGGTCTCCAGCCGCTCCGGGCCGTTCTCCAGCACCAGGTCGGCTGCTGCGGCGGCCTCGCCCAGATCGGCGATGAACGCGAGCCGCTCCGGCGCATCGGTCTGGCCGAGCTCGGCCAGGGAGGCTGCCACCGTCTCCCGGAGCCGTTGCTCGGCGCCGGCCGCCGGGTCGGTGGCGACGACCCGCAGCCCGCGGCTCAGCGCCAGCGCCGCCCAGCTGGCCCCGATCGCGCCGGTGCCGACGACGGTGACCGTGCCGATGTCCGCGGCCTTGATCACGACGGCTGGCTTTCCGCCGCGCGGGCCTGGGCCATTTCGGTGAACGGGTCCAGCGAGGTCGGTTCCGCGAGCACGTCCCGGCTGGCCACCTCCTCCACGCCGGCGCCCTGCAGGAGCCGCTTGACCGGCACCTCCAGCTTCTTGCCGGTCAGGTTGCGCGGGATCACCGGCACGGCGATGATCTCATCCGGGACATGCCGCGGCGACAGGGAGGTGCGCAGCGCGGCCGCGACAGACCTGCGCAGCTGCTCGTCCAGCCGAGCGCCCGGCTCCAGCGCGACGAAAAGCAGCAGCTCGCCGTTGCCGCCGAGCGGGTCTTCCAGGTGCACCACCAGGCTGTCGGCGATCCCGGCGAGTTCCTCCACCACGTTGTAGAACTCGGCCGTGCCGAGCCGGACGCCGCCGCGGTTCAGCGTCGCGTCGGACCGGCCGGCCACGTGGCAGCTCCCGTTTTCGTGGAACACGATCCAGTCGCCGTGCCGCCACACCCCGGGCCAGCGGTCGAAATACGTCGCCCGCAGCCGGGCGCCGCCCTCATCGCCCCAGAATCCGACCGGCATCGACGGCATCGGCGACGTGATGACCAGCTCGCCGAGCTCGTCGGTGACCTCACGCCCGGCCTCGTCGAACGCGTGCACGTCCGCGCCGAGGCACCGGCCGGAGATCTCCCCCGCCCAGACGGGCAGCAGCGGGTTGTTCTGCACCAGGCCGGAGCAGATGTCGGTCCCGCCGCTGCCGACGTTGAGCTGGACCTCGGGCCCGAGCTGGTCGCTGATCCAGGCGTAGCCTTCCGGGGGCAGCGGCGCGCCGGCCGACCCGATGATGCGGACGGCTAGGTCGTGGCCTGCGCGCAGGTCCAGGCCTTCCTTGCGGCAGGCCATGATGAACCCGGGGCTGGCGCCCATGACCGTCGCCTGCGTCTCGGCCGCCAGCCGCCACTGCCAGCCCAGGTCCGGGTACATCGGGTTGCCGTCGATCATCACCAGCGAAGAATCCACCAGCAGCGACGAGACCAGCGCGTTCCACATCATCCACGACGTGGTGGAGAACCACAGCATCCGGTCCCCCGGTCCCATATCCCAGGAGAACGCATGGTTCTTCAGGTGCTCCAGCAGGATCCCGCCGTGGCCGTGCACGATCGCCTTGGGCAGGCCGGTCGTCCCCGAGGAGAACAGCACGAGCAGCGGGTGGCCGAACGGCACCGGCTCGCACTCCAGCGGCGCCCCGCCGGCATCGGCGAGCAGGTCCGGCCAGGATTGCGCGTCGCCGGCCTGCCAGGGCCCGTACTCGATGTCGAGCACGTGGCGCACCCGCGGCAGCCCGGCCCGGATCTGGCCGACCTGCTCGCGCCGGTCGATGTCCTTGCCGCCATACCGGTAGCCGCCGGCCACCAGCAGCACGGCCGGCTCAACCTGGCCGAGCCGGTCGATTACGCTGCGCGGCCCGAGCTCGCTCGCGCAGCTGGCCCAGATGGCGCCGAGGCTGGCCGTGGCCAAGAACGCCACCAGGGTCTCCGGGACGTTGGGCAGGTATCCGGCGACCCGGTCGCCCTTACCGACGCCCAGGCCGGCCAGCACGACCCGGGCGCGGGCCACCTGGTCGCGGAGCCCGGCAGCGGTCAGGTCGAGGTCCGGCCGGGTCTGCGACCGGCCCAGCACCATGACCCGGCCGGGGTCCTCGGCGCGCAGCGCGTGCTCGGCGTAGTTGATCCGCGCTCCGGGGAACCATTGCGCGCCGGGCATGGTCCTTTCCGGCAGCACGCACCCATACGGGGCGTGGCTGGTCACGGCGAAGAACTCCCACACCGCGGACCAGAAGCCGTCCAGGTCGCTGACCGACCAGCGCCACAACTCATCATGGCTGGCCAGCCCGATACCGCGATGTTCACCCAGCCAGGTCATGAACCGTCCCGCCCGTGACCGGGTCAGCGCGTCAGCAGGTGGGCTCCATACCAGATCGCCCTGCTTGACCCCAGCGGCGCGGGTGGTCATTCCTCCCTCACCTTGCCAGGCCCGGCCCGCCAGGAACTCCCGCATCCGGGACTTGGCGTCCTCGGTGCCCTGCGCGATCGCCGCCATCAGCGACTCCATGATGAAGCCCTCGGCCGGATTGCACTGCGCGATTCTCGGCAGCACCTGCAGCACGGCCAGGTTGGTCTGCGGAGCGTTCGCCGCCACCTTCCCGGCCAGGTCCAGCGCGGTCTGGCGCGCGGCTCCGGCCGGGACGACATACTGCGAGAACCCCAGAGCGAAACCCTCCTCCGCGTTGTACCTGCGGCCGGTCAGCATCATGTCGGTCATGGCCGGCACGCCGACCAGCCGGGGAATGCGGACCGAGCCGCCGCCGCCGACGAACAGCCCGCGCTGCCCCTCCGGCAGCGCGTAGAACGCCGACGCGTCCGCGACCCGGAGGTGCGCCGAGGCGGCAAGCTCCAGGCCGCCGCCGATGACCGCGCCCTTCAGGACCGCGATGACCGGCTTGCCGCAGTTCTCCACCAGGTCGAAGACACGGTGCCACATCCGCGAATGCGCGATCCCCGCCAGCGTGTCCCGCTCCGCCATCTCGGCCAGATCCAGCCCGGCGCAGAAATGATCGCCGTCGGCATCGAGGACGACCGCGTGCACGTGCTCACCGAGGCCGAGGAAGAACTGCTCGATGCCGAGGATGGTGTCGTCGGACAGGGCGTTGCGCTTGTCTGGCCGGGCCAGCGTGAGCACGGCGACGGATCCGGCGACTTCCGCGCGGAGGGTCCCCGGCAGCGCACCAGCGCTCCGGCGCTGCGAGTTTGTCGTCATCGCCGCTCAGTCTGGGTCTTCTTCAAGGGACTCCTCGGTGACCAGCCGCTGGTGGGCGCCACCGTGCAGGACGAACGCGGCGAGCAGGGCTGCCACCAGCGCAGCCACTCCGCAGATGACATAGCCGACGGAATAGGCGTGGTCCAGGGCGTGGAACGCGACGTCCTTGAGCGGGTTGAAGGGCACCGGCTTGCCGTTGGGCCCGGGCACCGTGGCCGGGACGCCGTTCGCCCCCAGCGGCCCGGACTCGACCGCGTGCACCGCCCCCTCGACCGAGGCGCGCTGGGCGGGTGGCACGTGCGCCGGCGCCTGCTTGAACGCGGCGATGGCGCCGCGCAGTCCTGGGCTCGAGGCCAGCTTGGTGTTGATCTCGCTGGCCGCCATGCTCAGCGCGATCGCACCGATCACGGCGGGCCCGAGCGTGAACCCGAAGTCCCGCAGCTGGCTGGTGGTACCGGAGGCCATACCGGCGAAGTGGTTCGGCACCGTGTCGACGGCGACGGCGGTGACCGACGACAGGGCGAAGGCGAAGCCGATGCCGATGATGGCCAGCGGAGCAAGGCTCGGCGCAAGTGCCAAGCTGCTGGCTGACTGGCTGGCCAGCCACATGTCGCCCGCGCCGATGAGCAGGAACCCGCCGCCGAGCGCCCAGCGCGGGTTGAAGTCGCGGATGGCCCGCGCCGTCAGCGGCATCAGCACCAGGGCAAACCCCTGCAGCAGCACGAAGGCGATCGAGGTCTTGAGCGGCGTGAAGCCCTGGATGGCCGATAGCCGGATGCTGGTCGAGTACGCCGTGCCGAGGAACGCGAACATGCCGATGACCGTGATCAGCGAGTTCACCGAGAAGGCCCGGTTGCGGAACAGGTCCATGCGGAGAAGGGGGGCGGGCGAGCGGCGCTCGACGGCGACGAACGCGGCCAGGAAGACCGCCGCGATGAAGAAGCACGCGATCACCAGCCCGTTCGTCCATCCGGCCGTGGACGCGCTGATCACCGCGTACAGCAGGGCGAATACCGCGATGGCGATCGTGATCTGCCCCGGCCAGTCCAGCGAGCGTCCTTCCGGCGCGGAGGAGTTCTGCGCGGTGAATGCCACCGCGGTGCTGATCAGCGCCAGGATGCCCACCGACACGAAGGCCCAGCGCCACGACGCGTACGGGTCCGAGCCCCAGCTGATCTTGGTGACCATCCCGCCCAGCACCGGGGAGATGAAGCCGCCCGACGATAGCGCCGCCGCCCATATCGCGATGCCGCGGGCGCGGGCCTGAACGGTGTGCGTGCCGGCTGCCACCATCGCCAGCGTGGTCGGGAACAGCACGGCCGCCCCGATGCCCGCGACTATCTGACCGATCCACAGGACCACCACCCGGGTGGTGGTCGAGGCGCTCGCGCCCGGGGTCAGAACGCTGAGGAACTCGCCCACCACCATCAGGGCGCTGCCGCCGATGAGCAGCCGCTTGCGGCCGAACAGGTCACCCATCACCCCGAACGTCAGCTCCAGCAGGCTGACCGGGACCAGGAACGCGTCGGAGATCCAGGTCAGCTGGGCGGACGAGGTGCCCAGGTCCTGCTGGAAAAGTCCGTTGAGCACGGCTGGAATCGCGAGCCCGATCTGGCCGACGCACACGGCGATGCACGTGGCGATGACGGTCGCCAGGGTGAGGTGGCGCGTGTGCACGCCATGGCGGGGAGCGCTTCTGGTTGCGGATATTTCAGCCAAGTCGTCTCCAGGGCAAGAAATCGATGCCGAGCGCGTCGTCCGGCTCCAGTGCCTCTGGATCCTCGCACCGGCGCCCACGACGACGCTGCTGGCTTTCTGCTGAGTAGGACGGGGCTACTTCCGGGCCGCGCGCCAGATGACGACCCCTTCGGACGCGCGCGTCCGCTCCGCCTGCCCCCGGACCTCCAGGTAGGCGAGATAGGCGAGGATCTCGGCCATGATGAAGTGCAGCTGCGGGCCCCGCAGCGGCTTCGGGTACAGCTCGCCGGCCAGGTCGGTCACCGTGCGGTCGCCGGAGGTGATGGCGGCCAGCACCCGGCCCAGACGGCGGCGCTTGCCTTTGGCGATGGCCGCGGCGCGCGCCGCGCCGTCGGTGAAGGTGTCGCCGTGCCCGGGCAGCACGATCGCCGGCTCGAGCGCCTCGACCAGCCTCAGCGACTGGAGGTAGGAGCCCATAGGATCACGTTCGAATCCGCGCTCGAAGGTAACTGGTGGCGAGATCGACTTCAGCAGGTGATCGCCCGAGCACAGCAGGCGGTCGCTGGCCGACCAGATGCAGATGTGCCCGGGGGAGTGGCCCGGAGTGTGCAGGATCTCCCAGGAGCGGCCGACCGCCTCGAACTTCTCGCCGCCGTGTACCCGCATGGTCGGCTTCCCGATGGACGGCATGACCGGCATCCAGTCGCGCAGCCCGGTCGACGCCGCGGTCAGCGTGTCCCCGAACAGCCCGTGGTCGGCGAGCATGAGGGTGCGGCGATCGACCGCCGTGTCCGGGTGAGCGTACTTGGCCCGGTCCAGGTCGGTCTGGGCGTGCATCCACAGGTCCGCGCCGCTGCGCCTGACCACCTCGCCGGCGATGCCGTAGTGATCGATATGCGCGTGCGTAATGATGAGCCGGCCGAGATTGTCGAACGTCCGACCGGCCTGGGCCAGTGCCTCGCCCAGCGCGCCGGTGCCGTCGGCTATCTCGCCCGCCCGGAGCCGGGCGTCGGCGTAGATGCCGCAGTCGATGAGCGTGTCGCCCGCCGGGTCGGTGAACAGGTAGGCGTTGACGCTCGGGATCCGGTGAATGCCGAGCGGAAGCGCGAGGAGGAACACCCCTTCGGCGACCTCTGCTGGCGTCATGTACCCGAACCTGGCCGAGCGCGCCGGGCTGGGGCAAACCGCCTTCTGCTGAGCGGGTGCGCGCCCTCGGGCACCCGGTCCCGCTAGGCGGAACACCGTCCTCCGGGAGGCCTGGCCGGGTGTTATACCAGGACGGGATCAGAACAGGAGCGTCGCTCATGGCAACCACTCGCGCCAGGCGGAAAACGGTGAGCAAGAGCGAGCCGATCACCAGCCGCGACCAGGAACTGCTGCTGCGGATCTTCGAGACGATGGTCATGATGCGGGCCACCGAGGACCGGATGGTAAGCATGTACCGGTCGGGTGACCTGCTGGGCTCCCTGTATACCGGGCACTGGCACGAGGCCATCGCCGTCGGCACCGCGTCGGCGCTGCGGCAGGACGACTTCCTCGCGCCGCTGCACCGTGACCTCGGGGCTCACTTGTGGCGCGGGATGGACCCGGCCCAGATCATGGCCAGCTTCATGGGCAAGGCCACCTCGCCCACCGGCGGGCGGGACGGCACGCTGCACTACGGCCGGCTCGACCTGAACGTCTACAACCCGCCCAGCCACATCCCGGACAACTACCCGGTGGCCACCGGGGCGGCTTTCGCCTTCGTCTACCGGTCGGAAGACCGGGTGGCCCTGGCCTACTGCGGCGACGGGTCGACCTCGGAGGGCGACTTCCACGAGGCGGTTAACATCGCCGCGGTGATGAAGCTGCCCTGCATCTTCATCGTGGAGAACAACCAGTACGCCTACTCCACGCCGCTGCGGCTGCAGTCGGCCACACCGGACTTCAGCGTCAAGGCGGCAGGCTACGGGATACCCGGGGTCACCGCCGACGGCACCGACGTGCTCGCCGTGCACGATGCCACGGCCGAGGCCGTGGCCAGGGCCCGGGCCGGGGACGGCCCCTCGCTGATTGAGTGCGTGACCATGCGGATGCACGGGCACGCCGAGCATGATCCGGCTGACTACGTGCCGCGCGAGATGCTGGAGGAATGGCAGCAGCGTGATCCGGTCGCGCTGTTCGAGGCCCGCCTGCTTGAGCACGGCGTGCTGGATGAGGAGGCGGCGGGCAAGATCCGCGAGGCCGCGCGGCAGAGGGCCATCGCGGCCCGCAAGAAGGCGCTCGCCGACCCGCTACCCGATCCGACGACCGTAGAGCAGGCCCTCTATGCAGACTGAGCAGGCGACCTATACCTATCTCGACGCCATCGCGGCGGCGCTGATGAGCGAGATGGAGGCGGATCCGGACGTCTTCATCATCGGCGAGGATGTCGGCCAGTTCGGTGGCGCGTTCAAGGTGACCAAGGGTTTTCTGGACAAGTTCGGCCCGCGCCGGGTGGTGGACGCCCCGATGGCCGAGTCGGGCTTCACCGGCCTGGCCGCCGGCGCGGCTCTTGTCGGGCTGCGGCCGGTGGTGGAGTTCCAGTTCGCCGACTTCATCTCGGCGGCGTTCGACCAGATCATCAACGTGTGCGCCCGGCACCATTACCGGACGGGAAATCCGATGCCGGTCACGTTCCGGGCGCCGTTCGGGGCCCGGCTGCGGGCCGGCCCCACTCACTCCCAGAGCGTCGAGTCCTACTTCGCCCACGTCCCCGGCCTGAAGATCGTGATGCCCGGCACGCCCGAGGACGCGGCGGGCCTGCTGATCAGCTCCATCCGCGACAACAACCCCGTCATCTTCCTGGAGAACAAGTACCTCTACCGCCGGCTGCGCGCCCCCGAGCCGATGTCGCTGGAACCGATCCCGCTCGGCCAGGCCAAGGTGGTGCGCGAGGGCAGCCAGGTCAGCATCATCACCTACTCGGCGTACGTCACAGAGAGCCTGGAAGTCGCGGCCGAGCTGGCCAGCGAGGGCATCTCGGTCGAGGTCGTCGACATCAGGACGCTGGTGCCGCTGGACGTCGAGACCATCGTGGCCTCGGTCAAGAAGACCTCGCGGGCCGTGGTGGTGCACGAGGCGGCCCGGCGGATGGGTTACGGCGCGGAGATCGCCGCGCTCATCGCCGAGGAGTGCTTCTGGTGGCTGGACCGGCCGGTGGCCCGGATCGGGGCCCTGAACACCCCCACTCCCACCAGCCCGACCCTGGAGGACGCGGTAGTGCCGCAGGCGGCGCGGATCGCCGAGGTGGTGCGGAAGGTGGCGACCGAATGAGCGACCATGACGTGATCGTGCTGGGCGGCGGCCCGGGCGGCTACGCGGCCGCCCTGTACGGAGCGTCGGCCGGGCTCGACATCGCCCTGATAGAGGAGGACAAGGTCGGCGGCACCTGCCTGCACCGCGGCTGCATCCCGGCCAAGGCGCTGCTCCAGGCGGCCGAGGTGTTCCGTACCGTCGGCCACGCCGGCGATTTCGGCGTCCGGCTGCCGGAGGGAGCCGCCGCCGCGCCCGACTGGCCGGTGATGAACGCGCGGAAGGACCGGGTGGTCAGCCAGCTCCACGGGGGCCTGTCCGGCCTGCTGCGCAGGCGCAAGGTCACTGTCATCGACGGCCACGGCAGGCTCACCGCGGACGGCGCGGTCGAGGTCGCAGGCCAGACCGTCAGCGCCCGGGCGGTGATCATCTGCACCGGATCGGCGCCGCGCTCGCTGCCCGGGCTGGAGATCGACGGAGACCGCGTGATCAGCTCCGACCACGCAACCAACAGCACCGAAAAATCCCTGCCGGAGCGGATCGCCGTGATCGGCGGCGGCGTCATCGGCTCGGAGTTCGCCTCGGTGTTCACCGATCTCGGTGTCCAGACAACGCTGTTGGAAGCGCTCCCGGACAGCGTGCTCCCCGTCGGGCCCGACCGCGACGTGGCCAACGTCCTGGCCAAGGCGCTCGCCCGGCGGGGCACCACCTTGCACGGCGCGGCCCGGGTGGCTCCGCTCGAACGGACCGACGGCGGGCTGCTGGTGTCGTTCGAGACCAAGTCCGGCGGGGAGAAGATCGAGGTTGACCAGGTCCTGGTGGCGATCGGCCGCCGGCCGGTGACCGAGGACGCGGGGCTGGCCGCCGCCGGGGTCGCCGTCTCCGACCGCGGCTTCATCGACGTGAACCCGGCCACCATGGCCACCACGCGGGAGAACGTCTACGCCATCGGCGACTGCGTGGACACGCCCGGGCTGGCCCACGTGGCCTACGCCGAGGCTATCGTGGCCATCCACGCCATCCTCGGCGAGCGCGTGGTCCCGGTGGATTACGACCGGGTGCCGTGGGTCGTCTACACCCATCCCGAGGTGGCCTGGAGCGGGCTGACCGAGGCCGAGGCCCGGGCCGCGGGCCGGAACGTCGAGGTGCACAAGCACATGTTCGCGGGCAACGGCCGGGCCATGATCATCGGCGACACCGACGGCATGGTCAAGGTGGTGGCCGAGAAAGGCGGCCCGATCCTGGGCGTCCACCTGGTCGGGCCGTGGGCCAGCGAGCTCCTCGCCGAGACCTACCTGGCGGTCAACTGGGAGGCGCTGCCCGCCGAGGTCGGGGCCTTCATCCACCCGCACCCGAGCCTGTCCGAGGCCATCGGCGAGACCATGATCACTTTCACCGGCCGGTCCCTGCACGGGTGACACTGCACGGCTGAGCCCGAGGAGAAATGCTATGAGCGGTGACGTGTACGAGGTCACGATGCCGAAGCTGGGCGAGACCGTGACCGAGGGCCTTGTGTCGCAGTGGCTCAAGCAGCCCGGCGACACAGTCGCCTTCGACGACCCGCTGTTCGAGGTGTCGACCGACAAGGTGGATTCCGAGGTCCCGAGCCCGTACGACGGCGTCCTGCTCGAGATCCTGGTCGACGCCGGAGACACGGTGGCCATCGGGACCCCGGTGGCCCGGATCGGCGAGCCGGGCGCGTCGGCGTCGGCTGCCACGCCCGCGCCCGCCGGGACGGCGGACACGCCGGTGCCCGCGGCGGCGGCCACGCCTGCCGCCGCGGCACCCGCGGCCGGCATATCCGAGACGAACGAGCCCGCCACCGGCCCCGCTGCGGTCTCCGCCCTGCCGTCCGGGAACGGCCAGCCCGGCGTCCCGCTGTCCCCTGTGGTACGGCGGCTGGCCGCCGAGCACGGCATCGACCTGACCGCGGTGTCCGGGTCCGGGGCGGGCGGCCGCATCCGCCGCGAGGACGTCCAGCAAGCCATCGCGGCCCAGCCTGCCGCCGCTCCGGCCCCGGACCCAGCTGCGGTCCCGGCCCCGGCTGCGGCCTCAACTGCGGCCCCGGCTGCGGCACCAGCGGCCGCGCCCGCGCCCGCCGCGGCGGCCGCCCCGAACCAGCCCGCGAGCGTTGGCCCTGGCGACGAGATCGTCAAGCTGTCCCGGATGCGGCTGATCACTGCCGACCTGATGGTCAAGTCGCTGAAGACCTCGGCTCACGTCTGGACCTCGGTCGAAGTGGACTTCGAGCGGGTCGAGCAGGTAAGGCAGCAGCACAAGGAGCAGTTCAAGAAGGACGAGGGCGTGTCCCTGACCTACCTGCCCTTCGTGGCCCGCGCCGTTTGTGACGCGCTGCGCGAGTATCCCGCGGTGAACGCCTCGGTCGACATCCAGGCCCAGACGATGACCTTGCACCGTTACGTGAACCTCGGCATCTCGGTCGACCTCAACCGGCAGGGCCTGATGGCCCCGGTGGTGAAGAACGCGGACTCGCTCAACATCCGCGGGCTGGCCCGCAACATCGCCGCGCTCGCCGCCGCCGCGCGGTCCCGCACGCTGGCTCCCGGGGACATGAGCGGCTCGACGTTCACGATCACCAACCCCGGCCCGTTTGCCAGCTACGCCTCCGCGCCAGTGATCAACCAGCCGAACGTGGCCATCTTGTCCACCGAGGGCATAACCCGGCGCCCGGTAGCCGTAGGCGATGCCATCGCCATCCACCACATGAGCATCCTCGGCTTCTCCTACGATCACCGCGCCTTCGACGGATCCACCGCGTCCCTGTTCCTCCGCTACATCAGGGACGCCATCCAGGACCGTGCCTGGGACGCCGAGCTCTCCTGAGGCTGGGCCGGACCGGTCGCTAGCTGCGGGCGCTGCCGTTCAGCGCGGGAGCGGGCCGCCGGCCGGATTCCTCGGGCATGGGCCTGCTCGGCGTGGCCGGCTCGTCGAACAGCACGAAACAGCCGGCGTGGTTGCCGGAAGCGAGCTCCCGTGACAGGGCGCGAGCGGCCACCGTCAGGACTGAGCTCGCCCCCTGCAGGTCGGTCGCGAGGTTGCGGACGCTGAGCCCGAGCGCGGCCAAGGCCATGCCGCCCGGTCCGAACACCGGAACTGCCACTTCGCAGACCCCGGGTTCCAGTTCCCAGCGCGACACCGCCACGCGGGTCAGCCTGATGCTGGTCAGGGCGTGACGCAGCCGCTCCGGATCGGTCAGCGTGTTCGGGGTGTAGTCCTTCAGGCCCTTGGCGATGACCCGATCGACGACGTCCGCCGAGGAGAACGCCAGCAGGGCTTTGCCCAGCGCGGTGGCGTGCGCCGGCAGCCTGGGAGCCTGCGCGAACGTCGTCACCGGGCTGTGATCGCACCGCTTCTCGATAAAGGCGACCTCCAGGTCAGCCAGGACGCCGAGCCGCGCGCCGGTCCGGGCCGCGGTGACCAGGTCTTCCAAGACGCGCCGGGCCGACTCGATAATGGCCGGGGTGTAGGTCCTCCGGCCCCCGATGGCCTTGATCGGCAGGCCGATCCGGAAGGCCGACTCATCCGTGCGCTCGAGCAGGCCCCACCCGGCCAGTTCGGTCACCAGCCGGTGCGCCGTGGAGACGGGCAGGCAGGTCAGGCGGGCTATCTCGGTCAGCGAATGCTCGTTGCCGTCGTGAAACGTCAGGAGTATCGCCACCACCTTGCTGGTTACTGACCGGCCTGGTTCTGCCGAGTTGCCTGCCACGGGACCTCCTCCTCGAGGCATAACGGGCCTTGTCTCAGTTGGTCGAGCCCGCGGGGCGCCGGGACATGGCCGCTGGTGGAACGTCCTGTGCCGTTATTCTCTGTTCTCTGCAAACCGGTGACAAGCGCAACGTTCCGCTCAGTGGACCGGGCTCGGCAGTTAATCAAAACGGCCCACTACCGGGCTGCGGTGGAGTTAACAGGCCAGCTGGCGCAAGCCGGCATGCGGTGCGCAGGATGCTGTCCGCCGTGTAGCGACGCCAGGCCTGACCGGTCTAGTGTGAGACGAACCGGGCATGAGAACATGAGCGGCAGAAATCCCCTAAGGACAGTGGGCGCATGGTCGCAGGCAGGACAGGGGATACGCCGCAGGTTGCGCCCAAATCCGTGCTCGAGCGTGTCTTCGTCCTGCTGGACTGCTTTACCGCCGACGAGGCCGAGCTGACGCTGGCCGAGCTCGTGTCACGGACCATGATCCCCAAGCCGACCGTGCACCGGCTCGCCAGGGCCCTGGTCGAGCAGCGGCTGCTCGTGCGCACCGACGCCGGCTTCGGCCTGGGCCTGCGCCTGTTCGAGCTGGGTGAGCTGGTAGGTGAGCGGCGCGACATCCGGGACGCCGCCCTGCCGTTCCTGCAAGATCTCTACGAGCAGACACACGAGACCGTTCACCTCGGCGTGCTCGAAGGCGGCGAGGTGCTCTACTTCGCGAAGATCGTCGGGTACCTGACCTTCCCGCTGCCCACCCGGGTCGGCGGGCGATGGCCGGCGCATGCCAGCGCGCTGGGCAAGGTGCTGCTGGCCTTCGGGTCCGAGGACCCATTCCTGCGCCTGCCCGTCTCGGGCCTCAAGCCGCTGACGCCGTACACGATCGTGGACCCCGAACGGCTGCGGCGGGAGCTGGCGGCCGCGCGGCGGGACGGGGCGGCGATCGAAAACCAGGAATCCGTGGTGGGCAACGCCTGCGTGGCCGCGCCGATCTTCGGCTCCGGCGGCCGTCCGGTCGCGGCCGTCTCGGTCAGCGGACCGCCCCTGCGCCTGCGCCCGGTCCAGCGGATACCGGTCGTGCGCCGCATCGCAGCCAGGATCACGCATCAGGTCGGCGGCCTGCCGCTGGCCGGCTGGCGCTGGCCCGACAGCTGACCGCCCGGCCCGTTCAGCTGCTGAAGAATTCACCCACCTGCCGGTTGAAGTCACGGGTGCGCTCGATCATCGACCAGTGCCCGCAGTGCGAGTACACGCTGAGGTCGGCGTTGTCGATCAGCTCAGCCAGCCGCAGCGATGTCTGCACCGGGATGACCTGGTCTTCCCGGCCGTGCACGATCAGAACCTGGTGCGGGAGGGCGCGGATCTGGTCCTCAGGGGTGCACATGGCCTCCACCCAGCGCTGCCGCGGCGCCGGGAACATGGCGGCGAAGGACTCCTGGAAGCCGGGCTGGATGCTGCCCCGGTACCGCACCTCGGCCAGCTCGTCGTTCACCAGGTCCCTGGAGTAGGCGAAGACGTCGAGGACCTTGCGCATGTTCTCGAAGGACGGCTCGTAGCCCCAGACCCGCTCCAGGCCCTCGGTGATGGGAAACTCGACGCCCATGCTGCCCATCAGCACCATCTTGCCGACCCGGTGCGGGTGCTGGGCGGCGATGCGCAGCGCGATCGCGCCGCCGAAGCTGTTGCCAACCAAGTGGGCGCGGTCTACCTCGAGCGTGTCCATCAGGCCGACGACCTGGTCCGCCCAGGTCTGGACGCCGTAGGTGATGCCCTGCGGCCGCTCGGTGTAGCCGAAGCCCACCATGTCAGGCGCCAGCACCCGAAAGTTCTCCGCCAGCGCGGGCATCACCAGGCGCCAGTTGGCGTAGGCGGTGACGCCGGGTCCTGATCCGTGAATCAGGATGACCGGATCACCCCTGCCTGCCTCGAGGTAATTGGTCTTGATGCCATCGGCGTCCGCGGTCGCGCCGATCTCCGGCTTCTCGCCAGTTGTCATACTCCGCTCCATCCGGGTGTGCGCACGTGTCTGTCAGTCAGGGCCGCTGTTCATGCCATGGCCCGGTCCTGGTCTGCGGTACCGTCTGAGCGGCGAGTGTCGCGCGATAGTCATCCCGCTCGTACCCGAGCGCCCGGCAGTAGCCGTTGAGCAGCACCGGGTGCAAGCCCATCTGGTAGAGAGCCGCGATGTCCTTTGCCTCGAAGACCTTGCGTTCCTCGTCGGTCAGGTCGTAGCGGCTGAGGTCGAAATCCGGTGCCTCACCGCTGCTGACCTCACCGGCCCGCAGGTAATCGAAGACGCACCTGTGCAGCTGATACAGGCTCACCACACCTCACCTTCCGGCCCGTCCGCCCGGTCTTGTGGTGTGCAGTCTGCCACTTCCGCCGGACCGCGACCGCACTCCTTCTGCTGAGCAGGAGACCCACCGGCGCCCCCTAACCAGCCGGCTCGAAACGGGAGACGCCCATGCCGGTGATCCACGGGTAGATCGGCTCGTAGGCCAGGGTCCGGCCGCGGTCAGGCGCGACGGCCCCGGCGATCGCGAGCCAGCTCCGGATCTCGTAAGCTCCGTTCCCGGCCAGCTCGAGCTCCTCATCGGACATGTCCATCACGCGCTCCACATCTCCCCGCTCCAGCGCGTGAAGGAACCACCGGTCGAACTCCTCGTCGATGTCGCCTACGCGCGGTACGCCGATAAAGTGCGACAAGCCGCCCGCCCCGACCAGCGCGACCCGTTCCAGCCCGGCGTAGGACCGGACGGCCTCGCCCAGCGCCGCGCCGAAGTCGTAGCAGCGCCGCAGCGGCATCATCGGGTGCACCGCGCAGTTCTGCACGATCGGCACCAGCGGTAGCTGCAGGTCAGGATCCAGCTCGTGGTACACAGTCATCACGCCGTGATCAAGCTCAAGCTGGTGAGAAAAAGCCGGGTCGAACCCGCTGTTCAGCAGGCTGCGGGTGATGTGCCCGGCCAGCCCGGGATGCCCGGGAATCCAGGCCTTGCTGATCGGCAGCCACGCCTCGGTCGGACCCCAGTTACGCTCGCCGAGCCCGACGCAGATCTGCGGGAAGTTCTCCAGAAAGAAATTGGTGAAGTGCTCGTTGGACAGCACCACGCAGGCCTGCACGCCGGAGCGGCGGGCGTCATCGCGAATAACCTCAAGCGCGCCGAAGAACCGGTTCCGCTGCTGCTCGTCCGCGGACTCGCGGGCCGCGGCCATCATCGGCGCGTGTGACGAGCAGTAGGCGATGGTGATATCCGTCATGGGCCTCTCCCTGCCGCGGTGCCAGCACAAGTCCGCCAGCAGTGTGGCATCCAGCCCGCCCTGGCCGCCTAGCCATCTTCCGCCCAGTGACCGACGGCCGGCTCACGCCAGGCCCAGCAGCCCGGCCGCGTTGTCCCACAAGACCGCGCGGGCCTCGGCGGCGGGCAGCTGCGCGGCCGCCACGGTGGACAGCGGCTCGGCGTCCCGCAGCTCGAACGGATAGTCAGTGCCCAGCATGACGTGGCCCGGGCCGACGTCCTCCACCATCCGCCGCAGCAGGACCGGCGAGAACACGGCGGTGTCGTAGTAGAAGCGCCCGGTGTAGACGCTGGGCGGCTCCGCCGTAGTGTGCGCGACGTCCTTGTTGCGCCAGCCCATGTCCATGCGGCCCCGCAGCGTCGGCAGGCAGCCGCCGCCGTGCGCCAGGCACAGGGTCAGGCCGAACCGCTCGAGCACGCGGCCGAACGCCAGCCGGGCCGCCGCCAGTGCCGTCTCCATCGGATAGCCCACGAGCTGCGCCAGGTAGAAGTCCCGTTGGCGGTGGGCGTCGGGTACCCCGCTGGGATGCAGAAAGGTGAAGACGTGACGCTCTGCGAGCAGCTCCCACAACGCCTCGTTGACCGGAGCGTCCAGGTCACGCCCGGCCCCGCGGCTGCCGATCGCGATTCCCGCCAGGCCGAGCTCATCCAGGCAGCGGCGGGCTTCCGTGACAGCGCCAGGCCAGCCCAGCGGGACCGAGCCCAGCCCGACCAGCCTGCCGCCGCCCCCGGCCACGTAGGCCGCGAGTTCGGTGTTGCCGCGGCCAACTACCGTCTGGACCAGTTCGCCGTCCTCGGCGGTCGAGCAGTACAGGAAGGGCGGCAGGGAAACGGCATGATGGCTGACCCCGATGGCGTCCATCTCCGCCAGCCGCACGCCCACGTCATGTTGGGCGCGCGCCAGCGGCAGCGGTATCCGGTCGCCGACCCCGCTGACCTGGCCGTCGAGGCGGATTCTCCCGTCGGCTGCAGCTGAGGTGTCGGCTAGCCCCAGGTCGGCCAGCCAGTACAGGAGCGGCATGGGCATCGCGTGCGCGTGTATGTCGATGACCGGATCAGGCCGGGTCGGCTGGCCCATCGGCCCTCCACTTCACCCGCAGCTCCGCCCGCGAGCCGGCGGCCAGGGTGCACCGGCCGTCGTGCACGTCGATCACGGCCGTGCCATCGGATCGCCATTCCGATGAGGCCTGGTGACCGAGGTGGCTGACGAGCTGCTCGACGTAGCGGTCCGGTGCCGAGGTGGCGACTTCCGCGCGCGCGTAGAACATACAGCGAGCGTAAGTCGGCCCGGCCAGGCGGACGATCCTGCCTTCCGCCTGATGGAATGACGTGCGATGCTTCCGGTGTATCGATCCCCTCTCGACCGACCCGTCACTCGCCCAGCCTGTCGGCCAGCTCCTGGGCGTTGACCTGGGCGTAGTTGCTGTAGCAGTTGTTGAACAGCACCTGGGTCAGCTCGGCGCTATCGGCCAGCCCGCGGATCTTGCCCGCCCATTCCTCCATCTCGCCAGTGCTGTACTTGTAGAGGAACCGCTCGTGGATGTCCTTGCTTTCCCACTTGTCGGAGTGGCCGTGCATGCGGACCACGGCCAGGTCGCTGGTCGCGGCCAGCACCGGCGGGATGGAACTGGGGTAGCCCTGCGGCATGTCCACGCACACGTAGGGCAGCTGATGGGAGGCCAGGAAGCCGAGGGTCTCTTCCTGGTTATCCGGCGTCATCCAGGTCCGGTTGCGGAACTCCACGCACACCCGGCGCGGCGCGGCGCGCTGCGCGCAGGCCACGATGTACTCCTTGTTCGCCCGGGAGATCGGGAACCACGGCGGGAACTGCAGCAAGATCGCACCCAGCTTCCCGGTCCGGTTCAGCGGCTCGAGCGCGGCCAGGAACCGCTCCCAGGCCGCCTCGGTTACGGCCGGGTCGACGTCCTTGAGGTACACCCGGCTCTTGCCCGACTCGCCCGCCGCCGCCTCGCGCAGGTCGGTCGGCAGCGCCTTGACCGGAGTGGGGTGCGTGGTGAACAGGCTGAAGGCCTTGATGTTGAAGCTGAACCCGGGCGGCGTCCGCTCCGCCCAGGCGCTCGCGGTCTGCTCGGCAGGCAGCGCGTAGTAGGTCGAGTCCACCTCAACCAGCGGGAACTGGCGAGCGTAGAACCGCAGCCGCTTCTCCGGCGTGCTGGCCTCGGGCGGATACCAGCCCGACTCGATCAGCGTCTTGTCAGTCCACGACGCCGTGCCTACCCGGATCTCTCCCATACCCGCAGCTTAGGAACTGCCCCGGCGTCCGCCGTACGGACCCGGCCCCGCGGCGTTCGGCCGGGCCATCCTTGCTATGCCGAACGGGCCGTGGTCAACGCCCGCGCCTCACCCCGGCGCGGCCGCGCCTGGCCGGCAGCCGGGGCGGTGTCCCTCGCTGGTCACGGCCCCGCACTCGGGACAGACCAGGTGAGCCCAGCAGGCGGCGTCGCCGCCCAGATCCGATTCCTCGTCATGAAGACCGGCAGCAATCAGCTCAGCCAGCACCGCTGCCTGGCTGTGGCTGACGTCTTTGGTCGCGGTCAGCAATGTCACCGGCCCGGCCGCCGCCCGCGCCCGCAGCCGGCCGAGCGCGGCGCTGGCCCCGGGCTGGGCCAGCTCGGCGATATACCGGCGGCGGAACTCCCCGAACCTCGCCGGGTCATGCCCGTACCAGGTCCGCAGCTCACCTGACGGTGCGACGTCGCGGGCCCACTCATCCAGGTGCGCCGCATCCTTGCGCAGCCCGCGGGGCCATATCCGGTCGACCAGCACCCGCGCGCCCTGCCCGGGCTGCGGGTCGTCATAGACGCGCTGGACGCTTACCTGCGGCACTATCGTCGGCCTCCCGTTCGAAAGGGCCAGCAGAAATGTCAGTGGTAGCTGCCACGATAAGACAGACGAGACAACAACAGAAAGTAGGGAGGTCTGCTCATGGCAGCAGGCGATACCCAGATCACGATCGCGGGGAATCTTGTCGATGATCCGGAATTGCGCTTTACCCCGGCGGGTCAGCCGGTGGCGCGGTTCCGGGTGGCGTCGACGCCGCGGTTCCGCGACAACGCGACGGGTGAGTGGAAGGACGGTGATTCGCTGTTCCTGACGTGCAATGTGTGGCGGCAGGCGGCGGAGAACGCGGCGGAGTCGCTGACCCGGGGGATGCGGGTGATCGTGTCCGGGCGGTTGCGGCAGCGGTCGTATGAGACCAAGGAAGGCGAGAAGCGCACCGTCTACGAGGTTGAGGTGGACGATGTGGGCCCCTCGCTGCGCAACGCCTCGGCCAAGGTGAACAAGATGACCCGCAACGGCGCTCAGGGACCCGGCGGCTCCGGATCTCCCGGTGGCTCCGGTGGCTCCGGTGGCCGGTCCTCCGCCAGTCAGGGCACCTCGGGCGGCGGTGCCGACACCGATCCGTGGGCTTCCGACAGCGCGGAGGCCTACTCCGACGAGCCGCCGTTCTAAGCCGGAACCCGGCTGGGGCAGCTCTAGTTGGCCTGGCTCCAGCCGGCCCGGCGCCGGCAGGCCCGGCCAGCCCTCGAGGCGGACCTGGCCGGGCTTCTTGTCGGCGCGAAGCCCGCGCCAGCTCGGGTGGCGCATGATCATCCCGGCGGTCCACTCGGTGAAGGCGACCTCGCCCACCAGCCGCGGCTCCACCCAGTGCACCGCGCGTGCGTGCTGGGCCGGGACCGTGACCTCGAACGGGCTGGTCTCCCGCTGCAGCGGCCCCAGCCGCCGGATAAGGTCAGCCAGCATGGCCTGCGTGAAACCGGTCCCGACGTGGCCGATGTACCGCAGCCGATGCCGGTCGTAGGCGCCCGCCAGCAGCGACCCGATCAGGTGCGCGCGGCGGCCCTCCCCGGTCGTCCAGCCGCAGACGATCACCTCCTGATGCCGGATGTTCTTCACCTTGATCCACTCGCCCCGCGCGCCCGGATGGTAGCGGGAGGCCAGCGGCTTGCCGACGATGCCCTCCAGGTCGTTCGCGGCGCTCACGGTCAGGATGTCGGCGGCGCCGCCCTGGTACCACGGCGGGGTCCGGACCGGATCCTGGTCGAGGGCGAGATCCTCCAGGCCGGCCCGCCGCCCGGTGTACCGGACCGCCAGCAGCGACTCGCCGCCGCGGTGCAGCAGGTCGAATACGCACAGCTGGACTGGGGCCTCGCGGACCAGGCGGGCCGGCGGCTGCCGGACATGCATTCGGGTCTGCAGCAGACCGAAGTCCGGGCGGCCATCACGCAAGGCGACGATCTCCCCGTCCAGGATCACCGGTGCGTCGACCCGCCCGGCCAGTACGGCCAGCTCGGGATAGCTTTCGGTCATATCCCGGCCGCTGCGGGATACCAGGCGTGCCCGGCCTCCGGTGACGTAGGCGATCGCGCGCACCCCGTCCCACTTGAACTCCCACCCGTACCTGTCATCGTCCTTCGGCAGTTCGTGCCGCAGGCTCGCCAGCATCGGCTTGACCAGCCGAGGCAATCCCCCCATGCCTCATCGCCCCCTGAGGCATCATGTACCCCAGAAGACGCAGATCAAGGCATGTGAATCATTCGTCCGGTGCACGTGCACGGTGCGGCCCCCGGCGAGGTCCTCGCCGCTCTCGACCGGTCCATGAACGTGGCCCTGGTCCGGCCCCCGTGAAGGGATCCGCTCGTTCCCCGAGCGGGCCAGGGCCGCCCACGACTACAGCGCCGATATCTCTAACGAGGTGCAACGCGGCCGAAAGCGATGGGCAGGCAAGTCGTACTGGGGCGGGCGACGTCCCTACGGCGAATGATCGACCCGTCCGCGCCTAAGCACGCCGAGCGGCTGCTGACCGTGCCCGAGGAAGCCAAGGTGCTCCAGGAGGCGGTGACTGACGTGCTGGACCGGGCCATCTCGCTGCGCGAGGCCGCTCGTATACGGCGTTATACGCGCTTGGCGTGCCCTTCGGGATCGGTCACGGAAGCAGGGATTCGACGCGTACCGACGGATAGCGGGTGGGGAACTCCGCGTCCAGGGTTGCCAGCGTGGCGTCGCTGGCCTGGGCGAAGGCAGCGAGGTAGTCGTCGGTCCACAGTTTGTGACTCTTGTCGTCGCGTGCGGAGATCGCGCGCCATACGGCGTCCAGTTCGTCCGGCTCGTCCGCCCAAAGGACACGCTCGTCCGCCCAGAGCTGGTCGAAGGTCCGCCAGGCCTGGCTGCGGTCAACCGCGTCGTCGCCCATGATGACGGGGTTGGACAGCAGCCGGAGCAGGCTCATCTGAGTGACCCGGCAGAAGACCAGGTCACCGGTCTGCCTGCCGAACCAGTCCGCCGTCGCCGGATGGTGCGCGTGGCGTCCCCAGACCGCGGCGAGCCAGACGCCGACGTCCAGGAGGATCATTGCGGTCCGTACCGGTCGACGTCGTCCGCGTCGAGGGCGCCGGCTATGTCCTCGTTCGTGATGAGGACCTCAGGTGCGGCGCCGCGGCCGATCAAGGGGAGTGTCACGCGCCCCGCCTTCGCCTTTGGTGCCGATGGAAGGCCGAGCTCGTGCGCTACCGCCCGGTTGACCAGGTCCTTCAGGCTCTCGCCGTGCTCGGCGGCCCTGGCCTTGGCCGCCCGCATCAGAGTGGGAGGCATGTCAACAGTGGTGCGCATAAAAGCATATTAGCACCCGGGTCGAGACAGTTTCCGCGCATTGACGCCCAGTCGGCCGGGGTCTACGGTTAAATAGATTGGAATATCTCTAAGTTTCGAAATGTATGTCGCGGCAGTTGAGGAGAAGGCATGGCATTCCCCAAGCGGCAGGCGGCCATCGTCGGCACCTACACCACCGAGCAGGGCCGGAGCCTGGATCACCGGACCAGCGCCTCGCTGGAGCTGGAGGCGATCAAGGGGGCCCTGGCCGATGCGGGCCTGACGCCCGATGACGTCGACGGCGTAGTGCCCATGTCGGCCGGACCTGAGGCACCGCACCGGCCGGAGATGTACTGGGCCGCCCAGTTCGGCGGCCGGCCGATGTCCTACGGCGAGCTCGGCTACCCGAACGGCGTCACCAAGGCGGCCCTGGCCATCGCGGGGGGCCTGGCCAACGTGGTGGTCGTGTTCTGGGGCAAGGCCGGCTGGAAGATCGGCCCCGGCGGGCGGCCGGTGCCCAAGGCCGCCCCGCGCACCTACGACTGGGCTGCCGACGTGCACGGCACGTACATGACCCCGTGGTATGCCATGTGGGCCCAGCGGTACATGCACGAGTTCGGGGTGACCAGCGAGGATCTCGCCGAGGTGGCCGTGCGGCACCGGTACCACGCCACCCTCAAGCCGGACTCGATCATGGGCTCGCGCGGCCCGCTGACCGTCGACGACGTGGTGAACTCGCGGATCGTGGCCAGCCCGCTGCACTTGTTCGACTGCGCCCTCGACACCGACGGCGGCTACGCCATGGTGGTCGCCTCCGCCGAGGTGGCCAAGGGCACCCAGGGCAAGCCGGTCTGGGTCATCGGCGGCGCCGAGGCCACCCACACCGACAGCTACACCACCTTCGACCCCCCGTGGTTCCCCGAGCAGGGCCACTCGGTGCGGCGGTCGGGTGACATCGCCTTCGCCCAGGCGGGCGTGAGCCGCGACGACATCGACGTGGCCGGCCTGTACGACTGCTTCACCATCACCATGCTCCGTGACCTGGAAGAACTCGGCTTCTGCAAGCTCGGCGAGGGCGCCGCCTACTTCAAGGAGGGCCACACCAGGCTGGGCGGGTCGATGCCCGCCAACACCGACGGCGGCTTGCTCTCGAACACCCACTGCGGCCTGCCACACGGGCTGTTCACCGTCGAGGTGGCCCGCCAGCTGCGCGGTGAGTGCGGCGAGCGGCAGGTGCCGGACGCTAAGATCGGGCTCTCGCTGGCCCAGGGTGCCTCCGTGCACGGCTACGCCGGCACCCTCATCATGGCCGCGGACTAGCCCGCCCGGGGAGAACCGTATGACCATCACCAGCCAAGTCACGCTGCCCACCGGCGACGGCCCGATGACCGCCTACCGGGCGCGGCCGGAAGGCCAGCCGAAGGGCGCCGTGATCGTGGTGCAGGAAGCGTTCGGCGTCAACGGCCACATCCAGGACGTCACCCGCCGCTTCGCCGGGGCCGGCTGGGATGCGATCGCGCCCGCCTTCTTCCACCGGCAGGGCTCGCCGGTACTGGACTACGACGACCTGGCCACCGTCATGCCGCTGCTGGGCCAGATGACCCCCGCGGGCCTGGCCATGGACCTGAACGCCGCCGTCGACCAGCTCAGCGCGGACGGTCACGCGCTGCGGAACATCGCCACGGTCGGGTTCTGCATGGGCGGCACGGTCACGTTCTACGCGGCCACCCTGCGCCCGCTCGGCGCGGCGGTCACCTTTTACGGAGGCGGCCTCGCGCAGGGAAGGTTCGGCCTGCCCAGCCTCATCGAGCTGGCAGCGGCGCTCCAGACGCCCTGGCTCGGGCAGTTCGGCGACCTGGACGGAAGCATCCCGGTGGACGATGTCGAGGCCCTGCGCGCCGCGGCCGGCCAGCAAAAAGTCGCGACCGAGATCTACCGCTATGCCGACGCCCACCACGGGTTCCACTGCGACGAACGCCCGGCGGTATTCCACGCCGAAGCCTCCCGTCAGGCCTGGGACCGCACCCTGGACTGGATGAACCAGCACGCGGCCCAGGCCTAGCGGGCCGCAGAACCTAGCGCGCCACCCAGCGCCACATGGTGATGTCCTCGTCCGGGATCTCCTGATAGGCGATCTTCAGCGGCATCCCGACGCGGACGTCCTCGATCGCGGTGCCGACCAGGTTGCCCAGGACCAGGCACGGCCGGGGCTGCTCGACCAGCTCGCCCAGCGCGATCACGTACGGCACTTCGGCGTTGAAGGCCCCGGGACCGCGGTGACACACCGTGAAGGTGTACAGCGTCGCGTCACCCGAGACCGGCGTCCAGGTCTGGCTCTCGGACAGGCAGCTGCGGCAGGCCGGATACGGCACCCAGTTGTAGTCGCCGCAGTTGTCGCACTTGGGCACCACGAACTGGTGGTCCCGCAGCGCGTCGAAGAAGGGCTGGTGTTGCGGGCTGACCGCGGGCAGGGGCTTGAGGTAGGGAGCGGCAGCCGTCTCGAGAATGGTCATTGGTGTCTCCTAGGAGTTGGGGTAAAGACCGGCTCAGTCGGCGGCCATGACGAGGACCCCGGCCAGGCCGTGGACGGCCCAGCCCTGCTGCAGCGAGACGCCGAGCTTGGCATCGGGCACCTGCCGGTCGCCGCACTCGCCGCGCAGCTGCCGTACGACCTCGATGGTGTGCAGGCCGGACGGGTCGCCGCAGTGGCTGTTGGAGAGCAGGCCGCCATCGGTGTTGGTCGGCATGGACCCGCCTAGGCGCAGGTGACCGTCCTTCACGTAGTCCGCGCCCTCGCCGATCTTGCAGAAGCCCATCTCCTCCAGGTTGCGGATCGTGGTGATCGTGAAGCAGTCGTACAGGCCGGCCACGTCGATGTCGTCGCGGGAGATGCCGGCCAGGCCGAACGCCCGGTCGGTCGCCTTCCGCACCGCCTTGCCCTCGTTCGGGAACCACGGGTCGTTGATGGTGCAGTAGAAGTCCGTGTAGTACGCCTCCGCGCCGCCGAGTACCCAGACCGGCTGCTTGCGGCAGTTGCGGGCCACGTCGGCCGAGGCGATCACCACGGCGTAGCCGCCGTCGGTATCCAGCGAGCAGTCGAGCAGGTGCAGCGGCTCGCACACGTACCGCGAGGCCAGCACGTCGTCGACGGTGATCTCGCCGCGGCTGCCCATCACCGAGTCCGGGTTGAGCGTGGCATGGTACCGGGTGAACACCGCCACCTCGGCCAGGTCGGCGTTGGTCACGTTGAACTCGTACATGTACCGCTGCGCCCACATGGCGTACCACGAGGTCATGAAGCCGCCGGCGGTCGCGAAGCTGAAGTCGTCGGCCACTCGCGGTGCCTCGGTGGGGACCGCCGTGCCGCCCGGCCCGGTGCGCCGGCCTGCCCGGCCGTAGAACAGCACCGCGCAATCGGTCAGGCCCGCCGCGATCGCCGCGGTGGCCTTGGCCAGCTGGCCGGACGCGCCGCCGGTCTCTACCAGGCTGAGGGGGCGCTCGCCGAGCTGCTCGGCCCAGAACTGGTGCGCCGTGGTGCCCGGGACGTGGTCTGAGCCGGACATCGGCAGCAGCCCGTCGATGTCGGCGGTGGTCAGGCCCGCGTCGTCCAGCGCGCCGGTGATGGCCTCCAGCTGCAGGGAGAACGACGTCCGGTCCGGGAGCTTGCCCTGCTTGGTGGTGTACACGCCGACGATCGCCGCCTGCCGCTTGGGAAATGCCATCCCGGCCTCCGTGAGCTCTGCCCGTCCGATAAAACGAAGTATTTACAAACTTGAATGTAACATCTCAGACCCGCCGGGCGCAGGTCCCGCCGCGCCCCCGCCGTGAACTCAGTTCATGCGCCCCATCGGCATGCTGGTGCAGAACGACCCGCGGCTGCAGCCGGACTTTAACCCGAACTGGTGGGCGGAGAACCAAGGGCCGACCGCCCAGGCGGGCGCGTCCGGGACCGGACGGTGCCGCGGGAGGCACCTTGTGCCGGCCGTCACCTGGCCGTAGGCTATATTTTCTTCTATAGTTGGCTAACTACCGAACGATCTCCGGCCGGAGGACTCCATGGCGCTGCCCGACACCAGCTCAGGAACGCTCTACATCGAGGGCAAGTGGTGTCACGCGGCTTCGGGGCAGACGTTCGCGGTGACCAACCCGGCTACGTCGGAGGTGCTGGCCCAGATCAGCGCGGCGGACACCGAGGACGTGCGGGAGGCGGTGGCCGCTGCCGGGGCGGCCTTCTCTCCCTGGTCGGCGAAGACGGCGTATGAACGGGCGGGGTACCTGCTTGATGCGCACCGGCTGATGCTGGAGCGGGCGGATGAGCTGGCCCGGGTGATGACGATGGAGCAGGGCAAGCCGTTGCGGACGGCGCGGATCGAGGTGCAGTACGCGGCGGATTTCCTGATCTGGTTCGCCGAGGAGGCCAAGCGGGTCTACGGGTCGGTGATCCCGTCGGCGCGGGCCGGCCAGCGGTTCCTGGTCCTGCACCAGCCGGTCGGCGTGGTCGGCGCGGTGACCCCGTGGAACTACCCGGTCTCGATGCTGACCCGCAAGATGGGGCCCGCGTTGGCGGCGGGGTGCACGGTGGTGCTCAAGCCGGCCAAGCAGACCCCGCTGTGCGCGGTGGAGGTGTTCCGGATCTTCCACGAGGTGGGGGTGCCGGCCGGGGTGGTGAACCTGGTCACCGCGGCCCGGGCGTCGGTGGTGGGCGATGAGTTCCTGGCCAGCCCGGTGGTCCGCAAGCTGACCTTCACCGGTTCCACCGAGATCGGCCGGCAGCTGGCCCAGGGGGCGGCCGGGCAGGTCAAGCGGGTGTCGCTGGAGCTGGGCGGGCATGCGCCGTTCATCGTGTTCGGTGACGCCGACCCGGCCCACGCCGCCCGGGGGGTGTCGCTGGTGAAGTTCCTGAACACCGGGCAGGCGTGCATCTCCCCGAACCGGATCTTCGTGCACCGCTCCATCGCGGAGAAGTTCCTGGCCGCCCTGGCCGGCCGGGTCGGCAAGCTCAAGGCCGGCAACGGCCTGCAGGACGGCGTCACGATCGGCCCGCTGATCGACGACGGCGCGCTGGCCAAGATGGACGAGCACGTCACCGACGCCGTGGCCAAGGGCGCCACCTTGGTCTGCGGCGGGCAGCGGCTGACCGGCGAGCAGTTTGACGCGGGCACGTTCTTCGCGCCGACCGTGCTGACCGGCGTCACCGAAGACATGGTCATCTACCGGGACGAGACGTTCGGGCCGATCGCCCCGGTCGTCATCTTCGACGACGAAGACGACGTGATCAAGATGGCCAACGACACCATCTACGGGCTGGCCGCCTACCTGTACACCAAGGACCTGTCCCGCGCCCTGCGGGTCAGCGAAGCCCTCCGGTTCGCCATCATCGGCATCAACGACATCAACCCCACCTCCGCCGCCGCCCCCTTCGGCGGCATGAAGCAAAGCGGCCTCGGCCGCGAAGGCGGCCAGGAAGGCATCACCGAATACCTCGAAACCAAACTCATCGGCATCAGCATCTAACTACCACCAGCCCGGCGCCTTGAAGCCGGCCAGGTCCCGGGGCCCGAGCGGCGGTTCAGGCCAGCGGCGGCGCCGGCTTGGCCTCGCGCTTGCGGTCGACCAGCACCTTGGCTCCCGGGTAGCTCGGCTTGGGCAGCCCGAGGACGTGCTGATCTTATCATCGCATAGATTTGCATTTTTCGAAACGATGGTCAGCCTGCCGGAGCGGCCCGGACCGCCGCCCGGATCGCATCCTCCAGGCCTTCCAGCGGGAGCTTGCCGTCGATACGCTCGCCGTCGACGTAGAACTTCGGCGTGGCGTTGACCCCGCTCTTGATGCCGTCCTCCAGGTCCCGTTCGATCTTGGCGGCGTAGGCGCGGCCGGTGACCTCGCGGCGGAACCGGCCCGTATCCAGGTCCAGCCCCGCGGCGTAGTCCATCAGGGAGTCCAGGTCCAGGCCGGCGGAGGGCCTCAGCAGCAGGTTGTACATCTCCCAGAACTTCCCCTGGGCCGCCGCCGCCTCGGCCGCCTCGGCGGCCTGCTCCGCGTTCGGGTGCAGTTGCACGATGGGGAAGTTCCGGAATACGAACCGGACCTGGTCCGGGTACTGCTCGAGCATCCGGTGCACATCCCGGGCCGCGCCCCGGCAGTAGGGGCACTCGTAGTCGCCGTACTCCAGGACCGTCACCGGCGCGTCCGCCTGCCCAAGCACGTGGTCGTCGCCCGTCACCTCGGGCACCGCGAATGTCTCCAACGTCATCCTCCTGGCTGTGCCATTCTGTCGCTGCTGTCATCGTGCCCGTTCCCGCCGCTGTCCTGACCGTCTTTTTTCTTTCGGCCGAACGGTCCGTGGCACCCGCCTCCCGCCAGCGCCGTGCTTCCCGTCTCAATGCTGGACTGCCCATCGGCGGCCCGCATTTAATGCTCGTTAAGCTGAGGAAGATCCAGGACGGTCATCCAACCGAAGGAGCGTCGATGAAGACCAAGGCCGCCGTCGTCTACGAGCCGGGTAAGCGCATCGAGATCGAGGAACTGGACCTGGACCGACCGCAGGACGGAGAGGTCCTGATCCGCTACCTGTACGCGGGCCTGTGCCACTCGGACATCCACGTCGCGCACGGGGACCTCGAGGCACGCTTGCCGATGGTGCTCGGCCACGAGGGCGCCGGGATCATCGAGGAGGTGGGACCGGGTGTGACCCGGGTCAAGCCCGGTGACCACGTCGTCTGCTCGTTCATCCCGAACTGCGGGATCTGCCGTTACTGCGCCACCGGGCGCCAGTCGATCTGCGACTGGGGCGCCACCATCCTGGAGGGTTACCTGCCCGGCGAGCATTTCCCGTTCACCGGGCCCCGCGGCCAGTACGGCGGCATGTGCATTCTCGGCACCTTCAGCCAGTACGGCGTGATCCACCAGAACTCGGCCGTCAAGGTCGACGATGACCTGCCGCTGGACAAGGCCGTGCTGGTCGGTTGCGGCGTGCCCACCGGCTGGGGTTCGGCGGTCAACACCGCGAACGTCCGCCCGGGCGACACGGTCGCGGTCTTCGGCATCGGCGGCATCGGGATCAACGCCGTGCAGGGCGCCCGCTACGCCGGCGCGAAGAACGTGGTCGCCATCGATCCGCTGGAGAACAAACGCGAGAAGGCCATGGAACTCGGCGCCACGCACGCGTTCGCCACCGCGGAGGAGGCGCAGGAGGCCATCGTCCAGATGACCAGGGGTCAGCTCGCCGACTCGGCCATCCTCACCGTCGATCTGATGACCCCGGAGGTCGTGGGGGCCGGGTTCAACGCGGTCGGCAAGGACGGCATCGTGGTGCTGACCGGGCTGAACAAGGTGATGGCGCCCACCATCCAGCTGCCCGGGACGGTTCTGACCCTGTGGCGCAAGACGGTGAAGGGCAGCCTGTTCGGCGACTGCAACCCGACCACCGACATTCCCAAGATCCTGGGCCTGTACCAGGCCGGCGACCTCAAGCTCGACGAGATCATCACCAGGACCTACACCCTGGACCAGGTCAACGAGGGCTACGAGGACCTGCTGGCCGGCAAGAACGTGCGCGGCATCGTGATCCACGAGCACTGACGAGCACGGGCCTATGCCGATCCAGGTTGTCGGGCGCCGGCGCGAGCTGGAGCTGATCCGGGCCGCGCTCGCGTCCGGCGCCCACATCCTGCTCGAAGGGCCGCCCGGAACCGGCAAGTCCACGCTGCTCAGGCAGGTCGCGGAATCCCGGCACACGGAGTTCGTGCTGGTCGAGGGGAGTGCCGAGCTGACCCCGGCCCGGCTGGTCGGGTCGTTCGACCCGGCGCTGGTACTGGAGCAGGGCTACCGGCCGGAGAACTTCTCCGACGGCCCGCTGGTCCGGGCCATGCGCGAGGGCGGCCTGCTGTACGTCGAGGAGCTCAACCGGGTGCCCGAGGAGACGATCAACGTGCTGCTGACCGTCATGTCCGAGGGCGAGATCAACGTGCCCAGGCTCGGCCGCATCGGCGCGGACCCGAGCTTCCGGCTGGTCGCGGCCATGAACCCGTACGACTCGGTGGGCACGTCCCGGCTGTCGATGGCGCTGTACGACCGGACCTGCCGGATCTCGGTCGGGTACCAGGACGCCGAGCACGAGCGCCAGATCGTCCGGCTCGCCGCCGAGCAGGCCAAGCCCGCCCTGGTCGCCGAGGCCGTGGCCCTGACCCGCGCCACCCGCGACCATCCCGACCTGCGCTTCGGCGCCTCGGTCCGGGGCGCCATCGATTACGCGCGGCTGGTCCCCGAACTGGCCGACATCCGCGCCGTCCCCGCCGACGACTGGCAGGCCGGGCTGGACGCCGCGCTCACCACCTTGTCCGGCCGGGTCCGGCTGCACGAATCCTGCCGCCGTTCGGCCGATCAGGTCATCGAGGAGATCTTCCGGCGGATCCGGGCCCTGGCCGCCGACCCGGCGGGAGGCGAGCCGGACCAGGGGGAATGACCAGCCCGCCGGCCGCCCCGCAGGCCGGCGGGCAGCAGCGCGCGCCGCGGGCCAGATCCGGGCCGCCCGAGGGCCGGACCACCGGGCGGCACGAGCTGTCCGGGCACGCCCGCTTCGCCGAGATCAGCCCGGCGGTGGGTGTGCTCGACGAGCAGGCGCTGCACCGGGCCCTGGCCGCCGACCCCACCGCCTTCGAGCTGCTGGCCGCCATGACCACGGCCACCGACGAGAACCTGCGCGCGGCGGCCATCCGGCTGTGCGCCGCGATCGTGCTCGAGCGGGCCCGGGCCGGGCGCGTCTCGGCGCCCGGCATCTCCCGCCTGCGGCCGGTGCGCGGTGCCCTCGACGGTGACCTGGATATCGACGCCTCGATCGAGGGTGTCTGGTCGGCCCGCGCCGAGGCCCGGCCGGTGGTGCTGGACGACCTGACCACCCTGCGGTGGGCCCGGGCGCCCACCGCCTTCGCCGTAGTGGTCGACCGGTCCGGCTCGATGAACGGGGCCCGGCTGGCCGCGGCCGCCACGGTGGCCGCCGCCTGCGCCCTGCGGGCCCCGGCCGAGCACGCCATCTTGTCCTTCGCCGGGTCGGTCGACGTCATCCGCCCGCTGGTCAGCGACATCGTGCCCGCCGCGGTGGCCGAGCGGCTGCTGCGGCTGCACGGCCACGGCGTGACCCGGCTGGCCGACGCGCTGCAGGCCGCGCAGGAGCAGCTCGCGCGGGCCCGGGCCCCGCGGCGGGTGGTCATCTTGCTGTCCGACTGCCGCAGCACCGAGGACGAGGACACCGTCGAGACGGCCCGCGCCCTGCCGGAGCTGATCATCCTGGCCCCGGTGGGCGACCACGAGCAGGCCGCCCACCTGGCGGGCCAGGCCGGCGCCCGCTGGGCGGCGATCGACCACCCGCTGGACGCGGCCGCGGTCCTGGACCGGCTGCTCGAAACCCGCCCGGCCAGCGCCAAGTGAACCCACCCCCTGATCCTGGAGGCATTGTCATGACCACCACTACAGCCGGTGTCCTGGTCGAGGCGCTGAGCCGGGGACTGCCCGGCGACCGCCTGGTGGTCGATGCCGACGTGCTCGCCGCCATCTCCCACGACGACGCCGAGTGGGCCCCGGCCGAACGGGCCGCGGTCGGCGTCCGCGCCCGATCGGAAGCCGAGGTCCAGCATGTGGTGCGGACCTGCGCCGAGCTGGGTACCCCCATCGTGCCGCGCGGCGCGGGCACCGGGCTGTCCGGCGGCGCCAACGCGGTCGGCGGCTGCGTCATGCTCGACCTGTCCCAGATGAATCAGGTCATCGAGATCGACGCGGACAACCTCCTGGCCGTGGTCCAGCCGGGCGCGATCAACAACGACGTCAAGGCCGCCGTCGCCGAGCACGGCCTGTGGTACCCGCCCGACCCGGCCAGCGCGCCGTGGTCCACGATCGGCGGCAACGTCGCCACCAACGCGGGCGGCCTGTGCTGCCTGAAATACGGTGTGACCCGCGACTACGTACTCGGCCTGCGGGCGGTCGTCGGCGGCCCGGTGGCCTACGGCGACGCGGTCCGCCTCGGGCGGCGCACCACCAAGGGCGTGGCCGGGCTCGATCTGGTCAGCTTGTTCGTGGGGTCGGAGGGCACGCTCGGCGTGGTGACCGAGGTGACGCTGCGGCTGCGGCCCGCGCAGCTCGGCACGCCCCGGACGGTGGTCGGCGCCTTCGCCGACCTGGTCACGGCCGGCCAGGCGGTGGCCCAGATCACCCGGCGCGGGCTGACCCCGGCCGCACTCGAACTGCTGGACCGGGTCTGCCTGAAGGCAGTCGAAGACTGGAAGCACCTGGGCATCGAGGCGGACGCGGAGGCGCTGCTGCTGGCCCGGGTCGACACGCCGGGGGACTCGGGCGCGGCCGAGGCCGCCGACATCGCCGCCGCCATGGCCGAGACCGGGCCGATGTGGGTCGAGCAGTCGACCGACGACGCTGAGGCCGAGGCGCTGTTCGACGCCCGCCGGCTCGCCTACCCGGCGCTCGAACGGCTCGGCCCCGTCCTGACCGAGGACCTCTGCGTGCCGCGGTCCAAGGTTCCCGCCATGCTGGACCAGATCAAGGCCATCGCCGCCCGGCACGGCGTGCAGATCGCCACCGTCGCCCACGCCGGCGACGGCAACCTGCACCCCCTGCTGGTCACGCCGCCCGGCGACGACGAGGCCCGGCGCGCGGCCCAGGCCGCGTTCGAGGAGTTCCTCGACGCGGCCATCGCGCTCGGCGGCACCGTCACCGGCGAGCACGGCGTCGGCATCCTCAAGCGCGACGGCATGCGCCGCGAGCTCGACCCGGGCTCGCTCGCCCTCCAGTCCGCGGTGCGCGCCGCGCTTGACCCGCTGCAGATCTTCAACCCCGGCAAAGGCTAGCCCGTGCCGCTGCGATCCGATCCGTAGGCTGAACGGTATGGATATCCTGTTTGTCACGAGTGTGGCGGTCATTGCCGCTGACCCTCCGCAGAGCCGCAAGCTGTTCATGGACGCCCTCGGCCTCCCGCTGGAGGGCGAAGGCGACGGCTATTACTCCAGCGGGAGCATCCCCGGCACCAAACACTTCGGGGTGTGGCCGCTCACCGAAGCGGCGCAGGCGTGCTTCGGCACGCCGCAGTGGCCCGCCGGCCGGGTGATCCCCCAGGCGTCCATCGAGTTCGAGGTGGCGAACGCCGAAGCCGTCGCCGCGGCAGGCGCCGAGCTTGAGCGCGCGGGCTACGAGCTGCTGCACCCGGCCCGCACCGAGCCGTGGGGACAGACGGTAGCCAGGCTGCTCACCGAGGACGGCCTGATCGTCGGCATCTCCTACGCCCCCGTCCTCCACGACCAAGCGCCTGGCTTGAGCGCTCGGCGCCGGTTGCCGGGTCCGGGTGCCGGGCCTCACTCAATCGGCTGCCTGGCGATCAGCGGCGGCTCGCGGCCGGCCAGCAGCCAGCCGCCTACCGCGGCGATCAGCGGCAGCCCGGCCAGCAGGATCAGCACGTCGCTCAGCGGCACGTCGCCGAACATGGCGGACAGGCTGCTGCGCGCCCAGGCCAGCACGGCGATCACGGCGCCTGTCATGCCGAGGATCGCGCCGAGCAGGCCCAGTGCGGCGGCGGTAGCCGCGGTGATCATCCGCCGGGTCCCGGCGCCGGCGCCGGCCGCGGTAAGCGTGCGCAGGTCCCGCGCGGTCTCGATGCGGATCAGGCCGACCGACGCGGCCAGAACGCCCAATGCGATCACGATGCCCAGCGCGGTGGCCCCGCCGGCGAACTCGCCGAGAGTCGGCGCATTGGACCTGGTCTCGACCGTCACCTGGTAGGCGAGCGCGAGGTGCCGGGCGGCCCTGATCTGCATGGCGGTGAGCGGGGCCGGGACCTGGATCAGCCAGCCGTCCAGGCCGGGCTGCAGGTGGTACTTGCTCATCGCATACTCGGTGATCACCGTATTCGGCGCGGAGGTGCCGCCGGGCAGGCCGCTGACCGTCTGGATCGCGGGGTTGGCCAGGCAGTCGCTGCTCAGCGTGCAGGGCGGCAGAACGTTGTCCTTCTGCGTAAAGCCGCCGGGTGTGGTCTGCGCGCCGTAGTTCCCCCACGTCAGCTCGGTGCGCGGCAGGCTGGCCAGACCTGAGCGGATGGTGAGGATGTCGGTGCCCGGGCTGACCTGGCTGGCCTTGATGCCGTACGCGGCGAGCAGCTGCGGGGTGGCGACGTACACCGACCCGTTGAAGTGGTCGTGCGGCCCCTGCACGCCCGCCTGGTACAGCTCGACGAAGGAGTCCTCAAGAGGCACCACGGACTGGGCGTGCAGGCCAGCCGCGAAGCTGTCCACTTGCCTGGCCAGACTGGCCACCTGGACGCTGCTGAGCTGACTGACGGCGCCGCCGTCGAGCTGCTGCTGGGTGTAGACGATCAGCTGGTTGCTGGACAGGTTCGAGCCGAACCAGTTCAGCGGGTTCCCGAACTGGACGCTGGCGACGAGGCAGATCGTCATGGCCAGGAACACCGCGAACGTGGTGGCGGCGAGCGCGGCACCGGACCGGGCTCGGTAACGGACCAGGTCGCGCACTGCGATCCGGATCGCGACCGGCAGCCGCGGGCCTGCCCCGGCGGCCAGCACGCTGACGGACAGCGGAGCGAGCAGGAGGATTCCGGTAATCACGGCGACCAGGCCGGCCAGCAGCAGCAGCGCGTCCTTGCCCTCGCCCCCGCCGGCGCCGGCCCAGCCGCCGGTGAACGCCAGGCACGCGACGCCGACCGCGGACACGATGACGCCAGGCAGGGCGGAACGGCGTACCGCCTTCGGCGGCGCGGGGCGGCCGGACAGCGCGGCGACCACCGGCACCGCGGCCATCGTCTTGGCCGGGCGGCGGGACGCCAGCACCGACGCCGTGATGGCGACCACCACCCCGATGGCGAACGCCAACCACGGCAGGTTCGCCGCGTCCACCACGTGGCCCGTAGCCTGCTGCAGCGCCGGCACGTAAGCGAACCAGGCGGCGAAGCCCAGCACCGCCCCGGCCAGCGCACCGGCCACGCCGACGACCGCACCGTTGACGATCATGACCAGGCGGAGGTTGCGCTCGGTCGCGCCGATCGCGCTCAGCATGCCGAGGGCCCGCAGCCTGCGCTGGGCCATCACCGAGAAGCCAGCCACCGACACCAGGCCGATGAACACCAGGCCGAGTACCTCCACCACCAGGACGAACGTCGCCGGCGGCGGGCCGCCCGACACCGCATTGGGGGGCACGACCGCCGCCGCCGCCGGGATACCGGGCAGCGTCGCGCTGCCGTTGCTGATCGCGTGCTGGACGGCGGGGGAGCCGAGCAGCATGATCACCTGGCTGGGGTGGGTGACCTGGCCCGGGGCGACCAGCGCGAACCCGTCCGCCAGGTTGCTCGGATTCTGCACGATGCCGGTCACCCGCCAGGTCGTGCCGGCGGCCTGCCAGGTGCCGCCCACGTGCGTGCCGTACAGGCTGGCGACCTGGCTGGTCAGCGCGACCTGACCGGGGGCCGCCGGGTAGCTGCCGCTGACCAGGCCGAGCAGCGGAGAGTCGTAGTGCCCGCGCGGATTCTCGGCCCGGAGCTGCACAGACTGCGCGGTGCCGGTAGCGATTCCCTGACTCTCAATCAGGTCAGCCGGACCCCAGCGGCCCGCTATGGCGGCGATGTCGGCGCCCAGCTGCGGGTCGGTGCCGGGCAGCGTGACCTGCACGGCGGCGGTACCGAACGTGGCGTAGTCGGGCTCGGGGAGCTGCACGTTGGTGACGGCGCTGGCGCCCCAGATCGTCGCCGCGACCGCCACCGTGAGCAGGCCGAGCACGAGCAGCTGCTGGCGCCATTCCCGGCGGAACAGCCGCCAGCCCCAGCGGACCACCGCCCGGCGGGCGACAATGCCGGATCCCGCGCCCCGGGCCAGGTCGGGAGGTTCGCGCAGCGCGGTGCTCATCTGCGTGCCTCCGGCACGACGCTCACCGGATCTCCCCGGGCGCGAGCAGGGATTCGGGGCCGGGCGGCCGGGTGGTCTGGCCGGTCACTCGCCCGTCGCGCAGGAACACCACGCGGTCGGCCCAGGCGGCCAGCTGCGCGTCGTGGGTCACCACCACCGCGGCCACGCCCCGCGTGCAGGCCTCGTGCAGCAGCCGCATCACCTCGTCCGCGTTCACCGAGTCCAGGGCGCCGGACGGCTCGTCGGCCAGCAGCAGACGGCGGTCCCCCACCACCGCGCGGGCGATCGCGACCCGCTGCCGCTCGCCGCCAGACAGCTGATCGGGGAACCGGCCCGCCTGGTCAGCCACGCCGAGCGCGTCCAGCGCGGCCAGGCCGCCCGCGCGCGCCTTCGGCACCGCGACGCCGTCCAGTTCCAGCGGCAAGGCGACGTTCTCGACGGCGGTCAGCCCGGGCAGCAGATTGAAATCCTGGAACACGTACCCGATCACCCGGCGCCGCAGCCGGACCTTGCGGCCCCGCGGCATCCCCGCCAGCGCCAGGCCGCAGACCAGCACGTCCCCGCTGGTGGGTTCCTCCAGGCTCCCGGCGATGGTCAGCAGCGTGGACTTGCCCGACCCGCTGGGCCCCATCACCGCCACCATCTCCCCGGCCTGCACCGACAGGTCAACCTGGGCCAGCGCGTGCACCTTGGCCGGCTCCTGACCGTAGGTCTTGGACACGCCGCGCAGCTGCAGCACGCTCATCGCCGTGCCCCCAGCCGGCGGAGCTGCGGAGCCGGAGCGGGCGTCGGGGCTGGCCGGGACGGCTCAGCCGCGGCCCGCCTGAGCCGCGTATCGGCGGCATCCAGCCACCTGGTCACCGCGTCCAGCCGGAACAACTCGGCATCCACCACCAGCGCCAGGCCCAGATCATCCCGGGCCTCGCCCTCTTTCAGCCTCGTCCACTGCTGCATCAGCTCGACCAGGTACATGCGGTGCGCCTGGATCACCTCATGCGCGTCGGTATCGGGCACCCGCGCGGCCACCAGCACCTTCATCACCAGCTCGTCGCGGGGGGGCGAGGTCAGGTCCGGCGGCGTGCGCAGCCAGGCGGCCAGCGCCTCCGCACCGCGGGGCGTGATCCGGAACCGCTTCTGCGGTCCATCTGGCCCGGTACCGTCGGATTCGGCCAGCCCGTCACGTTCCAGCCGGCCCAGGGTCTTGTACACCTGACCCACGTTCAGCGGCCACACCTCACCGGTGCCGGCCTCGAATTCCTCCCGCAGCTGCAGCCCGTACTTGGGTCCCTCGGCCAGCAGCGCCAGCAAGACGTGCGGGACACTCATGACATCACCATGCCAAGCATCATGTCGGACATAATATCCGGCATACTTGTCTGAGGGAAGGCAGGCAAGCCCGAGATGGGACAGGTCGGCTGAGAGCCGCGCCTCCGCGGGCAGGGGTGCGCCGGCTACCCGCGGTCCCCGCTGGCCGCCACTACCCGGTCGAGCCAGCCGGTCAGCTCGCCGATGACCTCGGTTCGGTTGGTCTCGTTCAGGATCTCGTGCCGGGCGGCCGGGTAGGCGCGGACGGTCACGTCGGCCAGGCCGGCCGCCGCGTACCTGTCGGTCAGCGGGACGAGCAAGGCCAGGGCGCCGTTGACCGGGTCGGCCTCGCCCACGGCGATGTAGACCGGCAGGGCTGACCGCATGGTGGCGACTTCAGCCGGGTCGGCCAGCCGCCGGGACCCGGCGAACATGCGCTTGGCCGATTCGGTGTCGATCCCGAAACCGCAGTACGGATCGGCGATGTAGGCATCGACGACCGCCTCGTCCCGGGACAGCCAGTCGTAGTCGGTGCGGGCGGGCTGGAACGGCGCGTTGAACATGGCCAGGTCCAGCGGCTGATCCAGGTCCAGCGCGGGCTCGAGCAGGTCGATCGCGGCCGTCCCGGTCAGCACTACGCCGTCGACGTCCTCGCTGTGGTCGAGCAGGTACTGCTGTACGGCAAACGATCCCATGCTGTGCCCGAGCAGGATCAGAGGCAGGCCAGGATGGTCGGCCCGGATCCGGGCCGAGAGCTGGCCGATGTCCTGGACCAGCGCGGGCCAGCTGCCCTGGCCCAGGTCACCGAGCGCACCGGGGCCGGCGCTGGCCCCGTGACCGCGGTGGTCCTGCGCGTAGACGGCGAAGCCGGCGTTGTTCAGGGCCCGGGCCACATGGTCATAGCGCCGGGCGTGCTCGCCCATCCCGTGGGTCAGCTGGACCAGCGCCCGTGGCTGGCCGGCCGGATCCCACCGGTAGGCGGTGATCCGCGTGCCGTCGGATGATGCGAAGCTGAAGGTGCTCAATGGCATCGGGATGTCCTGTCTCGCGCGACCCGTCGGTGACGGCCACCTGGCCAGGGCTAACTTAGGTTAAAAAACATCCCCCGGACAAGAGCGGCCGAGCCGAGGAGGCGCCACCGTGCCAGATGCAACCGAGACCGAGGACCGCGTGCTGGCCGCCGATCACGGCGCCATCCGGGTCCTCACCCTGAACCGGCCTGCCACCAGGAATGCCATCGACCTCGAGCTGCGTGTGGTGCTGGCCGAGGCGCTTGGGGCCGCGATGGCGGATGAGGCGCTCCGCGCCGTCGTGCTGACCGGGGCGGCCGGGACGTTCTGCTCCGGCGGGGACATCTCGACCATGCGGCGGCAGGCCGCGGACGGCAACCGGGCCCGCATCCAGGCCGCCCAGCGCGTGATCCGGGCCATCTGGAAGGGTCCGAAGCCCGACGTTCGTGATGTCCTTCAGCCGCGTCGGCATCGCCGGTGATATGGGCATCTTCGCCTCGCTGCCGGCCCGGGCCGGAATCGCCGCCGCCCGGCAGCTGATGATGCTGCCGCGCGGGGTGACCGGCCAGAAGCACTGGACCTGGGGCTGGCCGACGCTATCGCCGAGCCCGGCCGGGCGCTGGCCGGCGCCCTGGCCGACGCCGGTGAGCGGGAGCCACCGCCGCCGGGCCCGCGGCCTCCGGGACACGGCAGCCGGGACGCGGCCGAGCCGGGCCCCCGTTGTCCGGCCCGGCCGGGACAGTTATTCTAACGCTGATTAAGAAATGCAGGAGGTAATGACGGATTCCGTACCGGACTACGCGCGGCTGGTCGAGCCGGACCGGGTGCACGGCTCGCTGTATACCGACCCGCGCGTGTTCGCCGACGAGCTGGCCAGGATCTGGTACCGGACCTGGGTCTACATCGGCCACCTCAGCGAGGTCAGGCAGCCGGGCGACTACGTGCGCAAGCATCTCGGCCTGCAGGACGTCATCATGACCCGGGGCGGCGACGGCCGCGTGCACCTGCTGCTCAACCGGTGCGCGCACCGGGCCAACCTGGTCTGCGAGGCCGAGCGCGGTAACTCCAAGTCCTTCCGCTGCCCTTATCACGGCTGGACCTACCGCAACACGGGCGAGCTGATCGGCTTCCCGTTCAACCAGGGCTACGGCGGGAAGGGCACCATCGAGGCCGAGCTGTCGCTGGCCGCCGTGCCGCGGATCGACTCCCACCAGGGTTTCGTGTTCGGCAGCATGGCGGCCGGGGGCCCGAGCCTGGCCGAGCACCTCGGCGAGGCGGCCGGCGAGCTTGACCGGCTGGCCCGGCTATCACCCGGCGGCGAGGTCGAGCTGACCGCCGGCTGGCTCAAGCACCGGACCAGGGCTAACTGGAAGCTGCTGGCCGAGAACGAGACCGACGGCTACCATCCGCAGTTCGTCCACGGCTCCATCTTCAGCGTCACCGGCAGCCCGATCGGCGCCCTGTACAGCGACAAGTCGACCGCGGTGACCAGGAACCTGGGTAACGGCCACAGCGAGAACGACCTGCGGCCCGAGTTCCGCCGGGCCGGCGAGCCGATGCGCTGGTTCGGCACCACGCAGGCGCGGGTCCCTGGCTACGTGGCCGGGATGCGCGAGGCCTACGGCGCCGATGCCGAGCAGATCCTGGTCGAGGGCGCCCCGCACGTCATGGTGTTCCCCAACCTGTTTATCGCGGAGATCCAGGTCTTCGTGATCCAGCCCGTCTCAGCGGGGGAGTGCGTGCAGCACTCGACCGCCGTGCAGCTCAAGGGCGCCGCCGAGCTGAACGGCCGGATGATCTCCCAGTCGGTCGGGTCGGTGGGCCCGGCCGGGATGCTGCTCGCCGACGACACCGAGATGTACGAGCGCAACCAGCGCGGCCTGGCCATGCTCCGGCCCGAGTGGCTGGACCTGCGCCGCGGCCTGCAGCGCGAGCGCGTGGATGAGCGCGGCCTGAAGGTCGGCCGGGCCACCGACGAGACCGCGATGCGCGGCTTCTGGTCGCACTACCTGACCTTGATGGAGGCCGCGTGACCGCGCCGGCCGGGCAAGATCTCGACCTGCGGCAGATCGAGCAGTTCCTGTACCGCGAGGCGCGCCACGCCGACGAGCACGACTATGACGCCTGGGAGGCGCTGTGGACCGACGATGCCCTGTACTGGGTGCCAGCCGGCGGTGACCTGACCGAGCCCGGGGCGCAGATGTCGGTCATCTACGACAACCGGAGCCGGATCTCGACCCGGCTCGACCAGCTGCGCACCGGCCGGCGCTACGCCCAGTCGCCGCCGTCCAGCCTGCGCCGGGTGATCTCGAACGTCGAGGTGCTCGGCCGCGAGGGCAGCGACGTCCTGGTCGGCGCCAACTTCATGCTGGCCGAGTCGCGGGACCGCGGGGTCGAGTTCTGGGCCGGCCGGACCATCTATCGCCTGCGCATCGTAAACGGCCAGTGTCGCCTGGCCGCCAAACAGGTCCTGCTGGTCAACCGCGACCAGCCGCTGCCCACGCTGGCGTTCCTGATCTAGGGAGACCGTATGCCTGAGCCGGACGGGGGAGTCGTGGACAGCGAGTTCGCCGACGTGGCCGTCGCGGTCGACACCACCGCGAACGGACCGCGGCTGCGGCTGGAGGACCGCCGGACCGGGCGGGTGCGGTTCCTGGACGCGCTGGAGCTAGAAACGATCATCTGGCTGCCGGAAGGTCACCTGGCCCAGCTGCTCGACCCCTCGGCCGACCGCTGGCGGGACGCCTGATGCCCGCCCCGGATGGTCCTGCCCCGGATAGTCCGGTACCGGACTATCCGGCGCCGGAGGGAGCCGCCGTGGAGTTCTCGGTCAGTGATGGTCTCGGCGTCATCCGGCTGAACCGGCCCGAGGCCCGCAACGCCATCGACGAGGCGTTCGGCCGCGACCTGCACCAGGCGGTCCAGCGCTGCGCCCGCGACGAGACCGTGCGCGCGGTGCTGATCCGGGCCGAAGGCCCTGCCTTCACCGTCGGCGGCGACGTGGCCATGTTCGCCCGGACCGGACCCGGCGACCTGCCCGCGAAACTACCCCGGCTGACGACCATCTACCACGAGGACCTGCTGACCCTGGACCGGCTGGAGGTCCCGGTGCTGGCCGCCGTGCACGGCGCCGTGGCGGGCGGCGGCCTCGGCCTCACCTACGTGGCCGACATCGTGGTCGCCGCCGAGGGCAGCCGCTTCGCCACCGGGTTCGCCGGCCTCGGGGTGTCCGGTGACGGCGGCAGCTCCTGGTTCCTGCCCCGCCTGGTGGGCGCGCGCCGGGCCGCGGAGCTGTACTTCGGCCAGCGCGTCCTGGACGCGGGCGAAGCACTGGAGTGGGGGCTTATCACCCGGATCGTTCCGCCTCATGACCTGGCCGCCGTAGCGGAGACGGCTGCTCGCCAGCTCGCCGCCGGCCCGACCTGGGCCTTCGGCGAGATCAGGACCTTGCTGCGGGCCTCAGGCCAGGCCAGCCTGGCCGACCAGCTGCAGGCCGAGACCGCCGCCCTGGCCCGGACGGCCGCGACGCGGGACGCGGCGCACGGCATCGAGAGCTTCATGGCCAAGTCCCGGCCCGACTTCCACGGAAGGTGATCATGAGCGGCTTCATCGCCGACACCGGCGACCAGCGGCTGATCCGGCAGAGCACCGCGGCCATCGCGGCCCGCTACGGCCACGCCTACTACGCCGAACGGGCCCGGGCCGGCGGCCACATCGCCGAGCTGTGGGCCGAGCTCGGCCAGGCCGGCCTGCTCGGCGTGCACTTGCCCGCCGAGTACGGCGGCGGCGGTGCCGGGCTGACCGAGCTGGTCATCATCACCGAGGAACTCGCGGCGAACGGCCTGCCGCTGCTGATCGCGGTCATCTCGCCCGCCATCTGCGGTTCGATCCTGGCCGCGCACGCCTCGCCGGCCATGCAGGCGGACTGGCTGCCTGGGCTGGCCGACGGCACGCGGCGGATGGCGTTCGCGCTGACCGAGCCGGATGCCGGATCCAACAGCCACAACGTCAGCACCGCCGCGCGCCGGGATGGCAGCGGCTGGGTCATCACCGGCGGCAAGTACTACATCTCGGCCGCGGACGAATGCGAGGCGCTGCTGCTCGTGGCCCGCGACGACAGCGCGGCGGGCCGGGGCCGGAGCCCGCTGTCGCTGTTCGTGGTGCCCACCGACGCACCCGGGCTCACCCTGCGGCCGATCCAGACCGCCCTGGTCTCACCCGACCGGCAGTTCACCGTCTTCCTGGACGAGGTCCGCGTCGGCGACGACGCCCTGATCGGCACCGCGGGGGAGGGCTTCAGGCAGGTCTTCGCCGGCCTGAACCCCGAACGGATCCTGGCCGCCGCGCTGTGCAACGGCATCGGCCGCTACGCCATCGGCAAGGCCGCCGATTACGCCCGCACCCGCAAGGTCTGGTCCGAGCCCATCGGGACCCACCAGGGCATCGCGCACCCGCTGGCCCAGGCTCACGTCGGCGTCGAGCTGGCCCGGCTGGCCACCGCCCGGGCCGCGGAGCTATTCGACGGCGGGCACGACGCGGCCGAGGCGGCCAACATGGCCAAGCTGGCCGCGGCCGACGCGGCGCTGACCGCGCTGGACCAGTCCATCCAGACCCACGGCGGCAACGGCCTGGCCACCTCCTACGGCCTGGCCGACCTGTGGTTCGTCACCCGGCTGATGCGCACCGCCCCGGTCAGCCGGGAGATGGTGCTCAACTTCGTGGCCAGCCACAGCCTCGGCCTCCCGCTCTCCTACCGGCAGTGACCCGCGTGGACGCGAGTTTCGACGTCATCGTGGTCGGCGCCGGGGCAGGCGGCCTGCTGACCGCGGCCCGGCTGGCCTGCCTCGGCTATCGCACGCTGGTCGCCGAGCGGCTGGACTATCTCGGCGGCCGCGCCTCCACCCGCGACATGGACGGCTTCAAGGTCAACAACGGCGCCATCGTGATCGAGACCGGCGGCATCACCGAGCAGACCTTCGCCGAGGTAGGTGCCGCGTTCGACGTCCGGATGCCGGACCCGCCCATCCTGTACCGGATCGGCGGCCAGGACGTCGACGTCACCGGGGGCGGCTGGGGGTTCCTGCTGACCCGGCTGACCCGCCAGGCCGCGAAGGTGCTGGCCGGCCTGGCCGACGCGCGCCGGGACGAGGGGCTGCCCGACGGCCAGCTCTCCACGGCCGACTGGCTGGCCCGGTACACCAAGAACGAGTCGGTACACGGCATCTTCCGCAGCATGTGCGGGTCGGTGTTCGCGGTCGGCGCGGACGAGCTTCCGGCCCGGGTCTTCCTGACCTACTTCACCCGCAAGAGCGCGTTCAAGAGTTTCGGCTTCTGCCCGCGCGGCACCATCGGCCTCTGGGTGTCGCTGGCGCAGGCGATCACCGCCGCGGGCGGCCAGGTCTGGCTGAGCGCCGAGGTCCGGTCGCTGACCGTCGACGGCGGGCTGGTCACCGGCGCCGTGGTCGAACGCGACGGCCGGCCCGAGCACATCGGGGCCCGGGTGGTCATCAGTGACGCCGGCCCGGCCGCCACCGTGCGGCTGGCGGGGTCGCGGCACCTGCCGCCGGATTACACCGAGGCCGTCAGGCGCGCGGACCGGCCGTGCGCGATGATCTCGGTGAACTTCGCCAGCCGGGAGCCGCTGATGACGGCGCCGGGGCTGCTCAGCTTCGCCCGGACCCGCCGGCTGTGCTACGCCGCGAACTTCACCGCCACCTGCCCGGAGATGGCCCCGGACGGCTGGCACCTGTACGTCGGGACCGCCGTGCCCCGCCCGGCGGTCGGCGGCTTCGACGAGGCCGCCGAGACCGCGCTGCTGCTGGCCGACCTGCGGGATGAGTTTCCCGGCTTCGACCGGGCCCGGATCCTGTCCACGGTGGTGACCAGGGATGACTGGCCGCCGCAGCGGGCCGTGGCCGGGTCCGACCTGCCGTCAGCCACGCCGGTGCCGAACCTGTGGAACGTGGGCGACGGCGTCAAGGAGTACGCGAACGGCGGCACCACCGCCTGCGCCGAGACCGCCCAGCTGGTGGCGGCGCAGGTAACCGACCGGTACCCCCCGAAGCGGTGACGTCAAAGGCTGAGGGTGAACCAGACGTCCTTGCCTTCAGCGGTGGCGCGGGCACCCCAGCTGGTGGCGAGCATCTCCAGCAGGCTCAGGCCGCGGCCGGATTCGTCGGTCGGGCCGGCCAGGCGCGGCTGGGCCCGATACCGGCCCCGGTCGGAGACGATGACGGCGACGTCGGTAGCAGTGCGGCGCAGCCAGAGCCTGACCGGGCCTAAGCCGTGCACGACCGCGTTGGTGAGGATCTCGGACGTCAGCAGGGTCGCGGTGTCGGTCAGGTGCGTGCAGGCCCAGTCGTCCAGCAGCGCCGCGACGAACCGGCGCCCGGCGCGGACCGAGGCGGGATCGCTGGCGAATTCGGTGACTGCGGTGGCCAGGGGGGCGTCCGGCAGGCGGACGAGCAGCAGCGTCACGTCGTCGGTGAAACCGCCGCCTTCATCTCCGGTCTCGCCGAGCAGCCCGGCGATCACGCGGTCGGCGATCTTATCCAGGTCGAGCCCGTCGGCGCAGGCGGCCTGCAGCTCGGCTCCGGCCTTGTCGATCTGCAGGTCAAGGTCACTGTCACGGGTTTCGACCAGCCCGTCGGTGTAGAGGGCGAGAATCGATCCGGCGGGGGCCGTGAAACTGGTCTGCTGGTGCGGGATCTGGCCCACGCCGAGCGGCACGCTGACCGGAGCCGCGATCCGGGTCACGGTAACGCCGCTGGTCTCGGGGGTGACCAGCAGCACCGGCAGGTGGCCCGCCGAGCAGATCGTCACGGGCAGCCAGGGGCCGCCGTCCGGGCCGGGATCGATGACCAGATAGCAGCAGGTGACCAGCTGCTGCGGGAGGTCGTCGGCGAAGGCGTCCAGCGCCTGCATGAGCTGCTGCGGCGGGAGCTGGGTCTTGGCCAGTGACCTCGCGGCCGACCGGAGCTGCCCCATGACCGCGGCGGCTTCCAGGCCGCGGCCCATGACGTCGCCGACGAACACCCCGGCTCGCCCGGCGCCGAGCGGGATGAGGTCGGACCAGTCGCCGCCGACTCCGGCGCCACCAATGGCGGGCAGATAGCGGTGCGCCGTCTCGATCTCGGGGATGCGCGGCGGCGTTCCCATGAGGGCCTTCTGCAAGGTGAGCGCGACGTGCCGTTGCTGCTCATACAGCTGGGTCAACTCGCGCTCGGCATGCTTGAGGTCGCTGATGTCACGGACAATCGCCGAGGCGCCGGTGATCACGCCATCCAGGTCACGCGTCGGCCACAGCGTCACGTCGACGTCCACCAGCCGGCCGTCCTTGACCATCCGGATGGCCTGGACATGCTCGGCCCGTTCGCCGCGCCCGAGTCGTTCCAGCAGCCCGGAGATCTCGCCCTCCTCGCCGGGCGGTACCAGCATCGCGATGCCGGCGCCAATCGCCTCGTCGGCCGGATACCCGTACAGGCGCTGGGCGGCAGCGTTCCAGAAGGTGATGCGTCCGTCGAGGGTCACCGACAAGATGGCATCCTGGGACGACTCGACTACATCGGCCAGGTCGCGGGTGTGCTGCTCGGCAGCCCTGCGGCCAGAGACATCGCGCACCGCTGCGCAGTACAGCGGGGTGCCGGTCGTATCCAGCGGGGACAAGCTGATTTCGACCGGGAACTCACAGCCGTCTTTGCGCAGGCCGTAAAGGTCCAGGCCGGCCCCCATGGGCCGCACCCGCCGGGTAGCGGCATAGCCGGCGCGATGGCCGGGATGCAGGCCGCGGAACCGTTCCGGGACCAGCACCTCGATCCGCTGTCCGACCAGTTCGGCGCGGTCATACCCGAATAGGGACTCGACCTGCGCGTTGACGAGCTGGATCAGGCCGGCCTCGTCCACGATCACCATGGCGTCCGGTGCCGATTCGAGCAATCCGCTGAACCACCGCTCGGCGGCATCGCCTGCGGCCACCCACGCCATCGTTTTACCCACATATCCCCCCACGTGGTCCCTGCGGTCAGGCGCGACGCACCGCACGCCGCCCGGTAGCCAGCAGCATCCGGCCACCAGCCGAGCCGCGCAGGGCCCGCGTCCGGTCCCGCGACCTGTCGGTAAATAAATGCACGCCGGGAGGGAGCGGCGCTAAAACCGATAATACGCAGCGACCAGACCGGAAAAAGTGCCGAACGAAGAATTAACTGCAGGTAGTTACTGCGAAATCCGCCCAAATATGACATTAGTGATATGTCCTATTGGCCTTCCGGGAAATGCGTATCAGTCGGCGGCCGGGCGGCCGCGGGCCCGTGGCTTGCGCGACGGAGACCTCGGGGGCTCATCCACGCCGGCTGCATCAGGCCCGGCCGCTGTCTGGCCAGCCGCCAGTCCGTGCCGGACGAGCGACTGCGCGGTGCGCACCACGATCTCCAGCGAGCCGCGCCGCGGGTTCCACCACTCGGCTGCCCAGTTGAGCGCGCCGAGCACCAGCATCCGCGCGGCGCTGGGATCCAGGTCGGGCCGCAGCAGGCCCGCGTTGTCGGCGTCCTGCAGGAGCTTGCGCCACATGTCGCCGTACTGGGATGCCTCGGCCGTGTACCTGACGGCGATGCTCTCCGGGACCTGGCCCGCGTTGCGGATCGACGCGGTGGTGTAGTCGGAGATCTCCAGGGCGTACCGCATGTGCGCCTCGACCGCGGCGTCGATCCGGTCGAGCGGCCCGGCATCGGGCGGCAGCGCGGCGAGCTTGGCGGCCATGTGCTCGCGCATGTGCGCGATGCCCGACCACATGACCTCCTCGATCAGGTCGTCACGGGACGGGAAGTAGTAGTAGATGGCCGGCGCCTGGATCTCGGCCTGGTCGGCGACGTCGCTCAGCCGGGTGCCTGCATAGCCCTTCCTGCTGAGGACGTGCGCGGCGGCGTCCAGGATCCGCTCCCTGGTCCGGGCGGACTTCGAGGCGGTTTCCTCGCCCGGCTCCGGCGCCGGTTTTCTAGGCACGAATCAATTATAGGTTCTGCGGCGGCTCCCAGCGGGTCAGCGCGCGGGACCGCCGCGGGGGACCTGCGCGCCGGTGGACCGGCAGCCCCGGGCTGGCTGGCCCGCTACGGCGACGCGGAGCTCTCCCAGTTCATCGGGGCCGAGATGATGGCCGAGAAGTGGGGGATCAGCCCTGACGCCATGGAGGCGTACTCGCTGACCAGCCATCAGCGGGCCGTGCGGGCGGCCGCCGAGGGGCCGGATCCACCACGTGTCGGCCCGCGGCGCCGACCCGGTCTGGGTCCTCGCCGCACCGATCCCGGCCACCGAATACGCGCTGGCCAGGACCGGCATGTCGATCCACGACATGGACGTGGTGGAGATCAACGAGGCCGTTGCCAGCGGACCGGCGGCCGGTACGGGCTGCAGACCATGTGCGAAGGCGGCGGCCAGGCCAACGTGACGATCCTCGAGCGGGTGTGACCGGAGCACGCCCGAGGCGGTCGGCCGCGTCCGAGGTAGAGTCTTTTAGTCCAGGATCAAATCAGGCCTAGAGCCCGGCTTCCGGCGAAGGACTGCGCGAAATGTATCCAGGCACGCACGCGGCCGAGGCGCCGGACCGGATCGCGGCGGTCATGACCGGGACCGGCGAGACGCTCAGCTACGGGCAGCTCGACCAGCGCTCGGTCCAGCTGGCCCGGGTCCTGCACGACGCAGGCCTGCGGCCCGGCGACGTGGTCGCGCTGCTGACCGAGAACAGCCTGCGCGCCTTCGAGGTGTACTGGGCCGCGCTGCGTTCGGGGCTGTACGTCACCGCGGTCAACTACCACCTCAAGCCGGACGAAGTCGCCTACATCGTCAACGACTCGGGGGCGGCTGCTCTCATCGTGTCCGCCGAGCAGGCCGCCACTGCCGATGTGATCATCGATCAGACCGCGGCGGTCAGGCTCCGGCTGGCGTTCGGCGGCCCGGTCTCCGGGTACGGCTCCTACGAGGAGACCATCGCCGCGGCCCCGGCCGTGTCGCTCGCCGACCAGCCGCACGGCGCCACCATGCTCTACTCGTCCGGGACCACCGGACGGCCCAAGGGTGTCCGCCCGGCACTGCCCGGCCAGCAGATCGACGAGCCGGGCGACGCCCTGGTCGGCCTGGCCTCGCAGTTCTTCGGCGTCGGCCCCGAGACCCGCTATCTCTCGCCCGGGCCTATCTATCATGCGGCACCGCTGCGCTGGTCCGGTGCGATCCAGGCCAACGGCGGCACCGTGGTCATGATGAAGCGGTTCGACGCGGAGCAGGCGCTGGAGGCCATCCAGGACCGGCGCGTGACCCACGGGCAGTTCGTGCCCACCATGTTCGTTCGGATGCTGCAGCTGCCCGAAGAGATCAGGAGCGGCTACGACACCTCGAGCCTGAAGGTAGCCATCCACGCCGCCGCGCCGTGCCCGGTCGAGGTCAAGCAGAAGATGATCGACTGGTGGGGCCCCATTCTGGTCGAGTACTACGCCGGCACTGAGGGCAACGGCATGACCGCCGTCGACAGCACCGCCTGGCTCGCCAAGCCGGGTACCGTCGGCCTGCCCATCCTGGGCGGCGTGCGCATCTGCGCCGACGACGGCACCGAGCTCCCCGCCGGGCAGACCGGCGGCGTCTACTTCGAGCGCGACGAGGTGCCGTTCACCTACCACAACGACCCGGACAAGACTCGTGCCGCCCAGCACCCCGGCCATCCCGGCTGGACCACGCTCGGCGACATCGGCTACCTCGACGGCGACGGGTTCTTGTTCCTGACCGACCGCAGGGCGTTCACCATCATCTCCGGCGGCGTCAACATCTACCCGCAGGAGACCGAGAACGTGCTCGCACTGCACCCGGCCGTCTACGACGTAGCGGTCATCGGCCTGCCTGACCCGGAGATGGGCGAGTCGGTCGCCGCGTTCGTCCAGGCCGCCGCCGGAGCCGTGCCCGGACCCGAGCTCGAGCAGGAGATCATCGCGTTCGTGAAGTCGAAGATCGCCGCCTTCAAGGCGCCCAGGACCGTCCGCTTCGTCGATGACCTGCCGCGCAGCGAAGCGGGCAAGCTGATGAAGTCGGAGCTCAAGGCCAAGTACGCCTCGCCGGCCTGACCCAGAGGAGCACGCATGAGCCAGCTTCGGGACGCGGTGATCGTCGACGGCGTCCGCACTCCCGTAGGCCGGGGCAAGCCGGGCGGCGCGCTGGCCGACGTGCATCCCGAGTCCGTCCCCGGCACCACGATCAACCGGCAATGCGGATCCAGCCAGCAGGCCGCCGCCTTCGCCGCCCAGGGCGTCATGGCCGGCGGCTACGACATCGTGATGGCGGCCGGGGCGGAGATGATGAGCGCCGTCCGCTACGGCCTGCAGACCATGTGCGAGGCGGGCGGCATGGCCAACGGCACCATCATCGAGCGGTTGTGAGGATGGACAGCGTGAACGAGACGGTCGACGCCAGGCGGGCAGTGCTGCAGGCCCGGTTTCCCGCCTGGGAGCCGGTCACCCTGAGTGAGTTCCTGCGCCGGTGCGCGGCCGAGTACGGCGACCGGCCGTTCGTGATCACCGACGACCGGACGGTCAGCTACGCCGAAGTCGACGCCTGGGCTACCGAACTGGCCGACGGCCTGGCCGCGCTGGGCATCCGGCCCGGAGACCGGGTAGGGCTGCTGATGGCCAACTACCTGGAGTTCACGCCGCTCAAGTTCGCCATCGCCCGGGCCGGGGCGGTCGCGATCCCGTTCAACTACCTGTACCGGCAAGACGAGCTCGGCTACGTGCTGCGCCAGTCCGGCTGCCATGCCCTGGTCAGCATGACCAGCTTCGCCGGGCTGGACTACCTGCGGATGATGGACGCCATCGCGCCGGGCTGGCCATCCGGGCCGACCAGCGACCTGCCGGACCTACGCCATGTGGTACTGCTCGAGACCGGCGCTCCCGGCCGGAACGGCGTCCTCGACGTCGCAGGCCTGGCTTCCCTCGGACGCCAGAACCCCGGTGCCGCGGACGCCTCCGCGGTCACCCCGGAAAGCGGGGGCGACATCCTCTACACCTCAGGGACCACTGGCCTGCCCAAGGGCGTGGTAGTGACCCACGACGCGGTGCTGCGCACCAGCTACGCCTCGGCGCTCACCCGCGCCTATCAGGACGGCCGCCGGATCCTGTTCTCGCTGCCCTGCTACCACATGTTCGGTTACGTGGAAGGGCTGCTGTCGGTGATGTTCGTCGGCGGCGCCATCATCCCGCGCACGGCCTTCTCGCCCGCCGACTACGTCGCCTCCATCGAGCGGCACCGTGCTACCGAAATCCTGGCCGTGCCGACCATGACTGTCGCGCTGCTGGAATACCCCGGCCTGGCCGGCTGCGACCTGTCCTCGCTGACCGCGATCTTGTCCGGCGCGGCCCCGGCTCCGGTCTGGGTCTGGCAGAAGGTCCAGTCCGAGCTGGGCGTCACCGAGATCACCACCGGATACGGCATGACCGAATGCGGCGGGGCGATGACACTCACCCTGCCCGAGGACCCGCTGGAGGTGCACGCCTCCACCGTGGGACGGCCCAAGCTGGCCGGGTCGGCCGGCGTTGCGACCACCGGGGACCTGTGCGTCTACAAGACCGTGGACCCGATGAGCGGCGAGGAGCTACCCGCCGGGACCGAAGGCGAGCTCGCCTCGACCGGTCCCACGCACATGCTGGGCTACTGGAACAAGCCGGACGAGACCTCCCAGGCGCTCCGCGGGGGCTGGGTGTACTCAGGTGACCTGGGCCTGGTGCAGCCCGACGGGTACCTGCGGGTGACCGGCCGCAGCAAGGAGCTGTACAAGAGCGGCGGTGAGCTGGTCATGCCCAGGGAGATCGAGGACCTGCTCACCCGCCATCCGGGCGTAAGCCAGGCCTTCGCGGTCGGCGTGGCCGACGAGCGCTGGGGTGATGCCGGCTGCGCCTGGATCGTGCCCGAACCCGGCGCTGTGGTCAGCGCCGATGAGCTCCTGGCCCTGTGCCGGGACAAGCTGGCCCGCTTCAAGGTGCCCAAGCACATCATGTTCCTCGAGCCCGCCGACCTGCCCACCACGCCCACCGGCAAGGTGCAGAAGTTCCGCCTCGCCCAGCGCGCCGCCGACCGCCTTCACAGCGACTCCTGACCCGAGCCACGATGCGCTGAGCCAGCGCATGCCTTCATTAGAGAAATGCATCGTGACTGGCGTCGATCAGCCGGACCTGGTCCTGCCACGACGGCACTTCGCGGGCCAGGTAGTCCATCACCGCGGCCAGCAGCGGCGCTGCCGCTTTGAGCCGCTTGTGGTATCCGGGCTGTTTCGGCAGGTAGGGGGAGCAGGTGCCCCGGCCGGGCGTAGGGCTTCAAGGTCTGCAGTCACGAGCGACCATGGATGCCCACCTCCCATGTCCTGATCAACCCGACACGCCGCACACGCCCGGATTGGGAATCACTCATCCGCTCAGCTAAGTGGCCGGCTTGCCGGCGACGAGCTTTGGATGCCATGTACTCTCTCCTCGTGGTGAGACGAACCGAGGTCGGCGGGGTTGGCCCACGCCCGGTTCCGGAGACGGCGGGAGGCCCGCTCGCCCGGCCGCTGGCATCCGACGCCCGGGTCCCGCTCCTGTTCATGGCATCGGGCGCAGCGGGCCTGATCTACCAGGTGGTCTGGACACAAGACCTCGTTCTGGTCTTCGGGAACACGACGCAAGCGATCGTCACGACCGTTACCGCGTTCCTGGCCGGGCTTGGCATCGGGTCACTTCTCGGCGCGGCGATCGGGGCGAAGTTGGGGCGGGCGCTGGTCGTCTACGGGCTGCTTGAAGTTACCGTCGCCGGGCTCGCCTTGCTCATGCCGGTGGCCTTCGACATCATCGCGACCGTTTTCCGCAGCGCCTACCTCTCGCTCCCGTCGGGTGAGGTGGCGCTGATCCGATTCGCCCTGGCCTTCGCAGCGCTGACGCCGGTAACCCTGATCATGGGGATGACCCTGCCAGTACTGACCCGCCACCTCGTGCGCACCGATCCGGACGTGGGCGAGCGGATAGCCCGGCTATACGGGCTGAACACCCTGGGAGCCGTGGTGGGCAGCGTGGCGAGCGGCTACCTGCTCATCGAGCTGCTCGGGCTGAGAGGGACGACATTCGTCGCGGTTAGCCTCAATCTCGGAGCTGGCGTCGGCGCCCTCCTCATCTCGCGAGCGCTCCCGAAGACGGAGAAGGTCCGATCTCCAACGACCGAGCGCCACCAGCGGCTGCACCGTCGCCAGTGGCTCCTGCTCGCGGTCACGTCCCTGTCGGGGTTCGTCAGCCTCGCGCTCGAGGTGCTCTGGACCCGCGTGCTCTTGCAGGGCACTGGCTCATCCATCTACGTCTTCGTCGCGGTCGTGGCTGTCTTCCTGATCGGGATCGCCGGCGGCAGCCTGGTTTACGAGCGCCAGAAGCACCGCACGCCACAGATGTCGACGCTTGGCGCGTGCCTGGCGGGCGCGGCGGGCCTCGCGCTCGTGCCGCTGATCGTCAGCAATATTAAGGGCCCAGCCGAATTGCCAATGGTGGTCCCCCTCATCCTTCCGGTCACAGGCCTGCTCGGCTATGCGTTCCCGCTCACGGTTCGGCTCTTCGTCGACAGCGCTGCCCATGCGAGCCGCGGAGTCGGGTTCGTCTATGCGGCCAACACTGCCGGATGTGTCGTCGGCACGGTGGCCGCCGGCTTCCTGCTGATCCCGGCTCTCGGCGCCAACGCGTCGATCATCGCCCTGTGCATCGTCGAGGTGGCGATCGGCAGCTGCCTGGCGATAGCGTTTGCGTCCAGCCGGCGACCGTTGCGCGCATGCCTCGCAGTCGCCCTCACCGCCGTCCTCGTGCTGCTGCTCTTCGTGCCGGTGGCAAGGCTCACGTACATCCAGCGGCGGCTCGCGTCGACCGCGGCGCCGAAAGCGCACTTCGAGGACAGCGCCGCCACGGTCGACGTAGCCGGCGGCCCGCCGAGCGCGCGCCGGCTACTGATCAACGGGGTAGGAATCACCAGGCTCACAATCGACACCAAGCTGCTTCCCGACATTCCAAAGGCGCTCCGGCCGAACGCCTCATCGATGCTCAACATTTGCTTCGGCATGGGCACGACATATCGCTCGTCGATCATTCTCGGCCTGCACACCGACGCCGTGGAGCTGGACCCCACCGTGCCCTCACTGATGTCCTGGTTCTACCCGGACGCGAACCGCTACCTGCACAGCCCGCTCGGCCACATCATCATCAACGACGGTCGCAACTATGTCCGCCTCTCGAACAAGCGCTACGACCTGATCACTATCGATGCCCCGCCGCCCGCTTGGAGCGCAGGGACTGTGGTCCTCATGACGCAGCAGTTCTATCAGGAGGCGCGTGCACGCCTCCAACCAGGCGGTGTGCTGGCCTCGTTTATGCCCTACAGCGGCCCGGCGATGGAAAAGCTGGTTCTCCGGACATTTCGGGCATCATTCCGCTACATGACTGTAATCCACGGTCCCCAGCCGTATGGCATGTATGTGCTCGGGTCGGAAGCTCCGATGATCTTGCGCGCCAGCGCGATCATGCATGTATTCGGTTCCCCTGCGGCTCGAGCGGACCTTGCGGGCGCGCCCGACTACCGGCCGGTCCCGGTCACGTCCTGGCCCTCGATCATTCACAGGCTGGTGTGGATGACGGACGGCCAGGTCAATGCCTATACGGGAGCGGGCCCGCTGCTCACCGACGACCACCCGCTGTCGGAGTATTTCCTGACCCAGGATTTCGGCGTGGGGTACGAGCGGCCGACCCTCGAATTGGCTCTGGTCGTGACCGGCCTGCTTGGCCTGCTCGTGATCAGCATCGTCCTGGATATGCTGTGGCGGCCTCGAATGGTAGCGTCGCTGTACACGTGACTGGCCCGAGGGGGTGAGACCCATTACCGCTGTAACAAGCTGGGTGCTCCCCTTCCTCATGGCTGTGCGGTTCGTCTGACACAGGTAGTCCGGGGAGCGCCCGCAGGCATGCCGAAAAGCGCTTCAAACCTATGCGCTTCATCTCGGAGACGACCTCGAACCGCGTCTCAGAACGTCTGTACACCCCTCGACCCCATCGGCTACGTTGGCCGCGGGTGGGCCGGTGGAGTTCTGGCCGAGGCGGCGTGAAGGTTACTGTCCCAGCGCACGGAGCTTTACCGGCACCTGCGCGAGCACACCGAAGCGGGGCGCGCCATCCAGGCCAGCCGGGGACGCTGGCGCGCGCGGACCACCGAGGAGCCGTCACCGTGAGTGATCGGCCCCGCCGGTCGTCCCGTCCCGCCGTCGCACGCGCGTCTACACGTAAACGCGCGAACACGCGCAACGAGACAACGATTAGGCAAACACGGAACGTCACGCCTCGGCACAGCAACCCGCCATGAGCGACGAGGAGCGAGCGGCCATCCGGGAAGCCGGCGCGGACGACGCGCGGCGCTCACACACCCGCCCTGAGCTGGGCTTCCGCCCCGTCTGCCTGAATGTCGTCCCTGCGTCCAGCATGACGCAAAAACACAGCGGACGCATACGCTGGTTCAGGGCATCGCGGAGCCGCCGCCGACGGCGATGACCTGGCCGGTAACCTGGCGGGCGGCCAGCGGCGAGGAAACCCAGACCACGGCATTGGCGATGTCGGCGGCGGTGGTCATCCGGCGCAGCGGCTGCTGGCGGAGCACGTAGTCGGCTTGCTCCTCGGTAAAGATTGCGTCCCGGCCCGCGGCCCAGACGCTGTGCGGCCCGACGGGCTCGTCGTCGTCCGGGACGACCAGGCCGGGCGCCACGACGTTGGAGCGGATGCCGTGCCGTCCGTTTTCCCGGGCCACAGTGCGGGCCAGCGAGATCAGGCCAGCCTTGGTGCTGCCGTAGATGCCCTGCCGGATAGCACCGAAGGCGGAGTCGCTGGAGATGAACACCACGCCGCCGCCCGCCTCGCGCATAGGTCCCAGCACGGCCTGCGTGCAGGCGATCGCGCTGAACAGGTTCACCTCGATGGTCTTCTGCCACAGGCCGCGGTCGGTCTGGTCGGCGAAGAAGCCGGGCTGGCTCCAGCCCGCGTTATTCACCAGCACGTCGACACCGCTCCAGGCGCTGATCGCCTGTCGGGCTACGGCGTCCGCCGCGCCCGGCTGGGTGAGGTCAGCGGCGGCGACCTGTACGTCAGCCGCGCCCGCGTTCATGGCCTCGGCCGCGACCGCCTCGGCCTGCGCTCCGTCGATGTCCGCGACGAGCACGCGCGCACCCTCGGCGGCGAAGCCCAGCACGATGCCGCGGCCGATGTTCGCGCCGCCGCCGGTGACGATGACCCGCGCGTCGCGGTGGCCTAGGTCCATCCGATCAGCTCCCTCGGACGTTACTCTAATGTGTCTTAAAAAAGAGGCAGCGGGCCGGGAGGCATCGTGACCGAGAAGCTCATCAGCGACGGCCTGGTCCTGCTCGACCTGGACGCCGAAGGAGTCGGCCACCTGCGGCTGAACCGGCCGGAGGCGTCCAACGGCATGGACGTGCCGTTCCTGCGGGCGCTGCATGATGCAGCGATGGCCGCGCACCGCGCGGCCGGGCTCCGGGTCCTGCTGCTGACCGGCGAGGGCCCGAACTTCTGCGCGGGCGGCGACGTGAAGATGTTCGCCAGCCAGGGCGCGGACCTGCCCGACTATCTGCGCGAGGCCACCGCCTGGCTGCAGATCTGCGTCCAGGGACTGCTGTCACTGCAGGTGCCGGTGATCGCGTCGGTGCACGGGTACGCGGCCGGCGGCGGCGGGTTCGGCCTAGTGTGCGCCAGCGATCTCGTGGTAGCGGGGGAGTCGGCGAAGTTCCTGGCCGGCGCGACCCGGGTCGGGATGGCGCCGGACGCCGGGGTATCGGTGACGCTCCCGCTGCTGGTCGGGCTGCGCAAGGCGCTCGAGATCATCATGACCAACCCGGTGCTGACCGCCGCCGAAGCACTCGAGATCGGCCTGGTCACCCGGGTCGTACCCGACGACGAGCTGGCCGCGCGGTCGCTCGAGCTGGCCCGGTCGCTGGCCGCCGGCCCCACCCGAGCACTCGGCGCGGCCAAGCGGCTGGTGTGGTCCGGTCTCGGGGCCCGGGTGGAAGCCCAGCTCCCCGAGGAAGCGCGCACCGTGGCCGAACTATCCGGCACCGCCGACGCCCGCGAGGGCCTGGCCGCCGTCATCGAGCGCCGCGCACCTGTCTTCAGCGGCCAGTAACCAGGCCGTCCGCCGTCGGCGGGCTGGCCGTTGGCCGCGGTCGCCAACATCCGCCATGCGCCCGGGCGCCGAGCCCGGCCACCGCGGTGGCGATGACCTCACCGCCGGAGAACCAGACCGCAGACGGCGCCGGAAAGGAATCGCGACCGGTCACCGCGATTCCTTCTCACCCGCCGTCTGGTCTGGTTGTGCATGCGGATGACCCATCACGAAGCGAGGCAGGCATGAACGAGCACGACGGCGGCCGCTACATAACGGGGACAGCGATCGCGGTCGACGGGGGATTCGCCGCCTGACCTCGGTGGGTCGGCATCGCCGGAGCACAATTAGGCCTCTGCCCGCCACCCACATGTAAGGCTCCGGCTGTACCATCTCGGCCATGAACCCACTGTCAGGCGTTCTCGACGAAGCATGGCGGATGTATAAGGCACACGCCAAGCACCTGCTCGCGATCGCATTCGTCATCTACGTGGTTGCCGCGATCATCACCGCCGTCCTGGCGCTGGCCGGCGGCACCATCGGCATCCTGCTGGGGGCCTTCGTGTCCGTGTTGGCGGCCTTCCTGCTCCAGGCGACGCTGGTGAAGGCCGTCCAGGACGTGCGAGACGGCCGCGCCGACCTGTCCATCAAAGAGACGGTGAACGAGGCCGCGCCCTACATTTGGACCGTCGCCCTGGCCTCGATCCTGGCCGCCATCGCGATCACGATCGGGCTGATCCTGATCATCGTCCCAGGCCTGTACCTGATCACGATCTGGGCCGTCATCATCCCGGTCATCGTGATCGAGAGATCGGGCGCGATGGCGTCCTTCGGGCGCAGCCACGACCTGGTGCGCGGCCATGGCTGGCACGTGTTCGGCACGCTGGTGATCGTCTACATCATTATGATCGTCGTGCAAAACGTGCTCGGTGCCATCTTCTTGGCCTTGCCGCACGTGCTTGGCGATGGCCTCAGCTCGGTCATATCGGGCACCATCATCTCCCCGTTCCTGGCCCTGGTCGTCACGCTCGTGTACTACCGGCTTTCGACCGGAGCGCCCCAGACGGCTGGCGGCGGCGATCCCTGGGGCGGCTTCCAGCAGACACCGCAGGATCCCCCGAACTACGGCGGCGGGTACAACCAGCCGCCGCAGGATCCCCCGAACTACGGCGGCGGCTACAACCAGCCCCCGCAGGATCCCCCGAACTACGGCGGCGGCTACAACCAGCCGCCCAGGGACGGCCAGCGCTAGCAAGCGCTAGCAGGACGCCGACGGCCTCCTGAGCGGCACGCGCCCGCTCAGGAGGCCGTCTCGCGAACGGCGGCGCGACCTGCCTGCCTGCCGCTGAACAGGCAGCCGCCCAGGAAGGACCCTTCCAGGGAGCGATAGCCGTGCATGCCGCCCCCGCCGAACCCGGCCACCTCCCCGGCCGCGAACAGGCCGGGAACGGGCCGGGTTACCTGGTCCGGGGCACCAGCGGGCCCAGGGACCAGGACCTGGCTGAGCACCCGGCCCGACAGGTCGGTCTGCAGGCCGCCCAGCGTCTTGCGGGTCAAGATGTTGAGCCGGACAGCGATCAGCGGGCCGGCCTTGGGGTCGAGGATCCGGTGCGGCACCGCGGTCCTGGCCAGCCGGTCGCCGCGGAACCTGCGGGCGTTTCTGATCGCCATCACCTGCAGGTCCTTGGTGAACGGGTTGTCGATCTCCCGGTCGCGGGCCACGATCTGCCGCTCCAGGTCGGCTAGATCGATGAGCGGCTCGTCGGTCAGCTCATTCATCCCCTTGACCAGCTCGGGCAGCGTGTCGGCGACCACGAAGTCGGCGCCGTGCTGCTTGAACGCCTCCACCGGTGCCGGGGCGCCGGGCCGCACCCGGGACAGCGTGAGCCGGATGTCCTTGCCCGTCAGGTCCGGGTTCTGCTCCGAGCCGGACAGCGCGAACTCCTTGGAGATGATCTTCTGGGTGAGCACGAACCAGGAGTAGTCGAACCCGGATTCCCTGATGGCTCCCAGCGTGCCCAGGGTGTCGAAGCCCGGGAAGTTCGGTGCGGGGAACCGCCGTCCCCGGGCGTCGAGCCACAGCGACGAGGGCCCGGGCAGGATCCTGATGCCGTGCCGGGCCCAGATCGGGTCGGTGTTCTGGATGCCCTCGGTGTAATGCCACATCCGGTCGTGGTTGACCAGCCGTCCGCCGGCCCGTTCGGCGATGGCGAGCATCCGTCCGTCGACATGCTCGGGCACCCCGGAGATCATCCGCTCTGGCGGGGCGCCGAGCCGGGGCGGCCAGTTCGCCCGGATCAGGTCGACGTTGCCGCCGATCCCGCCGGAGCACACGATCACCACCGGCGCGTGCAGCTCGAACTGCCCGGCCTCGGTGCGGGAGCTGCTGGTTCCCCGGGCGGCATGGCTGGGCTCCAGGATCGCGCCGCGCACGCCGTCCACGGCCCCGCCGGTGACGGTGAGCTCGTCGACCCGGTGCCGGAACCGGAACCCGACCTGCCCGGCGGCCTCCGCCTCCCGCACCCGCCGCTCGAACGGCGCCACCACCGCGGGTCCCGTGCCCCAGGTGACATGGAAGCGGGGCACCGAGTTGCCGTGTCCGTCGGCCAGGTAACCGCCGCGCTCGGCCCAGCCCACCAGCGGGAACCAGCGCATTCCCATGGCGTGCAGCCAGGATCGTTTCTCCCCGGCGGCGAAGTCGACGTAGGCCTGCGCCCACCGGTAGGCCCAGTAGTCCTCGCCCGCCGGATCGTCGGGACCGCGGTCGAAATAGGCGCTGCCCGTCCAGTCCTGCCAGGCCAGCTCGCGGGAGTCCTTGATCCCCAGGTGACGCTGCTCGGGTGAGTCCACCAGGAACAGGCCGCCGAACGACCAGAACGCCTGCCCGCCCAGCCCGGACTCGGGCTCCTGGTCAAGCAGCAGCACGCGGCGGCCGGCCCGGGTCAGCTCCGCGGTGGCGGCCAGCCCGGCCAGCCCCGCGCCCACAACGATCACATCCGCATCCACGTGCTCATATAACCGCATCCGCCCGGGCAGCGTCACCGTGGAGCGCCCGCGGGCGGGCACGGAAATCCAGTAAAATCGGGCGATGGCTGACCGCGCTGATCCCCCCGCCGCCTTCCAGCCGGACCGGCCGCACGTTGCGCGGGTCTATGACTACCTGCTCGGCGGGAAGGACAACTTCGCCGCCGACCGAGCGGTCGGCGATCAGATGATCGCCAGCCTGCCCGCGATCCAGCTGGGCGTGCGGGCCCAGCGCGACGTGCTCGGGCGGGTGGTCCGCTACCTGGTGGGGGAGGCCGGCCTGCGGCAGCTGCTCGACATCGGCTCGGGCCTGCCCACCGCGGACAACGTGCACGAGATCGCCCAGCGCGTCGGCCCGGCCACCCGCGTGGTCTACCTCGACAACGACCCGGTGGTGCTGTCCCACGCCCGGGTCCTGCTGGCCGGCGAGCAGGCCACCTTCGTCGCCGAGGGCGACCTGCGCGACCCCGAGGGAATCCTGGCCAACCCCGACATCCGCAAGCACCTGGACTGGGACCGGCCGATCGGCCTGCTGCTGTGCGGCATCCTGCACTACGTGCTGGAGGAGGAGAACCCGGCCGAGGTCACGGCCGCCCTCTACGACGCGCTGCCGCCCGGCAGTTACGTCTTCATCCATCACCTGCTGGACACCGAGGACCCGGCCACCGCCACCCTGCAGGAACAGATGCGCAGCGGTGTCGGCCGGGCACAGTTCCGCACCATGGCGCAGATCAGGACCCTGTTCAACGGGCTGGAACTGGTGGAACCTGGCCTGGTAATCGTCCCTGACTGGCGGCCGGAGGCTCCGGCCATCCGGGACCATCCGGTGCTGGAGATGGCTTGCGTCGGGGTCGCCCGCAAGCCATAAGCTGCCGACCGGCCTGTTTCTTTATTGTTCGGAACGGACCGTGGCGGGTGTCCTCGCGGACCTCGCCGCCGCCGCCACGCGGGTGGCGCATATCAAGACGATGAGCCCGAGCACCAGGCCGCCGAGGATATACGCGTTGCCTGCCAGCCAGTGGCCGCCGGTCCAGTGGTACTCCTGGAACCAGGTCTTGTCCCCTTGGGTGGCGTAGATCTCGGTGTTGCTGTTCGGCGCGATCCAGATCAGCCCGAACGCGAAGTGGCTCGCGGCCGTGGGCAGACCCCACCAGCTGTCGGGCCAGGCGCCGTACACGGCCACGATCCCGGCCGCCAGGGCCCAGAACCCGACCGCGGGCCAGCGGAGTGCCGCCCGCCACCAGGACCCGTGCTCGCCGGCCCGCATGGCCGTGATCGCATAGTGGGCCGCCACGCCCACGGCCGGGGCGATCCACACCCAGTGATGGTCCCAGCTGATCGGGGATACCAGCAGCCCGGCCAGCGCGCAGGCCAGGATCGCGACCACCTGATGGCCGGCCCGGTCCAGGATCGCCGCGCACGTCACGCCGAGCACGCCCACCAGCACCGCCGCGATCAGCCAGATCGGCTTGGCTGTCGCGACGCCGTGGGCCATCCGGGCCAGCAGTGCCCACATGGACTGGCTGCCGCCCCAGGAGACGAACCCGGTCCGGCGGCTGGCCAGGAACAGCCCGTGGAACCACCACTGGTCGGAGTCTGACGGCAGGAAGATGAACCCGGCGATCACCGTGCCGGCGAACACCGCGGCCGCGACCGCCGCCTGACGGAACTTCCTGGCCAGCAGCAGGTACGGAATGAAGATCAGCGGGATCAGCTTGATTCCCGCGGCGATGCCGACGCCCGCGCCCTTCCACCACCGGCTGGACTTGGTGTCGGGCTGGGTCAGATCCCACAAGATCAGCGCCATCAGGGCCAGGTTGACCTGGCCGAGGTAGATCGTGCGCAGCACAGGTTCGGTCCACAGCACGACCGCCGCGGTGAGCAGCGTGGCCCCCAGCCGCACCCGGCCGGACCGGTAGCCCAGGGCCCGGAAGGTGACCCACAGGGCCGCCAGCAGGAGGGCGAGGTTCGCCGCGACGGACAGCCCCTTGAGCAGCGACCACGGAATGAACGACACCACCGCGAACACCACCGCCGCGAACGGCGGGTAAGTGAATGGCAGGTTTTCGCCGCGGAAGCCCGGCCAGTCATAGAGCGGCGCCGCCAGGTGCGGGTTGTACACCGGCAGGATGTGCCGGACGATTAGCCCGCCACCTACGTAGACATGCAGGTCACCCGGGTTAAGCGTCCATCGCAGCGGATGGATGAGGACATACGCGAGATAGCAGGCCAGCGAAACGCCGAACGCGATGACCCCGGCCAGCAGCACACGTCCGTCCCGGGAGGGCGTAGCCACCCTAGCTGGCGGGGGTGCGGTTACCTGTCTCACCCGGCTAAGACTATTGGTGTCGGTCCCTGCTTGCCGCCACCTCCCGGCAGAGGGAGTCAGTGCCCGATGGCCATCTGGACGAGCCTGACGATGACCAGGATCATCGCGATGGCCAGGTAGGACCGCAGCACCGCCAGGCCGGCCTTGCGGCCGGCGGACATCACTGGCTTGGCCACCATGGCCAGCGGCGGCATCCGCCAGTTATCCCGGCCGGTGCGGTCGACCGGGACCTCGCCGCCCGAGCGGCGGGCCCGGATCAGGGTCCAGGCCCCGCCGACCGCCGAGGCGACCCCGCACGCGCCGAGGATCTCGATGATCTGCCGGGCGGTGATGCCGGGGAACAGCACCGAGGCGGTCAGCACCACCGACAGCGCGACCAGCAGCGCGACCACGGTCGCGGCGAACATGGTGGTCTTGCGGCCGTTGACCCACGGGCCGAGTACCGCGCGATCGGTGCACAGCAGGAGCAGATACACCGTGGCGCTGGGCAGCAGCACGCCGGCCAGGGCCTGGACGCCCTCGGTCAGCAGCCCGAGCGGGGTGCCGGGGATCAGCACGATGGCCGCGGCCCCCGCGATCAGCGCGGCGTAGATGGCGTAGAAGCCCTTGGCCTGCCGGAGCCCGCGGTGCAGCGAGTGGTTGAGGCCGAGCACGTCGCCGATCGCGTACGCGCTGGACAGCGAGACCGCGAACGCCCCGATGATGGAGGCGTCGAGCAGCGCGACCGCGAACACCACTCCCGCGGCGCGGCCCGCGTAGGCCGCGATGCCGTGGGCCAGCCCGGCAGAGTCGGTGAAGTTGCCCGCTCCCTTGGTTCCGGCGAAGGCGGCGGCGGTGGCGCCGATCACGGCGGCCGCGCCGATCACCACGATCACGATGCCGATCCACAGGTCGGCCTTCTCGTAGCGCATGAACCGGGGCGTGATCCGCTTGTCGATCACGTAGGACTGCTGGAAGAACAGCTGCCACGGCGCCACCGTGGTGCCGACGATGCCGATGATCAGCAGCATGACCGTGGCCATCTGGCCCGAACCGCCGGGTAGCCCGGGCACCACGAAGCCGCGCGCCACCTGCCCGACGTTCGGATGGGTGAGCAGGACCAGCGGGATCAGTAGCAGCGATCCGGCGCAGAACGTGATCGCGATCCGCTCGAACCGGCGGAAGCTGCCGGTGAACGCGGCGGCCATGATCACCACGGCGGCGAGCAGCACCGCGACCGCCTTCGGCACGCCCAGGTAGCTGGCCGCCAGCGTGATGCCGATGAACTCGGTCACGATGGTCAGCGCGTTGAGGATGAACAGGTCGATGACCGAGAACGCGCCCCAGAACTTGCCGAACCGCTCGAAGATCAGCCGGGCGTGCCCGACGCCGGTGACCGCGCCGAGCCGCAGCACCATTTCCTGGTTCACGTACAGCACGGGAACCAGCAGCAGCAGCGTCCACAGCAGCCGGGTGCCGTAGTTCTGTCCCGCCTGCCCGTAAGTGGAGAACGCTCCGGCGTCGTTGTCGCCGCACATCACGATCAGCCCGGGGCCCACGATGGCCAGCAGCGTCTTGAGCTTGGCGGACAAGCCGTGGCGCGGAGCGAGGTCGTCGACCGCGATCGTGCCGAGCGCGCCGCGGATGTCTCCCACGTGCGCGTCATCGAGGACAGCGCTGTCGAGCACGGGGCGGGAGCGGGTAATGGTGGCCATTGTGAACACCCCTTTCACGTCACGAGATCGGACGAGATCAGGGGCACACGCCCAGAAGACCCTCGGCTTGGTAGGCAAGCCAGCCTGGCCTGGCCCGAGCGGGGGCTCAGGTCAGGGACAGCCGGGATTCAGATCAGCTAAGTTCAGCGGGTCAACCTTCAGGGCCGGGCGTGTGCCGGAACAGGATGGGAAAGCAGCGGCGAGATGGGCCAACTTCGGCCCGGACTATCAGAGTCCATCGCATGCCTCCCTTCTGTCGCGACGCACGGGGGCGCCAGGCCGCACGCTAAGGCACTCTCCGCATGACACTCGAGGAACACCGGCCAGGAGGGTGGTAATCCTGGCGTCACCTCTCTCGTAAGAGCTTTGGCACTCCACGGCGTACTGCGACCTGACCACGGGAATCTGATCGCCAGCCACTTGGCCTCACCCCTTAGGCCGGGGAGAGGTGTCCTGATCCGGAGCGTCTCTCGACGGTTGGGATCAGTGGCCTATGTCCGTGAAGACGCCTCACCGAACGAGGTGTCGTGTTTGTCGACCTCACTCAGCATGCCGTCGGTCAACCCGGCTGTCAAATTGACACACCGCCTCGGCTGACAACCGAGTCAGGCCCACAGCGATCTGGTGGCAGCGGACGGTCCCCCGACCCAGCGGCCGCCGTTGTAGACCGGCGGGCGCGTTCCCGGGTAGAGCAGGGTGACGTTGGTGTACCGCTGGGTCCCCGGGTGGCCGCGCAGCCCGGTGTTGCCCCAGAAGACGACCAGCACCGGGTAGCTCTGGAGGTGGCCGGCCGCGCAGTACGGGTGGCAGTCGTTGACCTTCTCGGTGCCGTACCCGCTGGCCAGATGAGAGGTCCAGCTGGTCCAGGACAGCCCGGTGAGGTAGTCGTTGCCGTCCGCGCAGGCCAGGGTGAAGCTTCCCGGCCGCACCTGGGGCTTGCTGAGGCAGTTGACGACCACCGTCTGCTCGGAGAACATGCTCGTCCTGGCCGGGGCGGCCGGCGAGGCCGAGGCCGTGCCGCCGAGACCGAGGCCCAGGCCGAGGCCGAGGGCCGGCACCGCGATGGCCGCGATGACCACTGACAGACGTCCCCGCTTCATCATGCAGTCCTCGTTACGCTCGGTATCGGCTCGGGCGGCTTCCGCTACCCCGTGTCACTCTATAGACGCCGTGTGTGAGCACTTGGTTGGCAGCTTTACGGGTAAACAGGAAGGCCCAGTCCGGGCAGTACCTGCGCGCCCGGGAGCGCGGCCACCAGGTGCCCGGGAAGCCGCAGCTTGGAGCCGCGGATGCCGGAGCCGATCACCACGCTGCCGGTCTTGGCCACCGCCTCGTCGACCAGGACCGGCCAGTCCGCAGGCAGCCCGATCGGCGTGATCCCGCCGTACTCCATGCTCGCGGCGGCCGTCACCGCCTCGACCGGCGCGAACGACGCCTTCCGCGCGTCTATGTGCCTGCGGACCAGGCCGTTCACGTCCGCCCGGGTGGCCGCCAGGATCATGCAGGCCGCGTACATCGTGTTCCCGCCGCGCTTGCCCGCGATGACCACGCAGTTCGCCGACTCCTCCGGGGACACGCCGTACCGCTCGCAGAACGCCGCGGTGTCCGCCAGCGCGGGATCGATCTCGGCCACCAGGATCTCTTCCGCGTCCGGCCAGTCGCGCAACGCCGCCGCCACCGGCGCGGCGAGCAACTCCGGACGGGACAGCGCGGGAACAAAGAACAGCGCCTCGCTCATGGCCACGAGTATGCTCCGTTCATGGCAGGCTCTGCGGAGCGGGACTTCGAGGTGCCGTCCGAACCGGCGGTCGCCACCACGACGCAGCGGGCCATTCCCGGCAGCAGGCGGTCATGGCTGCTAGCGGGCACGATCGTCGCCGTGGTCAGCGCCGTGGTGCTGGTCATCGTGATCGCGAGCTCGGGCTCCCCGGGGCCAGCAGCGGGAAAGCTGACCCTGGTGGACCGGCTGTTCCTGCCCGCCGGGGGCGTCCTCGACACCTTCGGCGGAACCGTCTCGCCCGATGGGTCGACCGTGTACGTCACCACCGAGGCGGGTTCGGAGGGCCCTCCGGGGCAGCTCGACGCGATCGATGTGGCCACCGATCAGGTCCGGATCGTGGCCCGGGGGGTCGGTAACGTCGCGCTGTCGGTGGCAGTATCCCCCGACGGTCACGTCGCCTATGTGACCGATCACTACGGCGACGCCCTGACGCCGGTCGACCTGGTCAGCGGGCGGATCCAGCCTCGTATCCCGCTGGGGATGGAACCGGCCAGTGTGGTTATCGCCGGCCACGGTTTGACCGCCTATGTGGCCTCCGCCAGCGGCCACACCGTGGTGCCGGTCAACCTGGCCACCCGCACCGCCGGTGCCGCCATCACGGTCGCCGGCCCTGGCCGTCGCCCCGAGCCGGAGGGTGCTTCGGTCCGCGCCTATATGGCTGTCTCACCGGACGGTTCGACCGTCTACGTGACGGTGCCCGACCGGGGGGTCCTGGTGCCTATCGACACCTCGACTAACCAGGCGGGCACCCCGGTGGCGGCCGGCCAGGTTCCGCAGGGCGTCGCCATCACGCCGGACGGCAAGACGGCGTACGTGACCAACGCGCCATCTCCGGGAGAGGTGACCGCCGCGGACACCGTCACACCGATCGACCTGCGCACCGGCCGTCAGTCGCAGCCCATCACGATCGACCTGAACGTGCTGGGCCCGATCGTCATCGCCCCGGGCGGCCGCCTGGCTCTGATCGGCGCCGCCGGTGACGTGCTGCTGACCTCCGTCGACCTCACCACCCACACGGTCGTTAACCAGCTCAGGATTGCTGATAGCGCCCTCAGCATCGCTCTCACCCGAGCCGGAACCCGGGCTTACATCGTGACCCGGAGCGGCGAAGTAGACGTCGTGCAACTCAGTCCATGACTGCTGCCGGAAGCCCGGGCGGGCGAAAAGTGTTATGTGACGAGGGCCGATCAGCCCTATCCTTCCCGCCCGTATGGAGCCGCGATCCGTGATGTCCTCACCCGCCGAGGCGCGACCCGCGCCCGTCCCGGCATGGTCAGGCCGCTCCGGGTCGAGGCGCTCCGCCACCCGCCGCGGATCCGGTCACCAGGAGAACCAGGCGGTGCACGCCGCCGCCCGGGCCGCGCGCCGGGACGCCATGCCGCCCATCAGCTACCCGCCCGAGCTGCCAGTCAGCCAGCGCAAGGACGAGATCGCCCGCGCCATCGCCGAGAACCAGGTAGTGATCATCGCGGGGGAGACCGGCTCGGGCAAGACGACCCAGATCCCCAAGATCTGCCTGGAGCTCGGCCGCGGCGTCACCGGGCAGATCGGCCACACCCAGCCGCGGCGGCTGGCCGCGCGGACCGTGGCCGAGCGGATCGCCGAGGAACTCGGCAGCCCGCTCGGCGAGACGATCGGCTACCAGGTCCGGTTCACCGAGGTGTCATCCGGCGACACGCTGGTCAAGGTGATGACCGACGGCATCCTGCTGGCCGAACTGGCCCGCGACCGGCAGCTGCGCCGCTATGACACGCTGATCATCGACGAGGCACACGAGCGCAGCCTGAACATCGACTTCATCCTCGGCTGCCTGCGGCAGCTGCTGCCCGCCCGGCCGGACCTCAAGGTGATCATCACCTCAGCCACCATCGACCCGGAGCGGTTCGCCGCGGCCTTCGGCGACGCGCCGATCGTCGAGGTCTCCGGCCGGACCTACCCGGTCGAGGTGCGCTATCGCCCCATAGAGGACGGCGAGGACGGCGACCAGGGCCAGGCCATCAGCGACGCCATCGACGAGCTGTCCGCCGCGGGACCCGGGGACATCCTGGTCTTCCTGTCCGGCGAGCGCGAGATCAGGGACACCGCCGACCTGCTGGCCGGCGCTCCGGGGCGGGACCGGCTCGAGGTGCTGCCCCTGTACGGCCGGCTGTCGGCCGCCGAACAGCACCGGGTCTTCGAGCGCCGCCCGGCCTCCAGCTTCACCCGCCGGGTGGTGCTGGCCACCAACGTGGCCGAGACCTCGCTCACCGTGCCCGGCATCCACTACGTCATCGACCCGGGCACCGCGCGCATCTCGCGGTACAGCCGCGGCACCAAGGTGCAGCGGCTGCCCATCGAGCCCATCTCGCAGGCCTCGGCCAACCAGCGCAAGGGCCGCTGCGGCCGTACCGCGGACGGGATCTGCATCCGGCTGTACCCCGAAGCCGACTTCGAGTCCCGGCCCGAGTTCACCGAACCGGAGATCCTGCGCACCAACCTGGCCTCGGTCATCTTGCAGATGGCGGCGATCGGCCTGGGCGATGTGCCGAAGTTTCCCTTCATCGACCCGCCCGACGCCCGCAACATCGCCGACGGCCTGGTCCTGCTGGCCGAGTTGAACGCGTTCAAAGACGGCCGCATCACCGGCCTGGGACGCAAGCTGGCCCGGCTGCCCGTGGACCCGAGGATCGGCCGGATGATCCTGGAGGCCGATCGGAACGGCTGCGTCCGCGAGGTGCTCATCATCGCCGCGGCCCTGTCCATCCAGGATCCGCGCGAGCGCCCCACGGACGCGCAGCAGGCCGCCGACGACAAGCACCGCCGGTTCGCCGACCCGGACTCGGACTTCACCGCGTACCTCAACTTGTTCCAGTACCTGGCCGACCGCCAGCGCGAGCTGTCCTCGTCTGCTTTCCGGCGCCTGTGCCGCGCCGAGTACCTGAACTACCTGCGGGTCCGCGAATGGCAGGACCTGGTCGGGCAGCTGCAAAGGCTGGCCGGCGACATCGGGGTGGCGGTCGATTCCTCTTCGGCCGAACGGGACGTGGTGCTCCTCTCTCTGCTAGCTGGCCTGCTGTCCCAGATCGGCATGCTCTACCGGACTGGGAAGACCGAGCCAGCCCGGCTCGCATCCTCGGCGCAGTCCGGCGCGGCCGGCGGGAGGCGGCCGCGGGCGGAGTACCTGGGCGCCCGCAACGCCAGGTTCGCCATCTTCCCTGGCTCGTCCCTGGTGCGGAAGGCCCCGGACTGGATCGTGGCCGCCGAGCTGGTGGAGACGTCCCGGCTGTGGGCGCGCACAGTGGCGCGCATCGAGCCGGAGTGGGTCGAGCCGCTGGCCAGGCACCTGGTCAAGCGGAGCTACAGCGAGCCGCACTGGGAGTCCAAGCGCGGCGCGGCCGTGGCGCTGGAGAAGGTCACCCTGTACGGGGTGCCGATCGTCACCGACCGCAAGGTGGGTTACGCGCGCATCGACCCGGCCGCCGCGCGGGAGCTGTTCATCAGGCACGCCCTGGTCGAAGGCGACTGGCAGACCAGCCACCGGTTTTTCGCCGAGAACCGGCGGCTGCTGGCCGAGGCGGCCGAACTCGAGCACCGCGTCCGCCGCCGGGGGCTGGTGGTCGGCGAGGACGAGTTGTTCGCCTTCTACGACGCCCGTATCCCCGCCGAGGTGGTTTCGGCGCAGCACTTCGACAGCTGGTGGAAGCAGGCCCGCCGGGCCGATCCCGACCTGCTTACATTCAAGGCCGCTGACCTGCTCAGCGACGATGCCGCGCAGGTCAGCACGGACTCCTATCCCGACATCTGGACCTCGCAGTCTGCCGGGCTCAAGACCCTGCCGTTGTCGTACGCCTTCGAGCCGGGCAGCGAGGCCGACGGCGTGACCGTCGACATCCCGCTGAGCAGGCTCAATCAGGTCGATCCGGCCGAATTCTCCTGGCAGGTGCCCGGGCTGCGGACCGAGCTGGTCACCGAGATGATCAGGTCGCTGCCCAAGGCCCTGCGGCGGGATCTGGTGCCGGCGCCCGACGTAGCGCGCGAGGTGGTGGCCCGCCTCGGGCCGCCGTCAGGTGACCTGCGTGACGCCGTGGCCCGCGAACTGCGCGCGCTGCGCGGCGTGACCGTGCCGCGGGACGCCTGGGACGCCACGAAGCTGCCGGCGCACCTGCGTGTCACGGTCCGGGTGACCGACGGGGACCAGGTTCTGGCCGAAGGGAAGGACGTCGCCGAACTGCAGCGCCAGCTGCGGCCGAAGCTGCGCGCCGTGCTGTCCCGGGCGGCCGCGGGCCTGACCCGCTCGGGCCTGACCTCGTGGGACTTCGGCCCGCTGCCGAAGGTGTTCCGCGAGGGCACGCTGGTCGCCTATCCGGCCTTGTTCGACGCGGGCCAGGCGGTTGACCTCCGCCTGTTCGAGACCGAGAGCGCGGCCCGCGCGGCCATGTGGGCCGGGACCAGGCGGCTGATCCTGATCGCGGCGCCGTCGCCGGTCAAGTCCATCGCCGACCGCCTGTCCACGCAGGCCAAGCTGGCCCTCAGCCGCAACCCGCACGGCGGCGTGGCGGCGATGTTCGCGGACTGCGTGAACTGCGCCGCCGATTTCCTGATGGCCGAGGCGGGTGGGCCGGCCACCGAACCCGAGGGCTTCGCGCGACTGTCGGCCGCGGTGCGGTCCCGGCTGCACGAGGTGACCGCCGCGGTGGTGACGCACGTGGAATCGGCGCTCCGGCTGGCGCACGCGGTCGAGACCAGGCTCGACGACCTGCGCGGCGACGCTGTCCGGCCCGCCGTGGCTGACCTGCGCGAGCAGCTGTCGGGGCTGGTCTTCGCGGGGTTTGTCGCCGCCACCGGCTACCGGCGGCTGCCGCACCTGACCCGCTACCTGCGCGCGATCCAGCGGCGGCTGGACAAGCTGCCGGAGAGCCCGGCCCGGGATGCGGCCAGCATGGCGATCGCGCAGCGGGCCGAGCAGGCTTACCGGCAGGCCGTGGCCGACCTGCCTGCCGCCCGGCGGCACGACGAGGACGTCACCGAGGCCCGGTGGATGCTCGAGGAACTGCGAGTCAGCCTGTTCGCTCAGACCCTGGGCACCCGCGCCCCCGCATCAGAGACCCGCGTCCTAGCCGCCCTCGCCCGCCTCCGCCCCTGAACCCGTTCGGCCGCTTCGCGGCCACTCATCGGGCGTGTCCTTGCCGAATTTGGACTACTTAAGGTGCTACGTTGCTCCTGAAGTACGACATACCTCGCTTTTACGGCGAGAAACCGGCAGGAAGGTAGGAACCGTGACCGGAGATCCCCCCGTGCGGCGGCGCCTGGTCGGTGGCGCGCTGCGCCGGTACCGGGAGAGCGTGGGCTATGCGCTCGAAGACGCGGCCCGAGTCCTGGAGTGCGACCGCTCGAAGATCAGCAGGATCGAGACCGGCCAGCGCGGCATCAGGCCCAAGGAGCTGCGCGAGCTGCTGGCCGAGTACGGAGTCCCCGCGAGCGAGCAGCTCGCGCTGGTGGCCATCGCCAGCCGGGGCGGCCAGCACAGCTGGTGGCATCCCTACGCGGAGGTCCTGTCCGACGACTACCTGGACTACGTGATCATGGAGTCCGCCGCCGCCGAGATCATGACGTACGAGGCTCAGCTCATACCCGACCTGCTGCAGACCGACGAGTACGCCCGCGCCATCGCCGCCGCCGAGCCGGCCTACCTGACCGATCAGCAGCGGGAGGATGCGGTGGCAGCCAAGGCGGTGCGCCGGCAGGCGGTGCTGGACGGCAGCCGGCGGCTCGGCGTGGTGCTCGGCGAGGGCGCTCTGCGCCAGGCGGTGGGCGGCGCGAACGTGCTCGCCGGGCAGATCGGCCACCTCGCGAAGCTGAGCAGCGAGTTCCCGGCGGTCACGATCCAGGTGCTGCCGTTCTCAGCCGGAGCGCACGCGGCCGCGGGCGGCGGCTCGCTGGCCATCTTGCGGTTTCCCGATGCGCCGAGCCTGGGCGTGGTGTACCTGGAGGCGCTATCCGGGGGTGTCTACCTGGAGAGCCAGGAAGAAGTCGCCCGCTACGTCCGGGCCTTCGCGTTGCTCCGCGCGGCCGCCCTCAGCCCGGCCGAGAGCGGCCGCCTGCTGCGGAGCCTGACCGGGTAGACCGGATTAACCCGGATCGATGGGTCAGCCCGTTAGCGCGACGAACCGCGCAAACTGCTGGCCGGCCTGCGAAGCTGCTGGGTGACCACGGCGAGCTTGTCGATAATGTCCTGGATGTCCTGCAAAGGTCGCGGGGCTCCAGCAGGCTGCGCCGGCGTGCCGCTGCCGCCGTCATCGGCGGCACGGGAGTCGATGGCGTCATCCTGCGCTGGCCGGCATGACAGTTCGGCGTCTGGCCTGCTGTTGCCGGTGTTCATGCGTGGTGTCTCCTGGAGAAAAGCGTTTTCGTCATTATGTCACGTGCCGGACACGTTGCGTGCCGTATTCAAATTCTGCGGGCCGGAATTTATGCCCGGCCCTGGTTCGCCAAAGTGATACCGGGCGGTTAACTCGGCTCCATCCGGATGGCGCGCTCTGGCTCGTTCCTGGTGTCCTAGCTGCGACGGCGCCGCGGCAATAGCCGTGCTTCCGCGCAATTGCACGGCCCGTGCTGGATCCGCGCCCATGTGCCAACCGCGCAATTGCAGATGCAATCCAGGAATTCGCAAATGCCAGGCCCGGACGCGGCCCGCGCAGCGTCGGGAAACGTCAGCGGCGCCGCGGCGCGTGTTTGACGCACGGCCTTTTCCATCTCTTCAGGCTCGAGGGCGGGGACCGTGAACGGGGTGACGTCTGCCCCGGCCTGACGGTCCTTCGTCCACCCGTAAGCATCCGGTAAGGACTTGACCCGACACAGGCGGACAGGAGCGACATAAACTCCATTTCCGGACTAATGCCTTACGAAGAGTGTTGTGCACGGCATCCCGGTCGCGATCATGTTCTCGGGGAGGAGAACCTTTTGGCTCGCGCTCCTCTTCAGGCTACGGACCCTGCGCAGGTGGGCGCCTACCAGCTGACCGCCAGGCTCGGCGCGGGCGGCATGGGCGTGGTATATCTCGGCGAAGCCGCCGACGGTAGCCTGGTCGCGGTCAAGGTGCTGCGCCCTGAACTGGCCGATGACCCGGAATTCCGGGCCCGGTTCAGCCGCGAGGTGGCCGCCCTAGCCCAGGTCAGGGGCGTGTGCACGGTACGGATGATCGAGGCCGACACCACGTCGGCGAGCCCGTTCATGGTGACCGAATACGCCGCGGGGCCTTCGCTGTCTGAGTATGTCGCCGAGCACGGGCCGGTCGGCGCCGACATGCTGTACGGCCTGGCCACCGGGCTGGCCGAAGCGCTGACGGTAATCCACGCCGCCGGAGTGGTGCACCGAGACCTCAAGCCCTCCAACGTCATCCTGGGCCGCGACGGGCCGAAGGTCATCGACTTCGGCATTGCCCAAACACTGGAGGCAACCGGGCTCACCCAGACCGGGATGATGGTCGGCTCGGCTGGCTTCATGGCCCCCGAGCAAGTGACCGGGCGGGCCGGCCATGAGGCCGACGTCTTTGCCTGGGCCGTGACGCTGGCCTATGCAGCCAGCGGGCAGCTGCCATTCGGCACTGGGCTGTCCGATGCCATCTTGTACCGGGTCCTGCACGCAGAACCCGACATCGCCGCGGTGCCCGCCCTGCTCCGCCCGCTGGTCGCCGCCGCCCTGGCCAAGGACCCCCGGTGCCGGCCCGGCGCGCGCGACCTGCTTGAGCAGCTGGCCCACCCGGCCCGACCCGGCCGCGGCTACGACGCCCGGACTCAGGCGGTGCTGGCCCGCACCTGGCCGGGCACCCAGGCCAGGCCCGTCGCGCCGGTCCGGGCGGACCGGTCTGTGCTGCTCGAGCCCGGCACGGCCGACGCCTGGCGGCCCCGGACCGGGCGGTCCGAGATCCGGTGGCGCGGTCTCGGGCACCGCCCGGCCAGCAGGCGGCTGGCCACCATCGCGGTCCCGGCCGCCGCGGTCATCGCCGTGGCGCTCGCGCTGCTGACCGGCGGCATCCCCACGTTCGGCCTGCTCACTGCCGATCAGGGCGGCCAGGGCACGAGCCCGGTCGCCTTCGCGGTTTATCCCGGTCAGCAGCAGCGTGGCGTGTTCCAGTCCATCGGCCGGATCGTGGCGTCCGGGTCGGCCATCGTGGCGATGGGCTCGCAGGTCAGTGACGGGGTGACGCGACAGCAGTTCTTCGTGTCCACCAACGGCGGGGCGAGCTGGCGGCTGGCGCCGGTGCAGGCCCCGGGCGGCGGGCAGCCGCCGCTGGGCTACCCGGCGGCGCGGCTGGCGGGCGGTCCCGGGGGCTGGCTGGCAGTGGGCCCGCAGGCCACCTGGACCAGCCCGGACGGCACGGCCTGGACCCTGGCCGCCACCCACGGCATCACCCCGCAACGACCCGGCGACCAGATGACCGTGCTCACCAAGACCTCCGGCGGGTTCCTGGCCGCCGGCCAGGCCGAAACCGCGGGCGGTGGCACGCAGGCGGTGGTGTGGACGTCCCGTGACGGCCTGGCCTGGCAGCGCCAGACGGCGGCCCAGCTAGGCCTGGCCGGGCCGGGCGAGACCGTCACGAGCATCTCTTACGCCGTCTCCCGGGACGGGGACACGGTGATCTCCGGTGCGGTGGCCGGCGGCGGTGCGACCTACTCGGGCGTGTGGCTGACCACCGACGGCGGATCGGCCTGGACCCGCGTGAACGTCCCGGCTGATCACGGCGCGAGCTCCTCGATCACCGGGCTGGGCACCGACGGGTCGGGGATGGTGGCGGTCCGTCCGGGCCGCTCGGCCAGCGGCGCCGCTGACGGAGTGGTCTATTTTTCGCCGAACGGCCAGGGGTGGCAGTACGCGGCCACCATCGACGCAGCCGGCGGCTGGACCCCGAACCTGGTCAAGGGCAGTGACTACGGCTTCGTGGTCTCCGGCACCACCGCCGCCGGGCAGCTCGTGGCCTACACCAGCACCGGCACCGGGACCGCCTGGCAGCCCACCGCGCCGCTCGGCGCCGCCGCCAGCCAGACGGTGCTCGGCGCCACCGTCGGGGCGCGGGGCACCGTGATCGCCGTCGGTTCCACCTCGGTCAGCCGGACCGGCCAGCGGCCGGTATTCGAGGAAGCGACCACGGCCGGGCGGGTCGGTAGCGTTTCGCTGGCCGGCATCCCCGGCGCCATCGTCCCCGAACTGGCCGTCAACAGCCTGGCGGTGGCTGGCGGCGAGCAGATCGCGGTCGGCAGCGCGGACGGCTACCCCGCGATCTGGCGCCGGGCCGTAGGGAGCGGCTCCTGGACCCTGGTCTCGTCGCCGTCGCTGGCCGCCGCCGATCCAGGCCTGGCCGCCCTGACCAGCGTGACGCACGGCCCTGCGGGCTGGCTCGCCGTCGGCACGCCCGGCCCGGTCGCCCTCACCTCACCGGACGGCACGACCTGGCGGCGGGCCGCCGGGCCCATCACGAGGGACCTGGCCGGGATGTCGACGGCCGCGGTCGCCGCGGACCCGGCCGGGTACGTCATCGTAGGCCAGCCCGCCCAGCCGGATGGCGACGGCGCCGGAGACGTCTGGTGGTCGCCGGACCTGACCACCTGGACTCGCGGCACGGACATGAACGACATGACCGGCCCGAGCCAGATGCTGGCGATCGCCGCCGACGGCCACGGCTTCATGGTGGTCGGCTCGCACGACGGCCATCCGGCGGTGTGGTCCACTACCGACGGGCTGACCTGGACCACGATCGTCCTGGGCCTGCCGGCGGGCGCGTCAGCCGCCGACCTGGACCTGGTAGCGGTCAACGCCCGCAACCGTGTGGTCGCGCTGGGCGTACAGGATGAGGGCGGCCACGACAGGCTGCTGGCCGAGGTCTCGGCCGACGGCGGCGCGAGCTGGCAGCAGGTGGCGTCCGGCTTGACCGGACCGGGTGCGCTGGTAACCGCGCTGACCGCCAGCACCGGCGGCTTCACCGCCGCTACCCGGTCAGGCGCGGCCGGCCAGCGCGCGGCAGCCGTCTGGATCTCGGCCACCGGGGCCAGCTGGACACCGGTACCGGTCAGCGGCCTGACCGGCGGCGGCAGCCACGACATCGCCACGCTGGCGCCGTCCGGAACCTCGGTAGCGGGCATCGACTTGGTCCAGACCCAGGCGAGCCAGCAGTACCGCCTGCTTCTTCCCGACCCGTGAGCGCGCCCAGCGTTCAGCCGCCCTGATCCTCGATGACGTCGGCGACCACGCAGGCGATGTTGTCCGGGCCGCCCGCCTGGTTAGCCAGGTCGATCAGCCGCCCGACGGCCAGCTCCGGATCGGCGGCCGCGCTCAGCGTGTCCTGGATGAGCGCCGCCGAGATCACGCCGGTCAGGCCGTCCGAGCACAGCAGGTAGCGGTCCCCGGCCTGGGCGCCGCGCAGGGAGACGTCTGGCTCGGCGCCCCGGCCGCCGTCGATCGCCTGCAGCAGCAGCGACCGCTGCGGGTGCGAATCGGCCTCCTCCGGGCTGATCTTGCCCTCGTCAAGCAGCGCCTGCACCACCGAGTGGTCGTGGGTGATCTGGAACAGACCGCCCTCGTGCAGCAGGTACGCCCGCGTGTCGCCGACGTGTACCAGGGCCAGCTGCGACCCGGACCACAGCATCGCCGTCAGCGTGGTGCCGGTCCCTGCGTCGGCGCCCGCCAGGTTCCGCACCGCCGGGCCGGCCTGCCGTACTGCCTCGGCCATGGCGTTCAGCAGGTTCCCGGCCGGCAGCGCGGCTGCCAGCGGCTTGAGCGCATCGATGGCGGCCGCGCTGGCCTGGTCCCCGCCGCTGCCGCACCCGTCGGCCACGGCCAGCAGCCGTCCGCCCGCATAAGCGGTGTCCTGGTTCCGGTCGCGATGGCGACCGATGTCCGAGCGGGCGGCGTAGCGGATGGCCAGCGCGGGCCGAGGTGCGGGCACGGCGGTTTCCTCTCCGGACAGGCAGCCGATCAGGTAGCTGGCCAGCGCCCGCCTACTGGCCAGTTCGGCCTCGGTTTCCGCCCAGTACGCGGCGATGTGCTCGGCTGCCTGCTCCGGGGCGTCAGCGGCCAGGTCGCAGATCACCCGGATCCGGGCCAGCGGCATGCCCAGGCGCCGCAACCAGGCCACCAGTCGCGCCTGTTCCAGCTGGTCGGCGCGGTAGAACCGGTAGCCGGAAACCTCATCGACGTGCGCGGGCGTCAGCAGGCCGAGCGAATCGTAGAGGCGCAGTGCCTTGGGCGACAGGCGCGAGGCGCGGGCGAACGCCCCGATCGTCACCAGTTCCACGCGTCCCTCCTCAGGCCGGACCGGCGCATCCATGTTGAAGCTTGACCAAGGGGGAAGGTCAACCGGGTACACGCCTTCTTGTGGTGCTCATGATGGGGCGGCTCTGATGGCTGAGATCCGCTCCTTCATGAAGGCGATCTCGGCGGCGTTGCCGGTGCGTTCGATCGCTGCGCGGTAGGCAGCCTCAGCCTGGTCTGCGCGGCCGAGGCGTCGCAGGAGATCGGCCCGGATCGCGTGGAAGAGGTAGTAGTGCTCGAGAGGCAGCTCCTCGAGCAGTTCGAGGGCCGCCTGCGGGCCGTCGATCTCCGCGACCGCGACGGCGCGATTGAGGGCGACGATCGGGATCGGGGTGATCGCCAGGAGCTGGTCGTAGAGCGCGAGGATCTGGGTCCAGTCGGTTTGCGCAGCGGCAGGCGCGTCGCTGTGGACGGCGTTGATCGCGGCTTGGATCTGGTAGGGCCCCGGCTGCTTTCGTCGCAGGCACCGGCGAACGAGCTCCTGCCCCTCCTGGATCAGGCTGCGGTTCCAGCGGCTACGATCCTGCTCGGGCAGCGGAATGAGCTTTCCCTCCGGGGTGCTGCGCGCCTGGCTGCGTGCCTGTTCGAGCAGCATCAGCGCCAAGAGCCCGACCGCTTCGGGCTCGTCCGGCATCAGCTCGACCAGCAGCCGGCCGAGGCGGATCGCTTCCCTGGTCAGCTCCTCGCGGATCAGCCGGTCACCCGAGCTGGCGGCGTAGCCCTCGTTGAAGATCAGGTAGATGACGGTGAGTACCGACGCGAGGCGGTCCGGCAAGTCGGCCTCGCTGGGGACCCGGTAGGGGATCCGTGCGTCGCGGATCTTCCCCTTCGCGCGTACCAGTCGCTGGGCCATCGTCGACTCGGGGACCAAGAACGCCCGCGCGATCTCGGGCGTGCTCAGTCCGCCGAGCAGCCGCAGCGTCAGCGCCACCTGGGTGCCGCGGGCCAGCGAGGGGTGGCAGCAGGTGAAGATCAGGCGCAGGCGATCATCGGCCACCGGGCCCTCCTCGTGCGGCTCGCCGCGAGCCTGCAGCAGCATGGCCTGGGCATGCCGGTCATGACGGGACGACTCGCGGCGCAAGCGGTCGATCGCGCGATTGCGGGCCGTGGTGATGATCCAGCCAGCCGGGGCCGGCGGCAGGCCGCTGCCGGGCCAGCTCGCCACCGCCGCGGTGAACGCGTCTTGGACTGCTTCCTCGGCCAGGTCGATGTCGCCGAACACCCGGACCAGGACCGCCACGGCGCGCCCGTACTGCTCGCGGAACACGCGCTCGATCTCCGAATGGGGGACGGTCGGCACGCCCGCCGTCAGTCTTCCAGCTCGCCACGGAACGGGCGTACCTCGATCGGCAGGGTCGTCGCGCGCGCGAGCTTTCGCCCCCACTCGAGTGCCTGATCGAGGTCGGCCGCCTTGATGATGGTCAAACCGCCGATGTGCTCCTTGCCCTCCGCATACGGTCCGTCCGTCATCGGCATCCCCTCCTGGCGAGGATGGACCACCGTCGCGGTGCCCGGCGCGTGCAGGCCGCCTGAGAACACCCACGCTCCCGCTGACCGCAGCTCCTCCTCCAGAGCACCTACATCGCGCATGATCGGCGCGAGCATCTCGGCTGGTGGCGGGTCGCCGTCTGGCTGGTAGATGCTGAGCAGGTACTGCTTCATGGTCGGCTGCCTTCTTTCCGGAGCGGCTCGTTCACGTTTCGTCCTTGGCCGGCTCGTAAGTGGCTATCACCACGCCGGCGGGCGTTGTGACGCTGTCGGCCAGCCGCAGCGACACCTGCACGCCCTCAGGGAACAGCCGTCGTCCGGTGCCGAGCACAAGCGGGTGGATCATCAGCAGGTACTCGTCGATCAGGTTCGCCGCTATCAGCGAGCCGATCAGCACGCCGCTGCCCATGATGGCCAGAACACCGGCGGATTGCGCCTTGAGCACCCGCAGGGCGTCAACGATATCGCCGCGCAGCAGCGCGGAGTTGGGCCACGGCAGGGGCTCTTCGAGGGCGGTGGACGCCACGTACTTGGGCGAGTTGTTCAGCGCGTCCTTGAACGGGCCGCCCCGGGCGTTCCACGTGGCCAGCAGCTCCTCGTACGTACGCCGTCCGAAAAGCCATCCGGCCAAGCCGCCTCCGGCCGCCATCCGCTCGCCCATCGCCTTACCCGTGGCGTCATCAGGCGTTACAGACCGCTGGGCCCAGCCACCCTGCGTGAACGCGCCCCGGGTGTCCTCGTCCGCGCGGCCAGGTCCCTGCATCACGCCGTCCAGCGTGACATGGTTCATCACCACGATCCGACCCATTCCAGGCCTCCGTTGGTTCGTACGGCGGCGCCGGTTGCGCCGCCGGTCGGTTGCGAGGCCGCCCGCTACGTGCCTCTCACCTCCCACACGAACGGCGCGGGCCGAAATCGACAGCAGCCATAACTACCAACGCCAAGCGGGCGGAAAATGTCGTATCCCGGTGAGATGATCCTGCGGCAGCCTGGGCCACGAGCAACGGAGGCGGGAAGTTCATGACCGTCCACGCAGCACCGGAGCCGGCCACGCAGCCGGAGGACCTCGGCCGGTTCTTCCTGGAGCGGGCCAACGCGGGCGACGTGGAAGGGCTCGTCGCGTTGTACGAACCCGGGGCGGTGCTGGCCTTCCCGCCCGGGAACCTGGCCGCCGGGCACGAGCAGATCCGCGAGGTGTACGCCGAGTTGCTGGCAGGCCGGCCGTCATTCGGCTCGGCCGGGCAGCAGCCGGTGATCAGGAACGGAGACCTGGCCCTGACCTCGACACGCCTGCCGGGCGGCGGCGCCACCGTCGAGATCGCCCGCCGCCAGCCGGATGGCAGCTGGCGCTGGGTAATCGATCAGCCCGCCGTGCTGTCCTGAGCCAGCCAGGGGAACGGCAGCAGGTCGGGCTCGACCCAGCCGCTGCGCGCCGGGCCCGCGGCCAGTGTCGATGACCGGTAGTGCCTGCTGAGCAGGCGCTTGTCGAGCAGCGCGGGATTCCGGTCGGCGAACGCGGCGAAATCGGGGCAGCCCGGATCGACGCCGACGTGATGCGCGACAAGTTCCGCCCAGGCCCGCGAGACCGTGTAGTGGTACTCCTGCGGCGCCCGCTCATAGGCCGCCAGGTGGCGGATCCAGCCGCAGATCTTGCCGATGGCCTCCGGCATCCCGTACCGCCGAATGGCGTAGTAGGCCAGGTTGATGTGCTGCCGGTGCCTGAACTGCCCGCCGGGTCCGGTGATGCCGGGCAGGATCGCCGCCAGCTCGGGATCCCGCAGCCCGGAAAGGTCATGCGCGTCGTGCGAAGGGTGCGGCTCGTGGGAGCCGGGGGAGCCGTGCGGGTGCGGCGGCATAAGGCCTCCAGCAGGGCGTTCACAACGGCGTGAAAGCCTGCGATCTGGGTGGCGGACAGCCCGGCCAGCGCGTCGCGCCCCAGGCCCTCGACGGCCGCCTGCACCCGCGCCGCGACCGCCTGGCCGGCCACGGTCAGCGGCAGCCGGAACGACCTGCGATCGGTCGGGTCAAGCTCCCGGCTGAGGTAGCCGCGGCTTTCCAGCCGGTCCAGGACGCCGGTCAGCGTGCTGGACCTGGTGCCGGTCCCGGCGCTGAGCTCGCGGACGTTCAGCGCGCCCCGGCCGGCCAGGTTGGCCAGCACGTTGATCTCGGCCGCGGTCAGGTTGAGGTCGGCCAGCGCTCCGCTCAGCGCGTGCACCGTGTGATGCGCCGCTCGCTGCACCGCCAGTATGGTTCCGGGTAGGCCATTCTCGGGAAGTCCATTTTCGGATATCACGAAAATGAATTATACGGTATCGGAGGATCGTATTAACCCGGCAGAGGAGACGGGGGCGGGCAGACAGGCGGGGCGGGGAGACAGGCGGGGCGGGGCAGAATGAACCGCATGGCTGACTCGTGGATGATCGACGAACTGGCTCATGCCGGGCCCGAGCATCTCGACCCGGAGTTCGTGGCGGGCTACGACAGGAAACAGGGGTATCCCGGCCCGGCCGAGGACCTGGCCATCTTCGCGGCGTACGGCCTGGACGGGACCTCGAACGTGGTAGACGTCGGGGCCGGGTCAGGGCAGTTCGCGCTGGCCGCGGCGCGCCGGTTCGGGCACGTGACGGCGGTGGACGTCTCGCCGGCCATGCAGGCGGTGCTGCGCGAGCGCGCAACGGCCGCCGGGTTGGTCAACCTGGAGTGCGTCCGGGCCGGCTTCCTCAGCTACGAGCACTCCGGGCCGCCCGCCGACGGCGTGTACACCCGGCACGCGCTGCATCAGCTGCCTGACTTCTGGAAGGGCCTCGCCCTGGACCGGATCGCGCGGATGCTGCGGCCCGGCGGCGTGCTCCGGCTGCGCGACCTGATCTACGACTTCCGCCCGGCCGAAGCCGCGACGCTGTTCGCCGGCTGGATGGACGGCGCCGCCACCGATCCCGCCGCCGGGTACACCGGCGCTGATTACGCCGAGCACATCCGCACCGAGTTCAGCACTTACCGGTGGCTGCTGGAGCCGCTGCTGGCCCAGGCCGGCTTCGAGATCGAGAGCGTCGAGTACAGCGGTCGGCTGTACGGCGCCTACACCTGCGTCAAGTCAGGCGGGTAGCGGCCGGGCAGGCCGGCTCAGCCGAGGTCGCTGCCGGTCAGCCGCGAGTACAGCTCCAGGTAGCGGGCCCGGGTGGCGGCCACGATGTCGGGCGGGATGGCCGGACCGGGCGGCCGCCGGTCCCAGTCCAGGCCGGATGACCAGTCGCGCAGGAACTGCTTGTCCAGCGACCGCTGCGGGCGGCCGGGCTGCCAGTCGGCGGCCAGCCAGAACCGGGACGAATCCGGGGTCAGCACCTCATCTGCGAGCAGCATTGTCCCGTCGTCAAGCAGCCCGAACTCCAGCTTGGTGTCGGCGATGACGACGCCGCGGGCGGCGGCCAGCTCCGCCCCGCGCCGGTACACCTCCAGCGTGACCCGCTCCAGGTCGGCCGCCACCGGCGCGCCGACCAGCCCGGCGACCTCGGCGCTGGTCATCGGCTCGTCGTGGCCCGCCGCGGCCTTGGTGGTGGGCGTGAAGACCGGTTCGGGCAGCCGGGAGCCCTCGCCGAGGCCGGGCGGCAGCCGCACGCCCGAGATCGCACCCGTCTCGTTATAGGACACCAGCCCCAGGCCGGCCAGGTAGCCGCGGGCGATGCACTCCACCGGCAGCATCCGCAGCCGCCGGCATCTGATCGCGCGCCCGGCCCACGCCTCAGGAACGCCGGTACCGGAGATCACGTGGCTGCCGATCACGTCGCTGAGCTGGGAAAACCACCACAGAGACAGCTGGGTCAGGACCCGGCCCTTGTCCGGTATCGGCGTGGGCAGCACCACGTCGTAGACGCTGACCCGGTCCGAGGCGACCATGATGAAGTCATCGCCATCCGCGTACAGATCCCGGACCTTACCGGAATACAGCAGTTCCACCCATGCTCCTTCATGCCCCGCGACCTGCCGGGAGCCGCGGGCGCCGGCCAGGCGATGTCCGGGCCAGCGTACTAGGCCCGGTGAGCGTACGATCGGGGCCATGGCGGACCTTGAGGTGCAGTACCTCCAGGTGCAGACGACGACCGACTCGCGCGCGGAGGCGATGGAGCTCTCCCGGGCCGCGGTCGAGGCCCGGCTGGCTGCGTGCGGGCAGGTGGCCGGCCCGGTGGCGTCTGTCTACTGGTGGGACGGGGGCCTGGAGCGGGCCGAGGAGTGGCTCGTGCTGCTCAAGCTCCCCGCCGACCGCTACGACGAACTGGCCGCCTTCCTCACCGAACGGCACAGCTACGACGAACCTGAGATCGTCGCGCTGCCCATCCTGACCGGGTCGGCCGCCTACCTGACCTGGATGCGGGAGGAGACCCGGCGAGCCGAGGGAGCATTAGGATGACCCGCCCGGTCGGACCGCGCGGCCTCACCGTCCTGGTCATCGTGGGGATCGCCGGACTGCTGCTCGCCGTGCTCGGCTGGACTCAGCGCGGCACCGCGACGGTGGCGCCCCGCTCGGCCGGGATCGCGGTCTACCTGGCCATCACCGGGACCGTCAGGTGAGCAGGCGCTGGGCCAGCGGCGGCCCGAGATCCCCGGTCACCCTGCCGATCGCGTCCCCGGGGCCCGCCGGACCCGGGCCGCTGCCGTCCGCCGAAGCCGTCCGTCCAGGGGCCACCGCGCCCGAGGCCGCGCCCGAGGCCGCGCGCGACCTCACGCTGGCCGGCCGGGCCGCCGCGATCACCGCGGACTGGGCGCCGACCGCCGGGCGGATCCTGCTGGGCGTGGTGTTCGCCTGGTTCGGGTATCACGAGCTGCTGCAGCCCGGGCAGTGGACCCAGTACGTGCCGGTCATCTCCGAGTCGTCGTCGCTGGCCGTCATCCTGGTCCTGGCGCACGGCTGGGTGCTGCTCGTCCTGGCCGCCGCGCTGGTCGCGGGCATCGCCCCGCGCGCCTCGGCGGCCCTGGCCAGCCTGCTGATGCTGGAGATCGTGATCTGGATGGCCGTCACCGGGCTGTCCGACACCGCGTTGCGCGACGTCGGCGTGCTGGGCCTCGCGGTGTGCTTGGCCGGCAGCCGGAACCAGCGCCTGGTCCTGCGCGAGTGACTGAACGGGGAGAGCGATGAGAGCTGTGGTATGCGACCGGTACGGGCCGCCGGAGGTCCTCGCGCTCCGGGACGTCCCGCGGCCGGTGCCCGGTCCCGGCGAGGTCCGCATCAGGGTCCGCGCCACCACGGTCAACCGGTCCGATGCCGCCTACCGCGCGGCCACCCCGCCCGTGGCCCGCCTGGTCAGCGGCTCATGATCCGCGACGCGGCCTACTAGGCGCGGGCGGAACGTTCCAGGACATGATGATCGGCTCGTCATGCTCCACGCCGAGCGTGCTGACCGTGCCGGTGTCCAGCCGGAACAGCTTGCCTTCGGCCGGCTCCAGGCACAGGTACCTGGCGGTGAGCACCCGCAGCACGTGGCCGTGCGCCACCAGCGCCACGTCGCCGCCGGACAGCAGCGGCGTGACCCGGGCCAGCACCCGGTCCGCCCGCTCGCCGACCTGCTGCACCGTCTCCCCGGGATGCGCCGCATCGCCCGGGATCACGCCGTCCCGCCACAGGTACCACCCGGGATGCTGCTCCTGGATCTGCGGCGTGGTCAGGCCCTCGTAGCCGCCGTAGTCCCATTCCCACAGGTCAGGGTCCTGCTTGACGTTGGTCAGGCCGGCCAGCTCGGCGGTCCGGGCCGCGCGCCGGGCCGGGCTGGAGAAGGCGGCCACGATGCCGCGCCCGGCCAGCACCGGCGCCAGTGCCGCCGCGGCGGCCTCACCGCGGGCGGTGAGCGGGACGTCCGTCCGGCCGGTGTGCTTGCCGGCCTGGCTCCATTCCGTCTCACCGTGCCGCAGCAGGATCAGGTCTCCCATGGCTCGATAACATATCGGCAATGGATAATCGCGATGTTGCGGGTCCGCTGGCCGGAATCCGGGTCCTGGACCTGACCCGGGCGCTGTCCGGGCCGTTCGCCAGCATGATCCTCGGCGACCTCGGCGCCGACGTGATCAAGCTTGAGGACACCTGGCATGGTGATGACACGCGCCGCTGGGGCCCGCCGTTCCAGGGCGATGACGCCTCCTACTTCCTGTCCATCAACAGGAACAAGCGCGGCTTGTCGGTCAACCTCAAGGAGCCGCAGGGCCGGCAGGTCGCGCAGCGGCTGGCCCTGGCCACGGACGTGATGCTGGAGAACTTCAGGCCCGGCACCGCCGCCCGCCTGGGCCTGGGCTACCAGGAGCTGTCCGAGCGGAACCCGCGGCTGATCTACGCCTCGATCAGCGGCTACGGGCAGACCGGGCCGAGCGCCCCGCTGCCCGGCTATGACGCGGTGGCGCAGGCCCTCTCCGGCATGATGAGCGTCACCGGCGAGGCCGACGGCGAGCCGGTGCGCTCCGGCACGTCCCTGGCCGACGTGGGCGCGGGCATGTACGCGGTGATCGGCATCCTGGCCGCGCTGCACGCCCGGGACAGCACCGGCCGCGGCCAGCAGGTCGACATCGCCCTGCTGGACGGGCAGCTGTCCTGGCTCACCTATGTGGCCGGCAAGTATTTCGCGACCGGCGTCACGCCGGGCCGCTTCGGCAGCGCCCACGAGAGCGTGGCGCCCTACCAGGTGTTCCCCACCGCGGACGAGCCGCTGATGGTGGCCGTCGGCAGCGACGGGCTCTGGCGCCGGTTCACCGCGGCCACCGGGCTCGACGAGCTGACCGACGACCCGCGTTACGCGACCAACCCGGCCCGGGTCAGCCACCGTGACACGCTAGTCCCGGCCATCACCAAGGCCCTGGCCGCGCGGGGCTGCGTGGAGTGGGCAGATCTGCTCAACGCGGCGGGCGTGCCGGCCGGCCCGGTCAACACGGTGCCCGCCGCGCTGGAGCAGCCGCAGGTCGCCGCGCGCGAGATGGTGGTGGAAGTGGAGCACCCGGTGGCCGGGACGCTCAAGATGCTCGGCAGCCCGCTGAAGCTGTCCGGGCAGCCCGTCAGCTTCCGCCGCCCGCCGCCGACCCTGGGCCAGCACACCGACCAGGTCCTGGCCGAGGCCGGGTACACCGCCGCCGAGATCGCCGGGCTGCGCGACGCGGGCATCATCAGATGACCGCGGGCGGGCCCCTTGCCTCAGGTGCCCCTACAGCAGGCGACGCAGCGCCAGCAGGTCGCGCAGGCTGGCCTGGACCTTGACCCGGCCCGCTATCCACATGCGCGCGATGTTGGCCGGGGTCGCCGACAGCGAGACGACATCATCGCTGCTGGCCGTCAGCCGGATGTCGGCCTGCGGCTCGTCCGGTCCCGCTTCCTTGATCGGCTCGGCGCCATGGTCGGTGATCCGGGTCACGAACGTCACGCCGAGATCGGTGACGTGGCAGCTGAACGAGCGGTTGCTGAAGAAGCTGGACCGGTCCTCGGGGTTCATCTCGCCCAGTCGGGCCGTGAGGTTCGTCAGCGCCTCGCGGCACTCCTCGGCTGAAGCCATAGCGCGCCTCGCTCTTGTCAGCATCGGACGGTAGCGTTCCAGCCGGAGGGTAGCGCATATGAACGACGAACACCCGCTACAGGGTGCAGCAGATAAAGATCAAGATGATTCTTCAGAACGGGCCGTGGCCGCTGCGCCGGCCCGCGATGACGCGCGGGCGGCGGACGCCCTGGAGGGTCCGCCCGGGACCGGCGACACGCGAGTGGATGAGGCCCTGGCCGGGCTGAGCCGCCTGCCCGGCCGCCCGGCGGAGGAGCACGTCGCCGTGCTGGAAGAGGTCCACGGGCGGCTGCGGGACATCCTCGACGAGCTGGCCGAGAACCCGGGAAGCCAGGGATAGCGTTGGCCGCACCCCGCGCGAGGCTCGACGCCGAGCTGGTCAGGCGCGGCCTGGCCCGGTCGCGCGAGCAGGCGGGCGAGCTGGTCTCGGCCGGGCTGGTCACGGTGGCCGGCCAGCGGGCGGCCAAGCCGGCCACCCAGGTGGCCAGGGACGCGCCGATCGCCGTGTCGGAGTCGGCAGGGCCCGGTTACGTGTCCCGGGGCGGCCACAAGCTGGCCGGGGCGCTGACCGCCTTCGACCTGGATGTCACGGGACGCACCGCCCTGGACGCCGGCGCGTCCACCGGGGGATTCACCGACGTGCTGCTGCGCGCGGGCGCCGCGCACGTGGTGGCGGCCGACGTGGGGTACGGTCAGCTGGCCTGGTCGCTGCGCACCGACCCGCGGGTCACGGTGCTGGACCGGGTCAACGTCAGGACGCTGGAGCACGTGACCCCGGTGCCCGATCTGGTGGTGGCCGACCTGTCCTTCATCTCGCTCACCCTGGTGCTGCCCGCCCTGGCGGCCGCGGCGGCACCGGACGCTGATTTCGTGCTGCTGGTCAAGCCGCAGTTCGAGGTGGGCAAGGGCCGGGTGGGGGCCGGGGGCGTGGTCCGTGACACCACGGACCGTTCGGCCGCTGTAGAAAAGGTGTGCCGGGCCGCGGGCGAGCTCGGCCTGGGCGTGCGCGGGGTTACGGCGAGTCCGCTGCCGGGGCAGGCGGGCAACGTGGAGTATTTCGTGTGGCTGCGCCGGGGTGCGCCGCCGCTGGAGGCGGAGCAGCTGCGCCGGGCGATCGCGGGGGGGCCCAGGGGGGTCCGGGGGGCCAGGGGGGAACGGGGGGACGGGGAGTCCCCCCGTGCAGAGAAATGGTCCCCCCGGGGAAAGGAGAGCTAGTGGGACAGCGGACGGTGCTGGTGACGGCGCACACCGGCAAGCAGAGCGCGCTGCGCAGTGCCCGGCTGGTCGCCGCGCGGCTGACCGCCGCCGGGGTCGCCGTCCGGACCCTGGCCGCCGAGCTCAGCGTGCCCGGCGCCGAAGAGGTCCCGGCCGGCCCGGCCGCGGCCGAGGGGACCGAGCTGGTCATCGTGCTGGGCGGTGACGGCGCGCTGCTGCGGGCGGCCGAGCTGTCCCGCCCGGCCGGGGTCCCGTTGATCGGCGTCAACCTGGGCCATGTCGGGTTCCTGGCCGAGGCCGAGCCGGACGGGCTGGCCGACGCGGTCGACCGGGTGGTCTCCGGCGACTACGTGGTCGAGGAGCGCATGACCATCGACGTGACCGCCTGCGGCAACGGGGACGTGATCGCGTCGACCTGGGCGCTGAACGAGGCCACGGTCGAGAAGGCGGCCCGGGAGCGGATGATCGACGTCGTGGTCGAGGTGGACGGGCGGCCGCTGTCGCAGTGGGGCTGTGACGGGGTGGTCTGCTCGACCCCCACCGGCTCGACGGCGTACGCGTTCTCCGCGGGCGGTCCGGTGGTCTGGCCCGAGGTGGAGGCGCTGCTGATGGTGCCGATCAGCGCGCACGCGCTGTTCGCGCCGCCCATGGTGGTCTCGCCGAAATCCGAACTCGCGATCGAGCTAGTGGTGTCGGTCGAGACATCGGGCGCGGTTTTGTGGTGCGATGGTCGGCGTAAGGTCGACTTGCCGCCCGGGGCCCGGGTGGAGGTCCGCCGCGGCGCGCGGCCCGTGCTGCTGGCGAGACTGCACGCGCCGGGCACCAGCGGCCGCCGGTTCACCGACCGGCTGGTGGCCAAGTTCGGCCTGCCCGTCACCGGCTGGCGGGGCCGTACCCGGGAGGACGCTGGCGAGCATGCTTGAGGAAGTCCGCATCAACGGCCTCGGCGTGATTGACGACGCGGTGCTGGAGCTGTCCGCCGGGTTCACCGCGCTGACCGGCGAGACCGGCGCCGGGAAGACCATGGTCGTGACGGCGCTCGGCCTGCTGTTCGGCGGCCGGGCCGATCCGGCGCGCGTGCGGCCGGGCGCGGGCCGGGCCGCGGTCGAGGGCAGGCTCCTGGTGTCCCCGGCGGTAGCGCGGGAGGTCGAGGACGCCGGCGGTGACCTCGACGAGGACGGGACCGTGCTCGTGCTGAGCCGGTCGGTGTCAGCGGAGGGCCGGTCGCGGGCCTTTGCCGGCGGCCGTTCGGTTCCGGTCTCGCTGCTTCAGGTGCTGGCCGATGACCTGGTCGCCGTGCACGGGCAGGCGGATCAGCAGCAGCTGCTCAAGGCCGGCCGGCAGCGGGACGCCCTGGACCGGTTCGGCGGGGCAGAACTGGCCGGGGTGCTGTCTGACTACCGGCGGGTGTTCGGGCGGCACCGGGCGGTCCGGGACGAGCTCGAGGCGCTGACGCTCGCGGAGCGGGAGCGGGCCACCGAAGCCGAGACGCTGCGGCGCGGCCTGGCCGAGGTCGAGGCGGTGGCCCCGGTGGCGGGCGAGGACGCGGCGCTGCTGGCCGAGGACGAGCGGCTCGCCAACGCCGACGCGCTGCACGCGGCGGCTACCACGGCGCACGAGGCGCTGCTCGGCGACCCGGCTTCGGCCGGGGCCGAGGCCGCGGACGCGGTGACGCTGCTCGGGATCGCGGGCCGGGCGCTTGAGGCGGTCCGCGCGCATGACCCGGTGCTGGCCGGGCTGGCGGGCCGGCTGGCCGAAGCCAGCTACGTCGTCTCCGACATCGCCACCGAGCTGGCCTCCTATACCGAGTCGCTGGACTCCGACCCGGCCCGGCTGGCCGCGGTCCAGGAGCGCCGGGCCGCGCTGGGCCGGCTGGTCCGCGCCTACGGCGGCCCAGGAGCAGACGTGGCGGGCGTGCTGGAGTGGGCCGAGCAGGCCGGCGCGCGGCTGGCCGAGCTCGAGGGCGCCGACGACAAGATCACGGCCCTGGCCGCCGAGGAGGCGGAACTGGCCGCGCAGGTGGCCTCGCTGGCTGCCGAGCTGACCGCCCTGCGGTCCGCGGCGGCGGAGAAGTTCGCGGTGGAGGTGACGGCCGAGCTGACCGACCTGGCCATGCCGCACGCGTCGCTCACCGCCGTGCTCATCGAGCTGGACGCACCCGGCCCGCATGGCGCCGACGACGTGGAGATCAGGCTGGCCGCGCACCCGGGCGCGCCCGCCCTGCCGCTGCACAAGGGCGCCTCGGGTGGCGAGCTGTCCCGCGTGATGCTGGCCATCGAGGTGGTCTTCGCTGGCGCGGACCCGGTGCCGACCTTCGTGTTCGACGAGGTGGACGCGGGGGTGGGCGGCAAGGCGGCGGTCGAGATCGGTCGGCGGCTGGCCCGGCTGGCACGTTCGGCCCAGGTGATCGCGGTGACTCACCTGCCGCAGGTCGCCGCGTTCGCGGACAACCACCTGGTGGTGGAGAAGTCCGGCGACGGGCTGGTCACCGCCAGCGGCGTGGTCCGGCTTGACCCGCCGGCCCGGGTCAGGGAGCTGTCCCGGATGCTGGCCGGCCTGGAGGACTCTGAGTTCGGCCAGGCGCACGCCGAGGAACTGCTGGCCCTGGCGGCGCACGAACGCGAGGCCGACTGGCCCTGGGATGCGTAGCACGGATGCCGCCGGGTCCGGCTGAGCCGTGGACCCGGGGTCACTGTCACGGACGAGCCAGGCGGTCGCGCTGACCCGGGCCGGGATGAGCCGGCCGCCGCGGCGGCGAACGCGGGGCGCAGGCACGGCGACACCGAGCCCTGGCTGACCATCCTGCCCGCGCCGGATTACCTGCGGCTGCTCGCCGGCCTCGGCTGGCCTGCCCAGAGCCAGGCCGACCCCCGCGCGGGCGGCGCCGGGGAGGGCCGGTCATTGCTGGTCGTGGCCCGGCCCGGGCCGGTCAGGACTGAGCCTTAAGGTCGCGGCCCGGTCGCGTCCCCTCGGCGCGCGCGATTGGTACCGCCAAAAGATCCCGGATTGGACCTCGACCGCCGTCTATCGGGCCTTATATCGTGCATGACGGGCGATTTCGACGGGGCGAAGAGATCGCGCGATCAATAACGGGGGCAAGCGAGAGGGGATCTCCGATGCAGTGGCGTGATGCCACCGTCGGCGGCATGGACACGACGGGGTTGATGGCAGCTGGCTCGAGGGCCATGCTTCCGGTGGGCCTAGATCTTCCGTGTACACAGGACCCGGAGCTGTTCTTCGCCGAGTCTCCGCAGCATGTGGAGCAGGCGAAGGCCATGTGCCAGGGCTGCGGAGCCAGGCTGGCCTGCCTGGCCGGCGCGCTGGAGCGCAGGGAGCCGTCGGGTGTGTGGGGCGGTGAGCTGCTGGTGCGCGGCGTGATCGTGCCGGGTAAGCGTCCTCGGGGACGTCCGCGCCGGATCGAGGTGGCCGCCTAGGCAGTCCCGCCGTGCTCAGCCCGGCCGGGCGCGAGCTCAGCCGGGCTGGGCGCGGCGGGCCCGCAGGTTCCTGTTCTTGATCCGGTTGCCGCATGAGGCCATGTCGCACCAGGCGCCCAGGCCGGGGCGCGACCGGTCGTAGAAGGCCCACCGGCAGTCGGGGTTCCCGCATAGCTTGAGCCGGCTCCAGCTGCCGTCGGCCTGCGCGTCGCGGATGATGAGCAGCAGCCCGAGCAGCCCGTCGGCCAGCCTGGCAGCCGGGGGTACCGGCCCCAGCCGTACCTGGCCGGATGCATCGATCTCCAGCCGGGGGCGCGACTGGCTCAGGACCTGCTCCAGCGGCGCCAGGTCGCCGCCGGTCAGCGGGCCGGTTCCGGTGTTGGGCCCGATCAGCGCCCGGATGCTCGCCCTGACCTCGCGGGCGAGCCTGAGGTCAGCGGCGAAGTCCGGGCCGGGCGGCCCCGGATCCGGCGCGCGCAGGCCGGCGTCGGCCAGCCAGGCGCGGGCCTCCTCGTCGCGGGCGAACATGTCGGTGCGCAGGTCGAGGTCGAGCGTGTCGACGAACGCCTGCACCAGCAGCAGCGGCATCGGCGCCGGCTTGTCCTCGATATGGGAGGCCCACGAGGGCAGTGTCATGCCGTTCAGGCTAACCATGATGATCACCGCCTCGCTCGTGACTGATTAATTAATTTTACAGGTCATGCATGACTAGTATAATCAACTTACAGGTCACAAAATGGAGGTGGCACGATGCACGTCCTGGTTGACGATGATCTGGGCCGTCTGGTGCTGCGGCGGGTATGGCCCTGGCACCGGATGCTGGCCTGCAGCCGCGCGGCGCGGCTCGACCGCGAGCTGGCCGCGGGCACCAGCCCGGAGGCCAGCGCCGTCCTGGCCGCCCGGGCCGCCCGGCTGACGTCCACAGAGTTCCGCCGCGACCTGGCGGCCAGCCTGCGCCGGATGCTGGCGACGGCCGGCCAGCCCGCCCGGGCCGTTGCCGCGCAGCGTCCTGGGCTGGTTGGGGCGCGCCCGCCGCGGGTCCCGGTCCGCACGTCGCGGATCAGCCAGACCGCGCCGCGGCTGGCCGAGCTGGCCAGCCGGCTGCTCGAGCCCGGGCCGGTGCCGGTGCGCGGGGTGGCCATGGTGACCCTGCTGCTGGCCGACGGCACCGGCCCGCTGTACCGGGAGGCGTCCCGGGCCGACCTGGGCGCCATCGCGGACCGGGCGGCGCTCGCGCTGATCTGGTAGCCGGCCTACCGCCCGAGGTAGGCGCGCTTGAGCTCCTCGTTGCTGAGCAGCTCGGCGGCCCGGCCCTCGAGCACGATCTCGCCGGTAGACAGGACGTAGCCGCGGTCGGCGATGGACAGCGCCATCGCGGCGTTCTGCTCGACCATCAGGACCGCCACGCCGCTGGCGTGGATGGTCTTGATGATCTCGAAGTTCTGCTGGACCAGCGCGGGCGACAGGCCCATCGACGGCTCGTCCATCAGCAGCAGCCGGGGGTGCGACATCAGGGCCCGGCCCATCGCCACCATCTGCTGCTCGCCGCCGGACAGCGTGCCCGCCAGCTGGTTGCGCCGTTCGTCCAGGCGCGGGAACAGCGTGTGCACCTTGTCGAAGTCCTCGCTCAGCGATTCGCCTTTGCGCAGCACGGCGCCGAGCTCCAGGTTCTCCCGGACCGTCAGCTGGCCGAACAGCCGGCGGTTCTCCGGCACGATGGCGATCCCGGCGGCGATGCGCTGCGGCACCGGCCACTGGGTCACGTCCTGGCCGCCGATCAGCACCCGGCCCGAGCGCGGGCGGACGATCCCCAGGATGGTCTTCAGCGTGGTCGACTTGCCGGAGGCGTTCCCGCCCAGCAGGCAGACCAGCTCACCGTCGGCGACCTGCAGCGAGATCCCCTCCAGGATCCGCATCTGCCCGTAGTAGGTGGTCACGTGGTCGAGCTTGAGCAGGATCCCCGGCTCGGGTGCCGCGGTCATTCTGCCTCCGCCAGGGCCTCGGGATCGCGGCCCAGGTAGGCCTCGACGACCGCGGGATGGTTGGCCACCTCGTCGAAGCCGCCCTCGGCGATCTTGACGCCGTGGTCAAGCGCCACCACCCGGTCCGAGCAGCCGGCCACTACGTGCATGTCGTGCTCGATGACCAGGATCGCCACGCCGCGTTCGTCGCGGAGCCGCCCGATCACCTCAGTTATCTCGTGCGTCTCGGCCGGGTTCATCCCGGCGGCGGGCTCGTCGAGCAGCAGTATCCGGGGCCTGGTAGCCAGTGCCCGGGCGATCTCCAGCCGCCGCCGGTTCGCGTACGACAGCGAGTACGCGGGCTGGTCCCAGCGGTACCCGGCCAGCCGCTGGCCGAAGAAGGACAGCACCTCCTCGGCCAGCGCGCGGACCTCGCGCTCCTCACGCCGGGCCCGGGGCAGCCGCAGGATCGATTCCCAGGCCAGTGCCTTGGTCTCGCCGTAGGTGGCCGCCATCACGTTCTCGAGCACGGACATGTTCAGGAACAGCCGCAGGCTCTGGAACGTGCGGGCGATCCCCAGCCGCGCGATGACGTGCGGCGCCTGGCCCGCGATCGACTCACCCGCGAACCTGACGTCCCCGCCGCTTGGCTGGTACACGCCGGTGATCACGTTGAAGACCGTGGTCTTGCCCGCGCCGTTGGGCCCGATCACGCTGACGACCTCCCGGTCGGCGACCCGCAGCTCCAGGTCGGACAGGGCCCGCAGGCCGCCGAAGGACAGCGAGAGCCGGTCGAGCTCAAGCACCGGCGCGGCACCGGGCGACGGCGCGGCACCGGGCGACGCCGCCGCACCGGGCGACGCCGCCGCACCCTCGGGCGCGTTCCGGCCAGCGGGCTCGGCGCTCACGTCAGGGCCTCCACGCGCCGCTGCCCCAGCAGCCCCTGCGGCCGGGCGTTCATCATCACGATCAGGATCGCTCCGATCATCAGCTGCCGGGTGATCGACGGCTCTACGACCAGCCTGGTTTCCCACACGAACGAGGCCAGGCAGATGGTCGGCACCAGCAGCATGGTCCGCCAGCGGTTGCCGACCTGCACCAGCGTGATCAGCAGGCAGACCAGCGCGACGAAACCCCAGTTCCCCGGCGTCTGCGGGTTGGCCGGGACGATCACCCAGTCGCGCAGCGCGTCGGCGACCCAGCCGCCCGACTGCGGACCGCCCGCGACCGCGCTCGCCGATATCGCCTTGGCGATGGCGTGCGCCGCGAAGCCGAACGCCACGGTGGCCGCCAGCACCGCGCCCAGCCTGCGCCACGGGCGCAGCCTGGCCAGCAGGGTCAGCACGATCAGCCCGTAGAACAGGTAGCCGGCCTCGGTGGGGCTGCGCAGCAGTCCGTCGTAGATGATCATGACCACCAGGGCGCCGAGGGCGGCGCCAGCGATGCTGCCCGCACCGCCGAGCACGAGCCCGGCGTAGACCAGGATCAGGATCGGCGTGTCGAAGTCGGTCGGGAACACGTTGGCCTGCTGGGCGGCGTAAATGGTGCCGGCCAGCGCGGCGACCACGGCGCCGGCCGCGAACGCGGCCAGCCTGACCCGGTTGACCGGGATCGTCATCGAGGCCGCCGCCAGCGGGTCCTCGCGGACCGCGCGCCAGGCCCGCCCGGTGCGCGACTTCTCCACCAGCCGCAGCACCGCCATGACCACGACCAGGATGATCACCAGCAGGTAGTAGTAGCCGAAGTTGCTCGTGAGCTGCCACCCGAACGCCCTGATCGGGTCGATCCCGACGATCCCGTCCGGGCCGCCGAGCTTGCTCGGGGCCACGTTGTTGGTGAACTCCACGAACGCCTCGCCGAAGAACAGCGTGACGATGGCCAGGTAGTCGCCGATCAGCCGCCGGGACGGGAGCCCGACGCCCACCCCCAGGATGGCCGCGGCGACCATCACGATCGGCAGCGACAGGTAGGCAGGCAGGTGGATGCCCGTGGTGGCGATCTGGGCCGAGGACAGCAGCGCGAACCCGTACGCGCCGAAGCCGAAGAAGGCGATGTAACCGAGGTCGAGCATCCCGGCCCAGCCCACCACGATGTTCAGCCCGACGGCCAGCAAGGCGATGGTGAGCGAGTCGATCCCGACCTGCAGCTGGAAGCCGGACAGGCCGAGGGTCGGCAGCAGCGCCCCGGCCAGCCCGGCGATCGCCAGCCGGGGCCACCAGCCGACCCGCTCGCCGGCCCGCTGGGCGTCGCCCAGCCAGGACGGCAGGTACTCGCGCCGGTGCGCCTGCCTGGCCACCCACTCGTCGGCGCCGACCTGGGGCCCGGCCGCCGGGGGAAGCTGCGGATCGAGGCTCACGCGCGCATCACACCTTCTGCAGCTGGACTTGGCCGAGAAGCCCGCTCGGCCGGACCAGCATCACGACGATCAGGAGCCCGAACACGATCAGGTTGGTGAAGGTGGAGGAGATATAGCCGGTGACGAACGATTCCGCGAGGCCGATCACCAGGCCGCCGAGCATCGCGCCGGGTATGGAGCCGATCCCGCCGACCACGGCCGCGGTGAACGCCTTGAGCCCGACGATGAACCCGATTGTGGACGTCACGGTGTTGAACAGCAGTCCGCCCATCACGCCCGCGATGCCCGCGAGCGCCGAGCCGAGCAGGAACGTGGCCGTGATGACGAAGTTCACGTTGATCCCCAGCATCTCCGCGGCCTCGCGGTCGGCCGCGACCGCCCGCATCTGCTTGCCCAGCCTGGTCCGGTTGACCAAGATCCGCAGTCCGGTCATCAGCACGACGCCCAGCACCAGGACCATGATCTGCACGCTGTCGATGGTGACCGAACCGATCCGGATGCCGCTGGACAGCGAGATGAACTCCGAGGTGTTATAGACCCGGAACTGGGCGCCGAACAGCAGCAGGGCCGAGCTCTCCAGGAAGAACGAGACGCCGATCGCGGTGATCAGCGGCGCGATCCGCGGCGCGTCCCGCAGCGGCCGGTAGGCGAACCGCTCGATCGCCACGCCCAGGCCGCCGACCAGACCCGCCGCCACCACAAACATGATCACCAGCAGCAGCGGCACCGCGATGCTCGGGTCGGCCGCGCCGCCGAAGAACTGGATGACGAAGAAGCCGATGTACGCCCCGACCATGTACAGGTCGCCGTGTGCGAAGTTGAGCAGCTTCAGCACCCCGTACACCATCGAGAAGCCCAGCGCGACCAGCGAATAGAGCGCACCCGTGGTGATGCCGTTCACCAGTTCCTGAAAGAAGAAGCTCATCCGGTGCGGCTCCCGCCGGTCACGGTGATCCGCCGGGCCGGCTCGGGCCGGCCCGGCGGATCGGCTGTCTTGGCCCTAGCTGGGGATTAGCTTGTACTTGCCCGCCGGGCTGATCTTGAACAGGAAGAACTTGCCGTTGACCAGGTCACCGTGCGAGTCGAAGGAGATCGGCTGCCCGAGGATCGAGGTCGGCTCGTTGGTCTGCTTGATCGCCGCCAGCACGTTGGCGCGGGTCGGGGTCTGCCCCGCCTTGCACACCGATGCGATGGCCTCGTCGATCACGTGCGTGGCCGCGAACACGGGCGGCCCGAAGGTGCCGAACGACCCGTACTTAGCCTGGGCGGCCGCGGCGATCGCCGCGTCCGCCGGGATCCCGGTGATGTCCGGGCCGAACGAGGACACGTACGAGCCGGCGATGGTGAACGAGCTCGGCGAGAACAGGCCGTCCGTGCCGAAGATCACCGCGGTCTTGTGCTCCTGAGCCAGGTCGCGGCCGAACTGCTGGGCGTTGGCGGCGATCTGCCAGGGCAGGACCACGACCGAATCAGCGGAGGTGACCTTGGCCACCAGCGAGGAGAAGTCGGTGACCTTCTGCGAGACCGACTCGTGGTCGACCTTGATCCCGGCCGCCCGGAAGACCGGCAGCATGGCGGTGACCAGGCCGGTCGAGTAGGCCTCCTGGTCATCGACGATCATCAGGGCCTTCGGGTGCAGGTTGTTCACGATGTAGTTCGCGTCCTGCGGGCCCTGCACGCTGTCCTTGGAGACCACCCGGAAGAAGGTCGGGTAACTGCCGGAGGTCAGCGCGACTGCTGTCGCCGACCCGGTGATGAAGGCCATCCCGGCCCGCGACATCAGGGAGCCGACCGCCTCGACCTCCTGGCTGCCGGCCGGGCCGACCACGGCCAGGATGCTCGCGTTCGAGGTGAACTGCTGGGTGACGGTCGTGGCCTGCGCGGGCTGCAGCTGGGTGTCGCCCTGGACCAGCGTGATCTTGGTGTTGTTGGCCGCGTTGTCCATCGACACCGCGAGCTCGGCGAAGTGCAGCTGCTCGGCGCCCAGGCTGGCCACCGGGCCGGTGATCGGGCCCTCGAACCCGATCGACGCGGTGCACGACTTGGTGCTGGTGCTCGCGGTGCTGCTACCGCTCGCGCTGGAACCGCTGCTACTGCCACCGCTGCTGCAACCAGCCACGGCGAGCGAGCCAACGGCTGCCGCGGCGAGGATCAGGCGTCCCTTCATTGGACACGCCTCCATTTCCCGGGATATCTCACGATGTGGGTGTGTCCCCATTAGTAAAGGGCTGTCGTCTGTCTCGGCATGCGTTAGAGAAGCTCACGACGCCCTCCCCGCTGGCCGAATTCGTATCGCTGATCAAACCATCGACGTTTATGCCAAGGCAAGGGGGCTAATCTGGGACGCGCTGGCAGTTGTGAAGTCGATACCGACCGGCGGCGTTCCCGCCTCATCGGTCCGGGGAGGGAGCTTCGGTGGCCGAAGTGCTCAGCGCAAGCCTGGATGTCGCCGCGATACGGTCCCGTTTCTCGTCGCTACGGCAGGGTTTCGCCTTCTTCGACGCCCCGGGCGGGACGCAGGTGCCCGACGAAGTAGGCGACGCGATCGCGCGTGCGCTCCGCGAGGCCAGCGCCAACCTCGGTGCGGGCTACGCCACGAGCATGCGGGTGGCGAAGGTCCTCGAGGAGGCGGAGGGTAAGGCCGCCCGGTTCCTCGGCTGCGAGCCCGGCGAGGTGATCTTCGGGCCGAACATGACCACGCTGAACTTCGCGCTGTCCCGGACCGCCGCGCGCGCGTTCAGCCCGGGGGACGAGATCCTGGTCTCCTGCCTCGACCACGACGCCGGCGTCGCTCCCTGGCTGGAGATCGCGCACGACCGGGACCTGGTGGTCAGGCAGGTCGAGCTGCACGATGACACGACGCTCGATTTCGGGGACCTGGAGCGCAAGCTCGGGCCGCGCACCAGGGTGGTCGCGTTCGCCTGGGCCTCGAACGCGGTCGGCACGGTCACCGACGCCCGGCGCGTGTGCGAACTGGCGCACCAGGCCGGGGCGCTGGCCTGGGTGGACGCCGTCCACTACGCGGCGCACGAGCCGATCGACGTGCGCGACATCGGCGCCGACGTGCTGATCTGCTCGCCTTACAAGTTCTGCGGCCCGCATCTCGGAATGGCCTTCGGGCGGACCGAGGTGATCGAGGGGTGGCGGCCTTACAAGGCGCGGCCGGCGCCCACCAGCCCGCTGGGCCGGCGCTTCGAGACCGGCACGCTCCCGTACGAGCTGCTCGCGGGGTTCAGCGCCACCATCGACTACCTGGACTCGATCGGGGGCTTCGCCGCAGTCATCCCCTACGAGCGCGGGCTGGGTCAAAGGTTTCTCGACGGCCTGTCCGGCGCGGTCACCGTGTACGGGCGCCCCGGGATGGACGGCCGCGTGCCGACGTTCCTGGTCAACGTCGACGGCGTGGCCGCGGCCGACGTGGCCGCCCGCCTGGCCGACGCGCAGATCGGGGTCTGGGCGCACGATTCGTGGTACTCCCTGGGCCTGTACCAGCGGCTCGGCTATCACGACAAGTCGGTCCGGATCGGCTTCATCCACTACAACAGCACCGACGAGGTCGACCGGCTGACCGGGGCCCTGAACGGGATGCGTCCCGCCTGACGCGGCTAGCCTGGCGCGCCGCCCAGGATCTCGGCCAGCATGCTCAGGTTGATGTTGCCGCCGGAGACCACGCAGACCACCTTCCCGGTCCCGGCCCGGCCGCTGAGCGCCGCCGCGGGCGCCAGCGCGCCCGCGCCCTCGGCGATGACCCGGACGCGCTCGGCCAGCGTGCGCACGGCGTCGGCGACCTCGGCCACCGGGATGGACAGCGCGCCGTCGACGAGCGGCGCGACCAGCGGCCACATGCTGTCCAGCACCCGCCGGCTGCCTGAGCCGTCCACGAACGAGGGCCGGTACTCGACGTCGGCCGGATGCCCGGCGGCCAGCGCGGCCGCCAGCGCCGCGGCGGTGTCGGGCTCGGCCGTGAAGATCTTGGTAGTGGGCCGGAGCGCCTTGATCGCGCTGGCGATGCCTACCGTCAGCCCGCCTCCGCCGTACGGGATCACCACCGCGTCCGGGTCCGGCAGGTCCTCGAGGATCTCCAGGCCGATCGTGCCGTTGCCCGCCATCACCCCGTGGTCCTGGACGGGGTGCACGAACAGGCCCTTCTGCCCGTCGACGTGACTGGTGACGATGATGTTCCACCACTCGTCGTACGGGACCTTCAGCACCCGGCCGCCCAGGCGCTCGATCGCGGCCACCTTGGCCTCGGGCGCATGATCAGGCACCACGATCATGGCCGGGATGCCCAGCGCGCGGGCCGTCCACGCGATTCCCTGGGCCATGTTGCCCGCGCTGGCGGTGACCAGGCCCTCGGCCCGGGTGCCGGCCGGCGCGAGCATGACCGCGTTGGTGGCTCCGCGGATCTTGAACGAGTTGATGGGCTGGAGGTTCTCCAGCTTGAGGTAGATCTCGGCCGGGGCCTCGTCCACGTGCAGGCGCACTAGCGGGGTACGGACCACCGTGCCTGCGATGCGCGCCCGCGCCGCCTTGATTTCCGCCAGTTCGATCACGGTTCCGCCTCCACGTCAGCCTGCGGCGTGAGGCCGGCCGTGGCCTCGTCGATCGCGGCCCGCTCGATGCCGGTGACCGGGGCCTGCAGCGCCTCAGCCACCGGGGCCAGGTGCTCGGGGCGGCCGGGCCCGATCACCACCTGGGCCACCCGGTCCTGGGCCAGCAGCCAGGCCAGGGCGAGGACGGCCAGCGAAGTGCCGCGGGCGGCCGCGATGGCCCGCAGCCGGTCCAGGGCCTCGAAGGTGCGGTCGGTGGTGAACTCCCGGTACGGCTCGGGACGCTGCGTCATCCGCGAGCCGGCCGGGTACGGCGCGCCGCGCTGGTACTTCCCGGTCAGCCAGCCGCCCGCCAGCGGGCCGAAGGCCAGGTAGGCGACTTCCCGCTCGGCGCACAGCGGCAGCAGCTCCGGCTCGTCCTGCCGGGCCAGCAGGGAGTAGCTGTTCTGGATCGCCCGCGGCGCGCCGGCCTCGAGCGCCGCGGTCAGCTGCACGGCGTCGAAGTTGCTGACCCCGTAGGCGCCGATCAGCCCGTCGGCCTGGGCCGCGCGGAAGGCCCCGAAGGTTTCCGCCAGCGGCACGTCCGGGTCGTAATCGTGGGCCAGGTACAGGTCGACGCGGTCCACGCCCAGCCGGTCCAGGCTCGCCCTGAGCTGACGGGCGATCCGCTCCGGCCGCAGGCCGTGGTCCGCGTCGGCCTGCATCGGGTTGAACGTCTTGGTGGTGAGCCGCGGCCGGACCCCGCGGGACCGGATCCAGCGGCCGATGGCCTGCTCGCTGCGGCCGCCGCCGTAGGCGTCGGCCGTGTCGAAATGGGCGATGCCGGCCTGGTAGGCCGCGTCCATCAGCCGGAAGGCCTGGTCCTCGGTCAGCCCCTGGCCCAACAATTCCGGTGCCGAGCCGATCCCGCCGAAGTTGCCGCAGCCGAGCGCGATCCGCGCGACGTCCAGTGCCGGCATTCCGCTCCCTGCGTCAGTGATCATCGGCCTGCTCCGGGAAGTCTGCCACACCCGGGGCCGGGCGGGTCAGGCCTTGACCGTCGCCTCGGGCGGTGGCCAGGCCTGCCCAGTAGCGTGTGGACCATGACCGATCACGACGATTTCGCCCGGGCCTTCGTGCCGCTGCTGGGCCATCCGCGCACCCTCGGCGATGCGATCCAGATCACCTCAGACGACGTGCTGACCTGGAACCAGATCACGGAGACCATGGCGGCCGCGCTCGGGGTGACCGCCGACTCCGGCCTGGACGCCGTGATGGACAAGCTCGCCGCGGCCTGGAGCCTGTCCTGAGCACCGTCACGGATGTCATGGCCACCGCCCGGGCGCTGGCCGATGACGTGCTGTTCCCTGACGCCATGCGGGTGGACCGGCTGGACGTGCTGCCCGCCTCGCACCTGGACGCGCTGGCCGCTGCGGGCCTGTACGGCGCGCCCGTCCCGGCCGAGGCCGGCGGCCTCGGCCTGGACCTGCGCCAGCTGAGCGCGGTGGCCGAGGAGCTGGCCAGCGGCAGCCTGGCCGCCGCGTTCGTGTGGATCCAGCACTTCAGGCTGCTCATGACGCTGGCCGCCCGCGGCGCGCCGGCCGCCCTGCGGGATCGGTGGCTCGCCTCTGCCTGCCGGGGCACGACGCGCGGCGGCATCGCGCTGACCGGGCTGATGCCAGGACCCGCGGCCCTGCGCGCTGAGCCCGCCGCCGGCGGGTGGCGCCTGGACGGCGCGGCGCCGTGGGTGACCGGCTGGGGCCTGATCGATCTGCTGCTGGTCGTGGCGCGCGGGCCGGGCGACACGGTGGTGACGCTGATCATGGACGCCGCGGCCCAGCCCGGGCTCGCCGTCACCCGCCAGCGGCTGGTGGCGGTCGACGCCAGCGTCACGGTCCGGCTTGACTTCGACGGCGTGCAGGTCCCGCAAGCCCGCCTCGCCGGCCAGGAGCCCTTCGACCCTGCGGCCAGCTCGCAGCCCGCGGCGCTGCGGGTCAACGGGTCGCTGGCCCTCGGCGTGGCCCGGCGCTGCGGCCGGCTGCTCGGACCCGGTCCGCTTGACGAGGAGCTGACCGTGTGCCGGGAACGCCTCGACGCCGCGCTCGAGGCCGGTGCCGCCTCGATGGCGCTGGCCCGGGCGGACGCCTCCGAGCTGGCCGTCCGCGCCACCGCGGCCCTGGCCGTGCGGGACGGCAGCAGCTCGATCACGACCGCCTCCCACGCCCAGCGGCTGGCCCGAGAGGCACTGTTCCTGCTGGTGTTCGGGTCACGCCCGGCGATCAAGGCCGCGCTGCTGCGCAGGCTCGGCGCGGCGTCCGGCTAGGGCGGCGGCGTCTGGCTAGCGCTGGCCGCCTGGCCGGTGATGATCTCCGCGAGGCGGCCCGGGGCCCGCAGCGGGAGCAGGTGATCGGCGCCCGGGATGATCACGTGACCGCAGCCGGGGATCCGGGCCGCGATCCGGTCCGCGCAGTCGGCCACCATCGGGTACTCGCGGTCGCCGCGCACGACGATCGCGGGAGCCCGCACCTCGCCCAGCCGCTCATAGACCGGCGGGTCCGGCTGCTCCAGCTCGCCGACCCGGAAGAAGCCGGCCACGGCCGCGCTGACCTCGGTGCGGGCCGCGTCGTCGTCGGCCGCCGCCGCCCACGTCGCCAGGCCCAGCCGGACCAGCCCGTCCTGGTCGCCCGCCGCGTACAGGCGCATGAACTCGGCCACGTAGGGATCGTCCTGCGGCCACGGGTAATCCGGCGCTCCCGGAGCGATCAAGATGAGCGACGCGACCCGTTCCGGGTCGGACAGGGCCAGGGCGAGCGCGGTCCCGCCGCCGCCGCTGTGCCCGACGATGACCGCGTCTGCCACGCCGGCCGCCTCCAGCACGGCGCGCAGGTTATCCAGCCGGGTGAACGGGACCGCGGGAACCGGCGAGCGGCCGAAGCCGGGTTCGTCGTACCTGATCAGCCGGTAGCGGCCGCCGAGCACGCCGATCAGCGGGGACCAGATGCTCGCGACCGCCCAGTCTGGATTGACGAGCACCAGGGGCGTTCCGCCGCCGCCAGTGTCATCCACCCGTAGCTCACCGCCCGGAACCGTGATCGTCAGCTCCACCAGCCCAACTTATCGTCGGCGCGTCATCGCCCGGGTGAGCCGCCGGCCACCTCATAGGACCACAGCTCGCTGCTGATGCCGACCGCCGGCGGCGCCTGCCCGCCGGCCCGTTCGGCGGCCGACCGGTGACCCTGCCCGAACGCGGGGGAGCGCAGCCAGGCCTGGAACGAGTCCTCGTCCCGCCAGCGGGTCACGACCAGCCAGGTGGTGCGGCCGTCGGTCGGCTTGAGCAGCTCGAACCCCTCGAACCCGTCCTGGTCGTCCACCGCGCCAGCCCGGGCCGCGAAGCGGCGCGCTAGCTCGTCGCCGCTGTCTGCCGGCACGGTAATCGCGTTGATCCTCACCACCGTCATGCCCACGATCATGCCAGGCCCGTGCGCACGCGTGATCAGGCTCGGCCGGCGCCGGGAAGCGGGTGCGCCCGAGGCTGTCAGTCCTCGCGACGGTTAAAGCGCAGTGCCGGGGGTATCCGGCGCTGATGACCCCTGCCGCAACGCTCCTTGGTGGTCGCTACCAGCTTGATGAGCCGATCGGTACCGGCGGGTACTGCGAAGTGTGGCGCGCCACCGACGCCGTCCTGGCCCGGCCGGTCGCAATCAAGCTGCTGCATCCCGGATATGCCCACCAGGCCGAGGCGCTGGCCCGTTTCCAGGCCGAGGCCCGGCACGCCGGGAGCTTCTCCCACCCGAACATCGCCCGCGTCTACGACTACGGCGAGCCTGCCGGCGGCCAGCCGCCCTACCTGGTGATGGAACTGGTCGAGGGACCTAGCCTGGCGGTCGTCCTGGGCCGCGGCCCGCTGGACGCCACGCGGGCTATGGATGTCATCGCGCAGAGCGCGGTCGGCCTGCAGGCCGCGCACTCGGCGGGCCTGATCCACCGCGACATCAAGCCGGCCAACATCCTGTTCGCGCCGGACGGCATCGTGAAGATCACGGACTTCGGCATCGCGCACGCGGTCGGTGCGGCGCCGGTCACCACCACCGGGATGGTGATGGGCACGCCCGGCTACATCGCGCCCGAGCGGGTGAGCGGGGCTCAGGCCCAGCCGCCCAGTGACCTGTACGCGCTGGGCATCGTGGCCTATGAATGCCTCACCGGGGCGCAGCCGTTTACCGGCTCGGCGCTCGAGGTGGCGCTCGCGCACCGCGACCGCCCGCTGCCGCCGTTGCCCGCGTGGGTGCCGGCCGGGGTGATCGAGCTGGTGATGAGCCTGACGGCGAAGGATCCGGCCTGGCGGCCGGGCAGCGCCGCCGAGGTGGCCGCCTGGGCCGGCCGCCTGCGTGACGACCTGCGCGGCGGCTCGCCTGACGGTTCCGGCGCCGACCCGGACGCCGCGTGGTTCGTTCCCGTCGCGGTACCTGACCTACCGCCGACAGCCCAGCAGGAACCGCCACCAGGTCCCCAGCCGGAGCCGCCGCCAGGTCTGCTGGCTGAGCCGCCGGATAGCACGGTCGCTGACGCTTGGCCGCCGGCCCCCGGCGGGCCGCGCCGGACCCGGACCCGGGCGCGGCCCGGGCGGTTCCGGCGAAAGCGGATCCCGGCCCTGGCCGCTATCGTGCTGGCCGCGCTGGCCGGTCTCGGGCTGGCTAGCGTGACGGGATTCAGCCTGGTCCCGCACGGCTCCGGCGGCCCGTCATACGCGCCATCATCGGCGCCGGCGGCCCCGGCGACGCCACGGCCGGCGTCGCCGGCCTCGTCCCCGGTCGGCCCCAGCGGCGGGACCAGCCCAACCGGCAGCAGCGGCACGGACTCCCCCGCGACGCCCGCCGCGACCGTGAGCGGCGCTTCCGCTGCGCCGTCCGGACCCGGCCATAAGAAGGGCCACGGCCACGGCCACGGCAATGGCAATGGCAACGACCAGGGTGACTAGGCCTGGGAGGAACGGCAGGACCGGCCAGCCTGATCAGCTGGCCGGTCCTGGTGTTGCTAACGGGTTAAGGCGCGCTTAGTAGCCTGACTGCTGGTCACCACCCTGACCGCCCTGGTCCTGGCCGCCTTGGTCCTGGCCGTAACCGCCCTGACCGCCCTGGCCTTGGTCCTGGCCGCCCTGGCCTTGGTCCTGGCCGTAACCGCCCTGGCCGCCCTGGCCGTAACCGCCCTGACCGCCCTGGTCTTGGTCCTGGCCGCCCTGGTCATAGCCTCCCTGGCCGCCTTGGTCCTGGCCGCCCTGGCCCTGGTCGTAGCCGCCCTGACCGCCCTGACCCTGGTCCTGGCCGCCCTGGCCGTAACCGCCCTGGCCTTGGTCCTGGCCTTGCTGGCCGCCCTGGCCACCTTGGCCTTGGTCCTGGCCTTGCTGGTTGCCGCCCATGCCGAACTTCTGCTCGGCGGCATGCTCGCCCTGCTGGACGGCATCATCCCTTAGCTTGTCGAACTCGCTCACCATGACCTCCCGTTCCGGCTGCTCGCGCAGCCTGTTCATGGCGCCGGCGGCATTGCCGACGGCCGGCAGCCTCCTACCCGAGCATCGCGGCCCGACACCTCCGTGGCACCAATCAGTGGGCTGACAGACGACGTCGAATCGGCAATCCTGGCCTTATAGACCGCGAAGCTGCGATAACCCGGGCCGTCAGCCGGAAAGCCGCGCCGCCTGGAGGGCCAGATAACGGCGTTCGGGCAGGCTGGTCGCGCGCCGTGCCGCCTGCAGGTAATCCGCGGCCGCCGCCGGCCGGTCCCCGTCCAGTTCGAGCAGGTGCGCCCGGGCGGCGAGCAGCCGGTGATGCTGCGCCATCCGCTTGTCCGCGGCCAGTTCGTCCAGCGCCCGCAACCCGGCCGCCGGCCCGTGCACCATGCCCGCCGCCACCGCCCGGTTGAGCGCGGTGAACGGGTTCGGCGCCAGGGCTTCCAGCAGGTCGTAGAGGGCCAGGATCTGCGGCCAGTCGGTATCGGCCATGGCGGCGGCCTCGTCATGCACCGCGGCGATGGCCGCCTGCAGCTGGTAGGGTCCTGCCTGGCCGCGCGGCAGCACCTCGCTGACCAGCGCGGTCCCCTCCGCGATCAGCGAGCGATCCCATGCCGAACGATCCTGGCTGGCCAGCGGCACCAGCGACCCGTCCGGCAGGGTGCGCGCCGCCCGCCGCGCGTCGGTCAGCAGCATCAGCGCCAGCAGGCCGCCCACCTCGCTGTCCTCGGGCAGCAGCCGGTGCAGCCAGCGGGTAAGCCTGATCGCCTCCCGCGACAGCTCCGGCACGGTCAGCGAGTCGCCGTCGGCAGAGCTGTAGCCTTCGTTGAACACCAGGTACAGCACGTGCAGCACCGCCCGCAGCCGCTCGGTCCGCTCCACCCCGGCGGGCAGCAGGAAGTCGGACCCGGCGGCCCTGATGGCCTGCTTGGCCCGGCTGATGCGCTGGGCCATCGTCGCCTCGGGCACGCCGAACGCCGCGGCGATCTGCGCCGTGCTCAGCCCGCCCACCGCGCGCAGGGTCAGCGCGATCTGGCTCGGCGCGGACAGCTCCGGATGACAGCAGGCGAACAGCAGGGCCAGCGAGTCGTCGCGGTCGGCCGGTTCGGCGTCAGCCGGCGCGCCGAGCAGCTCGGACTGGGGTGTCGCCACCGCAATCAGCTCCTCGCGGCTGCGCCGGGACTGCTCGCTGCGGACCTGGTCCGTCAGCCGCCGCGAGGCGACCGTGAGCAGCCAGCCGCGCGGGTTCTCCGGGATCCCGGCCTCCGGCCACTGCACCGCGGCGGCCAGCAGCGCCTCCTGGCTGGCGTCCTCGCACAGGTGAAACTGCCCGTACCGCCGAACCAGCGCGCCGAGGACCTGGGGGGCCAGCTCGCGCAGCAGGTCCTCGACGCCCGGCCCGGCGCTCATAGGTCGAACTTGGCCTCGTGCAGCACCGGCCAGAACTCCACCGGCTCCTCGTCCGCGAACGGCATGTCCGCCGCGATCTCCAGCGCGCGCTCCTCGCTCTCGCAGTCCAGCAGGTAGAAGCTGGCGATGTACTCCTTGGTCTCCAGGTACGGCCCGTCGGTCACAGCCGGCTGCCCGTCCTGGCGGCGCACCAGCCTGGCCGCGGCCGCGTCAGCCAGGCCGTAGGCGCCGAGCAGCTCGCCGGTGGCCCGGTATTTGTTGTTGAACGCATCCTGCCTGGCGATGGCCTCCGGCCACGCCTCGGCCGGGATCGCGGCCCATTTCTCCTGGTTGCCGTACATCAGCAGCAAGTACTTCATATGGGTTGTCCTTCAATCGTCGGCGCGCCCCGTCGGCGCGCTGTCACCCGGCAGTCGTAACCGCCCCGCCGTTCTCGACACGGCCCGCTACACGAAATGCAGGTCCGCGTGCTCGGCCTGCTGATGAACCGGGGCCTCGTCATCGACCAGGCGATCGCAGGTGGGGCAGTACCAGCGGGCCTCGATGGGAGTGCCGCAGGCCGGGTGCCGCGGTATCTCGGCCGGATCGGCGTGCCCGGCCCCCCACTGCGCCAGCAGGCGCAGCGCCCCGGCCAGCTCCTTGCCCTCAGCGGTCAGCTCGTAGTCCGACCGCGGCGGCCGCTCGGAGTACGGCCGGGCCACCAGCAGCGCCTCCCGCTCCAGCCGCTTGAGCCGCTCGGACAGGATGTTCGCCGCGATGCCGGGGATCTGGCCCAGCAGGTCGTTGAACCGGCGCGGCCCGTCAAGCAGCGCCTCCACCACCAGCAGCGTCCACCGGTCGCCGACCCTGGCCAGCGCTTCAGCCAGCGGCGAACTTTCCCGTCCGGTCATGCCCTGATCGTAGCCGCCCGTTGACATCGAGGCTGTTAGTAGTAAATTGCAAGTTACTACTTACCAGGAGGAAGAGATGGCACTACTCGACGAGATACAGGCCGGGATCAGGCAGCACGCCGAAGGGGCGGGGACCTCGGTCGTCGGTGTCGGACAGCGATGGGGCGTCGGCTCGGGCGTGGTGCTCGGTCCGGGGCGGATCCTGACTAACGCCCATAACGTGCGCGGCGACCAGGTGACGGTTACCTTCGCCGACGGGCGCACGGCCGAGGGCAGCGTGGCCGGGCGGGACATCGACGGCGACCTGGCCGTCATCGACGTCGACACCGGCGAGGCCCCGGCGCTGGCCTGGGCGGCCAGCCCTTCGGCCGGCGTCGGCACGCCCGTGTTCGCCCTGTCCAATCCGGGCGGGCGGGGCCTGCGGGTGACGTTCGGCTTCGTCTCCGGCGTCGACCGGACCTTCCGCGGCCCGCGCGGGCGCCGCATCACCGGCTCGCTGGAGCACACCGCCCCGCTGCTGCCCGGATCCTCGGGCGGCGCGGTCATCGACGGCGCAGGCCAGCTCCTGGGCATCAACACCAACCGCCTCGGTGAGGGCTTCTACCTGGCCATACCCGCCGACGAGGCGCTGCGGGCCCGGATCGACGCCCTCGGCCGCGGCGAGTCCGCCGCGCCGCCCCGGCTCGGCATCGCGATCGCCCCCGGTCACGTGGCCAGGAAGATGCGGCGGGCCGTCGGCCTGCCGGACGCCGACGGCCTGCTCATCAGGGAGGTCGCCGAGGACAGCCCGGCGGCCCGGGCCGGCCTGGCCCAGGGTGACCTGATCACGGCGGCGGGCGGGCAGCCGCTCCGCACGGCCGACGACCTGTTCGACGCGCTGCAGGCGGCGGGCAGCGGCACGGTCGAGCTGAAGATCGTGCGCGGCGCCGACGAGCGCACCGTCCAGGTCACGCTCGGCGGCGACACCCCCGCGTCCTGATCCACCGGCGGCTCTTTCTAGGCTGGGTCTGGCACCCCTCCGCACCCTCGCGGACGGCGTGCCGGGCCCGGCTCTTTTCTTTTGGGCCGAACGGTCCGTGGTGCACCGTCCGCGGCATCTCGATGAGCGCCGGGCAGTTCGTTCATGGCCCTGGGCGACGGCACCCACAAGCTCCCGGTCAAGGCCGACATCCGCAAGGCCATCGGCAAGGAAGCCGGCGACACCGTGACCGTCTGCCTCCACGAGCGCCTCGCCACCTGAGTCTGCGTGCCCTCAGGCCGCCACCGACAGCGAGAGGCCGAACTGCGCCGCGCTATCCGTCCACCACGACCGCATCGCGAGGCCGGCCGCGGCCAGCTCGGCGGCTACGCCCGCCCGGCGGAACTTGGCCGACACCTCGGTTCGCATCTCCTCGCCCGCGGCGAACCGCACGGTCAGCCCGATACCGGGCAGGTGCACGGTCTGGTCGGCCAGCGAACGCAGCCGCATCTCGATCCACTCCGCCTCGGCGTCCCACACCGCCACGTGCTCGAACTCGTCCCGGTCGAAGTCGGCGCCGAGCTCGGCGTTCAGCACCGCCAGGACGTTCTTGTTGAACTCGGCGGTCACGCCCGACTCGTCGTCGTACGCGGCCACCAGCGTGGCCGGGTCCTTCACCAGATCGGTGCCGAGCAGGAAGAAGTCGCCCGGCCGCAGCCCGGTCCGGATCCGGGCCAGGAAGGCGGCCCGCTGGTCCGGCTGCAGGTTCCCGATCGTGCTGCCCAGGAAGGCGACTAGCCGGGGCGCGGGCACCTCGCCGTCGGCGGGCAGCCCCAGGTGCTCCTCGAAGTCGGACACCACGGCCCGTACGTCCAGCCCCGGGTACTCGGCGGACAGCGCGGCCCCGGCCGCGACCAGGGCCGGTTCGCTGACATCGACCGGCACGTAACAGCGCAGCGTGCCCGCCGCCCGCAGCGCGTCCAGCAGCAGCCTGGTCTTCCCCGACGATCCCGAGCCGAGCTCGACCAGCGTCCGGGCGCCGGTCTGCGCGGCGATCCCGGCCGCGTTGGCCTGCAGGATCTCTCGCTCGGCCCGGGTCGGGTAGTACTCGCGCAGCTCGGTGATCTTGTCAAACAGCGCGCTGCCCTGTGCGTCGTAGAACCACTTGGGCGGCAGGGATTTCGGATCGGCGGTGAGCCCGTGGTGGGCGTCCGCCCGTAGCGACTCGGCCAGGAAGCCGGCGGAAGCCGGCGGTCGAGGGAAGTCAACGGATCGCGATCCTTCCATCTGATGTCTCTGGTGTGTCAGGGGTTTCTGGGATTTCCGGGGTTTCATGGACTGCCGTGCTGCCCGTGATGACGGCTTCCAAGGCGGGCAACGGCGTCACGCTCACCTCCTCAGTTGTCGCGGTCACCAGCGCAGCGCGGGGAATCTCGATCCAGCCGGCCTCGTCATCGCCCGGCTCAGAAGCGACGGTCACTTCGCCCGCCCGCCGCCGGTAGTACAAGGAATGTCCGGCCGCGGTGGCGGCGATCTCGCGGCCGTCGGTGAGCAGGAAGTTGAGCCGGCCGGTCACGCCCGCGGCCTGCAGTGCTTCCGCGGTGCCGGCCAGGGCCTGGGCCGGCCTGAGCCCCTGGCGGAGCCGGTGCAGGATCAGCGCCCACATCAGCGCCGAGTCGACCCGCGCCTCCAGTTCGAGCAGCGAGACCGCGGGCAGCGCCGCGGCCAGCCCGGCGGTCGAGGCGGGCCAGCCGTCCACCGCCCCGTTATGGCTGAACAGCCAGCGGCCGTGCCGGAACGGCGCGACCGCCGCCGCGCCGCCGCTGGTTCCCGGCGTGGCGTTACGCACCGCCGCCAGCAGCGCGCCTGCGCTCGTCAGCCGGGCCACGTCCGGGAACGACTCGTCCGCCCAGATCGGCATGGGCTGCCGGTACCTGGCCGGCTCCGCCTCACCGTCCGGGTACCAGCCCACGCCGAACCCGTCCGCGTTGATCGCCCCGCAGCCCTGGTAACGCGACGCCCAGGCCTGCCGGTACAGGCCGTGCGGCGGGTCGACGATCACCGAGCGCAGCGTGACCGGCGGCCCGAGGTAGGCCAGGTGCCTGCACATCACGCGGTCTCGGCTACCGCCGAACGCGCCGTGCGGAACCCGGCGAAGATCTGCCGCCTGATCGGGTAGTCCCAGTTCCGGAACGTGCTCCGGCAGGCCACCGGGCTGACCGCGAACGACCCGCCGCGCAGCACCTTGTAGTCCGGGCCGAAGAACACCTCCGAGTACTCCCGGTACGGCCAGGCGCTGAACCCCGGATAGGGCAGGAAGTCGGAGCTGGTCCATTCCCACACGTCCCCGACGAGCTGCCTGGCCCCACACGGCGCCGCACCCGCCGGGTACGACCCAGCCGGCGCCGGGCGCAGGAACTGCTGCCCGAGGTTGGCGTGAGCGGCCTCGGGCTCGGCGTTGCCCCACGGGTACCGCTGCGACCGCCCGGTAGCCGGGTCATGCCTGGCCGCCTTCTCCCACTCCGCCTCGGTGGGCAGCCGCCGCCCCGCCCAGCGGGCGTATGCGTCGGCTTCGTACCAGCACACGTGCAGCACGGGCTCGTCCGGCCGGACCGGCTCGGCCTGGCCGAACGCCCGGCGGATCCACCGGCCGCCGTCCCGGCTCCAGTACAGCGGGGCCGACAGCCCGGCGCGCTGGCGGTGCTCCCAGCCGGCCTGCGTCCACCAGCGCGGGTCGTCATATCCGCCGTCCGCGATGAACTCCGTGTACGCACCGCAGGTCACCGGCGTGGTGTCGATGAAGAACGGGGGCACCGGCACGGCATGCGCGGGCCGCTCGTTATCTAGTGCCCACGGCTCGGTCGAGGTGCCCATGATGAACGGGCCGCCGGCCACCAGGACCTCCGGAGGCAGCCGGAACGCGTCGGCGGGTGCCGGGCCGGGGGACGGGGCGGCCAGCACCGGGGCGCCGGTCCGGATCTGGTGGGTGATCAGCATCGTCTCGTCGTGCTGCGCCTCGTGCTGGGCGATCATCCCGAACGCGAACCCGTCGCTGAGCAGCCGGGTACGCCCGTGCTCGAGGGCCCCGTGCTCGAGGGCCCCGTGCTCGAGGGCCCCGTGCTCGAGGGCCCCGAGGGCCCGTGCTCGAGGGCCCCGTGCTCGAGGGCCCCGTGCTCGAGGACACTGAACGGCGCCCGGTCGAGCAGATCGAGGACCCGGCCGCGCACCTCGTGACCGTATGCCCGGGCTTGCGCCGGGGGCAGCAGCGGCAGCGTCGGCCGCTCGGCCCGGGGATGCTCGAACGCGTCGTACAGCGGGTCGATTTCCGGGTGCATCGGCTCGCGGCCGCCGACCTCACGCAGCAGCCATAGTTCTTCCTGGTTGGCGATGTGTGCGAGATCCCAGACCAGCGGGGACATCAGCGGCGAGTGCTGCCTGGCCAGGTCGGTGTCGTCCACGCAGTCGGTGAGCAGCGCCGTCCGCTGCCGCGCCCCGGTCAGCTCCCTGGCGATCAGGCCGCGGAGGGTCTCGGTGTCGTGCTGTGGCTCGGTCATGTGACTCCGTCCAGTTGGTCATCAGCGGGACATCGGTCGTTGAGTACGTAGCGTTCGGTGAAGTCGGCCACTGCCTGCCGGATCTCGGTCGGCGCCCCGGTCCGCCCGAGCGCCGCGTCGGCGGCCTCGAAGCACTGCCTGCTGGCCCGCCCGATGCGCGGGTCGGCCGGGCCGGACCTGGCCGCGCGCAGCCAGGGACCGTGCCCGTCGTCCCGGCCGTCCCCGGCCGGGTCGTCCCAGACCTGCTCGGCGGCGGCCAGCGCGGCGTCGGCGGCGCGTTCGTCACCGGTCAGGGCCGTGGCCACCGCCGCGGGCACGATCCACCCGTTACCCGGCTGGGCGTCGATCATGCGCAGCTCCATGTGCCCGCGCGGCCGGACCGGCGGGAACAGCGTGGACAGGTGATAGTCCAGGTCTTCCGGGGTCGGCTCGCGCAGCTGGCCCGACCCGCCGTCGCGCAGCCAGCCGCGGAAGGTCAGCCCCGCCGGGGCGGTCCAGTCGGGGGAGTCCGGCTCGCGCACGCACATCAGCTCGGCGTCGAGGGCGTAGGAAGCCCACGCGTCGCGCGGGTCGCGGTCCGCCCTGGGCGCCCTGGTCCGGCCCGGGTCCATGTTGGCCCACACCTGCTGGCGGGCCGACCGCCAGCCGGTGGGGCGCCCGGCCCGCAGCGGCGAGTTGGCGAACGCCGCCACCAGCACCGGCCCGATCGCGTGCAGCAGCTGCCAGCGGGACCGGTAACCGGACTCGCCCGTGCCGTCGTCGCCCGCATCCAGGCAGACCTGGACCGACGCGGTGCCGCACATCATCTGGCGGCCCCACGGGCCGTCACGGTCGAAGAATTTCTCCATCGCCGCGTACCGCGGCAGGTCAAGCACGCGCCTGGGCGGACGCAGCGGATCAAGGCCGTAGCCGCAGAGCTCGAGCCCGACCGCCGCGGCTGCGTCACGCAGAGCGGCCAGGTCTCGCCCGGTCACCTCGACCAGCTCACCGAGCGTAGCCGCGGGAGCGGAGCTAAGCTCCAGCTGCCCGCCAGGCTCCACGGTGAGGGTGGCGCCGGAAGGAAGGTCAGGATATTTATCCCGAACGGTCCGTGGTACGTGTTGTGAGTAGCCCTGATCCTCAGCCGGGGTCTCCGCACTTATGCGGGCCAGGGCGGCGGCTACCTTCTCCGCCTGGACCGGCAGTGCTGGGTCACGATGATCGCGAACCAGCCACTCGAGTTCGACGCCCACCCGTTCCGGCGGGCCTGTCTTGAAACAGATGCCGTGTACGTGAGCCTCGGCATCGCCCTCCGTGAACCGTGCCCCCTTGATCACGATTTCACATTACCCGATGGGTCTGACAAAACTCCTTCGGCCGCAAACCGCTCTCCCCGGCCGTTACCCGGCATCCGGGGGCAGATGGCGTTCTCGCAGGCAGATCACAGGTTGAGGTGGTAGCTTGCAGCCCACCCCGCGCTACCGGCGCAGACGCTCGGTCGCAGGATCCATGACACGCCGTAATCGCTAACGTGGCCGTTGAGGTGTTTGGCCTCTGGCAGGATGGACCCGATGAAGTTGCCGTCCGTGATCCCGCCGGTTTTCCGGGGCAAGGCTGGTGAGCCGCCCGGCATCACCGCTGTTGCGCGCGTGGATCGCAGGACGAAGGCCATCACCAAGCGCCTGAATCCGGGCGAGATTGCCATTATCGATCATTCCGACCTGGACCGGGTCAGCGCCGAGGAACTGATCAGGAAGAAGGTCTCGGCGGTCGTCAACGCGTCGGTGAGCATCACCGGCCGTTACCCTAACCTCGGCCCTCAGCTGCTGCTCGACGCGGGCATCCCGGTCATCGACGGGGCCGGACCCGATGTCCTGGTCAAGATCACCGACGGCAGCGTGATCCGCCTGGACCAGGAGACTCTGTATCTGGGCGACATCGTGGTGGCCAAGGGGACGCCGCTCACCCAGGAATCAGTCGAGGCGGCGATGACCGAGGCCAGGTCCATGGTCGCGGTCCAGATCGAGTCGTTCGCCGCGAACACCCTTGAGTTCCTCCGGCGAGAGCATGAACTGCTCACCGACGGTATCCAGGCGCCGCAGATGGAGACCGACATGTCCGGCCGGCATGTCCTGGTCGTGGTACGCGGCTACCACTACCGCGAGGACCTGGCCGCCCTGCGGCCGTATATCAGGGAGTACAAGCCGGTGATGGTGGCCGTGGACGGCGGCGCGGATGCGCTGCTCGAGGCCGGCTACCAGCCGGACGCCATCTTCGGCGACATGGACTCGGTATCGGACGAGGCCCTGTGCTGCGGGGCCGAGCTGGTAGTGCACGCCTACCCGGACGGCCGGGCGCCCGGGATGGCCCGGGTGCATGAGCTCGGCCTGGACGCTGTGACCTGTCCGGCCCCTGGGACTAGCGAAGACATTGCCCTGCTGGTGGCCGACGCCAAGGGCGCCAGCCTGATCGCCGTGGTGGGCACGCACCATACGCTGGAGGAATTCCTCGACAAGGGCCGGCCGGGGATGTCCAGCACGTTCATCACGCACCTGCGGGTCGCGGGCAAGCTGGTCAACGCCCGGGGAGTGCACCAGCTGTATCACAGCCGGATTTCCGGCTGGTCGCTGCTCGTGCTGGTCCTCGCGGCCGCGGTGACCGTGCTGGTCGCCGTGCTGTTTTCGCCCGCCGAACCCATCCTGGCCAGGTACTTCGAAGCGACCTGGCATTCCTTTACCTACTGGCTGACCGGAAAACTCTAGTGATTGATTTTCGCTATCACCTGGTATCTATCGTCGCGGTGTTTCTCGCGCTCGCTATCGGGATCGTGCTCGGCTCCACCGAGCTGCAGGGACCTACGTACAACCTGCTGGATCGCACCACCGCCAAGCTGCAGGCCGAGCTGAATCAGGTGAGCGGTCAGCGCAACACGGCGCAGGCGCAGGCGCAGGTGGGTGAGGCTTACGCGCAGGCGGTCGAGCCCGCGGTGCTACACGACCTGCTGGCGGGCCAGCGGCTGCTGATCGTCACCGAGCCCGGCGCGTCGGCCTCGGTGGTGGCCGGGATCACCAGCGCGGCCACCACCGACGCGGGCGCGACGGTCACCGGGCAGATCGCCCTGCAGAACAAGTTCTTCGACAACAGCGACACCACGCTGGATTTCCTGAACCAGACCAATCAGGCCGTGGCCCAGCCGGCCGGGATCCAGCTGACCACCGGGGAGAGCTACCAGCAGCAGGCCGCGGAGGTGATGGCCAGGGAGATCCTGGTCAAGTCGGCGGGATCCACGCCTAACCAGTCCGGTGTCATACAGCCCGCGGGCAGCGAGCCTGACAGCACCGTGCAGGCCATGCTCGAGGCCTACGCGAACTCAGGGTTCCTGACCACCAGCGGTCAGCCGTACCTGCCGGCCACCTTGGTCATCGTGGTGACCCCGCAGACCGCGCCTTCTGACGGAACCGCCGACCCGCTGGACTCGGTGCTGATCCCGCTGGCCACCGAGCTGTCCACCTACAGTGCGGCCACCGTGGCGGTGGGCGCCTCCGCGGGTTCCGGACCGGGCAGCCCGATCTCGGTGCTGCGGGCGAACAGCGTGGCGAACCAGGTCTCAACGGTTGACGACACCGATCTGGTGTCGGGGCAGACCGTGGCCATCGAGTCGCTCGCCGTGCTGCTGTCCGGCGGCAAGGCGGGCAGCTACGGGCTGACCGCCAACGGCGCGACCGCCGTGGCTCCCTCGCCGGCGCCCACGCCGTCCGCGAGCGCGTCGCCGAGCGTGTCGCCCTCCCCGACGCCCACCAAGACGGTGAAGAAGTGAGCAGCCGGGCCGGGCATAGCCTGATCGCGGTAGCGGCCGGGGTGACCGCCGCGGGGGCGGCCCGGCTGGCCTACTCGGCCTTGAACCAGCGCCCGCCCGGCGGGCCGAAAACCTGGTCGCGGACCAATCACCGGGGCGAGCCCGTAACCCTGCTCGAGGGACCCGCGGTCGCGGTCGGCGCCGTGGCCGGCGTGCTGGCCGGCCTGCGGCCGGCCGGCGGCCGGACCAGCCTGGCCATGGCGGCCGGCGGGGCCGGCGCGGCGGCCTTCGGCGCCTATGACGACCTGGCCGGCTCGGGAGACCGGCGCGGTTTCGGCGGCCACCTCGGCGCGCTGCGGCACGGCGAGGTCACCACCGGGACCGTCAAGCTGGGCGGCATCGGCGCCACCGGGATCATCAGCGCCGCGCTGGCCGGAGGGTCACCCGCGGACGTCGTCATCAACGCCGGGCTGGTCGCCGGGGGCGCTAACCTGCTCAACCTGTTCGACCTGCGGCCCGGCCGGGCCATCAAGGTGGCGGTCGCCTCCGGTGCGCTGATCACGGCGGGCGGTGCGGTGTCGTCGTCGGCGGCGCTGACCGCGCTGCCGCCGGTGGCGGCGGCCCTGGCGCTGCTGCCCGAGGACCTGGGCGAGCGAGCCATGCTCGGCGACGCGGGCGCGAACGCCCTGGGCGCCATGCTCGGCGCCGCGGCCACCGGCCTGCCCCGCCCGGCCCGGATCGCCCTGCTGGCCGGGATCGCCGGGCTGACCGCGGCCAGCGAGAAGGTCAGCTTCACCAAGGTCATCGAACGCACCCCGGCCCTGCGCTGGCTGGACATGCTCGGCCGGCGGCCTGCGCAGCAGGCACCCGCGGTGGTGATCCCGGCCCCGCGCCCGGCGGACCTGAGCTTCGCCGGGACGGGCCGTTCGGCTGACGACACCGACGCGACGCCGCCGGAAGAGTGACGGCGCCCGTGGCCGAGCGGGGGAGCACTCGGCAACGGGGCGGCGGGGGAATCGGCCGCGCGGCGGTGCTGATCGGCGCCATCACCATGCTGGCCCGGGCGATCGGCTTCGGCCGGCAGGTCGTGTTCGCGCACACCGTGCAGGCCTCCTGCCTGGGGACGGCCTACACCACCGCGAACATGGTGCCCAACATCATCTACGACATCGTGATGGGCGGCGCGCTCACCGCCGTGGTGGTGCCGGTCCTGGCCGGACCCGCCCAGGTCGGATCCGCGGACCGCGGGCAGGTACGCCAGACCTCAGGCGCCCTGCTCACCTGGACCGTGCTGCTGCTCGTGCCGGTCAGCGCCGTGGTCGCGCTGGCCGCGCGGCCGCTGGTATCGCTGCTGCTGGGCGCGACACCCGGCTGCCCGCGGCCGGACATGGTCGCCGTCGGCTCCCGGATGCTGGTGGTGTTCGCGCCGCAGATCCTGCTCTACGGCCTGGCCGTGGTGCTGTACGGCATCCTGCAGGCGCACCGCAGGTTCGTCTCGCCCGCGCTGGCGCCGGTGCTGTCCAGCCTGGTCGTCATCGGGGCGTACTTCTGGTTCGGCGTGGTAGGCAACGGGTACCAGGACATGCTCAGGCCGGTGCCCGCGGCGGCGTGGCTCGTCCTGGCCGTCGGGACCACCGCCGGGGTGGCGGCCCTGGTGGCGACCCCGCTCATCCCGGCCGCGCGATTGCGGCTCGCGCTGCGGCCCACGCTGCGGTTCCCGGCCGGGGTCGGCGTCCGGGTCCGGTCCCTGGCCACGGCGGGCATCGCCACGCTGATCGCCCAGGACGCCTCGGTGGCGGTGGTGATCGTGCTGGCCAACTCCCGCGGCGGCAGCGGCGCGCTGGTGCTGTACAGCTTCGCCTGGGCCGTCTTCTTCCTGCCCTACGCGGTACTGGCCGTGCCGATCGCGACCAGCGCGTTCCCTGAGCTGTCCGCGCGCTCGGACCGTTTCGACGCGACCAGCGCCACCTCGACCCGCGCGGTGATGGTGGCGTCCTGGCTGGGAGCGGCCGGGATGGCGGGCACGTGCCTGCCGCTGGCGCGGGTCTTCCAGTCCCACGCCGGCCAGGCCGCCGACGCCCGGCAGCTGGCCATCGGCCTGGCCGCATTCGCGCCGGGCCTGGTCGGTTACGGGCTGGTCGCGAACCTGTCCCGGGTGCTGTACGCAGACCTGCGCAGCCGGGCCTCGGCCCTGGCCGTCAGCGGCGGCTGGCTGCTGGTCATCGCGGCCGATCTGCTGATCGTGCCGTTCGTGCCGCGCTCGCAGGTCGTGCCGTGGCTGGGGGCTGGCACCACCATCGGGCTCACCGGTTCCGGCGTGGCCCTGCTCGTGCTGGTCCGCCGGTTCCGCGGGCCCGACGCGCTGCGCGGGTGCGCGCGTGCCGCGATCGCGGGCCTGGCCGGGGCCGTGGCCGGAGCCGCCGCCGGGCTGGGCGTGGCGTTCGCCCTGCCGGTGGGCGGCTTCCTGCCCAACGTGGCCGTCACGCTGCTGGCCAGCGGCGCCGTGCTCGCCGCGTTCCTGGCCGTGGTGGCAGTGGCCGACGGCGGTGACCTGCGTGCGGTGGCCCGCCGCGTGATCCGCACATGAAGGTCGCCTTCGTGCTGGGCACCAGCACCGGTGGTACCGCCCGGCACGTCAAGATGCTCGCCGCCGGCTGTGCGGCCCGGGGTGTGCAGGCCGAGGTGCTCGGCCCGGCGCAGACCGACCGCGACTTCGCGTTCGGTGCCGGGTTCACCCCGGTCGAGATCGCCGACCGGCCGCGCCTGGCCCGGGACCTGCGGGCCATCGGCCGGCTGCGCAGCCTGCTGCGGCGCGGCCGGCCCGACGTGGTGCATGCGCACGGCCTGCGGGCCGGGGCGCTGTCCGCCATCGCGGCGGTCTTCGCCGCGCCCCGTGATCCCGCGGCCCGCCCGGCCCTGATCGTCACCGTGCACAACGCGCCGCCGGCGGGCGGAAGCACCGGAACCATCTACCGGGTGCTCGAGCTGATCGTCGCCCGCAACGCCCGCCTGGTGCTGTGCGTATCAGCCGACCTGGAAGACCGGATGCAGGCCGCGGGCGCGCGGCGGGTCGGCCGCGCGGTCGTGCCCGCGCCAGTGGTCTCGCTGACCCAGCGGGGCGTTTCCGCGGAAACGCGAGCCGCCACCCGAGCGGGCCTCGGCGCTGCCCCGGACCAGCCGGTGGTGCTGGCCGTAGGCCGGCTGGCCGCGCAGAAGGGGTTCAGCCTGCTGCTCGAGGCGGCTGCGCGCTGGCGGGATCTCCGGCCCGAGCCGCTGCTCGTCATCGCAGGCGAGGGACCGCTGCGCGCCGAACTGGGCGGCCAGGCGGCGTCGCTCGGCGTTGCGGTGAACTTCGCCGGCCAGCGGCAGGACGTGCCGGCCCTGCTGGCCGCCGCGGACGTCTTCGTCCTGCCCAGCGGCTGGGAGGGCCAGGCCCTCATCCTGCAGGAGGCGCTGCGGGCGGGAGCGGCGATCGTCGCCACCCAGGTCGGCGGTAACCCGGACCTGGCCGGCGAGGACGCCGCGCTCCTGGTCCCGCCGGGTAACGCGCAGCGCCTGGCCGACGCGGTACGCGCGATCCTCGGCGATCCCGCGCTGGCCGCCCGGCTGCGCCAGGCCGCCGCCGGCCGGGCCGGCGTCCTGCCCGGTGAGGACGAGGCAGTCGCGGCGGCACTGTCCGAATACCGGAAGATCACGTGCTAGCCGAAACCCTTCCCGTCGCAGCCCGCCGTCTAGCACAATGAAGCGTGACTTATCCCCAGGCAGGGGCGGTCTGCCCCAAGTGCGGCAGCTCCGCCGCGGTACACACGGTCGCGGAATGGGCCTCGATGGCCCAGGGACAGCTGGGCGCGATGCTCCCGGGCTTTGGTGGAGTACCCCAGCCGGGCTACCCGGCCGGATCGTCCCCGCAGTCGGGTTATCAGGCCGGACAGGCCCCGCAGCCGGGTTACGACCCGGCCCAGCAGCCGGGTTACGACCCGGCCCAGCAGCCGGGCTACCCGGCATCAGCGCCGCAGTCCGGGTTCCCCGACCCGTCCCAGTACCAGCAGTCCGGGTTCCCCGACCCGTCCCAGTACCAGCAGTCGGGGTTCCCCGACCCGTCCCAGTACCAGCAGTCCGGATTCCCTGACCCATCGCAACACCAGCAGTCGGGATTCCCCGACCCGGCGCAGCACCAGCAGTCCGGCTCTCCTGAGCGGCCCCAGTATGTGCAGCCCGGGTCGTCGGATCCGTCGCGGTATCCGCAGTCGGGATCCTCCGACCCATCGCAGCAGCAGGCCCCGCCGCCCCCGGCTCCGCCGCCCTCCGGCCAGCAGCCCGGCTACTACGGCGTGCCCCAGCCCGGCTACCAGGGGCAGCCGTGGCAGGGCCAGTCGCCGTCGCGGCCCAGGAGGCTCTTCGGCTCGGAAGAGATCGTCTCGGACACCCTCGAGGGTGCCATCGGGGAGGTCGTCCTGGGCGAGGCCACCAAGGCGATCGGCCGGGTGATCGGCCGCCGGATGCGCCGCGCCTTCGAGGAGAAGGTCGCGCCGGCCATGGCCGCCCGGCAGGAGTCGGTGATGCGCAACCGGATGTCCATCGCCGAGCGGCATCCTGATCTGCGTGCCTGCCTCAACGACCAGGTGGTTTTCCTGGCCGGTGGCACCCGCACGATGCCACTGGCGCAGGCTATGGCGGTGCGCACCCCTGAGCAGTCCGACGCCCTGGTCGCCCAGCTGCGCGCCTGACAAAGCAGGACCGCCATCCGGCGGCAGCCCGGCCGCTCCCGCCATCATCGTGGGCCGTTACCACCCCTAGAGGGTGGTAACGGCCCACGCTATTTTGACCATGGAAAGGCGCGGTCACGGCAGGGGCGGATGGGGCTCGCGGGCCAGGTGCGCAAGGTTCCCGCGCTGTCCGGGCCCGGGTCGAGGGCATCTTGCCGTCAGGCGGTCTGGTCCCAGCGCCGCTGGACGGCGGCCAGGCCGTCCTCGGTCAGCGATCCGTACAGGCGAAGCCGGGCTACGCCGCCGTCGGGGAAGATGTTGAGCCGGACGTGGGTGGCCGGCTGGCCACGGATCCGGAACCGGTGCGGGGTGTCGGGCAGCAGCTTCGTCTGGGGCAGCAGGTCACGCCAGGCGCGCTCGTTGGTCAGCGATCCGCCGGTCGCCGGGTCCGTGGCGTCCAGCGTCTGCAGCGAGGCACTTTCCGGCTGGTTGCCCCGGTACCAGGACGTGTCGATCTCGGCCAGGTCGACGACGCCGCGACCGGCCAGCCGGACGACCAGCCACTCGTGCCCGGCCCGGCGGCGCCTGCGGGTCTCCCAGCCCTCGCCCATCACCCGGGACAGGCCGGGGGAGATGACGTTGCGCGGCGAGGAGTAGAACTGGTCGCTGCGCGCCACGATGTCGGCGCCGTTCTCCAGCGCCCCCAGGTCGACGGTCAGGCCGTTCAGCAGTGCCGGATCGGGCACCACCTCGCCGTGCACGTGCAGCCGGGCCACGCCGCCGTCCGGGAAGATGTTCAGCCTGATGTGCGTAAAGCGGCGGCCCGAGTTGACCTTGAACGCGTGCCGGGAGTCGCCGGTCACCAGGGCGCGGGGCACGATCTCCTGCCACGGGCCCGGGTCGGCGGCGAGATCCTCGGCCGAGGGATAGCCGCTGACCGAGCACCCGTCTGCCGAACAGGCCTGCGGGTAATTGCCGGTGAAGAACGCGGTGTCCACCACGATCGAGCGCACCACGCCGGGCACGCCGAGGCGGACGGTCACCCAGTCCCGGGCCGCGTGGTCGGGCAGCGCTCCGCCCGGCCCGCGGCGCCGCCTGGTCTCCCACCCGTCGTAGACCTGGCCCTTGGCGTCGAACGTCTCGGGCACGAACACCGGCGCGTTCGGCTTGACCAGGTTTTCCTTGGCGGCGTAGAACTCGTCACTGGCGGCCACGACCGATCCGCGCAACCGGAGCAACTCGGGCAGAAGCTGATCGTCCATGGACGGTTCATCCCCGTTTTTGCAGCCATCCAACTGGCGCTTCACTGGCACCTTCAAGCAACGGCGTACCGCGCAGCCACGTCTGCCGCACCAGACCGGTCAGCGTTCGCCCCGCGTAGGGCGTGACCTGGTGCCGGTGCCACAGCCGGGCCGGGCCCACCGTGTAGGCCTCGTCCGGGTGGAAGGCCACCAGGTCGGCATCGCATCCGGGCGCCAGCCGCCCCTTGGCCGGCAATCCGGCCAGCGCAGCCGGGGCCGCAGCCATCCACCGGGCCACGTCGTCCAGGGTGCGGCCCCGCCGCCGGGCCACGGTCCACACCGCGGACAGGCCGAGCTGCAGCGACGCGATGCCGCCCCAGGCCTGACCGAAGTCTCCCGTGTCCGGAGCCTTGAGCTCCGGCGGGCAGGGGGAGTGGTCGGATACGACGCAGTCGATGACCCCGGCCTCCAGGCCCCGCCACAGCGCCTCCCGGTTGATCGCGTCCCTGACCGGCGGGCAGCACTTGAACTCGGTGGCGCCGTCGGGCACCTGCTCGGCCGCGAAGTACAGGTAGTGCGGGCAGGTCTCGGCGGTCAGCCTGATGCCTGCGGCCTTGGCGCCCGCGATCATGGCCACGCACTCAGCTGCGGACAGGTGCACGATGTGCGCCCGGGCACCGGTCGCGGCCGCGGCCGAGATGACCTTCTCGATGGCGCGCCGTTCGGAGACCGGCGGCCGGGATGCCAGGAACGAGCCGTAGTCACGGCCGGATGCGGGCTTGATCTCGGCCGCGTCCTCGGCGTGCACGATCAGCAGGGCGTCAAGCGCGGCCAGCGAGGCGAGTACCGACCGCAGCTCGGCCACCTCAAGCGGCGGGAACTCGGGCACCCCGGAGTCAATCAGGAAGCACTTGAAGCCGACCACCCCGGCCTCGTGCAACGGCCCGAGCTCGGCCGCGTTCCCCGGCACCGCGCCGCCCCAGAACGCCACGTCGACCCAGCACTTCCCGGCCGCCGCGGCGCGCTTGTCCGCCAGCGCCGCCACCGACACCGTGGGCGGCAGCGAGTTCAGCGGCATGTCACAGATGGTGGTCACCCCGCCCGCCGCGGCCGCGCGGGTGGCGGTCGCGAACCCCTCCCAGTCGGTCCGGCCCGGCTCGTTGACGTGCACATGGGTGTCGACCAGGCCGGGCAGCAGGGCCAGGTCGCCCAGGTCGACATCCTGGCTGGCTTCCAGCCGCTCGCCGTAGCCCACGATGGCGGCGATAGCCGGTCCGCTGACCGCGACCGCCGCCGGCCGCGTGCCCTCGGGCAGCACCGCCCGCCGGGACCGGACGACCAGGTCGTACCTCATGTTTCCCCAGACATCGACTCGATGACCGTCAGCACCATGAGCGGGGGGCCGTAGGTCAGCACGCCGCCAGTCTCTCACCATGCCAGGGCCCGGCGGGCGCGATGCCTGGCGTCAAGCTCCGGCGGGTCCACCAGCAGCGGCCCGGGCTGGCCGTCTCGGTCAGACGCCAGCCTGCAGCCGACGCCGCGCGGCCCGCACATCGCGGGTCGCCGCGACCGCATCCACGGTACGGAGCTCACCGTGCTCGACTACGGGCGCGCCGCCGACCAGCAGCAGTTCGAGCGGCGCGGCCGGCCCGAGCACGAGCGCAGCTACGGGGTCCCCGCCAGATCCGCTCCCGGCAGCGCCCGGTCCGCCCGCGTCCCCGCCCGGTCCGCTCGCGGTAGCGTCGTGGGCCAGCGTGTTCACCCGCCACAGCGCGATGTCGGCCAGCATCCCGGGCCGTAGCGCGCCGATCTCGTCCGACCGGCCCAGGCACCGGGCCCCGCCCCGGGTGCCGAGCCACAGCGCCTGGCGTGCGGTCAGCGCGGCAGGCCCGCTGGCGTCCCTGAGCCGGGCCACGAGCAGCGCCTGGTGCAGTTCACCGGCCAGCGACGTGCCCTCGCTCGAGGCGGCCCCGTCGACGCCGAGGCCGACCGGCGCGCCGGCCTGCAGCAGCTGGCGGACCGGAGCGATGCCCGCGCCCAGCCGCGCGTTCGAGGTCGGGCAGTGCGCCACCGCGGTGCCGGTCGCCGCGAACCGGTTCACCGCCGCCTCGTCGAGGTGCACGCAGTGCGCGAGCCAGACGTCCTCGCCGAGCCAGCCGAGGTCGTCGGCGTATTCGGCGGGAGTGCGGCCCGTGGTCTGGCGGCAGTAGTCGTCTTCCTCCCGGGTCTCGGCCAGGTGGGTGTGCATCCTGATGCCGAGCCCGCGGGCTAGCTCGGCGGTCTCGCGCATGAGCCGGGCGCTGACCGAGAACGGCGAGCACGGGGCCACGGCCACCCGCACCATGGCGCCGGGGGAGGGGTCGTGGAACCGGCGCACCGCCTCGGCCGCCGCGGCCAGCGCGGTGTCCGGGTCCTCCACGATCTCGTCGGGCGGCAGCCCGCCCGCGGACCGGCCCAGGTCCATCGAGCCCCGGCAGGGGTGGAAACGCAGCCCGACGGACGCCGCGGCGGCGACCTCGGCCTCGAGCGCGTCCGCCCACCTGCGGCCCGGATCCCGGCTGCCCCGCGGCGGGAAGATGTAGTGGTGGTCGGTGCTGGTGCAGCAGCCGGACAGGGCCAGCCAGGCCAGGCCCGCGGTCGCCGCCGCATGTACCTGGCCGGGATCGATCCTGGCCCAGACCGGGTACAGCTCGGTGAGCCAGTCGAACAAGACGGATTGCTGGGCCCGGCCCTGGGTGAGCCACTGGTACAGGTGGTGATGGGTATTGACCAGACCCGGCGTAGCCAGGCAGCCGGTGCCGTCCACCCGGCGGGCCCCGGCCAGGGCTCCGGTCGGGGCTCCGGTCAGGGTTCCGGCCATGAGCTCGGCGGGGGGCGGACCCTCGCCCACCGCGGTGATCCGGCCGTCGGCCACGGCGATGTGGCCGCTGCGGTACTCGGTTCCGCTGTCGTCGTGCCGCGCGCCGTCCATGGTGGCGATCGCGCAGTTCTCGATCACCAGCGGCCCGGCCCCCAGGGGCCCCCGGGCCGTCACGGGCTCAGCAGCTTCGTCAGCCGCAGCTGGGTGATCTTGCGCAGTTCCTCGCGCACCACGGCCCGTTCGGTCTCCGGGTCGTTGCACAGCCGGGCCCGGAGCTGGTCCAGCATTTCCTGGCCGGAACGGCCGCTGGCGCAGATCAGGAAGACGTGGTCGAAACGCTTCTCGTAGGCGCGGTTCCCCTCGGCCAGGGCCTGCCGCACCTGGTCGGTGGCGCTGGCGGCGCCGGACTGCTCGGCCGCCGACACGCCCGTGGCGCGGTCCCCGATCCGGGGATGCCCGCTCAGGCTCTCGAGGATGTCGTCCCAGCTCAACCCCGCAAAGGCGGCGTCTACCGCGGCCCGCAGCGCCTCCGGGTCACGGTAAGGACGCCCCCCGGCGATGGCCGCAGCGAACGTCCGGGACGCGCAGCAGGCGAGCATCTCACGCTCGGCGTCCGGCACCGCGGCGGCGTTGAAGGCCTCGAGGGACGCCGGAGCGGAAACCTGGTCACCGGGGTTCGCCATGCGGCCATCAAATCAGCCCGCGCGGCGAGCGGGTAGACGCCTTCGCGAATCAATAGCCGGTAATCTGACTCCAGCTGTTTTGTAGCTTTCGCTAAATAAGCGATGGCATGGGCGTGTGTTAGGGGCTGGTCACCAGGAGGTGATCCCTTGCGAGTACGGGACTTGCTCGACGTCCCCGGCCTGGGGCTCAGGCTCCTGACCGACGTCGCGGGCGCCGACCGCGTGATCACGCACGTGTTCACCACCGACCTGCCCGATCCCAGCCGCTACCTGACACCGGGCGACCTGGTGCTGACCGGCATGATCTGGTGCCGGGAGCCCGGAGACGCCGACCTGTTCGTCAGGACCCTGGTCAACGCGGGAGCGTGGACGCTCGGCGCCGGGGAGGCACTGGGTGAGGTGCCGCCCGAGCTGATCGAGGCCTGCAAGCGGCACGGCGTCACCCTGCTCGCAGTGCCCGCCGAGACCTCGTTCGCGGCCATCACCGAGGAAGTGGCGCGGCGGCTGAACGGGGACCGGGCATCGGCCATGACCAGGGTCCTCGGGCGGCGCCGGCTGCTGCTGTCGGCGGTGGCCGAGGGCGCGGGCCTGGACGCGATGTTCCGGCTGATGGGCCGCGAGATCGGGACAGGAAGCTGGCTGCTGACCGGCCTGGGCCGGGTGCTGGGCGGTACCGGGACGGCCCTGCCCGAGCCGCTGGCCGGGCGGCTGGCCGCCGAATACCTCAAGATCGACCGGCTGCCGGCCACCGTGCGGATGACCGGTCAGCATGGCACGGCGGGCCGGGACGGGAAGTACTCGCTGTTCGGGGTGGGCGGCGAACCCAGGATCACCAGCTGGTTCCTGGCCTGCGCGGGGAACGAGCAGGACTGGGCGCCCGAGCCGCGCGAGTCCGTGGCCGAGCTGGCCGCGGACGCCGCGCTGGAGCGGGCCAGGCTGGACGCCGGGCGCGCCGGGGACCGCAGGCTGGCCGAGGCGATCGTGACGCTGCTCGGATCAGAAACCGGCGAAGGGGGCGCTCTGGGCGAGATCGCCTCAGTGATGCGGGCCGCCGGGCTGTCGCCGGACGGGAGCTACCTGGTGGCCGCGATGTGCGCCGAGGCGGACCGGATGGCCGGCCCGAACGCCGACCGATGGCGCACCGATCTGGCCGAGGAACTCGTCATACCGCACGCCGAGGGGGCCGTGGCCGCGCCGCACGGCGACCAGACCGTGGTCCTCATCCCGCTCCCGGCTCAGGCCGCGGGCGGGCCGGACCCGGAGGCGGCCGCCGGCCCCGCTCCCGACCCTGCCGGACCGGCGGCGGTTCCCGGCGCGGCGCGGGCACTCGCCGCCTGGCTGCGCGGCCGCCAGCCCGTCGTGGAGTCCGACCGGGCCCGCATCAGGCTCACCATCGGGATCAGCGCCCCCGCCGCCGGCGTGGCCGCCCTGGCGGGCGCGCTGCACGAAGCGGAGAGCGCGCGGCGGCTGGCCGAGCTCCGTGCCAGCGGACCCGCGCCGGCCGCCGTGTCGGTAGTCACCAGCGATGAGGTCGCCTCGCATGAGCTCCTCATGGCCAGCGTGCCAGGCGCCGTGCTGCGCTCCTTCCGCGAGCGGCTGCTCGGGCCGCTGCTGGCCTACGACGAACGGCACCGGGCCGAGCTGCTGTCCACCCTGCGCGAGTTCCTGGCCTGCTCGGGTTCGTGGAACGCCTGCGCGGCCAGGATGTACGTGCACGTCAACACGGTGCGGTACCGGATCAGGCGGATCGAGGAGCTCACCGGGCGCGACCTGTCTTCGCTCGATGACCAGGTAGATTTCTTCCTCGCGATGCGCATTCGCTAGCGTGTCCGGGTGGTGGTGATCCGGTCCGCCTCCCCGGCGGACGCGGCGCAGATCGCGGCTGTGCAGCGGGAGAGCTGGCTCGCCGCCTACCAGGGCATCATCAGCCGCCAGGTCATCGACCGGGTGACCGCGCCCGACGGCGGCGCCAGGATCCGGCAGTCGTTCAGGACCCGGCCCTGGCAGCGCATGATCGCCGCGGTCGGCGTCCCCGCCATCGTCGGCTATGCGTCCTTCGGGCCAGAACAGGACGTGCTCGAAGCCCCCTGGCCGCATCCGCAGACCGCAGCGGGCGCCGACGGCCAGGTGGCCGAACTGTACGCGCTGTACGTCCATCCGGACTGGTGGTCCACCGGCACCGGGCGGGCGCTCATGGACCGGTCCCTGGCCAGGGTAGTGGCCGCCGGGTACACGAGCATCACGCTGTGGGTCCTGCAGGACAACGCCCGCGCGCGCCGCTTCTACGAGCGGGCCGGATTCGCCGCCGACGGCGCCCGGCACGTGCTCGACGACCTGGGCGGCGTCACCGAGATCCGCTACCGGCGCCCGCTGAGCGGCTAGCCGGAACCGGGGCCGGAAACCGCCTCGGGCAGCGCGGCGCGGGCGTGCGCGATCAGGGCGCGGGCGGCCGGGCTGGCCGGGGCCTCGGTCCGCCAGGCGAGCGCCAGGCGGCCGTGCATCTCCGGGTCGCTGACCGTGATGACGTGCAGCCCGTCGCCGTACGCCCGGGCTACGGAGGCGGGCAGGTAGGCCAGCCCCAGGCCGCGGGCGGCCAGCCGGGCCAGCATGCGCGGGTCGCTGGCCTCGAACCCGACCCGGGCCCGCCGGCCGGCGGATTCGTAGGCGGCGTCCACGCAGGCCCGCAGGCCGGTACCGGCGGGCAGGGCGATCACGGCCCGGTCGGCGATCTGGCCCAGTGTGACCGAGCCGAGGCCGGCCAGGTCGCTGTCCGGGGCGACCGCGGCCACGATCGGCTCGTCGGTCACGACCTGCAGGCCCAGCCCGGCCAACGGCGGCCGGCCCGGGGGACCCACAGGGCTCACGGGGCTCAAGGGGCTCAAGGGGCTCAAGGGGCTCAAGGGGCTCACAGGGCCCACGGGGCCCAGGCCGATGAAGGCCAGGTCGTAGGTCCCGTCCTTGACCCCGTCGGTCAGGTGATCGGAACTGTCCTCGGCCAGCGTGATCTCGATCCCGGGATGCCGCTGGTGGAACCCCGCCAGCAGGTCGGGTATGTCCAGCGACGCGCACTGGACCACCATGCCCACCGCCACGTGGCCGCGCATCAGGCCGGAGATCTCGTCCACGGCCAGCCGCGCTCCGCTCACCGCGCCCAGCGCGGCCCGGGCGAACGGAAGCACGGCGGTGCCCGCCTCGGTGAGCCGGACGGTCCGGCCAGAACGGTCCAGCAGTTCCTGGCCCAGCTCACGTTCCAGCTGCCGGACCTGGGCGCTCACGCCAGGCTGCGTGACGTGCAGTTTTGCCGCGGCCCGGGTGAAATTCCGCTCGTCCGCGACGGCCACGAAGTACTCGAGCTGCCTCAGCTCCATAACTATCGATTCTAATAGCTAGTCCAATCATTTCTTGGACTTCTGGTATGTCTCGCGGCAGGCTGGAAAGCAGAAGCCAGTAACACGAACAGGAGGGATCACCACCATGGCCCACGACGACAGCGCGGCCAAGGCGGCCGCCACCTACTTCGACGCCTGGCTGGCCGGGGACTTCGACCGGCTGCGCTCGGTGCTGGCCGACGACGTGGACTTCACCGGGCCGATGGGGCACGTCACGGGCGCCGATGACTGCCTGCGCGGCCTGCAGGGGCTGGCCCAGGTCATGACCGGCATCGACGTCCGGAAGGTCTTCACCGCCGGACCTGACGTGCTGACCTGGTACGACATGGCCACCAAGGTGGCCGACCCGGTGCCGGTGGCGAACTGGATGCAGGTCCAGGACAGCAAGATCATCCGGATCAGGGTGGCCTTCGACCCGCGAGGCGTGGCCGGTGGGTCATGACCGCGACGCACCCCGGCCTGCCGGCCACCGCGAGCGCCGCCCGCCCGAGCGCGGCGCCGTGGCTGGCCGTCGGGGTGCTGGCCGGGTCGCAGTTCCTGGCCGTGATGTCGACCACCGTGGTCAGCGTGGCGCTGCCGGCCATCGGGGCCGGCCTGCACGCGCCGGCCTCCGGGCGGCTGTGGATCGTCGACGCTTACGTCATCGTGTACTCCTCGCTCCTGGTCGTCGGCGGCACGATCGGTGACCGCCGGGGCCGCAAGGGCATGTTCCTGCTCGGCCTGGTCCTGTTCGGGGCCGGGTCGCTGGCCGACAGCCTGGCCCCGTCCACGGGCTGGCTGCTGGCCGGCCGGGTGCTGCAGGGCCTCGGCCCGGTCCTGCTGGTCCCGGGCAGCCTGACCATCATCCGGGCCCTGTTCGACGACGAACGGCACCGCGCGCAGGCCATCGGGCTGTGGTCCACCGGTTCGGGATTGGGGATGGCGGCCGGGCCGGTGGTCGGCGGGCTGATCGCAGCGCACTGGGGCTGGCGGTGGGTTTTCGGCTTCAACGTGCCGCTGGCCGCGCTGCTGGTGGTGATCGCCGCGCGCGTGGTGCCCCGCCTGGACCGCGCGCCGGCCTCGCACCGCCTGGACTGGGCGGGCACGGTGCTCGGGTCGGCCTGCATCGCCGCGATGGCGTTCGCCCTGATCGAGGGGAACCCGCTCGGCTGGACCTCGCCACGGGTCCTGGCCGGTTTCGCCGTCAGCGCGGCCGCGCTGGCCGGATTCGTGGCCCGGGAGCGACGCGCGTCCGCGCCGGTGGTCGACATCTCGCTGTTCGGCCGGCCCGCGTTCGCCGCGGCCAACGTGGCCGCCCTGGTCGTCTTCTTCGCCTTCGTCGGCGCGATCGTCTTCCTCAGCACGTACTTCCAGCAGGTTCAGGGCGACTCCGCCGTCCGGGCCGGCCTGCAGGTATGTGTCCTGGGCCTGGCCTTCGCCGTGGCCGCGCCGCTGTCCGGGCGACTGGTCGGCCGGGTCGGGCCGCGCTGGCCCATGCTGGCTGGCCTGGTCGCCGCGGGCGCGGGGATGCTCGGCCTGCTCCGGCTCGGCCTGCACACCGGCCCGTCGGCGATCTGGTGGGACTTCGCCCTGACCGGCGCGGGCGTCGGCCTGTGCCTGACGCCGATGACCCAGGTCGCCGTGTCGGCGGTCGCCGCCTCCAGGGCCGGGATGGCGTCCTCGGTGCACAACGCGCTGCGGCAGTTCGGCCAGGTGCTCGGCGTCGCGGTACTCGGCGCGCTGGTCTACGCCCGGCCCGGGTCCCGCGGTTTCGTGACCGGGCTGCACGCCGCGATGTGGGTCTGCGGGCTGGCTCTCCTCGCCGCCGCGGTCATGGTCGCGCTGCTGCTGAAGCCGGGCGACGCGACCGGCCCGGACCGGCGGGCCGGGCAGGCGCGGGCGGTCACCACGGCCCGTTCGGCCCCATAACAAGCCGATACGACGGGAACTGGCCCTACTGGCAGGGAGCCAATCCTGGCAGGCTGAACGCATGCCGCGACGCCTGATCCAGCTGTTCGCCGGGCTCGTGCAGGCGCTGGCGGTGCGCGCGGTCGTGATGGTCTCCGCGGTGCTGGCCATCGGCTGGCTGCTCGGCGGCACGGTGGGCATCGGCACCCTGGTCTACGCGGGCTGCATCGGCCCGCTCGCGCACGTCTTCGTGCCGCTGTTCAGCCGCCGCGAGCCGCGGGAAGCTCCGGCTAGGCGCCTGAGCGCAACGTGGCCACGCCGTCGCCGGTGAGGTCATCGAGCGGTGCCTGGCGCCCGGTCATGGCCATGACCAGGGACAGGATGGGGCCCGACACCTCCGGGCCGGTGCCGTGCGACCAGTCGGCGTCGGTGGCCCGCAGCAGCACGCCGGCGACCCGGCGCTTGCTGCCGATGAGCAGGTTCGAGCCCTTGTAGAAGTCGGCCACCCGCACCACGGCCTCGGTGGGGTACTTGTGCTCGATGCCGAGCGGCCTGCGGATGTCCATCGCGTGCACGATGGTCTCGCCCAGCCAGGTGTCGGCCGGGCCCGGCGGGTGCTTGACCGAGGTCACGATGGCCTCGAAGTGCGCCAGCGTGTCGGCGGGGGAGCTGCCCAGGTTCCTGGCCACTCCCTTTTCCTGCAGCTTTTCGAAGCTGAACCCGGACGCGGCCAGCCGGATGAAGAACACCGGCGGCGGCGCCGTGGCGGCCGAGGTCATGTGGGCTAGCACGTCCCGGACCGTCCACGGGCTGCACAGCGAGGCCGTGGCCCAGTCCTCGGCCTTGCGGTCCCGCAGGTCCTCGGCGAGGGCCTTGCGCTCGGCGTGGATCGCCGGCCAGGTATCCATGGATCCTCCCCCTGGGCACGGCCACGCTGCCGTATGCCCGTATTGTTCGGTCAAGGCTAAATTAGCCAGCTGCCGAATTAGCGGCAATCGTATAGCGGCCGGGCGTGCCGGTCACGATCTCCGGCGGCGTTTCGCCTGCATGCTGTGGGTCATCACCAGCCGCGGGCGCGCCATTCGCCGAGGTGGGGCCGCTCGGTGCCGAGCGTGGTGTCCTTGCCGTGCCCCGGGTAGACCCAGGTCGGGTCGGGCAGCGGGCTGAACAGGCGGTCGGTCACGTCGGTGAGCAGCGAGGTGAAGTCCTCCGGCGAGCCGGTCTTGCCCACGCCGCCGGGGAACAGCGAGTCGCCGGTGAACACGTGCGGGCCGCCGGCCAGGCGGCCGCCCGCGTCGTACAGGACCGCGACGCTGCCCGGCGTGTGCCCGCGCAGGTGGATGAACGACACCGCGGCGTCGCCGAACTGGAGCACCTCGCCGTGCTCGACGCGGCGGGTGACCGAGACGGGCAGGAAATCAGCGTCGGCCGGGTGCGCGGCCACCTCGGCACCGGTGTGCTTCTGCAGCTCCGGCAGGGCCTGCCAGTGATCGGAGTGCCGGTGCGTGGTCACGATCACCCCGACCGGCACCTCGCCGATCATCTCGATCAGCCGGTCGGCCTCGTTGGCCGCGTCGATCAAGACGGCCTGGCCGGTGCTCGCGCAGCGCAGCAGGTAGGCGTTGTTGTCCATGGGGCCCACCGCTATCTTGGTCACGGTCAGCCCGTCGAGCTCCCTGGTGTCGGACGGACCGCCGACACGTACGTCTCCGGTGTAGGTCACATTCAGAACTTATACCGAACGATCCAGGGCGCGCCGATCGCGCCGGCTTGTTCGCGTCCCGTGGAGAGCCCGTGAAGATACTGATCCTGTCCGGCCGCCAGGTGCGTGAGCTGCTGCCCTATGACGAGTGCGCGGACGTGATGCGCGAGGCGCTGACCGGACTGGCCCGGGGGGAGATCCAGCAGCCGCTGCGGACGGTGGTCAGGCCCGCCGGGGCGGCCGGCTTCATGGGCCTGATGCCCGCGTACGCGCCCAATAGCGGGTACGGCCTGAAGGCGATCTGCGTCACGCCGGGCAACCCGGCCGTCGGCAAGGACGCCCACCAGGGCGGGGTGCTGCTGTTCGCGGCGGGCACGGGCGAGCCGCTGGCCCTGGTGAACGCCTCGGCGGTCACCGAGATCCGCACCGCGGCCGTCTCCGCCGTGGCTACCGGCCTGCTGGCCCGGCCCGGTGCCGCCGAGCTGGCCATCCTCGGCACCGGCGTGCAGGGCCAGGCGCACGCGCACGCGCTGGCCGCCACCCGCGCCCTGGCCGCGATCCGCATCGCCGGCCGGGACTCCGGCCGGGCCCGTCAGGTGGCCGCCGAACTGGCCGGGCAGCTCGGCCTGCCGGTCCGCCCGTGCGAGACGGCCGCCGACGCGCTGGCCGGGGCGGACATCGTGGTCACCGCGACCAATGCCAAGCAGCCGGTGCTGCGCCGCGAATGGCTGGCCCCCGGCGCCCACGTTAACGCGGTCGGCGCCTGCCTGCCCGCCGACCGCGAGCTCGACACCGCGACCATGGCCGACGCGGCCCTGTTCGCCGACAGCCGCGAGTCCGTCAGCAACGAGTCCGGCGACTACCTGCTGGCCGCCCGCGAGGGCGTGGCCAATCCGGTCCGGGCCGAGCTCGGCGAGCTGCTGACCGGCACGGCGCCGGGCCGTTCCGCCGCGGACGAGATCACCGTCTTCGAGTCGCTCGGCCTGGCCGCCGAGGACCTGGCCGCCGCCGGCTACCTGTACCAGAAGGCCCGCCGCCTCGGCGCCGGCACCCCCGCCGACTTCTGACCCCGCCGAGGCGGAAGACCCGCGGGCGCGCGCCGGGGTCCTTCGCTATCGTGGAGGGAGCGGGGCGGGCATAACGGCGGATGATTCGATGCTTGTTAGTGGTACGGGGCAGAACCCGGGAGCGGCGACCCTCAAAATGTCAGACCCCCCGGCTACCATCGCCAAGCGATTCGTCTACCCGTTTCGGAGCCCCATCAGAGAGCAGAGGCGCAGTGGCTGATCGACTTGTCGTTCGCGGCGCCCGCGAGCACAACCTGAAGGATGTCTCGCTTGACCTGCCGCGAGACGCCATGATCGTGTTCACCGGGCTATCCGGCTCGGGCAAGTCCAGCCTGGCCTTCGACACCATCTTCGCCGAGGGCCAGCGGCGGTACGTGGAGTCGCTGTCGGCCTACGCCCGGCAGTTCCTGGGCCAGATGGACAAGCCCGACGTCGACTTCATCGACGGGCTGTCGCCCGCGGTCTCCATCGACCAGAAGTCCGCCAGCCGGAACCCGCGCTCGACCGTCGGCACGATCACCGAGGTCTACGACTACCTGCGGCTGCTGTACGCCAGGATCGGCAAGCCGCACTGCCCGATCTGCGGCCGGCCGATCGCGCGGCAGACCCCGCAGCAGATCGTGGACCGGGTGCTCGAGCTCGACGAGGGGACCAGGTTCCAGGTCCTCGCGCCCGTGGTGCGCGGCCGCAAGGGCGAGTACGGCGAGCTGCTGCGTGAGCTGCAGACCAAGGGATACTCCCGGGCCCGCGTGGACGGCACCATGGTGCGGCTGGACGAGGCGCTGTCCGGCCAGCTGCCCGCGCTGAAGAAGTACGAGAAGCACGACATCGAGGCGGTCGTCGACCGGCTCGCGGTCAAGGACACCGCGCGGCGCAGGCTGACCGACTCGGTGGAGACCGCGCTCGGCCTGTCCGGCGGGGTGGTGATCCTCGATTTCACCGACCTGCCGGACAACGACCCGCATCGCGAGCGGATGTACTCCGAGCATCTGGCCTGCCTGTATGACGGGCTGTCCTTCGACGAGCTCGAGCCGCGCTCGTTCTCGTTCAACTCGCCCTGGGGGGCCTGCCCGGACTGCACCGGGCTGGGCACCAAGCTCGAGGTCGACCCGGAGCTGATCGTCCCCGACGAGAGCAAGTCGCTGGCGGACGGCGCGCTGGCGCCCTGGAGCAGCGGCCATCTCAGCGACTACTTCGAGCGGCTCATCCAGGCGCTGGGCGAGACGCTCGGGTTCCGGATGGACACGCCGTGGGCCAAGCTGCCCGCCCAGGCCCGCCAGGCCCTGCTACGCGGCTACGACCTCCAGGTTCACGTCCGTTACAAGAACCGGTACGGCCGCGAGCGCTCGTACTACACGACGTTCGAGGGCGTGATCCCGTGGGTTGAGCGGCGGCACGCCGAGGCGGAATCGGACTCCAGCCGGGAGAAGTTCGCCGGCTACATGCGTGAGGTGCCCTGCCCGTCCTGCGGCGGCGCCCGGCTCAAGCCGGTGTCGCTGGCGGTGACCGTGGACGGCCGGTCGATCGCCGAGCTGTGCGCGCTGCCCGTGGGGGAGCTGGCCAAGCTGCTGCTCACGCTGGAGCTATCCGACCGCGACCGGCAGATCGCCCAGCGGATCGTGAAGGAAGTCAACGCCAGGATGGGTTTCCTGCTCGACGTCGGGCTTGACTACCTGACCCTGGACCGCGCATCGGCCACCCTGGCCGGCGGTGAGGCCCAGCGGATCAGGCTTGCCACCCAGATCGGCTCCGGGCTGGTCGGGGTGCTGTACGTGCTCGACGAGCCGTCCATCGGGCTCCATCAGCGGGACAACCACCGGCTGCTCGAGACGTTGCTGCGGCTGCGGGACCTGGGCAACACCCTGATCGTGGTGGAGCACGACGAGGACACGATCCGGGCGGCCGACTGGGTGGTGGACATCGGCCCGCGGGCCGGGGAGCACGGCGGCCACATCGTGGTGGCCGGGACGGTCGCCGACCTGCTGGACAGCCCGGACTCGCTGACCGGCGCCTACCTGTCCGGACGGCAGTCCATCCCGCTGCCCGCGGTCCGCAGGCAGCGCACCAAGGGCCGCGAGATCACGGTCAAGGGGGCGGCCGAGCACAACCTGCGCGGCGTGGACGTGGCGTTCCCGCTCGGCTGCCTGGTGGCGGTCACCGGCGTGTCGGGCTCGGGCAAGTCGACGCTGGTGAACGACATCCTGTACAAGGCGCTGGCCCGCGAGCTGAACGGCAACCGTACCGTCCCCGGCAGGCACGTCAGGATCACCGGCACGCAGCAGCTGGACAAGGTGGTGCACGTCGACCAGGGCCCGATCGGGCGCACGCCCCGGTCCAACCCGGCCACCTACACCGGCGTGTTCGACCACGTCAGGAAGCTGTTCGCCGCGACCACCGAGGCGAAGATCCGCGGCTACCAGCCCGGCCGGTTCTCGTTCAACGTCAAGGGCGGCCGGTGCGAGGCCTGTTCCGGTGACGGCACGATCAAGATCGAGATGCAGTTCCTGCCCGACGTGTACGTGCCGTGCGAGGTCTGTCACGGGGCCCGGTACAACACCGACACCCTGCAGGTGCACTTCAAGGGCAAGACGATCGCCGAGGTCCTCGACATGCCGATCGAGGAGGCGGCCGAGTTCTTCGAGGCGGTACCGGCCATCCACCGGCACCTGAAGACCCTGGTCGACGTGGGCCTGGGCTACGTCCGCCTCGGCCAGCCGGCACCCACCCTGTCCGGCGGCGAGGCGCAGCGGGTCAAGCTCGCCTCGGAACTGCAGCGCCGGGCCACCGGCCGCACCATCTACGTGCTGGACGAGCCCACCACCGGCCTGCACTTCGAGGACATCCGCAAGCTGCTCGGGGTGCTGAACCGGCTGGTCGACACCGGCAACACGGTGATCGTGATCGAGCACAACCTGGACGTCATCAAGACCGCGGACTGGGTCATCGACCTCGGGCCCGAGGGCGGCGCCGGCGGCGGGCAGGTGGTGGCCTGCGGGACGCCGGAGCAAGTCGCCGACGTCGAGGAAAGCTACACCGGCCAGTTCCTCAAGAAGATCCTGGCCGGCGACAGAGAATCCTGATCGCTGAGGGGGATCCTGATCGCCGCGGGAGTGCCGTGAGCGGCGCGAAGGCGGTTGCGTAGAGTACAGGCGTGCCAGCCGACGGGTCGGGCCGGCCGCGGGTAGCGGCTGACCGGCGCGCTCAGCCGCGGCTGGCCAGGCGGGCGGCCCGGCCGTACAGGTAGCGCTGCTGGGGGAGGTTGCTGGTCCGGCGGGCCGCGGCCAGGTAGGCCTCGCGGGCGGCCGCACGGTCGCCGGCCAGCTCGAGCAGGTGCGCGCGCACGGCGGGCAGGTGATGGCCCGGGGCGATCCGCTGATCGGTGCCGAGCCCGTCGACTACCTCAAGCCCGGCCCGCGGCCCGCGGACCATGGCCACCGCGACCGCGTGGTTCAGCGCCACCACGGGGTTATCGGAGATCTGCATCAGCACCTCATACAGCGCCATGATCTGCGGCCAGTCCGTCGCGCCGGCCGACGGTGCCTCGTCATGAAGGGCGGCGATGGCAGCCTGCAGCTGGTACGGGCCGGCCGGGCCGCGGCCGAGCGTCCCGGTGATCAGGGCCACGCCCTCGGCGATGAGGTCGGCTTTCCAGCGGCTCCGGTCCTGTTCGGCCATGGGGATCAGCTCGCCGCCTGGCCCGGTCCGCGCCGGGCGCCGCGCGTCGGTGAGCAGCATCAGCGCGAGCAGCCCGGTCACCTCGCCGTCCCCGGGCAGCAGCCGGTGCAGGATGCGGGTCAGCCTGATCGCCTCGGCGGTCAGCTCGGCACGCTGCAGGCTGGGCCCGGACGTGCTGACGTAGCCTTCGGTGAAGATCAGGTACAGCACGTGCAGTACGGCAGCCAGGCGGGCGGCGCGGTCCTGCGCCGCGGGCATCCGGAACGGCACCGCGCTGTCCTTGATCTGCTGCTTGGCCCGGCTGATGCGCCGGGTCATGGTCGGTTCGGGGACCAGGAACGCCCGGGCGATCTCGGCGGTGGCCAGCCCGCCGACCGCCCGCAGCGTCAGCGCGATCTGCGAGGCCGGCGACAGCGCCGGATGGCAGCACATGAACAGCAGGATCAGCGTGTCATCCGCGTCGGCCGGCGTGTCGGCGGCGGGCGCCAGCCAGTGCTCGGGCAGCACCCAGCGGGCCACGGTCTCCTCGCGGCGCCGGCGGGCGGCTTCGGCGCGGAGCAGGTCGGTGAGCCGGCGCGAGGCGACGGCAATCAGCCAGGCGCGCGGGTTGTCCGGGAGACCCTCATCCGGCCACTGCCTGGCCGCCGCGATCAGCGCTTCCTGGGTGGCGTCCGCCGCGGTGTCGAAATGCCCGTAGCGCCGCACCAGCGCGCCGAGGACCTGCGGCGCGAGCCCGCGCAGCAGGTCCTCGGCGTCCGCCCCGGGCATGGCCGGTCAGATGTCCAGTTCGGCGCGGGAATCGGCGATCGGCCGCACGTCCGCGTAGGCCCGGGCGCGGACGCTCTCCGGACCGGGCAGCCGGCCAGCCTGGCAGTGATCTCGGTCGCCCGGTCGAAGCTCTCGCACTCCACGATCCAGTAGCCGGCCAGGACCTCCTCGGTTTCCGCGTACGGCCCGTCGGTCACCACCGGGACTCCGTTCTCCAGCCGGATCCTCCTGGCGTGCACCGGGGCGGTCAGTCCGCGCGTTTCCACCAGTTCGCCGGAGCTGGCCAGGTCCGTGGTGAACGACTCCATGAACGCGCCCAGCGCCGCGAAGTCCGCGCCGGTCCAGGCATCCCGGCTGGCCGGGTCCTTTCCGGACATGGAGTCGTAGTCCCGCTGGGAGCCGGACAGCAAGATCATGTACTTCATGATGTCTCCTTCTGCGTTGGCTGGTTAGTTCCCGTAACCGCCGTGCTCATCTCTGCCTCCCATGCGCGGGCACATACTCCCGCGCCTGCACCGGAGACGTCGGAGCCGTCAGCTCATCCCGGACATCGGCGGGCGCTAATCTGCCTGCCGTGGAGATCATGACCGATGGCGGGCTCGCGCGGGCCGAACTGGACCAGGACGGTCCGGCCGAGCCTGGCCGGGCGCGGTTCCTGCTCGTGCTCACCCATGGCGCGGGGGGCAGCCCCGGCTCACCCGACCTGCTGGCGGCCCGCGACGCCGCTCTCGGGCTGGGCGGGCTGGTGGCCCGGGTGACCCAGCCGTACCGGGTCAGGGGGGCCCGCGCGCCCGGCTCGGCCGTACGCCAGGACGCCGCCTGGGTCGAGATCGTGGCCGTACTGGCCGGGCTGGCGCCCGGCCTCCCGCTCATCCAGGGCGGCCGGAGCAACGGCGCGCGGGTGGCGTGCCGTACCGCCGCCGACGTCGGCGCGCGGGCGGTGGTCGCGCTGGCGTTCCCGCTGCGGCCGCCGGGCCGGCCCGGCCAGAGCCGGGCCGCCGAATTGCAGGCGGCACGCGCCGGCGGAGCGGCGGTCCTGGTGGTGAACGGGGAGCGTGACCCGTTCGGGATCCCCGGGGCCGACCAGGCGGACCGGGTGGTTATCGTGCCGGGGGAGACGCATTCACTGAAGGGTCACCGCGCGGTGATCGCCGGTGCCGTCGCCGAATGGCTGGTCACCGTGCTGCGCTAAGGGTTCAAGCGAAGAGCTCAAAAGGGGTGACTGGACCGAGCACCCCGCCCGGTGCTGCCGACGGCAGATCAGGCCGCCGGAGCGTGCCCGCCATGCGGGCCTGCGGCCCGCGCCGGCCGGTCGAAACACAGATCGGTGGGGCGGTGCGGTGCGATGGAAGCGCCGTCAGGCAAGAGCTCGCCCGTGTCCTCGAAGATCACGATGCCATTGCAGAGCAGGCTCCAGCCCTGCTCGGGGTGGCTGACGACAGTATGTGCCGCCTCGCGGTCCGGGGCGGATGCCTCCGGACACTGCGGCGTGTGTGGGCACATATCAGTGCCTCCTGGTTGGTTCATCATGCGTGGTGTTGACCCGTGCTAGTGTGCCGCAGCTTCCGCGATTGCCACATGGCCCGCGGTGACCGTTTTCCCGCTGGCCTTTTGTAGCTTTCCGCCGGTTGCTCCCTGACACTTAGTGACTACTACTCGTAACTACCTGGTTTTACTATGTGGAACTACCTGCTGTTTATATTTTGTTTACGGCCCTGCCGCCTAAGTGGCCTAGACCAACTGTGCTCCTCTCATGCTACCCGCGCAAGCGACACGCCATGTTGCAACAATCGATTGCTGCATGTGCTGCCCACCTCGTGTCGCCGGGCCGCGGCTGCACGCCCGTCAGACTAGAGACGTTGCAGGTACCCGGAAGGTTCACCGGGATAGGCCGGGAAATTCTCAGCAGGTGCGAAACCCGGCCAGACCGGGCTCAGGCCTCGGCGGCAGGGGAGATCAGCGGACCCGGCTCGAACTCGACGGCCGGGATGCCGTTGAGGCGATGGGTCTCACGCAGCGTCAGCAGGTGCTCCGCTTCGGCGGTAAGGGCGTGGACGCGCGGCGTGGCCTTCGCCTTGCGCCGGTAGATGCGGTCGTCGTAGCCGCGCGGGCCGATCTCGGCGCGCTGCGCCGCGAAGGCGGCGCGCATGGCGTCGGTGAGCGCCGTGTCGAGCTCGAGTGCGAGCCGGCGTACTTCGGCGTCCGGGGCCCGCCTGGCCTGCGCCTGCCGGAACCGGCTCTCCGCCTCGCGAGCGGCATCCAGCAGTTCCGACCGCCGGGCTGCGAGCGCCGCGTCGGCTTGGTACTGGTGCTCCGCCTCACTGCTCGGCTTCGGCCGGCCCATGACCCCAGGTCTCATGATCCCATAGAGTACGCGGGCCGGAGCCGGAGCCGGAGCCGGGGTGAAGCAAAACGCGGCCCGGCCGGGCCGTCAGGCCAGGCTGGCGGCCCAGCTCGAGTGGAGCGCGGCGTACTCGCCGTCGCCGGCCATCAGCTCGCCGGGCGGGCCGTCCTCGGTGATGCGGCCGTAGTCGAGGACCAGGACCCGGTCGGCGATCGCCACGGTGGACAGGCGGTGGGCGATGATGACGGCCGTCCGGTCGGCCAGCACCGTGCGCAGCGCGGCCTGCACCAGCCGCTCGCTGGGGATATCGAGCAGCGAGGTCGCCTCGTCCAGGACCAGCACGGCCGGGGCGGCCAGGAACGCCCGCGCGAACGAGATGAGCTGGCGCTGCCCGGCCGACAGCCGCCCGCCGCGCTTGCCGACCGGGGTGTCGTACCCCTCGGGCAGCGCACCGATGAAGTCGTGCGCGCCGATCATCCGGGCCGCCGCCTCGATGTCGGCCGCGGACGCGTCCGGGCGGCCGAGCCTGATGTTGTCCGCGACCGACCCTCCGAACAGGAAGTTCTCCTGGGTGATCACGATGATCTCGGATCGCAGCACCGGGTCGGGCAGCTGCCGCAGGTCGGTCCCGTCCAGGGTGACCCGGCCCGAGCGCGGGTCGTAGAACCGGCCCAGCAGCCGCGCGATCGTTGTCTTGCCCGCGCCGGTCTCGCCGACCAGGGCCACCGTCTGGCCGGCCGGGATGTCCAGGTCCAGGTCCGGCAGCACCACGGAGTCCCGGTAGCCGAAGGTGACCGATTCGAACCGCACCCGGCGTCCTGACTGCGTGCTTCCGGGCAGGGCTCCGGGCGACGCCGGTTCCGGTACCGAAGGCTCCTGCTCCAGCACGCCGGAGATCTTCTCCAGGCCGGACGCCGCGCTCTGGAACGTGTTGTAGAACTGCGACACGTCCTGCAGCGGGTCGAAGAAGCGCTGCAGGTAGAGCAGGAAGGTGGCCAGCACGCCCACCTTCATGTCGTGGTCGATGACCAGCAGCCCGCCGTAGCCCAGCACCACGCCGGTGATGAGGTTGCCGACCAGCGAGATGCTCGGGCCGTAGACCGCATACAGCCGGGAGGCGTCCCGGCTGGACTCGGCGTAGTCCTGGCCCAGCCCGGAGAAGATGGCCGAGTTCCGCGGCTCACGGCGGAACGCCTGCACCGCCCGTATCCCGCCGAAGGTCTCCACGAACTGCACGATGACCAGCGCGATGGCCTCCCTGGTCCGCCGGTAAGCACGCGCCGACTCGCGCCGGAACCAGGCGGTCAGCCAGGTCAGCGGGATGAAGCCGGCCAGCACGACCAGGCCGAGCTGCCAGTTGAGCAGCAGCATGCCGGTGCCGACGAGCAGCAGGGTCAAGATCGCCGCGATCAGCGAGTCCAGGCCCTCCTCGAACAGGTCGGAGATCGAGTCGATGTCCGAGGTCTGCCGGGAGATGACCCGCCCGGAGGTGTAGCTCTCGTGGAAGGCCACGTCGAGGTCCTGGCAGTGCGCGAACAGGCGGTTGCGCAGCTCGAGCACCACCTTCTGGCCCACCCGGCCGGTCATGGTGACGAACATGCGGGTGGTAATGGCCTGGACCGCCACCGCGCAGGCGAAGGCGGTGGCGATGACCAGCAGCGGCATCGCGTCGTGTGCGCTGAGCAGCGGCGGGAGGCCGTTGTCGATGGCCAGGCCGACCAGCCACGGGCCGGCCAGCGCGGCCAGGCTCTCCACCACGATCAGTGACACGGTGGTGATGACCGCCCGCCGGTGCGGCCGCAGCAGGTCGCCGAGCAGCCGCCTGCTGCGCTCGCGCAGCAGCGCGGCCAGCCCGGCGGTCACCTCGTCGGCCTTCTCGGCGGCGACGCCGCGCCAGGCGCTGCTGTCCAGGGGGGCCGCCCCTCCTTGCCCCCCGGCCGGGGCGTCGGTGGTCACGCGCTCTCCTCCAGGTCTTCGGAGTCCATCAGGTCCGCGTACTCGGGGTTCGAGGCCAGCAGGTGCCGGTGGCTGCCGGTGGCCGCGATCACGCCGCCGGACAGCAGCGCCACGGTGTCGGCCAGGGCCACGGTGGACGGCCGGTGCGCCACCACCAGGGCCGTCGCGTCGGCCAGGATCTCGTGCAGGGCCCGCGTCACCCGCTCCTCGGTATGCACGTCGAGCGCGGACAGCGGGTCGTCCAGGATCAGCACGTCCGGCCCGGCCAGGATGGCACGGGCCAGCGCGATCCGCTGCCGCTGGCCGCCGGACAGGGCCATGCCCTGCTCGCCGATCCTGGTGTCCAGGCCCCACGGCAGGTCGTAGGCGAACCGCGCCTGCGCGGCGGTCAGCGCGGCCTCGACCGCTTCCTCGTCCGCGTCCGGCGCACCGAACATGACGTTCTCCCTGACGCTGGCCGAGAACAGCGTGGCGTCCTCGAACGCGCAGCCGACGGCCGCGCGCAGCCGCTCCAGCGGCAGGTCCCTGATGTCGGTCCCGTCCAGCCGCACCGAGCCCGAGGTGGCGTCGGCGAGCCGCGGCACCAGTTGCAGCAGGGTGGACTTGCCCGAGCCGGTCGCCCCGGTGAGCACCACCGTCTCGCCCGGCGGCAGCTCGAGCATGATGTCGCGCAGTACCGGCTCGTCGGCTCCGGGATAGCAGAAGGCCACGTGGTCGAACACCAGGTGACCCCGGCCGCGTGCCGCATCACTGCGGGCCCGGGTCCGCGGCAGCGCGCGTACCACCGGCCGCGGCGCCGGTACCGGCCGGGGAAGGCGGGGCTCGGTGGCCTCCCGGAGCGGGGCGTCGCGGGGGGAGGCGGGTGCCACGGTCCGTTCGGCATATCTATCGGTGCTGTCGGTGATCTCGGGCTCGGCGTCGAAGATCTCCAGCACCCGCTGCGCCGCGGTGGCCGCCTCCTGGCCGGAGGCGATGATGTAGCCCAGCGCCTCGACCGGCCAGACCAGCTGCAGCGCCAGTGTGATGAATGCCACCAGGCCGCCCAGGCTGAGCGAGTGCTGGCTGACCGCGAGCGCGCCGAGCACGACGATGATCCCGATGACCGCGTTCGGGATCAGGTCGAGCAGCGCCCAGAACGACCCGAGCAGGCCGGCCTTCTCGACCTGGGTCCGGTAGACCTCGGTGGCCTGGGCGTTGTGCCGGATGGCCGCGTGCCTGCCCCGGCCCAGCGCCTTCAGCACGCGGATGCCGGTCGCGGCCTCCTCGATCAGCGTGGCCAGGTCGCCCTGCTGGTCCTGGACCCGGCGGGAGAGCACGCGGTACCGCTTCTCGAACCTGAGGCAGACCGGCAGGACCGGCGCGAACACGGCGCCGGTGACCAGGCCGAGCCACCAGTTCAGGTGGATCAGCAGCGCCACCACCGCGGCGAACGTCATCACGTTGGTGACCATGAAGATCAGGCCGAACCCGGCGAACCGGCGGATGGCCGACAGGTCCGTCGTCGCCCGCGACAGCAGCTGACCGGACTGCCAGTTGTCGTGGAACGACGCCTGGAGATGCTGCAGGTGGGCGTACAGGTCGTCCCTGATGGTCTTCTCGATCGCCGCCACCGAGTCGGCCTGGATCCAGCGGCGGATCAGGTTCAGCATCGCTTCGCCCACGCCGAGGCCGGCCGCGGCCAGGCCGAGCGGGATCAGCTCGCGCCGGACGCCGTGCGCGATCGCCCCGTCCACGACCGACTTGGTGAGCAGCGGGATGAGGATCTCGGCCGTGACCGCGCCGAACGCGGCCGCGAGCATCACGATCATCTGGACCCGGAACGGCTTCAGGTAGCCTCGCAGCCGCCACAGCGCCCCGACTGGTCGGACCCGGGCTGAGGCGCGCGTGACCAGGGAAGGCATGAACGGGGGCATTGTCGCGAGGTTAACCGGGCTGGCACGAGGTTGTCATCTGATTTTTCTTCCGGCGTACGACTTGTCGCCGGGCCTCAACTCTGGCACGCTGGCTGACCCAGAGGCTTCGCGAGCCGGTTGCCGGAGTTCCGGCAGGGAGAGGAACCGTGAAGCGCAGCAGGACCAGCCCCCCGTGGGGGTATGGGGGAGCGGGGAGCTCCGCTAAGTGCGGGGGGTTCCGGGCCCGGCGCTGTCCTGCCGGGCCGACACCGTGAGCCGCGTGTCACGCGCGGGCATCCTGGCCGCCTACCGCGACGGCGTGACCGTGATCTGCGAGCTGGCCGGCCAGTTCACGGACGCGACGTGGCTGGCCGAGACGCCCTGCTCGGAGTGGCGGGCCGTCGACCTGGCCGGTCACCTGCGATGCGTGGCTGACGACTATCACGAGTACCTGGATGACGCGCCGGCCAGCAGGCTGGCCCGGCTGATGGCGACCAACGCGCCCGCCGACTCGCTGGCCCGCAAGCTGGCCAGGCAGAACGCCGCCGAGCTGGCGGCGCTGCCTGACGCACCCGGGCTCGAGCACATCGCGGCGTACGCCGAGTCGGCGCGGGCCTACGGCCGGCGGCTGCCCGCCTGCTGGGACCTGCCGCACCACAGCTACCGGGGCGTCGAGGCCACGGTGGCGGCGATGGCCGGAGCGGCCTGCGCCGAGTGGCACCTGCACGCGTGGGACCTGGCCCGGTCACTGGGCAAGGACTACCGCCCGGCCGATCCCGAGCTGGTCCTGGCCGCCTGGCGGGGCGGCACGCGCCAGCTGTGGCCGGAGGTCTCCGTCAGGCAGGACGACGAGGATCCGTGGCTGGTCCTGCTCGGCGCGTCGGGGCGCGATCGGGGCTGGAGCCAGGTGTTAGAGTGGTCCGCCGTACATCGAAGTGTAATCACTTCGCTACGGAGGGTTATTCATGGACTCGACGGAGTCTGCTGGCTTCTCGGGGCCGCCTGTTTCCGCCTGCTCGCGCTGTTCCGGGCGCTATGTATCCGGACTCTGCGCGTCCGCCGTCGGCCTGTGCGCGGCGGCCTGGCTGGCGCTGACCCCGTTCGCGTTCGGCTACTGGGATCAGCCCCATCACGGACCGCATGACGCGGTGCTGACCGACCTGGCCACCGCCGGCGCGCTGGGGGCCGTGTCCCTGGCCACCCTGGCCTGCTGGGCGGCCGCCTGGCGGAGCAGGCTGCGCGCCGACGGCTTGCTGCCCGCGACCTCGCGCCGGCAGGCCAGGCATCAGGCACGCGCGCTGCGCCAGCAGGCCCACGATGCCACGGCGGGCGGCATCCCCGATCCGGCGCGCGTGCTGGACGACCTGCGAACCCTGCTGGCCGCGCTGACCGCCGACCCGGCCGCCGGGCCTTCCGGGCCGTCCGGGACGTCCGGGGCCTGGCCGGATATCCCCGGGCCCAGGAGCGCGCCGGAGGCCGGGCGCGTGTCCCGTGACTGCCAGCCGGTGCCCGCCGGGCCGGACGGAGGCGAACCCGCCCCGGCCCCCGCCACCCCGGAGGCCGCCGCGGAAGCATCCCCCGCTACTGCGGCCCCCGCCGCGGCCGTGGTCTCGGCGACCCCGGAGGCGGACGCGGCCGGAACCGGCCAGCGCGACGGGCTCGCGGCCCTGGAGTCGATGCTGGCCGGAGCCGAACTGCTCATGGTGGGCTGCGGCGAGGAGGAGGAAGCATGGTGAACCGGTTCGCGCTGGCCGGCCTGGTGATCATCTTCGCCGCCGGGGCCTGGCTGGTGGCAGCGCCGTTCGCGGTGCGCTACCAGCCCGCCGGGGCACCCTGGACCGGCGCCGCCCGGATGGACGTGGCCGTCGGCGCGATCCTGGCCGCAACCGGGCTGGCCGGCTTCCTGGCCGGGCTGGCCGGGCGGGTCAGGGAACTGTACGCCGAGGCGGGCCAGCGGGCGGGGTCCGGCCGGTCCTGACGCCGCCGCCAGGATAGAGTCCTTGGTTTGTGACCTTTGACGTTAACCGGGTCCGGGTGGCCTACCCGGCGCTGAGCGATGGCTACGCCTACCTGGACGGCGCCGCCGGCACCCAGGTGCCCGCGCCCGTCATCGAGGCCATCGCGGACACCTACCGGTCCGGGATCGGTAACGCCGGCGGCGCGTTTCCGGCCAGCGAGCGGGCCAGCAGCATCGTGGCCGAGTGCCGCCGCGCCCTGGCCGACCTGACCGGCGCCGATTCCCGCGGCGTGATCCTCGGGCCGAACATGACCACGCTCACCTACCGCCTGGCCGACACGCTGTCCCGCCGGTGGGAACCAGGGGACGAGGTCGTGGTGTCCCGGCTCGACCACGACGCGAACGTCAGGCCCTGGGTCCAGGCCGCCGCGCGGCGCGGGGCCACGGTCCGCTGGGCCGAAGTCGACATGTCGACGACCGAGCTGGCCGTCGCGCAGTACCGCGAGCTGGTATCCGAGCGCACCCGGCTGGTCGCGGTCACCGCGGCCAGCAACATCGTCGGCACCCGCCCGGACCTGGCGGCCATCGCCGCGGCCGCGCACGCGGCCGGCGCGCTGTGCTACGTGGACGGCGTGCACGCCACCCCGCACGTGCCGGTGGACGTCCGGTCGATCGGCGCGGACTTCTACGCCACCAGCGCCTACAAGTGGTCAGGCCCGCACATCGGCACCGTGGTGGCCGATCCGGCGCTGCTGGAGACCCTGCACCCGGACAAGCTCGAGCCGGCCCCGGCCGGCGTGCCCGGCCGGTTCGAGCGGGGCACCGCGGCCTTCGCCGACCTGGCCGGGGTGGTCGCGGCGGTCGAGCACCTGGCCGCGCTCGACCCGGCCGCCGCAGGCAGCAGGCGGGAGCGGCTGCTGGCCTCCATGACCGCGGTGGAGCGGTACGAGGGCGAGCTGTTCGCCCGGCTGCTTGACGGCCTGGGCTCGATGCGGCACGTCACGCTGTACGGCAAGGCCGCGCGGCGCGCGCCGACCGCCTTCTTCACCGTGGCCGGGTACACGCCCGGCGAGATCGCGGCCCGGCTGGCGGCCCGGCAGATCAACGTGTGGCACGGCGACAACTACGCCTGGGAACTGGCCGGCGCCCTCGGCCTGCGGGAATCCGGCGGTGCGGTCCGCGCCGGGCTCGTCCACTACAACGACCAGGCCGAGGTGGACCGGCTGCTGGCCGCCGTCGCCGACCTCGCTTCGGCAGGCGTACCCTAAAAGGGAGTTCTCCCCGCGGGGCACCGGGGGAGTTAGCCGCTCGGCGGAGGTCGGGTGAACGCGATGCTGACGGGCCTGGGCAGCCTGCTGGCCATGCTGGCCGGGCTGCTGCGTGACCTGGCCCAGATTACCGTGAGCCCGTCCGGTTCCGCAGCCCTGACCGGGCTGGCCGCCGCCGTCCTGGCCGGGGCCATGCTGGCGGCCGTGCTGGCCCTGGTCGCCTCGGTGGCCAGCGTCTCCGGGCTGGCCGCCGCGATCCCGCTGATCCGCCGGGCCTCGGCGCTGCGGGAGAAGTCCTGGCGGGCGGCGTTCTTGCGGCAGTGCGACCCTGACGCGGCCGGACGGACCAGACCCAGAGCGCCATCGGCGGCCCCGGCGGCCGCCCCATCCCGCTGACCCGCGGATACCGCGGCCGCTTCCAGCACCCAATTCGTTCCAGCTGGAAGGCCGTTCCTCATGACCAGTCTGTTCGGTGTCCCCGTGGACGCCGCGTACCACCTTGTCTCCGGATTCACCCGTTTCCTCACCCCCGCCCTGGGCGCCCTGGCCGTGGTGGCCGCGATCATCGCGGTCACCATCGTCGTCCGCCTGGTGCTCATGCCGCTCAGCCTGCGCGCCTTCCGCGGCCAGCTGGCCATGGCCCGGCTGGCGCCGCAGCTGCAGGCCCTGCGCCAGCGTTACGGCAAGCAGCCCGAGCGGCTGCAGCGCGAGATGACCGCCCTGTACAAACGGGAGGGCACGAGTATGTTCGCCGGCTTCGCGCCGCTGCTGCTCCAGGCGCCGGTGCTGTCGGTCGTGTACCTGCTGTTCCGTTCGGGGCAGATCGGCGGCAGGCCGAACACGCTGCTCGGCCACGACCTGCTCGGCGTGCCGCTCGGCGCGCACTGGCTCAGCGGCGCCGGAGCGCTCAGTGCGCAGGGCCTGGTGTTCGCCGGCCTGTTCGTCCTGCTGGCCGGGCTGTGCTGGCTGTCGGCGCGCCTGGCCCGGCTGATGAGCGTCCAGCCCGCTGCCGCGGCGCCGGGCCCGGCCGGGCCGGGCGCAACGGCCGGGTCGGGCGCGCTGACCCGGCTGCTGCCCTACCTGACCGTGGTCTTCGCCGCCTTCGTGCCGCTGGCGGCGGGGATCTACCTGCTCGTCTCCACCGCCTGGTCGCTGGCCGAGCGGCGGCTGTTCCGGCGGATCACCGCAGCCGCGCCGGCCGCCGAACCACAGCCCGAACGACGCCGGCCCGAGCGGCGCCAGCCGATCAGGAGGTGAGCAGCTGGCGCAGCAGCCGGGCCGGCGGCGAGCCGTGGGCCAGCATGCGGTCGTGGACCTCCCGGTCGGCCGGGCCGGGGTCCGCGGCCCGCAGGTCGCCGGCCAGGTCGGAGACTTCGGTGTACCCGACGTAGTAGGTGGACAGCTGGGCGGAGGTGAGCTGCGCCCGGCGCCACTTGCCGGCCGCCTCGCCTTCCTCCTGGTGGCCCCGGCCGGTCATCAGCGCCATCGCCTCGGTCTCGGTCATGCCATGCCCGTGGATGCTGGCGTCCAAGATGGCGTTGATGATCGTGCGCAGCTGCATCTTGAGCTGCTGCATGCGGACCGCGCGGGGATCCCCGTCGCCGGGGTATCCCTGCTCGGCCATGATCCGCTCGGCGTACACCGCCCACCCCTCGACGAACGACCCGGACCGGAGCGCGGACCGGATCGAGGTACGGGACCCGGCGAACCGGCGTGAATGCTGAAGCTGCAGGTAGTGCCCGGGCATGGCCTCGTGGACCATCAGGTTGTGCACCAGATGCCGGTTGTACTCGCGGTAGAACGAGGCGACCCGCTCGGGCGGCCAGTCGGCCGGCGTCGGCGAGACGGCGATGAACGTGGGCAGCGGCGCAGGCTCCAGCGGCCCCGGCGAGTCGCAGTACGCGACGGCCACCCCGCGGTCGATCTCCGGCATCGGGATCAGCTCGACCGGGTCGTCCCAGACCGTTACCAGCCGCCGGTCGGTCACGAAGGCGATCTGGGCCGCCAGGGCGTCCCGGCAGAAACCCAGGATGGTCGCGTCGTCGGGCACGTCCTCGGCTAGCCGGTCGAGGACCTGCCGGACGACGTCGGGGCCGGCCGCCGCGGTGCCGGCCAGCTGGCCGGCCAGCTCGGCGATCTGCTCGCTGACCCGGTCCAGGTCGGCCCGCGCCCGGGCCAGGATGGCGTCCGCGTCAGCGGCCGCGCTCAGCGTGAGCGACAGCTTGCGGGCGAACAGGTCAGGCCCGATCCTGGGGTTCCTGTCGCCGTCCGGCCCGGGTGCCGCCTCCGCCAGCCGGGCGGCCAGCCACGCGCGGTGCCCGGCCAGCGCTTCCAGGGCGGCGGGCCGGACCTGCTGCAGCCGCGGGCCGCATTCCGGCGCGGCCTCCAGGGCCTGGCCGACCTGCTTGCTGACCATCGTGACGGTGCCGTCGAACTGCCCGAGGGCGGTCTCCAGGTGCACCCGAGGCATGGCCCCCAGCAGCCGCCGCGCCTCCGCCAGCAGGGCGGGCACCGCGGCCAGCCGCCCGGCCAGTGCGGCCAGCCGGTCGGGCAGCGGGGCGAAGTCCCTGGCCAGCAGCTGGTAGATGGCCCGCCCCGGATTGGCCAGCAGCGGATTCCAGGTCAGCTCGCGCAGGTCATCGAGCTCGAACTCGCGCCGCGCCACGCTGCCCGCCATCATCGCCGTGTCGACCCGGTGCTCGGCCGGCAGCGCGCCGACGTCGAGCGCGTCCAGCCGGGCGGCCCAGCCGTCCAGCGCGTGCCGCTCATCGGCCAGGGCGTCGGCGGACAGGTCGGGCAGCCGGTCGTCGAACCTGTGATCGCCCAGGCTGGTGGCCGCGTCCGGGTGCCGTGCCGCCAGGTCATCTACGTACTCGCGTGCCAGCCGCGCAAACTCGGCATCGGCTTCGCTGTCCATCGAGCCTCCCGTTCACCTCGTGAGCCGCCTGACCACAACTGCCAACCGTAGCCAATGAGACCATGGCCGGGTGCGCGTGCTGCTGCCCCTTCCTGACCGGGATTTCGACGTCACCGAGGTCCGGACCCGCGATCCGGCCAGCGGCCGCAGTGTCCTGGCCGCCCGGCGGACTACGTGCCTGCCGAAGTACATGGAACGTTCGGCTTACCTGGCCACGGCCAGGAACCCGTGCGGTCAGGATCCGCCGACCATCACCGCCGCGGAGGGATAGCCGCTGGCGCCGTTCGGCACCGTCGGCTCGACCAGGGCCGTCTGGGTGTAGCCGGTCGCGTCCGTGGCCCGCGCCTCGAGCAGATGCTGGCCCGGAGTGGCGTCCCACTCCCACACCCACTGCCGCCAGGTATCGATGTCGGGCACCGCGGCCAGCCGGGCGGTCTGCCACGGTCCCTGGTCGACCCGCACCTCGACGGCGGCAACGCCCTTGTGCTGCGCCCAGGCCACCCCGGCCACCGGCGTCCGGCCCGGAGCCAGGGTGGCGTTGCCGGCCGGCACGTCGATCCTGGACTCCGTCTTGATCGGCGCCTGCTGTGCCCAGCCGCGCTGCACCCAGTACGCGTAGGCCGCGGGGAACGTGGTGACCTCGATGTCGGTGACCCATTTGGTCGCGGACACGTAGCCGTACAGCCCGGGTACCACCATCCGGGCCGGGAAGCCGTGCGCGACGGGCAGCGCCTGGCCGTTCATCGCCACCGCCAGCAGCGCGTCCCGGCCGTCCAGCACGACCTGCAGGGGAGTGCCGGAGGTAAACCCGTCGACCGAGGTGCACAGCAGCTGGCTGGCGCCCGCCAGCGGCCGGGCCTGCCGGATCAGGTCGGCCAGCCGCGCGCCGAGCCACCGCGCGTTGCCGGCGTAAGGGCCGCCGACCGGGTTGGACACGCAGGTGAGGGTCACGTAGCCCTCGACCAGCGGGCGCCGTAGCAGCTCATCGAAGGTCAGCACGACCTCGCGCTGCACCATCCCGTGAACGCGCAGCTGCCAGGTGGCCGGGTCCACCTCGGGCAGCAGCAGGGCGGTGTCGACCCGGTAGAAGCTGCTGTCCGGGGTGATGAACGAACTGAGGCCGGGGATGTTCAGGTTGCTGCCGGGCGGAAGCGGCGGTGCCGGGACGGCCGGCTTCGGGAACCGCACGGCCGCCCGGGCCGCCCCGACGTTGTGCCTGGTGATCAGCTCGCGTCCGGCCAGCGCGCCCGCCGCCGCGGTGACCACGGCCAGCCCGCTGGCAGTCAGGAACCGCCGCCGCGCGGCCCCCCGGGGCAGCTCGGGATCATCCAGGTTCTCCAGGAGCGTGAACGACGAACCGCCCGGTGCGGCCCCGGCGGGCTCGGCGCCCGCCGCCCGCCCGCCAGCCGGTACCGTCTCAGGCAAGTCCGGCGGCTCGAGCTCGGCGGCGGGCGCCGCCTCAGGCAGGTCGGGCGGCTCCAGGGGGATTACGGGGGTGCCGGAGGCGCGGGCACCCCGGAAGCCGGAATACGGGTCGGCGGAGGATCCGGCCGGCCGGGCGCGGCGGGCGGGAGCGCCGAGCGCGCGGGCCCTCCGGACCAGCTTGGTCAGCGCGAAGGCCCCGGCCGCGGCGCCGGCCAGAGTCGGGATCACGTATCCCTGCGTTGCGTCCGGCCTGGTCAAGGCGGCCGCCAGCCCGATGGCGGCGAACGCCGCGAGCCCGGCCAGGCCGCGTCCCAGCCGCCGCACCGCGAGCATCCCGATCACCGCCGCGAACACCGCGAGCACGATCAGGATGCCGGTCAGCAGTGCGGTCTTGTCATCGGCGCCGAACGTCGAGATGGCGAAGTCCTTGACCGGCGTCGGCGTGAGGTCGATGGACGCCTGGCCGACCGCGATTACCGGCGAGCTCTCCGGACTGATCAGCCCGGCGAACAGCTGGCCGATGCCCATCGCGACCGCGGCGGTGAGGACTCCGGCCACCGCTCCCGCGAGCGCGCTCGGCTGCCGGTGCTGGTGGCCAGCGGCGGTCGGTCGTGTCATGGCGGGGCTCGCAGGTAGGCGCTACCCCCACGCTACCCGCCGCGCCGTCCCCGTCCGCCGCGCAAACCTTGCCGTCTGCTAACCACTACCGTGCGGGTCGGGTCCGCCCCGGTCACCGCTGACCGCCAGCCATCGCCCGCCCTCGGGTACCTGTCCACGATCATGGCGGGGTCCAGGGGCCGGGGTCAGTCCTCGAAGGTCCAGCGGGTGGGGGAGCCGCTGAAGTCGACGGCCCGCAGGCTGAACACCCGGCGCGGCCGGACCCCCACTGTCGCGTTGATCGCCGGATCCAGGAAGTCGACCCCGAAGTCCGTGTGGTACTTGGCGTTCATCAGGTCGGTCACCCGCTGCAGCACGGCCGGATCGGTCGAGATACGCGCGGTGCCCTCGATGACCACGGGATCAGCGGCGTCCTCGGTGGTGATGCAGCAGCGAGGATCCGCGGTCAGGTTGCGCACCTTGCGGGATCCCACGCTGCTGCTGAACCACAGCGTGCTGTCGTCCCACATGCCCCAGACCGGCATGACGTGCGGCCGCCCGTCCGGCCAGACCGTGACCACCCAGTAGTTTCGCGCCGCGGTCAGCCGTTCCGCGGCCCAGGACCAGTGCAGGAGCCCGCTGCCTTCCTCTGGCCCGGCGATGCCATACCCAGGCATGTAGGGTCGGCTAACCCGAGGGATCTTCAAATCCAAGGCGGGTGTCAACCTTTCACCAGGTCAGCGAAGGAACGGAGCAGGAAACATGACCAGGAACGATACCACCCAACAGACGGGTGACCGCGGGCATCGTGCTTAAAGTCCGTCTTGCTGCTGCCGCCTGATCTCCTCGATGAACGATCACGTCGAGCTGGGGAAGCGGAATCATGTTGCCGCAGCTCTGCCGCCGCGTTCCCCTGCCGAAGCACCGGTAGTAGTTCCTTATGCGGTACATCGGTGAATCGGTACCGTTATCGGCGCACCTGGCGCACTTCAGGCTGACCAGCAGCGGCTTTTCCCGGAGAACGCCGTTGACGCCGGGACCCCGACCTGGGCGCTCGGCTAGCGTGTCATTCGCGCGCTTCCAGGTATCCATGCTCACGACCGCTTCGCACGACATGAGCGTGCAGCGGTTCTTGCGGGTGGGCTTCCCGTTGGCGATCTGCCAGACGCTGCGCTCGTTCCACTGGCCGCCCCGCACGGGCTTCACGCCCTCCCCGTAGCACAGGTCTACCATGCGACATCACTCGCCGGGGGGACTAACGTTGGGACCCGTGAAGGCATCACCGCAAAGCCAGCTCCGCCTGCTCGAACTGGCCGATCTGGACGCCGAGCTCGGCCGCCTCAAGCACCGCCGGGGCAGCCTGCCGGAAATCGCTGAGATCGCCGCTCTGGAAACCCGGGCCGGCGAGCTCAGGGACGCCCTGGTCAGCACCGAGACCGAACTCAGCGACCTGGCCCGGGAGGAAAGTCGCGCCGAGCGCGACGTCGAGCAGGTCCGGACCAGGATCGACCGGGACCGCGCCCGGCTGGACGCGGGCCAGGTGTCCGCGGCCCGCGAGCTGGCCACCCTGCAATCGGAGATCGAGTCGCTGCGCCGCAGGCAGGGCGACCTCGAAGAAGTCGTCCTCGACCTGATGGAACGCCGGGAAGGGCTGGTCAGCAGGCACGACGAGCTCATCGCCGAACGTGAGAACGTCGCCACCCAGACCGCCGAGCTGACGGCGCGCCGCGATGCGGCGTTCAAGGAGATCGACGAGCAGGCGGCCAAGGCGTCCGACCAGCGGAGCGGTGTCGCCGCCGAGGTCCCCGCCGACCTGCTGGCCCTGTACGAGCAGATCCGCGATTCCCGCGGCGTCGGGGCGGCCATGCTGCGCGCCGGGCGCTGCGAGGGATGCCACCTGAGCCTGAACCGGGTGGACCTCAACCAGATCAAGGCGTCGGCCCCCGACGAGGTGGTCAGGTGCGAGGAGTGCCGGCGGATCCTCGTCCGCACGGCCGAGTCTGGCCTGTAGGTGAGCGCCGGAGTCAGCTGGCGGCCCGCCCAGGGCGAGGCCACGGCCACGCTGCTGCTGCGGCACGGGCAGACGCCGATGTCCGTGCAGAAGCGCTACGCGGGCCGTTCCGACGCGCCGCTCACCGACGTCGGCCTGCAGCAGGCCGCCGCGGCGGCCAAGCACCTCGCCTCGGCCGGCCTGGACGTGATCGTGACCTCCCCGCTGCAGCGGGCCGTCCGCACCGCCGAAGAGATAGCCGGGGTGACCGGCGCGCCGCTGGTCACCGAGGAGGGTTTCCGCGAGACCGACTTCGGCGCCTGGGAGGGCCTGACCTTCGCGGAGGTGCGTGAACGCTGGCCGGCCGAGCTCGGGACGTGGCTGGCTGATCCCGACGCGGCGCCGCCGGGCGGAGAAAGTTTCGCGGCGGTCAGCACCAGGGTGACCGCGGCCCTGCACCGCCTGCTGGCGGGCCGGGAGCGGCAGCGGATCCTCATCGTGAGCCATGTCACGCCGATAAAGACGCTGGTCGCCGCGGCCCTGCTGGCACCGCCCGCCGCCCTGTTCCGCATGCACCTGGACGTGGCCGCGCTGTCTGAAATCGACTGGTACGCCGACGGTCCGGCCGTGCTGCGGTCGTTCAATGACACGAGCTACCTGCCGAGCCAATAAAATCCTCACTCATGAGAGACAGCGGGCGGCTGACCGCTCCAGGCAGCTTGCTGCACGGGCCGGTGCCCGAGCCTGAGGCCGAGGCCGTCACCTCGTCATCGCCGGACCTGGCCCAGATGGCGGCCGAATTCGGCCTGCGGCCGAGTTCCGCGCGTCCCGACCTGATCAGCTACCTGCGCCTGCTCTGGCAGCGGCGGCACTTCATCGTCGGCTACGCCACCGCGCGCAACGTGTCGATGTACACCGAGGCCCGGCTGGGGCAGCTGTGGCAGGTGCTGACCCCGCTGCTCAACTCGGCCGTCTACTACCTGATCTTCGGGGTCTTGTTCCAGCAGAACCGCGGCATCTACCACTACACCGCGTACCTGGTCATCGGCGTGTTCATCTTCTCCTTCACCGAGCGGTCGATCGTGGTCGGCTCCACCGTGATGCGGGCCAACATCACGCTGATCCGCGCGCTGTACTTCCCGCGGGCCTGCCTGCCGCTGGCCTACGTGATGGTGGAGCTCGAGCAGCTGCTGGCGTCCCTGCTGGTGATGTTCACCATCGTGCTGGCGACCGGGGAACCGTTCACCTGGTACTGGCTGTTCCTGGTGCCGGTCCTGGCGCTGCAGGCGATGTTCAACATGGGCGCCGGGCTGATAATGGCCCGGCTGGGTGCCGGCGCGCAGGACTTCAGCCAGCTGATCCCGTTCCTGACGCGGATCTGGCGGTACTTCTGCGGGGTCATGTACTCCATCGCCTCGCTTCCGGCCAAGCTGCCGGAATGGTCCAAGGACGTGCTGCAGCTCAACCCGGCCGCGGTGTACATCTCGCTCGTCAGGTACGCGATCATGGCCTCGCAGCGGGCGTACGCTCCGGGCGCGCAGCCATATAACGCGATGAAGTGCGCGATCTTCGAGACGAAGAAGACCCCGGCCCTGCAGGCTTACTGCCATCCAACCGTCGTGACCAGCGAGCTGTGGATCGCGGGCGTCGGCTGGGCCGTGGTCACGCTCGTGGCAGGCGTGCTGTTCTTCTGGCAGGCGGAGACGAAGTACGGCCGCGGCTGACCTCGCGGGCGTTCAGCCAGTCGCCGGACAGCAGCGCGGCCATGGTGGCCAGCGCCCAGGCGGCGGCCGGGTCGGCCTGCGGCGGGCGCAGCACCCGCTCGGCCGCGGGCAGGCGCACCAGGTCGAACAGCCCGCCCGCGGCGCCGAGGTCAAGGGTGTACTCGCGCAGCAGCCGGGCCATCTGCTCCCCGTAGGCGCGCCGCCAGTCCGCCCCGCCGCCCGGCTCCGTCCCGCCCGGTCCAGGCGAGCCCGGTCCTGACGCGGCCTGGGCCGCGGGCACGCCCGGCACTCGCGGGCCCGATTTCCAGCCGCTGCCCGCCAGCGGCAGGTCGAGCAGGTCGGGGCACAGCTCGGCCAGTACCCCGCGGTGCAGCCGGTCGGTGATCCGGTCCGGCAGCGGCACGGCCCGCGCCGCCCGCACGACCCGGTCGCCGAAGAACGGCTGCAGCAGCGGCGAGCGCATCAGGTAGGCCTGCCGCGCCGCGGCCGACCACCGGCCCGCCCGGTTGGCCAGGTAGAAGTCATCCAGCGTGCGCAGCGACCCGTGGCGCAGCCCCGCTGCGTACGGAGCCAGGCTGGCCAGGTACGCCGCGGCCGGGCCGGGGCGCAGCAGTCCCGCCCGGCGTGTGGTCAGGCGGCGGAACAGCTCGACCCCCCGGGCGTCGCTCCAGGCCCGGGCGGGCCTGCGGTCAGTCCAGGCCGGCGGCGCGTACCCGCCGCGCAGCAGTTCCCCGCCGTGCCCGCCGGCCTGCACCGGCTCGGCGGCGTGCCGCGGGTCGGGCCGGCCGATGTTCTCGAACGCCGACAGCATGCCGTCGGACATCAGTACCGCCGAGCGCAGCCTGGCCAGCAGGTCCGCCTCGTCGGGCGGCTGCCCCGCGTCGGCCGGCCTCGGCTCGGTGACGACATGTTCGACGCCGAGCCGGCTGGCGATCATGGCCGCGATCACGACGTCGGGGTGGCTGGCGAAGCCGTGGGTGCGGGCCCGGAACGGCACCTTCGCCGCCGTCAGGGCGGCGGCGATCAGCCGGCTGTCCTTGCCTCCGGTCAGGGACAGCTCCACCTGGACGCCGGAATCGCCGGCAGGCCTGACCGCATCGACCAGGGCACCGGCCACCGCGCCGTACCGGCCAGCGCCGGCCCGTGCGGCCGGCGTCCCGCCGTCGCCGCCGGCCGAGGTCACCGTCAGGCGTGCACCGGCCACCGTCAGCCGTTGGTCGCAGCCCAGGGCCCGGACACCGCGGAACGGGGTGACGGTGCCGACCGGATAGCCGACGGCCAGGAAGGCGCCGGCCATGACCGGGTCGTGCGCGTCCAGGCGGCCGGTGACGGCCGCCGCCCAGCAGGCGCGATCGCTGACCACCGCGGCTCCGCGGACCTGAGCCAGGTAGACCGGGTCGACGCGGGCCACGCCGGTCTGCGCGTACAGCGTGCCCCGGTCGGCCCAGATCGTCCCGGCGTGCGACCCGGTCACCTGGTCCCCGTCGGGCGGCAGGCCCCAGCACACCAGGGCCGCGCGCTCGTCAGCGGCCCGCCACGTCACGGACGGCGGGCCGGGGATGGGCATGACCCGCGGGTCGGCACCGGTGGCCGCGCTGACCAGCCGGGCGCACGCCTCGGGCGTGGCCGCGCTGATGGCCAGCGTGAAGTACACGCCGTCAGCCCGAGCCCAGCAGCTCGGGCACCGGCGCCGCGGCTGCCGGGTCGATGTCCCGCCTCAGCAGGCCGCGCCAGGCCTCGCACACGAGCGGCAGGTTGAACGCGGCCTTGGCCTGGGCATTCGCGTCGTCGCCCGCCGCCCGCCAGCCTCCCTCGTCCAGCGCGCCGATCGCGGCGGCCATGCCGGCGGGCGTGTCGTGAATCCAGCGCCGGTCGTAGATGGTCTCGGCGCCGGGCCAGTGCCGGAGCACCGGCACCGCCCGGGACGCCATCCCCTCGGCCGGCGCCACGTGGAAGCTCTCGTCGTCGCTGGTGGACAGCATGAAGCCGACCCGGCGCAGCCAGGACGCCACGTCCGGCCCGGCGTCGTCGAAGACCACGGCGCCACGCAGCAGGGGGGAGCGCTGCGCCCGGCGCAGCGCGGTGGCGTAATGCTCGCGCTCGGCCGGGTTCTTCCACACCCACCAGTGCTCCCAGGGCATCCCGGACTTGATGAACAGCAGGTACCTGTCGTCCTCCCGGCGTAGCTCCGCTAGCACGTCCAGGGCTAGGTCCAGGCGCTTACGGGACGGGACGATGCCGATCAGGCCGAGATGGAACCTGGCCCCGTCGAGCTTGGGCCGGTCCAGCTGGGTCACGTCGATGGCGTTGGGCACGGTCGCTATCTTCGCCTCCGGCCAGCCGGTGCGCTCCCGGCACAGCCGCGCGTAGTGCTTGCTCACGCACAGCACCTGGTTCACGGCCGAGATCTTGACCTGGCCCGGGTACGGCGACTCAAGCTCGAACCGGTGCAGCCGGACCAGCAGCCGGGACCCGCGCCGCTTGTGCTTGCTGTACCAGACCGCGTTCGGCCCGCACCACTCGCAGATCACCACGTCGGCCCACTCGGCCAGCTCCCGGCTCACGGCCGGGTCGTGCTGGCCCAGCGCGGCCCACTGGTCCAGCCGGACCTCAAGGTCCGGCTGCAGCCGCAGGTAGTCGAGCAGCGGGGTGAAGAACTTGAGATCATGCCCGGCCACCACCACCCGCTGCGGTTCCGGTCCGGAAGGCCCGGAGGATCCGGCGGATCCGGCGGATCCAGCGGATCCGGCCCGGCGGGCCGGGATCGAGCGGGCCAGGTAGCCGTGCAGCCGCTCCGCGGCTTGATCCAGGGTGAAACGTTCTGCGGCCCGGCCGGTTCTCGTCGCCGCCCGGCGGAACAGGGCCGGGTCGGCCGCCGCCGCGGCCGACGCGTCCACCACATCGGTCAGGCTCCCCGCGAACAGCGGGTAGCCGGCGCCCAGCAGGCCCTCGTGCATGGGTGTGCGGTTGAGGATCACCGGCAGCCCGATGGCCCCGAACTCCAGCACCTTGGTGGACAGCTCCAGGCTGGCGTCCAGTTCGGGGTCGCGCCAGCTGAGCCCGATGTCGCAGGAGGCCGCGAGCCGCAGCGCGTCCTCGCGCGAGTGCCCGCCATGCCAGGTCACGCCCTTGGTGTCCAGGGCCGCCCGCATCCGCTGCTGGTAGTCGCCTGGCGCGCTGTGGATCTTGTCGCCGATCATGTGCAGCTCGGCGGCCACGCCCCGCGCGGCCAGCAGCCCTGGCAGCTCGGTCATCTCCAGCGTGTTCCAGCGCGGCGCGAACTTGCCCGAGTAGACCAGCCGCAGCGGCGACCCGGCCGCCTCCGCGCCGCGTGACGCCGGGATCTCGGCCAGGATCGGCGGCAGCAGCACGCACTTGCCGCAGGCCGCCGGGATGCTGCCCTCCAGGAAGCAGCGCAGTTCCTCGGTCTGGCAGAGCAGGTAGCGCGAGGCCGAGGCGATCATCCCGAGTTCGTCGGCCATCTCCGGCGTGAGCCCGGGGACCGCCTGCGGGACGTCGGTCAGGTACGGCCACAGCCGCCCGGAGAACGCGCCGCTCTTGGCCGCCACGGCGGTGACCGCCCGGCCGCGCAGCACCACCAGGTCGTGGCGGGTTTCGGCGTCCAGGCGGGCCAGCAGGTCCGGGGCGTCCGAGGCCCGCAGCGGGCCTGGACCCTCCAGCAGGTGCTCCTCGAAGGGCCTGCGCACGGTGACGCCCGGCTCGGTCAGCAGCGGCACGATCAGGCGGCTGGTGCGGACCGGCGCCTTGAGCACCAGTGTCACCGCGCAGCCCGCGCTCGCCAGCGCCTGGGTGACGGACTGCAGCCAGATGGCCGAACCGTCGATCAGGTTCAGGTCGATGTCTCCGTAGACAAGCGCGCGCGTGGTCAACGCGGACAACTCCTTAGGCGAGAGAGAAGAGACGGAGCCCCTGGGCGGAGCCGTCCGAGCTGAAGAACTCCCGCCGGGCCAGTTCCGGCTCCAGCGAGGTCACGTACTGGAAGCCGGTCCCGGCGTGCCCCACCGCGTCGGCCCGCGCGCATTCCCGCCCGCAGGCCAGGTCGAGCAGGTAGGACGCGCCGGGCCCGGGTCCGGCCGGCCATGGCACGGCCCACGGCGAGCCGGCCATCGCGGCGGCCTGCGTCACCCACGAGGCCCGCCCGGGCCGGTCAGGTACGGCCGGGTCATCGGGGATCGCCTGGATCCGAACGCCCCGGGCGGCCAGGTCGCCCAGCGCCGTGGTAACCGAGCGGCAGGCCACCTCGGCAGCTTCGCCCGGCCGCGCCGCAACTGCCACCACGACCTCGGCGGGCGCCATCTGCTGCCGCCGCAGGCCGGCGGACAGCGCGCTGGCCGCCGTGGCGTCCTCGACCCGGGCCAGCACCGCGACCTGGCGTCCGGAGATCTGCCCGGCCGTCAGGCCGGCCAGCTCGGCCAGCGTGGTCAGCCGAACGGGAGTGGCGTGCCCGGCGAAGATCTCGCGCAACTCAGGCCAGATCTCGGCCTCGGTCAGCGGCGGCTCCGCCTGCGCGGCGGTGACCAGCTTCCGCAGGTCATCCTGCTCGTCGCCGGCCATGATCACGCGCGCGCCGCAGGCCTGCTGCTCGCGCGCCTGATCTGCAGACACCGTGACGAACAGGCCGTTGTCGCGGTACAGGGCGGGCCGCCGCCGCCAGGCGATGTCGCCGGTGACCTTCACCAGGCCGGCCACGGAGTCGAGCAGGGCTCGCACGCCAGGCGCCTCGCGCGGGTCGCGGGCGTCGGCGTAGATCGGGTCGCACGGGCGGCCCGGGGGCAGGCCGATCGGGTTGAAGCTGGCCAGCTGCACGCCGAAGCCGCCGGAGAAGACCGCGTCGCAGCTGGCCGCGACCCAGTCCAGGCCGGGCGCCAGGTGCGCAGGGACGTTGCGGATGAAGATCACCGGCTTGCCCAGGGCCCGGGCCGAGGCGATCAGCCGTCCGAGCCGCCGGCCGCGGTCCGCGGCGGCCGGGTCGGCGGCGTACGCCCAGGGCGAGGTGGCCAGCATGGCCGCGGCCTCGATGAGGACGAGATCGGCGCCCGAGCTTTCCATCATCACGTCCGCGTCGTGCGGCAGCAGCGCGGTCACCGCCGCGTCGGGGGCGAGCGTCGCGCATGCCTGCGTGCTGAGCACGCCGGTGACCACCAGCGCCGGCGGGGCGAACCTGGCCGTAGCCGAGCCCGGTGCGCCCAGCCCGGGCGCGGTCAGCGCGGAAAGGAAGCGCTCCCCGACGCCGGCCACGTCGTCCAGCCGCGCCGAGGCCAGCGCCAGGGCGGCCGTGCCCGGCCCGGTCAGGCGGCCGCGCTCCCGCCACATCCGGATCAGGTGCAGCGGCAGCTGCACGCCCTGTGACCAGGGGCGCCGGGCGGCGCGGGCCAGGGCCCGGCCGATCTCAAGCGACGCGGACCGCTCCAGCGCGGATAGCCGCGACTGCGTCATGGCCAGCTGCAGCCTGGTGTCGCGCAGCGTCCGGGCCAGCCGGTCGCGCTCGGCGGCCAGGCCGAGCTCCCCGGCCAGGCCGAGCTCCCCGGCCGGGATGGTGTCGGCCTCCGGCTGCTCCGGCTCGCCTGTCATATCGGGGACCGTACTCATCGGCCGCCCTCCGGGTCGAGCCATGCGGTGATGATCCTGGCGATCCGCGGGCCGGCCTGGCCGTCCCACAGCGGCGGCAGCTCGCCGGCGTACGGCCCGTCATGGACGGCCTTGAGCACCGCGGCGGCCAGGTCCCGGCGGGTGACCAGGCGGTTGCTGCCGCTGGTGATGGTGATCGGCCGTTCGGTGTTGGGCCGCAGGGTCAGGCACGGCACCCGGAGCAGGGTGGTTTCCTCCTGCACGCCGCCGGAGTCGGTGATCACCGCGGTAGCGCCCTTGACCAGGGCCATGAACTCCAGGTATCCGAGCGGGTCGCAGGCATGCAGCCGCGGGTGCGTGCCCAGCCCGGCCGCCTCGAGCGCGGCCCGGCCCCGCGGGTGCACCGGGATGATCACGCCAAGCTCGTCGGCCACCTCGTGCAGGGCCTGGACCAGCTCGGCCGCGGCCTGCGGGTCATCGACGTTGGCGGGCCGGTGCAAGGTGGCCACCACGTACCGGCCCGGCAGCCCGGCCGCGGCCCGGGCCGCCGCCACGTCGAAGTGGTCCAGGTGCGCCAGCAGCGTGTCGATCATCGGGTTGCCGACCAGGTGCACCGAATCCGCCGGGCGGCCCTCCCGGGCCAGGTGCCCGATCGCCTCCGGGGAGGTGGCGAACAGCAGCGCGCACACCTGGTCGGTCAGCCGCCGGTTGATCTCTTCGGGCATCGTGTCGTCGAAGCTGCGCAGTCCGGCCTCCACGTGCGCCAGGGGTACCTGCAGCTTGGCCCCGGCCAGCGCCGCGCCCAGCGTGGAGTTGACGTCCCCGTACAGCACGGCCAGCGCCGGCGAGTTCTCGGTGAACTCCTGCTCCATGCCGGTCATGACCTCGGCCGTCTGCCTGGCGTGGCTGCCCGACCCGACGCCCAGGTTCACATCCGGCCGCGGCAGGCCGAGCTGGTCGAAGAACACCTCCGACATCCGCTGGTCATAGTGCTGGCCGGTGTGCACGATCCGCTGCTCGTGACCGGGCCCGGCCAGGGCCCTGATCACCGGCGCGGCCTTCATGAAGTTCGGCCTGGCGCCCAGCACGTGCGTGATAGGTGCGCGCATCGCGTCCTTCCCGTTCACCTGAACCGATATCATCTGCCGTGATGACGCCCGCCCCGCGCCGGCCGGGTCCCCAGAACCCCGGCAAGCCCCGAGCCTCCCGCCTTCGCGACACGCACGTGTCGCCCCGTGCGCTCACGCTCGCGGCCTCGATTGCCTGGCGGCACGTGGCCGCCGACCCGGTCCGCGCCCTGGTTCTCGCCCAGAGGGTACTGCCCGGCGCGCTTCGCGCGTGGCTCCGCCTCGCCGGGCCTTACGGGCGGGCGGCGCTGCTGTGGGGCGCGGGGGACAGGCCCGCGGCGCTGGCCGTGCTCGATGCCTCGCCCCGGCGGCTGGCGGCGTTCAGCCTGGCCGTCGACCAGCCCGAGACCGCGGCCGCCGCGCTGCGCCGGCTGGCCGGCGACGACCCCGCCCGGCCGGTGCTCACCGCCCGGCTGGCCTGGCGCGAGGGCCGCCTTACCGACGCCCTGCGGGCCCTCGCCACCGCGCGCAGCCGCCCCGCCCGCCGCCTGCGCACCCTCCTGTCCGCCGAGCAGTCCCTGCTGAGCCAATCCATGATCGCGGGCAGTTCGGGCCGTATAGCGACCGTTTCTGCCCGCGATCATGAAACACGCCCGGCACCAGGCCGGGTCCTGCATCTGGTGAACGACGCGCTGCCGAGTACCAGCGCCGGGTACACGATCAGGACCCACGAGATCACCGTGGCCCAGCAAGCGGCCGGGCTCGACCCGCACGTGATGACCAGGGCCGGGTTCCCGGTCACCCAGGGCACCCTGGACGGCAGGAAGCTGGTCACGCTGGACGGCATCCCGTACCACCGGCTGCTGCCGTGGCGCCTGCCCCGGCGCGCGGACCAGGCCGCCGCCCAGGCACTGGACTTGGCCGCCGAGCTCACCGAGCGGCTGCGGCCGAGCATCCTGCACGCGGCGAGCAACTACGCCAACGCCAGGATCGCGCTGGCCCTGGGCCAGCGCTACCGGCTCCCGGTGGTGTACGAGGTGCGCGGCTTCTGGGAGGACACCTGGCTGTCCCGCCACCCGAACGCCGCTGAACTCGCGCATAGCGAACTGTACCGGCGCAACCGGGACCTGGAGACCCAGTCCATGCTGGCCGCCGACCTGGTGGTGACCCTCGGTGAGGCCATGCGGGACGAGATCGTGGCTCGCGGGGTGCCCGCCGAGAAGGTCCTCATCGTGCCGAACGCCGTGTCGGCGGAGTTCCTCCAGCCGCTGCCCGACGCCACCGCCCTGCGCGAGCAACTGGGCATCGCACCAAACGAGCACGTCATCGGCGAGGTGACCAGCCTGGTCCCGCACGAGGGCGTGGGCACCCTGCTCGAGGCGAGCCGCCTCCTCAGAGACCGCGGCCTGGCCGTGCGGGTGCTGATCGTCGGCGACGGGCCGGAGCGCGCGGCCCTGCAGCGTCAGGCGGTGGCTCTCGGCCTGGGCGACGCGGCCATCTTCACCGGCCGGGTCCCGGCGGCGAAAGTACGGCAATTCCACGCGCTCCTCGATGTTTTCGTCGTCCCCCGCACCCCGGACAGGGTATGCCAGCTGGTCACCCCGCTGAAACCGGTGGAGGCCATGGCCAGCGGGCTGTGCGTGGTCACCAGTGATGTGAAGGCGCTGGCCGAAATCATCAAACCCGACGTGACGGGGGCGCTAACAATACCGCAAGATCCGGTGGCCCTAGCCGATAGTCTTGAACCCTTGGTTTGCAGTCCGGACATAAGAAGGAAACTCGGCGACAACGCCCGTGAATGGGTGGCCAGGGACCGGACCTGGGCTCATAACGCGGCACGGTACCGGGACGCGTATGCGCGCCTGGGCGCGATCTAGATAGAGGGACATATGGACGTACTGGTGATCGGCCTTGGCTATGTCGGCCTCCCGCTCGCCATCCAGGCGGTGCGATCGGGACTCCGGGTCACCGGCTACGACACCAGCGAGCAGATCGTGGCCGGGCTGATGGCCGGGCGGTCCCATGTCGACGACATCAGCGACGCCGACGTGGCCGAGATGCTCGCCGCGGGGTTCCGCGCGGCCACGGACGAGGCTGAGGCCGGACCGCAGGACGTCATCGTGATCTGCGTGCCGACGCCGTTGTCCGAGGCCGACGGCCCCGACCTGTCCGCGGTCCGGGCCGCGACGGCCGCCGCGGGCCGGCTGCTGCGGAACGGGACGCTGGTATCGCTGGAGTCGACCACCTACCCGGGCACCACCGAGGAGGTGGTCCGGCCGCTGCTGGAGAAGGCCTCCGGACTGACCGCCGGGATCGGGTTCTCGCTGGCGTTCTCCCCGGAGCGGATCGACCCGGGCAACCCCGTCTACGGCTTCCGCAACACGCCGAAGATCGTCGGCGGCCTGACCCCGTCCTGCACGGACGCGGCGCAGGCGTTCTACGCCCAGATCTGCGACCAGGTGGTGCGGGCCAAGTCGGCCCGCGAGGCGGAGATGGCCAAGCTGCTGGAGAACACCTACCGGCACGTGAACATCGCCCTGGTCAACGAGATGGCGATCTTCTGCAGGGAACTGGACATCGACCTGTGGGACGCGATCCGGTGCGCGGCCACCAAGCCGTTCGGGTTCCAGCCGTTCTATCCCGGGCCGGGCGTCGGCGGCCACTGCATCCCGATCGACCCGAACTACCTGTCCTACAAGGTCCGCACCCTCGGCTATCCGTTCCGGTTCGTGGAGCTGGCCCAGGAGATCAACAGCCGGATGCCCAGCTACGTCACCGACCGGGCCGCCGAACTGCTCAACCGGCACGCCAAGCCGGTCAACGGGGCCAAGGTGCTGCTGCTCGGCGTGACCTACAAGCGCGACATCGCCGACCAGCGGGAAAGCCCGGCCCGGCCGCTGGCCCGCAAGCTGCTCGGCCGCGGCGCGCAGGTCAGCTACCACGACCCGTTCGTGCCCGACTGGCAGGTCGACGGGCAGGCCATTGCCCGCCGGACCGACCTGGACGCGGCCCTGGCCGACGCCGACCTGGTCATCTTGCTGCAGGCTCATCAGGCGTACGACCTGGCCCATCTCGCCGGGGGCGCCCGCCTGCTGCTCGACACCCGCGGCGTCGTGCCGCCCGCGCCGCACGTCGAGGCCCTGTAATGGGAACACTGTGATGGGAACACTGTGACGGGGACACTGTGAGGGCTCCGTGCGCGTAGTGGTGTGCACGATCGTCCACCATCCGGCCGACGCCCGCATCTATCACCGCCAGATCAGGGCCCTGCTCGAGGCCGGGCATCAGGTCACCTACATCGCGCCGGTGGAGGCAGAAGATTTTTCGGCCGAACGGGCCAGCTCGGCGCTATCCCTCATCCCGGTCCCGCGCGCCGTGGGCAGGCGCAGGCTGGGCGCGCTGCTGGCCGCCCGCCGGGCGCTGGCCGGGCAGGCGCCGCGCGCCGACCTGCTGCTGATCCACGACCCGGAGCTGCTGCTGGCCCTGCCGCCGCGGCGCAGACGCCCGCCCACCGTGTGGGACGTGCACGAGGACACCGCCGCCGCGCTCAGCACCAAGCCCTGGCTGCCGCGCCCGCTGCGACCGGCTGCCGCCCTGGCTGTTCATGCCGCGGAACACACGGCCGAGCGGCGTGTGCACCTGATCCTGGCCGAGCAAGGTTACGTCGCACGTTTCCGCCGCCCGCACCCGGTCGTGCCGAACACCACGTACGTGCCGGAATCCGCCGCCCCGCCCGCCCCGCCCGCCCCGGCGGGCAGCGAGCAGCGCGCGGTCTACGTCGGTCACCTGTCCCCGGATCGCGGCGTCGGCGAGATGATCGAGGTGGCCAGGCTGCTGCGCCCGCATGGTATCGCGGTCGAGCTGATCGGCCCGGCCGACGCCCGGGCCCGGGCCCTGATCGAGCCCGCGCAGGCCGAGGGCCTGGTCCGCTGGCCGGGCTTCGTCCCGAACGACCAGGCCATGCCCATGGTGGACGGGGCCCTGGCCGGCCTGTCGCTGCTCCAGGACGAGCCGAACTTCCGGCACTCGATGCCGACCAAGGTGGTCGAGTACATGGCGCGCGGCGTGCCGGTGGTGACCACGCCGCTGCCGGCCGCCGCGGACCTGGCCACCCGCTACGAGTGCGGCTTCGTGGTGCCGTTCGGCGACTCCCGCGCGGCGGCCGACGCCGTGCTCGAGCTGGCCCGGGATGCCTCGCTCCGGGCCAAGATGGGCGGCCGCGGTCATGAGGCGGCCTACCGGTCGCTGGGCTGGCCCGCCGACGCCCATGCCTTCGTCGCCCAGCTCGAAGCCTGGGCCACAGCACCCTAACCTCCGCGCTTGCCTATCCCCGGCCCGGCCGGTCGAATGCCACCAATTCGTGTTCAAAGCCCTTCACTACGTATCGCAAAGACGCAGATCTTGTGCCAAAGTGGTGCCGACCGTGTGAAGCCGGCCAATGGTGGTCGATGCTGAGGAGGGGTCTGGCATGCGGAATCACAGCCTGAGGAATCACAGCAGAGCCTGGCGGACACCCGTGCTATCCGCGCTCTTCGTGAGCGCGACGCTCACGCTGGGGCTGATGTCGGCGACGGCCGGGCCGGCCCGGGCCGCGGCTACCGGCGTGGCGCCGAACAGCATCGGCGATCTGGACTGCAACGGGCTGAGCCCGATCCAGCACCCGGTCAAGCCCGCGGTGATGTGCCAGGACCCCAGGGGATCCTGGGGCGGGCGGTTCTACGAAAACGGGAAGTACATCGGGCACGACGAGCCTTCTGTACGGTTCATCTCCCATCAGCCGGGCTCGGGGAACGACATCACCTTCACCGAGCGCCTGCCGGTCGAGCCCGCCCCGCGGCCGACGGTCGCTCACCCCGGCAAAGACGTGACGCACACCTTCGAGCTGACCATCGCGCCGTGGTTCTCGACCACCGTCTGCGACCCGAATTCCGCCCCCGAGACCCCGTGCACTCCGGAGTCGGACGCCAATGCGCCGACCGCCAGCTACCCGGGCGCGGGCGCGGCCTTCGTCGAGCTGCAGTTCTACCCGCCCGGCTTCGCCCCGTTCGCCGACAACATCAGCTGCGACAACACCCGCTGGTGCTCGGCGCTCACCATCGACAGCCTGGAATGCACGGCCAGCGGAACGTGCAACCCGGACTGCACCGAACCCGTAAACGGGGCCTTCATCCAGACCAACGGGGTGCCCACCGGGCCGCCCAGCCCGCAGCTCAGTGACCTCGCCTCGTTCACGCCCAACCGGCAGACCCTGCTCATGAAGCCTGGCGACGTGATTTCCGTGCATATGTTCGATACCTACGTCCGCGGCGGACGCGCGCTCGAAGCCAGGATCATCGACCTGTCTACCGGGCGCAGCGGCTTCATGATCGCGTCGGCCGCCAACGGGTTCATGAACACCGACCCCACCACCTGCGACGGCACGCCCTTCAACTTCGAGCAGGAGTACTCCTCGGCCCGGCCGCAGAACATCATCCCGTGGGGCATCGGGCCTTACATGATCAACGACGAGTTCGAAGTCGGTCACTTCGAGCCGTGCACCTCGCTGCAGAACCCGGTGACCACCACCGGCGACACGTACTACACGACCTGCTCGGGCCCCTACGAGACCAGCGCGGAGAACCCGAACCTGGAGCCGGACGACGCGCCGTGCTACCCGTTCGGCGACACGCACGGCGGCACCGCGGCACCGAACCTGGTGACCGGCTGCGACGTCTTCACCGACGCGATTGGCGACCTGGACTACGACGGCACGCCGTATTATCCCGACTGGCCGAACTCGGTGGTGCCGGACCGTTACCCCTCCACGTTCCTGCAACTGCAGCCCACCACCAGATTCGGCCAGCGTTATCCCGAGATCCAGTTCATGACCGACAACAGCGCGACCCAATTCGTCACGAACTGCAACCTCACCACGGGCGCGGGTTGCGTGCTGCCGCCGCCGGGCCCGGGGAACTTCTATCCGTACTTCACCCAGGCGCGCGTGGGTGGGGCGTGCGTATGGGAGTTCGGCAACATGCGCAACGGCAACACCTTCGGCGGCGTCGCGCAGTACGGAACGGTCAACTCCGGCACGCTCGGCGCCTTCGCCGGTGCCATCCGCCCCAACCCGAAGTGCTGACCTACGACGCTGGGCGATCCGGGTAGCGGGCGCACGTACCACGGACCGTTCCGCGTAAAAGGCCTTGGCAGAATCGTGGTATGACCGGTGACCTTGAACTGAGCCTGGCGGAGGCGCGGCGGCTGGCAATCCGCAGCCAGCACCTGGCCGGGCCGCCGCCAGGCCGGGGCCTTGAGGCGATGCGGCAGGTGCTGCGCTCGCTGCGGGTGCTGCAGATCGACCCGGTCAACGTCGTGGCGCGCAGCCACCTGCTGGTGCTGTGGAGCAGGCTGGGCGGGTTCGACCGGGCGGATCTCGACACTCTGGTGTGGCGAGAACGATGGATGTTCGAGTACTGGGCGCACGCTGCGTCGCTCGTGCTCACCGAGGACTACCCGATCCACCAGCACCTGATGCGGGCCCACCGCGAAACCCTGGCGCGGGGGTGGCTGGCGGCCAACGACGACTTCCGCCGGTACGTCCTGGACCGGCTGCGCGAGGCCGGGCCACTGCCGATTGGTGCCATCGAGGACCGCGCCGCCGTGAGCTGGACGTCGACTGGCTGGACCAACGGCCGGAACGTGGACAAGATGCTGGATTTCCTGTGGAAGCAGGGCATCATCATGGTCGCGGGCCGGGACGGGCTGCGGCGGCTGTGGGCCCTGGCCGACTTTCCCGCCGAGGTCACGCAGGAGGAACTGCCGGAAGATGAGGCGGTCACGCGGGCGGCTGAGCACTCGCTGCGCGCCCTCGGCGTGGCACGGGCCCGAGACGTCGAGCGCCATTTCACCATCGGGCGGTACCCGCGCCTGGACCTGGGGCGTATGGCCTGGGCCCGGCCGGTCCGGGTCGAAGGCGGGACCGAGCAGTGGTGGGCGCACCGGGACACGCTGGAGCGTCTCGACGAACAGTGGCAGCCTCGCACTACGCTGCTTTCGCCGTTCGACAACCTCATCTGCGACCGGGATCGCATGCAGCGGCTGTGGGATTTCACCTACCGCAACGAGATTTACGTGCCCAAGCACAAGCGGCAGTTCGGCAGCTACGTGATGCCGGTGCTGTCGGGAGACCGGCTGACCGGCCGGGTGGCGCCGCGAATGGACCGCCGTAACGGCGTGCTCGTAGTGGAAGGCGTGTTCCCCGAGCCCGGCGCGCCGTCCGATCCGGAACTGGGCCAGGCGATCGAGTCGCTGGCCGCGTTCGCCGGGGCCGGCTCGGTGAGCTATCAGGGCCCGGTGGCCGTATCCTGAGTGCGGGTGAGTCGGCCGGGCGGTCGCGCCGGACGTTACGTCCGGTGAGGAAGGTCCGGGCTCCACAGGGCAGGGTGGTCGGTAACACCGACCCGGGGTGACCCGCGGGACAGTGCCACAGAAAACAGACCGCCCCGCGCATGCGCGGGGTAAGGGTGAAACGGTGGTGTAAGAGACCACCAGCGTCGCAGGTGACTGCGGCGGCTTGGTAAACCCCACCCGGAGCAAGGTCAAGAAGGGGAGCCAGCGGTTCCCTGCGCGAGCGTTCGAGGGCGGCCCGCCCGATGCTCGCGGGTAGACCGCACGAGGCTGTCGGCAACGGCAGTCCCAGATGGATGACCGCCGCCCCGCGCAAGCGGGCGCACAGAACCCGGCCTACAGGCCGGCTCACCCCCATCTATCTCTCTGACCTGGGACGGAGCGGTCAGCGCGTACCCTGGTTCCGTCCCTGTTCCGTTCGGGCAACCCATAACCGATCACCGTTTCTTCCTGTGATTCCACGACTGTCATCTCCTTAGTCGGAGCACATTCATGACGCCTGATAATTACAAGGATTCAAGATTCATGCTGAAGGTGGCCTTGGGTGGTTTTGCAGCCGCGCATGAACGGCTCGAAGGCAGTCTCAATTTCGAAGAAGCGTTCATATCATTGACGGAGACATTGTGGTGGGCAGTTTCTGTCGACGACGGCTTTGAGCACCTAGCACGCAATGACCAAAGCTATCGACCCAGCCTGGGGGATTACCGAGCAGCGCGAAACAGTAATAGCGAGGGCCAATTTCTTCGAGCTCTACGTTATGCACGTGACAGATCCGGGCATCAGCGCGCCTTTATGACATCAGCTTGGGGACCGATAGTACTCTCGCTTATGACTGAGGGCACCTGGCCTCATGTCGACTGGCGGCCATCTACTGATCTTCCGCCGTCTGATCCGCGCTTTGAAAGCGAAACGCTTCGGGCCGAATACGACAGGCTGCTCGCGGGGTGGCGGGCGGATGAGGCACTGTGCGCGGCGAAGACCTGGTTTGAACGTGAGCAGGTACGTGCTCAGCTGTAGCACGGTAAAGCTGAACCACCTGTGCCAGCCGAACGGCTCGATCGGCTGGCAGGACCTAGGCGCTAGACACGCTGTGTGACACTGCTCGCGAGGTGGCCCCCGCCTCGACCTTGAGCCCGACCGCGACCCTGATTGAGTGTGATGCCCAATTGACGCGGTCTCGGTTAAGCATCATGCGGACCGGGAGCAAGGGCCTGCCTCACCGGCTACCGTGGCCCGCATGGCCACCGCCGAGCTTGAGATCACCGCAGACCTGATTGCAGAGTTGCTCCGCGAACAGCACCCGGACCTGGCCGGCTTGCCGCTAACGTTTGGCGCTCGTGGCTGGGACAATCAGATGTGGCGGCTCGGCGACGACCTTGCGGTCCGGCTGCCCCGGCACACGCAGGACGCAGAGCTGCTCCTCAAGGAGCACGCCCTGCTGCCTGCTCTAGCGCCACGCCTCCCCTTGCAGATACCTGTTCCGCAGCGTCTAGGCCAGCCTTCCGAGCGGTTCCCGCGCCATTGGATTGTCACTACCTGGGTTGCCGGTGAACCTGCTGACCGCGCCCCCGCGACTCGCGGCGCCGATGCAGCCGACACCCTGGCGGCTTTCCTCGCAGCCCTGCATCAGCCCGCGCCCGACGACGCGCCTGCTGGCCAGGACCGCCAAGGTGGTCCGCTGGCCGATACCGGCGAAGGCTTCGCGCATTCCCTGAAGGAGGCAACCGATTACGGGTTGGTTTCCGACCCGGACGCTCTACGCGAGGTCTGGGATGATGCGCTAGCTGCGCCTGACTGGACAGGCCCGGCGGTGTGGCTGCACGCGGACTTGCACCCGGCGAATCTCCTGACAACAGACGGCAACTTCTGCGGCGTGGTCGACTTTGGCGACATGTGCGCAGGGGACCCGGCCTGTGACCTGGCTGCCTGCTGGATACTTCTGCCCGATGGGTTCATCGACCGTTTCCATCAGAGCTATTCGTCGGCAGCTGACGCAGCGACCCTGCGCCGTGCTCGCGGCTGGGCGCTACGGCAGGCACTCGCCAACCTACTCATTGCCGATAACGGAATTCACGGCCACCCGGGTGGAAAAGCCACGTGGGGACCGCCCGCCCGGGCCGCACTGCGGCGCCTCACCGCAACGACCCGAGCGTAAGACAGACGCCCGCCGCCTACCCGAACGCCAGGACACAGCTGAATTGGCGTTCGATAGTCACAAGAAAACGGGGAATTACAAACCTAGGATGGTGTCAAACTGATCGTTGACGGCTCGGCTTCAGGTGATGCTTGACGGTTTCTAGGGTGTGCGCTTGCAGGTGAGCGCCTGCCTGCCCGGGCGGCGCGCCCCCTGTGGCGGGCACCATTGAGAGCCTGAGGGCTATGGACAACGACCAGCAGCTGCGGTTGATCCAGGACCGCCTGGTTAGCGGGGTGACCTGAAGACCGCGGCCTCGACTCACTTCGCGTGATCTGCGGCTGGCCGGATATTTCGCGCCGAGCGGTAACGTTCCCGGAACGGTCCGGGCGTAGCGTGAAATGCATGACGGAAGGGGCAGCCACCGGCCGGGGCCCGCACAGGCAGGTTGCGGGGGGTATTCGGCTCGCCTCACCTGCGGTCTCGATCGGCGGGTGGGGAATCCGGATGAGAGCCCGGACGGCCCGGCGGGTGGCCGGGTGCGCCACGGCGGGATCGGTGGCGCTGATGGGTGGCGGGCTGGCGCTGGCCTACCTGGACCGGCATCTGGTGCCTGCCAGCTTGACCAACTGGACCGTCTCCAACATCTCCATGCAGCTGGTGAACGTGGCCGCTGGCGGGGTGGCCTTTGTCCTTGCTTCTAGGCGGCCGGAGAACCGGATTGGATGGCTGTTCCTGGTGGCGGGGCTGGGGCTGGGCCTGAGTAGCTTCTCGAACGCGTACGCGTTGCACGCCCTGGTCGCGGACCGGGGGTCCTGGCCCGCGGGCCAGGCGTTTGCCTGGCTGTCCAATTGGACTTGGGTGATCCCGACCGCGGTGCTCGCGTTTTTGTTCCTGCTCTTCCCGACGGGGTACGTGCGCTCCCGGCGCTGGCGCCTGGCCGCGTGGTTTGCCGGCGGGACGCTCGCGCTCGTCACCGTATTGATGCTGATCGCGGCCACCCGGTCGTGGGCGCACCCGTTCGGGGTCTCGGCCGCTCCGGCGGCCGCGCTGACCGGGTTGCTCTTCCGGATGGCTGCCGTCTTGATCAGTGCGGCGCTGCTGGTCAGCGTGGCGGCGCTGGTTGTCAGGTTCGCTAAGTCCTCAGGTGAGGAGCGGCTGCAGCTGAAGTGGTGCGCGTCGGCTGCCCTGCTGCTGGCCGTCGTGTTCCTCGCCGGGATCTGGGTGAACTCGGCGGTCGTGAATGTGCTGGAGAGCGTGGCGTTTGTGGGCTTGTGGACGGCCATCGCCGTCGCGGTCCTGAAGTACCGGCTGTATGACATCGACCGGATCATCTCCCGGACCCTGGCCTACGCGTTCGTCACCGGCCTGCTGGTCGGGGTATACGCAGGCCTGGTGCTGCTAGCCACCCAGGTGTTCCGGTTTCACACCCCGGTAGCGGTGGCCGCCTCCACGCTAGCCGCCGCAGCGCTGTTTAATCCGTTGCGACGGCGGGTGCAGCAGGTCGTGGACCGGCGATTCAACCGTGCCCGCTATGACGCCGACCAGACCGTGGCTGCTTTCGCGGCTCGCCTGAAAGACACCGTGGACCTGCACTCAGTCCGGGACGACCTGGCCGCTGTCGTAGACCAGGTCCTGGAACCCGCCCACGTATCGGTGTGGATCAGCCAGCAGCGCTGAAGCATCGGGAGCGATGATCAGCGCCTTCGGTGCGTGCGCCATGAACCCATAGTGACCTCTGAAGCGCCCGTATGGAACCTTTCCAGTCCGAGTTGCAACTTGGGCTACAGTCCGTACGGGTTCAGCAGGATCTATAGCCGTCTACGCGAGTGACGCAGGCTCACTGTCGAGGCCGTGGAGACGGACGACAGATCGATTCGCAACACCAGGTCCTGCCAGTTCCGTCTCAGTTCCGCCATACGGCGAAAAGACGCCAGAACTGATGAGAAGCCGTGAGAGGCAAAACTGCAGCTCAGGCGGGATGGCGGGGCAGTTGGCGGCAGGTCGGAACGAGGAACTGACAGAACCCGGCCCACAAGCCGGCTCAGGCCCCATCTATGGCCGAGCTAACGGGAGACCTGAAGCGCGGGGCCTCTGTGCTGGTCAGTGCGGTCGGACTTGCCATGCGGGCCGCCGGGGCTCGTCGTTGTGCACGATGATGTCGGCGTGATCGGCCGGGCGGGCCGTGGCGAAGTAGAGCTTCTGGGCGGGGATGTAGCGGGTGCGGAATCGCCGCTCGACTTCGGCGGTGGATCCGAGCCGCGCCAGATCCCGGATCCGGGCGCGATCCAGTATCTGCTCGAACGCGGCGGACACGAAGATGCTCAGGTCCCATCGGTCGATCAGCTCCGGGCGCAAGAGGAACACCCCGTCAAGGAGCAGCACCGCGTCCGCGGGGGCCGTCGTCACCGGCGGGGACACAGCGGTGTCCGTGCCGGAGTCGTAGACCGCGTGCTGATACTGTCGGTCGCCGTCCGGGCCCAGCGGATCGAGCAGGACCCGGCAGAGCGTGTCGTAGTCGAAGGAATCGTGGTAGTTGGCCTCGGGCGACAATTCGCCGCGCCGGTAGCGCTGTGCCCGGGGCAGGTGGAAGCTTTCGGTCGAGGCGCGGATGACCTCCCGGCCACGGGTGCGAAGGAGCAGTGCGAGCTCGTCGGCCAGCGTGGTCTTGCCGGCGGCGGGAGGCCCGTCGACTGCGACCCGCAGCGGGTGCGGGGTGATGACGGACTCGATTGCCCCGGCCAGCCGGTCAAGGAGCTCGCCGCGGGTGCCTTGGTCCATAGCCTGTCACCCTCATCGTGTCGTGGTAGCGCGTCGAACTTACCTCGTGCAGGCGCTCGGCCTTGACGCCAAAGCGGCTGCGTGAAAATCGCTCTCCGGTTGGCGGAGCGCGTGATAGACAGCCGGTGTGGAAGAGGCTCTGGAGTTCCCGTCCTGCTGCAGCTGATCGATGAGCGGTCGGAGGTCTTCCGCGCTGCGGTCGTGTCCGCGCCTGGCCTCGGGCTGAAGGTGCCGACCTGCCCTGGGCGGACGCTGCTGGATCTGGTGCAGCACCTGGGTGCGGTGCACCGCACGTGGGCCGCCACCGTCAGCGCCGGCCCCGGCACAACGCCTGCCGCTCCGCCCGGCGAGGCCCCCGACGTGGCCTTCGCCTCTGCCCGGGGCACGGCCGCTGAGCTGGTCCTCGCCATGTACGACCGTATCCCGATCGACTCGCTGCAACTCGATGGCGACCGACGCCTGTTCGACCTGCTCCGCGCCTGGGAATAGGACGAGCAGGGGACCTGTCAGCAGGTCCATGCGTGCACTGTAGGCGCAGGAGCCTGGCGGCCCGGGATGGGAGGAGGGGCGAGGACGAATGACTGCTGCCGGCGGAGTCGTCCAGTATTTGCGGTGGCGGAAGGACGTGGCCAGCCACGATTATGCCGCGGCCTCCAGTTACCTCAGTATCCGGTTCGGGGAGAGGCGGGCTCAGGAGGTGTCGCAGAAGCTGCGGAAGCTGCCGGTTATCCAGCGCCGGGCCAACGATATCTTGCGGGCTACCCAGCGTGTCCCGCTGCCGCTGTCGGACCCGGGCGTGCTGCGGGACCTGCAGAAGGTGCTGGCCGGGGAGAAGCTGTCTCCGGTGCTCATCGCGGAGGGGGATATCGCGGACGGCTACCACCGGGTTTCCCTGGCCTACGCGCTTGACCCTTTCGCGGACGTGCCGCTCAAGCTCGGCTGAGGAACTGCTGTGGCACCCGGTAGGTGCCCACCGGCGTGATGGTCAAGACTGCGGGCATGGAGTTCTTCTGCTACCACCGCGACCGGCCTGCCTCCGTGACGCTGCGCGACGATCTGCTGGAAAAGCACTGGTCCTACATGGACCAGTACCAGGAGCAGATGATCGCCCGCGGCCCGACCCTCGACGGCGACACGCCCACCGGCAGCGTGCACATCCTCGGCCTGCCCGATCCCGCCGCCGCTCGCGCGTTCGCCTTCGATGAGCCCGGCTACCAGGCTGGCGTATACCGCGACGTGCTGCTGCGCCGGTGGCGCAACCTGCTGGGGCGCACCATGTGGGACTTCCCCGGCGGCCGCGCCGGAGGTAACCGGTACCTGGTGCTCGGACTCGGCACGGGGCGGGCCGCCGACCTCGCCGTGCCGCCCGGCCAGGACAAGCTGATCGCCTACGGGCCGCTGCTGTCCGACGACGGCGTCACCTGGCTGGGCACAGCAGTGCTGCTCCGGGCGCCGGATCCGGTCCAGGCACGCGCCATCCTGACCTCAGACCGGTACGCCGACATCGAGGTACGCAGCTGGCAATTCGGGGGACGGCCGTCATGATCTGTGAACGTCAGCACTTGGTGGTCCGCTCATCGGACGGCGTACCTTCGACCTCGGCGTGGGCCCGTGGGGCGGCACGCCGTGGCCTGGCGTCCCGAGCTTCGTGGTCACCCACCGCACCAGGGAGAACCTGCTCGGTGACAACGCATTCACCTCGTTCCGCTGCTGCTGGGGGAGGGCACGCCGCTGTTTGCCAGGAACGGGCCGAGCTGATCCCGGAAGGAAAACCCGTCGCGGGGGCCGTGACTCACCTGCGCTACCGCGTCGCCAGGCCCTGACGTCCTGTGTCATCAACCATGCCACGATAGCCGTACGCTCGCTCAGAAGGAGTCGCGGGCCGCCCAGGTTCCGGCCGGGCCGATGAGGCCGGACGGGGCGGCGTGAGCGTCTGCGGTGCAGGTGGCGTAGCTGATCCAGTAGCTGTTGCTGCTGGCGTGGCCTTGGGCCTGGAGCGCAGAAGTGGATCAGGTGCGCACCCTGCTCGTGGGCCTCTGACATCAGCTGCCTGATATCGCGGCCAGCACGGTGCAGGGCCGCCGCGGCGCCCGGGTCGCGCGGCGTGCCGAGCTGGGCAGCAGCAATCCGGATGGGATCTGGGTTCGGCATAGAGTTTCCCGAAGGGATCTTCTGGAAGTGCCGGAGCGCAGCGGTCTAGGACTCGCCGGTCTTGAGAGCGCGAGCACGTACCCGGCGCTTGAAGTTCTTGTTCGCCGTCATCGGCCTTCCAGGCCCCCAGCAGCCGCCGGCATCCGAGACGACTCGTTGCCAGTTGTACACGTTTCGTACATGTCACGTTTCATTCCTGGACGATGTCGAGCTTGCTAAACGGTATTGTCACCAACTGTGGAAGATGAGATCTTCGCTAGCGATGTCAATGCTGGTGACGTGGTCGTGCTGCCCGGAGCCAGCGCCGAGGTGCTGGTCAAGCAGGTACGCCTCGGGCAGGGCGGCTTCATCTTCGCCGTGGCGCCGGTGGGAGACGACAGGCCTCAGGCCGAACAGCTGGTGACGTTGACCGCCGCCGCGCGTCTGCAAAAGGGCGGGCGCGACCTGACCCGCTAGCTCGGCACGGCCCTAGGCAGCCAAGCCCGTATCCTGGGCGCCGTGCCTGACGAGGAGCCGGGGGACCAGCGGCTGGTCGGCGGCCGGATGACCAGCGGTGTCCTGCGGCGGGGAGATCGGCTGCTGCGGCCGATGGGTCCCTGGTCGCCAGCGGTACACGAGTACCTGCGGTACCTGGAATCGGCCGGCTTCGAGGGCTCGCCCCGGGTGCTTGGCGTCGAGGACGGCTATGAGGTGCTCAGCTACCTCGGCGGTGACGTGCCGGTCGACCCCGGCTGGGAACCGGGACACGGCAGCAGGCTGCCGTCTTATGCGCGGACCGATCTCGCCCTGTGCGGCGCGGCCCGGCTGGTGCGCCGCTTGCACCTGGCCGCCGCGGGGTTCAGGCCGTCCAGCACCGGCTACCGGTTCCATCCGCATCCGCCACGCGACGGGGAGATCGTTTCCCACGGCGACCTCGGCCCGTGGAACACCGTGTACCGGGAGGCGCTGCCGGTTGCGTTCATCGACTGGGACGCCGCGCAGCCGATCGATCCGCTTACCGACCTGGCCAGCGCGGCGTGGGCGTTTGTCCCGCTCGCCCCGGCTGGTCAGCTGATCGAGTCCGGCTTCGATCCCGTCCCGGACCTGCCGGCCCGGCTGCGCATGTTCCTGGATGCCTACGGGCTCGCGGACCGGAAGTCCATCCTGCCCGCGCTGCAGCGCAGCACGCTGATCTCCGCCGGGATGGTCAAGGACTACCCGATCGGCCCGGCCGACGCGGCGGCCACCTTGGAGTACAAGGCGCAGGAACTGCGCTGGCTGGAGAGCGTTTCCGCCGATCTCGCCCGCGCCCTGTAGGGCTGAACGGGGCCGTCGGCCTGGCGGGGGGTGGCCAGGCCGGCGAGCGATCGAAGCTCCGTTGCCGGCGGACCTAGTGCCCCAGCAGACAACGTTCGCCCCAGCAGACAACGTTCGCCCCAGGATTCCAGCTGAGGAGCCAGCCGAGCAACCGGATCAATGTGCATCTGAGCCCGGCTGTATCCGACTTAGATGCGCATCAAGCCGGTCCGGCGAGGGCACCGGCCGGGCCGGCGAGAGCGCCGGCGGGGCCGGATCAGGCCGGGCGAACGTCTTCGGGCGCGGGACTAGGGTCGGCGGCCGGGCACGCTACCGCCGGCCGAAATTAACACCGCCAGGGTTGCCCAATGAGTGATTGTGCCGAATGTCACATCGGGGGACCAGATGGTCTGCTGGCCGGTACCTGCGGCCTCGTCGATCGCCGAGACGATGCGATTGCCGCCCTCGTAAATGGCCACGTGATAGACGTGACTGTTCGGGTCCGGATCTACGTGGAAGAAGACGAGGTCTCCGCCCCACGACTCGGTCAGCCGTGGGAGCTGTCGTTGCCGAAGTTGCGGCGGAGCGTCTCGCCGTTCGGAGAACCGCTCAGCGCGGCTGAGATCCGGTCCCATGACCAGTCGGCGCCCCGGGCGTGCGCGCTAGCCTCGGGACCGAGGACTGGCCGGCGGGATTCTGAAAGGGGAGCGTTCATGCTCACGTTCGGCGTGGTGGTGCTGGGCGTTACTGATCGCCGGCGGGCCGAGGAGTTCTGGTGCGCGGCGCTCGGTTACCGAGTACGCGATGACGGCTTCGCCGGATGGGCCCGGATCCTGGTCCCGCCGGACGGCGTCGGCACCGCGATCGCGCTGCAGGCAAGCCAGCAGCCGCCCGAGGATCACCCGCGGCTGCATCTCGACCTGCACGTTACCGGCGTGGCCGAGCAGGAAGCGGAAGCCGAGCGCCTGGTCTCGCTCGGGGCCAGCCGGGTCGACTGGGACAGCTACCCTTTCGACCCCGACTTCGTCGTGCTGGCCGACACCGAGGGCAACCGGTTCTGCATCGTCGACCTGGCCCACGAGCACGCTTAGCCCTTCGCCGGCTGGATGCGCCCTGGATCGTTCGGCCCAGAAAGATCTTGCATCGGCTGGCCCTGGCGGTACATGTGCGGCGGCTTGTTGCCCGCGGCCTGCCCGCCGTCGACGGGCATCACGGTTCCGGTGATGAACGAGGACTGATCAGAGCACAGCCAGAGCACGGCCTGTGCCACCTCGGCCGGGCTGCCCACGCGTCGCATCGGCGTGGACTGCGCCGCACCGCGCTGGGCCTGCGGTCCCGCGGCCTCCAGGTGGTAGGTCAGGATCGGGCCCGGCGCCACCACGTTCACCCGTATTCCCTGGTCAGCGTAGTCGAGCGCGGCCACCTTGGTCAGCCCGATGATCCCGGCCTTGCCGGCCACGTAAGCGCCGAGGTTGGCCGTGCCGTTCAGGCCGGCCACGGAGGCCATGTTCACGATCGCGCCTCCGCCGCTGCTCAGCATGGCCGGGATCTGGAACTTCAGGCCCAGGAAGGTGCCACGGATGTTGGTGGCGATGCCCAGGTCGAACTCGCCGGGATCGATGTCCGCCAGCGGCGCCGGCAGCGGGCCCGCGGTGGCGTTGTTGAACGCCGCGTCGAGCCGGCCGAAGCTGTCCAGGGCCGCCTCGACGATATGGCGCGCCGACCCGGCATCGGTGACGTCGAGGCCGACGGCGAGGGCCTGCCCGCCGCGTGACCGGATGCCGCTCGCCACCGCTTCCAGGGCGGCGGTGTCGCGGGCCCCCAGCACCACGGCGGCCCCGGCGGCGGTGAACGCCTCGGCGGTGACCGCGCCGATCCCCTTGCTGGCCCCGGCCACCAGGGCCACCCGCCCCCGCATGGGCTGGTCCGCGGTACCGGGCGCCCCGGCGGTCCCAGGCTGGCCGGCGATCTGGTGCAATGCCTGCTGGTTCATCACTGCCTCCGTAGTTGTTCGGTGCCTGATCCTAAGATACCTAAGGATTAGGCGTCAATGGATTAGCCTGGTCGGCTGCATGGGCCATGATGGGGCCGTGGACCTGGAGCCGTACCGCGGTGAGCTGGTGGCGTACTGCTACCGGATGCTCGGCTCGTTCGATGACGCAGAGGACCTGGTCCAGGAGACGATGCTGCGGGCCTGGAAGGCACGCGACCGCTACGACGGCACGCGCGCGTCGGAACGGACCTGGCTGTACCGGATCGCGACCAATACGTGCCTTTCCGCGCTGGCAGGCCGGGCCCGGCGGCCGTTGCCGTCCGGGCTGGGCGCACCCAGCGACGATCCGCGGGCGCCGCTTACGCCGGCCCTCGACATTCCCTGGCTGCAGCCGTTTCCCGACGCCAGGTTCGACGTGGGCGTGCGGGCCGACATGCGGCTCGCGCTGGTGGCGGCGATGCAGGTGCTGCCGCCCCGGCAGCGGGCCGTTCTCGTGCTCCGCGAGGTCCTTGACTTCAGCGCGGCCGAGGTCGCTGCGCAGCTCGGGACGACCGCCGCCGCGGTCAACAGCGCCCTGCAGCGGGCCCGGGCCGCCCTCGCCGAAGCAGGCGATGCCGGCGAGGTGACCGAACCGGACGATCCCGGGGTCCGCGCGGTGGTCGACCGGTACCTGCGGGCCTTCGAGGCCGCCGACGTACCCGCGCTGGTGCGGCTGCTGGCGGAGGAGGCGGTACTGCAGATGCCGCCGGTGCCGCTGTGGTACCGGGGCCGCCGCGACTACGGCCTGTTCATGGAGCGCGTCTTCGGGATGCGCAGGCCCGGCTGGGCCGCCAGGCGCCTGACCGCCAGCGGGCAGCCTGCCTTCGCCGCCTACGCGCCGGAGCCGGGCGGCGGGCACCGGCTGCACACGCTCCAGGTCTTCACGGTTACCCGCGGCCGGGTGGCCGCCAACGTGGTGTTCGCGGATCCGCGCGTGCTCGGGGCGTTCGGCCTGCCCGAGCAGATTAATTCTGGCCGGGCGCGATGAGCCGGGCCGGTGCCGCCGGTATGTACGGGTGAGCAACCGACGGAAGGGAGACGCATCATGAGCGTCATCGTCATCGAGTTCATCACCCTGGACGGGATCGTGTCCGACCCGGACGGGTCCGACGGCACGCCGGCCGGCGGCTGGGCGTTCCGGCACGGCCCTGAGCTGGTCGCCGGGGACAAGTTCCAGCTCGGCAGCGTGCTGGACAACGGCGTCATGCTGCTGGGCCGCAGCACCTGGCAGCTGTTCTCCCGGCTGTGGCCGGGACGGGACAGCCCGTTCGCGGCGCGGATGAACGCCGTGCCGAAGCTGGTCGCCTCCCGCACGCTGACCGACACGTCAGCGTTCGCGAACTCCCAGGTCATCGACGGCGACCTGGTCGAGACGGTCAAGCGCGAGCCGCGTGACGTGATCATCACCGGCAGCCTGAGCGTGGTGCACACGCTGATGGCCGGGGACCTGATCGACGAGTACCGGCTGCTGATCTTCCCTACTGTCCTCGGCACCGGCGAGCGTCTGTTCCCGGTCGGCGGCCCGCCTACCTACCTGGAGTCGCTGTCAGCCGAGCAGACGGGCGCCGCCGTGCTGACCCGCTTCGCCCGGGCCGCCCGGTGAGGGCCTTCCCGACGCCACCGCTACCGCCGCCGGGTCAGCGGCCTGCGGGGCCGGAGCGGCCGGCCGCGTCAGCGCCAGGTACCCGGCCGCGGCCAGCACGATGAACGGGATCATGCTGTTCGGATCGGTGCCCACCCCGCCGAGGAAGCCCAGGTCCTGGATCAGCACCCAGTCGGCCAGGCACAGCACGGTGAAGGCGATCAGCCCGGGGTAGATCAGCCACCGGCGGGCGCTGAGGAACGCGGCGCCGACTGCCGCCAGGGCCGCCACCGCGAACAGGTTGACCGCGAATCCGTGGGCCTGGTCAAAGGCCCCGAACGCGGCGATCCAGCCGGACAGGAAGCCGGGCTGCGGGGTCTCGGCCATCGACTTGACCATCGCGGCCAGCGGTCCGGGCTGGCCGTAGCTGCTGCCCTGCCAGTACCCGAGGCTGGGCTGGGCCTGCAGGCCTGCCATCAGGGCCAGGAACAGCCCGAGCCCGGCCAGGGTCAGCTGGCCCAGCCGCGGTGAGGCCCAGGCGCGCCCGGGCAGCGCGATCAGGACCCCGGCGACCACGTAGACGAGTACTGAGCCCGGTGCTCCGGTCAGCCAGGTCAGGCCAGGCGCGAAGATCCCGCCGAACGACTCCCCGAACACCCACACCGCCAGGCCCCAGCCCACGCTGGCCAGCCCGGCCAGGCGGGACAGGACGCCGCGCGGCGCGGCCAGCAGCCAGATGCCGAGCCCGATCTGGATCCACACCGCCGCGCTGGCCGCCGGGACCGGGTGGTCGATCCAGGCGTTCTGGCCCAGGTGCACCAGGTGCTGCACCCACGGCGCCGAGATCCCCGCGGTCGGCTCTACCACCTGGGACGGCAGGCCGGTCGGCATGGCCGGCTGAGCCTGCAGGATGCCGTCGAACAGCCATAGCAGGCCGAATCCGATCCGCAGCAGCCGCCGCCCCGCGGGCTCGGCGGCGGCCAGAACGGCGTCCGCGAGGATCCGCCGGCCCGGCGATTCATGCGCCGTCGGCGCTGCAGTGCGGCGCCGGGCCCGCAGGACAGCCCAGGCGGCGGCGAGCGCGGCCAGGATCAGCAGCGCGATCAGCCCCTGGTGCAGCAGCGCGGCCCTGAACGCCGCGACCACGGCGGGATCCGGCCGGTCCGATCCCATGCCGGGCATGGCTCAGACCGACGCGGGCTCGGAGGCGGGTTCGGCCGCCGGGGCCAGCCGCGCGGGCACGGCAGGCCCCGACCCGGCCTCAGCGTCGGCCAGGTATTCCGCCATGGTCCGCTCCGGGCCGTACCGGCGCCGCATCCACAGCATGCACAGGAAGGCCGCGGGGCCGAACAGCGCCTGCGACGGCACGAGCAGGTCAAGCTCGGTATCCAGGAAGTTGAGCAGGAACGGGATGAACGCCGTGACGAAGGCGCCCATGAGCAGGATCAGGCCGAACGCGATCCGGGCCGCCTTGGCGCCGTAGGCCTTGTAGGCGGCGACCAGGAACAGGCAGTAGACCAGCAGGTCGCCCAGGCCGACGCCGTAGTTGTCGATGCCGAACCGCATGCCGAGCAGCGGGTCCAGCGGATGCGCGAGGTACCCGGCCACGAGCTGGTCGGTCAGCGGGAGCACGGTCGCGAACAGGATGTCGTAGACCGCCAGGCCCAGCGCGAGCCACGCCACGTAGTACAGCTTCATGCCGCCCTGCACGTACAGGTTGGACACCGAGATCGCGCCCAGGCCGACCAGGACGGTCAGCTCCGCCCACCACAGCTGCCAGCCGGCCGTACTGCCCATCAGGTGATGGCTGGTCCAGTAGTTCAGCCCGATCAGCAGTCCTATGGCCAGCCAGGTCCGGCCGCGGCCGAGCACCGGGGTGAAGCCGATGGACAGCGCCGACGCGAAGGTAACGATCAGCAGGCAGGTGATCAGCCAGTACGGCAGGTACCCGTACAGGAACGGCAGGGCCGAGATGAACACGAGCAGGATCACGATGTCGCGGCCGTTGAACGTGCCGACCGGCGGCCGTTCCAGCCGCACCTTCCGGAAGTACAGCAGGGCGCCGCCGGTCACCAGCGACACCCCGACCAGGATCACGCCGAACTCGGTGAAGGTCTGCTGGAACAGGGAGATCGGCTCCGTGGTAACCGGCATGTCACGCTCCCACGAGTGGGTGCTGGCTGGCGAAGGTGGTCTCGCGCATGTCGCTCCGGGTCTGGCGCAGCGCGGTGGCCTGGTCGTCGCCGACGATGGCCAGGTCCGCGTCCAGGCCAGCGTCGGCGAAGTGGCGGCGGGCGGCCGCCTCGCCGTAGCCGGCGATGGCGGCGGCGGGCAGGGTGAGCCGGATCCGGCCGTCGATCAGCTCGACGCGGTAGCGAGCCGGCCAGGGGGCGCTGGGCAGCGCCTCGATGGCCTCGATCAGCTGCCGGGGCGTGACGACCTCGTCCGGGCTGAGCCGCAGCAGGTGATCGGCCTTGCCCAGGACCTGGCTGGTGGCCGGGATGCCGGCCAGCTCGCAGTCCAGGCCCTCAGCGGGCAGGCAGCGGGCCACGTCGCGGGTGTCGAACCGGAAGACCGGCATGCAGTCACGGTGCGGGAAGTACGGCGTGATCACGATAGTGCCCAGCGCGCCAGGCCCGGCGGGCCCGCCGGTCCGCAGGTCGAGCAGCTCGGTCAGGCCGTTGTTGACGTCGTGGTGCACGTGCCGCTGGCTGCACGTGCGGCCGGTGACCGGGATGACCTCGGTCATGCTGTAGGTGTCCTCGATCTCGGCCACGCCGAAGGTCTGGCAGGCCGCCCGGGCCAGGCTGGGGGACAGCACCTCGCCGCCGACGGTGACCCGGCGCAGCCGGAAGTCACCTGGCCCCAGGCCGCGCCGCCGGGCGACGCTGACGAGTTCGGCGAGGTAGCTCGGGCAGGTCAGCAGCAGCGTGGTGCCGCCCTGGGTGAGGCTCTCCAGGCTTTCGTCTGGCGGCAGGATGCCCAGCAGCCGGCACATGGCGCGGGCCAGACGGCACGAGGCGGCGGCCAGGTGGTTGGCCGCGATGGCCCGGGAGCTCACGTTGACCTGCATGATGTCGCCTGGTCTCAGGTCACCGCGCAAGACCGAGCCGAGCGCGCCCAGCGCCGGCCACAGGTCCATCTCATACCGGGACAGCCACACTTCCGCGGGACGGCCGGTCGTGCCCGTGGTGCGGGTGGCCAGGTAGCCGGGCACGTCGGCGCAGCGGAAATCGGCGGCGTGCTCGATCAGCTCGTGCTTGGTGGTAACGGGGATCGCTCGCATGCCCGCCAGGTCCAGCGCTTCCGGATCGGCCCGCGCGGCCTCGAACCGCCGCGCGTAAAACGGCGACGTGACGGTCAGCCTGCGGGCGGTGCGGCGCAAGCCGTGATTAGCCCACTCGAGCTTTTCCTGCGGATCGGCGAGCGGCCCGCCCAGGACCTCCAGTGCCTCCGGGCCGGGCTGGCCGAACTCCGCGATCGTGTCGAGCGCGTCATCGACCAGGCGGCCCACGTTGCGCGGGCTGAGCCGCCGTCCCCACACCATGCCCATCGCCAACCGGAACTGCCGAACGCCAGTCTCAAGCATCGCGAATCCGTTCCTGCTGGGTTCGCGGGCCGGCGTCGTCCAGTTGCGATATCAATAGATACCGAGGAGCTACCAGATCGGCGCCGGCCCGCCGTTCCACGCCGGCGGGGCTCGCATCCCCGCCGGCTCGGGCCCGTTAGAAGGTGGCTGAGCTGGTCGCGGCGAACAGTACCGCGCTCAGCGACCCCAGCACGTAACGGGCGTGCTTGACGCTGCGCTTCATCGACTTCATGGCAACCTCCTCCCTGAATGCTCGGGCCGATTCGGATGGGATGCCGTGGTCAAGGGACGACCACGATCTTGAGGTCCATTCCAGGGTGAACCGAACATGTCAGGTAGAACGTGCCGAGCGTCATCCAGGGCCCTGTCGTGTAGACAGCGTTGGTCTGCATGAGATGAAACCCGGTCATCGGCACGCCGTGTTCGGGACTGACGATATGGGTGTCACGGCCAGGACCGATCACGTGCACCGCATTGGAGTTGTTCACCAGGGTGAGCCGCTGGCCGCGGTGGAGAGTCACCGCTTCCTTGGCGAAATCCCTGGTGACCATGCCCACATCCATGGCCGGAACCGGCTTGGGTGCAGGGATGAGGGCTGGGATCAGGAAACCTGCTAGGAGACCAGGAATTACGAGGAGAACCCGCGGGGCTGAAAGGATCCGACGTGCTGACACCGTGCTCCTTGCGCCTCGATCACCTGATTTTCGGCTACGGGCCGTCTCTGTGAAAATACGTCGCGCAGCGCCGGACAAATATCCGCTAACCAGTAAAAAACGTGCAATGTGCCGGCAAAGTTACGATCTGTCAGGACGGGTGGTCGTGGGGCGTGGCTCTGCCGGTCAGCCGGTGACGCTGATGCTGGAGTGGTGCAGTCTGACTACTGGTGTTCGGGCTGGCAGGACGGGCACCAGAACGTGACCCGCTCCTGCTGGTCTGCGCAGCGGACGGGCGTCCCGCAGCGCCGGCACGGACGGCCGCGCCTGCCGTAGACCCAGGTTTCCTGGCCGCGGCGCGAGTTGCCGGTGGTGACCTGGCCGATCCGTTCTTTGTTGGCCTCGAGCAGCCGCCGGGCCAGCTCCGCCACAGCGCTCAGGTCGGCCACGCCGCCGACCGGCTGCCACGGGCTGATGCCGCGCAGGAACAGCACCTCGGCCTTGTACAAGTTGCCTACGCCGGCCAGGTTGGCCTGGTCGAGCAGGGCCTCGCCGATGGGGCGGTCAGGTGCGGCGGCCAGCCGCCGCACTGCTTCGGCGCAGTCCCAGTCTGCTCCGAGCAGGTCCGGACCCAGGTGCCCGGTGACCTGCGCCTCTTCGCTGGTGCGGATCAGCTCCACCACGCCGAGCTGATACCCGACCGCCTGCCAGGCGTCGTTGGCCAGCAGCAGCCTGATCCGGTAACTGTCCCGGACCGGCTCGGCCGCGGGCCGGACCCGCCAGGAGCCGTCCATGCGCAGGTGGGTGTGCACCGTCAGGCCGCCGCGGGTCCTGGTGAGCAGGTGCTTGCCACGGGAGACGGTCTCGGTCACCACGTCGCCGGTCAGGTCGGCGGTGGCCAGCCGCGGGACGCGGAAGTCACTGCGGGTCAGCGTCCGGCCCGCCAGGGCCGCGTGCAGGCGCCGGGCGGTGTACCAGACCACGTCTCCCTCGGGCATGCCCCCAGTGTGCGCGAGGTCAGCGCATGCTTAAGCGGCGGTCGTTGCCCCGGGGGTCGTAAGGCCCGCCGTAGCCGTTGACCGGCGGGTAGGCGGGGCGGGCATTCCAGGTCCCGTTGCCTGCGGGCCGACCGTTACCCCGCTGGCCGTCCAGGCGCCTCGGGTCGTCACCAGGCTGGTTCCCGTATCCGTACGCGTCGCCGTAGGGCGGCGTGTTGGCCGAGTTCGCCGGCTGAGCCGGTTCGCCGTAACGCGGCGCGGCGTAGGGCCTGACCACGGAGCCGCCGTAAGTCCCGCCCGATCCCGGTCCGGGCAGCGACCGGGCCGGGGTGGTGGCCGCCGAGCCCGGCCAGGCTCCGTCGGGCCGCAGCGGATCGGGCCGCAACGGATCGGGCCGCAACGGGTCAGGCCGCCCGCCGGGCAGGTACCCGTTCGAGTGCCGGGCCTCGGCCGGTGCCAGGGAGGAGTGCCCGTCCACGCTGCCTTGGCGCCGCAGCGAGTAAGCCGGGCTGGTCAGCGGATCGTCATCGGCCCCGGCCTGGTGCCGGGCGGCGCGCGTCGGCTGTGTGGCGCCGCGTACCGGCGGGGCAGCGGCACGCGACGGCTGAGTAGCGGCGCGCGCCCGCTTGGGCGCTGCGTGAACCGGCTGGGCGGCACTCGGCGCCGGCTGAGTCGCGGTCGGATAGGGCTGCGTGGCTACCGGAGTCGGCCCGGTCGCCGCCTGGGCCGGCTGTATCAGGGTCTGGTCGGCGGCACCGGGCAGCGGCGGGGAATAGCTGCCCTGAGTCGCGCCCGCGGCCCGCCTCCCGCGGCCGGGGGCCCGGCCATCGCCGCGCGCCCGGTCTGCACCCGCCTGCCCGTCCGCCGTCACGACGACCTCCGGCAGCTGCGGCCGGCTTCCGGATTCTGGCTGGGCGGCGCGCGCCGTGGTCGCCAGCGGCTTGTCCGACGCCAGGTCGTCCCAGAACTGCTCGTCGGACAAGCCGCCGAACGACTCGGCCGGCCACAGTTCCCGATCGACATCCTCGCCCTTATGCCAGCCCACGCGGCGGCGCGACCGGGCCGTACCGGCCTCGGGAGCAGCCGGCGCCTCGAACTCCTCGGCCGGCACATCCGCCGCCGCCACCAGGCCGGTCGGCGGGGTATGCCGGGTCCGGCGCCCCGCGACGAGCCGTCCCGGTTCCTCGCGCGTCCCGGCAGGCGCGTCGAAGCCGATGGCCATCTCGGCCGCCGTCCGGTCCGGGGCCCGTCTGGCGGATTCGCCTGACCGGGAATTGCCTGACCGGGAATCAGCTGACCGGGAATCAGCTGACCGGGAAGGAGTCATGGTTCTGGCGGACCGGGGCGATCTCGCCGGGCCCGAGGGCGAGGTGCCGCTTCTGCTTGCGCCAGGCCGGTTGGTACCGGCCCGCCGCGGGTCAGCGGCCCGGGACCGGGAATTACCGGAGCGGACGCTGAAGTAGAAGGCCGCCGCGATGCCAGCAAGTCCCGCGACGGCGAGTCCCGCGATCAGAATCATGGTTCCCATCCAGAACGCCGGGGCCTCGTCGGGGGCGCTAGCCAGGCACACGCGGCCGATGACGCGCGCCTACCCTCGTGATCGCGAGCGCCCTGAACCCGCTCGATCTTCCCCGATTGTTGCTCACCAGTGGGGACTGTGTCACACGATTGAAAAAGTTCTATTCCCAGTCGATTACAAAATGTATCGGCTTGATCACGGGTTACCCATTACCGTAATTCGCCCGCGCCCGATTGCCGCCGCCGCGATCGCGGTCCAAACAGTCAGCAAAGGAGCGCCATTGGGCAGGTTTAGCACTCTGCTCAGCGCATAAACCGTGAAACGGTACCAATGAGGATGCCCTTCGGGGCAGGGTGCGTCGTAGGTCGCGGTGTGCGCGCTATTAACCGCCTGCCGGGCCCCGGTCGGCAGCGTGCCCTCCTGGATGTCGGTCGTACCGGGGCCGATGTCGAACACGATCCAGTAAATGTACGGCGTGATCGGTGCCGAGGAATCGTCCACCACGACCGCGAAACTCTTCGTGCCCGGCGGCGCGCCGGACCAGTCAAGTGGGGGATTGACCCGTGCTCCGTGGCAGGTATATCGCGGCGGCAGCGGGACGTTTGCGGCGAATGCTTCGCTACCTACCGACAATGTGCGCGGCGGCACCGGCGCGCCGTTGCCCGCCGTCCCGCAGCCGGCCAAGGTCAGCGCCGACATCAGGGCCATGCCCGCTGCCGCCCAGCGCGACCGGCGCCGCCTGCCGCGGCGGCCCCGGTCCTGGCCTGAAGTCACCCTCGCCTCTCTCCCGCCGTGGTCGATATTAGAACCTGACTGGAAGCGTAAGGCGAGGCGACGTGTTGAATGGTCCGGAGTGCGAGACTCCAGGCAGGGACATATACCGGTAACCGGAGAGGGCAGATGCCGGACGCGCTGCGAATCGGGCTGCTCGGCCCGCTTCAGGCCCGGGACGAGGCTGGCCGCGCCGTTCATGTCGGCGGGCGTCAGCTGCGCCTGCTGCTCATTTTGCTCGCCCTGGACGCCGGGCGTGTCGTGCCGTCCGCTTCGCTCGCCGAGCGGATCTGGCCCGAGGATCCGCCGGGTCACCCCGGTAATGCTCGGCAGACACTGATCTCGCGGCTGCGGGCCGAACTGCGCCGGGCCGGCCACCAGGGGGTGATCGAGTCCCATCCGGCCGGGTACCGGCTGATGGTTCCGCCCGACGCGGTGGACGTGACGGCCTTCGAGACCCTCGCAGCCCGCGGACGCCGCGCGCTGGCCGAGGGCCGACCGGAAGAGGCGGCCCGGGTGCTGCGGTCCGCGCCGGCGTCCTGGCGCGGTCAGCCGCTCGCCGACGCGGCCGGGTGCGACTTCGCCGAGGCCGCCGCGGCCAGCGGACCCGTCCCGGCCCCCGATCATGATCTTGATGCCGAACGGGCCGTGGTGCCAGCCCCCGTCCTACCAGATGCCGCCGGGCCTGCGCCCGCGGCAGGCCGAGCAGGCGGCCGATCATGACGAGGTTGTTCGTCCCGGACAGCCCCTCGTCGACCGAGGCGTACTGGCCGGCCAGGCCGATGACCTGCCGGACCTGATAAGCGTCGCGCAGCACGTCGTAACCGCAGACGGTGGCCCGCCCGCCGTCCGGCCGCAGCAGTTCGCTGTCAGCTGAGGAGGCCGACGACGGCAAGTTCCCCGCGGTAGGTCAGTCTCGCTGGCGGGAACTGCCGAACATGATCTCGTCCCAGGACGGCACCGAGGAACGCCGGCCGCGAGCCGCTTTCCGGCCCGCCCGTCCCGGCTGCTCTCCGGCGGGCTCGGCAGGAGCCTCCCGGACCCCTTGGGCCCCCGGTACGGCCGCGGACGCGGCCGGCGTCTCCACGGGCTCGGGGACAGGTGCGTAGTCGTCGTGCACCGCTTCCTCGGCCGCCACCCGCGGTGCCTGCGCGGGCGGCCGCGGCACGGGCGACGGCCGGTGGTTGCGCTCCGCAGCCGGCGGGCGGCCGATTTCGGTGCGGGATTCGGCCGCCGCCGGCGCCGGCGCGGCGGGGGCGGCGGGCTTCGGTTCGGTGATGCCCGGCACCGCGGCTGCCGGGCGCTCATGCCTGGCCCGCCCGCCGTTGCCGTGCGCCGCGGCGCTGCCTGGGCTAGCGGCCGCAAAGCCGACCGCGTCTGGCTCGATGCCGTTGTCCTCGGCCGCCGCGTGACCAGGTGCCACGGGGCGGGACGGCGCGTGGCCGGATACACCGCCGAGCCGGGGCGCCAGCCGGGTAACGGTCGCCTCACCCGCAGGCGGTGACGGCGGCAGGGGCGGCTCGGCGCCCGACAGCGACATCCGAGCCGCGTTGTCGTCGGCGGGCAGCACATGCCTGCGACGGGGGTCGAAGACCCACTCGGCGGTGTGCATGCGACCGCCGGCGATGAAGGTGAGTTCCACCTGCCAGCTGCCGTCGCCGCGCTTCTTCGCGTCCCACTGGGCGTCTTCCGGGTCCGCGCCGAACGCCTTAAGCCGGTCAGCTACGATCTCGCTCAGTCTCGGCCCGGGCGTCGCGTCTCCGTGGCGGCGGACCGAGGCGGCCTGGGCCTGGTCCGCGACGTAGGCGCGTTCAGCCAGGACCGGTCCCTCGAACCAGCGCACGCGTTCGATCGCTATGCCGGCCGCGTCCGCGATCTCCTCCACCGTTTCACCGGCGCGGATTCGTGCCTGGATCTCCTTGGGTCGCAACGGGCTCTCCACTTCGATCTCGTACTGCGCGAGCCGGGAGGTCTGGCCCAGGGCGACCGCCCTGAGTCGCTCGTCTATCGGCAGCATGAAGCGTGCGCTGCGCCCCGGTATGGCCAGGACGGCGTAGCGGCCGTCCTCGCTCACCGCGACGAAGCGCAGTTCCTGCATCGTCGTCCCTTCCGCTCCGACCCGTGAACCCCGTCCGCGCGCCGGTCCTGCCGTCGCCGAGATCGTCCTTTTCAGGCACTTTCCCGGCGTACTCTAGCCGAGCGGCTAGCCCGAAGGCCCCAGACCACTCCACCTGACCTGAGTCTGTCGGGTCCAGAACGCCATGGCCAGCACCGCGCCCGGCATGTCCGGAGTTAATCCAGGTATCCGGCTCCCATCCGGAGTTACCTGAGCAACCCGGCCAACTTTGAGATGTTTCGCTTACAGAACTACCCTTGCTAAGCTTCGCCTTAAGATGTTCGCTTACAGAAGTATCTTGCGGGAGCAGGCCAGGCCCGCGGCGGTGCGGGACAGTCACCGCGCGCCCTGGCTGGCCGTCAGCGTGGTCTGTTTCGGCGCGTTCATGGGCCAGCTGGACGCGAGCATCGTCACGATCACGTTCCCTTCGATGCAGCGCGCCTTCGCCGTCCCGGTCGCGGCCGTCCAGTGGGTGTCCCTGGTCTACCTGCTCGGCCTGATCGCGCTGCTGGCCCCGGCCGGGCGCCTCGGCGATGCCGTCGGGCGCAAGCTCGTCTACACCTACGGCTTCGTGGTGTTCACCGTGGCCTCCGCGGCCTGCGGTCTGTCGCCGTCGCTGGACTCGCTGATCCTGCTCCGGCTCGTCCAGGCGCTGGGGGCGGCCATGCTCCAGGCGAACAGCGTGTCCCTGGTCACGACCAGCGCGCCGAAGGACAGGATGCGCTTCGCCCTGGGGATACAGGCCGGTGCGCAGTCGCTCGGGCTCGCCCTGGGCCCCACCCTGGGCGGCTTGCTCACCTCGACGGCGGGCTGGCGCGCCGTGTACTGGGTGAACGTCCCGGTCGGCCTGGTCGCGGTGGTCGCCGGCCGCTACCTGCTGCCACGCACCAGGCAGTTCAACCGGCCGGAGAAGTTCGACTGGCCGGGCACGCTGCTGCTGGTGGCGTGGACCAGCGCCCTGCTGCTCGTCCTGTCCGCGGCGTCGGGCCTTGACCTGCCCGCCTGGCCGGCCGCGATACTGGCCCCGCTAGGCCTGGCCGGCGCGGCCGCGTTCGTCCGGCGGCAGATGCGCACCGAGCACCCGCTGATCCCGGTGTGGCTGCTGCGCTCGGCACCGCTGGCCCGCGCGCTGGCCGGCGCCGCCTGCGGCTATCTCACCCTGTTCGGGCCGCTGGTGCTGATCCCGCAAGTACTAGGGCACGGCCTCGGTGACGAGGCCCGCACCGGACTGCTGCTGTCGGCCCTGCCGCTCGGGTTCGGCCTGGCTGCGCTGTTCGGGGACGCGGTGCTGCCGAAGGCCTGGGGCGACAGCCGGCGCGGCTTCGCCGGCGCCCTGCTCACCAGCTTGGCCATGTGCACCTCGATCTTCCTGCCGGTCACGGTCGGCACCCTGGTCCCGCAGCTCGCCCTGGCCGGCCTGGGCCTGGGCATCTTCGTTCCCGCCAACAACACCGTCATCATGCGCAGCACGGCTGAGTCTTCCGCCTCGCTGCTCGGCGGCCTGGTCAGCATGGCCAGGGGGATAGGCACCACGCTCGGTATCTCCCTCATGGCGCTGGCCCTGAACCTGGGGGCCGGGCACCCCGCCGTCGGCCACGGGTACGCTGGGTCGACGCAGGCGCGGCCCGCGTTCATCGTGCTCGCCGTCGTTTCTGCCGCTGCGGCCGCGATCGCGCTGGCCGCCCGCGGGCCGGGACGAGGCGAGGCCGGACGGCCCAGGGAGGCGGACCCGTCAGGTGCCTAGCACTGAGGGAAACGCAGCGCAGGAACGGCTCGGCCAGGAACAGATCGATCCTGACCTGGCCGACATCGTGTCCCGGCTGCGCCGCGCTATGCGGCGCGCCGCGCGTGCGGCCGACCCCGCGCTGGGACTGTCCGTGGCCCAGCTGGAACTGCTGTCCTGCATGGCCGAGCACCCCGGCATCCGGCCCAGCCACCTGGCCCGGATGCTCCGGCTAGCGCCCAGTTCGGTGGCCACCCTGCTGTCCGGGCTCCAGTCGGCGGGCTACGTGATGCGAACCCGTGGTGGTGACGGCGCCGACGGCACGGGTGACCGCCGCACTGTCAGCCTGGACCTGTCCGGGCAGGGCGCTGCCGCGGTCACCCGCTGGCACCGCGTGAACCAGGACATCATCCAGGCCGCGCTGGCCGACCTGCCGCAGCGGGACCGGGCCGCGCTGCGCGACGCCGCCCCGGCCCTGCGCGACCTGACCGCCGCCATCGACGCCCAGGCCGACTGAGTCGAGCGCCCGGCCGCCCGATTCTGCAGCAATGTGGATCAGAGGCTGCGGGGTGCGGCGGGCTCGCCCTCCCGCTCGGTGCCTTCGCCGCGGTGCTGCTGGTCGGGCCGGCTGAGCTTGGACGGCCACCAGTTCCACCGGCCGAGCAGCAAGACCGTGCACGGCACCAGGACGGTGCGGACGATGAAGGTATCCATCAGCACGCCCAGGGCCAGCCCGACGCCGACGTCGACGATCTGGCTGCCGCCCGACTGGCGCCCGCCGACCAGCGCGAACACGGAGAACGTCCCGGCCAGCACCAGGCCAGCCGACGTCACCGTGGTTCCGGTAGCGCCCAGTGCCCGGCTGACTGCCTCGGGTAGCGGATAATGCTGAGCCTCCTCCCTGATCCGGCTCATGACCAGGATGTTGTAGTCCTCACCCAGCGCGAGCAGGAAGATGAACATCAGGAACGGGAGGATGAAGGTCAGGCCGCTGTCCCCGCCCAGCTTGATGAACAGCAGGACGGACAGGCCCAGCGCCGCGAAGAACGACAGCGCGACCGACGCGATCAGGTACAGCGGCGCGACCAGCGAGCGCATGACCAGGCACAGCAGCAGGCCGATGATGATGATCGCGACCGGGACCACGTGCGCCAGGTCGCTGTCGGAGATATGGCTGATGTCGTAGAACGCGGGTGCCTCGCCGCCCACCCCGTAGTCGGTGGCGCCCAGCGTCTTGGCCACGGTGGCCGCCTCGGCGCGGATCGACGGCACCGCGTTCGCCGCCGCGGTGGTCGACGGGTCACCCGCCGTCAGGGCCGTCTCGAACTGGATCGTCTTGCCGTCCGGGCTGACGTACTGCGCGATGGCCCGGTAGACCTCGTAAGCGCTGAGCGGGATCTTGCTGTTCGCCGGGGGCACGGACGGCAGGGCCGCGGGGTTGCCCAGTGCGGCGTGCAGTTTCTGGTACTGCGCTCCGGTCAGCGGGACGCCCGCCGGGTTCAGCGGCCCGGTGACGCCGGTGAACAGGCTGCTCGCCTTGAGCTGGCTGGTGGCCGCGGCCACCGGCGCGGGGTCGTCCCAGACCGGCTGGGACAGCTTGTAGACCAGGTTGGTCGGGTTGGCCGAGCTAGACGGGAAGTGCTTGGCCAGCAGCGCGGTGCCGGCCGCGGAGTCGGTCCCGGCCGGCGCGTTGATCGAGCCGCCGAACCCGCCGGCCTGGTAGCTGCCCACGCCGATCGCGAGCGCGCCGAACACGACCACGCCGATGACCAGCGGTACCGCCGGCCGGCGCACGATCCGCGTCGCGACCCGGCCCCACAGGCCCGCCTTGCCGGTGCCCGCCTTGGTCTTGCTCGGCCAGAACGCGGCCCGGCCGAACACCGCCAGCAGCGCGGGCAGCAGGGTGAGCCCGGCCAGCAGCATGGTGCCGATCCCGATGGCCAGCGGGATGCCGAGCTCGGAGTAGATCTGGAAGGTGGCGACGAGCAGCGACAGCAGCGCGGCGATCACCGTCAGGGCGGAGAACGTGATCGTCTCGCCGACCCGCGTGACCGCCGTCCGGACCGCATCCTTGGTATCCGCGCCCTCGCGCAGGTTCTCGCGCACGCGGAACACCAGGAACAGCCCGTAGTCGGTGCCCGCGCCGAGCACCAGCACGATCAGCAGCAGCTGGGCGATGACAGAGACCTTCAGGCCGGCGTGCGCCGCCTGTCCGACCAGCGGCCCGGCGATGGCCACGGCGAAGAACGCGGGTATCAGCGTGATCAGCGGCGCCAGCAGCGACCGGAAGATCAGCAGCAGCAGGATCAGGATGAAGATGACGGACACGCCTTCGACCTGATTACCCGTGTTGCCCGACTTGGCCTGCTGGTCGACGTTGATCGCGATCTGGCCGGCCAGGTGCACCTGCAGTCCGGCCGGAGGCGCTGCCCTCGCGATCTGCGCGCGGAGGTTGTCGACCAGCGTGGTCTGGTCCGGCTGGCTGGCCTGGTTGACGTCGGACAGCACCTGCAACTGCTCGGCCTGCTGGTCGGGCGACCGGCCCAGGTCCCGCACGGAGACCACCGTGCGCACCGAGGCCAGGTCGTGCTGCAGCGTAGCCAGCCAGGCCGTATCGGCCGAGGTGAGCGTGCCCTGGTTCACCGCCGCGACCACCTGCACCGGGACCAGGTTGGTGGCCCCGAACGGCGCCGCGAGCTGGGCCGCCTGCTCACTGGGCGCGCTGGCGGGCAGGAACGCGCTGTTGTTGCCCTGGGTGACGCTGTTCAGCGACGGCAAGAAGTGCGGTACCGCGATGACGGCGACGAGCCAGGCTGCGATGACGACCCAGCGAAATTTGACGGCGAACGCGCCGATTCCCCCGAAGATGGCGTGGATGCGCACGGCGCCAGCATATTGGACGCCTCCTGAGGTGCCGCTTAGAGGTCGGCCGTTCCCCTGATAGCTGAACGGCGGCAAAATGACGCTCCGTATTACCTCGAGGACACGTTCGCGCAGGCCATGACGTGCGGAGCCGTCAGCCGTAAGCTTCCGTCATTGAACGACTAAGGGGTTGAGAGACATGCGCCATCTGGTCGGAGTCATCCTGGCCATCGCCATGGCTGCCGCCATCTTCTTCGCCGCGTCATGGGGCTACCTCAAGCTGGTCACCGCGCGTGCCACAGGCACCGCCTTGCCGGCCGGCGGCGGTTCGCTCCTCCATGACCATGTACTGCTCGAGGGGCTCGGCGCGCTGCTGGCCGTCGGCCTGCTGGCCGGGCTGCTGATCGCCGTGCCGCGGGTCTCCCCGCTGGCGGCCGGGCTGCCCGGGCTCGCGCTGCTCGGCTGGACCGGGCTCTACCTGTTCAGCTCCCGGCGCGCGGTCCAGTACATCCCGCTGAAGTCACACGCCTACGGCGCGGGATTCGAGATCTTGCTCTTCGACGGGATACTGGCTCTGGCGGGCCTGGTCATGATCATCCCCCTGTTCGTGCCGTCTAGGTGGATGCGCCGGGCCGTAATGGCCGCCCCGCCCGCCTCGTACGAGACGCCCGCGTCTGACTATCCCGATCTGCAGACGACCCAGGCCATCAGCGGCGGCCTGCTGGCCGACTGGTCCGAGACCAGGCCTCAGCCGCGGCCCGAGCCGGGGTCGCGGGCACCCTGGGGCCCCGCGGAGCCCAGCGGCGAAGGCCAGAACACCACGGCCGACTTCAGCTGAGCCGGTCCGCTACTTGACGCCAAGCAGTTTCTCAGCCTTGGCCCAGGTGAACGCGGTGTCGGTCGGTGCCGGGCCGCAGACGCCCGCGAGTATCTCGGTGTCGCTCTCGCCGAAGCCGGCGGCGCTGGCCGCGTGCCCGGCGCCCATGGCCAGCTCGGCCCGGCCGCCGCAGGACGCGCTGCTGAACGGGACCAGGATGATGTCGCGGTGGCCCCAGCACTGGGCCGATCGCGCCGCGCCGCAGTCCAGGTTGCCGCCGCCCGGCCCGTCGTCGTACATCCACCCGTAGTCGGATCCGAGCGGGTTCAGCCCCATCCAGCCCCCCGATACGCCGAACGCGGGTGGCGGATGCGCTCAGGCGGCGTGGAACTGCTCGGCTTCGGTCGAGCCGGCCAGCGCCACCGTCTCGGCGTTGGGCGAGATGGCGGACGTGACCAGGTCGAAGTAGCCTGTGCCGACCTCGCGCTGGTGGCGCGTGGCGGTGTAGCCGTGCTTCTCCGCGGCGAACTCGGCCTCCTGCAGCCGGACGTAGGCGGGCATGCCCTCGGCGGCGAAGCCGCTGGCCAGCTCGAACATCGACTGGTTGAGCGCGTGGAAGCCGGCCAGCGTGATGAACTGGAACCGGTAGCCCATGGCCGCGAGCTCCTTGCTGAACTTGGCGATCGTGGCCTCGTCCAGGTGCGCGCGCCAGTTGAACGAGGGCGAGCAGTTGTAGGCCAGCAGCTGGTCCGGGTACTCGCTCTTGATCGCCTCGGCGAACTCGCGGGCGACGTCGAGGTCGGGGGTGGAGGTCTCCATCCAGATCAGGTCGGAGTAGGGCGCGTAGGCCAGCCCGCGGGCGATGCAGGGCCCGATCCCGTTCCGGACCCGGTAGAACCCTTCCGCCGTGCGCGTCCCGGTGACGAACTGCTGGTCTCTCTCGTCCACGTCAGAGGTCAGCAGCGTGGCGGCGTGCGCGTCCGTCCGCGCGACCACCAGCGTCGGCACGCCGCACACGTCGGCGGCCAGCCGGGCGGCATTCAGCGTCTTGATGTGCTGGCCCGTCGGGATCAGGACCTTCCCGCCCAGGTGGCCGCACTTCTTCTCGGACGCGAGCTGGTCCTCCCAGTGCACGCCGGCGGCGCCGGCCGCGATCATCGACTTCATCAGCTCGTACGCGTTCAGTACGCCACCGAACCCGGCTTCGGCGTCGGCGACGATGGGCGCCAGCCAGTGGGGAGAGTCGTGCACGTCGCCGTCGGCCGACTCGGACCAGGAGATCTGGTCGGCCCGCAGCAGCGCGTTGTTGATCCGGCGCACCACCTGCGGCACCGAGTTGACCGGGTACAGGCTCTGGTCCGGGTAGGTCTGCCCGGCCAGGTTCCCGTCCGCCGCCACCTGCCAGCCGGACAGGTAAATCGCCTTCAGCCCGGCCTTGACCTGCTGCACCGCCTGGTTGCCGGTGATCGCGCCGAGGGCCGTGACGGCGTCTTCCGAGGCCAGCAGCGCCCGCAGCCGCTCGGCACCCAGCCGGGCCAGCGTGTACTCCTCCTGCACGCTGCCGCGCAGGCGCACGACGTCCTCGGCCGAGTAGGTCCGGGAGGTGTCCTTCCAGCGGGGGTCGGTCTCCCATTCCTGGCTTAGCTTGGCCGCCTGCTGGCTGATCGTGTCCACTGTCGCGCCTTCCTGAACTGGTGGGATCCGGAGGTCCGGGCCGCACGTTTACCTCAGGGTGGCTCGCCATCCGGCGGCTGAGTAGGCTCGACAGCCCTGAAATTCTTTCAATTTTGACAAATAGACAAGATAGAGTGACCTTCACGATGAAAGATCCGCAGAATTTGGTCCAGACCGATGGTATAGACCTTGTAACCTTCGGACAGCGGCTGCGTCACACGCGCCGGTCCCGCGGCCTGACCCTGACCGAGCTGGGGGAGCGGGTGGGGCGCGCCCCGTCCGCGCTGTCCCTGCTCGAGAACGGCCGCCGCGAGCCGAAGCTGTCGCTCATCGAGCAGCTGGCCACGGCCCTGGCCGTCCCGGTTGGCGACCTGCTGAGCCGGCAGCCGCCCAGCCGCCGTGCGCAGCTCGAGATCGCGCTGGCCGATGCGCAGCTGGATCCGTCCTACCGGCGCCTCGGCCTGCCGCAGCTCAAGATCGGCGCGCGGGTGCCCACCGACGTGCTCGAGCACCTGGTCGCGGTGGCCGCGGAACTGCGGACCCAGCAGTCCAAGCCGACCGCGACCCCGGAAGAAGCCAGGGCCGCGAACGCGGCGCTGCGCGAGGCCATGCGCGAGCGGCACAACTACTTCGATGTCATCGAGCGCGAGGCGGCCGCCGCGCTGAAGGCAGGCGGGTACTCAGGCGGCGCCTTGTCCCAGGGCATGCTGGTCTCGGTGGTCGGTCACCATGGCTTCGCGGTCAGGTACGTCCAGGACCTGCCCCGCTCGGTGCGGTCGCTGACCGACCTGCGGAACCGGCGGATCTACGTCAAGCAGGAGTCGGTCGGCGCGCATTCGCCGCGCGCGATCGTGCTGCAGGCCCTTGGCCACTTCCAGCTCGGCCACCAGGTGCCGCGCGACTTCGCCGACTTCCTGCGGCAGCGGGTCGAGGCGAACTACTTCGCCGCCGCCGTGCTCATGCCGGAGCCGGCCGCCGTGCCGCTGCTCGAGCGGGCCAAGGAGGACCGGGACCTCGCGGTCGAGGACCTAGTGGACCTGTTCTCCGTGTCTTACGAGATGGCCGCGCACCGGTTCACCAACCTGGCCACCCACCACCTGAAGCTGCCCTGCCACTTCGTGAAGAACGACGCCAGCGGCATCATCTATAAGGCGTACGAGAACGACGGGGTCCTGTTCCCCGCCGATCCGGCGGGTGCGATCGAAGGCCAGCGGCTGTGCCGCCAGTGGTCGGGACGGCAGGTTTTCTCGGCCGTCGACCGGTTCTCCCCCTACTACCAGTACTCGGACACCCCGTCGGGCACCTACTTCTGCGTGGCCCAGGTCGACCCGCGCGCCGACCAGGGCTTCGCCATCACGCTCGGCGTGCCGTTCGAGCATTCCCGCTGGTTCCGCGGCCGCGAAGCGACCACTAGGACCCGGTCGGCCTGCCCGGACGGCGAGTGCTGCAACCGCCCGCCCGTGGCCCTGGCCGAACGCTGGGAGGGCAACGCGTGGCCGTCGGCCCGGGCCCACTCGCACATCCTGTCCGCGCTGCCTGCCGGGAGCTTTCCCGGCGTCGACGACGCCGACATCTACGAGTTCCTCGACCGGCACGCCCAGGACTGACCCGGCCGGGGCCGGGATGCGCTCCGGCTAGGGGTGCTTGAGGTCGCTGCGGATCTCGTCGGCAAGCTGGTGGATCCTCTGCTCGGTCTGGCGCAGCGAGTCCTCGGCCTTAGCCGTCCGCTCGGCCGCCCGCTGTTCCCGCCAGGTCGGCTTGACCCTCGTCCGCTTCGCCCGCCGCAACCAGCTCACCATCAAGCACTCCTTCCACGCGGCTGTACCGCAGTGGCATCCGCCTACCCGCCCTCGACCGTTCCATGTCAGCGTCTTCATGCCAGCGTCTTCATGTCAGGGTCCGGCCGCGTCCTGTGACGTAGTAGCCCAGACCCGGCACCCGGTAGATCAGGCCCTCGCCCTCGATGATCCGCATCGCCTTGCCGACCGTCTGCCGGGAGTGGCGGTGATCCCGGCGCAGCGCCGCGATCGACGGGAGCCGGGCGCCCGGAGCGAGTTCTCCCGTGCCGATCTGCTCGCGGATGAGTGCGGCAAGCCGCATGTAAGCCCGTGGATCTGGCTGCCCCGCTGCCGTCATGTCCGGGATCGTACACGATGGATATCGAAAGTAGTCGACTATTTACAGGCAATCACGGGAAAACCGGGCCGGCGGACATGCGCCGTGTCCGGGACGTTACCTTCGAGTAACTTCGTGGCAGGAGGCGTGATGAGCGACGCGGCGGCGGACGGGCCGGGCAGCCACGGATTCTCGCTGGATCTGGGGGACGATCTGGCCACCACCCGGAACTGGCTGCACGAGTTCGCGGCCTCGGTGATCAGGCCCGCCGCCGCGGAATGGGACGAGCGCGAGGAAACCCCGTGGCCGGTGCTGCAGGAGGCGGCCAAGATCGGGCTGTACTCGCTGGACTTCTACACCCAGCAGTACCTGGAGCCCTCCGGGCTCGGCATCCCGGTCACCTTCGAGGAACTGTTCTGGGGCGACGCCGGCATCGGAATGGCCCTGGTCGGCAGCTCACTGGCCGCCCTGTCGGTGGTGGCCAACGGGACGCCGGAGCAGATCGGGGAGTGGTGCCCGCAGATGTTCGGCGGTCCGGATGAGGTGAAGCTGGGCGCGTTCTGCTCCTCCGAGCCGGACGCGGGCAGCGACGTGGCCGCGATCAGGACGCGGGCCGTCTACGACGCGGCCCGGGACGAGTGGGTGCTGAACGGGACGAAGACCTGGGCCACCAACGGCGGCATCGCCAGCGTGCACGTGGTGGTGGCCTCGGTCGACCCGGCCCTGAGCGTGCGCGGGCAGGCCAGCTTCATCGTGCCGCCCGGGACCGCCGGGCTGGCCATGGGGCAGAAGTTCCGCAAGCACGGCATCCGGGCCTCGCACACCGCCGAGGTCCTGCTGTCGGACGTGCGGGTGCCCGGGCAGTGCCTGCTCGGCGGCCGGGACCGGCTCGAGGAGCGGCTGGCCCGGGTCAGGGAGGGCGGGCGCGGCGGCGAGCAGGCCGCGATGAAGACGTTCGAGGCGTCCCGGCCCGGCGTGGCGGATGGCGGTCGGGATCGCCCGGGCCGCCGCCGAGTACGCGGCCGAGTACGCGCGCACCCGGATCCAGTTCGGCCGCCCGATCGGGCAGAACCAGGCCGTGGCGTTCATGCTGGCCGACATGCGGGCGTCGGTGGACGCGGCCCGCCTGCTGACCTGGCGCGCGGCCTGGATGGCCAGGCAGGGCAAGCCGTTCACCGCCGCCGAGGGATCGATGTCCAAGCTGGTGGCGGGGGAGACCGCGGTGCGGGTCACCGAGCAGGCCATCCAGATCCTGGGCGGGAACGGGTACACCAGGGACTACCCGGTGGAGCGGTGGCACCGGGACGCCAAGATCTTCACCATCTTCGAGGGCACCTCGGAAACCCAGCGCCTCATCATCGGCCGCGCCGTCACCGGCCTGGACGTGCGATAGCGAGCACCCGGGAAACGGGCCGCTGGCGATCGTTAAGCGGGCGGAGTGAAACGGACCCCGAACGCGGCAGCGCGGTCGGTGTCCGGTATCGCGCCCAGATCGGCGGTGGCCGGGCTGGGCGCGGAGAACGCGACGAGCCGGCTGGCGGCGAGGTCGGCGGTGTCCGGTATCGCGGCCAGGGTGGTGCTGTCCGGGCCGGGCGCCGAGAACACGACGAGCCGGTCGGCGGCACTGGTCACGAGCGCGGCACGCTCGGCGTGCGGGGTGACGTATTGCTTCGGGTTGCGCTCCAGGCATCGCTGATGGGTGAGTGCTTCGCAGACGGGGCAGGCGACCCAGAGGGCGGGATCGGCGTGCGCGAGCTGGTCGGCGCTGCCCATGTCAGCGACCACGCGGCCGATGGCGATTTCGGATTGCGTCGCGCTGGACGATCTTCGGGTCGGCGCTGGTCTGAAGGGAATCGCGTCCATCTCATCTCAAGTTGCAGTTGCCTGCAGGCTATCACCATTCGACGGATTTAGCGACGATCCAAGAATAATTCGAATCAGTGATCGAGCGGACGGGCCTCCCGCTCGCTCGGCTGGGTGATGGATTTCAGGTGGTCCACGCTGTCCACCAATTTGGCCAGCTCCAGGTCCTTTACCTCGGTCAACCTGGCCGGGGGCAGGTAAAGGGTGGCGCCCGGGTGTATCTACTCGGCATGCAGATGCATCTCATCGATGCGGAATTCCAGTATCGTGCTGGCCGCCAATGGGTGCGAAGAGCTGTAGACGATCTTTACTTTATGAGCCGCCGGATAGTACTTGAGCAGGTGATTCTACAGCCGCGTAAACCGTCCGGGAACGCTCTTGGCCCTGGTGAACAGGCGAGTCTCCACGGCACCGACCTGCCAGAGGAAACATGGAACATCGGGGTACAGCGGACGCTGCTGCAAGAGCAATCCGGTCGTCCGAACATCTGGACGCCACCAGATCCCGGGTCGAGCTGCAGGTCTACGATCATGCAGTCGAATGACGATATGCCGGGCAGCACCTTGACCCGGAGGCCGAGTTGATCGGCGACGGCCAGTATCTGCTGAGTCGGGTAAACGAAGACCAGCGGGTGACCTGCGATCGCAAAGGAAACCGGCGGATGATCGAGAGCCGCTTCGATCACCATCGCGGCAATCCGGTTATACTTCGAAAGGCGCTCCTGTTTCTCGCGCAGGGTGGAGACGTAAACTTCGGTCACTTTCCCGCAGAGGCCGTGCAGGTAGTCCGCAATTCCTATCGCGTCCGACGCATACAGGATCTCGGTCGATCGCCGCATCGCGGCCTCGGCTTCCCGGGTGACCTGACGAACGCTCACGATGCCCAGGCCCACGATGTAGAGGTCGAACGGGTGCTGCACCGGAGCGTCAGAGCCTGCGGATCCGTCTGAACTCACGGCGCACTACTCGGACTCGGCGGCGTTCTGGCCCGACGACCCACGGGCCAGCGCCGTGGCCCCGCTCACCACCTGCAGCATTTGCTGAATCTGCTCGAGTCGCTCGGTGCGCGACCGCGCGGCGGCAACCGTCCTGGCCAGCGCGGCGATCTGCTCATTCCGGACCGCCTGGCGAACTGAAACGTCGGCGAAATCAAGGTCCAGATCCAGATCGAGAGTAAGGTCCAGATCCAGGTCCAGCGTAAGGTCCAGGTCGAGATCGAGCGTAAGGTCAAGCAAGAAATCGATATTAGAGACCGCGGTCCGTCCCGTGCCGATTCTCATCAGTTCCAGCAGATCGCGATGCGGACTGGCCAGGATGGACCGCTCTTGCTCAGTCAGGTCGTACGGCCGCAGCGCCTGCTCCGGATTAGTCAGCATCTGATCGAGAAAGGCGTCATCGGTCAGCACACGGTTCAGCACCTCCCGCACCTGTGCTTGCATGGTGCACCCTCCCTCGGTAAGCCTCCCGCATTTCCTGCCGCATATCGCTAATCGTTCTCGATAGCGCACAAGGAGCGTTTCCCGGCCGTCTGGAGACCATGTACGGACCGGGTGGAGACTGTCTGGAGGGAATCGGGGAGTCTTCTTGATCCCGCATTCGCCGCTGGGCGCGGAGATGGGCACCCTCGGCGGCCAGCGGCGGCGGGCTCCTGCCTTTAGGTAAAGCCGACGTCGAGGACGAAGTGTCCGAGCCTGACGTTGAGCTGTCCACCGCCGGCCCAATGCACGATGAACGCCAGCAGGATGATGGCCAGGATGATGACCACCAACCAGATGAAGAACACGATGATGCCGGGAATGGCGTACCCGGCCACGCTTCTTGTTCTAGCCACGTCCGCCAGCTACCCACGGCGGCGCGGCTTATTCGGCGCTGGATGCTTCAGCGCGGAACCGCGGACATCGTAGCCTGAGAGCACCGAGCCGCCGACCGAGGGAGGGCATCGTGACAGCGCAAACCTTCCGCGTCCACGTCGATCCGGACAAGTGCCAGGGGCACAACCGCTGCTACAGCGTGTCTCCCGACCTATTCGACCTCGACGACCTGGGCATGTCGTCCGAGGTGGGAGACGGCCTGGTGCCCGCCAGGCTCACCGGCCAGGCCCGCCTGGCCGTGGACAACTGCCCGGAGCAGGCCATCTCCCTGACCGAGGTGAAGCCGTGACGAGCCGACACCCGCCGGTCGATAACTGGGCCACCGACTTCGATCATGTCGACCCCGTCTGGGCGGCCGACCCCTACCCGATCTGGGAGGACCTGCGCCAGCGCTGCCCGGTGGCGCACAGCGACCGGTACGGCGGGACCTGGCTGCCGGTCACGCACGAGCTGGTGTCCGAGGTGGCCTACGACACCGAGCACTTCACCTCCCGCTCGATCGTGGTCAGCGAGCGGCGGCCCGGCCCCGATGACCTGCCCGCGCCCATCGGGGTCTCCCCGCCGATCAGCTCCGACCCGCCCTATCACGGCCTGATCCGGCGGATGCTACTGCCGGCCTTCACGCCCAGGCCCGTCGACGCCCTGGAGCCGTTCACCAGGCAGCTGTGCCGGGACCTGCTGGCCGAGACGGAGGGCAAGACCAGCTTCGACGCGGCCACCGAGTACGCCCAGCACATCCCGGTGCAGGTCATCGCCAGGTTCCTCGGCTTCCCCCAGGCCGACGCCCACCTGTTCCGCGGCTTCATCCGCACGGTCCTGGAGGAGGTGGACCGTCCGGCCGAAGAGCGGGAGACGATGTTCGAAGAACTCGACGCCTACATGGACGCCCAGATCGCGGACCACCGCGCCCACCCCAGGGATGACCTGACCTCGTTCCTGATCGACGCCGAGATCGCCGGCGGCAAGCTGTCCGAAGAGCACATCCGCGGCACCATGACCCTGCTCATGATCGCCGGGATCGACACCACCTGGTCGGCCATCGGCGCCTCGCTGTGGCACCTGGCCCGGCATCCCGCCGACCGCCGCCGGCTGGCCGGAGATCCCGAGCTGATGAGCACCGCCGTGGAGGAACTCCTGCGTGCCTACGCGCCGGTCACGATGGCCCGCCTGGTCGCGAAGGACTTCGACTTCCACGGGCACCCGTTCAAGGAGGGCGACTGGCTGCTGCTGCCGTTCCCGGCCGCCAACCGGGACCCGGCCGTGTTCGAGAACCCGGGCCAGGTCCAGCTCGACCGGGCCAAGAACCGGCACGCCGCGTTCGGCCTGGGCCGGCACCGCTGCCTGGGCTCCAACCTGGCCCGGATGGAACTGCGCGTGGCCCTGGAGGAGTGGCTGGCCCGCTACCCGGACTTCGAGCTGTCCGACCCGGCCGCCGTCACCTGGGCGGGCGGGCAGGTCCGCGGGCCGCGCACGCTCCCGGTCAACATCCTGGGCGGCCCGGCCACGTGAGCCACGGACCGTTCGGACCCTAGAAATTATGATGCCGAACGGTCCACGGTGCCAGCCGCCGGCCGCCAGGCCTCAGGCCGGGCCTAAGCGCTGGCCGGGGGCCAGCGCGCCTCGATCAGCCGCTGGATATCCTCGCCGAACGGCCGGTCCGACTCGATCGGCGCCACCAGGCCCGCCAGCCAGTCCAGCACCGCCCGGCAGCCGGCCGGCGGGTCGCGGCCGGAAAGCGTGACGGCCTGGTAGCCGGCCAGCAGCTCGCAGGCCGTCACCGCACGGGCGCGCCGCAGCGCTGCGGACAGCTTCTCGGCCGCCTCCCAGGCGAACGACTGCACGTCTTCCTGGCCGCCTGAGGTCTCGATCAGGCCGACCGGGGTGGCGGCGGCCAGCGCGCGCATGGCGTGGACCTCCCCGGCGGCCCGCTTGTGCACCGGCGTCAGGCCGGCCTGCGGGCCCGGGTCGCGGGCCAGCTGCGCGGGCAGCCCGGTCACCGCGGGATCCATCAGCCGGTGCAGGCGGGCCGCGGCCACCTCGGCCGCGTGACAGCACGCGGCCGTGAGCTGGTCGCAGTGCGCGGCCAGGTCGATGCCTCCGAACCCGGCCGTGCCGGTGAACCGCCCGTCCAGGTAGGCGGGGGAGTCGGTCACCCCGGTCAGGGCGCGCCGCACCGCCGCCTCCAGCAGCGCCGCGGCCCGCTGCAGCTGAGCCAGCACCGGGCCTGCCACCCGGAACGAGACCGGCGCCTGCAGCGACCGCGGCGACGGGTCGTCGCCGGCGGCCGCCCGGAGCCGGCTGAGCACTCCGGCCAGCTCATCGTCACCGCGGGCGCAGGCGGCTCGGTAGGGATCGCGCGGCGCCCGGACCGCGACGATGGCCAGCGACGCCGACGCCTCCATGAGCGAGGCCAGAGCGGCCGCCTCGCCCAGCCGCAGCGCGGCCAGCCCGGTGGTCCCGGGTACGCCCTGGATCAGCGCGATGCCCTCCTTCGGGCCGAGGCTGAACTCGCCGAGCCCGGCCTCGCGCAGCACCTGGCCGGCCGGGACGGTCGCCGCGGCCGGCCCGAGCACCCGGCCGAGGCCGGCCACCGGCCCGAACGCGTGGGCCAGCTGCATGATCTCGCCTGCGGCCCCGGCGCCGCCGCGGGGGACCGCGGGCACGATACCGCGATTGAGGAAGTCGGCCAGCCGCTGGCACAGCTCACCGGACACGGCGGCGTCGCCGGACAGGAACGTCATCAGCCGGGCGGCGATGACCGCCCGGGCCTCGGCCGCGTGCAGCCACGGCGGGCCGCCCGCGGCCCGGGCCAGCAGCAGGTTGCGCTGGTGCGAGCGCTGCTGCGGCTCGGTCAGCCGGACCGACGACAGTGCCCCCATGCCGGTGTTGACGCCGTACACCAGCTGCCCGCCGGCCAGCGTCTGCAGCGCCGCGGCGCGCTGCCGTCGCACCGCGGCCAGCAGCGCGGGCTCGATGCGGACGTCCTGGCCGGCCGCCACGGCCCGGATCAGGCCAGGATCGGCCCGGCTGGCCTCGGTGATCTCCGCCGCGGGCCGCACTAGCGGTACCGCAGCATCGTGCCGACCTCGAGCAGCACCACGTTCCAGAACGCGGTCCCGCGGGACCCGACGTGGCCGAGCACCCGGGCGTCCGGCCGGGCCAGGTAGCGGGCGCGCACCGCCTGTTCCACCGCGGCCACGATGTCGGCGTTGGACAGGGCGAGGGAATCTATGTCCGGCCCGGACAGGAAGCGGAGCCACAGCCCAGTGGCCTGGGGGTCAGCGTTCACCTCAGTAACCTAGCGGCCCGCGTCAGCTGCTGCCGGACCCGCCCGCCGATGCCGGGCGGCCCGACCTGTCATGCTTGGTGAGGTGACCGAACCGACTCCGCCGCAGGGCCGACTGGCCCGGATGTTCAGGTACGCCGACGCGCGGCACGTCCCGCTGCGAACCATCCTGGTCACGGTCGCGGTGGTGGCCGGCACCTACCTGGCCGGGCTGCTGATCTACCGGCTGCGGACGCTCCTGTTGCTGGTCGTCGTGGCGGGGTTCGTCGCGCTGCTGCTCAACCCGCTCGTGGTCCTGGTGCAGCGGCGGATCCCGCGCCGGGGCCTGGCGGTGACGATCGTCACCATCGTGGCCCTGGTGGTCTTCGCCGTCCTGGCTTACTCGTTCGGCAATCCGCTGGTTAACGGGATCACCGACCTGGCCGCCAAGCTGCCCGACTACGTCGCAAGCGCGCAGCACGGCACGGGCTGGATCGGTCACCTCGCGACCAAGTACCACGTCCAGTCCTGGGTGCAGAAGAACGCGCCCAAGCTGGTGACCTACGCCGAGTCGCTCAGCAAGCCGGTCCTGACCGTCGGCAAGGGCGCCATCGCGCTGCTGATCGAGCTGTTCACGATCTTCGTCCTGGTCCTGCTGCTGCTGCTCGAAGCGCCCAAGATGCGGAAAGGGATTCTCGGCCAGATGCGGCCGGAGCGTGCGGCCACCGTCACCCGGATAGGCTCCGAGGTCAGCCGGAGCGTCACCGGGTTCATGCTGGGCAACGTGCTGACCTCGCTCATTGCCGGGGTCGTGGTGTTCGTGACGCTGCTGATCGTCGGCGTGCCGTTCCCGCTGCTGTGGGGCCTGTGGGTGGCCCTGGTGGACTTCCTGCCCATGATCGGCGGGGCCCTGGCCGGCATCCCGACCGTCCTGTTCGCCTTCTTCAGCCAGGGCTTCACGGCCGGGGTCGTCACCGCGGTCGTGTTCCTGACTTACACCCAGATCGAGAACCACGCGCTGAACCCGGTGGTCATGAGCAAGACGGTCAAGATCAGTCCGCTGCTCGTCCTGGTGGCGGTGCTGGTCGGCGCCGAGCTGGGCAACCTGGTCGGCGGCCTGTTCGGCGGCTTCGTGGCGGCGCTGCTGGCCATCCCGGTAGGCGGCGCGCTGCAGGTGCTGGTCCGCGAGGCCTGGCAGGCCACGGCCGCCCCGCCCGCGCCGCCCGTGCCTCCGGTGCCGCCCGGTCCGGCGCCGGATAGTCCGCCTGATCACGGGCAGCGGGACAGTGACCTCTTCCCCTTCGCGCCGGATGCGCGGGAGCATGGCAGTTAAGACGCAGCCGTCGTCATAGGAAAGGCCGGTTATGCCACACCCGTCAGTACTGGGAATCGTGCTCGCGGGCGGGGCGGGTACCCGTCTGAGCCCGCTGACCGCGGACCGGGCCAAGCCGGCCGTGCCGTTCGGCGGCCTGTACCGGCTGATCGACTTCGCCCTGTCCAACATGGCCAACGGCGGCATCCGCAAGATCTGCGTGCTGACCCAGTACAAGAGCCACAGCCTGGACCGCCACATCTCCACCACCTGGCGGATGAGCTCCCTGCTCGGCAACTACGTGACGCCGGTCCCGGCCCAGCAGCGGCTCGGCCCGCACTGGTACACCGGCTCGGCGGACGCGATCTACCAGTCGATGAACCTGATCAACGACGAGAACCCGGACATCGTGATCGTCTTCGGCGCGGACCACGTGTACCGGATGGATCCCCAGCAGATGATCGACCACCACGTGGCGCACGGGGCCGGGGTGAGCGTGGCGGCGATTCCGGTGCCGCGGATCGAGGCCTCGGCGTTCGGCATCGTCCGGGTGGCCGCGGACGGCCGGACCATCGAGGCGTTCCTGGAGAAGCCCGCCGACCCGCCGCCCATGCCGGGCAACCCGGACCTGAGCTACTCGTCCATGGGCAACTACGTGTTCGACACCGACGCTCTGGTCGACGCGCTGCGCAAGGACGCCGATGACGACTCGAGCCGGCACGACATCGGCGGCAACATCATCCCCAACCTGGTGGCCAACGGCAGCGCGCAGGCCTACGACTTCATGCTCAACGAGGTCCCGGGTGCGACGCCGCGGGACGCAGGTTACTGGCGCGACGTCGGCTCGCTCGACTCCTACTTCGAGGCCCACATGGACCTGTGCGCCGTGGAGCCGATCTTCAACCTGTACAACGACCAGTGGCCGATCCTGACCCACGTGCCGTCGCTGCCGCCCGCCAAGTTCGTGCACGAGGCGGGCGACCGGGTCGGGCGGGCGCTGGACAGCCTGGTCAGCCCGGGCGTGGTGATCTCCGGCGGCCTGGTGCGCCAGTCCGTGCTCTCGCCCGGGGTGCGGGTGAACAGCTGGGCCACCGTCGAGCGGTCGGTGCTGCTGCACAACACCAAGATCGGCCGTCACGCCGTGGTCAGGGATGCGATCATCGACAAGAACGTGGTCGTGCCCGAATGGGCTCAGGTTGGCGTGGACAAGGAGCGTGACCGGGCCCGCGGCTTCGTGGTCTCGGCCGCCGGCATCACCGTGGTGGGCAAGGGCCAGGAGGTCATCCCGTGACCGGCTCGCCAGGCGGCAGGCTGCGGGTGGCCCTGCTGACTCGCGAGTACCCGCCCGATGTGTACGGCGGCGCGGGCGTGCACGTCACCTACCTGGCCCGCGAGCTGGCCCCGCTGGTGGACCTGACCGTGCACTGCCAGGGCGAGGACCGCCCCGGCGCCGTCGCGCACCAGCCCTGGGACCGGCTGGCCGACGCCAACCAGGCGCTGCAGGTGATCTCCGCTGACCTGTCCATGACCGCCGGCGTGGGGCCGGAAATGCACGGGGCGCAGCTGGTCCACTCGCACACCTGGTACGCCAACCTGGCCGGCCACCTGGCGGCCCTGCTCTACGGCATCCCGCACGTCATGACCATGCACTCGCTCGAGGCGCTGCGGCCGTGGAAGGCGGAGCAGCTCGGCGGCGGCTACCGCCTGTCCACCTGGTGCGAGCGGGTCTCGGCCGGCTCGGCCGCCGCCGTGGTGGCCGTCTCGGACGGCATGCGCGCCGACATCCTGGCCGCCTACCCCGAGATCTCGCCCGAACGGATCCGGGTGATACGCAACGGCATCGACACCGCCGAGTACCGGCCTGATCCCGGCACCGGCGTGCTCGAGCGCTACGGCATCGACCTGGCGCGCCCTTACGTGATCTTCGTCGGCCGCATCACCAGGCAGAAGGGCGTGCCCGTGCTGCTGCGCGCGGCCGCCGACCTGGTGCCCGAGGCCCAGCTGGTGCTGTGCGCGGGCCAGGCCGACACGGCGGAGCTGGAAGCCGAGGTCACCGGGCTGGTGAACGGCCTGCGCGCCACCCGCTCGGGCGTGGTCTGGATCCCGGAGATGCTGCCCAAACCCGAGGTGATCCAGCTGCTGACGCACGCCACCGTGTTCGCCATCCCGTCGGTCTACGAGCCGCTGGGCATCGTGAACCTGGAGGCCATGGCCTGCGCGACCGCGGTGGTGGGCTCGCGGACCGGCGGCATCCCCGAGGTGGTCGCCGACGGCGAGACCGGCCTGCTGGTACCGCCGGGCGAGCCCGGGCCGCTGGCGGCCGCGCTGAACACGCTGATCCAGGACCCCGACCGGGCCGCGGCCATGGGCCAGGCCGGCCGCAAGCGCGCGGTGGCCGAGTTCGGCTGGCCGGCCATCGCGGCCCAGACCGCCGCGCTCTACGCCGAGCTCGTCACCAGCGGATAGACAGGTAGCCGTGCTAGCCAGCCTGGGCAGCTGGGCCAGCGGATCAAGCTCCGGGTGGCGGTCCTGGACAGCGTCATCCTGGCCGTCGCCTGCGCGGTCACCTACTTGCTGGTCGCCCGCGTCGCGATCCACATCTACACGCGGTCACGCGCTGATGACCTCATCGGCGCCTTGTGGGCCGTGCTGGCCACGATCTTCGTCTGCCGTGACACCCAGCGGGAAAGCATGAAGGCCGCGGTGTCGCGGCTGGCGGCCACGGCGGTCAGCGCGGTCCTGTGCCTGATCTACCTGAGCTTCCTGCCCTTCGCCTGGGCCGGCCTGCGGCTGTCCGGCCCGCGGGCGAGACAGAGCGGTCAGTCGGCTGACCGGTGATGCGGATAGTGACAGCATGATGGAATGAAGGTGCTGCGCACGCCCGAGGAGCGTTTCACCGACCTGCCCGGCTTCAGCTACCCGCCGCGGTATGCCGACGTCGGCGAACTGCGGCTGGCCTACGTAGAACAGGGGCCGTCCGGCGGCGAACCGGTGCTGCTGCTGCACGGCGAGCCGAGCTGGTCATACCTGTACCGCACGGTCATGCCGGTCCTGGCCGGCGCCGGGCTGCGGGTTATCGCGGCAGACCTGGCCGGATTCGGCCGGTCGGACAAGCCGACCGACATTGCCGACCACAGCTACGCGCGGCACGTCGAGTGGATCCGCGCCCTCGCCTTCGACCGGCTTGACCTGCGCGGGCTGACCCTGGTCGGGCAGGACTGGGGCGGCCTGATCGGGCTGCGCCTGGTGGCCGAGCACCCGGGCCGGTTCGCCCGGGTGGTGGCGGCCAACACCGGCCTGCCCACCGGCGATCAGCCTATGCCCGACGTCTGGCTGCGGTTCCGTGAGGTGGTCCGCACCGCGCCGACGCTGAGCGTATCCCGGCTGATGCAGTCCGGCTGCCAGACCCGGCTGGCTCCCGAGGTGCTGGCCGCTTACGAGGCGCCGTTTCCGGACCCGGCGTTCATGGCCGCGGTGCGGGCCATGCCGAACCTGGTGCCGACCACCCCCGATGACCCGGCGTCCGAGGCCAACCGGTCCGCCTGGCGGCACTTGGCCTCCTGGGATAAGCCGTTCCTGGTGGCATTCAGCGACCGTGACCCCATCACCGGGGCCATGGGGCCGATCCTGGCCCGGACCATCCCCGGGGCGGCGGGCCTGCAGCACCCCGTGATCACCGGCGCCGGCCACTTCCTCCAGGAGGATGCGGGCGAACGGCTCGGTACGGTGATCGCCGACTTCATCCGCGCCCACCCGGTCAGCTAGCCATCCGGTCAGGCCGAGGCGGAAGCTACGAGTCCTCGTGGTGATGCAGGTGGTCGGGCAGGGCACGCCAGCAGGCCGGGAGCTCGACCGGGAGGACGACCGTCTGGGTATGGCCTGTCTGCAGGGCCTGCAGCACGGCCAGCCGGGCCAGGTCGTTGCCCTTCAGTGTGATTTGTCATGGCCGGCCCGGGCGGATGTCACCGGGACTGGTGATGGCAGGCACGGGCGGGAGTCCCGGTTCGCCGCGATGCTGGACCTATGAGCCCGGGCTCATCCCGGGACGTGACTGAACGGAGTCTGCCATGAACAACTCGCAACGCGCTGGATCTCAGGATGATCGTGCAGGTACTGGCTGGGTGCGGCGCTGGTGGACCGGGGACAAGCTCAGCGTGCGCCTGTCCGAGGTGGCGTTCGTTCTTGTCCTGACCGGGGCGATGGCGTGGGCGGGGTGGTTCGCGTCCGCCAGCCAGGCTGCCACGTGGTCCACGGTGCTGGTCATCACCGCCGTCGTCGGCGGAGCTGCCTCTGCGAATCGGCGGTCTCGGATGTCACGATCCCGTTGACGGGATCGGCCGGCCTGCGGCCGGCCTGGCCGCGGCGAGCCCTCGCGATCGCGGGGGCGGGGGTCGCGGTGGTCGCGGTCGCTGCGTCCGGCGGCGGTTCCGCCTGCCCGTCCGTACCCGCTGATCGCGCCCTTTCGGGAGCTGCGGGTGCTGGCGCTGCTGGCCGCGGCCGGCAGCGCCGGCGTTTTCGCGGTCGTGATGCGGGGGGCCGGCGGGGACAGCGGCTTGGTCCGGCGTCGGGGCGGGCGGTGAGGTTTGTCATGGGCGGCCTGGGCGGATGTCACCGGGACTGGTGATGGCAGGCACCGGCGGGCGGGCTGGTCCGGCGGGAGGCTGGGTGGCATGGACGACAACGGCGTTATCACGGTCAGGGATCTGCGGCGGCGCTACGGCGGCACGGGCGGCCGGGGTTTTGATGCGGTCCGGGGGGTCACCTTCTCGGTGCGCCGCGGGGAGCTGTTCGCGTTGCTGGGCACTAACGGGGCCGGGAAGACCTCGGTGATGGAGCTGCTGGAGGGACTGGCGCCCGCTGCCCGGGGCGCTGTCCGGGTGCTGGGCTGTGACCCCTGCCGGGAGCGGGCCCTGGTCCGGCGCCGGATGGGGATCATGCTGCAGGAGGGCGGGTTCGCGCCGGATCTGACGGTGGCGCAGACCGGCCGGATGTGGGCCGGGACACTCAGTGCGCCCCGGCCGGTGGCCGAGGCGCTGGGCCTGGTCAGCCTCGGGCACCGGGCGGGGGTCGCGGTGAGATCCCTTTCCGGCGGTGAGCGGCGCCGCCTGGATCTCGCCATGGCGATCCTGGGCCGCCCGGAGGTCCTGTTCCTGGATGAGCCCACCACCGGGCTGGACCCGGAGAGCCGCCGCCGTACGTGGCTGCTGATCCGCGAGCTGCTGGGCGCGGGTACCACCGTCGTGCTGACCACCCATTACCTGGAAGAGGCTGAGGAACTGGCGGACCGCCTGGCGATCATGCACCAGGGCCGGAGCGTGCGCACGGGCACCCCCGCGGAGGTCGCGGCATCGCAGCCGGCCCGCATCTCCTTCGAGCTGCCCGAGGACTCCCGCGAGCCAGTTCCGGACATAGCGGGGACGCGGGCCAGCGTCACCGGGCGAACCGTGCTGCTGCAGACAGCGGACCTCCAGCCGGCGCTGACCGCGCTGCTGGGGTGGGCGAACTCCCGGGACCTCGTGCTGGGCGCCCTGGACGCCCGCCCGGCCTCGCTGGCGGAGGCCTTCCACGCGGTGGCTGCCTCAGCCGGCCGTCCAGCAGAGGGCGACAACGCAAAGGACGTGGCGGCATGAGCGCCGGGACAGTGACAGTGAGCAGGCGGGGGCAGTCGGCGCACCGGGTCGCGGCCCTGGCCAGGGCGGAGGGGATACTGCTGTGGCGCAATCGCCTCGCGCTGCTGAACGCCGTCATCCTGCCCGCCGCCCTGGTCGGCTCGCTGAAGTCCTTCGGTGGTCTTGGCGCCAGCGGGGCCCATGACTTCGGCGCGATGCTCCTGACGGGGCTGACGGCGTTCGCGCTGCTGATTGCCGTGTACTACAACCTGGTGACGGCGATGGTGGCACGCCGCGAGGAGCTCGTGCTCAAGCGGCTGCGCACGGGCGAGGCCACCGACGGCGAGATCCTCGCGGGGACCGCCGCGCCCGCCATCGCGATCGCCTGGGCGCAGATCGCGGTGGCCGCGGTCGCCGCCGTCGCGGTGCTCGGCCTGGCCCCGCCCGCCAGCGCCGCGCTCGTACCGGTTGCGCTCATCCTGGGCACTGCGGTGTTCGTGCTGCTGGCCGCGGTCACCGCTGCGGTGACCCGCACCGTGCAGCTGGCGCAGGTCACGACGATGCCGGCCCTGTGGCTGCCGCTGGTGTTCAGCGGCCTGCTGTTCCCGCTGGCGATGCTGCCCGAGCCGCTGCGATGGGTCGCGGAGGCGCTGCCGCTGACGCCGGTGGTGGAACTGCTGCGGCTCGCCCTGACCGGAACCGCCGCCGGCGGTCACCCCCTCGGGCTGGCCGCGACCTTCGGCGCGGCGGTCATCCCGGTGCTCGTGCTCACCGCCTGGATCGCGGCGGCCGGGTGGGCGGCGCGACGCTGGTTCCGCTGGGAACCGCGGCGCTAGGCAGGCGTGACACCCTGGAGGGATGACGGCGATGTGGCGGCGACGGAACGAGCGGGGCAGTCTCGGGTGGTTCGAGTTCCGGACCAGGGCCGGCGTGTACGTGCTGCTCGCCGCCGTGCCGGTACTCGCGGTGAACGTGGCCGCCGGGCAGCGCCAGGTGCGGGTACCCGGTCTGGCCGTTTTCCTGCTGCTGTCGGTGGCGCAGGCAGGCGTCTGCATCGCGTTGCTGCACGCGGGCCTGGGCCGCTACCTGGCCGCGGGACCGCAGCCGGGCAGGTGGCTGGTCGCCTCAGCCGCCGCGCTGACCGCGGCCGGCGTGCTCGCCGGAGCGGCGGCCTTCCCGGCCTTCACCCAGCCCTCCGGGGCCGCGTTGCCGGTGAGCATGCTGGTAGCCATGCTCTTCAGCGGCGCCCTGATGCTGGCGCTCACGCCGCTGCTCAGCCTGCGCGCGCTGACCGCCCTGGTCCTGGTGAGCGCGGCCGCGGCCAGCGGCTTGACCGCGAGCATCGGCCGGGCCGGCACTGGCCACCACGGGGACCTCCTCATCGCGGCAGCCCTGTTCTACGCCTTCATCGTCGGCGTCGGCGTGCTCACCTGCCGCTCGTCCGCGTCGACGCTGCGGATCATGTCCGAGCTCGACCGGTCCCGGACCGCGCACGCCCGCCTGTCGGTCGCCGAGGAGCGGCTGCGCTTCGCCCGCGACCTGCACGACGTGCTCGGCCGGAACCTGTCCCTGATCGCCATCCAGAGCGAGCTCGCCGCGGAGCTGGCGCGGCGGGGCGACCAGGACGCCGCCGGGCAGATGCTCCAGGTGCGCCAGGTGGCCCATGAGTCGCTGCGGGAGATGCGCGCGGTCGTCAGCGGATACCGCACCGCCGACCTGGGCACCGAGCTGGCCGGCGCGCAGGATGTCCTGCGTGCTGCGGGGATGAGCTGCCGCGTCATCGGCGACGCGGCGGGCCTTCCTGCTGACGTGCAGGCCGCCCTGGGCTGGGTGGTCCGCGAGGGCACCACCAACATCATCCGCCACAGCGACGCCACCGCCTGCACGATCGAGCTGCACATCGGGGATGCCCCGGGCGCCCCGCGCGCGGTGACGCTGCGCATGGACAACGACCGCGTGCACACGCCGGCCGCCGGATCTGGCGGCAGCGGGCTGGCCGGGCTCGGCGAGCGGCTGGCCGGCCTGGGCGGCAGCATCACCACCGGGTATCCCCGCAACGGCCACTTCCGGCTGGAGGCCCGCCTGCCCGCCTGCGGCGCCGCAGCGGCGCCGCCCGGCCCGGGCCAGCGCGGCACCGGTGTCAGCGCAGAGACGCCCGCGCCGTGATCCGCGTGCTCCTCGCCGACGACGAGAACCTCATCCGCACCGCGCTGGCCTCCCTGCTGGCGATCCAGGACGACCTGCAGGTCGTCGCCCAGGCCGCCTCCGGCGACGAGGCCCTCGCGATGGCCCGCCGGCACCGCCCGGACGTGGCTGTGCTGGATCTGCAGATGCCCGGCCTGGACGGGATCGCCGTCGCCGAGAAGCTGGTCACCGAGCTGCCCGCGTGCGGCAGCCTCATCCTGACCAGCTACGGACGGCCCGGGCATCTCAAACGGGCCCTCGCCGCCGGCGTCCGCGGGTTCCTGCCCAAGACCGTTTCGGCCCAGGTCCTGGCCGACGTGGTCCGCACCGTCCACCGCGGCGGCCGCTACGTCGACCCCGAACTCGCCGCCGACGCCATCAGCGCCGGCGACAGCCCGCTCACCCCCCGCGAAGCCGACGTCCTGGAACTCGCGGCAGGCGGCGCCCCCCTCGACGAAATCGCCAAACGCGCGGCCCTGACCCCCGGCACAGTCCGCAACTACCTCTCCTCCGCAGCCGCCAAGCTCGGCGCCGCCAACCGCCACGAAGCGATCCAGCTCGCCCGCTCCCGCGGCTGGATCTGACCGCCCACCCGACCGCATCCCCCGCCCATACCGGCCTGCCGTCCCTGTCGTGATCCGGGGGAAGGCCAGGGCCGCAGCGAACAGACCACACGCCCGTCCGCCTCCGGGACGATCCGCCCGGCCGCCCCTGCCGCGTCGAAGCGGGCTGGGAGAATCACAATATGGGTGTTCGCCGAGTGGTCCCTGATCTCAGCAGTACGTCGCCGGAGGCGGCCAAGGGTTTCTACGGCTACCTACCGGGACTGCGGCCGGTGATGGACCACGGCTGGATCTCACCCTGGCCGATCCCGAACGGCCGGGTGCCCAGATCAGCCTCATGACCCACGACGCCACCGCCCCTGTCACCCCCGATGTCCCGGTTCAGGCGGATGACGTGGACGCCTGCCACGCGGCAGCAGTCCAGGCCGGCGCGGAGATCGTCTGCCCTTTGACCCTCGAGCCGTGGGCCCTGCGCGGTCTCAAAGCGGGGAGTCCAGGAGCAGGTCGGCACCGAGCAAGAGCAGCTCGGCGGGGACCCGGACGCCGATCTCTACACCAGTCAGCGGTAGCCGGGTCAGATCAGTTCGCCGTCGACCGCGCGCGGGTCGTTGAGGGTCTCGTCCAGTGGCCCGCTGATCACGTCGATGGGTCCGGTGGCATCGTCCAGCGGCTCAGGCGCCTCGGGCAGCACCTGCTCGACGTAGGCCCTGGTCGCAGCCGTGGTACCCACGTCGCGGCCGGCCACCTCGGACATGTACCAGCGGTGCTCGAGGACCTCGTGGAAGATCTCGGCCGGGGCCAGCCGGCCGCGCAAGCCGGCCGGGATGGCGGCGATCACCGGGTCATAGATCTCCTCCAGCCACCGGTTGGCCGCCACCACCTCGGAGATCGGGTGCCCTTCCTTCTGCTCCAGCCAGGCGCGGAAGCCGGCGATGTCGTTGAGCAGCCGGCGCGCCTGGTTCTCCCCGGCGTCGATCCCGGTCCGCAGGAACAGCTGCCTGGCGAAGTGCCCCGACTCCGCGACCCGGGTCCGCACCCGCAGCTTGTTGCCCTCGGGGGTGGGGATCAGCTCCACCTCGTCGGCGTCGAAGCCGAGCTTGTTGAGCCGGTGCAGCCGCTCCGCGATCTGGCGCCGCTGGTCCTCAGGGCGCAGGATCTCTTCCCGGGTCAGCTCCTGCCAGAGCGAGCGGTAGCGCGTGCCCAGCTCATCGGCGATCTCGACCGGGTCGATATCGAACGAGAGCCGCCCGCCCGCCTGCAGGTCGAGCAGTTCGCCGGCCACCCGTTCGGTGGCCAGTTCGATGTCATACCGCCGCTGCCCGTCGCTCAGCGCCGCGTGCTGCTCGCTGGTCTCCGCGTCGACCAGGTACGCCTCCAGCGTGCCCGCGTCGTAGCGGAACAGCGTGTTGGACAGCGAGCAGTCGCCCCAGAAGAACCCGGACATGTGCAGCCGGACCAGCAGTTCGACCAGGGCGTCCAGCAGCCCGTCCACGGGCTGGACGCCACGCGGATGCGAGAAGACGGCCCGGTAGGTGGTGGAGAAGCTCAGGAACTTGGTGACCAGGATCGCGTCGGAGTCGGCCTGCCTAGAGCCGGCCTGCCCGGAAGCGGCCTCCTCCAGGTCGACCGCGATCCCGATCGCCTCGACGCCCGGGATGTTCCGGTCGGCCAGGGCCCGCAGGATCCGGTACTCCCGCCGCGCCAGCCGCTCGCTCAGCTCCTTCAGGGCGTACAAGGTGCCGTCGTCGTAGACGAACCGCACCACGTGCCGGGAGATGCCCCGCTGCCTGATCTCGACCAGCCGGTCGTCGTGCCAGTCCTCGAGCGGCACGGTCCACGGCAAGGTGAGCAATCCGGCCGCGTGGTCGGCGGGAGGCGTGAAGACGAACCGCACGATTACCTACTCTTCCGCATCACGGCTCTACTCCAGCCGCGACGGCGACATGTTGGCCCCGCTGATCACCACCGCGACCTGCTCGCCAGGTGCGGGCTTGTACGCCCCGGCCAGCAGGGCCGCGATCCCCACCGACGCGGCCGGCTCGGCGGCGATCCGGAACGCCTGCCACAGGGCCCGCTGAGCGGCCAGGATCGAGGCGTCATCGACGAGCACCACGTCGTCGACGTAAGCCTGGGTGATCGGGAAGACGAGCTCCCCGACCTGCCGGGGCGCCAGGGAGTCGGCCGCGACGCTGCCCGCCGGAGCGTCGACGGGCCGCCCCTCGGCCCGGGCGTAGCTGAGCGTGGGCGCTCCGTCCGGCTCGACCCCGATCACCCGGACGTCGCCGGTGAACCAGGACGCGACGCCGGAGATGAGCCCGCCGCCGCCGACCGGCACCAGCACCGTGTCCAGGGCGCCGGCCTGCTCGGCCAGTTCCAGGCCCACCGTACCCTGGCCGAGGATGGTCTCGCGCTGGTCGTACGCGTGCACGCTCATGGCGCCGGAGCTGCGCACCCACTCCTGGGCGGCGGCCAGCGCGTCGGCGTAGCGATCGCCGGTGACCACCAGGTCGGCGCCGAGCCGGCGGATCCGCTCGATCTTGGTCGGCGTGGACACGGTGGGCACGAAGATCTTCGCCGGGACGCCGAGCCGGTGCGCGGCGTAGGCCACCGCTACGCCGTGGTTGCCGCCGGACGCCGCCACTACCCCGGCGGGCGGTACCTCCCGCAGCAGCAGATTCGTGAACGCGCCGCGGGCCTTGAACGAGCCCGCGCACTGCAGCTGCTCCAGCTTGAGCGTGGCCGCAGGCAGGGCGGGAGCCGATTCGTCGAGCTCGCTGAGCTCGACCTGGACCACCGGCGTCCGGCGGATATACGGCCGGATCACCTCGTAGCAGCGGCGGATATCGTCACGAGAGATCACCTCTGCACCCTACCCACCTGGTAAGCCACGGAGAGAGACTGACGATTATGACTGAGCACACGCATCACCACGACGAAGGCGACGCGTGCGCGGTGGCGCACGGCGCCGTGGCGCCTGCCGCCGTCTCCGGATCGCGCGAGGCCGGGGAGCGCACTCTGGTCGCGGTCTTCGCCTCGCCGGTCGCTGGCTTCCTGCTGAGGTACGGCGCGGACCTGGGGTTCCGCGGGTTGCTGCTCGAGCCTGACCCCGCGCGCGCGGCCGGAGCCGCCGCCCTCGGGTTCCCCCTGATCACCGTCCCGCCGGACGACCTGGACGACGCCACCGACGTGGTCGTGACCGATCATCACCGGCCCGAGCTCGGCACCGTGCTGCGGGACGCGCTGGCCACCAAGGCCCGCTGGATCGGGGTCATGGGCAACCCGCACCACGTCGGCCCGCATGTGCAGATGCTCGCTGATCTGGGCGTCCCGGCCCAGGAGGTCGCCCGCGTGCACCGGCCGATCGGGCTCAACATCGGATCCCGGACCCCGCCGGAGATCGCCATCTCCACTCTGGCCGGGCTCCTAGCCGATCGCAACGGCCGCTCCGGCGGCTTCGAGTTCTGAAGCCGCGGCGGGCACAGGAGCCCGCGTCTCCCGGTTACACCCGATAGCGGGTGATGCATTTGCGCGTAATAGGCTGAAACCAGCCTAAGCGGGGGCAAGGGCATACGGGAGGCGGCTTGTCCGGGGCGTTCCTCCGGCACCGGGGACTCATTGCGTTCGCCGCGGGGGGCGCGATAGCGGAAGCCGTCGCGCTCTCATTCCTGGCGCCTGCCGCCCGGCCGCTCGCGCCGCAGGTCACCGCGTTGCCGCCGCTGGCCGCCTACCATGACCTGCGCTGGCTGTTCGCCTTCAACCAGTCGTGGCTGGGCTTCACCGGCGTGCTGGTGCTCATGGTGCTGGCCCGCTCGGCCCTGGATGCGGTCCTGGTCCAGCTGGCCTGGCCCGGCGAGGGCGACCTGCCGGGGCCGCGGCTGCCCCGGCCGCGCTTCCTGACCTCGGTCCTGTCCTGCGCCGTGCTGACCGTGGTGGTCGGGCTGGTTATGTCGCCGGTAGTCACGCTGATGTTCGGGGTGGCGCTGCTCCCGTTCTCCTGGCCGTACCTGGCCGCGGTACCCATCCTGCTCGGCACCGCGGTCGCGCTGAGCCAGGGCGGCGTCGGCCAGGCCTGGTGGCGGCACCTGCCCCCGGCGGCCACCGCGGCCTGGGTCATCGCGACCTTCGCGATCCTGTCCCTGGCCTCGGCGCTGATGGCGCACCTGGACACGCCGGGCATCGTGGCCGTGGCCGGGCTGGCCGGGGTCATCGACGCCCGGGCCTGGTACGGGCTCACCGCGGCGGTGGCGCGGCGCTCGGTGGAACGGCCGCTGCACCCCTGGCACTGGCGGGCCGCCCTGCAGCGGGTCCGGCGGGCGCTGCGGCACCGGACCAGCTGGGTGCCGGTCGCGCCGCTGGCGGCCGTGATGGTGATCGCTCTCGTGGTGGGCCTGGCCCGGCTCTCGTTCACCGGGACCGTCCGGTTCGCCACCGGGAACAGCGACGTGGTGGCCGGGGCGGTCGCCGGGGACGTTGCGGGCACCGGCCTGACGCAGGCCAGCGGCTCGGGCGCGTCCGGCGGATCGGGGAGCGCTGCCGCGAAGACGGCCAAGCCGCACGGAGCGCTGCTTGTGGTGGAGGGTTTCGGGTCGAGTTGCTGTCGCGACGCCGACGCGCTGCGGGCCGCCGATCCCGGCCTGCACGTGCGCCAGTTCTCCTACCTGGGCCTGGACGCCGGCGGCCAGCCGGTTCCCTACGGCCCGGCGGCCGGCGACCTGCCCATCCAGATGCTCGGCGACCGGATGGCCATCCAGGTGGAGAAGCTTTACCGGCAGGTCGGCACGCCGGTGGACATCGTGGCCGAGAGCGAGGGCACCCTCGGCCTGTACGCCATGCTGGCCCGGCACCCGCACGTGCCGGTCGGGTCGCTGGTCCTGCTCAGTCCCATCGTCGAGCCCGGCCAGATCACCGAGGCGGGCGACACCGTCCCCGGCTCCGCGCTACTCACCCTGAATAATCTGGTCGGCGGCATGTCACCGTACGGCAGTTCGGGCGCGCAGCAGCTGATCGACTCGGTGAGCGAATTCGGCGCCCGCTACTTCAGCGTGGTCAGCCACGAGGTGAGCGTGCCCTGGATGGCGGTGATCCCGCTGGCCGACGCGGTCACGCTGCCCGCGTGCCCGTGGCCGCAGAACGTGATCTTCATCGACGCCTTCCACGGCGGCCTGCTCGGCAACGCCTCGGTCCGGCAGATGATCGAGGAGTTCCTGCCCAGCGGCAGCGCGAATGCCGATACCACCTCGCAGCGGCAGCTGCGCGCCGCGGCGCAGCTCATCGCCTCGGCGGCCACGGCCTGGCGGATGCCGCAACTGAATCAGGCCTGCCCCTCGTGAGATGCCGCGGCGCCGCGGGGGCGCTGGCGGGACGGTCGGTGATCCGCTACGCTGATCCGCGTGACGCCTGCAGCTGACCTTCAGTGGTGGCGCCGCCCCTAGGCGGCGCGAACTCGCGTTACGATCCCCACGCGACCGCCCGGGAACGGCGGCCGCTTTTTGTTTCCCGGCCGCCGTTCCCGGGCCCGGAATCCCACAAGAGGCCACCGTGGACGCCCACCGCACCGAACTGATGACGCCTGGCGGCGTGCGGGTGACCCGCACCGCCAGCCCGTTCGACCCCGTTGAGCTCGGCCGGATCGCGGCGCTGGCCGACCAGCGCCGCGGCGGCGTGATGAGCTCGGGCATGGAGTACCCGGGCCGGTACAGCCGCTGGCACATGGCCTACATCGACCCGTGCGCGGAGGTCATCGCCACCGGCCGACGGGTCACCGCGCGGGCGCTCAACGGCCGCGGCCTGGTGCTGCTGCCGGTCATCGGCGCGGCCCTGCGCCGGTCGGCGGGGCCGAGGGGGTCTGGGGGGAAAGGTTTCCCCCCAGGAGCGGGGGGATCCCGGGGGGTCGTCCCTCCGGGGGAACACAGCCCCCCCGAGGCAAACACAGTCTCCGTGCTGGTCCCTGAGCCTGACCGTGATTACACCGAGGAGGAGCGCAGCCGCCGGCCGACGGTGTTCAGCGCACTGCGCGAGATCGCTGCGGCGTTCCGCTGCGAGGACCCGCACCTGGGCCTGTACGGCGCGTTCGGTTACGACCTGGCCTTCCAGTTCGAGCCGGTACGGCTGGGCCAGCAGCGGCCGGTCGGCCAGCGGGATCTGGTCCTGCACCTGCCCGACGAGATCTTCGTGCTCGACCGCAAGCGCGAGGAGGCGGTCAGGTACGCCTACGAGTTCGAGGTCGGCGGCGAGTCCACGGCGGGTCTTGAGCGCCGTACCGCACGCACCGGCCCGCAGGAGGAACCACGGCCCGTTCCGCCTAAGGATCTTCCCCCGCCGCCGGAGCCGGGCAGCTACGCGCGGGTCGTCGAGGAGGCGCGGCAGCGGTTTGCCCGCGGTGACCTGTTCGAGGTGGTGCCGAGCCACACCTTCCACGGGCGGTGCGCGTCGCCGGCCGCGTTCTACGAGCTGCTGCGGCAGCGCAACCCGGCCCCGTACGAGTTCCTGTTCAACCTGGGCGAGGGAGAGCACCTGGTCGGGGCGTCGCCCGAGATGTACGTGCGGGTCACCGGGGACCGGGTGGAGACCTGCCCGATCGCGGGCACGATCGCCCGCGGCCAGGACACGCTGGAGGATGCGGCCAACATCGCCACCCTGCTCGGCTCGGCCAAGGAGGAGTCCGAGCTGACCATGTGCACCGACGTGGACCGCAACGACAAGGCGCGGGTCTGCGTGCCCGGCTCGGTCAAGGTCATCGGCCGGCGGCAGATCGAGATGTACAGCCGCCTCATCCACACCGTGGATCACATCGAGGGCCGGCTGCGGCCCGGCTTCGACGCGCTGGACGCGTTCCTGACCCACATGTGGGCCGTCACCGTGACCGGCGCGCCCAAGACCTGGGCCATGCAGTTCATCGAGGACCACGAGCGGGCCCCGCGCCGGTGGTACGGCGGGGCGGTCGGCCAGATCGGCTTCGACGGGTCGATGAACACCGGGCTCACGCTGCGGACCGCGCACATTACCGGCGGGATCGCGGCCGTGCGGGCGGGCGCCACGCTGCTGTACGACTCGATCCCCGAGGCCGAGGAGGCCGAGACCCACATCAAGGCCCGGGCCCTGCTCGAGACGCTTGAAGAAGCCAGCCGCATCGCCGAGGGCACCGCCGCGGCGGTCCAGGCGATCCCGGCGGCCGGTCCGGCCGCGGCGGGTCCGGCCCTGCGGGTGCTGCTCGTCGATCACCAGGACTCGTTCGTGCACACCCTCGGCGACTACTTCAGGCAGCAGGGGGCGGAGGTGACCACGCTGCGGTTCGGGTTCCCTCCCGCTCTGCTCGACTCCTACGCGCCGGACCTGGTCGTGCTGTCGCCCGGGCCGGGCCGCCCGGCCGACTTCGGCTGCGCGGCGCTGCTTGACGAGGTGTACGCGCGCGGGCTGCCGGCCTTCGGCGTGTGCCTGGGCCTGCAGGCCATGGTGGAGCACGCAGGCGGCACGCTGTCGCTGCTGTCCGAGCCGGCCCACGGCAAGCCCGGCCAGGTGCTGGTGTCCGGCGGATCGCTGCTGTCCGGGCTGCCCGCCGAGTTCACCGCGGGCCGCTACCACAGCCTGTACGCGCCGGCCGGACAGGTCCGCGGCGGGTTCACCGTGACCGCTGCTACCCCAGACGGAGTCGTGATGGCCGTCGAAGACGCGGCGGCCGGGCGGTGGGCGGTGCAGTTTCACCCGGAGTCGATCCTGACCGCCTCCGGCCGGGCCGGCCATCAGGTCATCCGCAACGTCCTCGACCTGTGTCGTGCCCGGGAGAAAGTCGGCAGCCGGCTGTAGTGTGCTGTGCCATGAGGAGCGTGGAACCCGAGGTTTACCTGGTCGCCCGGCCGAAGGTCGATTACGACGCGATGGCCGCCTACCTGCGCGAGGTGGGCGGCGAGCGCTGGCTGGAGCGGCTGGACCGCGACCAGCTCGGCAACGACCCGCAGGACCTGGCCGAGTTCGCCGGCAAGATGTGCTACCGATCCTGGGAGCCGGGCCTGAACCCGAATGTCAGGAAGGTCCGCGACGACCAGGAGCAGTACCTGCAGAACATACTGAAGCAGCAGCACGGCTCGGTGCTCGAGCACGTCAGCTTCACGTTCGTGCTGCACAACGTATCGCGTGTTTTTACCCATGAAGTTGTTCGTCATCGGCCGGGGACGGCGGTGTCGCAGGAGTCGCTGCGCTTCGTCCGGCTCGACGAGCTGCCGTTCTGGTTCCCCGAGTGGGCGCTGGCGGACGCCGAGCTGATGAAGCGGGCCACCGCGCTGCTGACCGAGCTCGAGCAGTTCCAGCTGTGGATGGCCGGCCACTTCGGGCTGGACGACGACTCCACCAAGATGCACGAGAAGAAGGCCAAGACCTCGTTCATGCGCCGGTTCGCCCCCGAGGGCCTGGCCACCGGGCTGGTCTGGACGGCCAACATCCGCACCCTGCGGCACACCATCGAGGCCAGGACCGACCAGGGGGCGGAGGAGGAGATCCGCCTGGTGTTCGGGAAGATCGGCGAGCTGATGCGGGTCGAGGCGCCCGCGCTGTTCAGCGACTATACGGTGACCGACGGGACCTGGGTGCCCGGCTGGCGCAAGGTGTGAGACCGGCCAGCACCTGCGCTAGGCGGCCGGGCCGCCCAGGTCGTAGCGGATCAGGCGGCCGGGGGCGCCGCGTTCCCGCAGCACCTGAACGGTCCTGATGATCATCGCGTCCGGCCCGCTGACGTAGATGTCCCGGTCGGTCCAGGTGGCCCTGGCGGCCAGCTCGGGCACCGTGCCGGACATGAAGTCCCTGGTCGGCTCGTCCGACAGCGCCGGGATGACCTGCAGCCACGGGTAGGCGACTTCCATGTCCTGCAGCTCGGCCAGGTCGTACAGGTCCCTGTGCCGCCGTACGCCGAAGTAGAGCACGATCTCCCGCCGCCGCAGCGGCGCCGGGGCGTGGATAATCGCCTCGATGATGGCCTTGATGGGAGCCAGCCCGGTGCCCCCCGCCAGGCACAGCACGTCCCGGTTGGACTCCGTGTCCGCCGTCATGACCCCTTCGGGCGCGCCGAGCACCAGCGGGTCACCGCGGCGGACGTGGTGGACCAGGGCCGGGCTGACCAGCCCGCCGGCCACGGCCCGGACGTGCAGCCGCAGCAGTCCGTCCGGCCGGGGCGCGTTCGCGATCGAGTACCGGCGCCACAGCCGCGGCCAGTGTGGCGTCTGCACGCTGACGTACTGGCCTGCCTGGTAGGTCAGCGGCTGCTCGGGTGCCAGGGTCAGCACGGCGACGTCGGGCCCGCGCGGCTCCGTTCCCGTCACGGTGGCGATCCACCAGGCGGGGGACTCCTCGGCGTCCCGCTTGGCGGCATCGATCATGATCCGCGCGGCCTGGTCGAACATGCTCTCCCAGGCCTGCTGCGCCTCCTCGTCCCAGGCCGAGGCGGCGAACCGCTGCAGCGTGGCCATCAGCGCCCGCCGGAACAGGTCATAGTGCGCCTCGCGGACTCCGTACTTCCGGTGCGCGCGGCCGAGTTGCTCGAGGTAGGGAACCAAGGCGGCCGCCTCGTCCGGCCCGTTCGGTCCTTCGGCGATGCGGACCAGGGCGCGGAAGAAGCGGCGGCGCTGCACGTCCATCGCGGCCGGGAACATGGCCCTGATCTCTGTATCCATGAGGAACAGCTGCCCGTAGAAATACGTCATTGCCGCATCAGCGACCTGCTCGAGCAGAAAGAATGAGACCTGAGCAGGGTTTCGGGGGGCCGCACCGGTACCGTAGGACGCCGCAAACTCCCCGTTATGGTGCGCCGATCTGTCACCTGCAGTTGTCACACGTTCAGTGTTGCATTAGGAGCAGAACGTTACAATCGATTCCCGGCAAGTCGGGATCAACCGGTGCAGGTGATTTTCTCGGTGGGCTGACCTGGCGTGGGCGTGATGGACCATTATGGGCACTGGGACTTTTTGTTCAGGAGGAGATTGATGGGCCGCCCGATCATCGGCATCACCGGCGAGCTCGAGGCCGCTCGCTGGCGTGACTGGATTCGTGAGGCCGTCGTGTCTCCGGTGAGCTATACGCGAGCCGTGGAGCGCGTAGGCGGAACTCCGGTCGTGTTGCCGCCGGTCCCGGCCAGTTCCGTGCCCGCCTTGATCGCGCGCGTCGACGGCCTGCTGCTGGGCAGCGGCCGCGATGTCGATCCGGCCCTGTACGAAGAGGCGGCCCACGAGCAGACTGATGTGCCCGACCACCGGCGTGACCGGTTCGAGCTGCTCATGACCCGGGCGGCGATCGAAGCCGACCTTCCCTTCCTGGCCATCAGCCGCGGGCTGCACGTGCTCAACGTGGCCCGCGGCGGCACCCTCATCCAGCACCTCCCTGACCGGCTCGGCAACGAGAGCCACAAGCCGGACCCGGTGAAGATGACCATGCACGACGTGCAGGTCAGCCCGGCCAGCAAGCTCGGCCGCGTGCTCGGCGCCAGCGCCCAGGTGCCCGCCGCCCACCACCAGGCGATCAACCGGATCGGCAGCGGGCTGCTGACCGTGGCCTGGACCCTGGACCAGGTGGTGGAGGCGGTCGAGCTGCAGGGCCACAAGTTCGGCATCGGCGTGCAGTGGAACCCGGAAGAAGGCGACGACCTGCGCCTGTTCGAGGCCTTGGTGGCGGCGGCCAGGACCGCGCCCGCGGCGCAGCCCGCCGAGGTGCCGACCCGGTCCAAGCGGTCCTCCAAGCGCCACGCCGCCCGCTCGTAGTTCCGCCAGCGCGGCCCCGTCCTCGGCGTGGCCAGCGCCTAGCCCAGTGCCGTGCAGTCAGGCCCGCAGCGGCGCAGCGTGCCCTGCCAGCCGTTCCGGCGCAGGACCGCGGCCACCTCGGCGGCGGTCCGGCAGCGGTTCTCGGTGACGTCGGGCCAGCCGTACCTGAGGGTCCTGATCCCCTGGACTTGGTTGGCATTGTCCCGGTGCGTGTCACGCCACCGGCCTTCGGGCGGGTGGGCGGCGAGCCCGTCGGTCTCGACGGACAGGTCGTACCCCTCGTAGAGGTTGTCCAGATATCTGGTGCCGCTGCCCAGCCTGCGCTTAGCCTGCCGCCGCGCCGCTGGCAGCCCGTGGGCCCGCTCCACGCCATGGACGTAGTTGCGCTCCAGCGGGGAATGGGTGCCTTCTCCGGCATCCTGAAGGGCCCCGGCAATCCAGGCCCGCCAGCGGATCCTTTTGCGGGCGGCCAGCGCCTTGCTCAGCGACTTGGCCGAGGTAAGCCGGCGCCCTATACCCCGCGATATCCAGCCGTACGCGTCATCAAAAGTGCTGGCCGCCGCCACCAGGTCGAGAATCGTCTCCTCGACCGACGTCCGCGGCAACCGCCACGGCGGCTGCCACTCCGGTACCAGGCACCGAGACCGGTGAATGACCACACCCCGGAGCTTCTTGCGGCGGGCTGGGTGCCGGTCCGCTGGCACGCTTACATGTATGGGCCCGACCGGCCTGTCAATAAGGCCATGTAGCTCGGCGGCAGTCTGGTAGCTGAGCGCTGAGCCAGGCCCCGTGCTCAGCACTACAGCCCACAGCCTCGCCTCCCTGGAGAGGTCTCCGGTAAAGGTCGCATACGCGCCTCGGTGAAGACGCTGCCAGGACCCGTTCCGGAGCCGTCCGTCGATGGTTCCCCGGGCCCAGCCTGCGTCCCGTGCCTGTTGCCGTGAGACAACCCCGGATTGGCCTTGGAGCTGGCTGAGCCAGCGCATACCGCGTTCGTCGTCCATGGTCCCAGCGTGAACAGCATTGCCATTGCCGGCTGAGCGCATGGCCTGCCTGTGGATAAACCTGTGGACAAGATGTGATCTTGTTATTGTGTGACGCTACCCCTGCGAGACGGAGGTAGTGTCACACGATAATTGCAGAGGCGAACGATATGCACCATTTGTACCGATATCGTGGCCCTGGTGCTGGCCGGTTAGCCAGCCATGGGGGAGGCGCAGCGGGGCCGCCCGGCTGGCCAGCGGGGTTAGAGCGGGGGCTGGTAGCCGGTGATCCAGTGGACCTGGAGCCAGGCCATGAAGGTGGACCAGGCGCCGGTCACCTCGAGCAGGCCGACGCAGACCAGCATGGCGCCGCCGACGCGGGTGACCAGGCGGGCGCGGCGCCGGGCGAAGGCGAAGACCCGCATCGCGACCTGGAAGCCGAGCGAGACCAGCAGGAACGGCACGCCGAGGCCCAGCGCGTAGACGAAGGCCAGGATGGCGCCGCGGGCCACGGTGCCGGTCGAGGCGGACAAGGCCAGCACGGCGGTGAGCGTGGGCCCGATGCACGGCGTCCAGCCCAGGCCGAACATCACGCCGAGCAGCGGCGCGCCCGCCAGGCCCGCCTTGGGCCGCGCGGACGGGCGCACGATCCGGCCGGCGAACGAGAAGCGGTCGAAGACCCCGGCGAACAGCAGCCCAAGCAGGATGGTCAGGCCGCCGAGGATCTGGGTCAGCAGCCGGGCGTGGCCGGTCAGCAGGTGGCCCAGACCGCCCAGGGCCGCCCCGTAGGCCACGAAGACCACCGAGAACCCCAGGACGAACAGCGCGGTCCCGGCCACCACCCGGGCCCTCGGCGCCCGCGGCCGTGCGGGGACCGCGGGAGCAGTGGGTACGGCGGGCGCAACAGATGCAGCGGACGCGGCGGACGCAGCGGACGCGGCAGATGCGGCGGATCCAGCGGTCGCGGCAGCCGCGGCAGGAGCCGCGACTCCGGCCGGGGAAGCGACGGCAGCTGGCGAAGCGACGGCAGCTGGCGAAGCGACGGCAGCTGGCGAAGCTACGGCAGCGGCAACCGCAAGGGCGGCAGGCTCAGCGGGCGCGGGGGCGGGGGCGGGGGCGGGCGCGGCGCTCGACGCGCCGGCCATGCCGGTCACGAAGGACAGGTAACCCGGCACCAGCGGCAGGCAGCAGGGCGACAGGAACGTCACCGCGCCGGCCGCCGCGGCGACCGGCAGGGCCAGGATCAGCGGGCCGGACGCCACCAGCTGTGCTACCCCGCTCATGACGTCTCCGGGTCCCAGCCAGCCATGTGATCACTATGCCATGCCCGCGCGAACCGGTCGACGGGGACCTACTACATCACGTAGTGGAGTTTCGCCCCGGCAGGACCAGCACCAGCACGACATAGCATGCCAGCGCCACCGCGAACAGCAGCGACATGCCCAGCGAGGAACCGGCGTCGCCGTTGCCAGCGAACCCGAGCCCGGAGGAGCCGGCCCCGATAATCGCCACCAGCCCCACGGCCGACAGCGACACGGCCAGCCGGTGCCGGGTGCCGACAGCCCGGATCACCTGCATGACCGCGGCCAGGAACAGCAGGATGCCCAGGATCACGTGCAGCGCGAGGTCCGGACTGGAGAACAGCCCGATCGACTTGTGCGCAGTCGGCGCCGTCCCGTACAGGTTGTAAATGATGCCCAGGACGAACTCCAGGATCAGCATCGTCACCAAGCCGAAGCTCGACATCCGCAGCCGGGCGAGCTTGCCTGACTGCAGCCGGCGCCCCCGCGCGCGCGGTGGCATTGGTCTGTGACATCCCCACCTCCGAGACTACAAAGCACGGGAAAGCGTAGTCCGAGCGGCTATGGTTGGCGAGGTGAGATCCGTGCTCACCCCTCCCCGGTCGCGGGCCCGCGGCGGCAAAACGCCGGCGACCCGGCTGCTCGTGGCCGGTCTGGCCGCGTTCGCCGTGGCCCTCGGGGGCTACGTGATCTACACGGTCATCCATCCCAAGAGCTTCACCATGGACCCGGTGGACCTGGCGGTGTACCGGTCCGGCGGGCTGATCGTCCGGCACGTCAGCCCGCTGTACAACCCGCACCTGGCCGCCCCGCTGTACGACTGGACCGGGTACGGCAACCTGCACCTGCCGTTCACCTACACGCCGTTCGCGGCGATCGCGTTCGCGCTCATCTCGTTCGTGCCGTGGTGGCTGTCCCAGCAGTTTTCGGTGGCAGTGGACATCGTCGCGCTGCTGGCCGCGCTGTGGTTCACGCTCGGCGGCCTCGGCTACCGCCGGGACCAGGTACGGATCGGCGCCACGCTGCTGGGCGCCGCGGCGGTCTACTGGACCGAACCGGTACTGCGCACCATGTACCTGGGCCAGGTCAACCTGGTCCTGCTGGCCCTGATCCTGTGGGACCTGACCCAGCCGGACACCGCTAAGAGCCGCTGGTGGAAGGGCTTCGGTACCGGCATCGCGGCCGGCATCAAGCTGACCCCGCTGATCTTCATCCCGTACCTGCTGGTGGCCAGGAAGTTCCGCCAGGCGGCGGTGACCACGGCGGGGTTCGCGTTCACCGTGCTGCTCGGCTTCGCGATACTGCCGAAAGACTCGGCCAAGTGGTGGTTCGACGGGCTGTTCGCGCAGGGCGGACGGACCGGATTCGAGGGCTGGGCAGGCAACCAGTCCCTCGAGGGCATCATCACCAGGCTGACCGGCAGCGTGCACGGCGCCCAGCATGCCTGGCTCGCGGCGGCGGTGCTGGTCGGCCTGGCCGGCGTGGTGACCGCCGGGCTGCTGGACCGCAAGGGCTACGGCATGCTGGGGCTGCTGACCGCCGCCCTGACCGGGCTGCTGGTCTCGCCCATCAGCTGGGACCACCACTGGGTGTGGATCGCGCCCGCCGTGGTCGTGGCCGCGCATTACTCCGTGCAGTTCTGGCGGCGGAACGCCCGGCGGGCCGCGGCCGCCTGCGGCCTGCTGGCCCTGGCCATCGTGGCCTGGTTCGGCGCCTGGCCGACCAGCTTGTTCGGCGTCAGGAAGCCGAATCTCGGCCACGACTCGCTGGGCCTGATCTGGATCCCCAAGAACACCAACCCGATCAACTACATCCGGTACGGCGACCGGCCCTCGTTCGTCGAGTACCACTGGTACGGCCTGCAGCTCATCGTCGGCAACGCCTACATCCTGGCCGGGCTGGCCTGTTTCGGGCTGCTGTTCGCGCTCGCGCTGCTGCTGCCCGCGGCCGGGAAGGAGCACGACGATGAGCCTGGGCGAGATCGAGCAGGTCGCGGAGGGGATCTACGCCTACCTGCAGCCTGACGGCAGCTGGTACCTGAACAACACCGGCTTCCTGGTCGGCCCGGCCGGCGTCATCAGCGTCGATGCCACCTCCACCGAGCGGCGCACCCGGGCCTACCTGGACGCGATCAAGATCATCACCGGCCTGCCCGTCCGCACGCTGGTCAACACCCATCACCACGGCGATCACACGCACGGCAACTACCTGATGGCCGGGGCCACCATCGTGGGCCACGAGCGCTGCCGCGAGGCTATCCTGGCCACGCCCATGCCGCCGCCGCCCGGCATCTGGGCGGACGTGGACTGGGGGCACCTGGAGCCCGCCCCGCCGTTCCTCACCTACACCGACCAGATCACGCTGTGGTCCGGTGACCTGCGCTGCGAGGTCCGCTACGTGGGCACGCCCGCGCATACCACCAACGACTCGATCGTGCACATCCCCGAACTATCCGTGGTCTTCACCGGCGACCTGCTGTTCAACGGCGGCACCCCGTTCGCGCTGATGGGCTCGGTGGCCGGCTGGATCGACGTGCTGGAGAACGTGCTGCGGCCGCTCGGCGCGAGTACGTTCGTCCCGGGCCACGGCCCGGTCTGCGGCCCTGAGGTCATCGACGACGTGCTGGCCTACCTGCGCTTCGTGCAGGAAACGGCCCGCGAGGGCATGGCGGCAGGCCTGACCCCTCTGCAGGCCGCACGGGCCGCTGACCTGGGCGAGTTTAAGGATCTTCTTGATGCCGAACGGATCGTGGGGAATCTCCACCGGGCCTACCTCGAGCTGGCCGGCGCGGAACGCGGGACCCCGGTCGACCTCGTAACCGCACTCGGCGACATGGTGGCCTACAACGGCGGCCAGCCCCTGACCTGCCACGCGTGATGGGCGGCCGCAACGAGGAGGTCGCGGGCCTGCTGCGGGAGTACGCCGGGCTGACCCAGATCACCGGCGGCGACGTGTTCCGGGCCAGGAAATACGAGAAGGCGGCCCGTTCGGTCCGCGGCTGGGCGCAGGACGTCAGCCGGCTCGACGCCAAGGGCCTGCGGGCCATTCCCGGCGTGGGCGCCTCGATCGCGGCCAAGATCGCCGAGTACCTGGCCACCGGGCATATCACCGCGCTGGACGAGCTGCGGGCCAAGATACCGCCCGGCGTTCTCGAGCTCCGTCATCCCGGGGATGACCCCCCATGACCCTCCCGAGGCCTCCATCCGCACCGCGGCCGGCCTGCAGGTCGGCCTGCGCGTGGTGCAACTCGACGCCTGGGGCGCGGCGCTGCAGTACTTCACCGGCTCGCAGGCGCACAACATCGCGGTCCGCCAGGTCACGATCCGCCAGAAACTTAAACTATCCGAATACGGACTATTCGATACCGGAGAAGAGGGGGAGCTGATCGTCTCGCGCACCGAGGAGGAGGTCTACGCCCGGCTGGGCCTGGCCTGGGTGCCGCCCGCCATGCGCGAGGACCACGGGGAGGTCGAAGCGGCGGCGCAGGGCGAGATACCACGGCTCGTTCAGCAGAATGATCTTCAAGGAGACCTGCATACGCACACCGACCTGACCGACGGGGTGGCCAGCCTGGAGGACATGGTGGCGGCCGCCGCCCGCCGGGGGTATGCGTACTACGCGATCACCGACCACGCGCCGAACCTGGTCTTCCAGCGCATGACCGACGAGAAGATGCTGGCCCAGCGGGACCGGGTGCGGGCCCTGGACGCGCCGCTCGAACTGCTGCACGGCACCGAGCTCAACATCGCGCCGGACGGCGCCGTGGACTGGGATGAGGCCAGTTTTGGCGGACAGGGCCTGCGCACGGCTTCGGTGCACTCGAACTTCGACCCTGGCCTCGATGACCCGCCGCTTCGTCACGGCCTGCGAGAACCCGCGGGTCAACATCATCGGGCACCCCCTCACCAGGCGGATCGGGCGGCGGCCGCCGGTCGAGGTGGACTTCGCGGAGCTGTTCCGGGCCTGCGCCCGCACCGGGACCGCGCTGGAGATCAACGCCTCGCCGCAGCGGCTTGACCTGCCAGCAGACCACATCCGGACGGCGCGGGACGCGGGGGTGGTGTTCGCCATCGACAGCGACGCGCACTCCGTGGGCGACCTGGGCAAGATGCCCTACGGCGTCGGCACCGCGCAACGGGGCTGGCTCACCCCGGACGACGTGATCAATACCTGGCCCCTGGACAAGCTCCGCGCCTTCCTGGCCAACTGAGTCGTGAGGCTCGCTGCCTCCAGTACTGGCTGCGCGTGGAACGGGGCGGCACGGGACGTACCGCCCCAGCCATGAACGCCGATGACGGGGAGCCGCAGGAGGCCGCCATGCCCGAGACCACCCTGACCGCGCCCGATCCCGGGACCCTGCCGCCGCTGGTGTCCGGGGCCTGGCCCGTGCTCGGGCACGCGGCCCAGTTCCTGAGCAACCAGCTGCGGCTGCTGGAGCGCGGCTATGCCGAGCACGGCGAGATCTTCCGGCTGCGGCTGGGCCGGCGGCCCGCCGTCGTCATGGTGGGCCCGGAACGGGCCAAGTGGGTCTTCAAGCACCGACGACCACACCCTGTCCATCGGCCCCAGCCTGGCCTTCACCCGGTACCTGTTCGGGCCGGACTTCTACTTCCTGGCCCGGCCGGATGAGTACCAGCACCAGCGCAAGACCCTGCTGCCGCTGTTCCGCGCCCACATGGCCCCGTCCCACCTGGCCATCATGGAACGCCATTGCGCCGCGTTCGTGGCCCGGCTGGGGGAAAGCGGCACCTTCGACCTGCCGCAGGAGATGAACGCGCTGATCCTCGGCATCATCATGGAGGCGTTCCTGGGCGCGGACTTCGTGCGGCACATGCCGTCCACCGTGGCCAGCGACTTCCGCGACTTCATCCGCGGCCTCGATCCGATCACCCCCGCCTGGGTGCCCACCCCGCACCGGATGCGCGCCCGCCGGGCCCGCGACCGGATGCGCGCCGCCGCCGGCGAGCTGGTCCGGCTGGGCGTGACCTTCGCCGGGCACGACAGCACCACGGGGCACGTGTCCTGGGCCCTGATCGCCCTGCTGCAGCACCCGGGTGAGCTGGCCAAGGTGCTGGCCGAACAGGACCAGATCCTGCCGGGCGGTCCCGCCGCGCCGCTGGACGTGGCGGCCATACACCGGATGAACGGCCTGGACCGGGCCCTGCACGAGACGGCGCGGCTGCGTCCGGTGGCGCCGGTGATGCTCCGCCGGCTGCTGCGGCCGGTGCAGATGGACGGACTGGCCATCCCGGCCGGCGCCGACGTCTTCGTCGCGCCCGTGCTCAGCCACCGCCTCCCGGTGCTGTTCGAGAATGCGGACCGGTATGACCCGGACCGCTACCTGGCCAATCCGAAGCAGACCAGTCACCTGCACGGCTTCGGCGGCGGGACGCACCGCTGCCTGGGCGAGCACTTCGCCGACCTGCTCACCCACGTGACCGTCACCCGCCTGCTGCAGAACTACGAGCTCACGCTGGTCACCCCGGACCCCTTGCCGGTGCCGACTCCGGCGTTCAAGGGCCCGCGGTCGCCCTGCCTGATCCGCTACCAGGCGAAGCCGCCCGTAAATCACCGGTGAGAAACCGCGCCCCCGGCGGTCTATATGCGTAGACGACATGCCTAGACGGGCGGATCGCACCGGGGAGGACACCATGGCAGGGCGGGTGGTCGCGTGGTGAGCGAGCCGTCCGGTTCCGGCGAGTCCCCCCGCACCGGCGAGCCGTCCGGCCCGGGCGAGGCGTGCTGCGACGGCAGGCCCCCGGGCGCGACCTGGCTGCTGACCGGCGCGATCGGCTACGCTCTGAGCGCCTGCGTGCAGCTCACGCCGGGGGAGCTGGCCCGGCCCACGCCGTGCGCGGGATGGGACCTGCGGATGCTCCTCGGCCACCTGGCCGAATCGATGGCCGACCTGGAGGCGGGCCTGCGCGGCGGCGGCCTGGACCTGGATCCCGTGGACCCCTTGGACCTCGCTGGCGCCGGCGGCTGGCGGGACGACCCGGTCGAGATGCTCAGGGATCGCGCCGCGGACCTGCTGTTCGCCTGCTACGCCGCCTGCGGCCCGGACCGCTTCGTCCTGGTCGGCGGCCTGCCCCTGCCGGCCGGCATCGTGGCCCGCACCGGAGCCGTCGAGATCGCGGTGCACGGCTGGGACGTCTGCGTGGCCCGCGGCCGCGGCGGCCCGATCCCGCCCCGGCTCGCCATCCCCCTGCTCCGGCTGTGCCCGCTGCTGGTGGCCGGCCGCGAGGGACTGTTCGCCGAGCCGGTCGAGACCTCGTCCCAGGCCAGCCCGGGTGACCAGCTAGTGGCCTACCTCGGCCGCGTCCCGCGCCGCCCGTAGCCATCCCGGATACCCCGGCGCGAGGAACAACTCCCGCATCACCTACTGTTGTTACCGGTGAGTAGCATTCTTCAGCTTGGGAGGGTGACCGTGCCTCGTACCGCACGTGACGTCGTCTTCGTGGACGGTGTCCGCACCCCGTTCGGGAAGGCCGGGCCGAATGGCCTGTACGCCGAGACTCGGGCAGACGACATGGTGGTCAGCGTGATCCGCGAACTGCTGCGGCGCAACCCGGCCCTGCCGCCCGAGCGGATCGGCGAGGTGGCCATCGCCGCCACCACCCAGACCGGCGATCAGGGGCTGACCGTCGGGCGCAGCGCCGCGGTGCTGGCCGGGCTGCCCAAGTCGGTGCCCGGGTATGCCATCGACCGGATGTGCGCCGGCGCCATGACTGCGGTGACCACCGCCGCCGGATCCATCGCGCTGGGCGCGACCGACACGGCGGTTGCGGGCGGCGTGGAGCACATGGGCCACCACCCGATGGGTTCCGGCGTCGATCCGAACCCCCGGTTCATCTCCGAGCACCTGGTCGACCCGTCGGCGCTGGTCATGGGCTCGACAGCGGAGAACCTGCACGACCGGTACCCCGGCATCACCCGGGCCCGCGCCGACGCGTACGCGCTGGCCAGCCAGCGCAAGGTCGCCGCGGCCTACGCGGCAGGCAAGATTCAGCCCGACCTGGTGCCGGTCGCGATCCGCAGCGCGGAACGGGGCTGGGGCCTGGCCACGGTCGACGAGCCGCCCCGCCCGGACACCACGATCGAGGCGCTGGCCGCGCTGAAGACCCCGTTCCGGCCGCACGGGCGGGTCACCGCCGGGAACTCCGCCGGGCTGAACGACGGCGCCACCGGCTGCGTCATCGCGGCCCGGGACATGGCCGCCGAACTGGGCCTGCCGGCCCGGATGCGGCTGGTCGACTTCGGCTTCGCCGGGGTCGAACCCGAGGTCATGGGCATCGGGCCGGTCCCCGCCACCGAAGCCGTGCTGGCCCGCAACGACCTGACCATCGACGACATCGGCCTGATCGAGATCAACGAGGCGTTCGCGGTGCAGGTCCTGGCCTTCCTCGAGCACTTCAAGATCGCCGACGACGACCCGCGGGTTAACCCGTGGGGCGGCGCCATCGCGCTCGGCCACCCGCTGGCCAGCTCGGGCGTCCGGCTGATGATCCAGCTCGCCCGGCAGTTCGCCGAGCAGCCGAGCGTCCGCTACGGCCTGACCACCATGTGCGCCGGCATGGGCATGGGCGGCACCGTTTTGTGGGAGAACCTCGATGCCTGACATCTTCAGCCCGCGCGGAACAGGACTGGACGAGTCGGTCATCACCTCGCTGTTCCCCGACGAGATCGTGACCAAGGCCCTGGTCAGGGACGTGCAGCTGCCCTACGGGGCCGGGACCATGGCCCTCATCACCCTGGACAACGGCTATGACCACACCCGGCCGAATACGTTCGGCCCGGCGGGCCTGATCGCGCTGCGCGGCGCGCTGGAAGAGGTCGCCGCCAGGACTGACATCGCCGCGGTGGGCGTGACCGGCAAGCCATTCATCTTCGCGGCCGGCGCCGACCTGGTGGTGGCGGCGCTGATCCGCGCGCGGGACGAGGCGCTGGCCGTCGGCCGGCTGGGGCACGACGCGTTCCGTCGGCTCGGCGAGCTGGGCGTGCCGTCGTTCGCGTTCGTGAACGGAGCGGCGCTCGGCGGCGGCCTCGAGCTCGCGCTGCACTGCACCTACCGGACGATCTCATCCGGGGTGACCGCGGTCGCGTTCCCCGAGACCTTCCTCGGCCTGCTGCCCGGCTGGGGCGGCACCTACCTGCTGCCGCGCCTGATCGGCCCGGCTAAGGCCCTGAAGCTCATCATCGAGAACCCGCTCAGCCAGAACCGCATGCTGGCCGGGCCGCAGGCGTTCTCGCTCGGGATCGCCGACGCCATGTTCGAGCCTGCCGACTTCCTGGCCGAGTCGCTGCGCTGGGCAGCCCAGGTCCTGACCGGATCGGCCAGCGTCGCGCGGGTCGCGCCGGAGGGAGACTGGGACCAGGCCGCGGCCGGAGCACGGTTCTTCGCCGACGGCAAGCTGCACGGCGCCGCTCCCGCCCCGTACCGGGCCATCGACCTGGCCGCGGCGGCCCGGGACCGGACCCGCGACCAGGGGTTCAGCGCCGAGGACGAGGCGCTCGCGGACCTGCTGCTCAGCGACGAGCTGCACGCCGGGCTCTACGCCTTCGACCTGACCCAGAAGCGGGCCCGGCACGCGGTTGGTGCGCCCGATGCGTCGCTGGCCCGGCCGGTCACCAAGGTCGGCGTGGTGGGCGCGGGCCTGATGGCCGCGCAGATCGCGCTGCTGTTCGCGCGGCGGCTCGAGGTGCCCGTGGTGCTGACTGACCTGGACCAGTCCCGGCTGGACGCGGGGGTCGGCCACGTGCACGGCGAGATCGCCAAGCTGGCCGAGCGGCAGCGGATCAGCGCGGATACCGCCGCCCGGCTGACCGGGCTGGTGACCGGCTCGCTGACCAAGGACGCGTTCACCGACGCGGACTTCGTGATCGAGGCGGTGTTCGAGGAGATCTCGGTCAAGCAGCAGGTGTTCGCAGAGGTCGAGGCGGTGGTCCGGCCGGACTGCGTGCTGGCCACCAACACCTCGTCCCTGTCCGTGACCGAGATGGCGGCCGGGCTGGCGCATCCTTCCCGCCTGGTCGGCTTTCACTTCTTCAACCCGGTGGCCATGATGCCGCTGGTCGAGGTGATCCGGGCGGCCGGCACCGACACTCTGTCGACTGACGAGGGGTCGCTGGCCACCGCGTTCGCGGTCGGCAAGGCGCTGAAGAAGAACTGCGTGCTGGTCGAGGACTCGCCCGCGTTCGTGGTCAACCGCCTGCTGACCAGGTTCCTCGGCGAGGTGATTGCCTCGGTCGACGAGGGCACCCCGTTCGAGGTGGCCGAGCACGCGCCCGACCCGCTCGGCCTGCCCGTGTCCCCGTTCCTGCTGCTCCAGCTGGTAGGGCCCGCGGTGGCTCTGCATGTCGCGGAGACCTTGCACGGTGTCTTCCCCGACCGGTTCGGGGTGTCGCCGAAGCTGCGCGCCCTGGTCGAGGCGGGCAAGACCGGGGTCTACCGGCCCGACTTCTCGCTCGACCCGGAGGCCGCCGCCATCTTGGCCGGCGGTGACCGACCGCTGACCGCGGACCAGGTGCGGGAACGGGCTCTGGAGGCGCTGGCCGAGGAGATCAGGCTGATGCTCGACGAGGGCGTGGTGGCCGGCCCGGAGGACATCGACCTGTGCCTGATCCTCGGCGCCGGCTGGCCCTTCCACCTGGGCGGGATCACCCCGTACCTGGACCGCAGCGGCATCACGGAGAAGGTGACCGGTACCCGGTTCCGCATCTGAGCGCCGCGGAGGTCGTCCGGCTTCCCGGGGTTCACCGCATTCGACCGTTAGGGTGAGCGGCATGACACCGGTATTCGGTCTCTGCGATGAGTACGTGACGCGGCTGGCGGTACTGGATCCGGTCTCGGCCGGGTCGCTGGGCCTGGCTGGCCCCTTCGGCGCGGCCACCGACTACGGCCCGGACGGCGTGGCCGGCCGGGCCGACCTCGTCACCGAGGCACTGGCCGCGCTCGAACCGATGGCCATTGCCTCTGACGCCGACCGGATAGCCGCCGCATTCCTGCGCGAGCGGCTCGAGGCGCAGCGCGCCTGGAACGAGAGCCACGAGCCGTTCCGCCTGCTGCGCGCCCCGTTCGGCTTGATCAGCGCCATCCGGGACAGCGTGGACCTGCTGCCGCGGGACGGCGATGACGCGTGGCAGAACATCGCCGTCCGGCTGGCGGCCATCCCGGGCATGTTCATCAGCTGGCGCGCGAGCCTGGAGACCGGGCTAAGCCTGAGCCTGCCCGCAGCGCGGCGGCAGGCGATCGAAGCCGCCATCTCCGCCGAGCAGTGCGTGGGCTCCCACGACGCCCTGGTGGCGTCCTATGGCGACGGCCCGCTGGCCGGCGAGCTGGCGGCCGCCGCGGCCCGGGCCTACCAGGGCTACGCCGAGACCGCGCGCTACCTGCGCGAGGATTACGCGCCCCGGGCCAGCGAGGTGGACGGCGTTGGCCGCGAACGGTACGCGGTGGGAGCCCGCCTCAGCCTGGGCGCGGACATCGACCTCGACGAGGCCTACGAGTGGGGCTGGGCCGAGCTGCGCCGGATCCAGGCCGAGATGGAGGCCGAGGCGGACAAGATCAAGCCCGGTGCGAGCGTGCCGGAAGCGACCGCCATCCTCAACGAATCCGGCTACGTGACCGGCGACGACGCCTACCTGGCCTGGCTGCAGGACCGCCACGACCGGGCCATAGGACAGCTGGACGGCGTGCACTTCGACATCCCCGGGCCGCTGCGCACCATCGAGGTGGTGCTGGCCCGCGGCTCGACGTCGGGCGCGGCCTACTACACCGCGCCCAGCGAGGACCTGTCCAGGCCGGGGCGCACCTGGTGGCCGCTCGGCGGCCGCGACCCGAACGGCCGGTTCCAGACCTGGTCGGAGCTTTCCACCGTCTTCCACGAGGGCGTGCCCGGTCACCACCTGCAGGTCGGCGCGGCCAAGACGGCCGGGGAGTCGCTGTCCCGGTTCGCCAAGACCAATTTCGTCAGCGGCCACGGTGAGGGCTGGGCCCTGTACTCCGAGCGCCTGGCCGACGAGCTCGGCTGGTTCACCGAGCCGGGCACTCGCCTGGGCATGCTCGGCGGATCGGCGCTGCGCGCCGCCCGGGTCGTCATCGACATCGGCGTGCACCTGGACCTGCCGCTGCCCGACGGCTCGCGCTGGACCTTCGAGCAGGCCTGCGACCTGCTCCGCATCCGCGGCTGCGGCGAGCCGCACCAGATCCACGCCGAGGTGGTCCGCTACTTCGGCTGGCCGGGCCAGGCCATCTCCTACAAGCTCGGCGAGCGCGCCTGGCTGGCCGCCCGGGCCGAAGCGATGCGGCGGCCGGATTTCGACCTGAAGCGGTGGCACACCGCGGCCCTGAGCCTCGGCCCGATCGGCCTGGCTGACCTGACCGAGGAGCTCGGCCGGCGCTTATCGGTCATGATGCCCCCGCGCCGGTTAGATCAGGACCGGCCGCCGGGTCGTTATCCGGGCGGGCTGAACCCGGGGCGCCCCGCCGCCTGCTTCCCGCCGCCCGCCAGCGGTCGTCCGTACCCGCCGCTGCGGGAGCCGGACATGGACGGTCACGCTGTCCCGCGAATGCACGACCCGCGTCGCGAGCCAGTGGGCGGAGATCATGGCGAGCACCTTGCGGTTGCCCCCTAGTACGTCCATGGCCAGGGTGTTCACGCCGCGGGCCTGGACGGCGGCGATCAGTGCGCGCATCAGGGCCGCGCCTACGCCCTGGCCCTGCCATGCGTCGGCGACCACGATGCCGATGTCCTTGGCCGGCGGGGTCCGGTAGCCCCGGGCCGCCTCAGGGCCGCGCGGGTCCGGGACAGGGGCGGCGTCGGCGGCCATGGCGTGCCCGATGACGACGCCCTCCCGGACCGCGACTACGGCATCGACATCGCCGGGCTCACCGCACAGCAGCCGGAGCAGGGCCGGGCTCGGCCTGACCGGGGCGAAGAACCTGAGGTAGCGGGACTGCACGGACAGGCCGGCGAAGAAGTCGCCGAGCGCGGGCAGGTCCGCCACGCCGGCCCGCCGGACGGTGAAGTGGGCGCCGAGGCCGGGGGTGGCCTGTGCCGTCACCGAGCCGGCGCCAAGCCCGGGGGTGCCGTATTCCGTCACCGAGCCGGCGCGACTACCGGGACTGGCCCGCGTTATCTGAGTTCAGTTCATGAACCCAGCATCGACTGGATTGCTGAGTCTGTCAACTAGACTTAGCATGTATTCATGGAACGTCCCTGGATTCTGGACTACGACTCGGCCAACTGCGCGATCGGCGCGGCCGTGGGGATCATCGGCGAGCGGCAGACGTTCCTCGTCCTGCGCGAGGCCTTCAACGGCGTGCGCCGGTTCGACGACATGCAGCGCCGCACCGGAATGCCCCGGCAGGTGCTCAGCCAGCGCCTGGTCCGCCTGGTGGACGAGGGCCTGCTCCGCAAGGTGCCCTACCAGGAGAGCGGTCAGCGCAGCCGGGATGAGTACCGGCTTACCGGCAAGGGTCTCGACCTGTACCCGGTGCTGGTGGCGCTCATGGACTGGGGCGACAAGCATGCGGTCGGAGCGGCCGGCTCGCAGGTCGAGTTGCGGCATCGTGACTGCGGGGAGCCGGTGCGGCTGCAGCTGTCCTGCCGGGCCGGCCACGTCCTGGAATCGGCGCGCGATGTCACGCCGGTGCCGGGACCGGGCGCCCGCAAGATCGCCTGAGGCGGCCGTCAGTAGCGGATGGTGATCTCGCGGCCCTGCGGGTCGCGCTGCGGCTGGCCCGGGATGGTGACCGCCTGGCCGGCGGCGATGCGGGCTGCGCTCCAGGCCGCCGCGGCCGCGTCAAGTACGTCGCCCAGCAGGGCAGGCGGGGCGAGCGAGGGAATCTGGATGCCCGCTTCAGCCAGCAGCCTGCGGCGCAGGTCGCGCCCGGCCGGGGTGTGCTTGCTGGCCGGGAGCGGCGCCCCGGCCAGTGCGCCGAACGCCAGCTCCGGGTGCACCTCATACAGCGGATGACCGCACGTCTCCCGGTAGCGGTTGGCCTCGAGCAGCTTCACGCGCAGGCCCCAGGCCTGCATGCTGAGGCCCTGGCCGGTGAGCTCACGGCAGCGCTGGTTGGCCTGGGCGTAGCTCGCCTCGGCCCAGACCGCGCGCGGCGGGATCGCGAAGACCGAGCTGCGGCGCGCCCCGGCCAGGCGGCGGGCCACCCGGTCGGCCTCGCGCCAGCCCGCCTCCGGCAGCCCGAGCGGCATGTCGATCCCGACCGTGCCGGCCTCGTGGCCGTCCGGGTCCGGCGCGAGCAGCGCCGTCAGCTCCGCGTCTACCCGGACCGTCGCGGCCGTGCCGCCCCTCTCGAGCGTTACTGCCACCCAGCCGCTCCGGCAGGCGTCTACTCCCGTCGCCCGCATACCGCTACGGTGGCACATCATCTCGGCCGATCCGCCGGTGCCCCGGTTCCGGCGCTGCTATGGCCGCCACCGGTCGGATCCGGTTTTCTGGCGCATTGTCCGGCGCGGCTATCCACCGGCCGCCCGCCGAGCCGCTAAGGTTTCCTGGTGGCCGAGGGCACAGCCAGCGTCACTGATGAACGGGCGGGAAATTCCGACGCCGACCCGGTCGCGGTGCGCTGCACGGCGCCGGACGCGCTGTCCAACCTCGTCGCCGTCCTGGAGCTGGCCGCCGACGGCCAGCTGCGCTGCAGCGCCGCCACCAGGCGGCCGTCCGCCACGACCAGCAGGCTCGTCGAGGATGCCCTGGTCGCGGGGGATTACTACGATGCCGGCGAGCCCATCGCCGCCTTTGCCTGGCCGCTGCTGATCCAGATCGGGGGACTGGCGCAGTTCGCGGGCGCCCAGCTGGAGCTGACCGCGCGCGGCCGCCGGGTGCTGGCCGGGCCGTCCTACGAGGCGCTCGGGACGCTGTGGGCCCGCTGGCTGAAGAGCGTCTCGTTCGATGAGCTGACCCGGATCGAAGCGATCAAGGGGCAGCGCAAGACCGCGACCCTGACCGCGCCAGGCAGGCGGCGGGCCGCGGTAGCCGCGGGGCTGGCCGCGCTGGAGCCCGGCGCCTGGACCGGCGCCGATGAGCTGCTCGCGATCCTGGCCGACCAGCAGCCGCCGCTCGTGGTGGCCAGGAGCCTGATGGCGCTCTGGCGGCTGTACCTGATCGACTCGTACCACGGCACCCTCGGCCACGCTGGCCGGCAGGCCTGGGACATCGTGGAGGGCAGGTACGCGCTGTGCGTGCTGTTCGAGTACGCGGCCACCATCGGCCTCATCGACGTGGCGTACGCCGACCCGCGCGGCGCGCGCGACGACTTCCGCGGCCTGTGGGGCGGCGACCGTTACGCCTGCCTGTCTCGCTATGACGGCCTGGTCGCGGTGCGGGTCAACGAGCTTGGCGCCGCCATCCTGCACGACCCGGCCGCGCTGCCCGGTCTCGGCCTGCCCGTGCCGCGGCACCACGAATCGCAGTCATGTTGCTGATGCCGGCCGGCGCGATCCGGCGCAGGACCAAAAATGGCCCGCCGCGGTGACGCCATGAACCCGATGTGCATGCGAGCCCAACCATTGGCAGGGTCACCCCGTCATAGAGCAAAGTGTCCATAACGGACAAAAAATATGGAGGCATCATGAAACGGTCAGGGCCGACCGTAGTGGCCTGCCTGGCGCTCGTACTAGCGAGCGGCAGCGCCGCTGCGGCCACGGTGACTGCGGACACCGGCCACGTCGCCGTCACCGCCCGGGCGCTGCCGGCTGGCGACGGCCCGCCCGGGTTCTGGTGGGGCACAGACAGCTGGCCGGTCTCGGTGCCGGGCAGCGCGCCCTACAGCATGCCGCACCTGGGCGGCGCCTATGGCGGTTACATCGGGATGACCGGCAACTGGGCCTACTGGCTGGGCTGCAGCGGGCAGGAGCACTTCCTGGCCTATTCGGCGACCAATGCCGCGCAGGCACGGACCAACTTCACCAAGTACGGCCGGGGCGTCGGGTACGGCGCGTACTGGTTCATGGGCGGGCCCGGCGTGGACCCGCACTACAGCGGGACGGTGGCGGAAGCAACGTCGTGGGGCGCCCAGCAGGCCGCCCGGACGCTGACCGACATCGCCGACGGCGGCGGCATCAACTACCCGGTCGTGTGGGCGGACATCGAGCTGCCGGGCATTACTCCCGCGCCCGACAACGGCTGGAACAGTGTCTACACCTCATCGTGCAGCGGCAAGGTGAAGCAGAGCTCTGTCCCGGCCAGCCTGGACCGCGCCGAGTTCAACGGATACGCGGCCTACATCACGGCGCACTCGAAGTACAAGGTCGGCGTCTACTCCTCAGCTCCGGTCTGGTCCTCCATCTTCGGGACGGGCAGTCTCGCCGCCATCCCGAACACCTACGAGTGGACCTATGAGCCGGAGACCGCAAGCCTCGGCAGCGCGCCGTTCGGCTGGTGCCTCGATCACGGGTCGGGCAGCTGCGCGCAGTTCTTCGGCGGCCAGACCAGCGCCAGCAACTACGCGCTGATGTGGCAGTGGTCCGGCGGCGGTGGGGTCAGGAACGGAATCGGCGACTTCGACCAGATCGACGGCGCCCGGATGGGCTGAGGCCGCAGGCCAGACGCCGGCGAGCGCGGCGCGGACGCCGCGCTAGCCGGCGATCAGCGGCTCGAGCAGGATGCCGGGGTGCTCCCGCTGGACCTGGCCGAGCCGCCACTTGTCGCTGAACAGCGCGAGCACAGCCCCGTCGTGACGGCGGGTCAGCACTTCGACGGCCCGCTGCCCGGCCAGGGCACGGGCGCCTTCGGCATCGGTGCGCCTGGCCAGGGTGTAGTCGAGGTGGTCCAGTTCGGCGCGGGCGCCGAACTCGAACTCCAGCCGGTGCAGGACCACGTCGAACTGCAGCGGGCCGACCGCGGCCAGCACCGGGGCCTGGTCACCGCGCAGGTCAGAGGCGAGAACCTGCACGACGCCCTCGGTGTCCAGCTGCTCGATGCCGCGCCGGAACTGCTTCTGCTTGCCCGCGTCCTTGCCGCGCACCACCGCGAAGTGCTCGGGCGCGAAGCTGGGAATGGGCGGGAACTCGACCGGCGCCTCGCCCGCGTACAGGGTGTCACCCGGACGCAGCGCGGTCGCGTTGACCAGGCCGATCACGTCGCCGGGATACGCCACCTCGACGGTCTCCCGGTCCTGGCCGAACATGGCCTGGGCGTACTTGGTGGCGAACGGGCGGCCGGTGGCCGCGTGAGTCAGGACCATGCCGCGCTCGAACCGGCCCGAGCTGACCCGCACGAAGGCCACCCGGTCCCGGTGCGCCGGGTCCATGTTGGCCTGCACCTTGAACACCAGCCCGGAGAACGGGGCGTCGACCGGCCTCGGCTCGCCCTTGATGTCTTCGCGCATGCCAGGCGCCGGAGCGAGCTCGGTGACCGCGTCCAGCAGGTAGCGGACGCCGAAGTTCGGCAGCGCGGCGCCGAACAGCACCGGGCTCGACACCCCGGCCAGGAATGACGACATGTCGACACCGGCGCCGTAGACCTCGTCGAGCAGCGCCAGTTCTTCCCGTGCCGCCGCGTAGGCCTCGCCGTCGCGGGCGGCGGCGGCCTCGGCGTCCAGCCGCGTCTCCAGCGCGCGCGCGGCCCCGCCCGGCGTCCTGGTGAAGACCGTGTACTCGCCGGTGGACCGCTCGATCAGGCCGCGGAAGTCGCCCGCCACACCGACCGGCCAGTTCACCGGGGCCGGGCGCAGCCCGATGCGCTGCTCGATCTCATCGAGCAGTTCCAGCGGCTCGCGGCCCGGCCGGTCCCACTTGTTCACGAACGTGATCACCGGCACCGCCCGGCTCCGGCAGACGTCGAAGAGCTTCAGCGTCTGCGGTTCCAGGCCCTTGGCCGAGTCCAGCAGCATGACCGCGCCGTCGACCGCCGACAGCACCCGGTAGGTGTCCTCGGAGAAATCCGCGTGACCGGGCGTGTCCAGCAGGTTCAGCACCATGTCGTGGTAGTCGAAGCGGAGCGCCGCCGACGTCACCGAGATGCCGCGGGCGCGTTCCAGCGCCATCCAGTCCGAGGTCACGCCCCGCCGGCCTGCCTTGCCGTGCACCGCGCCCGCCTGGGTGATCGCCGATGCGTGCAGGGCCAGGGCCTCGGTCAGGGTCGACTTGCCCGCGTCCGGGTGGCTGATCACCGCGAACGCCCGGCGCCTGGCCGCCTCGGCCAGCACCCGGGAGCCGGCTGCCTTCAAGTCGGGCACCGCCGATGAACAGGTATCGGGGTGGTGCGCGGAGCTATACGTGGGGGCACGCGGAAGCGCCCCCGTATCCGCCATTGTCACTTACGTGAGGATACTGGGTCCGTGGACCGTGTCCTGACCATCCCGAACGGGATCAGCGCCGCCCGCCTGGCCGGGGTGCCGGTTTTCCTGTGGCTGGTGCTCGGGCCGCGGACCGCGGTCGCCGACGACTGGGCGGTCGCCCTGCTGATCGCCGCCGGTCTGTCCGACTGGCTGGACGGCAAGATCGCCCGCGCGCTGAACCAGGCCAGCCGGCTCGGCCAGGTGCTCGACCCGGCCGCCGACCGGCTGTATATCGCGGCGACCATCATCGCGCTCGCGGTCCGCGGCATCATCCCGTGGTGGCTGGTCGCCGTCCTGGCGCTGCGCGAGGTGACGGTCGGTGCGGCGCTGGCGGTGCTGCGGCGCCGGGCGGGCTTCGGCACCTTGCAGGTGAGCCTGGTCGGCAAGGCGGCCACCTTGTGCCTGCTCTATGCCTTCCCGCTGCTGTTCCTCGGCGATCACCCCGGCTGGGGCGGGACCCTGGCCCGGGTCATCGGCTGGGCCTTCGCGGTCTGGGGTACGGCGCTGTACTGGTGGGCCGCGATGCTGTACCTCGTCCAGGTGAGGAGCTTGGTCAGTGGGACGGCCAGTGCCTGAAGGCCCGGCGCGAGCCCGTGAGCTCGGCCGTGACGGGGTACACCTACGGGCGGAAACCCGGGAAGGAACGGCGAGAGCATTGAAGGCCGTCGTGATGGCAGGGGGAGAAGGCACCCGGCTGCGGCCGATGACCGCCAACCAGCCCAAGCCCATGCTCCCGGTAGCCAACCGGCCGATCATGGAGCACGTGATGCGGCTGCTCAGGCGGCACGGGTTCAACGAGACCGTCGTCACCGTCCAGTTCCTGGCCGCGCTGGTCAGGAACTACTTCGGCGACGGCGAGGAATTCGGGATGAACCTGCGGTACGCCACCGAGGAGATGCCGCTGGGTACCGCGGGCAGCGTCAAGAATGCCGAGGACGAACTGCTCGACGAGCCCTTCCTGGTCATCTCGGGTGACGCGCTCACCGACATCGACCTGACTGCACTGGTCGAATTCCACAAGAAAAAGGGCGCGCTGGTCACCGTCGGCCTGGCCCGGGTGCCCAACCCGCTCGAGTTCGGCATAGTGATCACCCAGGAGGACGGCCGGATCCAGCGCTTCCTCGAGAAGCCGACCTGGGGCCAGGTGTTCTCGGACACGGTCAACACCGGGCTGTACGTCATGGAGCCCGACGTACTCGCCGAGGTGCCGCCTCGCGAGCTGGTCGACTGGTCGGGCGACGTCTTCCCGAAGCTGCTCAAGCGCGGGGCCCCGCTGTTCGGCTACGTGTCCGACGGCTACTGGGAGGACGTGGGGACCCCCGAGAGCTACCTGAAGGCGCAGGCCGACGTGCTGGCCCGCCGCGTGCAGACCGACATCGCCGGGTTCGAAGTCTCGCCCGGGGTCTGGGTCGCCGAGGGCGCGGAGGTCGATCCGGACGCGGTGCTCACCGGCCCGCTGTGCATCGGCGACTACGCCAAGATCGAAGCGGGCGCGCACCTGCGCGAGTACACCGTGATCGGCAGCAACGTGGTGGTCAAGGAGGGCGCGTTCCTGCACCGCGCGGTGGTGCACAACAACGTCTACGTCGGCCAGGGCGTCACCCTGCGCGGCTGCGTGATCGGGAAGAACACCGACGTCATGCGGCTGGCCAGGATCGAGGAGGGCGCGATCGTCGGGGACGAGTGCGTCATCGAGCCCGAGGCCTACCTGTCCGCCGGGGTCAAGGTCTACCCGTTCAAGACCATCGAGGCCGGCGCGGTGGTGAACAACAGCGTGATCTGGGAGTCACGCGGCCAGCGCACCCTGTTCGGCCCGCGGGGCGTGTCCGGGCTGATCAACGTGGAGGTCACTCCCGAACTCACAGTCCGCCTGGGCAGCGCCTACGCCACCATGCTGCGCAAGGGCTCGACGGTCACCACCTCGCGGGACGCGTCCCGGGCGGCGCGAACGCTCAAACGGGCCGTGCAGAGCGCGCTGAACGCCAGCGCGATCAACGTGGTGGACATCGAGGCCCAGCCCCTTCCCGTGGCGAGGTTCGAGACAGCCAGGGAGCAATACAGCGGCGGCGTCGCCATCCGCACCACGCCCGGCGACCCGCAGTCCGTCGACATCATTTTCCTCAACGAGCGCGGGGCCGAGCTGTCCCAGGCAGAACAGCGCAAGCTGGAGCGCGTCTTTTTCCGCCAGGAATTCCGGCGGGCCTTCCCCGGCGAGATCGCCGAGCTCAGCTACCCGCCCAGGATGGTCGAGTCGTACACCCACGAGCTGCTGCGGTGCGTGGACATGAGCGGGGTCCGCGAAGCCAACCTGAAGGTGGTCGCAGACTGCGCGGGCGGCACCACGTCGCTGGTGCTGCCGAGCCTGCTCGGCACGATCGGAGTCGACGTGCTGACCCTGAATAACCGGCTCGATGAGATATCGCCGACGGAGACCGTCGCGCAGCAGCGGGCCGGCCTGCAGCGGCTGGCCGAGGTGGTGTCGTCGTCCAGGGCGGCGTTCGGCGTCAGGTTCGACCCGGTCGGGGAGCGGATCCAGCTCGTGGACGAGAAGGGCGAGCTGGTCAGCGAGGACCGGGCGCTGCTGGCCGTGCTTGACCTGGTGGCGGCCGAGCGCAAGTCCGGCCGGGTCGCCCTGCCGGTGACCACCACCAGGGTGGCCGAGCAGGTCTGCCGCTTCCACGGAGTCCAGGTCACCTGGACGCCGACGTCGATGGATGCGCTGACCGTGGCGGCGGCGGGAGACGACGTGATCTTCGCCGCCGACGGGCGCGGCGGGTTCGTGGTGCCGGAATGCACCCGGACCGTCGACGGCATCGCGGCCTTCGTGCGGCTGCTCGGCCTGGTCGCGCGGACCAGGCTGACGCTCAGCCAGATCGACGCCAGGATTCCCGCCGCGCACATGCTCAAGCGGTCTATCCCCACGCCCTGGGCGGCGAAGGGCAGCGTGATGCGCACGGTCATGGAGGCCGCGGGCAGCCGCGAGATCGACACCACCGATGGAGTGCGCGTCACCGAGCACGACCGGGGCTGGGTTCTCGTACTGCCCGACCCGGCCGAAGCCGTCACCCACCTGTGGGCCGAGGGCAACGACGCCGATGCCGCGCAGCTGCTGCTCGACGAGTGGGCCGTGGTCGTGGAGCAGGCGGGCCGCTAGATGGCTGGTCTCCTGGTCCGGATGCTGATGCTGCGTCCGGGTAAGCTGTTTCTCTTACGCGATGATGCGAAAGGCTCGAACCGCACGAAATTCGGTAAATATGAGACAATCGCGCCCACTACGGTGTGAGTAGTTTCGCCCGGCGGTCATCGCCCGCACCGGGCGGCGGGTGCATGGCTGTTGCATGGCGGAGGTGAGACGGCGGTGTGGCGGAAGCGTCGCGAAGAAAAGATCGGGCGTAGCCGGCGCGGGCTGTTCGCGTGGCTCATGGACCGCCGAGCCCCGGCCCAGGTACCGTGGGCTGGGTCGCCGGAAGCCGGCGAGCTCGCTGAGGGGAGGCCGATCGGAGCCATGCCAGGTGCCTACTGCGCCCGCTGCGGCCGGCCGAATTCCGAGGACGCCCGGTTCTGCTCGAACTGCGGCACTCAGCTGGCCGGGACCGGGACGATGAATGCGGTTCCAGGTGCCGGCGGGGCTCGTCCCGGTGAGACCACCTCGACGCTGTTGCCGCTCCGGCCGGATGACCCTGATTTCGCCGATGACCTCTTTCCTGACTCTGCCTCGTTCGGCGCCCTGCCTGAGGGCAGCGCTCTGCTGCTCGTCATGCGCGGACCTAACGCGGGCAGCAGGTTCCGGCTGGACGGCGGACTGACCACCGCGGGCCGTCACCCGGACAGCGATATCTTCCTCGACGACGTGACGGTCTCCAGGCGGCACGCCGAGTTCCAGCGCGAGGGCGGGTTCTTCACCGTCCGGGACGTCGGCAGCCTGAACGGCACCTACGTGAACCGGGAGCGCATCGAGGAGGCGAGGCTGGCCGGCGGGGACGAAGTCCAGATCGGAAAGTTCAGGTTGTTGTTCCTGACCAGCCAGAACCTCGACCCAAGGACATCTTCCGCCGACCCTCGCGGCAGGGGCGCACAGGACTACGCATGAGCGAGCAGCCCGCGCGCGGTCAGTTCGGTATCAGCGAGGTGCTGGCGCAGTTGCGCCCGGAATTCCCGGACATCAGCACGTCCAAGATCCGCTTCCTGGAAGCCGAGGGACTGATCGAGCCGGCCAGGTCACGATCCGGCTATCGGCGGTTCTGCGCAGCTGACATAGACCGGCTTCGGCACATCCTCACCATGCAGCGCGATTCGTACCTGCCGCTGCGGGTGATCAGGGAACGGCTCGCCGACGGCACTCCAGGGGTCCTCGGGGGCGCCGGAGCCTTCGGCGCCCGGGGCAGCAATGAGGGCGCGGCCGCGAACGGCCAGGCCGGCGCCGGGCGGGTGTCGGCCGACATGTCCCGGCGCCAGCTGCTCGAGGCGGCCGGAATCGACGACGCGGAGCTGGCCGAGCTCGAGGAGTACGGCCTGATCCGCCGGGTGGGCCGGCAGTACGGCCCGGAGGCACTGGCGGTGGCCAGGACAGTGGCCGCGCTGCGTCACTACGGGGTGCAGGCCAGGAACCTGCGGGCGGTCAAGGCCGCGGCCGACCGGGAGGCGAACCTGGTCGAGCAGGTGGTGGCGCCGCAGCTGCGTCAGCGCGATCCCGGGGCCAGGGACGCCGCCGCCAGGACCGCGTGGCAGATTGCGGACCTCACCTTGCGGCTGCACGCCACGCTGGTCGGATCCGCGCTGGCCGAGGCCGGAATGGCTGCCCTCCCCGGGCCTGCGGTCAGGTATCAGGCGGAGCCCGGCATATCGGAACAGGCGGCTGATTCCGGGCCCTCAGCGGGGGGCCTGCGGTCGGCTTCCGGACGATTACGGGTGTACCTTGGCAAAGGGAGAGGTGGCCAAACAGGCTCGCCAGGCACGTGAGGACGGAGCTGCAGTGCGGCAGATGGAGGTCATCGGAGTCCGGGTCGAGATGCCGTCGAACAGCCCCATCGTCTTGCTGAAAGAGGCGCAGGGGGATAGGTACCTGCCGATCTGGATCGGGGCGGTGGAGGCCACGGCGATCGCCTTCGCCCAGCAGGGCATGGTATCCGTCCGGCCGCTGACGCACGATCTGTTCAAGGACGTGCTCGAGGTGCTGAACGTCCAGCTGCGCACGGTGAACATCACCGCGCTGCGGGACGGGATCTTCTACGCCGACCTCGTCTTCTCCAACGGGGCCGAGGTGAGCGCGCGGCCGTCCGACTCGATCGCGCTGGCCCTGCGCACCGGCGCCCAGATCTTCGCCAGCGAGGAGATCCTGGATGAAGCCGGCGTGCCCATCCCGGATGAGCAAGAGGACGAGGTGGAGAAGTTCCGCGAGTTCCTCGACAACATCTCCCCTGAGGATTTCGGCCGGGCCACGTGAAAGCGCACGCCCGAACCAGCTCAGTCACCTTCCGTGTCCCGGTATGGCTCGCTGCAGCCGGGAATGTCGCGACGCGCCGTGCGGGGTCGTTGACGCCGCTACCCGGGCCGGCTTACGGTGCCAATGCCGTGGGTAGTCAGCTCCCGTGGAGGTAAGCGTGGCGGTTACCAGGGATGACAGCGGCGGCGGGACGTCCGCCGCTGAGCGCCCACCAGGCTCGCTGGGCGCTCAGGGTGCCCTCTTCGAGGCTGACGAAGCTCTCGGGCTGTCTCATGAGCCGGGCCCAGGATCGGCGGAGATCGGCTACCGCGGGCCGACCGCCTGCGCCGCGGCCGGCATTACCTACCGCCAGCTGGACTACTGGGCGCGGACGGCCCTGGTCGAGCCGAGCGTGCGGGCCGCTCATGGTTCCGGCTCCCAGCGCCTGTACAGCTTCCGCGACATCCTGGTGCTGAAGGTCGTCAAGCGCCTGCTCGACACCGGGATCTCGCTGCAGCAGATCCGGGCCGCGGTCCAGCACCTGCGCGATCACGGCACCGAGGACCTGGCCCAGGTCACCCTGATGAGTGATGGGGTCAGCGTCTACGAATGCACCTCCACCGACGAGGTAGTGGACCTGCTCCAGGGCGGGCAGGGAGTGTTCGGCATCGCCCTCGGCCGGGTCTGGCGTGAGGTTGAAGGAGATCTGGCGGTGCTGCCCGCCGTGCGTGCCGAGGACGGCTTCGTCGCCATGGTTCCCGGATCTGGTGACGGTGCCGCGGCCCAGGACGATCTGGCCAAGCGGCGCCTGCGCCGTACCAGCTGAGGCGGTTGCGAGCACGCGGACAGCGTGGCCCGAAGCGATAATTCATGACCGCGACCGCCAATGCCCATTTCCGCGTTACGCCCTGACATCGGGCCTTTCTGACGAGCAGTTCGGTCCAGGGTGACAATAGGGAGCGGGTCTGTTTAAATGCTCCCAGCACCGATTCGGGCGCCGGTCCAAGGCTCGTCCGGCGGGTCGGAACTGCCGTATGCACCGACATCCAGCCGGGGCTTGCGTCTGGGGAGGGGGATCAGGTGACCACATCCTGGGATGCCCGCGGCGAGACGCAAGGGTCGAGCGCCCTGGTCACCGCATCCTGTTGCGGGTCGATGCGTCGAAGGACATGGACTTGGCCGCTTGCCGACGCCACCGTCGGGCCCTAGCCGGTGAACGATACCCAGAGGCCAGGGCGGCATTGCCCGGCGCCCGCTTCACGATAATGAAACGGTCCTGTGATTGCCATGTCTGCCGATTCTGATCAGCGGCCGCCGCAAGACGCCGGTTACTGGCTTGGCCTGACGGCCTCGCAGATGGGAGCCGCGCACAAGTATTCCGGGCTGCCCAACCAGGATGCCGTGGTGGTGCACCAGGTCGGACCTGACCTGCTAGTCGCGGCGGTCGCCGACGGTCACGGGCACCACCGTCATTTCCGCAGCGCCCGGGGCTCGCGGTTCGCGGTGGCAGCTGCATGCCGGGCCGCCGAGGATCTGGCCGGACGACTGGAAGGGTTCGAGACGGCCGACGAGATCAGGTCGGAGGTCTCCGGCCAGCTTGTGCCCGCCATCACCGGGCGCTGGCGCGAGGCCGTGCACGACGATCACGCCGCCGAGCCGTTCACGCCTGCGGAAGAGGCTGCGCGGGCTGCGGACGACGATGTCCTGGTCGCCTACGGATCCACCCTGCTGGTGGCCATCGCCGGGCGGAAGTGGCTCGTGCTGACCCAGATCGGCGACGGCGATATCGTGGGCATCCAGCCCGACGGGCGGCCGCTGCTCCCGGTGCCCGGGGACCCGTCGCTGGATGGTCATCAGACCACCAGCCTGTGCACGGTCCGCGCGGAGGATGAATTCCGGGTCGGCGTGGTGCACATCGCTACCTCGGCGCTGCTCGGAGTCCTGCTCGCGACCGACGGATACGGCAACGCCCAGGCGGACGACCCGTGGGCCGACTCGGTCAGCGCCGACCTGGCCGAGCTGATCAGCGACAGGCCGCCGGAATGGCTGGCCGCCCAGCTCCCGCTGTGGGCGAGCCGCTGCGCATCGACGGACGGCAGCGCTGACGATACGACCATCGCATTGCTCATCGCGCCCTCGGTGGTGGCCGAGCGTCCGGAGGCTCCCACGGTGCCCGCCGGCCGCGAACCGGGCCACGAGCCGCCGACCGCCGCGGCCCGCAGGATGGCCGACCGGATGACGAAGCTGTCAGGCGAGGCGCCGACCAGACGAGATCAGCACCTGGACAAAGCGGCTGTAGCTGTGTATGCCGAGGCTCCGGTCATCCCGGCGGGCACCGAGGCACCGCCCCTGCGCGTCCGGCCCGGATCCCCGCCGGCGCCGGCTGGAACTGCGGCCGGGACGCCGACCATGACCGTCCGCACCAAGTCTCCGGCCGGGCCTGCCCAGCCCGCCACGCCCGCCCATGCGGCCGCGCCGGCCCAGTCAACCACGCCCGCCCATGCGGCCGCGCCGGCCCAGTCAACCACGCCCGCCCGTCCGCCCGCGCCGCCGTCACGCGGCGCTGCCGCCGGCAAGCCGCCAGGAGCCGGCGCCCCGTCCGCCCCGTCCGGCGCTCATCATGCGCCCGCACCGGCTCGCCGGTCCCGGCGGCCGCTCGTGATCGCCGCGGTGCTCGTGGTGATCGCCGCCGTGGCCGCCATCATCGCGACCCAGCTGGGTTCTTCATCGGCCACCCCCCAGGCCGCTCCGTCCATTACGGCACATGCGTCACCGGCGGCCGGCGCGCACCCGTCCGCGACTGCCCCAGCGGCGACGTCCCCGGCCGCCTCGGTCCCGTCCGCCACCGGGCAGGTCTCATGTAGTGCGCAGTCGTCAGGAACCGGGGTGTCCGTAGCCGGACCGAGCGCCGAGATGTGCGATCCGGCCACCGGGCTTGAGGTACCGGTCTCCATGACTGGCCTGCCCGCCGGCGGGAACCGCATCGCGCTGCAGGTCGGCGGCTCGGTCTTCGTGCTGGACGGTGACACGCTATGGTGGCGCCCGGTCGACGGGCAAGACCCCAGCTGGCACGACCTGGGCTCGGCTCCCGATGGTCCGCAGCAGGACCTGTGCGCCACGCAGCGCGGTACGGTCATCGCCGCCGCATCCGATGCCGCCCAGGGCGGGAGCACGGCGTGGACCCAGGTGACCGTCCCGGCGGAGTCTCCGTCCCGTGTCGGAACGGAAACGCAGGTGGCCAGCGACCCGTGCGGGACCGGACCTAACCGGTGACCGGCCGGGCTCTCCGCCGCGTTTAAATCTCTCGGCCTCCGGCCTTCCTGGCGCCGAGGTTGTATACCAGGAATGGCCTGTGCTGGCCAATGCGAATGCGGTCCTACCAGCCCATTCGGGCGTTCCGGATTTCGCCGCCCAAGTCCGCTCTATTTTACCGTCGCTATACCTTTCCGTAGCAGGCTAATGGCACTACGATCTGGATTGTCACCGTGCCTCGCATGTAGCAGGCGGGTGCGGTGGTGACGATTCCGGGATTGGGGAGAGCGCTGGGGGGCGAGTGACGTGGCAGCAGATAGTGCTCCGGATCAGCCGGGAGCGGCCGCAACGATTCGGGGCCGGAGTCCGGCGCCGCCCGCGGGCGGTGGCCCCGGTGACCTGACCGAGGAACTGATCGCCACCGACTCCTGGACAGACGCCATGGTCGCGGCGGCGGGCATTCCCATCGTTGACGTGCCGCTGGTATCGGTGGGCGGCGGCATGGGCAGCTTCGTCACCGTGGACTACCTGCGGATCGCCGGGGCGACGACCGACCGGATCCGGGTGCTATCGGACATCGACTATCCGTGGCAGACCTACGAGTACCTGACCCGGGTCTCGCAGATTCCGCGCCCGGAACGGATCCGCTCGGATTCGGCGTCGCGGCCGGACAATATCTGGGGCTTCCCCTCCTACGCGCTGGCCGAAGCGATCCACGACCGGAGCCTGAAGCCGCTGCGACAGGTGCTCGTCGAGCCGATCTGGGCCGATTACTACACGCCGCGCGCAGACCAGGTCTTCACCGGCCTCGAACGTGAGACGAAGCGCATCAGGTATTCGGACATGCTGGTCAAGGGGCAGGTCCGGATGGTGCGCCGTCGCAAGGGCGGCGGCTACTTCACGATCCTGACGCCGCCGGATGCCAAGCCGGCCCGTCGCGTGGCCTACCGGTCGCAGTTCGTGCACCTCGCGGTCGGGTACCCGGGCCTGAAGTTCCTGCCTGAGCTGCAGGCTTTCCGGACCGAGAACCAGGACTTCTACCACGTGGTCAGCGCGTACGAAGATCACGAACATGTCTACGACCGGCTCCGCGCGAAGCAGGGAGTAGTGCTGATCCGAGGCGGCGGCATTGTCGCCTCGCGAGTGCTGCAGCGGCTGATGGACGACCGGGCCAAGTACAACCTGTCCACCGAGATCGTGCACTTGTTCCGCACCTACATATCGGGCTCGCACGGACCCGGCCCCTGGATGCGGCGCAAGGGCGGCAACGGGTGGGCTTACCAGGGTTTCAACTACCCGAAGTCGGTCTGGGGCGGACAGCTCAAGGCGAAGATGCGCCGCCTGGAGGGCGACCAGCGGGCCACCGAGTACAAGCTGATGGGCGGGACCAACACTCCGTACCGGCGGCGCTGGCAGCAGCAGATGAACGAGGGCCGGGCGGGCGGCTGGTACCGCGTGCTGACCGGCACGGTCGAGCAGATGAAGGTCCGCGAGGACGGGATGGTGATCAGCCAGGTCAAGACCTCGCAGGGCGTGGGTGAGGTCGCGGCCGACTTCGTCATCGACTGCACCGGCCTGGAAGCCGACATCTCCGAGCACCGGGTCCTGGCCGACCTGCTCGAGCACTCCGGCGCCGGGCGCAATCCGGTCGGCCGCCTGGATGTCGAGCGCAGCTTCGAGCTGCGCGGCACGAGCAGCGGGACGGGGGTTATCTACGCCTCGGGAGCCGCCGCCCTGGGCGGCTACTTCCCCGGCGTGGACACGTTCCTCGGGCTGCAGATAGCCGCGCAGGAGATCACCGACGACCTGGCCCGACGGGGATTCTGCCCGAAGATCGGCCCGGGCCGTTCCGTTTCACAGTGGCTGCGCTGGGCCAGAAACCGGCAGCCGTAACTCGCTTACCCAAGATGCCCACGCTCCGATAGGGATAGGTGCTGGCATGACTCCCACCCTGAGCGGCCGGATACAGACCAGGATCTTCCTGCTGGCTGTCGTCGGCGGCCTCATCACGCTGGTGATCGTCCCGGTCTTGCCGGGCAGCGCGCCGCTCGCCGATAAGTACCGGGACGGCTTCCTGATCCTCCTGAGCGTCGCCGTGCTGGGCGTGCTCTGGGAACTCCTCTACCATTTCCTGATGCAATGGCGCTGGGAGAAGGACTGGCCGACGCTGTTCGGGCTGGCTACTGGAGTCCCCGAAGGTCTGCTGGTCTGGCTGCTGCTCAGCGCGGGCGCCGTGCCGGGGATCGCGGGGCACGTCGGCGGGGCCGCCTTCCTGATCCAGTTCACCCTGATCTGGCTGGGAGTCTGGCTCGTGGCCAACGGCCCGATGCGAGTGCCGTTCATCCGGTGGCGGTTCATTGGCGGGAGGGTGTGGTGACTGAGCAAGGAATCGGTGTCCTGCCCGGCCTGTGGCCGATCCACGGCGACGGAGTACTGGCCAGGCAGGGAGACCTGGTCCTGCTGATCCATCCTGCGGGCGGCGCGTTCACCGACCGGCTGCTTGACCTGCTGGCTGACGCGGCCCGGGCCGGCGAGCCCGGCCTGCGCTTCGCTAGCCTGATCTCCGCGGAATTCGACTCCGACGCCGCCGCCGTGAGCGGCCAGCCCGGCCAGTCCGGCCCGGCCGCGGTAGCTTTCGGTCCGGCCGGCGACGGCCTGGCCATGGCCATCTACGGCACCGCCTGGGCCGAGATCACGACAGCCCACGGCACGCAGCAGCTGACGGCGGGCCAGCCGCATGGCCGGCTGCAGTGCGTCCTGCCCTCCCGGGTGATAAAGGTCCGGGCCGGCGTGCAGGCCCCGGACGACGACGCCAGCACCGACCCCTACCTGCGCCTGGCCGACGGCGTGGTGCGGGCCGTGGCCCTGGTTTACGCACCCGAAGAGCCCCCGGGCCGGGCGGCCGACCAGGACCGGCACCCGCTGCTATCCGAGCGCACCGTCATGGACGCGGCCTGGGCCGGGCAGGCCGCTGCCCCGGGCGACCAGCTTGATCAGGCCGGTCAGGTAGACCAGGCCGAACAGGCGGCTCCCGCTCCCGCCGAGCCGTCCGTGTACCAGCAGGAGGCAGCCCAGGCCGAACAGCCGCCCTATCAGCCAGCCGACAGCCAGGGCGGTCAGCCTGCCTACCAGCCGCAGGCGGCTCGGGTCGATGACACGTTCTACCAGCCGGACGCGGGCCGCACCGCCTACCAGCCAGACCCAGGCCAGGGCGGCCAGCCCGGCCAGCACGCCTACCAGCCGGACGAGTCCCGCGCCGACCACGTCGTCGGGGACCCGTTCGAGGCCGACAGCCTGGCCGGCCAGTCGTTCATCTCCATACCGTTCATCGGCGACAGGGCCGGCACCGAGCTATCTCAGCGAGACCCGCTGCCGCTCGGCGCCGAACCTCCGGACGACCACGATCCCGGAACCGCGGGCCAGCACCCACCGGTCGTGGTGGGCGTCTACTGCAAGAACGGTCACTTCGACGACCCCGAGGCGCGCTACTGCGCCGTGTGCGGCATCGGCATGGCCCAGCTGACCAAGACGCCGGTGGACGGCCCGCGGCCGCCGCTCGGCGTGCTGGTCCTGCAAGACGGTTCGGTGTGCCAGCTCGACACCGACTACGTGCTGGGCCGGGAGCCGACCCTGGACAGCTCGGTGGCCGACGGCAGCGCCCGGCCGCTCCGGCTCGGCACCGCCTCCGGCCTGGTGTCCCGGATCCACGCCCGCGTCGAGCTCGACGGCTGGCAGGTGTTCATCTCCGACCTGAATTCCGCCAACGGCACCGAGCTACTCCAGCCGGGAAGCAGCAGCCCGGAGGCGGTGCAGCCCGGCATCCGGACGCCGCTCATGGCCGGGGCCCAGATCCGCCTGGGCGGCGACTACGGACTGAGATATGACTCGCACCGTCACCGGTAAGTGACGCGGCGGAGCTGGGGGCCTCATGCTAAGCCTTAACGACGTCCAGCTGTTGCTGGCGGACGTGGCCATCGTCATCATCCTGGCCAGGCTGCTCGGCGCCATAGCCCGCCGCCTGGGGCAGCCGCCGGTGCTGGGCGAGATCCTGGTCGGGATCCTGCTGGGCCCGACGTTCTTCCACGCCCGCATCACCAACGCGCTGTTCCCGACGTCACTGATCCCCCCGCTGACCGCGCTGGCCGACATCGGGCTCGTGCTGTTCATGTTCGTGGTCGGGTACGAGGTGGACCTGCGCCTCATCCGGGGCCGGGAGCGGGTCGCGGTGGCCGTGTCCACCGGGTCGGTTATCCTCCCGCTGATCCTCGGCTCGCTGCTCGGCGTGTGGCTGGCCCACCGTAACCACATAGCGCACGTGTCTACCTTCGCGCTGTTCATCGGCACCGCCATGGCGGCTACCGCGTTTCCCGTGCTGGCCCGCATCCTGACCGACCGGGGCCTGCACCGCACCCGCATCGGCGGGATCGCCCTGGCCAGTGCCGCGATAGCGGACGTGCTGGCCTGGACGCTGCTGGCCGTGGTGGTCGGCCTGGCCGGCAGCACGGCGCAGTGGAAGGTTCTGCTCGCCATCCCCTTCGCCGCGGCAATGTTCGGAGTCGTCCGGCCGCTGCTGCGCCGGCTCGGCCAGTTCTACCTGAAGGCGGGCCGGCTGCACGCCGAATGTCCTGGCCACCGTGCTGGCCGTGCTGCTGCTGTCCTGCTACGCCACCAACTGGATGGGCCTGCACTTCATCTTCGGCGCGTTCCTGTTCGGCATCGTCATGCCCCGCGAGCCGGTTCTGGCCATGCGGGAGGAGATCCTCGAGCGCCTAGAGCAGCTCAGCGTCGTGGTGCTGCTCCCGCTGTACTTCGTGGTCTCGGGGCTGAGCATCAACCTGTCCACCATCGGGCGGTCCGGGCTCGAGGAGCTCGGCGCGATCTTGGTCGTCGCCATCGCCGGGAAACTGGCCGGCGCCTACCTGGGCGCCCAGCTCACCGGGGTCCGCGGCCGCAACGCCGGCGTGCTCGCCACCCTGATGAACACCCGGGGCCTGACCGAGCTGGTCATCCTGGGCGTCGGGCTCCAGCTGCACATCCTGACCAAGCCGCTGTACGCCCTGATGGTGGTCATGGCCCTGGTCACGACCGCGATGGGCGGCCCGCTGCTGAGGTGGATCTACCCCGACAAGATCATGGAGCGTGACCGGGCCGCCGCCGACCGGGCAGCGGTGGCCGGCGGCTCGGCGCACCGGGTCGTGGTGCTCGTCGACCAGCCCGAGACGGCCGGGCCGCTGGTCGACGTGGGAGCCGACCTGGCCGCCACGCGGGCGGGCAGCGAGCTGATGCTGGCCCACCTGGTCCCGGTCCGGTCTTCTGGCCGCCTGGAGGTCGGCGCCGGCCTGGGCGGTGAGCTGATGCAGATGACCGTGGTCATGGGCCAGCTGCATGACCTGGCCGAACGGGCCGCGGCCCGCGGCGCCCGGGCCGCGGTGCTCTCCCGCATGAGTGACGACGTGCCAGGCGAGCTTCCCGTCTACCTGGCCGCCGCCGAACCCGACACGCTCGTCCTCGGCGCCGGCGACGACGTCATACGCGAGGCGGTCGGGGCCAACGACGCGATCCGGCTGGTCACCGCCCGTGCCGCCGTGCCTGAGGCGCCGGGCGCCGTGGCCGTCTACTACGGGCACGGCGGCGACGCCACCGCCGCGCTGGACGTCGCCGCTCAGCTGGCCGCGGCCAGGCACCTGGAGCTCACCCTGGCCGGAGACGAGGGCAGGCGGGCCCGCAGTGCTGCCGCGGAACTGACCCAGCAGGGCATCCACGCCAGCAGCGGCCCGCCGCCGGAGGGCGCTCTGGTCATCGCGAGCGAGGACGGCGCCGCCCCCGGCGCCGCCGTGCACCTGACCGTTCGGGCAGGCAGTGGCGAGGACATCGAGGAACGCCACGCAATCGGTACCCCGGTCTCCGCGCTGGAGCCAGGAAGGCAGCAATGATCATGACTGGTGAACGTGACGGCATCGCCGACTATCAGTTCATCCGGCCGCTCGGCGGCGGCGGCCACGGGATGTTCTACCTGGCCCGCCGGCCGGAACGGCTGCCCGTCACCGCCGATTACGTCGCGGTCAAGGTGCTGTCCGGCGGCAGCAGCCAGGACGTGTTCAGGTGGGCGCACCGGGAGCTGGCCGCATTCGCCGCGGTCAGCTCTCCCTACCTGGTCAGCCTGTACGACGCCGGCCAGCAGGGCGAGGACGTGTACTACTCGATGGAGTACCTGCCCGGCGGCTCGCTGGCCGAGCCGGCCGAGCCGCTCAGCCGGGCCGCGGCCCTGAAGGCGATGGCCGACGTCTCCCGGGCCGCGCACGCCCTGCACGAGGCCGGCATCGCCCACCGTGACATCAAGCCGGGCAACGTGCTCTTGCAGCCGGGCGGGGCCAAGCTGGCCGACCTCGGCCTGAGCCACGTGCTCGCGCCCGGCATCACCGTCACCGGCATGGGACCCGCGGGCGATATCGGCTACCTGGACCCGTGCCTGATGCGCGGCGACCGGCCGTCCCGGGCCAGCGACGTGTTCTCCCTGGGCGCCACCTTGCACTTCGCCCTGGTGGGCGAGGGCCTGTGGGGGCCGCTCCCGCAGGACGACCCGGTCATGGCCATGCGCACGGTCGTGTCCCACCCGCCCGCCATCGCCCCCCAGGTGGACCCGGCGGCCCGGGCTATCATCGCCTGGGCCGTCGCCCCCGACCCGGCCGAACGACCCGGCACCGCCCTGGAGCTCGCCGAGCGAATCGAGGATCTCGCTATGGCCTCCGCCCCCGATTAACGCATATAAAGTTGGGGGGGTCCGGGGGGGACGACCCCCGGGAAAAGAATGCCTGGCCGGTAGCGGGCGATCGGCCAGGGACGGAGACGTGGATGACATCGGTGGCGAGGAGCGAGCCTGAAGGGCCGCGCTTCGGACCTTACATCCTGACGGCCGTCCTCGGCCGCGGCGGGATGGGCGTCGTCTACCGGGCTTACGACACCGTCAAGGCGCGTACCGTCGCGCTCAAGGTGCTCACCCCCGAACTCGCCGCGGATCCGGTGTACCGGGAACGCTTCCGCCGCGAGTCCCGGCGCGCGGCCCGGCTGAGCGAGCCGCACATCATCCCCATCCACGACTACGGGCAGATCGAAGGCCGCCTGTTCATCGACATGCGCCTGGTGCAGGGCACCGACCTTTCTACCATGCTGGAGCGCGACGGCCCGCTGCCGCCGAACGGCGCGGCCTGGGTCATCGCCCAGGTGGCCTCGGCGCTGGACGCCGCGCACGCCGAGGGGCTGATCCACCGGGACATCAAGCCGTCCAACGTGCTGATCACCGGCCATATCCAATCCATGCCGTTCGCCTACCTGATCGATTTCGGCATCGCCCGCTCGGTCGGCAGCGTTACCGTCTCCACCGCCACCAGCGCCGTCGGCACCTTGGCCTACATGGCGCCGGAACGAATCGAGGGTTCGCCTGGTGACCACCGGTCGGACGTGTACTCGCTGGCCTGCGTGCTGTATGAGTGCCTGATCGGGCACGAGCCGTTCACCGGTGAGATGGTGGCCGTCATGTGGGCCCAGATGAACACCCCGCCGCCCGCGCCCACCGCGGCCAGGCCCGGCCTGCCCGCCGCGGCCGACCTGGTCATCGCGCGCGGCATGGCCAAGGATCCGGCCGACCGGTACAACTCCGCGGGCGAGCTGGCCGCCGCCATGCTGGCCGCGGTCGATCCCAGCGTCCGGCAGGCCCAGGCGCCGGAACCCGCCCCGCCGACCGCGGTCACCTACACACCGCCCAAGGGGGACCGGCCCGCACCCCAGCAGACGGGCGCCGACATCCCGCTGTGGGAAAGCGACCCGGGCGGGCGCGCCCTGGCCGCGCTGCGCGCCATCGTGGCCAACCCCCAGCTGGGCACGGCCGCCCTGTCCAGCTCACAGGCCATGTCGGCCGCGCTGAAGGACCTGCTTCCCGACCGGCCCCGGGAGACGAAGGTGCTGGTAGCCGCGGCCGAGGTCGGCCTGACCGCGGCCCTGAAGTATCACACTGCGCGCGGCATGGACGTGATCACCGCCCGCCGGCGGGCGGCGAGGTCCTTCGCCAAGCACACCGGCTTCACGCCGGAAGCGTGCAGCTGGGCGGTCGACCACCTGACCGCGGCGCTCGGCCTGGACACCGGCTCCGGGGTAGCCAGGTAGCACCCGTAGCGTCGAGTCCCACTATCTGGTCCCGCTCGGGTAAGATCTCAACTGCTGATGACACCGGCCGGGAGAGATCCCGCACTGGCATAGACACTGGCGCGGGCGCCGAAGGGGCAACATCCCCGGAACCTCTCAGGCACACGAACCAGCCGGGACAGGCATCTCTGGAGCGGGCTGCGCCAGCCCAGGGGGCGACCCCTGGAAACCCCGCAGGCCGCGACAGACGGGGAGCCAGCGACCGCGCTTGCCCGGGGAGGCTCCATGACAGACTTCGCTGCCCGTCACATCGGTCCGTCCGAGGCTGCCCAGCGGCAGATGCTCGACAGCCTCGGCTACGCATCACTGCCCGAGCTCATCCGCGCCGCCCTGCCCGAAGGGACTGAGGCACCGCAGCTGAGCCTGCCCGGCCCGCTGTCCGAGCCGGAGGCGCTCGCCGAGCTGCGCCGGATGGCCGGCCGGAACCAGGTGCTGACCTCGATGATCGGCCTGGGCTACTACGGCACGGTCACCCCGGCCGTCATCCGCCGCAACGTGCTGGAGAACCCGGCCTGGTATACGGCGTACACCCCGTACCAGCCGGAGATCTCGCAGGGCCGGCTCGAGGCGCTGCTGAACTTCCAGACCATGGTCGCCGACCTGACCGCGCTGCCGTGGGCCGGCGCATCGCTGCTTGACGAGGCCACCGCCGCGGCCGAGGCCATGACGCTGGCCCGGCGCGCCGCCAGGAAGGGGCACGTCTTCCTGGCCGACGCCGACTGCCTGCCGCAGACGCTCGCCGTGCTGCGCACCAGGGCCGAGCCGCTCGGCATCCACCTCGTCGTCGAACCGGTGACGGCCGAGGCCATCGCCGCCCAGCCCGACCTGTTCGGCGTGCTGCTGCAGTTCCCTGGCGCGTCCGGCGCCGTCAGCGACCTGGCCCCGCTGATCGAGGCGGCGCATGCGCGCGGGGCGCTGGCCGCGGTGGCCGCTGACCTGCTGGCCCTGACCCTGCTGCGGCCGCCGGGCGAGATGGGTGCCGATATCGCGGTGGGCTCGACCCAGCGGTTCGGCGTGCCGCTGTGGTTCGGCGGCCCGCACGCGGGCTACCTGGCGGTCAGCGACCCGCTCAAGCGCCAGCTGCCCGGCCGGCTCGTCGGGGTGTCGGTCGACGCCGACGGGCGGCCCGCCTACCGCCTGGCCCTGCAGGCCCGTGAGCAGCACATCCGCCGGGAGAAGGCGACCAGCAACATCTGCACCGCGCAGGTCCTGCTCGCGGTGACCGCGGCCATGTACGCGGCCTACCACGGGCCCGACGGGCTGGCCGCCATCGCACGGGGCACCCACCGTAGCGCCGCGGTCCTGGCCGCCACCTTGCATGATTTCGGGCACCGAACGGGCCGTGGTGACTTCTTCGACACGATCCGGATCGTGTTCGGTGGCGGACGGGACGAGGCGGTCAGGGCGCTGGACCGGGCCCGGGAGGCGGGTTACAACCTGCACCTGGCGCCGGACGGCACGCTGCAGGCCAGCTGCGACGAGACCACTACAGACGACCAGCTGCGAGACGTCGTGGCCGCCATCTGCCAGGTGGAACGGGCCGCCGACGTGCAGCTGTCTGACGCCTCGCCCGACGTGCTGCCCGCTGCGCTGCGGCGCACGTCGGCGTTTCTCACTCACCCGGTGTTCAGTGCCCACCGGAGCGAGACCGCGATGCTGCGCTACCTGCGACGGCTGGCCGATTTCGACATCGCCCTCGACCGGTCGATGATCCCGCTCGGCTCGTGCACGATGAAGCTGAACGCGGCGGCCGAGATGGAGCCGATCAGCTGGCCGGAGTTCGCCGGGCTGCACCCGTTCGCCCCGCCGCCGCAGGCGGGCGGCTACGAGGAGCTGATCGAATCGCTCGAGCTCCGGCTGGCCAGGCTCACCGGGTACGACGCGGTGTCCGTGCAGCCCAACGCCGGCTCGCAGGGGGAACTGGCGGGCCTGCTGGCCATCCGGGCCTACCACGCGTCCCAGGGCCAGGATGACCGGGACGTATGCCTGATCCCTGAGTCGGCGCACGGCACCAACGCGGCCAGCGCGGTGCTCGCCGGGCTGCGCGTGGCGGTGGTCAAGTGCGGCTCCGACGGCGCCATCGACCTGGGCGATCTGGAGGCCAAGCTGGCGGCCCACCAGGGGCGGGTGGCCGCCATCATGCTGACCTATCCGTCCACGGCCGGCGTCTACGAGCAGAACGTGCGTACCGTCTGCGAGTCCGTGCATGCCGCGGGCGGCCAGGTGTACATCGACGGCGCGAACCTGAACGCGCTGGTCGGCGTCGCTACCCTGCCGTCGTTCGGCGCGGATGTGTCGCACCTGAACCTGCACAAGACGTTCTGCATCCCGCATGGCGGCGGCGGCCCCGGCGTGGGGCCGGTGGCCGTCCGCGCGCACCTGGCCGACTTCCTGCCCGGGCGCGGGGTGACCGGCGCGGTGGCGGCCGCGCCCTACGGATCCGCGGGCATCCTGCCCATCTCGTGGGCCTACATCGCCATGATGGGCGCGGACGGGCTGCGCCGCGCCACGAGCGTTGCGGTGCTGTCGGCCAACTACGTGGCCAGGCGGCTGGCGCCGCACTACCCCGTGCTGTACAGCGGGCGGAACGGGCTGGTCGCGCACGAGAGCGTCATCGACCTGCGCCCGCTCACCCAGCAGACCGGGATCACGGTGGACGACGTGGCCAAGCGGCTGGTCGACTACGGGTTCCACGCGCCCACCATGTCGTTCCCCGTGGCCGGCACGCTGATGATCGAGCCGACCGAGAGCGAGAGCCTGGAGGAACTCGACCGGTTCTGCGACGCGATGATCTCGATCAGGTCGGAGATCACGCGGGTGGCCTCCGGGGAGTACGACGCCCACGACAACCCGCTGAAGAACGCCCCGCACACCGCCGAGATGCTCATCTCGGGGGAGTGGAAGCACCCCTACGACCAGCAGGAGGCGGCTTACCCGCCCGGCGTCGACCGCCGCGCCAAGTACTGGCCGCCGGTGCGCCGCATCGATCAGGCCTACGGCGACCGGAACCTCATGTGCTCGTGTCCGTCCCCCGAAGCGTTCGAGAGCTGATCCGTCGCTCGCGGGAACGGCTCGCGCCCGCCCCCGGGAGGCGGGGCGGGCGCGGTACGGAAGCAGCAGCCGGGCTTTCGGGAAGCGGCAAGAGACAGCCTCGGCCGCCGCGCGGACTGGCTACTGGCTGGCGACGGGGAAGGCGTTCAGCTCGGACAGGTGCGGGGGCAGGGCGAGCGTGACCACGCTCTCCTGCTCCTGGGGATCGGTGCGCGCCACGACGGCGACGGTCATCACGTCGCTGCGGTTCACCGGCAGGTGCGGCGTTCCCGGCGGGACGTACATGAAGTCGCCCGCCTTGACCACGGTGCGGTGCCGCAGGCCCTCGCCGTGCCATACCTCGGTCTCCCCGCTGACGGTATAGATCGCCGACTCGTGCCCGTCGTGGACGTGCGGGACGCCGCGCATGCCGGGCGGGATCGTCACCAGGTGCAGGCACAGGGCCCGGGCACCCGCAGACCGGCTGCTTACGCCGGTCGCCAGGCTCATGCCCTGCTTGCCGTCGTAGCTTCCGCCGGCCCGGATGATGACGACCTCGCCGGGAGCGTCGATGGCCATCGCCGGAGCGTGGAGCGCTCGCTCCCACACGTCGCTTACTCTGAGCATTTAATTGCATCCTATCCGTGATGTCTCCTATGACTGATTATGGCTTTACGTAGTCATATGAATACTCCCGGTAAGGACATTATGTCCTGTCCTCACGGTTAGGCATACCTCGCCTGAAGGTAAGTTTTGCGCCCGTGCCGCCCTGCAGCGCCTCCGTGCTGAGCAGGGCGGCGCGGGCCGCCAGAGCGTAGCGCTTACCGGCCGGGCGGGTACCTGCGCTGCAGGTCGGTCACCTCGGCCAGCACCCGCTCCCGGGCCGTGGCCGGATCCAGGCCCAGGTCGGGCAGCGTAGCGGCGGCGAACTCGCCGCGCGGGTGGCGCTCGGCGGTGCGCAGCAGGCCGAGCAGCAGGTGCTCGGTGCCGAGGTAGTTGTGGTGCAGCGCCCTGGCTTCCTTGAGGGACAGCGCCAGCGACATCTTCGCCTGGTCGTTCATGGGCAGCCGGCCGGTCCAGTTCAGCGGGCCCTGGCGGGTGAGCGGGACGCGTTCCAGGGCCCGCGGGCCGAAGTTCTCCTCGACCTTGCGCTTGATCTCGTCCAGGTCGATGCCGATGGCCGCCAGCGCCTCGGCGTCGCCGTGGGCCGCTCCGCCCGGCCGGACGCCATCGGCGGCCAGGCCGCCCGAGGACCCGCTGCCGAGCTCGCGCTCGACGGCGGCGGCGTCCACGCCCAGGCCGGTCAGGGCGCGGGCCGCCACGCCGTCCGTAGCGGCCAGGCCGTAGAGCATGTGCACCGGGCCGATCTCGGCGTCACCACGCTCAGTGGCCTTGTTCTTCGCCAGGATCACGACCTTCCTGGCCGTGTCGGTGAATCGCTCAAACATTCCGGGTGTCCCCTCGGGTGAGCCGGGCGCGTAGCGGGGCGGCCGGGCCGGGCCGCAACTCGCGCCTGCGACCGGCGTGCTTCTTGTGTACGGCCTGCCGGGACACGCCGAGGATCTCGGCGATCTCCTGCCAGGACCACCCCTTGTCCCGCGCGTTGTCAACCTGGAGTGCCTCAAGCTGCTCGAGCAGCCGGCGGAGAGCGGCCACGGCCCGGAGCCCGGTACGCGGGTCCGAGCTGTCGGCGGCCGCCGCCAGGGCGGGTGCGTTGTCCATGCTGTCAATCTACGTTGACACCGGCGAGTATGTCAACTTCAGTTGACACCGGGATGGAGCCGGGCCGCGGGCCGCTCCGCGCCGATTACGAAGCGCTTACCGGAGCCGAATGAACCGTGCGCGATCACGTGACGTACCCGTAACTAAAGGGGAGAGGCCCGGCACCCGCCGGGCCGGGACGGTCTGTCAGGAACGGGAACGGGATCCGTTGCGCCCGCAGGAGCATACGATCCAGCTAGGTCCGCCAATTCAGCTGCACGCGTTGCGAGGGGAGGTGCGGTGACCAGCCTGACCAGGCGATCGGTCGCGGCCCGCCATTCCGGGGCGGATCCGCACCCAGGTACCCGGCCTCATCCGGGCTCGCCGTACCGTGCGCCGGCCGCGGGAGGGCGGCCCGTTCTGAATAGAAAGGGATCCGGGCGGCTCGGCCCGCGCGGTGTCCTGACCGTCATCGGCCTGGGCGCGGTCGCTGTCATCGTCCTGTGGTGGCACAGCACGCCAGACGTCAGCGGCCTGGGCGGCTGGCTGACCGGAGCAGGCGAAGTGCTCGGGCTGCTGGCCGGCTACGGCGTGGTGATCCTGGTCGCGCTGATGGCCAGGCTGCCGCCGCTGGAACGGGGCATCGGCACCGACCGGCTGGCCAGGTGGCACGCCATGGGCGGCCGGTACATCGTCAGCCTGGTCGTCGCGCATGGCCTGCTGATCCTGTGGGGCTACGCCGTCGAGGCGCACACCACCGTGGTCAGCGAGACCGCCGCCCTGCTCACCCAGTACCCGGACGTGCTGATGGCCACCGTGGGCGGCTTCCTGCTGCTCGGCGCCGGCCTGGTCTCGATGCGCGCCGCGCGCCAGCGGATGCGCTACGAGACCTGGTACTACCTGCACCTTTACACCTACCTGGCCATCGCCCTGGCGTTCAGTCACCAGTTCGCGGTCGGCCAGGCGTTCATCAGCAACCTGGCCGCCCGGTTCTGGTGGTCGGCCATGTACCTGACCGTCGCGGTCCTGGTGCTGTGGTACCGGGTCGCGGTCCCGCTGCGCGCGTTCGCCCGGCACGAGTTCAAGGTCATCGGGGTGAAGGCCGAGGGGCCCGGCGTGATCTCGGTCTACATCGGCGGGTCGCACCTGGACGAGCTGGCCGCCGAACCCGGGCAGTTCTTCCGCTGGCGGTTCCTGACCCGGTCGCTATGGTGGTCGTCGCATCCGTACTCGCTGTCCGCCGCGCCGGGCAGCGATGTCCTGCGCATTACGGTGAAGGACCTGGGCGATCACAGCCAGGCGCTGTCCCGGCTGCGGCCCGGCACCCGGGTCATCGCCGAGGGACCCTACGGCGCGTTCACGGCCGGGCGCACCGGCCGCGGCGTGCTGCTGCTGGCCGGCGGCGTCGGCATCACGCCGCTGCGGGCCATGTTCGCCACCTTGCCCGGCACCGTCACCCTGATCTACCGGGCCAGCAGCGAGCAGGAGATCGTGTTCCGCGACGAGCTGGACGCGATCGCCGCGGCTCGCGGGGCGACCGTGTACTACCTGGTCGGAACGCGGGCCGAGATCGGCGGCGATCCGCTGTCGCCTCGCATGCTGCGCTCGCTGGTGCCCGCGCTCGACCAGCAGGAGGTCTACGTGTGCGGGCCGTCCGGCATGACCTCGGCCGCGGTCGAGGCCCTGCACGCCGCCGGGGTGCCACGGCGGCAGATCCACTTCGAGTCGTTCGAGTTCTGAGCGGCCGCGTGGCGGCTTGTCCGACACGCGCGCTCTAAGAGTACTGAGAGGAGTGACATGCGCCGGGTGATCCTCGCCGTCACCGCCACCATTGCCGGCCTGGTGGCGCTGCTGTCGTTCAAGTCACACGCCCCGACCCTGGCTGCGGCCACCGGCACCACCGGCGGCTCGCCCACCTCCTCGTCGTCGGCCTCGTCCTCGTCGTCGGTGCCGGGTGAGTTCCCGACCGGGAGCGCAGCCCCCAAGCTCACCGCGGGCCAGAGCACGCTGACCGGTCACGTGGCCAACACCGCGTACGGCCCGGTCCAGATCCAGCTGGTCGTTCAGGACTCCAAGATCGTCAAGGTCGCGATCCTCGAGCAGCCCACCAACACCATCCACGACATCCAGATCGGCGAGTTCGCCTTCCCGCGCCTGATCAGCGAGACGCTGACGGCGCAGAACGCGAAGATCGACGCCGTGTCCGGCGCCAGCTACACCAGCGCGGGCTACATCGCGTCGCTGCAAAGCGCGCTGGACCACGGCATCTGATCCGCGTGACCGGTCCCCGGCCCGGGCGGCTCCGGCACGCCGAGCACGTCATGGGCACCGTCGTGTCCTTCGACGTGCCGGCCTGGGCCGGGCAAGGGCCGGCCGCTGAGCCGGTGCTGGGCCAGGTGGTGGACTGGTTGCACTGGGTGGATGCCACCCTCTCGCCGTACCGGGATGACAGCGACGTGAGCCGCTTCGGCCGCGGGTCGCTCGCGCTGGCCGACTGCGCACCGGAACTGGCCGAGGTACTGTCCGCCTGCGCCGCGGTCGGCGAGCGCAGCAGCGGGTACTTCACCACCTGGCCGGGCGGCCGGTTCGACCCGTCCGGCTACGTGAAGGGCTGGGCCATCGAGCGGGCGGCGGCCCTGCTGACCGCCGCGGGTTCGGCCGAGCACAGCGTCAACGGCGGCGGCGACGTCCAGTGCGTCGGCGATCACGGTCCGGGTCAGCCCTGGCGGGTGGGCATCGCCCATCCGCTGCAGCCGGGCACGCTGGCCCTGGTGGTGGCCGGCCGGGACTTCGCGGTCGCCACCTCGGGCGTCGCCGAGCGCGGCGCGCATATCGTCGATCCGCACACCGGCCGGCCCGCCACCGGACTGGCCAGTATCACCATGGTCGGCGCGGGACTGGCCGTCACCGACGCCTATGCCACCGCGGCCTTCGCCATGGGCCCGGCCGCCCGGGACTGGGTCGAGAACCTGGACGGCTACGAGGCGTTCGCGATCACCCCCGACGGCGCCACCTGGCAGACCGCCGGCTTCCGCACCTACCTCGCCTTACCGGTCGGTGCCACGCTAGAGGAGCGGGGCCTGTCCGGCGTCGTAGACGAGCAGGCCGTCCTCGCGCCGCCGCAGGCCGGGGGACAGGCGGTGATCCTCAAGCCGCCCGTCGTGCAGCAGGTGCCGGACCGGGACACCCCGCACCGCGGCGACGTAGTCGGCCAGCAGCCGCCGGTGGCAGCGCCACCACAGGCTTTCGGCGCACATCACCGCCGTGGTTTCGGTACTGGCCTGGGAGAGCACCTCATCCACCGCGGCGGAGAAACCGGCGGTGCGCATGTGCTCGGCGTAGCCGCGGAACATGTCCTCCCGCCAGGCCACGTCCGGTGAATCCGGTCCCGGCCTGCGGAAGCCGCCGAGGCGCTTGTCCCAGCGGTAGGAGATGCCTGACTCAGGCAGCCAGCGGTCCAGTTCGGCCCGGGCCACGTGCGGATGGCGGCGGCTGCCCGGCGCGGTCCTGACGTCGACCAGCGCGGACACGCCGGCGCCCCGCAGCAGCTCGGTCATCTGCTCGGCCGAGGCGGTTCCGTGCCCGAACGTCAGCAGCATCAGCCGCGGCCCTCCGCGGTCAAGTTCGCGCCGAGGGCGGCTCGTCGCCGGGCGCCTCGGTTCTGGGCGGGTCCCCGGAGTCGTGCTTGCGGACCAGCGCGGTGACCTCATGCGCGATGCCGATGGACGGGCCCCCGATCACCTCCCAGGACCGCGCGATCCCGATGAAAAAGCAGCAGACCACCAGGATCGCGATCGTGTCGACGTCCCCGGAGTTGCCCGGGTCGGCAACCACGCCGAGCCCTTCGATCAGCTGGAGGACGAACACCACCGCCAGCCCGATCAGGAACAGGGCGTCACGAATGGTGGCCGACCGGATGGCCCGCATCCGGACCAGTGACATCATCGCCGCCGCCACGAACGTGAACCCGACCACCGCGACGGCCACCGAGGTCCACCCGATCTTCTCACCCGGGATCAGCGCGAACAGCGACACCGAGAGCGCGTTGATGAACGCGGTGAGAGCCGCCACGGCCCGGATGCGGTGCAGCTGGGCTCCTGTAGTTTCCCGGGATAGCCGCTCGGTGGAAACGGAGATGGCCACGAACAGCAGCCCGATCAGCCCTCCGGCGACACCGGCGCTGGCCGCGAAGAACTCACGGATGCCCTCAGGAACCATCTGGCGATTCTGTCAGGCGCCGTGGCGAGGACGGACACGGGACGCCGACCGTGACGCCGGCCGGGGCGCGTCGGCTGCAGCCAGGATGGTCGGCACCAGCGGCTAGGCCCCGTCGGCGTCCAGGGCGGCCAGCAGCTCGCGTTCCCGGGCGGCGCTCAGCCCCGCCCGCCGCGGCCGCTCGAGGCCCTGCTCGCGTTCCCAAGCCAGCAGGTCGGCGAGCAGTTCGGCGCGCGGACGCTGCCGGAGCCCGGCGGCGGTGGCCGCCGCTCCGGTGCGGGCCATGAAGCCCTCGAAACCCGCATCGGCCACCCACATGGGCATGGACTCCTCGCCCATCCACTCGCTCACGCCCTGATCGAGCAGCCACGCGGCGTCCGCCAGGACGACCTCGCCGGTGTGCCCTCCCACTGCGCGGCACTGCTCGATCCAGGCGCCGAACGTGACCACCGGCCCGACGGTGTCGAACGTGCCCGTGATCCCGGCCTGCCCGCAGTCCAGCAGCCAGTCGGCCAGGTCGCGGGCGTCGATCACCTGAGTGGCCAGTGCCGGGGTGGCCGGGACGAGCATCGGGCTGTGCTGATCACGGGCGGCCCGCGTCACCCAGTAGCCGGATCGCCCGGTGCTGTCGCCGGGCCCGCCGATCAGCCCGGGCCGTGCGATCAGCATCCGGTCGCCCACGACAGCCGCGGTGCTTTCCTCGCAGGCCACCTTGGCCTCGCCGTACTGCTCGGTCGAGACCTCATCGAGACCGGTGGCGGGCAGCAGCGCCGCTGTCTCATCGGCACCGGGGATGGCACTGGAGGCATAAACGCTGCATGACGAGACGTAGGTCCAGTGCGCCGCCCGGGCGCCCAGCGCGGCCAGTGCCCCGCGGACCAGCCCGGGCTGCCAGGACACCTCGACCACGGCGTCCCAGTCCCGGTCGCGCACCCGGTCATAGGCCCCGTCCTGCTGCCGGTCGGCGGCCACCAGGACCGAGCCCGGAGCGACCGCGCCCGCTTGTCCCCGGGCCAGGCAGGTCACCGCGTGACCCCGCTCGATCCCCTGCCGGGCCAGCTCACGCCCGAGCCACGCCGTGCCGCCGAGCACCAGAATGTCCATGCGCCCAGTCCAGCACGCCGGAGCAGGTCCGCGCGGCCCGGTTCACGGTGGGCGGAAGGAGCCCGTCCTCGTCGCCGCCCGCCCCCGCGTCCAGGAACTCGGGTTAAGAGTCAGGATGGCCTCAGAGGCTGCTCAGCCGACTTCCAGGTCGGCTTCCTAGGGTTCGTTCCCATGCAGGACACTACGGGGACGCGCGCACCAGAAACAGGAAGGGCTTGGACCGTGTTGGACAGGGTGAGGATCGGCTACCGCGGCGCGGAGTACGAGATTGGCCGCGGAAGCAACTATTACGGGATATGGAAAGCCGGAGCATCCAGGACTCAGCCGCTTGAGTGGTGGCCGGAAACCAGTGACGGCTGGTCCGCGGCCTGGACCCGGTTCACGGGCCTGGAGGCGCCCGACACGATTGCGCCGGTGGGCCGGAACGCGGCCGGGCGGGTGAGCGGAGGGGCCGGCGCCGGTGACGGCCAGGTCTCCGGCCCGGTGACCTCCACCGCCCGCGCGGTCAGTGCCGGGCTGCTGGCCCTGGGCGTGGTCATGGGCGTCGTCGGGCTGTTCCCCGCCTACGTCAGCGGGTCCAGCCTGGCCCAGCTGCCGCCCAACCTCATCCCGCATGTGCTCTACCTGGCCGGCTGGACCGCGGGTGCCGTGCTGATCCTGCTCGGCGGAACCCGGTTGCGGATGGGCGCGCTGCTGGCCACCGGGATGAGCGTGGTGACGTTCGGCTTGTTCTTCGCCGATGCCGGGACGGCGGTCGCCGGCAGTGCGAGCGGGGCGGGCCTGGTACTCGGGCTGCTGGGCTGGCTCGCCTGCGCGGCCGGGTCCGTGCTGGCCCTGCGGCTCCAGCCCGCAACCGCGAGCGGGCGCTGGGCCACACTGAGCCGCCCCCGGGGCCCCGCGTTCGGCCCGGCCGTGCTGCTGATCCTGGCCGGGCTCGGCGCGGCCGTCGCGTTCGCCCCCTCGTGGGACAGCTTCACCCTGCGCTCCGCGGCCGGGCAGACGCAGTCCCTGACCGCGGGCAACGCCTTCGCGAACCCGGGCGTGGTCATCGCCGGAGATGTCGCGCTCATGGTGGCGCTGGCCGCGGTGGTCATCGCGGCCGCCCTGTGGCGTCCGGTCCGGCACGGGGCCGCGCTGCTGGCAGGCGCCATTATCCCGATGGCCGCGCAGGCCATCTCGGCGCTCGTGCAGGTGGGGGAGCCGGCCAGCCCGGCCCAGTTCGGGATCTCCTCCTCGGAGGTCTCGCAACTCGGGCTCACGATCAGCTCCGGTCTCACCCCCGTGTTCTGGATCTACTGCGCGTTCGTGGTGGTCCTGGCGGTCTCCTGCGCATGGATGTTGTTCACCCCGCACGATGCGGCCGCCAGCCGCCTCGGCGGCCTGGCTCCTGATCATCCTGGCGCCGGGGCAGCGGCCCATCCGGGTGACGGAACCAGCGCCGCGGAATGGCATGTGGCCCGGGCCGACGATTTCGACATGGCGGGCGTGCGCCCGGAATCCGATGACGGCAGCCCGGATGACGATGACCACGACGAATTCGGCACCGACGACGAATTCGGCACCGACGAGGAACTGGACAGCTACGAGGAACTCGACAGCGACGACCGGCCGGAAAGCTCGGTGAAAGGCCAAGGTTGATACGCTGCGCTTGTCATGCCGGCCAGCAGATCGTCGGCCGCCGCGGCGGCCGAGCAGGTGCCGACGCTGTCTCGTCGGCACGCGGCCGGTGCTCCGAGCGCACGCGGCCTGCTGCTCACCCTGCTCGGTGAGTTCGTGCTGACCGGAAGCGGGACGGCCTGGACGTCGGCGGTACTGGCCACCTTCACCCGTCTCGGCATCGAGGAGAAGGCGACCCGCCAGGCCCTGATGCGCACCGCCGCCTCCGGCTGGCTGGTCGCGGAGAAGGTCGGCCGCCGCACCAGGTGGCGGCTGACCGGCAGCGCCACCCGGATGCTGACCGACGGCGCGGAACGCATCTACTCCTTCACCGGCCCCGAACAGAACTGGGATGGCCGCTGGCTGCTAGTGTACGCGCGCATCCCGGAAAGCGACCGCCGGGCCCGGCACGTGGTCCGGACCCGGCTGAGCTGGGCGGGGTTCGGCACACTGGGCGCGGGCGTGTGGATCAGCCCGCACCCGGAGCGGGAAGGCGAGGCGATCCGGGTGCTGCGCGAGGCCGGGGTGGCCGAGGAGGCCCACATGTTCGAGGCCACTAGGTCCGGCCTGGCCGACGTGCGGGTCATGGTGGCCGCGGCCTGGGACCTGTCCGCCATCGAGGAGCAGTACGAGCAGTTCATCGAGGAGTTCCGGGCCACCACCGCGGCCGATCCGCTGGCCAGGCAGGTCGAGCTGGTGCACGCCTGGCGGCGGTTTCCCGCCATCGACCCGGGGCTGCCGCGTGAGCTGCTGCCGGCGCAGTGGAGCGGCCTGACGGCGCCCCGGCTGTTCGCCGACCGGCGGCTGCGCTGGTCCGGCGACGCCCTGCGCGAGTGGAAGCGGCTCAACGACGTGGGCTGACTGATCCGCGCCGACGTGAACCCGCGCGGCCGCTCGCGCAACGTCTGCGACGGCATCGTCCGCCTCACCGGCGCCGACCCGCCCGGCCGCGCCCTGACCGGGCGGCCCGGTAACTCAGGCCTCCAGGCGGACCGGCAGGGACTCCAGGCCGTGAATCAGCGTGCTGGGCCGCCAGCGCAGCGACCCGGCGGGCACCGCCAGCGTGATCGAGCCGAACCGGTCCAGCAGCGCGCCGAACGCGATCTCGGCCTCCAGCCGGGCCAGCGGCGCGCCCAGGCAGTAGTGGATGCCGTGGCCGAACGCCAGGTGCCCCGCGCTGTCCCGGTCCAGGTCCAGCCGGTCCGGGTCGGCGTACCGGGCCGGGTCGCGGTTGGCTCCGCTCAGCGCCACGAATACCGCTTCGCCCGGCCCGATATGCGCGCCGCCGATCTCGATCGGCTCGGTGGCGCACCGGAAGGTCGCGTGGTTGACCGGGTTCACGTGCCGCAGGAGCTCTTCGGTCGCGCCGCCGATGAGCCCCGGGTCCGCGCGCAGCCGGGCCAGCTGGCCGGGGTTCAGCAGCAGCGCCAGCGTGCCGCTGGCGATCAGGTTGACCGTGGTCTCATGGCCGGCCACCAGCAGCAGGAACACCATGGCGACCAGCTCGTTCTCCCGCAGGCCGTCGCCCTTGTCCCGGGCCAGGACCAGCGCCGACAGCAGGTCATCGGCAGGCTGCTGGCGCTTGTCCGCCAGCAGCGTCCGGATATAGCGGACCATCGCGGTGGCGTCCGCCATGAACGCCTCGGGTGTGGCCGTGTTCGAGACGATCGTGGCCGACCAGGCCCGGAAGTCGTCCCGGTCCGCCACCGGTATGCCGAGCAGCTCGCAGATCACGGTGATCGGCAGCGGGAAGGCGAACCAGGCCAGCAGGTCCACCTCGCGCCCGGCCGGCAAGCCGTCAAGCAGCTCCGCGGTGATGGCGGTGATCCGCGGCCGCAGCCGCTCCACGCGGCGCGCGGTGAAGGCCTTGTTCACCAGCCTGCGCAGCCGCTCGTGGTCCGGCGGGTCGCTGTTGAGCATGTGCATGTCCAGCGCGGCGAATACCGAGTCCGGATCGGGATGCCAGCCCGGCATGGTCTTGCGCAGCCGCGGGTCGGCCAGCGCGGCCCGCGCCTCGGCGTACCCGGTGACCAGCCAGGCGGGCATGCCGCCCGGCATGATCACGGCCGAGACCGGCCGTTGCGCCCGCAGCCGCGCGTGCACGGAGTAGGGATCAGAGAAGTACTCGGCCCCGAGTTCCTCGGCGACCGTGTTCGCCTGTGCCACGCCTTGCCCCTCGTCAGATCCGGCGACCCCCGTCCCCGTCATCTTAAGTAATAACTTAACTGGAGTAAAGGCGTTCCTGGACAGCTTGGACGGCCACCAGTTCCACCGTCCGATCAGCACCGCGGCCGCCGGCACCAGCAGCGTCCTGACTCCGAAGGTGTCCATCAGCACGCCGAGCGCGAGGCCCACGCCGACATCGACGATGGTCCGGACGTTCTGCGCTCCCGCGCTGCCGGAACCCACGATGGCCAGCACGCCGAACGTCCCGGCCAGCACCAGCCCCGCCGAGCTGACCGTGGTGCCGGTGACGCTCAGCGCCCGGCTGACTGCCTCGGGCAGCGGCAGCCGGTGCGCCTCCTCCCTGATCCGCGACATGACCAGGATGTTGTAGTCCTCGCCCAGCGCCAGCAGGAACATGAACAGCAGGAACGGCAAGATGAAGGTCAGTCCCGGCTGGCCGGCGGCCTTGACGAACACCAGCACGGTCAGCCCCAGGGCCGAGAAGTACGACAGCACCACGGAGACGATCAGGTACAGCGGCGCGATCAGGCTGCGCATCACCAGCGCGAGCAGGACCGCGATCACGGCGATGGCGATCGGGATGACGGTGCGCAGGTCGCTGTCGGACAGCTGGGCCACGTCGTAGGTGAACGGCGCCTGGCCGGTCGCGCCGAAGGCCGACGCTCCGGCCGCGCGCGCCGCCCGGGCCGCGTCGGCCCGGATCGCGGGCACCGCCTCCTCGGCGGGGGTGCCGGCCGGGTTGCCCGCCGTCAGCGCGGTCGCGAACGAGACCGTGTCCCCGTCGGTGCTCACGTAAGAACCGCTGGCCCGGTAGGCCTGGAAAGCGGCCGGGGTGACCTGCGGGACCTGCCTGCCGGAGGCGGCGGCCAGCGTCCGCGGCGGCCCGTAGGCGGCGTGCAGCGCGGCGTACTGCGCGGCGCTCAGCGCGGTCCCGTTGGCGTCAAAGGGCCCGGACACCGCGGTGAACTGCGGATCGGCTGCCAGCTGCCGCTCGGCCGCGGCCACCGCGGCCGCGGACGCCCAGACCGGCTGGCGCAGGCGCAGCACGATGACGGTGGGGTTGGCCGCCGTCTGCGGGAAGTGCTCGGCCAGCAGCGCGTTGCCCAGCGCGGAGTCGCTGCCGGGCGGCGCGGCGACCGCCCCGCCGAACCCGGCGGCCAGGTAGCCGGCCGAGGCCACCGCCAGCGCGCCGAACACGACCAGGCCCGCCACCAGCGTGGCGGTGGGACGGCGCACGATCCGGGCGCTGGCCGGTCCCCACCAGCCGGCCCGGCCGCCCCCCGGCTGGACCGAGGACGGCCAGAACGCGACCGGCCCGAAGATGGCCAGCAGCGCGGGCAGCAGGGTGAGCCCGGCGATGAGCATCAGCCCGATCGCGATAGCCAGCGGTGCGGCCAGGCCGGAATACAGGCTGAAGGAGGCGGTCGCCAGGGACAGCAGCGCGGCGATGAGGATGCCCGCCGAGAACGTGATCGTCTCGCCGACCCGCGCGACCCCCAGCACGATCGCTTCCTGACAGCGTTGCCTCGGGGGGACGACGCTGCTGACCTTGCCGCTTGCGGCGGCGGGCCCAGACCCCCCCGATTCACCCGGACCGAGTCCAGCCCGCATCTCCTCCCGCACCCGGAACATCAGGAACAGCGCGTAGTCGGTGCCAGCCCCGAGCACCAGCACGATCAGCAGCAGCGAGGCGATCTGCGACACCGGCAGGCCACCCGCGGCCGCCTCGGCGGTCAGCCGCTCCGCCACCAGCACCACCACGACGGCGGGCAGCACCGCGATCAGCGGCGCCAGCACCGACCGGAACACCGCGACCAGCAGCGCGATCACGAACAGGATCGAGAACCACTGGACCTGCCCGCCGGTCTTGCCCGAGGTCGCGTTGTTGTCCACCCGGGTCGCCACCGGCCCGGCGGTGTGGGCCGCCAGCCCGGGCGGCAGCGCGGCGGCCCGGATGACGTTCCGCAGCGCGGCCACCAGGCTGGCCTGCTGCGAGGTGGCCAGCCCGCCGGACTGGGCCAGCCCGGCCAGCACGGTCAGCTGCTCGGCCCGGCCGTCGGCGGACTCCCCGACGTCCCGCACGACCGTCACCCGGTCCACCCGGCCCAGCGCGCCCGCCAGCCGCGCGATGGCCGCCTGGTCGGTGCTAGTCAACACGGTGCTAGTCAACACGGGGCCGGTCAGCGGCCCGCCCGGCCGGGCGGCGACCACGCCGACCGCGGTCAGCGAGGCCCGCTGCAGCGGCGAGGCCAGCTGGGCGGCCTGCTCGCTGGGCGCGCTGGCCGGCAGGAACGAGGTATTGTCGCTCTGCGTCACGCCGGACAGCGACGGCAGCAGCACCATGGCCGCGACCGCGCCGGCCACCCAGGCCAGCAGGATCACCCAGCGGAAGCGGACGGACAGCCGGCCGACCGCCGAAAAGCAGGCACTCACAGATGCCATCGTGGCCGGCCAGGCGCCACTTTGCGGGCCCCGCGGGCGCGTAAAGTTGCTTCGTGGCAGATCCGCACGGCTACCGGCCGGCGCCGGGTGAGATTCCCGAGTCCCCGGGGGTCTACCGGTTCCGCGACCAGCGGGGCCGGGTGATCTACGTCGGCAAGGCCAAATCCCTCCGCCAGCGCCTGAACTCCTACTTCGCCGACTTCGCCAGCCTGCATCCGCGCACCCAGATGATGCTGCAGACCGCGGCGGGCGTGGAGTGGACCGTAGTCGGCACCGAGGTGGAAGCGCTCCAGCTCGAGTACTCCTGGATCAAGGAGTACGACCCCCGGTTCAACATCAAGTACCGGGACGACAAGAGCTATCCCTACCTGGCCGTCACCATCGGCGAGGAATACCCGCGGGTCATGGTGATGCGCGGCGCCAAGCGGAAGGGCACCAAGTACTTCGGCCCCTACAGCCACGCCTGGGCCATCCGCGACACGGTGGATACCCTGCTCCGGGTGTTCCCGGTGCGCACCTGCTCGGCGGGCGTGTTCAAGCGCTCGGGCCAGATCGGCCGGCCCTGCCTGCTCGGCTACATCGGCAAGTGCTCCGCGCCCTGCGTCCAGCGGATCAGCGCCGAGGAGCACCGCGCCCTGGCCGAGGATTTCTGCGACTTCATGGCCGGCCAGACGAGCCGGTTCGCCAGCCGCCTGGAAGCGGAGATGCGGCAGGCGGCCGCGGCCGAGGAATTCGAGCGGGCGGCCAGGCTCCGCGACGACCTGCGGGCCCTGGAGCGCGCCATCGAGAAGCAGGCCGTGGTGCTCGGCGACGGCACCGACTGCGACGTGATCGCGCTGGCCGAAGACCAGCTCGAGGCGGCGGTGCAGATCTTCTACGTGCGCGGCGGCCGGGTTCGCGGGCAGCGCGGCTGGGTCCTGGACAAGGTCGAGGAGGTGACCCCGGCCGGGCTGGTGGAGCACTTCCTGGGCCAGGTCTACGGCGACACGCCGGACGACGCCGAGGCGGTCAACGCCGGCATCCCGCGTGAGGTCCTGGTGCCCGAGCTGCCGCCCGACCCGGCGGCGATGACGGTATGGCTGGCTGAACGCCGCGGCGGCCCGGTCAGCCTGCGAGTGCCGCGGCGCGGCGACAAGAAGGCGCTGCTGGAGACCGTGGCCCGCAACGCGGGCCAGTCCCTCGCCCTGCACAAGACCCGCCGGGCCAGCGACCTGACCACCCGGAGCAAGGCGCTGAGCGAGATCCAGGAGGGCCTCGGCCTGGACGACGCGCCGCTGCGGATCGAGTGCTATGACGTGTCGAACCTGCAGGGCACCCACGTGGTGGCGTCGATGGTCGTGTTCGAGGACGGCCTGGCCCGCAAGAGCGAGTACCGCCGGTTCGCGATCAAGGGCACCGACGGCACCGACGATATCTCGGCCATCGGTGAGGTCATCAGCCGCCGGTTCCGCCGCTACCTGGCCGAACGGGAGAAGACCGGAGAGCTGGACACTCTCGGCGACCCGGAGGCGGCCGAAGACCAAGATCAAGATCAAGGTCCTGATGCCGAACGGCCCGTGGTGACAGCGCAGAAGAAATTCGCCTACCCGCCCAACCTGGTGGTCGTGGACGGCGGCCCCGGCCAGGCCGCCGCGGCGGCCCGGGCCCTGACTGAGCTCGGCATCGACGACGTGGCCGTCTGCGGCCTGGCCAAGCGGCTGGAGGAGGTGTGGCTGCCGGGCGAGGAGTACCCGGTCATCCTGCCGCGCAGCAGCGAGGGACTGTACCTGCTGCAGCGGGTCAGGGACGAGGCGCACCGGTTCGCGATCACCTATCACCGGCAGAAGCGGAGCAAGGCCGCCACCGCCAGCGTGCTTGACGACGTGCCGGGACTGGGCCCGGCCCGGCGCGCGGCCCTGCTCAAGCACTTCGGCTCGGTGCGTAAGCTCTGCGCAGCGAGCACCGAGGAAATCGCGGCCGTGCCGGGCATCGGCCCCCGGCTGGCCGTCACGATCGCGGCGGCTCTGCGCGCAGCAGGCCCGCGCACCACGGGGAACACAGGAGAACGTCATGCGGACGGTTGACGACCCAGCGGACATCGTCGTCATCACCGGGTTGTCCGGGGCCGGGCGGTCCACCGCCGCCAAGTCGCTCGAGGACCTGGGCTGGTTCGTGGTCGACAACCTGCCGCCGGGCCTGCTGCCTACCATGGTGGATCTCGCGGCCAGGTCCAGCGGCGCGGTCACCAGGATCGCCGCCGTGGTCGACGTGCGCAGCCGGGCCTTCAGCACCGACCTGAAGTCGGCCATCAGCGACCTGGGCGCGCGCCGGGCCGCCGCCCGGGTGGTGTACCTGGAAGCCGCCGATGACACGCTGGTGCGCCGGTTCGACAGCGAGCGCCGGCCGCACCCGCTGCAGGGTACCGGCCGGGTCACCGACGGCATCGCCGCCGAGCGCGAGCTGCTGCGCGAGGTGCGCGGCGACGCCGACCTGGTGATCGACACCTCCCGGCTCAACGTGCACGAGCTGAGATCCCGGATGCGGGACTTCTTCGGCAGCGGTGGCACGGCGGCCGGGCTGCGGCTGAGCGTGGTCTCGTTCGGCTACAAGTACGGCCTGCCGGTGGACGCCGACGTCGTGGCGGACTGCCGGTTCCTGCCGAACCCGCACTGGATCGCGGAGCTGGCCCCGCTGACCGGGAAGGACGAGGCGGCCCGCGACTATGTCCTGTCCCAGCCGGGCGCCAAGGAGTTCCTGCACTACTACACCGAGCTGCTGCGCGTGGTGCTGCCCGGGTACGAACGCGAGGGCAAGCGGTTCGTCACCCTGGCCGTCGGCTGCACCGGCGGCAAGCACCGCAGCGTGGCCATGGCCGACGAGCTGGCCGCCCGCATCGCGGACGCCGTCGGGGTGGAGGCAGACGTGCAGGTGGTCCACCGCGACCTGGGGCGGGAGTGAGCACTTGGTGACCGGCCCGCGGGCGGTGGCGCTCGGGGGCGGGCACGGGCTGGCGGCATCGCTGGGGGCACTGCGCCGGGTGACCGACGAGCTCACCGCCGTCGTGACCGTGGCCGACGACGGCGGCTCGAGCGGCCGGCTGCGGCGCGACTACGGCGTGCTGCCCCCCGGCGACCTGCGGATGGCGCTGGCCGCGCTGTGCCGGGACGACGAGTGGGGGATCACCTGGAGCAAGGTGGTGCAGCACCGGTTCGGCGGCGAGGCCGAACTGGCCGGCCACGCCGTCGGCAACCTGCTGATCGTGGCCCTGTGGGACCTGCTCGGTGACACGGTGGCCGGGCTGGACTGGGTCGGCCGGCTGCTCGGCACCGGCGGCCGCGTGCTGCCCATGGCGGCCGTGCCGCTGGACATCGTGGCCGAGGTGGTGGGCGCCGACCCGGCCCGGCCGGAGGAGGTCACGAAGGTCCGCGGCCAGGCGGAGTGCGCCACCACGCCGGGCCAGGTCCGCTCGATCACGCTGCTGCCCCCGGACCCGCCCGCGGTGCCCGAGGCGGTGCGGGCCGTGCTCGACGCCGACTGGGTAGTCTTCGGTCCCGGCTCGTGGTTCACCAGCGTGCTGCCGCACCTGCTGGTACCCGATCTGGCCGCCGCCCTGCACGTCACCACCGCGCGGCGGCTCGTGGTGCTGAACCTGGCCCCGCAGCCGGGGGAGACCGGCGGTTTCTCGCCGCACAAGCACCTGGAAGTCCTCGCCGGGCACGCTCCGGCGCTTACTGTGGATGTGGTGCTCGCGGACACCAAGGCCGCGGGTACGGGTAGCCTGGCCGACCTGGAGAAGGCGGCGGGGCTGCTCGGAGCCCGGCTGATGATGGCTGACGTGGCGGCGGCAGACGGCACGCCCCGCCACGATCCCAAGCTCCTGGCCGGGGCGTATGCGCAGATCTTTGGTGGCTACGGGCACGCGGCCCAGCCCAGATGGGGGGAGTGACGCCAATGGCGATGACCGGCGTGGTGAAGGACGAGCTCAGCCGGGTCACGGTGATCAAGCCGTGCTGCCGCAAGGCCGAGGTCTCCACGCTGCTCAGATTCGCCGGCGGCCTGCACCTGATCGAGGGCCGGGTGGTGATCGAGGCGGAACTTGACACCGGCGCCGCGGCCAGGCGGCTGCGGGCGGCGATCACCGAAGTGTTCGGGCACCCGGCCGAGTTTCTCGTGCTGGCCCCGAGCGGCCTGCGCAAGGGCAACAGGTACCTGGTCCGGGTGGACAAGGGGCAGGCCGGGGAGAGCCTGGCCCGCCAGGCCGGGCTGATCGACAACCACGGGCGCCCGATCCGCGGGCTGCCGCGGCAGGTGGTGTCCGGCGCCGCGTGCGACTGCGAGGCCGCCTGGCGCGGCGCGTTCCTGGCCCACGGATCGCTGACCGAGCCCGGCCGCTCGATGGCGCTCGAGATCACCTGCCCGGGTTCCGAGGCGGCCCTCGCCCTGGTCGGCGCGGCCCGGCGGCTGAAGGTGCACGCCAAAGCGCGCGACGTGCGCGGCGTGGACCGGGTGGTGATCAGGGACGGTGAGGCGATCGCCACCATGCTGACCCGGCTGGGCGCGCACCAGGCCGTGCTGGCCTGGGAGGAGCGCCGGATGCGCCGCGAGGTCCGGGCCACCGCCAACCGGCTGGCCAACTTCGACGACGCCAACCTGCGCCGCAGCGCGCGGGCCGCGGTGGCCGCGGGGGCGCGGGTGGAGCGGGCCCTGGAGATCCTCGGGCCGGACGCCCCGCAGCACCTGACCATGGCAGGCAAGCTGCGGATGGCCCACCGGCAGGCCAGCCTGGAGGAACTCGGCCAGCTGGCCGATCCGCCGCTGACCAAGGATGCCATCGCGGGCCGCATCCGCCGCCTGCTGGCCATGGCCGACCGGCGGGCCGGCGAGCAGGGCGTCCCGAACACCGAAGCCTGCCTGACCGCCGACATGCTGCCCTGACCGGCCAGCGAGTCTTTCCCCCTCGCTCCGCGGGCGGGTGGCCGCAGGCCGGTATATTGGCATAATGCAGCCCCTAGCGGTGGCGGCCCTCATGGTGGGCGCCCTGATGATCATCGGCGTGACGGCCACGCTGATCCGGACCAGGCATGCCGCCAGGCCGCAGCCGGCTCGCGTCAACCGCTGGCAGCGGCACGGGACCATTCCCCTGGCCGCGGCCGGGCTGGCGCTGGCCGTGATCTCGCGCAGCGGCGGGCAGTCACCGGCCACGGCCAGCATCACCTTCGCCGTCGCCCTCGCCGTGCTCCTAGCCGCCCTGCTGTGCGCGCTGATCGGCGCCGCCGCGGCCATGCGTCAACCGCGCTGATCTGGTCTCACTGGTCCTCCTCTCGCCCGCGGTAGGCAATGACGGCGGCGGCCAGGGCCAGGAAGGACAGCGTGGTCAGGCCCGCGCGCAGGCCGAACTCGCTGGCCAGGAAGCCGGCCGGATTCGCGGTGCGGCATGAACCCCAGATGCTGGACTTCGTTTACCAGCGACACAAAATAAGATTATGCAGATGACCGGCACCTGGCCGCGGTCGCGCAGGCGAGCGGGCGGCTGCTGCGGCTGGCCGGTCCCCCATACCGGCCCTGCGTCGGTGTCGGGCTGGCTGTTCCCTCGGCCGTGACCGAGCCGGACAGTACCGCGGTCAGTCCTCTGTACCTGGGCTGGGCGACCGGTACCCGGGTGCGGGGCCAGGCACCTGCTGGTGGTGGCGACCGGGCACCGCGGCGCCGGCGGCGCGCTCGTGCTGGACGGCGCGCTGTATACCGGCAGCACCGGCCTTGGCATGGAGGTCGGGCACGTCAGCGTGGACCCGCAGGGCCGGCCGTGCCGGTACGGCAGCCGCGGCTGCCTCGACGTGGAGACCGACGCGCTCAGCTTCCTGGACGCCGCAGGCCGGGTGCCGCGTCCGGGGATACCCGTGCTCGAGCAGGCGTTTCGCCACGCTGTGCGGGCGGGATCCGGCGCATGCACCACGGGGCGTTCGGCCTCATGATTTTTGATAAGGTCCAGACCTCAGCAGGAGTCAGCAGGCCTGCCCGGCCTCGGGGCCCAGACCGGCTCCGTACGCGCGGGTCCGCCGCCGCCTTCGGCGATCCCCGGGGGCGGCGTCCGATAGTCTCGGAGCGCTGGCGATCACGGGGATCGACGAGGAGACTTTTTACTGTGACTATTCGCGTGGGAATCAACGGGTTCGGCCGCATCGGCCGGAACTTCTGGCGGGCCGTCAACGCAGCGGACGGTGACCGCGGCTTCGAGATCGTCGCGGCGAACGACCTCGGCGACATCGCCACCATGGCGCACCTGCTCAAGTACGACACCGTGCTCGGCACGCTGCCGCTCGACGTATCCGTGTCGGGCGACGCCATCCGGGCGGGTGACCAGACGATCAAGATCCTGGCCGAGCGCGAGCCGGCCAAGCTGCCCTGGCGTGACCTCGGGGTGGACATCGTGATCGAGTCGACCGGCCGCTTCACCACCGGGCCGGCCGCCCGGGCCCACCTGGAGGCGGGCGCGAAGAAGGTCATCATCTCCGCGCCGGCCAAGGACGAGGACATCACGATCGTGATGGGGGTCAACGACGACACGTACGACCCCGCCAGGCACGACATCCTGTCCAACGCGTCTTGCACCACGAACTGCGTGGCGCCGCTGGCCAAGGTGCTGCTGGACAGCTTCGGCATCGTCAGGGGCCTGATGACCACCATCCACGCCTATACCAACGACCAGGTCATCCTGGACTTCCCGCACAAGGACCTGCGCCGGGCGCGGGCCGCGGCGCAGAACATCATCCCGACCACGACCGGGGCGGCCAAGGCCACCGCGCTGGTCCTGCCCGAGCTGAAGGGCAAGCTGGACGGGCTGGCCATGCGGGTGCCGGTACCGGACGGCTCGGTGACCGACCTGGTGGTCGAGCTGAACCGCGAGGTGACCAAGGACGAGGTGAACGCGGCCTACCGGGCCGCCGCCGACGGGCCGCTCAAGGGCTACCTGTACTACACCGAGGACCCGATCGTGTCCTCGGACATCGTCGGCTCGCCCGCGTCGTGCACCTTCGACTCCTTGCTCACCATGGCGTCCGGCAATCAGGTCAAGGTCATCGGCTGGTACGACAACGAGTGGGGCTACTCCAACCGCATCGTCGACCTGACCGCGCTCGTCGCCTCCCGGCTGCGGTAATGCGGACCGTAGATGACCTGGAGGTCCTCGGCCGGCGGGTGCTGCTGCGCTCGGACCTGAACGTCCCCCTGGACCTGACGGGCACCGGGGAGATCACCGACGACGGCCGGATCAGGGCCAGCCTGCCGGTGATCAGCAAGCTGTCCGACCGGGGCGCGCGGGTGATCATCCTGGCGCACCTCGGCCGGCCCGAGGGTGCCTCGTTCGCCGAGGCCGCGGCCGGCGGCCCGTCGCTGCGCCCGGTGGCCGAGCGGCTCGGCGAGCTGCTGGGCCGGCCGGTCGGGTTCGCCACCGACGTGGCCGGCCCCTCGGCGTCCAAGACCGCGTTCACCCTGGGCGACGAGGACGTCGCGGTGCTGGAGAACGTGCGCTTCGAACCCGCCGAGACCAGCAAGGACGACGCCGTGCGGGGCGCCTTCGCGCAGCGGCTGGCCCGCCTGGGTGAGCTGTACGTGGGCGACGGGTTCGGCGCGGTGCACCGCAAGCACGCCTCGGTCTACGACCTGCCCATGCTGCTCCCGCACGCCGCGGGCGACCTGATCCGGGACGAGGTCGCGGTGCTGCGCCAGCTGACTACCGACCCGGCGCGGCCGTTCGTGGTGGTGCTGGGCGGGAAGAAGCCGTCAGACAAGCTCGCCGTGATCGGCAACCTGCTCAACCTCGCTGACCGGATCCTCATCGGCGGCGGCATGGGCTACACCTTCCTGGCCGCTCAGGGCTACGAGGTAGGTCATTCGCTGCTCGAGGCGGACCAGATCCCGGCGGTCAAGGCCGTGCTGGCCGAGGCCGAAAAGCGCGGCGTGGAGCTCGTGCTCCCGGTTGACCTGCTCGCGGCCACGCACTTCGCACCGGACGCCGAGTACTCCGTGGTACCGGTGACGGACTTCCCGGCCGACCGGGAGGGCATGGACGCCGGCCCGCAGACCCGGGCGCTGTTCGAACAGAAGCTGGCCGATGCCAAGACGGTGTTCTGGAACGGGCCGGTCGGGGTGTTCGAGTTTCCCGCGTTCTCCGGCGGGACCCGCGCGGTGGCCGAGGCCATCACCCGCGTGCCCGGCCTGACCGTGGTGGGCGGCGGCGACTCGGCCGCGGCGGTCCGGGCTCTCGGCATCGACGAGGCCGCGTTCGGTCACATCTCCACCGGCGGCGGCGCGAGTCTGGAGTACCTGGAGGGCAAGACGCTGCCCGGCCTGACCGCACTGGAAGACCCGGCGTGACCGCCAAGCCGAAGGCCGCCGGAACCCGCCTGCCGCTGATGGCGGGCAACTGGAAGATGCACGAGAACCATCTCGAGGCCATCGCGCTGGTCCAGAAGCTCGCGTTCACGCTGACCGGCAAAGACTACGACGCGGTCGAGGTGGCCGTAATCCCGCCGTTCACCGCGCTGCGCAGCGTGCAGACCCTGATCGACGGGGACAAGCTGCGGCTCTCCTACGGCGCCCAGGACCTGTCCCAGTACGACTCCGGGGCCTACACCGGCGACATATCGGGGCCGATGCTGGCCAAGCTGGGCTGCGACTACGTGCTGGCCGGGCACTCCGAGCGGCGCCAGTACCACGGGGAGACGGACGAGATCGTCAACGCCAAGGTGCAGGCGGCGCTGCGGTCCGGGCTGACGCCGATCCTGTGCCTGGGCGAGTCCCTCGAGATGCGCGAGGAGGGCCAGCACGTGCCGCACTGCACGGGTCAGCTTGACCGTTCGCTGAAGGGGATCCCGTCCGAAGCGGTGGCCGCGATGGTGATCGCCTACGAGCCGGTCTGGGCCATCGGCACCGGTCAGGTCGCCACCCCGGCCGACGCGGAGGAGATGACCTCGGCAATTAGATCGCGGATTTCGGAGCTTCATGACGCCGATACGGCCGTCAGTGTGCGTATCCTGTATGGCGGGTCCGTCAAGCCCGACAACGTCGCGCCGATCATGGCGCAACCGGACGTCGACGGGGCCCTGGTCGGCGGCGCCAGCCTCGATGCCGGCCAGTTCGCACAGATCTGCCGGTATCGTGAACTGGCAGCCTAGGCCTTTCTCGGCAGGAGTTGGATAACAGAGATGATCATCGGGCTTTCCGTTATCCTGGTTATCACGAGTCTCGCCATGGTCCTGCTCGTCCTGCTGCACAAGGGTAAGGGCGGCGGCTTGTCGGACCTGTTCGGCGGCGGGGTGACCTCATCCCTTGGTTCCTCTTCCGTCGTCGAGCGTAACCTGGACCGGCTCACCGTCTTCTTCGGTGTGCTCTGGTTCATCTGCATCATTGCTCTCGGCTGGCTGATCAATCACTAGTTCGTACGTCTTCCCGCACCGAAGTACTGGGTTTTACAGCGCTATGGTCTTCAAGGGGTGATCTGTGAGTAGTGGTAACGCCATTCGCGGCAGCAGGGTCGGCGCGGGACCGATGGGCGAGGCCGAGCGCGGCGAGTCCGCGCCCCGTATCTGGGTGTCGTTCTGGTGCGCCAACAAGCACGAGACGCGACCGAGCTTCGCGACCGATGCCGCCATCCCGGACACCTGGGAGTGCCCTCGGTGCGGCAACCCCGCAGGTCAGAACGAGCAGAGCCCGCCGGCTCCGCCGCGGGTCGAGCCGTACAAGACGCACCTGGCCTACGTGAAGGAGCGCCGCAGCGACTCCGACGGCGAGGCCATCCTGGCCGAGGCCCTGGCCCGTCTCCGCGGCGCCTCCGCCTGACGCAAGCAGACCCGATGTGGCCCGCTCCGCACCGGAAACGGGCCCCTGAGGGGGACATGAAACCCCGGTTTCAGCACCTTCTGGTGTACTGAAACCGGGGTTTCATTGCGCTCGGGGCTGGAGCCGGGGGTCAGAGGCCTTCGTTGATGAGGCGGCCGGCTTGCTCGAACTTGGTGGGCATGCGGTTCTTGAAGTAGAACGCGGCGCCGACGCCGACCACCACGACCACGGCGTCGATCGGGCCGAGGATGTTCGCGTAACCGTAGCCTCCGCCGAGGAAGCTCGATGTTCGTGAACAGCAGGTACACCACGTAGGCCTGGGAGATGAAGGCGAGCAGCGGAGCGAGCCTGGTCCGCCACCAGTGCACCTCGTCGCGAGTGGAAGCGCTCGTAGTAGATCAGGACGGCGAGCGAGACCACGGCCTGCACGGACAGGATGATGATCACGCCCATGACCGCCATCAGGCCGTAGAGCTGCAGGTAGGCCTGGGAGTTGGGGTTGTCGCTGCCGGTGAAGATGGCGAACAAGCCGATGATCACGGCGGCGATCACCGTCTGGGTGAGCGACGCGATGTGCGGGCTCTTCCACCTGGGGTGCGTCTTGCCGAGCGCCCGCGGGGCCAGGCCCTCGCGGCCGAGCGAGTACATGTAGCGCGCGGTGGTGTTGTGGAAGGCCATGCCGCAGGCGAACGAGCCGGTGATGATCAGGTAGCTCATGACCGAGGACACCCAGTGCCCGGCGTACTGCGCTGGCCGGGGTCAGGAAGTAGTCGGCTGCGTTGCTCTGCGAGTGCGGCGATCGCGGCGTGCGTGGTCGGGTAACCGGCCAGCGAGGCCCAGGACGTCACCGTGTAGAACACGCCGAGGCCGATCACCGAGATGTACAGCGCGCGGGGGACGTTCCGCTTGGGGTCGCGGGACTCCTCGCCGTAATTCGGGGCCATCTCGAAGCCGACCCAGGACCAGAACGCGAAGAACAGGCCGATCCCGATCGCGCCCGCCACGAGCTTTCCTTGGGCCGGGAAGCCCTTGAACGCGTTCACGGGGTTCAGCGGGGCTGATGGTCACGTGCCCCCTGGCGAACAGGAAGCCGTCGAAGATGATCAGGATCACGATCTCGCTGATCAGCCCGACCGCCAGCACCCAGCTGGAGATCCGGACGTCGAAGTAGGTCAGGGCCGCGATGATCGCGACCATGCCCAGGGCCAGCCACGGCCAGGCGATGTTCACCCCGTACGGCGTTCAGCTTCAGGCTCAGGAAGTAGGCGAAGCCGCCGGCCAGCGACGCCTCGAACACCGAGTAGGCGACCACCGAGGCGTAGCCGGTGCCGATGCCGATCTCGCGGCCCAGCCCGTGGCTGATGTAGGAGTAGAAGCCGCCCGGCCGTGGTCTTCTTCTTGGCCATGGCGACGTAGCCCGACCGCGAACACCACGAGCACGATCGGCCGCGAAGATGAAGGCGGCGGGCGCACCGACGCCCTGCCCGTAGCCGACCATGATCGGCACGTTGAACAGCATGGCCGAGATCGGGGCCGACCCGGTGACGGTCAGGAACAGGACGCCGCCGAGGCCGATCGCGCCCTTGCGGAGCTTGGCTACGTCCGCGCGCTGTGAGACGTCGATAGTCCTCGGGCGCCTGAGCCGTCGTGGCGACGCTGGGGAACTTCGGGAACCTGGGGGATGACCCATAGGTACACCTCCGACGCATTTGCCGGGAGCGTAACAGCCTGCGGGAACCATGATCAAGAGTTCTGGTTGAGTTAATCTGTGCGAAACACAACCGCTTGACAGTAAACGGTCAGATTCGATACTCCTTTGGTTGAGCCAAACGAGCCGATATGGTTTCAGTGCCTCTCACCGGAGGTGACTGGCCCCTAGGTCTCGGTGACGGAGGAGCTCATCGCCTTCGCCTCCAAGCAGGACATGCTGGCCAAGTCCAAGCAGTTCTGGAACCCGGACAAGACCCAGTTCTGGATCGACTCAGGCGTGCCGCTGGTCATCGACCGGCGCGAGGGTTACTACATCTACGACGTCGAGGGCAAGCGCCTGATCGACGTGCACCTCAACGGCGGCACCTACAACCTGGGCCACCGCAACCCCGAGGTGGCCGCGGCGGTGACCGCCGCCATGCAGCGTTTCGACATCGGCAACCACCACTTCCCCTCGCTGGCCCGCACCGCGCTGGCCGAGGCCCTGGTGCAGCACCGCGCCGCGACGGGCAGCTCACCAAGGTGATGTACGGCAGCGGCGGCGGCGAGGCGATCGACATCGCGCTGAAGAGCGCCAGGCACGCGACCTCCAAGCGCGGCATCGTCTCGGTGGCCAAGGCCTACCACGGGCACACCGGCCTGGCCGTGGCCACCGGCGACGAGCGCTTCGCCACCTTGTTCCTGTCCGACCGGCCCGATGAGTTCACCCACGTGCCGTTCAACGACATCGACGCCATGGAGGCCGCGCTGCGCGGCCGGGACGTGGCCGCGGTGATCATGGAGACCATCCCGGCCACCTACGGCTTCCCGCTGCCCGCGCCCGGCTACCTGGCCGGGGTCAAGCGGCTATGCGAGCGCTACGGGGCGCTGTACATCGCCGACGAGGTGCAGACCGGGCTGATGCGCACCGGGGAGCTGTGGGCCATCAGCAAGCACGGCGTCAACCCGGACATCCTGGTCTCGGGCAAGGGCATCTCCGGCGGCATGTACCCGGTCAGCGTGGTGCTGGCCACCGATGCGGCCGCCAGCTGGCTGACCGAGGACGGCTTCGCGCACATGTCGACGTTCGGCGGCGCGGAGCTCGGCTGCGTCGCGGCGCTCAAGACCCTGGAGATCACCTGCCGGCCCGAGGTCCGGTCGATGGTGCACTACATCTCCGCCACCTTCACCGAGGGCCTGGCCCGGATCCAGGCGGGCTACCCGGACTGGTTCACCGGGATCCGGCAGGACGGGCTGGTCATGGGCCTGGAGTTCGGTCACCCGCAGGGCGCCAAGTTCGTCATGAAGCGGCTGTACGAGAACGGGGTCTGGGCCATCTTCTCCACCCTCGACCCGCGCGTGCTGCAGTACAAGCCGGGCATCCTGCTCACCCCGGCGCTGTGCGAGGAACTGCTGGAGCGCACCGAGGTGGCCATCGCCAAGGCCAGGGACGACGTGACCAGGGAGGCGACGGTGACCGAGGCCAGTCCGATCAGCGTCAGCGGAGCTGCTGACCGATCCGGCGGGCGTGCCGCGGGCCCGGGCCATGCTGCAGCGCGCCGAGTGGGCCGCCCGCGCGTTCGCCCGGTACGACAAGGAGTCGGTCGACGCGATCGTGCGCGCCGCCGCCGACGGCGGGCGCGGCCAAGGCCCGCGAGTACGCCGAGTGGGCGGTGCGGGAGACCGGGTTCGGCGTGGCCGAGCACAAGGTGCTCAAGAACCTCGCCTGCAGCACCGGGATCGTCGAGCATCTACGCGGGCCACGACTACGTCACGCCGCGGATCGACGCCGAGGCGAAGATCGTCGAGGTACCCCGCCCGGCCGGCGTGGTGCTGGCCCTCACCCCGTCCACCAACCCGGTCGCCACCGTGTTCTTCAAGTGCCTGCTGGCGCTGATGACCCGCAGCGTGATCGTGGTCAGCCCGCACCCGCTGGCCAAGCAGTGCTGCGCGGACGCGGCCCGGACCCTGGCCGCCGCCGCCGTCGCGGCGGGCGCGCCGGACGGGGTCATCCAGGTCGTGGACGAGCCTTCGGTCCCGCTGATCGACGCGCTGATGACCGACGAGCGCACCAGCGTCATCGTGGCCACCGGCGGCGTCCCGGTGGTGCGGGCCGCCTACAGCTCAGGCAACCCCGCGATCGGCGTCGGACCAGGCAACGTCCCGGTACTGGTGGACGCCACCGCCGACCTGGCCGCCGCGGCCCGACGGATCGTGGACAGCAAGAGCTTCGACAACTCGATCCTGTGCACCAACGAGTCCGTGCTCATCGTGGAGGAACAGGCCGCCGTCCCGCTGCTGCGGCAGCTCAAGCGGTCCGGGGCTTTCCTGCTCGAGCCCGACCAGCGGGACAAGCTGTCCGCGCTGCTGTTCCCCGGCGGCCGGCTCGACATCCGGTTCGTCGGCCAGGACGCGTCCTGGATCGCGGCCGAGGCGGGTATCCGGGTCCCGGCCAGCACGCGGGTGCTGCTGGCGCCGTTCGACCTGGTGGTGCCGGAGGAGCCGCTGGCCCACGAGAAGCTGTGCCCGGTGCTCGGCCTGGTCCGGGTGCCGTCGGCCCGGCGCGGGATCGACGCCGCCCGCGCGGTGCTGCGGCTGTCCGGCCGGGGGCACTCGGCCGCCATTCACAGCACCGACTCGCGCGTGATCATGGAGTACGGCGCGGCCGTCGAGGTGCTGCGGGTGGCCGTCAACGTGGGCAACAGCCTGGGCAGCGCGGGCCTGCAGACCAACCTGGCCCCGTCGATGACGATCGGCACCGGCTTCTTCGGCCGGTCCTCGGTGGCCGAGAACCTGCACCCGAGCCACCTGGTCCAGTGGACCCGGCTGGCCTACAACAAGCGACCCGGCCGAGCCGTTCGGCGATTTCACGGGGCTGACGCCCTGGCAGCGCGCCGGCCGGGGCCAGTACCGCCCGTACCCGGTGGCGTCCAACCAGCGGGGACCGCCGGGCCGCGGACCGGCAGGCCGCGGCCTGCAGGCGAGCAGCCCGGGACCGTTCGGCACAAAATGGTTCCGGCGAGGCCGCGGTGCTGCGCGAAGAAATCCGGCGGCTGGTCATCGAAGAGCTCTCCCAGCTGGTCGGGGGACGTGACCCGTGGCCGAACTTCGCTCGTTCATCTTCCTGTCCCGGCTGCAGCCGCAGACCATGTGCTACCTGGGCACCTGGATCCGCGGCTCGCTGCCGCGCAGCCACGTCTCCGCGCAGGTGATCGAGGTGGCGCCGGGGCTGGACATCGAGCCGCTGACCGACGTGGCGGTCAAGCACGCCGATGTGCGGGCCGGGATCCTGGTCGTCGAGCGGCAGTTCGGCTACCTGGAGATCCACGGCGGGACCGACGAGGTGCAGGCCGCGGCGTCGGCGGTGCTCGGTGCGCTCGGTGCTACCGCCCGCGATGCCAAACGGCCCGAGATCCTCGCCGCCAAGATCATCACCATGCTCGACCCGCAGCAGGCCTTCCTGGTCAACAGGAACAAGCTCGGCTCGATGGCGCTGGCCGGGGAATCGCTGTTCGTGCTGGAGATGCAGCCCGCCTCCTACGCCATCCTGGCCGCTAACGAGGCCGAGAAGGCGGCCCGGGTCAAGCTGGTCGACTACCGGATGATCGGCGCCACCGGCCGGCTGTACCTGTCCGGATCGGAAGCCGACGTGCGGCAGGCGGCCGACGCCGCCGAAGACGCCCTGCGGAGCCTCGGCATGAGCGAGATCGAGGAGCTGCGCGCGCTGGTCCGCGAGGTCATCAGGGACGTGCTGCCGCAGGGACTGCCGGTCGCCGAAACGGTTAACCTTTCGTGTGATGAAGACCTGGCCGCGTTCGTCAGCCGGCTGCTCGATCTGGACCCGGAAGCAGCGCGAGGAGATACGGTCTGGCCGGAAACGGTTCAGGCTCGCCGGTTATCAGGTCCGCCCGCCACGGCCATATCGGCACCGCCGGCCCCGGCCCGTGCCTGGCGGGGCGGCCGCGGCCCCCGCTTTCAGCGCCGGTCCGACGGGTCGAACGCGGCGCGGTCACCGAGAAAGTGATCAGGGACGCGGCGCGGGCCGGGGAGCGGCTCGTGCTCGGCCCCGGGGCCGTGCTCACCCCGCTGGCCAGGGACCGGGCCCGGGCCAGCGGCGTCGAGATCTCCAAGGAGCGCTGATGCTGACCGCGACGGTGATCGGAAGCGTGTGGGCCACCCGCCGCCTGGCCGAGCTGCCCAGCGGAGCCTTCCTCGAGGTAGAGGCCGAAGGCACCGGCCAGCGGCTCATCGCCTTCGACGTGCTGGGCAGCGGCGTGGGCGAGCGCGTGCTGGTGGCCCAGGGATCGGTTGCGGCCTCCTGGTTCGCGGGCCAGGCGCCGCCGGTCGCGCGCGTCATCGGTTCGATCGACCCAGAGCCACCGGCAAGAAGAAAGGAAGCAGTGATGGCGGATAACGCGATCGGACTGATCGAGACCAAGGGGTACGTCGCCGCGCTGGCTGCGGGCGACGCCATGGTCAAGGCGGCCAACGTGACCATCGTCGGCCGCGAGCAGGTGGGCGACGGCCTGGTCTCGGTGACGATCGTCGGCGATGTCGGCGCGGTCAAGGCCGCCACCGAGGCCGGCGCGGAGACCGCCACCAGCGTCGGCGAGCTCGTCTCGGTGCACGTCATTCCGCGACCGCATCCCGAGCTGGCCAGGCACTTCAAGATCAGCGGTGACTAACGCGCCGGCCCCCGCGGCGCCCCGGCTGAGCAACGCCCACGGAGCGCCCGAGCTGCGGGTTTACCTGCTCGTGCGCGACCTGCAGCCGCAGTTCGCCGCGTACCTGGGCACCCCGACCCGGGCCCGGGGCTACCCGCCGTTCGCCGGGCAGCACGCGCTGATCGTCGAGGGGGCGCCTGCGCTGGCCATCGAGCGGGTCACCGATCTCGCGCTGCGGGCCGTGCCCGGGATCGAGCCCGGCATCTTGCTCGTGGAACGCCAGTTCGGCGTGCTCGAGGTGCACGGCCAGGACCTCGACGACGTGCGCCGGGCCGGGCAGGCCATCCTGGACGGCCTGGGCGCCGACGAGAAGGACCAGCTGCGGCCGCGGATCCTGTTCTCGGACGTGATCGAGGACGTGACCGACGCGCACGCGGTCATCATTAACAGGAACCGGGCCGGCTCCATGATCATCCCGGGTGACACCCTGGGCGTGAGCGAGGTCACGCCCGCCCTGTTCGCGGCGGTCGCCGCCAACGAGGCCGAGCGGGCCGCGCCGGGCGTGACGCTGGTCGACGTGTCGATGATCGGCGCCGCCGGGCGCATCTACCTGGCCGGCCGGGCCGCCGAGGTGCGCCGCGCCCAGGCGGAGATCACCGAGGTCCTGTCCGCGGTCACCGGGCGGGGGCAGTAGCCGTGAGCGGGGCCGCACCTGGCGTCCCGGGCAGGCATGACCTGTCGGCGGGCGGGGACGTCATGGACCGGGTCAGCGGGTGCGCCCGCGAAGCGCTGCGCGCCTACGGCGGCCATCCCGGGGCGTCCGTGCAGCTGCTCAACGTCTCGGAGAACGCCACCTTCCTGGTGTCCGATCCCGACGCCGGGCCTTCGGTGCTGCGCGTGCACCGGCTCGGCTACCACACCGAGCCGGAGATCGCCTCCGAGCTGGCCTGGATGGACGCGCTGCGCGCCGAGGCCGGGGTGCGCACGCCGCGGGTGCTGCCCGCCGCCGACGGCCGGCAGGTGGTGACGGTGGCCGAGGCCGGCGGGCCGGGCGCGGCGGTCCGGCACTGCGTGCGCTTCGAGTTCCTGCCCGGCACCGAACCGGGCGGTCCTGGGGTCGAGCCCGAGGGCCAGCTGACCGGGCGCAGCTTCGAAGAGCTGGGCGAGATCACCGCCCGGATGCACCGGCACGCGAAACAGTGGCAGCGCCCCGAATGGTTCACCCGGTTCCGCTGGGACTACCCCGCGGCGTTCGGCGAGGCGGCCCGGTGGGGGCGCTGGCAGGACGGCATCGGCGTCGGCCCGGCCGAACGCAAGGTCCTCACCCGCCTCGACGACACCCTGCGCAGGCGGCTGGAGGCGTTCGGCCAGGGCCCGGAGCGCTACGGCCTGGTGCACGCCGACACCCGGCTGGCCAACCTCCTGGTACACGACGGCCAGGTCAGCGTCATCGACTTCGACGACTCCGGGTTCAGCTGGTACCTGTACGACCTGGGCACCGCGGTGAGCTTCTTCGAGCATTCGCCCGAGGTGCCGGGGCTGGTCGCCAGCTGGCTGGCCGGCTACCGCCGGGCCGCGGCGCTGACCGCCGAGGACGAGGCGGAGATCGGGACGTTCATCATGTTCCGGCGGCTGCTGCTGGTCGCGTGGATCGGCTCGCACCAGGGCGTGGACATCGCCGTCGGGCTCGGCGCCGGATACACGCAGGGCAGCTGTGACCTTGCGGAGTCATACCTGAGCACACACTGAGCTGAGCACACACTGAAAAGGGAGCTGCCATGTTCACATCGATCGCCGGCCGGGCCGTGGTGGTAACCGGCGGCACCCGCGGCATCGGCAAGGGCATCGCCAGCGTGTTCGCCCGAAACGGGGCCCGGGTGCTGATCACCGGCCGGGACTCCGACGTGGCCCGGGCCGCCGCCGAGGAACTCAGCGCCGAGGCCGGGGGCGAGGTCTCGTTCATCCAGGCCGACGTGTCCAGCCGGGAGGACTGCCGGCGAGTGGCCGCGATCGCCACCGAACGGCTGGGCGGGATCGACGTCCTGTGCGCCAACGCCGGGGTGTTCCCCGACAGTCGGCTCGCGGACATGACCGAGGAGGTCCTGGACCAGGTCCTCGGGGTCAACCTGAAGGGCACGGCGTTCTCGGTCCAGGCCTGCCTGACCGAGCTGGCCCGGTCCGGCCGCGGCCGCGTCATCCTGACCTCCTCGATCACCGGGCCGATCACCGGCTACCCGGGCTGGACCGCCTACGGCGCCAGCAAGGCCGGGCAGCTCGGCTTCATGCGCACCGCGGCCATCGAGCTGGCCCCCAGGCGCGTCACGGTCAACGCCATACTGCCGGGCAACATCGTCACCGAGGGCCTGGCCGAGCTCGGCGAAGACTACGCGGCCAAGATGGCGTCCTCGATCCCGCTGCGGCGGCTGGGCACGGTCGACGAGATCGGCTACACGGCGCTGTTCCTGGCCTGCGAGGAGGCCGGCTACATCACCGGGCAGACGATCGTGGTCGACGGCGGCCAGGTGCTCCCCGAGACGCTCCAGGCGATCGCCGCGGCCGAGGCGGCCGGATGATGACACGATGAGCGCGGTCCCCGTCGCCGTCGGCCGGACGCCTGACGAGGTCCGGCGGACCCTGGCCGAGCAGATCGGCAGCGGGCAGCTGCGGCCCGGCCAGCGCCTCGGCGCCGAGCGGGCTCTGGCCGCCGAGTTCGGGGTCAGCCGGGCCACGCTCCGCCAGGCGCTCGCCGTCCTGGAGGAAGGCGGCCTGGTCCGCCGGGTGCCAGGCCGGGGCGGCGGGACCTTCGTGGCCAAGGGCAAGATCGAGCGGGACCTGTCCCGGATCGTCGGGGTGCCCGCGCTGCTGCGCAGCCAGGGCGTGGTGGCCGGGACGCGGGTCCTGTCCGCCCGGCTGGCCCCGGCCGACGACGTCACGGCCCAGGCGCTGCGGGCCCGGCCCGGCGACCTGGTCGTGGACCTGGTCCGGATCCGGCTCGCGGACGGCATCCCGTTCTCGCTCGAACGTGCCAAGCTCCCGGCCAAGCGCTTCCCCGGCCTGCTCGAGCTGCCGCTGGGCGGTTCGGTCTACGAGCTGATCGAGGAGCACTTCGGCACCAGGCCGCACGACGCGACCGAGCGGATCGAGGTGGTCCTGGCCTCGCCGGATGAGGCGGCCATCCTGGATGTCGAGCCGGGCGCGCCGCTGATGGCCATCACCAGGACGGCCGCCGACGCCGACGGCGAGCCGATCGAGTTCTCCCGCGACCTGTTCCGGGCCGACCGCACCCGGATCGTGGTCCGCACCGAAGGTTCCGGGGCCGGCAGCTCCCGCGCCGTGCCCAGCCGGGCCCGGGTCGTCGAGCTGCGCACCCAGGCGGCGTCGCGGTGAGCGCGCCAGCCGGCGCAGCGCCCAGCCCCGGCCGGCCCGTCGGCCGGGTCAGGTTCATGGACCGGCAGCGGGTCAACCTGGACGGCTTCGCCGTGGAGAACGCCGAGCTGGGCCTGACCGCGCTGTGCTCGCCGCGCGACCCGTCGCCGAGCCTGCTCGTCCGCGACGGTCGGGTGACCGAGCTGGACGGCGTGCCCGAGGCCGGATTCGACTCGATCGACACCTACATCGCCCGGCACGGCCTCGACCTGGACGTGGCCGCGGAGGTGATGGCCGTGCCCGACGTCGACTTCGCCCGGCGCCTGGTCGACCCCGCCGTCCCGCGCCACGAGATCATCCGGCTGAGCACGGGCGCCACCCCGGCCAAGCTGGCCCGGGTGCTGGCCCTGCTCCGCCCGCCCGAGCTGGTCATGGCCATGACCAAGCTGCGGGCCCGGCGGACGCCGTCGAACCAGGCGCACGTCACGAACCGGCTGGACGACCCGCTGCTGCTGGCCGCGGACGCGGCCACCGCGGCGGCGTTCGGCTTCCGCGAGATCGAGACCACCGTGCCGGTGCTGGCCGACGCGCCGTCCAACGCGGTCGCCTGCCTGGTCGGGGCGGCGTTCGGCGCCGACGGCGTGCTCATCCAGTGCTCGGTCGAAGAGGCCCTGGAGCTGGAACTCGGCATGCGCGGCCTGACCTCCTACGCCGAGACCGTGTCCTTGTACGGCACCGAGCAGGTCTTCACCGACGGCGACGACACGCCCTGGTCCAAGGCCTTCCTCACCTCGGCCTACGCGTCCCGCGGCATGAAGATGCGGGTGTCGTCCGGGGCCGGCGCCGAGGTCCTGATGGCCGGCGCGCGCGGCCAGTCGATGCTGTACCTGGAGGCGCGCTGCGTGGCCCTGGCCCGGGCCATCGGCGCCCAGGGCGTGCAGAACGGCGGCATCGACGGCGCTTCTGTGGCGGCCGCCGTGCCGTCCGGGCTGCGCGAGCTGATGGCCGAGAACGTCATGGTCATGATGCGCAACCTGGAGTCCTGCTCGGGCAACGACGCGCTGATGAGCGAGTCGGACATGCGCCGTACCTCCCGCACGCTGCCGATCGTGCTGGCCGGCTCGGACTTCGCGTTCAGCGGGTTCGGGTCCATCCAGCGCTACGACAACATGTTCGGCCCCAGTAACTTCAACGCCGAGGACATCGACGACTTCCTGGCCATGCAGCGGGACTGGGGCGTCGACGGCGGGCTGCGCACGGTGGCCCCGGCCCGGATCGGCGAGCTGCGCCGCGAGGCAGCCCAGGCCTGCCGGGCCGTCTACGCGCACCTCGGCCTGGCCGACTTCACCGACCAGCACGTCGAACTGGCCGTGGACGCGGCCGGGTCGAAGGACCTGGGGGAGACCGACACCCTGGCCGTGCTGTCGGCCGCGCATGCCATCCGCCAGCGCGGGCTGACGGTGGTGGACATCGTGGCTGCCCTGGACGAATGCGGCTATTTCGAGGCGGCCGAACGGGCCGTGGCCTTCGTCCGCGCCAGGCTGTCCGGGGACTACCTGCAGACGTCGGCCATCTTCGACGAGCAGCTCAGAGTGCTGTCGCTGGTCACCGACCCGAACGACTACGCCGGCCCCGGCACCGGGTACGCGCCCTCGCCCGCACGCCAGCGCGAGATCGACGCGATCAGGCAGGCCAGGGGCGTGGACGACCTGCGGGCGGTGCAGGCCCGCGCTGCGGTCCCGCTGCTCGCCCCGGCCGGCCCGGCCCGGCCCGGGCTCGGTCCCCGCGACGTGGTGATCGGCGTCTCGCCCGCAGTCGGCCGGGACGTGTGGCAGTGCCTGTCCGGGCTGGCCGTGACCGACGTGCTGCGCGAGATGCTGGCCGGCCTGGAGGAGGAAGGCTGCGCCGGGCGGGTGGTCAGGTTCAGCGACTCGGTGGACCTGGGCCGGATCGGCCTGGCCGCGGCCCGGCTGGCCGGCTCGGGCATCGGCATCGGCTTGCAGGGCAAGGGCACGGCCCTGATCCACCGCCGGGACCTGGCCCCGCTGGCCAACCTGGAGCTGTACTCGGTCGCTCCCAGCGTCACTTTGGAGCTGTACCGGCTGCTCGGCGCCAACGCCGCCCGGCACGCCAAGGGCGGTACCCCCGACCCGGCCCGCAACCCCTACTCCGACGAGGCGATCGAGGCTCGCTACCACACCACGGTCATCGCCCTGATGGAACTGGAACGCCGCCGGATGGATCCCGCCGCGCCCTCCGAAGAGCTGTCACTGGAGGGACTGAAGTGACGCCACGCTACCGCCCCTGCCCGGCCCAGGCCGGCCCGTCACGACACCGATGGTCCATCGCTGTCGTCAGGGCGACACCGATGGTCCATCGGTGTTGTAGGCCCACGGCTGCGGATCGGCGGTTGGCGTGACTGACGAGACTGACGTGATCAGCGGGGCTGGCGTGAGCGCCGGCGTCCGGGCGCTGTCGGGGAAGCCGGTCGAGAGCCTGACGGTGGAGGCGGTGCGGGCGGGTGAGGTCGGGCTGGCCGACCTGCGGATCCACCCGGAGACGCTGGAGCGGCAGGCGGTCATCGCCGAGCAGCACGGGAACCCGCAGCTGGCTGACAACCTGCGCCGCGCCGCGGAGCTGACCGGGCTGCCCGACGAGGAGGTGCTGGCCATCTACGAGGCGCTGCGGCCGGGCCGGTCCACGGCCGCGGAGCTGACCGCGCTGGCCGAGTCGCTGGCCGCGCGGGGGCTGGCGCGCTGCGCGGCACTGGTCGCGGAGGCAGCCGAGGTCTACGCCCGGCGCGGGCTGACCGCGTGACCCGCAGCGGCGTCGGTGCTCGGCCCAGGATGCACCGCGTGACCTGCAGCAGCGTCGGTGCTCGGCCCGGGATGCACCGCGTGAGCCGGGGCTGCGGGCGGGCGGGCCGGTGAGGAGAGCCTTCCGGTGACGGTGATCGCCGGGGTGGACGTGGGCAACGCCACGACCGAGGTCGTGCTGCTGGCCGGCCAGGAGATCCTCGGCGCGGGACGGGTGCCGACCCGGGGCCGTAAGGGATCGCCAGACTCGGTGCGCGGCGCGGCGGCGCTGGTCCGGCGGATCGAGCGGCAGGCCGGGTGCACGGTCACCGAGGCCAGGATCGCCCCGCTGCGCGCCGTGGACACCTCGGTGGTGACCGTCCCCGACGCGGCTCCGCCCAGCGGGCGGCTGCGGGTACTGGCCGCGGGCGTCTCCACGCCGGGCGGCACCGGGACCTGCGTCGGCCCGCCCCTGCTGCTGACCGCCGCGGCCCCGCCCGCGGCGGATATGCCCGCGGCGGATATGCCCGCCGCCGCCCGGTCCGCTCCAGGCTTGACGGCCGCGGACCAGCCTTCCGGCCTTCCGCTGGTGGCGGTGGTCCCGGCCGGGATGCGGTACGACCAGGCCGCGGCCCGGCTGCGGGACCTGATGGCGGCCGGCACGGCGGTCGGGGCGGTACTGGTGGCGGGTGACGAGGGTGTCCTGGTCGCCAACCGGCTGCCCGCTGACCTGCCCGTCATCGACCAGGTGGACGCCGAAGCAGCGGCGGCGTGCCAGCTGCTCGCGGTAGAGGTGCGACCGCCCGGCCACGCGCTGAACCTGCTGACCGACCCGGTCGCGCTCGGCGCCCGGCTCGGCCTGGGCGAGGCCGAGGCCGGGGACGCCGTGACGGTGAGCCGGGCCCTGGCCGACCACTCCAACGCCGTCGCCGGGCTGCTGCCCGAGATCGGCGGGCTGGCCGAGGCCGGCCCGGACGAGCCATGGGTCCAGACGGCGGATGGCCGCCGGATCCCGCTGCGAGCCGCCTGCACGCAGGTCGCCGCCTGGCCGGTCGGTGCGGTCCGGGTGCTCGGCACCGGCTCGGGCGAGAAGGCGGTGGATGACCTGTTCGCCGTGGACCTGGCCGCCGCGGCCGAAGCGGCCACGGCCCGGCAGGGCAGCACCGGCCGGGCCGTGCTGGTCGCCTCCCTCGGCCGCGGCGCGGGGCCCCAGGCTATCCCGCCCGCCGAACTGCTCAGCGAGCTGCTGGCCGTTCCGGTACGCGTCCCGGTCACCGAGCCGGCCGCGGCCCGGCTGGGCGCGCTGACCACTCCCGGGGCCCGGCCCGACGCGGTGGTGGCGGACCTGGGGGCGGGCACCATCGACGTGATCGCCGCCGGGGCCGACGTAGTGGCCGCCGGGGCGGGTGACCTGCTCACCGCCGCGGTGGCGGAGACGCTCGGCATACCGCGCGCGGCGGCCGACTGGGTCAAGCGCGGCCCCTGCCTGCGGGTGGACGGCGGGCAGCGGTTCGAGGCGGAGGATGGCAGCCGCGGTTTCCTGGCCGTCAGCGCGCCCGCCTCGGCGGCCGGGATGCTCGTGGTCGAGGGGCCAGGCGGTCTGCTGCCGTTCGACCGCCGCCACGGCCCAGGGGAGTGGCGGGCCATCAGGCTGCGGCTCAAGCAGGCCGTGCTGGCGGCGAGCTTCCAGCGGGCCATGCGGGCGCTCGGGCCCCACGCCCGGCAGGTCCTGGTCGTCGGCGGACCGGCCGGTGATGAGGAACTGCTCGGCGTGATCGCGCGCTCGCTGCCCGCGGACACGGCCGTCGGCCGCGGGCATGTCGGCGACCACCTCAAGGTCCGCGGCGGCGAGCCGCTCGGCCACCGCTACGCGGTCGCGCTCGGCCTGGCTCTGGCGGCGCCGTAACCGGGCCGCGCGCCGCGGTGTCAGCGATGCGGGTCCGGACCGCGATCCGGCACCCCTACTGAGCGGCGGGCGGCGGCCATTGCTTGGCCACCAGCGTGAGCACGTCGTAGGTGGCCACCGACTTGCCGTCCTGGTTGGTCACGTCAGCGTCCCAGCGCACCTCGCCGTGGTCAGCGTCTTCCCGCGGGATGATCTGCTTGCAGGTCAGCGTCACGGTCAGCTCGTCGCCCGGGTAAACCGGGGTCAGGAAGCGCAGGTTCTCCAGGCCGTAGTTGGCCAGCACCGGGCCGGGATCGGGCTGGACGAACAGGCCCGCGGCGAAGGAGACGATGAGGTAGCCGTGCGCCACCCGGCCGTCGAAGAACGGGTTGGCCCGCGCGGCCTCCTCGTCCATGTGCGCGTAGAAGGTGTCGCCGGTGAACGCGGCGAAATGCTCGATATCGGCCAGCGTGACCTGGCGCGGGCCGGCCACCACCGTGTCGCCGATCCGCAGGTCGGCCAGGGACTTGCGGAACGGGTGCCCGCCGGCCGCGTCCCGCCCGGCGCCGGCCACCCAGCGGCCGGTGACCGCGGACAGCACGCGCGGGCTGGCCTGCACCGCAGTGCGCTGCATGTGGTGCAGCACGCCGCGGATGCCGCCCATCTCCTCCCCCCGCCGGCCCGTCCGGGGCCGCCATGCACCAGCACCGGCAGCGGGGACCCGTGCCCGGTCGAGGTGGCCGCGTCGTCGCGGTCCAGCACGAGCAGCCGGCCGTGCCAGGGCGCCAGGCCGAGCACCACCTCGCGGGCGAAGGCCGGGTCGGCGGTGACCACCGAGCCGGCCAGGCTGCCCCGGCCGCGCGCCGCCAGGTCGATCACCTCGCCGGCGCCGCGGTACCCGATGATCGTGCTGACCGGGCCGAACGCCTCTACCTGATGCGGTTCCGGGCGGCTCGCGTCGTCGCTGTGCAGCAGCAGCGGCGCGATGAACGCCCCGCGCTCGGCGCTGGCCCCGGTGACCTCCACGTGCTCCGGGTCGCCGAACACCAGCCGGCCCGCCGTCAGCAGCGCCTTCACCGAGCGGCGCACTTCCTCCCGCTGTTCCAGGCTGGCCAGCGCGCCCATCTGCACGTTCTCCTCAGCCGGGCTGCCCACCACGACCTTGGCCAGCCGGTCGCGGACCGCCTCGGTGACCTGGCCGGCCAGCGCGGCCGGGACGAAGGCCCGCCGGATGGCGGTGCACTTCTGGCCCGCCTTGACCGTCATCTCGGTGACCAGCTGCTGCACGTACAGGTCGAATTCCGGCGTGCCCGGCTCGGCGTCCGGGCCGAGGATCGAGCAGTTCAGCGAGTCCGCCTCGGCGTTGAACCGGACCGACAGCTGCACGACGGCCGGATGCGCCCGCAGCTGCCGCGCGGTCGCGGCCGACCCGGTGAAGGACACCAGATCCTGCTCGGCGGCCGCGTCGAGCAGGCCGCTGGCGCTGCCGCACGCCAGCTGGAGCGAGCCCGGGGGGAGCAGGGCGGAGCCGACCATCAGCTCCACCAGCCGGGCGGTCAGGTAGGCGGTCTGGGTGGCGGGCTTGACCAGGCTCGGCACGCCGGCGATGAACGCGGGCGCGAATTTTTCCAGCGGACCCCAGACCGGGAAGTTGAACGCGTTGATCTGGACCGCGACCCCGCGCAGCGGGGTCAGGATGTGCTGGCCGACGAAAGACCCGTCCCGGCCCAGCGGCTCGACCGCGCCTTCGGCCAGGACGGTGTCGTTGGGCAGCTCGCGGCGGGCCCTGCTGGCGTAGCTGAGCAGGACCCCGATGCCGCCGTCGACGTCGAACTTGGCGTCGCCGAGGGTCGCCCCGGTCCGCGCGGACAGCTCGTACAGCTCGGGCCGGTGCTCGCGGAGCAGCTGCCCGAGTGACTTGAGCAGGGCGGCGCGCTGGTGGAAGGTCAGCTCGCGCAGCGCCGGGCCGCCGGTGTCCCGGGCATAGTCGAGTGCCGCGCCGTAGTCGAGGCCGGCCGATGACACCCGGGCGACCACCTCGCCGGTCACGGCGTCGAGCACCGGCCGCCCCTCATCCGCCGGCTCGACCCAGGTCCCGGTCACGTAGCTACGCAGCACGGTCATCGTCAGCTCCTCCAGAAGGCTCCCCGCGGGTCCTTTCGTAAGGTACCTCGCCGCCCGCGGGGGACCGCCCCCTGGTGTTTCCCCCAGACCCCCCTTAGTGGGTGAAGGCCTTGCGCATCTGCTGGATCTCGGGCGGCGGCTGAGTCTGCGGGTGATGCTCGAGGATCCGCACCTGCAGCCGCATATCGTCCAGCAGCAGGTTGGCCAGGTCCATGCTGAACCCGTTCCTGACTACTATCCGCATCACCTCGGTGTCGGTCATGTCCTCGGGGAAGGTGTAAGCCGGCACCTGCCAGCCGCGCTGGCGCAGCCGCTCCGACAGGTCGAACACCGAGTACCCGGTGATCTCCTCGCGCAGCTTGAACGCGAACACGGGCAGGTCACTGCCGTCGGTGAGCAGCTCGAACGGGCCTATCTTGGCGATCTCGCCGGACAGGTAGAGGGCGATGTCCTGGCAGGTCTGCTGCACGTGCCGGTAACCCTGCCAGCCGAGCCTGAGGAAGTTGAAGTACTGCGCGGCCACCTGAGCGCCCGGACGGGAGAAGTTGAGCGCGAACGTGGGCATCTCCCCGCCCAGGTAGTTGACCTTAAAGATGAGATCTTCCGGCAGGTAATCCGGGGTCCGCCACATGACCCAGCCGACCCCGGGATAGACCAGGCCGTACTTGTGCCCCGAGGTGTTGATCGAGCACACCCGCGGGACCCGGAAGTCCCACTCCAGGTCGGGCTGCAGGAACGGGGCCACGAACCCGCCCGACGCGCCGTCCACATGCACCGGGATGTCGCAGCCGTGCTCGGCCTGAACCTGGTCCAGGGCCTGGCTGATCTCGAGCACGGGCTCGTAGCTGCCGTCCATGGTGGAGCCCAGGATGGCGACCACGCCGATGGTGTTCTCGTCGCACTTGGCCGCGGCCTCAGCCGGGCCTAGGTGCAGGCGCCCCGGCACCATCGGTACGTAACGCGGCTCCACCTGCCAGTAACGGCAGAACTTCTCCCAGCACACCTGGACGTTCGAGCCCATCACCAGGTTCGGCTTGGTCGCGTCGAGCCCCGCCGCCTGCCGCCGGGCCCGCCACCGCCACAGCATCGCCATCCCGCCGAGCATGCAGGCCTCGCTCGACCCGGTGGTCGAGCAGCCGGTCGCCTGGCCGCCCTCCGGCGCGTTCCACAGGTGGGACAAGATGTTCACGCAGCGCCGCTCGAGCTCGGCGGTCTGCGGGTACTCGTCCTTGTCGATCATGTTCTTGGGCGCGCACTCGGCCATCAGCAGCTCGGCCTCGGGCTCCATCCAGGTCGTGACGAACGTGGCCAGGTTGAGCCGGGCGTTGCCGTCGAGGATGAGCTCGTCCCGGACGACCTGCAGCGCGGTGCGCGGCAGCACCCCGTGCTCGGGCAGCTTGTACCGGGGGATCTCGCAGCTCTTCTCGCGGAAGTAGACGGGATTTATCTCGAGCTCGGCGTCCCGGGCGGACTCATCCACCTTGGTGTGCAACGGCATGGCAGGCTCCCTGGCTGTGCGGGAAGGCGGTGACTGGGCCTTTCAGTGGCCAGGCTAACGCGGGCCAGGGGCCCGCCGGACGGCGGAGGCGGCGCCTACCATATGGCCACCGGTGAACTCCGGAAGCGGCTGCTGCGGATAACAGGTGAAGCCCTCCCCGGACCGCTGAAGGACGCCGATGCCGCTGCTGCCGATCGCCCCCGACGATGCCGAGGTCATCGAGGCCTCACTCGCCGAGCCCGGCCGGTTCGCCGCGCTGTTCGACCGCCATGCTCCGCACATCCAGCGGTACCTGGCCCGCCGGGTCGGCCCCCAGGCCGCCGAGGACCTGCTGGCGGAGACCTTCCTGGTCGCGTTCGGCAAGCGCGCGGCCGTCAACCGCCCCGGTCAGCTCCCCTGACTCGTGTGTAGCGGCACAGGAGGAGGCCGTCAGCGTCGATGACGTGGGCCAGGGCCAGCGGCAGCGGGTGATCCGGGATCAGGGAGCCGGCCACGATGCGGCCCCCGACGTCGCCGGTCAGTAGCGGGCTGATGGTCAGGCACAGCTCATCCATCAGGTCGGCGGCGACGAGCTGGCCGAACAGGTGCGGACCGCCCTCGGCGAGCAGCCGCTGCTGACCGCGCTCAGCCAGCGCGCTGAGCGCGGCCTTCAGGTCGACGGTTTCCTCTCCGGCCACGATCACGTCCGCGTGCCGGGCCAGTTCGGCCCGCAGATGCGGGGGTGACGCCGCGGTGGTGATCACGATCGTGCGGGCGTGCGGCGGAGCGGCGCTGATCAGGGAGCTGGCCGGGTCGAGATGGAGCCGGGCGCTGATCACCGCGATCGGCGGGGTGGCCAGGCCGGCCCGCAGGTGGCGCCACAGCTCGCGGGGACGTACCGGCCCGTAGCGCTCGGTCCGGGCGGTCCCCGCTCCCACCAGGACGACGTCGGCCAGCGTGCGGAGCAGCGCGAACACGTGCCGGTCCGCGTCGGACGACAAGCCCGCCGAGGCGCCGTCGAGACGGGCGGCACCGTCCACGCTGGCCACGAAGTTGGCCCGCAGCCACGATCCGGGCGGGTAGGCGTACAGCCGGGCCAGATCCTCGTCGGTCAGGTCGGACTGCCCGGTCAGCAGCCGCATCACTCCGCCGCCCTGAGCACGATGACCGCCCTGGCGCAGACCTCGACCTCGGTCTTCGGCATCAGGACCGATCCTGACCCCTCCTCGGACACCCTGGCCGTCGTGGTATCGATCACCACCTCCCAGCCGCCGGCCAGGCTGGCCTCGGGCAGGGTGAAGGTGAGCGCCTCGCCGTGCGCGTTGAACAGCAGCAGGAACTTGCCGTCGATGATCCGCCCGCCGCGCGGATCCGGCTCGCTGATCGCATTGCCGTTGAGGAACACCGCCAGCGACTGGGCGTAGCCGGCGTCCCAGTCCTGCTGGGTCATCTCCTGGCCGGAGGGCGTCAGCCAGACGATGTCGCTGGTCGCGTCGGCCGGCTCGTCGAGGCTGCCGCGGAAGAACCGGCGCCGCCGGAACACCGGATGCTCCCGGCGCAGGCTGGCCAGCGTCTCGGTGAACTGGAGCAGGTCCTGGTCCGCGGCGGCCAGGCCATCGGGGGGCCAGTCCTGCCAGGACACCTGGTTGTCCTGGCAGTAGGCGTTGTTGTTGCCGCCCTGGCTCCGGCCCATCTCATCGCCTGACAGCATCATCGGGACGCCCTGGGACAAGAACAGGGTGACCAGGAAGTTGCGCTTCTGCCTGGCTCGCAGCGCGGTGACCGCGGCATCCTCAGTCGGGCCTTCGGCCCCGCAGTTCCAGGACCGGTTGTCGTCGGTGCCGTCGCGGTTGCCCTCGCCGTTGGCCTCGTTGTGCTTGTTGTTGTAGCTCACCAGGTCGTTCAGGGTGAACCCGTCGTGGCAGGTGACGAAGTTGATCGACGCCACGGGCCGGCGCCCGCTGGTCTCGTACAGGTCGCTGGACCCGGACAGCCGGGAGGCGAATCCGGGGATGGCGTCGGGGATGCCGCGCCAGAAGTCACGGACGGTGTCCCGGTACTTCCCGTTCCACTCGGTCCACAACGGCGGGAAGTTGCCGACCTGGTAGCCGCCCTCGCCGACATCCCACGGCTCGGCGATGAGCTTCACCTGGGAGACCACCGGGTCCTGCTGGACCAGGTCGAAGAACGTGGACAGCCGGTCCACGTCGTGCAGTTCCCTGGCCAGCGCCGAGGCCAGGTCGAACCGGAACCCGTCGACGTGCATCTCCAGGACCCAGTAGCGCAGCGAGTCCATGACCAGTTGCAGGGCATGCGGATGCCGGGCGTTCAGGCTGTTCCCGCAGCCGGTGTAGTCCAGGTACCGCCACGGCTCGGAGTGGTCGAGCCGGTAGTAGGCGGCGTTGTCGATGCCGCGGAAGGACAGCGTGGGGCCCATGTGGTCACCCTCGGCGGTGTGGTTGTACACGACGTCGAGGATGACCTCGATGCCCGCCTCGTGCAGCGCCTTGACCATGGTCTTGAACTCGCCGACCTGCTCGCCGCGCTGCCCGGCCGAGGAGTACTTGTTGTGCGGGGCCAGGAACCCGATCGTGTTGTAGCCCCAGTAGTTGGTCAGACCCCGGGCCACCAGCGACTGCTCGGCCACGAACTGGTGCACCGGCATGAGCTCGACCGCGGTGACGCCGATCCGCTGCAGGTGGGCGAGCACGGCGGGATGCGCGAGGCCGGCGTAGGTGCCGCGCTGGTGCTCGGGTACCTCCGGGTGGCACAGGGTCAGCCCGCGTACGTGCGCCTCGTAGATGACGGTCTCGTGATACGGGATCTGCGGCGCCCGGTCGTGACCCCAGTCGAAGAACGGGTTGATCACCACGTTCTTCGGCATCCGCGGCGCGCTGTCGGCGGTGTTGCGCTTCCTGGGGCTGGCGAACTGGTAGCTGAACAGGGACTCGTCCCAGCTGAGGTCCCCCTCGACCGCCTTGCCGTACGGATCGAGCAGCAGCTTCGAGCCGTCGCAGCGCAGCCCGCGGGCAGGATCGTAGGGGCCGTGCACGCGGTAGCCATAGCGCTGGCCGGGCGCGATGCCGGGCAGGTATACGTGCCAGACGAAGCCATCTACCTCGCTCAGGTCCACCCTGGTCTCGGTCAGTCCGCCAGCGCCGTCGTCCGCCTCGTCAAACAGGCAGAGCTGGACGCGGTCGGCGACCTCGGAAAACAGGGCGAAGTTCGTGCCCCACCCATCCCAGGTCGCGCCGAGCGGATAAGGCGTTCCCGGCCAGGTACGCATTCGCCCCCTTCGAAACGGCGAGTCAGGCTGGCTTCGGCCAGCGGCCGACTCTACCTGGTACGCGTAGACCCGAAGGGACGTACGTTACCGGATCGTGACCAGCGGGTGCCGGCGCCCCGGATTTTCCTGGGGCTAACGGGAGTTTTACCCAGTTTTAGGCCGCAGCCTGCTGTCGCGTTCCTGCCTCCTGATACCGGTCCAGCATCACGTCGGCTACCTCGGCCGCCGCGCCGAGCGCCGGTGCTACCGCCGCCGCTCCCGCGGCCAGGGCGGCATCGCGGATCCGGTCCGCGAAAAGCCCGGGCGCGAGCAGGTAGGTCGCGACCAGGACGCGCCGGGCTCCGGCGTGCAGCAGCCCGGCTACGGCCGCAGCGGGCGCCGGATCGGCGGCCGAGGCGTAGGCCGGGCGGACCGCCGACCATCCGGTCCGGGCCTGCCAGCGGGCCGCGAGGCGGCCGATGGTGACGTTGGCGGCCGGGTCGCTCGAGCCGGCCGCGGCGAGGACCACGCCGGTGTGGCCGGGATCCTCGAGCGCGTCGGGCGCCGCCTCGGCCAGCCGCCGCTCCAGCGCCCGCAGCAGCAGCGGATGCGGGCCGAGGGTGGCGCCGTAGGTGACCTCGAGCCGCGGGAAGTCGCCGCGCATCCGGGCCAGCACGCGGGGGACGTCGGTCTTGCTGTGGTAGGCCGCCGTGAGCAGCAGCGGCAGCACGGTCACCCGGGCGTTCCCCGGCAGCGCAGACATGACCTGAGGCAGCGACGGCGCGGCATGAGAAAGGTAGGCCGTGCGCAGGCTCAGGCCACGCGCCGCCGTCCGGGTGGCGGCCACTGTCATCAGCTCGTCGATGGTGGCCGCCGCCCGCGGGTCCGCGCTGCCGTGTGCCACGGCGACGAGAACCCGATTAAGCCCTGCTGGCTTCAGGGGGGACGACCCCCCTGAGACCCCCCGCTCAAGCATGGATGCCGCACTCCGTCTTGCCGGTCCCGGCCCAGCGCCCGCTGCGCGGTTCCGCGCCCGGCTCGACCTTGATGGTGCAGGTCGCGCAGCCGATCGAGGGGTAGCCGTCGTAGACCAGCGGGTTGACCAGCACGCCCTGCTCGGCGATGAAGTCGTCCACCTGCTTCTGGGACCAGCTGACGATCGGGTTGACCTTGACCATCTCCCGGCGGTCGTCCCACTCCACGACCCGGGTCTGGCGCCGCTGGTTGGTCTCGTCCCGGCGGACGCCGGTGATCCAGGCGTCGTAATTGGTCAGGGCCCGCTCCAGCGGCTCGACCTTGCGCAGGTAGCAGCACAGGTCGGGGTTGCGGCCGTAGAGCCTCGGCCCCAGCTCGGCGTCCTGTTCGGCGACGGTACGCGACGGGGTGACGTTGATGAGCTTGATCGGGTACACGACCTCGGCGGCGTCCCTGGTGCCGATGGTCTCCGCGAAGTGGTAGCCGGTGTCGAGGAAGACCACGTCGATGCCGGGCTTGACCGCCGAGGCGAGGTGGACGATCACCGTGTCGGTCATGGACGAGGTGATGCAGATCCGGTCGCCGAAGGTGTCCGTGGCCCAGCGGATGATCTCCTCGGCGGGCGCGTCCGCGAGTTCCTCGGCGGCCTGTTCGGCGAGGGTTCGCATGAGCTCGGGGTCCTCCAGGCTGATCTGCGCCAGGCCGCGGGCGTGATCCGGCAAGACGGTGGGAGCGGGACTCACAGCGTCACTCCTATTCCGGCAAAGCGTAGCTGGAAACTGCGGGTGCAACTGCGGCAATGCCATTCACCGTCGGTCGCGCCCTGCGGCTCGAGGTCTTCCTCGCCGCAATAAGGGCAGTAGAAGGGCACTGCGCGCGTGCTCATGTGAGGTCCTCATCGGTGGCCCGCACGGTCCAGGCGGCGAAGCTCTCGCCCGGTTCGCGGCCCGCCTCAAACCGGCGCAGTACCCGCTCCACGTAGTCGGGCAGATCCTCGGCCGTGGTCTTGAGCCCGCGGACCTTGCGGCCGAAGCCGGAGCCGGAGCCGTCGCCGCCGCTCAGGCTGCCGCCCAGGTGGATCTGGAAGCCCTCGACCTGCTGCCCGTCGGGCCCGGTGACGAGCGATCCCTTCAGGCCGATGTCGGCCGTCTGGATCCGGGCGCAGGAGTTCGGGCAGCCGTTGACGTTGATGGTGACCGGGGTGTCGAAGTCCGGCAGGCGCCGCTCCAGCCCGGCGATCAGGTCGGCCGCCCGGGCCTTGGTCTCCACGATGGCCAGCTTGCAGAACTCGATGCCGGTGCAGGCCATCGTGTGCCTGCGGAACGCACTCGGCCGCGCGGGCAGGCCAGCCCCGGCCAGCTCGGTCACCAGCTCCTCGGTGCGCTGCGGCGGCACGTCGAGGATGACCATCTTCTGCTCGGTGGTGGTGCGTACCCGGCCGCTGCCGTATCGGGCGGCCAGCCCGGCGATGACGTCAAGCGCGTCGGCCGACAGGCGCCCCACCGTCGGCGCGAACCCGACGTAGTTCAGCCCGTCCCGCTGCCGGTGGACGCCCACGTGGTCCCGGATCCCGCCCGCCGGGGCGGCCGGCGGCGGGCCGTCGGGCAGCGCGTAGCCCAGGTACTCCTTCTCCAGCACCTCACGGAACTTCCCCGGGCCCCAGTCGGCCACCAGGAACTTGATCCTGGCCCGGTGCCGCAGCCGGCGGTAGCCGTAGTCCCGGAACTGACCGGCGACCCCGGCCCACACCTCGGCCACCTGGCCGGGCCGGACGAACGCGCCGAGCCGCTGGCCGATCATCGGGTTGGTGGACAGGCCGCCGCCGACCCACAGGTCGTAGCCGGCCTCGCCGTCGGCGTTGCGCACGCCCACGAACGCCACGTCGTTGATCTCGTGGATGGCGCACTGGGCGGAGCAGCCGCTGACCGAGGACTTGAACTTCCGCGGCAGGTTGGAGAACTCCGGGTCGCCGATGTACTGCTCGGTGATCGCGGCGATCTCGGGCGTGGCGTCGATGATCTCGGTCTCGTCCAGGCCCGCCAGCGGGCAGCCGAGGACCACCCTGGGCGTGTCCCCGCAGGCCTCGGTGGTGCTCAGCCCGACCGATTCCAGGGCGTCCCAGATCGCGGGCACGTTCTCGATCTCGATCCAGTGCAGCTGGATGTTCTGCCGGTCGGTGACGTCCGCCGTGCCGCGGGCGTACCGGCGGGAGATGTCCGCGATCACGCGCAGCTGGTCGTTCTCGAGCTGGCCGCCGTCGATGCGGACCCGCAGCATGAAGTAGCGGTCGTCGAGCTCCTCGGGCTCCAGCACGGCGGTCTTGCCGCCGTCGATACCCGGCCGGCGCTGAGTGTACAGGCCATACCAGCGGAAACGCCCGCGCAGGTCGGCCGGGTCGATGGAGTCGAAGCCGTACTTGGAGTAGATATCGATGATCCGCTGACGGACGTTCAGGCCGTCGTCGTTCCTCTTGTTCTCTTCGTTCTTATTGAGCGGCTCGCGGTAGCCGAGCGCCCACTGGCCCTCGCCTCGCTTGCGTTTGGTCCTCGTCGCGGTTCCGGCGGCGGCTGGCATCTAGCGGTTCCTTCAGGCTCGGGGACGCACATGCCACGAAACCTGGGCGCTGCCGATCTCCAGCCCGATCGGGCTGGCGCCTGTAAAAACGGAGGCACACAGCAGAAGACACCCGGCATCGCACGCGCGCCCGGTCAGAAATCCGGGGCGGCGATCATCGGGTGTCGCGACAGATGGCGCTACGGATGCGCAGGAAGTCGACGTGCCTGCGCACGACGAGCAACGGATCCGTAACACTCATTACAGCAGGATCACATGTAACGGACGCGGATGTCCAGGACAAGTCCGCCATCTGGACAGTCGCGTCAGTCACATCGGCGGCAACAAGGGGCGCCCGCGGGCCTATTCCCCGGTCAGCCCTGGCGGATCCAGCTCAGCGGCGGCTCCGACCCCGCGGGAACCGATTCGGCCGCCGGCTGGTGCTGGCAGTCGCACCAGCTGCCGCCGGGGCAGTCCTCGTGGTGGCGCTTCCGGCATGAGACGCAAATCATGCTCTCTATTGTGCGGGCTGATTTGTTCTGCTTCTGCCTGCTCCTGGGCTGTTTACCGCCAGGTGTGGGTACACCGGGGTCATGACGGAGAAGCCCGGTGCGGACGTGCTTCCCTTTCCCGACCGGCGGGCCGCCGGCCGGCTGCTGGCGGAACAGCTGGCCGACTCGGTGACCTGGGATAATTGGCCCGAACGGACCGTGGTGCTCGGGTTGCCCAGGGGCGGCGTGGCCGTCGCGGAACAGGTCGCAGCGGTTTTGGGCGTGCCCATGGATGTCATCGTCACCCGCAAGATCGGCTACCCGCCGCAACCTGAGCTCGGCGTGGGTGCGATCGCCGAGGGCCTGCCCGAGCCCGTCTACGACGCCGCCCTGCTGCGTCGGCTGGCGCTGCAGCCCGCGGACCTAGCCGAGGTACTGGCCGTGGAGGAAGCCGAACTCGCGCGGCGGGTCCGGATCTACCGCGGCGGCAGCCCGCCGCCGCCGGTGTCAGGCCGGTGCGTGATCGTGGTGGATGACGGCCTAGCGACCGGCGCCACCGCCCGCGCCGCCTTGCGGTCGCTGCGGGCCAGGCAGGCGGCGCACCTTGTCCTCGCGGTGCCGGTGGCGCCCCCTGCGGCCACTATTTCCATGCGCGCGGAAGCCGACCAGGTGATCATCTTGGCCACTCCGCGCCGGTTCTCCTCCGTGGGGGAGTGGTATCAGGCCTTCGGCCAGCTCAGCGACGCCGATGTGCTCGCCTTGCTGACCTAGATGGTTGAGGGTGGCCTCGTGGTCAGGCAGGTTCAGGCGGCGTTCGCGCGGCGCATGCGGCGGCGGCGCTCGGCGGAGCGCTCGTCCTCGTTCAGCCCGCCCCAGGTGCCGTACTTCTCAGGTCGCGACACGGCGTAGTTCAGGCATTCAAGCCGTACCGGGCAAGCAGCGCAAATCTCCTTCGCCTTGCGCTCCCTGATCTCCCGCTCCGGCTGGCGCTCACCATCGGGACCGAAGAAGAGCAACAGGTCCTCGCCACGGCATGCGGCAGCATCTTGCCAACCCCAGTTCGGGCGGGGAAGCAAAGCCGACTGCCGACGTACCTGAGACATGGATCAATCTCCTCAACCAAGATGCTTCAAATCGTGCGTTACAGTGGATCGTCAGGCGTGAACACGCGTACGCGCGCCAGTCCTGTCCGGGAACCTCCGTTGCAAGATACAACGCGTCTTGGTGACGTGGTGTTCCCGTACGCAGGCAAGGCGATCGCGTAAGCAACCGGTCACTATACCGAACGGCTGGCACCAGCTCGGCGGTTCACCCGTGCTTGCTAACCGCTGTGCGTGCCGCTGCATGTCCGCCGATAATGATGCCATCGCATTAGTCATCTCGCATGCGAGCTGGCGAAATTCACGGCCTGATTTCCAGCTTCGTTCCAGCCATCCGCCGGGCTCCGGCTAGCCTGCCTGGCAATGTTCGTGACGAACTGGACAAAGGGAAGGGAGCACGCCACCATGGGCAGCATGTCAGCGTCGGACGCAGCGCCCCTGCCCCGGCTCGGCGAGGTCTTCTTCGACGTGCGCGGCAGCTCGCGCAGCATGCGCCTGAGCTGGTACGCCGACACCGGGATTTCCGTCTTCAGCATCTGGCAGGGCGGCACGTGCACCGGCACCTTCCGGCTGCCGCAGGAGGAACTGCCCCGGCTCGTCGACGCCCTGCAACGCGGCCTGCAGGGCGACCCGCGCGGCTCCGGCGGCGTGCTGCGTCAGCTTCCGGGTGCCCCTACAGACCCCAGACTGAGGGCGTTGCCCGGTTATGGCGGCGGCCGTGAAATCATCCGGGACGCTGATTTTACTGGCCCGGTAACCGGTGATTTCCGCGCCCTGCGGTCCGATGATGGGGCCGGCGTGATGGTATTCGGTACCGCGGAACGCAAAGCGCTGCCGCCCGCGGGGGGCAGTTACCGCGATCAGCCGCAATACCCCGAGCAAGTCCAGTACCCGGAGCAAGTCCAGTACCCGGAGCAAGCCCAGTACCCGGAGCAAGCCCAGTACCCGGAGCAAGCCCGGTACCCGGCTCGGGACCGGGACCAGGGGTACCCGGAGCGCAGCCAGTACGCGGATCAGGGCCAGTACGCCGATCAGGGCCAGTACGCCGATCAGGGCCAGTACGCGGAACAGGGCCGGTACGCGGATCAGGGCCAGTACCCGCTGGCCGGCCGGTACTCGGATCAGGGCCAGTACGGAGACCAGGCCGATTACGTTACCGAGCCGCAGTATCCGACCCGGGCCTATGCCGAACCCGGCCGCTCCGAGCCCCGCTACGGCGCCTATGACTCCTACAGTTCCCACCCACCCCAGGTCGGGGACGACCAGGGCCGCCAGCGGTACGGGCCTGGCGAGCAGGGATACGCTGGTTCTTCGTACTCCGACCACGGGTATGGCGGGCCCTCGTATCCGGATCAGGGTTACGACGACCGCAGTTACCCCGAGCCGGGGCGGCCCGGAGGCACCTACCCGGAGCCGGGCCACGGCGACTACGGGTATGCCGGGCCGGGGAGCCAGGGGCCGGGTTACGGTCCCGAGCAGGGTTACGGCCAGCACGGGTACGGCCAGCCAGGTCCGCGGGACGACGCGGGCCAGTCCTACCCAGACCAGGGATACGGCGGCTACGCCTACCAGGAGCAAGCGCAGGCGGGCCGGGCGCAGGCCGAGTCCTACCCGGAGCAGGCGTACGGCTACGCCGGCGACCGGGGGAGCGGGAGCTACCAGGTTGTCCCTGATGGAGCCGGATACGACCACGGCGGCTACAACGGCGCTGGTTACAACGCTCCCGGCTATGACAGTGCCGGCTATGACAACTCCGGTTATGACCGGGCCGGCGACGACAATCGCGGCTATAACGGCGCCGCTGGCTACGGTCGTCCCCCGTACGACGGAGCTGGCTATAACGGCGGCGGCCATGACCGCGCCGGCTATGAAGGCGGATACAGCGGCCAGGGCTACGACAGCGGCACCGCTGGCTACGGCAAAGCCGGTTACGACAATCCCAGCTACGGCAATCCCAGTTACGACAATGCTAGTTATGTCGGGGCCAGCTACGACAATGCCAGTCATGACAACGGCAGCTACAGTGGCGCGGGCTACAACGGGGCTGGCGCCGCGGACGCTGGCTACCGCGAGGCCGGCCACGACAGCGCCGGCTATGACAGCGCCGGCTATGACAGCGCCGGCTATGACCGGGCTGGCTACGAGAGGGCCGGCTATGACAGCGCCGGTTACGACGGCGGGTACGGCGGGCCTGGTTACGACGGCGGCGCCAGCCGGTCCGGCGGGTACCGGCAGCAGCCCGCGAGCGGCGATCCGAACCACCTGGTGCACTACGACGATCCGGACGTGGCCCCGAGCCAGCCCATCTCCTCGTTCCCCTACGACGGCGGTCCGCCTCCGGAGCGGGAACATAGACGCCGCCGGCGGCGTTAGACGTCACGTGGCCGGTGCGGCTGTGTCCCCGGGCCGCACCTATTGCCTTCGCGGAATACCGTCCGGCTGGAGCCGCGTAGTGCCTTTCGCCGAGAGGCGACCTCCGCACCGGTTAACGTGACAGAGGGCCGGCGCGCTGGCGAGCGGGTGCTCACCAGCCGCCGGCCCTTTGGCGTTCGCAGCCGCGGCCGGCCGCCTCAGGCCGCTCAGGCCGGTCCCGGTGGACGAGGCTGCGGCTGCTCAGGGCCGCCCGGAGTACCCGACTTGGTGTCGATGATGGCGGGGGCATCGCCGTCGTTCGTGCCGTTCGGGGGAATGGGGCCCACCACCGCGTTCAGCACCTGCGAGTTCGGTATGGACATCACGCTGCCGCCGGTGTCGAAGCGAACGTAGGTGATCCCGATATCGGTCACGATCCCGTCGAGCGTCCCGCCCAGCGCACCGGCGCGCAGCCGGATCGCATCGCCCACATTGAACGGTCTGGCGAAGACCAGGACCAGCCCGGCGAACACGTTGCCGAGCGCCTGCTGTGCCGCGATGCTGACGAAGACGGTGGCGAGCGCCCCGCCGACGAGGAGCTGGCTGACGGGAACGCCGAACAGCACGAGCGTGATCACCAGCGTCGTGAACTCGCCGACGATCAAGATCGCGTACCGGACTATGGCAGAATGCGCCGGGCCGGCCTTCGGCTCGAGCAGCTGCCTCGACTTCCCGGCCAGGCCGTAGGTCGCCGTGGACGCGAAAACGAGGAACAGCGCGGCGGTCCCGTACGTGACGAACTGGTTGGTCAGGTCGCTCGTGTGCAGGAATGCGGACGAGCCGTGGCTGGCCCGGTGTGAGATGACCGCGGCCGCGATCGCGAGCGCCAGGGCAATGATCGACTTCCACGGCCGCGTCTTGCGCTTGACCTGCTCGACCTTGGCCGACAGGTCGGTCCCTTCCGGGGCGTGCACTCGCCTATGCCTCCCTCCGCCGTTGCCACCGGCCCAACCGTATCCGGCGGCCAGCGATTGCCGCGGAGCCATCCGGCAGAACCTGCAGGGGCGGCCGGGCACGAAATAAGCGCCGGGGACCGGCCGCATTGGCCCGGTCCCCGGCGCTTACCCAACCGGGAGGATTACCTGAGCAGCGCTGGGCCCACAGGAAGCCTCAACTTGCCGCCTATGCCGGCCGCCATGCCGGCCGCCGATGTGTACCAGGCCACGAGCGCGGTGACCACGCCGAGGTAGCCGCCGAACTTGATCGTTCCCGTGGGCAGGAGTGCCGAGCCGGCGTTGAAGTTCCCGATGCACAGGACGATGAGCGTGGCGAACAACAGCAAGAAGGTCGCGAACAAGGCCGTGTTCGTCTGCAGGATAAGGATCGTCGCGTACAGGGTGAAGATGCCGAACCCGAGCAGGATCCAGCCGAGGTCGTGGTTGAGCGACGCGACCGTCGCCGCCGCCGTGGCGGGCTTGATGGCCGCGACGGCCGGGTTCACGACGAGCAGAACCCAGAAGCCGAGGCCGATCCAGAAGGCGCCGAAGGTGCCGAAGCCGGTCGCGCCGACGACGTTCCTGTTGCGGAACTCCCACATGGCGGCGCACAGCTGGGCGAACCCGCCGTACGCGAAGGCAAAGCCGAGCCACGCGTTGCCGGTGGCATGGGTCATCCACCCGGCGTTCTTGGCGGACAGCAGGAACGTGGTGAGGGCAAAGGCGGCGAGCCCGAGCGGGGCAGGATCGGCGATGCCGGAGGGGGGGATAGCAGTGGTGGGGGCAGGCTGGACTGTGCGCTCTTCGCTGACGCTCAAATCGATCCCTCCTAGTGAGGAACGGCTCGCCCGGTTCCCGGCGTGCCCGGCGGCAGTCGAGAGAGCGAGATGCCCTGCGTTAACTGCGTGACTGGAGCGAAAGACTTGACTTCCGCGCCAGAACCTTTCTCAGGTCACACCTGACTCAGCTTGACCAGACGAAAGATTCGCCAACAGCGTAACGCTGCGTGCGGTGCGGGGCGAGACCCAAAACCTCTCACTTTTCGTAACCATTTGGCTGCGGCCTTCGGAATTTGTTGCGTCACACAGTGTTTTCCCTCGCCGGAGGTCCGGCGAACCTCGGTCGACGGGAGCCTTAAGGGTTCAGAACTGCACTAGGTAAGATTGAGGGAACACACGGAAGGCTCTAGAGGTGTCCGCCGATGACCGACCGTCCGATCCGCGCATCTGACCAAGAGCGGGAGAGCGTCGTCGATGTGCTGCGCGACGCGTTCACGGACGGGCGGCTGACGCTTGAGGAGTTCGAGGACCGTACCTCGGCCGCCTATGCCGCGAGGACGTGGGCCGACTTGCGGGAGCTCACCGCCGACCTGCCGGCCGAGCCGCTGTTCGGCACGGACCTCAGCCAGCAGCCGGCCGATGTCCTACCGGAGGCGGTGCCGCCGGGCGCCCAGCCGAGCCCGAGGCATCATCGTCCGTTCGACCGGCTGCTGCCTGTCTTGTTCGTGTGGATCCTGATCTCGGCCGCCGCCGGATCACCGGATATTGCCGCCACGCTTTCGTTCGTGTTCATCTGCGTGCTGGCCTGCCGGCTGGCCTACGGGGGACGCTGGTAGCCGCAAGCCACGGCTGACACGCCGGGCCATGTCATTGTCCGTTAACCCTCAATTCGGTGCGAGCTGACGGCTACTATGGGGCAGCCGGCGCGAAGAAGGCAGGCCGGCCTGCTGTTTACCCGGGGCCTGCGGGATCAGCGAAGGGCCGGAAGATTTCCGGCAGGCTCAAGGAGTCGGGAGGCGGTCGTGACCAACGCGACCACCGGCAGCGAACGGGTCGTACCCGGTCAGCGGCAGCCGGCAAGGGGACAGGCCACGCTGCTGACGCGGCTCATCCAGCCGGTGCGCACGCACTGGCAGTTCAGCGTCGTGCTGCTCGCCGCGCTGGTGGCCCGCATCGTGGTCGTGCTCGGCTTCCCGCCCGTGTTCTGGTTCAGCGACTCCTATAACTACCTCTACGACGCGGTCACCCATATCCCGGACGCGGTCCGGCCGAACGGGTACCCGTTCCTCCTGGACCTCCTGCTCCCGCTGCACAGCGACTACGCGATCTCCCTGCTCCAGGCCGCGATGGGGCTCGGCGCCGGCGTCGCGATCTACGCGCTGCTCCGTCATCGCGGGCTACCCTGGTGGGGCGCCTCGCTGCCCACGCTGCCCGTGCTGTTCGACTCCTACGAACTGCACCTGGAGCACCTGATCGCCGCCGACACCCTGTTCATGTTCCTGGTGACCGTGGTCGTGGTCATGCTGTGCTGGAGCGACCGGCCGTCGGTCCTGGCCATGGGGGTGGCCGGCCTGATGATCGGCTACGCCACCCTGGTCCGGTCCGTCGGCGAGCCGCTGCTGGCCGTGGTCTTCGTGGCCATGCTGGTCCGGTGGGTTGGCTGGCGCCGCCTGGCGGCGCTGGCCATAGCGGGCATCATGCCCATCGCCGCGTACATGGTCTGGTTCCACGGCTCCTACGGCAAGTACGCGCTGAGCGAGTCGTCAGGCGCTTTCCTGTACAGCCGGGTCAGCACGTTCGCTGAGTGCTCGAGCATGAAGCTGCCCGCCAGCCTGGAGTTCCTGTGTGACTCCACCAAGCCGGAGTACCGCCCGGTCGCCGCCGAGTACATCTGGGCGGACTACGAGCTGCAGCCCTATCAGAACACCAGGACACCGGTGTACGCGAAGCTCGGCTCGGATACCGCCAAGCGGTTCACGCCCGGGATCAACCATGATATGCGCGACTTCGCCGAGCAAGCCATCGAAGCCCACCCAGTGGCCTACGCGAGCGCGGTGGCCCACGACATCCTGCACACCTTCGGCTGGTTCCGGCAGCCCGATCCGAGCAATTACTACGGGAACGGCCCGAATTTCTCGTTCGTCACCGGCGCCACCATGAACGCCAACGTCCCCTGGTACGCCACCCCGGTCCGGCTGCCCGGCGCCCCGTCAAACTACTGCAACGGGATCTGCCTGAATAACGACAACCAGGCCCGCATCGTGCAGAGCGCGGAAAAGGACTTCGCCGGCGGCCAGGGGCTCGAGGGGCTCGGGCTAACCCAGGCTGTCCGGCCGTGGGCCCGGCTGCTCCAGATCTACCAGAAGGTCATCTACCTGCGCGGGACGATGTTCGGCATCATCTTGCTGATCGGCGCCGCGGGTGTGCTGGCCCGCTGGCGCCGGTGGGGCGGCATCGCCCTGCTGCCCTGGCTGGTCGGAGCGCTGCTGATCGTGCTGCCCCCGATGACGTCCGGGTTCAGCTACCGCTACGTGCTCGCCGCGGTGCCGGTGACCTGCCTGGCCGCGGGCCTGGTCTTCGCCCGGTCCTCAGGGCAGACAGTGTTGGCCCGGGGGGACGACACTGCCAGCTCCCGGAGGGATTCCGTCCCCCCGGACCCCCCTGGCAAACCCGTTCGCTCAGTGCGCGCCCTGGCGGCCGATTTGCGGCGGCACTTTGGCCGCGGCGGCGCTGTCGATCAGGAATAGCGTTCGCTGCCTGCCGCGTGCGCCCGCGGCGGGAACCTGAACCGGACCGGCATCCGACAGGGCCATCGCGATGGCGTTGGCTTTCTCGGCTCCCGACGCCAGGATCCAGACCTCCCGTGCGGCCCGAATCGAGGGCAGGGTAAGGGACAGCCGGATCGGCGGCGGCTTGGGTGAGCCCCTGACCGCGACGACCGGCCGTTCGTCGTAGAGCGCCGGCAGGCCGGGAAACAGCGACGCCACGTGGGCCTCGGGGCCGATGCCGAGCATCAGCACGTCGAAGGCCGGGACCGGGCCATGATCTTCTGGCTCGGTCGCGGCGGCCAGCCACGACGCGTACCTGGCCGCCGCCGCCTCCGGGTTGTCGCCGTCCGGGCCGTCCGGGCCCGGCATCGGGTGGACCCGGGCCGGGTCGGCGTCGACATGGTCGAGCAGGGCCGAGCGGGCGCCGGTCTCGTTCCGCTCCGGGCCGCCGGCCGGCACGAACCGCTCGTCGCCCCACCAGATGTCCAGGTGCCGCCAGTCGATGGCATCCCGCGCCGGAGTCGCGGCCAGCTCGGCCAGCACCGCAGTGCCGACGCCGCCCCCGGTCAGCACCACCGAGGCGGCGCCGCGGGCGGCCACGGAGTCGACCAGCCTGGTGACCAGGCGCGCCGCCGCGGCCTTGGCCAGGAGCTGCGCATCCCGGTGCACGATAACCTCGGGCACGCTCACCAGTTAGTGCTTGCTGGCCAGCGCCCGGAGGGTTTCCGCATAGACCTCGTCGGGTTCCAGCCTGCGCAGTTCTTCGGCGATCAGCTCGGCGGTGTCCCTGCGGTGCAGCGCGACCCGGCGTTCCGGGCGGCCGGGCCAGGACAGGGTGGCCGTCCGGCCGTCCGGACGGGAGATCGCGACCTTCCCGTCGGGGGTATCGAAGCCGACCTCGGTGATACCCGGGCCGCCGGATTCGCCGCGCCGCACCTCGATGCCCAGCCGCAGCCCGAGCCAGGCGGCGATCAGGTCGGCGGTCGGGTTGTCCGGCTCGGCCAGCACCTCCCCGCTGAGCAGCTCGGGATAGGGCTGGTCCAAGGTGGCGGCCAGCAGGGACCGCCAGGGCGTCGACCTGGTCCAGCTCAGGTCGGTGTCGCCAGGCTGGTAGGCCTTGGCCAGGGTCAGCAGTATCTCCAGCGGCGTGTCACTGGCCGCCGCGTCCGTCACCCGGCGCTGAGCCACGGCGCCGAGCGGGTCAGAGTGCGGGGCGGGCGGCGCGTCGTCCGGCCACCAGGTCACCACGGGAACGTCGGGCGCGAGCAGCGGCGCCACCACCGAGTCGGCGTGCTGGCCGAGCGGGCCGTACATGCGCAGCAGGATGGTCTCGCCCGGACCGTTCTCGCCCACCCGGACCTCGGCGTCTAGCCGGGACTCGTTCTTGGGCCTGCGGGTGATGACGGCGAGCACCCGGCTCGGGTGCTCGCGGCCCGCCTGGTTGGCCGCCCGGACGGCGTCGTACTGCGCTGACTCGTCGGTGACGATGATCAGCGTCAGCACCATGCCGGAAGCCGGGCCGCCCATCCGGCGGCGGGCCTGGGTCAGCGCGTCGTGGATGGCGCCGGTGGTGGTGTCGGTCAGGTCGATGGTCATCGCGGCCCTCTTTGCCCTATTAGCCCTACAAGCGCCGCCATGCGCGCCCGTCCCGTGCCATCATCGCTTCCGCTGACGCCGGGCCCGCGGAGCCGGCCGGATACTGGTCCGGCTTGGTGAAGGAGGCCCAGAATTCCTCCACCGGGTCCAGGATCCGCCAGCCGAGCTCGACCTCCTGCTGACGCGGGAACAGGGGCGGGTCGCCGATGAGCACGTCGAGCAGCAGCCGCTCGTAGGCCTCGGGGCTCGATTCGGTGAAGGACTCGCCGTAGGCGAAGTCCATGTTCACGTCCCGGACCTCCATTGCGGTCCCGGGCACCTTCGAGCCGAACCTGACCGTGATGCCCTCGTCCGGCTGGATCCTGATCACCAGCGCGTTCTGGCCGAGCTCCTCGGTATCAGTGGCGGAGAACGGCAGATGCGGCGCGCGCTGGAAGATCAGCGCGATCTCCGTCATCCGGCGCGGCAGGCGCTTGCCCGCCCGCAGGTAGAACGGAACGCCTGCCCAGCGCCTGGTGTCGACGCCCAGCCGCAGCGCGGCGTAGGTCTCGGTCCGGGAGTCGGCCGGGATGCCATCCTCCTCCAGGAAGCCACGGACCTGGTGGCCGCCCTGCCAGCCTGCCGAGTACTGTCCGCGCGCGGTGCCGGCGGCCAGATCCGCGGGCAACCGCACCGCGGACAGCACCTTCTCCTTCTCCATCCGGAGCGAGTCGGCGTCGAAGGCCGCCGGCTCCTCCATCGCCGTCAGCGCCAGGAGCTGCAGCAAGTGGTTCTGGATCACGTCGCGGGCAGCTCCGATGCCGTCGTAGTAGCCGGCCCGGCCGCCGATGCCGATGTCCTCGGCCATCGTGATCTGTATGTGGTCGACGTAGCCGCGGTTCCAGATCGGCTCGTACATCTCGTTGGCGAACCGCAGCGCCAGGATGTTCTGTACGGTCTCCTTGCCGAGGTAGTGGTCGATGCGGAACACCGACTCCGGCGGGAAGACCTCGTCCAGGATGGCGTTGAGCTCGCGCGCGCTGGCCAGGTCGTGGCCGAACGGCTTTTCGATCACCACGCGGCGCCAGCCGTGGCCGCCTGAGTCCGATAGGCCGCTGCGCTTCAGCTGCCGCACCACGGTGGGGAACTGGCTCGGCGGGATCGACAGGTAGAACGCGTAGTTCCCGCCGGTGCCCCGCTCGGCGTCCAGCTTGTGCACGCAGTCGGCCAGCTGGCCGAAGGCATCGTCGTCACTGAACGACCCGGACACGAACCTGACGCCCTCGCTGAGCTGCTCCCACACCGCGTCGCGGAACGGCGTGCGGGCGTACTCCTTCACCGCCTGGTAGGTGACCTGGGCGAAATCCTCGTCTTCCCAGTCCCGGCGGGCGAAGCCCACGAACGAGAAGCCCGGGGGCAGCAGGCCGCGGTTGGCCAGGTCGTAGACGGCCGGCATCAGCTTCTTGCGGGCCAAGTCCCCGGTGACACCGAACATGACGAGCACGCACGGCCCGGCCACCCGGGGGATACGCCGGTCCCGCGGGTCGCGCAGCGGGTTGGCCGGACCGGTCAGCTCATCGAGGCCCGCGATGACGCCGGGGCTGGCCGGGGCCAGGCCCGCCGGGTTTCCTGGCTCGGCCGTCATCCGTGACCTCCGGTCATGCTAGAACCACCGCCAACCCCTGTGGTCATCTGAGCTCAGAGCCCCATCTTCATTCTGATCGTGTCGAGCAGTTCGTTCCACGACGCTTCGAACTTCTGCACGCCCTCGGTCTCCAGGACGCCGACCACGTCGTCGTACCCGATGCCGAGCTTCTCCAGGTCGGCGAAGACCTGCCGGGACGCGTCGTAGGTGCCGTGGATGGTGTCGCCGATCAGCTTGCCGTGGTCGGCCGTGGCCTTGATCGTGCCCTCGGGCATGGTGTTGACCGTGTCGGCGGCGACCAGGTCGACGACGTACATGGTGTCGCCGAAGGACGGGTCCTTGACCGAGGTAGAGGCCCATAGCGGCCGCTGGATGTTGGCGCCCTGGCCGGCCAGGGCCTGCCAGCGGTCCGTGGCGACCCGCTGCTCGAACAGCTCGTAGGCCAGCCGCGCGTTCGCGACGGCCGCCTTGCCGCGCAGCGCCTCGGCTTCTGGCGTGCCCAGCTTGTCGAGCCTCTGGTCGACCTCGGTGTCCACCCGGCTGACGAAGAACGAGGCCACCGAGCGGATCCTGGACAGGTCATGCCCGGCCGCCGCGGCCTTCTCCAGTCCCTCCATGTAGGCGTCGATAACCCGGCCGTACCGCTCCAGCCCGAAGATCAGCGTGACGTTGACGCTGATCCCTTCGGAGATGCACTGGGTGATCGCGGGCAGCCCTTCGACGGTGGCCGGGATCTTGATGAGCAGGTTCGGCCGGTCCACCATCCACCACAGCGCGCGCGCTTCGGCGATGGTCCTCGGGGTTTCCCTGGCCAGCCGGGGATCCACCTCGAGCGACACCCGGCCGTCGAGGCCGCCGGTCGATTCGTGCACCGGGCGGAACACGTCGCAGGCCCACCGGATGTCGTACGTCGTGATCATCCGGGATGCCTCGTCGACGCTCACGCCTCGGGTCTTCAGGTCGGCGATCTGGTCATCGTAGGCGGTCCCTGAGGACAGCGACTTGGCGAAGATCGTCGGGTTGGAGGTTACGCCGACCACGTGCATGTCATCGATCAGCGCCTGCAGGTTGCCGGTGCGCAACCGGTCGCGGCTGATGTCATCCAGCCACACCGACACCCCGGCCTCGGATAGCTGCCCGAGAACGTCAACTGACATCGTTGCTTTCCTTTCCCTGCGTGCCGCGGGCCGGACCCATGGTTGGGTTACGCCCTGACCCGGGCCAGACTGTCGCGTGCGGCAGCGGCTACCCGCTCCGCGGTGAGGCCGAACTCCTGGTAGATCTTCTGGTAGGCGGCGGAAGCGCCGAAGTGGTCTACGCCAATTGAAGCGCCCGCATCCCCGACGAACAACCGCCAGGGCGCGGTAATGCCCGCCTCCACGGAAACCCGGGCGCGGACGGTAGGCGGGAGCACCTCGCGCCGGTAGGACTCGTCCTGGTCGTCGAACCACTCCACGCACGGCATGGACACCACCCGGGCCGAGATGCCGTCGGCCGCCAGCTGCTCGCGGGCGTCCAGCGCGATCGAAACCTCGCTGCCGGTGCCGATCAGGATGACGTCGCTGCCCTCGGCCAGCACGTAGCCGCCGCGGGCGGCGTTATCGGCGCTGGCCAGGCCCTGGACGTTACCTGCCGACCGGTCGAAGACCGGCACGTTCTGCCGGCTCAGGCACAGCGCGGCCGGCCGGGCCCGTGCCAGGATCGTGCGCCAGGCCACGACGGTCTCGTTCGCGTCGCCTGGCCTGATCACCTCCAGGTGCGGGATAGCGCGCAGCGCCCACAGGTGCTCGATCGGCTGGTGGGTCGGCCCGTCTTCGCCCAGGCCGACGGAGTCGTGCGTCCACACGTAGGTGACCGGCAGCTCCATCAGGGACGTCAGCCGCACCGAACCCCGCATGTAGTCGCTGAACACCAGGAACGTCCCGCCGTAGGGGCGGGTGCCGCCGTGCAGCGCGATGCCGTTGAGGACGGAGCCCATCCCGTGCTCGCGGATGCCGAAGTGCATCGTGCGCCCGTACGGGTTGCCCGGCCACATCGCGGTCTGGTGCTCCACCGGGATGAACGAGGGCTCGCCCTCCATCGTGGTGAGGTTGCTCTCCGCCAGGTCGGCCGAGCCGCCCCACAGCTCGGGCAGCACCGGGGCCAGGGCGGACAGGACCGTGCCCGACGCCTTGCGGGTCGCGACGCCCTTGGCGTCGGCTGGGAACGAGGGCAGCACATCGGTCCACCCGGCCGGAAGCGCGTGCTCGGCTAGCCGGTCGAACAGGGCCTTGCGGTGCGGGTTGGCCTCGGCCCACGCGGCGAAGGGCCCTTCCCACTCCGCGTGCAGGGCCTTGCCGCGCTCGGCGACCTGGCGAGCGCGGGCCAGCGCCTCGTCCTCGACGGGGAAGTCGACCGCCGGATCGAAGCCGAGGACCTCCTTGGTCGCCGCCACCTCGTCCACGCCGAGCGCTGATCCGTGTGCGGCCCCGGTGTTCTGCTTGTGCGGGGCTGGCCAGCCGATGATCGTCCGCAGCGCGATGAAGGAGGGCGCCTCGGTGTTCTCCCGGGCGGTAAGCAGCGCCTGGTACAGCGCCTGGACATCCTCCACGTACCCGTCCGGAGTGCGCCAGCTCAGCCGCTGGACGTGCCAGCCGTAGGCCTCGTAGCGCGCGCACACGTCCTCGGACTTGGCGATGTTGGTGTTGTCCTCGATGGAGATGTAGTTGTCGTCGTACAGCACGATGAGGTTGCCGAGCCGCTGGTGGCCGGCCAGCGCGGCCACCTCGTGGCTGATGCCCTCTTCCATGTCGCCGTCGGAGACGAACGCGTAGATGTGGTGGTCGAAGGGGCTGTGCCCCGGCTCGGCGTCGGGGTCGAACAGGCCGCGTTCGCGGCGCGCGGCCATTGCCATCCCGACCGCGTTGCCGATGCCCTGGCCCAGCGGGCCCGTGGTGGTCTCGACGCCGGGAGTGAGACCGTGCTCGGGGTGCCCGGGCGTGATGCTGCCCCAGGTCCGGTAGGCCTGGAGGTCGTCCAGGGTGACCCCGTAGCCGGACAGGTACAGCTGGATGTACAGGGTGAGGCTGGAATGCCCGCAGGACAGGACGAAGCGATCGCGGCCAGACCACTTGGGATCGGCCGGGTCGTGCCTGAGCAGGCGCTGGAAGAGCAGATAGGCCGCCGGGGCCAGGCTCATCGCCGTGCCCGGGTGTCCCGAGCCCGCCTTCTGGACGGAATCCATGGCGAGGACCCGGATGAGATCGACGGCGCGCTCGTCGGTCGGCGTCCAGTCAAGGTCGGGCTGAGTGCTCACGGTAGGAGCCTATCGGTCCAGCGGCAGCGTTGCTCGGGGGGGACGACCCCCCTGACCCCCCGCGGGCTGTCGGTAGGGTGCGGCCTGGACCGGGCCCGGAGACGGGATTAGCAGCGGGCCCCGGTCGCGCATGGCCAGGAACAGTCGCAGCACGGCGATCCAGACCAGTACCGAGCCGGTGACGTGGATCCAGACCAGGCCGGCGGGCAGGTGGGTGAAGTACTGGATGTAGCCGAGCGTGCCCTGCAGGACCAGCGACCCGATCATGATCCAGCTGGCCCGGACCACCCGGGCCGGAGCGCCGGAAAACCGCAGCCCGACGACCAGCGCGACGGCCAGGCCGGCCATCAGCCAGCCGATATCGGCGTGCAGCTGGGTGACCCCTTCCAGCGGGAGCTTGTACCTGGGCGTGTCCGCGTGGCCGGCCAGCGGACCGGTGCCGGTCACCACGGTGCCCGCCGCCAGCATGACACCGGTCACCGCGACCAGGGCGGCCGAGAGCATCCGCAGGTCGCGCCGGACGACTGCCGTCGGCGGATCGGTGCCCTCGGTGCACCTGACGTGCAGCAGGACGGCGGCGGCCACGATCAACGCGGACACCAGGAAGTGGATGGAGACGGTGGCCGGGTTGAGCTTGGCCAGCACCACGATGCCGCCGATCACCGCCTGGGCGACCACCCCGGCCGGCTGGGCCGCCCCCAGCCACACCAGGTCGCGCCGCCGCTGCCCGTTCGGCCGGAACCGCCAGGCCGCGATGAAGACCAGGGCCACGATGACGACCAGGGGGAAGTTAAGCAGCCTGTTGCCGAATTCGATCCAGGTGTTGAGCAGCGTCTGCCCGGCGTTCTTGCTGGCCACGATGTCGGCCGCGCTGCACCTCGGCCAGTCGGGGCAGCCGAGGCCGGAGGAGCTGAGCCGGACCGCCGCTCCCGTGGACATGATCGCCGTGTCGGCGATGACGCCGGCCAGCGCGAGCCGCCGCATCGAGGCGGGCGTCGGCGACAGCACCGGGCTGGCGACCTTGGACGTCCCGAGACGGGAGATCCAGGCGCGGAAGTCGGCGGGCACGCCCTTATGGTAGAGCGCAATTCACAGCGCCGCTCCCGCGCAGGCGATCATCACGCAGCCGATCGCGAGCCATTCCAGCACGCTCAGCTGCTGTCCGAGCAGCACCAGCCCGATCAGCGCCGCTACCGCGGGCTCCAGGCTCATCCATACGCCGAACAGCCGGGTCGGCATCCGCCGCAGCGCCTCGAGCTCGAACCGGTAGGGGATGACCGAGGAGAGCAGGCCGATCGCGGCCCCGATGGCCAGCAGAGCGGGCCGGAACATGGCGCTCCCCCCGGCCGACACCGCGGGCGGCGTGACGAGGACCGCCGCCACCACCATCGCGATGGCCAGGCCCGCCGAGCCGGGGAAGCGCCGCCCGGTGGCCTGGCTGAGCAGGATGTAAGCCGCCCAGCAGGCGGCGGCGACTCCGGCGAATGTCACACCGGTCAGATTGAGGTGCCCGTGGCCGCCCTGGGTCAGCAGGGCCACGCCGGCGCCCGCCAGCACGACCCAGCCGACGTCCCGCAGGTGCCGCGACCCGGCCACCGCCACCGCCAGCGGGCCGAGGAACTCGATGGTGACCGCAACACCCAGGGGAATGCGGGCGAACGCCTGGTAGATGGAGAAGTTCATCACCGCGAGCGCGAGGCCGAACGACCCGGCGATCACCGCGTCCTTGACCGCCCGCCGCTGCCTCAGATCGCGGATTGCCCGGCTGAAGCCACGTCCCGACAGCAGGATCATGGCCGCCGCCGAGGTCCACAGCCGCAGCCCGGTCACCGCCGCGGGCGGAATCTGGCCGAACAGCTTGTCCGCCAGCCCCGCCCCGAACTGCACGGAGAGGATCCCGGTGAGGATCATCGCGGCCGGCAGCGCCAGGTGGCCCCGGCTCGTAACGCCATGAGCCTCCGGCCCGGCAGCGACAGGGCGTCCTGAAGCCTGGGCTTTATCCTCATGGTGGCCCGCATCGGCGGTCGTGCTGTCCTTCATCCTTCTGGCTGGTCACTGTACCTGGCCCGTCATTCCCAGCGGAACATGCGCGCGGCGCAGGCGATCGCCACCACGGCCCAGACCGCCAGGGTGACCGTGTTCCCGACCGGGAAGGCCGTCCCGTGCTGCAGGACGTTGCGCAGGCCGGTCGACAGCGCGCCGGTCGGCAGCAGCTCGAGGACGGGCCGCGCGCCGGCCGGGAACTTGGTCAGCGGGAAGACCACGCCGCCCACGCCGAGCAGCAGGATGTAGACGAGGTTGGCCGCGGCCAGCGTGGCCTCGGCGCGCAGCGTCCCCGCCATCAGCAGGGCCAGGCCGCTGAAGGCGGCCGTGCCCAGCAGGATCAGCAGTGGGGCGGACACGACCGCGGCCGGGCTGGCGTCAGGCCGCCAGCCGATCGCGGCGGCCAGCGCGAGGATCAGGGCGCCCTGCAGCAGCTCGACCCCGATGACTGTAGCCGTCTTGGCCGCGATCAGGCCGCCCCGCGAGAGCGGCGTGGCCCCCAGGCGCTTGAGCACGCCGTAGCGCCGCTCGAACCCGGTGGCGATGGCCTGGCTGGTGAACGCGGTCGACATGACCGCCAGGGCGATGATCCCGGGCGTGAGGAAGTCGACCCGGCTCAGTCCCGCCCCGAAGCTGACCAGCGGCTCGAGGCTGAACGCGGTCAGCAGCAGCAGCGGGATGACCAGCGTGAGCAGGAGCTGCTCGCCATTGCGCAGCAGGGTCCTGGTTTCCAGCCCGGCCTGCGCGGCGACCATCCGGCCCAGCGGTGCCGCCCCCGGGGCCGGCCCCAGGGGGATACGGGGGGGCGGGTAGCCCCCCCGTGCGCGGGGGGATCCTGGGGGGCCGTCCCCCCGGGGCAGCACTGTCATGTGCGGAGTTCCTTCCCGGTCAGCTCGAGGAATACGTCCTCCAGCGTCCGGCTCTCGATGCGCAGGCTGTTGGCCAGCACGCCCCGCTCGGCGCACCACGCGGTTACCGCGGCCAGCAGCAGCGGGTCCACCGCGCCGTGCACCTCGAGCACGTAGTGGCCGGCCGGAGATTCCTTGACCGCGCTGGCCGCCGGCAGCACCGTGAGCAGGCTGCCCAGGTCCAGTCCGGCCTCGGCGCGGAACCTGAGCTGGCCGATCGTGCCGGTGAGCTGCTCCGGCGTGCCCGCGGCCACGAGCTGGCCGTGGTCGATGATGGTGACGTGATCGCAGAGCCGCTCGGCTTCCTCCATGAAGTGGGTGGTCAGGATGACGCTCACCCCGGCCGCGCGCAGCTCGCCGATCAGGTCCCAGGTGGCGTGCCGCGCCTGCGGGTCCATGCCGGCCGTGGGCTCGTCAAGGAACACCAGGTCCGGGCGGCCGACGACGGCCGCGGCCAGTGACAGCCGCTGCTGCTGGCCGCCGGAGAGCCGTTTGTACGCAGTGCGGGCCACCGGGGTCAGCCCGACCAGGTCGAGCAGTACGGGCACCTCGACTGGGCTGGCGTGAAACCGGCTCAGCAGCGCCAGGTAATCGGCCGCGGGCACCGACGGCGGGATCCCGCCGGCCTGCAGCATCACGCCTACCCGGGGCCGCAGCGCCCGGGCGTCCCGAACCGGGTCGAGCCCGAGCACGCGCACCGTACCCTGGTCGGGCCGCCGGTATCCCTCGCAGATCTCGACCGTGGTGGTCTTGCCCGCGCCGTTAGGCCCGAGGATGCCGGTCACCGCGCCGCGCGGGGCGGTCAGCGAGAGCCCGTCCACGGCGGCGACCTGGCCGTAACGCTTGACCAGCCCGCCGATCTGGACGGCAGGCGCCGCTGGGTCCGCAGGGGCCGTGCCGGTGCTCACGCAGGCGAGTCTACGGGGCGCCCTGGCCGCCTCACGCGGCCATCCGGTACGGCTCGCTATGCTGCGGATGATGGGCACGCGCCCGACAGCTACGACCCCACGGACTTAGGAGGACCGCCGGATGGACACCGACCGGGCCCGCACGTTGCTCATCACCGAACGTGATGAGGTGCTCAGCCTGCTCAAGGACTCCGAGTCCGCGGGCCGCGACGACCGCGAGGCCGAGGTGGCGAGCGAGGCCGAGGATAACGCCGACGCCGCGCTGGCGCTCACCGAAGAGGGCCAGGATGACGCGATCGCGGAGAGCCTGCGCGACCGGCTCGAGGTCATCGAGCGGGCGCTTCACCGGCTGGATAACGGCAGCTACGGCCGGTCCGTCCGCAGCGGTGACCCGATCCCCGACGAGCGCCTGGAAGCCGACCCCGCCGCTGAGCTCACCATCGAAGAGGCCAGGGCAGCCGAACGGGGGTAGTGAAACCCGGCTCCGGGATACGCCGTTAAGCGGATTCCGCCGGCGGTTCACGCTTCCGCCGGCTGGGGCGGCGGGGACGGCGGCGCGCCGTCGGGGGGCTACTTGCGGGCGGCCTTCTGGTCGGCGGGCGGCCAGTCGGGGCCGAGCGGCCAGCTAGCCACGCGCACCGGGGAGTCGGAGTGCGGGTTGCGGCCGTGGGCCACGAACCGCTCCATCCGGGTCGCGCCGGGCAGCTCGACCCGGGCGGAGACCAGCTCGGCCTGGTCCGGGCCGATCTCCACCCAGCAGACCTGCTGGTTGCGCACGTAGGCCGGGGGCAGGCCGAACTTCCCGCCGATCCCCTCCACCACTGACGTGCACGAGCCCGAGTTGGCGTAGAAGCCGGACCCGGTGGCGGCCAGCTCCGGATGATGCGTGTGCCCGGAGACGAAGCCGTAGTACCCGTCGGCGACCAGGTCGGCGGCCCGCTGGCGGGCGGCCGTGTTCTGCCCGTAGCCCCGCTTGTCCAGGGCCAGCGCGCTGATCGACACCCAGGCTCGCCGGGCCAGGATGCCGACCAGGGCGGCGATGACGACCAGGTCGGCCACCGCGCCGTAGCCGAGGATCTCGGCCCGGCGCACCCACACGTCGGTATCCGGGTAACGGGACCGGAACGCGGTGAACTCGGGGATCCGGACCAGGATGAGGATGGCCAGCGGGAGCGCGATCAGCCACCACAGGTGGCGGCCCAGCTTGCGGTAGACGAGCCGGGAGCCGATGAAGGACGGGAAATCGGCGGGATCCGCCATCTCGTGCGCGCCGTCGACCCAGCCGCGGCCGAGAAACTCGATCCGCGGGATGACCTCCCTGACGATGTGGTGGCCCATCGGGGTGTCCAGCGGGTTGCGGGCGTCGCAGAAGCAGTTGTAGGGGTCGAGCTGATGGCCGTGCTCCACCCGGACCTTCCGGCCGTCGGCCAGGATCAGGTCCGCGGCCAGGCACAGCGTGGCTCCGGTCATCTCCCGGACCGCGTCCGCGGCCTTGACGTCCCAGGCCAGGTCGCTGTCGTGATTGCCGATGATGTAGATGACCTGCCCGCCGCGGGCGGTCACCTCCAGCAGCGCCGCGCACAGGTCCTCGTGCGGGCGCAGGATGTCGGTGGCCGTCGACCCCGCAGAGCCGAGCAGCTCGACCACGTCCCCGGCCAGGACCACGGTCAGCACCCCGGTCTCGGCGCCCAGGTGCCCGGCCAGCATCTCGCAGGACCGCCCGGACACGTCGGTGCGGACCGGGGGCAGGTGCAGGTCGCTGACCGTGATGACCTTGCCGCCGGCGGGGACGGTCACCTCGAGCAGGTCGGCGAGGTCAGGTCGCGGCGCGGGCATGGCGTGCTTGTCTTTCTCGGCTCGCTCGTGGGCTGTTCTAGCCATGATGCCGTAGGCAAGAGGGTAAGACGCGCGAGGCGGCCGGGAGCTTCCGGTCCGAGGCTGGGAAAACGAGAACCACGCTCCGTTCGGCCAAAATTGTTTTCAGTAGCGGCGCCCAGCCGGATAGCGTCCCTAGCTATGGAATCGGGCGAGTACGACCATCAGGCCGTGGAGGCCGCGGCCCGGGCGCTGTGGCAGGCCCACGACGTCTACCGCTACGACCGCGACGGCGCCGGCCCGGTATTCAGCGTGGACACGCCGCCGCCGTACGTATCGGCGGCGCACCTGCACGTCGGCCACGCCATGAGCTACTCCCAGCCCGACTTCATCGTGCGCTACCGCCGGATGCGGGGCGAGCGGGTGTTCTACCCGATCGGGTTCGACGACAATGGGCTGCCCACCGAGCGGTACGTGGAGCAGGCCTACGGCGTGCGGGCCGTGGACCTGCCCCGGGCCGACTTCGTGGCGCTGTGCCTGGCCGAGACCCGGCGGACGGCCGAACGCTATGCGGACCTGTGGCGCCGCCTGGGCCTGTCGGTGGACTGGTCGCTGCGTTACTCCACCATCGACGCCCGCTGCCAGCGGACCGCCCAGGCCGCCTTCGTCACGCTCTACCAGGCGGGCTACCTGCGGCGGGTCCAGGATCCGATCCTGTGGTGCCCGGAAGACCGGACCTCGCTGGCCCAGGCGGACGTGGAAGACCTGGAGCGGACCAGCAGGCTGCACACGATCAGGCTCGGCGGCGAGCGGGACCTCGAGATCGCCACCACCCGGCCCGAGCTGCTCCCGGCCTGCGTGGCGCTGTACCACCGGCCGGACGACCCGCGCTACGCGGGGCTGGACCGGGCCGTGGTGCCGCTGTTCGGCTACGAGGTCCCGGTGCTGGCCGACCAGGACGTGGACCCGGAGTACGGGACCGGGCTGATGATGGTGTGCACGTTCGGCGATAACGAAGATGTGCTGCGCTGGCGGCGCGACCAGCTGGACTTGCGCCTGGTGCTGGAGCCGGACGGGCGGCTGGGGCCGCTGGCGGGCCCGTTTGCGGGGCTGCAGGTGACCCAGGCGCGTTCGGCCGTGGTGAAGGCGCTGGACGAGGCGGGGCTGCTGGTCTCCAGCGTGCCGGTGCGGCAGGTGGTCGGGGTCCACGAACGCTGCCAGACCCCGGTCGAGTTCCAGATCAGGCCGCAGTGGTTCGTCGCGGTGCGGGAGCACGCCGACCGGTTCCGGGCCCGGGCGGCCGAGCTGGAGTGGGTCCCCGCGTTCATGCGGCGGCGGCTCGAGGACTGGATCGACGGCCTGAAGTGGGACTGGAACATCAGCAGGCAGCGCCGTTACGGGGTGCCGTTCCCGGTGTGGTTCTGCGCCGCCTGCGCGGCCCCGGTGCTGGCTCTGCTCGCGGACCTGCCGGTCGACCCGCTGACCGACAAGCCGCCGGTGACGGCCTGCCCGTCCTGCGGTTCTGCCGAGCTGGCGGCCGATCAGGACGTGATGGACACCTGGATGACCTCGTCGCTGACGCCGCAGATCAACGACGGGTGGGCCATCGGAGGTACCGATCCCGCGCTGGCGCCGATGTCCATGCGGGTGCAGGCATTCGAGATCATCAGGACCTGGCTGTTCTATTCGGTGGTGCAGTCTGAGCTGCTGTTCGGCCGGCTCCCGTGGCGCACCGCGCTGATCTCCGGCTGGGGCCTGAACGAGCAGGGCAAGAAGCTGTCCAAGCGGGACCTGGACCGCTCGGCCGCCCCGGGCGGCTACAACCGCTACGTGCCCGACGACGTGATGGCCAGGTACGGCGCGGACGCGCTGCGGCAGTGGGCCGCCAAGGGCCGCATCGGCACCGACCTGCGGTACAACGAGAAGGACGTGCGGACCGGCCGGAAGTTCACGGTGAAGCTGTGGAACGTGGGCCGCTTCCTGACCATGAACCTGGCGGGCTTCGACGCGGCCGCGCCCGCCCTGGTGCCGGGGGAGCGGAACATCGTGGACCGCTGGCTGCTCTCGCACCTGGCCGACGCGGTCGAACAGACCACGGCGGCCTTCGAGGCCCACGACTACCAGCAGGCGCACCAGGCGGCGTCCCGGATGTTCTGGTCGATCTACTGCGACCGCTACATCGAGATGATCAAGGACCGGACCGAGGAGGCCAGCGCGCGGTGGACGCTGTGGGAGTCCTACCGGGTACTGCTCGGGCTGTTCGCCCCGTTCGCGCCGTTCCTGACCGAGCATATGTACCAGCGGTTCTACCGCGAGCATGAGGGCGCGGTCTCGCTGCACCTGACCCGCTGGCCGGCCGCCGACCCGCGCTGGTCCGGCGACCGGAGCGCGGTGGACCAGCTGGCAGTGATCCTGGACGCGACCCGGGTGCTGCGCAGCGGGCTGCACCTGGGCAACTCGGCCCGGCTGAGCCTGCTGACCGTGCAGGCGCACGATCAGGCGGCCGAGGCGCTGCTCAGCCAGATCGCCGAGCCGCTGCGGGTCGCGGCCCGGGCCGATGCCGTGGTCCGCGGCCTGGCCGACCATCCCAGCGGAGTGGCCGGGATCACGGTCGGCATCGACCCGTAAGCCGGACAGCGCAACGCCGAGCGGCTGCTCGGGCCTGGCGTGATTTACGTCACGTCGGCGTTGCAGAAAGTTTGCACTGGCCACCCTATTTACGGCACAATGGTGTTGTGAAAAACGTCCGGCCGCTCGAGGGTCCCACCCGGGGCCAGGTCGCGCGGCTGATCCTGGAGCTCGGGCCGTCGACCGCCGCCACGCTGGGCGGCCGGCTCGGGCTGACCCCTGCGGCCATCCGGCGTCACCTGGACAACCTCCTGGCCGAGGGCCTCATCGAGACCAGGACGGCCCGGACGTACGGCAACCGGGGCCGCGGCCGGCCGGCCAAGGTCTTCGTGATCACCGACGCCGGGCGCAGCGCGTTCGAGCACGCCTACGACGACCTGGCCACCGGAGCACTGCGGTTCCTGGCCGAGCGGGCCGGTGCCGACGCGATCGCCGAGTTCGCCCGCACCCAGATCTCCGACCTGGAGCGGCGGTACGCGCCGGTAGTGGCCCAGGGCGAGCTGGCCGCCCGGGTGCAGGCCCTGGCCGAGGCGCTGTCCGCCGACGGCTACGCCGCCTCTGCGGGCCCGGCGCCCGCCATCGGGGCGGCAGGCCCGTCCGGCGAGCAGCTGTGCCAGCATCACTGCCCGGTCGCGCACGTGGCGGCCGAGTTCCCGCAGCTGTGCGAGGCGGAGACCGAGGCGTTCGGCAGGCTGCTCGGCACGCCGGTGCGGCGCCTCGCTACGATCGCGCACGGCGACGGGATCTGCACCACGCACGTCACGAGCGTCGCGAGCGTCACCGGCGCCGGGAAGGCAGGCCCGGCCCAGGATGTTGTACAGCAGGTACCTACAGAAATCATCCAGCGACATGAAAACACGGGGTCCGGAGGGCTCTTGACATGACGACCACCACCACGCAGGAACAGCTCGAGGGGCTGGGCACGTACAAGTTCGGCTGGGCCGACTCGGACGTGGCCGGCGCGTCCGCGCGCCGTGGCCTGTCCGAAGAGGTGGTCCGCGACATCTCGGTTCGCAAGAACGAGCCGGAGTGGATGCTCGACCTGCGGCTGAAGGGGCTGAAGTCCTTCGGCCGCAAGCCGCTGCCGACCTGGGGCGCCGACCTGTCCGAGATTGACTTCGACAACATCAAGTATTTCGTCCGCTCCACCGAGAAGCAGGCGGCCAGCTGGGACGAACTGCCCGCCGACATCAAGAACACCTACGACCGGCTCGGCATCCCCGAGGCGGAAAAGCAGCGGCTTATCGCGGGTGTCGCCGCGCAGTACGAGTCCGAGGTCGTCTACCACAAGATCCGGGAAGACCTCGAGGAAAAGGGCGTCATCTTCCTCGACACGGACAGCGCGCTGCGCGAGCATCCGGATTTGTTCAAGGAATACTTCAGCACGGTAATCCCGGTGGGCGACAACAAGTTCGCCGCGCTCAACACGGCGGTATGGTCCGGCGGCTCGTTCATTTACGTGCCGAAGGGCGTGCAGGTGGAAATCCCGCTGCAGGCCTATTTCCGTATCAATACCGAGAACATGGGCCAGTTCGAGCGGACCCTGATCATCGTCGACGAGGGCGCCTACGTCCATTACGTGGAGGGCTGCACCGCGCCCATTTACAAGTCCGACTCGCTGCATTCCGCGGTGGTCGAGATCATCGTGAAGCCCGGCGCCCGCTGCCGGTACACCACGATCCAGAACTGGTCGGCCAACGTCTACAACCTGGTCACCAAGCGGGCCGTGGCCGAGCAGGGCGCGACCATGGAGTGGGTCGACGGCAACATCGGCTCCAAGGTGACGATGAAGTACCCGGCGGTCTACCTGATGGGCGAGCACGCGCGAGGAGAGACACTTTCTGTCGCGTTCGCGGGCCCTGGCCAGCACCAGGATGCCGGGGCCAAGATGGTGCACTGCGCGCCGCACACCTCCTCGAGCATCGTGTCCAAGTCGGTGGCCCGGGCCGGCGGCCGGACCTCCTACCGCGGCCTGATCAACGTGCAGGAGGGCGCCGAGCACTCCAAGTCCAACGTCAAGTGCGACGCGCTGCTGGTGGACACGGTCAGCCGCAGCGACACCTACCCGTACGTGGACGTCCGCGAGGACGACGTGGAGATGGCCCACGAGGCGACCGTCTCCAAGATCTCCGAGGACCAGCTGTTCTACCTGATGAGCCGGGGCATGACCGAGGACGAGGCCATGGCCACCATCGTCCGCGGGTTCGTCGAGCCCATCGCCCGCGAGCTGCCGATGGAGTATGCGCTCGAGCTGAACCGGCTGATCGAGCTGCAGATGGAGGGGGCTGTCGGCTGATGTCGGCTGGACTGCAGGGGGCGATTGAATCGGCCCCCGTCACCAGGCTGCACGAGCGCAGGTCCTACGACCCGGCGGACTTCGGCGTACCCAGCGGCCGGGAGGAGGAGTGGCGGTTCACCCCGCTGCGCCGCCTCCGCGGCCTGCACGCCGAGCCGGCTCCGGCCCCGTCCGTGCCGGCCGCCGTGGAACTGGACGTGGACCCGGCTCCCGAGGTCAAGACCTCTTCTGCCGAACGGTCCGTGGCTCAAGCGGGCCGCACCTTCATCCCGGCCGATCGGGTGAGCGCGCAGGCGTACGCGAACTTCGACGAGGCCACCGTGATCACGGTCCCCGCCGAAGCCGACGCCTCGCGCCCCACCGTGGTCACCGTGACCGGCCGGGGCCCGGCGGGCGGCGCCGGCTACGGTCACCTGCTGGTACAGGCCGAGCCGTTGTCCCGGGCCGTGGTAGTGCTCGACTACCGCGGCAGCGCCACCTACGCCGACAACGTCGAGCTGGTCGTGGGGGACGGCGCCGCGCTGTCGCTGGTCAGCGTGGCGGACTGGGCCGACGACGCCGTGCATGTCTCGCACCACTACGCCACCCTGGGCCGCGACGCCCGGCTGCGGCACACCGCGGTCACGCTGGGCGGATCGGTGGTCCGGCTGGGCACCGAAGTGCGCTACGACGGCACCGGCGGCGACGCCGAGCTGACCGGGCTGTACTTCGCCGACGCGGGCCAGCACCTGGAGCACAGGCTGTTCGTCGACCATGATGTGCCCCGCTGCCGCAGCCGCGTTACCTACAAGGGCGCGCTGCAGGGCACCGACGCGCACGCGGTCTGGATCGGCGACGTGCTGATCAGGCCGGAAGCCGCGGGCACGGACACCTACGAGTACAACAGGAACCTGGTCCTGACCGACGGCACCCGGGTGGATTCGGTGCCGAACCTGGAGATCCTCACCGGTGAGATCGTCGGGGCCGGCCACGCCAGCGCGAGCGGCCGGCTCGAGGACCACCACCTGTTCTACCTGATGGCCAGGGGCATCCCCTTCGAGGAAGCCCGCAAGCTCGTCATCCGCGGGTTCTTCGGCCAGCTGATCGACACCATCGAGGTACCCGAGCTGCGCGACCGGGTCGCCGAGGCCATAGAGGCGGAGCTGGAGAAGGCGAGATGACCGAGACGCGCGCCTACACCAGGGCCTGCGCGCTGTCCGATCTGCCGGTCGAGGGCGTGATCGGTGTCGAGGTGGCCGGCGAGCCGGTCGCCGTGGCGCGCACCGGCGGCGAGGTCTTCGCGCTGCGGGACGTGTGCTCGCACGCCGAGGTGCCGTTGAGCGAAGGTGAGATCTACGACCACACGGTCGAGTGCTGGCTGCATGGATCCTGCTTTGACCTGCGTACCGGCCAGCCCACCGGGCTGCCGGCCACCGAGCCGGTGCCCGTCTATCCCGTCAAGATCGAAGGCGACGAGGTATACGTCGCCATAGCTAAGGAGTCATAGTGCCCACCCTCGAGATCCGCGACCTGCACGTCAGCGTGGAGGAGAGCCCTGGCGTGCACCGGGAGATCCTGCGCGGCGTGAACCTGACCGTCGCCGAGGGACAGACCCACGCCATCATGGGGCCGAACGGCTCGGGCAAGTCCACCCTGGCCTATGCGATCGCCGGCCACCCGAAGTACCTGATCACCAAGGGGAGCGTCACGCTGGACGGCGAGGACATCCTGGCCCTGTCGGTGGACTGGCGCGCCCGCGCCGGGCTGTTCCTGGCCATGCAGTACCCGGTCGAGGTACCCGGGGTCACGGTGTCGAACTTCCTGCGCACCGCGGTCACCGCGGTCCGGGGCGAGGCGCCCAAGCTGCGTGACTTCGTCAAGGAACTGCGGGCCGCGATGTCCGCGCTGTCCATGGACCCCGCCTTCGCCGAGCGCAACCTGAACGAGGGTTTCTCCGGCGGGGAGAAGAAGCGCCACGAGATCCTCCAGCTCGAGCTGCTCAACCCGAAGGTCGCGGTGCTCGACGAGACCGACTCCGGCCTGGACATCGATGCGCTCAAGGTGGTGGCCGACGGCATCAACCGGTTCCGCGACAAGCCCGGCCACGCCGTCCTGCTGATCACCCACTATCCCCGGCTCCTGCGACTCGTCGAGCCCGACTTCGTGCACGTCTTCGTGGGCGGGCGGATCGTCGAGGAGGGCGGCCCCGAGCTGGCCGAACGCCTGGAGAAAGAGGGCTACGAGAAGTTCCTCGGAGTCCCCGCATGAGCGAGCTCCCTGGGCACCTCGACGTCGAGGCGATTCGGGCCGACTTCCCGGCGCTGGCCAGGACGGTGCGCAACGGCAATCCGCTGACCTACCTGGACTCCGGCGCGACGTCGCAGAAGCCGGTCCAGGTGCTGGACGCCGAGCGGTCGTTCTATGAGCTGCACAACGGTGCCGCGCACCGCGGCGCGCACCTGCTCAGCGAAGAGGGCACCGAGATCTACGAGGGCGCGCGAGCGAAGGTCGCGGCGTTCCTCGGGGCGGACGCCGGCGAGATCGTGTTCACCAAGAGCGCGACCGAGGCGATCAACCTGGTGGCCTACACGCTCACCTCATCGGTCGGTCCCGGTGACGAGATCCTCATCACCGAGATGGAGCACCACGCCAACCTGGTGCCGTGGCAGCAGCTCGCCCAGCGCACCGGCGCCACGCTGCGCTGGTTCAAGGTCCTGCCCGACGGGCGGCTTGAGGAGGACGCGCAGCTGATCACCGAGCGGACGAAGATCGTCGCGATGACCGGGCAGTCGAACGTCACGGGCGTGATCCCGCCGGTCGCCGAGATCGCCGCCCTGGCGCACGAGGCGGGCGTGCCGGTCCTCGCGGACGGCGCGCAGCTGGTGCCGCATCATCCGGTGGACGTTACGGCCCTGGGCGTGGACTTCCTGGCCTTTTCCGGGCACAAGATGCTCGGCCCGCTCGGGCTGGGCGTGCTGTACGGGAAGCGGGACCGGCTCGAGGCGCTCCCGCCGTTCCTGGCCGGCGGGGACATGATCGAGGTCGTGCGGATGGAGGGCTCCACGTTCCAGCCGCCGCCTGCCCGGTTCGAGCCGGGCGTGCCGCCCGCCGCGGAGGCCGCGGGCCTGGCCGCCGCGATCGATTACCTGTCCGCGCTCGGCATGGAGAACGTCGCCGCGCACGAGGAGTCGCTGACCGCGCACGCCCTCGACGCGCTGCGCGAGATCAACGGCGTGCGCGTCCTCGGCCCGGACACCACCAAGGACCGGGGCGGCGCGGTGGCCTTCGAGGTCGAAGGCGTCCACCCGCACGACGTGGGCCAGGTCCTCGACGAGCTCGGCATCGCGGTGCGTACCGGCCATCACTGCGCCTGGCCGCTGCACCGGGCGCTGGGCGTACAGGCCAGCACCCGGGCCACGTTCTACGTGTACAACACCCACGCCGAGGTAGGCGCTCTGGCGGACGGCATCCGCTACGCCCAGCGCTTCTTCGGCGCCCGGCAATAGGCGACCGGCTTTCGGCGTTAACTGTGTTAGCCCGGGGGACGGCCCCCGGAACCCCCGGAGGGGACATGGCGCAGCTCGAGTCGATGTACCAGGAGATCATCCTGGATCACTACCGCAATCCCCATCACAAGGGGCTGCGGGAGCCGTTCGACGCCGAGGTGCATCACGTCAACCCGGTGTGCGGCGACGAGGTGACCCTGCGGGTCACGCTCAAGGACGTCGGCGGCGAGCCCGTCGTGCAGGACCTGTCCTACGACACGCTCGGCTGCTCGATCAGCCAGGCCAGCGCGTCGGTAATGAGCGACCTCGTCATCGGCAAGCCGGTCGGCGAGGCGATGCGGATCAGCCAGGCGTTCCTCGAGCTCATGCAGTCACGCGGCGGGAATGAGCCGGACGAGAGCCTGCTCGAGGACGCGGTGGCGTTCGCCGGCGTGTCCAAGTACCCGGCCCGGATCAAGTGCGCGCTGCTGGGCTGGATGGCGTGGAAAGATGCAACGGCGCAGGCCATGGAGGTCGGAGAACGATGACGGAGAACACGACACACGACGCCGAGCCGGTGGCCGCTGGAGACGTCGCTGGCGAGCTGACGCCGGAGCAGGAAGACGTGCTCGAGGCGCTGCGCGACGTGGTAGACCCCGAACTCGGGATCAACGTGGTGGACCTCGGCCTGGTCTACGGCGTCGACGTTGACGCCGAGCGGATCGCGACCATAGACATGACCCTGACCAGCGCCGCGTGCCCGCTCACCGACGTGATCGAGGACCAGGCCCGCGAGGCGCTGGAAGGGATTGTGACGGACTTCCGCATCAACTGGGTGTGGATGCCGCCGTGGGGCCCGGAGAGCATCACCGATGACGGGCGCGAGCAGCTCCGCGCCCTCGGCTTCAATATCTAGGTTCAGCGCTATCTAGTTAGGCGCGGATGTAGAACGGCTCCGCGTGCGCGGAGATCCACTCGTCGACCTGGTCGGGTTCGCCTTCGCCGGGAAACGTGACGTCAATCGGGAACCCCTGCTCCGGTACCGCGCCCACGGCCTGCTCGATCGCGCTGATGACCTCCTCGCGGCTGGCCATGCTGCCCGGGTCATGCAGGGTGACCGAGATGACCAGGCCCTCGCCCTGGCCGGGAACTGAGAGCCAGGCCCGGGAGGCCTGGCAGACGTGGGGGATGGCACCCAGCGCGCCCCGGATCTCGGTGAGCAGGGTGACCAGATCGGACGGCGGCCGGCCCACCCGCACCTGGGCGCCGTCGGTGACGTCCAGCGGCATGAGGCTGGCCGCGAGGTAACCCACCCCTTCCGGGTAGATCGTGACGCTGGCCTCGGCTCCGGGATTCAGCGCGATGCCGACGCCGCCTGGCAGCCGCCGGGCCAGCTCAGCCGCGGGGACCACGATGTGCGGTATGGCGGCGAACGGCCACTCGGGGGACGGCCGGCGGGAGCGGTCATCCGGACTGTGCTGCGCCGGGACGGAGACCTGCCCGGCCGGCTTGACGCGCCGGTGCCAGGCGGCTAGCTGCTGCGCCGAGGTAAATGCCGGGACGAACTCGGCGCCCAGGTAGGTGACGGTGGGCAGCAGCACGGCCGACCCGTCCGTGACCGGCCGCTCATCGTCGGGCAGCGGGAGCCAGAGCCGCCCTCGGCTAAGCTCGTCGAGCAGGTCGGTGACCCGGTCCGGGTCCTTGACCGCGGCGTCCAGGGCCTGCTCGACCGTCCCTGGGGTCAGGGTCTCGGGGTTCTCGTTGGTCGGCTGGGGCTGGCCGGCGCGGCCTGCGTGCCCCCAGACGACCGCACCAGGCCGCATGAAGGTGCCGCCGTGCGACATAGCGGAGCCCGGATTGGCGGGAGTCGTCGGGTTCATTGGCGTGTTCCTGTCATCAACTGGCTAGGGGCGGCCCGCTGCGAGCCCGCTGGGCAACCGCCCGGGCAGGCAACCCATAGTACGGATAGTAAGCGGGTTAAGGCGGTGTGTAATGAAGAATCCTGCCTCAGGCGGTGGCCGCTGGGTGGAGGTTCCGCCCGAACGCTTTCTGACCTGGATCGATACATTCGCCCGCCGCCACGGCGGCGCGAAAGTCGTTACTCACAGTGACGACAGCGCCTCGGTGACCTTCGTGGCTGCCGACGGGGCCAGCGCGCAGTCCTATCCGCCGTTCCCGCCCATGCCGCCCGGCGCCGCGGCCCTGAGTGCGAACGGCGCGGCGGAGGCGATCGTGGCGCACGCTCAGGCCGACCGGGTGGTCGGGGTGCTGCTGGTGCGGCTGGGGGGCTACGCGGCGGGCGTCTTCGCCGGCTCGCCGCCCCGGCTGGTCAGTTCGAAGACCGGCCGCAGGCCGGTGCACGGCCGCAGCGCGGCCGGCGGCTGGTCTCAGCGGCGCTTCGCACGGCGCCGGGAGAATCAGGCCGCGACCGCGCTGGGGGCCGCGGCTGACGCCGCAGCCGGGATATTCGGCCGGTACGGGCCGGACGGCCTGGACGCAGTGGTGCTCGGCGGGGACAAGCGGTCGATGGCGGGGCTGCGGGGTGACGTGCGGCTGGCGCCGTACCTGGACCTGGCCGCCGGTCGTTTCCTGACCGTGCCCGATCCGCGCCTGGCCGTGCTCAGCCAGATCCCGGCCGCCTACCTGGCCGTCCGCATCCGGCTGACCGAGCCGAAACCCGATCGCCCGGCCGCTGCGGACCACGTAGACTAGATGCCGTGCTGCCGACGACGGACTAAGGAGACGCTCAAGGGGAGAGGTCTGTCCGTTTCCGTCCGTTATGCAGGAGCAGCTTAATCATGATCGTGGCCACCGACATCGAACTGCGGGCTGGCGCGCGCCTGCTGCTGGAAGGCGCGTCGTTCCAGGTCGCCACCGGGGACCGGATCGGCCTGGTGGGCCGGAACGGCGCGGGCAAGACCACGCTGGCCAAGGTGCTGGCCGGGCAGGCGCAGCCCGCGGCGGGCTCGGTCCGCCGGTCGGGCACGGTCGGGTACCTGCCGCAGGATCCGCGCACCGGTGACCTGGACGTGCTGGCCATCGACCGGGTGCTGTCGGCCCGCGGGCTCGACCAGATCCGGGCCGACCTGCGCGCCGCCGAGGCGCAGATGGCCGATCCCGACTCCGGGGCGGCCGCGGCCGCCATCCGCAGGTACAGCAGGCTCGAGGAACGGCTCGCCGTGCTGGGCGGCTACGCCGCCGAGTCCCAGGCGGCCTCGATCACCTCCAGCCTGGGCCTGCCCGACCGGGTCCTGCACCAGCCGCTGCACACCCTGTCCGGTGGCCAGCGGCGGCGGGTCGAGCTGGCCAGGATCCTGTTCTCCGGTTCCGAGACCATGCTGCTTGACGAGCCGACTAACCACCTGGACGCCGACTCGGTGGCCTGGCTCCGCGATCACCTCAAGGGCTACCGCGGCGGGCTGGTGGTCATCAGCCACGACGTGGCCCTGCTCGCGGACGTGGTGAACAAGGTGTTCTACCTCGACGCCCAGCGGGCCTGCCTCGACGCGTACAACCTGGGCTGGAAGGCCTACCTGCAGCAGCGGGAGACCGACGAGCGGCGCCGGCGGCGGGAGCGGGTCAACGCCGAGCGCACGGCCGGTGCCCTGATGGCCCAGGCCGACAAGATGCGGGCCAAGGCCACCAAGGCCAGGGCGGCGCAGAACATGCAGCGCCGCGCCGAGCGGATGCTCGGCGGCGTGGAGGCCGAGCGGACCGCGGACCGGGTAGCCAGGCTCCGTTTCCCCGTCCCGGCGCCGTGCGGCCGCACCCCGTTGGCCGCCGAGGGCCTGTCCAAGTCGTACGGGTCGACCGAGGTCTTCTCGGGCGTCGATGTCGCCGTGGACCGGGGGAGCCGGGTCGTGGTGCTCGGGCTCAACGGCGCGGGAAAGACAACCCTGCTTCGGTTGCTGGCCGGCCTGGAAACTCCGGATACAGGAAAAGTCACGCCGGGCCACGGTCTCAGCCTCGGATATTACGCCCAGGAGCATGAAACGCTGGAAACTGAGCGGAGCGTACTCGCGCACATGCGCACCGCCGCACCGGACCTTACCGAATCGCAGCAGCGTAAGGTTCTGGGGTCATTCCTGTTCTCCGGGGATGACGTGGAAAAGCCAGCCGGCGTGCTTTCCGGCGGCGAGAAGACGAGGCTGGCGCTGGCCCTTCTTGTCGTGTCCGGAGCCAACGTGCTGTTGCTCGACGAACCTACTAACAACCTCGATCCGGCCAGCCGGGAAGAGGTTCTCGGCGCGCTGCGAGGCTTCCGCGGTGCGATAGTGCTCGTGACTCACGATGAAGGTGCGGTTGAGGCACTATCACCAGAACGCGTTATCGTCCTCCCGGACGGCATAGAAGACGCGTGGAGCGACGATTTCGCGGATCTTGTTGCACTGGCCTAAAGTGCGACTACCCCGCCCTCTCCGGGCAAAGGCTACGATTCCGCTATGGCTGGATAAAAATAGTTGATCATTTGACGTCATCCGGGTAGTCAATCCCGCGGCCATGCCTGATCATTGCCAAGTACGCACTAGTGACTTCAGCTAACAGGAGGTGCAAGTGGCCGAGACGCTCAAGAAAGGGACACGGGTAACGGGCGTCGATCGCAGCAAGCTCGCGACACAGCTGCGCAAGAGGTACGACTCCGGCGAGAGCATCCGTTCGCTGGCGGCTTCGACAGGAAGGTCGTACGGTTTCGTCCACCGGATTCTCACCGAGACCGGGGTGACGCTGCGCGGCCGCGGCGGTGCCACCCGCGGCGGCAAAAAGGTAAAAAACTAACCACCGTCTGTCCTCACCCAGGAGGCACCGGCCCGGTCACACGCCGGGACCCCGCCCGGAACCCCTGGAGTTCGCTGCTAGCTGATAGCGTTCCGCCCCGGCACGGGAACGAATTTCGGCACCCGAGAGGTTTTCCAGATCATGTACGGCCGGGGAAACATGGTCATGATGCGAGGGCTCCGGATGGACCCCTCCATCACCAAGCAGAAACTCAAGCCAGGCACGGTGCGCCGCATTGCGGCCTACGCCCGGCCTTACCGGGTACTCCTGGTGGTCTTCCTCCTCGCCACGGTCATCGACGCGCTCATCACCGTCGTCAACCCGCTGCTGCTGCGCTACCTCATCGACCATGGCATCCTGGCCAGCAACGACCGGCTGGTGATCTTGATCGCGTTCGTGGTCGCGGCGGTCGCCGTCTTCGACGCCGGGCTCGGCTTCGCCAACCGCTGGTTCTCCGCCCGGATCGGCGAGGGCCTCATCTACGACCTGCGTACCCAGGTGTTCGACCATGTGCAGCGGCAGCCGATCGCGTTCTTCACCCGGGCCCAGACCGGGTCGCTGGTCAGCCGGCTTGACGGGGACGTGAACGGTGCGCAGGCCGCGATCACCTCCACGTTGTCCGGCGTGATCTCCAACCTGATCAGCCTGGTCGTCATCCTGATCACGTTGTTCTACCTGTCCCCGCTGGTCACTGCCATCGCGCTGGCCATGGTCCCGCTGTTCATCCTGCCTGCCCGGCTGGTCGGTCGCAGGCTGCAGCGGCTGACCCGGGAGTCGATGCAGCTCAACGCGGAGATGGGCTCGATGATGACGGAACGGTTCAACGTCGCCGGGGCCATGCTGGTCAAGCTGTTCGGCCGGCCCGGCCAGGAGTCAGCGGCCTTCGGCGGCCGGGCCGGCAAGGTCCGTGACATCGGCGTCACCCAGGCGATGTACGGCTACGTGTTCTTCGTCGCGCTCACCCTGCTCGCCTCGCTGGTCACCGCCCTGGTGTACGGGCTCGGCGGAACGCTGGTCATCCACGGCACGTTCCAGATCGGCACGCTGGTCGCGCTGACCACGTTGCTCGGCCGGGTTTACGGCCCCATCACGTCGCTGTCCAGCATCCAGATCAACGTGATGACCGCCCTGGTCAGCTTCGACCGGGTCTTCGAGGTCCTCGACCTCAAGCCGCTCGTCTGCGACCGCCCCGACGCGCAGGTCCTGCCCGCTACGGTGCCTGGCGCCGACGGGCAGCAGGTCGCGCCGGAGATCGAGTTCGAGGGCGTCTCGTTCCGGTACCCGACGGCGGCCGAGGTCTCGCTGGCCTCGCTGGAGTCGATCGCGCTGCCCGCCCCCGAACGCCCGGACTCCGGCGCCGGGGTCCTGCACGATGTGAGCTTCCGCGCGGCATCAGGCAAGCTGACCGCGCTGGTCGGGCCGTCCGGAGCAGGCAAGACCACGATCACCGCCCTGGCCGCCCGGCTCTATGACCCCAATGACGGCAGCGTCCGGATCGCCGGCCATGACCTGCGGGACGTGACCCTCGAGTCGCTGCACGACGTGGTGGGCGTGGTCACCCAGGATGCGCACCTGTTCCACGAGACGATCCGCTCCAACCTGCTGTACGCGCGGCCCGAGGCCACCGAGCTCGAGCTGATCGAGGCATGCGAGGCGGCGCAGATCTGGGAGCTGATCGCCAGCCTGCCCGACGGGCTGGACACGGTGGTGGGCGACCGCGGGTACCGGCTGTCCGGCGGCGAGAAGCAGCGTGTCGCGCTGGCCCGGCTGCTGCTCAAGGCGCCGTCCGTGGTGGTGCTCGACGAGGCCACCGCCCACCTGGACTCCGAGTCGGAAGTGGCCGTGCAGCGGGCGCTGAAGCGGGCCCTGACCGGCCGGACGTCCCTGGTCATCGCGCACCGGCTGTCCACCATCAGGGAAGCCGACCAGATCCTGGTGATCGAAGACGGCCGGGTCATCGAACGCGGCACCCACGCCGAGCTGCTGGCCTCGGGCGGGCTGTACGCTGACCTGTACCACACCCAGTTCGCCGGCCAGGCGGTCTAGGCCTGATCACCGGACAGGCCTGGTCACCGGACAGCCTGGCCTGCCGCTAGGCCTGATAACCGGCCGCCTGCAGCGCCGCTCGGCCGTCTGGCCCTGGCCGTGGTGCTCCGCGGCATGCGCCCGTAGGGCTAGGGCAAGTAGCCGAGCCGGCGGAGTTCCTCGCCGGCGAGCTTGTCGATCTGGCCGGCGTCTTCGCTGCTGAGCTCCGGTCCCGGCGGGCGTCGTGCGCGGCCGCGCTGACGGGAGGAGCGAGCCTCGTCCCGGACCTGAGCCGCCGACACCGTGGTGCCAGCGAAGCGGGACAGTTCGGCCAGGGTGTCGTCGGGCCGGCTCAGCAGGGACTCATACCTGATCGTCTTCAGCTGATCGGCCGGCAGGCCGTGGTGCAGCCTGGCGGCCAGGCGGACCGTCCAGCGCCAGCGCAGCGCGCACCGGGCCGCGGGTGACAGCCGCGGCCACATCTCGAGGTCCTCATCCGACTCGATGCCGAAGAACGGGTTGGGGAACTCGGTGTCCACGTTCACGAAACTCGGCCGGAACCAGGACATGACGACCGGGTCGGCCAGCATGCTGGCCACCACGTCACGCCCGTCCCTGATGACCTGGACGATCCGCGCGTCGGGAAACGCGTCGGTGAGCGCTTCCGCACAGTAGATGAGGTCCGGGCTCGCGTCGCCGAATGTCTCAAGAGCCCGGACCTCGACGCACGGTCCGATGGCGTCGGCAGCGAGCCCGGCCGCCGACCGGCACTCGCGCGTGCACTCCAGGCAGCTGTGCGGGGTCACCTGCCAGCCCTGGGCGAAGGCGTCTCTGATGACGGCGGCAGCGGCCTGGGTCCGGCCCGCCTGCATCGACGGCCGCCGGGCGAAGGCGTAGACGACGCGCAGCACGCTGGGCTGGCCCAGCGTGACATGAAGGCCGGGGGATGCCTTCAGCGCACGGCCAATGAGGCCAGCTCCCGAGTGCGGCGCGCCGACCACGAACACCGGCTGGTGAACGCTACGGGAGTTGACGATAAGGATGTGACGAGCGGAGGCCATGATCGCCTGACAGTCGGGGTCTTGTTCACGCGGGGTCGGTCGGGATCTGCTTAGCCTGGCACGCTTCGGCGCTCATCCCAGCGGCCACGCCGATGCTCCTCGGCGTGGTGGCCGAGGTTGAGGGCCGTCTGCACGAGCGGAACATGGCTGAACGCCTGCGGCATATTACCGACAAGCCTGCCGTAGCGAGGATCATACTCCTCACTCAGCAGGCCGACATCGTTACGCAGGGCGAGCAGCCGTTCGAACAGCTCGATCGCCTGCTGCCTGCGGCCGCTCAGTTCCAGCGCGTTGGCCAGCCAGAAGCTGCAGGCCAGGAACGCTCCTTCCGAGCCCGCCAGCCCGTCCACGGCTGAGGTGCCGCCGGCCGGGAGCTCGTAGCGGCGCAGGAACCCGTCCTGCATGAGATCCCGCTCCAGGACCTTCATGGTGGAGACGACCCGGGGATCATCGGCGGGCAGGAAACCCACGTCGGGAATCAGCAGGACGGAGGCGTCAAGCTCGGCCGCGCCGTAGTACTGCATGAACGCTCCGCGCGCGTTGTCGTAGCCGTTCTCGCACACCTCCCGCTTGATCTCGTCGCGGGTACGCCGCCAGCGGGCTGCCAGGCCCGGTTCCCCCGCGTCGTCGGCGTAGCTCGCCGCCCGGTCGAAGGCGACCCACGTCATCACCTTGGAATGCACGAAATGCCGCCGGGGGCCCCGGACCTCCCAGAGTCCTTCGTCCGGTTCCGGCCAGTGCCGTTCGAGGAACCGCAGCAGCGAGCGCTGCAGCGACCAGGTGTGCTGGTCATCGTGCAGCCCGGACTTGCAGCTGAGCTGCAGTGCGTCGATAACTTCCCCGTACACGTCGAGCTGCAGCTGGCCGGCCGCCGCGTTGCCGATGCGGACCGGTGCCGAACCTTCGTATCCCGGCAGCCAGTCCGCTTCCCACTCGGTCAGCCGCCGTTCCCCGGCCACGCCGTACATGATCTGGATATCCTCCGGATCTCCGGCGATCGCGCGGCCCAGCCATAGCCGCCAGGCCTTGGCCTCGTCGGTGTACCCGGTGCGCAGCAGCGCTTCCAGCGTGATGGTGGCGTCGCGCAGCCAGCAGTACCGGTAGTCCCAGTTGCGTACGCCGCCGATGTCCTCGGGCAGTGAGGTGGTCGCGGCCGCGACGATACCGCCGGTCGGGCGGTAGGTGAGGGCCTTCAAGGTGATGAGCGACCTGATGACAGCGTCGCGGTAAGTGCCCTGGTAGGTGCAGCGCGACGCCCATTCGGCCCAGAACTTGCTGGTGTCCTCGAGAGAACGCTGAGCGCCGAGATGCGCCGGCTGGCCCTCGTGCGAGGGCATGTAAGTGAGCACGAAGGGAACGACCTGGCCCGCGGTGACCTGGAACGTCGCCGTGTGGGCCAGATCCCGGGCAGCCAGGTCAACCGGCGTGCGCAGCCAGATCGAGTCCGGGCCTGCGACGGCCCTGATGCCGCCTTCGGTCCTGGTCACCCAGGGCACGATCGACCCGTAGCCGAAGCGGACCGTCAGCCGGACGCCCATGCGGACGGTGCCGCTCACGCCGGTCACGATGCGGACCAGGACCGGCGGCTGACCGTCTTCGCGCGGCGGCATGAAATCGGTCACGCGGACGGTCCCGTCCGCGGTTTCCCAGTCGGTTTCCAGGATCAGCGTGTCATCGGCATACCGCCGGGTCGCGGCGGGCCGGCCTGAACCGTCCAGAGCGTCCGCCGGGGCGATCTGCCACCGGCCGTGGTCAGCGGTCCCGAGTATGGCCGTGAAGCACGCCTCGGAGTCGAAGCGCGGCAGGCACAGCCAGTCCACCGAGCCATCAGTGCCGATCAGCGCGACCGATTGCATATCGCCGACGATGGCGTAGTCCTCGATCCGGCCGGCCACAGTTCCTCCTGGATGGGTGTCCCCCTGCCGATACCGTACTAGGCACCCGGTGCCCGTAGGCTGGCATCATGCGGCTACTACCCGACGTAGTGGGCGGCGAACCGCCGCGCCGCGGCCGCCTGCTGCTCGCCGCCGGAGCGGTGACCGCCGCCGTGACCGCGCTGGCCGGCTGCTCGCAGTTCGATGCCGCGCTCGGGCAGCGGCAGGCCGTCGTCACCTTCCGGGACGGCGCGTCCCTGGCGCAGCGGCTGGCGGTGCGCTCAGCCTGCAAGACACCTACCGTGGTCCCGCAGCCGCTGCCGTCTAACCTCAACTCCCCGTACGCACTGCAGCAGGTGATCTACCAGATCAACAAGGCCAGCAACGCGGACGTGGCCGTGCTGGAAAAGTGCCTGTCCAAGTTCCCCTCGGTAGCCGGCGTCACGCTGCAGGATTCAAGCGACGAAGGCAACTGACGCGGCTGGACCAGGCCCCTGACGATCGTGGACGTTTACCCTCGCCAGAGGTAACGGTCCACGATAAGACTGAACGCCCTTTTATCCCGTGGCGGCTGCCAGCGGGGCCAGATGTGACAGGCGACCCTGATCGGGCGGCCAGACTCGCCGCAGCCGGCTCTGGCCGGCCGGAACTCCGGGCCTGATTTCCTATTTTGCCGACTCTATGTATAGTGAATCGAGCGTGTTTCCCTATATAAACGATAGACATTAATGGCTTCAGGAGTTCATGACATGCGACGTGTTACGGCCGCCGCGATGATCGGCGCCGCACTGCTGCTGGCGGGCTGCTCATCCTCGCCCTCGTCCTCGTCCTCCACGGCATCGGGTTCGTCGGCTTCGGCCGGCAGCACCGCGAGCTCGGACGCGGCGCCGGTAACGGTCCGGCTGGGCTTTCTCGAGAACCTCACGCACGCATCCGCGCTTGTCGCGCTGAAGGAGGGTTTCTTCACCAAGGACCTCGGCTCGGCGGGGACGTTGAAGCCGACCGCCTTTAGCAGCGGGACCCAGGAGACGACGGCGCTCCTGGCCGGCCAGCTCGACGCCGCCTACGTCGGCCCGAACCCGGCCATCAACGCCTGGCAGAAGTCCGGCGGCACCGCGATCAAGATCGTGTCCGGTGCGGCGACCGGGGGTGCGTCGGTGGTGGTCGCCAAGGGGATCAGCTCGGCCGGCCAGCTCCGAGGCAAGACACTGGCTACGCCGTCGCTCGGTAATACCCAGGACGTCGCCCTGCGCTACTGGCTGAAGCAGAACGGGTTGGCGACCACCTCGACGGGCGGCGGCGACGCGTTCGTCAAGCCGACCACGCCGAACTCGGCCGCGGTCCTGGAGTTCAAATCGGGTCAGATCGCGGGCGGCTCCGAGCCTGCGCCCTACGACATCGAGATGGTCAGCGACGGCGGCACGGTGCTGCTCAGTGAGCCCGGCGTCACCACCCTGCTGGTCGTGACCCAGAGCTTCCTATCCGCGCACCCGGCGGTCGTGGCGGACTTGATCAAGGCCCAGATCCAGGCGAACGACTTCATCAAGTCCAGCCCGGCCCAGGCGGAGGCGGACACGAACGCCGAGCTTGCCGTCTACACCGGCAAGCCGCTCAAGTCGAGCCTGGTGGCCGCCTCGTTCAAGGAGATCACCTTCACCGATGACCCGGACGAGTCGTCGCTGACCAGCGACGCGTCACAGGCCGTCGGGCTCGGCCTGCTCAAGCCGGTCAACCTGAGCGGGATCTTCGATCTCGGTCCGCTCAACCAGGCGCTAACCGCGGCGGGCGAGCCGCAGGCCGGTTCATAGGAGGACGGGTGGCCATGGTCAGGCAGGCTAATTCCGTGACGGTCGTCAGCCAGCGCCCGGCGGTCGGAACGGCGGCCGTCCGGCTGGCGGCCGTGTCGAAGGTATTCGGGCGCGGCGCGTCGGCCGTCAAGGCGCTGGACCAGATCTCGCTCGAGGTCCCGCCGGGGGAGTTCACCTGCCTGATCGGGGCATCGGGCTGCGGCAAGTCCACGCTGCTCTCCCTGGTCGCCGGGCTGGAGCAGCCCACCGCGGGCGAGGTATCGGCATCCGGCCGGGTGGCTCTCCTGTTCCAGGAGCCTGCGCTATTCCCGTGGCTCACCGCGGCGGGCAACATCGAGCTCGCCCTCCGGGCCCGTGGCGTCGGTCGGGCTGAGCGCCGGCAGCGGACCGCGGAGTTGCTGGAGACGGTGAACCTGAGCGGGTTCGGCGGCAAGCGGCCGCACGAACTGTCCGGCGGCATGCGGCAGCGGGTGGCGCTGGCCCGCGCACTCGCCCAGGACGCCGACGTGCTGCTGATGGACGAGCCGTTCGGCGCGCTGGACGCGATGACGAGGGACCTGCTGCACGACGAGCTCGACCGCGTCTGCGCTGGTCGGCAGCTGACCATCTTGTTCGTGACCCACAACGTGCAGGAAGCGGTCCGGCTCGGCGACCGGGTGGTGGTGCTGAGCAGCCGCCCGGGCCGGGTGGTCGAGGAGCTCGCCGTGCGCATCGAGCGCCCGCGGCGGATCGACTCGGCACCGGTCGCGGAATTGGCCGCGCAGATTACCGACCGGCTGCGGGAGGAGATGAGCCATGCCGTCCGGTGACGACCCGACATCGCGGCCAGCTTACGCGGAGAGGCTGGCTTGGCTCGAGTCGCTCGATGCCGAGACGCCGCCGGAACAGCGCGGGCACCGCCTGGTCAACCGCGGCTGGGCGGCCCTGTGGCCCATGGTGCTCGCGATCGCCATCGTGCTGGCCGTATGGGAAGTGATCGCCGCCAGCGGCTGGAAGAAGCTGATCTTCCCCGCGCCGGGCCCGACCCTGGCCAACCTGTGGGACCAGCTGGGGACGGGTGAGCTCTGGCACGCCATCGGCGTCACCGCCCTGCGCGCCGTCATCGGATTCGCGCTCGCGGTAGTGATCGGCTCGGTCATCGGCGCGCTGGTCTCGCGGATCCCGCCCCTACGGGCGGGCATCGGCTCGCTGATCACCGGGCTGCAGACTTTGCCGTCGATCGCGTGGTTCCCGTTCGCGATCATCCTGTTCGGCATCACCACCACCACCATCTTGTTCGTCATCATCCTGGGCGCCGCCCCGTCGATCGCCAACGGCCTCATCGCCGGCGTGGACTACACCCCGCCGCTGCTGCTGCGGGCGGGCAAGATGATGGGGCTGCGCAGGCTTTCGCTGTACCGGTACCTGATCCTGCCGGCCTCGCTGCCCGCGTTCGTGGCCGGGCTGCGGCAGGGCTGGGCCTTCGCGTGGCGCAGCCTGATGGCGGGCGAACTGCTGGTCACCATCGCGGGCCAGCCGTCCCTGGGCGTGCTGCTGTCAACTGACCAGGCCCAGGCTGACATGGAAAGCGCTACCGCGATCATCATCGTGATCTTGATCCTGGGCATCATCGTGCACACGCTGTTCGGCATGGCCGATAAGGCCATCCGCCGCCGCTGGGGCCTGACCGGCAATGTCTAGGACCGGCCGCGTCTGGCAGCGGACTGGGATCAGGGTTACCGCCAGGAGATGCCCAGTTCGTTCAGCATAAATTTCAGAGCCTGCGCGGCCCGAACAAACTCCTGCGGGCCGCTGAAGCCGCCGAAGCGGCCGGCCTGGGCCAGGTGCGGCTCGAGTGACATGAAGCCCGCGAAGCCCGAGTCACGGAGGGCGGCCAGCGTCTCGGCCAGCTGTCCGTCGCCCTGCCCGGCCGGGACGACCTCGCCGGTCGCGGCCAGCGCGTCCTTGACCTGCAGATAGACCAGATAGGGCCGGAGCAGGCCGTACGCGTCGGAGAACGGCCTGATGCCGCACTGGACGAAGTTGGCCGGGTCGAAGGTGGCCTGCAGGGCAGGCGAGCCGACGGTGGTGATCAGGTCGGCGCACCGGCCGGGGACGTCACCGTAGATCTCCTTCTCGTTCTCGTGGGCCAGGGTCAGGCCGCGCTCCTCGGCGATCCGGGTCAGGGCGCCCATGCGGTCGATCACCTCGCCGCGGTACCGCTCCGGCGGCTGGCCCGCCGGGATGAAGAAGGAGAAGACCCGGACAATCGAGGTGCCGAGCTCGCCGGCGACGTCGGCCACGCGGCGCATCCGGTCCAGCTCAGGACCCAGCGGCGCCCCGACCGCGATCTTGCCGATGGGGGAGCCGATCGCGGACACCTGGATCCCGGCCTCGTCCACGGCCGCGCGGAAGGCGGCGAGGTGCTCGGCGGTGAACTCGGCCACGTTCACTGACCAGGCGCTGCGCAACTCGAGATGGGAGAGGGACTCGGCCGCCAGGGTGGCCAGCTGGGCTCGCGGGTCCGGCGAGATCTCGTCGGCGAATCCGGTCAGGACGACGCTCACCGGGCCAGGCTAACGGCCCGGCCGGTGCGGGACGACTCGTAGACGGCGCAGATGATCTCCAGCGCGTCGCGGCCGTCCTGCCCGGTGACGGCCGGCTCGCGTCCGGTATCGACGGCCGCGAGCAGGTCGGCGAGCTGCGCGGCATGGCTGGCCACCTCCAGCGCGGCCGGGTCGGCCGCCGCGGTCCCGGGCTGCCCGGCGGCAGTCTCAGCCGGAGCCTGGCCGCCGCGGTCGGCGGCGATCGCGCGACGGGCGATCTGGCCGTCCTCGACGATCACGGTGCCCGCGGTCCCGGTGATCTCCAGGCGTTGCGGGAAGCCGGGGTAGGCGGCGGTGCTCGACAGGATGGTGCCGACGGCTCCCGAGGGGAACTTGACGATGGCCAGCGAGGTGTCCTCCACCTCGATCCGGTGGGCCTGGGTGGTGCACACGGCCGTGACCTCGGCGGGCGGTCCGAGGCACCAGCGGAGCAGGTCGACGTAGTGCACGCCCTGGTTCATCAGCGAGCCGCCGTCCATGGCGTAGGTGCCGCGCCAGCCCGCGCTGTCGTAGTAGGCCTGGTTGCGGTACCACTTGGTGCTGGCCTCGCCGAGCACGAGCCGGCCGAGGGCACCGTCGTCGATCAGGCGCCTGAGCTCGATTAGGCCCGGGTCGAAACGGTGCTGGGAGATCACTGTCAGCGTGACCCCGGCTGCGCGCGCCGCGTCGATGAGCCGGTCCGCAGCCTCCAGGCTGACGTCGATCGGCTTCTCCACGACCAGGTGCTTGCCCGCCTTCGCGGCCTGGACCCCGATGGCCGCATGCAGGCCGCTCGGCACGCACACGCAGACCACCTCGATATCGGGGCGGGCCAGCAGCGCGCCGAGATCGGGCTCGGCCGGGCAGCCATGTGCGGCGGCGAAGGCCGCGGCGGCGCCGGCGGCCACGTCGGTGACCGCTACCAGCCGGGCGTTCGGCAGCCCGGGTTTCGAAAGCAGGGCGATGGCGTCGGCGTGGATCGCGGCGATCACTCCGGTGCCGACGATCCCGAAACCGCGGGTCACGGGCATCAGGGTTTCAACTCCATCCACTCGGCTAGCACACTGAAGTACTGCGGCAGCGCGACCTGCGGCTCGGCGATCTCGGGGTGCCAGCGCTTCTCCCACTCGACCGAGATCCAGCCCTGGTAACCGCCCGCCTTAAGCAGGCCGAGCAGCTGGATGACCGGAACCTCGCCCTCGCCGAGCAGGACCAGCTCCCAGTCACCGCCGGGCGTGCGGCGGGCGTCCTTGACCTGTGCGAGCAGGATACGCCGGCCGAGGTTGGCGTAGACGTCGGCGGGCGGCTCGCCCATGCGGTGCGGGTGATGGCTGTCCCACACCGCGCCTACCCAGTCTGGGTCGGCCATGGCCAGCAGTTCGGCCACCACCGACGAGGCGGAGAAGTCGTCGTGGGTCTCTACCCCGATGGCGACGCCGAGCCGCCGCGCCAGCGGCACGCACGACTCGAGCACCCGGGCCGCGGCCTGAAGCTGTTCCTGGCGTTCCGCCCGGTCAGCGCGCAGCGCACCGCCGAACACGCGGACCATCGGGGACTCCCAGTCGCTGGCCAGCTCGAGGAACCTGCGCAGGTCGGGGCCCGGATCGTCACCGGTCAGGCGGATGGAACTGTCCACCGCGACGACCGGCAGGCCGGCCGCGGTTATGGTCCGCCTGACTTGGGCGCGGGCGGGGGCGGGCAGCCGCGGGTCGATGAGCTCGCCGTCGATGAGCCGCAGCTCGACGCCGGCGTAGCCCCACTGCCGGCCGAGCGAGACGGCTGCGGCCAGGCTGGCGTCCGGGAATGCCAGCGTGCTGAAGGCGATGCGCACCGGCGAGCCCTCGGACCCGCCGGTCCCAGTGGTCACTATGGACACATGTGCCTCATAATGTTCACGAGGAACATGAACAGATACCTTGCGCCATGGCTCCCTGTTACTAGCTGGGCTAATGTGATCGTGGGGTGAGGCCCGTTCCTGACCGAGTGAGACGGCCAGGAACGGGCCCGCTTGTTGCTACGACCGCTGGCGAGGGTTACCGCGGGCGCAGGTGCAGGATTACTACTTCATCGGTGCCGGAGCCGGGACCGTTATTCGTTCCCGACGGCTGGCCGCTGTCGTACGGGTTGGACTGGCTCGGCCAGCCGGTGTAGTTCTGCGAGTTGTACTCGAACCACTCCGGCGCCGTGGTGACCGGGATCACCGGCAGGTTGGCCGCCACGTACTGCTCGAGCGGCAGCAGGTCGGTGGCCTGCTGCGAGACCGTCGTGGCCCCGGCCAGTTTGGCGAGGTCGGCGTTGAGCGCCGGGTCGTTCAGCCGCTCGTAGTCGCCGACGGCGGCCGAGCCGGAGGCGAGTGCGCTATTCAGCCAGCCGTCGTACATGTTGTACGGACTGATCCCGCCGTTCGACCAGTGCTCGGTCACGGAGAAGTCACCGTCGGCGACATCGGCGTTCCAGGCATCCACGGACAGGCCCTGGAACGTCGCGTCGATCCCGGCCCCCCTCAGCTCCTGGGCGGCGATGGAGTCGACCTCAGACATATCCGTGTACGCGGTCGGGCTGATGATCGTCACCGCGACGGTCTTGCCGCCCTTCTCGAAGAAGCCGTTGCTTCCCTTCGTGAAGCCGGCCTTGGTCAGGACCTGCGCGGCCGCGGCCGCGTTACTGGTGCTCGGCATGGTCATCGACGTGACCGGTCCGGCCCAGGCCTGGAAGGTCGGCAGGGTCAGCCCGCCCGATTCGGTGATCGGGCTCGCGAGACCGGCTTCGCCCTCGGAGGCGAGCAGCGTGCGGTTGACCGCGAGGCTCATCGCCTGCCGTACGGCCAGCTGGTTGGTCGGCCACTTGGTCAGGTTCGGCTCGAGGCTCTCATCGCCGCCGGCCGCCTCCCAGTAGCCGTGGTGAGCCGGGTCGGTGTTGACGAATTCCTTCTTCAAGCCCGGGATGTAGTTCCCGGTCCAGTCGATCTGGTTGGAGAACAGCGCGCTGAGCGCGCCGGTGTTGGAGGTGTAGACCGGGAAGTCGACGTCCGGGACCTTGACGTCAGCGAGCTGCCAGTAGTAGGGATTCTTCTTCAGGATGAAGCCCTGCGGCGTGAAGCTGCCCAGCATGTACGGCCCGGTACCGACCGGGGTCGCGTCGGTGAAGGTCGCCGGGTTGACGCCGTTCCACTGTGACTTCGGCACGATCGCCTGGCCGGCGATTTCCTCCAGGTTGGTGTACTGGGAGGTCGGGAACGTGAGCGTCACGGTGTCGCCGGACGTGCTCACGCTGGAGATGTTCAGGCCGCCGCTGTTGATCGACGCGTTGGCCTTGACCATGTCGAAGGTGAAGGCGACGTCGGCCGGGGTCAGCGGAGTGCCGTTGTTCCACTTCACGCCCTGGCGGATCGTGAAAGCGATGGTCTTGTCGCCGTTAGACCACGCATAGGACGTGGCGAGCCACGGGTAGTCGATCGTCGGCGAGGCGAGGTCGAACTGGATCAGCGGCTCGTAGATGAGCCCGGTCGCGCCCATGCCGTAGGCGGCCGGCGTGGGGTCGAATGGGTTGAAGTCCTGGGTGATGGTGGTCTCCGGCGAGCTCTCCATGACCAGGGTCTTGCCCGTGGTCGTGGCGCTGCTTGTGGAGCTCGAACTCGAACCTGAACTCGATGAACAGGCGGCGAGCCCAGCCGTGAGCAGGCCGGCGGCCGCCAGTGCAATGAGCCTTCTTCGGCGATGCAGTCTCCTCATCAATCTCGTCCTTCTCTCAGGTTTCCTCGGTGGTGGACTTATGTGGTCCTCGTATCCCCGTCCCCATCCCGCCGTGACCCGGAAGCGAGCTCCGGCGCGGCGACGTCCAGGTGCCAGCAGGCCGCGCCCCGCGTGTCAGAAAGCTGGATCAGGGCCGGGTCCTCCCGCCGGCATAGGTCATCAGCGAACGGGCACCTGGGACTGAACGGGCAGCCTTGCGCGGCCACGCCGTCCAGGTTCTGCGGCCTTCCGGATGCTGCGGCGGGGCCCTGGCGCCGGCTGCCGCCGCGAAGGGCGCTGCCGAGGTTGTCCGGGTCCGGCGCGGAGGCGACCAGCAGCTGCGTATAGGGGTGCGCCGGAACCTGGGTTACTTCCTCGGCCGGCCCTCGCTCTACGATCTCTCCGGCGTACATGACCAGGATCTCGTCCGCGAAGTAGCGGGCCGACGCAATGTCGTGGGTGATATAGAGCATCGCGAGCCGGAAACGCTGGCGGAGGTCGTCGAGCAGGCCGAGCATCTCCAGGCGGATCGAGACGTCGAGCATGGACACCGGTTCGTCGGCGAGCAGCACGCTGGGCCGGGCGGCCAGCGCACGGGCGAAGGAGACTCGCTGGCGCTGGCCGCCGGACAGCTCATGCGGGTACTTGGGCAGGAACTGCCTGGCCGGCGTGAGCCGGACCTGCTCCATCAGGGCGGCGACCTCCTGGCCGACCTTTGCGTCCTGGCCCTGGTGGAGCTTGACCGGGCGTTCGAGATGGTAGCGCACGGTATGTACCGGGTTGAGCGAGGAGAACGGGTCCTGGAACACGAGCTGGACCTCGCTCTTGTAGTGCCGGAAGGCCTTGCGGCTTGACACCTCCACCTGCCTGCCATCCAGCCGGATGGTGCCGGAGGTCAGCCGTTCCTGCCCGGCCAGGAGCCTGGCCGCGGTGGACTTGCCCGAACCGCTCTCGCCGACGAGCGCGACGACGGCGCCGCGGTACAGGTTGAAGGAGACGTCGCGCACCGCGTGCAGCGTGTGGCCGCGGCCGACCCGGAAGTCCTTGCTGAGCGAGATCGCCTCCATGGCGAGCGGCCCGCGCGCCGCGGCCGCGGACGTCAGGATCTGCCCGCTCATGTTCCCGGCTCCCCGGCTGGGCCCGCGGGGGTCGCGCACGGCACGGGCGGCGGCGGAGTGTCCGGGAGCACGAACGGGCAGGCCGTCACGTGGTCAGGATCGCTGGACGTGGCGAGCGGCAGCAGCTGCATGTCCACGTCCTGGCACTCTGGTCTGGCGTACCCGCAGCGGGGCACGAACGGGCAGCCGGGGGGCGGGTCGCGCAAATCAGGCGGTGAGCCGGGAATGCCGGCCAGCTCGCGGCGGGGTCCGCGCAGCGACGGGAACGAGTTGAGCAGGCCCTTGGTGTAGGGGTGGGCGGCCTCGTGGTGGATCTCGTCCGACGTGGCGATCTCGACCAGCTGGCCGGCGTACATCACGGCGATCCGGTCGGCCAGTTCGAGCAGGAGCGAGAGGTCGTGGGTGATGAACAGTACCGAGAAACCCAGGCGCTCTTTGAGCTCGACGATCTGGGCCAGGATGTCCCGCTGCACCACCACGTCGAGCGCGGTGGTCGGCTCGTCCATGATGATGATCTCCGGTTCGGCGGCCAGCGCCATGGCGATCATCACCCGCTGGCGCATGCCGCCGGACAGCTCATGCGGATAGCTGCGCAGCCGGGACCGGGGGATGCCGACGAGGTCGAGCAAGGATGCGGCCCTGGAGTGGGCTTCGTCCCTGGGCATCTTCAGGTGCGCGTGGATGGCGTCGAGCAGCTGGTCGCGGACGTTGAGCACCGGGTTGAGCGCGTTCATCGCGCTTTGGAACACGATCGCGATCTCGCGCCAGCGCAGCCGCCGCAGCTCATCCGGCCGCATCTTCAGTACGTTGGCAGGCCCGGACACCCGGCGGCCGCGGTAGGTGACGCTGCCGTTCGTGATGAGCGCGGGGGCGCGCAGCAGGCGGCAGGCGCCGTAGGCCAGCGTCGACTTGCCCGACCCGCTCTCGCCCGCCAGGCCGACAACCTCGCTGGCCCCGAGAGCGAGGTTCACATGATCCACGGCGCGCACATCGCCGGCCGGGGTGCGGTACACCACTGACAGGTCACGGATATCGAGTACGGGACTGGAGCCCGGGGCGTAGGCGTCGGCCGGGGATGAGCCGGCGGCGGGACCGGCCGCCGTGCTGGCTGCGCGGTGAGCTTCCCGGTCAAGGGCCCGGCCGGCAGCCCGGCCGATGGCGCGGTCGGCCGCCGGGTCCGCGCTCATCGGCGCTCACCCGCGTCGGCCCCGTCGAGCAGCGAACTTCGGGAGAACGAGTGCAGGAAGCCGGCGAACCCGCTGCGGCGCTGCGAGATCTCGCTCAGCACGGGTGTGGGGTCCGCGGGCTTGAGCCAACGCCCGGCGATCCTGCTGGCACTGCTCGCGTCGCGCAGGCGGGGGTTGCCGAGCTCGTCGATGCCCGTGTTCAGCAGCACCAGGGCGGTGCCCATGAGCGCCACCGCCAGGCCCGGCGGCACGAACCACCACCAGGCCCCGAGCTGCAGTGCCTGCTGGCTCTGGGCCCAGTAGAGCATGGTGCCCAGGCTCCAGCTGTTCAGGTCGGCGACCCCGATGAAGGCGAGGGCGACAGAGGCTCCGATGGCGTACAGCACGGTGTTCACGAAGCTCGCCGCGATCAGGCTTACCTCGTTGGGGACGATCTCGAAGACGATGATCCGCCAGGTTCCCTCCCCGGTCTCCCGGGACGCGGCCACGAAGTCGCGATTGCGGATGGCCAGGGTCTGGGCCCGCATCACCCGAGCCCCCCACGGCCAGCCCAGCAGGGCGAGCACGATGATGGTCGGCGTCTCTCCCCGGTTCGGAAAGTAGCCGAGCAGGACGATGAGCAGGGGCAGCGCCGGAATCACCAGGAAGACGTTGGTGAGCAGCGACAGCAGTTCGTCCCAGAAGCCGCCGAGGAAGGCGGACGTGACGCCGACGATCACGGCGAGCACCGTGGCCACCACGCCGACGATGAGCCCGAGCTCCAGGGTGAGGCGGATCCCGACCAGGAGCTGGGACAGCACGTCTTGCCCGCTCTGCGTGGTGCCGAGCAGATGCGCCGCGCTGGGCGCGTTCATCGACGCGTTCGGGTTGGGGTTCTGGAACGACGGATCATAGGGGGTGACCAGCGGCCCGATGATGGCGGTGAGCACGAAGAGGCCGAACAGGACGACGCCCGCCTTGGCCTTGGTCGGCATCCGGCGCCACCAGCCGGGCTCGGGGGCTTCCTGGATGGTGGCGGTGAGTTCGGTGCTGATGGCCGGTGCGACCGTCATCGGGTGGCCTCCCGGGCTCGGGCGCGGGGATCGACGAACACGATGATGAGGTCGACGATCAGGTTGGCGAGCAGGACCGCGAAGGTGATCACCAGGAAGATCCCCTGCGTCAGCGCGTAGTCGTCCGAGCTGACCGCGTTGATCAGCAGCAGGCCGATCCCCGGGTAGGAGAAGACGATCTCCATGATCAGGGCGCCGGATACCACGAAGCCGATCGCCAGGCCGAAGCCCTGCAGCTGCGGCAGGATCGCGTTGCGCGCGGCGTAGGTGAAGGTGACCCTGCGGTTGGGCAGGCCCTTGGCCTGGGCGGCAACCACGTAGTCCTCGCCGATGGTCGTGATCATGACGTTGCGCATCTGCAGCATCCAGCCGGCTATCGAGGTGAGCACGATGGTGAGGGCCGGGAGCAGCGAGTGGTCGATGGCGCTGCCGATGAACGCCCAGTGCCAGCCCGGGATCAGGCCCTGCCCGTAGCCCTGGCCGATCGGGAAGACGTGGAGCTTGACCGCGAACAATTCGAGCAGGATCAGCGCGAAGAAGAAGTAGGGAATCGCCTGCAGGAACATGAGCCCGGGCAGCACGCGGTCCAGCGCGCCGCCATGCCGCCAGCCGGCCGCGATGCCGAGGACGGTACCCACTGTGAACGCAATCACGGTCGCGCTGCCCACGAGGATGATCGTCCAGGGCAGGGCCTCTCCGAGCAGGGTGGAGACCTGGGCCGGGAATTCGCTGGAGCTGGTCCCGAGGTTAAAGTGGGCCACGTCGACGAGATAGCTCCAGTACTGATGCCAGATCGAGCCCGCGTTTCCCACGCCGAGCATGGCCTCGATCGCGCGGTAGGCCGAGGGTTGCAGGTCGGTGAACTTCGACATGATGCTCTCGACCGCGTTCCCCGGCACCAGGCGGGGGATGATGAAGTTGATGGTGAGCGCCACCCAGGCCGCGACGACGTAGAAGATCAGCCGGCGGACGATGAACGGCATGACGCCTCCTTACGCCTTCGCCGGCGCGCCAGCCGCGCGCCGGGCAGGCCGTTGGCCGGGCACGGCCCCGTCGCGGTGGGCCCGGAGCGGCAGGACCGGCTGACGGATCCCGGCCCCAGCGGAACACCCGCAGCTGGACCGGAGCACGAGTTCAGTCGGCAGCAGCTCCACGGCCGGGCGCAGGCCCGGATCGGCGATCCGGTCGAGCAGCCGGGCGCAGGCCCGCTCGCCGAGCAGGCGCATCGGCTGATGGACCGTGGTCAGCGTCGGGTCGTACAGGCTGCCGAGTACGATGTCGTCGAAGCCGACCACGGCCACCTCCTCGGGCACGCGCACGCCGCCCGCGGCGAAGGCCCGCAGCACCCCGATCGCCATCTGGTCGTTGGCGCAGACCACCGCGTCGGGCATCGCCCGCCGGTGCCGGCTGAGCAGGTTCTCGGCGGCCTGCTCGCCGCTGCGGACGCTGAGGATGCCCTGTGCGGAGCCGATGAGCCGGCTTTGCGGATGATCGCGCAGCACCTGCTCCAGGGCCAGCCGCCGTTCGCCCGCGTCGGGGGAGTTCGGCGGTCCGTCGATGTGAAACAGCCGCCGCTTGCCGTGGTCGGCGATGAGGTGCTTGATGATCGCCGCCGAGCCCGAGAAGTTGTCGGCCGCTACCACGTCGGCCGCCGTCTCGCCCGGCGTCCCGGCTATGACCACCAGGGGCACGCGCGCGGCCAGGCGCTCGATGATGGGGGAGGCGACGAAACCCTCGCCGATGAGGATCCCGTCCACCTTGCCGGACAGCGAATCCATCCGGGAGAAGTCGGCCCGGTCGCCCTGCATGAAGGTGATCAGCAGCGACCAGTTGCGGTGCCTGATGCAGGCCTCCACGCCGCGCAGCACCTCGTCGTAGTACAGCAGGCCCACGTTCTCTATGTCGAAGTGCTCGAGCTCGCGCTCCACGCACACCAGGCCGATCACATCCTTGCGGCGGCGGGACAGGCTCTGCGCCGCGCCGTCAGGAACGTAACCGAGCTCCTCGATGGCCTGCTGGACCCGGAGCCGGGTGGCTTCGCGGACCCGATCCTGGCCGTGGACGACCCTCGAGACGGTCGCCGTAGACACGCCTGCCAGGCGCGCCACGTCGTAGAGGGTTACCACTTTTTCCCGATCAACGACATGGCTGTCATTCCCTTACTTACCGGGATGTAAGCGTTTACACCGGAAATCTAAGCGCTTACACTAACCCTCAGCACAGGGGCCGTCAAGGTCCGTAGCCGCGCAAAGGAGAGGCTGATGACTGGTTCCAACGGCGCCCTGGACTTTCCCGAAGGCTTCATCTGGGGAGCGGCGACGGCTGCCTACCAGATCGAGGGAGCGGCGACGCTCGACGGAAAGGGCCAGTCGGTATGGGACACCTTCAGCCATACGCCAGGCAACGTCCGCGGCGGCGACACCGGCGATGTGGCCTGCGACTCCTACCACCGGTACCGCGAGGACGTCGCGCTGCTGGCCGCCCTGGGGCTGCACGATTACCGGTTCTCGATCTGCTGGCCGCGGGTGCAGCCGGGCGGCCGCGGCCCGGTCAACCAGAAGGGACTGGACTACTACCGGGCGCTGCTTGATGAGCTCGGCGAGCATGGCATCGCGGCTATGGTCACGCTGTATCACTGGGACCTGCCGCAGGAACTGCAGGACGCCGGCGGCTGGGCCGTGCGCGATACCGCCGAACGCTTCGCCGAGTACGCGGCGCTGTGCGCCGAGGCCCTCGGCGACCGGGTGGCCCGCTGGATCACTGTGAACGAGCCGCAGGTGGTGTCCAACAACGGCTACCGCCACGGCCAGCATGCTCCCGGGCTGCGCGACCCTGCGGCGGCGGCCGCCGCCACGCACCACCTGCTGGTCGGGCACGGGCTGGCGGCCCAGGTGCTGCGCGGCGCCGGAGCCGACCAGGTCGGCATCGCCCTCGACCTGCACCCGGTCCGGGTCCTCGGCGACCGCCGCCCGGAGGAGCTGCAGACCGCCCGGCTGATCACCGAGGCCATGGTGAACGGCATCTACCTGGAGTCGGTGCTGCACGGGCGTTACCCGGCGCACGCGCCGGCGGCCCTGCTCCCGTCGCCCGGGCTCGTATCCGATGGTGACATGGAGCTCATCAGCCAGCGGCTGGACTTCCTCGGCGTGAACTACTACTCGCCGATCTTCCTGCGCGCGGGCGACCCGGGCGACCTGCGGCGCAATGAAGAACCCGCCCGCAGCGGGGTAGCAGGAGTGGTGGAGTACCGGCCGGACTGGCTGGAGCGGACCACGATGAACTGGCTCGTCGATGCCGACGGGCTGCACGAGATCCTGCTCGAGGTGTCCGAGCAGGCCGCCGGCCTGCCGGTGTACATCACCGAGAACGGCCGCGCAGCCGAGGACTACGTCAACCCGCAAGGAGAAGTCGACGACATCGAGCGGGTCAGGTACCTGAATACGCACCTGGAGGCCGCCGCACGCGCCATCAAGGACGGGGCCAGCCTGGCCGGCTACTTCGTCTGGTCGCTGCTGGACAACTTCGAGTGGGCCTGGGGCTACCAGAAACGGTTCGGCATCGTGTTCGTCGACTTCGGCGACCAGCGCCGTATCCCCAAGGCCAGCGCGCGCTTCTACGCCGACGTGGTCCGGGCTAACGCGGTACCGATGCCGCCCGCGGACTGGACCCGCTCGGCCGTGGGGTAAACCGCGGACGCCACTAGCCTGGCGCCATGCCAGCCGGATTTCACCACATCACCCTCAACGTGACCGATCTGGAGCGGGCCCGCGCCTGCTACTGCGGGCCCCTCTTCGAGGAGACCTGACCGGCGGTCAGCCCCGGCGGTCGGCTTGGCGGCCGGGCCGCAGGCCCGCCGAGGTCAGCGGAACTACCTCAAGCTCGCTGATGCGCCCGGGATCGCCGATCAGCTCGATGGCGACGATCTTCCCGTTCATGATGGTGAAGTCGAAGACGACGCGGATCGTGCCGCCCTGGGCCCAGATAGCCCCGGGAGCGCCGTCGATGAGCGCGGGCCGGGCCGCCGCCGCGCGGCCGGAGAAGGTGCCCGCGACGGCCAGCGCGCCCTGTACCTCGCGGTCAGCGGCGTCTCCCCGGAGCACGACGTCCGGGTCGAGGATCGCGAGCAGGGCGTCGAAGTCACCACCGCGGGAGGCGGCCAGGAAGGCTCTGACGATGTCCCGCCGCACCGCGGTCTCCGCTTCGGGCGCGGCGTCCGCCTGCTGCACGCGGCGGCGGGCCCGGCTGGCCAGCTGCCGGGCGGCTGCGGGGGAGCGGTCGACGATCGGGGCGATCTCGTCGAACGGCACGGCGAACATGTCGTGCAGCACGAAGGCGAGCCGTTCCGCCGGGGTGAGCGTGTCCAGGACCACGAGCAACGCGAGGCCGAGGGAGTCGGCCAGGACCGCCTCGTGCTCCGGGTCGGCGTGGCCGGCGCCCTGCGTGCCGCCGGCCTCCGCGCCGCTGACCGCTGACGAGTCGATCGGCTCTTCCCGTCGTGAAGCCCGTGAGCTCAGCATGTTCAGCGCGACCCGGGCCACGATCGTGGTCAGCCAGCCGCCCAGGTTCTCCACCCCGTCGGCCCCGGAGCGGCTGAGCCGCAGCCAGGTCTCCTGCACGGCGTCGTCCGCCTCGCTCGCCGAGCCGAGAACCCGGTAGGCCACGGCCCGCAGGTGGGCCCGGTTCTCCTCGAACCGCTCGGCCAGCCAGTCATGTTCGCTCATCGGCCGCACTCCTCCGTTGCCCTCAGTCATATCAATGACCGCCGGAACCCCGTCGATGTGACCGCTAGCTCACAGCCCCGTTGCCCCGTCGATGCGCTCCCTGAGCAGGTCGGCGTGGCCGTTGTGGCGGGCGTACTCGCCGATCAGGTGCAGGTAGATCCAGCGCAGGCTGATATCGGCCCGGCCGCTGCGCCGTGGGCGGGTCTCGTCGAGTGCGTGTCCTGCCACGGCCTCCCGGACGAGCTCGACTTCGCGCCGGTAGGCGGCCAGGTCAAGCTGGGCCCGCGCGGCGTCCGCGTCGTCGAAGTCTCCGTCCGGGTTCTCGCCGGTGGAGTAGACCGGGCCGGCGGGCTGGCGGGCGAACCCGCGCCGGAACCAGCCGCGCTCAACATCGGTCATTTGCCTGATTAGGCCCAGCAGGGACAGCCCGGACGGTTCTGCGCTGCGCGCCGCCAGCTGCTCGCCGGTCAGCCCGGCGCACTTGTGCAGCAAGGTGAGCCGGTGCAGGTCGAGGAGCCCGTCGAGCATCGCGCGCTCGCCCCCGGTCCAGGCCATGGGCTCGCGCGCGACATCAGGTGCCGTCCAGGTCATCACCTCATCGTAAAACCTGTGGCGGGAGGCGGGCCGTGCTCGGCTACGGGTTGTCCGCCAGTGCGCTGGCCTTCAGGCCGGTGGTGAAGGCGGAACGGATGTGAGCCCTGTCGGGCGGGGCGGTCGTGCTGCTCGATGTACTGGCGCAGGACCGGGATGGGGCCGCCGGCCGAGCCGGCGAATCATGACCCGGACCACAGCCGGTGCGTCCGCCGGCAGGGCCGGGTCCGGCGAATTCCTGTCGCAGACACGCTGCTAACAAGCACGGATGTCCTAGTTACAGCCTGAAAACGTAGCTATGATCGAGATATGCAGCTCCGGTATAATTACCGTCTCTACCCCGCGCCGGGCCAGCGGCAAGCGCTGGCGCGGGCGTTCGGCTGCGCGCGGGTGGTGTTCAACGACGCGCTGGCCGCCCGGCAGGACGCGCGCGCGGCCGGGCGGCCATATCTTACCGACGGGGAACTGTCGGCCCGGCTGACCGCGGCCAAGGCCACCGGGGAGCGGGCCTGGCTGGGCGAGGTGTCCGCGGTGGTGCTGCAGCAGGCGCTGGCCGACTTGACCGCGGCGTACCGGAACTTCTTCGCCTCGGCCGCCGGTACCCGGAACGGACCCAGGGCCGGGCCGCCCCGGTTCCGGTCCCGCAAAGACCGGCGGCAGGCGATCCGGTTCACCCGCAACGCCCGCTTCGCCGTCACGCCGGGCGGGAAGCTGCGGCTGCCGAAGATCGGGGATATCGCGGTCCGCTGGTCCCGTGACCTGCCCTCCCAGCCGTCCAGCGTGACCGTGATCCAGGACGCCGCCGGACGGTACTTCGCCAGCTTCGTGATCCAGGCCGCCGGCGACCCGCTGCCAGAGTCCGGTGTCGAGACCGGGATCGACCTCGGGCTGACGTACTTCGCGGTCCTGTCGGACGGGCGCAAGGTCACCAGCCCGAGGTTCCTGCGTCGCGCTGAGCGCAGGCTCCGCAAGGCCCAGCGGAACCTGTCCCGCAAGGCCACGGGCAGCAGCAACCGGGGCAAGGCCCGGGTCAGGGTCGCACGGGTGCACGCCCGGGTGGCTGATGCGCGCCGCGACTGGCTGCACAAGGAGTCCACTCGTATCATCCGCGACAGCCAAGCGGTGTACGTGGAGGACTTGTGCGTGGCCGGGCTCGGCCGGACCTGGCTGGCCAAGTCGGTGCACGACGCCGGATGGTCGGCGTTCGTGCACATGCTGGAATACAAGGCCGCCAGGTCCGGGCGCACGTTCGCCCGGACCGGGCGGTTCGAGCCCACCAGCCAGGTGTGCTCGGCCTGCGGGACTAAGGACGGTCCCAAGCCGCTCAGCGTCCGCACCTGGACCTGCCCGGCGTGCGGCAGGGTGCACGACCGCGATCTGAACGCGGCCAGGAACATCCTCGCCCTGGGACGCAGGGAGAGGCTAAACGCCTGCGGAGGCGGCGTAAGACCAGGGCTCGCCCCGGCAGCTGCCAGTGAAACAGGAACCCTTCCAGGTGCCGCGTGAGCGGCACGGCAGGAATCCCCGCGCCTTCAGGCCGGGGAGGACGTCAACGTCTCGGTATGCACCCAGATTCGGCCCGGCTGGTCTTCCGCGACATGACTCCTGACGACCTCGATGACATGGCCGGCCTGCTCGGCGACCCGGAGGTCATGACCTACTACCCCAGGCCCAAGACCCGGCAGGAGGCGGCGCAGTGGATCGACTGGAACGCGGGCCTGTACCGCACCCGCGGATACGGCCTGTGGCTGCTGACCACTCCGGGCGGCGAGTTCGTCGGTGACTGCGGGCTCACCCCCCAGCTGGTTGACGGCGTGACCGAGCTAGAGGTGGGCTACCACGTCGTGCCCGTGCTGCAGGGCCGCGGCTACGCCACCGAGGCCGCGGCCGCCTCGCGCGATTTCGCCCGCGACGTGCTTGGCGCCTCCCGGCTGGTCGCGATCATCCACCCGGACAACCGGCCGTCCCAGCGCGTCGCCGAGAAGATCGGGCTGCGCCCGGAGAAACGTACCGCGGTACACGGCGGCCGCGATGCCATCATCTACGCCGCCGCCCTCCAGCCGGCGTCAGCCAAGCCGCGGCCGTAGGGTGCGGGTATGCGCCAGGAGACAGCGATCGACGGCTTCCGGCTGGCCTACGACCGGTCCGGGCCGGGCCACGGGGCCCCGGCCGTGCTGCTGCTGCACGGCTGGCCGGGTGACAGGACCGACTACCGCCAGGTCGCGCCCCTGGTGTCGGCCCCGGGCGGCCAGCGGGGCCATGAGGTCCAGGGGGCCGGCGCCGATGTGGTCGTGCCTGACCTGCGCGGCTTCGGGGAGTCGGACAAGCACCTGGCCGACCCGGCCCGTGAGTACAACGCCGCCGCCCAGGCCCGGAGCATCATCGGCCTGATCGAGGAACTGGGCCTGAGCCGCCCGGTGATCGCGGGCTATGACATCGGCAGCAGGATCGCCCAGGCCATCGCCCGCGACCGTCCCGATCTGGTCCGGGCCCTGGTCATCGCGCCGCCGCTGCCGGGCATCGGCGACCGGATCCTGCAGCCGCGGGCTCAGCAGGAGTTCTGGTACCAGGCCTTTCACAATCTCGAGCTGTGCCCCCAGCTGATCGACGGCCGGCCTCCCGCCGTGCGCGCCTACTTGCGGCACTTCTGGTCGCACTGGTCCGGACCCGGCTACCACGTCGGCGAGGACCACCTCGACCACCTGGTTTCGGTCTACGGGCCGCCGGGCGCGTTCACCGCCTCCATCGCCTGGTACCGGGCCGGGGCAGGATCGGTGGCGGCCTCGCTGGCCGAGCAGGTCCCCGCCCGGGATCGCAGGATCGCGGCCCCCACGACCGTGCTGTGGCCCGAGCATGACCCGCTGTTCCCGCGGGATTGGTCCGACCGGCTCGCCGACTTCTTCGCCGCCGCCACCCTGGACAACCTGGACGGCGCCGGCCACTTCTCGCCGCTGGAGGCCCCGGACGCCTTCGCCGCGGCCGTGATCGCCGCGGTCGAGGGCAGCAGCGCGGGTTAGGCGCCGGGCACTGCCGGACCCGGCGCCAGGTCCTTCGCCTCTGACCAGCTCCGCACGATGGTGGTGTCGGAGATGAAGCGGACCCCGCAGCCCGGCGCCCAGCGGCCGGCGGCCTCCCGCAGGCACTCCTCGACGATCCGGGACACCGTCTCGGCCTGCTCGCGCGGGCAGTGCACCAGCAGCTCGTCGTGCAGGCACAGCACGATCCGCGCGCCGAGATGCCCGCACCGCGCCCGGACCGTCACCGCCCACATCTTGAACAGCTCGGCCGCCGCACCCTGGATCATCGCGTTCCGCGCGTACCGGCCGTAAGCTGCGGACCGGCTGCTGTTCCGGGTCTCGTCGGCGCGGGGAGCCAGGATGATCAGGCGCCCGCCGTAGGTCCGCAGGTTCTGGCCGGCCTGCCCGGCCCGGTCGGCCACCTCCAGGTAGGACATGGCCACCGGGTAGGCCGCGTTGAGGCGGCGCAGGGCCTGGGCCCCGTGGCCGGTGGTCTGCCCGTACATCGCGCCGAGCACCGCCACCTTGGCCGTGGGCCGGTCCACGCCGAGCTGGGCGGCCACCGGCGCGTACATGTCGTCGGCCCGCGCGGCCGCGACCAGCGCCTGGTCGCCCGATACCGCGGCCAGCACCCGCGGCTCGATCTGGCCCAGGTCGGCCCGGACGAAGACGTGCCCCTCCTCGGCCACCACCGCCCGGCGCATCGCGGCCGGCATGTTGTGCAGCCCGGCCGAGGCGGTCATCCGGCCCGCGGCCCCGTCCGACCCGGTCCACGCGCCGCGCAGCCGCCCGTCGGCGCCGAGGTGGTCATCCAGCCAGGCATAGCCGTAGGTGGTCGCGACCCGCTCGGCCTTCCGCCACCGCAGCAGCGCCGCCACCATCGGGTGCGGGTCACGCAGCTCGCGCAGCCGCCAGGCCCGGGTGTCCGGCACGTCCACGCCGATCCGGGCCAGCAGCGACCGGACCTGAGCCGGGCTGCGCAGGTCGATGGTCACCTCGGCGGGCGCATGCCGCAGGACTTCCGCGTCCCGCGCGGCCCGCAGTGCGACTGCCTCGGCGTCGCTGCGCGGCCGGGGCCCGATGATGGCCGTCAGCACCTCCTCGGCCACCGACCGGTCCATCGGCAGCCCGTCCGCCGACAGTTCGGCGCACAGCAGCTCGGCGGTGGACTCGGAGCGGGCCGCGGCCAGCGCCATCGGCCGGCCGTCCAGCCCGGCCAGCGCCGCGGCCTGCAGCTCCGCTGTCGCACGGGCCAGCCCGGCCCAGCGGGCCAGCCGCTCGGGGCTGTCCGACCAGCCGCCGCTGGCCCAGTCCCGCCGCAGCTGGCCGTCCGGCGCCACCGGGTCCTCGCTGTCGCCGTCGTCCCAGCCTGGCATCCCGAACAAGTCCGGCGGCCCGGCGGCCGGCACGTCATCGGCGGCCAGCCCGTGCAGCCGGGCCCAGGCCAGGCCGGGATCGGCCCGCCATCCGCCGAACAGCAGCCGGTGCGCAGCCGTCACATCCCAGCACGTGGCCAGGCGCACGCCGCAGCCGGCCAGCCGCGCAGCCGCCTGACCCGACCACACCACCCAGCGCGGCCGCAGCACCTCATCGGCCCGGGCGATCGCCGTGACCGCCTCAGGCCCCGGCGGCAGCTGCCCGCCGCCGCCCGCCGCCGCGATGCCCAGGCCGAGGTCCGGGGCGACGACCAGGCCGACGAGATCGCCGCGCCCCGCGCCGGCCTGCTGCAACGACGCGGCGAGATCTCCGCTCGCCTCCGGCCCCCACGTCACGTACCAACCCTGCCACAGCGGGCACCGGTCAGTAGCGCATGCCCATGGCCGTCCTGACCTCATCCAGCGTGGCGGCGGCGATGGCATCGGCGCGCTCGTTGCCCGCGCGCAGCACCTGCCGGACGTAACCCAGGTCGCGGGCGTATTCGGCGCGGCGGGCCCGGACCGGCGCCAGCATCTCGTTGACCGCCATCGTGACCGTGCCCTTGAGCGCCGCGGCCCCGCCGGTCCCCAGGTCGGCGGCCACGTCCTGCGGGCTGCGGCCCAGGCACAAGGCGGCCAGCAGGACCAGGCTCGATACCTCCGGCCGGCGTTCGGGGTCGTAGCTGACGTACCGCTCGGCGTCGGTCCTCGCGCCCCGGATGAGCCGGGCCGTCTCGTCGGCGCTGGCCGCCAGCGGAATCGTGTTGCCGCGGCTCTTGCTCATCTTCGTGCCGTCCGTGCCGAGCAGCAGCGGGGCCGCCGACAGCAGCGCGTCAGGCACCGGGAACACCGGGCCGAACCGTTCGTTAAAGCGGCGCGCGATGACCCGGGTAAGTTCCAGGTGCGGGAGCTGATCCTGCCCCACCGGCACCAAGTTCCCCTTGCAGAACAAGATGTCCGCCGCCTGGTGCACCGGGTAGGTAAGCATCAGGCCGCTGACCGCCGTCTGGCGCGAATGCGCGATCTCGTCCTTGACCGTCGGGTTGCGGTTCAGCTCGGGCACCGAGACCAGGCTCAGGAACGGCAGCAGCAGCTGGTTGAGCGCGGGCACGGCGCTGTGCGCGAAAATAACCGTCCGGGCCGGGTCGATGCCGATGGCCAGGTAGTCGAGCATCAGGCCGGTCACGTGCTCATCCAGGCGCTCGGCCGTGTCGCGATCGGTCAGCACCTGGTAGTCAGCGATCAGCACGAACACCTCGGCCCCGAGATCCTGCAGCCTGACCCGGTTCCGCAGGGTACCGAAGTAGTGGCCCAGGTGCAGCCGCCCGGTCGGCCGGTCACCGGTCAGGATCCGGAACCGGCCGGCATCGGTGTCGATCAGCTCCTCGAGCTCGGCCGAACGCCGCAACGCGAGTGACGTACTCATCATCATCGTCCTCCCTGGGACGGGCCAGACAGGCGCGAGAACGAGAAAAGGCCGCCCATCCGGACGGCCCCGAAAACGGGTGTAGCTGTGGCCGCCCTAACCGGCGGTCCACCACTGGGCACCCGATACCTGTGACATGCGACCAGGATAGCAAAGATCAAGGTCATGATTCCGAACGGGCCGTGGCTTCACGCCCGGTGTCCCTGCTCGCCGAGCCCGGCGGCCGCGGCGGCAGCGGCCCGACGGCCCGTCCCGGCCCGGTGAGCAGGTAGGTCGCCGCGGCGCACGCCTGCGTGCCGGCCGCGATGAGCAGGCAGGTAACGACCGACCGGCCCGCCAGCGGCCCGGCCAGCGCCGCCCCCGCGGCCAGCCCGCCGATCTTCACGCTGGCCGCCGTGGTGAAGATCTGCGCGCGCATGTGCTCGGGCGCCTCCCGGTGCCGCACCGCGAATAGCGCGGTCACCTGCGGTCCCTCACCCGCCCCGCTCACCGCGACGGCCAGCAGGGCCAGCCAGCCAGACGCCACCGCCGCCGCGGCCATGCCGGCCCCGATGACCAGCGTGCTGGCCAGGACGGCCGTGTCGGGCGCCGCACGCCACGGACGGCGGGCCAGGATCGCGTTGGCGGCCAGCGAAGCCGCCGCCATCGCGCTGATCAGCAGCGCTCCCCGGGCCGGAGCGCCCAGCCGCTGGGCGCCGAGCAGCGGGCAGCACACCAGGAGCATCCCGATCCCCACGTACGACACCACCGAGGTCGCGGTGGCCCGCAGCAGCGGCCGCCGGGCCACGATCTCGGCGAAGCCCGCCGCCATCTGCCGATGCACAGCCACCTGCCGGTGCGGGGACGGCGACGACGGGCGGCCGTCGGACGGGTCGTGGCCGCGCAGCGTCAGGGCGGCGGGCACGGCCAGGGCGACCAGGGCCGCGGCGGCCAGCACGGCCCAGCGCGCCCCCACCCCGGCCGCGATCAGGGCGGCTAGGGCCGGCCCGGCCAGGCTGGCGACGCTGTAGGTCATCGCGTCCAGCGCGGAGCCGCGGCTCAGGTCCGCCGCGGGCACCAGGCGCGGCAACTGCGACGACCAGCCGCCCGCCACCGCCGGGTTGAACAGCCCGCAGGCCAGCGCGACCAGCACGACCAGCGGCATCGGCACCTGGCCCAGGGCCGCCTGGATGGCGGCCAGGCCCAGCACGTAGGCGGCCAGCGTGGCGGCCTGCAGCCGGGCCGGCCGGCGGCTGCGATCGAGCAGCGCGCCGAACAGCGGGCCGCCGGCCGCCGCGGCAATGGTCACGCTGGCCAGCAACTCCGATCCGGCCGCCGGGCGGCCGGTGGCGGCCAGCCCGAACAGCAGCAGCGCAGGCCCGGACATCTCGTCGCCGGCCCGGGCCGCCGCCGCGCCGCCCAGGTACCACCACGGCACCACCGGCCGCGCGATCCGGTAACGTGATTTCACATAAATACGTTACACTATCCGCATGGACACCCAGGGTCCGCTCGGCAGCGCGCATGACGCGGCCCAGCGGGCAGCGGACCTGCTGGCCGTCCTGCTGCCCAGGCCCGGCTACCGACCCGAGCCGAGCAGCCCGGCGGAGCGGGCCGCGGTGACCGAGGTCCTGCTGGCGCACGGGGAACCCGAATCCACCGAGCTGACCGCGGCCGACCTGGACGGCCTGCGCCAGGCCGCGGCCGACCTGCTGGCGGTCTTCACCGCCCCGGATGTGAACGCCGCCGCGGACGTGATCAACGGCCTGCTGGCCGGCCGCGCCCGTCCGCCCCGGCTGACTTCGCACCACGGCACCTCCGGCTGGCACCTGCACGTTGACAGCAGCGACGACGCACCCGCGGCCGAGTGGCTCATCACTTCCTCCTGCCTGGCCCTGGCCGTCCTGCTGGCCGAGCGGCAGGCCCCGCCGGCCGGGATCTGCGCCTCGCCGTCGTGCCGCAAGCCGTTCGTGAACGTAGGCCGGGGCAGCCCCCGGCGCTACTGCTCGGCGGGCTGCGGGACCCGCGAGCGGGTCGCCGCCTACCGCGCCGCCCGGCCTGCCGGGAGCTAGCCGGTCCGGGGTCCGTGAAAGGCTAGAGCCATGGAATACACGCACCTGGGCCGCTCTGGTCTTTCCGTCAGCCGCCTGTGCCTCGGCACGATGAACTTCGGTCCGCTGACCCCGCCCGCCGAAGCGCACGCGATCATGGACCACGCCCACGAGATCGGCATCAACTTCTTCGACACCGCCAACCGCTACGGCGGGATGCAGAGCCCGCCCGGCCAGGTCGGCCAGAACGGCGAATCGCACGCGGGCTGGACCGAGGAGATCATCGGCGAGTGGTTCGACAGCGGCGGCGGACGGCGGGAACGCACGGTGCTGGCCACCAAGCTGTACGGCGCGATGGGCGAGTGGCCCAACGAGGGCAAGCTGTCCGCGCTGAGCATCCGGCGATCCTGCGACGCGTCGCTGCGCCGGCTGCGCACCGACTACATCGACCTGTACCAGATGCACCACATCGACCGGGACACCCCGTGGGACGAGATCTGGCAGGCCATGGAGGTGCTCGTCACCCAGGGCAAGATCCTCTACGTGGGCTCGTCCAACTTCGCCGGCTGGCACCTGGCGCAGGCCAGCGACACCGCGGCCGGGCGGGGCTTCTTCGGCCTGGTCAGCGAGCAGTCCATCTACAACCTGCTGACCCGCGAGATCGAGCTCGAGGTGCTGCCTGCGGCGATCGAGTACGGCATCGGCGTCATCCCGTGGTCCCCGCTGGACGGCGGCCTGCTCGGCGGCGTGGTCAGGAAGGAGCGCGAGGGGCGGCGCCGCCTGGCCGGCCGGGCCAGGCAGACCCTCGAGGAGAACCGGGAGCAGATCGAGGCCTACGAGGACCTGTGCGCCGAGCTCGGCGAGGAGCCCGCGAACGTGGCCCTGGCCTGGCTGCTGCAGCAGCCGGGGGTCACCGGCCCGATCATCGGGCCGCGCACCCTCAGCCAGCTCGACGACGCGCAGGGCGCGGTGGCGCTGCGGTTCGGCGACGACATCCTCAAGCGGCTCGATGAGCTGTTCCCGGGCTACCAGCCCGCCCCGGAGCACTACGCCTGGTAATGAACGGCACGCTCCTGCGGGACCGGTCCGGGGCGCAGCGGGTCACGAACATCGAGCTGTTCTTCGACCTGGTCTACGTGTTCGCCGTCACCCAGCTCTCGCATCACCTCCTGGCCGATCCCACCGTCCGGGGCGCGCTGCAGACGGGCCTGCTGCTGGTCATGGTCTGGCTGGTCTGGGCGTACACGACCTGGGTGACGAACTGGCTGGACCCGGAGCAGATGGCGGTCCGGCTGCTGCTCGTGGCGCTCATGCTGGTCAGCCTGGCCATGTCGGCGGCGCTGCCCCGGGCGTTCGGCGATCTCGGGCCGGTGGTGGGCGTGGCCTACGCCCTCCAGCAGATCGGCCGGACCATCTTCATGGTGACCGCGCTGCGCGGGCAGCCGCTGCAGAAGAACTTCCAGCGAATCCTGGCCTGGTGCCTGATCTCCAGCGTGCTCGCGCTCGGCGGCGGCTTCGCCCACGGCCAGGCCCGCGTGCTGCTGTGGGTGCTGGCCGTCGGCGTGGACCTGGTCGGCGGGACGGTGGGCTTCTACACCCCCGGGCTAGGCCGGTCCCGCACGTCGGACTGGACCATCGAGGGCGGTCACTTCGCCGAGCGCTGCCAGGCGTTCGTCCTGATCGCGCTGGGCGAGTCGATTGTCATCATCGGCGCTACCCTGTCCGCGGAGAAGACGGTCACCGCCTCCGGTGTGGCCTCCTTCGTCGTCGCGTTCGCCGGCTCGGTGGCGATGTGGTGGCTGTACTTCGACCAGAGCGCGGACGCGGCCGCCGAGATGATCGCCCGGTCGCCTGATCCCGGCCGGCTGGGCCGTTCGGCCTACCATTTCATCCACCCCCTGATGGTGGCCGGCATCATCGTCAGCGCGGCCGCCGACGAAAAGGTCCTGGCCGATCCGGCCGCCGCCGCCAGCACCCCGTCGGCCTGGATGATCCTGGGCGGCCCGGCCCTGTTCCTGGTCGGCCACGCCGCGTTTAAGCTGGTGGTCTGGCGCGCCCTGTCGTGGCCCCGGGTAGCCGGGATCGCCGTGCTCGCGCTGCTGGCCCTGGCCGCCCGGGCCATACCCGACCTCGCGCTGGCCACCTGCGCCGCAGCCGTGGTCGCCGCCGTAGCCGCCGCCGACCGGCTGCCCCGGTTCCGTCACCTGCCACCCGAGTACAACCCAGCATCAGCCGTTTCATTACGCGAGCTACGCGGCCGACGCGAACGGAGGCGCGGGTGGCTCGCCCCACCAGCCCCGCAGGAACCGCCCGGCTCTCTCGCCGGCCCCGGCGAACGGGCCGCCTGGGTGGTCAAGCACCTCAAGGATTATCCCGGTGATGGCGGCACCCACGGCGGCCAGCACCTGCTCCGGGGTGGCGCCGGGCGCTGACCGGTAGCCGATCACCGCGCCCGCGTTGCACACGAAGTCGGGCAGCGCCACGATGCCGCGCTGGCGCAGCACGTCAGCTCCGGCCGCGGTGTAGGGGACGTTGGCCGCGGGCGCCACCACCCGGACCTCGGCCGGCAGGGCCGCGGCGGCCCGGGCCCCGATCACCCCGGGCCGGGTGCCGGGCACGACGACGTCGGCGTTCACCGCGGTGAACAGCTCGCCCGGCGGCCCGGCGGGCGGGCCGTAATGCCGCACGCACGCATCACCATGCGTCCGGCGCAGCGTGAGCAGCCGCTCCACGTCCAGCCCGGCCGGGTCCGCGACGCAGCCGGCCACGGTCGACACCGCGGCCACCCGGCCGCCGCGGCGGGCCACCTCCCGTGCCACCCCGCCGCCGACCTTGCCGAATCCCTCGATCGCTACCGAGCGCCCGGGCCAGCCCCCGCCCCAGCGGGCGCCCAGCGCCGCCTCGGCCGCGGCCGCCACGCCGTACCCGGTCAGCAGGTCCTCGAACGGCACGCCGCCCACCACGGCCTGGATCGCCGATGGCGCAGCCCGGCGCTCGCGCAGCGGCGCGAAATCCTCCTCGGCCGTGCCCATGTCCGGCCCGGTCAGCAGCCGGCCCGTGTCGGCCAGCGGCGCGATCTCCGCGCAGAACCGGGCCATCAGGTCCGTCTTGCCTGCCGGGTCGGCGGGATCGCCGCGGACCCCCGCCTTGGCCCCGCCGATCTGCTCGCCGAGCACGGCGAACTTGTAGGTCATCGCCCGGGCCAGCAGCCGGACCTCGGCCACGCTGACGTCCGGGGCCAGCCTCGTGCCCCCGGCCGACACCGCCGCACCCGGCAGGTCGAACACCACGAACCCGGGCACCGAGCTCAGCTCGATGACCTCCGGACCGCCCACGCGCTTCGCACGCGGTTCGCCTGCCATGCCGCCTCCGATCATCAGGATCGATATCAGTCTGCGGCATGGTAGCGGCGCAAGATCTGCCGCGCCCCCGAGCGGTCCGGGCAGGTCTGGCCCGGCTTCGAGGAGGAGATACTTTTTGAACTTGAAATAGAAAGCTGCCTGCTGGTGCTGACCCAGGCGGACGGCGGCTTCCCGGCTGGACCTACCATCTGGAGGGGGAAGGCCTGCCGCCCGCCGGTATGGTTACTTAACCGCAGCTCAGGGCTCGCCGGGTCTTGGGTCCGAGGAAAGGGTCAGCGACACGATGAGCCAAGCCGCGACGGACCGGTACGCCTGGATCGAGCCCGGGGTCGAGGATCTCGGCGGCAGCGTCCACCGCATCCCGTTGCCGCTGCCGCTGGACGGGCTGAAGGCCGTCAACGTCTACGCGATCACCGACCCCAGCGGGGTAGACCTCATCGACGCCGGGATCGCGCTGGTCCCGGCCCGGGAGCAGCTCACCGCGGGTCTCCGCCAGCTCGGCTACGAGCTGGGCGACATCCGCAACTTCTTCGTGACCCACGTGCACATCGACCACTACTCCCTGGCGATCGAGCTGCGGAAGACGTTCCACACCGTGGTCAGCCTGGGCGAGCACGAACGGGCCAACCTGATCGCGACCAGGGAGATGATCGACGCCCGGCGCCCCAGGTTCCTCGGCTTCGAGGCGCTGCACAGGCTGGGTGCCCAGGACCTGGGCGCGGAGCTCAGCAGCCACGACCACCGTGTCCCGGCCGCCGTCGACTGGGAGGATCCCGACCGCTGGGTGGCTGACGGGACCGACCTCGACCTGCGGACGCGGACGCTGCGTGCGGTGCACACGCCCGGCCATACCCAGGGCCATGTCATCTTCCACGACGCCGCGGCGGAGATCATGTTCGCCGGCGACCACGTGCTCCCGCACATCACGCCCTCAATCGGGTTCGAGCCGGCCGGCAACCGGATGGCGCTGAGCGACTACCTCAGCTCACTGGCCCGGACGCTGACCCTGCCCGACGCCCGGCTGCTGCCCGCCCACGGCCCCGTCACCGAGAGCACCCACGACCGGGTGAACGAGTTGCTGGCCCACCACGACCAGCGGCTGACCGAGACCCTGGCTGCCGTGCAGGCCGGTCACGCCACCCCGTACGAGGCCGCGAAGGCTATCAAGTGGACCAGGAGGCAGCGCCCGTTCGGCGACCTCGACACCTTCAGCCAGATCCAGGCGGTCAATGAGACGGCGGCGCACCTGGAGGTGCTGAGGGCCCGCGGCCAGGTGAGCTACGAGGTCTCCCCCGGCGGCGTCGACCTGTACCAGGTGCCCGCGGCAGGCCGGGCGGGCCAGCCTAACCCGTAACAGCCGAGTGCCGGGCCCGGCGGGAGGTCGGGCCCGGCACATGGCCGGGAGGCAAGTAGCAGGGACAGCTAGCTGGCGAAGTCGAGCAGCGGCTGCGCGCGGCTGGGGTGGCGCAGCTTGGACAGCGACTGCTTCTCCAGCTGCCTGATCCGCTCGCGGGTCAGGCCGAGCGCGCGGCCGATCTCGTCCAGCGTGTGCGGGTTGCCGTCATACAGCCCGAACCGCATGGCCATGATCGTCGCCTCGCGGGGCGTCAGCGCGTCCAGCGCCGAACGCAGCTGCTCAGCCATCAGCTGACGGTCGACCAGCTCGGAGGCCTCGGGCGCGTCGACATCCTCGATCAGGTCGCCGATGCTCGTCTCGCCGTCCTCGCCGATGGTGGAGTCCAGGCTGATCGGCTGCCGGCTGGTGCGCAGCAGCTCCTCGATCTGGTCCGGCGTCCGGTCCAGCTCGACGGCGAGCTCCTCGGGGGTCGGCTCGCGGCCCAGTCGCTGGTGCATGTCGCGCTCGACCCGGCTCAGCTTGCTGAGCATCTCGAGCACGTGCACCGGCAGCCGGATGGTCCGCGCCGAGTCGGCGAAACCGCGCTGGATAGCCTGCCTGATCCACCACATGGCGTAGGTGGAGAACTTGTAGCCCTTGGTGTAGTCGAACTTCTCCACGGCCCGGATCAGGCCGAGGTTGCCCTCCTGCACCACGTCAAGCAGCGACAGCCCCCGGTCGCTGTACTTCTTGGCCACCGACACGACCAGGCGCAGGTTCGCCTCGAGCATGTGCGCCTTGGCCCGCCGGCCGTCCTCGGCGATGACCTCGAGCTCGCGCCGGAAGTTCTCGTCCAGCCCGGTCGCGCTCTCCAGCTTGTGCTCGGCGAACAGGCCGGCCTCGATCCGCTTGGCCAGGTCCACCTCCTGCTCGGCGGTGAGCAGGCTGGTGCGGCCGATGGACTTCAGGTAGGTATGCACCGAGTCACCCATGGCGGGCGTCTGGTCGTCGAGGTCGACCTCGGACAGCGCCGCGGCCTCCGCCTCCAGGCTCACCACATCGGCGTCAGCCAGGTCGGCTTCGGCGTCGTCGCCGCTGCCGGCCTCAGCCTCGCCGGCCTTAGCGGCGCGCGCCGGAGCGGCCGTCGAAGCCGTCGCCGAGCGCACCGCGCTGCCCTTGGCCGGCTCGGCCAGCTCGTTGGCCAGCCGCACGCCGGAGTCGGTCAGCTCGCGCAGGATAGACCGGCCCTCGGCAGGCGTCAGGCCCGCCTGGTCAAAGGCGTTCCTCAGCTCTGCAAGAGACAGGTGACCCTGGCTACGTCCCCGCTGGATCAGGTCATCCACTCGGGTCGTGCTCGCCTCTTCATCCGGTTCAGCGACCGTTGAGGTCGCCATGGCGATCTGCGGCATGAGACACCTCCCTCCTCCTAAATACGCACGCAATCAACACGTCGTTCAGTGCTGCCACGTTCAGGGCTTCCACCAAGTACCCCTCGTCTCCCCGCGTAGTCCTCAGCAGGGGCACATTGTCCGGGCACTAATTACTAACGTTCTCTGCCGCAGATTGTTCCCGTCGAAGCAGTTCTCGCTTGAGCAGGACGAGGTCATGCTTCCCGCTGGGAAGCATGGGAACGGCACCGACCATCACGACCCTGCTCGGAGCAGCGTAACGCGGCAGGCGCTCGCGCACATGAAGTCGGAGCAATTCGAGCGTCGGCGGATCGGCTCGATCGGACGGTACCACGACCGCAATGACCCGTTCGCCCCATTCGGGATCGGGCTGACCCACGACCGCCACCTCGCGTACGCCCGGGCAGTCTGCCAGTGCCTCCGCGACCTCACCCGGGACCACCTTGTGCCCGCCGGTGTTGATGACATCGTCCGCGCGCCCCCGGACCACCAGCCGCCCCGCAGCGTCCAGGCGCCCCAGGTCACCAGTGACGAACCAGCCGTCGGGCGCCGCTGCCTGTTCCTGGCCGCCCCGGTACGCGGAAAACAGCACCGGGCCGCCGATCCGGATGCGGCCGTCTTCGCCGCCGATCTCAACCCGCACCCCGTCCAGCGGGACGCCGTCGTACACGCAGCCGCCGCAGGTCTCGGTCATGCCGTAAGTCGTCACCACCGGCACCCGGGCGGCCCGCGCCGCCTCGAGCAGGCCGCCGGGCGCGGCGCCCCCGCCGAGCAGCACCGAGGAGAAACCGCTCAGCGCCGATGTCCCGCCATTTGTCGTTATGTCGCTCTGTCGACTTCCGCTGGCCAGCAGGCGCCGCAGCTGGGTGGGCACCAGCGAGACGTGCGCGCAGCCCGAGGCCGCGACCGTCTCCGGGTCGGCCCGGTCGGCCAATACCGGCTCGGTGCCGCCGACCAGCGAGCGCACCAGCACCTGGATCCCGGCCACGTGGGTGACGGGCAGGCAGCACAGCCACCGCTCGCCGGGCCGGGCACCGATCCGGGCCAGCGAGGCCCGCGCCGAGTGCAGCAGCGCCGCCGCGCTCAGCTCGACCCCCTTCGGCGGGCCGGTGGATCCCGAGGTGCCGATGACGACCGCCGTACCTTCGGCGACTGCCTGCTGGCGGGCCGAACGGGCCGTGGTTACTCCGTCCGGATCCTGCACCGTGTCCGGGGCCAGCGCACCGAGCAGTTCCGCCAGCCGGGCCGCCGGCAGCCCGGCGTCCAGCGGCAGGATGGCCGGCCCGCGGCCGTCCAGCGCCGCGGCCAGCAATTCGAGCAGCCGGGCCCCGGGCCGGTCGACCAGGACCGCATGGAGAGGACGCTTGGTCACGATCGTTAAGGTTAGAACCCGGAATGAGGAGGTTACGAGTGATCGACTGGCAGCGGTCCGGCCCGGAACCAGGGAAGGACTACTCCGACATCCTTTACGACACGGCCGAGGGCATCGCGAAGATCACCATTAACCGGCCCGAGGTGCGCAACGCGTTCCGGCCGACGACCCTCTTCGAGCTGTCGCACGCGTTCAACGTGGCGCGCGACGACCCCGGCATCGGTGTGATCATTCTCACCGGCGCGGGCGATCAGGCGTTCTGCTCCGGCGGCGACCAGAAGATCCGCGGCGACGACGGCTACCTCGACGAGCAGGGCGTGGGCCGGCTCAACGTGCTCGACCTGCAGGTCCAGATCCGGCGCACGCCCAAGCCGGTCATCGCCATGGTGGCCGGGTACGCCATCGGCGGCGGGCACGTGCTGCACGTGTGCTGCGACCTGACCATCGCCGCAGATAACGCCGTCTTCGGCCAGACCGGGCCTAAGGTCGGCTCGTTCGACGGCGGCTACGGTTCGTGGCTGCTCGCCGCCACCGTCGGCCTGAAGAAGGCCCGCGAGATCTGGTACCTGTGCCGCCAGTACGACGCCCAGCAGGCGCTGGACATGGGCCTGGTCAACGAGGTCGTCCCGCTGGCCGCGCTGGAGGAGGAGACGGTGGCCTGGGCCCGCGAGATGCTGGCCAAGTCGCCGCTGGCGCTGCGCATGCTGAAGGGCTCGCTCAACGCGTTCACCGACGGCGCGGCCGGCATGCAGCAGTTCGCCGGCGACGCCACCATGCTCTACTACATGAGCGAGGAGGCGCAGGAGGGCCGCAACGCCTACCAGCAGAAGCGCCAGCCCGACTTCTCCCAGTTCCCCAGGCGCCCATGACCGGCTGGGCCGGGCTGCGGGCGTTCGCCATCCCGATGCCGGTCAAGTTCCGCGGCGTGACCGTGCGGGAGGGAGCGCTGATCGAGGGACCGGCCGGGTGGGGGGAGTTCTCGCCGTTCGCCGAGTACGGGCCGCGGGAGTGCGCCCGCTGGCTGGCCAGCGCCCTTGAGTCCGCGGGCGGGGTGTGGCCGTCGCCGGTCAGGGACCGGATCCCGGTCAACGTGACCGTCCCGGCGGTGGGCCCCGAGCAGGCCATGCGGATCGTCGCCGGGTCGGGCTGCCGGACGGCGAAGGTCAAGGTGGCCGAGCGCGGCCAGGCCGAGGCTGAGGATATCGAGCGGGTCGAGGCGGTCCGCGAGGCGCTCGGGCCGGCCGGCAAGATCAGGGTCGACGCCAACGGCGGCTGGGAGCCCGCGCAGGCGGCGCGCATGCTGCGGCGGCTGGCGGCGTTCGGACTGGAGTACGCCGAGCAGCCGTGCGCCACGCTTGATGAGCTGGCCGAGGTGCGCCGCGCCGTCGAGATCCCGATTGCCGCCGATGAGTCCATCCGGCGGGCCGAAGACCCGCTGCGGGTCCGGGCCGCGGCGGCGGCCGACATCGTGGTGCTCAAGGTCCAGCCGCTCGGCGGCGTCCGGCCCGCGCTGCGGGTGGCCGAGGCCTGCGGGCTGCCCGTCGTGGTGTCCAGCGCGATCGACACCTCCGTCGGCCTGGCCGCCGGGGTGGCGCTGGCCGCCGCGCTGCCCGAACTGCCCTACGCCTGCGGCCTGGCCACCATGTCGCTGCTGGCCGGGGACGTCACCGCCGACCCGCTAGTGGCTGAGGCAGGAGAGCTGCCGGTCCGCCGTCCCGCCGTCGACGCGGCGCGGCTGGCCCGGTTCGAGGCCGATCCGGGCCCGTGGCGGGACCGGGCCGCGGCCGCCGCCCGGTTCCTGCCGGACCTGGTCCCGGCCGTGCCGGAGCGCACGTGAACCCGGCCACCGCGTTCGGCGAGACCTTCGCCGACGAGCTGATCCGCTGCGGCCTGCGCGAGGTAGTGCTGGCCCCTGGGTCGCGCAGTACGCCGCTGGCCATGGCGTTCTTCGGCGCGGGCGAGCGGCGCCGGATCCGGCTGCACGTCCGGATCGACGAGCGCTCGGCGTCGTTCGCCGCCCTCGGCCTGGCCAAGGCCAGCCGCCGCCCGGTGGCCGTGCTGTGCACCTCGGGCACGGCCGCGGCCAACTTCCATCCGGCGGTGATCGAGGCCGACGAGTCCGGAGTGCCGCTGCTGGTGCTCACCGCCGACCGGCCCGGCGAGCTGCGGAGCACCGGCGCCAACCAGGCGATCGACCAGGTCAAGCTGTACGGCAGCGCGGTGCGCTGGTTCTGCGAGGCCGGCGTGCCGGAACGGCGGCCAGGGGCGGCCGCGTACTGGCGCTCGCTGGCCTGCCAGGCGTGGGCTCACGCCGCAGGCAGCGCGGGCGGCTTCGCCGGCCCGGTCCACCTCAACCTGGCCTTCCGTGACCCGCTCACCCCGGACCCGGTGGGGCCCGTATCCCCGGCCGGGGATCAGGACTGGCCGGATTCCCTGGACGGGCGGCCGGACGGGAAACCGTGGACGCGCTTCGAGCCGCCCGGCGCCGGGCCCGGCCGGCTCGAGCTGCCGTGGACCGAACGCGGCGTGGTGGTCTGCGGAGACGGTGACTACGACGCGGCGCCACTGGTCGAGCTGGCCGGCCAGGCCGGCTGGCCGGTGCTGGCCGAGCCGTCGTCCGGCGCCCGGCACGGCCCGAATGCGCTGACCGCCTACCAGTACCTGCTGGCCACGCAGGAATTCACGGTCGCGCACCGGCCCGAAGTACTGGTGTCGGCCGGGCGGCCGGGTCTTTCCCGCCCCCAGTCGGCCCTCCTGGCCCGGTCGGCGGCCCGGCATGTGGTCATCGGGCAGGGGCCCGGACGCTGGGCCGACCCCCAGCGGTCCGCCACCGACGTGGCGGCGGCCATCCGGCTGAACGGGGCGCCGGCCGGGACGACGCCGTGGTTGGCGACACCGTGGTTGGCGACGCCGTGGTTGGCGACACCGTGGCTGGACGTCTGGCGCCGGGCCGACGGCGCGGCGCGCCGCGCGGTGGACGCCATCCTCGACGGTGACGACCGGCTGACCGAGCCGCGGCTGGCCCGGGACCTGGTCCTCGGGCTGCCGGAACAAGCACTGCTGTGGACCGCAAGCAGCCTGCCCGTTCGGGATATTGATTGTCATGCCGTAGGCCGGGCCGACATCCGCGTCCTGGCCAGCCGCGGCGCCAGCGGCATCGACGGCACCACGTCGGCGGCCATCGGCGCCGCGCTGGCCCACGGCGCCCCGGCCTTCGCGCTGCTCGGCGACCTGGCCTTCCTGCACGACGCGCCCGGCCTGGCCCTCGGCCCCGATGAACCGCGTCCCGACCTGTGCCTGATCGTGGTCAACAACGACGGCGGCGGGATCTTCTCCACCCTGGAGCAGGCCGCCTTCCCCGGTGCGTTCGAGCGGCTGTTCGGCACCCCGCACGGGGCCGGCCTGCACCAGCTGGCCGCCGCGTTCGGCCTGCCCTACCAGCGCCTCGAGCAGCCCGAGGACCTGGGCAAGGCCCTGGCGGGCAGCGGCCTGCGGGTCGTCGAGGCCCAGACCAGCCGGGCGGCGGGCGCCGAGCTGCGCCAGCAGCTGCACAAGGCGGCGGCCGCGGCCGTCCGGTCCGCGCTGTAGGCCCACGCGGCCGGGCCATAGCGGACAGCGGTCATGGACGAAGCATAGGAGCGCACCGCGCTGGCGGTCAGCGCCCGGCAGGTGCGTGATAATTGGCAGTGCCATGACGCTCACCCAGCTGAACGCGTTCGTCCTGGTGGCCCGGCTCGGCTCGGTGACCGCCGCCGCCAACGCGCTCGGCGTCAGCGAATCGGCCGTCTCCCAGGCCCTATCGGCCCTCCGGCTGCACCTCGGCGACCAGCTGGTCACCCGCGGGCCGGTCGGCATGAAGCTGACCGCCGGGGGCTCCAGGCTGCTCGTCACGGCCGCCCAGATCGTCGTGCTCGGCGCCGAGGCGCACGCCGCGGTCCGCGCGGCGCAGGGCGCGCCCGAGCAGCTGCGGCTGGTGACGTCGTCCACCGTGGCCGAGTTCGTGATCAGCCCGCTCACCGAGGCGTTCACCAAGCGGTTCGGCGGCGCCGTGGAGATCTCGGCCGGCGTCGCGGTGACCAAGGAGATGAACGTCCTGATCGCCAACCGGCTGGCGGACGTCGCCATCGGCTGCGACCTGAGCAAGACCATGCCTGAGGACGTGGCGCTGCCCCTGGTCACCGAGCCCATCTTCAGGTACCGGCTGGTGGTCGTGACGGCCGGCCAGCCTCGGCTGCGGGGCAGCCCCCGCCAGTGGCTGTGGTACACCGACCCCTCGGGCACCGATCCGGACAGCGAGACCGGCCAGCTGCTGTCCGGCCTGGGCATTCCCGAGGAGCAGATCAGGGTGTTCCCCAACCAGACCGCGGCCTGGGCGGCCGCGGCCGACGGGACGGGCGTCGCGCCCGCGGTCGAGCACCTGGTCGCCCATCAGCTGCGCCGGGGCGAGCTGTCCCGGGTGGACCTGCCCGGCTGCCGGATAGACGCCTGCTGGCACGTGAGCCTGCTGGAACGGCAGCACCAGAGCCCGTCGGCCAGTTCCTTCCGCCGCTACCTGGGCACGCCGGAGGCCATGCACCTGATGCGCGCCCCGGCCGGCGGGGTCCCGCCGTCGCGCTTCCGGCCTCCGGTTTATGTCACGATTTGGAGCTAGGAGCTGCACAGATGCCCGGTTCCTGAGCCCTTAAGCAACAGCTTATTCGCGTATTGCGGGCCGGTGCGGGTCAGCGGATGATGTTGACGGTCATTACTGACCGCAGCAAGTCAGTGCTGTCCAGCGCCGGGAGCATACGGTATGCGAATTGAATCCGACGGGCACAGCCGCGGTAACCCCCGGCTGTATGAGCTGATCGAGCACGCGCCCAAGACCGGCAAGAGCCCGACCGTCTGGGCCTGGCCCGAGCTGATCGACTATCTCAAGGTCGCCGGCCAGCCGGTGGCGGGGCCGTGGCCGCCGCACCAGCAGCCCCGGCCCGACCCAGAGGAGGACTCGCTCCCGGTGGCCGTGCCGGACCCGGAATCGAAGCCCTAGGCTCAGCCGAATTCCCTGCCACCCCAGGAGGCTCCATGTATCCGTCGCGGTTCCGGTACGAGGCACCGCGTTCGCTCGCGGAGGCGATCGGCATGCTGCACGACGGCGGGGACGACGCCAAGGTCCTGGCGGGCGGCCAGAGCCTGGTTCCGCTCATGAAGCTGCGCTTCGCCGCGCCGGAGCTGGTCGTCGACATCAACAACGTGCCCGGCCTGGACTACCACAGGACGGACCCGGACGGCACCCTGCGCATCGGAGCGCTGTGCCGGCACGCCGACCTCGAGCACTCGGACCTGCTCAAGACCGCCCAGCCGACCATGGCCTCGGCGGCGCCGCTGATCGCCGACCCCATCGTCCGCAACCGGGGCACGCTGGTCGGCTCGCTGTGCCACGCCGACCCGCAGGGTGACTGGGCCTCAGTGGTACTGGCCCTCGGCGGCTCGGTGATGGCCCGGAGCCCGCGCGGCATGCGTGCCATCCCGATGGCCGACTTCGTCACCGGCCCGTTCCAGAACGTCCTGGACCTGGACGAGATCGCAGTCGAGGCGGTGATACCGGCCGCCCGGGGCACCCGGGCCGGCGGCTACCTCAAGCTGGAACGCCGGGTCGGCGACTTCGCCACCGTGGGGGTCGCGGTGGCGCTCGAGATGAACGGCGAGACCGTGACCAGGGCGGGCATCGGCCTGACCGGGGTGGGCGGATCCACCATCGCCGCCACCGCGGCCGCCGACGCGCTGACCGGCGGGCCGCTGACCGCTGACCGGATCGGCCAGGCCGCCGACCTGGCGGCCGAGGCCGCGCGGCCGAGGACCGACCATCGCGGCAGCGCCGAGTACAAGCGGCACATGGTGCGCACGTTCGTCGTGCGGCTGCTGAGCCGTGACGAGGCGACGGCGGAAAGGGCAGCCTGACCATGACGATCGTCTACGAAGACCATGAGGGCCAGCCGGCCAGCGATATCCCGGTCCGGCGGATCAAGTTCACCATCAACGGCCAGAAGATGATCGCCGAGGTGGAGCCGCGGCTGCTGCTGGCTCACCTGATCCGCCGCGGCCTCGGGCTGACCGGGACGCACATGGGCTGCGACACCACCAACTGCGGCGCGTGCACGGTGCAGGTCGACGGCCGCCCGGTGAAGTCCTGCACCATGCTGGCCGTTCAGGTCGACGGCCGCGAGATCAGCACGGTCGAGGGCCTGGCCACGGCCAGCGAGCTGCACCCGCTGCAGGAGGGGTTCTCCGAAGAGCACGGGCTGCAGTGCGGGTTCTGCACGCCGGGCATGATGATGGCCGCCAAGGCCCTGCTCGACGCCAATCCCGATCCCACCGAGGAGGACGTGCGGTGGGCGCTGTCGGGCAACCTGTGCCGCTGCACCGGCTACCAGAACATCGTCAAATCGGTGCTGTGGGCGGCGGCCAAGCTCCGCGCAGAGTCCGGCAGCTAGGGGAGGCGACGTGTCACAGGCACTAGACGAGATCAAGATCGGCGGGCTGGGCGCGAGCCGCAAGCGCGTCGAGGACAGCCGCTTCATCCGGGGCAAGGGCAACTACACCGACGACATCACGCTGCCCGGCATGCTGCACATGGAGATCCTGCGCAGCCCGCTGGCGCACGCGCGGATCGTCTCGATCGACGCGACCAAAGCGTGGGACATTCCCGGCGTGCACCTGGTGCTCACCGGCGAGATGATGGCGACCAGGAACCTGGCCTGGATGCCGACGCTGTCGTACGACACCCAGGCGGTGCTGGCCACCGACAAGGTGCGGTTCCAGGGCCAGGAGGTGGCCTGTGTCATCGCTGATGACCCGTACATCGCCAAGGATGCGTGCGAGGCCATCGAGGTCGAGTACGAGCCGCTGCCGGTGATCGTCAACCCCGAGCAGGCCGTCGCCGAGGGCGCGCCGGTGATCCGGGACGACAAGGAGAACCAGCAGGACAACGTGGTCTTCGACTGGGAAGTCGGCGACGCGGCGGGTACCGACCGGGCCTTCGAGCAGGCCGACGTGATCTCCAGGCTGAAGCTGCACTACCCGCGCTCGCACCCCTCGCCGATCGAGTGCTGCGGCTCGATCGCGGACTTCAACCGGGCCACCTCCAAGCTCACCGTGTACATGACCACACAGGCGCCGCACATCATCCGGGCCGCGGTCGCGCTGGTCGCCGAGCTGCCCGAGCATATGATCAGGATCATCTCCCCGGACATCGGCGGCGGCTTCGGCAACAAGGTCCCGGTGTACCCGGGCTATGTCTGCTCGATCCTGGCTTCGATCCTGCTCGAGCGGCCGGTGAAGTGGATCGAGGACAAGTCGGGCAACCTCATCTCCACCGGCTTCGCCCGCGACATCTACCTCGACGGCGAGATGGCCCTGCGCCGGGACGGCAAGATCCTGGCCGTGCGGATGCACTGCGCTTCCGACCACGGAGCTTTCTTCTCCGACGCCCAGCCGAGCAAGTTCAAGATCGGGCTGCTGCACTCCGCGTTCGCGGCCTACGACATCCCGGTCGCGCACCTGACCGACCGCGGCACCTACACCAACAAGGCTCCGGGCGGCGTGGCCTACCGCTGCTCGTTCCGGGTCACCGAGGCCATGTTCTTCCAGGAACGCATGATGCAGGCGGCCGCCGACGACCTGGGCATGGACCAGGGCGAGTTCCGGCGGATGAACTTCGTCAGGGACGACGATTTCCCGCACCGGACTCCGTTCGGCTTCCTCACCGACTCCGGCCAGTACGCGAAGTGCCTGGACGTCGGGCTGAAGGCGGTCGGCTACGAGGACTTCCGCCGCCGGCAGGCGGAGGCCAGGGCGCGCGGCAGGCTGCTCGGCCTGGGCATCTCCACCATGACCGAGCCGCTCGGCGCGGGCAACAGCCGCGAGTACGACATCCTCGGCATCAAGATGTTCGACTCCGCCGAGCTCAAGGTGCACATGACCGGTAAGGCTATCGTCCGCACCGGCGCCAAGACCCAGGGACAGGGACACGAGACTACCTGGGCCCAGATCGTGGCCCACGAGCTCGGCATCCCGGCCCAGGACATTGTGGTCGAGGAGGGCGACACCGACACCGCGCCGTTCGGCATGGGCACCTACGCCTCCCGCAGCACCCCGGTCGCGGGGGCAGCGGTGGCGATGGTATCCCGCAAGATCCGGGCCAAGGCCCGCAAGCTGGCGGCGCACCTGCTCGAGGTGTCCGAGGAGGACGTGGAGTGGGAGCTCGGCCGGTTCTACGTCCGCAGCGCCCCAGACCGCGGCGTGACCATCCAGGAATGCGCCATGGCCGCGTACAGCAACATGCCGGACGGCATGGAGCCCGGCCTGGAGAACACCGCGTACTACGACCCGCCGAACCTGACCTGGCCGTTCGCGGTGTACATCGCCACCGTCGAGGTGGACCCGGAAACGGGCGTCTGGGATGTGCTGAAGATAGTCGCGGTCGACGACTGCGGGGTGCGGATCAACCCGATGATCGTCGAGGGACAGATCATGGGCGGCCTGACCGAGGCCTACGCCATGGCGAGCATGCAGTTCATCACGTTCGACGCCGAAGGCAACTGCGTCGGCTCGAACTACATGGACTACCTGCTGCCCACCGCCTGGGAGACGCCGGGCTTCGAGCTGCACAGCGAGGTCGTCACCCCGTGCCCGCACCACCCGATCGGCGCCAAGGGCATCGGCGAGTGCGCCGCGGTAGGCGGCCCGGCGGCCTTCGTCAACGCGGTCATCGACGCGCTGTCCGGCACCGGGGTCCGGAACATCGACATGCCGCTGCTTCCGGACCGGGTGTGGGAGGCGATCACCTACCGCCGCGACGTCTCCGGGGCCCCGCCGGTGCGGTCGGACGAGTGAGGGCCGTCATGGAGGGCATGGACGTCCTGGCCGAGATGGACGAGCTGACCCGGGGCGGGCAGGCTTTCGCGCTGGCCACCGTGGTCTGGCGCCAGCCTCCGTCGTCGAGCCAGCCGGGCGCGCGGGCGATCATCACCGCCGACGGCGAGCTGCGCGGCTGGATCGGCGGCGCCTGCGCCGAGCCGGTGGTGGTCCGCGAGGCTCAGCGGGTGATCGCGGAGGGCACCGCGCGGCTGCTGCTGCTCGGCACCCCGGACCAGTTCGGCGGGGCGGTCCCGGACGGCATGACCGTCATCTCGATCTCCTGCCAGAGCGAGGGAGCGCTGGAGATCTACATCGAGCCCGTCCTGCCCGTCCCGCACCTGGTGATCATCGGCGTGTCACCTATGGCCCGCACGCTGGTCAGCCTGGCCGGGGCGCTGGGCTGGCGGGCCGACCTGGTCCGGGGCCCGGACTTCGCGACGGACAGCGCGGACGAGCGGTCCATGATCGTGGTGGCCACCCAGGGCCACGACGACGAGGACGTGCTGGCCCGGGCCGTCGCCGCCCGTCCTGCCTACCTGGGCCTGGTCGGGTCGCGCCGCCGCGGGGCGACGGTCCTCGGCTACCTGGCCGACCTGGGCGTGCCGCAGGAGGAACTGGACCGGGTCCGGGTGCCCGCCGGCCTGGACCTGGGCAAGACCACCCACCAGGAGATCGCGGTCGCCATCCTGGCCGAACTGGTCCAGCTGCGGGCCTCGGGCGCGCTGGTGCAGTCCAAGGCGGCGCCGGCGCCTGCCGCGGCCGCGCACGCCACCGACCCGGTGTGCGGGATCACCGTGGCCACCGCGTCAGGCCAGCCGGTCCGGTATGACGGCACCGACTACTACTTCTGCTGCGCAGGCTGCCGCCGGGCGTTCGAGAAGGACCCTGAGGCTTACGGGAAGCGAGAGACCCGATGCTGATCAAGAACGAGTTCGAGGTCGCTGAGCCGGTCGAGAAGGTCTGGCAGTTCTTCGACAACATCCCCCAGGTCGCGGCGTGCCTGCCGGGCGCGGAGCTGACCGAGGATCTCGGCGACGAGAAGTACCAGGGCAAGGTCGCCGTCCGGATGGGCCCGGTCAAGCTGCAGTTCGCCGGCACCGCCGACATCACCGAGCGGGACCAGGCGGCCAAGCGCGTGGTCGTCCACGCCAGCGGCGCCGACGAGAAGGGCCGCGGCCAGGCCAGCATGGTGGTGACGGCCACGCTGGTCCGCGCGGGGCGCGGCACCAAGGTCGGCGTCAGCCAGGACCTGCAGCTATCGGGGGCGGCGGCACAGTACGGCCGCGGCATGATCGCCGACGTCTCGGCCGTGCTGATGCGCGACTTCGCCGTGAACATGCAGAACAGGATCGAACGGATAGAGAAGGGGGCTGGGGAGGCGGGTGGGGAGCCGGCCGAGCAGATCTCCGCCGCCACGGCGGCCCCGGCGAAGGGCTTCACCCTGGGCATGCGGGCCGCGCTGATGGCCCTGAGCCGGGTCTTCCGCCGCTTCTTCCTCCCCTACCAGCCTGCCAGCTGAGGAGAACACCCATGGTCTTGTGGTGGATCGGCAACGTGATCTTGCTAGTCGCGGTCCTGCCCGTGGTTATCTACCTGCTCAACCGCGTCCTGGCCGCGCTGGAGCGGATCCGGGGGGCGGCCGACAACATCCTGGCCGGCGGGGTGGCCCTGATCGGCCAGCTCGACGGCCTGCCAGACGCCCTGGCCACCACGGACGAGACCGTTAAGGAAGTATCCGTCGGCGCGGTCCGCTACGCCGGCTCCGTCGCCAAGCTGCTCGGCTGATCGCGGGCACGCAACAGAAAGGAGATCGGCCATGCCAGCAGCCGCATGGTTCACACTGATCGTCGCCGCGCTGATCATCGCGATCACCGCGGTAGGCCTGTTGCGGGTGATCGGCCACCTCAGGGCGATCCGTAAGACGCTGGTGACGACCACCGGGGGTGTCCAGGCCGTCGCGCAGCTCACCAGCACCGTGCCGGAGCGGCTGACCGCCGTCAACGCGAGCCTGAAGCCGGTCCGCGACTTCTGCGAAACGGTCTAGGAGGAACTGGCCATGCAACCACATGTCCTGGCCGCCGGCACCAGCACCACCGGCTGGGTGGTGGGCTACACGATCGGCATCGTCATCGTGCTGGTCGTGGTCGTGCTCGTGGTGCCGATCCTGCTGCTGGCCCGGTCGATCGGCAACGAGGCACCGAAGATCAACGACGCGCTGACCGATGCAGTGCACAACACCGCGCCGCTCGGCGCGCTGCGTACGACCATCGAGCACGCCACGATCATCATCGGCGGCCTGCAGCGCGGGCGCGCCAGGCTGGGAGGATAGCGATGCATACCCTGGCCATGTCCTCGGCAGAGCACAACCTGTGGACGATCGCGAACATCCTCGGCCTGGTCGTGGTGGCCGCGGTCGCCGCGCTGCTGAGCCTGCTTATCTACCTGGTGAAGGTCATCGACCGCCGGGTCGTCCAGGTGCGGGACACCCTGAAGGCCGCGGCGGCCAACACCGCGGACACGGTCCTCATCCCGCAGGTCGCCGGCGGCGTGGAGGCGGTCCTCGCCGAAGGCCTGCAGCACCACCTGTTCCTCGGCCGCGTGCTCGGAAAGGTGAAATCATGACGGGACTGGTCGTCTGGACGGTCATCGATGTCCTGCTGCTGACCGCGGGCCTGGCGTTCTACCTGTTCTGGGTGGGCACCCTGCTGACCAGGATCGCCGGGAACCTGGAGGAGTGCTCTGACATCGTGCAGACCATCGTCGGCCATGCCAAGCTCATCAGGCCGGGCGTCGAGCACATCAACCAGACCGGCGGAGTGGTCGCCGGCGCGCTGCCGCTGCTCTACGACATGGCCGAGGGCATCGTGACCGGAGTGACCCCGATGCCGGAACGGCCCGCCGTGCCCGAGCCGGCCCGCCCGGCGTCAGGGACGCGCCGCTCGCGCCTGCTCGACGCCGTGGGGTTCCGGCCGGGATCGTAAAAGGTCAGCCCGGGGCGCCCGCCGGGCGCTCCGGGTCTTTGGCCAGGCTGGGGGAGGAGGACGTGGTCTCGCCGATCCACTGGTCCTTCCAGGCCTGCTCGTACTGCTGGTCGTTGCAGCGCGGCTGGTAGATCGCGGTCAGGTCCCTGGCGATCTGCTCCCGGTGGCCCCGGCCGCCGCCGGGCACCTCGTAGGTGCAGATGTAGACCTTGAATTTCGATCCCGCCCGCTTGATCCAGCAGTGCGCGCGGGGGTGCTGGAACGGGAACCGCTCCGCGGTCAGGTCGTCGGAGTGGCCTACGTAGATAACCGCGTACCGGTCCGGCTTGGTCTGCGGGTCGGGCTTGTACACGATCACGTACACGGCCGCGGCCGCGGGCGGCGTCCAGCCGGCCAGCACCCTGGGCCCCTCGAACGGGTACCCGGCCAGCGACCCGAGCCTGATCACCCGAGGCCGTCCTCGGCCTCGCTGACCGCCTCGGTCCGCACCACCGGGGCGGCCGGCAGGCCCGCCTTCGCGGCGGCCCGGGCGAACTCCGAGGTCGCCCTGGTGATCGCCTCCTCATGGCTGTCCGCCTCGACGATCAGCTGCGCGCCGTACCGGCTGGTGCCGATCCCGGTGGCGATCCCGCCGCTGGCGGCCACCGCGTCGGCCAGCTCCACGATCTCCTCGCGGGTCAGCACGCCGTCGCCCTCGGCCTCGATCCCGACGCTCCACCTCACCGCGCGCTCCCGCCGGATGTTCTTAGTTAAGGGTTGGCAGCAGCGTAGCGAGTTTCTCCAGGCTGGCTAGATCGTGGCCGGACAGGAGCAGGTCGATGTGCGGTGCGGCGATCATCATGCCGAGCGTGCTGGGCCGGAAGCCGGGGTCGTCGCCCTTGTGCGGGTTCAGCCAGACCAGCCGGTGGCTGAGCCGGGCCAGCCGTTCCATCGCGGCGGCCAGGACGGCGGGGTCCCCGCGGTCCAGGCCGTCGGAGCAGATCACCACGATGCCGCCTCGGCACAGCCCGCGGCGGGCCCAGTCCCGGACGAAGGCGTCCAGGCTGTCGCCGATCCTGGTTCCGCCGTCCCAGTCGAACGCGGCCCGCGCGGCTCGCTCGAGGGCCTCGTCCGGGCGGCGGCACTCCATCGCCCCGGTCACCCGGGTCAGCCGGGTCCCGAAGCAGAACACCTCCACCCGCCCGGCGGACCGGGCCGCCGAATGCGCGAACTGCAGCAGGCTACGTGAGTAGTCGGCCATCGAACCTGAGATGTCCAGGATGAGGATCAGCGGCCGCAGCCGCACCTTCCGCCGCCGCCAGTACAGCCGGGCGGGCTCGCCGTGCATGCGCATGGACTCCCTGACGGTCCGCCGTGGGTCGGGACGGGACCCGGACCGGGCGGGCATGCTGCGCCTGGTCCGGCGGCGCGGCGGAGTCAGCCGGATCCTGGCCATGATCCGGCGCAGGGCCGCGAGCTCGTCCGGCGTGCAGGCGGCGAACGCCTTGTGCTTGAGCGCGTCGGCATCCGAGGCCATCAGGCCCAGCACGGCGTCGTCCTGCTCGCCGGCCTCGCCCGGCTCGGTAGACGGCATGGCCAGCGCGCCCTGGGCCTGCAGCGACGCGCGCAGCATCAGGGCCAGCTGCTCGTCCGGCCCGCCAGCACCCAGGAAGAACCGGCGGAACACCTCGTCGTACCGGGCGATGTCGTCATGGCGGTTGACCAGCGTGGTGCGCCCGGCCCAGTACAGGTCGCTCAGGTCGGCCGGATCGAGCTCGCTCAGGGCCGCGCAGTAGACCAGCACGTCCCCCGAGCCGACGGCCAGCCCGGCCGAGCGCAGCTCGGCGGCGAAACTCGCCAGCAGCCCGGTGAACGGCTCAGGCACCGGAGGTGATCTCCTGCAGGTTGTCCCGGACGACCTCGAGGTCGTCCCGGTCCTTGACCACGGCGCCCAGGGTGGCCTGCGCGTTGTCGGCGTCGAGGTCCGACTCGCCGAGGAAGTCCAGGGTGCGGGCCCAGTCGATGGTCTCCGCCACGCCGGGCGGCTTGGCCAGGTCGAGCTCACGCAGCCGGTGCACCGCGGACACCACCTTGCGGGCCAGGCCGGCGGAGATATCGGGCTGGCGGATCAGGACGATCTCCACCTCGCGCTCCGCGGACGGGTAGCCGATCCAGTGGTACAGGCAGCGTCGCTTCAGCGCGTCGTGCAGCTCGCGGGTGCGGTTGGAGGTGAGGACCACCAGCGGCGGGCTCTCGGCCTTGACCGTGCCGATCTCGGGGATGCTGATCTGGAAGTCTGACAGCACCTCGAGCAGGAAGGCCTCGAACTCGTCGTCGGCCCGGTCGATCTCGTCGATCAGCAGCACGGCCTGGTCGCCGGCCCGGACCGCCTCCAGCAGCGGCCGTTCCAGCAGGAACTTCGGGCCGAACAGCTTGTCTACCGCGTCGTCGTCGGCCACCTGGTGTTCGGACAGCGCCCTGATGTGCAGCATCTGCCGGGCGTAGTCCCACTCGTACAGCGCCTGGTTGGTGTCGATGCCCTCGTAGCACTGCAGCCGGATCAGCCGGCGGCCGAAGACCGACGCCATGACCTTGGCCACCTCCGTCTTGCCCACCCCGACCTCGCCTTCGAGGAGAACGGGGCGGTCAAGTGACAGGGCCACGAACAGCGCGGTGGCCAGCCCGCGGTCGGCCAGGTAACCGCCCTGGCGCAGGGTCTGCGTCAGCTCGCCGACGGACTGCGGGACCTCCATGGCGTAAATGCCCCCTGCCCCGTCGTCCGGCCGCGCTTAGCGGGACTCAGGCGGCAGGACCAGGTCGCGCACGCTGCCCTCGTCCCGGTTCAGCTTGCCTTCCCGCGCCAGCTGCGTCCGCCAGGCCAGGCGCAGGTCGCCGTCGGTCTCGTCGGCCAGGCCGTCGAAACCCACCTCGGCCATCTTCTTGCATGCCTTGGTGGTGCCGCAGGCCTCCTCGACGTCCTCAGCCGTCTGGCCCTGGGCGCTCCAGACCTCGCGGAGCACGGTAAGGACCTCTTCTTGCGTGGCCATCCGCAGGCAGCCTCCTCCAGTTCACCGGGCGTGCATGTCTGCTACGACTGTATGCCCAGGTCGCTGACGCGGCGACACCAGATTAAGAGTTCTCTTATCGGCGCGGCCACCAGGGCCATGGACCAGCCGAGCCGGCACTAGCCTTCCAGGGCGCCGCGCATGGGACGGAACTTGACCTGGGCCTCGGCCAGCTCAGCGGCCGGATCCGAGCCGGCCACGATGCCGCAGCCCGCGAACAACCGGGCCGAGCGGCCGGATAGCTGAGCGCAGCGCAGCGCGATGCCCCATTCGCCGTTGCCCTCGGCGTCGACCCAGCCGACCGGGCCGGCGTACCGTTCCCGGTCCATGTGCTCGAGCTCGCGGATGAGCTCGAAGGCGGCCCCGGTCGGGGTGCCGCACACCGCGGCGGTGGGATGAACGGCCGCGGCCAGCGCCAGCGCCGACCGGGGCGTCCCGGTGGGCGCGAGCGTGCCGCGCACCCGGGTGCCGAGATGCTGCAGGTTCGGCAGCCTCAGCAGCGCGGGCCTGGCCTCGACGTCCAGCGTGTCGCACAGCGGTCCCAGCGCGTCGCGCATCGAGGCGACCGCGTAGCTGTGTTCCTCGGTGTTCTTGGCCGAGGCCAGCAGTTCCGCGCCGAGCGCCTCGTCTTCGGCGGGATCACCGCCGCGCGGCGTGGTGCCGGCCAGGACCAGCGCGCTGACCTCGCGCCCGGTCTGCTGGATGAGCAGTTCAGGGGTGGCGCCGACCATGCCGTCGCAGGCGAAGGTGTAGCACTCGGGATAGCGGGCGGCCAGCCTGCGCAGCAGGATCCGCGGGTCGATGGACTGGTCGGCGGTCGCATACAGGTCCCGGGCCAGCACCACCTTACGCAGGCGGCCCGCCTTGATCGCCGCTACCGCGGCGGCCACGGCCTGCTCCCACTGCGGCGCGGGCAGGCTGCCGTCGTGCCACCTGACGCTGCTGAGCGGATCCGGGACGACCGGTTCCGGGCCGGGCGGCTGGCCGGGACCGGTCACCGTGGTGAGCCAGGCCCGGCCGCGGCCGTCCCGGCCGAGCACGGTGCGCGGAATGATCAGCACCGATCCTTCGGACGACGCGTCGAAGGTGAACGTGCCGAACGCGACGGGTCCTGAGCCGCGCACCCGGACCTGGTCGTCGACGTCCGCGGCGTCGAACAGGTCCCGGAGCCACTTCTCCCCGGTGGTGAACCGGTCTTCCCCGGCCGGCAGCGTGATCCGGGCCGCCTCGCCCCAGCCCGCCAGTCCGGCGCCGCGGTGGACCCAGGCGCCGATGTCTGGCCGGGCAAGCTGGGCGAGAAGGTCTCCGGAGTCGGGAACAGCGACGCTGCGGACCAGGAGCCGTCCGGCGTCCCGGCGGCTCAGCACCCCCACGCTGCCGTCCGCGTCATCCGGTCACCCGCCACGAACCCACATTCTAGGTGCCGCCCGTGACTGCCTCGCCTTGCGGGGGGGTAAGGAGGGTCCTCCCCCCTGACTCGCGTTCCGGGTGCGCCAGCTTGCTCGGCCACCACATATGCCGCCCGATATCCAAGGTCAGCGACGTCACCAGCACCGACCTGACCACGATCGTGTCGAGCAGGACGCCCAGCGCGACCGCGAACCCGATCTCGGTGAACTCCACCAGCGGCAGCGTGCCGAGCACGGCAAAGGTCCCGGCCAGCACCAGCCCGGCCGACGTGATTACGCCGCCGGTCGCGGCCAGGCCGGTCAGCGCCCCGTTGCGCGTCCCGGACCGGATGGATTCCTCGCGGACCCGGGTCATCAGGAAGATGTTGTAGTCGATGCCCAGCGCCACCAGGAACACGAAGACGAACAGCGGCAGCGAGTCATCGGCGCCGGCGAACCCGAACACGTGGCTGAAGAACAGCGCGGAGATGCCCAGCGCCGCGCCGAAGGACAGCACCACGGTGACGATGAGCACCAGCGGCGCCACGATCGCCCGCAGCAGCAGGGCCAGGATGATGAGCACCACGCCGAGGATCAGCGGGATGAGCAGGTCCCGGTCATGGGCCGCGGCGGACTCCACGTCCTTGTTGATGGCCGTGCCGCCGCCCACCTTCGCGTCCGCGCCCGGGATGACGTGAACCTTGGTCCGTATCTGGTCTACCAGCGTGTACGCGCCCGGGCTGTCTGGCGGGATGGCCATGGTGGCCTGCAGGAAGGCCAGCCCGTTGCTGGTCACCGGCCGGGTCACCGACGCGATGCCCGGCGTGCCGGCCAGCGTGTGCGCGACCTGGTCGGCGCTGGCCGCGGTGGAGATCACCTGGACCGGCTCACCGGAGCCGGCCGGGAAGTGCTCGGCCAGCACATTCTGAGCGGTGACCGACGGCTGGGTGCCGCGGAATGCCTGCGCCGTGGTCAGCGCGCCGAACTTGAAGCCGATCAGGCCCATCGAGCCCGCCACGAGCAGCAGGGCGGTGACCAGCCACACCCGGCGCGGGCGGCGGCTGATGAGCTGCCCGACCCTGGCCCACAGGCCGCGGCGGGTCGGCTCGGGCGAGCCGTACACCGGGCGGACCGGCCAGAACAGCCACCGGCCGAAGACCACGAGCAGCGCCGGCAGCAGGGTGACCATCGCGATCAGGCCGACGCCGATCCCGATGGCGGCCACCGGGCCCAGGCCGGCGATGTCGTTGGATTCGGCGGCCATCAGGCAGAGCATGCCGGTCACGACGGTCAGCCCGCTGGCGATGATGGCCGGCCCGGCCCGGCGCAGGGCCACGGCCATGGCCTGATGCCGGTCGGCGTGCCTGCGCAGTTCCTCCCGGTACCTGGCGATCAGCAGCAGCGCGTAGTCGGTACTGGCCCCAATGACCAGCACCACCAGAATTCCTCCGCTCTGCCCGTTGACGGTCAGATTGGCGTGCTGAGTGAGCTCATAGATGACCGCCTCGGCGATGGCCAGGGCCACGCCCGCCGACATGATGGGCAGCAGCCAGAGGATCGGACTTCGGTACGTCAGCAGCAGCAGCACGATGACCACGCCCAGCGCGGAGTACAGCAGCGTGGAGTCGATCCCCTTGAAGATCTTGAGCTCGTCGTTCGCGCTGGCGGCGGGACCGCCGATGTAGACGTTGAGCCCGTCGGCGTTCTTGGTGGCGGCGGTCTGGACGGTGGAGATGAAGCCGCTCAGGTCGCTGTTGTAGCCGAGATCCGAGCCGATCACGGTCTCGATCGCCTTGCCGTCCTTGGACACCATCGGCGCGGCTACCCGCCCGCCCACCACCGGCAGCGTGGCGAAGTAGCGCGCGTCCGCCTTGGCCTTGGCCCAGTCGGCCGAGGTGATGCCGCTGTCCCGCACGTAGACCACGAGCGCAGGGTTGTAGTTCTTGTTCTGGAAGATGGCCTGCTCGTTCAGTTCCTGGGTCGATTCGGCCGATCCGGGCAGGTACGAAGACGCGTCATTCTTCTCCGCGCCCTGCAGCTTGCCCGCCAGCCCGCCGGTCAGCGCCACCACCAGCACCCAGAACGCGACGACCAGGTACTTGGACTTCCGGCCGCAGACGATGCTGATGAGACGGCTGAAACCCCGTATTCCCGGCGGCCCGGCCTGCTCAGTGCTGGCTCCGGTATCCGGCTGGATGTTGGTTTTCCTGTGCTGCGCCGTCCTGGTGTCCCCGTCCCCTGCGGGGACACCAGGACCTGGCGTGTTACGGGGCGCCCCCGTGGTGCCGCGTGCCACGTCGTCCTCCTATTTAGCTGTATATGTTCTGATCCAACACCTAGGAAATACGATGTATCGCGTTGTCTCCGGCTGTCAAGCTATATCTGGAAAGTGCCTGATTTCGCCCTGAGCGATCAGATTGCACGTGCATGGGCGGACTCTCCCCGCTGGTCCCCGGCCAGGCTAAGAGAGACCAGGTGCCGGAGCCAAGCGGTTTTCTGCGCCAGGCTGGCTCAACGCCGGCCTCCGGCGGGGCCCGTCATAGCAGGGTGAGCTGCTCCGGTAGCGCGGGGGCCAGGGCCGCGGGCAAGGTCTGCGGATCAGCCGGAGGGCGCTGAGCAGGCGCGGGCCCGGACCGCCCGGCGGCCGGGCGGCGGCCGGGCCCGAAACCGGGCCGGGGCCGGCCGATGCCGTACTTGACCGCGAGCTCGCGCACCTGGCCCGAGATCCTGGCCTGGTAGGCCTTCGGGACGTAGGCGCCCCGGCCGTACAGGTCGAGGTAGCGGCCGACCAGGCCGGGATGACAGGCCCGTAGCCAGCCGAAGAACCAGTCGCGGGTGCCCGGGCGCAGGTGCAGGACGATGGGCGTGACCTGTGTCGCGCCTGCGGCTGCGATCTGGCTGACGGCCGCCTCGAGCTGGGCGGGGGAGTCGGACAGGAACGGCACCACCGGCCCCATCAGCACCCCGCAGCCCAGCCCGCGCTCATTCAGCGCCGCGCAGGCGTCGAGCCGGCGCCCCGGAGCAGGCGTGCCCGGCTCGATAGATCGCCATAGCTCCTGGTCGACAAACCCCACCGAGACGTTCAGGCCTACGTCGGTGACCTCGGCCGCCTCGGCCAGCAGCTCGATATCGCGCAGGATCAGCGTGCCCTTGGTCAGGATCGAGAACGGGTTGGCGGCGTCTCGCAGCGCGCCGATGATGCCCGGCATGAGCTGGTAGCGTCCCTCGGCTCGCTGGTAGCAGTCCACGTTGGTGCCCATGGCGATGTGCTCGCCCGCCCAGCCAGGCGAGCGCAGTTTCCTGCGGACCAGCTCGGGCGCGTTCACCTTGACCACCACCTTGGTGTCGAAGTCAGCGCCCGCGTCCAGGTCGAGGTAGGTGTGCGTGTTCCTGGCGAAACAGTTGTGGCTCACCACGCCGTTGGCGATGAAGTCGCCAGTGCCCGTGGTGATGTCGTACATGGGCACGTCCAGCCCGAGCGGCTCGATGGCCGCCACCCGGAGCCCGGCATCGCGCTTGAGCGCCACGCCGTCCACCGAGCGTTTGCCGCTGACCGCGGGGTCGACGGCGTGCAGGAAGCGGAGCGCCGCCCTGAGCCCGCCGCGCAGCCGGATGGTGACGGGCCCGCCGGGCCGGGCCGGCCGTTCCACCACGAAATCGAAGCCGAGCGCTCCCAGGGAGGACACCATCCGGCCGATGATCTCCAGATCGGGACTGCCGGTCCGCAGGATCCCCTGGCCGAAGCTGCCCGCGGCGTCGAACACGCCAGCCAGGAAGCCTTTGCGCCAGTCCGGTGCCGGGTGCTCCGGCCAGCCGATCAGGCCTTCGATGGTCCGGACCTCCTCACGGCAGGCCGTCCTGATGGCCGTCATCCGCTGAGTGCTGGCCGGTTCCTGGGTGAAGGTGGCCGGGGTGCAGCAGATGCCCAGGTCGGCCAGGAAACCGGCGGTCCTCGTCACCGCCTCGTGATCGGGCAGCGCCAGCCGGAACAGGTGGGCGCGGTCACCGTCCGGGTCGCACGCCGGGGAGGCGTCATGCCAGATGGTCCCGCCGCCACGGATCATCCCGCACAGGTAGCCGCGCCGGTAGGCGGCCGCGTCCTTGGGCGGCTCGGCGAAGCCGCCGACTCCCGTCAGCACGTCATGCGGGGTCAGGAACGGCCGCGCCTGGCCGCGGTCGGCACCGGTCACGTGCCGCCAGCCGCGCTCGGTCAGGAACCGATGATCACCGCTGGTCACGAACTGGGTGCCGTCTTCCAAGACGACCCGGTAGGCGGGCTTGACCGTGGACCAGTGGGCCAGCACGGTGGTGACCGCGTACCGGCGGCGGATACCGCGCCGGACCGTGCCGTAGATCTGGTCGCCGGCCCGCACCTCGGCGAGCTGCCTGGTGCGGCCATCGGCCATCAGGATCGGCGTATCGCCCGCCATGCAGTAGGTGCAGGCATGCTGGCAGCCCCGGTAGGGGTTGATGGTCCAGCGGAAGGACATCCGGGACGACTCGGGCACGCGGTTGACCACGGACTTGGCCTGGACCTCGAAGAAGGTCATGCCGCGGAAGCCGGGGGTGTCGAAGGTGCGGGCCACCGCTCCGCGCTCGATGAGCGGCACCGCCACGTCCCGGCGGGCCGGGGGGAACAGGGTGTCGCCGCCGGCGGCATCCGCACCGGCGGCCAGCTCGTCGTCCAGCCGCAGATTGTCCCAGCGCATGCTCGCCACGATAGAACGGTTTTTCGATCAGGGCAAGCTTGACATGGCTTCGTTCGTCACGAATATTTATAGTGATCCGGGCGTAAGATGCGCGCAGCGAATCCGGTCATGACCGCTCAGTAGCGGATCTGGCGAACTTAAAAACAACCCAAGTACGAAGCTGGAACAATTGGATAAAGGCCCGCTCCTGAGAGATAGTGAGAGGGTACTCACCAGGCGCGAGGCGTAGGGGGTGCCGGTATGGCGCTGTCGATGGACGAGCAGCGCATGCTCGCGGAAATCGAGCGGCGGCTGTCGGCCGATGATCCCGGCCTGGCGTCGTGCCTGACGACGTTCCGGCGCCCGGGTCCGGTCACCGTCCTGCGCTCGCCGCGGGCGCGCGTCATCGGCTCTGTGTTCACTGTCCTGCTCGTCGCGATGGTCTCGCTCATGGTCTACGCGATGATCCCGTTCCGCGCGCACGTGGCCAAGATCAACCTCGCGCCGGCTAGCGGAATGCCGGGCAATACCGCGATCACGGCCACCGGTACTCACCTGCCCGGGACACGGCAGCAGGCCAGCATCAGCGCGACCAGCAGCATCAGCCCGACCACGCACGTGAGCAGCACCGGCCAGTCCAACCCCACCGCGTCAGGCACCGTCTCAGGTAAGACCCAGGCGTCCCCGGTGACGCACACCAGCGCGTCGGAGTCACCGCTGGCCAGCCCCTAGTCGGGATCGGCTAAGGATTCCCGCCACAGCTGGACCAGATAGCGTTCCAGGCCCTCCAGGGTCCGCTTCTCCTGCTGGAACTCGTCGCTGAGCGGATTGCGGTGATGGTCGAACAGCGCGGCGTACCGGCGGGTCACCACGTCGCGGTTGCCGGCGTAGACCCGGACCGAGTAGTCGCCCACCCCGCCGGCCAGTCGTAGCCCGTGCACCGCGGTGCCCGCCAGGCCCATGCTGATGCTCAGCTGCCCGCGCAGGTAGATGCTGCCCTTGGCTTCCTCGTCCCAGGCGTCGCCGCAGGGCGGCGGGGCGCCGTCCCACTCCTCGAGCACCAGCCGGACGTCGATGTCCTCCTGGAGGCTGCCGACCCACAGTTGCTCACGGTTCGTGCTGATCAGCGCGCCGACCGGCGCCAGCGGGCCGCCGGGCGCATCGGGGTCCACGGCCGGGTCATGAATCCGGAACATCCTTCGTTCCGGCGTCACCGGGATAACCAGCTGCAGAAGCCTGCGGCTCACGGTTCCCCCCTCGGCACGTTGATACCTCGCATAACGGACTGCTTAGCAAGCAAATCTAGACTGCTGACTCACTCCGTGAGGACAGAACGGAATTTGAAGTGCTGAACGTAGCCGCTTGACTACTGAATGCGTCGGTGTACCGTCATATGTGTTATGACCATTGTGTCCGAACTTGACCTGCCCGCCTTCGATTATGCCGCACCGGACTTCTCGGCTGACCGCTACCACCAGCAGCTGGCCGAAATCCGTCGGCAAGGCTGGCTAGCCAAGTCGCCGCTCGCCTACGTTGTGCTCGACCGCGACTCCGGTGAGTACTTCCTCAGGTCGAGGGCCACCGCGTTCCCCGGCCGCCAGATCGCGGAGTTCTTCGGCATCAGCGACGGGCCGCTCGCGGAGCACATCGACGCCAACATCCTCAACCTCGCCGGCGAGCAGCACCGGCGGCTGCGGGCCCTGGTGGGTCCGGCGCTCACGCCGCGGAAGGCGGATCAGTGGCGCCCGGTCATGCGCGGCTTCCTGGACCAGCTCTGGCGCCCGGTCGCCGCGTCGGGCGGCGGCGATTTCGTGGCCGCGGTGGCCAGGCCGTACCCGTCGCTGACCATCGCCACCGTCCTGGGAGCGCCGCATCAGGACGCCGAGCGGCTGCAGGAGTGGTCCGGCTGGGTACAGCGGCAGTTCGACATCCGGGCCCTGGGCGGCAACCGCGACGACATCGAGCGGGCCGTCACCGAGGTCCAGGATTACGTCACCACGCTGCTCGAGGCCCGCCGCTCCGGGCCGGGCGACGACCTGATCAGCGATCTGCTGGCCGCACGCGACCAGGGGGACCGGCTGTCCGCCGCGGAGTGCGTGCAGCTCGTGGCGAACCTCCTGGCCGGCGGCATCGACACCACCTCCGCCCAGCTGGCCCACGCCATCCGGCTGTTTGCCGCGCATCCCGGCCAGTGGGCGATGCTGGCCGCCGACCCGGTCCTGGTCCCGCGGGCCGTCGAGGAGGTGCTGCGCTTCGAGCCGGTCACGCCGTTTACGGCGCGGATCTGCCTGGACCGGCTCGAGCACCGCGGCGTGGTCTTCCCGCCCGGCACGATCGTGGCCGTCTGCGCCGAGCGTGCCAACCGGGAAGGCGAGGCCGGGGAGGATTTCGACATCACCGCCGCCCGCGACGCCCGGCTGCTCACCTTCGGCGCGGGAACGCACTACTGCCTGGGCGCCAACCTGGCCCGGGCGGAACTAGAGGAGGCGCTGGCCTTCCTCGCGCCGCGGACTCCCGGCCTGGCCCTGGACGGGCCGCCGCAGCTGGACGGGGTCGAGGGCATCTACGGAATCGACAAGCTCCCGATCACCTGGTCGGCCCCGCCGGCCGCGGGCCGGACGTGACATAGGGGTTCGCGCGATGCAGGCACCGGTACCACGCACCCAAGTGAAGTCACGCAACGTGCCTGCCCGGCTACCCAGGCGAACTCCGGCGCCTGTGCTGAGCCTCGAGCTGGCCGCCCGGCGCCCGGGCCCCTACCCGCATACCGCCCCGCGCCCGGCAGACGCGCGCGCCCGTCCGGTACCCGGTCCCGCGGTACCCGGTCCGGCGGTACCTGGCCGCCGCACCGTCATGCTCGCCGTGTGCTGCATCAGCCTGTTCATGGTGGGCCTGGACAACACGATCGTGAACGTGGGCCTGCCGTCCATCGGCCTCGACCTGCACGCCGGCGTCTCCGGGCTGCAGTGGACGGTGGCCGCCTACACCATCACGCTGGCCGCGCTGCTGATGTTCTCCGGCGCGCTCGCCGACCGGGTCGGCCGCCGGACGATCTTCCAGGTCGGCCTGTCGCTGTTCACGCTCGGCTCCTGGCTGTGCAGCCTGGCCCCCAGCCTGGGCGCTCTGGTCGGATTCCGCATCCTGCAGGGGGTCGGCGGCTCCATGCTCAACCCGGCCGCGCTGGGCATCATCACCAACACCTTCACCGGCCGGGCCGAACGGGCCCGGGCCATCGGCGTGTGGGACGGCGTGTTCGGCCTGTCCATGGCGCTGGGGCCCGTGCTGGGCGGCGTCCTGGTCGGCGCAGTCGGCTGGCGCGGCATCTTCTGGGCCAACATCCCGGTCGGTCTGGCCGCCATCTCGCTGACCGCGCTGTTCGTGCCCGACTCCCGGGCACCGCGATCCCGCCGCGCCGACCCGGTAGGGCAGTTCCTCATTATCGTCATGCTCGGCGCGCTGGCCTACGCGATCATCGAGGGCCCCGCCTACGGCTGGCGCTCTCCGCAGATCTTCGGCTTCTTCGCGCTGGCCGTGGCCGCGCTGGCGGTGCTGCTGGCCTACGAGCCGCACCGCGAGGAGCCGATGGTCGAGTTCCGGTTCTTCCGCAGCGTGCCGTTCGCGGGCGCCAACCTCACGGCGGTCTGCGCGATCGCCGCGATGGCCGGGTTCTTGTTCCTGTCCACCCTGTACCTGCAGGACGTGCGGGGCCTGTCCGCGCTCCAGGCGGGCCTGACCATCCTGCCCATGCCGGTAGTGATGGCCCTGTGCGCGCCCATGGCCGGGCGCATGGTGGCCAAGCGCGGCCCGCGGATCCCCCTGGTCATCGCGGGCGCGTCTCTCACCCTCAGCAGCGCGGCCCTGTCCCGGCTGACCGGCTCCACCGAGCACGCGTACCTGATCGTCACCTACGGCTTGTTCGGCGTCGGGGCCGGCATGGTGAGCTCGCCGATCACCAACGGGGTCATGTCCGGCGTGCCGAAGACCCAGGCGGGCCTGGCCTCGGGCATGAACTCCTCCAGCCGCCAGCTCGGCCAGTCCCTGGGCGTGGCTATCGTCGGCTCGGTCCTGGCCGCCAGCATCCGGGGGTCGATGCGCGCGGGGTTCATCCAGGCCAGCCACGCGGGCTGGTGGCTCCTGACCTGCTGCGGCTACATGGTGCTGCTGCTCGGCCTGCTGTGCACCACGAGCTGGGCCAAGGCCACCGCGGCGCGGCTGGGCTGACCTGCATCGCCTGGCCAGCGGCGGTGACCAATCTCTCAGGCACCCGCCCTTGCGCCCCGCCGCCCGCGGAAATACTTAGTTGTAGACAGGCAATTACGCTCCGGGGAGAGACCGCTGCCAGAGCTCAGCCACGGCCGACGGATGCTCGTGCTCGTCATCTGCTGCTTCAGCCTGTTCATCGTCGGGCTGGACAGCACGATCGTCAACGTCGCGCTGCCGTCCATCGGGCGCGAACTGCACGCCTCGGTGGCCGGGCTGCAGTGGACCATCGACGGTTACACCCTGGTTCTGGCCAGCCTGCTCATGCTGTCCGGCGCGACCGCCGACCGGGTGGGCCGCCGCCGCACCTTCCAGGTCGGCCTGGCCACCTTCACGGTCGGTTCCGGGCTGTGCAGCCTGGCCCCCGGGCTGGGCTGGCTGGTCGCGTTCCGGATGGTGCAGGCGATCGGCGGGTCCATGCTGAACCCGGTCGCGATGTCGATCATCACCAACACGTTCACCGACCGGGCCGAACGGGCCCGGGCGCTCGGTGCCTGGGGCGGTACGTTCGCGCTGTCCGTGGCGCTCGGCCCGGTGGTTGGCGGCCTCCTGGTCCAGTCCGTGGGCTGGCGGGGCGTGTTCTGGGTCAACATCCCGGTCGGCCTGGCCGCCATCGCGCTGACCGCGCGGTTCGTGCCGGAGTCCCGGGCGTCCCGGGCGCGCCGGCCCGATCCGGTCGGGCAGGGGCTCATCATTGTCATGCTCGGCTCGCTGACCTACGCGATCATCGAGGGTCCCACGGACGGCTGGCATTCACCGGAGAGCCTGGCGTTGTTCGGCGCCGCCGCGGTGGCCTTGGCCGTCTTCATCGGCTACGAGGCACGCCGTACCGAGCCGGTGCTCGATCCGAGGTTCTTCCGCAGCGCGCCGTTCGCGGGCGCGGTGCTGACGGCGATCAGCGCGTTTGCCGCCCTGGGCGGATTCCTGTTCCTGGCCACGCTTTACCTGCAGGACGTCCGGGGCATGTCCGCGCTGTATGCCGGGCTGCACATGGTGCCGATGGCCGCGGTGATGGCGGTCGGCGCGGTGGCGTCCAGCAGGATGCTGGCCCGCTGGGGCGGTCGGCTGCCCACGCTGATGGCGGGCGCCGCGATCGCGGCCGGAGGCCTGCTGCTGTCCGGGATCACCACGTCCTGGTCCGCACCGCAGATCATCATCGCGTTCAGCGTGTTCGGCCTCGGGTCCGGCATGGTCAACGCGCCGATCACCCAGGCGGCGGTGTCGGGCATGCCCTTCTCCCAGGCCGGCGTGGCCTCAGGGATAGCCTCGACCAGCCGTCAGATCGGCACCTCGCTCGGCGTGGCGGTGACCGGCTCGATCCTGGCCGCCAACCTGCACGGCCCGCTCCGGGCCGGGTTCGTGCCGGCCAGCCACGCCGACTGGCTGCTGCTGACCGGCTGCGGCGCCGCGATCATGATCCTGGCCCTGGTTACCAACGGCAAGTGGGCAGCCAGGACGGCGGCCCGCACGGCGGCCTGGTACGGCCCGGCTGAGCCTAAAGCCCGGGCCATGGCCCCGCCATGACCGGATGATCCGCTACCGGCGGCTATCCGCAGCCGCACGCGCCGCCGCAGCAGCCGCCGCCCGACGGGCCCGCGGCCCGGTCCCGGCCGGAGGCCAGGCCGGCGACGGCCACCGTGGACAGCAGCTTCACCGTGTCGTCATGGCCCTGCGGGCAGGTGCACGGCGCCGATGACTCGGCCATCGTGCGGTTGAGCTCGAAGGTGTCGCCGCAGGACCGGCACCGGTACTCGTAGCGTGGCACAGCGGATATTCTACCCGGCCGCGCCGCGAGGCAGGTGAGCGTGCTCGGCGGGCGAGTCGCCGGGCAGCGGCCCGACCGCCGGAACGGAGTCGCCGTTGGCTGAGCTGCGGGCCGTGCCGTTCGGCCCGATGGTCTTGGCCGCCGTCCCGGCTACGGGCGGGACGGCGACCGCGGGACCAGCCGTGAGCGGGTGGCCCTCGTCGTAGTAGAACTGCTTGCCGCGCAGCAGCGACACCACCGCGCCGGTGAGCGCCATGATCGCCGCGGCGGTGAACACGATGATCAGCCCGTGGTGGAACGGCGCCTCGATCAGGTGCGGGAAGAACTGCCGGCCGGTGAGGACCGCGACGTTGTGGGCGGGCAGCCGGGACAGCACGCCCGACGGGGCCAGCAGGTTCTGCACCGGGTTGTAGCCGAGCAGCGCGGCGAACATCGTGCTGACCGGCGGCAGGTGGCTGACCTGCGTGGCGATCGAGGCCGGGACGCCCTGCGCGGTCAGCCCGCTGCTCAGCGTCTTGGGCAGCGTGGAGGCCAGCCCGGCGATCATCAGCGAGAAGAAGATCCCGATGGACAGGGACATGCCGGAGTTCTGGAAGGTGGAGCGCATGCCGGAAGCCGAGCCCCGCTGGCTGGCCGGCACCGCGCTCATGATCGCGGAGGTGTTGGGGGAGGCGAACAGGCCGGAGCCGATCCCGTTGCCGAAGATCAGCAGCGCGAACACCCAGTAGGAGAAGTCGACCGGCAGCAGCATCAGCCCGGTGAAACAGCACGCGGCCAGCAGCAGCCCGGCGGTGGCGAACGGCCGCGGGCCGTACCGGTCGGACAGCGTGCCGGAGATCGGCCCGGCGATCAGGAAGCCCGCGGTCAGCGGCAGCATGTAGATCCCGGCCCACAGCGGGGTGACCGTGAAGTCGTAGCCGTGCAGCGGCAGCCAGATGCCCGCCAGCCAGATGACCAGCATGAACTGCAGGCCGCCGCGGGCGATGGAGCCGAGCAGGCTGGCCAGGTTGCCGGCTGCGAAGGCCCTGATCTTGAACAGGCCCATCTGGAACATCGGCTCGGCGATCTTGGTCTCGAAGACGCAGAACGCGATCAGCATGACGGTGCCGCCGACCAGCCCGGCGATGATCCACGGGTTGGTCCACCCGGTGGAGTGCCCGCCGTAGGGCCGGATGCCGTTGGTGATGGCGATCAGCAGCGCGCCCAGGCCCACCGCGAACATGATGTTCCCGACCCAGTCGATCTTCGCGCGCCTGGTGGTGGCGATCTCTCGCAGGCTCTTGTAAGCCCACACCGTGCCGAACAGCCCGATCGGCACGTTCACCCAGAACACCAGCCGCCAGTTCACCGCGGCCAGCAGGCCGCCGAGCAGCAGGCCGACGAACTGCCCGGAGATGCCGGCGATCTGGTTGACGCCCAGCGCCATGCCGCGCTTGTTGGCCGGGAACGCGTCGGTCAGGATCGCGGCCGAGTTGGCCATCAGCATCGCCCCGCCGAAGGCCTGCACGAAACGCCAGCCGATCAGCCACATGGCCCCGGCCGGGCCGATCAGCGGGTCGAGCGACAGCGCGATCGAGGCCAGCGTGAACACCACGAAGCCCAGGTTGTAGATCTTCACCCGGCCGAACATGTCACCGAGCCGCCCCAACGTGACCACGAGCACCGACTGGACCAGCAGGTAACCGAGGATCATCCACAGCAGGTAGGTGACGTTGCCGGGGGTAAGCGGGTTCAGGTGGATGCCGCGGAAGATGGCCGGCATGGCGACGATGACGATCGACGCGTCGATCGTCGCCATGGTCATGCTCAGCGTGGTATTGGACAGGGCGATCCACCGGTACCGGTCGGGCCGCCCGTCGTCCGTACCGGAACCGTTCGCTGCTGCACCGTTCAGGTGCTCTGAATCAACGCTTCGCCGCACGTTAACCCAGTCTACAACGAGACACTTGCTTAATGGCAACTATTGATTTCTGCGGCTTCACCCAGAATGCGTGCCGCCATCGGGAGGGGCGGGGACGGCGGGCGTGCGCTCCACGATGTAATACAGGGCGACCAGCGCGATGAGGATGAACCCGATGACCGCGCTGAACAGGGATATGACGATGGCGATGACGTAGACGACGCTGCCGCCGACGAACCGCAGCCGCGCGGGCCAGTGCGCCTGCGGCGGCAGCGGCACGGTCCGGTGATCGCCGTGCAGCGTCCACTCGAAGACCGAGCCGAAGCCGGCCGACATGCCCAGGAACACCGCGCTGTACAAGGCCATGGCGACGTTCGAGTCTTCGCCGCCGACCGGGAGGTACTCCGCCGCGGTCGCGGTCGAGAACGGGATCACGACCACGAAGAGCAGCAGGATCAGGTTGAGGAACAGCAGCGTCCGGTCGACCAGCGCGATGCTCTTGATCAGCGCGTGGTGGTTGACCCAGATGATGCCGATGACGAAGAAGCTCAGCAGGTAGGCGGCAAACGACCACCGGTGCTCCCAGAGCTGGTGCTGCAGCCGGCCGTGCCCAGGCCCCGCCACGGTCAGGTTGAGCGCGAGCAGCGTGATGGCCACGGCGAAGACGCCGTCGCTGAACGCCTCCAGCCGGGAGCGGTCCACCTCAGGCCGGCTGGCCCGGGGCGCCGGAGTCGACCTTGGCCAGGATCTGGTCCACGCAGTCCTGGATGCGGGCCTGCCGTCCGGGCATGTCCTTGCTGGCGAAGTTGTCCAGGATGGCCAGCACCCGGTCCTGGCCGTTCAGGATGTCCAGCTGCTGCTTGGCCATCTCGTGCAGCGCGATCAGGGTCTCGTGGTCGGCGATGGCCCGGCGGTCACTGGCGGCCTGGGAGCGGTTCGCGCTCACCTGCAGCGAGATCATGATGGACAGCTGCGGCAGGTTGAGGATGACGAGCAGCAGCGGCCACGGCGTCTTGTCGAACCCGACGATGTTGCCCAGGAACAGCCAGACCACGATGCCGACCGTGATGAAGATGAACACGTACATGGAGCCGCAGAAGCGGTTCACCCCGTCCGCGATCTTGTCCAGGATGCTGGTGCCGCGCACGTGCTCGGACAGGACCAGCTTCGGGATGTGCAGCTCAGGGCACGCCCTGATCTTCACCGCTCGGTCGTGCAGGTGCTTGGTGGCCTCGTCGATGGCTCGCAGCGCCGCGGCGTCGGTGTGCGGACGCGGGATGCGCGGAGGCTCGGTGGCTTGAGTATCAGCAGGTGAGATTGTCTCGGTCATCGGTATCCTCCGCGCCGGCCGCCGCCGGCTAGCGGCCGCGACCAGCTAAAAGTAGGGACGGGCACAACCTAGCGCGCATCGGCCGGTACCGGTGCCCGCGTCGCTCTCCCGCCGCTGGCGGCTCGGCTGTTCTGTTTTGGCCGAACGGTCCCTGATCTAACGCGCCGCCACCCTGCGTTAGTTGCGTGCCGGGCGCTGCTGGTGCATCCTGTCGGCCATGACCAGGGACGGCGACGTTCCCAGCGGCTCGGCTCCGCCCGGCGGAGCCAGCAGGCGGACGTTTCTCGGCCTGGGAGCGTTCGGCGTGGCTGGAGCGGCGATGGCCGTCACGTCCGCGTGCAGTGGCAGCCCCGCGTCGGCTCCCGCGGCCCCGACTACGGCTCCGGCGCCGCGCCCGAGCCGCCGGGTGGTAGCCGAGAACTCGCTGCCCGGCGACCCGCACTGGGAGATCCGCCACCTCGGCGCGGCCAACGCGATCGTGGGGTACGCCGGCGCGGCCAGCGTGCTGACCGGGCAGCCGTTCCGGTTGTTCGTCTCGACCACCGCGCGCGGGTTCCGGGTCAGCGCGTTCCGCCTGGGCTGGTACGCAGGAGCGGGCGCGCGCCGGGTGTGGCAGTCGGGCTCGCTGCGCGGCCGCCAGCAGAACGGCCCCCGCCTGGCCGACGGCACGAACACGGTACAGACCGCCTGGGACCCCGTCCTCGAGATACCGACCGACGACTGGCCCGCGGGAGCGTACCTGCTGCGGCTGGACGCGGAATCCGGCGCGCAGCGGTACGTGCCGGTGACGGTCCGGTCGGCCAGCACGGCGGGCCGGCTGGTGCTCAAGAACTGCGTGGCGACCTGGCAGGCCTATAACACCTGGGGCGGCTACGACCTGTATTCCGGCGGATCCGGTCAGTCCTACGGATCGCGGTCGCTGGCGGTCAGCCTGGACCGGCCGTACGACCTGAACGGCGCGGAGATGTTCCTGACCTACGAGCGGAACGTGGTCAAGCTGGCCGAGTCCATGGGGCTGCCGCTGGCCTACGTGACCAGCATGGACATCGCGGCCGATCCGAGCCTGCTGGCCGGGGCGAGCGCGCTGATCTCGCCCGGGCACGACGAGTACTGGACGCCGGGGGAGCGGGCCAACGTGACCGCGGCCCGGGACTCGGGCGTCAACCTGGCCTTCCTGGGAGCCAACGCGATGTTCCGCCGGACCCGGCTGGATTCCGGCGGCAGGCTGGTCATCTGCTACAAGACCAGCTACACGAAGGACCCGCTGTACGGCAAGGACAACGCGCTGGTGACCAGCGACTGGCGCGAGGCACCCGATCCCGACCCGGAATCCTCGCTGATCGGTACCATCTACGAGGGCTACCCGGCGGTCGCGCACTACACCGTCGTGGCCCCGGACAGCTGGCTGTTCGCCGGGACCGGTGTCGGCGCGGGTGACCGTTTCGCCAACCTGGTCGGCATCGAGTACGACCGGGTCAACCCGGCCTACCCAGTCCCGCGGCCGATCCAGGTCCTGTCCCACTCACCGCTGGTCTGCAAGGGCGCCGCCAGCTTCGGCGACTCTGCCTACTACACCCATCCCGGCGGGGCCGGCGTGTTCAACTCGGGCACCATGCGCTGGGTGGAGGCGATCTACGGCGACCGCCCGCACGGCATCGGCGGCCGCACGCCCGGCTTCGTCAAGCAGGTGACCGCGAACCTGCTGCGCGCCTTCGCCGACGGCCCGGCGGCGGCGAAGTTCACGGCGCACGACAACCTGGACGCCATGCACGAGTACGCCGGCGACCCCATCGGCAACCCAGCCGCCCTCCAGTAGCCACTCATCCCGCCCGCTCCCGCGGCAGCGGAATCCCTAGGCGGTCAGGCCGGCGTCGACCGGGATGACGGCGCCGGTCAGGGCGCTGGCGTCCGGGCCGCAAAGCCAGGTCACGGCGGCGGCCACCTCGGCGGGTTCGAGCAGCCGCCTGGTCAGTGCCTGGGCCGCGAAGGTCTCCTGGCCGGGCAGGTCGTAGACCTCGGCGCTGGCGGCCAGCATGGCACCCCGGGTGGAGCCGGGGCAGACCACGTTGGCCGTTACCCCGGTGCCCGCCAGGTCGGCGGCCAGGGCCCGGACGTAGCTGACCACGGCCCCCTTGGCCGCGGAGTAGGCGGCCAGGCGGGGCATGGCGCGCAGCGCGGCCGCGGACGCGATGGCCACGAACCGGCCGGCGCCCGCCTCGATCATCGGCGGCACGCAGGCCTCGGCCAGGTGCACGACGCCGAACAGGTTCACCCTCACCAGCAGCCCGAACGCGTCGTCGGGCACCGCCCAGGCCGCGTCGCCCCTGATCACGCCGGCCGCGGTTACTACTGCTGCCGGGACGCGCCCGGCCAGGACGTTCCGCAGCTTGTCGCGCACGGCGCCGTCGCCCACGTCCGCGATCAGCTCGTCCACGCGGGCGGCGCCGGCCATGCGGCAGCCCCGGGCCACGGCGGCCAGGTCCCCGGGGGCGGGCATCGGGTAATCGGCAGGCCGCTGCGGCGCGCACGCGTCGACCAGCAGCAGCGACCAGCCGTCGACGGCCAGCTTCCCCGCCACCGCCGCGCCGATCCCGCGCGCCGCCCCCGTCACCACCGCCAGCCGCTGCGTCATGCGGGCGTCCGCTCGAGCAGAGCGTCCACCGTGGCACCGAGCCCGGCGGTCAGGCTGGCCAGCAGCTGCTGGCCTTCGGCCGCGGACGCGCCGGCCGGGTCGCCGAGCACGCCGTTCGGGCTGACCGCCCGCACGCCCTGGGCGCGCAGCAGCGGCAGGATCTGGCCTAGCGGGCGGACTTCACCAGGCTCGGCGGCCTCCAGCCGGACGCTCTCGGGAGCCAGCGCGAGCATGATCGAGGTCTCCGAGCGGCCGGCGTGCGAGTCGCCATCGGGCAGCGACGCATGCCAGGCCTGGCACGCGCGGCCCTCGTAACCGAGCCGGCCGACCGCCGCCCGGACCGCCTCGGCGTTGCCTCCGTGCCCGTTGACCAGCAGCAGCGCGGGCCAGTGCAGGCTGGCGTGCCGGCCGAGCTCGATCAGGCAGGAGGCCAGTGCATCCGTGCCGATGGACAGGGTGCCGGGGAACGCCGCGTGCTCTCCGCTGGCGCCTATCGCCAGTGGCGGCGCGAGCGCCACGCCAAGCCGCCCCGCACAGGCCCGCCGGGTTACCGCCACCGCGATCCGCGTGTCGGTGTCGAGCGGCAGGTGCGGGCCGTGCTGCTCCAGCGAGCCGACCGGCACCACCAGCAGCCGCCGCGCGCCCTCCTCGAGCGCCGGCCACCGCATCCCCGCCAGCTCGGTCCCCGCCAGCTCGGCCGTCGTTCGTTCGACGGGCGCCGGTCCGGGCGCTGGCGGCGGCGCAGGCATGCCGTCATGGTACGAGACCTGTGTCATAAATCCCGGGTCTGGCATATGCCGTTCACCGGAGTGGCGCGCTCTGGCTCGCGTTCGCCGCCGGTTCGAGCGGGATGAAACCGGGCTGTCAGCGCCGGGACTCCAGTACCCAAAATCCACCGCAGGACCGTATCAACCGCGCAAATGTGACCGCTGGGGCCGGTGATCCGACGCGGTGCTGTACCACTCATGATCACGGAGCAGAGGGACACCCTTTTCCCGTCCTGCAGTGTGTTGGAAGTCGTTTCAGCACCTTGCGCGGCCACGATGGACAGGCTCAGGGTTCCAGAGTGAGGGATGCGGCTCCTGTGGCGCCGTCGAACGGCACCGAGGTGTGCTCGTGCGTGACGAGCCAGTCCTGGCCGGCCTGGCGGAGGCAGACAGTCGACCGCAGCCACATGCCGACCACGGTGCCGTCGGTCATGGTGCCACCGACCCGGTACAGGTAGTGACAGAACGCCACCTGCTCGCCTGCCGTTATCTCCAGGTCGCGGATCTGGTAGTCGATCGGGCCGCGGTAAGCCGACAGCCACTCGGCGACCCGTTGGGCTTGCGCGTCGGTGCCGGCGCTGCGCAGTGGTCCCACGGCGTCGAACAGAACAGTGTCAGCCGCGTAGTGGTCGCTGAGTGCTGCGGCGTCCTGGCCAGCGGTGGCGGGTATGCGTTCTTCGATGAGAGCCCGAATCCGGTCCTCGGCGGTCATGACCGGTTTCCTTCACCGAGCTCGGCGGCCAGGGCGGCCAGCCACTGGCGGGTCCCCTCCTCCCGCCAGCCCGGCTCTTCCTGTCCGTCCAGGAAGGCGCCCTGCTCGGTGAGCACCAGGCGGGTGCCCGCGGCCACGGCCTGGAACTCGACCGTGGTCAGCGACACGGTGGCCAGCTCGTCACCGGCGGACAGAGTTGAGGTGTACACGATGCGCTGGTCCGGCACGATGTCGTGATAGACCGATTCGAACGCCAGGGCCGGATGATCGTCGCCGGCCGCGCGGCGGACCGTTTCCCGGCCGCCGATCCGGAAGTCGAGCCGGTGCTCGGCCTCGGGGCCGGCGAACCAGCGGGCTTTCGCCGCTGGTTCGGCCCAGGCGGCGAAGACGCGATCGGGTGCGGCGGGGTAACGCGGTTCCAGGGTGAAGGTGCCGTGCAGGATGCGATGGTCGGTCATGGCGTGCTCCGTCGGTCGGCGGGATCCGGTTCGTCGGAGAGGTACTCCCCGAGGCGGTCCAGGCGCTGCTCCCAGACGGTCCGCTGGCGGCTGATCCAGTCCTCGGCCAGGCGCAGCGCACCGGGCTCGATGCGGCAGGTGCGGACCCGGCCCGTTTTCTCCGACCGGACCAGGCCGCTGGCTTCGAGCACCGCGAGGTGCTGGATGACGGCGGCCAGCGACATCGGCAGCGGGCGGGCCAGGTCGGAAACTGACGCCGGTCCCAGGGCCAGCCGCTCCACCATCGCGCGCCGGCTGGGATCAGCCAGGGCGTGGAAGACCTCGTCGGGCGACCATTTATAGTCAAGCATTTGCTTAACTATAAGATCGGCAAAATGGTTAGTCAAGTACCTGCTTAACTGTTACGGACGGTCGGCGGGGTTAGGACTGGCGATCGGCGAAGGCGGCGGCGAGCTCGCGCATGGCCGAGTCCAGCAGGACGCCGAGATCGGCTGCTTCGTCGTCGAGCCACTGCTCATAGGCGGCGATGGCCACCCCGAGGACAGCGTGCGCGATGGCCTGCGGCGCAAGCGAATCGGGCCGCTGGCCGGTGCGCTCGGCGGCGAACTCGGCGACCACGTCCCGCCAGGCGGCAAAACGCAGGGTGGAGTGCGCCAGCAGGGCTGGAACCCGCAAGATGAGCTCCATCCGGCGCCGATGCCGCGGGGTCTGGTCCGGCTCGACCTGGTTGAAGTCGACCAGGGCCGCGCGGATCGCGTCCATCAGCTGGACGTCACGCGGGCAGGCCTTGAGACGGGCTCGCATGCGCTCGAGTTCGACGTCGAACGTGCCCCAGGGCACGTCGTTCTTGGACGGGAAGTAACGGAAGAACGTCCGGCGCCCGATGCCCGCGGCCATCGCGATGCCCTCGACCGTGGTCTGCTCGAAGCCGTTCGCGGCGAACAGCTCGAAGGCCACCTGCTCCAGCTCGGCCTGGGACGTGACGCGTCTGCGCCCCGGCTGGCTGCCGCCGTCGGCGGGCCGGCCTCGGGGTACATCCGGTGCCGTCGCCGTGGACATCATCCGCACCCCCAACCATTACCACCGGCCATTCGCAGGCCATCTTATGTCGGGTTCTGGCCGCCTCACGGTTACCGCGCAGCCTTGATCGACGCCACTGGCGCCGTTACTATGGCACTCAGTGCCACTAGACAGGAGATACTCATGGGCGATCACGTGACGGTTCCTGCACCCGCGGACGATCACGCCGAGGCCGAGCCCCTGGCCGCCGATGAGCTGCTGGTCGAGGAAGTCTCGATCGACGGAATGTGCGGCGTCTACTGACCCGGGCCCATGCCAGTCACCCCGGCGCAGGCGTTTGACCTCGACCGCTCGTGGCGTCTCGATGACCGTGCCGCCGTGCGCCCGGAGCCGTTCGGCGCCATGCTCTATCACTTCGGTACCCGCAAACTCTCCTTCCTCAAGAGCACAACGCTCCTGACCGTCCTCAGGAGCCTCGCCGAGCACCCGACGGCTCGCGCGGCCTGCGCCGCCGCGGGCGTAGGCGAGCCTGAGCTGCCCGCCTACGGGCGCGCCCTGGCCACCCTGGCCGGTTCCAGCATGATCGTCCCCGGCGATCCCGCCAAGGCACGGCGCGCCGGCTGCCCCGCCGCGGACACCGGTGCGGCCGGACCAGGCCACGGCGCGGACGCTGAGCCGCCCAGACCGGGTGACGGCGGGGACGCTGGCTCGGCCGGACCGGATAACGGCCGGTCCGCGGGGCGCCTGACCGACCTGTTCGAGCTGGGCCTTACTTCCCCGATCTGCCTGACCTGGGAGCTCACCTACGCCTGCAACCTGGCCTGCGTGCACTGCCTGTCCAGCTCGGGCCGCCGCGATCCGCGCGAGCTGACCACGGCCGAATGCCGGGCGGTCATCGACACCCTGCAGCGGATGCAGGTCTTCTACGTCAACATCGGGGGCGGCGAGCCGACGGTCCGGCCGGACTTCTGGGCTCTGGTGGACTACGCGACCGCTCACCAGGTGGGCGTGAAGTTCTCCACCAACGGGATCAAGCTCGACGCCGCGGCGGCGCGCAAGCTGGCCGCCAGCGACTACGTCGACGTGCAGATCTCGCTGGACGGGGCCACCGCCGAGGTCAACGACGCGGTGCGCGGGCCCGGATCGTATTGGGTGGCCCGGCGGGCGATGGCCCATCTATCCGCCGCCGGTTTCCGCGGCTTCAAGCTCTCGGTCGTAATGACTAGGCATAACATCCCGCAGCTGGATGCGTTCAAGCAGATCGCCGACGAGCACGGCGCGCAGCTGCGGCTGACCAGGCTGCGCCCGTCCGGGCGCGGCGCCGACGTGTGGGCCGACCTGCACCCGACCAGCGCCCAGCAGCGCGAGCTGTACGACTGGCTGTCCGCTCGCGGCGAGCAGGTCCTGACCGGCGACTCGTTCTTCCACCTGTCCCCGTACGGGGCGCCCCTGCCCGGGCTGAACCTGTGCGGGGCGGGCCGGGTGGTCTGCCTCATCGACCCGGTCGGGGACGTGTACGCGTGCCCGTTCGCCATCCACGAGAACTTCCTGGCCGGCAACGTGCGGCAGCCGGGCGGGTTCGAGGCCGTGTGGCGGACGTCCCCGCTGTTCTCGGACCTGCGCCAGCCGCAGGCCGGCGGCGCCTGCCGTTCCTGCGGGTCATACGACTCGTGCCGCGGCGGCTGCATGGCAGCCAAGTTCTTCACCGGCCTGCCGCTGGACGGGCCCGACCCGGAGTGCGTCCAAGGCCACGGCGAGGCCGCGCTAGCCGCGGCCCGCGATAACGGTCCTGCGCTGCTGCCCCGCCCGGGAGCCGACCACTCGCACCGGCGCGTCCCGGTCACCATCGGCCGCCGGCCCCCGGACCGGGCCTGCGACGAGAACCCGCTGGCCGGCCTCGTCGCCGGCTAGCGTCCCAGTCCTCATGGGCGCCGGCGCGCCCGCACCCGGACCGGTTCGGCCAGCGGAGTCCCAGGCGTCATAGCAGGACTAGTCTTGGCTGGTGGGGAACGTAAGCAGCCCGCCCGGGCCGGGACCAGGAGCGGAGGCCGAGCTGGTCCCGGCCGGGTTCTGCCTCCGCCGGGATCCCGGGACCCGCGTGCTGGCCGGCGGGACCGTGCTGGCAGGCGGCTCGCCGACCCGGGTGCTGCGCCTGACGCCTTCGGGTGCCCGGCACGTGGCCGGCTGGTGGTCAGGTACGCCCGTCCCGGACAGTCCCCGGGCCCGCGCCCTGGCCCGCCGCCTGCTCGACACCGGGATCGCGCAGCCCTCCGTCGGGCCGGCAGGCCCGGAAGGCTCCCGGGTTCCGGGTGACGTCACGGTGGTGATCCCGGTCCGCGACCGGCAGGCCGAACTGGCCCGCTGCCTGGCCGGGCTGGCCGGGATGCCCCGGGTGATCGTGGTCGATGACGCCTCGGCCGATCCGGCCGCGGTGTCGCGGGTCGCGTCGCGGGCAGGCGCGGCCGTGCTGCGGCGGGCGGTCAACGGCGGGCCCGCGGCGGCCAGGAACACCGGTCTGGCGGCGGCGGACACCGCGCTGGTGGCGTTTCTCGACTCGGACTGCGTGCCCGGCCCGGGCTGGCTGGATGACCTGCTGCCGCACTTCGCGGATCCGGCGGTCGGCGCGGTCGCACCCCGGATCGTCCCGGCCGAGCCCGGGCCGACCTGGCTGGCCAGGTACGAGGGCGTGAGCTCCACGCTCGACATGGGCACCCGGGCCAGCATCGTCCGCCCCGGATCGCACGTGCCGTACGTTCCCGGCGCCGCCCTGGTGGTCAGGCGGGCCGCCGCGGGAGCAGGCTTCGCCGAGAACATGCAGGTGGGGGAGGACGTTGACTTCGTGTGGCGGCTGGCCGCGGCCGGCTGGCGGGTGCGGTACGAGCCCACCGCCACCATGCGGCACCAGCACCGGGTGCGGCTGCGGGCCTGGTTCACCCGGCGGAAGGACTACGGCACGTCAGCCGCGTCCCTGGAGCTGCGCCACCCCGGTGCGGTGCGCCCGCTCTACGTGTCGGCCTGGACCGCCCTGGCCTGGCTGGCCGCCGTGGCCGGCCGCCCGGCGGCTGGCGCCGCGCTCACCGCCGCGGGCATCGCCCTGCTGGCCCGGCGGCTGGCCCAGGTCACCGGCGAGGAATGGCCCGAGCCGGAGGCACGGACCGCCTGGCGGCTGGCCGCCCAGCTGGCCGGCGGCGGGACGCTCGCCGCGGTCAGGCCGCTGGGCAGCGCGATCTCCCGGACCTGGTGGCCAGCGGCGCTGCCCGCCGCGATCACGGTGCGGCGGCTCCGGCTGCCGCTGGCCGCGCTGGTCCTCACGCCGCCGCTGCTTGACTGGCTGGACCGACGGCCGCCGCTCGACCCGGCCCGGTACGTGGCCGCCCGGCTGCTTGACGATGTGGCCTACAGCATCGGGGTCTGGCAGGGCTGCGCTCAGCGCCGCACCATCCGGCCGCTACTGCCGCAGCTCGGGACCCGTAACTTGGAGACCCCGCGGGCGAAGTCAGCCGGGACGATGACGTCGTCGGGCGACAGGTCCTGAACCGAAGACCGGCCGAGCGCGAGCAGCGCGGAGTCGATGCCGCCCCGCAGCACGTCGAAGACGTTGGTCACCCCGGCCGAGCCGTTGGCGGCTAGCCCCCACAGGTAGGCACGGCCGATCATGACCGCCCGCGCGCCCAGGGCCAGCGCCTTGACCACGTCGCTGCCGCGCCTGATGCCGCCGTCCAGCAGCACTTCGATCTGGCTCCCGACCGCGTCGGCGACGGCGGGCAGCGCCCGGATGGAGGCGGGAGTCCCGTCCAGGTTGTTGCCGCCGTGATTCGACACCGAGACGGCCGTGGCGCCGAGGTCCGCGCAGCGGCGGGCGTCGTCAGGCCGCATCACGCCCTTGACCATGAACGCACCGCCCCACTGCTGGCGCAGCCAGGCGATATCGGCCCAGGTGGCGGGCGGGGTCTGCATCCACTCCCCGTAGACGCCGAAGAACGTGGGGGCCGGCTCGCCGGGGGCAGCCATGTTGGGCACGGTGAGGTCGGGCAGCCCGCCGTGGCGCAGCCAGTCGCGGACCCAGCCGGGCCGGGTCAGGCCCTCCGGGGCGAACCTGATCATGGTCCGCAGGTCCATCTTCTCCGGGATGGCCGGGCTGCCCCAGTCCCGGCCGTTGGAGAACGACCAGTCCAGGGTGACGATGAGGGCCTGGGCGCCGGCCTGGCGGGCCCGCTCGACCCGGCCCAGGATCGTGTCCTTGCTGCCTGACCAGTAGACCTGGAAGAACAGCTTGGGATTCACGGGCGCCACGTCCTCGACCGGCATGCTGGCGAACGAGCTCAGGCCCATGGCCGTGCCCGCCCCGGCCGACCCGCGCGCCACGCCGATCTCGCCCTCGGGATGAACGGCCTGCACGCCGGTCGGGGACGCGATCACCGGCAGGGCGATCTCCTGCCCGAGGACCGACGTGGCCAGCTGCCTGGCCGCGGGCAGGTCGGCGATGTGCGGCGGCGTGAACCGCAGCTCGCTGAACGCGGCCACGTTGTCCCGCAGCGTGATGCCCTGCTCCGTGCCGGCCACCAGCGCCATGTACACCGATCTGGGCAGGCGGCGCCGGGCTCGCCGCCTGGCCTCCTCGACGGTCTCGAACCATTCGCGCGTGCTTGCCATCGGGTCTCCCTCGCCAGACTGCCTGAGGCCCTATTTTGGCACTCGGTGCTGTAATTATCCAGCTCCCCGGCGGGCCGTAATATCCACCGTCATGTCCGCCAGTAATCCAGGCCCGGGATTCCCGCCGGACGGCCATCCCGACCGCCGACGGGATTACCTGGCCAACGCGTACGTCCGGCGGGCCGGATTCGGCCCGGCCGAGACCCTGCTGCTGCGCAGCCGGCCGCCCGGCTAGCCTCGTGGGGGCGGGTGGCGGCGGGCCCACTCGGTGATGTCGCGGCGTTCGATGGCGGCGGCCATCAGGTCGGGAAACGAATCCGGGGTGCAGGCGAAGGCGGGTACGCCCAGCTCGGCCAGGGCGGCGGCGTTGTCGTGGTCGTAGCCGGGCGCGCCGTCGTCGGACAGCGCCAGCAGGGCGATCACCTGCGTGCCCGCGGCGGTCAGGTCCGCAATCCGGCGCAGCATGTCGTTGCGGTTGCCGCCCTCGAACAAGTCGCTGACCAGGACGAGGATGGTGCTGGCCGGGCGGGTGATCAGGCCCTGGCAGTAGGCCAGGGCGCGGTTGATGTCGGTGCCGCCGCCGAGCTGGGTGCCGAACAGCAGGTCCACCGGGTCGCTGAGCTCCTCGGTCAGGTCGGCCACGGCGGTGTCGAAGGCCACCACCGACGTGCGCAGCGACCGGATCGAGGCGAGCACCGCCGCGAATACCCCGGCGTACACCACCGATGCGGCCATCGAGCCGCTCTGGTCCAGGCACAGGATGACATCGCGCGCCACGGCCTGCTGCTTGCGGCCGTAGCCGATCAGCCGCTCGGGTATCACCGTCCGCTGCCTGGGCTGGTAGTTCCGCAGGTTGGCGCGGATGGTCCGGTCCCAGTTGATGTCGGCCGGACGCCGGGGCCTGCTGGTCCGGCCGGCCCGGTTCACCGCGCCGGCGATCGCCGAACGGGTCCGCTGGGCCAGCCGGCGTTCCAGGTCCCTGGTCACGGCGCGCACGACCGCCCGGGCTGACTCCCGCGCCTGCTCGGGCATCACCCGGCTCAGCGACAGCAGGGTACCGACCAGGTGCACGTCCGGCTCGACGGCCTCGAGCAGCTCGGGCTCGAGCAGGAGCCGGGTCAGGCCCAGCCGCTCGATCGCGTCCTTCTGCATGACCTGCACCACGGTGACCGGGAAGAACGTGCGGATATCGCCGAGCCAGCGGGCCACCCGGGGGGCCGAACCGCCCAGCCCTGACTGGCGCTGGCCAGCGGGCTCCAGGCTGGTGCTTTCCTCGGCGTCGTACAGGGCGCCGAGCGCGGCGTCGATCCGCGCGTCATCGCCGTCCAGCGACACGCCGGTGCCGTCCGCAGCAGCCGCGCCGCCGAGCGCCAGCCGCCAGCGCCGCAGCCGCTCATCGTGCGGGGCGCTCATGACGCGGCCGCCGCGCCGGCGCCCGGGCCCAGGATCGCGGCGACGGCCCGCACCGCGATCGCCGCCCGGGCCGGGTCCAGGTCATCGTCGGCCGCCGTGGCCCGGGCCGGGGGCCGGCCGCTGCCGTCCAGGCGGGCCGCCTGCTCCCCGATCGCGCGCCGCTCCGACGGCGCGAACTCCCCGAAGGTGCGCCGCAGCGCGGGCAGCACGGCGGCGAAGGCGTCCGCGCTCAGCCCGGCCAGCCAGCCGTCGGCCAGGCTGAGCAGCTTGTCGTCGCGGGCGAGCAGCAGGCCGCTGCCGGCGAGGAATCCCTCGGCCCAGCCCGCGGCGGCCGCGGCGGGCGCCCCGGCCGACAGCTCGCGTGACATCCGCGCTGCCGCGCCGTCCGGGCCGAGCCGTCCCGCGTCGAGCAGCAGCCGGGTCACCCGCCCGGAGATCAGCGGGGGCGGGCGGCCCGCCGCGGCCAGCCGCCCTAGCGCGTCCAGCCACCGGTCGCGGCTCGGGCCGTCGCCCAGCAGCCCGGTGGCCGAGTGCACGGCGTCGATACGGTCCCGCAGGACCCGTTCGGCCGTCTCGTCCAGCGACGCCATGGCGGCCGGGAGGCCCGCGCAGATCCTGGTGATGAGCTCGACGGCCACCTCGCCGAGCCGGCCGGGGTCGGTGCCGCGGACGTCGCCGTACCTGGCCGCCCGGACCAGGGCCGGCAGCGCGGCCATCAGGTGGGTCACGTCGGCCTCCAGCGCGGCGCGGTCCCTGACCGCGGCCAGCACCTGCGGCAGGGCGTCGCCCAGGTCGGCCAGCAGGCACTGCTCGGTCAGCGCGGCCAGCTCGTCCAGGGCGGCAGATTCGGCGGCCCGGGCCCGAGCGCGCTGCTCGGCGGCGGCCGCGACCGTGCTGCCCCACATGCTGGCCTCGATCAGGGCCAGGTCGAGCTCGGGCCGCCAGGTCAGCTGCCAGCCTTCCCGGAACGTCCCGATGTTCGGTGTCCGGCCCTCCTGCCGCGTCCCCCAGCGAACCCCGACCAGCGCGAGCCGGTGCAGCAGGTGGCTGCGCGCCAGGTCGGTGGGCTTGCGCAGGTCCAGGTCGTAATCCCGGCGCACCGCTTCGGGCCGAAGCCGCAGGTGACGCTGCTGGGCCTGCAGGTCCTGCTGCAGCGGCACCATGGGCGTCGCGGCGGGTACCGCGCCGAGCCGCTCGCCGACGACCAGCCGGTGCTCGATGAGCCCGGTGAGCAGGTCACTGCCCTCGCACAGCACGGCCCGGGCCGCCTCGGTGACCTCCTCCAGTCCGGCCAGCGGACGGCCGCGCAGCGCGGCCAGCGCCTCGGCCAGCCGCACGGACTCGATCACGTGCGCCGACGACGCCGGGATGCCCGCCTCGCGCAGCACCGCGGCCGCCTTGGCCAGCCACCGCTCCACCGGCTGCCCTGGGCAGGAGAACAGGTGGTCATACCAGCCAGGGGAGCGGATGCCGGCGCCGTAGCCCGAGGCATAGGCCAGCCGGCCGTAGGTCCAGGGCACCCAGGTGAAGGTGGCCTTGACCCTGGGCAGGCCGCGCAGCAGCCGGTCGTCGGCGGCTGCGGGCGGCAGGTCCGTCACGGCCGGCACGTGCCAGGCGCCGCAGACCACGGCGATCCGCTGGTGGCCGTCCTTGACCGCCCGGCGCAGGACCTTGCGCATGTACGCCTCGCGGACCGCGTCGCGGGCGGGCGCGTCGTCTTCGGCGCGGAGGATGGCGATCGCCTCGGCCAGGGCGCCGAAGACCGCGGTGCCCGGGACGTGCTCCACCACGTCCTCCCACCAGCGTTCCGGGTCGTCGTAGCCAGCTGCCGCGGCCAGCTGGCTGACCGGGTCGGCATGCGGCCTGGCCGGCTCGCCGTCGCCCATGGCCAGCTGGTGCGCGGCCGGCAGGTCGAAGAACCGGGCCGGCACGCCTGCCCCGAGCGCGTACCTGATCGCCTGCCATTCCGGCGAGAACACCGCGAACGGCCAGAACGCCGCCTTCTTCGGCTCACCGGGCACGTACCCGAGCAGCGCTACCGGTGGCCGCATCTGTTCGTCGGCGGCCAGTTCCAGCAGCCCGTCGGCTTCCGGCGGCCCCTCGATCAGCACCACGTCCGGCTGCTGCTCGGCCAGCGCCGCCCGCAGCGACCGCGCCGACCCGGGCCCGTGGTGCCGGATCCCGTACACCGCGGTCACCACGGGCAGATCATTCTGCCGAACGGGCCGTGGTGCGTGCGCCCCGGATCGGCCAGCATCCGGTGTCGACAAATCGGCTTACCTGGCGTCATCCGGCGACGTCCCGGCAGGCCCGGTAGAAGTCGCTCCAGTCGTCGCGTTCCCTGACCACGGTTTCCAGGTACTCATGCCACACCGCCCGGTCCGAGGTGGGGTCCTGGATCACCGCGCCGGTGATGCCGCCGGCCACGTCGGCCGGGCGCAGCACGCCGTCGCCGAAGTGGGCGGCCAGGGCCAGGCCGCTGGTGACCACGGAGATCGCCTCGGCCGGGGACAGCGTGGCGCTCGGCGACTTGACCTTGGCCCGGCCGTCTTCTGTGACGCCCTGGCGCAGCTCGCGGAAGACGGTGACCACCCGCCTGATCTCCTCCGCGCCCGGCGCCGTCTCCGGCAGGCCGATCGAGCGGCCGAGCTGGGCGACCCGCCGGGTGACGATCTCCACCTCCTGCTCGGCCGAGGCGGGCACCGGCAGCACGACCGTGTTGAACCGCCTGCGCAGCGCGCTGGACAGCTCGTTGACGCCGCGGTCCCGGTCGTTGGCGGTGGCGATGACGTTGAAGCCCCGGATCGCCTGCAGTTCGCCGGCCAGCTCCGGGATCGGCACGGTCTTCTCCGACAGGATGGTGATCAGGGCGTCCTGCACGTCCGAGGGCATCCGGGTTAGCTCCTCGACCCGCGCGATGCTGCCGCTGGCCATGGCGCGCATCACCGGGCCGGGCACCATTGCCGCCTGAGACGGTCCCTCGGCGATGAGCCGCGCGTAGTTCCAGCCGTACCTGACCGCTTCCTCCGCGGTACCCGCGGTGCCCTGCACCATCAACGTGGAGTCGCCGCAGACCGCGGCGGCCAGGTGTTCCGACAGCCAGGTCTTGGCCGTGCCGGGCACGCCGAGCAGGAGCAGGGCCCGGTCGGTGGCCAGGGTGGCCACCGCGACCTCGACCAGGCGGCGGGAGCCCACGTATTTCGGCGTGATCTGGATGCCGTCGGCGGTAGTACCGCCGAGCAGGTACGTGACCACCGCCCACGGGGACAGCCGCCAGCCCGGTGGCCGGGGCCGGTCGTCGGCGGCGGCCAGGGCGGCCAGCTCGGCCTGGTGCTCCTGCTCCGCATGCGGACGCAGGGTCTTCTCGCCGTCGGCAGGCCCTCCGTCGATCGGCACGCTGTCATTCGACACTGTGTTAGCCGGCACCGGGGCCATTATCCAGCTCCTTCAGCATGTGATAGCGGAACCGCAGGACTCTCAGCATGCCCAGGGCGGCGGGCGGAGCGTCCGGCTCTGGTTCGGGTACCGCCCCCGGGCTGCCCAGCGCCGGGTCGGCGTGCCTGGCCAGCTGCCGCAGCGCCTCGAACTCGGCGGCCGTGCCGGCCCGCCGCCCGGTAAGCGCCCGGTTGACCAGGGCGGCCATCCAGTCCTGGTCGCGCTGCGCGATCGCCGCGCGGGACCAGCCGACCAGCAGTACCGGCACCCAGTCGCCCGCGGGTACGGCCGCGATCTGCGCTGCGGTCAGGCCGAACTCCTCAGTCCAGGTGCCCAGCGGGGTCCGGGACATGATCTCCAGCATGAGGCGGGTCCGGTCGGCCAGCTGCGAGCGCCCGGCCGCCGGGCCGGGCGTGATCCCGTCCCGCCGCATCGCGCGGTCCGATTCGGCCGGCGGCAGCACGGTCAGGCGCGGGCCCCGGGCGCCGTGCTCGAGGCGCAGATAGTGCCGGGCGCGCGCCGTCATCCGCCGGCCCAGGGCCGAACCGGGCAGCCGGGCCAGCAGGTAGGCGGCCCAGCCGCGGACCTCCCCGGCCTGGTCGTCGAGCGCGGCTTCGAGCAGCGGCTCGTCGGCCGGGATGAGGCCCTCGGCCAGCACGGCCAGGAACATGGCCCGTTCGCCGGGGCCGGCCGCGGCCCAGCCGCCGGTCACCAGCTTCCGGGCCGCTGCCGGATCCCGGGCCAGCAGGGCGGCCAGGTAGCCGCGCCGCTGGCCGGCGCGGCCGAGCCGCCATGCGTCGTCGCCGGCCTGGTCCCCGGCCGTGGCGGACGCCGGATCCGCGCTGAGCGCGGCCAGCCACGCCGCGGCGTACTCCCAGTCCGGGTTGAGCGCGGCCAGCCACCTGGCCCGCGGCCCGCCCGCCTCGGCCGCTAGGCGCGGCAGTGCCAGCTGGCCGGGGGCCTGCTCGGTCGGCCCGGGGCGCCTGGCCCGGTCCAGCAAGGCAGGCAGCAGCTGCGGCGGCGGCCGCAGGCCCCGGGCCGCGGCTGCGGCCAGCCACTCGGCCAGCAGCTCCGGGTTGCGGCCCTGCAGCATCTGCGCCAGGCGGAGGCCGGCCGCCGGGCTTACCGCCGGCCTCGGGTCCGGCTCGGCCAGCGGCAGCGGATCCGCCTGGCCGGGCCGGCGTCCCGCCCGGCGGGCGGCGGTCAGCAGCGCGGCCCGGTCGAGCAGCACGGCGGCGGGGTCCGGGTTCAGATCAGCCGGCGCCGCTTCCGCCGGGACGGGCGCGCCGGGGATGTCGGCGGCGGGCACCACGGCCCGTTCGGTGCCGATAAGACTCGCCGTGACCAGGTCCTGCCAGCCGCTCATAGCGGAACCGCCGTCCCATCGTCGTCCCAGGCGGTCAGCGGCCACAGGCCGCGCGGGGTCCACTCGCAGGCCACCGTCAGCGGGCGGCCGCCGGACAGCGCGAACAGCGGCCAGCACTCGCCCGCGCCCGGGTGCAGAGGCACGGCGTCGCCCGCGGCGTCAGACAGACCGGGCCGCGGGCAGCGGGCCGGGGTGGCCCGCAGGACCGCGGGCCAGGTGTCCAGCCAGGGGTCCTGGCCGAGCGCGGCCGCGTACCCGGCCAGCAGGCCCGCGGTGTCGGTGCCGGGCGGCGGACCGGCCCGGGCGGTGCCGTGAGTGGCCGCGACCAGGGCGCGCAGCGGGACGGCGGCCGGGTAGAAGACCAGGTCCGCGTCGGTCTCGGTGCCGACGGCCAGCGAGTCGTCGAGTGACTGGCCGGCGGCGGCGAAGCTGAGCACCAGGGCAGGCCGCCCGGTGTGCTGGCCGCGCAGCCAGACCCGGCGGGTCCTGATCCGGTCCTGGTCAAGATCCCGCCGGGCCAGCACGGACCAGCGGTCCCGGACCGGCGTGGCGGCGGCCAGCAGGTCGGCCTGGCGGATGGTGAAGCCGATCCTCGTGCGGACCGTGGCCCGCAGGTCAGGCGGCAGCTTCTCCTGGTCGCGGTAGGCGATGGCCAGCAGCCGCAGCAGGGCGTACTCCGCCAGCAGCCTGCCGTCCCAGCCCGGGCCCGAGTGCGGCACCGCGGCCAGCCCCCGCAGGCGTTCGGCCAGGCCAGAGGCCTGCGCGTCGATCATGCGGGCGGCGATGTCGTCCCAGTGCGCGTACCCGGCCCGCTGGCTGACGGCTAGGCCCTGGCGGACCTGATCGCACAGCCACCGGTCAAGCTCGGCCAGCCCCGAGACCACCCGGGCTTCCCGCTGCGCGGCCCGGCGGAAGGCGGCGGCCGGGTCGCTGTGCTGGCCCCGGGGGGACGACCCCCCGGGATCCCCCCGATCACGGAGGGGCTGTCCGCCCCCCCGTACCCCCCTGAGCCATTCCGGCGGGTCATCGCCGGCCGCGACCGAGCCGTCAGACCACAGCAGCAGGAGCGCGAGGGCGTGCTTGCAGGGCGACTTGCGGCTCGGGCACGAGCACCGGTAGGCGGGAGCGGACAGGTCGACCGCGGTACGGTACGGCGCGGCGGCGCTGCCCAGGTACTCGCCCCACACCAGCCCGGGTTCCGCCGCGCCCGTCAGCGCCCATGACCGGCGCGAGGCCAGCGGCGGCGCGGCCTGCCGCGACGAGGCGTCTGACGCCAGCGCGAGCACCCGCGCACGGTCCCAGCGTTCGGCCACAGGGGCACATTACGCGCCGTATACGACAGCGACGACAGTCCGGACGGCCGCGGCCGCGGGCATATCGAGCCGCGCCGGCCGGTTGAGTCCGTACGCAGAGAACGGAGGCATGCCGGTGAAGGCGGTCAGGTTCGACGAGTACGGCGGGGTTGGCGTGCTGGAGGTCGTGGACGTGCCGCGGCCCGCGCCAGGCCCGGGACAGGCGCTGGTTCAGGTGAAGGCCGCGGGGATCAACCCCGGCGAGGCCAAGATCCGGGACGGACTGCTGCACGCCAGGTGGCCGGCTACGTTCCCGTCGGGCCAGGGCAGTGACCTGGCCGGGCTCGTGGCCGAGACCGGGCCGGGTGTCACCGGGGTCGCCGCCGGCGACGAGGTGATCGGCTGGACCGACCACCTGGCCAGCCAGGCCGAGTACGCAGTGGTCGAGGCGCAGGACCTTACGGCCAGGCCGGCCGCAGTGCCCTGGGAGGTAGCGGGCGCGCTGTGCGTGGCCGGCGCCACGGCCTGGGCGGCGGTGCGGGCAGTGGCCCTGACCGAGGGCGACACGCTGGTGGTCTCGGGCGCGGCCGGCGGGGTCGGCTCGATCGCGGTCCAGCTGGCCAGGCGGGCCGGCGCCACCGTGATCGGGCTGGCGGGCCAGGACCACCACGACTGGCTGCGCGGGCACGGCGTCATCCCGGTGGCCTACGGCGACGGGGTCAGCGATCGGATCCGCGCGGCGGCGGGCAAGGTGGACGCGCTCGTGGACACGTTCGGGTCGGGTTATGTCGAGCTGGCCCTTGAGCTGGGCGTGGAGCCGTCCCGTATCGACACGATCGCCGACTTCCAGGCCATCACCAAGTACGGGGTCAAGGGTGACGCCAGCGCGGCCGGGGCCAGCGCGGCGGTCCTGGCCGAGCTCGCGGAGCTGATCGCGGCCGGCGAGCTCGAGGTGCCGATCGCCGGGACCTACCCGCTGGACCGGGTCCGCGACGCCTACCGCCGCCTGGCGCAGGGGCACATCCTGGGCAAGATCGTCCTGCTGCCTTAGCTCGCCGGCGTGCGGTCCGGGCCGCTCGGACGTGCGCGTACTGTCGAGGTATGAGCGAAATGCTGCCGTTGTTCCCGCTCGGCGCGGTGCTCTATCCCGGCATGGTCTTGCCGCTGCACGTCTTCGAGGACCGGTACCGGGAACTTGTCCGCTACCTGCTCGACGGGCCTGAGCCCCGCCAGTTCGGCGTGATCGCGATCCGCAAGGGCCGGGAGACCGGGATCGAAGGGGTCCAGTCGCTGTACGAAGTCGGCTGCACGGCGGCCTTGCGGCGGGTCGAGCAGCATTCCGACGGCCGGTTCGACCTGGTGACCCTGGGCACCCAGCGGTTCAGGCTGCTGTCGTTGGACGAGACGCTGCCGTACCTGCAGGGCGAGATCGAGCTGCTGACCGACGACGAGGTCGACGAGGCGGCCACCGGGCCCGTGGTCCGGGCCGTCCACGTGGCGTTCCGCGCGTACCTGGACGCCCTCTCCGAGTGGGGCGGCGCCACGGTCCGGGTGGAGGAGCTGCCCGCGGAGCCGATCTTGCTGTCCTATGTCGTGGCCGCCTCGATGGTCATCGACCTTCCCGAGCGGCAGAGCCTGCTAGCCGAGCCTGACGCCCTGGCGCGGCTGACCGCCCAGCGGGCCCTGCTGTCGCGGGAAACCGCGATGCTGCGGACCACCACGTCCCGGCCTGCCCCTGACCTGAGGTACACGCCGTACAACCCCAACTAAGGCCGGTGGGTCGCGCGCGAAGACGGGTAGGTGTATGCCATGTCTGATCAGGAAACCGCGCCGGACGAACTAACGCTGCGCGCCGCCGAGGTCGCGGCCGATGTGGCCGAGGCCGAACGCCCGCAAGAACAGCGGCGCCTGGCGGGTGCGTTTGCCAAGGCAGTCGCCTCAGGTGCGCGCGTGGCCGGGCGAGGTACCCGGGCGGCGCAGCGCGGGGTCGGAATCGGGGTAGGAGCGGCCCGGCGCCAGGCCGGGCTGGGCACGGGCTGGCTGGCCGCGCAGGTGACGGTGATGGCGCCGCGGTTGCGGGTACGGGACCGGGCGGCGCTGCGGGCCCAGTTCCCCGACCGGTCGGCCGAGGACATCGCCGACGCGCTCGTCGACGGCGCGGCGCACGCCGCGGCGGCGGCCGGGGGAGCGGCCGGCGTCTGGGCGGCGGTGCCCGTGCTGCCCGCCTTCCCGGCCGAGATAGCCGCCGAGACGCTGGTCCTGGTGGGCATCGAGATCAAGCTCATCGCCGAGCTGCACGAGGCGTACGGCAGCCCTGCCCCGGGCAGCCGGGCCGAGCGGATGAGCGCGTATCTCGCGGCCTGGGCCCATCGCCGGGGCGTGTCGATGATCCCGGGTGGCGTGATCTTCGCCGCCGGATCCCCGCTGACCCGGCTGCTGCGCAGGCGACTGGCCGCCAGGGCCGGCCGGAGCGCGTTCTCGCTGGGCCCGCTGCTGACCGGCGCGGCCGTGGGCGCGTACCTCAACAGCCGCGAGACCCGCCGGCTCGGCCAGGACATCCGCCGCGACCTGCGGCGCCGGGCGATCGGCTGACCGGCAGGCGGCAGACGTGACGCACCTGGCGTTCGAGCTCAAGACCGATACCCCCGGGCCGGTCCTGGCCGACGTCGCCGGACGGGTGGAGGCGGACGGCTACCGGTCGCTCTGGGTCAACCACCCGCCCGACGCGGACGGCCTCGGCCAGCTGGCCCGGATGGCCGCCGCGACCTCGTGCGCCCGGAGCAGACGCACCTCGCGGCCCGGCGGCTCGGCGACCTGGCCGGGCAGCTGGACCTGTGGCGGGACACCGTGGACGAGGTGGTCCTGATGCCGGTGAGCGCCGGCGAGGTCGGGCCGCTGTCCGAGCTGGTCGAGGCGGCCATCGCGGCCTGGGACCGGTAGCCGCCACCGCGGCTGCCGCGGTCAGGCCCGGCCGGCGACATTCTGCAGGCGCAGCTCGCCGTGGGCGATCAGCCGTCCCGACTCGTCGGTGACGTCCACCCGCCACAGCTGCTGGGTACGGCCCTGGCTGAGGGCCGAGGCCGTCACGTTCACCCGGCCTTGGGTAGCGGACCGCAGGAAGTGGGTGGTGTTGGTCAGGCCCACCGCGACCTGGCCTGATTCCCGCACGGCGGCGCTGGCGCCGACGCTGGCCGCGCTCTCGATCGCGGTCGCGTAGACGCCGCCGTGGACGATGCCCCACGGGGTATGGTGCTCGGGGCTCAGCAGGAGGTGGCCGGTGACCTGGGTCGCGGTGATCTCGTCGAAGACCAGGCCGGCCGCGCGCAGGAAGGCACCCGCAGCTTCCAGGGACAAGGGGTCCAGGCTGGGCACCGCCGCGGCCGCAGCGGTGGTCTCAGTGCCCATTGCCGTTCCCCTCCGGCGGGCCGGGCGGGCCCGGCCGCGCGTCGAAGATGAGGCAGGTCGTGGTGCCGTGCGCGTACAGCGTCCCGTCGGGGCCGGTGATCTGGGCCGAGGCGGTGGCCACCCGGCGCCCCAGGCTGATCACCTGGCCGGTGGCGACCACGCTCGGCGTGTCCAGCGTGAGCGGCTTGATGAAGTTCACCTTCAGCTCCAGGCTGGTGTAAGCCTGGCCGCGGCTCAGGCTGGCGTGCACAGAGCAGCCCATCGCCGAGTCGAGCAGGGTGCAGAAGACCCCGCCGTGCACCGAGCCGATCGGGTTATACAGGTGCTCGCCGACGTCCAGCCGGAACGTGACCTGGCCAGGTTCGGCCCGGACCAGGCTCAGCCCCATCAGCGCGGCGATCGGCGCGGCCGGGATGCGGCCCTCGGCGATGCCGCGCAAGTAGTCCAGGCCGCTCATGTCGCGGGCCAGCGCCGCGCCGACCAGCGGGTCGGCCCAGGTCACAGCGCGTCGGCGGTCCACTATGGCGGCTGGCTCAGCCAGGGTCGCGCCCGCAGTCTCATCGGCGCTAAGTCTTTTCACGGAACTCAGCCTAGGATCAGTGCGTTCTATTACGCAACCCTCTAGGCTTGATTTCGTGCAACGGACCAGTTTCGAGGACCTCACGTGCTCGGTCGCGCAATGCCTCGACGTCGTGGGGGAATGGTGGAGCCTGCTCATCGTCCGGGACGCGTTCCTCGGCGTGACCCGCTTCGATGACTTCCAGGCTCGTCTCGGCATTTCCCGCAACATCCTCACCCAGCGCCTGAACCGCCTGGTCGAGGCCGGCATCCTCAAGCGCGTCCGCTACCAGGAGCATCCGCCGCGCTCTGAGTACAAGCTCACCGGCAAGGGCCGGGATCTCTGGCACGTGGTCACGGCCATGCGCCAGTGGGGCGACCGGTGGGCGGCGCCCGCCGGGCCGCCGGTGGAGATGAGGCACACCGGCTGCGGCCACATCATCAGCGCGGTCCCGACGTGCTCGCACTGCGGCGAGCCGCTGGACGCGCGGTCGATCACCGCCGTGCCCGGGCCCGGCGCCGCCGAAGGCGACTTCGACCGCACCCGCCTGGCCGCCATACCGTAGTCCTGAGTGCGTCAGCGCTGGTCCTGCGGTTCAGGGGCGAGGTCGTGCGGATTCGCGGCGGCACCTTCAGTGCAGAGCAGGACTACGGCGGTGTCCGGCCCGATGGCCAGTGCGGCGCGCCGGTCCCGGGCGCCTTCCCCCGTCAGGGCGGCGCGGGCTCCGGCCAGCGAAGCCGCGCCGCAGGGGCCGGCCGGTATCCCGTAGCCGGCCAGTTCCCGGGCCGCGGCGGCGCTGTCGGCATCGGCGACGGCGATCGCCGCGTCGAGGCCTCCGTGCAGGTAGGGCCAGGCCAGGCGGGACGGGATCCCGCAGTTCAGGCCGGCCATGATGGTCGGGCCAGTCAGTACGCTGGTCAGTTCGCCTCGGGTCAGGCTGGCCAGCACGGCGGCGGCGGCCACGGGCTCCACCGACATCAGGGCCGTCGCCGATCCGTCCGGCGCGCTCCGGTAACGGGTGACGCCCGCCTGCGTCAGCGAGCCGACTCCGGCCGGTATCACCACCAGCCCGGGCGGCCCGGTACCCGCCGCCGACAGCTGGGTGTCGATCTCGGCGAACAAGGTGGAGTAGCCCTCGACGATCCAGCCGGGCACCTGCTCGTAGCCGGGCCAGCCGGCGTCCTGGACAAGTTCCGTACCCGGTTCGCGCGCGGCGTCGGCAGCCAGCCGCACCGCATCGTCATAGGTGCCGGCCACCCGCGTCACCTGGGCCCCTTCTGCGGCCACGGCGGCTACGGCCGCCGGATGGACACCGTCCGGTACGAAGACGCGGGCCCGCTGTCCCAGCAGGCGCGCCATCCGGGCCACGGCTCGTCCGTGGTTGCCCTCGGTGGCCGTCACCAGCAGCAGCTGAGCTCCGGCAGGCTGCCGGAGCAAGATCTGGTGAATGGCCCAGGACGCACCCAGGACCTTGAAGGCGGGCAGGCCCATCCGGTCGGACTCGTCCTTGACGAACACCCTGGCCATCCCCAGCTGGCGCGCGATGGCCGGCACCTCGACCAGCGGAGTGGGAGCGTAACCGGGCAGGCCGGCGTGAAAGGCCTGGACCCGGGCCCGGACCGGCGCACAGGTCCAGCCCCGGGCCCTCGGGCGGGCAAACCACCGGACGGGGCCGCCCGGCGAGGCGGGGGAAGCGGTCACGCCACTAACCATGCCGCCTGGTCATCGCGCCGGCCTGGCGAATGACCGATAGCGGCGGAACCGCTACGCTCGGGCTCATGGACGTGCCGATGGCGATGGCCGAGTGGACGGTGCTCGTCCTGCTCAGCCAGCAGTCCGCGCATGGCTTTGCCGTATCACTGCTCACCGCGCCGGACGGCGAGCTCGGCCGGATCTGGCGGATTCCCCGGCCCGTCGTATACCGGGCCATCGGCCGGCTCACGGACGCCGGGCTCATCACGCCCGAGTCGGTCGAACCGGGCCTCGGCCCGCAGCGCACGATCTATACCGTCACCGAGCAGGGGCGCCTGGCTGCGGAGGAGTGGCTGAGCACACCGGTCGAACACGTCCGCGACATGCGGTCGCAGCTGCTGATCAAGCTCGCGCTCCTGTACCGGGCCGGAGGCGATCCCGCCGAGCTGCTGGCTCGCCAGCGGGAGACGCTCGATCCGATCGCGCGGGCCATGCAGGCTCAGCAAGCCGGCCTGGACGGCTTCGACGCGATCCTGATGGCCTGGCGGCGGGCCACGGCAGCCGCCGCCCTCGGATTCCTCGACGAGATCAGCCCCAGGACCGGGGCCAATCGCTCCTGAGGGTCAGCGCTCAGAAGTGATCACTGTGACTGTCGCGGACTGAGATACGGTCCCTTGGCCCCGGGCCTATACCGAAGTCAAGACCGTGACGACGTGGCTGTAAGCCACTGCCGAAGCGGGGGCCGGGCTAACGGGCCCCGCTTTGCTGTGTCCGCGCAGTTGCGGTCGGGCCGTGACAACTGCTGTGCTCAGTTGAGCGGGCCGACGTGACCCTAGCCGTACCTCCTTCGTTATCGAAATATGGCGGGTCCAGGACGGTGACGATCAGTTCATTGCCCGCTGCGGGTGGCTTATCGGGCAGGCGGCAGGTGATGGGTGTATCGCCGATTTGAAGGTCGGCTTCCCAGCCGGCGCCCGCCGGACGGCTGGCGATGACGATGCCGGTGAGAACTAGGCCCCGGTCTGCATGGGCGCCGGCTATCACGCGCTCGGGGTGGACGCCGGCTGTCGCGTCGCCGGATGGCACGAAGCCCAGGTAGCCGATCAGTTCGGCTACGCGGCGTGCGGCGGGGCGCAGGACGACCTCGTCGGGCGCGCCGATCTGGAGCAGGTCGCCGCGGTCGAGGATGGCGAGGTGATCGGCGAAGGCCTGGGCGTCGGAAAGCTCGTGGGTGACGAGGATGGCGGGGATGGAGCGCTCGGCGACCAGGGAGCTCACCAGGTCGGTGAGGGTGCGGCGGAGGCTGGCGTCCAGGCCGGTGTAGGGCTCGTCGAGCAGCAGGGTGTCGCAGCGGGCCAGCAGCAGGCGGCCCAGCGCCACCCGGTGGGCCTGGCCGCCGGACAGGCGGGCGGGCATCACGGGCAGCAGGCTCTCGATGCCGAGCACCGAGGTCAGGGACGACAGCTCGTCGGCCGAGGGCGACGCGGTGGGGGCGTAGCACAGGTTGTCCCGGACCGACAGGTGCGGGAACAGGCCCGGGTTCTGGCGGAGCAGCCCGACCCGGCGCTGCCACGGCGGCACCGCAGATACCGGGGGAGCCGTCGAGGTGAGTACCCGGCCGGCCAGCTCGATCCGGCCGCGGCGCGGCTGGACCAGGCCTGCGATGGCCTCGAGCACCGTGGTCTTGCCCGCCCCGGAGGGGCCGAACAAGGCGAGCCGTTCACCGGGGGCCACCTGCAACGCGATACGCACGGCGAATTCGCTGCGGTCAACCTCGACGTCGGCGTCCAGCACGCGCACTCCATATGTAAGCCGCCAGCGGCAGCGGCAGGGCCACCACCAGCAGGACCAGAGCGTACGGCAGTGCGGTAGCCAGACCGGTCTCCTGCAGCGTCATGTATATCGCCAACGGTATCCCGGCTGGATGATAGGCGATGATGATCACCGCGCCGAACGCGCCCATGGCCCGGGCCCAGGCGATGGACAGGGCCATGGCCAGGCCGGGTGCGGCCAGCGGTAGCGTCACCCGGCGGAAGACCCGGTGCGGCCGGTCGCCGAGCAGCCCGGCCTGCTGTTCGAGCCGCTGGTCGACGCTGGCGAAGGCCGCCTGCGCGCCGAGTACGTAGTACGGGGCCGATTCGTAGACCTCGGCGATGACCAGCGCGAGGAAGGTGTTGGTCGCGGACTGATGCAGGCCGGCCAGCAGCGAGCCGATCGGCGTGTACGGGCCGACGAAGAAGACCAGGAGCAGGCCGATGACCAGCGGCGGCAGCAGCAGGCTCAGCAGCACTCCGGTCTCCCAGACCCGCGGGAAGGGCAGCTTCCCCCGGGCCAGCATCCAGGCCAGCGGCGTGCAGACCAAGAACAGCACGCCCAGCGTCACCAGCCCGGATTCGAGCGAGACAGCCAGCGGGTCGAGCGCTCCCGGAGCGCTGAGCGAACTGACGATCGCGCTCCACGACAGATTGCTGAGCAGCGCGATGACAGGGCCGAGCAAAGCCAGCCAGATGATGGCGGCCGCGGCTACGGAGATGGTGGCGGACACCGACCGGATCCGCAGCGGGGCGGCGCGTCCGGCCGGTCGGCGCTGTCCCGGAGACGGGGAGGGGTCCTCTCCGCGGACAGCGCCGCCGGCGGCTGCGGCGGGGCTAGCTGCCCAGCTCACTCGAGATCGCTGATGGAACCGAGCTGGGACTCCCCGTCACGGTTGGGGTCAAGAGCGTGAATCCGCCTGCCTTGTACTGGGCCAGGCCTGCCGGCGAGAGCGTGTACTGGACGAAGGAGATCGCGGTCGGGGCCGGCGTGCCGATGATGGTGATGTCGATGACCTGAGGCGACCCGTGCTTGGTGCCGCTCTTGATGGTAACGGAGGCCTTCTTGTAGCTGGCGGCGAGGGCAGCGCTGCCCAGGTTGATGGAGGCCGGCAGCGGGATGTAGGCCAGGTGCAGTTCGACTGCCTGCGTGACGAAGGCACTGGCCGCGTCGAGCTGTCCCGACTCCAGGGTGGTGTCCAGCGAGGTCTCCGCGAAGATCTGCGAGGACGAGCTCGTGCCGAAGTCCGAGGTGCCGAGGATCTTCGCGACGGTGTCAGACGGCAGGTGGTAGGTCATCTGGGCCAGCTCGAGCATGTAGATGAAGTCCCGGCCCTGCGGGTCGGTGTTCGGGTCGGTGCGGCCGAGCTTGAGGCCAGGAGTCTGCAGCAGGGTGAACAGGCTGGAGACCGGCTTGCTGCCGTCGGCGATGGCCTTGAACTGGCTGGCGTACTTGCTCCTCGGGTTATAGGCCAGCACCATGGAGGTCCCCGCGTACTGGACGTACCAGTTGGTGAACTTCGGCTCCAGCGGGGTGATGTTGTCCCCGCCGACGCTCTCGAAGACGTTCGGGTGGATCTCGCCTGACGCGATGTCGGTCTCCAGGTCACCGGAGGACGCGCCGAAGCCGGAGAACTTATAGCCCTGGGCGGCGGTGAACGCCGGGCTGACCACCTTCTCGTTGAGGAACTGGAGCGAGGCAGCGTAGGCCACGTTGACGGTGCCAGTGGGCGCGCTCGACGGGGAAGCCGGGGCCGAGGAGGAGGAGGAGGAGGAGGAGGAGCCGCCGCTGCTACTGCTGCTGCACCCTGCGGCGAGGCCGGTGCACGCTATAGCAAGCAGAGCGACGACATGCGCTCTCTTCTTCGCGAGGATCATTCCCCGAACATTGCCACTGATGGTTGCGCGACGCAAGGAACAGAGACATGCCTGTGATGGAGACATCGCCATTTTTCTGCTTGGGGGCACTTCGCCACGGTGATAACCCTTGGCAGTAAATCTGCCCACGGGGCATCGTTGACCGGGTGAGCACCCCCGATTTCCCTTCTTCGCCTGACGCCGAGGATCTGCGGGCACTGGCCCGGGGCCTGCGGCTGCTGGTCGAGATCGGCGCCAGGACGTTGATCGAGGACGCGGGGCCGTCCGAGCTGGCCCTCCGGGTCACCGGGCACCTGGGCTGTGAGCTGACCGCGGTGGTGCCGGTGACCGAACGGTTCCCGTCCTGGGAACACGTCAACATCCAGCGAGGCGTCGACGCCTACCTCGCCGGGCGTCCGGGCGACGCGGCATGGTTCGGCCCGTCAGGCGGCGGCTACCGGCCGCATGAGGACATGCTGTCGCTGATCGGGGGCATGCCGCCGGCCGGCCCGATCCGGACGAGGGCTCTCGCCGGAGCCCGGCTGCCAGCCGGCGACGGCGGGGTGGGGACGGCCAGCTACGGCACCGCCCCGGTCGGGCCGGCGGAGAACACCGAGGTGGTGACGCTGGGCCTGGTCACGACGACCGCGCCAGACGGCGCCCCGGTGGTGATCGGCATCCGCGACGAAAGCCGGTTCGGGCCGCCGGTGTGCAACCTTGAGATCCTCGCGGCCGACCGCGAGACGGCTACCTCCACCCGCGACGAGATCGACCGGCTGATGCGGATGCACGACGTGTTCCGCGGCCAGGTGCTCAGCTTCACCGCGAGCGAGCACCACGGCAACGGGCTGGTCACGTTCCTGCCCCGCCCGCGGGTCGGGGCGGCTGATGTCGTCTTGCCTGACGGCGTACTGGAGAACATCGAGCGGCACATCATCGGCATCGCGGACTGGTCTCGGGAACTGCTCAGCGCCGGGCAGCATCTCAAGCGTGGCCTGCTGCTGCACGGGCCGCCGGGCACGGGCAAGACGCACACGGTACGCTACTTGACCGGGCGCCTGGCTGGGAGCACGATCATCCTGCTCACCGGCACGTCCATCAGGTTCATCGACCAGGCCGCCGCCCTAGCCCGCCGCTTGCAGCCCTCGATGGTGGTGCTGGAAGACGTGGATCTGGTGGCCGTCGACCGGGACCTCACCCCGGACGGTAACCCGCTGCTGTTCGCGCTGCTCGAAGCGATGGACGGCATAGGGGCGGACGTCGACGTCACCTTCGTGCTGACCACCAACCGGGCCGGCGTCCTGGAGAAGGCCCTGGCCGACCGGCCGGGGCGGGTTGACCTAGCCGTCGAGATCCCCCGACCCGACCTGCGTTGCCGGGAGCGCCTGATCAGGGTCTACGCTCGCGACCTGACCGTGGACGCCGACCTGGCTCGCGTGGCCGGGGACACCGAAGATATCACCGCATCCTTCATCAAGGAGCTGATCAGGCGGACGGTGCTCGCGTCGCTGCGGGCCGGCGACAGCCCGCCGGTGCTGCGCGACTCCTACTTCGACGATGTGCTCGCGGAGATGAACGGAGAACGGCACGCGCTGACCCGCTCGCTGCTGGGCGCCGGCCGGAACCCGGCGGGGCACCCCGCGAAGCACCCGGCGCCCCGACCAGCGCGCCGCGGCGGGCCAGAGGACCGACCGCCTATCTACTTGCCGAACGGGCCGTGAGACCACGGATCGTTCGGCATAAGTAAGAAAGAAAGAGATGCCCGTCATGTCGCGCAGGACCAGCCCCCCTTTCCGGGCCGACCACGTCGGCAGCCTGCTGCGGCCGGCCCGGCTGCATCAGGCCCGCGACGACTTTGCCGCGCGGCGGATCACGGCCGCTGAGCTGCGGGCCGTGGAGGACGAGGAGATCACCAGGGCAGTACGGATGCAGGAGGACGTGGGCCTGCAATCGGCTACGGACGGGGAATTCCGCCGGGCGACCTGGCACATGGACTTCATCTACCAGCTCGGCGGGATCTCCCAGGCACCAGGGAACCTGTCGGTGAAGTTCACCAACCCGTCGGGCACCATCGAGTGGACACCTGCCGCGCTGCACGTCGGCAGCCGGGTACGGCTGGATCACACTATCTTCGGCGAGGATTTCGGCTACCTGAAGTCCCAGGTACGCTCGGCCGTGCCCAAGCAGACCATCCCGTCGCCGAACATGGTCCACTACCGGGGCGGCGCGGCCATGGTCGATCCGGAGGTCTACCCGGACCTGGAGGGCTTCTGGGCTGACCTCGCGGCGGCCTACGCCGACGAGGTGCGGCGGCTAGGCGAGCTGGGCTGCACCTACCTGCAGTTCGACGACACGAGCCTGGCTTACCTGAACGACCCGGTGCAGCGCTCGCAGATCAGCGAGCGCGGCGAGGATGCCGAGCATATGCACCTGCGCTACATCAAGCAGATCAACGCAGCGGTCCGGGGCAAGCCCGACGGGATGGCGATCACCACCCACCTGTGCCGGGGGAACTACCGGTCCTCCTGGGCCGCCTCGGGCGGCTACGACTTCGTGGCCGAGGCCCTGTTCTCCGAACTGAACGTGGACGGGTTCTTCCTGGAATATGACGACGAACGTTCCGGCGGGTTCGAGCCGCTCCGGTTCATCCCGCCGGGCAAGATGGTCGTCCTCGGCCTGGTCACCACCAAGCGGCCGGAGCTGGAATCGAAGGACGACCTGAAGCGCAGGATCGACGAGGCAGCCAAGTACGTGCCGATCGATCAGCTCTGCCTGTCCGGCCAGTGCGGCTTCTCCTCCACCGTGGAGGGCAACGCGCTCAGCTACGACCAGCAGGTGGCCAAGCTGCGCCTCATCGTCGACGTCACCCAGCAGGTCTGGGGCGACTGAGGCCGCACCGGGCGTAAATGGTTGGCCGTGAGGCGGAACGCGCTCACATACTGGTGCTCTCGGGACCCGGCTGCCGTACGCAGGCTGCCGCAGGCGGGCGGAGGGAGTGCCCACGGTGCGGATCACGGCTCGCCGGGATCACCCGGAGGAAGCGGCCGGAGAACCGGGTGACGAGCTCACGGCCGAACTGACGGCCGCATACTGGGACGCCTACGACCAGCGGCTGGCCCAGACCAGCTTCCTGGCCATAGCCCGCCGGCTGCCCGAGCTCATCGGGCAGGCCATCCGGCTGGGCTGGGCGGCCAACCGCCGGGACACGGTCGCCACGATCGGGCTGAACGTGGTCTCCGGCGTGCTGACCGGGTTCGCGCTGCTGGCTACCACCGGGGTGCTCCAGGCGCTGTTCGCGGCGGGCCCGACTCCGCACCGGGTCCGGGCGGCGCTGCCCTCGCTGATCCTGGTGGGCACGGCGGTAGCGGGCCGGGCCGGGCTGCAGGCCGCGGCGGGCTGGGCGCAGGCCAGGCTGGAGCCGCAGGCGAACCGGGTGGTCGAGATCCGGCTGTTCGACCTGACCAGCCGGGTCGAGCTGTCGGCGTTCGACGACTCGGCGTTCTACGAAGCCATGGAGCGGGCGCGGGACCGGGGGCTGTATGCCGCGCCCCGGGTGCTGTCCAACGTGCTCGACTGCGTGACCGGTGTGGCGGGGATCGTCTCGGCCGCGTTGGTGGTCGCGGTGCTCCAGCCCATCCTGCTCGTCCTGCTGCTCCTGGCCGAGCTGCCGGGCGGCTGGGCCGCGGTGCGTTCGGCCCGGATCGGGTACGTCACGAACTTCGCGCTGGTCGACAGCATGCGCAGGAAGTGGATCCTGGCCGACCTGATGGCCGATCGCCGCACCGCCGCCGAGGTGCGGTCCTTCACCCTGCGGCACTTCCTGCTGGCCCGGGTGACCCGGCTGGCCGGGTACGCCCAGGAGGCGCACCTGAAGGCGGCCAGCCGCCAGGCCGGCACACGGATCATCGCCCAGGCGGCGGGCGGCGTGGCCACCGCCGGGGTGTACACCGCGCTGGGGATCCTGCTGGCCGTCGGCACCATCCCGCTCGCCGTGGCGGGCACGGCCGTACTCGCGATCCGGTCCGCGCAGGCGTCCCTGGCCAGCCTGCTCTACTCGGTGAACCAGTGCTACGAGGAGGGCCTCTACTTCTCCGATTACCTGGCCTTCTGCGCCGACGCGGACCGGCGGATCGCGCCGCCGGGCACCAAGGCGGCACCGGAAGGGTTCGGCCGGATCGCGGCAGACCGGGTCACGTTCGCCTACCCGGGCGCCGCGCGCCCGGCGCTGTCCGAGGTCAGCGTGGAGATCCGCGAAGGCGAGGTGGTGGCGCTGGTCGGCGAGAACGGCTCGGGCAAGACCACGCTGGCCAAGATGCTGGCCGGGCTGTACCGGCCGCACGGCGGCACGGTGAGCTGGGACGGGACCGACATCCGCGACATTGACGCCGAGCCGCTGCGCGAGCGCATCGCGGTCATCGCCCAGGATCACGCCAACTGGCCGCTGACCGTCCGGCACAACATCGTCATGGGCCGCGACGCGGATCAGGCGCTGGTGGACCGGGCCGCAGCCGCGTCCGGGGCGGACACCGTGATCGCCGCGCTCTCGCAGGGTTACGACACCCTGCTGGACCGTCACTTCAAGGACGGCGCCGAGCTGTCCGGCGGGCAGTGGCAGCGGATCGCCGCCGCCCGCGGCTTCTACCGGACCGCTCCGCTGCTGATCATGGACGAGCCCACCGCCGCGCTCGACGCGCGAGCCGAGTATGCCCTGTTCACGTCCATCCCCGTGCACGCCCAGGAGCGCAGCGTGCTGCTGATCACGCACCGGCTGGCCAGCGTCAGGCACGCCGACCGGATCTACGTGCTGCACGAGGGCAAGGTCATCGAGCAGGGAACGCACGCCGAGCTGATCGCGCTGGACGGCCAGTACGCCGAGCTGTTCAACCTGCAGGCGTCCCAGTATGTGATGGGAGGCGGATGACGGGCCGGGCGGTTCCGATTACCGCGGCCGGGCCGGGGAAGTAGCGGGGGATGCTGGCTATCGTCGCGGCGATCTGTTTCGGCATCGCCTTCGTCATCAACGGCACGGGTACTGCCACGGACGCCTGGTTTTCCGTGACCGGCCTGCTGCTGATCGGCCTGGTCTGCCTGGCCCTGCACCAGGCCGGCATCGGCAGCGCCTGGGTCCGGCGGCGCTGACCGGCGGGTTCAGCCCTCCCGGACGGCGCTGTGCACGAGCTCGGCGGAGACGACCGCGATCTTGCGGCGCTCGGCCCTGGCCTGGGCCCTGATCTTCTCGTAGGCGGCGTGCGGGGACAGGCCCTGCTGGCCGATGAGCACGCCCTTGGCCTGCTCGATGACGGCGCGGGTGTTCAGGGCGTTCTGCAGCTGCCCGGCCAGCTCGGTCTGCTGCTCGCCCATCATCATGCTGGCGATGAGCAGGGCGGCCAGGTCGGTGAAGGCCAGCAGCGCCAGCTCCGCCTCGGCCGACCAGGGATGCCGGTCCTCCGACAGCACCGCGACGACGCCGATCGCATCCTGGTTGTAGGGGATGGGGCTGGCCAGCACGGCGCGGACGCCGCGGGCGATCGCGGCCTCGGTGAAGGATGGCCAGCGACGGTCTGACGTGAGATCCTCGGCCCCGACCAGGACCTTCTCCTGGAACGCCGTGATGCACGGCCCCTCGGAATGGATGATCTGCAGCTCTTCCAGGTGCCGCACCCGGGCATCGGACATCGCCGCATTGCGTAGATGGTGCTCTCCGTCGGCCAGCATCAGGCCGGCGCCGTCGACCGAGAAGATCGCGTGCGTCGTCTGGACGATCTGGTGCATCGCTTCCTCGACCCGCATCTCCCCGAACCGCAGCCGGCCGAGCTCGTTCAGGGCATGGCGCACATCCTCCGTCGAAACGCTCATGCTCACTCCTTAGCAGCTCTGAGACTGCACTGTAGCCTGGCTCGCCCCGGTAATTGCTCGATCTCGAATTCGGCGTCCAGGCCGGTGAGCTGGAGCACACGGCGGACGGCCGAGGTGGGCTGCCTGATGACCGGCTTGTGGTCCGGAAGGAACTGGCCCGCGCTGGCCAGCAGGCGGGTGCAGGCGCAGTCCATGAAGGTCGTGCCGACCATATCGAGGATAAGCCGCCGGGGCCGCCGGCGCAGGACCATCGACAGCCGCGCAGCCAGGACCGGCATGCTGACCAGGTCCAGCTCGCCGCCGATCACCACCGTCGCCCTGTCCGGGCTGACGTCCACCTGGATCGTCAGCGAACGGGCGTTGGACCCGGCTTGAGGAGATGAAGAAGGCGAGTCAGAACCAGGTTCGAGGCACATCATGAGGACCCCACTCAGCTGCGGCAACCGGTGCTTGGCCGGCTGCTGTCAGGAGGCCTCTTCCTGAGATCTACCCAGGAAAATGCGGGGCCAGCACCGGCCGAGCGACGGGCCGCAGGAGTCTGGGCGGCGTCATGATTTTTCCAGTATGCCCCACGTTTGGGAGCCCGCAAGCCAGATTGGCCGGTTGATGCACGCCGCGTGCCCGGTTCTGGCCGGCCAGGCCGGGTCTGCCATGGTGTTGAGATGCCATGGATTGAGCTGCAAGGCGCGGTCAACGTGCGCGACCTGGGCGGCCTGCCCACCGAGGACGGCCGCGAGACCGTCACCGGCCGGCTGCTGCGCGCAGATAACCTGCAGGAACTCTCGCCCGCGGACGTGGAGACGCTGGTGCGTGACATCGGGCTGACGACCGTCGTCGATCTGCGCAGCACAGCCGAGGTGACAGCGGAGGGGCCGGCCCCGCTGGACCGCGTGCCGGGCGTCCGGCGCATGCACCACCCGGTGCTCCCTGAGGTCGGCAGCGCCACCGATATCGTCGCCGACGTGCTGCTGACCCGGACCGATCAGGACCGGTCTCGCTACCCGGCCGACCCCCTCTGCGGGCACTACCTGGGTTACCTGGAGGACCGTCCGGACGAGGTGGTGGGCGCCCTGCGGGACATCGCGCGAGCCGAAGGCGCGGCCGTGATCCACTGTGCCGCGGGCAAGGACCGCACCGGGGTGCTGGTGGCGCTGGCCCTGGTCGCCGCCGGCGTGCGCCCGCAGGCCGTAGTGGCCGACTACGCCGCGTCGGGAGAGCGCACCGAGGCCCTGATCGGCCGCTTGCGCCGCTCGCCGACGTATGCGCCCGACATCAACAGCAAGCCGGCCGCCTCGCACCAGGTCAGGCCGGAAACCATGGCGGCCTTCCTGGAGCAGATGGACGCCCGGCACGGCGGCGCCTGCCGCTGGCTGTCCGATCACGGCTTCAGCCCGGAGGATCTGCACCTGCTGCGGGCTAAGCTGCGCGACCAGGCCGCCCGGCCGGCCTCGGACGGCACGGCCTGTTTCACATGATGGGCGCACGTCATAACAGGTCAGCAACGTTACCAACCTGACCGGTAACGGATTCCCCACCGCCATTAGCTGGATACCTCCCGAAGATCCCCGGCAGGATGGAGGTGAGCACCGACGGCTGCCCGGGCGGATGCAGGGCAGCGGCATGGTGACCGTGCTGGACAGCACGGTGCCGGTCATGCGGCAGGGCTCGGATGCGAGCGAAAGCGATCTGACCGTCGACGTCACGGTACAGGTCGACAAGGCCAGCTCCGAGGCGGCCGCGCTGGCCCCGGGCACCTCGGTCTCGGTGGCGCTGCCGCCGGAACCGGTCCTGGTCGCGCCCAGGCCATAGCCGGTCAGGTACCGACCTGCCCAGGGCGGGCTACGCGCCGGGCAGGCGCTTGAGCGGGAACGGCGGGCTGATCCGCAGCTCCACGTTCCGGTCGCCGGGGCGGCCGGCCAGCGTCGCGACGTCCCAGGGCACGTTGGCCGCGAGCTCGCGGTGCAGCGAGGCGAGCTCGTCCAAAGTCTTCAGCGTCCCCGGACTGAGCGGCGTGTCGTGATCGACCATGGTCGTCACGATCGACAGGTACTCCCCGTGATCGACGAGCTCAACCACCCGTGTCTGGCACGGCCAGTCGACCAGCGCGCACGTGGTGACCTCCCAGAACCCGCGCGCCGGGTCGGCCGGGTCACGGCGCAGGCGAACCGCGTTGGTGTGCGTATGACCGTTCAGCCACAGCACCACGTTGGGGAAGCGGTGCAGCAGGCCCAGCAGGCCGGCCCGAGCAGCGGCTCGCCGTCTGGCCCTGCGTGGCCGCCCCTGGTGTTGTCCAGCGTGTCGGTCCCGTGGTGCGAGAACAGGACCACGAGCCGGTCGTCGTGGCCGCTCCTGACCTCGCTGCCGTCCGGCCCGCGGTGCGCCGAGTGCACCTCGCTCAGCCGGGCTTCCAGCCAGCGGGCCTGATCCCGGTCCAGGCAGCCGCCGGCGCCCCCGGCCAGGCAGTTGGTGTCCAGCGCGATGAACCGGACGGCGGGCGTGTCGTAGACGTAGTACGCGGTGCCGTCCAGCCGGTTGCGCTCGCTGAACCCGTGCCCGAAGGGCCGTGACCCGGCCCGCAGGTGCGCGTCGACGAAGTCCCGCCTGGTAATCGGCCTGCGGAAGGCGTCAGGCGTGACCAGACGGGTCGGCCCGGCCATGAACGCCTCGGGCCGGGTGGTGAACAGCTCGAGCGCCTGGTCATGGTCGAAGTCGGCGGGCAGGTCGGCCGGCTTCCTGCTCCCGATGAGCGCGCTGGCCAGGCCGGGCGTCTGGGTGCCGACACCTTGGGTCAGAGCCTCGTGATTGCCGAAGCAGGACAGCCAGGGCAGGCTGAGGCCGGCGGCGGAGAACTCGCGCAGCGCGCGCTGCAATAGACCCGGGCAGTCAGGGAAGCCGAACTCGCGCCGGAAGAAGTCAGCACCGTCGGGGCCGGGCCCGTCCGGCCGCCAGAAGACGTCGCCCGGCCAGTCCAGTGACTGCACGCCCTCATAGCCCGGGCCGCCGGAATCCGGCGAGACCACCCCGCCGTCGAACAGGGCCAGGAAGACCTGCAGTTCGTTCCACTGCGCGTTGTCGATCGCATCACCCGTGGTCACGGCCAGCTGCAACGGCAGGCCGGTGGCCGGGCCGCGGACGCCGCCGAGGGTGCGCAGGGTGGCATCGACGGCATGCACGGTCAGGGCCTCCTGGGGGCGCTGCACCGGGATGATCTCGGCGTACCTCGGATCGGCGAAGCGGGCGTTGAGGAACTCGAACCGGGCCGGCGACTGGACGTCAGCCAGCTGCAGGTCGGTGATGTGCACCAGGCACAGCAGGGCTTGGCCGGGATCGCGCGCAGACTCCTGGCCCGGCAGCCCGGCTGCGCCGAGGTCGTCGCGCACCAGGTGCGGCTCGCCGGGGCCGGCCTCGACGGCCAGGTACGGGGCGGAGCGCCCGCGACGGAGCAGCGCCCCGCGGTCCAGCCGGCGGTCCGTGGTCAGCAGCGGATGCCCGGCCCTCACGCCTCTTCCTCAGCCTCTGGACCGGCCGCTTCCGCGACCGCTGACACCAGCACCGGATCGGGGCGGATGGTGAGCGCGACGCGGCTGCCCGCGGCCAGCGTGGTGGCATCCGACGTCGGGAGCTGAGCCATGATCGTCGCGTCACCCAGGTCGACCGTGACCCGGCTGGTCGCGCCGAGAAATGTTATGGCGATCACCATGCCGACCAGCGGGCCGGATTCCGGCGCGTCATGCGAGGCCATCGTCACCGCTTCGGGCCGCACCAGCGCCACCACCCGGCCGTCGGGTACGTCCGGCTGCATCAGCGGCAGGGTGCGGCCGCGCACGGTGACCTCGCCGCCCCGGACCTCGCCGGCCAGCCGGTTGGACAGGCCGACGAAGTCGGCCACGAACGCCGTCGCCGGGCGTGTGTAGACCTCGGTAGGCGAGGCGAGCTGCTCGATGCGTCCCTCGCGCATGACGCCGACCCGGTCCGCGATGGCCAGCGCCTCTTCCTGGTCGTGGGTCACGAACAGCGTGGTGATGCCCACCTCGAGCTGGATCTTGCGGATCTGGTCCCGCAGCTGTGACCGGACCTTGGCGTCCAGGGCGGACAGCGGCTCGTCGAGCAGCAGCACCTGCGGCTGGATGGCCAGGGCCCGGGCCAGTGCGACCCGCTGCTGTTGCCCGCCGGACAGCTGGTGCGGGTACCGGGCCGCCTGCGCGGCCAGGCCGACCAGCTCGAGCATCTCCATCGCGCGCTTGCCCCGCTCCGCGGTGGCGACCCTGCGCAGCCGCAGCCCGAAGGCCACGTTCTCGCGCACGGTCATGTGCGGGAACAGCGAATAGGCCTGGAACACCATGCCCATGTCGCGCTTGCTGGCCGGGAGCCTGGTGATGTCCTTGCCGGCCACGGTGATCCGGCCGGTGTCGGCGTCCTCCAGCCCGGCGAGCAGGCGCAGGGTGGTGGTCTTGCCGCAGCCCGACGGGCCGAGCAGCGCGATGAGCTCGCCGGGCTGCAGGGTCAGGTCGAGCCGGTCGAGCGCGACCACCGAGCCGTAGTGCCGGCTCAGGCCCTCCATCCGCACCTCGACGGCAGTCCTGGCCGCGTCGTCCCGGGTTCTGGTCATGGGTGATGTCACGACGGTTACCTCATCCTCGGGCGCCGCGGCGCCGGCGGCCGGCATAAGACAGGATCAGGAGCAGGACGAAGGCAAGCAGCAGCGCGGCGAACGACGTGGAGAACAGCACCCCGGCGTTCGGCGTGGTCCGGCTGATCGAGTACAGCTCCACCTGCAGGTTGACGTATAGCAGCAGGAAAGCGATGGTGAACTCGCCCAGCACTAGCGCCGAGGTCAGGATCAGCGCGTTCAGGATCGCCTGCCACATGTTCGGCGCGATCACCCGGACGATCACGGTGAACCAGCTCGCCCCGAGGCTGCGCGAGGCCTCGGACAGGGTGGTGGCGTCGATCGCGTTCAGGCCGGCCACCAGGGCACGGTAGGCGTAGGGCAGCGCCAGGATCACGTAGATCCAGAACAGCATCAGCGCGGACAGGCTGTAGTGCGCGATCTTGTTGTAGATCGGGCCGAGGCCGACCACCAGCACGATCGAGGGGATGGTCAGCGGCAGCAGGCACAGGAACTCGATGGTGCGCGCCAGCCACCGGACCCGCAGGTGGACCCAGATCATGGTCGGTACCACCAGCACCAGCATGACCACGCTGGTGATGACGGCCAGCTCCAGGGTGATCTCGACCGCGCTCAGCAGCGGCGGGATGCCCGAGTTGGAGTAGGAGGCGATCTGCTTCCAGGCCGTCACCGACCAGGTGCCGAGCTTGGCGCCTTCCAGCGAGAACCGGAGCATGGCCAGCAGCGGCAGCAGGAAGAACAGCCCGAACACGGTGAAGACCGCGTAGCGGAACAGGTTCAGCCGCCTGCGCCTGCGGGCCTGCATGCCCGGCGGACGCCCGGCCGGCGCGGCCAGGGGCGTCTCGCCGAGCGAGGTTACCGCAGCCATCGCGCCGCCCTTCGCTGCAGCAAGGCATAGCCCGTCATGACGATGGCCACCATGATCACCATCCCGAGCGCCAGGGCGTCGGCATAGTTGATGTTGGACAGTCCCACCTCGCTGGACAGGGAGGTCTGGATCTGCTGCGGGACGGTGTAGGCGATCTGGTTCTCCCAGGCCTGGATGGTGGCGAAAGCCGAGAGCGCATTAGCGAACAGCAGCAGCAGCGCGCCGAGGAAGGCCGGCAGCAGCAGCGGGCCGCCGATATACCGCCAGTACTGCCAGGCCGACGAGCCCAGGTTCTCCGACGCCTCCCGCCACTGGATCTTCAGCCCGTCGATCGCGGGCAGGAACACCAGGACCATCAGCGGGATCTGGAAGTAGGCGTAGATCACCGTGATGCCCCACGGGAAGCTGTAATACCAGCTGGCGTGGAACGCCAGGCCGACCGGGCCGATGAGCACCAGGAACGCGAACGCCAGCGTGACCCCGCCGAACTGGGCCAGGACGCCCGAGGCGGACAGGTAGAGCCTGCGTACCGCTCCGTCCGGGTTTCCCGTGGCCACGGCGTAGGCCAGGATGGCGCCGAGTACGGCCCCGATCACCGACGAGATCAGGGCCAGCTTGAACGAGCCGATGAAGTAGCCGCGGACCTGGTCATTGCCGAGCGCGGTGAGTCCGGAGAGGGTGAACTTACCGGCCGGGTTCTTGAACGCGTCGAAGACCACGATCCCGGTCGGCCACAGCAGGAAGACGGCGACGTAGGCCAGGAACGGTACGGTGCCGAGCCAGGCCGGAACGGACGGCCGGCGTCCGGCCCGTGCGGGCCGGACGCCGGCCTGGTTTGCAGCGACAGCAGCCACGTGCCCTCGCTAGCCGACGGCCTTCGCCCAGTTCGTCGCCAGGTAAGTGGCGGCGTCAGTGCTCTGGGCCTGGCTGAGGAATACCGGTGTCCCGGTGACGGTCGGCAGCTTGGCGGCCGCCGCGGTGTTGATAGTGCCGTTGGAGGTCATGGCCACCTGCTCCACCGGCCTTGCCCCGCCCTCGAGCCACAGGTTCTGCCCGCCGTTGGCGGCCTGTGAGTAGAGAAACTCCTCCCACAGCCGGGCCGCCGCGGGATGCGGCGCGTTCTTGTTGATGGCCTGCGCGTAGAACCCGCCCAGGGCGACGCCCGGCGGCACGAACACCTTCCAGTTCGGTACGCCCACGTAACTCGCCAGGTTGAGGTAGTCCCAGTCGAACACCACCGGGGTGGTGCCGGCCTTGATCGTGGCCCCGGTCGCCGAGACGGGGGAGAAGTTGCCTGCCTTCTTGAGCTTGGCGAAGAAGTTCACCCCGTCGGCGATGTTGCTAGGCGTGCCGCCTTCGGCGAGGTTCACCATCATGACGCCGTTCAGGGCGGCGTTGGCCGAGGTCGGGTTGCCGTTCAGCGCGACCGCGTTCTTGAACTGCGGGCCGAGCAGCTGGTTCAGCGATGTGATTGTCCCAAACTTGGCCGAGTACCCGACCGCCATGAAGCCGCCGTAGTCCTCGTACCACAGACCGGTCGGGCTCTTCTGCGCGGCCGGGATAGAGGACCAGGTGGCGACCTCGTACGGCGCGAACAGGCTGGTGTTAGCCAGCGCCACGGCCAGCCCGACGTCGACGACGTCGGGCGCCTTAGCGGTGCCGTTCTCGGACTTGATCGCGTCGACTTCCTGCTGGCTGGTGCCGTCGGGCAACGCGGAGTTGATCTTGATGCCGTACTTGCTCTCGAAGGTGCTAATGATGGAGCCGTAGTTGGCCCACGTAGGCGGCAGCGCGATGACGTTGAGCGTGCCTTCGCTCTTGGCCGCCGCGATCAGCGCGTTCATGCCGCCGCCTGCCGCGGCGGTGGTCTCGTTATTCCAGTTAACCCCGCTCGAGCCCGACGAGGAACTCGACGAGCAGCCGGCCGCCAGCAGCGCGGCGGCCGCGACTCCGGCGAGCGCGAGTCGATATGGCGATCTCACTAGTGCCTCCTGAAAGCTTCCCCGTCCGAAGCGGATCGCGGCTGCCCGGAATCTCGGGCGGCGGCGCCGAGGAGGTTTCCCGCCCCCTCGCCCCCAGCTGAGAATGCAGGTAAACGCAGCTAAAACGTTTAGCATGCGACATGCAAACATAGCCGAACGAGGGTGTCAAGGACCGTTATCCAGTTGCCGCACGGACCGCTGCGGGCACCCGGTGGACCACGATCCGCGGCGGCTGGAGGGAAGGGCGTTCGATCAGCTCGACCGGAGCCACGTAGTCGTCGGACCGCCCGGCGCCGAGCAGCCGCGCCATCAGCGCGCGGCCCATCTCGCGGCCGTCCAGGCGGATCGTGGCCAGCGGGGGGTCGAGCAGCTCAGACGTGGGCAGGTCGTCGTGGCCGATAACCGAGACATCGGGCCCGATCCGCAGAGACAGGTCGCGGGCGGTCAGGTAGACACCGAGAGCGGTGTAGTCGGAATTAGTGATGATCGCCGTGGGCGCGTCCCGGCGCGCCAGCAGGGTCGCGGACGCCCTGCGCACGTCCGCGATCGTCAGCGGCGCGTGCATGACGTTCGGCCGTACGCCGAGCTCGCGGGCCAGGCGGCGGAAGTGCCGCAGCCGGTCAGGATCCGCCACCAGGCTGCGCGGCGCGGAAAGGAACGCGACGGCGGAGTGGCCCAGCTCGGCCAGGCGGCGCAGGGCCAGGTCGACCCCGGCCGCGTTGTCGGGATAGACGCGGGCCACGCCGGTGATGCCGTCCACGGTCGCGTTCAGCGCCACGACCGGCGTGCCAGGGCGCAACTGCTGCCAGAGCCGTACCGACTCGCCCTTGCCGACCGGCGCGATGGCCAGCCCGGCCAGGCGCTGGGCGGCCATCTCCCTGATCAGCATCTGCTCGCGCTCGACCGAGTAGTGCGAGTCGAGGAGCAGCAGCGTGGACCCGGCCTCGTCCGCGGCCTGCTCGGCCCCGCTGAGCACCTCGAGGAAGAACGGGTTGTTGAAGTTCCTGATCACCAGGCCGTAGGTCGTGGTGTGCCCGCGCCGCAGGGCCTGCGCCTGCGAATTGGCCCGGTAGCCGAGCTCGTCCGCGGTGGCCAGGATCCGGCGGCGGGTAGCCGCGGCCACCCCCGGCTGGCCGTTCAGGGCCAGGCTGACGGTCGCGACCGATACGCCGGCCATCCGGGCCACGTCACGGATTCCCGCTGGCTGCTGTGACCCGCCGTCCTGCTGACTCGTCATGGCCTTACCCGCGCTTATGCCGCTTTGCTTCCCCCACAGAAGCGGAGGTAAGTCGCTGAGGGCACATCCTAACCAGCTGTCAGGGTGGTCGGCCAGGGACCCGGACGGCTACGACGCGATGAGGTGCGGCAGGATGGCGGCGATCGAGTCGAGGATGAGCGGTGCGCCGGCGTTCTCCAGGTCCGCCCGGGAGCCGGCGCCGGTCAGCACGCCCGCCACCACTGCCGCCCCGGCACGCAGGCCCGACTCCACGTCGCTGGCCGTGTCGCCGGCCACCGCGAGCTCGCTGACGGCGCCGCCGCGCAGCCGCAGCAGCGCGGTCAGCGGCAGGTCCGGCCACGGGCGGCCGCGTCCTTCCGACCCCAGCAAGCCCGTGTCGGCGGGGGACAGGGCCAGGTCGATCAGGTCCCCCCAGCCCAGCTCGGAGATGATGGCATCTCGGGTGACCGGGGCGAAGCCGGTGGCCAGGCAGACCCGGATGCCGGCGTCGCGGCAGGTCTTGAAGACCTCCTCCGCGCCCGGCATGGCCGCCACCTGGCCCGCCTGGACAGCCGCCGCGTAGTGGTGCTCGAAGGCCTCGTTGGTCTGCTGGGCGGCCCGCTCGTCGCCCAGGATCCGGCGGAACACCTCGATCTTGGACTGGCCCATGCTCGACCGCACGTCCCGCATGGCCTGGCTGAACGCCCGTACCGGCAGGTTCTGTGCCGCGATGGCCGAGGTGAAGGCCGCCATCACGGTGCCGTGGTCGCGGACCGTGGTGCCGGCCATGTCCAGGCAGGCGACGGTGATGCGGCTCATCGGAAAGTCTCCTCCGCTATGGCCGGGGCACAGGTCATGCCCCGCCCGCCCGGCGCGGTGACCAGCACGACGCCGGGCTCGGGCTCGGATCTGTGGTACAGCGCCTGGCCGGCGGCCGGCTGAGTGACCTCGCTGTACACCCCGGCCCAGCGGCGCCGGACGCGCGGGACCGCGGCGCCGAGCAGTGCCGCGGCCCGGCCGAGCAGGTGATCGTAGGCGTCGGAGTCCACGTCGAAGGCGAAAGGCTCCTCGTATTCGTGCGTGTCGCCGATGGTCAGGCCGCCGTCGGCCCGCTGGACCAGGAGCAGCTGCGCGCGGGCCCGCGCGGCTACCGGCGGCTGCGGCGGCAGCTGGCTGCGGCCCGGCAGCTCGTAGGCGGGGTAGTAGCGCAGCGAGTCGCCGTCGGCCACCGCCGTGGTCAGCCGCTCGGCCAGCGGCGCGGTCTGCATCATCTGCAGCCTGACCCGGCGCACCCCGTCGCGGGCCAGGAACCGCTGGTACCGGCCGGCCACCCCGGTGAACGCGGCACCGGGGCACAGCAGGACCAGGTCGCACTGGTGCCAGGCCCCGGTGTGATCGCGCACCGCGTTGGGCGCGATCTCGGTAACCTCCCGCCCCGGCAGCCACTGGTAGCCGTCTCCAGTCAGGTGCTCACGCAGCGCCGGCAGCACCTGGCGCGGCTCGACGATCGCGTCGGCGCGGCACAGCAGGCCGCCGGCCAGCTCGCCGCGCAGGGCCGGGTTGACCTCGCGGACCCCGCCCGGGTCGAGCAGCTCGAACCGGCGCCGGTCCGCGTCGGGCAGGGCGGCCGCTTCCTTCAGGACCCGGAGCTCCGCGTCGTCGGTGGCCAGGGTCAGCGAGCCCGCGGGGCGGAAGCCCAGGCCCGGGGCGGCAGCCGCCAGTTCCTGCCACAGCTCGCGGGCGCGCAGCGCCAGGCCGAGCTCGGCGCCGGCCCGCCGGCCGCTCACCCAGACCAGGCCGAAGTTCCTGACGCTCGCGCCGCGCGCCTCGGCCTCCCGTTCCAGGTGCACGACCTCGTAACCGCGCCGCCGGGCCATCACCGCGTGCATCGTGCCGAGCACGCCTCCGCCGACGACCACGATCCGCTGCGTCAGCCTCACGGGCGCCAGTATAGTCATTTTTCAACATGTATAGCCAACTCTGGGTTTTTCGGGATACCGTCGGATGCGGAGGAATGCATGGTGAGCTGGAACGATGGCGGACTGCAGCTATCCGTCGGAGATCAGGAACTGTGTTTCCCTGCTGTTTGGCTGCGGGCGCACCGGGGACGCGGGGGACGCGGTGTCGGTGCGCCGCTGGGACGACGAGGCCAAGGACCCGGCGGTCACGCCGCCCGGGCTTCGCGCACTTCGCGCCGCTGCTAGAGGCGCTGGTCCGGGCCTGAGCGGGCGGGCGTGCGGGACAGGGCATTGACCGCGATCGAGTTGTGCACGCTGAACGCCACGGCGCTGCCCAGGTAGCGGTCGTCCGACCACTCCACGGGCACCCCGGCCAGCTCCGTGGTCAGGCGGCGCTCGCGCAGCATAGCTACCCGCGGGCTGATGCCGAGCAGCCGGGCGTCCAGCGCGGAGGCGGGCACCGCGTCCATCACGTGCTCGGCTTCGGCGAAGACGATGCCCAGCTCCTCCAGCCGCTCGGTGATCGACTCCTGCTCCAGGTCCATGCCCGCCACCAGCACGCCGACCCGGTCCGGGTAGACGCCGCGCTCTACCATCACCGGCCGCCCGGACAGCAGGCGCACCCGGGTCAGGTGGTAGATCGGGGCACCGGGCGGCAGGGCCAGGCGCTCGGCTTCCAGTGCTTTGGCCGGCCGGCGCTGCAGGGCGACGACCTGGCCGCCCGGTACCTCGCCGATGGCCCGGGCCCAGCGGGAGAAGGACAGCAGCTCGCCGAAGCTCTGCACCCGCGGGCCGCCGATGACCACCCGCCGCGCGCCGCGCCGGGAGGCGATCACCCCGTCGGCGCGCAGCGCCGCGAACGCCTGGCGGATCGTGCCGCGGGACACCGAGTAGCGCTCGGCGAGCTCGGCCTCGGACGGCAGCCGGGTCCCCGCTGCGTAGCCGCCCGCCGCGATGGCCGCCTTGATGTCCTCGGCCACCTTGCGGTAAAGGGACGGCGAACGGGAAACCGCCGGATCTACTGCCATGAAAGCTGAGCGTATCTGGCCTCGGCGGTCCGGCGCTGGTCCCGGCGGTCAGGCGGGTCCGACGCTGGCCAGGATGGCCTGAGCCAGATCGGCCGGCCGGGTGAACTGGGGCCAGTGACCGGTGGGCAGATCTACGAAGTCTACCTCGCGGATCTTGGTGAGCTCCCGCACGTACGGGTGCTCTTCCTCGATCCATTTGCGCAGCGTGGCACTCGGGAACTCGCACGCGATGACCGTGACGGGCACGTCGTAGCGCCGCTCGTCGGACAGCTGCTGCCGGTCGCTCGCGACGTGCTCGGGTGTCGGGATGGCCCGCGCGCGAAAGGCGGCGCGCAGGTCGTCGTCCAGGTCAACCAGGTCCTCGGCGTCAAACAGCGACCAGTCGGGCAGCGGGACCTCGCCGTTTTCGGTCGGCATCTCGTCGTTGATCAGCCCGCCGTCGCCCAGCGGACCGCTGTCGACGTAGATCACCCGGGCCACCCGGTCCGGCCGGGCGTCGACCGCGGCGTGGGCGATCGCGCCGCCGCCGGAATGCCCGGCCAGCACGACCTTGCCGCCCGCCGGGTCAAGGGAGTCGATGACGCCGACGACCGCGTCGATGTGATCGCGCAGGGTGATACCCGAACGGTCGGCGTCCCTGGACTCCATGCCGGGCAGCGTGAGCGGATGGGTGCAGTGTCCCGCCTGTTCCAGGGCGGGTACGACCTCGTCCCAGGACGACGCGTCGAGCCAGAATCCGGGAATCAGAATGATGTCCATCGTCCGAGGCTAGTCCCGGCCACCGACATTCCGGCCTGGCACCACCTGGCCCCTGGCTGATCCGCATCATCGAGGCCACCGCGGAGTCGGAGCTGCTGACCCCGCAGCGGGAGGCTACCGCAACCCGCCGCCGCCGGTCCCCGGCACCAACGAACCGGTCGCGCGCCAGTAAAGATCCATTCGGCCGAACGGGCGGCGGTATCAGCAGTCACGGCCCGCTCCCCTCAGCGCGGCTTGAGCGGTACCGGCGGCAGCGGCGGGGCCGCGTCCGGCGGTCATGAGGTTCAGCTCGCCGGGCCAGCAGTCACTGGCGTCGGATTACGCGGAATTAGTACAATCCCAGCGACCAATGACCGTGCCGGGCCGCCCCGGGGCAGGCGGCAGACAGCAGCACGCAGGGGAGAGATGATGTCCGAGCTGATCGTCGGCGGCCACCAATCCGATACGCACCAGAAGGCGCTCCAGATCAACCTGGATCCGCGCTGGTACGGGACGATCGCGGAGATCGGGGCCGGGCAGGAGGTCGTCCGCTGGTTTTTCCGGGTCGGCGGGGCCGCGGGCACCGTGGCCAAGTCCATCTCGGCCTACGACATGGCGGTCAGCGACGCCGTGTACGGAAAGGCGGAGCGGTACGTCTCCATGGGCCGTCTGCAGGGCATGCTGGACAAGGAGTTCGCGCTCAACGTCGAGCGGCTGGACGACGAACGCGGCGACATGAACTGCTTCTTCGCCTTCGCCGACACCGTGGTCGCGCGCAGCTTCCGGGGCGGCAACGAATGCCACGGCTGGATGGGCGTGAAGTTCCAGGCCCAGCCGCACGACGAACCGAGCCAGATCGTCATGCACGTGCGGATGCTCGACGTCGAGGCGTTCGCGCAGCAGGAGGCGCTGGGGATCGTCGGGCTGAACATGCTGTACGGGGCGTTCTTCCACCACCATGAGCCGGACAAGCTCATCGAGAGCCTGCTCGACCGGCTGACCACCGGCCGGATCGAGATCGACATGATCCAGTTCCGCGGCATCGAGTTCCGCGGCGTGGATAACCGGCTGATGGCGCTCAAGCTGGTCCAGCTGGGGCTGAGCGGGGTGGCCATGTTCGGCCCGGACCGCGAGGTGCTGCAGCCCAGCGAGGTGCTGCGCAAGAAGGCGATCCTGGTCGAGCGGGGCAGCTTCCGGCCGCCGACGCACGTCAACCTGGACATGCTGGCCACCGCCAAGGAGAAGTTCGCGCAGGACCCGGCGGTGGCCGGCAAGCCGATCCTGCAGCTCACCGAGATCACCATGCGGAACCTGCTGGCCGGCGGTCAGGACGTCGACCGGCGGGACTTCCTGGCCCGGGCCGAGCTGCTGGCCGCCTGCGGCGAGACGGTGCTGATCACCGACTACTTCGACTACTACCGGCTGGCCGCTTACATCGCGGAACGCTCAGCCGAGCGGATCGGCATCGTCATGGGCGTGCCCAGCCTGATCGACCTGTTCGACGAGAAGAACCACGCGCAGCTGCCCGGCGGGATCCTGGAGAGCTTCGGGCGGCTGTTCAAGAACGGGCTGAAGCTCTACGTCTACCCGCACCGGCCCGGCCCGGATGAGGAGCTGCGGACGGTGGACACCATCAAGGTCCAGCCCGAGCTGCAGCCGCTGTACGACTACCTGCACGGGCGGGGGAGTTTCGTCGACCTCGACAACTTCCGGCCCGAGTACCTGCCGATCTTCAGCCGGGACGTGCTGCGCCGGATCGCCGCGCGAGACGATTCCTGGGAGACCATGGTCCCGGCCGAGGTGGCCGAGCTCATCAAGCGCCGCGCGTTCTTCGGCTACGTCAAGCCCGGCCGGGATTAGCCGGAGTGACGAGCCCCTCGACTTCGACCTGCTCGACATCAAGCCGGAAGTCCGGCCCAAGATCCTCAAGGACAACGCCATCCGGCTGCTCGGGCTGGGCGGGTCAGGGACCTGAGCTCACCCGCACCGCCCGGCCCAGATCCTCGAGCTGATCGGCCAGCAGCCTGCGCAGCGAGCCGGTGATCCCGCCGCCGGCCAGGCACTCCTGGCCCGCGCGCAGCGTCGCGGCGTCCGCCGCGTGATGCGGGAAGCCGTGCCGTACCAGTACCCGGGCCGTGGCCGCCTCACCCTGGCCGGCCAGGTCAGCCAGCGCCGGGAAGTAGCGCAGGGCATATCCGGTCAGGGTGTCCGCCTGGTCGGCCTGCCAGAAGCCTTCGGCGGTGGCGGCTCGCAGGGCGCTGGACGGTCCGCCCGCCTGGGCCTGGCCGAACATCGCCGCCCAGGCGGCCTGCTTGGCCGGCGGGTCGGGGAGCGCGGCGCGGCAGCGGGCCGCGCTCTGCGGCCCGGCCGCGGTCGGGTCTCGGCCGGCCTCCTGCTCGATCCCGGGCTCGCCGATGGCGCCCAGGACCGCGAGCCGCAGGACGATCTGCCAGCGCAGCCGGGAATCCAGGTGCGGGCCGCCCGGCCAGCGTCCGCCCTCGAGCCAGGAGCGCAACTCGGCGATGTCGTCCGGGCGGGCGGCGCTGTCGATCAGTCCCAGCCCGGCGACCAGCCGGATCCCGTCGGCGTCCTCGTTCGCGGGGGGGCGCCCGAGCATGACCCGGCACAGGCCGGCCAGGTCCGCCAGGGCCGTGGCCCGGGCGGACCGCGGCAGGTAACGGTCGGCGATCATCCAGCGGGCGTAGCCGAGCACCTGCCCGGTGATCGAGGTGTCGGTCTCGGCGGGCAGATGCCGCGCCGCCAGATCGAGGTAGCTGCGGGCCGGCAGCTCGCCGTCGCGGACCAGGTCCCGGGCCGCATTCCAGGCCACCGCCCGGCTCAGCGAGTCGGGTAGCTGTCCCAGCCATGTGCTCAGGGCCGCCCAGGACTGCGGGTCGAGCCGTATCTTGCAGAAGCTGAAGTCGCCGTCGTTGGGCAGCAGCAGGGCAGGCGGCGGATCGGCGGTGCCGTCCGGCAGTTCCACTTCCGCCTCGTCCGCTCCGATACTCACCGGCAGGCTGGCCCGGAGCACGAGCCGGCCGGCATCGCCGGGCGGCCGGTCGTACACGCCGATCCACACCCGGTGCGGCCTGCGGCCGTGGTGCGCCACGGACCCGGTGCGCGGGGTCACGCCGTCCAGGCGCACGGTGAGGGTGTCCACGCCGGTGGTGCGCAGCCAGCGGTCCGCCCAGCCGTCCAGGTCGGCGCCGGACGCGCGGCCGAGGCAGGCCATCAGATCGGCCAGGGTCGCGCTCCCGAACCGGTACCGGGCCAGATAGTCGTTGATCCCGGCCATGAAGGCCGGCCAGCCGGTCCAGGCCACGAGCTGGCGCAGCGCCGCGGCGCCCTTGGCGTAGGAGATGTCGTCGTAGGTGGAGAGCGCGGCATCGTTATCGGGGACGTCCAGGGTGCCGGGCGCGACCGGGTGCGTGGAGGCCCGCTGGTCGGCGTCGTAGCCGCGCGGCTTACGGGCCAGGGCGCAGTCGGCCCAGGTGGCGGTGAAGGCGGTGGCTTCTGACAGCACCTGGAAGCCCATGTACTCGGCGAACGACTCACTCAGCCACACGTCGTTCCACCACCGCATGGTGACCAGGTCGCCGAACCACATGTGCGCCATCTCGTGCGCGATGACGATGCCGCGGAGCTGCCGCTCGGCCCGGGTGGCGGCGGCCGGGAACAGGAACTCGTCCCGGAAGGTGACGCAGCCGGGGTTCTCCACCGCGCCGGCCGCGAGCTCGGGGACGAAGGCCTGATCGTAGGAGTCGAACGGGTAGGGCTCGGTGAAGATCTCCAGGTACCGGTCGAAACAGGCCCGGGTAATGGCGAGGATCTCGTCGGCGTCGCGGTGCAGCGGTCCGGCCAGGGACCGCCGGGCGTGCAGGCCGAAGGCCAGGCCGCGATGTTCGGCGCGGACGCTGTGGTAGGGACCGGCCAGCAGGGTGAACAGGTAGGTAGAGATGGGCGGGGTGGCGGCCAGCTGCCACCGGCGGGCGCCGGGCGGCGCGTCCTGCGCAGTCTCAGCGGGCCGCGCCGTGCCGTTCCCGATGACGGTCCACGGGCCGGGCGCGGTGACGGTCGCGCTGAACGGCGCCTTCAGGTCCGGCTGATCGAAGGCCGCGAAGACCCGCTGCGCGTGGTCCAGCCCGGCGTGCAGCGCCAGGTAGACCTGGTCGTCGGCGGTGTCGGTGAAGCGGTGCACGCCCGCCCCGGCCTGCGAGTACGGCATATCGGCCTCGACCCGGAGCTCGTTGACGGCCTGCAAGCGGGCCAGCGGCAGCCGGTTTCCGTGCAAGATCCCCGGATCCAGCTCCTGGCCGTTCAGCACCACGCGGTTTAGCCGGGACGGCCGCAGCTCGATGAAACTCGCCGCACCCGGCTCCCGGCAGCCGAACCGGACGACGCTCGCCGAGCCGAACGCGTCCTGGCCGCCGCTGACGTCGAGGTCGACGTCATATCCGAGGACATCGATGAGCCGGGAGCGCTGCTGCGCCTCGGCGTAGGTGAGCACGCTGTCCGGCGTTCCTGAGGTCGGTGCGATTCACTCAGCCTAGGCGGGCGAGCGAGTGGCCGGGCCGCTGGCCGCGCGGGCCCCGAAAGCCGTCGATCCGGTAATTCCCGACTCGTATTTCGGTTCAGCCACGAATCGGCACCAACTCCGTACGGGTCTTGCCCGGCCTCCCGTACCAGCCTTGAATGAGGATTCATGCCGGCGCATCGTCTCCAGAATATCTAGGACAAAGAGTGATGAATCCGGGTTCAGTGCTGGAGGTCAGGAACGTCAGCGTGCGCTTCGGCGGCCTGACCGCATTGAACGCCGTATCGCTCGAGGTCGCGCCTCAGCATGTCATGGGCGTCATCGGGCCGAACGGAGCGGGCAAGACCACGCTGCTGAACGTCCTGTGCGGCTTCATCCGGCCCGACGCCGGGGAGGTGCTGTTCGGCGGCCGGCGTCACCAGGTCCGGCCGCACCAGCTGGCTGCCCTCGGCGTAGCCAGGACCCTGCAGGGCGTCGGCCTGTACAACGGGCTGACCGCGCTGGAGAACGTCATGGTCGGCGCGACCAGCCAGGCCAAGGCCGGATTCTGGTCGGCGCTGCTGGCGCTGCCGCGGGCCGGCCGGGATGAGCGCATGCTGCGCGGCCTGGCGGAACAGGCTCTGGAACGAGTCGGCGCCGCCGATGTCGCGGGCGCCCGCCCCACCGAGCTGCCGTACGGGATGCGCAAGAAAGTCGCGCTGGCCCGGGCCCTGGCCGCCAAGCCCGGGCTGATCCTGCTCGACGAGCCCGCCAGCGGCCTGAGCGAATCCGAGCTGAACGACCTGGGGGACCTCATCCGCGACCTGGCCAGCGAGGGCTCGCTGATGGTGGTCGAGCACCACATGGACCTGATGATGTCGGTCTGCGACTCGCTGGTCGTCCTCGATTTCGGCAAGGTGATCGCGACCGGTTCGCCGCGCGAGGTGCAGGACAACCCGGTCGTGACCGAGGCCTACCTCGGCACCGCCGAGGCCAGCGACGGGCCGGCCCAGTGACCGCCGAGCCGACAGCGGACGGCGCCGCTAACGGCCACTCGGCCGCCCTGCTGATGGACGGCCTAGTCGCGGGGTACGGCGAGGTCACAGCGCTGAACGACGTCACGGTGACCGCGCGGGCGGGTGGCATCACCGCGGTGCTCGGCGCGAACGGCGCAGGCAAGACGACGCTGCTGCGCACGGTCAGCGGCCTGGTCAGGCCGCGCCGCGGCCGGATCCTGCTGGCCGATCAGAACGTGGCGGGCCGCAGTCCGGAGCAGATCGTCCGGGCCGGCATCGCCCACGTCCCTGAGGGCCAGGGCGTGATCCCGGAGCTCACCGTGGAGGAGAACCTGCGGATAGGGATGATGTCGTGGCGGGGAAGCCGCAGGCTCGCGCGGCCGCGATGGAGGAGGAGTACACCCGCTTCAAGCCGCTGGCCGACCGGCGGCGCAAGCTGGCCTCCACGCTGTCCGGTGGCGAGCGGCAGATGCTGGTCATCGCGCGCGCCCTGCTCGCGCGGCCCCGGGTGCTGCTGCTGGACGAGCCGTCACTCGGCCTGGCGCCCCGGGTCATGGCGCAGGTCATGGATCTGGTGGTCCGGCTCAGCCGGGAGGGCGGGCTCACCATCGTGCTGGTCGAGCAGAACGCGCGCAGCGCGCTGGCCATCGCCGACCACGGCGTGGTGCTCAACCTCGGCCGGGTAGTCGCCTCGGCCGACGCCGCGACCCTGGCCGCCGACGTCGCGCTACGCCATCACTATCTCGGGTTCTAGGCACACGCAGGGAGCATGGAAGTGGTCGAGTTCCTCCAGTTCACTCTCAGCGGGATCGTCTTCGGGATGATCTACGCCGCGATCGCGCTGTCCCTGGTGCTGATCTGGCGGGGCACCCGGCTGCTGAACTTCGCGCAGGGCGGCATGGCCATGCTCACCACCTACGTGGCGATCGAGGTTATCTATAAGACTCACTCGTACTGGGCGGGGTTCGTGGTCGCGCTCGTGGCCGGCCTGATACTCGGCGCGGTCAGCGAGCTGACCGTGGTCCGGCCCACCCTGGGCAAGCCGGAGCTCAACTCGGTCATCGTGACCATCGGGCTGCTCATCTTCTACGAGGGCCTGGCCGGCATCCTCTTCGGCGGGCAGTACCGGTCGTTTCCCGCGGCGTTCTCCATCGCCGGGCTGAAGATCGGCCACACGCCGCTCGGCGTGTCCCGCGCCGACGTGTTCACCGCGGCGGCGGTTCTGGCCGTCACGCTGATCCTGGCCTTCACGTTTCAGTACACATCGGCCGGACTACGCATGCGCGCCGCGGCGTTCAACGCCACGATCGCCCGGCTGTCGGGTATCCGCGTCGCGCGGGTCCTGACCGTCGGCTGGGCGCTGGCCGGCCTGCTCGGCGCGCTGGCCGGAGTGCTCGTCTCGCCATCCACGTTCCTGTACCCCAACAGCATGGACGCGATCTTCGTGCTCGGCTTCACCGCGGCGGTCATCGGCGGCCTGGACAGCCCGACCGGAGCGGTGGTCGGCGGACTGCTGCTCGGTATCGGGCTCAGCTACGTCGGCGGCTACCTGAACTCCGACCTGACCTCGCTGGTAGCCCTGGGCATCCTGGTCGCGGTACTGATGATCCGGCCCAACGGGCTTTTCGCCGGCGCGCGGATGCGGCAGGTATGACGATGCGGACGCTACCCCGCAGGCTGGTCGTGGCCGTCGTCGTGGCGGCGATCGTGGTGTTCTTGTCGGTCAAGCTGAACGCGTTCCGCGACTTCCAGATTGCGGAGATCGCGGTGGAGCTCACCGCGGTGGCCGGGCTGACCGTGCTGACCGGGCTCAGCGGTCAGATCTCGCTGGGTAACGGGGCGTTCATGGCCATCGGCGCCTACGCCACCGCGCTGCTGCTGCTCCACCTCAGCTGGCCGTTCTACCTCGTATTGGTGCTCGCGGGCGCGATCACGGCCGTGGCCGGCGCCGTGGTGGGCATCGCCGCAGCCCGGCTGCGCGGCCCGTACCTGGCGGGCGCGACCCTCCTGCTCGGCGTCGCGCTCCCTTCGTTCGCCCTCGCCTACCCGGGGATCTTCGGCAGCGACCAGGGCCTGAACGTGGTCTTCACCACGCCCGCGTTCCTCGGCGCGAACTTCCCGCTGACCAGATGGCAGGCCTGGGTCAGCTCCGCGGTAGCGCTGATCGTCCTGGTGCTGCTGGCGAACCTGGGCCAGAGCCGCATCGGCCGCAACTGGCGCGCGGTCCGGGACAACGACGTAGCCGCCGCGCTGGACGGCATCAACGTGGCTGCGGCGCGCATCCGCGCCTTCGTGGTGAGCGCTACCTGCGCCGGGCTGGCCGGCGCCCTGCTGGCCGTCATCACCGGGTTGGTCGCACCCGGCGGCTTCACCATCACGCTGTCCATCGCGCTGCTGACCGCGGCCGTGATCGGCGGCCTGGGCAGCCTGGTCGGCGCGCTGTGGGGGAGCCTCGTGATCGTCCTGGTGCCGACCTACGTCACCGACGTAGCCACCAGCCACGGCCTGTCCAGTACCGTCGGCGCCAACATCCCCATCGCCGCCTACGGCGTGGTCCTCATCCTCGTCATGCTCGTCTTCCCGCACGGGATCCAGGGAGGTCTGCTGCGGCTGATCTCCGCTTTCCTGGGTCCGGACCAGAAATCCCGCATCCGGCGTACCGCGCCGGCGCCCCATGTCACTCCTTCGGCCGATCAGGCACCGGCCAGCCAAAACGAGAAGGAAGGCACTTCATGAAGAAATCTCAACGGCTCCGCTGGCAGGCTGCGGCCATCATGACCTCGGCTCTGCTCGGGGTGGCCGCATGCTCGTCGAGCTCAAGCTCGGGCTCGAGTTCGAGCTCGGCCGGCAGCTCAAGCGCGGCCCTGACCGCGTCCGCTCCTGGCATCACTCCGACTACCATCACCATCGGCAGCCACCAGCCGCTCACCGGCCCCGCCGCGCCGGGCTACAGCGAAATTGCCCCCGCGTCGGCGGCCTACTTCGCGTACGTGAACGCGAACGGCGGCGTCTACGGGCGCAAGATCGTCTACAAGTACCTCGACGATGGCTACGACCCGACCAAGACCGCTTCGGTCGTCCGCCAGCTCGTGCTGCAGGACAACGTCTACGCGATCTTCAACGGCCTCGGCACGCCCACGCACCTGGCCGCGGTGAGCTTCCTGAACTCCGAGAAGATCCCCGACGTGTTCGTCGCGTCCGGATGCGAGTGCTGGAACGCGCCGAGCACCTACCCCGAGACGTTCGGCTGGCAGCTCGACTACATCAGCGAGGGCAAGATCCTCGGCCAGTATGTCGCGCAGCACTTCAAGGGGCAGAAGGTCGGATTCTTCTACCAGAACGACGAGTTCGGCCAGGACGGGGTGAAGGGCCTCCTGGATGAGATCCCGGCCTCGATGGTGGTCGCCAAGCAGAGCTATGTCCCCACCAACGTCAACGTCGGCCCGGCGGTCGCCGCGCTGCGCGCGTCCGGCGCCAAGGTCATCATCTCGTTCTCCATTCCCGCCTTCACCGCGCTGCTCAAGCTGACCAGCCTGAAGCTCGGCTACAACCCGACCCTGGTCGTCAGCGACGTAGGCTCGGACCCGATCACGCTGTCCGGGCTGCTTGAGTCGTTCGCCAAGCAGGCCGGCGCGACGGTGAACGGCAACCAGCTCACCAACGGGATGATCACCGACGAGTACCTCCCGGCGCTGAGCAGCAGCGACAGCTGGTACACCCTGTTCAAGAAGATCCACGACCAGTACGAGCCCAAGGCGCCGCTGGACGGCAACTTCTTCTACGGCATGTCCGTCGCCTACACCTTCGTCCAGGCGATGTTCAAGGCAGGCCGGAACCCGACCCGGGCCAGCCTGCTGACCGCGATCGAGGGCAGCCTGCCGCAGGGCCCGATGGTCGCCCCGTTCGCCTACTCCTCGTCCAACCACCTGGGCGTGACCGGCGCTTACATGGGCATCATCCAGAATGGCGTGGTGGTCAAGCAAGGATCGGTACTGACTACGGACACGACCGCCACCGGGCCGATCACCACCTACTCGGGATCCGAGGAACAGGCTCCGGCGAGCGGCATCCCATCCGCCTCCTCCTGAGGCGCTTCGGCCATCCCCTCTAGGACGGAACAGGGATTAGCCGAGATGACAGCGGAAGCTAATCGGATGGCGGGCGGTCGCCCCCGCCCGCCATCCGGGCCGTCCGGAAGGCCGGACGAACGACCGCCTGCCCAGCGACTGCGGACCGCGGCCGAGGAACTGTTCGGCGAGCGCAGCTACCACCGGACGACGGTCGCGGACATCTGCGCCCGGGCCGGGATGGCCACCGGCAGCTTTTACTCGTACTACGGGTCCAAGGCGGAGATCTTCGCGGCCGTGGTCCGGGCGATCAACACCGACCTGAGGCAGGCCATGAAGGAGGCTCTCGAGCACACCGAGGGCGGCCAGCGGAACCGGGAACGCGCGTCCTTCCGGGCGTATTTTGACATGCTGTCCGCGCGGCCGTGGATTGACCGCATCGTCCGCGAGTCGGAGTTCGTCGACCCCGGGTTGTTCCGCGAGTATTACGAGCACCTGGCCCGCGGCTACGCCCGCGGCGTGCGGGCGGCGCAAATGGACCGCGACATCGACGCCCGCTACGACCCCGAGGTCATCGCGTACGCCTACACCGGCATCGGCAACTTTGTCGGCATGCGGTGGGCGGAGTGGACGGCCGGCGGCCGCGTCCCCGAGGACGTGCTCGACGACGTGCTCGAGCTGCTGGCCCGCGGGCTGGCCCCGAAGGTCGCCGAAGCGGAGACCCGGCCCGCGGAGGCGTGAGAGCGGTTATCCCACCCATGTGGATAACCCTGTGGACATCGTGGGGACGGGCCTGTGTGTCGCCGGGGACCACAGCAGGTGAACGTGTGGATAACTCCGATAGCACGGCGGCCGGCGGAAGATCCGCCTGCTCCGCCGCCGTCCATTTCAGCGGCTGCGGGCCCAGGGCGACGAGCTCAGCCAGCTGCATGGCGCACCAGGGCGAGATGGACTGCCGGCCGGTGCGGACCGCGTCGCAGAACTGATCCCAGTCCACCCACCTGGTCTCGGCCACCTCCTCCGGATCGGGCATCGGTACCGCGTCGGAGTACACCGCGTAGACCGGGCAGACCTCGTTCTCCAGCACGCCGTTGGCCATCCGGGCCTGATAGCGGAACCTGGGCAGGACCAGGGCGAGGTCCGCCGTTGCGATCCCGAGTTCCTGCCACAGCCTGCGACGCACGCTGTCGGCCACCGGCTCGCCGGGCAGCGGGTGCCCGCAGCAGGTATTGGTCCACACGCCGGGCCAGGTGCGCTTGGACTCGGCCCGCCTGGTCAGCAGGAACTGGCCGCGGTCGTTGAACAGGTAGGAGGAGAACGCCAGGTGCAGCGGTGTCTGGGCATGGTGCACGGCGGCCTTGGCCGCGGTGCCGCGGGCGAACCCGGTCTCATCCAGAAGGACGACGCTCTCCACGTGCTCCTGCCTGATGGTCGGAAGGGGGCAGGGGAGAACACTACCTGCTGGCACGCCGCGTAACCGGTTTAACGTGAGAAACTCACCGTCAGTCACCATCGGCATTCAGCCGGAACCGGTGCATTCCGGCGGAGTACGCCACCATCAGCCGGCGTTCCGTTGTAGCGGAACCTGCTAGTGCGAGTCGCGCGGGACCTCGTGGCCGCTCGCTCCGACCAGGAAGTCCAGGTCAGCACCGGTGTCGGCCTGCAGCACGTGCTCGTCGTACAGCCGCGTCCAGCCCCGGCTGGCGTGCGGCGGCGGCGGCTGCCAGCCGGCCCGCCGTTCGGCCAGTTCCTGGTCGCTGACCTCCAGGGCCAGGGTCCGGGCTGGGACGTCCAGGGTGATCCAGTCGCCGGTCCGCACCAGGGCCAGCGGGCCGCCGGCCGCGGCCTCCGGCGCGACGTGCAGGACGACCGTCCCGTAAGCCGTTCCCGACATGCGGCCATCGCAGATCCGCACCATGTCGCGGACACCCCGCAGCAGCAGCTTCCTGGGCAGCGCGACGTTCGACACCTCCGGCATGCCGGGGTAGCCACGTGGGCCGCAGTACCTGATGACCAGCACCGTGTCCTCGTCTACGTCGAGCTCGGGATCGTTCGAGGTGGCGTAGTAGTCAGCGGGGGAATCGAAGACCAAGGCCCGGCCGCGGTGCTTGAGCAGGTGCGGCGATGACGCCGACTGCTTGATCACCGCTCCGCCCGGCGCGAGGTTGCCGCGCAGCACCGCGGTCCCGGTCCCGGCGGGCTGGAACGGGTCGGCCATGGTCTTGATGACCTCGCGGTTCCAGCAGGGCGCATCGGCTACGTTCGCGCCTATCGCGCGGCCGGTCACCGTGATCGCCCCCGAGTTCAGCAGGCCCGCCTCGGCCAGCTCCCGGATCACCACGGGCAGGCCGCCCGCATAGCAGAAGTCCTCCATCAGGTACTGGCCGTTCGGCTGCAGGTTCAGCAGGGTCGGAACGTCCCTGGCCAGCACGTCGAAGTCGTCGAGCGACAGCGGGACGCCGAGCCGCCCGGCCATGGCCAGCAGGTGGATCACCGCGTTCGTCGACCCGCCGATAGCCGCGTTCACCCGGATCGCGTTCTCGAACGCCGCCCTGGTCATGATGGCCGAGGGCCGCAGGTCCTGACGGACCAGGCCGACGATCACCTGGCCGGCCCGCTGCGCGGTCTCGTACCGGCGGGAGTCCGCCGCGGGCCAGGTCGCCGAGTACGGCAGCTGCATGCCGAGCGCCTCGGCCATGGATGCCATCGTGGACGCAGTGCCCATCGTCATGCAGTGCCCGTTGGACCGGGCCATGCAGCCCTCGGCGAACACGCATTCCTCCTGCGTCATCCGCCCGGCCACGACGTCTTCCTCGAACCGCCACACCGCGGTGCCGGAGCCGACGTCGGCACCCCGGTATTTGCCGTTGAGCATCGGGCCGCCGGTGACCATCACCGCGGGCAGGTCCACGCTGGCCGCGGCCATCAGCAGCCCGGGCGTGGTCTTGTCGCAGCCCGACAGGAGGACCACGCCGTCCAGCGGGTTGGCCCGCATCAGCTCCTCGGCCTCCATGGCCAGCAGGTTCCGGTACAGCATGGCCGTAGGCCGCAGCAGCGTCTCGCCCAGCGCCATGGCCGGGAACTCCAGCGGGAACCCGCCCGCCTGCCAGACCCCGCGCTTGACCGACTCAGCCACCCGGTGCAGGTGGACGTTGCACGGAGCCAGCTCCGACCAGGTAGTGGCGATGCCGATCACCGGCCGGCCGTCGAATACCTCGGGCGTGAACCCCTGGCTGCGCATCCAGGACCGGTGGGCCATCCCGGACCGCCCGGTTGCGCCGAACCACTGGGCGCTGCGAAGTCCGCTGTTGGTCGTCATATTGCTAATGAGAACACCACCGCCTGCTGGCACGGTGCCGGGGACTCCCGCCACGGCCCGTTCGGCAGAAAGATCGTGCCTGCTAGGGTCACGAGGGTGAGCCGGGTGCATGACATGGGCGGTCAGACGGGTTTCGGGCCGGTGCCGGTCGGTGCCGAGGGCGGGCCGCCGTTCGCGGCCGACTGGGAGGCGCGGGTATACGCGCTGGCGGCCGTGCTGCGGTGGCGCGGGCTGTTCAATGACGACGAGCTGCGCGACGCCATCGAGCGGCTGCCGCCCGAGGTCTACCTGGGAGCGTCCTACTACGAGCGGTGGCTCGGCGCGATCGAGACCCTGGTCGCGGAGAAGGGCGTGTCGTGAGCCTTCCGGCCGGCGCCAGGGTCCGCGTCCGCGCCGTCGATCCTGACCACCACACGCGGATGCCGCGCTACGTGCGCGGCCAGGCCGGCGAGGTCGTCGCGGTCCTGGGCCGCTGGCCGCTGCCCGACGACAGCGCCCGGGGCATCGTGCCGCCGCGCGTCGAGACCTGCTACGCGGTTCGTTTCTCCGCCGCGGACCTGTGGGGCAGCGGCGACCACTTCGTGACCCTGGACCTGTGGGAGTCCTATCTTGACCAGCTCTGAACACCACGCGGACCGGCCGGCTGCGGCGCGGACCAGGCAGCTCGAGGAGCGGCTGATCGCGGCCGGGCTGACCAGCGACGACGAGATCGACGAGTTCCTGACCAAGCTGTACGCCAGTGCCTCCCCGGTGAACGGCGCGGTGCTGGCCGCCCGCGCCTGGACCGATCCGGCCTACCGGGAGCTGCTGCTGGCCGACGGGAACGCGGCCGCCGCGGAGGCCGGCTTCAGCCTGGCTCCGCCGGACCGCGGCGGCTACCAGCTGCAGGTCGTGGCCAACACCGACCACGTGCACAACGTCATCGTCTGCACGTTGTGCTCCTGCTATCCCGTGTCGCTGCTCGGGCCCTCGCCGGGCTGGTACAAGAGCTTCGCCTACCGGTCGCGGACGGTCCGCGAACCGCGGGCCGTGCTGGCCGAGTTCGGCGTGACGCTGCCGGAGGCCGTCCGGATCTCGGTCTGGGACTCTACCTCGGAGGCCAGGTACATGGTGCTGCCCGCGCGGCCCGCCGGTACCGACCTGCTGAGCGCCGGCCAGCTCGCCGCCCTGGTGACCAGGAACGGCCTGATCGGGACCGCCCTGGTCTAGGGTGTGGGCTGGTCAGCGTGCCCAGTGGCGGCGCAGCTGGACGGCTAGTTCCTCGGGACGCTCGCCGCCACGTCCGTGGAGGACATCGCCCGGGCGGCGCGAGTGACGACGGGCGCCCTGTACCACCACTTTCCGACCAAGGCCGCGGTGTTCGAGGCGGTCTTCGAGCAGGTGCACGCCGAGATGCTGGTTGCCTCGGCGACGGCCTCCGCGGCGGCCGACGGGGCGCTGGAGCAGATGGAGGCCGGCTTCGGCGTCTTCCTGGACCAGGTGCTCGAGCCCGAGGTCCAGCGGATCCTGGTCACCGACGGCCCGGCCGTGCTCGGCCAGGCACGGTTCATCGAACTGGACGAGCGCTACGCGCTCGAGGCTGCGGTGGCGGCCATCGAGGCGGCCAACGCGGCCGGCCTGCTCCGGGTTGAGGATCCGCCGACGCTGGTCCGGCTGCTGTTCGGCGCGATGACCAGGGCCGGCCTGCTCATCGCGAGCTCACCCGACCCGAAAGCGACCAGGGATGCGGTCGGTGTCACGTTCCGCCAGATGATGAGCGGATTCCTGCCTGCCTGAGCTGTCCGCTGCGCGGACTTCCACCGGCGAGTCCTCGAGCAGTCCCGAGAAGAAGCCGTTGGCCCGGTGCACGGCCGCCGGTGTGGTGCGGTGGGGGACGGTGCGGGTGCCCGCGCCCTGGCGGCTTTCCGCCATGCCCTCGTCGCGCAGCACCTGGTAGGCGGCGGTCACCGTGTTCCTGCTCGCCGACAGGGCGGCGGCCAGGTCGCGCTCGGCAGGCAGCCGGAGGCCCGCGGGCAGTTCACCGGTGTCGGCCAGCCGGGCGATCCGGGTAGCCAGCAGCCGGTACAGCGGGGCCGTCCGCCGTCGGCCAGTGACCGAGCAGGTCGGCCAGGGCCAGCGCGCTGATGGCGGAACCGGCCATCGGCCGCCGGGGCGGGGCGGTAACCGGCGGGGCGGTCATGACAGCCCGGTTCAGGCCTGCGCCAGCCGCAGGTAACCGGCCAGGGCCCGCAGTGCTGGCCGCGGATCGGCGCCGAGCACCTGGACGGCCACGTGGTCCGCGCCCGCGTGCAGGTGCGCCGTAACGCCGCGGCCGATCGCTTCGGCGTCGCCGTGCACGGCCAGCGCGTCGATCAGGGCGTCGCTGCCGCCGTCGGCGAAGTCGGCGTCGCTCCAGCCGAGCCTGCGCAGGTTGTTCAGGTAGTTGGCCAGGCCGAGATACGGCTTCTCCACGCGGGGCCGGGCGATGGCGCGGGCCCTGACCGGGTCGGTCTCGAGCACGACCTTCTGCTCCGGGGCCAGCAGCGGCCCGGGGCCGAGGATCTGCCTGGCCTGCCGGGTGTGCTCCGGCGTGACCAGGTAGGGATGAGCGCCCGCCGACCGGTCGGCGGCGAGCCTGAGCACCCTCGGGCCCAGGGCGGCCAGCACCCGCCCGTCGGCCGGGATCTTGAGCTCGTCGAGTTCGTCGAGGTAGCTGACCAGCTTGGCGTAGGGCTGCCGGTACTGCTGGGTCGCCTCGGGATGCCCGATGCCGAGGCCGAGCAGGAACCGGCCCGGGTACCGGGCCGTGATCCGGTTGTAGGAGGCCGCCACGGTGGCGGCATCGTCCTTCCAAACGTTGACGATCCCGGTTGCTACCGCGATGTGATCCGTCGTGGCCAGCAGGTTCTCGACGACACCCAGGTCGCCGTCGGGGGAGCCGCCGACCCAGATCGCACCGTAACCAAGCTCCTCCACCTCGGCCACCACGTCCGGGGTGAGCGCCGAGGGATGCCGCCAGATGCCAATCCTGCCCAGTGCGGTGGTCATGCCATCGACAAGCCGGGCCGGGCCGCTTTTCATTCCAGTTTCCGTCCGCGGCCCGCCTTCCTTACAGGCCAATAGGCTAACGGGTATCTATTAGCTAGCCGTTAGGCAGAAGGAGGGCTCGTGCAGGAAGTCGTCCTGGCCATGTTGGCGAAGGAGCCGTCGCACGGCTACGAGCTGCGCTCACGGCTGCGGGAGGCCCTCGGGCCGGCGGGGGAGGCGATGAACGCCGGGCAGATCTACGTGACCCTGGGCCGACTGGAGAAGGCGGGCCTGGTGGCCTCGGAGCGGGAGCCTGGGCTGGCCGACCGGCCGGACCGCAAGGTGTACGCGCTCACCTCAGCCGGGCAGCAGCGCCTGGCTGACTGGCTGGCCGAGGTGAGCTGGCCAGGACCGGCGCCCACCGAATTCCATCTCAAGCTCGTCGCGGCCGCGGCGGGCAGGCTGGCCGATCCACTCGGGATCGTCGACGCGCAGCGCCGCGAGCTGCTGCGCCTGCTGCGGGACACGCAGCGGGGCGCCATGGCCGAGCCGGATGATTCGGCCGCTGGGCTGCTGCTTGAGGGAGTCACGCTGCGGCTGCAGGCCGACCTGCGCTGGCTCGAGGCGTGCGAGCAGCACTGGGCCGGGCGGAAGGGCGCGTCGTGAACGCGGCAGCCGAGGAGTCAGCGGCGCGAGGCGACCCGGTGCTGGTGAGCCAAGGGCTCACCAGGTCGTTCGGCAAGGTGAGGGTCGGGCTCGGGGACCGGGCCGGGTTCTTGCCCGCGGCGCTGTCCGGGGGCCAGCGCCAGCGGGTGGCGGTCGCGGACAGAAGCATTACGGACAGAAGCACTCACCTCGGCCTGTGCCGCAACCGGAAATCGCGTTGTGGGCCTCGCGGCCACCTGGCTATTGTCCGATGGTGAGTTCCGCGGGTCACGTCGAAGTGGCGCACGTCAGCCACGTCCTGCCTGATGGGCGGACGCTGCTTGACGACGTGAGCTTCCGGATCGGCGGGGGACTCACGGCGGCACTGGTCGGGCCGAACGGCGCAGGCAAGACCACGCTGCTCCGGCTGGTAGCCGGAGACATCCAGCCGCAGTCGGGCACGGTCGTGGCGTCCGGCGGGCTCGGGGTGATGCGCCAGTTCATCGGCCAGAACCGGGTCGCCGGAGCGGGCCACGATCATGATCAGGCCCCGGGCAGGAACGGCGAGAACCCCGCGCCGATGGTGCGTGACCTGCTGCTCTCGATCGCGCCAGCGCGGGTACGGGAGGCGGCCGCCCGGCTGGACGACGCCGAGCTGGCCATGATGGAGCGAGACGACGAGCGTGCTCAGCTGCGCTACGCCGCGGCCCTAGCCGAATGGGGCGAGGCAGGCGGCTATGAGGCCGAGGTGCACTGGGATGCGTGCTGCGTGGCTGCCCTGGGGATCCCCTACGACCAGTGCCGGTGGCGCGACGTGAACACGCTGTCCGGCGGGGAGCAGAAGCGGCTGGTGCTCGAGTCGCTGCTGCGCGGGCCGGACGGCGTGCTGCTGCTTGACGAGCCGGACAACTACCTCGACGTGCCGGGCAAGCGCTGGCTGGAACAGCAGCTGGCCGCGACGCCGAAGAGCGTGCTGCTGGTCAGCCACGACCGGGAACTGCTCGCCGCCTGTGCGCAGCGCATCGTCACCGTGGAGGACGGGCACGTCTGGGTGCACGGCGGCGGATTCGGCGGCTATGCGCAGGCACGTACCGACCGGATCAGCCGGCTGGAGGAACTGCGCCGGCGTTGGGACGAGGAGCACGAGAAGCTGAAGGAACTGGTCCGGACGTTCCGGCAGAAGGCCGCCTACAACTCCGACATGGCGTCCCGGCTTCAGGCGGCGGTTACCAGGCTGCGCCGGTTCGAGGAAGAGGGCCCGCCGGAGCAGGCTCCCCGGGAGCAGAACGTCAGGATGCGGCTGCGCGGCGGGCGTACTGGCAAGCGCGCCGTGATCTGCGAGAACCTGACCCTCAGCGGTCTGACTGGATCGTTCGGTGCCGAGATCTGGTTTGACGACCGGGTGGCAGTGCTCGGCGCGAACGGGTCGGGGAAGTCGAGTTTCCTCCGGCTGCTCGCCGGCGAGCAGGTGGCGCACGAAGGCACGGCCCGCCTCGGCGCCCGGGTTGTGCCCGGCTTCTTCGCGCAGACCCACGCCCGGCCTGACCTGAGCGGGCGTGCTCCAGTCGAGATCCTGATGACCGAGCACGCGCTGCTTATCAACGAGGCCATGTCAGCCCTGTCCCGGTACGAGCTGCAGGCGTGCGCCCGCCAGCCGTTCGGCACGCTGTCCGGCGGCCAGCAGGCCAGGCTGCAGATCCTCCTGCTGGAGCTGGCCGGCGCCACCCTGCTCCTGCTCGACGAGCCGACCGACAATCTCGACCTGCCCAGTGCCGAGGCGCTGCAGCAGGGCCTGGAGTCCTACCAGGGCACCGTCCTCGCCGTAACGCACGACCGCTGGTTCGCGCGATCGTTCGAGCGGTTCCTCGTCTTCACCCCGGACGGTAACGTCAGGGAGGCGACCGAGCCGGTCTGGTACTGAGTCCGGCGTGGTCGAATGCCAGGTCACAGGCCAGAAGACGTTGACACCGGATGAAATCTCAGTTGGGTAGACAGTTTAGTTTCTACCTATGTAGAGTTCTGTCGTGACGTCACGCCGTGAGTTCTCGCCGCAGACCTTGTCCGTGCTGGCCGCGTTGTGCGCGGAGCCGTCGCAGTGGCATCACGGGTACGCGCTGGCCAGCCAGACGGGCCTGAAGTCGGGCACGCTGTACCCGATCCTGATCCGGCTGTCCGACCGAGGCCTGCTCGAGGCGTGCTGGCAGGACGAGCCGCAGCCGGGGCGCCCGCGGCGGCACCTGTACCGGCTGACGGCCGACGGGCTGGCCAGTGCCACGGCGGCCCTGGCTGAGACGCCCACGGCCGAGCCGGCTCGAGCCAAGGCCCGTCCGGGCGTGAGCCCGCGACGCGGGCGCGGGGTTGCCGCGCCCGCGGTGCCATGAGCTGGCTGAGCCAGGCCGCGGCTGCGGCCGGGCGGGGCACAGTGCGGCTGGTGCCGGCGGCGCGGCGGGACTGGGCCGAGGCGGTCTGGGCCGAGGCGCATGAGGTGCCGCCGGGCTGGCGGCGGCTAGCCTGGCGGGTCGGCGGCCTGGGGCTGATGGCGGAGGAGGGGCAGATGGCGCGCACGATCGGCACCTGGTTGCTGTTCGCGGTGGCGGCGGGGGCGGCGGCCTGGGGGGCCTGGCCGGGCTCCCCAGTCAGCCATGGCGCCGCGGTCCAGGGCGGCATCATCATCACGCTGGCGCTGCTGGCCGGCCTGCCGCTGCTGACCCGCTGGGTGCTCGGGCCGCCCGGCCACCGGGCGGCCCGCTTGCTCAGGCGCGGCTTCTATGCCGCGTTCCTGGCCGTGATGCCGGCCCGGGCCGCCATCGGGCTGTTCCTCGGAGCAGTGCCGCGATCGGGTATTAACCGGCATGTCTACGACGTCTCCCAGGGTCCTGGGGTGCCCGGCAGTTCATCTGGCGGTACGGACTGGGGGGGCGAGATAGCGGTCCTGGTGGTCACGGCCTGCTTCCTGGCGGTCATCCTCGCGCTGACCGCACGCCGCACGCCGGTGGCCCCGGCCACGCTGGCGATCGGCGCCGGTGCCGGCCTGGTGCTGGGTGCGGTGCTGTACGCGATGGCACCGCTCGGCCTGAACACCAAGTTCCCAAACAGGCCATGGCTGCACGGCTCCGCGGCTGAGACGGTCGGGGTCCTGGCCTGGATCCTGGTGTTCGGCGCGCCGCTGGTGGCCGGTGCCATCGCGGGACGGCGCTGCCATGTGCCGGATGACCCCGCCGAGGCAAGTGTCGCCCAGGCCTGGCAGGGCTTCGCCGCCGGGCTGGTATCCGGAGGCGTCGGGGCCATCTTCCTCACCGTGCTCGGTGATGGCACGACCGCCCTCCTGGTCAGGTCGGCCTGGGTGCGGGATCTGGTCTACCACGGGCAGCACGTGACCGCCTCCGCGCTCTACGGCCGTGAGCTTTACGCAAGCCAGAACATCGGCGCTTATTACCTCCTCGTCATCGGCTTCCCGATCATCGGGTTCCTTATGGGCTCGCTCGGCACGGGGATCGCGAACCCAGCCTGGCTGCCGGAGGGCGGCGGACCGACGGACCGGGCGGCCCGCCGGGCCCTGGTGGTCCTGAGCCGATGCCGGATCCGCCCGACGGCGGCCGCCACATCGATGCGGAAGAACCGACCGTGCTGGTAGGAGGGTCCGATGCCGAAGTCGCGCCGACACTTGAACTGGCCCACTGCTGACGGGCTGGCCGGCACCGCGGCCGCGGCCAGGTATCGACCTGCGCACGTATGACGTCGGGAACAGCAACGGAGGCCTCCCGGTGCCGGGCACGGTCTCCGGCGGCCCCGACTGGGGCGGCGAGCTCTTCATCCTGTTCATCACGGCCTCCTACCTGGCCGTTATCCTCGCGCTGACGGCACGGTGCGCCCGGGTGGCCCCGCCACCCGCAGCCGGCCGCAGCCAGCTCACCGACGTCAATGCCGGAGACCTGACCACCGCAGCGGCGGCCTAGGCGCTCAGCCGCCGACCCGGGTACCGCAGTTCGCGCAGAAGCGAGCCCCGCCGGGCAGCTCCATGCCGCACTCCGTGCAGTGAGTGACGGCGGGGGCGAGGCCCTGGCCGCAGCTCATGCAGAACTTCGCGCCTGCCGGATTCGGGGCCTGGCAGGACGCGCACACCGCCCCGGCCGCGGCCTGCTGGGCCGCAGGCACCGGCGCCGCCGATTGGGCCGGGGGAGCCTGCGGCGGGCCACCTTGCGGCTGCCCGGGCTGCCCGGGCTGGCCGTACGGCACGCCGTACTGCTGCGCCGCGTGCTGCGCGGCCTCCGCCTGCTGCGACTGCATGGCCTGCGCCTGCTGTGCCCCGAACGCGCTGGCCAGGCCGAACCCGGCCCCGAGGAACGCGCCCTCGGTCCCGGCGCCGCCCTTGGCTAGGCCCTGCCCGGCGCCCAGCGCCATCTCGCCGGCCGCGTAGTTCTGGAACCCGCCGGCCAGCTGGGAGTAGCTGGTGTCCTTGGCCAGCTGCTTGAGCTGCTGCTCATCCTCGGGCGACAGGTTGACGTCGAAGTTGCCCATCCGGGTCAGCTGGACGCCGTAGGCGGCGAGCTGGCCGTTGCCGGCATCGATGGTGTTCTGCTCGATCTCCGCCGAGTACGCCATCAGGCCCAGGATCGGCCAGCCGTTGCGGATGATCTGGGTGGTGACGTGCGTCCGCAGCACCTTCAGCAGCTGGTCGCTGACCCATCCGGAGATCCGCTCGTTGTCGGTGACGTCGACCGTGGAGGTCAGATTGGTCACCAGCCGTACCGGGTCGGCCACGCGCAGCGCGTAGTCGCCGAACACCCGCAGCGTCACGACCAGCCCGGTCCGCGGGTCCTGCACGTCGTCGACCCGCCCGCCGAACTTGAAGCCGGTGTACTCGCGGGTGCCGACGAAGTACAGCTCGGCCCGGTAGGCGTTCCCGCCGGTAGCGGCGTCGATGAGCACGCCGAGCCCGGGGAGCTCGTTGGCGTCGATCTGATGCCGGCCTGGACCCAGGGTCTGCACGACCTGGCCCGTGTTGACGAACATCGCCATCTCGTCCGCGTTGACGATCGCACGCGTGTAACGACGGATGGAGACGTCCGGCCATTTGAAGACGATCTGACCTTTGCGGTCATCAGGTACGGCGATGAATTCCCGCCCGAGCAGTGCCATGGCAGAACCATACCTGCTGTCGAACTTTGAGGCATAAGGCGTTGTCAAAGGTCTCTTCCCTGCTATCTTCCGAGCGTGGAAATGATCCAGTGCCAGTGGTGCCAGGCCCAGAACCAGCCGGGCACCACCAGTTGCCAGACCTGCGGCGCGCCGCTCGACGAGAAGGACAAGGTCAGCGATTCCGGCTGGCGCGAGGCGCCCCGGCTGCGCGACATGACCGAGTTCCGGTTCTCCGGCAGCACCTGCCAGGTCGAGGGCGAGCTCGTCCCGGTGGCGGAGATCGCCCTGCACCCGCAGGACGGCGTCTACTTCGAGCACCACGTGCTGCTGTGGAAGGACGAGTCGGTCCCGCTCTCGTCGCTGAACACCGGCGGCGGGATGAAGCGCACGATCGGCGGCATGCCGCACATCGTCACGGTGGCCAACGGCCCGGGCCGGATCGCGTTCTCCAGGGACGCGCCCGGCGAGCTGGTCGTGCTGCCGCTGCACCCCGGCATGGAACTTGACGTCCGCGAGCACGCCTTCCTGGTCGCCTCGCACAGCGTCCAGTACTCGTTCATCCGGATCAAGGGCCTGGTCAACCTGCTGCACGGCGGGAACGGCATGTACGTAGACCGGTTCATCACGGCGGGCTACCCGGGCATGCTGCTGCTGCACGGCAACGGCAACGTACTTGAGCGGACCCTGCGTCCGGGCGAGAAGATCCTGGTCGAGCCGGGCGGCTTCCTGTACAAGGACTCCTCGGTGCAGATGCAGGCCGCGCAGATGCCGCTCAAGACCGGGATGCTGCGGCACGGCATGTACCTGGCCGAGATGACCGGGCCGGGCCGGATCGGCATCCAGTCGATGTACGTCCACCACCACGCCGACTGAGGCCAGAAGGCCAGAAGAGGCCAAAAGAGACGCGGTATGAACACCTACATATGCCGGTACTGCCGGCAGCCGAGCGACCCGAACTCACCGACCTGCCCGCTGTGCGGGGCCCCGGTCGACATCCGGTCCTCAGTCAGCGATTCCGGCTGGGTCGAGCAGCCGCCGATCAAGGACATGGCCCGGATCCAGTTCGGCCAGTCACACCTCCAGATCGCGGGCACCACGGTCCCCGTAGCGGAGTTCAGCCTGGCCCAGAACGACTGGATCTACTTCTCCCACCACGTGCTGCTGTGGACCGAACCGGGCACCCGGCTGACCAATATGGCTATGCGCGGCGCCTGGAACCGCAAGCTGGCCGGGCTGCCGCTGGTCATGGTGGAAGGCCGCGGGCCGGGGCACCTCGCGCTGTCCGACAACCACGCTGGCGAGGTCGTGGCCCTGCCGCTGCAGCACAACCAGCAGATCTGGGTTCGTGAGCACCGTTTCCTGACCGCGACCGGCAACATCAGCTACGACTGGCATCCCACCGGTGTCTGGTACACCACCGGGAGCGGGGACGACCAGGAGACCCACTACCCGATGGGCCAGTTCGGTGACACGTTCGCCGCGCACGAAGGCCCCGGCCTGCTGCTGCTGCACTCCCCGGGCAACACCTTCATCCGCGACCTGCAGCCCGGCCAGACCCTGCTGATCCAGCCGAGCGCGCTGCTGTACCGGGACGTGTCGGTCCGGATGTCCCTGCATCTGGAGTACCCGCGGAACATGGGCTTCTCGTTCTGGCACAGCCGGTGGAGCTACCGCAGCATCTGGCTCAGGCTCTTCGGGCCCGGCCGGGTCGCGGTGCAGTCGATCTACGCCCGGCCTGAGGACACGGACATGATCAGCAACCACTCCTACGCCACAACCCACCACTGGTAGCTGGTGCCGGCCGGGACCGCCGCCGTCACGGGGTCAGCGAGGGCCGGGAGTTGAGCGCCGCCACGTCGGGCAGCGTGGTCGTGACCCGCCCGGCTCCCCAGGACGGCAGCGGTCACGGTCCACCATGGGGTACTCGAGGATCCGCGGCGCGCCGGTGATCAGCGCGGGCACATCCAGCCAGCCGAACTTCCAGTCCGCGAACCACGGCAGCACGTCCTCGACGCGCCCGCGGCGGTTCCAGTCCGCGGCGGTCGCCGAACCCCCCGGCGCCTTGACCTCGGCCACCCAGTTGACCAGGGCCCGCCCGCGCAGTTCCGCCTGGCGCGAGATCGGGTAGGCGACGAATTTCAGCGCCGCATTGGCGCCCGCCACCGCCACCGTCCGGCCGGTCAGGAAGGGCGCGCCTTCCACCACCCCGCGCCACATCATGATGCCGCTCCAGCGCGGCGGCGGCTCGTCTGGGTGCAGCTGCGCGCGGACGGCCGAGTACAGCCCGTCCGCGCCGACCAGCACGTCAGCCGACAGGACCGAGACCATCCCCGAGCGGCGTTCGCGAACATGCACCCGGAGCCCGGACGGCGACTCGGTGAACTCCGAGAACACCGTGCCGGTGCGGACGGCGTCCGCGCCGAGCCGCGCCCGCACCGCTTCGAGCAGGATCATCTGCAGCTCGCCACGGTGAATCGAGTACTGCGGCCAGCGGTAGCCGATGCCCAGGCCGGAGGCGAAGCTCCAGATCCGGTTGCCGTGCCGGTCGAAGTGCACGTGTTCCGCGGTAGGGATCCCGGTCCCGGCTAGCTCGTCGCCCAGCCCCAGCTCGGTCAGCTCCCGGACCGCGTGCGGCATCAGGTTGATGCCGACCCCGAGCGGCCGCAGGGTGATCGCCGCGTCGATCACCAGCACGTCAATCCCGGCTGCATGCAGCGAGAGCGCGGCGGTGAGCCCGCCGATGCCCGCGCCCGCGACGATCGCCTTCACCCGTCCATGATCCCCGGTATACGGGGGCAAACCCCACCCCAAACAGGGGTGGTGCCCGCGTTCCCGGCCGGGTCCCAGGTCCCTAGCGTGAAGAGCAGAAAGCACAGGCGAGCGTGCCCGCCGATGGGGGCCGGGCACGCTCTCGCGCGATAAGGGAGGCTTCTCATGATCGAGGCACGCGGCCTGGTCAAGCGCTACGGCTCCACCACCGCCGTGGGCAACCTCAGCTTCGACGTCCGGCCAGGTACGGTAACCGGCTTCCTCGGGCCGAACGGCGCGGGCAAGTCGACCACCATGCGGATGATCCTCGGCCTGGACCGGCCCGATGCCGGGCAGGTCAAGATCAACGGCCAGCTCTACCGCGACCTGCGCTGGCCGCTGCGCGAAGTCGGCTCGCTGCTGGAAGCTAAGGCGTTCCACCCCAGCAGGACGGCCCGCGCTCACCTGACCGCGCTGGCCGCGAGCAACCAGATACCGCGGCACCGGGTCAACGACGTGCTCGAGATCACCGGGATGGACCAGGCTGCCGGCCGGCGCGCGGGCAAGTTCTCGCTGGGCATGGCCCAGCGGCTCGGCATCGCCGCGGCGCTGCTCGGCGACCCGGCCGTGCTGCTGCTCGACGAGCCGGTCAACGGCCTCGATCCCGAGGGCATCCGCTGGATCCGGGGCCTGCTGAAGAACCTGGCCGCGCACGGCCGCACGGTGCTGATCTCCAGCCACCTGATCAGCGAGGTCGCGCAGACCGCCGACCAGCTCATCGTGATCGGCCGGGGCCGGCTGCTGGCCCAGACCACGGTGGCCGAGCTGTCGGCCGGCAGCCAGTCCCTGGAAGAGGCGTTCTTCCAGCTCACCCACGGCAGCACCGAATACTCATCGGACTACGTCAGCGACTACCACCTGAGGAGCGTGTCTTGACCACCGCGACGCTCGACCGCGCCGCCCGCCCCGGTTCCGGTCAGGCCGAAGGGCGCTACGGCTTCCGTTCCGTAACGCGCATGGAATGGCTCAAGCTGCGCAGCGTCCGCTCCACCTGGTGGACCCTGCTGGTCTTCGCGGCCGGCATGATCGGCCTGGCCATCCTGATCATGACCCACTACAACTGGGCCACCATGCCGGCCGGCGCCGGGCCGGCTTCGACCCGACCAACGACAGCCTGGCCGGGCTGGCCATCGGCCAGCTCGCTCTGGGCGTCCTGGGCGTGCTCGCCATCACCAGCGAATTCTCCTCGGGCCTGATCAGGCTCACGTTCGCCGCGGCGCCCCGCCGCCGGCTCGTGCTGGCGGCCAAGACGGCCGTGCTGGCGGCCGTGACGCTGGTCGCGGGGGAGATCATGGCGCTCGCCGCCTGGGGTCTGGGCGAGGCGGTGCTGCGCAGTCCGGCGCCGCACGCCACGCTCGCCCAGCCGGGCGTGCTGCGGGCAGTGCTGATGGGCGGGGCCTATCCGGCCTGGATCGCGCTCATGGCCCTCGGCCTGGGCGCGCTGATCAGGCACACGGCCGGCGCGATCAGCGCCGTGGTCGGAGTGCTCTTCGTACTGCCGCTGATCCTGGTCCCGCTGGGCACCTCGATCCAGAACTCGGTCGGGCAGTTCATGCCGATGATCATCGCGGAGAACTCCCTGACCACGGTCAAGCCGGTGGCACACAGCCTGTCGGCCGGAGTCGGCGTTGGGATGCTGTGCCTGTACACGGTGGCCGCCCTGGCCGCGGGCGCCTGGGCACTGGCCCGCCGCGACGCCTGAGCGCAGTTGGCAAGCGGGAGACAATAGGGTCCATGGACGAGGACATCCGGCGGGTGGCTGGGCTGGCCTTCGCAAGCACAGTACTGAGTGCCCCGCTCACCCGCCGGACCGTCCGTGACCTGCTGTACTGCTGCGTCGGCGGGCTGGCCGGGCTGGCCGGATTCTGGATCACCGTAGTGATGCTGGCCTGCGGGCTGACCATCTCCGCCTCGGTCCTGGGCACCGTGGTCGGGCTGCTGCTGCTCATCCTGGCGCTGCGGGTCAGCCGGCGGCTGGGTGCGCTGCACCGGCGCGTGGCCAGCTGGCTGCTCGGCTACCTGGTCGAGGCCCCGCCGAAGTTCCAGCCGGGCAGCGGCATCCTCAACCGCATCGATAAGCGGCTGCGGGACCGGGCGGCCTGGCGCAGCGTGGCCTACAGCCTGATCAAGCTGCCCACCTCCGCCGTGCAGTTGTACGCCGTGACGGTCGCCTGCATCGGGCTGGTCGACCTGAGCTACCCGGAACTGTGGCTGCTGTTCCGCCATCACAACGCGAGCCAGCTGAACCCTCTGGTAGCGCCGACACCGCTGCCGTTCGGCGGAAGTATCAAGATCTACTCCTGGCCGGGCACCATTCCAGCTGCCCTGCTCGGCGCGGTATTCGTGCTGATTGCCACCTGGCTGAGCCGGGCCGTCAACGCCGGCGACCGGCGCCTGATCCGCAGCCTGCTCGGGCCGAGCAGCATGGCCGAGCGGGTCAGCGAGCTGGAGCGCACCCGGTCGCTGGCCGTGGAGGACGCCGCCGCGGCGCTGCGCCGGGTCGAGCGGGACCTGCACGACGGCGCGCAGATGCGGCTGGCCGCGCTGGCCATGAACCTGGGCATGGCCCGGGAGAAGCTGGGCGATGACGACGGCCAGGCCGATAACGCTACGGTCCGCGAGCTGCTAGACGCTGCGCACCGCAACGCGATCGATGCCCTGGCTGATCTGCGCGACCTGGCCCGCGGCATCCACCCGCCGGTGCTGGACAACGGCCTGGCCAGTGCGCTGGCCAGCCTGGCGGCCAGCAGCGCGATCCCGGCGTCGGTCACCGCCGAGATCGATCCGCGGCCCGCGCCGGCCATCGAGACGATCGCCTACTTCTGCGCGGCTGAGCTGATGGCCAACGCGACCAAGCACAGCTACGCCAATCAGATCAAGATCAATATTTTTACCGAACGATCCGGGCTGCTCCGCCTGGAGGTTACCGACGACGGGATCGGCGGGGCGGACGCCGCCCGGGGCAGCGGCCTGGCCGGCCTGTCCCAGCGGGTATCCACCGTGGACGGGCGGATCCACGTGTCCAGCCCGCCGGGCGGCCCGACTAGTGTCACCGTCGAGCTGCCGCTAAGAGCCTAAGGGGACACCGATCTTGAGGAGACACTGATTTTGAGGAGACACTGATTTTGAGGAGACACTGGTGCAGGTGGTGATCGCGGAGGATGCTGCGCTGCTGCGGGAGGGGCTGACCCGGCTGCTGCAGGACCGCGGGCATTCGGTGTGCGCGGCGGTGGACGACGGCGACGAGCTGCTGGCCGCGGTGGCCGAGCACAAGCCGGACGTGGCGGTGGTAGACATCCGGATGCCGCCCACCCATACCGACGAGGGCCTGCGGGCCGCGTTGGAGCTGCGGCGGAGATTCCCCGAGATCGGCGTGCTCATGTTCTCCCAGTACGTCGAGACGTCCTACAGCGCCCAGCTGCTCGAGGGCGGCGCGGCGGGCGTCGGCTACCTGCTCAAGGACCGCGTGGCCAACGTGGCCGAGTTCACCGCCGCGCTGGAGCGGGTGGCCAGCGGCGGGACCGCCCTGGATCCCGAGGTGGTCAGCCAGCTGTTCCGCGCCAGCCGGCGACGCGGCGGGCTGTCCACCCTGACCCCGCGAGAGCGCCAGGTCCTGGCCCTGATGGCCGAGGGCCGATCCAACGCCGGGATCGCCACCGAGCTCGTGGTCTCCGGCGGAGCGGTCGAGAAGCACGTGGCCAGCATCTTCGCCAAGCTCGGCCTGCCGCCGGGCGAGAGCGACAACCGCCGCGTGCTGGCCGTGCTGCGCTACCTAGGGGGTTGACGTAAGCCGGGCAGCCGCGTGCTGCGGTACCGGTCATAGGCCTCGGCCACCGACCCGAACGACAGCCTGCGCGTTTCCCGATTTGCCACATCGTGCAGGCTATCGGCGGATCAGCCGTGCCCGAGCACCGGGTGCGGGACGTACGGCTCCTCGAGGCGGCGCACCTCCTCGGCGGTCAGGGTGAGCGTCAGGGCGTCCAGGGCGTCGGTGACGTGGCCGAGCCTGGTGGCGCCGACGATCGGTGCGGTCACGCCGGGACGGCTCAGCAGCCAGGCCAGCGCGACCTGGGCGGGCGGCACCCCGCGGGCGGCCGCGACCTCGGCCACCCGGTCTGCGACCTGGAAGTCGGCCTCGGTGTTGTACCGCTGGTCCGACAGCGGGTCGTCGCCGGCCCGGGCGGTGCGCCGCTCGCCGTCCCTGGTCCGGTTGCCGGTCAGCACGCCGCGGGCCAGCGGGCTGTAGGGGAGCACGGCGATGCCCTGGTCGGCGCACAGCGGCATCATCTCCCGCTCCTCCTCCCGGTAGAGCAGGTTGTAGTGGTTCTGCATGGAGACGAACCTGGTCCAGCCGTGGCGCTCGGCGGCCTGCTGCGCCTTGGCGAACTGCCAGGCGAACATGCTGCTGGCCCCGATGTAGCGGGCCTTGCCCGAGCGGACTACGTCGTGCAGCGCCGCCATGGTCTCCTCGACCGGCGTCTCGTAGTCCCAGCGGTGGATCTGGTACAGGTCGACGTAGTCGGTGCCGAGCCGCCGCAGCGACGCGTCGATCCCGGACAGCACGTGCTTGCGGGACAGACCGCGGTCGTTGGGTCCCTCGCCCATCGGGAAGTAGACCTTGGTGGCCAGCACGTAGTCGTCCCGGTTCGCGAACAGCTTGCTGAGCAGGCGGCCCGTGATCTGCTCGGTGACCCCGCCAGAGTAGGTATCGGCGGTATCGAAGAACGTCACGCCGCCGTCGGCCGCCGCCTTGACGATCGGCTCGGCCGCGGCCTCGTCGAGGTGCCAGGCCCGTTCGGCCTGGCTGCCGTAGCTCATCATGCCCAGGCAGATGCGGGAGACCTTGAGCCCGGCCGATCCCAGCCTGACGTAATCCACGCTGATTCCTTTCTCTAGTGTTCCTGGCCGGCCTGATGGAGGGCGACGCCGAGCACCACCAGGGCGATGCCGGCGAGATCGGTAAGGGTCGGGACCTGGCGCAGCACGATCGCGCCGATGATGGTGGCGAACACCGGCAGCAGCGCCAGCATCAGGGAGAACGTGGCGCGCGGCAGCCGGGCCATGGCCAGCTGATCGCATACGTAGGGGATGACCGAGGAGCATACGCCCACCCCGGCCCCGGCCAGCAGCAGGACCGGGTGCCGGAACGCGGGCAGCGCGCCGGCCAGGCCCCACGGCGCCGCCGCGGCCGCGGCGATGATCATGGCCGCGCCCAGCTGGTCGATGCCGGTGAACCGGCCGCCTCCGGCGTTGGCTATCCGGTGGCCCAGCACGATGTAGGCCATAAACAGGGCGCAGTTGGCGAAGGCGAAGACGAAGCCGAGCGGCTGGCCGCCCAGCCGGATCGCGGTGATGATGATCACGCCGGCCGTGGTGAGGGTCAGTGCCCCGGCGTTGCGCCAGGTCCGGGCCCCGGCGGCGGCCAGGATGACGGTGCCGAGAAACTCGATCGCGCCCACCGTCGACAGCGGCAGCCGCGCCACCGCCAGGTAGAACGCCGAGTTCATCACGGCCAGCACCACACCCAGGGCCAGCAGCGTCCGGCGGCCCGCCTGGCTCAGCGCCCGGACCTGCCTGATCAGCCGTCCCGGCCGCCGCCAGGCGGCGAAAACCACCGCCGCGCTGGCGATCCGCAGCCACGCCACCCCGAGCACCTCCAGCCGCGCGAACAGCAGCACCGCCAGCGACGGCCCCAGGTAATGAAAGACGGCGCTGACCAGGAAGAACGCCTGCGCCGGCACCCGCGGTGCGAGCTGACCCGCGCCGCGGCGGGCCCGCCAGGACGACGGGCTTGCTACTTGCGGACGGTCGGGCACGGGGGCAGCATATGAAGCTGAACCTGCCATACAGAAGGCAAATGTGCGGGAGTTAGCGTGGAGATGCCGTTGAAACAAAGGAAATTCGCCCGCGAGGCCTTCGAAGTACCGGACGCCGCCATGGATGGGGTGGACCGGCGGATTCTGTCCGAGCTCCAGGCCGAGCCTCGGCTGCGGGTCGCCGAGCTCGCCCGGCGGGCCGGGCTGTCCGGTCCGGCCGTGGCCGACCGGCTGCGGCGCCTGGAAGACACCGGCACCCTGTCCTACCGGGCCGAGGTCAGCCCGCGCGCCCTCGGCTACGCGATCTGCGCCATCGTCAGGATCAGCCCGACCGGCGGCGGCCTGCGGCTCATCCCCGGCATCGCCCGCGAGGTGCCGAATGTCACCGAGTGCTACCGGATCACGGGGGAGGACTGCTTCTTCATGAAGGTCTGGCTGCACTCGATCGACGACCTGGAGCCGGTCCTTGACCTGTTCACCCCGCACGGCCGGACCACTACCTCGATCGTGCACTCGGCCCCCGTACTGCCGCGCCCGCTGCCCATCCCCGGCCCGGTCCGGGCCACCTGAGGCGGCCGTTGACTCTCCCGCTACGGGAGGGGGCAGGATCGCGGCCATGACTGCCCAGCGAAGGGAGCCACCTGCGCCATGAGCACCCTGGTGTCGATCGGCGATTTCTCTCGCATGACGCACCTGTCCATCAAGGCCCTGCGCTTCTACCACGACCAGGGGCTGATCGAGCCGGCCAGGATCGACCCGGACTCCGGCTACCGGTTCTACGATCCCCGCCAGGTTCCCGTGGCCCAGGTCATCCGCCGGTTCCGTGACCTGGACATGCCGCTGGACCAGGTCAGGGCGGTCCTGCAGGCCCCCGACGTCGAGACCAGGACCAAGGAGATCATCGCGCACCTGACCGCCATGGAGACCAAGCTGGCGGAGATGCAGATGAGCGTGGCCAGCCTGCGGGCGCTGCTCGAGGGACCCGCGGACCGCCCGGCGGTGGAGTTCCGGTCGATCCCGGCGGCTCCGGCCCTGGCGGTCCGCGAGACGGTCACGGCCGAGCAGGCCTGGGCCTGGGGCGCCGGTGCCTTCGAGGAGCTCTACGGCCGGATCGCGCAGGCCGGCCTGTCGCCCGCCGGGCCGGGCGGTGCCCTGTTCCCGGCCGGGTTCTTCGAGCTCGAGCGGGCCGAGCTGACCGCCTTCGTGCCGGTAGACGGCAGGCCCGCGCCGGACGGGCGGGCCGAGCCGCTGACCATCCCGCGGATGGAGGCGGCCGTGATGCTGCATATCGGGCCGCTCGGAGACGCCGACCAGACCTACGGGGCACTGGGCACGGTGGTGGCCGACCGGGCCATCGGAGTAGCCGGGCCCATCCGCGAGTACTACCTCGTGCCGTTCGACGAGCCGGATCCGCCGGACGGCTACCGGACCGAGATCTGCTGGCCGGTGTTCCGGACGGCCGCGGCGGGACCGGCTGCCGAGGGCTGAGCGGCGCCCGGCTAACGGCTTGACTCTCCTGTTACGGGAGGCAGCAGGCTCGAGAGCATGACAGTAACCAGTAGTCCCTCCCGCTCCGTCCAGCCCCCGCCCAGCCGGTCGCTCCCGGGCCGGCTGCTGCGGAGCCGCTGGTCCACCTTGGCCGTGCTGATGATCGGCACGTTCATGTTCGTCCTGGACTTCTTCATCGTGAACGTGGCCCTGCCCTCCATCCAGCAGGGCCTGCACGCCGGCGAGAGCGCCATCGAATGGATCGTCGCCGGGTACGCCATCTCCACCGCGGTCCTGCTGGTCACCGGCGGTCGGCTCGGTGACCAGTTCGGCCGCCGCCGGATGTTCTCGGCCGGGATGGGCGTCTTCGTCGCTGCCTCGGCGGCGTGCGCGCTGGCTCCGGCCGCGGGCGTGCTGGTCGCGGCCCGGGTGGTCCAGGGCATCGGCGCGGCGCTGATGGCACCCAACATCCTGTCCATCGTCGGTGTCGTCTACACCGGGCCGACGCGGGTGCGGGCGATCAGCGTCTACGGGATGGTGATGGGGCTGGCCGCGACCTCGGGCCAGCTCATCGGAGGCCTGCTCATCCGCGGCGACGTGGCCGGGCTGGGCTGGCGGCTCATCTTCTTGATCAACCTGCCCCTGGGCCTGGCCGCCCTGCTGGCCGCCCCGCGGCTGGTCCCGGAATCCCGGGCCGAGCGGGGCTCCCGCCTGGACCTGGCCGGAGTGGCCCTGATCACCGCCTGCCTGGTTGCAGTGGTGCTGCCGCTGGTAGACGGGCGCCAGGCGGGCTGGCCGGCCTGGTCGTGGCTGCTGCTCGCGGCCGCGGTGCCGCTCGCGGTGGCGTTCGTGCTGCACCAGCGGCACAAGGCGGACCGCGGCGGGGTGCCGCTGCTCAACCCGCGGCTGTTCGCGGCCTGGCCGCTTCGCGCCGGACTGATCACCCAGGCCGCGTTCTGGTGCCAGCAGGCGGCGGGTTACCTGGTCATCGGCCTGTACCTGCAGCAGGGCCGCGGCCTGTCGCCGCTGGCGGCGGGCGGGGTGTTCACCTTCCTGGCCGCCGGCTACCTGATCACCTCGTTCCAGGCGCCCGCGCTGACCGTCCGTTTCGGCCGCCGGGTGATCGCGGCCGGGGCCGTGCTGGCGGCGGCGGGCGATGCCGCGCTCTACCTGGCGACCGCTCACGCCGGCACCGCGGGCTCCGTGGCCTGGCTGTTCCCCGGGCTGGTGCTGCTCGGAGCCGGCCAGGGCCTGTGCATCACCCCGCTGACCACCACCGTGCTGAGCCACGCCGACCCGGCGACGGCCGGCTCGGTGTCCGGGGCGCTGTCCACCGCCCAGCAGGTGGGCAATTCGGTCGGGGTAGCGGTCACCGGCGTGCTGTTCTTCGGGGCCATCAGCCACGGGTACAGCCTGGCCTTCGAACGCAGCGTGCTGCAGATGGGAGCCCTGCTGCTGGTGGTGGCGGCGCTGACCCGGCTGATGCCCGGACGTCAGCGTCCGGCGTGACCGGACCGCGCAGCTGGCCGACGGCCGGCGTGGCGTCCATGGGGCCGCCACGCCGGCCGTCGATATGCGCGTGAACCGGGCCGCCGACCCGCTCGTGTATTAGGTCGGGCACTCGCCTTCACACGATGGGAGCACGGTGAAGTCCTGGCGGCCAGCAAGGCCGCGCTCATCCTGGCCCCGACCGGGGCCTGGCCCTGAGCAGCGACGGGACGCTGTACGTGGACGACACGCTGACCGATGGCGTGTCGGCCATCCCGCACGCGCTCACCAGGACCAGCTCCATCACGGCGGTCGGCTCGACCCTCTCGGCAGGCGGCGCGCTGGACGCCCCGCTCGGCATGTCGCTGGCGCCCAACGGCGACCTGCTCGTCGTCAATGGAAATAACGGCGACGCGGTCGAGATCACCCCGGCCGGGAAGCAGCTGGCCACCAGGGCCCTGATCAAGAACGGGGCCGGCGACCTGTTCGGCATCATCATGGCCCCGGCGGGCAATGGCATCCTGATCGTGAACGACCGGACCAACGCCCTCGACGAGCTACGCAGCTAGCCTCACCACGGGCGCTTCACCACGGGGCCGCCTCCCCGGCCTAGGAGGCCGACAGGGAGGCGGCCACCGCGGCACAGGCCCGGAGGGTATCCACCAGGTAGCCGGTGTTCTGCGCGTCGGGCCAGGTGGACAGCTTGACCACGACCGTACGGGCGGCCCGGTCGGCATAGATCAACTGGCCGTGGATGCCGAGGCAGACCAGGACGGGTCCGCCCAGGCCAGGGATGACCCAGAACTGGGTCCGGTACCAGCCGCCCGGCAGCACCGGCTCGTTGTCGGTCGCCGCGAACGCCTCGCGGACGCCCGGCTCGGGGCAGCGGATGTCCTCCAGCCACGCCGCCGGGACGACCTCGCGTCCCTGCGCCATCCCGTCGTCGATCAGCATCTGGCCGAACCGGGCCAGATCGCGGGCGGTAGCCGAGATGCCGCCGTCCGGGATGGCGGAGCCGAGCGGGTCGCAGGTGATCTCGGCGTCGGACTCCGCCCCGATCGGCTGCCAGATCAGCGCGGAGATGAGGTCGGCCATGCGGATGCCGCTGGCCCGCTCGCAGGCCCAGCCGAGCATGTCGCTGTCGGCGGACCGGTAGCTGAACTGGCCGCCGTGCGGGCCGCCGGTGCCCAGGCTGGCCAGGTACGGATAGGCGCCGGCCGGGTCGCCGAGCTGCGCCGGCCGCCAGCCCATGGAGCGTTCCATGACCCGGACCTCGGCGTCCAGAGCGGTGTAGGTCTCGCGGAACGTCACCCCGGTCCGCATGTCGAGCAGGTCGCGGATCGTCGCGCCCGCGTACCCGGACCGGCCGACCTCCGGCACGTAGGCCGTGACCGGCGCGTGCACGTCGAGCAGCCCGCGATCGGTCAGTACGCCGACCGTACAGCCGAGGACCGACTTCGACACCGACATGATCAGGTGCCTGGTGCCCGCGGTCATCCCGTTGTCGTACTGTTCGGCGACGACCTGCCCGTGGTGCAGCACGATGAACCCGTCGGTGTACGTTCCGGCCAGCACGTCCTGCACGGTCGTGGTGCTGCCGTCCACCCGGGTGAACGAAGGGTTGCCCAGGGACAGACCGGACACGGGCAGCGACCCCCTGCCGGGCCGGGCCGCCGGGATGAGCTGGCTGGGGATCACCTCGCGCACGTGCTGGAACGCCCACCGGTTGAACGGGGGATCCTGCCAGTTGGCCAGCGTGACCTGCTTATCCGGTGCCGGGGGGAAGCCGGTCATGAGCGGTCTCGCGCCGTCGCGCGAGGCCGCCGGAGTCGTCAGGTCGGCACCGTCGTAAGTCATGATCCGCCACATTAACCCAACAGGAGCAGCGCGGTAGTCAACTAAGATCCCGCTCATGCCCCTGGACCCAGGTCCCCAGGTTCCGGGCATACCGGTCACGGCCCAGAACTGGCAAGATCCGCCTGTTAACCGCTGGGCATACTGGCATGTCCGCGACATCCTGCCGACCTACCGCGTGTCGCGTGGCGACGGGACCGCGCGTGCGCTGCCCGCCGCCGCGGCCCCCGCCGACGTGCTCGCCGTCGAGATCGTCCGCGCCGACGGGTCCGCCGGGACGGTGGGCGAGGTGCTGGCCGGCACCTACACCGATGCCTACGTGGTGCTCCAGGACGGGGAGCTGGTCACCGAGGGGTACGGGCCGCTGGGCGGCCCGGAGCGGACGCACGCGCTGATGTCGGTGTCCAAGTCCGTGCTGGGCTGCGTGGCCGCGGTGCTGGTCGACCGCGGCCTGCTCGACACCGAGCGCCCGGTCACCGATTACGTGCCCGAACTGGCCGCCAGCGGCTACGCCGGCGCCACCGTGCGGCACGTGCTGGACATGCGCAGCGGCGTCAGGTTCCTTGAGGAATACACCAACCCGCAGGCGGACATCCGGCAGCTGGATGAGTGGATCGGCTGGCAGCCGGGCCAGGACGACGGCGAGCCCCGCGGGCTGTACCGGTACCTGGCCAAGCTTCCGGCCGAGGCGCCGCACGGCAGCCGGTTCCTGTACCGCTCGGCCGAATCGGACGTGCTGGGCTGGGTCTGCGAGCGCGCGGCCGGGCAGCCGATGGCCGAGCTGATGTCCGCGCTGGTCTGGGCGCCGATGGGCGCCGAGCACGATGCCGACCTGCTGCACGACGGCCTGGGCGACGCCGTGCACGACGGCGGGCTGTGTGCCACCGCCCGCGACGCGGCCAGGCTCGGCCAGCTGCTGCTGGACGGGGGAGTGGTACCGGACGGGGCCGGGGGAACCCGCCGGGTTGTCCCGCCGCGCTGGCTGCGCCGGGGCTGGGCCGTGGACGCCGACGCCCGGGCCGCGTTCGCCGCCTCGCCCGCCGAGGCGTCCTTCCCTGGCGGCTGGTACCGCAACCAGTTCTGGTTCCGGCCCGGGGAGCATGGCGACGTCCTGCTCTGCCTGGGCATCCACGGCCAGATGGTGCACGTCAGCCGTCGTACGAACACGGTGTGCGTGAAGTTCTCCACCTGGCCTCAGGCGCAGAGCCCGGCCTTCATCGAGGAGACGCTGCGGGCCTTCGACGCCGTCGGCGGGGTGCTGGCCGGCCGTGGCCCGGTCGGTCCCGCGCCGGGTCGGCGGCGCCTGGCCGGCGTGGTGTCGGGCCTGAGCCGGCGGGGCGACACCGCCCCGCCGCCCGCGCCGCGCCCGAACGTGATCTGAGGATCGCGGACCGTGCCCGGCGCGCCGGCGCAGCCGGAACTGCGGGCAAGATCCTTCTCGACGGCCGGCCGGTGGCGCTCTAACCTGGCGCTATAAGGACGACGCCGTGGTCCGCCGGCCGGCGGGTCCCGCGCCCGCTGAGGAGGCTCCGTGACCATGGATGCTGGGCGCAAGCCCCATCCTTCAGGGCGGGATGAGCCTGGAAGTCGCGTTAACCGGACGCCCTTGCTCGTTGATGAACGGGCGGATGATACTCAGCGGAGCTGGGCCGCAGGACGCGACGGGGTAAGACGGAGACCACAGATGGCCGTGCGTGATGTGCCGGTTCACGATGCCGGTGAACTCCGACCGCAGCCTGCGAGCGGACACGTCTTTCATGCTGTTCACCAGGGCGGGCACGGGGACCTTCGGCAGGTACCGCACCAGCAGACACGCCTAGCCGTCTTCGCCGTTGAAATCCTGCAGTTCCGCGTCGAGTACGACCCGTCGGTATTTCGTTACGAAGACCAAATGGACCTGGATGACGGGAATTACATGCCTGCCGCGACGCTAAGCACCGGTGTTTGTCATAGGCCAGCGGTAACTTCTGATGTCATGCAGGTCAGGTACCGGTACCGTCTCTACCCGTCGCCGGGGCAGCAGCAGCCGCTGGCGCGGGCGTTCGGTTGTGCCCGTGTGGTCTACAACGACTGCCTGCTCGTGCGCGACAAGGCGCACGAGGCCGGGGAGAAGATCAACGATACCGAGGTGCAGCGCCGGGTGATCACCCTGGCCAAGGCCACTCCCGAGCGAGCCTGGCTGGGCGAGGTGGCGTCGGTCGCATTGGTCCAGGCGTGCCAGGACGCGCGCCGCGCCTACCGGAACTGGTTCGATTCGCTGTCGGGCCGGCGGAGGGGGCCGAAGGTCCGGCATCCGAAGCCTCGCTGTAAGCGCGGCCGGCAGTCGATCCGCCTCACCCGGAACGGGTTCGCCCTGCACGGCGCCCGGCTGTACGTGGCCAAGATTGGGGACATCCGGGTCGCGTGGTCCCGGGATCTGCCGTCTGTCCCGTCGTCGGTCACGGTAATCCGCGAGCCGGACGGCCGGTATTACGCCTCGTTCGTGGTCGAGCGCGAGGCTACGCCACTGCCCGCCTGCAGCCGCGAGGCTGGCATCGACCTCGGGCTAGCCAGCCTAGCCGTAACCTCGGACGGCGAGGTTATCCCGAATCCCCGGTTCTTGCGGAAGAAGGAACGCAAGCTCGCCCGCGCGCAGCGGGCGCTGTCCCGCAAACAGAAAGGGTCCGCGAACCGGGCCAAAGCGCGGCGCCGGGTCGCGGGCCTGCACCGGAGGGTGAGGGAAGCCCGCCTGGATCATGCGCACAAGACAGCTCTGCGGCTCATCCGCGACAACCAAGCGGTCTACGCAGAAGACCTCGCCGTATCCGGGCTGGCCCGCACCCGGCTGGCCAAGTCCGTCCATGACGCCGGATGGTCGCTGCTGCTGCGGCTGGTAGAGGAAAAGGCGGCGCACTACGGGCGCACGTTCGCCAGGATCGGCCGGTTTGAGCCCACCAGCCAGGTGTGCTCAGCCTGCGGCATGACAGACGGTCCCAAGCCGCTCGCCGTCCGTCAGTGGACATGCGCGGGATGTGGCACCACCCATGACCGCGACGTGAACGCAGCGAGAAACATCCTGGCCGCCGGGCGGGCGGACAGGCTAAACGCCCGTGGAGGCGACGTAAGACCAGGGCATCTCCTGGCGGTTGCCACTGAAGCGGGAACCCACCGGAGCGCGGCGTGAGCCGCGCTGGAGGAATCCCCGCCGCTCACGGCGGGGAGGACGTCAATGACGATACTGGATCGCAGGCTCGCCGGCACCTGAACGGCATGGCCGAAATCCGCACGTTCTTCCGGACCAATCAGCAGCCGATCTATTTCGTCGGCCCGACGGCCTTCAACCTGCTCGGCATCGACCGGTGGGTACGTAACTTCCAGTACATCGCCTACTACGACTCCTGGGACGGTCACCATCCCAGGGTGTTCACGCCGGAGAACCGGCCGTACATCGAGTTCGAGTCGAGCGAGCAGATCAACAACTACCTGCTGCGTGATCCCGAGGTGCGGGAGCACCTGCGCCGCCGCGGCGGCGTGCCGATGGTCGCGATGGTGTTCTTCGACTCCGAAACCGAGGAGATCTGCCGGGAGCAGGGATACAACCTGATCCTGCCGCCGGACTCGCTGCGGCGGCGGCTGGATTCCAAGATCGTGACCACCCAGCTCGGCAACGAGGCGGGCGCGCCTTCGGTGCCGAACGTCCTGGCCAAGGCGGGCAGCTACGCCGAGCTCACCGCGCTGGCCTCCGGCGGCGGCCTGGGCACCGACCTGGTGGTGCAGACCCCCTACGGCGATTCGGGCAAGACGACGTTCTTCATCGCCTCAGAACCGGACTGGGATAACTGCGCGGCCGATCTGCAGGGCCAGCAGCTCAAGGTGATGAAACGGATCAACAACCAGGCCGCGGCGGTGGAGGCCTGCATCACCAGGCACGGCACGATCGTCGGGCCGTTCATGACCGACCTGACCGGCTATCCGGAACTCACCCCGTACAAGGGCGGCTGGTGCGGCAACGACCTGTTCCCCGAGGCCCTGTCCGAGGACGACCGGGCCGTCGCGATCAGCCACGTCCGCAAGCTCGGCGACCGGCTCGCCCGCGAAGGGTACAAGGGCTTCCTCGAGGTCGACGTGCTCGTCGACCTCGACACCGGCGCGGTGTACCTGGGCGAGCTGAACCCCCGGATATCGGGTGTCTCCTCGATGACCAACGTCACCGCCGGGGCGTACGCCGACGCGCCACTGTTCCTGTTCCACCTGCTGGAGTTCATGGACGTCGACTACACGATCGACGTCGAGGAGATCAACGAGCGGTGGCGGGCCCTGGCGGCGGTGGACGTGTGGTCGCAGCTGATCATGAAAGAGCCGGGTGACGACGTGGAGCGGATCCTGGCCGCCCCGCGGACCGGTGCCTGGCGCCTGGCCGACGGCGGACCGCTCACCTTCGAGCACGTCAGCAACGACTGGCACGACATCACCACCGAGGACGAGGCCTTCTTCATGCGGGTCTACGGGCCGGGCGAGTACCGGTTCCACGGGGCCGACCTGGGCATCCTGGTCACCAAGGGCCGCATGCAGACACCCGAGGGGCTCACTGAGCGGTGCCGCAGGTACATCGAGGGCATCCGCGCTCACTACCAGTCCGAGCCGCTGCCGCAGCCCCCCGCGGTCAAGCCCGTCGCCTACGTCAAGTAGCGGCCCTGGCCGGCCCGCGTCTATCCGCGCGGGTCCGGGCGGAGGAGCTCGCGCAGGGCGGCCATGACGTCCTGCGCGGCGCTGGCCGGGGTGATCTCCGGGTCGGCGAGCGAGAGCGGGATGCCCATCCCGTCCACGGCGGCGATGGTGAGCACCGCGATCTTGTCCGGGTCGTAGCTGCCGCCGAAGGCCCCCCGCTCGATGCCGCGCCGCACCACCTCGGCCACCAGCTGCCGCCAGGCGGTGTTGTCGCGCAGCGCGTCGGCCCGCATCTCCGCGTCGCGGATGCCGAAGTGCCAGGACTCGATCCACAGCCGCCCGCCCTCGGGCGCGTCCGGCTGGTACCCGGTCAGCGACCGGGTGATGATCCGTTCCAGTTGCTCCCACGGGTCGGCGATGGCGGCGACGTCCGCCTCCAGGGCGTCGATCTCCGCGCTGGACGCGTGCCGGAACGCCGCGACCAACAGGTCCTCGCGGGAGCCGAAGTAGTACTGCAGGGTACTCACCGGCACGCCGCTGGAGGCGGCCACGTCGGCGAACCGGGTGGCATCCGCGCCGCGTTCCGCGATCACCCGGCACGCGGCTTCCAGGACGGCGGTCTTGCGCCGCCCGGCCCGGCGGCCGGGCCCGCGGCCTGAGCCGCGGGCCTCGCCAGGGATTGTTCCTGCAGACTCCAGGCCCGCAGCAGTCATGAGTCCGAGCTCCCTTCGCCCTGCATCGGCGCCGTGATCCCGTCCGCGAAGTAACGGGGCAGGAACTTGGCGGTGATGACCATCAGGATCACCCCGACGACCAGCGAGCCGGCGCCAATCAGGAAGATACCGCCGATCCCGTGGAAGCTGGAGTAGCTGCTCGCGGCCGGCCAGTAGGACTTGATCGACAGGACGAACGCGCCGAGCAGGGCCAGCCCGCCCACCAGCGGCAGGATGCCCTTGACCAGCAGCGCGCGCACGCTGGTCAGCAGGTCGCGGCGGAAGAACCAGACGCAGGCGAACCCGGTGAGCCCGTAGTAGAAGGCGATCAGCAGCCCGACCGAGGCCGCCGAGTCGGCCAGCACGTTCTTGGAGACGGCGGTCAGCAGCACGAAGAACAGCGCGGAGATGGCGCCCATGGCCACGGTGGCGATGGTGGGGGTGCGGTAGCGGGGGTGCATCCGGCCGAACCAGCCCGGCAGCGCGCGGTGCGCGGACATGGCCAGCACGGCGCGGGCGGTCGGCATGATGGTGGTCTGGGCCGAAGCGGCAGTGGAGGTCAGCACGCACAGCACGAGCAGCTTGCCCGGCGTGCTGCCCAGCACCGAGGAGGCCATCGCGCCCAGCACGTCGGTGCTGTGCGCAGCCAGGAACGCGGGACCTGCGTAGGCCAGGGAAGCGGCGCTGATCACGGCGAAGATCGCGACCAGCATCACCGTGGCCATGACCGCGGCCCGGCCGGGGGTGCGGGCGGAGTCCCTGGTCTCCTCGTTCACGCTCAGCGCGCAGTCCCAGCCCCAGTAGATGAACACGGCCAGCAGGAACGAGTTCGACAAGCTGCCGAACGAACCGGTCCACGGGTTCAGCCAGCCGGCCGACGGGTGCGCGGCCCCGGGCAGCGCGTGCCCGGTCGCCGCCTTGACCAGCGCGACTATCGCGAAGACGGTCAGCGCGCCCACCTCGATGATCAGCAGCACCTGCTGCAACCGGGCCGACACCTCGATGCCCCGGTAGCACACCCAGGTGAGCAGCGCGATGAACGCGACGCCCACGGCCGTGACCCAGAAGGCACCGGCCGCGCCCGCGCCCACCAGTTCCAGGAAGTAGCGCCCGGCGATCTGCGACAGGCTGGCCATCACGATGATGTCGGCCGCGATGATGCCCCAGCCGCCCATCCATCCGGTCCGCGGACCGAAGGCCCGTGCCGTCCAGGTGAAGGTGGTGCCGCAGTCCGGGTCGGCCTTGTTCAGCTCGCGGAACGCGTAGGCGATGCACAGCATCGGCAGGAACGAAACGATCAGGGTCCCGGGGCTGTGCACGCCGACGACGGCCACGATGAGGCCGAGCGTGGCCGCCATGCTGTAGGCCGGCGCGGTCGAGGAAACCGCGATCACCACGCTGGACATCAGCCCGAGCGTGCCGGCCCGCAGGCCCTTGCCCTGCGCAGCCGGAGCCGGGGCAGGAGCCGAAACCGAGCCCGCAGCCGGCGCAACGGGCTCTGCGATAGCAACTGTGGTCATGAGAGGTACCGCCTTCCGCCCGGCGCGGGGTGCCGGGCTACGGCAGTACCGTATCGCAATACTATATCTCTGTACAGGTTTGAGATACGAAAATTTCTAGGCGGTCGTTTCCCTGATCAGCCGCCCGCTGGTGCGGGGCTGATCTCGACCGGGATCGCCTGGCTCAGCGTCTGCCCGACCGGGGAGGTGGCGGCCACCTTCCGGTGCAGTTCGGCCACCGCAGCGTCGTCGGCATCGGTGTCGAGGTGGACGGCCACCCGGATGGCGGAAAACCCCGCGTGCCCGTCAGCCAGGCCGAGGAAGGCATGCAGGTCGAGGTCGCCGTCGAGGTCGATGCGGAGGTCGCGGATCGTGATGCCCGCCGCGGAGGCGTTGGCCGCGTAGCCGACCGCGAGGCAGTTGCCCAGGGCGCCGAGAAGCTGCTCGACCGGGTTGGGCGCGCTGTCCGAGCCGCCCAGCGCCGAAGGCTCGTCCGAGGCGATCGGCGTGAAGCTGCGGACCGCGGCCTCACTGCGGAAGGCTCCGGTCCACCGGACCTCGGCGGACCAGGTGGTCGCAGCGGTCGAGGGCTGCTGCTTGATGTTGTCGATCAGCGCGCCCACGGCGCCCAGGTCGACCTGGTTGAGCTGACCATCAGCGGTCGTCGTCATGCCGACTCCTCACAATCGATATTTCGCATCAATAAAGTAGGATATAGCCAGCTAGCTGCTTCGTCCAGGAGGTCACGCAGCCGGCGCAGGCAGGGGAGCAGCAGGCGCAGGCAGGAGGCAGTGCGGGCTTACTCGAACGAGGGCTTGCGGTCCCTGCTCCGCTTGAGCTCGAAGAAGCCGTCCGCCGCGGCCACCAGGGCCAGGCCATCCCAGAGCTGCCCGGCGGCCTCGCCGCGCGGCGCGGGCGTGATGACCGGGCCGAACAGCGCCTTACCGCGGATGCGGAGGACCGGGGTGCCCACGTCCAGGCCGACGTCATCGAACGCCTCGTGGTGCGAGTCCTTGATCAGCTGGTCGAATTCCGTGCTCTCGGCGGCCTCGGCCAGCGAAGCGGGCAGCCCGACCTCGGCCAGGGCCTCCGGGATGGTCGCGGGATCCTCGCGACGGCCCTGGTTGTGGAACCGCGTGCCGATCGCCGTGTACAGCGGGCCGAGGATGCCGGGGCCGCTGTGCCGGGCCGCCGCGGCGCAGACCCGTACCGGTCCCCAGGCGCGGCTCATCCGCTCCAGGTAGTCCTCGCTCAGGCCCTGCCCCTCATGCTGGACGAGGTTGAGGTAGGCCAGCGACATGATCCGCCAGTCGGCCCGTACCGGCCGGACCTGCTCTACTTCCAGGATCCAGCGGGAGGTGATCCAGGCCCAGGGGCACAGCGGATCGAACCAGAATTGCACGTCTTCTGTGGGTTGCGTGTCAGCTGTCACGCCCGCGGCAACAGCCTCCCGCGGCGGCCTATTCCTACACGAGGGCGCCAGGACCGCGGCCGAACAAGCCGGGCATATGCCCAGCCTAGAACCCGCGGCCCGGTCAGGCGTTGCCGCGGCACATGTCGATCAGGCGGCTCAGCACGGCCCCGGGGCTCACCCGCAGGCCGTCATGCTGGTATTCGCTGGTCACCCAGGGCCGCAGCCCGCGGATCGCGGCCGCCGTCCGCATCGACAGCTCGCGGTTGACGTACATGTCGTCGTAGTAGACGGCCGCGGCCACCGGTACCTCGTTGGCCGCCAGCCGCGACGGGTCGTACAGCGGCGGCCAGTCGTCCCGTTCGGCCAGCAGCTCGGCGGCCGCGCGCAGCGGCCGCAGCGCCGGGTCCGCGTCGACCATCCACGGATAGATCATCTCGCCGGTGAACAGCAGGGGAGCGGTCCCCGGCTCGGCCTCCAGGGCCGGCCGGGGATCGAACTCAGCGAACTCGGTCCTGATCCGCTGCGCGGACCACCGGGTCGCGAACCCCTGGGCGTAGCACGCCTCCTGCAGCAGGGCGTACAGCGGCGCGGCGGCGAAGCTGAGCGTGGCCTGCGCCGCGTAGCGGAACGCGTCGGACAGCTCGTCGCCCGCGAACGGGTCTTCGAGCAGGTAGTGCAGCGCGTGGCTGCCCGTGCTCTGGCCGAGCATGTTCCCGAGCGACTGGAACGCCTGCACCGAAAGCGGCGCGCCGTCCGGCAGCCACACCTCGTGCTCCGCCAGGTGCTGGGCCACCAGCTGGGCCTGCCGCACGTCGTCCGGGTAACGCTCGTAGTGCGCTGCGACCCTGGCCGCCACCGCCGGATAGGTGCGCCGGTAGACGTCGTCGGCGGTCACGGTCAGGCCAGGCAGCCCGCCGGTGATGAACGCCTCGCGCAGGCCGTGCGGGGCGAATGACAGGTAGCTGACCGCGCAGAAGCCGCCGTAGCTCTGCCCTAGCACGCTCCACGGTGCCCCGCCGGTCAGGTCGCGCCTGATCAGCTCGGCGTCGAGCACGATGCTGTCCGCCCGGAAGTGAGTCAGGTAGCCGGCCTGGGCCCGGGCCGAGCCCAGGGCCGCCAGGGTCTGCCGCGTGGCCGGGGTGGACCGGCCGGTGCCCCGCTGGTCGAGCAGCAGCACCCGGTACTCGTCCAGCGCCCGGCCGAGCCAGGAATCCCGGCCCGACGGCCGCGGCGCTCCGTGGCCGGGGCCGCCCTGCAGGAACAGCAGCCAGGGCAGGTCCGCATCTTCCTGGCCGGCGGCCACCACCTCGCGGGCGAACACCTCGATCTGCTCTCCGTCCGGCCGGTCGTGATCCAGCGGGACGGCGAAGACATGATCGGTCAGCACGGTGCCGGGCTGTCGGTAGGTACTCACGGGTGCGACGTTACCCGGGTAAGGTCGGCGCCATGAAGACGGTCACCGTGGCCGAACGGCGGGCCCGGCTGGCCGTCCGGCATTACCTGGCGCCGGGGCAGCGGGCCGGCTCCGCCGCCGCGGCGGTGGATGGCATCATCGCGCTGCACGGCACCGATCCGGCGTCGGTGTACCTGTCCGCAAGGGCTCGAGCCGGCTCTGTCGACAAAGCGGCAATAGAGCACGCCCTGTACGAGGAGCGCTCGCTGGTGCGGATGCTCGGCATGCGCCGGACGGTGTTCGTGGTGCCCGCTGCGCTCACCCCGGTCATCCAGGCCGCCTGCACCGATCAGGTCGCCGAGCGGCTGCGCCGCCAGCTCACCCAGGTGGTGGCGCAAGCGGGCATCGCCCCGGACGCCGCGACCTGGCTCAAGGAGGTGGGCGAGGGCACGGTCCGGGTCCTGGCCGCGCGCGGCTCGGCGACCGGCGCGGAGCTGGCCAGGGATGAACCGCGGCTGCGCACGCAGATCATCGCCGCGGCGGACAACCCCTACGGCGGGGCGGTGAACCTGACCAACCGGCTGCTCACGCTGCTGTCCGCCGAGGGACTGATCGTGCGCGGCCGCCCGCGCGGCGGGTGGACATCCATGCAGTTCACCTGGTCCGCCGCTCCGGAACGAGCGGACCTGACGGCCGCCGCCGCCCGGTCCGAGCTGGCCCGGCGGTGGCTGGCCGCGTTCGGCCCGGCCCCTCTGTCCGACCTGCAGTGGTGGACCGGCTGGACCGGCGGGCAGGTCCGGCAGGCCGTGAGCTCGCTGGACCTCACCGAGGTGGACCTCGAGGGGGCGCCCGGGGTGGTGCTGGCCGGCGATGAGGACCCGGCCGCCGCCCCGGCCGGGCCGTGGGCGGCGCTGTTGCCCGCCCTGGACCCGACCCCTATGGGCTGGCGCGAACGATCCTGGTACGTAGGCGAGCACGCGGCGGCGCTGTTCGACCGGTCCGGGAACATCGGCCCCACGGCCTGGTGGGACGGCCGGATCGTGGGCGGCTGGGCGCAGCGCCCGGACGGCGAGATCGCCGTCCGGCTGCTCGAGGACGCCGGCGCCGAAGCCGCGGCAGCACTGGCCGCCGAGGCTCGGCGGCTCGGGGAGTGGATCGGCCCCGGCAGCACGGTCACGCCCCGCTTCCGGACCCCGCTGGAACGCGAGATCGCCGGATCCAGGTCAGCCCCGGACTTATCGCGAGTTCGGGCATCCAGACATAAATCTCGTGGGGAGGGAACCATACGGGCATGCTTATTTTCATTATCTGGATCTGCATCATCGGACTGATCGTGGGCGCCATCGCCCGCCTGCTGCTGCCGGGCCGTGACAACATCGGTATCTTCGGCACCATCGTGCTCGGCATCGTCGGTTCCTTCATCGGCGGGTTCCTGGAGAACCTGGTCGAGCACCACACGTTGAGCGTGCACAGCTTCCACCCGGTCGGCCTCATCGGGTCGGTCATCGGCGCCTTCGTCCTGCTGCTCCTGCTCCGCCTGACCGGGATGGAGGGCGGCCGCCGCCGCCGCTACTGACCGCCCTGACGTGCCTGGGTCACAGGCGACAGCCGCCTGAACAACGGGGTGGCCGGGGCAAGCCGGCCACCCTGCGGCGTGCACTGGCGGCTTATGCGCTCGGCCGCGTCCGGCAGGAACGGCAGCAGGTCGCGGCCGAGCTCCAGGCACGCACCGAACAAGATGCCGAGCACGGCATCCAGCCGCTGGCCGGCCTCGGCCTCGCCGTCGTGCTCCGCCCGGGCCAGCTCCCAGGGCCGGGCCCGGTTGACGAGGCGGTTGGCCTCGTCTGCGATGGCCCAGACCGCCGCCGTGGCCCGGCGGAAGTCGAACTCCTCCAGGGCGGCGCCGATCAGCCCGCCCGCCTGCCGGATGGCCACGCCGAGGTTCTCCCCGCCCGGCGGCGCGGGCCCTTCCCCGCAGATGCCGGGCACACGCCCGTCACGGTACCGGCCGATCATGGCGATCACCCGGTTGACCAGGTTGCCCAGGCCGTTGGCCAGCTCGCCGTCGGCCCGGGCGATCAGCCGCTCGACGGTGAAGTCCGCGTCGCCCACCCGCGGCACCTCGCGCAGCAGCCACCAGCGCACCGCGTCGGCGCCGTACTGGGCGGCCAGCGCGGCCGGGTCGGACCCGGCCGGTCCCGATGACTTGCTGATCTTCCGGCCGCCCGCGGTCAGGTAGCCGTGCACGAAGATGTCCGACGGCAGCGGCTGCCCGGACGACAGCAGCATGGCGGGCCAGTAGACGGCGTGAAACCGCAGCACGCCCTTGCCGACCAGGTGGATGCGGCGGCTGCCCGCGTTCCCGGCCCACCACCGGCGGTAGGCGTCGTCCTCGGTGCCGTAGCCGAGCGCCGTGACGTAGTTGCATAGCGCGTCGAACCACACGTAGATCACCTGGCCGGGATCGCCGGGGACCGGGATGCCCCAGCCGCCGGCCCGCTCAGCGGGCCGCGACACCGAGAAATCCTCGAGCCCCTGGTCGATGAACGCGAGCACTTCGTGACGCCGCCCGGCGGGCTCGATCCGCAGCTGGCCAGCGGCAATCGCCTCGCGCAGCGGCCGGGCGTACCGGGACAGCCGGAAGAACCAGTTGTCCTCGGCGACCGGCTGCGGCTCGGTGCCGTGCTCGGGGCAGCATCCGTCGCGCAGTTCGGCGGGCGTGTAGAACTGCTCGCAGCCGGTGCAGTACAGGCCCTGGTACCGCTTGCGGTACAGGTCCCCGGCCGCGGCGCACGCCCGCCAGACCCGCTCCACGCCCGGGCGGTGCCGGCCGTCGCGGCTGGTCCTGATGATGTCGTCGACGGTTAGCGACAGGGCCGGACCCAGCGCCAGGAACGCCTCCGCGTTGCGGTCGACGAACTCCTGCACGTCGGTCCCGGCCGCCTGGGCGGCGAGCACGTTCTTCAGTGAGTTGTCATCGGTGCCGCCCTGGAAGCGGACGTCGTCCCCGCGCTGCCGCCCGAACCGGGCCAGCACGTCGGCCTGGACGAGTTCCAGGGCGAACCCGATGTGCGGGCGCGCGTTCACGTAGGGAATCGTGGTGGTGATGTAGGTACGCGGCGTGGTCATCGCAGCCTCCTCGGGTCAAGGGGCTCCGACCGCCGTAAACACATCGAGGCCCCGTAGCGGGGCCTCGGAAATGGAACGTCCGGACGCGTCAGCGGCCCCGCGCGCGGGGCATCATGACCTTCTGTCCGTAGTCGTTCACGTCATCAAGGATACCGGACCCGCCCGGACGGCGTCGCGGCTGCGGCTATAGGTTGAGCCGGTGCGACTAGGCGTGAACGTCCCGAACTTCGGGCCCGGCACCCGCCCGGACGTGCTGCGGCGCTGGGCCCAGCTGGCCGAGGGCCTCGGCTTCGAGCTGCTGATGGTCAGCGATCACGTCGCCGTCACGCCCGATGTGGCGGAGCAGTACCCGGCCCCGTTCTACGAGCCGTTCACCACCCTGGCCTGGCTGGCCGGCCTCACCAGCCAGATCAGGCTCGGGACCACGGTGCTGATCGTGCCGTACCGCCATCCGCTGCTGGTGGCCCGGATGGCGGCCAACCTCAATGACCTGTCGGGCGGGCGACTGGTCCTCGGCACCGGTGTCGGCTGGGCCAGGCAGGAATTCGCGGCGCTCGCAGTGGCCTTCGGCGACCGCGGCCGGCTGACCGACGAGCACCTGCTCGCGATCCGGGCCGCCTGGCGTGATGAGCAGGACTACCGCAGCGGCCAGATCCCGCTGTGGATCGGCGGCAACAGCGACGCGGCGCTGCGCCGGGCGGTGCGGCTGGGAGACGCCTGGCATCCGCTGCGGTTCACGCCCGGCTGGCTGGCCGGCGCCGTCGGGCGGCTGAACGACATCGCCGCCGGGCAGCAGCGGCCGATGCCAGCCCTGATGCCGCGTATCGCGCTGCGCCTGACGGCCGGGCCGGTCACCGGCGATGGCCGGCTGGCCGGCCACGGCACGATCGAGCAGGTCACCGAGGACCTCGAGCACCTGCGGTCCCTCGGCGCGGGCACCGTGGTGCTCGATCCGTTCAACGGTGACCCCCGCGAGACCGCGCATCCGGAAGCGGCCTGGCGGGATCTCGCGACCATCGCCGAGCGCTGGGCTCCCTGAAGATCAACAGACCTTTCTGCCGAACGGAGGCGTGGTGTCACCACCCGACAACGGTTCCCATCCCGCGGGCTTCGCGCTCCAGGACCTGGAGCACCTGCGCCGATGCGTCGAGCTGGCCGCCGAGGCCGTCGACGCCGGGGATTTCCCGTTCGGCTCAGTGCTCGCGGCCGGGGACGGCCGGGTCCTGGCCGAGGACCGCAACCGCGAGAACAGCCTGGGCGACGCGACCCGCCACCCGGAGTTCGAGCTGGCCCGCTGGGCAGCCGCGAACATGACGGCCGGCGAGCGCGGCGCCGCGACCGTCTTCACCTCCGGCGAGCACTGCCCGATGTGCGCGGCCGCGCACGCCTGGGTCGGACTGGGCCGCATCGTCTACGTGAGCTCATCGGAGCAGCTGACCGCCTGGCTCACCGAGCTCGGCGTGCCCCGGCCCGCGGTGCACGCGCTGCCGGTCAGCGACATCGCCCCCGGGGTGGTCGTTCAGGGCCCGGTGCCCGGCCTGGACGAGGAGGTCCGTGAACTGCACCGCCGGTTCCGCGGCTGACCAGCCACGGCCCGTTCGCGTGCGTCGCGGAACGACCCGCGATCGGTATCCGGCTTCGTTTACAGTCGACGGACCTAGCGGGCGGCTGGCTCCGGCAGTGATGAGGCGAGGCCGAACCGCGGGTACAGGTCATCGAGGTGGAACCGGGTGATGGCGCTGATCCGGTCGCCCGCCATGGTCAGGACGATCAGCCCGGCCGGGGCGGCGGCCGGGCGGGCCGGGTCGCTGAGGTAACTGCCCAGGGCGGGCTGGGTGTTGGCCCGGACGGGTACCAGGTACATGCGCCGCTCGCCGCGGAAGCCGAAGCTGGCCCGCAGGAAGGACCGGATCGCGGCGGTGCCCTGGTACTGGTGCGGTGCCGGGGGCATGGACAGCCACGCGTCGTCGGTGAGCAGCGCGATCACGCCGTCGATATCGGCGGCCGCGTAGGCGTCGGCGAAGCGCCGGGCCAGGGCGCGTTCCTGCGCTGATCCCGGCCGCGGGGCCCGGCTGGATTGATCGCGGTGCTGGTCCAGGGCGGCGCGGGCGCGCTGCAGGGTGCCCTTGACCGCCGTCCGGCTGGTGCCGAGCAGGCCGGCTACCTCGTCGGCGCCGAAGCCGAGCACGTCCCGCAGCAGGAGCGTCGCGGCCTGGCGGGGCGGCAGGCGCTGCAGGCCGGCCACGAACGCCAGTTCGACCGCCTCGGTGGCCTGGTAGCGGACCTCAGGGCCCGGCGCGGGGTCGGGAACGCCTTCCAGCAGGGCATCCGGGTAGGGCTGCAGCCAGGTGATCTCGCCCCGGCGGGTGGGCGCGGGCGGCTGGAACGGGGGAGCGGGCTCGGCTGGGATCCGGCGGCTGGCCGTCCGCAGGGCATTCAGGCACTGGTTAGTCGCGATCCGGTACAGCCAGGAGCGCACCGACGCCCGCTCCTGGAAACCGGCCAGCCCGCGCCAGGCCGCCAGCAGCGTCTCCTGCAGCATGTCCTCGGCGTCGGTCAGCGAGCCGAGCATCCGGTAGCAGTGCACCTGCAGTTCACGCCGGTACGGGTCGGTCAGCTCACGGAACGCGTGCTCATCGCCGGCCCGGGCACGCTGGAGGATGGCCTGGTCCACCAGCCCAGCATGGCACTGACCACCGACTTTTCCGGCCGCGTTCCGTTTCCGGCGGCCGCGGTGTCTGCACGGGCAGGACGATCCGATCACGAAGGGACCTCATATGACCGAGACCGCCAGCCCCGCGCTACGGACCGCGCTGGCTTACTACCAGGCCTGGACCGGTCACGACCTGGACCGGGCCATGAGCTTCATCGCCGACGACATCGTCTGCGACGCGCCCGCCGGCAGGCTGGAAGGTACAGCCGCTTACCGGGGATTCATGGGGCCGTTCGTTCAGATCCTCAAGGGCGCGACGCTGATCGCCGCCTTCGGGGACGAGCGGACCGCGCTGATCATGTACGACACCGAGACCGTGCCCGTCACCAGCGCCCCGGCCGCCGAGTGCGTCACCGTGGCCGACGGCAAGATCACCTACAGCCGGTTCATATTCGACCGGGCGCCGTTCGACGCGGCCAGGAAAGCGGCGGGCTAGGCCAGCCGGACCGGATCGCCGGCGCGGACGTGCCCTGGCCGCAGGACCTGGGCGTAGACGCCGGCGCAGGGCTCCGGGTCGAGGGAATCCAGCGGCTTGACCCGGTTGTGCTGGGCCAGCACCCGCAGCGCGTCGGTGTCGCGGGGGAGAGCGCCGTGGGCCAGGGTCGGGACGGCGCACCGGGGCGTGCGGGCGATCACGCGCACGACGATGTCGTCGCCGATCCGCAGGTTCCGGTCCAGCCAGCCGTTCTCGGGGAAACCGGAGGCGGTAGTGCGGATGACGATGTTGGGCCGGTAGCGCTCCAGGTCAGCCACGCCGCGCGGGCTGAGCCCGGCGATGCGGTCAAGCGTCGAGGTGGTCAGCAGGTGCAGCGGCGCGAAGTCGACGAAGGTGCCAGGCGGGCCGCCGCCGCCGAGCTCCATCAGCTCCGCCGGGACCTGCGCGTCCACCCCGTCCCGCAGCACGGCTTCGGGCACCGCCCGGTCCAGCGACGCCCCGGGCGGCGGGGCGGCGGTCAGCGTGACGGACTCGCCGATCAGGTCGGACAGGATCCCGTCGATGCCGGCGGCACCGCTCGAGACGGTCTTGCCTCCCGGGAGGGTGATGCGGACGGCGTCGTCCGGGCCGGCCTTGTCCGCGGCGGCCGAGATCGTCAGCAGGTCGCGCCACAGGCGCGGGAACTTCGCGCTGGCGATCTTGCCCGTCGTCCGGCTGACCACGGCCAGGCGCCGGTCCCGGGCCAGGCCAGTGAACGTCACGTCGCTGGCGTCCACGTTCTCGCCCAGCATCGACTTGACCGGGTAGCGGCGCAGCGTGGTCACGGTTCCGAGCACCTGCCCAGGTTATGCGCGGACCTGGCGGGCCAGCTTCCGGTCGGCGACGGTGACCGCCAGCAGGACTAGGGCCGCGACGGCCAGGATCGCGGCCAGGCGGTGCAGCCCGGCGTCGGTGGCCTGGCGGCCGTAGCACAGGCTGATCAGGCTGGCCGAGGCGATCGCCCCAAGGTAAATAAAGGTCCGCATCAGCCCGGCCGCCGCGCCGATGCCGTCGGCTGGCGCCTGGGCGTACATCGCGGCCTGGTTGGCCACCAGGCACAGGCCGTTCGAGATCCCGAACATCGAGCCGATGGTGACCAGCAGCCATAGCGGCGAATGAGCGTGCAGCATGAGCAGGCCGGCGCTGCCCGCGACCAGGGCCAGGCTGCCCGCGACCAGCGGCGGCCACAGCCGGCGCAGCCGCGCGGCCCCGGCCGAGACCGCGGCGGCCACCACGAACACGGGCGTCATGAGCAGTCCGGCGCCGGCGGCGTCCCGGCCCGCAGCCTGCTCCAGCCACAGCGTCCAGCCGTAGATGAAGCAGTAAATGATCAGCATCGTCACGCAGATGCGCAGGTAGGTGACCGTGAGGGCCCGGTTGCGGGCCAGCAGCCTGACATCGATGAACGGGCTGGCGGTCTGGATCTCGCGGGCGGCCAGTGCGGCCAGCAGCCCGGCCGCTGCGCCCAGCAGCCACCAGCGGGGCGTGGCCAGGTCCATCAGGAAGACCATCAATGCGCTCAGTCCGGCGGCGAACAGGATCAGGCCGGCCGGGTCGAGTGCCTGGGCCAGCTTCACGGACCGGCCCCGGGACTCGTCCGCGGGCAGCCAGGCCAGCACCGACGCCACGCCCAGGGCGGCCAGCGGCACGTTAACCAGGAAGGTCAGCCGCCAGCCGCCCGCGGCGATCAGCACGCCGCCCAGCGTCGGGCCGATGGCCATGCTGGCCTGGCCGGTGATGGCCAGTGCGCCGAGCACCCGGCTCGGCGTCGCCTGCCCCAGCCGCCGAGACTGGCGGCGGACCAGTGCCATGGCCGCCGGGTAGGCAGCCGAGGTGCCGACGCCGATTACCACCCGGGCCACGACCAGGACGGGCAGGGACCCGGCCAGGTAGCCGAGGACCCCGCCCAGGGCGACCAGCGCGGTCCCGGCCAGGTAGATGCGACGGGGGCCGAGCAGGTCGGCCAGGCGGCCCATGGTCGGCTGCCCGATCGCGGTGGCCAGGTAGAGCGCCGAGACCAGCCAGGCGGTGGAGGCGGTGCCCACGCCGAACGCGCGCCCGATGGCGACCAGCGCGACGGCGATGATGGAGGAGTTGACCGGGTTCAGCACCGAGCCGAACGACGAGGCGATGACGAAGCGGGCGCCGAAGCCGGCCCGCTCCGGGTCCGGCCCGGCCAGGCGCGTGCGTTCCGGCGGCGCCGGCGGCCCGGGGGAGAGGACTGAGATCACGCTTCGAGCATGGCCGCGGTGCCTGCAGGCAGGAAGACCGCGGCGTTCCTGGTACTGGCACGGCTAGGATTCCCGCTTAGGCCCTAGGAGGCGGAAGGTAGCAATGGCAGAGGTAACGCTCGTGATCGGTGCCGCCGCGGTTTGCCGCGACGGGTTCCCGGGAGAACTGAAGTCCCTGGTCCTGGAGCCCAGGACCCGGGCGGTCACGCACCTGGTGATCGAGCCGGAAGGGGGTCACGGCGCCGCGCAGGGGCTGGCCCGGCTGGTCCCGCTGGGCCAGGTTGACGCGACGGCGGAGCCGATCGGACTGGACTGTACGGAGGCCGAGTTCAAGGACCTGCCCCCGGCGGAAGCGACCCTGGCTGAGTTCGTGCCCGGCTATGAGGTCCCCGTCCAGCTGCTCCCCGCGGGCGAAGGATGGCGTGGGGCGGGCGGCCCGGTGGCCGATGGCAGCACGATCCCCCAGATCCGGGAGCTGGAGACCGTCGCCCTGGTCCCGGAGACCGGGGACGGGGCACCCGAGGTCGAAGAGGGCCGGGGCGATCATGTCCGCGCGACCGACGGGGAGGTGGGACAGTTCCACGCGCTGCGCATCGAGGCGGCCAGCGGTGCGGTGCGGCAGGTCCTGATCAGGAAGCACCCGTGGGGCCATGCCGAGATCGCCATCCCGGTCAGCGCAGTGTCCGGCTTCGAGGAGGGCGTCCAGCTGAGCATCACCAAGGGCCAGGTCAAGGACCTGGCCTCCTAGCCGCCGAGCACCTGCGCCGTATCGTAGACCTGCTGCAGCAGGCGCAGCGTATGCAGTGCGTCGCTCCCGCTGACCGGCGGCTCCCGGCCCGCGGTGACGGCGTCGAGGTAGCCGGTGACGCTGGCCCGGACGGACGCCGCCCAGTCGTCGGGCCGGACCGGCACCTCCTGCCACCGGCCGTCGCGGAACATCGACAGGGCTGGGCCCGCGCGGTAACCGGTGAACAGGGACTCGACGCCGGCCAGGCGGAGGGTGGCGTCGCTGCCGGTGATCTCGATCTCGTCGTCGAAGGTTCCCGGCGGTCCGTGATGGTTGGCCTCGATGACGCCCAGGGCTCCGGAGCGGAAGCCCAGCACGACCACCGCGAAGGTCTCGCCGCGCTGCCTGGGGGCGTCGAGAACCGCGCGCACCTCGCGGACCGGCCCGAACAGGTGCAGGGCCAGGTAGATGCGGTGCACGCCGGCATCGGCGAGGAGACCGCCGCCGGCCAGGCGCGGATCATCGCGCCAGCCGCCCCAGGCGGGTCCCATCCCCAGGCGGAGCCGCAGCAGCACCGGCCTGCCGATGGCACCGGAGTCGATGAGCCGCTTCGCCTCGGCGTGCGGGGCGTAGAAGAGCTGGTTGTGGGATACGCCGAGGGCTACGCCCGCGGCGGCCGCGGCCGCGACGAGCTCCAGGCCTTCGCCGGGGCTGACCGCCAGCGGCTTTTCCACCAGGACGTTCTTGCCGGCCCGGATCGCGGCCAGGGCCACCGGGAAGTGCAGGTGGTGCGGCAGGCAGACGCTGACCGTGCCGACCTCGGCGTCGGCGATCAGCTCGCCGGCGTCGCGGTAGCCGCGGGCGCCCGCGGCTTCGAAGGCCGGCAGCCGCTCCGGCACCGTATCGGCCACCGCCACCAGGCGCGCCGCAGGCGATCGCCGTACCGCCTCCGCGTGCACCTGGCCGATCTCGCCCAGGCCCACCAATCCGACGGCACCCGGTTCCATCGCGTGCTCCCATCCCATGCCGGCCTGCCGCGCCCCGGGGAGGCCCTGGCCGCCACGGTAGCCGATCGCGGTGCCAGACTCGGAACATGGCCATGTCCAACCAGCTGGGGGAGTTCCTGCGGGCGCGCCGGGGCAGGCTGGGACCCGCTGATGTCGGGCTGCCCGCCGGCACCGGGGCACGCCGGACGCCCGGCCTGCGCCGCGAGGAACTCGCCGCCGTGGCCGGGCTGAGCATCGACTACTACATCCGGCTCGAGCAGGGCAAGGAGACCAACCCGAGCGGTCCCATCCTGGCCGGGCTGGCCCGGGCCCTGCGGCTGGACGAGGAGGAGCAGGCTCACCTGTACGCGCTGGCCAACCAGGCCGCGGGCCGGACGGTGCCGGACCCGGCCGGGGCCCGGGCACGGCGCGTGGTCCGGCCCGGGATCCGGCAGTTGCTGCAGGCCGTGCGGCCGTGCCCGGCCTACGTGCTGACCCGGACCAGCGACGTGCTGGCCGCCAACCCCGAAGGGCTGGCCCTGTTCACCGGGCTGGCTGACTGGCCGGCCGCACGCCGCAACACGATCAGGTACACCTGCCTGCACCCGGCCGCGAAGAGCCTGTTCGGCGACTGGGAGGCGTCCGTGGCGGCAGCCGCTTCCAACCTGCGGGCGCTGGAAGCCGAATACCCGGGCGACCCGGACCTGCACGAGCTGGTCGGCCAGCTGCTGGCCGGCAGTGCCGACTTCGCCCGGCTGTGGCGGCGGCACGACGTGCGGCACCGCCGGGGCGACCGCAAGCCCTTCCGGCATCCGCAGGTCGGGGACTTCACCTTGACCTATGAGGTCCTGTACCTCGAGGACAGCCAGCGCATGACGGTTTACCAGGCCGAACCGGGCAGCCGCGATCATGACGCGATCACGCTGCTGTCGATGATCGCGAACGGCGACCAGGTGCCGGGGGAGCCGTCAGGCCGCTAGGCGACGGCCACCGCCACGGCCTCGATCTCGACCAGCTGGTCGGGATAGCCGAGCACGGTCACGCCGAGGAGCGTGCTCGGCGCGTCGTGATCGCCGAACGCAGCCTCGATGACCTCCCAGGCCGCGACGAGATCGGCCCGTTCGGCCGAGGCTACGAAGACGGTCGTCTTGAGCACGTCGGCCAGGGTGGCACCCGCCTCGGCCAGGGCGACACCGAGGTTGGCCACCGCCAGGCTGGCCTGCGCGCGGAAATCACCGACCCCGACTACGTCGCCCTTGTCGTCCAGCGGACACGCCCCCGCGGTGAAGACCAGCGAGCCTCGCGGAGCGATAGCCGCGTACGCGTAAGGGGCGGATTTATACAGGCTGTCAGAACGAACCAGTTTCACGGTCATGATCAGAGCCTTTCAGGGGTGCTGAATCCGGCCGTTCCCGGGCTGCGGCCTCACGTCCAGTGCGTGCCGTGGCTGAAGTCCGCGGCAAATGTACTGGCCATGGCGGACAGGACGGCGGAGTTCGAGGTGATGAGCCCGAGCTCGCGGTTGTGGTTGAGGGAGGTGCTGGAGAAGTTCTCCGAGCCGATGAAGATCTTCGCGTGCCCGGTGCCGTAGTCGGCCTCGATGACCTTCCCGTGGACATAGAAGCCGGTGGAGGATTTGTAATAGCTGATGTGAACCCCGGCCCGGGCCAGCTTGGCGAAGGCGCTGTCGTACTCGCCGTCCTCGTTCTCGCCGCAGACCTGCACGTCGACGCCGCGCTTGGCCGCCTTGATGAGCGCGTTCTCGACGGTCGTGTCGCCCGTCTCTTCGCTGTAGATGCGCAGGCTGCGGGTGGCCCCGTTGATCAGCCCGAGCAGCTTGTCCTGCGAGTCGGTGGGCGACCAGACCAGGTCAGCACCGTCGCCTGGGGCGATGGCGTGATGCGCGAAGTCGGCGTTGAACACCGCGGTGATCGCCGCGACGTCCGCGCGGTTGGTGTCGATCACCAGGAAGTCACGTGATGTCGAGTAGTACTTGCTGGTCAGGTTCGCGGTCATGATGACGGCCTGCGACCCGTCGATGATCAGGGTCTTCTGGTGGGTGTAGGTGAACCGTGACCAGGACCAGACGACCTTGATGCCGTGCGAGCGGAAGTAGGAGTACGCGCCGGAGTTGACGCTCTTTTCCTTCTCGTCCAGGATCACCTGGACCTGCGCGCCGCGCTTGGCCGCGGCCGCCAGGTCGTGCTCGGCGGTGGTGTCGGCGAACTCGTACATGGTCACGTCGACGCTATGCCGGGCGCCGTTGATCAGGCTGTAGACGGGGGCGAACCCGGCGCCGGGCTCGACGACCAGCGGGCCGGATCGCGTGATCCCGGCGTCGGCCGTGACCCCGGAGGCCGAGCCGCCCTCGGCGCCGCCGCCGCCCTGGGCAGCGGCGGCCGACGGGTCTATCTTGCAGCCCGCCACGGCGAGCATCACGGCAGCGACGCACACCGCGGCGGAAGCGGCAGCTCGGGCGTTGCGGCGGAACATGGGAGGCATCCTCCTAGGGGGACTACGCCAGCCGTTCGTCTCCCTTCCCTACCCTTAGCGCGGGAACTAAGCAATCACGACACGCCCTGGTGTCCGGCCAGGTTGGATGCTAGGAGTCTGCCAGCCACGCCAGCAAGCGGCCTTGCGACCGGCAAGTGATTAGTCAACTTTACATAATGTGCATTATCGGCGCGCAGTGATGCGCGGACCCAGAAGGCAACGAGTTCTGCGTGGAACCGACGCCGGTGGGCAGGTAGGGCCTATGCCAATGCTGATCGGGACATCTGGGTGGCAGTACCGTGACTGGCGGGGCGGCCTGTATCCCGAGGGCGTGCCCCAGCGCCTGTGGCTCGAGCGCTACGCCACCCACTACCTGACCGTGGAGAACAACAACAGCTTCTACCGGCTGCCGTCACGCGACACGTTCGCCGCCTGGCGGGAGCGAACCCCGGACGACTTTGTCATGGCGGTCAAGGCCAGCCGGTACCTGACCCACGTGCGCCGACTGCGCGACCCGGCTGAGCCGGTGGCCCGGCTGCTCGGCGCGGCGGCGGGGCTGGGGCCCAAACTCGGGCCGGTCCTGCTCCAGCTGCCGCCGACGCTCAAGGCCGATCCGAACACGTTGGACGCGTGCCTAAAGGAGTTCCAGACGGCGGCTGCCGCACTGGGCGAGCTGCGGCTCGCGGTGGAGCCGCGGCACGAGACCTGGTGGACCGACGAGATACGGCAGATCCTGGACGCGCACGACGCGGCGCTGTGCTGGGCTGACCGGCGCGGCCGCCCGATCACACCGCTGTGGCGCACCGCGACGTGGGGTTATCTGCGGTTCCATGAGGGCACGGCCGAGCCGTGGCCCAGCTACGGGCCGCAGGCGCTGAGGTCCTGGATGGTACGGTTGACCGAGACCTGGCCGAATGAGGCCAATGTGTATGTCTACTTCAACAACGACCCGGGCGGCGCAGCCGTGATCAACTCGGCCCAGTTCGCCGAGCTGGCCCGCCAGGCTGGGCGTAGCGCGACCCGCACGCCCGAGGTCGGCCAGGTGACAGCGACCACGGCCATCCCGACCTGGTGAGACGCCGAACTGACGAAGTCGCGGAGCACGACACGCCTTCTGAGAGAGGCCCGTTCCTCGCTTCGCGGGCGGCATCCGCTCGCGCCTAAAGCATCCCGCTCATGTCAGGGTGTACGGTCCACCGTATGGAGGTCGCGGAGCTGGCGCACCTGCGGCGGGCCCGGGATTTGCTGGACCGCGAGTACGCGCGCCCCCTGGACGTCCCGGCGATGGCGCACGCCGCGCTGATGTCGCCGTCGCTGTTCTCACGCCGGTTCCGGGAGGCGTACGGTGAGGCACCGTACGGCTACTTGCAGGCCAGGCGCGTAGAACGAGCGATGGCGCTGCTGCGCCGCGGTGGCATGTCCGTGACTGACGTGTGCATGGCCGTGGGGTTCACCTCGCTCGGCTCGTTCAGCTCGACCTTCGCCCGTCTCGTTGGCGAACCGCCGTCCGCCTACCAGGCGCGTGACCACTCGCGGCTCGAGCCAGTCCCGCCGTGCATGACGCGGGCTTGGGCGCGCCCGGGATGGATCGCGGAACCGTGCAGGATCGGAGAAGCATTCCCGGCCACCCGCGCATAGGGTCGCTGACATGACACTTTCCATCACTCACACGCCCGTGTACTGCACTGACCTGGATGCGGCGCTCGCCTTCTACACCGAGCGGCTCGGCTTCGAGGTCCGCGACGATGTCCAGATGGGCCCGGAGATGCGCTGGCTCACCGTTCATGCCCCCGGTGACGCCCACGATTTGCTGCTCGCCGCCGTGGACCACCACATCCCCGGCGCCGACCGGCAGTCGATGCGCGAGATCGTCGCCAAGGGCGACCTGGCGGTCTTCATCCAGGTCGACGACCTGGACAGGACCTTCGAGTCGCTGCGCGCCGCCGGGGCGGAGATCCTCCAGGAGCCCATTGACCAGCCCTACGGCGTCCGCGACGCCGCGGTCCGCGACCCCAGCGGCAACCACCTGAGGCTGAGCTCGCCGCTGGCGCAGGCCTAGGTTCCGTGGTCTCCCCCGGGCCGGGCCGATCGCGCAAGGCGTCCAGAAGCATGCCTGGTGCCCACCCCCAGTAGTTCCCGGACAGTGCCGGCCAGCCGGTCATAGTCCTCAGGGGTGTTGTACGGTGCCGCCGCGATGCGCAGGTAGCCGCCTCCATCAAAGTGAACCGGCGCGACCTCGACACGTTGCTGCGACAGGGCCTCGTAGAAGGGATCGACCTGGTCGGGAGAGCTAAGGACGCCAGCTGGCAGTGGTACCAGCCGCATCGCAGGCGCAGGTGTGACGGGAAGCCGCCCGAGCGCGACCTCCAGTGCCTCGGCCACCTTCCGCTGGCCGTCGGCCACCAGGTCGGCGAGCCGGGCCACGGCGTCCCAGCCGCCCAGCTCCTCCCAGTACGCCAGACCGTCCGCGGCCGCCAGCCAGCCTGCGTAGTCCCAGCTGCCCGGATAGTCGAACGACCGGGCGTACCCATCGTCCAGTTGCCAGCTGAGCACGGTCGGCATCACGTCGGCTCCCGGCCGGCTCCACAGGATGGCGCTGCCTCGGGGGGTGTACGCCCATTTGTGCAGGTTGCCGATCCAGTGGTCGGCGCCGAGCGCCGGGATGTCGTCTCGGAGCTGGCCCGGCGCGTGCGCGGCGTCGACCAGCACCGAGGCCCCGGCGCCGGCGACCGCGGCGGCCACCGCCGCGACCGGCACGACGGTGGCGGTCGGTGAAGTAATCCGGTCGATCACAACCAGCCGCGTGCGGCGCGAGCAGGCGGCGGCGTACGCCGCCACGATCACGTCATCCGCGGCGCCGACAGGATAGCCCGCCTCGACGATCCGCGCCCCCGCGCGCGCCGCGTGATGGCTGAGCGCCTTGCGGACCGCGCCGTAGCCATGCGTGCTGATGACCAGTTCGTCGCCAGGGTGCAGCTCCAGCGAGCCGAGAACCGCCGACACGCCCTCAGACACGTTGCGTACCCACGCCGCGCGGGACGGGTCGACGCCGAGGAACACGGCCGCGCGCTCCCGCGCCCCCGCCACCAGCCCTGCGATCTCGACGCGGTTGAAACGGTGCGGATTGCGTTCGGCACGCTCGCGCCAGGCGGCGGCAGCCCGGCGCACGACGACCGGCGCGACGCCGAACGAGCCGTGGTTTAGGTGGAGAACGTCAGGGTCGAGGCCGAAGGCCTCCAGGAGGGCAGAATCCACGGAGCAGATTTTGTCAGCCGGAGGCGAACGAATCCGCATCTCTCCACTTTCAATCTATAGCGCACCCGGGGGCTTGCGGCAAGACCCGGGTCGTGCCGCAGAATGGCTGGCCGGGGCCAGAATCTACGGAAACGGGGGTCATGAAGTGTGTGCTGCTGTCGGCGCACGGGGCGCTCAGCACCCACCAGGTCCGGCGCGCCGGTCCGGGCGCTGTGCAAGCAATGGCCGCAACCGACCTCAAATCGGAGCTGATGACATGAACGCCATGATGGCCAGCGCGTTCGACCTTCCTGCCCGCCTCGCCGCCAAAGCCAACCCGGCGCTGATCGCCGACGACGAGCGGCACTTCGCGGCCATCGCGGAGAGCCTCGAGCACTCGATCGCCGAACTTGCCGGCCGGCTCGATGCCGAGCGCAAGGCGCCCGGCGGCATAGGCCAGGCGGCCATGGACCGCGACATGGAGGTCCACCGGCTGTCCGCGCGGTTGCGCCTGTTGCGCCGCTTCGGCCTGGACCTGTGCCTCGGGCGCATGGTCAGCGCGGAGGACCCCGAGCCCGTCTACGTCGGACGGCTCGGCCTTACGGACAGCGAGGGGCGCCGGCTGCTGGTCGACTGGCGCTCCCCTGTGGCCGAGCCGTTCTTCGGGGCGACTCACGCCAACCCGATGGGCCTGTCCAGCCGACGCAGGTACCGCTGGACCCGCGGCCGGGTCAGCGACTACTGGGACGAGGTGTTCACCCCGGAAGGGCTGGACGGGCACGCCGCGCTCGACGACCAGTCTGCCTTCATCGCCAGCCTGGGCGGCAGCCGGTCGGCCCGGATGCGCGACGTGCTCGGTACCATCGCAGCCGACCAGGATGCCATCATCCGGGCGGGATCCCGCGGCGCTCTCGTCGTCGATGGCGGCCCGGGTACCGGGAAGACCGTCGTCGCCCTGCACCGCGCCGCCTACCTGCTCTACTCCGATCCTCGTCTCGGTCATCGCCGCGGCGGCGTGCTGTTCGTCGGACCGCACCAGCCCTACCTGGCCTACGTCTCCGACGTGCTGCCCAGCCTCGGCGAGGAAGGCGCGCAGACATGCACCCTGCGGGACCTCCTCCCCGAGGGAGCCACGGCAGCGACCGAGACCGATCCGGAGGTGGCCAGGCTGAAGGCGTCCGCAGACATGGTGAAGGCGATCGAGCCGGCCGTCCGGTTCTACGAGCAGCCGCCCGCCAAGCCGATAACGGTCGAGACCCCTTGGAACAACATCTGGCTGAGCGCTGACGACTGGGCCGAGGCGTTCGACGCGCCAGAGCCCGGTACTCCGCACAACCAGGCGCGCGGCCAGATCTGGGACGAGCTGATCACGATCCTGATGGACAAGCACGACGGCGACGCCCCGGAGCACCAGCTTCGCAGGTCGCTGATGCAGAACGAGGAGTTGCGTACAACCTTCAGCCGGGCGTGGCCGCTGCTCGAGGCGGCCGACCTCGTCGGCGACCTGTGGTCGGTTCCCGCCTACCTGCGCAGATGCGCTCCGTGGCTCAGCCCCGAGGAGGTCCGGCGGTTGCAGCGCCGGGAGCCCCAGGCGTGGACGGTGTCTGACCTGCCGCTGCTGGACGCGGCGCGGCAGCGGCTCGGCGACCCGGAGGCGTCGCGGCGTGAGCGTCAGCGCCAAGCGGCCGCCGCCGCCGAACGCGAGCAGATGGCCCAGGTCCTCGACAACCTGATCGAGGCCGCGGACGACGAATACGGCACCGGCCTGGTGACGATGCTGCGCGGCGAGGACTTCCACGACGCCCTGGTCAACGAGGCCGCGCTGCCCAGTGCCGACCCAGACGTGCTGGCCGGCCCGTTCGCGCACGTCGTCGTGGACGAAGCCCAGGAACTGACCGACGCGGAGTGGCAGATGCTGCTGCTGCGCTGCCCGTCCCGGAGCTTCACCATCGTCGGGGACCGGGCCCAGGCCAGGCACGGGTTCATCGAGTCGTGGCGGGAACGGCTCGAGCGGGTCGGGTTCGACCAGATCAGCCTGGCCGCGCTGAGCATCAACTACCGGACGCCGGAAGAGGTCATGGCGGAAGCCGAGCCGGTCATCCGGGCCGTGCTCCCGGACGCCAACGTGCCGGTCTCCATCCGCAGCAGCGGCATCCGCGTCGTGCACGGACCTGCTTCGGACCTGGGCTCGATCCTCGGCGCGTGGCTCGCCGAGCATGCCGACGGCGTCGCCTGCGTCATCGGCGACCCCACGTCCCAGGCGACGTCCCGTGTCCGGTCGCTGACCCCGGAACTGTCGAAGGGGCTCGAGTTCGACCTGGTCATCCTCGTCGACCCGGAAACGTTCGGCACAGGTATCGAAGGGGCGGTCGACCGCTACGTCGCGATGACCCGGGCGACCCAGCAACTGGTCATCCTCACGAGCTCCTGACGCCTGCCAGGACAGCCTCATCACCATCCACTCGCACCAGTCCCGGAGGTTCAATGAGCACGTTCGGAGCGAACGGGCATGCGGTAGTGATCGTCGGGGGGTCCGACGGGGCTGGTGCCGGCGGGAGAGCTGGCGCTGGACCAGATCCTCCAGGTGACCCTCTAGCGAACTAAGTTTCGATTATGTAGGATGCTCGATTAACCGACGGTACTGCTGTGTGCGGGGAGTGAGCAGCTGATGGCGATCTGGGTCAAGAGTTCCCTGAGCTTCTCCAACGGCAACTGCGTAGAGGTGACAGGACTACCCGGCGGCTGGGTCGGTGTCCGCAACAGCAGGGATCCCGAAGGACCTGTTCTGAGGTTTACGCAAGCCGAATGGGATGCTTTCCTCGCGGGCGCGCGGCTCGGGGAATTCGACCGGTTCGGGACCGTGGCTTCTCCCCCGGGCCCTGGGCAGTTGAGCGCCGGGAGCAGCCGCTATCTTGGCTCCTTATGAGTGCCGAGACACCGCCCGTCCACGAACTGCACCTCATCGTCGGGTTCGACGGCTCCCCCGCTGCCATGCGGGCGCTCGATGCCGCGGTCCGCCTGCTGAGGGTCCGGCCGCCGGCCCGGATCTCGGTGGCCTGGGTGGCTCACCTGACCAGCACGGTGGAACTGTCAGCCGACGCCGTGGCCATCGTGGAAAACGACTTCGACCAGGTCGCCCAGGAGCTTCGGGCGGCGGCAGCCGAGCGGCTGGCCGACAGCGGCGTGCCCTGGGACTTCCACTGGCGCCAGGGCCTGATCGCCCAGGAGCTGATCGAAATGGCCGAGTCGGCGCAGAGCGCCCGGCCTGACGATGTGGTCGTCATCCTGGTCGGGAGTTCATCAAGCCTCATGCACCGCATGGTCGGCTCGGTTGCGGTCAACCTGGCTCGTCACTCACCGGTGCCGATCATAGTCGTGCCGTAACGCCCTGCGATGCCGCGGCGTGGGCGCGGGCGGCAGCCACGATCAGCTCGATAACGGTGTCCAGCGGCATCGCGGTGGAGTCGATCACCAGGTGGTACAGGGCCGGGTCGGCGGGGTCAGTGCGGTACAGGCGGCGCACGTAGGCGGTACGGGCCTTGTCGGCCACACGCAGGCGCTCCCGCGCCTGCTCCTCGCTGATGCCTTCGACCACGGCGCCCTGGGCGACGCGGCGTTCGGGCGGGCCGTCCAGCCGGACGTGGTAGCCGCGGTCCTTGCCGAGCACGACGGCCGCCGCCCGGCCCAGGATCACCCCGCCGCCTGCCGCCAGCAGGCGCTGGATCCCGGCCTCGCCGTGGCCGCGCAGGTGCCTGTCCTGGTGGTGGGTGGGCAGCGGCGACTGAGTGGGTCCGGTCGGCATCGCCTCGGTGAACGCGGCGAGCAGCCGGTGGACCGGGGTGGCCTTGATTTCCTCCTCCGTGAGCTGCTCATCGCAAGGCCCAGGCTCGGCGGGATGCCCCTCCGAGGTGGTGACCCGCTGTAGGAAGGGCAGGCCGAGCCGCTCGGCCAGCGCCGGGGCGACGACGCTGCCGCCCGCTCCGTAGGACGCCGACACGGTTATCAGTGAGACGGCCGGGCCGGCCAGGTCGCCGGAGCGGTCAGATGTCACGGATGTTCATCTCCTCTTGGTCACCAGGCAGGTCACGCAGCAGGGTTACCCCGCGGGCGCGGCGGCCGGGCCGGTGGGTGCCAGCGTGCCGGACGCCAGCACCAGCCCGCATACGATCGCGGAGCCGGCCAGGATCCCGGCGCCGCCGACCGACCAGATCAGAGAGCCGGCCGCCGAGCAGCAGCAGGCCGCCAAAGGCCAGCGAGTACGCCGTCACCACCCATTGCCGGTCGGCGTTGGAAAATCCCAGCGAGCGCTGGGCCGACGGCAGCGCGATGTTCACGATCGTGGCGTCCAGCACCACCATCAGCTGGGCCAGCCCGACGACGCCCAGGATCCACCAGCGCCGGGCAGACGCCGCGGCCACGTCGACCGGCCGGGCCTGCTCTGAAACCGCGACCGCGGGTTCGCTCATTGCAGCAGCCTAAGTCTGCCGGTCACGATTCAGGAAGGCGGCTCGGTCACTCCCCCGCGTTCGTCTCGGTCAGGCGGAGACGTAGGCCGCGAGGTGCTCGCCGGTGAGCGTCGAGCGGGCGGCGACGAGGTCGGCGGGGGTGCCCTCGAAGACGATCCGGCCGCCGTCGTGGCCCGCGCCGGGTCCGAGGTCGATGATCCAGTCGGCGTGCGCCATGACCGCCTGGTGGTGCTCGATGACGATGACCGACTTGCCGTCCTCGACGAGCCGGTCAAGCAGGCCGAGCAGCTGCTCGACGTCGGCGAGGTGGAGGCCGGCGGTCGGCTCGTCGAGCACGTAGATGCTGCCCTTCTCGGCCAGGTGGGCGGCCAGCTTGAGCCGCTGCCGCTCGCCGCCGGACAGCGTGGTGAGCGGCTGGCCGAGGCTGACGTAGCCGAGCCCGACGTCGGCGAGCCGGCCGAGGATGGCGTGCGCGGCGGGCGTGCGCGGCTCGCCGGCGCCGAAGAACTCCCGGGCCTCGGTCACCGGCATCGCGAGCACCTCGCTGATGTCCCGGCCGCCAAGGTGGTACTCCAGCACCGACGCCTCGAACCGCTTCCCCTCGCACTCCTCGCAGGTGGTGGCGACGGCGGCCATGATCGCCAGGTCGGTGTAGATGACGCCGGCGCCGTTGCAGTTGGGACAGGCACCCTCGGAGTTGGCGCTGAACAGGGCCGGCTTCACGCCGTTGGCCTTGGCGAACGCACTGCGGATCGGGTCGAGCAGTCCGGTATAGGTCGCCGGGTTGCTTCGCCGCGAGCCGCGGATCGCGGCCTGGTCGATGGACACCACCCCTGCGCGGCCGGCGATTGAGCCCTCTACCAGCGAGCTCTTGCCGGATCCGGCAACGCCGGTGACGACGACCAGGAGCCCGAGCGGGATGTCGACGTCGACGTCGCGGAGGTTGTGCTCCGCCGCGCCGCGGATCTCCAGCGCGCCGGCCGGGGTCCGGACCGTCTTCTTCAGGGCGGCCCGGTCGTCGAGATGCCGGCCGGTGATGGTGCCGCTGGCCCGCAGCCCCTCGACGGTGCCCTCGAACATCACCTCGCCGCCCTCGGTGCCGGCGCCCGGGCCGAGGTCGACTACGTGGTCGGCGATCGCGATCGCCTCCGGCTTGTGCTCGACGACGAGGACCGTGTTCCCCTTGTCGCGCAGCCGCAGCAGCAGGTCGTTCATCCGCTGGATGTCATGCGGGTGCAGCCCGATGGTCGGCTCGTCGAAGACGTAGGTGACGTCGGTCAGCGACGACCCTAGCTGCCGGATCATCTTGGTGCGCTGCGCCTCACCGCCTGAGAGCGTGCCGGACGGGCGGTCGAGGCTGAGATAGCCCAGGCCGATCTCCACGAAGGAGTCGAGGGTCTGCCTGAGCGCGGTGAGCAGCGGTGCCACCGACGGCTCGTCAAGGCCGTCCACCCATCCGGCCAGGTCGCTGATCTGCATGGCACACGCCTCGGCGATGTTGGTGCCCTTGATCCGCGAGGAACGGGCCGCCTCGCTGAGCCGGGTGCCGCCGCACTCCGGGCATGCGGTGAAGGTGACCGCCCGGTCCACGAACGCCCGGATGTGCGGCTGCATCGTCTCCTTGTCCTTGCCCAGCATCGACCGCTGGATGCGCGGGATCAGCCCCTCATAGGTCATGTTGATGCCCGCGATCTTCATCCTGACCGGCTCGTGGTGCAGGAAATCGTGCAGTTCCTTCTTGGTGTAGTTGCGGATCGGCTTGTCCGGATCGACGAAGCCCGACTCGCTGTAGAGCCGGGAGTTCCAGCCGCCACCGGTGTAGCCGGGGACGGTGATCGCGCCCTCGGCGAGCGACTTCGCGTCGTCGAAGAGCTGAGCGAGGTCGATATCGGTCACCGTGCCCCGGCCTTCGCAGCGCGGGCACATGCCGCCGGTAATGCTGAAACTGCGCCGCTCCTTCACGGTCTTGCCGGCGCGCTCGAACGCGACCGCACCCGCTCCGCTGATGGAGGCGACGTTGAAGGAGAACGCCTGGGGCGAGCCGATGTGCGGCTGCCCGAGCCGGCTGAACAGAATGCGCAGCATCGCGTTGGCGTCGGTTGCCGTGCCCACCGTGGAGCGGACGTCGCCGCCCATCCGCTGCTGATCAACGATGATCGCTGTCGTCAGCCCTTCGAGCACGTCGACATCGGGCCGCGCCAGCGTCGGCATGAAGCCCTGCACGAAGGTGCTGTAGGTCTCGTTGATCATCCGCTGCGATTCGGCCGCGATCGTGTCGAACACCAGCGAGCTCTTGCCCGATCCGGACACGCCGGTGAACACCGTCAGCCGGCGCTTCGGGATCTCGATGCTGACGTCCTTGAGGTTGTTCTCGCGCGCGCCGTGCACGCGGATCAGATCGTGGTCGTCGGCAAGGTGCCGCGCAGGCGACTGCGGAGCTGTCCTCGTGGCCATGCTCATCGTGTCTCCATCTATCAGGTACTCCCCCGTCGGCGCGGCCGCGGCAACGCTCCATGTCTACCTGACCGGCGTTACCTGGCCAGCGCACCGTGCCGCCGTCGGCTCAGGGTGACTGCCGGAGGCCGAAGACGTTGCCGTCCGCGTCCTGGACGGTGGCGATCAGCATGCCCCCGCCGACGTCGCGGACCTCGCCCTGGAGTGTGGCGCCCGCCTCGGTCACCGCCTTGATGGTGGCGGCGATGTCGGCGACCTCCCAGTAGCCGACCGCTCCGGTCATGCCCTGCCGGTGCCCGTTCGGGTCGAGGCCAAGTTCCTGATCGCCGACCCGGAACCCGACGTAGTACGCCTCGTCCGCGTACGGCAGCACGCCCAGCAGCGCGCTGTACACCGCTTTGGCCTGGCCGAGGTCCCGCACCGGGAAGACGACGTTCTTGAGTCCTGACGTCATGGCAGCGCTCCTCGCCTTCGTCGTGTCACGTCGGCCTGGTCAGGCCGCGTGAATGGTGCTGTCCATGGCGGTCATGCTAGGCGCGGCCCGGTGACCGGCGCTTCTTGATTCCTGCTCGGTCTGGATGCGATAGGTCGGATCTCTGCCAGAATCCACCGATCGGTCGAGTACGCCGGGAGGCGGCAGCTGCGATACTGGGGCCTGTCTCCCGGCGTGGTGCTGCCGGGACGAGGGCGACGGGGGGCAAAGCCGGGAGGTTGGCCGTGGGTGGCCGGAATGACGGGCTAGCGCCGCCCTTTGAGGCCGTCGACCCGGTGTCGGCCGCGACGATCCGGACCATATTGCAGCAGTTCGTGACCGGCGGGGGCTCGGTGGTGTTCTCCAGTCACGTCATGGCGCTGGTGGAGCGACTATGCGACCACGTCGCGGTGATCGCGAAGGGCAAGGTGGTCGCGAGCGGGACGCTGGACGAGGTGCGCGACGGGCAGTCTCTGGAGGACGCCTTCGTGCATATCGTCGGCGCGCGCGCGGCCCCGAGATCTTCGCGCGAGCGCGCGGCGTGGTCACGGCGGGATGATGCCAGCGGCTGGCCGAATCCACGGCCGCTCGGATGAGCTGCTCAGTGCCCCACGTCACGACTGATCGAAAGGCAGGGACCATGAGGAAGCTGGTGGAATCGACCCAGGTCTCCCTCGGCGGGGATATCGGCTCGCCGCAGGACTGGGCGTTCCCTTACCTGGACGAAGAGCACCTGCGTTACGCGACGGGGCTGCTGGCCGAGTCCGATGCCCTGCTGCTCGGCCGGCGGACCTACGAAGGGCTGTCGGCCGCCTACACGGCCATGGCCGCCAACCCGTTCGTGGACCGGATGAACTCCATCCCCAAGTACGTGGCGTCCAGGACACTGACCGAAGCCAGATGGAACGCCACGATCATCCCCGGGGACGTGGCCGGATTCGTCGCGGACCTCAAGGGCCAGCCGGGCGGGACCATCGTGAAGTACGGCAACGGCCCGCTCGATCAGGTCCTGATGGCGAGCAACCTGGTCGACGAATTCCACCTCCTGCTGACGCCAGTGGCAGCAGGGTCGGGCCAGCACCTGTTCGAGGAGATCCACGACGCTCCGCACCTGTCGCTAGCCGATGTCAGGCGCTTCGCCAGCGGTGTCCTGGTCCTGGTCTACACACCCAAAGACCGGCCGGCCTGACCCGGCGCCTGCGCCGACGCTGACCAGCACAGTCCGCACACAATCGTCTCGTGCGCGTCAGGAACCGGCGGCACCGGGATCGGCGGCCGCCTCGGCGGCCTGCCGGCGCATCGGCCCCTGCGCGAGCTCGGGGTGGTCATATTCGTCGTGCCAGTTCCACCAGTCATACGGGGCGGTCTGGGGATAGCCCTCGGGCGAGTCCTCCCACGTCTCCTGCCGTCCCAGCGCGGTTATGTCGAGGTAACTCCAGGTACTCCCGAGCGCCTCATCGCCGCGGTTGTCGATGAAGTAAGTACGGAACACTTGGCCGCCATCGCGGAAGAACGCGTTGGTGCCGTGCCATTCGTCCACGCCGAAATCGGCGTCCCAGTCATCGGTGATGGTGTACCAGGGCATCGTCCAGCCCATCCGCGCCTTCAGCCGCGTGATGTCCGGCTGCGAGGCGCGCGAGGCGTAGGCGAACGTGGTGTCACGCGCGTTCAGGTGCGTGAGATGAGCGATCTGGTCGGCCATGAGAGAGCAGCCGTGGCAGGCGTGGTCAGGCCAGCCGATCACGCCCGGCTCGAAGAAGGCGCGGTAGATGACCAGCTGCCGCCGGCCTGCGAACAGGTCGAGCAGGCTGGCCCGGCCATCGGGCCCGTCGAACACGTAGTCCTTCTCCACCGCCAGCCACGGCATCCGGCGGCGCTGCGCGGCCATCGCATCCCGGGCCCGGGTCAGCTCCTTCTCCTGTACGAGCAGCCGCTGGCGTGCCGCCTCCCATTCCTGCGGCGTGACGACCGGGGGTGTTTTCATCGGAGATCTGCCTTTCATCGGTTCTGATGGAGCGAGGTGCTGCCGGCCTCGCGGGCCGACTGGTCGAGATGGTCCTTCAGTGCGCCTAGCGGGCCATCCCAGTCGCGGGCCAGTGCCGACAGGAACTGCTGTGCTATCCGCTCCATCCTCACCATCGCCTGACACCTGCTGCCCTGACCCTGATGTCCGGTTCAACCGACTCAGCCTCCAATTGGCACGACCGCATTGTCCTGCTGCGCCTCAAACGCCAGCTCATCGCCGAACTCGAACGCCTGTCTGGCAAGAAGGTCACCTTCGAGGAGGCCGTCGCCTGATACATGCGCCCTTCGCCCCAGCTCCACTGACGCCGCGCCGGCGTGCCGCCACCTGCCCTGCTGACCGCCTATTTTCGATTCAGCGGATGGTCAGTCAGGCAGATGGCGGTTGCGTGGCCAGCAGGCCGCTGAGGATCCGAGCGAGAATGTCCCGGTAACGGTCCGCCGGGCCGGCTGCCTCCAGATGGCCGACCGGGGCCGGAGGTGCTGACGCGAGTAGTTCAGCTAGCCGCGGGTGGCGGCCGGTGGCCAGGGCGTGGTGCAGATAGGCGGTGTTGCGCTGCTGCCGGTCCGGGCCGCCGGTGAGTTCGTTCTGGACGAACATCGCGGTGGCCGCCGTGAGCAGGGCGAACGCTTCGAGCTTGGCTGTGGTGCTGGCGGGAATAGGTGTGAGCGCTTCCAGGACGTGCTCGAGGAGGACCAGACCATTGGGGCCGAGCACGGGGCGGGTGGTGATCAGGGGCGGCAGCCACGGGTGGCGCCGCATGATCGCGCGGGCCTGCTCGCCGATGTCCAGCAAGTCGGCGAGCCAGTCGCCGGTCGGCGCCGTGAAGACGTACTCGGCGCCGGTGGCGTCGGTCATCAGGTCGAGCAGGTCCTCGCGGGTCTGTAGGTAGCGGTACAGGGACGCGGCTCCGGTCCTGAGGTCGGCGGCGACTCGCCGCATGGATATCGCGTCCAGCCCTTCGGCGTCGGCGATCGCGACGGCGGCGGCGGTTATCTCGTCCCGGGAGTGACCGGCCGGGCGGCCGGTCGCCGCGCGCTCGGGACGCATCCAGATCACGTCGCTGCCTTCTCCGGCTTCATCCGCGCTCTCGCATCTCGTTTGCGAACACCGTACCCGAACGATTAGCCTACTTTGCGAACATTGTTTGCGAACTCATTTGGAGTGATTATGGAGGTACCCGGTTCCGGGCAGGCGCGGTACGCGGCCAATGGTCAGGTGCGGATCGCGTTCGAAGATCTCGGCGGCGCCGGCGGTGATCCCCTGTTGCTGATCATGGGCCTGGCCGTGTCGCGGTTCTGGTGGCCGGATGCCCTGGTTGCCGAGTTCGTCCGGCGCGGGTTTCATGTCGCCGCCTACGACCAGCGCGATGCCGGGCAGTCCACCCACTTCCCGGGCGCGGGGACGGCCAGCCCGCTCGCGGCGGTGCTGCGCAGGCGATCGCCGGCCTACAGCGCCGAAGACATGACCGATGACGCGGCCGCGGTGCTTGACGCGCTGGGCTGGGACTCGGCGCACCTGTTCGGCCACTCCATGGGCGGGCAGGTTGCCCAGCGCACGGCCCTGCGCCATCCCGGGCGGGTACGCAGCCTTACCTCCTCGGCCTCGCTGCCCGGCGACGCCGGCGGCCTGGCGGCGGGCCGGTATGTTCACCTGGGGCTGGTGGCCAGGATGGCGCGGATGAAGGTCCCTGAGGGCCGCGATGGCGACATCGCGCTCGCCGTCGCGGCCACGCGCGCGATCGCCTCGCCGGCCTATCCGGCCGACGAGCAGGCGGTGCGCACGATGGCCGCGCGGGACCAGGTCAGCGGCGTGCGCGACACCGCCGCGCAAAGCCGCCAGGCCGGCGCGAAATGGCACGGCGGCCGGCTGTCCCAGCTTCGCGTGCCAACTCTCGTCTTGCACGGCTCCGACGACCCGCTACTGCGCCTGGCGGCGGCCCGGCGCACCGCCAAGTCGATCAGCGGAGCCCGGCTGGTCATCTTGCCCGGGGTCGGCCATTATCTTCCGGCCGAGGTGTACCCGCAGGTAGCCGGCGAGGTCAGGGCGCTCGCCGACCGGGCCGCCACCGCGCCGTCGCAGCCCGGCGCGGCCTGAGACACCTGCCGGTGCTCGCGCCGGTCACCGGCAGCGTCGCGGGGGCCCGCTGCCGGTGACCGCTCCGGCCGGGGCCAGAAGCACTTCGCCAGCGATCTTGGCAGAGCCGGAAGAACCTGGGGCTGCTCGTCCTGCGATGACCGGGTCAGTCCACGTCGACGTCGCCGAGGAAGTCCAGCAGCCGCCTCAGCACCCGCAGGCACGAGGTGATGTCGGCGTCGGTCAGGCCGCCGCCGGCCTGGCGCAGCACGGCGCGCTCATGGGCGATGACGGCGGTAATGGCGGCCGTACCCTGGCCGGTCAGCCGGATCAGCGGTGACCGCTTGTGGGCCGGGTTCGGGGCCGTCTCGACCAGGCCCAGCGCGGCTGCCTCGTTCACCATCCGCTGTACGAATTGCCGGCTCAGCGCCTGGGCGCGGCCCATCTGCGGCACGGTCATGGGCCCTTGCTCGCGGAGCAGGTTCAGGACGGCCCGCACGCCGACGGTCAGGCCGTGAACCGGCACGTCCTGCTCCACCTTGCGCTGCGCCCGCCGGTACAGCGGCCCTACCACGTTGAACACCTCGGCGAGCCGGGCGGGCAGGTCGCCGGGACCGGGCGGCGAGCCGATGCCGCTCATCGGCAATGATGACACCTGGGTTGTCATTTCTTCTCGATTGTGACACCTTAGTTGTCATGATAGCCGACATGGCCTGGCTCGACACCGAAGACGGCCGCCTGGCCTACCACGACAGCGGCGCTGGCCACCCGCTGATCCTGCTGCACGGCGGCTTCCTGGACCACCGCATGTGGGATGACCAGATCCCGGTCCTCGCGGCGGCATACCGGGTGATCGCGCCCGACGCCCGCGGGCACGGAGCCTCCGCCAACGCCAGCCGGCCCTTCCGCCACGCCGGCGACCTGGCCGCGCTGCTACGCCATCTCGAGGCCGAGCCCGCGGTCCTGGTCGGCGTGTCGATGGGCGCAAGCATCGCGGTCGACACCGCGCTGGAGCACCCGGACATGGTGCGCGCGCTGGTCGTCAGCGGCGCCGGGACCAGCGAACCGGAGTTCGCCGACCCGTGGACCCTCGAGGTGCTGGGCAGGCAGGTCGCCGCCATGGCCGCCGGTGACCTCGACGGCGCGATCGACGCGTTCGCGCTGTTCGCAGCAGGCCCGCATCGCACCCTCGACGACGTCGCTCCAGAGGTCGTCCGGCGGATCCGCCAGATGACCAGGCGCACCATGGCCAAGCACACCGCCGGCGAACCCGACTGGCGCATCCCGGTCCCGGACACCTGGAAACGCGCCGCGACCATCACCGTCCCGCTGCTGGCCATCAACGGAGACCTCGACTCGCCCGACCACATCGCCATGGCCGGGCGGCTCGCCCGCACCGTCGCCTGCGGCCAGGCGACCACCATCACCGGCACCGCCCACTATCCCAGCATGGAACGGCCGGACGCCTTCTGCCGGGCCCTCACCGACTTCCTGCTCACCCTGCCCGCTCCGCCAGCATGAGATCCGCTGACCACCCCGGCGAACACGGCGGTCCGGGGCGGCCTAGCGCCTGCCTTGCGCTGACTTGGCGGGCCGGGATACAGGCGGTTCACCACTTGGCTCAGGCCGGCGCCGAAGCGTCCAACGCCTCGGCGGCATAGGTCAGCCCAGGTGGCGCAGCGAGATCCAGGGAAGCTCCTTGCCGGCCAGCGCTTGAACGCGGACGTGTCGCAGACGATCCGGTTCTCGACGACGAGACCGTCATCGCGAGTCCTGACGCGGTCGATCCCGCTGAACTCGAACCGGCCGTGCACGCCGGTTGCGTGCATGATCCAGCGGATGAACGTGAACTCGCCGTTCGAGGCGTGCTCAGCCACGGCGATGTGCATGCCGGGGAGCCCCTCGACGAGCGCCGCGATGCAGGCCGTATAGGCCCTCTTGCCGCGGACCGGCTCCTCGCGGCCGGACCAGTAGCCGACGACATCATCGGTAAGGGCCCCCGGGACAACCGCCGGGTCGGGATTGGACCAGAAGCGCTCAAACGTCTCGACGGACCAGGCCCTGCGGCCGGCGGCTGGGGTGCCCTGTTCCTCGGTCACCGATTCTCCTTCGCTTGTTCTCCGCCCAGGACTCAGCAGCAGCATCTGGCGCTGAGTGAGAGACGCCGGCACCGGACCGGCAGGCTGTCTCAGCTGATCTGTTGCATGACAGCGGCCATGTCCGAGCAGATCCATTCCTCGGCGATGAGCCCGCCGGCGATGCGGTAGAACTCGTGGCTGACGTACTCGATGGTCCGGCCGGTCGCGGGGATGCCCAGGAACTCGCCGGAGTGGGTGCCGCGGAACCGCACCCGGACCGCGACCTTGTCCTGGGCGGCGACGATGTCCTCGATGCGGGCCTGAAGGTCGGGAAAGGCGTGCCTCATCATGTCGAAACCCTGCCGCCACGCGTCACGGCCGTGCCGGGGCCCGGGCAGTTCAGCCAGGTTCATGATGAGGTCCGGGGCGGCAAGTGCCATGCACCCGTCGGCGTCGCCGGCGTTAAACGCCTGGAACCCGGCGCGCACCAGCTCGGCGTTGGCGGCGGGCGAGGTGCTCTGCGAAGGCATGATGTGGTCTCCTGTTCATCATGATGGCGTGGTCTGCAGCGCGCGGACCCGGATTGCCGCGACGGCGGCTGCGGGATCGGCGGCGTAGAAGCGGAAGGCGCTGGCGCAGGCCGTCTTCCCGAGCGGCCGGGTGAATGTCACCGGCCGCGTGAGCTGCACGGTGACCGTCGTCTGGCCACCCTGGGAAAGCTCGGCGCAGCCGTCCGCGTCCACGGCCGCCAGCTTGCCGCGCGCGGAGCGGCGCTCGACGCGGGCGGCGGCGATGTCCCGGGCGGGGATGCCGATGTCGAGGAGGGCGCCGTAACGCAGGCGCAGCGAGCCGTCGGCGTGGATGACATGCGGGCGGACGACGAAGGAGGCGTAGACGGCGATGATGAAGTACACCCCCCATATGTCCAGGACGAGCGCGATCACGCGGAGGACCGGCCAGGGGATGATGAAGGCGAGGACCACCGTTTCGATGGCGGAGGCATAGGCGAAGGCGAACAGGACGGCCGCCCCGCCGGACGCGTACGGCACCGCCACGTCGCCCGCGCGCACGCCGTGGCGCCGGAAGGCCAGCCAGCGCAGCGTGCTGGTGAACAGGCGGACCTCGTGGACCATCAGCTTGCGCGCCGGCAGGGGCACCGCGTCCGCGTGGAGGGCGGCGAGCCGCCTCGAGCCCTCGCGCCTGTGACGGCGGTAGGCCATGGCCAGCCTCGCCGCCAGGATCAAGAGGGGGACGGCCGTCATCAGTTCCAGGGCGAGGCGCACCGGAGACGCGACGCGGATCCCCGCGGAGGCGCACAGCGCCAGCACCAGCGCAAGGGACATCCCGGAACCGATGGACCACCAGACAGCCCTGCGCAGGGAACGGTTGCCGTCCTTCATGAGCGGTCTTCTTCCGGCGGCTGGAGCGGCCCGTCGCGCTGCGATTCCCTCATCAGGTCGACGGAACGGCGGATCGCGGCGGCCTGGGCCGGACTGAAGTCCGCGTAGAAGGCCGCGGCGAACCCCTCGCCCGCTCCTTGTAGGTCGCCGCCGGGGAACCGGATCGCCTGCCGGGCCGGCTCCGGGATCGCCGCGACGATCGCCTGGGCCGTCACCTCGACGCGGGGATCATCCGCGGGCGCATCGGCCAGCTCGTCAAGGCGCGCATAGACCGCGTAGGCCCTTTCGACCGCCCCGGGATCGGAGTTCAGCGTCCGGGTGAGGACGCCGACCCAGCCGGGGACGCGGGCCGAGGACGCGGTCTCCAGCAGGGCCATCAGGTCGCGGTCCTTCACCGCCATCGCCGACTCCAGTCCCGGCCGCCCGGCAGCGACACGGGTCATCCGGTCGAACAGCTCGGCCAGTCCCGAAGAGACGGGCGTGTGCTCGGACAGCTCGCCGCCTGCTTCGGCCTGCCGCAGCAGCTGGGCCAGCCTGGCCCGGCGCTGGCGGAGGCCGTCCTCCTGGCGGGCCAGGTCGGCGTCAAGTTCGCGGAGGATCTCCACCAGGTCCCGCCCGGCGTCGCCCGCCAGCGCATCGCCCACCTCGTCCAGGCTCAGGCCCAGCTCGGTGAGGCGCCGGACACGGGCCAGCTCGACGGCGTCCCGCAGCGAGTACTCGCGTAGCCGTTCGCCTTGCGCGCGGGCTCGGGCAGCAGCCCCACGTGGTGGTAGTGCCGGATGGCCCGGGTGCTGATGCCGACCAGGCCGGCGACTTCTCCGATCCGCATGCCACCAGGAAACACCTTGACGCTGCGACAAGGTCAAATGATGCCCGGCCGGGTCCGTCAAGCGCCTACCGACACGCGAGAACCGCTCCCGCCGGCCGGGCCGACGCTTAGCTGGCCGCCGAGCGGGATAGCCAAGGGCGTGCATACCCAAGACTCAGGGCATTGATGACGCGCTGATCCAGCCCTACAGCGGCCACGCCACCCGCCAGTCCCTGGAGGTCTACTCCCGTCTTGCCCTGGCCGACGCCCAGCAGCGCTACGACGACGTCATCGGCGATTTCCCCGTCTGAGCAGCGCGATCACGCTCGTTTGGGGCCTGGTGACACGTTTCTTGCGTACCCGACTTCTTGATCGCGGTCCCTTCCCAGGCGTCGTCCATGAGCAGTCCTTTCGTACTGGAGTTGGTGGGGCGGCGGCGGCCCAGCTCAGGGGGGCGCCACCATCGGGTTTCCGTTACCTGACACGTGCCCGGTGGTCGCGTGCGAGACCGTGCAGCGCGCACGGCTGGCCGGGTTCGCACGGGCAGAGTACCCAGAGCTCGGAAGCTGTCGCTTGGTAGAGGCGATAGGCAGATGAGCCGGTGACGTCGTCGCGCACCGGGTAGTGCAGATGGGTGACCGGCTTGCCGGGGATCACCCGGGGGTTGCCGAGACGGATCGGGTCGGTGCCGAGGTTGCCAGACCAGCGTACGCCGGCGTCGGGCAGAACCGGCACGGGATCGACGGCGATCACCTGGAGCGGCGTACTTTGAATCGCAGGTGGAGCACCCGCTCGCCCTGGATGACCACGTGAGGATCCTCCAGTAGCTGCCGCCTATCGATGCCGCCGAAGTAGCGTTTACCCGACCCGAACACCACCGGCACCACGTCCATCGCCACCTCGTCCACGAGGCCGGCCGCGAGGATCTGGCTGCCCGCATCGCCAGCGTTCACACTGACGGTTCGCTCCCCGGCGAGCTCCTTGGCCTTGCCGATCGCAGCGGTCACGCCGTCGACGAAATGGTACGACGCCTCGGGGTGCCAGCCCTCGGGCTTGGGGCGGTGCGAGACCACGACCACGTGATCGCCCGCGGGCGGCTGACCCTCCCAGCCGTTCACCAGGTCGAACAGGTGGCGGCCCATCACGATCGGGCCTATCGACTCCCACATCGGCCGGACGTACTCCGCCGATGCACGTGAGACCTTGAAGGCGTTCCCAGCTCCAGAATGATCGAACTGCTCGTCGCCGCCCCCGTGATCGGGGTGTCCCCGCTGAAGTGGGCCTGGTCGAAGTGGCCCGCCGTCGCGGCGAGCCCCGGCCAGTCGACCGGGCGCCGGGCATCTACGGACAGGATCAGCCGCGCAAAGCGGTAGATCCGCGCCATCCGCTTCGGGGTGACCCCGACATGAGACTTGAACTGCGTGGCCAGGTGAGTGCCGCTCACCCCGGCGGCATCGGTCAGCGCACCGACCGGGGACCGCGCCGTGTGAGGTCTCCAGACGCTGTACGGTGTGCTGGACCAAGTCGAGACCGCGGGACGGTGCCCCGGCGAGTCGTGCTCGCAGCTCATCCTCCAATGCCCGCAGTATCTCGGTAGCCGTTGCGATGTCGCCGAGCTGGCTGCGGATCCGGTCCACAGACCGTGGCCAGACGGCGTCGGCCGGCACCCATCGGTCGCACAGCCCGGTCGCCGGCACGTCGATGAACGGCGACATCCCCCAGGGCTTGAAGTGCACCCCGACAAGCCGCACCCCGGTGCCATACTCGAAGAGGAAACGCCTGGTCCATACGCCCATGAACCACCCGTCAGCGAACACTGCGGGCGGCACCGAAGGGTCGGAATCCCATAGCCGAACGGGTCCGCCGAGGTTGATGAACAGGTGCGCCGACGGCATCGGCGGGACGTTCATCCGGCAGTGCCGCGGCACCCCGCTCAGGCAGCAGATGTCGTCGATGTACCGGTCGAGCGGCGGAGCGGGCACCCGGGCGAGGTATTCCATTGAGTCAGTAAGCGGGTTCAGTTTGCCGGGGATGCGCGTGGTCATAGGAGCGATCAATCATGCGCGCTACGACCGTGATCATAACGGTCCCGTGTGCCGGACCGTCGAGGACGGCGGCCACGGCGCCCGGTAGCCGAACCGGCTTGTGACACATGCACACGCCCGTAGGTGGCCGCCTGCCGGTGGGCGTATTCAGCCGGTGAAGGCGTTCCAGTCCGGAGCTGGATCGGTGCCGCGCAGGAACGACAGGATCAGCGGATTGACCAGTTCTGGATGCTCGACCGGGAGGGTGTGCGTGCCCGGTAGCACCGCCAGACGTGCCCCGGGCAGCGCGGCAACGACGGCCAGGGAGTGTTCGACGGTGACTTCGTCCCGGTCGCCTTGAAGCACCAGTGTGGGGGCGGTGATGCCGGCCATGGTGTCCAGTGCGATCTCGGGCTCGGTGGCGATCATGTGCATCATCTTGGCGTGCACGACGGAGAAGTGGTCAGGGCCGTCCGGAGAGACCGGGTCGTAGGCCCGGCGCAGGAACATGACCGCCTCCGGCGAGTTGAGGTACGCCACCAGGTCGCTTCCGGCGACCCTGCCGGAGGAGTTGTAGTACTGGCCGATCAGCACCATCCTGGCCACCAGGTCCGGGCGGCGCCGGGCCACCAGCAGCGCGACCACCGCCCCGTCGCTCCACCCGACCACGTGAGCCGACGCGCCGACTTCCTGCTCCAGGTAGGCGACCGTGTCATCAGCCATGACCGAGTAACTCAGCGGACCCTCGACGTCCGGGGTGTGTGCGTGCCCGCGGCGCTCGGGGACATGGACCCGATAGCCGGCCTCGACCAGCGCCGGGACTTGTGCGAAGAATGAGGACGCGCCGACGAACCCGCCGTGCAGCAGGACGAGCGGATCGCCCTCACCGGACACCTCATGCCACGTGCGCAGCCCAGCCACCTCGATGTACCCCGTCACGCCCATCACAGTAGATGCAACTATGGCGAGGTATCTAACAGATGTGCTGTGAGGCGGTGGTGACCGCAGGTCAGCTGTGCCGGCGGCTGGCGTGGTCGTAGGTACGGCGCCCGGAGATGACCGCGCGGGTCGCCATCAGCTCGGCGTACACCTGCCCATGCGGTCTCCGGGTCGTGGCGCCGGTCGAGCCAGTTGAAACAGGCAGAACCCGTTGAAACCGATCGCCGCGTCCACGCGGTTGGCTGACCCGGTGACGTAGCCGTCCAGCGACACGGCCATCTACAGCCGGAGCAGCGCCATTCGACTCACCCCGCCTGCCGCACCCGGTAGCGCAGGTGACGCACGCCTGGCCCGCCGAAGGCACGGGTGAGTTCCAACTCGATGTGCTCCGGGCGGCATGTCCTCGAACAGCCGGCGACCCTGCCCCAGCAACACCGGAACCAGATGGATGTGCCGCTCGTCCAGCGCCTCCGTCAGCGATGCTCGATTCGTGATGACGGCGGATCGTCTGTGACGCTGGGGTTGGGATCGCGCCAAGTCTGGCATCTCACGGTCACGGCACACGTGCTCCGGGCGGTTACGCCCGAGGCTCAAAGTCAGGCCAGTTCGGCTACGACCGGAGCGAACGCATCGGCGAAGTCGGCGCCAAACTCGGAATCGGATACGCCCTCGCTGGATTCCTCCGCGGCGGCGTCTTCGGCTACACCTGCGGATGATCCCGCGCGACGACTGCCAACCGCGGTGGCCGAGCTGGGGGTCGTGGCGGTCGGCTGATGCGCCCGCTCAGTCGCCGGCAGCCTGTACCGTGGCGGCGATCGGCTCGAGCCCCGCGATCAGCTCGTCGAGCTCGTCTGAGCTGAGCACGTCGTACGCCGGCGCCCCAGCTCGTCGGTGAGGGCCTCGATCCGCTCCCTGGTCTCCCGGCCGGCGTCGGTGAACCCGCCGGCGGCGTCCACGCGGCCGCGCAGCCCGTCGATGACAGCGGCCAGCTGTGCCTTGGGCAGGTGGTGGATCCGGCCGAACTCCTCCGCCCTCATTCCGAGGAAGAGAGCGAGGAGGACGTGGGCCTCGGCGCCGCCGATGCCGTGGGCGACGAGGGCGGCGTTGTGGCCGTCCCCGCGGTGCTCCCGCAGCAGCGTCGCCGCGTGCCAGAGCCTGGCCACCGGCTCCTCGGGGACGTCTGCGGCTTCTCATGACGCCACCCGGTAGCGCAGGTGCGTGACGCCCGGCGCGTCGAGCACGCGCGTCAGCTTGAGCTCGATGCGGTCTGCGCCGAACAGCCGCCGCCCGTCGCCGAGAACGACCGGGATCAGGTGGATCTCCAGCTCGTCGAGCAGGCCCTCGCGCAGCAGCGACTGCGCCAGGCCGGCACCGTGCACCATCACGTCCGCATCGCCGGCGGCCGCCTTGGCCTCGCGCATCGCGGTCGCGGCATCGGGCAGGTAGCGGACCCAGCCGCTCTGCGGCGGCGGCGGAGTGCCGCGCGTGGGCACGAAGATCGGCACGCCGTGATGGTCGCCGCCCCACTGACCGGAATAGTCGAACGTCTTGCGGCCGACCACGACCGCACCCGTCGCCATCACCTCGGCGAACACCTGCCCGCTCAGCCCCGGCGGGTCGAAGTACGGCCAGTCAGAGACGGGCTCGCCGAGCCACTCGTGCAGCCGGTGGCCGCCGTTCCCGAGCCCGTTGCCCGGGCCGTCCTCCGGGCCGGTAATGAACCCGTCGAGCGACATCGACATGTACAGGACGGACTTCGCCATGCGGTCTCCTTCCTCAGGGGCAGATAGAGCCCGCTGCAGCCGGTCGAACGCGTGCGGCAGACCGCGGCCATGCTCGTCGCGCAGCTCGCCGGACGGCAACCCCCGCTGGACCATCGTCATCAGGGTCGCCCCGTCTTGGGACGCGAACCTGAACTCGGTGCTGAACGCGAGCCTCGACCCGTCGGGACGGGTCTCGGTCGTGGCCAGCAGCAGGCGGCGGGGGCGCTCGATCGCCTCGAACACATGCCGGTGCCGGTAGAGCTCGCCGGGCGACGGGCCGAAGTCGATCTGCCAGGCGCCGCCGACGCGCAGCTCGCAGCGCGAGTCGACCACCCAGCCCGGCGCGTCGTTGCCGTAGAACTCGCGCTGGCCCGCCGGGCTCGTGAACAGGTCGAACACGCGCGCGGGCGGTGCCTGGATCAGGCGCTCGTAGCGGAGCTCGCGGCTCACCGCGCGCGATTCACGAAGCGCCCGAACCGGTCCAGCCGGCCCTCCCAGGCACGGCGATGGGCCTCGATCCACTCGCCCGCCTCACCGAGCGTCGTGACCGGGCCCAGCCGGACTCGCGCACCCGGCCCACCTTCTCCGTCTCGACGAGGCCGGCGAACTCCAGGATCCCGACGTGCTTCTTGATCCCGTTGAGGGTCAGGCCAGATGGCCCCGCGAGCTGGCTCAGCGTCGCGGGGCCGCGGCCCAGGCGCTCGAGAATGCCCCGCCGCTTGGGGTCCGAGAGCGCGAAGAACGTCGCGTCGAGCGTTGGCGATAGTGCACCCATCGGTTCACTGTACACCTGCTCGGTCGTTGGTTGAGCGTGGCTGCCCGACCGCCGTCATGACGGCCCTGCTCTCAGCCTCGACGAGCTGAAACAACCATGGCACCGCGAATGGCAGCTGACCCAGTACTGGCGATCGACCAGCTTCGCGCCCGACGCGAGGTGCCGATGTGACCGTGCTCGCGCCTGTATACCGCCGTGATGGCCTGACCGAGAGGCGCGCAATGCGGCCGTTCACTGAACACGCGCACCGAGCCGTGCCGTCGAGGAAACCGACTACGGCGGCCGCATGGGCACCGGACGGCGGCTTGTCTGCCAACGGTCAGCGGCTGACGATCTTGACCTCCCCGATGACGCACCCATCCGGCCATGCGCTTCGCTGTCCCGCAAGGGATCCTCCAGTAGTGGAGTCTCGGGACCTCCCGGGGCGGTTCAGCGGCACCCATTCGGAGTCTTCAGCCAATCACCCGGTGGCCGGCCCGGCGCAGCAGCTCAGACGCCTCGTCCACCTGATCAACGGGGATCAGCACGATGTCGCCGTCGAAGCTGGCCGCGACCCAGACAGGCACATTACCGGCTGCGAGCGGCACCACGATGGCAGCCAACATGCCGGTCGCGTCCGGCGGGTGCGCCTCGTCGCCATTCCACAGCGCAACCCAAGCGTCGTCGGGCGCATCCTGGCGTCGCATGCAAGCTCCGCCGTCAGGGCCGCGCACGACCGCGAGCACCTCGCCATCACGGGCGACCTCGACATCCGATACCGCACGCTCCAGTACGTATCGACCCTCCAGCACCCGCAACGTCTGCTGATCAGCGCCCGACACCAGCACATCGTCGCACACTGATCGCGTCCGATGACCAGCGTCATGGCCAGTTCGTAAGCGGAACCCCCACCGGACACGAGCGCCCGCCTGGCCCGCAGGCCGCGGCCTGGCCCTGGGGCGTCGCAGATACCCCGTCCGGTGAGAATCCCGGATGTCGGGGGCTATCCGTACGCTCCCGGTCATGACGAGACCTTGATCGGCTACGCCCGCTGCTCCACCGACGCCCAGGACCTCACCGCGCAGCGCGACCGGCTGCGCGATCTCGGCGTCGCCGAGGACCGCATCTACCTCGACCACGGGCTGACCGGCACCAACCGCAACCGCCCCGGCCTCGGTCAGGCCCTGGCCGCTGTCCGCGCCGGCGACACGCTCGTGGTACCGAAACTCGACCGGCTCGCCCGGTCGGTGACCGACGCCCGCGCCATCGGCGACGACCTGGCAGGCCGCGGCATCAAACTATCGCTCGGCGTGCGGGTCTACGACCCGGCCGACCCGATGGGCAAGATGTTCTTCAACATCCTGGCCACCTTCGCCGAGGTCGAGGTCGACCTGTTGCGGATGCGCACCTGCGAGGGCATGGCCGTCGCCCGCGCCAAAGGTAAGCTGCGCGGCAAGCAGCCCAAGCTGTCGGCCAGGCAGCAGCGCGAGCTGGCGCGGATGGTCGGCACCGGGCGAGTACACGATCGCCGACCTCGCCGAGGTGTTTACCGTCTCCCGCGCCACCGTCTACCGCACCCTCCAGCGAACCCCGGTAGCAGGCGCGGTGAGGTAACCAGCCGAGCCGCTACCTTGCACTCCGGGAACACCGCAGCCGGACTGCCGCCCCCGGCCTCCGGCCGATCACCGTTACCTGGCCGTGATCCTAATCGTTGTTTTTGCGCTGGATGGTGCCGCGAGCCCATGTCGAACTGGCCGTCCAGCACCAGGAGGAACTCGTCGGTGTGCTCGTGCAAGTGCCAGACGTGCTCCCCCTGGGGATGCGCGATCTTGATGTCGTAGTCGTTGACCCGGCCGGCGATCCGCGGACTGTAGACGTCACCGAAGGCCGCCAGTGCCTGGCGCAGGTTGACCGGAATAGCCGTCATGCCGGTAAACGTCCCGCGACGGGCCAGGGCCTGTCTTGTACGAACGTGCGGGCCGGACTTTCCGGGCCGGGGCGAGCACTGCCGTCCCCGACCTTCTGTTTTGCTGCACAGTCAAGGTATTTTGGCCATGATGTCAGCTACCTCGTCCCGTCCCCGGGCCGATGCGCGCGGAGCGGCGGCCTTGACCGACGGGGTGGATGCCCCGGCCGGAACCGGTGCGGGAGCCGCGACATCAGCGCCGTCAGATCAGCCTGTGCTGCCGCTTCTTCCGCTCCGCGCCGGTACGGGCTCAGCAGGAAGCTCCTGATGCAGGTCAACGGGCGCCCGGCCAATTTCCGCTCGGTAATGGCGATCACCTACGCAGCGGTGCTGCTCGCGCTGCGTTACCAGAGTGTCCGCAGGCTACTGCACCGGATCATTGCCGCTCTGGTGGGCGTGCTCGCCCACCGGCGGATCGGATCGGACGCCGGCGCCCCGGTCCCGTTCAAGCCGGACCATCCCACGGTCCGAGCGGGTTAAGGTGCGCGCGCCGGGCGGCCCGGCCGATGCGGTCACGCTGGCCGAGCTGGAAACCGATCCGCATCCGGTGCTGGCCCGGCTCCGGGCGGCCGGCCCGGTCTGCTGGGTTCCCGTCCTGGGCGCCTGGCTGGTCAGCGGCTACCAGCTAGCGGTCGACGTGCTCCGGGATGCCCGGACGTTCACGGTCGACGACCCTCGGTTCTCCACGGCCAAGGTGGTGGGCCCGAGCATGCTCTCGCTCGATGGCACCCAGCACGCCAGGCACCGGGCGCCGTTCACCCGGCCCTTCCGGTCTGACGAGATCCACGCCCAGCTCGCCTCGTTCACCCGGACTGAAGCGGCCGGCTGGTGACGGCCATCCAGCCCCGCGGTGAGGCTGAGCTCCGCCGGGCCGTGGCCGGGCCGCTGGCCGCCGCGGTCATGGCCGAGGCCCTCGGCCTGGGCGCGACGGATCCGGCGAAGATCCTCGCCTGGTACGACGGGATCGTGGCCGCGGTGCAGGCCGAGGCCACGGCGGCCGCCGACCTGCCGCCTGGCCGCCTTGCTCCCAGTGCGGCGCGCGGCCAGGCCGGTCAGCCAGCCGCCGCTGGGAGCGAAGCCTTCGCCGAACTCGCCGCCAGCCTGCGGCGGGTGATCGGCGCCAGCCGGCCTTCGCTGCTCGCGCAGGTGACCGGGCCGCTTACCGAGACCGAGACCATCTCCAATGCGGCCGTCCTGCTGTTCGGCGGCATCGAGACCACCGAGGGCATGATCGCCAACGCCATGCTGCACCTGCTCTCCTGCCCCGCTGGCCTCGAGCAGGTAAACGCCGACCCCGGTCTCATACCCGCCGCCATCGAGGAGTCGCTGCGGCTGGAGCCTGCCGCGGCCGTCGTCGACCGCTACGCGACCCGTGACATCAGGCTCGGCAGCGCGCATATCGCGGCGGGCGACCAGGTGACGGTGTCCATCACCGGAGCGAACCGGGATCCGGCGGTCTTCGCTCGCCCCGACGCGTTCGACATCCGCCGCCCGAATGCCGGACGGCACCTGGCCTTTGCCCACGGCCCGCACTTCTGCCTCGGCGCCCACCTGGCCCGGCTGGAAACACAGATCGCCATCGAGACCCTGCTGGCGTTGCTCCCCCGCCTCCGCCTGGCTCGTGCAGGTCCCGGCTCTGCCAGCCAGCCGCGGGGCCTGGTGTTCCGCAAGCCGCCCGCCCTGCCGGTGCGATGGGACCGGGCCTTACCGGTAGGCTGGCCGGGTCACCGAAGGAGGCGCGATGTCGGAGCAGGATCTTGATGCGGCAGGCCAGTTCGCCGACCAGTTCCCGGAACGGATTCACCGGAACCGCCGCGAGCACGGCGGCGAGATCGACCGCCTCGACGATGACCAGCTAGCCCGCCTCACCGAGGAAGAGCGCGTCGAGGCGGGGGTCGACGACTTCGACCCGGATGAGGTGCCGCCCGCCACCGACACGCCGCCGCTGACCGATGACGTCAGGCAGACCGAGGTGTACCAGGACGAGCGGGCCGAGATCCGCCGCCAGCAGGACAAGGGCGAGATCTACCCGATCGACGAAGAGCACCCGTTCCCGCCCACCCGCTACGACGACTGACGGCGCGGCGGGCGCGGCGGGACCGGGCCCGCCCGGGCCAACGGACTGGCGCGCTCAGGCGCCGAGGGCCACGCTGGCTTCCGCGGTGTAGACCAGGAAGGTCAGGGACTCCTGGAAATACAGCTCCACGTGCTCCGCGTCGTGCGACAGGTAGCCGATCGACAGGTCCTGGCCCAGCCGCAGCTCGAAGTCGCCGCCCCGGCCGGTCAGCACGAACGCGCCGTCGATGGCAGGCGCCCAGATGATGTCGCCGTCCACGACCCGGCTCAGGTGGTCGCGGATCGGGTAGCCGTGGTCCGAGGTCTCGCTCACCATCGTGTAAGCGTCGGCGGATAGCAGCAGGGAGTAAGGCCCGCCCACCCCGGCCAGCCGGAGCGCGCTCAGCGCCTGGCTGATCACGTTCGGGTAGTCACGCGCCTCGGCAGGCAGGCTCAGCACGGGGTTGGATGAGCTCTGCCTGACCCCGGTGATCCCGGCGGCCGCGTATCCCTCGAAGATGGCCCGGTCCTCGGCGAAGGCGATCTTCTTCGCCGCGTCCTTGACCGGCTGCCAGTCCGAATCCTGGGCGCCGCGCTCGACGTCATCCACGTCCTGCCGGTTCAGCGTGAACGGGACCCGCAGCTCGACGAGCTGCTGCGAGGTGCGCAGCCGGGCGATGATGCCGTCGCCACCGGGCGAGTCGACCGGCGTGATGTGCCCGGTGCCGACGCTGGCCAGGGACGACCCGTCAGGTCCCTGCACGTCCACCACCCGGCGCGCGGCCACGTGCTGCTCGAACGTCCGGCGCGCCTCGGCTTCGATGCTCGCCCAGGCGGCATCGGTGACGGGCGCGAGCTCGCGGTGCAGGTTGTTCATGGCTGAGTGCTCCTCTTCAAGCTGCCAATGCCCAGGGAACCGGTATCTGCCGCAGTCTCCCCTGGTACGCCCGGTGCACCTGTCGCGTCGGGAGGATCGGGAAGGTCGTCGAGGAAGTCAGCGGACGGGGCGAAGAACAGGTTGCCGGTGACGGCGGTGGAGAAATCAAGGATGCGGTCGGTGTTCCCCGGCGGGTCGCCGATGAACATGTTGACCAGCATCTGCTCGGTCACGCTCGGCGTCGCGGCATAGGCGATGTAGTACGTGCCGAACTCGCCCCGGTTCAGATCGCCGAAGGGCATGTTGGCCCGCACGATCTGCCGCTCGGTGCCGTCGGGATCGGTGATGGTGTTCAGGGCGACGTGCGAGTCGGCCGGCTTGACCTCGTCCGGCATCTCGATGTCGGACAGCTTGGACCGGCCGATGGCCCGTTCCTGGTCCTCGGTCGATAGAGCGTTCCACGCCTGCATGTCGTGCAGGTACTTCTGCACGATGACGTAGCTGCCACCGGCGAAGTCCGGGTCGGCGTCGCCGACCAGGGCCGCCTCCCCGGCCGCCCGGCCGACCGGGTTCTCGGTCCCGTCGACGAAGCCGAGCAGGTCGCGTTCGTCGAAGTACCGGAACCCGTGTACCTCGTCGGCCACGGTCACCGCGCCCGCCAGCTGGCTCATGACCTGGAAGGCGAACTCGAAGCACAGGTCCATCCGGTCGTGCCTGATATGGAACAGCAAGTCGCCGGCGGTGGCCACCGCGTGGTGCCGGGGTCCGCGCAGCTCGCGGAGCGGGTGCAGTTCGGCCGGGCGCGGACCGCCGAACAGGCGGTCCCAGGCGTGGAAACCCACCGCGGCCACGCAGGCCAGCCCGGGCCCGGGGGCCCGGAAGCCGACGGCGCGCTGCAGGCCAGCCCAGTCGCTGAGCACGTCCCGGACGGTCGCCTCGCCGCCGGAATTGATGGTCAGCACCAAGAAGATCGCGGCGTCGGTGAGCGGGGTGAGCACCGGCTGCGGCTCGGGAGGGACAAGTGACGCTTCTGCCACCTGACACAGGTTAGCGGCACCCCTCCGGCGAGGCGTGCTGGGGCTCCACAGGGACGGGCCGCACGCACCACGGCCCGTTCGGCGCAAAAGGTCTTCACATCCAGCCCCGCCGCCGGAACATGGCCAGCAGGCCGACCACGGCCAGGACCTCGGTGCCGAGGCCGAGGCCGAAGAAGGTGGCGGGGAACCGATCCGGTTCACCAGCCAGGCGAAGTTCTGCCCGAAGAACCCGGTCAGGAACGACAGCGGCAGGAACACGGTGGCGATGATGGTCAGCTGCTTCATCACGTCGTTGAGCCGGTTGGACACCATCGACATATACGCGTCGAGGGAGCCGCTGAGCAGGTCGCGGTAGCTGTCCACCATGTCACTGATCCGGATCAGGTGATCGTAGAGATCACGGATGTACTTCTCGCTCTCCGCGGTCATGCCGGGGATCGGGGTCACCTGGGTCATCATGGAGGACACCATGTCCCGCTGCGGAGTGACCAGCTTGCGCAGGTCCACGAGCTGGCGCTTGAGCGTAGTTCTCGGCGTAGAAGCAGTGCACCTCGACCATCCGCTGGTCCAGCCCGCGGGCGCCGTAGGCGACGATGTAGACGAAGTCGTCATAGTCCTCGACCTTGGGGCGCTGGTCGAACTCCTGGGCGTCCTCGACGGCCAGCGGGTGGATCTTGAACACCTCGCGGAGCAAGGCGATCGTGTCCGGGCCGGTGTCCGCCAGGTTCAGCCAGAGCAGGCTGCGCTCCTTGAGGGCTTGCTCGATGGCCGGGCGGGTCACCTCGTCCTCGATGCAGTTCGTGAGCAGCAGGTGTCCTTGCACGCGTCTATCGTGCCAAAGCCGCGCTACTCGGCGTCACTAGACTGGGCGTTCATGAGGACCGAGGCCCAGATCACCCCCGCCGAGCCGCCGACCGCCAAGCAGGTTCCCCACGAGCGCAGCTATCACGGCGACACCGTCATTGACGAGTACGCCTGGCTGGCCGGCAAGGACGACCCGGACACCATCGCCTACCTGACGGCCGAGAACGCCTACACCGACGCGGCCACCGCGGGGCTGGACCAGCTCCGGGACCAGATCTACGCCGAGATCAAGGCCCGCACGCAGGAAAGCGACCTATCGGTTCCGGTGCGCAAGGGCGGCTGGTGGCAGTACAGCCGGACGGTCGAGGGCCAGCAGTACGGGTTGCACTGCCGCCGCGCGGTCCGGCCGGGCGAGGTCATCCCGCCCATGGCCGCCGACGGCCAGCCCCTCGACGGCGAGGAAGTGCTGCTCGACGGCAACAAGCTCGCCGCAGGCCAGGGTTTCTTCGCCCTGGGCGCGCTGCGGCCCAGCCGGGACTGGCGCGCTCTGGCCTACTCCACCGACTTCTCCGGCGACGAGCGGTTCACGATCAGGATCAAAGACCTGGCCACCGGCCAGACGCTGCCTGATGAGATCCCGGGTGCCTACTACGGGTGTGCGTGGTCACTGGACGGCTCGGCGCTGTTCTACCTGACCGTCGACGACGCCTGGCGGGCCAACCGGGTGTGGCGGCACCGGGTCGGCACCCCGGCCGAGCAGGACGTGATCGTGTTCGAGGAGGCCGACCAGCGGTTCCACGTCACCCTCGGCCAGACCCGCAGCGAGCGCTACCTGGTCATCAGGTCCGCCAGCGTGCTGACCAGCGAGGTGTGGCTGCTCGACGCGGCCACGCCGGACGGCGATCCGGTCGTGGTGACCCCGCGCCGGCCGGGCGTGGACTACGACGTCGATCACGCCGGGGACCACCTGCTCATCCTGCACAACCGCGACGCGGAGAACTTCGAGATCGCCACCGCGCCGCTCGCCGCCCTGGCCGACTGGACGCCGCTGGTCCCGCACCGGGCCGATACCAGGCTGATGGACGTGGCCGCGTTCGCGGACTTCACCGTGGTCTACTTCCGGCGCGACGGCCTGACCGGGCTGCGGATCCTGCGCACGCCAGCCGGCGGCATGCCCGCCGGCCAGCCGGTTGACCAGCACGAGATCGCCTTCCCCGAGCCGGTCTACCGGGTCGGGCCGGGCCCGAACCCGGAATACGAGTCCGACCGGTTCCGGCTGTCCTACACCTCTCTGGTGACCCCCGGCACGGTCTACGACTGCGACATGGCCACCGGCGAGCTGACCCTGCTCAAGCAGCAGCCGGTGCTGCCGTCGCCCGCGGGCGTGCCGTACGCGCCGCAGGACTACGAGCAGTTCCGGGAATGGGCGGTGGCCACCGACGGCACGCGGGTCCCGATCTCGCTGGTCTGCCGCAAGGGCACGCCTCGTGACGGCAGCGCGCCGTGCCTGCTGTATGGCTACGGCAGCTATGAGCTATCGCGGGATCCGGTCTTCTCCATTCCCGTGCTGTCGCTGCTCGACCGGGGGTTCGTCTACGCGATCGCGCACATCAGGGGCGGCGGCGAGATGGGCCGGTCCTGGTACACCGACGGGAAGCTGCTGCGCAAGAAGAACACGTTCACCGACTTCATCGCCTGCGCCCGGCACCTGGTGCAGGCGGGCTGGACGTCCGCCTCCCGGCTGGTGGCGCGGGGCGGTTCGGCGGGCGGGCTGCTGATGGGCGCGGTGGCGAACATGGCGCCCGAGTCCTTCGCCGGCATCGTGGCCCACGTGCCGTTCGTCGACGCGCTGAACACCATCCTGGACCCGTCGCTGCCGCTGACCGTCACCGAGTGGGAGGAATGGGGCGACCCCCTGCACGACCCGCAGGTCTACGCGTACATGAAGTCCTACTCGCCGTACGAGAACGTCACCGCGCAGGTCTACCCGCCGATCTTCGCCCTGGGCGGCCTGAACGACACCCGGGTCACCTACCACGAGCCCGCCAAGTGGGTGGCCCGGCTGCGCGCGGTGGCCAAGGGCGGCCCGTTCCTGCTCAAGATCGAGATGACGGCGGGGCACGGCGGCCGCAGCGGCCGCTACGACGCCTGGCGGGAGGAGGCCCAGGTCCTGGCGTGGGTCGTTCAGACGGCATCCGCTACCGCGCAGGCCGGCTGAGGTTCAGGTCTGGAACAGGACGCTGACCGATTCGCCGTCGTGGATGCGTCCGATGGCCTCGGCCAGCGCCGGCGCGACGGACAGGACGTGCAGCTTCGGATGGCCGGCCGGAACCGGGGCGGAGTTGGTGCACACCACCTCGGTGATGTCGGCGGCGGTCAGCCTGCCCAGCGCGCCGTCGGCGAACACGCCGTGCGTGCACGCCACCGCCACCGAACGCGGCTCGTACTCGCGCAGCCTGGCCAGCAGCTCGAATACGGTGGTGCCGCGGGCGATCTCGTCGTCCACGACGATGACATCGCGGTCGGCCACCTCGCCGATGATGGCCGCGATCGTCACCTCCGAGTCGCTGATCCGCTGCTTGGATCCGGCCGCCACCGGCACGCCCAGCCGGCGGCCGAACTCCGCGGCGCTCTTGACGTAGCCCAGGTCGGGTGAGACAACCACCGCCCGGGACAGGTCCCGGGCTCGGAAGTGGCCGGTGAGCTCGCGCAGCGCGTGCAGGTGATCCACCGGGACGGAGAAGAACCCGTGCACCTGCGGCGAGTGCAGGGTCAGCGTGAGCACCCGGTCGACGCCCGCCGCGACCAGCAGGTCGGCGACCAGGCGCCCGCCGATGGAGATCCGCGGCTTGTCCTTCTTGTCCGACCGGGCGTATGCGTAGTGCGGGATCACCGCGGTGACCCGGGCGGCCGAGGCGCCGCGGGCCGCGTCCGCCATCAGCAGCAGCTCGACCAGGTGCTCCTGCACCGGCGGGACCAGCGGCTGGATGAGGAACACGTCCCGTTCCCGGCAGTTGGCCTGGAGCTGGACCTCGAGGCAGTCGTTGGCGTACCGCTCCAGCCGCACCGGCTGCTGGGCCGCGCCCAGGTACCGGCAGATCTCGGCGGTCAGCGCGGGGTGGGCGCTGCCGCCGAAGACAGCGATGTCACGCACTCCTGGCTTCCGCGCCGTTGCGGGCGCCGGAGGAGACTTCCGGCTTGAGCGGCGGCAGGGCGAGCTGGTCCCTGATGTTCTGCTGGATCTCCTCCGGCGCAGGCCGCGCGTCCACGGTGATGACGTACTCCTTGCGCCGGAACAGGTCCAGCACCGGATTGGTCTTCTCGTGGTAGTCCCGCAGCCGGACCGCCAGCGCCTCCTCAGTGTCGTCTTCCCTGGTGACCAGTTCCCCGCCGCAGGCGTCGCACCGCCCGGGCACCTCGGGCGTGCTGTCGATCAGGTTGTAGTTGAAGCCGCAGCCCGCGCACAGCCTGCGGGCAAACACCCGGCGGCGGACCTCGCTGTCCGGCAGTTCCAGCGCGATGACCCCGTCGATGTCGTAGCTCTCCAGGAAGAACTCGGCCTGCCGCCGGTTCCGCGGAAAGCCGTCGATGATGAAGCCGTAGTTCCAGTCGTGCTCGGTCAGCCGGCTGCGGACCACCGACTCGACCAGGTCGTCCCCGACCAGCTCCCCCGCGGCCATGACCCGCCTGACCTGGGCGCCCATCTTCGTGTGGTTCTGCACGTGCCAGCGGAAGATGTCGCCCACGGCGATGTGCACGAGGTCGAAGTCGGCGGCCAGCAGCTGGCTCTGCGTCCCTTTTCCGCTGCCTTGCACGCCCATGATCACGTACTTGCGCATGGCATCAGCCTGGCATACGCAGCATCAACTTGGCATATGCAGGCCGAGCTTCCGCTCGCAGGCCCGCCGCATCCTGCTGCTGACCAGCAGGCGCAGCTGCGGCCAGTCGTCGCGCAGCCGCATCGGGTTGACGAAGCGGGCCAGGTCGTTCCGCCTGCCCTGGCTGATCACGATGCTGTACAGGAGCAGCCGCGGCTTGGTGCGGGCTACGTCGAACTCCCGCAGCCCGTGCCAGGTCAGGTGGACAGGCAGCACCACGATGCCCTGCCACGGGCCGTGCAGGTCGTCAATCCGGTCCGGCAGCCGCCCGCCCTGGCGGGACAATCCGGCGAACAGAGCCATGGACGAATTATGGCCTCCCGCCCGCCGTCGGCGGGCCGCCACGACACTTTCCCGGCAGCGCTACTCTCGTGGCATGGAGAATGCTGCCTCGGCGGGCAATGCCGTCCCGGCCGACGACGCTGCCTCCGCGGTGCCGCCCTCCTCGGAGCCGGTGTGGCGGTTCCTCATCAAGCCGCGCTGGCTGGGGTGGCACCTGTTCATGGTGGTCTCCTTCTGGGGGATGGGATGGCTGGGCGACTGGCAGCTTCACCGCGCCCTGGCCGGCAACGGCCTGAGCTGGGCTTACACGTTCGAGTGGCCGCTGTTCGCGGGCTTCGCCGTGGTCTTCTGGGCCAAGACGATCAGGGACGAGTTCCGGATCAGGCGCGGTGAGATGCCCGATAGCTCGGCGGCCGGCTACGGCCGGGACGACCTTCCCTTCGGCCTCCAGCAGGTCCAGGCCAGTCCAGTCCAACACGGGCCGGTCCAACACGGGCCGGTCCAACACGGGCCGGTCCAACACGGGCCCGTCCCGGTGGGCGTGTCCGGTCCCGCGGATGAGGACGAGGACGAGGAGCTCAGCGCCTATAACGCCTACCTGACGCGGCTCAACGCCGAGGTCAAGCGCCACGGCCGGTGGCACGGGCTCCGCAGCTAGCGAGTGAATCTGGGCGATGATCGGGAGATGAAACCGTGAAAGCAGCGGTGCTGCGGTACCGGGTAATGGCGTACGTGACCGGGGTGGTGCTGATCATCTTGTGTTTCGTCGGCATCCCCCTGCAGGTCGCCGGGAAGCCGGCGGTGGCCAACGACGTCGGCGTGGTGCACGGCATCCTGTACATCATTTACCTGGTCAACGCGTGGATCCTGGCCAGGAAGCTGCGGCTGGCGATCAAGCCGACGGTGCTGATGCTGCTGGCCGGCACCGTCCCGATCATGACGTTCATCGTCGAGCGCTGGATCACCCGCCGGTTCATCGACCCCGCGCTGGCCGGCCAGGCCGAGCAGGTCGAGCCCGTGAGCCGGTGAGCGAGCACTACTTCTCGGCGCGGCCGCAGGCTGCGCACCGTCCCGGCCAGGTCCGGGTCGTGCTGTCCGACGTGTACCTGGAGCTGGCCACCGACGCCGGCGTCTTCTCCCCCGGCCGGCTCGATCCGGGCACCCGCCTGCTGCTGGACTCCTCGCCTGCCCCGCCGCCCACGGGCGACCTGCTCGACCTCGGCTGCGGCTACGGCCCGATCGCCTGCGTGCTGGCCGCGCGGTCGCCCGGCGCCACCGTCTGGGCCGTCGATGTCAACGAGCGGGCCCTCGAGCTGTGCGCCGCGAACGCGGCCGCGGCCGGCCTGCCCAACGTGCGCTGCGTCACGCCCGGCGACCCGTCGGTGCCCGCCCGGCTGGCCGGGATCTGGTCCAACCCGCCGGTCCGGATCGGCAAGGCGGCCCTGCACGAGCTGCTGCTCGGCTGGCTCGGGCGGCTGGTGCCCGGTGGTCAGGGCGGCCATGGAGGCCACGGGGCCCGGGCCTACCTGGTGGCCGGCCGCAACCTCGGCGCCGACTCGCTGCACCGCTGGCTGGCTGGCCAGGGCTGGCCGACCACGCGCCTGGCCGCGCGGAGCGGCTACCGCCTGCTCCAGGTCAATTTTTCTGCCGAACGATCCGTGGTGCCTCCCCCGTGACCCCGGTCTTGCCGTCCGGCGATGACACCAGGCCCGGCCGCCAGCTCCGCCCGGTTGAGGTAAAGCGGCTGAACCGCGAGTGGCGGCGGGCCAGCGAGGCTCGCCTGGCGCTGCTGCTCGATTCGGTCGGCCAGCCGTTCAACGTCGGGTCCATCGTCCGCTCGGCGGCGGCCTTCGCGGCCGAGCACCTGTGGCTGTGCGGCAGCACGGCGCCGCTGTCCCACCCGGGAGTGGGCAAGACGGCCCTCGGCACCCAGCGGCTCGTGCAGGCGAGCGCCGAGCCGAATCCGGTGGCCGCGGCCATCCAGGCGGCGGCCGCGGGCCTGCGCGTCGTCGCCGTCGAGCTGGCCTCCGGTGCCGTCCCGCTGCACGAGGCGCCGCTGGACGGTGACGTCTGCCTGGCGTTCGGCAACGAGGATCACGGCTGCTCGGCGGGGCTGCTCGCCGTCGCCGACGCGATCGCCTACATCCCGCAGCCGGGCCGGGTCGGCTCGCTGAACGTCGCGGTGGCGGCGGCCATCGCCATGGCTGAGGCCCGCCGCCGGTCCTGGGCCCGGTGACAGACGTCGGCGCGCCGGTCAATGACGCGACATGTACCGTTCACCGTGCATACCAGGTCAGCATGCATACTGGCGATCGTGCGTGTACCTTTTCTCGACCACCCGCGGCCCGTCGCCTTCGCCCACCGCGGCGGTGCGGCGCACGCGCCGGAGAACTCCTGGACCGCGTTCGAGCACGCGGTCAAGCTGGGCTACGCGTACCTGGAGACCGACGCCCGGGCCACCTCGGACGGCAAGCTGGTGGCGTTCCACGACCGCACGCTGGACCGCGTGACCGATGCGTCCGGGCCGATCAACGTGCTGCCCTACCGTGACGTCGCCGCCCTGCGCGTGGCCGGCTCGGAGCCGATCCCGCTGATCGAGGACCTGATCGGCACGTTTCCCGATGCGCGCTTCAACATCGACCTGAAGGACGCGGCGGGAATCTGCCTGTTGCCCCAGGTGCTGCGCCGCACCGGGGCGTGGGACCGGGTGTGCGTGACCTCGTTTTCCGGCCAGCGGCTGCGTACCGCGCGCGGGCTGCTCGACCGGCCGGTGTGCATGGCCACCTCGCCGGCCGCGATCGCCGCCGTCCGCTGCTCGCTGGGCAGCGCCCCGGCCTGGCCGCAGATCAAGCTCCTGGCCGGCCACGTGTCGCGGGCCAGCGTGCACTGCGCCCAGGTGCCGGGAAGGGTAGCCACGGCCGCGTTCGTGCGGCGTGCCCACACGCTCGGGCTCGACGTCCATGTCTGGACCATCAACGACCGGGCCGAGATGATCCGCTTCCTCGACCTCGGGGCCGACGGCATCATGACCGATGACATCGAGACGCTTCGCGACGTGCTCATCGAGCGCGGCCAGTGGCATCCCCGGGGCGAAGCGGCGGCAGCATAGCGCCCTGCCTAGCACAGAGGGGCCGATAGCTGCGATCTTTCGCAGAAACACGATTGGGTAACGCCCGGAGAGGGAATCTTGTCCGGGTACCCGGTGTTGCTCAATAAGACCGCTGACCGCCTGGGAGGCAGCAAGCATGGCCGAACGCGCACTTCGCGGCACCCGGCTCGGTGCGACGAGCTACGAGAACGACAGGAACACCGACCTGGCACCGCGTCAGGACGTCGCTTTTGACTGCCCGAACGGGCACCATTTTAGCGTGCCTTTCGCGGCTGAGGCGGAACTTCCTGCGACGTGGGAGTGTCGCGTCTGCGGTTCGGTTGCCATAGCAGCTACCGGGGAATCTCCGTCGCCGAAGAAGGCCAAGCCGCCGCGCAGTCACTGGGACATGCTCATGGAGCGGCGCACGGTCGAAGACCTCGAGGCGGTCCTGGCGGAGCGGCTCGAGGTCATCAGGGAACGCCGCTCCACCGAGCGCGGCGGCGACCTGGGCGCCAGCCGTGCCGAGCGCAGGAGCGCCTAGGCAGGCCCGGCGCAGGCGGTTAGCTCCGCCGTCGGCCAGTGCCGGTTATCTGGGCCGGGTTATCTGGGCTGACTACTTGGGCCGACTACCTGGGCCGACGACCTGGGCGTCGGGATCTGAGCTGGCCGAGCCGCCGCTGGGTGCCCCACTGCGCGACGCGCCAGAACGCCTCCAGGATGATGGTGTTGCTCATCTTGCTGGCGCCGTACTCACGTTCGGTGAACGTGATCGGTATCTCGACGATCCTCAGCCCGGCCTCCGCCACCCGCAAGGTCAGGTCGATCTGGAAGCAGTAGCCGGTCGACTCGACCTGGCCGAGGCTGATGGTGCGCAGCGTGCTGGCCCGGTAGGCGCGGAATCCGGCGGTCGCGTCGCGGACGCCGATGCCGAGCATGAGCCGGGTGTAGACGTTGGCGGCCCGGGACAGCGCCTCGCGGGACTTAGGCCAGTTGACCACCTTGCCGCCGCGCATCCACCGGGAACCGATGGACAGGTCGGCTTGGTCCAGCGCGCCGACCAGGGCCGGCAGGTGCTCCGGCTGGTGCGAGCCGTCCGCGTCCATCTCCACCATCACGCCGTAGCCGCGCTCGAGCGCCCAGTCGAACCCGGCGATGTACGCCTTGCCCAGGCCGGCCTTCTCTGTCCGGTGCATGACCTGCACGTGCGGATCGGCCTCGGCGAGCTTGTCGGCGATGTCACCGGTGCCGTCCGGGCTGTTGTCGTCCACGACCAGCAGGTCGGCCTCGGGCAGCGCGGCCCTGACCCGGCCCGCGATCGATTCCAGGTTCTGCCGCTCGTTGTAGGTCGGCATGATGATGACAGTCTGGCCGACCGGCGGGTCGGCGGGTGGCTGTGTCACTACCCCTGCCTATCGCTGCGTTAGTTAACACGCGGTGTCACGACGGTGCACGTCATGATATCCCCGTACTGGCGTTCCCCTGACGAGACGCCACGCGTCCGGCCCGTCCTGTCCCCAGCTGACAACGAACCGGCGTACGGATTGGTGCCTGGCCGACTGGGTCGGCCGCGCGACAGACAGGAAAAGGACCCGGGCAGCGCCTTCGGACCGGAGTCCGTCCCGCTGGCAACGGGCTCGATCTCCGTTGTCTACTGGGTGCCCGGGCCCTTTTCACGCCCAACCCCCCGTCCAGCCGGACGGACACGCAGGCCTTCAGCCCCTTCCAGTGCCACGCCTGGCCTCGGAGCCGCGCAATGCTGGCGGCCCCGCCGTGACACCGCCCCGAACCTGAGGAGCCTGCCGGTCCGGCTAGCGAGCCCGGTGCTGGACTGAGCAGCAACTTACCCTCGATCCGGGCATTGTCAACCACGAACCTGACATCCGCGCTACTGACGGGAAACATTCGGCTACATTAGGTGCCGCTAGGGGAAATGTCGCGGACCGGCCACCGGACCACCCGCCGCGTGGCCGGTCCATCCGGGCCCCGTCTGTCGCTTTTGTCCGTCGCGAGGGAAATTTTCTCCGGCGCCGGGAAAAATATGGCGCCGTTGCTCCCATGCGAGTCATGCTTTCGGGGTATGGATCACTCACTTGGCGTCCCTAGACCCTCTCTGCTCCCCGCGTCCGCGGCCGACGCCGCAGGTCCCCCTCTGGAGGTGATGCGAATGGATGGCAGCGCCGACCGGTTCCTCGAACTAATCCACCAACTCGAGGACTTCACCCACTCGATCAGCCCTGATCAGGCCCATTCCGAATTCGACGAGATGACGCTGCAGCTGTTCTGGATGCGCTGGCCGGAACTGTCGGCCTGGGCCGGTTCACTGTGGCGGCTGCTCTCCGAGGAGCTGGCCGGGCCGGCCGCTCCGCACGACGACTCCGCGCTGTTCGAGATCGGCGAAAGTGGCTGAGGACGGCCGCCGGGCCTTCACGGTAGGCGACGTCATGCACACACGAGTCGTGCTGACCAGCCCGGACAGCCCCATGGCCGACGCCGCCGCGGAGATGGTCCGCGAGCGGGTGGGCTCGGCCCTGGTCATGCAGGGCTCCTTCCTGGCCGGCATTCTCACCGAGCGCGACATACTCAGGGCCGCGGCATCCGGGACCGACCTGACCGGCGTGGCGGTATCTGCGTTCATGACCAAGGATCCGCAGTCAGCCACGCCCGATACCACCGTGGAAGACGCGGCCCAGGTCATGCTCCTGAACGGATTCCGTCATCTGCCCATCATGGAAGGCCGCGAGGTGCGCGGCATCGTCAGTCTCCGTGACCTGTTCGCGGCCAGGATCAGCCGACCGCCCCAGCAACGCGGCACGCCCAGTTAAGCCGGAAACGCTGCCCTTGAGGCATCTGGCCGCCAGGTAGACAGGCACCCGGTCGGTGCCGGGTCTGCCGCGGGTCCACTGCTCCGCAGGCGCGGGCTCGCTCATCTCGTCCAGCCACAGCCCGTGCCGACGCAACGTGTTCAGGTACGTCGAAACCATGCGGTGAGTGGCGCCAACCTGACGGCGCAGCGGCGACAGCTCGGCATCAGCGGTCCAGAATCCCTCGTCCTGGTAGCCGCCGTCCGCCGGCCAGGCGGCAGAGACACCGGGCCCGCCGGGAAAGCACGGGTGCAGGATCGAGAACACGAACCAACCGGACGGCCTGAGCGCGGCGCTGACCGCGGCTACGGCACCGTCCAGGTCATCGATGTCGGACAGGCCGAAGTTGCATGTCACCGCGTCGAACCCGGTACCTTGCGGCCCCGACAGGTCTGGCTCATCCCGGTTCTGCTCCGCCGGGCGGAGCTCGGCCAGAGCGGCCACATCGGCATGCAGGTACCGGATGCCGAACGGTTCTGCCAGCTCGGCCGCCCGGGCCCGGCCGAGCAGTGCCCCGGAGATATCGGCGCCCGTCACCACGGCGCCCCGCCGGGCCAGTTCCCTGGTCAGGCGCCCGTGCCCGCAGGCTATATCGAGGACCCGCAGCCCAGCAGGCGGACCGAGCAGGTCGAGCAGGGCGGCGCTGGCCGGTTCATCGAGCTCATCGAAGGCCGCGGCGTAGAAGTCGGCCACCGCGTCATACCGCGCTTCAGCCATGCCTCACTTTATGGCGGTCCGGCTCCCACCTGCGGGGCATCATCACCGACGAGCGCCGCCTCAGCGCGGTCGAACTGTGCCAGATACGGCAGATGACCGGCGGGACCGTGCCGGCGGCTAACCCGGGTGCGCGCAGGCCGGCCGCCAGCTCCCAGCGCCGGACCCGTTCGGTCAGGGTATAGACGCCCAGCGCGGCCCGTTCGGGGTACGGCAGCCAGTCGATGGCCAGCCGGCGGGCCACGTAGTCCACCGCGGACCGGACCCTGGGGATGTCCGGGTCGTCGGTATGGCCGTTGGGCACGAAATACTGATCAAGCCCCGGCCGGATCAGGTGGGCCAGCGGCACCCGGTGCTGCAGGCCCGTCGAGAGCGCGACCGCGTAGGTGGCCATCAGGCCCGCACTGCTCGTCCCGTGCTTGCCCCAGTGGATGAAGACCTCGCACAGGCTCCCGTCATCACGCTGGCTGGCCGTGAGCGAGAACCGCTCGGGGCCGATGGCCACGGCCGTGGTGTGCCCCCTGCGACGCGTTGGCAGCTGCCGAATACCAGACACACCGTGACCCTTCTAGCGAAACAAGATATGAATTTTCCCTTTATAGAGCGAAGACGCGTGCTCCATGGTAGACCCCGACCATATCGCCCGGCCAGCGGGAACGTCCGGATGACACGCCCGGCGCGGCCGGTAGTGTGGCGGACGTGGAGCATGTCCTGGTCACCGAGCGCCTGTTCCTGCGCCCGGTGACGGCCGCCGATCATGCGGCACTGCAGGCTCACTGGGCCGCCCCGGGCGTGCGGCGGTTCCTGTTCGACGGCGCGATGCCCTTGCCGGCCGAGATCAGCGAGGCCATCGAGGACAGCACCCGCGACTTCGCCGCGGCCGGATACGGCCTGTGGCTGATCCAGGAGCAGGGCCGGACCGACCTGACCGGCACCGCCGGGCTGCGGCCGCTGGATGACCTCGGCCTGGAGATCTTCTACAGCCTGGCTCCGGCTTCCTGGGGTAAGGGCTACGCCACCGAGGCCGCCCGCGCCGTGGTAGAGCACGCCCTCGGCCCGCTCGGCCTGCCTGAGGTGCTGGCCGAGGTGGACGCGGGCAACACCGCCTCGGTCGCCGTGGCCGAGCGCCTGGGCATGACCGCCTTCGACGTGGTGCCCGGCCTGCTCGGCCCGATGACCCGCTACCACCGGACCGCGACGAGCTCTTAGGTCGGGTCGCCGCCATTCCCCGTATAGAGCTTCAGCGTGGCTTATCCCGTTGTGAGGTGGTGTTTCAGAGCATCGAGCCGGTCGTCCCAGTCGTTGGAGAGCGCGGCGAGGAACTGCTGCGCGAGTTGGACCGGGGCGGACCGCAGGCGGTAGCGGATTCGGCGACGTTCGCCCGGCTCGGGGATCACGAGGCCAGTGTCGGCCATGAGGGCGAGGTGCTTGGCGATCGCCTGGCGGGTGATCGGCAGGCTCGCTGCCAGGTCGGTAGCCGTGGCCGGCCCGCTGGTGGCCAGGGTGGCGAGGATTGCGCGGCGGGTCGGGTCAGCCAGGGCGACGAAGACCTGCTCGGCCACGGCCTCGATGTCAGGCGGCATTGAGCTGGTCCACCAGCTCAGCCAGCTCACGCGACCAGCCGTCGCGATGCGATTCGTACGTCTCGCGCCGGATGTCGACGGGCAGCTGTGCGAAGCCGGTCTCCGTGACGCGAAGCAGTGTGCCGTCGCCAGCGGGTTCCAGGGTGAACTCGACGTAGGTGCGGCGCGGGTCATCTTCGGGCAGGTTCAGCAGGCGCCATGTGTAGGCGAACACGCTCGGCTCCTCCACCCGCTCCACGCGCATCTCGACGCTCATGCCGCCGGCGAATGTCATCGACGCTGCCCCGCCGGGACGCAGGTCGATCGTGGCCCGCTCCCCGAACCAGGCGCTCAACCCCTCGGCCGTCGTCAGCGCCGGCCACACTTCGCTGGGCGGGCGGGCCAGCGTCATGGTCCTTTCGATACGGTCAGGGAACGCCATCATTTTCTCCTCGATGACAGGTGCGAGCAGGAGGACGGGCCCGGCGCCGGGCCGTCCGCTGGCGGCCGGGATCAGGCCTGCTGCTCGGCGGCACGGCGGTCGAGGTCTCGTGGGCTGCGGTTGGGGGCGCCGGGGCCGCCCTCGGCGAGTTCCCGCAGGCTGGTGTGAACGAAGTGGTCCCAGCTGCGGCTGCACATGTCCTTGCACTCGAGCTCGTCGTTAAGGCCGAGGTGCTCAAAGGTGAGCTCGCAGGCACCGTCGTCGAGGGGCGTGATCGTGAAGGTGGGCTGTGTACCGACCCAGTCCTCCATGAAGGTGCACTCGGCCACCGTCCAGCGGACCGTCGTCGGGCGGGTTGCCTCGTCGACCTGGATCAGAAGCGGCCGCTCGCCCGCCACCATCGGAAAGCGCAGCTCACCGCCGGTCAGGCCCGAGCCGGTCACCGGGCTCCACCACGCGGCGAGCGCCTCGGCGGTAGTAACGGCGTCGAACACGACGTCGGCGGGGGCGTTTACCTGGACGGTCGTGCGGTAGTCCTTGGTCGCGGTCACTGGTGATGCTCCTTGCGGTTGACGTGAGTAATGCAACTGACTGGTTGCTAATATATGGCAACCAGTAGGTTGCGTCAAGGGGTTCTCCGGGCCGGGCGAGCGATGGCGGATCGATGATCAGCGGCAACGCTATTTCGTGACGGGCTACCCCGGGCCGGCTGGCAGGATCGCGAAGAGATCCGAGGCCGTGTGCGTGCAGGACGCCGTCAGTGAGTGGGCTGATGGCGGCCAGACGCCGCTTCCGTGGCCGTCATCACGGAACGTGACCCACTCGATCGGCACGGCGGTCACCGAGTTCGCGCCGGAACGATGCTCCTATGCCTGTCAAGGGATTCGTTTGACATTTTCCTGGTCTCATTTCTGAGTTCTGAAAAGACGGTGAGCAGGGTATTTGCTGAGTTGCGAACAAGACAGGGAAGGTCCACTCGGGTGAGGGAAAGCTCTTATGAGGTCACACCCAGCAAGGCAGGACAAGGATCCGGGGACGGCCGGCGAATCGTTAGCAGGCCAGCACGTGTGCGGCAGCCGATTTGAGGGCCAGGCCGTCCCCTGAGAGTGAGCGTCAGCCGGCGGCGCGGAGGTGGTGATAGACCTCGCGGGCGACGTAACGCTTCAGGCAGCGGATGATCTCTTTCTTCGACAGGCCTTCCTTGGTGCGCCGCTCGACGTAGATGAGAGTCGGCGGATGGGCGCTCATGCGGGTGAGCACGATCCGCCACAGGGCGTGGTTGGCCTGGCGGTCGCCGCCGGGGTTGAGCCGGTGGCGGGTGACTTTCCCCGACGATGCCGGGATCGGGGCGGCCGCGCACAGGTGCACCCTTGGCTCCGACGTTGATGCTGCGGTAACCAAGCAGCGTCACGACCAGGATGCCGACCGCGGCCCAGAGCCACCAGGGCAGGCTGAGGTGGATGAGGTCCCTCGCGGTGATCGAGGCGAAGTAGCCGAAGGCGCCGTACACGCCGATCTGGATCGCGTTATAGGAGAACACGGCCAGCAGCGCCGCGCCGAGCCCGAATTCCTTGCCGAGGCCGCGGGTGATGTAGGAGTAGAACGCGCCGGCATTGTGGATGTACTTGGTCATGCTGGTGAAGCCGACCGCGAAGATCGTCAGGATCACCCCGGCGATCAGGTAGGCGGCCGGGGCGCCGATCCCGCCGATCAGGATGGCCAGGGGCAACGCCGGCCATGACCGTCAGCGGGGCTGCGACGACGAAGAAAAAGATGTCGCGGGCGCCGAGGGAGCCGCGTTGCAGGTGCTCGGCGGGCGGGGTGCGGACGGGTGGAGGGCCTGCGGGTGGGGTGCCTAGCTGTTTCACGGGTTCACCTCGGGTTGGGCGGGTTGTCTGAAGGTGGGGGTGCCGGCCAGCCAGGTGCCCAGCACCTGCAGGCCGGGGAGGGCGGCGGGGCTGGTGGTGAGCGGGTCGGCGCTGAGGTAGACCAGGTCGGCCCGCATGCCGGGCCGCAGGGTTCCCCATTCCTCCTGCGCGCGGGCCTGGTAGGCGACGCCGGCGGAGTAGGCGTGCAACGCGGTCTCGATGTCGACGCGTTCCTCGGGCAGCCAGCCCCGGCGGGGTGGCCGCCGGCTGTCTGGCGGGTCACGGCGGTGCTGAGAATGTCGAGCGGCCGGTGGCTCGTCACCGGCCAGTCGCTGCCGAAGGAGACGTGTGCTCCGGAGGCGAGCATGCTCGCGATCTGGTACTGCCGCCGGGAGCGTTCCGGGCCGAGCTGCGGTTCGGTCAGCTCGGTCATCAGCGGGTCGGGCTGGGCCCACAGCGGCTCGAAGTTCGCGATGACGCCCAGTTCCGCGAACCGCGGCAGGTCCGCCGGGAACTCGGCGAGCTTCGCCCCCTCGTCCTCCCCGCAGACCCGGAACCCGAAGTGCCTGCGGATCTCGCCGCGGTGCCGTTCAATGGTCCGCCCTGACCAGTCGTAGCCGGCCACGCTGCCCGGGTCAGCCTTCAGCGCCCGGGCCACGAACTCCACCGCATCGGGATGCAGCTCGCCCCGACTCCGCGGGAACCGCCCGTACCGGCCGTAGAACTTCAGCAGCAGCGCGAACGTCAGCCTGGTGTCCAGGTGCTTGGCCGACACCAGGTCGACCTCGTCGCCGACCAGAGTCCAGTGCTCTATCAGCTCACTAAGAGCCTGTAGATAAAGGATCCAGGCGGGTGAACCGGGCGTAAGCGTCGCGATCTGGTCATCGTGCGGCGTGGCGTCCTGGGCGGTGAAGGGGTCCCTGGTAGCTGGGAGGTTGTCGAAGCCGTACCTGCCGCCAGGGACCTGCATGCCTGTCTACCCTGTCGCGGCCGGGTTCGCCACCTCCTGCGCCTCGCCGGGCTGCTGGTGCCGTGACCGCCGGCCGTGCTACCCCTCTGACCTGACCGATGCCCAGTGGGCCGTGCTGGAGCCGCGGGCCCGGGAGGTGATGCGCGAGCTCACCATCGCCGTCGGGCGGCCGATGGTCCATGACCTGCGGGCGATGTGCGACGCCGTCGCGTACGTGGTCAAGAACGGCGTCGAGTGGCGTGCCCTCCCGGTCGACTTCCCGCCCTGGGAGGCGGCGTACGCCTTCTTCGAGCGGTGGAACGGCCGCGGCCTCCCGCAGGCGCTCATCACCGGGCTGCGGGAGCTGCTGCGGCAGCATCAGGGCCGGGCCGCGCAGCCCACGGCCTGCATCATCGACTCGCAGATGGTCAAGGCGCACGACACCGTCCCCCGGGCGACCAGCGGCTACCACGGCGGCAAGAAGATCACCGGCCGCGGCGCGGTCACCCGCATCCAGCGGATCTCCGGGCTGTCCCAGCTGTTCCGGGACGCCGCGGCGTGGGAATACGACGACGTCCCCGGTTTCGCGCCCATCACCTCCCGGGACGCGCCCAAGCTGCCGCAGCGGATCCCCCGCTTCATCCCCGACCACGAGCTCGACCTGGTGATGCCCGTCATCAACCAGATCACCTGCCCGTTCCAGCGAGCGGCCCTGCTGACCGCCCGCTGGTCCGGGGCCCGCCGCGACGAGATCCGGCACCTGCCGCTGGACTGCCTGGATCACTACCCCGACGGGACACCACGGCTCCGGCTGCCGGGCCGCAAGACCTTTAAGGAACGCGTCGTCCCCCTCCACCAGGACGCCGCCGGCGCGCTCCAGACACTCATCGACCTGCGCAAAGGCGGCCGGGAGCGGCCCTTTACCGACCCTCGCACCGGCGAGCAGGTCCGCTACCTGTTCATGGACCACGGCAAGCTGCTGTCGCTGTACTACCTGTTCAACACCCCGATCCAGCAGGCCTGCATCGAAGTCGGCTGGTCGTCCCCGGCGGCAAGAAGAACGGCCCGGGCGTCCGGGGTACCACCCACCGGTTCCGGCACACCGTCGGCACCCAGCTCGCCGAACGTGGCGCCAAGCTGCATACCATCATGAAGGTCCTGGGCCATTCCTCGGTCTCCATGGCGCTCATCTACGCCCAGATCAGCGACCAGGAAGTCCTCCGCGACTACAAGTCCATCCTGGCCCCCGGCGCGGTCATCGCCGGCCCCGCCGCGCTCGACCTGAAATCGGGCGTCCTGCCCGACGAGGCGGTGCACTGGCTCAAGGCCAACTTCTTCAAGACGGGGTAGGACCTGCAGCGGAACCGTTTCGTACGTTAAGGCGGTTCGGCGAGGTCAGGATGGGTGCTGAACGGGGTCATGCGGGGGCACTTGGCGTACGTTCCGGTTCGGGCGCAGCCGGGGCGTGATCTTGATCCGGGGCTGGTTCGGCTGGCTGGGTGGCGTTCAGTGACGGTGATCTTCGTGTCCGGAAGTCCCCAGTAACGGACAAGATCAACTTGGGCCGGTATGAGCGCGCTCTGGCGCCTGGCGGGCGTCCGTAACTCAGTCCGGAATCAATGCCCTGAAACCTTCGTCACAGAGCCGGGTTCCGGTGCACGATCGGGATTCATGAGCCTTCCTGTGCACCCTCTCGCCGGCCAGCGTGTCGGCTACGCCCGGATCTCCGGCGCCTCACAGAACCTGGACGGGCAGACCGACGCGCTGAACGCGGCGGGCTGCCAGAAGATCTTTGCCGATACCGCGTCGGGGAAGCTGACCGAGCGGCCGGAGCTCACGTTGTGCATGGGGTATCTGCGGGCCGGGGACACGCTGGTGGTGTGGCGGCTGGACCGGCTGGGCCGGTCGCTCCGGCATCTGGTGGAGACTGTCAACGCGCTGGCCGAGCGCGGGGTGGCGTTCGCATCCCTGCATGAGGGGATCGACACCACCACCAGCACCGGCCGGCTGGTCTTCCACATCTTCGCCGCGCTGGCCGAGTTCGAGCGGGAGCTGATCGCCGAGCGGGCGGCGGTGGGCCGGGCTGCCGCGCGGGCCCGCGGCCGCGTGGGCGGCCGTCCTGCCAAGCTCTCCCCAGCCCAGGTCGCTCTGGCCCGGGCGCGTTATGAGGCCCGGGACATCACCGTGGCCGAGATCGCCAAAGCGCTGGGGGTCGGCCGCGGCACCATCTACCGGGCGCTCCAGTAAGTGTCCTGATCGAGGTGTACGCATCTATTGGCAGGATCGCGTATTCAACTGTTGCCAATTCGCGCAGGTGAGAAGTACCCGGTTCATACGAGAAGGTCATATACCGGCCGGCCGGCTGCGGTGATGTCGCTTTTCCGCTGGCCGGCCTGTGCGCGGACGCCCGGGGAGGGCCCGGGATAGGGCCTGTTTCGCGGCCGGTCGTCGTCGGGTTTCGCGATGAGGATTCCTGCGACGGCGCGGTTTTTGCCAACTTCTGCGAGCGTGGCCAGTTGCTCCTTGGTCGCTGCCCCGGCGGAGACGCCGATGACGATCGAGGCAGGCGCCCGAACTCGTCCTAACCGGCGGTCTCGAACGCTTCACCTAATGGTGTTCGGCCTTCGCGCCGGGACTGAGCGCAGGTATGATGCTCGATCGGCCGTGGGTCACCTCGCTGCTGTCGCGTGGATCTCGACGAGCAGTTCGGGGAGCGCGAGCCTCGCCACGCCGATCAAGCTCGCGGCCCGCTTGACGCCGGCTTGGCCCAGGCGCGCTCCGACCGCAGGTGCCGCTTGCAGGTAAGCGTCGACGTCGGTGACGTACGTCGTAACCTGGACGATGTCGGCCAGCTCGAAGCCTGCCTGGCGGAGAACGGTCTCGAGGTTGTCGATCGCCTGTAGCGCCTGTTCCTGCATTTGGCCGGCATTGAGGGGATTTCCGTCCTCATCGACGGAGGTCTGGCCGGAGCAGTAGAGGACCTGCTCGGCACCTGTGACCTTGATCGCCTGGACGAGCCCGAATCGGTCCTGCCAGGTCCATGGGTTGATGACCTGCTTTTCCATGCTGTCCTCCTCGCTGCTAGTGGTCTTGGGGATGAGTCGCAAAACGGCGCTGGGCCGGGCTCCTCGGCGCAGCAGTTTCTCCCGCGCCCGGCATGTTGTGCGGGGACCTTTGCGCCGGCTGCCGTCAGAGCGACCGGCGTTGGTGTCAGCGTCCGGCTCCGGCGCTGGCGAACATGGCCAGGACATCGTCGTAGTTGCCGTTGGCCTGGGCGTCGCGGATGAACCGGGCGCTTTCGACGACGATCTCCTTGGCGTCGGGCGCGGCGGCCAGGAGGTCCATGGTCTCGGTGAGGAAGTCCTCCAGCGGCATGGCGTCCTCGTTGTCCTGCTGGCCCATCAGCGTCGTGCGCACGCCCGCGGGCACGAGCTCGATCACCTGGACGCCGGTGCCGGCGGCCTGCACGCGGAGGCTGTCGCTGAAGGAGTGCAGCGCGGCCTTGGTCGCGTTGTAGGTCGGAGTGATCGGGAACGGGACGAACGCGAGCGCGGAGGAGACGTTCATGACGACCGCGTCGTTCTGGCCGGCCAGAAGCGGCAGGAACGCGTACACCATCCGGATCGTGCCGAGCAGGTTGGTGGCGATGGTGTCCTCGGCGGCCGGCAGCGAGCCGGGGTCCAGGAGGTTCTCCGGGAGCTGGATGCCGGCGTTGTTGATCAGGACGTTGAGCTGCGGATGGCGGGCCGCCACCGCCTCGCGGGCGCGGGCGATCGATTGCGGGTCGGCGATGTCCAGGGCGATCGTCTCGATGCCCGGGTGCTCGGCGGCGATCTCGTCGAGCAGCTGCGTGCGGCGGCCGGCGACGATCACCTGGTTGCCGAGCTCGTGGAACTTCCGGGCCAGGCCGAGCCCGATGCCCGAGGTGCCGCCGGTGATCAAGATGGTGTTGCCTCTGGTCTTCATGCGTCTTCCCTTCCCTGCCGGCAGGCGCCCGGGTGGCGTCCCGTCTGCGCGACAATATCAAATTGATACTGGATACCTCAACGTGCTATACTTACTTCATGGAAACTAAGGGGGCCAGGCTGCCTGGCGATGTGTTCGATCGGGAGTGCCCGTCCCGACTGGTGATGAGCCGCCTCGGCGACAAGTGGACGATGCTGATCGTCATTGCCCTGAGCTCCGGCGTGCACCGGTTCTCGGAGCTTCGAGACCGCATCGGCGAGGTCACCCCGAAGGTCCTCACGCAGTCGCTGCGCTCCCTCGAGCGCGACGGGATCGTCGAGCGCACCGTCTACGCCGTCGTCCCGCCCAAGGTCGAATATCAGCTCACTGACCTCGGCCGGTCCCTGCTCGAGCCGATCGCCGCCGTCAAAGCATGGGCCGAGAGCAACTACGGGGCGGTCCTGGACGCCCGCGCCGGTCAGCTCACCTAGTGCCGCAGCAGGCAACGTCCGCCCGGGTCCATTAGGGTGGCGCTGGATTAGCTGTGACCATGCCGCGGGCTGCCTGTGATGTACTACACCGACGATCTGGCATCTGTCCGCGAGGACATGCTGCAAGGGTTCTTCGCCGGCTGGCCCCGTCGGCCCTCGGCCGGACAGCATCTGGCTGTCCTGCGCGGCAGCTACCGGTCCGTGGTGGCGATCGATGATGCCGGTGACCGCGTCGCGGGCTTTGTGAATATGCTCAGCGACGGGGTGCTGACCGCGTTCATCCCCTGGCTGGAGGTCCTGCCTGGATACCAGGGGCAGGGCACCGGCGGGGAGCTGATGCGCCGGATCCTGGACGGCACTGACCGGTTCTACTCGGCGGACCTGGTCTGCGACGCGCCGCTCGTCCCCTACTACGAGCGCTTCGGCAGGCACGGCGCCTCCAGCGCGTTGCTGCGCCATCCGGCGGCGCTGGACGGCTGTCCCCTCGCCGGTCCGTGACCCTGACCCGGAACCAGGCCGCGTTGGCGCGGTCCACGATGCGGCGGAGCCGATCGTCGTAAGCGTGGTTGTTGCGCCAGATGATGTACCGGCGGATCATGCTGGCCTGCTCCTTGTGGCTGGAATGATCAGTGCCGTCCAGCGTGAAGTACCGCAACGCCGTGAACTGCGGGGATGCGGTTTAACCAGGACGAATTAGCCGCGGTGTAGGCGATGTTCGCGGCGGCCCAGGTGCCGACCCGGGCGTCTTTGCGTGTGCTCAGGTGTCGTCCTCGTCGAAGTCTTCCTCGTCATCGTCGCGGGCGTCGGGGTCACGCAGCTGCCGGGTGGCGGTGGCGCCTTCGGCACGTCCGGCGGGTTTCACGAGGGTGAAGGAGTATTTCCCGTGGACGTTGACGTGGTTTCTCATGAAGGGACTGAGTCGTGCAACGTCTTCGTCTCGCACGGGGTATCCCTGGGATCGCAACTGGCGCAGTGCCGCGTCGATATAGACCGTATTCCAGAGAACGACGCAGTTCAAAACGATACCCAGCGCGCCGAGCTGGTCTTCCATTCCTTCCCGGTACCGCTGGAACAGTTCGCGGCGGCGCCCGTGGAATATCTTCTCGGCGAGCGCGTGCCGTCCTTCCTGCAGGTTGCGCATTCCCTTGATGCCGCGCCGGTACGGTTCGCTGTCGATGATCGACAGGATATGGAAGGTCTTGAAGATGCGGCCGTAAGTGGCGATCGCCTCGGCCAGGGCGGTGGGGTGCCCGCCGCGTTGCAGGGCCCTGACCACGTCGGACGCGCTGACCTTGCTGGTGTAGATCGTGGCGATCAGCCGCAGGATCTCACTCCAGTGGCGCCGTATCTTGCCCAGGTCGAGTTTCCCCCGGGCGAAGGTGTCCAGGCTCCCGTAACCGGCGCCGTTCCCGGCCCGCCATCCTTTCTGGTCGGGCAGGTCGGCCAGCGCGGGCCGGTAGTCGACGCCCAGCAGGCTCGCGATCCCGAATATCAGGTCGGAATATGATCCGGTGTCAGTTACCAGCACCTCGGGCAGGTTCCCCGCGCCGGGGCTGAAGAACAGGTCGATTGCGTGGAGGCAGTCCCGGTCGGTTCCCGCCACGATTTTATGCCCGGTCCCGAACGCCTGATCATTGATCATGTTCAGGAACGTCATCCCGCGTTTCGGCCCGAAGTACTTCCGGTTGGGCCTGGCCATCAGCGAGGGGACGGGGACGACGAATCGCATGCCGTCGATCGCGGCGACCATCCCGCCGCCCAGGGCCCGGGCGAAGCCGAGGCCGGCCTGCTGGGCGATCAGGTGCGGGTTGGCGTCGGTGTAGTTCGCGGCGCGCAGGTAGGTGCGGCCCACGTGGCCGATGCGGCGGCGTTCCAGCGCGGGCACCCCCGGCGAGGAGACCGGCCCGTACCCGATGTTGAGGGCCTGGCCGGTCAGGCAGGCCGCCACGGTGACATTCAGGTCCGCCATCCGGGCCGCCCCGCCCGACAGGGCGGTCAGCGACTCCGGGAACTTCGGCACCCACCCCATCACCTCCAGGATCTGCTCGCCGATTTCGACCCGGGGCAGCATGGCCGCGACCCGCTTGCACAGGCCGGCCAGCGACGGCGGCTCCCCGATCGCCTTGTCGCTGGTCACGTGGATTCTCCCTGCCCCGTCCACTCGCACGCCGGCGTTGGCGGACAGCCGCCCGCCGACATACCTCAGCGCCTCATCCAGCGCGGTGACATGGGAGGCCAGCAGCGCACCGGGGTCCTCGGGCAGGCCCAGCGTGGTCAGCACATCGTCCTTGACCGCCTCCCACTCCGCGCCGTCCAGCAGCCGCGCCTGCGGGTTGCGGTACCGCGTCGAGGTATCGGCGTAGATGTCCCGGTGTTTCAGGTGGCGGCAGAACTGCTCCAGCACGCAGAAGATGTAGGCGCCGCGGTCCACCGTCCCGTCGTCCCGGGCGGGATGCCCGAACACCAGGTGCTTCCACGGCCCGGTCACCGCCTGCGGGCAGATGCGCGGGTTCCCGGCGGTCCACCTGGCGTCGGTGGCCAGCTGCTCCCCCAGCGCGGTCATCGCCGCCAGCACCGGGGTGCCCTGGGCATTGGCGCCGAAGGTGATGGTGGCGGTGAGCATCCTGCACAGCCCCACCACCGTGGGGGTCTTCCTGGCCAGCTCCGCCCGCCAGTCCGGCTCGGGCAGGGCTTCGGGTGGCGGCAGCATCCCGGTCACGGTGTCCACCGCGGCCCGCACTTCGGCGCGGGGGATCCGCGCCTCGATCGCCTCCCACACTTCCGAGACCCGCACCTCCTGACCGGCGCCCCAGTCGCGGGCTTCCAGCAGCACCTTCGCCACCACCGCCAGCACTGCCGAGGCCCGGGTCAGCCGGGGATGCCGTTTGATCGTCTCCTTGCCTGCCTCCTGGCGGGCCTTGCCGATCAGCTCGGTCGCCCACAGCAACTCCAGCAGCTCCAGGGCGTCGTCGGTCGCCGTGGCTTCCAGCTGGGCCACGGTCGCCGCCATCGTGGCCATCCGCCGCTGGTCGCCGTGCCGCTTCAGCTGCGCCACATCCGCGCTCATCCCGTACCGGGCCAGCTCCGCCAGCCTGCGCGGCGTCACATTCGCATCGATCTTCACCCGCGACAGGCCGGACCCGATGATGCCGGCGACCCGGTGCAGCGCCTTGACCATCTGCGGGCCCGACGCCCGCGCCGGCCCGGTCCGCCACTCCTCCAGCGGCGACACCCGCGCCCCGGGCGGCACCACCAGCAGCGCGTCCAGCGCCGCCAGCTCGGCTGCGGTCAGCGCCGCGTACAGGGTGTCCCACAGCCGCTGCGTCGCCGCGTCCCGCTCCCGCGCCACCAGGCGGGCCAGCCGTGACACCCCCGGCAGCACATCCCGCTCCCGCAACCACCCCATCGCGTCGAGGAAGATGGCCTTCGGGCCGTCCCCGGTCACCCACGCCCGCTTGCCCGCATACCCCGAAAGCTCCGCCTCCGCCTGCGTGAAGTCCTTCAGCCCCAGCGCCTTCTGGATCTTCCCGGCATGCTCGCGGTGGGTCGGCTCCCGCTGCGCGTACTTCTTCACGCACGACGGGTCGGCGATCCGTAGCTGACCGGCCAGGTAGTTGATGACCTCGGTCGGCACCCCCTCCAGCGGATCCGCCAGAAACCTGCCGGCAAAGCGGGCCGTGGCGAGCTGGACGCTGAAGCCGAGCCGGTTGTGATCACCCCGCAGCCCGGCCACCAGCTTGAGATCGGCGTCATCGAGGTAGAAGAACTGCTCCAGGTCCGCCTGGGATACTGAGTCCCCGTAACGGCCGAAGGCCGCCGCTTCCTGGTCACTGAGAAACTCCACCGGCACGGCCCAACCGTAGGCCCAGATCATCACAACCCGGCCATTAAGTGACCAGACCGTTACGTAGCGTTCATTTACTCGGGCCGATGACCCGCGCCTTGATCTTGTCCGTTACTGGGGACTTCCGGACACGAAGATCACCGTCACTGAACGCCACCCAGCCAGCCGAACCAGCCCCGGATCAAGATCACGCCCCGGCTGCGCCCGAACCGGAACGTACGCCAAGTGCCCCCGCATGACCCCGTTCAGCACCCATCCTGACCTCGCCGAACCGCCTTAACGTACGAAACGGTTCCGCTGCAGGTCCTACCCCAAGACCGAACTGGAACTCGGCCACTGCCTGCGCCTGCCCGCCGAAGGTCCCTGCGAGTGCGACCTCTACCTGACCTGCGCCAAGTTCGTCACCACCCCCGAATACGCCCCGAGGCTGAAGGCCCGGCTGGACATCGAGCACCAGCTCGTCCAGGACGCCGCCGACCGCGGCTGGACCCGCGAAGCAGAACGCCACACCGCCATCGCCCGCCGCCTGCGCGGCCTGCTCACCGACCTCGGTGAGCAGGCCTGCCCCGGCGGCACCCCGAGAAGAGAGCCCGGCCCATGCACATCTACCGGCTAAGCGAGCCGATCGACGCCTTCGACGGCCTCGCCCCGCTGCACGAGTGGCTCGACGGCGACGCTGAACGGCTCGCCTGGGCCCTGCAGGCCGTCCTGGCGCTTGCCCAGGCTGCGCCCGCGGTCGGCTGGAGAGGGGACATGCGGCACCTGCCGCTGGTCGGGCACCTCCCGACCAACCCCTTCGTCACCCGCTACCTGCTGGTCAAGCAGGACAACAACGGCGACACGTTCCTGATCTGCCAGGCCGGCCCGGCCGGCCTGCCCGGTCACGCCGCCGCCGCGGAAATCATCCCCCGCGCTGTCGGGGCCTGGGCACCCCCCAACGCCCGCGACCTGCGGCCGGACGAACCCCGACCCGCCGGCACGCCTGCAGAAACCGACCCGGCCGAGCCACCCTTCTGACCGGCGGAGGCCCGCTTGCCGATCGGTTTGCCGGCTGCTTGTCACGCTTCTTTGCGGCGGTCCTGCCAGGGGTTAGGCGTCAGCACCGCGATGGCTAGCGCAGCGCCAATTAGGCCGGCAGCCACCGTCTTGAGTATTCGTTTCTCTTCACTCTGGCAACATGCCCAGATCGGGACTGTAATTTAAACGGTGGAACTCCTGAGACGGAGGAGACATCAGATGACTGAGGTGACAGAGGACCGGGGCCAGTCCGGAGCGGAGCTCTCGGCGGCTGATGAGCAGCTGCTGCGCGAGCTTACCGAGCGGGCCCGGGTGGGCGGGCTGAAGCTGACCGGCGAGGGCGGCCTGCTGGGTAAGCTGACCAAGATGGTCATCGAGGGCGCCCTGGAAGGCGAGCTGGATGATCACCTCGGCTACGGAAAGCACGATCCCGCGGGCCGCGACGGCGGCAATTCCCGTAACGGCCACCGGGCCAAGACGGTGATTACAGATACCGGGCCGGTGGAAATCTGGGTGCCGCGGGACCGGGAGTCGAGTTTCGAGCCGAAAATCGTCGCCAAACGGCAGCGGCGGCTCACAGGTGTCGATGAGATGGTCATTTCCCTGTCCGCGAAAGGGCTCACCCACGGGGAAATCGCCGCGCACCTGGCCGAGGTCTACGGCGCCGAGGTCTCCAAGCAGACGATCACCACGATCACCGACCGGGTCATGGACGGCCTGGCGGACTGGCAGAGCCGGCCACTGGATCCCGTTTACGCGGTGATCTTCATCGACGCGATCAACGTGAAGATCCGCGAGGGCCAGGTCGCCAACCGGCCTATCTACCTGGCCCTGGGCGTCACTGTGGACGGCGAGCGGGACGTGCTGGGCCTGTGGGCCGGGGAGCACGGCGACGGGGAGGGGGCCAAGTTCTGGCTGCGGGTCTGCTCGGAGATCAAGAACCGCGGCACCCGGGACGTGCTGATGGTGGTCTGCGACGGGCTGAAAGGACTGCCCGACGCGGTGAATTCCGTGTGGGAGAAGACGATCGTGCAAACATGTATCGTTCATCTTCTGCGGAATTCATTCAAGTACGCCTCGAAGAGGGACTGGGCGCAGATCGCAAAGGACCTCAAGCCGGTGTACACCGCCGCATCCGAAACCGAGGCGCTGGACAGGTTCGCTGAATTCTCCGGGAAATGGGAGAAGCGCTACCCGGCCATCAGACGGCTCTGGGAGAACGCGTGGTCTGAGTTCGTGCCATTCCTGCGGTTCGACCGGGAAATCAGGACAGTGATCTGCACGACGAATGCCATCGAATCGATCAACGCCCGGCTCCGCCGGGCCGTGAACGCCCGCGGCCACTTCCCGACCGAGCAGGCCGCGATGAAGTGCCTGTACCTGGCGATCATGAGCCTGGACCCCACCGGGAAGGGCCGCAAGCGCTGGACCAACCGGTGGAAGGCCGCCCTGAATGCCTTCGACATCACCTTCGACGGCCGCCTCAGCGCGGGACGCAATTTACAGCAGAGGAAGAAGTTACACCGTTAAGTTGACAGACCCCAGACTCCGCAAGGCGGCTCGGAGTCCGATGAAGGATCCCTATACGAACCAGGTGGCGCGGTGCTGTTCGGTCAAGTCACTCCAGCAGGAGCCGGCTGACCGCGTCTGCGAACCAGGTCTGGTACCGGGCGGGGCTCCAGTGGCGGTAGCGGAGCATGCGCTGGTAGACGGCGGGTTCCATGAGTAGCCATACCTCGTCGATGGCCTGGTGCCGGGTGAGTCCGGCGCGCAGGGCGGCGCGTTGGCGGATGCCGTCGACGATCCAGGCAACCACCGCGGCGCGCTGATCGGCTAGCTGGCCTGCGAGGTCATCCAGGTCGGGATCGGTGTCGGCGGCGTCGTAGGCGGCCAGGACGAGACCGGCTGAGCGAGCCATCGCGGGGCGGAGGATCGCAGCGACCGCGGTGAGGAAGGCGTGGACGTCGGTTGCCGCCTGCGCCTGGGCCGCCCAGGCCCGGTCGAGGACGGCGACCGGGGCGTGGTCGCCGGCGATGGCAACGTCGATGGCTGTCTTGAGCAGGTTGGCCTTGGTGCCGAAGGCCAGCTCGATGCTGGACACCGACACCCTGGCAGCACCGGCGACCGACCGCAGGGTGGTCGCGGCGTACCCGCGCTGGACAAACTGTTCGCTGGCTGCGGTGACGATGCGTTCGCGGGTGCGCTGCGCCTGCGCGGTGCGCTGTGGCGAGCGGTAGGCGCGGCGTGGCTTGCCGCCGGCAGCGGTTTGTGACACGCTTCCAAATTAGCTGTGGTGTACCCGTAGTTAAATAGTGGAGGTGGCTCGTGCCGGTTGACTCGCTCGTGGGGCGCCCCGGGGGCGTCTCATACATGCATATCCCGGCCCGCGACCGCGCCGCCTCCGCCGCCTTCTACCGCGCCGTGTTCGGCTGGCCGATCGCGGGCACCCCCGACGCGCCGAGCTTCAGCGACGGCACCGGCCATGTCATCGGGCGGTGGGTCACCGACCAGGCCGCGGCCGGCGCGGACGGGGTGCGCCCCTACATCTACGTGACGAGCGTCGCAGAGACCATCACCGCCATCACCGCGCACGGCGGACACGTCGTCACACCCCCCTACCCGGAAGGGACGCTGCGGGTCGCGCTGTTCGCCGACCCCGCGGGCAACGTGCTCGGAATCTGGGAAGAGACCGCTGGCAGCCCGCTGTGACCGTTCTCCAGCCCGAGCTTTGGGTCGACCGCGGCAGCGAAGCCCTGGCCTTCTACCAGGCGGCATTCGGTGCGCGGGTTCTCCATCGTGTCGGCGACCAAGATGAACTCGTCGCCCAGCTCGCCATCGGCGACGCGGCGTTCTGGATCGCGGCCACCGGGGTCAGCAGCGAACGGCTGGTCCCGCGCGCCATCGGCGGCGCCACCGGCCGCCTGCTGCTCGTGACCGGCGATCCTGAGGCCGCATTCGCCCAGGCGGTCGCGGCCGGCGCGACCCCGAAATCCCCCGTCGGCACCGAACACGGCTGGCGGGTGGGCAGGGTGATCGACCCGTTCGGCCACGAATGGGAGATCGGCACACCGGTCATCGGCTGGCCACCGCAACCGCCGTCTTCATAGCGGATGCGCCCATCACGGCGCTGGCCGCGATCACCCAAAGCGCACGCTCCAAAGTAAAGCGCACGCTCCAAAGTAAGAGGGATCCCGCCATGTCACTGCGCATCTCTGTCATGCTGGCGGTCGGCGATGCCGCTGAAGCCAGCCGCTGGTATCAGCGAGCCCTCGGGGCCACCGAGCTATGGAACCTCGGTGGTGTCATAGGGCTGGAGATCCAGGGAGCGCCGATCTTCCTCCACGAGCCGACCGGGCAGTTCGTCACACCAGCGTCGAGCAGGTACACAACAGCCCGAGTCGAGGTCTTCGCCGCCGACCCCGACACTTTCGTCCGTCGCGCAGTCGAAGCCGGCGCTGACGGCTCCACGGATCAGGTACGAGACCATGAAGCACCGTGGGGAACCCACCGGCAAGGCGGGTTCCGGGATCCGTTCGGTCACACCTGGCTTGTCGGTGACGAATCGCCGCTTGATCCATTCCCACGGCCTCCGCCGAGGGCGCTCAGCTGAGCCTGTGCCGTATGTCGAACGCTGATGGGCACCCGCGCCAACCGCCGCCCAGTTACTGCCCGCAGGTAGCCCCTGACCTGGGGTTCGCAGCTAACCCGCGCGCAAAAGCGGCATTGCCGCGTCATACCCCAGCCGCTTGGAGTTCTGGCGCGAGCCCCTCCGAGTCGAGCAACTCCCCGGACCCCGGCCAGTCGGTACACCCAACTTGACATGTCCACATAAAGTCGGTGATCGGTTTCGGACTGACCCGGCTGCTGGGGTTCGATCTGCTGCCCAGGATCAAGCGGATCAACCACATCCGCTTCTACCCGCCGGGCCGCGGGGAGGAGTTCCCGAACCTGGCGCCGACCATGGTGGGCCGGCCCATCGACTGGGACCTCATCGCCGACCAGTACGACGACGCGGTCAAGTACGCGACCTCCATCAAGAACAAGGCCGCTTCTACCGCGGCGATCCTGCGGCGCTTTCACCGCACCAACCTGATGCACCCCACCTACCAGGCGATGCAGGAGATCGGCCGGGCCCAGCGGACCATCTTCGCCTGCCGCTACCTGCGGGACCGTGAGCTGCAGCGGGAGATCAACGCGGCGCTGAACGTCGCCGAGTCGTGGAACGCCGGCAACGCGGTCATGCACTACGGCAAGGGCGGCGCCATACCGGGCAACCGCCGCGATGAGCAGGAGCTGACGGTGCTGTGCCTTCGGGTGCTCCAGGCGTCGATCTCGTACCTGAACACGCTGCTGATCCAGGACGTCCTCGCCGACGGGCACCTTAATCTCACCGGCGAGGACCAGCGGGCCATCACGCCGCTGTTCTGGTCGCATATCGCCCCCTACGGTGAGGTGACCCTCGACATGACCCGGCGCATCAGCCTGTCTCACGACACCACCTGAGGAAAGGAGCCCGCAGTGACTTCCACCAGCCCGGCCAGCCCGACCGCCCGCCTCGCCGACGAGGCCGGCGCCGTGCTCGCCGACGCGACGCGCCAGGCCGCCGCGGCGGCATCACGCGCCGACCTGCGGGCGGCCCTCGCCCAGGCCGAGCGGGCCGAGCACGCGGCCGCGGGGCTGCGCCAGGCGATCGTGGCCGACATGCTCGCCGGCGGCGCCGACTGGTGGCAGGCCGGCGAGGCACTGGCGATGCACCCCCAGGCCGCGTTCGAGGCCTACGCCCACCTGTCCGGTGACCGCCAGGAGCCGGCCGTGCAGCGGCCCGGCCTGGCCATCGTGCTCACCGCGGGCCTGGCCGACGCGCATGACCCGCAGCCGGAGTACGGCATCGACATCGACGACCTCGGCCCCGGGCACAGCGTCAACGCAGACCCCGCCGTCGTCCGCATCCGCGAGGCGGGCCGCCTGCTGGGAACCGCGACATGGATCACGGTGACCATGCCGGGCGGCTTCGAGGGCGCCGAAGGCGACCCGGCCCCCGGTGACGACGCCATCGGCCAGTGGACCAGCGTCGTCGCCGGGCCCGCAGAGCTCACCTGGCTGCGCGCGGCCCTGGCGCTGAACACCGCAGGCGACCATCAGGACGACGACCTGGACTGAACAGGCCCACGCGGGCCCGCGACATAGTTACTGCGAGCTGAGCGGCAGGGTGGCCCGGGCCTGAGCCGATCGCCCGGCCGCGGATATCTCGATCCAGGCGGTGCCGTGATCCAGCGGGGGGACGATCCTCAGCCACACCGTGACCATGCTGGTCTCCGTCCACGGGTTCGCGCCGTTATCCCCCCACGGGCTCACGCCGTCCAGGCGAGTGGCGTGCCAGCGGTCGTCGCTGTCGCGTATCCACAGCACTGGCAGGGGCCTGACCCCCCTGGCGTATGGCCAGTCGCCCTCCAGCGTGACGCCGGTGGCCAGCAGGTGCATGATGGTGCCGCGCTCGTCGTGATGCAGGCCCGCGATCGCGATCTTGGCGCCGTCCAGTTCGGGCAGCTCCGCCACGGTCGCGGCATGGATGCCGGGGGCGGGCGGCGGCTGCGGCTCGCGGCTGGGGGGAGTCAGCATGCTTCGCCACCGTTCCGGCAGGTCCCCGGCGGGCGGCGCGGTGATGCCGTGGCCGTTGATGCCGAGCCTGGCGCATAGCCCGGCGAGCTGCCCGGGGACGGGGCTGTCCGGCGGCAGCATGCCGGCCGCGAGCAGCGCGGCGACGATGTAACCGGGCCCGTCACCGGTAAACGCGCGCAGGTCAGCGCTGGCGGCGGTCAGCTGTCCGGGGTTGTTCTGCGAGAAGGGCGCCGCGGCGGCGAGAATCCGGGCGGCAATGACGTCCAGCAGGAGCTCACCTGGGCTGTGCGCGTTCCGGGTCACGGTGACATCCGGCACCGGGATCTGCGGGTCCAGATCGATGCGGGTGGCGGGCTCGGCAGCGGCCGTGGTCAGGTCAAGCCAGCGGATCTGGTGCGGCGGGTCCGGGCGCAGCAGCAGCTCGCGCGGTGCCATCTCGCCGTGCCAGCTGATCTGGTAGCTGACACCCTGGTCATCTGCTGCGGTGAAGGTGAACGGGCCGAAGGGCCAGTCGGTCACAATGAATCGCGCACCGCCCGCGGACTGCACGTAGGCCACAAGAAGCAAGTCGCGGCGACCGGCGCCGTTCCGGATCTTGATCACCTGACCCACCGGCACTACCCGCCACGATGCTCGGTGGGGTGCCGGACGGATGCGTCCCGGGCCGGGGCCGCGGACAGAGAGCCGGCGCCTGCTAGCGACGGCAAGGCCGACGTCGGCCTGGATCTCATCCGCAACGTCGGCGCCGACAGCGCCCACGGCAGTCAGCGCCTGCGCGGCCAGTGCGAGCCTGACGGCATTCCACCGAGCCGGAATGCTGCCCATCGGCATCTTCATCACGCGGCGTAGTTCGGCCTCGGCCAGCAGCCGCAGGTGGGTTTCCGCACGCTCGCGGTCCATGTCTCTAGTGTCCTCCTCGGGAAGGCCCGCCAGCTGCCAGGCCGGACGGCCGATGCGGGCCGCCGGGAGAGCCAGGTCGAACCGCGACCAGCCGACCAGGCCGCCAGCTTGCGGCCGAAGGCCCGGAAAGCCCAGCAAGAAGCCCTCAGAGAAAACAGGCCCAATTCAGCGGGCTCCCAGAGCTGTGGCACGGCGAGGAGGAGGTCCGGGTCGCCGCGGTGTGGGAGCGATCGAGGGCGGTGATCTCCCGGGAGAGGTAGTTCATGCCCCGCCAGCAGGGCCGGTTTCGCGCTCGATTGCCGCAGGGAGGGGGTGGGCTAGGAGGATCACGACCCGGAGTGCCTGGAAGATCGCGTGCAGCAGCTGCCACTGGTACGTGGCGACGAAGGAGCTGCGGCCGGTCTCGGCGCGGAACTCCCGTTCCACGCGGCCCATTGCGGTCCTGGCCATCTTCTCGAGTTCGGATAGCTTCCCGGAGATTTCACGGAGTGTGTTGCTGAATTCCTCATCGCTCATTTTCGTGCTCCCAATATCTTGCCCGCCAGGCCCGTCTCGGGCCTGGCGGGGCAATAGAAACCAGGAGGTCAGTCGCTAATAGGAGACCTCCCCCCATACATCATAGTAGGCCGCGTTCTGGGGAGTGCCGTGCTGAACCTGGCTGTCGGCTATGTTCAGTGTCAAGGCTTTCTCGTATCCGTAGAATGCCCCGACGATAAGGGAACAATCCGCGCCGTAACATCCGCCGCCGGTATCGTATAGCTTGTTGGACCAGTTCCGGTTGATTATGACATAGTATGGTGGGTCGTTCCCCCGGCTGTAGGCCAAGACGCCTATAGTCGAATTTCCCCCGCCGCTGCCGTTGTCAGCAGGACAAGGTTCTAGCTTGGCGCTGGCGTCGTTCGAGCTACTGCCTCCGACGCATTTATTCTCGTTATAAGCGTATTCCACTACGATGGGATCGCCGTAGTATGCGAGGTTCAGGCCGCTCCCGTCCGTGAACGGGCACGTCTCCGTGACGGTACCACTCCCGCACATAGTGGTCAGGTAACCCCAATAGAAGTCGTTATTGGTGTCACCGCAGTTGTATGCGATCACGGGCGTACCGTCCGATGTTCCCCCGCCGTTTCGATTCATGCACAGCGAGCTACCGCCGTTATCGTCCTTTAGCTCATATGTTGCCGCCGCCGCGTGTGCGGGCACGGTTGTAAGCCCGACCCCTAGGGTGATTGCCGCGATAACGGCAGCGATGGCGATGTACGATCGCTTTTTCATGCATTTTCCTTTCACTCGGCTTTCGCGGTTATGCTGCGGGGTCTTCCAAGGCCAGGCAGCATAACTACGAAAGGAGGGGCTTACCCTTTCTCAATGCTTATGGTTTCTCTCTATTATTACGAGCTAAAAATGCCAGGGCACCCACCGCGATTAGCCGCGGTTAGCAGGACGGGCAGACACTTCCCCCGGCTTTGATCATGTTTCCTGGTGGCGGGGACATTGCGGCTGTGGCCCTGGGCTGTGGCCCGCCGACTTTGATGGTCATGGTGCTGACGGTGCGGGGTTGTCCTCGACCTCTGGACTACTTCGACCTGAATTCCGGTGATCAGGACCTCGTGAGCTTGGGGATCCTTCTTTAAATGACGCTTCGCCAATTGGTGAGGTCTGTCCATACCGGGAAAGTACGGTATTTACACTAGTTCTCACGGATAGTAATCTTCGCTGGGTGATGCCGGGATACCCCGTGTATCCTTCCCGCCAGGGCGTCCGGAACGGGCACTCTTGTTGGAGCGGCATTGGCCAGCCAGAGGGATGCGGGTCAGCCCGTTTCGTCCCCTGCGCGGCGAGTCGTGCACCTCACCGGCCGCCAGGCCGAAGTGCTGCAACTGGCGGGCCGCGGCCTGTCCGCCAAGCAAATCGCTCGCCGCCTGGGAATATCCGCCCGTACCGTTGAGGATCATTTCAGCGCCATGCGGCAGCGCACGGGCGCGCATACCCAAGGCGAGTTGATTGCCTGCGGGGCCGCAGCAGGACTCGTGAAACCCGGCCCTGGTGTCCCGCAAACGGTCGTTTCCGGGACCACCGCCGCCAGCCGCAGATGCCCTGGTCAGCCCGTCCCGGAAACCGGTCCCGGAACCGGGTGTCGCACCGAAGGTATGGGGACGGTATCCGGGACGATCGGCACCATGACCACCGCGCCCGCCTACGACAACAGCGTCCGCATCGGCTACGCCCGGGTCTCCACCCGGACGCAGGAACACCAGGCGCAGCTCGACGCGCTCGCCGCGGCGCACTGCCGGGAGATCATCGTGGAGACCGCCAGTACCCGCGACGACCGGCCGAAACTGCGCCAGGCCCTGGGCCAGCTGCAGGCCGGCGACACGCTGGTGATCTACAAGCCGGACCGGGTCGCCCGGTCCATGAAGGACCTGCTCGTGCTGCTGGAGGACCAGCTGCACGCCCGGGGGATCAACCTGCACATCCTCACCGGCATCTGCGCCGGGATCCACCGCCCCGATGCCGCCACGACGGCCGACAAGATGCTATTCATGGTCGCCGCGATGGCCGCGGAGATGGAACGCGACCTGATCCGCGAGCGCACCCTGGACGGGCTGCGCCGCCCAGGACCAAGGCCGCCGCGGCGGCCGCCCAGCCGCCGTCAACGACGACACCCTGGCCATCGCCCGTGCCCGCCGCGAGCGTGGCGAATCGGTCACGGCCATCGCCCGCCACCTCGGCATCGGTCGCTCCACGCTTTACCGCGCCCTGGACCTCGGCCACGACAGCTCCACATCGTCGGCGGCACGAGACAGTACCGAGTAAGGCCCCCCAAACCCAGCGCACCCCCAGGTCACCAGCCTTCCTCGGCCCCACCTCGGCGAAGTCACTAAGCGCTCCGGTCAGTTACTCTGCGGCTGGTTTTGACACGGGACCCGAGCGCTTGACCGTAATCGTTGTTTTGCGTTGGAAAAACTAGCCAAGCTCGACCAGGCGCAGCACCGTGGCCAGGTGCACGGCGATCCCGAGGGTCCCGGCCAGCGAGCTGGACTGGAGCTGGGCGCTCGCCCGGCATACCTGCGGCGCCTTGACGACCGCAAGGTATGGCGCGCCGATATCACGATAACCGCCCGCCCGGCCACGCCCGACGAGGCGAGCACGCGATGGCAGTGAGCCGCGTAAGGCCCTGACCAGCCCATTGCCCCTTCCGGGCTTACCTGGTCCGGCTCCTTGTATAGGCAGGTATCAATATGGCGGCAGGCCGGGCGTTTCTTACTAACATCCCGACATCCATGACCCTTGGCCGCGCCGGGAACAAGACCAGCCGGGTCAAAGTCCACGACGACCCCGGCGCCCAGCTGTCGGCCTACCTCCGCCCGATCCGCCAGCTCGCCGTCACCGGACTGGGCCACGACCAGCCCACCTTGCTGATCACCAACCAGGCCCAGCTGCCCGCCCGGCAGGTCATCGGCTCCTACGCCCAGCGGATGAACATCGAACAGCGCCTCGCCGAAGCCATCCAGTCCTTCAGCCTGGACGCCCTCGCCGGCGCCGTCCCGAGCTCAACGTCGACCTCGACGTCGCCTTATCGGTCCTGGCCAGCACCATCTGCGCCGCGCTGCGCCGCCGCCTGCCCGGCTACGCCACCGCCACCCCCGACACGCTCCAGCGGCGGTTCCTGAACACCGGCGGCATCATCGAACACCACCACGGCCAGACCATCATCCGGCTGGCCCGGCGCACCTACTCACCAATCCTCCGCCAGGCCAGCCTGCCCGAAACCATCACCGTGCCCTGGTGGGAAGGCCGCACTCTCCGCTACCAATACGACTGACCCCGCCGTGATCGTCGTCTCCGGCGAAGCCTGGCTGTTCGGCTCGCTGGCCGTCCTGGAGTACGCGGTCGGCCTCGCGATGGCGTGTCAACTGTTCGTCATCGCCTACGAGGAGCCGCACCTGTACGCCCGGTTCGGCGAGCCCTACGAGGCCTACCGCCGCGCCGTCAACCGTTGGATCCCGCACCCACCGCGCGCCTGAATCCTCCCAGGCTCGGTCTGCTATGAAGTCGTCATGTCGGTTCGCATGAGCGTCACTGAGCGCGAGGGATTCCTGGCCGGCGTGCATGTGGGCGTGCTGGGCGCAGCAGCAGGCACGGCGGGCCGGACGCTCGCCGTTCCGGTCTGGTACAGCTACCTGCCGGGCGGCCTGCTGACCGTCCTGACCGGGCGCCAGTCGCGCAAGGCCGCGGCCCTGCGGGCCGCCGGCCGCTTCAGCCTCTGCGTCCAGGACGAGAGCCCGCCCTACCGGTACGTCAGCGTCGAGGGCCCGGTCGTCAGCGAGGAGGACCTCGATCCCGCTGAACGCCTCGCGATGGCGCGCCGCTACCTGGGCGCCGCAGGCGGGGACCGTTACGTCGCGGACAACCCGGACCCCGAGCGCGAGAACGTAGCGTTCCGGATGCGCCCGGAGCGCTGGCTCAGTCAGGACCAGGGCTAGGGCAGGATTAGGCGCCCGGCTGCGTCGCGGTTAACGGTAATGACCGAGGTCACGGCCGCTACCGGCAGCGCGCCATAGATATGCGGGTACTCCTGCGACCCGGGTGCCGGAGCCTCGCGCCGGATCGGGGCTGGCACCTTGGTGCTGTCGATCACCAGGACGACCAGATCGTCGGCGTCGCCGTAGAGGTACTCGGCCACGCCGCGCAGCTGATGACGCAGCGAGCAGTGAATGTAGCCCTCCTGCTCCAGCGTGACGCCGCGAGTGGACATCCGGTAGTCGCCGGCCTGGACGGCCTCCAGCCAGACCGCGCGCTCGGTGATGTGAACAGTTCCGCCATATCCCAGACGTTAGCGGGTCGCGTGGGTGCGGCCGGGTGAGGAAGGGGCCGGCGGGATGAGCCGTGTGGTGGTCATCGGGGCGACGGGGCACATCGGCACGTACCTGGTGCCGCGGCTGGTGGACGGCGGCCACTATCTGGAACCTCCTGCAGGTGGGCCGGCGAGCCGGTAGGTCGAGGTGGCGGTGCCCTCGAACACGGCGGCGCGCTCGGCTCCGGACAGCTGCCCGGTCAGGTCGCGGGCGGCCGCCAGGACTTCGCCGTAGCTCGCGGCCAGCGTACATACGGGCCAGTCAGAGCCGAACATCAGCCGGGCCGGGCCGAAGGCCGCCAGCGCCGCCTCGGCGTAGGGGCGCAGGTCGGCGGGCGTCCAGTGCCGCCAGTCGGCCTCGGTGACCAGACCGGACAGCTTGGCCACCGTGTTGGGCAGCGCGGCCAGGCGCCGCAGGTCCTCCGCCCACGGCTCGATCCGGCCCGCGGCGATCGGCGGCTTGGCCAGGTGGTCGAGGACGAACACCAGGTCGGGCACTGCTGCCGCGGCCCGGGTGGCTGCGGCCAGCTGGCCGGCGGTGATGACCAGGTCGTAGACCAGGTTCGCGGCGGCTACCGCGGCCAGGCCGCGCAGCACGGCGGGCCTGCTCAGCCAGTCCGGGTCGGGTTCGCTCTGCACCTGATGGCGCAGGCCGGCCAGCTTGGTCCCGCCCGGCAGGCCGCGCAGCTCGGCGATGCGGTCGGCGAGGCCGGGGGCGGTCAGGTCGGCCCAGCCGACCACGCCGGCGATCAGGTCGCTGCCCGCGGCCAGGGCCAGCAGTTCCGGGGTCTCCCCCGGCACGGTGACGGTCTGCACCACCACGCTCCGCCTCACGCCGTGCGCGGAGGCCTCGGCCTGGTAGTCGCCGAGCAGGAAGTCACGGCGCAAGACCGCCATCTCCGGGCCGGTGATCCAGTCCTGATCCCGCACGCGCAAGTCCCACAGGTGATGGTGGGCGTCGACGATCGGCATGACGGGTCAAAGATCCCAGACGACGGGCAGCGCCGCGGCGGCGCCGTCGGCCGAGTAGTCGTGCACCACATCGAGCAACCCGGCCATCCGGGCCTGCCAGGCGGCGTTGACCGGCTGGGCGTTCAGGTGGGCCAGCAGGGCCGCGTAGTCCTCGCAGTCGATGACGTGGAACAGGTCGGTGCCGCTGCGCCAGATGGTCCACTGCCGTGCGCCGCCGGCGCGGATGGCCTCGGCGAGCTCGGCCGGCACGGCCCGGTGCGCCGCCTCGTATTCCTCGATGCGGTCGGCACGCACCCGCGTGTGCAGGGCAATTCTCACGGGCGTCTCCGTTCTGCGCGGTGGGTGGTATGTCATACTCGGGGACAAACATCGGATCTTTGCGGAGTGAGGGGGCGCGCACCGTGGCCGTCACAGACGAAGCCATCGAGAAGATCAAGGCCATGATCACATCCGGCGCGCTGCGCGCGGGCGACAGGCTGCCGCGGGAGGCCGATCTCGCCGCCGAGCTGGGACTGTCCCGCAGTTCGCTGCGCGAGGCGGTGCGAGCGCTGTCCCTGGTCAACATCCTGGACGTCCGGCGCGGCGACGGGACCTACGTGACCAGCCTGGAGCCGCGGCTGCTGCTGGAGGCGCTGAGCTTCATGGTCGACTTCCACCGGGACGACACCGTTCTTGAGCTCCTGCGGGTGCGCCGGATCCTCGAGCCGGCCGCGACCGCGATGGCCGCGGAGCGGATCACCGAGTCCGAGACCGAGGGCTTGCGCAAGCTGCTCGACAGCATCGGGCCGCATCCCGAAGCCGAGGAGCTGGTGGCCAACGACCTGGAATTCCACCGGCGGATCGTGGCCTGCTCGGGCAACTCCGTGCTCTCCTCGCTGCTGGAATCGATATCGGCGCCGACCACCAGGGCCCGGGTGTGGCGCGGGCTGACCCAGACCGGGACCATGGCTCAGACGCTGGCCGAGCACCGGGCCATCCTGGACGCGCTGGCCGTCCACGAACCCGAGATCGCCAGGTCCTGGGCCACGGTGCACATCGCGGGCGTGGAGCAGTGGCTGGCCTCCGTGCTGTGAGGCGGCCTTCATCAGCGGCGGCCGTCAATACTGTGAACGGTCACGGCTGATCCAGGCCCAGGTCAGCCCAGAGAGCGTCCGGGATAGCCGAGCCAAGATACCCGACGTCGGCGCGGATCTCCTCCGGAGTGCGGACGCCGACCACCGCGGCGGTGACGGCGGGGTGACGCAGCACGTAGCGCAGGGCGGCGGCCGCCACCGGGACGTCGTAACGGGCGCAGATCTCGGCGATGCGACGGGCCCGGGCCAGCACGCCGGGCGTGGCCGGGGCGTAGTCGTAGCGGGCGCCGTCGGCCGGATCGGCCAGGATGCCGCTGTTGAACACCCCTCCGGCGAGCACCGCGACCCCGCGTGAGCGGCACAGCGGGAACAGCGACCGGGCCGCCGAATCGTCCAGCAGCGTGTACCGCCCGGCCACCAGCACGCAGTCCAGGTCGCAGCGCGATACGAACCATTCCGCCACCGACACGGAGTTGGCCCCGACCCCGATCGCCCCCACCGTGCCGTCCGCGCGCAGCCGGACCAGGGCCGGATAGATGCCGTCCAGGGCCTCGGCCATGTGATCGTCCGGGTCGTGTATGAGCGCGATGTCCACCCGGTCCAGCCGCAGCCGCCGCAGGCTGTCCTCCAGCGACCGCAGCGCACCGTCGGCACCGTAGTCGCGCACCCGGCTGAGCTCGGGGGTGTCGTAGAACTCATCGGCGCCGTCCACGGGGCCGGTGGCGGGCACCAGTCGCCGCCCGACCTTGGTGGACACGACGAACTCGGCGCGCGGCCGCCGGGCCAGGAACTCGCCGATCCGCCGCTCGGACAGTCCCACCCCGTAGTGCGGGGCGGTGTCGAAGGCGCGGATCCCGGCGTCCCACGCCGCCTGGAGCGTGGCGACCGCCGCCTCTTCGCTGACTGGCGCGTACAACCCGCCGATGGGCGCGCCGCCGAAGACCAGCGAACCACGCGGGATCACGGGCCGGGCTGCCAGGCCGGGCCGGACGGGTAGGAGAACTCGGCCAGGGCCGCGGGCAGGATCTCGGTGGACGCGCCCGGAGCTTCCGGCGCGCGGTAGCGGCCCTGAGATACCACGGCGGGCGCGGCGAAGTGTTCGTGCAGGTGGTCGATCCACTCGATCTGGCGGCCCTGCGTGGTGCCTGACAGGGCCACGTAGTCGAACATCGACATGTGCTGGACGATCTCGCAGAGGCCCACTCCCCCGGCGTGCGGGCAGACCGGTACCCCGAACTTGGCGGCCAGTAGCAGGTTAGCGATGTTCTCGTTCACCCCGGCCACGCGGCACGCGTCGATCTGCATGATGTCGATGGCGCCGGCCTGGAGCAGCTGCTTGAACATCACCCGGTTGGCGACCTGCTCGCCAGTGGCGACCTTGACCGGCCGGACGCCCCGGCGGATCACCGCCGTGCCCAGGATGTCCTCCGGGGCGGTCGGTTCCTCCACCCAGGCGGGCCGGAAAGAGGCCAGCTCCTTGATCCAGCCGATGGCGGTCGGCACGTCCCAGACCTGGTTCGCGTCGATGGCCATGCCGATATCATCGCCGAGTACCTCGCGGGCAATCGCGCAGCGGCGCTTGTCGTCCTCGAGCGCGGCACCGACCTTGAGCTTCACCTGGGTGAAGCCCTCGTCGACGGCCTCGGCGCACAGCGCCGCCAGCCGCTGGTCGGAATAGCCGAGCCAGCCAGGCGCCGTCGAGTAGGCCGGGTACCCGTCCCGGCGCAGGGCGGCGACCCGCTCGGCCCGCCCGGCGGCGCCGCGCTCCAGCAGGCCGATGGCCTCGTCGGGGGTCAGCGCGTCGGACAGGTACCGGAAGTCGACCAGCCCGGTGATTTCCTCCGGGGTCAGCCCGGCCAGCAGCAGCCACAGCGGCTGGCCGGCCCGGCGGGCGGCCAGATCCCAGCACGCGTTCAGCACCGCGCCGGTGGCCATGTGCATGACTCCGCAGGACGGGCCGAGCCAGTGCAGCGGGCTGTCGCGCACCAGCCGCCGGTACAGCTCGCCCAGCCGGGACGGGCCGCCGGGTTCGCCCAGCACCTCGTCCAGGTCCTGCCCGGCCAGGAACGGCTCGAGGATCCGGATCGCGGCCAGCTGGACCTCGTTGCCGCGGCCGATGGTGAACGCGTACCCGTGCCCGGACAGGTGGTCCGCGTCGGTCCTGATGACCACGTAGGCGGCAGAGTAGTCCGGCGCCGGGTTCATCGCGTCCGAGCCTGCCAGGCTCCGCGACGTGGGGAACCGCACGTCATGGAGCTCGAAGCCGGTGATCTTAGTCATGGCCGGCGCTCCGGGTGGGTGCACGGTGGCCTGTGCGGCATCACTCGGCGCTCGCTTCGCCGCCGATGACGCGGGCCAGGATCAGCGCGAACAAGATGACGCCGCCGTCGATCGCGTCGATCCAGTAGTTTGGCGCGTTCTCCAGGTCGAGGAGGTTCTGGACTAGGCCGAGCAGGATAACGCCAGTGGCTGCGCCGACCATGTTGCCCTTGCCGCCCTGCAGTGACACGCCGCCGATGACCGCGGCGGCGAACACCGCGAAGATGATGCCCTCGCCGTATCCCTGGGTGGCGGCCACCTCCGATACCCGGCCGGCCTCCATCAGGCCGCCGATCGCCGCCAGTACGCTGCCGGCCACGTAGACGCCGATCCGGACCCGGTCCACCTTGATCCCGGCGGCCCGGGCCGCCTCCCGGTTCCCGCCGATCGCGTAGATCGCCCGGCCGATCCGGTGGTACCGCAGGAAGAGCCCGGCGACGACGAAGATGGCCGCCGCGACGATCAGCGAGACCGGGATCACCCCGAGGTTCGCCGATCCGAGGTAGCCGAACGCGTACGGCAGGTCGTACGGGGCCTGCCCCTTGACGATGCCGTCCTGGATGCCCGCGAGCAGGATTGTCATGCCGAGGGTCACGATGAACCCGTTCAGCCGCCCCTTGACGATCAGCAGCCCGTTGAGGAGCCCGACCGCCGCGCCGACCGCCAGCAGGATCAGGATGCCGAGGTAGGGACTGAGCATCATGCCGTTACCGAAGGCCGCGGCGGGCACGATGAGCCATGCGGCCACCATCGGGGCCAGCCCGTAGGTGGACTCGAGCGACAGGTCCATGCCGCCGATCAGCAAGATCAGCGACTCGCCGACGACGATGACGCCGAGCGAGGAGAACTCCTGACCGATGCCTGTCATGTTCGCCACGGTCAGGAAATGGCTGTTGAGGATGGAGCCCACCACGATGAGCACGGCGAGCACGGGCACCAGCGCGGCCTCGCGGAACCAGGAGATCGCCGCCGCGCTCCGGCTCCGCCTGCGGGCCAGCGCGGACTCCACATCCGCTGCCAGCGCGGCGATGGTGTCCTTGATCTCACTCATGGCGGATCTCCATGCCCTCGGTGGCTCCGATCAGGGCTTCACGGTCGAAGGGCGGCTCGGTGAACTCGGTAAAGATCTCTCCGCGTACCAGCACGAGGACGCGGTCGCAGATGACCAGGTCGTCGAGTTCGTCGCTAGCCAGCAGCAGACTGGCCCCGGTTTCGGAGGTGATCCGGTCGAGCTCGGCGAGCAGCAGTTCCTTGGAGGCGACGTCGACACCGCGGGTCGGGGTGATGGCCACGATCAGGACCGGGTCGCTGGCGAGCGCCCGCGCGACCGTTACCTTCTGCTGGTTGCCGCCGGACAGCTCACGTACCGGCTGGCCGAGCCCGGCCGACACCAGCGAGAGCCGCCGGGCCAGCGGCGCCACGCGCTCCTCGCGGCGCCGCGGGCTGATCAAACCCACGCGGGCAATCCGATCCGTGATCGTCATCGCCATGTTCTCGGCGGCGCCGAGCAGCGGCACGAAGCCCTCGGCCTGCCGGTCCTCGGGAATGAAGCCGATCCCGGCCCGCAGCGCCCCGGCCCGGTCACCCAGCCGCAACACGCGGTCGCGGCCACCGGGGTAGCGCAGCCGCACCTCGCCGCCGTCCGGCGCGGCGGCCCCGGCCACGATCCTCGCCAGCGTGGTTGCCCCCGATCCGCGCAGCCCGGTGATACCCACCCGCTCGCCAGCGCGCACGGTCAGCGAGACGTCGGACAAGGACACGCCGACAGAAACCATGCTGACGGAGCTGACCACCAAGTCGGGTATCGCCGTGCTCTCCCGGAGCCCGGGCGGCGGGGCGCCGCCCGCCACGGGACCGTCAGCCACGCGGCTGACGCTGGTCCCCTGGGCTGCCACCCCGGCTCGTTCGGGATCATGGTCTTTGCTTTCCCCCACCATCGCGGCGACCAGGTTGTCCTTGGTCAGCCCGGCTATTGGGGCGGTCAGCACGAGCTCGCCGTCCCGCAGCACTGCCACGTCGGTGCAGATCTCGAAGACCTCTTCCAAGTGGTGGGAGATGTACATGATCGCCACCCCGGCCGCGCGGAGCTGGCGGACGTGCTCGAACAACCGCTGCACGGCACCGCGTTCCAGCGCGGAGGTCGGCTCATCAAGCAGCAGGCAGCGGGTGCCCGCGGCCAGCGCCCTGGTGATCTCGACGACCTGCCGCTGCTCGACGGTGAGGTTCGCGCACGGGGTGTCGGCATCCACGTCGAAGCCCCACTCGGCCATGACCTTCCTGGCCTGGTCGCGCATGCGGCGCCAGTCCACGATGCCCGGGCCGCGGCGCGGCTGGCGGCCGAGGAACACGTTCTCGGCCACGGTGAGGCCCGGGACCACCATGGAATGCTGGAAGACGGTGGCGATGCGCCCGCGCCACGCGGAAACGTCGCCGAGTGAGGGCGCGGCCGCGCCGTCGAACAGCACTTCGCCCGCGTCCGGGACGAGGATGCCGGACATGATCGATACCAGCGTGGACTTGCCCGCGCCGTTCCGTCCGACCAGGCCGAGGCAGCGGCCCGGGTACAGGTCAAGACCCACGCCGCGTAGCGCGTACGTGCTGCCGAACCGCTTATGGATCTCCGCCGCGCTAGCCGTCGGGGGGATGACGGCCGGCGCGGCGGAGAGGTCGGGTTGACTCATGTGTTATGCCGAGGAGCTGCAGACGCCGCCGTGCGCGGTGCCGTACACGTTGCCCCACAGCGAGGAGTCGCTGACCGGTGTGGTGGTCACCGCGCCGGACAGGCCGTCAACCGGGGTGACGGTCAGCGCCTGGTGGGCCTTGGTCACGAACGGCGGCACGATCGGATCGCCCAGGTTGCTGTCGCCATTGAAGCTGACCATCGCCAGCGAGGGAGCGCCGCCGCCCGGCTGGCCGGCGCTCAGCTTGACGCCGGTGGCCGCGTCCAGTGCGTACTTCAGCGCCCAGTAAGCGTACAGGTTGGCGGGCTGGGACTGCGAGGCGGACAGCGTGCCCTGGGAGATGTCACACATCTCGAACGGCACCCCATCGTCGCTGACCACGGTCACCTTGCCGGTCAGGCCCTTTTTCTGCAGCAGCGGGATAATGCCGGTGTCCGGGCTGGACCACTGCGAGTAGATGCCCTTGAGCTGGCTGCCGTAGGCGTTCAGCGCGTTCTGCGCGTCGGTGACCGCGGTGGCGGTGATCCAGTTCGTCGGGTCCTTAAGGATGTGCACGCCCGGGTCGTTCGCGGCCATGCAGGCATCGAAGGCGTTGGTGCGATCCGCGCCGTTGGAGGACGTCAGATCGCCCTCGATGTCGAGCACGTACCCGGATTTGAACCGAGAGCTCATCAAGGCGCAGGCATCCAGGCCGTACTCCAGGTTGGAAGCGCGGACCACCATGTACACGTGGCCGACGCCGACGATGGTGTCCACGGAGATGAGCTGCACGCCGTGCGCTGCCGCGTAGGCGATCGCCGGGCCGAGGCTGGTCGCGGTCTCCGGGTTCACCACGATGGCCTTGGCGCCCTCGTTGACCAGGGTCTCGATCTGGGTGTTCTGCGTGTTGGCGTCGTTGCCCGCCAGCAGCGGGCCGATCATCTTGATGTGCAGTTGGGTGGCGTACTGAGACTCGTAGTTGATGTACGCGGCCCAGAAGGCCGTGTTGTTGTAGGTGAGGTCGACGCCGATGGCGGTCTCCCCGCTCGCCGACGCCGAGCCCGTCGAGCTGGCCGTGGTGCCGGAGCTGCCGGAGCTGGAGCTGCAGGCAGCGACGATCAGCATCGCCACGACCGCGGCGGCTGTGGCGGATGTGACGCGGAGGGAGCCCGCGCCTATGCGTTTGCGCAGTTTCATGGAACCTCCTGGGGCTCTCTCCGGGCTTGCGGAGCGCGCCGGTGCGGGCTACGGAGTGGCACCCGGAGTGCCGTGTCACGAAAAATAGATCCGATGTCTACGCGTGTCAATGGCCTTGAACCTCGCAAAACAGAGTGATATCAAACGGATACCTACGTTCTCATCCGATCTTTACCAATGCGCTGCCGCGGGAAGTAGGTGCACGCCGCTCCTGAAGCGACTTGGTCTCGGTGCCTAACGGATCGCACCTTCCGCGTCGGTGAGCATGGCGCATAGCTCATGGCGGCGAGGCAATCCTTCGCAGTCGCCTGAGACTGTCACGGCGTACGCACCCCGTCGCAATCGCGGTGCGCAGCCGCTGCTCGGGTGGCTGTCCGGCCAGATGCTCAGCTAGGTAGCCGGCAGCGAACGCATCGCCGGCGCCGACTGAGTCGAGCACGGGGACGGTGAGGGCAGCCGGTTCGTGACGGCGTCGAAGACAGCGTCGCGGGCCTGACTCCGACAGGGCCGGGGTTATGCCGGTAACGTGCACTATCCCGGTAACGTGCGCGCGGACGCCTTCGGCTCTGAGCCGCCGTTCGATCAAGTCGCCGGTGGCGTCATTGCCAACGCGGCCGATCCAGGCCGCATCCGTGCCCAGACGGGCGGCCCCGATCGCGACATTGCTCTCAGCGCCACCGATGCCGCAGCGGAAATGGCGCGCGAACTCTATCGGCCCGATGTCCGGGGTGCTGATCAGTCCCATGGACTCACCGAAGGTGAGCAGGCCAGCGGACGCGTTCTCGCCGCTCATGTGGCCGAGTGCCGACGGCAGGCAGCGATCTGGGCAGCTTCGGCGGACAGCTGGCGGATGCCGTTTTCATGACGCGGGCTTACCGAATACACGTCGCTGGATTTCGCGTCGGTAGTCCTTGAGTGTGTTGTCCAAGTGCACGGACGTGGCCTGGGCGGCGGCCTCGGGCTCGCCGTCGCGGATGGCACTGTAGATCGCCTCGTGCTCGTCGACCGCGGCGTCGGCGTGGCCGCCCAGCCCGCCGAGGCCGATGACGCTGGCCTGGCGCTGCAGCATGCGGGCCTCGCGAACGGCGGCGGCCAGGAAAGAGTTGTGCGATGCGGCGGCCACGCCCAGATGGAAGGCGTCGTCGCCCTCGTCGAACTGCGCGTTGTCACCGCTGATGTAACCGTGCCGGCAGGCTTGGACCGCGGTCTCGAGCACCCGCAGCTCCGACGGGCTGGCGCGCGCGGCGGCCAGCCTGCTGGCCTCGGTCTCCTGGACACGGCGGAACTCGAACAGCATGAAGATGTGGTCCAGATTGGTCGGCTGGAACCCGGCCCACGGCCCGGTTCCGAGCATGCTCTGGCCGTCAGCGACGTACAGGCCGCGGCCCTTCTGCGCGCGGACCAGGCCGGTCGCAGAGAGCATCTTGACCGCTTCGCGCACCATGGTGCGGCTGGCGCCCAGCTGGGTCGCGAGATCCATCTCCGTGGGCATCCGGTCTCCGGGAGCCAGTCCGAGCTCGCCCATCAGCTGCAGGATCCGCTCGGCCACGAGTTCGTATCCGGGCCGATAACTGCCGGGCCGGTTGACCGCGGCATCAACGGCGGCAGGGACTGGCTGCTCGCGGTCGGCGGGCGCCGACGCCGGACGCACCGTACTGGCTCCATCCAGGTGAGACACGCGCACCAGCATAGCCCACCGGCCCGGATTTGAACTTATCTACTGCATTCCTTCAAAAATGAGTAGTACTTATTTTAGATGCTCAAATTGGCATAAAAGCCTCATAAGGCGTAAAACGGTCCATCAAGTCGCAGAGTTAGCGTTAACAATTCGGCAAATAAGTCGTCAATACCTTGACGCCGCCCTGATCAGCCGTGCTAATGGTGGGCAGGTACAGGAAGGCTTACAGTCTGGCTGCCGAGCTGTGCATCTGACAGAGCACGGCCTGCCAGCTAGCAGCGGAGTATCAAATAGATACTACCTATCGTATGACCCGCGCCCGTCCGGTCTGACCGGCGGCCGTGATCACGACCCGAGTGAGTGGAGTTCGTATGCCTCCCATCAACAGCGCCGCCCGCGCGCGCAGACACGCACGCCCTTCCCGTAGACGCTTCGTTCTGGCCGTCCTCCTGGCCGCGCTGCTGACGGTCGTCGTCGGGGCCTGCAGCAGCAGCTCATCGACCACCGGAAGCACGTCCGGCGCTACGACGTCAGGTAAGGTCGGCGGTTCGCTGACCGTCTGGGTCGACTCGGTCCGCCTGCCGGCAGCACAGGCTTACGCCAAAGCGCATCCGAACGTGCACGTGAACATCGTCACCTTTGACGGCGACAGCAACGGCTCGACGACGTTGCAGACCAAGATCCAGCTGTGGAACCGGACTGGCAGCGGCTGGCCGGACGTCATCTTCAGCGAGCAGGTCAACGACCCGGTCTGGATGGCACAGAAGCCGTTCGACTTCGCCGAACCGGTCACCGGCCTCATCCCGCAGAGTCTGCTCAGCCAGTGGCCCGCACCATCGACCGCCCAGTGCACGATCAACGGCACGCAGTACTGCGTCCAGGACAACCTCGCCCAGGATGTGCTCTGGGTCAACAAGAAGCTGATGGACCAATTCGGCTACACGGTTCCGACGACATGGCAGCAGTGGGCGGCGCTCGGCCAGAAGGTCGCGACACAGCATCCCGGCTACATCATCGGCACCAGCGGGGAGTCGTTCAGCCACTGGATCTACCTCTGGGCCAACCAGTGCCCGCTTGAGCAGCTCAAGGGGAGCCAGCTCCTGATCAACGCGGCGGATGCGCACTGCGCCGAAATGGCCAGCCTGCTTGACCCGGTGATCAAGGATGGAACCGTGCCGCCGTTGAGCGTGTTCACCCCGGACTTCGCCAAGAAGTACGGCGGAGCCAACGACAAGGTCCTGATGATGCCGGGACCGGCCTGGTACGCGGTGTCCCTTTTCCAGGCGACGCTGCACATCCCCGCCGGGCAGATCACGGCCGCGATGCCGCTGCAGTGGGGAACCCGGACGCCGATCACGACCGGCCAGGTCGGCGGCGGCCCGTGGATCATCTCCAGGCACTCCAAGAACCTCGCGACTGCGGCCAACTTCGTCCAGTGGGAAACGACGGTCTTCAATCCGACGGGTGCGGACGTGAGGCCTGGTTACCCGGCCTACGCGCCGCTGGCCACCCAGTGGCTGGCGACCCTGGCCACGAACTCCTACTTCGCCTCCGATCCGACGCCGGCGCTCAAGGCAGCGGCGTCGATGATCTGGCAGGGGTGGAACCTTGTCACCTACCCAGACCAGCCCGTCTGGTCCAACACCGTGGTCACCGGGCTGGTCGCCGGCAAGTCGCTGAGCTCGCTGATGCCAGCATTCGGCCACGCGCTCACACAGGCAGCGCAGGCGGCCGGGTATCAGGTCAATCAGTGAGTTTGTCCGCTCTGACGTCGGAGCGCGCGGAGGCCACGCGACCGCGCGGCCTCCGCGCCGCGCCGATGCGTGGCCGCCGCACCGGGCGGGGCTTGCCATTCATCCTGCCGTACCTGCCGTTCCTGATTGGCTTCGGCATCGCGCCGATGATCTACGCTCTCGACCTCGCCGTCACGAACGAGAACGGCGGCTGGGCCGGCTTCGGGAACTTCGTGCGAACGTTCGAGGACTACCGCTTCGTCCCCGCGTTCGAGCACATCCTCCTGTACACGGGCGTCTGGCTCGGTGCGCTCATGGTCTTCGTCGTCGGGCTGGCGCTGCTCCTGCACGGACGCGCGAACCGGGTCTCGTCGACCTTCCGCTTCCTGTTCTACATGCCGGGCGCGCTGGCGGGCGCCGCTTCCGTCCTGGTGTGGCTGTTTATGCTCGACCCGGCCGTCAGCCCCTTCTCATTCCTGATGCACGACGTGTTCGGCATACAACTGTTCGTCCAGTCGATCGCGCCCCAGAACCTGCCGTTCGTCTTCGCGATGATCGCGTTCTGGACCGGCGCCGGCGGCTGGATCGTCATCATGTACGGCGCGCTCAACACGATCCCGGATGAGCTCGAGGAGGCCGCGCGCATCGACGGGGCGGGCCCGGTCACGATCGCGCTGCGGCTGAAGCTACCGCTGATTCGCAAGTGGATCGCCTACATGACGATCCTCTCGTTCGCGACCGGGACGCAGCTGTTCGTCGAGCCGCAACTGGTGAACGAGGCGAGCCTCGGCCTCGTTCCCGACACGTGGTCGTCGAACCAGTTTGCGTACCAGCTGGCCTTCCGGTACGGGGACTTCAACGCCGCCGCCGCCGTATCTGTCGACCTGCTGGTGATCGGCCTGCTCGCTGCGGTGCTGATCGTCACGCGCACCGGACTGTTCAGGAGGGAGGACTGATGCGGATCGCGGCGCGCGGCTTTCGGCTGGTGATCCTCGCGGCGTTCGCCGTCTTCTTTATGGTACCCATCCTCTGGCTGATCCTCGCCCCGACCAAATCTGACGGCGCGCTCGTTACGAGCAGCCCGCTTTCGTTCGGCAGCTTCCACCAGATCGCACTGGCATGGAACCACCTCGATGGCTTCACCGACCACATTTATCGCCTCTGGATCGGCAACTCGCTGCTGTACGCGTTCAGCGCGACGGCGATCGTGCTGGCGACAGCGATCCCCGCCGGGTATGGCCTCGCACTGGGGAACTTCCCCGGCCGGAGGGTCGTGCTGACGCTGACGCTCGTCGCGATGATCATGCCTTCGGCGGCGCTGGTGCTTCCGATCTTCCTCGAGCTCAATTTGCTGCACCTGATCGGGAGCGTGCTGTCGGTGATCCTGCCGTTCTCGTTTTTCCCGTTCGGGGTGTACCTCTCGTACATCTACTACGCGACCGCGATCCCGCGCGACCTGCTCGACGCGGCGCGCGTGGACGGCGCCGGCGAGTGGCAGACGTACCGCCTCGTCGCGCTGCCGCTCGCCAAACCCATCGTCGCGCTCGTCTTCTTCTTCAGCTTCGTGGCCGACTGGAACAACTTCTTCCTTCCGTACGCCGTCCTCGCGGACTCGACGCAGTACCCGATCCAGGTTGGTCTCTCGGACCTGCTGTCGTCGACCCCCTCGTTCAACCCGGCCCAGGGCGGTGGCGGTCAACAGGTGAACATCTTCCGGCCGGAGCTCGCGCTCGCTACGCTGCTCGCCGTCATACCCGTGGCGATCGTGTTTCTGCTGGCGCAGCGTGCGCTGGTGCGCGGGACGCTCACCGGGGCGGTGAAGCAATGACAAACGGCTGAGGTGGTTGTCGAAGGGATCTCGAAGGTGGGTTGCTACGGGACAACGGCGTCGAGCTGGCGGCCAGGATCGCCGGGCTACGAAGGAGTGACATGACCCGTGCCGACATCACCGCCTCGGTGCCGGTGTTCGAGCCTCCGGGCTGGGCGCTGGCCGAGCGGGCGCTATTCGACCTGCTGGATTACGCCTGGCGGGATTTCGCCCGCGAGTTCACCGGCCCGGATGGGCGGCTGAACTACCGGGACGCGCTCACCTCCCGCGACGGCGTGGACGACTTCTACGAGACGTTCTTCAACTGGCCCCAGCTGTACTTGCTCGGCGGGGCCGACGACCTGCTGGCCGAGGCCGGACGGCACTGGGAGGGGGTGACCGCGCAGCTGACCGAGCTCGGCATGCTCTCCGGCGAATACGAACGCGGATACGACTGGTTCCACCAGGGCGAGAGCCTGCTCCTGCTGTACTTCCTGACCATGGCCGACCCGGCCCGGTGGGCCGAGCGGGCGGTCCGGTTCGCCGAACTGTACGTCGACCCGGCGCACGGCAACTACGACCCGGCCCGGCGCATCATCCGCCGCCCGCACAACGGCTCAGACCCCGGCCGCGCCGGCCTGTTCGACGGGACGCACTACCCCTGGCTGGCCCGCGAGGCCCGCAGCTACGGATTCCCGCTGGACTGGCTGGTGCCCGACGGCGCGCCCGAACCCGAACGCGTGCACGACCCCCGGCTGACCACGGAAATGACCACCCGCATGGGCGCTGGCGACACCGCGGTGAACCTGGCGGCCACCGGGCTCGTGCTGAACGCCTGGATCCTGACCGGCAGTCCCCGCTACCGGGACTGGATAGAGCAGTACGTCGGCGCATGGTGGCGGCGCGCCGCGGCCAACGACGGAATCGTACCGGACAACGTCGGCCCGGACGGGGTGGTCGGCAGCCTGCTTAACGGGCGCTGGTACGGCGGGCACTATGGCTGGTCCTGGCCGCACGGCTGGTACAGCGTCGGCTCCGCCGCCGCCGTCGCCGCGCTGGCCGCCGCCGCCGTCACCGGCGACGATGGTTACCTGGATCTGCTGCGCCCGGCCCTGGACGCTATGACCTTCCGTGGCCAGGTGATGGCGTTCGTCGATTCGGACTCATCCCTTTCCTCCAAGTGGTACCCGCAGCTGGCCGAGGCCATCACCGCCCCGACGATGCTGGTCCCGTTCCGGCACGGCGACCGCGGCTGGTTCGACTACAACCCGATGCTGGCATCCATCCCGATGGCGCTATGGCACTACGGCCATGACCCGGCCGACCGGCAGCGGCTGGAGGAACTGCGCAAGGCAGCCGGATACGACTGGCGGACCGTCCGCTCCTTCCGCAGCAAGGAAGAAGCCGGCCACGAAGAGCCATGGTTCACGTTCCTGGTCGGCGACAACCCCGGCTACCCCGAGAAGATCCTGGCCGCCGCCCAGGCCCAGGTCCGCCACCGGCTCGCCCGCATGCGGGCCTACCGTGACGCCGAGGTATCGGAGGCGGACATCCACCTATGGCAGCAGTGCAACCCGGTCGTCACTGAGGCCCTGGTCCAGCTGACGTGGGGCGGCCCGCAGGTGATCTACAACGGTGGGTTGCAGCAGGCCCGGATCCGCTACTACGACGCCGCCAGGCGGCGCCCCGGCCTGCCCGGCTCGGTGGCGGCCCTGGTCTCCAGCATCGACCCGCAGGCCACCGTCGTCGACCTGGTCAACCTCGACCCGGAGGACGACCGTTCGGTCATCGTGCAAGCCGGAGCGTTCGCCGAGCACACCATCGAGGCGGTACGCTACACCGCCTGCCCGGACCGTACCTGGCTCGGCGGCCTCTACGACTACGGGCACCGCGAGCCGACCATCACCGAGCACCACGCCGACGTCCGCGCGCCATGGCTGACCGTACGCTTGCCCGCCTCCACCCGCATCCAGCTGACCTTGACGCTAGCCCTGCGCAACCGGACCCCGTCTTACGCCGCGCCATTTGACGGAGATCTGCCGGGGGCCATGTGAAATACGGCCAGCCGGGTGCCGACGGCTCCTCAGTATTCCAGCTCGGACTCGGGCGCCTGCTGCCCGGCGAAGGAATGCGCACGTGAAACCCCGGTCCCCAACCGTTCAGACCCCCGGACGGCACCACGGCGCACATGCCTGCGTCGCCTACACCGGCGCCCGAACTCTGCGGTTGCAGCCCATCGCCGCCGAACCGCCCGGCCCCGGACTCGTGCGGATCGACGTTGCCTACCCCGGAATCTGCGGCACCGACTTGCACATCTATCACGGCGATATGGACGGCTGGCTCGGACGCTGAACGCTACTGCCGTGTGTGACGAAAATAGATCCGGTCTCTAGTAGTCCTGCGCGAGCCTCGTCCCTGTCGGCCTGGTCCGCAGCCCGCCCATCCCGCCGTCGACGGCCAGGGCGGTGCCCGTGGTCGCGCCGGCCAGCGGGCTGGCCAGGTAGGCGATGGCCGCGGCGACCTCGTCCGCGCTGACCAGCCGGCCCATGGGCTGGCGGGCGGTCAGCGCGGCGCGTTCGGCGGCCGGATCAGGCGCGGCATCCAGCAGGCGGCTCACCCACGGGGTGTCGGCCGTGCCGGGGGTCACGCAGTTGACCCTGATGTGCTCGCCCACGTGGTCGGCCGCCATGGCCAGCGTGAGCGCGTAGACCGCGCCCTTGCTCGCGCTGTACAGGGCCCGCTGGGGCAGGCCGGCGATGGCGGCGATCGAGCAGGTGTTGACGATGGCCGCCTGGCCGCGGGCCCGGGCCGCCTCGCGCAGCAGTGGCAGCGCGGCCCGGGTGACGCGGACCATGCCGAGCACGTTCACGTCGAGCACCCGGCGCCACTCGTCGTCCTCGTTGTCCGCCACGGTGCCCGCCGCGCCGATCCCCGCGTTGTTGACCAGGACGTCGAGTGCTCCGATGGCTTGCCCGGCTTCGGCGACCGCCGCCCGGACCGCGGCGTCGTCGGTCACGTCCGCGATCACCGGGTACAGGCCGCCGGTGTCCTCGGCTTTGACCCGGTCCAGCACGGCTACGCGGGCGCCGCGGGCGGCCAGCAGCCGGGCTGTGGCCAGCCCGATGCCGGAGGCACCGCCGGTCACCAGCGCGGCCCGCCCGGCGAACTCAGCTGATTGCTCTGCCATACGTCCGATGTATAACGCATACCGGTGCCCGAGGTCCACCCGGCTGCTCTGACTGCCGCGAGCGGCCGGCCCGGGCGCCGGCCGTCAGACGTACAGGCGGCGGGTTACCACGCCCTGGCCGACGTCGGTGCCGAGCCAGAGACTGAAGTGACTGCCGATGTCAAAGTAGTCGGGGACGTCGTCGCCGATGAGCCGCACCGTGACCATGATCTCGGGTTTGCCCGGCCAGAACGGCGCCTGCTCGTCGGAATCGACCAGGGCCCGGAACACCTGGGTGCGGTGGGTCTCAGGATCCTGGGCGCGCACTACCATTCGATGTGACCCTGAACTGAGCGCCGCCTGCGCGTCGCCGCCCTGAGCGGGCCTGACCAGGGCCTGGTACTTGTACCGCTTCACGTCGCCACCACCTTGGAGCATTAACATCGTAACGCGATACTTCTGTAGGTGTATAACGTCCGGAGGCCCGGAAAAGTGACAGCAGCAACTCCGCTGACCCGGCAAGATTTCGAGCGGCTGCTGGAGTTCAGGATCACTCTGCGGCGGTTCCAGCGCTGGAGCGAGGACCAGGCCCGATCCGCCGGGCTGACCCACGTGCAGCATCAGCTGCTGGTGGCGATCAAGGGCCATCCGGGCGCCTTGCCGCCCGCCGTCGGCGACCTGGCCGGCTACCTGATGCTGCGCCCGCACAGCACGGTGGAGCTTGTCGACCGGGCCGCGACCGCCGGGCTGATCGAGCGGATACCGGACACCTCCGACGGCCGGGTGGTGCGCGTCCGCCTGACCGGCGAGGGCGAGCAGGTCCTGCAGCAGCTGACCCGGGCCCACCTGGACCGCCTGCATGAACTGGCCGCGGTGCTTGACGACTTCGTGACCAGGCAGGCCCCGGTAGCCTCGCCCTAGCTCGCCGCCGCGGGAACCACGACAGTCGCCGCCGCGGTGACGACCGTGATGGGCTCGGCGAGCACCGATGCGGCCGACTCGCCGCGCGCCGGGTCGGCCCGGCAGACCACCCGGGCCTCAAAGGCGAGCTCCCTGCTGCGCCGCCCGACCGAGGTGACGGTGACCGTGGCCTCGATGACGTCACCGGCCCGCACCGGCGCGCGGAACTGTACGTCGGAGTAGGACGCCAGCAGCCCCTCGTCCCTATCGGTCCGGATGCACAGCTCGGTGGCCGCGTCGCCGAACAGCCCGAGGACGTACGCGCCGTCCACCAGGTTGCCGCCGTAGTGGGCGTCGCCGTACGTCACGTACCGGCGCTGGGTGACGGCCTGGCCTACCTGAGCGCTCATGCGGCACCTCCCCCGGGGGGCGACCCCCCGGTGACCCCCCGCCCCGGGGAACTGCCCGTCCCCCCGGACCCCCCTGGCGGGGTCAGCGCGTGCACCAGGTAGCTGGCCACCTCGCGGGGGGTGGTGCCGCGGCCGAAGATCTTGTCCACGCCGAGGTCGGCGGCCGCGCTCGGGTCGAACCGCGGCCCGCCCACCACCAGCAGCGGCCGCTGCAGGCCGAAGCCGGCGTGGAAGGCCGCCGACATCTCCCTGGTATTGGACAGGTGCGCGTCCCGCTGGGTGACGACCTGGCTGACCAGGACCGCGTCGGCGTGCTCGGCCGCGGCCCGGGCGACCAGGTCGGCCACGCCCACCTGGGAGCCCATGTTCACCACCCGGATCTCCCGGTAGTACTCCAGGCCCTTCTCACCCGCGTGCCCCTTGACGTTGAGGATGGCGTCGATGCCGACCGTGTGCGCGTCGGTGCCGATGCACGCGCCCACCACGACCAGCTTGCGGCCCAGCGCCGAACGGATCCGCAGGTTCACCTCGGCCGCCGGCAGCACAGCGAACTCCCGCTCGGCCACGGTCACAGCCGACAAGTCGACCAGGTGGCTGACCCGGCCGTAGACGATGAAGAAGGTGAAGTCGGGGCCCATCCCCTTGGCGTGCACGACCATCGCCGGGTCTAGGCCCATATTGGCCGCGAGCTGGAGCGCGGCGCCCTCGGCCCGGGCTCGTTCGGCCTCGCCGCCGAACGGCACGGGCAGCGTGAACGACAGCTGCACCCGCCCGTCGCCGGTGGTGTCCCCGTAGGGCCTCACCACTCCGGTCAGGCTCACCGCTTCACCTCCAGCATTTCCGCGGCCGGGTTGAAGTACCCGCCGGCCCGCTCCACCACCCCGTCCAGGCCGCGCCCGCCGTCCGGCGGCCGCTTGGTCACGCCGAACGTGCCCGCGGCGATCGCGTTCAGCAGCCCCTGCGAGCCGATCATGCGCAGCAGGTCGACGGACTCGCCCAGCACCTGCCGGGCGCGCCGGGCCACCAGGCCGTCCGGCTCGGGCCGGAATTCCTGGCCCAGCCGGCCGGCGGCGCGCCGCACGTAGCGGACGTTCTCCAGGGCCAGGTCCCGGTCGGACAGGAACGGGGTGTGGATGCCCTCGGTCATCATGCCGATGAGCAGGATCGACTGGTCGGTCATCACCCCGCACAGGTTGAAGAACGCGTCCAGCAGGTAGCCGGCGAACACGTTGCCGGTCATGTGCTTGGTCGGCGGCATGTACTTCAGCGGCGCGTCCGGGAACAGCTCCCTGACCAGCTGGGCGTGGGCCAGCTCGAGCATGAAGGAGTCGGGCACCTCGGGGTTGATCTCGAACGCGTGCCCCAGCCCGAGCTGGGAGTCGGCCAGCCCGGCCTCGCGGCCGAAGTACTCGTTCAGCAGCTGGGAGACCACCACCGTGTGGGCCGCGTCCACCGCGTCGGCAGTGGTCAGGTAGTTGTCCTCGCCGGTGTTGATGACGATGCCCGCCCGGGCGTGCACCTGCCGGGAGAACCGCTGGTCGATGAACGTGCGCACCGGGTTGATATCGCGGAAGATGATGCCGTACATGCAGTCGTTCAGCATCATATCCAGCCGCTCGAGCCCGGCCAGCGAGGCGATCTCCGGCATGCAGAGCCCGGAGGCGTAGTTGGTCAGCCGGATGTAGCGCCCGAGCTCGCGCGAGGTGTCGTCGAGCGCGGCCCGCATCAGCCGGAAGTTCTCCTGGGTGGCGTAGGTGCCCGCGTAGCCTTCCCTGGTCGCGCCCTCGGGCACGTAGTCAAGCAGCGACTGCCCGGTGGAGCGGATCACCGCGATGATGTCCGCGCCCTCCCGCGCCGCGGCCTGCGCCTGCGGGATGTCCTCGTAGATGTCCCCGGTGGCGACGATCAGGTAGATCCACGGCATCGGCGGGTCGGAGGTGGCGGCCAGCATGCGGTCCCGCTCGGCTCGCTGGGCATCGATGCGGTTAATTCCTTCTTTGACCGAACGGCCCGCGGTGTCACGAGCCGCGTCCCCCTCATGCCCCGCGGGCAGGCGGAACTTGACCAGGCCCGCGGCCGCGTCGACGGCCAGCGTCCGCAGGTCGGGGTAGCCGCCGGTCAGCATGGCGTCCCAGACGGGCAGCGCCACCCCGTGCTCGAGGCCGGTGCTCTCGCGGACCGCGTCGGTGAGCCGGTTGACCCAGGGCATCCCGTCCTCGTCGGCCCCGTCCAGCCCGGCCAGCCGCAGCACGGCCCGCTCCACCGACACGGTGGTGTGCGTGCGGGCCAGCTCGACCACCGGCGCGCCCGCCCGCTTGGCCAGCTCGCGGGCCTGGGCGACCAGCGCCGGGTCCAGGTTCAGCTTGCCGGTCACCGCTCGACCCGCCGCTCGAACAGGGCCCGCAGCGCGGGCGTGGTGCGGAGCAGGTCAAGGGCAAGCTCGGCGTGACCGGGCACGTACCCGTTGCCGATCAGCATGGTGACGTCCGCGGCCATGCCCTCCGCGCCGAGGGCGGCGGCGCTGAACGAGGTGGCCATCGAGAAGAAGATGACCGTCCCGCCCTGGGCGGTGGACAAGATGGCGCCGCCCTCGCAGCCGGCCACGTCGACGCATACCACGGTCACGTCGGCCGGGCCGCCCGCGGCTTGCGTCCGGGCGGCCAGCCCTACCGGGTCCCGGGCATCGGCCGTGACGATCTCGTCCACCAGGCCCTCGCTGTCGTGCAGCAGCGCCGCCTCGGCCTCGGTCGGCACGACCCCGATCACCTTGGCCGCCCCGGCCCGGCGGGCGGCCGCCGCCGACAGCGAGCCGCTCTTGCCGGCCGCGCCGATCACCAGGGCGGTCACGCCCGGCCTGATCACGCGCCGGGTCAGGGCCGGGGCGCCGCAGACGTCCATGACCGCCAGCGAGAGCGGGACGGGCAGGTCGTCGGGCAGGACGGCGGCGATCGACCGGGCGAACAGGACGGCCTGCCCCTCGCAGGGGACCTGCTCGGACTGGCCGTCCCAGCGGTACAGCGAGTCGGTGATGACCAGCGGGGTCAGGGTCAGCGAGACCAGGGTGGCGATCCGCTGGCCCGGTGCCAGGCCCAGCGGGGAGTCCGGGCCGGCCTGCTCGACGGTGCCGGTCAGCATGCCGCCCGACCCGGTGACCGGGTTCTGCATCTTGCCCCGGGTGGCGATGATGTCCAGCACCGCGGCCCTGATCTTGTCCGGGTCGCCCGCGTAGGTCTCACGGAGCTGGCGGTAGGAGGCGGCGTCCAGGTTCAGCCGGTCCACCCGGACCAGGACCTCGTCCGGGGCGATCACGGGACTGGCATCCAGCCGCCAGGCGGCCTGCGGCAGGACCCGGGGCGGATCCAGGACACGGTGCAGGCCGAGGGAGGCAAACGACGGCAGCGAGGTGGTCATAGTCCTGGTCCTTCCCGCAAGCCGGGCGGTGTAGGCCGACTGCTGTGGGGTTGGCTGTGGGCTGCGGTCGCCTGCCTGCGGGTGCCCAGGCGGTTCCGTAACACAAGGACGGGTCAGAATGAGACGGGAGAATTTACTGCTGTAGTAGTCTAATTCAATAAGTTCTTCAGGGGCTTGCGTCTTGGTGCGGAGATCGTACTGTAGCCTGGGCGCCGCCGGGCAGGCCGGGGGCGGAAGGCAGGCGCGGTGCAGCGGCTTCGCGCGCGCGTGTATACAGACTGTTACCCGGCGCGGGTGACATTCCGGAAGATCTACGGTTTTACACGTTTTGCGCCGGAGGTCCTTCGGTATCATCCAAGGATTGGAGGGCTTCGTTCATGGTCTCGCAGCCTTACGTTTACAAGCATCATGAGCTGGCCGAACCCGACTGGCGCCGGTTCCCGGGCTGGGCCGGGGTATCCGAGGCCGACTGGGAGTCCGCGCAGTGGCAGCGGGCGCACTGCGTCAAGAACGCCAGGCAGCTAAGGCAGGTCACCGGTCCGGGACTCGCCGAGTCCTTCTACTCCGATCTCGAGCGCGACCAGCGCGAGCGGGCCACCATGTCGATGCTGATCCCGCCGCAGATGCTCAACACCATGGTCCCGCTGATGGCGCCGGACCAGCCTGGCTTCAGCGAGGCGTTCTACGCCGACCCGGTACGCCGGTACATGATCCCGGCCTTCACCGACCGGCGGACCGACTGGCCCTCCCACCCCTACGCCCAGCGGGACTCGCTGCACGAGGCCGAGATGTGGGCGGTCGAGGGCTTGACCCACCGCTACCCGACCAAGGTCCTGGCCGAGCTGCTGCCGACCTGCCCTCAGTACTGCGGCCACTGCACCCGGATGGACCTGGTCGGCAACCCGACGGCCCAGACCGACAAGCACAAGTTCGCGCTGGCCAGGGAAGACCGCCTGGACGCCATGCTGTCCTACCTGCGCCGCACGCCCGGCGTGCGCGACGTGGTCGTCTCCGGCGGTGACGTGGCCAACCTGCCCTGGCCGCGGCTGGAGGCGTTCGTGTCCGCCCTGCTCGAGATCGACTCGGTCCGGGACATCCGGCTGGCCAGCAAGGCGCTGATGGGACTGCCGCAGCACTGGCTGTCCGACGAGGTCCGCGCGGGCATGGCCCGGCTGGCTGGCACCGCCCGCTCACGCGGCGTGAGCATCGCCATCCACACCCACGTGAACGCGGCCCAGTCAGTGACGCCACTGGTGGCGCGGGCCGCCGCGGCCATGTTCGAGGCCGGCGTCCGGGACGTGCGGAACCAGGGCGTGCTGCTGCGCGGCGTGAACAACAGCACCGGGGCGCTGCTCGACCTGTGCTTCGCCCTGCTCGACGGCGCGGCGATCATGCCCTACTACTTCTACATGTGTGACATGATCCCCGGCAGCGAGCACTGGCGGCTGTCGCTGGCCGAGGGCCAGTCGCTGCAGCACGACATCATGGGCTACCTGCCCGGGTTCGCCACCCCGCGCGTCGTCTGCGACGTGCCCTACGTGGGCAAGCGCTGGGTGCACCAGGTGGCCAGGTACGACGCCGAGCGCGGCATTTCCTACTGGACGAAGAACTACCACACCGCCATCGAGGCCGACGACGAACTGACCCTCAGCCGCGAGTACCCCTACTACGACCCGATCTACCTGCTGCCCGAGTCAGGCCAGGCCTGGTGGCATGCCCAGGCTGCCCGGCACCAGTCCGAAGCCGCCGTCCTCACCCTGGCCGACGCCGCCGGCTAGCGCCGGTCGTAGCGGGCGGCGAGCGTCTCCAGGTGCTGCCTGACCGCGGGCCATTCGGCGGCGGTGACGCTGAAGCGGGCCGAATCCCGCGGTTGGCCGTCCGCGTCTAGCCGGTGCGCGCGCAGGACGCCCTCGTAGCGGGCGCCGATCCGGGTCATCGCATCCCTGGACCGCCGGTTACGCGCGTCGGTGTGCAGGCACACCGAGCGCACCTGCCAGACCTCGAAGGCGTGACCGAGCATCAGCCGCTTCATCTCGGTGTTCGCGCCGGTCCTGATGGCCGCGGGCCCGAGCCAGGTGTAGCCGATCTCGCAGGTGTCGGGACCGGTGCGGTCATGTCCGGCGGGCCAGGCCCAGTAGCCGAAGTCGAAGAACCGGGTCGAGCCGATCACCCTGCCGTCCGCAGCGCGGACCACGGCGAACGGCACCGCCGCCGCGCCGTCCCGGGCCGCGATCGCCGTCTCGACGTACTGGCGGACCTGGGCCTCGTCCTGCGGCACCGGTGACCAGCGGTACAGCTCGCCGCCGCCGGAGGCCGCGGTGACCAGCCCGGGCACGTGCTGGTAGCCCAGCGGCTCCAGGTGGACTGTCTTGCCGATCAGCGGGCCGGCGACGGTGGTCTGCTCCGGCGCCGGGGCTTCCGCCCGGGCCGGGCGCTCCAGGTAGCGGCCGTTGGGGTGCGCGAAGCCGAACCGCCGGTACAGCCCGTGCGCGTCAGAGGTATGCAGCATCCAGCGCCATCCGGCGCCGGCGCCGTCCTCGATCATCATGTGCACGATGGCCTGACCCAGCCCGGCGCCGCGGTGCTCGGGCAGCACGTATACGTCGGCCAGGTAGGCGGACCCGCCGTCGGCGAACGCGCGGGCGGCGCCAACCATGGCGCCGGCCCGGTCGTAGGCGGCCACGATGCGCCAGGCCGCGGCGAACTGCCGCTTGATGTCCTCGGCGCCGCGCCACCGGCCCCAGTAGGCCCGGGTGGTCAGGAACGCCACCGCGGCCTCCGCGTCGACCCGGCCCGGGTCGTCGTCGAGCTCGTAAGCCCCCGCGGTCCTGCGCATCACGGCACCTCCGGCACGGCCAGGGCCTGTTCGATGTCGGTGATCAGGTCGGCGGCGGGCTCCACACCTACCGACAGCCTGATCAGGCCGTCCGGCGCGGTCTCGCCCGCCCACCGGGCGCGGCGCTCCCAGGTCGACTCCACGCCGCCGAAGCTGGTGGCCGGGAGGATCAGCTGGGAGCCTGCCACCACCCGGTCCGCGGCCGGGCCCGAGTCCAGCTCGAACGACAGCAGCGGGCCGAACCCGCCGGCATCTGCCGTTGCGCTGCCTCCAGCGTGGACGGCTCGAGGCCCGGGTAGTGGACCGCCCGCACCTGCGGATGGGCGGCCAGGTGCCGGGCGATGGCCAGCGCGCTTTCCGACTGGCGCGCGATCCGCAACGGCAGCGTCTTCAGCCCGCGCAGCGCCAGCCAGGCCTCGAACGGGCCGACGATGCCGCCGCCGCTGGTCCGCCAGGCCCGCAGCCTGGCCAGCAGGTAGGCGTCCCGGCTGACGACCGCCCCCGCGATCACGTCGGAATGCCCGGATACCGACTTGGTCAGCGAATACAGCGACGCGATGGCGCCCCAGTCCAGCGGCCGCTGGAGCAGGCCGGTGGCGGTGGTGTTGTCCACCACCATGGGCGCCTGCGCCGCGGCCGCGGCCTCGGCCAGCCCGGCCAGGTCAGCCACCCGCAGCAGCGGGTTGGTCGGCGTCTCGGCCCACAGCACCGACGGCGCGGCCTTCAGCTCGCGTTCGGTCGCGGTCAGGTCCTGCTGGTCGACATGAACCGGGACGGCCCCGTGCGGCCGCAGCTTGTCCGCGAGTACCCGGGCCCCGTAGTAGCCGTCGGCGGGCAGCACGATCCGCTCCCGGCTCTCGGCCAGGGTCAGCATGAGCGCCATCGAGGCGGCCTGGCCGGATGCGAAGGCCACCGCGCCGGCGTCCTCCAGGACGCCGAGCGCCTCCTCCAGCGCTTCCCAGCCCGGGTTGCCCTGACGGCCGTACGACCGTTCCTGGCGTGGCGGACCCTGCGACACGTAGATGCTGGCCGGGACGAGGGGCGGCGTGACCGGGGCGCCCCCGCTGCGGTCGGTGCCGGCGTGGATCAGCCTGGCCTCGGCCGAGAAGGCCCCGGTCACACCCGTTCCCCGGAACCGTCCGGCCCGTCACCGAGTCGGCCGGAAAATGTTACAGTACAAAGTATGAACATACTGGTACGATATCGCCCGGAGGGCGGCAGTGCCAAGGAGATATCGGCCAGCGTGGAGGCCGGCGTCCGCAGCGGGCAGCTGAGCCCGGGCGACCGGCTCCCCCCGGTCCGCGAGCTGGCCGGCGAGCTCAGCGTCAGCCCGACCACGGTCGCCGCCGCCTACAGCGACCTGCGCCGCCGGGGCATCACCGCCGGCGCGGGCCGGGCCGGCACCCGGGTGCGCGGCGCTCCCCCGGTCAGCAGCCGAGCCTATCTGAGCACTCCGGCGGGTACCCGTGACCTCATCACCGGCGGACCCGACCCGGACCTCCTGCCGCCGCTGCCGGCCCGCCCGGCGGCCCGGCCCACGCGGATGTACCGACAGGTCCCGGTGCTGCCGCGGCTGCGTGAGCTAGCCGCGGGCCGGCTCGCCGCCGACGGCATCGACGCGACCAGCCTCATGGTCACCGGCGGCGCCCTGGACGGCATCGAGCGCGTCCTGGCCACCTGGCTCATGCCATCGGACCGGGTCATCGTGGAGGATCCCGGTCATGCCGTGACCTTCGATCTGGTGGCGGCCATGGGCTACACAGCGGTGCCGGTCCCGGTCGACGAGCTGGGCATCAGGCCCGCCGAGCTGGCGTCCGCGCTGGCCCTGGGCGCGGGCGCGCTGATCGTGACCCCGCGAGCTCAGGCCGCCACCGGCGCCGCCTGGAACCAAGACCGCGCAGCCGCGATCGGCACCGTACTGCGGCGTCACCCGGCCCTCGGGGTTATCGAGGACGACCACGCCGGGCCGGTCGCCGGGGTACCCGCGGTCTCGGCGGTCGGCGCCGGAGGTCGCGAGCGCTGGGTCACCATCCGCTCGGTCTCCAAGTCACTCGGCCCGGACCTGCGGCTCGCGGTCATGGCCGGGGACGAGGCCACCATCGCGCGGGTGGCGGGCCGTCAGGCGCTGGCCACCGGGTGGGTGAGCTACCAGCTTCAGGAACTGGTCGCGGACCTGTGGGCCGACCCGGCCGTCGCCGGCGCGCTGCGGACCGCGGCCGAGGTGTACGCCCGCCGGGGCCACGCGCTGCGGTCAGCCCTGCGGGACCACGGGATCACCGCGAGCGGCCGGTCCGGATTCACCAGCTGGGTCCGGGTCTCCGACGAGGACGGCGTCGCGTCCTCGCTGATCTCGGCGGGCTGGGCGGTGGCCCCCGGGCAGCGGTTCCGCATCGCCGCGCCGCCGGGCGTCAGGATCTCGTTCGCCAGCCTGGAGGCGGCCGATGCCGCCTCGTTCGCGGCCGACTTCGCCCGCGCGCTGCGGCACCGGGCCGCCCGCCTGGACTGAGCCGGGTTCAGTCCCGCGCCTTACGACCTCGCCGGCCAGAAGGCTACGCTCGGGCTGTGGCCGCGACCTGGGAGGCAGCGGCGGCGGGTGTGCTGCACCTGCCCTCGGGCCGGCTCGTGCGCGGGCGGGCCCTGCTCAAGCCCCTGCCGGCCGGCCCGGTGCCCGCCTTCGGGCTGTACCTCCTGGGCCGCCAGCCGCCGCCGGTGCCGTGGGAGAGCCGCTGGCTGGCGTGGCCTGACTTCGGGCTGCCGTCGGACCGCGCGGCCGCGGGGGATGCGCTGCGCGAGGCCTGGACGCGCGCCGAGACCGAGCGCGTCGAAATCGCCTGCGCGGGCGGGCACGGGCGGACCGGCACCGCCTTGGCCTGCCTCGCCGTCCTGGACGGGATCCCCGGCCACCAGGCGGTCGCCTACGTCAGGGAGCACTACGCCGCGCGGGCCGTCGAGACGCCGTGGCAGCGCCGCTTCGTGTCCGGCTTCGGCTAGCGGCTCGCCTCGGTGGCCTCGGACGGGATCACCCGGAGCGGGAGCGTGGTGAAGGCGAACTCGCGCAGCGCGGCCGTGTTGCGCCCGCCGACACCGCCGGCCTGGCGCCCGCCCGCGGCGGGCTCGATGGCGAGTACGGTCAGCTGCCCGCCCGCCAGGTCATGCTCGCGCGCCCATACGCGCAGCGCCTCAATGACGTCGGCCACATGATAGGCGCAGGCCAGGGCCTGGCGGTGGGCCTGCTGCGGCGCCGAGGCCTCCAGCTGGACCTGGAAGCACGCTCCGTGACGGCAGCGGGGATCGGCGTCGCAGGCGGCGGACAGGGCAAAGGCCTCCGCGGTCATGATCGGCCATTCCTCCCTGGCTGCGTCTGGCACTCCTATGGCCCTCCCGTGGCCCACGGGAGGGCCATCCCCCGTTCAATAGGATGACGGCCCGCCCGGCACAGGAATACGGGACACAACGGCCGCCTGAGCAATAGTGGCCGCAACGGCGTGCATCGCGCTACCCCATTGGGAGTATTCGTCTCAGTTCCCCGTAAATGGGTAACTGACCGAATACTCTCCGTACAAATCCCGAGGTGACTCCAGTCAGTCTCTGCCCCAAACCACCGCAACTACGCCCGGCAAAGCCGTATAGATCTAGTTATTTCCGCATATCTTCGTCGCGCGATATGTCATGTGTTTGCCTGATCATGACCGGCTGCTGCCAGTTGATCTTTCCGCTATGAGTCCGGTGCAAATGTTAACGCACACAACAGATGCACATGCAGGGTGGCCAGCAAATAGTCATTGCCAGGCAGTGCGAATGACCATTGCATTGACCATTAGCTCGCACCGGAAGCATTTATACCTGCACACTGAGGTTCCCGCCGCCGACAAGCCCCCGGCCGCGCTAGGCCGAGCTCAGCCTACTTCTCTAGGCGGAAAACTAGATATCAATCACGGCCATCTCGCGGACAGGTGGCGGATACCTATACCGTTAGCCCATGGCACAGCGCTCCGAACAGATCAGCCTTCACCTGAACGCGTACCTCACCGCGCACAGCAGCCCGCCGGACGCCGTCCTGCGGGAGCTGGCCAACGAGACCGCTGAGCTGTTCCCGAACGAGACCGGCCTGCAGATCGCCCCCGAGCAGGGCACCTTCATGACGCTGCTCACCCAGCTGACCGGGGCCGGGTCCGCGATCGAGATCGGCACCTTCACCGGTTACTCCTCGATCTGCATCGCCCGGGGCCTGACCGCGGAGGGGAGCCTGCTGTGCTGCGACATCAGCGAGGAATGGACCTCGGTGGCCAGGAAGTACTGGGAGAAGGCGGGCCTGGCGGACCGGATCGAGCTCCGGCTCGGCCCGGCCCTGGACACGCTGAGCTCGCTGCCTGACGAGGAACTGTTCGACGTGGCCTTCATCGACGCGGACAAGGACGGCTATCTCGGCTACTGGCGGCACGTCGTGCCGCGGGTCCGCCCCGGCGGGCTGATCATGGTCGACAACACGTTCTCGCACGGCCGCGTGATCGACGCGGGCAATGACAATCCCTTCGTGATCGCGATCAGGGATTTCAACGATCACGCCGCCGCCGACGACCGCGTCGAGCTGGTCATGGTCCCGATCGGCGACGGGCTGACGCTGGCCCGCAAGAAGTAACCCCGGCTTCAGGACCTGGGGCTGTCCCGCTCCCCGGGCGCCTGCACCCGGCGGCGCAGCGGGTTGAACAGGGCCGCGATGATTACGGCGAGGGCCGATAATCGTTAGCCCGGGCTGACCACGCCGCCGAGGTAGAGCGCCCCGATCTCCGGGTTCTGGAGCACCTCGCGCCCGGTGCCGGACAGCCGCACGCGGCCGTTCTCCATCACCACGCCGTGGCTGGACAGCCGCAGGCCGGCCCGCGCGTTCTGCTCGACCAGCAGGATGGTAGTGCCCGCCGCGTTCATCTGCCTGATCGCGTCGAATACGGTCCGCAGGATCTTCGGCGCCAGCCCCATCGACGGCTCGTCGAGCAGCAGCAGCCTCGGCTCGAGCATCAGCGCCCGGGCGAACTCGACCAGCCGCTGCTGCCCGCCGGACAGGCTGCCCGCCTTCTGGCCGGCCCAGTCCGCGATCTGCGGGAAGACCTCGAAGACGGCCGTGAGCCTGCGCGCCGTCAGGGCGCGGTCGGTCAGGATGTAGCCGCCGAGCTCGACGTTCTCCCGGACCGTCATGTCCCGGAACAGGCTGTGGTTCTGCGGCACGTGAACCACGCCCAGCCGCAGGATCTGCCGTGGTGACCGGCCGACGAGGTCCTGCCCGTCCAGCACGAGCGAGCCCAGCCGCGGCCGCAGCAGCCCGCTGATGGCCGCCATCAGGGTCGACTTGCCCGCGCCGTTCGGCCCGACCACGCAGGTGATGCCGCCCTCGGCCACCTCGAGAGACACCCCGCGCAGCACGTCCCCGCCGCCGTAGCCCGCTACTACCCCGTCAATTTCCAGCACGGAACGGGCCGTGGTGCTCGTTCCGTGTCCCTGCGCCGGTCCCGGGGCCGGCGCCTGGCCCTCGGCAGGCTCGGTCACTCGCCCTCCCCCGCGTCCTCATCCTCGGCCAGGTCCTCGCCGAGGTAGGCGTCGAGCACCCGGCGGTCGGTCCGGACGATGTCGGGGGGCCCGGCGGCTACCACGGTGCCCGAATCGAGCACGGTGACCTGATCGCAGAGCCCCATCACGAATTCCATGTTGTGCTCGACGATGAGGAAGGACTTGCCCGCCGCGTTCAGCTCGCGGATGCGGGCGGCGATCTGGTTCACCAGCGACAGGTTGACGCCGCCGGCCGGCTCGTCGAGCAGGATGATGGCCGGGTCCGCGACCAGCACGTAGGCCATCTCCAGGAGCTTGCGCTGGCCGTAGGACAGCGTTCCGGCCAGCGCGGCGTGATGCCCGGCGATGCCGACGAACTCGAGCTGCTCCATCGCGTGCTTACGGGCGGAGGCCCGCGAGTGCCTGGATGCGACCAGCATGTTCTCCAGCACCGTGAGGCTGGGAAAGATCCTGGTCAGCTGGAAGGTCCGCCCGATGCCGAGCGCGAACACCTTGTCCGGCGGGCTGTTGGTGATCCTGCGGCCGGCCAGGTATACCTCTCCGGCGTCGGCCTTGGCGTACCCGGTGATGACGTTGAACAGCGTGGTCTTGCCTGATCCGTTCGGTCCGATCAGGCCCGCTACGCTGCCCTCGTCGACCTCCACCGTGCAGGTGTCCAGGGCGCGGACGCCGCCGAAGGACTTGCGCACGCCGTCGGTCCGCAGCAGCACGCTCATGTGCTGGCCTCCTGCGCCGGAGCCGGGTCAGGCGCCTGCGGCGCGGACGGCCCCGCGTCGCCGGCCTGCACGGCCGGCTTGCCCCGGGTGGCCAGGCGGCGGATCCACTCGCCGCCGGTCGGGATGATGCCACGCGGCACGAACAGCACGGCCACCAGGAACAGCGCGCCGAGCAGGATCTCGCTCACGTAGCCGTTGGTGAACCTGACGGTCAGGTAGAGCTGGCCCGGCTCGATGATCAGCGCGCCCAGGACCGGCCCGGTGACGGTGCCGAGGCCGCCCAGGAACGCCATCAGCACCACGGACAGGTCGAACAGCGGATCGAAGCCAGACGGCGGCTGGACCTGGGTGAGGTAGAGGAACCAGACCCCGCCGACCAGCGCGGTCACGGCGCCGGACACGACGAACGCGGTCAGCTTCAGCCGCATCGCGTGCACGCCGAGTCCGCGCGCCCGGTCCTCGTCATCCCTGATGGCCCGCAGCTGCAGGCCGAACCGGGACCGCCTGATCAGCCAGGCCAGCGCGGTCATGCCGACCGCGCAGGCCAGCGCGATGTAGTAGAAGGGGTTGTTGTACGTCGCGGCCTGCCAGGGCAGGAACGGCGCGTCCAGGCCGGAGGAGCCGCCGGTGAAGGAGAAGTTGTAGGCCATCAGCTGGAAGATGAAGAACACCGCGATCGTGATCACGATGAAGGTGTGCCGCCTGACCCGCAGGGCGATCAGCCCGAACGGCACGGCGATCAGCGCCCCGACCGCCGCGGCCAGCGGCAGCAGGGCGAACACGCCCACTCCGCCGACGTGCCAGTCCCGGGCCGCGATGCCGAGGGCGTAGGCGCCGCTGCCGAAGAACACGGCGTGGCCCAGCGAGATGTAGCCGGAGAAGCCGGAGAAGACGTTCCAGGCGGACGCGACCGCGACGAAGATCAGCGCGTACACCCCGTAGTTCGTGGCCACCGGGCTGGGGAACAGGAAGGGAAAGGCCACCGCGACGGCGAGCACCGCGACCAGCCCGGCGGCTGCGAGCCGGTTCAAGCCGTACGCCCCCTCGCGGCGCCGAAGAAACCGGAGGGACGGATCAGCAGGACCAGCACGAGCGCGGCGTAGAACACCACGATGGCCCACTGCGGCTGCCAGATGTCCACCAGAGCCTCGAGGGTGAGCATGAAGACGGAGGCGGCCAGCGCCCCGCCGATGCTGCCCAGGCCGCCCAGGATGATGATCGCGAGCAGCCGCGAGATCAGGTCGTAGCCGCTGTTGGGGTTGAAGCCGCCGCTGGTCGCGCCGTACACCATGCCCCCGGCGGCGGTCACCGCGACGCCGATGCCGAAGGTGAGGGCGGCGACGCGGTTGGTATCGATGCCGATCAGCCGCGCCGCCGTCTCGTCCTGCATGGTGGCGCGCACGCTGCGGCCGAACCTGGTCCGGTACAGCAGCGTGTACAGCGCCACCACGAGCACCACCGCGAGGGCGAAGCCGAACAGGTAGATGTACGGCAGGTAGAACCCGAAGACGTGCACGCTCGAGGTCACGTACCAGGCGGTCAGCACCCGGGTGTTGGCCCCGAAGCTCTCGTACAGGATCCCCTCGATGATCAGCGCGACCGCGTAGCTGACCAGCAGCGTCATCGACACCCGCTCGCGGCCGCGCAAGGGCCGGATGAACGCCCACTGGATGACCACGCCGATCACGAACATGGCGGGCACGGTGACCAGCAACCCGACGAACAGGTCGATGTGCAGCCGTGCCGCCAGTTCGTAACTCAGGTAGGCGCCCAGGATCACCATGACGCCCTGGGCGATGTTGATGATGTCGAGCACGCCGAAGATCAGCGTCAGGCCCACCGCCATCAGGGCATAGACACCGCCGACGAGGATCCCGTCGGTGATGGCCTGATAGATCTCCCGCGCCACCCATTCTTCCTATCGTCAGCTGGACCAGGCCGGCTTGGTCGCGATGATCGCCACCGATCCAGCCTGCCCGACCGGAAGGACCTGGTTGAACGCGTTGCCGCCGTTCTGCCACTGGGAGACGAACGCCGCGGCCGCTCCGTTCTCACCCAGCGAGTCAAACTTCACCGGGCCCTGCACGCTGGTGAGCGTGACGCCGCTGTGCAGATAGGCGATGATCTTGGCGTTATCAGTGCCGCCGGTCGCGGTAACCGCCTGCGCCATGACCTCGCCCACGGAGTAGGCCTCCGCGACGTCAGCGCTTACGCCCGACGCGTTGCCGCCGTACTTGGCCACGTACGCCTGCACCATGGCCTGGCTCGCCGCATTGGGGTAGCCCGGGTACCAGCCATTGGGCACCATCATCCCGACCGCGTTGCCCTTACCCACCGCGGACGTGAAGGCCGAACCCTGGTCCGGACCGGCCGCCGCGATGAACAGCTTCGGCGTGTAGTGCTGCTGCTCGAACGCCGACATGAAGGCCGATACGGTCGGCACGTCGGTGGATCCCAGCACCACGATCTGCGCGCCGGAGGCGGCCACCTGGTCGGCCGGCGCCTTGTAGTCCGCTGCCTCCTCAGGGAAGATCTTGGAGTACACGGTCTTCACCCCGAGCTGCTGCAGCATCGACTGCGCGAGCTGGACCGGCGGGGTGGCGAACGGGTCGTCGGCCATCGGGTAGGCGGCGGTCTTCGGCCGCTGGCTGGGCGGCAGCCCCGCGATGTAGTTGACGAACGGGACCATCTCGTCCTTGATCGGCAGGCTCACGTCGAACACGTTGTGGTCGGCCACGTTGGCCGGGCTGTTGAAGACGGCCGGCGCGCCGCCCGCGCCTTCGACGAACGCGTAGTTGTACCGGGCCGCGACGGACGAGGCGGGCGTGGTCAGCAGCGACGAGAACGGCCCGAAGGCCAGGTCGACATGGTCGGAGGAGAACAGGGTCTGGTAGTTGGTGACCACCTGGGTCGGCGAGCTGTTGTCGTTGAGGATCTTCAGCACGACCTGACGGCCCAGCAGCCCGCCGTGAGCGTTCACGTAACTGGCCCACAGCTCGTAGCCGTGCTGGTAGTTGATGCCGTCCGTGGAGAAGTCTCCGGTCAGCGAGAGCGACGCCCCGATGGTAATCGGGGTGCTTGAACTCGGCCTGGAGCTTGCGCTGGTGCTCGGAGTGGTGCTGGTGCTGCTCGAACCACTGCTGCTGCAAGCCGCCAGTGCTCCGACCGACAGCACTGCCGTTCCCAGCACGAGGGCACGTCTGGAGCGCCAGGGAGGGTGAGGTCTCACGCCTGGTTCCTCCTTCTCGATGTTCCGGTCATTTGTTAGTGACCCGTTGGCTCGGTTTCATCGGTTTCGAGCCCGTCCGGAACGTCGGCATGCTCACTGACGAGGGTCAGGCCCGCTGAGTCGGCCTGCTGCTGCAGGAGCGCGGCGAAGTCGGCGTCGCCGTAGCCGCGTCCTACCAGGCCCTGGATGAGCTGATGGACAGTCGCAGCCACCGGCATAGGCACCTCGTGCTCCCGCGCTGCAGCCAGGCCGAGATCGAAATCTTTCCGCAGCAGGGTAGCCGTGAACGTGGCCTCGAAGTCCAGGTTCACGTAGGCGGGTGTCTTGTAGCCGGTGAATAGCGAACCCATCACGCTCTTGTTGAGGCAGGCCAGGAACGCCTGCCTGCTGATGCCGCTCTTTTGCGCGAGCACGGTTATCTCGGCCAGCGACTGCGCGACCACGCCGAGGAACAGATTGTGGCAAAGCTTCACCGTGCGGGCCGCCTCGCCCTCGCCGACATAGGTCACGCCGTGGCCGAGCATACTCAGGTAGGGCTCGGCGATCGCGAACGCCTCCCGGGGTCCGGAGACGGCGGCCGTCATCTTCCCGGCCCGCACCACCTTGGGGTTGCCCATGACGGGTGCGGCGAGAAACGCGGTCCCCCGCTCGGCGATCTCCGCCCGCACGCGCGCGGAGACCTCGGCCGAGACGGTGGAGCAGTCGATGAGTACAGCAGGCGCGGCTCCGTCGCCTCCCGACATCAGCCCGTGCGGGCCGAGCACCGCGGCGGTCAGGTCATCGGAAGTGCCGACGGTGACAAAGACGATGTCCCTGACGGCCAGCTCGGCAGCAGATCCGGCCGGCTTAGCCCCGAGCCTGACCAGCGGATCCGCTTTGGCTGCGGAGCGGTTGTAGACGGCGAGATCGCAGCCGGCCGCCAGCAGGCGACGGGCCATCTCGATGCCCATGCGCCCGGTGCCCAGCCAGCCGAGCCGACGCGCATTCTCCTGTCCGACCATGCCGCCAGACCCTCCCGCCCTGGTCACAATCGTTTGCACACGACACTGGCCTGGCGCCGTGTCGTTTGTCAATGGCGGATGTCCAACCTGTTACCAAAGCCGTACCAAATGGTTTTCCCAGGAAAAAGGGCACCTCGGGTGCTGATTTCCGGGAGCCGGTCGGGCCCTGCCCCAAGCATCCTGCAACATTCGACCCTGTGTTACCTGAGATCACACAGGCGAATCTATTCCCTAGTATCGCACTAGCATCATAGATACCTCAGCTGCGATTAACAATCGATTGCGGCTGGCCTGGGCCGGATGGATAGCCGGGTCAGCTCGGGGGCACCCGGCGGCTCCGGCGCGCCGGAGCCCGGCGCAGCGGCACGGGCGTGACGCCGCCCCCGGCCGCTTCCGCCTGCTGGGTCAGCGCGGCCGAGGGCTCCCCGGTCGACCCCCGGACCACGAGCTCGGGCGCCAGATAGAGGATCTTCACCGGCACCTCGCGCTCGCCGATGCGCTCGAGCAGCAGCTGCGCCGCCTCGGTGCCCAGCTGGTAGTGCGGGAAGCGGACAGTGGTCAGGGGCGGCCTGAGCCTGTCGATGAACGGCATGTCGTTGAAGCCGATGACCGAGATGTCGTCCGGGCACTGCAGGCCGGCCTTGTCCAGCGCCGCGTAGCAGCCGACGGCCAGCATGTCGTTGGCGGCGGCCACCGCGGTGAAACGGCCCGCGCGGGCCAGCAGCTCGCGTCCGCACCGGAGGCCTTCCTCGACCGTGTACCGGCTCGCGTACCCGATCATGTCCTCGCTGACCTCAAGCCGTCCGGACGCCATGCCGTCGCGGAATCCGCGTAGCCGGCTGACGCCGGTGGATGCCTCCTGCGGCCCGGCGATGTGCGCGATCCGGGCGTGGCCGAGCTTGGCCAGATGGGCGACGGCCATCCGGGCGCCCTGCTCGTTGTCGACCGAGACCGAGGGGAAGCTGTAGTCCTGCGAGAGCCGGTTCATCAGCACCACGGGCACATCGGCTGCTGCGGCCTCGGCCAGCAGCTGGTCGTGCAAGGTGGCGCTGGCTAGGACGAAGCCGTCCACGTGGCGCGCCCGCATCTGCTCGAACAGCAGCCGCTCCCGGCTGGCGTCGGCGTCGGTATTGCCGAGCAGCGCCACGTAACCGGCGGCGGCCAGCTTGTCTTCGAGGCCGCGTACGATCGGCGGGAACAGCGGGTTGTTCAGGTCGGGGATCAGCACTCCGATCGTGTGCGAGCGACGGGTCCGCAGGCTGCGGGCGACCGGGTTAGGCCGGTAGCCCAGCTTGGCCGCGGCGGCCGTGACCCGGCGGGCGGTGTCCTCGCTGACCAGGATCCGGGTCTCCGGATTGAGCGCGCGCGAGGCGGTCGCGGGATGGACGCGGGCTGCGTTGGCCACGTCCCGCAGGGTGGCCGGCCGGTCAGGCATGACTCCCCATCCCGCTTCACTCTCCCCCACCAGACGCGCGGGGTCTCGGCCGCACGTCATCCCAGTTCGACCGCACTAACACTATCGCTGCGATCGGTTGTATAGCACGATCCCCGCAGGGTTGCTATTCGCCGCGGCCGACGGAGCTAGCATCACGGCGGGCAGCGTACGCGCGAGCACGCCCCGATGGGTGGGCACCGCCTCGGCGTGACGCTGCTCGCCTGCCTCGGTCAGCACCACGTAGATGCCCCGCCGGTCTCCCTCGCAGCTGGACCGCTCGACCAGGCCGTGCCGGGCCAGCCGGTCGACCAGGCGGGACAGCGCGCTCTGGCTCAGGTGCACGGCCTCGGCTAGGTCCTGGGCCCGGAACTTGCGCCCCTCGCTCTCGGCGAGCCGCTCGAGCACCTCGAAGTCGCTCACGCCCAGCCCGTGGCGCTCCCCTAGCTCCCGCTCCAGCGCCGCACAGGCCTCGGCGTGACAGGCTGCCATCTCCCGCCAGGCGGTCACCACGCTGTCCTGAGGCGCGCTCACGGGCGAAGCATAGCGTCCGGATCCGATTCTTGCAAGTACATTAATTGTGCTTGCATCTAGTGCTTGTACATACATATAGTTTCGGCCATGACTTCGTCCAGTGCACTCCAACCCGAGGCCCGCTGGACGCCGCAGCTGTGGGGAATCCTGTTCGTGCTCGGCGGCGCGCTGTGCCTTGATGCCCTCGATGTGTCGATGGTCGGCGTCGCGCTCCCCTCGATCCGGACCGCCCTCGGGCTGAGCACGTCGTCACTGCAATGGATCGTCAGCGGTTACGTGCTCGGTTACGGCGGACTGCTGCTGCTCGGCGGGCGGGCCGCCGACCTGCTGGGCCGCCGGCGGGTCTTCATCGTGGCCCTGGGCGTGTTCGCCCTGGTCTCCGTGCTCGGCGCCCTGGTGAGCAGCCCGGGCCTGCTGATCGCCGCGCGGTTCGTCAAGGGCGTGGCGGCCGCGTTCACCGCCCCGGCCAGCATGTCGCTGCTCACCACCACCTTCCCCGAGGGCCCGATGCGGAACCGGGCGTTCAGCGTCTACACCGTCTTCGGGGCCAGCGGTTTCTCGCTGGGGCTGGTCCTGTCCGGCGTTCTCACCGAGATCAGCTGGCGGTGGACGCTGCTGGTACCCGCGCCGGCCGCGGCCGTGGTGCTGGCCGCCGCCCTCTGGCTCATCCCCCGCGGCGGCGAACGCTCGAGCCGCGCCGGGCGCAGGTTCGACGTACCCGGCGCCCTCGCGATTACCGCCGCGATGCTGCTGCTGGTTTACACGGTGGTATCGGCCCAGCAGGCGGGCTGGGGATCGGCCAGGACGGTGGGCTCGTTCGCCGCGGTCGCCGTGCTGTTCGCGGTGTTCGTGGCGATCGAGCGGCGCAGCAGCGATCCGCTGGTGCCGGCCGGCATCTTCGCTTCGGCTGGGCTGCGGCGCGCGAACATCGGGGCCGTGACGCTGTTCGGCACATATATCTCATTCCAGTTCCTGGTGACGCAGTACCTGCAGACGCTGTCCGGCTGGTCGGCCATGTCGACCGCGCTGGCCTTCCTCCCGGCGGGCGTGATGGTGGTCGTCCTGTCCATCCGGATGGGGTCGCTGCTGGGCCGGTTCGGCCCGGCCCCGCTGACCGGGCTCGCCTTCAGCTGCCTGGTCATCGCCTACGCGGTGTTCCTGCGGGCCGGCGTCCGGCCGGATTACCCGGCGGTGCTGCTGCCGGCCACGCTGCTGATCGGGCTGGCGTTCGGGCTGGGTTTCTCCTCGCTCACCGTGGCGGCCACGGCCGGCGTCCCGGACGCTGAGCAGGGCCTGGCCGCCAGCCTGTTCCAGACCTCGTTCCAGGTCGGCGGGGCGGTAGTGCTGGCCATCGTCACGGCGGTGGTGGACGCAGGCGGCGCGGGCCGGCTCGTGTCCGCCCCGGCGACACTGGCCGCCTACCGCCCAGCGCTCGGCTTGATCACCGGCGTCGCGGCGCTCGGCATGCTGGTCGCGCTGAGCGGGCTGCGCCGCGGCCGGGATGGGGCGGCCGCGGCAGCGGCCGAGCTTGTCCCGGTCAGCCTGGTCGCTGAGGAGGAGCCGGCCCTTGACCCACAACAGACCGGCCACGGGCGATAGTGGTGTGAAGGCCGCGGTGGTGGTACTGACGGCCTGTGATGAGTGTGCCGACTGGCGTGGTTCAGTCCTGTGACTTGCGTGCGAGCGCGATCGGTGCGAGCAGGACTATCGCGCCCGCGGCGATCGCGATCAGTCCCAGCGCCGCGGACAGGGTCAGGGCGGCGGCGAGCGCGCCGATTAGCGGTGGCCCGCTGAACGAGCCGAGGTAACCGATCGTGGTGACCGCGGCGATGGCGGTGCCGCGGGATGGGGCCGGCCCGGCGCGTGGCGGCGCCCAGGACGGTGGGGGCGGTCAGGGCCAGCCCGGCACCGATTATGACCCATCCGGTCAGCGCCGTGGGCGCGGTACGCGCGAAGACTACCAGGAGCGCCCCGGTGACGGCGGTCAGCCCGCTGGCCTGCATGATCCGGGCCCTGCTGTACCGGGCCAGGGCCCGGTCGCCGCGCAGCCGGACGGTGGCTACCGCGATGGTGAAGGCGGTGTAGGTGGCTGCGGCCAGGGCGGGCTGGCGTGGTGCTGGCTGTGCATGTCGACCGCGGCCCAGTTACTGGCGGCGCCGTCGATGAGGAATCCGCAGAACGCGACGGCGCCGAGCAGCAGCAGGCGCCGGTCCGGCCGGACCAGGGCTGGCGGCCCCCCGGCCTGCGTCCTGCTGCCTGCCGTGCACCCGCTCGCCGGCCACGCCGCTATCTCCTTGCACCAGCTCGCTGACCAGACCTGGATCCGCGCCCACGACGGATCGGCCGCGCGGCACGTCGACCACCTGCTCGCCCAGGGCCATCTCGCGCCGCCGCTGCTGCTTGCCGGGCACGGCGACGAGCCCATCGAAGCCCAGGCACTGGTCGCCGCCGGCCGGGGCATCACCATCGCTTACCACCTCAACGTCATCATCAACCCCGCCCAGATCGCCGTCCGGGAGCTGGTCGGCTGCGCCAGCGTCCGGCACATCCACGCGGCCTGCCTGCCCGGACCGCACGGCCCGGCCACCCAGGCCACCATCGACGCCCTCCAGCAACTCCGACAGCACGACCGGGCAGGTGATCCACCCGGGTCCGCAGCACCGGCCGGCGGCTGAGCAAGCCGACGCCGAGCTCGGCCCCGGCCTGGAGACTCCGACGGCACGGGCCCGGGCGGCAGCGACGGCCCGGCCTGCGGCCAGTTTCTCCCAGAACCCTTGGCCGCTGCGCCGCGTCTCACGGGCGCGGCAGGTGGTGATCCGCCCATCAGGAAAGGCCGTGCCGAAGCTCTCGTAGGTGTGGTCAATCCCGGCCACGACGTAGCCGTGGCTGGCCAGGTCCTCGGCCAGCGCGGTCAGCACGCTGCGGGAATTGGTGAAGCCAGGCGAGAGCACGACGAGCGGGAGGCCGCGCTAGGGCCCGGCCGGCGTGGCGTCGCTGACTGCGTTGGTCCGGACCGTGCTCAGCGCGTCCGGCGGGACGCCGGTGATGTCCCTGCTGGTGAGCTGGAGTTCCGACTCAGCGGGCGTCATGTACCGGGCTCGCGGCCCGGCCGGCTGCGCCGCCGGGTACCACAGTGAGAACCATCAGCTCTCGTGCGTTCAGCCCCGCGGCCCAGGGATCGGGACGGGAGACGTCTTTCAGGTACAGGGACGTGGTACCGACCGGGCCTGGGCCCGTCGGCTCAGGCAGGTACAGTGCGTGCCCCGCCGCGAGCGGCGCGACACCGCCCTCTGCCGAAGTTCCCATGCTGCCCATCATCACCGACTGGCCGCGGCCCCGCCATGCGGAGGCTCTGACCGGGGCCGAAGGTCGCCGTGTAGTTCAGGCTGGGCCCCCCGTCCGGTGCACCTGATCCGCGGGCGGGGCTCATGGCCCTGGGGCGCTGTGCCGTGGTCTCGGGGCAGGCTGGCCGTTGAGGTGTGGGGACCGATCCGGTCCGGCGCCTGGTCTTGTCGGCTGAACCATGGCGGTTGACCGGCCGGGCGGAGCGCCGACCCTGAGGACCAGGCGATTGGATCAGCGCTGGGGCGGTTCAGGCCGAGCGGTGGGCCGAGATGATGATCACCAGGGACGATCCGCGCTTGTCGCTGCGGGGCCGGCGGCTGGTGCCGGCGGTGCCGGGAATTCCGGCGGGCGACAGGACGGTACGCGACCAGCTCACGTGCCAGTGCGGCAGGCGGCGGCTCAGCCAGCTCGGCCTCGCGGAAGCGGTGGGTTCTTGGCTGTGGTGGTCCGCCGCGTGCAGGAGCTCCTCGTGGCGCTGGTCGGCCAGGGTCTTTGCGATCTGCGGGTGCATGATGGCGGCTCCTCGTATTACGAGACTTGAGATTTTCTGCTTCTGATCAATACGATATATCTTAAGTAACGTCTTGTCAAGATATATCTCGAGTCTGGGATGAGGTTCTGATCGGGGACATATCCGCTGGCAGGGTACGGGCTAGCGGTACTGGAGCCGGCTCGTGCGGATGGGTCCGAGTCGGCCGTCAGTGGTCCTGGGTCGCCTCGCCGTCCACTTCCACGGCGTCCTCCTCGTCGGGCTCGGGCAGCGGCGGGAGGTCCAGGACCGGGTACCCGAGAAGGGCGAATTCGATCGGCACGGCGTCCGCGGGACGGCGACGCGGGTCCTTGCGGTCGGCGAAGCGGTGCTGCAGTCCGACGAGCCGGTCATAGGTCTGCCGGAGCTCGGAGAACACCTCATCGGCCTCGCCCGGCGTCAGGTACAACCTGCTCGTCGAGGCGCCCAGCGTGTCCTCGAAGACCTTGGGCCAGCGGGCGATCGCGGTCAGGCTGCGCCGGGCCCGGGCCAGCGTCGCGTCCAGCCACACCTGGTCGAGCGCTTCCGTGGCGGCCTGGGTCTCGTCTGACCGCGCCCGCCAGCTCATGGCGTTGTAGGTCTGGCGCCACGGGCGTTCCCGCCCCCGGCCGCCGCCCGCCTCCTCCACGAAGCCGTACTTCGCCAGCGTCCGCAGGTGGAAGGCGCAGTTCGCCGGCGACTCCCCCAGCATCTCGCTGGCCTGGGTCGCGGTGAGGGTCCCGGCCTGGCCGAGAGCATCCAGCAACGCCCAGCGCACCGGATGAGCCAGCGCCCTGATGGCCTTCGGGTCGGTCAGCTCAAGCCGCCCGCGCTCGCCCCGGGCGTCTTCGGCACCCTGGGTGTCCACGGCGTCTTCGGTGTCCGCGGCGTCTTCGGTGTCTTCGACCGGCGCCGGCGGAACTTGTTCGGAAGTCATGTTTCGAAAGAATACCCTCGAAAGAGTTGTTTTGACAAGTCGGTCGGAAGACTCCTTCCGAGCAGCTCGGCGCCCGTGGGCCGCCCACCATTAGCAGGGCCGGAAGGTCCCCCGATCAGCGAGATGGGCACCGGCTCAGCGAGATGGGCGCGGGCCTGTACCCTGGGCGCCCGTCGGTCACTCCCGGGGGAAACGCGAACCTCATTCGTTTACTCGCATCCCAGTCGCCACTCCATCGACCGGGGATCGCGCCATTCTCATGATCGTGGCCAGTTTGAGGCGTATCGCCCAAACTGGCCATCATCATTGATTCGACCCATTTCTGGCGTGATCATGATGGACCGCCGCCGCCCTGCGGCCCTCGGCGGGCAAGCCCCACTCCAGATGAGTCGCACCCGTGGTCCATCGTGCCGGTCGCGAGCCGCTGCGGAGGGCGGATTGACAGTTGCTGCGGTACGAGAGAACCGCCGCCCAGGCGGGAACCTGGTTCAGGACAGGGGCGGGAGGCCGTGCAGGGCGTGGACCGGGCCTTCGCCCTGGCCCAGCCCGGACAGGCCGTGGGCCACGGCGTCGCCGGCGACTGCCGCGGCCTGCTGGGCGGCGTCGGGCAGGGACAGCCCGGCGGCCAGGCCGGCGGCGAGCGCCGCGGAATGGGTGCAGCCGGCGCCGTGGGTGGCGGCGATGCGGCAGCGCGTCACCGGGATGGCCAGGTGCCGGGAGCCGTCGAACAGGTGGTCAACCGGCTGTTCGCCGTGGCCTCCGGTGACCAGGGCAGCGCGGGCGCCCATCTCGACCAGGGCTTCGGCGAGCTTGGCCCGGTCCTCGGTGGCGATCTCGGTAAGCGCCTGGGCTTCGGGCAGGTTGGGGGTCACCACGGTGGCCAGCGGGAAGAGCCGCGCGACCAGGGTGCCGACCGCGTCGGGCAGCAGCAGCCGGCTGCCGGAACTGGCCACCATGACCGGGTCCACCACCAGCGGCAGGTCCCGGGGCGCCAGCGCGTCGGCGACCGCCTCGATCAGCGGCTTAGAGAACAGCATGCCGGTCTTGGCCGCGTCCGCGCCGATGTCGTCCAGGACGGCGTCGATCTGCGCCCGGACGAACGCGGGCGGGAGCTCATGGATGGCGGTCACGCCCGCGGTGTTCTGCGCGGTCAGCGCGACGATGGCGGACATGCCGTGCGCGCCGCAGCGGGCGAACGCCTTGAGGTCCGCCTGGATGCCGGCCCCGCCGCCCGAATCCGACGAGGCGATGGTCAGGACGCGCGGGATCCCCCTCTCCGCCGAGGGCGCTGAGGGGGCCTGGGGGGGAAGGTTTCCCCCCGGGAGCAGGGGGGGTCTGGGGGGGATCGTTCCCCCCGAGGTGACACTGCTCATTCCGGAAGCTCCGGGCGTCCGTCGACGGGGCTCGAGGCGCGGGCATGCCACCGGCGGGGGATGCGCCCGGCGGTGCGGGCCGCGTACCCGGCCGATACGGCCAGCCGCATCGCGGTGGCCATCCGCTCGGGGTCGGCGGCGCGGGTGATGGCCGAGGCGATGAGCACGGCGTCGCACCCCAGCTCCAGCGCGAAGGCCGCGTCGCTGGCCGTGCCGATCCCGGCGTCGAGGACGACGGGCACGCTGGCCTCGTCGACGATCATCGCGATGTTGTGCGGGTTGCGGATGCCGAGCCCGGATCCGATCGGGGCGCCGAGCGGCATGATGGCCGCGCAGCCCGCCCGCTCGAGCTGACGGGCCAGGACCGGGTCGTCGTTGGTGTACGGGAGCACCACGAACCCGTCGGCGACCAGCATCCGGGCCGCATCGAGCAGTTCCGTCGGGTCGGGCAGCAGGGTGCGGTCATCGGCCACGACCTCCAGCTTGACCCAGTCGGTGCCGAGCGCCTCGCGTCCCAGCCGGGCCACGAGCATGGCCTCGCTGGCGGTGTGGCAGCCGGCCGTGTTCGGCAGGATGCTCACGCCCGATTGCCGCAAGGTCCCGAGCAACGACCCTTCGCCGTCTCCGGCCGGGCTGACGCGGCGCATAGCCACGGTGGCCAGGGCGGTGCCGGAGGAGTCCAGGACCCGGCGCAGCACCTCCAGGCTCTGCACTCCCCCGGTGCCGAGAATGAGCCGCGAGCTCAGCTCCCGGCCGGCCACGATCCACGGGTCGTCCGGGGTTCCCGGAGCGGCCTGGCGCAGTACGTCGGTATCAGTCACGTCAGTCAACCTCCTTGCACGGCCGTGACGACTTCCACCTGGTCGCCGTCGGACAGCGGCGTAGCGTCCCAGGAGCCGCGGGGCACGACGCCGCCGTTGACGGCGGCCGCGACGCCGCCGGACGCGGCGGCCAGCTCGGCAACCGCCTGGGTCAGCCTCGCGCCGTCAGGCAGCTCGCGCGGCTTGCCGTTGAGTTTCACCTGGATGCTCAGCGTGATCAGTCCTCCCGGGTGAACCGCTGGGGCGTGAACGGTTCCCATTCGCTGGCGGGCCGGCCGCAGGTCAGCAGGGCCACGGCCGCGTCGGCGGTCACCGGCGACAGCAGGATGCCGTTGCGGTAATGCCCGGTGGCCAGCAGCAGCCCGTCCGGCCCGCACCGGCCGAGGATCGGGCCGTTGTCGGGCGTACCCGGCCGCAGGCCCGCGCAGGTCTCGGCCAGCAGCAGCTCGCTGGTCACCGGGAGCAGGCTCATCGCGTCATGCAGCAGGTCGTGCACGGCACCGGCAGTAACGGTCTGGTCCAGTCCGCGTTCTTCCTGAGTGGCCCCGACGACCAGCTCGCCGCCGGCCCGCGGCACCAGGTAGATGTCCCGGCCCTGCACGGTGGCCCGGATGGTGTGGCTGAGCACGGCCGGGAAACCGTCGGGGTGGCGCAGCCGCAGCAGCTGGCCCTTGACCGGCCGGACGGCGGACCGCAGCGGGTCCGGCAGCCCGCCGATCCCGCCGGACCAGCATCCGGCGGCCACCACCACCTGCCCGGCGTCGATGTCGCCGCCGTCGGCGAGGCGGGCACCGCAGGCCCGCCCGTCGCGGGCGCGCACCGCCAGCACGCGGTCCCGGACGAACCTGACCTTGGCGGACCGGGCCGCCTCGCGCAGGGCAGCGGCGTACCTGCGGTTATCGACCGACCAGTCGCCGCCGAACAGCACGCCGCCGCGCACGTCCGGGCTCAGGAACGGCTCCAGCTGGCGGCAGGCCCGGCTGTCCAGTTCCTCGGCGGCCAGGCCGACCGACCGGCGGAAGGCGGTCATCCGGGCCAGCGCGGCGTGGTCGCCCGGGTCATAGGCCACGGCCAGCGTGCCCTCGCGGCGCAGCCCGATCTGGTGGCCGGTCGCCTCTTCCAGTTCGGCCGCGAACGGCTCGAACTGGCGGACCGCGAGCAGGTTGAGCCGCAGCAGCGCGTCCTCGCCGAACATGCTCTCGGAGACCGGCGCGAGCATCCCCGCGGCCACCACCGACGCCGCCTCGTCCCGGCCTGGGTCGGCCAGGACGACGTCCAGCCCGGCGGCCGCGGCGCGCCAGGCGATCGCGGTTCCTATCACGCCACCGCCCGCGACTACGACGTCCGCGGTCTCGGCCACCAGCACGCTCCCTTCGCCGGCATTACCCGGATCAGGTTCGACGGTCGGAGGCGTGCTGCGTGACACAGCCTCCCTCTCAGCCCTGGCGGGCTCCCGTGGTCAGCTATCAGCCTATATCACCGGCAAGACGGCTTCCGGGCCCGTGATTGGATGGCCCGATGGCAAACGATGTGCGGACGCGGCTGGCCGACGCGCGGCTCTACCTGTGCACAGACGCCCGGCGGTCACGCGGTGACCTGGTGGCCTTCCTGGACGCCGTGCTCGGCGCGGGGGTCGACATCGTGCAGTTGCGCGAGAAGGGCCTGGAGGCGGGCGAGGAACTCGCGCTGCTCGAGGTGTTCGCCGGCGCATGCCGGCGGCACGGCGGGCTGCTGGCGGTGAACGACCGGGCGGACGTGGCGCTGGCCGCAGGCGCCGACGTGCTGCACCTGGGCCAGGACGACCTGCCGGTCCCGGTGGCCAGGCAGGTCCTCGGCCCGGGGCCGGTGATCGGCCGCAGCAGCCACAGCCCGGCCCAGGCCGACGCGGCCGTCGCCGAACCGGGCGTGGATTACTTCTGCGCCGGGCCGGTCTGGACGACGCCGACCAAGCCGGGACGCCCGGCCACCGGCCCGGGGCTGCTGACCCACGTCGCAAAGCAGGCCCCGGCTCGCCCCTGGTTCGCGATCGGCGGCATCAGCCTGGCCCGGCTCGATGAGGTGCTCGCCGCCGGGGCCACCCGCGTGGTCGTGGTCCGGGCCATCACCGAAGCTGAGGACCCGGCGGCCGCGACTGCATCGTTCGTGCGGCGTCTTCGTTAGGGCCTGCGAGGGCCGTCCCCCGGGGTCCGGCACTTATGTAACGATGACAGCATGCGGATCGCCGGGGTTGAGTCGACCGACCTGTTCGTAGGGACCGCGCAGCGCCCGCTGCAGGTCATCAGGGTGACGCTGGAGCATGACGGACCTGGTGGGGCCGGGGAGGCCGCAGCCGCGGTGAACGTCGAGGGGCCGGGCGTGCGGAACCCCGGCCCGTTCCGCATAAATCAGATAACGCCAGGTGAACCTCAGGCTTTCGAGGTACCGGTCGAGATCGCGGTGCCCTACCAGCCCGGCAGCACGCGCCGGGTCACGGTGACCGTCGACAGCCAGGCGGGCCGGATCCAGGCCGACGCCGACATCACGGCGGCCGAACCGGGCTGGACCATGTGGATGGTCAGCCACTTCCACTACGACCCGGTGTGGTGGAACACCCAGGGGCAGTTCGCCGAGGCGCGGCTCAGCCTGCCCGACGAGAACGGCCGGCTGCCCGACGTCCGGGCCGCCTTCGAGCTGGTCGGCGCCCACCTGGACAAGGCCAGGAAGGACAGCGACTACAAGTTCGTGCTGGCCGAGATCGACTACCTCAAGCCGTACTTCGACGCGTTCCCGGCCGACCGGCAGGACCTGCGCCAGCTGATGGCCGACGGCCGGGTGGAGATCGTCGGCGGCAACTACAACGAGCCGAATACCAACCTGATCTGCGCCGAGGCCATCATCCGCAACGCGGTCTACGGGATCGGGTTCCAGCGGGACGTGTTCGGCGGCGATCCGCAGTCGGCGTGGATGCTCGACGCGTTCGGGCACGACCCGGGCTATCCCGGCCTCATGGCGGCGGCCGGGCTGACCTCGTCGGCGTGGGCGCGCGGTCCGTTCCACCAGTGGGGGCCGTCCGGCGCCCCGGGCGGCGGTGACCGGCGGATGCAGTTCGGCACTGAGTTCGAGTGGATCTCGCCGGACGGGCACGGGCTGCTGACGCACTACATGGCGCACCATTACGGCGCGGGCTGGCAGCTGGCCACGCTGCCCGACCTGCAGGCCGCCGAACGGGAGGCCTACGGGCAGTTCCGGGGGCTTTCCCAGGTGGCGGTCACGCGCAACGTTCTGCTGCCGGTCGGCTCCGATCACGTCATCCCGGCCCGGTGGGTGACCGACATCCACCGGGACTGGAACCAGCGGTACGTGTGGCCCAGGTTCACCACGGCGGTGCCGCGGGAGTTCTTCGCCGCGGTCCGCGCCGAGGCCGGCCCGGGAGGTTCCGGGAGCCGGGCCGGGGCCTGGATCACCCCGCAGACCAGGGACATGAACCCGGTGTACACCGGCAAGGACGTGTCCTACATCGATACCAAGCAGGCCCAGCGTGCCATCGAGACCGCGGTCACCGAGGCCGAGCGGCTGGGCACGCTGGCCTGGCTGGCCGGGGCGCCGTACCCGCTCGCCCAGCTGGATAAGGCCTGGCGGCAGCTGGCCTACGGCGCCCACCACGACGGCATCACCGGGGTCGAGTCCGATCAGGTCTACCTGGACCTGCTGGGCGGCTGGCGCGAGGCCTGGGATCTCGCCGCCGGGGCGCGCGCGGCCGCCGCGGTCCACCTGGCCGGGCACGCGGCCCAGGACGGGCCGATGACGATCAGCGTCGTTAACGCGCTGGCCCGGTCCCGGAACGGGATGGCCCGCGTCACGGTACCGGTACCGGACGACGGCACCCGGTGGCTGGAGATCCGGGATGCCTCCGGGGCGGTGGTGCCCGCGCTGGCCGAGGGAGTTGTGCGACGGGACGACGGATCGCTGGCCGAGGTGACGCTCACCTTCGCGGCCCGTGACGTGCCCGCGCTTGGGCACCGGGACTACCAGGTCCTGCCGACCGGGGACGGCGACGGCGTGTCGGGATGGCAGCCGGCCGAGGGCATGTCGATCAAGAACGAGCGGTACCTGGTGACCGCCGACCCGGCCCGGGGCGCGACGGTCAGCATCACCGACCTGCGCACCGGGGCCAGCGTGCTGGCCGGGCCGGGCAACGAGCTGGTCATCCAGGACGAGTACGCGCAGCACCCGAAGCACGGCGAGGGCCCGTGGCACCTGTCGCCCAAGGGGCCGGGCACCGGCTCGTCGTCAGTGGCTGCCAGCGTGCGGGCGGAGCGAAGCATGGCCGGGTCCCGGCTGGTCGCGTCGTTCAGCCTGGACGGGCTGGACGTCATCCAGGAGACGATCCTGTGGAAGGACGCCGACCGGGTGGAGTTCCGCACCCACGTCGACTCCTACGCCCAGCACGACCGCATGCTGCGGGTCAGGTTCCCGGCGGATGTGCCGGGCGGGCTGCCGGTGTACCAGACCGCGACGGCGGTGATCGGGCGGCCGTTCGGCGTGGTCGACGTGGACTCCGCGGACCACTGGTACACGCTGGATAACCCCGCGCACCTGTGGTTCGGGCTGGGCTCGGCGGCGCGGGTGCGGACCGGGGATGGCGTGACGCAGGCGATCGGGGTGGCCGAGGTGGTCTGCCCGGACGGCCCGGAGGGCTGGCCGGAGCCCGGGCTGCGCGGGGTGATCCGCGACCTGGTGACGGCGCTGGCCGCGGCCGGCGTGACCGCGACGTGCAGCCAGGCGGACGGGTCCAGGTACGGCGGGATCGACGCCGACTCCAACCTGCCCGACGTCAGGATCGTCCTGGGCGGCCCCGAGGCGAACGCGTTCACCTCGGAGGTTCTGGCCGCCGCGGGTCCCGGGTACGCCAAGGCGCTGTCAGCCCGGCTGGCGGCGGGCGGGACCGCCCGGCTGTGGGTACTGGCCGCGCGCAGCCGCGAGGACGCCTTCGGCCCGGACGCCGACGTGCGCGGGCCTGCCGACCTGCCGGTGCTGATCGTGGCCGGCGCCGGGCCGGGTGAGCTGGCTTCGGCGGTCACGGCGCTGGCTGGTGACCTGGCCGACGCCGTGGTCGACGCGGGCGAGGTGGCCGACGCGGGCGGCATGGCCGACGCCGGCCCGGCCGACGCCGGCCGGCCGCCGGCCTGGGGCCGGTGCCCCTGGCCGACCGGTCGGTCGCGGTGTTCAACCGGGGCACCCCCGGCTGCGTGGTCACGCCCGACGGCACGCTGCACATGTCGCTCATGCGTTCCTGCAGCGCGTGGCCGTCGCGGATCTGGATCGACGGGGATCCCCGCACCGCGCCGGACGGCAGCAGCTTCGCCTGGCAGCACTGGAGTCACACGTTCGAGTACGCGCTGGCCGCGGGCCCGGGCGACTGGCGGATGGCGCGCTTCAGCGCTCAGGCCGAGCAGTACAACCACGACCTGATCGCGGTGGCCGGCCGCGGCGGGCCGGCCGACAGCGGAAGCAGCCTGCTGACGGTCGAGCCGGTCAACGTCACGCTCAGCACGCTGAAGCCGCGCGGCAACCCGCTCGCCTCCAGCCTGAGCATCGCGGACGCCGCGCCGGGTGAGGCGGCGGCCGATGCCACGGTCACGGTGCGGCTGCGGGAGACCGCCGGGCGGCCGACGACGGCGCGGGTCCGGCTCGCGCAGCCGATCTCGGCCGCCTGGCTCACCGACCTGCTCGAGGAGGCCGACGGCGATCCCGTTCCCGTGACGGACGGCGCCGCCATTGTCGACATGCCGGCTTTCGGCACAACCACCCTGGCCGTCCGGACCGGGCGGCACGCGAGCGGGTACGCGCGCACGCCCCTGATCGAGCCGGTCTACGCCCGTTACTGGCTGCACGGCCAGGGCCCGGCACCAGCCGGGAACTTGCCGGTGGCGGTGCACTTCTCCCCCGTCAGGGCCGCGCTGGCCGGTCCGGGCCAGGCCGACTCGCTCACGCTGACGGTGGGCTGCGGTCCGGAGCCCGCCGCCGGGACGGTGGAACTCGTGGTGCCCGACGGGATCAGCGTGACCGCCGACCGTGACCTGCGCTACGAGCTGGCCCCCGGCGGGTACGCGGCCTGGGACCTGACCGTGCGGGCCGATCCGGGTACCGGCCCGGGCCGCTATTTCGCGGCGGCCCAGATCAGGGACGCCCATCGCCACCTGATCGAGGACACGGCCATGATCGCGGTCGGCGAGCGCCGCTGGCCCGATCCGACGCTGCCGCCCGAGGAGGCCCTGGAGCTGATGCTGGCCGACTTCCGCGCGGCCGCGGCCGAGGTCGACCTGGCCGTGCTCACCCCTGAGCTGCGGCTGGCGCCGGGCGAGCACGGCGAGCTGGCCGTCAGCCTGACCAGCCACCTGGCTTCGGAGTTGCACGGCGAGGCCCAGCTGGCGTCACCGTTCGGCAGCTGGGAGATGCTCTCGCCTGCGGCGCGCGGCTTCAGCGTCATGCCGCAGCGGCCAGTGACGCTGCGGTTCCACGTCACGGTGCCGGCCACGGCCCGGCCGGGTTCTCAGTGGTGGGCGCTGGTGAAGGTCATGTACTACGGCCGGGTCCGGTACAGCGACGCGATCCCCCTCATAATCACCCCGGTCTAGTAGCCACTACGCTGCAGGCGAACAAGGTACGGTAGGAGACCCGGCTTCTTTCCTGTTTCAAGCGAGCGAACTCCAGAGGGCCCATGCAGTCCGCCACCGCTCTGCTGGCCGGCAACCTGCCGGCGGAGCCGAACAGCTTTATCGGCCGTGAACGTGACCTCTCCGAGCTAGCCAAGCTGCTCGGAGAGGTCCGCGCGCTGACCTTGAGCGGTCCCGGCGGCATCGGCAAGACCCGGCTCGCGGTCCGGCTGGCCCGCGATGTGATCGGCGAGGCGGGGGCTGATCTCGACGAGGCCTGGCTGGTCGAGCTGGCTGAGTGGCACGGCCCGACCGCCCAGCTGGTGGCGGCCACGATCGGGATACTCGAGGAACCGGGCGTTCCGCTGCCGCAGACGCTGGCCGAGGCGCTGCGCTCGCGGCACATGCTGCTGGTGCTGGATACCTGCGAGCATCAGGTCAGTGACTGCGCCACGCTCGTCCAGCTGCTGCTGGCCAGGTGCCCGTGGCTGCGGATCGTCGCCACCAGCCGCGAGCCGCTGCGGGTGCGCGGCGAGACCGTCTGGCGGGTTCAGCCGCTTGACCTGCCGCCGGACGACGCCGTGGGCGACGAGCTGGCCGGGCACGAGGCCGTACGGCTGTTCGCGGCCCGCGCGGCAGGCGCCCGGCCCGGATTCGCGCTGACCGAGCAGAACCTGGCCTCGGTGGCCCGGCTGTGCCGGACGCTGGACGGCATCCCGCTGGGCATCGAGCTGTCCGCGGCCCGGGTCCGGGCGCTGTCGGTCGATCAGATCGCCGACCGGCTGCGCGACCGGTTCCAGCTGCTGGATTCGGGCGACCGGACCGCGCCGCCCCGGCAGCAGACCCTGCGGGCCACCGTGGACTGGAGCTATGAGCTGCTCGACGGCCCGGAGCAGATGCTGCTGCGCAGGCTGGCCGTATTCTCCGGCTGGAACCTGGACATGGCCGAGCAGGTCTGCTCTGACGATGCCATCCCGGCCGAGGCGGTCCTCGACCTGCTCATCTCGTTGATCGACAAGTCGCTGGTGGTGCTGGACGGCGAGGCGGCCGGCGACGCCAGGTACCGGCTGCTGGACACGATCAGGGAGTACGCGCTTGAGCGGCTGGTGGCCGCGGGCGAGGAGTCCCGCCTGTTCCTCCGGCACCGCGAGTGCGTGCTGGCGCTGGTCGAAGATACCGCCAGCGGGATGTTCCGGCGCGGCGACCCGCCCTGGCCGGTCCGGCTGGCCATCTTCCGCCGCGGCGTCGCCGAGTACGGCAACTTCCGGATCGCGCTGGACACGTCGCTGTCCCATGGTCATGCCGACCAGGGCCTGCGGCTGTGCGCCGGGCTGCTGAACATGTGGGTACCGCACGGCGACCAGCGGGAAGCGGCCACCTGGTTCGACCGGTTCCTGGCCCAGGAAGCGGAGGTCTCGCCGCAGGTACGGGCGCGGGCTCTGGCCGGCCGGGCCAGCATTGCCTTCGACCTGCAAGACTACGACGTGCTGCTGCGCAGCGCCCAGCAGAGCCTGGAGCTGAGCCGGGCCTGCGGCGACGACGTGACCGTGCCGACCGCGCTGCGGACGCTCGGCCAGGCCGCGCTGCGGGCAGGCCGGTTCGCCGACGCCATCGCCCTCATCGACGAGGCCGTCGCGGCGGCGGACGCCGCGGGCAACGACTGGGAGTCCGGGCTGACCCGGGCCGCCCAGGCGGCCATCGCGATCCGCCAGCGCAAGCTGAAGTCGGCGCAGCGGTCCTACGAGAGCGCCCTGGACGTGCTGAGCGACAACAACCGCTGGGGCCTGGCTCAGGTCCTGTACGGGATGGGCACGCTGGCCCGGGCCCGGGGCGACATGGAGCAGGCGGTACGGCACTTCGAGGAGGCCGCGGAGATCTTCCGGGAGCTCGGCGCCCCGCTCGAGATCGCCCGGTGCCTGGCCGGGGTGGGCTGGGTGGCGCTGACTCGCGGCGACCTCGACCTGGCCGCGGCCCGACTGGCCGAGGGACTGCGGCTCAACCAGGCCTGCGGCCAGCGGCTCGGCATGGCCCGCGGGCTGGAGGCGTTCGCGGCCCTGGCGGCGGCCAGGCAGCAGCCCGAGCAGGCGGCCCGGCTGGCCGGCGCCGCCTGCCAGCTGCGCGAATCGCTGGGCCAGCCCACCGGCATCGGATCCAGGATCGAGGCCATGCTCGAGGTGGCCCGCGACCTGCTCGGCGCGTCCGCGGCGGCCGTCTTGTTCGCCGAGGGCCGCGAGATGACGGCCGACGACGCGATCGGCTACGCGCTCGGATCGCCGGCGCCCGCGGTTCCGGCCGAGCACGCGTGGGCTGACCCGGCCCGGCTGGCCGCGGCCAGGTCATCGACGCCGCTCACCGCGCGCGAGCACGAGATCGTGCTGCTCATCGCCCGTGGCCTGTCCAACAGGCAGGTCGCCGACGAACTGGTCATCAGCCCCGCCACCGCCGCGCGTCACGTGGCGAACATCCTGGCCAAGCTCGGCTTCAGCTCACGTACACAAGTTGCCTCATGGGCCGCGCGGCACGAGCCGCCCAGCTGACCATCCTGCGTATGTATGCACGCGGCGCGATTGCAGCGGCCGGGCAAGATGCACATGGGTATGCATAGTTCGGCGCATGTGTAGCAGGTGGCTCGCGCAATAGCGTTTCCATCGTCGCTAAGGCACGGCGACGGCGGGCCGCAAGGCCCGCCGCCCCGGTTCCCAAGGGGGGGTGGGAACCGGGGGCCTGCCGCGGCGGCCGGGCGGGTCCCGGCTCCTGGCCAGGATCCGCCCGTTACTGCGCCACAGCTTGGAGGTTCCGGTGGAACTCGGAGTCAGCACCGCGGTCAGCGTCGCACCCGCCGCACGCGGCGAGGCCCCGCGCGGCGACGTCCCGCTCGCCGGCGCGACGCAGCAGGCGATCACCGAGCACATCCTGGCGCGGGCCGACCGGGCTGGTTACGGAACGGCCCTGATCGACGCGGCCGGCGGCGCGGGCCCCCCGGCGACCACGTGGCTGCAGTTCGCGGACACGGTCCGGGCGGCCGCGCGCGGCCTGTCCCGGCGGGGTCTGCTGGATACCGACACGGTCGGCGTGCTGGTCGGGGACGCCGTCAGCCACGCGTTGGCGATCCAGGCCATCCGGGCGGCCGGGGCCATCGCGGCGCCTATCGGTCCGGCGGCCGGCCTGCCTGCGGCCTGCACGGCTACGGCGGACATCGCCGCGCAGCTCAAGCAGTGCCGGACCCGGCTGCTGATCACCTCGGCCGCGCTGGCTGAGGTCGCCATCCAGGCCGCCGAACGGTCCTGGGTGCGCCAGGTGGTCGCGTTCGGCGAAGCGGAGGGGACGACGCCATTCAGCGCCCTGCTCGAGACCGCGAAGCACCGCCGCCACGCTGGTATCAACGCTGACGCCAACGGCAGCCACAACGGCCACGGCAGCCACAACGCTGGCCCCGGTCTCAACGGCCACGGTGAGCAGGTCCGCGGTTGGGTCACGCCGCAGATCCCCGGCCGGCCCGCAGGCAGGCCGGCGTTGCGGCTGACCAGCAGGGACGTGGTTGTGGCCGGACCGCCCTGCGGCCGGGACGGTACCTACACCTCGCTGCTCGACCTGGCCCTGTACGCCGGCGCCACCGTCGTGGCCGCGCCGCTCGCGCAGATCACGGCGGCCGTAGAGGCCTACAAGGGCACCGCCGCGATAGTGCCCTGTGGCACGCAGGTCCCCGTGCTCCCGGCCGACCGGATTCTCACCGTCGGCTAGCTTCCGGGCGGCCGCGCCCGGATATGCACGGCAGGTCGGCTGGCCCGCTCACGCCCGGTCGGGAGCCGCCCTTCGAGCGCGGCTAGCCGGATCTCGAGCTGGTCGACCCGGTGCCGGAGGATCTCGAGCTGGGCCTGATCGGCCAGCCGCCGCTCCGCGGAGTGCCGCAGCCGCGGCGAGGCCTCGGCCCGGTCCGAACCTTCCAGCCGCGCGTTCAGGTCGAGTTCGAGCTCCCAGTCGTCCAGCCGAAGCGGCCGGCGTCATCCGCGGCGACTCTCCGGCCTGCGCCAGCCTGAGCGCGGTGTGGCAGGCGCTCGTCGACAGCCTGGGGGTCATCGAGCGGCGTGCCACGCTGGCCGCGCCGGCGGCCGACGGCCGCCAGCCGGGTCAGCCGGCGGCCCGGACGCGCCGGAGTCCGGAGCCGTCGCCTAGACCCGGGTCATGCCGTCCAGCTTGGCACCTGCTAGGAGGCGACCGCCTCTTCCTGCTCATGACGGGCCGGAGCCAGGTCAGGCCTGGGCTTCCCGGTCCGGATGAGCGCGACGATCACCAGCAGGCTGGCCAGGTCGAGCAGGGCCGCGAAGCCGAACGCCGTCGCGATACCGTGCGCCAGCACATGCTGGGCCTGCGCCGCTGCGCCCAGCCCCGGCAGCGGATGGCTGGCCGCGTGCCTGGTCGCGGTGCCGTACACCGCGACCAGCAGGCCCAGGCCTAGGGCGCCGCCGACAAGTTGCAGCATGTTCACCAGGCCCGAGGCGGCGCCGGAGTCTGCGGCCGGAACGCCCGCCAGCGACGTGGTGGTCAGCGGCACGAAGACCAGCCCCAACCCCAGGCCGAGCAGCATCATCGGCCCGAAGATGCCCGGCCAGTAGGCTGAGGCGACCGAGACCCGCGACAGCCAGGCCAGCCCGGCGATGGCGGGCAGCAGCCCCGCGATCATCAGCGGCTTGACCCCCAGCCGCGGCATCAGCCTGGGCGCCAGCCGCGACGACGCGAACAGGGCCAGCGTCATCGGCAGGAAGGCCACCCCGGCGCGGAGCGGGCTGAAGCCCATGATCTTCTGCAGGAACTGGGTGAGGAAGAAGAACACCCCGAACATCCCGGCGATCAGGAACAGCCGGGCGATGAACGAGCCCGACCTGCTCATGTCGGCGAACAGGCGCAGCGGGGTGATCGGCTGCCTGGCCCGGGTCTCGGTCACCACGAACACGGCGATCAGCACCGCGGCGGCGCCGAACGCCACCAGCCCCAGGTGATCACCCCACCCGTCGGTGGCGGCCCGGATGAACCCGTACACCAGCGCGGTCACGCCCGCGGTGGCGGTCAGCGCCCCGGCCAGGTCGAATCGCCCCGGCAGCCGGGTGGTCTCGGGCACGAGCAGCGGCGCGACCGCCACCACGGCCACCCCGATCGGCACGTTGATGAACAGCACCCACCGCCAGGACAGCCATTCGGTGATCACCCCGCCGAGGACCAGACCCAGCGACGAGCCTCCGGTGATCACGCCCATGTAGATGGCCAGGGCACGGGTCCGCTCCCGGCCCTCGGGAAAACCGCTTACCACCAGGGCGAGCACGGCGGGCGACGCGAGGGCACCGCCCACGCCCTGCACGGCCCGGGCCGCGAGCAGCAGGGCCGCCGACGTGGCGAGCCCTCCGGCCAGCGAGGCCAGGGTGAACAGCCCGATGCCGATGATGAACATCCGGCACCGGCCGAGGATGTCGCCTGCCCGGCCGCCGAGCAGCAGCAGGCCGCCTGACGTCAGGGTGTATCCGTTCAGGACCCAGGACAGGCTGGCCGGGGTGAAGTGCAGGCTGCCCTGGATGCGGGGCAGCGCGATATTCACCACGGTCATGTCGAGGATGATCATGAGCTGGGCGCTGAGGGTGATGGCCAGGGCCAGGCCGGGGCTGCGGGTCCGGCCGGATCCGCGCCGCGGCAGGCTGGCTGGCCTGCCGCGGTTACGAGCCCCGTTGACCCCGTTGACCTCGTTGACCTCTCCAGCACCTTCAGCCTCATAGGGAATGCGAGAGGAAGACAAGATGCCTCCATGATTGTGGTCGGGCACGCTCACCGACCACAGTGATGGACCATAGGTGTTGTCCTGGCGACAGCGATGGACCATCGCTGTGGTAACAGCAGGCCTCCGGTGGCTGACGGACTGCTGGCCGGGCGGTACGATCAGGAATGAAGCGGAGGTCTACTCCGGTTACTATACGGAGGCATCCTCCGCTTTGCAACCCATTAAAACCGGGACGATGACCAGAACACCTGACCAGGCACCGCAGCAGCAGGCCGAACCACAGGCCATGCCGCCGGCCAGCCCGCCTGCCGCGCCGCCGGCCAGCCCGCCCGGCATGCCGCCGGTCAGCCCGCCTGCCGCGCGGCCGGCCGAGCAGTTGCGCGCCGACGCGCGGCAGAACCGCGCCCGGCTGCTCACCGCGGCCACCGAGGCCTTCGCGGAAAAGGGCGCCGACGCGCCGCTCGAGGACGTGGCCCGCCGGGCGGGGGTCGGCATCGGGACCCTGTACCGCCACTTCCCGAGCCGGCTCGACCTGCAGGCAGCCGTCTTCCGCAGTCAGGTGGTAACCATCTGCGGGCAGGGCGACATGCTACTGGAATCCGGTGAGCCCGAGCAGGCCTTCGCCACCTGGTGCCAGGCGCTGGCGGCGTACCTGGTCACCAAGCGCGGCCTGTCGAAGGCGCTGATCGAGGCGGTTGGGGCGGAGTCCGAGCTGATGAAGTCGTGCTGGATGGCCATGCGCGACACGACGGAGCGGCTGCTCGCCGCCGGGCAGCAGGCCGGGGTGATCCGCTCCGATGTCGACTCGATGGACGTAATGCGGCTGGTGCACGGGGTCGCGGTCAGCACGGAGAGGGACCCGGGCCGGGCCGGGCTGCTGTTGTCGGTCACCCTCGACGGCCTGCGAGCCAGGCCAGCCTGAGGGCCGCGCCACGCTCAGGGCCGAGGCCGGCTGCGGCCCGGGTTTCAGAACTCCGGCGGGCGGTTCTCGTACGGGGTGCTCAGCACCACGGTGGTCCGGGTGGAGACCCCGCCCACGGTACGGATCTGATACAGCAGGTCCTCCAGGGCGGCGGGCGAGGGCACCCGCACCTTGAGGATGTAGTTCTCGTCGCCCGCGACGCTGTGGCAGGCCTCGATCGCGGTCAGGTGCTCTAGCCGTTGCGGCAGGTCATCCGGGGCGGCGGCATCGAAAGGCTTGATCGACACGAAGGCCGTAAGCGGCAGGCCGACGTCCTCGGGGTCGAACACGGCGGCGTAGCCCTTGATGACCCCGTCCTGCTCGAGCCTGCGCACCCGCTGGTGCACGGCCGACACTGACAGCCCCGCCTGCCTGGCCAGCTCGGTGAAGCTCATCCGGCCGTTGCGGGCCAGCAGCGACACGATCCTCCTGTCGATCTCCTCCACGTGGTCACGTTAGCGCTCCGGGTTCATCCGGCGATATCACATGGCCAAGAGAACCGCCGGCGCGCTGCGGCACCGCTAGCGCGGTCGGCAGGAGCCGACGGCCCATGCGAGACTGTAGGGATGCAGCGGAACCCGGAAGAACTCTACGAACTCGGGCCCGCGGCGCCCGACCTCAAGGACGCCCCCATGTTGCACTACCTGGAGGGCTTCATCGACGCCGGGAACGCGGGCCGCCTGCTCGCCGAGCATCTGCTGCGCAATTTCTCCCCTCAGACCGTGGCCCGGTTCGACGCGGACAGGCTCCTCGACTACCGGTCCCGGCGGCCGCTGATGATCTACGACAACAGCCACTGGGAGAGCTACGAGGCTCCCGAGCTGGCGCTGCACCTGCTGCGGGACGGCAGCGACAGGCCCTTCTTGCTGCTGACCGGCCCGGAGCCCGATCACGAATGGACGCTGTTCACCCAGGCCGTCATGAGCCTGGTCGAACGGCTGGGCATCGGGCTGGCGGTCAGCTTCCTGGGCATCCCGGCGGGGATGCCGCACACCCGGCCGCTCGGAGTGATCGCCCACGCGACCCGTGACGACCTGATCAGCGGACACCAGCGGCTGCCGAGCCGGATCCAGCTGCCGGGCAGCGCGCACGCCCTGCTCGAGCTGCGGCTCGGCGAGGCCGGGCGCGATGCGCTGGGCTTCGCCGTGCAGGTACCGCACTACCTGGCGCAGGCCGTCTATCCCCCGGCGGCGGTAGCGCTGCTCGGCTCGGTCGGCACGGCTACCGGGCTCCAGCTGCCCGACGCCGAGCTGCGCGAGGCCGCTGAGCAGACCAACGAGGCGATCGAGCGGCAGGTGGCCGAGTCCGACGAGGTGGCCCAGCTCGTCCGCGCGCTTGAGCAGCAGTACGACACCTCGGCGGAGGCTACGGGCGCCGACGGCATCCAGCCGGACGGCCGCGGCCTGCTGGGCGAGGGCGAGTCCATGCCCACTGCCGACGAGCTCGCGGCTCAGTTCGAGCGGTTCCTGGCCGAGAACCAGGGCCGGATCGACCCGCCCGAAGCGTAACGGCGTAAGGCGTAAAGGTCAGACCACGATCAGGTCGCGCGGGGTGTTGTTGAGCCGCCGGTATCCGTCGGCCGTGCAGACCACGATGTCCTCGATCCGCGCGCCATGCGGCCCCGGGTAGATGCCCGGTTCGACGGAGAAGGCCATGCCCGGCTCGAGCACCTCGCCGTTGCCGGCCACGATGTACGGGTCCTCGTGTACCTCCAGGCCGATCCCGTGACCGGTGCGGTGGAAGAACGCCTCGCCGTAGCCGGCCTCGGTGATCGGCCCACGGGCGGCCGCGTCCACCGACTCGGCGGTGACGCCCGGCCGGACGGCGGCGCACGCCGCCTCCTGGGCGTCCTGCAGGACCTTGTAGTAGGCGGTGAATTCAGCCGGCGGCTCGCCGATCGCGTAGGTGCGGGTGCTGTCCGAGCAGTAACCCGAGGGCATCATGCCGCCGATGTCCACCACCACGGCGTCGCCGGGCTCCAGGACCCGGTCCGATACCTCGTGGTGCGGGCTGGCCGCGTTGGGCCCGGAGGCCACGATCACGAAGTCCACCGTGGCGTGCCCTTCGGCCCGGATGGCCTCGGCGATGTCCGCGCCGACTTCCCGTTCGGTCCGCCCGGCCCGCAGCCAGCCAGGGACACGGGCGTGCACCCGGTCGATGGCGGCGCCCGCCTCCTGCAGGGCTTCGACCTCGGCGTGCGTCTTCCTGATCCGCAGCGGGCGCAGCGCGCTGCTGGCCAGGGCCAGCCGCGCCGACGGCAGCACGTCACGGAACCGCAGCACGAATAGCGCCCACATCCGGTCGGACAGGCCGACCGCCGCGACGTTCCCGAGCCGGCCGGCCACGAGCCGAAACGGGTCAGCGGTCTCCTCCCAGGGGATCAGCTCCAGACCCAGCGAGCCGGCCGGCGAGGCCTGGGCCGCGGGCAGCTCCAGGCGCGGCACGTACAGGGCCGGCCCGCCGTCGGCCGGCACCGCCAGGCAAGTCAGGCGCTCGAGCTGGTTGGCGTCGTAGCCGGTGACGTACCTCAGATCCGGCCCGGGACTCAGCAGCACGGCGTCCAGCCCGGCAGAGCGCACCGCATCGCGTAGGAGGCCAAGCCGGTTCGCGGGGAACAGTTCGTCGCTCGTCACGGGACCCACCCTAAGTCTGCGACACGGCGCTGAGAAACCGGCCCAGGGACGAGCCGAGCCCCCACCGCTCGCCGAACTCCTTCAGCTGGTCGGCATCCGCCGGTTCGGTCGGCAGCCGTCCGTCCACCGGGGTCAGCGGGGCGTCGTCGGCCACCCGCACCACCGACATGGCGATGTCCAGGTACCCCCGGGCCTTCTCGAGCTTCTCCCGGCTTCCTCGGGGAAACCCGCCGTGTCCGGCGTCCAGCGCGGTAATGATGCCATCGACGCTGCCGAACGTCCTGATCAGCGCGGCCGCGGTCTTCTCTCCCACACCCGGCACGCCGGGCAGCCCGTCGCTGGGGTCGCCGCGCAGGGCGGCGAAGTCGGCGTAGGCGCGGCCTGGTATGTCGTACTTGGCGGTCACCGCCGCCTCGTCGATCACGTCCATGTTGAGCAGGCCCCGTTGGGTGTAGATCACGCGGATGCCGCGGGAGTCGTCGACCAGCTGGAACAGGTCCCGGTCGCCGGTCACGACGTCCACCGGGTCCGCGGAGCGCGCGGCCAGGGTGCCGATCACGTCGTCAGCCTCGTAGCCGGGCTGCCCGGCCACGGGCAGCCCCGCCGCCTGCAGTAGCTCCTGGATCAGCGGCACCTGGGCGGCCAGCGCGGGCGGGACCTCCTCGCCGCCGTCGGCGGCCAGCCGGTGCGCCTTGTAGGAGGGCACGACCGCGACGCGGAAGGCGGGCCGCCAGTCCGCGTCCCAGCACGCGACCAGCCGGGCCGGATGCCGGGCCCGGACCAGCCGGGTGATCATGTCGAGCAGTCCGCGCACCGCGTTGACCGGCGTGCCGTCCGGAGCCCGGACGGTGTCCGGCACCCCGAAGAACGCCCGGAAGTACAGCGACGCCGTATCCAGCAGCATGGTCGAGCCCACGCTGCCATCCTGTCATGCGGGACGGGGCCTCATCACGACACCACGACCTTGCCGTCGACGATCGTGACCTGCTTGGCGGGTAGCGGGGTAGCGGCGGGGCCGGCTACCACCGCCCCGTCGGTGATCGTGAACCGGCTGCCGTGGCAGGGGCAGTCGATGGTGCCGCCGGTCACCCGGTTGACGACGCAGCCCACGTGCGTGCACACCGCGCTGAACGCCCGGTACTGGCCGCGGGCCGGCTGAGTCACCACAGTCCGCGCCGCGGCGAAGATCTTGCCGCCGCCGACCGGGATCTCCGCCGCGGCGCCGAGCACCATGCCGGTGACCGCCGGCCCCCGCGTCGGCGGGCTTGAGGTCCCCTGGGCCGGGCTGGACGCAGAGCCGGCCGGCGACGGCGCGGCCATGCCCGAGCCCGCCGGTGTGGCCGGGGCATCCTGCGGCACGACCCCGGCCTCGTTGGCCCCGTACGGGACGGCGGCGGTGCTGCAGCCTGCCAGCACTCCGCCCAGGCCCGCCAGTCCCACCGCGCCGATCATGACCCCGCGCCTGGTCGGGTGCGGGCCCGTCCGGGATTCGTCCTGCCGGGATCTGGCCAACTCGATCGTCCTTCGCTCGCCGGGGTTGAGCATCCGTGATCCACTCTGGCGGACGGCGGCCCCGGCTTGCCCGGGCAGGCCGGTCTCGTAAGCCCCTCGTAAGCGGCCCATCAGGTTTCGGCGCTGTCGGAGATATCGTCAGATCGTGAGGGGAACAGACCGGCACGAGCACGGCCCGGCGCCCGGCGCGGATGCCCGCTGGCTGTCCGGCGCGCTCGCCCTGATCGTGGCCTTCATGATCGGGGAGGTCGCGGCGGGCCTGGCCGCGCACTCACTCGCGCTGATCTCCGACGCGGCGCACATGCTGACCGACGCCGCCTCCATCGCGCTGGTGCTGGTCACGGCGCGGCTGGCCGCACGGCCGCCGGCGGGCGGGTATACCTACGGGCTCAAGCGCACCGAGATCATGTCCGCGCAGGCCAATGGCATCACCCTGGTGCTGCTGGCGGCCTGGCTGGGCTATTCGGCGATCCGGCGGCTGGTCACGCCGCCGGCCGTGACCGGCGGGACGGTGCTCGGCGTCGCGCTGGCCGGGATAGCCGTGAACCTGGCGGCTGCCCTGCTGATCGCCAGGGCCGGGAGCCATGGCCATCCCGGGCACCCCGCCGCGCCGCAGAGCCTCAACCTCGCGGGGGCGTTCCGGCACATCCTCACCGACCTGTACGCCTTCGTGGCCACGGCGGTGGCGGGACTGGTCATCGTGCTGACCGGGTTCGCCCGGGCCGATGCCATCGCCACCCTGGTCGTGATGGTGCTCATGCTGCACGCGGGCGCGGACCTGATCAGGAAGTCCGGGCGGATCTTCCTCGAGGCCGCCCCGGCCGGCCTGTCGCCCGCGGCCGTGGGCGCGGCCATGGCGGCCCGGCCGAACGTCAGCGAGGTCCACGACCTGCACATCTGGGAGATCACCTCGGGCCTGCCCGCCGCGTCGGCGCACGTGCTGGTCGCGCCGGGATCAGATTGCCACGCGGTCCGCGCCGATCTGGAGGCGTTCCTGAGCGGGCAGTACGGCATCACCCACGCGACTCTCCAGGTCGACCACGCGGCCGCGCCGCACGGCCGCCATAACGGCTCGGCGCCCGGCCTGGCCGGCCCTCCCGCCGCCGAGCCGCACTGCGACGACGCGCACGGCCCCGCCTACCGCCCCGGCGACGGCTAGGGTGACCCGACCTCGGTCCGGGCTGCTGGTCAGCCGCCGATGGCCGACATGGGCCGGTCCGGCTGGAGGAAGGACGGGTCGTTGATGCCGTGGCCGGGCAGCTTGACCGCCACGGCCCGGCGCCAGCGATCGGCCAGTTCGGCATCGGCCGCCCCGGCGCGCAGCGGGCCGCGCAGGTCGCTTTCCGCGCGGGCGAACAGGCAGTTCCTGACCTGGCCGTCGGCGGTCAGCCGGACCCGGTCGCAGTTGCCGCAGAACGGCCGGGTAACCGAGGCGATGACGCCCACCCGGGCCGGCCCGCCGTCCACCAGGAATGCCTCGGCCGGCGCCGAGCCGCGCTTGCTTGGGTCATCCGGGGTGAGGGTGAACGCGCGCTCCAGCGCGGCCAGGATCTCATCCGCCGTCACCATCTCGGCGCGCTTCCAGCCGTGCTGCGCGTCGAGCGGCATCTGCTCGATGAAGCGCAGCTCGTAGCCGTGCTCCAGGCAGTACCGCAGCAGCGGCACCGCCTCGTCATCGTTGCGGTCGCGCATCAGCACGGCGTTGACCTTGACCGGGGTCAGGCCGGCGTCGGCCGCGGCGGCCAGCCCGTCCAGCACGTCCGGCAGCCGGTCCCGGCGAGCCAGCTTGCGGAAGGTCTCAGGCCGCAGCGTGTCCAGCGACACGTTGATCCGGTCGAGCCCAGCCGCGTGCAGCGGCGCGGCCGTGCGCGTCAGCCCGATCGCGTTGGTGGTGAGCGAGACCTCGGGGCGGGGACGCAGTTCCGCGGTCCGGGCCACGATGCCGGCCAGCCCGCGGCGCAGCAGCGGCTCGCCGCCGGTGAACCGTACCTCGCGGACGCCGAGCAATTCCACTGCGATCCGGATCAGCCGTACCACTTCGTCGTCGGTCAGCAGCTCAGGCGACGGCAGCCAGTCCAGGCCCTCGGGCGGCATGCAGTACGCACACCGTAGGTTGCACCGGTCGGTGAGCGATACCCGCAGGTCAGTCGCGACCCGCCCGTAGGAGTCAGACAGCATCATCCCAGCCTATGCTTACCCTTCCGTCCTGGCGCTGTTGTTACCGGCGAGTCGTAACCGCCGGACCATGCCATAGGCCCGCTCAGCGTGCAGCCGGACCACCAGGCGCTGGTCCCGGACCATGGCGGCCCGGTAGTCATCCCAGTCCGGGTGCTCCCCCTGTACCGCACGGTACAGGTCGATCAGCTCCGCCACGGCCGCGTCGTGCGGGTCACGGGCCACCTCCGACAGCTCGGCATGGCCGTCCACCACCACGTAAGACCAGAAATCGTCGCTGGTCACGTGAAAGCTGGCCCGCGGGTCGCGGCGCAGGTTGCTGGTCTTGGCCCGGTCGTCGGTGGTGGATACCCGGATGGTCTGCGTTTCCGCGTCCCACCCGTAGTTCACGTTGGACAGCTGCGGCCGGCCGTCTTTCCTGAGGGTCACCAGCACCCCCTGCCGCTGCCCGCCGATCAGCTCGGCGAAACCTTCGGAGATCATGCCCGGTGAACAATCGCCGCCAACGCGATGTTCCACCGCTGGCCACGTACGTATCACGACACGCCGGCGGAGCGGCGCCGGTAGCGTGAGGTTCCATGACCGCCGACCTCGATCACCTCGCCATCGGCACGCCGGCCCTGACCGACGGCTGGGACCTGTTCAGCGGCGTGCTGGGCGGGACGTGGGTCTACGGCGGCGACTCGCCCGGGTTCTGGTTCGGACAGCTCAGGTTCGCCGCAGGACCCAAGATCGAGCTGCTGACCCCGGCCGGCGGTCCCGACGCGGCCTTCCTGGAACGTTTCCTGGCCGGTCACGGCCCCGGCCCGCATCATGTCACCTTCGTCGTCGCCGACATCAACCAGACGCTGGCCCGGGTCCGGGCCTTCGGCATCGAGCCCGTCGGAGTGAACCTGGCCAACCCGGGCTGGAAGGAGGCCTTCCTGCACCCGCGCAGCGCTCACGGCATCGTCGTGCAGGTCGCCCAGCAGGCCGGTGCCCCGGACACGGCCGCGCCGCGCGAGATTCCCCGGCCCGGGCCGGCCGCCCGCTTCGACCTGATCGAGCACCATGTCGGCGACCTGGACGGAGCTATCCGGCTGTGCCGGGACGTCCTGGACGGCCAGGTCAGCTCGGCCGACGCCCGGTCCGCCGAGCTGACCTGGCCGGGCGGCAAGCGGATCAGGCTGGTGCGCGAGGACGGCCTGCCGAACGGCGGGAGATTGCACCACGTCCGCTTCACCCGGGCCGCGGGCGCGTTCAGCACTCCGGACCGCGAGCGGGCCGGGCTGCTGGCCAAGCGCCTCGGCCTGGCCGTCGAGCTGGCCTCCGGCACCGCGGGATCGCCGTGATTACCGCGTGAACTCGACCTGGATCTCGGTGATCCACTCGCTGGGGTCGTCGGGGCATTCCAGGTAGACCTCACGGGCGCAGCCGGTGCCGGTGAAGCCATGCTCCCGTACCCACGTGTGCAGCAGCTGGTAGGTGGCGTCGACGCCCACGATGGAACCGCGGTGGATCGCCGAGGCGACCTCGGCGGCGGGGATCTCGACCCGCTCCAGGCCGGGCACCGAGTCCGCCGTGGCCGGGAAGGTGACGTGGACGCGCAGCGCGTCTTCTGACACCTCGGTGGCCGGCGCGTAGTACGCGATGCTGGGGCCGGTCGGCGTGGCGCCGGCGGCCGCCAGCCGCTGCATGATGGGCGGGTACATCGGGACGACGACCGGGCCGACGTCCTCCTGCGTGGCGCTGGCGGCGGTTGCGGTCAGCCCGACCACGGTCGCGGCCGGGATGGTCTTGATGATCACGTCAGGAACGGTCATGGTTTCCTCCGCGTCGATGAGCCGGAGCCGCGCCTGGACCCGGTCGAGCCGGTGCCTGCCGTCGAGGATCTGGGCTTCGAGCTCGGCCTGGCGCAGCCGCAGCATGGCCCGCAGCTGATCCCCGGTGAGCTGCTCGTCGACGATGGCCCGCACCTGCTCCAGCCGCAGGCCAAGGTCCTTCAGCGCGACGATCCGGTTCAGCCGCCGCAGCTGGCCAGGCCGGTAATACCGGTAGCCGGTGTGCGGATCGACGTGTTCCGGGCGCAGCAGCCCGATCGTGTCGTAGTGCCGCAGCATGCGCACCGACACCCGGCCCAGCCTGGCGAAGTCTCCGATACTGATCATGGCAAGGCCCACCCTGCACTCTGACACAGTGTCACAGTCAAGGCGGCCCCCGGCCGGGCTGCCCGTAGGATGCGGTGAGGCTGCCGGAGAGAGGGAGACGCGTGAGCGGAAATGGGCCTGCCTGGTGGGAGGACGCGGTCGTCTACGAGGTGTATCCGCGCAGTTTCGCCGACGCGGACGGCGACGGCATAGGCGACCTGCCCGGGCTGCGGGCCCGGCTGCCGCACCTGGCCGACCTGGGCGTGGACGCCATCTGGCTGACTCCGTTTTACCCCTCTCCGCTGGCCGACGGCGGCTACGACGTCGCCGACTACCGCGCCGTCGACCCGCGGCTGGGCACCATGGCAGACTACGACGCGCTGATCAAGGACGCCGAGGCCCATCAGATCCGGGTCATCGTCGACCTGGTGCCCAACCACTGCTCCAGTGAGCACCCGCTGTTCCGCGCCGCGCTGGCGGCCGTGCCGGGCAGCCGGGAGCGGGCCATGTTCATCTTCCGTGACGGCCGCGGCCCGGGCGGTGACCTGCCGCCGAACAACTGGGAATCGTCGTTCGGCGGACCGGCCTGGACCCGGGTGACCGAGGCCGACGGCACCCGCGGCCAGTGGTACCTGCACCTGTACGACGCCGGCCAGCCGGACTGGAACTGGCGCGACGAACGGGTGCATGCCCTGTTCGAGGAGGTGCTCAGGTTCTGGCTTGACCGCGGCACGGCAGGCTTCCGGGTAGACGTGGCCCACGGCCTGTACAAGGACCCGGACCTGCCCGATGATCCCGACCCCGACCATGACTATCAGCCGCTGAACGCGCCTTCGCCCTACCGCCACCGGGCCGAGATCCACCCGCTGTTCCGGTCCTGGCGGGCCATCCTGGACTCCTATCCGGCCGACAAGTTCCCCGGCCCCAGGACGGCCGTCGGCGAGGTCTGGTACGACGCACCAGAAACCCTGCGCCCTTACCTGGCGCCCGATGGCCTGCAGCAGGTGTTCAACTTCCAGCTGATCCTGGCCGGCTGGGACGTGGCCGCGTTCCGGGAAGCGATCGACGGGGTGCAGGAGCTGGCCGGCGGCTCCCGGGCGCCATGGGTGATCGGCAACCACGACGTGCCCCGGCCCGCGAGCCGCTACCGGCTCGACGAGGGGTACACCCCGGAGATGATCGACGAGCTCATCGCCCTGGGGGACGCGCGGGCCGAGGTGGGCGCCCGGCGGGCCCGGGCCGCGGGCCTGCTGCTGTTCGCCCTGCCCGGCTCGGCCTACATCTACCAGGGCGAGGAACTGGGCCTGCCCGAGGTCACCGACCTGCCCGACGCCGCGCGCCAGGACCCGCGGTTCCACCGCACCGGCGGCAAGTCCCCCGGGCGGGACGGCTGCCGCGTGCCGCTGCCCTGGTCCCGCACGGGGGCGAGCTTCGGCTTCTCGGGTGACGTGGCCGATCCGGCGGCACCGTGGCTGCCCCAGCCGGCCAACTGGGGCCGTTACGGCGTCGAGGCGCAGCTGGCCGGCCCCGGCTCGTTCTTCGACCTGTACCGGACGGCGCTGCGGCTGCGCCGCGAGCACCGGGCCCTGGGCCGCGGCGCCCTGCGGTGGCTGGATCAGCCGGGCGGTCGACAGGCCGCGGGCCTGCTCTGCTTCGCCAGGGAGCCCGGCTTTATCTTCGCCGCGAACCTGGGCGCGGCCCCGGCCGAGATCCCGGCGCATCAGGCCATCCTGATGGCCAGCGAGCCGGACCCGGTGGACTCTGAGGGTCGCCTGCGCTCCGATACGGCCGTGTGGCTGTCGGCCTGACCGGCAGTAACCTGTCCCAGTAATCTGAACGTCATGCCGAAGGTGAGGGTGCCGCGCAAGAACGTCACGCCGGCCGAGGTCGTCACCGTGCTCAGCCGCAGGCTGGGCGGCGGCTACCAGGTGGCGGCCGCCGATGGGCAGCGCGTCACCGTCCGCAAGAGCTCCCTGATGTACGCGAACATCTCGATCACCGATACGCCAGGCGCCTCGGTGTTCCGGGTCCACGGCGGCGGCTTCCTGCTGCTCAGGATGGCCAACACCCTGGGCACCGCCCGCCGGGTGGCGGACGCGCTGCGCCGCTCCCCCGAATTCCACAGCCTGTAGGCGCGTCCCGGACGCTAACCGCAGGCGCCGCCGGTCATCGGGCAGTCGCTGGGTGATCCCGGCCCGGTCCAGGTACTCAAGCAGCGGGATGGCCACCCGCCGGGTCGTGCCCAGCGCCTGTCTGGCCTCGGCCGTGGTGAACGGCTGCGGCAGGCCGGCCAGGGCTCGCGCCGCCTCGGTCTCGGCCCCGGGAGCCAGCACGATCTGCTCGCTGACCCGCAGCAGCAGGCCCGCGCGGGCGGCCGCCCCGATGGCCCGCGCGTCCAGGCCCAGCTCACGCAGCCGCCCCGCCTCCGGGGCCAGGAACGGCGCCCCGGCCAGGCCGGCCAGCACTGCCTGCACGCCCTCCAGCACAGGCGCTGGCAGCAGGACCTGGGGCGCTTGGGCTTTATGGGGCTCACCGGGTGGCCGGGATTCATGAGGCCGAGGTTGCGCGGTCTGCTCGTCGCTGATCACGAGGTAGCCCCCGGCCAGCCGGACCCCGGACACGCCCCCGGGCTTGGCGGGCGGCCGGGCCGGGACGCCGGGCTCGGCGGGCGGCCGGGTCAGGGCCTCGACCAGGGCGCGGTCCGGCAGCCGCAGCGCGGCCCGAGCCGCCTCCGGCGTCATGCCGATGGCCAGCGGGTCGCGCCCGGCGTGCGCGGCGACCACCTCGGCGAGCTCGCGGCGCAGCTCGCTCCAGCGGGCCGGATCGGCGAGCCAGCCGCCGGCCACCGGCGGCGGGCCGCCGGCCGTCCCCATGGCCGCTACCGCGCTGGCCCGCAGCAGGCCGTGCCGCCGCAGCAGGTCGGCAACCGCGGGCAGCTCGGGCCAGGCGGCCAGCTCCCGGCCTGCCGCCGCGGCCGCGCCGCGCCGCGCGAGTGCGGGCGGTGCCACGTCGAGCACCGTGGCACCCAGGATCGTGACGCCGGCGCTGCCCGGGTCGCGGAGCAAGACCCGGTCCCCCACGTGCAGCGGGAGCGGCTCCCGCAACATCAACCGGACGATGGCGTGTCTCGATCCGGCCGCGCCCAGCAACCGGATCCGGGCTGCGGTCCGGGCCGAGCCGATGTGCAGCGCCATTTCCTGGGGCAGCCGGAACTCGGCGTCCTGGCGGAGCTCAGCCGGGAGCGATAGCCGGACGTCGGCCAGCCGGGTCATGGTCCAGCGATCCGCGTCCACCAGGGCCATGCCCCGGGCCGGGACGTCCGCGGCCAGGCCGCGCAGGTTCAGGGCCACCCGGGCGACGCCGGTGACCGAGGCCGCGGGCTCGTTCATCGACTCGATGCGGCGGATCCTGGCCGGGCGCATGGACGGGGTCAGCAGCAGCTCCTGGCCGATGCGGACGGTCCCGGCAGGCAGCGTGCCGGTGACCACGGTCCCGCTGCCCCGGATGCTGAACGACCGGTCCACCCACAGCCGGACCGGCGCCGCCGCGTCGGGCCCCGGCAGCGCGGCCACCAGCCGGGCCAGGGCGTCGCGCAGCTCGGCCAGCCCGGCACCGGTCACCGAGCTGGTCGCCACCGCCTCGACCTGGCCCAGGCTGGACACGGCGATCTCGGCCAACCCCTGCCGGATGGCCGGGTCCGGGTCGGCCAGGTCGCAGCGGGTCACGACGAGCAGGCCGTGCCTGACGCCCATGGCGTCGATGGCGGCCAGGTGCTCGGCGGACTGCGGCATCCAGCCGCCGTCCGCGGCCACCACGATCAGCACGGCGGGGACCGGGCCGACGCCGGCCAGCATGTTCGGCACGAACCGCTCGTGACCGGGCACGTCGACGAAGGCCAGGCGCTCCCCGCCGGGCAGCTTCATCCAGGCGAAGCCCAAGTCGATGGTCAGCCCCCGGCGCCGTTCCTCGGCCCACCGGTCGGGCTCCATCCCGGTCAGCGCCCGGACCAGCGCCGACTTCCCGTGGTCGACATGCCCCGCGGTCGCGATCACCTGCATGCCGGCACCCCGGGACCACGATCGCCGGCGATTCCCGTCGCTATAGCGCCCGAACTGCCCGTGATCATGAAAGTCAGTCTTCCGCGGCCGCGAGGATGGCGGCGACCAGGGTGTCGTCGTCTTCAGGAGAGACTGAACGCAAGTCCAGCAGCAAGCGGCCCGCCTCCAGGCGTCCCACCACTGCCGGACGCTCTCCCCGCGTCACGGCCGGGCCAGCTCGCAGCGGCACGCTCAGCGATTCCGGCAGGCTTATCGCCGCGCTGGGCAATTCCACCCCCGGCGCTCCGCCGCCGCCCACCGCCGCGCGGGCGTCCGCCACCCGGGCGTCCAGGCCCGCCGCGGCCAGGCGCACCACGGCCCGTTCGGCCCGGTCGAGAACGGCGGCGGGGTCGGCGGCCAGCGCGCGGGCCACCGGCGGTGCCGGCCCGGTGAGGGTCGCCTCCAGGGCGGCGAGGGTCAGCTTGTCCACCCGCAGGGCCCGGGCCAGGGGGTGGCGGGTCAGGCGGCGCACCAGGTCGGCCCGGCCGAGCAGCAGCCCGGCCTGCGGGCCGCCGAGCAGCTTGTCGCCGCTCGCGGTGACCAGGGCGGCGCCGTCGCGCAGCGCGGCCGCGGCGCTTGGTTCGTCGGGCAGCAGCGGATGCGGGGCCAGCAGCCCGGACCCGATGTCGAACACCAGCGGCACGCCCCGGGCGGCACCCAGCCCGGCCAGCTCAGCGGGGCCGACGGCGGCGGTGAAGCCCTCGATGCGGTAGTTGGAGGGGTGCACCTTGAGGAGGAATGCGGTCTGCGGGCCGATCGCCTCGGCGTAGTCCGCGGCGGTGGTCCGGTTGGTGGTGCCTACCTCGCGCAGCCGGGCCCCGGTGCAGGCCAGCAGGTCCGGCAGCCGGAACCGGTCGCCGATCTCGATGAGCTCCCCCCGGCTGACGACGATCTCGGCTGCTCCCGGGCCGGCCAGCGCGGTCGCCGCGAGCACCAGCGCGGCTGCGTTGTTGTTGACCACGGCCACCGCCTCGGCCGCGGGCACGGCCCGGGCCAGGGCGTCGAGCGCACCCGCGCCGCGGCGGGCTCGCAGCCCCGTGGCGAGGTCGAACTCCACGTCGCACGAGCCGGCCGCGGCCGTGACCGCGTCCACCGCGGCCTCGGACAGCGGGGCACGGCCCAGGTTGGTGTGCACCAGCACCCCGGTCGCGTTGATCACCGGGGTGAGCGCGGCGGCGTGCGCAGGCAACCCGGCCACCGCCGCGTCCGCGACCTGCTCGGGGGCGATCTGGCCGTCCCTGGCCCGCTGCTGGGCGCGGCTCACCGCCGCCTTGACCAGCGCCCGGCCCAGCCTGCGCTCGGCGGCGGCCAGCCGGGGGTCGGCCAGCAGCGCATCGGTACGCGGCACGAGGCGCCTGTTCGGGGGGCCCGGGGGGTCGTCCCCCCTCACAGGCACTGTGTCCACGCGGCGAACGATACCCCCGCCGCCGGAATATCACGCGCGAGCCCGGGTAGTGGACGGCCGTCAGGTCCGCGAACAACAGAAAACTTACGTAATCGGGAAGTGATTAGGCATGGCTGGGATGCTGCAGATGCGGCGCAGCCGCGGCGTGGCCAGCGGGTTCCTGCTGGTCCTGCTGGGGCTATGGGGTGCGCTCATTCCCTTCATCGGACCGTATTTCCACTACGCATACACACCGGACGCCGCCTGGACCTACAACACGGCGCGGCTGTGGCTGGAGATCCTGCCCGGCGCGGCCGTGTTCCTGGGCGGCGTACTGCTCATGATCGCCACCGGGCGGCACGTCGCGCTGTTCGGCGCCTTGCTGGCCGCGGCGGCCGGCGCCTGGTTCACCCTCGGCACCATCCTCAGCCCGCTGTGGAACAATCACGTGACGCTCGGCGGCTCGCCCGCCAGCACCACCGTGTACATGCGGATCATGGAACAGCTGGGCTTCTTCTCCGCGCTCGGCGTGGTCATCGTGTTCATCGCGGCCGTGGCGTTCGGCCGGATCGCGTCGGTGGCCTCGGGGATCCGGGCGGTCGAGACCGTCCCGGCCGACGAGACCGTCCCGGCTGCCGAAACGGTCCCAGCCGCTGAGACTGAGACAGTCCCGGCCCGGACAGGCCGGACCGTGACCCTCCCGTTCCGGCGGACGCGAACCGAGGAGACCGAGAACGTCGACTAGCCCAACGCACTATCATCGGCTGGCACGACACCTTTCGTGCCAGCCGATGATGTTTCCCGACGAAGGGACAGTGCGGTGCGGGCAGACCCAGCGGCGGCGGCCGCCCACGGGGCCCAGGAGACCGAGCGCGCGGACGCCGGTGCGATCCGGGACGGCGCGCGGTGGCTGCTTCCGGCCAGCGCAGTGCTGCTGGCCGCCGTGCTGGCTCTCTACCTGGCGGACCTGGCCACTCACCTGTCCTCGATGGCCGCCATGCGGGACCTGGTGGTGTACCGGAACGGCGGCCTGATCGTCCGGCAGGTCTCCCCGCCCTACAACGGCCACCTAGGCTCGCCGCTGTACGACTGGACCGGCCAGAACGGCGTCCAGTTCACCTACCCGCCGTTCGCCGCCGTGGTCTTCGCGGCGGGCTCCGTGCTGCCCTGGACGCTACTGCGCTCGGCGATGACCGCGGCCAGCCTGGCCGCGCTCGGCCTGTCGCTGTGGATCACGTTCGGCGCGCTCGGCTACCGCGGACGCGGGCCGGTCCGGCTGGCCGCGACGCTCGGTGTCAGCGCGCTGGCGCTGCTCACCGAGCCGGTGCAGGAGACACTCGGCCTGGGCCAGGTCAACCTGCTGCTGATGCTGCTCATCGTGGCGGACCTGCTGACCACCGGACCGCTGAGCGGGCCGACCCGCTGGTGGCACGGGATCGGGATCGGCGTGGCGGCCGGGATCAAGCTGACCCCGCTGATCTTCATTCCGTACCTGGTGCTCATCCGCCGCTACCGGCAGGCGGCCACGGCCGCCGTGACGTTCGCGGTTACCGTACTGCTCGGCTACGCGGTCCTGCCCCGCGACTCGGGCACGTACTGGGTGCACGGGCTGTTCCTGAAGGCCAACCGGATCGTATTCCTCGGCACCAGGGGCAACCAGTCGCTGCGCGGGGTGCTGACCAGGGTGGCCGGCAGCGTGACGTCGGGGACCGCGCCCTGGATCGCGGCCGGCATCCTGGTCGTGGTCATCGGGCTGGCCGCGGCCGCCCTGCTGTACCGGGCCGGGCAGCCGGTGGCCGCGGTGCTGGCCTGCGCGCTGACCGGCCTGCTGGTCTCGCCGCTGAGCTGGGATCACCACTGGGTCTGGGTGGCGCCTGGCCTCGCCTTGCTGGCGCACCTGGGCGCCCGGGCGCGCGGCGCGGTCCGGGCCTGGTGGTGGGCGGCCGGAGCCGGGCTGGTGCTGGTGTTCGGCGCCTGGCCGCAGTTCTGGGACCTGGCCCAGGCGGGCCTGACCCCGGCCGGGTTGTTCTGGTACGGGCCCGCTACCTACTTCGCACGCGGTGACCAGCCTTGGTACCACGAGTTCCACTGGCATGGCCTGCAGCTGCTGGCCGGGAACAGCTTCGTGCTGGCCGGCCTGGTGGCGCTGGCCGCCCTGACGGCGGCCGCCTTCCGGCTCAGGAACCGCCGGGCCTCGCCATGAGCGATTCCCTCGCGCAGCTGCGCGAGGAACTGGCCACGCGGGTCGTCACCGCCAACCGGATCGGCAGCGGCCGCGTGGCCGCCGCCCTGCGCGCCGTGCCGAGGCACCTGTTCCTGCCGGACCTCCCGCCGGAGGCGACCTACGCCGACGACGCCATCGTGACCAAGCGCGACCAGGGCGGCCAGGCGATCAGCTCCTCCTCCCAGCCCGCCATCATGGCCATCATGCTGGACCAGCTGGACCTGGCCCCCGGCCAGCGGGTGCTCGAGATCGGCGCCGGGACCGGCTACAACGCCGCGCTGATCAGCCACATCGTGGGTGCTTCCGGTCAGGTGACCAGCATCGACATCGACCCCGAGCTGGTCGTGACGGCGCGGGAGCACCTGGCCAGCGCCGGATTCGCCGCGGTCACGGTGGCCAGCGCGGACGGCGCCAGGGGCTACCTTGAGCACGCGCCCTACGACCGCATCATCGCCACCGTCGGCGTCAGCGACCTGGCCGGGCCCTGGCTGGAGCAGGCCGCGCCGGGCGCCCGGATCGTCGTGCCGCTCGATGTACGCGGCACCCAGGTGGCGGTGGCCTTCGAACGCGCCGATCCCGCCGGGGCCGGGGGGCCCTGGACCAGCCGGTCGCTCGCGCCCTGCGGGTTCATGCGGATGCGCGGCAGCCTGGCCGGTCCCGAGCGGCTGGTGATGGTGGAGCCCAGGTTTTCGCTCATGCTGCCTGATGGCGTCTGGCCCGGCGGCACGGAGGTCGACGCCGGGGTTCTGGCCGGCCTGCTTTCGGGGCCTCCCGTGCCGCATCCGACCAGCGTGCAGGCCGGATCCGGGCAGGTGGTATGGGGCCTGGGGCTGTGGCTCGCGGCCCGCGAGCCCCGGTTCTGCCGGCTGAACGACGAGATGCCCCAGGACCCAGTGGCGGCTGAGGACGGCCGGCCGCCGTCCGCCCGGACGGCGTGGCTCGCCGATGCCCCGCTGCGCAGCCGGAACTGGCGCGCCACGCTCGGAATCCTGGACCAGGGCGGGCTGGCCGTGCTCACCGGTACGCGGGCCGCCGAACCCGCCGTAGACACTGACGCGGCCGGCCCGCTCACGCTGGGCAGCGCGGGATTCGGCCCGCGCGCGGCGGAACTCGCCGCCGAGCTCGCGGCACACGTCGAGGCCTGGGACCTCAGCCGGCCGGCTGGCCATCGAGGGGCTGCACATCGACGCCTATCCCCGGTCCGGGCCGGACGAGCCGCCCCCGGTCCCCGGCGCGCTGACTATGGAACGGCCCGCCAACAGGTTCCTCATGTACCACACGTAGCCTTGGACATGTGACGGACAACACGGGCGACCACCTGGAAACCGAGCAGAAATACGACGCCGACGCCGACTTTGTCCTGCCCGACCTCCGCGGCTTGGAGGCGGGCATCAAGGTCACCGGGCGGCAGCGCTACTACCTGAGCGCCACCTATTACGACACCGAGGAACTCGACCTGATCAGGAACAAGATCACGCTGCGCCGGCGGGTGGGCGGCCCCGACGAGGGCTGGCACCTCAAGCTGCCGGTGCGCCAGGACACCCGGCAGGAACGGCACGCGCCGCTGAGCGATGGTGCTCCGGGCAGCATTCCGGCGCGGCTGGCCGCCCAGGTCAAGGACGCCGTCGCAGGCCGGCCCCTGCGCGCCATCGCCATCCTGGATACCGAACGGACCGTGGTTACCCTGTCCGCAAAGGGCGGCTCGCCGCTGGCCGAGGTGGCCGACGACCTGGTTACCGCCACCCGGCTGGACCAGGCTGGCGCCGAGCCGTTGCGCTGGCGGGAGATCGAGGTCGAGGCGGCCCAGGACGGCCCAGAGGCAGCCAGCGTGCTGCAGGCGGCAGGCCAGGCGCTGGTCAAGGCCGGCGCCAAGCGGTCATCTTCTGCCTCGAAACTTGGGCGGTTGCTGAATGCCAGCTGAGCGGCGGTCATCCGAGGGTACGGTTCGTAGCGACCTCAGAGGCTATTCATAACCTCCTCTGACCTGGCTGCGGCATCATTCCCAGGTGGTGAGAACAGCGGCCGAAGAACCCGACCTTCGCGGGCATACTAGGCACTGACCTTGATCTTGACGAGCGAGCCTGAGGAACATGGATAACTACAGCCCGGCCGCCGGGGCCGCCGGGGCCCCGGGGGTATCCGGGTCGATGGCGCAGGCCAGCAGCGCATCCGCGAGCGGCAGGGATGCTGGCCTCCAGCGAGCAGACGGGACGCCAGTACGCGTCTTGGTCGTCGATGACGAACCCAGCCTGGCCGAACTGCTGGCCAGCGTGCTGCGTTATGAGGGCTGGACCGTCCGCTCCGCGGGCAACGGCGCCGATGCGGTACGGACCGCGCGCGAGTTCAAGCCGGACGCGGTAGTGCTCGACATCATGCTCCCTGATTTCAGCGGCATCGAGGTCATGCGCCGGCTGCGAGCGGAGATCCCGCAGGTATGCGTGCTGTTCCTGACCGCGCGGGACGCGGTGGAGGACCGGGTGGCGGGCATCACGGCGGGCGGCGACGACTACGTGACCAAGCCGTTCAGCCTGGAGGAGGTGCTGGCCCGGCTGCGCGGCCTGCTCCGCCGGGCCAACCTGACCCGCGTGCACACCGAGGGCCTGCTCGCCGTGGGCGACCTGACCATGGACGAGGACGCCCGGGAGGTCCGCAGGGACGGCGATCTCATCGACCTGACCGCCACCGAGTTCGAGCTGCTCAGGTTCCTCATGCGGAACCCGCGGCGGGTGCTGTCCAAGGCGCAGATCCTGGACCGGGTATGGAACTACGATTTCGGCGGGCAGGCCCACGTCGTCGAGCTGTACATCAGCTACCTGCGCAAGAAGATCGACGCCGGCCGCGTGCCGCTCATTCATACTGTCCGCGGCGTCGGTTACGTGCTGAAGCCCGTGAGCTGATGCCCCGGTCAGGCGCCCAGCCGCCACGCCGGCTGGCGCGGCTGGCGAGCGTGCTGTCCTTCCGCACCATCAGCGGCAAGCTCATCATCGGGCTGGCCGTGCTGTTCGCCCTGGCCAGCGTGGTGATCAGCGTGGTCACCGCGCAGTCGCTCAACAACTCGCTGATGTCGTCGCTGAGCGACCAGCTGCAGGCCGCGACCACGACCTGGACGACGTGCGTGACGAGCGTCGACCGGGCACACGGGGACGGAGACAATGATAATGACCAGCCGGCCCCCGGCTACGCCAGCTGCAGCGGCAACGGCCAGGCCGCGGGGACGTTCGTGGCGGTGCTGTCCCCGAGCGGGATGATCGTCTACAAGTCCCGCGTGCTCACGTCGTGCAACCTGTCGGCGGCGGACCTGGCCACGCTGGCTGGCCTGCCGGCCCCGCCGGCCGCCCAGCAGCAGTCGAGTCCGCCGGGTGCCACGGGCCCTCCCGGCGGGCCCGCCGGGTCAGGGTCGACACCGCCCGCGCGAACGTACTTCCGGACCCTGCTCGGCATCCAGTTCATGTTCACCAGGGTGTCGGATCCGGACGGGAACAGTCTCGTCACCGGGCTGCCGCTGACCACGGTCGACAAAACGCTTAGTCACGTCGAGGACACCGAGCACCTGATCTTCGTGATCGCGGGAGCGCTGGCGGTCATCCTGGGCACCGTCCTGGTGCAGTTCTCGCTCCGGCCGCTGCGCCGGGTGGCCGCCACCGCGACCAGGGTGACCGAGCTGCCGCTGGATTCCGGCGAGGTATCACTGCCAGACGGCGTGCCCGACACCGATCCCCGGACCGAGGTCGGCCAGGTGGGGGCGGCGTTCAACCGGATGCTCTACCACGTCGAGCGGGCCCTGGGCCGCCGGGCGGCCAGCGAGGCCCGGCTGCGCCGGTTCGCGGCCGACGCCAGCCACGAGCTGCGCACCCCGCTGTCGGCCATCCGCGGGTACGCCGAGCTGGCCCTGCGGCATCCGGGCCCGGTGCCCGGCGAGGTGACGCACGCGCTGGGCCGGGTCCAGTCGGAGTCGGCCCGGATGAGCGTCCTGGTCGACGACCTGCTGCTGCTGGCGCGGCTGGACGCCGGGCGCCCGCTCGAGCGGGAGCCCGTGGACCTGTCCCGGCTGGCCATCGACGTGACCAGCGATGCGCGCGTGGCCCGCCGCGATCACCGCTGGCGCCTGGACCTGCCCGGCGAGCCGATCCTGGTCCGCGGCGACGAGCACCGGCTGCACCAGGTACTGGCCAACCTGATGAGCAACGCGGGCAAGCACACCCCTCCCGGCTCGACGGTCAGCGTGGCCCTGGCCACCGGGGACGGCGGGCCGGATGAGGCCCCGCCTGGCGCGGCGGGCTCCGGGATGGTGCGCCGGGGCGTGCGGCCGGCCGGTCCCCAGGTGGAGCTGAGCATCACAGACGACGGCCCCGGCATCCCGCCCGAGCTGTTGCCTGAGCTGTTCGACCGCTTCACCAGGGCCGACACGTCCCGGGCCCGGGAGGCCGATGCCGCGGGGACGAGCACGGGCCTGGGCCTGGCCATCGTGGATGCCGTGGTGGCCGCGCACCGCGGCAGCATCACCGTGACCAGCAGGCCGGGCCTGACCCGGTTCGCCATCTTTCTCCCCGTGCTGCCGCAGCCTGCGGACGTGGCCGGCATGACCGGCTGACGGTGTGCTAGTGATAGGTCATGGACAGCGATCGGCAGCGGCTCCTGGCCACGATGCCGCTGCACGCGATCACCTCGACCTACGGCGAGCCAGGCCTGCGGGACCGGTTCGCGGCGGAGATCGCGTCCTGGCCGGAAGCGGACCGGGAGCGGATGGAGGCCGCGCTGGCGCTGGCCTGGCTGCATGCCGCTGACCGGCGGGACCGGGAACCGTACCTCAACCACCTGCTGCGGGTGGCCATCCGGATCATCTCGTACTACCGCGTGCGCGACGCCGATGTGGTCTGCGCCGCCCTGCTGCACGACGCCGTGGAAGATCATGCCGCCGAACTGGCCGGTGATGCGGCCGGCGGTGCCGATGCCGTCCAGGTCGCGCTGGCTGCGGTGGCCGCCGAGTTCGGCCCGCGGGTGGCGGAACTGGTCGGCGCGGTGACCAACCCGGCGTACGCACCGGACCGCGACGCCCACGAGCAGTACCGGGAGCACGTCGAGCAGAGCCTGCGGGACTGCCCGTGGGCCCGGGTCATCAAGGCCTCCGACTTCACCGATAACGGGGTCGGCCTGATCCATTCCACCGGTCCCCGGCTGCACAAGCTGGCGGGCAAGTATGCGCCCCTGGTCCCGGTCCTGCGGGAGCTCATCGCCCGGTCCGACACGCCGCTGGACGCCGCGGCCAAGGAGCACATCCTGTCTCAGCTAAGCCGGGCCGCTGACCGGTTCGCCGCCCTGCGCGCAGGTGACAGCTAGATGCCCGAGCTGCCGGAGGTCGAGACCGCCCGCCGCCTGATCGCGGACCTGGCCCTGGGCCGGCCTATCGTGGCCGTCGACGACGCCGATACGTTCGTCTGCCGGCCGCACTCCCCCGGCGAGCTGCGTGCCGCGCTGGTCGGGCGCACGCTGGTCGCCGCGCACCGGCGCGGGAAGACCATGTGGTGCGAGACCTCGGGGCTGGGGGCCCCGGACGGGTCCCCTGAACCACCTGGTCCGCCTGGTCCTGACCTCGGCATCCACCTCGGCATGAGCGGGCGCATCGTGGTCATCTCGCCGGACGGCTGGACCGCAGAAGGCGGCGACCGCCCGGGCCGGGACGCGCAGCCGCGCAAGGCCGCGTGGGACCGGTTCACGCTCGAGTTCTCCGACGGCGGGAGCCTGGCGCTGTTCGACAAGCGCCGGCTCGGCCGCATCCTGCTCAACCCTGACATCGGCGCGCTCGGCACGGACGCGGCCGAGGTCACCCCGGCCCAGTTCCGCGCCCTGATCACCAAGGGGACGATCGCGGTCAAGGCCCGCCTGCTTGACCAGTCCAAGATCGCCGGAATCGGGAACCTGCTGGCCGACGAGATCCTGTGGCAGGCCAAGATCCCGCCCGGCACGCCAGTCAACCGGCTGCAGCGCAAGGACGCCGACCGGCTGTACCGCGCGCTGCGATCGGTGCTGGCCGGCGCGCTGGCCGAGGGCGGCGGCGCGCACACCGGAGATGTCATCGCCGCCCGCAAGCCGGGCGGGACCTGCCCGCGCTGCGGCGCCGAGATGGTGCACGGCACGGTGGGCGGCCGCTCCACCTGGTGGTGCTCGCGGGAACAGGCCCCGTGGCTCGCCGTCAGATGAGCTCGGCCAGGCAGGCGGCGGCCCGGGCCGCGCCGTCGGTTTCGACGGGTCGGTAGCGTACCGGGCGAGCCATCTCCTGGGCTATCGCGGCGGCGAGCGTGCCGGGCTCGGTCTGCTCGTAGTCCAGGCAGCGGCCCGCGCGGTACTGGTCCAGCCGGTGCCTGACGTGGAAGTTCTGCTCGAAATGATGCCGCAGCGGCACGTAGATGAACGGCCGCCCGCTCGCCGCGAGTTCCATTGTGGTGGTCAGCCCGCCCTGCACCACGGCGAGGTCACAGGCCGCCAGGTGCCGGTAGAGATCGTGCACGTAGCCGTGTATCTCCAGTCCGTCCCGGGCCTGCACCGAGTCCGGGTCGATCCTGGGCCCGGTCACGACGATCATCCGCAGACCGGGGACGAGCTGCTGCGCCGCCGGGAACGCCGCGACGGTCCGGTCGAGCAAGCTGGTGCCAACGCCGGAGCCGCCGACCGTGACCACGCAGACCTTCTCGTGATCCTTGTAGCCAAGTTCGGCCCGCAGTGCCTCGCGGTCATCGAGTTCGCCGGGCGAGATGCCCGAGATATAGCCGGAGAAGCCGTAATGCTGCTGCACCCAGTCACGGATGAGCGGGAGCCCGGAACCGAAACCGTCCGGCACCACGTCATCCGGGTTGCCGACGAAGACGGAGCGGTCCCGCAGGCCAGGAAAGCGCGCGATCTGCTCGATCATCTCGGCGTTGTAGTCGGTGGTCAGCTCGCGTTCCGCGGTGCCACCGTCCGGCATCGGCAGCCAGCCCACGAAGTCGGTCATCCACGCGTAGGGCGCCCGCTTGAGCTCGGGGTTCTCGTGCAGGAAGTAGTCGATGTCCCAGGCCTCGTCGCCGATCCACAGGTCGAAGGGCTCGTCGGCGACCAGGTCGGCGAAGACCATGAAGTTGCTGACCAGGATCTCGTCCATGTTCCGGATGGCCTGGAAGGCGTGCAGGTCGTGTTCGGAAGCCTCGCTCTCGATGTGCCCGGACTCACTGGCCAGGAAGCCCGAGGCGGGATGGATCAGCTCGCCGCGCCGCCTCAGCAGCTCGGTGACCGGGTGCTGGGCCAGCCAGTGCACCTCCAGGCCGGGCCGGAGCAGGCGCAGCTCGTCGGCGATGGCCAGGTCGCGGCGGGCGTGGCCGAGGCCGATGGGTGAGCTGGCGTAGAGCACCCGCTTCGGCCGGCGCGATGCCCTGGTCCAGCTCGTGCGGGTGGCCTGCGCGGGCCGGAAGCGGTCGGCGAAGTCCCGGATGAGCAGGTTGGCCCGGACCGGATCCCGCATGGTGGGGGCGTGACCGCCGCCATGGATCGTCACCATGTCGCCGCCGGTCCACCGGGCCAGCGCCGCGCCGGTCTCATGCGGCACGACCGCGTCCTGGTCGCCGTGCACGATGAGCACCGGGCAGCGCACCTGCCGGCAGATAGCCTCGGCGGCGGCGTCGTCGGGCTCCACCACGCCCAGGCCGGTCTGCAGCAGCGTCTCGGCGGTGGTTTCCAGCCCCCAGGCCACACCGTCTTCCCGCTGCTTGGTCGAGTGCGGCTCGGTGAACACCTGCGACATGAAGAACTCGACCCAGCCGCGGTAGTCGGCCAGCCAGTAATGCATGTTGGCCTTGCCCCAGCCCTGGTAGCTGTCCTTGGGCTCGAAGAAGTCCGGCGGGATCGGCCAGGGCAGCGCCGCGTCGAACGCGACCACCCCGGCGGCCCGCTCCGGATACCACGCGGCCAGCTGCAGCGCGTGCCGGCCGCCCATGGACAAGCCGGCCACGACGGCCCGGTCCACCCCGGCCGCGTCCAGCACGGCGATCGCGTCGTCGACGTACTCCCGGTCCAGATAGGCCTCGGCGCCCTGCGGCCGGTCGGCCCGGCCGTTGCCCCGGCCCTCGATGGCGATCACCCGGAACCGGCGGGCCAGGTAGGGCACCTGGGCCTTCCACTGCCGGGCATGCACGATGGCCCAGGAGGTGAGCAGCAGGATCGCCGGCTCGCCGGTACCGAACACCTCGTAGCCGACCTTCACGCCGTCGCGCTCGATGAAGCCCTCGGTATCGGGATATCTAGCTCGCATGGCTGCCTCCCCTGTGGCCCGGCGCTTGGCAGGCCGTCATCGGTGCCTGCTGCCGAGGAAGGAGTGTAGGTGGTCGGCCAGCGCGCCGGTGTCGGTCGCTGCGCCGTGGATGTAGGTAGAGGCGCGGGTGCGGAGCACCGGCAGGCCAAGGAGGTAGAGCCCAGGGGCGTCGGTGACCACGCCGCCATCGTGACAGATGCGGCCGGTGCGGTCGCGCACCGGGATGTCGAGCCAGGAGTGGTCGGGCCGGAAGCCTGTCGCCCACAGCACGGTGGTGATCTCTCCGCTGGTCAGATCGAGCTCCAGAGGCGAGCGGGGGTCGACGCGGGTGGGCGCGAAGCGGTGCGGCGGCGGGAGCTCGTCGTCGAGGCCTGACGCCGTGGCCCACTCGTCGGCCCGGTTCAAGAACCGGTTCATCTTCAGGTCGGCCAGCGCGCAGATGTTGGCGAGGGACCCGGAGAACTGGGCCACCCCGTCAACGATGCGGCCGAGGCGGCCCACGATGCGGACCCCTTGCGCCGCGAGCGAGCCGAGATCGGTCATCGTGGCGTGGGAGGTACCGGTGAGCTGCGGGGAGGGCAGGTGACGCGCTCGGGTGAGGTCATCGATCTGGTCATAGCGTTCGGCCAGCAGGCCCGTCGCCTCCAGCCACCAGAAGATGTCGCGGCCGCGGTAGGTCCGGGGCAGCCGCACGTGTTCGCCGGCCGCCAGGGTCACCGGACGGCCTGACCGGTGGATCTCGCCGGCCAGCTGGACGCCGGTGGCCGATGCGCCGACGACGAGGACCCCGCCGTCGGGGAGCTGGCCGGGATCGCGGTAGCTGAGCGCGGTGAGCGTCGTGATTGACGGGGGTACCGCGTCGGCGATGCCCGGGACCGCGGGCTTGGCGCACGCGCCGGTCGCCAGCACCACGGCCCGGGCGCGCAGCAGGTCGTCGTTGGCCCGGATCTGGAAGCCCTGCGGCCCGGCACTCAGCTGGTGCACCGTCGTGGCCGTGCGCACCGGTGCGCCGACGAGACGGGCGTAACCGGCGAGGGTGGCCACGACCTCGCCAGCAGGCATGAATCCGTCGGGGTCATCGCCGGCATAGTCGTGGCCTGGCAGCCGGGTCTGCCAGTTCGGGGTCAGCAGCCGCAGGCTCGGCCAGCGCTGGGTCCGCCACGAGTTCGCCACCTCACCGCGCTCGAGGACGACGTGGTCGATCGAGCGTTCGGTGAGGCGGCGGCTCATGGCCAGGCCGGCGTGCCCGGCACCTACGACAGCTGCCGTGGTCTGGATCATGCGGCGTCCGGGCGGCGGCCTCAGGCCAGCTCGACGAGCACCTTGGTCGGGTTGGCCACGACGTCGAAGACCGCCGAGCGCTTCTGCGACTGGGCGATCAGCGCTTCGAGATCCTCACGCGAAGCGTCGGCGTCGATGGCGAACCGGACGGTGATCGACTCGAAGCCGTTGCGGACGTCGGGGTCGCCACCCAGGATGCCCAGCACGTTCATCTGGCCCTCGATGGTGGCGGTGACCGCCCGCAGCTGGATGCCGCGGTGCTGGGCTACCGCGGCCACGCCAGCGGTCAGGCATCCGACCAGGCCGACCAGCACGACTTCCACCGGGGTCGCGCCGTTGTCCTCGGAGGCGAAGCATTCCGGATGATCGATGTCGTATTCGTAGGTATTGCGGTGCTGCTGCTCGGCGCCGAGGCCGGTGAACCCGGTCACGGTGGAGTGGCTGTGGGTGCCATGACGCCAGGTGCAGCTGGCCCGCCAGGTGAATTCGGCCGCCTCCGGCGCGCCGGACAGCGCCTCACGCGCTCCGAGCAGGGCCTGGACGTTGACACCGTTGTCGACGGGGCTGTCGGTGATGGTCATCGGTTTCTCCTTGGTTCAGTGGACTGTGGTTGCGGTGGATTTCGGACGGAGAACTACGGGGAGGGAGAGGAGGCCGCGCAGGACCAAGCCGTCACCGTGAGCCCAGGCCAGCGCGTCACGATCGACGGCGAGCTGCAGCTGCGGGTGACGGCCGAGCAGGGCCTCGAAGGCGACCTTGGCCTCGAGCCGGGCCAGCGGCGCGCCCAGGCAGTAGTGACTGCCATGGCCGAAGCCGAGGTTCGGCCCGTTGCCGCGGCCGAGGTCAAGGAGGTCGGGCTCGGGGAAGCGGCCCGGATCGCGGTTGGCCGAGGCCAGGCAGACCAGCACCTGTTCGTGCGCGGGAATCTGGACGCCGCCGATCCTCACCGGCTCGGCCGTCACCCGGAACGTGGCGTGCGGGACCGGGGCGGTGAACCTGATGAGCTCGTCGATCGCGACCGGAAGCCGCCCGGGATCAGCCAGCAGCGCCTCCAGCTGGCCGGGATGATCCAGCAGCGCCACCACCCCGTTGCCGATCAGGCTGGCCGTGGTGTCATGCCCGGCCACCACGAGCTGGAACAGGCTCGACAGCAGCTCTTGCCTGGTCAGCGCGTCGCCTTCGGTGGCCGCGACCAGCACGCTAACCAGATCGTCGGCCGGGCGCTGGCGCTTGGCATCGACCAGCGCGCCCAGGTAGGTCACGATGCCGTCCGATGCCTCGACTGCCTCCGGCGGCGGGTCACCTGCCCACCCGGTCAACAGCACCTGAAACCAGGCGTGCAGACGCGGGCGGTCGGCTGCGGGGATGCCGAGCAGTTCGCCGATCACGCCGAACGGCAGCGGGTAGGCGTATCCCTCGATGAGATCGACCGTGGCGCCGGGGCCGGCGTCGTCCAGCACGTCGAGGAGGCGGTCAGCGATACGCCGGATGGCCGGCTCCAGCGCGGCGACCCGGGACGGGACGAACGCCCGCGATACCAGCCGCCGCAGCCGGGTGTGGTCGGGCGGGTCGACGTTGAGCATGTGCCGTGAGAACTCCGGCCCCGGCAGCCCTTCGGCCACCACGTCGCCGGCCTCCTGCAAGGCGGCAAGCATGTCCTTGGAGATGCGCGGGTCGTACAGCGCCTGCCGGGCCGCGTCGTAGCCGAGCACGACCCAGGCCGGGTGGCCGTCAGCCAGGCGCACTCGCTGCACCGGGCACCGGGTCCGGGCCGCGGCGAAGTGGCTGAAGGGGTCGTCGCGGATCGCCGGCTCCCAGCCGCCCCAGGCGGTCAGGGTGTCAGTCATGGCCGCCCTCCGGCCGGTAACCCGTGCACAGCAGGTCGAGCCGGGCGATGCGGCCGCCGCTGCCGGTGTCGGCGAAGGCGTGCTGCTCCACGGTGAACCAGCCGGCGCCGAGCCGCTCCGCCCGCAGCCGCAGCCGCCAGTGCAGGTGCAGGCGGCCGCCGACCTCGCCGACGGCAGCCTCGACGACATCGAAATCCTCGGTGTCACCGAACCAGCGCTCGAACCGGTGCGTGATCGCGCCGGCGCCGGCCCACTCCCGCAAGCCCGACGGCAGCAAGGCGCGCAGGCAGGCGTCAGCGGTGAGCGCGTAGCCGAGCAGGGCGAAGTCCTGAGCGGCAAGCCCCGCCAGGAACGCCTCAGAGGGGGCGTACCGCGGCACGACGCTGGCCGTGCTGCGGTTGCGCGTTGTGGTCATGAAACGGTTGTACGGGTACCGACCGTCAATCGTGTATCAGGGAATCCCCCTACATGCCCCGTATGGGTAGTGCATCCTCGGCGCCTCGCTGGGCGAGCGATGGCGTCGGCACGGGATCCGTCATATGCTCGGATATGGCCTCGTGTCTGCACGGATTACAGGAAATGGACGGGCAGTCGGATGCCAGACGCGGGGTGGGTGTCGCACAGCGGGCTGCCGTCGCCTGCCGACCTGTTCGTCGGCCGTGACGGCGAGTTGGAGGCTGTGTCCGGGATGCTGGCACATCCGCGTACCCGGCTGGTCACGCTCACCGGGCCGCCGGGAATTGGCAAGACCCGCCTCGCTGTCGCGTGCGCGTCGGCATACGCCGAGCGCAGCGGATGCGCTGCGGTGTTCGTTGACCTGGCCCCGGTACGGGATCCGGCGCTAGTGATGGCTGAGCTGGCTCAGGCGGTGGGTGTCGAGCCGCGTGGTGGCAGGGATCTAACCGGGCAGCTGGCTGCTGCGCTGGGTCGCGAGGAGCGGCTGGCGGTCCTGGACAACTGTGAGCATCTCCTGGCCGCCGCCCCGGACATCGGTCGGGTGCTCGCCGCCTGCCCGCGGCTGAAGGTGCTCGCCACCAGCCGGGAGCGGCTCCGGCTGTCCGCAGAGCTGGAGTTCCCGGTCCCGCCGCTCGCCATGCCCGCGCCAGCGGACCTCGCGGACCTCAGCGGCCTGGCGGCGAATCCATCCGTGGCGCTGCTACTGGACCGCGCGCGCCGCACCAACCCGATCTTCGACCTCACTCCGGCCAACGCGCTATTGCTGGCCAACGCGTGCATCCGGCTCGAGGGCCTGCCGCTGGCGATCGAGCTGGCCGCGGCCCGGCTGAAGGTCCTGACCCCCGGGGAGCTGGTGTTCCGGCTGGCCAGCCGGATGGAGGTGCTGGCCGGGAGTACCCGCGACGTACCAGCCCGGCAGCGCGCGCTCCGTAATGCCATCGCCTGGAGCTATGACCTGCTCGACGCCGCCGAGCGGGCGCTGTTCCGGAAGCTGTCGGTGTTTGCTGGCGCTTGGACGCTGGCTGACGCGGGCAGCGTGTGCGCGGTGAATGGAAACGACGTGCTGGCGATGGTGGAGTCGCTGCTCGACAAGAGCCTGATCCGGCGGCTGCCCGGTGACGACCAGGTCGCTGAGTTCTCGATGCTGGAAAGCCTGCGTGAGTTTGCGGCCGAGCAGCTGACAGCTCACGCCGAGACCGAGGAGTCACAGACCAGGCACGCTGAGCACTACGCAGGTCTTGCGGTGCAATTCGAATCTTCCATCGGCCAGCCGGAGGAGCGAGCCTGGATCCTGGGGGTCGGCCGCCACCATGCGGATCTGCGCGCCGCCCTCGATTACTGTCTGGGCGCGGGGCGCGATACCTGGGCGCTCTGGCTGGCCACCGCGCTCGGCTGGTACCACTACACTCACGGCGACCTCGACCATGGCCAGGCGCTGGTGGAAGCGGTTCTCTCCCGGACCGCGAATGGCCTTGACCCGGCGGCTCAGAGCGATGACGGTACGGCGGTCGGCCAGGCTAGCCTGATCATCGCGGCCGGGGTCCTGGCCTGGGCGATGGGCGATAACGGCCTGGCTAAGAGCCTCCTGCTCGGCGCGCTGCAGCACAGCGAGGGACGGGGTGATGCGCGTCGCACAGCGATCGCGTGCGCCTTTCTGGGGAACATCGCCCGCGCTGGCGGCGAGTGGGATACGTCCGCCGACTGGCATCGACGGGCCGAGGAGGGATTCCGCGAGGGCGGTAACACGCCTGGCGTGGCGTGGGCCCGGCACGACCTGGGGCTGCTCGCCCGGGACCGCGGCGACCTGGGGAGCGCCGCGGAACTGCTGCGGGCGAGCCTGCGGGATTTCCGGGCCTTGGACCACCCGTGGGCGGTGGCCTCGGCGGCGTGGGGCCTGGGCACGACGCTGAGCGCGCAGGGCGTGCTGGACGAAGCGGGCTCGCTGCTGGCGGAGGCTTTGCGGATCTACGCCGCCGTCAATGACCCCCGGGGGGTCGCTCAGTGCCTGGATGCGCTCGCCCATGTGGCCAGCGAACGGGCGCACTATGAGAACGCCGCTCGGCTGATCGGTGCGGCCGCGGCGCTGCGCGAGCGGGTGGCCGTTCGCCAGCCCGACACCGAGCAGGCGAGGAGTACGGGGGTAGAGCGGGTACTGACCCGGGCGCTCGGACCTCACGATGCTGACACGCTCATGCATGCCGGCCGGACCATGCCCCTAGCGCAGGCCACCGACTTGGCCCTGGCGGTGGTTTCGGGCGCCGCCCCGGATGATCCGGACCGCTCCGATCAGGTGCCGCTCACCCCGCGGGAGCGGCAGGTCGCCGCGCTGGTGGCCTCGGGCCGGACCAACCGGCAGATCGGCAGGGCGCTCGGCATCTCGGAGAAGACCGCTGAGGTCCACCTGCACCACGTGATGTCCAAGCTGGATGCCCGCAGCCGGGCCGAGGTGGCGGCCTGGGCCGTCACGCACCACCTGGCCGCCTCCGTGTGACGCCTAATGGGTTTCCCTGATAGCCGGACCTGCCGCTCGGGCTTATGGTGCCGGTTAGCGGCCCCGTTGGAGGTACGACCGATGCGCGCACGACTACCCGATGAGTCAGGCTACGTCGTCAACTCGGGGGTGCGGATCCACTACGAGGTGCACGGGACCGGCGAGCCGGCCCTCCTGCTGCTGCCTACCTGGGCGATCGTGGACTCCAGGCACTGGAAGATGCAGGTGCCGTTCCTGGCCAGGGACTACCGCGTGATCACCTTCGACCCGCGCGGCAACGGCCGCTCGGACCGGCCCCGGAACCCGGCGGCCTACGCCGACACCGCCTTCGCCAGCGACATAGCGGCCGTGCTCGACGTGACCGGCACCGAGCGGGCCGTGCTCGCGGCGTTCTGCTCCGGCTTCCCCTGGGCGCTGCTGTTCGCGGCCGCGCAACCGCAGCGGGTGACCGGAATCGTGACGATCGCGCCGACGCTGCCGATCCCGCCCGACGCGCCATGGGAACGGGTCGGCTACTCCTTCGAGGATGATGTGCCCGACCCCGAGGGCTGGGAGAAGGAGAACCGGCATTACTGGCGGCGGGACTGGCGGGGATACGTCGAGTTCTTCATGTCCCGGATCGCCGTCGAACCGCACTCCACCAAGCCCTACGACGATCTCGTCGAGTGGGGCATGCAGACCAACGCGCAGACCATGCTGTGCGATGCCGACGCCCCCCAGCAGGTCGCCGACGAGCAGGATGCGATCCGCCTGTGCCGGTCGCTGACCTGCCCGGTGCTCGTGATCGGCGGTGACCAGGACAAGATCGTGCCGCCGGAGCGGGCGCGGCGGACCGCCGAGTTGACGGACGGTGAGCTGCTCGTGATCGAAGGTGGCGGGCACGCGCCGCACGTCCGGTACCCGGTCGTGGTGAACCACGCGATCCGGGAGTTCGTAGACTCCACGAGCCGCCGGCCGCGCAAGCAGGCCGTCTGGCAGGCCACGCACAGCCGCCGCCCGCGGGCGCTGTGGGTCTGCTCCCCCATCGGCCTCGGCCACGTCCAACGGGACCTGGCCATCGCCCGGGCGCTCCGGCAGCGCGAGCCGGACCTGGAGATCCACTGGTGGGCGCAGCCGCCGGTGACCGAGGTACTGGCCGGTGCCGGGGAGATCATCCACCCGGCGAGTCCCGGCCTGGTTTCCGAGTCGGCGCACTGGGAGTCGGAAGCCGCGGATCACGACCTGCCCGCGTTCTACGCGTTCCGCCGGATGGACGAGATCTTGTGCGCGAACTACCTGCTGTTCGACGACGTGGTCCGGGACACCAGTTACGACCTGTGGGTGGGTGACGAGTGCTGGGAAATCGACTACTTCCTGCACGAGAACCCCGAGCGGAAGATCGCGCCGTACGCCTTCATGACCGACGTGATCGGCTTCCTGCCCACCGATCCGGGCGACCTGAGGGAAGCCGAGCTGTGCGCCGACTACAACGCCGACTCCATCGAGAAACGTGAGCGGTTCCCCCGGCTGCGGGACCTGTCCATGTTCATCGGCTCCTTCGACGAACTGCCCGATGTCTCGTTCGGGCCCGGCCTGCCACCTATCCGGTCCTGGTCCAGCCGGTGGTTCTCCTCGGTCCCCTACGTGCTGCCGTTCAACCCGGCCGACTACCGTGACCGGGCCCGGCTGCGGCACCGGCTCGGCTACCCAGAAGACCAGCCACTGCTGGTGGCGTCGGTCGGCGGCACGGCGGCTGGGGTCAGCCTGCTCGAACTGACCTGCGACGCGTTCGAGCGGCTGCGCAAGCAGGTGCCCGATGTCCGGCTGCTCCTGGTCACCGGCCCGCGTATCGATCCCAGGCTGCTGCCGGACATCGAGGGCATGGACAAGCGCGGCTACGTGCCGGATCTTTTCGAGCACCTGGCGTGCGCCGACGCGGCCATCGTGCAAGGCGGACTGTCCACGACCATGGAACTAGTCGCCACCGGGCGCCCGTTCATCTACTTCCCGCTGCGACGTCACTGGGAGCAGCAGCATTTCGTTACCCACCGGCTCGACCACTACCGGGCCGGGCTGCGGATGGACTACCTGACCACCACGCCGGACGACCTGGCCACCACGATGCGGGCCGCGCTGGTGCAAGCTGATACCGGGCCGGGATACCGTAAGGTCCCACCCGGCGGCGCGGCCCGCGCCGCCGCACGCATCGCCACACTGCTGAGGGGGCAGCGATGACGAGACCGGATACCGAACCCACCCAGTGGACAATGGTGGATGAGGGCTGGGGCCGCAAGGCGGCGGACTTCGCCACCCTCAGCGAGCCCGGCAACTGCCGGGAGTACATCACCATGCACCACCGGCTGGGCGTCGATGCCGGAGACCGGCTGCTCGACGTGGCCTGCGGGTCCGGTCTGGCCATCGAGCTGGCCCGCCTGCGCGGCGCGTCCTGCTGCGGGATCGACGCCTCGGCCCGGCTGGTGGCGGTGGCCAGGGACCGCAACCCGGAAGGCGACATCCGGATCGGCGACATGCACGACCTGCCGTGGGAGGCTGACTCGTTCGACGTGGTGACCAGCTTCCGCGGGATCTGGGGCACCACACCCGGTGCGGTGGCCGAGATGCACCGGGTCCTGCGGCCCGGCGGCCGGGCCGGGATCACTGTGTGGGGTCACATCAAAATGTCTCCCGGGGCCTGGGCGCTGGCGCCGCTCCGCCTGGCCGCAACGGACAAGGTCGACAACCAGGCGGCCATGGTGTCGCTCGGCCGTCCAGGCGCAGGCGAGCAGCTCCTCGAGTCCTGTGGATTCGCCGATGTGGAGCGGCTCGACGTGCCGTTCGCCTGGGAGTTCGCGGACCCGGAGCTGTACGCGCGCGCCCTGACCTCTAGCGGTCCGGCCTATGAGGCCATCCAGAACGTGGGTGAGGCCGAGTTCCACCGCGCCGCCGTCGAGCAGGCGAAGGCGCAGCTGCGGGACGGCTTGCCGCTGCGGGCCGAGATCAAGGTCGTGGGCTACCTGGCCCGCAAGTCTTAGGGAACCACGGGCGGTAATCCTGCAATGCGAGTGGATGCCAGGCGCCGGTGAGCCGCCTCGCCGAGCAAGCCGCACGGCTCGACGGCGGCAACTACCCGTTGCGGTTCGGTTACCGAACTTTGTTCAGCGACATGGACGCGAATCGTCATCTCAACAACGGCACCATCGGCCGTCTCCTGGAGGAAGGACGTGCCGACCTTCATCACAGCATCGTCAAGAGGCCGGCGGGGGCCGGGATGGCCAGCGGATCGACCCTGCTGCTGGCCACGATCACCATTGAGTTCCTGCGCGAAGGGCGGTATCCCGGCTCGGTCGGCTGGTGGGACTTGGCTAGCGGTCCGGCGGCCCGGTGCCGCTCGCCTCGCCGAGGTAGGCGCGCAGGTCGCGGACGAGGCCGGCAATCCGCGGTTCCGCGCCTCGGGGAGCATCGGGCCACTGGGCCAGGTTGTTCCACCAGTACTCGCCGGGCGTTCCCGGGTACCTGGCCATCAGGTGGACGTGCAGGTGCGGGACCCGGTCCCCGATCACTGCGGCATACACGTGCTCGGCCCCGGCGACGTTGCGCAGCGCCCGGCTGGCCCGCGCGCACCACCAGCCCACCGCCCGGGCCTCGGCGTCGGTCAGGTCGCCCAGCCCGGGAGCGTGCCGCTTGGGCTCCACCAGAAGATGTCCGAGGTACACCGGATCGCCTGAGCTGCCCGGCGCGGCTGGCGTCAGGTGCGAGACGATAACAAGCGCGTCCTCGCCGACCGGGCCGCCGGGCACCAGGATTCCGCGCTCCCGGTGCTTCCGGCAGACGAAGCAGTCCGCTGACGCGTCTTCCGCGGCCACGAAGGCCATGCTCGCACAAACGGCCTATATGGGATGCCGGGTGGGTGCGGTGGTGTATTTCCGTCCGCTGGGCATGGTCCAGCGGACGGTCCCGTCGGCCAGGTGCTCGGCGTTCCATCCGGGGTGCTGTTTGAGCCGGTGGTCGTGCCGGCACTTCGGATCCCCGTTGCACAGGCAGGTCCGTCCGCCCGCCTCATAGGGCACGTTGTGCTCGAAGTCGCACTGTGCTGAGGGCCTGCGGCAGCCTGGCCCGGTGCAGGTGGCGTACCGGATCTGGGTCAGGTGCCGCAGCGTGACGCCGGGGTCGTGCCCGCGGGCCTGGTGCCGGTGATCACACGGGCCGGTGGTGATCGGCCCGGGGCTGATGATCAGGTCGGGCCGGCCGGGGATCCCGGTGGCTAGCCGCCAGGTGCCCCAGCCGCCCGGCGGTCCTTGTCGGCCTGCCGGGGTGAACGTGAACCGTGGTGCGCTGGTGCTGCCGGGCGGGTCGTGCCCAGGTGATCTGCCGCGGGGTTCGGGCCGGGCGCAGCCGTGTCCGATGGCGTGCCCGTGCTGGTCGGTGACGGTCATGCACCAGGTGGTCTTCGGGTTGGCCGCGGCGGCGGAGGCCAGGTCGCGGGCCAGGTCCGGGTCGACCGGGCCGATGCCGGCGATCTCCCCGGGACGGCTGGCCAGGCCCAGCAGGGTAGTGGCGGGGACGGTGAGGTTGATCGTGCCGGCGAACCCGGCCGGGATCACGCTGCCACCCGGGTCGCCGGGGATAGCCGGCTCGGGCCAGCCCGGCCCGTCCGCGCCCCCTGCTCCGCCCGCTCCGGCCGCCCAGCCCGGGCCGTCCGGCCCATCCGCGCCGTCCTGGCCGGGTCCGCCGTCGTCGCCGGGTCCGTCCTGCTGGCCGGGTCTGCCGTCCTGGGCGGCGAGGCGGGAGTCGCGGTTGAGCAGCAGGTCGAGGTAGGCGCGAGCGCGCAGTTCGTCCATGGAGCCCGCCACCCCGGCGGCGCGCAGCTGCCGGGCCCACCAGTTCACCCGCTGGTCGGCGGCCAGCACCTGCGCCGGGGGCAGTTCCCGCCCGGCCAGCCCCGCGTTCCCGGACCCCTCCGCCCACCGCTCCACCCGCGCCTGCCTGGCGGCCTGCTCCCGGCGTTTCCTCGCCTTCTCCGGCGCCACCTGCATCACCGCCCGGCCGATCGCCGCGGCCAGCCCGGCCGGGGTCAGCCACCCGGCCCGGCCCAGCACCAGCGCCTCCGCCGCCCGGGCCTCCTCCGGATCCAGCACCGTAGTGGCCCGGGCGATAATGCCGGCCTTGGCCTCGCAGATGACCCCGTCCCGGAACGCCGTCTTGGTGCCGGGCAGCTTGACCTCCAGGTCATACGCCACATCCAGCAGGTTGTCCGCCGCCCACCGGGACTCACCCAGGATCGCGGCCAGCTCCACCGGGGCGAACTCATCCCACACCGCCGGCATCCGTGCCGGCCCCTCGGGACCGAACCCGCGGGCCGCGCGGCGGCGGATGAACTCCGCCACCGCCGCGTGCTCGCGCGCCGCGGCGTGCGCCTGGACCCGGTCCCACGCGCAGATCACGCCCACCAGCTCATCATCAGAGGCCCCGGCGTACCGGTCATCGTCGCCGGCGGCTTCGTCGGCGAACAAGCCCAGGCTCACGCAGCCCGCCGCGGCATCTAGCGGCATCCCGGACGCGAACGACGACGCCCGGCTGACATACTCACCGGGATAGGTCTTGGCCGAGCCGGGCATCCCCGGACCGCGCCGGTCCTCCGCGGCGACCCCGGCCTCCGCCGCGGTCAGCCCCAGCCGGTCCCGCACCGCCCGGGCCCGGGCCGCATCCGCGGTCACCTGCGCCGCCTCGCGGTAGACCGCAGCCAGGTCCTCCCCATCCAGCCAGGCCCCCGGATCCTCCGGATCCGGGCCGCCCGCCCACGCATCCTCTTCCTCCGGCGGCGGCTCATCGTCGGGCAGCTCGCCCGGACGCTCCCCAGCCGGCCAGTCCGGGCTGGACGGCAGCAGCCGCCACCCCCGGTCCCCGTCGAACCGCGGATCCCAGCCCAGCCCGGCGGGCTCCGGGCCGGGATCTTCGTCCCGCCCTGGTGCCTCGTGAGCTGGCCCGGTACCCATGTACCACGCTCCGTTCGGATGAATATATCTACATACCATGATAGCTAAACTCTTGTTCGATACCGATCCGACACGCCGACAATTCCGGCAGGTCGGCGGCAGTGCTTTGCTCATAGCGCGCACATAAGGTCGCTTCAGCCGGCGCCGAAGATGATCGCCGATTCTCATTGCTATGAGAGTTCTGCAGGTGGACATTGTGGTTCCAGTGCGCAATGAGGAAGGTGATCTGGCGCCGAGCATCCGGCGCCTGGTCGGCTTCCTGCGTGACGGATTCCCGTTCGCCGCCCGGGTCACGATCGCGGACAACGGCAGCACCGATGCCACCTGGTCGATCGCCGACAGGCTGGCCCGCGACTTCGGCGAGGTGCGGGCGGTGCGCGTGGAGCAGCCGGGCCGCGGGCGGGCGCTGCGAGCCATCTGGTCGCAGAGTGAGGCCGAGGTGCTCGCGTACATGGATGTCGACTTGTCGACTGATCTTAATGCGCTGCTGCCGCTGGTGGCCCCGCTGCTATCCGGGCACAGCGACCTGGCCATCGGCACCCGGCTGGCGCGGGGGTCGCGGGTGATCCGCGGGCCCAAGCGGGAAGTCATCTCCCGCTGCTACAACATGCTGCTGCGCGCCTGCCTGGGGGCGCGGTTCTCGGACGCCCAGTGCGGGTTCAAGGCGATCAGGCGCGAGCCGGCCCAGGCCCTGCTCCCCCTCACCGAGGACACCGGCTGGTTCTTCGATACCGAGCTGCTGGTCCTGGCCGAGCGGGCCGGGCTGCGCATCCACGAGATCCCGGTGGACTGGATCGACGACCTGGACTCGCGGGTGGACATCGTGGCCACGGCTGTCGCTGACCTGCACGGCATGCTGCGGCTGGGCCGCGGCTTCGCCCGCGGCACCCTGACGGTCCCCCAGCTGCGCCCGCCCGCGCTGGCGGGTGCCAGTGGCGGGGCCCGGCGGGCCGTCTCGGGTGAGCTGCTGCTGCAGATGGTCAGCTTCGCGGTCGTGGGCGTCGCCTCGACGATCGCCTACGTGCTGCTCTACCTGCTGCTGCGCGGGGTCATGCCGGCCCAGGCGGCCAACGTGCTCAGCCTGCTGGTGACCGCGGTCGCCAACACCGCGGCCAACCGGCGGCTGACGTTCGGGATCAGCGGGCGGCTGAACGCAGCCCGGCATCAGGTGAAGGGGCTGATCGCGTTCGGGATCGGCCTGGCCCTGACCTCGGGCGCGCTGGCCGCCCTGCATTCGCCCGGCCGCGGCCTGGAGATCTCGGTCCTGGTCGCGGCCAACCTGGTGGCCACCGTCATCAGGTTCGTTCTGTACCGGACCTGGGTCTTCGGCCGGACCAAGCCCGTCCCTCACCACCTAACACCTGACTGGAGTGAATCCATTGAGCGCGACCACCTCCTTGGCGAGGCATTCGGCCCGCAGCGGCCCGCGGCCCACGCGGAACCGGGCGCGGCGCCTGCTGCGCGGCCCTGAGGCAGATCCCGGGTGGGCCCGGCCCGCGCTACTAGGACTGCTCGCGCTCACCGCCGTCCTGTACCTGTGGGACCTGACCAGGAACGGCTGGGCGAACGACTTCTACTCGGCGGCCGTCCAGGCCGGGACCGAGAGCTGGAAGGCCTTCTTCTTCGGTTCGTTTGACTCCTCCAACTTCATCACCGTGGACAAGACCCCCGGCTCGTTGTGGGTCATGGAGCTGTCCGGCCGGATATTCGGCTTCAGCCAGTGGTCCATGCTGGTGCCGCAGGCGCTGGAGGGCGTGGCCTCGGTCGGGCTGCTGTACGCCGCGGTGAAGCGATGGTTCGGCCCGCAGGCGGCCCTGATCGCCGGGCTCGTGCTGGCCCTGACACCGGTCGCGGCGCTGATGTTCCGGTACAACAACCCGGATGCGCTGCTGGTGCTGCTGATGACCGCGGCGGCGTACACCCTGGTCCGCGCGCTGGAGAACGGGCAGACCAAGTGGCTGGTGTTCTGCGGGGTGCTGCTGGGGTTCGCGTTCCTGGCCAAGATGCTGCAGGCGTTCCTGGTCGTGCCGGGCTTCGCGGTGGCTTACCTGTGGGCCGGGCCGCCGCGTGCGTGGCTGCGGCGCCTGTGGCAGACGGTGCTGATGGGCGTCGGCATCATCGTGGGAGCGGGCTGGTGGATCCTGATCGCGGAGCTGGTGCCTGCCGCCGACCGGCCCTACTTCGGCGGCTCGACCGACAACAACATCCTGCAGCTGGCCATCGGCTACAACGGCCTGGGCCGGCTGGACGGCAACGAAACCGGTTCCATCGGCGCGGGTGGCGGCGGGCAAGGCAACGCATTCGGCGGCGCGACCGGGTTGCTGCGGCTGTTCCACTCGGAGTTCGGCGGTCAGATCAGCTGGCTGCTGCCCGCGGCGCTGATCGGCCTGGGCGCCATGGTGTGGGTATCACGACGCGCGGTGCGGACCGACCGGCTGCGGGCCGCGGCGCTGCTGTGGGGCGGCTGGGTGGTCGTGACCGGCCTGGTGTTCAGCTATATGAGCGGCATCATCCACCCGTACTACATGGTCGCGCTGGCGCCCGGCATCGCCGCCCTGGTCGGCATTGGGGTGTGTGTCTGGTGGCGGGCCAGGGACGGCTGGGCCGGACGGTCGGTGGCCGCGGCGGCCCTGGCGGTGACGGCCGTGTGGGCGTTCGTCCTGCTCGACCGGACGCCGCACTGGCTGCCCTGGCTGCGCTGGGTGGTGATCGTGGCCGGGCTGGCCGGGGCTTTGATGATGCTGACGGGTCCGCAGCTGGCGGGCTTGGCCCGGTCCCGGCGTAGCCGGCTGGCGCTGGCGGTCGCACCGCTGGCGCTGGCCCTGGTAGCCGGGCTGGCCGGGCCGGCCGCGTACGCGCTGGACACGGTGAGCACCACGTATACCGGCTCTATCCCGAGTGCGGGACCAGGGGCGGCCGGGTTCGGCGGGGGTCCCGGCGGCGGGCCGGGCGGCGGATTGCGCGGCGGGCCGGGCGGACAGGCAGGCGCGCTACGGCCTGGCAGCGGTTCGGCAGGCTCGGTGCCGGGCGGCAGCGGTTCGGCGGGTACGCCGCCGGGCGGTACCGCACCAGCCGGGATGCAGCCCGGCGGGACCGGGACGCGGCCGGGCGGGTCGTCGGGTACCGGGAGCCTGCCGGGCGGGACCGCTGACCGTGAGGGCTTCGGCGGCGCTGGCGGCGCTGGCGGGGCGGGCGGCCTGGGCGGTAACACCACGGTGAGCCAGGCGCTGGTCAAGCTGCTCGAGCAGGACGCGTCGACGTACAAGTGGGTGGCCGCGACCGAGGGCTCGGAGGGGGCGGCGCCGCTCCAGCTGGCCACCGGTGACGCGGTGATAGCCATCGGCGGGTTCAACGGGACCGACCCGTGGCCCACGCTGGCCGCATTCGAAGCCCTCGTGGCCAAGCATGAGGTGCACTACTACATCGGGCCGGGCAGCGAGAGCTTCGGCGGCGGGCGCGGATCCTCGGCCATCGCGTCCTGGATAGCGGCCCACTTCAAGAAGGAGAGCGTCGGCGGCGAGACCGTCTACGACCTCACCCAGCCGCTAAGCGGCACGACATGAGGTGGTAAGCCTGCTTGGCGGCCAGGATGCGCCTGACGGCGGAGTTCACCGTGGCGCGGAAGCTGGCGTCGTCGGCGGCCCGGTCCAGGATGGCCTGGTCCATGACCTCGGCCGGGCCCAGGCTCTGGGACGTGATCAGGTCGCCTCCGGCAGCCAGGAACTCGATGCCGCGGCTGGCCGACGGGATGCCGGCCACCGCGGCCGCGGCGCCGATGTCGTCGGAGACGATCACGCCGGTGAAGTGCATCTGATCGCGCAGCAGCCCGCGCATGATGCGCGAGGAGAAGGCGGCCAGGTGGTCAGGATCGATGCGCGTGTAGGTGGCCAGGGCGATCATGACGAACGGCACCCCGGCATCGATGGCCGACTGGAACGACTGGAGGAAGGAGCTGTCCGGGCCGGTCACGGTGTCGACGACGTCGGCGGTGAAATCGGTGTTGCCGAGCACCCGCCCCAGCCCGGGGAAGTGCTTGGCGGTCGTGGCCACTCCGGCCTGCTGCATTCCCTTGATAAAGGCCAGGCCGTGACTGGCCACGGTGTCCGGGTCATAGCCGAACTCACGCTGCAAGGCCCCGATGGGCTGGTTCTCGCTGGCGGTCGCGGCGGGCACCACGTCCATCACCGGGGCCAGGTCGAGGTTGACGCCGGCCAGGTTCAGCTCGCGGCCCCAGGTCTCGGCCTGCTGCTGCAGCACGGAGGCCGGAAGCTGCCCCTGGACCAGGGCCGACGGCATGTCGGCGAAACCGGGTCCCTGCAGCTGCTGGACCTGGCCGCCCTCCTGGTTGGCGGCGATGAAGAAGCCGACCCGGGCGGTGGCGGCCGGCGAGGCCAGGGACTGCACGGCCCTGGTCTCCTCGGCGATTCCGGCGGTGCCGACCGTGCTGTCCCCGGTGAACAGCAGCGAACCGAAATGGTAGGTGCCCACCGCCTGGGCCACATCGGAAACGGGATCCCCGGCGATGCCGACCAGGAACAGCTGGCCCACGCGCTGGGCCTCGCTCATCCGCGAGAAAACCTGATCCGGGCAGGAGAGCGCCGCCGATGACGCGTGTGACGTGACGTGGCCGGAGCGGGCGGTGGTGGCCGGCGTCGCGGCGGGGGGCGGGGACGCGCCGCCGGACAGCAGGCCGCATCCCGTGCAGGCCGCGGCCAGGGCGCAGGCGAGCAGCGCCCAGGCCGGGCGGTTACGTCTGGCGCCGCGCCGCTCGCGCCCGTTACCGCCTCGATACCCCACGCGATCCGTTGTAGCCGGCTTAGGGGCCTGGGGACCGCCGGATAAGGGATTACGCGAATTCCGGCAAGCTGGGCCCGGCCGCAGCCATAGCGCGCCCGATCCCGGGTAGTGGCGGTACTCGTGACCCCCGCCGAGCCACCCGTCCCGCAGCACCCGGCCGCGCCGAGCCAGCCGCAGGCGGCCGCGCCGAGCCCGCCTCAGGCGGCCGCGGGCCTGCTGGCCCGTGGCTATGCCTTCGTGGTGGTCGCCCTGCGGTGGTTCATCATCGCCGGGTGGATCGCGGCCGTGGCCGTGGCCATCGTCTTCCTTCCACCGCTGAACGCCGGCTCGGGCGGGCTGTCCAACCTGATCCCGGCCGGATCCGCCGCCGCCCACGCCGACGCCGACGCGAGCAGGCTGTTCGGCTTCCCGATCGACGCGGCGGTGGCGATCGTGCAGCGCAACCCGCACGGCCTGCCCGCTGACACGCTGGACCGTTCGGTCCGGCAGGCCGTGGCCGTGGACCGGACGCTGGCCGGTCAGTCGAGCCAGTTCGCCCAGGCGGCGGCCGCGGCAGAGGCACTGGCCAAGGCGGCCCAGACCGGGCCCGCGCAGCTGCTGACCGGACCGGTCAGCCCCGGTCCGCCCGGCGGGCTCCCCGGCCTGGCCGGGGCGTTCCCGCTGCCCAACGCCACCGGCCTGCTGCCCGGTACGGCCGAGCACTCGACCACCGTCATCACATTCCTGTACTTCCGGCCCGGTACCTCGTTCGGGGCGCAGACGGCCGGCGCCAACGCTTACATCCACTGGTACCTGAACCAGCCGTCCGACGACGTGATCGGCGTGACCGGCCCGATCCCGGCGGAGTACGCCCAGAGCCAGATCGTCTCCCATGACCTATGGTGGGTCGAGCTGTTCACCGTGCTCGCCATCGCGGTGATCGTGGGCCTGCGGTTCCGGTCCGCAGGCGCTCCGCTGGCCGCGCTGGCCTGTGCGGGCACGGCGTACGTGCTGGCCGTGCGGATCGTGGCCTGGACCGCCCAGCGGATGGGTGTATCGCTGCCGCCCGACCTGGAACCCGTGCTCGTCGTCCTGCTGCTCGGGGTGTCCACCGACTACTCGGTGTTCTTCCTCGACGGCATGCGCAGCCGACTGGCGCAAGGGCTGCCCCGGCTGCGGGCAGCACGGCTGGCCACCGCGGAGTACTCGCCGATCATCCTGGTCGCGGGACTGATCGTGGCGGCCGCCACGGCCTCGCTGGCGGTGGCCAGGACGACGCTGTTGCAGGCGTTCGGCCCAGGGCTGGCGCTGACCGTGCTGACCGCGATGGTCGTGTCGATGACGCTCGGACCGGCGCTGATGGCGGTTTTCGGCGGAATGATATTCAGCCCCGTCCTGACCCGGCGGCGCAGGCGGCCTAGAGCGGCGGAGCGCGGGAACGTCGCCGCCACGCCGGCCCGGCTGGCGGCAACCAAGCCGATGGCGCTGCTGATCGCGGCGGCCTGCACGGCAGGCCTGCTCGGGGCCGCGTGGGGGGTGCGGGACCTGCGTCTCGGCTCGCCGCTGATCCGGGAACTGCCGGCCACCGCGACCGCGGTGCGGGCGAGCACGGCCGCGTCGGACGGCTTCGCGCCCGGCATCCTGGCCCCCACCGAGATCCTGGTCATCGGCCCCGGCGTGGCCCGGCAGACTGCGGCCCTGGCCCGGCTGCAGCATGAACTGGCGGGTCAGCCCGGCGTGGCCGAGGTCGCGGGCCCGGCCAGCCTGCCCAGCCCGGCCAGCGTGCCCGGCTCCGTCACCGCGTTGAACCCGCTGCTGGCCAGCTCGGGCAACGCGGCCCGGTTCGTGGTGGTGGAGAAGACCGATCCGCTCGACGCGACCGCCATCAGCCGCGTCCGCGCGCTGCAGGACCGGCTGCCCGCCCTCGGCCGCTCCGCCGGCCTGACCGGAGCTAATGGGCCGGCCGGGGCGAGCGGGCCGTCCGGCGTACGGTTCGAGGTGGCGGGCCAGACCGCGCTGACCGGCGACTCGATCAACTCGATCTTCACCGACCTCGGCCGGGTCGTGCTGGCCATCATGCTCGTGACGCTGATCCTGCTGGGCCTGTTCCTGCGGTCGCTGCTGGCCCCGGTGTACCTGCTGGCCGCCAGCATCCTGGCCGTGTTCGCGACCTTGGGCCTGTCGCTGCTGATCTGCCAGCACTTCCTGGGCACCGGCAGCATGGTGTACTTCGTCCCGTTCGCGGCCGGGGTGCTGCTGATCTCGCTCGGCTCGGACTACAACGTGTTCGTGGTCGGGCGTATCTGGGAGGAGGCCAGGCGCCGGCCGGTCCCTGAGGCGGTGGCCGTCGCCGCGCCGCAGGCCTCACGGGCGATCACCACGGCGGGCGTGGCCCTGGCGGCCAGCTTCGCCATGCTGGCGGTAATCCCGCTGGAGCAGTTCAGGCAGATCGCCATCACCATGGCCGTCGGGGTGATCATCGACGCCATCGCCGTCCGCTCGCTGCTGGTCCCGGCGCTGGTCGCACTGTTCGGCCGCCTGGGCATGTGGCCGGGCGCCCGCCAAGCGACCGCAAAGGCGGAGCCCCGGCCGGAAGCCGCGTCAGCCGGAGACCCCGCCGTCAGGCGCTAGCCGGGTGATCGTGGCCAGCCAGGCCTGGGCCGCCGCCGGGAAACCGCCGGCCGGGTTGACGTCGAAGGTCGCCGCCTCGATGCTGACCATCGTCCAGCCGTCACCGAAGGCGGCACGCAGCTCGTCCTGGCTGACCCGGCGCGGGCCGAATACGCCCGGCTGCCGGTCGCTGAAGCACATCAGGTAGCAGTGGCCGCCCGGGCGCAGCACGGCGGCCAGGCTGGTGACGTACCGCGCCCGGCTCTCGTCGTCGAAGACGTGGAACACGCCGCTGTCGATGACGGTGTCGAAGGTCAGGCCCAGGTCGGGCAGGCGCAGCACGTCGCCGACCTCGAACCGGGCCCTCAGGCTCCGGTCGGCGGCCTTGCTGCGGGCCCGCTCGATGGCGGTGGGCGAGGCGTCGACGCCCACCGCGTCGGCGCCGTGGGCGGCGGCCAGCAGCGTGTGCTCCCCGGTGCCGCAGCCGGAGTCCAGGAGCCGGCCGCTCAGCAGGCCGTCTCCAGCCAGGCGCACGAACACCGGCTGAGGCCGGCCGATATCCCACGGCGCAGGCGCGCTCCCCGTGTAGGCATCGTCCCAGCTCGGTGTGGTCATATAGCGGCTCCCCGGCGCTCAGTAGGCGCTGACACCCTACCGAAGCCGGGCGGGCCGTGCTGGTATACCGGAGGCATGACCGCCGACGGCCTGACCAGGCAGATGGGATCGGCCGCGCTCACCCTGCTGGGCGCGCTGAGCGATCAGGAGCGGGCGCTCGCGGCCCAGCCGTTCGGCGACGCCGCCGCCCGCCGCTGGCTGGAGTACCGGCCGCGGCACCGCCCCGGCGCCTGCCTGGCCCAGATGAGCCAGGTGGCCCGCAAAGCCGCTCACCGGCTGCTGGCCACCGGGCTCAGTGAGCACGCGTACGCGCAGGCCATGGGCATTGTCGCGCTGGAAGAGGTGCTCGACCGGAAGGAGCAGTGGCGGCGGGGCCGGCACAGCGGCGATTACTGGGTCAGCATCTTCGGTGACCCCGCGGGTGACCTGCCGTGGTCGTGGCGCTTCGAGGGCCACCACCTGTCGGTGACCATGACGCTGGCGGCCGGCCAGGTCTCCCCCGCCCCGGTCTTCCTGGGCGCCAACCCGGCCTGCGTCAGCTACGCCGGGCGGCCGGTGTCCCGGCCGCTGGCCCCCGAGGAGGACCTGGCCTGGGCCCTGCTCGACGCGCTGGGACCGGACGGGCGAGCGCGGGCGGTGGTGGCCGGGCAGGCTCCGGGCGATATCCGCACCGGCACGAATCCCCGGGCCCGGGAGAGCATTGAGCCGCTGGGCGTGCCGTCCGCCTCGCTCGGCCCTGCACCACGCGCGGTGCTCGGCGAACTGGTCGCGCTGTACCTGGCCCGGCTGCCTGCCGAGCTGGCCGCTCGGGAAGCGGCCCGGCTGGACCGGACCGGACTGCACTTCGCCTGGGAAGGGCCTCTCACGCCGGGAAGCAGGCACTACTACCGGGTGCAGGGCGATGACCTGCTGATCGAATACGACACCACCGACGACGGCAACCATGCGCACACCGTGCTGCGCCGTCCGCGCAGCGACTTCGGCGATGACGTGCTCGCCGCGCACTACTCGCGAGAACACGGCTCGCAGGACCGCGACGCGCAGGACCGCGACGCGCAGGACCGCGCCGGGCGAGAACACGGCTCATAGGAACACGCCCCGCGAACCGGCACAATAAACGGCATGGCATCACACGTCGCACTGCTGCGCGGTATCAACGTCGGGGGCCGGAACAAGGTGCCCATGGCCGAACTTCGTGAGGTGGTGACCTCGCTCGGGCATACCGGGGTGAGCACGTACATCCAGAGCGGCAACGTGCTGTTCAGCACGCCGGACTCCGACAACGCCCGGCTGGCGTCGGCGCTGGAGTCCGCGATCTGTGACCGGTTCGGCATCTGGTCGTCGGTCGTGGTGCTGTCCCGGGACGAACTGGCCCGCATCCTGGACGGCAACCCGTACCCGGACGAGCCGAATCCTAAGTTCGTGCACGTGGTGTTCATGAACTCCGAGCCCCCGGCGGCGGTGCTCGACCGCATCAAGGCCGCGGAAAGCGAGGCCGCGGCCAAGGGCAGCCGCGACACGGTCACCGCGGCGGGCGAGACGCTGTTCCTGCACACGCCCGACGGCTTCGGGACCAGCGAGCTGGCCCAGGCGGTGTTCAAGGTCATCACTCCGCCGGCCAGGCAGCGCCAGCGAGGACTGGCCGCCACGGCCAGGAACTGGGCCACCGCCACCAAACTGCTCTCCCTGTGCGAGGAGAAGTGAGCCGCGCGGTCCTGGTCACCGGCGCGTCCCGCGGCATCGGCCGGGCGGTGGCGCAGGCGTTTGCCCGGCAGGGCGACCGGGTGGCGGTGCACCACCGTGATTCCGAGGCGCTGGCCCGGGAGGTCCTGGCCGGGCTGCCCGGTGACGGCCACACCGTCGTGCACGCCGACCTGGCCGATGCCGAAGCCGTCCGGCTGATGGTCGAGGCCGCCGTGACGAGCCTGGGCGGCCTTGACGTCGTGGTGAACAACGCCGGGATCTACGTCTGGCACCCGATCACCGAAGTGTCCTACGAGCAGTGGCAGCAGGTCTGGCGCGACACCATGGCCGTCAACCTGACCGGGGCGGCCAACCTGACCTGGTGCGCCGTCCAGCACATGAAGGAAACCGGCGGCCGGATCGTCAACGTCTCCTCGCGCGGAGCGTTCCGCGGCGAGCCTCGGAATCCGGCCTACGGGGCCAGCAAGGCCGGCCTCAACGCGTTCGGGCAGTCCATGGCCCGGGCGCTGGCGCCGTTCGGCATCTCGGTGGCCACGGTGGCGCCCGGCTACGTCGAGACCGAGATGGCCGCCGCCGACCTGAATTCCCCGCGGGGTGAGGAGATCCGGGCGCAGAGCCCGTTCAACCGGGTCGCGACGCCCGAGGAGATCGCGGCGGCGGTCGTCTACCTGGCTTCCGATACGGCCGAATGGGCTAGCGGGGCCATCCTCGACCTCAACGGGGCTTCCTACCTGCGCTCTTAATCTCGCCGTGCGCTGGCTCTTGACCGCGATTGCGACATCGTCTTGAATTTATAGGAAACTTTCTTATTTGATCTGCCCTTGCATGTCCAGTCGCGCACGTCCAGCCCCTCCACGTCTAGCCAAGGGATCCCGCATGAGACGACACCCCCGTAGCCTGGCCGCGCTCGCCGCCGCCACCGCCGCCCTGGCCGCGATCGGCTTGACCGCCACCGGAGCCAGCGCCCACGCTTCGACCGCCGCTCGGAGCGCCACCGCCGCCCGCGGCGCGGCTACCAATGCGGGCAGCGGCGGCTGGCTGGCCTCCGGCTTGCCGCAGTACGTGTTCGCCCCGTACTACGAGATGTACGACACCAGCACCGACCTGGCCGCCCAGTCGCGGGCCTCGGGGGCCAGGTTCCTGTCGCTGGCCTTCCTGGAAACCGCGCAGCCCGGATCGTGCACGGCGTACTGGAACGGCGACACCAGCGAGCCGATCTCGCTCGCCAGCTTCGGCAGCGACATCGCCGCCATCCAGGCCACCGGCGGTAACGTCATCCCGTCGTTCGGCGGCTACACCGCCGACACCACCGGCACCGAGCTCGCCGACAGCTGCACCAGCGTCCCGGCCATCGCCCAGGTCTACGAGGACCTCATCACCACCTACCACGTCCCCCGCATCGACCTTGACATCGAGGGAACCTCGGTGACCAACGCGGCGGGGATCAACCGGCGTAACCAGGCCATCGCCCTGGTGGAGTCATGGGCCGCGGCTCACCACCGCAGCATCCAGTTCTCCTACACCCTGCCCACCTTCCCCACCGGGCTGCCCGCGGCCGAGCTGTCCGTGCTGCAGAACGCGGTCGCGGACGGCGCGAAGATCACCACGGTGAACCTGGAGACCTTCGACTACTACATCGGCACCCAGCAGAACATGCTGACCGACACCGAAACCGCCGCCTCGGCCCTGGTCAGCCAGCTGCAGTCGCTGTATCCCGGTGAGTCGACGTCGCAGCTGTGGCATATGGTCGGCGTCACCGAGATGCCGGGCATCGACGACTTCGGCCCGGACGAGACCTTCACCAAGGCTCAGGCGATCGAGCTGTTGCTGTGGGCCGACCGGACCGGGATCGGCACCTTGTCGTTCTGGGCGCTGCAGCGCGACAACGGCGGCTGCCCGGGCACCAAGGGCGCGGGCACCTGCTCCGGCATCACGCAGCCGACCTGGTACTTCAGCCACGTCTTCGAACTCTTCACCAGGTAAGACCGCAGGCGAGGGCCGGCCAGCCAAGGGCCAGCTGGAGCTAGACCTGGCTGCTGGCCGGCCCGGCCCGCACTCCGTCGAGCGAGGAGGACCCGAGGGCGGTCATCACCCGGCTCCAGGCCAGTTCCGTGCCCGCGGCCAGGCACCCGTCGACTACCGCATCGCTGCCCAGGGCGCTGACCTGGATGGACGGCATAACGGGGGCCATCTGTTCAAGTTCGGCGGTGACGGACTCGGCGAAGCCAGGCGCGCGGCCGATGCCGCCGCCTAGGACGATCAGCTCCGGGTCGACCACGGTAATGATGGCGCAGATGGTCTTGGCCACCAGCCGCGCCTCCTCGGCCACCACGGCCAGCGCCCGCTGGTCACCTGCTGCCGCCGCGGCGAAGACGCGCCGCGCGGACACCGGGCCGCGCATGCCCCCGCGCCGGGCGGCCCGTACCACGCCCGAGGCCGACGCCGCAGCCTCCAGCGTGCCGCGCTTGCGCGCATCGTGCTCGTCGGCGCCCGCGCCGCCGGTCAGCGGCAGGAACGCGATCTCCCCGGCCACGCCGTGCGCGCCGCGCAGCAGCTGGCCGGCCAGGACCAGGCCCATGCCGATGCCGGTGCCGATGTGCACGAAGGCGAAGTTGTCGGCGTCCCGGCCGTGACCCAGCGCCCGCTCGGCCAGCGCGGCGGCGTCCACATCGTTCTCCATGACCAGCGACGCCCCGAACGCCTCCCGTAGCCCGGCCAGTGCCGCCGGGCGGTCCCAGCCGCGCAGCCCGCCGGTCAGCTTCATGGAGTTGCGCCGCGGGTCGTAGACGCCCGGGCTGCCGATCACGCTCTGGGTGATGGCCGACCGGGGCACGCCCGCGTTCACGCACAGCATCTCGGCCAGCTCGACGAGCTCGGCCACCCGGGCGCGGACGCTCGTGGCCCGGGCTCGCAGCGAGGCCCGGGTCCTGATGTCCCCGGTCAGGTCGGCGATCCCGCCGCGCACGTACTCGTGCCCGATGTCCAGCCCGAGCACCAGGCCGGCATCCGGCCTGATCTCATACAGCCGGGCCGAACGGCCAGGCACGCCGGTCCGCTGCCCGGCGATGCGGACCAGGCCGGCCCGCTCCACGTTATCCAGGGCTAGCGACACCGTGGGCTTGGACAGGCCGGAGACGCGGGCCAGCTCGGCCCGGGAGCAGGAGCCGCGCTGGCGGATGTGCTCGAGCAGCAGCTGCTCGTTCAGCGCCCTGATCAGGGAAGGACGCGCCGCGAACAGGGTCGTCCCGTTCCCTTCCGGGGGCGGCAGGGCGATAGCCGACGCCTGCGCCGGACGCCCGGCGGGCGCGACCGCGTTCGCGTCTTCCGACCGGGCTGTCACGGCGACCTCCTCCACCATTGTTGCGTGACGCCCGGTCTGCGCGAGCCGGGCATCCGGATCCGCGCACGGGTGCTCCCGAACCCGTGCGCCGGGCTCTTGTCCCGGGCTCTTGTACCGGGCAGATAGTTAGGATACTGTCCTAACAAATTAAAGCGAAAGGGGCAACCGGCATTCGCCGCGGACGTGCCCCCAGAGCAAGGCCGTAGACGTGCCCTCAGGACCAGACACGGCAGTTAGGACGAAGCGGCATGAGACGTCTCACCAGATTCGGGGTCATCCTCACGGCCGGCCTGCTCGCGGCGGGCTGCAGCGCCGGTTCCGGTTCCAGTTCCGGCTCCACCAGCGGCAAGACATCGACGAATACCAGCGTGCTGACCATCTCCAACGAGAACGGCGCACTGTGGAGCTGCGGCTTCAACCCGCTCAATTCGTCCTACAACCTCCTGTCGGTCGGCTTCATCTACGAGCCGCTCGTCTACGTGAACCCGTTGCAGAACGGCAAGACGGTGCCGATGCTCGCGAGCTCCTGGAGCTGGGGAGCGGGCAACAAGTCGCTCACGTTCACGATCCGGTCCGGGGTCAAGTGGAGTGACGGCACGCCGCTGACCGCGGCCGACGTCGCGTTCACCTTCAACCTGATGAAGAAGTACCCGACCCTCGATCTGACCGGTGTCTGGTCGGTGCTGTCCAGTGTCACCGCGACCGGCTCGAACACGGTCACCATGAACTTCAGCAGCATCGCCGTGCCGTACTTCTACTACATCGCGGATCAGACGCCCATCGTGCCTCAGCACATCTGGTCGGCGATCGCCAATCCGGCGACCGCCACGATCAGCAAGCCGGTCGGCAGCGGTCCCTACCTGATGAGCAAGTGCAGCCCGTCGAACATCACCTACACGGCCAACCCGCACTACTGGCAGCCGGGCCTGCCGAAAATCCACACCATCCAGTACCCGGCGTTCACGAGCAACAACACGGCCAACGACACCCTGGCCAACGGCCAGGCCCAGTGGGGTGCTCAGTACATCCCGGACATCCAGGCCTTCTACACCTCCAAGAACGCGAACTTCCACTACTGGTTCCCGCCGATCCTGAACGTGTCGATGGTCCCGAACCTGACCAACCCGCTGCTGAGCAACGTCAAGGTCCGCGAGGCCATCTCGTACGCGATCAACCGGCAACAGGTCTCCACGATCGGCGAGTCCGGCTACGAGCCGCCCGCGAACCAGGCGGGTATCGTCACCCCGACGTTCTCCAGCTCGCTGAACAGCTCCGCCCTGGCGTCCTGGGGCAGCGGGTTCAACGTGGCCAAGGCGAAGACCCTGCTGGAATCGGCTGGCTACCATCCGGGCTCCGACGGCATCATGGCGAACGCGTCCGGCCAGAAGCTGCAGTTCACCGTCATCAACATCGGCGACTACTCCGACTGGGTGGCCTCGATGCAGGTGATCCAGCAGGATCTCAAGGCGGTCGGCATCTCGATCAGCCCCAGCAACCTGTCCAACACCGACTACCAGGCCGACCTGTTCAACGGCCATTACCAGCTCGCCTACGTGGAGCAGTACACGTTCGGCCCGGGCCCGTACTACGAGCTGAACAACTGGCTCAACTCCGCGGGCACGGCGCCGGTCGGCAAGCAGGCCGCCAGCAACTACGAGCGCTACAGCAACCCGGCCACCGACAAGCTGCTCGATGAGTACTCGACTACCACCAGCGCGGCCGCGCAGCAGTCGATCCTGAACCAGCTGCAGCAGGTCATGCTGAGCCAGGTGCCGTTCATCCCCGTGGTGGAGGGCGTCGACTGGTACCAGTACGACACCACGTCGATCACCGGGTGGCCCACGTCCAGCGACCCCTACGCCCAGCCTCCGGTGTGGGCCTTCCCCGACAACGAGCAGGTGCTGCTGCACCTGGCGCCGAAGTAAGCCCCAGTAAGCTGAGCCGCCGCGTGCCAGGCAGCCTCGCGGACGCCTGGCACGCGGCCTCGTCCCTGATTATCCGGACCAGGAGCCAAGCAGCTTGAGATACGCCCTACGCCGCCTCGGTTTCTTCGTGCTGACGCTGTGGGCGGCGCTTACCCTCAACTTCCTGCTGCCGCGGCTGATGCCGGGCAACCCGGCGCTGGCCATGATGACGAAGTTCCACTCGGCGGGCGCCAACCCGCAGACGCTGCGCGCCCTGGAGACCCTGTTCGGGGTCAACAACCAGCAGGGCCTGCTCGCGCAGTACTTCGGTTACCTGCACCAGATGCTGACCGGTAACTTCGGCACCTCCCTGAGCCAGTTCCCGGCGTCGGTCACGTCGGTCATCGGCAGCGCCATCTGGTGGACGCTCGGCCTGGTCGGCGTCACCACGGTCCTGGCGTTCCTCCTCGGCACCGGCCTCGGCATCGTCTCCGCCTGGCGCCGCGGCGGGAAGCTGGACAGCGTGGTACCGCCGGTGTTCGTGATCACCTCCGCGATCCCGTACTTCTGGGTGGCCATGGTCCTGGTCCTGGTCTTCGGCATCACCTTGCACTGGTTTCCCAGCCAGGGCGGCTACTACGTGACCACCGACAGCCCCGGCTTCAACCTGACCTTCTTCCAGGATGTGGTGAACCACGCCTTCCTGCCCGCGATGGCCCTGCTGATCACCACGATCGGCACCTGGATCCTGACCATGCGGAACACGATGATCACCACGCTGGCCGAGGACTACGTGCGGATGGCCCGGGCCAAGGGACTGCCGGGCTGGCGCATCATGCTCGACTACGCGGCGCGGAACGCGATGCTGCCGAACCTGGTCGGCTTCGCGATGTCCCTCGGCTTCGTGGTCAGCGGCGCGATCCTGGTGGAGTACGTGTTCAACTATCCCGGCGTGGGCTACATGCTGCTGCAGGCCGTGGACGGCGAGGACTACCCGCTGATGCAGGCCCTGTTCTTGCTGATCACGGTCGCGGTGCTGGTCGCGATCCTGGCCGCTGACATCCTCACCGCGCTACTCGACCCCCGGACCAGGGCGGGGCGTTAACCATGGCCATGCCAGTCTCGGGAGTCCCCACCGAAAGTTCAAGGGTCCCCGCCGCGCAGGTACCCGCCGGCCACGCGCTGGCCCGCATCGGCCGCGCCATCCGCTCCAACCGCAAGGCGGCCACGGGCACCATCCTGCTCTTGATCTTCGTCCTGATCGCGCTGTTCCCCTGGGTCATCGCCGGCGACAGCCCCACGACCGACGCTTACCAGCCGCATCTGGGCGCCTCGTCTGCTCACCTGCTCGGCACCAACGCCTACGGGCAGGACCTGTTCGCGCAGGTGGTGTGGGGCACCAGGAACGTACTGATCATCTCGGTCGTCGTCGGGCTGGCCACCACGGGGGTGGCCGTCCTGATCGGCGTCGCCGCGGCCTACCTCGGCGGAGCGTGGGACGGCACGCTCAGCGTGCTGACCGACGTGCTGCTCGTCATCCCGCTGTTCCCGCTGCTGATCGTCATCGCGGCCTACGCCCACGGCGGGACCACGCTCGTGCTGATCGCGGCGATCACCCTCACCAGCTGGTCTTATACAGCGCGCCAGCTCCGCTCCCAAGCACTCACGTTGCGTAACCGGGACTACCTGGAGGCGGCGCGGGTCCGCGGCGAGCGCAGGCTCTACATCATCGTGGTGGAAGTCATCCCGACCATGACGTCCCTGATCGTGGCGAGCTTCCTGACCAACGCCCTGTACGCGGTGCTGCTCTCATCCAGCCTGCAGTTCATCGGCCTCGGCGACCCGAACACGGTGAGCTGGGGCACCACGCTGTACTGGGCGGAGAATAACGCCGCGCTCCAGACCGGCGAGCCGTTGTGGGCGATCGCCCCGGGTGCCTGCATCGCGCTGCTCGGCGCCGCTTTCGCCCTGCTCAACTACGCATTCGATGAGATCGGCAACCCGGCGCTGCGGCCCGTGCGAAGGAGCAAGCGTGTCCGAAGCGCATGAGATCCTCGAGGTCAGCGGCCTGTCCGTGGACTACGTCCTGGACCGCGGCGACGTCAGGGCCGTGGATGACGTGTCCTTCACCCTGAACCGGGGCGAGTTCCTCGGCATCGTGGGCGAATCGGGCTGCGGGAAGTCAACCTTGCTGTTCGCCGTGGCCCAGCTGCTGGCCCCGCCGGCCCGCGTCGCCGCGGGCAGCGTCGCCTTCGAGGGCACGAACCTGGTCGGCCTGACCGACAAGCAGCTGTCGGCCATCCGCTGGCGGGACATGTCCGTGGTCATGCAGAGCGCGATGAACGCGCTGAACCCGGTCAAGTCGATCGGCGCCCAGTTCAAGGACGCGATGAAGGCGCACGGCAAGCCGTCCAGGGAAGAGATCCAGGCCCGGTCCGCCGAGGTGCTGCGCATGGTCGGCATCGACCCGGTGCACCTGAAGAGCTACCCGCACCAGCTGTCCGGCGGCATGCGGCAGCGCTCCATGATCGCCATGGCCATGCTGTTCACCCCCGACCTGATCATCATGGACGAGCCCACCTCCGCGCTCGACGTGGTGGCCCAGCGCTCGCTGATGGTACAGATCAAGGAACTCCAGCTGAGCTACGGCTTCGCGGTCATCTTCGTCACCCACGACATGTCCCTGATCAGCCACTTCTCCGACCGGCTGATGGTCATGTACGCCGGCCAGGTGGACGAGCTGGGCGCCACCCGGACGGTGTTCGACCGGCCGCTGCACCCCTACACTCAGGGCCTGCTCGAGGCCTTCCCCTCCATCCGCGGCCCCAAGGTCCCGCTCAAGGGCATCCCGGGCAGCCCGCCCGACCTGGCCCGGCTCCCCTCCGGCTGCCGGTTCCACCCGCGCTGCCCGCTGGCCGTGGAACGGTGCACGGAGGTCGCGCCCGACCTGTACGAGGTGGACCAGGCGCTGGTGCGCTGCCTGCGCCGCCAGGACGGCAGCCTGCCGCTTGAAGCCGGCCAGGAAGGGAGCCTCAGCCGATGAGCGAATTGCTCAGGGCCGAGCACCTGACCAGGCACTTCAAGATCGGCGGGGCGCTGTCCCGGCGCACGCTGCACGCCGTGGACGACGTGAACTTCAGCATCGGCGAGCGGGAGATCGTGGCGCTGGCCGGCGAGAGCGGCAGCGGCAAGTCCACCATCGCCCGCGTCCTGGCCCGGATCTGCGCACCGACCAGCGGGGAGATCTACTTCCAGGACAAGGCGGTGTCAGCCCTCCGCTCCCGAAGCGACCGGCTGCGGTACAGCGGCCTGGTACCCATGGTGTTCCAGGATCCGTTCGGCTCCATGAACCCGGTGTTCCGGGTCCAGCACGGCGTCCTGCGCAGCCTCAAGCTGCACCGGCCCGAACTCTCCGGCCAGCAGCGCCAGGACGAAGCGGCCCGGGCGTTCGACGTGGTCGGCCTCGGGGCCGACATGCTGGAGCGGTTCCCCTTCGAGCTGTCCGGCGGCCAGCGGCAGCGAGTCGGCTTCGCCCAGGCGCTGGCCATGCGCCCGAAGCTGATCCTGGCCGACGAGCCGGTCTCGATGCTGGACGTGTCGATCAGGATCGGCCTGCTCAACCTGATGGCCGAGCTGAGGGACACGCTGGGCGTGTCCGTCCTGTACATCACCCACGACATCGCCAGCGCCAGGTACGTGGCCGACCGGCTGATCGTGATGTACGCCGGCCAGATCGCCGAGACCGGGCCGATCGAGGACGTGCTGTCCAGTCCCAGGCACCCGTACACCCAGCTGCTGGTGTCCGCGGTGCCCGACCCGCGGGCGCCGCTGTCGGTGGCGGCCGAAACCGACCGCGGCGAGCCGCCCAAGGTCATCGATCCCTCCCCCGGCTGCCGGTTCCGCTGGCGCTGCCCGCTGGCCATCGACACGTGCGCGCAGGTCACGCCGGCGCTGACCGAGCTGGAGCCGGACCACCAGGTGGCCTGCCACGTGGCCCAGGCCCAGCCAGAAGGAGCCGAGCCGGTGCAGGCGTTCACATGAAGCTCGCGGTGATCGGCGGCGGGTCCACCTACACTCCCGAGCTCGCGGACGGCATCGGGCGGCTGCTGCCGTCCGCGACCGAGCTGGTCCTGGTCGACCCCGACCCCGGGCGGCTGGCCGTCGTGGGCCCGGTCTCGGCCCGGATCATGGCCGCGCACGGCCATCGGGCCCGGGTGCGCTGGACCGGCAGCCTGGACGACGGCGCCGATGGCGCCGACGCCATCTTGTTCCAGCTGCGGGTCGGCGGCCAGGCCGCCCGGCAGCGCGACGAGACCTGGCCCCTGGACTGCGGCTGCGTGGGCCAGGAGACCACGGGGGCGGGCGGGCTGGCCAAAGCGCTCCGCACCGTGCCCATTGTCTTGGATTGGGCCGAACGGGCCAGCCGCCGGGCTTCGCCCTCTGCCTTCATCATCGACTTCACCAACCCCGTGGGGATCGTTACCCGTGCCTTGCTGACCGCCGGGTACCGGGCCGTCGGGCTGTGCAACGTAGCCATCGGGTTCCAGCGGGAGTTCGCCTCGATGCTCGGCCTCCCGCCGGAGCGGGTGGCGCTCGGTCACGTCGGCCTCAACCACCTGACCTGGGAACGCTCCGTGGTGGTAGACGAGGTGGACGTGCTGCCCGGTCTGCTCGCCACCCGGGCCGAAGACATCGCGCCGCACACCGGGCTGCCCGCGGAATTCGTCCGCCTGCTGGGCCTGGTCCCGTCGTACTACCTGCGCTACTACTACGCGCACGACGCGGTGGTGGCCGAGCAGCGCGGTGCGGTGACGCGGGCCGAGGCGGTTGCCAGGATGGAGGCCGAGCTGCTCGAGCTGTACGCGGACCCGGCCCTGGACCGCAAGCCGGACCAGCTGGCGCAGCGCGGCGGGGCGTACTACTCCGAGGCCGCGGTGGACCTGCTGGTCTCACTGGCCGACGACCGGCGCGACGTCCAGGTGGTCAACACCCTCAACCGCAGGACGCTGCCGTTCCTGCCGGCCGACGCGGTGGTCGAGGTACCCGCGGTGATCGGCCGCGACGGCGCCGTCCCGGTCCCGGTCGACCCGGTCCAGCCGCTGCTGCGCGGCCTGATCGCGCACGCGTACGCCTACGAGGAACTCGCGCTGGAAGCCGCGCTGCACGGCGGCCGGCGGCGGGTCTACGACGCGCTGCTCGCGCACCCGCTGGTCGGCCAGGCCGACCGGGCCGAATGCCTGACCGACCGCCTGCTCGCGGAGAACGCCCAGTACCTGCCCTGGGCGTGAGGAGGATCCAGATGAGACGAACCCGGCCCGCGATCCTAGCCGCCGCCGGAATCACGCTGGCACTGGTCAGCCCGGCCGTCTCGGCCGCTGCTAGGACCGCTGCCACGTCTGCCGCCTCGGCGCCCGCGGAAGTCCGCGTCAACCAGGTGGGGTACCCCTCTATCGGGCCGAAGGTGGCCTACGTGATGCTGGCCAGGCCGGTCAGCCAGGTGAACTTCGAGGTCATCGCGCCGTACGGGGTGGCCTACTTCGGCACGTCCACCGATGACCTGGGGTCGTGGAACTCCGCCTACCGCGCGGTCTACCAGCTCGGCTTCTCCGGTCTCAGCCTGCCGGGCAACTACCAGGTCAAGGTCACCGCCCCCGCGGTGGCAGCCTCCCCCGCGTTCACCATCGGCACCGGGTCGCAGCTGTACGGCCAGCTGGTGGACAACGCCGTGCAGTACTTCACCTCCGAGCGGGACGGGCCCGATGTCGATTCCGCCGTCCTGGACCGCCAGCCCGCCAACCTGACCGACGCCCGGGCCTACGTGTACGCCGACCCCCGCTACGACAGCAACGACAACCTGCTCGGCACGCTGAAGAAGATCGGCGGGCCGGTGAACGTCTCCGGCGGCTGGTTCGATGCCGGCGGCGGCTACGAGAAGTTCGCCTACACCGCCAGCTACGCCGACGCGCTCATGCTGATCGCGGCCCGCGCCCCATCCAATGGGCAGAGCCCCGGCGACTACCCCGCCTTGCAGCCGGAAGCCGACTTCGGCCTGCAGTGGATCACCAGGCTGTGGAATCCCGTGCTCAAGGTGCTGTACGCGCAGGTCGGGATCGGCAACGGCAATGCCAGCAACACGATCCAGGGCGACTACAACTTCTGGTTCTTGCCCCAGGCCGAGGACCGGCTGAACGTGCAGCCGGGCGGCAACCCGGGCCCGACCGCCCACTACGTGAAGTACCGGCCGGTGTTCGAGGCCGCGCCGCCCGGCCAGCCGGTCAGCCCCGACCTGGCGGGGCGGTTCGCCGCCGACTTCGCGCTCGGCGCGCAGCTGTCCGCGGGCAGCGACCCGGCGCAGGCCGGGCACCTGCTGGCCCTGGCCCGGAGCGTGTACGCCATGGCCAAGACCACCGACGTGGGGCAGATCATCACCGCGTTCCCCTACGACTACTACCCGGGCACCGAGTGGAAGAGCGACATGCTCTGGGGCGCCGCCGAGATCGCGCTGGCCGACGAGGCGGCCGGCGCTCCGGCCGGCCAGGTGCGCGCCGACCTGGCCATCGCGGCCCGCTGGGCCCGGGCCTACATCGCGCAGGGCCATCCCGCCGGTGGTGACACGTTCAACCTCTACGACAACGGCGCGGTCGCCGAGGCCGAGCTGCTGCGCGCCATGCGGCAGGCCGGCTTCGACCCGATCGCGCCCGGCACCCTGCTCAGCGACCTGGCCGCGCAGCTGCGGACCGGTGAGGACCAGGCGCACGGCGACCCGTTCGCGCTCGGCACCCAGCTGGGCTCCGCCGACGCCTCGCCCCACGCCTTCGGCCTGTTCATCACCGACGCGCTGTACCAGGAGTACGGCGGCTCGGGTCAGTACCAGGCGTTCGCCCAGCAGCAGCTGAACTTCGCGCTCGGCGCGAACGGCTGGGGCAGCTCGTTCGTGGTCGGCGCGGGCACCGTGTTCCCGCACTGCATGCAGAGCGAGATCGCCAACCTGGCCGGCTCGCTGACCGGCCGCGGCGCGATCCAGCTCGGCGCGGTCACCGACGGGCCGAGCAGCCCGGACAACTTCGTCGGCCTGGGCACCGTGCCCGGCATGCGAGCCTGCAGCGCGGGCCACTTCGCGCCGTTCAACACCGCGACCGCGGGCTACGAGGACAACGTGGTCTCCTGGCCGTCGGTGGAGCCCGCCGATGACTACACCGCCGCCTCCCTGCTGGCTTTCGCCCTCGGGGCGGCCGACCTTGGCTGAGGTAACGGCGCTCAAGCCCGCCGTGCTGGCCATCGACGGGGGCAACAGCAAGACCGACGTGGCCGTGGTGGCCAGCGACGGCACGCTGCTGGCCACCGCGCGCGGGCCGGGCACCAACTCCCACGAGATCGGCGTCGAGCAGACCATGCTGATCGTCGACGCGGTGGTCAAGCAGGCGGCCGCGCAGGTCGCCGCGTCCCGGCACGGCTGGGTGGCGCTGCACACGGTGGCCTGCCTGGCCAACGCGGACCTGCCGGATGAGGAGGACGAGCTGGCCGCCGCGGTGCAGGCCCAGGGCTGGAGCCCGTCGGCCACCGTGGTCAACGACACCTTCGCCATCTTGCGCTCGGGACTGACCGACGAGGACCTGCCGCACTGGGGCGTGGCCGTGGTCTGCGGCGCGGGCATCAACGCCGTCGGCGTCGCCCCTGACGGCCGGGTGACCAGGTTCCTAGCCCTGGGCACGATCTCCGGCGACTGGGGCGGCGGCTACGGCCTGGGCCTGGAGGTGCTGTGGCACGCGATGCGCGCCGAGGACGGCCGCGGCCCCGCCACGACGCTGAGCGGCTACTTGACCAGCCACTTCGGCGTGGAACGGGTGGAGGAGATCACGCTCGGCATCCACCAGGGGAAGATCGACGACGACGAGCTGTTCGGCCTCGCGCCGCTGCTGTTGCTGGCCGCCGACGAAGGTGACCCGGCCGCGCGGGCGGTGGTGAACCGCCTGGCTGACGAGATCTCGGTCATGGCCATCACCGCCATGCGGCGCCTGGACCTCACCGGCCAGGCCACCCCGGTCATCCTCGGCGGCGGCGTCATCACCGCACGGAACCCGCTGCTGATGGACGGCATCACCCGCCAGCTGGCCGAGGCCGCGCCGCGGGCCCGCGTGCGCGTCATCGACGTGCCGCCCGTGGTCGGCGCGGCCTTGCTCGGCCTGGACCATGTGCAGGCCCCGCCCGCCGCCGAATCCCGCCTGCGCGCCGCCTTCGCCCTCCGGGTCTTAGGTGGATTCGACCCGTCCGCGCGGGCTGGAGCTGGCCATCAGCGGGTCGCGCGCTGCCTGCCAAGCAGAATCCGCCGGTCATCGGCGCGGAGACCCGCACCTGCAGATTCACGGCGCGGCCGGGAGCTGGCAGTACTACCGGACTGACCGACAGGACAGGGGGCGTGAGTGCGGCGGCAATTACTGTTGCCGCGACCTGAGAACGCGCCGATCGCCTTGATCTGTGCGGGTGGTGTGGTCATTGCGCTGTTGCCTGGATGACTGAAAATGGTGTGCCGGTCTGGCGTACTTCGATGTCGGCGAAGCCCGTGGCTGAGAGGAGTTCACGCCATTCGGTTTCGGTGCGTTCCTTGCCGCCCATCATGACGAGCATGTTCAGGTCGGACATCTTGGCCAGGTGCGGGGTATCGCCCGGTGGCACTACGAAGTCGAGCACCAGCAGCCGTGAGCCGCTGCCGCCGGCGGCAGCGATGTTGGCCAGGATGCGCTCGGCTTGCTGGTCGGGCCAGTCGTGCAGCACGAGGGAGGTGAGGTAGGCATCCCCGCCGGCTGGCACCGAGTCGAAGAAGTCGCCTCCGATGTGATCAGCCCGGTCTTCGACGCCGAGGCTGGCCAGCGTCCGGGGGGCGTTGATGATGACATGGGGAAGGTCGAACAGCACGCCGCGCATGTGCGGGTGTGCCGCCAGGATGGTCGCGAGCACGGTGCCGTCGGCGCCGCCGACGTCGACGATCGTCCCGAGGCCATCGAGTGGCAGGGACGCGATCGCGGCCGTCTTGAACCCGCTGGTCAGGTTCGCCATCGCGCCTGTGTACCTGGTGGCTTGCTCGGGGTGGTGCGACAGCCAGGAGAAGAACGGCTGGCCATACAGGCGTTCGGCGGCGGGCTGGCCGGTGCGGACGGTGTCGATGAGGTCAGCAAATGGCGCATAGTGCGTTTCCATGAACATGATGGCCAGGTCGCGCAGTGAGGAGGAATGGCTGCTGGTCAGCGTCTGCCCGAGCGGGGTCAGGGCGAAGACACCGGGCTCAGGTTCGGTGAACACGCCCACGCTTGCCAGCGTGCGCAGCAGCCGGTGCAGGGACGGTGCGTGCGTGCCGGCCTGCCCCGCCAGGACCTCTACCGGCGCGGGGCCGGCCACGAGCTGATCGGCGACGCCGAGGGCCGCGGCGGCATATAGCGCCTGGGAGACCCGGAATCCGCCGAGGAGTTCGACCATCCGCACGGGCGGCGGAAGTTCGTGAGGCTGCATGGATCCCCCTTCGATGGGCGGGCTGTCGCGTCCGGCAGGCTGTAGGCGGTGGCATTGAAGCGCGGTCCGGTGGCCAGGTTCAGGGAACAAGGCGGACTCACGGTGAAGCGATGCTACCGGTGATGCAGGACGGTGATCTGTCGATCCTGGTGGCGGGTCAGTGATACGGCTGGGTGCAGCGGAACAGGCGGGCGCCGCGGCCGCGCCGGACGCATGTGAGGATGATCAAGGTCGCGTAACAGCTTTGTCAGATGCTGCCGTTCACTGTCCGTGCTTCGCGCAGGCGGCGGACAGCCGCTGGTAGAACCAGACGGTCTGGTATCCGTCGGTACCGCGCGCATTCAGTAGCTGCACGGCCAGGTCGACGTAGGCGGTGCCATCGGTGCGCAGGTCCGGCCAGCGTGAGCCGGCGAACTCGGCGCGGATCTTCGGGTAGTCGGTGGCGGGGACGTCTTGCGTGCTCAACGGGTACGTGCAGGCGACGAGGCCGCTATCGTGCGGCGCGCCGTGGTGGGTACTGCCGAGCACGCCGATGAGCAAGGCGGGGATCACTGCGGCGGTGCCGATCGTCAAGCGGCGCGTGCGGGTAGAGAGATTCCTGATCGTCGGGGGCCGGTGTGCGGCGAGGAGGTCGAACATTGTGGGAGTTTCTTTCTTCCTGGTCCGCGCTAACGCGCGGATGATGGATCTGCCGGCAGCTGGCCGGATGGCAGCGGCGAGCCCAGCCGCCGGGATGGAGCGGCGGGCAGGCATCACCGGACGTGGAGCTCGTTGGCGGCGATGCCGCTGAAATTTGGTGGGCTGCCGATCGGGCTGGTGACGAGGTAGTCGCCCGCGGTGAGCCGTACCGTGGCGTAGGCCGGACGGTCGCCGTCAGGCTGAGCGGCCACGACGATGTCGGCGATCGTGGTCAGGCCGACCTTGTTCGCCCGGATGGCAGCCAGAGTGTAGTGTGCCCCCGGCCTGACCCGCCCGACGAGCAGGACGAAGCCGGCCTTCGCCGCCGGGGCGCGGTTGGTGAACGAGACGCTCACCGTTCCGGCTGGCAGCGCGGGCGGCACGCCGGTGAGGCCGGCTGCGGTGTTCGTTACGTCGAGCCGGGTGAACCCGCACGCGCCGTGTCCCCACTGGTCAAACGAGGTGAGCGCGGCCTCCTGGGCGGACGCCGGGTCCACCGGCCTGCCGTTGCTGATCGCGGCCAGCATGGCGCGCACGATGGCGACGTCCGGATCAAGCGAGACGGGCACATTCGCGGCCAGCACCTCCAGCCGCGGCGCTGTGGTCGCCGCCCAGCCGCGCAGCTGCGCCGGCGACGGGGTGCCGGAGTCGCCGCCGGGGTAGGTGAGCACGGACTGGTCGAACGGGACCAGCCCGGCACAGGCCAGGGCGCTCTGCCTGGTTGATGCGGCGGCCGACGGGTGCGCGGCGCGTGATGCCGCCGGGCCGGTAGAGGAATGCGGCGACGGGCTGGACGAGCAGGCCGTCACCGCTATGGCGGCGGCGGCGCAGACCGCGGCGAGCCGGATGCGGAACATGACAACTCCCTGAGGGTGCAAGATCGAACGGGTTTCTGGAGTGCGGGTCAGCTGGTCGGGGCGTGCGGCTGGCTGGCTTGGCTGGCGCGGGCGGCGGCTGCGGTCAGCAGAAACGCGATCAGGCTGACTGCCAGCCCGGTCAGCGCCCCGGCGCTGCTGACGGCCATCGCGATCAGCGCGGAGACGACGTTGACGGCGCTGGCGGCGAGGGCCGCCGGCGCGCCCCAGGGACGCCAGCGCAGCATGCCGTAGACAGCGGCGAGGCCGAGCAGTCCGAGCAGCGGTGCGAGCACGCGGACCGCCGTGGAATCACCGCCGCCGCCCAGCGCAGAGCCGACGTCCATCAGCGAGATGAGCGTGAGGGCTGCGGCAGCGATCCAGCGAATTACCTTCATGGGAACCTCCTGTATCGGGCGTCCCGGCCGGTGCCGGGAACAGCGATGCAGGAATCGTCCGTCCGGCCACGTTCCCGTGCCCAGGGATGGCGGTCACGACGGCTTCCCCGGCACAAGGGAGGATTTCCCGGGCCGGCGGGAACGCAGCCCGTTGCGCAGGCGTGCCGATAGTGGGCATCGTTGTCCCCATAGTTACGACGACGCGCACTCAGCTCAGCGCCGGGTCCTCCCGGCGCTATCCGGTGTGGGCCGCGGCGGCGCTGCTGATCACGATGGCGGGCGTGGTCATCACGGCGGTCGCGCTGCTGCAGGCCACGGCCGCGCCGGGCGGCTACCGCGACAGCCTGCTGACTTCCATCAGCTATGCGGTGCCGTACGCGGTCACCGGCGCGTTCCTCATCGTCCGGCGGCCCGATCTGCCGTTCGGCTGGCTGCTGTCCGGCGCGGCGCTGCTCGCCGCGGTCGGCTCGGCGACCGCCGCGCTCGTGTATCTGGCGGTCAGTCACGGGGCAAGCCAGCAGCTGGCGCTCATCGTCTACGCGATGTCGGCGACCGCCGTCTTGCCGCTCGCCGTGCAGGGCCTGGTCAACGTGCGGTTCCCGTCGGGGCGGCTGAGCTCGCGAGCCGGCCGGGTGCTGGAGGTCGCGCTGATGGCCGGCATCGTGCTCGTACTGGTCGCGGGTGTGCTGGGCGACTACAAGCTCAGGCTGGTCCGGCCGGACTCGACCGTGGAGCAGGTGGGGAACCCCCTCACGGGCGGGACGGCACTGGGCCGGTACGCCGCCGGCCTGTCCGTGATCGTGGCGGTCGTGGTGCTTCTCGGCCTGATCGCCGGGCTCGGCGTGCTGCGGCGCGCCTGGAAGGCAACCGGAATCGAGCGCTACCAGCTGCGCTGGCGCGCCTTCGGCGTCGTGCTGTCGCTGGCCCTCTTCCCGCTCGCGGTCAACCAGGTCCTGCCAACCGTCGTCGACGTGCTCGACGGCCTGTTCTTCGTGACGACGCTGGCCATCCCCGTCGTCCGCTACCGGCTGTGGGCCATCGACACGGTGATCCGGCGGTCGGCGGCGTACGCGCTGGTGACCATCGCAGTGGTGGGCGGGTTCGCGGCGATCGCCGCGGCCGGCACCGCGGTGGCGAGCGAGCGGGTCGGGTTCATCGTGGCCGCGGCCGCGGCTGCTGTGACATTCGCGCCCGCGCGGAGCTACAGCCAGCGGCTGGTCAACCACTTCTTCTACGGGCAGCGAAGCGAGCCGCACCGGGCACTCAGCGATCTGGGCCGGCGGCTCGCGGCGGTCGCGGCGCCGGGCGAGGTGCTGCCCGCCGTGGTCGCCGCGGTCGCTGAGTCGCTGCGGCTGCCGTACGTGGCGATCGAGCGGCCAGGCGACGGCTCGGTCCTGGCGGCCAGCGGCGAGCCAGCCGCAGCCGGGGACGCGCGGGCCGGGCGATGGCCGCTGAGCTACCAGGGCCTGACAGTCGGCACGCTGGTCGCGTGGCCGCGGCGCGGGGAGGAGACCTTCGACCCGCGCGACCGCGCGGTGCTCGCCGACATCGCCCGGCAGGCGGGTGCGGCCGTGCACGCGGAGGCACTCACCGCTGATCTGCTCGACTCGCGGCAGCGGCTGGTCAGTGCGCGGGAGGAAGAACGCCGTCGGCTGCGCCGCGATCTGCACGACGGGCTCGGTCCGCTCCTGACCGGCATCGGGCTGAACCTCGACGCCGCCCGGGCCCGCGCCGGTCATGCCGACGGCGCCGGCGCCCGAGGCGATCTCGGCCCGCTGCTCGGCCGGGCCAAGGACGCCACCACGCAGGCCATCGCGGATCTGCGCGGCATCGTCTATGGCCTGCGGCCGTCGTCGCTGGATGATCTCGGCCTGGCCGGCGCGATCGCCGCCCATATCCAGCGCCTGACCGGGGGCACAGCGGTGCAGGTCACCCTCGAGGCTGATCCGCCGCCCGACCTCCCGGCCGCGGTCGAGGTGGCCACGTACCGGATAGCAGTCGAGGCGATCAGCAACGTGGTCCGCCACTCCGGCGCCCGGATGTGCCGGGTGCGGCTTGGCACCGACAGCGGCGGGCAACTGGTTGTCGAGGTCTGCGACGACGGCGTGGGTGCCGGGCCGTGGACGGCCGGGGTCGGCATGCTGGCGATGCGGGAGCGGGCGGCCGAGGTGGGCGCGGCCCTGACCGCTGGCCCGACCGCGGACGGGGGCACTGTGCGCGCGTGCTTCCCGCTGCCGGCCAGGGCGGCGTCGTGACTGGCGGCGGCCCGGCCACGGTCCTGCTCGTCGATGATCACCCGCTGGTGCGCCAGGGGCTGCAGGCGGTGCTCAGCGTAGTGGACGACATCACCGTCGTGGGCGAAGCGAGCGACGGCCGGGCGGCGGTCGAGCTCGCCGCGGAACTGGAGCCGGACGTCGTCATCATGGACCTGCAACTGCCGGGGCTGCACGGCATCGATGCCACCCGGGAGATCGTGGCTGCCCGGCCGGGCACGGCGGTGCTCGTGCTGACCATGTTCGAGGACGACGACATGGTCTTCTCAGCGGTCTCCGCCGGAGCCGTCGGCTACCTGCTCAAGGGCGCGGCCGGGGCCGACATCGTGACCGCGGTCCGCGCCGCCAGCGCCGGCCAGGCCGTGTTCGGTGCAGCCCTGGCGCAGCGGCTGCGCACCTGGTTCACCCGCGGCCCGCAGGCGCCGGCAGGGCCGTTCCCGCAGCTCACCGCACGCGAGCGGGAGATCCTCGACGGAGTCGCGGCAGGCCTGACGAACGCGCAGATAGGGCAGCAGATATTCCTGTCGGCCAAGACAGTGGCCAACAACGTGTCCAACATCCTCGCCAAGCTGCACCTAGGCGAACGCGGCCAGGCCATCGTCGCCGCCCGCGACGCCGGACTCGGCCGACGGCCCGATGGGGCACCGGAGAGATCGTGACGCCCGTCCGGCCCACCAGGGTACAGCAGCCGCCACACCAACCCCGGCGAGTTCAGCGGCAGCCCAGTCACCCGGTCGACCAGCGATAGGATAAGCCGGGTTATGACGCGGGCGGGCGGCTGACGCAAGGGGGCTCGGTGACCGGAGAGGGTGACTGGCGGAAGACCTTCAGGCCCGACATCCCCAGTGCCGCGCGAATCTATGACTACCTGCTCGGCGGCAAGGACAACTACGCGCCCGACCGGGCCGTGGCCGAGTCGATGATCGCCCAGCTGCCGAACGTGCAGATCGCGGTGCGGTGGAACCGGGCGTTCCTGCGCCGGGTGGTCCGCTACCTGATCAATGAGGCGGGTGTCAGGCAGATCGTCGATATCGGCGCCGGGCTGCCCTCCGCGGGCAACACCCACGAGATCGCCCTGGCCGCCGACCCGGCGACGCGGGTGGTCTACGTCGATCATGACCCGGTGGTCCTGGCCCACGCCCGGTCCATGCTGCACAACGTGCCCAACACCGCGATCATCGAGCAGGACCTGCTCGCGCCGGGCGAGATCCTGGCCGACCCGGCGCTGCGGGAGCTGATCGACTTCAGCCAGCCGACCGCGTTCTTGTTCCTGTCCATCCTGCACTTCGTGTCCGACGAGGCCGATCCGGCCGGGCTCATCGCCCAGCTGCTCGACCCGTTCCCGGCCGGCAGCCATGTCGCGATCTCGCACGCCACGCCGGACACGGTGCCCGAGGTCAACGACGTGGAACGCGTCTTCGACGAGGCGACCGAGCAGGCTCATGTGCGCAGCCGGGCCGAGGTGCTGAAGCTCGTCGCGGGGATGGACCTGGTGGAGCCAGGACTGGCCTGGCCGCCCGAGTGGCGGCCGGATCCCGGCGACGTGGTGCCGCCCAACGCCGCCGAGGCGTATTACTGCGTGGTGGTCGCCCGCAAGCCCTAGGGTTTGGCCGGATCGATCAGCTTGCGGTCGGCGTCCGCGCCGAGCAAGGCCCGGGACAGCTTGGTGAGCAGCTCACCAAGCTCGGCGTACTCGTCGGGAGACCAGTCGGCGAGCAGTTCCCGCAGCCCCTCACGGCGGGCCGTGAACAGCTTCCCGGCGGCCTGGTGGCCGGCGTCGGTGAGCACCAGCCTCCCGTCCGCGCGCACCACCATGCCCTCGGCGACCAGCCGGTCCACGAACGGCCGCCCGAAGTCCATGCTCACGTTGGCCTGACGGGCCAGGTCCTCGCCCGCGACCGGGCCTTGCTTGGCCAGCCGGGTCAGGATCCAGCCGCTTCCGGCGGGCAGGTCGAGCCCGGCCATGGCGGTCAGCCGCTCGTAGCCGCGCCGTCGCAGGTCCGCGCTGCCCAGCCGAGCCAGCGACCGCTCCACCTCGTCGACCGAGGAACGGGCCGGCGGCGCAGCTCCCAGCCCCTCGCCGATGCCGACCGAGCTGGTGGCGCGCAGCGGCACCTCGCGCAGGAACCAGGAGAGCACGAATGCGATCAGTGCGACGGGAATGGCGTAGAGAAACACTGGGTGCAAGGCTAGTGAGTACGCGTTCTGCACGGCCGCCCTGATCGCGGGGGGCAGCTTCTTCAACAGCTCGGGATCGGCGGCGGCGCTCGCGACGTTGAAACCGTGCGGCAGGGTCACCCCATGCAGCGCCGAGGCCAGCTCGCTGGCCAGCCGGTTGGAGAATATCGCGCCGAACACTGACACCCCGAAGGCGCCGCCGATGCTGCGGAAGAATGTCACCCCTGACGTGGCGGCACCCAGGTCGGTGAAGTCCGCCGAGTTCTGCACGGCGATGACGAGGACCTGGATGATCAGGCCGAGGGAGATTCCGAGCACGAAGAAATCGGTGGACGTGACCGCGGTCGAGGTGTACTGGTCCAGCCGGGACAGCAGGAAGAGCGCGACGCAGAGCACCGCCGTGCCGACGATCGGATAGACCTTGTACCGGCCGGTCTTGGCGATGAGCTGGCCGCTGCCGATCGAGGTGATCAGCAGGCCGCCCACCATCGGGAGCAGGTAGACGCCGGAGATCGTAGGCGAGACTCCGTGTACCACCTGCAGGAACAGCGGCAGGTAGGAGATTGAGCCGAACATCGCGAAGCCGGCCGCGAGGCTGATGCCTGCGCAGACGCTGAACACCGGATTAGCGAACAGCCGCAGCGGCAGCACCGGCTCGGCCGCGTGCCGGGCCGAGACCCACCAGCCTGCGATGAGCACGACGGACGCGACGAACAGCCCGATGATCACGGGCGAACTCCACGGGTAGGTGGTGCCGCCCCACGAGGTGGCGAGGACCACGCAGGTGGCGAAGCCGGCCAGCAGCGTGGCGCCCAGGTAGTCGATCTGGTGATGGCGCCGCGTCGAGGTCGCGGGCAGCACGACGGTGATCACGACCAGCGCGACGGCGCCGATCGGCAGGTTGATGTAGAACACCCACCGCCAGGACAGGTTGTCGACGAAGAACCCGCCGAGCAGCGGGCCGATGACGCTCGCGACCCCGAACACGGCGCCGAACGCGCCCTGGTACTTGCCTCGCTCGCGCGGCGGGACGATGTCGCCGATAATGGCCTGGGTCAGCACCAGCAGGCCGCCGCCGCCGATGCCCTGCAGCGCCCGGAACGCGATCAGCTCGGTCATGCTGCTGGACAGCCCGGACAGCGCCGAGCCGATCAGGAAGATGACGATCGAGGCCATGAACAGGTACTTGCGGCCGTACTGGTCGCCCAGCTTGCCCCAGACCTGCGTGGTCGCCGTGGTGGCGAGTATGTAGGCGGTCACCACCCAGGACAGGTGGCTCAGGCCGCCCAGGTCGCTGACGATGGTGGGCAGCGCGGTGGCGACGATCGTCTGGTCCAGCGCGGCCAGCAGCATGGCCAGCATCAGCGCGCTGTAGATGACCAGCAGCCCGCGCGCCTTCGCGGGCTGCTGATTGCCTATTGCCTGGCCGGCCGCCACGCACGTCTCCGTTCAGGTAAAGCGGGTTGCCGAACGCGTGATACCCGTCTGGCTGCTACTTTGCCATCCGCTCGCACAGCCAGGCCAGCGACAGCGGGTACCGGTAGTCGATGCCCATGTGACCGGCGTCGAAGAGCTCGAAGTGAACCAGGTCGTCGGCCACCCCAGCCTCCCGCAGCGCGGCGCGGAAGGCCTGAGCCCCCAGGTCGAGATGGTATTCGTCCCTGGTCCCGGCATCGATCCAGATCGCCCGGAGCCCGCGCAGTGCCTCCGCGTGACCCGGCACCATCCGCACCGGATCCCAGTCCAGCCAGCGCTGCCACACGGCGGCCCGCAGCACGCCGGTCACCGGGTCGAAGGGCAGGTCCACGGTAGCGTCCTCGCGGGCGGAGAAGCACGCCGCCACGCCGAGCACCCCCAGCAGGGTGATGTCCTCCTCCTTGGTGAAGGACACCCGCGAGCAGAAGTCCTGCCACCAGCGCCAGATGTCGCCGTCGTACCGGCGCAGGTGCCTGACCACGGCCGGGAACTCGGGGATGTAGCAGTACTCGTACAGCGTGTCACCTGCGTGGGTGGCCAGCGCGCCGAACAGGTCGGGCCGCAGCATGGGCGTGATCATGGCGCCGAATCCGCCGCTCGACTTGCCCATGATGGCCCGGTGCGCGGCGTCCGGCAGCGTCCGGTACCGCGCATCCGCCCAGGGCACCACCTCGTCGCACAGGTAGGAGTGGTAGCGCCCGGTGCCGGGCGAGTCCACGAACTGGCTGCCGCCGTACCTGGTCCACGCGTCGACGTAGACCACGATGGCCGGAGGCGCCTCGCCGCCGGCGAACACCGCGTCGGCGGCCTCGGGGAACGGCATCCGGTAGGCGGTGCGGTTCCGCCACATGGCCACATGCCCGGTGTAGCCCTGGATCACGTACACGACCGGGTACCGGCGGACGGGATCGTCATCGTAACCGGGCGGCAGGTATACCAGCACCGGGCGCTCGTGCGGATCGCCGAGCGGGTTGCCGCGCAGCAGTTCGCTGCCGATGATGTGCTCGTCGATACGGCCGGCGAGATCGGCGGACCAGGGCAGCACGGCTCCTCCTCAAGGACGGGCTTCCTACCCTACGGGCTACCGAGGTGGGCGAGGATGGCGGCACTGACCGGGCCCGGCGTCTGGTACGGAGCTAGGTGCGAGGTGCCCCGGATGACCCGCAGCCGGGAGCCGGCGATGCCGAGCGCGGTCCTGGCCCCCTGCCAGGGCGGTGCGGCCACGTCCTCGGCGCCCGAGATGACCAGCGTGGGCGCCTTGATCGAGCCGAGCGCGGGGGCCAGGTCCAGGTCGGCGATGGCTTCCGCGCAGCCCGCGTAGCCCTGCGGGTCGGTTCCGTGCAGCATGTCCATGACCGCCGCCACGGCCGCGGGCTGGCGCGCGATGAAGTCCGGGGTGAACCAGCGGGGCGGCACCATCTCGCTGATCGCGGCGATCCCGCCGGAGCGGACCACCGCGGCCCGGTCCAGCCAGGCCTGGCGGTCCGGCATGGGGGTGATCGCGGCGCAGCACACCACCAGGGAGGAAATCCGGTCCGGCGCGTTGGCGGCCAGCCAGAGCCCGATCATCCCGCCGATCGAGATGCCGCAGTAGGCGGCGGAGGTGACGGCGTGCTCGCGCATCAGCCCGAGCACGTCGGTGCCGAGTTCGGCCAGGGAGTACGGCCCGGGCGGGGCGTCGGACTGCGCACCGGGCGCTCCGTGGCCGCGCAGCTCGAACCTGAGCAGCCGGAAGTGCCTGCGCAGCAGGTCAGCCTGGGCATCCCAGATGGCGCTGGTGGTCCCGATCGGGTTGGCCAGCACCACGACCGGCGCGCCGTCCGGCCCGTCCAGCCAGGACGCCAGGTGTACTTCAGACATCGAAGAAGACCGTCTCGCCCTGGCCTTGCAGCCTGATGTCGAACCTCAGCTCTCCCCCGGGCTCCGGCACGGCGATGAGCGTGGCCCGCCGGGCGGGCGGGGCGATCGAGCACAGCACCGGGTCGACGGCGTTGGCGGTCTGCTCGTCGGGGAAGTACAGCCTGGTCACCACCCGGCCGAGCAGGCCCCGCGCGAAGACCGAGACGTCCAGGTGGGGGGCCTCGATGTCGCCGTCAGGGGTGGGCAGCGGCCCGGGTTTGAGGGTGATGATCCGGTAGGAGCCGTCCGCGGCGGTCGGGCACCGGCCGAAGCCGCGGAAGCTGTCATAGCCGCCCGGTACGGCACCGCGCGGGTCGTCCGGGTGCGCGAAACGCCCGTCCGGTCCGGCCTGCCAGGTCTCGATCAGCCCGTCGGGGATGACCTGGCCCGCGCCGTCGTAGAGCCGCCCGATGATCGTGACTGCTCCTGGCGTGCCCTCGGGGACCACGAACGGGCCCTCGGGCCACGGCAGCCGCATCGAGAAGTACGGCCCCACGGTCTGCGAAGGGGTCAGGCCTGGCACTGGTGTCGCTCCGTCCTTGTCGCTCATTCGAAGACGGTCGCGCCGCGGCCGCGCAGCACGAAGTCGAAGTTGTAGCCGAGTGCCCACCCGGGCTGGGTCAGGTCGATGTCGAAGTTGGCGATCAGCCGCTGCCTGGCCTTCTCATCCGGTACCGAGTTGAAGATCGGGTCCAGGGGCAGCAGCGGATCGCCAGGAAAATACATCTGGGTGACCAGCCGCTGAGTGAAGACCCGGCCGAACAGCGAGAAGTGGATGTGCGCCGGGCGCCAGGCGTTGTGGTGGTTCCCCCACGGGTAGGCGCCGGGCTGGATGGTGATGAACCGGTAGCGGCCCGCGGAGTCGGTGAGGCAGCGCCCGATCCCGTCGAAGTTCGGGTCAAGCGGGGCCGGGTGATGCTCGCGCCAGTGCCGGTAGCGCCCGGCCGCGTTCGTCTGCCAGATCTCCAGCAGCGTATCGGGCACCGGCCGGCCGTCGGAGTCGAGCACGCGGCCGGTCACGATGATCCGCTGGCCGTGCGGCTCTCCCGCGTGCTGGGTGGTCAGGTCGGCGTCGGCGCCGGTGATCAGGCTCTCGCCGAGCAGCGGCCCGGTCACCTCGGTAAGCCGGTGCGGCAGCAGGACCAGCGGCTGCTTCGGGTGGCGCAGCGCGGTGGACCGGTAACCCGGGGAGTCCAGCGGCGGGTGGACGTCGTAGGCACGCTCGTAGGCGGGCAGGGCCACTTCGCGGGCGTCGGCGAGGGCGGGCGTCGAAACCTGAGCGGTCATGGGTGACTCCTTTGGCGGCTACCCCGGGTTTGCAGCGAGCGCAGTGCGTCGAGTTCGGCTGGACTGGGCGCGGCGAGTACCTCCGGCTCGGCCGCCACGGCCAGGTCCCAGCCGGTCCGCTCCTTGACGGCCGCGGCCGAGACCCCGGGGAACAGCCGGGTCACGGTGAACTCCAGCGTATCCGGGTCGGGCTCGAGGATGCCCAGGTCGGTGATGATCTTCTTCGGTCCCGCGCCGGTCAGCCCGAGCCGTTCGCGGTCGCCCGGTCCTGACCCGTAGCCGACCGAGGTCACGAAGTCGACCTGGTCGACGAACGAGCGTACGGTCTGCCTGACCACGACGATCACCTCACGGCACGAGGCGGCGATCTCCGGAGCGCCGCCCGCGCCAGGCAGGCGCACACTCGGGTGGCTGTAGTTCCCGCCGATAACAGTGGTGTTGATGTTGCCGAACTTGTCGATCTGGGCCGCGCCGAGGAAGCCGACATCGATCCGGCCCGGCTGCAGCCAGTAGTTGAAGATCTCGGGCACGCTGACGACGGCGTCCGCGGTCTCGGCCAGGACCCCGTCGCCGATCGACAGCGGCAGTTCGGCCGGCTTGGCGCCGATCGTGCCCGACTCGTAGATCAGGACCAGGCCGGGCGCGTGCGTGGCCCGGGCCAGGTTAGCCGCCGCGCTCGGCAGCCCGATCCCGACGAAGCAGGTCATGCCGTCCCGCAACGTCCGGGCGGCGGCCACGGTCATCATCTCGTCGGCGGTGTAGGTCAGCTCGTTCACTCCCGCGGGGTCGGCACTCACCTCTGATGTCATGACTGCCCCGCCGGGACGGCGTAAACGCTCTCCTCTAGCCAGCGGGTGAATGCGTCGCGATCGCGGGCGATGGCATCCCAGGCCACGTAGTAGTCGTTGTCGCGTACCGAGTAGCCCAGGGCGTAGGACGGATGCGCGCCGCCCGGGACCTGCGCCACGTAGCTGACCGTCCAGGTCGGCAGGACGACCGCCCCCGGCCGGGGCTCCAGGTCGTCGACGACCTCCTCGACGGTGACGATGGAACGCTGCGACGCCAGCACGGCCTCCTTCTGCACCCCCGCGATGCCCCACAATTGCACGTTCCCCGCCCGGTCGGCCCGTTGGGCGTGGATCACGGCCACATCGGGCCGGATCGCGGCCACCGCGGTGAGCGTCTCGCCGGTGAACGGACAGGTGATCGGCCTGATCGTGGGGGCCCCGTGCTGGTCGTCGTCGAGCGTCTCCAAGCCGGTGCCGTTGTAGCCGCGCAGCACCGCGAACGGCAGGCCGGCCGCGCCGGCCACGTACCGGTTGGCCATCCCGGCGTGGCTGTGCTCCTCGATCTCCAGGGCGGCGGGCCAGCCGTGCTCGACCGCGTCCCGGAACCTGTGCAGGGACCCCACGCCGGGATTGCCGCCCCAGGAGAAGATCAGCTTGCGCGCGCAGCCGGCCCCGATGAGCTGGTCGTAGATCAGATCCGGGGTCATCCGGATCAGCGTCAGGTCCCGGCGCCGCTGCCTGATCACCTCGTGCCCGGCGGCGAACGGGATCAGGTGCGTGAACCCCTCCATTGCGACGGCGTCCCCGTCATGAATCGCCCGCTCCACGGCTTCGGCGAGTGAGACGATCTCCGCCATATCGCTCCAGTTCTGTTCGCTTATGCAAACAATACCGCCTAGGCGGTCGCCAGGAGTACAGACGTTCGCATGTCGGACGGATGCCTGTGCCCTGCGACCAATTGTGCAGCTAGCGACCCTGCGCCCGGCGACAAAGCGCGTGACGTTGGGTGGCGAAACCCCGGTTGCACTACCCGTCAGGGTGCTGAAACCCGGGTTTCATCCCGCTTCCGGCGAGGCTTCCGCTGCGGCTTGGGCTTCGGCTAGCGCGCGCTGGGCGACGGCGAAGGCGCGGTTGGCGGCGGGGACGCCCGCGTAGACCGCGACCTGGAGCAGAACCTCGCTGATCTGCTCGGGGGCCAGGCCGTTGCGCAGCGCGGCCTTGACGTGCATGGCCAGCTCGTGGTCGTGGTGCAAGGCGGCCAGGACGGCCAGCGTGACAATACTGCGCTCGGCCCGGGACAGCCCGGGCCGCGACCAGATCTCCCCCCAGGCGTAGCGGGTGATGAAATCCTGGAACGGCCCGGTGACCGGGGTGGTCGAGGCCACCGCCCGGTCGACGTGCTCGTCCCCGAGCACCTGGCGCCGGACCGTCATCCCCTGCTGCTTGCGCTCGGCGTCATCCATGGCCATCCTCCTGGTTCAGCTGGACCTCGACTGCCGCGTGGGCCTGCAGCGCCGCGGCGACGAAGGCGTCCGCGGCGCCGAGGTACCCGGCCGGCTCCAGGGCTGACTCGATCTGCTCCGCGGTGATGCCGGCCGAGGCCAGCCGGTCCTCGAGCTTGGGCACGGCCAGCAGCACGTCGCGCAGCGGCAGGCCGGCGCTCACCGCCCGCTGGCTCGCCTCGGCCACCAGGTCGTGGGCCTGGGCGCCGCCGAGCACGCCGGCCAGCAGCGAGGTGACGTGCTCGGCCAGCGGCAGGTCCTTGGTCGCGGCCAGGTTGGCGGCCATCCGCGAGGTGTCCACGACCAGGCCGGTCATCAGTTCGGCGGCCCAGCTGGCCGCCGAGGCGGTCAGCCGCAGCAGCGCGGTCAGCGGTTCCCATTCGGCGTGCCAGGCGCCGGCGGCACGCTGCAGCTCCTGCTCGGCGCAGGCCACCAGCGTGGCCAGCAGCCCGGGGGCCTGCTTGGTGTTGCCGAGGATGGCGATGGCCGCGACCGGGTTGTGCTTGTGCGGCATGGCCGACGAGCCGCCGCGGCGCGGGGCGGAGGCGCCCTCGGCGGCACCCGAGGCAGCCTGCACACCCGAGGCAGCCTGGGCACCCGGGCCTGGCTGGGCGGGCGGCGCCGCCGCCGCCGGGCCGCTGCCTTCGTGGAGCTCGCCGACCTCGTTCTGGGCCAGCAGCGTCATGTCCCGGGCGATCTTGCCCAGGGCCGCCGTGACCCGGGCGAGCGCGGCGCCCAGGTCGATGATCCGCAGCCGGTCGGTGTGCCAGGGCAGCACCGGCCAGACCAGGCCGACTTCCTCGGCGAACAAGGCCGCCACCCGCGGGCCGTCGTCGCCCAGCGAGGCGAGAGTGCCCGCAGCGCCGCCGAACTGCACGGCCAGCCGCCGCGCGCTGACCTCTGCCAGCCCCTGGCGGGCCTCATCCACGCTGGTCAGCCAGCCCGCCGCGACCAGCCCAAAGGTGACCGGGACGGCCTGCTGCAGCAGCGTCCGGCCGATCATGATCGTGTCCCGGTGCGCGGCGGCCAGTCCGGCCGCCGCTTGCGCGGTCCGGGCCAGGTCGGCCAGGATCACGTCGATGGCCCGCCTGGCTAGCAGCATGGCGGCCGTGTCCACGATGTCCTGGCTGGTGGCGCCGCGGTGCACGGCGCCGGCCGCGGTCTGCGGGACCCGCCGGGCCAGGGCCCGGGCCAGGGCGGGGACGGGGTTACCGGTCAAGGCGGCCAGCTCACCGAGCTCGCCGACCGAGAAGTTGCCCGCCTGCGCCACCTCGGTGACGGCCTGGCCGGCGCCCACGGGCGCCAGCCCGGCCCGTTCCAGCGCCCGGGCCAGCCCGGCCTCGGCGTCCAGCATTGCCTGCAGCCACGCGGTGTCGCCGGTGTCGGCGGCGCCGCGGGCGAAGACCCCCCCGAACAGCCCCCGCGTGCCCGGTTCCTCATGGTCGGCCATGTACCGATTCAGTCCTCTCCTGTATCCGGCTCCCCAGGATAGACCTGAGCTACCTCCGCATCGCGGTCATCGCGGGCACAGCACCGGCTGGCTGATCCGTGGTCCAGGTGAGGGGAGCCACGGCCCGTTCGGCAGAAAAAGCTGCTGCTAGCGGAGGGTCAGCCACCATGGCCGGTGCGGCCTTACGGCGCCCGGCCGGATGATTTATGGTCTGAACATGACCGATCATGCCCCTGGCGAAGCCCGCCTCCCCCAGCGCCGTAACCTCGTCACCGAGATCCCCGGACCCGTCTCCCGTGACCTGATGGCCAGGCGCGAGCGCGCGGTGGCCCGGGGGGTCAGCACCGTGCTGCCGGTATTCGTCACCGACGCCGGCGGCGGCGTCATCGTGGACGCCGACGGCAACTCCCTCATCGACTTCGGCGCCGGGATCGCGGTTGTCTCGGTAGGCAACGCCGCGCCACGGGTGGCCGCCCGGGTGGCGGAGCAGGCGGCCCGGTTCACCCACACCTGCTTCATGGTGACCCCGTACGAGGGCTACGTCGAGGTGTGCGAGGAACTGGCCCGGCGCACCCCGGGCAGCTACGAGAAGCGTTCCGCGCTGTTCAACTCCGGCGCGGAGGCGGTGGAGAACGCGGTGAAGATCGCCCGGCACGCCACCCGGCGCCAGGCCGTCATCGCCTTCGACCACGGCTACCACGGCCGCACCAACCTGACCATGGCGCTGACCGCCAAGAACATGCCCTACAAGGACAAGTTCGGCCCGTTCGCAGGCGAGATCTACCGGATGCCGATGGCCTACCCGCTGCGCTGGCCCGGCGGCCCGGAGGCGTGCCAGGCGAACGCCCTGGACCTGGTGAAGTCGCTGATCCACGCCCAGGTCGGCGAGGACAACGTGGCCGCGGTGATCATCGAGCCGATTCAGGGCGAGGGCGGGTTCGTGGTCCCGCCTGACGGGTTCCTGCCCGGCCTGGCCGGGTTCTGCCGCGAGCACGGCATCGTGTTCATCGCCGACGAGATCCAGACCGGGTTCTGCCGGACCGGCGACTGGTTCGCCTGCGAGCACGAGGGCGTCGTGCCGGACCTGATCACGACGGCCAAGGGCATCGCCGGCGGGCTGCCGCTGGGCGGGGTGACCGGCCGCGCCGAGATCATGGACTCGGTGCACGTCGGCGGCCTGGGCGGCACCTACGGCGGCAACCCGGTGGCCTGCGCGGCGGCGCTGGGCGCGATCGAGACAATGGCCGCCGAGGACCTGGCCGGCCGGGCCCGCCGGATCGGCGAGGTCATGCTGCCCCGGCTGCACAAGCTGGCCGAGACCTACCCGGTGATCGCGGACGTGCGCGGCCGCGGCGCCATGCTGGCCATCGAGATGACCAGGCCGGGCACGCTGGACCCGGACCCGGCTACCACCTCGGCCGTGGCCAAGGCCTGCCACCAGGCCGGGCTGGTCACGCTGACCTGCGGGACGTTCGGCAACGTGATCCGCTTCCTGCCGCCGTTGGTGATCGGCGAGGACCTGCTGGACGAGGGGCTGTCCATCCTGGAGGACGCCTTCTCCGCTGTCTGCGGGTGATGACGCGCGAGGAGGAACTCAGCCGGCTGGTCCTGGCCGCGCGGCCCGCGCCGTTCTGGCTGGACCAGCCGGACGCGCCGCCGGCCCGGGGCCCGCTGCGCGGCGAGGCCGCTGCCGACCTGGTGGTGGTCGGCGGCGGGTTCACCGGCTTGTGGACCGCCTTGCTGGCTAAAGAGTCTGATCCCGAACGGTCCGTGGTGCTCGCCGAGGGCCACCGGATCGGCTGGGCGGCGAGCGGGCGCAACGGGGGGTTCTGCGACGCCAGCCTGACCCACGGCGCGGACAACGGCCGGGACAGGTTCCCGGCCGAGTTCGCCACCCTGCAGCGGCTCGGCAGGGAGAACCTGGACGCGATCGAGGCCGCGGTGCACAGGTACGGCATCGACTGCGGCTTCGAGCGGACCGGCACCATCGGCGTGGCCACCGAGGAATACCAGGTCGCCGCGCTGCGCGAGGACGCCGAGCAGGACGGGGCCACGTTCCTCGACGGCGCGGCGGTGCGGGCCGAGGTCAACTCCCCCACCTACCTGGCCGGCGTGTGGGACAAGAACGGCACGGCGCTGGTCCAGCCGGCCAGGCTGGCCTGGGGCCTGGCTGCCGCCTGCGAGCGGCTCGGCGCCCGCATCCTGGAGGGCACGCCCGTCACCGGTCTGGCCGCCGACGCCGGCGGGGTGAGCCTGCGCACTCCGGACGGCGTGCTGCGGGCCAGACGGGTGGCCCTGGGCACCAGCGCGTTCCCCGCCCTGGTGCACCGGGTGCGGCCCTACATCGTCCCGGTGTACGACTACGTGCTGGTCACCGAGCCGCTCAGCCACGCGCAGCGGGCCGCGATCGGCTGGCGCAACCGGCAGGGCCTGGCCGACTCGGGCAACCAGTTCCACTACTACCGGCTCACCGACGACGATCGGATCGTCTGGGGCGGCTACGACGCCATCTACCACTTCGGCCGGGGGCTGCGCGCCGCCTACGACCAGCGGCCCGCCACCTTCACCCGGCTCGCCTCGCATTTGTTCGCCACGTTCCCGCAGCTGGAAGGGATCGGGTTCAGCCACCGCTGGGGCGGCGCCATCGATACCTGCAGCCGGTTCTGCGCGTTCTTCGGCACCGCGTACCGTGGCCGGGTGGCGTACGCGCTGGGCTTCACCGGGCTCGGGGTCGGGGCCAGCCGGTTCGGTGGCCAGGTCATGCTCGACCTGCTCGGCGGCCAGCCGACCTCGCTCACCAAGCTGTCGCTGGTCCGCAGCAAGCCGATCCCGTTCCCGCCCGAGCCGCTGGCCTACCTCGGCGTGCAGGCCACCCGGTGGTCCCTGGCCCGGGCCGACCGCCACCAGGGCCGGCGGAACCTGTGGCTGCAGGCCCTGGACGCGGCCGGGCTGGGTTTCGACTCCTAGTCGTGCGGGGGTCAGCCCCACCCCGAGGAGTGCAGGCGGCGGCGTAGCTGCCGGCGTCCGCCGATCGCGACTGGCCGCCCGCTAGGGTGCATGCTTGTGAGCGAACCGGACTTCCTGCGCGATACCCGTGCGTCCTACAGCGCCGTGGCCGAGGCCTACAACGAGCGGTTCGGCGACGAACTGAACGCCCGGCCGCTGGACCGGGGCCTGCTGGCCGGGTTTGCCGAGCTGGTGCGGGCCGCCGGGGCGGGCCCGGCGGCCGACATCGGGTGCGGCACGGGCCGGATCACCGCGCACCTGGCCGGCCTGGGCCTGCGGGCGTTCGGCATCGACCTGGCCCCGGGCATGATCGAGGTGGCCCGGCGCAAGTACCCGGGGCTGCGGTTCGAGGTGGGCTCGATGCTGGCCCTGGACCTGCCGGACGGCGCGCTGGGCGGCCTGCTGGCCTGGTACTCGACCATCCACGTGCCCGACGAGCGGCTGCCGGAGGCGTTCGCCGAGTTCCACCGGGTGCTGGCGCCTGGCGGCCTGGCCCTGCTGGGCTTCCAGGCGGGCGACGGATCGCGGCACCGGGCGGAGGCGCTGGGCCAGTCCATCTCGCTCGATTTCCGGTTCCGTCCGCCGGAGCGGGTCGCGGAGCTGCTGGGCCAGGCCGGGCTGGCGGTACGCGCCCGGATGGTGCGCGAGGCCGATGAGGACGGCCCCTTCCCTGAGCGGGAACCGCAGGCCTTCATCCTGGCCCGCAAGCCCCGTCCGTAGCGGTGCCTTACGGCCGGCCGGGCTGCCGGGCGGCGAGCAGCGGGATGGCGGCGATCTTCTCCTCGGTCAGGTCCTGCCAGCAGATGCCGGCGACCGGGCGCGGCCCGCGGCCGGCGCGGCAGGCGATGACCCGCTCGGGCGTGACGATGAAGTCTAGCGGCACGTCGTGGCCGGTGAGCGGGATCGTCCCGGCCGGGCAGACCTGCAGTTCGTGCACGGTTGTGACGCAGACCGTGTCCGGGCCGATCAGGCCCGCCGCTGTGGCCAGGGCGAACTCCAGGTCGGCGAACCCGCCGCCCTTGCCCAGCCGGGCGCCGTCCTGGCTGGCTGCCACGGACCCCATCACCACCAGGTCGACCGGGAACAGGCTGTCCAGCGTGACCCGGCGGCCCGAGCGGGACGCGCCGCTGATCGAGGCGGCCTTGCGCGGCGGCTCGGCCAGGTGGGCCGGGTCCAGCGCGAAGAACGGCTCCGCGCTGGCCAGCCGGGGCACGGCCATGTACACGGTCTTGCCGTCCTCCAGCGCGCGCTGACGCACCGGAAGCTGCGGCAGATCCGGGTTGGCCTTCAGCGTCGCGGCCGCCTGCCAGGCCGGCAGCGAGCGCAGCCGCTCGGCGGCCGCTTCGGCGCCGGTGAAGTTCGGGATGCGGCCCGCGGCGCCGGGGAACCGGGCCACCCGCGCCTCGCGCATGGCGGACCAGACCTGCTGCCGGAGCGCGGCCTTGGCCGCCAGCACCTCGGCGGGGCCGCCGGCATCGTGATCGTGGCGGGGCGCTCGACGGGCCATGCCGTTCATCCTGCCGCAGCTTGCGCGCCATGCGCCCGCCATGCGCCGTGCGGGGTGCGGGTGTGCGCCGCCTGGCTGGCGTCACAGGGCCTGGAGCAGGACGGCCTTCAGGTCGTCGCGGCTCAGGGGCACCGGGTTGCCCTGCATGCTGCTCGAGGTCAGGGCCTTCGCGGCGACATCGTCGATCTGCCCGGCGCCGAAGCCGAACGCGGCCAGGCCGGGGACGGCGAGCAGGGCCAGGGTCTCGCGGATCCAGGCCAGGCCGTCCGCGACGGAAGCGCCCGGTTTCCCGGTCAGCAGCCCGGCCGTCTCGGCGTACCGTTCGATCACCGGCTGGCCGGTCTCCTGGGCTTGCAGCGCCCGCACGTTGGCCTCGATGACCGGGACCAGCAGCGCGGCGCAGGCCAGGCCGTGCGGTACGTCCGCGGTCCCGCCGATGACGCCGGCCAGGCCGTGGACGGCGCCCAGCTTGGCGTTGGCCAGCGCCATCCCGCCCAGCAGGGCGCAGATGGACATGTCCGCCCGGGCGGTCAGGTCACTGCCGTCGGCGTAGGCCGCGCGCAGGCCCGACCCGGCGCGGCGCAGGCCTTCGCGGGCCAGTCCGTCGGTCAGCGGGGTGGCCCGGACCGACACGAACGGCTCCAGGCACTGGGTGAGCGCGTCCAGGCCGCTGGCCGCAGTGACCGGCGGCGGGCAGGAGACGGTCAGCTCCGGGTCGACCAGCGCGACCCGCGGGATCATCAGCGGGCTGCGCAGGCTGGCCTTGAGCCGGCGTTCCGGCACGGCCAGCACCGCGTTGGCGGTCACCTCCGCCCCGGTGCCCGCGGTGGTGGGCACCGCGACGAACGGCACGGCGGGCCGGGAGATCTTCTGGCCGGCGCCGACCACCTCCAGGTAGTCAAGCGGGTCGCCGCCGTTGCCGAGCAGCATGGCGACGGCCTTGCCGGTGTCGATGACGCTGCCGCCGCCGATCGCGGCCACCACGTCGGCGCCGTGCTCGCGGGCGGCGGCGACCGCGGCCCGCGCCATCGCGACGGTCGGCTCGGCGGTCACCGGGAACACCGCGGTCGGCAGGGCCATGCTGGCCAGCAGCCCGGCATGCCGGGCCGGGTCCGCGCCGGTGCAGACCAGCACCCGGGACCCGAGCCCGGCCAGCACGCCCGGTAGCTCGGCGACGCGGCCGGGGCCGGCCAGGATGCGGCCCGCGGTGGCGAACTCGAACGCGGCCGCCGTCATGACGATCCGCTCACCCAGCTGTGGTCGGCGGCCGGGAATACCGCGGAGTAGCGGGCCGATTGCCTCGGCTCGGCCATCATCTCGGCCACGGTGTCCCGCCACACCGCGTAGTGCGGGGTCAGCTTGTGGGCGGCCGAGGCATCCTCGTCGCAGTAGACCTCGGCCAGCACCACGTGTGCCGGGTTGCCCCGGTCCTGCAGCACATCGAACCGCAGCACGCCCGGCTCGGCCAGCGACGCCTGCGCGTTGACCAGTGTGGCGGCCAGGAAATCCGCGGCCCGTTCGGGCCGGACGTGCACGTCCACGTGAACGATCAGCATGGGCCCATCCTGCTATACCCGATGTGCAACGGAAGGTTGCGTATGCCTCATTGGAGTGCTACCGTTGGTTGCAGATACAGGAGGACGGCAATGACTGAACACAAGACCGGAACACGTGAGCAGTGGCGCACCGCCCGGCTCGAGCTGCTCCAGGCCGAGAAGCAACTGACCCGCCTCAGTGACGACCTGGCTCGCCGGCGACGGGAGCTGCCGTGGGTTCGCCTCGGCAAGGACTACTGCTTCGACACCGAGAGCGGTGAGGCCACGCTCGCGGACCTGTTCCGCGGTCGGTCGCAGCTGCTCGTGTACCACTTCATGCTCGACCCCGACTGGGACGAGGGCTGCCCGAGTTGCTCGGCGATCGCCGACGGCTTCGACACGACCCATCTGCATCTGCAGAATCACGACGTTGCGTTCACCGCCGTGTCGCGTGCGCCGCTGGAGAAGCTGCTCGCATACCGGGACCGGATGGGATGGAGCTTCCCCTGGGTGTCCTCGGGACGCAGCGATTTCAACTACGACTTCCACGTCACGATCGATCCGTCGGTCGCGCCCGTTGAGTACAACTTCCGGAACCAAGCTCAGCTTGAGCAGGCGAACGTCGCATGGCGCGACTGGTCAGGCGAGCAGCCCGGCATGAGCGCGTTCGCCCTGGACGACGGCGTCGTCTACCACACCTACTCGGCGTACTCGCGGGGCTTCGACGCGCTCTGGAACATGTGGCAGTGGCTCGACCGCGCCCCGCTCGGCCGGAACGAGGGCGACCTGTCGTGGTTCCACCGCCACGACGAGTACGACCGCCACTGAGCCGTGCCGAAGAAGGCGCCCATCGGCCCGCGCCGAGCCGGTCGCGATTAGACATTCTCCAGAGCGGTGCGCAGCGCCATCATCCCGCGGGCGGTGTGGCTCTTGACCGAGCCCTTGCTGATCCCCATGGCCGCCGCGATCTCGGCTTCTGACAGGTCGGCGTAGTAGCGCAGGATCAGGGCCTCGCGCTGGCGGCCGGGCAGGTCGCGCAACGCGTCTATGACGGCGGACCGCTCGAACATCGAGATCGCGCCGTCCTCGGCGCTGGGCAGGTCGGGCATGGCCTTGGGGGCGTTGCGCTCGACGATCACGCGGTGCCGCAGTACGGAACGGGCCCGGTTGACGACGGCCTGCCGCAGGTAGGCCAGCGCGTTCTCCTCGTCCCTGAGCCGGTGCCAGCCGCGGTGCATATTGATGAAGGCGTCCTGCACCACCTCCTCCGCCGTGGCCGTGTCCCTGAGCACGACCGAGGCCAGGCGGACCAGGGCGTTGAAGTTCCTGCGGTACAGCCGGACCATGGCCTGGTCGGCGGCGGGCCCGGCCGCGGCCCAGGACGGACCCGGGCTGACCAGCGCGGGAAACGGGCCGGTCATCCGGCGCAGGTCGGGCTCGGAGGCGGCCAGGACAGGGAACGGGCCGGTCATCCGGCGCAGGTCCGGCTCCGGGGGGTCCGCCAGCACGGGAAACGGGCCGGTCATCCGGCGCACGTCGGTTTGCTGGACCGCCTGCGAGGCGTGCCCTCCGCGCAGTTCCCGGTCGTCGTGCCGCGCGACCCGCTGGGGCCGGAATCCGGCTTCCGGTACGCCTGCGGCCGCGTGACGGCCGGCGTACCTAGCTGGATGCGGGGACTCCATGACTACTGTTTAGCCGCTTCCTTCTCTTCAGCCCGGCCAGTTAGCGAAAATTTATGCCTTCTGCAACGATCAGCTACGTGGCCGCGATCGACTTCGAAGAGCGAGACCTCGAGGCCAGCGTGCCCGATCTGGCCGCCGGCGGGGAGTGGACCCGGGTCCGGCTGCGCTGGCGGCGGGACCCGCTGACCGGGGCCGGCGCCCGCATCCTGACCGGGGTGAAGCTGCAGCCGCAGACCCGCACGGATCTGGCCGCGCTGACCGCGAAGCCTGCCTTCTGCCCGTTCGATGCCGAGCATCTCGACACCGCCACCGTCCCGTTCCCCGCCGAGCTCGCACCCGAAGGCCGCATCCGGGTGGGTAAGGCCGTGGTGGTGCCGAACATCATGGCCTACGCGACCCACAGCGCGGTGGGCATCTACGACCCGGAGCGGCACTTCGTGGACCTGGACGAGATGACGCCGTCCCTGGTGGGGGACGCCCTGGGCGCCATGGTCCGGCACGCCCGGGCGGTGCGCCGGGTCGACCCGTCGGCCCGGTGGAGCTCGATCAACGCCAACTACCTCCCGCCCTCGGGCGCCTCGCTGGTGCACCCGCATCTGCAGTCCGCGCACGACGCCCACGGCCTGACCGGCCAGCGCCTGCTAGTGGAGCAGGGCCGGGCCTGGAGGGACGGGCACGGACCGTACTGGGCGGCGCTGGTCGAGCAGGAGGCCGGCGGCCCCCGCTGGGTAGGCAGCACCGGGCGGGTGGCCTGGCTGACGCCGTTCGCGCCGACCGGATTCGGTGAGGTCTGGGGCGTGGTGGCCGGCGCCGCGGACGTAACCGAGCTGACCGAGGAGGACTGCGCGGCCCTCGGGCAGGGGCTGTCCCGGATCCTGGCCACCTACCGGGCCTGGAACCTGGCCTCGTTCAACTACGGCCTGATCGGCGGCGGGCCGCACGCGCGTGAGGCCGGGCACCACGTGGTGCTCAAGGTGATCAGCCGGTCCAACCCGGATCCGGTGTACCGCAGCGATGCCACCTACTTCGAGCGCATCTGGGGCGAAGCGCTGATCGACGTGAGCCCGGAGGAAGTGGCGGACGGCGTCAGGGCCAGGTTCTGACCGCTTCCGCGGCGTTTCCGACGGCCGGGTGCCGGGGCGGGACCGCAACGCGATCCAGGTCGCGGGCCAGCACGACCTCGCCGCCGAAAGCGGACGCCGCCTCGTCGGCCAACCGCTCCACGCCGGTTGACTCGTAGCGCTGGGAGAAGTGGGTCAGCACGAGCAGCCGCGCCCCGGCCTCGGCCGCGATCCGGCCTGCCTGCCCGGCGGTCAGGTGCCCGTAGTCGCGGGCCAGGCCGGCCTCGGCGTCGGCGAAGGTCGATTCGCAGACCAGCATGTCGGCCTGGTCGGCGAGCGCGAACGCGGCGTCGCACAGCCGGGTATCCATGATGAACGCGAAACGCTGGCCCCGCCTCGGCTCGCTGACCTCCTCCACCGTCACCATCCGGCCGCCGGTCTCCAGGCGGCCCTCGCGCTGCAGGCAGCCGATGTCCGGGCCGGTGATGCCCAGGGCGGCCAGCCGGTCCGGGAGCATCCGCCGCCCGTCCGGCTCGGCCAGCCGGTAGCCGACGGCCGGCGCGCTGTGCTCCAAGACCCGGGCCTCCAGCCGGAAGGCGGCCCCGTCGGTGACCGGGCCGTCCGCGCTGACCGGTCGTTCCCGCAGGTCCAGCACGTCGCGGAACAGGGATGAGCGCCGCAGGCGCCAGAACAGGTCCCGGCCCTCGGCCGGGTAGCAGGCTTCCGCCGGGTGCCGCACCCGGTCCAGGGACATCCGGGCTAGCACGCCGGGCAGGCCCAGGCAGTGATCTCCGTGGAAGTGGGTGATGCAGATGCGGGTGATCTCACTCGCCGCGGCCCCGGCGAACAGCATCTGCCGCTGCGTGCCCTCGCCCGGGTCGAACAGCAGGCCCTCGCCGTCCCAGCGCAGGAAGTACCCGTTGTGATTGCGCCGGCGGGTGGGTGCCTGGCTGGCGGTGCCCAGGATCACGAGCTCACGGGAAGACACCACACCGACCCTAGACCGGATCGAGGCTCTCGGTAGCCTGGCCAGATGGACTATCGCACTCTGGGCGGCAGCGGCTGTGCCATCTCGTGCCTGTGCCTGGGCACGATGACGTTCGGCGTCGAGACCGAGGAGGAAGGCGCGCACCAGCAACTCGACCGCTTCATCGAGGCGGGCGGCACCATGGTCGACACGGCCGACGTGTACGGCGACGGCAGGTCGGAGGAGATCATCGGCCGCTGGTTCGCCCGCCGCGCGGCCGACGTCACCGAGCGAGTGGTGCTGGCCACCAAGGGCCGCTTCCCCTCCTCGGTGCATGACCTGCCGAACGGCGTCGGCCTGTCCGCGCGTCACCTGACCCGGGCACTGGACGCGTCGCTGCGGCGGCTCGGCCTCGAGGCGGTCGACCTGTACCAGGTGCACGCCTTCGATGCGCTGACGCCGCTGGAGGAGACCCTGCGGACCCTGGACGGGTTCATCCGGGCCGGCAAGATCCGCTATTGGGGCCTGTCGAACTTCACCGGCTGGCAGCTGACCAAGGCGGTATACCTAGCCCGGGCGCTGGACATGGCCGGGCCGGTGACCGTCCAGCCGCAGTACAGCCTGCTGGCCAGGGAGACCGAGTGGGAGATCGTGCCCGCCGCGGCCGACGCCGGGATGGGCCTGCTGCCCTGGAGCCCGCTCGGCGGCGGCTGGCTGTCCGGCAAGTACCGGCGGGACCAGCGGCCCGCCGGGGCGACCCGGCTCGGCGATGATCCCAACCGCGGCATGGAGGCCTACGACCGGCGCGGCACGGACCGCACCTGGCGGGTCATCGACGCGGTGCAGAAGGTCGCCGAGGACCGCGGCGTGTCCATGGCCGAGATTGCCCTGGCCTGGGTCACCGACCGGCCCGCGGTCAGCGCGACCATCCTCGGCGCCCGCACGCTCGGCCAGCTCGAGACCAACCTGCGCGCGGCCGGCCTGCACCTGTCCGCGGCCGAGACCGCGGCGCTGGATGCGGCCAGCGACCCGCACGCCCCCGACTACCCCTACGGCGAGCTGGGCGTGGACCAGCGCGCCCGGTTGCTGCCGGGCAGCGAGGGAAAGCAGGGATAAACCACAGCAGAAGGGATCAGCGATGGCCGAGCACATCTATTCGATCAGCGAGATCGTCGGCTCCTCATCCGACAGCATCGACGACGCCATCCGGGGCGCCGTCGGGCGGGCCGGAAGGACCCTGCACAACCTCGACTGGTTCGAGGTCACCGACCTGCGGGGCCGGATCGAGGACGGCGGGCGCTGCAACTTCCAGGTCACGCTGAAGGTGGGTTTCCGGCTCGACGACCCCTCGGCCTGACCGCTACCTCAGCGCATGCCGGTGGTGGACTCCGACACTGACCGTGGGTCGCGGGACCGCCAGGTGCCGCGGGCCACGGCGGTCAGGAAGCTGTCCAGCGCGCGGTTGAACACGTCGGGTTCTTCCAGGTTGGCGGTGTGGCCGGTGCGGGGCAGCACGGCCAGGCCAGCGGCGGGAATGGTCCGCTTGAGCATCAGTGCAGGCTCCAGGCAGCCTTCGTCCTCGTCGCCGACCAGGATCAGGACCGGGGCGCGGACCTTGGCCAGCTCGTCGGCCAGCGCGTAAAGGGAGGGCCGGGCGGCCTGCACGCCCCGCATCGTCAACGCGCTGCCCAGTGAGGAGTGCCCGGCCAGCGCGTGGGCGAACTCGGCCCAGCCGCGCGGGTTCTTGTTCTGGAACTGGACCCGGGCCGGGCCGACCGCGTACCGCTCGGCGACCTTCGCCGCGCCCTCGGCGGCGAACGCGGCCGCGGTGAGCATTGATTCGGCGCGGAAGGCCTCGGCCCGCTCGGGCTGGGCTCCGTACCCGGCTCCGGCCAGCACGGCCGAGCTGACCCGGTCGGGGTGAGCCAGCGCCAGGTGCAGCGCGGTGAACCCGCCCATCGACAGGCCGACCAGGTGGGCCCGGTCTGCGCCGAAGCCATCGAGTACCGCGAGCGCGTCCGCGACCGCCCGCGCCTGGGAGTAGGCCGCCGGGTCGGTCGGCACGTCAGACGGAGGGTAGCCGCGGGCGGCGTAGCTGAGGCACCGGAAGGCCCCGGAGAAGTACCTGATCTGCGGCTCCCAGCTGCGATGGTCGCCGGCGAACTCGTGGATGAACAGCAGCGGCTCGCCCTGGCCGGTCTCCTCGGCGTGCAGCCGCACCCCGTCGTCAGTCTCGATCGCTGGCATCGGCGGCTCCTCGGGTCGGGCAGTCTTGCCACAGACGGTTTACTCCGGCAATTCTTTTACCGGATCCGCTCCCATAATGTGCTGGTATGTCCGAGCTGACGCGGCGGCCTCGTCCCCGTCGGCCAGCGCGTCCAGGATCTCGTCGTGCTGGCGGGCCGACTCGGCGTGGCTGCGCGACACCCGCGGGCCGCCGTGCAGCGAGGCCCACAGCAGCCGCATGAGGGACAGCAGCAGCGGGCTGCGAGCGTACTCGTACACCGTGAAGTGGAACTCCCGGTTCAGCTCCGCGTAGGCCGGGTCGTCGTCGGCCAGGACGCGCATCCGGCCGTTCAGCTCGCGCAGCCGGGCCAGGCCGCCGGCGTCGACCTTGCGCGCGGCCAGGGCGGCGCCCAGCGACTCCAGCGCCGCGCGGATCTGGAAGTTCTCCTCGACCCGGCCGACATCGGGTGCCACCACGTTGAAGCCCCGGTGGGTGTCGCAGATCAGCAGCCCTTCGGATTCGAGCCGCCGCATGGCCTCGCGGACCGGGGTCTGGCTGACCCCGAAGCGGTGGGCCAGGTCGCGCTGCCGCAGCTGCTCCCCCGGGTCCAGCCCGCCGGTGATGATCAGCTCGCGGATCAGGGCCGCCACCAGGTCGGTCTTGCTGACGTAGCCTTCGGCGGTCATCGGCTTCCTTCCTGGCCGCTCGCCTGGCCCAGGGCGCGGACCCGGGCCGGGGTGAGCGGCAGCTGGCCGACGCCGCCGGGCAGGCCGAGCGCGTCCCGCACCGCGTTGGCTACCGTCGCGCCGACGGCGTTGATGCCGCCCTCGCCCGCGCCCATCACGCCGAGCGGGTTGCCCGGCGCCGGGGCGTCCTGGCAGAGGCGGACGTCGACCGGGGGGACTTCGGCCGCGGTCGGGATCCGGTACTCGATGAAGCTGACCGCCTGCGGCTGCCCGGCGTCGTCGTAGCTGAACTCCTCAAGCAGCGCGCCGCCCAGGCCCTGGGCCACCCCGCCGCGCAGCTGGCCTTCGACCAGCATCGGGTTGATGGCCCGGCCCACCTCGTAGACGACCAGGTAGCGCAGCACCCGCACCCGCCCGGTGCCGGTGTCCACCTCTACCAGCGCGGCGTGCGCCCCGTACGGGTAGGTCATGTGCGAGACCTCGAACCGGCGGCGGGCGGACAGGCCTGCGGGCTCGCCGGGCCGCAGGTGCCTGCTGGCCGGGCCGGCCGCCCGGGCGATGTCGGCCAGGGTCAGGCGGACGGCCGCGTCGCCCCGGACGCTGACGGTGCCGTCGGCCAGGTCGAGATCCTCCTCGGCGGCCTCGAGGATGCGCGCGGCCAGCTCGATGGCCCGCTGCCGGACCGCGGTCGCGGCCTGGTGCACGGCGCTGCCGCCTACCACGGTCGACCGGGACGCCCAGGAGCCGGCTCCGAACGGCTGGGCGTCGGTGTCGCCCAGCGTGACGTGCACGGTGCGCGGATCGACGCCCAGGGCGTCCGCGGTGATCTGGGCCATGACGGTCTCGATGCCCTGCCCGAGGGAGGTCCCGCCGGAGAAGACGTGCACGGCACCTGACTTGCTCACGGTCACGTCGGCGGTCTCCTGCGGACCCAGCCCGCTCTTCTCCACGAACATGGCCAGGCCGAAGCCGCGGCGGCACGCAGGCGCGGCCGCGGTCGCGGCGCGGTAGCCGAGGCGGTCGGCCTCCTTGACCGCCGCCGCCAGCAGGGCGGGATAGTCGCCGGTATCCAGGATCAGGTCGGTGCCCAGGGCGCTGATCGGGCGCTGATGCGGCATCTCGGCGGCGGTCAGGAGGTTGCGCTCGCGCAGCTCGACAGGGTCGATGCCGAGCTGGGTGGCGGCCACGTCGAGCAGGTGCTCACGCGCCGCGGTGCCCTCGAACCGGCCGGGCGCCCGGTAGGTGCCGCACGGCGTCTTGTTGGTGAGCACCACCCGGACCTGCCCCCGGTACGCCGGTACGCGGTACGGGCCGGGCAGCATGGCCGCGGTGAGCTCGGGCACCGCGACGCCATGGGTGCGGCAGTAGGCGCCGTTGTCCTGGATGATGTCGGCGGTCAGGCCCAGGATCCGGCCGTCGGCGTCGAAGGCGGCGGCTGCGCGGTGGTACTGCTGGCGCGAGTGGTTCACCGCCATCAGGTGCTCGTTCCGGTCCTCGGCCCACTTGACCGGGCGCCTCAGCCTGATGGCCAGCCAGGGAATGAGGAAGTCCTCCGGGTAGAACTCGCCCCGGACGCCGAAGCCGCCGCCCGCGTCGACCGCGTGCACGCGGATCAGGGTCTCGTCCATGCCGAGCAGGCCTGCCAGCAGGTCACGGTTCCACACCGGGACCTTGGTCATGCCGAAGATGGCCAGGGTGCCGCGGTCGGGGTCGGGCACCGCCAGCAGGCAGCGCGGCTCGAGCGGGACGCCGGAGTGCCTGCCGATGGCCAGCTCGATCCGGACCACGTGCCTGGCCTGCGCGAACGCGGTCTCGACGTCGCCGTAGCCACGGATTAGTTCGGCCGCCACGGGGCTGTCCGCGTGCTGGGCGTCGAGCACCACGGACCGTTCGGCAATATCGATTTCCACCAGGTCGGCGGCGTCCTCGCAGGCGTACGGGTCATCACCGACCACCACGGCCAGCGGCTCGCCGACATAGCGGACGGTGTCACGGGCCAGGATGGGCTGCAGGTACCGGCTGAGGTCGGTGCCCGGGATGGCCAGCCGGACGGGAATGGCCAGGCCGCCGGGCAGGTCGCCGGCGGTGATGACCGCGGCGATGCCGGGAACCTGCGCGGCCTGCGTGATGTCCAGCTCGCGGACCTGCCCGTGGGCGGATGGCGAGCGGACGACCCGGGCCCACAGCTGGCCAGGCGCGCTGATGTCGTCGCCGAACCGGCCGCGGCCGCGCAGCAGGCGGGGGTCCTCCCGGCGCGGCAGCCGGGTGCCGATGACGCTCACGGGCCGTCCGGGGCCGGGTCCCGGCCCGCAAAGCGGGCCTGGACGGTGGCCACGATGGCGTCGATGATGCCCTGGTAGCCGGTGCAGCGGCACAGGTTAGAGGCGACCAGGTCCCGGGCCTGGCCCTCGGACAGCGGGCGGCCGGCGTCCGGTTCGGCCAGGTAGGCCTCGGCCAGCATGAGGAAGCCGGGGGTGCAGAACCCGCACTGCAGCCCGTGGTGGTCGCTGAACGACTGCTGCAGGTCAGACAGCTGATCGCCGTCGGCCAGGCCTTCCACCGTGCGGACCTCGGCGCCGTCGGCCTGGACGCCGAAGACCAGGCAGGCCCGGACCGGCGCGCCGTCGAGGATGACCGTGCAGGCTCCGCAGATGCCGTGCTCGCAGCCCAGGTGCGTGCCGGTGTAGCCGAGGTCGTGGCGGAGCATGTCGGCCAGCGTCCGGCGGGCCTCGACGGCCAGCTCATGGCGGTGACCGTTGACGGTCAGGACGACGGCGTGCAGGTCCTTCACCGGATGCCTCCGAGGGCGGCGCTGAGGTCCTGCGGCAGCACCGGGATGTGGTCGAAGCGCACGCCGGTGTCGGACAGCGCGTCGTTGATGGCGTTCAGGACGGCCGCCGGGGCGCCGATGGTGCCGCCCTCACCCATCCCCTTCGCACCGGTCTCGCTGAACTGGGACGGTGTCTGCAGGTGGACGATGTCCACGGCGCACATCTCGGCGGCCGTGGGGGCCAGGTAGTCCATCAGCGTGGTGCTCACCGGCTGGCCCTCCGCGTCGAAGCAGACCCGCTCGAGCAAGGCGGCGCCCGCGCCCTGGGTGACGCCGCCGCGGACCTGCCCGTCGACCACCAGCGGGTTGATGACCACGCCGCAGTCCTCGACCACCAGGTACCGGTGCAGCCGGATAGCGCAGGTGCCCGGGTCGATGACGACCATGGCCGCGTGACAAGCGTTGGAGACCGTGCCGGGCGGGTCGAACGACGCCCGGGCCTCCAGGCCGTACCGCAGTTCCTCAGGCAGCCGGTGGGTCTGGAAGTGCACCACCCGGGCCAGCTCGCTGATTGGGATGCCGGCGGCGGCGTCGCCGCGGATCCGGGCCGTCCCCTCGGCCAGCTCCACGTCGGCCGGGCTGGCCTCGAGCAGGGCGGCGGCGGCCTGCCTGAGCTGGCCGGCGACCAGGTCGGCGGCCCGTGCGGCGGCACCGCCGCCGACCACCACCGACCGGCTGCCCCAGGTGCCCCAGCCGTAGGAGGCTAGGTCGGTGTCGCCCTGGCGGAGCCGGACCTGGTCCGGGTGCACGCCCAGCCGGTCGGCCACGATCTGGGCGAAGGTGGTCTCGTGTCCCTGGCCGTGGCCGCAGGTCCCGCTGGTGACGATGACCTCGCCGGTGGGGTCCATCCGGACCATGGCGGTGTCGTAGCCGGGGGTCATCCGCATCCGGCGCAGCGACATGGCCGGTGTGCCGTAGGCGGTCCGTTCGGAGAAGCAGGCGTAGCCGATCCCGGCGCGCAGGCCGGTGCCGTGCAGCCGGTCCCGCTCGTCCGGCCAGGCTCGCTTGCGTACCTGCTCTTCGGCTAGGTCGAGCGCCTCTCGGTAGCTGCCCTCGTCGTAGGTGACGTGGTTGACCCCGGTGTAGGGGAACTCGCCGGGGCTGATCAGGTTGCGCCGCCGCACCTGCAGCGGGTCCAGGCCGAGGGCCTCGGCCGCCTTCTCCATCAGGCGCTCCATGACCAGCACGAGCTGCGGCCGGGACACGCCTCGGTAGGGCGCGGCGGGGGCCTTGTTGGTGGCGATGGCCCGGCCGCGGGCCCGGTAGGCGGGCACCTTGTACACGCCGGGCAGTTCGGTCGCGGCCATCAGCGGCTCGACCGCGCAGGTGAACGGGAACACCGAGTAGGCGCCGACATCGCAGTCGATGTCCGCGTCCAGGCCCAGGATCCGGCCGGTGGCGTCGAAGGCCGCGCGGACCTGGTACCGCTGCTGGTGGCCGTGGAACGCGGCGGTCAGGTTCTCCTGCCGGTCCTCGGTCCAGCGCACCGGGCGGCCCAGCCGCTGCGCCGCCGCGGCCACGGCCACTTCCTCACGGCCCACCACGCATTTGAGGCCGAAGCCGCCGCCGACGTCCGGGGCGATCACCCGGATCGCCTGCTCGGGCAGGCCGAGGGCTTGGGCGACCCCGGAGCGGACCTGGTGCGGGACCTGGGTGGAGACGTGCAGCACCAGCTGGTCGTCGCGGTCGTCCCGTTCGGCCAGGCAGGCCCGCCCCTCCAACGGCAGCGCCGCGACCCGGGCGCTTTCGAAGGTGGCGCTGACGGTAAGGTCGGCGGCGGCGAAGATGGCGGGCAGCGCCTCGTCGTCGAACATGAGCAGGTCGACCAGGACGTTGACGCCGGCCTCGGCGTGCAGCCGGGGGGCAGGCGCGACGGTGGCCGCCTCGATGCCCGTCACGGCGGGCAGGAGGTCCCAGTTCACCTCCACCAGCTCGGCCGCGTCCTCGGCCAGGTAGGGATCGTCGGCGACGACCAGCGCGACCGGCTCGCCGACGAAGCGGACCGTCTCCCCCGCCAGGATCGGCATCCGAGTGGGCACGAACTCGTCCCGTTCCAGCACGGCCAGCAGGAAGGGGTGGCCCAGGCTGGCCGCGGTCAGGACGGCGGCCACGCCCGGCTGCGCGGCCGCGGCGGCCGCGTCGATCCCGGTCACCCGGGCGTGCGCGTGCGGGCTGCGGACGAAAGCGGCGTGCAGCAGGCCGGGCCGGGTTCTGGGGTCCAGGTCGCCGACGAACCGGCCCCGGCCGAGCAGCATCCGGCGGTCTTCCTTGCGGGGCACGGCGGCGCCGATCCACGGGCTCACGTGCTGCCCTGGCCCGTGTTGCCCTGGCCCGTGTTGTCCTGGTCCTTGTTGTCCTGATCCGGGCTGAGCTCGGCGGCCTGGGCGAGCGCGCGCGAGACGAGCGTCGCGGTCAGCCGCCGCCGGTAGTCGCTGCTGCCGTGGGTGTCTTCCGGCGGATCGACCTGGCCCGCGGCGTGCTCTCCCATGGCCTCCCAGGTGTCCGGGCTGGCGGGCTGGCCGGCCAGGGCAGCCGCGTCGATCTCGGCGGGCCGCGGCCCGACGCCGCCCAGGACCACGCGGGCGGACCGGCAGGTGCCGCCGCTGATGTCGGCCGACACGGCCGCGGCGACCACCGCGAAATCACCCTGGCGCGGGGCGAACTCGGTGAGCACCGCCCGGGGCGCCGGCCGGGGGAACCATACCTCGGTGATCATTTCCTCCGGGCTGGCCGCGGTGGTGTAGTAGCCGCCGAAGAACTCGGCGGCCGGGACTTCGCGCCGCCCCTGCGGGCCGGTGAGCAGGACCTGCGCGTCGAGCAGCACCGCCAGCAGGCACCATTCCGAGGCCGGGTCGGCGTGCGCGATGCTGCCGCCGAACGTGCCCCGGCTGCGGATCGGGTAGTGCCCGATCCACCGGGCCGAGCGGGGCAGCACGCCGAACCCGCGGCGGACCTCCGGGTCGCGGGTCGTCTCCACCGCGCGGTGCGTGGTCAGGGCGCCGATGCGCAGCCCGCCCGCCGGTTCGGCCCGCAGGTAGCTCAGGTCCTCGATCCTGGTCACGTCGATCAGCGCGGCCGGCCGGGCCAGCCGGAAGTTCATCATCGGGACCAGGCTCAGCCCGCCGGCCAGGATCTTGGCCTCGTCCCCGAGCTCGGCGAGCAGCGCGACCGCCTCGCCCACGCTGTACGCGCGGTGGTAGGCGAACGGCGCTGGCTTCACCCTGGCAGGCTCCTCAGGCTCCCGGTCGGGTCCGGTCCATTTGGTATACCATATTTCAGACGTTTCGGGAGCCGCCGCATGCCCCATCCGCACCTGTTGATCGAGCGCCACCCGGCGGGCTACCGCTGGCTGCGCCTGGCCCGGCCGGAGCGGCGTAACGCCCTAGACGTCAGCCTGATGACCGCGGTGCGGGACGCGATCGCGGCCGAACCCGAGGCGCCAGTGCTGCTGGGCAGCACGGACCCGCGGGTGTTCTGCGCCGGGGCCGACCTGACCATCACCGATGCCGGACGGGCCGTCATCTCCGACCTCATCTACGATTGCTGTGAGGCCATGATCAGCAGGCCGGGGCCGGTGATCGCGGTACTGACCGGGGCGGCGGTGGGCGGCGGAGCCCAGCTGGCCGCCGCGTCCGACCTGCGGATCGCGAGCCCGGCGGCGCGGCTGCGGTTCACCGGGCCGCCCGGCCTGGACCTGGCCGTGGGCGCCTGGCTGCTGCCCGACCTGGTCGGCCGGGGCGCGGCCACGGACCTGGTGCTGACCGGCCGCTGGGTGGACGCGGCCGAGGCGCGGTCCCTCGGGCTGGTCAGCCGTATCGAGGACGACCCGGACCTGGCCGCCGGGCAGATCGCGGCCGAGCTGGCGGCGCGAGGCGGCGGCGCGGGCGCCAAGGCGGTGCTGGCGGCCGGCGGCCTGCTGGACCGGCTGCGCGCCGAGCGCCAGGTCAACCGGGCCGCCTGGGCCCGGCGGACCGGAGTGGCCGCCGGGTGAAACGCGCACAGAGGCTGGCGACGGCCAGGACTATGGCGGCGTCCAGGTGGCCAATCCATTCCGCTGAGGCCTAACGCCACGTTCCGTTCTGATAATTGAAAGATCTCTGCCAAACGGGACGTGGTGCTCCTTACCTGACCGGTGGGGGCGTGCCGTCGGCGCTGGCGGCCAGGGTCATGTCCCACTGGCACGCCTCGCAGGCGTGCCGGAACGCGGACCGGGTGAATTCCAGCCCGGCCGGCCGTGGATCCGGGCCGGACCTGATGGCGTCCCAGTCCAGGATGTACTCGCCCAGGGCGCCATCCCAGCGGGCCGCGGCCGGGGCCAGGGTCGCTCCGGCGAAGCCGTCCGGGGCGGGGTGGGCGTAGGCGTAGAACGCGGCCTTCGGGTAGCGGGCGTCGCCGGGCCACCAGCCGACGGCGACCTCCTGGGCGTCCATCGCGTTGCGCATGATGAAGTCGCCCGACGGCGGGTCGGCCGGCTGGCCCGAGAACAGGCTCACGGCCAGGTCGAACGAGCCCCACCAGGCGTTCACCGGGGTCGAGCGGCCGCGGTAGGGCGCCCGGTAGGCGGCCAGCACCAGCGCGGCCTGGGTGGCCGCGGCGAAGTAGCGGGTCACCTCGTCCGGGTCGTAGTGGGCGTGCTCGTCGTCCTGGTCCAGCGGCACGGTCCAGGGCACTTCCTGCGGGGCGGGATCGATCCGCACCGGGCCGCCCAGCGCGCGGACCGCGGCCAGCACGTCCCTGGTCACCTCGCCGACGGACCGGTGCGGGGTCAGCGCGACCCGCTCGGCCGGGCCGGCGCTGTGCTCGACCAGCGCCTCGTGCCGCCGCAGGTCGAGCGCGACGACCAGCGCGCCCGAGCCGTCAGGGGCGGGCAGCGGCGCCGTCTCCCAGCCCCGCGCGGTCAGGCGCAGCGCCGCATGCTGCAATTGGGGTTCGGGCGGCGCCAGCCTGGCCGCCAGCTTGCCGAGTACCTGGGTGTGGGCATGCAGCGTGTCGCATGTCGCGCGCCACATGTCATACGAGGCCGCGGGCCAGGCTGAGACCATGGCTGGCAGGCTATCGGGACGATGGCCGGACGCGTCGCCCGGCCCTCGGTAAGTTCGGCGCAACGGGTGAGGCAGAAGGAGACGCGATGGTAATGCCGCTGGCGGGCCGGGTGGTGGCCGCGGTGATCGGCGGCCTGCTCGTGCTCGTGTCAGTGTCCAGCGTCACGGGAACGCTGATCGTGTCCCGCCCGATCAGCAGCCACCTGACGCGGTGGGTGGACCAGACGATCGACCACGTCTACCAGATGGTCGTCGCGCGAGCCCCGGACTACCAGCGGCGCGACCGGCTGCTCGCCACGCAGGCGGCGGCGATCCTGCTGGCCCAGCTGGCGGTGTGGCTGGTGGTGGCCTATGTCGGGTTCGCTCTGCTGTTGTGGCCGTTCGCCGCCCACGGCGTGATGTCCGCCTTCGTCGACGCCGGGTCCTCGCTGTTCACGCTCGGCTTCGCCGTCCCGGCCGGGGCGGTGCCGGCCGTGATCGTGTTCCTGGCCGCCGCGATCGGCCTGATCATCCTCACGCTGCAGATCGCCTACCTGCCGACCTTGTACGCGGCGTTCAACCGCCGGGAGACCGAGGTGGCGCTGCTGAACGCGCGGGGCGGGTTCCCGGCCTGGGGACCGGAGCTGCTGGCCCGCACGCACTACGCGCTGGGCTCGGGCATGTCGACCCTGGATACGATGCCGGAGCTGTATGCCCAGTGGGAACGGTGGGCCTCCGACGTCGCCGAGAGCCACACCACGTACCTGCCCTTGGTCCGGTTCCGCTCGCCGCAGGCGCTGTCGTCCTGGGTGACCTCGCTGCTGTCGGTACTGGACTCGGCCGCGCTGTTCCTGGCCCTGTCCCCCAAGGCCGCGCCGGAGGTCCCGGCGCGGCTGTGCCTGCGCAGCGGGTGGACGTGCTTCAACCGGATCGCGCGGGCGATGGGCTTCGACATCCCCTTTGAGGCCGACCCGGAAGCCGGGATCAGACTGGCCTACGCCGATTTCCTCGACGCCGTGGACCGGATGCGCGAGGTCAGGTTCCCGATCGAGCGCACCCCGGCCGAGGCGTGGCCGGATTTCGTCGGCTGGCGGGTCAACTACGAGCAGGCCGCATTCGCGGTGGCCGCCGCCGTCTACGCGGTGCCGGCCAAGTGGTCAGGTCCGCGCCGGCACCCAGTGGAGACCATCGCTCCCATCCGCCCCCCGGGCGGCCGCCCGCCCAAGTAGCCGCCGCCCGCCGCGCGCAGCGCGGCATGATCATGGGCAGAAACTGGCGATATTTACCGCAAACTGCCCATGATCATGGAACAGACGCAGGCTCAGGCCGGGGCGACGTCGCGGGACAGGAAGTCGGCGTGGGTCTCGCGCCGGACGACCAGCCGAGCCTCGCCGTCCCGGCAGAACACCACCGGCGGGCGCATGGCTCCGTTGTAGTTGCTGGCCAGGGAGTAGCAGTACGCGCCGGTCACGGCCACGGCCACCAGGTCGCCGGGCCGCGGGTCGCGCAGCGGGGCGCCGCTGATCAGCCGGTCACCGGACTCGCAGTGCCGCCCGACCAGCTCGACCGGGTCGCCGCCGCCGACGCGGCTGGTCACGGTGGCCTCGAACCGCTGGCCGTACAGCGCTACCTCCATGTTGTCGGCCATGCCGCCGTCGACGGCCACGAACCGCGGATCATCGCCCTTCACCGACACCACCCGGTAGACGGTCACCCCGAACGGGGCGACCAGGCTCCGGCCCGGCTCGATGATGACCTGCGCCCCGGCCGGGAGATGACGCCGGGCCGCGGCAGCCAGCACCCCGATCCAGGCCTCGGGAGTCGCCGGGTCATCGTCGTAAGTGTAGCGGACTCCCAGGCCGCCGCCCAGGTTGTACACGCTGAAGTCGCCCAGGGTGGCGACCGCCTCGACCTCCCTGGCGTACGGCTCGGTGTCCAGGATCTGCGAGCCGATGTGCGCGTGCACACCGTCCAGGCGCAGCTTGTCGCTGTTCCGCAGCCGGGCGATGGCGTCCCGGGCGGCGGGGATCGGCAGGCCGAACTTGGAGCCGGCCTGGCCGGTGGCCACCGCCTCGTAGGTGTCGGGCCGGACGCCGGGGATCACGCGGACCAGGACCGGCTGCTCCGCCCGGCCCAGGTTCTCGAGCCGGTCGATGTCATCGGTGTTGTCGATGACGATCAGGCCGACCCCGACGTCGACCGCCATCCGCAGCTCGGCATCGGTCTTGGCGTTGCCGTGCATCACGATGAGCGCGGGGTCGACCCCGCCGGCCAGCGCCATCAGCAGTTCCCCGGCGCCGGCCACGTCCACGCCGATGCCTTCGGAGGCCATCAGCCGGTAGACCGCGGTGCACGGGAACGCCTTGGAGGCCCAGACCATCCGCGAGTGCGGCCAGGCCGCTCCCAGGGCCTGCTGGTACCGGCGGACCTGGGAGCGGACGGCCTGTTCGTCGACGACGTACATGGGGGTGCCCCAGCGGGCGGCCAGGTCGGCCAGCCGGCACCCGGCTACCACCAGCTCCCCGTCCGGGTCCACGGCTGAACCGGGCGGGAACAGCCCGAGGATCTCGGTGGCGGTGCTTTCGGCAGGCATGGCGGCACCTTTCGGCGTGGCTGTGGACAGCGTAGTGGCAGCCGATCCCGGTGCGTTCAACTGTCCACGCGGTTTCGTCAGGCGGGCCTGGGACGCCGGCTCGGGTACGCTGACCGGCGCGGTATCAGGCGGAGCGGGCGGTCTCCGACACCCTGGCCCGCGACTTCCCCGGCCAGCTCGGGTAACTCGATAATGGTGGTCGCGTCCGGGCCGACAAGACGGGCCGTGGCTCACTCCGACGGCACCGGGACCCGCAGCTCGATCCAGCCGGAGGCCCGGGCCTGAAAGACCGCCGGCGTTAGGGCGGCGGCACCCTCCGGGATGGCGCCGAGCACCGGCGCGCCGGTGTAGGACGCGAGGTCATGGTCGCGGTTGTACCGCTCCGCCGGGCCGGGATCGGCAGGCCAGGAGCCTATGACGATGCCTGGGACAGGGAACCCGCGGTCCCGGATGGCCGACACGGTGAGGCTGCTGTGATTGAGGGTGCCAAGGCCGGCCCGGACCACGACGATCCACGCCACGGGCCAGCCCGCGTCGCGGACCCGGCCGGCCAGGTCGATCAGGCCGAACACCCGGCCCAGGCGGACGGTGACGCCGCCGGCCCCTCGACGAGCACGTCGTCGTGACCGGCCGCGGCACCGAGGATCAGGCCGCTCTGGTCGGACAGGCCGGGGAGTTCGGCGCCGGCCACACGTGCGGCACGGTCGGGGGCCAGCGGGTCGGGCAGCCGGACCCCCTCGCGGACCTCGATGGGACCCGCCAGCCGACGCACCTCGTCCGCATCGCCGACCTGGCCCGGCTGGACGCCCGTCTGGGCGGGCTTGACCACCACCACGTTCCGTCCACGGGCGCGCAGGCTGGCCGCCAGCGCCGCGGTCACGACGGTCTTGCCGACCCCTGTGTCGGTGCCTGTGACGAACCAGACGGTCAACGGCTGGCCCCGACGGCCACTCGTTCCCTGGGGACCACGCGGCGCAGCACCTCGGCCGCCAAGGCCATCTCCGCGTCGGTGTGGTGGGCGTGGGCGGTCAGCCGGAGCCGGGACATGCCGTCCGGGGTCGAGGGCGGCCGGAAGCAGCCGATCCGCAGGCCGCGGGCAGCGGCGGCCGAGACGCCAGCCAGCGCCTCGCGCGGCCCGGGCATCGGCACAGACAGCACGGCCCCGTCGGGCGCGCCAACCCCGGCCGCGTCGGCCAGGACCGCGGCGTTACGCCTGACCCGGCCGACCAGGTCGGGGGCGGCCATGACCACCTGCAGCGCCGCCAGTGCGGCGCCTGCCGCGGCGGGCGCCAGACCGGTATCGTAGATGAACGGCCGGGCCCGGTTGATGAGGTGCTCGCGCACCGCGAGCGCACCGAACACCAGGCCGCCCTGGGCACCGAACGACTTCGACAGCGTACCGGTCGCGACCACGTCGGGCCGACCGGTCAGGTCGTGCGCGGCCAGCAGCCCACGGCCGCCCGGCCCGGCCACGCCGAGCGCGTGCGCCTCGTCCGCGATCAGCACCGCGTCGTGAGCCGCGGCGGCCCGGGCCAGATCGGCGATGGGCGCCGCGTCACCGAGGACGGAATAGATCGTCTCGGCCAGCACCAGCGCCCGGCGCTGGGTGCGCCCGGCCAGCACCCGCCGGACGGCTTCGACATCGTTGTGCGGCGTCACGGTCACCGCGGCGCGCGCGAGGCGGCAGGCGTCGATCATCGAGGCGTGGATGTGCGCGTCGGAGACGACCAGCGTGTCCCGGTCGGCCAGGGCCGAGACCACCGAGAGATTGGCGTGATAGCCGGTGGAGCAGGCCAGCGCGCTCGGGAAGCCGGTGAACGCGGCCATGGCCTGCTCGAGGTCGGTGTGGATCGACAGCGTCCCGGACACCAGCCGCGAGGCGCAGGCCCCGGCGCCGTACGAGCGCGCGGCCGCAACCGCCCCGGCCACCACCCGGGGATCGCGGGCCAGCCCGAGGTAGTCGTTCCCGGCCAGGTCGAGCAACGGCTCGCCGCGGTCGGAGGCGGCTAGCCGCCGGGTCAGCCCGCGCTGCTCACGCTCGGCCGCCTGGGCCGCCAGCCAGGCCGGGAAGCTCGACCCGCTCATCCGTGCACCTGCTTGACCGCGGCCACGATCCCGGCGGTGATCGCGGCCAGGTCGTCGGCGCTGCACACGTAGGGCGGCATGGTGTAGACCAGGTTGCCGAACGGCCGGACCCACACGCCCGCGTCTACCGCGGCCCTGGTGACGGCGGGAACGTCGACGGGCCGGTCCAGTTCCACCACGCCGACGGCGCCGAGGACGCGGACCTCGCGGACCGAGGCGAGCCCGGTCGCCGGGGCCAGCCCGTCGCGCAGGGCGGCCTCGATCGCGGCGATGCGGGCGGCGTTGTCGTGGCGGGCCAGCAGGTCCAGGCTCGCGCAGGCGACAGCGCAGGCCAGCGGGTTGGCCATGAACGTGGGCCCGTGCATCATCGCGCCGGCCGGGCTGGCATCGACCCGGGCCGCCACCTCGGCGGTGGCCAGGGTGGCCGCCAGCGTCAGGTAGCCGCCGGTGAGCGCCTTGCCCGCGCACATGATGTCCGGCACGACGCCAGCCCGGTCGCCCGCCCACCGCGTGCCGGTCCGCCAGAAGCCGGTCGCGATCTCGTCGAAGATCACCAGCGCGCCGTGGGCGCGGGCCAGGTCGGCCAGGAAACGGACCGCGGCCGGCGGGTAGACGTACATGCCGCCCGCCCCCTGCAGCACCGGCTCGAGGATCACCGCGGCGATCTGGTCCGCATGCCGCTCGAACAGCGCGGCCACCTCACCCTGCCAGCTGGCCAGGCTGACGTCCAGGCCGGCCGGCGGCCGCGGCGCGAACACGTGACGGGGCACCAGGCCGCCGTACATGGCGTGCATCCCGCCCTCGGGATCGCACACGCTCATGCACGAGAACGTGTCGCCGTGGTAGCCGCCGCGGATGGTGAACATCCTGGTCCGGCCGGGCTGCGCCTGCCAGGCCATCTTCATCGCGACCTCGACCGCCACCGACCCCGAGTCGGCCAGGAACACCTTGGCCAGTCCATCCGGTGCCGCGGCGGCCAGCCGCCGGCCCAGCTCGACCGCTGGCGCGTGCGTGAGCCCACCGAACATCACGTGACTCATCCGGCCCAGCTGCGCCCGCGCCGCGGCGTCCAGCGCGGGCACGGCGTAGCCGTGGATCGCGCACCACCACGACGCCATCGCGTCGATCACTTCGCGCGGTTCGCCGTCCACCGCGATCCGCAGCCGGGTCCCGGACGCGGACTCGACCAGGTACTGCGGGCCGGGCCGGGTCATCGACGAGTACGGATGCCACAGGTGGTCGCGGTCGAAGTCCAGCAGGCCCGATCCCGACGCCGGCTGCGCCTGGCCGCCGGCCCAGGTCGAGACGGTGGTCTGGCCGTGCTCCGCGCACCGGGCGGTCCAGCGTCCCGGCGTGACCTGGACCACCATCCGGCGGCGGCACTCGGGGCAGTACCGCGGCGGCTCCAGCTCGAGCCGCCGGGCGCAGGCGTCATGGACCGCCCCGGTTAGGGAGTGGCCGCAGTGCCCGCAGTAGGTACTCACGGTCACAATGTCGCGCTCAGCGACTTGATCGGCATCCGCAGATCGGCCAGCAGCGCCAGGTCCTCTCCCGGGTCGCGGCCGAGAGTGGTCAGGTAGTTGCCGACAATCACCGCGTTGATCCCGCCCAGCAGCCCGTCCCGGGTACCCAGGTCGCCCAGCGTGAGCTCCCGGCCGCCGGCGTAGCGCAGGATCGTGCGGGGCAGCGCCAGCCGGAACGCCGCGATGGTCCGCAGCGCGTCCTTGGCGTCCATGACGGGCAGGGCGCCGAACGGCGTGCCCGGACGCGGGTTGAGGAAGTTCAGCGGGACCTCGTGCGGTTCGAGCTCGCCCAGCTGCGCGGCCAGCTCGGCGCGCTGAGCCACGGATTCGCCCATGCCGACCAGGCCGCCGCAGCACAGCTCCAGGCCGGCCTGGCGCACCAGCTGGCAGGTGTCCCAGCGTTCGGTCCAGGTGTGGGTGCTCACCACCTGAGGGAAGTACGAGCGGGCCGTCTCCAGGTTGTGGTTGTACCGGTGCACGCCGATGTCGGCCAGCTCGGCGGCCTGGTCCGGGCTCAGGATGCCCAGGCTGGCGGCGACCTGGATGTCGACCGCCTCGTGGATGGCCTTCACCCCGTCGCGCAGCTGCAACATCAGGCGGGCATCCGGGCCGCGCACGGCGGCCACGATACAGAACTCCGTGGCGCCCGTGGCGCGGGTCTGCCGGGCCGCCTCGACCAGCTCACCGATATTCAGCCAGGCCGCGCGGACCGGCGAGGAGAACTGGCCGCTCTGGCTGCAGAAATGACAGTCCTCCGGGCAGCCGCCGGTCTTAAGCGACACGATGCCCTCGACTTCCACCTCCGGGCCGCACCAGCGCATCCGGACCTCATGCGCCAGCGCGAGCAGTTCCCCCAGCCGGTCATCGGGGAGCAGCAGGATCTGGTGGACCTGCGCCTCGGTCAGCCGGTCGCCGCGCTCGAGCACCTGCTCCCGCGCCACGCCTAGGATGTCGTGCCGGGTGGGAAGAACCGGGTACTGAATGCTCACTCGGCTGCCTTTCGGTCGGTTCAGCTTTCCGCCTGAGTGAAATCTTGCCCCGCTCCGGCCGCGGCGCACAATCTGTTCGCGGCCGCGACGAGCATATCCGGGCTGAACAAACTGTTCCCGGCCGGGTCCGGATGATATCAAAGGCAAAATGAATACCTGTATTACCGATGAGTTGCTTGAAAATGCCCGCCAGTACGCCGCCTCGTTCGCCGGGCCCGCCCGGCCCGGGGCACCAGCCCTGCACGTCACGGTGGTGGCCTGCATGGACGCCCGGCTGGATCCGCGCGGACTGCTCGGGCTGGGTGACGGGGACGCCCACGTGCTCCGCAACGCCGGCGGCGTGGTCACCGACGACGTGATCAGGTCGCTGACGATCAGCCAGCGGCTGCTGGGGACCAGAGAGATCGTCCTCATCCATCACACCCGGTGCGGCATGCTCGGGATCAGCGACAATGAGTTCCGGGCCCGACTACGGGCCGAGACGGGCGCGGAGCCGGACTGGGCGCCCGGGGGGTTCGCCAGCCTGGAGCAGTCGGTCCGGGAGTCAGCGGCCCGGATCGCGGCCAGCCCGTTCGTCGTACACAAGGACTCCATCCGCGGCTTCGTCTTCGACGTCGAGACCGGCCAGCTTGCCGAGGTCACACGGCCGGAGCCCACCCGGCCGTAGCGGTCCATTCCCGGAAAATACAGTACGTTAAGCACTGCTGCAGCCGGGACACCGCTCCTAGAGTTGGAATCAGCTGCGGGCGCCTTTATCAGGCGCGGAAAGCACGAAGTGACACAATTGATTCCGTCCGCGGACGCATTAAGGCCAGTTGAACTCGGGTCAGAAAGAAGAACGGCATGAATCTTGGTTCCGTCGGCCTGAGCATTATGAGCACACGGTCATGACCGCACCATCGGACGGCCTGACCGTCGGCGTGGACCTGGGCGGCACTAAGATCGCCGCCGGTGTCGTCGGCCCCAAAGGCGAGATCATCTCCCGCGTCCGCGTCCCCACCCCGGCTGACCCGGAACTGATCCTAGCCGCGATCACCGATGCGGTGCGGCAGGTCCGCAACGGCTGCGGTGACGTACACGCCATCGGGATCGGCGCCGCCGGGTTTATCGACCAGAACCGCTCCACCGTCCATTTCGGCCCCAACCTGCGCTGGAACAACAAGCCGATCCGCGCCCTGATCGAGCAGGCCACCCGGCTGCCGGTCGTGGTCGAGAACGACGCCAACGCCGCCGCCTGGGGCGAATTCGTCCACGGCGCCGGAGCCGGATACGACGATATGGTCATGGTGACCTTGGGCACTGGCCTGGGCGGCGGCATCATCAGTAACGGACAGCTGTTCCGCGGCCGGTTCGGCATGGCCGGGGAGATCGGGCACTACCGGGCCGTCCCCGGCGGGTGCCCGTGCCGCTGCGGCCAGTCCGGCTGCATCGAGCAGTACGCCAGCGGCGCCGCCCACGCCCGCCGCGCCCGCGAGCAGGCCGCCGCGAACCCGGAGCGGGCCGCCGCGCTGCTGGCACTGGGTGACGGCACGCCGGCCGGCATCAAGGACAGCCACATGGCCGAGGCGGCCCGGGCCGGCGACACGTTCGCCCTCGGCCTATACGAGCAGACCGGGCGGTGGGTCGGGCAGGTGCTGGCCGACCTGGCCGCCATCCTGGACCCCGCTGTGTTCGTGATCGGCGGCGGCCTGAGCCAGACCGGGGAACTGATCCGCGGACCGGCCGAGCGCGCCTACCGCCAGGCCCTGGGGGCCGGCCAGCACCGGGTGCAGGCGGAAGTCGTCACCGCCACCGTCGGCGAGGACGTCGGCCTGATCGGCGCCGCCGACCTCGCCCGCCGCAGCTGAGGGCCACTGCCATCCCGCATCCCGCATCCCGCACGAAAGAAGGTGACCGACCGTGGGTGAACTGCTCCTCGTCCGCCACGGGGAAACCGAGTGGACGCTGTCCCGGCAGCACACCAGCCTCACCGACCTGCCGCTGACCGCGAACGGCGAGGACCAAGCCCGCGCTGTCGCCGCGGCGCTGGCCCGGCGCACGATAGCGCTCGCGCTGAGCAGTCCCCTCCAGCGGGCCTGGCGCACCGCCGAGCTGGCCGGGCTGCCGGACGTGCAGGTCGAGCCCGACCTGCGCGAGTGGGAGTACGGCGCTTACGAGGGCCTGACCACGGCGCAGATCCGCAGCATGCGGCCGGGCTGGGAGCTGTGGACTGACGGCGTGGCGGTCGGCGGGGAAGAAAACCGCGGCGAGAGCCTGCGGCAGGTCGGCGAGCGGGCCGACCGGGTCCTGGCCCGGGTCGGCCCGCTCCTCGGCGACCGTGGTCCGGGCGACGTGGTGCTGGTCGCGCACGGCCACTTCCTGCGGGTCCTGGCCGCCCGCCGGCTCGGCCTGCCGCCTGCCGCGGGGGGCCTGTTCCGGCTCGGCACCGGGACGGTCAGCACGCTCGGCACCGAGCACGGCAGGCCGGTGATCAGCACCTGGAACGAGGCACCGCCGGCCGGCCCGCCGGAGTACGCGGTCCCGGCTGAGGCCCGCCCGGCGGGCGCCCGCTCGGCCGCGATGGCCGGCTGAGGGGCGCGGGCCATGGCTGAGCACCTCCTGGGCCGGCTGCGGCGCTTGGGCGTCTTCGCCGACCTCACCGATCCCGAACTTCACGCGCTGGCCAGCGAGCTCGAGGAGCGCTCCTTCCCCGAGGGCAGCTGGGTGCTGCGGCAGGGGGCGCAGGGCGCCGGCCTGTTCTTCATCATCGACGGCGAGGTCGGCGTGGTCATCGACGACGAGGAGCGGGCCAAGCTCAACACCGGCAGCTTCTTCGGCGAGGTCTCGGTCCTGCTGGCCGAGCCGCCGGTCGCCGACGTGGTGGCCCGCACCGCGCTGCGCTGCCTGGTCATCGCGCCGGAGCAGGCCGAGGAGTTTCTCCTGGCCCACCCGCGGATCATGTACCGCATGCTGCAGACCGAGGCACGGCGGCTGCGGACCGTAGACCCGAGACGGAACTGACGGCCATGAACGCTCACACGCCACCGCCGACCAGCTCAACCGCCGGACTGCCCGGTTACCTGCCGATCGCCGAGCACGGCATCATCGGCGACCTCCACTCGGCGGCCCTGGTCGGCACGGACGGCACCATCGACTGGTACTGCTGCCCGAGCTTCGACTCACCCAGCGTCTTCGCTGCCGTCCTCGACCGGGTCCGCGGCGGGTACTACCGCATCGCGCCCGCCATCGACGGCTGGACCACCAAGCAGCTCTACTTCCCGGACACGAACGTCCTGATCACCAGGTTCCTGACCGAAGAGGGCGTCGGCGAGGTGCAGGACTTCATGCCGGTCGAGGGCGCGTCCGGGCCGGTGCACCGCAACCGCCTCATCCGGCGGGTGCTCGGCGTCCGCGGCACGATGCATTTCCGCCTCAACGCGCAGCCGCGCTTCAATTACGGCCGCGATGACCACGACACGTTCTTCTACGAGAACGGCGTCGTCTTCCGCTCCCCAGGCATCTGCATGGCCCTGGAAACGCCGCTGGAGCTCAAGCCGGACGGGCGCGGCGTCCAGTGCCAGTTCGCGCTCGGTCCGGGGGAAAGCGCGACCTTCGTGCTCGAGCGGGTGCCGGAAACCTACATCCCGCGCGCCTATTCGGAGGACGTTACGCGCCAGGCGTTCGAGGCCACGGTCGCGTTCTGGCGCGGCTGGCTGGCCAAGTCCCGGTACGCCGGTCGGTGGCGGGAAATGGTCCACCGCTCCGCGCTGACGCTCAAGCTGCTCACCTACGCCCCGACCGGCGCCATCGTGGCCGCGCCCACCACCAGCCTGCCGGAGCTCATGGGCGGCGCCAGGAACTGGGATTACCGCTACACCTGGATCCGGGATGCGGCCTTCTCCCTGTACGCCCTGCTGCGGCTCGGCTTCACCGAGGAAGCCGCGGCCTTCATGGACTGGCTGACCCAGCGCTTCGCCGAGACGCGCCCGGCCGGCTGCGGCCCGCTGCAGGTCATCTACGACATCCACGGCGGCAGCGACCTGACCGAGCAGACCCTCGACCATCTCGAGGGCTACCGGGGCTCGTCCCCGGTCCGGATCGGCAACGGCGCGGCCGACCAGCTTCAGCTCGACATCTACGGCGAGCTGATCGACTCGGTCTACCTATACGACAAGTACGGGTCGCCCATCCACCACGACGCCTGGTCCGACCTGTGCCAGATCATCGACTGGATCTCCCATCACTGGGACCAGGCCGACGAGGGCATCTGGGAGGTGCGCGGCGGCCGGCAGAACTTCACCTTCTCCCGGCTGATGTCCTGGGTCGCAGTGGACCGGGCGATCCGAATCGCGACCGGACGCGGCCTGCCCGCCGACCTGGTGGGCTGGCAGTCGGTCCGGGACGGGATCTACCACCAGATCATGGACAAGGGCTGGCACGCCGAGCGGCGCGCCTTCGTGCAGCACGACGCCACCGACGTCCTCGACGCGAGCATCCTGGTCATGCCGATGGTGCGGTTCGTCGCCCCGGGCGACCGCCGGTGGCTGTCCACGCTCGACGCGATGGCCAGCGAGCTGGTATCGGACTCGCTCGTGTACCGCTACAACGTCAATGCCTCACCCGACGGCCTGGACGGTGACGAAGGCACGTTCTCGATGTGCACCTTCTGGTACGTCGAGGCGCTGGCCCGTGCAGGGCGGCTGGACGAGGCCCGGCTGGTGTTCGAGAAGATGCTGACCTACGCCAACCACCTGGGCCTGTACTCCGAGGAGATCGGCCCCACCGGCGAGGCGCTCGGCAACTTCCCGCAGGCCCTGACCCACCTGGGGGTGATCAGCGCCGCCTGCTGCCTGGACGAGCACCTGGGGTAGCCGGACGGGCACCTGTAGCCGGACGGGCACCTGGGGCCAGAAGGGCCGGTGCCCGCCGCTGGGAGAAGCGAGCACCGGCCAGGGCGGACGCCGTGGAAGTCAGCGCGCGCCAGCGGGCACCGGGGTCCTGTTCACCGCCTGCACGGCGCTGGCCAGGGCCACCATGACGATGTCGGCTACGTTGCAGCCGCGGGATAGGTCGTTCATCGGCGCGGCCAGGCCCTGCAGGATCGGGCCGAGGGCCGCCGCGTTGCCTAGCCGTTCGGTGATCTTGTAACCGATGTTGCCGGCGTTCAGGTTCGGGAAGACGAACACGTTGGCCCGGCCGGCTACCGGCGAGCCCGGGGCCTTGTGGCTGGCCACGGTGTGAGTGAACGCGGCGTCGAACTGCAGCTCACCGTCCACGGCCAGACCGGGCGCGCGCCGGCGGACCAGCTCGGTCGCGTCGCGGACGAGCCGGACGTCGGGATGGTCGGCGCTGCCCTTGGTGGAGAATGAGAGCATCGCGACGGCCGGTGTCTGGCCGGTCAGCTCGCGGAAGGTACGACTGGTCCACACCGCGATCTCGGCCAGCTGCTCCTCATCGGGGTGTGGGATCACCGCGCAGTCGCCGTACCCGAAGGTGCGGCCGTCACGGAGCACGATGAGGAAGCAGCTGGTCAAGGCGGTCGCGTCCGGGGCCAGCCCGATGACGCGCAGCGCGGCGCGGATCACCTCGGCCGTGGGACGGGCCGCCCCGCCCACACAGCCGTCGGCCACCCCGGCGCGGACCGCGGCCGCCCCGAGGTACAGGGGGTCGCGGGCCAGGTCGGCCAGGGCCTCCGTGGAGAGCCGCTTGCTGGCCAGCGCTTCGGTGAGGGCGGCCCGGATCCGCTCGTCGCGGGCGGCGTCCTGCGGGGCCAGGACCTCTATCCCGTCCTGCGCACGGCAGCTGCCGGACAGGACCACTGGCGTCAGCAGGCCCGTGCCGACCAGTCGCTGCGCGGCCGCGATAGTCCGCGCGTCGTCGCCGTCGCTGAGTATCACCCTGGTGGGCCGGCCGGCCAGGTCGGCCCGCCAGCGGCTGAGGAGATCTTCCATCGGCATTCTCCGTGGCCTCGGGGTTGCGCCCGTCAGGACGGCCAGGTCCAGTTGGTGATCTCGGGCGGATCCTCGCCGTGCTCGCGGGTGTAGTGCCGGGCCCACAGGCGCGCGTCCATCATCTGCTGGCGCAGCCCGGCGGCCGCCACGTCCAGCCCGGGAACGCGGTCGATGACGTCGATCACGAGGTGGTACCGGTCGAGGTCGTTCAGCATCACCATGTCGAACGGCGTGGTGGTGGTGCCTTCCTCCTTGTAGCCGCGGACGTGCAGATTGGCGTGGTTCGCGCGCCGGTAGGTGAGCCGGTGGATAAGCCACGGGTAGCCGTGGAAGGCGAACACTACGGGCTTGTCGCGGGTGAACAGGGTATCGAACTCGTTGTCCGGCAGGCCGTGCGGATGCTCGCTCTCGGGCTGCAGCCGCATTAGGTCGACCACGTTGACCACCCGCACCTTCAGCCCCGGCAGGTGCTTGAGCAGCAGGTCCGCCGCGGCCAGCGTCTCCAGGGTGGGGACGTCCCCGGCGCAGCCGAGCACCACGTCCGGCTCGGTCCCGCCGCCGCTGCTCGCCCAGTCCCAAACGCCGATCCCGCGTCGGCAGTGGGCGATGGCCTGGTCCATGGACAGCCAGGTCGGCGCGGGGTTCTTCCCGGCCACGATCACGTTTACATAGTTCCGGGACCGCAGGCAGTGATCCGCGGTGGACAGCAGCGTGTTCGCGTCCGGCGGCAGGTACACCCGGATGACCGAGGCCTTCTTGTTCACCACGTGATCGATGAACCCGGGATCCTGGTGGCTGAACCCGTTGTGGTCCTGCCGCCAGACGTGGGAGGAGAGCAGGTAGTTCAGCGAGGCGATCGGGCGCCGCCACGGAATCTCTGCGGTGGACTTGAGCCACTTGGCGTGCTGGTTGAACATCGAGTCAATGATGTGGATGAACGCCTCGTAGCAGTTGAACAGCCCATGCCGCCCGGTCAGCAGGTAGCCCTCCAGCCAGCCCTGGCACAGGTGCTCGCTCAGCACCTCCATCACCCGGCCGGTCGGAGCCAGGTTGTCGTCGCCCGGCCTCAGCTCGGCGTTCCAGGTCCGGTCGGTCACCTCGAACACCGCGGACAGCCGGTTGGAGGCCGTCTCATCCGGGCCGAACAGCCGGAAGGTGTCCTGGTTGGCGGCCATCACGTCCCGCAGCCAGTAGCCCAGCACCCGGGTCGGCTCGCTCAGCGGCGAGCCGGGGGCCTCGACCTCGACGGCGTACCGGCGGAAATCGGGCAGCCTGAGGTCCTTCATCAGCAGCCCGCCGTTGGCGTGCGGGCTGGCGCTCATCCGCCGGTGACCCTGCGGGGCCAGGGCGGCCAGCTCGGCGACCAGCTCGCCGGTGGCGTCGAACAGCTCCTCCGGGCGGTAGCTACCCAGCCATGCCTCGAGCTGCGCGAGCTGCTCCGGGTCGGTCCGCGCGTCGGGCAGCGGGACCTGGTGGGACCGCCAGCTGCCCTCCACTGGCTGCCCGGCCACCTCGCGCGGCCCGGTCCAGCCCTTGGGGGTCCGGAGCACGATGGCTGGCCAGGCCGGACGGGTCACGTCACCGCCGAGCCGGGCCTCGGCCTGGATGCTGGCGATCTGGGTGTAAGCGGCCTCCAGCGTGGCGGCCAGAGCCACATGCACCTGCTCGGGGTCATCGCCAGACACCACGTAGGGCGTGTGACCGTTACCTTCCAGCCAGCTCAGCAGCTCGCGTTCGGGAATCCGGTCGAGTACGGTCGGGTTGGCGATCTTGTACCCGTTCAGGTGCAGGATCGGCAGCACGGCCCCGTCCCGGGCCGGGTTGAGGAACTTGTTGGACTGCCAGCTCGCGGCCAGCGGGCCGGTCTCGGCCTCGCCGTCACCGATCACGCAGCACACGAGCAGGTCCGGGTTGTCGTACGCGGCGCCGTAGGCGTGCACCAGGGCGTAGCCGAGCTCGCCGCCCTCGTGCATGGAGCCAGGCACGTCGGCCGAGACGTGGCTCGGCACCCCGCCCGGGAAGGAGAACTCCCGGAACAGGCGGCGGATGCCGTCCTCGTCCCGGTCAATGTGGTGGTAGTGCTCGCTGTAGGTGCCCTCCAGGAAGGCGTTGGCCACCAGCGCCGGCCCGCCGTGACCCGGGCCAGCGATGAACAGCGCGTCGATGTCGTGCGCCTTAATCAGCCGGTTCATGTGGGCGTAGATCAGGTTGAGGCCGGGGGTCGTGCCCCAGTGGCCGAGCAGGCGCGGCTTGATGTGCTCCCGCCGCAGCGGCTCGCGGAGCAGCGGGTTGTCGAGCAGGTAGATCTGCCCGACGGACAGGTAGTTGGCGGCTCTCCAGTACGCGTTGATCGCGTCCAGCTCAGTCTCGCTGAGCGCGGCGAGGGTTTCAGTCGTCATGGCCGAGGCCTTTCTTCCGGTGCCGGTTGCCCGGGGCCGGGTCTCACAGACGGTAGGACATCCGCGCCGCGATGACGGCGTCGGCAAGGTGGGCATAGAGTCTGGCGTTGTCGATGGCGATGGCGGCGAGATTGGCGAGCGCCGAGGCCAGCTCGGCGTCCCGTTCGGTGAACTGCGCGCCGTGCTGCTTATTGAGGACCTCCACCACGCCGACCGCGCGGTCCTTGACCAGCATCGGCACGGCGAGCAGGTTCCTGGTGGCGAACTGCAGGGACTCACCGACTCCGGAGAAGAACCGCCCGTCAGAGGACGGGTCGTCGACGACCGCGACTTGGCGGTTGGCCAGCGTCCAGCCGGCGATGCCGGTCCCGATCGGGATGCGCTGCCGTTCCGCCTTGGGTCCGATCGCGCCGGTAGCCACGGCGATCACGAGTTCGTTGGTGTCCTCGTCAACGAGCATGAGCGAGCTGGTCTCGGCGTCGAGCAGCTCGGTGGCCGCGGTCATGATCGGCTTCAGCAGCTTCTCGCTGTCAAGGGTGGAGCCCAGCTGGACGGCGACGTCCACCAGTCGTTTGCGTATGGCCACCTCCTGGCTCAGCAGCGCCTCGAGCCTGGTTGCCTCCCGCGCTGGGGAAGCCGCGTCCTGGGCATTGGCAGTCATCGGCATCCTTCCTGTACTGCGATCACTGGTTCATGTAACGGTCGACGAAATCGGTGTGGAAGTCACCGGAGCGGAAGACCGGATGAGCGAACACCCGCTGGTGGAAACCGATCGTGGTTTTCATGCCGGGACCCTTGACCCGGAACTCCGACAGGGCCCGGGACATCCGGTCGATGGCTTCCGCGCGGTCGGGTGCCCAGACGATCAGCTTGGCGATCAGCGAGTCGTAGTAGGGGCTGACCATCCAGCCCGCCGAGCAGTGTGAGTCCACCCGGGTCCAGGGACCGCCAGGGGGTGAGAACTCCTCCAGCCGCCCGGCCGAGGGGGTGAAGTCGTGATCCGGGTCCTCGGCGTTGATCCGGCACTCGATGGCGTGCCCGGTGAACTCGACCTCACCCTGCAGGTGGGACAGCGGCTCACCGCGAGCCACCCTGATCTGCTCCTTGATCAGGTCGATGCCGGAGATCACCTCGCTCACCGGGTGCTCGACCTGGATCCGGGTGTTCATCTCCATGAACCAGAACTGGCCGTCGTCGTCCAGCAGGAACTCCATGGTCCCTGCCCCGGTGTAGCCGATGGACAGCGCGCCCTTCAGCGCCGCCGCGCCCATCGCGTCCCGCAGCTCGGGGGTGAGGTGGACGGAGGGCGCCTCCTCGATGAGCTTCTGATGCCGGCGTTGTACCGAGCAGTCCCGCTCGGCCAGGTGGATCCCGTTGCCGTAGCTGTCGCAGACGATCTGGATCTCGGTGTGCCGGGAGGCCGCCAGGTAGCGCTCTATGTAGACCTCGCTGTTCTTGAAGATCGCCTGTGCCGTGGCCCGGGTCATCTGGTAGCTGTTGCGCAGGTCATCGCTCCGCGAGACCACGGTCATCCCGCGGCCGCCGCCGCCGGCCGCCGCCTTGATGATGACCGGGTAGCCGATGCCGTCGGCCACCTCCTGGGCCTCGTCGGCGGTCTTGACCGGCGCGATGGTGCCGGGCAGCAGCGGCAGCCCGGCCTCGGTCATCAGCTGCCGGGCGACTGCCTTGTTGCCCATCCGCTCCATCACCCCGGCGCTGGGGCCGATGAAGGTGATGTCGTGGTCGGCGCAGATCTCGGCGAAGTAGGGGTCCTCGGACAAGAACCCGTAGCCGGGATGGATGGCGTCGGCCCCGGTCTTCAGCGCGGCCCCGATGATCGAGGGGATGTGCAGGTAACTGCGGGCCACCGCGGGCGGCCCGATCTGGACCGCCTCGTCGGCGAAGCGGACCACCGCGGAGTCGGCGTCGGCGGTGGAATAGACCGCGACGCTCGCGATGCCGAGCTCACGGCAGGCCCGGGCGATCCGCAGCGCGATCTCGCCGCGGTTAGCGATCAGGATCTTCTCCACCATGACCCCCGCGTCACGACTCGGCATCCGCCGGCTCGATGATCAGCAGCTGCTGTCCGAACTCGACCATGTCGCCGTCCTTGGCCAGGATCGACGTGACCCGGCCCGCGTGTTCGGCGTGGACCGCGTTCATGATCTTCATGGCCTCGACGATGGCGACCTGCTGGCCGGCTTCGACCAGGTCCCCTTCTGATACGAACGGGGGCGCGTCCGGCTCCGGCGCCCCGTAGTAGGTGCCGACCAGCGGGGCCACGACCGCGGTCCCCGCGGCCGCGGCGGCCTCCGGCTCGGCGGCGGCCGGGACGGCCAGCACCACCCCGCCGTCGGTGGCCTGGCCGGCGGCCAGCCACTCCACTTCCACCCGGTTGTCGCCGGCCATCACGGTCAGCCGAGTCAGGGCGCCGGGCAGCTTGGTAGCCAGCACCCGGGCCTGCTGGCACAGCGCTTCCAGCGCCTGGTCCGCCGTTTGCGGCGCGTGCGTCTCGGTGCTCATCGGTCATCTTCCCTGTCCGAAGCGCCGGCCATGGCCGGCGCAGCGTAGGCGGCTGGTGTGCCGAACCGCCGGAACCTGTCGTAACGAGCCGCCAGCAGGGACTGCTGGTCGGTCGCCAGCAGGTCGTTCAATGTGGTCACCAGTGCCTCCTTCAGGTTCGCCGCAGTGGCGACCGGATCGGTGTGCGCGCCGTCGGGGGGTTCCGGGACGACGCCATCGACGATCCCGAGCTCCAGCAGGTCCGGCGCGCGCACCCGGAGTGCCTCGGCGGCCTTGGGAGCTGCGGCGGCGTTGCTCCACAGGATCACCGAGCACCCTTCAGGGCTGATGACCGAGTAGTAGGAGTTCTCGAGCATGAGCACCCGGTCGCCCACCGCCAGCGCTAGGGCTCCGCCGCTGCCGCCCTCGCCGGTGACCACGGTCACGATCGGTACCGGCAGGCGCGCCATCTCCATGATGCTCTCGGCGATGGCCACGGCCTGGCCGCGCTCCTCGGCGCCCAGCCCCGGGTAGGCGCCCGGGGTGTCTACCAGGGTGATCACCGGCATGTCGAGCCGCCCGGCGTACCGCATCAGCCGCAGCGCCTTGCGGTAGCCTTCCGGTTCGGGCATCCCGAAATTGCGCGCCAGCAGCTCTTTGGTGCTGTGGCCCTTCTGGTGCCCGATCAGCATGACCGACCGGCCGGCCAGGCTCGCCGGGCCACCGACGATCGAGGAGCTGTCGGCGTAGTGCCGGTCGCCCTGGAGCTCCAGGAAGTCGTCGAAGACCAGCCCGGCGTAGTCCAAGGTTGTCGGCCGCCCGATGTCCCGGGCCAGCTTGACCACGTCCCAGGCTGGGCGCTGGGTGATCTGCTCCGGTCGGGTGATCATCGGGGCCCCGTGCCCGGCCGGCAGCGCGGCGCCGGACCCGGTGGCGTGCAGGCGGAGCAGCTTGGTGAGCACCTGCCGCAGGTTCTCGCGCTGCGCGACCAGGTCGACCATGCCGTGATCGAGCAGGAACTCCGCGGTCTGGAAGCCGGGCGGGAGCTTCTGCCTGATCGTCTGCTCGATCACCTGCGGGCCCGCGAAGCCGACCAGAGCCCCGGCCTCGGCGATCAGCACGTCGCCCAGGGTCGCGTAGGAGGCAGTGACGCCGCCGAAGGTGGGGTCGGTCTGCAGGCAGATGCTGAGCACGCCCTCTTCCTTGAGGCGCCCAACCGCCTGGCTGGTCTTGGCCAGCTGCATTAGGGAGACGCAGCCCTCCTGCATGCGGGCGCCACCGGACGCGGTAATGACAAGCAGCGGTGTCCTGGTCTGACAGGCTTCCTCCGCGCTGCGGGTGATGAGCTCGCCCACCGCCCCGCCCATGCTGCCGCCCATGAAGCCGAAGTCCATGGCCACCACGACTACGGGGAAGCCGCCGATGGTGCCGCGCCCGTAGCAAGCGGCGTCGCGACGCCCGGTCTTGCGCTGGGCCTGCTCCAGTCGGTCGGCGTAGGGCTTGGAGTCCACGAAGCGCAGGGCATCGAAGGGCTCGACGTCCTGGCCGGCCTCGTGCAGCACGCCATCGTCGAGGAGCTGGGCCAGCCGGGCGGCGGCAGACAGCCGGAAGTGGTAGCGGCATTCCGGGCACACCCGCAGGTTGTGATCCAGCCGCTTGAGGTAGAGGAAGGCGTCGCAGGAGGGGCACTTGATCCACTGCACGGTCGAGGTCGGCGGCCGGGCCGGGGCGATCGTCATGTTCGCGGTCATCTCAGGTCTCCCATCCGGCCAGGACTTCGGCGTGCAGCCGGCGGTGCTCGGACCGGCGGCCCCGCAGTCTCGACTCGATCTCCGGACGGGGCGGGGCCGGGCGCTCCCCGGGGCCGAACAGCTGGGCGGTCACGAAGGCGAGCAGGTCGGTGGTCAGCCGGTGCCGGTCCAGGGTGGTGGCGATGATCGCGAAGTCGAGGGCGCGCCGCCATCGTTCCCGGTAGATCTCCGCCTCGATCATGCCGTGGATGATGTAGCCGGCGTGCCCCTGGTCGGTGTCGAGCTCGCTGAGCCGGCGGTATCCGGCCAGGGCCTCGTCGTAGTTGCCCAGCGACAGATTCAGCTCCGCGAGGCTCATCAGCCCGGCCAGATCGTCCGGTGCCCGCCGGACGAGTTCGTCGGTCGCCGCGATCGCCGCCTGCACGCGACCCTCCAGCCTGCGCATCTCCGAAAGGCTGCGCAGCGCGGTGACGTCCGTGGGGGCCAAGCGCGCGGCCTCGGACAGCTGCCGGTCCGCTTCGTCCACCGCGCCGCCGAGGTACGCCACGTGCCCGAGGCTGACCCTCATCCCCGCGTCCGCGGGGTCGAGCTGGACCGCGATGCGCAGCGCCTGCTCGGCGCCGGCCACGTCCGCGTTGTTCAGCCGGGCCAGGCCCAGGTCACGCCAGGCGGTGGCATCATCAGGTGCCTGCTTCACAAGTCTTCCCAGATATACGACGGCCTCGTCCCGGCCCAGCTCCAGCGCCGCCCGGCCCGCGATAGCCAGCAGGCCGGGGTGATCGGCGCGGCCGTCCAGTCCCTCCACGGCTAGGCGATAGCTCTCCCGGAAGTCCGCCGCAACGTAGGCATCCTGGGCCTGGTAGGCCAGCTCCACCATTGATGCGTTCACGCGACCCTCCTCGTTCACCGGCCGCCCGCGACCGTTCAACAAAGGACATAAATGCCGTTCACGGACAACGCTACGGCTTACTCTTAAATGACCCAAGATGTTCGGGCAATGGAGGTGATTGATGAAAATCCAGGCACCAGGCAGCAATTCTGGCCGCCGCCCGGACTTGATGATCCCCTCGGATCTGATGGGCACTCATGTAATTGACTATCTGGCCGCCGAGCGAGTCCTAACCCTTGCCACCGCGAGCGGATGGGGGTTGCCGTACGCCGCGATGTTCTGTTACGTGAACGACGGCCTGACGCTCTACATCTGGGCCCGCCCGGGCAATATGACGATCCGGAATATCGACTTCAACCCCGCGATCTCAATAACGATCGGCGGGCCCCCGGCGGGCGGCCGGGCGGCTGGCGGGATCCAGGCGACCGGCCGGGCCGGGTTCGTGCTCGACCCGGCGGACATTGAACGGGTGCGGCGGCTGGCCGCGGGGAAGTTCCCCAGCCTGCTGCCCAGCCAGCCCGCCGACTTGTTGTTCGTCCGCATCCAGCTGTCCGAGATCGTCCCGGCCGGTGGTGACGCGGACGGCAGCCAGGCCGCGGCTTTCAGCCGCGACCTGGTGCACCATGTCCTCGGCGCGCTGCCGGAGCGGCAGGCCGACACCATCGCCGGGCGGCTCGGGCAGGTCAGCGTCCCGGCCGGGGCCAGCGTGGTGCGGCAGGGCCAGCCGGCCGAGAAGTTCTTCATCATCCTGGAGGGGAGCGTGGAGGTGGTCCGCGAGGAGGCCGGCGCCGAGCGGGTGGTCGCGCTGCTGGGCCCGGGACAGTTCTTCGGCGAGGTGGCGATCCTGTGCGACCTGCCGCGGACCGCCACGGTCCGGGCCGTCACCGGCGTGTCCCTGCTGACCATGGACGACAGGACGTTCCGCTCGCTCGTCGCGCAGTCCCTCGGCATCACGCGCGATCTCGGCGCTGTCATCCGGGCTCAGTTCCCGGCCCTGTCCCGGAGCGCCGGATGACCCCTGCGACGTCCGGCCGCGCGGCGATCGCCGCTCCCTTCAGCCGGCAGGACCTGCGCGACGTGCTTGGGATGTACGCCACGGGCGTCACGGTCGTCACCACCCAGGCCTCCGGGGAGCCGTACGGCATGACCGCAAACTCCTTCACCGGCGTCTCGGTGGACCCGCCGCTCGTCCTGGTCTGTGTCATGAGCGAGGCGGCCGGCGCGGCGATGATCGCCGCCAGCAGGCACTTCGCCGTGAACGTGCTCGCCGCCGAGCAGGAGTCGATCTCGCACTTCTTCGCGTCCCGGTACCGGCCGCGCGGTGCCGATGCCTTCGCCGGGGTGCCGCACCGCCGGCTGGTGACGGGCGCGCCAATCATCGACGGGGTGCCGGCGTACCTCGACTGCTCACTGGTCGCCGAGTACGAGGCCGGGGACCACACGATCTTCATCGGCGAAGTGCTTGCCCTGGGCGCGGAGCCGCCCGGCCGGTCCCCGCTGCTCTTCTTCGGCAGCCGGTACTGGTCGCTGTGAATACCCGGTAAATAAATCGCGAAGAAAATAACCGGCCGGAGTCACTACCGCGGGAATGGCTGACTTTCGGTGGCGTCCGCATTATTCGAACAGCTTGTCCGCGGTGATAGGAAGGTCGCGGATGCGCTTTCCGGTGGCGTGGTAAATGGCATTGGCGATGGCCGCGGCGGAACCGACGCAGCCGATTTCGCCGATGCCGCGGACGCCCGCGGGAACGAAGTTGAGGTCGGGATAATCCAGGAAGACCAGATCCAGATCCGGCACGTCGGCGTTGACCGGGACGAGGTAGTCCGCGAGGTTGCCGTTGGCGATCCGGCCGCTGGGCTCGAAGTGCACCTCCTCCAGCAGCGCGTGGCCGATGCCCATGATTACGCCGCCGTTTAGCTGGTTCCTGGCTGTGGCCTGGTTCACGATGGCGCCCGCGTCGACCACGGTGGTCATCCGGGCCACCCGCGGCTCCCCGGTCCAGCGGTTGACCCGGGTCTCACAGAAGAACACGGCGTAGGACGCGAATGCGTGCTCCGGCTGGCGCCCGCCGTCAACGTATAGGGCCTCGATGCCGTCGGTCCGCGTCATGGTCAGCAAATCGCCGAAGCTGATCGCGGTCCGTCCGTCGGTCAGCTGGCCCTCGCGGTAGCTGACCTTGGCCCGGTCCATCCCGTGGAAGGGCGACTCGGCGTGCTGCACCGCATGCTCGGTCAGGGCGGCGACGGCGGCGCGGGCGGCGGGACCGACGGAGGCGGCGATGGTGGCTGTGGTGGACGACATGACCGCGCCCAGCCACGAGGGCATCGCCCCGGGATGGCGCGGCAGGCCGGAGTCGCCCAGCGCGGGCGCGATCCGCGCGACCGGGATCCCGAGCTCGTTCGCGCCGAACGTGGCGAGCATGGTCAGCGCGCCGGTGCCCAGGTCGGACGTTGACGTGGCGACTTGCGCCGTGCCGTCCCGGCTGAACCGCACCCGGATCGCCGCCATCTGCCGCTCGGCGGGCAGCACTCCGGCGGCCATGCCCGTGCCGACGAGCCATTCGCCATCCGCGTGAGACCGCGGCACTGGGTTGCGGCCGGCCCAGCCGAACCGCTCGGCCCCCATCCGGTAGCACTCGTCCAGGTGCTTGCTCGAGTAGGGCAGCCCAGTGGTGGGCGCGTGGGTGAGGTAGTTCCGCATCCGCAGCTCGATCGGGTCGACGCCGAGTTGTTCCGCGAGCTCGTCCATCGCGCACTCCAGCGCGAACGAGCCAGGCGAGTGACCGGGGGCCCGCATGATCGTCGACTTGGGGGTGTTCGGCGCGACCAGCCGCAGCTGCAGGCTGAGGTTCGGTGACCGGTAGGCCAGCAGGGCCGAGTCCGAGGGGTTCTCCATCGGCAGCTCGGACACGCAGTGGTGCTTGATCGCGGTCAGCGTCCCGTCCCGGCGGGCGCCTAGGGCGATCTCCTGGTACACCGGCGAGCGGTGCCCGGTCACGGTGAACAGCTGCTCGCGGGTGACCACCAGCTTGACCGGCCGGCCCAGGACCCGCGCAGCGGCCGCGGCGAGCAGGCTATGAGCCCAGGTGGTCGCCTTGCCGCCGAACGCCCCGCCGACGTACGGGCAGATCACGCGGACCTGCTCGGGGCCGACCCCGAGGGCGTCGGCGATCTCCATGGAGTGCAGCACCGGCCCCTGGGTGCTGCTGTGGATGATCAGCCGGTCCTCGTGCCACTGCGCCACCGCGGCGTGGGCCTCGATGGCGTTGTGGTGCTGGCCGGGCTGGGTGTACGTGCGTTCCAGGGTGACCTCGCTCGCCGCCAGCGCCTCGTCGATGCCGGCCACGCCGTCCTCGAGGATGAGCACCGGCTGCCCGTACTCCGGCGGCGGAGGCGGCGGATCGACGGCGTGCGGGATAGCGTCCCGGAACGAGGCACGCGGCGGCTTGGCATAGTAGCTCACCTCTACCAGCCCGGCGGCGTCACGGGCCTGCTCGAAGGACTCCGCCAGCACGATGGCGACGGGCTGCCCGTAGAAGCGGATCTCGGGGTCCTGCAGGGGGCGGCGCCCGTCCCCGAGGGCCCAGATGATCGGCAGCTTGGGCGGGAACATGGGCAGGTCGCCGAGGCTGTACACGGCGAGCACGCCCGCGGCTGCGGCCGCGGCCTCGGTCCGCACCGTGTTCAGTGCGCCGCAGGCGGCGGTGGAGGTCACCAGATAGCCGTGGGCCACCCCGGCCGGGGCGTGATCGGCCGTGAAGGCCGCGGTGCCGGTGACCTTGGGGCGGCCGTCGACCCGTGGGACGGACCGGCCAGCAGTTGTATTGAGCATGATCACGCCGCCAGGCTCATCAGGGCGCGGATGATGGTGCGGCGCAGCAGCGCCGGCTTGAACGTGTTGTGGGCCAGCGGCCTGGCCCCGTCAGCGGCGTAGCTGACGGCCGCCTCGAACGCCTCCTCCCGCATCGGCGCGCCCACTAGGGCGCGCTCCACGGCCGGCAGCCGCCACGGCCGGGTGCCCACCCCGCCCGCGGCCACCCGGGCGGCCCGGATCATTCCGCCGCTGATGTCCAAGGCCACCGCCGCGGAGGTGAGCGCGAACTCGTAGGACCGCCGGTCGCGCACCTTGACGTACACCGAGCGGCGAGCCCAGGGCAGATCAGGGACCAGCACCCCCGCGATCAGCTCACCCGGGCGCAGCTCGTTCTCCAGGTGCGGGGTCGGACCGGGCAGCCGGTAGAAATCGGCCAGCCGGATCCGCCGCGGCCCGTCGCGCCCGGTCAGCTCCACCAACGCGTCCAGCGCTACCAGGGCCACCGCAAGGTCGCTGGGATGGGTGGCCACGCAGGCATCGCTGGTGCCCAGGATGGCGTGCATGCGGTTAGCGCCGTCGACGGCTGAACACCCCGAACCGGGCTGGCGCTTGTTGCAGGGCATCACCGGGTCGCGGAAATAGCCGCATCGGGTACGCTGCAGCAGGTTCCCGCCGATGGTGGCCATATCCCGCAGTTGCGCCGAGGCGCTGGCCCCCAGCGCCTGGCCCAGCACCGGATAAGCCGCGGTGAGCGGCTCGTGCCCGGCCACGTCGCTCATCCGCTCCAGCGCGCCGATGAACCAGCCGCCGTCCCCGGCGCGGATCCCGCACAGCGGCAGGGCCCCGATGTCGAGCACCTGCCGCGGCGTCATCACCTCGAGCTTCATCAAGTCGACCAGCGTGGTGCCGCCGGCCAGGTAGGCCGAGCCGTCCTGATACGTCTCCAGGGCTTCGCGCACGTCCCGGGGGGTGGCGAAGGTGAACGCCTTCATCGGTCCTGCCCCATCGCGGCGGCGGCGGCCTTGACCGCGGCCAGGATGTTCGGGTAGGAGCCGCAGCGGCACAGGTTGCCGGACATGTGCTCGCGGATCTCCTCGTCGGACCGGGCCTTACCGGACGCGATCAGCCGGCTCGCGGACATCATCTGCCCCGGGGTGCAGAACCCGCACTGCAGCCCGTCGCAGTCGAGGAAGGCCTGCTGGACGGGGTGTAGCTCGCCGTCCGCGGCCAGGCCCTCGACCGTGGTGACAGGTTTGCCTGCGACCGCGACGGCCAGGGTGAGGCAGGACAGGGCCAGCCTGCCGTCGATGCCGACCGTGCAGGCCCCGCACTGCCCGCGGTCGCAGCCCTTCTTGGTCCCGGTCAGGCCGAGCCGTTCCCGCAGGGCGTCCAGCAGCGTCACCCGCGAGTCGACGCACAGCTCGTACACCTGCCCGTTGACGGTGAGCTCGACGTCCGCGACCGGCGCCTGCGCCGGTGCCGCGAGTTCCAGCGAGTTCTGCATGTGGGCCGTCCTTAGGTCCTGGGTCAGTGGAGGGTCCTGGCCTGCTCCGGTGCCGCGGCCGGGGCCGGCGTCTCGGCCGGGGCCGGCGTCCCGGACGGGGGCGGCCCGGCAGGGATAAAGTCGCGCGCGCGGATGAGCAGCAGGGACGAGACGGCCGCGGCCAGCGCCAGGCACGCGGCGATGAGGAGGATTCTGTTCAGCCCGCTGGTAAACCCGGCCCGGATCGCGTCCGCCACCACCGGCGGGATGTGGCCGGCCGGGAGCCCGGCGCGGGCGCCGACCCCGATCGGCCCGGCCTGAGCGGCGTACGGGGTGCCGGCCAGCGCGGCGGTCACCCCATGCTGCAACTGGCTGGCGAACAGCGAGCCATACAGCGCAATTCCGGTGGCCAGGCCCACCTGGCGGAAGGTGGAGTTGATGCCGGACGCCATCCCGCCCCGGGCCGGCTCGACCACGCCGACCGCGGTCGAGGAGAGCGGCACGGTGACCAAGCCGGCGCCGACCCCGCCGGCGATCATCCCCGGCACCAGGTGGGTCCACGCGGAGGTAGCGGTCAGCCCCCGCATCAGCAGCAGCCCGCCGCCAATCAGCGCGAACCCGGCGCCGATCATCAGCCGCACCGGAACGACGGTGGTGAGCCGGCCCGCGACGGTCGCCGCGACGAGCACGGACAAGGTGATCGAGGTGGTCCGTAGCCCGGCGTCGAGCGGGCTGTAGCCGAGCAGATCCTGCAGGTACAGGACGATGAACATGATCATCGCGAACATCGACCCGGACAGCGCGAAGGCCGAGAACAGGCCGCCGTCGAAGGTCGGCTTGCGCAACAGCGTCAGGTCGAGCATCGGTCGACGCTGGGAGACCTCGGCCACGCCGAACAGGATCAGCAGCACCGCGGCCAGCCCCAGGCTGACCAGCACCCGGGCCTGGGTCCAGCCGTCGGCGCTCTCGATCAGGCCGTAGACCAGCGCGGCCAGGCCGCCGGCGAACGTGACGAAGCCGGCCACGTCGACCCGGACCGCAGCCGGGTCCCGGGACTCGTCGACCTTGGCCAGCGTGATTGCGGCCGCGGCGATCCCGATCGGGATGTTGACCAGGAAGACCCAGCGCCAGGAGATCTCGGTGGTGATGAGGCCGCCGGCCAGCGGGCCGACGGCGACGGCGATGCCGCTCACCGCCCCGTACACGCCGAAGGCCGTGCCCCGGTCCTTGCCGCGGAAGGCGTTGCCGAGCAGGGCCAGCGAGGTGGCGTACATGATCGCGCCGCCGATGCCCTGCACCGCCCGGGACAGGCTCAGGAACAGCGACCCGGTGGCCAGGCCGCACAGCAGCGACCCTGCGGTGAAGATCACGATGCCGATGGCGAACAGCCGCCGCCGCCCGTACCGGTCCGACAGCGACCCGCCGACGAGGAGGAAGGCCGCGAGCACGAGGGTGTAGGCATCGATGACCCATTGCAGGCTGGCCAGCGATCCGTGGAACGCCCGCTGGATGCTGGGCAGCGCCGCATTCACGATCGTGAGGTCGAGCAGCAGCATGAAGACGCCGGTGACCACCGCCGCGAGCGTCCACCACTTCTTAGCCATATCGGAAGCGCTACTTTCTGGGTCGGCGGGACGGGGCGCGGTCAGCGCAGCATGGCCAGGACGGGCGGCGGGAGAGTGGCCAGCATGTGGCCGCGCAGATCCTCCGGGGCGCCGTCGATGAGCCAGGGAATGAGCTGGGCCGGGTTCTGCGCCAAATCGCCGTCCAGCTTGCGGGTCCCGTCGACGAAGCCGTCCCACTCGGCCTGGGTGAGCAGCCGGTCGATCATCGGCAGCGCAGCCTGCTCCTCGTGCTGCATGTGGGCGTTAACCGCGGCGGTCAGCTCCGCGAACCGAGGCGGGGCGCCAACCCCGGAAGCCCCGGAAGCCACCGACTCCTCCACCGCCGCCAGCAGCGGGTCGATCCGCGCGTGCTCGGCCTCCATGGCGTCGAGCAGCTCGCCGTCCACCGGGTCGGTGACCTTGGACCGGACGACCGGCCACAGCAGCCGGTCCTCGCTGGTGTGGTGGAAGTGCAGCTGGAACGCGAAGTTACGCCAGACATCACGGTCGAAATCCGCGTCCAGCGCGGCCAGGTCCCGGCGCAGCGCATGGTGCCAGAGTTCCATCGCGTAGAATTCGATGGCCATTTGGGAAGATTCCTTTCCGCTAAGCGGGCGCAGGTGCTATGTGGCGCGACCGCGTTCGCGGTCAACTTCTAGCTAACCCGCGGACACGACGGCCGACCAAGGCGTTCAACGTCGCAGCGGCGTTCGACCATTCGATACGGCCAGTTGAACGAGGCCAATTGCTGTCTTACCGAGCTCGAGTACCTGTCCAGCAAACGCACCGGCCGCGTCGCACTGCGTCAGCTGATGGGGATGTACACGTCAAGCCGGTTGTTTTCTGGCGTGACACGACCGAGGGAACGATCGACCTACGCGGCCACGAACTCGCCCGCACGAGCACGTACCGCCACGCGGAGGCACCCGGGCGGGCCGCGTTCGTGATGGGCCACATGCTGTCCGCGAACCGTTCTGGCCTTGCGGCATCTACATCCGCGGAAAGAGGCCGATATATCCACGGGAAAGAGGCCGAGCGGGAATAACCAGCGGCCCAGGCGGCCCAGCCGGACAGTATGACCCAATGCCACTTAAGTGGCATTGCAGTATGACCCGGCCGGACCCGTTCGCCCGACCACCTGTTAGGCAGCCGGCGGTCGAAAAGCTTGCCGGCGCGGCGGGTTTGTGCGCATCTGTCAGGAACAGGCCCAGACGTGATCGCCCTGGAGGTGTCTTCATTGGCCAGTAAGCCCTTCCCCGGCCGGTACACGGCTCACACCGATGAGCCGTTCGTGGTGTTCATGATCGGGATGCGCGTCAACCGGCTGTTCGCCGTCCGGAAGTGGACCTTCGTCCTGCTCGCGTTCGCCGGGATACTCAAGGACCTGTTCGAGCACCCGGAGAAGGGCTTCCTGGGCGGCCGGAACACAATCCTGTGGCGCGGCTGCAGCATGATCCAATACTGGCGATCCTACGAGGCGCTGGAGCAGTGGGCCCGTGCTCAGAACGACCTACACATGCCCGCCTGGCGGCAGTACAACAAGCTCATCGGCAGCGACAACACGGTCGGCGTCTGGCATGAGACCTACCTGGTGGACCCGGGCAAGTACGAGGCCATTTACGACAACATGCCGCTCTTCGGCCTCGCGGCGGTGAGCCAGCACCTCCCGGCGACAGGCCGCCGCGAGACCGCCCGCCGACGGCTCGGCGGGCACGACGAGCCAGCCGTCCCGTCGCCGCCCCAGCCCGCCGCTCCCACGCCGCCGCAGCCGGTGCCCTGACCCTGCGCAAGGGCCCCTGGCAGGACCTCGGCGCCGGTCCTGCCGGGGGCCTTGTCGTGCCCGGCGGACCCTCGGCCCGGATCCCGCCGGGCCCGGACGGTATCTCACAGCACGGTCAGCGCCCTCAGCTCGCGGGCCAGGCCGGACAGGCCCAGGTCCTGCGCGTCGGCTAGGGCCCGCGCGGCCAGCGCCCGGCCGCGCTCCAGGTCCGCCGCGCGTCCCCGGCTCAGCAGCATCCGGGCCCAGCCGCACCGGATTTGGGCGGCCCATCCGGGTGCTCGCAGCCGCTCGCTGAGCTCCTCCGCGGCCGCGTGGTGCCGCTCGGCGTCGTCGTACCGGCCGGCCACCACGGCCAGCCGGGCCAGGACCCGGTCGACCGGGCCGAATGAGCCCATGCCGGTGACCGCGTTGCGGCCGGAATAGGGGCTGAGCATCTCGTACAGCGCTGTTACGGCAGCCATGTCGGGCAGCTCCGCAGCCACCGCGGCCATGTGCATGACCGTCTCCAGCCACAGGTCGTCGTGGGGCACGCTGCCGAAGCCGTCGGACATCATCCGGTCCAGCAGCGGCCGGGCCAGCGCCGGGCGGCCGACCACACAGCGCAGGTGAGCCTGGGCGGCCCGCAACACCAGCCACTCGGGCTGCGCGTCGGCCAGCTGGGACAGATCCAGCTCCAGTTCGGCGAGGCGGCCCTGCTGTTCGCGGGCGATGAACTGGAACCCGCTGACCATGGCGTCCAGGATCCGGTCGGGTATCTTCGTCTCTCGGCCCTTGGCCTTCATCGCCGCGGCCAGGTGCTCGCCCTCGGCGATCCGGCCGGCCAGCAGGGCCTGGGCGGCCCTGATCCGCAGCACGTGGAAGGCGAACAGCGGCCGACGGAGCTGGCGGGCCAGGCGGTCGGCCGCGTCGGCCGCGGCGTCGGCGCCATCGACGTCGCTGTCCGCGAGCAAGCTGACGTAGCAGGCGATGTGACCCGCGAATGTGGCCTCCGGGTCGCGCAGCTGCTCTCCTAGGTCTACCATCTCCCGGGCTATGGCCAGCCGCTCACCGCGGGCGTCCGGCCCGGCGCTGGCCACGTGGTGGCTGGCCAGGACGCGCGCCAAGACCAGGCGATCGCCGAGCCGCCGTGCCATCCGCACGGCATCGCGGCCGAGGGTCGTGGCCCGCTGCGGATCGGACGTCCGCAGAATGGCGCCCAGCCCGGCCAGCAGCCGGGCCCGGGCGTTGCTGTCGGCCTCGCCTAGGCCCCGCAGCGCCTCCTCGAACAGGGCGGTCTCGTGACCGCTGACAATGGGGTTGGCCGGCCCGAAGTGCACCAGCAGCAGGGCCGCTTCGGTGAGCCGGCCGATGTCCTCGATCGCCCGGGCGGTCGCGGCCGCGTCGAACACGGCCTGCCGGAACGCGTCGCCGCCGGTGTAGGACAGCGCCCTGGCCCGGGCCAGCTGCAGGTCGCAGACCAGCTGCTGATCCGGGTGTCCGGACAGGGCGAGCGCCTCCCTGGCCCGCGCGTAGTAGGCCGCGGCCTGCTCGAACGCCGTCCGGGCCGCTGCCTGGTCCCCGGCCTTGCGGAGGTAGGCCACGGCCCGGGCCGCCTCGCCCACCACTGCGGCCTCGCCGAAGTGGTTCGCCAGCTCGGTCAGCCGCTCCTGGGGGTCCGCGAGGCGCTCCAGGGCCAGGCCCACGTCGCGATGCAGCCACAGGCGGCGGCTGGTCGGCATATCCTCGTACAGGCTGGAGCGGACCAGCTTGTGCGCGAACTGATAGCGGTTCGCCCGGCCCGGTACCGGTGCGATCAGGCGCGCGTGCTCGGCGGCCTCCAGCGCCTCGAACACCACCCGCATCCCTCCCTCGACCACCTCGGTCAGCAGCGGCACGTCGAACTGCTGGCCGATCACGGCCCCGGTGGCGAGCACCGTGTGCACGGTGTCGGGCAGCCGGGCCACCCGCTGCAGGACCACCTCGCGCACGCCATCGGGAATCGTCAGCTTCCGGTGCGGTAGCACCCAGCGGCCGATGGTCCGCGGGACGCCGCTCTCGGCGAAGTTCAGCAGCACCTCCTCGACGCAGAACGGATGTCCCTCGGTCTCGGCGTGCAGGTGCCGGGCGAACTCGACTTCGTCCGCGTCCAGCTCGCGATCGGCTGCCGCCGCAACCATGGTGGCCACGTCGTCCTCGGCCAGCCCGGACAGCGCCACCCGCCGCCCGCGGCCTGCCCGGCGCAGGTCGGGCAGGAGCTGGGTCAGCTGGTGACCGCGGCCGATGTCGGTGTCCCGGTAGGTCCCCAGGACCAGCAGCCGCATCGGCTCGTTCGAGCGCAGCAGGTGCCGCAGCAACAGCAGCGACGGCGGGTCCGCCCAGTGCAGGTCGTCCAAGACCAGCAGCACCGGTGCCACGGACGACATGGCGGCGAACAGGTCCACCACCGCCTCGAACAGCCGGTAGCGCTCGGTCCCCGGCGCGGCCCGCAGCGGCTCGGCCAGGTCGGACACGCGAGCCTGCAGGGTGGGCAGCAACGAGGCCAGCTCGCCGCCCAGCGGGCCGATCAGGCCGCGCAGGTGGTCATCGGGGCAGACAGCAATGAACTGGTCGAGGGCCTCGACGAAGGGCTGATACGGGGTGTCCAGTTCCTCGTCACACCGGCCGAACAGCACCACCGCGCCGGCCTGGTGCAGCTCGGCCGCTACCTCCCGGGCGAGCCGGGTCTTGCCCAGGCCCGGCTCGCCGGACAGCAGCACGATACGCGCCATCCCGCCCCGGGTCCGGCGCTCCCCGGTGATGGCCTGCTTCCACTCCCGGATGATCAGCGCCCGCTCGGTCAGGCGCCCCGCCAGCGGCAGTCGTTCGGCCAGCTCACACGCTGTGGGCAGCGCGATCATCGCTTCCTCGACCGCGGGCCGCCATGCCACCTCGACGGTCTCCAGCGGCTTGGCCAGGCCCTTGAGGTCCAACGCGCCGACCGGCGAGAACAGGGATCCGAGGCGGCCGCCGCTCAGCACCCGCACCAGGTCGGCGGCGAGGATCTGGCCGCCCCGCGCGCTTCCGCACAGCCGGGCCGCCTCGATCACGGCCCCGCCGAAGCAGTCCTGCCCCTCCCACACGACCTCGCCGACGCTGACGCCGATCCGCAGCTCGACCGGCGCCGGCACGGCCTCGACCGACCCCAGCCGCAGCACGCCGCGCTGCACGCCCACCGCGGCCTCGACCGCTTCCGAGGCCCCCCAGAACACGGCCATGGCGCCGTCGCCCAGCCCTTTGACCACGGTCCCGCCGTGGGATTGCACGGTGTCGCGAACTAGCTGGTCGTGGGCCCGGCGCACCTGCTCGCTCGCGTCGTCGCCGAGCTGGCTGCGCATGGCGGTCGAGTCGACGATATCGGTAAACAGGACCGCCGCTAGCGTGCGGCCCTGTGCAAGGGAGCTGTCAGCCATCACTCTTCTGTTACCGCTGGCCTGTCAGGAAACTAGGTATAGATCCCATGTTGCGACACTTACGAGCCGAGACGATTGGTCATGAACGTTAACGTTGAATCTGCCTCCCATGTGGGACAGCAGCCCCAGGACAGCCACTACGACGTGGTGGTCATCGGCGGCGGGATCGGCGGTCTTAGTGCCGCCGCCTGCCTCGCCCGGGTCGGCCGTAAGGTCCTGGTGGCCGAGGCGGGCACCGGCGTCGGCGGCTACGCGCACGCCTTCACCCGGGGGCCGTACGTCTTCGACCCCGCCATGTCGGTGTTCCCCCAGGGCCACGACCATGCGCTGCCCGTCGCCCTGCTGGACTGGCTCGGCGTCCGGGACCAGTGCCGCTTCGTGCCTCTGGAGTCCAACTACCGGGCCGTGTATCCCGGCTACGAGATCGCGACGCCGTTCGGGCTCGAGGAGTTCACCGAGGCGCACTGCCGGCGCTTCCCGGCGCACGCCACCGCCCTGCGCGGGTTCTTCAGCCTGTGCAGCCGCCTGCATCACGAGGCGCACGTGCTGCCCCCGCAGGTCAGCCTGGCCGATCTCGACGAAGCGGCCCGGCGTTACCCGGTGCTCTTCAAATACATCAAGGCGACTACGGCACAGGCCCTGGACGAGTACTTCGACGACCCCCTGGTGAAGTCGGTGGTCAGCGTGTCCTGGCCGTACCTAGGCTCGCCGCCTTCCCGGCTGGACCTCGTGACGTTCTCCACCGTGCTCAGCGTCTACCTCGAGGGCTGCTTCTACCCCGAGGGCGGGTTCCAGTCGCTGGCCGACGCGCTGCTGACCGGGATGCAGAAGGCCGGCGGCGAGCTCGTGCTGGGCCGGCAGGTGACGCGGATCCTGGTCGAGAGCGGCCGGGCCAGCGGCGTCGAACTGGCCGGCGGCGACATCGTCAGGGCCGGCACCGTGATCTCCAACGCCGACGCCACAGCCACGTTCGTGGATATGGTCGGCGACGAGCACCTGCCGGCCGGATTCATGAAGCGGCTGCGGCGCATGAAGCCCTCCCCGTCGGCGGTCGTGACCTTCATCGCGACCAGCCTCGACCTGCGCGCGATGGGGGCCGTGCACGAGGTCTTCCGCCCGCTGCGCGTCGACCACGACCGCGCCTGGGCCGACGTGCTGCAGGGCAGGCCGGGTGGGATGTTCGGCACCGTCCCCACGCTGGCCTCCCCCTGCCTCGCGCCCGAGGGCGAGCACCTGCTCATCATCCGGTCGCTGGCACCCTATGACATCGGCCGCCCGTGGCGTGAGGCGAAGCAGGCCTACACCGACCAGGTGCTGGACGCCTTCGAGCCGGTCTTCCCCGGCCTGCGCGACTCGATCACCTACCTGGAGACGGCGACCCCGCCCGCGCTTGAGCGGCACTCACGTAACCGGTTCGGCGCCGCCTACGGCTGGGAGAACACCCCGACCCAAACCGGCGGCAAGCGCTCGCCGCACGTCACCCCGCTGGAGGGCCTGCTGCTGTCCGGGCACTGGACCCAGCCGGGCACCGGGTCGCTGCGCGCCCTGGTCTCCGGCATGCACACCGCGCAGCTGGCCCTAGGCCTCAGCGGCCAGCCCGCCATCGAGTTCGACCATCCGGACTTCCCCCCAGCCCTGTGAAGGAACGCTGCAAGAGGGCGTGTGATCCTGTTAGTCCTGCACGATTCGGGTCTAGGCCGCCTCGCCAGGTTGGGATTGATAGGAGAGCCGGTTACGCAGGCAGTGGGTTCGGGATCGCGGCCCGGCGCTCGCGCTGCCGTCATGCGGTCGGCGTGGGCTCGACCAGCGCCCACGGCAGCCAGCGGCCAGGAGCCGGCACGAACCAGGGTTTCCTGGATGAGATAGGAAGAAATCTGCGATATCACCCCGTAGATTGCCGCCTCTGTTCCACTATCTCATCAGCCACAGCAGGCAGCAGCCGACCCCGATAATTTCTCAGATATCCCGGCAAGCAGGGATCAACGCCCCTGCGAGGGGATCTGGCCGGGCCGGCTGCCGTGTAGGCGCTACCGCGGGATCCTGCCGACCCGCTGCAGCGGCTTGAGCAGCCTGAGCTTATTTACCCAGTACAGCAGCCGAGGGCTGTCCGGGATGACACCGAGCTGGCCGAGCATTTGCACCAGGTCTTCGCGGATGCGCACCTCCGCGATCTTCCCGTCGCGCAGGTCGTACACGGCCATGCCCGACTGGACGATCGCCCGGCCGGTCGGCGGTACCGGGCCGAGCGGGCCCCGGTGGGTGCCGGTCAGCTTGAACCGGACGGCCACCTGGTCGCCCTCTGCCACCGTGTCAACAGGGTCGAAGCACATGTCGGGGAAGGCCCGGACCATGTGCCCGATCTTCTGCTCCAGGATCTTAAGGCCGCGGACCGGCTCGGCGAGCTCGGGGTGGTCCAGGACTTGGTCCGGCTGGCAGAGCTCCGGGATCACCGCGTACTGCCGAGTGTTCTGCACTTCCTCCATGAACCGGTACACGACCTGCTTGTGCTGCTCTTGAACTGATACCGCGGTGTTCATCGCGTGCCTGCCTTATCTTCCGCTAGCCAGCGCCAGGCCCGGGACGGGCCGGGCGGTCACCTCACGATCTTCCCGGCCGCCCGCAGGAGCGTGCCCGAGCCTGTTCACCCAGTACAGGCCGGCTGAGCGAGCTCTGGGCGGTCGAGCACTAAGCCAGGCGCGCGAAGCTGCGGAATCCTCGCGAAGTTCCGTGCGTTCTGCACCTTCAGCGTGTAGTCCCGCACGACCTGCTTGCGCCGCAGGCGTGACCATGACCGCCCGCCGCCTAGCCGGGCAGGGCGGGAACCAGCCCGAGCTGCTCGAGCAGTCTGCGCCGTTCCCACTCGTACCACTGCTCGGTTATCACGCCGTTGCCGATGACCGAGAAGGCGACGCAGCCGAGCCGTATCGGGCGGCCGGTGCCGGGCACGCCACGCCACTTGCCGGCGTGCACGCCGGTCATAATGAACTCGGTGACCACCCGGTCCCGCTCGCCCAGCTGCCCGCGGACCGAGATCTCCAAGTCCGGGAAGCCGGCCCGGTAGCTGCGGACGAGCGCCTTGAGCGGATTCCGGCCGCGCAGGTGACGGGCGCCCGGCGCGTGACCGAGGTAATCGGCGCTGAGTATCTCGTCGGCGATGTCGAGCCGCCCCGCACCCCACAGTTCGGTGAAGCAGCGGAGCGCGATGGTCTTGCCCGCCGCCAGCGACGTGGTGCTTCCTGCCTGCGTCATGACGTTCGTACCGTCCCGGTCCTAGGGTTCAGGGTGCGGCCGCGGACGCCGCAGCGGGCATGCCGGCGGGCCGCTGCATCACTCCCAGCTGCTGGAACAGCCCCATGACGTCGAACTCTCCCCAGTCGGAGACGACCTTGCCCCCGATCACCCGGGTGATCGCGATGCCCGACAGGCTGACCTTCTTGCCCGTGGCCGGGATCCCGAGCCAGGTGCCCAGGTGGGTGCCGCGACCGGTGAACCGAGTCGCGCAGCGCGAGCCCTCGGCGACCTGAGCGTGGATCTCCACGGTCATGTCCGGGACCCCGGTACGCCAGTCGCTGACCAGCTTCCTGACCCCCGCCGGGCCGCGGGTGAGCGAGTTGCCGGGCGCGTGGCCGATGAAGTTGCCGGCGAATAGCTCGTCGGCGACGTCGAGGTTGCCCTCGCTCCAGAGCTCCTTGTAGAAGCGCTGGACCACGGCCTTGCTGGCCTGGGCTGAGCTGTCGCCGTCGGGCAGCTGCTCCTGGGCGCGCCACGCCGCCTTGGTGTCTTCGGGCGGGCCCTGCTGCGGCGGGGCGGGGATGATACCCAGCTGCATCATCATCCCGACCGCGTCCCAGCAAGTCCAGACCTCGGCGACCTTGCCGCCGGAGAGCCGGTTGACGGTGATGCCGGAGATGGACCCGCGCTTGCCGGTGTTGGCGATGCCCATGAAGTCTCGCTCCTGGGTGCCGGTCGCGACGTGGCGGGAGGCGACGAAGTCGCCCTCGCCGACCTGCTCGTCCACGGTGACATGCATATCGGGGAAGCCGTCCAGCCAGCGCGCGATCGTGCCCCTGGCCTCTTCCTTCGCCGCCGTTCCCGAGCCGCCGAGGGAGGTGTTCTGCCATAGCGCATTGAGCTGAAAGTCCTCGGTGTAAGTGTCGTCCAGGTAAGCGAAGTTGCCCTTGTTCCAGACTTCTTCGAAAAATTCCCTGATGACTGCCTTGTTCTGTTCCACGGTGCTCATATGTGAATTACTCCTGCCTGAGAACGGTTCATCACTTTAATCCAACTCTTATTCATCGGCGGCGTGGGCTCAATGCTGTATGACCGGTTATCTGCGCAAGACAATAATGTCGCGACAACGGCCGGAGCGAGGTAATTGAACAGGACATAGCTAATTAGCTGGCCACGATCAAGGCCGCGGCGCGCCTGCGCCGACCGCGCGGAAGAAGCGGCCGGCGCAGGAAAACGAGGCGGTACCGGGTCAGGGTCGGTACGCACCCATCGGAGTGAGCTGCTCGATGCCGTGGCGTCGGCGCAGCTGCTCCACCGCGTCCGCATCGCGCGGGCCATGTACCATCATGCGGGTGAGCTCGGCGAGGTACTCCTCGTGACCGGCCGGGATGGTCTGGAACAGCAGCTTGGCCGGGGTCTGCCCGGGATTCGCGAAGGCGTGCGGGCACCCGCGTGGCACGAACATGAAGGCACCGGAGCCGCCGCGGATCACCCGGCCGCCGTCGGCGGACTCCCACAGCGCCCAGTTGGTGATGGCGGGATCGCGTGGCTCGAAGGCGAGGAAGTCGATCTCTCCTTCCAGCACGTAGAAGACCTCCTCCACCGAGGCGTGCCGGTGGGCCCCGACGTCGAACCCGGGCCGCACGACCGCCTCGAAGGTCGAGGCCGCGGCCCCGTTCCGCAGGCCGGCCTTTAGGATGGCGCCGAGCGGTCCGACGCCCAGGTGGTCGCCGTGGTCACGGGCCAGGACGAATCCGTCAGTCATGTCATGTCACTTCCATTTCGACTGGCGCTGGCAGCGATCGCGCCGCGACTAGCGCACGGCGGGCACGGCCTCGCCGCGGGCCGCCGCCGGGACCCGTGCCGAACGGCCGCGAAGTGCCCCGGTCACCAGGATGACGAGGACGGATATCACCAGCCACGCCGTGAGCACTCCGAGCGGGCGGACGGCGTCGGCGGCGTTGTAGTAGGCGATGTCCCGCAGCGCGGTCACGGTGGCCCCGGGCGGGAGTGCCGAGGAGAAGAACGCAAAGCCGGAGGGCAGGAAGTCGGCCGGGACCGGCCCCCCGCTGACCGCGGTGCCCAGGATCAGGCCGGTGATGGTGGAGATGGCCACGCCGCCGTCGCCCAGCAACATCGTCATGGCGACGGTAAACGCGCCGATCGCGGCGGCCAGGAACACCATGATGCCGCCCACGGCCAGCAGCGAACCGGGCAGCACGTGGCTCCAGGTTTGCGCGATCAGCCCGCCGATCACCCCGAGCACCACCGCGAACACCAGGGTGGCCAGCAGCTTCTGCTGGGCCGTGAGCCGCTTGCCGACCAGGAAGATGGTCTGCCCGAACACGAATGCGCCCAGGGTCATGCCGAAGATCAGGTAGAAGATCGAGACCCCGTTGGGATCGGCCGGGACGGCGGGCACCACGTCGATCACCTGCAACTGCGCGCCCCGGGCGGCGGCCACCCCAGTGAAGATGCCCTCCAGCGCATGGTAAGCGGTGGCACCGTGCGCGCTGGAGCCCAGCAGCTGATAGCGCCCATCTTGGACCACGTACGCGGCATCGATCGTGTTCTGCTTGATCTCGCGCCGCGCCTGGGCGACACTGCCCAGCGTCCGCAGGTCCAGCCCGCTGTGCGCAGGCACGGTCCGGCTGAGGCCGGCCCGATGACGCCCACCGGAACGCCGTGGGGCGTGGGCTTGTGCAATGCGAATAGGAATATCAGCAGAAAAGTGGTTCCGATCAGTATTCCGGTGACCACTGGCTGAATGAGCGCGATGGCCTGCGGCGTCGCTGCGGCTTTCTCGTCTGTCATGGATCCTCACTTTTACGGGATGGGCCTGAAGAGCGGACAGCCCGGCGTGCCTTTCAACCGTAAAGCGCCGTCCCCGGGCCCAAGAAGGTTGTTCAACGGACCGGATCGGTGCGGCTCCGGAGCGTTCACGGGCGGCTCGGAGCGGCGTTTTCCTTGATGAACGGCAGCAGGACATCGAGCACCCGCCCGGGATCCTCGACGTGCAGCCCGTGTCCGAGACCCGCGAAGAAGACGTGCTGGGCGCCGGGCCGCAGCGCCGTGGCCCGCCGTACGTCGTCGTCGGTCATCAGGCCCTCCCGCCGCGGGTCACCCTGGAGCAGCAGGACAGGGCAGGTGACCCGGGCCAGCAGCGTGTCGGGGTCGTAGCCCGCGGTCAGCCGCCCGTCGCGGAAGAACGCCATCACCTCGGGATCGAGCTGCTTGAGCGACTTGGCCAGCGACCGCAGCGCCAGCGGCAGATCCGCCAGGTAGGAGACGGCCAGGTCAGGGTCGATGTCGGCGGGGTAGATCGCCGACTCGGCGATGACGATGGCGCGGACCTGGTCCGGATGGGCAGCGGCTAGGGCCAGCGCGACCCAGCCGCCCAACGAGTGCCCGTACACTATGGCCGGCGGCCCGGCCCGGCGGACGAGGGCCAGGGCGTCGGCGCAGTAGTCCGCCAGCCGGTAGTGCCCAGGGGTCCGCGCCGACTGGCCGTGCCCACGGAAGTCCAGCGCGAACAGGTGCCCGTAGCCGCGCAGGCCGGCGAACAGCGGGCCGAAGACCTGCCAGCGCGCACCCAGGCCGTGAAGCATCACGATCGCCGATCCGTCGCCGGCCTGCTCAGCATAGTTCAGGGCCAGGCCGCCGGCCTCCAACGTGGCCTCGGCCGGCCGAACCGGGGCCATCAGGCGCTCACGACGGTCGGGGTGGCCGTGCTCCCGGCGGCACTCGCCGCGGCGAGCGGCGGCGCCGTCCAGGTGAAGGTCAGGCCGCCGTACTTCCACTTGCTGGTCTCGATGGCCAGCAGCATGACCGTGTCCCCGGCCCGCACCGTGCTGGTCTCCCACGCGTAGTCCATGGCCACCGGGACCGCTGCCGACCCGGTCGCGCCCACCAGCGCCAGGTTCTCGAAGATCTTCGGCTGCAGGGCGAGCCATTCCGGGGTGAGCAGGCCCGCCTCTTCCAGCTCCTCGGTGATGTAGCCGGCATTGCCCTCGGGGATAACGCACAGGTCAATCGCGCCCGCGTCGAGGCCGGCCGCGGCCAGCGTGGCCTGCATAGCCTCGGTAATGACGTACGGGGTGAACCGTCCCGACTCGATCACGTCGACCTTGAGATCGATCAGCCGCCGGGCGGTGACCTGCTGGTGCAGGGGGGCGTGTGTGCCGCCCACGCCGACGATCTGCATGCCGGGCGCCTTCGCGCCGCCCACGCAGGCGATCGCGCCGCCGATGACCCCGCCCGGGCCGGGTTCACCGTCGGTTGCCTGCAGCACCACGACGCCAGCACCGTCGCCGAAGTTGTACGGGTTCATCCGGTCCCGCATCCGGATCCGGTTGGGCGCGACCCCGCGGAACACCGGGACTAGCAGGGGCGAGATCACCTCGCTGCCGACCACCACCGCGGTCTGCTTGAGCCCGCGCTCCAGGTACAGCCGGGCCACGTCCATGGCCTCCACGAAGCCGGCGCAGCCCGAGCGCAACTCGATGGTGGCGCAGGCGCGCAGGCCCAGCCGTTCCTGCAGGAACGTAACCATGGGCGGCAGCAGGTACTCGGGACTGGCCGTCGAGGCCACGATCAGGTCTACCTGGCCCGGCTCGATCCCGGCCCGCTCCAGGGCCCGGACGGTGGCCCGGTACGCGAGCTCGGAGTTGCTGTGCCGGTGCTCACCGGTGGCCGGATCGATGATCCAGTGCCGGGACTTGACCTGGAGGCCCTCGAGGACCTCCTCCGGGAGGGGACCCACCAGGCGCTCCACGTCTTCGTTGCTGATCGGATCCCCCGGCAGGTAGGAGCCGGTGCTGGTCACGCGGACCTGCCGCAGTTTGGCTGCCATGACACTTCCTGTGTGGTCTCGGGTCAGTGATGGTCGGCGAAGAGCACCGCGATGTGCGTCCCGCCGAGAGACGAGCTGGTCACCAAGGCCAGGCCCGCGGTGTGACCGCGCTGCAGGCTCATAGAGGCCAGGATTGCGTTGACTGCGCCGCCCACCCCCATCGGCTCGCCTAGGAACCGCTTCGGGGCGAACCGCAGCGGCCCGTCACCGAACACCCTGCTGAGGCCGACGGCCTCCGCCTGGTCCGCGGTCCGCAGCCCGGCCGCACTGGTCCACACACTGGCCACGTCGCCCGGCTGCCGCCCGGCCCGCTCCAGCGCGATCCGGACCGCTCGTTCCAGTCCGTGGCCGCCGGAATCCCAGCGCCCCGCGCCTCGCGCGTCCGACGCAATGCCGTAACCCAGAATCCGCGCATAGCCCCGGCGGCCCCGGGCCGCCGCCTGGCCGAGCCGCTCGAGAACCAACGCGGCGCCCGCCTCGGCCAGGGCGAAGCCGTCCGGGCCGAGCACCCCGATCCCACGGTAGGCGTCGACGACCGTGCTGGTGAGGCTGTCCGCCCCGACCGCCACCATCGCATCGGCCCGGTCGGCGGTGAGCAGGTCGCTGGCGTAGATCAGCGCCCCGGCCGACGCGGCGTGGCCGGTGGTGACGGTCGACGCCGGCCCCACCGGCCCGAGGTGCATGGCCACCTGGCCGCCTGCGGCGTTGTAGACGGTGTTCGGGAAGATGCCGGGGTTCGCGGCCCGCGGCCCGTCCTCGAACAGAGGGCGGGAGAACTTCTCCATCGACTCCATGGGCCCGACCCCGGTGCCGAAGATCACGCCGATCCGTTCCCGGTTGCCGTCGCCGACCTCCAGCCCGGCGTCGGCCAGGGCCAGCTTCGAGGCGATCACGGAGAGCACGCCGAGCCGGTCCATCCGGCGACGCTGTTTGGCCGTCAGGTACGGGCCGGGGTCCAGTTGAACCCGGCCCAGGCGGACCCCGTCTTCCTCGGCGGTGCAGTCCCGGCCCTCGGCGAACGCCTCCCACAGGCGGTCCAGGCCCGGGCCGGCCGCGGTGAGCGCGGCCAGGCCGGTGACCACCACGTCGTCGGCGGGCGGGACCGGCGGGGCCTCCTCACGATTCCTGGTGAACACGACCGTGGCGTTCGCACCGCCGAAGGCGAAGTTATTGGAGATCGCGACCTTCATCTCCAGCGGCCGCGACACGTTGGGCACGTAATCCAGGTCGCAGTCGGGGTCGGGTTCGGTGAAGTTCGCCGTCGGCGGCGCGAGTTGGTCCTCGAGCGCCTTGACGGTGACGATGCCCTCGACGGCCCCGGCCGCGCCGAGCAGGTGGCCGATCATGGACTTGGTGCTGCTGAGTGCGGCGCCCTTGACCGCGTCCCCCAGACCGAGCTTGGTCGCCTTGGTCTCGGCCGGGTCGTTCTTGGCCGTCCCCGTGCCGTGGCTGTTCACGTACCGGACGTCCTCCGGCGGCACGCCCGCGGCCTTGATCGCAGCCTGGATGGCCCGGGCGGCGCCCTTGCCCTCGGGGTGCGGCGCGGTCGGGTGATACCCGTCCGCGGAGAGCCCGTAGCCGGCCACCTCGGCGAGCACGGGCAGGCCGAGCGCGGTGGCCAGGTCGTGCCGGACGAGCAGCATCATGCCGCTGCCCTCCCCCAGGGACAGCCCCAGCCGATCCTTGGAGTACGGCGCGGCCGGGTAGGGCGACAGCGACTCCAGCGAGTTGAACCCGGCGATCAGCACGTCGGACAGGGCGTCCGTGCCGCCGGCCAGGCACGCGTCGGCCAGGCCGCCGCGGATGAGGTCCGCGGCGTAGCCGATCGAGTTCGCCCCGGCCGCGCAGGCGGTGTCGACGGACAGCACGGGGCCACGGGCCTCGAACACGCCGGCCACCGCCTCGGCCAAAGCCTGGGGCGGCACGAAGATCACCAGCCGCGGGTCGCTGGCGGCGCCGGCCATCCTGGCCCGGTACCAGTTCTCGCCGCTGATCAGGCCGGCGTTGCAGGTTCCGACCACGACGCCGAGGCGCTCGGGGCGCACCTGCGCCCGGACGGCGGGCGCGGCATCCATCGCCTCCGTCGCCGCCGTGATGAGGAAGTCGAGGGCGGGATCACGCCATCCGGCCGGGTACCCGACGTCGCCGGCCGGCGGGCCGGACTGGGCCACCTCGCCGGCCACGCTGGTGCGGTAGCCGTCCATGGGCAGGTGCCGGACCGGGCGGATGGCGACCTGCCCGCGCCTGGTGCCCGCCCAGAGATCCGCGAGGGCCGGCCCCTGGGCGGTGATCGCGCCGAGCCCGGCGATAGCCACCCTGGGATGCTGCGGAATCGCTGTCTCCGGCATGATCATGCTCCTTTTCATACCGATCGCAACGCGAGCACGGCGTTCTGGCCCTCCAGGCCGCGGGCCACGGCCAGCGCGTGGCTGACCGGCAGCTCGCGGGCTGTCCCGGGGGTCCAGTCGTACTCGCAGCCTGACTGCGCCTGCTCGTGGTTGAGCGTCGGCGGCACGGCGCCGTCGTGCACCGCCATCGCGGCGACGGCGACGTTGAGCGCCCCGGCCCCGCCGACCAGGTGCCCGGTCGCGGGCTTGACGCTGCTGGCCGGGGGCGGGGCGGCGGCCTGGCTGAACACGGCCCGCAGCGCCCGCGCCTCGCTGCGGTCGCCCTGGGGCGTCGCGCTGCCGTGCGCCGCCACATAGCTGATGTCCTCCGGTTCGCACTGCGCGTCGGCCAGGGCCCGCCGCATCGCGGTGACCATGCCTCGGCCGTCCGGGTGCGGGGCGAGCAGGCGGTAGGCGTCGGCGCCGCAGCCGAATCCGGCGATCTCGGCGTAGATGCGGGCGCCTCGGCGGCGCGCGGCCCCGGCCTCCTCGAGCAGCACGAACGCCGCGCCCTCGCCCAGCACCGCCCCGGACGCGTCCCGGTCGTACGGCCGGAACGCGGCCGATCCCAGGTCGTTGCGCCCGGTGAGGATGCCCAGCGTGTCGAAGGACGACATCGGCCACCACCAGACCGCGTCGTCGAACCCGCCCGCGATTGCGCAGTCGGCCTCGCCGCGGCGGATGGCCCGGAAGGCCCGGCCGATCGCGGTCATCCCCGATTCGGTGGTACCCGCGAAGTACGTGTTCGCGCCCAGCAGGCCGAAGGCGGACGAGATGTAGAACAGTGACGCCGCCTGCAGCCCCTCGACGTAGAACAGGGGGTGAAACGCGGAGGTCCGCTCACCGACCCGCCGGACGTCGAACCGGCCGTCTTCACCAGTGGACTCGACGATGGCGCTGACCAGCTTGGTGAGGTCGGACACCTCCTTGCTGCTGCCCGTGAACAGCGCCGTGCGTTCCCGGTCGAGCTCACCGTCCAGCCCGGCGTCGCGGACCGCCAGGGTCGCTCCGCCCAGGGCGAGCTGCTCGCCGCGGGTCATCTTGCGGCCAGTACGCCGGTCCACGAAGTCCGTCGGGTTGAAGTCGGTGATCTCGGCGGCCAGGCGGGTACGCAGCGAGGACGCGTCGAAGTTGCGGACCGGCCCTACCGCGCTTCGTCCCGCGAGCAACGCCGCCCAGGTCGCGTCAGCGCCGGAACCGAGCGCGGTGATGACCCCGAGGCCGGTGACCGCTACCTGCCTCATGACGACGCGCCCTGGTCAGCGGTCCTGGTCAAGACCAGGGTGCCTGCGCTCGTGACGAGCTTGCCCCCGACCCTTACGTTCGCCTTGACGGTGGCTTGCTTCTCGTCCAGGTCTTTCACTTCGACCTCGATCTCCATCTGGTCACCCGGCTCGATGAAGTGCCGGTAGCGGATCCGGTCGGCCCGGGCGAGGCGCCAGGCGGACCCGCCCGCCGCACTCGGCGCCTCGCCCTGCTTGGCGAGCACGACTCTGGCCAGTTCGGCCATGCTGCCCAGCACCAGCACGCCGGGCAGGACCGGGCGCCGCGGGAAATGGCTGTCGAAGATGGCCAGCGTGTGCGGAACGTTGCGCAGGGCGGTGGCCCGGCGCCCAGGTTCCACGCCCGTGATCCGGTCCAGCGCGACCAGCGGCCCGGCGGCGATCACGACGCCACCCCGGCCCGGGTGAGCACGAGGGTGCCGTTCGTCCCGCCGAAGGCGAAGGCGTTGGCCACCACGGCCCGCACATCCATCTCGCGGACCTGGTTCGGCACGTAATCCAGGTCCAGCTTCGGGTCGGGGGTATCCAGGTTGATGGTAGGCGGCACCAGGGCGGTCTGCAGCGCGCGCACGGCGACCAGCACGTTGAGCGCGCCGGAGGCCGCGGTGAGATGGCCGGTCATCGACTTCGGCGAGGTCACGACCAGGCGGTAGGCGTCGGGCCCGAAGACCTCCTTGATGGCCACGGTCTCACAGATGTCGTTGCCCGGGGTGCTGGTGCCGTGCGCGATAATGCAGTCGACGTCACGCGGCCCCAGCCCGGCGTCGTCCAGAGCGCGCCGCATGGAGTGGATCGGGCCGCTGCCGTCGGGCGGGGCGTCGGTGATCCGGTAGGCGTTGAGACTGGAACCGTAACCGGTGATCTCGGCCAGCACGCGCGCGCCGCGGGCCCAGGCCGCGTCGAGGTCCTCCAGCACGAGCGCGACCGCGCCCTCACCCAGGACGAACCCGCTCCTGTCCCGCTCGAACGGCCGCGACGCGTGGTCCGGGTCGTCGTTGTACCCGCTGGTGAGCGCGCCCAGCAGGGTGAAGCCAAGGACATCCAGCCAGGTGGTGAGGGCATCGTAGCCCCCGGCGACCATGAGCCGCGCGTCCCCCTCCTGGATGTGCCTGAACGCCTCCCCGATCGCGTGCGTGGACGCCGAGCACGCGGTGGACACGCCGATCATCGGGCCCTGCAGGTCCCAGCGGCGAGCTATCGCCTCCGAGCACACGTTCTGCTGCCGCAGCAGCAGGCTGGTCGGCGCCTGCGGGAGCACGTCGTGACCGCCGGAGCGCTGGTAGGCCGCCATAATCTCGGCCAGTTCCTGGCCCTCGGGGCGGCCTGCGCTGGCGCCCATCGCGATACCGCATTCGGTGGGATCGTAGGCCCCCTCGGCGCCGGCCTGGCGCATCGCCTGGTCGGCGGCGGCCAGACCGAAGCCCGCGGCGCGGTTGAGCTGGCGGCGTAGGCGCGGATCCGGCAGGTAGGGCCCGACGTCGAAGCCGCGGACCATGCCGCCGATGCGCACCGGGAAGGTGGTGGCGTCGAACGTGGTGATAGGGCCGACTCCGCTGCGCCCGGCGATCAGCGCCTCCCAGGTGGCGTCCGCGTCGTTGCCCACCGGGGTAACGGCGCCAAGCCCAGTGATGGCGACCCGGGCGCTCATCACGCCTCCTGCCTGATGAGCTGGTCGCGCATCCGGGTGGTGTCGCCAATTCCAGCGAGATCACCGGCGTCGATCAGGGCGCACATGATGTCGGTCGCGGTCAGCACCGGACGGGTGCCTACCGACGCGGTACCGGACAGGACAGCCATTTCCTCGGACATGGAATGCACCTCACCGTGCAGGTCGATGACGTCGCCGGGCCGCACGTCACCTAGGAACGAGACCGACCCGATCTGCAGCAGGGCCGCGCGCTTGCGGCCCTTGGTGCTGGCCACGATCAGCCAGCTGCCGGCCTGGCAGAGCGACTCCAGGATCAGCGGCGGCAGCATGACGGGGTCGGCGGCGGGGCCGGACCACAGCTCCTCACTGACCGAGGTCAGCTTGCGGGCCCGCACCGACTCGCCCGGTTCGTATTCGTCTATCCGGTCGACGAGGTGGAATCGCACGGTCCGCCGCCTCCGCTCCATGTGATCACCGCGCCGGCGATCGCCAGGCCCGCCGAATGCGACAGCGAGACGTCGATGCCGGCCAGGCCACGGCGGGCCGCGCTCGCCGCCACCTCGCCGTGCAGGCTGACCTCCGGCTTGCCGAGCGGGCCGTTGACGACCTCCACGTCGGTCCACCGCATCAGCTGCCCCAGCCCGGTGCCCAGGGCCTTGAGTACCGCTTCCTTGGCCGCAAACCGGCCGGCGAAGTGCACCTCATGCCGGCGCTTGCGCCGGCAGTACGCGATCTCCCGCGGGGTGAACAGCTCATGCACGCAGCCGGGGTGCTCGGCGAGCAGGCGGCTGATGCGCGTCACCTCTACCAGGTCCACCCCGAGACGGGCGCCGGGGCGCCCTCGCCGTGGCTGTTCCAGGTCCACGGTCTTCACCAATTCGTCCGGCCGAGGCCGAGCTGGCCGCCCACCCCGCCGTCGACGGGCAGTAGCGACCCGGTGATGTAGCCCGACCGGGGGCTGGCCAGGAACACCGCCGCCTCGGCCGCGTCGTCGACGGCCGCGAAGCCGCGCAGCGGGATCTGCCTCTTGATCGTCTTGCCGCCGTCCTTGGCGAGCAGCCCGGCCACGAGGTCGGTCGGGGCGAAGCCCGGCAGCACGGCGTTGACGCGGATCCCGAAGCGGGCCACCTCGATGGCGCAGCAGCGAGTGAAGGCGTTGATGGCGCCCTTTGACGCGGCGTAATTGGATTCGCCGGTCCAGCCGCGCTCTCCCATCATCGAGGACATGTTCACGATGACGCCATCCCGCTGGCCGGCGAAGTGCGGCAGCGCGGCCTTGGTGCAGTTGAAGACGCCGCCGAAGTTGACCTTCATCACGTCGAGCCAGTCCCCCGGCTCCATGTTGAAGATCAGCGCGTCGCGGGCGATGCCCGCGTTGTTGACCAGGATGTGCAGGCCGCCCAGGTCCGCGATCGCCTGCGCCACCAGGCCCTGGGCCTGGGCGTAGTCGGTCACGTCGGCGCCGATGGCGACGGCCTTACCGCCGCCCGCCTCGATCTCGGCCACCACGTCCCGCGCCGCCTGCCGCTCCCTGCGGTAGTTCACCGCGACCGTCGCGCCCGCCCGCGCGAGGTGCAGCGCGGTGGCCCGGCCAATGCCGCGCGAACCGCCGGTCACGAGCGCGACGCGTCCGCAGAGTTCCATCAGGTCGGTTCCCGTCTTCCTCACACCGTGGCGCTGGCCCGCTCGGCCACGAGCGTGGTCAGGTTCCCGACGGTGAAGTGGCCCATGACCTGGTCGGCCTGCAGCTGGCCGGCCAGCGCCTGCATGTCGAGCTGGGGCATGACCTTCTTGAGCTGCTCCAGGCCCTTGGCGGTGATGATCTCGTTCTCGTCCCCGAACTCCTCGTCGGGAATGCCGCCCTGGACGTAGTCCGACAGGTCCGCGGCCTGGATCTTCACCCCAATCGAGCGCTCTACCCGGAAGAGGATGTCGAGCAGGTCGATGGACTCGGCGCCGAGCTCGTCCATGAGCGTGGCGTCCGGGGTCACCTCGTCTTCCTCTACGCCAAGTGCTTCGGCCACCGACGTCTGGACGGCTTCGCGGATCTCTTCGTTCGTCATGCTCCACTCCTGGTTTATCGAAAACGATTGAGGCACGACGGCAGAATCCCGGCTCCACCCCGCACTCATGCCGCCGCATTTCGGCAGTTATGCCGTTTGCGCGTGCATCGAGAGTCGCACGGCAGGCCGGGCAATGTCACCGGCTGAGCCCTCGATGAATCAGCGTGAACAATGCACCCGGTAAAGCAGGACGAAACGATCCGGAACCTGGTTGTCCTTTTCCGGGCAGGCCGAGGCCGGACGGGAAAATGCGCCGTCCGGGGGGGCGCGCGGGCGGGCCCGCGTGATGCGGCGGGCCGCGCGGCGCGATGCTCCGCGCGGCCCCGCCGAGGGGCCTGCGGTCAGCCCGCCGAGGCCAGCAGGCGGGTGATCCGCCGCACCTGCCCGACGCTGTGCACCGGCAGGTCAGGGGCGATCTTCAGGGAGAAACCGGTCAGGGCCCGGCCGGGTCCGGCCTCCACGAACATGTCGTAGCCGTCGGCGACCAGCCGGCGCATGGTCGCGGTCCACTGGACCGGGCCGGCCACCTGGCGGCGCAGCGCCTCCCGGGCCTCCTCCGCGGTGCGCACGTAGTCGCCGGTGACGTTGGCGATGACCGGCAGCCGCGGGTTGGCGAACGGCACGCTTTCGAGGGCGTGGCCGAAGTCGCTATCCAGCACGGACATCAACGTACTGTGGAATGGGGCGCCTACCCGCAGCGGCACCACCCGGGCACCGGCCTGGGTGGCCAGGTCCGAGGCCAATGCGACCGCTGTCTTCACCCCGGAGATGACGGTCTGCTCGGGCTCGTTGAAGTTCGCGGGCTCCACGAGCTCCCCGCTGAACTCGGCCGCCTGGCCGCACAGGTCCTCGACCTGGTCCGGGGACAGGCCGATGACGGCCGCCATCGCGCCCGGCGTGCGCTCGTTGACCGTCGCCATCAGCTCGCCCCGGCGCCGGACCAGCCGGAGCGCGTCGGCGAACTCCAGCGTGCCGGCGCAGACCAGCGCAGAGTACTCACCGAGGCTGTGGCCGGCGGCCGCTTCCGGCTCGATGCCGACCGAGCGCAACGTATCCAGGATGGCCATGCTCACCAGGAAGACGGCCGGCTGAGTATTCTCCGTCCGCAGGAGCTCCTCTTCCGGCCCCTCGAAGCACAAATGTGACAATGGCAGATGCAAGATATCGTCGGCGGCGTCGAACCAGCGTTCCTTCAGCTTCGGATATTGCTCGACGAAATCCAGTCCCATGCCCACCTTTTGTGAGCCCTGGCCGGGAAACAAAAAGGCCACTTGTGTCATAGCCGATCTCCTTGACTTCAGCTGCGCCGTGCTAAGCGGCGCCATCTTGTGCCTGCCGGGGGCACGCGGCAGGCCCTTCTGGGCCATTCATGGCCTGGGCGCGCCGCTCGAGCGCGCGCGCGAATTCGTACCACTGGTCGCCGCACGAATAGGCGACGCCGGCGAGGACCTCCGTCCAGTGCGGCGGTGTGGCGTCGACGACGGCCTGCCAGGACCGGCCCGCGATAGCGTGCGCGTCCAGCCATCGCAGCAGTTCCTGGCCCGAGCTCACGTAGCGTATGGCGGGATCCCGCATCAGCCGGGGCCGCAGCGCCGGCCACACAACCGGCTGGCCGCGGTGCCTGCGGTGCGCAGGCCCGCGGCGGGTGCACCGCGACGGCCCGCCTTCGTCCTGGGTCCGCTGCCGCTCTGGCACGGGATCGTCGCCTCGACGCATCCGATCGCGCACGTCGTGCGCGGTGCCCAGCGAGACGCCCGATTCGGCGGCCACTTCCCGCAGCGGGGTGTCCGGGCGGGCGGACAGTATCTCACTGGCCCGTAGCCGCCCGTCAAGAGTACTCATCGGGCGGATTCGCCCGTCGCGCCCGATCCGGGCGTTCAACTGGGGGGAATGGCCACTTGAACGGCCGCGGATGGCGGCGAGCGTGCTCGGCGCGAGGCCGACGACGTCGGCCACCGCCCGGTCGGACCAGGAGGGATACCAGACTAGGATGCGCTGAGCCGCTGCCTCGCGGTCAGCAAGGGAAAGCGGCAGGCCGTGCTCGATGTTCGCCCGCACGGCCAGCAGAAATGCCTCACGCTGGTCCACATCCACGAACTGGACCGGGATCATGGCGGCGCCCTGCAGCGCGGCAGCCCGCAGCCGGTGCATGCCGTCCACGACCCGCATGGTGCGCCGGTTTACTACGATCGCGGGGAGCTCCGGCAGTCTCGCCTGCAGGAGGGTGGTGTGCTCGGCGTTCTCGCCGGAGAGCCGGGGGGAATCCGCCGGGAAGATGGATTCGATCGAGACCACTTCGGGCAGGTCCGGAGCCTGTGCGGCGCGCAAGCCGGAGAACGCCTGCACCGCCTCGCCTGCGGACGGCCCGGCCGACTTGAGTACCTCGGTCATCATCAGCTCCTCATGCGCTAGCGCGGTGCGCCGGGTGACCGCGTCGCCGTCTGAACCTGGAAATGAAGCAGCTTGGCCGGGCTCACGCGGGGGTCCCGGTCCCCGTGGTCGTACGGCCGACGCATAAGTCATCGGGGATCACCTCAGCGCCGCGCGGGCGAGCTCGGCCCACTCCGCGTCGTTGAACGAGCGCCGCACGCGGGCGGCGCGGCCGGGCACCTCGGGCTCGGGGCCCACCATGAACTGGCCCACGCAGGGCTCGACCCGCCAGTCGGCGCCGAAGGCCCGGGCGGCCGTCTCGATGCTGACCGACCCGAGGGCGCATGGGGCAAGCCGCATGGCCGTGCAGATCAGGTACAGGTTCTGGAACAGCACGCCGACGTGCAGCAGCACCAGGCGGAAGGCGAACCCCTCGTATTTCCAGGTCAGCCGCTGGAACCGCGCGGTCATGGCGATGAGCACCGGCGGCGGGGCCTGCATGGCAGCCGCGACCCGGGCACAGCCCAGGATCTCGTCCACCGCCGCGGGGTCGGCGCCGACCGGCTCGAGCCGGTGCCCGAGCGGGTCGTAATGGTATGCACCGCGGGACAGGCCCGAGCAGTCCCCCACGGCGACGTAGAACTCGATCTCGTAACAGGCGCCGCCGCTGGGGTACGGCCGGTCGCTGAGCTCGTATCCGCTCTCGAGCACGTTCGCGGCCTGATGGTCCTCGACGGTGATCAGCGACCGGACCCGGGCCGTGCGGTACAGCAGGTCACCCAGCTCGGTCACCGTCATCGGCGATGGGCCGTAGCGCCGGACGGAGCGGCGGCCTTCGATGGCCGCGGTCAGCGACGGGTCGAACCCGGCCAGCTCGTGCCAGCCGGGCCGGTGCAGCTGGACGTACTCCCGGGCTTGCGGCTTGACGACCGGCTCGGCGGGCGCCGTGGCGCCGCCCGGGTAGGTGACGCCGAACCCGTGGTCATGGCGGCCCAGGGTGCTGCTGGTGTGGAAGACCAGGTCGGCCGGGGACCAGCCAGTCAGGTGAGGATCGGCGTCCTCCGCGAAGACCGGCGGGGTGCCGGGGCCCTCCGCCTGGATGACCATCCCCGCGGCCACCAGGTACATCAGGGCATCGCCCGCGACCGGCCCGACGGGCGGCAGGACGGCCCCGAGGTCGGCCGGGAGGACGGGCCCTGCCAGCGCCGATATCAGCGTGACCGCATCGGGCAGGTGCAGCAGCACCCGGTGCAGCGCTAGCGGCGATTCCAGGAAGTACAGGCTCCCGTCGGTCCGCATCGCGGCGTAGGCCGACAACCGGACGGCGGTGCCGACGGCCAGCGGCGTGGGGCGGAACCGGGATCGCGCCGTGATCGGCACCACAGACAGCAGCGGCTGCCCGGATGCCAGGCTCAGCGATCGGATGATCAGCGACTGCATCTGGTCGAGCACCCGGTAGAGCTCGGCTCGCTGCTCGGCCGGGCCGCGCTCGTCCTCGGCAGCGCCGATGGTGTTCTCCAGCGAGATCGGCCCCAGCCGCATGCGCTCGAGCGCCGTGCGGACCAGCGGTGTGGGCCGCTCGACGATGACTTCCCCCCAGCGTCCGCGCAGCCGCAGCGGGCTGCCCTCGGAGCCCGTTTCGACGGTCACGTCCTCGCGCAGGGACCATAGTTCGGGCGGATTCAGCGGCGGTGCGGTGCGGCCGGGGTCTGCTTTCACGGGCGAGCTCGCAATCTGAGCGGCTAGACGTACAGCGGAACCGGATTAAGCTCGGCATACCCGGTAGGCCTGGCCAGCCTGCCCAGGCGGACAGGAGCATCGAAAAGACGGCCGGGAGCGAACCGCGGCCAGAAGTGGCGCATCCCGGGCGCCACGACCTTGACCACTGGCAGCTTGATATCCGGACGGGTCTGGTCCAGGATCAGCAGGTCGAGTCCGGCGCGGCGGGCGATCGCGCTGATGTCATCGAGATCCGGTGCCCCGGGCGCCGGGCCGCCGTAGTCGGCCGCGGCGCGCGGGCGTTGGCCGACCGTCGGCCGCAGGTAAGGCTGGTTGGCCACGGTCGCGCTGCGCCACCACGAGCCCAGGTACGGATCCTCTGCCTCCGGATCGCGGTGGCAGGCCGGGCCGCCCGCCGATGGCAGCAACTGGCCGAGCTCGGTCAGCGCGCGGCGCAGCGCGATGCGTGGATCGAAATGTGCGCCGAAGCCGTACATGATGTCCTCGGTCGCGGCCCCAGTGCGCCGGGAGATCGCGGCCATCACCGGGAGGCCGAGATCGGAGGTCACGTCGAGTACCCATAGCTCCCGCCCGAGGCTGCCGTACCGGTCCTTCAGGCTCGCGATCCACGGGTCCCCGAACGAGTCCAGCCGGACGCCAGGCTGGCGCGTGCGGTTGTACCACCACAGCGAGACGGCGTCCCGCTCCACCAGTTCCAGGAAGCCGCGCACGATGGCGTCCTCCAGGCTGGCGCCGGCGGCGTTGCCGTTGGAGTCCGCCATGGCGCTGCCGGGTCCGCGCTCCGCCCGCGGATGGTAGTACAGCATCGCCGCGGGCAGCAGGCGCTGCTCGCCGGTGAGCAAGGACCACACCGGTGTCCAGTCGACCTCCGCGACATCGTCGAACGGTTCCGGCACCCGGTGGAACGGCGCGCAGACCCTGTTCCACCGGTCCCGGTCGTCATACTGGCGCCGGTCGAAGAGCAGGCAGCCCGCAGGGTCGAGGGCCCGGGTGCCGAGACTGCGCAGGCTGCCCCGGACCGTCGGCTCGTCGCCCTGCCGGGTCCCGCAGTAGCGCTCGATGGCCTCGCACAGCGCGCCGGCCTTGGCCTCCTGCTCAGTGACGCCCTTCCCACCGCTCGGATAGCGCGCCACCTCCTTGAGGCCAGCCACGGTGCTCATGGCCATGGCCCGGTTGCGGCCGGAGATGAACGTGTGCTGGAACTCGGGAGCGTGCTTATCGCGGCGAAGCTCGGCCACGATGCCCGTTACCGGGTCGACCAGGTGGCCGTACTCTTTCAGCACCCGCCCGGGGTCGGCCTGCCCGCCAGGGGCCGCCCGTCCGGTCCTCGGCCGGCCGCCGGCCGGGGCCCGGTACGGCCGGGCGGCCAGGCCCGGCGTGCCGCAGGCAGCGCACTGCGGGCGACGGTGCACGGCGTGGTGCCCGCCGCGCAGGCTGATCATATCGAGGATGTAGATGGCCTGCCGCTCCTCGTCCCGCATCCCGGCCAGCCACTTGGCCAGCTCCAGGGCCGCAATCTGGAGCGCGGCCATCCGGCTGGCGGGCAGTGCCGCCTGGGGCGCGGCGGGAAACGCGCGGTGGCCCAGCACGCGGCGCAGCAGGTGCGTCTCGTCCCGGCTCCCCTCCAGCCTGGTCGCCAGGCAGGCCCAGCAGGCCGCGGCGCCGGGGCGGAAGATGGGGCCGATCCACGCCTCGGCACCCGTCGGCCTGGTCAGCAGCCACGGGTGCCCGCTGGCCAGGTGCCTGGCGTTGACCGCGCCCAGCCGCGGGTCCAGGTAGTCCTCGCAGACCACGATGCTGGCGGCGGCTTGTTCGGTGCCAGCTTCTGAGCAAGCCAGGCCGGAAGCGGCGCACGCGGCGGCGACCGGCGCAGGGTCGATGCCACCCATCGTCACGATCTCGACGGTGGCCGAGCCGAGCGCCCGGGCCGCCTCGTCGGCGGGCAGGCCGGCCAGGGAGCAGAAGGCCGCGGCGGGCGCGTCCAGCGGGACCGTGCCGGGGGCGTCGGGTCGCCGGAGATCCAGCAGGTCGGCGTCGGACATCTGCTCCAGCAAGACGGCGACCTCGGCCGCGGCCAGGTCAGCGGATAGCTCCCGGGTCAGCTGACTGAGGTCGCGGGTGCCATCCAGGAGCGGCGCGAGCCGCTCGATGCCTGGTCCCGACAGGGCGGTCACCCCGCGTTCGGAAATGAGGTAGACCGCCTCTGCCGGAACCGTCTCGACCCGCAGGTGACGTCTGAATCCGACGAGAGCGCTGTCTGCGGGGTACATGGTGAGATCAGGCGTCGGCGGTGAGGGCGGCCGGGCAGGCCGCGTAGTCCGAGATGCAGGAGCTGTAGCGAGTCCCCGAATACGCGCCCTGCAGATCGGAGAGGTCGTCGATGACGAGGTTCCGGGGGGCAGCGGCGGATCCAGTCGACGGTTCGTTGCCGAGACGGAAGATGTCGGTCAGGCTCCCAGGATGGTTGTGGCTGGCTTTCATGCTCTTGCTCCTTGGCCGGGGCGTTAGTTGGGAAAAGCTTGCGTTCGCCTAAGGCCATCTCAGTAGTGCGCAGGTCACCGGACCGAGGTGAATTATTCATACGGCTGCGCGGGCCATGTGCCATCGCAATTCCTCACAAGTCGGACATGAAAATTTCATGGTCCCGGTCGTGACACCCTCACTGGAGCCTCGGCTGACTCTCGTGGCAGGCTCGAGTGGCGGCAGCGTGGCTGCCGGCCACCGGGAGGAGGCGAGGTGCCGGTCACCACCGGGCAGATCGCCGTTCGGCGGCCCGGCTGGGCAACCTCGAACGCCGCATCCAGGCCCATCTGGCCCTGCGTCGCCATACCGAGCTGGTGGGCGAATGGCACTGCTGGTGCACCAGGACCCCGATGAACGAGTGCTTCTGCAACCTGCTGATGACGGCGCTGTACCGGTCCGGCCAGGCGGCCGCCAGCCGCCTGGTCCCGCGATTAGCGTCCGTGAGTTACTAGGGAGCCCCGCGTGAAAGCTGGTCCAGCTGAGCCGAAATACGACGCACCCTGTTACATCCCGGTAAAGTTCTTTGCCATGCGCGGTACGTGGAGGTTTGCGGTAAAGATAGACTTGTGTTCTTTAGGTAAATCTGCCGTTGGCTAAAGCATTTGGCTGGCGGCTGAACGAGCGTAGGGAAGCCGTATGCCTGGCCGCAAGGCGCAGGCCGGATGGTTGGCCGGTCCGGTGCCAAAATCCTCGGACAATCCGGGTGATAAATCTGCACCGGATGCCGAGCCAGACCAAATGGTGCCCATCGTCTCCCACGAGTTTTACCCGAACCAGCGGCTTGCCCGAAGTATCCTGCTCACCGTCCTCGTGGCCTTCGTCGCCGTGCAGACGATCAATGTCCTGTCGCCGCCGGCTAACGCCCGCGGACTCAAGATCGTGGTCGGCTTCGCCGCCGTCGGCGTGCTGTTTACCCTGCAGGTCTTCAATTCCTCGCCCGCTGCGACGCAATGGCCGATGTCGCGGCGCGTGGTCATGCTGGTGGCCCAGGCGCTGGTCACCTACCTCCCGCTGCCGTTCGTGGGTGGCGAGTGGGGCGGGATGGCGGGCTGGCTCGCGGGCTCGATCCTGCTACTCGTCTCCGGCTGGACCGCCTGGGCGCTGTTCGCGGCCGTCGTCTTGTCCATACTCCTCGGATCGGTGTTGACCGGCCAGGACGCGTTCTACACCGCCTACACGACCTTGGCAACCCTGGACGTCGGCCTGATCGTGTTCGGCCTGTCTCGGCTGGCCCTGGTCATCAAGTACCTGAACGCGACCCGCACCGAGCTGGCCCAGCTCGCCATCGTCAGGGAGCGGGTGCGGTTCGCCAAGGACCTGCACGACCTGCTCGGCTACAGCCTGTCGTCCATCGTCCTCAAGGCCGAGCTCACCAAGCGGCTCGTGGTCAGTGACCCTGGGCGGTCCTGCGAGGAGCTCACCGAACTGCTCGACGTCGCGCGGCAGGCCCTGGCGGACGTAAGGCTGGTGGCGGAGGGGTATCGCCGCCTGTCCCTGTCGAAGGAGGCGGCCACGGTCCTGTCCTTGCTGTCCGCGGCGGGCATCCGAACCCGGGTCGAGATCGACTGCGGGCCGCTCCACGAGGACGTCGACACCGTGCTGGCGACGGTCCTGCGCGAGGCGGTGACCAACATGCTGCGGCACAGCGCACCGCAGAACTGCAGTGTCGAAGCCCACGCGGCCTGCGAAACCGTCCGGCTGAGGGTGATCAACGACGGCGCGCCCACCGCCGGGACGTGTGGCCGGGACGGCGGGGGCCTGGATAACCTGGCCTCACGACTGCAGGCCGTGGGCGGCAGGCTGGACGTGAACCGATGTCACGACCGGTTCGAAGTCCTGGCCACGGTGGCCGCGCCGCCCGGTGGACAGGACCAGTTAGCATGACAAGGCGGGAGGTGGCTTCGGCCTCGCCGGGTGGCCGGTTACGCCGAGACGCCGGACGCCCATCTGTATCGCCGGGATAGGTCGCTGGAGCAAGAATTGCTTACACTGAAAATCTTGCTCGCCGAGGACGTGGCCATGGTGCGGGGGGCATTCGTGGCGCTGATCGAGCTCGAATCCGACCTGAAAGTGGTATCGGCGGTCGAGAACGGCACGGAAATTCTCCCCGCGGCGCGCGCCTGCCATCCCGACGTCGCGATCATCGACGTCGACCTGCCCGGGCTGGACGGCCTGTCCGCGGCGGAGCAGTTGCACAATGAGCTGCCCGGCTGCCGGACCCTGATCGTCACCAACCTGGCTCGGGCCGGGACACTGCGCCGGGCGCTGGCCGCTCACGTCTCCGGTTACATCCTCAAAGACGCGCCGCCCGAACAGCTGACCGCGGCGATACGCCGGGTGGCGGCCGGCAGCCGGGTAATCGATCCGCAGCTCGCGGTGGCCGCGTGGGATGGCGGCCAGAATCCGCTGTCGCCACGTGAGCACGAGATCCTGCGGCTGGCGGCCGAAGGGGCGGAACCGGTGGAGATCGCGGCCACGCTGCACCTGTCGGTCGGGACGGTGCGCAATTACCTGACCACGATCGTGACTAAGCTGAACGCGCGCAACCGGGTCGATGCGATCAAGACCGCCTACGACGCCGGCTGGCTGCCGTAAGGCGGCGCCGCGCGCCCACATCGCCGCGATCAGCCGGGGCGCGGACCACGGCCAGCCACCGGCGCCCCGGTGCCGCGGGCATCAGCCGGGCCACCGCGCGCGATAGCGGCCGGTGTGCGGACGGTGTCGCCGTCGGCATGGCCCCGGCGGCCGGGGTCCCCGCGTGCTCCTCGAGCCACATCAGCAGGCCGGGGTCGACCGTCGAGCGGGGTGAAGTCCATCGTGGTGTCGACCGAACGGCCGTCCTGCACCGCCGCCAGCGACGCGCCGACGCCCAGGTGGCAGCTGACCAGCCGGCGTGGGGAACCGGCCACCTCGGCGGCTCGCCGGGACACGTACGCGTGCGAGAGCCCGTGGAACCCGGGTCGATCAGCACGGGCCCGGTGAACATGCTCCCGCCGTGCACGATCCGGTGCCCGACCGCGCCCACGTGGCCCAGCGACCCTTGGGCCGCTCTGAGCTCGGCGGCCTCGGCCACGCCGCGCGGTGCGGGCAGGTCGGCGGAGCCGAGCACCGTGTCGGCATCGGACAGCAGGCGCAGCTTGAGGCTGCTCACCCGGTTCAGGTGGGCGTAGATCAGGTTCAGCCCCGGTGTCGTACCCCAATGCCCAGCAGCCGCGGCTTGATGTGCTCGGGCCGCAACGGCTCGGCCAGAAGCCGGTTGCCCAGCAGGTAGATCTGCCCCACCGACAGGTAGCTCGCCGCCCGCCACCAGGCATCGATCGCGTCCAGCTCGCTGGCCGTCAACGGCCCCTGCTCGACCTCAGTCATGAGCACCATCCTTCCCCGGCCCGGGTTGAGGAGGCCAGGCAGGCCGGGCAGCGTTAACCTGCCTGACACCTCGGCGCCACCTTGGGCAGGCCGGGAAGAGCTGACCGCGGGCGGTGCCGCCTCAGCTGCCCTGACCGCCGAGCGGCAGCCTGAGCTGCGCAACCCGGCCCCAGTCGTCATCGATGTAGACGACCTGCAGGCCGGCCCGGTCCAGGACCGACGCGCCGATCGAGGCCCGGAAGCCACTGGCGCAGTGCACCCAGACCTCCCCGGCCGGCACCTCGGCCGCGCGCTGGTCCACCTCCCAGAACGGGATGTGCACCGCTCCGGCCAGGTGCCCGGCCCGCCACTCATCGGGCCGCCGGACGTCCAGGATCACCTGACCGGGCCGGTCCCATTCGGCCGCCAGGCCGCCGAAATCCGTCACCCGGTAGCTGGAGATCCTCCCGCCGGCGGCCAGCTCTTCGGCCGGGCCGGTGGCCGTGGCGGCGATCCGGTCGATGCCGATCCGCGTCAGCTGCAGCTGCGCCTCAGTCACTTGTTCCGGCCGGTCGCCGATCAGGGTGACCGGGGCGCCCCAGGGAATGGTCCAGCCCAGGTAGGTGCTGAACGGGTCGCCGAGCTCGATGGAGACGGTCCCGGTCACGTGAGCGCGTGCGAAGGCCTGGCGTTCGCGCAGGTCCACGACCCACTCCCCGGCGGAGATGCGCCGCCGGAGCTCGGCCGGATCCGCCTGTGCGGGCTCGGCCAGGCCGGGGGCCCGCGGGCCGCCGCGGTTGGCGGGGTCCATGTGCGCGTAGTAGCGCGGATAGGCGGTCAGGCCGCCGATCAGCTCCTGGACGAAGTCGTCCTCCTCGCTGCGCAGGGCGATGTTGATGCGCTGCTCGTTCCCGATGGTGGACGAGGTGCCCGTCGTGGGCGTGGCCGAGCAGAAGCTGCCGAACCCGTGCGTCGGATAGACGACGGCCCCGGCGGGAAGCTCCGCGGCCAGGCGCCGTACGGACCGGTACTGGGCCCTGGTCAGCGGCTCGGTCTGGTCCGGGCCGATCAGGTCGGTGCGGCCCACCGCGCCGTACAGCATGGATCCGCCGGTGAAAACGGCCGTCGGGCCCTGTGCGGCATCGCTGAGCACGTAGGAGAGGTGACCGGGCGTATGCCCCGGGGTGTGCAGGACCGTGACCGTGAGCGAGCCCACCTCGATCTGGTCCCGGTCGGCTACGGCCACGCGCTCGAAGCTGACGTCTTCTGCGGCCGCTACCACGTACGCGGCGCCGGTCTGGCCGGCCAGCGCGTAGCCGCCGGTGACGTAGTCGTTGTGGATGTGCGTCTCGAGGACGTGCGTGATCTGCAGGTTCCGGGATCCTGCGACCGCGAGGATCCGGTCGATGTCGCGCTGCGGGTCGACGACGAAGGCCTTCGCCCCGTCGTGCACCAGGTAGCTGCGATCGCCCAGGCCGGGCGTCTCGATGGTGATGACCTCAGGCATCGGCTCCCCCTCGCGGTTTCAGTCGAGGCCGAGGGTGGCGGCGAGGAGGCGGGCCGCTGCGCCGCCTGCCTCGATCGCCACCTCGACCGCGGCGGGTACGTCCAGGTCCGTGGCCAGGAGGCGACGAATCTCGGCGGCGGATGCGCCGGCCGCATGAGTGCGGCCCGCCGCCTGGTAGAGGTCCGCAAGCCGGGCGGCGGCGGCGGCGAGGGACGCGTCGCTGTAATCCCAGTCCTCGGACCAGGGACGGTCCAGGATCATCAGCCGGACAGCGGCGGCCGAATGGGCGCCGAGAAGGTCGCTGACCAGTACCAGGTTCCCAAGCGACTTGGCCATCTTGACCCCGTCGACCATCACCGTCCCGGCGTGCAGCCACGCGCGCGCGTACGGCCTGACGCCGGTGAAGGCCTCGGCCATCGCCGAGTGGTAGGCGTGGTGCGGAAACCGGAGGTCGTTTCCCCCGGCATGGACGTCCACGCCCACGCCGAACGTCGACAGCGCCATGGCGACGCATTCGGCGTGCCAGCCCGGGCGCCCCGGTCCCCACGGCGAGTCCCAAGCCGGATGGCCGGGCTCGGCCGACTGCCAGACCGCGGCATCGAGTGGATCATCCTTCCGCGGGTCGTCGGGCCGGCCGCCGTACTCCGCGGACAGCCGCAGCGCCGCAGCCTGATCCAGGCCCGCCTGGGCGGCAGCGCCGCGGCCCCGGAAGTAGACGCTGCCGTTGCGCTCGTAGGCGGCACCGACTGCTATCAGGCCCTGGGCCAGCCTCATGACATGCTCGACGTAACGGTGCGCGCGCGGTTCGTGCCGGGGAGCCTGCACGTTCAGCGCGGCCAGGTCGTGCTCGAAGTAGTACTGCTGGATGGCCGCGAACTCGTCGTAGGGCGTGCCAGCGCGCGATGCCGCGGCATCGAGCACATCGTCGACGTCGGTGACGTTGCGGCACATCTCCGGTTCGGTCCCTAGCAGGCGCAGCACGCGACCCAGCGCGTCAACCCAGACGAATGTCGCGGCGTGCCCGAGGTGCGTGACGTCGTAGGGCGTGATCCCGCACACGTAAATCCGGGCGCGGTCCAGCATCGGCGCCCGGTGCCCGGCCAGAACCAGCACTCCGGCGGCGCGATCTCCATCGGCGCTGGCGTGAGCTTGTGTCATGTTCTCAGTGTCCGCCCTGTCATTCTTCCCCGCGCGGCAGTCCCGAAGATGCCGGACAGCTGATAGCTACCTGCCGGCGCGGCGTACGGATTCCGCGGCCGGCCCTGGTTATGTTCATATGCATGTTCGATCAGCACGACATTCTGGACGGGTTGAACGAGCAGCAGCGGCGGGCGGTGACGCACGAGAGCGGGCCGCTGCTGGTGCTGGCCGGGGCGGGGACCGGCAAGACGCGAACGCTGGTGGCCCGGGCGGCCTGGCTGCGCGACGTCCAGGGCGTGCAGGCGGACCGGATCCTGCTGCTGACCTTCACCCGGCGCGCGGCCAGTGACATGCTCGCCCGGGCCGCGGCGGGCACAAACGGCTCGACCCAGGGGACGAACGGGCCCAGCGGTTCCACCGCGGCTGGGCGGATCTGCGGCGGGACGTTCCACGCCATCGCGCACAAGATCATCCGCCGGCACGCGGAGTCGTTCTCGCTGCCGCCGCAGTTCACCATCATCGATCCGGGCGACGCGACCGAGATCATGGACGCGCTGCGTCCCGATCACGGCCTGTCCGACACCGGTCAGCGGACTCCGCGCGCCGGGGCGTGCGCGGACATCTACACCCGGTGCGTGAACACCGGCCGACCGGTCAGCGAGGTGGTCACGGCCAGCTACCCGTGGTGCACGACGTTCACCGGCCAGCTCGCCGAGCTGTTCCGCGCCTACACCGCCCGCAAGCGCGACCGGCACCTGCTCGACTTCGACGACCTGCTGCTGCTGTGGCAGGCGGCGCTGGCCGATCCGGCGGCCGGGCCGGTGCTGCGTGGCATGTTCGGCGCGGTCCTGGTCGATGAGTACCAGGACGTCAACACGGTCCAGGCCAGCATCGTGCGGCTGCTGCAGCCGGACGGGAAACAGCTGACCTGCGTCGGAGACGACGCGCAGGCCATCTACGGGTTCCGCGGCTCCGACCCGGCGCACCTGCGGCAGCTGGCCGCCGACTACGCCGGGCTGGACATCGTCCGGCTGGGCCGCAACTACCGGTCCCGGCAGCCCATCCTGGACCTGGCCAACATCATCCGCCCGTCCGCGCCTGGCCTGGGCCTGACGCTGACCGGCGACCGCGGCGCGGGAATGGCTCCGCTGCTGGTCCGCTGCCACGACGAGGCCGCCCAGGCCCGGGAGGTCTGCGCCCGGGTGCTTGACGCGCACGAGGACGGAGCAGCGCTGCGGGATCAGGCGGTGCTGGTCCGCGCCGCCCATCACAGCGACATCCTGGAGATCGAGCTGAGCGCGCGCAAGATCCCGTACGTGAAGTTCGGCGGGCTGCGCTTCACCGACACCGCCCACGTCAAGGACTTCCTGGCCGCGGCCAGGATCCTGGCCAATCCCGCGGACGACCTGGCCTGGTTCAGGCTGCTGCGGCTGCACGACGGCATCGGGCCGGTGCACGCCCGCCGCATCCTGGTCAGCCTGGGCCCGGACCAGGGCGTCTCCCCCGGCGGCTGGCGGCAGGCCACCGACGCGGCCCCGGCCCGGTCCAGGCCTGCGCTGGCCGCCACCTTGGGCCGGCTGGCCGCCGCCCCGGCCGATCCCGCCGCGGCAGCGGCGGCGGCCGTCCTGGTCATCCTCGACCCGCTGATCCGGGCCCGCTACCCCGACGCCGAGGCCCGGATCGCCGACCTGCAGCGGCTGTCCGACGCGGCCGCGGCCTGGCCGACGCTGCACGACGCGCTGGCCGAGCTGGCCCTGGACCCGCCGGTCTCGGCCTCCGACCTGGCCGGGCCGCCGCGGCTGGACGAGGACTACCTGACCATCTCCACCATCCACGCGGCGAAGGGCCTGGAATGGCCGATCGTTCACCTGCCGCATCTGGTGGACGGCGCCCTGCCCAGCGACATGGCCCTCGGCGAGCCCGGCGGGCTGGCCGAGGAGCACCGGCTGTTCTACGTCGCGCTGACCCGGGCCCGCGATCAGCTCTACCTGTACGCGCCGCTGCGGCTGCACCTGCACCGCCGGGGCCGGGACGACCGGCACGGCTTCGGTCAGCTGACCCGGTTCCTGCACCCTGACGCCATCGCGGCCTGCGAGGAGGCCACCGCGGCCGCGCCGCCGCCCGCGCTGCCCGTGGCCGGCTCGCTGGCCGTCAAGGTCGACCTGGCGCTCGGAGCTCTCTGGGACCGCTGAGGTTCGCCGTGACCGGTCGGCGCCGGCCCGCCGCGGCAATGGCGTACAGGTCAGCGGTGCCCGAGCCGGCCTCCCGGCTGACCAGCGCGGTCTGGGCCAGCTCGCCGGCGGGCACCGCCGCCCGCGCGTAAGCGCGAGCCGCGCGGGCGGACAAACTGGACCTTCCGCCGTCCTGGTATTTGATATACCATCCAGGTCACCGTGGCGCGGGAACACGCCTACCGGGCGTAGCGCTGTAGCGAGCGGAAGGGGTTGCGGTGGACCTGCGGCTCGACGACAAGGTCGCCTTGGTGACCGGTGCCAGCCAGGGCATCGGCCGCTGCGTGGCCGAGTTCCTGGCCCGCGAGGGCTGCGACGTGGTCATCACCGCGCGCAACGCCGGGCCGCTGGAGGCCGCCGCGGAGAAGATCGCCGCCGAGACGGGCCGGGCCGTGCTGCCACTGGCCGGCGATATGAGCGTCAGCCCGGACGTGCAGCGCTGCGTGGACGCCACCCTCGAGCGGTTCGGCCGGATCGACATCCTCGTCACCTGCGCGGGCAGTTCCCCCGGCGGCCTGCTCGAGGACCTGACCGAAGAGCAGTGGATGTCCAGCCTCAACCTGAAGTTCATGGGCTACGTGCGATCGGTCCGCGCGGTGATCCCGCACATGCGGCAGCGGGGCGAAGGTGCCATCGTGCTGGTCGTCGGCAACGACGGCCTCAAGCCCAGCTACTGGGAGATGACCGCCGGGGTGGCCAATGCCGCGGACATCAACTTCGCCTCCTCGGTGGCCGAGCAGTACGGCCGTTACGGCGTGCGGATCAACACGGTCAACCCGGGACCGGTGAACACCGACCGGTGGGACACGCTGGAGAAGGCCTTCGCCAGGGACAAGGGCGTGCCCCAGGAGCGCGCTCACGAACTGGCTCAGCAGTCCATTCCCTTCGGCCGCATCTGCGAGCCGGAAGAGGTCGCGGCGCTGGTGACGTTCCTGGCCTCGCCGCTGGCCAGCTTCATCAGCGGCGCTCACATACCCGTGGACGGGGCACAGCGCAAGGCAATCATGGATTCGTAGGGAGGCTCGCTATGGCCGAGGGCACGGCAGAGCTGCGACCGCTCCAGGTCGAGGCCAACGGCATCAACGTCATCGCCGAGGACGAGCGCAAGGGTCATCCGCGCGACCTGTTCTGGCCCTGGTTCGCCGCCAACGTGTCGGTCCTGGGCCTGTCCTACGGCGCGTTCGAGCTGGGCTTCGGCATCTCGTTCTGGCAGGCCCTGGTGGTCGGCGTGGTCGGGATCGTGCTGTCGTTCCTGGCCTGCGGGTTCATCGCGGTGGCAGGCAAGCGCGGCTCGGCGCCGACCATGGTGCTGAGCCGGGCCGCCTTCGGCGTGAACGGCAACAAGCTGCCCACGGCCATCTCCTGGCTGCTGACCGTGGGCTGGGAGACGGTGCTGGTCATCCTGGCCACGCTGGCCTCGGCGACCGTCTTCGGCCGCCTGGGCTGGGGCGGCGGCGACGGTACCAAGGCCGTGGCGCTGATCATCGTGGTGGCGCTGACCATCTTCGGCGGCGTGATGGGCTTCGACCTGATCATGCGCATGCAGACCTGGATCACGCTCGTGACCGGGATCTTCACCGTCGTGTTCATCGCGCTGGTGGCGGACAAGATCCACTGGCACGCTGTGTCGGCCGTCAAGGGCGGTTCCGCCCAGGACCTGATCGGCGCGCTGGTGTTCACCATGACGGGCTTCGGCCTGGGCTGGGTCAACTGCGCCGCGGACTACTCGCGCTACCTGCCGAGGCGCTCCTCCAGCGGGGGCGTGATCGGCTGGACCACGTTCGCCTCATCCGTCGCGCCGATCTTCCTGCTGGTCTTCGGCCTGCTGCTGGCGGGCTCCTCGACCAGCCTGAGCTCGGCGATCTCCGCCGACCCCATCGGCGCGCTGACCACGCTGCTGCCGACCTGGTTCCTGGTGCCGTTCGCCATCGTGGCCATCCTCGGCCTGGTCGGCGGCTCGGTGCTGGACATCTACTCCTCTGGCCTGGCCCTGCTCACGCTGGGCCTGCGGATACCCAGGTACCGGGCCGCGCTGATCGACGGCACGGTGATGACCCTCGGCACCATCTACGTGGTGTTCGTCGCGCACAACTTCGTGGGCCAGTTCGAAGGTTTCCTGATCACGCTGGGCGTGCCGATCGCGGCCTGGTGCGGGGTCATGCTGGCCGACATCGCGCTGCGGCGGCGGGACTACGCCGAGCGCGACCTGTTCACCTCGGCCGGACGGTACGGCGACGTGCGGTGGGCCCCGGTGATCGCCGTCGTGGTAGCCACCGCCATCGGCTGGGGCCTGGTCACCAACACGGCGGCGCACTGGCTGAGCTGGCAGGGTTACTTCCTCAGCGCGTTCGGCCTGGGCGGCAAGACGGGTGCCTGGGCGTTCGCCAACCTGGGCGTGCTGGTGGCCCTGGCCATCGGTTTCGTGGCTCACCTGGTGTTCGGCCGGGCGGAGGTGCGGGCCGAAGAGGCAGTGCCGCTGCAGGCCGCCGCGGCCGCGGGAACGTGACCCGGCGGTAAACATGTCCGGCTAGGGGCTTCTTTCGCTAGGTATGTGACGTTTACCCTGACGGCATGAGGTCGCCGCGGGGAGGCAGGCGGCCACGGACCCGGGTCCGTGGCCCCGCTGCCCGGCGCCGGCGCCGTCAGCTCGTGCAGCGCTCGATGCTGTGGCTGCTGACCTTCGTCACCACCGCCGTGCTGCTGATCATCGTGGTGATGATCAGGGACATGGCCAAGCTGCCGACGACGGCCAAGACCACCGCGCTGTCCAAGTCCGCTTCCGCGGCCCCCTCGGGCGGGTCCGGGCCCACGCGGGATGAGATCGTGCCGAAGCGGGCTACGCCCTCGCCCTCCCGCTCGCTGGTGACCGACACCGCGTCCGGGCTGAGCTACGAGCTGCTCCCCTCGCCCTGGCAGCGCGGCTGCCCCGGAGTGCTGGACAGCCCGATGTTCAGCTGGGACGCGGGCGAGCACGCCGTAGCCGGACAGGCGGACATCGGCGGGACGGCGATCGACTGGCACGGCAACGCCTGCTCGGGCCAGCTTCAGCAGGCCTTCGCCTATTCCGGTCCTGCCGCCCTCGGGCCGGTGGCGACCGGCGTGGCCGACGCGGTCGGCCGGGCTTACTATGCGGGGCTGGCGCACTCGCGCACGGTCGAGGACAGCTACGGCACGACGGTCAGCGGGCACGCGGCCTGGGTGGTCAAATTCCTGATGACGTACTCGGACGCCGCCGGTCAGGGATTGCCCTGGTCCACTGAGCTGGGCGCGGTGGTCGTCGTGGATCGCGGGGCGGGCCATGCGCCCGCCGTGTTCTACGTATCGGTGCCGAGCAACCTCGGCACCGCCAGCGTCAGCGCCCTGATCGGCTCGCTCCAGGTGACCTAGCGGTGGGCCAGTCCCCTCGACCCGGTGCTCAGCGACCCGACCCGGCTGCGGATCCAGGCGGCCGTTACCGCTGTGCAGACGGTAACGGCCCACGCTAATGCGGCTAGGGAGCGGAGAGCTTGCTCTGGCCCTGGGTGATGGTGATGTCGCCGCCGCCGCTGTCGGCGCTGATCACGTTGGTGGACGTGGCGCTGTCCAGCCCCGGCGGGATGTCGACGTTGCCGCCCTGGGTGTCGGGGGTGGAGATGTCGTACTTGGTGCCGCCGCTGGGCAGCACCACGTTGATGTTGCCGCCGAGGGCGGTGATCTGCAGGTCCTTCGGTGCCTGGGTGAACACCAGCGTGACGTCGCCGCCTCCCGACTGGACGACGACCTGGGAGGAAGTCAGGTCCTCGGCGTCCACGTTGCCGCCCTCCGCGAAGACCTGGAGGTTACCGGTCAGGCTGATCGCGGTCAGGTCGCCGCCGCCGGTGTCTACCCGGGTCGGGCCGTTCACGTTGCCGACCTGGACGTTGCCGCCCTCGGCGGTGATCTGGACGGTGCCGGACAGCCCGCTGCCGGTCAGGTCGCCGCCGCCGGTGTCCAGGTTCATCGCGCCGGCCAGGTCGTTGGCCGTCACGTTCCCGCCCATGGCCGACAGCGTCACGTTGCTGCTGAAACCGGTCGCCGCGATGTCCCCGCCGTTGCTCCCCAGCGTGACGGCGGTCCGCGCCGGGACGGCCAGGGTAGCGTTCATCCCGCAGTTACCGTTGATGCCGTCGCAGTTCACGCCCACGTTGACGCCGTTGGGCGCGGTGTACTCGCTGATGCCCGGGCGGAACAGGCCGTACTGAACGGTCCCGGTCAGCCGGGCGGTGCCGCCCGGCCCCTGGCGCAGCGTGACGTTGCCGGCGCTGATGCTCACCGCGACCTGGCCGTGCTGCACCGGAACCGCGTAGCTGAACGGGTAGATCCCCTTGGCGACCGTGCTGACCAGGCTGAAGCCGGTCCAGCCGATCAGGGCCAGGGCCACCGGCACGGCCACGGCCAGGGCTGCCCACCGGCCTGGCGTCATGCGCACGGAACCGAACGGGCTCGGGGCGACCGGCGTGCCGGTCGTGGATAGATAGGTCATCGTCATACCCCGTTCATCCGGTGCCGAGGTAGCGCAGCACGGCGAGCACGCGACGATGGTCGCGGTCGCCGGGCGCCAGCCCGAGTTTGGTGAAGATGTTGTTGATGTGCTTCTCGACCGCGCCGCCGCCGACCACGAGCGAGTCGGCGATGGCGGAGTTGGACCGGCCCTCGGCCATCAGGGCCAGCACCTCGCGCTCGCGCGGGGTCAGCTCGCCGAGCGGGTGGCGGCTGCGGGCCAGCAGCTGGGCCACGACCTCGGGGTCGAGGGCGCTGCCGCCGTCGGCCACCCTGCTCAGCGCGTCGAGGAACTCGGTCACGTCGGCGACCCGGTCCTTCAGCAGGTAGCCGACGCCGTGCGGGCGGCCGGAGATCAGCTCGGTGGCGTAGCGCTCCTCCACCCACTGGGACAGCACCAGCACCCCGATCTTGGGCCAGCGGTCCCGGACCAGCAGGGCGGCGCGCAGGCCCTCGTCGGTGAAGGTGGGCGGCATCCGCACGTCCACCACCACCACGTCCGGGGTGTGCTCGGCCACGGCCCGCAGGAACCCCTCGGCGTCGCCCGCGACCGCGGCCACCTCGTGCCCGGCCTCGGTGAGCAGCCGGGTCAGGCCCTCGCGCAGCAGGACGGAATCCTCGGCGATGACTACCCGCATGGCAGTTCCGCCGCGATGATCGTCGGGCCGCCGACCGGGGACTCCACCGACAGCCGGCCATCGACGCCAGATACCCGGTCGGCCAGCCCGGACAGGCCGGGGCTGGTGACGTCCGCGCCGCCGATGCCGTCGTCGCTGACCATGACGGTGAGCGTGCCCGGGTAGCCGTGGCCTTCCACCACGACCTTGGCGTGGCTGGCCCGGGAGTGCTTGGCCACGTTGGTCAGCGCCTCGGCCACCATGAAGTAGGCGACCGCCTCCACCGAGGACTTGGGCCGTACCGGCACGTCGACGTGCACGTCGACCGGCACCGGGCACAGCGCGGCCAGGCCGGACAGGGCGGCGTCCAGGCCGCGTTCGGTCAGCACCGGCGGGTGCACGCCGCGGACCAGGTTGCGCAGCTCGGTGAGGGCCTCCTTGGCCTGCGCGTGGGCCTGGTCCACCAGTTCCTTGGCGGCATCGAGATCGTCGGCGAACTTCGCCTTGGCCCGGCCCAGTTCCATGGCCAGCGCGACCAGCCGCTGCTGAGCGCCGTCGTGCAGGTCACGCTCGATCCGCCGCCGTTCCGTCTCGGCCGCGTCCACCACCCGCTCGCGGCTGATTTCCAGCTCGCTGACCCGGGCGGCCAGGTCGCGGCGCGGGCCGAGCAGCAACCGGGCCAGCGCGGTGTCCGCGATAGCCAGGCCTCGCGTGAGCTGCGGCGCAGCGAGCAGCAGCAGGGCGCCGGCACCGCCGACGGCTGGCCAGCATCAGCCCGGCCGTGCAGCGTCGTGTCGCCGAAGGTGGGACCGCCTCTCGGCAGGACCCTGCCGTAGGCCGGCAGCAGCCAGCATGATCAGGCCCACCGACCAGGCCGAGATGCTGATCCCGGCCGCCACCGCGCTGACCGGCAGCCGCAGCAGCGCGTAGCCGATCTCGGACCAGGTGGCCGGCTCGGTCCACGTCCGCCAGCGCGGGATGATGCCCCACCGGAAGTCGGCCCGGCCCGGCCCACCCGGGGCGGCCCAGGCCGGGATCCGCACGCCGGTCAAGAAGGCGAACCTGGCTCGCTCGGCGCGGGCGAACCAGTCCGCCAGCCACAGCGTCACGCCCAGCAGCGGGAGCCCGGCCAGCGCGAAGAACAGCCCGCCGAACCCGAAGCCCAGCCCGAACGTCACGATGAAGATGGCCGCGAACCCGAGGACCAGGCCGACCAGGTGCTGGGTCATGGCGAGCCAGGTGCGCGGCGAGGTCAGGTCGCGGAGGAGGAACATGGCACTGACGCTATGACATCCCAGGCCGGGCAGCCATAAGTCGTACCCCCCGGATGGTGGTGAGGCTAACCCCACCACCCCGATCCGGCCATGCGGCGGCTGGCGCCGGTCAGGTGTTGACCGGGAAGCCCAGGTTGACGCCGCCGTGGCTCGGGTCGAGCCAGCGGGAGGTGACCACCTTGCCGCGGGTGTAGAAGTGCACCCCCTCGGTGCCGTGCACGTGGGTGTCGCCGAACAGCGAGGATTTCCAGCCGCCGAAGGAGTAGTAGGCCATCGGCACCGGGATCGGCACGTTCACGCCGACCATGCCGATCTCCGCCTCGGACACGAACCGGCGGGCCGCTCCCCCGTCGTTGGTGAAGATCGCCGTGCCGTTGCCGTACCGGCTGGCGTTGACCAGCTCGACCGCGGCCTCGTAGGACGGCGCGCGCAGCACGCTGAGCACCGGGCCGAAGATCTCGTCGGTGTAGCAGCTCATCTGCGGGGTGACGTGGTCCAGCACGCTGGGGCCGAGCCAGAATCCCCCGCCCACCTCCCCTGCCCCCTTCTCGACCCCGATGACCGGATGCGCGCGGCCGTCGACGGCCAGCGTGGCGCCCTCGCGGACGCCGCTGTCCAGGTAGGAGGCCACCCGGTCCCGGTGCGGCCCGGTGACCAGTGGCCCCATCTCGGACCGTTCGTCGGTGCCGGGGCCGACCCGCAGGTTGGCGATGCGGTCGGAGATCTTGCTGATCAGCTCGTCGCCGATCGGGTCGATCGCCACCACGGCGGAGATGGCCATGCAGCGCTCCCCGGCCGAGCCGAACCCGGCCGAGGTGGCGGCGTCGGCGGCCAGGTCGAGGTCGGCGTCGGGCAGCACGACCATGTGGTTCTTGGCCCCGCCCAGGGCCTGCACCCGCTTGCCCGCCTGGGTGCCGTTCTCGTACACGTAGCGGGCGATCGGCGTGGAGCCGACGAAGCTGACCGCGGCGATGTCCGGGTGGGCCAGGATGGCGTCCACCGCGACCTTGTCGCCCTGGACCACGTTGAACACGCCGTCCGGCAGGCCGGCCTCGGCCCACAGCGAGGCGATCAGCAGCGACGCGGACGGGTCCTTCTCCGACGGCTTGAGGATGAACGTGTTGCCGCAGGCAATGGCCAGCGGGAACATCCACATGGGCACCATGGCCGGGAAGTTGAACGGCGTGATGCCGGCCACCACGCCGACCGGCTGCCTGATCGAGTACGAGTCCACGCCGGTCGAGACGTTCTCCGAGAAGCCGCCCTTGAGCAGGTGCGGGATGCCGCAGGCGAACTCGACGACCTCCAGGCCGCGGGCGACCTCGCCCGCGGCGTCGGTGGCGACCTTGCCGTGCTCCTCGGTGATCAGCTTGGCCAGTTCGGTGGCGTGGTCGCGGACCAGCTCGCGGAAGGCGAACATGACCGTGGCCCGCTTGGCCAGCGAGACGCGCCGCCAGCTGACTAGCGCGTCCCTGGCCGCCGCGACAGCCAGGTCCACCTCGGCCGGGCTGGCGAAGTCGACCTGGCCGGTGACCCGGCCGGTGGCCGGGTCGTAGACGTCGCCGTGGCGGTCGGCCTCGCCGTCCCAGGGCTTGCCGCCGATCCAGTGGGTACAGTGTTTCACTGCTCGCTTCTCCGCGCTTCGCGCGTCGCTCGCGTGCTTGCTCACTTGGCGGCCTCGCTGTTGACGGCGGTCAGGGCGTCGGTCAGGATGGCCAGGCCCTCCTTGGCCTCGGCCTCGCTGAGGGTCAGCGGCGGTGCCATCCGCAGCGTCGAGGAGTACAGGCCGCCCTTGCCGACCAGCAGGCCGCGCTCCTTGGTGGCCTCGAGCAGCTGGCTGGCCAGCGGCGGGCTCGGCTTCCCGGTCACCGGGTCGACCAGGTCGACCGCGAACATCAGGCCCTTGCCGCGCACCTCGCCGACGATGGACAGGTCGGTCGCCGCTTCCCTGAGCCCGCTGATGATCAGCTCACCGCAGACGGCGGCGTTGCGCTGCAGGTCATGGGACAGCACGTAGTCCAGGGTGGCGTTGGCCGCGGCGGTGGCGATCGGGTTGCCGCCGAAGGTGGAGATGCCGTTGCCGCGGATCCCGTCGAGCAGGTCGCCGCGGGCCACCACGCCGCCGATGGCGAAGCCGTTGCCCAGGCCCTTGGCGAACGTCATCGCGTCCGGGGTGATCCCGTGCGCGCCGATGCCCCAGAAGTGCTCGCCGGTGCGGCCCCAGCCGGTCTGCACCTCATCGGAGATGAACAGGATGCCGTGCTCGTCCAGGACCTCTTTGTACGCCGCGAACAGGCCGTCGGGGGCCATGGTGAACCCGCCCACGCCCTGCACCGGCTCGGCCAGCAGGCAGCCGACGTCGGCCGGGTGCACGCCGCCGGACAGCAGGGCCCGCAGGTCTTCTACGCAGGCCTTGATGTAGTCGGCGTCGGACAGGTTGCGGTACTGGGGCAGCTGCCGGTCGGTGCCGTGCAAGTAATGGGTGCCGAACGGATCGAGGCTCGACATCTTCCACGCCGCGACGCCGGTCACCGAGACGGCGCCGAACGAGCGGCCGTGATAGCTGCCCCGCATGGCGAGCACCTGGCTGGCGTGGCGCGCGGTGAGACAGGCCAGCAGCGCGGTCTCGTTGGCCTCGGTACCCGAGTTGGTGAAGAACACCTTGGCGCCGGAGATGCCGGACACCCTGACGATCTTCTCCGCCAGCTCGATCTGGTTCCGGATCAGGTACAGCGTCGAGGTGTGCACCACGCCGGTGGCGATCTGCCGCTCGACCGCGTCCCGCACCTCGGGCACGTCGTAGCCGAGCATGTTGGTCAGGATGCCGGCGAAGAAGTCCAGGTAGCTGCGGCCCTGGCCGTCGGTGACCCGGCAGCCCTTACCGCTGGTGATCTCGATGGGCTCGTCGTAGTAGATACCGACCCAGTTGGGGATGACCGCGCGGTGGCGGGCGAGAAGCTCAGACATGGCGCTCATTCTTCCTGCTGCCGGGCCGGTTCTGGAAGCGACATCATGTATCAGGTCTGGTCGATATCAGTACACTGTGTAAATGCTGCCGTCACTGGGCGAAGTGCTCGCCATGGACGCCTGCCGGCGGGCTCGCCCGCAGGTGGTGGCCGGCCAGGACCGGCTCGGCACCCCGGTCCGCTGGGTGCACGCGATGGAACTCACCGACGTGGCCCGGCTGCTGCGCGGCGGCGAACTGGTGCTGAGCACCGGCATCGCGCTGCCCGACGACGAGAGGCTGCTGGCCGCCTATATCACCGAACTGGCCGAGGTCGGCGTGGCCGGGCTGGCCGTCGAGCTCGGCCGCCGGTACGCCGGGCAGCTGCCGGCCGCGCTGGTCACCGCGGCCCAGCAGGCCGGGCTGCCGCTGATCGCGTTCGAGGCCGAGGTGGCGTTCATCGAGATCACCGAGGCGGTGCACGCCCGGATCATCGACGCCCAGCTCGACGAGCTGCGGGTCTCAGAGCGGCTGCACGAGATGTTCACCGAGCTGTCGGTGGCAGGCGCCTCGCCGGACGAGATCGTCAGGCAGGCGGCGACCCTGGCCGGACGGCCGGTGATCCTGGCCGACCTGGCCCACCGGGTGCTGGCCTTTTCGCCTGGCGGGGCCGACCCTGGCCGGCTGCTGGCCGGCTTCGCCGCGCGGAGCCGTTCTGTTCGCCTTCCCGGGCGGACCGCATTTGACGAGGCGTCGGGATGGCTGGTAACGCCGGTCGGCGCGCGGGGCGAGGACTGGGGCCGGGTCATCCTGGTCTGCGACGGCCCGCCCGGGCCGACGGACACCGTGCTGATCGAGCGGGCCGCGACCACCCTGGCCCTGGGCCGCCTGCTGGCCAGGCACCGGGAGAGCCTGGAACGGCAGGCACACCGCACGCTGATCAGCGGCATCATCGCCCAGGCGCACGCCGATCCGGCCGAGGCGGCCATGCGGTCGCGGGCGCTCGGCGTGCCGGTCGACGCGCGCCAGCTGCTCGGCCTGGTGCTGCGGATCGGCGACCACTCCGGCGTGCCCGGGATCTCCGCGCACGCCCGGGTGCTGGAGGCCGCCGACGTGCTGGCCGAGGCGTGCCGGGCCGAACGGCTCCCGGCGCTGGTCGGCACGCTGGATGACGTGCGGGCCGGAGCGATGCTCTCGCTGGCCACGGGCGCCGATGCCGATGCGGTGCTGACCGTCCTGGCCGGGAGGGTCAGGGAGCGGCTGGGCCAGGTCGTGATCGCGGCCGGCGCCGCGGCGGACTCGATCAAGGACGTGCGGCGCTCGTTCCTCGAGGCCGACCAGGTGGCCGAGGTCGCGGCGGGCCTGGGCGAGGCGCGGCCGTTCTACCGGCTGCCCGACCTGCACCTGCGCGGCCTGATGCACCTGCTGCGCGAGGATGCCCGGCTGCAGACCTTCGTCGAGCGGGAACTGGGCGCGCTGCTCACGCACGAGCGGGGGGCCGAGCTGATCGAGGTGCTTTCCGCCTTGCTGGTCGCCGGCGGCAACAAGGCGGCCGCGGCCAAGAACTCCCACCTGGCCCGCCCGACGTTCTACGAGCGGCTGCGCCGCATCGAGCGCATCCTCGGCGTCTCGCTCGATTCGGCCGAGTCACGCACCTCGCTGCACGTAGCGTTGCTGGCCCACGAGCTGGCCCCGGGCCAGCCGTGACGCGTCAGGCAGCCTTACGTCAGGCAGCCTTATGTCAGCCGGCCTGGGCGGCCAGGCTGATGTCGCGCGCGAACTGGCCGGCCTGGCGCAGGGCCTGGGCGGCCTCGGGCAGGAAGCTCCAGAAGATGTGGAAGTCGTGGGTGTCCACCGAGAACAGCTCGAAGCGGGCGTCGACGCCGCCGTCGGCTGCGTGGTCGGCCAGCTGGCGGGCCTCGTCCAGGAGCGGGTCGCCGGTCGCAGCCTGGATCAGCAGCGGCGGCAGCCCGGTCAGGTCCGCGGTCAGCGGGCTGAGCAGCGGGTCGTCGGCCGGATGACCGGCCAGGTAGAGCCCGGCCGCGGCGTCCCTGATGTCGTCCAGCTCGTGCGCCGGCCGGTCCCGGCCGGCGGGCTGCAGGTCGACCCACGGGCAGAACAGCACGGCGCCGGCCGGCATCGGCAGGTCCTGCTCCCTGAGACTGAGCAGCAGCGACAGGACCAGGCCGCAGCCGGATGAGTCGCCCGCCACGATGACCCGGGTCGCTCCGCGGTCGAGCATCCAGCGGTAGGCCCGTACGGCGTCCTCGACGGAGGCCGGGAACGGGTACTCGGGAGCGAGCCTGTAATCGGGGACGACCACGCCGGTTCCGGCCGCGTCGGCCAGGGCCCCGGCCAGCGGGCGGTAGCCGAACGCCGATCCGGCCACGTGCCCGCCCCCGTGCAGGAACAGCAGCGCCGCCCGCTCCTCGGCGGGAGGCGCGAGCAGCAGGCCCGGCACTCCCCCGGCGTTGACCGACCGGACCGCGATGTGCGGCGGCGCCTCGAACTGCCCGTGCAGGCCCTCGTACGCGACCCGCAGTTCCTGCAGGTCGGCCGGGCTCACCTCGGCGAAGGACTCCCAGTGCCTGGCGATTCTGGCCAGCAGCTCGCCGCCGACCGAGCGGGTCGCGCTGACCGCCTCGTCCACGTCCCGCAGCAAGGTTCTGGCCCGGTCAAGCAGCGCCTCGCCGGCGATGGTCAGCTCGACCCGGTGCGTGGAACGCCGTAGCAGGTCGCAGCCGACCAGCCGTTCCAGGGCCCGGATCTGGCGGCTCAGCGCGGGCTGGGACAGGTAGAGCCTGGCCGCGGCCCGGCCGAAGTTCAGTTCGTCGGCCACCGCGACGAACGCGCGCAGGTGCCGCAGTTCGATCGCGTCCGGCGCCTGCGGCAGCGAGACGACGCTGCTGGCTCCGTCGGCCTCGGCGCTTTCGTCCTCCATGTTCCCGATTATCGCCCGTCTTCGCCTGGCGGCCCTGGGCGTGGTCATGCGGGTTATGCACGACTGCCATGCGCACTCGGCCTTTCCCTTCGGGACCGGCCGGATGCCAGCGTGTATGGCATGTCCCGTCATCGGATCGCCGACATGCAGCTCAGGGGCAATACCAGCCCGGCCCCGGTGCGCGTCTACTGGCCCAGCCCGCCGGCGTCGCGCCAGGTCCCGCTGCTGGTGTTCTGCATCGTCGGCGCCGGTGCCGAGACCGCCTGCCGGACGTTGAGCGAGGATGCGGGCCTGGTGGTGCTGGCGGTGCGGTGCGATCTGGCGGGCGTCCACGACGGGATGAACGTGCTGGCCTGGGCGGCCGATCACGCCGCCGAGCTGGGCGCCGATCCGGCGCGGCTGCTGGTCGGCGGGGATGGGCCCGGTGCCACGGTGGCGGCCGCGGTCGCGCGGGAGGCGCAGGCGCGGCGCTGGCCGCCGGTGGTCTGCGTGGGCGAACTGCGGGAACTGCGGCGGTTCCTGCCCGGCGGCGATGAATATCCGCGGGCGCCATCGTCCGATTAGTGAATTCCTCACGTGAGGAGAAAGATCATGCAGGATACGACGGCCCTTCCCGGCCTGGCCTACGACCCCCGGGCCCGGTCAGCCGACCGTTCCCGCTGGATGGCCCTGGTGGTGCTGTGCGCGGGGATGCTGATGATCGTCTTGGACGTCACGATCGTGAACGTGGCGCTGCCGTCCATCCAGGCCTCGCTCGGCTTCTCCCAGGCCGGGCTGGCCTGGGTGATCAACGCGTACCTGATCTCGTTCGGCGGGCTGTTGCTGCTGGCCGGACGGCTGGGTGACCTGGCCGGACGGCGGAATGTCTTCTTGACCGGATTGGCCATCTTCACCGTCGCATCGATGGTCTGCGGACTGGCCCAGAGCCAGGGGATGCTGGTCGGCGCCCGGTTCGTGCAGGGCATCGGCGGGGCTCTGACCTCGGCGGTGATCCTCGGCGTGATCGTGACCCTGTTCCCCGAGCCGCGCGAGATGGCCAAGGCCATCGGCGTCTACGCCTTCGTGGCCTCGGCCGGCGGAGCGGTCGGCCTGCTCGCCGGCGGCGTCCTCACCCAGGCCATCAACTGGCACTGGATCTTCTTCGTCAACCTGCCGATCGGCATCATCACGGCCATCCTGGCGCTGCGGGTCGTGCCCCGGGATCAGGGCACCGGGCTGCGCAACGGCGCCGACATGGCGGGCGCGCTGCTGATCACCAGCGCGATGATGCTCAGCGTGTTCACCATCGTCAAGCCGGCCGCCGAAGACGGCTGGCTGGCCGGGCGGACGCTGGCGTTCGGCGGCGCCTCGCTGGTCCTGCTGGCCGGCTTCATCGTGCGCCAGCGGACCGCGCGGAACCCGCTGATGCCGCTGCGCATGCTGGCTGCCCGCAAGATCGCGGCGGCGAACCTGGTCCAGGTGCTGGGCGTGGCAGGCATGTACGGCATGTTCTTCCTGGGCGCGCTGTACCTGCGCGAAATGCTCGGCTACAGCCCGCTGCAGATCGGGCTGGCCTTCCTGCCCGTGGCCGTGATAATGGGCACGCTGTCGGTCCGCTACACCGACCGGCTGGCCACGCGGTTCGGCGCGCGGACCACGCTCATCGCCGGGCTGGCGCTGATCGCCGGGGCCCTGTTCCTGTTCACCCAGGCGCCCGTGCACGGCGGGTACGTGCTGCACGACCTGCCCGTGATGGTGCTGATGGGCGCCGGGTCCGGGCTGGCCTTCCCCGCGCTGATGACGGTGGCCATGGGCGGCGCCACCCAGGCCGACGCCGGCCTGGCCTCCGGCCTGGTGAACACCACGGCCCAGGTCGGCGGGGCGCTCGGGCTGGCCGTCCTGGCCACGGTGTCCGCGGGGCGCACCAGCACGCTGGCGGCCCGCGGGGTCGGCACCCTGGCCGCGCTGAACGGCGGCTACCACCTGGCGTTCGGCATCGCCGGCGGCCTAGTGGTGGCGGCCATCGCCGTCGCCCTGGTCATGCTGCGATCCGGCGACTGACGCGAGCCCGCTCATGCTGCCATCCGCCGACTGACCCAAGCGTTGCGGCCCCGTCTCACCTGGCCTGGTTCCGGGTGGGACGGAGCCGTTCACATGTCTCGCTCTAGCCGCTTGAATTTCTTCTTTAACAACGGCAAGAAAGGCCTTCGGTGTCGGCGTTTCGCGCTGTTTTCGGCCGGGTATGAGGTATAATTTCGAGTGTCAGTATTCTTCGCTCTCGCCATTCGAACTGGAGACCATAGTGACCGTAGAGCCGTCGCCTGATCCTCGGTGGGACGATGATCCCGCCCGGGAAGCCGACGGGCTGGGCTGGGATCCGCGGTTCGACGGAGGCCGGGGGTGGCGGCTGCTGCCGTCCAGCCCGGACTGGCCGGCTGGGGAGCGTCCGGGCGAGCTGCCCGACGACGATCCGCCGTCCGAGGACGGCGAGGATGCGTGGGCGGGCGGCCCGGATCCGGAGGATCCGGGGGCCTGGCTGGATGGGGAGGACCTGGCCGCGGTCTACCGCGAGGCGGCGCAGGTGACCGCGGATGCGGCCCGGGCCCGGGCGGTGCGGGACCGGCTGGGGCTGACCGCGGCGGAGGCCGGGGGCGCCGCGGAGGACCGGCGCGGTCCGGGGATGCCCGGCTCGGCCAAGACCTATCCCGGTGAGTATGTCAGCCGGGCGTCGTCGTTCGCGTCCGGGATGCCGCTAGATGCCGCGGCGGGCTGCGTGAGCCTGGGCTTGTTCGCCGACGAAGCCGCCGGCGACGATGACCGGTACGCCGGGGCCTCTGATGATGAGCTGGTGGGCGTGATCTGCGCGTGGGACCGGGTCCAGGCGCACGCCGCGGCGCGCGAGCACGCGGCGGTGGCGGAGTTCATCCGCCGCCGCGCGGCCCGCGGGTTCGGTCCCGAGGGGCCGGCACGGATGCCGGCGGTGTGGGATGAGTTCGCCCCGGTGGAGCTGGCCGCGATCCTGGGTGAGTCCCGGTGGGCGGCGGACAACCTGCTGGATGTGGCGTATGACCTGGAGGTCAAGCTGCCCGGCACCAAGACGGCGTTCCGGGACGGGGTCATCTCCGAAGCCAAAGCCGGCATCATCGCCCGCGCCACTACGGTGCTGGATCCGGAGGAGGCCCGGGCGGCGGAGGCGCTGGTGCTGGGCCGGGCCGGGTGGCTGACCCCGGCCGGGCTGGCCGCGGCGATCGGCCGGGCGGTGATGCAGGTGGCGCCGGAGAAGGCGAGGAAACGGCGGGAGCAGGCCGCCAGGCAGGCGCGGGTGGAGCGGTGGGCGGAGGGGTCCGGGAACGCGGGGCTGGCCGGGCGGGAACTGCCGCCCGCGCAGGTGCTGGCCGCTGACCAGCGGGTGAACTGGTGGGCCCGGCAGCTCCGCGCCGCCGGGGTGGCGGGCTCCATGGACGAACTGCGCGCTCGTGCCTACCTCGACCTGCTGCTCAACCGCGACTCCCGCCTCGCCGCCCAGGACAGCGCAGACGGTCCGGAAGGCCCTGACGGGCCAGAAGGCCCGGACGGGGCGGATGAAGCGGACGGTCCGGGCTGGCCCGAGCCTGCCGTCCCCGGCGACCCGGGTGGCAGCGTGATCCCGGCCGGGTTCGCCGGCACGATCAACCTCACCGTCCCCGCCACTACCCTGCTGGGCCTGGCCAGCCGTCCCGGCGAGATCGCCGGCATCGGCCCGGTCGACCCGGACCTGGCCCGCGACCTGGCCTCCGCCGCCGCGGCCAACCCGAAGACCACCTGGTGCATGACCGTCACCGACCCGGACGGGCACGCCATCGGACACGGCTGCGCCCGGCCCGAACCCCGCGGCAGATCACCTGGGCACGACCCGCCCGGCAGCACCAGCGCACCACGGTTCACGTTCACCCCGGCAGGCCGACAAGGACCGCCGGGCGGCTGGGGCACCTGGCGGCTAGCCACCGGGATCCCCGGCCGGCCCGACCTGATCATCAGCCCCGGGCCGATCACCACCGGCCCGTGTGATCACCGGCACCAGGCCCGCGGGCACGACCCCGGCGTCACGCTGCGGCACCTGACCCAGATCCGGTACGCCACCTGCACCGGGCCAGGCTGCCGCAGGCCCTCAGCACAGTGCGACTTCGAGCACAACGTGCCCTATGAGGCGGGCGGACGGACCTGCCTGTGCAACGGGGATCCGAAGTGCCGGCACGACCACCGGCTCAAACAGCACCCCGGATGGAACGCCGAGCACCTGGCCGACGGGACCGTCCGCTGGACCATGCCCAGCGGACGGAAATACACCACCGCACCCACCCGGTACCCCGTCTAGTGAGTGAGAGGGCGCGCGGTCGGCGCGCCTCGCCCCGGCGACATCGTGACCGTGACCGTCACCCGGGGCGGGCTCTGGGCCGCAGCCGAGTTCGAGCAGGCGGCGAGTGGGCGGCATGCGGGTCCCCATATTGGCAAGTCTGGGTCAGACGGTTCGCTAGTGAGCGGTGGCTGCGCACGGCTGATAATGGCTACCCGCAAGGATCGCGGTCGCGCTGGCGGCGGTTATCGCGGACCAGCTTGCATCCGCGTGGCGCTGGTGATAGTCGGTGACGATGTCATACCCGATGGTGAATGCCGCCCAGTGAGGTACGCCGGGGCCGCCGAAGAACCATTGGTCATACAGGTCGGTCTGCCCGAGCAACGGCTGGGCCTGCTTCCACAGGGCACATTCCTGAGTTCGTGATATGGCCCGGTCCCACGGAGAGGGCGGCCCCGGGAATGCCGCTAGATCGAACGCGGAGGAGATGCCCTCGGAGATGACTTCCTCGAGCAGGGAAACCCCGAACCCCGGCCCGGCAAGGATCCGGACGCTGTGGTCGATCTCGTGCGACAAAGAGCGCGGCAGCCAGAGCTTCATGATCATTCCGGGGCTGGCCCGCGGCGTCTGGCCAAACGTGACGGTGAGGACTCCGGTTCCGGGGTTGGTTTCACCGCTGGTCCCCGTCTGGGGAATGACGTCGGAGCCGCCGTAGGACACCATAATGACCGTCGGCGGCCCAGGCAGCAACGCGTTGATGCGGGCGAGGGCATGTGCAATCACCTGAGACAAGTTCGCGCCGTCAGCGCTGGCCCTCGCCAGTGCCTGTGCGCTGAGCGTCACGGTGAAACGATGACCGGCAAAGCTCTCAGTCACTGGCGCGGGCGCAGTATGCGCAGTTGCCGGGCGAGCAGGCGGGCTCGGGCTACTGCATGCCGCCGCCACCAGCAGCACCAAGGCGGACATGGCTGCGCGTAGCACGTTCCGGTAAGTGCCCGGCTGCCCAGGCGCTCGTAGCCGCCGGCGGTGCGGCGATGCTTGCTGATCCAGGCGAATGTCCGCTCCAGCCCTTCGGAAACTCAGTAGCGCTCGACCAGGTGAGCGCGGCGGGCTGGAAGCTCGTATGGCTGGGGCCAGAAGTCGGTGATCAGGGCGAAGGCTGCGACCAGGTCGATGAGCTCGAAGCTGCCGGCCGGGTTGCGGCGCAGCCCCGCGTGATGCCGGGAGACCTCGAGGTCCCCGGTCAGCGCGATGTCGTTGTCCGGCTGCCGACCGATCCGGATGGCCACGGCCGGCCGGAAATGCGCGTCTGTCATAGGGCGATCCTAAGGCTGGCCGCCGACCGTGCACCCGCCGTCATCCGGGCACAATGGCGGCATGGATCTGAGGGATCAGGCGTCGAGGACCTGGCCGGCGCGCTGGACGACGGGAGGGTCGGTGCTCCAGGGGAAGTTGATCCAGCGGTCGGTGCGCTTCCATACGTACTCGCACTTGATCACCGACTGCGGCTTCTCGTAGATCACCGCCGAGCGCACGTCTTCCACGTGGTCCTTGATGAAGTTGTAGACGAGGTCCATGGTGCGGCCGGAGTCGGCCACGTCATCGGCGATGAGCACCTTCTTCTCCGAGAAGTCCACCGCACTGGGCACCGGCGGGAGCATGACCGGCATATCGAGCGTGGTGCCTACCCCGTCGTAGAACTCGACGTTCGTCACGTGCAGGTTCTTGACCGCGAGCGCATAGCCCAAGGACGCGGCCAGGAACAGGCCGCCGCGCGCGATCGACAGGATCAGGTCGGGCTCGAAACCGTCGGCGGCGATGGCGGTGGCCAGTTCCCGGGATGCATCGCCGAACGCCTGCCAGCTGAGATTCTCACGCTCGTCGCCCATGACCACTCTCATAATCGGGGTGTCAGGCATATCTTTTCATGAACGGTCAGGCGGGATGAAGGCGCAGGCCTGGGTGGCGGGCCCAGAACAGCCCGCTGGTGATGCAGCGATCTGCCGGCCTACGGTGCTCTTAGGTGGTGTGGAGCCGGTGGTGTCTAATCCTCGTGATGAGATAGCCGCCGTCCCGGACATCCTCAGCGCGGACGGCAGCGAGGACTTCAAGACCTTCGCGGCGTCCCGCTGGCCGGGGCTGGTCCGGCTGGCGTTCGGCCTGACCGGAGACCGCTGGCTGGCCGAGGACATCGCCCAGACCGCGCTGACTCGCGCCTACGTGGCCTGGCGGCGGGTCAGCCGGGCTGACGACCCGGACGCCTACGTGCGCCGCATCCTGGTCAACGCCAGCAACCGCCGGTTCCGCAGGCGCCGGGTGACCGAGCAGCCGGGCGAGCTGCCGGATACGCCGGTTGACGGCCCGGCTGACCTCGTCGGCGAGCGGGCCGCCCTGCTGACGGCCCTGCGTCAGCTGCCGCCGCGGCAGCGCGCGGTGATCGTCCTGCGGTACTGGCAGGACCTGACCGACGCGCAGATCGCCGCCGCCATGGGCTGCTCGCCCGGCACGGTACGCAGCCAGCTCTCCCGGGCCCTGGCCAAGCTCCGGGCCAACCCGGCTCTCGGGGAAGGTGATGAACGGTGACCGAGACCCTGGACCGGAAACTGCGGCAGGCGCTGCACGGCACATTCGAGTCCGTACAGCCGTCGCCGGCTCCGCTCGAGACGATCATCCGGCGGGGCAAGCGCATCCGCCTGCGGCGCACAGGGGCAGCCGTAGGCACGCTGGGCCTGGCCGGGATCGTCGCGGTAACGAGCCTGGCCCTGGGCGGCCGGCCGCCGGCTGCCCAGCCCGCCGCCCCCGCCATCACGGCCGGACCAAATGGCGTGTTCGCCAAAGGCACAGCGGACGGGCATGCCTGGTCGCTCGCGGTCCAGAACATCGCCGACCCGGGCTACACGTGCCTGGCCGCGATCACGCTCAACGGGACCGACGCCGACCCGGTGGATCCGGTACCGGAAACCGCCGCCGTCGTGGCCCTGGGCCCGGCCACGCCCGGAGTCGGCTTCGCGTTCGTCCAGCTCCCCGCCGATGTCAACGGGATCGTCGTCAACGGCGGCACGAACGTGCCCGCGGTCACCGCGACCGTCTGCGGGCTGCGCTACCACGTCGCCGGTTTCGCGTACTCGCTGGCCAAGCCGCTGCGGGTGACGGTGCCTGACCCGCCCCCGGACTGGTCGCCGGCCTTTACCATGCCAGTGGTCAGCATCCAGCCGCCCAGCAGGGCCACGATCCCGGAGAACCCGGGCTTGTGGGTCAACGCGCCCTCGGGGCCGGGCGAGCCCGCCTCAGGCAGCCTGGCCTGGGGAACCCTCCCTGGTAACCACCAATGGGTCATCAAGCTGCAGTTCGGACCGGGCGGAGACTGTTACTCGCTGTCCGGGACGAGCTCGGCCGGCGGTACCCAGATGGGCTACTGCGGCCCGGTGAGCACACCCGAAGGGCCGGAGACCATCATGGCCCTGCCCCTCGGCTTCGGCGATGGCACCGGCGCCACGGGGTACGCCGTCTCGGTGAGCCCGGATACCGATGCGCTCATGGCGACGCTGTCCGACGGCTCTACCAGGCCGGCCACGTTGTGCATCGTGGACGGGCGGGCGTACGCGGCCTTCATCGTCCCCAGCCCGCTCCGGCTCACGAAGCTGACCTGGTTCGACGCGAACGGCCGGGCCATCGCCAGCACCAAGGCAGTGCCCCAGTACGGATACGTCCAGTTCCAGCCGTGAGCCTTGGCTAGCGTCCATTCTCTGACTAGAGTCAGGCAATGGACCAGAGCATGGTGGAGCAGGTCCGGAGGTTCAACCGGACCGTGACGCAACGAGTGGGCGCCCTGGACGACGCGTTCTTGTCCCGCGACCGGCCGCTGGGCCAGGCGCGCCTGCTATGGGAGATCGGCCCGGACGGCAGCGACATCAAGGCGCTGCGGGCCCGGCTCGACCTGGACTCCGGCTATCTGAGCCGGCTGCTCCGGTCGCTGGAAGGCGACGCGCTGATCACCGTGGCACCCAGCGACGACGACGGGCGGGTGCGGACCGCGCACCTGACCAGCCGGGGGCTGGCTGAGCGAGCCGAGCTCGACCGGCGTTCGGACGACGCGGCCGCGGCCATCCTCACTCCGCTCAGCGCCCGGCAGCGCGACCGGCTGGTCTCGGCCATGGCCGAGGTCGAACGGCTCCTGGTGGCCTCGATGGTCGGGATCACCGCGTGCGATCCCCGGCACCCGGCCGCCCGCCGGGCGGTCCGGGCCTACTTCGCCGAGCTGTCCGTCCGCTTCGAGGACGGCTTCGACCCCGACCGGGGCATCTCCGCCGCCGACCACGAGGTGTCGCCGCCCGCGGGGCTGTTCCTGCTCGCCACCTTGCACGCCGAGCCGGTCGGGTGCGGCGTGCTCAAGTTCCATCCCCCCGCACAGGCTCATCTCAAGCGGATGTGGGTCGACTCGTCGGTCCGCGGGCTCGGCCTGGGCCGCCGCCTGCTCGCCGAGCTTGAGGTCCAGGCCGCGGCGCACGGCGTGCGTACGCTGCGGCTGGAGACCCACCGCAGCCTGACCGAGGCGTTCAGCCTGTACCGGGCGTCGGGCTACCGCGAGGTCCCGCCGTTCAACGACGAGCCGTACGCCCACCACTGGTTCGAGAAGACCCTCGACGCCTGACGGGAGTCACGCGGAGGCGGCCTCGCGCGCTGCCTTCTCCAGCCGGGCCCGGTAGTCCTCCCACCAGTCCCGGTCGGCAGGCGGCAGGTTGTCGTTGTCGGCCCGCAGCCCGGCGGCCCCGTCGATGAGCTCGCGGACGATGTCGGCCTGCCCGGCGTGCCGGTCGGTCTCGGCGATCATGTGCACCAGGATCTTGTGCAGGGTGACCTCGCGCCGCTCTGCCGGCCACCACGGCACGTGACCGATCGCGTCCAGTGGCAGCGCCCTGATCATGGAATCGGAATTCGTCCAGACCCGGCGGTATAGCCCGACGATCTGCTCGCGCGTCTCGTCTGCGGTGGCCCACATGTCCGAGTTGGGCTCGGCGTCCTCCTCCAGCCAGGGCAGCCGCTCATCCGGCCGCCGGCCGAAGACCTCGCCGAAGTACGCGACCTCGACGCTGGCCAGGTGCTTGACCAGGCCCAGCAGGTTGGTGCCGGTGGGCACCATCGGGCGGCGGACGTCGTACTCGGCAAGCCCCTCGAGCTTCCACAGCACGGCCTCGCGGGCGGCCTGCAGGTAGCGGTGCAGATCTGCTTTCTCATCCGATCCAGCCATGCTGGTCAGTCTAGGTAGCCGTGATCGAGCCAGCCGGGGCGGGAAGCCGCCGGTGGCCACCGGACCCCAGCGAGATGGCGTGACGCGCAGCAGCGACTTGCCCTGCCGCAGCATGGCCTGGCGGTACTCGCCCCAGTCGGGATGCTCGCCGGAGATCGACCGGTAGTAGTCCTCCGGCGGCTCCACCGCCTCGGGCACGTCGAGCACCTCGGCCCGGCCGTCGACCTGTACCCAGGGGCCGCCAGCTACCCGCGCAAGGCGGGCGGCAGCAGTTCGGCGGGGAAGTTCTGGTAGGCCACCGGGACCAGCCAGCGGCGGATCGCGGCCGTGCCGACCGAGGTGTAGGCCGGCGCGGTGGTGGCGGGGAACGGGCCGCCGTGGTGCTGGGCGGCGACCACGGCCACGCCGGTGGGCCAGCCGTTGCACACGATCCGGCCCGCCACGTGCTCGAGCACCGCGATGACCTGGCGGGCCAGCTCGATGTCCTGGGCCGAATCGGTGTCCAGGTGCACGGTGCCGACCAGGTTGCCGGCCAGGGCGGCGAGGACGGGCAGCAGGTCCTCGACCGAGGCGTAGGTGATGACCAGGCCCGCCGGGCCGAACCGCTCGGAGGACAGCACCGCCAGGTCGGCCGCGAACTCCTTGAGCCCGAGCTTGAACACCCGCGGGGTAGCCCCCCACGGGCCCGGCCCGGGCTGGCCGGCCGCCAGCTCGGTGACGCCGGGATGGTCGGCGGCCTCGGCCACCGCGTCCTCGTAGCCCGCGAAGATCCGGCCGGTCAGCATGGCCCCGCCGGCTGAGGCGCCGACCGCCTCGGAGATCGCGGTCAGCAGGCCGACGTCCTCGGGGACGAACAGCAGGCCGGGGTTGGTGCAGAACTGGCCGGTGCCGAGGGTCAGCGAGGCGGCGTAGCCGGTCGCGATGGCGGACGGCCGGGCGAACGCGGCGCCGGGCAGCACCACGCCGGGGTTGACCGAGCCGAGCTCGCCGTAGAAGGGGACGGGCACCGGACGCTCGGCGGCGATCTTGGCCAGGGCCAGCCCGCCCGCGGTCGACCCGGTGAACCCTGCGGCGGCGATGGCCGGGTGCCGCAGCAGCCGCAGCCCGGCCTCCACCCCGTGGATGAGTCCGAACGTCCCGGCCGGGGCTCCTGCGGAAGCCAGCGCCCCGGTCACGATCTCGGCGGTCACGTCGGAGGTGACCGGGTGCCCCTCGTGCGCCTTGACTACGACCGGGCAGCCCGCGGCCAGCGCGGAAGCCGTGTCGCCGCCGGCCACGGAGAAGGCGAACGGGAAGTTCGAGGCCGCGAACACGGCCACCGGCCCGGCCGGCCGGGTGACCCGCCGGACGTCGGGGACCACGCCGACGGCCCGGCTGACGACGGCGTCGGCGTACCCGCCGTCCCGCAGCACCTGCGCGAACAGCCGCAGCTGCCCGGTGGTGCGGGCCACCTCGCCGATGAGCCGCTCGCCGCCGAGCGCGGTCTCCGTGTCAGCCAGGACCGAGAGCTCGCCCGCGCGCTCGTCGAGGGCGTCGGCCACGGCCTCCAGCGCCTCGGCTCGCCGCCCCGCCTCGGACTCCGCGCCCCAGGCGGGGGCCGCCGCCGCGGCCGACGCCACGATCGCGTCAACCTCGGCGTCGGTGGTCTCGGCCACCGGCTCCCCTACTGGCTCGCCGGTACGCGGGTCAAACCCCTGGATCATCGGCCCTCCTAGGGTGGGTCGGGGGAAAAGCAGAGCGGTGCACGACTTGAGGTTACTTCGCGTCCGGCTCCGGGTTGCGGCCGCGCTTGGCCAGGAAGTCGAAGTCGCAGCCCTCGTTGGCCTGGGTGATGTGCTCGCTGAACAGGGCGCCGTAGCCACGCTCGAACTTCGGCGCGGGGGGCTGCCATTGGCCGCGGCGCTGAGCCAGGGTCCGTTCGGACACATTCAACGACAGCTCGCGGGCCGCGACGTCCAGCGTGATGAGGTCGCCCGTCTGGACGAGAGCCAGCGGGCCGCCGACGAACGACTCGGGAGCCACGTGCAGCACGCAGGCCCCGTAGCTCGTGCCGCTCATCCGGGCGTCGGAAATCCGCACCATGTCACGGACGCCCTGGGCCAGCAGGTAATCGGGAATGGGCAGCATGCCGTACTCGGGCATGCCCGGACCGCCCACCGGGCCCGCGTTGCGCAGCACCAGGACGGAATCGGCCGTGATGTTCAGGGCCGGATCGTTGATCCGTTCCTGCATCTCGCGGTAGGTGTCGAAGACGACGGCGGGGCCGGTGTGCTTGATCAGCCGCGGCTCGGCGGCGATGTGCTTGATGACCGCCCCGTCCGGGGCGAGGTTCCCGCGCAGCACTGCCACCCCGCCCTCGGCGGCCAGCGCGGTATCCGGGGTCCGGATGACATCGTCGTTATAGACCGGTGCATCTACTATTTTCTGGCCGAACGGACCGTCGTTCACCGTGACCCGGTCCAGGTGCAGCGCGCCGGGGACCTTCGCCAGCTGGCCGAGCAGCGCAGGCAGCCCGCCGGCGTAGTAGAAGTCCTCCATCAGGTACTTCCCGCTCGGCTTGATGTTGGCCAGCCACGGCACCCGGCGGGAAACCGCGTCGAAGTCGTCCAGGCTCAGGTCCACCCCGGCCCGGCCGGCCATCGCGATCAGGTGGATGAGCGCGTTGGTCGACCCGCCCAGCGCCAGCACCGTGGCCGCCGCGTCCTCGAACGCCGCCCGGGTCAGGATCTGGTCCGGGGTCAGGTCCTGGAAGGCCATGGCCACGATGCGCCGGCCGGTGGCGGCCGCCATCCGGTAATGAGCCGAGTCGACCGCGGGGATCGAGGCCATCCCGGTCAGCGTCATGCCGAGGGCCTCGGCGGCCGAGGTCATGGTCGAGGCCGTGCCCATGGTCATGCAGTGGCCCGGGGAGCGGGCGATGCCGCACTCCAGGTCGGCCAGCTCGCACTCGCCGACCAGCCCGGCCCGCGCGTCGTCCCAGAACTTCCACACGTCGGTGCCGCTGCCCACGGCCTGGCCGCGGAAGTTGCCGCGCAGCATGGGACCTGCGGTCAGGTAGATGGCCGGGATGTTCGCGCTGGCCGCGCCCATGAGCAGCGCGGGCGTCGTCTTGTCGCAGCCGCCCATCAGGACCGCGCCGTCGGCCGGGTAGGAGCGCAGCAGTTCCTCGGTCTCCATGGCCAGCAGGTTGCGGTACATCATCGGGGTCGGCTTCTGGAACGTCTCGCTGAGCGTGGCCACCGGCATCTCGACCGGGAAGCCGCCCGCCTCGAGCACGCCCCGCTTGACCTGCTCGGCCCGCTGCCGCAGGTGCATGTGACAGGGGTTGAGATCCGACCAGGTGTTCAGGATGAGGATGAGCGGCTTGCCCAGGTGCTCTTCGGCCTCGACGCCGAGCTGGCGCATCCGCGAGCGGTGGCCGAACGCCCGCAGCCCGGAGGTCCGCTCGCCGCCGAACCAGCGGTAGCTCCGGAGCTCCTCGGGGTGCTTGATCACCGTTCCTTCATACCTCAGGGCCGGCCGGAATGTCGGCGTCGGATGATGGAATGGGGGGATGGAGACGTTCACCATGGTCCCGCGGGGGCCGTTCTCGCTGGCGGCGAGCATCAGGTTCCTCGAGGGCTTCACCCCCGCTGCGTACGCCGGGCCCGACACCGCGGCCGAGGACGTGGCGCTGGAGCTGGCCTTCCCAGTGGAGAGCGGCTGGCAGACCGTCGGCGTGCGGGTCAGTCAGGATGGCGACCAGGTGACGGCGGTCATCGTGAGCCCCAAGTCGCCGGATCCCGGGCTGGTCGAGGCCGTGTACGCGCAGGTGGAGCGGATCCTCTCGCTCGACGTGGACGGCTCGGCCTTCACTGCGCTCGGTGAGCGCGACCCGGTGGTGGGCCGCCTGCAGCGGGCCTACCCGGGGCTGCGGCCCATCGGGTTCTGGTCCCCGTACGAGGCCGCGGCCTGGACGATCATCGGGCACCGGATCAGGATCAGGCAGGCCGCCGCGATCAAGGATGAGATGGCCAAGCGGCTCGGCGAGCCAGTCACCTTCGGCGACCGGACGGTGCACGCCTTCCCGCCGCCGCAGCGGCTGGCCGAGCTCGACTCGTTCCCGGGGCTGGCCGGGCGCAAGCCGGAGTGGCTCCGGGGGGTCGCGCACGCGGCGCTGGACGGGCAGCTGGACACCGCCCGGCTGCGCGGGCTGCCGCGCGAGGTAGCGCTGAAGGAGCTGAAGAAGCTGCCTGGCATAGGGGACTTCTCCGCCGCGCTGGTCCTGCTGCGCGGGGCCAGCGACCCGGACGGCGTGGCCTACAGCGAGCCGCGGCTGGCCCTGGCGGTGGCGGACGCCTACGGGCTGACCAGGCCGGCCACGCCGGAACAGATCGCCGAGATCAGTGAGAACTGGCGCCCGTACCGGACCTGGGTCACGCTGCTGCTGCGAACCCGGCAGGAGATCCCGCCGTCCGGGGCGTTACGCTTGAATGAGCACGTGGTTGCGCCTAGGGTTCCGTCGGCTGTCTCCCACCCACCTCCCCAACCCCCTGCACCGCCACAATCAGGACGGCCGGGACTGGACCGAGCGGCGCCGCGACCCGGACCTTCGGGCCCGGGGAACACCTGACGGGATAGAAGCCCTGAGGGCTCCTGTTTAGCCTGCCTGAGGAGCCCCGTTGGACCCGTCGACCACTCTCCCCCTGTCGGTCACGCTGGCCGTCCTGGCCGCTGCCGTCACGCACGCGACCTGGAACGCGATCGCGCACGGCATTAAGGACCAGACGCTCGCGTTCGCGCTGATCGGCGTGGGCGGCACCGTGGTCTCGGTCCCGCTGGTCATCATCGCCGCCATGCCCCGGTCGGCCAGCTGGCCGTACCTGCTGGCGTCGGTGGCGATTCACGTGTTCTACAACCTGCTGCTCATGCAGTGCTACCGGCTGGGCGAGTTCAGCCAGGTCTACCCGCTGGCCCGCGGCGTCTCCCCGCTGGTGGTGACGATCCTGGCCGCCGTCTTCGTGCATGAGCACCTGGCCCCTCTCCAGATCGTCGGCGTGGCCGTCGTCTCGGCCGGGCTGGCCTTCCTAGTCTTCGGTGGCCGCAGGCCCGGGCGCGGCGCCTTCCTGGCCGCGGTCGGCACCGGCCTGACCATCGCGGCCTACACCACGGTGGACGGCGTCGGCGTCCGGCTGTCGGCCAGCCCGGTCGGCTACATCGGCTGGCTGATCATGCTCCAGAGCCTGTGCGTCCCGTTGTTCGCCCTGGTCCGGCGGCGCGAGGTGCTGCTCAAGCAGCCGCCCAGGATCCTGCTGTCCGGACTGGCGGCCGGTGGGCTGAGCGTGCTGGCCTACGGCCTGGTGCTGTGGGCGCAGACTAAAGGAGCGCTGGCTCCGATCGCCGCGCTGCGCGAGACCAGCGTGATCTTCGGAGCGATCATCGGGACGGTGGTCTTCCGCGAGCCGTTCGGCCGGTCCCGCGTCGCGGCCACCGTCCTGGTGGTGGCCGGCATCGTCCTGCTCAACGTGGCCTGACCCGACGAGTTTCAGCCTCGCGCACAGGGTGGTGCCCGGCGGCGCAGGGTTTCCGCCGGGCACCGGGTCGATCGACCGTTCCTACCCAGAGAAACGGCTCGGATACGGATATGGCTCGAAAAAGACTGCCCGACGTAAGTATTTCGTCACAAACAGGCAGCGGTGCCTTCGGGCGGATGCGCGTGCCAGACTTCAGCCATGAAGCCCGTCGAAGGGATGACATCATGATCGAGCCTTATCAGGCGCTTGGCCTGGTGCCCACCATGCGCGGCATCCGCCGCCGTGAAGAGATACGGGTGAACATCGAGCACCTCTCCCACCTGATCAAGGCCGCCTCGTGGCTGTCCAGCCTGGACCTGCCGGTACGGCTCATCGCCATCCCGGAGGGCGCGCTGCAGGGGTTCAACGACGAGGTCCTCGATCTGGATCATGAGCAGTTCGCCCGCGAGTGCGCGATTGACATCCCCGGACCGGAGACCGACGCGCTGGGCGCTTTGGCCCGCCAGTGGAACGTCTTCCTGATGGCTCAGGCCAAGGCCCGGCATCCCGAGTTCCCCGAGCGCTTCTTCAACGTCGGCTTCGTCCTCTCGCCCGAGGGCGAGGTGATCCTCCGGCACCACAAGGTGGTGCCCTTGCTCCCGGTGGAGCACTCGGTGACTCCGCACAACGTCTGGGACAGGTGGATCGAGCTGTACGGGCGCAACCTGGACGCCTTCTACCCCGTGGCCGATACCGAGATCGGCCGGCTCGGGTTCCTGATGGCCAATGAGGGCTCGTACCCGGAGAACGCGCGCGGCCTGGCCATGAACGGCGCCGAGGTCGTGTACCGGGGCCCGTATCCGCACCCGCACGTCGGCAACGGCCTGTTCGAGATCCAGAACCGCGCTCGGGCGCTGGACAACAACTTCTACCTGATCGCGACCAACGTCGGCACTTACTACCTGCACACCGACTCCGACGTGCCGATCGACACCTTCGGCGGCGGCTCCGCCGTGATCGACTACCGAGGCCAGATCGTCGGCCGGCACGACTACAGCGGCGGGTCCTCCTGGGTAGCCGGGACCGTGGACGTGGAGGCACTGCGCAAGTTCCGGGCCAGCGCCCAGTGGGACAACTGGGCCAAGGACCTCACCACCGAGCAGTACCAGGTCATCTACGAGAACCCGGTCTATCCGAAGAACCTGTACCTGGACCGCGCTCCCTATACGCACGCCGAGTACCGGCGCGAGGTCATCGACAAGCAGATCGAGCTTATGCACGAGCGTGACGTCTGGCGGCGGCCCGACAAGGGGTAACGTTCCGGCTGTACCGCACCGGTAGCGGCCTCCGCTCATAGCCGATGTCGCGTCAATGGCGGGGATCTCGCTTAGCGCTGGCCAAGTCCGGTGCGGCTGTCGGTCAGTTCTCGTGCGATGTCGAGATGGCCAGCGTGCCGGGCCGTCTCCTCGATCATGTGCAAGATGATCCGGCGCAGGTCGCAGATCTCGCCAGCCGGGTCACCCGGATGCCTGCCCTGCGGCGGCGCCGACAACGGCGTCGCCGCCACGAAGGCATCAGCGCGCTCGCACTGGTCTCGGTAGAAGCCGAACACCACGTCGGCAGGCAGGCCGGTGGTAAACGGTTGGCGGCCCTCCTCCTCGCCGGGCAGCTCAGCCCACGGCAGCTCGCTCGCCGACCGGCCGCCACCCGCTGGAACCAGTGACGCTCGGCGAATCCGAGATGCTTGATCAGCCCGAGGGGCGTCCAGCCCGACGGCAGGACCGGCGTCCGCAGCGTATCTTCTGGCCAGCCAGCGACAATCGCCAGCACGGTCACGCGTTGCGCGTCAAGGAATGCGAGCAGGGCGCGCTTCTCAGCATCCTCTGGTCTCGTATCTGCCATGGCCAGCCTCCGTGCTCCGGTCGGTTCCGCTGCCGTCTGGTAGACGGTCCGCGGGCACGAAGTTCATCGCGGTGGGCCGGTACGTGACAGTACCGCCACACGAAGCCGACGGCTGCCGTCTCGGCTGGTCTCAGCTGCCGATGTAGCTCATGACGTGCTTGATGCGGGTGTAGTCCTCGAAGCCGTACATGGACAGGTCCTTGCCGTAGCCCGAGTGCTTGAAGCCGCCGTGGGGCATCTCGGCCACGATCGGGATGTGGGTGTTGATCCACACCGCGCCGAAGTCCAGGCGCTTGGCCATCCGCATGGCGCGGCCGTGGTCCCTGGTCCACACGCTGGAGGCGAGCCCGTACTTGACGCCGTTGGCCCAGCGGACCGCCTCGTCCTCGTCGCTGAACCGCTGGACGGTGATGACCGGGCCGAAGATCTCGTCCTGGATCATCTCATCGTCCTGGCGCAGGCCGGCCACGACGGTGGGGGCGTAGAGGTAACCGCGCTCGCCCACCCGGTGGCCGCCGGTGACCAGCTCGGAGTGCGCCGGCCTGCGCTCGACCATCCCTTCTACCCGCGCCAGCTGGTTCGGGTTGTTCAGCGGGCCGAAGTACGCGTCGGGCACGTCCAGCCCGCCGGTGACGGTGCTGCTGGCCTGCTCGCCGAGCGCGGCGGTCAGGTCCGCCGCGATGCCCGGCCCGGCCAGCACGCGGGTCGCCGCGGTGCAGTCCTGGCCTGCGTTGAAGTAGCCCGCGCCGGCGATCCCCTCGGCCGCGGCCGCCACATCGGCGTCGTCGAAGACCACCACCGGGGCCTTGCCGCCCAACTCGAGGTGCACGCGCTTGAGGTCATCGGCGGCAGCCCGCGCCACCTCCATGCCGGCCCGCACCGAGCCGGTGATCGAGACCATGCTGGGCGTGGGGTGCGCGATCAGCTGCCGGCCGGTGTCGCGGTCGCCGCAGATCACGTTGAACACACCCGGCGGCAGGAACTCAGCGGCGATCTCGGCCATCAGCACAGTGGAGGCCGGGGTGGTGTCCGACGGCTTGAGCACCACGGCGTTGCCCGCGGCGATGGCCGGCGCGAACTTCCAGACCGCCATCATCATCGGGTAGTTCCAGGGCGTGACCTGGGCGCAGACGCCGATTGGCTCGCGCCTGATCATGGAGGTGTGGTCCTTCATGTACTCACCCGCGCTGCGGCCCTCGAGCACCCGCGCGGCACCGGCGAAGAACCTGATCTGGTCCACCGCCGGCGGGATCTCCTCTGACCTGGTCAGGGCGACCGGCTTGCCGGTATTGCGGGTTTCGGCCTCGATGATCTCCTCGGCCCGCTGCTCCATCGCGTCGGCGAACCTGAGCAGGGCCAGGCTGCGCTCGGACGGGGTGGTGTCGCGCCAGCCCTCGAACGCGGCCGCCGCGGCCTGCATCGCGGCATCGACGTCCTGGCGGCCGGATATCGGCGCGTGCGCATAGACCTCGCCGGTACTGGGGTCGATCACATCGCTGGTGCGCCCGTCGCTGGCGTCGGTGAACTTGCCGTTCACGAAGTTCTGCAGCGTGCGGTCCGTCATGTTGAGCCCTCCATCCGGCACTCCGCGACATCAATGACGAGCTTCGCAGAGACGGACTATCTCCACAAGTGAATCAGTTGCTATCTTTATATATACCTACGAAATCAGTTGACTCATCGGCTGATAAGACACCGGGTCAGGGACAAGGAGGCGACCGCATGGGTCACAGCCCGAGGGCGCTCCCGTCTGGCGGTGTCGTGCCCGACGATATCTCCAAGCAAATCATCGAGCAGCTGCAGGAAGACGGGCGGCGCTCCTACGCCTCGATCGGCAAGGCGGTCGGGCTTTCTGAGGCCGCCGTCCGGCAGCGGGTGCAGCGGCTGCAGGACGCCGGGGTCATGCAGATCGTGGCGGTCACCGACCCGCTGACGCTGGGCTTCCGGCGCCAGGCCATGATCGCCATCAAGACTGACGGCGACCTGGAGAAGGTGGCCGGCCAGCTGGCCGAGATGGAAGAGATCGACTACGTAGTCATCACGGCCGGCTCGTTCGACGTGCTGGCCGAGGTGGTCTGCGAGGACGACGACCACTTGCTGGAAATCCTGGGCCGGGTCCGGGCGGTCCCGTGCGTCCGGAGCACCGAGACGTTCGTGTACCTGAGACTGCGCAAGCAAACCTACTCATGGGGAACGAGATGACATCCTCCTTCGACGCCATCAGCAACGAACAAGCAGCCGCCAAGCGCAATCTGTGGCTGCACTTCACCCGGATGTCCAGCTATGCCGACAGCGAAGTTCCCGTAATCGTGCGCGGTTCGGGCGCCTACGTCTACGACCAGCACGGCAAGCGTTACCTGGACGGGCTGTCCGGCCTGTTCGTCAGCCAGGTCGGCCACGGCCGCCAGGAGATCGCCGAGGCGGGCGCGCGGCAGGCGAGCGAGCTGGCGTACTTCCCGCTGTGGTCCTATGCCCATCCCAAGGCAATCGAGCTGGCCCAGCGGCTGGCCGAGCTGGCTCCGGGCGACCTGAACCGGGTTTTCTTCACTACCAGCGGCTCGGAGGCCGTCGAGTCGGCCTGGAAGCTGGCCAAGCAGTACTTCAAGCTGACCGGCCAGCCTGAGCGGTACAAGGTAATCAGCCGCGAGATCGCCTACCACGGCACCTCCATGGGCGCGCTCGCCGTGACCGGCCTGGCCGACATCAAGTACCCGTTCGAGCCGATGACCCCGGGCGGCGTCCGCGTGCCGAACACCAACTTCTACCGGGCCCCCGCGTTCGTCCGCGATGACCTGGAGGCGTTCGGCCAGTGGGCCGCGGACGAGATCGAGCGGGCCATCCTCCGTGAGGGCCCGCAGTCGGTGGCAGCGGTCTACCTGGAGCCGGTGCAGAACTCCGGCGGCTGCTTCCCGCCGCCCCCCGGTTACTTCCAGCGGGTCAGGGAGATCTGCGACACCTACGGCGTGCTGCTGGTCTCCGACGAGGTGATCTGCGCGTTCGGCCGGCTCGGCTACTACTTCGGCTCCGAGCGGTACGGCTACCAGCCGGACATCATCACCTTCGCCAAGGGAGTCACGTCTGGTTACGCACCGCTGGGCGGGATGATGGTCAGTGACGCGCTGATGGAGCCGTTCAACACGGGAACGGCCACGTTCCTGCACGGCATCACCTTCGCCGGCCACCCGGTGTCGACCGCGGTAGCGCTGGCCAATCTGGACATCTTCGAGAAGGAAGACCTGCTCGGGAACGTGCGCGCGAACGAAGCCGCCTTCCGCGCCACCCTGGAAAAGCTCGCTGACCTGCCCATCGTCGGGGAGGTCCGGGGGGCCGGCTACTTCTACGGCATCGAGCTGGTCAAGGACAAGGCCACCAGGGAGACGTTCGACGACGACGAGTCGGAGCGGCTGCTGCGCGGCTTCCTGTCCCACGCCCTGTTCGACGCCGGCCTGGTCTGCCGGGCCGATGACCGCGGCGACCCGGTGATCCAGCTCGCCCCGCCGCTGATCTGCGGCCAGGAGCACTTCGACGAGATGGAACGGGTCCTGCGCGCCGTCCTGACCGAAGCCTGGACGCGCCTGTAAAAGCCGGAGGCATCGCCACCTCCGCTGGGATCGTTCCGGGCAAAGGATACGGTCGGGGAATGGACGTTCTGGTGATCGGGGCCGGGGTCAGCGGCCTGACGACTGGAATCCGCTTGGCCGAGGCCGGGCTCGACGTGACGATCAGGACGGCCGCTCCGCCGGAGCAGACCACGTCGGTGGCGGCCGGGGCGGTCTGGGGCCTGGTCCGGGTCGGGCCGCCGGACCGGGTGCTGGCCTGGGGACGGACCGGGCTTGAGGTCCTGTCCGAGCTCGCGGCCGAGCCGGGCACCGGGGTGCGGATGGCCAGCGGCAAGGAGGTCTCCCGCTCCCCGCTCGAGCCGCCCTACTGGACCGAGCTGGTGCCTGACCTGCGGCTGTGCGAGCCGTCCGAGCTGCCCGAGGGCTTCGCCGGGGGTTGGCATTACACGGCGCCGACCGTCACCATGCCGGTCTATCTCGGCTACCTGCAGGCCAGGTTCGCCAAGGCGGGCGGGACGCTGGAGCTGGCCCGGGTGGGCTCGCTCGCCGACGTGGCGGGCGAGGCTCCCGTCGTGGTCAACTGCTCCGGCGTCGCCGCCCATGACCTGGTGCCCGACCCCGCGGTGGTGCCGGTCCGCGGCCAGGTGGTGATCGCGGCCAATCCTGGCCTCGAGGAGTTCTTCATCAGCCGGGACGAGCAGCCGCCCTGGATCTTCTACATGTTCCCGCACGGCGAGGAGATCCTGCTGGGCGGCACGAACGACGAAGGCAACTGGGACCTCGAGCCGAAGAGCGATATTGCCGAACGGATCGTGGCTGGGTGCGCCGCGATCGATCCCCGCCTGCGCGGGGTGACGGTCCTCGGCCACCGGGTCGGCCTGCGGCCGTCCCGGCCCGAAGTCCGGCTGGAGTCCGAGCCGTTCGGCGGCGGCGTGCTGTGGCACAACTACGGGCACGGCGGGGCGGGCATCTCCCTGTCCTGGGGCTGCGCGGCCGAGATCGCGGCCGCGGTGCTGGGCTGACCGGGCTCGCCTCAGCGGTCGAGCTCAGCCATCGAGCAGGGCCGCCAGCCGGGCCGGCGCGATCACCCGGTAGGCGTCCTGGCACAGCTCGGCGATCTCGGTCCAGTCCGGGTCGCGGTCCAGCCGGACGCCGATCCAGCCGCGGTGGCCCACGTAGGGCGGGCGGAAGAACCGCTCGGGGGCCGACGCCGTGAGCTCGTGCTGGGCCCCGGGCGCTGCCGCGCACCACAGGTGCGGGAAGTGGTTGTCGTGGTGGCCGTCCGCCCACAAGGTGACGAAGGCGTTCTTGCCGCGGACGAACCAGGTCGGCGCGCCGTGGCTAGGCCGCTCGGCGACCTCGGGCAGGGCCAGGCAGATCGCGCGCATCCGCATCGCCAGGCCCGCGGCAGCATCCCCCACGCACTGATTGTGTCATCACGCCCGGCGATACGCTGTGGCGCATGAGGTTCGCGATCGCCATCCCGCAGTTTTGCTCCGACGGCGAGTTTGATCCCGTCGGGTTCCGCGGCTACCTGGCCCGGGCCGAAGAGCTCGGCTTCGACAGCGCGTGGGCGCAGGAACAGACGCTTGGCTCCTCGCCCCAGCTGGCCCCGGTCGAGACCATGGCCTATGCCGCCGCCTGCACCGAGCGGCTGCGACTGGGCTGCGCGGTGTTCGTGTCCACCCTGTACAGCCCGGTGCACCTGGCCAGGAGCCTGAGCGCGCTGGACCAGCTCAGCCGGGGCCGGATCGAGATCGGCGTGGGCACCGGCGGACCGGGGCGCCCGTTCGCCGCCTTCGGCGTGGATCCCGGCCGGTACGCCGCGCGGTTCACCGAGGGGGTCGCGCTGATGAAGGCCCTGTGGACCGAGCCGGAAGTCACCTTCGACGGAGAGTTCTGGCAGCTCAAGGACGCGCCAATGGAACCCAAGCCGTTCCACAAGCCGCACCCGCCGCTGTGGTTCGGCGCGGCCGGCGAGCCCGCGCTGCGGCGGGCGGTGCGCCTGGGCGACGGCTTCTTCGGCGCCGGGTCCTCCCCCACCGCCCGGTTCGCCGAGCAGGTCAAGGTGGTGCGGGAGGCCCTCGCCGAGACGGGCCGGCCGCCCGAGACCTTCCCCATCGCCAAGCGCGTGTACGTGGCGATCGACGACGGCGCCGGGCGGGCCCGGGAGCGGGTGAACGCCGCGCTGGCCCGGCTGTACGGGCACCGGGTAGAGGCCATCGAGGCCGCCGCGGTCGCGGGCCCGGCCGACGACTGCGTCCGCGAGCTGCGCCGGGTCGCCGAGGCCGGCGCGGAGCTGATCCTGTGCAACGCGCTGTTCGACCTGCCCGAGCAGATGGAACAGCTGGCCGCCGCGGTCATTCCCGAAGTCGGCTAGCGGCCGGGCCTGCTCCGGGGCGAGGTCAGCCGATGCCCGGGCCGGTACGCGGTCGCATCATGGCCTGCAGCATGCTCACCACGGCCGGGTAGGCCACGTCCGTCCAGTCCATGGTCAGCAGGCCGTACGGCTCCGGCGCGGCCCAGTAGTTCTGGATGTGGCTGGTGCCCGGGCTGGAGCTCTGACCGTGCGTCGGGTTGACGGCCCACCAGCACCAGTCGACGTCGTACTCCTTCAGCCAGGCCCGGATGTTGGCCCACCAGGTGCCGCCGCCGCCCGGCGCCGCCAGCGCGCTGGCCGTGTCGCCGAACTCGCCGACCCACAGCGGGGCGATGCCCTCGGCGAGGATGTACCCGCCGCTGGAATTCATCTGCTGGAAATAGGCGTCCTGGGTCTGGCCTTCAGGATGGCCGTACCAGGAATAGTCGTGCATGCTGTAGACGGTCTTGTGCGGCTGCGCCAGCTGGACCGGATGGCTGGCCACGCCGGTCAGGTCGCCGGCATAGTTCAGCCCCTCGCAGATGATCAGCAGGTCCGGGTTGATCTGGTGGAGCAGGTTCCCCACCGAGGCGTACATGGCGGCGAAGTCGGTCTCCGCCGCGGTCCCCCAGGCCGGGCCGAGGGCACGGCCGCCTATTGTCGCGTGACGCGGCTCGTTCTTGATGTCCATCGCGGCGACCAGCGGGTTGGCGGCGTAACGGCTGGCGATGTCCTGCCAGGCCACGGTGAACTTCGCGGCCGGCCAGCGGTCGTTGAACCACAGCCCGTTGGTGTCGTCGCGGGAGCAGCACCAGCCGAAATCGAGCAGGTGGCAGTTGGGGATGACGATCAGGCCCTGACCGGTGAGCGCCTTGACGCAGGCGTCGTAGACCTGGATCGGCGTCGATCCCGACAGGTCGGGGTTGCGCAGGAGGTACTGATCGGCGACCGGAGCGGTCTGCTCGGTCATCCACAGGCTGAACGGGAACCGCACGCAGTTGAAGCCCTGCTTGGCGATGAGCTCCGCCAGCGCGTTGCGGTCCACGCAATCCAGCCCGGCCGGAACCCCGATGTCCTCGCTGGCGCCATACCAGTTCACGCCCGCCAGCCGGACCCGCTTGCCGTGGGCGTCGACGATGAACCGCCCGCTCGTCGACAGCGGCGTAGCAATAGCCAAACCGTCACCACCCTAGGTGAGGCGGGGGATGACGGGTTCTTCGGTGTAGTCTCCGCCGCCGGCCGGGCCACAACGGCCATCGTAGCCCCGGACCGGGGCGCCTAAGGTATTCGCCGGTCCGCCGGACGGCCGGCCAGCGTGGCGATGTGCGGCGGTACCGGGATGCCCGCCGGGAGCACCGGGTCAGGGTCGGGCGACTGCCAGGTGGCGGCCAGCGGCACGACGCCGGCCCAGACGGGGAGCGTCGCGTCAGGGCTGTCGCCGTCATCGGGCGGCCCGGTGCGGATCTTCACCGAGGCCTCCGCGAGGGCCAGGGCGAGCAGGGTGGTCTTGGCCAGTTCCTTGGCGTTCGGGCGGCGGGCGTAGTCCCACTGCCCGGGCACGATGTGCTCGGCCAGCGCGTGCAGGCCGGCCAGCTTCTCGTCCCGGTCGGTGACCAGCCGGGGCGTGCCGTAGATCATCGCGCTGCGGTAGTTGACCGCGTGCTCGAACACCGACCGGGCCAGGACCAGTCCGTCCACGTGGGTCACGGTCACGCAGATCGTGGTCCGCGGTGCCGTGAACAGGCTGCGGCTGGCCACCGAGCCGTGCAGGTAGAGGGTGTCGCCGTCCATGCCGTAGACGGTGGGCAGGACCATCGGGTAGACCTCGCCAGGCTGCGCTTCGGCGCGGGGCCTGCCCGGGCGAGCATTGATCGGGCGGCCGTCGGCGATGACGCCGAGGTGGCAGATGACCCCGGCGGCCAGGATGTCATGCAGGTCGTGCCGGTCGGTGCGGCCCTGTTCGGGCAGGCGGCGGTGCCGGGTGCGTTCGGTCGCGGACAGCGCAGAGGATTCAGGCACGGAGCACCACTGTTCGTTCGGCAAAAAGATCTTTCATTAGGGTAGGGCCATGCAGATCGGATTCGGCGCCCCGGTGGCGGGGGCCTGGGCCACCCCCGGATACCTCGCCTCATTCGCGGAGCGGGCCGAGCAGGCCGGGTACGCGTCGCTGTGGAGTTTCCAGCGGCTGCTGGTGCCGGAGGGCTCGGGCATGGAGCCGGTGTACCGCAGTGTGCTCGACCCGATGGTGGCGCTCGGGTACGCGGCGGCCAGGACCTCGCGGATCAGGCTCGGCGTGGCCATCATCAACCTGCCGTTCATCTCCCCCGCCTACCTGGCCAAGCAGGCCACCACCGTGGACGTGCTGTCCGGCGGCCGGCTGGACCTGGGCCTGGGGATCGGCTGGATGCCGGAGGAGTTCGAGGTGTCCGGCGCGTCTACGGCCCGGCGCGGCGCGCGCGCCGAGGAGTACCTGGCCGTGCTGCGCACGCTGTGGGCCGATGAGGTCAGCTCGTTCAGCGGCGAGTTCTACACGGTCCCGGCCGGGCGGCAGGACCCCCGGCCGGTGCAGAAGCCCGGGCCGCCGGTGCTGCTGGGCGGCATGTCGCGCCCGGCCATGGAGCGGGCGGGCCGGCTGGCGGACGGCTGGATCACGTCGAGCCGGGCCGACCTGTCCAAGATCAGCGAGGCGGTCAGCGTGATCACCGACGCCGCGGCGGCGGCCGGCCGCGATCCGGCGGCGGTGCGGATCATCTGCCGCGGCGTGGTCCAGGCCGGGGCCGAATCGACCGGGCCGGACGGCGCCAGGCGCCTGCTGTCGGGCAGCTACGGGCAGATCCGCGAGGACGCGGCCTGGCTCGGCGAGCAGGGGGTGACCGAGCTGTTCTACGACCTGAACTGGGACCCGCAGGTGGGCAACCCGGCCGTGGTCCCGGAAGCCGCCGCCGAACGGGCCGGGCAGATCCTGGCCGAGCTCGCGCCGAGATAGCTCATCGCCCGGGCGCCGTTTGGCCGACGACCGGCCGGGCGGTCAGCGTCCTGACAGCTGGCCGGTCAGGCCCTCGCGGTGGGCGATGGCGGCGGCTTCGGTGCGGCTGGCCGCGCCGAGCTTGCCGAGGATGTTGGACACGTGCACGCTGGCCGTCTTGGGCGCGATGAACAGCACGGAGGCGATCTCCCGGTTGCTGCGGCCCGCGGCCAGGAGCCGGAGCACCTCGCGTTCCCGGCTGGTCAGCGAGGCCAGTACCGCGCCATCCGGCTGCTCGGCGGGAGCCGCGCCGATCCGGGCCCGGCGGGCGAGGTCGGCCAGCGCGGCCTGCAGCGGCCGGGCGCCGAGCCGCTCGGCGGTCTGGGCCGCCTGGCGCCACTGCTCGTCCGCCTCGTCCCGGCGGCCCGCCTCGGCCAGTGCCTCGGCCAGCCGCCACCGGGCGCGGGCGATCTCGTACGCGTAGGCAGGGCCGAACGCGTCCAGCACGGCCTGCCAGGCCTGCGGATCGTTATCGCCCCGGGCCCGGCGGTACTCGGCCTCGGCCCGGGCCAGCCAGCCGCGCCCCTCAGGTCCCAGGATGAACTTGGGCCGCTTGGGGAACTCGGCGCCCTCGCGGGCGATCCGCAGCAACTCGCCCGCGGCCTCGATCTCGGCCGTGGCGGCCTGGTCGTCGCCTGCGGCCCGGGCCTGTATCGCCCGCTCGGCCCGCGCGGCCAGCGCGACCGCGGACGGCCTGATGACCGCTGGCGAGTAGCCCCAGGGCGGGACGTTGTCGGCCTTGATCGCCACCTGCGCCTCGGCCAGGGCCTGCTCGGTATCGCCCTGCCACAGGGCGTGCTCGGCCAGCAGCCCGCGCGCGGTGAACTCGTCGAAGCCGTAGGTCGACCAGAACGGCTCGATCCAGGCACGTCTTTCCTCCGCCGCCGGGTTGCCCCGGGCCACGTCGATGAACAGGGCCATCGAGGACAGGTAGGCCTCGGGCGGGGTGGTGACCCGGACCGGGAAGCCGTCGGCGATCTCCTGCGCGTGATCCCACTTACCGTCCGCGAAGTGGCACTGGAAATGCAGGTGCTGCAGGTCCACGCCATAAGTGGACATGTTGAGCCCGGCCTGGTTGGCTCGCTTGGTGCCCTCGTGCGCGATGGCCCCGCCGATGGCCAGATCGCCGCGTTCCAGGTGGGCCCGGGCCAGGTGGTACGCCGAGCGCAGCTCGACGCCGAGCATCCGCGTCTCGCGGGCCTGCTTGTGCGCGGCGGTGAGCAGCTTGATGGCCTCGTCGTTGCGGCCCTCGCGGTTGCTCAGGAAACCCAGCGTGACCAGCGCGTCGGCCTCCACCCAGGGGGCGTTCGCGGCGCGGGCCGCGGCCATCCCGCGCTCGGCCCAGTCCCGGGCCACGGCGTAGTCGTTGCCGGCCACCAGCACATAGGAGTACGTGGTCAGCGCCCGGGCGTACTGCCAGGTCGGAGGCTCGGCGGGCGTGGCCTCGACCGTGGCCCGGGCCACTTCGGCGGCCTCGGCGGGCGCCTTGGGATCCTCGATCAGCATCAGGTTGAAGGCCAGGCGCTCCCCGATCCGGCTGGCCAGGCTGACCTCCTCGGGACTGGGCCCGCTACCGTCGTGCTCAGCGGCCTCGGCGTCCTTGGCCAGCACCTGCCGCAGCCGCCGCAGCAGGTGAACGGCATGCTCGGTGTCACCGCTGTCGGCCGCGTTGGTCGCGGACATCAGGCCGAGCTTGCCGCGGGCCATGCCGGCCGTCTTCTCCGGTTCGGCCACCCGATCCCACAGGGCGAGGGCCTGGTCGTAATGGCGATGCGCCTCGGCCGGCGCGCCCAGCCGCTCCGCCTCTTGCCCGGCCCGGACCGAGGCGGCGAACGCGCCGGGGATGTCGTGGCTGGCCAGGCAGTGCTGGGCCAGCTCGGCGGCGTTGCCGGGCAGCGTGAGCCGGTGCTCGTCGGACAGCAGCGAGCCCATGGTGGCGTGCAGCCGGGTGCGCTCCCCCGGCAGCAGATCGGCGTACACCGCTTCACGCAGCAGGGCGTGCCGGAAGACGTAGCCCTCGGCGCCGTCCGGGACCAGGAGCTGATGCGTGACCGCCTCCCGGACCGCGGCCTCGTAATCCTCGGCCACCAGGCCGGAGGCAGCCCGGACCAGCTCGTCGTCGGCCTTCCGCCCGGCGACGGCCGCCACCCGCAGGACCCGCTGGGTGGCGTCGGACAGCTGCTCGACCCGGCTGAGCAGCAGGTCCGCCAGGCCCGCGGGCAGGGCACTGCGTCCGGCGGCGTCGCCGCCGATGCAGGCGGCAAGTAGTTCCTCCGCGTAATAGGCGTTGCCCTCGGCCCGGGCCATGATGTCGTTCAGCACGCTGGCGTCCAGGCGGCCCAGCGCCGCGGCGGTGAGGTGCTCGGCGAGGGCTGAGGGATTCAGCGGCGTGAGGTCGACCGCGATGACGCTCGGCAGCCGCTGCAGCTCGGCCACCACCGGCCGGAGCGGGTGGCGCCGGTGCAGGTCGTCGGTGCGGTAGGTGCCGATGACGGCGACTCGTTCCCTGTGCAGCATCCGGGACAGGAACGTGACCAGGTCCCGGGTGGAGGCGTCGGCCCAGTGCAGGTCTTCCAGCACCAGCAGCACGGGGGCCGCGGCCGCTAGCTCGGTCAGCAGGCCGAGCACGCCGCCGAACATCTGCTGCCTGGCCAGTCCCGACCGGTCTTCGTGGGATACCTGCCCGTCGCCGCCCTCCGGCAGCAGCCGACTCAGCGCGGGCCGCGAGGACAGGGCGTCACGCACCCCGCTGGAGGCGGCGGCGCCCCGCAGCGCGTCGGCCAGCGGCAGGTAGGGCACGCTGTCGCCCAGCTCGGCGCACTGGCCGGACAGCACGGTGAAGCCGCGTCCGGCGGCAAGCCGGGTCACCTCGCTGACCAGGCGGGACTTGCCGACGCCGGCGTCGCCGCTGACCAGCGCGACCACCGACCGGCCCGCCTCGGCGTCGTCGAGCAGCGTGAGCAGGCGGGACAGCTCTTCGTCCCGCCCGACCATGCGCCCGGCAGAGATCCGTAGGACCATGTGCATGAGTATCCCATCGGGCCACGACAATTCCGATTCGTTAAGCTCCTGGCTATGGACAAGGTTGAGCGAACCGACGCCGAGTGGCGGGAAAAGCTGTCGCCGCAGGAGTATGCCGTCTTGCGGCAGGCGGGCACCGAGGCGCCGTTCACCGGCGAGTACACCGACACCAAGACCGAGGGTGTCTACCGCTGCCGGGCGTGCGGGGCCGAGCTGTTCCGCTCGGACGCCAAGTTCGAGTCGCACTGCGGCTGGCCGTCGTTCTACCAGCCGACCGAGGACGACGCCGTGGTGCTGATCGAGGACCGCTCGCTGGGGACCACGCGTACCGAGGTGCGCTGCGCCCAGTGCGATTCGCACCTGGGCCACGTGTTCACCGGCGAGGGCTACGACGTGCCCACCGACCAGCGGTGGTGCATTAACTCGGTCTCGCTGAACCTGGAGCCCAAGGCGTCGTGAGCGCGGCCCTGCGGCTGATCCGGGCGGACGCGCTTTCCTCGGGTACCGCCCAGACTAGCGGGATGGTCCGGACCGCGGCCATCTCGGGCGACCTGGTCGGCGCGCAGGGCCTGTGGATGGGGCGGACCGTGGTGCTGCCCGGGGCCACGTCGGGCGACCACCATCACGGCGAGTCCGAGACCGGCATCTACGTCGTGTCCGGGCACCCGGTCTTCGTGTTCCGGGATCCGGAGAGCGGCTCGCTGGTCCGGCTGGAAGCCTCGGCTGGCGACTACGTGTGGGTCCCGCCGCACGTGCCGCACCGGGAGGAGAACCCGTCCCCGGACACCGCAGCGGTGGTGGTGATCGCCAGGTCCACGCAGGAAGCGATCGTCGTCAACGTGCCAGAGCTGTGACGGCGAGCCTTTAGTCCAGCCTTTAGTCCAGGCCCCAGCAGGTCCAGCTGGCTGGCGGCCCGTCGGGCGTGAAGGCCAGCAGGACGCGGCCCTCCGCGGTGAGGGACCGCAGGTGCTCCTCATCGTCAAGCACCTTCATGCCGTGCTTCTCCCTGATGGCGCGGAAGCGGGGCAGTTCGGCGGCGATGTCCTCACGCACCTCGGCGGTGGCTGAGACCAGCACGGCCCGGAAGCCGGTGGGATCGTCCACCAGCAGCTGGGCCCGCGGGTCACGGCGGAAGATCGCGTACTTCACCCGGTCCCTGGTGGTCGAGACGTAGAAGCGCTGGCCGTCCCAGTAGAACCAGTTGGGGCTCAGGTGCGGCCGCCCGTCGCGCCGGATCCCGGCCACGACGACGTTGCGCGGCTCGGCCAGGTACGCCTCGATCTTGTCGGTTGATGCCACCCGGTTACGCTACCGGACCCCGGCACGCTGCCGAAGGCAAAGCGTTCGCTGGAATCGGGGCGGGTCATGCCGCCAGGCGGGCTGGCCGGCCTGGACCTACCTGATGATGACGGCCAGCGTGCTGGCGGCTGGGCTGCTGGGCGCCTGGAGCCGCCGCCAGCACCGGCGCGGTCACGGCGCGCTGATCGAGCTGGGCGTCGCGGCCGTGCTGTTCCCCTTGGCCTGGGCGCTGCCGCGCCGCCCGCGGGAGGAGCAGGTGGCCGGAGCCGAAGCGCGGGAGCCGATTCTCGCGTCGACGCTGGCCGACGGCCGGTAGGTCCGAGGACGTACCGCACCGGGCCCGCCGCTACTCAGACCGCCAGCTGTCGGAGCGGCGGGCCCGCTTGATCGCGGCCCGGCTGCGTTTGGCCTCCAGCCGCCGCTCGTTCGCGGCCCGGCCGGGCCTGGTCGGGACGCGCGGGCGCTGCGGCGGCGCGGTGGCGTCCCTGAGCAAGGCGGCCAGCCGGGCCCGGGCGGCCTGGCGGTTCGCGAGCTGGCTGCGCTGCTCGGACGCGATCACGGTCAGGACGCCGCCGGCCAGCCGCCCGGCGAGCCGTTCGGTGATCCTGTCCCTGGCCCATTCGGGCAGAGCGGCGGAACCCGCCACGTCGAAGGACAGCTCGACGCGGCTGTCGGTGGTGTTGACCGACTGGCCGCCGGGCCCCGAGGACCGGGAGAAGCGCTCGTGCAGCTCGGCGGCTGGTATGAGCAGCCAGCCGTTCACCCGCAGATCATCAGCCACGCATCGACGTTAACCCGGATGGCCCTGATCGCGCTCATAGCGGGCCCGGCTGCGCCGGATCGCGTCGGCGGACCAGGCGTCCAGCCAGTCGCGTTCGGTTCCCGCGGCCAGCAGCACCGCGGTAGCCGGGGATTCTGACCCGGTTGCGGAGGGCGCGGCCGGCTCCACCGCGAACAGGATGCAGACGCTGGACCGGCCCGGTGCGCCCGGCCGTAGCTGGCTGAGCCGCAGCGGGGCCGGTGCACCGGGCCGAGTGGTGCCCGGCTGGCTGACCGGCTCGGCCTGCCATGAGCCCCCGACTGAGGCCAGGACGTTCCTCGCCGCGGCTTCGGCCTGATCGGCTTCGGCGGACGCCTCGGTCACCAAGTCAGCCGCCTGGGTGGTGTTCCATCTGGTCCTGACGTCATCGATCTTGTGCTGCAACCGCTGGCTCGCGATGGTCAGGTGCCCTTCCTCAGCCTGGAAGCGGACCTTCTGGTCCCGCAGCTCGGGCAGCTGGCCGGCGATGGCCGCCAGCCGTTTCCGTAGCTCCTCGGCGAGGTCTTCCCGGCCCATCTGGCGGGCGCGGGTGCGCTGCCCTTCATACTTCCCGGCCTGCAGCTCGAGCTGCTGGACCTGCAGGTCGAGCCGCTTGCGGGCGGTCGCGACCTGGGCCACAGCGCGGCGCAGCCGGGTCAGCGCCGCCAGCAGCCGCCGCTGGGCTTGCTCGGGGCCGGGGCGGACCGGCTCGTCGGGCGGCACCGCGATGACGAGCGGAGGGCCGAGGCTGGCTCCCCGGTCCCGCAGGGCAGCCAGCGCCTGGTCGACGAGTTCAGCGGTGGCTGGATCGCTGTCTTTCAGCCCAGCCAGCCAATCGGCTACCTCGGCCGCCATCCGGATCCGGTACCCCACGGCCGGGCCTCTCCGGTCAGGCCAGGTCGGCGACGAGCGCGCGGACCGGCTTGCGGCGGCCGGTGTAGAACGGGATCTCCACCCGGGTGTGCAGCCGGGCCTCGGCGCCGCGCAGGTGCCGCATGAGGTCCACGATCCGGTGCAGCTCATCGGCCTCGAAGGCCAGGATCCACTCGTAGTCGTTGAGCGAGAAGCAGGCCACCGTGTTGGCCCGGACGTCGGGGTACTCGCGGGCCATCATCCCGTGCTCGGCCAGCAGCCTGCGGCGCTCGGCGGGATCGAGCAGGTACCACTGGTAGGAGCGGACGAACGGGTAGACGCTCACGTACGCGCGCGGCTCCTCCTCGGCCAGGAAGGCCGGGATGTGGCTCTTGTTGAACTCGGCCGGGCGGTGCAGCGCCATCACCGACCAGACCGGCTCGCTGCAGCGCCCGAGCCGGGTCCGGCGGAAGCGGGTGTACAGGTCCTGCAGGTCATCCGAGGTCGGCGCGATCCACCAGAACATGAAGTCCGCGTCGGCCCGCAGGCCCTGCAGGTCGTAGCAGCCGCGGGTCACGACGCCCTTGCCCGCGGCCTGGTCCAGCACGTCGGCAGCTTCGGCCGCGGCATTGCCAAGGCCGCCGGTCTCCAGCCCGGGACGGTCGGCCACCCGGAACACCGACCACATCGTGTACCTGATCAAGTCGTTGAGCTCACGTGCCTTCGGCTTGCGGCCTTCCTCGGCCGCCTCGGCGGCCGTGCCGCCCGGCTCGTTCGTCACTTGTTCGTCAGCCATTCCCCCATTGTCGGCCACGACCGCTTACGCCGGTCACGCCGAGGGGGTCGAGCCGAGGAACGCCAGCACCTGGCTGACCGCGGCCCGGGCGGTCGCGACGCAGGCCGGGATGCCGACCCCGTCGTAGGCCGCGCCGCACACCGCCAGACCCGGCTGGGAGGCGACCGCGGCCCGGATCCTCGCCACCCGGTCGAGGTGCCCCACCGTGTACTGGGGCAGCGCGCCGCCCCAGCGGGTCAGCCGGCTGGCCATGGCCGCGCCGCGGACCCCGGTCGCCTCGGCGAGTTCGGCGGCGGCCAGCGCGGCCAGTTCACCGTCGTCCCGCTGCAGCAGGGCTTCCTCGCCGATGCGGCCCACCGAGCAGCGCACGATCTCCAGCGGCTCGGTGCCGGCCGGCGCGCTGGCCAGGTGCGGCCACTTGACGGTGGAGAAGGTGACCGCCTTCACCGCGCGCCCGTCGACCGCGGGGACCAGGTACCCGCTCCAGCCCAGGGCGGCCAGGCCGGGCCCGGGAAACGAGGAGCGCGGATAAGCCAGCGTGATGATGGCCATGCTCGCGTAGCTGATCTCGGCGAACCCTGTGACGGCCGCCGCCGCGCCCGGTACCCCGGCCAGCAGCCGGCCGGCCGGGCGGGCCGGGACGGCCAGGATCACCGCGTCGGCCTCGACCTGCTCGGCGGCCGCGGCCGATCCGGCGGTGAGCCGCCAGCGCGGTCTGGGTCCTGGTAGCGCCACCAGCTCGCGGGCCATCGCGCTGGTCCTGATCTCCGCGCCCGACGCCTTGGCCAGGAAGGCGGGCAGCAGGCCCAGGCCCCCGGCGAGCGCGGTGAACACCGCTCCGCCCGACCGGGTGCCGGCGGCAGGCACCCTGGGCTGGCCGCCGACCGAGACCGGGACCGACGCCGGAGACGGCGCCGGCGGCGGTGCGGGCAGGAGCGAGCCGGCCGCCTCGGCGAGCGAGCGGTACCGCCGCGACGCAGCGGCGAGCGCGGGCATCGTCGCATCGAACGACAACTCGGCGGAACGGCCGGCGTAGACCCCGCCGAGCAGCGGGTCGACCAGCCGGTCGACGACCTCGGCGCCGAACCTGGCTCCGACGTAGCCCGCCACCGGCACATCGCCGTCCCGGCCGGTCGGCGGCAGCTCAAGATCCTGGCCGGCCCTGGCCAGGCCGCCTTCGGTCAGTACACCGGATCGGGCCAGTTCGGCCAGGTCCGAAGGCACGCCCATGAACTGCCGCCTGGGCAGCGGCCGCAGCGCGCCGAGCGTCCAGATCGCGGACGACGTCGGGCCCGGCGCCACGCGGTCGCCGGCCAGGCCGGCCTCGGCGATAAGCCCGGTCCCTTCCGGCCGCGTGACCAGCAGCGCCTCTGCGCCCTCGTCGACGGGGACGCCGGCGATCTCGGACACCGACAGCTTCCCGCCCAGCCGCGGCGATCCCTCGAGCAGGGTCACCCGGACCGCCTCGTCCCTGAGGAAGAACGCCGCCGCCAGCCCGGCGATGCCACCGCCCACGATCACCACGTGCGGCCGCCCACTCGTTGGGTCCATGCCTCTAAGCCTGGCAGAGGGCGCCCGATGCCACGTACCCCGAGGCCTCAGCCAGCTCGTAACCTCGGCGCGGCCGGGCCGGTGCGCGATCGTGACCAGGGGCGCGGAACCGCGCCATCCCGGCCGCCGTCACAACGGCATGCTGAACACACGGGGTTTGAACCGCCGGTCCGCCCGGACCAAGCGGGCGTCATTCGGCGTCGCTGGCCTGGCCATCGGCGTCGTCATGCTCGGCGGGGGCTCGTTCCTGGCCGGATGCTCGGCCAGCAGCGCGGGCAGTTCGACCGCGTCGGGCACGTCGGCGAACGGCACGGCCGGAGCCGCCGCCATGCCCGTGCCTGCGGCCAGCGCGGCCGGGCTGCCCAGCGGCGCCACGAGTGCGGGCGGCACCGGCACCACGGCCCGGCTGGCGCCCGCCGGCGACATCGTCTACACGGCGCAGCTGACCGTCCGGGCGGCCAACGTCAGCTCCGCGGTCACCCAGGCGGCGCAGATCGCCGAGGGCGCGAGCGGCTACGTCTCCGGCGAGACCAGCACGGCCGATCCCGACCACCTGTCCCAGGCCACGGCCAGCATTCAGCTGAAGATCCCGGTGGCGTCCTACCCGGCCACGCTCGGCTTGCTGGCGGGCCGCCTGGGCACCCAGCTGTCGCTGCAGGAGCAGGCCCAGGACGTCACCGAGCAGGTGGCCGACGTCAACAGCCAGGTGGCCTCGTACCAGGCGGCGATCACCCAGCTCAGGGCGCTGCTGTCGCACGCGGGCTCGGTCGGTGACCTGCTCAGCGTGCAGAACCAGATCAACACCGAGGAAGGCGCCCTTGAGGCCATGCAAGCCCAGCAGCGAGCCCTCAGCCATCAGACCAGCTACGCCACCGTGTCGCTGACCATCCTCGGCCCGAAGGGGGCGCCGGCGGTGCACCGGACCAAGTCGCCCACCCTGGCCGGCGGCCTCGGCGCTGGCTGGCGCGCACTGCGGATCGCGGTGTCCTGGACACTTGCCTTCCTCGGCGCGATCGCGCCGTTCGCGGCCGTCGCGGCCCTGGCCGGCTTCGGTATCTCCCGGGCCAGGCGCTGGGCGCTGCGCCGCAAGCTTGAGGGCCGGCGGGCGGCGCCGGAGAACTAGCGGCCGGACGCGCCGGAGAATTCGCGGCCGGGTAGCGTCCTGAACATGACAGGTAACTCGGGATGGCAGCCGCGGCACGACGATCCGTTGTTCATCTTGGCCATGGATCACCGTGCCTCGTTCGGCAAGACCTTGTTCGAGGTCAAAAACGACGATCCGGATCCCGCCCAGGTCACGGCGATGGAATCCGCCAAGCTCCTGATCTTCGAGGGCCTGCAGGTGGCGCTGCTCTCGGTGACGTACGGCCGCATCGGGGTGCTGGTCGACGAGCGGTACGGGCAGGATGTCATACACGCGGTCCAGCACAGCGGCCAGCCGCTGGTGCTGGCCGTGCCCGTCGAGTCCAGCGGCCACGACTGGTTCACCCTGGAGTGGGGCGATCAGTGGCTGGAGCACGTTGAGACGGTCAGGCCCGATTACGCCAAGGTGCTGGTCCGCGACAATCCCGCCTTCGACGCGGCCGACCGGGAGGCGCAATTCAGCCGCCTGGCGCAGGTCAGCGCCGGGCTGGGCGAGGCCGGGGTGCCGCTGCTCTACGAGTTGCTCGTCCCGGCTACCGATGCACAGCTCAGCCAGGCCGGCCACGACGCGGCCGCCTACGACCGCGACATCCGTCCCGGCCTGGTCGCCGCGGTGATCGCCAGCAACCAGGCGCATGGCGTCGAGCCCGCGCTGTGGAAGGTCGAGGGTCTGGAGACCGTCGAGGCGGCACGGCAGGTGGCCGAGCAGGCCAAGGCGGGCGGCCGTACCGCCGACCTGATCGTGCTGGGCCGGGATGCACCCGCGGAACGGCTCGACCACTGGCTCGAGGTAGCCAGCCAGGTCGACGAGTTCGTCGGATTCGCGATCGGCCGCAGCATCTGGGAGGACGCCGTGCGGGAGTACGAGGCGTCCGACCGGAGCGAAGCCGCGGCCAGCCGGGTCCGTGACCAGGTCGCCGAGCGGTACCTGGGCTTCGTGGAGCACTGGAAGCGGTAACCCAGGTCCCCGCCCGCCGGTTACGTCTGCGGCTGGATGGACTCCGTGTGCACCAGGTCGGTGAGCCGGGTCAGCACGTCGGGATCGGTTTCCGGCAGCACCCCGTGCCCCAGGTTGAACACGTGGCCCTCGGCTGTGCGCCCGCGCTCGATGACGTCCTTAGTCCGCTCCTCGACGACCTCCCAGGGGGCGAGCAGCACGGCCGGATCCAGGTTGCCCTGCAGCGCCTTGCCCGGCTCCACCCGGCGGACGGCCTCGTCGAGCGGGATGCGCCAGTCGACCCCGACCACGTCGGCGCCGGCCTCGCCCATCAGCCCGAGCAGCTCGCCGGTGCCGACCCCGAAGTGGATGCGCGGCACGCCCGTGGACCCCAGCGCCGCGAAGATCCGGCTGGTGTGCGGCAGGATCGCGTGCCGGTAGTCGTCGGGCCCGACCGCGCCGACCCATGAGTCGAAAAGCTGGATGGCGGCGGCGCCCGCCGCGACCTGGATCTGCAGGAACGAGATCGCGATGTCGGCCAGCCGGCCGAGCAGCGCGTGCCACAGCTCGGGGTTGCCGTACATCAGCGCCTTGGTCTTGTCGTGATTCTTGGACGGCCCCCCTTCGACCAGGTAGGACGCCAGCGTGAACGGCCCGCCCGCGAAGCCGATGAGCGGGCGGTCGTCGAGTTCGGTGATGATCGTCTGGACCGCTTCGGTGACGTAGGGCACGTCGCCGGGGTCGAGCGCGCGCAGCCGACCCAGATCCGCTATGGTACGGACCGGCGTCTCCACCACCGGGCCGATGCCCGCCTTGATGTCCACGTCGATGCCGACCGCGCGCAGCGGCACCACGATGTCGCTGAACAGGATGGCCGCGTCCACGTCATAGCGCCGCAGCGGCTGCAGGGTGATCTCCGTGATCAGATCCGGGCGGGTACACGAGTCCAGCATCGAAATACCCTCACGCAACTGGCGGTACTCGGGCAACGAGCGCCCCGCCTGCCGCATGTACCACACCGGCGTGTACGGCACTGGCTCTCTCCGGCAGGCCTGCAGAAAAGGTGCCAGCAGGGGAGGGCACTGCGTCTGGCGCTGGGTCACGTCTGGGATCGTCTCACATGAGCGCAAGGTCGTCGCGGCCAGACACGCCGCCTGAGATCCCACGAATCAGCACATGACCGTGCGACTATCGGCAGCAACCCAATCATTCCCAGCAAGTCCGTGTTGCATCGCGACGAGGAGGCCGCCAGGATGACGCATCTGATCAGGTACTGCACCGGATGCAGCGACGAGCGGGCCTTCGAGCAGTTGCACGCGGACCCGGCCAGCTGCCCGGATGTCCCGGACGGCGAGTGCCCGGAGTGGGGTTGCCCGGCCTGCGGCGACGCTCTGTTCATCGGCCTTCCCGTGCGGGAGCATGTCACCAGCGGTAGCACGTCCCGAGCCGCGTTACCTGACCAACTCGTTGTCACTGGTTCCAGGCCTGAAGCCGAACCGGTCAAACTCGCATGAAACATGGTGTTTCGGCATGAATCTACGCGGCGTCGTGTGAGAAGCGGATGAGTGACAGTTACGCTCGAGTCATGAGGCCAGCCGACGAGCCGGGGAACCGGCGCACGACGCGATCGGGCCCGGCCAGACCAGCAAGCACGGTGACATCAAGCACGGCGTCATCAAGCACGGTGACATCAAGCACGGCGTCACCAAGCACGGTGTCATCAAGCACGGTGCCCCGGCCCCAGGCCGTAGCCGCGGGGTCCAAGCGCGCGCCGGCCGGGAGCGGGGATGGCGGGAGCATGTCCACCGAGGGCGCGGTGACCCCCGCCGAGGCGACATTCGCGGTGGCCATGGCCGCTTTCGTGGCAGGCCGTGCCGCTCAGGGCGAGCGCGACCTGCTCTTCGAGGACGTTCCCGCGCCCAAACGGCTCGCCCCGTTCGCCACGGCCATCGCCGCCACCGTCCAGCGTGACGGCGCGGACGTGGCCTGGGGCCGGCTGGTGCTGCTCTACGACCCGGACGGCCAGGAAGGCTGGGACGGGGTATTCCGCCTGGTGGCCTATATCCGGGCTGAGGTGGAGCCGGAAATCGCGGCCGATCCGCTGCTCGGCGAGGTGGGCTGGAGCTGGCTGTCGGAGGCGCTGGACGCGCACGTACCGGGTTACGCGGTCCCGAGCGGCACGGTGACCAGGGTGATCACGGAAGGCTTCGGGGCCAAGCGGGACGAGATCCCGCTCACCGGATTCGAGCTGCGCGCCTCCTGGTCTCCCGCCGCGCCCGCGAGCGGCAAGGGCCGCAAGGGAGGTAAGGTCCGCGCCGGGGCCAAGACCCCGGTCGGCGGCGACCTGGAGAGCCTGGACCTGTCGGCACACATCTCGGCCTGGTGCGACTGCCTGGCCGCCGCGGCCGGGCTGGAACCCCCGGGAACACGGGCGCTGCGGCCGCCGGGGCGAGGGTGAGCGCAGATAGTGAGATTGACGGGCCGGGCAGGCCCGTCCCGTTGCTCGAGCCCCGTGACGGTCTGCCCACCGTCGTCGCGACCGAGGCCGCCCTGGCCGAGGTCACCGACAGGCTGGCCCGCGGGCAGGGATCCGTCGCCGTAGACGCCGAACGAGCCTCCGGGTACCGCTACGGCCAGCGGGCTTACCTGGTCCAGCTCCGGCGCGCCGGGGCGGGCACGGTGCTCATCGACCCCATCGCCTGCCCGGAGCTTTCCGGAGTGGGCGCGGCTCTGCAGGACGCGGAGGCCATCCTGCACGCGGCGTCACAGGACCTGCCCTGCCTGGCCGAAGTGGGTTTCCGGCCACGGCAGCTGTTCGACACCGAACTGGCCGGGCGGCTGCTCGGCTACCCGCGGGTGGCGCTCGGCACGCTGGTCGAGGAGGTGCTCGGGTTCCACCTGGAGAAGGGTCACTCGGCCGCCGACTGGTCGGTCCGACCGCTGCGGGAGGAGATGCTGCGGTACGCGGCACTCGATGTCGAGGTGCTGATCGAGTTGCGGGACGCGCTCGCCGTCGAACTGGCGGAGCAGGGCAAGACCGAGTGGGCGACGCAGGAGTTCGCGGCAGTGCTGGCGGCCAAGCCGGCCCTGCCCCGGTCCGACCCGTGGCGCCGTACCTCGGGGATCCACCGGGTGCATTCCCGCCGCGGGCTGGCCGTGGTCCGCGAGCTGTGGATCGCCCGGGACGCGATCGCGCAGGTTGCAGACCTGTCGCCGCGGCGCGTCCTGCCCGACACGGCGATCATCGAGGCGGCCCGGGCGCTTCCGTCCAGCGGCGCGCAGCTGTTCAAGATCAGCGGCTTTTCCGGGCGCCAGGCCCGGCGGCACGAGCGGGAGTGGCTGGCGGCGGTGGGCCGGGCGCGATCCAGCGCCGACAGCGAGCTGCCTGACACTACCGGCGGGCCGGTCCCGACGGGCCCGCCACCCGCGCACCGCTGGGCCGAGCGCGATCCGGCCGCCGCGGCCCGGCTGGCGGCGGCGCGCGCGGCGATCACGGCCATCGCCGAAGCCAACCGGCTTCCGGTGGAAAACCTGCTGGCCCCGGACGCGGTGCGCCGGATCAGCTGGGACCCTCCGCAGCCATGCGATCCTGAAACGGTTACCCTGGCCCTTGCCGGGTACGGGGCCAGACCCTGGCAGGTCGCCCTCATCGCCGGGCCGCTGGCCCTGGCGCTGAACTCGGGGGAGGTTGAGCCGCAGCAGGCAGGAGACGACTGAGCATGGGCATTCTCGCTACCGGGAACCTGCACCAGGTCGTCGCGCATGTCCCGCTGCCCGGCTTCCTGAACAACCTGGCCAGCCCGCTCGATCACTACGGCTACTGGGCCATCGCCCTGCTCCTGCTGCTGGAGAACATCGGCGTGCCGGTGGTCCCGGGTGAGTTCGCCATGATCGTCGGCGCGATCTTCGCCGCTACCGGCCGGGCGGGGCTGAACATCGTGGTGGTCGGCATCGTCTCGCTCATCGCGTCTTTTGTCGGCGCGGAGATCGGCTACCTGATCGGCAGGTTCGCCGGCCGCGAGCTGATCCTGCGCTACGGGAAGTACGTCTTCCTCAAGGGACACCATCTGGACCGTGCCCAGTCGACCGTCGACCGCTACGGCGGCGTGGTCGTGATCATCGCCCGGTTCATCGTGGGGCTGCGCGAAGCTAACGGCATCATCGCCGGCATCACGCAGATGCGCTGGCTCACCTTCACCATCTACAACGCGATCGGGGCCTGCGCCTGGGTCGGCACCTGGGTGAGCATCGGGTACATCGCGGGCGATCACATCAACACGATCTACTCCGTCTTCAACCGGGTCGCGCTTTACGTCGTAGCCGCCCTCGCCGTGCTCATCATCGCCTACGTGACCTGGCGGCTGATCCGCCGCCGCCGCCAGCCTCGTGAACCTCAGGAGGCACCCGCATCTGAAGCGGCCTCAGAGGCTCCTGATGACGCGGAGGCCGAAGGGGAGCAAGATGTTGCTGAGGTCCTAGAGACCGCAGGCATTCTAGAGAGCGCAGAAAGTCCCGAGATCACCGGGAGGCAGGAGACCGGCGAGGTCCCTGAGGTCAAGGAGAGCAGCCGGAGCGGTCCCGGTCCCGGGCCAGGGTCAGGGACCGGGCCCGGGAAGCCTCAGAGCTCGTAGCGCTCCAGCGCGGCCAGCTCCCCCGCTGCTGCGTGCACCACCCAGAAACCGCCCTTGGGCAGTGCCGGGTCTGGTTCGATCGCGGGCCGGGGCACGCCGAGCGCGGCGCAGGCCGCCTCGAGCGCCCGGGGCAGGTTCTCCCGGTGCAGGCACACGACCGCGGGCCGTGCGTCCGCCACCAGGCCACGGAACAGGTTCTGGAATGCCTCATCCTGGACCGTTCGGCCCACAGAAGAAACAAGGCCACGGCCGGGCACCGCCAAGGCGGCCTCAGCCTCGACGGACCCGCCGGATATGGCCGCATAAGGCCGCATGGTCTCGGTGCAGCGAAGCGCGGGCGAACTGATCACCCGGGCGGCGGGGGCGAAGCAGCAGAGCAGGTCGGCCAGCAGCAGCGCGTCGGCCTCTCCCCCGGCGTCCAGCGGCCGCAGCCGGTCATCGCCGTCCCAGTCGGCCTTCTGGCCGGCCGAGGCGTGCCTGACCACGATCAGCGGCACCGTGCGGCGCGGCGTCAAGCTGGCGATCACGTCCGCGTCGTGAGCGTAACTGAGCCGCTGGCGGGCCTGCGGCAGCGGCAGCCAGGACACCGCGTCGATCTCGTGGCCGGCGGCGGCTGAGTTCCCGGGGCTGCACGCTGACCAGTACTCCACCTGCTTGGGCCTGCCCGCGACCGGGTACCGCGCCGTGCGCAGTTGGGGGCCGAGCACCGGGCGCACGCTGGTCTCCTCGAAGACCTCCCGGACCGCGGTCAGCAGCACATGCTCGCCCGGCTCGCGCTTGCCCTTCGGCAGGGACCAGTCGTCGTACTTGGGCCGGTGCACCAGCAGCACGTCGCTCCCGCCGGGCTCGCCGGCCGCTGGCCGCCAGAGCACGGCCCCGGCCGACTGGATCACCGCGCTCACGGCGGACGGGGCGGCTGTCCTCACCGCCGCGAGCCTACCGGCCGTCTCGTAAACCCGCTTCATCGGCCGAACGAACCTGCCGTTCCCGCACCAGGGCCAGCTGGATCTCCCGCAGCGGGCGGCCCGCCTCATCCCGGCTGTGCCGGGTCCAGTAGCCGTCCGGGTTGAGCCACCAGCACGAGGTGGCGTCCTCCATCCCCAGGTCGAGCATTTCGTACAGCCGCCGCTGGTGGCCGGGATCGGTCACCAGCACCAGCAGCTCCACCCGGCGATCCAGGTTCCTGTGCATCATGTCGGCGCTGCCGATCCAGACCTGGCTGCGGGTGTCCTCTCCGGTGCCGAAGGCGTAGATGCGGGAATGCTCGAGGAACCGGCCGAGCACGCTGCGGACCCTGATGTTCTCGGACAGGCCTTCGATGCCGGGCCGCAGCGCGCAGATGCCGCGGATCCACAGGTCGACCGGGACGCCCGCCTGCGAGGCGCGGTACAGGGCGTCGATCACTACCTCGTCGACCAGCGCGTTGGACTTGAACACGATCCTGGCGGGCTGGCCGGCCTGCTGCCGCTCCACCTGCTCCTCGATCCGGCTGACGATGCCGTTACGCAGTTCTTCCGGCGCCACCAGGAGCCGGCGGTAGGAGCCGGTGAGGCTGTACCCGGTGAGGTGGTTGAACAGCGCGGTGACGTCCTCGCCGACGGCGGGATCGGCGGTGAACAGGCCGAAGTCCTCATAGACCCGCGCGGTGGTCGGGTGGTAGTTGCCGGTGCCGAGGTGGCAGTAGCGGCGCAGCGTGCCGTCGGATTCCTGCCGCACGACCAGGGCCATCTTGCAGTGCGTCTTCAGGCCGACGAACCCGTAGACGACGTGGCAGCCCGCCTCTTCCAGCTTCCGCGCCCAGGCGATGTTGGCCCGCTCGTCGAACCTGGCCTTGATCTCCACCACCACCACGACCTGTTTGCCCGCCTCGGCCGCGTCGATGAGCGCTTCCACGATCGGCGACTTGCCGCTGGTCCGGTACAGCGTCTGCTTGATGGCCAGCACGCCCGAGTCCTCGGCGGCCTCCTCGATGAACCGCTCGACCGACGCGGCGAACGAGTCGTAGGGGTGCTGGACCAGGATGTCGCGTTCGGAGATGGCAGTGAAGATGCTGCTGTCCTGCGGTATCGCCCGGGAGGACGGGACGAACGCCGGATAGCGCAGCTCGCCGATGTTCAGGTCGGCGATGGTAGTCAGCCCGCTCAGGTCGAGCGGGCCCGGCACCCGGTACACCGCGCGGGCGTCGATGTCGAGCTCGGTGACCAGCCGGTCGAGCACGTCGGCTGACATGGTGTCCTCGACCTCGAGCCGGACCGCGGGCTCGAACCGGCGCCGGACCAGTTCTCGCTCCATGGCCTGCAGCAGGCTCTCGGTGATGTCCTCGTCCACCTCGAGGTCCCGGATGCGGGTGACCCGGAACGCGTGCTGCTCGATGACCTCGGCCCCGCCGAACAGTTCGGCCATGTGCGCGGCGATGACGTCCTCGATCGGGACGTACCGGTTCTGTGCCACCGCGAGGAACCTGGGCAGCAGCGGCGGCACCTTGACCCGGGCGAAGACGGTGGCGTCGGTCCTGGGGTCGGCGATCATCACGGCCAGGTTGAGGGACAGGCCGGAGATGAACGGGAACGGATGAGCCGGGTCCACCACCAGCGGAGTCAGGACCGGGTAGATGCGCTCGCGGAACAGCGTGGTGAGGGCGTCTCGTTCGGTTGAGGCCAGTTCCTTCCAGCGCAGGATCTCGATCCCGTGCTCGGCCAGTTCGGGGTTGACCCGCTCGCTGAACGCCCGGGCGTGCCGCACGGTCAGCTCGCCCGCCAGTTCCAGGGTGTTCTCCAGCACCTGGCGGGGCAGCCGGACGCCGGCGCCCTCGGTGGGGAAGCCGGCCACCATGCGCCGGACCAGCCCGGCCACCCGGACCATGAAGAACTCGTCCAGGTTGGTGGCGAAGATGGCCAGGAACCTGACTCGTTCCAGCAGCGGGACGGACTCGTCCTCGGCCAGCTCGAGCACCCGCTCGTTGAACCGCAGCCAGCTCTCCTCGCGGTCCAGGTACCGCTCATCGGGTAGCTCAGATCCCTTGGGCCCTTTGGATCCCTTGGACCCCTTGGACCCCTTGGACCCCTTGGGCCTGACCTGCGGGCCTTCCGACGGCGCCTCGCGGTCCCCGTCGTACGGGCCTTCAAACGGTGAAACGCTCATCTGGCTGGCACCCATGACCTCCATTGTCCCCGTATAGCGCTCGACAGGAAACGCGCCAGGTCGCGAAGACCTTTACTCCGGACCATTGTGACAGCCCGCAGTCTGGGCGCGCGCAGTCCGGGAGTGCCCCTCAGGGCGGCGTGACACCCGGAATGCCGGGATACGGCCGGATGGCCTGCACGGTCAGGAATTCCGGGCCCATCTTGGCGCAGGCCGGCACGTGGATCGGCACGTACGCGGGCTGGGCCCGCATGCCCTGGCCCGGCAGCATGACCCGCAACTCGGGCGCCGTCACCTGGTCGCACGCGGTGGTCTGGAACTGGCCGGTGCCGACCCGGAGCACCGCGTGGGCGGTCGCTCCGGGCTCGAGGGTCACCGTCTGCGGCCGGACCGAGGTGTCGCGGACCGCGGCGCTGCCGATCTGGGTTCCCACGGCCGAGGTGCCGGCGTAGGCGGATACTTCGGGATAGCCGTACAGGCTGCAGGCGCGGGAGGAGACGTTGGTGAATTCCAGCGTGTACGTGATGCCGCCTGCCGGGATGCGGTTTCCGTTGTCGGTCGGCTGCGCTGACCCCGTGGCGCCGAGGCCCAGCCAGGCGTACAGGCCCGAGGTGACGCAGGGGTTCCGGGACAGGCTGGCGGATAGGTTCGCGTTGTCGGAGCGTGCCGGAACGCGGGTAAGCGTGACGGCGAGCGCGGCAGTACCGGCAAAGGCCACCACCGCGGCCACCCGCCAGGCAATATGGCCGTACCTCGTCATCGCGGTCCCCATCTGGCGTTGCTTTGACGATCCCCAACTCGGCTCCGCGCCAATCCTGTAGAGCAGGTTTTAGTTTCGGTTCGGGCCGAATTCCGGCGGCAATTGCTTTTCGCGCAATTGCTTAGGTGCGATCGCGATCGGCCGCGACCGCACGTATCGTGGCCCGCATGGGTGTCGCCGCGGACGTGCCGGTCCCTGGCGGTCCTGGCCCGGCGGTGCCGCTGCGGCGCAACCGGGACTTCCAGCTGCTGTGGGGCGGGCAGGCCATCTCCGTGCTCGGCTCGCAGACCTCGAAGATCGCCTACCCGCTGCTGGTGCTGGCCATGACCGGCTCGCCGGCCAAGGCGGGCATCGCCGGGTTCGCGGCCATGCTGGGCTACCTGCTGTTCCCGCTGCTCGCAGGCGGCCTGGCCGACCGGCGCGACCGCAAGCGGATCATGATCGCCTGCGACGCGCTCCGGCTGGCCGCGGTGGGCAGCATCGCGGTGGCCGGCTGGGCGGCGCATATCAGCTACGTCCAGGTACTGGTGGCCGGGTTCGTCGAGGGCACTGCGTCGGTGTTCTTCGGCCTGGCCCAGCGCGGCGCGCTGCCGATGCTCGTCCACCCCTCGCAGCGGTCGGTGGCCATCGGGCAGAACGAGGCCAGGCAGAACGCCGCGCAGCTGGCCGGGCCGGCGCTCGGCGGCTGGCTGTTCGGGCTGTCGCGGGCGGCTCCGTTCGCGGCGGACGCGGTGTCATACCTTGCCTCCCTGGTCACGCTGCCGTTCATCAAGGCCCCCATGCAGTTGCCGCCGGCCGCCTCGGCGTCGGCCTCGGCTTCGGCGTCGGCGTCGGCCTCGGCGTCGGCTTTGCGGGGCCTCGGCGGCGCAGGTGGGCCTCATCGTGGGCTGCACCGGCGCGGGTGGCCTGGCCGGCGCGCTCGTCGCGCCCCGGCTGGCAGCCCGGATCCCGGCCAGCCTGGCCATCACCGGCTGCATGTGGATCTGGACGGCGTTGCTCGCGCTGATCGTGCTGGTGCGAGTGCCGCTGTGGCTGTGCCCGATCGTGGCGGCGTTCGGCTTCGTGGGTCCGACCTGGAACGTCTCGGTGCAGACCTACCGGATGCTGATCACCCCGAACGAGCTGCTCGGCCGGACCAGCAGCCTGGCTCTGCAGCTCGGCTGGGGCGTGATCCCGCTCGGTTCGCTCCTGGCCGGATTCCTGCTCCAGGCGGTCTCGCCGATCGCGGCCATGACCGTGGTAGCGGCCGGCATGGCGGTTACCGCCATAGCCGCCACGGCGCTGGCGCCCGCCTAAATCGGCGCCGACCTCCGCTAACTAAGCCCGCGCCGGTGCCGGCCCTCTGGCCGCTTGCTGGGCCGTCGGCCGCCTGGCCGCTTGCCGCGCCGGTGCCGGCCCTCTGGCCGTTTGCTACGCCGAGGTCGGTGGCGAACGCGGCCAGGTCGAGCAGGTGGAGCAGCGCGTCGCACCACCGCTCGGACGCCGGGCGGTCGTCGAAGTGCCCCAGGCACTCGTTCGCGGCATCCAGGACCGCCCGCAGCACGGCGCCCTCGCGCAGCTGGGAATTCTGGAGGGCCAGCCCTTCCGGGGCCGGCGGCAACGGGATGCCAGCCGGCTCGCCTTCGAGAATCGCCGCCGCCTTCTGCGCCATGCTCAGCCCGAGCGCCCCTGCCAGCAGCAGCCGCTGCATCACCAGGACGCCATTGTGGTCAACCATCCCGCTCTCCTCATTTAGCGCACTATGGCCGTCCCGCCTTCTGCGCTCATGATGCGGCCGGGCAGTGACATTTCCGGGCCGGTAAGAACCCTCGGCCCCAGGAGTCCTCTTGCCTTTTGCAACTTCCGCATCAGAATTTGACAGTTTTATCGCGCTGCAGACGGCCCTGGAATGCGCATTTTCATGACGTGGATGGTTAGTGACGGGAGCGGGTTAGTCGAGCGGGGGGCGGCAGGCGGACCAGATGGCGTCGCGGTTATGGAGCTTGACGCGCTCGCCGCGGCCGAGGGCCTTGGCCAGGTCGGATTCGGCGGTCTCGATGCGCAGCCACTCGGCGTAGGAGACGGGCATGACGCCGCGCCCGGACAGGACGGCCGCCAGCGGCCACTCGGCCGCGGCCGCGCCTGCGTCCGCATTGGCGCCGGCCTGAGCCTGCGCGTCGGGGAACTTGAGCAGGCCGGCCCGGGGCAGTGCGACCTCGCCCGCACCGGGACCGCCGGCTAGGTCCTCAAGCAGGCACCGGACGGTCTCGGCGGCGTCGGACTTGTTGGTGCCGATGACGCCGGTCGGACCGCGCTTGAGCCAGCCGGCCACGTACTCCCCCGGCAGCGGCACGCCGTCGGGGCCCAGGACGCGGCCGGCGGCGTTCGGCACGACCGAGGCCCGCGGGTCGAACGGCACGCCGGGCAGCGGCACGCTCTGGTAACCCACCGAGCGCAGCACCATCTGCGCATCCAGCGTCTCGAACTGGCCGGTCCCGCCGAACGCCCCGCTGGCGTCGATGGCGGTCCGCTCCAGGGTCAGGCCGCTCACCCGGTCGGTGCCACCGATCTCGGTCGGTCGCAGCCAGAACCTGACGATCAGCCGCCGGGCGTGCCCGGTGGAGGAGGCCGGGGCGCCGTCGCCCTGGGCCCACTTGGCGATGGCCACCATGTTGCCGCGGACGCGGCGGTCGGACTCGGTGAGCGCGGCGCCCCCGCCGGAGGAGTCGAACGTGTTCAAGTCGGCCTCGTCGGCGTGTACCACGAGCTCGACGCCGGGCAGTTCGCCCAGTTCACGCAGTTCCTTGGTGGTGAACTTGGCGTAGGCGGGACCGCGGCGGCCGATCATGTGGACCTCGCGGACCTTGCTCGCCTGCAGGGCTTCGAGGACAGGCTGGGGCACATCGGTCCCGTGCAGTTCGGCCGGGTCCCGGGCCAGGATCCGGGCCACGTCGACCGCGACGTTGCCCACGCCGATGACCGCGACCGACTCGGCGTCCAGGGTGAACGCGCCGGAATCCACGTCGGGATGACCGCAGTACCAGTTCACGAAGTCGGTAGCCGCGTAGCTGCCTGGCAGGTCCTCGCCTGGAATGCCGAGCCGCCGGTCCCGCATCGCCCCGGTCGCGTAGACGACCGCGTCGTAGGCGGCCACCAGGTCGTCCCGGGTGACGTCCTCGCCTAGGTGCACTCCGCCGACGAAGCGGACATCCGGGCTTTCCAGCACCTTACGCAGGTACTGCGCGATCGACTTGATCGACTTGTGGTCAGGGGCGACCCCGTAGCGGACCAGGCCGTACGGAGTGGGCAGCCGGTCGATCACGTCCACTCGCAGCGGGACCGGCAACGGAAGGGCCGCGGCCTGCTTGACCAGCGCCTCGGCGGCATACAAGCCGGCCGGACCGGAACCGACCACAGCTACGTTCAGCATGAGTCTTTACGCTACTCGACTGGCCGCCGTTCCGGTGCGGACGCCTCGGGTGTCGTCTCGCGGGCGTCGGCGGACGAGCGCCGCGCCACCGCCTCGGTGATCTGCCTGGCCAGGTGCTGCGGCGTCAGGCCCACCTCGTCGAGTACTTGCTCGCGCTTTCCGTGGCAGAGGAACTCCTGCGGCAGCCCGAACGTCTTGACCGGCACGTCCACGTCATGGTCACGCAGCAGCCTGGACACCGCGTCGCCGAACCCGCCGACCCGTCCGTTGTCTTCGACAGCGACGACCAGGCGGTGCTGGCACGCGGCATCCACCAGCGCCTCGTCGATCGGTTTGGTCCAGCGCGGGTCGACCACGGTGACGCCGATCCCGTGACCGGCGAGCCGGTCCGCGACCTCCAGGCCCATCAGCGCCATCGGACCCGCGCCGGCGAGCAGGACGTCCGCGCCGAGCCCCGCTCCCGGCGTCCGCAGGACGTCCATGCCGCCGAGCTTGGCGACAGCTTCGACTTCCCCGCCCACGTTGCCCTTCGGGAACCTGACCACGGTCGGCCCGTCGGACACCTCGACCGCCTCGTTCAGCAGCTCGGCCACGCGCTTGGCGTCCCGCGGCGCGGCGATCTTCATGCCCGGGACGAGCTGCATGATCGATCCGTCCCACATGCCATGATGGCTGGCGCCGTCGGGCCCGGTCACGCCGGCCCGGTCCAGCACGATGGTCACGGGGAGCTTGTGCAGGGCCACGTCCATCAGGGTCTGGTCGAAGGCGCGGTTGATGAACGTCGAGTAGATGGCCACGACCGGGTGCAGGCCGCCCATGGCCAGGCCCGCGGCGCTGGTTATCGCGTGCTGCTCGGCGATCCCCACGTCGTAGACCCGGCTCGGGAAGGCCGCGGCGAACTGGGTCAGGCCGGTCGGGTTCAGCATGGCCGCGGTGATGGCGACGACATCGGGACGGCGCGCGCCGATCGCCACCATCTCATCGCCGAATACCCGGCTCCAGGTGCCGGGCAGCGCACCGGCGGCGGGTACCTGGTGCAGCCGGTCGTCCGTGTTCTGCTCGGCTTCCTGGTAGCCCAGGCCCTTCTTAGTGATCACGTGCAGGAGCACCGGGCCGCCGAAGTCCCTGGCGCGCCGTAGCGCGGCTTCCACCATGCGCTCGTCGTGCCCGTCGATCGGCCCGACGTACTTGATGCCCAGATCCTCGAACATCACCTGCGGCTGCAGGACGTCCTTGATGCCCTTCTTGATGCCATGCAGCGTGCCGTACAGCGGCGCGCCGACCAGCGGGGCCCGGGAAACGGTGGTCTTGATGTAGTCGAGCACGTGCTCGTAGCGCGGGTTGACCCGGATCGCGGCCAGGTGCTCGGCCAGGCCGCCGATGGTCGGCTGGTAGGACCAGCCGTTGTCGTTGACGATCATGACCAGCCGGGAGTCCTTGGCCGCGGCGATGTTGTTCAGCGCTTCCCAGGCCATGCCGCCGGTCAGCGCACCGTCGCCGATGATCGCCACCACGGTCCGGTCCGGCTCGCCCCGCAGCTTGTACGCCTTGGCCAGGCCATCGGCGTAGGACAGGCTGGTCGAGGCGTGTGAGTTCTCCACCAGGTCGTGCACGGACTCCGCCTGGCACGGGTAGCCGGTCAGGCCGCCGTACTGCTTCAGCGTGCCGAACCGCGCGGCGCGGCCGGTGAGCAGCTTGTGCACGTACGACTGGTGGCCGGTATCGAAGACGATCCGGTCCTTGGGCGAGTCGAAGACGCGGTGGATCGCGATGGTTAGCTCGACCACGCCCAGGTTCGGCCCGAGATGGCCGCCGGTCCTCGTCGTGGTCTCGATGAGCAGATCGCGGATCTCCCCGGCCAGGCGGGTGAGCTGATCCTGGCTCAGCTCCTTCAGGTCCTCAGGACCGTTGATGCACTCCAGCAGGGTCACGGGCGCTCCTAGTGTGCTGTGCGGGCCTGGCGGGAACGCGAACGAGCCGAGTCTACGGCCACGATCCGCAGATAGCTCGTCGCGTGCGCCCGGTAACCGACACGCGCGTCGGACTCGGCTAGCTGCTCGGGGCCGTGGCGTCGGCTGGTGCGGCCCGGCCCGCAGGGGCCGGCAAGACCAGCGGCCGCGCGGCGAGGACCCCGACGACAAGCTCGCAGACGGCCAGGATGAGCAGCAGGATCATCGGGATGTCCCAGCTGCCGGTGGCCGTGTGCAGCAGCCCGAGCTCGAGCGGCCCGGCACAGGCGACCAGGTAGCCGACCGACTGGGCGAAGGCCGACAGCGAGGCCGCCGCCGCAGGATCCGGGGCCCGCGCCACCATGAAGAAGATGGCCAGGCCGAGGCAGGCCCCCTGGCTGACTCCGAGCACCAGGACCGACAGCGGGGCCAGGCCCAGCGGTACCCACAGACATCCGGCCAGGCCGAGCGCGGTGCCGATCAGGCTCGGGATGACCAGCGCGTGCTGGCCCGGCGAGCGGTGGGCCAGCACGGGCACGATCAGCGAGGTGGCCAGGTTACCCACGCCCATCAGGGCTAGCAGGTTGCCACCCTCGACCGGCGAGGCACCGCGATCCTGGAAGATGGTCGGAAGCCAGGACAGCGCCGCGTAGTAGAGCAGGCTCTGCAGGCCCATGAACGCCGTGACCTGCCAGGTGAGCGCGTACCGGTACAGCTTGCGCGGAGTCGAGGCGAGATCCGCCGGCGGCACACGATCAGCTGGGGAACCGCCGGTCGGCTGCGTGCGGCCAGCCGACTGGTACCTGAGCTGCGGCAGCCACAGCAGCACGGCGACCGCGGCCGGGCCGGCCCACAGGCCGAGCGAGAGCGGGATCGAGCCGCCCGACGCCTGGTACAGCGGCACTGCGAGCAGCGAGGAGACGATCGCGCCCACGGACAGCGCGGTCAGGTAGATGCCGATCAGGAAGCCGGCCCGCTCCGGCCAGCGTCGCTTGACCATGCTGGACAGCAGCACATTGAGAATGGCGATCGCGCTCGCGGCCAGCGCCGTGCCCGGGAACAGTAGGGTCGACGGCGCGACCCCGCGCAGCAACAGGCCCGCGGTCAGCATGATCAGGGCGACAAGCAGGACCCGTTCCTCTCCCCAGCGCCGATTCAGCCGGGGAGCGAAGGCCGAGACCACGCCGAAGCAGATCACCGGTGTGGTGGCCAGCAGCGACAAGGCGGCCGAGGACAGATGCAGCCGGGTGCCCAGGACGGGGAACAGCGGCGGAAGGCTGGTAATGGCGGTGCGCAGGTTCAGCCCAGCGGCCGCCACGGCCACGATGAGCAGCGTGGTCTGGCAGGACCGGCGTCGGCCGGCGGCCCGGTTTTCTGACATCAGCAAGCTAAAGGTATCTGCGAGAGAAAATAATCCTTAGCCGAACGAACGGCGGTGGTGCGGGTAGCCGGCTAACGGGGACGAACCGTGGTGCGGGTAGCCGGCTAACGGGGACAAACCGTGGTCCGGGCCGCCAGGTTACGGGATGAGCAGGAGCTTGCCCGTGGTGCGGCGGCCGGCCAGGTCTTCATGGGCCCGGGCGGCGTGGGCCAGCCGGTAGCTGCCGCCGATCCGCACGTAGAGTTCGCCCCGGGTGATCCAGCCGAACACCTCGCCCGCCCGCCACCGCAGTTCCTCAGGGTCGGCGATGTAGTGCGCCAGGGTGGGCCGGGTGGCGAACAATGAACCGCCGCTGTTCAGCCGCTGGATGTCGAACGGCGGCACCTGCCCGCTGGCGGCGCCATAGACCACGATCATGCCGCGCGGGCGCAGCGCCGCCAGGCTGTCGTCGAAGGTAGCCCTACCGACCCCGTCGTACACCACATGCGCGCCGACGCCTTCCGTGACCTGCGCAGTGACATCCCGGAACCGGTCATAGCCGACGACGTGGTCCGCCCCGGCCCCTCGCGCGAGATCGTCCTTCTCGCCGCCGGAGGTCGTGGCGATCACGATGCCGCCCCGGCGCTTGACCATCTGGGTCAGCAGCAGCCCGACTCCGCCTGCCGCCGCGTGCACCACCGTGACGTCGCCTTCGCGGACCGGGTACGTGCTGGTGGCTAGGTAATGTGCGGTCATGCCCTGCAGAATCACCGCCGCAGCGACCTGCGCGGTTATCCCGGACGGCACCGGGACCACGCGGTCGGCAGGCAGCGCCGCCTGCTCGGCATAGCTGCTGCCCGGCCCGGCCCAGGCCACCTGGTTACCCACGGCCAGGCCGGTCACACCCGCCCCGACGGCGGTGATCGTCCCGGCGCCCTCAGCGCCGGGCACGAAAGGCACCTGAGCGGCGTATCCGCCGACGCCTTCCCGCTGGTAGATGTCCATGAAATTGACCCCAGCCGCAGCGATCTGCACCACCACCTGACCCGGGCCCGGTTCCGGCGCCGCACGCTCCGCCACGTTGAGCACCTCAGGACCGCCGCGGTGCCGGACCTCGATGACGCGCATGCTGGCTCTCCTTTTCCGCCGGTTCCCGACCAGCTATCCGTCGCCGGCGAGACGCTCCACTGAGCCTTGCGGACCCGCATCGGTCACCCGGTTCAGGGCCAGCCAGCCGAGCAGCCCGAGCGGGTAGATGAAGTAACCGAAGCGGACATTGGGGCCGAGCAGGAACATCAGGGCCAGCCCGATGGCCAGCCGCCGGGCCGCCGCGGGTATGTCCCGCGGCGGCCGGATCACCAGCGAGATCGCTACGCCGAGACCGGCCGCGAGCAGCAGCCCGACCGAGAGGACGTGCCCGGCCGTGCCCAGGTCGGTGAGCAGGTGCCCGGGCAGCAGGCTCTCGGCTGGCGTCTTGTAATGCGTCAGGCCGAGGGGGAACAGCACGCTGTTCTGCACCAGCGCCACGGCGGCGCTGGGCCGGTACAGCACGGCCGGCGCCAGGGCCGCGATGAGCACGACGGCGGAGATGACCAGGCCGGCCAGGAAACGCCAGGCGGCCCGCGTGCCGTCGCGGGAGGCGAACATGACGGCCAGGACCGGGATGGCGAGCCAGGCGGTGGATTTCAGGTCGCAGGCGACGCCGAGGGCTAGGCCCGAGCTGACGGCCCGAACGGTGCTGCCCCCGGGCGTAGCGGCTCCTGGCGCCGGGGCGGCTCTCGGAATGGCCAGGGCCAGCGATAGCAGCATGAAGGCCAGAACCGGCGGATCGGTGGTGATCACGGCCAGGTTGAGGCCGATCACCGGCGAGGCTACGGCGATAGCCGTAGCCAGCAGCGCATCGTGGTGGGACCTGAGCCAGGCCTGAGGGCTGTCCCGCCGGCCGCCGTCGTGCTCCGCCGGAGCGGGCATGGCGATCCAGAAGGCCGCCGCGAGCGGCACCACCGTGCCGACGGCCAGCCAGACCCCGGAGTTGCCGGCCAGGCCGCCCACCCCGGCCGCGCTCAGCAGGCCGGCCAGGGTCATGACCGGCAGGTAGGGGTTATAGGACAGCCAGCCCGTGACCTGCGCGGAACTAACGTAGGGCGTGCCGTGGTGCAGCAGCAGCGCCGCCGACCGGTCGATGACCTTCATCCCGTCCTCGAGCGGGTAGGCGACCGAGAGCCAGAGCAGCGGGGCGAGCACGGCCAGCGCTACCGAGATCAGGACGGCGGTCGTGGCCGACCAGCGCCACAAGATGACCAGGGCCACGGCGTAGCCGCACGAGGCCCAGATGGCCCACACCTGATCCTCGCCCGCGGAGAACACGGCGAACAGGACCGCGTAGGCCAGGAACACGGCGTAGGTGCCCATGATGTGACGGCGGTCAAGCCAGGGCCGGACCGGCTCTACGGGCCCGCAGACAGCCGTCGACGCGCCCGCGGCCAGCGAGGGCACGGAGCGACCCGCCGCCGGGCGGCCTGCGTCGTTGGTATACCGCGTCAGCTGGTCCCCCGTCGACCAGAAGGAGAGCTGCCTTGTCTGTAGGCAGTGTAGGCGGCGACGGCGTTACGAGGGGAGATGCGGCGGCGGCCCGGCCGGATTCGCGGCCGGGACGCCGGCTGGATACCGGCGCGCGACCAGGTCCGCCTTGACCGCTTCGAGATGCGAGACGGTACCGGCCGCCGGGCCCGGGCCCGAGGCCACCGGCACGGTGACGCTGGCCAGGACGTCGTCGGTGCGCGGGGCGGCGAGCGTGAGCACGTCGCCGAACGCGGGCGCCGCCGCGTCCCGTGCGGTCAGCGCGGGCAGGTTCCAGCGCTGCTCGACCGTCCGCAGGATCGAAGTATGATCAAGCGGCGTCCCGCCGGCCGGCGCCCGGTACACCGTGCCCGGCGCGATCAGCGGGCAGACCAGCACGGTCGGGACCCGGACCCCGAACCGGTCGAAACCGAAGCTGAACTCCCCCGTGTCGTTGTCGGGCGGGGTGGCGCCCCAGGGCGGCGGCACGTGGTCGTAGCAGCCGCCATGCTCGTCGTAGGTGATGACCAGCAGCGTGCCCGGCCAGCCCGGCCCGGCCCGCAGGGCCTCGTACACATCGTGGATGAGCTGTTCGCCCAGGGCGACGTCGTAGTTGGGGTGCTGGCTGTTGCCCGTCGAACTCCAGTCGGGCTCGAGGAAGGTGAACGGCGGGAGGGTGCCGGCCGCCGCTGCGGCCTGGAAATCGGTGAACTTGCCAAAGTGGCTGGCTGCCGCCGTGCTGATCTGGGTGAAGCTCAACTTGGTCAGGGGCTCGTCGTCGTAGCCGTATACCGCCCAGCCCAGGCCGGCCGCGTCGAGCAGGCCGAAGATGGTCGGCGAGCTGAACGTGCGCGTCTTATCGTCCATGTGCCCCTGGCTGGTCGCCGCGCAGACGAAGGCGCGGTTCGGCAGCGTCTCGGTCGGCACCGACGAGAACCACTGATCACAGACGGCGTATCCCCGGGCCAGGGCGGACAGTACCGGCAGCGCTTCGGGCGTGAAGCAGCCCATGATGTCGCCTTCGACCGTACCGGAGACGATGGGGTAACTTGAGGGCTCCTTGGCCTGCCAGCCGAGGGTGTAGGAGAAGTCCGAAATGAAGCCCTGGCCAGGTGCCGCCTGCCCGGACGACGACGGGCCCTTGGTGCTGCCGTACAGCTGGTCGTTGGTGGCCATGTAGCCTTCGCCCGGGTCGGCGCCCGGCATGTAGTAGGCGCTGGGCGTGGTCGGCTCGATCCGGAACACGGCGACCGGCTGGCCGTTCGAGCCGGGATTCGACTCGGTCCCGGTCAGGCCCTCGAACGGCTGGCCTGACGGCGTTACGTTGCCGGGATACAGGAACCCGAGCATGTGGTCGAACGAGCGGTTCTCCAGCATGAGGACGACCACGCTATTCACCGAGGCCAGGCCGCCGCTCGCCGGGCTGGCGGGAGTGGTGCCTTCGGTCATCGCGATTCCCCTCCCATAGACCGAAACCGGTGCAAACACTACCCCGCGCATTCAGCCGGTCGCAGGGGATCGTGTCCTATCGGGTCGAAGGCGTCTCGCTGCCGGGCTGAGCTGCGGTTTCGGGTCGGCTATCCGCGTCTGACGGAACCCCGGCCGCCTCGGGCCTGGCCGTCAGCATCCTGGCCACCAGGCCGGCGGCCAGCAGGGCACCGCCCGCGCCGGCCGCCGCGGCGACCGGCCGGGGCAACGCGGGACCGAGGCGGAACTTACCGGGTCCCACCGCGGCCAGCGTGGCAGCTGCCGCCAGGTTGGTCAGCGGCAGCTCGAACCCGCCCTTGGAGCTCAGCGGTCCCTTCGCGCGGTGGGTGGTGGCCGCGACGCTCATTGCTCCCATGATGGCCAGCGGCCCGGCCGGGTCGGCGATTCCCGCCGCGGTGAGCACGCCCCCGGCCAGTTCCGTGACACCCGCCGCGGTGGCCATGTGCTTGCCTGGCCGCAAGCCCATGCGGTGGAAGCCGGCCGCGGTCCGCTCGAGGCCGGAGCCGCCGAACGCGCCGAACAGCTTCTGGGCGCCGTGCACGGCCAGGTACCCGCCGAGCACGAGCCGGGTGCCGAGCAGAGCCATGTTGCGCATGAAGTCCTCCCTCTGATCGCTGGTTATTTTCGTGCTGCCGACCCAGGATCAATGCGCTCAGCGCAGCCGCGGGCACGAGCAAGCCGGAGCATGGCCCGGGTCATCTGGGCGGTAGTCGGCGGCTCAGGCAGCCGCGAGTCCTGGTTCCTGAAGGCGTCGAGGGATAGGGCCACGGACCGCCGCCAGGTTTCGGGCGCGTCGTGACGAGTGACGTCCATGACCGCGGCGGTCGCGATCAGCAGCAGCACGAGATCCTCGCCGACGAAGTCCCGGCGCAGGGTGCCTTGAGCCTTGGCGCGGTCGATCACCCGGATGATCAGGTCGTTGGCGCTGCGCCTGAGCTGCTCGATATGCTCGTCGGCCGAGAGCGTCATGGACAGCAGGTCGGACAGGCCCCGGTCGCCGGCTTGCAGCTCGCAGATCTGCTCCACGAACCCGGCGAAGCCGACCCACGCATCGGCAGCGGCCAGCGCCCGCTCGGCGGCCTCGGCGTAGGCGCCGACCTGCCCGACGAGCGCGGCAGCGACCAGCTTCTCGCGGCTGGGAAAGCGCCGGTAGAGCGTGGCGATGCCGACGCCGGCCCGGGCGGCGATCGCCTCGAGCGGCGCCTCCAGGCCCTGCTCGGCGAATACCTCCCTGGCCACCTCGACGATCGCCGCCCGGTTGCGCGCAGCATCGGCCCGCAGCCGCCGGCACTCGTTCATCCGCTCATTTTAGACTATATGGAGGGTAGCCTCCGGAAGCTGCTACGATCTTGCCTGCCGCGCCCCTCGATCCCGAAACGGAGAAGCACCATGGAAACCAGCCCGGTCCCGTGGATCGGCGCCCTCCGGCACTCTCACGAGCGGCTTCAGGATGTGGCCGGGCCCCTGGATGCGGCGCAGCTTGAGCAGCTCTCTTACGCGAGCGAGTGGTCGATCGCCCAGGTGCTGTCCCATCTCGGTTCCCAGGCGGAGATCTTCGGCTTGTTCCTGGCGGCCGGCCTCACCGGGCAGGATCCGCCCGGGCGCGAGGAGTTCGTGCCCATCTGGGAGGTCTGGAACGCCAAGAGCCCGCAGGCCCAGGCGTCGGACGCGCTGCGCGCGGACCAGGCCACGCTCGAGCAGTTCGAGTCGCTCGACGACGAGCAGCGGGCGCGGCTGCGCCTGCAGATGTTCGGCATGGACCTGGATGTCACCGGGCTGGCCCGGATGCGCCTGAGCGAGCACGCCGTGCACACCTGGGACGTCGCGGTCGCGCTCGATCCGGCCGCGACCATCGAGCCGGATGCGGTAACCCTCCTGATCGACATGCTGGGCCAGTTCGTGGGCAGGTCGGCCAAGCCGGACAGCCAGCAGCGGCGGGTGCGGGTGGTCACCACCGATCCCGAGCGGAGCTTCATCCTGGAAACGGGCCCGGCGGTTACCTTGACTGAATCGGACAGCGACGACATCCTCCCTGAACTGCGGCTGCCGGCCGAGGCGCTGCTTCGCCTGCTCTACGGGCGCCTCGACCCCGCGCACACCCCGTCGGTCGAGGCCAAGGGCGTCGACCTCGACGAGCTACGGGCAATCTTCCCTGGCTTCTGAGGCCGGCGGGCCCGCAGGCCCCTGCTCGGCCGGGAACCGGCCGACCACGACGGTGGCGTCCAGGTCGGCGGACACCGACATCCGCGGGACCAGGCCGCTGGCGGCGAAGGCCGCCACGGCCTGCGGTGCCTGCCGCTCGCTGGCCTCGATCAGCAGATGGCCGCCCGGCGCCAGCCACTCGGGTGCTCCGGCAGCGACCCGCCGGAGCACCTCCAGGCCGTCCGGCCCGCCGTCGAGCGCCACCAGCGGCTCGTGCGCCCGGGCTTCGGGGGGCAGGAACCTGATCTCGCCGGTCGGCACGTAGGGCACGTTGGCTACTACGACGGCAACCCGGCCCCGCAGGCCAGCGGGCAGCGGGTCGTAGAGATCACCTTGGTAGACGTGGCCGCCGTAGTCGGCCACGTTCCGCCGGGCGCAGCGCACCGCGGCCGGGTCGATGTCCGCGGCGTGCAGCTCAGCCTGATCCAGGCCGGCGGCTAGCGCGGCCCCGATCGCGCCCGCCCCGCAGCACAGGTCGACGATGATCGACTGCGGCAGGAGGAGGGTACGGGCCTGCTCGACGAGGAATTCGGTGCGGCGGCGGGGCACGAAGACGCCGGGGTCCACGGCTATCCGCAGCCCGCAGAACTCGGCCCAGCCCAGGACCTGCTCCAGGGGCAGGCCGGCGACGCGGCGGTCCAGCATGGCCGCCAAGTCGTCGGGGGTGCGGGCCGTCGCCATGAGCAGCCGGGCTTCGTCCTCGGCGAAGACGCAGCCCGCGGCGCGGAGCCTGGCGACGATGACGGAGTCTGGGGCGGGCATGACCGGATCGAGGCTACCGCCCATGGCGGCTTATATGCGCCGGCGGCGAAGGCCGGCCCCACCTAGCACCCCGCCCCGGCGTGTTTCCTTACCGGAATAGATCAATGCGGGACCGTTCGGCAGCAGAATAGGCCCATGTCGGTAGAGATCCGGGCGGCGAGACCCGGCGACGGTGCGGGCATGGCCCGGGTCTGGCTGAGCGCCGGAGCGTATTACGCCGGCCTGGATCCCGTGCATTTCCAGGTCCCGGCCGCCGACGGCCTGGCGGAGTCGTTCGAGGACAGCATCGCCGCGGCCGCCCAGGCCGCCGACGAGGACGCCTTGCAGCTGGTCGCGGATTCCGCCGGCGCCGTGGCCGGCTGGCTGACCGCCCAGATCCAGCACCCGGCCGCCGGCGCCGCCCACCAGCTGGTCCGAGAGCACAGCTGGACCCGGCTCCTGGTCAACGCGCTGGTTGTCGACCAGTCGCTATGGCGTCAGGGCATCGGGACCGCGCTGCTCGAGGCGGCCGAGTCATGGGGACGCGCACGCGGCGCCCAGGCCGCCCGGCTCGATACCTATGTCGGCAGCGCAGTATCGGTGCCGTTCTACGAACGGCACGCGGGCTACCAGCGGCGCTCGATCGTGTTCCAGAAGGCGCTGCTTCAGAAGACGCTGCGCTGACCGCTTACCCGGCCGCGCGCAGGGAGCGGAGCACGTACTGCATGATGCCGCCGTGCCGGTAGTACTCCGCCTCGCCCGGGGTGTCGATCCGCACGACGGCCCGGAATTCCCTGCCGTCGGCCGTCACCACGACCTCGTTCGGGATGGTGCCTGAATTGATCTCCTCGATGCCGCGGATGTCGAAGGTCTCTTCGCCGGTCAGGCCCAGCGTGGCGGCCGACTCCCCCGGGCGGAACTGCAGCGGCAGCACGCCCATGCCGATCAGGTTGGAGCGGTGGATGCGCTCGAAGGACTCGACGAGGACGGCGCGCACGCCCAGCAGCAGCGTGCCCTTGGCGGCCCAGTCGCGGGAGGAGCCGGAACCGTACTCCTTGCCGCCGAGCACGAGCAGCGGGGTGCCCGCCTCGATGTAGCGGCGGGACGCGTCGTAGATCGACATCTGCTCGCCGTCGAAGACGGTGACGCCGCCCTCGGTCCCGGGTGCGAGCTGGTTGCGCAGCCTGATGTTGGCGAACGTGCCGCGGATCATGACCTCGTGGTTGCCGCGCCGGGAGCCGTAGGAGTTGAAGTCCTTCCGCTCGACGCCGTGCTCGGTCAGGTACCTGCCCGCGGGGCTGTCGGTCTTGATCGCGCCGGCCGGCGAGATGTGGTCGGTGGTCACCGAGTCACCCAGCTTGGCCAGCACCCGGGCCCCGGTGATGTCGGTCACCGGCTCGGGCGCGACCGGCATGCCGTCGAAGTACGGCGGCCGCCGGACGTAGGTCGACTCGCCGGCCCAGGCGAAGGTGTCGCCGGCCGGAATGTCCAGGCCGCGCCAGTTGTCGTCGCCCTTGAACACGTCGGCGTAGTCGCGGGTGAACATCTCCTGGGCCACCGCGTGCTGCACCACGTCGGCGACCTCCTCGGGCGAGGGCCAGATGTCGGCCAGGTAGACCGGCTTGCCTTCGGCGTCGGAGCCGAGCGGCTCGCGGGCCAGGTCGATGTCCATCGTCCCGGCCAGCGCGTAGGCGACCACCAGCGGCGGCGAGGCCAGGTAGTTCATCTTCACGTCCGGGTTGATCCGGCCCTCGAAGTTGCGGTTCCCGGACAGCACGGCCGTCACGGCCAGGTCATTGTCGTTGACCGCGTCGCTGATGGCCTGCGGCAGCGGGCCGGAGTTGCCGATGCAGGTGGTGCAGCCGTAGCCGACCAGGTTGAAGCCGAGCTTGTCCAGGTACGGCAGCAGGCCGGCGCGCTCGTAGTAGTCCATGACCACCTTGGAGCCGGGCGCCAGCGAGGTCTTCACCCAGGGCTTGCGGCTCAGCCCCCGGTCGACCGCGTTCTTGGCCAGCAGCGCGGCACCGACCATGACCGACGGATTGGAGGTGTTCGTGCAGGAGGTGATCGCGGCGATCACCACCGACCCGTGGTCGACCTCGGTGCGCGTCCCGTCGTCCAGGGTGACGCCTACCGGGTGCGAAGCTCGGCTGCCGTCCCCGGCTGCCACCGGGTCGGAGGCCGGGAACGTCCCGGCCAGGCCGTTGTCCAGGCTGGCCTCGGCCACGTAGTCGGGCAGGGCGTCGCGGAAGGCCGTCTTGGCGTCGGCCAGGGCGATCCGGTCCTGCGGGCGCTTCGGGCCGGCGATCGACGGGACCACGGTCGACAGGTCCAGGCTGAGCTCCTCGGAGTACCGCGCCTCGCGGTCCGGGTCATGCCACAGGCCCTGCTCCTTGGCGTAGGCCTCGACCAGGGCGACCTGCTCGGCCGGGCGGCCGGTGAGCTTGAGGTAGTCCAGGGTGTGCTGATCGATCGGGAAGATGGCGCAGGTGGAGCCGAACTCCGGGGACATGTTGCCGATCGTGGCCCGGTTAGCCACCGGGACCGCGGCCACGCCTTCGCCGTGGAACTCGACGAACTTGCCCACCACGCCGTGCTTGCGGAGCAGTTCGGTGATGGTGAGCACCAGGTCGGTGGCGGTGGCGCCGCTGGGCAGCTCACCGGACAGGCGGAACCCGAGCACCTTGGGGATGAGCATGGAGATGGGCTGGCCGAGCATGGCGGCCTCTGCCTCGATGCCGCCGACGCCCCAGCCGAGCACGCCCAGCCCGTTCTGCATGGTGGTGTGCGAGTCGGTGCCCACGCAGGTGTCGGGGTAGGCGACGCCGTCCCGGTTCATGACCACCCGGGCCAGGTACTCGATGTTCACCTGGTGCACGATGCCGGTGCCGGGCGGCACCACCTTGAACTGGCTGAATGCTTCCTGACCCCAGCGCAGGAACTGGAACCGCTCGTGGTTGCGCTGGAACTCGATCTCGACGTTCCTGGTGAACGCATCCGGACTGCCGAACACGTCGGCCACCACGGAATGGTCGATGACCAGTTCGGCCGGGCAGAGCGGGTTGATCTTCGTCGGGTCGCCGTCCAGGGCCTGCATGGCCTCGCGCATGGCGGCCAGGTCGACCACGGCCGGCACGCCGGTCAGGTCCTGCAGGATAACCCGGGCCGGGGTGAACTGGATCTCGGTGTCCGGCTCGTGCTGCGGATCCCACTGGGCCACCGCCGTGACCTGCTCGGCGGTGATGTTCACGCCGTCCTCGTTGCGGAGCAGGTTCTCCAGCAGGATCTTCAGGCTGAACGGGAGGCTCGCCGATCCGTCCAGCGCGTCGAGCCGGTAGATCTCGTACCGCTGGCCCGCGGCCTGAAGGGCCGCCCGGCTGCCGAAGCTGTTCGCCGTCATCGTTCCTGAGCCTCCTCGCTCGTCCCGGCTGCACGCGGATTCTGCTACCCGGTTCCCCCTGTCCGACTCCAACCTACAGTATCTCGATATCAAGCTACTTTACAAGGTTGATGTTACCCGCGAGTAAACCAGCGCGACCGTACACGAGACTAGTACTGACCCGGGCCGGCTGCCGCGTCCGTCTTGGCGACCGAGATCGCGCGCCACTGGGCCACAGGACCGCTCACCTCTATCCCCGATCGGAGGCGACCTCCTGGTTCATTAGGATGACCCTGTAGCCGAGGTATCCAGCCCGCATGTCCCGCCCGGAGAGGACGCCAGCGTCATGCGCTTCGCGATCAAGACACGGCCCGAGCACCAGGCCTGGGAAGAGATCCGTGACGCCTGGATCGCGGCAGACGAGATCCCGCTGTTCGAGTCGGCCTGGAACTGGGATCACTTCTACCCGCTGACCGGCGACCTGACCGGCCCGAACTTCGAGGCCTGGACGATGCTGGCCGCGATGGCACAGGCCACCCGGCGGATCCGGCTCGGCTGCCAGGTCACCGGCATGGTCTACCGTCATCCCGCGGTGCTGGCCAACATGGCGGCCACGGTCGACATCATCTCCGGCGGACGGCTGGAACTGGGCCTCGGGGCCGGCTGGAACCAGATGGAATGCGACGCCTACGGAATCGAACTGCCGCCGCTGCGCGAGCGGTTCGACCGGTTCGACGAAGGGGTTGAGGCCATCATCAGGCTGCTGAGCCAGACCACCACCACGTTCGAGGGCCACTACGTCCGGCTGACCGAGGCCAGGTGCGAGCCGAAGCCGGTGCAGCAGCCGCACCCCCCGGTGACCATCGGCGGACGCGGCAAGAAGCGGACGCTGCGCACCGTGGCCCGCTGGGCCCAGCAGTGGAATGCCATCGCCGAGAACCCGGAGGACTGGGCGGAGCTCAGGGAGGTGCTAGCCGGGCACTGCGCCGACATTGGCCGCGACGTCCAGGAGATCACCTGCTCGGTCAACGTGCGCATCGACTCCGATGGCGACCTGGAACCCGTGCTGGCGGCGGCCGCCGCCTACCGCGACGCCGGCGCGGACCTGATCATCGTGGGCTTGCCGCTCCACCCGAAGCCCGATTCCCTCAAGCCGCTGGCCGAGGCGCTCGGACCGCTGGCTTAGAGATCCCAAGGCCATGTCCATGATCATGGACAGTTTGCGGTAAATGGCGCCAGTTTCAGCTGCGGTGGCTAACCGTGGACCTTTCGCGCCCGCGATTACCAGCCGCGAGGCGGCTCGGCTGCGCAGGCCGCGTCCTCCGGCGTCCCGGAGCCCTGCCCGCGGGGCGTGCCGGGATCACGGGGGCCGAGCAGCCCGGCGCCGGATTCGTCGTCCAGGCCGTCACGGGGACTGGCCACGGCCGGCCCGGGTGTCCCGGGCTCTGGCGCTGCAGTCTCTGACGTGACCGGCTCGCCCGGTTTGGCCGCCGTGGACTGCCTGAAGTAGTCGCTGATCAGCTCGCGTTGCTGGGCCAGCAGCTGATCGAAATGCTTGTCGACGTTGTGCTCGCCGATCGCTTGCGCGGTCAGGTACAGGTCCTTGATCTGCTCGAGCTTGCGCGCCCGCGTGTGCTCGGTATCGTCGGCGCCCTCCTCGCGGATGGCATCCGCCGCGGATGGCGCCGGGCCGGCGGCAGGCGGTTCCGCCGTGCCGGGCGGCGGGCCGCCGGACGACAGCAGCGGCTCGAACGGGCCGCGGGCCGGCTCGTGGAGCGGGGCAGGCTCTTCGGCCAGGAGGTCGTACCAGTAGGCGGCATCGGACTCGGCTGGATCCGGCGTTGCTGACGCCGAGTCGGGTTCGCTGGTGTCCCGGTAGACGTACACGTCCGGGTCGGCCGGAGGCGGGCTCGCCGGCGGCGCGGGCCTGGGTGGCGGTGCGGCATCGGCTCGGCCGGGCGGACCGCCCGGATATTCGGGACTGCCGGGCCGGCCCCGGCCCGGCGGCGCGGCCGGGTAGTCCGTCGCGCGGATCACCGGAGCGTATCCGCCGTCGAAGGAGCTATGCCCTCCCGGAGCACCAGGAAATCGCGGGGCGCCGGGGCCTGACGGACCGCCCGGAGCTGGCGGGACACCCGGACCAAGCGGCCCACCGGGACCCGGCTGGGCACCGGGACCCGGCTGGGCACCCGGATTCTGCGGGCTAGCGGCTCCGGGTGCACGTGTCCCGGGTGCGGGCCTGGGCGGGGGCGGCGGGGATCCGTAGGGCTCTGGTCCGCCCGGCGCGGCATACCTGGGGCCGCCCGGTGGCCGGCCGCTGGCACTACTGCCCGGCCCTGGGCCGAACGAGCCCGGGTGCGCCTGGTGAGGAGGATAGACCGGCTCGCGGGGCGGCACAGGACCGCCCGGCTGCGAAGGCTCGCGCGGCGCGCTTGCTCCACGGACCGGATTCCCCTCGCGGACCGGAGGGGCCTGTCGATAAGGCGGCGTCCCATGAGGCGGCGCAGGCGCACGCGGCGGCGGGGATCCATGAGATCGCGGGGTCATATGGGGTGGCGGGAGCGACTGGGGTGAGAGAGACTCACGGGGCGACTGAGTTCCACGGGGCGCGAGATTCTCACGGGATCGCACACGATCACGGGGTGGCTGCTGGGGTGGTATCGGCGGCTGGGGTGGCATCGGCTGCTGGGGTGGCCGGGAACTCTGGGGGCCGGGCGGTGTTGCGGCCGGCCCGGCGGGGCGCGCTCCGGGCTGGCGACCGGGCCACGGCGGCGGACCGCTCGCCCGGCCGGTCGGTGGCCCGCTTTCGTTCCGGCCAGCTGGTGGCTTGCCCAGGTTGCGGTCGTTCGGCGATCTGACCTCGCTCCGGCCGGCCGGAGGCCCTGCGACTCTCGCGGATCCGCGGTATCCCGGCGCCGCCGCCGACCCAGGCGATCCCACCGACCTGTCGGGCCCGGGCGGGCGGCCGGCCCTGGCGCGGGCAGGCTGACCGGATCCGGGCTGCGGGGCAGACGCCCGGGCCTGCTCGCGGTCTCGCTCCTGGGCTGCCGGAGGGCGCTGCCGGTGCCCGGACGCGCTCCGGCGGCCGGCCGGGCCACGATCGTCGGCTGGGCTGCGGCGGCCGGCCGAGCGTGTGCCAGCGCCCGCGGACGGCCGGTACCGCGCTCGCCTGGATCTTCCGGCCCGGGTCAGCGCAACTGCCAGCAGGGCGGCCACGCCGACCAGGATGCCCGTCACGCCTACGGCCAGGCCCAGGATGCTCATATGACCGAACGGACGTCCGCTGGTCAGATGCGTGGCCGTGCTCGCAACCACGAGGATGCCGCCCAGTATGACCGCCATGGCGCCCACGACCGCCAGGGTGATGGCAAGCCGCATCCCCCTGCCGGTAGCGGTATCAGAGCGCACCGCTCAACGATCGCATCGTGCGTTCGGCGATCGCAAGCCATACGGGCAGGTCCGCGCATTACGACTTGCCTTCGGGCGGCTCGAAGCCGCGGCCCTGCTGTTTACCGACCCCAATGCCGCTGACCTGGCATTTTGGACGATCGCCCGGCGCTGCCGCAGCGGTGAGAACGCGGGCGATACGTTAGGGGAATGACGACTCAGGCGGATAAGGCGCAACGGTTCCTGTCTCTGCACCGGCCTGGCCAGCCCCTCCTGCTGCCGAACCCGTGGGACCTCGGCTCGGCAAAGCTGCTGGCTTCCCTCGGATTCGAGGCCCTGGCCACCACCAGCTCCGGCTTCGCCGCGACGCTGGGCCGCAACGACGGCTCGGTCAGTATGCAGGAAGCCATGGTCCACGCGGCCGTCATCGTGGCGGCAACCGACCTGCCGGTCTCGGCCGACCTGGAGAACGCCTTCGCGGACGAGCCGGAGGGCGTGGCGGAGACCATCAGGCTGGGCATCGAAGTCGGCCTGGCCGGCGGCTCGGTAGAGGATTTCACCGGCCGGGAGGAGGACCCCATCTACGAGCCGAAGCTCGCGGCCGAGCGGGTCGCGGCGGCAGCCGAACAGGCCCACGCGGGCCCGGTCCGCTTCGTGCTCACCGCCCGCGCCGAGAACTACCTCCACGGACGGCCCGATTTGGCCGACACGATCGCCAGGCTGCAGGCCTACCAGGAGGCCGGCGCCGACGTCCTGTACGCACCCGGCCTGCGCGACATCGCCGACATCCGCCAGCTGGTCCGCGAGGTCGACCGTCCGGTCAACGTGCTGGCGATCGGCGGCGCGCCGCCCGTGCCGGAACTAGCCGAGGCGGGCGTCAGCCGGGTCTCCGTGGGCGGCTCGTTCGCATTTGCCGCGCTGGGCGCCGTCGTCGAGGCCGCGACCGAGCTCCGCGACCACGGCACGTACGGCTACCGGGCGGTCAGCGCCACCGGCGCCGAAGCCGCCCGCCGCGCCTTCAGCTAGACCTGGGGCGCCACGTCGGACGCGATCAGCTCCAGGTGAGCCAGGTCGGTTAGGTCGTATATCTGCAGGTAGACGCGTTCTGCCCCGATCTCGGCGAATTCGGTGATCTTGGCCGCGACCTCGCCGGGCGTCCCGCCCAGCCCGTTTTGCCTCAGCTCGTCGGGGTCCAGGCCGATGGCGGCGGCGCGCCGGCGGTACTCGGCCTCGTCTTTCCCGCAGCACGTCGTCTGGGCCACCGAGTAGGTCATCGAGGAGGGATAGCGCCCGGCGGCTTCGCAGGCCTCGCGGACGCGGTCGAAGATCGCCTCCGAATCCCGCACCGAGTGGAACGGCACGTTGAACTCATCCGCGAACCTGGCGGCCAGCTGGGGCGTGCGGCGCGGGCCCGAGCCGCCGACGAGCACCGGCGGCCGCGGCCGCTGCGCGGGCTTGGGCAGGCCGGGCGAATCCGCCAGCTGGTAATGCTGGCCCGCGAAGGAGAAGGTCTCCTCCTCTGGGGTGCCCCACAGCCCGGTCACGATGGCGAACTGCTCCTCGAGCCGGTCGAAGCGCTCGCCGACAGAGGGGAACGGGATGCCGTAGGCGGTGTGCTCGGCCTCGAACCAGCCGGTGCCGAGGCCCAACTCGACCCGGCCGCCGCTCATCTGGTCGACCTGCGCCACGGTGATCGCCAGCGGGCCAGGCAGCCGGAACGTGGCCGCCGTCACCAGCGTGCCGAGCCTGATCCGGCTGGTCTCCACGGCCAGGCCCGCCAGCGTGGCCCACGAGTCCGTGGGTCCGGGCAACCCAGGGGTATCGCCCATGGCCAGGTAGTGGTCGGACCTGAAGAAGGCATCGAATCCGAGTTCCTCCGCGGCGAGCGCCACGTTCCGCAGCGTCTGGTAGTCCGCGCCCTGCTGCGGCTCGGTGAAGATCCGGAGTTTCATGCTCCCATCCTGCCAGGGGCCGGTTCGTCATCCGGACCGCCCGGTGCGAAGAACCGGTCCCAGGTCACCGCCCCGCCCGCCGAGCAGCGGCCGCGCCAGCCCACACCGGTCTGTACGTAGCAGGGGTCCAGCGTGCGGGGCAGCATCGCGGGGCGCACCGCCTCGATGATGACCACGGCGGCCTGACCGGAGCCGAGGCTCTCCTCGCCCGCGCGCATGGCCCGCCCGCGATCGTCGGTGATGCCCATGGCGACCGAAGATCCGGAGCTGCCGCTGAGTGCCGTCCACGAGTACAAGATCATTTCCTGCCCTGGATTCTGGCTCTGCGAGGCCCTGGCGGCCCTAGTGATTTCCGACGTTAACGCACAATTGACTCATCGTCTAATCTCGACTAGTGTCGAAGCGTTGCGATTGGCAATATTGCCAATCGAGTACGGTACGAGAGTGTCGATAAGTGACGAATCGGACCCGAGAGCATACGTGCGCCTGACGGCATTGCTGCGCCGGGAGATCTCGGAGGGGACCCTGGCCCCTGGCATGCCCACGCCGTCCATCACCACGCTCAGCCAGCAGTACGGGCACGCCCGGCAGACATGCGCGAAGGCGCTCCGGATACTGGAAGACGAGGGCCTGCTGGTCCGCATCCCGGGCCTGGGCTACTACGTCAAGGGAACCCCCGCCGGCGGATCCGCGCAGCCGGGCTCCTGACCGCGCTCCGCCTGCCCAAGTGGGTGGCCCCGTAAGTTCGTCGGGGGTGGCGCGGCGACTCACCGGGGGCGGTCGGCGGTGGCATCTCGGTCGTGTGCCGGCATGTGTCCGTTGAGCAGGGCGATCGCACGTGGCGACGGATGTTGCCGGGCTGCGGCGATCAGCCCGGTCATGGTGACCTCCAAGACGGCCTCGAAGGTCGGCTCGCGGTCGGCGTTGCGGGCTTGTTCCTGCAAGACCGACCCGACGGCGACGGTGAACACGGCGTGCCAGGCTACGTGCGCCACGGCCCGGTCCAGACCTGCCGAGACCAGCCGGTCGAGGAACCGGGCAAGCATCTTGGGCCCGGTCGCCGTCGATGCGGCGCGGGTCAGCATCAGCTCGGTGAGCCCGGGGTGCTCGATCAGCTGTGATCGCAGCCCGGCGGCCACGGCGTGCACCCAGTCGGGCCAGGGCTGCTGGCCGGCCGGAAGCCTGATGCTCGCCACGAACCGGTCGGTAACCGCGTCGAGCAGGTCTTCGCGGTTGCTGACGTGGTTATACAGGGCGTTGGGGGAGACGCCCAGGGCATCGGCCAGGCCGCGCAGGCTGAACGCGGCGAGCCCGTCCCGGGCGATCAGCTGCGTGGCCTGGGTGATCACGGTGTCGCGGGTCAGTCGCTGCCCGGCCGGCGGGGCACCGCGCCGCCGGGAAAGCCTTGCTGAATGTACGCCGTCCATATATCCTGCCTCTCAAGGTAAATGTACACACATCATTTACGGAGGTGAGGACCGTGCGCACTCGCGACGTCCTGGCCGGTGCGCTGCTGCTCAACGCCATCCCGCACACGATCATGGGGCTGGCCGGGAAGCGCTGCATGACCCCGCTGGGCGGGACGAACTCGCCGCCGGCGGCCAACATCGTCTGGGCCGGGCTGAACATCCTTGGCGGCGCTGCCGCGCTCGGTCCAGGCACGTGGCGCTCGATCGGCCAGCGCGACGCCGACGAGCGGCTGCGTGCCATCACATGGGGCATCATCGCCATGGCCGCGTTCGCCGCGATCTACGAGCTCACCCCGAGCGCCGCACGGCACCGCCTGGTCCGCGCCGAGCTCGCGTCATCGCCGGCACCCGCAACTTGGCGCGCCAACCCGCGCCCGTTCACCCAGCGGCCGACGGTCCTGTGACGACCTGCACCTGAACCGGACACGCCAACGAAATGAACATAAACGACACACCCGGCGCAGGCCAACTGGCCCGCAAGCTGGCCATCATCACCGCCGTGGTGGCCACCGGCTTCCTTTGCGGCTGGTCCGCGCTCGGCATGACTGGCGGGGTGATGCTTGCCGTCGCCTTGGGCTCCGGCGCCGCCGTGCCCGTGTTCCGCGGCGAGGCCACGCCTGCCTGCCGTCGCCGACGGCCGCAGCGCAAGTCGTCGCGCTCTACTTAGCGGGTGACCCGTAAGTTCGCGGGAGGTGTTAAGCGGCCTCCGCAAGGTTGGTTTGCCGGCTGGTGTCTTGCTTGTCGTGTTCGCTCAGGCGGTAGAGCAGGTTCCTGAGGTCGTCGGCAGTGTATTTCCAGTGGAACGGCTCCGCGGTCTGGTTATAGCGGTCCACGAACGAGCAGGGTTTCGGATAGCTTCTCCAGGCTGGGGAAATCGTTGGGCGAAACGACTTTCTTCTGGATGATGGAGAAGAAGATCTCCACCTGGTTCAGCCAGGAGGCGGACCGGGGTGTGGATCATGACCGCGTTCGGGTGTGCGGCGCGGAGGCTGCGGGCGGCGGCCTGGCCGCGGTGGTCTGAGCCGTTGTCCACGATGACGAACACCCGGGGCGCGTTCTGGTACTCAGGCCGGGCCATGACCTGCCCGAGGAGGTCCATGAACGGGACGATCCCCGTGGTCTTCGGGGTGGAGGCGAACACCTTGCCGGTACGGACGTCCAGGGCGGCGAGCAGCGCGAGGGCTCCGTGACGGACGTACTCGTGCTCGACCCGGGCGGGCCGGCCGGGCGCGGCGGGCAGGGTCGCGTGGATGCGGCCGCGGGCCTGGATCGACGGCTTGGCGTCAACGGAGATGATCCGGTCGCCCGGCCCAAGCGGCTCGCCCTGGTAAAACCCCTGATAGAGGTCCAGGATCACTTTCGCCTTTGCCTCGAAGTCCGGGTCGCGGGGGAAGATCCAGGACTGGTACTGCCACGGCTTGACCGGGTTCTCCGCGAGGATCCGCAGCAGCGACGTGACCGACACCGGCTCCCCGGCCCGGACCCGGGCCTCCAGTTCGCGCTTGAGTTCCGGGCCGGTCCACCGCGACAGCGGCACCCCGGTGGCGGCCGGCAGCTGGCAGGCCAGCGCGACCACCGCCGCCCGCATCTCCGCGCTGATCTGCCGCGGCCGCCCGGTCCGGGGCAGGTCACCGAGTCCTTCCAGGCCGCGGTCAGCGAACCGGCCCCGCCACTTGCGCGCCGTGTCCTCGCTGATGCACAAAGTCACGGGCGATCCGCGCGTTGGAGCGCCCCATCGCGGCGGGCGGCACGACCTGCGCCCGCAGACGGTCCCGCCAGGGAGTGGTGGCCCCGCGGACGCGTTTCTTCAGGGCCTTGCGCTCGGCGGCAGTCAAGGTGACGGGCCCAGCAGACAGCGGCATAACGGGCTCCCGAACCGGATCACACCGGTGCAATCCGCTCCCCGCGCGGTGATCGTACCCACCGCCAGGCCGGCGCGCGGCACAATGAGGCACATGGCCGCGATCCCGGAGTCCACCCGCGGCTCGGTCGCCTTGCGGCTCCTCGACCATGAGGACGCCGTCCTGCTCAGCGGGTCGCCAGTGGGAACCCCCCAAGAAGCCCTCGACACCGCCTGCACCGTCCACCTCGCCGGTCTCGGACACGAACCCGGCAACGGGACCCCCGACGAATTAATGGGTCACCCACTAAGACCGCGCGGCAAGCAGGACCGCGACGCACTCGACGTGATGCGTCATCGGGAACGCGTCGAAGGCACGCAGGCCGTCGAGGACCCAGCCGCGCTCGGTGAGCAGCCCGATGTCGCGGGCCAGGGTGGCCGGGTCGCAGGATACGTAGGCCAGCCGCTCGGCCCCGTTCTCGGCGGCGCCGAGATGGTCGATGACCGTCCGGGCCAGCCCGGCCCGGGGCGGGTCGGCCACGACCAGCCGGGCCGGCGCCAGGGTCCGGCGCTGCGCGCGCAGTACCGCCGCCACGTCGCCCCTGCGGACCTGAGCCCAGGGCCATTCCCGCAGGTTGTGGCGGGCGTCCCGGACCGCCGCAGGGTCGGCCTCGATGCCGATCACGGACCCGCCAGGACCGACTGCCGGGGCCAGCGCGCCGCCGAACAGGCCAGCGCCGCAGTACAGGTCGAGCACCCCGTCGCCCGGCCGCGGCGCGAGGGCGGCCAGGACGGCGCCCGTCAGCGCGTCCGCCGCGCCGGGATGCACCTGCCAGAACGCGCCCGCGCTGACCCGCCAGTCCCGCCCGGCCGCGTGCTGGTTCAGATAGCCCCGGCCGCGCACGGGGGCCAGGCTCCGGCCGGTGCGGCGGAGCACCGATTCCGCCGTAATCCCCTCTATTGATGCGGAACGGGCCGTAGTGTCCCCAGGCCGGCCACGCGGCTTGCCTGCTGTGGTCCCGTCCGGCCCGCCGCGGGCCGGGCGGCCCGGCGTGAGGATGACGGCGCGCTCGCCCGATTCCGCCGCGACCAGGGCCTCGACGGAGGCCTGGCCCTCCCAGCGGCGTCCGGTGATGCCGAGCGCGGTGATCCCGGGATGGGCGATCAGGCAGCGGCCGACATCGATCACCTGGTGCGATCGGTGCGCGTGCAGCCCGGCCACGCCGTCCTCCCGTACCGCGAACTGCACGCGGGTGCGCCAGCCCAGGCCTCCGCCCTGGCCGTCCGGCTGGCTCGGCTCGGCGTCGCCGGGCAGCGGTTCCACGCTGACCTCGCGTTCGAGGCCCGCCAGCCGCCTAAGCTGCTGGCGGATGACGGCCGCCTTGAGCGATCGCTGCGCGTGCAGGCTGGCGTGCTGCCAGTCGCAGCCGCCGCAGCCACCCGGGACCGCGTGCGGGCAGGGCGGCTGCACCCGGTCCGGCGACGCGGCCAGGATCTCCACCGCCTCGGCGCGGGCCAGCCGGGAGGCGACCTCGGTGATACGCGCCCTGACCCGCTCGCCGGGCAGCGCATGCCGCACGAAAACCGCAGGTCCGTCCTCGGGCCGGGCGACACACCACCCGCCGTGAGCCGCGTCGCCCGCGGTCACCTCGATCAGCTCGCCGACCCGGTAATTCATGAGGATCGCTGCGTGGAGACCCCGGCCTTCGAGCCGGGGAGAAACGCCGCGTCACCTCCCCCGAAATGTCGGCCGCATTCGCTAGTGTGTTCGCATGTCCCGGTATCGGCTGTCTCCCTCGCCCGCCCAGGAAGCGGCGCTGCGGGACCACTGCGGGCACGCCCGGTACGTGTGGAACCTCGCGGTCGAGCAGCACTCGCACTGGCATCCCGGCCGCACGAGCACGCCGGGCTACCTGGAGCAGTGCCGGCAACTCACCGCCGCCCGCGCCGGGCATGACTGGCTGCGTGGGGGCTCGCAGATGGTGCAGCAGCAGGCCTTGCGGGATTTCGCCCAGGCGATGGCCGCGTTCTTCGACCCGGCGAACCCGGCCGGACGGCCGTCGTGGCGCAAGGCTGGCCGGGACGAAGGAGTCCGGGTCGTTGCCCTCAAGCCGTGCGATGTGCGCCGCCTGTCCCGCCACGTCGGGGTGGTCCGCGTCCCGAAGGCAGGGTGGGTCCGGTTCCGGTGGTCCCGCGCCGTACCCGCAGGCGTGAAATCCTACCGGGTGACCCGCGACCGGGCCGGACGCTGGCATGTCGCCTTCGCCGCCATCCCCGCACCCCGGTAACGGCCAGGCCATAGGCATCGACCGGGGAGTAGCCGTCAGCGCGGCCCTGTCTACCGGAGAACTGCTGCACGTCCCCGGCCTGACCGGGCGGGAGCGAGCCAGGCTGCGATGGCTGGAGCGCAGGCTCGCCCGCTCTCAGCGAGGCTCGGCACGCCGCGGCCGAGTGCGGCTCGCCCTGGCCCGGCTGCGGGCCCGGGAGACGGACCGGCGCAAGGACTGGGCGGAGAAAGCCAGCACGGACATCGCGCGCCGGTTCGACCTGATCCGCGTCGAAGACCTTCAGATACCGAACATGACCCGGTCCGCGAAAGGCACGCCTGAGGACCCGGGCCGCAGCGTCCGGCAGAAGGCCGGGCTCAACCGGGGGATCCTGCGATCCGGATGGGGCCTGCTGGTGCGCCGCCTGCAGGACAAGGCGCCCGGCCGGGTGGAGAAGATCAATGCCGCGTTCACGAGCCAGCGCTGCTCGGCGTGCGGGCAAGTGGACCCGAAGTCGCGCGAGAGCCAAGCCGTCTTCAGGTGCACCGCCTGCGGATACGCCCGCAATGCTGATGTGAACGCGGCCAGGAACATCGCGGCGGGGCACGCCGTGACTGCGCGGGGAGGCTGCCGGGATACCGGGCCCGTGAACCGCGAACCTCAACTGCTTTCCTCCCTCGCCGGACGTCAGTAGCTGGAATCCCCGCCCTCGGGCGGGGAGGATGCCAAGGGGTCGCATTCTCGCATGTCTGGGCATACCTTTGGCGAGGCACCCCTGATCGGGGACCCCCGCCTAACGTGGAGGAACGGTCGTGCACATCGTGATCATGGGCTGCGGGCGAGTGGGGTCGACGCTGGCCCACATCCTGGAGGACCGGGGCAACAGCATCGCGATCATCGACAGGGATCCTGAGGCGTTCCGCAGGCTGCGTTCGGCCTTCAAGGGCGAGAAGGTCACCGGGGTTGGCTTCGACCGGACCGTGCTCATCCAGGCGGGCATCGAGCGCGCGGACGCCTTCGCGGCCGTGAGCAGCGGCGACAACTCCAACATCATCGCGGCCCGGGTGGTCCGCGAGACCTTCGGCGTGCTACGCGTGGCAGCGCGGATCTACGACCCGCGGCGGGCCGAGGTTTACGAGCGGCTCGGCATTCCCACCGTGGCCACGGTCCGCTGGACCGCCGACCAGATGCTCCGCAAGCTGCTGCCGGAGGGCACCGAGCCGCTGTGGCGGGATCCGACAGGCAAGATCGTGCTGGCCGAGGTCGCCTTCTCCCCCGCCTGGATCGGCGAGCAGGTGAAGGCCGTGGAAGCGTCCACGATGACCCGGATCGCCTTCGTCGACCGCCTGGGCCAGGCCTTCGTACCCGACGGCGGTACGGTCCTGCAGGAAGGCGACGTCATCCACGTCGTTGCTAAGGAGAACGACTTGGACCGGATTGCCGCGGCCTTCGCGTCCCGGGGAGGCGAGCACTGATGCGGATCGCGATTGCGGGCGCCGGGGCCGTCGGCCGCTCGATTGCCAGCGAACTGCTGGAGAACGGGCACGAGGTCCTGCTGATCGACCAGGATCCGAAGGCGATCGCAGTGGAGGCCGTACCGCGGGCCGAATGGCTGCTGGCCGACGCGTGCGAGATCAGCTCGCTGGACGATGCCGCGCTGCACCGGTGCAACGTGGTGGTCGCGGCGACCGGTGACGACAAGGTGAACCTGGTCGTGTCGCTGCTGGCCAAGACCGAGTACGGGGTGCCCAGGGTCGTGGCCCGGGTGAATCACCCGGGCAACGAATGGCTGTACAACGAGTCCTGGGGTGTCGACGTCGCGGTGTCCACGCCAAGGCTGCTCTCCGCGCTGGTGGAAGAGGCCGTCAGCGTCGGTGACCTGGTACGGCTGATGTCGTTCGGGCAGAGCGAGGCCAGCCTGGTGGAGCTGACCATGCCCGACGAGGCGCCGCTGGTCGGGCAGCGCGTCGGCGGGATCCAGTGGCCCGCCGACACCTCGCTGGTCGCCATCTTGCGCGAGGGCCGGGTCCTGGTCCCGCACCCCGATGACCCGCTGCAGGCCGGCGACGAGCTGTTCTTCGTGACCAGCGAGGATGTCGAGGACGAACTCGCGCGGCTGCTGAGCGCTAACGAGTCTCGGTGAACTCCGGGCCGCGGTCGAAGGGGTTCAGGTCGGTCTGGAACCTGTTCTCTTCGGCGGCAGCAGCCACCTGTTCTTCGTAGGCCTTCATGGCTTCCGGCGGCAGCCGCAGCTCGAGCAGGTCCCGCGGCGGCACCGGGTGCTCGCCGCGCACGACCACCATGTCCCTGAACGCTTCCTCGAGCACGCTGGCCGCGGCTCCGCCGGACGCGGCCGGGCCTGTGACCAGGCCGCGCAGCAGCCAGCGCGGGCCGTCGACGCCGACGAACCGGGCCGCGAACATGCCGGAAGCAGCGTGCCCCGGCTGGACGGGCACCTGAGCCGCGACCTCCACACCGAACGGTCCCGTCGTTTCCTCGCTGCGGCCGCCGGCCGCGGAAACCTCGGCGGTGATCTCGGCCCGCAGGTCGTCCCACAGAGCGCCGCGCCGCGGCGCGGCGAAGGCCTGGACCTTCATCTCGCTGTCGCCGTACCTGACGGTCACCCAGGCGCCGTGCTGCTCGGCCATGGTCAGCTCGATCTCGCAATCCGGGCCGACCGGTACGAGCAGGCTGCCCAGATCCTTGCGTTCCCGCACCGGATGCGGCTCGTCGACATCCCATGGCCCGCCCTCGGCCCGCGGTACGCCCGCGGGCGGGCCGGCCTCGGCTAGCTCCTCCTCGTCGAACGGCTCATCCTCGTAGAGCTCGTCGCCTGCCTGCGCTGAACGACGCCGACGAAACACTGCACACGCTCCTTCTCGTTCTTGCTCAGGTAACCAGCTCGGTGCGGCCGGCGCCATGCCCGCCGGTCGAGCCGAAGCCGCCGTCTCCTCGCACCGATCCCGGCAGCACCTCTACCTCGCGGAAGGTGGCCCGCTCGACTCGCTGGATGACGAGCTGCGCGATCCTGTCTCCCCGCTTGAAGCTGACCGGGTGGGAGGAGTCGGTGTTCAGCAAGGTCACCTTGATCTCACCACGGTAACCCGCGTCGACCGTTCCTGGCGCGTTCACCAGCGTCACCCCGTGCTTGGCGGCCAGCCCGGAACGCGGGTGCACGAACGCGGCGTACCCGTCGGGCAGCGCGATGGCCAGCCCGGTCCCGACCAGCGCCCGCTCGCCGGGCGCCAGTTCCACGTCCTCGGCGGCCGTCAGGTCGGCGCCCGCGTCCCCGCCGAAGGCGTACGACGGCAGCGGAACGCCGGCGTCCAGGCGTTTGATCAGCACGTCCGGTCCAGATTCGGGCAACGAAGGCTCCCTTCCAGTGGCCACGCACGGTGAGGATAGCGCGACATCGGAGGGCTGTCGCACGTTACGTGCCGCCTCACGGGTCATCCGCGTCGGCGTCCTCACGCCGTAGTTCGGTTACCGCGCGGGTGATCACGGCAACCAACGGGACGGCGACCACCGCGCCGGCGATGCCGGCCAGCACGCCCCCGACGGCCAGCGACAGGATAATGGCCAGCGGGTGGAGCCGTATCACCCGGCCGACCACCTGCGGCTGGAGCAGGTGGCCCTCCAGCTGATCCTCGACGACCAGCACGCATAGCAGGATGACGGCGTCCACCCAGCCCTTGGTGGCCAGGGTCACCAGGATGGCCAGCGTCCCGGCCACCAGCAAGCCGATCAGCGGCACGAACGCGGCCAGGAACACCAGTACGGCCAGCGGGATGACCAGCGGCGCTCCCATGATCCACAGCGTGATCCCGATCACCAGGGCGTGGATCGCGGCCACGGCGACCGTGCCGCGCATGTAGTACACCACCGCGAGCCACGCCGACTGCCCGGCCCGGTTCACGCGCCGGGCGGTCGCCGCGGGCATGGCGCTCAGCAGCCAGGTCCAGATCCGCTCCCCGTCCTTGATCAGGAAGAACATGACGAAGAGCATCAGGACCAGGCCGCCGAAGAACTCGGCGGCGATCTTGCCGCCGGTGACTACGGTCCCCTCGACCAGGGACTGGTGCTTGCTCAGGTAGCCAGGGATGTTGTTGAGCGCGTGCTTGACGCTGGCGTTCTTCAGGTGGAAGGGCGGGCCGGCCAGCCACGACTCCAGCTGCGCGGTGGTGTGCCTGGATTCGGCCAGCAAGGCGGGGTACTCGGCGCTGACCCGGTTGGTGACCAGCACCACGATCCCGCCCAGCACCGCGGCCGCGATGAGCAGCGTGCACCAGGTCGCGGCCAGCCCGGGCAGCCCCGCCCGGCGCAGCCTGGCCGTCAGCGGCTGGAGCAGCGCGGTCAGCAGCAGGGCGGCGGTGCAGGGCACGACGACGATGTACAGCACGCCTATGACGCGGGCGATCAGGTACACGGCGAGGGCGAGCAGGAGCAGCCGCCAGGACCAGGCGGCGCCGGTCTGCAGCCAGCTCGGCACCCGGTTCTGCTCAGGCATGTTCCCGCGGCCCGCGGCCCGCTCGGCGGTCTTCACGACCGTTCCGGTCCGCTCGCCCGTCACCACCACGGAGCCGTTATCGTTAGCCACCGTGACCGTCCCGCCCCGCTCGGCTGGGCCAGCGTGCTCGGCCGGGCTGGCCGGCGCGGGGTCGGCTGAGGCGCGCCCGGCGGACGCAAGCCGTTCCACTGCCGCACGCCCCCGGCGGGCCAGGCTCCGCCACGACTCCATCTGAACCAACTACCCTCAACTGCATGCACGATTACCGCGAACGGCTGCGGGTACCGCTCGCGTGGTGGCTGCTTGCCATCCCGACCGTCCTCATCCTCGGCGCCACGCTGTACGCGGGGCTGCCCTGGCCGTGGCCCGTCATCATTATCGGCGGCCTGGCCGTGGGGTGCGCGGCACTGCTGATCGCACTCGGCCGGGGCAGCGTGGAGGTCGCCGACGGTACGCTGCGGGCGGGTGGGGCCGTGCTGCCCCTGACGGCCGTCGGCGAGATCGTGGTCCTCGACGAGAAGCAATCCACACGGCTGCGCGGTCCGCGTGCCGATCCGGCAGCGCACCTCTACCTGCGACCCTACCTGAAGGAATCGGTGTACCTGGCGCTGGAGCAGGCGGCCTCGACGGGGCAGCCAGCGGTCCCTTACTGGCTGGTCGGTACCAGGCACCCGGCTGAGCTGGCCGCCGCGATCCAAAGGTGCCGAGTACAGGGCGGGCACGAGCCAGTGGCATGATTGCGCGGACGGGGCTAGAAGGAGGCAGTGGGATGGCGGACAGAACAGTGGACCTTGGCACCAGGGTCGTCAGCACGGTGGCGGCCATGGCGGCCGCGTTTGTCGCACGCAAGGTGATCACCGTGGCCTGGACCAAGGCCACCGGCAAAGAGCCGCCCACGCATCCGGAGGATCCGCAGGTGGCGCTGTCTGAGGCGCTCAGCTGGTCCATGCTGACCGGCGTCACCGTCGAGGCCGCTCGTCTGCTCGCGACCCGGGCGGCGGCGCGCAGATCGCACGCCGGCCCGGACTGCGAGCCCGCGAGTGCCGCGGACGGCTAAGCGGCGCACTCCCGGCAGACAAGCTGGCCATTGCGGTCTTCGGCAAGCTGACTCCGGTGGTGCACAAGGAAGCACCGGGAACACGTGAATTCATCCGCCTGACGCGGTATCACCCGGAACGAGAGTTCCTCGTTCGACAGATCAGCCCCCGGCAACTCCAGGGACTCGGCAACGTCGTCGGGGTCAAGATCGATGGTGCTCGATGACTTGTCCATCCGGCGCGCCTGAAGTTCCTGAAGGCTGTCCTCAGTCAGGTCGTCATCCGTCTTCCGCGGGCTGTCGTAGTCGGTAGCCATCTGAGTACTCCATCCCCCTTCATCCGTAGTGCGCAAGTCGCTGCGCGGTTGTAACGCTTTCAAGGCCGTAGTTGTGCCCGATTCCGGCGGGGAATTCTGTCAGATTCGCGACCGGCGTACACGCGGCACGCCGAAACTCCTGACGCGTCCTAGTACGGATGGCTCAGGTGCCGGGTTCACGGCGGCGCGGCGCGTCGCGCTCCGGGTCGAGCCTGGTCAGGAACGCCGCCAGTTGCCGGTACAGATCGGGGTTCGCGGCGACGGTCATCGAGGTGCTCTCCGGGCGGCCGGCCAGGCCACCGACGACCGCGCCGGCTTCACGGGCGATGAGGCCGCCGGCCGCGTAATCCCAGTAGTTCAGGCCGCGCTCGTAGAACGCGTCCATCCGGCCGGCCGCCACCGAGCACAGGTCCACGGCGGCGGAGCCGCCGCGCCGGATGTCCCGGACGTGCGGCAGCAGGGCCCCGACGACCTCGCCCTGCACCTGCCGGCGCCCCGAGCCGTAGCCGAATCCGGTGGCCACCAGCGCCTGGCCCAGCGCCGTACCCGCGGCACAGCGCAGCCTGATGGCGGTGCCGCCCCGGTGCAGCCAGGCCCCCTGGCCGGCCACGGCCGTGAACGTCTCACCGAAGCGAGGCACCTCGACCACGCCGGCCAGCACGGAACCGTCCATCTCAGCGGCGATGGAGACCGCCCAGTCCGGCAGCCCGTAGAGGTAGTTGACGGTGCCGTCGAGCGGGTCCACCACCCAGCGCACCCGGCTCGCACCGCCCGGGCCGGCCGACGCGCCCGGACCGCCGAGCGTCTGGCCGCCCTCCTCGCCCAGCACCGTATCGCCGGGGCGGACGGCCCGGATCCGCTCGGTGATCAGCGCCTCGGACCGGCGGTCCATCTCCGTCACCACGTCCGTGGGGCTCGACTTGGTGTCGATGACCTCGGGCCGCTCATCCCCGCGCCAGGACGCCAGCAGCCGGCCGGCCTCGCCCGCGGCCTCGACGGCGATCTTGAGCAGCGCATCAGGATCGGTCACCGGGACCCGCCACAGCAATCCGCCGGGCAGGTCTGGGTCGGCACGCCCAGGCCGCCCAGCGCCGCCACGGCGCCCGTACCTGGCCGGGCGAGGCGTTCCCGTTCCCGTACCAGCTCGGTGATCATCGAGGCGAACCGCGGGTCGGTGCTGGGCGTGGCCGCCCGGGCGAACGCCAGGCCCAGGGACTCGGCGGTCTGCGCCGCCTCGACGTCCAGGTCATGCCGGACCTCCATGTGGTCGGACACGAATCCGACCGGGATCACCACCACGGCCTCGGTTCCTGACTTGGCCAGGTCGCCGAGATGATCTCGCACGTCGGGTTCCAGCCAGGGCTGTGACGGCGGACCGCTCCGGCTCTGGTAGGCCAACGACCACGGATGACGGCCGTCATCGACGCGTCCGGCAACCAGCCGGGCGGCCTCGTTCAGCTCGGCTGGGTACCGGCCGCCGGGACGCGGGCCGCTCGAATCGGCCATCGCGACCGGCACGCTGTGGGCGGTAAACACCAGGTGCGCCTCGTCGCGGACCCCGGCGGGCAGCGTGGCCAGCGCGGAGCGCGCGTGGTCGGCGAAGGGCTCGATAAAGCCCGGATGGTTGAAGAAGCGCCTGATCTTGTCGATCCGCGGCGCGCCGGGCCCGACGGCCGCCCGGGCCCGCTCGATGTCGTCCAGGTACTGTCTGCAACTGGAGTAGGAGCTGTACGCAGAGGTCACGAAGGCGACCGCGTGCCGGACACCGTCCTTCGCCATGGCGCGGACGGTATCGGCCAGGTAGGGAGCCCAGTTCCGGTTTCCCCAGTAGGCGGGCAGCGACAGGCCGTTGGCGGCGAAATCTTCTCGCACCGCGGCCAGCAGGTCGCGGCACTGCTGGTTGATCGGGCTCACCCCGCCGAACGCGTAGTAGTGCTCGGCCACGCCCGCGAGCCGCTCGCGCGGGATTCCGCGTCCCCGGGTGACGTTCTCGAGGAACGGGATGACGTCATCGGGACCTTCCGGACCGCCGAACGAGACGAGCAGGAACGCGTCGTAGGCCGGCATGCCTCCATCCAACCAGGACTGCGGAGCGGCCATTCCAGCGGGCCGATCCACCGGGAAAGCCGGATCAGTGGCCTGCTAAATCCGTTTGGATGCGTCCGATATCGTAGCGATCGTGGGGCAACGCGGCTGATGACGGACATTGACGACTCGGAACACACCCTCGACCGCTCCCCCGTCAGCAAGCTGGCCCGTCCCCTGCGGCCTTATGCGGATATCTTCCGGATTCCCGGCGCCTGGCGCTTCTCGGCGGCGGGCGTGGTCGGGCGGATGCCGATGTCGATGTTCGGGCTCGGCACTGTCCTGCTCATCTCTGCTGTCACCGGGAAGTACGGCGTGGCCGGGACCGTGTCCGCGGCCGGGTCGCTCGGCTACGCGTTCTCCTCGCCGCGGCTGGCGCGGCTGGTGGATGCCACCGGCCAGCGGCGGGTGCTGCTGCCGCTGCTGGCGGTCTTCGCCGCGGCCACTGCGGCCCTGATCGTGACCGTGGAGTTGCGGCTGCCGACCTGGGCATTCTTCGTACCGGGGGCGATCGCGGGCGCGACCATGCCCTCGCTGGGCACCATGGTCCGGGCCCGGTGGAGCGTCCTGCTGGCCGGCTCCTCCCGGCTGCATGCCGCGTTTTCCTTCGAGTCCGTAGCCGACGAGTTCTGCTTCGTCGTGGGGCCAGCCGCGGTGACCCTGCTGGCCACCGAGGTGTTCCCGGCCGCCGGCGTGGGCACGGCGGCGGTGCTGTGCCTGGCGGGAACGCTGTGGTTCGCGGCCCAGCGAGGTACCGAGCCGGCGCCGATGCTGGCTCGGGGAGACGGCTCCCCTCGGCCCGGCCGGCCCGGGGTGCGGCCGCACCCGGACTGGTCGTCCTGGTGCCCGTGTACCTGCTGCTCGGCGCGATGTTCGTGTCCATCGACCTGAGCACGGTCTCGTTCGCTCAGCACTTCGGGCACAAGCCGCTGGCCGGGCTCATCCTCGGTACCTACGCCTTCGGCAGCGCCACCGGCGGATTGTGGTACGGGTCCCGGCAGTGGCGGTCACCGGTGGAGAGCAGGTTCGCGCTGACGCTGGCCCTGACCGTGCTCGGCGTGGCCACGTTCTGGGCCCAGCCGAACCTGATCACGCTGACCTGCTGCATCTACCTGTGCGGCATGACTATCGCGCCGACCCTGATCGCCGGCTTCAGCCTGCTCGAGGCGCAGGCTAAGCCAGGCCGGCGCACCGAGGCCATGTCCTGGCTCAGCAGCGGGATCGCCGTCGGCCTGGCGGCCGGCGCGTCCGTGGTGGGCTTCATCCTCGACGCGCACGGCCCGCGGGCCGGGTACGTATTCGCCGCCTCCTGCGGCGCGGCGAGCGTGCTGACCTGCCTGCTTGGCCTGCGGCGCCTGCGCCGGGGGTTATGAGTTGTTCCTGGCGTATTCGCTGGCCAGGGCGAGCACCTCACTGACGTACCAGGTCGCGTGGTTGTAAGAGAAGATCGCCCCCGACAGCGTGGCGGTGCTCCCCGCGCCCGACGCACATAGCATGCGCGCGGCCGAGGGTACGGCATCCAGCGGGTTCATGATCTCTGGCTTACCGGGCGGACCGAACCCGTTGATGCCCCACATCGCCCACGTGGACGGCAGGAATTGCATGGGGCCGAGCGCCCCGGCACTCGACGGGCCATCGTTGGCGCCGTCACCGCTCTCGATCTCGGCGATCGCCGCCAGCACGGTCCACGACAGGCCCGGGCAGTAGGTAGCGGCCGACTGCTTGAACAGGTTCAGCCAGTTGGTCGGCACGCCCGCCGGCGCATCCCGCTCGACCGGCAGGTTGCCCGCCGTGACCAGGGAATACGACACCAGGTTGACGACCTGGCCGCCCTGGCCGATGACCGACTTGACCTGGGCCATCAGGGACTTCAGGTTGGCCTGGGGCGCATTGATCAAGATGGCGAAGTTCTTGGCCAGCCCCAGCTGCGCGGCCCGGGCCAGGTTCACCATCGCGTCCGCGCCGGGCACGCTGAGCGAGGCCGGACGGCCGAAGGGCACCTGCTCAGCGACGGCGGCCGATACCTGGTAGGACTTCCCGGCGGTCAGGTGGAGCCTGCGGGCCGCGGCGGCGGTGCTGACGAGCTTGCCCTGGGCCAGGTCGGACCAGATGGCCGCCGAGGCCGCCGTGGCCAGCGGCGTCCAGGGCCGGAACGCCTGCGGTGAGACGCCGAGCACGTCGGCGCTCTTGCCGTTGACCAGGACCTTCCCGCCGTCGACCGGCAGCACCGCCTGCACCCCGCCGAGCTTTGAGATCTTCGCCACCTGCGCGGAAGTAATGCCGCCCGGTACCGCCGCCATGAGGTCAGGGACGAACATCTGCTTGGCCGGAGCTGCCCGCCTCAGGCGCGCCGCGGACCCGGTGGCGTGCGGGGCGGGCAGTATCAGGGCCGAGGCAACGTGCGAGTGCGGGACGCCGGCGGCGTCGGCCGCGGGAAGCGCGAATCCGGCTACGCTCGCATACGTCGCGGCGGTGGCCGCGGCTATCAGGGCAGCTCGGCGCAGGAACAAAGGCAGCACAATGTATTAGACGATATAAGGCCCCCGGTGCCAACAGAAAGTCCTGGCGAGACTTCTTCAACAGATCTTCAGATTCAGCCTCGCCGGCTCGCGGATCCCTGAGCGCGGCGCGGTCAGGCGACCGGGGCGAAGCGGATATCACGGTCCGCGCCCGGAGCGCAGAACGCGAGCATCTGCTCGGCCTCGCGCGTCACCTGGTCCTGTTCGGGCGGGCCGCCGAACAGCTCGATGGTCAGCGTGGCCGTCTTCTTGTGCCTGGCCAGCCGCCATATCCCGGCCACGAAGCCGTCGATGAGCACTGACCCGGGGAAGATGCCGTTGATGGTGTAGAACCGCTTGAGGTTCTCGGCGCTGACCATCCGCGTCCGGTCGGCGTGAGATAGCAGCAGGTTGTCGAACTCGGCGGCCAGCCGGACCGGCACGGGTACGTCGGCGCCGGGACGCGGCGCGGCCGGCAGGTCGAACAGCTCGGCTCCCTGCTCGTCGGTGAAGGTGGCCAGCGACGGCCGGAGCTGCTCGAGCACGGGGCCTAGGCCGGTGAGCCCGGACCAGGCCGTCACATCCCGGGCTGTGGCCGGCCCGAACGCGCCCAGGTACCGCGTCACCAGCCCGGCGAGGTCTTCGTTGGAGGCAGGCGGGGCGCCCTGTTGCCCGCCGAGCCAGTGCTCAGCCGAGGTGTGCCGGGACTGCCCGGCCCGGCCCCAGACGGCCCGGGGCGGAACCTGGACGAGCGGGACGTAGGCCCGCACCGCCTGCGCTAGTGCGGCCGCCGGATGGTCCGGCCAGCGGGCGGCGAGGGCCTGGCCGAGCTCGCTGAACGTCATCGGCCCGGTTTCCACGAGCGCCCGCCCGGCCGCAGCCACCTGCGCGGCGTCCACTCCGGCCAGCTGCTTGCCGAACGAGCCGCGCAGGCCGCGGTCGAGCACCGGCTGGAGCAGCCGGCGCAACGGCAGGCAGTCGCGGGCGGAGACCAGGTGGATGGTGCCGCGCATCAGCGCGATCCGGACCACGCTGCGGTCGAGCAGCAGCGGCGCCAGGTCGTCGGGGGTGAACCCGCCGAGCCTGGACCACAGGCCGTAGTAGGGCGGGAACGGAGCCTGGGCCTGCAGCCCGACCAGCTGCTCGATGGTCCCGATGACCATGTCCCTGCGGCGGGCGGTATCACCATCCGGCAGGTCGGGCCGGTCGAGCAGCTGCTGCCGGGCCAGCAGCGCCCGGTTCAGCGCCCGCAGGCTCAGCACCTCATCGGCCATGGTCGTTCGTCCTCAGTAGCAGACGTTGGCATGCAGGCGGGCGGCGGACAGCGGATGGGCCAGGGCCTGCGCGGTGCGCTGGTCGGCAGGCCGGTGCAGGACCACGTAGCCGTCGTCGGCGAAAACCAGCGAGTACCCGTGGCCCAGCAGGTAGGCCACGTCGGTGGCCTGCTGGCTGGGGCTGCAGAACGGGAAGTCGAGCCCGATGGTGTCGGCTACCACCCACGGCGCCCAGCGGGGCGTCCCGTCAAGGAGCAGCACCGTATCCCGGCCGGACAGCCGCGGCCCCACGTTGTTGACCGCCTCCACTTCCACTCCCGAGGGCACGTGCGCGGCCGCGGCGGCGGCCGACCTGATCCTCGCGTTGGTCCCGTAGAAGCCGGGGTGCAGCAGCGGGCCGAACGGCGAGGACGGCAAGTACACCAGCGCCGCGGCGCAGATCCCTGCCGCCCACAACGTCGCCGGCGGCCAGGAAGTGCCGCCGCGGCGCAGCCAGGCAGGCCAGCGCCCCGGGTAGGTCAGCCACCGGTTCCAGCGCTGGGGCCAGTGGCGCTGCAGGCGGGCCGCGCCGTCGACGGCGGCGCAGCACAGGATCATGACCAGGAACGCGTCGTACTGGAATTTCGCCTGCCACCAGAGGGGATAGCCGGACGCGAGCATCCGCTCGGCCAGCAGCGGCAGCACCGCGATCACCACCGGCGACGCAAGCGGCAGGAAGCCGAACGCCGCCAGCAGCCCGATCATCGTGCGGGTCTTCACCCACGGGGTGAAGAACACACCCGCGGCGTGCAGCGGGTGGGTGAACGCGTTGGCCAGGGCACCGCCCAGCGTGGAGCCGAACTGGCCGTAGGCCCAGTAGAAGCTGGCCGAGCCGCCGAAGGCGGGGATCAGCACGTGCGTGGCCACCCAGGTGGCCAGCAGGCCGACCGCAACGAAGCCCAGGCCGGTCCATCGCCGCCGGGTCAGCAGCAGGTAGCAGCCGTAACCCGCCACGAGCAGGCCCATATCCTCCTTGACCAGCAGCAGGGCCGCCGCGGCGAGCACGCCGGACCACCGCCTTCCGGCGTCGAACCGCTCGACCATTACCGCGGTCAGCACCGGGACGAAGGCCACCTCGTGGAAGTCGAAGACCACCGCCGCCATGACCGGCAGCGACAAGGCGTAGGTCACGCAGACCAAGTAAGCCGCGCCCGCGCCGAGCTGGCGCCGGGTGTAGGCCCACAGCGGCGGGATGGCCAGCGCGAACAGCACGCCCTGCGCGACCAGCAGCGTGGTGGGATCGTCATGGATCCAGTACAGCGGGGCGAGCAGGGCCAGGATCGGCGACCAGTGGTCGGCCAGCAGGATGAAGTGCGCGCTCTGCCCGTCGGACACGCCCCGGGCGATCGAGACCGGGGCCCGGAAGTGTGCGTAGCCGCGGATCCCCTGATCGAAGATGACCAGGTCGAAGGTGCTGGCCAGGAAGCGGCGGAACAGGGTCAGGGAGTCCAGGCAGTAGATGAAGGCGGCGACGGCGGTGAGGGCGCCGACCATGAGCCTGGTGCGGCCGCACCGCGAACGCACACGCCCGGTCGTCGCGGTCGCCCCGTCAGCCGCGCCGGGGGCGGTCGCTGCACCAGGCCGGGAACCGGCGGCCTTACTACTCACCGCAGGAAGGGTAGCAGCGCAGGCCGGAGCGCCGGGCGTCCGGAACGGCAGCGCCGCGTTCACCGAATGTACGGCAGGCAGGTCCGGGAAGGCTACGCTCTTGCTATGAACCAGGAGGCAAGCCGCGGCCCCACCATCGCCGCCCCCCGCGGAGCCGCGCGGCCACCGAGGAAACAGCCGACCAGGCCGTCGCTGGGTGGCGGTGCCCCGGCCCAGGACCGCGAGCTCCGCGCGCAGGGCCGGGAGACCGTCCGCAGGCTGCTCGAGGCGGGCATGGCGGAATTCGAGAACCGCGGCTTCCACGGCGTGCGCGTCGACGACGTGGTGCGCCGCGCCGGTATCTCACACGGGACGTTCTACCTGTATTTCTCCAACAAGGAAGACCTGTTCAAGGCGCTGCTGAAGGACGCCCTGCACGACATGGAGATCGTGGCGGGCGACTTCCCGGTCGTGACCAGCGACGAGACGGGCCGCAACGTGCTGCGCCAGTGGGTGCGGAAGTTCTTCCGCGCCTACGCCGCGCACGCCACGGTGATCCGCATCCTGAGCCAGGCCGACCTGGTGCCCGAGGAGGTCTTCGGGGACGGGCTGCGGCTGCTGTTCAGCATCGCCGAGGCCATGACCACCGGCATGACCGCTTCCGCCCAGGCCGCCGGGCGGCACCAGGAGCACGCCGAGCTGACCGCAGTGGCCTGCCTGATGATGCTCGAGCGGATCAACTACCTGATCAGCGCCGAGGTCCCCCTGCCGGCCGAGGAAATGGCCGACCGGATCGCGGACATCATGTTCGCCGCGTTCGGCCTCACCGTTTCATGATCAAAGGCTTTAGTGTCAAAATCCGCTGGTGGCCCCCTGGTCGAAGAACGAGTCGGGCGTCCGGTTGACCACGGCCATGATGCCGAACGAACCCTGGTCCCACTCTCGCCTGCCTAGCCGCAGCGTCCGGTGGCGGCCGCCTGGCCGGGGGTAACCCACGCCAGGAGGCTATAGCACCCGCGCGGTTCGGGGAGAATCTCTACGTGCGATTTCTCAACGGGATGACTCCCGAGCATGACCTGACCTACAGCGATGTCTTCATGGTGCCGAGCCGCTCCGCGATCGGCTCGCGGCTGGACGTCGACCTGGCCACCACGGACGGCAGCGGCGCGACCATACCGGTCGTGACCGCCAACATGACGGCGGTATCCGGGCGGCGGATGGCCGAGACCGTGGCGCGCCGCGGCGGCCTGGCCGTGCTGCCGCAGGACATCCCGGCCGACGTGGTCGCGGACGTGATCGCCTGGGTGAAGTCGCGGGACCTGGTGGTGGAGACGGCGCTGACCCTGGGGCCGACCGACACCGCGGGCGACGCGCTGAGCCTGCTGCCCAAGCGGGCGCACAACGCGGTGGTGGTGGTCGAGGACGGCCGGCCGGCGGGAGTGGTCACCGAGGCCGACTGCCTGGGCGTGGACCGGTTCACCCAGCTGAGCCACGTCATGTCGGGCGACCCGTTCACCGTTCCGGCCGGGACACCGCCCGAGCAGGCGTTCTCGCTGCTGCACGAGGGACGGCACCGGCTGGCGCCCGTGGTGGACGGTTCGGGCCGCTGCCTGGGCATCGTGACGCGGACCGGGGCGCTGCGGGCGACGCTGTACGCCCCCGCGGTGGACGCCTCGGGGCGGCTGCGGGCCGGCGCCGCCCTGGGCGTGAACGGCGACGTGGCGGCCAAGGCCAAGCTGCTGCTTGACGCGGGCGCGGACGTGCTGGTGGTCGACACCGCGCACGGGCACCAGGAGAAGATGATCTGCGCGCTGAAGGCCGTTCGTGACCTGGGGCCCTCGGTCCCCGTCGTGGCGGGCAACGTGGTCACCGCGGCCGGGGTGGCCGACCTGGTCGCGGCCGGGGCCGACATCATCAAGGTGGGCGTCGGGCCGGGCGCGATGTGCACGACCCGGATGATGACCGGGGTGGGACGGCCGCAGTTCACCGCGGTACTGGAGTGCGCCGAGCAGGCCCGTCGGCTCGGCGCGTCGGTCTGGGCCGACGGCGGAGTCCGGCACCCGAGGGACGTGGCGCTGGCGCTGGCCGCGGGCGCATCCAACGTGATGATCGGGTCGTGGTTCGCCGGGACCTACGAATCGCCCGGAGACACGTTCCGCTCCCCCGAGGGACGGCTGTACAAGGAAAGTTTCGGGATGGCCTCAGCGCGGGCGGTGCGGCTGCGCTCCGCCAGCGACTCCCCGTTCCAGCGGGCTCGCAAGGAGCTGTTCGAGGAGGGCATCTCCTCGGCGCGGATGTACCTGGACCCGGTGCGGCCCGGCGTGGAGGACCTGATCGACATGATCGTGGCCGGGTTGCGCTCCTCGTGCAGCTACGCCGGCGCGCGGGACCTGGCCGAGTTCCACGATCGGGCCGTCGTCGGGGTGCAGAGCGCGTCCGGCTACAGCGAGGGCATGCCCGTCCCGACCAGCTGGTGATCGCGCGGCCTGGGGGGCCCGACGGGCCCCCCAGCCGCGCGATACTACGGTCGGCACCGCAGCGGGCATGCGGGGGGTTCCAGGGGGGTCGTCCCCCCTGGGGCAAACAGTCCCCCCGGGGGAAACAGTCCCCCTGGGGCAAACAGTCCCCCCCTGGGGGAAACAGTCCCCCCTGGATTACATGGCGTTCAGCCAGCGGACCGGGGCGCCGTCGGCGGCGCGGCGGAACGGCTCGAGCTCGTTATCCCAGGCGGTACCCAGCAGCCGGCCCAGCTCGCCCTCCAGCGACGCGGCGCCGCTCCGGCCGGCCAGCGTCATGACCGCGCGGAGCCGGTTCTCCGGCACCATGATGTCGCCATTGGCCGCGGTCACGGCGGTGAAGGTGCCGAGCTCGGGCGTGTAGCAGTGCCGCACGCCGTCACAGCCGGGTGAGCCGTCCTCGGTGACCTCGAATCTGAGCCGGTTCCACCCGGCCAGCGCCGAGGTGATCGCTCCGGCCGTGCCGGGCCGCCCCTGCCAGGTCAGCTCGGCACGCAGCGAACCCGGGGAGGCCGGCTGGCTGACCCAGGGCATGCTAACTGGCGCCCCCACGATTCCGGCTATTGCCCACTCGATATGCGGGCAGAGCGCCGGGGGCGCGGAATGAACGTACAAAACACCCTGTGCGGACATCGTGCCTCCCAAGACGAAGTTCGCCTTCCCCAGCGGCCTCGTCAGCTCGGCACGGTGTGCTCTTCGTATTCTGCCTCATGCCCGCGGCCAGCACCAGTTCTTCGGCCAGGAAGACCCCGGGAATTCGCAAACATGACCAGCGCGGCGAGCGCCACCACGCCCAGCGCGGTCCACGGCACGTAGTCGCCGAGCCGGTCGTAGACGGTCCGGGCCGAGGCCGCGGGCAGCCCCAGCCGGACGGCGACCACGCCGTGCCCCTTCTGTCCCATCCAGGCCAGCAGCCGCCCGCGGGCGTCATAGGCCACCGTGTCACCGGTCAGCGCGGCCTGGACCACCGGCCGGCCGGTCTCGGCCGCGCGGACCGCCCCGAGCGAGGCGTGCTGGTCCGGGCCCCAGGTGCCTTGGAAGGTCGACGTTTCCGACTGGTACACGATCAGCTGCGCGCCCTGGTCGGTGTCGACCCGGGCCATGTCGGGGAACGCGGACTCGAAGCAGATCAGGACGCCGATCGGCAGCGGGCGGCCCTGGCGGTCCGTGGCGTACAGCAGGTGCGCGCCGGGGCCGGGGTACATATTCGATGACGCCGCCCTGCTGATCTTGGTCAGCCAGCCGAGTTGCTGCCGGAACGGTATGTACTCACCGAACGGGACGAGCCGGGTCTTGATGTAGATGCCCTTGATCCCGGCCGGGCTGACCAGGACCGACCACTTCTCGTGGCCCTTGCCGGGCGGCGTGGTGTCCTGGTTGACCAGAAGGTCAGCCCCGTCGGCCGCGGACAGCGCCTCGAACTGGCGCAGCGTGGCGGCATACTTGGGCTCGGTGAGGTCGACCGCGATGCTGCTCTCACCCCAGACGATCAGGTCCGGCCGAACGCCGTCCAGCATGCCGCCCCGGCTCAGGTCGGCGGCCAGCGTCTGCGAGGCGTGGGATTGCAGCCCGCCGCCGACCAGGCCAGGCTGCACCATGGCGATGGTGACCTGGCGGACGGCCGGGTTGGGCGGGGTGAGCGCGAAGGTCAGCGGCCCGGCGCCGGCGCTGGCTATCCCGGCGGCCACGCCCAGGGCGGCCAGCCCGGACCGCCAGGAGGCCCCGGGCAGGACGGCCGCGCCGACCCGCGGCAAGGATTCCATCAGCAGCACGATGGCCACGTTGGCCAGCACCAGCGTGAAGCTGATCAGCCAGACCCCGCCCACCGAGGCCAGCGCGAGGATCGCGGGATGCTGCCACTGGCTGACCCCGAACACCGCCCACGGGCCGCCGAGCGCCTGCCAGGACCGCAGCCACTCGGTGAGCAGCCAGCAGCTCGGCACCACGACCAGCCCGGCCAGCACTCGCGGCCAGGTCAGCGGCGGCCGCAGCAGCTTCCACGCCGCCACCCCGAACGGCACCCACAGCACGCCCACCACCGCGGCGACCAGCAGCACCGCAGGGCCGATCTCCGGTGCCATCCAGTACAGCGCGGCGATCAGGTAGCCGGCCCCGAGCCACCAGGCCCGGACCCCGCCCTCCCGGGCGGTGGGCGCCCTGATGATCAGGATCAGGCCGGGTACCAGCCCGAACCAGGCCAGGAACGCCCAGTTGACGTCGGGGAAGGTGAGTACTAGCACGGCACCGCACAGCAGCATCAGGAACCGTACTGACCTGATCCACCTGACCGGTCTGGTCAGTGCGCCCCGAACTCCCACCCTCCTATTCTCGCCTCACACCGCAACTGACTGCTCCGCGGCGGGTGCTCTGTTACCCGGCCAGCGCGGCCACGGCGTCGGCGGTCAGCCCGGCCAGGCTGGGCAGCACCAGGCTGGCTCCGGACAGGGCGTCCGCGTCGGGCGGGTAGGACGGCTGCGGGATCGCGATCACCCGCAGGCCTGCCGCCGCGGCCGAGCGGAGCCCGTTGGAGGAGTCCTCCACCGCCGCGCAGTCTGGCGGCAGGCAGCCGAGCGCGGCGGTCACGGCCAGGTAGATGTCCGGCGCCGGCTTGCCGTGTGCCACCTGCTCGGTCGACATCACCACCGAGAAGGCCGGACGCAGGCCGGCCGACTCCAGCACAGTGTCGATCAGGACGGCGGGCGCTGAGCTGGCCACGCCGAGCGGCCAGCGGGTAGCCATCCGGCGGACCGCGTCGACCGCGCCGTCCAGGAGCGGCACGTGCTCGCGGTAGCGGTCCGCCATCCGCTCGATGACCAGCGCGGCGACCTGATCGGGCGGCAGGCCGACGCCTAGATCCTCGCTGAGGTACCTGGCCCATTCCTGCGTGCTCATGCCCATGAGCCTGCGCTGGGCGTCCGGGGCCCAGTGGCCGCCCCGCTCGGCCACCACCTGGCGGCGGACCTGTTCCCAGACCGGCTCGGAGTCGACCAGCACGCCGTCCAGGTCGAACACGAAGGCTTTGATCATGGCGAGTGCCACGGCCCGTTCGGCATAAGGATCTTGAACTTGCCTCGGTCAGGGCGCGGGCGACCAGGACCCGGGCCAGGTGCTCGCGGTAGTCCTGGCTGGCGCGGATGTCGGAGGCGGCGCTGGTGCCCTCGGCGGCATGCGCGGCGGCGGCGGCCGGGGACGCCCCGCCGGCCAGGGCCGCCTCCACAGCGGCGGCGCGCAGCGGGGTCCCGCCCATGTTGATCAGCGCTACGCTGCCGCCCTGGACCGCGACGCCGACGATGGCCCAGTCGATGGCCCGCTGGGTGAACTTCTGGAACGACCAGCCGCGTGCGCCCGGCTTCGGCACCCGGATCTCAGTGAGCAGCTCCCCCGGCTCGAGCACGGTCTCGAACAGGCCCTCGAAGAACTCGCCGATACCGAGCTCGCGTGCGCCGTCGGTGCCCCGGGCGACCAGGGTGGCATCCAGCGCGAGCAGTACGGCGGGCAGGTCGGAGGCTGGGTCGGCGTGCGCGACCGAGCCGCCGATGGTGCCGCGGTGCCTGATCTGCGGGTCGCCGACCTGGCCGGCCGCGTGCGCGAGCAGCGGCACCTCGCGGGCCAGCAGTTCGGCATGGTGCACGTCGTGGTGCCTGGTCAGCGCCCCGATCGCCACGTAGGAGCCCCGGTCGCTTACGTAGGAGAGGTCACTGAGCCCGCCCAGGTCGATGATCACCTCGGGAGCGGCCAGCCGCAGCTTCATCAGCGGCAGCAGCGAATGCCCGCCGGCCAGGAACTTGGCCTCCTCGCCGTACTCCGCGGCCAGGTCGCAGGCTTCCTCCGCCGAGCCGGCCCGCTGGTAGGTGAACGACGACGGGATCACGCGGGCACTCCTGACGTCTGCGCGGCCGCCAGCGCGGCCCGGACGATGTTGTGGTAGCCGGTGCACCGGCACAGGTTGCCTTCCAGGCCGGTCCGCACCTCCTCCTCGGTCGGGTACGGGTTCTCCTTCAGCAGGGACACGATGGCCATCACCATGCCCGGCGTGCAGAAGCCGCACTGCAGCCCGTGCTGGGAGTGGAAGGCCTGCTGCACGGGGTGCATCACGCCGCCGCTGGCCAGTCCCTCCGCCGTGGTGACCTCGTGCCCGCTGGCCTGGGCGGCCAGCACCGTGCAGGATTTCACCGACTCGCCGTCGAGCAGCACCGTGCAGGCGCCGCAGGACGTGGTGTCGCAGCCGACGTTCGTCGCGGTCAGGTCGGCCACGTCGCGCAGGAAGTGCACGAGCAGCAGGCGGTCCTCGACGTCCGCGGTTAGCTGTTTGCCGTTGACCGTCAGGTCGACCTTCACTGGTTACTCGCTTTCCTCGCCTCGTTGATCGCGGCCCAGACCCGCTGGGGCGTGGCCGGCATGTCGATGTGCCTGATGCCCAGGTGCGCGACCGCGTCCACGACGGCGTTCTGGATCGCGGGCGTCGAGCCTATCGTGCCTGCCTCGCCGATGCCCTTGACGCCCAGCGGGTTCAGGTCGGTCGGCGTCTCGCTGTCCACCAGCTCGAAGCTGGGCAGGTCGGGCGCTGAAACGGCCGCGTAGTCAGCCAGCGTGGAGGTCAGCGGGTTGCCGTCCGCGTCGTAGAGCACCTCCTCGAGCAGCGCCTGGGCCGCGCCCTGGGCGATCCCGCCGTGCCGCTGGCCCTCGGCCAGGACCGGGTTGAGCACCGGGCCTGCGTCGTCCACGGTGATGTGGCGGAGCATCTTGACCTGCCCGGTCTCGGTGTCGACCTCCACCAGACAGACGTGGGCGCCGAACGGGAACGTGGGCCGGTCCGCGGTGAAGCTGACGTCGGCGATCAGGCTGCCGCCGCTGGTGTGGCCGGCCACCTGGGCCCAAGACAGCGCGGTATCCGGGTCACCGCGGACCTGCCACAGGCCGGTCGCGGTATCAAGAACCACGTCGGCTTCGGCGGCTTCGAGCATGGCCGCGGCCTGGTGGCGTGCCTCGTCCTTGACCTCGAGCGCGGCCTTGTGCACGGCCGACCCGCCGAGCTGCAGGGACCGCGAGCCGTAGGTCCCGACGCCGACCGGGATCAGGTCGGTGTCGCCGTGGATGACCGTGACCTGGTCCATCGGGATGCCGAGCTCGTCCTGCACGAGCATGGCCCACGCGGTATGGTGCCCCTGGCCGTGCGCCGAACTTCCGGTGTAGACAACGACGGTGCCGTCGTCCTTCACCTCGATCTTGGCGGTCTCGCCGGCCCCGGCGTCGGCCGCGGTGATCTCCACGAAGGCGGACACGCCGATGCCGAGCTGCCTGGGGTCGCCGCTGGCCCGCCGGCGACGCTGCTCCTCGCGGAGCTGGTCGTAGCCGGCCGCGGCCAGCACCTTGTCCAGTGCCTCTTCGTACCGCCCGGAGTCGTAGAGAGCGCCGGTCTTGGTCTGGAACGGGAACTTGTCCGGGGGGATGAAATTGCGCCGCCGGACCTCGGCCGGGTCCATGCCGATCTCGGCGGCGAACAGGTCGACCGCGCGCTCGACGGCCGCGGTGGCCTCGGGCCGCCCGGCGCCGCGGTAGGCGCTGATCGGGGTGGCGTTGGTGACCGCCTGCCGGAATCCGGTCTGCACCTCGGGAATGTCGTAGACGCCGGGGGCCATCAGGCAGGTCAGGCTGGGCAGGAGCAGGCCGATGCGCCCGTAGGCGCCAGCATCCTGGATGACGTTGATGCGGTAGGCGAGAATGCGGCCGTCGCGGGTTCCGCCGATCTTGACGTGCTGGAGCTGGGCGCGGCCCTGGGTCATGCCGACCAGGTTCTCGCTGCGGGTCTCGGCCCAGCGCAGCGCCCGGCCGATCTTGCGGGCCGCCCACGCCACCACGATCGCGTCCCGGTCGATGCCGACCTTGGCCCCGAACCCGCCGCCCACGTCCGGCACGACCACGCGGATCTGGTCCGGGTCCATGCCGAGCACGCCGGCGACGATGAACCGGCACAGCTGGGCGTTCTGCGAGCTGTGCCAGACGGTCAGCTTGCCGCCCTCGAAGCTGGCCGCGGTAGCCCGGCCCTCCATCGGGAGACAGGCGACGCGCTGGTTGACGATGTCCTGCTCGACCACCACCTCGCACGCCTCGAACGGGGCGTCGTCGGTGGGCACCGGCCGAGTGGCCATGACGTTGGTCCCCGCCACCGGGAACAGCAGCGTCTCGTCGGCCACCGCGGCGGCCAGGCCGACCACGGCGGGCAGCGGGTCGTAGTCCACGCTGACCAGGTCGGCGGCGTCCTCGCCCTGGTACAGGTTATCGGTGATGACTACCGCGACCGGCTCGCCCACGTACCGGACCGTGTCCGCGGCGAGCAGCGGCTCGGACCACACGCCGCCGATCGGCGCCGGCGCCTCGCTGGGGCCGGCGCCGGTGTCGGGCGGCGGCGGCGCCAGGTCGTCCAGGTCACCGACGGTCAGCACCGCGATCACGCCCGGCGCGGCGAGTGCCTCGCTGGTGTGGATGCCGGTGATCCGGGCGTGGGCCACCGGGCTGCGCACGAAAGTCAGGCGCGCCGCCACGGACAGCTCCGGGGTCCTCAGGTCATCCACGTAGACGCCGCCCGCGGTCAGCAGCCGCGGGTCCTCGGTCCTGATGACCCTGGTGCCCATTATGCTCATGCAGCCCTCCGCAGAGATCGATTGCACCGGCCCTCGCCAGCGAAACTACACCGGAGCGGCCCGGGGAGCCATTGCCGGTCCCACCAAGCCGCCCGCACGCAATTATCGCCGGACCACGCCTACAGGTGACCAAGGCCTGCCCAAACGGCTACAGGATCGTCACCCTCTGATGAAGTAGCGTCCATATCATGCTAGACGCCGCATACTGGACAGCCCGCCTGGCCGAACTGGCCCAGCAAGCGCGCGTGCCCGGAGCCGCGCTCGGCATCTGGGCCGACGAGCAGGAGGTGCTGGCCGCGGCCGGCCTGCTGAACTGCGTCACCGGCGTAGAGGTCACCACCGACTCCCTATTCCACGTCGGGTCCATCACCAAGGTGTGGACGGCCACCATGATCATGCAGCTGGTCGATGAGGGCCTGCTGTCCCTGGATACGACCGTCGCGGAGGCGCTGCCCGGCGTGCGGCTGGGCGCCGCGGATCTCGGCGACCACGTCACGGTGGTCCATCTGCTCACCCACACCAGCGGGATCGACGGCGACATCTTTACCGACACCGGCCGCGGCGACGACTGCGTGGAACGCTACGTCGGCCTGCTCGGGCGGGCGTGTTCGGCCTTCCCGCCGGGCGGGGCATACTCCTATTGCAACAGCGGCTGGGTGGTACTCGGCCGGATCATCGAGGTACTGGACGGCCGGTCGTGGGACGAGTCGCTGCGGGAACGGCTGTGCGGGCCGCTCGAGCTGACGCAGACCGTCACGCTGCCCGAGCAAGCGATCCTGTACCGGGCCGCGGTCGGGCACCGGGCCGGGGGCGCCCGCGTCCGGGCCTGGAACCTGCCGCGCAGTGTCGGGCCGGCCGGCCTGATCACCTCCGCTGCGCACGACCTGCTCACGTTCGTCCGGCTCCACCTCGACGGCGGGTTCCTGCCGAACGGCAAGCGGCTGCTCAGCGAGGCATCGGTGGCGGCCATGCAGCAGCCGCGGGCGGTGATCCCGGACTTCAGCACGCCTGGATCGACCATCGGGCTAGGCTGGCGGGCCTACCACTGGGCCGGCCATACGATCATCGGGCACGACGGCGACACCGTCGGCCAGTCCGCCTACCTGCGGGTCGACCCGCAGGCCCGGATCGCCGCGTGCCTGCTGACCAACTCCGCGGAGTCCACATCGCTCAAGCGGGCGGTGTTCACGGAGGTGTTCGGGAGCCTGGGGATCAGCGTGCCACCGCTTCCTCGGCCGGTCGCGGTGGGCGCGACAGAACTCGACCTCGGACAGCACACCGGCCGCTACGAGCGCTCGTCACGGCGACTTGAGGTCTCGGTCCGCGACGGCCGGCTGCACCTGCTGCTGACCGCGACCGGCGAGCTGGCCACACTCGCCGAATCAGTTCCGGAGGAGCTGATCCTGCATCCGGCCGACGCGTCGGGAGCGAACTTCGTCTGCCGGTCATATGATCGCGGGCTGTGGGTTCCGGTGAGTTTCGGCCGGCTGGCCGACGGGACCCCGTACCTGTTCGGCGGCGGCCGGGTCACGCCCCGCGTCGGATGACCAGGGGATGATCCTGCCAGGCCGGCATGGTGGCGTCTTTCAGTGGCCGGTCAGGTGAATCACGCCGACGTCGGACAATCCGTTGAGGGCCAGTTGCACGGCGAGCGCGGCGAGCAGGAACCCGAAGACCTTCTCGGTCACCAGCATCCGGCTGGCGTCCAGGCGGCTGCTGACCTGCACGGCCCAGCGGAACACGGCGACGTCGAGCGCGAGGACCACCACGAGGATGCCGACGACGACGGCGGACACCGAGACCGAGGCGGCTTCTGCCGAGGCGGTGACCAGGACCACGATCCCAGCTGGGTTCAGCAGGTAGGGCACGGCCAGCGGGAACACGGCAAGCTGCAGTGGGTCCTGGTCTTCGGTATGGTGACCGCCGCTGTCGGCGCTCTGGTGCCCGAGCACCATCGTGACCGCGATGATAAGCAGGATGATCCCGCTGGCCACGCCGAGCGCGCCCGGCGAAAAATGCAGCAGCCTGGTCAGCAGGCCGCCGAGGAGCAGCAGGAGCACGGCGACGGTGGCGGCGGTGATCAGCATCTTGCGCAGGACGCGGCGCTTGGTGGCCTCCGGCATCTGCCTGGTGGCCTCGAGGAAAGGCACCAGCGCGATCTTGGGCCCGATGCCGATCAGAAGCAGCAGGAAGGTATCGATGACAAAGGTGGCGTTCAGTGATTCCAGATACATCCCTGCTCCCGCGTCTCTCGTGATCCTTTACTCTGCGCGGGCGGCGAGCCTCATCCCGCACGGATGATTCCCGTCTTGCGGCCGCCCCCCTCGCTCGGCCCGCTACTGATTGGATGATGCTTTCGCCGCTAGCTGCTCGGGAGGACCGCGCTGAACGCTGCCGCCGGGGAGACGGTTTCCCTGCTGACCCTGCTGGCCGTGCTGGCCTGGGCGGTGATCAGGCCGCGGGGCTGGCCCGAGGCGGTCGCGGCGGCGCCGGCCGCGGTCATCCTGGTCGCGGCGGGCGTGATCCCGGGCCACGCGGCAGTCACCGAGGCCAGGCGGCTGGGGCCGGTAATCGGTTTCCTGGCCGCCGTCCTGGTGCTGGCCCACCTGTGCGACGACGACGGGCTGTTCAAGGCGTGCGGGTCGTGGCTGGCCCGGGCCAGCGCGGGCCGCCCGCGCAGGCTGCTGGCCCAGGTGTTCGTGACTGCCGCGGTTACCACGGCCGTGCTGAGCCTGGACGCGACCGTGGTCCTGCTCACCCCGGTGGTGTTCGCCACCGCGGCCCGGCTGGACGTGCGGGCCCGGCCGCACGTATACGCCTGCACCCACCTGGCCAACTCCGCGTCGCTGCTGCTGCCGGTGTCCAACCTGACCAACCTGCTGGCGTTCGCGGCCAGCGGGCTGGCGTTCGGCCATTTCGCGGCGTTGATGGCGGTGCCGTGGCTGGCGGTCATCGCCGTCGAGTACGCGGTGTTCGGCCGGTTCTTCGCCTCCGACCTCGGGGCCGGGCCGGCCGCGAAAGCAGAGCCAGGGACCGGGACTCCGGCGGGCTGGCCGGGCTTCACGGTGGCCGTGGTGGCGCTCACGCTGGCCGGGTTCGCCGCCGCGTCCGCGGCCGGGGTGAGCCCGGCCTGGGCCGCCTGCGCCGGGGCCGCGGTGCTGGCCGCCCGGGCGCTGGCCCGGCGGCGGACCACCGCCCTCGGCCTGCTGCGCGCCGCCGACGTGCCGTTCTGTGTGTTCGTGCTCGGCCTGGGGATCGTGGTCACCGCCGTGGTGAGCAACGGGCTCGGCTCCGCGCTGAAGCCGCTGCTGCCCGGCGGGACGTCGCTGCCCGCGCTGCTGGCCATCGCGGCGCTGGCGGCTGCGCTGGCGAACATCTGCAACAACCTGCCCGCCGTCCTGGTGCTGCTGCCGCTGGCCGCGCCCGCCGGCGCCGGCGCCGTGCTGGCGGTGCTGGTCGGCGTGAACGTCGGCCCCAACCTGACCTACACCGGCTCGCTGGCTACCCTGCTGTGGCGCCGCACCCTCCGGCACCACGGAGCAGCACCGGATCTGGGGGAATTCACCAGGCTGGGGCTGCTGACCGTCCCGGCCGGGCTGGTCATCGCGGTGCTGGCGCTGTGGGCCGGCCTGCGGGTCATAGGAGGCTGATCAACGTTGACGACCAATGACGGCACGGATCGTTCGGTAGTGATCTGGGTGGCCGAGGGGACGTGGCGGGCCAGCGTGGATGCGGCGCTCAGCCTGGCGCCGGCCGCGGCCAGGTTCACCTTGCTGCACGTGACGGCGGCGGAGGTGGCCGACGCCGCGCACGGCGCCTACGCCGGCCTGCTGGGCCGGGGCGGGCGCGATCCTGGCGAGCGCCTCGATGCGCTCGGGGCCAGCTCAGCGGCCGACCTGCTGGACGCCGCGGAGGCCAGGCTGGGTCGCCGGTGCGAACGGCGGGAAGTTCATGGTCAGGCGGAACGGTCCGTGGTGGCCGCGTCCGCCGAGGCGGATCTGCTCATCGTGGCGCGGGACGGCGACCGGTCCCGGGTGGGGCCGAAGAGCCTGGGCCGGGCCACCCGGTTCGTGGTGGATCATGCTGCCTGCCCGGTGCTGCTGGTCTGGCCCGAACCCGCACCGGGTGTCGGGACCATGCCCCCGCCGCCACATCACCCTCACCGGCCGGGCCGCTGAGCCGGGAAACCCGGACAGGAGCAGCGACGGCTTGTAGCATCTCCAACACCAAGAGTAGCGAAGGGTTAACTGACATGGCTGACATGACCAGTGAGGCCCGCGTAGTCGCCCTCGACCGGCTGTGGCCGGACAGCGCTGCCAGCCGCAGCGACGACTTGCTGGATATCGCCTTCGGGTGGACCGATTTCACCAGGTTGCGTCGTCTGGTGGCCGGCCGGTGCGCGGCGGCTGGGCTGACCGGATCGCGGCTGGACGACTTCGTACTGGCCGTGCACGAGATCTCGGCCAACGCCATCGTGCACGCCGGCACGGGCGGCAGGCTGATCCTGCGGTCCGCCGCGAACGGGCTCCGCTGCCTGATCGAGGACCACGCGTACGGTCCGGGCGATCACGGACCGTCTGCCGGGCCGGATCCGGGCCAGATCCCGCGGGCCCGCGATGGCTCAGCGGAGGTCGGACCCGGACGGGCCGAGCCCCGCCATGCGGCAGGCCCGGACGAGCCGCACGAGCCCGCGGGCGCGGAAACCGGCCGGGGCCTGTGGCTGGCCGCGCAGCTCACGGACGAGCTGAGCATCACGTCGGGGCCCGACAGCACCATCGTGTCGCTGTACATGCGCTTCGGGTAGACGCGGTCCCCGCATCAAACGTCAACCACGGGTTGACGAACCGAGGTGGGTGGCGGCCGCGGTGCTCGCCGCGTCTTTCGCGCTCGCCGCCCTGCTCACCCTGGCGTCGGTCACCCGGCGGGTTTAGGTGGCGGCGCGGGTGGCCAGGGGACGGCGGCGGGCGGCGGGGTCAGTCAGCGCGGGTGGCTGCCAGCCCCCGTCGGGGGCGTTCAGCGTCACGCCGGGCGGCACGATCTGGTCAATGCGGTCGAGGATCTCATCGTCCAGCGTCACGGTCGCGCCCGCCAGCAGGTCGGTGAGCTGGTCCATGGTGCGCGGGCCGATGATCGCCGAGGTCACGCCGGGATGCGCGACCACGAAGGTCAGCGCCATGTGGGTCAGCGAGCAGCCCGCGTCGGCGGCGATCTTGATGAGCTCCTCCACGGCGTCGAGCTTGGCCGCGTTCCCCGGCCGGGACGGGTCGAAGCGCTGCGGCAGCCGCCGGGCCCGGCCGGTGCTCATGTCCACGCCGGAGTCCCGGCGGTACCTGCCGGTCAGCCAGCCGCCGGACAGCGGGCTCCAGGCGATGACGCCCATGCCGTACTTCTGGCAGGTCGGCAGGACCCCGGCCTCGATGCCGCGGACGAAGATCGAGTACGGCGGCTGCTCGCAGCCGAACCGCTCGTGACCGCGGCGGTCCGCCACCCACTGCGCCTCGACGATCTGCTCGGCCGGGAACGTGGAGGAGCCGATGGCGCGGACCTTGCCGCTGCGGACCAGGTCGGACAGCGCGGACAGGGTCTCGTCGATGTCGGTTTCCGGGTCCGGGCGATGCATCTGGTACAGGTCGATGTAGTCGGTCTGCAGCCGGCGCAGGCTGTTCTCGACCTCGCGGACGATCCAGCGGCGCGAGTTCCCGCGCATGTTGACGTCCTCACCCATCGGGCTGTGCGCCTTGGTGGCCAGCACCACGTCGTCACGGCGGCCGAGCAGCGCCTTCCCGACGATCTCCTCCGACTCCCCCGCCGAGTACACGTCCGCGGTATCGACGAAGTTGATGCCGCCATCCAGCGCCGCGTGGATGATCCGGCTGCTCTCCTCGTGATCGGGATTGCCCCACTGGCCGAACATCATCGCGCCCAGGCAGTACGAGCTGACCTTGATCCCGGTACCGCCGAGCGTACGCATCCGCATCCTGACTGCCACCTTTCCTCCACGCCGACCGGTCACTTCCTAGCCTATTTGGCGGTCCCGGGCGCCCGCGGCCCGGCCGGCGCGCACATCTTGTTTACTTGCCGAAGACATGACCCAGCCGGGTCCTGACATAGTCAGCGTCTGCCTGCTCAGGATTCCTTAAGTGACCACGATCTACTACGGTTCACTGGACCGTTCCGCCTCCGCCCGCACATTACCCGGTGTGGGTGAAGCCCGAGCCGGGCCCGCAGGCCGGCTCCGGTCAGGATCTGGTTGGTCGTCAAGCCAGCCTCCGATAATACAGAGTCCCTTAGCTAATTTGTCATCCGTTCATTCACCGGTTGCGCGCGCTCCATCCCGGGCCATTTGCCCCGTCAAAAGCGGACGCATCCGGCGCGGTATTCATCACCCGCATTGGGTGATGAAGTCCTGCTCGCAGGCTGCATAGATAGGTAAAGGACAATGCGGCACATCGGGACGCGATAGGGGCGGCAGTGGGTGCTGAACGGGATCGGGTGGCCGGGTTCGGGCGACTGGAGGACGGACTTCAGCAGGGTGGGGAGTGGTACCGCTGGGGGCCGTATGTCAGCGAGCGGCAGTGGGGAACGGTCCGGGAGGACTACAGTGCCGACGGCAACGCGTGGGATTACCTGCCGCACGACCAGGCCCGGTCCCGGGCCTACCGGTGGGGCGAGGACGGCCTGGCCGGGTTCTGCGACATCGAGCAGCGGCTGTGCCTGAGCCTGGCCCTGTGGAACGGGCGGGACCCGATCCTGAAGGAGCGGGCGTTCGGGCTGACCGGCCCGCAGGGTAATCATGGCGAGGATGTCAAGGAGTACTGGTGGTACCTGGACGCCATTCCCAGCCACGCCTGGAACCGGTGGCGCTACCATTACCCGCAAGGCCCGTTCCCCTACCAGGACCTAATCGACACCAACGCCGGCCGGAGCCGTTACCAGCCGGAGTACGAACTGCTTGACACCGGCGCGTTCGACGACGACCGGTACTGGATCACCGAAGTGCACTACGCCAAGGCCGCCCCAGAGGACCTGCTGATGGCCATTCAGGTCACCAACGCCGGGCCGGAGGCCGAGACGCTGCACGTGCTGCCCACCGCCTGGTTCCGCAACACCTGGGCTTGGGGTGATGCCGGGGCCCGGCCAGCGTTGCGGGCCTCCGGGGACCGGTCGGTCACCATCGACCATCCGTTCCTAGGCACCCTGGAGCTCATCGCCGCGGCTAGCCCCGGCGGCGCCGATCCGCAGCTGCTGTTCTGCGAGAACGAGACCAACGTCAGGCGGCTTTACGGTGCCCCGGCCGGCACGCCGTATCCCAAGGATGGCATCAACGACCACGTGATCGGTGGCGCGGCCACAGTCAACCCGGTTGGCACCGGCACCAAATGCGCGTTCTGGTACCAGGTCACCGTTCCGCCCGGCCAGACCGTCGAGCTGCGGCTGCGGCTGCGGCCGGCCGCTAACGAGACGGCGGCCAGTTCCGTGGCCAAGGCGGCGGCCGCGCTCGGCAAGGACTTCGACCAGGTGATGGCGGCGAGGCAGCACGAGGCCGATGAGTTCTACGCCGAGCTGACTCCGGACACCGCCAACGCGGATGAGGCGCTGGTGCTCCGCCAGGCGTCGGCCGGCATGCTGTGGAGCAAGCAGCTGTTCTACTACGACGTCGCCCGGTGGCTGGACGGGGACCCGACCCAGCCCGAACCGCCCGAGGTACGCAAGCACGGGCGGAACTCCAAGTGGCGCAACTTCGACGGGTTCGACATCATCTCCATGCCGGACAAGTGGGAGTATCCCTGGTTCGCCGCCTGGGACCTGGCCTTCCATACGGTCACCCTGGCTCACCTGGACCCGGCCTTCGCCAAGTACCAGCTGATCCTGATCTGCCGGGAGTGGTTCCAGCACCCGCAGGGAGCGCTGCCGGCGTATGAGTGGGATTTCGGTGACGTCAACCCGCCGGTGCACGCCTGGGCGGCGCTGCAGGTGTTCGCCATCGACGGTGCCCGCGACATCGGCTTCCTCCGCCGGATTTTCGCCAAGCTGCTGGTCAACTTCACCTGGTGGGTCAACCGTGAAGACGCCAGCGACCGCAACGTCTTCGAGGGCGGCTTCCTCGGCCTGGACAACATCGGCCCCATCGACCGGTCCCACCTGCCCGCGGGCTACACCCTGGAGCAGTCCGACGCCACCGGCTGGATGGGCGCTTACGCGCTGGCGCTGGCTACCATGGCGACCATCCTGAACTGGTCCGGCGAGGACGACGGACAGGATCTGGTGCTGAAGTTCCTGGAGCATTTCGCGGGCATCCGGAACGCCATAGACCAGCAGGGCCTGTGGGACGACGCGGACGGGCTGTTCTATGACCGGCTGGTTACTCCCTCCGGCTACAGCGTCCCGGTCAAGGTACGGTCCATGGTCGGGATCATCCCGGCCCTGGCCGCCGGGGTTATCGACGGCGCCATGCTGCAGAACGTGCTGACCATGAACAAGCTATTCACGCGTTTTCTGCAGAAAGAGGGCGTCCGGGACATGGCGACGCTGGCCGAGCGGCCGCAGTTCCGGGGTGAGGGGGCAAACCAGCGGCTGCTGGTCTCGGTGGCGCGGCCCGACCAGCTAGAGCGGATGTTCGCCAAGCTGTTCGATGAGAGCGAGTTCTTGTCCCCGCACGGGCTGCGCGCGGTGTCGGCCTACCACCGCGATCATCCCTACCAGTTCGACGCCGAAGGCTACCAGTCGTCCATCGACTATGAGCCGGCCGAGTCAACCACGTCCATGTTCGGCGGCAACTCCAACTGGCGCGGCCCGATCTGGATGCCGGTCAACTATCTGGTGGTCGAATCGCTGGAGCGCTACCACCGGTTCTACGGCGATGACCTGGAGCTGGAGTACCCGACCGGCTCGGGCAAGCGGCTCACCCTGGACCTGATCATCGCCGACCTGCAGGACCGGCTGATCTCGCTGTTCACCAGGGACGAAAACGGACGACGGGCCTGCTTCGGCGGGACCGAGCGGATGCAGAACGATCCGGCCTGGAAGGACAACCTGATCTTCAGTGAGTACTTCCACGGTGACAACGGCGCCGCGATCGGCGCCTTCCACCAGACCGGATGGACCGGCCTGATCGCTGATGTGATCCTGCGCCGGCACGGTGCGGTCCGGGCCCTCGGAGACGTCCTGCGCGACCTCGCAGGAAGGGCCCGGCCATGACTAGCAGCCAAGCCGCCGCCACCGCGGCCGGGGCGGTCCCGGCCGCCCGCATCGCCCCGGATGCCAGCGCCGCCCTCGCGCTGCCCGGCAACCCGTTCCCACTAGGTGCCGCGCCCGCCAGTCCCGGGCCATGCTTACCACGCTGATGCTGTCCTTCGGCGTCCCGATGCTGCTGGGCGGTGATGAGATGGGCCGGACCCAGCAAGGCAACAACAACGCCTACTGCCAGGACAACGAGACGACCTGGTTCGACTGGGCGAGTCCAGACACCGCGCTGCTGGACTACACCAGGAACCTGATCGCGTTCCGGCGGGCCCACCCGGTCTTCCGCCGTCGGCGCTTCCTGGCCGGCGTCGAGGCCGCCGAGCTGCAGTGGTTCACCCCCGCGGGCACGCCCATGGACGGCGCCGACTGGGCCGATCCGGGCGCCCGGGCCATCGCCATCTACCTCGACGGATCCGATGACCCCGACCGGGCCGAAGATGGCACGCCCATGCTCGACGACGACTTCCTGGTTCTGGTGAATTCCTGGTGGGAACCGCTCGACTTCGTCCTGCCTGCCACCCGCCCGGACGCGGAGTGGCACGCCGAGATCGACAGTTACGATGCCGCCGCCCCCACCGGAGCGGGCAAACGCCATGTCGGCGACAAGGTAACGGTCGGCCCCCGGTCCATCGTGGTGCTGTCCGATCCGCGCGGAGTAATCACCCCAGAGGGATGATGCCGGGCTGCATCAATGGGGGTGAAAGTCAGGATCAATCACCAACGGCAAGGACGGAAGTCATGACTGCTGGTACGGAGAAAAGCAATGGCTGGCCAACGTTCAAGTCCGGCCTGCTGATCACCGGGGGGTCGCTCATCGGCGCGGGCGTATTGGTCGCGCTGGCGGGCCTGGCCGTGGGCGGCTCGCATGTGGTCTTCGCGACCCGCCGGTGGGTCCAGGAAATGGAAGTGCCGCCAAGCGAGCTGGCGAAGATCAAGTGGGCGCAGGCCAGGTCCGCTGCGGCCGCCGGCGCCGCCGCCTGGCAGAACGGCGTCTCCGCTCGCGATACAGCCGGGGCGTGACGGGCCGGCTGCCTACCGCATACGCGCTGGCCAGCCGGTCGGCAGCCTCCTGACCAAGGGGTGTAGATGACCAACGTCGACTTGGCGCGGGTGGAATTCGCGTTCGTGACGATCAATCATTTCTTCTTCGTCCCGATCACGATCGGTCTGGGTTTCCTGTGCGCGTTGCTGCAGACGGCGTGGTACCGCAGTAAGCACGATGAGTACCTGCGGCTGACCCGGTTCTTCGGCGTTCTGCTGGTGATCAACGTGGCGATCGGCGTGGTGACCGGGATCGTGCAGGAGTTCCAGTTCGGGATGAACTGGGGCGCGTACTCGCGGCTGGTCGGCAACATCTTCGGCGCGCCGTTGGCGATGGAGGGGCTGGCCGCGTTCTTCCTGGAGTCGACGTTCCTTGGGTTGTGGCTGTTCGGCTGGGACAAGCTGCCGCGGCGGATCCACCTGGCGGCGATCTGGTTGGTCTTCCTGGGCAGCGTGCTGTCGGGGGCGTTCATCATGGCGGCCAACTCCTGGATGCAGCACCCGGTCGGCTACGTCATGGTCGGCGGCAAACCCCAGCTGAACGACATCTGGGCGCTGTTTACCAACCCGGTGTTCGTCTGGGGGTACAGCAAGGTCGTGTTCGTCGCGCTGACCACCGGCTCGGTCATCATGCTGGCGGTCTCCGCGTGGCAGCTGCGGCACGGCGGGGACCGGGAGGTGTTCACCCGGTCGGCCCGGATCGCGCTGATCGTGCTGGTCCCGGCGATCTTGTTCACCTTGCTGGTGGGTGATGAGCTCGGGGTGATCGAGGGCAGGTACCAGCCGATGAAGATCGCGGCGGCGGAGGGGCAGTGGACGACCTGCCAGCCGTGCTCGTTCTCGTTGTTCCAGATCGGCGGCGGCAATAACGACCAGACCCCGACCCAGATCATCGCGATCCCGCACCTGCTGTCGCTGCTGGCCACCAACCACTGGAACGGCCAGGTGGCCGGGCTGAACCCGCTGCAGTCGCAGTACACCAAGCAGTACGGTCCCGGCTACTACGTGCCGAATGTGTTCATCCAGTACTGGGCGATGCGGGCGATGGCCTACCTGGGGGCGCTGGTCCTGCTGATCTCCTTGTGGGGGCTGTGGCTGATCCGGCGGAAAAAGCTCGCCACCTCCCGGGTGTTCCTGTGGGTGGCGGTGTGGGCCGCGGTGCTGCCGTTCATGATGAACACCGCGGGCTGGCTGCTGACCGAAAGCGGCCGGCAGCCGTGGATCGTGCAGGGCATCATGCTGACCAAAAACGGGATCTCCCCCACCGTCGGCACCACGACGCTGTGGATCAGCCTGATCGCCTTCGTCCTGCTGTACGGCACGCTCGCCACCGTCGACCTGCTGCTGATGCTGCGGTATTCCCGCGAACAGCTCCCGCCCGCGCGCGCCGAGGCCGACGCGGACGCGCCGGTGCCGGCCGTTATGTATTGAGGTCACGATGATCCCGTTCTGGTACATCATCATCGCCATCTTGTGGACCGGCTTTTTCGTCCTGGAGGGGTTCGACTTCGGCGTCGGCATGCTGCACGCCGTGATCGGCACTGACGAGGCCGGCCGCCGGGCGGCCATCAACACGATCGGGCCGCTGTGGGACGGCAACGAAGTCTGGCTGATCGTGGCCGGGGCCGGCATGTTCGCCGCGTTCCCGGGCTGGTACGCGACGATGTTCTCGGCCTACAACCTGGCGCTGGTCCTGCTGCTGATGTCGCTGATCGTCCGCGGTGTGGCTTTTGAGTACCGGGGCAAGCGGGACGCGGCCCGCTGGCTCCGCACCTGGGATGTGCTGATGACCGCGGGCAGCGTGCTGGCCCCGCTGCTGATCGGCGTGGCCCTGGCCGGATTGCTGCACGGACTGCCGATCAACTCCAGCCAGAACTACACCGGCTCGTTCTGGGACCTGCTCCAGCCCTACGCCCTGCTCACCGGCGTCACCCTGGTCCTGATCTGCCTGCTGCACGGCGCGACGTTCTTGTGCCTGAAGACCACCGACGACATGCGCGAGCGGTCCTGGCAGGCAGCCCGCCGCATCGCCCCCGTCACCGGCGCCGCCGTCACCGCCTTCATCATCTGGACCCACCTCACCGCCGGCACCACCTTCTTCCTCAACGTGATCGAGCTGCTCGCCGTACTCGCCGTCATCGCCGCCGTCATGCTGGTCTACGGGCACCGCGAAGGCTTCGCCTTCGCCGCGACCACCGTCACCATCGCATCGTGCATCCTGGCCATCTTCACCGACCTGTACCCCAACGTGATGGTCTCCTCCACCAGCACGGCCTACAACCTCACCGTGCACAACACGGCCTCTGGCGGGTACTCGCTCAAGGTGATGACCGTCGTCGTGGTCATCCTCCTGCCGGTAGTACTCACCTACCAGACCTGGACCTACTACGTCTTCCGGCGGCGCGTCAGCAAATCCGAATTCCAGCCGCCCCCTCCATCCCCCGAAGCCACGCCCGCCGCGGAGCCGACACCCCGGCCTGCCGCTCCCTCAGGACGGGGTGGGAGCTGAGCCGGATCGCCCGGTACGGGGGATGCTTGCCGGGCCCGGACCCGATGTGATCGTAACGACTGGTCAGGAGGAATGACATGGCGACAAACGAGGTCGACGCGCTGGTGATTTTCGGTGCCACCGGGGACCTGGCGAAGATCGAGACGTTCCCGGCGCTGGTGGGGCTGGTCCAGCGCGGGGTGCTCGATGTCCCGGTGATCGGGGTGGCCAAGAGCGGGTGGGGGCTGGAACAGTTCCGCGACTACGCCACCGCGTCGCTGAAGCTCAACAACATGGACCCCAACAGCGCGGCGGCGCAAAAGATGCTCGGGCTGCTGCGCTACGTGGACGGGGACCTCGGCGACGATGCCACCTACCAGGCGACGTCCGACGCCATCGGCGCCGGCAGCCGGGTCCTGTTCTACCTGGAGGTGCCGCCCCCGCTGTTCGGGCGCATCGCCCAGGGGATCGCCACGGCCGGGCGCACCAAGGATGCCCGGGTAATGGTCGAGAAGCCCTTCGGCCACGATCTGGCCAGTTCGCGGGAGCTCAACGACACTATGCACCGGTACTTCGGCGAAGAGGCGATCTTCCGGGTCGACGACTGGCTGGCCTTTGATCCCGTGGAGAACGTGCTCTTCGTCCGGTTCGCCAACTCGATCATCGAGCCGCTGCTCAACCGGACCTACGTGGAGAGCATCCAGATCACGATGGCCGAGGCCTTCGACGTCGCCGACCGCGGCAGGTTCTACGACCGGACCGGGGCCATCAACGACGTCGTCCAGAACCACATGCTCCAGGTGCTGGCCACCGTGCTAGCCGACCCGCCGGACCGGCCGGGCCTGGCCGACTGGCGGGATGCCAAGTCACGGGTGGTGGCCGCGCTGCGGCCGCTGGCCCCCGAGGGCACGGTGCGCGGCCAGTACGAGGGCTATCACGAGGTTGAGGGCGTCGACCCGAAGTCGACCACGGAGACCTTCGTCGCGGTCCGGCTCGCCGCCGACACCTGGCGCTGGGAGGGCGTGCCGATCCTGATCCGGGCCGGCAAGTGCATGCCGGTCACCGCCACCGAGGTCAACGTCCGCTTCAAGCGACCGCCCCATGACGTGTTCGGCATCGAGCCGTTCGCCGTCCGCGACTCGCTGCGATTCCGGATCTGGCCGGAAACCGCGGTCGGCCTCAGGCTGGCGGGCAAGAAGCCAGGCGCCGGAATGGAGCCGATGCTGGAGGACCTGGCATTTGCCGGGCAGTCCGGCTCGGACATGCGTCCATACGACCGGCTCATCGGCGCGGCCCTGGACGGAGACCGCTGGCTGTTCGCGCGCCAGGACACCGTCGAGGCCGCATGGCGGGTCGTCGACCCGGTGCTCGGCGATGTCGTCCCCGTGCACCCCTATGCCAAGGGCAGCTGGGGTCCCAAGGAAGCGGAGCGGCTACTGACCAACCGGGAGACGTGGTACGACCCGGCAGGCTGAGCCGCACGGAGCAATAAAGGACGACCCGGATCGGGGACGCGTCATGAACGATCAAGATAGCCAACGCCGCGTGGTGATCATCGGCGGCGGGTTCGCCGGGCTGTTCGCGGCCCGGGCGCTGGGGCGCGCCCCGGTCCGGGTGACCCTCATCGATAGCCGCCCGCACCATCTGTTCCAGCCCCTGCTGTACCAGTGCTCGACCGGGATCTTGTCCGAGGGGAAGATCACCGTCCCGCTGCGGGATCTACTCCGTAAGCACAAGAACGCGGACTTCGTGCTGGCCAAGGTAACCGGCCTCGACGCCGAAGGGCGCCGGGTATTCGCGACGCGACCGCTCGGGGATCAGCTGGAGTTCGGCTACGACTACCTGATCGTGGCGGCCGGGGTGCAGCAATCGTATTTCGGGCACGACGAGTACGCGACGTGGGCGCCCGGCATGAAGACCATCGAGGATGCCCTGGTCATCCGGCGCCGCGTCTTCGGCTCGTTCGAGATGGCGGATACCGCGACAGACCCGGCGGAACGCAGCCGCTGGCTTACCTTCGCCCTGGTCGGTGCCGGACCCACCGGCGTCGAACTGGCCGGGCAGATCCGCGAGGTGGCGACCAAGACGCTGCGCGACGAATACCGTCACATCAAGCCCGAGGACGCCCGGGTGCTGCTTTTCGATGGCGGGGACGCCCCCCTCGCCCCGTTCGGCCCGGAGTTGTCGGCCAAGGCGGCACACGCCCTCGGCAAGCTCGGCGTCGAGCAGCACATGCACTCGATCGTGACCAACATTGACGCCACCGGGCTGGACGTCCGGGCTCAGGACGGCACGGTGACCCGCCATGAGGCGGGCACCGTCCTGTGGACCGCGGGGGTGGAAGCGCCGTCGGTGGCGGCGGCGATCGCGGCGGCCACCGGCGCCAAGCAGGACCGGGCCGGGCGCATCATGGTCGGCGACGATCTCACCATTCCCGATCATCCCGAGATCATGGTGACCGGGGACGTCATGAGCCTGAACAAGCTCCCCGGCGTGGCCGAGGTGGCCATGCAGACCGGCCTGTACGCCGGCGAACGCATCAAACACGAGGTCACCGGGCACATGCCCGCTAAGCCGTTCCGCTACCGTGACCTGGGGTCGGCTGCTTACCTTTCCCGCGGCCGCGCGGTCATTTCGGTGGGACGCATGCAGTTCGCCGGCTTCCTCGGCTGGGTCGTCTGGCTGTTCATCCACCTCGGCTTCCTGACCGGCTACCGCAACCGCCTCGGCGCACTGCTGAGCTGGTGGCCCGCCTTTATCCGTGACGTGCGCCGGGAACGGACTTATACCACCGAGCAGGTGGGAGTGATACGCGATGCGTACGACGTCCTGCCCCCCTCTATCGCTGGCACGGCGCTCCCTGGCAGTACGACCGGTACAGAGTTCCGCAGTGCAGGCACCGAGCCCTCCGGCCGAACGGGATAAGTCCGGCGAGATGACTGACTTTGAGCTGAGCGCGACCGAGTTCCGGGCCCTTTACGAGCGGGTCAAACACATGTCCCTGCAGGGACCAGCTGACCGGCGGGGGGCGCTGAACAACATCTCATCTACGGAGGTGGTGGCGGCGGCCAGTGATGTCTGGCGTGGCCGCGCTGTGTCGCTGGCGGCGCCGGTGGAGAGCGAGGTGGCGCTCGACAACCCCGATCCCGCCGTGCACCAGATGACTCACGCCGGGACCGGTTCGGGTCCCGCTTCCGGGCTGTCGTTCGCTATGGACCGGGTGGCCCTGAATATCCACGGCAACGCCGACAGCCACATAGACGCCCTGTGCCACGTGATCTTCGACGGGACCCTCTACAACGGCCTGAGCCCAGGCGCCGTCACGGCCGCGGGGGCAACTGAGCTCTCCATCGAGGTGGCCGGTGCCGGGATCGTCGGCCGCGGCGTGCTGCTCGACATTCCGCGGGTGCGGGGGGTGCCGTGGCTAGAGCCGGGTGATCACGTGACCGCCGATGACCTGATCGCGGCGGAGGCGGCCCAGGAGGTCCGCATCGAGCCGGGCGATCTGCTCTTCGTCCGGGTCGGCCACCGCACCCGGCGCGCAGCGCTCGGGCCGTGGGACGCCGCGAAGGCGCGCGCCGGGTTGCATCCGGCGGCCCTGGAACTCCTCGCGGAGCGGCGGATCGGGGCCCTGGGCAGCGACGGCAACAACGACACGGCCCCGAGTGCGGCCGAGGATGTCGGGTTTCCGGTGCATGTGCTCGCCGTCAACGCGATGGGCCTGCACCTCATGGACTGGTTGCAATTCGACGACCTTGTCGCGGCGTGCGAGGAGCTCAACCGCTGGTCGTTCCTCTGCGTCGTCGCGCCTCTGCGGCTCCGCGCCGCGACGGGCTCGCCGGTCAACCCGATCGCCATTTTCTGAACCGGCAGGCCGGCTACCCGGCCTGGGAAGGAGCACAGCATGGACGGACAGTACGACGTGATCATCATCGGGACCGGGGCGGGCGGCGGCACGCTGGCCCGCCACCTGGCTCCCTCGGGCAAGCGCGTCCTGCTGCTCGAGCGCGGCGACTGGCTGCCCCGCGAGCCGGAGAACTGGTCCACCGTGGACGTGTTCGTCGACGGCCGCTACATCTCCCCGGACAGCTGGTACGACCCGAAGGCCAAGTCGTTCTACCAGCCGCAGGTGCACTATTTCGTCGGCGGCGCGACCAAGCTGTACGGAGCCGCGCTGTACCGGATGCGCGCCGAGGACTTCGGCGAACTACGCCACCATGACGGGATCTCGCCGGCCTGGCCCATCTCCTACCAGGACATGGAGCCGTACTACACCGCCGCCGAGACGATGTACCAGGTGCACGGCGCGCGGGGCGAGGATCCGACCGACCCGCCGGCCAGCGCGCCCTACCCGCACCCCGCCGTCTCCCACGAGCCTCGGATCCAGCAGCTCTCCGATGACCTGGCCGCGGCCGGCCTTCACCCGTTCCACGCGCCGTGCGGCATCTTGGTCAACGAGGCGAACATGCCCTACAGCATCTGCGTGCGGTGCGGGGACTGCGACGGCTTCCCGTGCCCGCTGCACGCCAAGTCCGACGCCGAGGTGATCGGCGTCCGCCCCGCCCTCGAGCACGCCAACGTCACCCTGGTCCGGAACGCACGGGTGGTGAGGCTGGAGACCAACCCGGCCGGCACCGCGGTCACCCAGGTGGTGGTCGAGCACGGCGGCGAAACCGAGCGGTACCAAGGCGACATCGTGGTCGTCTCGTGCGGCGCGGCCAACTCCGCCAAGCTGCTGCTGGCCTCCGCCAGCGACAAGCACCCGAACGGGCTGGCCAACGGCTCGGACCAGGTCGGCCGCAACTTCATGTACCACGACAGCCAGGCCGTTCTCGCCCTGTCCAAGGACCCGAACCCGACCGTGTTCCAGAAGACCCTCGGCGTCAATGACTTTTACTTCCGCGGCCCGGACTTCGACTACCCGATGGGCAACATCCAGATGATCGGCAAGTCCCAGGCGGCGATGTTCCGCGGCGAAAAACCCCTCGAGACCAAGTTCGCTCCGACCTGGGCGCTGCGCGACGTCGCCGCGCACGCCGTGGACTTCTGGCTATCCACCGAGGACCTGCCGCAGCCAGAGAACCGGGTCACCCTCGGCCCGGACGGCGCCGTCCACCTGTCATACACGCCGAGCAACCCCACCGCCGCCAAGCAGCTGTACCACCAGCTCCATTCGATGCTGGGCTCGCTCCGCATGCACCCCGGCCACCTGGCTCACCGGTTCGCGTACATGAAGACCGACATCCCGGTCGCCGGCTGCGCGCACCAGGCCGGCACCGTCCGGTTCGGCTCGGACCCGGCCACCTCGGTGCTCAACCCCGACTGCCGGGCCCACGAACTCGACAACCTCTACGTCGTCGACACCAGCTTCTTCCCGAGCATCAGCGCGGTCAACCCGGCCCTCACAGCGATGGCCAACGCCGTCCGGGTCGGCGACCACCTGCTCCAACGGCTCGGTTGACCGAAGTGAGGAGGTCCTGTCCGTTGACATCGTAGACACCGTAGACCGCGCCTACCGAGGCCGCCGCGGAACCTCGCCCGAGCCGGATGAAGATGAAGACCGCGTAGTTGCGTCCAGCTGGTACAGCCACTCACGGTAGGACCGGGATTCATCCGGGCCGGGTGTCACGCTGCCGGGCATGGGCTGGGCGAAAACGAGCGCTGCGGCCGCCTGGAGTTCACTGCCGAGCAGATGGGCAGGGCCCGCCGCCTCGAATCCCAGGGTCCACCAGTCCTGGCCATGCGCGCGGATCTCGGTGAGTTCCACCGCGCACCGCGGCTCCCGTGCTTGGGCGTGGGCCGCAGCCGGTCCGCTGCCCAGTGCGAACCGGCTGATTCGCCGCCTCTTGCGTACCGGTCTCCAGCCGGCCATGGCATCGATGTGAAGGTGGAGCGGGCTCATGGGCCAGGACCACTTCCGCCAGAACTCCATGCGCCCGCGGGCCCGTCCCGCCAGATCGAAGGTTCCCAGGCTACCGCAGTACACCTTCAGCTCCAGTGCCGAGCCCCCGCGGACCTTTACCGACAGCTCGTGCAACTGCGGATCGACTAGATAAGTATCCTCGCGTGACTGCATCTCGGCCGGGAAGCGGCCGAACCATTCGGTTACCGCAGTCTCTATTTGACCCGGAAAGATCCAGCGCACCTCCAGGCTGCGGACTCCTTCGGTGACCGGGGCCTCGGGCGCTTGAGCATCACCGTCAAATGCTCCCAGTTCCTGCCCTGCCTCTCTTCCTTCCGGATCTGCCTGCCCAGAGGGCTTTCCTGTTCGGGCCGCGCTGGTGGCAGGCATGTCCTGATCTTCAGGATTTGCCGGACTCGTAGATTTCGGTGAACAGGTCACCTTGGGCGGCGCCAGACCCGGACTTGCCGCCGCCGCGGCCGCGCAGGACGAACGCCACAGCGACGGCCATCACGGCGCCGGCGATCGGGCCCGCGATGTAGACCCAGTAGCTGGTGAAGGTGGTGCTGGCCAGGTCGGGCCCGAAGGTGCGGGCCGGGTTCATCGAGGCGCCGGAGATGGGGCTGCCCCACAGGCCGGCCAGGGCGATGTAGCCGCCGACCCCGAAGGCGCCGATGACGCCGACGTTCTGGGCGCCCGAGGCGGTGCCCAAGATCACGCTGACCAGGCCCGCAGTCAAGATGAGCTCCATCCAGAACGCGGACCCGGCGGAGTAGCCGGGGGCGGGGTAGCTGGACCCGTACGTGGCGGAGACGTTGATGACGGCGTGCAGGACCAGGGCGGCCAAGGTGGCGCCGGCCAGCTGCACGACGATGTAGCCCGGGACCCGGTTCCACGGGAAGTCGCGGCGCAGCGCGAAGGCGATGCTGACGGCGGGGTTCAGGTGCGCGCCGGAGACCTTGCCCATGAACAAGATGATGGCCATCACGGTCAGCGCGGGAGCCGTGACCGCGGCGGTGTGGCTGATCACGCCGGGGAAGGCGTGGCCCATCATGCCCCCGCCGGCCGCCGCCAGCACCAAGAAGAAGGTGCCCAGCAGCTCGGAGAACAGCCGCCGCCACTCCTGGTGCGGGTCGTTGAAGTCGGCGATGCGCTCGATGAGGTTCTTCTCATAGCGGGCCAGCGGGCCTAGAGGGCTCGGCGTGGGTACTTCCTGTTCCGCGGTCATGGCCACCTCACCTCCGGTCAGGTTTCTTCGTTTTCATCCAGGTCGGCGTCGCCGCCTGTACCTGTTCTTCGCTGCCGGCCGCGTCGTACGGCTTCCAGAAGTATCCGCACCCCAAAGCCCAGCACGGCGAGGTCGCCGAGCATCTGGAAGATGAGCACGATCCGGGCGGGCTCGGATCTGGGGGTGATGTCGCCGAAGCCCACGGTGGAGAAGACCGTCACGGTGAAGTACAGGGCGTCTGTCCTGGTTAGCGGCTGACTGAAGTTCGCCGCGGACGTTCGTTCCATCACGTAATACGTCGAGGCGAACACCAGCAGGTAGAGAGGAAGAAGCAGGCCCAGCGCCTGGGCCGCTTTCAGGCCCGGATAGCGGGAGCCGGTGATGGTCTTGATCTGCCACGTGGTGATGCCTATGAAGATCAGCAGGCCGGCCAGGAAGCGCAGCCCCGTAGGGCCATCCAACGACCGGAAGGGCAGCGCGTAATACAGAACGACCAGCACGGTCGCGGTCAGCAGACCGCGCAGCGCCGCGCCGTAGATAAGCCGCCGGGCAGGCGGCAGCTCCTGGTCAGGACCACTGGTCATGTTCGCCCATCCACACCGCCAGCCGGCAACGGTCGCGCGGATACTCAGCGGACGGTAGCCCACGTCGCGGGCACATCGGCACCGCCCTCCTGGCTGATCCGTGCGCCGAAACGGAGCAGCGCGGGCTGGGGCGAGATCTTTCCGGCGATCAGGGCCTCTCCCTGACGAAAAGTGACCGACCGCTCGATCAGGCTCGGTGGGACGAACGAGAATGCGGCCTGCGCGAAAGCTGCGTCCGCGAGCGAGTTCAGCCGCATGAGCACCAGGTTGTCGGCCTGTGAAAGGACGTTCTGGGGGATCTTCTGCGGGCGCTGGGTCGACACAAGCAGGTAGAGCCCGAACTTGCGGCCTTCGGCGGCGATCCGTGTGGCGTGTTCGGCTGCCATCGCGACGAGCTGGTCTGTGGGCTCCGCGGGGCAGACGTTATGCGCCTCGTCGATCACGATCAGTACCGGGCGGCGCTCTTGGCGCCGTCGCCACAGGTCACCAAGCACGGCTCCGGCGATGAGTGCCTGTTCTTCGCGTGTTGGCAGCGAGCCCAGGTCGACGACGACGCAGCGGATCCCCTGATCGCGCACGGCGTCCAGGACCGATCCCGACTCGCCGGGCGCCCATACCGAAAAGCGGTCGACGCCCAGGCTGCGGACGCGCAGGCCGAGACGCCGCGCGGCGGGATGGTCGCTTCCAGTCAGCGCCCCGAGCGTGGGCGGGTTCTCGCTGGCGAGCAATTCGGCCAGCTCGGCGTATTCCTCGCGGTCGTCGACCGGATCCAGGCGCAGCAAGGCAGCCTGCATGGCCGGATCGATCTCGGCCGCGTGCAGCCGCAGCCTGCGCTCCGCCGGGGCGTCTGCGGAGTAGACGGCGACTCCGCGTGCTGCCTCCTCGTAACGCTCGGCCAGCGTAGGGTCGGCGCCCGTGCGCACCTGTCCGAGGCGCACGAAGTCTGAGTTCGGATCGAGCACCACCATGCGCAGGTCCGTCTCGGTCAGCAGCCGTTCCAGGATCACTCCGAGCGAATAGGTCTTGCCCGACCCCGACTGACCGCACAGGAACGTATGCCGGTCGAAGCCGCTAGCGTCCGCCGTGCAGGGTACGCCGGGGACCAGTGCCAACTCGCCCAGCTGCAGCTTCGCGTAGCGCCGCTCGCTGCGCTGCAGCCACGCTCGCACCTCCGCCCCGGAGGCGACCCGAACCAGCACATCGTGGAACGGCGCCCCGTCACCTTCCAGGACGGCGCCCGTGCCGCGCGCGTACCGGATCTGGACCTCTGTACGAGCCTCCGGGGTGCCCTCCGCCTGGGCCGGCAGCGTCAGTTCCGTAACCGGCTGCTGGTCGAGTTCTACGGTCAGAACCTGCCCGAGACACCGGGTGCCGCTACCCTCCAGCACGACATAGCTGCCCACCTGCAATTCCAGGCCGTGTAGCGAGGCCTGAAAAGAGAACCTGCGCCCGTCAACCGAGGTGGCGAGGGGAAGGATTGACGCTTCGAGGTTCCGGCGCACCTCGCGGAAAGTGTCCAGCTGCTGGTCGAGGCCGGACTGCCCGCGTGCGGCAGAGCTAACGGCCGATCTCGATCTACGGCCGGTATCAGACATGGTCACCTCACGGAATCCCCACAATGATGGCTAGAAATCCGGCCCGCTGCGCGGCTAAACTCGGTCAGGCTGCGTCCATCAAGGGTGCCTGGCAATTGTCATGGACGCCCTCATCCGGTTCGGGTGAATCGTCGGCTCGCGGCAGCGGGCGGTAAGAACAGGGAATTTCGACGCTCACCCTGGTGAACCTGCGGCCGGCTGGGAACACATCACCCTCTTACCGCGTATAAAGGGTGTACCACATGCTGCGCAGGGGATGCAGACGATTACACCGGGCAATCCCCGACTACCGAAGGATGCTGACAATGACCGCCGTCGAGCGTCCTCGCCAGTATCGGATCATTCTGCGCGGCGAGTGCGGGCAGTTGATGGCAGCAGTCCTCGAGGGTCTCCTGATCGAGTCGTACCAGGGCTGGACCTGCGTCAGAGCCTTGGTTCACGACGAATCCGAACTACACGACCTGCTGGACCGATTCCAGGATTTCGCCCTCCATTTGGTCAGCCTCAACGAGCTGGGTACTGACGTGCTGAGTCCTCGGGCCTCCGGGCGCAAGGCCGCAGACCTCGACTCTGGTGGGGCGGGCCCCGCGGAATGGCTGAATCGCGCCGTTGCTTATGATCCGGCTACCTTGGAAGCCCCGGGCCTGACGGCCGATTACGTCGAACAGCCGGGACTGGACATCAGGACCCACGCCATGGTCCGTCTGGCCGCGCTCGTGGCGGGCGGTGAGCCCGGGACGACCTACGGCGAGCATGTCGTCTCGGCGCTCGGCGCCGGTGTCACTCTCGATGAGATCGTGGGCGTGCTGGTCACCATGCTCCCGACGGTGGGGGCGGCTCGCGTTGCCGCGTTCGCGGCCGCCACCCTGGAGGCGTCAGGCCTGTAGCCTCTCGGTCGGCCGGGTTAGGTGGTGGTGGTGCCGTGCAGGGCGTCCTGCAGGTCCTGCTCGCCCTGCTTGGACAGCGAGGTCTTCAGCACCGTCCCGCCGTACTTGCTCATCGCCTCCACCGCCTTATCCGGCGTCACCTTCTCCACCATCAAGAACAACGCCGACGTCCCCGGCTTGAGCATCCCCCGCACCTGCTCCTGGAACTGCGCATCGATCCCGGACTTGGTCACCTTGCCCATCAGCGCCCCCAGCCCCGCCCCGATCGCCATCCCGAACACCGGGATGAAAAACAGCACCCCGAACAACAGCCCCCACCACATCCCCCACGTCGCCCCCCGCCCCACCATGTGATGACGGGTATGCACGTGATAATCACCCCCGGCATCCCGCACGATCACCGCGATCGCATCAGGTTCGATAATCAGGTCCCTCGCCAGCCGCCGCGCCTCCTCAGCCGCAGCCTCCGCCGTCGCCTCGTCCGGATACCCGATCGCAATCAGGTCAGCCACCGCATCCTCCTCTGCCACTCATCCACGAACACCAGCCCCCAGTCCACCAACCCCGCCCCCACCCCGCCCCACCCGCCACGGGTGATCCCCACCGCCACCCCTGCGCCCGCCAGGTGCGATAAGGGCACTCTGACAACCTCAAGATCGCACGACGCAGATAACCCGGAACGCCACATTAGTCCCGCATCCGGCACGCTGACCGGACCGCCGAAACTAGGCCAGAGCTGAATTTCGGCCGCCATGACAACGTCGCTCGGCGCCGCTGAGGGCAAATGGCTGGGAAACGATCTTCACGGGCGTGGCCCAACAGCCCGGCTGGCCATTTCATCGTGCAGCGCCTCCGTGTATCGTCGGGTGAGAACAAACGGATACGCTGCTCCAGACCTCGGCAGCACAAGAAATTACTGCCTGGCGGTGAGTAGTGAGCAGTCCTGGTGACCCTGACAGTGTGCTCGGTACCGGACCCGCTGTCCGCCTGGCCGCCGTCCCCGCACTGCGGCACCATCCGGTCCGTACTTCGCATGGCCGCGCCCAAGGCGGCTACCCCGGCGCGTTCGAGATCATCTGCCCTGGCTGCGACGACAATCCACAGGTGGATGACTCCGATGTCGCGCCACCGCTTCAGTGGCTTCGCGGGGCCGCCCCGAAAAATGTAACTCGATGGTCACTATTCGTAAGACCACGCCAAGCCTGGCCGCAACCACAGCGGCGAGCGCGCGTGTATGTAGGAGGCATAGCGAACGTATGTAGAACGTATAGAGGACAGAATTGACTGCCTGGCGAACAGGCCTGGGCCATTTCTGTCGCTTTCACAGATCAGGAATTCGGTGAAATGCCGGCCTTAGTGTCTTGTACGGCCAGCGACTGTGGGGAAGTGTTGTCCGTAATGAGCGAAGCGGGCTTGCCAGGAAGGCGCGGCCTGCGGGCGGTGCCCGTTCCGACGTCCAGCGCGCTCCCTGACCTGCCGATGGAGACTAAGCTCCATGCTCCCAGCCTGCGTAAGGAGTGGGTGGAGCGGCGGGCGCTCATCAGCGTTCTGGCTGCCACGGCCACCAGGCTCGTCGTCATCGAGGCTCCTGCGGGCTTCGGCAAGACCACCCTCGCGGCGCAGTGGCGGGCCAGCCCATTGGAGGAGCGGCTGTTCGCTTGGGTCTCCCTCGACCGCGGTGACGATGACCCCGGCAGGTTGTGGTGGTATATCGTGCACGCGTTGCAGCGAGCCTGCCCTGGCCTCGGCGTCGATGAGGCCCTTCGGGCGCTCCGGGTCTCGGTCCCTGACATCACGGGCACGGTGATACCGCTCCTAGTGCACGGGCTCGCTGCATACCAAGCTCCGGTTGTTCTCGTTCTTGATGACTATCAATTGATCAAGGAACCCAGTCACCATGAACAGCTCGCTTTCCTGCTGCTCCATCTCCCGCCATCCGCCGAGATCGCGCTCGTCACGCGGACCGGGCCGCCGCTCCGCCTGGCGCGGCTGCGCGCGGCAGGCGAGATGGTCGAGATCCGGATGCCCGAGCTGCGGCTGGCGCCCTCGGAGGCGGCGGCGCTTGTGCTCAATGTCTCCGGCATGGAACTCGCCGAGCCCGACCTAGCCGCGCTTCTCGAGCGCACTGAAGGATGGCCGGCCGGACTGCATCTCGCGGCGCTCTCCCTCCGCGGTCACTCCTCGCCGAGTGCCTTCATCCGCCAATTTACCGGCGATAACCGGTTCATCGTCGATTTTCTCGCCGAGGAGGTGCTCAGCCGACAGCCGAGCGACATCCGGCAGTTCCTCGCGCGGACGGCCATCCTGGACCGCTTCTGCGCGCCCCTCTGCGATGCAGTTACCGGGTCCGCTAACGCAATAGAGGTCATTGACATCCTCGAGCGCGAGAACCTTTTCCTCGTACCTCTCGACGATAACCGTCAGTGGTACCGCTATCACCATCTGTTCGCGCAAGTGCTTCGCGGCCAGCTGGCCAGGACCGAGCCGGACGCCGGGTCAGCCTTGTACGAGCGCGCTAGCGCATGGCATCGGGAGTACGGATCAACAGACGAGGCGATCGGTTACGCGCTCGCCGCAGGTGACGTCGGCGGAGCCGTTGACCTCATCGCGCGTCATTGGTACGCCCACGTGGATTCGGGCCGGGCGACGACGGTCCGCGGTTGGATGCGCTCGCTCGGTGATGACCGGATTGCCGCCCATCCACTGGCAGCGCACAGCGCAGCGTGGGTGGGCGCCTTGTCCGGCCAGCAGGAGTCCGTACGGCGCTGGCTTCCCGTCATCATGGCCGGAGAGCACGACGGTCCCCTTCCGGACGGCATGCGGTCGCTGGAACACTCCGCCGCGCTGCTCGGCGGCGCCTTCGGATTCGACGGCATCCGGGCGATGCGGGAATCAGCGGCCAGGGCCGTCGAGCTAGAACGCGACCCCATGTCGCCCTGGTACGCGCTGGCGCATAGCGCGCTCGGCTTCAGCCTGTTCCTTTCCGGAGAGCCCGGCGCCGCGGAGTCGCTCAGGAAGGCAACAATGAGCGAGGCGTCCGACGCGCTGGTGCGCATAGTGGCCCTTTCCGTCGCGTCGCTCGTGGCCACCGAGGAGGGCAGGCTCGCGCAAGCGGCGGAGCTCGCGAGCGCCGCCCGGCTACTCGCGGACGACGGCAATTACAGCCACACTCCGCAGAATTCCCTCGCCCACACGGCCGCTGGCGCGGTTCACGTGCTGCAGGGGCGGCTTGAGGAGGCTCGCGCAGAGTTCGAGCGTGCGCTCCGGTCAAGAGGACTGTGGCCTGGGCTCAGCCCGTGGCCTACCTTGGAAACCCTGCTGAGGCTCGCATCGCTGCTGCTCGACATCGGAGAGCGCGCTGAAGCGGTCGCGCTGCTCGACGAGGCCAGGAACATACTGACCTCGCTGCCTGATGGCGCGGAGGTTCAACTGGCCCGGCTGAACGGGCTTGAACAACGGATCATGACCAGGCAGCCGCGGGTAATTTCCCTTTCGGATCCGCTGACCGAACGCGAGGTGGCGGTGCTCCGTCTGCTCGGGGGGCCGCTCTCGCTCCGCGAGATCGGGCAGGAGATGCACCTGTCGCGGAACACGATCAAGACCCACGCCCAGGCGATCTACCGCAAACTCGGTGTCTCCACGCGGCACGCCGCGGTGGGGAAAGGCCGCGAGATCGGCGTTCCATTAGTTCAGATCAGGTTGAGTTCCCTTGCGCGCCGGACCGCCTCGCCGCGGCGAGCCGCGGACAATTTGCGGTAGATGCTTCTGAGGTGGGTCTTGACAGTGTTCACCGAGATGTACATCTCGGTGCCTATCTCCGCGGTGCTGAGCATTGCCGACAAGTGCCGGAGCACCTCGCGCTCGCGGTCGCTGAGCGGCTCGACCACTATAGGCGCGGGCTGGTCCAGATCGGGCCGCGGGGCCGGGATCCTGCTGGCGGTCACCTGCCGGGGCTCCAGCAAGTCCTGGTAGGCGTGTGCGAGCTCGGGATCGCGCCGTAGCACCGGGTGGATCCAGGCGCGCTCCATGGCAAAGGCCAGCCGGAGCCGCTCGGGCTTGCCCAGCCGCAGCGCACGCTCGAGTGACCGGCGGCCTCGCACGCCGTCGCCGGCACTGTAACGGAGCCGGGCATCGACCAGCCATCCCTCCAGGCGGACCGGCTCCGGTGGCTCATCCGGGCTGGCCACCCCGGCGGCCAGGGCGCGCTCCGCAGCCTGTGTATCGCCAGCGGCCAGCCAGGCCTGCGCAAGCGCGACGGCCGCATCGAGCGCGGACTGCGGCTTGGCGCGCTCGGCCGACTCAACGGCGGATCTGATGTCCCCCGCAGCGGCGCAAACCCGCGAATGGACGAGCATCAGCCTGTATTCCAGCCAGCGCGGGGGCGACCAGCCCTGTCGTGCGCGACTGAGCAAGTCCGCCGCGGCCTTGGTATTGCCTTCGGCTAGCTGGCAACGCGCCGCGACGAGGCAGGCAATGGCGCCTAGCAGCTTGTCCGGCACGATCCGCAGGGCGCCGGCCGCCAGCCTGAGCTGACTATGGGCCTGCCGCAGTTCGTTGCGTTCCAGGTGCATGCGGGCCAGGGCGATAGTTGCGGCCGGACTGGCGAATTCGGCAAGCCCGTGGGCGCGGCTCTCGGCCGCTCCCGCCGCTTGGTCGGCTAGCTCAATGACCCGACCCAGCCGTCCGCACAAGGCATCGATTAGAGCGAGATACCCGAGGCAGTCACTGCGCTCATACGTCTCCCCAGGAGCCGGCGCGAGGGCAATGGCCGAACGAAGGGTGGCGGCCGCCTGATCGAAGTCGCCCGACCAGAGTTCGACAGCTCCGCGGCCGGCTAGCACCTGCGCGTGAATCTCAGGATGCCGGGCGAGATGGCTTCCGGTGACCTCCCCGAGCAAGGTCTCGGCCCTGGCCACCGCGGCCAGGGCGGCATCCAGGTCGCCGGTACGGCGGGATACGGCCAGCCTGACCTGCGCAGCGGCCAGCCGGGCCGGGATTTCGTCGGTAACGGGAAGACGCTCAAGTACGCCTTCCGCTGCGGCGAGCGTCGCGCCGTCCTGGACGCCGTCACCGCCGGACAGCTCGAGCGCGGCTTCCACAAGCAAGGGATGCGCTTGCGTGCAGGGCGACTCCGCACGCATGCGCTGGAACCGCTCCGCGAGCGATCGGTTGCCTCGCGGTTCGATGAGCTGGCCGATCGCGAGCTCATCCAGGGCTATCCGGGCCGCGAACGGCCAGTCACCCGATTCCCCGGCGTATCGTACGGCTTCGCTGAGCGAGCCGTTGTGCTGATACCACTGAGCAGCCCGCCGGTTAAGTTCGAGCACCTGGCCTGGGCACTCACGCCGGAGCTTCAAGCGCAACACGGCCGCGAACAGCGAGTGATAGCGGTACCAACCGTGCCCGACCGGCCGGACGAACGCGTTCGCCTGCGCCAGGGCCGGGAGCATGTCCGTCGCAAGTTCGTCAGCGCAGACCTCGCGGGCGAGGTCTGCGCTGACCCGGTTCAGGATGCTCGTCCGCAGGAGAAAATCCCTGGTGGAGGGGGGCTGGGCGTTCAGCACCTCGTCTACTAGGTAACTAGTGACGGCGCTCTCTTCGGAATCGAATTCCTTAGCGAATTGGTCAGGATCGGGATGACCCGCCAGCGAGATGGCGGCCAGGCGGACTCCCGCGGCCCAGCCCTCGGTCCGCCCGACGATGCGCTCAAGCCCATCAGCGGACAGCGTGATGCCCTGCCGGGCCATGAGCAAGGCGGATTCGGGAATGCTGAAGGCAAGGTCGTCCGCGCGGATCTCGGTCAGTTCTCCGGTGAGCCGGTATCGGTGCAGGGGCAGCAGCGGATCGATCCGCGAGGACACCACCAGACGCAGGCCCGGCGTCGCGTTCCTCAGCATGTAGGCCAGTCCGTCCAAGGTGTCCTGTTCGGTCACCACATGGAGATCGTCGAGGACAACTATCACCGGCGGGTCCTGAGCCGCCAGCACGGAGGCAAGCCGCAGCAGGAACGTGTGGTCGACTGCCCCACGGCCAGCTGCGGGCGAAACCCGCGGGACGTTGATGTCAGCCTGCCGCAACGCCGCCGCGACATAGGACCAGAAGACCTTGGGCCGGTTGTCGTAGTCGTCAAGGTTGACCCACACCAGGGTGGCGGGATCGGAGCGGGTGGCGGCCCACGAGGCGATAGCCATGGTCTTGCCGGAGCCCACAGGACCGGTAACCGTGGTCAGCGGACCCCGGGCGCCCTGGGCAATCAGCTTATCGATATGCGGACGGCGGACCGCCCAGGAAGGCTTGCCGGGCACGGTGATCTTGGAGATCAGGACAGGATCGTCAGCGCCGGCAACTTGTCCTCTGGAGCGAGCGGTCGCGCGGGCACTCAAAGCCGAAGTCATTCTGATACCCCTGATCGGACACGCTTAGGTCTAGTACCGCATGGCCGTGCTCGACAGATCGGCTGGTCTTCAGCGAGTCCATCTTGGGACCTACGTTCACCCGGATAAGGGTGATCTGTCATCACCCTGCGGGAAATCTCACCAGGGTGACGGATCACCCGTGGTGCATGGCGCGCAGCACGCCGGGACGCGAGAACGTGAGGTCTTTGGCCCATGCCCATCGCCATAGCTGGGGGGCTCTGTTGCCACCGCAGAACTACGAGATCCGCGTCACCGGGGTCCTGCCACCCGAAGCCCTCCTTGACTTCGAGCAGCTCAGCGCCTCGGTAGAGCCCGTCGAGACAGTCCTACACGGCCTGCTGCAAGATCAGGTCGCACTGCACGGACTACTGGCCCGGCTGCAGACCCTCGGTGTGCAGGTCGTGGAGGTACGCCGTCTGCATGATCCGGCTCCGCCTGCCCCGGACCCTCCCGCAGGCACGAACCCGGCCGGCGCTTGATACCGGCTGCGGGAAACACCACCACACCAGCCGGATTCATCCTGCCGGGGTGAGGCAGGTCCGAGGTCAGGCCAGACAGGCTGGGTGAACGTAATGCCGAGCAGATCTGGCCATTCGGCTACCGCAGCATCAAAATGGCGCTGCGCTGCGGGCACAGCGGAGGTGACGGCGAGGTGGGCGTGTCTGATACCGGCGACAAGCCGAAGGCGACTGATCAGGACGAAGCGCTTGCCCCGGATGAGCGAGCCGAGCTGCAGCGCCTCCGGGCCGAGACAGCCGAGCTGCGAAACCAGCAGGGTGGCGCACGTCGCCGAAGGCGCGTCAGCTGGCGGCTCCCCGTCGCTATTGTGCTCATCTTTCTTGGCTGTCTGCTCGCTCCGGGAGCAGTTGTCGGCGTCTGGGCGGCCAACCAGGTGTCAGACACCGGCCGTTACGTGGCGAACGTCGAGCCCCTGATTCACGACCCCGCGATCCAGAACGCCCTGACCGACAAGATCACGAACCAGATAACTAACCGCCTGAACGTATCCGGAGTCCTCAATCAGGCCGCACAGCAGCTCACGAGCAAGGGGCTGACCCGGATCGGTTCACTGCTCACGACGTTCAGCCCGCAGATCGCCAGCTCGGTAGACGGCTTCATACACAGCACAGTGCACTCGGTTATATCCAGCCCGGCCTTCGCTACCGCCTGGGTCCAGGTCAATACCGTCGCGCATGAGCAAATAGTAAAGGCGCTCTCCGGGAACGGCGGCGCGGTCAGTACCAGCAACGGGCAGGTCGTCATCAGCCTCGGGCCGTTCATTACCATCGTCAAACAGGACCTGGTCGCCCGCGGGTTCACGCTGGCGAATTCCATCCCCCCGATCAACCCAACCTTCACGCTGTTCACATCTCGGGAACTTGTGAAGGCGCAGGGTGGCTACCGGCTGATCAACAACCTCAAGATAGTCTCGCCGATACTGGTGCTGCTCCTGATCGGCGCTGGGGTGTACGTCGCACGGAACCGCCGGCGCGCCCTGATCGGAGCCGGGCTCGGCTTCGCCGCGTCCATGCTTGTCCTGGCCGCCGGCCTGCAGATCTTCCGCGGCACATACCTCAACAGCGTCCCCAGCAGCGTGCTGCCCAGCGATGCCGCTGCAGCCCTGTTCGACACGTTTGTCCGCTTTATCAAGGAAGGGCTCCGTACCCTGCTGGTGGTCGGGCTGGTCGTCGCCGCCGCAGGGTTCTTCACCGGGCCCTCAATCACCGCTGTCCGGACCCGTTCGGCATTCAGCTCGGGGTTCGGCCGACTCCGGCACTTCGGCGAGCGCTCCGGGGTATCCGCCGGCCCGGCAGGCCTGTGGACTTTCTCGCACCGAAAGGGCCTTCGTGTCGGAGCGGTAGCGCTCGCCGCCCTGATATTTGTCTTCTGGGGTCAGCCCACGGCGGCAGTCGTCATCGTGATCGTCGTCTTGCTGCTGGTGGTTCTCGGGCTGATCGAACTGATCGGCAGGCGACCAGAACGGCCGCAGACTGCAGGGCAACCGTGAAAGCGGGCCAGCCAAATCCGGTGCTGCCGCGACGCACCCCTCGCCGGTAGGCCGGGTCCAGTGCTCGCGCAGGCGGCCGGGCTGGCCCTGCTGTCAGCGCTGTCCCCCACCGCACTGCTGATCGCCGCCGTCTACCTCGGCTCGGCCAGGCCGGGGCTGACCAGCTTGTTCTACCTGGCCGGCGCAGTGCTCATGAGTGCCGTCATGGGAGTCGTCGTACTTTTCGCGCTACGCAGCGCCGGCCTGGACCATCCTGACCAGCACGGAGCCCGTTACGGCCTTCGGCTTGGCCTCGGTATCCTGCTCTTCGCAGCGGCCATTTTCGTCGCGACCCGCAAGCCCCGGTCGCGCGATCCCGCGAAGGCCCCGCATGGTCTGGTGTCCAGGATGGTCGCCGATCCGGCTCCGCTGAGCGCGTTCGCCGTCGGCCTGCTTGTCTTCGCCCCTGGCGTCACGTTCATCGCGGCTCTGCAGGTGATCGCCACGGCACGAGCCGGCCCCGAAGTCACTACTTTGGCCGTGCTCCTCGTCGTCGTTATCAACGTCCTGCTGGTGTGGCTTCCGATCACGCTCCACCTGGTGGCCCCGCACTCGACCGAGAAGCGTCTTAAGGCCTTCAACAGCTGGCTGCGTGCGAACGGAAGGACCGTGCTGGCCAGCTTGCTGGCGGTGGCCGGAGGGATCATGGTCTTCGACGGCATCTACGGGCTTATCACCCGTTCGGGATGATTCCTGACCCGGGCACTGAGGGTATTGGGTTAACGGTGGATCCTCGCGACCGACTGCGGTTTGCCGGAAAGCTCATGACTGACCCGATGGAGACGATGGCCCAGCGGGTCGCGGAGCGCGCGGTCGACCTCCTGGTAAACGCGCTGGACGTGAATGCTCTCGTGCGGCGGGTGGACCTCAACGCTGTCCTCGGCCAGGTGGACATCGACAAACTCCTGGCCAAGGTGGACCTGAACGCGCTGCTGGACCGGGTGGACATAAGCGCGCTGCTGGACCGGGCCGACATCGAAGAGGTGATGCGGCGCGTGGACGTGGGCGCTGTGGTTGATCGTGTCGATGTCAACGAGCTGGTGCAGCGTATCGACATGGACACGCTGGTCGGGGAAACCGACCTCGGCGCGGTCATCGCCAGGTCGTCCGGCGGGGTAGCGAGCGAGGCGCTAGACGCGGCGCGCAGCCAGGCAGTCGGGCTTGATCAGTTCATCGACCGCTGGGTAGGCCGGCTGATCCGGCGCAGGCATCCTGCACCGGCGGCACCGGCCGTTCTGCTGGCGGCCCAGGCCGAGCCGTGAGCGCCGGCACGCAGCCCGCCGGCTGGGTGAGTTCGCAGGGGCACTACGCCGGCTCGGTATCGCGGTTTACGGCGTACGTGATCGACCTGGCGGTCAGCGCGGGACTGTTCGTCATCGGCCTGGCGGGAACGTCGCTCGTGGCACAGGTCGTGACCGGCCATCAGATCAGCTGGAGCCGAACGAACATCGTGGTCGCCGTCATGTTCCCGGCCTGGGAGTTCTTCTACTTCGGGTACTCCTGGGCGGTGAGTGGCAGGACCGTTGGCATGGCGGTGCTCGGCGTGCAGGTCGTCCGCGCCGATGGCCGGGTCCTCGACTCGTGGCGCGGCGCGTTGCGCGCCCTGGTGTTCCCGCTCAGCTTCCTGCTGCTGGGCGCGGGCTTCCTCGGCATCCTGGTGCAGCGCGAGCACCGCGCTCTCCACGATCTCATCGCCGGCACGGCGGTCATCTACGCCTGGGATGCGCGGGCGGCCCGGCTCCGGTTCCTCGCCCGCCAGGCCGGCCACAGAACTACGGCCAGCTCCCGCCGCGGCGCCGCCACCGCGATCCTCGATCCCCGCGATCCCAGCCCAGGTTTGGCTGGGGAGCAGGTGCAGGCTGGCGCACCGGTACCATCCGCCGCGGGTGAAGCATCGCGGGCCAGCTCCGGCGATCGTTGATTGACGGTGCGATCGCCTTCAGCACCTCTTGCCAAAGCGACTGAGAGGACCCTGATCATGAACGTGGTAGCCAAGGCCGATGTCGACGAGGCTACGAGGACCGCCCTGGCCGAACTGGCCCTCGGCGATCCCGAGCTCCTGGGCGAGAGCCTGGAGCTGCGGGCCGAGCTGCAGGCCAGGAGCGGCCTGGACCCGCGCAGCTTCGCCCTGGTCAAGATCGCCGCCCTGATGGCGCTGGACGCTCCGCCGGCCTCTTACATGTGGCAGGTAGGTAACGCGCTGCAGGTCGGCGTCACCCCGGAAGACCTCATCGGCGTCCTGCTCGCCGTTACGCCGCAGATCGGCGGCCCGAGGGCAGTGGCGGCCGCGCCGGAGCTCATGGTGGCTCTGGGCCTGTCGCTGCCGGACGGCGTATAGGACCATGACCGCTCAGCGAGCTAGGAGGCAGTGATGTTCATTCGGCGACGCCCGCTGATGCGCGCGGCTGTAGTGGGCGGCGGCGCGTACGTCGCAGGCAGGAGCATGGGCCGACGAGCGGAGCAGCAGCAGCAGGGCGAAGCAGAGCAAGACCAGCGCATCAGCGAACTCGAGCAGCAACAGCAGGCACCGCCCGCGCCTGTCGAGCAGGCACCTGCCGCGGCAGCCACGTCGCCGATGATCGACCAGCTGAACCAGCTCGCCACGCTGCATCAGCAAGGCGTGCTAAGCGACGACGAATTCACCGCCGCTAAAGCCAAGCTATTCGGGACCTGACCCACCGGGCAGTAGGAGCGCTGATGCTATCCGCCGACCATGACACGCAGGCGTCACCCACGTTGGCCCTCGTGCCATCCTGGCAGGCGACGCTGGTTCTCGGCGCCCTGACGGTGATTCTCGGGCTCGTCGTGAGCTTCGATCCGACGGGCTCGCTGAACGTGGTCGCGGTCCTGCTCGGCATTCTCATGATCCTTTCCGGGATCTTCAACCTGATCCGGGTCTTCGACCCAGAACAAGGACACCGGGTCTGGCTGGGTGTCGCAGGCTTGATGTTCGTCGTCGTCGGTGTGGTCCTGATCCGTCATCTGGACCTGAGCAGGGCGCTCATCGGCCTGATCATCGGCGTCACCTGGATAGTTCAGGGGCTGTCCGCCCTGCTCGGCGGCCTCGCGGGAGATGTCCGCGAGGGACGGCCCTGGTGGATCATCTTCGGCGTGGTCAGCGTCATCGCGGGAGCAGTGGTCGCCGCCACTCCCGTCTCCTCCCTGAATGTCCTCGCGGTCCTGCTCGGCATCTGGTTCGTCGTCATGGGCATCTTCGAAATCATCGGAGCGCTCATACTGCGGCACGAACTCAAAGCCACGGTTTTGTCCCTGACCTGACCGCTCATCCGCGGCGGGCCGTCGTATCCACCCATCAGGCACAAGGAGCTTAGTGAAATGGGCGAGCCGTTCAAGGGCACGATCAACGTCGATATCCGGGACTCGGTTCCTGACTGGGCGCCGTTCGAGCCGCCGAAGGCTCCCGATGGTGCGGCCAGCGTCGTCTTCATCGTGCTCGATGACGTCGGCTTCTCCGCCATGAACTGCTATGGCGGCCCGGTCGAGACGCCGAACATCGACCGGATCGCGAACGATGGGATCCGCTACACCCAATGGCATACCACGGCGTTGTGCTCGCCGACCCGGTCGTGCCTGCTGACCGGCCGGAACCACACGCGTAACTCGATGGCGTGCATCACCGAGGCGGCGGTCGGGTTCCCGAACGCCAGCGGGACCATCCCGCCGGAAAACGGCATGGTCTCCGAGATCTTGGGCGAGCGCGGCTGGAACACCTACATCGTGGGCAAGTGGCATCTGTGCCCGACCGTGGAGATGAACATCGCCTCGACGCGGCGGAACTGGCCGAGCGGACGCGGGTTCGAGCGGTTCTACGGGTTCCTGGGCGCCGAGACCAACCAGTGGTACCCGGACCTGATCTACGACAACCACCCGGTCGACCAGCCGAAGCTTCCTGAGCAGGGCTATCACCTGACCGAGGACCTGACCGACAAGGCGATCGAGTTCATCAAGGACGCCAAGGCGGTCGCGCCGGACAAGCCGTTCTTCCTGTACTACGCACCCGGCGCCGCCCACGCGCCGCACCACGTCTCCAGGGAATGGGCCGACAAGTTCCGGGGCCGTTTCGACATGGGCTATGAGGCGCTCCGGGAGCAGACGCTGGCCCGGCAGAAGGAGATGGGCATCGTCCCGGCCGATACCGGGCTGCCGCCGGTCAACCCGATCGGCACGCCGGAGAGCCGCCCGGGGCCCGACGGCCAGCCGTTCCCGCCGCTGGACTTCACCCGGCCGTGGGACTCGCTGACTCCGGAGGAGAAGCGGCTGTTCGCGCGGATGGCCGAGGTGTATGCCGGGTTCCTGGCCCACGCCGACCATCACATCGGGCGGCTGCTCGACTACCTGGAGGCGACCGGGCAGCGCGAGAACACCATGGTCATCGTGGTGTCGGACAACGGCGCCAGCGGCGAAGGCGGCCCGAACGGGTCGATCAACGAGATGCTGTTCGGCAACGGCATTCCCGATGACATGCAAACGAACCTGGCGATGCTGGACGAGCTCGGAGGGACCCGGACTTACAACCATTACCCGAACGGGTGGGCGATGGCGTTCAACACGCCGTTCAAGATGTGGAAGCGGTATGAGTTCAACGGTGGCACCGCCGATCCGTGCATCATCTCCTGGCCCTCGGCCGCCGGCGATGCCGCCGGCCGGGGCGAGCTGCGGCATCAGTACCATCATGCGATCGACATCGTGCCGACCATCCTGGACACTCTCGGGGTGCCGGGCCCTTCGACGATCAAGGGCCACGTGCAGAGCCGGTTCGACGGGGTGAGCATGCGCTACACCGTGGAGATGGAATCGGCGCCCTCTGCCCACAAGACGCAGTTCTACTCGATGCTCGGCTCGCGGGGGATCTGGCATGACGGCTGGAAGGCCGTCACCACCCATCCCACGCTTAGCGGCTGGAGCCACTTCAACGACGACACCTGGGAGCTGTACCACACCGACACCGACCGCGCTGAGCTGCACGATCTGGCCGCCGAGCACCCGGACAAGCTGCGGGAGCTGGTCAACCTGTGGTTCGGCCAAGCCGGGGAGAACGAGGCGTTCCCGCTCGATGACCGGTCCGCGCTGGAGATCATCACCACGCCACGCCCGCAGCTGGCCGCCCCCCAGAACCGGTATGCCTATTTCCCGGACACCGCCGAGGTGCCCGAGCAGCAGGCGGTCAACGTCCGGAACCGGTCCTACACGATCGGGGCACTGGTGGACATCCCCGCTCCCGGCGCCCAAGGCGTGCTGTTCGCGCACGGATCGCGGTTCGGCGGGCATGCCCTGTACGTGAAGGACAACCGGCTGCACTACGTGTACAACTTCGTCGGCCTGGTAGAGCAGAAGATCGACGGGACGGAAGAGGTGCCCACTGGCGAGAACCTCATCCTGTCGGCCTCCTTCGACAAGGACGGCGAGGATCCTCCCGGGGTCTCCACCGGCATCCTGTCCCTCTACCACGGGGACAACAAGGTCGCCGAAGGCCGGATCAAGACCCAGCCCGGGATGTTCACGATCGCAGGTGAGGGCCTGTGCGTCGGACGGGACAGCGGCGAGGCCGTCACCTCCGACTACCCCGGCGGATCGCCGCACCGCTTTACCGGCGGCACGATCAAGCGCGTCGCCGTCGACGTCAGCGGCGACCCCTACGTCGACCTCGAACGCGAGGCCGTGGCCATGCTGGCCCGAGAGTAGGAGCAGGCTCCGAAGAACGATCCCGACGGAGCCCCCGGGCCGGTGCTTACCGTGCCCGGGGCTTCGTGCTCGCCCGGAGGTCAGCCTGGCTAGATTCGCTGTACGGCCGGCGGTGTCCAGGTGAAGCCTGGGCATCACAGGCCGCCTCCTCCGCTAGTGATCTGGCCTCGAAGGCCTGCACCACGGTCAGAACGCCTGCTCGCCTGGGTCCCGGAGTGCGTGCAGCGACATCTCGAAGAAAGCCAGGCGTTCCCCGGCTGCCTGGGCTTGCCGTGCGTCGGCAGCCCCGGGAGTACGCTCGGCGTCCATGGCGGATCGGACAGCCTGCAGCGAGACAAGCACATCGGCCACCCTCGCCCGGCTTTCCTCATCCGGGGCTGCCTCACGAAGGGCATACAGTGTCTGGGTGAGGTCATCCGCGCGGCGCTGGATGTCCGACCAGCGGGCGCCTGCGTCATAGGCGCCCAGCGCACCCGGCGTCTCGGCGACGCTCATCGCGTCATGCAAGGCCGAACCCTTGGCGTACGCGTCGATGACACGGGACCGCCAGTCGCCTGCAGCCGCGGTACGGCGGCCACGTGCGCGGACGATCGCCAGGATCACGCCGGTGAGGATAATGACACCCAGCAGGACCCATAGCCAGATCAGGCCGGAACCTGACCCGCCACCCGCTGTCGGGGAACTGCTCGGCTGGACGGCCACCGCCGGCGTCGAGGCGCTGTTAGCCGCCGACGGCTCACCGGTGGATGTTGCCGTCTCGCTCGGGCTTGCCGTGTCGCTCGGGCTGGACGAGACGCTGGGACTCGGGGTGGGCGGCGAGCTAGCGCTCTCCCCGGTGGAGGCACTGGCACTCCGAGAGGCCGTGATGCTGGCCACGGCGCTCTTGACGGCGCTCCCACATCCCGCCACCATGCATCCGAGGGCAAGGATCGCTGCCAACAGGACAAGGCCCTTAGTAAAGCGCCGCATGCCTGGTCCTTCCGCGTATCTGCGTTGAAGCGGGCCGTTAAGGCCGCCCCATGGCACTAATGCTCCTGCCGACAGGACACGTGGACCTCACCCGTCAGGGGGGAGCTTGGCCGGGTCACGGGAGGTCGTTAGGGGATCCTGATCGGCTTCATCGGTAAAGGAGGCCGCGATTCGTTCTTCTGGCCGGCGAACTTCCATCTGGGCGAGCCGGATAAAGACCCTCCGGTCGGCTCGTGTCAACGGAGGCTGGTTCACTGAACGGGGCCACAGGCGGTAGCGCAGCACGACGTTGATTTCCGCTGCCCACAGTGTCAGCTGCGAGCCCAGGTAGAGCCAGGAAAGCAAGGTGATGACGACGGCGAAGACGCCGTACGTGGGACTGGCAGTGCGCAGCCCGCGGGTAACGTACCAGGTCCCGATCAGCTGCAAGGTCTCCCAGAACACAGTGGCGATGATCGCGCCGACCGCCACCTCACGAGGCCGCAGCGGCTCGGCGGTGAGCACCATGAAGGCGAGCAGGAAGAGCACGAGGTTGACCAGGGAGGAGGCCACGACCGCGAGCACCGGGGCGGCCGCGCCGTTGGCGACGGCCGTGGCGAACGCAGTGAGGGCGGTGGAGGCGGCAACCGCCAGCCCGAGCAGGCCGATCACCGCGAATGTGCGGAGGTAGCGTGTCCGGAAGCTGGGCCATTGGACATACGGGACGTTCCACACGGTGTTCATCGCGTTCTGCGCCGCGAAGCCGACACCCAGACTGCCATAGAGGGTCCCCGCGATGCCGATGACCAGCGCCACGGTGTTCCCCTCCAGGGGGTGTACCTCCGAACGCAGCTGGTCTCCGATGACGGGGAAATTCCCGAGCGCCGAATCGATCAGCCGCTCGTGCAGCCCGGGATTGCCCGACAGCGCGAAGCCGAGAATGGTCGTCAGCAGCAACAGCAGAGGGAAGAGCGCGAACAGGCCGTAGTAGGCCATCAGCGCCGCCTTGCCGCCCGCCTGGTCGTCGCCGAACTTCTGCAGCACCGCCCATGGAAAGCCGATCACGATATGGCGCTGCTGGAACCGGTCGGCCCGGCGTACCTGCCGCTCGGGCCAGCCAACGCGCCGCGCTGCCGTCGCCTCTCCCTCCTGCCCCGTGGTCACACGTACTCCCGACGTCGCATCCAGGCCAGCATCACCCATCCCCAAATCGGCGGCAGGTAGGCGGTGAACAGGCGCTGGATGAAGACGGCCGCGACGGCCTGATCCTGGGGCACGCCCGCGCTGGTAAGCCCGGCAATCAGGCCGGCCTCGACCACGCCGGCGCCGCCGGGGATCGGGATGGCGCCGCCGATCATCGAGGCCGTCGTGATGACGACCAGCAGCGTGGCGATGCTTGCCTTCTCGCCCACCGCGTGCAGCGCTGCTCCGAGGGCCAGGGCCACCAGAAGCTGGCTCAGCACGGAGCCGGCCAGGATATAAACGATCTTGCGGGGCTCGGTGGCGATTGCCTTGACGTCGGCCCACATGTGCACCAGGTGCGGACGGACCCGCGCACTTGCCAGCGTCCTGAGCCGCGGGATCACGGTGATCACCGCGGCTGCGATCCCGGCGGCGAGCACCACTCCCACGACAGCCCAGATAACTTTCTGGTGGCCGCCCGAGTTCGCCGGGGCATTGAACGTCCCGGCGGCGAAGCCGATGGACGCGAGGAAGAGCAAGCCCTTCGCGATCCAGCTGGCCGCTGACGCGATGGCACCGGAGCTGAGCGCGGTTGCCGAGTCGTACCCCTGGCGCTGGAAGAACCGGACCCGGACCGCGAACACGGCTACGTCGCCGCCCGCCAGTGAGGTGAACATGTTCGAGGTCTCCAGGGCGAGACACCGCCCGTACGGGAGCTGGCCGGCAACGGCGCCGACCGTTGCCAATGCGCTGGCCCCGACCGGGAGCTGGGCCAGGACGAACGCCAGCGCCACCCATCCCCAATGCGCCCCTTTGATGACATCAAAGGATCCGGCCACATCGGCGAGTACGCCGACGATCGCCCAGATACCGATCAGGCTTCCGACGCCGAACAGCAGGTTGGCCCAGCTGACCCGCTTGGCTTCGGCGAGCTTGGGTACCTCGATGCCCGTCACGCTGGCCACAGCAGTCCGCAGTTCCGGGAGCAGGCCTTTGTATCCCCGCAGAGAACTGACGGTAACGGGGTCCAGCGCCGAGGGCTGCAGATGGACGAGGGCGCCACGGGCCGCGTCAGCATCGAGTACCCGTCCGGCCGCCGCGGCGGCGCGGTCCACGCCGAACCGCACGGCGGCCGCGGCCAGGACGGCCGCCAGATCGTCGTCGAAGCGCCCGGCGGGCGGTGGCGAGGCAGCGCTCCGGAAGTCCCTGACACAGATGCCATCGCCTGAAAGCAGGATCGTCTCGGCCCCCAGGGCCCCGTGCGCGATGCCGGCCTGGCGCAGCCGCAGCACGGTCCACAGGATTTCGTCGAGGGTCCGGTCCGAGATGGCCGCGGGATCGGCTTCCCCCAGGGCCGGGCCACCCGGCAGCCTGGTGACGAGCACCGCGTCCCGGCTGGGCCCGAACCGGCCGACGGCGAGCACCTCTGGCACCAGCACACCGGCCCGTGCCGCCATGAACGTCTGGTACGCCTCGTGCTCCACTTGCTGGATCCGGTGCAGGATGAGGGTAGGTCCTGAATCCCGGTAGAAACAGAAGCGCCAGAGCTTGGCCAGCGCGCGGGCGTCGGCGGCGTCGCGACCATAGACCGACAGCTCGATCCTGTTGCCATCAGGATCGCGACCGCTGAACCTGGCCACTCCCCAGACCTGATGCGGGGCGCGCACGATCCCCTCGACCACGACGCCGAGGTCGGAAATCCCGGCCGACACCTCGGCCGGTGACGGCAGGCCCAGCGGTGACCCAGCCGCCAGGTGCAGGCCTGCGGCCACTCCCCAGCCGAGAAGAATGCTCGACGCAGCATTGACCGGAAGGGCTGAGCCGTCGACGACGGCGGCGATCGCCGCCACGCCCACGAGAAACGAAATCAGGCGGTGGAACGGCCGGCTCAGGTATGGCAGCGCCGTGGCCGCAACAGCGATAGTGACGGCTAGCTGCGTGACCGGATAGCTGGTATCAACGCCGGCCAGTGCACCGGTGGCAGGCCGGCCGCGGACCCGAGGGTAGCGGCGAGCAGGGCACACAAGGCCCAGGTCGCTGAGGCCGCCACCGCGATCCGCCGGATCATCGTCAGCCGTGGCACAAGCAGGCCGACGGCGGCCAGAGCGGCGATGACGCCAACGGAGCCGCCCCAGAACGCGGCCGTGACCAGCCACCGGATCGCCGTCGGCGGCGGATTCAGGGCGTGGACGATGCTGAGTTCGATGGCCGAGTTGGCCCGGATGACCGGGATGGACGCGGTCACCCCAGCCGCAGCGAATCCCAACCGGAAGGCGTCCGATGCACGCCGCCGGGTGGTGCCGCCGCCGCGCGGGCCGAGGACGACAGCGCGCAACCGCTCCGCAGTCCGCGTGTCGGCCACGGCACAAGACCGGCCTGCGGCGAGCACCTCGGCGGCCGCTGCCCTACGCCATGGCTGGCGGGCCAGCACGGCTGACGCACCGGAAGCCGAGGTGGCAGGTGGCGCTGTCGACAGTCTCCCCCTGGCGGGCCGCAGGCCGGTAACGCAGGCAGTAGCTGGGCGCGCACAGGTGCGAGCCGCCCTTGATGACCTTGCGCGGCAGGTGCGCACCCGGCTCGCCGGCGATCCTGCTGCGCTCCGGCGAGTTCACCCGCGGGTTGCGCGGCACGCAGCAGGGATGGGCTGCTTCAGCCGGATGACGCGGCGTGAAGTAGTCGCAGGTCCATTCCCAGACGTTGCCGGTCATGTCATGGAGCCCGTAACCATTGGCGGGGAATGATCCAACCGGCGAGGTCCCCTCGTAACCGTCCGTCAGCAGATTCTGCCAGGGGAACTCGCCTTGCCAGGTGTTGGCCATCAACTCGCCGCCCGGCGCGAACTCATCACCCCACGCGTACACGGCGCCGTCGAGGCCGCCTCGGGCCGCGTACTCCCATTCGGCCTCCGTGGGCAGCTCCTTGCCTGCCCACTTGGCGTAAGCTTCAGCATCTTCGGCGGCGACATGGGTCACCGGATGCCGTCCGCGGCCGCGGCAGTCGCTGCCCGGCCCCTCGGGGCGCCGCCAGCAGGCGCCCGGGACGTACGCCCACCAGTTACGGTAATCGCGCAGGTCGACCGGGCCAGGTGTGGGCTGGAACACCAGTGATCCCGGCACCAGCAGGTCCGGGTCGGCGGCCGGGTAGTCGGCCGCCGCCAGCGGCCGCTCGGCGACCGTCACGTACCCGGTCGCCGTCACGAAGCGCCGGAATTCGGTTACCGTCACCGGATGGCGGTCCATCCAGAACCCATCCAGGGTGACCTGATGTACCGGGCGCTCCTCCGCATAGAAGTCTGCCGAGCCCATCAGGAACGTGCCGCCGGGAATCCACGTCATGGTCGTGAGCGGGCCATGCGCTCTGTTCCTCGTGACACTCTGCGTTTTCGCTGGCCGGGGTCCAACGCTCACGGCGGCCGGTGATGACGCACACCTCGCGGACATGCCCTACACGCTCCCGATTCTCGCGCTCCGGCAGGCACCTGGTCGGGCGTCTGCTAGACGGTCACCTGCGGCGGGAAACGCGCCTGGCGGTGCGCCGCGACGTGCGCCGGGCTACTCTGCGTGCTCCGAACATTTCATACCTCCAGATAGTGGCAGGGGCAGGTCGGCACGGCTCAGCTCGCCGCCGAGGCCGTCTCCAGTTCGTGCAGTTCCTTGGCCTCCTCGGCCGATACCAGCCCGATCTCCACGAGGTCGAGCGGACTGATAAATCCATCACTGATCCGGAAGCCCCCGGCGCGCACGATCGCATCGCGCAGCGGTACCGCCCAGTGATGTTCGATCAGGACGAGCGCTGCGGCGGTGTCATTCGGGATGTCCTCGAGCACATCCCAGCCCTCCTGGGTGAAGACGTTCACGCCGCCCGCAGCGGCAACCTCCTCGGCACCAGCGGCCGCACCCGCCTCGATGCCCTCCTCACCCTCGATGCCCAGGCCGACCAGCGCACCGATCTTGGTGCCGTACTCGATCGCCTCCTGCTCCGAGAGGTTGCTGAGGTGCTCCACCTCCAGGCCGCCGTCGGCGTCTTTGTACACGGCGAGCGAGTCGATCACGCGCACCGTATCGCTTTCGCGGAGCCGCTCAAGCTCGGCGATGATCTCACCGTGGAAGTCGGGGTGGCTGAATCCCAATACGATCAGCTGCACTGGCCCAATCGCCATGTTCTTGCCTCTTTCGCGTGATCCGCCGACCGGCTTCGCCCCCGACAAGCGGGGCGGCCGGAGAACGAGCCGCCAATGATCCGGTCTGGACGCCTACTTGGTGCAGCATCTGGCCGGATCGGGGGGGGCGCATCACCCGGCGGGGGTGATACCCGCACTGCCAGATTAGACCCGACGGTACTCCACGACAGGTCGGGTTAACCGGTGCCATCGAGCCCTAGGTGTGCTCCGGCCGAACCGCCTCCTCACGCGACAAGTCATCGCCTGCGAGCTGCCGATTCCCGGAGACGAGCTTGGCGCTCATTTTGACCGCCTTAACCGCGCCGGTGGCACCTGCCTGCAACGTCACACCGATGGCGATCACAACACAGCCGGCGATGAACAGCGTGTGCGACCCGAGCATGAGCAACCCGACACGGCCGAGGACGTAGGGAGGCGTGCAGACGACCCCTCCGATGGCCCCGCCCACCGCGGTCATGGTTAGTTTGTCGCGTCTGGAATGGTTCGTCTTCACGCCGATGAGCCGGGCTGGCACCGCGACATAGCAGACCATCATCACGGCGACGACGATGCTCAGCGACAGTCCGAACCACAGCACCCCCCACCGGACGAAGATCACGGTCGCCAGGCCCAGGCAGATACCCACTGCAGCGCCCCATCCCAGCACGACCGCCAGATGTGACCGGGCCTGCGCGAACGCGGGCCGGATCGCGGGCCGGCCCTCGCTCGCGACGGCAAAGGCGAACACGGCGTTCAAGAAGAAACTCGTCGCGGTGATAGCGGCAACAGCCAGGACGATCGGGATGACGACGGGACCGGTCAGTACGTGGAACGACTTCCCGTGCAGCACGTGAGCCTTCAGGTCGAACATGGCGGCCCAGATCCACATGGCCGGCAAGACCTGGACCAGGGTCAGCCGCCAGTTGGTGAACAGCAGCTTCACTCCGTCAAACAACATGGCCAAGGCGCCGACCGCCAGCGCGAGGGGTGCAAGCCACCGCCGGGAACCGCTTAGCCGTAGCACCCCCTCCTCTACGGCCGCACGGTCGCTGTCGCGGACCACTTGGATGAACTGCCTGACCCGCGCCGCAAGGTGCCGCCGCGGCCTGGGCGCCTCGCCGGAACGAGTTTCTGGCCTCGCGTGTAGGCCAGAAACGCCGTCCTCCGCGGGCACCGCGGGCGGCAGTTCGGGTACATTCCCTTCGGTTGCCATTGCGGCATGCCCCTTCGCGAGCAGTCATCGCTCGGCAGACCCAGGCCCAGTCGGCGAGAACCAACCGTCGGCCTTTGACGCTACCTTCCTGCATCCGGCACCGGATCATCCCGCCGGGATGAGGCAGGCGAGCCAGCCGGAGCGGGATCGTGGAGCGTGCGGCATGCTGTCCGCCGCTCGGCGCCTGCTGTGGCGGAGCGGCCGGCACGCTCATGCGCGGGCCGCTCGGATGGTTGCGGATAGAGAGGAGTCGACGATGGGTGTACTGACGGCTGAGGCTCGGCCTAGTGGTACGCAGCGGTACCAGCTTGACTCGGGGGTGGGGCGGCTGACCCCGGCCGAGAGCGCTGCCCGCGGCAAGACCGCGCGGGCTGAGGTGCCACGTGACAGCCATGCGATGTTCGACCCGCCACCGGACCGGCCAGACCCGATCGCCCTGCTGGAGGAGCAGGGGAAGTCGCGGGTTCCTGAGCTGGTGCCGGTCCGGTACGGCCGGATGATGGTGTCCCCGTTCACCTTTTTCCGGGGCGCGGCCCTGCCGATGGCCAGCGATCTGGCCGGCACGCCCGTCTCGGGGCTGGCCGTCCAGGCGTGCGGCGACGCGCACCTGTCCAACTTCGGCCTCTTCGGCTCGGCCGAACGCCGCCTGGTCTTCGACGTCAACGACTTCGACGAGACCCTTCCCGGCCCGTGGGAATGGGATGTCAAGCGGCTGGCGGCCAGCCTGGAGGTTGCCGCGCGCGGCAACGGGTTCGCAGGCAAGCAGCGCCGCGAGATCGTCGCGGCCGCGGTCGCCAGTTACCGGCAGGCGATGCGCAGCTTCGCGGGGATGACCAACCTAGCGGTCTGGTACGCGCATATGGACATGGACCAGATGCGGGCCCAGTTCGACGCGCAGCTTCGGCCACGGCAACGCAAAGCGGTGGAAAAGGGCCTGGCCAAAGCGCGGACCAGGGACAGCATGCAGGAAGTAGCTAAGCTGTGCAATGTCGTAGACGGGCAGCCGCGGATCATCGCTGACCCGCCGCTGCTCGTCCCGATCGAGGACCTGATGCCCGATCAGACGGACCGGGCCGCCATGGAGGAGCAGCTCGCCGGCCTGGTCGCCAAGTACCGGCGCACGCTGGAAACCGACCGGAGGTTCCTGCTCGATCAGTTCCGGTTCGCCGACATAGCCCGCAAGGTCGTCGGCGTCGGCAGCGTCGGGACCCGCTGCTGGATCGTGCTGATGCTCGGCCGCGACGACGCCGATCCGTTGTTCCTGCAGGTGAAAGAGGCCGAAGCGTCGGTGCTCAGCCGCTTCGTCGGCGCCAGCAAGTACGCCAACCAGGGTCAGCGGGTGGTGGCAGGCCAGCGGCTGATGCAGGCCTCCAGTGACATCTTCCTGGGCTGGCAGCGGGCCGAGGGCCTGGACGGGCAGCAACGCGACTTCTATGTCCGCCAGCTGCGGGACTGGAAATTCTCCCTCGACATCGAGACCATGATCCCGCGTGGCATGCGCATGTACGGCGAGGTGTGCGGGTGGACGCTGGCGCGGGCGCACGCCCGCTCCGGGGACCGGATCGCGATCGCCGCCTACCTGGGCGGCTCGGACGTATTCGACCGGGCCATCACCGAGTTCGCCGCCGCCTACGCCGACCAGAACGAGCGCGACCACAAGTCACTCGTCGCCGCGGTCGCATCAGGACGGATCGCCGCCGAGCCCGACCTGTGACATACGGCCGACCCGGGCCCGGGGGGCGGCATGGTCCTTGACCTGATGCTCACCGGGCTCGGGATCGCCCTCGAGCCATTCCCTCTCATGGCCTTCATCCTGATCCTGAGCGCCAGGAACGGCACCTGGAAGGGACTGGCCTTCGTCCTGGGCTGGCTGGCGTGCCTGGTCGCCGTGATTGCCGCGGTCGTGCTGACGACCGGGGGGAAGCCGCCCAAGCCACAGACCGCCCCGTCGACCGCCGCCCTGGCCATCAAGCTGACCCTCGGGATCGTGCTCATCCTGCTCGCCGTGCGGCAGCGGCGCCGGATGGGCCGTCCGCGCAAGCCTCCGAGCTGGATGGCCGGCCTGGACCGGCTCTCGCTGTGGGCCGCCGCCGGCCTTGCCGCATTCCTCCAGCCCTGGGCGCTGGTAGCAGCAGGCGCTGCGACAGTCGTTCAGGCCAAGCTGTCCACTGGCGGGGACTACGTGACGCTGGTGCTGTTCTGTCTGCTGGGTACGTCCAGCTTCCTGTACCTGGAGTTGTACGCGGCATTCGCTCCGGCCGCGGCCACCGTCCGGCTTGAGCGGATGCGAGCCTGGCTGGACACACACCAGGACCAGGTCATCATTCTGGTATTGCTGCTGCTGGGCCTCTGGCTGGCGGGCAAGAGCATCTACCTGCTGGTCAGCTGACCATGACGAGCGCCAGTCCGCACGCGCCCGTCGGGCCGGATGTAGCGCACCGGGCCGGCGAGAGGCGCTGGCCGATGGCGCTGGCGGTACTGGCCGCCGGGGGACTGCGCGCGGTACTGCCACCCGAGCTCAGGTCCGGAGATGCCCGCTGGGCCTTCGTCGTAGTCGTCTTCGCGCTGCTCGCGATACTCATCGGCGGCGACCCGGGGCGCATCGACCGGGACTCCCGCTGGCTGCGGGCACTGACCGGGACGCTGATCGGATTGATCTCTGTCGTGAATGCCTCCGCTGCGGTGCGCCTGGTGGCTGGCATCATCGACGATGCCAAGTTCAGCAACGATGCCAATATCCTGCTCGCCAGCGGCGGCGCGATCTGGCTCACCAACGTGCTCGCCTTCGGTTTGTGGTACTGGGATCTCGACCGAGGCGGAGCGGCAGCCCGGGCACGCGGACCAGGCCAGCAGGTCGCCTTCGTTTTCCCCGAAATGACCCACGCTCAGTACGTAGGGGCTGGCTGGTACCCGAAGTTCATGGACTACCTGCACCTGTCTTTCACGACGGCCACGGCCTTCAGCCCTACGGACGTCTCGGCGATCAGGTCCTGGGCAAAGCTCATGATGATGTTCGAGGAAGCGATTTCGCTGGTGGTTGCGGTGCTTGTCGTCTCGCGCGCGGTGAACATCTTGAGGTGAGACATGGTCAGCGGGCCGGGCGGTCCGCCCGGCCCGCATGGGCCTGCCGGGTTAGGCGGTGCTGGTGCCGTGCAGGGCGTCCTGCAGGTCCTGCTCGCCCTGCTTGGACAGCGAGGTCCTCAGCACCGTCCCGCCGTACTTGCTCATCGCCTCCACCGTCACCCCCAGCACCGGGATGAGAAGCAGCACCCCGAACAACAGCCCCCACCACATCCCCACGTCGCCCCCCGCCCACCACCCCAGGCACACGACCGACGGACCAACCGGGCAACGCCGGCACGCCACCAGCGGCCGGGCTCATTCCTGAGGGGTGATGCGCCCACAGCCCTCCTGCCCTAACGGTGAACTTATAGCCAGGCACTACAACGTCATCTCCACGAGGCGGGCAACTGGAGTCCCCCCGTATTCAGCGCGATATCGGCAGGAAAGCGATGAGTGATGATCGATTTCATAGTAGCGATGCATTCCTGTGGCGCTCGGGAACTGTGATGTCAACCGGCCTGACCGGTCCGCCACATAAGCTGCCGGGCCTGAGCGGACAGCAAAAAGCGGTCCTCGTGGTAATCGGCGTAGCTGCTGCGACGCGCATAGCACGGGACCGCGCAACCTACGAACGTGCGATTCTAGTGACGCTAGTGCTGGGTGCGGCGGCAGGCCTGGCCCGCGCCGGCCAGGTCCGCTCGATAGCACGCCTGATTGCCTGGGATAAGCAGCGGACTCTAGCCGGACTACACCCCCCGAAGTCTCACGGTCGTAGGATTCCTCGGCACAGCGGCGCACGCGGCAGGCATGGCGGCACGGCACGCTGAATTCACCCGCAATGCATGGTGCGCCGCGGCTCCAGAAGCAGGATCGTGAGGGTTACCGGTTGCTCGCCGCGATTTGCTGGGGGCCACATTGCCACAGTCTTACTACTACGAAATCCGCGTGGTCGGGGTACTTCCGCCCGAAGCGTTGCTTGACTTCGAGTGGCTGAACGCCTCGGTGGAGCCGGTCGAAACGGTCTTGCATGGCTCCCTCCGAGACCAGGCGGCCCTACAGGGGCTTCTCGCCAGGCTCAAGGCAACCGGTGCACAGGTAGTGGAAGTCCGCCGTCTGCATGACCCGAATCCGCAAGCTCAGGATCCTGCAGCGATAGGGCATGCCGATCCCCGTGACGCGCGGATGAATCATCGCAGGCGCCAGGCTAGTGATATGAAATCTGACCAGGAAACGGCTTGGCCAGGCGCTGACGAAACGGGCCCTGGTGACGGGTAATACCCGGGCCGTTAGGTCCATAGCTGGTTGGTCGTCACGGATCAACCCAGGACGCCGATTTCCTGCGCCCTCGCGATGGCATCCTGGCGGGTGGAAACGCCCAGCTTCCGGTAAGCGGCCTGGGTGTGGGTCTTGACCGTGTTAGGTGACAGATAAAGTTCCTGGCCGATCTCGCGCAGCGACAAGGTGCCCTGGAGCAGCCTCAGCACGGTCACTTCACGCTCGGTGAGGGGTTCGCCCGCCACGGCCGGCCGGGGACGGGTGAGCCGCCGTTCAAGACGGTGCAGCCGGTCCCACTGAGCCTGCGCGCCGTCCGAGCACGCGGTCAGCAGTTGCCTGGCCTCGCCAGCAAGCGCGGCCGCCGCGGGACGCTCACCTAGGTCGGCCAGCACCGCCGCCAGCCTGACCATACTGTCAATGACCGGCCAGGGAGTGATCCCGAGCCATCGCCGGCGGATCCGGAGGGCGTGCTCAAACTCAGTGCGCGCCTCCTGGGTCCGTCCTTGCGCGGCGTAGAGGACGCCCGTGGCCGTGCGGACGCTAGAACCCTGCTGGGTGTCCGCGAGATCGCCGTCTCCCACTAGCTGACGGGCGGTACGGACTAGCTCCTGCGCCTGCCCAGCCTGCCCTTGCTCAACCCAAACCACGGCTAGCAGGGAAAGGGCCGCTACCCGCGCCGCGCTGATGGCCGCAGCGCTGGCGAGCGCTTCAGTCAACGGTGTAGCCGCCGCGTCCGGCTCACCGGACAGGTAAAGCGCTGAGCCTAGGGCGGTCCTGGCCAGCGCATACCAGGGCGACTTGGGATCGCTTTCCAGCTCGGCCGCCGTGCGCGCCGAGTCGCGCATCACCTTGATACCGTCGAATCCGAAGCAAGCCCGCAGCAGCGCAGCCGAGGACCTCGGCGACCGGATCCCGTCAGGAAAAGAGCCGCTATCGTCAGCTGCCTCGAGCGCCGGGAGCCAGCGTCGCACCGACTGCGGGTCACAGGTGAGGACCGCGCACCACGCCGCGCAGTGCGCCACTACGGGGTCGGCGCCTATCCGCTCATCACCCAGCCAGCGCAGCCAGCCGCGGACCGTGTCGATTCGGCCGATATCCATGTAGGCGGGCCAGTGTTCCGCGATGAGGTCGACCGCTACGGCGACGTCACCGGCGGCCATGGCGTGATCGATCGCCTCCTCTACCGAGCCTGACTGCCGGTGCCAGGCACTCGCGCGACGGTGCAGCGCAGGCACGACGGCGGGCTCGGTGCTGGCGAGCTGACCGAGAAGCACTTGCGCGAACAGATGGTGGAAGCGGTACCACCGCCGATGGTCGTCGAGCGGCACCAGGAAGAGGTTGTCACGCTCGATGATCTCGATAAACTCCGCCGCGCCAGTCGAGCCGGTGATGGCATCGCATAGCGGTGCGCAGAACCGCTCCAACGCGGCGGTCCGGGTCATGAACTGCCGGATCTCGGCGGGCTGGCGGCTCAGCACCTCCTCGGTCAGGAAGTCGACGATGAGCCGGTTGTCGCCGGTGAACTGGCGGATGAAGGAAGCGGGCGAAGAATGTCCGCGCAGCGAAAGCGCCGCCAGGTAGACACCGGCAGGCCATCCCTCGGTACGTTCGACGAGGTCGGCCAGGTCGGGTTCGAGTAGATCGACCGCACCGACCGTGCGCACCAGTGCGGCTGCCTGCGCGGTCGTAAACCGCAGCTCGTTCGTCCGGACTTCGGCTAGCTCCCCGGCGGCCCGCAGCCGGGCCAGCGGCAGCGGCGGGTCAGCGCGAGTCACCAGCACGAGCTGGACCCCGGCCGGGAGGTGCGACAGCAAGAAGCCGACCTGGTCGTGGCAGCTGTGATCGCTGATTACGTGATAGTCGTCCAGGACGACAACAACCGGGGCCGGGAGCTCGGCTAGCTTGTTGGCCAAGCGCGGCAGCACCGTTCCCAACATGTCGGGTAGCGGGGAATGAAGGGCCCGCACGATATCCTCGCCGCCGAACTGCGGGCAGGCCCGCTGCAGAGCGGACACGACGTGCAACCACAGCCGGGCCGGGTCATCATCGCCACGGTCAAGGGAGACCCAGGCAAATGGCCGGTCCTCGATCACGCTGGCCGCCCACTGAGCCACCGCAATGGTCTTGCCAGAACCTGCTGGCGCGTCCACCAGCACCAGCCTGAACGACGAGCACTCCGCCAGATAGCCGACGAGATCCTCGCGCTCCACCCACTCATGGCGAGGCGTGGGAGCGTGCAGCTTCGTTTCGATCAACGCGCCGTCACTCACCTGCTGGGACACTGAAGGAGCAACACCTGGTACGGGAGATTCCACCGGAACGCCAGCCCGGGAAACGTCCCGTGACTCGGCACCGGCCCGGACAGGCCTCAGGTAGGCGGCCGGAGCGCCGCCCCTAATAGCCCGCGGTTTTGCGCTGTTCACCTTGTCCCCAGACCAAGCAGGTACCTGCACCGCCGGTCTCGAGCAGCGTCGTACCTGTCTTACGACCAACTCGGGTTTGACCGTGCCTTTACATTTAGCCAACTTGCCCGTGAAGGTATTTAGGCAAACCGGCCAAAGCGATCATGCCGGGGAACCGTCCGAGATTTGGCTTTGCGGGATCGACCATGAACTAGTGACCCAGCCGGCCGCGGCGCTGCGCAGAACGCACGCGACCGTTCAGGGTGAGTCTGGTGTGCCGTGCTTGTTGACCAGCCAGGCCTCGGCGTCGAGGTAAGCCCTGTGGTGGATTCGCCGATTACCGGGGTTGCCTTGAACGCGCGGACCGGTCCCTGGATACTTCTGGTGCGGCGGAGCCGTTCGGTCAGGTCTGGCCGCAGGCCGCTGAGGTAGAGGCGGCCGTCTGCGTCGGCGAGGCGGTCAGCGTAGTCGGTGACGATCTTGATGAAGGTGGCGCCGAGGGTGGTTCGGCCCCGCAGCCGCAGCACGACCACGGGCGATTGCGCTGCGGCCGGGTCGGGCAGGCGCGCTTGCAGCGTACGGGAACCGGCGTACAGCAGGCTGCCGTACACGTCCAGGATGGTGACGTGGCCGCTGGTCAGCGCGGCCGGGGCCGGGCGTTCCTCGAACCTGCCGTCCTCACGCGGGATGAGCTCGACCACGGCCAGGTCCATCGCTTCGGTGTTCAGCTGCAGCAGCAGCGACAGCGCCACCCCGATGCCCACCGCCGCGGCGACCGGCAAGAACAGCGTGGCGGCGAACGTAGTGAAGACCGCGATCTGGGAGGTAAGCCCGGTCCGCCATATGGTCTTGACCTCAGCTAGTTTCAGCGAGCCGATGGCCGCGAAGATCAAGATCGCGCCGAGCGTCGGTACAGCCACCTTGGCGACCAGCCCGGAGAACAGGACCAGGATCACCAGCATCCACACCCCGGACCAGATCGCTGCCCACCGGGTCCGGCCGCCGGCGGACACGTTCAGGGCGGTCTGGCCGACCGACCCGCCCACCAGCACGCCCCGGAAGAAACCGGAGGCCAGATTGGCGGTCCCCTGCGCGATAATGTCCCGGTTGATATCTGACGGCGCGCCGTCAGAATTCGGCGCCGCTTCGGCGACTCCCGCGCCCTGGACCAGGACGATCGCCGCGACTGCCAGCGCGCCGGTGACCAGGCTGAGGGAGAAGAGCCTGACGTCGGGCAGGTGCGGTACCGGGATGCCACGCGGGATGTCCCCTGCGTCGCCGACCCGGGCCACCCTGCTCGCGCCGGCCAGGATCACCACCACGGTGGGGATCACCAGGCATCAGCGCGCTGACCATGGCGATGCGGGTCCGGGCCAGCACCACCAGGATCGCCAGCGCGCTGAGCCCGGTTAGCAGCGAGGCCAGGTCGATGCCGGCCGGATGGATGACTACGTCGACCGCCTTGGCCAGCGGGAAAGCGCCGTGGGTTTCCGCGCCGGTCAGGTCGGCGACCTGACCACAGGCGATATTGACCGAGATTCCGGTCAGGAACCCGATCATCACCGAGTACGACACGAACCGCGTGTACCGGCCCAGCCCGGCCAGCCCGGCGGCCACTAGCACGGCTCCGGTCATCAGCGCCAGCAGCAACAGCGCCTGCGGGCGCTGGGGCTCCGGCACGCTCTGCAACGCCGAGCCCGCCGCCAGCGATGCGGCCGACGTAGTGGTAATCACCATCAGCCGGGTGCTCAGGTCAGCCCGCCGGCGATCGGCCCCGCGAAACCCGCGTACAGGCCCTGCACCGGGTTGACGCCGACCAGAACCGCGGCCGCCATCCCGTCCGGGACGCTGCTGATCGCACCCGGCAGCCCGGCCACCAGGTCCGCACGCAGGTACCGTCGCTCCGGCCGGACCGAGCCCAGCCACCGGCCGCCGCGGCCAAAGGCCGGCGAATCATGTTCATCAGCCGTGTTCCCTTCGGCCCGGGCCATCTCCGGTCCCGGTGAGGGAAGGTCTTCCGCAATGGGGCGCCGGTCCCCCGTTAGTAGTGCTCACATCACGCGATTTCCCCCGGGCGGCCGAGCTGGATTGCTAGGCGGCCTCGATGTTCTGACGGCTGCCGCAGGCGCACAGCCCGTACAGCGCGACCACGTCCACGGCGATGATGATCAACGCCCAGGACGGGTAGGCCGGGACGAAGAACATCATGTCGATGGCGTTGAGCGCGAGCACCGCGACCGCGAACCAGCGGGCCATCTGGTTGCCCGCCAGGATGCCGCCCGCGGCGATGAGTTGCAGTACGGCGATGATGAACGTGATCCAGCCCCAAGTGCGCAGGTTGGCGAAGACGTAGTGCGCGTTGGCGACGAAGACGTGCGAGTTGGCGATCGCGGCGATGCCGTAGATCATGTTGAAGAAGCCGGCCATCAGCAGGAGGATGGCCGCGAAAAAGACGAGCCCGTAGCCGCCGCCTTCCGCGCGATGCCCGCCCTTACCCCCTAGGCGTGCTTGTTGTTGCCGATGCCATGTTGGCCTCCTGTGCCAATCGTCATGCCAGGATCGCCGGAGCCTTCGCTAGGGGCTGCCTGGCGCCTTCGCCCGATGGTCTTGGAGCCGCCTGGACGTGTCGTCACCCCGCGAGGATGATCCCCGCCAGCTGCCGTCGGCGTTGACGGTCACTGCAGCGTGGCGCTTGCCCGAACCCGACATCATTAAGCACGACGAACAGCACGCTCGGCGCACCGGCGGCGGCCCGGAGCGGCCGCGGCCATGCCGGAGTGGGCTCATCCGTGGTCCGCCCTCAGATGAAACTTCCTGGAACTTACTCGCGCCGTTCCCGCGGAGCCAGGTGGAGAGCCATCACTAGGTCACCCACCATGGGTGATCACTGCACCGGAGGGTGTCCCGCAGCATGAGGGGAACCGTGTCTCCTGCCGAAGACCTGTGCCGGTCAGCAGCGATCGGCGAAGGAGAGCGGTCCCGATCGAGGAGAGCCCACCATGCCTTTGCACGAGCGTGACACCGTCCGCCAGCAGCTGGAGGACTGCGTGTTCGTCGGTCGTGACCTGACGGCGCCGGTCCCCAAGTACCGGTTTCCCAAGGACGAGTCGCCACCCAAGCAGGCGTTCCAGGTTGTGTCGGATGAGCTGATGCTCGACGGCAACTCCCGCCAGAATCTGGCCACGTTCTGCCAGACGTGGGTCGAGCCCGAGATCTTTGCCCTGATGGCGCTGTCGATCGATAAGAACATGATCGACAAGGACGAGTACCCGCAGACCGCCGAGATCGAAGAACGATGCGTGCACATGCTGGCCGACCTCTGGCATGCGCCCGATGCCGCCAACACCGTGGGCGCCTCGGCTATCGGGTCCTCGGAAGCCTGCATGCTCGCGGGCATGGCGGCCAAGTGGCGGTGGCGGGCCAGGCGACGGGCCGAAGGCAAGCCGGCGGACAAGCCGAACATGGTGTGCGGCCCGGTCCAGGTGGTGTGGCACAAGTTCGCGCGCTACTGGGACATCGAGATACGCGAGGTGCCGATGTCCCCTGGCCGTTACATGATGGATCCGGCCTCCATGCTGGAACGCGTGGACGAGAACACCATCATGGTCGTCCCCACCCTCGGCGTGACCTACACCGGCGCCTATGAGCATGTGGAGGCCATGGCCGCCGCCCTGGACCAGCTGCAGGCCGACACCGGCCTGGATGTCGGGATTCACGTGGACGGCGCCAGCGGTGCTTTCCTCGCCCCGTTCTGCGCACCCGACGTGGTCTTCGACTTCCGTCTCCCCCGGGTCAAGTCGATCAGCACCTCCGGGCATAAGTTCGGCCTGGCTCCGCTGGGCGTCGGCTGGGTCCTGTGGCGAGACCGCGAGGAACTCCCCGAGGACCTGATCTTCCACGTCAACTACCTGGGCGGCGACATGCCCGTCTTCCAGATCAATTTCTCCCGCCCGGCCGGCCAAATTGTCGCTCAGTACTACAACTTCATCCGTCTCGGCTTCGAAGGTTACAAGCGCATCCACGACGCGTCCTACGCAGTCGGCCAGTACCTCGCCGCCGAGATCGTCAAGCTCGGCCCGTTCGAGCTCCTGTGCGACAGCAACCCGGCCACGGGCATCCCGACGGTCACCTGGCGGATCCGCGAAGGCGAAGAGCCTGGCTATACCCTGTTCGACCTCGCGGACCGGCTGCGCGCACGAGGCTGGCAGGTGCCTGCCTATACCCTCACGGGCGCAGCCGCCGACATCCCCGTGCAGCGCATTCTGGTCCGCCTGGGCGTCAGCCAGGACATGGCCTCCCTGCTCATCGACGACTTTAAGAACGCCGTAGCTCACTTCTCGAAGCATCCGGTCAGCGTGCCCATGTCGAAGGAAGAGTCAAGCGGGTTCAGCCACCTATAACGCCGTCCGGGGCCGTAAACCACCGCGCACATCCGTCAGCAGCATGCTCATGGTCAGCGCCAGCGTCACCGTCAGCGCGGCGAGCGCACCGGCCGCGCCCGCCGCGACGGCACCTGCGCAGGTGACTGATCGACGCCCACGGTCGCGCCGGGCCTCAGCCGATCACCAGCGGTTCGGGCGGCGCGGCTTAGCCGAAATCGCCGGCGACCACGGTCACCGGACCGTGCGCGGTCACGCGCAGCCGGCGGATACCTGTTCCGCCACCCGTACGGGGTGGTCCCCCCGCGCGGACCGGATCATTACAGTCGTGTGATGCTACGAAAGTTCGCGGTTGAGCTGCTCGGCACAGCGATCCTCGTGTTCATCGCCGTCGGCGTGGCCACGCTCATGTTCGGCTTCGGGCTGGCCGGGAGAAGCCCGGCGGCCGGGGTAGTCGCGACCGCGCTGGCCTTCGGCGTGACACTGCTAGGGCTGGTCTACATGATCGGGCCGATATCTGGCAGTCACGTCAACCCGGCGGTCACCCTCGGGGCGCTGCTCACCGGCCGCATCGCGATCGCCGAGGCCATCGGTTACTGGATCGCCCAGTTCGCCGGCGGCATCGCCGGGGCGCTGGTGCTGTGGGGCACGCTGAGTTCATCGCCCTTCTACCACCGGTCTGTCACCGGGCTGGGCGCTGACGGCTGGGGCAGCGCGTCGATGATCCATATCGGCGCGGGCGGCGCATTCGCCGTCGAGATGATCCTGACCGCCATCTTCGTCTTCGTTGTCCTCCGGGTGACCTCGGCCACGGCCAACGCGGCCACGGCGGCCATCGCAATCGGCCTGACCCTGACCGCGGCTCACCTGGTCGGCATTCCCATCACCGGCACCTCGGTGAACCCAGCCCGCAGCCTCGGCCCAGCCCTGGTCGTCGGGGGTACCGCCCTGAGCCAAGTGTGGCTATTCATCGTGGCACCCCTGGTAGGCGCGGTCCTGGCCGCCGGGCTGCACCGGCTCCTCTACCGGGACGAAGACATCAAGCTGGCCGCCGAAGCCCAGCAACCCGGCGAGGCCGGAACCCGGTAGCGACCGCCGGCAGGGCCGTTCATAGGGCCGCGCGGAGCCTGACGGCTGAACCCTTGGCTCGGCCCAGTGCGGACTAGGCGACTAGCCATCCGTGGCCGGTATTAGGGCCCTGGTACGGCAGCTGCCACCTGGGAATCATTGGCGGCTGCCGGCTTAGCCGCCCTGCCTCGACGGGGTGACAACCGGGGCCGTGACGTCCTCGCTAGCAGGCGGTTGCCCAGCAGGCACGGACGGCGTGAGCCTGGCCGAGAGCACGTACGCCACCACGACTGCCACGATCACAAGCGGCATTACGGCCACGCCATCCGGCGACAGCAACAAGGTGGCCAGCAGGACGGAGGTCAGCGGGAGCCTGAGCATCACCACGGTCATCGCGCCGATGCCCATGGCGACGCCGTAGACAAGCGGCAGCCCGGGCAGGTGCGACAGCGCCACGCCGCCTGCCGCCCCGAGGAACATGGCCGGGAAGGTAGGACCGCCGCGGAAGCTGCTCAGCGAGATGCCGTAGGCGAGCCCCTTGCAGGCGATAAGCAGCAGCAGCGCGGCAACGGTATAGCCTGCGCTGTGGCTGATGAACGGGCCCAGCGCGGATTGCCCGGAGAACAGCACCTCGGAGGAGCCCTTCCCGGTTCCGGCGGCAAACGCGATCGCCAGGCCCGCGACGGCCAGACCGGCCGCCGGTGTGGCCATCAGTATCCACCGCTCGACATAGGGCCGCAGGAGCAGCCCGAGCCACCGGATGCCTGAACCGAGCGGGACGGCCATCACCCCGATCGCCAGCGCCCACCCGAATTCGGCGCCTGTGGGCGAACCGACGTGAGGAAGGTTGGGAATCGCGAGCGAGAACGTGCCGAGCCCGGTCCAAGCGCCAAGGCCGATGAAGATCAGCGAACCGATGCCAGCCGCCAGCAGGCCAGGCACCAGCACGAGCTCCAGCATGGCGCCGCTCAGCCCGGAGGCCTCCATCAGCAAGAATGCGCCGAGCAGCGGCGAGCCGAGCAGCGTGCTGATCGCGGCGAAACTCCCGGCTGCGGCCACCACGGTGGCGGTCCTGGGCGGAGCGTCCCGCTTGACGAGACGGACGGCAAGCACGCCGAGCCCGCCGCCGATGGCAATCAGGGGTGCCTCGGGTCCGAGCACCACGCCCAGGCATAGCGTGGCAAAGGCCGCGAGCGCGATGCCCGGAAGCTCGATCGGCGAGGGCGAGCCTTCACCTGCCTTGAACCCGTCGGCTGGCGAGTGGCCTCCTTTGCCAGGCAGGTAGCGTATGGCCAGACTGACCAGGACCCCGGCCAGCAACAGCGGCGGAACCGGCCACCACAGCGGTTCACCGTGAAAGCCCAGGCCCTTGGGCAGGTCAGTGAAGATCCATCCCTGCATCTCGCTCACCAGGGCGAGAAAGAAGTAAGCCACCGCGGAGACCGGCACGCCGATGATCGCAGCCAGCACCAGCAACGCTAGATAGCTCCGGGACCGCAGGAGGGCCAGGGGATCGGATGGCGTCGTCATCGTTACTAGTCCTCCCGAGGCCGCCGGGCAGATTCTCTACGCCGCGGAATCGCCTTCCTGCTCGGACTTGATGAGCAGCGAAACGGCTTCGATGAGGGCCAGGTGGGTGAATGCCTGCGGGAAATTCCCCAGATGCTGCCCTGTTGTGGTGTCGATCTCCTCGGCATACAGCGACAGCGGTCCGGCGAAGGACAGCAGCTTCTGGCACAGGGCGTGGGCGCGTTCGGTCTCGCCGATCATGGCCAGCGCAGTCACCAGCCAGAACGAGCAGATGGTGAAGGTTCCCTCGTCGCCGTCGAATCCGGTGTCTGTTCCCTCGACCCGGTAGCGCAGGACCAGGCCGTCCTGGGTCAGTTCGTCGGCGATGGCCAGCACGGTGGCATGGACGCGCTTGTCGTCGGGGGGCAGGAATCCCATGATGGGCAACAGCAGCAGCGAGGCGTCCAGGTCGTCGGTCTCGTAGTGCTGCCGGAAGACGCCACGGCTGGAGACGCCCTTGTCCAGGATCTCAGCCTTGATCTCGTCGGCGCCTGCCTGCCAGCGCTCGGCGCGTTCATCGTCTCCGCGCTGGGCCGCGAGATCGGCGCCGCGGGCGGCCGCTACCCAGCACATCACCTTGGATGCGGTGAAGTGCTTGGGGTCGCCGCGGACCTCCCAGATGCCCTGGTCGGGTTCTTGCCAGTGCTGCAGGGCGGCGTCCACGAACCCGGCGAGCCCTTCCCACACCGGCGTCACGATCTCGGTGGCTCCGCGGCGGAACTGGACATCCAGGGCGTCGACGATCATTCCCCACACGTCGTGCTGCTGCTGATTCCAGGCCCCGTTGCCGACCCGGACCGGGCGCGCCCCGCGGTACCCGGACAGGTGATCCAGGGTCCGTTCGGTCAGGTCGCGTTCCCCGCCGATCCCGTACATGATCTGCAGCTCGAACCGGCGGTTGAGGTCCCCGCCGCTGACCGCGTCGATGACGAAGCCCCAGTACTCGATCGCTTCCCAGTCGAAGCCCAGGCGGTACAGCGAGCGGAGCATGAACGCCGAGTCCCTGATCCAGGTGAAGCGGTAGTCCCAATTGCGTGCCCCGCCCGGCGTTTCGGGGAGCGAGGTGGTCGACGCCGCCATGATGGCGCCCGTCGGAGCGTAGCTGAGCCCCTTCAGCGTGAGGGCGCTGCGGTCGAGGTAAGGCTTCCATGGATGGTCGGGGATTCTGGCCGAGCTCAGCCAGTTGCGCCAGAAGGCGACCGTGGTGTTCATGGCACTGAAGGCCTCGTCCTGGAGACCCGGAACGTTGCCGCCTCCCCAGGACAACACGACGAAGGCCGACTGGCCTTCGGAGAGCGTGGTGCGACCGTAACTGCGGGCGCCCAGCACGCCGAGCGGGATATTGCCCGTCAGTTCCAGCTGCAGGTCCCCCTCATGGGGGGTGATCATCATCGAGTCGTATCCGTCGCCCTGGTAAGTCCACGTGCCGCCGGCGGTCCCGTAGTTAAAGAGCGGACCGCAGTTCACGACGGCCTCGACCCGGCCGCTGATGCACGTCGCGATCCGGACTAGGGCGCCGACCGCACCGAAATCAGCCGGAGCCCGGTGATAGTCAGGCCGCCGCCCTTCGTGCTGGACCGGGCCCATAGCCAGGAAGTCATGTACGGTCATCCACCCCGTGGGGGTCTGCCAGGTCGTCTCCAGCACCATCGTCCCCGGCACATAGCGGCGATGCTGGGGCACATCTGTATTGCCGGGACTGAACCGGAACATGCCGGCGGTACGGTCGAGGAGTGCTCCGAACACACTCGGGGAATCGGGGCGGGGCAGGCACAGCCATTCGACCGACCCGTCCGGCGCCACCAGGCAGCTCTGCTCGCAGTTCGACAGGAACCCGTAATCGGCAATCGGCGGGAACATGCTCGTCGGGGCTGATCTCTGGTTAGGCACGACAACCACCTTCGACTCTGATAGGTGATGCGATCGTACGAACCGGTCCGCCTGCCATCGTCATCCCGTACGGGTGAGCCTGGCCGCGTCCGGCTCACGGTTTCGACGATGTCAGGCAGCCCGGGCACGTCGCGCAGGCGGCAATCACCCTCGGGGGATGATGCCCGGTGAATCTTGCCCGGGAGACAGTAATGAGCGTCGACCAACACCAGGACGGAGCCATGGCTGATACCCAGAGTCGCAGTAACCTTCCGCAGGTCAGACCGGCCCCCATGCTGACCGGGGCAGGACTCGTCGGAGTCGGCGGCCTCATCGCCCTGGTAGGGCTGGGCATCGGCGGGTTTCACCTGCTGTCGGCTATCCAGCAGTGGGTCCGGGAGATGGAGACGCCGCCGAGCCAGCTCGCCATGATGAAGCTCAGGCAGGCCAAGGTGGCCGCCGCAGCTGGCGCGAGTGCCTGGCAGAACGGGAACACGCGCGCGGATTCGCCCGCCAACGTGTCGTGACCTTCGCGCACTCAGGCATCCGGGTGGATGGCGGCCCAGTCGGCAGCCATGTCGATCACGGTCCATTTGTGCTCGGCGGCGGCGGCGAGGATCTGGTCAGTGCCGCTGCCCAGGATGGGGTCGCGGTCGTAGGCGTATTCCCGGTCGGCGTCGGTGTGGTGGACGATCAGTTGCAGCGTCCGGCACGGGCTGGCTGCGGTCCACTGGAGCATGGCCAGGTCGCCGTCGGTGTTCCCGGCGGCCAGGATCGGGCGCTGCCCCACGTGCCGGTGAATCGAGCTGGGTTTTTGCGGCCCGTCGTTGACGATGTCGACTTTGGCGGTCTTGACGAGTTCGGGGTCACCGTCGCCGATGCGGAACTCGGTCTCCCCGACGCTGCCGATGACCCGGTGCGGAGCCAGGCCGTAGCCCTCGGCCGTCCAGGTCCGCATGAAGTCCGTGCCGCCGCCGGAGAAGATCCAGCAGGAGAAGCCGTGACGGTCCAGCAGGCCAAGCAGCTCCAGCATCGGCTGGTACACCGTCTGCGGGTAGGGCCGCCCGAAGCGCGGATGGCGCGCCGAGGCCAGCCAGCTCCTGCACACCGCGTTGAACTCATCGATGGTGATGCCCGAGTGGGTGAGCGCCAGCAGCTTGGTCAGTGCCTCCATCCCGCCCGCGTGCAGCTCTTCGAGGCTGGTGGGCTGGCCCAGCTCGGCCGCCCGGTCCAGCGCGAAGACCAGCTGGGCGTAGATGGGCTGCTCGGTCCACAGCGTGCCGTCGTTGTCGAACACCGCGACGCGATCCTGCTCGGCGACGAAGTCCGGTGAATCGGGCTCGGTCACAGCGGCGACGAACTCCATCACCGACTGCTTCGCGGTCGTCTCACGCCAGCTCGGCAGCTCATCGGCACTCATTGCCCGCCTTCCGCATCTGATGTTGATCCTGACCTGACCCTGATCGGCTCACCACATGAGCGTAAGCAGGTTGTCCTGCAGGTAACTCATCCCGTCAGGGTGACGCCGACCTAGAGAACACGGCTCGTCGCGTTACGCTGGGCGCCCGCTCCGGCGCGCAGCGGCTTGCCCGGTGCGGGTGATGACTGGGGCCTCCTCCTGCTGGAAGCGTGGGCGCTGGACAGAGCACTGAGCCGGAGCACCGGCACCCAATACGCACCTGGCCCGCGCCCGGTGCTCCCCTACGTCCAGGACGCCCTCGGCCTCGGCCAGACCATAACGGCCACCGGCAGGACCGTATTCAACGGGATACGCGCATACGCGGAGCAAAACAACATCCAGATCGAGGGACTGCCCGCCGACCACGAGGCCGAGATCCCCCCGGAACAGGCACTCCACGTCATCCACAACTTCCTCGCCCTCCAATTCCCCCTGCAGCATCCGGGGGCCGCTTCCGGCGCGGGCGGCGCCCCGAAGGCGCCCCGGGTGAGGCTACCGGGCCGACGCGGGCTATGCGGCCAGGCCGCTGATGCCGTCGCCGACGAGCTTGGCTGCGATGATCAGGCACAAGACGGTCATGATGACGGCGTTGTGCTGGGTCATCCAGTCCTTCAGCCGGACGAGCAGTTCCTGCGAGCGCTCGCCCAGGGCGAAGTAGATGCCGACCGGGATGCCCACGCCGAGGGTGCCAATGACCGCGAACACCACGTAGGCGACGGCCTGCTGGGCGCCGGAGATGCCGGTCTGGGCGATCGCCGCGGCGCCGGCGGCCGCCAGCAGCAGGTTCTTGGGGTTCGCGCCGGACAGGGCAGCAGCCAGGCCGAGCGTACCCAACGGGCTGATCTTGTCGATCGTGGTCATCCACTTGGGCATCTTCGGCTCGTCGCCGCCGTGCGGACGGCCGCGGAACTGGCGGACCGCCACCAGGAGCAGCAAGATGCCGAGACCGATTTTGACCCAGCTCACCCACGTGGCCGGCGCACCGGCCTTGCTCGCCCCGCCTGTCCCGGCGAGGGACAAGAAGATGGCTCCGACGATACCCAGGCCGGCCAGCCAGCCCAGGACGAACGCGGGCCCGTTGACCCTGGCCCGGTCGCTGGTGAGCATGAGTATTACCGCGATGATCGGATCGGACTGAGCGCGATCCCGACCGCCAGCGGCAGCGATCCTCCGATGGCCTGCCCCATCACTCCTCCTCGGCTAGCGGTACGGACCTGGGCGGACCGGTGCTGGCCCAGGTGACGGCGGAGTCCAGGTTCGGGAAGATCCGGTCTGGGCCGGGATGCCCGTCGCGGGCGGATCGCCGGATCATGTCGGCGGCGGTGGCGTGCACGTGGGCCAGGGCGACGCGTACATGGCTGCCGGCGAGTTCCTCGATAAGCTTTGCGAGCACCTCGGTGCTGGTGATGTCCAGTTCATCATTGGCGTCCAGGTCGAGGATCAGCGTGCCGACGGTGTCCTTCGAGGAGCAGACCATCTCTGTCACCGTGTCGCGCAGCGCCTGGGAGTTGGCGTAGAACAGCGGTGCGTCCGGGCGGATGATGAGCACGCCCGGGACCGGCTCGGCGTCGGGGTGGCGGTGCATGTCCTCGTAGGCGCCCGGCAGGTCTGGGTCGCTGCCCATGACAGAGAATTCCGGCCTGCTCGCCCGGTAAACCAGCAGCAGAATCGAGGCCACGACGCCGATGACGAGCCCGGGCAGGACGTCCAGCGTGATGACGCCGAGGAGAGTGATCATCCCGAGCCAGAACTCACGCGGCACCAGCATGTGGAACCGGCGCATTTCGGCGACCTTCATCAGGCGGGAGACGGCGTGGATGATCATCGCCGCCAGCACGGCCTCGGGCAGGTTGGTGAACAGCGGGGTCAGGGCCACGACGGTGATCAGGCTGAGGACCGCGGCGATGACCGGGGACAGTTCGGTCCGCGCGCCGGCCCCGTCGTTGACGGCCGTCTGAGACAGGCTCCCGCCGGCGGCCAGGCCGCCGAGCAGGCCGGAGGCGATGTTGGCCAGGCCCAGCGCGATCATGTCCTGGCTGGGGTCCAGGCGGTAGCCATGCTTGTCGGCGAACGTCTGCGCGGCGCCGAGCGCCTCGCTGAAGATCACCAGCAACATGCCGGCCGCGCTGGGCAGCAGGACCCAGAAGTTGGAAGCGCTCAGCCGTACGGCATGGACCGACGGCAGCCCGGCGGCGACCTTCCCGACGGTGGCGATGCCATGGTGGTCGAGATGAAGGGCCGAGCTGACGATGATGGCCGCGGCCACGACCAGCCCGCCGGGCAGCCGCGGTACGCGGTCGAGCGCGAACAGCAGGCCCAGGGCGAGGATCCCGACCGCGAACGTGGCCCAGCTCGCCGCCGAGATGCCCGAGCACGTGGATGAACTGCCGGATCGTGTCACCCGAGCCCTTTGCGATGCCGAAGATCTTCGGCAGCCTGCGCGCCTGGGGCTGGATCACCCTCGTCTTCGCCGTCCTGCAGCTGATCGCCGGGGTCGGGGTCATGGTGGGCAACCAGCTGGCCCGGTGGTTTGCCGTGGCCGTGGTGGGGCTGAACGCCATCGAGCAGATGTTCTTCATCCCGGCCGACCCGTTCTGGTCCCTGACCATCATCGCCCTGGATGTAGTGGCCCTGTACGGCCTGTGCTTGTACGGCAGCCGCGAGAACGTCGAAGCGGCCTAATCCCGCTGTGACAAGCTCGCTCCCGGACGAAGGTGTCACCGTCCGGACAGTTCGCCTCCGCCCTGGACGAGCCTGCGTATATCCCGCTTGGCGCCCTCAATGAACTCGCGCTGAGCGTAGCTCGGCCAGATGTAGCGCACGAGCCAGCCACGTAGCCGGATGGGCAGCATTCCGGATCCTTCCCAGCGCCTGTACCGTCCTCGCCGGGCTTGCCGGTCAGCGCGATCGGCGGGCCGGAAGGATGGCTCCGACCAGCCACAAGATAGGGAAGATGAAACCGATCAAGCCGATAACCCAGTGCCCCTTGCGGAAGCTCAGGAGGCACAGCGTGAACACCAGCACCAGGTAGATGATGCCCATGAGTGCCCAGCCGATTCCTGACATGGTCAGCCTCTTCCCCTGCGCACTTCCTGAAGTGACCCACGATCTGATGCGGTTTAGTGGATCATTCCGCCCGCTGCCTGCGAATCACCCGATCCGGATGACTACCCCGCCCAGGATGAGGGCGCCTCGTGGAGCTGCCGGTACAGGCCGCTGACCCCTATGAGCTGCTCATGCGTACCGCGCTGGGCAACCTTGCCGTGGTCAAGTACGACGATCTCGTCGACCTGGTCGAGTCCCTCCAGCTCATGCGTGATGAACAAGGTGGCGCGGCCCGCGGTAAGAGCGAGCAGGTCGGCGGTCAGGGCGGCCCGGGCATCCGGATCAAGGTGCGCGGTCGGTTCGTCGAGGATCAGCACGGCCGGATCCGCGAGCAGCGCCCTGGCCAGCGCGAGCCGCTGCCGTTCGCCGCCGGACAGGGCCGCGCCATGCGTGCCGACCGGGGTGTCCCAGCCGAGGGGCAGCGAATCGATCCAGGGTAGGAGGCGGGCCCGCGCGGCGGCTGCCGCCAGATCGCCGTCGGCGGCGTCGTGCCGGGCCAGCCGCAGGTTGTCACGGATGCTGGCGTCGAAGATGTGCGGATCCTGGGGGCATCCGCCGATGACGGTCCGGACCGCGTCGGCACTGTAGCTGGCCAGGTCGGCCCCGTCCAGGGTGACGCGACCGCCGACGGGATCGCAAAAGCGGAGCAGCACCGCGGCGGCAGTGGATTTGCCTGCTCCGCTCGGGCCGATGAGGGCGACGCGCCGGCCCGGCCACAGGTCGAGGTCGAGGCCGTCCAGTGCAAGCGGCCCGTCCGGCTCGTACCGGACCTGCACCCCCGATAGCTGGACGTGCCCGGGTGCGGCCGGCAGCGGCCGCGGAGCCGACGGGTCGGCGACCGGATCCGGGGAGTCCAGGATCGCGCCGATCCGGCGGGCCGATGCACGCGCTGATCCGAGCTGAAGCGCGGCCGCCGGCATGAGCGTGACCGCCTCGAAGGAAGCCAGCGCCGTCAGTGTCAGCACCGCCAGCGGCACCCTGGTGAGCGTGCCGTGCCCGACCGCCGCCACCCCGAGGACGAGCACGCCCCACACCGTCAGTCCGGTCAAGCCGCTGATCAGTCCGCTGCCCAGGCCGGTGGCGGCGGCCAGGTGCCTAGCCTGGGCCGTCAGCTTCCGGTCGGCTTCGGCAGCGGCGGCGAGCGCGGTGTCCTGCGCGCCGAACGCGTGCAGGTCCGCCGCGCCTGATAGCAGGTCGGTGACTGCCGCACTGAGCTCTCCCCGTGATGCCGCGGTCGCCCTGGCGGCCCGGCGGGAGGCCGCTACGGCCAGCGGCGGCGCCGCGGCCCCGGCGGCGAGCAGGCCGAGAGCCAGCACGCCCCCGGCCGGCATGAGGATCAGCAGGCAGACGGTCACCGCGCCCGCGCCGACCAGAGCCGCGGCCAGCGGTGGCCCGATGCCGCGGATGAACAGGTCCTGGGTGGCGTCCACGTCACTGATCAGCGCGGCCAGCAGATCACCGGACCGGAAGGCGGCCAGCCCGGCCGGCGCCAGCCGCGCCAGCCGACGGTAGATCGCCACCCGGATGTCAGCCAGCACCCGGAACGCCACGTCGTGGGACGTCAGCCGCTCGAGATAGCGCGATACGCCGCGGCCGATACTGAACACGCGGACGGCTACGACCGCCGCGGAGATGGCCAGAATGCTCGGATGCTGTGAGGCGCGGGCCAGCAGGAACGCTGAGGTGCCCAGCAAGGCTACGCCGCAGCCGGTGGCGGCCGCGCCGGCCAGGACGGAGAGGACCAGCCGGCCGCGCAGCGGTCGGGCCAGCCAGAACAGCCGAAGCAGCGGCCGACGCTCGGCTGTCATGCCCGCGGGCTGGTCACTCACCGGAGCATCGCCGAGGTCCGGCCGGCCATGACCGACGACACCCGCTTGCCTTGGTCCAGGCGGATGACGCGGCCGCCGTCTGCCCAGACCGCGCGGTGGCTGACCAGGATAACCGTGCGATCGGCCAGGGCGGTGTCGATGGCGGTCCGGATAAGCCGGGCGCTGACCGGATCCAGGTGAGCGGCGGGCTCGTCCAGGAGCAGCAGCGGCGCGTCTCGCAGGAACGCACGGGCCAGGGCGATCCGCTGCCGCTGGCCAGCGGACAGCCGGAAGCCGCGCTCGCCCAGCGGGGTATCGTATCCGGCCGGCAGTTCGGAGATGAAGTCGGCGGCGCCCGCCAGGCGGGCGGCCCGGCAGATGGCGCTGCGGCTCGCGGTGGCCTGACCGAGGGCGATATTGTCCGCGGCGGTGCCAGTGAACAGGTAGGGGTGCTGCGGCACCCAGGCGATCTGCGTGCGCCACTGCCGGAGGTCTATGGCCGCCACGTCACCGTCCGCCCGGCCTCCGGCGAGCTCGATGGTCCCTGCGGCCGGTGCGATGAAGCGGAGCAGCAGCGCGAGCAGCGTGCTCTTCCCCGAACCGCTCGGGCCCGTGAGGACGACCCGATCCCCCGGCGCGACCGTCAGGTTCACCCCTTCCAGGGCCGGGCGAGGACGGCCAGGGTAAGCCACGGTGACGCCGTTCAGCCTGATGTACTGCGTCCGTAGATCGGCGCGGGAACTACCGCTGCGCGAGGCCGCGGACCTGGCCCGGGGCTCGCCCGGTATCGCGGTGTCCAGGATCTCGAAAACGCGCCGTGCCGCAGCGACCCCTTCCATGCTCGCGTGAAACTGCGCACCGACCGCGCGGACCGGCAAGAATGCCTCCGGGGTGAGCAGCAGGACCAGCAGCGCCGTCTCGTAGCCCAGGTGGCCGTACAGCAGCCGGAGCCCCACCTCGACCGCGACGAGGGCAGTTGCTATAGCGGCGGATAGCTCAAGCACCAGCGCGGACAAGAAGGCCACCCGCAGGGTCGACATGGTGGCAGCGCGGTAGTCCTCGGTGACCTTGGCGATCACCTCTTCCTGCGCCGCGGCGCGGCCGAACACCTTGAGCGTGGGCAGGCCCTCGACCACATCGAGGAAGTGGCCGCCGAGGCGGGCCAGCAGCCGCCATTGCCGTCGCGTCTGCGTCTTGGTGTGCCAGCCCACCAGCACCGCGAACACCGGTATCAGCGGCAGCGTCACGGCGATGATCACCGCGGAGACCCAGTCCGCGACCGCCACCCTGACCAGCACCGCGACCGGCACCAGCACCGCGAGGACGAGCTGCGGCAGGTACCGGGCGAAATAGGAATCCAGCCCGTCCAGGCCCTTGGTGCTCAGGGTGGTGATCTCGCCCGCTCGCTGGCCACCGAGCCACACCGGGCCCAGTTGCAGGGAGCGGGCAGCAAGCACCCGGCGTAGCTGCGACTTCACCGTCGCGGCCGCGCGCAGCGCAGCCACTTCCCCGCCATAGCTCACCGCCGCCCGGGCCGCCGCCACGACCAGCAGCGCGGCCAGGGTGCCCGACAGCGCGGCGGCGACGTCGCCGCGGGCAGCAACGGCCAGGGCCCGGGCGAGCAGGCCAGCCTGGGCCAGGATCAGCCCCGTCCCGGCCAGGCCGAGAACGAGGGTAACCACCAGGTGAGCGCGCGCGGCCCCGGCATAACGGACCAGCCGGCGATCAACCGCCCCGCGGCGGGCCCCGCCACTGACGCCCATGCGGCAGAGTATTCAGGCTAATGAGCGCCACGGGGTCATCCGGCGTGGGTGATACCTAAACAGGAGCCCTGGACGGAGCCTGGTAATCGTGATCGTCGTGATGGCCGGGGTCTCGGGCAGCGGCAAGTCGACGGTCGGCGCCTTGCTGGCGGGCCGGCTTGGCTGGGCGTTCGCTGACGGCGATTCCTTTCACCCTGCCGCCAGCGTCGCCAAGATGGCCACCGGGATACCGCTGACCGACGACGACCGGCGCCCTTGGCTGGGTGCGATCGCCGCCTGGATGGATGAGCGCGTGGCAGCGGGCGACTCGGGTGTCATAGCGTGCTCGGCACTCAAACGCGCCTACCGGGATGCGCTCCTGGAGGGGCGTCCCGCCGCACGGCTCGTATTCCTGGATATCGGTCATGACCTAGACATGACCCGGCTCGCCGCCAGGCACGGGCATTTCTTTCCGGCAAAGCTCTTGGACAGCCAGTTCGATGATCTCGAGGTGCCGCGAGCGCCGGAGAACGTACTTGTCGTGCCCGCCGATGGCACGCCAGAGGAGCTGGTGGCTGCGATCATCCATCGCTTGAATGTCGCTGACGCGGCAGGTGGTTAGCCAGGCCTGGCGGATTCCTCGATGCTTCTGCCCGTTCGCGGGCTCCCCAGATGATCCGCTGGGCGCGCAGGACCAGCGCGCCCATGGCAATCAGCACAGTCACGTTGAGGAGCAGCTGGAATGCCGCGCCCCGCGCCTGGCCCCAGCTTGAATACCCGGCGGACAGGGCTATATCAGCGGCAGCCGGAATGGTCGTCACTGAGATGAACACGCCGATAAGGGCGCTGGCCCGCGCTTCCGTCAGCGATACGACGCCGACTATCCCAGCCAGAACCGCGACAATAATCGAAAACAGGTTTGGATTATCGATGAGGGCGGAGACTGGTCGCACCCCCAGCGAGTACAACTTGGGCGTGTGCCCGGACCAACGTATCGCCAGCGAGAAGAGCAGGGTGACGATCATGGCGGCGGAGAATCCGGCGAGCAGGGCGAGGAGGCCACGGATTACCGGCCGTTTGGTTCGCTTGTCGATGCCGAGGGCAACACCCATGATCGCGTTGTATTCGGGCCCGACGACCATGGCACCGACGATGAGGATCGTGGAGTTGGTGAGGATGCCGACCGCGCCGATCAGCCCGGCGATGGCCAGCAGGATATAGAAACTGGGTGCGTAGACCGCGTCCGCGCGGATCCGGGCCTCGACGACTTCCCATACGGGTGCGACGTCACGCTGCACCAGAAAATGCTCCGCGGCCGGAGGGACCCTTTCACCGAGAGTGGCATCCACGTAATCAACGGCAACGGTGCCGCCGTGGTCGTGCTGGAAGGCCTGCAGGTGCCGGAACACGGAGTTGGCGGACCGGGGCCGAACGTCGAACTGGATGGCGTCACAGGCCGCCCCGCGGGCGGCGCCCGCGAGCACGAGCAGGTTGGAGACACCGGCGTCCGCGGCGAGTACCTCGACGAGGTCACGGGTCCGGTCTGGCACGCTGGCCAGGCGTACGTGAAAGGTCATCGTCGCTCAACCTCAGGCAGATCATTATGACCGGGATCTGCGGGCTGCGCCGCGAGCACAAGGCCCAGGGATACCAAGGTGTCACCAGCCTGCGGCGTCGGCGTACTGGTCTGAGTGACCGGAGCGAGCTGGCCGTCCGCGCGCACCACGAACAGGAGGTCCTGGCCCGTGGGCCGCACGCCGTCGGTGACGTCTACGACGATCCGCGCCCCGTCAAAATACCGCTCGGTGACCGTCGGCCTGGTCATGCCAGCGGCGAACAGGATGTGCCCGGTGGTATAGGGAGCGACCACTCCGTGGCTGCGCTGCGGCGGCGCGAGGCGGTAGACGCGCCCCTCGACCGTTTCCGCCAGCAGCACCGAGGCCAGCGCGTTGAAGTCGTCCTCGTCGGTCAGCAGGAGCACGGCCGTGATGCCCTCGAGTCGCGCGCCGCGTCCGGTGGCGGCGGCGAGCAGCTCACCGGGCGCCAGTTCCAGCCCGGCCCGCCTGATCTGTTCCCGCTGCTCGTCCAGGCCCGCCCACATCACTACCTCCAGGCCCGTGGACTGCAGGGCCCGTCCAAGGTCGACCACCCAGGCCGCGCCGCCGACCAGCAGCGGCCGGGTACGGCCGGGCCAGGCTGACGCCCAATCGCCGGGCGGCCGCCACCGCCGTCAGGCCGTACAGGGTCACCGTCGCCACGATGACGACGAACGTGGCAGGCAGGATCTTGCCGGCACCGCCGATGCCCTTGGCGACCAGGCCCGCCGCGAACGTCGAGGCGGTGGCGGCCGCGACGATGCCACGCGGAGCCATCCAGCCGATGAAGGCGCGCTCGCCTTTGGTCAGGTCAGTCCCCAGCGTCGACGCGAGCGCAACGATGGGCCTGGCCGCGAGCACCAGGACAGCGACCAGGGCGAGCGTAGGCAGCAGCAGATGCCGGAGGGAGGCAGGGGTTACGGTGGCCGAGATGGAAATGAACAGGACGCCGATGATCAGCTGCACCAGTGTCTCGAAGAACGGGCGACGCGACGGGATGTCAAAGCCCCGCCGATTAGCCAGGGCGAGCCCCATGAAAATCGCCGCGATGAGTCCGGTGTCCTCGCGGGCCACGTCGCACGCAGCGGCCACCGCGATCACCGCAGCGAGTTGCGCGGTGGTGCCGAGCAGTTCGCCGAGCCGGAGCTTGCGCAGCAGCAGCCAGAGCAGCGCGGTGCCGATCACCCCGCCGGCTACGCCGACGCTGACGCTGACCGCAAATTGACCGAACTGACTTCCCGGCCCTTTGCGAGTGCTAGCGACAACGCCATGAAACACCAGCGCGCCGAGGATTCCGCCGACCGGGTCGATCAGCGACCCCTCCCAGATGAGGACCTGCTGCACCCGTTCAGTGGGCCGGACGAAACTGAGCAGCGGGCCTACAACGGTCGGTCCTGAGACGACGAGGATGATCCCGAGCATCAGCGCCGCGCCGCGCGACATTCCCAGGAGTGGTGCAGCCACGGAAGCAGCAACCGCGGTGGTGATCAGGACCCCGAGCACGATCAGGCGGATTACCACTTTGCGGGTGTGGCCCTTGAGCTTGCGCATATCGAGGCTCAGACCCGCGTCATAGAGGATGACCGCTACCGACAAGGACACCAGTGGCTCGAACGCCGGCCCGAGCAGGCGCTGTGGGTTGACATCGGCAGTCAGTGCGCCCGTGACGAATCCGGCCGGCAGCAGCACAATGATGGCGGGAATGCGCAGGCGGCTGGCCAGGACCTGGGACCCGACGGCGAGGGCCAGGATCAGCCCGACCCCGATCAGGATCTGATTGGTCGTCAAGCCAGCCTCCGATAATGCAGAGTCCCTTAGCTAATTTGCCATCCGTTCATTTAGCGGTTGCGCGCGCTCCATCTCGGGTCATTTGCCACCTCTCAAAGGTGGACGCATGCGGCGCGGTATTCATCACCCGCATTGGGTGATGAAGTCCTGCTGGCCGGCTGCATAGATGGGCAACGGACAATGCGGCACATCGGGACGCGATAGGGCGGCGATCATTCCTGGCGTGCCGGTGCCGCGGCGCGCGCCGAGGGCCGCAGCCCGGCGGCGAGGATATCGATGCTCAAGGCCAGGATCCATGCCGGGAACAGCAACTCCACCCAGGGTGAGAAGCCGATGCCGATCAGCAGCACGAGCGCGCTCACGAGCCCGGCCACGGTGAGCCACCTGGACACGATCTCAGTGCGGCGCGCGATAGTCACGGTGGTCAGCGTGAATACCGCCGCCATCCGCATCGCGTAGACGTTTACCAAGCTCGCGCTGACGAAGCGACCTACGGCCAGGGTTCCCGCGCCCGGCGGGCTAGAGCTCTCATCCGCGACCAGTCCGCCGGCGATCGCGGCGGCGACGAAGATCATGGCCACGAACAACAGGCCACTGCCCAGGAACACAGTCGCGAAGAAGCGGTCCTCGCGCTCCCCGATCCGGTCCCTGAGCACCCCGATGAACCACAGGAACGCGATCCCGGCGAACGGGAACAGGTTCAACGCGACCGCCACCGCTGCCCGGCGATGCGGATCGGTCAACCACGATCCCGGGACAGCGGGATGCGCGGGTACAGAGACTTTGAGCAGCACAAGCGCCACGACCAACAGCACCGAAAAGACGATCCCGGCGACCGCGGCGGCACGGGGCGTCCGCAGCGAGCTCCCGGGCCGCAGCGGGCTTACCGGCGCTTCAGTCATCGGCATTCCTTACGCCAGGCCCGGCCCGGGCCAGGCGGACCGTGCCTGGCCCGGGCCGGGCCCGGGCCTGCCCGGTTAGGCGGTGGTGCTGGTGGTGCCGTGCAGGGCGTCCTGCAGGTCCTGCTCGCCCTGCTTGGACAGCGAGGTCTTCAGCACCGTCCCGCCGTACTTGCTCATCGCCTCCACCGCCTTATCCGGCGTCACCTTCTCCACCATCAAGAACAACGCCGACGTCCCCGGCTTGAGCATCCCCCGCACCTGCTCCTGGAACTGCGCATCGATCCCGGACTTGGTCACCTTGCCCATCAGCGCCCCCAGCCCCGCCCCGATCGCCATCCCGAACACCGGGATGAAAAACAGCACCCCGAACAACAGCCCCCACCACATCCCCCACGTCGCCCCCCGCCCCACCATGTGATGACGGGTATGCACGTGATAATCACCCCCGGCATCCCGCACGATCACCGCGATCGCATCAGGTTCGATAATCAGGTCCCTCGCCAGCCGCCGCGCCTCCTCAGCCGCAGCCTCCGCCGTCGCCTCGTCCGGATACCCGATCGCAATCAGGTCAGCCACCGCATCCTCCTCTGCCACTCATCCACGAACACCACCCCCCAGTCCACCAACCCCGCCCCCGCCCCGCCCCACCCGCCACGGGTGATCCCCACCCACCACCACCTCCGACCAGCCGGAAACACGTGCCTGCCGCCGCTGATTCGCGCGCGGTTAAGGCCGGGACGCCTTTCAGCGCCGGACATCCCAGCCGGATGACGGAGTCACCCGTAGTGCATGAGGCACCGCTGGGCCAAACACGTAAACCTGAAGTACTGGGCCTTGCCCATCGCGACAAGCTGGGGTTACGTTGCAACCGTCCTGCTACGCGATCCGCATCGTCGGGTCCTCCCGCCCGGAGCGTTGCTCGACTCCGCGAGGCTCAGCGCCTCCGTGGAGCCGGTCGAAACGATCCTGCACGGCCCCCTGCGGGATCAGGCCGCACTGCACGGGGCCCGGATTTAGTGCATACGAACCACGTCCGGTTCTCGTTGCCGTCATGGACGACGCCACCATCGCTGTCGATGATGACTACGTCGGAAAATCTTTCGCCAAGCGTCTCTCGTATCTTGTCACACGGAAACGACGCCGTCCTAATAACCTCTCTGAGCAGCATGTACCTGCCGTTGGGCTGCAGCTCATATACCTCGATATCCCAGTCGAAGAGCACCCCGCCGCTCGCCTTGACCTTTATTAGCAGATAGTGGTCGCCGAATTGCTGCGCTGTCCGCTTGATGCTAGCCATCATTTCGAGGTTGCGGACAGTAATTATGTCAAAGATGAGCACGCCACCGCAGTTCAGATGGCTATAAGCGCGATCGAAAAAGTTCTCCCAGTCCGAGAAATCGAGCAAGTGGTTGATGCCATGGTAGACGCAAATAATAGCGTCGAAGGTCATGTCGAGCCTAAATCTGCTCATATCGGCGAGGTACAGGGGCGTTCCCTCGGGCAGGTTCTCACGGGCGACAGCCAGCATGCCCGGCGACACATCCAGGCCGCTTACCTGGTACCCCCCCGCGAGCCGGGCAATAATGCCGCCGGTCCCACAGGCCACCTCCAGCAGCGCCACGGGCCGCGCACAAGCTTGTTTGATAACCTCGTCGATGAAATTCGCCTCGGTAGCGGAATCACCCGTCGCGGCATCATAGTGCGTCGCGAGCAAATCGTAAGCTACCACCCTTCGAGCGTATAGCTGACACGTGGCGCGGCAGTCGTCCGCGGAGGGTGGTTGCGCCGGCTGGACCTCGTGGCCCCCCGGTCGCGGGGTTCAGCCACCCATAACCGCCGTCTATATCACCCAGGTGGGATGATCCGGCGGCGGGACGGCCCGCCTACGTTGTGCGTGACAAGCGGTGACGGCACGGAGGAGACAGCAATGGCGGCAGAGGCGGAGTTCGCGATGGGGGCCGAGGTCAGCTGCTCGGATGGCTACTGCGGAAAGGTGAGCCGTCTGGTTATCGACCCGGCCGCCCGTTCCGTCACCCATCTTGTGATCGAAGCGAAGCACCGGCGAGAGCAGGGCCGAATTGTTCCCGTCCACCTCGTGGAGACGACGGCCGGCCAGATCAGGCTGCGCTGTACCATCGCGGAATTCGACAGGCTCGATCCCGCCGAGGAGACCGACCTGGTCGAGGGTGGCGGTTACGGGGGCGGCTATGGCCAGGCTGAGGCCGTCCAGGGTTACGGTATGGGCTCCAGAGGGGTCACCGGGATGGGAATTGGCATGGACCTGGGACACGGTACCCCGGTCGTGGTCCACGACGTTGTGCCGCCCGGTGAAGCAGACCTGCAGCGCGGTGAACGTGTCCATGCCCTGGATGGCGAGATCGGTCGGGTAGAGGGCCTCCTGGTCGATCCGAACGACAACCGTGTGACCCATGTAGTGCTCCAGGAAGGCCATCTGTGGGGACGCAAGGAAGTCAGCATCCCGATCAGTGCTGTCACTGGGGTCGAAAACGGAATCCGGCTCAATCTCACCAAGAAGCAGGTGGAGGACTTGCCCGCGGTTGGCTAGCTCACGTGTTCGGGCCTGGCCAGGGGCCAGCCTCCGGCGGCCAGCTTGGCCCGGACCCGGTTAACGTCGGCATCGGTCGGCTTGTGATCGGTGACGTGGCCGATGGCCTTGCGGATAGCCGCCGCGCAGCCATCCGATGATCGTGCTCAGCAAAGGCGGCAGCGCCATGTTCTCCAACCCTCTCGATGGGATGCCGGCCCGCGGCTCGAGCACCGCCGCGATGTCCGCGGTGTTCGCCTGCCCGTTGCTGGCAGCAAGCACCGCGTTCCGTTCGGCCGAATTGGCGACCCTGGCTGGTACGCCGCTGCAGCACCGCGCCTGCCTCATCCTGCCGCCGACCATTGCGACCGCCACCGTCGCCGGGGTTGAGGCCGTTAGCCGCCGGCGGCCACGGGGCGGGAGGGGTCGGTGATCCAGTCGGACCAGGAACCGACGTAGAGCGCCGCGGGGATGCCGGCCAGGGCCAGGGCCAGGACCTCATGCGCCGCGGTGACGCCGGAACCGCAGTACGCCCCGACCGCGGGGGCGGCCTCCGCGGTGGCCGGGCCTGGGCCGACGCCGAGGGAGGCGAAGCGGTCCGCGAGCTCGGTGGCGCTCTTGAACGTGCCGTCCGGGTTGAGGTTGCCTGCGCTCGGCGCGCTGACCGCGCCGGGGATGTGGCCGGCGACCGGATCTACGTGCTCGTTCTCGCCCCGGTAACGGTCAGCCGAACGGGCGTCAAACAGCAGGCCGCCGCGCGCCATCGCGCCGGCCGCGGATGCGTCAAGGACCGGCATGTGACCCGGTTGGGCGGTGAAATCCCCCGGCGCCGGCGCAGCGGCGGCCGTGGTCACCGCGAGCCCGGCGGCCAGCCAGGCCCGGTAGCCGCCGTCCAGGACCCGGACGTCGCGATGCCCGTGGTAGCGCAGCATCCACCAGCCGCGGGCCGCGGGCAGCCCGTCCCCGTCGTCGTACACGACAACCGGACGATCCCGGCTCACTCCGGCGGCGCGCATCGCCGCCTGGAACACGGCCGGATCGGGCAGCGGGTGCCGCCCGGCCGGGCCAGGCGGGCCGGACAGGTCGCGGTCGAGATCGACGAAGACGGCGCCCGGCAGGTGACCCGCACGGTAGCTGTCGATGGCCGCAGGGCCGCCGAGCCGCCAGCGCGCATCCAGGAGGACGAGTCGGGGCCGGCCAGCCAGGTCGCCAGCCAGGTCGCCAGCCAGCTCGCCGGCCAGCGATGGGGCGGAGACGACGAGGCGGCTGGCGCCGCTCATATCACGGTGAAGGCGAGCGCGGGTATGAGCTGCTCGGCGGGGGTGAGCGAGCCGTGCATGCCGGTCAGCGCGGACTCTCTCGGCTCGGTCTTCGTGGCTACTACAGCGGCGGAGCCTGCGCAGGCGGCCACCACGTCGCCGATCCGGTCGGCCAGGGCCGGGTCTACCGGGCCGAACCATCCTTCCTTGATCGCCTCGTCCCGGGCCAGCACCCAGGCGCGCTCGCCCAGGACCTCACGCCAGGCGGCCAGGACGTCCCCGGCGGCGCCGGGCTGGGCGTATACGTGCCTGGCTCGCGCCTCGCCGCCGAGCACCGCAACCCCCGCGCGCAGCTCAGTTATCTCGTCCGCGTCTATCCGGTCCTCGGGACCGACGTCCAGCATGCCGTGGTCGGCCGTCACGTACAGGCACGTCCCGGAGGGCAGCGAGCTGGCCAGCTGTTCGGCCAGCTTGTCCACGTGGGCGAGCTGGTTGTACCAGTCATCCGAGCCGACACCGAACATGTGCCCGGTGTTGTCGAGGTCACCGTGGTACACCGTCACCAGCGCGCGCCCGTTCTCGGCGATCACCCGGGCGGCCTGCGCCGCCAGGGCGCCCATGCTGTCAGCAGGCCGGAAGACCGCCCCGCGCATGGTGGCGATCGTCAAGCCGGTGCCCCGGAAGGAGCCCTGGGCCACGTGGATGCCCTCGATGCCAGCCTTGGCCGCGCGCTCGTAGATGGTGGGCAGCCGCTGCCACTCGCGGGGATCGACGCGCGAGTCCCAGCGCAACGCGTTCAGCAGGATGTCCTCGCCGGGCACCAGGACCTTATAGCCGAGCATCCCGTGCTGGCCTGGCGGACGGCCGGTACACAGCGAGCCGAGGCTGGTCACGGTCGTGGACGGGAAGCCCGTCGTGATCGGCTTGGAGTTGCGGGCCAGCTCGGACAGGAACGGCGCGCCGGCCGGGTGGTCCCGGAGCAGCTCCCAGCCGAGCCCGTCGACGATCAGCAGGCACGCGCGCTGCGCGTCGGCCAGGCCGAGGACGTTCTGCGACTCGGGTGCCTCGGGGTCTAGGGACGCGAGAATCGACGAGGACAAGTCGGCCAGCGTCGCCGTCCCGTAGGCGGGCACGATGGGCGAATGTCTCGGCTCGAGCGTCATGCGGGAATCCTCATCTGCTACTCGTGGGTACCACTCAGCGTCTTACCCTCGGCGCCGTCTGCCAGTGCATCATGCCGGAACATCGTGCCACTGGGCGGGCATCGCCGGCAAAACGCAGGAAAACGGATTCTCAGCTGCCGTGCACCGCGGTGGCGTCGGACAGGGCGCGCGCGAAACTCAGCAGCCGGCGCACGGCCTCGTCCCCGTCTGCGGCCTGGCTGACCCGCAGCGAGAAGTCATCGGCGGTGATCGTGCCCAGGTAGCCGTGATCGGCTTCGCAGCTCTCGTCGCCGCAGTGGGCCGGCTCGAGTTCCAGGTGGGACAGCACGTTCCAGCCGATCGTGAGCACCACCTCCGACGGCGTGGTCGCCCCGGGCACGTAGGCGGCCGGGTCGGGGAACACCCGGGTCAGAGCCACGGACGAGATCTTGCTGAACCGGATCGCCTCCGTGCTGGTCTCGGCGCGCGGGCGGCTGTCCGGGTCATCGGCCGGGTACTCGTCGGTGTGTGAGTACACCAGCCGGGTGGGAGTAAGCGTCAGCACGGTCATGTGCCGCCGCACCTCCATGCCAGGATCGAAGATGGCGTCGTGGTGCACGACGTAAGCCGTAACGGGTTCGGACCCGAGCGCCGAGGTGACCGCGTCGTACACCAGCCCCGGGTAGTAGCCGCTGTGCTCGATCGCAGCCCGCAGGCCATCTGTCATGACTCGCGTTTCCCTCATGCCCCCATCCTGCACCGTCCCGGGAGATGCTTTACCCACGGGACTGTATCTCGCCAGCTGTACCCGCTCTGTTAGTTCACGCCTGTAGTTCACGCCTGGCTCGCGCTGCGGCGGGCCACGCTCCGGAATATCACGTTCCGGGACAGCGCACCCCCGGATATCCCCTTCCCGGAGGTAACGTTCAGGCACCTGGACAGCTAATCCTCAGGAAATGTCATGCTCCGGCCCGGATGTCCCTCTGGCATCCCAGCCGGCCTGAGGTCGGCCAGGTGCAGCACGCGCTCTTCGGGCGGCTCGGGCGCGGCGATGGCGCTCGAGCTCGGCGCGGGCTTCGGCTTGCGCGGTTTCCTCGGGCCGGACCCGCCGCCGCGCCCCCGGTAGACGATCAGCCCGTTCACCGGATCGGGCACGCCGTCCAGGGCGGAGCGGACCGCGGGCAGGGCGCGGAACGCCTCCCACTGCGCGTCGGTCTCGAAGAGCACCTCGAACACGACACCGTAACGATGCTCGTGCCACTCCCAGTAGGTGGCCCCGTTGGTCACCGCGGCCTCGATGAGCTCGTCCTGATAGGAATCCTTCCATCGGCGCGCGGGCAATTGCTCGGCGTCGAAGACCTCAATTGACCACCACTCGGACACGCCTGTCCCACCGCCATCCGGTCGCGTACTCCCGTCCGGGTTTGCACCCACTTGAGATAGTACGTCTTTCAGCGGCCGGCCGATAGGCTGCGTCGTCATGAGGTGGACCGGGCTGAGGCTGTCCGTGACGCTGCTCACGGTGATCCCGCTGCGCGGCGCGGTTCCTGCCGCGTCGCCGTCCCCGCCGTCCCGGCCGGACCGGGCCACGGCGGCTGCGGCCATGGCGTGGGCACCCGTCGTCGGCCTGCTGCTCGGCGTCATCGGCGCCGCCATCCTGCTCGGTGCCGATCATCCGCTGGGCGCCGGGCCGCTGACCGGGGCCGTGCTCGCCATATCCTCACTCGCCCTGCTCAGCCGGGGGCTGCACCTGGACGGCCTGGCCGACCTGGCCGACGGCCTGGGCAGCGGCCAGCCCGCGCCCGTGGCCCTCGAGATCATGCGCCGCTCGGACATCGGGCCGTTCGGCACCGTGACGCTGATCCTGTCGCTGCTGATCCAGGTCGCCGCGCTCAGCCAGGCGGAATCCTCCGGCCCGGCACGCGGCGCGGCCGCGCTGATCGCCGCGGTCGTCACCGGCAGGCTCGCGCTGACCTGGGCCTGCCGCCGGGGCGTGCCGTCCGCGCGGCCGGACGGGCTGGGAGCGCTGGTGGCCGGCACGGTCAGCCCGCCGATCCCGGTCCTGATCACGATGGCCGCGACGGCGGCGGCGGCCGCGGCGGTGGCAGTCTCCACCAGGTTGGCCAGCCAGCCGCTCGGCTGGACCCTGCCGCTGGCCGTGGTCGCGGGCCTGGCCGCCGCCCTGGTCGTGCAGCGGCACGCGGTGCGGCGGCTGGGCGGGATAACCGGCGACGTGCTCGGCGCGCTGGCCGAGGTCGCGGCCACGGTCACCCTGGTCGTGGCGGCCATGGGCCCGCGGGCCTGACGGCCATGGGCCCCCGCGGGCCTGACGGCCATGGGCCCCGGCCTGACGGCCATGCGCCCCGGCCTGACGGCCATGCGCCCCGCGCGGGCCTGACGGGCCGCGGGCGCGCGGGCGTCGCGACGATGGCGGACAGTTCGCCATCTAATTCCGGCCCTGTCCGTATGTTTCAATTGCGCAAAGGCCGGTTCGCCGCAGATCTTGCAGAACCGCTTCCGCGGAAGGGATTCCGGGCAGGAACCGCAGATGGCAACGACGCACGAAGTGTTCAACCAGCCCCCGGCGCTGACCGGGTATGACGTCGCCAGCGACCCGGCCATGCTCGACGCGCTGCGACGCGAGGGCGCGGGCTGGGCCGAGGACGCCATCCGCGAACTCGGCCGCCTGGCCGGCTCGGCCGGGGCGCAGGAACTCGGCCGGCAGGCGAACGAGAACCCGCCCGTGCTGCGGACGCACGACCGGTTCGGCCACCGCATCGACGAGGTGGAGTTCCACCCGGCCTGGCATGAGCTGATGACCGTGGCGGTGCGGCATGGCCTGCACGCCGCGCCCTGGCGGGATGACCGGCCCGGCGCGCACGTGGCCCGGGCCGCTGGATTCTACGTGTGGGGGGCCACCGACGCCGGGCACTGCTGTCCCATCTCGATGACCTACGCGATCGTGCCCGCACTGCGCCACGCGCCGGGCCTGGCCGGCCGCTTCGAGCCGCTGCTGGCAGCCCAGGACTACGACTTCGGCCTGCGCCCGCCCGAGACCAAGCGGGCGCTGCTGGCGGGCATGTCCATGACCGAGAAGCAGGGTGGTTCCGACGTCCGGGCCAATACCACCCGCGCCGTCCCGCAAGATGACGGCAGCTACCTGCTGACCGGGCACAAATGGTTCACGTCGGCCCCGATGGGCGATCTGTTCATGGTGCTGGCGCAGGCCGCCGGCGGGCTGTCCTGCTTCCTGCTGCCTCGCGTGCTTCCCGACGGCCGGCGGAACGGCATGCACCTGCAGCGGCTGAAGGACAAGCTCGGCAACCGCTCGAACGCGTCAGCCGAGGTCGAATACGACCAGGCGACGGCCTGGCCGGTCGGCGAGGAAGGCCACGGCATCCGCACCATCATCGAGATGGTGAACATGACCCGGCTGGACTGCGTGCTCGGCACGGCCACCGGGATGCGGACGGGCGTCACGCTCGCGGCCCACCACGCCTCGCACCGCACGACGTTCGGCCGCCGGCTGGCTGACCAGCCGCTGATGGCCAGCGTGCTGGCGGACCTGGCGATCGAGTCGGAGGCGACGACGATGGCGGCTTTGCGGCTGGCCGGGGCGACTGACCGGGCGGCCAGGGGCGACCGGCAGGAGGCCGCGTTCCGCCGCCTGGCGCTGGCGGCCACCAAGTACTGGGCGTGCAAGCGCGCCCCGGGCCACGCGGCCGAGGCGCTGGAGTGTCTGGGCGGTAACGGCTATGTCGAGGAGTCGGGGATGCCCCGGCTGTACCGCGAGGCACCGCTGGCCTCGATCTGGGAGGGTTCGGGGAACGTCGCCGCGCTCGATACGCTCCGCGCCCTGACCAGGCAGCCTGAGTCGGCCGAGGCGTTCTTCGCCGAGCTTTACCAGGCGTCGGGAGCGGACAGCCGCCTGGACCAGGCCATCGCCCGGTTGCGCAAGGAAATAGGGGACCCGTCGGAGGCCAGGGCCCGCCAGCTCGCCGAGGCGATAGCGCTCACCCTGCAGGGTTCGCTGCTGGTCCGGTACGCTCCCCCGGGCGTGGCCGATGCGTTCACCGCATCCCGCCTGGCCGACGACGCCGCGGGTCCGTGGGGCTGGGGGCATGCCTACGGCACGCTCCCTTCCGGCACCGACACCGCGGCCGTCATCGGGCGCGCCACTCCCGAGGTCACCTCTGGATGAACCGGTGGACCGGCATCCTGGACCGGCCTGCTCCGCCGCCCGACCTCACGGTGGCGTACGGGCCGCTCGCCGACCAGGTCATCGACCTGCGGCTGCCGCCGGAGCCCGCGGCGGCCAGGGTGCCGCTGATCGTGCTGATCCACGGCGGGTTCTGGAAGGCCGCCTACGACCGCAGGCATCTGGGGCCGATGGCTGACGCCCTGGCCCAGGCCGGCCACGTGGTCGCGGTCCCCGAGTACCGCCGGGCCGGAATGGCCGAGGAGGGCTGGACGGGCACGTTCGACGACATCGCCGCGGCCCTGGACCAGGTGGTGGCGATCGCCGAACCCTACGGCGCGGACTCCCGGCAGGTCACCTGGGTGGGCCATTCGGCAGGCGGCCATCTCGCCCTGTGGGCGGCCGCCCGGCCTGGACTGCCCGCGGGTTCGCCCTGGCCCACGGGGCGCCTCGCGCCGCACGTCGTCTCGCTGGCCGGATGCAGCTCGCTGCGCCTGTGCGCGGAGTGGAACCTGAGCGACGGGGCCGTGCGCAACCTGATGGGCGGCCTGCCCGATGAGGTCCCTGAGCGCTACGCGCTAGCCGACCCGGCCGCCCTGCCCGCTCCCCAGGTCCGAGTCACCCTGGTGCACGGCACCGACGATGACAACGTGCCGCTGGCCATGAGCCGGGCCTTCAAGGCCGGGCGCCTCATCGAAATTCCCGGGGCCGGTCACTTCGACCTGATCGATCCGCAGAGCTTTGCCTGGCCCCAGGTCCTGTCCGTTCTGGCCAGCACCATTTAGCTGTCAAAGGGGCGGCAGCGTGCCGCGAAGAGCTCTGCCTGCGGCAAGTGAGCCGCGGTCGCACCAAAGAAGCTGTGCCCTGCTGCGATCTCCAGATCACGGAAGGGCACAGCTTCCCGAAAGTCACGGTGCGGAGTCGCGCTAAGGAAGTCCGTGACGCACTTGCGTAGCGCCTCACACAACGGCCGTCTGTCCTGTTTACTGCCTAACCGGGCCAGCTGAAGCTGGCCCTTGGTTTCCCGTCGCCTAGTTTCCCGTCGCCGCACGGAACCTGACCACCAATTCAGCCGGTACGCGACCGCGGTCCTTGACATCGATCCCTTGCGCCTTTGCCCACTCACGAACCTCGGTGGTGTTGACACCCGTGGCCGAGGCCCTGCGCCCGCTGCGGGCCTGCCGCCGGGCCGTACCGCTGCTGCGGCGCGCGGCATCAACGTACTTGGCCAATGCCTTCCGGAGCGCCTCAGCGTGCTTAGCGTTCAGGTCGATCTCGTACTCAGCGCCATCCAGCGCAAAGCGGACAGTGCCCTCAGCCTCACTGCCATCGATGTCGTCGATGAACAAGGTTTGTATCTTCTGGGCCACGTGTGCTCCGTTTCTCTCGTTGAATAGTGCACAGAATAGATGATAGGCGGAACATAAGCCCGCACCGGGGTCCACGTTGAATACACACGCGGTCGGGAACGCCGGCTGCCACATCGGGCGGGCTTGAACCCGGACACGGTAACCATCGGTGCGCGCATGCATACCTTAAGCCGCCTACGGGTGAAGCCGTCACACCGAACTCCGCGACTGCGGGCGGTTCGCCATCATTCCTGCCTTGCGGAATCAGGTCAGCACGCTTGACTGTCCATCGTATTGCCTGGTGTTAGCGCTCCCTCCAGTCGGCAGGCCTTGATCCGGACACCGGCTCATTAAATGGGGCGTTAGCCGTGCATCTCCTGTGCGGCCACGGCCGTACAGCAGTCGACCCCGCCACCTGCCGTGAGCGGCGCAGACTCGGGAGACTTTTGCACGTGCAGCGACAAACCATCGCGGGCCGAGAACTCATCTCCGCGCCGAGGCTACCGTTTTCCTCCTGGTGAACTCGTATCGAGTCCGGGACGTCTGGCCCGGGTTCGCCGCTGCCGTCCCGTCCGCCATGCGGAACGCAGGTGATCCGCGCCATTCAGTTTTATCGCGAAATGAGACAGCGCCCTACGGTACATGCGGTCAGACCGTGACAGGACCCGCGCCGAGCACCAGCCCGGCACGTCATTGCTGCTATACGGTTCCTTTTGGTTCGTGTTTTCCGCGGCAGAGGAGGCCGGTCATCCCGATATTCCGGTACCGCCTCCTCAGCGCGGACTACCCACCGTCACTGGGTCTGCGCAAAACCGGCGGACGCTTACCGTGATGTTCGCTGATTTGCTTACGGGTCCTGCAATTCCTGCCACGTCTTGCCGCTCCGGACGCTCTCCGGCCGCTCGGCCACGATGTCCGAGCCGGGGCGTGCCTCCCCGTCCCGGACCTTCACCAGGATCCAGCGGTTCTGGCCGGTCCGGGTCAGCGCGAAACCGCCCGACAGCTTTCTGCCGTGCAGGATGAACGAGACGTGGCCCGGCTCGTCCTTGAGGACTTCGGCGGTTCCCTCGTCCCAGATGATCACCGCGCCGGTACCGCGGCGCTGCCCCTCGTGCACGCCCTCGAATTCACCAGCCGACAGGGAATGGTCATCCACCGGGACGGCGAGCCGCCGGACCACCGGATCGAGCGACGGCCCCTTCGGCACGGCCCACGAGCGCAGCACCTCCCCCGACTGCAGCCGGAAGTCAAAGTGCAACGTCGTCGCATCATGTAGTTGCACCACAAAGCGCGGCTGGCCGATCACGCCCCCCAGTATGGTCCGCGTGGGGTGAGGCCATAATGCAGACACGCGCCGGGCCAATTCCCCCAGTACGTCCGGCCATGCTCCGGCGAAGTCGTCCCTGGTGCCCGTCGTGGGGAAGCCGCTCTGGACCAGGCGAATCCGGTGCCCGCCCGGCACGGCCTCAATTGTGACCTCCACGGAGGTAGCGAAGCCGGGAGCGTGTTCGTACACCGCGGTCATTTCGTAGGCCAGCCGGCGGGGCCGCTCGATCGCGGTAATAACTCGCTCCTCACCGAACGCCGGCCCGTCCGGCACCTGGAAGGCCACTGACCAGTGTCCGCCTGGCCGCAAGTCGAGCTGGGAACTGGTCACCCATTCCGGCCGCTGGCTGTCATACAGGGCAATGAACGAGTCGAAGATCGCTTCCGCCGGAGCGTCGATGACCCGCTCAACGCTGAGAGCGTGCCCGTCATGCTGGCCAGACACGGACCGCTGGTCGCCGTTCATGATGCCCTCCTGCGCGTAGCTGCCAACCGGTTGGACGCAGCTTGCCCGGGCAACTCATCGCCGCCTTCCTATCGCGTCGGCGGTCGGGATTACGTTAGTAAGGCCGCATCTCCGATAACGCACGCGTGCCCCTGCGGCCCACGTCGCGCTGGGGCTGGTGTGGCTGCCGATGCGATCCGCCGTTGGACTCCCATGATCGTGGACCGTTACCGTCGTCTGACGGGGGTAACGGTCCACGATAATTCGAATGCCCGTGCGGCAGTCCGGATTCCGATGGTGCCGCACGTTGGTCGGCCAAAGCAGGCCACGTGCATGCCCTCGGCTGATTCTTTGCCGTGGTGATTGGATCTATCACCCATACAGGCATGCGGAGACGATCAGACGATCAACCGGTCGTCCGTCACCGTCAGGTGTGATGTCACCCCGTTGGCACGCTCGACCAAGAGCTGCCCCTCACCCCAGTAGGCCCGCTCTATGACCTCGCCAAAGTCAAGGCGTGACCTTTCCTGCTGCCCGACGATCAGCCGGACAGATGTCTCGCAGACAAGCAGCCACTTGTTTTCGGTCTTGAACACGAATAGGAGATCCTCGTCGGCATGAAGAACGTGAGGATCCCCTTCAGGATTGCCTGGCAGGACCACGATGTCCCGAGCAGTCCATACATATGCCGAACCGGCGCCGCAGCCGACGGCTAGGGGGCGCCACGAAGCATGGTGATAGGTCCACTCGAGGCGATCATCTCGGGTGATCGTTACCCTCATCGTGTGGTCGGCTGAGCCGGGGCCTTGTTGGATCCTGAACGTAGATCTTCCGACCACGAACATGCTGTCCATCTTGCTCAGCGCCTTCAGGGTGTCGCGGTAATCAGCCGGATCAGGGCGTCCGGGTTCACGCCCCAGGCAGTTGTTATATCCCAGGCCTCGCCGCTGGGACCGCTCATGGGTCCTCTCACGCTAAATTTAGTCCCGCCACCGACCATGGGCACCGACTCCGTCGCATCGCCGAAGTTCCCGGTGAGATGGCTACGCAGCACGGTCTCCAGAGACTGCTGATCGAAGCCCATGGACACACTGAACACGCCAGCCTTGCTCGGATTCTTCAGGAGATATCCAAGCTTTCCCTCCGGGATAGTGATCCGTGACGTGTCGAGCGTGTCTCCGACGATGTTGGTGATGAACCGCGCATCGCCGATAGCCCCCAATCGTGCGGTACCGCCATCTGAGCCGCAGGACATGAGGCCGAGGGGGTCGGACTGGAGGTGGGGGTTGGGGACGTAGGCGTGCGGATTCGGCGCGGGGGCCAGGCCGAGCGGATCCGGGGTGAGGTAGCTGCCGGTCACCGGGTCGTAGTAGCGCTGCTGGTTGTAGTGCAGGCCGGTCTCGGGGTCGTGGTACTGGCCGGGGAAGCGCAGCGGCGTGGCGGCGCCGGACGGGTGCCACAGGGTGCCGCCCCACAGGGTGTGCTGCTGGTAGCCGGCCACGGTGCCGTCGGCGGCGACGAGCTCGGCGGGCATGCCCACCTGGTCGGTGATGATGGCGTAGAACCGCTCGCCGGTATCGTCCTGCGGCGCGTCGTCCAGGGACAGGCTCTCGCACTGAGCCAGCGGGGTGAACGTGCCGGGCCGGAAGTCCCAGGTCATACGATGCCGGCGACCGGGCTCACGGGTGGTTTCCTCGGCCAGGACGGCGCCGTCCCAGGCGAAGGCGGTCTCCTCGGCCAGGTCCCCGGACGGGCCGAACCGCTGCTTGGCGATGCGCCGGCCTAGAGGGTCGTAGCGGTAGCGCCAGATGCTGCCGTCTGGGGCGGTGACCGCGGTGAGCCGGTCGTCCGCGTCCCATTGATAGCACCACGTGGCGGGCTCGCCGGAGTCCTGCGGCCGCTGCCGCCGGATAACCCGGCCCTGCTTGTCGTGCCGGTAGCGGACGGACCCGGCGCTGGTGGTCAGCGTCCCGGACCGGTCCCGAAGGCCCTGCACGACGGCGGACAGCCAGCGGCTGGCGTCGTCCGACGGCGGGGCCGTCCACCGGGCCGAAGCGACGTTGCCCGCCCGGTCGTAGCGGTAGCGCTCGGCCCACCGGGAACCATCCACCGCGGTGATCCGGCCGGCCGCGTCGAGCGTGAACCGGCGCGAGCCCGCGAGCAGATCATCGATGCCGTCTAGGAACCCGTCGGCCCGGTAGCTGTAGCTCCGGCGGGCCAGGTCGCTGCCTGGCGCGCCGCACAGGACCTGCTGTTCGAGCTGGCCGGCCGCGTCCCAGTCCTGGGCCAGGGTCAGGCCGCCGGGCAGGTCACGGCGGGTTTCCCGGCCCGCCTCGTCATAGCCGAACCCCAGCACCTGGCCGCCCGCCTCCAGCCGCGCCGGGTGACCGGCCTCGTCGTAGTCCCACCGCTGCTGCGCGCCGCCGGGCGTCAGACGGCGCCGGCGGCGCCCGGCCCGGTCGTAGGTGGACAGCACGGTCCGGTCGTTGCAGGTCTCGGCCGTGACCCGGCCGAGCGGGTCGCGGGTGAACCTGAGCTCGGCGTCGGGGTTGCGTGCCTGCACGAGCCGGCCCGCAGCGTCATAGCCGAACGAGCTGGCCATCCCGTCGGCCACCCGCCTGATCAGCCGGCCCAGCTCGTCGTAGCCGTAGCCGATCTGCTGGCCCACGGCGTTGACCTGGCCGGCGAGCTGCCCGGCCGGGTCGTGTTCGTACCGGGTGACGGCCCCGTTGTAGTCGGTCTCGGCGACCAGCCGACCGGCCGGGTCATACTCATAGTGCCACGTCAGCCCGGCCCGGGTCACGCTGGTCAGCCGCAGCATGCGGTCGTAGCCGAGCTCGGTCCTGGCGCCGTCCGGCCCGGTCACCGCGGTCAGGCAGTCGAAGGGCCCGTACTCGTAGCTGGCCCGCTCGCCGGACGGCCCGAGACTGGTGATCAGGTTGCCCTCAGCGTCATGCTCGCGCCGTTCGGCACTGCCGTCCGCGAAGACCCGGGTGGCGAGCTGGCCTTCGGGCGTCCAGGCCAGCGTGGTGACTCCCCCACCGGGCCCGGTCACCGCCGTGACCCGGCCGACCGCGTCCCTGGTGTACCTGGTGCAGCCGCCCGCCGCGCCGGTCACCGCCAGCGGCAGGCCGGCCGGATCGCATTCCACCACGGTCGCGGCGCCGAGCGGCCCTGTGACCGAGGCCAGGTGACCGCGGGAGTCGTAGGAGTAGGACGTGACGGACTGGTCAGGCGCGATCCGGCGGACCAGTCGGCCGCGGGTGTCGTATTCGTGCTGCCAGCTGGCCCCGCCGGGCTCCTCGAGCCGGACCGGCTGGTCCGAGGAGTTGTAGCTGGCCTGGACCTGGCTGCCATCCGGCCGGGTGACGCAGGTGAGGTTGCCGCGCTCGTCGTAGCCGAAGCGGGTCAGCCGCCCCAGCGGGTCGGCGCGGGCGCTGAGGCGACCGCGGTCGTCGTACCAGAGATGGGTCACGTGGCCGAGCGGATCGGTTACCGCCGTCACCCGCGACTCCCGGTCCAGCTGGTAGATGGTGACCGCACCGGCCGCGTCCGTCCACCACGTCACGCGGTCGCCGTAGGCGAACCGGCCCGACATCACCCCGCCGGGACCGGTGCCCGCCACGCACCGGCCCTGCTCGTCATAGGAGTAGCGGTAGGCGATTCCGTTGCGGTCCTGCCAGCGGGTCAGCCGGCCGCGGGTGTCGTAGCTGAAGCGCAGCGTCTTGCCCGAGGAGTTGATGATCCTGGCCAGGTTCCCCGCCGCGTCGTACCGGTAGCCGGTCAGCGGCGCATCAGTGTTAGCCAAATCTGGCGCGGCCGCGTCCGGGGTGGCCAGGGCCAGCCCGGCGATCCGCCCGCCCACCACCAGGATCCGGACGCGGTACCCGCCGGAATGCGTGATCCAGGCCGGCTCGCCGGACGGCGTGTAGCTGAAACAGACCTGATCGCCGCTGCGGTCGGTCACCGAGACCAGCGGCAGTTCGCCCGTTCCGCCAGCCGACCAGGGATACCCGGGCCGGCCTTCGAACCGCCATACCAGCCCGGCCTGCGGGTCGGTGACGGTGAAGGCATCGTCGTCAAGCCGCTCCAGCGGCCAGCTCGGCCCGGCGGCCGGCAGCCACGGGCTAGCCGCAGGCTCCTCCGCCCGGGAACCGGACGGCCAGGTCAGCACGCGCCCGTCCGCGAATACGCCGGTGACCTGCTCCGGCCCGACCTGCAGCCGCTGGTCGAAGGCCGACGCCCAGGACCGGCCGAACCACCGGCCCGCACGCCACGAGGACCGGTAGGCCCGGCCGATGACCAGCGGCAGCACCCCGGGCAGCGCCACGTCCTCCTGGAACAGCAGCACGTCCCCGGTGGCCACGTCGACCGGGTCCCCGGCCTGCGGGATGTCCGACGCCGACCGCGCGGCCACGACCGTATCCCTGGCCGCGTCCCACAGTCCGGCTGGCGCATCGTCATCGTCGGCCCGGGGCACCGCGTCCCGCCCGTCGCCGGTGTCTGGCCCGGCGCTGCCCGCCTCCCAGGCTGCACGCCACCGGGCCGACGGCGAGCCGCAGGAATCAGGGATCGTGTCGGCCGCCCGCCCGGTCGGTAGCTCGGCGCCGGCCTGGAGGTCAGCGAACGGCCGGTTCACCGGCGGGCCGCCGGAGTCAGGCCGTCCACGGCGCCTGCACGCATCCCGGCAGCGATCCCGGGGCGCGCGGCGAACCGGTCCGCGCCCGGCACCACCGGCCATCAGCCGGGGAACTCACCGCGCGCCCGCCCGAACGCGGGGTGCCCAGGCGGCACCCCCGGCCGGGCCGGGCCCGGACAGCCACCTGCCGTATCGGCTTCCTCATCACGTCCCAGACCCTTCAGCGCGGCGATCGTGTCATCAGCGATCACGCCCTGGGATAGCCGCCGGTTCGGGCGGAATTCTTAATTTTTCCGAACGGAGCGTGGTGCTCTATGCGCGCAACGCGGGTTCCGCGCCGGGGATCGGGCGCCACGACCCGGCCGGCGTGGACACGGCCGGGTCGCGCGCGGGACAGTCTCGGCATGGGCGAGATCGATGAGGCCGAGCTGACCCGCGCGGGACAGCGCGGAGCCGTGGTCGAAGGGATGGCCGAAGACGGCAAGCGCACCGTATCCGGTGCGCTGCTGCGCCGGTGCTGTCATGAGCTCAGGGACCAGATCGACCCGCGCGGGCTGCGGCTGAACAACGCCATCGTGACGGGCGCCCTGGACCTCACCGGCCTGGTCATCCCGTTCCCGCTGCGGTTCGAGGCCTGCGAATTCGACACCGCGCCGATGGTGGAGGGCGCGCAGCTTTCCGAGCTTTCGCTGACCGGCTGCCCCCGCCTGCCCGGCCTGCTCGGCAACGGGGTGCGGCTGCGCCGCGACCTCGACCTATCCCGCTCGCATATCGTCGGCGCGCACTGGACGAACGCGAGCACATCGAAGCGGTCGGCGATCTGGCTGTGCGAGTCCGAGATCGGCGGCCGCCTGCTGTGCGTCGATACCGTCATCGACGGCCAGGGGGACCGTGCCATCCAGGCGGACCGGATCCGCGTGGGCGGCTCGATCCGGCTGATCCACCAGTTCCAGTCACTCGGCGAGATCCGGCTGCTCGGGGCGCGGATAGCCGGCTCGATCGACATCACCGGGGCCCGGCTCACCTCGGTGAACGGGCCGTCCATCGATCTGGAGGACGCGGTCCTCGACGGAAGCATGTTCGTGATCGAGGACCCCATGGGGCGCGGGCCGGAGATCCGGGGCCGCATGGGCATGGCCAGCATGCGCATCGGCGGCCGCCTGCTGATCCGCAACGCCACCATCCAGGCCCATACCGAAGTCCCCAAGGACAGCATCTACGCCAGGCCGACGGCCTTCGACACCGCGCTGGACGCGGTCCGGCTGTCGGTCGGCGCCGAGGTGCTGTTCACCGGGCGGTGCGCCGTGACCGGCCGGGTTGACATGTCGATCGGCGAGATGAGCGGCGTGTCCATCGGCGCCGGCTGCGCGCTGCGGGCGCCGGGCCGCACGGTGCTGAACCTGACCAACTCCGAGATCCGCGCTGACGTGCGGCTGGACCGGGACGCGACGGTGGAAGGCACGATCCGGCTGGCCGGGGCCGTGATCCACGGCATGCTCGCGCTGCGCGGCCAGCTGAGCCAGCCTGAACGCCGGTCCCTGGTCGGCGGCACCGCGCTGACCGTCGACGGTGACGTCACGCTCGATGGCCTGCGGACCGACGGCGGCCGGGTCAACTTCCGCGGCGCCACGCTGGGCAGCCTGGCGGCGGACGGAGCGCAGCTGAACAACCCGGGCGGCTACTCGGTCAGCCTCAACCAGGCTCGGGTGCAGGGATCGGTCCGGCTGGTGGACGGCTTCTCCTCGACCGGCCTGGTCGTGCTCAACCGGAGCACCATCGAAGGCCGGCTGCAATTCACCGGCGGCTCGTTCACCTGTCCCGGGCCGGCGCCCTACAACCAGCACGGGCACGCGGTCGAGGCGATATCGGCCACTGTCCGCGGCGGTATCGACCTGGACTGGGCCGCCGTGGCGCCCAGCGTGGACTTCACCGACACGACCACCACGTTCCTGGCCGATGACCCGGATACCTGGCCGCCCAGCTTCGACATCGCCGGCCTGACCTACGAGCGTTTCGAGACCCCCCAATTCGCCGCGCCGAAGCCGATCTGGGATCAAGCCGCCAGGTGCGCCTGGCTGAGCCGCCAGGCCCAGTTCGACTCGGGTCCTTACGAGCAGGCCGCCCGGGTGTTCCGGGAGCACGGCTACGCCGACGAGGCTGAGCAGATCCTCATGGCCCAGCGCCGGCACGCCCGGCGCGTTGACCGGTCGAACGCGGCATGGCCCAGGCGGGCCGCGGACGGCATCTACGCGGCCATCGGCTACGGGTACCGGCCGTCGCGGGTGCTGTGGGCCCTGGCCGTCCTGCTGCTGCTGGTCGTGGTGACCCTCGAACTGCCCGCCAGCCAGACCACGCTGCGCGCGACCAACGGCAACGGGGCGGTCTATTCCATCCGGGGCCTGCTGGTCAGCCCGGGCGGCCTCCCCGCCGGCCGCGGTTCGTCCCGGCCCGATTCGTGCGGTGACGGCGAGGTCCGCTGCTTCAGCCCGGTGCTGTACGCGATCGACACGGTCGTTCCGCTGATCTCGCTCGATCAGCGATCGACGTGGTATCCCGACCCGCACGTGTCCGGCGGGGAGGTCGTGTTGTGGTGGCTCAACCTGGCTACCCTGCTCGGCTGGCTGCTGTCATCGATTTTCGTCCTGTCCCTGGCCCGGCTGTCCCGCGGCTAGGTCAGGCCTCGTGCGCGATCATGTTGTACAGGTCGGCCGGGCTGATCAGGTTGGGGTACTGCAGGCCCTGCTCGAGGTTCAGTCCGGCGTAGGTGTAGCAGTCGGCGACCAGCGCTGAGCACACCCGCCAGTGATCTTCCTTGAAGACCGGGTCGAGTTCCTGCCCGTTACGCAGCTTCAGCACTTCCAGGGCGAAGCCGATATAGGCGGGGTAGTCGTAAGGGCAGCCCACCAGGGCGTGCGCCCGGGCCACGATGGCGTCGCGCTGCGGATCGGTCAGCGGGTAGCGCACGTTCCACACCGCGTCGGGGTGAGACGCGGCCGAGGAGACCCTGGCTACCGGCGGCGCGGCCTCGATGATCTGCCCGTTGCCCACGTAGACGAAGGCGTGCCCGGCCCACGACTCGGTCGCGTGCCTGATCAGCTCGCCGGTAATGCCTGAGCCGTGGCTGACGCCGTAGCTGCCGGGCTGGACGATATCCCCGTTCGCGGCGGTGTACGGAGCCAGCGTGGACCCAGCCGGCGAGACCGGCAGGTCGGTGGTGATGGTCATCGGATCTCCCTTGGGTGTCGAGCCTTTGTTTCTGCAGAGGGGCAGACCCGGCGGCCGAGTCACCGGCCAGCCGATAGTTACCAAGCTGTGACGAGGACGTAGGTGGCGGGCGGTAAACCACGGGCCGTTCGGCCAGATAATTCCAGGGAGCGGCCATCCGGTTACGCACGGTGCCAGGCCGCGCCTGGTTTTGCTTGCGGCTAGTTACGCCGCTAGCGTGCCAGGCATGGCAGCGGACGGTCGGAGGCACGTAATAGCGATCGGCGGCGGCATGCTGGTGCCGGACGGCAGGGTGCCGGTGCACCTGGAGAACGCGCTGAAGCTGACCGGGCAGCGCGAGCCCCGGCTGTGCGTGCTCAACACCGCGGGCGGCGATGACCCGCGCTGGACGCTGCTCATGTACGACCGGTTCGCCGGGCATCCGGCCCGGGTCAGTCACCTGGCCCTGTTCCCCATGCCGAACGTGCGCGACCCCGAGGACCTGCTGCTGTCCCAGGACGTGATCTTCGTGGGCGGCGGCAGCGTGGCGAACATGCTGGCCGTGTGGCGGGTGCACGGGCTCGACGTGATCCTGCGCAAGGCCTGGCAGGCGGGCATCGTACTGGCCGGGTCGAGCGCCGGGGGCATCTGCTGGTTCGAGGGGGGCACCACGGATTCGTTCGGGCGCGAGCTGCGGGCCTTTACCGACGGGCTCGGGATGCTGCCGGGTAGCTACTGCCCGCACTACAACTCCGAGCCCGGCCGCCGGCCGCTCTATCACCAGCTGGTCGCCGACGGCACCCTGTCCGGCGGGATCGCCTGCGACGACGGGGTAGCGGCCCACTACGTCGACGACACCCTCACCGAGTTGATCGCCGACCGCTCCACCACCGGCGCCTACCAAGTCACCGCCTCGCCTGACTCAGGCGTCACCGAGACCCCGCTGGAGACCCGGTTCCTCGGCGACCCGGCGGAGTGAGCTCGGGGTTTCTCCACCCTGGGGTAGAGGCGGAGTTCTAGCCGGGGGCTGACGCGCCGGAGGGGGCGCAGCCGGCACCATCGAGGCATGGATAAGCCTCAGGTAGTCACCGTGCGAGGTCTGCGCAAGGCGTACGGGAACAGGGTTGTGGTGGACGGTCTGGACCTCGACGTCCCCGCCGGAGAGATCGTCGGGCTGATCGGCGCCAACGGGGCCGGCAAGACTACGACCGTCGAGTGCATCCAGGGGCTGCGCCAGCCGGACGGCGGCACGATCCGGGTGCTCGGCTATGACCCGGCCATGCAGGCCGGGCAGCTCAGGCCGCTGCTGGGCAGCCAGCTCCAGGACTCGGCGCTGCCGGACCGGCTGCGGGTGGCCGAGGCGATTGAGCTGTTCCGTACTCCGCGGGCCAGGGACGGCGCCGGACTCCTGGAGCAGTTCGGGCTGGCCCAGCGGCGGCGGTCGGCGTTCGGGTCGCTGAGCGGCGGCGAGCGGCAGCGGCTGTTCCTGGTGCTCGCGCTGCTCAACCGGCCGCGGCTGGTGATCCTCGACGAGCTGACCCAGGGCCTGGACCCGGCCGCGCGCCGCAACGTGTGGGCCGCCGTGCGGCAGCTGCACGACGAGGGCACCACGGTGCTGCTGGTGACCCATGAGATGGACGAGGCCGAAGCGCTCTGCGGCCGGGTCGTGGTGATGCGCGACGGCCGCGTCCTCGACGCGGGGGCGCCGGCGGACCTGGTGGATCGGCACGCCGGGACGGCGACGATCCGATTCAGCATGCCCGATGCTCCGGCACCGCTGCTGGACCAGGTCCGCCGGCTGGACGGAGTTCGCGAGGTGGAGCGAGCCGGGGCCCGGGTGACCGTGCGCGGCTCCCGGCCGGTCATCGCGCACGTCGGGGCGGCCCTGGTGCGGTGGGGCCCGGTGCCCGCCGACCTGAGCGTGCACGTGCCGAGCCTGGAGGACGCCCTGCTCGGGCTGCTTGACGGCGCCGCGTCCGGCGAGGCCGCGGCTGACGAACACCGTGTCACCGGGCACGGTGTCGACCAAACACGGGGTCACCAAACACGGGGTCACCAAACACGGGGTCACCAAACACGGGGAACTGGTGGGAGGACGGCGATGAACACCGCAGCAGGACGCCTGATCAGGGCCGAGCTGAAACTCATGACACGCGATCCGCTCGTACTGACGTTCGTGTTCGCGTTCCCGGTCGTGACCATGCTGATCATCGGCGGGGCGTTCGGGACCAAGCCCACCCCGGGTTTCGACAACGTCAACCCGGCGCACTGGTACGTGGCGTCGTACCTCACCGTCGTGATCGCCGCGGCGGGACTGGTCATGCTGCCGGTCCACCTGGCCTCCTACCGGGAGCGCGGGGTACTGCGCCGGTTCGCCGCGGCTGGCTTCCCGCGCTGGTCGTTCGCCGTGGCCCAGCTCGTGGTCGGGCTCATCACCACCGCGGTGGCCTGCGTGCTCCTGCTGGCCGTGGCCGCGCCGGTCTACGGCCTGCCGGCCCTGCACGACGGCTGGCGGGTGGCGCTGGCGCTGGCCCTGGGCGCGGTGGGCTTCGTCAGCCTGGGCGTGCTGCTCGGCACGCTGCTGCCGTCGGCCAGGTCGGCCCAGGCCGTGGGGCTGCTGCTGTTCTTCCCGTCCTTCCTGCTCGGTGCGGGCGGCCCGCCGCCCCACGTGATGGGCTCGGCCGTCAGGCACATCGCGGGCCCGCTGCCGCTGACGCTGCTGACCAACGCGGTCCGCGGGCCCTGGCTCGGCCTGGGCCCGGCCACCGGATCGCTGCTGGGCCTGGCCGGCCTGACGGTGGTGTTCACCGCCCTGGCCGCACGCAGGACGGTGCTATGACGGCATCCCATGACGGGCCGCGGCCGGGCAACCGGCCGCGGCCTCGTAGAATCCGCGGCATGACCGGTGATGCTGGCCCGGTTTCCTGGCCTGCCGGGCTGCAGGGCGGCCGGGCGGCGTGGGCGGCCGCCACGGCGTTCGGCCTCGTGGTGGCGCTCGGGTTCGCGCTGGGCCGCGTGTATCCCGACCGGAACTCCGTCGTGGAGGCGGCGATCGCGGCGGTCGTAGCGATCGGCACGGGCGTCCTGCTGGCGCGTTCGTGGCAGCCGCTGCTGGCCTACGCGGCCCTGGCCACGGCCGGGATCGCCGTGATCGGCGACGGGCGGTCGTACAACGTCGGCTGGTTCGCGGTATGCCTGCTGGCCGGCTGGTGCGCCCTGGTCGGGGGCCGCCGCGACGGCCTGGCGTACCTGGCCGGCGTCCTGGCGCTGTTCGCGGCCGAGTGGCTGTGGATCAGGCCCGATCCCGGCTGGGCCGCGTGGATGTCAGGCTCCACGCTCACGGTCCTGGCCGGCCTGCTGATCCGGCACCAGATCGACCTGGTGGCCCAGCTGCGCGAGGCGCAGGCGGGCCTGGCCGCTAAGACCAGGGTGGAGGAGCGCAACCGGGTCGCGCGCGAACTGCACGACGTCATCGGGCACACGCTGGTGGTCTCCCTGCTGCATGTGCAGAGCGCGCGGCTGGCGGTGGAGCACGACCCGGCCGACGCGGCGCGGGCGCTGGCCGAGGCCGAGCGACTGGGGCGGGAGTGCCTGGCCGAGGTCCGGATGACGGTCGGGATGCTGCGGGAGGACGAGCGCGGTGGCTCTGCGTTCGGCAGCGAGGGCGCCGAGGGGATTGCCGCGCCGTTGCCGGGCGTCGAGGGGCTGCCTGCGCTGGTCGAGCGGTTCAGGTCGGCGGGGGCGGACGTCACCCTTACCGTCGAGGGCGATACCAGCGCCCTGCCCGCCACCACCGGCCTGGCCGTGTACCGGATCGCGCAGGAGGCGCTCACCAACGCGGCCAAGCATGCGCCGGGCGCGCTGACCGCGGTCCGGCTGAGCGTGGACGCCGGCCGGGTCACCCTCACCGCGGACAGTTCCGGGCCGCCCGGCACCGGTGCCGGGCTGGGCGTGGTCAGCATGCGCGAGCGCGCCGAGTCGCTCGGCGGGACCTGCGAGGCGGGCCAGGGCGGGCAGGGCTGGCTGGTGCGGGCCACGCTCCCCATCGACGCTTCTTTGCGGGCCGCGCCATGATCCGGGTCCTGCTGGTCGACGACCAGGAGCTGGTCCGGACCGGGCTGCGGGGCATCCTGCGCGAGCCGTTCGGCTTCGACCTGGTGGGCGAGCGCGCGGACGGCCGCGAGATCCTGGCCGCGGTGCGGGTCCTGACGCCGGACGTGGTCCTGATGGACGTGCGGATGCCGTTCGTGGACGGAGTGCAGGCCACCCGCGAGCTGCGCCGCCGCGACGACAGCCCGCCGGTGCTGGCCCTGACCACGTTCGACGACGAGGAGGTGCTGGCCGGCATGCTGCGGGCCGGCGCGGCCCGCTTCGTCCTCAAGGGCGTGCCCGCCGAGGACCTGCAGCGGGCGGTGCGCGCGGTAGCCGGAGGCGGTGCCTGGCTCGACCCGGCGGTCACCGCGCGGGTGCTGGCCATCTACCGGACCGCGACGCCGCCCGCCGATGCGGCCGCCGCGGCCGACCTGGACGGCTTGACCAGCCGCGAGCGGGAGGTGCTGGCGCTCATCGGCCGCGGCAAGACCAACGGCGAGATCGCCGCCCAGCTGTTCGTCAGCGAGGGAACGGTCAAGACGCACATCAACCACCTGTTCACCAAGCTGCGCCTGCGCGACCGGGCCGCCGCGGTGGTGTTCGCCTTCGACCACGACCTGGTGACGCGGGACTAGACAGTCGCGCCGGGTCCGATGCTGGCCTGTCGCCATACGACACCCGCTCTATCCGGCATCACCCCATTTGTCCTCGGAAGGCGTAGCTGTCATCGCGGGTACGCCGGATCACCCGCCGGAGATGATCCGAACGACCCAGCGGGCGGGGATCGTGGGCAGAGCACACCGAGGGCTCTGATCTCCGGGAGGCGTTCACATGCCAGAGCGGCAAGCACGGGCGGCCAGCCGTACCCGTGACATGATCCTGCTCGGGATCGGGATCAGCGCGGTGGCACGCTTTCTGGGAAGCCGCCGCTTCCAGGTACGCGTCATCACTGGTGTCATCGGGGTTGCGGCGCTGGCTGGGATGATGCGGGAAAGCGAAGTTCCCGCCATGGTGCGCGTGGTATTCAAAGACTATTTTTCTGGGCACGTGAGAGAACTTATGGAGCATGGCCAGGAGGAGCTGAAACAGGAGGAGTTGAAACGGGAAGAGCGGAAACGGCGTCACCGCCGCTCCTCCACGACTGGCTCAGCCTAAAGCCAGGTCAACGATGGCCCGCCTGGCGGCCGGTGCCGCGTCGCTGTCACCCCGTGTGGGTGATCACCTATCGGCCTGGTCAAGCTAAATTCGAGGGAAACAGCCTCCGCCGTGCTCTTCCGGATGCGGCCAGAACAAACAGGAGAGAGGACATGGCCAAGCCTGACGGAGTATTCATTTACATCGGCACCTACCCCAGCGAGGGCACCGCGCGAGCTGACTACGACATCGTCAAGAACCTGCATGCAGTCGGCGCAGTCGGCACCTACGACGCCGCCGTGGTCACCAAGGATGACGCGGGCAAGGTTCACGTGAACAAGGACGAGATGGCCACCCGGCACGGAGCATGGGGCGGCGCCGCGGTGGGCGCGGTCGTCGGCATCTTGTTCCCGCCCGCGATCATCGGCACCGCTATCGTCGGCGCAGCGGTGGGCGGGGTGGGCGGCCACCTGTGGCGCGGCATGTCCCGGGCCGACGTCAAGGAGTTCGGGGACATCATCGACGAAGGGCAGGCGGCCCTGATCATCGTCGGTGAGAGCAAGCTGGAGCAGGCCGTGGCCAAGGCCGAACTGAAGGCCGAGAAGCACGTCGCCAAGGAGCTGGACGTGAGCGCGAAGGACGTCGACAAGGCTGTCCAGGACGCTGCGGGCGAACTCAGCTGACCTGAGGGTCCGCGGGCCGCGCTGCTGCGGCGGTACCGGTCGGCGGTGCGCCACTGGGGTGAGGGGCGGCAGGCGGACCTGGTGGCGCCGAGCTTGGCCAGGGCCCGGTCGGCGGTGATCGGCCACGATGCGGCGGCTCAGGTCGAACTGTCCCGGGCGGAGGGGACGCTGGCCGCGCGCGATCCTTCCAATTCGACGTCATTGGCAGCGTCTGGGACACGGCGTGCCGAGGCGATGAGCCGAGCCTGGACCAACGGGCCCTAGTCCTGCTGGCGGCGAACCAGGCCGTGCGGGCGGGCACCGAGGCGGTAGACCGGGTGTTCCGCCTGGCTGGCGCGGATGCGGTGTTCGCCAGCCACCCGCTCCAGCGCTGCTTCCGCGACATCCACGCAGCCGGTCAGCACATCCTGTTCAGCGGCAGCCGGGATCAGGCCTTCGCCAGGGCCCGCATCGGCCTGGACCAGCCGACGTACCTGATCTAGGACTTGCCGGCGGTGGCGCGGCGCAAGGACCAGGCCAGCGCGGCGAACGCGGCTATCGGCAGCAGCCACCACGCGTTCACCCCGGCCAGGTGCACGAGCAGCGCCGTGACGGCCAGCGCGGCCACCAGCAGCGCGGCGACCTGCCAGTCGTCGCCGATCACGAAGTCGTACCAGAACGCCCCGAACGACTTCAGCGCGCGCATCATCAGCCGGTCACCCCTTCTGCCTGCGACACCGGTGCCTGAGGTCCGGCCGCGGTGTGCGCCCGGTGAGCCCGCCGCAGCCAGACCGCGTACCCGAGCGAGACCAGGGCCACCACCGGGACCAGGACGAGCAGCGCCGCGTCGTTGCCCGGCCACTTCACCCCGGCGCCCTCGGCGCCCCAGAACGTCCCGAACGACGTCAGCATGATTCCCACCAGGAACTTCAGCGCGTTCTCCGGCACCTTGGCCAGCGGGGCCCGGACGGCGATCCCGGCCGCGGCGACCACCACCACGGCGATCGCGGCACCCAACACGGCCGCGCCGAGGTCGCGCTGGTTATCCCCGAACGTGATCACGATGAACACCACCTCGAGACCCTCGAGCAGCACGCCCTTGAACGCGAGAGTGAACGCGTACCAGTCGCTGATACCCCGCCGTGACGAGGCCGGCGCGGCCTTCGCGGCGGCCACCTCACGTAGGTAGGCGCTGGCCTCGTCGTGCAGTGCCTTGTAGCCGGCGGCCCGCAGGATCGCCTTGCGCAGCCACTGCAACCCGAAGATGGCCAGCAGCGCCCCGACCACGAGCCGGAGCGCGGTCAGCGGGAGCAGCGTGACCGTCGGGCCGAGCACGCCGACGATGACGGCCAGCACGATCAGCGCCGCTGCCATCCCCTGGAAGGTGGACCGCCACTGCCGGGTCAGGCCCGCCGCGAGCACGATGGTGAGCGCCTCGATGGCCTCTACCGCGCAGGCGACGAAGACGGTCAGTACGAGTGGAAGCGCATTCACTGGGCCTCCTTCAGCACCAGGCCTGGGGTCAGGTAAGGGACAATATGCTGGTGACCGACAAGACGGCCGAGAAGGCCGAGAGTACCGGCTGGCTGCTGCTGATCTACCGGGTGCCGCCCGAGCCGACCAGGCTCCGTTCCACGGTATGGCGGCGGATCAAGAGCCTGGGCGCCATTTACCTGCAGAACTCGGCCGCGGCGCTGCCGGCCAGCGCGGCTACCGAGCGGGCCCTGCGCAAGCTGCGGCGAGAGATCATCGAGATGTCGGGGACGGCGATCCTGCTGTCGTGCGAGGTGCTGGCGGGCGAGACCGATGTGCGCAGCGCGTTCCAGGCGGCCAGGAACGACGAGTACGAAGAGATCGTCGACCGCTGCGAGGACTTCCTGCAGCAGGTGAAGAAGGAGTACGCCGACAGCCACTTCACCTACGCCGAACTCGAGGAGAACGAGGTCGACCTGGTCAAGCTGCGCAACTGGTTCGCCAAGGTCCGCGAGCGGGACGCGTTCGACGCGGACGGACGGGCCGCGGCGGAGAAGGCGCTCGACGGCTGCGAGCAGTCGCTGGAGGCCTATGCGGCCCGGGTGTACGCCGAGGAAGTGGAGAGCCGGTGACTGGCGGCCTGGTTCCGCTCGCACTGCCCACTCCCTCCGATTGCAACCGCTGTTAGCTTAGATCACTAACCCTGGTTATACCCAATTCGTGACCGTCGCTTAATCCCCGTCAGCTACCGGACGGGCTACGTACCGGTGGCCCGGTCAGACTCGGGCCCATGATGCCCACTAACCGAATGCCGGGCCCGGGCCCGGGAGATGCTGGACCGGTAGGGCTGGCCGCCCTGGCCGGCCGGTACCCGAACGAGCTGTCAGGCGGGGAGCAGCAGCGGGTCGCGCTGGCCGAGGCCTTTGCCCTGGCCGACCAGGTGGGCGTGCTGGAGCGCGGCCGCCTGGTGCAGGCCGGCCCGCCGGAGGAGATCTACGCCCGGCCCGCCACCCCGGTCGTGGCCCGGTTCACCGGCCTGGCCGGCGAGTTCCAGGTCCGGGTGCGCGACGGGAACGGGACGTTCCTGGTGCCGCCTGTTCCCGGCCGGCTGATGAGGTGTCTGGGCCGAACGGACCGGGGCGCGAGCGTCCGGCCCGGCCTCATGTCCTGACGTACAGCCCGCCGCCCGGGACGAGCTTCGACCCGCCGAAGGAACTGCGCAGGCCGATGAGCCTGAAGTGGTGCGCGAAGTACGCGTGCAGCGAGCTGGTCCAGATGATCCGCGCGCCGGTGTAGCCGCGGCTGCCGTACAGCCAGACGTACTGGGCATGGGAGAACGCGGTCTGCCATGCCTGCGTGTCGCGGGCGCTGACCGAGGGCGGGCCGTACAGGTCCTGGCCGTCGGTGGTCGCGATCAGCGTGCCCACCGCGTCGACCAGCGCCGGGCAGCCGGGCGTGCCTGAGGTGAACCGGTCGATCACGATCGTGGCCGAAACCGTGTCGGTGAGCACGCAGGCGCCGGGAGGGATGAGGGCGCTGGCCCGGGCCAGGTCCGTGCCGGGGTACAGCTTGGTCACGCTGTAGCCGTCGACGGCCGCTACCGCCGCTATGGCCAGGGCCGCCGCCGCGGCAGCGGCCCGGAACCAGGGCGCCGACGCCCGGCTGCGTCCCGGCCCGGGCGCCAGGAGCCACGCGGCAGACAAGGCGAGCGGCAGTATGAGGAACGGCCCGGCGAAGGCCGCGTAGTGCTCGTACCACTCCGACGGGGTGAACAGCATCACCGTCACCGCGGCCAGGCCGAACCAGGCGTACCAGTCCAGCGCAGCGGCCCGGACTCCGGAGCGCCTGGCCCGGATCCACGCCGCGGCCAGGAATACCAGGATCAGGAACGCGGCCAGCAGGCCGATCCGCAGCCGGGGGCTGATGCCCACGCTGCCCAGCCCGGTGATGCCGGTGATATCGGCGACCCGGGGCGCAGACGGGATCCGGCCGTGCGTGGCCTGCACCAGCTCGGAGAGGAACACCGTGCGCCCGAATCCGCCCGGCGCCAGGATCTCGAATGGCAGGCAGGGCACTGCGATCCCGGCCGCGAACCCGCCGGCGAACGGGAGCCTGCCGCGACGTGCCCGCAGGCACAGGGCGAAAGCGATCAGGGCCGGGACCGCCGCCCAGATCTTGACCGCGGAGGCGAAACCGAAGCAGACACCCGCCCACAGCGGCCACTGCCAGCCGCGGACCCGGGCGCCCGGACCATCGGCCTGGCCGGCCAGCCGGTCGCCGTCGAACAGGAGCACGGCGCCCAGCAGGCAGAACAGGTTCAGCCAGGGTTCGAGGAACAACGATTGCGATGCGTTCAGCGCGGCCGGGTAGACGGCGTAGCCGCCGCTGGCCACGCCCGCGGCCAGCGGGCCGCGGTGCCGGGCCAGCAGCCCGAGCAGGACGATGTTGGCGGTGTCAGCGCCCACCGTGAGCAGCCGGGCCGCGGACAGCGCCCACATGCTGCCGAGCGCCTTGCCGAGCAGCGCGGCCGGCACCATCAGCAGCATGACCCCGGGCGGCTGCACCATCGCGAAATCCCGGTACGGGATCACGCCGCTGACCAGGCGCAGCGAGTTGCCGATGTACACGCCGTCGTCGTACTGGGTGAAGCCGGTCAGGTAGCCGGGGCGGGCCAGCGCGAAGGCACGCAGCCCCAGCCCGAGCACGGCGGCGATCGCGATAACGACGCCGGGCCGCAGCGGCCAGGACGCTGCAGGCGGCCGCGCGGGTACCGCACGGGTACCGGCCGTCCCGGTAGCAGGCGGCATGCCCACGCCTAACCCGCCTTTCCGCCCCTGGTCCGCTGCTTCACCAGGTCGAGGGTAGTAGGTCAGGGCCAGCGGAAGGGCTGGAACCCTAGCACATGCCCTACGATCAGCAGGATGACGGTCACTCTGCTTACCAGCCAGTCAACGCCGACGGCGACCGACGCGGACGCCCTCGTGATCGGAGTATTCCAGGGCACCGATGGCCCTGTCCTCGCTCCGGTCACCGATGACATTGACCTCATGGATGCCCTGACCGCGCTCGGCGCGACGGGCAAGTCCGAGGAGATCACCAAGATTCCCACCGCCGGGCGTCTGGCCGCCCCGCTCACCGTCGCCGTAGGCCTCGGCCCGGGCCCCCGGGCCGGCCAGGATTCCGGTGCCGCCGCGGATCCGGCCGAGCGCCAGCGCTACCTGGAAAGGCTGCGCCGCGCCGCGGGTGCTGCGGCCCGCGAGCTCGCCTCGGGCCGGGCCAGCCGGGTGGCCGTCGCCCTGCCCGCCGGGCAGCCGGACGAGGCCGAGGCCGTCGCGCTCGGCGTCCTGCTGGGCGGTTACGCGTTCCGCAAGTACCGGACGAACGGTACCGCCCCGGCCGACATCGAGCAGATCGTGCACACCGTTCATGACGCCGCCGTGGCCCGGGCCAGGGTCCTGGCCGAGGCGATGACGCTGGTCCGCGACCTGGTGAACACCGCTCCGGCCGACATGGTGCCGGCCGACCTGGCCGCGGCCGCCGGGCAGACGGCCGCCGCCAGCGGCTTCGGAGTGCAGGTCCTCGACGAGAACGAGCTGGCCAAGGAGGGGTACGGGGGCATCCTGGCCGTGGGCATGGGCTCGGTGCACCCCCCGCGGCTGGTGCGGCTCGAGTACACCCACCCGGACGCCGTCGGCACCGTGGTCTTCGCCGGCAAGGGGATCACCTTCGACTCCGGCGGCCTGTCCCTGAAGCCACCGAAGGCCATGGAGACGATGAAGGCCGACATGAGCGGCGCCGCCGCGGTGCTGGGCGCGCTGCAGGCCATCGCCGCGCTCGGCCCGGCAGTGAACGTAATCGGCTATATGTCGCTGGCCGAGAACATGCCGGGCGGCGGCGCCCAGCGGCCGTCCGACGTCATTACCATCTACGGCGGGAAGACCGTCGAGGTGCTGAACACCGACGCGGAAGGGCGCCTGGTCCTGGCCGACGCGCTGGCCCGTTCCGGCGCCGACGCACCGGGCCTGCTGGTCGACGTGGCGACCCTGACCGGAGCGCAGGTGGTGGCCCTGGGCAACCAGACCTCCGGCGTGATGGCCAGCGACGATGCGCTGGCCGCGCAGATCGCGGAGTCAGCCCGCCGGGCGGGCGAGGCCATGTGGCCGATGCCGCTGCCCGAGGACCTGCGCAAGGGACTCGACTCGGCGGTGGCGGACATCGCCAACGTGGCCGCGGACCGGGCCGGCGGCATGCTGGTGGCCGGGCATTTCCTGCGCGAGTTCGCGCCGGCCGGAGTGCCCTGGGTCCATCTGGATATCGCCGGTCCTGCCTTCAATGAAGGCGGCGCTTACGGGTACACCTCCAAGGGCGGCACCGGGGCGGCGGTCAGGACCCTGGTGCAGATCGCGCTGGACACGGCGGAAGGCAGGCTTGCGGTATCAGGGTCCCGGGCAGGCTGACGGCTGGTGCATGATGAGGACTGGGTAAGCCGGAGAAGGAGGCTCAAGGGGTGGCAGAGGGCAGCAGCAGCTACGACATCGTCGTGCTCGGCGGCGGCAGCGGCGGGTACGCCTGCGCGCTGCGTGCGGCCGAGCTCGGCAAGCGCGTCGCGCTGATCGAGAAGGACAAGGTCGGCGGGACCTGCCTGCACCGGGGCTGCATCCCCACCAAGGCGCTGCTGCACGCGGCGGAGCTCGCGGACCAGAGCAGGGAAAGCGGGAAGTTCGGGATCAAGACCACCTTCGACGGCATCGAGATGCCCGCCGTGCTGGCTTACCAGGGGTCCGTGGTCGACCGGCTGTGGAAGGGTCTGCAGTCTACGATCGCCAGCCGGAAGATCGACACCATCATCGGCGACGGGCAGCTGGCCTCGCCGACGTCGGTCCGGGTCGGCGAGGTGACCTACGAGGGCGAGCACATCGTGCTGGCCACCGGTTCCGAGCCGCGTAGCCTGCCTGGCCTTGAGCTCGACGGCACGCACGTCATCAGCTCGGACGACGCGCTGCGGCTCGACCGGGTGCCCAGTTCGGTCATCGTCCTGGGCGGCGGCGTTATCGGGGTCGAGTTCGCGAGCGTGTGGCGGTCGTTCGGCGCGGACGTGACCATCGTGGAGATGATGCCGCAGCTGCTGCCGCTGGAGGACGAGACCAGCGCCAGGCACCTGCAGCGGGCGTTCCGCCGCCGCGGCATCGGCCTCGAGCTGGATTCGAAGTTCGAGTCGGTCAAGCACAGCCAGGGCGGCGTCACGGTCACGCTCGCGGGCGGCAAGACCCTCGAGGCCGAGCTGCTCCTCGTCGCGGTCGGCCGCGGGCCCGTGTCGTCCGGCCTGGGCTACGAGGCCAACGGCGTGACGGTGAGCCGGGGCTTCGTCGTGGTGGACGAGCTGTGCCGGACCAACGTGCCGACCATCTCCGCGGTCGGCGACCTCATCGCCACGCCGCAGCTGGCCCACGTCGGTTTCGCCGAGGGCATCATGGTGGCCGAGCGGCTGGGCGGGCTCGAGGTCAAGCCGATCGACTACGACGGCGTGCCTCGCATCACCTACAGCGACCCCGAAGTAGCCTCGGTGGGCCTGACCTCCGCGCAGGTCGCCGAGCGCGGCCTTGAGGTAGTCGAGCTGAACTACCCGATCGGCGCCAACGGCAGGAGCGTCATCCTGCAGACGCCGGGCGGGGCGAAGGTCATCGCCGAGGCAGGTACCGACGGCTCAGGTCCGGGCCGCGTGCTCGGCATCCACCTGGTGGGCAGCCGGGTGGGCGAGCTCATCGCCGAAGGCCAGCTGATCGTCAACTGGGACGCGGAACCCGCGGACGTCGCCCAGCTGATTCACCCGCACCCGACCCAGTCCGAGATCATCGGCGAAGCGCACCTCGCGCTGGCCGGCAAGCCCCTGCACTTCCACGCCTAATTTCTTCCCAAGAGCCCATCCAAGGAGTCACGAGAATGTCGGTCTCGGTATCGATGCCGCAACTCGGTGAGAGCGTCACCGAGGGTACCGTCACGCGCTGGCTGAAGAAGGAAGGCGAGCGCGTGGAGGTGGATGAGCCGCTCCTCGAGGTGTCGACCGACAAGGTGGACACCGAGATTCCCTCCCCCGCGTCGGGGATCCTGCGCGGGATAGCGGTCGACGAGGACGAGACGGTCGCGGTCGGCGCGCAGCTGGCCGTCATCGAGGACAGCGAGACCAGCGAATCCGCGCCGGAACCGGCCGCTCCGCCGCAGGACGCTGCCCCGGCCGCCGAGGACGCCGCCCCGGCCGCCGAGGACGCCGCCCCGGCCGCCGAGGACGCCGCCCCGGCCGCCGAGGACTCCGCCCCGCCCCCGCAGGCCGCCGCCGAACCAGCCCAGGAAACCGCCGAGCCCGCGGCGCCCGCGCCGGAACCGGCCGCCAGCGGCTCCGACGGCTGGAGCGCCCAGCCCAACTACGCCCCGCCGCCCCGGCCCGACCAGACGCCCGGCTACGCGCCGCCGCCCGCCTACGGCCAGCAGGCCCCGGCGGCCGCCTCCGCCCCGGCTGCGCCTGCCCAGGCCCCCGCCCCGACGCCCGAATCGGCTCCCGCCGCGCAGGCCGAGCCGGCCGAGGAGTACCCGCCGCCGACGCCGCTGCCTGGCACCGGAGAAGCCCCCTATGTCACCCCACTGGTCCGCAAGCTGGCCGCCGAGCACGCCGTGGACCTGGAATCGGTCTCCGGCACGGGGGTCGGCGGGCGGATCCGCAAGCAGGACGTGATCGACGCGGCGCGGGTCCAGCGGGCGTCGCAGCCGGCTGGAGCCGAGCCGTCGCGCGCGCCCCAGGAGGCGCCGGCCGCCGTCGTGCCGCAGCAGGCGCAGCGGGTGCAGCCCGCGCCGGCCGGCCCGCAGCAGCCCGCCGCCCCGGCGGGTGCCCCGGCGGCCGCGCGGCCGGCCGTGGTGCCTTCCTCGCTGCGCGGTACCACCCAGCGGATGTCCCGGCCCCGCCAGGTGATCGCCCAGCGGATGGTCGAGTCACTGCGCATCTCGGCGCAGCTCACGACCGTGGTCGAGGCCGACGTGACCGCCATCGCCCGGCTCCGCGACCGGGCCAAGGGCGACTTCGAAGCCCGGGAAGGCGTCAAGCTGACCTTCCTGCCGTTCTTCGCGCTGGCCGCCGTGGAAGCCCTGAAGGTGCACCCGAAGCTCAACGCCGTGATCGACGGCGACCAGGTCACCTACCACGACACCGAGCACCTGGGGGTGGCGGTCGACACCGAGCGCGGCCTCATGGTCCCGGTCATCCACAACGCGGGTGACCTGAACATCGGCGGCCTCGCGCGCAAGATCGGTGACCTGGCCCAGCGCACCCGGTCCGGGCAGGTAGGCCCGGACGAGCTGGCCGGCGGCACGTTCACGCTGACCAACACGGGCAGCCGCGGCGCCCTGTTCGACACGCCCATCATCAACCAGCCGCAGGTCGCGATCCTGGGTACCGGTACCGTGGTCAAGCGCCCGGTGGTGGTCACCGATCCCGCGCTCGGCGAGGTGATCACGGTGCGCTCGATGGTGTACCTGGCCCTGACCTACGATCACCGGCTGGTCGACGGCGCCGACGCGGCCCGGTTCCTGACCACAGTCAGGAGCCGGCTGGAAGAGGGCGCCTTCGAAACCGAACTCGGGCTTTAACCGCCTGACAGATGAAGGTCGCCGTCACCGGCTCGTCCGGCCTGATAGGCACCGCGCTGGTAGCCGCCCTGCGCGCCGACGGTCACCAGGTCATCAGGCTGGTCCGGCGGCCGCCCCGCTCGGCTGACGAGGAACGCTGGGATCCCCGCGCGGCCGACGCCGGAATCAGCCCGGCCAGCGCTGCGGCGCCGGGCCCGCTGGCCGGCCTGGATGCCTGCGTGCACCTGGCCGGCGCGGGGGTGGCCAGCCGCCGCTGGACGCGCCGGTACAAGGCCGAGATCAGGGCCAGCCGGGTCCTGGGCACCCGGGCGCTGGCCGGCGCCCTGACCAAGCTGGGCTCGCCCCCGGCGACGCTGATCGTGGCTTCGGCGATCGGCTGGTACGGGGATACCGGCGGCCATGAGGTCGACGAAACGGCCCCGGCCGGGAAGTCATTCCTGTCCCGGCTGGTCAAGGACTGGGAGGCAGCCGCTGAGCCGGCTGCCCAGGCGGGCATCCGCGTGGTGAACCTGCGCAGCGGCCTGGTCCTCACTCAGGCGGGCGGCCTGCTGGCCCGGCTGCTCCCGCTGGCCCGGCTCGGCCTGTGCCCCCGGTTCTCCAGCGGCGCCCAGGACATGAGCTGGATCGCGCTGCCGGATGAGATCGGCGCGATCACGTTCCTGCTGAACGACAAGGACGTCAGCGGGCCCGTCAACCTGACTGCCCCGCAGCCGGCCACCAACGCCGCCTTCACGGCCGCCCTGGCCGCCGCCCTCGGCCACCGCGACCGGCCCTGGCTGCGCGTTCCCGCCCCGGCCCTGCGCCTGGCCCTGGGCGAGGCGTCAGTGGAACTGCTGACCAGCTCCCGGGTCATGCCGAAACGCCTGACCCAGGCCGGCTACCAGTTCCGCTATCCCGCCGTGGCTGAGGCCCTGGCCGCCGAGCTCGCCTCCCGCTAGGCCGGCCGGTCACGTCAGCTTGCCTGCCTGCCTCCGGCTGGCCGGACAGGGTCAGTCGGTACCGGACTCCATCGCGGCGTGATCGAGCAGCTCCTCGTCGGCGGGAACCCGGCCCCGGGAGGCGATCGCCTCGGCTCCGCCAGCCGGCATGGCCCCGATCAGGCCGGTGGAGGCGGCCTGCGCGACGCCGATCGGCGTCGGGTGCGGGCTGCCGATCATGCCGAGCCCGGCGTACTGCTCCAGCTTGGCGCGGGAGTCAGCGATGTCGAGGTTGCGCATGGTCAGCTGGCCGATGCGGTCGACCGGCCCGAAGGCCGAGTCCTCGGTCCGCTCCATGGACAGCTTGTCCGGGTGGTAGCTGAACGCCGGGCCTGACGTGTCCAGGACCGAGTAGTCCTCGCCGCGGCGCAGCCGCAGGGCCACCTCGCCGGTGACCGCCATCCCCACCCAGCGCTGCAGGGACTCGCGCAGCATCAGCGCCTGCGGGTCCAGCCAGCGGCCCTCGTACAGGAGCCGGCCCAGCCGGCGGCCCTCGTTGTGGTAGCTGGCCAGCGTGTCCTCGTTATGAATCGCGTTGACCAGCCGCTCGTACGCTGCGTGCAGCAGCGCCATGCCCGGTGCCTCGTAGATGCCCCGGCTCTTGGCCTCGATGATCCGGTTCTCGATCTGGTCGGACATGCCCAGGCCGTGCCGGCCGCCGATGGCGTTGGCTTCCTGCACCAGCTCGACGGCGGAAGCGAACTCCTTGCCGTTGATGCTCACCGGCCGTCCCTGCTCGAAGGCGATCGTGACGTCCTCGGCGGCGATCTCGACCCCGGGATCCCAGAACCTGATCCCCATGATCGGGTCCACGATCTCGATGCCCGCATCGAGCCGCTCGAGCGTCTTGGCCTCGTGGGTCGCGCCCCAGATGTTCGCGTCGGTCGAGTAGGCCTTCTCTGTGCTGTCGCGGTAGGGCAGGCCGTGCTCGAGCAGCCACTCGGACATCTCCTTGCGGCCGCCGAGTTCGCCGACGAAGGCGGCGTCCAGCCACGGCTTGTAGACCCGCAGCGCGGGGTTGGCTAGCAGGCCGTAGCGGTAGAACCGCTCGATGTCGTTGCCCTTGAAGGTCGAGCCGTCCCCCCAGATCTGCACCTCGTCCTCGAGCATCGCGCGTACCAGCAAGGTGCCGGCCACGGCCCGGCCCAGCGGGGTGGTGTTGAAGTAGGCGCGGCCGCCGGACCTGATGTGGAACGCCCCGCAGGCCAGAGCGGCCAGTCCCTCCTCGACCAGGGCCGCCCGGCAGTCGACCAGCCGGGCCAGCTCGGCGCCGTACGCGCGGGCCCGGCCCGGTACCGAGGCGATGTCGGGCTCGTCGTACTGGCCGATGTCAGCGGTATAGGTGCAGGGTACGGCACCCTTGCCGCGCATCCACGCGACCGCGACCGAGGTGTCGAGGCCGCCGGAGAAGGCGATCCCGACACGTTCGCCGACAGGCAGGGAGGTGAGTACCTTAGACACGATTGCAATTATATGCATAACAACGCATGATCATGCAACGCGTCAGAGGCGCCGGGCAACCGTGCCCACGTGGCGGATCCCACATTCACCGGCGGCGGGTACCGCGGTACAACCGGAGTATGCGCTCGCGGAAGTACCGGGTGGTCACGACGCTGGAGCGAGGCAGCAACCGGCTGATCCGGCGGGCACTGCGCGCGGGGTTCGCGCCCCGCGCGTTCGCCCTGCTGGAGACGACCGGCCGCCGCAGCGGTCTGCCACGGCAGACCCCGGTCGGGAACGGCCTGTCTGGCGACACCTTCTGGCTGGTCGCCGCGCACGGGACCCAGGCCGACTACGTCCGCAACCTGCAGGCCGAGGCCCGGGTTCGGGTCAAGACCAGCGGAGTGTGGCGCGCCGGGACGGCCATCGTGCTGCCCGGCGACGACGCCGACGCCCGGTCGCGGACGCTCCCCCACCAGTGGGACAAGGCCCTCGGCCGGCTGATGGCCTCGGAGCCGCTCACCATCCGCATCGACCTCGATCCGGAGGCCTAAAGCGCGCGGCGAACTTCCAGGCTCCGCGGTAGCCGCCGGATCAGGCAGGTTCTGCCCGCAGCGTGCGGTTCTCTAGCACCACCGGTCTCAGCCGTCACCGCCTGGGCCGGCACGCGGGCGCCGGCCAACCGGATCGATGTCCCATAGAGCCGGTTGTAGCCGGCTCAGAAGCACATCGAGCCGGTCCGTGCCCGCTGAGGGATGTTAACAGGGGGGCCGGTGGTGGGCGAAGGGTTAGGGACTGGGACTGGTAGTGAGCGATGGTGACGGTGAGACGGAGGGGGTCGGCGAGGCGGACGGGGACAGGGAGGGGCTAGAGGTCGGGGTGGAGGTGGCGGACGGGGATGCCGACGGCGAGGTAGTGGCGGACGGGGAGGTGGAAGGCGATTTCGAGGGACTGGCCTGGGCGGAGGCGGTGCTCTGGACCGGGCCGACCAGGTTCGGGGTCTGGGCCGGGTGGCCGGTGAACAGCAGCGCTATGGCCGCGATGGCGATGCCGAGCACCGCGACGGCCCCCCCGGTGGCCACGCCGGCCGCGAACGCGCGGCGGTCGCGGCGATACTCGGTGCGCCGCCGCTCACGCAGCGTAGCGGGCAGCGTAGCCCGGCGGGCGGCCCAGCTGTTGACCGGCGCGGCAGCCATGCCGAGCGTGGGGAACAGCAGCAGCCCGGCCAGCAGCGGCCCGCTCAGCTGGTTGTACCTAGTCAGCGCGGCCGCGATGCCGGCGAAGCCGAACAGGGCGAGCGTCGATTCGGCCCAGTTGGCCCGCAGCGCCTCCCACCACCTGGTCCGCTCGCTGGTCTTGGGCGTGCGCAGGAACGCGGCCTTCTTGGCGAACAGCGCGAGCACCGACGCGCGGGCCACTACCAGTGAGGTGGACTGCCAGATGAAGAACGCACCGAGCGCGTCCCGCCAGGACGCTCCGGTGCCGCGGCGCAGCAGGGCCACCGCGCGGACTAGGCCGAGCAGCACCATGACCGGCACAGCCGCGACCAGGAAGATGGTCAGCTTGCGGAACAGCTGGCCGCCGCCGGTGGCCAGGTTGGCCGCCCCGGCCAGCAGGAAGATCAGGAACAGCAGACCCAGCACGTCCCCGTACCACTGCAGCGCGCCGGCCAGGTAGGCCCAGCGCTGGCCGGCGTCCAGGTGGTTGGCCCGGTTCGGCCGCCCGGGGATCATCGAGCGCCAGTGCATGCGCAGGATCTGGATGCCGCCGAAGCACCACCGGTAGCGCTGGCCCTTGAGCGCCTCGAACGTCAGCGGCATGATCCCGCGGCCGAACGTCTCGTCCACGTGCAAGCCGTGCCAGCCGGCCCGCAGCAGCCGCAGCGACAGTTCGGCGTCCTCGGTGATGCACCACTCGTCCCAGCCGCCGAGCTCGTCGAGGGCCACCCGCCGGATCAGCCCCATGGTGCCGGCGAAGATGGCGCCGTCGTGCTCGTTGCGGGACGGCTGCGACACGGCGAAGAAGTAGTTGTAGGAGTAGTAGAGACGGCGGTAGTACCGGGCCTGCTGCCAGTCGCGGTAGTCCTGCGGCGACTGGACGAAGCCGACCCACGGGTCGGCGAACGCCGGCGCGCAGCGGCGCAGCCAGCCGGGCTCCACCTGGTAGTCGGAGTCGACGATGCCGATGACCTCAGCGTCTGGCGAGGTCATCCCGCGTAGCGCGTAGTTCAGCGCCCCGGACTTGTACCCCGGCCAGTCTTCCAGGTGGGCGAACTTGACCCGGTGGCGCTCGCACCACGCTTCTACCGGCCGCCACAGGTCCTCGTCATCGGTGTTGTCGTCGATCACGATGACCTCGAAGCGCGGGTAGTCCAGCCGCAGCAGCGAGCGCAGCGTCTCGATGACCATTTCCGGCGGCTCGTTGTGCGCCGGGACGTGCAGGCTGACCATGGGCAACTCGCTGTCCGGCACCGACAGCCTGGTCCTGCGCGTGATCCGCCGCCGCCAGTGCTCGGTGCCCAGCGCGTCGCACAGTTCCCACAGGTAGGCGCAGCTCAGCACGGCGGCGAATATCTCGAGCAGCCAGAGCACCACCCCGCCCACCGTGCTGACCGGCCCGAGGTTGCTGTTGAAGGTCCACTCGATCGCGTAGACCAGGTACACGACGAACAGGAACACGGTCGAGGCCCAGCACACGTGAGCGCGGGCCGACCAGCGCCTGGTCACCGGCAGCCAGATCAGGCTGGCGATCACGACCCCGGCGGCCCCGGCCACCAGGTTGTGCTCGGTCGCCCCGAGCAGCCGCAGCGCGGCTCCCGCAGCCGCGGCCAGCACCACCGTCGCGATCAGCGCGAGCACGAAGCGCCGCACGGCCGGCCAGGCCCCGGTGCCGCGGTCGACGAGCCGCACGGGCACGAACAGGGCCGCCGAGCCGAGCGGCGCGGCGACGAGCGCAGCAAGCAGCAACGCTTGTAGCACGAGAGCCTTCCGGAGCGTCTGGGCGGACTGTTTCAGGTTCGCACGCTACCAGGCAAAGGCGGATCAACCGTGACAAAAGCTGGGAATTTGGGCACGAGAGGCTGGTGCGGCACCCGGGGTAGGAGGCAAGCACCACGGCCCGTTCAGCCGCCAGAGTAAGGGCTACCGGCGCGGTCGGTCAGGACGTGCCGTCGGGCTGCAGGACGATGTCGAAGCTCGCCTTGCGGAACGGTCCGTCCAGGCCGTACCTGGCCGCCTGCCCTGGATCGTCGACCGGCACGAACTCGGTGATCAGGCTCTTCTTCACCGCAAAGACTGCGTCCGATTCGATGTACGGGCTGCCGGCCACGAAGATGTGCGTGGTCAGCGTGCGGTGCCCGGGGGCGGCCACGATGAAGTGGATGTGGGCCGGGCGGTACGGGTGCCGCCTAGTGGCCAGCAGCAGCGTGCCGACCGGCCCGTCGGTCGGGATCGGGTAGTAGCTGGGCACCACGGTGCGGAACCAGAAGGCCCCGTCCTGGTCGGCGGTAAACAGGCCGCGACCGTTGGCCCGGGGCTGCACATCCGGCTGTTGCACGTCGTAGAAGCCCTGGTCGTTGGCCTGCCAGACGTCGATCTGAGCTCCCGGCAGCGGCGTGCCGTCGACCGACAGGATGCGGCCCTCGACCACGCACTGCGGGCCCGTCCCGACCTGGTCGATGGTGTCGCCCAGGTCCTTGTGCGGGGAGGCCACCACGTGGAAGGGGCCGAGGACGGTGGATTCGGTGGCGCTGCCGAACTTCCTGTTGTTGATCGTCTCCACCAGCATGGAAATGCCCAGCACGTCGGAGAGCAGGATGAATTCCTGCCGTTCGTCGTCGGACTTGTGGCCGGTGGCGGTGAGGAACCTGACCGCCTGCTCCCATTCGGCGATGCTGGGCTCGGTCTGGATGACGAAGGCGTGCAAGTGCCTGACCAGGCTGGTCACCAGTTCGCGCAGCCGCGGGTCTGGCGTGTCGGCGTAGCTTTCCACGACGGCGTCGGTGGCGGTCTGTTCGGTGAAGTCGGTAGCCATGGCCGACAGGCTAAGTCGCGCTCCGGCCGGAGGGCTAGGTCCGAGACCGGTCCGAGGTGCTGTAGCTTGTCGGGGTTGACCACGGACCGGATGGTCTGCACCTGGCCGTCGGCGATGTCGAGCGCGAAGACGCTCAACACCCGGTTGTCCGGGTCGTAGGCCACCGCGCCGGGCTGGCCGTTGACCAGGACCAGCTCGGCGCGGACCCCTTGCTGCGCGACCCGGCGGAACAGCCCGAACAGGAACCGGGCCACGCCTTCGCGGCCTGCCAGCGGCTCGCGCCTGGCCTGTGCCTTGCCGCCGCCGTCGCCCACCATGACCACGTCGGGTGCGAGCACATCGAGCAGCCCGGCCAGGTCGCCGCCGCCGATGGCCGCGAAGAACCGCCGGGACACCTCGTCGCGCTGCTCGCGAGACGCCTCGTACCGCGGCTTGCCCTCGTCCACGTGATGGCGGGCGCGGGCGAAGATCTGCCGGGTGTTCGGCTCGGATTTGCCGATGATCTCGGCGATCTCCTGATGGGAGTAGCCGAACACTTCGTGCAGCAGGAACACGGCACGTTCGGTGGGCGACAGGCTTTCCAGCAGGACGAGGAACGCCATCGACAGGGAATCGGACATTTCCGCATGCTCCGCTGGGTCCGGGCCGTAGGGCGCGCTGCCCTCGACCAGCGGTTCGGGCAGCCATTCGCCCACGTAGGTTTCCCGGCGCACCCGCGCCGAGCGCAGGTGGCTGATGGCCAGCCGGGTGGTCACGGTGGCCAGGTAGGCCTTGGGTGCGTCGATGCGCTCGCCGCCGCGCTGCACGTGGGTCAGCCGCAGGAACGCTTCCTGGACGATGTCCTCCGCGTCGCTGATGCTCCCGGTCATCCGGTAGGCGATCGAGAACATCAGCGGCCGCAGCTCCGCATAGGCGGCGGCGGTCTGGGCTTCAAGCGGCGTCGTCATAAGCCTGATATTCCCCATCTTCCCTGGCCCAGGCCGGGAACCCATCCCGCCAGCTCGGGTAGGCCGGGGTCCAGCCGAGCTCGCGCTTGGCCTTGGCGTTGCCGGCGCCGCGCCCCTGGGTCATCCACGAGACGATCATCTCGCCGCCGAGCAGCCGCCCCAGCCAGGCCGGGGCGTGCATGGGCGGCTTCGCGCCCAGCGATGAGGCCAGGCCCGGCAGCCACTGCGAAACCGGGGCCGGCTCGTCGTCCACGACGTTGTAGATTCCCGGCGCGCCGCGGGTGACCGCGGCCACGGCGGCGCTGGCGGCGTCGGTAACCTCGGTGAACGACCAGATGCCCGTGCCCCCGCCGATGACGGGCATCTGCCGCTTGCGTACTGCCCCGAGCATGCGGTCGGAGGCGCCGTGACCGTAGAGGATGCCGTAGCGGAGCACCAGGCCCTCCGGAACGCCTTCGGGTACGGCCTTTTCCAGATGCTGGATGGCGGCCAGGCTCTTGGCCGTCCCCGCCAGCGGATTCGGGTCGAGCGGGTCTTGTTCGGTCTTGACCGGGCCGCCCGACCTGGCGTTGTTCCAGCCGGTGAAGCTCTGCGCGATGAACCGGCGGGTGCCGACCTGGCGGGCGGCCTCCAACAGGTAATCCGTGCCCCGGCTGCGCAGCCCGTTGGTGACCGCGAACTCCGTATCGAAGTGGCGGAAGCTTTTCAGGCTGGTCAGGGCGGTCATCTGGTGCACGATTGCGTCGGGCTGGGCTTCCTCGACCGCCTTGATGACGGCTTCGCGGTCCAGGCCGTCCACGATGACCGGCGTGGCGCCTGCCTGGGTCAGCTGGCCGGCCTTGGCCGGCGAGCGGGTGCTGGCGGTGACCTCGTGGCCGACGGCGATCAGGCCGGGCACCAGGAACTGGCCGATAACCCCGGTGCCTCCGGCGACGAACACTCGCATGATGACTCCTTCCGTCTGTGTCCGCCCTCTACGACGCCGCAGGCCGGCCGGACGTGACACTTCAGCTCAGGAGTACTGCTCGCGCCAGCGCAGGTGCCAGCTGCGGGAGACAGGGCCGATGTGGCGCAGCTTCCAGGTCCCGACGTAGGACTCCCGCCGGACCCGGGCCGAGCGCAGGTGGTCAATGGCCAGCCGGGTGGTGATGGTGGCCAGGTACGCCTTGGGTGACTCAGCGGCCTGGCCGCCCTCGGTGGCCGTGGTGGCCTTGGCGGCGCGCAAGAAGGCCTCGTGCACAATGTCTTCGGCTTCGCTGACGCTGCCGGTCATCCGGTAGGCGATCGAGAACATCAGCGGCCGGTGCTCGGTGTAGTCGCTCGCGTCCATGCCCCTTCCCTTCGCCAGGCGTCCGGTGGCCTGGCGATCCGTTAAGACGAGGGGCGGCCGCCCGTTGTGAGACCGGCCCGGGCATCGCTGGCCGGCTGCCGCATCCGGGCGGGCAGGCACTCCTGCAACCCGTCCGCGAACAGGGGCACCCGCCACAGCGGCGGCGGCGCTGCGCTGGACCCGGTCAGCTGCATGAGGGTCTGGATGGTGACCCGGACCAGTCGCCTGGCGCTGGCGAACATAACGAAGGCCAGCGGGAACTCGGCCAGCACGGCGCTCAGGATGCTGGCCGTGAAGCTGCTGGAGCCGTAGTCCAGCGCCAGGTCGAACCACGCGTCGCACAGCAGCAGGGTCCCCGTTATGATCATGAAGAAGATGACGATCTGGCGCTGCCGCCAGGCGGCCCAGGAGGTCGCCGTGAAGCCGATCAGCTCGGCGATATCCAGTCCGATCCACACGGCCCGCCAGTTGCTCGAGGTGTAGCGGCCGGGCAAGGTCAGGACCAGGATCGCGATCCAGGCGGCCAGCCCGATACAGCAGGCCGTCATGAACAGCAAGCCGAGTTGCCTGCGCCGCCGCAGCCGCGGGTCAATCAACGGGTGCGGCAGGTCGATGGCGGCGAGGGCCCGGGCCAGTTCTTGCCGCTGGCCCGGGGTCATCCGGCGGAGTTCAGCCTCATCGATCACGTCTTTTATTCTGCGCCGCCGGCCCGCCGCGGTCTCGGGCTGACCCCCGCAGGTTCAGGCGCCGGAGCGGTCCGGGTGGCGTTGCGGGTGGCGTTGCGGGCCGCCGAAGGGGAGGGCCTCGTCCAGGCCGTGGCCCGACAGCCGCGCACGGCGCAGCGATGTCGCCGGACGGGCCGGATCCATCCGGCCGCGGGTGCCGACCGGGGCCCGTTCGATGTCCGGCGCCCGGGCGTCGGCGGCGGCCAGAACGTCGGCTTCGATCGTGGCCTTGAGCAGGCGCCGGGCGCCGGCAAAGGCCAGGAACGCGAGCGGCAGCTCGGCACAGAGCGCGGAGGCGAGGCTGATCCACAGGTCACTGCTGGCCAGTGAGGTGCCCACGTCGAACCAGGCGTCACAGCACAGCATGGTGCCGAGCCCGACCAGGAGCAGGATCAGCACCTGGCGTTCCCGCCATATGGCCCAGGCGGTGGCGATGAAGGCGACGAGCAGGAAGACGTCGAAGTCCACCCACAGGGCGCGCCAGTGATGGGCATCGAAGCGGCGCGGCAGCGTGGCGGCGAGGACCACGATCCACCCGGCCAGGAACACGCAGCAGCCCGCGGAGACGAGCAGGGCCAGCCTGCGCTGGCGGCGGAGCTTCGGGTCGGCCAGGTACGGGCTGTCCGAGGCCGCGGCCCGCGTGGTCGGCGTGCCTTGCCTTCCTTGCGTGGCTCGCGTACCTTGCGGGCCTTGCGGGCCTTGCGGGCCTTGCGGGCCTTGCTGCGGCGGCCCGTCCATCCGGGCCAGGAGCCGGGCCAGGTGCTGCCGGTCAGCCGGGCTCATCTGCCGGACTTCAGCCTCGTCGATCACGGCCCTTATTGTGCCCGCTGTAGTTGGGAAAACGCTGAACCGACCTGGGCGCGGCCGAGCGTAGGCTGGGAAAAGTGAGTGAGCTTGTCTACCTGGCCTTCGGCCCGGCCCCTGTCGACTACGTCGGCGGCTGGGACCTGCAGCGACGCGTTCACGCCCGGCGGGTGGCGGACGAGGTTCCCGACAGCTGCCTGCTGCTCGAGCATGCCGCCGTCTACACGGCGGGCAAGCGGACGGCAGCGTCGGACCGGCCGTTCGGCGATCCGGGCGCGCCGGTCATCGACGTGGACCGCGGTGGCAAGATCACCTGGCACGGCCCCGGTCAGCTGACCGGCTACCCGATCATCAAGCTCCGGGACCCGATCGACGTGGTGGCGTACGTGCGGGCGCTGGAAGAGGCCATGATCCGCACTTGCTCGGAGCTCGGGGTCACGACCGTGCGGGTGCCCGGGCGCAGCGGCGCCTGGGTACCGGGCGACGAGACCGGGCCCGAGCGCAAGGTGGGCGCGATCGGCGCGCGGGTGGCCAGGGGCGTCACCATGCACGGGTTCGCGCTGAACGCCGACTGCAACCTGTCGTGGTACGACCGGATTGTCCCGTGCGGCATCCGGGACGCCGGGGTGACCACGCTGTCGGCCGAGACCGGACGGCACATCACTGTGGCCCAGGTGACGCCGCTGATAGAACGGCATCTGGCCGACGTCCTCGGGTACTCCGCCTGGCGCCGTACCGATGACGCCGGAGTGCTGGGCGAGCCCGGCGAGGCCCTGCTGGCCGCGCGCTAGATCACGCCATTCCCGGCCGGTCGCGCGGCGACCTCGTCAGGCCATTCCCGGCCGGTCGCGCAGCGACCTCGTCAGGCCATGCCGGGGCCGCCGCTGAGCGAGCGCAGGATCATGGCGCGCTGCTGAGCGGTGGCCGGCGCGGCCGCGGGACGGGCCGGGGTGGGCTGGTAGGACTGCGGCTGGTAACCAAACCGTTCCTGGCGCTGCGAGAGCATCGGCTCGGGCAACGCCATCTCGGCGAAGCCGGGCGGCCAGCGACCCGCGTCGTAGCCGATCCCGAGGTCGCAGTGATGGAGCTCCACCTCCACCAGCCGCCGGGTGACCAGCGCGGCCGCCGCGAACGGCTCGGCCCCTGCGAGCTGCAGCCGGAACGACCAGGCCTGATCGGGCAGTTGCCTGATCACGGTGCGCAGGGCCATCGCCGAGGCGGCCAGGTCGGCCATGAGCTCCTTCGGGGTCTGCGCGGCGGCGGCCTCGCGTTCCTTGGCGCTGGTGCGGACGGGACGCTGCTGCCCGGCCCTGGCGCCAGCCAGCAGGCTGCGCATCGCATCGGCCCCACGGGCCAGGTGGGCCAGGACGTCGGCTCTGGTCCATCCCGGCAGCAGCGAGGGCGCCCGGAGATCCGGCTCGGGTAGTACCCGGGCGGCGTCGAGCAGGCGTTGCGTGGCCAGGTCGAGCTGGTCGTTCAGCTGGCGGAGCGCGGCGTCCATTAGGCCACTGTAAAACGCTGGCCCGCGCACGCCGGCGCCACCCGACGCCGAGGCGGGGGTCGTGGGCACGGTCCTAGCGGTCCAACCTCCCGTGGGCCTCATCCGCCTCACCCGCGCGAGGCCGGATTCGATGGAAGTGACAACCTGCCGAATCTATTGGGTAGGTTGCCACGACCATTGAGTGGATCTGGACGCTAGTCGGCGCGGCGGATCTTGACGGCGGTGCCGTAGGCGCAGATCTCCTGGCCGATGCCGCCCAGTTCGTTGACGTCGAAGCGCATGGCGAGGATGGCATCGGCTCCCCGGGCCGTGCCCACCTCGATCAGCCGGTCTTGTGCCTCTATCCGGCTGGCTGACAGCAGCTTGGTCATGCCCTTCAGCTCTCCCCCGGCGAGCGACTTGAACGCGGCGCCGATCTGCGACCCGACGTTCCTGGACCGGACGGTGATGCCGAACACCTCGCCGATGACTTCGGTGACCTCGTACCCCGGCAGGTCGTTCATCGTGCTCAAGATCATTTGACGTCCCCCTTATCGACATTGACCGGCAGCAACATACCCTGAAGGGGTGGTACTCGCACCAGAGGGCCGGCGGATGCTCCGCCTCGAGGCCCGCAACAGCCAGGTCCCGATCGAGCGCAAGCCGCCGTGGATCAAGACCAGGCTGCGCACCGGCCCGTCCTACACAGAGCTGAAGACCCTGGTTCACAGCGAGGGCCTGCACACGGTCTGCGAGGAGGCTGGCTGCCCCAACATCTACGAATGCTGGGAGGACCGGGAGGCCACCTTCCTGATCGGCGGCGACCAGTGCACGCGGCGCTGTGACTTCTGCCAGATCGACACCGGCAAGCCCCTGCCGCTGGACCGAACCGAACCCCGGCGGGTCGCCGAATCGGTCGCCGTCATGGGCCTGAAGTACGCGACCGTGACCGGCGTGGCGCGCGACGACCTAGCCGACGGCGGGGCCTGGCTGTACGCCCAGGTCTGCCGCGAGATCCATGCCGCGATTCCAGGCTGCGGCGTGGAGCTGCTGATCCCTGACTTCAACGCCGACCCGGAGCGTCTGGCCGAGGTCTTCAGCGCCCGGCCCGAGGTCCTGGCCCACAACATCGAGACCGTGCCGCGGATCTTCCGCAGCATCAGGCCCGGCTTCCGGTACGCCCGGTCCCTGGAGGTGCTGCGAGCGGCCCGCGTCGCGGGACTGGTCACCAAGTCGAACCTGATCCTGGGGCTCGGCGAGGAACGGCACGAGATCACCGAGGCCATGCGCGATCTGCGGTCGGCCGGGTGCGACCTGCTGACCATCACCCAGTACCTGCGCCCCACGCCGCGGCATCACCCGGTGGAGCGCTGGGTGAAGCCCGAGGAGTTCGTCGAACTCCGCGAGGAGGCGACCGAACTCGGCTTCGCCGGGGTGATGTCCGGTCCGCTGGTGAGGTCCTCCTACCGCGCCGGGAGGCTGTACGCACAGGCCGTCGAGCAGCGGAACGGCTCGGTCCCGGCGCGCTGAGGCCGCCTGCCAGCGCATATCCCCTGACGGGCCCTATCACGCCTTTTTCAGGGCAGTCAGGTACGCCGGATTGAGCTGCAGAATGGCCGCCTCGGGCACGGCGGTGGTTTCAGTCCGCGGCGTTGGAACCGTATGCTGCGGAGCATGGCACGCATGTCGAGAAAGTCCGGGTCGGCTGATCCGGCCATCACCAGGGAGACGGCCGCGGACCTGGCCAACGCGGGGCGGCTGAAGCAGATCCGCATGATCGCCGGCCTGGTGCATAAGTCGAACCCGAAGGCGCTGCCGATCGTGTTCGGAGCCGGGCTGGGCACGCTAGCGGTCTTGGTCATCGTCGGGGTGCTCACCGGCCTGGAGGTGCTGCTCATCCCGCTCGGCGTGCTGCTCGGCGTGCTGGTGGCGATGATCCTGTTCGGCCGGTTTGCGCAGGCGGCCCAGTACTCCGCCATCGAGGGACAGCCCGGCGCGGCCGCAGCGGTGCTCGAGAACATGCGCGGCAACTGGACGGTGACACCCGCCATCGCCGCCAACAGGAACATGGACGTCGTGCACCGGACCGTCGGCAGGCCCGGCGTCATCCTTGTCGGCGAGGGCTCGCCCACCCGGCTGGCCACCTTGCTGGCCGCAGAGAAGAAGCGGGTGTCCCGGGTGGCCTACGAGGTGCCCATCTTCGAGTTCCAGGTGGGCGACGAGGAAGGCCAGATCCCCCTCAGCAAGCTGCAGCGCAAGATCATGCGGCTGCCGCGCAACCTCAAGCCCGCCGCGATCAGCGACATCAACCACCGGCTGAAGGCCCTGCAGCCATCGCTGCAAGCCCCCAAAGGACCCATCCCGAGGAACATCAGGCAGCCCAAGATGCCCAGACCGAAGGCCCGCTGACGCAGCGCGGAGGAAGCCTGCTGACCGCTAGAGGCGGACCACCATCGAGTCAGAGGCGCGGTCATGCAGGCCGCGCAGGTCGCGGTCGGTAAGCAGCGGCGGGACCACCGTCAGCAGGATGGCCGTCCGGACCAGGGCCCAGCGCAAGCCGACCAGGCTGCCGTCAGTTCGGACTACGCGGATGCCGAGCAGCCGCTTGCCCACCGTGCAACCGGTCAGCGCGGTCAGGACGTAGTCCTCAACCGCGAACACCGCAATCGTCCAGAACTGCGAATGGGTCAGCCAGTAGGCGATGGCCATGCAGAGCAGCCAGTCGATCACGAGCGCCAGCAGCCGACGGCCCATGCTGGCTATCGAACCCGGGCCGCGCTCGGGCAGGCCAAGGCGCTCACCGGGATACGCGGAAGTTTTCTTGGCTGCCGGGCTGTGGCCGGTGTCAGCCGGCGCCGTCAGCTGGGCCGTGCCTGCTTGCGCGCCGCCGGCCGGCTGGGCGGCAGCGGTCCTGGCGCGCGGTGCGCCACCGCGATTGCGGGACTTTCTGGCCACCTCACCACGGTATCCGTTCGTCGCCACAGAGCGAGCGGCGGGCCGCTTGCCGAGCCGGCCAGGCTCCGGGCGGGCGGATAGGCGAGCCCAGGATGACCAGGCCGGCGCCCCGCACGGCGGCCGTAATAGGTCCCCTGATCTCGGCCGGCGAGCCGTAACATCGGTGAAACACATCAGACACGGCGCGGAAATTGCCGACGGCTACGGTCCGAATCGCGTGCCTTTGAGATCCGGAAATGCGTGCCCTGGAACCAGGAGGGTTGATGTTTAGCAGTGCCCAGGAGGTCCTTCGCTTCATCGCGGAGGAGAATGTGGAGTTCGTCGACGTCAGGTTCTGTGACTTGCCGGGAACGATGCAGCATTTCACCGTGCCGGCGGCTCGTTCGGCGAGGGCGTGTTCACCGACGGGCTGATGTTCGACGGCTCGTCGATCCGCGGTTTCCAGCAGATTCACGAGTCCGACATGCAGCTCATGCCGGACCCGGGCACCGCCATGCTCGACCCGTTCCGCACGCACAAGACGCTGAACCTCACCTTCTTCGTGCACGACCCGCTGACCGGCGCGCCCTACACCAGGGACCCGCGTAACATCGCCCGCAAGGCGGAGGACTTCCTGCGTGGCACGGGCATCGGCGACACGGCGTTCTTCGGCCCGGAGGCGGAGTTCTACATCTTCGATTCGGCGCGGTTCGCGACCTCGGCGAACGAGGGGTACTACCACATCGATTCCGTCGAGGGCGCGTGGAACAGCGGCAAGGATGAGGACGGCCACAACCTCGCCTACAAGCCCCGGTACAAGGGCGGCTACTTCCCGGTGCCGCCGACAGACCACTACACCGACCTGCGCTCGGAGATGGTCGCCAACCTGATCAAGTGCGGCATCGAGGTCGAGATGCAGCATCACGAGGTCGGCACCGCGGGCCAGGCGGAAATCGACATCAGGTTCAGCCCGCTGCTGGCCATGGCCGACAAGCTGATGACCTACAAGTACGTGATCAAGTCGACCGCCCGGGCGGCAGGCAAGACCGTCACGTTCATGCCCAAGCCGCTGTTCGGCGACAACGGCAACGGCATGCACTGCCACCAGTCCATCTGGAAGGACGGCTCGCCGCTGTTCTACGACGAGGTCGGCTACGCGGGCCTGTCGGACACCGGCCGCTATTACATCGGCGGCCTGCTCAAGCACGCACCCTCGCTGCTGGCCTTCACCAACCCGACCGCGAACTCCTACCACCGGCTGGTGCCCGGCTTCGAGGCCCCGGTCAACCTGGTCTACTCCCAGCGCAACCGGTCAGCCTGTGCCCGGATCCCGATTACCGGCACCAACCCGAAAGCCAAGCGGGTCGAGTTCCGCGTCCCCGACCCGTCCTGCAACCCCTACCTCGCGTTCGCCGCGATGCTCATGGCGGGCCTGGACGGGATCAAGAACAAGATCGAGCCGCCGGAGCCAGTGGACAAGGACCTATACGAGCTGCCGCCGGACGAAGCGGCCGCCATCCCGCAGGTGCCCGGCTCGCTCGACGCGGTCCTCGACAACCTCGAATCCGACCACGCCTACCTCACCGACGGCGGCGTGTTCACCGAGGACCTGATCGAGACCTGGCTGGAATTCAAGCGGACCGCCGAACTCGACGAACTCCGCCTGCGGCCCCACCCGCACGAATTCGAGATGTATTACGACTGCTGACGCCTGAACCGGTCGTGGCCTGCGCCGTCAATGGCGTCACCGCTGTGCGGTTTGGCACTGGTGACGCTATCGGCGGCGTTTCGCTTACAGGAACTGGCCCGGCGAGGCCTCGGTATCGCCGTTCCAGACCACGCCTACGACCTCGGCCGGATCGATTACCGCCCATCCGGTCTCGCGTTCCAGCCGGATCAGTCCGTCCGGCCGGATCTCCACGCCAGTCAGCTTCTTGTTCTCGGCCGTGGCGAACCCGATCGGGCCGATCCTGGAAACGACGATGAATATCGACCCCGACCTCCCAGTGAGGGGCTCGAGCAGGTCGCGGATCGTCTCGGCGGTCATGAGTCATCATCTCCACATCTCGCTACGATCTGGATTCCCTGCGGGTGGCAAAATTAGGCGCGCGGCCAGCCTATGAGCGCGAGCCCTGGCGAAGTAAGTGCCTGGCTGGTCCGCCGGATCGTATGGTCATGTCATGCCGCGACCCGACCGGAGCAATGCCCTCGATCACGTAGTCGTGATCATGTTCGAAAACCGCTCCTTCGACAACCTGCTCGGCCGCCTCTATGAGCCGGGCGAGGTGGCATCGTTCGCGGGCGTGACGAGCCTGGACCTGTCCAACCCAGTACCTGGATGGGCCGCCGGAGCCGGACCGGGCCCGGCACCGACGCTCATTCCGTACGGGACCACGACCAGCATGAACACTCCCTCGCCGGACCCGGGCGAGGAGTACGCGCACGTCAACACCCAGTTGTTCGGCATCATCGAGCCGCCGTCCAACCGCGGCATGGTGGCCGAGCACATCGTCGCCCCGTACAACGCCCCGGCCAGCTCCGGGCAGCCGCCGACCATGGACGGGTTCGTCACCGACTACATCAGCACGTTCACGGCCGAGATGCGCAGGCCGCCCGCCTTCGAGGAATACGCGCAGATCATGACGGGCTACACGCCGCTGCAGGTGCCGGTCACCTCGGCGCTGGCCCGCGGTTTCGCCACCTTCGACCACTGGTTCTGCGAGGTTCCCTCGCAGACGTTCCCGAACCGGTCGTTCTTCCACGCGGCCACCTCGTCCGGGTACGTGGTCAACATGATGCCGGCTGCTTCGTTCCCGCTACGCAACACGGCCGAGACCATCTTCGAGCGGCTCGAGGCCCGCGGGCTGACCTGGCGGGTCTACTGCGACCCGCCGAGCCACCTGTCGATCACCGGCATCATCCACGCGCCCCGGCTGCTCGAGCGGTTCGGTACGAACTTCTCCACCACCGACCGGTTCGTCGAGGACGCGGCGAACGGCGACCTGCCGGCCTACTCGTTCATCGAGCCTAATCTGCTTTACGGGCACAACGACATGCACCCGGCCTTCGACGCCCTGTTCCCCGGCACGGACCTGGACCCGCCGTCCGCGCTGCTGGGCGGCGAGGCGCTGCTGGCCAAGATCTACGACGCGGTCCGGTCCTCGGCCTCGCCCACCGGCTCGAACGCCTACAACACGCTGCTCATGGTCAACTTCGACGAGCACGGCGGCAGCTACGACCATGTACCGCCGCCGCCGGTCGCTCCCCCGGACCCGGCCGCCCCGGCCGGGCAGCAGGGCTTCCGGTTCGACCGCTCCGGGCTGCGCGTGCCCGCCATCGCCATCTCGGCCTGGATCCCGGAACGCACCGTGGTCAACCCCGCGTACCGGCACACGTCGGTGATCCGGACGCTGCGGGAACGCTGGCAGCTCGGCGCGCCGCTGACCGCCCGCGACGCATCGGCGCCGGACCTGGCGCCGGTGTTGTCGCTGGAGGTCCCGCGGGACCCGGAGAACTGGCCCGCGGTCACACCGCGTCCGGTGCCGCCGTTCAGCCCGGCTCACATGTCACCAGAAGCCAAGCTGAAGGGTCTGTGCAAGGCGGCGTGCTTCCCGGCCCTGGCCCTGGCCAAGAACCTCGGCCTGCCGGCGCCGGACATCGACGAGGACGAGGCCATCGCCCGCGCCGACGCCGTCGAGCTCATCAACGACGTGTTCGGGCACATGTTCACCGGCCTGCACGAGTCCTAGCCCAGGGCACGGCGCAGCAGGTCCGCCACCTCCGGCGGGTAGTTGTTGTCGGGCGAGAGCGTGATGCCCGCGGTGGAAGCCCCGGCTGCCAGCAGGGCCCGCATGGTGCCGGTCCAGTCCGGGCTGGGATTTCATCCGGCTCTCCGCCGCTGCCTTCAGCGGCCCAGCCCAGCGGCGTGCTGTCCCAGGTCCCGTCGCGGGCCTCGACGTCGGCGCCGCCGTCGAGCAGCGGCCGGACCACCTCGGCCCGGCCGGCGTAGGCGGCGGTGTGCAGGGCCGTGGCCTCGTGGTCGCCGCCGCGGGCATCCCACGGTGAAGCCGAGCTCCAGCATCAGCTCCAGGGCCTGGGCGTTGCCGGTCTCGGCGGCCCGGATCAGGCCCGCGGCCTGCTGGGCGGCGGTCAGGTGCCCGGGCAGCCCGGGATCGGCGGCCAGCTGCTGCCGCACGGCTCCGGTGTCGGCGTGCTGGAGGGCGGCCAGGAGCCGGTCGGCCGGGGTGGTGTCGTCGGCGGCGCCGTGGCGCCGCAGTTCCTCGGCTAGGTCGGCGCGGCCCAGCACGGTGGCCAGGGCCAGGGGCGAGCGCCCGTCACGGCCGGGCCGGCCGGGTCCGCGCCGTGGGCGAGCAGCAGGTCGAGAAGTCCGGCTGAACAGCCGGACCGGACGGCTTCGTGGGCCGCCGAGGCGGTTCGCCGTCGTCGTCGGCGCAGCGGCGGGGATCGGCCCGCCTTAAGCAGCAGCCGGGCCACGGCCAGCAGGCCGCCGGCTCGGGCCGGGTCGAGCCGGTGCCAGTTCGAGGCGCAGGCTGCGTGCAGCGGCGTCCAGCCGGTTCGCGGGTCGACTCTGGTGGCTAGGCCGGGGTCCCGGGTGATCGCGGCGCGCACGCGCTCGGCGTCGCCGAGGATGACCGCGGTGGCGACGTTGTAGCCGGCCAGTTCCGGGGTGGCGGCCAGCATGCGGACCGCGCGACCGGTGGTGTCGCGGATGCTGGCCACGCAGAAGGCGTCGGCCTGCTGGGCCAGGTCGGTGGTGCGGGCGTCGACCTCGGCCTTGAGCCGGGGCCAGCTCGCGAAGCCGTACTCGCGGGCCAGGGCCAGCTGCGCGCCGGCCAGGGTCAGCGCGCCGGAGACCGCACTGATGCGGGCGGCGGCGGCGGTATCACCCGATTACGCGGCCCGCAGCAGGTCGCGCGCTTCATGGCGCAGATGGTCAAGGCTGGGCCGGGCCGGAAGATCGGCCATGACGTCTCCTTCACCGGCCCGCGATCCGCGCGGCGGGCCGGCAAGGGAGATCGCCGGGTACTGCTGGCTGAGATAGGAGGTGGACTACGTCCTGCCCGCGGACCCGGAAGCGCCCTCCGGCGCTCACCGCTACGGTAATCACTATGGCCTGGCCGTGTCCAGGCCGGTCAACCACCGTGACAGGGGGTGGCGTTGACGACTGGGCAGCCTGTGGTCCGCGCGGCGGCGCCAGCGGACATGGAGCAGGTGGCAGCGATCTTCGCGCACTATGTGACGACCAGCGCGGCGACGTTCGAGGAGGTCCCGCCGACCGCCGCGGACTGGCGGCAGCGACGGGACGACCTGGCCGAACGGAACCTGCCGTTCCTGGTCGCCGAGGCGGACGCCGCGTTGTGCGGGTTCGCCTACGCCAGCCCGTGGCGCCCCAAGCCGGCCTACCGTCACACCGTGGAGGACACCGTGTACGTCTCGCCCGGCTGCACCGGCCGCGGGCTGGGCGCCGCCCTGCTCGGCGCGCTGCTGGCCGGATGCGAGCAGGCGGGCGCGCGGCAGGTCATCGCGGTCATCGCCGATACCGGCAGCGACGCCTCGGCCGCGCTGCACCGCCGGTTCGGCTTTACCCAGGCGGGGCGGCTGACTGGTGTCGGCCGCAAGCAGGGCCGGTGGATCGACACCGTCCTGATGCAGCGCGAGCTCGCGGCGGCCAGGTGAGAATGGCCAGCGTGACGCAACAGCTCTGGACCCGGCTGCTGGGCGAGGCGTGGGCCGCCTTGGACCCCGTAGACCCGGATGGCCTGGTCCCGGACCTGCTGGAAGTGACCGGCCAGCCGGGGCACCTGCCCTCGCACCTGGCGGTGGAGGATACCGCCATCGCTTGCGCCGGAGCGGCGCTGCTGGCTGCCGCGGACTGGCAGGCCCGGTGCGGCGGGTCCCGCCCCCGGTCCGCCCGGCTGGACCGGGGGCATGTCGCGAGGGTGTTCAGGAGCGAGGCGTACCTGCGAGTCAACGGCGAGGCGGCCGGAGCGGGCTTCGCGCCGCTGTCGCGGTTCTGGCGGACGTCTGACGGGTGGGTACGCACACATGCGAACTACCCCTGGCACCACGCCGCCCTGCTGCGGGCCCTGGGCACGGACGGCGAGCAGGAGCCGGTCGCGGCGGCCCTGGCCGGCCTGACCGCCCGCGAGGCCGAGGACCTGGTAGTAGGCGCGGGCGGCATCGCGGCCGCAGTGCGGAGCCACGCGGGCTGGCGGGCCGAGCCCTGCGGGCAGGCGGTCGCCGCCACCCGGCTGGTCGAGGGCCGGGCCGTCGGGACCGCGCCGCCCCGGCGGCGGGCGGCCGGGGAACGGCCCGCCTCGGGGATCCGGGTGCTCGACCTGACCCGCGTCATCGCCGGGCCGGTGGCCACCCGCTACCTGGCCGCACTTGGCGCCGATGTGCTGCGGCTGGATCCGCCGCACCGGCCGGAACTGCCGTTGCACGCACGAGACGGGCTGCTCGGCAAGCGCAGCGGGCTGCTCGATTTCGGCAGCCGCGACGGGGCGGCCCGGCTGCATGAACTGCTGGACGGCGCCGACGTGCTGGTGCACGGCTACCGGCCGCACGCCCTCGACCGCTTCGGGCTGACCGCGGACGCGCTGGCCGAACGGCATCCGGGCCTGGTCGTGGTGAGCCTGTCGGCCTGGGGCAGCACCGGGCCCTGGGGCGGCCGCCGCGGTTTCGACAGCATCGTCCAGGCGGCCTGCGGCATTGCGCTGGCCGAATCCCCCGACGGCGAGCGCCCGGGCGTGATGCCGTGCCAGCTGCTCGACCACGGCACCGGTTACCTGTGCACGGCCGCCGCGCTGCGCGCGCTGGCGGCCCAGGCGGCGCGGGGCGGGACCCAGGTCCGCGAGCTGTGCCTGGCCCGGACCGGGCAGTGGCTCCTCGAGCAGGGCCGACCCGGCGGGCCGGACGGCACCGCGGTCGGGCCGGGCGGCATCGCGGTCGGGCCGGGCGGCGCCTCGGGCGGACCGGACGGGACTGACCCGGCCTGGCTGGGCGAGATCGGCAGCGCCGAGGGAACGATGACCGTGGTGCGGCCGCCCGGGCAGCTCGACGGCAGGGAGCTGGACTGGCCCGGGCCGCAGACCAGTTACGGCAGCGATCCGCCCGTCTGGCGGTGATCCGGGAGGGTCAGCCGGCCGGGATCAGCGTGAGGTAGGCCAGCCCGAGCACGCCACGGTAACCGCGCAGCCAGAACGAACGGTGCTCGTCCACGCGCTTCCTGATCTCGGCGGCCGAAGGGTGATCAGGGTGGGCCGCGAGCCATTCTTCCTCGTCTGCCTGATAGGCCGATTCGAACTCTTCCCACTCCCGCGGGCTGGCCGTTTCGATCCAGGCCGGGCGGAAGCCGGCCTGCTCGGCCTGCTCGGCCAGCCCGGCCAGGTCGGGCAGCTCCCCGGCGGTGGTGCCGGGCCACATGCCGGCCAGCTCGGCGGCGGTCGGCGGATGCTCCCAGAAGCCCTCGCCGAACAGCACCCGCCCCCCGGGCGTGACCAGCCGCCGCAGGGCGCGCAGGGCGGCGCCGATGTGCGCAGGCGGCTGGGCGTCGGTAACCGCGGCACTAGTGCCCACGCACAGCACCAGGTCGGCAGGTCCGCGGGCGGTCCCGCGACCGGATTCCCGCGCGAACGTGACACGGTCCGCCAGGTCGCGGGCCTTCGCGTTGGCGCGGCCCCGGGCCAGGTCGGCCTCGTCCAGGTCGACGCCGATGCCGGTGGCGCCGGGGTCGGCGGCGAGGATGCGGAGCATCAGCTCTCCCCATCCGCAGCCGATGTCAAGCACCGTCGCCGGGCTGGCCCTGGCCAGCCGTTGGACCAGGCGCGCAGCCCGCTGCTCGGACAGGGGGCCGTGGAAGGCCGCTTGGGTCAGATGCCCGGGGAGTTCTGCGTCAGCCATAGCGGGCTCACGGTAGCGCCCCGGAGCCGACTCGGTATACCGGTTTTCGGCCGCTGGCGACCGGGGCCTGCCGGGTCGCGGTGCGTGCCGGCAGGCAAACCTAGTTGACTCCGGCGTTTCGCACCTTAAGGTAAGTACTGCTGTGAGAGATAACGAGGTTATTGAGCGGATTGACGCATTCTGCGACGCCGTTCCGCGCCGCCGGGCCCGCGCCGACGAGCACGGCCCGCTCGTGATCTTCGTTCCCACCGGCCCGGGCTGGCCCTATTACGCCCGGCCGAAGCGGGGCGCCCGGGCGCTCATCACCGCCGCTGCCATCCGCGCGGTGCGCGCCCGGCAGCGGGAGCTGATCATCCCGGAGTCGTTCGAGTGGATCGAGCAGAGCGCGCCCGAGATGGCTGAGGCCGCGGCCGAGGCGGGCCTGGAGGTCCAGACGCACCCGCTCATGATGCTGGCCGGGCCGCCCCAAGTGCCGGCACTGCCGCCGGATGTGACCGTCCGCATCGTCACGCCGGATGAGGCCGAGCTCGACCGGATCTGGGCGGTGCCGACCGTGGCGTTCGGCCATCCGGGCACGGCGGCCGGCGAGGCGGGCGTGGCCGAGCGGGACAAGATCGCCGCGGACTACGACGGCGGCACGATCGCGATGCTGCGCGAACGTCTCCGGTCGGGACAGTCGGTGCTGGCCGCGGCGCTCGGCCCGGACGGCCCGGTCGCGACCGGAAGCTGCCAGGCGCTGGACGGCGTGGCCGAGATCACCGGCGTGGGCGTGCTGCCCGCCGAGCGCCGCCGGGGCCTGGGAGCGGCGGTTACCGCCGCCCTGGCCGCCGACGCCCTGGACCGCGGGGTGCAGACCGTCTTCCTGTCGGCCAGCGACGAGGCCGTCGCCCGGGTCTACGCCCGGATCGGCTTCCGCGAGATCGGCACCGCCATCATCGCCGAGCCCGCCTGACCCCGGTCCCCGCTCGGACCACTGCCGCGCTGAGCCAGCCGCCGGCCTCGCTATGGTCGTGGAGTGCTGACACGCTGGCAGGGCGGCCTGGCCGCGATCGTCGTAACGCTCCTGACCGTCGCCCTGGTGATCCTGGATCTCGCCGACGCAGGCACGCGCCGGTGGTGGGACGGCCACGCCATCACGACGGACACGGTGTCGGGGCTTCTGGTGCTGCTGATCACGGTGCTGGTGGTCGACCAGGTGGTCAGCCTCAGGCAGTTGAACGACCGGGCGCGCGCGATCGCGGCCCAGGCGGCCATCGTGGTGACCCAGGCCCGGCGTACGACGCAGGCGGTGTCCCAGGCGATCAACCCGCACGACGGTCAGGGTGACCGCGACGCGGCGGTGGACGAGTTCCGCACCTACATGATGATGCTGCTGGTCGCGGCGCCGGTCCTGATCGACGCGAAGGTGTCGCGTGACTTCCTCGAGCAGGCTCAGGTGCTGGGCGCCGAACTGGCCAAGGCGCTGGCCGCGACGGCCAAGCCGGCCGACGGGGCGGCTAAGGCTGCCGACGGGGCGGCTAAGGCGCCGGCCCGCCCGGCGGGCGCCGGGAAGGTGTCCGCCGCCCTTCCCGGCCGACCTGCTGCGGGCCGCATGCGGCATCGCAGACGTATCGCTTACCCGCCAGCAGTGGGCTGACTACGCTGGAACCCAGCCGTTCCGGCAGGTCTGCCCGGCGGGATAGCAAGGGGTAGCCCGCGGCCGGCCGGGCCGGCGATCGGATCAAGAACAGGACGTTGCCATCGGAAACAGGGGCAGGCACTCACCCGAAGTGCCCGCATGGAGCAGGGTGGTGCTCGCGGCCGTCGGCGCCGGCCTGCTCATCGCCGCGGGCATCATCGCGTTCGTGAAGCTCAGCGGATCCGGAGCCCAGCCGACCGGGCAGAGCACCGCGCTGCAGTCCGAGCCCGGCTCATCGGCCGGGCCACTCGACGCGGCTTCCTCGGCGTCCCCGGTTTCCTCGGCTCGGGCGCAGCCCAGTGCCTCGAAGCCGACCGGGTCCACCGGGACGGGCACGCACGCTGATCCGCTCGGGACGGCGGCGGCTTCCTACGTCTCGGCCCGGTCGGGTGCCGTCCTGGCTGCGGTCTACGACCTGCACACCGGCCAGACGTGGCGGCTGGGCCAGGGTCAGCCGCAGGACGAGGCCAGCGTGGTCAAGCTCGACGTGCTCGAGACTCTGCTGGCTGAGCGGGACCGGAGCGGCACCGGGCTGTCGGCCAGTGACCAGGCGCTGGCCGAGCAGATGATCGAGGACAGCGACAACGACGCCGCGACCAGCCTGTGGGATGAGGTCGGCGGCGCGACCAGCATCCGGTCGTTCAACACCCAGGCCGGCCTGGCCGAGACCTCGCCGTCGACGTGCGTGAACTGCCCGGGTTTCCCGTGGCCCGGCTGGGGGCTGACCACGACCGTGCCCAGCGACCAGCTGACGCTGCTACGGCAGCTGGTCGAGCCGAACTCGCTGCTGACCAGCGCCGAGCGCAGCTACGCCCTGTCCCTGATGGAGAACGTGGCTCCCGATCAGCGGTGGGGTGTCTCGGGCGGGGTTCCGGCCCAGGTCACCGTGGCGCTCAAGAACGGCTGGCTGCCCCTGACCAGCGCGAACAACGACTGGCAGATCAACAGCGTGGGATGGATCTCCGGCAGCGGACGGGACTACCTGATGGCCGTGCTGACCACGGGAAACCCAACCGAGCAGTACGGCATCGACACCATCAACGAGCTGGCCGCCATGGTCTGGAACGCGATGGGCTGAGCGGCCGGCCTTCCGGGCCGTCCGGCCCGGGTAGTCGGCTCAGAGCTGGTTCCACCGATAGGTGGTCAGCTGGTATTGCGCGGCGATCGGGTTCCAGCTGCCGACGAACGTCTTCTTGTCGGTGGTCGCCTGGTTGTCGGGCGCGCTCGCGGCCAGCGCGTTGCTGTCGGTGGTCTCCGTGCCTGAGGTACAGCCGGCGGACTCATCCTGCGCCCATTTGGCGAAGTCCTGGTCGGCCTGGATCGAGTTCTGCCAGGCGCTGGTCAGCGCGGCCAGCATGTTAGACGGCAGGGTGGCACTGCCGGGCAGGCTCGCGAGCTGGTTGAGCAGGCTCTGGCGTGAGGTGGCCGCGTTCTGGAACGTCTGCGGGTCCTGGCTCAGGTTTGACCCGCAGGTGTCGACGTCATTGACCGCCGCCACGATGGCACTGCGGTCGCTGACGCTCTGCGACAGCAACCGGGCCAGGTTCTGGGCCGCCTGTTCCTCGGTGGGCGCAGCCGACGACGAGGCCGAGGCCGTAGGCGAGGCCGGGGCCGACGTGGTGGGCGAGACCGGCACGCCCGTCGAACCGCTCGCGGCCGCCGGGGTGGTCCCGCTGCTGAACGGGTGCGCGATCAGGACCACCGCCGCCGCGACGGCCGCGGCGGCCAGGAACGTGATGAGGCCGATGAGCAGGCCCCGGGATCGCCGCGGCCCGCCCTGACGCGGGGCGGGCTGGCGGGGAGGGGCCGGCGGCAGCAGCGGCGGCGTAATGGGCGGCGAGTAGGGCGGCGGGGCAGGCGCCTCGTACACCACGGGGTCGACCGGCGAGGGCTGGTAGTACGACGCCGGTTCGGCCGCGGGAGGCTGGTAGTACGACGCTGGTTCGGCCGCGGGAGGCTGCGGTCCCCGGGCATCCATGGTCTGGGCGTAGAACTCAGGCGATCCCCACCGCGCCGGCCCGGGCGGATCGCCGGACGGCCCGCTGGTCACCGTGGGCTGGGGATCGGCGTAGGAGGGATCGGGCCGGACAGTTACCTGCGGATCGCCTTCAGTAGCAGGGGATCCGCACACGGTACAGAACCGGACACCCGGCCGCAATTCGTGGCCGCATCCGTTCAGGGCCATTGCATTCCCCCCAACGTCCCATCGAGTACAACTGCGGGCAACCGCCCGTTGGACGTCTGGCGGCACGTCCAGGTTGGCAGGCCCGGTTCTTATTGTCTCACTCGAGATTTATCCCGGCGATGACTGCCGACCTGCGGAAAGCCCGTCTCATGGGGCGACGCGGTGCCGTCCCGGCCTGCCAGCGGAAGCGATAGAGTCCGGGCTCGCCTGCTGCGGGTAAGAGACCAGGGCATCGGATGGTCTTCCGTGCCGCCCGTTCGTCGTCACGGCGGGCGGGGCCGGGTCGAGCGGCACTGGCCGGACGGCGGCAGGACGGCTGTCTGCCACCGGGCACCCGCAGACGGGACAAAATCGCGCTCCCGGCCTCGCCTCATGGCCGCATTCACTGCGCGGCGACTGGAACTGAACGCCAGGCACGGCGGCAAGCCGCACGGCGCCCGCCTGAACCGGGTGCGGCCGGACCCGGTGGGCCTGAGCGGGCTGGGCGTGGGCGGGCTGGGCGTGGGCGGGCTGGGCGTGGGCGGGCTGGGCGTGGGCGGCGTACGGCTGGGCGGGCTGCGGGCGGGCCTGCTGCGGGCGGGCCTGCCTGTCCGAAGCGGCCGAAGCCGCTTGAGCACAACGCGACCTCGTTCGCCTCGGCGTGCTTAACCAACAGGCCCCCGACGAGCAGCAGCAGGCCGCTGCCGAAGCCACCCTCCCGCGCCCAGAATCCCGCTACCGCTTCTGCCTGCCACCCTGCTTCCTCTCCGCTACTCGGCTAGCACCGATCGCGTCCTTCCCATGAGCGCGCGGCGGCACCGGATGCCCGCTTAAGAACTACCGCCAGAATCGCAATTCGCGTTGATATAGGTATCCACCTGCTGCCAGGAACCAGACGATTCAAGACCTGTCATCAAGCCAGAGACCAGGGCACCCAGCGGATCTGAAGTTTCGTTGGCCGCTTCCTGCTGCTCCTGTTTGAGGGTGTCAACGATATTGGCGACCTGAGGCTCAATTGCGGGCGGAGAGTTCTGCTGAAGCGTCTCGAAGATCGGAACCCACTGCCCGACCGCCGAGATGGCCTTGGCCAGATCGTCCAGGGCATTAGCGCCTGACGTATTCCCGTAGCTGCTCAGGTACTGAGCCTTCTGCTGGGCCAAGGTCTGACAGAAATCGGCAGCAGTCGGCGGCGGTGACGAACAGCCGGTCACCAGGCAAGCGCCGATGACAGCGGCCGCGAGAACAAGAAACCCTCGCAAGGAGTCCTCCCCTAGCTTTTCTCGAACGGGCTGGCTGACGTCTTCTGGAAGGGCATTGCGCTAGATTCCCGTCCGGCTTGCATGAGCCTGGGCAGGACGCCGATGAAGGACGGGATAAATGCTAGGAACCCGAATACCGCGAGGATGCCCACCCAGTAAGCTTTCCTGCGGTCGGCGGCTGCCCATACCGAGGCGGGCCTGCGGGCAGCATCGATCGCCAGGGCGATGTCGAAGATAAAGATGATCCAGCCGATTACACTCACGATGTTCCCATTTCACCTAATGACGCGCTGGCCGCGCTTATTCAGTAGCCGGTAGCGCGCCGTCCCGCATAGCTGCTTATTCCGTTCACGGAGGCACCGCACTGCTGACAGAAATTGTCGCCCGGGACAAGGCGCGTACCCACTGAGTGCAGAAGCTCAGGATCGGCGGAGCCAACCGGACCTGCGGTCCGGGTGCGGCAGGCCCGGCATGAGCGGCTACCTGGGTGATGACCTGACGGTGACCATGCCTGGCCGGAGCCTCAGGCCGCGGCGGGAACGCAGTCTGCTTGTTGACGTAGAAGTACGTCGGCATGTGGCAGAAGGCGAACTTCTTTGGCTCCGGCTGCAGCTTGGGCGGACCCTGGCTCAGGCTGGCGAATCTCCCTTGCGCATCCGGCTTCAGGTCGGGGTAATGGGCCAGCCGGAAGGTCGCTGCCCGCCGGGCGATCTCCTCGGCGACCAGCGTGGCGTCGATATTCTTGGGCAGCGCAAGCTCTAGCACCTTGCGCACTGATGCGCCGGAGATTCGCTCCGTGTACTCGAGCCGGATGGCTTCTGCCGAAGCAAATCCGGTTTTAGAAGAGGCACCTACTGCCTTGAGCCAGGGATAACGGATATGACCGACGAGGACCTTGCCCCGGCTCCTGCTCGCGGCGCGCGCCTTGCTGACGGCATTGGCCGTGATCGCAATCACGGCGCCGGCTCCGAAGCCGACCCAGCCGCCGCCCTTGTCGTACTTTTCGCACGCGAGCGCGAGCCTGCCGTCCGTAATGTAGATGTCGATCTTGACATCCCGGAGCTTACCAGGGTCCTGAGGCCGCGATCGCCGACTTGCATTACGCGCACGGCTGTGGCCACGGCCTGCACCACATTCGTCCCGTCATAGGCATCAAGGGCGATAAGCTCGGGCTGCGAGGCGTCACTCAGGATCGGGTGGAGCGTATCGTCTTCGGTATCCAGGCCGGAACGGATGGCCAGGACATTGAAGCTCACCGCCGTTCTCCGGTCTCGCCGGCGGCAGCGGGCAGAGCAGGACTATCCGTCAGGGCCATTGCGTCTCCCCCCAACGCCCCAGGGTATAGCTCGGGACAACTGCTACTTCGACGCCCGTGCCCGGATGTCGGTTGACATCGGGGGCCAGAATCTTCACTTGCGGCGGCAGCCGGAGCGAATTGATCCTGCATATTGCATACGACCGGCCGCGGCGCTGACCGCGACCATGATCATTTCCGGCAGTTGGGCCTGCCCGCACTACAAGCAGTTGGGCCTGCCCGCACTACAAGCAGTTGGGCCTGCCCGTACTACAAGCAGTTGGGCCTGCCCGTACTACAAATGGGGCACTTCGACGTCTACTATTAGCAGCCACCGTAGTCGGCGGGATCGCCCGCGTCCCCAACCAACAGGGACCGGACTTAACCAGACCGGCTGCCGACATCGGGGGGCGCCTGCCGACGCCGATGGCATGCGCGGACCGTGGGGGGTCGATGTGAGCGATGGCCGACGCTGTGAGCACTGCGGTGCGCCGCTTGGCCAGCGTGATCGCGTGTGTTTCTCCTGTCAGCGCGCGGTTGCTCCGGTAAGGCCAGGCAACGCGCCGGCACCGGGAGCCGAGCGCGGTCAGGCGGCGGCGACCCAGGACCCGCGGACCGCCTGGTCCGCGCCGGCCAGTGGCCACCAGGGCACTCTTCCCGCCCGGGAGGCCGTCGCGCCGCCGACGTCGAGCCTGCCGTTCCCGCAGCGTCCCCCGTATGTCCCAAGCCCACCGCTCGCCCCGGCCGCTCCGGTGGCGCGGCAGTCCCCTCCGGCCGCGCGGCCCCGGTTCACCGAGGTCCCCGGGCCGGAGCCGATGCCCGCGGTGGAGATCGAGCTGATCTGGGGCCGGGACCGGCGACTGCTCACCCTGCCGCCCGACGGCGCCACGATCGGGTCGACCGCCCAGGCCGATCTGGTCATCCCGGCCGCGTTCCTGGCGCCCTGCCATGCTCGCATCATTCCGCGCGACGGCGCCTGGATGGTCGAGTCGCTGGCGCCGGGCGGCCAGGTGCTGCTGCAAGGGAACGCCGTCCAGCGTGCGCGCGTGACGTACGGTGACGTGTTGCGCTTGACCGACCGGGTCGGCAACTTCGTCACGGTCAGGATGCCGGCCGACAACAGGAATGCGTCCAGGGAAGGCGCGCTGCGCGCCGCCCTGCCGGGGCCGGATCAGTCTTACCTGATCGGTAGCGCCCCCAAGTGCAGCGTGCGATTGGACCACCCCCTCATCCAGGCACGGCACCTCGCGGTGCGCCGGGACTCCTCGGGAGCGTTGTGGCTGGAAGACCGGGGCACGGCCGCGGGGACTTACCTCAACGGCCACCGCCTGCGCGGCCGAGAGCAGGCCAGCGTGGGCGACGTCCTCCAGGTCGGCCCGTACAGCGCGCGCATCGGCGCGGCCATGCTTGAGCCACTGGAGCAGGTCGCTGGCGTGGGTGTCCGGGTCCATGCCGCGCGGGTGGACGCGCCGGGCACCAGGAGCAGCGGTCGTGGCCGCACGCTGCTCGACCACGTCTCGCTGCGGCTCGCCCCGGCCAGTATGACGGCGGTGGCCGGGCCGAGCGGGGCGGGCAAGACGACGCTGATGCGCCTGCTGTCCGGGCAGCTGCCCGCGGCCGCGGGCAGCGTGACCTACAACGGCGTGGACCTGACCCAGTGCCGCCAGGCCTACGCCGCGCTGATGGGCTACGTGCCGCAGGAAGATATCGTCCACGGCGACCTCACCGTGAGCGAGGCCCTGGGTTACCAGGCCCTGCTGCGGCTGGGACGGGGATCGGCGTCGGCCACCAGGGACGCGCGCATCGAGCATGTCCTGACCACGATGGGACTGCTCGACCAGCGGAACCAGCTGGTGAAGACGCTCAGCGGCGGACAGCGCAAACGCGTCTCGATCGCGTGCGAGCTGCTGAACGAGCCGCAGATCCTGTTCCTCGACGAGCCCACCTCGGGGCTCGACCCGGGGCTGGACAAGCGAATGATGCTCATGCTGAGGCTGCTCGCGGACCAGGGCCGCACCGTGGTCTTGACCACCCATGCCATCGCGCAAGTGGATGTATGCGACACGCTGGTGCTGGTCGGCCCGGGCGGCCATGTTATCTATGCCGACGCGCCCACGGCGGCGCTGGCCTGGTTCGGAGTGCAGGCCCTGGGGGATGTTTTCTCGCTGGTCGAGTCGCCGGAGGCGGCCAGTCAGGCGGCCCGCCGGGTGCTCGAGGCCCGGTCCCGCGCCGGGGATGAACCCGCGCGCCGGGCGCCCCCCGCCTCCGCGCCGGTCCAGGCCGCCGGGCGGCAGGGCGGGCTGGGCGGCACCCGCCCGCCAGTCGGATCGCCGGCCTGGCGCCGTGCCCTGACCGACCAGGCCCGCATCTTCGCCGGCCGCTACGTGCGGCTGATCGCGCGGGACCGGCCCGCCCTGGCGTTCAGTTTGCTGCAGGGAGTGGCCGTGGCGCTGCTTACCGCCCTCGCGGTGCCCAAGCCCTTCAGCTGGGCGACCGAAGGTAATGCGCCGATGCTGGTCTTCGGCTGCGCCGCGGTCTGGTTCGGCATGATCGGCGCGGTGCGGGAACTGGTCAAGGAGCGGACGATCTGGCACCGCGAGTTCCTGGCCGGCGGAGACATGCCGGCGTACCTGGCCTCGAAGGTGGCGGTGCTTGGTGTCCTGGCCGCCGTCCAGGCGTTGTCCCTCACGGTGGCGGCCGACTGGACCCTCGGGCTGCCGACGGGAGGGGCCCCGGGGAACCCCTTCGTCACCGTGTTCGTGACGCTCTGGCTCGCCATCCTGAGCGGGATAGCACTCGGCTTGCTCGTTTCCGCGGCCTCAGCCAGCGCGGACCGGGCCATGAGCGTCGTCCCGTACCTGCTCATCACCCAGCTGGTGCTGTGCGGGGTGCTGTTCCGGCTCGGCGCCATCACCTTCGTGTCGTGGATCATGCCGGCGCGCTGGTCGGTCTCGGCGCTCGGCGGCATCGCGGGCCTGTCAGCGGCGAGCCTGAACCAGACCTCCGGCCTGTATCCCCATTCCGTCCTGGGACTCGCCTCGTGCTGGCTGATGCTGGTGATCCTGGCCGCCTGCGGCCTGGCTGGCACCATCTGGCTGCTGTTCCGCCAAGGACGCAGCTGGAGTGTCGGGCCGGACCCGGCGGACCGGCCAGCAGGCCCGGCGACGCCAGGTTTCCCGCCCGGGGCCGCCCATGTCTGAGCTGTCCGCGCTCGGCATCGACCTGGGCACCACGTTCTCGGTGGTGGCCCAGGTCAACGACGCCGGGCTCCCGGTCGTGCTGCCCAATGCGGAAGGGTCGCCGACCACCCCCTCGGTGGTGCTCTTCGACGGCGGGCAGGTGGTCGTCGGGGCTGTGGCCCGCGAATCCCTGGCGACCGAGCCCGAGTCCGTCGTCCAGCTCGTGAAGAGGCATATCGGCTCCGGGTGGACCTTCGACTACCGCGGTGTCTCGTACCGGCCGGAGCACATCTCCGCCCTGATCCTGCGCAAACTGGCCCAGGATGCGCAGCTGCTGGCCGGGCCGGTCATGCAGGCCGCCATTACCGTGCCCGCCTACTTCAACGACCCCATGCGGGCCGCTACCCTCAGGGCGGGTGAGCTGGCCGGCCTGGACGTGCTCGGCCTGCAGTCCGAGCCGACGGCGGCCGCGCTTGCCTTCGGTTATGACCAGCGGCCGTCCGGCGCCACCGGCGTCGTCGTCGATCTCGGCGGCGGGACGTTCGACGTGACGGTGATGGAGTACGACGGGAGCGCCCTGACCGTCAGGGCTACCGGCGGAGATGCCTACCTAGGCGGAGCGAACTTCGACAAGGTCTTGTTCGACTACTTCGTGGGGCAGTTCGAGGCCGCGCACGGCCTCGACATCAACGACCCGGATGCGCTGTCCCTGGAGGAGTGCACCCAGGTCTCGCAGGACTGGCTCATGCGGGCGAGCCGGGCGAAGCACGACCTTACTGCCCGCGACCGCACGACTGCCGCGCTGCAAGCCGGCGGCCTGACGCTGCGCGTCGAGGTGCGACGGGAGGAGTTTCTCGCCCGGAGCAGGATCCTGCTGGACGAGATGACAGAGAAGATGCTCGACGTGGTGGCTGCGGCCGGGGTCACGCCGAGGGACATATCGGTGGTGCTCGCCGTAGGCGGGTCAACCCGGATGCCGTCCGTGCGGGCCAGGATAATGGACATTTTCGGCACGGCTCCCAACACCTCGGTCCGGCCCGACGAGGCGGTGGCGCTCGGAGCCGCGCTGTTCGCGGCGCAGCGCCAGCTCGAGCGGGGCGGTGCCGTGATGATGGAGGCCGAGGCCCGCGACTACCTGGAGCAGCTTTCCGTGACCGACGTGGCCGCTCACAGCCTCGGAGTCAGCGCGTTCGAGGCCGCAGCGGGGCAGCGACCGGTCATGGCGCCGCTGCTGCCGCGGAATACCGCCCTGCCGTTCGCGGCAGAACGAACCTTCTTCACCATGCGGCCAGGAGAGACCAGGATCGTGATCCCGGTGCTGGAGGGCGAGTCGCGCGATCCCGACCTGTGCCGCCGGGTGGGCACGGTGGTCATCGACGGGCTGCCGCCGGGACGTCCCCCGCACCAGCCGGTCAATGTCACGATGAGCCTGAACCGGGACGGGATCCTGCAGGTGTCGGCGGCCGACGTAATCACGGGAGCGGAGGCCAGCACCACGATCGTGCATAACTACATGACCGAAGAAGGCGACAGCACGGCCGATCAGGCGGCCAGGACCGTCCTGATCGATTAGCACGAGGCACGGGTGACAGATTCCATGGAACTGGCGGAGAGCAACAACTGGTACGCATTCCTGCGGCTTTCCCCGGCGGCGCGGGAAGATGAGATCCAGAGTGCCGTCGAGCGCCTGAGCCGTCAGGCCAGCGCCCTGGCGGTCACCGCACCAGAGCGCTCGCAATCGCTCCGCGAGGCCGTCCGGGCCATCAAGCGCGACCTGCTGTCCGGGCCGGAAAGCCGGCGGCGTTATGACGCGAGCCACCCGCAGCGGCAGCCCGCGCCGCCCAGGCCCGAGCCGGTGCCGTACGAATCCCAGGGACCAGGCTCACGACTGGCCCGGTTCCTGCGTACCGGCTGGACCTGCCCCGCGTGCGGCAATGGCGGCGTGCCGAGCGACAAGTTCTGCACCAAGTGCGGCACCGCCATCCAGCCCATCCGGCCGGAAGCCAGCGGGCCCCAGCATGCGCCCAGGCCGCGTCCGGCCTGCGCCGCCTGCGCGTACCCGCTTGGTCCGGCCGACATGTTCTGTTCCAGGTGCGGCAATCGCCGCGCCTGACGTGCTACCGGGAGGGCGAGCAGTGCCGACCTGCGCCAACGGGCATTACCTGCCCGAGGGAACCGCATACTGCGGAGTGTGCGGCGAGGACGTCCGTCCCCGCTGCGGCCAGGGTCACCCGAGCAAGACCGGTGCCCGCTTCTGCCCCCAATGCGGCGGGCCGGTTGCCGCGCCAGCGGCTTCGGACGTGACGCCGCTGGTGATGTCACCTCCCGCCGCCAGGCCGGTGTCATCACCACCCTGGACCGCGGCCGGGCCGCGGCCAGCATCTCCCGCGGCGCGCCCGGATCCCGTTCCTGATGACCGAGCGTGGGCGGCGGCCTTCGCCGCGCCGCCCGCGGCCGGTGGCCCGGATCACGCCTCGGCCACCATCCAGCTTCCGGTGACCGATACGCCTCCCGTCGGCGGCGGCCGCCATCGGGGCGGGCCGGCGGCCGACACCGACTCCGGCCCGCCGGAACCACATCGGCGGTCACGACCCGGCCTGATCATTGCCATCGCCCTCGGAGTGGTACTCATCGCAGGCGGCGGCATCGCGGCCGCGCTGATCCTGCTGCACCACCACGCGCCGCCGGTGACGGCCTCCGCACCCCCGCCGCAGACGACCCCGCCGCCATCCGCGCCCGTGCCGTCCACCGGCCCGCCGACGCCCAGCCCCAGCCCGTCCCTGTCGGTGGGCCCGGCCGGATGGAGCCTGCCCAAGCCCATCGACCAGCAGGCGTACCAGAACGACGAGGCAGTGATCAACTCGGTGTCCTGCGTGACGGCCAGCGAGTGCTTCGCGGCGGACAGCGACGGTGACATACTCGCCGCCACGGCGGTGAACTCCTGGCAGACCGTGACCACGGAAGCCTCGGCGAACTTCACGTCGATCTCCTGCGCCTCGGCGCAATTCTGCGCCGCCGTGGACGGTTCCGGCGATGTGGTCCTCTTCAGCAGCGGCACCTGGAGTGATCCGGTGAGCATCGACTCCGGCAACCAACTCACGAGTGTCTCGTGTCCGACCTCGGCCTTCTGCATGGCCGTCGACAACCAAGGCGACGGGTTCACGTTCACCGGATCAGCGACCTCATGGTCACGGGTCACCGTGGACCCCAATCAGGACCACCTGGCCTCCGTATCTTGCCCCAGCGTCAGCTTCTGTGCGGCTGTCGACCAGTCAGGCAACGTCTATACCTATGACGGGAGCTCATGGGATTCGTCAGACAACGTTGACAACGGCGATGAGTTCACCCAGGTCTCGTGCTATAACGACACTTTCTGCGGAGCCATAGACGAGGAGGGAAATGCCGCCATCATGACAAACGGCCACTGGTCGGTCGGGTCGACCCCGACAACCGCGACTGGTATTTCCTGTCCTGCCGTGGGTTACTGCGTCGCGGTTGACAACAGCGGCGGCGCCCTGGTCTACCGGCAAGGATCCTGGTCAAAGGCGGCCAAGATCGACGGTAACAATAACTTCGAGGCCATCAGCTGCGTCGCGGTGAATACTTGTACAGCAACCGACCAATATGACAATGTCACGTACTATACGCCCGCCTCGTCAGGATAATCTGCGCTATCGGCGTGGGTTTACCGTGATTCCCTGAGTCAGCTTAGAAAGGCAAACAGATGATCTGCACTCAGTGCCAGGCCGCCAATGACCACGGCTCGCTGTTCTGTGCCAATTGCGGCACCTCGCTCGCCCGCCCCGCCGCCGGGCCGGCCGGGCCAGGCTCTCCCCAGCAATCGACCATCATGGCTCATCCGGTCCCGGGCGGGCCCGGCGCCGCAGACGGCTACTACCCAGGCGGCCCTCCGGCAGATCCGTATGGTCGCGGTTCCCAGCCCGGGCAGTATCCTCCAGGTGCCCCCGGCGAGACCTACTCCCCCGACGCTGCACCCGGCCCGTATCCGGCCGGGGGCTACTCCCCCGGCGCCCCGTCCAACCACCACGGCCCCTCCGACCCGGCGGACCCGGCTAATTCCGCCCGTCCCCCGGGCCAGCCGTTCAGCTGGGACGGCCGCGCTCCGGCCCAGCCGTTCAGCCTGGACCTGCGGCGTCTCAGCCGGGTGGACCAGACGGTAGGGGGCGCCAGCCTGGTTCTTCTCATCTCGCTGTTCCTGCCCTGGTTCGGGTTCAGCGGCTTCGACGGTGCCTTCAGCGTCAGCGGGACGTCGACCCACGGGTACCTGGTCATCGTGGTGATCCTGACCTTGCTGATGATGGCGTACCTAGTCATGCGATCCGGCTGGGACAAGTTCCCGGTGAACCTGCCCATCGCCCATGCGCCGCTGCTGCTCATCGGCACCGGCTTGCAGCTTCTCCTGGTACTCATCGGATTCCTGGCCAAACCGTCCGGACTCAGCTGGGAGATCGGGGCCTATCTGGGCCTGATCGCGGCGCTAACCGCGGCAGGCCCGGTGATCGTGCCGGCGATCCGCTCATGGCAGGCGAGCCGCTGACCCACGCTGCCCGGCCAGTGCACCGGGCGTGAGACCCGCCAGCGCACGGCATTCCCGGGTCAGGTGGGCCTGGTCGGCGTAGCCGGCCTGCGCGGCGAGGGCGGCCAGATCGTGCGCTTCCTGGCCGGCCGGCAGGCCGGCGTCGACCCGGGTGAGGAACCGGCGGAACCTGAGCACCCGCTGCAGGGTCTTGGGGCCGTACCCGACGACCGCGTGGCAGCGCCGCCGCAGCTGCCGCAGGCTCAGCCCGACGTCCACGGCGACGTCTTCGGCCAGCGCCCGCGGATCGGCCAGCAAGACTGCGGCCCGGGTCGCGGCCGGGTCGGGGCCGCCCTCGGCGACCAGGGCACCCGCCAGCTCCAGCAGGCGGATCGCGGCGGTATCGGGGTCCAGCGTGCCCGGCAGCCGCCTCGCGTCAGGCCGGCGCAGATCGGCCAGGTCGACCCGCTGGTCGCGGAGCTCGCTGAGCGGGACGCCGAGCGCCGGGCCGCCGGCCGCGGGCCGGAAACGGACGCCGAAGACAACCGTGCCCGCTTCCATCAGGTGCCGGACCGGGCCGGTATCCGGGCCGGCCACGAACGCGCCGTGCCCCTGCTCCCAGATCAGGTCACTGCAGGCATCGGGCAGCACCAGGGCCGCCCGGTTACCGCCGTCGTCCGGCGTGACCTGTGCCCACAGGCAGGCGATGGCAGGCCGCAGGGCGGCCGGGGCTGGCCATTCCGCGTACCCGGACGGCCAGGCCCGCACCGGGCCGGGCCACGGATCCGGCGGGACGGCCGCCGCGCTGGCCAGCATCTCCACACTGCCAGCATGCCACGACGACGGCCGTTTCGTTCAATACGGGGCCGGGGCCCGCGTGCTGTGATGGACCGATGAACGCTCCTGACTTCGATGCCGCGGCCGGGTTCCTGGCCGCGAACGCAAGGGTGATCGACCGGCGCAGGTTCGCCCGGCTGTTCGGCGGCGGCCCGGCGGGGCCGGCGCGGGACGCGGTGGCCGCGTACCGCAACGGCGACGGCGGGTTCGGGCATGCGCTCGAACCTGACTGCCGGGCCCCGGGCAGCCAGACCATCGCGGTCGAGATGGCCCTGCGCATCCTGCACGAGGCTGACGCATGGGACGAGTCGCTGGTCCGCGGGGCCTGCGACTGGCTGGTGACGGTCGAGCCCGCCGAGGGCGGCGCGGCCTTCGTCGAGGCGGACCCCGATGCGCTCGGCAACTGGCCGCACGCGCCGTGGCTGGTGCCCGAGGCGGGCCACCCGGCCTCGCTCATTGCCACCGGCCTGATCGCGGGCACGCTGCATGCCCGGCACTTCAGCCATCCGTGGCTGGAGCGGGCCACCAAGGCGATGTGGCACCGGATCGGGTCCCTGGGCGAACCCGGCGCCTATGACATGTTCGGCGTGCTCAGGTTCCTGCAGTACGTGCCGGACCGGGACCGGGCCGGCGAGATGTTCGACCGGGTCGGGCCGCTGATCATCGAGCGGGGCCTGGTGGCCCTGGACCCCGAGGCGCCCGGCGAGGTGCACTCACCGCTGGACTTCGCACCCGAGCCGGATTCGCTAGCCCGCAGCCTGTTCGACGACGTAACGATCAAGTCGCACCTGGATCATTTCGCCCGGGCGCAGCGTGATGACGGCGGCTGGACGTTCAACTGGCTGGCCTGGTCGCCCGCTGCGGAACGCGAATGGCGCGGCTACCTCACCGTGGACGCGCTGCGCCTGCTGCGGGCCAACGGCTACCTGCCCCAGCAGTAGATAGGACTCAGCCATAAAACAGGGGCTCCATCACCGTGCGGGCCCGGCGCGCGGCGCGGCGGTAGTCCTGCTCGAGGGCCTGGGCCGCGTCGCCGGGCGGGTAGCCGAGCAGCCGGGCCACCGCGGTCAGCTCGCCGTGCTTGGCCGGCAGCGTGTCGGCCGGGCGGCCGCGGACCAGCACGACCGCATTCCTGATCCGCGCGGCCAGCTGCCAGGCGGCCATCAGCGCCGCCGCGTCGTCGGCGGACAGCAGGCCGTCCTGGACCGCCGCCGCCATCGCCTCGCCGGTCCGGGTGGTCCGCAACCGGGGCACCGCGTGGGCGTGCTGCAGCTGGAGCAGCTGGACCGTCCACTCGACGTCGGACAGGCCGCCCGGGCCGAGCTTGACGTGCAGCGCCCGGTCCGCACCGCGCGGGATCCGCTCGGCCTCGACCCGGGCCTTGATCCGGCGGATCTCGCGCACGGCGGTCAGGTCGATGCCGTCCAGGGGGTAGCGGAACTCGGCGATCATCCGGGTGAAGCTGGCGCCGAGCTCCGCGTCCCCGGCGGCGGCCTCGGCGCGCAGCAGGGCCTGCGCCTCCCACGGCGCGGACCGGTGCCGGTAGTAGGTCCGGTACGCGGCCAGCGTGCGGACCAGCGGACCCTGCCTGCCGTCGGGCCGCAGGTCGGCGTCCACGACCAGGGCCGGATCGGGCACCGGCAGCGCGAGCAGCCGCCGCAGCTCGGCCGCCACCGCGTGCGCGGCATCCGAGGCGTCCCGCTCTGGCTGGCCGGGCACCGGGTCGTGCACGAACACCACGTCCGCGTCGCTGCCGTAGCCGCATTCGTGGCCGCCGAACCGGCCCATGGCGATCACGGCGAACCTGGTCGGCAGCGGCCGGCGCAGCTCGGCGGCGACCTTCCGCATCGCTATCGCCAGCGCCGCCTCGACCGTGGCCCGGGTCACGCTGGTCAGTGCCTCGCCCGTCACGGCCAGGTCCCCGGTGACGCCGAGCGCGTCGGCGGCCGCGATCCGGAGCAGCTCACGGCGGCGGACCGAACGGACCGTGGTCACCGCGGCCTCGGCGTCGTCGGCGTACCGCTGCGCGGCCGCCATCATCTCCGAGCGCAGCGCCGCCAGGCTGCGCGGGACGAGCTCGGCGTCGTCGCCGAACATCGCGACCGCTTCTGGTGCCCGCAGCAGCAGGCCGGTCGCGTACCGGCTGGAGGCGAGCAGGTGCGCCATCCGCTCGGCCGCCTTGGTCTCGTCCCGCAGCAGCTTCAGGTACCACGGGGTCTCCCCCAGCGCCTCGCTGACCTGACGGAACGCCAGCAGGCCCGCGTCCGGCTCGGCGGCGTCGGCGAACCAGCCGAGCAGCACCGGCAGCAGCGTGCGCTGGATGGCCGCCCGCCGCGATACGCCGGAGGTCAGCGCGTCGATGTGCCGCAGCGCGCCCGCCGGGTCGGCGTAACCGAGGGCCTCGAGCCGGGCCCGGGCCTCGGCCGGGGTCAGCCGGGCCGCCTCCGACGGCAGCCGGGCCACGGCGTCGAGCAGCGGCCGGTAGAACAGCTTCTCGTGCAGCCGCCGGGCCTGGCGAGCGTGGCGGCGCCACATCTCGTCGAACTCGACCGCCGGATCGGACCGGCTGGCGGTGACGGAAGGCTGAGACCACGTCCCGTTCGGCAGGTTAAATGACCGCATCGCCCGGCCCAGCCGGCGAAGTACGGCGGGATCCTCGGGCAGGGTGTGGGTGCGGCTCAGCCGGTGCAGCTGCAGCAGGTGCTCGGTGCGGCGCAGGAACCGGTAGGCGGCGGCCAGGTCATCCGCGTCGTCGCGGCCGACGTAGCCGCCGTCGGCCAGCGCCGCCAGCGCGGGCAGGGTCGCGGGCACGCGGAGCGTCTCGTCGGTGCGGCCGTGCACCAGCTGCAGGAGCTGGACGGCGAACTCGATGTCGCGCAGGCCGCCGGGGCCGAGCTTCAGCTCGCGCCCGGCCCGCCGGGCCGGCAGCGACTGCTCCACCCGGCGGCGCATGGCCTGGGTGTCCTCGACGAAGTGCTCGCGGCGGGCTGCCTGCCAGACCAGCGGGGCGAAGGTGTCGGCGTAGGCCTGGCCCAGGGCCATGTCGCCGGCCACCGGCCGCGCCTTCAGCAGGGCCTGGAATTCCCAGGTCTTGGCCCAGCGCTCGTAGTAGGCGCGGTGGCTGGCCAGGGTGCGCACCAGCGGCCCCTGACGGCCTTCCGGGCGGAGGTTCGGGTCGACGGGGAAGATGCTGCCCTCGGGGGTGGACCGGGCGCAGACGCCGATCACCCCGGCGGCCAGGCGGCTGGCGGTGGCCAGGGCCACGGTCTCGTCCCCGTCGCGCTGCCCATTCCCGGCCGGTTCGGCGACGAAGATGACGTCTACGTCGCTGGCGTAATTCAGCTCGCTGGCGCCGCACTTGCCCATGGCCACTACGGCCAGGCGGCACGGCGCCGACCCGGCGGGCAGCTCGGACCGGGCCACGGCCAGCGCCGCCTCGAGGACCGCGGCGGCGATGTCGGCCAGTTCCTCGACTACCTCGTCCACGGTCGCCACCGCGGTCATGTCCCGGGCCGCCAGGTGCAGCAGCCGGCTCCGGTACGCGGCGGCCAGCGAGGCCACCGGCTCGGCCGGGCCCGCTGCCTTAGCCGGTTGACGCGCCGGTTCACGCGCCGGTTCACGGGCTGCCTGGCCGGCCACCGGCTCGGACAGGCGGGGGTTGGCGCCGACCGCCTGCAGCATCTGCTCGCGCAGTTCGGCCGGGCCGGGGCGGCGGACCGGCCCGCGCAGCAGCTGGGCGTCCTCGGGATGCCGGGCCAGGTGATCGGCCAGGCCCGCGCTCACTCCGAGTACTGCCGTCAGCCGGTCACGGAAGTCCGGCTCGTCCCGCAGCGCCTGGCGCAGGGCAGCGGTGTCCCGCGCGGCGCCGTACAGCCGGGCCAGCCCGGCCAGGGCCAGGTCGGGATCGGCCGCGGCGGCCAGCGCGGCCACCACCGGGTCGGCCTTCGGCCCGTCCCCGGGGCCGTGGCCATCTCCGTCAAGCTCGGTGCCGCCGAGGTCGGTGAGCAGCAGCCGCTCGGCCCGGGCGGCGTCCGCGAAACCCATCCGGGCCAGCCGCCCGGCCAGTGTGGTCCGCGAACCGCTCATCCCAGCAAACTAACCGATCCGCGGCGGGCCGTCATGACCGCCTCCACCGCGTCTATAGTGGCGACGACCAGCCCGGCGGTTAGGGAGGACCATGAAACTTCTGTATATCGCGGGCAAGTGGGTGGCGGCCGCGGACGAGGGCACGTCGCAGACCATCAACCCGTTCGACGCCACCCCGCTGGAGACCCTGGCCGAGGCGTCGGCCGCCGACGTCGACGCGGCCGTCGCGGCGGCCCGCGAGGCGTTCGACGCGGGCCCGTGGCGCCGGTCGACGGTCACCGAGCGGACGTCGCTGCTCGGCCGGATGGCCGAGATGCTGCAGCGGGACCGCGAGCAGCTGGCCCACACCGAGAGCCTGGACACCGGCAAGACGCTGAACGAGGCCCGGGCCGACGTGGACGACACGACCGCGGTGTTCCGGTACTACGCGGGGATGGCCGGCGCGGACGCGGGCCGCGTGGTCGACCCGGGCCGCCCCGGCGTGGTCAGCCGGATCACGCACGAGCCGGTCGGCGTGTGCGCGCTCATCGCGCCCTGGAACTACCCGCTGCTGCAGATCTCGTGGAAGCTCGCGCCCGCGCTGGCCGCAGGCAACACGACCGTGATCAAGCCGAGCGAGCTCACCCCGCTGTCCACGGTGGCGCTGGCCGGGCTGTTCGAAGAGGCCGGCGCCCCGCCGGGGGTGGTGAACCTGCTGCTCGGAGCGGGCGGGACGGCCGGCCAGGCGCTGGTCGCCCACCCGGGGGTGGACCTGATCTCGTTCACCGGCGGGCTGGGCACCGGCGAGAAGATCATGGCCGCGGCGGCGCAGGGGGTGCGCCGGGTCGCGCTCGAGCTGGGCGGGAAGAACCCGAACATCGTCTTCGCCGACACCGACTTCGACACCGTGGTCGACAACGCGCTGACCGCCGCGTTCCTGCACTCCGGGCAGGTCTGCTCGGCCGGCGCCCGGCTGATCGTGCAGGACAGCCTGCACGACAGCTTCGTGGCCGAGCTGGCCGCGCGGGCCGACCGGATCCGGCTGGGCAGCGGCCTGGACCCGGACACCGAATGCGGGCCGCTGATCTCCGCGGCGCACCGGGCCAAGGTGGAGCGGTACATCGCCCTGGGGCTGTCCGAGGGCGCGTCGCTGCTGGCGGGCGGCGAGCGGCCGTCGTCACCGGAGCTGGCCCGCGGGTTCTTCCTGCGGCCGACGGTCTTCGCCGGCTGTCACCGGGAGATGGCGGTGGTGCAGGACGAGGTGTTCGGGCCGGTGGTGACGGTCGAGCGGTTCAGCACCGAGGAGCAGGCCGTCCGGCTGGGCAACGACACCGCGTACGGGCTGGCGGGCGCGGTCTGGACGTCGGACTCGGGCCGGGCCGAGCGGGTGGCGGGCGCGCTGCGGCACGGCACGGTGTGGATCAACGACTACCACCCTTACCTGCCGCAGGCGGAGTGGGGCGGGTTCGGCAAGTCGGGCATCGGCCGTGAACTCGGCCCGTCCGGCCTGGACGAATACACCGAGAAGAAGCACATCTACCACAACACGAGCCCGGCTCCCGCCCGCTGGTTCTCCGGGTAAGGAACCCCCGCTCCTGCGCCTCAGCCACGCAGCGGGGCCACCGGGCCGTCGGGGGACCTCAGCCGGCCGTCGGTCACCTGCCGCGCGATGGCTGCCATCTGGGCCTCGGGCACCCGGCGGAACCCCTCGTCCGTGACCGTGGCCGCGACCGGGTAGATGCGCCGGGCCGCATCGGGGCCGCCGGTCGCCGAGTCGTCGTCGGCCGCGTCGTACAGGGCCTGCACGCAGCACAAGACGGCCTCTTCGGCCGGCATGTTCTCGGTGTAGAGCTTCTTGAGCGCTCCCCTGGCGAAGACTGATCCGGACCCGATCGTGTGGAACCCGCGCTCCTCGGAAGGACCGCCGGTCGGGTCGTAGCTGAAGATGCGCCCGGTCTGGCTGTCCGGGTCATATCCGACGAACAGCGGGACGACGACCAGGCCCTGCATGGCGGCGCCCAGGTTGCCCCTGACCAGTGCGGCGAGCCGCTGGGCCTTGCCCAGCAAGGACAGCGGCCGGCCCTCGATCTTCTCGTAATGCTCCAGCTCCACCTGGAACAGGCGGACGAACTCGAGTCCCAGGCCCAGCGTGCCCGCGATAGCCACCGCGGAGAACTCATCGCTGCGGAAGACCTTGTCCACATCCCGCTTGGAGATCATGTTTCCCGCGGTGGCACGCCGGTCGCCCGCGAGGACCACGCCGCGCTCGTGAACGGCCGCGACGATGGTCGTCCCGTGCGGCAGCTCGCGCGCGATACCGCGACGGGGAACCGATCGGTCCGGAAGCAGGTCAGGGGCGTACCCGGACAGGAAGTCAGCGAAAGAGGAGGACTGCCAGGCCTCGGGGGGAACGTGACCGTCGCCGCGTTGCATGCCCATACGTTACTCCGCGCCGCAGCGGGCCTGGCCGCGGATACGCCTGCGGCGAACCGGAGCGCGACGTGGGCTGGCCGCTACAGCGCGTGTGGTGGGGCTCAGAGCATCGGGAGGTAGCGGCCGAGCTCGTACTCGGTGACCTGGCGGCGGTACTCCTGCCACTCCTCGCGCTTGTTGCGCAGGAAGAAGTCGAAGACGTGCTCGCCGAGCGTCTCGGCGACCAGTTCGCTGTCCTGCATGACCCGGATGGCCTGGTCCAGGTCCTGCGGCAGCGGGCGGATGCCAAGGGCGCGGCGCTCGGCGGAGGTCAGAGCCCACACGTCGTCTTCGGCGCCCGGCGGCAGTTCGTAATCCTGCTCGATGCCCTTCAGGCCCGCGGCCAGGATCACGGCGAAGGCCAGGTACGGGTTGCAGGCGGCGTCCACGGAGCGGAACTCCACCCGGGTCGAGTTCCCCTTGTGCGGCTTGTACATCGGCACCCGGACCAGGGCAGACCGGTTGTTGTGGCCCCAGCACACGTAGGCCGGGGCTTCCCCGCCCGCGCCCGCGGTGCGCTCCTCGGCGCCCCACAGCCGCTTGTAGGAGTTCACCCACTGGTTGCAGACCGCGGTGATCTCCGAGGCGTGCCGGAGCAGGCCGGCGATGAAGGCACGGCCCGTCTTGGACAGCTGGAACTCCGAACCCGCCTCGTAGAACGCGTTCTTGTCCCCCTCGAACAGCGACACGTGGGTGTGCATGCCGGAGCCGGGATGGTCGGTGAACGGCTTGGGCATGAACGTGGCGTACACGCCCTGCTCGATCGCGACCTCCTTCATGACCAGCCGGAACGACATGATGTTGTCCGCGGTGGTCAGCGCGTCGGCGTAGCGCAGGTCGATCTCCTGCTGGCCGGGCGCGCCCTCGTGGTGGCTGTACTCCACCGAGATGCCCATGGACTCCAGCATGGTGATCGCGGTCCGGCGGAAGTCGTGCGCGATGCTGTGCGGGGTGTGGTCGTAGTAGCCGCCGGTATCGATCGGCCGCGGCTTGGCGCCGGGCTCGGGCCGCTCCCGCAGCAGGAAGAACTCGATCTCCGGGTGGGCGTAGAAGGTGAAGCCGAGCTCGGAGGCTTTGCCCAGGTTCCGCTTGAGCACCCAGCGCGGGTCCGCGTAGGACGGCGACCCGTCGGGCAGCAGGATGTCGCAGAACATCCGGGCCACGCCGGGGTACTCCCCGCGCCACGGCAGCAGCTGGAACGTGGCCGGGTCCGGGCGCAGGATCATGTCCGCCTCGTAGACCCGGGCGAAGCCCTCGATCGCGGAACCGTCGAAGCCGATCCCGTCCGCGAACGCGCCCTCAAGTTCGGCGGGGGCGACTGCCACCGACTTCAGGGTCCCGAGCACATCGGTGAACCAGAGCCGGACGAACCTGATGTCCCGCTCCTCCAGCGTGCGCAGCACGAACTCTTCCTGCCTGTCCACGGCTATCACCTTAGACGTTCCTCGTGGGTCGACCGTCCTGGTGTGAGTCTGCCCGGCCCGTGTTTCCGGCGGGTTACGGCGCAAGCCGCGGCCGGGGCGGAAAACCACGGCCCGTTCGGCCGAATCATGACGGCGAGAGGCGGCCGCGGCGGGTCAGCCGGCCTGCGGGCCTAATCTGGAAGCGTGACGAAGCTGAGGATCGCGCTGGCGCAGGTCAATGCCACGGTAGGCGACCTGGACGGTAACGCTGAGCTGATCGTGGAGTGGACCAGGCGGGCGGCCGCGGCCGGCGTGCGGGTCGTGGTGTTCCCCGAGATGATGCTGACCGGGTACCCGGTCGAGGACCTGGCGCTGCGGGCGTCGTTCGTGGAGGCGTCCATCGCGACGCTGCACCAGGTGGCGGCGCGGCTCGGGGCCGAAGGGCTCGGCGACATCGCCGTGGTGGCGGGCTACCTGGACCGGCGGGCCGACCTGGCCACGCGGACCGGGCTGCCGGCCGGGGCGCCGCAGGACGCGGCGGCGCTGCTGCACGGCGGGCGCGTGGTCATCACCTCGGCCAAGCACCACCTGCCGAACTACGGGGTGTTCGACGAATTCCGCTATTTCGTGCCCGGCAACACGCTGCCGGTGTTCCGGCTGCCGACCGGGGACGGGCAGGCCGTCGACATCGCCATCGCGATCTGCGAGGACCTGTGGCAGGAGGGCGGCCCGGTCGCGGTCTGCGCGCGGGCCGGCGCGGGCCTGCTCGTGGTGCCGAACGCCTCGCCCTACGAGCGGGGCAAGGACGACGTGCGGCTGGACCTGTGCGTGCGGCGGGCCCACGAGGCGGGCGCCGCGCTGGCCTACGCCAACCTGGTCGGCGGGCAGGACGAACTGGTCTTCGACGGCGACTCGATCCTGGTCGCCGCGGACGGGTCGCTGCTGGCCCGCGGGCCGCAGTTCGAGGAGGCCCTGGTGGTGGCCGACCTGGATCTGCCCGCCGCGCCGGGCGGCGTGGTGCCCGGCGACGAGCCGGTAGACGCGGAAGACGGCACGGTGATCACGGTCAAGCGGGTGGCGCTGGCGGCTGGCTCCGGCCCGGAGCCGGAACCGGAGCCGCCGATCACCGAGGGGCCGTTGTGGCCGCGGCTGTCGGATCCGGCCGAGGTGTACGCCGCGCTGGTGCTCGGGGTCAGGGACTACGTGCGCAAGAACCGGTTCCGTTCGGCCATCCTGGCCCTGTCCGGCGGCATCGACTCGGCGCTGACCGCGACGATCGCGACCGACGCGATCGGCGCGGACAACGTGCACGTGGTGCTGATGCCCAGCCGGTACTCCACCGACCACTCGGTCAGCGACGCCGAGGACCTGGTCAAGCGGCAGGGCGTGCACGCGCTGACGATCCCGATCGCCTCGACGGTCGACGCGTTCGCCGCGGAGCTCACCCCGGCCGGGTTCCCCGAGACCGGGCTGCCCGCGGAGAACCTGCAGGCCCGGGTGCGCGGCGTGGTCCTGATGGGGCTGTCGAACGCGGGCGGGCACCTGGTCCTGACCACGGGCAACAAGAGCGAGCTGGCCACCGGGTACTCGACGCTGTACGGGGATTCGGCGGGCGGGTTCGGCCCGATCAAGGACGTGCTCAAGACCGGAGTCTGGGAGCTGTCCCGGTGGCGCAACGCCGAGGCGGCCCGTCAGGGGCTCACGCCCCCGATCCCGGAGAACTCCATCACCAAACCGCCCAGCGCCGAGCTGGCGCCCGGGCAGCTCGACACCGACTCGCTCCCGCCGTACGAGGTGCTCGACGCGCTGCTCGACGACTACGTGGAGCGGGACATGGGGGTGGCCGAGCTGATCGCGGCCGGCCACGACCCGGCGCTGGTCGAGCGGGTAGTGCGGCTGGTCGACGCGGCCGAGTACAAGCGGCGGCAGTACCCGCCGGGGCCGAAGATCAGCCAGAAGAACTTCGGCCGGGACCGGCGGCTGCCGATCACCAACCGCTGGCGGGAGGCGCTGCCCGCCAGCCGGGCGTAGCCGTCCGCCTCGGCCCGCAGCCGGTCCAGCCGCTCCTGTCCGTCCTGCCTCTGCTGCGGCTCAGCGCCGAGGTCCACGGGTCAGGAGCGGGCCGACAAGCCCAGCAGCAGCCCGTCGACCAGGCGGATGGCGAAGTCTTCGTCGAGCGTGCCGCTCGCGGACTGGTCCTGGGCCATGATCGCCCCGGTCAGGGTGAGCATGGCGATCTCGACGTCGGTGTCGGGGCGCAGCTCGCCGGTCTCGGTGCCGCGGCGGATGACGGCCCGCATGGCGTCACGCCGGGGCTGGACCACGGTCTCCTTGTACCTGGCCATCAGCCGCGGGTACTTCTCCCCCTCGCCGAGCAGCAGCGCGTACCGGCGCGCCTTGCGCGGGTCGGCCTTGTCCGCGCACATCACCTGGACCATGGCCAGCAGGTCGTCGCGGACCGAGACGCCCTTGGGCTCGGGGAACGGCGACTTCAGCGAGCCGAACGCGGCGAGCAGCAGCTCCTCCTTGTTCGGCCAGCGCCGGTAGATGGTGGCCTTGCCGACCCCGGCCCGGGCAGCGACCAGCTCGACGCAGACGCCCTCGAACCCCTGCTCGGCGAATACGTCCAGTGTCGCCTCGATGATGGCCTGCTCGGCCTGCTCGCTGCGCGGGCGGCCGGGCCGGCGGGCGGATGCCGCAGTATTGGGGTCCGGCCCGGGCTGGGTGTCCGGGCCGGCTGCGATCGCGGGCTGCATGATGTGCTCACACCTCCCGGTCAACGTTCTCGAGCATGTCTGCTTCCATTATGGCCAGTTCGGCCTCGTATGCGGGTTCGCCGGCGGGCGCGATTTCCGCGATTTCGGCGGCCGGCTTCGGCTTGCCCGGCATCCAGCGCAGGACCACGAACCCGCCGGTCAGCGCCAGCAGCGCCGCGACCAGCGTGGTGAAGTGCATGGCATGCACGAACGCGTCGTTGGCGGGGGCCAGCAGCGACCGGCCCGAGGCGCCGAGCTGCTGCGCGACCGCCTGGGTGGCGGAGATCGACGAGGACGCGGTGTTCCGGGCCGCGGCCGGCAGGCCGGCCAGCGACGGGCTGAGCGAGCTCCGGTAGAACTCGGCCAGGATCGAGCCGAGGACAGCCACGCTGAGCGCGACCGCGACCTGGCGGGCAGTGTTGGTCAGCGCCGAGCCCGCGCCGGCCCGCTCCCGCGGCAGCACGTCCATGACGGCGGCGGTAGCGGAGGGCATGACCACGCCCATGGCCGCGCCCTGGATGCCGAACAGCACCGCGAGCACCCAGATCGGTGAGCTGGTGCCCAGCGTGGCGTAACCGGCGACGGCCGCGGCCATGATGAACAGGCCCGTCGCGCCAGGCGCCTTGGCGCCGTACCGGCGGACCAGGGCGGCGCTGCGCGGCGACATCAGCAGCTGGCCGGCCGCGAACGGCACGGTCAGCAGGCCGGCCGCCAGCGGGCTGTAGCCCCGGACGTTCTGCAGGTAGAAGCTGGTGAAGAAGAACACGCCGCCCATGCCGAAGAACACCAGCCCGAGGGCGCCGACCGAGGCCGACAGGCGCCGGTCGCGGAACAGCCGCACATCGAGGCTGGGGTGCTCGATGCGGGTCTCGTACCAGGCGAAGGCCGCGAGGATCACCAGGCCGCCCGCGATCGGGCCGAGCACGTCCAGGCGCAGCCAGGAGCCGGTGTCGCCGCCCTGGACGATGCCGTACACCAGCGTGATCAGGCCCGCGATGGACAGCAGCACGCCGATGTAGTCGATCCCGCCGGCTTGGTGGTTACGCGACTCGGGCACCAGGATCGCGGCGGCGATGACGCCAGCCGCGGTCACCGGCACGTTGATCAGGAAGACCGAGCCCCACCAGAAGTGGTCCAGCAGCAGGCCGCCCAGCACCGGGCCGGTGGCGATGCCCAGGCCGACCGCCATGGCCCACAGGCCGATGGCCCGCGGCCGCTCGGCCGGTTCGAAGACGTTGGAGATGATGGACAGCGTCTGCGGCATGACCGCGGCGCCGCCCAGGCCCATCGCGGCCCGCGCGAAGATCAGCTGCTCGGGCGACCGCGAGTAGGCCGACAGCAGCGAGGCCAGGCCGAACAGCACGAGCCCGATGATGAGCATGCGCTTGCGGCCGATCTTGTCGCCGATCACGCCGAACGTGAACAGCAGGCCTGCGAATACGAGCGTGTAGGAGTTGATCGCCCATTCGAGCTGGCTCTGGCTAGCGCCGAGGCCCCCGCGTGGCTCGGCGATAGTCTTCAGCGCCACGTTGAGCACTGTGTTGTCGATGACGATGGCGAGCAGCCCGATGATCAGCACGCTGAGGATAAGCCAGCGGCGACGGTAAATCGTCTGCGTATCCATGTGTCCCTTCCGGATCGCTGAAGCTCTTGAAGCTCTAGAAGCTCTTGGGGAAGCCTCACGACCATCGGTGTGTTGCCATGAACAGGCTTCCCGGGTACCGCTACTATCGATACGGAACGGTCTCGTATCGGAATCTATTTCCGGGCTTCCCGGGTCGTTAATGTGATCCAGGCCACATTGGACTCAGGCCACGGCAGGCTGCGGGTCTCGCTCCGGTTCCCTATTCACGATGGACGGAACGGTCGTGCAGTGCACTGACCCGGATACGGTTTGCGGCGCCGCGGCGTAACCGGTGGTGCGGACGGGGTGCACGGGATCAGCGTGAATACGCGCCGTGCCGCCGACACTCCCGGCGGCATGCCGATCCGAGAATTCGAATTACTGTGTGACTCTACCTCCGTCAGACGACGGTAGCGTCACACGATCATGGGCGGGGCGGGGTCAGGGCTCGCCGGGGGCGCGGTAGTTGGGGGACTTGGTGATGACCTGGTCCATTTCCTCCGGGGTCATCAGCGGGGTGACCCGGCCCTTGGCCTTGCCTGTGGTGTTGATGGCCGCACGGCTTACGCAAGGGCGATCTGGCTACGGGAGGATGTCCGCCTGGCGGAGCAGGCCTGAAGCCGGGTCGACGACCAGGCTCAGGGTGAGCGTGGCATGCTCGCCGACCAGTTCCACCGCGGCCGTGGCGGCACCGTCGCCCGCCCGCCAGGCGCCGGGGCGGCACGGGCCGGCCCAGGCGGAACCCATGCGCAAGCGGCGGGCCAGCAGGCCGGCGTCGACCGTACCGGCGACCTGGATCCTGGCGGCCCAGTCCCGTTCGCTGCCGTTCATCCAGGTCAACAGCGCGTCTAGGGCATCGGCCAGCGGCGTGCCCGGGGCCGGCGGTACGGCCAGCGCCAGGGACTGCACCCGGGGCGGGCGCTCGGGGTTGAGCTGGATCTGGGCCTGGACTACGCCGCGCTCTCCGGCTAGCCACCACCGGCAGTGCGCCGGGGTGTCGAACTCGGGCACACGGGAGGTGTCGTCGCGGAAGTCCCCGATGCGCTCGCGGATCCGGGTGATGACCTGCCGCCTTTCGGCGAACGGCGCGTCCTGGGCCACATTGGGCGAGAACAGGCGGTCCGCCAGGTCCTCGTCCCAGGACCGCAGCAGGCCGCTGACCGCGTCCCGCGCGGCCAGCGTCTCCGGCCAGGGCTCGGGATCGCCTGCTGGCCGGGCTCCCCCGGGCTGAGCCGGGGCCAGCGCGACGCCGTAGCCCCAGGCCGGCGGCTCGCGGTGCGACATGACCGCGGCCAGGAGCGGCCGGCCAGGGCCATCATGGCGCAGTAGGTGCTGTTGCCGAGCGCGATCACGCCGGTGCCGCTGGCGGGGTGCCAGCGCATGTTGCTGCCGAACCCCGGGTACCCGCCGCTGTGGCTGACCACGCGGCCGAGGTCGGGGTACTCCTCGACGAACAGCCCGAACCCGTACGCCGACAGCGCGGGCAGCGTTTCCCCGGGGAAGGCGGCCGGCTTGTCCCAGCCGGTCAGCACCTGCGGCAGCTGCATCTCCCGGCGGGTGGCCCGCCGCACCGGATGCGGGCCGCCGGCCTGCAGGTCCCCGGCTTGCGGATCCCCGGGCGGGAACGCGGCGGCGAAGCCGCCTACCCAGCGGGTGAGGTCCCGTACGCAGCTGAACACCCCGCCCATCGGGGCGAACGCGCCGCACGGTTCCAGCGGCACCTCCGACCAGGTGGCGCCCTGCTCCCCCGGCGCCCGGCGGTAACCGCGGGCCAGCGCGGACGGGTCGAACTCGGCCGCCTCGAACCCGGTACTGGTCATGCCCAGCGGCCGCAGCAACCGGTCGCGGATGTAGTCCTGGTAGGCGGTGCCGGTGACGGCGGTGATGACCCGGCCGAGGATCGCGTAGCCCAGGTTGGAGTACTCGAAGCGGGTGCCGGGGGCCCAGTTGAAGCCCACGCCGCCGGCCAGGAACTTGGCGAACTCCGCCAGCGGCAGGCCCTGCTGCCGGTCGCCCCACGGGTCATCAGTGGGGAAGCCCGCGGTCATGGTCAGCAGGTGCCGCAGCGACACTCGGGCCGAGTCCGGGCTGGCCAGCGGCCAGCCGCGCAGCTCGGGGACATACTCCTCGGCCGGGTCGTCGAGGTTCAGCGCGCCGTCGTCGCGCAGCGCGAGTACCGCGGAGGCGGTGAAGCTCTTGGTCATCGAGGCGATACGGAACACCGTGCCGGCATCCGGCGGCGGCCCGTCCAGGTACCGCTGGCCCAGCCCGGCGGCGTGCACGAGCTCGCCGTCCATCACGATCCCGTAGGCCAGGCCGGGCTGGCCTCCCCGCTGCTGGTAGCCGGCCGCCAGCACGTCCACATCGGCAAAGTCAACCATCGGATCAGTCTTCCAGAGCCGGCTCGCTACCACTTGGCCACCCGGCCGTGCGATCATGAATCCGTCCGGGTACGCGAGGGCGACTCGAGACGTGGAGGCTGCGACATGTCACACAACACTGCTTCACCCGTGGCCGCGACAGGACAGCGGACCATCCCTGAGCCCCATTCCGGGGGGACACTGTACGGAGGGTCCGGCACCGGGCGCCGGGTCACCGTCCGCGATATCGCCGCCGCGAAGGCCCGCGGCGAGAAGTGGCCGATGCTCACCGCGTACGATGCGCTGACCGCCGGGATCTTCGACCGGGCCGGGATTCCGGTGCTGCTGGTGGGCGATTCGGCCGCGATGGTGGTCTACGGGCACGACACCACGATCCCGGTCACCGTGGATGAGCTGATCCCGCTGACCGCCGCCGTGGTGCGGGGCACCAGCCGGGCTCTGGTCGTGGCCGACCTGCCGTTCGGGTCCTATCAGGCCTCCGCGTCCGCGGCGCTGGAGACCGCGACCCGGTTCCTGAAGGAAACCGGCGCGCAGGCGGTCAAGCTCGAGGGCGGCCAGCGGGTGGCACACCAGGTCGAGGAGCTGGTCTCGGCCGGGATCCCGGTGATGGCTCACATCGGCCTGACCCCCCAGTCGGTCAACGCGTTCGGCGGCTACCGGGTCCAGGGTCGCGGCGAGGACGGCGAGCGGCTGCTGCACGACGCCAAGGTCCTGCAGGCGGCCGGCGCGTTCTCCGTGGTGCTCGAGTGCGTGCCTGCCGCCCTGGCCGTCCAGGTCACCGACGCCCTGACCATCCCCACCATCGGCATCGGGGCCGGCTCGGCTTGCGACGCGCAGGTCCTGGTCTGGCAGGACATGGCCGGCCTGTCACCGCGCACGGCCAAGTTCGTCAAGAAGTACGCCGACCTGGCCACCATCCTCGGCGAGGCGGCGACCGCCTTCGCCGACGACGTCACCAGCGGTGCCTTCCCCGATCAGGAGCACTCCTACCGCTGAGCCGGCGCGCGGGTCAGGTCTCGCCAGCCACCAGCTCGACCTCGAAGCCATCGGTGTTGGCCAGGTAGGCGGCGTAGTGATCCGGCCCGCCCGCGTGCGGGTGGGTGTCGGGGAAGAGCAGGGTCCAGCCCCGGGCCGGGCCGGCGGCGGCCAGGGCGTCGACGGCACGCCGCGGGCCAGCGTGGAAGGCCAGGTGGTTCAGGCCCGGACGCAGCCGGTCGTGGTCGCTGGCGGTCAGCGCAGGTGACTGCTCGATAACCAGGTACGTCCCGCCGAGCCGCCAGCTGCGGCCGTCGGCCCAGTCCTGGAACGGCTGGTAGCCCAGCTTACCCAGCAGCCATCCCCACTGCTCAGCGGCGCGGGCCAGACTGGGCACCCACAGTTCGACGTGATGCAGGCTGCCGGGGGCGGGACTGGTCATGGCGGGGTGCCAGGAGACGTCGGACGCTGAGCTCACCGTGGTTCATCCTTTCCGGCGGGCGGATGGCCTCGATCCTTCACACTCTCACGGGCCGGACCGGTGTGGCAGAGTGACGCCAGTACACGCAATGTCATTCCTGGCGAACAGAACAGAAGGGTGAGACGGATGGAGCCGATGCCGGAGGACTGGGACAGGGCCGTCGCAGTGGTCGCTCATCCCGACGATCTGGAGTACGGGGTGGCCGCCGCGGTAGCCCGCTGGACCGGGCAGGGCAAGGAGGTGACCTACCTGCTCGCCACCAAGGGCGAGGCCGGGATCGCGGGCATGGCCCCCGATCAAGTCGGGCCGTTGCGCATGGAGGAAGAACGGCGCAGCGCCGAGGTGGTAGGCGTGGGCCAGGTGCTGTTCCTGGACCACCCGGACGGGCTGGTGGAGTACGGGGTGCCGCTGCGGCGCGATCTGGCCACCGAGTTCCGCAGGCTGCAGCCTGAGGTGGTCATCACGATGAGCTTCGATCTCACCTGGGGCGAGGTAGGCCCGGTCAATCACGCCGACCACCGCGCCGTGGGACTAGCCGTGCTCGACGCCTGCCGGGACGCCGCCAACGGCTGGGTGTTCCCCGAGGCAGGGCCGCCCGCCACCGGCATCCGCGACGCATACGTGGCCGCGGCCGGGGACCTGACACATTTCGCGGACGTCACTGCCACCATTGACGCGGGCATCGCGTCGCTGCGCGAGCACCGGGCCTACATCGAAGGCCTGGGCCGTGACTTCGATCCGGATGAGTTCCTGCGGAATATGGCGGGTTATGTAGGCATGGGCGCCGGTTGCGAATACGCCGTCGGCTTCCGCCGCTATCCCATGGGATAAACGCACTGAAAATGCGGCGGGGCTCCTCCATGTATGAGATGGAGGAGCCCCGCCTAGCCTGCCGTCCCAGGCTGCCGGTTGCCCGGCGACCCAGCACTGCTGGCCGCCCGCCAGGGCCAGGCACCCGCATGAGAATCCGGTTTCCCGGTCTCTCCCGCGTTCCGGGGTTTCCCCTGGGCGGTGCCCGTTTCCGGCGGTGAGATAATTTTTACTGCCTCGGCGGGCACGGCGCAAGAGCCGGGCGGCAATTAGTTTTTAATTTTCCGTCATCCACAGCATATCCACAGGATAACGCCGGTTATCCGCATGTCACGGTCATTATCCACGGAATAATTCACAGATCATCCACAGTTGACCATCAGTAATCCGAGAAATACCAGAATAGCTCGCGCCGGGCAGCCTCGGCCTTTCCTAGCCGGTTTATCCGGCCTGACCGGTTGCGGTTCAGGCCGAGGGTGATCCGCCCGCCGCAGGCCCGCGGCCGAAGTTCAGCAGCCGCTGCTCGAGGTCGGCCCAGTTCTTGCTCCACTCGGTGAACGGGCCGAGCATCTGCTCCAGCACCGCGAGCTGTTCGTCGAACGCGGACAGCTGGGCTTGCAGCGCCTCGATGCTGCGCCGCTGCGCGGCGATGGTGTCCTGGATCGAGGTCAGCTGCGCCGCGGACAGGGCACCGGGCAGCGGCGGCAGGCCGGAAGACGTCGGGAGACGGCCTCGCAACCCGGTGATGCTCTCCAGCTTCTCGGTGCTGGCCCGCAGCTGGGCGAGGAAGTCGCTGACCATGCCGGGAACCGCACCCGATGAGGCGGTTTCTTCATCGGCCATGGGGTCGTCCCTTCAGTCGGTCCGGCCGCGGCGCCAGCGCGGCTTGCGCTTGTCCAGGAAGGCCCGCATCCCTTCCCGCGCATCGGGAAGCTGGCTGGTGGCCGCCATGACCTCGATCGCGTAGGCGTAAGCCTTGGGCTGATCCAGGTCGATCTGCGCGTACAGGGCCTGCTTGCCGATGCCCTTGCTGTCCGCCGACCCGCGGGTCACCCGTTCCAGGAGATCGGCGACCGCGGTATCTAGCTGCGCCGCGGGTACCACCCGGTTGACCAGCCCCCAGTCCAGCGCGGTCCGCGCGTCGATGACATCGCCGGACATGGCCATCTCGGCGGCTCGTTTCCGGCCGACGTTCCTGGCGACCGCCACCATCGGGGTGTGGCAGAACCAGCCGCCCTTGCCGCCCGGCGCGGCGAAGCCTGCCTCCTCGCTGGCCACGGCCAGGTCGGCGCTCGCCACCAGCTGGCAGCCGGCCGCGGTGGCCAGGCCGTGCACCCGCGCCACCACCGGCTGGGGCACCTGCTGGATCAGCGTCATCAGCTCGGTGCAGGTAGTCAGCAGCGAGCGGACCTGCGGCAGGTCAGCCTCGACCACATCGGCGAAGTCGTGCCCGGCGCTGAACACCGGGCCGTTCCCGGCCAGCACGATGCCCAGGGCGTCGCTGTCGCCGGCCTGGCCGAACGCGGTGATCAGCTCGCGCATATGCCCCAGCGACAAGGCGTTACGCCGCTGCGGGCGGTTCATCGTGATAGTGGTGAACTCGCCCGAACGCCCGACCAGGATGTGCTCGAAGCCCATGACGTCTCCTTGCCTGCAGCCTACGCTGACCGGGACGGTCCGGCACGGGGCGGTCAGGCGACCGCCTCGTGGAGCAGGGCAACCTGGTCCAGGCTGGAGGCGGTGGGCACGAAGATGATCTCGTCGCAGCCGCTGGCCTCGAACGCGGCGGCGTAGCCCTTGACCATCTCGGCGCTGACCGCGGCGGCGCCCGCGATCATGCTGGCGACGTCGCCGAGCCAGCCGTAGTAGTCCAGGATGTAGCTGTCCGCCTGGGCCCGGGCATCGCTGCCCAGCGCGTAATACGCGAGCGTGAGCTTGCGCGGCCGGCCGGGCAGGCCCGCTTCCTGCCAGGCCTTGTCCACCGCGGCGGCGCCCTCGGCGAACATGTCCGGCGTGCCGCCGCCCATGATCCAGCCGTCCGCCAGCCGGGCGACCCGGCGGAAGCTGGCCTCGGTGGCACCGCCGAGGATGATCTCGGGTCCGCCGGGCCGGACTGGCGCGGGCCCGATCCCGCCCGCGGTACCGAACTCCTCACCGGACCAGACCTGCTTCATCAGGGCCAGCTGCTCCTCCAGCCGGTGCCCCCGGCCCTGCGTGCTCAGCCCGCTGGCGGTGAAGTCGTCCTCACGGCCGCCCAGTCCCAGGCCGAGGACCAGGCGCCCGCCGGAGAGCCGGTCGAGCGAGGCGGCCTGCTTGGCGAACAGTGCGTAGTTTGAGTAGAGCGGGGCGAGCAGCACGCCCGTGGTCAGCCTGATCCGGCTGGTGACCGCCGCGGCGGCGCTGAGGGCGACCAGTTCCTCGTAGTTCGGGTAAACGAGACGGCCGATGGTGCCCAGGGTGCTGAACCCGGCCTCTTCGGCGTTCCTGGCCCAGTCGATGAGCGTCCGGCCGTCGGTGCCGGGGACCGTGTTGGGCAGGCCTATTCCGATCTCCACGCCATAACCTCCGCGAACTTGCTGGCTTCGTCGAACCGAACAGTTGAGCTTTCACCCAATCCAAGCACTCTGGTCAAGTCCGGCCGCAGCCAGGTCGATTATGAGCCGGCTGGCACGTCCGGCTGCAGGTAGCCATCGAGCGCGCCGAAGGTGGCGGCGGGCTGCTCGAGGTGAGGCAGGTGGCCGGCCTCGGCGATGAGGATGAACTTCGCATGGGGAAACGCCTGGGCGAAGACCCGGCCGTACTGGGGCGTGAAGATGCGGTCGCTGTCGCCCCACAGCACCAGGACCGGGATCTTGACCTGGCCGACCTGCCCGAGCAGCTCCGGGTTGTGCATGTACGGGTCGCCGGCCAGGATGCGCAGGGTAGCCAGCCCGGCCGCGCGCCGGGCCAGTTGCTCGGCCGGGATGGTGGCCGGATCGACATAGAAGCGATCGGGGTCGTGATAGGAATACTCGGCCACGCCGCGGGCGTCCAGGGCAAAGAAATCGCGCATGGGCTGGCTCTCGACCAGCACCCCGGCGGAGTCGATGAGGACCAGTCCGGTGATGAGGTGGCCTGCGTCGCGCACGGCCATCTCGGCGGCGATCCAGCCGCCGACCGATGACCCGATGACCACGACGTCGCTGAGCGCTTCGGCGTTGAGCAGGTCCAGGTAGGCCTGGGCGAGATCGCCGACGCTGGTGAGCCAGCCGGGACGCTCGGTGCCGTCCCAGCCGGGATGGGTCGGGGTGATGACGCGCATCTGGCCGGACAGATGGGCGGCGATGTTCTGCACGGTGGCGGGTCCGCCGCCGCCATGCAGGAGCAGCACGGGGCGGCCCGTCCCGGCCTCGCTAAGGGAAACGGCCAGGTCGGGGCGAAGCCGGACGGTCCGGGTACGGGGGTCAGCCATGTCAGCTTCTTCACTTCCAGTTGAGGGGATGGCCGGGCGGCCAGGCGTAATCCGTGCCCGTCGTGGTGGCGTAGCGGTTCATGACCTGGGCGGTGTGCTCCTCGTCCAGCGGCAGGCCGTCGCCGATCATCTGTTTCAGGTCACGGAAGTACTGCACGTAGAGGTCCGGGGTAAAGGTGTTGAGCAGCACCAGGCCCTCATCGCCCGGGTTGGCGAAGGTATGCGGGGCGCCGGGCGGGACCATGACCAGGCTGCCAGGCGGCGCGTCGTAGGTGGTGTCGCCCACGGTGAACCTGGCCGTGCCCGAGACCACGTAGAAGCCCTCATCGTGCCGGGCGTGGCGGTGCTGCGGCGGCCCCGCGGTACGGGGCGGCAAGGTGATCTCGCCGATGCCCAGCCGGTGATCGGTGGTGTGCCCGTCCTCGAGAATCCGCAGCCGGACCGGGCCGAGCTGGATCGCCTCACCGCTGGCAGGCATGACCACGGAAACCTGAGTCATCGATCTGCTCCTTCATAAGAGTTAACTCTCACGAAGATAACCCGCTTGCAACCATTATGCAAGTGTGCTCTCATAAAGAGAGTTCAGCAGCATGAGCCGCGGGGAGGCCGGATTGGTGACCAGCGAGGCCGGCCGGGTGAGCCCGGGGGGTGCCGGGCGGGTGAGGCCGGATGCTGCCGGCCGGGTGAGCCCGGGTGGTGCCGGGCGGGTGAATCAGAAGGCGCGGACGCGCCGGGCGATTGTGGCGGCGGCCAGGGAACTGGCCCGGACCGGCTCGGACGTGACCATGCCGGAGGTGGCCAGGCTGGCCCTGGTCTCGGAGGCCACGGCCTACCGGTACTTTCCTGACCTGGTGTCACTGCTCAGCGAGACGTTCGACGACCTGTGGCCCAGCCCGGCCGAGGCTCTCGCGCCGGTGGCGGATTCCCGCGATCCGGTCGAGCGGATCATGTTCGCCTGCGAGTTCCTGCTGCGCGGCGTGCTCGGCTACCAGGGAGCGGTCCGGGCCATGATCTCGGGCACCATCACCCGGCCTGAGCTGACGGCCGTGCGGCCCGGGATCCGGTTCGGGCTGATCGACTACGCGCTGGCTCCGTTCGAGACAACACTGGCCGCCCGTGATCCCCTGGCGCTCCCGCGGCTGAGACAGGGCCTGGCCGTGGTGGTCAGTGCCGAGGCCCTGTTCATCCTCATCGATCTGTGCGGGCTCAGCCCGGACGAGGCCATAGCCAGCGCCGCGGACACCGCGGCAGCCCTGGTGGCCGCGGCCTTCCGTGACGCCCCCGCGGGTCACGGCTGACCGGCACGCCGGACTGACCCGGCCCGGTGGCCTCGGTCAGCCGCGCCAGCGGAGGAAGGCGATGGCGAGGAGGTAGGACAGCCCGCTGACGGCCAGCAGCCAGTCATACGGGTGCCCGCTGCGGCCGCGAGCGATCGCTATCAGCCAGGCCGCGATCATGCTCACGAGCACTACCAGCCCGGCCACCGCTGTCGCGCGCAGGTCGATCTGCACGAACCGCTCGTCGCGGCCGACGGTCAGGCCCCTGACGGTCTCGCTGCGGCCGGTGAGCAGCAGGATGAGCAGGCCGAAGGCGGCCAGGATGGCCAGCGAGATCAGGCCCGCGCCCAGCTGGCCGCCCAGCCAGCTGACCAGGCAGATGAGGACACCGAGTGCGAGGCTGAACAGCGGCAGCAGCCACCTGGAGCGGACGACCGCCTGGCTATGGTGCTTGATCATCGAACATCTCCTCCACCGTGACGTTGAAGAAGCGAGCCAAGGCCATGGCCAGCGGGAGCGAGGGGATGTAACGCCCGGTCTCGATCGAGTTGATGGTCTGGCGGGAGACCCCCATCGCGTCCGCGAGCTGGCCCTGGGCCAGGCTCCGCTGGGTCCGCAGCGTGCGCACCAGGTTCTTCATCGCCCTGGGACACCTCAGCCTGCGGAGCCGCGGCGGCCGCGGCAGGTCCCCAGCCAGGCCGCGACGATAACCGCTGGCATCCAGCCCACCGAGAGCACGGGCGTCCAGCTGCCCTGGCCGATCGCCTGCACGACCGAGCTGACCGCGACGAACAGTGCGGCGAGGGCTCCGATCACGTAAAGCCGTCGTACCCACGGCGTCATGGCGGCCTCCCGTTGTCAAGCGTGCTTGTCATAGACAAGTTAACTTGACAGGCATCGGCTGTCAAGCAAGCTTGTCACCGGGATACTCGGCGCTGGGGTGCTTGGCGCCAGGCGAACGTGGGGCTGCGCTGGTACCCAGCGTCTCCCGGTGACCACGGGACCCCAGGATCCCTGGCCCGATGGTCATGAAACCCCGGGCCGGGAATTCCACTTACCCGGATTACGCTCACCGAGCGCAATGCGCGAGCCGTGCCCTGGCCCCGGCCGGGCGCCGGGCTTCTTCGGCCCGGGGGACGGAAACCGACTCGGCCGCCTGGCTAGGCCTGATCCGCTGACCACCCCGGGCACCTTGGTCCGCAGCAGCGGGGCCGTGTGCACCGAGGCGGAGGGTTCGGCGGGGATCGTCACCCGGCGAGGCCACGGCACCCGACAGGCGGCCGCTTGATCCTCGCCGGGCGGCGGGTAGGGCCGGTACGGACGGGTGCCGGTACGCGGCGCCGGCCGCGCGGTGACCGACCACTGGCCCGCGTTGATGCCCGGGTCGAGCCAGCAGGAGCCCGGATGCGGCGGTCGTGCCGGGTCTCAGGCCCGGCGGTGCCTGCTTGGCCGAGGTCAGGCCGGGCGGGATGGGCTGGGCGGGGGTGGTGCTGGCTCTCCGGGCCGGGGCGGATCCCGTGGACCTCGTTGACCCCGTGGATCTCGCGGATCCCCGCCGGGCGCCCTTGCTCTTGTTCTTCTTGGCCTGCGGCACTATCGTCCTTCCCGGCTGGTCACGTCATTGCCGCCGGGACCGGCTCCATGCTTGAACACCTTCTGGCGCGCAGATGATGCCTCGATGAAGAACACGGGAAACGAGCCGCTACTGTTCGCTGTGCTCACCGACACGCACATCAGCCGAGCGCGAACGGCGGTGGCGGAGCAGCTGGGCCGGACCTACGCTGCGCTGGCCGGGATGGCTCCGGACTACGTGCTGCACTGCGGGGACATCACCGATACCGGGCTGCCGCACGAGTACGACCTGTACCAGCAGGCGGTCCCGGCCGCGCTGCGCGGCCGGATCAGGCACGTGCCGGGCAATCATGACGTGCGGTGGGACCCTACGGCTAAAGAGCTGTACCAGTCGCGATTCGGCGCCGCGTGCTATTCGTTCGACGCGGCCGGTGTCCATTTCATCGGGTTCGATCCGACCCAGCCGCTGCTCGAGCCCGGCCACTGCGGGCGCGACGGCCTGCGCTGGCTCGACCGCGATCTGGCCCGGCTGGACCCGGGCACGCCGGTGATCATGTACCAGCATTTCCCGGTAGGCCCCGGCCACGACTACATCGACGACCAGGGCACGCTGCTCGACCTGCTCGCCCGCCACGGGGTCCGGGCCTTGTTCACCGGGCACATCCACCGGGAGACCGTCACCCGGCTCGGCCGGCTGACCCAGGTGACGCTGACGGCCTTCGCCGACGGTCCGTCGTGCTACTGGGCCGAGACGGCCCGGGCCGCCGGCGGCCGCCCGGAGCTCGCGGTCAGCCGCCTGGCCCTGGCCGCGGACGGGACGCGGGAGCGGCATCTGATCGCCAGGGTGCCGCTGTCAGGCTCGTCGGCCGGCCGCCGCCCGAAACGGCCGCGGCGGGGCGCCCGGGCATCCGGGTGGCGGGTCAGGCTGGGCGGAGCGGTGCAGGGCGGTATCGCCGCGGCGGGCAGCACGGCGGTGGCCGTCTCCACGGCCGGCGAGGTGGTGGCGCTCCGGCCGGAAGACGGCGGCGTCCGGTGGCAGGCCCGGCTCGGCCCGGCCTACCGGCGGGCCGCCTTCGACGGCGCCCGCCGCATGGTGTTCGTCCCGTCCGCGGACCGGCACATGTACGCCCTGGACGCCGGGACCGGACAGACCAGATGGCGGTTCGACGCGGGCGCCCCGGTGCTCAGCGCGCCGCTCGTGGCCGCTGGGGACCGGGACGAGCAGGTGGTGTTCGGCGCCGGGCGGCAGTTGTTCGCCGTGGCGGCCGGCACCGGGAGGCTGATCTGGTCGGTGCCCGGCCGGGGCTGGTCGGCGGGCCGGGCCTGCAGCGACGGCCGGCGGGTCTACACCTGCGCCGCCGACGGGTACGCCCGCGCCCATGACCTGCACACCGGGCAGGAAGCCTGGTCGCACCGGATGGTCACCGGCAACGAGCACCGGGTGGCCCTGTACAGCGGCTGGGATTGCGCGGTGGCCCTCGGCGCCGGAACGGTCATCGTGGCCACCGTGTCCGGCTCGCAGGCCCTGGACGCGGCCACCGGCGTCCTGCGCTGGAGCTTTCCCGACAGCGCCATGTACCCGCCCGCCGTCGTCCTGGGCGATGGCACCGCCTTGCTCACCTCGGAGCAGGGCACCGTCTCCCGGGTCGCCCTGGCGGGCGGCGGGGTGATCTGGCAGGCGCGGCTGGGTGTCCGGGTGCAGAACGCGGGCCCGGCGGTCGCCGGCGACCGGGCCTGGGTGGTGTCCGAGGGGGGCAGGCTGATCGGCGTCCGGCTCGCCGACGGGCACCGGAGCAGCTCACGCCAGCTGACCCGGGCGCGGTGCTTCTGCGCCCCGGCGGTCGCGGACGGCACGCTGATCGCCGGGGATCAGGAGGGGTACGTGCACGGCATCCGGCTGAGCTGACGGACGGCGGCGCTGTGGCCACCGGCGGCGGGCCGATGACAGCAGGCCGGCAGCACGGCCCGTTCGGCAGAAATTGATCGTTAAATATCGGTGATGCGGAGTCCGGCGTGCGCCTTGTAGCGGCGGTTGATGGAGACCAGGTTGGCGGTGAGCGCTTCGATCTGCCCGCAGTTGCGCAGGCGCCCTGCGTACACGCCGCGCATGCCGGGAATCTGGCCGGCCAGGGCCTGCACCGTGTCGGTGGCGTGCCGGTTCTCACCCAGCACCAGCACGTCCTCCTCGATGGTCTCCACCTCGGGATCGCACAGCAGCACCGCCGAGACGTGGTGAAACGCCGCGACGACCCGGCTGTCGGGGAGCAGGGCGGCGGCCTGCTGGGCGGCGCTGCCTTCGGGGACGGGCAGCGGGTAGGCGCCGTGGTGGTCGAAGCCGAGCGGGTTCACGCAATCCACCACGATCTTGCCAGCCAGTTCCGGGGCCAGGGAGGCCAGCAGGTCGCGGTGACCCTCGTAGGGCACCGCGGCGATGACCAGGTGGGCCTCGCGGGCCGCCTCCCGGTTGGCCAGGCCCCGGACGCCGTGCCCGAGCTGGCTGGCCGCGCCGGCGGCCCGTTCCTCGCTGCGGGAGCCGATGATCACCGGGTGGCCGGCCAGGGCGAACCTGAAGGCCAGGCCGCGGCCCTGATCGCCGGTGCCGCCGAGGATGCCGATGACCATGCCGGGCACCGACGGGGCTTCGCGGGTAGTCATGGACACTGATCCTGCCAGACCGTCCGGCCGGCTCGCCGCGCGGGGACCTGGCGCGCCTGGGATGTTACCTGCGTGTTCGTTCGGATACCGACCGTCCGTGCGGATATGGCTGCGCGCACGCCGGTTTCGGGGCACCATAGATACGTGGACGCGAATCAAGTGGCCACTCTGCGTGCGCTGCTAGCTCCCACCGGATGGCTCGAACGGACCCGTACGTTCGCGCGAGGCCTGCGGAAGGCTACCCGGACGCCGGGCGGGCTGCTGCTGGTCGGTACCCCGGCCGAGGAGCCATGGCACCTGACCGCGCACCTGGACGAGGAAAGCCGCTTGTCCGGGATCGCCGAGCTGGCTCCGACCCTGGTGCGCTGGGAGGTCCCGCCGGGCGCGCCGCCGCACCTGCGGGTCGGCCTGGAGCGGCTGGAGGCGGCCCAGCGCGGGGAGACGGTCTTCGTGGTGACCCCGGCGACCGCGCCGGTGCCGCTGCTCGAGCGGGTCAGCGACGCGCGCAAGGTGGGCGCCACGATCTTCGCGCTGGACCAGGGCGATCCCGAGCTGGACGGGCTAGCGCATGAGTCGCTGACCATCGCGCCCGGGCCCGGCGTGCCCGGGATGATGTCGTTCGGCGTGGCCCAGCACCTGGTCAGCGCGGCCTGCGGCGAGCTGGGCGACGGGGTAGCCAGGGCCGGCGGGGAGTTCGGCGTGGCCAGCCCGGACGGCCGGGTCGGCGCGCCTGGGGTGCCCGGCTACCAGCGGTACCGGCCTGGCATGCGGGGCCTGCGGGACCGGGTCGCGCACCTGCTGGACGTGGTCAGCGGACCGAGTTCCTAGCCCGGGCCCGTTCCGGGGCGGCGGCGGGCGGGGCGCCCAGCCGGGGTCAGGAGTCCAGGCTGAGGACCATGGTCGGGCGCTCGATGATGTGGTCGGGGCGCAGCGGCCGCACCGCCGTGCCGATGGCAAAGAACTCGGTGGTGTGCGAGCCCCAGGTGTGGCTGTGCTGGCGCAGCTGGACGCCGACGATGCCCTCCGCGTGCAGTTCCTCGGCCTCGGCCTGCATCCGGGTCATGGCCAGCTCACGAGCGTCGTACAGGGCCTGGGTGAACTGCTCGATCTCCACGTTGCGGCCGATGTTCCCCATCTTGGCGCCCATCTTCTGGTGCGCGATGTGGTACACGCACGTGCCCATGACCATGCCGAGCGGCGCGTAGCCGGCCCGGATCAGGGTCCAGAAGTCCTGGCCGGACAGGTCCGAGGTGAACGGCTGGTTCTTGTTGTTGCGCCAGTTGTCCACTCCCCCGCCGCCAGCCCCGGGTTCGGCCTTGACCGCCGTGCCCACCGCGATGAACTCGGCGATGTCGGCGCCGAACTCCTTCAGCTCCACGTCCAGCCGCACGCCCACGATCCCGTCGGCGCGCAGCGCGTCGGCCTCGGCCTCCATCCGGGTCATGGCCAGCTCCCGGGCGTGGTACATGGCCTGGGACAGCACGTCGAGTTCCTGATTACGGCCCCACCGGCCCACCTGCAGGCCGACGTGGTAGATGGAGCTGCCCAGCACCAGCCCGAGCGGCCGGAACCCGGCCTCCCGCACCAGCAGGAACTCGTTGACCGACAGGTCGGAGGTGAAGATCGAGCCGGCCTTGCCTGGCTGCAGTTCGGCCAGGCGGCGCATGGCATCCTGCGGGACGCCGGCGGCATCGAGCTCGGTCGCTACGTTTCCCTGATCGGTCATGCTGTCTCCTACGAGGCCTGCTCTGTGGTAGTTATATCCGGATCCTGGCGGCCTGACGCCGCTGCGGGTCGAGCGACATGACGGCCATCGTCTTCGGGCCGCGCTCCTGGCGGTCGAACCGGACGATGGCGGTGCCGATGGTAGTGGCCTCCACGATGTGGTCGCGGCGGCCTTCTTGCACCGGGCACTCCCGTTCCCGCACGCGCATGTCCATGGACGCGATCACCACGCCCTCGCCGCCCAGCCGCCTGACGTCGCGTTCAAGCTGCTCACGGGAGTCGTGGCGGGCGTCGTTGACCAGCTCGGTGTAGCCGGTGACCTCGGCGTTGCCCGATCCCCACCGGGTCTGCCCGACGGTCAGCCAGTCGTCGTGCCTGGACCCGATCGAGATGCCGAGCGCCAGGCCGCTGGGTACCCAGCCGGCCATGATCAGCTTGGCGAAGTCCTGCCCGGACAGGTCGGAGGTGAACGGGGTCTTGTGGTGGTGCCAGTTCTCGGTCGGCGGCACCCCGGGCGCGCGGATGGCGGTGCCGATGGCCTTGAACTCCAGGCCGCCCGCCGGGAACGGCCCGATGGTGAGCCGGACGCCGACCACCCCGTGCCCGCCGAGTTCACCGCACTCGGTGGTCATCCGGTCGATGGCCTTATGCCGCGCGTCGTACATGGCCTTGACCAGCGGGGCGAACGACCCGAACCCGCCCCGAGAGGAGACCTGGGTCTGGGTGCGGGCCGGGATCCCGTACCCCCACGACCCCCAGGCGCCCGGGCAGTTGTAGCCGCCGGTATAGCCGATGTTGTACACCGCGGCGCCCAGCACCTGGCCGGCCGCCTCGAAGCCGACGCTGCGGATCGCGGCGAACTCATCCGAGGTCAGCGCGGAACCCCAGGTGCCGCTGCGCCGGATTTCCGCCATCCGGGCCTCGGCCGTGGCAGACAGCTTCTCGCTCACGCTCCTAGCCTATAGCGAACGTGGAAACGGAACAGGACGCTAGTCTTGGGCGTCCCATTCCTCGTTCCGCTTCTGCGCCGTTTCCAGGGCGCGGGCGGCGGCCTCCCGGGTGGGGAAGGGACCGAGCCGGTCCTTGCCCGGGGTGGGCCCGTCGTCGTCCTCGACGGTGTGGGTCTTCAGGCTGTACCACCATCGCTTCTCGTCGCTCATGCACATTAGACTCGCAAAGCATGGCGACAGTGCTTCACCCGGGCCGGCTTTCACCCACCCGCCAGGTCCCCGGGGACATCCCGCGGCCGGAGTACGTGGGCCGCAAGCACCCCAGGACCGGGGAGCCGGACGTCAAGACGCCCGGGATCATCGAGCGGATGCGGGTGGCGGGCAAGCTGGCCGCCCAGGCGCTGGAGGCGGTCGGCGCCGCTGTGGCCCCGGGCGTCACGACCGACTACCTGGACCAGGTGGGCCACGACTACCTGGTCAGCCACGGCGCCTACCCCAGCACGCTGGGCTACCGCGGCTACCCGAAGTCGCTGTGCACCTCGCTGAACGAGGTCATCTGCCACGGGATACCCGACGATACGTTGATCAACGGCGGCGACATCGTCAACATTGACATCACCGCTTTCATCGGCGGCGTGCACGGCGACACCAACGCGACCTTCCTGGCCGGCCACGTGGACGAGGAATCGCGGCTGCTGGTCGAGCGGACCCACGAGGCGATGATGCGCGGCATCCGGGCGGTCGCGCCGGGGCGCCCGCTGAACGCCATCGGCCGGGTGATCGAGTCCTACGCCCGCCGGTTCGGGTACGGGGTGGTGCGGGACTTCACCGGGCACGGCATCGGCCGGACGTTCCACTCGGGGCTGATCGTGCCGCACTACGACGATCCGCACAACGACGTGATCATGGAACCGGGGATGACGTTCACCATCGAGCCCATGCTGACCCTGGGCGCGATCGAGTACGACATCTGGCCGGACGGCTGGACGGCGGTGACCAAGGACCGGCGGCGCACGGCCCAGTTCGAGCACACCCTCCTGGTCACCGAGGACGGCCACGAGATCCTGACCCTGCCCTGACCTGAGCGAATACTGCCGCTGCTGGCCGACTCCACCGCCCCGTCGGTGCTCAAGCTCGGCGCGGGGTCGACCACCATCCAGCTCACCGTCCAGCTGCGGGCCCGCCCGGCGCCCGGCTGGCTGGCCTGCCGGGCGCTGGCCCGCTTCGTGCGCGGCGGCTACCACGAGGAAGACTTCGAGGTCTGGGACTCGGCGGGCACGCTGGCGGCCCAGTCCCGGCAGCTGGCCATGCTCCAGCCGCTGCGAGGGTGATCCGTTTCGCTCAGCCGGCTGGCCTGCGGGCGCGGGCGTGCAGGCTGATCGAGTAGCCGGAGCCGCGGCCTTGCAGGCCGTGCGGCTGGCCGTGCACCCGCAGCGGCCCCGGGCGCAGCACCGTGCTGCCCGGCCCGCCCTCGGTGGCCTCGCCGGCGATCATCGTGGCCACGTCGCAGTCACAGCTGTGCCCGGCGTCACCCGGCGGCATGATGACCAGCCAGGCCTGATGGGACGCGGACTCTTCGACCACGATTTTTTCCGAACGATCCGGATCGAAGCGGACCAGATTCCACCAGCGTTCCGGGGTGGCGGCCAGGGACCGTAGCTGGCGGGCCAGCGTGCCCAGCGTCAGCTGGGCGGGTACGAGCCTGGCGGCCTCGGCGAGCATGGCGATCTCGGGGGCCGCGGACATGTCTACGGTCAGTTCCGCAGTCAACTCTGGGGTCAACGGGAATTCCTTCGTAAGCGGGGCACGCGGCCCCGGGCGTGACAACGGTTAGCTGAAAGTCGTTGTCAGCGACAACACGAAGGACAACACGCGCACAGCGTCATCGCGACGGCACTGGAGTGGCCGTGTTCGCGGTCTGCGCGGGCTGGCATGCCGGCCAGCATACACGGCGGGTGACCATCGGTGGCGTATTTCAGCGGGCGTCGCCCAGGCTCTTGACCGCCGCCTGCACCGATTCCGCGCTGACCTGGCCGTCGTGCGACCAGGCCGCGGCGCAGGCCGCGCGGAGCCCGTCGATGCGCTGGCCACCGCCGGCCACCTCCAGCCGGTCGCCGTCCATCCGCGCGGTCCAGCCGCCGCAGCCGTAGGTGCCGTCCTGGCTGGTCACCTCGGGATGCGGTTCGAGCAGCCCGGTCAGGTCCTCGGCCAGGTAGGTGGCCCGCTGCGACGGCGGGGCCAGGACCGCCTCGGCCGGGCTGGTCACGCCCGTCAGCACCAGCATGCTGTCCAGGCTGACCCGGTGGGCGCCCTCGATATCGGTGTCCAGCCGGTCCCCGACCACGAGCGGGCGCTTAGCGCCCGTCCGCAGCACCGACTCGTGCTGCAGCGGCGGCTCCGGCTTGCCTGCCACCAGCGGCTTCACGCCGGTCGCGGTGGTGATGACCTGGGTGAGCGACCCGTTCCCCGGCTGGGGGCCATGCGGGCCCGGCAGCGTGGTATCCCCGTTGGAGGCGACGAACAGCGCGCCCGCGGCCACCGCGAGGCCGCCCTCGGCCAGCACGGGGTAGCTGATGTCGGGCGCGAAGCCCTGGACCACCGCTTGCGGGCGGGCGGCGGCGGTGGTGACCGGGCGGAGCCCTTGTTCCCGCAGCGCCATCCGCAGGCCGCTGCCCCCGATGACCAGGACCGGGGCGCCCGCCGGGAGGCGTTCGGCCAGCACGCGGGCCGCGGCCTGCGCGGAGGTCACGACGTCCTGCGGCGTGGCGGAGACACCGAAGCTGGTCAGCAGCGCAGCAATGGCCGCCGGGGTCCGGGACGCGTTGTTGGTCACGTAGGCCAGCCGCATACCGGCCGCGGCGGCCTTGCGCAGCGCCTCAGCTGCCCCGGGGATCGGCGATCCGCCCAGGTAGACGACGCCGTCCAGGTCGAGCAGGGCGACGTCGTAGCTCGCGTCGAGAGCTTCGGCGCTGCCGCGTGGCAGCCGCCCGGTGCTCGTCATAGGCTGTCGTCCTTACTGCCGTCCGGGCTGCCTGGCAGGTCGGCTCGGTTGGCCTGGTTGGTCTGGTTAGTCGGGGCCTGGCGCGCGTCTTGCCTGGCCCGCAGCGTGGCACGCACCGAGCGCAGGGCTTCGGTGTAGTGCGCCGCGTCGGGTCGCATCGCGGCGGCCAGGGCCAGGTGCTCGGCCGCGGCGGCGTGATCCCCGGTCCTGGCCAGGGCGAGCCCGAGGCCGAAGTGCGCATAGTCGTCAGACGGGCTCGCTTCCACGATCACCCGGAAGTTCTCGGCCGCGTCCGCGTAACGGCCCGCGTCGAACTGGGCCCGGGCCAGGGCCTCCCGCACGCTGTGCGAGTCAGGCTCGGCGGTCGAGGCGCGCTGCAGGACCTGGGCCGCGGCGGCGGGGCTGCCCCGGCCGAGAAGTTCCATGCCGCGCTGGTACCAGGCGTGCACATCTCCTTCGGGAAGGGCCTGGCCAGGGAAGTTTTCCTCCGGACGGGAATCACCGCTCGCCCTCGATCCTTCTGACATGGTGTGCAGACCCTTCCATCCGGCTCTGGTTCCGGTCTCGTACTGGCACCCTTCCGCGGCATCCGTTACGCCCGTGACCGGGTAAGCGGACTCGCAGACGTCACCTCACCACCGTACGACGTGATCAGCGGCAGCATCCTTGAGCACCTGCGGGAGGCAGACCCGCATAACGTAGTCCGTCTTATCCTGCCAGGCGAAGACGCCGCCGCCGCCCAGGCTGCGGCGGCCCTGCTGCGGGAGTGGCTGTCCTCCGGCGTGCTGATCAGGGACCGGATGCCCGCCCTGTACCTGTACGAGCAGGCCGGCCAGGCCGGCTCGTGGCGGCAGCGCGGCATCATCGGCCTGGTCCGGCTGGGCTCGCCGCAGGCGGCGGGCATCCTGCCGCACGAGAACGTGATGCCGGGCCTGGTGGCCGGGCGGCTGGGACTGATGGCGGCGACGCAGGCCAACCTGGAACCGATCTTCCTGATCTACGACGGTGAGCGGGCCGCTCATGCCGCCGGCCCGGCGGGCGCAGCAGGCGCGGCGGACGCGAGGGGCCAGGTGGCCGGCGGCACGGCGACGGAGGTCATCGATGTGGTCGCGGCGGAACGCGCCCCGCTGGTTTCGGTGACCACCGAGGACGGCGTGACGCACCGGCTGTGGCGGCTCGGGAATCCCGGCGAGCAGGCCACGATCGCCGCCGACCTGGCGGGACGCCGGGCCCTGATCGCGGACGGCCACCACCGGTACGCCGCCTACCTGGGCCTGCAGGCCGAGATGCGGGCTCGCGGCCGGGGCACCGGGCCCTGGGACTACGGGCTGGCCTTCCTGGTCGACTCCGGCGCCTACCCGCCCCGGCTCGGCGCGATCCACCGGGTGCTGCCCGGCCTGCGGCCGGACCGGGCCGCCGAGCTGGCCAAGGCCGCGTTCACCGTCCAGGACCTCCCGGCCGGCGCCAGCCTGGGCGAGGCGCTCGGCCACCTGGCCGCGGCCGGACGCGACGGGATCGCGTTCCTGCTGGCCGGCGGGGCCGGCTTCCAGCTGCTCAGCCACCCCGATCCGGTGCAGGTCACGGCGTCGATGCCGTCCGGGGTCTCCGCGCCGTGGCGCGACCTGGATGCGGCGGTGCAGCAGCATCTGCTGATCGGCCGCCTGTGGGGCATCACGGACAGCGAACGCGATGTGCTGATCGACCACGACGCCGCCGACGCGGTGCTCATGGCAACCCGCCTGGGGGCTACCGCCGTCATCTCCAATCCGCCTTCCTTCGAGGCGGTGATCGACATCGCCGCGCACGGCGAGCGGGTCCCGCGCAAGTCCACGTCGTTCGGCCCGAAGCCGCGTACCGGGCTGGTGCTGCGCACGTTCGGCCCGTCTGACTGACGCCAGCCTGTCTGGGACAATGACCTCGTGGGAGAGGAAGCAACGAACCTTCCGGTCACGGCGGTCACCGCGCTTGGGCACGAGGTGTTCCAGATCGACACCAGGATGGCCGGGTACGACGGGATCACCGCCGGCTACCTGATCAGGAGCGATAAGCCGTGCCTGGTGGAAACGGGGACCGCCCCGTCCGCGCCGGTGGTCCGGGAGGCCCTGGCCGGGCTCGGGATCGGGGCAGACGACCTCGCGACCGTCGTGGTGACCCACATCCACCTGGATCATGCGGGCGGCGCCGGCGACATCGCCGCCATGTACCCAGCCGCCCGGATCGTCGTGCACCACCGGGGCGCACGGCATCTCGCCGACCCGAGCCGGCTCATGGCCAGCGCCCGGCTGGTCTACGGGAAGGCCCTCGACCGGCTGTTCGGGGTTCTGGCTCCGGTCCCGGCCGAACGCATCGTGGCCCTTGACGACACGGGAACCGTCGATCTCGGCCACGGCCGGCGCCTGGACAGCCATTACTCCCCCGGTCACGCCAAGCATCACGTAGGCCTCATCGACTCCGACAGCGGAGACCTGTACGTCGGGGATGCGGCTGGCGTCTACATCCCGGAGACCGGAGACCTCAGGCCGGCCACGCCACCGCCCGACTTCGATCTCGAGGTGGCCCTGGCTTCGCTGCGGATGTTCGGCGACCTGCGGGCGGCGCGCCTGCTGTTCAGCCACTTCGGCCCCGTTTCTGACGTCCCTGCCACCCTGGACCGTTCGGCAGAAGAAATCAGGCTCTGGGTGGAGCACTCCCGCCAGGCCCGCGCGGCGGGTCTGGACCTGGACCACGCGGTGGCCATGGTGCGGGACCGCACCCGAGCCAGGTACCTAGCGCTCGGCTCCGGAGCCGATCCCGCGCTGGCCACCAGGTTCGAGCGGATGAGCGGCGCCGCCACGAACGTGTCCGGGATCATGCACTGGCTGGACAAGACCGAGTCGTCTGCCGGGCCGCGGTAGCAGCGCTCGCCGGCGGAGGAATGGCCTCTACAGAAGCGGACCAGACTCGTCGTCGGCCGCATCGAGGTCGTCGAGGTCTGCTAGGCCGTCAACGTCGTCCAGATCACCAACGTCGTCCGTCTCGGTCTCGGCCAGGTCCTCGAATTCGATGCCATCCAGCTCGTCCAGGCGGTCGGCGGCGTCAGTCTCGTCGTCCGTGTCAGCCGCCGCGGCGCGGGCGAACGCATCCCTAGCCTCCTGCTCACGGCCCGCCGCGAGCAGCGCCTCCGCATACGCGTAGAACAGCCGGGCCGACCACGGGCGCAGCCGGGCGCTGGTCAGCTCGGGTACCTGCAAGGCCAGAACGGCGGCGTCCGTCAGCCCCTGGTCCCTGCGGATCCCCGATTCGACGATGCGGAGCTCGATCAGGCTGGCCCGGTCGAGCCGGCTGACGTCTGCCTCGCGGATCAGGGCCAGCGCCCGGTCCAGTCGTCCCAGGGCGCGCTCGCAGTCGGCCATGACCGGGATGTAGTCCTCGCGGCCGGTCATCCGGCGGGCGGCCCGCAGCTCGGAAAGCGCTTCTGCCCACCGGCTCGTGCGGTACGCGGCGATGCCGACCGCCTCCCTGACCACGCCCACGCGAGCCGCCAGGCGCTTGGCGGCCTGGGCGAAGGCATACCCCTGCTCGGGATCGGTGGCCATTCCCGCGGCAACCAGGTACCGGGCCACGCTGTCGGCTAGATCGTTCGGCAGGCTATTCAGCTGGGCCCGGGCCTCGGCGTCGAGCTGCTCGGGCGTGATGGCGTCGGGCACCCGCGGACCGTTATCTCGGGCCGGGCGCTCGGGACTGCGCCCGCCGTCCGACGAGTACCTAGCGCCTCGCGTCTGGCCCTGGTCCGCGCCATCCCAGGATCGCCTGGCGCCTGGGCGCTGGGCGGTGCGATCGCTGTCTCGCCCGCGGGCCGGGCGGTCGGCAGCGCCCTGACGGAACGGCCGGCCGGAGCCAGCCGAACTGCCGTTCCTGGCCCGGCTATCCCCGGCAGGCCGGGTCTCCCGCCTGAAGCCGGAGCCTTGCTCGGAACCGGAGTTCCCCTCGAAGCGAGAGCCTCGTCCGGGGCCGGAATCCCGCCTGGAGCTAAAGTCACGCGCGGCGCCAGAACCTCGCCCCGGGCCGGAGCCTCGCTCGGCCGGGCTGGCCTCCCAGCGGCGCGGCCGGTCTCCGGACGGCGTCCTGGGGGAACCGCGGTCAGCATCGCCGGCGCGTGTCCTGCGCTCAGTCGGGCGCTCATTCGGGCCAGCAGCAGAGGGCCGGCCGCCGCCGTACGGGCCGCCGGCCGACGCCGGGCGTCCTGGCCCTCTTGGGCCTTCGCCACGGGGCGCGCCACGGCCGCGCGCCTGACTGGGTGCGGCCGTCCGGGCCGTGCCGCGGGCCCCGCTGGTCAGTGGCGTCCGCGGGCCCCGCCGCGGGGGCTGACCATCCGCGGTTCCCGATCCGTCCGATGTCTTTGACCGGCTCGTCGCTCGTGAGCCGCCTGGCGCCCATGACCCGGTTGAAGTACGCGGGCTGCCTGACGCCCTGGGGCCGCCTGATGTCCGGGCACCACCTGTTCTGGTACCGCCTGATGCGCGCGGGCCCGCCGATGGCCCCGGCCGCCTGGGCGTGCGGTGCGCGCCTTCGCCAGCGGCCTCGCCGTGGCCAGTCGACCCGCTGCGGCCAGTCGACCCGCTGCGGCCAGCGCGCGGCTCCTGGCCCTCCCGTCCCGGCGCGGGCCTGCCCCGTCCGGAGCTTGCCGATCCAGTGCCGCCGGCGCCCGAGCCACGGCCCGGTGTCCGCGTACCTGACCGGCCGCCTGATGTCGTCCGGGACGATGTCGTCCGGGACGTCCTCGGCGCGCCGCCAGCCGCGCTCGCACCGCGCGTACGGCCTCCGCCAGTACGCGGCCCGCCCGCACCTCGCCCTTTCGGCGCTCCGCGTCCCTCAGCCACGCCTACCAACCTCCAGCATCCGCACAACAGTATCCAGACAAACGAAGAGGGCCGCTCGACCTCATCGGGAGCGACCCTCTTCAAAAATGTCCGGCGGCGTCCTACTCTCCCACGAGGTCCCCCTCGCAGTACCATCGGCGCTGAAGGGCTTAACTTCCGGGTTCGGAATGGGACCGGGTGTTTCCCCTTCGCTATAACCGCCGAAACTCTATTGAGATGTCACCGGCCCCGAGGGGCCTGAATGCGACCGTATCTCAGGAACCGCACAGTGGACGCGAAACAACAAATGAAGTAGAAGCCAAGCCACTCGGCCTATTAGTACCGGTCAGCTGCACACGTCGCCGTGCTTCCACCTCCGGCCTATCAACCCAGTGGTCTACTGGGGGCCTTACCTGGTTAACCCAGAGGGAGACCTCATCTTGAGGCGAGCTTCCCGCTTAGATGCTTTCAGCGGTTATCCCTTCCGAACGTAGCAAACCAGCCGTGCTCTTGGCAGAACAACTGGCACACCAGAGGTTCGTCCGTCCCGGTCCTCTCGTACTAGGGACAGCCCCTCTCAAGTCTCCTGCGCGCGCAGCGGATAGGGACCGAACTGTCTCACGACGTTCTAAACCCAGCTCGCGTACCGCTTTAATGGGCGAACAGCCCAACCCTTGGGACCTGCTCCAGCCCCAGGATGCGACGAGCCGACATCGAGGTGCCAAACCATCCCGTCGATATGGACTCTTGGGGAAGATCAGCCTGTTATCCCCGGGGTACCTTTTAGCCGTTAAGCGACGGCGCTTCCACATGCCACCGCCGGATCACTAGTCCCAGCTTTCGCTCCTGCTCGACATGTCTGTCTCACAGTCAAGCACCCTTGTGCACTTGCACTCGACACCTGGTTGCCGACCAGGCTGAGGGTACCTTTGGGCGCCTCCGTTACCTTTTGGGAGGCAACCGCCCCAGTTAAACTACCCACCAGACACTGTCCCTGATCCGGATTACGGACCTAGGTTAGACATCCAGAACGACCAGAGTGGTATTTCACCGATGACTCCACCGGCACTAGCGTGCCCGCTTCAAAGTCTCCCACCTATCCTACACAAGACGTCCCAAACACCAATGTCAAGCTGCAGTGAAGGTCCCGGGGTCTTTCCGTCCTGCTGCGCGTAACGAGCATCTTTACTCGTAGTGCAATTTCGCCGGGTCTGTGGTTGAGACAGTGGAGAAGTCGTTACGCCATTCGTGCAGGTCGGAACTTACCCGACAAGGAATTTCGCTACCTTAGGATGGTTATAGTTACCACCGCCGTTTACCGGCGCTTAAGTTCTGAGCTTCGCGACCCGAAGGCCACTAACCCGTCCCCTTAACGTTCCGGCACCGGGCAGGCGTCAGACCGTATACGTCGTCTTGCGACTTTGCACGGTCCTGTGTTTTTAGTAAACAGTCGCTTCTCCCTGGTATCTGCGGCCGCGCCTAGCTCAGGGAGTAAATCCCATCACCGGACACGGCTCCCCTTCTCCCAAAGTTACGGGGATAATTTGCCTAGTTCCTTAACCACAGTTCACCCGATCGCCTAGGTATTCTCTACC
>CAVYEG010000005.1:0-36021 GCA_963767565.1 uncultured Actinomycetes bacterium | reverse complement strand
TGTTCACCTGTACCGGCAGCGAGGCCGTCGACCTGGCCCTGCGGGTGGCGCGATTCGCCACCCGGGCACCGGGAGTCATCGTGACGAGCAACGCCTATCACGGCCTCACCGCCGCGTCGGCCGAGATCTCGCCGTCCCTCGGCCCCGAGGTCCCCCTCGGATCTTCGGTGCGGACGGTGGCGCCGCCGGACCCCCGCCGGGAGGCCGGCGAGGAGGCCGGCGAGTCCTTCGCGGCGCGGGTCACCGCGGCCGCCGCGCAGATGAAGCGGCATGGCATCGGCCTGGCCGCGTTCATCGCGGACAGCCTGTTCTCGACCGACGGGATCATCCCGGCGCCCGCCGGATTCCTGCGGCCCGTCATCGAGGCCGTGCACGCGGCGGGCGGGATCTACATCGCCGACGAGGTGCAGCCGGGATTCGCCCGGACGGGCGATGCGATGTGGGGATTCCAGCGCCACGGCATCGTCCCCGACCTGGTGGTCATGGGCAAGCCCATGGGCAACGGCATGCCGATTGCGGGCGTGGCCGCCCGGGCCGAGCTGCTGGCGGAATTCGGCCAGAAGATCCGCTACTTCAACACGTTCGGCGGCAGCTCGGTCGCCGTGGCCGCCGCCTCGGCCGTCCTGGATGTCATCGAAGGCGAGGGGCTCATGGAGCACTCGCGTGCCGTCGGCACCGCGCTGCGCGAGGCCATCGGTCAGGTGACCACCGGGTACCCCGGAATCAGCGACGTCCGCGGCGCGGGACTGTACGTCGCCGTGGAGTTCACCGACCCCGAGACCGGCCAGCCGGACGGGCAGGCCGCGCTGAACGTCGTCAACGAGCTGCGCGAGCGGCGGGTGCTGATCAGCGCGACCGGCGGACCCGGCCACATCCTGAAGATCCGGCCGCCGCTGCCGTTCGGCTACCGTCATGTCGATCAGTTCGCCGACGCGCTGCGCGGATCGCTGGGCAGCCTGGCGCAGCACTCATAGAGCGGGATACGCGTGGCATGAGTCAGCAGCAATTTGAGGTTCTCTCGGACCGCCGGGGACGCACTCGGCGAGGGGCCGTGGTGGGACGCGCAGGCCTCGATCCTGTACTGGGTGGACATCTTCGGCCAGGCCATCCGGGCCGCCACCTTGGACGGGGCGGAGGTTCCCGTCGCCGCGACCCCCAGCGAGCCCGGCTTCGTGGTTAGGGCCAGCGGCGGCAACCTCGTGGCGGGCCTGAGAGAAGGCCTCTATGAGCGGAACGAAGCCGATGCGACCTGGCACGAACGGTGGCGCGGCGGGTGGGACACGTCGGCCGTCCGGGTCAACGACGGCAAGACAGATCGTTCCGGCAGGCTATGGTTCGGCACGATGCACGACCAGGAAACCGATCCGGTCGGCGCCTTGTACGTCCTGGCCGGGAACGGGGTACGGCAGGTGGGCGGCGGGATCACGGTCTCCAACGGACTTGGCTGGTCGCCGGACAACAGCATCATGTACTACGCCGATTCACCGACGCAGGTGATCATGGCCTTCGACTTCGACGCGGCCAGCGGCACGGCCACCAACCCCCGGGTATTCGCGACTGATCCCGGCCAGTATCAGCCCGATGGCCTCACCGTAGATGCCGACGGCTGCGTATGGTCGGCCAAATGGGACGGGTCACGGGTGGTCAGGCACACGCCCGCGGGCGCCATCGACAAGCAGATCATGCTGCCCGCGTCGCGGCCGACGAGTTGCATGTTCGTCGGCTCCGATCTGCGGACGCTGGCGGTTACCTCGGCCGCGGCCGACGTGCCGTCCGCCGAGCCGCTCGGCGGTGCCCTGTTCCTGCTCGATACACGCGCGCAAGGCCTGCCGGAAGTGCCTGCCCGCGGCGAGATGTGGTTGGCTTAGCGGGTGAGCAGTGTCCTGAGCGAATTCGCCGATGGCGTCGCCGTCATCACGATCAACCGCCCCGAGGCGCGCAACGCCGTCAACCTCGAGGTTGCTAACGCGATCGCGGCGGCCGTCGACGAATTCGAGGCCCGCGGTGACCTCACCGTCGCCATCCTCACCGGGGCCGGCGGCACGTTCTGCGCGGGCATGGACCTCAAGGCCTTCGGCCGCGGTGAGCGGCCGTCGTTGCCGGGACGCGGCTTCGGCGGCCTGACCGAGCGCCCGCCCGCCAAGCCGCTCATCGCCGCCGTCGAAGGCTGGGCGCTGGCCGGCGGCTGTGAACTCGCGCTGGCCGCGGACCTCATCGTCGCGGCCCGGGACGCGAAGTTCGGCCTGCCTGAGGTCAAGCGAGGGCTGGTCGCGGCGGCGGGCGGGCTGCTGCGGCTGCCCAAGATCCTGCCCTACCAGCTGGCCATGCAGGTCGCGCTGACCGGAGAGCCGCTGACGGCCGAGGCCGCCCACGCGCATGGCCTGGTCAACGTGCTCGCCGAGCCCGGCCAGGCGCTGGCGGCGGCGCGCGAGCTCGCGGCGACGATTGCCGCCAACGGGCCGCTCGCCGTCCGCGCGACCAAGCAGATCATGGCCATGGCGATCGATTACACCAGTGCGGACGCCTTCGCCGCGCAGCGGGAATTCGTGGAGCCGGTCTTCACCTCGGCGGACGCCCAGGAAGGAGCCCGGGCCTTCGCCGAGAAGCGCGCCCCGGTCTGGAAGGGTGAGTAAGAAACCGGTGCCCTGCGGGGTACAGCCTCCGTGAGGCTCAGCTGGAGGTTGCGATGGCAACGCTGGTAGCGGGCATCATCTTCGCGGCCGGCTGCGGCGTGGTGGCGTGGTGGAACAGAAGCGGGTCCCGTAAGCAGCGGTCCAGCGGTGACCGGCCAGACAGCAACGGCGGCACGCAGCAGGGCGGCCACCACCATCACGGCGGGAGCTCCGGCGGCGGGCACCATCACGGCGGGAGCTCCGGCGGCGGGCACCATCACGGCGGCGGCTCCGGCGGCGGGGACTCCGGCGGGCACCATCACGGCTGAGCCTGGCCAGGCCGGCGCCGCTCGCCTGTTTCGCCGGTGCACCGTCGGTAGGACCACGGGCCGGAGGACATCATGAGGCCGCGCGGCCCGGATCGGCGGGCTAGCCGACCTGGGCGGTGCGGCCGGCCCAGTAGGGGGCGCGAAGCTGGCGCTTGAGGAGCTTGCCTGACCCGGTGCGGGGCAGCTCGTCGGCGAAGGCCACCGAGCGCGGTACCTTGTAGCTGGCCAGGTGCTCGCGCGCGAACGCGGTCACTTCCTCGGCGGTCAGCGGCAAGCCGGGCGACCGCACGACCGTCGCGTGCACGACCTCGCCCCACTGCTCTGACGGGATGCCGAACACCGCGACGTCGTAGATCGCGGGATGCTGCTCAAGCGCGGCCTCGATCTCGGCGGGGTAGATGTTCATCCCGCCGGAGATGATCATGTCGGCTCTGCGGTCGCAGATATACAGGTAGCCCTCGTCGTCCCGGTAGGCGATGTCGCCGACCGTATGGAAGTCACCGCGGCTGTTCGCGGCATAGCCGGAGTCGTTCTTGTAGTAGGCGTCGAACGTGACCTTGGACCGCACGAACACCTCACCCGGGTGGTCCGGCCCGGTCCCGGTGACCTCGGTGCCGTCCTCGCCGACCAGCATGATCTCGATGCCGGGCGCCGGCTGGCCGCACGACCCCGGCTTGCGCAGCTGGTCCTCGGGCTTCAGCACGGTGTCCACGCCGAGCTCGGTGGACCCGTAGACCTCGAACAGCGACCCGGGCGGGAAGTCCGCCAGGTACTGCTGCTTGAGCGCATAGCTCCACGGCGCGGCGTTGGCCACCATGACCCGCATGCTGGAACGGTCGTAGCGGTCCTTTACCTCCGGCGGCAGCGCGCAGATCATCCGGACCAGTGCCGGCGCGGAGAACGTCGAGCTCACCCGGTATTTGTCCACCAGCCGCAGCCAGTCCTCGGGGTCGAACCTACGCTGCACGATGATCGTCTGGCCGAACAGCAGGCCGGCGCTCATAAACGCGCTGGGGCCGCTGTGGTACAGCGGGCCTGAGGTGAGGTAGATGTCGTCGGGACGGTAACCCAGCAGGTTCAGCAGGGCTCCGAGGACTTCCGGATTCGGGGGGCCGTGCCGGACCGCGCCCTTCGGCTTGCCGGTCGTGCCGGACGTGTAGATCATCGCCCCGCCGGTGCCGGCCGCGTCCCCGACGTCGGGCACGCCGGCCGAGGCGGCCGCGATGTCGGCGCCGGTCAGCATCCCGGCTGGCATCTGTGCTTCGCTGGCCGGGCCCGGCCCGGCGGCGATGATGTGCCGTACCTTCTCCAGCCGGCCGCGCAGCGCGGCGAACATCGGCACGTACTCATGGTCCACGTAGGCGATCTCGGCGTCGCTGTGGTTGATGACGTACAGCGCCTCCTCCGGCGTCAGCCGGTAGTTCAGCGGCACGGCGATCGCGCCGATCTTCCTGGTAGCGTTCATGACCGCGACGACGTCGGGCGAGTTCGGACCGCACCACAGGATCTTGCGGGCCGGCCCGGCCCCCAGCGACAGCAGCAGGTTCCCGATCCGGTTGGCCTGCGCCTCAAGCTCGGCGTAGGACCAGGTGACGACGGTCCCCTCCGGTCTGTCGTCGATGACGGCTGGCTTGTCCGGCTGGCTCTGGGCGAAGATCGAGAGAGTGTCGTCCGGCATCGCACCTGTTCCTCATGGACGTTAGCCAGCGGGTACCGGCGGCGGTCCGCAATCCGCCGTCTACGTCAATGTACGGATCCGGTACCGATCGGTAAATCCCGCGGCCTCAGTGACCTCGGTCGATCCATTCCTGCAGGTGCGGCCGTTCAGCACCGATGGTGGTGTCCGAGCCGTGGCCGGTGTGGACCACCGTGTCAGAGTCGAGGACCAGCAGCCGGTCGCGGATCGAGTCGATGATCGTGCCGAAGTCGGAGAACGACCGCCCGGTCGCGCCCGGCCCGCCGGCGAACAGCGTGTCACCGCTGAACAGCAGGCCCTGGTCGGCCAGGTGGAAGCACACGGAGCCACGGGAATGCCCGGGCGTGTGCAGCACCGTGAGCCCGGCGCCGGCCACCGCGATCGTCTGCCCGTCGGCCAGGTCCCGGTCGGGGGCCTGGCCGGGATAGGTCTGATCCCACAGCTCGCGGTCGGCGGGGTGCAGCCAGACCGGTGCGCCGGTGGCCTCGGCCAGCGCGGCCGCAGCGTCGATGTGGTCGTCGTGGGCGTGGGTACACAAGATGGCGGTGAGCCGGCGCGGCTCCACGGCGGCCAGGATCGCGGTCGCGTCGTGCGGGGCGTCGATGACGATGCACTCGGCGTCGTCGCCGAGCAGCCAGACGTTGTTGTCCACGTCCCAGGTGCCGCCGTCGAGGGAGAACGTGCCCGACGTGACGAGATGGTTCACGGTGATCATCACCGCTGATCTTAGCCACCTTTGTCCCGGGCGGCCGGCGGCCGGGTCCGGGTCCGGGTCCCAAAACCCCAGACCGACCACACCTATGGTCCATCGCTGTTGCTATAGCGACTGTCCAGTCTGGGGTGATGTGACACAGTTCATGTCTCCGTAGATATGACACACCGGCGTGGTGTGCGGCATGTGTCGCCTGAGACGCGTTATGGCTGCGGTCATGACGAGGCGGGCGGCGAGAATGAAGTACATGGACGCAGCGGTCACGGCCGGGGTGAAGATCACCAGCGTGGCCCGGTGGTGCCGGGACAACGGAGTGGACCGGCGGACGTTCTACCGGCACCGGGAGCGGATCGAGGCCGAGGGGTCCTGGCAGCCCCGGTCGCGGCGGCCGAAGACCAGCCCCGGAGCGACCCCGGCGCCGGTCGCGGCGGAGGTCGTGCGGCTGCGCAAGGCGCTGGCGCCCGATAACGGGGCGGACGCGATCGTCGTCGCGCTCGGCCCGGTCGCGGAGCAGCAGGACTGGGCCGGGCGGGGCTGGCGGGTGCCGCACCGGTCCACGGTGAACAAGATCCTCAAGCGGGCCGGGCTGGTCAGGGACGAGCCGCGCAAGCGGCCCAGGTCCTCGTTCCGCCGGTTCGCCTACGCCCGTCCGCGGGACTGCTACCAGGTCGACGCGACCGAGGTGAAACTGGCCGGCGGCGGGGCCGTGACGGTGTTCGAGGTGCTCGATGACTGCACCCGGCTGCTGGCTGCCTGCCAGGCAGCCGACGCCGAGACCGGCGCCGCGGCCGTCGCCGCGATCCGGGCCGCCGCAGCCGCCTGCGGCGCCCCGGGGATCGTGCTGTGCGACAACGGCGCCGCGTTCACCGGCGGCCCGCGCGCCCGCGGCGCCGGGGCCAGCGCGTTCGCCCGAGCCGTCGCCGGCCTGGGATCCCGGCTGATTCACTCCAGCCCCTACCACCCCCAGACCTGCGGCAAAGTCGAGCGCCACCACCAGACCCTCAAGAAATGGCTCGCCTTCCAGCCCGCTCCCGCCACCCGCGGCGAGCTCCAGATCCTCCTGGACGCCTACCGCGAGCACTACAACACCCGCCGCCACCACACCGCGATCAAGACCACCCCCCAGCACGCCTGGGACGCCGCCGAAACCCGCGGCGGCCCCGGCCGCCTGCCCCGCCAGGACGACGCCACCGTCCACACCCTCACCGTCGCCCCCAACGGCATCATCAAGCTGGGCGGCCTGGCCATCCACGCCGGCAACGCCCGGGCCGGCACCAAGGTAACCGCCATCCGCGACAACGGCCACGTCACCGTCTACACCTCCGACGGCACCCCCCTCGGCCACCTCCACCTCAACCACGACAAACGCTACCAAGGGCCCCTCACCCCCGCCGCCTGACCTGTGTCATAACATCACCGACAAACCTGCGACACATGTCCCGCGACAGCACAGTTGCTATAGCGACACCTATGGTCCATCGCTGTTGTTGTGTGCTCCGGCGAGGCGAGGGGTATGGGGCTGGTGTGGCGTAAGGGGCCGGAGCCTGGGGTGCCGAATCGCATAGCACTCGGCGTGGTTGTGGCTCGGGCTGCTGCCGGTCAACGTCGGGCTGCCGCGCGACGTGACCTGGCAGGGCAAGACCGTGCACACCGGAGCATGGAAGTACCCGGTGGAGGGCCCGGCGATGGTCCGGTCGCTCAACATCGACGGAGACGGGCAGGGCGACACGGCCGGGCATGGCGGCGAGCAGCGCGCGGTCCTGGTCTACCAGGTCGACTCCTACCGGTACTGGCAACGGCACTTCGGCCGGGACGACCTCGGCTACGGCCAGTTCGGGGAGAACCTGACCGCTGACGGCCTGGCCGGCGACGAGGTCTGCATCGGCGACCGGTACCGCATCGGCGAAGCCGAGTTCGAGGTCACCGCCGGACCTGCTGGCCGCCCCGGCCGGCGGAGAGGTATTCGCCTGCTGCGCTCAGCCCCGCTCCGACATCGTCCTGGACATGTAAGACGCTGGTGTCCGATACAGCGGTATAGTCTGTTTTCTCTTCCTCCAGGCCTGGATGGATGTCGATGTCACGCTCGGGGCTACTCAACCTCAATCTCGCCGGGAGGCAGACCCGGCCTGATCTGGCTGCCGCCCGGGACCACGAGACCAGGCGGGGACTCCCGCTGCCGCTGTACGGGACGCTGATTTTCGTGGGCATCCGCGTGCTCGGCCTGGTCGTCGCCGGGATCCTGCTGCCCCGCGGCCGGTTCCACCTGGTCCATGCTTCGCTGCGGGGCTTGCTGAAGTCATGGGACGGCGGCCGGTACCTGTACATCGCGGCGCACGGCTATCCCGGTGACAGGAACATCCTCTGGTTCCCCGGCTATCCGGCGGCCATCCGCGCCGTCCACGGGATACCCGACGTGCACCTGGGCGAAGCGGCCCTGATCGTCACGATCGTCACCGGGCTGGCGGCGGCGTGGGGGCTGACCAGGCTGGTCATGACGCTCACCGGCAACCGGCGGATCAGCCTGCTGACCACGGCGCTGTGGGCGGCGGCACCGGCCTCCTTCGTGCTCTCGATGATGTACTCCGAGGCCCTGTTCTGCGCGCTGGCCATCTGGGCCCTCGTCGCCCTGGCCGAACGGCGCTGGCTGACCGCGGCGGGCCTGACCATCCTGGCGGGGACCGTGCGCACCAGCGCCCTGGCCCTGATCGTGGCGGTCATCGTCGCGGCGGTACCCGTCTTGTTCCGCGCGGCGGAGGAACGGCAGCGCTTCGCCGCCTGGTGGCGTCCGGCGGCCGCGCTGGTGCTGGCCCCGCTCGGCTTGCTCGGGTTCTTTGCCTACGCGGCCTTGACGACCCACCGGTGGAACGGATGGTTCCTGTCCGAGGAGAAGGTACACAACGGCTTCGACCTGGGACGCAGCCTGCTGCTGACGCTGAAGCACTCGATCGCCTGGGGCCCTTCGGCCTATGTCGCGCTGACCTTGCTGGTGATCGCCGCGGCCGTGGTCCTGGCCGGGTTCAGCCTGACCGAGCGCCTGCCCGCCTGCGTGCAGGCTTACACGCTCCTGATCGTGCTGCTGGCCCTGGCGTCGGGGCCTGGTTACCTGGGCTCCAAGCCGCGCTTCCTGCTGCCGGCCATGCTGCTGGGCCTCCCGCTGGCTCGCTGGCTGGCCCGGGCGCGGACGTGGGTGCTGGTTCCGCTGATCGCCACGTTCGCGGTCGCGTCAACCTGGTTCTTCCTCTATCTCATTAGTTTCCGCTGGGCACCCTGAATTAGGCCGCGGGCCACGGGCGGGCGGCCAGGACGGCTAGATGCAGTGACACGAGCGTTTCTTCGAGCTCGGGGAGCGCAGCGGTACGGCCCGCGCGGACCGTGGACTGCACTAGCTGGACGGTGGCTCCGGCGAGGGCGAGATACGCCTCGGCGGGAACGGAGGGCCATTCCGGGTGGTGCGCTCGCGCGCGCTGGTGCCAGATCCGGTTCAGGTCGGCGAACAGGCCGGGCGCGGCATCGAGCCGGCCCACCGCACGCGGGCCAGCGGCCGGCATGTGGATGTAGAAGACCCTGGCGAAGGCCGGCTCGGCGGCCAGGAACGCGAGGAACGCCCGGCAGGCGACCCGGAGTATCTCCTCGTCGCGGGTCCCGGCCGGGACCGCCCGCGTCGCGGCCACGATCTGGCCGATCATGAGGTCCCGGCCTTGGCCGGTCGCGCTCAGGAAGCAGTCTTCCTTGTCCGCGAAGTGGGCGTAGAAGGCGGCCCGGGACACCCGGGCCCGCCGCACGATGTCGGCGACGGTTACGGCCGGGTAGCCGGATTCCGATACCGCGGCGATCACTGACCGCAGCAGCCGTTCGCGCTGGGAGGCGCGCACAGCCGGCTGCGGCAGGCGGCTCCGGCCGCGGGGAAGACCCGGCTGGCCCTCGTGGGTCTGGGCCAGGGTGCCCCCTTGCCCGGTATCGGTCACGGGCTTAGAGTAGCTGAGATAGTTCTAAAGTACCGATTCGTACTTTTGATAAAGGCCCAGCTCGTACCCGCACGCCTTGGCGATTCGCAGCTGCCTGGCGGGGGGAACCACGGCCCGTTCGGCCCATGAAAAGACAGCACAGCGGCGGGAAGGCAGGGCAATGGCAGCGACCACCGACCTGCTGAGCCTGAGCGGGCTGGCGGCCGAGTTCCCGGGCTACGAGTTCGCCAAGCAGCAGACCTGGGGCGGCATCTCCATCGTCGCCCGACGCCTCGGCGGCGGCACGCAGTCAGGCTTGTACGCCGTCATCACCGATGACCTGGACGAGATGCGCCGCGCGCTCCTTGAGCAGGGGCCGTGAAGGGAGACTTTCGATGGTTAGGATCTGGGCCGGATGGCGGGTGCGTTCCCGGCTGGCGGTAGCCGGAGTCACGGCGGGTGCCCTGGTCGCGGTGGCGCCCATGGCGAGCGCGAGTGCCCTCGGCGGGCAGGCGCCGGCCGGCGCCGGCGGCCCGGTAGCGGCCACCGCCAACGGCGCGGTCCGCGGGCTGGCCAGCGGGGGGGTCGATGAATTTCTCGGCCTCCCGTACGCCGCGCCGCCGGTGGGCGCGCTGCGCTGGCAGCCGCCGGCGCCGGCCGCCAGCTGGTCCGGCGTGCGCGACGCGACGAAGTTCGCGCCGCACTGCCCGCAGCTGGCGTCGCCGTTCGGCCAGGCCAGCACGTCGGAGGACTGCCTGTACCTGAACGTGTTCACGCCCCGCGGTGGCGGCGACCATCCGGTCATGGTGTGGATCCACGGCGGCGCGCTGGTGACCGGCGAAAGCGACGACTACGCGCCCGCGGGGCTCGTGGCGGACGGCGTAACCGTGGTCACCATCAACTACCGGCTCGGCGCCCTCGGCTTCCTGGCCCACCCGGCGCTGGCCGATGCCAAGGGCCAGTCGGGTGACTACGGCCTGATGGACCAGCAAGCCGCGCTGCGCTGGGTGCAGCGCAACATCGCCAGCTTCGGCGGCAACCCGCGCAACGTCACCGTCTTCGGTGAGTCCGCGGGCGGCCTGTCCACCCTGTCGCAGGTGGCATCGCCGCAGGCCAAGGGACTGTTCGAACGGGCCATCGTGGAGAGCGGGTCCTACAACCTCACGCAGGCCTCGCTGGCCAGCGCCGAGACCGCGGGCGAAGCGTTCGCGACCAAGGCGGGGTGCGCCAGCCAGACGGCGGCCTGCCTGCGCAGCCTGCCCGTCTCGGCCGTCCTGGCCAACGAGGACACGGCCGGCTACACGCCGAACATCAACAGCGAGGTGCTGCCTACCTCGCTGGGCACGGCCTTCGCCACCGGCAACTTCAACCGCGTGCCGATCATCAACGGGACGAACCACGACGAGTGGCGGCTGTTCGTCGCGCTCAGCGAGCTGGAGGGCGCCCCGGTCACGGCGGCGAACTACCAGGCCATGATCGCCTCGACGCTCGGGGTGCCCGCGGCCGTGGCGGCGGTGATCGCGGCCGAGTACCCGCTGAGCGCGTTCTCCAGCCCGTCGGTCGCCCTCGGCGCGGTCGGCACCGACGCCATCTTCGCCTGCCCGGCGCTGGCCATCGACCAGTCGGTCTCGCGCTTCGTGCCGACCTTCGCCTACGAGTTCAGCGACGAGAACGCGCCGGAGCTGTTCCTGCCCCCGGTCAGCTTCGCCTACGGCGCGGCCCACGCGTCCGAGATCCAGTACCTGTTCTCGCTGCCGTCGGCGGCGTTCCCGCAGGCGCTCTCGGCGCAGCAGCAGCGGCTGGCGGCGACCATGAAGGCGTACTGGACGAACTTCGCCGGGCGCGGATTCCCCGGCTCGTTCGGCACGCCGTGGTGGCCGCTGTTCAACGGCCTCACCCAGAAGATGGAGTCGCTGGTGCCGGCCGTGCCGCAGACCGAGACCGACTTCGCCAGCGCGCACAACTGCGCGTTCTGGACCGCGCTGGCGGCGGCCTGACGCCGGTCCTGACGCCGGTGCCGACGTGGGTGCCGACGCCGGTCCCGACGCCGGTCCCGACGTGGGCCCGCCGTCGGGACCGGAAGGGCGGGTATGGTTCGCTGGCCTCGTGCCCATGACTGCTACCTTCCGGTCCCGGCTCGTGGCCGGCGAGCCCTTGTACGGCGCGTGGTCGGTGATCCCGTCGGCGCTGAGCGTGCGGCTGCTGGCCGCCGCGGGCCTGGACTACGTGGTGATCGACCTGCAGCACGGGGGGGCCAGCGAAGCTGACCTGCCCGCGATGACCAGCGCGATCCGGCTGGCGGGGGCCACGCCCGTGGCCCGGGTCCGGCATGCGCATACCGCCGACATCGGGCGGGCTCTGGACCTGGGCTGCGAGGGCGTCATCGTGCCGAACATCGACTCGGCCGCCCAGGCCCGCCAGGCGGCGGGCGCGGTCCGCTACCCGCCCGCCGGGCACCGGTCCGCGGGGGGCGTGCTGGCCGCAGCCGGGCCGTTCTGCCTGGTCATGGCCGAGTCGGCCGACGCGGTCGCCGGGCTCGGCGCCACCCTGGCCGTCGAGGGCGTCGACGGCCTCTACGTCGGGCCCAAGGACCTGTCGCTGTCCCTGGGCTGCGAGGCCGACCCGGACGACCCGGTGCTGAGGCGGGCCCTGAACCGCGTGTGGGCGGCCTGCGCCGCCGCGGGCAAGCCGGTCGGGGTGCACGCCGCCGACGGCGTCACCGCCCGCCGGTACCGTGAGGCCGGCTGCACCCTCATCACCACCGCCGACGACGCGGGCTCGATCACCCGGCATACCACCGCTCAGCTCGGCCTCGCCCGGGCCTGAGCGCCCCGGGCCCCGCTCATACTGGCCAGATGAAGCCTGAGCCTGATTCCCTGGCCGAGTACTTCGACGGCTGGTACGCCGATATGACTGCCTCGCCGGTCAAGGACGAGATCCAGCAGCGCCATCTCGGCCTGCCGCCTTACCTGCTGTCGACCAGCTTGCTGGGCTGGGACGGGATCGCGGAGGTGGCCGCCGGGCTGCGGCTGGCTCCCGGCGGCGCGCTGGTGGACCTGGCCTGCGGCCGCGGCGGCTACGGGCTGGAGATCGCCGCGCGCACCGGCGCCCGCCTGACCGGTGTCGACTTCTCCGCCGAGGCGGTCCGACAGGCCCGTGAGCAGGCCCGGCGGCTGGACGCGACGGCGGAGTTCCGCATCGGCGACCTCGCCGCCACCGGGCTTGAGGCCGGGACGGCAGACGCCGTGCTCTGCGTGGACGCGATCCAGTTCGCCCCGCAGCCAGATGCCGCCTACCGCGAACTCCGCCGGATCCTGACATCCGGTGGCCGCGTCGTGCTGACCTGCTGGCAGCCCCGGGACTACGCAGAGGACCGGGTGCCCGGCCGACTGCAGCGGGTCGACCTGGAGGCGGGGCTCACCACGGCCGGGTTCGCCGAAGTCCAGGTCCGGGACCGTCCCGGCTGGCGCGCCCGCGAGCGCGCTATGTGGACCGAAGCCGCCGCGCTCGACCCGGGCGCCGACCCGGCACTGCGCTCGTTCCACGACGAGGGCGCCCGCGTCCTGAAGACGTTCGACCTGCTCCGCCGGGTCATGGCCACCGCAACCGCCCCGTAGGTGGGGGCGGGCTTTTCATGATCACGAAGACTTTTATGCGGCGGACCAGAAAGTTTTCATGATCATGGAGCGGGTGGGCGAGTCAACCGGTAGGCCCGGTATCAGGCTGTGCCACGGACGAGCCACACGCCCGCGTCCAGGTGCACGCCCTCGGCGTCCGCGTACGGGACGAGCGCGGCACGCAACGACGCCAGGGCACGGTCCACCGTGCGGGCGTCGGCGCCGGACAGCATGGTCCGGGCCATGGACCCGGTGGACAGGAACCCGGCGGCGTCCTCGACGTTCCCGCCGCCGCCGACCAGGATCGATGCGCGCTGCGAGGTGATCTCGATGCCGCGCCATCCCGCCGCGGCCAAGGTCGCGCGGACCCGGTCCGGGTCGGCGAACGCGAACATGCCGGGCCCGTCGCCGGACCCGAACCCAGGCGGCGGCGGCACGTGCTCGGCCAGAGCGGCTTGCGGAACCAGCAGCCACTGATTGGCGGACGGCGGCTGCCAGCACACGAAGACCAGCCGCCCGGCGGGCCGGATCGCGGACCGGATATTCGCGAAGGCCGCGACCGGGTCGGCGAAGAACATCACTCCGAAGCGGGAAATGACCGTGTCGAACCGGCCCGGTCCGAGGGGGTGCACCTGGGCATCGCCCTGCTGGAACACCGCATTCCCGAGGCCTGCCGATTCGGCGCCGGCCCGGGCCAGGGCCAGCATCGGGCCGGACAGGTCGAGGCCGACCGCCTGGCCCGGCTCGACGAGCCGCGCAGCCGCCAGCGTCGTGCCGCCGCAGCCGCAGCCCACGTCGAGTACCTGACTGCCGGGCCGCAGCGCGGCCGCCTCGAGGATCAGCTTCAGGAACGGCTCGTTCATGCGGTCGTAGCGTTCCTGGTTGCGGGTCCAGTGGGCGACGTCATCGCCGGAGTTCCAGCGCTCGGCCTGGTCCGTGTTCGCGATGATCATCTATCGTCTCCTCGCCGGTGGATCGTCCCCGCGGAGTCGGCGACGGCCCCCACCCGTACGTCATCGAGGGCGGCGCGGAGCCGGCCGCCGTCGTCGGCGGCATCCGCGCCCGCCACTGGTGTCTCGGTATTCACCAGAGTCACGCAGTTAAAATACCGCCAGGGGCCTGGCGGGCGATCCCGGCCGCCGGCCGTAAGCGCTGACTGATCCGGGCCGCCGCTTGGCGGCCGTCGCCCGGATCCACGTTGGGCCAGGCCCGGTTTTACAGCCAGTCCTTTCGTTTGAAGACGACGTAGAGCGCAAACCCGGCGATCACCATTATGGCGATGGAGGTGGCGAGGCCAGTCTGCCGGCTGAAGCCGGGGTAAGGGACGTTCATCCCGTAGAAGCCGGTGATGAAGGTCGGGACCGCGATGATCGCGGCCCAGCTCGTGACCTTCTTGGTGATGACGTTCAGCCGGTTGCCCTGGATGGTCAGGTTGGTCTCCAGGATGCTGTTCACCAGATCCCGCAGGCTTTCTGTCCATTCGGCGGCGCGGAGCACGTGATCGTAGATGTCCTGGTAGTAGGGCATGAGCTCGTCTGCGACAACATGCAGGTCACGCCGCATCAGAGCGTTAACCACCTCGCGCATGGGGATCACGACCCGGCGGAGCAGGACCAGGCTCTTGCGCAGTTCGAAGCTGCGCCGCTGGACCTGCAGGTCCTGCGGAACGTCGGAGAACAGCTGGTCCTCCAGCAGCTCGACGGAGTCGTCCAGGCTCTGCACCGCCTCGAAGTGCCCATCGACGATGAAGTCGAGCAGCCCGTACAGCAGGTACCCGACGCCGAATCTAGTGAGATCGGGGTTGGCGTCCCAGCGGTCGACGACGGCGCCGATATCCAGCCCGTCATCCTTGCGGACGGTGATCAGCGCCCGCCTGAGGACGAAGGCGGCGAGCTCGCTGGTGGCCAGTTCTCCGGTGCCGGTATACAGCCGCGCTCCGTACACGTTCAGGAACAGGTGGGTTCGGTAGCGGTCCAGCTTCGGGCGCTGGTGCTCCTGCTCGGCGTCCTCCACGGCCAGCGGGTGCAGCCCGAACTCCTCGCTCAGCACAGCCAGGTCACTATGGTCAGGGTCGCGCAGGTCAAGCCAGATGGTGACCGCTTCGTCGGCGAGGCGATCACTGATCTCGGCCACCGGGAAGCCCTCAAGCTCAAGCCTGCCGTCCCGGTAAAGCCGCGTGCGGGCCTGGCACCTGGTCGGGGTGAGATCGCAGATAGCGGATGCGACCACTGTGTCAGGGTCACCGCCGTGGAACGTCTGGGCCATCGGCGGCCGGGCACCCAGCACGCCGCTGGACGCCCAGGCTGGAACGGGCGGCCGCTCCGGACCTGGCCCGTTGCTCGCGATCCCCGGCTCCCTCGTGGCGGCCGGGCTGTGCGCAGGGCCGGAGTGCGGTGAGTCCATCGGGTTCTCCTCGCTTCAGCGGCGGGCGGTGGCGAACGGGCATGCCACGTCAGAGTTTCATCGGCCACCGCCGCGTGGCCTTCCCGCGCGAGGGACGGGCCAGCTCCCTGGCCTGTCGCGACACAAGGGACGGCCGAGCCGCCCGGCTGATCACGGAGCCGGCCAGCCCGGCTCATGCACAGCGTAGCCGTACCGCGCGTGTCGACCTATCACCTTGTCCACGGGCACCCGGGCGGCACCGGAGCAATGGGCCCGGGCGATGTTCGGCGCCGTGCCGAGCGTCGCGGAGCTGCTGATCTGGCGCGGTCTGCTCGGCCTGCGCCTGGCCCGGGCCAGCCGCCGGCGTCGCAGCCGCGGTGCAGCAGTGCCTGCGGGCCCGGAACTGGGCCGGGGTGTGCTGCACGGTGCCTGCCGGGCTGACGGTGCGGATGGACCGCCGCCGTTTTGATGTCATCGTCGTCAACCTCGTCGGCAACGCGCTGCGGCACGGCGCCCCGCCGGTTACCGTCCGGGCTAGCATCCAGGCCGGCGGATGCGCCTGCTGGCCTCCTGGCGGGACGTGCGCGGCGGCGGGAGCAGGGTCCTGATCGCCGCCGCCGTGCTCGGCCAGCCCGGAACAGGTGAAACCATCCTGCCCAACGCGCTAGGAGCCGGCCGCTATCTCATGCTCGGTCCGGGCCAAGCGCTCCAGCCAGCCCAGCCCGCTGACGCGTGAACGCAGCCGGCCGCCGCTGATGGCACACAAGCAGCCCAGCGCGGGCCCGAGGCGGGCACATCGCTGGCTGGGCCCGTGGATCCCGTGCGTGTGGATCAGCGCGCTGCACTCCCACGGCGGCTGTCAAGCCAGAGTGCCCATCGCTCTATGGTGCCGATCCGGAGCAGTCCAGCTGAAGCCCAGGGATCCCGGGCGAGGCGCGCCCTGATCTGGTTCTCATCTGCCGCCCGGACCACGTGCAGCGTCTGTTCGCCGTCGCCGACCGGGCCGCCGAGGATGATGAAGCCGTCATCGACTAGGCCGTCCATGAATGCTGCGTGCTCATCCCAGCCATCTTGGTCTCGTATCTGGCGCGAGGAGTCCCAGCCCGGGCCGTGAACGAGTCTCACCGCGAAAGTAGCCATAGCCGGAGCGTAATGGCCGCCACCGACATTCATCGGTCTCCATCGTGGTCCCGTGGTCCGCCTCGGCGCCCCGGTCGTCCGGTTCTGCCGCGATGATGTGATCCCGCTGATCTTGGTGTCATCGCGCGGCGGCAAGCCGGTGCTGGCCGACCATGGGTGTTCTTTCAGCTGGGCGCCGGTGAGGTTATGGCGGGCTGGGCTACGGGCACTGCGGCGGTCGCGGCTGCGGATGGCCCGGGCTTGACCGGGACGTCCAGGCCCTGCGCTACGAGCGCCTCGTGCTGCTGCCAGCCCTGGAGCCATTTCCAGCCGGCAGTTATGGCGCTGACCGCGGCGGCGGTCATGAAGGCGACGATCTGGTTCTGATCCAGGTGGGCGCCCGGCACCGCTTGTGCGATGACGCCTGCGAGCCATCCGGCGGCGACCGCGAAGACAGGGGTGAGGATGGCGACGAACCTGCTGATCAGCGAGGCTTCGGTCGGTGCGGATGACGGGACGGCGGATGACGGTGAGCTGCTCATGATGCTCCTGGATCGAAGCAGGCGTTGCCGGACATGGGAAAGTGTGCAGTTGCGGCCCGTGGGTTATGGCCTTGTTGCCGCCTGCAGGCGGCGCGGTTACGGCTGACTGCTGATCGAGGCAGGCTACGAGGCAGTCGTCCTTAATTCCGGAGCGGCCTGCGCGGTATCTGATACACCCATGACCGGAAAGCTCTTGTGCACAATTTCACAAGGCGTCTCCGCGGAAACGGGAAGGCGAGGTTGACGTAGCCCGGCGCAAGCGTTTCGTCGATCAGATCGGGGTCGAAGTTGTTACCGGTCCATATGTCCCCCGAACGCGGCAGATCCAGAAACCCGGGAACCCCGGCCAGGGTATCCATGACATGTCCCCCCAGCAGATGCCACCGGCGCCTGTTCAGCCCGGCTTGCGGGCCATTACCATCTCAGTGTCGCCCGGCCAGTCCCAGAAAATGCCCTCGGCAGAACGGTTCGCGAGCAGCGCCCGCACTTCCCCGGCGAAGTCGTCAAGACGATCACCAAACAGGTGCGGCGCCGAGGACGACATGGACAAGTAACCGGATAGGACGCTCTCGCTGTCTCGCAGCAGATCGGGGATGCCGGGGACGAACAGCTGCCGGGAGGCACCGAAGCGAGTCCGGGCCAGCACATCCTCGAAACGGTGAGTTCGTTCCCGGGCAGTGCCCTGGCCGGCGCGGCGCGTAGAGCCGAGATATCTCACTACCAGCTCCTTGATCTCATCGTGCGGAATCGGCGGCATCCCAGGGTCTGGTGGCCGGGGCCGACCCGCCACCGTGTGGACGATCAAGGCCAGCGCGCCGCCGGGCTCTAGCATGTCGTACACGGTCTCGGCCACTTGCTGCTCGTCGGTCCAGTGGAAGGACTGGCCGAAGGTCACCAGCCGGTACGGCCCGGGCGCGACAGCGGGCAGGTCCTCGGCCAGGCCCTGGACCCACCGGATGTTCACGACTGCCTTTTCCGCGGCGGCGCGGCGGCCCTCTGCGAGCATGCCGGCGTCCGGGTCCAGGCCGACCGCCTGCTCAAACAGATGGGCCAGACGGACGGTAAGCACGCCAGGGCCGCAGCCGGCATCCAGAAGCCGGCCGGTCCCATCCAGACCCGCCTCCTGCGTCAGGACGGCTTCGAGCTCGGGTGAATACGCTGGACGACCGTAGCGATAGTGGGCAGCAGAGCCCAGGTAGATGGTCGGGTCATACGGCACCGCACCAGTGTGCCCGGTCCGGCCGCCGCGCGATCGTCGAGAGGGCCGGGCAGCCGTCGCTGGCCCGGCGGTTACGCGGCCTGGCCGAGCATCTGGCTGGTGATCCGGCCGAGTTCGGCGCGGAAGTGCGGGTCGTAGGCCTCGGACAGAGCACGTGCGGTCCCGAGTCCGTCGAAGAACTGCCCGGTGACCCCGTCCAGGGCCGGATCGATGATCAGGCGCATGGTCGCCTCGCCGCCCTGCTCGACGGTGGAGACCGGGGTGATGCCGCCGAGCGTGACCATCGCAGTGTTCATGAAGGTTGCCGGGTGCAGGCAGTTCACCGTCACGCTGGCCGCCTCGAGTTCGGCGGCCAGGGTGAAGGTGAACGCGGCCAGCGCCAGCTTGGACCTGCGGTAGGCGTCGATCCCGTTGTAGCCACGCTCGAACCCGGCATCAGCGGGGTCAAAGGGAACCTGGCCGAGAGAGCCCACGTTGACGACCCGAGACGGCGCCGACGCGGTCAGCAGCGGCACCAGCAGCCGGGTGAGCAGCACCGGCGCGAGATAGTTGACGGCGAACCGCAGCTCGTAGCCGTCCATGCTGACCTGCCGCCTCTCACCCGGCGCGCCGAAGCCGATCCCGGCGTTGTTGACCAGCACCTCAAGCCGCGGCACCTCCGCGCGGACCAGGGCGGCGAGTTTCCGCACCTCGCCGAGCGAGGCCAGGTCCGCGACATAACCCCGCACACCGCCGAGCTCCGCGGAAAGGTCCGCCACCCGCACCGGATCGCGCCCATGGGCCAGTACCTGCCACCCGGAACCGGCAAGCTCCCTGGCCAGGTAACGGCCGAGCCCGGAAGTGGCACCGGTGATGAGTACGGCACGCGCGGCGTCCGTCATCTGACCTCCAGCACTCCCGGCCCTGATCCCGCTCATGGGACGCCGGCGCACACGCACCGGCGCGACTCGGGGATCTTCCGATTCTCTCCCGGACCCGGCACCGGGCCGACCAATGTCGAGGGTAATCACCGCACGATGGGCGAGATCTGCCGGGACCCGGATTCCGTCGCTGAACCGGCAAACCCATGGCGGGGCCAATTCAGTGCGTACCTGAGTGCCGGTGGATGCGGTCAAGCGCGTCGGGGAGGTGGTCAGTCAGGCAGGGATCTGCGGCGGTGATAGTACGGGGGACGGGCGGCGCTATTGTGCGTCCATGGGCGACGACTGGCGTGTCTGCATTGCGTTCGGCGTCCTGCCGCGCAGCCGGCATTCCTTCCGGCAGGCGCTTATCTCTGCAGTGGGCAGCCGCCTCGGCGATCAGGTAGCGGTCAGCTCGAGGCGATGGGGTACTCAGATCTTCTTGTACGCCCCCAGCACCGGTTTGGCTGATGAGGCCGCGCAAGTGGCGCGTGAGCTGCTCGCGCAGCACGGCATCAACGCGCCCGTCCGGACGGAGTTCTGGAGCCTGCGGGAACAGAAGTGGCGGGATGCGGACGATCCGTCCACCGATCCCGCTGCCCGGCCGCACGTAGACCGTCAGGAGGCAGAGCGGAAAAGGTCGGTGATGACCGGCGTACCCGCCTGGCAGGTGCGGGTCGAGGTGCCGTCACACCGCGATGCGATAGCGCTGGCCGGGCAACTTGCCGCCCAGGGATGGCGGGTCCGGCGACGCCCCAGGTCCCTCATCGTCTCGGCGAACTGTGAAGACGACGCTAAGGGCCTTGGCCGGGCGCTGTCCGGCGACGGCCGCGCTGATACCGATCCGGCCTTCCGGGTCGGGCGGGTCAGCTATAGGTGCATGTACAACATGATCCATACCTGAGAGTCCTGCGGCCCACCCGCGGGGCTCAACGCCCAGATCGAGCTCCAGCCGCCCCGCCGCCGCACCGCGGCCTTGCACCTCCAGCTCGGCCTCGTCGTGCGCCGACCCGGGGTACTCGATGTCCCGCGACCCCCGCCGCGAGAAAACCTGCAGGCCAGCGCACCGCCGAATCAGCCCGGGTCCAATTATGGCCAACTCAGGTTTTACTGATAATGACATGCAGCATCGAATCTGCGACACGAACCCTGTCAAGGGACATCGGGACTTCCCTGTGGGCGGACATCTGGTGTCCTTGCGGACGGACAGGTTATGTCCGTCCGCGCGGACAGCTGATCTCCTCGCGGGGTTATGTCAGTGGCGTCACTCCTTGTCCTGCGGTGGCTTCGGCGAGGCGGAGGCTGGTGCCTTCGGTGAGGAGCAGGTGTGCGTGGTGGAGCAGGCGATCCACTGTCGCGGTGGCCAATGTCTTGGGCATGATGGTGTCGAGCCCGCTGGGGTGCAGGTTGGATGTGAGGATCAGGGACCGGCGTTCGTAGGCGGCATCGACGAGCCGGTAGAGCGCTTCGGCGGCGGCTTGCCCGGCGGGCAGCATGCCGATGTCGTCGATGGCGACCAGGTCGCAGCGGGTGATCTTGGCGATTGCTTTGGCGGTGGTGCCGTCGACGGCGGCGCGGCCCAGGACGGCGGTGAGTGATTCGAGGGTGAACCAGGCGACCCGCATCCCGTTGTCGATGGCCTTGTGCGCGAGCGCCTCAGCGAAATGCGACTTTCCTGTACCGCTTGGTCCTGCGATACAGAGATTTTCCGCGCGTGTGACCCATTCCAGGGTCATCAGGGCATGCTGGGCAGGCAGCGGGATCGACGAGGCGTCTTCGCGCCAGGACGCGAACGTCTTCCCGGCGGGGAGCCCGGCTGCCTTGCGGCGGATCCGCCGCCCGGCTTCGTCGCGGCCGCGGATTTCCTCCTCGAGCAGGATGCGGATGACCTCGGCGGGATCCCACCGCTGGGAGCGGGCGGTGGCGAGCACGCCGGGCGCGGCTTTGCGCAGGTAGGGGAACCGCATCCGGCGCAGTACGGCGTCGAGCTCGTCCGGGATCGGCGGCGCGACGGGTGCGAGGGCTGTTCCTGTCATGGCTGGCCCGCCTTCCCGGCGCGGGGTAGCTTGCCGTTGCCGTTGCCGTTGCCGTTGCCGTTGCCGTTGCCGTTGCCGTTGCCGTTGCCGTTGCCGTTGCCGGGTGCGGTGAGGGCGGTGGTGAGGTGGCGCCGGTCGGCGCGTTCGGCTTCGAGCTGGGCTTCGGCGCGTTCGGCGCGGGCACGTTCGGCGGCGGTGAGCGCGGCGACGGCATCGAGCTGTGCCTGGTGCTGCTCGCGGAGGGCATCGCGTTCGCGTGCGGCTTCGGCGCGGCCTCGTTCTGCCTCGGCGCGAGCATCGGCTTCGGCCTGGCGGGCGCGGGCGGCCTCGGCGTCGGCGCGGCGTACTGCCTCGATCGCGTCGTCGCGTGCACGGGCGCAGCGGCCCGCTTCGGCGTGGGCCTCGCCGGCCTGGGCAGCTGCCTCGGCCAGGGCGGCGCTGACCTCGGCGGCGGCGCCGGCGCGGGCCTGTTCCAGCTCGGCGGCTGCTGCCTGGGCCTGGCCGCGGGCGGTCCCGGCTTGCGCCTGCGCGTCGCGGGCGTCCTCGCGGGCCGCGTCGAGGGCCTCGGCCAGGGCCTGGGTCTCGGCCGCTGCCTCGCCGGCGCGTGCCTCTGCGGTGACGGCGGCTGCTTCGGCGCGGCGGCGCGCCGCCTCGGCGTCGGCGAGCTGCGCGCGGACGCGGGCCGGGTCCAGCCCGGCGGCCTGCTCACGTGCGGCGCGGGTGAGCACCACGGCCTGGCGGATGAGCACGTCCAGCGCAGTGATGGGGTCAGCGGTGCTGCCGGCGGGCAGCGGCGCGGCCGCAGGAAGACGGGCGTCGTTGTGGAAACGGCGGGCGCAGTCGTCGCTGCAGAACACTCGTGTCCGGCCGCGGTCCCGGGGCGGGACGGTGTTCCCGCAGCCGGGACGTTTGCAGATGGCCGGCCCGGACTCGCCGGGCACCTGGCCGACGGTGAGGGGTTCGCTGGTCATGACAAGGACCTTCCAGAGTCAGGAATCAGTTTGTTTTCGTTTCTGATCTGAGGAGAAATGAAGCGGAAGCAGTGAAGGGATGGGACCGGGAGTGCCGCGGGCTCAGTCCAGGTCGTAGGGTTCGCGGGTGTCGCGGACCGGGGACCGGCGGCTGTACTGCAGTTCGGCTTGCTCGGGGCTGGTGCCGAGCGCGGTCGCGATGCTGGCCCAGCTGGCGTGTTTCCTGCGGGCCTCTGCCGCCAGTTCGGGGATCATCCGTTCTGCCTGGTCGATGAGGCTGGCCAGCATGGTGATGGTGGTGAGCGGGTCGCCGGGCCACCGGCCGCGGCGTCCGGCGAGCTCGCGCAGCGCGTTCTCGACCAGGTCCCAGGTGTCGCTGCCGCTGCGCGGTGGGACGGCAGGCATGAGCCCGGTCATGCCGGGGTCCCCGGGCTGGTGCCGAACCCGGCCCACGCGGCGGTGCCGGGCTGGGCCGAATGCGCCTCGTCCGGCACGGTCACCGGCCCGCCGGCGGGGACGGCGGCCTGGTAGCCGGTGATGGACAGCAGGTCCCCGTCGCCGAACCGGCCCGCCACCGCCGCGGTGCCCAGCGCGGCATCGACCGCGGCGGTCCCGGCCAGCGCGGCCAGCTCGACCGCTTCGGCCATCTTCGCCCGGACCCGGGTCGCGCCGGCCGCGGCGGCCTCGATCAGCCACGCGCGAGCGCCGGCGCCGATCGCCAGGAACGCCTCTTCCGCCTCGGTCGCCGCCTTGACCCGCGGCGGCCGCGGTGTCCCGTCGGGGTGCTGCGGGTGACCGGGGTAGTGCGCCAGGTTGATCTGCGGGTTCCCCGGCACCGACAGCACATGCCGGGCGACCTCGGCCAGGCCCGGCGGCCCGTCCCCGGCCCAGTCCGGGCGCAGCGCCAGCCCCGCCAGGTCCGCGACGATCACCAGCTCATCACCGTCCGCACGGACCCACACCTCCGCACCCACCAGACCGGACGGGGTGGAATAGCGCACGTTTCCGAACCGGATCGTCTGATCGGTGCTCACCATGCGGGTGGTGCCCAGCGCCACGGTATGCGGCCGTTCCGGCAGCGGGTGCAGCCGGGTCCGCTCGGTTTCCAGCCGTTCCGCGGGGACCGCGCACGTCTCCCGGTGCACCCGCCCGTTCACCACCTGGCAGAACGCCTCGCACGCCGCGGCGAGCTGCGCGAAGCTCCGGTATTCCTCCAGCAAGTTCGCCTCCGCGGGCACCAGGTCGGCCTTGGCGATCCGCACGGTCGCCTCCGACCCGCCCTTGGTTTCGGGGTCATACGGGACACAGGTATGCACTGTCATCCCGTAATGCCGCCCGACGGCGACGATCTCCGGGTGGCGGACCGGGACACCGGCGACATGCTCGACGGTGACGGTCTTCTCGTTATCGGTCAGCGCATAGGCCGGCACCCCGCCGATCCGGCGCAGCATCGCGTCCAGGCACGCGATCAGCGTCGGCAGCGTCCGGTCCCACACCGGGATCACGACCCGGAACCGCGACCACGCCAGCCACGCGCAGAACAGCAGCGTGCCCCGCGGCTGCCCGTCCGGCCCGGGGACCTGCGGCCCGTACCCCCAGTCCCACTGCAGCCATAGCCCCGGCTCAGTGATCCAGGGCCGGTACGTCCTGCAGTGTCCCGCCTGGTAACGGGCCTTGGCCGCCGCGACCGCCCGCCGCGTGGTCCGCTCATTCCCCGCGAACCCCATCGGGACCAGCCACTCGTGGGCCTTGTCGGCCCGCACCTTGCCCTTGGACCGGTCCACCCACTCCTCGATCTTCTCCAGGAACGGGTCGATCAGCTTCGGCCGCGCCGCCGCCTCCGTCACCGGCTTGCCCAGATCCCGGGCCCGCGCGTAACGGCGCACCGTCTTGGGATCCGCATCGCACAGCGACGCAGCTGAATGCGCGACACCCGTCGCGTCATACGCCTCGAGAATGTCCATGATCTCCCTGTCAGACTTCTTCACGGCCCCTCCGGGCCGCGGGCTGGTGTGTACTCACAGCCACCGAACCTGCTCCCGGAGGGACCCCAGGAGCAGGACCGACACGTAACGGTTTGTCCGTCTAAAGGGAGATCAGCTGTCCGTCAGGCGGGAACCATCATGTCCGTCTACAGGGATCTTGGCGTGTCCGCTGACAAACCCATCCTTGGGGTGAAGAGCTCGATTCGATGAGGTCACGCCAGCGGCTGCAAGGCCGCAGCCATTTCTTCCTCTACCTCTATTTTGCCGTGATCCGCCGGTCCGCCCGCCCCGCCACGGGCGATCTCCTTCAGCGTCCGCCACGCCGTCGGCACCGACGCCACCAGCCCGAACAGCTCCTGCTGATCGGGCATCACCCGGAAATCGGAGATCACCCGGGCGCCGTCCGCGGGCCGCTGACCGCCTGTCGTCGGCGCTGACCAGGATAAAGGTCGGTAGCGACGCCGCGGCAGCCACGATCGGCGTGGCCGGCAGCCCGGTGGCGCTGGCGCCGACGGCGGCGATGTCTGGGTGGCAGCAGGCGCCGCGGCGGGCGCCAAGCCGGCCGGCGGAATGCTGCAGGTGGTCACCGCCGTCCCGCCGACGTCGATCGACCCGGCCCTGCTGTACCCCTGGGTGCAGGGAGAGTTCTCCGACGCCACCTACGACACGCTGGTTACCTTCCAGAAAACCGGCGGCAGCACCGGCCTGCAGCTGATACCCGACCTAGCCCTGGCCGTGCCCACGGTGAGCGCCGACGGGACGGTGTACACGTTCACGCTGCGGCCCGGCTTGCGGTACTCCACCGGGCGGCCGGTGCGCCCGGAGGATTTCCGGTACGCGATCGAGCGGGTCCTGGACCTCAACCCGGCCGCGTCCTCCTTCCTCGACGGGATCGCCGGGGCGGCGGACTGCGTCCCCGGGAAGCTGTGCAACCTGGCCCAGGGGGTGGCTGTCGACGACACTGCCGACACCGTGACCTTCCGCCTGACTGCGCCAGATCCCGACTTCCTGGACAAGCTGACCTTCGAGTTCACTGCGCCGGTGCCCGGTCACCTTCGACGTGAACGTAGCGCCAGCAGCCTGAGAAACAAGACCTTGCCGTAGCTTCCAGCTACAGCACTCGCCGCGGCATGAGCGGTAAATCAGTCGAGCTCCGCCATGGGCTCAGCTACGGTAGCGGGGACTGGCCAACCTCCGCGCCGAACACGGTGGTCACCCAGCACGCCATCACCGCACTGCACTTGCAGAACTCGATCCAGACCGGACTTGCAGAACTCGATCCAGACCGGCGCTGGCTCGTCACGGTGCCGAACGGCCTCACCGCAGCCCAGATCACCACCGCCCAGCAACTCGCGGCCGGAGCGTCCGGGATGAGTGTCGAGACCCGCAACAGCGTCCCGTCGCTGGCGTAGATCATCGACGCGGCCACCCTCGCGGCGATCGGCTTCTTCCGGAGCAATTCGCTCGACGGCCTGTCGTCGCTGACCAGCATCCCGGTGACCAACCTACTGGTGATCCTGGTGGGCATGCCGATTGCCGCGACGGTCCTCGGCTGGCTGCTGGGCGCCGCGACCCGGCCGGCATCGCCCGCCAGCCGCTCGAGTAGCTACCGGAAGGGCTACTTATCCGAGTCACCGGTTATGGCAGGTTTCGTCTGTGCCGCCTGCACCGCACTCATGCCTGGCAGCAACTGGCGCACCTGCGCGAGGTGACTGGCGATACTGTCCTTCTGCCTGGTGAGGTGCTCGACCTCGCGGTGGGTCGCAGCGCGGCGGCGCTCGGCATCGGCCCTGACCTCGGCGAGCAACTGCTCGGCCTGGGTCTTGGCCTGGCCGACGGCCTGGTCGGCGTTCTTTTCTGCGTTGCCGACCAGCTGCCTGGCGTACTGGTCGGCGTCCCGGCCAGTCTGGTCGGCCTGGGCGCTGGCCTTCGCTGCCCGCTGCTCCGCGGTTGAGGCACGCTGCTCGGCTTCGAACACGAGTTTGTGCGTCGCGGACTGGGCGGCAGCGAGCCGGTCGGCGTCCAGGCGCTCGGCCTGTTCCCTCCGTGTCGCGTGCTGGATCTCGAACTCGGCCTCCGCCTGGGCCCGCCGGGCCTCGCTCTCCTCCAGGATCTGCTGCGCATGGCTGCGCATCTCGTCAGCCTGATGCTTGGACGTGGTGAAGATCTGGTCGCGGTCCCGCTTGGCCGTCGCCTTCAGCTGGGCGACCTCGCGCTCGGTGCTCGTCCGCAGCTTGGCGATCTCGCCCTCGGCCGTAGCCTGCTTCTCTGCGACCTCGTGGTCGGCCGTGGCACGAAGCTTGGCGGCCTCGCGCTCGGTCGCGGAGGTCAGCTCGCCGGCCTCGCGCCGGGCGGCAGTCCTGATCGAGTCGACCTCGCGCTCGGCGGCGGCCTGTTGTTCGTCGGTCTCGCGCTTGGCGTTCGCGACCAGTTCGGCAGCATCGTGCCCGGCGCCCGCCCGCAGCTCTGCGGCATCGGCCTGGGCCGCGGCCTTGATCTCGCCGGCTTGCGACCGAGCCGTCTGGACCACCTCGGTGGCCTGTTCCTCGGCCAGCCGCAGCAGCTGCTCGATCCTGGCGCCGAGGCCGGTATAGGCGGGTCGTTCCTGCTCGTGGAACTGGCGGTGCGCTTCGGACAGCTCCAGGCGCATGGCCTGGGCTTGCTCGCGGTGCTGCCGGACTTCGGCTTCGATCTGCCTGACGTGCCCGTCGACCTGGTGACGGTCATAGCCCCGCATGGCCGTCACGAACTCGCGCGGCGGGGCTTCTTCGAACAGGTTGGTCAGCAGGACGTCGGTGTCTGGTTGCATGTGGCCTGATCCTCGCTAGACGTGACGAGGACGGGGTATTCACGGGTTTGCGGCGGGTGATCGGGCGTGTCATTCGCACCGCGGGCCTCAGGCTCCCGCCCAGTGACACGCACACTACTCTCATTCCGGGATGCCGGCGGGCAATTCATGCTCCACCGCTCACGCGTCGGCTAGCTGCTCACACGCCGGCCAGTTGCAAGACCTCCGCGACCACCTCGCCGAGCGGCACGGTGGTCCGGATTTCATGAGTGGCTGCCTTGCGCAGCAGCGGCTCGACCGCCTGCAGGTCATCCAGGACAAGCGCTAGCTCGCCAGGCGCCCGGCCGAAAGAGTTAGTCGTCCGCGAGGCCAGCCGCTCCGCCAGGACCTCAGCCGGAGCGCTGAGCAAGATGATCAGATCGAAGCGAGGATGGAACCGGACCTGGTTCTGTTCGCAGCCGGCGACGAACAGCACATCAGCGTCCTCGGCGTCCAGGAGCTGGCCGATCGCGTCCTCCCGCCAGCGCTGGCGGCCATCCGGCCAAGGCTCACACCATCCGTCGTCGGTATCGACGGCCTTGAACCCACGGGCCGACAGCGCCTGGATGACGCTGGACTTGCCGGTGCCTGACATCCCGGTCAACAGCACCCGCTTCACGGCCGCGATCATACGACCCCGGACGGGATGGCCGCCGGGTGGCGGTTGCCTGACGTTCTGCGCGACCTGGTCTGGATGATGACCGATGATAGGGATGTGCCCGGTTTGCCTGCACGCAGCTTGCATCGCATGAGCCAGCAGGCGAACACGCCCAGCGGTGAGGCGACGCCGCCGGTTCCGGCGGCCCGCGGCACGCAGGCGAGCCGGCTCGTGAGGTGGTGTCGGGGCGCGGCCGTGCGCGTCAGCCTGCGCATCAGCCCCTGGCCGGCCGCGCTGCTGATGCGCAAGGTCTTCGCCGCCAGCGGCGCCAGGCTTGCCACCGCCCTTGACCGGCATGCGCCGGCGAACGTGATCGCGCTCATCAACCAGCGCTACGGCGCCGACCCCGACATGCTCCTGGACGTCTTCCGCCCGGCGTCAGCCAGTGGGCCGCTGCCGCTGGTGGTGTGGGTGCACGGCGGCGGCTTTGTCGGCGGCACCAAGGATGAGCTGGCCGGCTACTTCAAGCTCGTGGCCAGCAACGGCTTCGCCGTCGCCGCGCCCCGCTACGCACTGGCCCCCGGCCGCCGCTACCCCACGCCGCTGCGCCAGTTGATGCAGGCCCTGCAGTACCTGCAGGCGAACGCCGGGACGCTGCTGATCGACCCGGACCGGATCGCGCTGGCGGGCGACTCCGCCGGAGCGCACATCGCCGCCCAAGCCGGCGCGCTGGTGACCTCGCCAGGCTACGCCGAGGCCGTCGGCATCACCGCCACGATCACCCCCGCGCAGCTCCGCGGTCTGATCCTGGCCTGCGGCATCTACGACCTGCAGCTGGTCCGCCACCCGACCGCACCGGACGGCCGCCTATTCGTGCAGGTCTCGCTGCACGCATACTCGGGCAAGCGGCGCTTCCTCGACGATCCCTCGTTCGCAGCATGGTCGATCACCGACCACATCAGCACCGCATTCCCGCCCGCGCTCATCACGGTCGGCAACGCCGACCCGCTGCGGCCCCACTCTGAGCTCCTCGCCGGCCAGCTCCAGACCCAGGGGGTCGAAACCGAGACGCTCTTCTTCCCCGCCGGGCATCAGCCGCCAGTGGAACACGAGTACCAGTTCGACCTCGACACTGACGCAGGGCAACTCTTCCTCGGCCGATTGCTCACCTTCCTGCGGCAGCGGCTCGCAACGCCACCGCACTCACCACGCACCGATCCCGGGCCCCGGCCTTAGCCGGGCTGGTCAGGCGGTTCGGTGCTCTCTTCCGGGATGGCGGGTACGACGAGTTCGCTGGGCTCGAAGGCGCCCTCCGCGGTAACGGCGGCCAGTTCGTAACCCAGTGGCTGGCGGGCGGTATCTACCGGCGTACGCCGACCCGTCAGCGCCGAGGCGATGGCCGCGATCACGTTGGCCGCGATCGCGAAACCGAAGGCCACACCGAGACCGCTGTGGAACGGCGCCGTGATCAGGTGCGGGAAGAACTGCCGTCCGGTCACGTAGGCCGCGTGCGCCGGGGACAGTTGATGCAGCAGGGGGCCGAGCAGTTGCTGTACCGGGTTGTAGCCGAGGAAGGAGGCGAACAGGACGCCGATCGGGGGGAGATGCGAGATCGGCGCGGCTGTGGCGGCCGGGACGCCCTGCGCGGTCAGCCCGCTGAACATGGCCCCCGGGAGTTTGCTCGACAGGCCGGCCACCATCAGGGTGAAGAAGATGCCGATCGATAGCACGAATGCGGAGTTCTGGAAGGTGGCGATCATGCCGCCCGCCGCCCCGCGCCGGTCGGCCTCCGCGAGTTCGCCGAGCCTGTCAGCGGGTTAGACGGCGCAGCAGGGGCCGGTACGTGGACCGGACGGTGCGGACATGGGAACGGGCCGTCCGATTTTCCAATCGGACGGCCCGTGATCGCGGGGGCGCAAGCTACCTGAGGCGTCAGGCGCCCTTGGCGTTATCGCCATACCGGCGGCGGAACTGCTCGACCCGCCCGGCGGTGTCGAGGACGCGCGCCTGACCGGTGTAGAACGGATGGCTCGCGGACGAGATCTCGACGTCGACGACGGGATAGGTCCTGCCGTTCTCCCAGGTGATAGTGCGCTCGCTGGTCGCGGTCGACCTGGTGAGGAAGGCGAAGTTCGCTGCGCGGTCGCGGAAGACGACCGGATGATAGTCCGGGTGGATGGCCTGCTTCATGTTCTCTGCAACAACTTGCTAATGATAATCATTCCCAGTAACCGGGATCGTCGGCATGTGCACCGAAGGTTGCGGCAGGGCCAGTGCGGTGCGGCATCCTGGTCGCCGCTGGTCCTACGCTGGAGCGCATGACGTTCCCATCCGGTATCCCCATCGACGAGCTGGATCCCGGCATCCGCCCGCAAGACGACCTGTTCCGGCACGTTAACGGGCGGTGGCTCGCGCGGACCACGATCCCCGCCGACCGGGCGCGCGACAGCACGTTCCGGATTCTGGCTGACCAGGCCGAGAACGCGGTGCGCGAGATCGTGGAACAGGCCGCGTCGGCACCTGAAGGCAGCGAGGAGCGCAAGTTCGGCGACGTCTACGCCAGTTTCATGGACGCGGACCGAGCAGAGCTGCTCGGCTCGCAGCCCATCAGCCAGGCGCTCGCGGCGGCCCGGGCGGTCAGCTCCATTCCGGAGCTGCTGGAGACGCTCGGGCGGCTGGAGCCGCTGGGAATCGGCGGCCTGTACCGGCTCTTGGTTGACACCGACCCGGGCAACCCGGAGCGCTACCTGGTGTTTTTCGAGCAGGGTGCCATCTCGCTGCCGGACGAGAGCTACTACCGCGAGGAGCGGTTCGCCGGCGTCCGCGACGCGTTCGTCGGTCATGTGCAGCGAATGTTCGAGCTGGCCGGGTGGCCGGACGCCGATGGGGTGGCCCGACGAGTGTTCGCGCTGGAGACGGCGGTGGCTGGGCACCACTGGGACAAGGTCGCGAACCGCGACCGCGAGAAGACGTACAACCTGTTCACCTGGACCGGGGTGTTGTCTGAGGGGCCGGACCTGCGGAGGTGGCTCGCGACCCTGGACCCGCCCGCGGGAGCCTTCGACGAGATCGTGCTCCGCCAGCCGAGCTTCAGCGCCGGGCTGGCCTCGTTGCTCACCGACGAGCACGTTCTGGCGTGGCGGGACTGGCTGTGCTGGCGGGTCATCCACAGCGCGGCCAGGTACCTGTCCGAGGCGTTCGCGGCCGAAGATTTCGACTTCTGCGAGCGCATCCTGAGCGGCACCCCCCAGCTGCGTGAGCGCTGGAAGCGGGGTGTATCGCTGGTCCAGTGGGCGATGGGGGAAGCCGTCGGCCGGGTCTACGTCGGCCGGCACTTTCCACCTGGGGCCCGGGAGCGGATGGATGTCCTGGTGGCCAACCTCCTCGAGGCTTACCGCCAGAGCATCAGCAAGCTTGACTGGATGGGGACAGACACCCGCCGGCGGGCCTTGGCCAAGCTCGGGAAGTTCACGCCGAAGATCGGCTACCCGGACAAATGGCGGGACTACTCCAGCCTGCGGGTCGACCCGGCGGATCTCATGGCCAACGTGCGCGCGGCTCATGCTTTCGAGTTTCACCGCCAGTTGAACAAGATCGGCAAACCGGTCGACCGCGATGAGTGGCACATGACGCCCCAGACGGTCAACGCCTACTACAACTCAGGCATGAACGAGATCGTGTTCCCGGCTGCGATCTTGCAGGATCCGTTCTTCAATCCCGATCGCGACGATGCGGCCAACTACGGAGCGATCGGCGCCATCATCGGCCACGAGATCGGCCACGGCTTCGACGATCAAGGATCCAAGTACGACGGTGACGGCAGGCTCACCGACTGGTGGAGCGCGGCGGACCGGCAAGCGTTCGAAACCCGGACCCGGTCGCTGATCGAGCAGTACGACAGCCTGGCGCCGAAGCAGACTCCCGGCCAGCATGTGAACGGAGCGCTGACGATCGGGGAGAACATCGGGGACCTCGGCGGCCTGGGCATCGCGTGGAACGCCTATCAGGTGTCGTTGCAAGGCGAACAGGCACCGGTAATCGACGGTTTGACGGGCGGCCAGCGCTTCTTCCTGTCGTGGGCCCGGACCTGGAAGCAAAAGACCCGGCACGAGGAAGCCATCCGGCTGCTCGCCATCGATCCGCATTCCCCCGGCGAGTTCCGCTGCAACCAGATCGTCCGGAACCTCGACGAGTTCTACGGCGCGTTTGATGTCGGCGCAACCGACGAGCTGTGGCTCGACCCGGCAATCCGGGTCCGTATCTGGTAGCCAGGGCCGCACGGCCAAACAGGCGTGGCGGGGCGCTGGCCTTCCCGCCGCGCGGACCGCGGCCCCGGGGCCGCCGCACGCGGGGTAGTGTGTCCGGGTGCCTATCGAGCGGCGGGATTTTTTCCTGCTCGTCGGTGCGGCCGCCGCCGGAGCCGGGCTGGCTGGCTGCAGCAGCGCGGGCCAGGCCGACGAGCCGTCCGGCGGCAACCAGCCTGGATCAGCTGCCGCCGCGCCGTCGCCCACGGCGAGCCCGCGCGGCGACGCGAGCAGGCCGCCGAGTGCGCAGCCCAGTGCCCAGCTCGGGCCGCAGGTCGTGCACGGGCCACGAGACCGGCCCCAGGTAGCGCTCACCTTCCATGGTCAAGGACCGCTGTCGATAGCCGAGGCGCTGCTGGCCGAGGCCGAGCAGGCCGGAGCGCGGCTCTCGGTGCTTGCCGTCGGGACCTGGCTCGAGCAGTACCCGCAGATCGCGCAGCGGGTCCTGAGCAGAGGCCACGACCTGGGCAATCACACCATGCATCACCTGGATATCGCGGCCATGGACGCCGCTGGCGCCTACGCGGAGATCGCCGGGTGCGCGCAGCAGCTGCGCGTCCTGACCGGATCGGCCGGCCGCTGGTTCCGGCCCTCGCAGACGCAGTACGCGACGCCGCTGATCGAGCGGGAGGCCCGCAAGGCGGGCTACCAGACCTGCGTGTCTTATGACGTGGACTCGCTCGACTACACCGATCCCGGACCGGACGCGGTCGTGTCCACCGTGCTTCGCTCGGTGCGGCCAGGGTCGATCGTGAGCCTGCATTTCGGCCACTCCGGTACCGTGACCGCCCTGCCCGCGATCTTGCACGGCCTGGCCAGCCGGAAGCTGCGTCCGGTCACCCTGACCGCCTTGCTGTCCCCGTGACAGCCCGGGCGGCCCGGCTGGCGGGCACGCTGGCGGCGGTCCTGGCCACGGTGCTGGCCGCCGGGGCGATCATGGCGGGGTGCGGCGGGAGCACGGCCGTACCGGGTCCGCCGTCGGCCTACCTCGGCACGGTGGTGGACCGGCCGGTGCCGGCCGGGATCGCGGACCTGCCGCTGACCACGGACGCCGGCCGGCCGACGAGCCTGGGGGCCTGGCGCGGCCAGGTGGTAGTGCTCGCGGACTTCCTCACCTTGTGCCAGGAGACCTGCCCGCTGACCACGGGAAACCTGCTGGTGATGGACCGCGCGGTCACGGCGGCGGGCCTGGGAGGACGGGTGCGCTTCGCGGAGCTGACCGTCGACCCGGAGCGGGACACCCCGGCCCGGCTGCGCGCGTACCGGAAGCTGATCGGGGCGCCGCCGAACATGCTGCTGCTCACCGGGCGCCCGGCGGTGATCGAGCGGATCTGGCGATACCTCGGCGTCTGGTACCAGCGGGTCGGCGAGGACAGCCCGCCCGGGACCGACTGGCTGACGGGCCGGCCGCTGACCTATGACGTCGACCACGAGGACGCCCTGCTCTACCTCGACGCCTCCGGCCGGGTGCGTTTCGTCGTGGTGGGCTCGCCCAACGCGTCCGGGGCGCCCGTCCCGGCCGCCCTGCTCCGCTTCCTCAGCGCCCAGGGCCGGGCCGACCTCAGCCACCCCGACGCGAGCACCTGGACCGCGGCCGAGGCGCTCAGCCCGGTCGCCTGGCTGACCGGACGGCAGGTGACGGTCACGCGCGGCTGACGGGCAGGCGCAGGGTCACCGGGCCGGCGTGGGCGAAGTAGAAGGTGATGGCCACAGCCGTGCCGGGCCGCAGGGCCGAGACCGGCTGGACCGTCAGGGTCGCGGTCGCGGGCGGGGACGCACCGCCTGACCGTCCCGGGATCAGCAACGGCCCGTAATGGAGCCAGGTGCCCACCACGGCCGGCGACGGGGTCTCGGCTCCGCAGCCGGACAGGTCGGGCAGCTCGCCGATATTGACCTGCTGGTGGTAGACCGCGACGGTGGCGCCGTCCGCGGCGGTCGCGGCGTCCAGCTGATCCGACGGCTGCGCGCTGGTACTGACCTGCACGCTGGCGGTCAGCGTGCCGCCCGGGCCTGGGGCCAGCGCGGTGGCGCTGACCGTGACCGGGCCCAGCCGGGCGGATACGGTGTCCGGAGCCCGGGCCGCGCCCGCGAGCCCGAGCAGGGCCAGGCCGGCCAGCGCCCATTTGGCCAGCACGGGGCGGAAGGCTCTCAACGGGTGATCCCGGTGTGGCCCAGGGAGTAGCGGCCCGGCTGAGGCCATACGCACAGCCCGTGCGGCTGCACTCCCACCGGGATCTTGGCTAGCAGGTGGCCGGTCGCCGTGGCGATGGCATAGACCACGTTGTCGTAGCGTCCGGATACCCAGAACACCTTCCCGTCCGGGGACAGGTTGCCCATGTCCGGGCTGCCCCCGCCCGGGATCCGCCAGGTCGTGACGATCTTCCTGGTCGCGAAGCTGATTAGGGTGATAGTGCCGTTGCCACGGTTCGTTACGTAAAGAAAGCGTGCGTCTCGGCTCGGGTACAAGCCGTGCGCGTCCGGGCCGGTGGGAATGAACCCGGCCACCCGGAACGTCGCGGCGTTGATCAGCCAGACCCCGGCGTGGTTCTTGTCGGCGACGTAGAGATGCGGCCGGCCGGGTCGAGCTTGATGTCCTGCGGAGCCGAGCCCGGCAGGCTCAGGTTCTCCACCACCCTCAGCGTATGCAGGTCGACCGGACCAGCCGGCCGCTGAACTCGCGTGGCGATCAGGTAGGCGCCGGTCGCCGCGAAATCGATGTGGTCCACGCCCGCGCAGTTCACGTCGATCCGGTGCTCGAGCGCGAAGGTATGCGGGTCACGGAAGTCCAGCTCCTGGTTGGACTCGGCCACCACGATGGCGTAGCGCCCGTCGGGAGTGAAGTACATGTTGTACGGGTCGGCCACAGGATGTTCTGGCCGCCCAGCCGGTCACGGGATTGATCGGTGAGGCTGTTGCCCAGGTCGTTCGTCGCGTACAGCGTGCGCATGTCGTAGCCGGGCACGACGTGCTGGGGTCGAGCCCGTCCGGTAGGTCCCGATCACCTTCTGGGTCGCCGGGTTGATGTCGGTCACCGAAGAGCCGCCGCTGTTCGGCACGTAGATGCGGTACGGCACCCCGAGCACGGCCGGGCTGAGCATGTTCGCCCGGCATCGGCGTAGATGTTCGCCGGGTTCGGTACCGGAGGCATCCCCGGCAGCGGCTCCGACAGGTCTGCTACCGGGCTCGCCACCGGCCAGGTGGCTGGCGCGCTTGCGGCCGAACGGACCGGCGCAGCGCTCCTCGCACTCGCGTGGGCGCCCGGGCCGGAGCGGATACCGCGGGCTGCGACGCCGGCCAGAAGATCACCACGCCAGCTGCGATCATGGCCGCGACGGCCACGGACACGCCGCCGAACCACGCCGTGCGCCGCGACCGCCAGCCCGCCGGCAGCCAACCTTGCCCATCGCCTCTCCTCCCCTGCACAACCCAGCCGGCGGCGCTCATCCGTCCTTGCGCCTGCGGAGCCCAGATCAGCGCCGAGACGCTCACCGCTTCCGGCTCCGGCCGGCGATTACACCCAGCCAAGGCAGTAAACGACACCCTTTCGGCCGAAATGGCCCGTGTGACGACAAGCCGGCAGGCCCGATCGGCCCATGCAGCCCCCGCTAGCACATCGTCACCGGGATCCGCAGTCCCCGCCGGGGTTCCACCGCACTCAGCCCCGCTGACATCCGGGCTGTTCCGCGCCCGAAGGCGTTCGCCCGGCGGATCCGGCCCGGCCGGCGCCGTCGCCGGACCGGCTTGATGCGCATCCGATCCGGTACTCGGCTGGCTCCTCAGCTGAAATCCCGGGGCGAAGGTTATCTGCTGGGGCACTGGGCAGTCAGGCTGGCGCGAGCTTACGAATGGTGTCGGCGAGGTCCAGGCCGGGAACCGGCGTAATCGCGATGACGGGAGTGTTCAGGCCGGCTGCCCCGTACTCGGCCACGCGCTCCCGGCACTCCTCCGCGGATCCGTGGATCACCAGTTCGTCGACGAGCGCGTCGGGGATTGCCTCGAGAGCGCCCTTGCGGTCGCCGGAGTTCCAGGCGGTAAGCATGGGCGCGATGATGTCGCCGCGCCCGAGCCACTGATGGAATGCGGCATACACCGGCACGGTGAGGTAGGCGGCGACCATTCGCTTGCCGATAAAGCGGGCGGTGTCGGCGTCGGCGGTCGGGCAGACGAAGATCCGGGCGACCAGTTCGCAGTCCGAGCCCTGCCGCGTGGCGCACCCTCGGCACGTCCTT
>CAVYEG010000004.1:0-231612 GCA_963767565.1 uncultured Actinomycetes bacterium | reverse complement strand
TCCAGTCCGCCGTCCTCGTCGCTGCTTCCCTCATCGGCGGGAAACTCTCAGACCGGTCGGGCGCCGGAAGGTCTTCGTCCTGACCGCGTTGATCGTGTATGGCTTGGCGTTGTTCGTGATCGCCATCGCCAGCCACTTCAGCGGTTTCCTGGTCGGCATGGCCATCAGCGACTCGGCTTCGGCGTGTACGCGGCCGTCGACCTCGCGCTCGTCGTGGACATGCTGCCCGATAAGGGCAACGCCGCCAAGGATCTCGGCGTGTTCAACATCGCCGGCGCTCTTCCCTTTTCCATCGCGCCGGCGATCGCGCGGCGATCCTGGCGATCGGCCGCGGCGGCGGCAGCTACAGCGTCGTACATGGTCGCCGGACTCTGCGCCATCATCGGAGCGTTCGCCATCTTGCCCGTGAGGCGGGTCCGATGAGCACGGGTACGGCCGGGCCCTGGGCGAAGGCCCGGCCGTTTCGTTGTGCCGGAGTTCAGGCCACGACGTCCTGGTAGGCGGCCGGCGTGCTGGCCGCGTCTATTCCGGCGGTGATCGGGGAGGGCTTGAAGCCCTTGAAGGCCAGCCACACGCCCAGCGAGAACTCCCAGGCAGCCACCGGGATCACCGGGAGTACGGCGAGCCCGGTCAAGGAGGAGTGCTGCCCGAACAGCGTTGCGAACACGGCGATGATAGCAGGGGGCCCCCGATGAGTCCCATCACGGGAATGATGCGGGGCACCAGCCGGGACCGGTACATCAAGGAGCCCAGCAGCAGTGCGTTTATGCCCGGCATGAGGCTCTGGCTGAGCAGGAACGTCCAGTGGTAGACCGCGACGTGCGACGCGCCGACGACCAGCGAGGCCGCGTTTGTCGTCGCCGCGCCAGGTCCTGGTGCATGGTCACAAGCGAGAGAAGGCTGACGACGCCGGTAAAGATCATGACGGCTTCAGACGCGGGCGGTCGCAAAGCCCAGCGCAAAGCCTTCGTTCTGCCGCTTGACGACCGGGTACAGCGTGACGGCCGTGCCGATCCCGGCCAGGGCGACGATCACCTCGAGGAAGCCCCCCACGAGCACGCCTGTGTGGCCGCCGGAGCCGATGATCCAGTCTCGGTGGTTCAGCACGGGGCGGTAGAGGGCCAGGGTGGGGATCGAGATGAAGGTGATCAGGTAGAAGACGCCCGCGACGAGCGCGGTCTTCCTCGTTGAGGTCATCGGGATTCCTTTGGTCGCTTTCGCAGCGGGGATTTGTACGGCGGTCGCCATGTCGGTCTCCTTTAGTGAACGGCTGAGTTAACGGGGGTGGGTGGCCGGCGAGGGGGATGGCCGGGCTCGACGTAATTGACTGAGATCAGGGGCAGGCCCAGGTCGCGCGTTTTCTGGAGCAGGCCGTGGAGTGCGGCCTGGTCGGTGACCAGGCCGTGGATGATGGTGGTGCCGTCGCTGTCGGGGGTGACGGTCAGCCCGTCAAACCAGGCGGCCCACCGGGCATCGAGGCGCCCCTTGAGGCGGATCTCGTACCGTCCAGGGCTGTGATACTGGCGGGCCGTGTTTCGCTCATGGTGCTCCTTTGCTTTCCGGCGGCGTCGGGAACGTTCGCAGGTCTGATCGAAAGCTAGGAGCCGATGTGGTGAGACGGCATCACCACATGTGGGGATTGATGTGATGATCTGAGCGACGGAGCCCGCGGCGCGTTGAGCTAGGCCACGCGCCGGCGCGTGCGGCCTGCTGAGGGGGGCCGGGAACGACGGGTCAGGATGACCGGTTGCGGGCTGGAGACAAGCCGAGTTCCGCGGCTCGGCGGACCGCGGCCCGGCGGTTGGTCACGGCGAGCTTGGCGTAGATGTGCTTGGTGTGAGTCCGCACCGTGTGCAGGGACACTATGAGCTCGCGGGCGATGGCGGGGCCGTCCAGCTCGGTTCCGAGCAGCCGGAGCACATCGAGCTCACGTTCGCTCAGCGGGTCGATCAGGGCCGGGGTGACGGGGCTGTCCTGCCCGGGCTCGCTCACGGCGGCCAGCAGCCGCCGGGCATAGGCCCGGGTCGTCCCCTGTTTCGCGACCGCTCTGAGCAGGGCAGCCATCGGCGGCCCCTCATCGATGAAGACCCGGACGTAACCCTCCGGCTCAGCCAGCGTCAGCGCCCGTTCCAGGCAGCCAGATGCAGCCGGGATGTCTGTTCGCATCTGGTGCGCGAGCGCTTGCAGCACCAGGATCTCGATGACCCGTCCCGTCCTCCCGCCTTCTTCCGCCGCCAGCAGGAGGCGCTCCAAGAGCTGGATCACCTCTTGACCGGAGTGCTCGGCATGCTCCTGCTGATACCGTGCCAGGAGGACCCGGGCCAGCGTGATGTGCTCGAACTCGCGTAGGTAACTGAGATCGTCATCAGCGGACAGGCCCTGTTCGCGCGCCCAGCCGAGCGCTTCGCCCAGTTGGCCCTGCGCGATCCAGGCCCGTGCCTTCAATGCCGGGACCGGTCTTACGTTCGGGAAGAAGTCGCCCGCATACAAGCGCTCAGCCTCGTTGAGCAGATCGAGTGCGCCGCCTAGATCCCCTTCAGCCTGGCGTATCCGGGCCATCGCGGCCCGCCAGCGATAGCGATTCTGCGGCAACCCGGTATGCTCGCCCAGCTCCTGGCTCTGCAGCAGCTTCTGCGCAGCGGACCGCAAATCGTCGCGCTCGAGGTGGACCTCGCTCATCCCGACGTACATGTCTGCCGTTCCCCGCAGAACGGGCCCGTCCTGCTCAGATGCACCCTGCAATGCCCGCTCGTAGGTGTGCATCGCCTCACCGAGACGGCCTTGCGTGATCCGGATGTCTGCCATCGCCATCGCGCAGCCGAAGATATCGGCGATGTGACCGGCCCGCCGTAGTCCTGCGGCGCATTCGGCATACGCCGCATGTCCTGCCTCGAGATCCCCGCTCCCCCAGAACGCGAGCCCTATGAGTCCCGATGCCGAAGCGCGCCAGCGATGTTCGCCCTCGGACGCAAGCTCAAGCGCCCGCCGGGCATGCCTGATCGCGCCGGCTGGATCGCCCCGGGCCAGCGCCAGGGCGGCCCGGTAGGTTTCGATCGTCCCCGGGAGGCGCCGGTATTCCTCCTCGTTGACCACGACCATCTCGGCCGGTGCGGCCGGGGATCCGACATCGGTATCTGTTGTTGCGTCCAGCCACCGCTCGGCGTCCCGCAGCCGGTCCTCAACTCCATCGAACTCGCCGACGGACAGCAACACCCAGGCAAAGCCCAGGCTGAGCACGGGCCTGACGCGGATTACCTCGTCGGGGATCACCTCGAGCCAGGCACGCACCGTGGCTTCCTGCCTGGTCTGGCTCATGGCCGTCAGCGCCAGCTCGACGAGGTCCGCCGTGCGCTGGAAATCTCCGGCGGCCAGCGCGTGGCCGATGGCCACGGACTGCTCGCCGCTGCGCTGGAACCACGCGCTGGCCCGCCGGTGCAGGTCTGGTAGCTGGTCAGGCTGCTCGTCGAGCAGCCGCGCCTGCAGTACGTCGGCAAACAGATGATGGTAGCGATACCACTGACGGCGGTCATCCAGCGGGACCAGGAACAGGTTTCCCCGGTCCAGCGCCTCCAGCATGGCCTTGCCGCCGCCCTGCCCGGTGACCGCATCGCATAGCGGACCGCTCAGCCGGGCGAGGATGGAGGTCTGCAGCAGGAAGTCCTGGACACGATCGGGCTGACGCTGCAGTACCTCCTCGGCCAGGTAGTCGACGACGTAACGATCATCGCCCGCGAAGCCGGCGATGAAGCCGGCCACGTCGTCGCGTCCCTGCATCGACAGCGCCGCCAGCTGGAGCGCGGCGATCCAGCCCTCGGTGCGTCCCTCCAGCGCGGCCACATCCGGCGCGGTTAGCTGCAGGCCCATGGTTTCCTTGAGGTACGCGGCGGCCTCCTCGGGCGTGAACCGGAGATCGGCCGCGCGGATCTCGGCCAGCTCGCCGCGCGCCCGCAACCGGGCCAGCGGCAACGCGGGATCGGCCCGGCTGGCGATCACCACGTGCAGCTGCGGAGGCAGATGGTCGAGTAGGAACGCCATCCCGTCCTGCACCTCACGGGCGTCGATGACGTGGTAGTCGTCGAGGACCAGCACGATGTCGCCCGCGATGGCGCTCAGGTCGTTGAGCAGCGTGGCAAGTACCGTTTCGATCGGCTGCGGTCCGGGCACCTGCAGCAGGGCCAGCGCGTTCTCGCCGACCCCGGGTGCCGCCGTCCGCAGTGCGGCGATCACATAGGTCCAGAAGGACGCGAGATCGTTGTCGGCCCGGTCGAGCGAGAGCCACGCGGCCAGCCGTTGATCGGCCGGAACGGCCGGTCCCGCCGCCAGCCACTCGCTGAGCAGCGTCGTTTTGCCGAAGCCAGCGGGCGCGGAGACGAGCATCAGCTTCGACGCTGACCCGCGGTCCAGCCGCTCGGCCAGGCGCGGACGCGGCACCCGATCACGCCGGGCCCTGGGGACGTAGAACTTCGTCTCGAGCAGGGCGGCTGGCACGGCGGAGGCCGGCGCGGGCGGGAGCGGTCCGGGCGGGACCGGTTCGGGCGGGACCGGTTCGGGGCTGAGCGAGGGGTGCTGGGCCAGGATGCGGGTCTGCAGGTCGCGCAGGGCCGGGCCGGGGTCGATGCCGAGTTCGCCGGCCAGGCGGTCGCGGACGTCAGTGTAGGCGTGCAGGGCCTCGGCCTGGCGGCCGGCCCGGTACAGGGCCAGGATGAGCAGCTCCCACAGGCGCTCGCGCAGCGGGTGCGCCCGGCACCAGGCCTCCAGTTCGGCGGCGAGCTCGCCGTGGCGGCCCAGCACCAGGTCGGCTTCGGCCCGGGTCTCGATCGCCACCAGGATCAGCTCGTCGAGTCGCGTCCGTTCGGCATCAAAAAAGCTCGCATAGGCGAAGTCGGCCAGCGGCTCCCCCCGCCGCAGCCCGAGCGCTTCGCCCAGGGCGGCGGACGCCTCCGCGGCCTGGCCCGCCTCCGCCAGCCGGCGTCCCTGTGCCACCAGGTGCTCGAAACGGACGACGTCGACATCGTCGGGACCGATGTCAAGGGCATAGCCGGCTTCGGTGGTGATGACCCCCGCCGCCCCGAAGGTGCGGCGCAGCTGGCCGATCTGGGCCTGCAACGCGTTGGCCGGGTGGGCCGCCTGCCCGTCGCCCCACAGCACGTCGATCAGCTTGTCGGCGCTGACCGGCTGCCCTGGCCGCAGCGCTAGCAAGGCCAGCAGCGCCCGCTGCTTGACGCCCCTGACCGGCACCGGCACGCCCGCAGCCACCGCCTCCAGCTCGCCGAACAGCCGTACCTGCATGAGGCCACCATAGGTCCCACCTCAGCGCCACGACAGCGCCACCTCAGCCGCCGGGCGCAGGCTGCCATCTAGAAGAGCCAGCCAGCATCGCTCAGCTCGAGGGAAGGACGAACAATGATCGAGGCGCAGCACCTGACCAAGCGCTACGGGCACACGGTTGCGGTCGACGACGCCTGCTTCGTCGTCCGGGCCGGCCGGGTCACCGGCTTCCTCGGCCCCAACGGGGCCGGCAAGTCAACCACCATGCGGATGATCCTGGGCCTTGATGCGCCGAGCTCCGGCTCGGTCCTGATCGACGGCCAGCCGTACCGCGAGCTGACTGACCCGCTGCGGTCGGTCGGCGCGCTGCTGGACGCCAAGGCCATCGTCGGCGGCCGCAGCGCCGCCAGTCATCTGACGTGGCTCGCGGACAGCAACGGCATCACCCGCCGCCGGGTCAGCGAAGTGCTCGACATCGCCGGGCTCAGCGACGTCGCGGGCCAGCGGGTAGGCACCTTCTCACTCGGCATGAACCAGCGGCTCGGCATCGCCGCGGCGCTGCTCGGCGATCCCGAGACGGTACTGTTCGACGAGCCGATCAACGGCCTGGACCCCGATGGCATCGTGTGGATCAGGAACCTGATGAAGTCGCTGGCCGCCCAGGGCCGCACGGTTTTCCTGTCCAGCCACCTGATGAGCGAGATGGCCCAGACCGCCGATCACCTGCTCGTCATCGGCCGCGGCCGCATCATCGCCGACGCCAGCACCGACGAGTTCGTCAACCGCAACTCCGCCCCGTCGGTCCGGGTCCGGGCCGTGCAGCAGGGCCTGCTGGCCGATGCCCTGAGCCGGCGCGGCGCCCTGCTGGACAGCGGTCCCGGCGGCGCCCTGGTCGTGACCGGCCTGGACGCCGCCGCGATCGGCGCGATCGCATGCACCCACGACATCGCTCTGGTCGAGCTGGCCACGCACAGCGCCACGCTCGAGGAGGCCTTCTTCGACCTGACCCGGGACGAAACCGACTACCGCGCCGACCAGCTGGCCAGCGCGAGCAAGGGAAACTGACATGATCACCACCGACCAGCCCACTGGTAACGTCGCCCGGGTCCGGCTGCGATTGCTGGCCGCCTTCCTGCCCGTCACCGCCCTGCTATACGTCGGCGCCGAGGCGCTGGACCCCAAGGGCACCGACCAGCTAGTCACCAATACGGCGGTCGCGCTGCGGCTGCTGCCCATCGCGGCAGCCCACTCCTCCCAGCTGTACCTGTCGGGCTCGCTGTCGGTGCTGGCGCTCGGCGGCCTGGCGGTGTCGTATGCGGCGATCGCCACGCTGGTCACCGGGCGCGGCTGGGTCATCGCCACGATCGCCGCAGTGCTGGGCGGCCTGGGCGCGTTCGCCGGGGCCGTGTTCAACGTCCTGGGCGGGATCGGCCTCGCGGCCGCGGCCTCGGCGCACACGACCCAGACCGCGGCCGCCCGGTTGCTGGCGACCAGCTTCGCTTCCAGGCCGGCGCAGGTCGTCGAGTATGTCTACTTCGTCGGCGAATACACCGCGCCGTTCCTCATGGGGTATGCGCTGTGGCGCAGCCGCCGGGTGCCGCGCTGGCTGGCCGTCCTGTTCGCCGCCGGCCTGTTCCTCGCCGAGCAGCAGGGCGCCATCGGCCCCAAGGTCGTGCTCTACATGCTGCCGTTCGCCTTCGCGATGATCCTGCTCGCGGCCCGGATCTGGCGGGCCGCCGCCGGTCCGGCCCCGATGACCAATCCGGAACCAGCCGGCCACGCCGACCCGCTGGCCAGCTCAAGCAAAGGAATCTGATATGAGCACCATGACTCACACCATCACGACCCGCCGGATCGCCCGGGCCGAGTGGACCAAGCTGCGCACCCTGCCCTCCACTTGGCGCACCGCGGTCTTGACCATGGTCATGGCCATCGGCTTCGGGGTCGCCCTGGCCTTGTCCCAGATGAGCCAGTGGCACTCCATGACGGCGCAGCAGCACCAGGTCTTCGACCCGGCCAGCGCCTCGATGTCCGGAGTCATGATCGCTGCGGTGGTCCTCGGCGCGCTCGCTGTGAAGACGGTCACCGCCGAGTACTCCACCGGGATGATCCGGGCCACGTTCACCGCCATGCCCGCCCGCCCCCTGGTGCTGGCGGCCAAGGCCGCCACGGTGGCGGCGTTCGCGTTCCCGGTGGCGCTGCTCTGCAACGTCGTCGGCTTCGAGCTCGGCCAGCGAATCTTCGCCGGCCAGCACGCCCAGGTGGGCATCGGCCATCCCGGCGTGGTGCAGGCCATGGTGTTCGGGGCGCTGGCGGTGAGCCTGACCGCCGTCATCGGCGTCGGTCTGGGCGGCCTCATCCGGCACACCGCGGGCGCGGCCACCACCCTGGCGCTGATCATCGTCGGCGGCCTCACCTTCGGTCAGCTCCTGCCTGCCGGCTGGCGGCAGTACTTCCCCGGCATCGCCACCCAGGCGGCTGTGACGGTCCACCGCTCGGCCGGGCTGCTCAGCCCCGGCGTGGCCCTCGCCGTGCTCGGCGGGTACGCCGCCATCGCCCTAGCCGCGGCGACCCTGCGGGCATCGCGCAGCGACGCCTGACCTTCGTCCCCATCACCCGGCGGACGTTTCGGATCACCTGGACGCAGAAAGGACTCTGATGACGACCACCACCACGACCGCGGGGACCACGATGCGGGCGATCATCCAGGAACACTACGGCGAAGCCCAGAACGTGCTGCGGCTCGGCCAGGTCGGCCGGCCCGCGATCGGCGACCGCGAGGTGCTGCTGCGCGTACACGCGGCCGGCGTGGACCGGGGCGTCTGGCATCTCGTGGCCGGCCTGCCCTATGCGGTGCGTCTGGCGGGGTACGGGATCCGGGCGCCCAAGACCCCCGTGCCGGGCCGGGAGGTCGCCGGGCGGGTCGAGGCGGTCGGCGCACAGGTGACGACGCTGGCGGTGGGCGACCAGGTGTTCGGCATCGCCGAGGGTTCCTTCGCCGAGTACGCGCGGGCCCGGGCCGGCAAGCTCGCGCCCAGGCCCTCGAACCTCACCTTTGCCCAGGCCGCGGCGGTACCCGTTTCCGGCCTGACCGCCCTGCAGGCGGTCCGCGACCGCGGGCACGTGCAGGCCGGCCAGCAGGTCCTGGTCATCGGCGCCTCGGGAGGCGTCGGCACGTTCGCCGTGCAGATCGCCAAGGCGTACGGCGCGGACGTCACGGGCGTGTGCAGCACCGCGAAAGCGGACCTGGTCAGATCCATCGGCGCGGACCGGGTCATCGACTACACCTGCGACGACATCGCCGACAGCGGGCACCGCTATGACGTGATCCTCGACACCGGGGGCAACCGGCCGCTGCGGCAGCTACGCCACGCCCTGACCCCCCGCGGGACGCTGGTCATCATCGGCGGCGAGACGGACGGCCGCTGGCTCGGCGGAAGCGACCGTCAGCTCCGGGCCGTCATGCTCTCCCCGTTCACCCGCCAGCACCTGGGTACGCTGCTCTGCTCCGAAAACCAGGCGGACCTCCTCGCGCTCACCGAGCTGATCGAGTCCGGCCAGGTCACACCGGTCATCGACAACACCTACCCGCTGAGCCAGACCATCACGGCCATCCGGTACATGCGAGACGGTCACGCCCAGGGCAAGGTCGTCATAAACGTTTCAGACGCAAGCCACAGTTGAGACACCGCGAGACGCAAAACGGCTCGGCCCCATCGGCCACCAGGCCGACATCGCTGATCAGAGGCACTCGCCGTGGTGAGGAACTCGGCCTTCCGCCAGAACGGACCACCCGAACGGCAGTGGCATCTCCCTCGCGCACCCGATCGGCGCCACGGCGCCAGCCTCGTGGCTAAGGCCCTGTATGACTTGCGCAGGACCGGCGGCAGGTACGCACTCGTCACGGTGCGCATCGGCGGAGGGCAGGGCATAGCCACGGTCTTCGAACGGATTTAACCCGTGCTGAAGGCTCGGCCAGCCTGACACCTTCGCGGACCGCACACCGCCCCGGACAGCCCAGCACGTGCCCATGCCCAAGGCTGCCGCCCATGCTATAGCCGGTCTTCGTTCCTGATCTTGATCGGTCGTTTTGTCACCCTTAATGCATGATCGGTTTGGCTTCACACTTCTCGGCACGACCGAGGGGCTGGTTCAGCCTGCCAGCCAACGGGTGGCGCGCGGATCACCCCGATCTGAGCGCTGCTCACAGCTCGATCGGGGAAGCAGAGTCGGCGACAGAACAGCGGGTCGGCGTGCGGTTATCAACCGCGCTGCTCGACACCTGCGTCCTGGTCCCCCAGCCGGGCCCGCGACGTCCTGCTCGAGGCCGCCTCCGCGGGCGTCTACCGGCCCCTGTGGAGCTCAGAGATCCTGGCCGAACTCGACCGTACCCTGCGCCTGCTCCAAGCCAAGCGCGGCATGGCACCAGAGGAGACCGATGCCTACCTGGTCCGCCTGTTCCGGCAAATGGAGATAGCTTTCCCCGATGCGCTCGTGACGGACTGGGAATCACTCCTCGACGCCGTCCAGCTACCGGATCCGGGTGACCGCCACGTGGTGGCAGCGGCACGAGCAGGCCGCGCCGACGTCATCGTCACTGACAACGTCGCCGGTTCCCTCCCGGCGCACTACCCACGCCGCTGATAAGGCGGTCCCTGGATGAGTTCCTGCTCGACTCACTCGGCCTTTACCCCGGCCAGGTCGTTCTGCTGCGCCGCCGCCGTGGGAAGAACAGCGGCGCTGCTCGCAGACACGCACGTACCTGCGCCGCGACCCGCATGGCAGTCGAGGTCGTAAACTGGGCGGCGGACTATCCGGGTGGCGCGAAGAATTCCAGGGCGATGTTGTCTGGGTCTCTGAACGACAAGCCCGACCCGTACCGCGCGTCGACGATACCCCCGTGGGGGATCCCAAGTGAGTTCAGCCGCGTTTCCCATTGTTCAAGCTCGGCCCGGTCCGCGCAGCCGAACGCCACGTGATCAAGGCCCGGCCGTAGCTCGTCGAACGGCTCCGCACTCGACGGGGTGGCATGCTGGTGAATGCCGAACAGCGTGCCGCCAAGCAGCCATACGACGTGGTGGAACGGGCCGGTGTCCTCGTCGAGCGCCGGGTCGACGCCGAACAGTCGCCGATACCAGGGCCGGCTCCGATCAAGATCGGTGACCGTCACGGCGACATGGGTGATCGCGGGAAACTCAGCCATCACGCCCCCAACTGGCTCGGACCATACTCTACTATGCGGGTCGTCGCTATGCTGGGCTACCTCCGCCTCTGCCACACCGAGGTACCCGCCGATCGCCCGGGTCCTGGGCGTCCAGAACGCCGGGCCTCAGGTCCGTGACCGCGCCCGAGCCGGCCCGCGCCTCGCCGGCCAGGAACCGGATGACATTCTGTAACTACCGCCACTCGGCGCCAGGGACTTCAGATAACCGCCGTAAGGCGCGCCTGTCTGGGTTCGCGGCGACACAACCATTGCCGTGCCGAGCAGGGTGATCTGTCGGCTGTCGATGGCGGGCTGAATACTGGCCAGCGCGCGGCACGCGGTCCGTTAGCTGGTCAGATTTCGGCTGTCGCTGGCATCGGAGCGATGCCGGGTGCCGAACTCTTGGGTGGCTGCCCAGCTGGCGAGGAGTGCGAATTTGCCGGCGGACTCGGAGCCTTCTTCGACGCTGTAGGTGCCGATGGACAGGCCCGGTTCGCCGCGCATCTCGAACACGTCGTAGGTGATCTCGATCTCGCCGACCTCGGGGTGGCGGTAGACCTTCTGGCCGGTGCGGTGCTCGTGCACGTCCTGGTCGGTCCAGTCCTCGCGGAACTGCGGGCTGAGCATCGACAGCTCGCCGATGAGCGCGGTGAGGTCCTGGTTCAGGGGGTCGCGCCCGGCTTCGAACCGCAGCATCGCGGCCGTCAGGCTGCGGGCCAGGGGCCAGTCCGCGTAGTAGTCCCGGGCGCGGGGATCGAGGAAGATGAACCGGGCCAGGTTCGGCTTCTCGGCCTCGAAGTGGGGTGAGAACAGCGCGCGTCCCGTGAGGTTCGAGGCGATGAGGTCTTGCTGCGCGTTGTACACCACGGCCGGGACGGCCATGTTGTCTAGGACCCGCTGCACCGACGCGCGCAACGGTCGCGCGGGTGGCTTCCTGCTCCGGGCTGCCGGTGTCGTCCGGGTTGTGCGGGCCAGGTCGAACAGGTGCTCACGCTCGACATCGTTGAGCTGCAGCGCCCGCGCGATCGCACTCAGCACGCTTTCGGAGGCGCCGCGGATGTTGCCGCGCTCGAGCTGGGTGTAGTAGTCGAGGCTGACGTCGGCGAGCATGGCGACCTCTTCGCGCCGCAGGCCCGGCACGCGGCGTTCGCCGCCATAGTCCGGGAGGCCGGCTTGCGCCGGGGTGACGTGCGCGCGGCGGGAGATCAGGAACTCCCGCACCTCGTCCTTCTTGCTCATAGCTTCCACGGTAGTTCTGTCACGGGGGTCCGCAACGCCACCCGCCCGCCCCGAGCTGGGGCGGCCGGGTGGCGTCAGAGGGTAAGCAGCACCTTGATGGCGCGGCGCTGGTCCATCGCCTGGTAACCCTCGGCGGCCTGGCCGAGCGGCAGGGTGAGGTCGAACACCTTGCCGGGGTCGATCTTGCGGTCCCAGATGAGCCGGATCAGGTCGGGCAGGAACCGGCGGACCGGGGCGGGGCCGCCGTGCAGGTGGATGCCCGCGAAGAACAGGTCGGGGCCGGGGATGGCGACTTCGTAGCCGATGCCGACGAAGCCCATGTGCCCGCCGGGGCGGGTGGCGCCGATCGCCTGCATCATCGACTCCTGGGTTCCGACCGCCTCGATCACCGAGTGCGCTCCGAGCCCGCCGGTGAGCTCCTTGATCTTTGCCACGCCCTTGTGGCCGCGGTCCTCGACGATGTCGGTCGCGCCGTAGAACCGAGCCAGCTCCTGCCGGTCGGGGTGGCGGGACATCGCGATGACCCGGTCCGCGCCCAGCTGCCTGGCGGCCAGGATGGCCATCAGGCCAACCGCGCCGTCACCGACGACCGCGACCGTCTTGCCCGGGCCGGCCTCGGCGGCCACGGCGGCGAACCAGCCGGTGCCGAGCACGTCGGAGGCGGCCAGCAGCGACGGGATCAGCTCCGGGTCCGGATGCCCCGGCGTGGCAACCAGGGTGCCATCGGCCAGCGGGATGCGGGCCTTCTCGGACTGGGTGCCGATCGTCTGCGCCACGAAGGCGCCGTGCACGCAGCGGGACTGGTAGCCGGACCGGCAGATCTCGCACGTGTTGTCGGAGATGACGAACGACCCGACGACGAAGTCGCCGGCCTTGACGTTCTTCACCGCCGAGCCGACATCCTCGACCACGCCCACGTACTCGTGGCCCATCACCTGGTGGCCGGCGGGCTCGACACCCCGGTACGGCCACAGGTCCGACCCGCAGATACAGGTCGCGGCTAGGCGGATGATCGCGTCCGTGGGCTCGATGATCTTCGGGTCCTCACGCTCCTCGACCCGGACGTCGCCGGGGGCGCGCATCACTACTCCACGCATCGGTGTCTCTCCTTGCCCTGAGCTCCGGCGCCAGCGGCGCCGAGCCGCGTCTCCAAAGACGCAGCATCCGGCCTTCCTGATCCAGCAAACCCGGCAGTCGCGCCCACTGGGAGGGGACAACAGCACCCCCCAGGTCCCTTCCTGCGCTCTGGCAGCCGAAGGCTGCCGGGCCCTTCACCTCGCTCCTGGATGGACCGAATGCATGACGTGCGCTTAACGAAACGCCGTGTTGCGCTCCACCGCAGCTGCCGTCGCTGCGCCAGAATGGCTGATCTGGGCGACGGACTGCGCTACGAACGCTTACGCCGTGGCAGCGCCGATTCGGCGATCCGGCACAGGGAGGCTTCTCATCGCCAGTCACGCTGCGGCGCCGGCCGGCAGGCGCATTAGCTGGATGAGCGGCATCATGATCTGGTCCACGATCTCGGTGAGCAGCTCATCGGGAGCCGGTGAGCGCTGCTAGCGGTGACACCCCAGTTGGCATGCCAGTCAGGCCTGTTCCGGCGGCTCGGCTGGACTAGAGCCACCGGACGCCTCGGGGGCCGGGGTGATCTTGTTCAGCCAGCACAGCGGGCATAGCACGTGCGGCCGTCCGTGCCGGCCCTGCTCGTGCTCCCATACGAAGTACGCCCCGCCAGCAACTAGCACCAAGTTGAGGCCTCCGCCGAAGGGAAGACCCGGGGCTCTCGGTATGCGGGGAGGCATCGCGGTTCACCTATCCATCGATACGGCGGCGCGATCGGGGGTGATCGCAGGGAGTCGGGCCCTTCCAGTGTGACACCATCAGGCCGGATTGACTGCAAGGCCTGGCGCTGCCCGTGCCGGCCCATGTGGCCGGCCAGCCTCACAGCGCCCGGATTCGGCGATCTCGCACCACGACGCAGGGCTGGCGGTACCAGCGGAGATAGCGGCGGTGTTCCGGGCGCTGGCCACGATGGAGGGCACGCTCACCGCCCTCGCCCCCGGCTTCGACACCGTGGCCGAAGCCCGCCGGTTCGCCGCCGAGCAGCTCACCGCCCAGTTCAGCCCGGACGTGCTGCGCAAGACCGCGGCCGACGAGCTGATCGCGCTGCTGCCCGTGCTGCGCCGCCTCCCCCGGCGCATCGACCGGCTCGGCGGAGCGCTCGAAGCCGGACGGCTCAGCGTCAACGTCCGCCTCCTGGCCGACCCGGCCGACCGCCGCTACCTGACCGGCCTGCTGCACCAGGTCATCCTGGTGGCCCTGGCCGCCACCTCCGGCGTCATGGCCGTGCTGATGCTCGGCCTGCACGGCGGCCCGGCCATCACCAAGACCGTGACCCTGTACGCGTTCTTCGGCTACTGCCTGCTCGTCATCGCCGCGATCCTGGCCCTGCGCGTGCTGGTGCTCGTGTTCCGCCCGGACACCCGATGACGCGCCCAGGCAGCCCACCGCACCGGCCGAAGTACCGGCCGCCAACGACCAGGAACCCTGCGGCGCGCGGCGTAAAGGAGTCAGCGATGGCTGGCATCAGCACCGGCCCGATGGCCGGCCAGACGGTCCCGGTCACCGGCGGCACCGGCGGGATCGGCAGGGCCACCGCCGCTGGCCTGGCCGCGACGGGCGCCCGGGTCGGCATCACCGGCCGCGACCCGGCCCGCAGCCAATCTCACCATCTGGCTGGACGCCCGGGTCGATGCCCCGATCGGCGTACGGCCGGACCTGGTAAGCGATCCCGGCACCGCCGCCACCTTCGCCGGCGCTATCGCGGCCGCCACCCTGGCGTTCGTGGCCGTGGTGTTCGCCACCACGCTGGTGGCAATCCAGCTCGCGGCTAGCCAGTACTCGCCCAGGACGGTGCGGGTCTTCATCCGCTCCTGGGTCACCCGGGTAACGCTCGGGCTGTTCCTGGCCACCTTTGTCTTCTCCGCGGTCACCTTGGTCAGTAACCGGGCGTCGGTCACGTCGGCCAAGCAGTTCGCCCCGGTTGTGTCGGTGACGACGTTGCTGGCGCTGACCGTGGCGACGGTCTTCGGCTTCGTCGCCTACCTGCATGGCGTGGTGCGGCTCATGCGCGTGCAGTACCTGCTTGAAACGATCGCTACCGAGAGCCGACCGGCCATCGAGGAGAACTTCCCGCCAGCGTCCGCCTACCTTGAAGCCGAGCCTCCCTCGCCGGACCCGTCACCGCAGCGCCTCTGCTACACCGGGACAGCCGGGGTCGTTACAGCCACCGACCTGCACGGTCTGGTCGAATTGTGCCGGCAGAAGGAATGCTGGATCGAGCTGACCGTCGGAGTAGGGGAGTACCTGGCTCACGGCACCCCGGTTGCGCTGGTGCACGGCGGGGACCTCCGCGACCGCGACGTGACCAGGTTTTTCCTCATCCGCGGCGAACGCACCTTCGTGCAGGATCCGGCGTTCGGCTTCCGGCAGCTTGCCGACGTCGCGATCCGCGCGCTGTCTCCGGCCGTCAACGATCCCACGACAGGGGTCCAGGCTATCGACCGCATCAGTGACCTCCTGGCCATCACGGGCAGCCGGCTCGACCCGACCGGCCTGAGGGTGGATTCCAGCGGCACGGTCAGGCTCAAGCGGAAGCTACGCAACTTTGACGCTCTGCTCGTGCTTTCCCTGACCGAGGTCATCCGTTACGGCGCCGACGCGCCTCAGGTGGCCCGGCGCCTTCACGGGATGCTCGACGAGCTCGAATCCACGCTCCCCGCGGAGCGGCAGGGCGCCATCGCCGGCCAGCGAAACCTGCTGGAAGCTGCGGTCAGCGCCGCACTGCCCGCCCCGTTCGCGTCCGTGGCCTCGGTGCCAGACCGGGAGGGCCTGGGCTGAAACAGCAGCTCGCCGGGAGCACCGGCAAGAGAACTGGCTGCGGGACATACCGCCACCGGCCTCCTCAGCCGCCCTCCACGCCACCCGGAACCTAATCGTGCCGGTGACCCGGGCAGCGGTACGTCAACTGCCCGCCGGAACGGCCGATATGGGCGACGTACTTGCCGCTTGCACCTTAAAGTCCTCGAGCGCCGATTCGTTGTGCACGAATTGACCCCCTTGAGCAAGCGCTTTGTTGGTCACAGTGCGTCATTTCCTCGCCTGGGCGGCAGTCGGATGGCCGCAGGGCTATGGCTGGCGGTGGCGGCTCGTCTTCGAGCCTTCGCTCGGGAGGTCTGCGCGGCGGTAGCGGCGTGCTGCGACCAGTTGGGTCGGACCGGGGCGCCTGGATTGTCTCAATCATCTACAGCAAGCCGTTCGTGCTCGCCTAGCGCCGGCCGACCGCAGCCGCGCCGTGCCCGGCCACCCACACGATCTGCGTCGCGAACGGCAACAACGACAACGGCAGAACGCCGGGGGAACATCGAGGTCGTTTAAGCAGGGTGACAAGGCCCCGCCTCGCCCGGCGGCTCGGGTAGTTGCAGGAGCGCGAGCGCACCTGCACCGACCCCGGGCGCCGCCGTCTTCAGCGCGGCGACAAGGTACGTCCAGAACAACGCGGGATCGTTGTCGCGAGGGTCAAGCGAAAGCCACGCCACGGCTCGTCCATCGGCCGCAGCGACAGCCAGCCACTCCGCCAGCAGTGTCTTACCGCACGGTGAGGGTCCTACGATCTGGCACGGTCAATGACAAGCGGCTGGCCGGGCCGGCACTGCCTTCGGGCGGCCGCCGGCATAGAACTGAACCATGGTTCACGCCCCTATCATGGCCGGGAAACCCGTTCTGGTCACCGGAGGTACCGGTGGCATCGGCAAGGCCACCGCCAGCGGGCTCGTCGCGCTGGGCGCTGGCCGAGTTGGAAAGAGGAGCAGAGCCTGCACCGGCTGCGCCGCTGGCACCAGGAGCTGGCCATCAAAGACGTGTTCGGGGGCGCCGGGCGCGGACCAGGCCGGCCAGCAGCTCAAGCACTGCGCCGAGCGGCTAGCGGACTACACCGACCGGGTGTTCCGGGCCGTGCATCAGATGTGAGCCGGGATCCTCAGGTGACAGTGACAGCGGTAACCGGGGAGGCGCAGTGAGCGCGGCGCCGCTGCCCGGCTTCCTCGACTCCCTGGCCGGCCCGCTCGATCACTTCGGACTGTGGGCCGTCCTGCTGTTCGTCATGATCGAGGACTTCGGGATACCGGTGCCTGGCGAGACCATAATCATCGCCGCCTCGGTCTACGCAGGCGTCGGCCGGCTCAACGTCGCGGCAGTCGCTGCCGTCGGCTTTATCGCGGCCGTCACCGGCGACAACATCGGCTTCGCCATCGGGCACTTCGGCGGTCGCGCGCTGGCCCTGCGGTGGGGCCGCTACGTGTTCCTCACCGAGGCGCGGCTGGACAAGGCCGAGGGCTTTTTCGAGCGGCACGGCGCCTGGATCATCACGGTGGCGCGGTTCATTGAGGGGCTGCGCCAGGCGAACGGGATCGTGGCCGGCATCGCTGGCATGCGCTGGCTGCGTTTCCTAGCGTTCAACGCGCTAGGCGCCGCGCTGTGGGTCGGGACCTGGGTCAGCGTGGGCTACCTGGCCGGCAGCCACGTCGGCACGATTTACAGCTACATCACCCGCTACTCCTATTACGCGCTGATCGTTGCCGGGGTGGTCATTGCCGCTCTCATCGCCCGGCATCTGCGGCGCCGCCGCCGGGCCCGTCTGCAGCCCGCGCCCGGTCCGGCGCGCGACACCAAGCCCCCTGCATGACCGGCGGGGCTCGTCCGGCTCAGGCCGACCGGCGCTGATCACAGCGAGGGCTGCTGCCAGCAAGATGAGCACCGACAGCAGGCCCGCGGCAACGGGCGCCGAGCTGACCTCGGCGGGGGAGCGCTGAGGTCGAGACAGTTACCGCTCCCGGACTGCGTAGGTCAGGTGGGTCACCCGCTGCGTCGGCTCCGCGCGGACCGGCTCCAGGGCCACGCGGCCCGCGTCCACGCCGTCGAACAGGCGGATTCCGGAGCCGAACAGCACGGGTGACAGCGCGATCGAGAACTCGTCGACCAGGCCGGCGTTTACGTGCTCCAGGATCGTTGCGCCGCCGCCCGCGATGCGGACGTCCCGGTCGCCGGCGGCCTCGCGGGCCTGGTCGAGCGCGGTCTCGATGCCGTCGTTGACGAAGTGGAAGATGGTCCCGCCCGGCCGTTCCCAGGGGTCACGCTTCTCGTGCGTCACGACGAAGACCGGCGTGTGGAAGGGCGCCTCCTCCGGCCATGCCTGCTCTCCGCCGTCGAACATGCGCTTGCCCATCACGCTCGCGCCGGTGCGCTCGAACGTCTCCCGCGCGATGTCGTTGTCGCGCCCTTCCTCGCCGCCCTCGCCGAGCTTCAGGTTCTCCCGGAAGAACCGCAGCGGGAAGATCCACTGCTGCAGTTCCATCCACTGCGCCATCCAGCGCTGCACATCCGGGTCGCCCATGCGCCCCTCGGGCGCGATGAACCCGTCCAGCGACATCGTCACGCTGAAGAACACCTTTCCGGCCATCAGTCCTCCACTCCCGTCCGAACGATCTCGGTGACGTAGGCAGCCAGGTTGCTCAGGGTCTGCTGGCCACCCTCGATCGCGTGGTACTTCTCGACCGCCTCGTCGCGCAGCTCCTTGGTGGGGAACACCGTGCGCATCTCGATCCGGGTCGCCGCGCCGTCGGGCGCGAACGTGAGGACCGACTCGAAGGCGTTCGGGTCGCCACGGGACTCACCGTGCAGCAGCGCGATCCGCTCCGGCGGGGCGATCTCGGTCCAGGAGATCCACTCCTGATAGTCCGTCCCGTCCGGCCCGTGCATCACGAAGTCCCACTCCCCGCCGACGCGGAACTCGAACGCCCGCGTGGTGGTGCTGAACCCATCCGGTCCCCACCATCGCGACAGATGCCGGGCTTCGGTAAATGCCTCGAACACCAGCTCCCGGGGGGCACTGATGACCCGGGCGAGCACGATCTCGCGGTCGGCCGTCGCTGACTGCGCCGGCGCGTCCCGTCCTGTCTCTGCCATCGGTCACTCCTCCTGCCTTGCCTGCTTGAGGTCCTGTACGTACGCGTCCAGCCGGTCGAAGCTCTCGTTCCAGAACCGCTCGAACCCGCCGGTCCACTCGTGGACTGGTCGCAGCCCGCGGGCGTCAAGGCCGTACAGGCGCTGCTTGCCTGCCTTGCGGTCCCGCACCAGCCCGACCTCCCGGAGCACCCGCAGGTGCTTGGACGCTCCCGGCTGGGTCATCCCCAGCTCCTGGGCCAACTCGGTCACCGGCCGCTCACCCGCCCGCAGCAGTACCAGGATCTCCCGGCGCTGCGGCTCGGCGATCGCGTTGAACACGTCCGACGTCGTCGCTGCGCGTGCCATGGGCGCCATCATATTCTGATATCGGCATACGTCAAGCCGGAGAAATCAGGATTGACACTCATTAGCGGAAGGTCGACAGTTCGATCCTGTCTCTGACCACCACCACCGATCGGCACGGTTCGCAGCCCGCGTCACCTGCGTTTCGCCTGTTCAGGGGACGCTTTTAAGCTGTCCGGAAGGATCGGCAGCTCGCGCCCGCTGCCGAATTCAGCGTCGAGAACCGCCCGCGTCAGCAGGCTGCCAGTCGGCTGCACCTCGATCACTGCCCGTCCCCGCCCACTGTGGTGACCCTCATCCGGTCACATCCTCGAGGCGGAGGGTCGACCATGACATCGCCGCGCGAGGCAGGCCCGCTGAGCCCGAGCGCCGCCGCGACGTCCAACCCGGGCCAGGTGCTGCGGCTCCATGCGTCCCGGGCCTGCCGCGGCGCCGCTGGCCGCATCGGATGGCCGCGAGGGGTGTCCACCGCCGCGCAACGGGCGCTATCCCATCGACTTGGCACCGTCGAGAGACTCGCGGATGATGTCGGCATGACCGGCGTGCTGGGCGGTCTCAGCGATCACGTGCAGCAATACCCGGCGAGCAGACCAGCGGGCACCCCGCTCAAACCATGGCGCCGGAGGCAGCGGATGGGCGGCATCGAGATCGGGCAGCTGCACCACAAGCGCCTCAGTCCGCTGCGCGACCTGTGCGTAGGTCTCCAGCAGGCCGGCCAGCGTCTCCCCGTCCAGCATGCGGAAGCCGGCCAGCCAGTCCCCGGCGCTTGCCTCATCCCAGCTCATCGCGGCGGGGCCGTCGATGATGAACTGCATCCATTGCCGTTCTGTCAGGGCGACGTGCTTGATCAGGCCGCCCAGGGACAATTCGCTGGCCGTCGTCCGCTGCGCGGCCTGCTCGTCGGTCAGGCCACGGGTGGTATGGCGCAGGAAGTGCCGCTGCCTGGCCAGGGATTGCAGCAGGTCGGCACGTTCGCCGACCACAGATTCCGGTGCACTCATCGGCATCCGCCCCTCATCTGATCTGTTTGGCACACAGAACACTACGGCCAGCGGGTGACAGCCTTCCGGCCAGGTTGCTGTCGGCAGTGATCCCACTATGTGGTGCGGTCCTCGTGGCCGGAGGACCGGCACGCTCGTGGACCTAACCCGAGCTACTAGCCCGAGCTAGCGGCCGCGGCGGCCGCAGTCGCGGTCGCGGCGACCATCTCGCTGATCGCCTTGCGGACGGCCTCCGACGCCCAGTTGTCCATGGCGATCTCCTCCGCACGCGCCCTGAGCTGCCGCCTGGATAGCTGGTAGTGCCGGAGGTCGATAATCTTGTGCTCGCACCTGAGCGCATGGAGCAGGGCGATCAGCGCGGCGGTCCGGGCGTCCGGCGCCGTCTGCTGGACGAGCGCCTGGGTCACCAGCTGGCGCACCTGCTCCTCATGGCGGGCATCTTGAGCCGGCCATGTGCGGGCCGGGAAGATGCCCAGGGTCCTGCCCCGCCCGGCGCGGACCATCCCGCTGACCGCCAGTCGCTGGTAAAGCCGGTGCCGCAAGTTCTTGCTCAGCGGCCCGATCACCGTGGACGGCTTGCTGCCCTGGCGGGTGATCACGATTCCCAGGGCCGCGTCGAGGACTTCGTCACCTGCCGGAGCGGGGTCACGGACGACGATACGGCCCGGCTTGCCCTGGTCCCCCTCCCCTGACAGATCCACCTTGTTCAGCAAGGTCAGCTCGATCAGGTTCGCTCCGCCTAGCCCGGCATCGACCTGGGCCGCGGGCGCGGACAGCCGGCCGCTGGTGTCGTCGGTAACTAGGAGCAGAAGGTCCTCCGCGAGGAGCATGCTCGCCACGCTACCGCGGCGCGGGTCCGCTGGCTCACCCCCGGCGGATGAGCTACGGTCGGCGGCGATCCGGCAGCATCGAGACATGGATGGCGTCGTAGTCAACATCGATCGCTGCGCCTGGGCCGAGACCGACCGGATGTTCGCGGCGTTCCAGGCTCAGGCGGGCGTCGCGAGCGCTTGGTTGCACTACCGGACACCGATCGCCGACCAGGACGGGTCGATCACTGTCGACTTCAGCGGCCGCGGCGTCGGCCAGCCAACCCGATTGCCTACCGACGGCCGGAGTTACACCGTCCGCCTCTACCGGCTCCGCACCGAGACGTCCCGCCCAGTAACCCGACGGGGAGGACAGGGAGGAGGCATTCGTGGCTGGAAGGAACCGCGACGATCGCTACGCCAGCACCGGCGCGCCAGCGACATTCATTGACCACGTACGCCCGGACGGGATCGTAGTTCGCTGGGAATCGCGCCGCCACCGCAAGCATCGCAGGCCAGCCGACGGGTCGACCTGGTGGGCGCCCATGGCCCGCGGTTGGTGGATCGCCGTCCTGTTCGCCATCGGATCGCTGCTGTTTGCGCTCGGGTCGGTGCCGGGATATGCCGGCGCAGTCGGGGCCCAAGGGGACACGGTCACGTACTTCGTCGGCTCCCTGTTCTTTACCTCGGCCTCTTTCCTTTGCTACCGGGAGGCGGTCGACGCCGCGCCTCCAGCGCAGAACCTCGCGCACCGGCGCTTGTTCACCTACCAGCCCGACCGGATCGACTGGTGGGCCACGGCGATCCAGCTCGTCGGGACCGTTTACTTCAACGTCAGCACCGGGATCGCCGTGGCGGCTGACTTGTCCGCGCAGGCCGCGCACCGGCACGTGTGGCGGCCTGACGGGATCGGTTCGGTCTGCTTCCTGATCTCCAGCGCGCTGGCCTGGTACGAGGTCTGCCACGGCTGGGCCGCCTGGCGGCCCCGGTCCTGGGCCTGGTGGATCACGCTAGCTAACCTGATCGGTTCCATCGCTTTCGGCATTTCTGCCGTCGCCGGTTACATCAACCCGGTAACCGGCCAGGTGCACAACGCCGAACGGGCCAACACGCAGACCCTGATCGGCGCGATCTTCTTCCTGATCGGCTCCGTGCTGCTGCTGCCCGAACGCACCGAGGAAACCCGCGGCCAGGTAACGGCGCCAGCCGGCGACGGCACCGTCCGGGCGTCATAGGCCAGGCCGGGCCGTCTCACAGCAGCGTGACTGCTGACAGCTGATGTCGTTACCTGGCCGCACTTCCCGGCCGGGAAGTGGCTTCCGACAACACGCGCCTCTATGGTGGGCTGATGGCGTCAGTCAAGCAGTTCCAAGTCACCTTCGACTGCGCAGAACCTGAGCGCGTCGCTCGTTTTTGGTGCGAGGTGCTGGGATACGTCGTACCGCCGCCACCGGCGGGGTTCGCCACTTGGCACGATTTCGATCGCGCGCTGCCCCCTGAGCAGCAGGGATCAGCGTTCGCGTGCATTGATCCCACAGGTGCGGGCCCGCGACTGTTCTTCCAGCGCGTTCCCGAAGGCAAGATCGTCAAGAACCGGTTGCATCTCGACGTGCGGGTCGGCACCGGGCTCGTGGGTGAACAGCGCCTGGCCGTCCTGGAGGCCGAATGCACACGACTGGTCGCGCTCGGCGCGGCACGCGTGCGACTACTGCCTGCCGATGACCACAACGAGTCGTGCATCGTGATGCAGGACATCGAGGGCAACGAGTTCGATCTCGACTAAGTGCTCACGCGGGAACCGACGGCTTACCGGCGGAACGCGGCTCGGACTGCGGCCGCGGTGGAGGCGAAGTACCCGGGTGGTCCGATGAAGCCCCACTCGTTGAAGGTCGAGCCGTTGACCAGGGCGCGTCGGTAGCCGAAACAGGCGAGGTAGAGCGTCCGGATGTACATCACCGCCTCGAGCCGGTCGAGTTCGTCGTCGGTCGGCTCGACATGCCGGCGGTAGGCATTGACGGCAGCATCGATCCACTCCTGGTTCGGCCGACGTGGGCGCCACGAACCCGTGCCCCAGATCAGGTAAGCCAAGTCGGCGAGGCGCGGTCCGCGCCCGGACGCCTTCCAGTTGATCGCGACTGGCCCATGTTGGCTCAGCACGGCGTGATCGGGGGCGTGCAGGAGGTTTCCGTGCAGCAAGCCCTCCGGCAGGCCGTGACCGTCGTCGGCCGCGCGTACCTGGTCGCGGAGCTGCTCGAATCGCTCGCGCTCGGCGGCCGCGACCTTCGTGTCGACGGCGTCGAGAAACGACAGGGCCGCCAGCAGATCCTGACGCGGCGTGCCCTCATGGCTCGGGTCCTCACCACTGGCTCCACCCGGGCGGCCGGCGGTTTCGTCGTACGGCAGTGCGTGCAGCCGTCCGAGCAGCTCACCCATCATGGCAAACTTCGCGGCACCGCTGGGAAGCTGGACGCCGTCAACGAACCGCGTCACGAGGACCGCGCTGCCATCCAAATCAGATACCGCATCGTCGACCGCCAGGCGCTCCGCGGGATAGTCCTGCCGCTCCAGGAAGCGCAGGATGGCGGCATCGCCCTCCACACCGGCACGCGGCCGACCGGGAGGGAACGCGCGGGCGACCCACGGGCTGCCGTCACTGCGATCGATGCGGAACACGTAGGTCTTGTGCACGCTGAGCTTCGTCGCCGCGACCGGGTCAATGCCGTAGCGATCCCGGAGATGAGCGAGCAGCCGCTCAGGAACTGGCTCGTGGTGCATTCGCGCACCCAGACCCTCGAGATCCGTCAGCGCTTCGGTGTAGCGCTGCCCAGTCTCCTCGGCGTGGCGCCGGACAACCTTCTTGAAGCTGGCGTCCTTGGTCATGGACAAGCCTCCCCTTGACACCCTCGTCCCCCGGCGACGCGGTGTTGGAAGATGGCCTGTGACATTGACGACCGAGAGGGCGAATCCCCTTCGCCGATGGAACCCCGGCTGGGGCGGACGTTCCACAGCTCGGCGACCGGTCGCCGCCATGAACCAACTCTTCCTGAGGCACTCGGCGTTCGTCAAGCGCTGCCCGCGTCGACGCTGCGCCGGGCCGTGACGAGAGCCGCGACCGTGCTAGCGCGAATCGGCCGCCTGAGCCGCTCATAGATGGCCTGGTGCTCACGATCAAGCGCCTGGCGTTGGCCCGGTGCGAGCCGGGCGTGAAACGACAGCGTGCGAACGAGAGCGTTGAGCTCGTCAGGAGTGTGCTCGATGAGCTTGGGCATGACCGCGACCTGAACGTCACCGAACAAGTGCCGGGCGTACTCCCGCCCTATGTCGTAGCTGCCGAGCCAGGCCCATACCGCCGAGACGTTGCCGCGGCGTTGTTCCATCCCAGCGAGCGTGGCGTCGAGATCCCGGTAGGCCGGCCAGTCAGCGGCGATGTCCGGGGCGACCTTTCCGAGGGCCGCGAGCACCGCTTCCTGATCCAGCTTGCTGCGCGGCTCCTCAAGCCCGAAGTACTGCACGAGGGCGAGCGTCCCCCCGGGGACAAGTGCGTCCGCGGCCTTCCGCCAGCTGACCTCAGGGTCAATCCAGTGAAACGCGGACGCGGAGAACACGGCCGCAAACCGCTCGCGCGGCAGCGACGCGTCCTCAAGCTGCGCGTTCACGAACTCCACCTGGCCAGCACCGGCCAGGTTCCGCCTGGCCAGCGCGATGAGGCTCGTGCCGGGTTCGACCGCGGTGACTTGCAGGCCCCGAGCGAGCAGGCCGCGCGTCAGCTGGCCGCTCCCGCACCCGACCTCGAGCACACGATCGCCGCTCCCGATTCCCGCCACCCGGCAAGCCTGGTCGATGAGCTCGTCGGGATATGCCGGACGGCGGCGGTCGTACTCGGCCGCGATCTCATCGAAAACCAGGCCATAACGGCGGGCCGTGGATTCTGGTGGCGGCGTCCAGCTCATCTGGCCGGGCCGCCCTCGATCGCGTCGAGGTCGCGCACCGCGTAGGCTTCCAGGATCGCCCGGCCCAGCCATACGTCCGTGGCGAAGACCAGGTGCCGCAGCGTCTGCGCGAACGACCACTCGCCGCCCACCGACACGTCGACCGTGCCGGCGGGCATCGCCGCGGCGCGCTCGAGCGCGGCCGACCAGGTGCGCTCGAGCGCCGCCCAGGCCGCCCGCAGGCCATCCGGATCTGCGGCGCGCCGGCCGGCCCGGCCGGGAAAGCGGCGGTTGAGTTCGGCATCGACGAACGGGATCACGTCGACGCCGTTCACGCGCAAGAAACCCTCGCCTTCGAACAGCCACGGTGAGTCGATTTCCGCTCCCTGCACCGCTACGCCGCGCATCACGACACCGGACAGGTCAGCCCGGACGAACCGAGCGCGGCTCAGGTTCGTGCCGACGAATTCCGCGTCCTGCAGCTCGTCGGACCGGGTGAAGGTCGCCATGACCTCTCCTCCTCGCTATTGGACGCGAGTCTAGGGCGACGGCGAGGCCGCCGGCCGAGTCGCCGGCCACCGCTAGTGATCGTGGGTTCAGGTCCTGGTCGGCGCGCAGCCAGCGCCACGCGGCCAGGACGTCGTCGATGGCGGCGGGGAAGGGATGCTCCGGGGCCGGGCGTCGATGGCGTCCTGCATGGCCTGGCTCGGCATGATGGCATCTCCTTCTCCCTGGGCTGAACGGCTCCGTCCCGGGTTAGAGGCGGGAGGTGAGCTCGGCCACGATGTCCGCCGCTGACTGCCGCTCTCGCGCGAGGGCGACGCCCTGTCCGGCCCACATCGAGAGCGCTTCGATGTCACCGGTGGTCCCGACCATCGGTGGCGCCGGCTCGTACCGGACGATTGCTTCGCCGGAGGCGAAGTGCGCGATCACGTCACCCGCTCCTGGCCGCTGCGCGAGCGGGGGGCGGCCCGCGGCCTCCCACGCGGTGGCCGTTGAATTGCGGAGCGCACGGTGCGGAGAGTCGGGCCACCCGACCTCGTACAGGTTCGGGTACAACTGCGCATCGGTCTCGGCCGCGGCTATCAGCCGGCGCCGGTAGTCCTCGTGGATCGGCATCTCCTCGGCCAGCAGGAACCGCGTGCCCAGCCACGCGGCCTGGGCGCCCAGGGCGAGCACCGCGGCGACGCCGCGAGCGTCACCGATACCGCCCGCCGCGATCACCGGCACCGGCGCCACCGCGTCCACCACCGCGGGCACCAGTGGCAGCGTCCCTACGGTGCCCCATACGTGCCCGCCGGCCTCCAAGCCCTGCGCGACGATCACGTCCGCGCCGGACGCGACTGACCGCCGGGCCTCCTCGGCGGTGCCGACCGTGTGCAGGACAATCCCGCCGGCGTCGTGCACCGGCCCGATGTAGCCGCTGGGATCTCCCCACATGAACGAGATGATGCGCAGTCCGGCCGCAAGCGCCTGGTCCAGTCGGTGATGCTGATCGTCGATGAGAACGAGATTGCCGCCGAACGGTCGCGTGGTCAGTGCCGCCGTCTCACGAACAACGGCTCCGGCGTCATCGGACCAGGTCAGCGTCAGCATGCCGAGCGCGCCGGCATTCGAGACAGGTCGTAGAACGAGGGGCGGCCCCAGAACCAGTAGCCGTTGTAGACGCTGTGGATGACCAGGCCCGGCTTGAGCACCAGGGTGTGCGGGATCATGGGGTTGTGCTCGGGGTCGGTGTACTCGGCGATGTCGAGGTCCTGCTGGACGGTCCGGCCTGGGTCGGACAGGAAGGTCCACTGGGCGCCGACCGAGGCGCGGAACTCTTGCAGGGTGTGGTGGTCATCCATGTCTTCCTCCTCCTTGACATGCAACCAATAGTTGCATATCTTCCGGAAATATGCAACTGACGGTTGCAGTTAGTCCGGCAACACGCTACCGTTGGTTGCAGTTCGAGAGGGAAGGAGCGAGTACCGATGGCAGACCTAGTGATCGACCGGGAGGTTCTGATCGAGGCGCCGGTGGGGGTGGTGTGGCGCACCGTCACCGAGCCCGACCAGATGAGTCAGTGGTTCGCCGACCGGGTGGAACTGGTGATTGAGCCCGGCGCCCGTGGCTATATGGAGTTCGGGGACCAGGGCGGCCCGGTCGTCGTGGAGACGGTCGATCCACCGACCCGCTTCTCGTTCCGCTGGAACCACCCCCGCGGGGAAGAGCCGGTGGCCGGCAATTCGATGCTGGTCGAGTTCACGCTGACGCCCGAGGGCGACGAACGGACCCGGCTTCGTGTGGTCGAAAGCGGCCATGAACTGCGCGCCTGGCCCGACGCCGAGAAACAGCGCTATGCCGACGAGCACCGAGACGGCTGGGGCGAGTTCCTGGATCGCCTGGCCACGTTGCTCGCGAAACGCCGATCGGGATGACCGCGCAGGCCGATGACGAGCTGTGGTCGGCCATCGCCGACCCGTCCCGCCGCCGGGTCCTCGACCTCGTCGTCAGCAACGGTGCGGTCAGCGCAAGCTGGCTAGCCGGCCACGTGCCCTTCACCCGCCAGGCGGTCTCCAAGCATCTCGTCGTGCTCGAACAGGCTGGGCTGATCAGCCGGCGCAAACAGGGCCGGGAGGTTCTCTACCAGGTAGAAGCCGGCCGCCTCGACCAGGCCGCCCGGGCCCTGGCTGACCTGGCCACGCAATGGGACCGGCGGCTCGACACGATCAAGCGGCTCGCCGAAGCGGCACACGCAGAAAACCAGAAGGAGGAACCGTGATGAATGAATCAGCCAACCCCGCCGGGCCGGAGACCAGCGCACCGAGCCTGCCCTCGGTCGTCGACCGGGCCACCTTCCAAGCCGAACTGGACCGGCTGCGGATCCGGGAGAAGGCGCACACCCGCGAAGGCGACGCGATCGCCGCGGCCCGGCGGCGCCTGCCCATGGTTGAGGTAGACGCCAGCCTCCCGCTGACCGGGCCGCGCGGGCCGGTCCCCCTGCTCGACGCGTTCGAGGGGCGCCGGCAGCTGATCGCCTACTACTTCATGTGGTGGGCAGGCCATCCCGCGGCGGAGCAGTGCGAGGGCTGCACCTGGGTCACCACCCAGGTCGCGGAGCTGTCCTTCCTGCATTCCCGCGACATCACCTACGCGGTCTTCTGCCAGGGTCCTTACGACGAGAGCGTGCGCTACCGCGACTTCATGGGCTGGAACATGCCATGGTACTCGGCCCAGGCCTCCCTCGACACGCTTCTGGTCGGGCGCCAGGTCGGCTTGTTCCACCTGGTGTGCTACGTACGGGACGGCGACCGCGTCTTCGAAACCTACTGGACCAAGCGCCGCGGCGCCGAGGCCATGGACTACAGCTACGCGCTCATGGACCTCACCGTGTACGGACGCCAGGAGACCTGGGAGGACTCGCCTCCCGGCTGGCCACAGCAGTGCTCCATCACGCGGTCCGACGACGGTCCGCCCGATTGGCCGCCAGTGCCAGCGTGGCCGGGCGGGCGCCCCATTCCCCAGTGGTCGCGGCTCGCCGCCGGACGCTCCGATGATCTCGGCGCGGCCGAACACTGAGCCGACCGCGGCGATTGCAGCTGTAGTCAGCCGCCCAGGCCCTTGGCCATGACCGTCTCGCCGATCGTGACGTCGGCGGCGGCGATCAGTTCGGTGAACACCGGTCCGGCCGCGGCATGGGCCTCGCTGGCGCGGTGGGCGGCGAAGGCAGCATCGTCGGCGTATACCTCGGTGGTCCAGAACACGTGCGGATCGTCCTTCGAGCGGTGCACGGCGTACAGGAGCGTGCCGGGCTCTTGCTCCGCTTGCCGGAGCAAGAGCCCGAGCGCGGCGAGGTACTCGTCGGCCCGTCCCGCTTTGACGGTGACGCGGGCGACGATAGCGACGTGAGACACGGGTCCGAGTTTACGGGCGGAGGCGCTCGGGGTACCGGGCGTCGACAGCGGTGGTCACGCGTCCGGTGGCGATGTCGTAGACGTGGCCGGAGACGCTCACCTCCGGTGCCAGCAAAGCAGAGCCGAGCAGGCGCTGGACGTCGGCCTTGACGGTGGCGTGCGGGTCGGCCACGGCGGACGCCTCGAGGGCCGCCTCGGACCGGCCGGTCGCCGCGGCCGCCTGCTGGCGGAAGCCGGGGTCGGCGAGGAACCCGGTTCCGCACTGGGTGTGGTGGACGACGGCGACCTCGAAGAGCGTGCCCCCGGCACCTTGGCCGCCGCCCAGCTGCGTGGCGAGGTAGGCGAGGAAGGCGATGTCGTCGATGACCGCCTCGGTGACGCGGCCTCCGGCGTTGCGGATGACCGGGGCGTCGCCGAGCCGGAGTCCGAAGATGAGCGCGGGGTCGACTCGGTGGTCGAGGCAGGTGACGACGAGCACCTGCGCGGTGGGCAGGCCAAGGGCCGCGGGGCGGTAGGCACGGGCGAACTGCTCGTTGCGCTCGAGCAGGGGCGTCATCTTGGTCATGGCGGTTCCGTTCTGTCTCAGGGGGCTCACGTTCATCGGCGTCCATTGGTGGACGCTGTACACACTAACTCAGAATGTGTACGCTGTCCACTTTGTTATCCTGCCGTGGTGACGGACAGCCGATCAGCAGCGGAGCCCCGCCCGGCGGCGCCGCGCCAGGCCGAGCTGCGCCCGGCAGAGCCCCGCCGGGCAGCGCCGCGCCAGGCCGAGCCCCGGCGCCGGCCGCGGGGCGCGGTCCGCGACGGCCTGATCGCCGCCGGGCTGGAGCTGGCCCGGACCGGGGGCCCTGATGCCGTCGTGCTCCGTGAGGCGACCCGGATGGTGGGCGTGGTGCCCAACGCCGCCTACCGGCACTTCGCCGACCGTGACGAACTGCTCGCCGCGGTCTGCACGGCGGCCATGCGCGAGCTGGCCGGCCGGATGGCCGCTGGCGTGGCCGGGGTGCGCGGCCGTCGCGGCGATCCCGGTCCAGCCCGCCAGCGGCTACGCGCGATCGGCCTGGCCTACCTGGAGTTCGCCCACGAGGAACCGGGGCTGTTCGCCGCCGCGTTCGCCCTGCCGCAGCAGCACGCCTACGGCGGTGCGGACGGCGGAACCGGGCCCGAACGCACGCCCCTGGACCAGCTCCGCATCGTGCTCGATGAACTGGTCGACGCCGGCGTGCTCGACCGGCCGCGGCGCGAGGGCATCGAGTACCCCATCTGGTCCGCGGTGCACGGCCTGGCCGTGCTCACCGGGCCGGGACCCTTGCGTGACGTCCCTGATGCCGCCCGGCATCAGCTCGAGGAGCTCACCCTGTCCTTCATCGGCGAGGGCCTGGCCGATGCAGGCTCTGCTGGCTGAGCAGGTCCCCGAAAGCGGACACAGATATCGAATCTGGGCAATAGGCCGAAATAGCTAAATGTAATAGTATTCGCCCAGTCACGGTTAGCCATATTAGTGACTAATGCAACTCGTTGTGTTGCGGTAAGCGACCGGCCGACGGTGAATGGTCCCAGGGAATCGGCTCGATGAATATGAGCCGCCCGCCCGTCGGCCTGGCCGACGTGGCATGCCTCATGCGGACGGCTGGCGTGATGAACGAACTCCGGAGATGGCCTGCATTCCGCGTTCGCCTGGCTGCCCGCGGCCGACCCCGACGGTGACGGCCACCCCCGCGCCGCGCGCCACGTTCCGCGATGTGTTCGCGGTACGTGAGTTCCGGGCCGTCTGGTCGTCGGTCATCTTGTCCGCGGCGGGCGATCGCCTGGCCCTGGTCGCGCTGGCGGTGCTGGTCTACGACCGGACCCGGTCGCCGCTGCTGGCCGCCCTGGCCTACGCGGCCGGGTACCTGCCCTGGGTGATCGGCGGCCTGTTCCTGGCCGACCTGGCCGACCGCCGCCCGCGCCGGTCGGTGATGGTGGCCTGCGACGCGGTCCGTGCCGTCTTGGTCGCGGCGATGGCGGTGCCCGGCATGCCGGTGGCGGCCCTGGTCCTGCTGCTGTTCGCGGCCACGATGTTCGCCTCGCCGTTCGAGTCGGCCCGCGCCTCGATCACCCCGGGCATCCTGCCCGGCGAGCACTACGCCCTGGGCACCGCGGTGATCCAGACCACGTACCTGACCGCCGAGGTGGCCGGCGCGGCGGTCGGGGGAGCCACGGTTACCCTGCTCGGCGTGCGGCCCTCGCTGCTCATCGATTCGGTGACGTTCGTGATCTCCGGCCTGCTCATCGGGCTAGGCACCCGGGCCAGGCCCGCCGTGGCCGGCCCCGGCGCCAGTCCCGGCTCGCCGCTGGGACGGGCGGCCGCCGGCCTCCGGCTGGTGTTCGGCGACCGGGCACTGCGGACCCTGGTGCTGCTCGGCTGGCTGGTGGTCTTCTACACGATCCCGCAGGGCATCGCCGCCCCCTACGCGGCCCGGCTGGGCGGCGGCCCGGTCGCCACCGGGCTGGTGCTCGCGTCGACGGCCGCCGCCACGGCGATCGCCACGCCGCTGTTCAGCCGGTTCGTCAGCCCCCGGCGGCGGCTGGCGCTGATGGGGCCGCTGGCCATGGCCACCTGCGCCACCCTCGTCCTGACCGCGCTCCGCCCGGGCCTGGCCGTTTCGCTGGTGATCTTCTCGGCCGCGGCCGCGGCCGGGGCCTACCAGCTCGCGGTCAACACCGCCTTCGTGGTCAGGGTGCCGGACGAGCGGCGGGCCCAGGCCTTCGGCATCGCGAGCATGGGCGTCGTCGTCGCTCAGGGGGCCGCGTTCGTGGGGGCCGGCGCGGCCGCGGAGGTGGTGACCCCGGAATCCGTCGTCGCCGTGGGCGGCGGGATCGGTGCGGTGGCGGCCTTCGCCCTGACCCTCAGCTGGCGGCGCGTGACCTCGCCGCCACGGCCGCCGCGGCCGCAGCGGCCGCCACGCGGCTGTCCGGCGCTGGGCGAACCAGGTCACTCGCGATCAGCTGACGTCGTGGTGAACGGCCGCCCGCTGCTGGCGCCCGCCGCCCGTGAGCGGCACCGCCACCGGAACCGCGCGGGCCTGGCGTTCATGAATCCGGTGCACCCGGCCAGGAGAACCAGCCTGGGGCGCGGCCGCCACCTCGTCCCGGCCGCCGATCCGTGCCGCCCGGCCAGCCGCGCTACGTGGCGAGCTCCGCGGTCCGGCCGCAACGGCGGACATCCCGCCGGGTACCAGTCCCGGCCGTCGCCTTCTGGATAATCAGTCGGAGCGGCGACGAAAATACCGCCTTAGTCCGGGCCGCGCTCGCGGCGATTTCGCGCCGGCGGCCTGGTCTATATAAGCGGGCCGGCGGGCCGCTGGCACTCGCGCGGGCAAGTTTGGGGTAAGCCGATGACGGTCAGCGAGGATTTCACCGGTCTCACCGGCCGGTTCCGGGGTGAGCTGCTGGCGCACTGCTACCGGATGCTGGGTTCGGCCGAAGAGGCCGAGGATCTGGTGCAGGAGACGTTCCTGCGTGCCTGGCGGTCCTATGCCGCGTTCGAGGGACGTTCGTCGGTGCGGACCTGGCTGTACCGGATCGCCACCAACGCCTGCCTGACCGCGATCGACCGCCGCGGCCGGCGGCCGCTGCCGTCCGGGCTGGGCGCGCCGAGCGACAACCCGGATTCGCCGCTGGTGGCGGGCCCGGACGTGCCGTGGCTGCAGCCGCTGCCCGACGCGCTGCTGGCCGGGGAGTACGAGGACCCGGCCGCGGTGACCGCCTCCCGGGCCGGCATCCGGCTGGCCTTCGTCGCGGCGCTGCAGTACCTGTCCGCCCGGCAGCGCGCGATGCTGATCATGCGCCATCGTCAACAACGTGTCGCTGATGGCCCTCGCGCAGCCTGCCGTAAAGACACCGCAGGTTGCCACATCCACAGAGTCCGGGCCGGCCCGGCCCGGCCCGGCCGGGCCCGAGGTTATTGGTCGATGACCGGGAGGGAGAACACCGGGGCGGCCAGGATGTCCATCGGCTCGATCCGCATCAGGTCGTCCTTGCTCCGGCTCAGGTGCGGGTCGCCGGCCAGGCGGTGGGCGTGCCGCAGCCGGGCCTTCTCCAGCTCGTTACGGACGGCGCGGGCGTTGGCGAACTGGGGGTGCCCCATCCGGTCGGTCAGGTAGTCGCGGAAGGCCAGCTCGGCCGAGTCGGACAGGTAATAGGACGACCGCTCCAGCATCCCGCGCCCGATGGCCACCAGCTCGTCAAGCTCGTACGGGGCGAAGTCCAGGTGGTGCGCGATCCGCGAACGCATGCCCGGGTTGCACTCGAAGAATTCGTCCATCCGGTCCTGGTAGCCGGCCAGGATGACCACGAGCTTGTCGCGGTTGTTCTCCATGACCTGCAGCAGGATGTCGATGCACTCCTGGCCGTAGTCTTTCGAGTCGTTGGTGCGGTACAGGTAATACGCCTCGTCGATGAACAGGACCCCGCCCATGGCCCGCTCCAGCACGCGCTTGGTCTTCGGCGCGGTATGCCCGATGTACTCCCCGACCAGATCATCGCGCATGGCGTGAACCAGGTGGCCCCGTTCCAGGTAGCCGAGCCGCCGCAGCAGTTCCGCCATCTGCAGCGCCACCGTGGTCTTGCCGGTGCCCGGCGCGCCGGTGAAGCACATGTGCAGGTTCGGCCGCGGCGCCGCGAGCCCGAACCGCTGCCGGACCCGGTCCACGAGCAGCAGCGCGGCGACCTCTTCGACCTTCTTCTTGACCGGGACCAGGCCGACGAGTTCGCTATTCAGCTTGGCGAAGACGTCATCGACGCCCGCGGCCGCGCGCTCGTCGGACAGGGTGACGGTGGCATCCGGGTGCAGTACGTCGCCGCGCTTGCGGGCGCGAGCCTCGGCCCGGGCGCGCCCCTGCTGGCCGGCGCCACCGCCGGCCCGGCTGGTCTGGGTCATGGAGTTCTTGATCAAATAGACCAGCAGCCCAATGCACAAGATGATGCTGATGCCTATGACGAAGGCGACGTGCGGCAGGTGAGACCAGCTCAATGTCAGGATGAGCGTGATGCCCAGCAGCACCATCAATACTTTGAGTTTTCTAACGCTGAACCAAATAATCATGGTGAAAATGAGCGTAACCAGCGCATCTGTCGCCGGTCAAACAGCTAGTGCGGGATACCCGAGATCACGTCGCCCGCCCGGGCCAGCAGCGACGTCCGGCCCGAACGGCCCCTGGTTTCCACCCGGTCCGCCGTGCGGTACAGCGCGTACAGCCCGCGCACCCCGGCCCAGCGCGCGGGCTCGGGCTCCCAGCGCGGCGAGCGGTGGCCGACCCAGGGCAGGGTGGTGAGCGGGCTCGGTACCCCGCGGACCAGGTCGGCCAGCGTCCGCCCGGCCAGGTTGGCCGCGGCCACCCCGTGGCCGGAGTAGCCGCCCGCCCAGCCCAGGCCGGCGCGCGGGTCCATCGTGACCGTGGCGCACCAGTCCCTGGGCACGCCGAGCACCCCGCACCAGGCATGGTCCAGGCCCGCCCCGGTCGCCGCCGGGAACATGCGGCGCAGGATCCGGCCCAGCTGGGCGATGGTCGAGTCCGCGACCGCGCCGTCGTGGTCGAGCCCGGAGCCGAACCGGTACGGGATGCCCCGCCCGCCCAGCGCGATCCGGCCGTCCGCGGTCCGCTGCGCGTAGATATAGGCGTGCGCCTCGTCGCCGAGCGTCTCGCAGCCGTCCCAGCCGATGCTCTTCCAGGCCGCCCCGGACAGCGGCCCGGTGACGATCATGGAGCTGTTCATCGGCAGCAGCGTGCGGTGCTGGCCGGGCAGGTCCGCGGTGAACCCCTCGGTGCAGCGCAGCACGAACGGCGCGCGCACGTCGCCCGCGTCGGTCCGGGCCACCCCGGCCGAGATCGACCGCACCGGGGTGTCCTCGTACAGCGCCACCCCGGCGCCGGCCACCGTCTCGGCCAGGCCCGCGGCCAGGCTGGCCGGCTGCACCCGGGCGCAGTCCGGCCAGTACAGGGCCCCGATGGCCCCGGTCACCTGCACCCTGGCCGCCAGTTCGGTTTTTTCTAGGTACCGAACGATCCCTGGCCCGTCGCCCCAGTCACGTTCTTGCTCCAGCCGCTGGCGCAGCCGGGCATCTTGCGCCGCCGAGGTGGCCACGCTCAGCGTGCCGCCCTTGACCAGGCCGGCGTCGATGCCCTCGGCCTGGCTGACCCGGGCCACCTCGTCCACGGTCTCGCGCAGCTGCTGCTCGAGCTCGCGGACACCCGCCCGGCCCCGCGGGCCCCGGGCGTAGCGGTCCCGCGACCCGGGCAGGGTGGCGGTGACCCAGCCGCCGTTGCGGCCCGAGGCGCCGTAGCCGGCGAAGTGCTGCTCGAGCACCACTACCCGCAGGCCCGGGTCGGCGCGCTTGAGGTAGTAGGCGGTCCACAGGCCGGTGTACCCCGCGCCCACGATGGCGACGTCGGCGTCGGTGCTGCCGGGCAGCGACGGCCGCCGGGGCGGCAGCCCGCGGGCCTGCCACCAGAACGACACCTCCCCGTTCCGCATCCGCCGCCTCCGCCGGTCTGGGGTGCGCACACCACGCTTCGTTCGGCCCAAGGGTAGCGTCTGGAGTATGCGACTTGGGGTCCTGGACGTGGGATCGAACACCGTCCACCTGCTCGTGGTCGATGCCTACCAGGGCGCCCGGCCCATGCCTGCCTTCTCGCACAAGACCGAGCTGCGGCTCGCGGCCCAGCTGGACAACGGCAGCGCGCTGTCCGGCCGGGGCGAGCGCAGCCTGCGCGAGCTAGTCGAGGACGCGCTGCGCATCGCCGAGGACAAGGGCGTCGAGGACCTGATCGCGTTCGCGACCTCGGCCGTGCGGGAAGCCAGGAACGGCGAGCAGGTGCTGGCCCGGATCCGCGAGCAGACCGGCGCGCAGATCACCGTGATGACCGGCCAGGAGGAGGCCCGGCTCACGTTCCTGGCCGCCCGCCGGTGGTTCGGCTGGTCCTCGGGCCGCCTGCTGATCATCGACATCGGCGGCGGATCGCTCGAGGTGGCCTCGGGCATCGATGAGCTGCCCGACGCCGTGGCCTCGCTCCCGCTCGGGGCCGGCCGCCTGACCAGGGACTGGCTGACCGGCGACCCGCCGTCCGCGGCCGAGGCGCGGCGGCTCCGCAAGCACGTGCGGGCGGAGATCGCCCGGGAGGCGGGCGGCATGCTGCGTCAGGGCCCGCCCGATCACGTGGTGGGTACCTCCAAGACGTTCCGGCAGCTGGCCAGGATCGCCGGCGCGGCCCCGTCCGGCGAGGGCCCGTACGTCAAGCGGGCGCTGCGGCACGCCGACGTGGCCGCCCTGGCCGAGCGGCTGCCCACCATGTCCCAGGCCGAACGGGCCAAGCTGCCCGGCGTCTCGGCCAGCCGGGTGGCGCAGCTCCCGGCCGGCGCCATCGTGGCCGACGCCATCTTGGACCTGCTGGCCGTCGATCAGCTCGAGCTGTGCCCGTGGGCGCTGCGCGAAGGCGTCATCCTGCGGCGCCTGGACATGCTGGCCCAGGGCCTGGGCGCCGCCACCTTACCGGCGCCGCCGCGCACAGCAATGAGTGCGGCACCCCTGCTCAGGGAGTGCCGCACTCAGTGACTGCTGGCCGGGTCCTAGTTGTCGCTTTTGCCTGGCATGACCCGGACGCCGTTGGGCTTGGTGTCGTCGGAGTCGATGACGGCGGCCCGGGCCGGCGTCCGCTTGTCCTCGGCCCGCTGGGCCGGGGACGACGGGCTGGCCGGGGCGGGACTGGCCGGTGTGGTGCTAGCAGCTGACCCGGGGCTGGCTGACCCGGGGCTGGCTGACCCGGGGCTGGCTGACCCGGGGCTGGCCAGCGGCTGGGTGGCGGACCGCGACGCCGTGGCGGCCGCGGAGCCCGCTGCGCCGCCGGAACCCGGGCCCGCGGGCCCGCCGGAAGCGGACGGCCCGTTCGGCCCGGCCGCGGCCGGCCGCGCGGCGTCGCCCGTCGCGTGCGCGGCGATCGTCTTGGCCGTGTTCTGGTCGACCTCGTCCTCCAGCGAGAGCCGGGCGGCCTCGGCGGTGACCAGCGAGGACACGCCGTCCAGGATGTCGGTCAGCCGCTTGACGGTCTCCGAGTGCCGGGTGGACAGCAGGCTCAGCCGCCGCTCGGCGCCGTCGTGGATGGCGGTGGCCCGGGCCGTCGCCTCGTCCAGTGCCTTCTTGGCCTGCCCCTTCGCGCCCGCCAGCACGGCCTCGGACCTCTTCTTGGCGTCGGAGGTGACCTGCTCGGCCTCGGCCCGGGCGGAATTGACCGTCTTCTCCGCCTCGGCCCGCGCGGAGGTAATGGCTCGCTCGGCCTGCTCCTGGGCCGCGGTCAGCATCCGCTCGGCCTGCTCGCGGGCCTCGGCGCGGGCCTTGTCCGCCTCCTGCTGAGCATCGTTCCGCTGCCGGGCGATGTCCTCGTGGGCCTTGGTCTTCTGCGACCGGGCCTCGTCGTCGGCCAGCTTGAGGATCTGGGAGATGCGCTCGCTGACTTCCTCGTGCGCGGGCTTGGCGCCCAGCGCCTGCTGGCGCGCGGTGCTCAGGTCACGCTGGAGTTCTTCACGCTCGTCAAGGGCCCGGGCCAGTCGCTGCTCCAGATCCCGGATCTGGCTGCGGCACCGGGCGATGAACTCGTCCACCTGGCGGCGGCTGTACCCGCGCATCTGCATTTCGAAGGCGTCTTCGTGGGCGAGGTTCGGCAGGAGATCACTGTTGTCATTCATGGCTTTCCGAGATCAAGTAGTCCGTGGAAGCGGAACGAACGTCCGGAGGGCTAGTATGCGTGCTCAGGACGGGGGTGGGCAGGGGGAGTACGAGCATGACTCTTGTCGGTATCACCCCTCCGCGCAACCGAAACGAACTAGTGTCTCGATTTATCCGCATCAGTGCCGGTCTGGGCGATGTTACGGTATGTGAGCGCTTCGATCCGAGATGCCGGTGTGACACCTGTGGCGTGCATTACCTGATTGACGGCAACTGTGCGGCAGATTACCGGAATCGTTACCGCCTGACTGGGTAAAACCGCACGTGAAGGTGGTAGGCGAATGGCCCTGATGGGTCATGCGGAGGAGCAGTGTCGGCACGTAACCTGGGCACCAAGCGAACGGAGTCGCGATCGGCGCCGGAGGTGAGCACGATTCCCAGGCAGTTGGACCTTCGTGTCCACGACCGCGTAGCCCTGGATGAGATCGAGCTCTACGCCGAGGTGCTGAGCGCGGTGGCGGCCGCCGACCGGCCGCTGACTCCCGCCGAACTCGACGAGGCGCTCGGCATCAGCAGCAGCTAACCCGGTGCTGCTAAACACTGGCGGTACATCGCGTCGACCCGGTAGCGGGTGAAGCCGAGGCCGGAGTACATCCTGATCGCGGGCACGTTGTCCTCGTCGACGTACAGCATGGCCGTGGTCAGCCCGCGGTCGCGCAGGTACGCCAGGCCGGCCAGGGTCAGCGCCCGGCCGAGGCCGGTGCCGCGCTGGCCCGGGTCCACCCCGACCACGTAGACCTCGCCGATGCCGGCGGGCGCGTCCGCGGGCCCGCTGACTTTGGTCCAGTGGAAGCCGGTCATGGCGCCGTCCTGGGTGGCGATGAAAAAGCCCGCCGGGTCGAACCACGGCTCCCGCTCGCGCAGCTCGAGGTCGTGCCTGGTCCAGGCGCCCTGCTCTAGGTGCTTGGCGAAGGCCCGGGCGTTCAGGCTGAGCCACTCGTCCTCGTCCTGGCCCGGGCGGAACGTGCGCAGCGTGCTGCCCGGCGGGAAGGAGGGCAGGTCCAGCGGGCCGGCCAGCGGCCGTCGCATCTGCCACAGGGCGCGGAAGCGCTCGAAGCCGGCCGCCGCGGCCAGCCGGCGCCGCGGGCAGGTCGCCGTGCGCCCACAGCTGGACCTGGTGCCCATCGGCCTGCGCGGTCAGCTCGCGCACCAGGGCCAGGCCCAGGCCGTGGCCGCGGTGCCGCGGGTCGATGACCAGCTCGCCGCTCAGGTCACGGGCCGGGGTGTTCGCGTCCACGTGCGCGTAGCCGGCCATCTCGCCCTGGGCCGTGGTCAGCACCAGGTCGCGGTCGGTGCCCCCGTCCTGGCCCGGGCCGGCGCCGGCGTCGTAGCGCAGGTGCAGCAGCGCGTGCTCGGACAGCGGTGCCACCCCGTCGGCGGCTTCCGCGGCCTCGGCCAGCGCCAGCGCCCCGGCCACCTGGGCCGGAGTCAGCCTGCCGCTGGTGATCGACCACTGGCTCATGGGCGGCGGGTCACCCGACGCGGGTCCGGCCCCGGTCGTCGCCGGCTCGGTCGGGCCGCTCGCTCTTGACCGGGACGAATCGGTAGCCCACGTTGCGGACCGTGCCGATGAGGGCCTCGTGCTCGGGGCCGAGCTTGGCCCGCAGCCGCCGGACGTGCACGTCCACCGTGCGGGTGCCGCCGAAGTAGTCGTAGCCCCAGACCTCCTGCAGCAGCTGGGCCCGGGTGAAGACCCGGCCCGGATGCTGGGCCAGGAACTTGAGCAGCTCGAACTCCTTGAAGGTCAGGTCGAGCACCCGGCCGCGCAGCCGGGCCGCGTAGGTGGCCTCGTCGATGGCCAGCTCGCCGGAGCGGATCTCGTCCGGCGCGTCGGCCACCGCCGCCTGGACCTGCCGCCCGATGGCCAGCCTGATCCGGGCCTCGACCTCGGCCGGCCCGGCGGTGGCCAGGATCACGTCGTCAACGCCCCAGTCCGCGTTCATCGCGGCCAGGCCGCCCTCGGTCACGATCGCGAACAGCGGGCAGTCCAGGCCGGTAGTATGCAGCAACCTGCAGATACTCTTCGCGTGCGCGAGGTCACGCCTTGCATCCACCAGCACGGCGTCGGCCGGGGGCGCCTCGACCAGGGCGGACGCGTCGGCCGGGAGCACGCGGACCGGGTGCAGCAACAGCCCCAGGGCGGGCAGTACCTCCGCGGACGGCTCGAGCACGCTGGTGATCAGCAGCAGGTCGCTCACCCAAAGCCTCCACTTGCTGGTGCGCTTGCACCTTGCCTACTTGTATAAACAGACAAGGACCCGGGGGCAACACCGCCCGGGTCCCGCTGAGAAGAGGATAACCCATATGGCCAAAGTGACAATCCAGTACTGGGCCTCGGCCAGGGAGGCGGCCGGCGTGGCCGAGGAGTCGGTCGAGGCGGGCACGCTGGCCGAGGCGCTGGCCGAGGTCCTGGCCCGCCGGGGCAGCGACGGGCGGCTGCGGGCCGTCCTGGCCACCTCATCGTTCCTGGTCGACGGCACGGCCGCGGGCCGCGGCGTGGCCGCCGACGTGATCTTGCCCGACGCGGCCCGGATCGAGGTCCTGCCGCAGTTCGCCGGCGGGTAATACACCCGAAAGCTCATTGCGGTGGGCATCTGGGGTGGGATAGGGCACACTGTGTGGATAACGCTCCACCGTGAGCAAGCGCTGAGCAAGCGCTGAGCAGGCCAGAGTGAGCATGAGTCAGCACCTTCCGCCCCGGCCCCCGGGGTCTGACGGACCGGGCCAGCCGCCCGGCGGCGCGAATTTTCCCGGTCAGTTGAACCGTCCGGCCCAGCCGGACGTTCTTCATGGTGTGCCAAACGCGGGAATCGCGCCCCGTTCAGGGCGGGTGGCTGACGAGGCCTTTGTCCGGGCACTGTACGCCGAACACGGTGGCGCCCTGCTTCGTTACGCCCTTCACCTCACCGGCGGAGACAGGCAGCGTGCGGAGGATCTTGTGCAGGAAACGATAGTGCGGGCCTGGCGCCATCCGGAGGCGCTAGCCGACCGGCCGGCCCGGCCGTGGCTGTTCGCCGTCGCGCGCAACCTCGCCGTCGATTCCTACCGCGCCCGGCAGGCCAGGCCGCCGGAGACCGGGCAGGCCGCGCTCGAACTGCTGCCCACCGACGACGACGCCGACCGGACCCTGGAGTCCTGGGCCGTCGCGGACGCGCTGGCCTCGCTGCGTCCCGACCACCGCCGGGTGATCGTGGAGACCTACTACCGCGGCTGCTCGGTCGCCGAGGCCGCCGCCACGCTGGGCATTCCCCCAGGTACGGTGAAATCACGGACGTTTTACGCGCTGAAGGCACTCAAGCTGGCGCTGCAGGAACGAGGGCTGGCGCCATGACCCAAACCTGGGACTGCACCGAGGCCCGGCCGTCGCTCGGCGTGTACGTGCTCGGTGCCATCGATCCCGCCGAGCGCGGGCTGGTCGACGCGCACCTGGCCACCTGCCGGGACTGCCGGGATGAGCTGGCGGGCCTGGCCGGCCTGCCCGCGCTGCTGGCCCGGGTGAATCCCGACGAGATCAGCCGGATCGGCGTCGGCGACGCGGTGGGCGCGGTCGGCAGCGACCAGCCGCCCACCGAACTGGTCGGCACGGTGCTCAACCTGGCCGAGGCCAGGCGGCGCCGGAACCGCTGGCGGTACCTGGCCGCGGCCGCCGCCGTGGTGGCGGTGGCGGGCGGGCTGTTCGGCGGCCTGCAGACCGCCACCTCGACCACCCATACCGTGCTCGTCGGGGCCGGGCCCGGGGCCTGGGAGACGGTCCAGGGCTCGAGCCCGCTCACCGGGGCCACCACCACGGTCGCCTACTCCAAGGAGCTGTGGGGCAGCGCCTTCCAGGTGCTGGTCGACAACATCCCGCTGGGCACCACCTGCGAGCTGTGGGTCGTCCACCCGGACGGGACCCGGACCGAGGCGGCCGCGTGGACCACCTCGAAGGACGAGGGCAAGGTCTGGTACGCGGGCTCGATGGCCAGCACCGACGGGGCGATCAGCAGCTTCCAGATCACCGCGGGCGGCCGGGTGCTGGTCACCGCCACGCCCACCTGATCCCCGCTAAGCCGGTCACGCCGAGCATACGGCCGGTACCAGGCAGCCGTACTCCGCGAACCAGGCGTCCAGCGCCGTGGGGATGGATCCTTCGGCGATGACGCCGACCTGACCGTCTACGACCCAGACGATGCGCAGCAGGCCGTCGACGAAGCCGCAGCCGAGCAACCCGCCGACGGTGCCGTGGTGATCCCAAAGGCCCAGGTACCGACCGGCCGCGCAGTTGCCGCCGTTGACGAAGCCGCCGGTGAGGTTGTTGAACCAGGTCTGCGCCGACCCCGCGACCAGGGATTCGACCAGCGGATGCTTCGTCGGCCCGGTATTTACGTAGTCACAATTGATCGCGGCGGTCACGGCACCGCCCTCCTCCGCCGGAGCGCTGGCGCAATAGGCCAGGACCCCGCCGTTGAGCATGCTTTCCAGTTGCTGCTCTCCGCTGCTGAGCTGCCCGGCCGCGGGCGCGGCCGAGGGCGGCGCGGCGGACGGCGGCGCCGATGCCACTGGCGCGGGCGCGGCTGGCTCGGCTGCGGACGGCTCCGCGATGGGCGCCGCCGTGGGCGGCTCCGCTACCGGCGCCGTGAATGAGGGCGTGGCGCTGGCCGACGGGGTGGCTGACGGCGCGGGTGACGGGGACGACAGCTTCACGATCGGCTTGGCCGTCGCCCTCGGTGTCGTGGCCGCGGCCGACGCGGCGGCCCGGTGAGCGGACGGCAGCCGGTGGCTGGCCACCTGCACGACCGTGGCGGCCAGCCCGGCCGCCAGGAGCATGGCGACCGCTACTACGGCGGCCAGGCGGGCCTGCCGGCGCCGCCGGGGCGCCCTCGCCGAGCCCGTCGGCCGCGCTTCGCCCGGGGCCATAACGGCACCCCGGTCACGGTGCCGCAGCACCGTGGCCTGCGGGGCGGGCCAGCCAGCCGGCGACCGCTGTAGAGCTGACAGGCCGGCGGCGGCCTCCGCCGCGGAGCCAGGACGGGACCTCGGGTCCTTGGCCAGCATCCAGGCGATCTGGTCCCGCAACGGCTCCGGCACCCCCGGGATGGGCACAGGAGCCTGATCCACCTGGCGCCGCAGGACGGCGAGCGGGTGCCCGCCCGCGAACGGGGTTCGACCGCACAGCAGCTCATAGAGCACGATGCCCGCCGAGTACACGTCCGTGGCGGGAGAAGCGCTGTCATGCTCGGCGAGCTCTGGCGCCATGTACTCCGGCGTACCGATCAGACCGCTCAGCTTGGTCAGGGACGCACCATAGGACAGCCGGGCCACGCCGAAATCGGTCAGCTTCAGCAGCGGCCCCGAGGCCGACCTGCCCAGCAGCAGGTTCTCAGGCTTGACGTCCCGGTGGATGATGCCCGCCGCATGCACCGCGGCCAGCCCGTGCAGCAGCTGGCCGGTCAGGTGCACCGCCTCGGCGGGCGGCAGCGGGCCGCGCTCATGAAGGTAGCGGCGCAGGTCCGGCCCGGCGATCAGCTCCATGACAATGGCCAGGGTCTCGCCCTCGACGACCAGATCGGTGACCCGCACCACGTGCGGATCGTCAACCGACATCAGGATCGACCGCTCCTGTACAAACCGGGCCACCACTTCCGGATCGGAAACCAGTTCGGGCTTGAGAACCTTGATCGCGACCGGGCGGCCGTCCGGCCGGACGGTCCCGGCGAATACCTGGCCCATGGCCCCTCGGCCCAGTACCTCGTGCAGGCGGTAGTTGCTGCCCAGCGACTTGTCCATAGTCTTTTCCCTGCTACTCGGAGGCCGTGCTTGTCAGTGCTGCTACCTGGTCAGCGGCGGGATCCGACCAGGCCGGTACCTGGACTGCGGTGATCCGGCCGTGGCACACCAGGGCCGCGCGCAGCGGCAGTCCGCCGGCCAGGACGGACGCGGGCAGCCGGCTACCAAGTGGCATGCCGTCGGCGGTGCTGCCAGGTTCCAGGACCAGGCCGCACTTGCCCTTGGCCAGCGCGGGAACGAGCCCGCGCAGGCCGCCCGCGCTCTCGGCGCTGGCCGCGGCCAGCAACCGGTGCCCGCTGTCCCGCAAGCCCGGCAGCTGGGCGACCAGCTCATTACCGAGTGGCGTGTCGGACAGCAGCTCCGCGTCATCGACCACGATGGCCGCTGGCCCGGCTGCGGCTAGCGCGCCAGTGAGAGCGGCGGCGGCGTCCGGGCCCGAGCCGGTCAGCTGAACTACGATGGCGGCCGGGTCCAGGGCACCGGGGACCGCGGACTGGCGCGGGGTGATGAGTACCAGCGGAGTTCCCGCCGCCAGGGAACTGGCCTGGGCCCCCAGCGCGGTGCTGCGGCCGGATCCCGGCGCCCCGATCGTCAGCACGGTAGGCCCGCCGACCCGGACCTGGCTGAGTTCGTCACCGCCCACCCCGACCAGGACGCCATCCTCGGGTCGCGGCAGCTGAAGCGCCAGCCTCAGGGTGATGGCCAGCGGCAGCGGATCGACCCGGAACGGCCGGAACGGCCCCGCCCCCGGCCGTCCGGCCAGCTCTCGCAGGGCCTGGTTCTCCGCCGCCCCCGTGGCCTGCGGCGACAGCACCGCCACCTGCAGCAGGTCGGTGCCGGGCAGCCGGAAACCCCGCCCGTTGGGCAGGTCCGCCGGGATCGCCCGGGCGTGCAGGCCGGCCAGCGCGAAGTCGGCCCGGTCGGCCAGCCGCAGCAGCAGCTTGTCCTCGGCCAGCGTCCCGATCCGCCCGGTCAGGAGCGTCCGGTCACCGGTCGCCACCACCCGGATCCCGGCGGCCAGGCCATCACGGAACAGCCGGTGCAGCTGCCCGACCAGGCGCCCGCCGTCCACCTGCTCGAGGGCGGCACAGAACGCGTCGTACCGGTCCACGAACACCAGCAGGAACGGCGGCCTGCGGCCGGCGGGCTGGACCGCTCGGTACTCGGCCAGGTCGCTGTGGCCGCCGGCGGACAGCAGCCGGATGCGCGCGGACAATTCGCCGGTCAGCCGGCCAAGCAGCCGGTCGACCCGGTCTGGCTCGGCCGCGGTCACCACCGCGCCGCAGTGCGGCAGGTCGGCCAGGGCGGCCAGGGCGCCGCCGCCGTCGAACACGTACAGCTGGGCTTCGTCGGGGCCTAGCTGCGCGGCCAGGCTGCCCGCCAAGGTTCGCAGCATGGTGCTGCGGCCGGACTGCGGTGCCCCCGCCACCAGCAGATGGCCGCCGCGAGCGACGTCGAATACGGCCGGAACCTGCCGCTGGGCCTGGGGCTGGTCGACCAGGCCGTAACACAGCCGCAGTGGATGGCTGGCGGTGGCGGCCGCCAGTTCCTGGCGTGCCATCAGATCCGGACGGGTCAGGACCGATGGCAACGGGGGCGGCCACGGCGAACGCTGATCGCTGGCGTCCTCGTGGTGGGCAGCCGCGCTGATCGCCTCGACCAGGACGGACAGGTCGGTCGGCTCCTCGAGGCCCGGCTTGCCCGGCTCCGCCTGAGGCAAGCAGCGGCCGAGGTCGGACCAGCCCAGCGGGCTCACCTGGACCCGCGGCTGGGCGGATCTGGCCCCCGGCCGCAGTCCGCCGACCCGGGCGGTCTGGAAGGCGACCGGGCGGCCGCCGCCGAGCCAGGCGTAGGCTCGTCCGGCGCTGCCCTCCGCCGGGATACGAGCCGCGTCCACCGTCTCGATCACATCCCGGCTATCCTCCGCAGCGGCGACCCGCAGCGCGATCCGCAGGTTCATGTTGCTCTTCAGGTCGTTGGTGACCACGCCCGCGGGCCGCTGGGTGGCCAGTACCAGGTGGATGCCGAGCGAGCGGCCCTGCCTGCCGACGTCGATCAGCGACGAGAGCTGATCCGGCAGCTTGTCCGCCATGACCGCGAACTCATCGACCACGATGACCAGGCGGGGCAGCGGATCGCTGCCAGGGCGGCCCGCAAGCCCATCCCAGTAGCGCTGGATGTTGCTCTTGTCCGCCTGGTCCAGGACCGCCTTGCGCCGCTGCAGCTCGGCCCGCAGGGACGTAAGCGCCCGCTCGACCAGGAACTCATCCAGGTCGGTGAGCATCCCGACCGTGTGCGGCAGCGACCGGAACGGCCGGAACGCGGCACCGCCCTTGTAGTCGATCAGCACGAAGTTCATCGCGTCCGGCCGGTTGGCCACGGCTAGGGCGGCGATCAGGGTCTGCAGCAGTTCGCTCTTGCCTGATCCGGTGGTACCGGCTACCAGCAGGTGCGGGCCTTGGGCCAGGTCCAGCAGGAAAGGGCCGTCCGCGCGCGCCCCGAGCAGGGCCTGGGTACTGCGCCCGCCCGCCGCCCAGCGGGACCGGATCTGTGCCGGGCCGGGTGGATCCAGCCCGGCCCGGTCGAGAAACCGGGTGGCCTGCGGCAGCCCGGTTCCGGCGGCCGGGCCGCCCGCATCGACCAGCGGGGCCAGCGCCCGCGCGCCAACCTCGCACACCGCGGCTGACACGGTGTCGGCGACGACGCCGTCGTGCTCCCCGGCGGACCACCGCACCCGGGCCAGCTTGGCGCCGTGGTCGTCGGTCAGCTGGACAACCGCCCGCCGGGACTCCGTGGGCAGCTGGGCGGCGGTGTCGTCCAGGCACAGGAAGCACAGGCCGGCCGCGGGGCCATCCCGGAGCAGCGTGTCGAGCTCGAATCGCAGCCGCAACCAGTAGGAGCCATCCAGGACGACCAGATCCGTCCCGCCGGGTCGTACCTCGCCGCGGCCCGCGGCCGTCTCGGGCAGGCGCCGGTCGAGCGCCGTGCTCAGTTCGGCCAGACGCTGCCGGATGCTGGCGTCGTCGTTGCCGATGCGGACCAGGCCCTGGTGCGAATCCGGCTGCCGCGCGTGCGGCAGCCAGCGCAGCCAGTCCCAATCCGCCGCTGTGTCGGGCCCGGTCAGGACGGTGACAGTCACATCGCGCGGGCTGTGCAGCACCGCCACCGACAGCAGCATGGACCGGGTCAGGGCTCGGGTCCGCGCCCGCGGGCCGGTGAGCCCGGCCGCGCCGCACTCGGGCAGCACCAGGACGACCGGCGCGTCCAGCAGCTCGTCAGCCGCGGCGCTGCCCGGCGGCCCCGGCGGTCCCGGCGCCCAGCCCGTCCGGCCGGTACCGATGCGCAGGGCCAGGAAATCGTCGTCGTCCGGATGGCGTTCCCAAAGCCGGCGGCTGGGCGCGCTGGCGATCAGCAGCAGGGACGCCGGATCAGGGTGCAGGTGCCGCCGGTAGCCCAGCTCCGCCTGGCGTGCGGCGGCCAGCTCCGCCTTGGCCTGCTCACGGCGGCCCTCGAAATCGGCCACCCGCTGCCGGTGGCTGGTTGCGCCGCGGCGCCGCTCGGTGATCACGTTGCCGATCAGCATGGCGGGCGACAACGCCACGAACGCCAGATATTCCAGGTGCCGGGTGAGCGCGACGACGACCGCCCCGGCCAGTACCGGCACGATGAGGGCCAGCGCGGGAAACGGCGGCTTCGGCGGTTCCGGTGGCGGTTCAGGCATGACGATGGGGCGGCCCCGGGGCTGCTCGACCAGCCGTGGCGACCGGCTGTACCGCTGCGGCCCGTCCGGAGTGCCGGACAGGGCGGCGTCGCGCTCGGGCGCCTTCGCCACGGTGAGCGCGGTGCGGCCCACCCAGATCAGCTCCCCTGGAGCCACGGTCCGCTCCATGGTGAGCTGGTGGCCCGCGACCACGGTGCCGTTGCTGGACTCCAAGTCGGTCACGGCGGCCGATTCGCCGTCCGGGCGGAGCTGGAGATGGCATCGGGAGACCTCGTCATCGTGCAGCGCGAACGGCGCCGACCGGCCCACGGTCATGCCTCCTAGCGGGATTACGCAGCTGGCACCGGCCGCCGAGCCGGACGCGACGAGCAGGGCCAAGCTCCCGGGCGGGGCGACGGGCACTGGCGGCCGGGTCGGCACGGTGCTGACCACGGCACCGTCCCGTACTCCGGCCGCGGCGAGCGTGGCATCCGCGGTGACCTCCCGGCCGCCGACGAACAGCCGGTCCCGGCCGCCGAAGACGTCGCGCACGCGGGCCAGCGGATGCGCGGTGACCAGCAGCTGGCTGGCCTGTCGGGCTGTTCGCCAGGTCAGGATCATGTGCATGACCGCTCCTGCTCCCGGTCCGGGTGTTCCATCCGCACCGTGCAAGCGATCTGATGGAACAGCGGCCGTACCCAGGCGGCCAGCGTGACCGCTGGCGTGGCGAAGGTCAGGATGACCGCGTTCCCGGTGCCGGGGATCCCGGCCACGTACTGGATGACCAGCGACCCGGGCTGGCGCGGCGACCCGGGCGCGGCCCACTCCTGCCGCCACTCGACCCGGGCGGTGCGGCCGATGGGCAGTTCGAAGCGATCCACCCGGGATCCGGTGGCGGAGCCGCCCGCGGCGGACAGGCGGCCCGCGATCCGGTCGACGGCCTGCCCGCCCGTCTGGTACGAGCTCACCAGGAGGGTCGCGGGCAGCGGGCCACCGGGAACAGCCAGCGCGGTGGTGCAGGCACACAGTACGTCCGCTGCGGCGAACGCGGCGGCCAGGGTGCGGAGCTGCTGGCCGGCCGGGCGGCGGGGGACGCGGACAGCGGCCCAGTCCGGTGGCGTCGCGAACAGCAGGCCGCCAGCGGTCACTGGCTCGCTCATCCAGGCGGTCATGAGATCCGGCCTCCAGACGGCTGACTGCCCTCGTCCGCGTGGTCTTTGATGTCGTGGTCGACATCGACCACGTGCTCGGCCTGTTCGACGACGAACTTCTGGCGCTGCAGCGCAGCCACCTCCGGAGTGTGCGGCTGCCCGTCGCCACCGAGGTGCAGGTACTCGTTGATCTTGTCGGACACGCTGCCGGATTGGGCGCTGAGAAGGCTGTGCAGTCGGCTGGGCTCCTGGCCCGCGGAAGGCGCCGGGTCGGGCGGGGTCGCCGGGTCGGGCGGTGCCGCGGTGTCGGACGGTGCCGCCGGATCGGACGGGGGGACGGCGGGGTCGGACGGGGGGAGGGCGGGGTCGGACGAAGTGCTGGGCACACCCTGATCGGGATCCGGCAGGCTGATGGCCGGCCTGGTCCCCGTGCCCAGCAGGGCGTTCCCGGCCGCAACGGCGTCTGCGCCGTCGGGAAGGTCAGCCACCTCTGCGGGGTCTGCGGCGTCAGTGGCCGCCTCGGCGTCTTTTGCGACCGTGAGCTCCTCGCCGAGCTTCCCAGCCCCGTAGCCGAGTATCGGGCCCGCGGCGGCGAGCGCCGCCGAGCCGTAAGACGCATCGCCTTCGTGCTCGTGAGCAGCCCATCCCTCAGCCACTGCGGCTCCGCCCCCGGCGGCGAGCCCGGCCTTGGCGGCGATGGTCCCGGCCTTGACGACGAGCCCGGCCTTGGCGACGAGCCCGGCCTCGGCAAGGATCCCGACCTCGGGTGCGATGATGCCCACCACCCCAGCGGTGTCCCCGAGCAGCCGGCCCAGATTCTCGGCGGACGGTTTCCGGGCAAACGCGGCCAGAGCCGGTCCCAGGTCAGTGAACGGGTGGATGTACAGCGCGTCGACCACGTATGCGCCGATACGGCCGGCCTCCACCGCTCCATGGGCAATCTCCTGCGCGGCCTGCCACTCGTTCTCGACCAGGCCCACGTAGGCGTGGCCGACGTCCGTTGCGGCGTGGCCTAGTGGATCAAGCAGATCCTTCCTGACGTGGTCGGCCAGCGACGCGAACAGGCTCTTACTCGGTCGCTTCCGCTTGGCCGCCGTGATCTGGCCCGCGCACCGGCCGGACAGAGTGTCCAGTTGGTTGAGTTCCCATGTGAGCTGCCTGTGGAGGACGCTGACGGCCGCGGTGGCGTCCGCCAGCCGGACGTCCCAGCCCGTGGTCACCGGGTCCTGGCCCTGGGCGATCACCTGGTCCCGGGTCCGCTGGGTCAGGGTCAGCGCGTGGTCAGCGTCGTCCGCCTGGAAGGCCAGGGCACGCAGGGCACCCACCACCGGTTCCAGTTCGCTGGCGTATTCCTGCAGCGCCATCGCGACCTGGCCGTACGCATGCGCCACGTTGGCCACATCGGCCGGCAGCCGGCCGATGGACTGGCCGAAGGCGTCGGCGGCCATACCGGTCCACCTTCCCCAGGCGCCCGGCGTGCTCAGGGTCTGCAGCGTGTCCTGCAGGCCCGCGAGGTACTCGCTCACGTTCCGGAAACTCCGGGCCAGCGCGGTCACGCTGGCCGGATCGGGCAACGTGACCGTGGTACCCAGGATCACTACCTGACTTGCCATGGCACTGCTCCGTCCTGCCGCGCCGGGATCCCGGCGGCCACTGCCGTCCCTGGCAGTGCCGGGCTGCTGAGGGCCTGATCGGTGCTGCGGTACAGGGTGCTCGCACCGGTCAGCCGCTGCTGAAGCCCGCTGACGTTTTCGTTAATCGTCTTCATCTCGTCCGCCCAGGCCTCGTCGAATTCCTGCAGCGCCGTCAGCACGCGCCCGTCCGGGTCCAGGTCGGCGGAATCACCGGAGCCGAGGGCCACGCCGACCCCGTTCATATCCGTTTCGATGCTGCTCAGCCGCCGGCTCAGCGCATCGAGGCCGTCGGGATCGGCGGTAAACCAGACGCCAGTCATTGCCCCCCAAAAGTCGGGCTGTCATTCGTGCATGGACTGCTGGATCTGCTGCTCGGTGGCCGCGTACGAACTCGCCGCCCTGGCCAGCAGCGCGGCGATTCCGTCCAGCGCCTGCCGGAGGTTGGCGGCCGACGTGTTCCACTCCTGATAGAGAGATTCGAATGAGGCAGACGCCGCACCCTGCCAGTCGCCGGCGACCAGTTCCTGGACCAGGTTGTGCATGGTGCCAAGCTGGCTGTCGATCTCCTGTGATCCGCTGCTGAGCTGAGACGATGCGTTAGCCAGATCTTCCGATGTGACCTTTATCAATGCCATTGGAATTTCCTCTCGTCGACCATTACCAGTGGTTCCGACCGCCCATAGCTGCTTCTTGAGCGCGCGCCCTTGTGGCCCGCCCTGCCGTAGCCGTGTGGCCGTCAGTTCTTCAATTACGGGACCAGCGAGCGGATCGGTTCGCTCGGCCGGCCATGTTTTTTCTGGACCAACCCGGCATACTGAAGGGCAGGTGCCGAGCCCAGGTGAACGATCGGCAGGTAAGCCCTTAGAACTCGGCCAGGGTGGGGTGGGGTGACTGTGTCATGGAGCGACAGCGGGGCCCGGACGGGGCCGCAGGAGATAGGCCTGATCACGAAGGTCGCCGCCGGGAAAGATGACGAGGCGGCGCGTAGGCTCTATCGCAAATACCACAAGGAGCTCTTCAGGTTCGGCTGCCATGTGCTGCACGACCAGGGGCTAGCCGAAGAGATGGTGCAAGAGACCTTCATCAAGTTCTGCCAGCAAGCCAGGAACTATGACACCGCCCGGGGGCCGGTGCGGGCCTGGCTGTTCACGATGGCCCGCTCGGCGGCCTACGACATTGCCCGCCGCCCCTCGTCCCGGCCGTTCCTGCCGGTTGAGGACTACCAGCTACCACCCCAGTACGACAGCGTCGATGAGGCGCTCACGGTGTTCACCGTCGATCAGGCCCTGGGTAAACTGCCGTCGATCTACGCTGACGTCATGCGGCTGGTCCGCGACGGCTTCACTCATTCGCAGATCGCTGAGCGCCTGGACATCCCGATCGGTACGGTCAAGTCCCGGATGGCCAAGGCAGCGGAAACGTTGCGGGCCGAGCTGGCGAGTCTGCGAGGTGACCATGCTTTCTGAGCGGGATATCGAGCTGGCCCACCCGGAAGCCTTCGATTTCGTCTGGGGCAACCTGCCCGCCGCCATCCGGCCCGACTTCGACCGCCACCTCGGCGGCTGCCGCTACTGCCAGGCCGTTGTCGACGAGTACAGCGAGATCGGCCGGATTATCAAGGACCTTCCGCCGCAGGTCGAGCCGTCAGCCGGCCTGGAAGACCGGACCGTGGCCGCCATGGTCGCCGCGCTGGCCGAGCAGCGAGCCACGGCTGATGGCCGTCCGTACGGCGGCGACCCGGCCGCTACCCAGGTCTACCCGGTGTCCGAGGTCCATCGTCCGGCTGAGCCGCAGGCCCAGGTGCTGCCCCTGTGGCGACGGCACCGAGGCCGCCTGGCCGCGGCCGCGGCCGCCGCCGCCGTGATCGTGGCCGCCATCGTGGTTCCGCTGAGCGCGGGCGGAGGCGGGACTACGGTCGTCATCCCGCTGCACGCCACCACCGCGGCCAGGGTATTCGGCATCAGCGGCGCCACCGGGCAGGCGACTGCGCATCAGGCCGGCGCGAGCTGGACGTTCGATCTCACCGTCCATGGCCTCAAGCCGCTTCCCGGTGAGGAGTTCTACGAGTGCTGGTGGGCCGCTCCCGGCAGCACCCAGCTTCACCCGCACCTGGCTACCGGCGGCTCGTTTCTGGTGGACAGCTCGGGATCCGCCAGCCTCACGATGACGACCGGGGTCGACCCCACACAGAAGTTCCGCTTGATGGAGATTACCGTGGAAGAGCCCGGCAACGGCGCTGTGACCGGGATGGCCCTCCTGATCAGCTGACCGCTGCGACCCGCACCGGAACCGCCCGGGAATGGATGACGGCGCGCCGGCGCTGTCATCGGACGTGACTGACGGGCTGATCGCGCTGGCCGCGGTGCTGGCCGTGGCGACCCTGCTCGGCGTCGTGCTGCGCCGCCGGGCCGGGCGATTCGGCCCCGCCCGCCCGGCTGCGGCGGCGCAGACGCTGACCGAGGACGACCTGGGCGCTGCCCTGGGCGAGCAGGCCACCCTGGTCCAGTTCTCCACCGAGTTCTGCGCGACGTGCCGTCCCACCGCCCGGCTCCTGGCCCAGGTCGCAGGCAGCCTCGACGGCGTCAGGCACGTCGAGATCGACGCCGCGGACCGGCTGGACCTGGTCCGGCGGCTGCGCATCAGCAGCACCCCCACCGTGCTCGTGCTCGGCCCGGACGGCGTCATCGCCCAGCGCGCCACCGGCCTGCCGCGGCGGGCCGACGTGATCGCCGCGCTGGGCCCGGTGCTCAGGGCCGCCGACCTCGACCAGTTTGGCCGGAAATGACGGGAATAGGGCCAGGCGAGGGTGCGGCAGCCGGGGAAGTGACAGCCGGACTAAGCCCGAATAGCATCAGGTTCGTGATGTCTTTGGCCGCGCAGCTGCTGACCAAGCGGCGCGCCGTCGATTTCTGCCACGTCGCCACCGCCATCTGTCTGCCTCCGCTGCCGTAATCCCGGAGTTTGTCGCGATGGGGCCGACCGGATCGGGCCGAGGAGCATGACCATGGACATTGACCCGCGCGGGCCCAGATTCGGGGCCGTCATCACCACTGTCGTGCTGGCCGTCGTGCTCATCACCAGCAGCGCCTGGCTGCTCGGCGCGCAGCTGCTGGTGTTCGCCGTCGGGGCCGTGGCCGGGCTGCGCTACGCGCCGTACGGCCTGGTGTACCGGTACCTGGTCCGGCCCCGGCTCGGCCCGCCGGCGCACACCGAGCCGGAAGCCCCGCCGCGGTTCTCCCAGGGCATGGGCATGGTCTTCGCCCTGGGCGGCGTGCTGGGCTACGCCACCGGCGCCACGCTGGTCGGCGTGGTGTTCACCGCGCTCTGCCTGGCCGCGGCGTTCCTCAACGCGGCCTTCGATCTTTGCCTGGGCTGCCAGGTCTACCTGTTCATCCAGCGGAACCTAAAGGTCCGGCCGTCCGCCTAGCGGTGGCCGGAAGAGGAGGAAATTCCACCATGAGCCGTTCCGACGTCCTTGTGGACGCCGACTGGGCCGAGGCCCATATCGGTGACCCCCACGTGGTCATCGTGGAGGTTGACGAAGACACCAGCGCCTACGACAAGGGTCACATCCCCGGCGCGGTCAAGATCGACTGGAAGAAGGACCTGCAGGACCCGGTCCGCCGGGACTTCGTGGACCAGACGGGCTTCGAGGCGCTGCTGTCCGAGCGCGGCATCTCCAACGACGACACGGTGCTGCTCTACGGCGGCAACAACAACTGGTTCGCCGCGTACGCCTACTGGTACTTCCGGCTGTACGGGCACGACCAGGTGCTGCTGCTCGACGGCGGCCGCAAGAAGTGGGAGCTCGACTCGCGCGAGCTGAGCACCGACGTGCCGTCCCGGCCGAAGACCAGCTACACCGCGACCGAGCAGGACCGCTCGCTGCGGGCGCTGCGGGACGAGGTCCTGGACGCCATCGGCAAGCGCAACCTGGTCGACGTCCGGTCCCCGGACGAGTTCACCGGGCGGCTGCTCGCCCCGGCCCATCTCCCGCAGGAGCAGGCCCAGCGGGCCGGGCACATTCCCACCGCCCGAAACGTGCCCTGGTCCAAGGCCGCCAACGAGGACGGCACGTTCCGCTCCGACGACGAGCTGCGCCAGCTGTACCAGAGCGAGGCGGGCCTGGACTTCGGCAAGGACACCATCGCCTACTGCCGGATCGGCGAGCGCTCGGCGCACACCTGGTTCGTGCTGCACGAGCTGCTCGGCCTGGCCAACGTCAAGAACTACGACGGCTCCTGGACCGAGTACGGCTCGCTGGTGGGCGTCCCGATCGAACTGGGTGAGGCCCGGTGACCGCGGACGGGTGCGGCGCGCCGGCCGGCGGGGTGACCGCGTCCGCCGCGGCAGGCAGCCAGGCCGTGGTGGAGGGCAAGGTGACCCGCGCGGGCGCGGCCGTCTCCACCGGGTACGCCCGGCTGCTGGGCAGCGGCGATGAGTTCGTGGCCGAGGTCCCGCTGGGCTCCGACGGCGGCTTCCGGTTCTTCGCCGCCCCGGGCCCGTGGACGCTGCGCGTGCTCGCGCCGGGCGGCGTGCGGGCCGAGCGTTCGGTCGAGGCCGACTACGGCCAGGTTACGAACGTCGACGTCGCGATCTGACGTCCGGTTCCGGGCGCGGCCGCGGCGGTTATGCCGCAGCCCCGCCCGGACCATTTTTGTTCACCTGCCGGACATGAACGCCGGGCGAGGCGGCCACTAGGCTGGGCTTATGGCCGAGCACCGACAGGAATTCGAGCGTGATCTGGAGGCCATCGAGGCCAAGATCATCGAACTGTTCGCCATCGTCGCCGAGGACCTGCCCGAGGCGACCAAAGCGCTGCTGACCGGCAGTAACGAGATCATGCAGCGGCTCCTGGAGCGGGACAAGGTCATCAGCGCCCTGTACCCGGAGACCGAAGAGCTGGCCAACCGGGAGATCCTGCTGCAGGCGCCGGTGGCCGACGACCTGCGCTTCCTGCTGTCCGTGCTGCGCGTGCTGACCGAGTTCGAGCTGTCGCACGACCTCGTCATCCAGATCGCCTCGCGGGGTAACCACTTCCTGGCCGACGACCTGTCGTCGCGGGCCCGGGGGATCGTCGAGCGGATGGGAACCGTCGCGGCCGACATGTGGCGCCAGGCCGCGGACTGCTGGTACCAGCGGGACCGGGCCGCGGCCTTCGCCGTGGCCGAGCGGGACGACGAGATGGACCAGCTCTACTCGAGCCTGATCGCCGAGCTGGCCTCGGGCGGGATGGCGCTGCCGGTGACGATGGAGATGACGCTGGTGGCTCGGTTCTACGAGCGGCTCGGCGACCACGCGGTCAACATCGCCCGCCGGGTGGTCTACCTGGCCGGGTCCGCGCCCGGCCAGGCCAGCTAACAGGGGACCGGGCCTCAGCCCATCCGGCCGGTGACGTAGGCCTTGGTGCGGTCATCCTGCGGGTCGCCGAAGATCTGCGCGGTCGGCCCGTACTCGACCAGGATGCCGGTCCGGGTGTCGCTCTTGTCGTCGCGCAGCACGGAGTAGAAGGCGGTGCGGTCGCTGACCCGGGTCGCCTGCTGCATGTTGTGCGTGACGATGACGATCGTGTACCGCGACTTGATCTCCCGCATGAGATCCTCGATGCGCCCCGTCGCGATCGGGTCGAGGGCCGAGCAGGGCTCGTCCATCAGCACAACATCGGGCTCCACCGCGAGCGTACGGGCGATGCAGAGCCGCTGCGCCTGCCCGCCGGACAGGCCGAGGCCGGACTTGTTCAGCCGGTTCTTGACCTCGTCCCAGAGGGCCGCCTGGTTCAGCGACCGCTCGACGATCTCGTCCAGCTGGGCCTTGTTGCGGATGCCGTTGATGCGCGGCCCGTAGGCGACGTTGTCGTAGATCGACTTGGGGAACGGGTTGGCCTTCTGGAAGACCATCCCGATGCGGCGCCGGACCGCGGTCGGGGAGACGTCGCTGCCGTACAGGGGCACGCCGCGGTAGCGGATGTCGCCTTCCACCCGGGCCCCGACGATCAGGTCGTTCATCCGGTTGAGGCTGCGCAGTACGGTCGTCTTGCCGCAGCCGGACGGCCCGATGAACGCGGTGATCTCGTTCTCGTAGACGGTCAGTGAGACGTCGGTCACCGCGCGGAACGCACCGTAGTAGATCGACGTGTTCTGCACGTCGAAGATGGACGTGCCGGCCGACATCGCCCGCGGCGCCGTGTCGGGGACGTCCAGCTGCGGGAGTACTTCCTGATCCGGCAGTACGTTCAGCTGATCCTGCTGCTCTTCCATGACATTCCTAGCGCGCATTGCGGGTGAATAGGGCCGTGATGATCCGGGCCACAATCATCAGTATGAAGGTAATTGCGACCAATGTGAGTGCCGCGCCCCAGGCGCGGGCGTTCGCGCCGGTATAGGCGGACTGCGCGTTCGAGAAGATCTGCAGCGGTAGCGCGGTGTCCGGCCCGCTGAACAGGTTGGTGTTGGTCTGCTCCACCGTCAGGACGGTGAAGATCAGCGGCGCCGTTTCGCCCGCGGCCCGCGCGACGGCCAGCAGTGCGCCGCTGACGATGCCGCTTAGCGCGGACGGGAGCACCACGGTCAGCGTGACGCGGGCCTTGGTGGCGCCCAGGGCATAGCTGCCCTGCCGGAGGCTGTCCGGCACCAGGCGGAGCATCTCGTAGGAGGAGCGGATCACGATCGGCAGCATCAGGCAGGCCAGGGCGAACGCGCCCGCCATGCCCGAGTACCCGAAGTGCAGCACCCAGATGATGTAGATGAACAGGCCCATCACGATCGACGGCACGCCGGTCATGACGGAGGACATGAACGAGATGAGCCGGGCCAGGATGCCGTTGCCGCCGTACTCGTTGAGGTAGACGGCGCCGAGCACGCCCAGCGGCACCGCCAGCAGCGTGGCGAAGCCGGTAATCTCCAGCGTGCCGACCACCGCGGCGCCCATGCCGCCGGTGCCGAGCGGCAGGACATTGGGCGGGATGGTGTTGTTGGTCAGGAACTGCCAGCTGATCGCGGCGGCGCCCTTGGCGATCAGCGTGACGAGCACGAAGCCGAGCGGGATCAGGACGATCACGAACGCGAGCCACATTCCTGCGGTCATGATCTGGTTCTTGGACCGCCGCCAGCCGGACGGTTCCCGCAGGTCGACCGGCTGGGCCAGCGGATCGGAAGCGGCTGCCATCATTCCCCCCTCGATCGCCGCGCGGAGCGCTCCACGAACCAGCGGGCCACCAGGTTGACCAGGATGGTGAGCACGAACAGGAACAGGCCGAGCCCGATCAGGGCCGAGCGGAACTCGCCGCCGTTGGCCTCGCCGAACTCCAGCGCGATGATCGCGGCGATCGAGTGGCCGCTGTAGAACAGGTGCGAGGTGACCTCGACCGAGTCGCCGATGACCAGCGCGACCGCGATGGTCTCGCCCAGCGCCCGGCCGAACCCGACCAGGACCGCGCCGGTCACGCCGCCCTTGCTGTGCGGCCAGACGGCGCCGCGGATCATCTCCCAGCGGGTGGCCCCGAGCGCGTACGCGCCCTCCTTGTCGATCGTCGGCACGGTCGCGATGACCTCGCGGGACAGGGAGGTGATGATCGGGGTGATCATGATGGCCAGGATGAGACCGGCGGTGAAGAACGCGGCCCCGGTGACGTTCGGCCCGCCGAACAGCGCGTCGAGTACCGGGATGCCCTTAACCCCCGAGGCAATGTGCAGGTAGATCTTCTGCAGCCAGGGGACCAGCACGATGATGCCCCACAGGCCCCAGACCACCGAGGGGACCACGGCGAGCAGGTCGATCACGTACACAAAGGGCCGCGCCCACCGAGACGGGACCACCTGGGTCAGCAGCAGCGCGATGCCGACGCTGACCGGCACCCCGATGATGATCCCGATGACCGAGCTGATGACCGTCCCGTACAGGACGCCCATCGCCCCGAAGTGGGTGTTGCCGTCAAACTGGACAGAGAAGATGCCCTTGAAGCCGGCCGTGGTGAACCACGTGGTGGACTGCTGCGCCGTGGTGACGGTGATGAGGACGAGGATGACGAGGACCAGCAGGCCGGCCGAGAGGGCCAGGATCTGGAAACCCCGGTCGCCGAGCGGCCTGCGGCGGTGGAGCGGGTGGGCGGACCCGGCCGGGGTGGCAGGGTCCGCCTTCGTCACGGTGCTCACGACGCTTCGCTCGTCCGAGCGGTGCGGATCATCTGCGCAACCCTACGAGGTGATCATGCTCAACTGCGCTACTGCCGCCGAGTCAATGCTCGCCGGGAGCGGCGCCAGGTTGAGCGGGGTAAGCAGAGCCTGGCCGGTCGAGCTGAGCAGGTAGCCCAGGTAGGCCTTGAGCAGGGCGACGTCGGTCGCGTTGGGCTGCACCGAGTACACCAGGTCCCACGACTGGTAGGTGATCGGGTAGGAGGTCGCACCCGGCTCGTCGGCCGCGGCGAAGGTCAGGTTGGCCTTCGGGGTGACGTGGCTCGCGGCCGCGGTCGCGGACGCGCTGGACGGCGCGACGTAATCGCCGGCCGAGTTCTTGACCTCGGCGGCGTGCAGGCCGGCCGCGGTCGCGGTGGAGAAGTCGACGTAGCCGATGGCGCCGGTGGTGGACTTGACGACCTGCGCCACGGCGCTGCCGCCGTCACCCGCGCGCGCCGTGGACGGCCAGGTGATGGTCGAGGAGGTACCGAGCTTCCACGCGCTGCCGGCCGCGTCCACCAGGTACTGGGAGAAGTTCGCCGTGGTGCCGGAGGAGTCGGAGCGGACGGCCAGCGTGATCGTGGTACTCGGCAGGCTGGTGCCCGGGTTGAGGGCCGTGATTGCCGGGTCGTTCCAGGTCTTGATGGTGCCCTGGAAGATACCCGCGATGACCGTCGCGTCCAGCTTCAGGTTGGTGACGTTGGGCAGGTTGTAAGCCATGGCGATCGGGCCGATCTGCACCGGGAAGTACAGGATCGTCTTGCCCGCGGGGACTTCCTTCGCCTCCTTCGACGGGACGGGCGAGTCGGAGCCGGCGAACAGCACGGTGTTCGAGTAAAGGTCGCTGCGGCCCGTGCCCGAGCCGACCGGGTCGTAGTCGACGGTGATATTAGGGGCGGTCGACTTGAACTCGGAGATCGCCGACTGCTGGAAGTTGGTCTGGAACGTCGAGCCGGCCGCCTTGATGGTGCCGCTCACCGAGCTGGAGTTCGCGCTTGACGAGGCACTGGTCGTCGCGGAGCCGCTGCTCGTAGTGGACGAGGAGCTCGACGAGGAGCATGCGGCGAGGCCCAGGGCCGCCGCCACGGCGGCCACCGCCACTGTCGTGACGTGCTGTCTGCGTCCAAGTGGCATATCAGGTACTCCTTACAGGTTAATTTCTCCCTCGGCCGCATGCGCAGCCCCCACAGCCGGTCCGTGTGTAAACCGTGGTGTGCGAGTACAGTTTGCCGGCGTCGCGGGTACTCGCGGGGAAATGCTGAGTGGCTAAAAGGGGGCTAGAAAGTTAACTTCTGGTGTCTTGCCTTCCGCCGCCGCTCCCCGCGGGCTGTGCTGGTCGGCTGACCGGACCAAGCGGCCGCTGGCTGAGCGCCCGCCGGGTCGCCCGCCGGGCCGCCTGCCGCTTGCGTGGCCACTGGGCTCGTTCACCTACATGACACCAACTGGCCGTCTGACCGTTCCTTTCAGATTCAATTCCCGTTCACTTATGTGTGGTGAAACTCAATGGGCGTGGGCAGGCAAAGTTCTTACCTTTCGGCGAGGAAGGCCATGTTGGCGTTGGAGGCGGGAAAGGCGCGACCTGTCCCGGGCAGCCGCCCGGGCCGCAGCGTGCTGGCCCTCACCAGCGGAACCGCGCAGCTGGGACCGGTGAATTTCCAGCCGCTGCCGGCCTCGGTGGTGACCCGGGCCCAGGCCCAGATCGCAGAGATAACCGGATGACCGCTGGCGCCGCGGGACGTGACCATCCCATCCCCGCACAGGCCGGCCCGGCGGCCCGGCCCGCCGCGGTCCGGGCCGCCGGAGTCCTGGCCGACCGGATAGCGGCCGCGCTGGTCCACCGGGAACCGGGCTGGCGGCTGCCCCGGCGCAGCGCCCTGGCCCGCCGCTATAACGTCAGCCTGACCGAGATCGACGCCGCGATCGCCGACCTGGCCAGCCGGTCGCTGGTCCGGCGGCTGCACGACGGGCAGATGTACCGGGCCAGCCCGGCCGACTACTGGATCCCGGTGGAGGGCGCGGGCGGCCTGGGTACCCGCCTGGACCCGATGGGCAGCGCGATCACCTGCCAGACCAGGCACGTGTCGCAGCGCGAAGCCCCGCAGGACGTGGCCTGGGCCCTCGGCCTAGCCACGGGCGCGCCGATCCGGGTGATCCGCTGCGTGTGGGTCGTCGCGGGCGAACCCGCCGCCGTGTCCACCGCCTACCTACATGGGCCGCCCGACAGTGCCAACGAGGGGGCCGACCAGGAGGCCGACGAGGCCGCCGGCGAACCAGACGGGCCGCAAGCAGGCCAGCCGTTCTCCTCGCTCGGGTCGATGCTGAACGAGGTGCCGGCCGCCGCGGCGAGCGTGGAGATGAGCCCGCCGCAGCCCGCGATCGCACGGAGCCTGCGGCTGACGCCCGGGCAGCCGGTCATCACGGTGACGATCAGGTTCGACGACTCCGACACCGGCGCGCCGGCCGGGCTGACCGTGGTCATGCTGAAACCAGAGTTGTTCAGGGTCGCGATTGAGACGACCGTGGCGCCGGTCAGCACGAGGTTACGACTCGTAAGAACGCCGAAAGGGCCGCTTCCTGGACACGTGTCCCGGATACCTGCGAACCTGAAGCAAGATGCCGGCCAGGGTCGCGACAGGGGCGGACCAGATGCCACGGCAGGCCCGATACATCGTCCCCAGGGGCCTTCCGCGCCGTGGCGAGTTCCTGGCTGCGTGCCTGGTGCTCCTGGTCGTGGCGCACGTGCTGTTCGCTCAGCTGACGCTCGTCGTGGCCGTGGCGTTCGTGCTGGTCACCAGGGTGACCAGGTGGCGCCTGTCGTGGCTGGCGGTCCCGGCCGTCACCGGGCTGGCCTGGACCGCGGCGGTAGGCCCGCGGGCGGCCGCGGCCGGGCTGGCCGACGGCCCGGGCCGGGTGCTGCGTTACCTCGGGGCCAGCGGGCACCAGGCCGCCCACCTGCTGCACTTCACCGGGGCGTTCACCGGGATCGGCGGCTGGCTGCCGCGGCAGCTGCCGCTGGCCATCCTGACCGGGACCGCCGAGGCGGCCATCATCGGCTGGCTGAGCTGGCTGCACACCGACGAGCGGAACCTGGCGCCCGCCCGCCCCGGCCTGCTGGCGGCGGCCCGGCGCGCCGCGGTCAAGCGGGCCATCCGGGCCGGCGGCGTGGTGACCAGGGACGGCGGCTGCCTCGGCATCGCCGAGGGATCCGGCGCCCGGGTCGCGGTGTCCTGGCCCGAGACGGCGGGCGGGGTAGCGGTGTGCGGCTCGGCCGGGCCCGACGTGCTCACCGCCGGCTTCCAGCTGGTCCACGCGGCCATCAGGCGGCGCAAGCCGGTGCTCGCGGTGGACCTGACCGCCGACGAGCACCTGCCCGCCCGGCTCGCGGCGATCTGCGCCGCGGCGGGCGCGCCGCTGCAGGTGTTCGGCCCCGGCCCCGGCCCGGGCCGGACCGGCCCGGGCCGGACCGCTCCGGCCGGGATCCCGCCCGCCTGCTACGAGCCGTTCCGGCCGGGCGATCCGGCCTGGCGGGCCGCGCTGGTCATGGCCATGGTCAGCTGGGACGGGCCGGGCAGCCAGTACCGCCGCAGCTGCCTGGCTTACCTGCAGGACGTGTTCGAGCTGATCGACGCCGCGCCGGGAGATCCGCGGGTCCCGGTGCTGGACGAGGTCATCCACCTGCTCAACCCGACCGCGATGAAGGCGCGCATGGAGCATGTGCCGGCCGCCCACCCGCGCCGCGAGGCGCTGGCCGAACGCACCCGGGTCTCGGTCACCCTGCTGCACGCCGAGCCCGCCACCACGGCCCAGCTCGCCCGGCAACTGCGCGAGCTGCGCGGGTCGGCCTTCGGCCGCTGGCTGCGCCCGGCGGGCCAGGACCCCGCGGCCGGGATCGACCTGCGGCGCGCCGTCACCCAGCGGGGCGTGGTCCTGTTCCGGCTCGGCACCGCGGGCGGCGCCGCGGGCGCCGCGGACGCGGCCAGCTCGGCCATGCTCACCCGGCTGGTCGGCCAGGATCTGCTGGCGGCCGGCGCGGCCCTGCACCGCATCGGCGTCGATGGCGACGGCATCGTGTGGCTCACCGAATGCGGCCTGATGCCGCGGGACTCGGTCGCCGACCTGATCGCCCAGGGCCGGGGCAGCGGGCTGCCGGTGCTGGCCGCCACCACCTCCGGGCCGGCCGCGGCTCAGCTGGCCGAGCTGGCCAACGTGGTGGTCATGCACCGGATGGCCGACGCCGCCGCGGCCCGCCAGCTTGCCGCCGTCGCGGCCGCGGCGGACGGCGGCGAGCCGCTGCCGCCCCCGCCAGCCCGCAGCGAAGGGACCGCCTCGGCCGGTTCTGCTTCCGGCCCCGACGCCCTCGGCGATGGCGAGTTCCTGCTCGCGGTCAAGCAGCCGCGCCGGGTCGTCCCGCGGGCCCGCCTGGTCCGCAGCCGGATCCCGGGGCCGCGGGCACGGGGAGGGTCCCGGTGACCACCGCCCGGGCCGGCCGCCTGTGCCTCGGGTACCAGTACGCCACCCCGTACCCAGAACCGGGCCCGCTGCCGCGGCGGCCGACGCCACCCGAGCAGGAGCGGGTCAGCCCGGACTGGGCCACGGCCCAGCGGCGCGAGGAACGGCGGCTCAACCGGCCGTTGCGGGCCGCGTTCGTGACCGGCCTGGCCGTGGCCGTGCTGGCCGTGGTCCTCGGGCTGGCCGGGTTGATCGACAGCCTGCTGGCCGGGTTCGGGGTGATCGTCGGCGTGCTGGTCGCGGCGGTCAGCGGCTACGCGCTGGGCCAGGGCGCGCGGGCGCTGCGGGCACGGCTGGCCGACGAGCGGGGCCGGGTCGGCCGGCTGCGGGAGGCCCAGGAGAGCCAGCTGTTCGCCTGGCAGGCGGCGCACGCCCACCGGGTCCGCGAGTGGCAGGCGCAGCGCAGCGCGTACGAGAACCAGAAGCGCTGGTACGCGGTGAGCCTGCCCGGCGGCATCCACCGGGTCGACGTGGCGGGCGGCACCTTGTCCGGCTGGTCCGCCATGCTCACCACGGCCGCGGCGCACCGGCTGGCCGCCGGCGGCGAGGTGACGGTGCTCGACCTGTCCGAGGGCTCGGTGGCCCAGGACCTGCTCGGCTTCGCGCGTACCACCGGCCTCGAACCGCTGGTCTGGGTGCTGCCCGAGGACCTGCCCCGGCTCGACCTGGGCACCGGCCTGTCTGCCGCCGGGCTGGCCGACGTGCTGTCGCTGGTCGTCAGCGTGACCGAGGACCAGGGCTCCACCCGGGACCTGTCGTTCGACAACGCCATCCTCGAGCGGGTCATCGACGCGCTGGGCGGTACGGCCACGGTGGCCGGCGTGGCCGCCGCGCTGCGGATCCTGGCCCAGGTCGGCGACCCGCGCCAGGACGTGGCCGCCGGGCTGATCAGCGACGACCAGATGGACAGGCTGGGCGTGCTGTTCGGCCGCGGCGCCACCGACCGCATCGTGATCGAACGAGCCTGGGTGCTCGAGTCCCAGCTGCGCAAGCTGGCCGCGACCGGGACCGCGCTCGCCCCGCTGCCTCGCAGCCCGCTGCGCGTGGTGGCCGTGGGCCAGAGCGCGAGCGCGGTCGAGGGCAAGGTGCTCGGCGCCTATCTGGCCGTCACCATGACTCACGCGCTGCGGGCCGCCCGGAACCCCGGACCGCCCTGGCAGCACACGCTGTTCGTGCTGGGCGCGGACCGGCTGCGCGGCGACCTGCTCGACCGGCTGTCCGACGCCTGCGAGAGCACCGGGACCGGGCTGGTGCTCGCCTACCGGTCCGTGCCGCCGCCGGTCAAGCAGCGGCTGGGCCGCGGCAACGCCGCGGTGGCCTTCATGCGGCTCGGCAACGCCGAGGACGCCAGGGCGGCCAGCGAGCAGCTCGGCTCCGAGCACCGCTTCGTGCTGTCCCAGCTGACGGAGACGGTCGGGCTGTCGGTCACCGACACCACGTCGAGCTCGTACACCAGCACCGCCGGCTCGAGCAGCTCGCTGGCCAGCGCATGGTCGGCCACCGAAGGCACCACCCGCAGCCGCGGGCACGGCTGGAGCGACCAGGGCAGCAGGCTGCTGCCGTCGCCCGCCGCCTTCTCCCGCAACGTCCAGGCCAGTGACTCCCTCAGCACGGGCCTGAGCGAAACGATCAGCGCCGGCCTCAGCTCGAGCACCGCCTGGGGCCTGAGCACGTCCAAGGCGACCGGCGACAGCCAGTCGCTGGCCGCCGGCCTGCAGCGGTCCCGCGAGTTCCTGGTCGAGCAGCACGAACTGCAGCAGCTGCCGGCCAGCGCGATGATCGTCAGCTACGCCGGCCCGGCCGGCCGGCAGGTGATCCTGGCCGACGCCAACCCGGGTATCGGCGGCCTGACCGTGGCCACCGCCACGACGCTGGAAGAGTTCCGCGCCCTGCCCGCCGCGGCCGCGGCCGCCCCGCCCGCTCCCCAGCCGGTCCCGGCGGCCCGCGACGGCCAAGGCCGCGACGCGCGGGGCCACGACCGGCCAGGCCAAGACGGGCCAGGCAGCAACGGGCGGGTGGCCCCGGGCGGCTGGCGCTCCGGTGCCAGGCGGCCGCCGCCCAACCTGGGACCGCCGCCGCCCCGCCTGGACTGGCGCAGGCGCCGCCGCTCCTGATCACCCACTGTTCCTGATCACCCCACTGTTCCTGATCACCCACTGTGCTCTTCCCGATACCGGTGGCGCTCCCGGCAGTGAGCTGATATCCACTCAAGGTGACCATGTGGAAAGATCCGGTGGCCGAGAACGGGACCCGGCCCGAGCCGGCCGCCACCCAGACCGGCACGGTCCTGGCCGGACTGACCGCGGCGGGGGTGCCGTGGCTCACCCTGGCGGCCGCCGAGGGCGGCCGCCCGGACCTCGGCCGTCCGGACCCCGGCCTGACCAGCGGCGGGGACACCGCGGTCATCGACATCACCGATCCGCAGACGCCGCCGGTCACCCTCAACCCGCTCGAACCCGAGACCGGGTACCCGGTCCAGGCCCACGCCGACCGGCTGGCCGGGCTGCTCGAGGCGGCCTTCGGCCTGACCGACCCGGTGGCCGCGGCCCTGCGGTCGGGGCTGCGGCGCGCCTACGCGGAGTGCGGGTGGGATTTGCTCACCGGCCTGGCACCGCCCGGCTGCCGCGCGCCGCCCGCCGTCCCCGCCGTCGGCCACCTGGGCCGGGCCGTCCTGGCCGCCGCCGATGACCTCGGCTACGATCCGGCCCTGCGGGCCGCCGTCCGCGGCTTCCTGCAGGCCCGGCTGGAGCCGCTGTGGACCGGCCCGGCCGGGCGCTTCCTGGCGGGCGGGCACCCGGTCGATTCCGCCGCGCTGCTGGACGGGAACACGCTCCTGATCATCGGCGGCCCGGCCGACGACGAGGCCCTTTCCTTCCTGGCCGGGGTGCCGCTGATCCGGGTGGCCGAACGGCTCAGCCTGGCCGACGGCAGCTACCCGGCCCGCGCCCGCCGGCTGTGCCCGGATCACCAGCGCGGCCCCGGGCCGCGCCTGGCCGTGGTCCTGGCCGGGCCGCTGGCCCGCCCGGCCCGGCCCCCGGCCGCCGAATGGCTGACCCGGCTGCTGGCCGACCTGCGCGCCCGCGGCGTTCAGGTCATCGCGACCCCCGCCGCCAGCGACCACCCGGCCCCAGCCGCCCCGCCCGTCCCGGTCCTGGCCGCCGAGATCCCGGCCCGCCTGCTGAACGGCCGCCGGTCGGCCGCCTGCGGCGGCCTCTGCCGCCGCGGCAGTCCCTGCACCGGATACCAGATCCACGCGGCCAGCCTGCTGGCCCGCGGCGACGAGCAGGTCTGGCTCCGGCTCTGGCTGCACACCCTGCTGCTCGCCTTCCTGACCGGCCGTCCGGTGCCGCGGGTGCCGCCCGGGCTGCACCCGGCCTGGCGGGCGCTCGGCCCCCGGGAGCGCGACTGCCTGCTGGCCACCGTCCTGGAGGCCGCCGTGAGCGGCCGGGCCGGGGCGCTGCGCCGGTCCTACGATCCGCAGCGCCTGCTCGTGGTGCTGGCCGCGGTGTCCGGCCGGATGCTCGAGACCGCGGCCGCCGGGCCCGACCCCGCCGCCGGCGAAGCCAGCCGGACCAGAGCCGCGGACCCGGACATCGCCCCGCCCGTCCGCGCCGGCCAGGTCTGGGTCATCCCCCAGCTGCGCTGGCTGCACGAGGCCGAACGGCTCAACCCGCTCGGCCAGGCCGAGATCCGCCTGGACGACCTGGCCCCGCCGCTGGACTTCGGCCTGGCCGGGCTGCCCGACTGGCCCGGCATCCGGGTGCGGGACCGGCTGGCCGCGCTGCGGCGGCACCCGCTGTCCATGGAGTCACCGCGCAACCGGGAGGCGGCCCGGACCGCGCTGCTCGGCGCGGCCGGGCGGGCCGGCCTGGACGCCGACCTGGCCAGCGCGGCCATCGGCATCGGCCCGCAGGCCCGGCTGAACCATGTGGCTCGCGCCATGGGCATCGGCGCGCGCGGTGCCGAGCCGGGCTGGCTCGAGGTCGTGCTGTCCTGGCCGGACCGGATCATCGGGCAGGGGTTGGATCCGGACCTGCCGCAGACCGCGACCGGATAGGCTCGGGGCCGACATGAGCACAAGCAGCCCCTCCCGGCGGACCGGTCTTCCCCTGCGCGCGCGCCTGGCCACCACCGTGGGCGGCGCGGCCGGGCGGGCCTCCCGGCTGGCCGGCCGCGGCGACGGATCGGTCATCGGCGGGGTCATCGGCCTGCGGCTCAAACCCGACCTGCTCGCGCTGCTGGCCCGCGGCCGGCAGGTGGTCCTGGTCACCGGGACCAACGGCAAGACCACCACCACCCGGCTGATCGCCGCCGCGCTCGGCACCTCCGGCCAGCAGGTCGCGTCCAACGCGTTCGGCGCGAACATGGAGGCCGGCCTGGTGTCCGCGCTGGCCCGCGCGCCCGATGCCACCATGGCCGTGCTCGAGGTCGACGAGAAGTACATGCCGGCCATGCTGGCGGCCACCCGCGCCCGGGTGGTGACGCTGCTCAACCTCAGCCGGGACCAGATGGACCGGGCCGCGGAGATCTGGCTGCTGGCCCGGCGCTGGCGGGCCGCCCTGGCCGCCGCCGACTGCCGGGTCATCGCCAACGCCGATGACCCGCTGGTGGCCTGGGCCGCCGCGCAGTCGGGCCAGGTCACCTGGGTGGCCGCCGGTCAGCGGTGGCACGACGACTCCTGGTGCTGCCCGAACTGCGGGTCCCACCTGCGCCGGGACGGCGAGGACTGGTACTGCGGCGAGTGCCCGAACCGCCGCCCGCCGGTGAGCTGGGTGCTGGCGGGCGATGAGGTGATCGACCCGACCGGCCGGTCCCGCCCGCTGGACCTGCTGCTGCCCGGCCGGGCCAACCGGTCCAACGCGGTGGTCGCCCTGGCGGTGGCCGACGTGTTCGGCATCGGGGTGACGCAGGCGCTCGAGGCGCTGGCCCAGGTGAAGTCGGTGGCCGGCCGCTACACCCAGATCGAGCGCCGCGGCTGCAGCCTGCGGCTGCTGCTGGCCAAGAACCCGGCCGGCTGGCTGGAGGCGCTCGACGTCCTGGTCCCGCCGCCGGTGCCGGTCCTGCTGGCGGTCAACGCCCAGGTGCCGGACGGCCGGGACACCTCCTGGCTGTGGGACGTGGACTACCGCCGGCTGCGTGGCCGGCCGGTGCTCGTGACCGGCGAGCGCCAGATCGACCTGGCCGTCCGGCTGGAGGCCGACGAGGTGGCCTTCCGCCTGGCCGGCAGCGTGGACGAGGCCATCGACCTGGCGCGCAGCCCGTCCATGGAAGTGATCGCCAACTACACGGCGTTCCAGCAGATCCGCGCGGTGCTCGGGCGGACGGCCTGAGGCCGGGGGCAGGAGGAGCGATGGAACACGGAGCGATGGAACACGGGCCCGGCCACCGAGCCGGATCCCGGGGCCCGTCCGCGGTCCGGCTGGTCTGGATCTACCCGGACCTGCTCAGCACCTACGGAGACCGCGGCAACCTGCTGGTGCTGGCCCGCCGGGCCCGGCTGCGCGGCCTCCCGGTCGAGGTCGCCGAGGTCAACTCCGACCAGCAGGTCCCCACGGGCGGCGACATCTACCTGATGGGCGGCGGGGAAGACCTGCCGCAGATCCTGGCCGCCCGGCGGCTGCGGGCCGGCGGCGGGCTGTCCGCCGCGGTGAACCAGGGCGCGGTGGTGTTCGCGGTCTGCGCCGGCTACCAGATCGTCGGCACCGAGTTCGGCGGCGTGGAAGGCGAGCCCGTCCCCGGCCTGGGCCTGCTGGACATCAGCAGCGGCCGCGGCGAGCGCCGCGGCGTGGGCGAGATCACCGCCGACGTCGACCCGGTACTGGGCGTGCAGCGCCTGACCGGCTTCGAGAACCACCAGGGCGTCACCCGCCGCGGCCCCTCGGCCAAGCCGCTGGCCACCGTGCTGACCGGCGTCGGCAACGGCGACGGCACCGAGGGCGCCTACGCCGGCCGGGTCCTCGGCACCTACCTGCACGGCCCGGCCCTGGTCCGCAACCCCAGCCTGGCCGACCTGCTGCTCACCTGGGTGGTCGGCACCCTGCCGCCGATCGACCCCGGCCAGGAGGAACTGGTCCAGACCCTCCGCCGCAACCGCCTGGCCGCCCAGGCCGCGACCGCTCCGTAACCGGCTGAGCTCCTTTCTTTCTGCCGAACGGTCCGTGGTGTCCCGCCCGCCGTCATCAAAACAGGCCGCCCGGAAATCCGCGGTAGTGCCGCAGCCCCGCCCTACGAAGTTTTGGTCAGCGAGAAGGTGGTGCAGCCGGGTGTCGTGACGGTGCCGCGCAGGAGCGCTCCGCCGTTGCTTGGCGGTGGCCCGCTGAGATCGACCATCTCGTATCCCGGGGGCTCGGTGATCCAGTGGCTGTGGGTGAGATGAACTCCCTGGGCCGAGTCGGTGCCGGTCATGGTGTAGCTCCCGGACGGGACGCGGGGGTTGGCGGGCACGGCGTAGAAGTTGAATCGGGCGGTGAGGGCACCGTCCGAGCCGGTCTGGATCACCAGGCGGAGCCCGGTCTCGCCCTGGGAGCAGACGTAGGTGCCAGTCCAGGTGCCGGCCAGCGTGGGCGCATGGTGGGAGCCGGCCACGGCCACGGCGGTGCCGGCGGCCGCGCCGGCGACCACGATGCCGGCCGCGATCGCGACCTTGGTCATGCTGACGTGCCGGTGCGGCAGGCGGCGGCGCAGGGAGACCTGGTGCACGGTGCTGCCGTGCACGCCGGCCAGCCCGCCGGCCGGCCACAGCGCGGCCAGCAGCAGCGCCGCCTCGGCCAGCCGGGACCGGCCGCGCTGCTCCCAGTCCGGGCCGTAGGCCTGCCCGGCAGCGGTCCGCAGCCCGGCCACCAGCGCGGCCCCGTCCGTCGGGCGGAGCGCGGGGTCCTTGGCCAGCCCCGCCACGACCAGCGGCCGCAACGCCTCAGGCACCGGCTCCATGGGCACCGGCGCGGTCATGTGCTGGCGCATCAGCGCCTCCGCGGTGCTGCCGGCGAACGGCGGCCGCCCGGTCAGGCACTCATAAAACGTCGCCGTCGCCGCGTACACGTCCGCGGCCGGGCTGGCCGTCCCGCCGGCGAACTGCTCCGGCGGCGCGTAGGCCAGCGTCCCGGCCGCCATGGCCGCCTCCCCGGTCCGCGCCGCGATGCCGAAGTCGGTCAGCTTGCTGGCCCCGGTCCCGTCGATCAGCACGTTCTCCGGCTTGTAGTCCCGGTGCACCACCCCGCGCCGGTGCGCCGCGGCCAGGCCAAGCAGCGACCCCTGCAGCACCACCAGCGCCGCCTCCGGCGTGGTCGCACCCTGCCGGGACAAGACCTCCCGCAGCGACACCCCGTCGACCAGCTCCATCACGATCGCCGCCCCGCCCGGCGACTCCACATACTCATACAGCCGCACCACGTTGGGATCCGCCAGCGAGGCCAGCACCGCCGCCTCGGCCCGGAACAACGCCGCGAACTGCGGATCAGCCAGCAGCCGGGCCCGCAGGTACTTGATCGCCACCAAGGTGCCCGAGGCATCGTGCCGGGCCAGCACCACCTCACCGAACCCACCCGAGCCCAGCGCCTTCAGCCGGGTATAACCCGGCACATCCCGGTCCGCCATCGCAGCCATAGGTATCGTCCCCCCGGACGCGGTCAGGGACCCTCAAGGCCGCGGTGCCCGCCAGCCGTTCGGGCCCGGGAGCGACCAAAACACCTGAGTCTCGCACCAGGACCATCGTGCGGTCAACGTCCGGCCTAGTAGACCAGTGCTTGCGCGCCCTCGGTCATGATCTCGGCCACGAAGGTGGCGGCGCCGGCGATCCTGATCCCCTTGATCAGGTCGTCCTGGCTGATGCCCCGGCGTGCGGCGCACTGGGTGCAGACGGTCACGGTGCCGGCGGCCAGCACCCCGGCCAGCAGGTCGGCCAGCGGCGCGGCGTGCGGCAGCGAGAACTTCTGGGCCCGGCCCGGCAGGCCGAACCAGGCCGACTCCCCGGTCAGCCACAGGGACACGTCGATCCCGCTGGCCACCGCGGCCGCGGCCACCGTGAAGGCCTGATTGCAGCGTTCCGGCTCATCGTCGCCCGCGGTGACCTTGATGACGAGAGAGCGCTCGGCCATGGCAGAACTCTAGTCCGGCGCGGCGCGGGCAAACCGGGGCGGTCCGCGCCTAAACTGCGGAGGATGCACGGCATGCTGAGCGCCACGATCCTGATCTGCGTGTTCGCCGCCGTCGCGGTGGCCGGCCTGTACGTGGCCGGGCGCGTGCTGCTGGCCGGGAGGCGCCGCGGCGATGCATCCTGACCTCGAGCCGATGGCCTTCCTGCTCGGCCGGTGGGAGGGCGCCGGGATCGGCGGCTACCCGACCATCTCCTCGTTCCGGTTCGGCCAGGAGATCACCTTCAGCCACAACGGCAAGCCGTTCCTCAGCTACGTCAGCCGGACCTGGCGGCTGGACGAAGACGGGCGGATCGGCCCGCCGCTGGGCACCGAGAGCGGCTACTGGCGGCCCCGGCCGGACCGCCAGGTCGAGGTGATGCTGGCCCACCCGACCGGCATCGTGGAGATCTACCTGGGCGAGATCACCGGGACCCGCATCGAGCTGGCCACCGACGTGGTGGCGCGCACGGCCACGGCCAAGGAAGTGACGGCCGGGCACCGGCTGTACGGGCTGGCGGGCGGCGACCTGGCCTACGCCTACGATATGGCGGCCATGGGCCAGCCCCTCCAGCCCCACCTCTCCGCCCAGCTCAAGCGCGTCAGTTCCACCAGCGAGCAGTAAAGCGAGCCGTACGGCGAAGAGTGCGGGGCCCAAAGCCCCGCCATCGCGCGGTTCCGCGAGGGGCCAACGGCCCCTCCGGCCGCGCGATACTACGGCGGTAACCGCAGCGGGCGCGCGAAGCGCAGCGGGGGGTCCGGGGGGTCGGCCCCCGGGCCAACAACAGCTCCCCCGAAAAACAGAGTATCCCCGGGCGACTCTCGCACGGCACAGGATTGCGCTGCGCGGGGACCGACTGGACTAGGTCGATCAGCCCGGGGACTCGGTGTCTGTCAGGATTAGCCGGCCGCCGTCCCGTTAGCCGAACTGGACGTCGTGCCGGCGGAAAGGCGGCTAGCTGACAGCCACCTCGCGAGTCCAATGTCTATGCATACTTTCGGACCACCTCCTTTCCCGCGTACCTCGCACGTTAGCCGCGGAACGGGCCCGCAGGCAAGGGCATTTCGCCGTGCGGGGAATCACACCGTGCGAACTACTATGGGCCCATGAACGCGGATGCGCCGTCCCCCGAGCTTCCGGTGCGCGGGTGGGATGAGCAGCTCCGGGCCCGCGGCTACCGGGTGACGCCGCAGCGGCAGCTGGTGCTCGAGGCGGTGGCGCGGCTGGATCACGGCACCCCGGAGGAGATCGGCGCCCAGGTGCAGCAGACGGCGCGCGGGGTCAACATCTCCACCATCTACCGGACGCTGGAGCTGCTCGAGCAGATCGGCATGGTCAGCCACACCCATCTGCGGCACGGCGCGCCCATCTACCACCTGGCCAGCAACGCGGACCACGTGCACCTGCTGTGCCGCTCCTGCGGCCGGGTGACCGAGATCGGCCCGGACGCCATCCGCCCGCTGATCACCACCCTGGAGGAGCAGCACGGCTTCGAGACCGACGTCGGCCACCTGACCGTCTTCGGCCGCTGCCGGGACTGCCGGGCGGCCGCCGATGCCTAAGCAGGCCAACACTGAACAGCCGATGACTGAGCACGAGGGGGAACATGTGATGAGCCCGCTGCTGGCACGACCAGGGGCGGTGGAGGCCAGCGGGCTGGACCAGGGGGTCGCGGCGCACTACGGCGACCCGATGCGCGAGCAGCGCGCGGCCGATACCGCCGCGGGGCTGGTCGACCGGTCCAACCGGGGCGTGCTGACCATCACCGGCCCGGACCGGCTGACCTGGCTGCACAGCCTGACCACCCAGCAGCTGGACAAACTGCCCGCCGGGAGCAGCGCTCAGGCCCTGATCCTCAGCCCCACCGGGCACATCGAGCACCACCTGACGCTGACCGACGACGGCACCACGACCTGGATCCACGTAGAGCCGGGCACCGCCCCGGCGCTGCTGGACTTCCTGGAGTCCATGCGGTTCATGCTGCGGGTCGAGGCGACCGACGTCAGCCCGCAGTACGCGGTGCTGTCCGTGCTCGGGCCCCGGGCGGGCGAGAAGGCCGGGGAGCTCGACGCGGTGGCGGCCCGGGTGGAGCCTGGATCGTTCGGCACCATCGACCTGATCGTGGCGCGGGACCTGCTGGCCGGCGCAGCCGCCGAGCTGGTGCGGCGCGGGGCCGTCCCCGCCGGCATGTGGGCCTTCGAGGCGCTGCGGATCGCCGCGCACGTGCCCCGGTTCGGCCTGGACACCGATCACCGGACCATCCCGCACGAGGCGGGCTGGATCGGGACCGCGGTGCACCTGAACAAGGGCTGCTACCGGGGCCAGGAGACGGTGGCCCGGGTGCACAACCTCGGCCACCCGCCGCGGCGGCTGGTCTTCCTGGACCTGGACGGCAGCGTCGACCGGCTGCCCGCGCACGGCGACCCGGTCGAGCTAAACGAAGCGACCGTCGGCTTCACCGGGTCCGCGGCGCGGCACTACGAGCAGGGCCCGATCGGGCTGGCCCTGGTCAAGCGGACCGTGCCGGTGGCGGCGACGCTGCTGGCCGGGGGCGTCGCGGCCGGCCAGGAGGTCATCGTGCCGCCGGACGCCGGCGCGAACGTCAAGGTCACGCTGCGTTCCCGGCAGATACTCTGATACATCCCACCGAACGGGAGGTTGTCTTCGTGCTGCGCAGGATTCTGCTCGCCGCGTCGGCCAGCCCGCGGCTGCGCCAGCTGGTCACCACCGCGCCGCAGACGCGGGGCATCGTCGATTCCTACGTGGCGGGCGAGACCGCCCAGGACGCGGTGCGGGTCACCCGCGCGCTGCGCGCCGCCGGGCTGCTGGTCAGCCTGGACTACCTGGGCGAGGACACCAAGCAGCAGGCCCAGGCCGAGGCGGTCACGCAGGAATACATCCAGCTGCTGGGCCAGCTCGGCGGCGAAGGCCTGACCCGCCGGGGCGCGGCCGAGGTCTCGGTCAAGCCGACCGCGGTCGGGCTGTTCCTGAGCCCGGACCTGGCGGCGGGCAACATCGCCCGGATCTGCGCCGCCGCGGCGCAGGCGGGCACCACCGTGACCCTGGACGCCGAGGAGCACCCGGCCATCGAGCCGACCCTGCGCATCGCGGCCAAGCTGCGCGCCGACCACCCCGATCTCGGCTGCGTGGTCCAGGCCTGCCTGCGCCGCGCCGAGGACGACTGCCGCGCGCTGGCCGGCTACGGGATCCGGGTCCGGCTGTGCAAGGGCGCCTACAACGAGCCCGAGCACGTGGCCTTCACCGCCCGCCGGGACATCGACCGGTCCTACGCGCGCTGCCTGAAGGTGCTGATGAACGGGCCCGGTTACCCGATGCTGGCCACCCACGACCCGCGGCTGATCGAGATCGCCGCCTCCCTGGCCCGGCTGACCGGCCGGGCCAGCGACAGCTTCGAATACCAGATGCTGTACGGCATCCGCCCGGCCGAGCAGCGGCGGCTGGCCAACACCGGCGCGCGGATGCGGGTCTACGTCCCCTACGGCGGGGACTGGTACGCCTACCTGGTCCGCCGCCTGGCCGAACGGCCCGGCAACCTCGCCTTCTTCCTGCGCTCGCTCGGGTCGAAGAAGTAGGAGTACACCTCATGATCGCGATTCTCGGCACCGGCAAGATGGGCGAGGCGCTGCTGTCCGGGCTGCTGCGCGCGGGCTGGGCGCCTTCGGCGGTGGTGGCCGCGGTCCGCCGGGAGGAGCGGGCCACCGAGATCCGCTCCGGCTACGGCGTGCAGGTGACGGACGCCCCGGCCGCGGCCAAGCTGGCCGACACCCTGGTCCTGGGGGTCAAGCCGCAGGACATGGGCAAGCTGCTGGCCGAGATCGCGCCCGGACTGCCGCCCGGGCGGCTCGTGGTCTCGGTCGCGGCCGGCATCACCACGTCGTTCATCGAGCGGCGGCTGCCCGGCGAGGTACCCGTGGTCCGGGTCATGTCGAACACGCCGGTCCTGGTGGACCGGGCCATGAGCGTGATCTCGGCCGGCGCGCACGCCGGCGAGGAGCACCTGCGCCGGGCCGAGGAACTGCTCCGCCCGGTGGGCGAGGTGCTCCGCATCCCCGAGTCGCAGCAGGACGCGGCCACCGCGCTGTCCGGCAGCGGCCCGGCCTACGTGTACTACCTGGTCGAGTCCATGGTGGACGCCGGGATCCTGCTCGGCATGGCGCGCGGCACCGCGCTGGAGATGGTGATCCAGGCGGTCTACGGCGCGGCCACCATGCTCCGGGAAACCGGGGAGCACCCGGTCATCCTGCGCGAGGCCGTGACCTCGCCCGGCGGGACGACGATCTCGGCCATCAGGGAGCTGGAACGGCACGGGGTGCGGGCCGCGTTCCTGGCCGCCATCGAGGCGGCCCGGGATCGAGGCCGCGAGCTCGGCGCCGATCCAGGGCTGCCCCCGGGCCGGGAAGCATAATGGCGGGCTCGCTGGCGCTGGCCTGGGATGACCGGCTGACCGGCTACGACTTCGGGCCCAGCCACCCGCTGGCGCCGGTGCGAGTCGAGCTGACCATGGCGCTGGCCCGCGAGCTCGGCGTGCTGTCCCTGCCCTCGGTGACGCTGCAGGTCCCTGACCCGGCCAGCCAGGACGAGCTCGAGCTGGTGCACGACCCGGCCTACATCGACGCGGTCCGCCAGGCCGGCCAGGACCTGCGGCCCAACCTCCGGTACGGCCTCGGCACCATGGACGACCCGGTGTTCCCGGCCATGCACGAGGCCTCGGTGCTGGTCGCCGGGGCCACGCTGGCCGCGGCCCGGGCGGTCTGGCGGGGCCAGGCCCCGCACGCGGTCAACATCGCGGGCGGCCTGCATCACGCCATGCGCCGTTCGGCCAGCGGGTTCTGCATCTACAACGACCCGGCCATCGCGATCAGCTGGATGCTGGCCCAGGGCGCGCAGCGGATCGCCTACGTGGACGTGGACGTGCACCACGGCGACGGGGTGCAGGCGGCGTTCTACCACGACCCGCGGGTGCTCACCATCAGCCTGCACGAGCATCCGGCCACCCTGTTCCCCGGCACCGGGCTGGCCTCGGAGATCGGCAGCGGGGACGGCCGCGGGTACGCGGTCAACGTGGCCCTGCCGGCCGGCACCGGCGACGCGGGCTGGCTGCGGGCCTTCGACGCGGTGGTGCCGCCGCTGCTGCGGGCGTTCGGGCCGGAGGTGCTGGTCAGCCAGCACGGCTGCGACAGCCACCGGCTCGACCCGCTGGCCCACCTGGGCCTGTCCGTGGACGCGCAACGGCGCACCGCGGTCATGATCCACGACCTGGCCCACGAGACGGCCGGCGGCCGCTGGCTGCTGACCGGCGGCGGCGGGTACGAGCTGGTCCAGGTGGTGCCGCGCACCTGGACCCACCTGCTGGCCGTGGCTGCGGGCCAGCCGGTCGATCCGGCCCGGTCCATCCCCGCGGCCTGGCGCGCCCTGGCGGCCGCCCGGACGGGGGAGGACCCCCCCTCGGTGATGACCGACGGCCAGCCTGCGGACTTTATTCCGGTCGCTTCGGGTTTGGATCCGGGCGACCCGATCGACTCTTCGATCATGAACACCTGCCGGGCCACTTTTGCCTGGCACGGACTGCTCCCGCCGGCTTGATGATCCAAAAATGGCGTGGCGGCGCCAAGAGGTCCCGGTCCGGTGACCAGTTTTCGCCGAATGACGTTCCGCGTCCGGCCCATGTGAACTGTTCGGCGACAAAGGACCGCCAGCGGGACGGCGCAGCTCAGCGCCGGTAACCAGGATTGCGCGTTGAGTCGCGTTGGGCGATTGCAGCCGAACGGTAACAACAATGAGGCTATGGGCGGGCTTGCTCTTTTCTGTACGGGACTTACCCTGGAGACGTACGTGACTGGTGCGCTCTGAATCCCGTCAAGTGCTCGGCTTCGTGCGGAAGAGGCAACTGCATGGCAGGAGAAACCCCCCTAAGCGACGTACGATTTCTAACCGTTGCCGAAGTGGCCTTGATCATGCGCGTGTCAAAGATGACCGTGTATCGCTTGGTGCACTCCGGCGAGCTGGAGGCCATACGCGTCGGACGCTCATTCCGCGTCCCCGAGCAGGCAGTCAATCAGTACCTGAGAGCTGCCTTCGTCGGTACCGGATGAGTTAACGATGGCCCGGGGCGTACCGCCCGGGTCATGGGGGGGTTTGCCCAGGCCGGATGCCCGCGCCGCGGGATCCGGGTCAGATGGGGTGCAGGCATGGCATGGCCTCATCAGGCGCACGACCGCGCCGCATCGGGGGTAGTCTCTAGCACTGGGTGTGTGTCCAGCCGCCCTGACCGGGCGAGCGTGTTGGCGTGCCCGTCATCCGCAATGCCTAGAAGGGTGGTTCCGTGGGCTCTGTCATCAAGAAGCGCCGTAAGCGCATGGCCAAGAAGAAGCACCGCAAGCTGCTGAAGAAGACGCGCATTCAGCGCCGGAACAAGAAGTAACCGGCTTCAGCTCATGGTTCCCGGCGCGGCCGGGCATCGGGCAGCGTAGGGGCTGATGTCTGTTCCGGTCCTGATCGGCTTCGCGGGCGTGCTGGTCGCGGCCGTGGCTACCGGCATGCTCGCCGGACGGTGCGTGCGCCAGCCCGCGCCCGCCTTCGCCGGCCTGGCCATCGCGGCGCTGGCCCTGACCGTGGCGCTGGCCGCGCAGAGCCTGGGCTTCGAAAGCGGCTTCGGGCCCGCGACGTTCCGGGCCGTTCAGCTGTGCGCGCTGCTGCTCGCGCCGCTGGGGCTGGCCTGGGGCCTGGCTGAGCTGACCTGGCCCAGCGACGCGGCCAGGTTCGGCGCCCGGCTGGGCGCCGGCGCGCTGACCGTGGTGGGCGGCGTGATCCTGGCCACCGATCCGCTGACCGGGCCGCCGTTCAGCAGGGCCTGGCCGCTGCCGGGCACGCACGACGACATGGTCGCGCACTACCTGCTGGACTGGGTTCAGGCGGTGACGATCGTCGTCACCCTGGTCAGCCTGGGCCTGGCCGTCCGGGCCAGGGACAGCCGGCCGCGCGGCCGCACGCTGCTCGGCCTGGCCCTGGTCGGCGTGGCCGTCGGGCTCACCGCCGCGCTGCGCCTGTCGCTGCCGGACCGGTCGCTGTACCCGCTGCTGACCCTGACGGCGGCGGCGCTGGTGTGGCTCGGGACGACCAGGATCGCCGCCCGCCCGGCCCGCGGCCGGATCGACCGCGGCCGGGTCGACCGCGGGTCGACCGCGGCCGGATCGACCGTACCCGGATGGATCGCGGCCGGATGGATCGCGGCCTGGACAGCCGCCGGGACGGCGGGCGCCGGCCGGCGGACGAGTACGACGGGCGCAAGGCCATGAACGGCAGCCCGGACGGCGGACTCCGTGATCCGCGTGACCTCCGTGACCTCCGTGATCCGCGGGCACCGTGGGCTCCGGGTCCGGCCCCGGTTCCGCCGCCGGACTGGTACCCGCCGGAAACCGCCGACCGGGCGTTCACCCCGCCGCCAGGCCCAGCCACCGCCACCGTCACCGCCGGCGCCGCAGCCGCCGCCGCGGCGGCCGCGGTCGAGGCCGAGGGGATCGGCTTCGGGCCGGACGCTGCTCCGGCCGGAGCGCCGGGCGCCGCGCCGGGCCGGCCGTACGGCCGGATCCTGATCTTCACCCTGCTCGAGGACCGGACCGCCGACTTCGACCGGCTGGCCGAGCAGGCTGCCGAGGAGGTCAGGACCGGTGAGCCAGGCACCCTGGTGTACGTCATCCACCTGGTGCCCAACGCGCCCCTGCAGCGGATCTTCTACGAGATCTACGCCGACCGGGCCGCCTTCGACCGCCATGAGAACCAGCCCTACATGCAGCGCTTCGTGGCCGAACGGCGGGCCTGCGTGCTGGCCACCAACGTCATCGAACTGCGGCTGAAGTGGGCCAAGGTCGCCCCGCTGCCCAGCCCGCAGCAGGCCGCCCCCATGCAGGCCGGTCCCACGCCCACCGCCCCCGCGCCGCCGACCGGTCCCACTCGGACCGCCCCCGCGCCGCAACGGCCGCAGGCGCTGGAGCCGCTGCCGCCGCGGCCGGACCGCGGGCTGCGGCCGGCCGACCGCCGTTACGGCGGGAGCTAGAAGGTGAGCGCGAACATGCCGAACGGCCCGCACCGGATCACGCTGCTGAGCCGCCCGGGCTGCCACCTGTGCGACGACGCCCGGGAAGCGATCGAGCGGGTGGCCGGCGAGCTGGGCGAGGGCTGGGACGAGCGCGACATCACCGCCTCGCCCGATGACCTGCGGGAGTACTGGGACAAGATCCCGGTGACCCTGGTCGACGGGGTGCAGATCGACTTCTGGCGGGTGAGCGAGGACCGGCTGCGGGCCGCGCTGGGCCGGCCCTGCTGAACCCGGGGGCCCCGACCGGCGACTTTGTGAAGCCATGCACAAAGGCGTACCTTGGAGGGGGGCATACCGTGGAATGACGCCGGCTGAGGCAGGCTGCTACGCCCCCGCCATTCCCAGGAGCCCGAGCCGGTACCTCGGAGCCGACCCCAGGAGCCCGAAAGCTCAGGGGAGCCCCGAAAACTCAGGGAGCAGTGCCGCGATGCAGACGAACGCGATGCCGCCGGAGATCAACGGCCAGGCCGCCGGGATACCCGAGGCTACCGTCGCGCGGCTCCCGGTGTACCTGCGGGCCCTGTACGGCCTGGCCGAGCGGGGCATCAGCACGGTGGCCAGCGAGGAACTCGCCGCGGCCGCGGGCGTCAACTCGGCCAAGCTGCGCAAGGACCTGTCCCACCTGGGATCCTACGGAATCCGGGGAGTCGGCTACGACATCGACTACCTCGTCTACCAGGTGTCCAGGACCCTGGGCCTGACCCAGGACTGGCCGGTGGTCATCGTCGGCGCGGGCAACCTGGGCCGGGCGCTGGCCAACTACGGCGGCTTCGTCTCCCGCGGCTTCACCATCGCGGCCATGCTGGACAGCGACCCTGCCATCGTGGGCAGCAAGATCGCGCGGCTGACCGTCCGTCACGTGGACGAGCTCGAGGCCCTGGTGACCAGGCACAAGGTGGCCATCGGCGTGATCGCCGCCCCGGCCTCCTCCGCGCAGGTGGTCTGCGACCGGCTGGTGTCGGCCGGCGTGACCAGCATCTTGAACTTCGCGCCGGTGGTGCTCACCGTCCCGGACGGGGTGGACGTGCGGAAGGTCGACCTGTCCATCGAGCTGCAGATCCTGGCCTTCCACGCGCAGCGCAGGTCGGCGGCCCGGCCGGGCGGCGAACTCGCCGGCGCGCAACTCGCGGCGCAGGCCTAGGGGCGTGGGCTGGTGAGCGTGCTGGTGGTCGGCCTCAGCCACTCCAGCGCGCCGGTGGCGATCCTGGAGCAGGCCGCGGTCAGCGGGGACACGCTGGTCAAGCTGCTGCGCGACGTCACTCTCGCCGAGTCCGTGGCCGAGACGTTCATCGTCTCGACCTGCCACCGGGTCGAGGTCTACGCCGAGGTGGACCGGTTCCACGCCGGCGTGACCGCCGTCTGCGAGCTGCTCGCCAGGCACTGCGGGGTGCCGGCCCGGGAGCTGACCCCGCACCTGTACGTGCACTACGAGGAGCGGGCGGTCAGCCACCTGCTCGCGGTGGCCTGCGGCCTGGATTCCATGGTGGTCGGCGAGGGCCAGATCCTGGGCCAGGTCCGGGCCGCGCTCAAGCTGGGCGAGGAGCACGGCACGGTGGGCCGGGTCCTGGGCGACCTGGGCCGGGTCGCGCTGCGGGCCGGCAAGCGGGCCCGGGCCGAGACCGGCATCGACCAGGCCGGCCAGAGCCTGGTCAGCGTGGCCCTCGGGCTCGCCGCGGCCAGCCTGGCCGGCGAGGCCGCCGCCCCCGAGGCCGCCGCCACAGACCACCAGCTAGCCGGGCGTGACGTGCTCGTGGTCGGCGCGGGCTCGATGAGCGCACTGGCCGCCGCCACGGCCCGCCGGGCCGGCGCGGCCCGCATCGCCGTGGCCAACCGGACCCGCACTCACGCCGAACGGCTCGCCGCTCACGTCGGCGCCGAGGTGACCGACGTGACCGACCTGGCCGGCCTGGCCGCCGCCCTGGCCGCGGCCGACATCGTGGTGTCCTGCACCGGCGCGGCCGGCCACGTCATCACCCGCGCCCAGGTCGCCGCGGCCACCGCCGGCCGGGACCGGCCGCTGATCCTGGTCGACCTGGCCCTGCCGCGGGACGTCGAGCCGGAAGTCGCCGGCCTGCCGGGCGTGACCGTGATCGGTCTTGACCAGCTGGGCGGGCACGCCACCGCGGCCCGGGACGCCGACCTGGCCGCCGTGCTGGCCATCTGCGAGGCCGAACTGGCCGCCTACCGGTCCGCGGTCGACGCCGCCCGGGTCGCCCCGACCGTGGTCGCGCTGCGGGCCATGGCGGCCACCGTGGTGGACGCCGAGCTGACCCGGCTGGCCAGCAGGCTCAGCGGAGACGGTCTGAGCGGTCATGCGCTAGATGAAATAGCCGCCACGGTGCGCCGGGTGGTAGACAAGCTATTGCACGCGCCGACGGTACGGGTCAAGGAACTCGCTGGTTCGCCGGGGGGCGAGGAATACGCCGCGGCGCTGCGAGTTCTGTTCGATCTTGACCCGCGCGCGGTCGAGGCGGTCACCCGTGCCGCCCCGGAGCAGGAAGCGCACGGCGATCAGCAACCGACGCGAGCGGGCGAGGAGGTGCAGCGGTGAAGCAGCGGACGCTACGGCTCGGCAGCCGCCGGAGCCCGATGGCCATCGTGCAGTCCAGCGGGGTCGCCGACCTGATCACCAAGCGGACCGGCCGCCTGGTCGAGATCGTCGGCGTGACCACGCTGGGCGACGTGAACCAGGGCCAGATCACCCAGATCGGCGGCACCGGCATCTTCGTCAGCGCGCTGCGCGAGGCCGTGTGCGCCGGCCAGGCCGACCTGGCCGTCCACTCGGCCAAGGACCTGCCCGCCGGGCCCGCCGCGGGCCTGCGGCTGGCCGCGGTCCCGGTCCGGGACGACCCCAGAGACGCGCTGATCGCGCGGGACGGCGCCAAGCTGGCCGACCTGCCCGCCGGAGCGCGCATCGGCACCGGATCGGCGCGCCGGGCCGCGCAGCTGCTCGGGCTGCGTGCCGACCTGCGCTGCGTGCCCATCCGCGGGAACGCGGGCACCCGGCTGGCCAAGGTATCCGACGGCGAGCTGGACGCGGTGGTGCTGGCCTACGCCGGCCTGGCCCGGATCGGCCACCTGGCCGCGGTCACCCAGGTCTTCGAGCCGGACGAGATGCTGCCCGCCCCCGGCCAGGGCGCCCTGGCCGTCGAGTGCCGCGACGGCGACCACGAGCTGATCGCGCTGCTGGCCACGATCAGCGACGAGGCCAGCATGGCCGCCGCGGTGGCCGAACGGAGCCTGCTCGAGACTCTGCAGGCCGGCTGCAGCGCGCCGGTCGGCGCCTACGCGGCCGGCCGCGGCCAGCTGCGGATGCAGGCCGCCGCGCTGAGCGCCGACGGCGCCCGCGCGCTGCGCGCCCACGGCACCGCGGCCCTGGCCGGCGCCAGCGCGCTGGGCCGGGACCTCGCGGCCGAGCTGCTCAGCTTGGGGGCCTCCGATCTCATCAGCGTGCCGCAGGCACCGACTAGCAGCGGGGATGATGCGCAGTGAGCGTTATCCAGGACTCAGGCCAGCCAGTGAGCCAGACCGAGCCGCCACCGCGCGCGGGCTGGGTCGCCCTGGTCGGCGCCGGCCCGGGTGACGAGAGCCTGCTGACGCTGCGCGCCGCCGAACTGCTCGGCCAGGCCGGCCTGGTGGTGGCCGATGCCGCCCACGCCGAGCTGGCCCGCCGCCACATGAACTCCGGGGCCCGGCTGGCCGAGCCCGCCGACCCGGCCGGCACCGCCGCGCTGCTCGTGCAGGCCGCGCAGGACGGCGAGCTGGCCGTCCGGCTGTTCGGCGGGGACCCGCTGCTGGGCGGCGGGACCGCCGAGGCCACCGAGTGCGCCCAGTCCGGCGTCAGGTTCGAGATCGTCCCCGGCGTGCCGCTGGTCACCGCGGTGCCCGCCTACGCGGGCATCCCGCTGGCCAGCGAGCCGAACGCCGAGCTGCGCGTGGTGCACGCCGCCGACATCAGCCGGGTGGCCTACAGCCCGGCCACGCTGGTCGTGCTCGGCGCCGACGCGGCCCCGGCCGAACTGGGCAAGATGCTGGTCGCGGCGGGCTGGCCGGAAGCCACCCCGTTCGCCATCACCTGGGACGGCACCACCAGCGCCCAGCAGACCGTGGTCACCACGCTGGGCCGGATCGGGCCCGACCTCAAGGCGGCCGGCATCTCCCTGGCCAACACCCGGGGCCCGGCCATCGCCGTGGTCGGCGACGCGGCGGCGGCGCGGAGCCAGCTGTCCTGGTTCGAGACCAAGCCGCTGTTCGGCTGGCGGGTGCTGGTGCCGCGGACCAAGGAGCAGGCCGCCGTGGTGTCCCAGCGGCTGCGCGAGTACGGCGCGGTGCCCGAGGAGGTCCCGACCATCGCGGTCGAGCCGCCGCGCACCCCGCAGCAGATGGAGCGGGCGGTCAAGGGCCTGGTCACCGGCCGGTACCAGTGGGTCGCGTTCACCTCGGTCAACGCGGTCCGCGCGGTGCGGGAGCGGTTCGAGGAGTACGGCCTGGACGCCCGGGCCTTCGCCGGGGTCAAGGTGGCGGCGGTGGGCGACGCGACCTCGGCCGCGCTGCTGGACTTCGGCATCCGGCCCGACCTGGTGCCGGACACCGACCAGTCGGCGGAGGGCCTGGCCGCGGCCTGGCCGCCCTATGACGACCTGCTCGACCCGATCAACCGGGTGCTGCTGCCGCGGGCCGACATCGCCACCGAGACGCTGCTGGCCCGGCTGATCGACCTGGGCTGGGAGGCCGAGGACGTCACCGCCTACCGGACGGTGCGCGCGGCCCCGCCGCCCGCCCCGGTCCGCGAGGCGATCAAGGGCGGCGGCTTCGACGCCGTGCTGTTCACCTCGTCGTCCACGGTCAGGAACCTGGTCGGCATCGCGGGCAAGCCGCACGCGGTCACCGTGATCGGCGTCATCGGCCCGCAGACGGCCAAGACCGCGGCCGAGTTCGGCCTGCGGGTGGACGTCATGGCCCCCCAGCCGTCGCTGGCCGCCCTGGTCGACGCGATGGCCACCTACGGCGCGGACCTGCGGGCCGCGGCCGAACAAGCAGGAGAACCCCTCCGCAAGCCCTCCGAGCGCCGCCGCGGCGCCCGGCGCCGCCTGCGCTTACAGACACTGCGCTTACAGACACTGCGTTTACAGACACTGCGCTTAGCCGACGCGAGAGAGGCAGCATGAACGCTGGATACCCCGTGGTCCGGCCGCGGCGGCTGCGCCGCACGCCGGCCCTGCGGCGGCTGGTGGCCGAGACCTCGCTGGACCCCAGCGACCTGGTGCTGCCCGTGTTCATCAAGGAAGGCCTGGACGAGCCGCAGCCCATCTCCTCGATGCCCGGCGTGGTCCAGCACACCAGGGACAGCCTGCGCAAGGCGGCCGCCGAGGCGGCCGCCGCGGGCGTCGGCGGGCTGATCGTGTTCGGCGTGCCCGCGGCCAAGGACGGGCGCGGCTCGGCGGCCGATGACCCGGCCGGCATCTCCCAGGTCGCGCTGGCCGACCTGCGGGCCGAGGTCGGCGACGCCTGCGTCATCCTGGCCGACCTGTGCCTGTGCGAGTACACCGACCACGGGCACTGCGGGCTGCTCAGCGCCGAAGGTGACGTGGCCAACGATGCCACCCTGGACCGTTACGCCTGCGTGGCGGTGGCCCAGGCCGAAGCGGGCGCGCACCTGGTCGCGCCGAGCGGCATGATGGACGGCCAGGTGGCCGCGATCCGCGCCGCGCTGGACGCGGCCGGGCACGGCGAGACCGGCATCTGCGCCTACGCGGTCAAGTACGCCTCGGCCTTCTACGGGCCGTTCCGCGAGGCCGCCGAGGGCGCGCCGAAGTTCGGCGACCGGGCCAGCCACCAGCAGGACCCGGCCAACGCGGCCGAGGCGCTGCGCGAGGCCGCGCTTGACGTGGCCGAGGGCGCCGACCTGGTCCTGGTCAAGCCGGCCCTGGCCTACCTGGACGTGATCAGGCGGGTGGCCGAATCCGTGCCGGTACCGGTGGCGGCCTACCAGGTCAGCGGCGAGTTCGCCATGGTCGAGGCGGCGGCCGCCTGCGGCTGGCTGGACCGGGACCGGGCCATCAGGGAGACCCTGACCGGCATCCGCCGGGCGGGCGCCGGCATCATCTTCACCTACTGGGCGGCTGAGGTGGCGCGCTGGCTGCAACGGTAAATTCGCGGGCAACATGTGTGCAAAACGTAACCGTACCGGCCTGCCTGCGTAGTTTAATGGTCCGAACGGAACGTGGTTTAAGTCCTACAACACGTAATCGGCACACAACCAGGGAAGGCCTCCGATGGTCGAAGTAGCGCGGCGCCGTAACGGACGGAGCCGCGGCCGGGCGGCGGAGCGTCAGCTGCCGCTCGGGATCGTGGCGGCGCAGTATGCGTCCCTGGGCTGGCCGGTGTGCCTGGGCGCGCACCCCTACCGCACCAGCCGCGGGTCGGCCGATGCCGGCCGGGCCTGCTCCTGCGACCGGGTGGGCTGCCCGGCGCCGGGCGCGCACCCGGCCTCGCCCACCTGGCAGATGCAGGCCACCGTAGACACCAGCATCATCGCGACGTGGTGGGAAACCCGGCCCGAGGCGAGCGTCATACTCGTCACCGGCCGGGTTTTTGATGTGCTCGACGTGCCCGCGGAGGCCGGCGCGACCGCGCTGGCCCGGCTGGAGGCGGCCCGCGCCGCGGTCGGCCCGGTGGCCGCCCTGGGCCAGGACCGGATGCTGTTCTTCGTGGTGACCAGGGGCTCGCCCGCCGACGAGGACGAATGGTGGTCCTGCGGCCTGGACAGCGAGCCGGCGAGCGTCACGCCCGGCCTGCGCTGGCACTGCCGGGACAGCTACGTGCTGGCCCCGCCGTCGGCGTGCGGGCCGGGGCTGACCGCCCGCTGGCTGCGCTCGCCGCGGGAGCACGCCCTGCCCGACGCGCTGCGGCTGCTCGAGTACCTGGTCGACGCCTGCGAGGCCCTGTGTTTAGAGGCACCGTGACGCGGAGCGAGTCGCTGTTCGCCCGGGCCCAGCAGGTGACCCCGGGCGGGGTGAACTCGCCGGTCCGGGCGTTCGGCGCGGTCGGCGGCGTGCCGCGGTTCATGGTCCAGGGCGCGGGGCCCTACCTGACCGACGCGGACGGCCGCGAGTACGTGGACCTGGTCTGCTCGTGGGGGCCGATGATCCTGGGGCACGCGTTCCCGCCGGTGGTGGCCGCGGTGTCCGCCGCCGTGACCCAGGGCACGTCGTTCGGCACCGCCACGCCGGGCGAGGTGGCGCTGGCCGAGGAGCTCGTGGCCCGCGCCCCGGTTGAGCAGGTCCGGCTGGTCAACTCGGGCACCGAGGCCACCATGTCCGCGGTCCGGCTGGCCCGCGGGTTCACCGGCCGGCCGCTGGTGGTCAAGTTCTCCGGCTGCTACCACGGGCACGTCGACGCGCTGCTGGCCGCGGCCGGCTCGGGCGTGGCCACGTTCGGGCTGCCCGACTCGCCCGGCGTGACCGGCGCGGCGGCCGGCGACACCCTGGTCCTGCCCTACAACGACCCCGGCGCCCTGGCCGCGGCGTTCGCCGCCCGCGGCGAGCAGATCGCCTGCGTGATCACCGAGGCCTGCCCGGCCAACATGGGCGTGGTGCCGCCCGCGCCCGGGTTCAACGCCCAGCTGGCGGCCGCCTGCCGGGAGGCCGGGGCGCTGCTGATCATGGACGAGGTGCTGACCGGCTTCCGGGTCACCGCGTCCGGCTGGTACGGGGTCGACGGCGTGGCCGGGGACCTGGTCACGTTCGGCAAGGTGATGGGCGGCGGGCTGCCCGCCGCGGCGTTCGGCGGGCGGGCCGAGATCATGTCCCGGCTGGCCCCGGCCGGGCCGGTCTACCAGGCGGGCACGCTGTCGGGTAACCCGCTCGCGGTGGCGGCCGGGCTGGCCACCCTGCGGGCCTGCACGGCGGAGGTGTACGCGGCGGTGGATGCCGCCGCGGCGGCCGTGGCCAAGCTGGCCGCCGAGGCGCTGACCGAGGCCGGGGTGCCGTTCTGGCTGTCCGAGGCGGGCAGCCTGTTCTCGGTGTTCCTGGGCCGTTCGGCGCCGGTGCGCTCATTCGCCGACGCCCGGGACCAGGCGCCCGCCGCGTACGCAGCGTTCTTCGGTGCCATGCTGGACGGCGGCGTGTACCTGCCGCCGTCGCCGTACGAGGCCTGGTTCGTCTCGGCCGCGCACGACGACGCGGCCATCTCGCGCATCGCCGCCGCCCTGCCCGCCGCCGCCCGGGCCGCCGCGGCCGCGCTATAGGTATGCTGGCCGGGCTATGTCCGACACAACCGTCGTCCACCTGCTGCGCCACGGTGAGGTGGACAACCCGCACGGCATTATCTACGGGCGCCTGCCCGGCTACCATCTGTCAGCGAACGGGCGGGCGATGGCGGCGGCGGCCGCCGATTATTTCGCCGAACGGGCCGTGGTGGCCCTGTACTGCTCCCCGCTGGAGCGGGCCGCCGAAACCGCCCGCCCGGTGGCCGAGCGGCTCGGCCTGCCGATCATCGCCGACGACCGGCTGGTCGAGTCGTGGAACCACTTCGAGGGCCTGAAGTTCGGCGTGGGCGACGGGGCGCTGCGCCGTCCCGGCCACTGGCCGTTCCTGGTCAACCCGTTCCGGCCGTCGTGGGGCGAGCCCTATCACGACGTCGCGGCGCGGATGCTGGCCGTGATGGAGACCGCGCGGGAGGCGGCGGCCGGCCGGGAGGCGGTGTGCGTCACCCACCAGCTGCCCATCTGGGTCACCAGGCGCAAGGCCGAAGGCAAGCGGCTGTGGCATAACCCGGCCATGCGGGAGTGCGCGCTGGGCAGCGTGACCAGCTTCACCTACTCCGGCGACCGGCTGGCCGGCGTGGCCTACACCGTGCCGGCCCGGCGTCAGGTCATCCACGGCGATGCGGCACAATAGGTCAGTACTACCCCCTGTAGGAGTTCCAAGGATCCCGCCGTGTTCAAGACCAAGCGCCGTCTGGTCGTCTTGGGGGCGGCCGTGCTCGCCGCCGCGGCACTGGTCGTCGTGCTGGTGGCCGGGTGGACGGGCAGCGGGCACCGGGACGTGACCGACGTCGACGGCAACGCCAGCGCCGTGCTGTACACGGCCGGGCACCAGCCGCTGGCCCCGGACTTCACCGCGACCACGCTGACCGGAGCCAAGCTGAACTTCGCCGCGTACCGGGGCCAGGTGGTCGTGCTCAACTTCTGGGGCTCCTGGTGCGGGCCGTGCCGCGCGGAGGCGCCGACACTGGCCGTCGCCGCCGAGCAGTACAAATCGGCCGGCGTTCACTTCCTCGGCGTGGATGTCAGGGACACCACCGCCAGTGCCGAGGCTTTTACCCGCAACTTCGGCATAACTTATCCCAGCGTGAGCGATGCTGGTTCGGTGATAACGCTGGACTTCACGGCGGTGGTGCCGATCGCCGGGACTCCCACCACGCTGGTGATCGACCGGACCGGGCACATTGCCGGGGCCGTGTTCGGCCCGACCACGATGGGCGAGCTGACCGCCATGCTGACCAAGGTCACCGGGCAGGCCGCCTGATGGCGGACGTGCGCGCGCCCCAGACTGATACACAGGCTGATCCGCTGGCCGACCCGCAGAGTGATCAGCTGGCCGATCCGCTGGCCGACCCGGACGAGCAGGGGACCGGGCGGCCCGCGAGCGCCGACTTCGGGCTGGCCGACTGGGCCCGCTGGGCCTGGCGGCAGCTCACCTCGATGCGGATCGCGCTGATCCTGCTGTTCCTGCTGGCCCTGGGCAGCGTGCCCGGGTCGATGCTGCCCCAGGAAGGCACCAACCCGGCCGGCGTGGCGCAGTACTTCACCTCGCACCCGGCCCTGGCGCCGTTGCTGAACCACCTGGGCGCCTTCAACGTGTTCGGCGCGCCCTGGTTCGCCGCCATCTACCTGCTGCTGTTCGCCTCGCTGGTCGGCTGCGTGGTGCCGCGGACGTTCCGGCTGGCCGGCTCGGCCCGCACCCTGCCGCCGCGCGCGCCGCGGTACCTGACCCGGCTGCCCCGCTCGGCGGAGTACCCCAGCGTGCTGCCCCCCGGCCAGGCGGCCGAGGTGGCGGCTAAGGTGCTGGCCGGCCACGGCTTCCGGCTGCGCAGGGCCGAGGCGGACGGTCCATCCGAGGCCAGCACTGACGGGAACTGGGTCTCGGCCGAGAAGGGCTACCTGCGCGAGGCAGGCAACCTGCTGTTCCACCTGGCCCTGCTGGGCGTGCTGGTGTCGGTGGCGCTGGGCGGGCTGTTCGGCTACAAGGCCGACCGGCTGCTGATCCAGGGCCAGGGCTTCGCCGACACCCCCGTCGGCCTGGACGAGTTCTACCCCGGCCGCTTCGTGACCAGCCACGACCTGCCCCCGTTCAGCATCACCCTGGACCAGTTCAACGCCAGCTACATCGCCTCCGGGGCCCAGCGCGGGCAGCCCTCCGCGTTCGACGCCCAGGTCAGCTACACCGCGAGCCCGGGCGGGCCGGTACGCACCGACCACCTGGAGGTCAACCAGCCGCTGTCGGTGGACGGGGCCAAGGTCTACCTGATCGGGCACGGCTACGCCCCGGTGTTCAAGGTCACCGACGCCCGCGGCCAGGTGGTCTACGACCAGGCCACCCCGTTCATCTCCGGCGCCTCGGGCAACTTCCTGTCCGAGGGCGTGGTCAAGGTGTCCGACGCGAAGCCGCAGCAGCTCGGCTTCAGCGGCATCTTCGTGCCGACCGCCGTCGAGGTCGGCGGGGTGCTCGAGTCGGTGTTCCCGGCCGCCGACAACCCGGTGGTGAGCCTGATCGCCTACGCCGGGAATCTGGGCCTGAACAGCGGCGTGCCCCAGTCGGTGTACCAGATGGACACCACCGGCATGCAGCGGCTGACCGCCGACCCGCAGGTGCTGGCCCCCGGCCAGTCGCTCAAGCTGCCCGGTGGCCAGGGCACGATCACGTTCACCGGCTACCAGCAGTGGGTGAGCCTGGCCATCACCCACGACCCCGGCCAGCTGCCCGCCCTGATCTGCGGCATGGCCGCCCTGGGCGGCCTGCTGCTGTCGTTCATGATCCGGCGCAGGCGGGTGTTCGTCCGCGCCCGGGCCCGCGGGACCGGCAGTACCGTGCAGGTCGGCGGCCTGGCCCGCACCGACGCCAGCGGCGGTTTCGAGGCCGAGTTCGCGTCCCTGGCCGCCGAGCTGAGGTCCGCGCACGACCAGGCCGTTCCATCCGCTCCATCCGCTCCATCCGCGCACGACCAAGCCATCCGGCACGAGGGAGAGTGAGGGCCGTGCCCGTCAACCTGACCCTGGGTCACGTCAGCAACGACTTCCTGATCGCGGCGCTGATCATCTACTCCCTCGCGGTGGTCGCGTTCGCTGGCGACTTCGCCTACGGGCGGCCGCGCCGGGCCGGTGCCGCCGCCCGGGTCCAGGACCAGGAACCGGCTGCCGCCCTGGCCGCGGTAGGCGCGCCCGGCGCGCCCGGCGCGATCGCCGCCGATGGCGCCGCCGACGGCGGCCCGGTGCCCGGCGACGGCGGCGCGCCGGCCAGCCCGCCCGGCAGCCGGCCCGGCAGCCAGCACGGGGCGGCCGGCCCCAGTGTCCGGCTCAGGGCCCGACTCGATGCCCGAACTGCAGGTCCCGGCGCTGCGCGCCATCGGCCAGGCCGGCCCCTGGGTGCGGGTGGCCATGGCCCTCAGCGTGGCCGGCGTGCTGGCCCACACCGGCGCCGTGGTGACCAGGGGACTGGCCGTGCACCGCGCCCCCTGGGGCAACATGTACGAGTTCGTCACGGCGCTGACCTGCGTAGCCGCCCTGTTCTTCCTGTTCGTCATGGTCCGCTACCGGGCCTGGGCGCTGGGCGTGTTCGTGCTGGGCGCCGTGGTGATCACGCTGGGCCTGACCGAGACCCTGATCTACACCGCGGCCGGCCAGCTGGTCCCCGCCCTGCAGTCCTACTGGCTGTCCATCCACGTCACCGCGATGACCCTGGCCACCGGCATCTTCTTCGTGGCCGCCGTGCTCGGCGGCGTCTACCTGGCCGTGGACCGGTACACCAGGAAGGTGGCGGCGGGCCGGGCCCGGCCGGACAACGCGCTCGTGCGCCGGCTGCCCACCATCGAGCAGCTTGACCGGCTCACCTACCGGACCATCGTGTTCGGCTTCCCGGTCTGGACGTTCGGCGTCATCGCCGGCGCGATCTGGGCCGACCAGGCCTGGGGCCGCTACTGGGGGTGGGACCCGGTCGAGACCTGGGCCTTCATCACCTGGGTGCTGTACGCGGCGTTCCTGCACGCCCGGGCCACCGCCGGCTGGCGCGGCCGGCGCGCGCACTACATCCAGCTACTCGGCTTCACCAGCCTGATGTTCAACATCCTGGTCGTGCAGGTGTTCATCGCCGGCCTGCACTCCTACGCCGGCGTCAGCTGAACCCGGCGACCGCGCCTAAGCTGACCGGCGGGTTGCCGCGGATGGTGCGGTCAAGCTCGCGCAGGAACTCCTGGTCGTCGTCCGGCCCCTTGGGCACCTGCTGGTCGGACCTGGCCCGCCCGGCCGGGTGCCGCGCCGCGGCGTCGTCCGCGGCGGTCCACTGCTCGCCCTCGAGGTGGTCCTCGTCGTCGCCGGCCGCTGCCGCGCCATCCGGCACCGACGCCAGCATCTGGGACGGCAGCAGCTGGGACGGCCGCATCTGGGCTGACTCGCCGGCCGGCCGCCGCGCGATGAGCCAGGCGAACGCGCCGCCGATAAAGGTGACCGCGACGACGGTGACCCAGGTTCGCTTGGACAGGCCGCGGACCTCGGGCGCGGGCGTGAGTATGGCGTCCGTCAGGCAGTACAGCCAGCAGCCCGTCAAGAAGAGGGCAAACAAGGCACCGGACAGGAACATGGCGGCAGCTTATTCCTGCATAACCGGGCGACGTGACGAAATAAGTCAAGTTTTTCGCCGATAAAACGCTTATCTAACTCGAAAAACGCTCAGACGAACGCATAAGTCCGGTGCGGGCACGGCTTCCCCGCCTCCGCTGGTGGGCCGCGAGGTGCAGGCCAGCACGCCTGCGGCCGATGCTGACAGTCGGCCGCAATGCCCTCGAGAATGAATAAATCGTAGTCTTTCTGATTCTCTGTATGCCTTTTAGCCTCTTTGCCCATATGGATTGCGGCGATCCCGGGGCGCCGGCTGGCCCCGGCCGCCGGCTGGTTCCCGGGCCGCCGTCCGAGGCTTGGCGGCGGGACCTCATTGCGTTACATCGGATGACGCGACGGGCGATCTCGGCATACGCTGGCCGTCAGGGGCGAGAGAGCAGGAGATAGTGCATGCGGCTTCGGTTGTTCGACCGCATCCGCCGCTTCGCCCATCCTCGCCGGCCGAGGCCGGTCAACAGTAGCGGTCCCCAGGGACGGCACCGCCGGGAACAGCAGCAGGCCGCCGCCGTCGGCGCGGCCCCGCCGGGCCTGGCCGGCCACTCAGCCCCGGGCCCGACCGCCGGAACACTCGCAGGCCTGGGGACCACCCCACCGGAGGCATGGCCGGTACCTGATGAGACCTTCGCCGGCCCGCCACCGTCCGCTGACCAGTCGCTGCCCGCCGACCGCTCGCTGCCCGCCGGCCTGCCGCCGTCCGCCGACCGCTCGCTGCCCGCAGACCGCCCGCTGCCCGTGGATCGCCCGGCGGGCGGGTACGGCCCGCCGCCCGGCCACCGGCTGCCGTCCGCGTCGTCCCGCCGGAAGCCCGGCCCGGCCGCGGTGCGGTCTGGCCAGGCTCAGGCTCGGGTCCGCGAGGCACCCGACCAGGCGGACCCGTTCAGCGTGGCCCATGAAGCCAGGCCGGAAGCGGCGGTGGCTAGCTCGCCAGTGCGGGCCTACGACCCGCTTACCGCCCCCGACCTGGCCCAGGCCGCGGCGGGCATCCCGCAGCAGTCCGGGGCCGACGGGCGGCCTTCCTGGCGGGGGGCCCGGGCCGCGCTGCGCCTGAAGCTGCCCTTCACCTCCGCCCGCGCACGCGAGGCGTCGCCGTCCGCGGATGGCCGCCGCCACACCGGCACTCTGGAACGGATCTTGTGGCGGCAGTGGGATGCGGCGACCTCGCCGCCCGCCCAGGTGATCGAGGCGATCGACCGGCTGGCCGAACTGCCTGAGCGGATCAAGTCCCGGCTGGCCGCCGGGCTCGACGCGATCTTCGTCGGTCCCGGGGGCGTCCCGGAACTCGACGAGATGGGCGCGCTGCGGGGCGTCGCGCTGCCCTCCGGGCAGGCGTCCTGGGATGCGTGCGCGGGCGCCTACGGCGAGCGCAAGATCGTCGTCGGCTCGCAGCCGTCGCCCACTCCGGACGTGATGTGCCATGAGATCGGGCACGCACTGGACGATCTGGATAGTCCGCCGGGCAAGTGGCAATCTGACTCAGCAGAGTTCCGCATGCTCTACGATCAATGCCAGCCCCACTTCGCCAGCGATTTTCACCGCCAGCCCGGTGGCCTGGGACGCAAAGAGTTTTTCGCGGACGCGTTCGCCGCGATCGCGTCGAGCCAGCGGCCGGCGCTGGTGGACATGCTGAGCGGGGACACGCGGACCGCACTGCGGGTCATGCTGTATTTCAACCGGCGCTACGGCATCTAGGGTGATCGGGCGATGTTTGTTATACGACTGCCGAACGGGAATCTCCGGGTTCCGCAGAGTGCGATTGCCCGTGACGGGCGGGTCATGGGCGACGTGTACGTGGAGATCGGGCCCCAGGACGCCGACTACGCCCGGCTGGCGGCCCAGGCGCTGACCCCCGAGGAAGCCGAGCAGCGCCGGGACCGGTGGCGGGCCGACGACGAGGCCCTCCGCCAGGAGTTCCTCGAGTTCGCGCGGCGTAACGCTGAGTCCGCCTGGTCGGATCCGGCCGACGGCGCCGAAGACCCCTGACCTCGCGGCCATCCCCGCCCAGGGCTAGTCGCGGCCGGGCCGCCGCCGGGTAAGCACGGCCACGGCGGCGATCACCGCCAGCGCGACCAGAGCGATGATGCCGACGGGGAACACGCTGCCCTTGGACGAGGCGGTCGGCGCCGCGCTGCCCGCGGACGACGCGGCCGGCCCCGTGCTGGCTGACGCCGTGCTGGCTGACGCCGTGCTGGCTGACGCCGTGCTGGCCGGTGCCGTCACCCCGGCCTGCGGGCCCGGGCCGGGCGCGGCGAACGCCACCACCTGATCCGAGCCGGCGGCGAGCAGCAGGCCATCGGCGACGGCCGGGGTCGGGAAGTGGTTGGCGAGCGCGCCCACCGTGGCCTGCTGCCGGATCTGCCCCGTGGCCGGGTCGAGCCCGTACAAGGTGCCGTTCTGGCCCATGGTCCAGACCAGGCCGGCCGTCACCACAGGCGGGCCGCCGCCGGTGCCCGAGCTCCACAGCAGGCGCAGCCCGGGCGGGGACTGGGTGGCCTGAACCGCGATGATGCCCGCCAGGCAGGGCAGGTAGACCGTCAGGCCCGACACGGCGACGCCGCCGTCGATGTCGTCGCCGCAGGCCGATCCGGTGATGGAGTTCCCGCGGCCGCCCAGCGTGGCCTGCCCGGCGCCGATGCCACCCAGGTCCGACCCGTTGAGCAGGTAGACGATCCGGGACTTGCCGGCCAGCACCACCTGGCCGTCGGGCAGCAGCGCCGGCGCGACCGACATGTCCAGGTCCTGGGCGTTGTTGGCGGCCCACGTGCTGGGCGCGAAGTACTGCCGCAGCCGCATCGATGACGTCAGCTCGAGCACCGAGTCGCTGTCGTCGTACGGGTGCTGGTCGGAGTCGACCGATCCGTTCCCGGTGCTGACCCAGACGTCTCCCCGGTGGTCGACTACCGGGGCCGCGCCGCCCATCCAGACCGCTCCCTGGCTCTCGCCGGACGCGGCGTCGACGGTGAAGACCTCCGGCGTCCCGCCTGTCTCGGGGACGGCCACCACCCGGCCCCGGTAGACGGCGCAGTCGCCATCATTGCCGCCCATGCCGAACACCACCTGGCCGGCGTCCAGCGTCAGCCCGGTGCGCTGCAGCAGGTCGGCCGGGACCGCTCCCGGCGGGTCCACGTCCTGGCTCAGCTCGACCTGGCCCGACGCCGTACTCAGGCCGAACAGCCGGTGGGCCGGGCTCCCGCCCGCCATCTCGTCGGCCACCACGAAGATCTCGTTCCGGGCCGGGTCGATCACCGGCGTGCCGGTGATGCCCGCCACGGGCTTTATGTCGCCGCAGGGCAGCGAGCCCGCCTGCACCGGGCGGCCCAGGTGCGCGGACCAGGCGACCTGGCCGGTGGCCGCCGTCAGCGCATACACCGTGTCATTTTCCGTCGCTACGTACACGCGGCCCGCGTAGGCCAGCGGCTCGCCGTACAGCTGCCCGTCCAGGGCCGGCGACGTCCAGGCGGGCGCCGCGGTATCGACCCGGGTCACCGAGGCCGCCACGCCGGTACCGGCCGGATCGCCGTGGTAGACGGTCCAGGAAGCGGAGGCGGGGGAAGAGGAAGGGGAATCAGCCGCGAACGCCGGCCCGGACAGGCCGCACAGCATCAGGGCCGCCGCCGCGCACCCGGCGCTGCTCCGGAGCCTGGCGGGCCTGGCTAGCGTGCTGTGCCGGTGACGTCGCACCCATCGAGGATAGTAGCCAGCTCAGCGGCGCCGCCCTTAGGCGACCGAATGGCCTTGCGGTGCTGGCTCGTTGTCGCCGCGCAACAACGCGCGCACCTCAGATTCGCGGAACCTGCGGTGTCCGCCGGGAGTGCGGATGCTCGTGATCCGTCCGGAAGCCGCCCAGCGGGTGACAGTCTTCGGATCCACCCGGAACAGAGCCGCAACCTCTCCCGGCGTGAGCAGGCGCTCGTTGTTGCCGTCCACGTTCAGTCCTCCGACTGTCTCCCTCGTGCCTCAGGTCAGGTATCCCTCTAGTTTGGCGCTGAACGAGTACTTTCTACCTAGATTTCTGGAAATTTGCCGGGCGATTCGCGGATCGTGCCGGGTAGATAGGTAGCCAAATTGCTACTCCTGGTAATAAGAGCATGAGTAAGCCGCTGTTTCTGCTGGTTCTTGAGTTTCAGGTTGTACGACGTCTGCGGTTACGCATAGTAATTCCGGACCCTTGGATAGCGGGGAAATACGCAGAGTGAATGATGAAATGACCGCCGGCGCGGACCTGGTCGGCGTGGCCGAGATACGGGAGGCGGCCCGCCTGCTGGCCGGGGTGGCGGTCCGCACGCCGCTGGTTCCCTTTCCCGGGCTGGGGCGGGAACTGCTGGTCAAGCCCGAGTCGCTGCAGCCGACCGGCTCGTTCAAGCTGCGCGGCGCCTACACCGCGATCAGCGCGGCCGGCCCGGCCGCGCGCGAGCACGGGGTGGTGGCGCACTCCAGCGGGAATCACGGCCACGCGGTGGCCTACGCCGCGGCCCGGCTCGGCGTGCGCGCGGTGGTGGTGGTGCCGGAGAACGCCCCCCGGGTCAAGACCGACGCCATCGGTGCCTACGGCGCCGAACTGGTGCGGGTAGCGCCCACCATGGCGGCCCGGACGGCCGCCGCCGAGGACCTGGTGGCCCGGCACGGCTACGTGCTGATCCCGCCGTTCGATCACCGGGCGGTCATCGCCGGGCAGGGCACGGTCGGCCTGGAGATCGCGGCCGACTGCCCGGCGGCCGACCTGGTGGTAGTGCCGGTCAGCGGGGGCGGGCTGATCTCGGGCATCGCGGCGGCCATCCGGGCCTGCGGCCCGGGCGCCCAGGTGGTCGGCGTGGAACCCGAACTCGCCGCCGACGCCCGGGACTCGTTCCGGCACGGCGAGCGGGTGGCCTGGCCCGCGGCGCAGGTCCAGCGCACGATCGCGGACGCGCTGCGGGTGGAGCAGGTCGGCGCGCTCACCTTCGCGCACATCCGCGCCCTGGTGACCGACATCGTCACGGTAACCGAGGAGGAGATGACCACCGCCGTCCGGCGGCTCGCGCGCGAGGCCCGGCTGGTCGCCGAGCCCGGCGGGGCGGCCGCCGTGGCGGCCTGCCTGTTCCGCCGGGACGAACTGCCGCAGGCCGGGACCCCGGTGGCGGTACTGTCCGGCGGAAACATCGATCCCGGGCTGCTGGCCGGTATCCTGGCCGCGGACTGACCACCGGACCGGCCGCCCGGATAGCTATGCTGGGGTTGTCATGCGCGCCACACTTGCCTACACCTCCGCCCGCATCCTGCTGCTCGTCGCCTCGCTGATCCTGCTCTACCTGGTGGGAGCGCGCGGGCTGCTGCTGCTCGCGCTGGCCCTCCTGGTCAGCGGGATCCTCAGCTACGTACTGCTGGCCCGGCAGCGGGACCGCGTGTCGAGCGCGCTGATGGGGCGGCTGCGGAACGGGCGCCAGCGGGCCGCGGGTTTCCGGACCCGGCTCGAGGCCGGCGCCCAGGCCGAAGACGAAGACGCGGACGAGCCCGCCGACCTGGCGCCCCCCGCGTCCCAGTAGCCGCAGCCGTCAGCCGCATAGCCGCGGGCGTCAGATCCGCCGGATCGTGGGGCCCAGCCGGATCACCGGCGCCGGGGCCCCGGCGCCCGGGTCGGCCGTCGCTAGTCCGTCCTGCTGCCCGGGCGCGCCGGTCAGCCAGCCGCCCGAGACCAGCAGCCGCAGCACGGCCTGCACGGCCTCGTCCCGGGTCATGGCCGAGGTGTCGAGCACCAGGTCGGCGTCGCGCGGCTCCTCATAGGGGTCGGAGATCCCGGTGAAGCCCTGGATCAGGCCGGCCCGGGCCTTGGCGTACAGGCCCTTGCGGTCCCGCGCCTCGCACACCTCCACCGGCGTCGAGACGTAGACGAGCAGGAAGTCGCCGACCTCGGTGGCCAGCTGGCGGGCCGCCGCCCGGGCCTGCGCGTAGGGCGCGATCGGCGCGCAGATGGCGATCCCGCCGTGCCGGGCCACCTCGGCCGCGACGAAGCCGATGCGCGCGATGTTGAGGTCACGGTCGGCCCGGGAGAAGGTCAGCCCGGCCGACAGCAGCTGCCGGACGTGGTCGCCGTCGAGCAGCGAGACGGTCCGGTCGCCCCGCTCGGTCAGCGCCTCGGCCAGCCCGCGGGCGATGGTGGACTTGCCCGAACCGGACAGGCCGGTGAAGAAGATGACCAGGCCGCGCTCGGCCCGAGGCGGCCGGGCCCGGCGCAGCTCGCGCGCCACCGTCTCCGGGGCGAACCAGAGCGGGATCTCGGCCCCGGAATCGAGCAGCCGGCCGAGCTCGGCATCGGTCAGCTCGCCCTGCTCGGCCCCGGGCTCGATCAGCGCGAGCGGCCGCCAGACCTCCGAGCGCGGGTCGTAGGCCCACTCGCCCGCGCCGACGACCGGGATCGGCACCCCGGCCAGGGTCAGCGGGCCGTTCTTGTTCCCGGCCGGAGCGTCGGCCGCCTGCGGCAGCTCGGCGGCGTCGGCCAGCAGGTGGGTGGCGCCGTAGGCGGCGGCCACGATGGCCTGCGCGCGCAGGTCGGCGGCCGGGCCGGCCGCGCGCCGGGCCAGCGGCACCGGCACCACCAAGGTGCCGGCCGGGAGGTGCTGGCGGGCGGCCAGCACGGCGCGGACCAGCGCCTCCGGCCGGGCCACCACGTCGGCGGGCCCGGCTACCAGCGGCAGCAGCAGCAGCCGGGCGTTCAGCTGGCCGGCGTAGTGCCGCAGCTGGCCGATGTGCCGCTTGTTGAGCGGGCGGCGGGTCGCGTAGGCCAGCACATTACCGGCGGGCAGCTCGGGGCGGACCGCCTCCGGGCGCCGGCGCAGCTGGCGGAACGGCCCGTGCACCGGCTCGCGCAGCGGCGTCACCGGGCCGGCCAGCCGGACGTGCGTGGGCAGCGCCGACCGGTCGGCCGCGTCGCCGGGCCCGGGCACCGGCCGCCGTTCGGTGACGGCCAGCACGGCCAGCGGCGAGCCCTCCTGGTCGGACAGGACCACGTGGTCCGCGTCCGCGGGGACCGCGTCGCTGGGCACCTCGAGGGTCACCGTCAGCGGCCAGGGCGTGCCGTCGGCCAGCGTGCCGTACTCCGCCACCACGGCCACGTCGGCCGCGCCCATGAAGCCGCGCAGCGGCGCGAACACGCCCCACGTGAGCAGCTCAAGATCGCCCAGCTGGGCCTCGTCGAGGGTCCAGGCGGGCCAGTCGGACAGCTCCGGGGGAAGTGCCGGCCGGGGCTGGCCGGGCGAGGGCTGGCCGGACGGGGGTTGGGGGATCAGCTGGGCCTCCGAACTCGTGTTGCTGATACGGTACGCCAGCGTGCTGTCAGGCACGCGCCGCCGTGGTGGTCCTGATGCCAACGATACTGACGGGTCGCACGTTCGGAAGGTAACGGCCAGCCCCCGCGTTGACTCCAATGTCGGGGGCGGCGCGTAGACTGACAGGGTTCCGCGCAAGAGCCGGGTTGGCCCGAACTCGGCCGGTTAGCGCTGCCTGCACGAGCTCAAGCCTGATAGAGCACAGCCTGATCGAGCACAGCCGGACCGAGCACAGCCTGATCAAGCTCAGGCCCCGACCGAGCTCACGCCGCGAGCAGCGCCCGGCCAGGCCGATTCCCGGCCGGGGTGGCCAGAACAAGGGACGACAGGATCACAGGGACATCATGAGCCTCGCAGGACTGCTCACCATCGTCGACGATGATCCGCAACTACACCAGGTAGTCGCGCGTGCGGAATCCGATACGGATGCCGGCCCAGGTCCCGCACCCGGCGGCACCGCGCTGGCCGGCGAAGACCTGATCGCGCCGCCGGCGCTGCGCCCGGTGCTGGCCGCTGCGCTGGCCAGCGCCGGCCGCTTCGTGCTGGCCGTGACGGCCACCGCGCGCGAGGCCGACGACCTGACCGCGGCCCTCGGCTCGTTCCTCCCCGAGGACCGCGTGGCCTGCTTCCCCGGCTGGGAGACGCTGCCGCACGAGCGGCTGTCCCCGCAGTCCGACACCGTGGGCCGGCGCATCGCGGTGCTGCGCCGGCTGGCCCACCCCGCCGGGGCGGGCCAGCCGCACGGGCCGCTGGCCGTGGTGGTCGCCCCGGTGCGCAGCCTGCTGCAGCCCATCGTGGCCGGGCTCGGCGACCTCGAGCCGGTCAGCCTGCGGGTGGGCCAGGCCTGCGAGCTCGACGACCTGCTGGCCCGGCTGGTCGAGATCGGCTACGCGCGCAACGACCTGGTCTCCAGCCGCGGCGAGATCGCGGTCCGGGGCGGCATCGTGGACGTGTTCCCGCCCACCGAGGAGCACCCGCTGCGGGTCGAGTTCTTCGGCGACACGGTCGAGGAGATCCGCTACTTCAAGGTCGCCGACCAGCTCAGCATCTCCCCGGCCGGCGACGGCCTGTGGGCCCCGCCCTGCCGTGAGCTGCTGCTCACCCCCGCGGTCATGCAGCGGGCCAAGGACCTGGCCGACACCCACCCGGAGCTGGCCGACATGCTGGGCAAGCTGGCCGAGGGCATCACGGTGGAGGGCATGGAGGCGTTCGCGCCGGTGCTGGCCGACCGGATGGAGCTGCTGCTCGACTACCTGCCGCCGGGCGGCCTGGTGCTGGCCTGCGATCCCGAGCGGATCCGGACCCGGGCGCAGGAGCTGGTCCGGACCAGCCAGGAGTTCCTGGAGGCGTCCTGGGCGCACGCCGCGGCCGGCGGGCAGGCCCCGATCGACCTGGGTTCCTCGGCCTTCCAGCCGATCGCCCGGGTCCGCACCGCCGCCGCCGCGCTGAACGTGCCGTGGTGGACGATCGCCCCGTTCGGCGTCACCGACGACGAGCCGGATCCGCTAGCCGGACCGGCCGACCGCGTTCCGTTCCGCATCGATGCCGCCCCGGCTCCGGCCTACCGCGGCGAGGTGGCCCGCATGCTCGCCGACGTGCGCGGCTGGCTCGCCGAGGGCTGGCGGGTGGTGCTGGTCACCGAGGGGCACGGCCCGGCCCAGCGGCTGGCCGAGATGCTGCGCGGCGAGGGCATCGGCCCGCGGGAGCAGGACCTGGCCGAGCCGCCGGATTCCGGCGTGCCCTACGTGACCACGGCGCGGGTGGCGAACGGCTTCGTCTGGCCCGCGGTCAAGCTGGCCCTGCTGACCGAGAGCGACTTGGCCGGGCATCCGGCCGGGCTGCCGACCACCAGGGACATGCGGCGGATGCCCAGCCGCCGCCGCGGCGGCGTGGACCCGCTGCAGCTGGTGACGGGCGACTACGTGGTGCACGAGCAGCACGGGGTCGGCCGCTACGTGGAGATGACCTCGCGCACCGCGGCCGGGGCCACCCGGGAGTACCTGGTCATCGAGTACGCGCCCGCGCGCCGGGGCCAGCCGCCGGACCGGCTGTACGTGCCCACCGACCAGCTGGACGAGGTGACCAAGTACTCCGGCGGCGAGGCGCCGGCCCTGCACCGGCTGGGCGGCGCGGACTGGGCCAAGGCCAAGGGCCGGGCCCGCAAGGCGGTCCGGCAGATCGCCTCGGAGCTGATCCGGCTGTACTCGGCCCGGATGGCCTCGCCCGGGTTCGCGTTCGGGGCGGACACCCCGTGGCAGCGCGAGCTCGAGGACGCCTTCCCCTACATCGAGACCCCGGACCAGCTGGGCGCCATCGACGAGGTCAAGCACGACATGGAACGGCCGGTGCCGATGGACCGGCTGATCTGCGGCGACGTCGGCTACGGCAAGACCGAGATCGCGGTCCGGGCCGCGTTCAAGGCGGTCCAGGACGGCAAGCAGGTGGCCGTGCTGGTGCCGACCACGCTGCTGGTCCAGCAGCACTTCTCCACCTTCTCCGAGCGCTACGCGCCGTTCCCGGTCAAGGTCAGGCCGCTGTCCCGGTTCCAGAGCAAGGCCGAATCGGAGGAGACCCTGCGCGGCCTGGCCGACGGCACGGTGGACGTGGTCATCGGCACCCACAAGCTGCTGTCCCCGGAGACCAGGTTCGCCCGGCTCGGCCTGGTCATCATCGATGAGGAGCAGCGCTTCGGCGTGGAGCACAAGGAGTACCTCAAGCGGCTCCGCACCGAAGTCGACGTGCTGGGCATGTCGGCCACCCCGATCCCGCGGACGCTGGAGATGGGCGTGGCCGGGATCAGGGAGATGTCCACCATCTTGACCCCGCCCGAGGAACGCCACCCGGTGCTCACCTTCGTCGGCCGGTACGAGGACCGGCAGGTCGCCGCGGCCATCCGGCGCGAGCTGCTGCGCGACGGCCAGGTGTTCTACGTGCACAACCGGGTCAGCTCGATCCGCAAGGTGGCCGCGTCAGTGGCCGACCTGGTGCCGGAGGCGCGGATCGCGGTGGCGCACGGCCAGCTGAACGAGCACGAGCTGGAACAGATCATGGTCGACTTCTGGGAGAACAAGTACGACGTGCTGGTGGCGACCACCATCGTGGAGTCCGGCCTGGACATCCCGAACGCCAACACGCTGATCATCGACCGGGCCGACATGTACGGCCTGTCCCAGCTGCACCAGCTGCGCGGCCGGGTCGGCCGGGGCAGCGAGCGGGCCTACGCCTACTTCCTGTACCCGCCGGAGCGGGTGCTGACCGAGACCGCCCACGAGCGGCTGGCCACCGTGGCCCAGCACACCGAGGTCGGCGCCGGCATGTACGTGGCGCTGAAGGACCTGGAGATCCGCGGCGCCGGGAACCTGCTCGGCGGCGAGCAGTCCGGGCACATCGCCGGGGTCGGGTTCGACCTGTACGTGCGCATGATCGGCGAGGCGGTCAGCGAGCTCAAGGGCGACGGCCCGGCCGAGAAGCCCGAGGTCCGGGTGGAGCTGCCGGTCAACGCGCACATCCCGCACGACTACGTGCCCGGCGAGCGGCTGCGCCTGGAGGCCTACACCAGGATCGCCGCCATCGACTCCGAGGCCGGCGTGAGCGCGGTCCGCGACGAGCTGACCGACCGCTACGGCGCCCCGCCCGAGCCGGTGCGCAACCTGCTCGAGGTGGCCCGGCTGCGCGCCGCGGCCCGGCGGGCCGGGCTGACCGACATCACCATGGCGGGCCAGCACATCAGGTTCACGCCGGTCGAGCTGCCCGATTCGCGGCAGGTCCGGGTGCAGCGGCTGTACCCGAAGACGGTGCTGAAGCCGTCGGTGGCTACGATGCTCGTACCGGTGCCGAAAACCGCCGCCTTCGGCGGGCAGCCGTTGCGCGATAATGAGCTGCTCGCCTGGTGCGGCGAGGTCATCCAGTCGGTGCTGGCCGACCCGGTTCTTCAGAAGGGATAGTGCGGTGCTTCGGAGGCTGGTCAAGGCGTCCGCCTTGGTGGTCGGCGTCGGCTTGCTGGCCGCCGCGTGCTCCCCGGTGAAGATGGGGGCCGCGGCGATCGTGGGTAACCAGCGGATCACGATCGCGACCCTCGGGACCGAGGTCACCAACCTCAACCAGACGGCCAAGCTCTATCCCGGCGTCATCAGCCTGACCCCGGCGCAGGCCACGCAGGCCACCCTGACCTGGCTGATCAGGTACCAGGTCCAGGAGGAGCTGGCCAAGCAGGCCGGCATCACCGTCTCCACCGCCCAGGCGGAGGCCGCGCTGGCCAGCGCCTACGCCGGGGCCAAGGCCAACGCCGAGGCCCAGGGGCTGACCGACGTCTCCCTCGACCTGGTCCTGGCCGCCAGCGGGATCCCGCCGAGCACGGCCGCCGAGTTCGGCCGGTTCGAGGCCATCCAGACCCAGTTCGTGAAGAACGCCAACGGCGGCACGCTGCCCACCTCGACCTCGACCGCGATCACCGCCAAGTTCGACCAGGCTCAGTGCGTGGCCGCCAGGGACCTGGGCATCCAGGTCAACCCGCAGTTCGGCCGGTTTGACTACACGCAGTACGCGGTGGTGACCGCGCCCAGCGGCGTGTCCCGCGCGGCGGGGCCCGCGCCGGCGGCTTCACCCTCCGGGCTGGCGCCCGCTTGCTGATCGTCCTGGCCACCAGCCCGCGGGTGGCCCCCGGCCTGCTCAGCTGGCCGGCCTGGGCGGCGCTGCGGTCGGCGTCCGTCGTGCTCGCGCCGGCCGGCCATCCCCAGCTGCCCGCGCTGGCGGCGGCCGGGGTCAGCTGCCAGCCGGCCGACCAGCCTGACCTGGTGGCCCTGGCCGCCGGCGACGACGAGGTGGTCTGGCTGGCGGTGCCCGGCGCGGCGCCCGAGTCGCTGCCGGACGGCGCGCGGCTGCTTGACGGCGCCCCCGACCTGCCCGGCGCGCACCTGCTCGACCTGGTGGCGACCATGGACCGGCTGCGCACCGAGTGCCCGTGGGATGCCCGGCAGACCCACGCATCGCTGGCGCCGTACCTGCTCGAGGAGCCCTATGAGGCCCTGGAGGCGCTGGAGTCCGGTGACGCGCAGGCGCTGCGCGAGGAACTCGGCGACGTGCTGCTGCAGGTCGCCTTCCACGCCCGCATCGCGGCCGAACGCGACGACGGCACCGGGTACACCATCGACGACGTGGCCGACGGCATTGTGGCCAAGCTGCGCCGGCGGCACCCGCACGTGTTCGCGGACGTCCGGGTGTCCGGCGCCGAGGACGTCACGCGCAACTGGGACGAGATCAAGCGGGAAGAGAAAAGGCTTAGGGCCGAACGAAGCGGCCTGCCCGCTGACGGACAGGCGGGTCCGTCCGCGCTGGCCGGCGTGCCGTTCGGCCAGCCGGCCCTGTCGCTGGCCGCGCAGCTGCAGCGCCGGGCGGCCCGGGCCGGGGTGCCGCCCGACCTGTCCCTGCTGCCCGGGCCACCCGAGTCCCGGCTGCCCGGGCCACCCGAGTCCCGGCTGAGCGGGCCACCCGAGCCCGGCCGCCCGGGACCGGACCTGGGCCGGGAGCTGTTCCGGCTGGTGGCCAGGGCGTGCGAGCTGGGCCTCGACCCGGAGACGGAGCTGCGGGGCGCCGCCCGCCGCTACTGCGACCTGGTCCGCGCCTGGGAGCTTTCCAGCACATATGACGGAAAGTTACAAATTGTGCACGTAAACCGGCGGATCTGACCCCACGTCTCTTGTATCAAGGAGTTGCGGCCCCGCTCTTGTAACCAGGAGTTGTCAGGCCGAACTGAGCGGGAGCGTGGGAGGGGACAATGGGTCAGTCAGTCATGCAAGAAGAGGTCGCGGGGGTTTACACCAGCACCACGAACGCCAAGCAATTTGACGCCATCCGTGAGGTCATTGCTGGCGGCGTGAGCAGCAGCATGCGGGCCCAGGCCATCCCCGAGCCACTGGTCGTTGAGCGGGCTAAGGGCGACCGGATCTGGGACGTTGAAGGCCGGGAGCTGATCGACCTCAACATGGGGTACGGTCCGCACCTGTTCGGGTACGCGGAGCCTGAGCTGGCCGCCGCGCTCGCCCGGCAGCTGACCGAAGGTTCGATGACCGGGCTGCCGCACCGGGTCGACCAGGAGGCCGGCGAGCTGGTCGCCCGGCTGGTGCCGTCGATCGAGCAGGTACGTTTCGCCAACTCGGGAACCGAGGCCATCACCTCCGTGCTGCGCCTGGCCCGGGCCGCCACCGGCCGGATGAAGGTGCTCACCTTCGAGGGGCACTACCACGGGTGGAGCGAGACGATCCTGCGCGCCGGGAAGGCCACATTCCACGAGCCCGCGCCCGAGGGCACCGCGCCGCAGCCCGGCGCGCTGGGCATGATCCCGGAGGCGCTCGACTACACCCTGCAGATCCCCTGGAACGACCTGGCCGCCATGCGCGCCGTGTTCGAAGCCCACGGCGACGAGCTCGCGATGGTGATCTGCGAGCCGGTGATGGCCAACGCCTGCGTGGTGCCGCCGGTCCCCGGGCAGCTCGAGGAAATGCGCGAGCTGTGCGACCGTTATGGCGCCTGGCTGGTCTTCGACGAAGTGATCACCGGGTTCCGGCTCGGGGTCGGCGGGGCGCAGGAACGCTACGGGATCATGCCGGACCTGACCGTGCTGTCGAAGGTGATGGGCGGCGGCGTCCCGGTGGCGGCGTTCGGCGGATCCCGCGGCAAGATGGCCATGCTCGCGGACCACCGGGCGATGCACATGGGGGTGTACGCCGGGAATCACTTCTCGGTGCGCGCCACCGCCACCAACATGCGGAAGATCGAGCGCGACCCTCAGGTCTACGACCGGCTCGAGCACAGCGGCGACTACTTCGAGCAGCAGCTGAACGCGATGTTCGCCGAGCTGAATCGCCTGGCCCTGGTCAGCCGGGTCGGTTCGCTGTTTTCCGTGTCGCTGCTGAGCCGGCCCGCGGACCTGTCCCGCGGCCCGCGCGCGGCCGCCCAGGCCATGGACTTCGCGGCCCACCGTGCATGGCAGATCGCCACCCAGGAACGGGGCGTGTATTTCCACCCGAGCCCGATCGAGCCCTGGTTCCTGAGCACCGCCCACAGCGTCGCAGATCTTGATCAAGTGCTGGCCGTCCTGCGCGACGCGCTGGTCAGCGTGCCTGAGTCACGGTGAGCGGCGGCGGCGCCCCGCTGGAGCTGCTGCGGGAGACGGCCGCGCGGTCCCCGCAGGCCGTGCTGTTCGTCGAGGAAGCGGGGGACACCAGCGCGCAGGCCCTGGTCGACCTGACCGAAACCCGCCTCGACGCCTACCGCCGGGCCGGGATCGGGCCGGGTTGCCGGGTAGGAGCCGTGGCCTGGCCGGCCGCCTCGTTCGTGGCGGACGTGCTCGCCGTGCTCGCGCTTGACGCGGTGGTGGTTCCGCTACCGCGGCAGATGAGCGAGTGGGAACGGGAGCGGACCGAGGAACTCGCCGCGACCACGCACCTGGCCACGGCGCTCGACTGGCCGCTGCTGCCGGGGCCGGCGAGGAGCTGGCCGGCGAACGGCTGATCGCCCGCCGGGCGCCCGGCGACGTGCCGCCCGGCGGCGCCGCCAGCGCTCAGCTGACCTCCGGCACCAGCGGACGTACCAAGGTGGCGCTGCGTCCGGTCAGCGCCCTGCTGGCCGAGGCGGAGAACTACCGCACGTCGCTGGACATGGGTCCGGGCACGGTGCTGGCCTGCCCGGTGCCGCTGCATCACGCGTACGGCTTCGGGCTGGCCGCCCTGGCCGCTCCGCTGGCCGGCGCGACTACGGTCGTCACCAGCGCGGACCGGCCGTGGATGCTGTCGCGGGCGCTGAGCGAACACGACGTCACGATGGTGGCCGGGGTGCCGCCCCTGCTGCGGCTGCTGGCCGAGGCGACCACCGGCCGGCCGGCCCGCCGGATCAGCTACCTGTCCGCGGGCATGCCGATGGACACGCGCACCGCCGAACTCGTCGGGACCGTGCTCGGCGGCTGGCTCGGCGAAGTGTACGGCACCACGGAAACCGGCCCCATCTGCGTCCGGCCGCCGGCCCCCTGGCAGGAGGCGCGCTCGCTGGGCCAGCCGCTGCCCGGGGTCCGGATCGACCTGCGCCCGCAGGAGCAGGAGCCGTCGGCGGACGAGGTGGCCGACGCACGGACCGGCCTGGTCACCGTCACGTCGGTGACCGCGATGACCGGGTACCTGTACCCGGATCGGGTCGACCCCGAGCCGATCGCGGCTGGCTTCGTCACCGGCGACATCGGCCGGATGACGCCGGACGGGCTGGTCATCGTGGGCCGGCTTGCCAACTGCGTCAACGTCGGCGGGACCAAGGTGAGCCCGGAGGAAGTCGAGTCGGTGCTGCTGGAGTTCCCGACGGTGCGCGCCTGCCTGGTCGACGGCGAGCCGGACGAATGGCTCGGCCAGCGGATCCGGGCCACGGTGACTCCGGCCGACGTCGACCTGTCCGCGCTGCAGGCCTTCTGCCGGCAGCGGCTGTCACCGGCCAAGCAGCCGAGCCGGTTCCTCGGCGTCGACAACCTCGAGACCACCGCCACCGGCAAGGTGATCCGCCGGCAGGTGGTCACCGTCAGCTCTTCGGCTCAGCCGGCTTAGGCACGTACTAGGAGGTACCGTAGTGGGCACGCCAGATAGCGGCGAAGTGACGCTGGAACGCCGCCAGGCGCTGAGCGTGGTGTCCGACGCCCTGGCCACCGTCATCCCGGGCCTAGCGGTGTCCGAGCTGAACGAGCAGCAGGAACTGTACGCCGACCTGGGGCTGGACTCGCTGGGCCTGGCCCGGCTGCTCATCGATCTCGAGGCCAAGCTCGGCGCCCAGATGGTGGATGAGTACCTGATGACCATCGACCTCGAGACCGTGGCGGACCTGGTGGCCCTGGTCGAGCACGCCACGCCGCCGGCGGCCAGGTAAGACTCGCTACGACGGCTGGCCGCCGCTGGCGGATGAAGCCTCCGCCGATGAAGCCGGCCCCGATGAAGCCGGCCCCGATGAAGCCGGCCCCGGCTGGAGTAGGCCCAAGCTGGCCAGGTCAGCGGTGTTGGCCCAGTAGACCCACTGGGCCGGGCTGGTCCTGATGGCCGCCTCCATGGCGGCTACGCAGCGCCCGAACGCCGTGGCCAGGTCGCCCTCGGTCGGCACCGAAGCCGAGACCTCCAGCACCTGATGGCGGTAATCGGCTTGCCGGTGCATGAACACCATGAACACCGGCGCGCCGGTCAGCTGGCCCAGGGTCACGACCCCGGGCAACAGCCTGGCGTGCCGCCCCAGGAACGTCACCTCGACCGCGCGGGCCCGGTCGGCGTCTAGCGGCGGGGCGTCGCTCGAGAACGTCACCACCTCATTGGCGCGCAGCGCGACCGCGACCTGCGCCGCGCCCTGCACCCGGCCCGGCTGGAACTCGATGCCCGGCCGCTGCCGGTGCCGCCGCAGCCGCCTGCCCAAGGCGAACTCCAGCAGCCGCCGCTCGGCGGCGGACGTACCAGGCGTCTGATCGAGCGAGCGTCCGGTGGAAGTCAGCGGGAACCCGCTCGCGTGGAGCAGGGAAAAGGCGCTGTTGTAGGAACCGAAGTGGGCGGTGCAGAGGATGGCCCCGTGGCCCTGGGCCAGCGCCGCTTCCAGCTGCTCGCGGCCGCGGATCTCCACGAGTTTGCCCAGCGCGCGGGCCCGGCCCCGGAGCAGCATCACGTCGATGACCTCACAGGACCGCATCCGGAAGAATTCCCGGGCCATGCGCTCAGCGGTTTCCTGGCTGAGCTCGTCACCGAGCACCTGGCGCAGGTTACGCACGATGTCGGAGCGCTCCCCGGCCCGGTGCCGGAACTCCCAGTCCCCCCGCCGGCAGGCCACCTGGTAGGCCAGGCGGGCGGGCAGGCATGCCGCCAGCGGCGCCACGACCAGCCAGTAGGCCACGCCCTCCGCGTTGCGCAGCAGCCGCTCCGCGCGGACCATCCCGGCCCGGCCCGCCGCCTCCGTGGCGGGCTCGGTGGCGCTCCCAGTGGCGGGCTCACCCACGGCCGCCTCCGGTGCCGCCCGGCCGCCGCCGCCCGGCATTTCCACGGCGACCCACCTCCATTGTCATGGCTGAAGCCGTTCTCCCAGCGCGCCAGCGAAAAGGTGGACGCGGGCGTATCACGCGGGCGTTTCGCACGATCCTATCCATAGATGGAGCCGCGGCTGCCGGCCTGGATACACCCGAGGCGGCCAGATCACTCAGGCCGGCCTGTCGCAGGCGTCGGGCGCCAGCCCGGGAGGGCAGGTTGGTTAAATGAGGCAATGGCGCTTCATGAGCGAACTCCGTGGACACTGAATGCGCATCAACGAGGGCGAGTACGCGCAGCTCAATGCGGCCGCGCAGTGGCCCGGAATGGGCCGCGGGCGGCGTGCTTATGCATATCCGCAATGGATTGCGGGATGTCACCGGGCGCGAGCGGATATGACGTACAGTCGCCGGATCATTACATTGCGTGCCGCAGGTAAACCGCCGGTCTGCGGTAAGCGCCTTAGTTCCGCCTGCGATGTGGGAACTGCCTTGGGGGGGCGTCATGTTCATGCTGAACGCGCTGTCTGATGCAGATTCCCGGATCGTCGACTACGAACAGCTGATCTCACCGGCGACGCTGCGTGACGAAGTGCCGCTCAGCGAGGCGGCGGCAGCGAGTGTGCGGCGCTCCCGGGGCGAGGTCTGCGCCGTGCTCGACGGGTCCGATGACCGCCTGCTCGTGATCGCCGGGCCCTGTTCGGTGCACGACCCGGTGGCCGCCCTCGACTACGCAGGCCGCCTGGCCGCGCTGCGAGACCGGCATCACGATGATCTGCTGGTCGTGATGCGGGTGTACTTCGAGAAGCCGCGGACCGTGACGGGCTGGAAGGGCCTGATCAACGACCCGGGCATGGACGGCGGCCACGACGTAAACCTCGGCCTGCACCTCGCGCGGCAGCTGCTGCTCGAGATCGTCACCCTCGGCTTGCCGGTCGGCTGCGAGTGGCTGGACCCGATCACCCCGCAGTACATCGCCGACACCGTGACCTGGGGTGCGATCGGCGCGCGGACCACCGAAAGCCAGGTCCACCGCCAGGTCGCCTCGGGCCTGTCGATGCCGGTCGGGTTCAAGAACGGAACCGACGGCGACATCCAGGTGGCGGTCGACGCGTGCCGCGCCGCTGCGGCCCGCCACACGTTCTTCGGCGCTACCGCGCAAGGCCGGGTCGCCCTGGTGAAGACCGCGGGCAACCCCGACACCCACGTGATCCTGCGCGGCGGCCGGACGGGCCCGAATTACGGGGCGAGCCATGTCTCGAAGGCGCTCGATATGGTCGCGCACGCCGGGCTGCCGCGCCGGCTGATGGTCGACGCCAGCCACGGCAACAGCTGGAAGGATCACCGCCGCCAGCCGCTGGTGGCGGCCGCCCTCGCGGACCAGGTGGCGGCCGGGGAACAGGGCCTGACCGGGGTGATGCTGGAGAGCTTCCTGCGCGCGGGCCGGCAGGAACCGGGCCGCCAGGCCACGCTGACCTACGGACAGAGCGTCACCGACGCCTGCCTCGACATCGGCACCACCGCCGAGGTGCTGAGCGGCCTGGCCGCCGCGGTCCGCAGCCGCCGTATCCGCCGGCTTTCCGCCTGGCTCGAACGCCAGTCCTGACTAATTCGGATCGGCGGGTATACCCGGGCCGAACCTAATCCGCGCTGATCAGGCCGGCGACCTTTTGGGCCGCGACGTCGCCGCGGCCGAGCGCGGCAATGGCCTTGGCAAAACGGCTTGCCTTGTCCAGTATCGAACGATCTGCCAGCACGGCCTCTATAGCCGCGGCAATTTCGGCCGGTGGCGCGTTCTGGTCGACGGCTCGCCCCACACCCGAGGCCACGACGCGCTTCGCGTTGTCCGGCTGATCGTGGCCGTGCGGGATGCACACCTGCGGCACGCCGGCCGCCAGGGCCGTGGTGATGGTGCTGAGCCCGCCATGGGAGACGACTGCCGCCATGTGCGGCATGAGCAGATCATGCGGGACGAATCCGCATGCCGTCACGTTCGGTGGCGAATTAATGGCGCTGGGCTGCACGACACCACCGAGGGTTAGCAGCACCCGGATCGGTAGCCGGGCCACCGCCTCGAGAATATTCGGCAGCATCGTTGCCTGGTCTTGAAATATCGAACCCAGGCTCAGTAGTACCCACGGTTTACCTGGTTCGGCCAGCAATTGGCTCAGCTGGGTACTGAGCGGCGGACCAGGACTGGGATCGGTAATCGGGCCGACCTCCGAGGTATTAGGCGGAAGTTTGCCGCCAGGATAGAAGCCGGTATCGAAACCAGGCGGCACAAGCACGAGCACCTGGCCAGCCCGGTCCATGTAAGCCGCGTTCTTCGCGCGAGTTGCCTTGCCGCCCCACGTGTCCGTGAACGTCGAATAGAGAATATGCATTAGCACGGCACGAGGCAGATCGAGCGTGTCCGCGACCTCAAGGCCTGCACTTATCATGCAGTCGACCACGACGGCGTCAGGTGCGAAACCCTCGATTTCATTTCGGATGTCATCCCGCGTGCCCGGGCCAAACAAGGCCGGTATCACGCGCTCTTTCCAAGCTTGCTGAAGAGTAACCCCTGATGGCCAGGATGGCATTGATGGGTATGCCGTAAAGTCAAGCCCGGCGGTGGCCGCACGCGACGTCATGGATTCCCAGCCGAGGAGTCGGACATGGTGCCCTAGGTGCCGGAGTCGTGTGCCCAGATTGAGCGCGGGCGGCACGTTCCCGCCACCATCCCAGCTAATAATCAAGAACCTGCCTGCCCTGGTCATCGGACTGTCTCACGCTCCACGGCGGCATAAGCCTTTCTGTTAATGAATGCAGTTAACTGGGCCATGCGAATGTAAGGCAGGAGCTTATCATATTGATTTTCTGAGCCGCCGCCAGGCCGGGTGGCTGGGCCGCAGCCGCGTACGGTCAGGCCTGGTCGGGCCAGCGGCGGCGTCCGCCCAGATGGGTGTGGTGCGGCGCCGGATCGCGGGGATCGGGCCGCCGCGTGAGCGAGCTGGGCCGCGACCCCGGATGAGGCGGCCGCTGGCACGATCGCGGCGGCGCCGGGGAGCGTCCGTAGCAGTTTGGGTGCTACTTGGGTGCAGACCCGTCTTTCCGGGGCGGTATTCACTCTCCGTGATATATGTTGCTCACGGGTTAACTGGTTCCTGTAACGATAAGTTACGAGCTGTCCTAGTAAACCGGTTCATTGTGCTATGCGTCTCCTTAGCGGGATTCTCAAGCGAGCTTGAGTGGGAGCGTGGGTGGTGCCGTATCTGTTTTGGTGCTGCCCACGGGGGGAAGGTGCCGATGTCTGACTTTGCCGTTGTCCGCGACAGTGTCGCCCGTCAGGCGACGAGAGGCGCATCTACCTGGTCCAAGGACTACTTGCGCCGAGCCGCGCTCGCTGATCTTGGCTGCGCTGTGGTCGGCGTCTTCGTGGCCGCCCAGCTCCGGTTCGGCGAGCATGTCAACGGGACCTACGTCGCGCTGAGCCTGGCCCTGCCCGGGCTCTGGCTCGCAGCGGTCGGCCTGGCTGGCGGGTATGACGACCGGTTCATCGGGACCGGCTCGGACGAGTACCGCAAGATCTTGAACGCAGGAGTAGGCCTGACGGCGGCGGTCGCGATCTTCTCCTACCTGGTCAACGTCGACTTGTCCCGGGCCTACGTGCTCATCGCACTGCCGACTGTCACCCTGTTCGACCTGGTCGCCAGGTACAAGATCCGCAAGCGGCTGCATAGACTGCGCGACGCCGGCCGCTGCATGCTCAGCGTGGTCGCGGTCGGCCATGAGTCGGCCGTGGCGGACCTGGTCAAGGAACTGGGACGCGATCACTATCACGGGCTGACCGTGGTCGGCGCCTGCGTGGCGCACCCAGCGGTGGGCGATGAGGTCGCCGGAGTGCCCTTGTACGGCGGCCTGGATGACGTCCCGGGCGCCGTGCGAGCGTTCGGGGCCGACACGGTCGCCGTCCTGGCCTGTCCCGAGATGGACGGCATCAGGCTGCGCAGCCTGGCCTGGGAGCTGGAGAAGACCGGCACCGACCTGTGCGTCTCGCCGGCGCTGCTCGATGTCGCCGGGCCCCGGACCACGATCAGGCAGACCGCCGGGCTCACCTTGCTGCACGTGGATCACCCGCAGCTGTCGGGCTTCCGGGTGTTCGTCAAGGACCTGTTCGATCGATCCGTGGCCGCGGCAGCGCTGATCCTGCTATCCCCGCTGCTGGTCCTCCTGGCCGTAACCATCCGGCTGCATGACCGTGGCCCGGCGCTGTTCACACAGGTCAGGGTCGGCAAGGACGGCCGTATGTTCAGGATTTTCAAGTTCCGCACCATGGTCGTGGACGCCGAGAAGCGCCGGGGCCAGCTGCTCGACAGCAACGACACAGACGGGGTGCTGTTCAAGCTCCGCCATGACCCCCGGGTCACCGCGGTGGGTGCCCACCTGCGGCGCTGGTCGATCGACGAGCTGCCGCAGCTGTTCAATGTGCTGCTCGGCCAGATGTCACTGGTGGGGCCTCGCCCGGCGCTGCCGGACGAAGCGGCGAGATACGCCGAGCACGTCCGGCGTCGGCTCGTCGTCAAGCCGGGCCTGACCGGGCTGTGGCAGGTGAACGGGCGATCGGATCTGAACTGGGAAGAGTCGGTACGGCTCGACCTGAGGTACGTGGAGAACTGGTCATTCGTGCTTGACCTGCAGATCCTGTGGAAAACGATTTCGGTAATGGTGCGGGGCTCGGGCGCTTATTAGCAGGTATCTGCCGATGGCGGCGTCATTCGCATTGTGTGCCAGTCCTGGCGCGAAGGAGCGTCTGAAATTTCATATCCGCGTATGCCGGCCATCCCGTCAGGGACCTGGGAAAGGCCCAGTTCAAGATCACTGCCGGTTCGCGTGTCTACCGATAGGGGAGATCGAGTGACGAGGACGAGCGGGCACAGCGCCGATGCTCCGGACATCGCGGGGCTGGTGCGGGGTGCCGCGCAGGGGGACCGGCAGGCCTGGGAGCGCCTGGTGGACCAGTACGCCAGGCTCATCTGGTCCATTACCGCCGATTTCAAGCTGATCGAGAGCGATGCGGCCGACGTGGCCCAGACCACGTGGCTCCGCTTGCTTGAGCACATCGACCGCATCGAGTACCCGGACCGCGTCGGCTCCTGGCTGGCCGCGACGGCGCGGAACGAGTGCCTGCGCAACCTGGCGGCGCGCAAGCGGGTCGTCCTGTCCCAGGACGAGGAGGTCCTGACGAGCGTGGTCGCTTCCGCGCCCGAGGTTGACGAGCGCATTCTCGCCGCTGAGCGGGATCAGGTGGTCCGCGAGGCGCTGTCCCGGCTGCCCGGCCGGTGGCAGCGGCTGCTGGAACTTCTCATGGCCGATCCCCCGGCGTCGTATGCCGATATATCCAGCGAGCTCGACCTGCCCGTCGGGAGCATCGGCCCCACCCGAGGCCGGTGCCTGGCCCGGCTACGGGTACTGCTGCAGGCCTCATGAGCCGAGCGTGGCAGCGTCCACCCACCGGCCGCCGGCCGCCTCCAGTCCGGGAAAGGCGGCCCGGACCTCGGCCAGCAGATCCGGGACGAACAGCAGCACCGCATCCGGCCTGCGCGCGGCCAGCTCTTCCGGGCCGGCGACCGGGATGTCGGTTCCCGGCATCCGCAGTCCCTGCTTGGCCGGCGACGCGTCGATCACCGCGGGCAGCAGGCCGCGATCCACGCGCGCGTGGCACAGCAGCGCGACTGCCCGGGACGCGGCGCCGTACCCGACCACTTTCCGGCCGGCGGATCGTTCGGCCGCCAGCCAGTCATGCAGGGCCTTAGCATGAGCCTGGATATCCTGCTGCAGGCCTGCGAAGGCGCCCGGGTCGCCGACCCCGAGGCCCTCGTCGTCGGCCAGCATCGACCGGAGCGCGTCGTCGGGTCCGGCCGCGGTCCTGGTCGCGGCGAGCAGCACGGTGCCGCCGTACAGCTCGAACCGCCAGGCGGTGCGCGGGGTGAAGCCAGCCCGGGCCAGCATCCCGGTCAGCGCGGCGGTCGAGTAGTACGCGTAGTGCCCGTGCCGCAGCGCGTTCCACTGCCCGCTGCGCAGGATCGTGCTCAGGGCATGGTACTGCAGCAACAGCACCGCGCCCGGCGCCATCCGGGCTGCGCGCTCGGCGAGGGCCGCACGCTGGTCAGCCGCGTGCATCAGGCCGAAACAGTCGACGATCACGTCGGCGTGGCCGGCCTGGCCGGCCGGCCTCAGCCCGCGCGCGGCCAGCAGTCCCAGCCAGGATCCGCCGTGCGGGCTGCCGTACTCGGCGACCACGGCACCTTCCGGCAGCCACCCGGCCGCGGCGACTCGCTGCACGGCGTCGGCCGCCTGCGCGACGAGCGCCGCGGGCTCGGTTCCCCTCGGCTCCTCCGGCACGGCGGGATCGGCCAGCAACTGCGCCAGGCCGCACGATGAGCACAGCCACATTTGCAGCGGATATACCGGGTCCGGGCCCGGGTCGTCACGTCGCGGGAAATAGTCGCAGGCCGGCTGATCACCCAGATCCAGCACGATATGACCAGCCGACCCACGGCAAGCCCGGCATGCATGCCTGTCCATTCACGTCCTGTTTTTCTGGATCCGATCCTTTTAGCGGGACAATTTATGCTAGCCGGTCGCCGTCGGCTTGGGGAGCGGGCGGATTAATTCATGCCTACGCTGCATCGGTGTCGTCTATGCGGTGCTGATCTTACGCGCACGTTCGTCGATCTCGGAATGTCGCCGCTGTGTGAAAGCTACGTTCCGGCCGACCGGCTGGACGAGGCCGAGGTCTTCTATCCCCTGCACGTCCGGCTGTGCGAAACCTGCCTGCTCGTGCAGCTTCCGGCGTATGTATCAGGTGAGCATATCTTTTCCGACTACGCCTACTTTTCCTCGTACTCCGATTCCTGGGTCGCGCACGCGAAGCGCTACGCGGAGGCGATGACCGAACGCCTGGGCCTGACCGCCAGCAGCCTCGTCACCGAAGTGGCCAGCAACGACGGCTATCTGCTCCAGCACTTCGGTTCCGCGGGCATCCCGGTCCTCGGCGTCGAGCCGGCCGCGAACGTCGCCGAGGCGGCCCAGGCCCGCGGCATCCGGACCGAGGTCCAGTTCCTGGGGGCCGGCACCGGACGCGAGATAGCGCGGAAATACGGCCGGGCCGACCTGGTGGCCGGGAACAACGTCTTCGCCCACGTGCCCGACATCAAGGGCTTCGCGGCCGGACTGCGCGCCCTGGTCAAGGACGAGGGCACGGTGACGCTGGAGTTCCCGCACCTGCTCCGCCTCATCGAGCGCCGGCAGTACGACACGATCTACCACGAGCATTTCTCGTACCTGTCGCTGCTGACCTGTTCCCGTGCCCTCGGCACGGCCGGGCTGCGCGTAGCGGACGTCGACGAACTGGCCACGCACGGCGGTTCGCTCCGGGTCTACGCTCGTCCGCAGGATTGCGCGGGCGAGCCTTCCGGGCAGGTCAAGGCGGTCCTGGCCGCGGAGGAGGCGGCCGGGCTGCACACCGTGGCGGGACATGACGGTTTCGCGCCCGCGGTACTGAAGATCAAGAGCGATCTGCTCGGCTTCCTGCTCGACGCCGCGGCGCAGGGGCGCTCCGTGGCCGGGTACGGCGCCCCGGGCAAGGGCAACACGCTGCTCAACCACTGCGGCATACGGTCGGACCTGCTCTCGTACACGGTCGACCGCAGCCCGGTCAAGCAGGGGCAATTCCTGCCCGGCACCCATATCCCGATCTACCCGCCAGAACGCCTGGCCGAGACAAAACCCGACTACATACTCGTCCTGCCGTGGAATCTGCGGGACGAGATTAGCCGGCAGCTCAGCTACGTGGCTTCCTGGGGCGGCCAGCTCGTCGTCCCGATCCCGGGGCTCGAAATCGTTTCCGCGAGGGGTGACTCATGAAGGTCGTGCTTTTCTGTGGTGGCCTCGGAATGCGGATGCGCGACGGGATCCACAGCGGGCCCAAGCCGATGGCGATGATCGGCGATCGTCCGCTGATGTGGCACGTGATGCGTTATTACGCGCATTTCGGTCACACCGATTTCGTCCTTTGCCTCGGGTACGGCGCCTCGTACGTCAAGGATTTCTTCCTCAACTACGACGAGACCCGGTCGAACGATTTCGTCCTGGAAGGCGCCGAGCGCCGGGTCGAGCTGTTCAGGACCGACATCTCCGACTGGCGGATCACCTTCGTCGACACCGGCCTGAACTCGGCCATCGGGGAGCGGCTCCGGCGGGTCCGCCGGTTCGTCGACGGCGAGCCGATGTTCCTGGCCAACTACGCGGACGTCTTCACCGACGTGCCGCTGCCGGACATGGTCCAGCGGTTCGAGGCGAGCAGCGCGGTGGCCAGCCTGCTCGCGGTGCCGCCGCAGTCCTCCCACCACGTGGTTGACGTGGGCGACGACGGCCTGATCACCCAGGTCACCCCGGTACGGGACCTGCGCCAGTGGGAGAACGGCGGCTACTTCCTGCTCCGCCCCCAGATCTTCGACTACCTCAACGAGGGCGAAGACCTGGTGGAGGACGCGCTGCCCCGGCTGATCGCCCAGCGCCGGGTCCTGGCCTATCCCTACAAGGGCTACTGGTCACCCGCGGACACCGTCAAGGAGCGGGCCCAGCTCGAGGAGATGTACCAGCAGGGCAACTGCCCGTGGATGGTCTGGGATCCGGAGCGCTCGGGCGCGAACCGGGATCCCACGACCAACACTACGGCCTAACGGGCCCGGCTCATGCTGTCACTGCCGCTGAGCGCCCCGCCGGGCGAGCCGCTGTCCGTGCTGGCCATCGGCGCGCATCCGGACGACATCGAGATCGGCGCCGGCGGCCTGCTCCTCGGCCTGGCCGAGAGCCCGCTGCGGGCCCGCTACGTGGTCCTGACCGGTACGCCGGAGCGCCGGTCGGAGGCGCGGAACGCGGCGCATTCGTTCCTGCCGGGCGCCGACCTGACCGTCGAGTTCCACGACCTGCCCGAGGGACGGCTGCCCGCCGTGTGGGCCGGCGTGAAGGAGGTCCTGGAGGACGTGGCGCGGTCGTATGCGCCCGACGTCATCATCGCGCCGTCGTCCGCCGACGCGCACCAGGATCACCGCACCATCGGCGAGATCGTGCCGACCGTCTTCCGGGATCAGCTCTACCTCGCCTACGAGATACCGAAATGGGATGGCGACATCGGCCGTCCGTCGGTGTACGTTCCGGTCCCGGCCCGCCTCATGCAGCTCAAGCTGGAGCTGCTGCACAAGTGCTTCCCCTCGCAACGGGACCGCGACTGGTGGGACGACGAGGTCTTCCTGGGCCTGGCGCGGCTGCGCGGCATGGAGTGCCGGGCGCGTTACGCCGAAGCGTTTACCTGCAGCAAATCAGTGATCGTGCCCGCGGCGGTCGCGCGGCCAGGCGGAGGAGAGGATCTGCCGTGAACATCGTCGTCGATCCGGGAGTGCCTAACCACGAACTCAGGCAGCTGCTGTACGCCGGCCACCTGGTCATCTTGACCCGCCTGCAGGCGCTGCAGGACTTTGTCGAGTACACCCGCGACGAGCTCACCGAGCTGTTCCGGCCGCACGACCCGGAGCACGTGCACGAGCACGTTGAGCCGGCCGAGATGGCGAAGATTCTCAGCGCCTGGAAGCCGCGCTACATCCACGCCGAGAAGTCGAAGACGCTCGTCCGCGCGGTGATCGAGGAGGCGGGCTTCGCTGCGGCGCAGACTCACTACGACCTGCCGAAGCCCCGGACGTCATTCCCGCTCGGGCACCTCAACACCGGAGTCGCGTTCGCCTTCCCGTGGCATCGCGACACCTGGTACAGCGCCCCCGCCCAGCAGATCAACTGGTGGCTGCCCATCTTCCCGGTACGCGACGACAACGCCATGAACTTCGACCTGGCCAAGTTCGACCGGGCGGTGCCTAATACGTCGGACGGCTTCGACTACTACCAGAACAACGCCGGCCGGCTGACCACGGCGACCGGGGTGACGCGCGAAGTCCAGTCCCGGCCCGGGGCCGTGGGCCATGCGCCCGATCAGGATCTGGTCGTCCTGCCCGCCCCCGGCGAGGTCCTGCTGTTCTCAGGCAACCACCTGCATAGGTCGACCCCGAATCTCTCCGGCCGGACCCGGTTCAGCGTCGACTTCCGCATCGTCAACGCGCCGGACCTGCTGGCCGGCCGCGGGGCACCGCTGGCGGACGTGCACTGCACCGGAACCGCGATCCGTGACTTCGTCAGCCTCGCGGACGAAAGCAGGTTCGACGAGGGCCAGATCGTGGAGCTGTTCGGCGCGCCGCCGCCCGACGCGATGCTCGTGTTCGGCGACCCGCAGTTAACTCGACCGGGCCGGTGCTGCCCTCGCTACCGGGATCTCGGGGATCTTCGTAGCGGGCCAGGCGCTCGAGGATCTCCATCGCTTCAGTCCGCACCGGACCGCCGATGTGGGGCAGGATGAGCGCCCGGAAGGTACGGAGGAGGGTGCCGAGGTTGCGCTCCAGGCGCCGACCGCTCTCGCTCACTGGCACGTAGCCTGGCACGTCGCCTGGCTCTGGGCCGCGACCCGGGATAAGGCCGCGCTGGATGAGAGCGTCCATGAACCTCTCGCTGATCTCGTCGGGCGTGGTCCACGCGATCTGATACAGGCGCTTCCCGTCGGCTCCGAGCTGGTCGAGGTGCTCGGTGCGGCCGGCCTGGCGCTGGGAGACCGCGGCCAGCTCGGCCGCGGTAGCGCTGTTGAACAGGCGTGTTTCCCGGTCGGTGAAGGGCCGGCCATCGGCGTGCACGAGCTGGCCGGTTTCCTGCGTCGCGTCCGGGTCCACGTCGGTAAACAGGTCGATTACCTCTTCGCGGATCGGGGGTGGGACCGGGGGTGGATCGTCCGGCGGCACGGTCATGCGGTCGATGGTCTCGCGTTAAGGATCTCCCGCGGGGGACATTTCCGGACAACGCGCCGGGCCGGGCGGCCGCCAGATAACCCGGCCGGGTCGCCGGCGCCCGGCGCACGAGCGAACTCGTCGCGGGGCGGGGCGGTGGCGGGCTTGCGGCCCGGGAAGAGCAGCGCGGACAGCTCGGCGAACTGGTCGTCCAGGCTCTGCCGGTTGGCCGCGTTGCGCTCTGCCAGCTGCTGCCGGAGTTCCGCCTGACGGTTCTCGGTCTCCTTGAACAGCGCGATGAGCTGGTCCGCGTCCGGCGAGCTGGCCGACAAGGCGAACTCGGCCAGCCCCATGCTCTGCATCAACGCGACGAACTTGCGTGAGTAACCCAGCGAGATGGTGGGCTTGCAGAGCTTGAGGGCGCACATCACGTTGTGGTAACGCGTGGCTACCACGATCCCGCACGGCGCCATGGCCTGCATGAGTTCCGCGTAGCTGGCGGCCGCTGCCACGGTGAGAGCCGAACCGTCCAGGTCCGGCGATTGACGGCGCACGGCGGCCACGATCTGTCCGGCGATATCGAGGTCGAACTTCGCGTCGCCGCCGAACAGGCGGACCCGGTAACCACCGTCGATCAGCCACCGGATGAAGCGGGTCACGCTCTCGGTGTAAGCGGCGTGAATCTGGTCCGCCTGCTGGCGGTCGTCGTTTCCGCCGTGATAGGCCATCACGCCCACGCCGACGAGCTGCGGGTCGCCCGGAGCGTAGGACGGCACCGGAACGCCGAAGACCAGGTCCGGGTAGACCGGGTCCGCGGAGGTGTCGACGCCGCGCTGCCGCATCGTGTCCCAGGAGAAACCGTCCCGGTAAGACCGGTAGCTGACCAGCCGGGCGGTCGAGTTGGACAGCCACCGGGTGATCCGCTTGCCGATCTCGTCGGCACCCACGCTGACCAGCGCCACCTTAGTGCCGAAGACCTTCCCGGACAGGCTGAGCACGAACAGCGAGTAAGGGAAGCCCCAGGCGTGCACCGGCAACGTGGTCTCCAGCGCGCCCGCGCCGGGCACGATCACCGCGTCGTGCCGGCGGACCCACCGGGCCGTCCGGAACGTGTCGACGCCCTTGCCGCACACCTTGAGCAGGGCCGTCGGCACGGCCGTCTTCCGCTGCCTGGATTTCTGGCGCTGCTCGAATTTCTGGTACCAGAAGGTCGGCACCGCAGCTATCCCGTAGCGGTCCCGGACCAGCTCCGGCCCGCCGCACATGGCATCCACGACCGCCTCGGGATGGGCGGTCCGCAGGTATTCGAGCACCGCCTCGGTAGAGGCGTCGTTACCGGAATTGCCCGAACCGATCAACCCGAACAGTCCGATCCGGGGACTCACCGGCATTCGTTCTCCTCTCAGATTTCCTAACCTGTGCGGGGCTGGCGGACCAGCACAAACATCCCGTCGGCCAGGGGATCCCGAACCCCGGGGCCCTGATACATCCGTGGCCGGCGAGCAAGAATCGCCGGGTCCTGTCCGCAGGTATCAAAGCGGCCCGCGGATTGCTCTCATTACCGAGGCGGCAGGACAGGAGCCGGCCGGACCGGAGCCGAGAGCCGAAGACGAGACGAGGACAGATGGAAGGGCAGGCGCTGGACCTTAAGCGGTCCGCGCAGATCGTGTGGCGGCTGAAGTGGCTAGTCGCCACGCTCGTCGTGCTGGGCTTGTTCGGTGGCGCCGTCTACACGGTGCTCAGCCCGCCGGTCTACCAGAGCCGGGTCCAGGTCGCGCTCCCGCTGTCGGCTAACGTCAACAACCAGGCCGCCCTGGTCGCCAGTAGGCCGGTCCTCGCTTCGGCCCTAGCCGGCGTCGATCGCGGCCTGTCGGTGGCCACCCTGCGCACTCGCATCCACGTCATGTCACCGGTGGCCGGGATCATAACGGTCCAGGCCAAGGGCAATACCCCCGCCCAGGCCATCGGCACCGCCAACGTCGTGGCCCGCAGCTACATCGCCTACGTCTCCTCGGGCGGCAACGGGGCCACCGCCCCGGTGCCGGCCCAGATGTTCCTGCCCGCGACGAGCGCCGCGGGCACCACGCTCCCCTGGCGGCTGTTCTACGCCGCGGGCATGGGGGTGCTGGTCGGCGCCTTGCTTGGCGTGATCATGGCCCTGGCCATCGGCCGCGGCCAGCGGTGGCTGCGGATGCGCGACGAGCTCGCCGACTCGATCGGGGTGCCGGTCATGGCCTCGGTGCGCGTCAGCCATCCGGCCAAGGCCGCCGGGTGGACCAAGCTCCTCGACACCTACGAGCCCGAGGCCGCCGATGCCTGGCGGCTGCGCAAGGTGCTGCGCGAGCTCGGCCAGGCCCCGGGCGACGGTTCCTCGGTCGCCGTGCTGTCGCTGGCCGGCGACGGCAAGGCGCTCGCACTCGGCCCGCAGCTGGCGGCCTTCGCCGCGAAGCAGGGCCTGGCGGCCACCCTCGTACTCGACTCCCGGCAAGATGCCAAGGTCACTGCGGCGCTGCGCGCCGCGTGCGCCGCGGCGGGCCCGCGTGGGCCGGGGCGGCCGGACCTCGCCGTGATCAATCCCGACCTCGAGGTGCCGCCCGTCGGCGGCCTGGTCGTCGTCGTCGCGGTCGTCGACGGCCGGGCACCTCGGGTCGCGGCCACGATGCGCACCACCACGACGGTGCTGGGCGTCACCTCGGGCGCGGTCACGGCCCAGCAACTCACCCGGGTCGCCGCCAGCGCCGCTAGCGACGGCCGCGACATTACCGGCATCTTGGTCGCGGACCCGGACCCCGACGACCCGACGACTGGTCGTCTTCCCCAGCTGGCCCGGCTCGGGCAACTACGGATGCCAATCCGCACGACCACGGCAGTGACGGAGACCATGCAGTGATGGACAAGGACCATCAGATCCTGTTCTCAGCGAACGGGGACGGCGGCCTGCCCGGGCCGCTCGGAGCGTTCGACGATTTCAACCCGGTCGAGGACCGGCCCGCGGTCGCCCCGTCCACCGCCTTGGTGAGCCTGGGCTACCTGCGCGGCGCCCTGCGCCGCACGGTGGCCTTCTGGTGTGCGCTGGGCCTGGTGGGCATGGTGCTCGGCGTCGGCTACTACGAGAAGAAGCCGCCGCCCGCCAAGGCGACCACCTCGGTGCTGCTCACCTACGAAGTTGGCCAGGATCCCACCAGCGCGGTGCTCGATAACCAGGCCATCGCGGAGAGCCGCACGGTCGCTGAGATGGCCATGGCCAAGCTGGGCGTGCAGCAGACCGTCGGCAGTTTCGTGGCGGCCACCACCGTGACCGTGGTCACCCAGCGCATCCTGCAGATCACCGTGAGCGCCCAGACCAGCGCCCAGGCGGTCAGCCGGGCCAACGCCGTGGCGACCTCGTTCCTGACGATCCATGCCCGCCAGATCGAGACCGATCAGAACCTCGTGGTGGACACGCTGCAGGCCACGCTCAACCAGGCGCAGGCGGCGGTCGCGACGATCAACGGCCAGATCAGCAAGGTCTCGGCGGAGGCGCCGACTCCGCAGCAGGCCCAGAAGCTGAAGAACCTCAAGGCGCAGCTCACCCAGGCGCAGGCCCAGCTCGCCACCGACCAGAACACGGTGCAGCAGAACAAGGTCAACACGGGTGAGCTGTCCGCCATCTCCGGCAGCGTGGTCCTCGACCCTGCTATCGCGCTGCCCCTGACGAAGACCAAGTACCTGGTCATCTACGCCATCGTCGGGCTGATCGTGGGCCTGGTCCTGGGCATGGCGATCGTCGTGGTCCGGACGATCGCGTCCGACCGGCTGCGGCGGCGCGACGACGTGGCCACGGCCATGGGCGTCCCGGTCAAGCTCAGCGTGAAGCCGGTACCGCTGAGCCGGTGGCGGCCGGGGCGCCGCGGGCTGGGCGCCGCGCGCCACCCGGCGGTCCGCCGGATCACCGCGTACCTGCGCGCCGCGCTGCCGCGGGCCGGACACCGCACCGCCGCCCTGGCGGTCATCCCCGTCGACGAACCCCAGGTCGCGGCGCTGTCCCTGGTGTCCCTGGCGGTGTCCTGCGCCCAGGAGGGACGTAACGTGGTGGTCGCTGACCTGGCCGAGGGCGCGCCCCTGGCCGCTCTGCTGCACGCCAAGGGCCCGGGTGTCCGCCCGGTCACGGTCAGCGGCACGCGGCTGACCCTGGCCGTCCCCCAGCGCGACGACCTGGCCCCGGCCGGCCCGGTCGGCCGGGTCTCGGCTGACGCCCAGCGCTCGGAGTTCACCGTCGCGGTCCACGAGGCCGTCGCCGCCGCCGACCTGCTGCTCACGCTGGTGACCCTCGATCCCTCGGTGGGCGCCGATTACGTGGCCAGCTGGGCCACCGGCGCGGTCGCGGTGGTCACCGCCGGGCGGTCGTCCTGGGCCAAGGTTCAGGCGGTAGGGGAGATGTCGCGGCTGGCCGGCCTCCCGGTGACCGCCGCGGTGCTGGTCGGCGCGGACCGGGCCGACGAGAGCCTGGGCGTGTCGGACCGGCTGCAGAGCCGCACGAGCCTTGCTGACCTGAGCTAGGGAGAGATACGCGGCGCTATGACCACGACGACAACCAGGGTCCTCTCCTTCCAGGGCCGCCGGGCCGCCCGGCAGGCGCGCCCGGCGGAAGATAACGACCGCCTGATCCGGCTCCGGATCGCTCTGGCCTGGGGCTTGGTCTTCCTCAACGTCCTGACCTTCTACAAGGGCACCTGGAATCAGCTGCCGCTGATCATCCCGATCCCGTCGAAGATCGGGCAGGTCATGACCCAGGGCTCGCTGCCCGCCGCGCTGCTCCTGGCCTGGTCGGTGAACCGCCGGGTCGTCATCCGCCCGAACGTGTTCCTCAGCCTGCTGACCTTGCTGTGGATCGAGGCCCTGGTCTCGGCGGCCAACCTGAACGAGCACTCACTCGGGGCGCACCTGAGCGGGACGCTGTACCGGACCGTCCGGCTCGGCGAGTTCATCGCCATCCTCTGGCTGCTCACGCCGTTCGCGGCCCGGCGCGACCTGCTCCTGGTCAAGTGCCAGCTGGGGTCGCTCGGGGCGGTGCTGGGCTCGGTGCTGCTCGGCCTGGTCATCGCGCCCCACCGGGCCCTGGCCGAAGGCCGGCTCTCCGGTGAGTTCTGGCCGATCACCCCGGTGCAGGTGGCGGACTACGCGGCGGTCGCGCTCGGGCTGGTGGTGGTGCTGTGGTTCTGCGGTGAGATGTCCGGCCGCCGCGCCGGGCCCGTCTCGGCCGTGCTCGTGATCATGCTGCTGCTGTCGCATACCAGGACCGAGGTGATCTCGCTGGGGGTCGGCCTGCTCGTGGCCGGCCTGAGCATGTTCGCCGTCCGGGTCCGGGTCCGGCGGCTGTTCGCCAGCGTGGCCATCACGGTCTCGGTCGCCGCCATCGCGTTTTCCAGCCTGCTGACGACCTGGCTGGCTCGCGGCGAGAACTCCTCGGAGCTGTCGAACCTGACCGGCCGGACGAACGTCTGGACTTCGGTGGTCAACGAACCGCGTGACTTCTGGCAGATGACCTTCGGCTTCAGCCTGTCCAACAAGGCGTTCAACGGGCTGCCCATCGACAGCAACTGGATGGCCGCCTACTGGGACCTGGGCCTGGTCGGAGTGACCATCATCGCCGCGTTCCTGTTGTTCCTCCTGGTGGACGCCTTCTTCCAGCCGCGCGGGGTCCGCCGGGCCCTGGCCCTGTTCCTGGTGACCTACCTGCTGATCACGTCCTACACCGAGACCGGCCTGAGCGACGCCTCGATGTACCTGCTCGAGCTGGCGCTGGCCGCGTCGCTGCTCGTCCCGCCCGCCCCGGAAGGAGCCCTGTATGCGGGTTCTGCTGGTCCATAGCCGGTATCGCTCGGCCACCCCGAGCGGCGAGAACCGCGTCGTGGACTCCGAGAGCGAGGAGCTCGCGCGCGCCGGGTACGAGGTCGAGCGCTTCGAGAAGGACAGCGACGAGATCGAGCACTGGTCCGCTGCGCGCAAGGCGCTGCTGCCCGCCCGGGTGGTCTGGAGCCGCGAATCCCACCGCGAGCTGGCCGCGGTACTGCGCGGGTACCGCCCCGACGTGGTCCATGTGCACAACACGTTCCCGCTGGTCAGCGCCTCCGTGCTGTACGCCTGCCGGGACGCGTCGGTGCCCGTGGTGACGACCCTGCACAACTACCGGCTGATGTGCGCCCCGGGCGACTTCATGCGCCAGGGCGTGATCTGCCACGACTGCCTGGGCAAGCTGCCGGTACCGGCGGCCGTGCACGGATGCTACCGCGGGTCGCGCGCGGCCACCGCGCCGCTGGTCGTGGCCAACGTCGCGCACCGCAAGGCGTGGCGGTCGCTGGTCTCGGCCTACGTGTTCATCTCGGCCGCCCAGCGCGACCTGCACCGGACCCTGGACCTGCCGGCCAACCGGGTGTTCGTCCGGCACAACATGATTCCCCACCGCGACCGGCAACCGGTCCCGCGCGATCCGGTGGTGGCCTACATCGGCCGGCTCGAGCCCGCCAAGGGCGTGCCGCTGCTGATGCAGGCCTGGGACCGGTACCTCGCCTCGTCCCGCGGCCCCGGGCTGCGCCTGGCCATCGCCGGCACCGGCTCACTCGACCGCGAGGTGGCCGCCTGGGCCTCGGCCCGGCCCTCGGTGGACAAGCTCGGGCTCATCCCGCCCGGCCAGGTCCGGGAGCTGACCGCGCGGGCCCGCGCGGTCCTGGTGCCGTCGGTGTGGGAGGAGACGTTCGGCCTGGTGGTGGTGGAGGCCATGGCCGCGGGCACGCCGTCCATCGCCGCGGCCCACGGCTCGTTCACCGAGCTGATCACGCCGGGCTCCGACGGCGTGCTGGTCCGGCCGGGCGACCCGGACGCGCTGGCCGGCGCGGTGGCCGACGTCGCCGCGGATCCGGAGAAGTACGACGGCTACGGGCGCCGGGCCCGGGAGAGCTATGAGCTGAACTTCAACCCGGACGACAGCCTCAAGCACCTGCTCGAGATCTACAGCTTCGCGATGACGTACCCGGTGCAGGGGCGGCCCGTCGCGGAGCAGACGCCAGACCACAGGTCCTTAGGAGGACTGCAGCGATGCAATCGAATCTGCGGCGCCGCCTCGCCGCCTCGCCGTTCGGCCGGGGCGCCGCGCTGCCACTGCGGACGATGGCGGTGGCGCGTTACGACGCCCGCCTCATCGGACGGTCGATCGACTGGCTGGTGCACGAGCGCGAACGGCACAACTATTCCTATGACCTGGAGGACCGCAACCTGGAGCAGCTGTGCTGGTTCGTGGCCGCGGTCACCGGGGCCGAGATCGGGCAGGTCCGGGCCTGGATGCAGGAACTGGAGAAGGACGAGGACCTGATCAGCGCGCTCACCCAGCGGATGTCGGTCAACCCGTTCAAGAGCGTCCACCCGGCCGAACCGCACTGGGGGCGCCGGGCCGGCTGGTACGCCCTGGTCCGGGCGACCGAGCCGGAGCACGTGGTGGAGACCGGCACCCATCTGGGCCTCGGCTCCTGCATCATCGCCGCCGCCCTGCTGCGCAACGGGCACGGCCACCTGACCACCATCGACGTCGACGCCGACGCCGGGTACCTCATCACCGAGCCGTGGGCGAGCGTCGTCGACTGCCGGATCGGGAGCTCGGTCGACGAGCTCGCCTCGTTGCCGGATGTCGGCATGTTCCTGCACGACAGCCTGCACACGTACGAGTACGAGAACAGCGAACTCGCCGCGGTCGAGCCGAACCTGCGGCCCGGCGCCATCGTCATGTCCGACAACGCCCACGACTCATCGGCCCTTTCCGAATGGGCCGAACGGACCGGACGGCATTACCTGTTCTTCAAGGAGCAGCCGCGCCGCCACTGGTGGCCCGGAGACGGCATCGGAGTGGCCTGGGGCAAGTGATCGGTCGGTGGCCTGGGCCCCGATACGGCAGAATCCGGAGAAGCAATGCGGCCCAAGGCTATCGATGTTCAGGCTTCCTTCAGGGTGTCTGCAGACAAGGCACGGGTACAGTGAGCACGGCGCCCAGGCTCACCATTGGGCTGCCGGTCTATAACGGCGAGATGTACCTCGCTGAGTCACTCGATGCCTTGCTCGGCCAGACCTACCAGGATTTCGAGCTGATTATTTCCGACAACGCATCGACCGATGGCACCGCTGACATCTGCCAGCGCTACGCGCAGCTGGACTCGCGGGTGCGCTACATCCGCCAGCCGGCCAACATCGGGCTCGCCCCGAACCACAACGTGGTCGTCGAGCAGGCGCGGGGTGAGCTGTTCAAGTGGGCGGCGGGCGATGACCTGTACGCCCGCGAGCTGATCGAACGCTGTGTCGATGCGCTCGATCAGTACCCGGATGTGGTGCTGGCGCATTCCTGGAGCGCGCGGATCGACGGCTCGGGCACGGTGACCCACGCGTACAGATACCCGCTCAACACGTCCTCCGCCAGCGCGCCGGAGCGCTTCCGGAGCCTGCTGTTCGGCAGCGGGGGTGACGACGACTACGGCGTCATCAGGACCGAGGTGCTGCGCCGTACGGCGATGAAGGAGAGCTATCACCACGCGGACCGCACGATCATCGCCGAACTGGGCCTTCATGGCCGCTTTTACCAGGTCCCGGACTGGCTCTACTTCCGCCGGGATCATCCCCAGCGCGCGCAGCGGGCGCATCCGACGATACGGAGCCGCTGCGCCAACATGGACCCGCGCCGGGCCAGCCGGCTGCGCCATCCGGCGGTCCGGCTGTACTACGAATACATCTGGGCGTTCGCCCGGGCGATCCACCGCGCGCCGCTGCCGGCCGCGGACCGGCGGCAGTGCTACCGGCACCTGGTCCAGTGGTTCGCCAGCCGAGCCAAGAAGGGCCGCGTCATACCGGGCGAGGCGGCCCTGCCGGCGCACGTGGCTGGCTCGATCGAGGCCATCGTGGCCGGGCCGAACGGGACGCCCTGGTTAAACGCGGTCAGCTCTTTATGGCCACGAGCGATTTCGGGATCCCCGCAATACGCTCATACCAGATTTCGCTGTTAGGAAAGTAGGTCCGCATCTCAGTGCCGGAGATTAGTTCGGTCGATGCGACTAGATCGGCTGCTTCGGCCGGGTCCTGGCAGGCCGGCATGTTCAGCATGCTCCAGTGCTGGCATATCAGGACGCGCATACGGAAAGGCAGGAACTGGAAGCCTGGAAAGACCCAGTGCGGCTCGATCGGAAAGTAACGATAAGGGGTCTGTACCCACCACGCTGGGGCAGATTCCTGGACCACGTTCGCGAATTGCCGGCGGCGGGCGTGGCCCCCGAGGTGCTCCATGAGGCTGTTGCTGAAGACCAGATCGTACTCGCCGAAGCCGCCTGCGCACGCGTCGCCGTGAACAATCTCCATCCACGGCTCGGGCGGCGACTTGCCGTCATGATCGAGGTTTACCACCGTCACGCTGGCGGGCCGCAATCCGAGGACGCTCCAGGATACGGCCGTTCCCCCCAGGTCAAGGACCCGCATGTCCGCGAGGTTCGGGAAACGGCGGTTGAATTCTTCGAGGCGTTGCTGACGGAAACGGTGAGTAAGGGATCCGGGATGGTCAGGGTCGATCAATTTAGCAATTGTTCCGCCGGGCACGGCAGTGACCCTCTCTGTGGATGGCTGCAAGCGGGACCGCGGTAGTCGGACTTTCCCCATACGAGCGCTGAGCCGGGGCCGGTGATACCGCAAATGGCGGTCAACCGCAGACCTTGATCAACCACGGGGCTTGATCAACCCGTGGGCTTGATCAACCCGTGGGCTTGATCAACCACGGGGCCGGAAGAGGATTTACCTCTGGTCGCCGGAGGCCAGCGCCGGCCGGTCGGCCGCGCCGGACAGGGCGGGAACGGGGGCGGGCGCGAGTCCAGGGTCACCCGGGCCGGAACGCACGCGACGGCGGCCGGACCCGGACGAACCACGGGCCGGGATCTTGTCGGACTCCCGCATCGCCAGCCGCAGCTGCCACCACCACACCCCAGCCCCCAGCAAGGTGGCCAGCGCCGATCCGCGGACGGTACCGGTGGCCCCGCCGAAGTAGGCCCCGGCCAGGGAGAAGATCAGGTACATGACGGAGGAGATGATCATGGCGCGCAGGCTGCGCTTGGCCACGCCCAGCGCGTGCAGGCCCGCGGTGGCCCCGGCGATGAGGCAGTACCCCACCGTGGACAGCGTCAGCGGCACCACCAGGTGGGCGGCCGGCCGCCACAGCTGCTTGCCCAGCAGCACGGCCCCGAGGCCTCGCGGCAGCGCGATCAGCAGGAAACCGCCCCAGGCCACCCCCAGGACGGCCAGCCCGACGCCGACCAGCACGCAGTACAGCCGCAGGTGCCGGGGGGAGCGCCGCAGGATCCGCGCGGCCTCCGGCACGGTCACCAGCGATATGCCGAGGAAGACCACCTGGAAGGGACCCATCAGCAGCCCGGCCGCCTGCACGTAGCCGACCGCGACCAGGCCCGCGATCAAGCCCAGGCCGTAGGAGCGCAGCTGCCCGGCGCCGCTGTTGGCGGTGTTCTCGAACAGGTAGCGCAGCCCGAGGTCGCGATGCCGCGACACCCAGAGCCAGCCCAGCGAGGGCCGGGGCATGACCCGCGCCTGCAGCGGCCCGACGCAGGCGGCGACGGCCGCCGCGGAGCCCCAGGCGATCATGAGCCAGAACACGCTGTTCAGATGCAATTCCCGCAGGGTCAGCAGCGGCGGCACCAGCGTCAGGGTCCAGATGGTGTCGTTGACGAACGCCTTGCCGCCCTGGCCCGCCGCGAAGAACGAGTACCGCCAGCTGTCCTGCAGCAGCAGCGCGGGCAGGACCAGGCCGAGGGCCAGGAAGGCCAGCCGGAGGCCGCCGTGCAGGAAGGCCGCGGCGGCCAGCGCGACGCTGCCCGCGATCAGGCCGGTCACCAGGGCAGTCCCGGTGGTCCGCGCGGTGACCTGCCGCCAGGTAGCCGGGTTGGTGCCGCTGAACCGGACCAGCATCGGGTCGGTGGCCAGGCCGCGCGAGGCGGTCAGCGTGAACGCGTAGGTCACGTAGGCCAGGCTGAACGCGCCGAACCGCGCCGCGCCGAGCTCGCGGGCCACGTAAAAGCTCATCGCCGCGTTGCTCAAGCTGGACATGGCCTGGTCCGCCAGGCCCCAGCCCATCCGCTGGGCTATCCGGCGCGGGACCGCCCCGATCTTGGCGCTGATGCGGTTAGCCACGGATCAGCACCGGCGCAGCATCTCGTCGACCTGCCCGGCTGCCAGCAGCTCGCGGATCCGGCGCAACCGGAAGAACCGCGGCGAGGTGAAATCGTCGTACGTCAGGCCGTACTTGGTGTAAGCCGCCAGCAGCTCGTCGACCCCGTCCCGGACGCTCCACTTCAGCTCCAGACCGGGGAAGGTGTCGGCCAGCTTGGCGAAGTCGACGCGGTAATTGCGCAGGTCAGGCCCGGCGCTTCCGGCCAGAGACAGGTCCGAGCCGGGCACCGCCGCGCGGACCATCTCGGCGATGTCGCGGACCTGCACGTTATCCGCCGCGAGCCCGACATTGAACGCCTGGTCGTGCACCAGCTCGCGCGGCGCCTCCAGCATGGCGGCGAACGCGCGGCTGATGTCCTCGATGTGGACCAGCGGCCGCCACGGGGTCCCGTCGCTTTCCAGCCGGACCTGGCCGGTGGTCAGCGCGACCGCGGTGAGGTTGTTCACCACGATGTCGAGCCGGAGCCGGGGTGACGCGCCGTACGCGGTGGCGTTGCGCAGGTAGGTCGGGCTGAAGTCGTCGTCGGCCAGCTCGGACAGGCCGCGCTCGCCGTCCACCTTGCTCTGGCCGTACGGCGTGACCGGGAACAGGTCGGCGTCCTCGGCCACCGCCGCCGATCCGGCCGCGCCGTACAGGCTGCAGGACGACGCGAACAGGAAACGCGGCACGCCCGCCTGCTTGGCCGCCCGGGCCAGGCGCAGGGTGCCGTCCAGGTTGACCGAGGCGGTCGCGGCCGGATTGAGATCCCCGAGCGGGTCGTTGGACAGCGCGGCCAGGCACATTACCGCGTCGTAGCCGGCCAGCCAGCCGGGCCCGGCGTCCCGCATGTCCCGCGGGCCCGGGTCCGCATCCTCCGGGCCGGGACCGAGGTCGCACCCCTCGTACAGGCCGGCGTCGAGCCCGTCGGCCTCGTGTCCGGCCGCTCGCAGGAAGGGCACCAGGACCGTGCCGATGTAGCCGCGGTCGCCCGCAACCAGGACTCTCACTCCCTTACCCCCACGCTCTGCTGGTCGGCTTGTGGTGCGCGGCGAGACAAACTGCCACGCTAATGAGACCTTCATCGGCGCGCTTTGATACCTCCGGAGAGGCTGTTCCCGGCGTATCAGGAATACCGCCTGAACCCTCTAGTAGGAGTGCAGAAACCGCGCATCCTGATCATCGTGCAGAACCTCCCGCTGCCCTTCGACCGGCGGGTCTGGCTCGAATGCCAGGCCCTGGTCTCGGCGGGCTACCGGGTGGCGGCGGTCTGCCCGAAAGCCAGCGAAGACGACCCCGCTTACCAGGTCCTCGACGAGGTAGAGCTGTACAAGTACCGGCCCTACGCGCCCGGCGGCAGCAAGCTCAGCTTCATCGCCGAGTACGCCTACTCGTTCCTGGCCACCGCCTGGCAGACGCTCAAGGGCCGCCGGCGCGGCCGGTTCGCGGTCATCCAGGCCTGCAACCCGCCGGACATCTTCTGGCCCATCGCGCTGTTCTTCCGCGCGCTGGAACGGACGAAGTTCGTCTTCGACCACCACGACCTGTGCCCCGAGCTGTTCGAGTCCCGCTTCCCCGGCGGCCCCAGGCTCCCGTATCAGGGCCTGCGCGCGCTGGAACGCCGCACGCACCGGTCCGCGGATCATGTCATCTCCACTAACGCCTCCTACCGGGACATCGCGATCAACCGCAGCGGCAAGTCCCCGGCAGACGTCACGATCGTGCGCACCGGCCCGGACCCGGACCGGCTCAAGCGCGGGACCGAGGAGCCGGAACTGCGCCGCGGCCACCGGTACCTGGCCGCCTACATCGGTGTCATGGGCCCGCAGGACGGGGTGGACATCGTGATCCGGGCGGCCGGCATCGTGGTCCGCGAGCTCGGCCGGGACGACATCGCCTTCACCCTGATCGGCAAGGGCGACTGCTTCGACGAGCTGGTGGCGCTGCGCGACGAGCTGGGCCTGGCCGGCCACGTGGAGTTCACCGGCCGCGCGCCTGACGAGCTGGTCACCCGCATCATGTCGACCGCCCACGCGGGCCTGTCCCCGGATCCGAAGAACCCGCTCAACGACGTGTCCACGATGAACAAGTCGATGGAGTACATGGCCTTCGAGCTGCCGGTGGTGACGTTCGACCTGCACGAGACCCGGGTGTCAGTGGACGATGCCGGGGTGTACGTCCGGCCCAACGACGTGGGTGAGTACGCCGAGGCCATCGTCGCGCTGATGGACGACGAGGCCAAGCGGGCCGAGCTGGGCAAGCTCGGCCGGGAACGGGTGGAGCAGGAGCTGGCCTGGAACCACCAGCGGCGCGCCTACCTCGACGTCTACGACAGCCTCACGAACTTCAAGACCACCAAAAAGACGGAGCGCTGAAGCATGTGCGGGATCGCGGGCTGTTACCAGCAGCCAGACGGCCACCGGCTCGCCGACGTCATGACCGAGCGGATCGCCCACCGCGGCCCGGACGCCGGCGGCGTCTGGACCCACGCCAGCGACCGGGTCAGCATCCACCTCGGCCACCGCCGCCTGTCGATCATCGACCTGTCCGCCGCCGCCGACCAGCCGATGATCAAGGACAACCTGGTCATGGTCTACAACGGCGAGCTGTACAACTACAAGGAGCTACGGCAGGAGCTGGCCGGCCACGGCGTCCGGTTCGTGACCAACTCCGACACCGAGGTCGTGGTCGAGGCCTGGCGCCGCTGGGGACCCGAAGCACTGCGGAAGTTCCGCGGCATGTTCGCGTTCGCGCTGGCCGACACCCGGACCGGCGAGCTGTTCCTGGCCCGTGACCCGCTCGGCATCAAGCCGCTGTTCTACCTGCCCAGGAACAACGGCGCGCTGTTCGCCTCCGAGCTCAAGGCGCTGACCGCCGCGGTCGGGCCCGAGCTGCGCATCGAGCCGGGCGCGCTGGTCGCGTCGATGCTCTACTACTGGGTGCCCGAGCAGTTCTGCGCGCTCGAGAACGTGCGCAAGCTGCCGGCCGGCTCCTGGGCCCGGCTCAGCCCGGACGGCCAAATCCAGGTCGAGCAGTACTGGAACGTCGCCGACGTGGCCAGCACAGCGGCCACCGGACCGGCGCCGGACCTGCGTAACGTCATCCAGGACTCGGTCACCGCCCACCTGGTCGCGGACGTGCCGGTGTCCAGCTTCCTGTCCGGCGGCCTGGACTCCAGCATCGTCACCGTGCTGGCCCACCAGGCCGCCGCCGAGATCGACGCCTACACGATCACCTTCCGGCCCGAGGACCAGCGGCTGGAGGCCATGCCCGACGACGCGGTCTACGCCCGCAAGGTCGCCGCGCAGTACGGCATCAAGCTGCACGAGATCGAGATCTCGCCGGACATCGTGGACCTGCTGCCGCGGATGGTGGACGCGCTGGACGAGCCGATCGGCGACCCGGCCGCGATCAACACGCTGCTGATGTGCCAGGCGGCCCGCGATCGCGGGGTCAAGGTGATCCTGTCCGGGATGGGCGCGGACGAGCTGTTCGGCGGCTACCGCAAGCAGATGGCCTGCCTGATGGCCAGCCGCTACGGCCGGCTGCCCGGGCCGGCCCGGGCCGCCGCGCGGTTCGCGGTCGACCGGACCCCGGTCAGCGTGGGCGGCCGGGGCCTGCGCTACGCCCGCTGGGCCAAGCGCTTCCTGACCTTCGCCGAACTGCCCGAAGAACCCCGGTTCCGGCGCAGCTACACGCTGTACGACCCGGACGACCTGGCCGGGCTGCTCAGCCCCGACCTGCAAAACCAGGTGGACCGCGTAGTAGACAGCCACCGCGAGATCTACGCCGACAACGACCTGGCCGACGAGGTCAACCGGATGTGCCTGGCCGACTCGCGGCTGTTCCTGCCCGGGCTCAACCTGTCCTATTCCGATAGGTCCAGCATGGCCGCCTCGGTGGAGGTCCGGGTGCCGTTCGTGGACCCGGTGGTGGCCCAGGCGGCGTTTGCCATCCCGGGCCGGGACAAGATCCGCGGCCGGCAGGGCAAGCTGGCCCTCAAGCGGGCCGCGGAGGCCTGGCTGCCGAAGGAGATCATCTACCGGCCCAAGGCCTCCTTCAGCGCCCCGCTGCGCGCCTGGGTCCGCAACGACCTGCGGGAAGTCATCAACGACGTGCTCGTGGCCGGCGAGCTGACCGGCGCCGGGATGATCCGGCCTGCCGCGCTGAAGCGCCTGATCGAGGCCGAACGGGCCGGCCGCGAAGATAACGCCAAGCAGATCTGGCAGCTGCTGTCCATGGAACTGTGGTACCGCAACGCGCGGTCCACGGGCGTGGCGGCCTGAGGGACAAGGACACCATGAAGCAGATCGCGCAGAACTACAAGTCCGGCGAGCTCACCGTCCTGGACGCGCCGGTCCCGGCGTGCCGTCCGGGCGGCGTCCTGGTCCAGTCGCTGTTCTCGCTCATCTCCACCGGCACCGAGCTGATGAAGGTGCACGAGGCCAACCTGTCCATGGTGGGCAAGGCGCGAGCCCGGCCGGACCAGGTGCGCAAGGTGCTGGACACGGTGGCGCAGCAGGGCGCGATGGCCGCCTACAAGAAGGTGATGAACAAGCTCGACTCCTACACCCCGCTGGGCTACTCGCTGTGCGGCGTGGTCATCGAGGCGGGCGCGGGCGCCGAGGAGTTCAGGGTCGGCCAGCTGGTCGCGGCGGCCGGCAACGAGTTCGCGCTGCACGCCGAGTACAACTGGATCCCGGTCAACCTGTGCGCCGCGGTGCCGCGCGGGGTGGCCCCCGAGCACGCCGCGTTCGCCACCGTGGGCGCGATCGCCATGCAGGGCGTGCGCCGCGCCGAGCCGCAGCTCGGCGAGACGTCCCTGGTCATCGGCCTCGGCCTGATCGGCCAGCTGGTCGTCCGGCTGCTGGTCGCGGCGGGCGTGCGGGTGGTCGGCCTGGACATGATCGAGGCCCGCTGCCAGCTGGCCGCTCGCGCCGGCGCGCTGACCTGCGCCGCCCCGGACGAGGCGGGCGTGGCCGCCGTGGCCGCCGCGCTGGACGAGCTGACCAGCGGCCGCGGCGCCGACCACGTGTTCCTGGCCGCGGGCGGTACCTCCAACGGCCCGGTCGAGACCGCGGCCCGGCTGGCCCGGGACCGGGCCCGGGTGGTCGACATCGGCAAGACCAAGCTTGACCTGCCCTGGAACGCCTACTACGACAAGGAACTCGACGTCCGGTTCTCCCGGTCCTACGGCCCGGGCCGCTACGACGACCGGTACGAGCTGGAGGGCATCGACTACCCGGCCGGCTATGTCCGCTGGACCGAGCGCCGCAACCTGGAGTGCTTCCTGGACCTGCTGGGCCGCAAGGACCTGGAGGTCGAGACGCTGGTCTCCGGCACGTTCCCGATGGCCGACGCGGTTAAGGTCTACGACGACCTGTCCTCCGGTGAGCTGACGGCGGTCGGGGTCCTGCTCTCCTACCCGGCGCCAGAGCCTGAGGCCCCGCCCCGGCCAGCCGCGAGCATCGTGCGGACCGCGCCCGGCACTGTCTCCAGGGTGCCGAACGGTCCCGGCTCCGAGCGGCTCGCCATCGGTTTCATCGGCGCGGGCAATTACGCCTCCTCGATGCTGCTGCCGCACCTGGTCCAGCTGCCGAACGCCGAGCTCGTCCACGTCACCACGACCAAGTCCCTGTCGGCGGTCAACGCCCAGCGGCGGTTCGGCTTCACCACCGCGTCGACCAGCGCGTCGGCCGTGCTGGACGACGACTCGCTGGACGCCATCTTCGTGGTGACCCGGCACGCCACCCACGCGGACCTGGTCTGCCGGGCGCTGGAGACCGGCAAGGCGGTGTTCGTGGAGAAGCCGCTCGCGCTGACCGCCGAGGAGCTGGACCGGATCACCGAGGTGATGGCCAAGACCGGCAATGACCGGCTGATGGTCGGCTTCAACCGGCGCTTCGCCCCGCTGCTGGCCAAGCTGAAGGCCGAGTTCGGCCCGGCCGCCTCGTCCACCAGGTACCTGGTCAACGCGGGACCGCTCGGCGCGGACAGCTGGTACCGCCACGAGGGCGAGGGGACCCGGTTCACCGGCGAGGGCGGTCACTTCCTGGACACGCTCAGCTGGTGGGCGGACAGCCTGCCCGAGCAGATCTACGCCGTGGGCGGCGGCCCGGACTCCGACGACGTCCAGGTCACGGTGCGGTTCGCCAACGGCACCAGCGGCGTGATCAGCTACCTGGCCGGCGGCAACGTCCGTTTCCCCAAGGAGACCCTCGACGCCACCGGCGGCGGCCGCAGCGCCCGGCTGGACAACTTCCGCAAGGCCACGGTGTGGTCCGGGCGAGGTCACGAGACGATCCGGGGCCGCGGCGGGCAGGACAAGGGACAGCGCGCCGAGCTGGCCGCGTTCGTGGACGCCTGCGTGTCCGGCGCGGCCATGCCGATCGGTTTCGAGTCGCTGGCCGCCACCACCCGGGCCACCATCGCGGTGCGGGATAGCCTGCTGAGCGGCAAGCCGGAGCAGGTGTGAGCACGACCGGTATGACCACCACTGGCACCTCGCGCCTGGGCTGGTACGCCCGCCGGGCGGCGCGGATGTCCCCGGTCGAGATGGCCTGGCGGGCCCGCGACCAGCTGATCCGGGCGGCCTGGGCCCCGCGCCAGGTGACCCGCGAGCAGCTGGCCGGCCAGGTCGCGGCCGCGCCCGGCCGCGAGCTGGCCTTCACCGCGGTGCTGCCGCCCGGCACCGCCGCGCGCGTCGCGCAGCAGGCCGCCCAGCCCCTGCTCGAGGCCGCGGACCGGCTGCTGCGCGGGGAATGGGAGGTCCTCGGCGTGCTCCGGACCGACCTGGCGCAGCCCGACTGGTTCGGTGACCCGGTGACCGGCCGGCGCTCCGACCCGGACCGGTACGCGTTCCGGATCGATCACCGCTCGCCGGAGCAGACCGGCAACATCAAGCAGGTCTGGGAGGTCTCGCGCCTGCAGCACCTCACGCTGCTGGCCGCGGCCTGGTCCCGCACCGGCGAGCCGGGCTACGCGCAGCGGGTCGCCGATCAGCTCCGCTCCTGGTGGCAGGAGAACCCCTTCCTGTCCGGCGTGCACTGGACCAGCGGCATCGAGCTCGGCATCCGCCTGATCAGCCTGGCCTGGATCCGGCGCCTGCTGGACGACTGGCCCGGCGTGAGTGACCTGTTCGAGCGCAACCCGCTCGCGGTCCAGCAGATCCGCTGGCACCAGCAGTACCTCGCCGCGTTCTGCAGCCGCGGCTCCTCGGCGAACAATCACGTGATCGCCGAGGCCGCCGGCCAGCTGGCGGCGAGCTGCGCGTTCCCGTGGTTCCGGCAGAGCGAGCGCTGGCGGCGGCAGGCGGCCCGGCGGCTCGAGCGCGAGCTGCTCCGCAACACCTTCCCGACCGGTATCGGCCGTGAGCTCGCCTCGGACTACCAGTGTTTCGTCGCCGAGCTCGGGCTGCTGGCGGCCGTCGAGGCCGACGCCAGCGGCCACCCGCTGAGCGCGGCCACCTGGGCGCGGCTGTGCGCCATGGTGGACAGCGCCGCCGCCCTGGTCGACGGGCAGCTGCGCCCGCCCCGCCAGGGTGACTCGGACGAGGGCCGGGCGCTGCTGCTCGACGCTCCGGTGCCCAACCGTTGGCCCGCGCTGCTGGCGCTGGGGGAGGTGCTGTTCGGCCGGCTCGACTGGTGGCCCCAGGTGCCGCCGGACGCGGGCAGCACGTTCATCGGCGCCCTGGCGCCCGCCCCGCACGACATCGAGGGCAGGCCGGCCCGGCGGCCGTCCCGGTTCGCGGACGCCGGGGTGACCCTGCTGCGCACCACCGCGCACGACTCGCCCGAGATCTGGTGCCGGTGCGACGGCGGGCCGCACGGTTTCCTGTCCATCGCCGCGCACGCCCACGCCGACGCGCTGTCCGTCGAGGTCCGCTACGCGGGCGTGGACATCCTGGCCGATCCGGGCACCTACTGCTATCACGGCGATCCGGAGTGGCGGTCCTACTTCCGCTCGACCATCGCGCACAACACCGCCGAGCTCGGCGGCCGGAGCCAGTCCAGCGAGGGCGGCCCGTTCCTGTGGCTGCGGCACGCCCGGGCCCGGGAGATCGAGGTCATCGACGACGGCGACATCGCCAGCTGGATAGCCGAGCACGACGGATACGCAGCGCTGGAGCCGGCCGCGACCCACCGCCGCTCGGTCCTGCTGGACCGGGCGTCGCGCAGCATCGACATCATCGACCAGATCACCGCCAGCCACGACATCCGCCTGGCCTTCCACCTCGGCCCCGAGGTGCAGGCCCAGCTCGAAGAATCCTGCGCGATCCTGAGCTGGCCCGAGGCATCGGTCGCCGGGGCCGCGCGGCTGGAACTGCCGCCGGGGCTGCGGTGGAGCCTGCACCGCGGCGAAACCGACCCCATCCTCGGCTGGTATTCCCCTGGCCTGGGGCGGCGCGTGCCCGCCGTCACGCTGGTCGGCCGCGGCCGGTGCGTGCCCGAGATGCCGCCGCTCATCACCCGGCTGGAGTTCCACGAGGCCGGGCGGCAGGTCGAGCCGGCCGTTTCCCAGCAGGCCGTAGCATGGACTAGGTCCGTCGTCACGCTGCAGGAAAGGGCGCCGGAAATCCAAGCGGAGACCAGATGACCCAGAAGGCAGTGGACCTGCGCAGGTCCGGACAGATCGTGCGGCGCCACAAGTTCGTGGTGAGCATCGTGGTGATCCTGGGGATCGCCGCGGGCGCTGCCTACGCCGTGCTCAACCCGCCGGCGATGACCAGCATCGCGCTGGTCGCGCTGCAGCCGCCGGCCTCCTCATCGACCACGCAGCAGCAGGCCCCGGCCAACGGACTCGATCCTTTCACCGCGACCCAAGAGGTGGTGGCGGCCAGCAATCCGGTGCTCCAGGGCGCGCTGCCCGCGGCCCGTCCGGCCCTGTCGCTCACTCAGCTCCGCCGCAATGTCCAAGTGGGAAGCCCGGCCACCGACATCATCTCGGTCACCGCCAACGGCAAGAGCGCCGCCGACGCGGAAGCCACCGCCAACGCGGTCGCCAACAGCTACGTCGCCTACGTCAGTTCTTCGAGCAGCCCGGTCGGGCACGTATCAGCGCGGGAGCTGGCGCCCGCGATCACCGCGACCGGGTCGTCGCGGGCGGAGCGGATGGTCATCTACGCGTTGCTGGGCGCGCTGGCCGGCCTGATCATCGGATCCCTCGCCGTGCTGCTGCTGGGCCGCAATGACCGCCGGCTCCGGGAGCGCGATGAGATCGCGCGTTCGATCGGGGTCCCCGTGCTGGCCTCGTTCCCCGTCGCCCACCCGACCGACGCCTCGGGCTGGACGAGGCTGCTGGAGGGCTACCACCCGGCGGCGGTGCACGCCTTGCGCCTGAGGCAGGCGCTGCAGCAGCTGGGCGCGGCAGCCATCAACGGTCACGGCCACGGACACGGGGCCGGCCGCGAGGGATCGTCGTTCACCGTCCTGTCGCTGGCCTCCGATTCCGGGGCTCTGGCTCTCGGGCCCCAGCTGGCCGTCTTCGCCGCCTCCCAGGGCACTCCCACCACCCTGGTCATCGGCCCGCAGCAAGACGCGGACGCCACGGCCACGCTGCGGACCGCACTGGCCGCGCCGCCGTCTGAATCCTCGAAACGGCCCAGCCTGCTGCGGGTCGTGGTCGCCGAAAGCGCCGCTGACCTGCAGCCCGACACCGCATTGACCGTGGTCGCCGCCGTCGTCGACGGCAACGACCCGCAGGTGCCCGACACGATGCGCACCGGCGCCACCGTGCTGGGGGTATCGGCCAGCGCGGCCACGGCCGAGCAGCTGGCCCGGGTGGCCATGGCCGCGTCCCTCGACCGCCGTGACGTGTCCGGCATCATCGTGGCCGACCCGGAGCCGACTGACCAGACCACCGGCGTCATCCAGCAACTCGCGCAGCCGCCGAGCCGCGGCCTGGGCACCCGCCTGCGCGGCATGACCACCGAGATCAAGCGCTAACCGGCCCGCTAGCCGAGCAGCCGGGCCGCGGCGGCCAGCGACGGCGCCCGCTGGTCGCGCATCGACCTGAAGGCGGCGGGCAGCGGCCACGGGATGGCCAGCTCGGGGTCGTCGAAGGCGATCGAGACGTCCTCGGCCGGGTCGTGGGCGCGGTCGATCCGGTAGGACACGTCGGCCGGGTCGGTGAGGGCCTGGAATCCGTGCCCGCAGCCGGCCGGCACGTAGAGCGTGACCTGCTCGTCGTCGCGCAGCTCGAAGCTCTCCCAGTTGCGGTACGTCGGCGCTGCGGGACGCAGGTCCACCACCACGTCGAAGATCGCTCCGTAGGAGCACCGGACCAGCTTGGCCTCGCCCTGCCCTCGGCGCACGTGCAAGCCGCGTACTACGCCGCGCATCGAACGTGACAGGCTGTCCTGAACGAACCCGGCGGGATCCAGCCCGGCCGCCCGGACCACCTCCGCGTCGAAGGTGCGGCAGAAGAAACCGCGCTCATCCACGTGCGGGGCGGGGCGGAACAGCCACGCACCGGCGATGCGCGGAACGGGGCTTGCGTCCATGTGTCCCCTCCCGGTCCCGCCGACGGCGTGGCCCACGCACCGGACCCCGGTCCCTCGGCTAGGCTCGTTTCGACTACAAGGGTAAGTACAAGGCAAGGAGCCGGTGGTGGCCTCCATCGAAGCGATACACGCCAGGCAGATCCTGGACTCCCGGGGGAACCCGACCCTCGAGGTCGAGGTGGCGTTGGACGACGGCACCGTCTCGAAGGCCGGCGTGCCGAGCGGCGCCTCCACCGGCGCGTTCGAGGCGGTTGAACTGCGCGACGGCGACGCCGAGTTCGGCGGCAAGGCGGTCACCCGCGCCGTCCAGGGCGTCATCGACGAGATCCAGCCGGAGCTGCTCGGCCACGAGGCCGACGACCAGCGGCTGGTCGACCAGGCCCTGATCGACCTGGACCGGACGCCGGACAAGTCGCGGCTGGGCGCGAACGCCATCGTCGGGGTCAGCATGGCCGTGGCCCGGGCCGCGGCGGACTCGGCCGGCCTGCCGCTGTTCCGCTACCTGGGCGGCCCGAACGCGCACGTGCTGCCGGTCCCGCTCATGAACATCCTGAACGGCGGCGCGCACGCCGACAACAACGTGGACATCCAGGAGTTCATGATCACGCCGATCGGCGCGGCCACCTTCTCCGACGCGCTGCGCTGGGGCGCCGAGGTCTACCACGCGCTGAAGTCGGTGGTCAAGCAGCGCGGGCTGTCCACCGGCGTCGGCGACGAGGGCGGCTTCGCGCCCGACCTGGAGCACAACCGGGCCGCCCTGGACCTGATCGTCGAGGCCATCGGCAAGGCCGGGTTCAGCCCGGGCCAGGACGTCGCGCTAGCCATCGACGCGGCCGCCTCAGAGTTCCACTCCGAGGGCGCCTACACCTTCGAGGGCAAGCCGCAGACCTCGGCCGACATGGCGGCCGTCTACGGCGACTGGCTGGACAACTACCCCATCGTGTCCGTCGAGGACCCGCTGGCCGAGGAGGACTGGGCGGGCTGGCAGCAGCTGACCGCCACCGTCGGCGACCGGGTCCAGGTGGTCGGCGACGACATCTTCGTCACCAACCCCGAGCGGATCCGCCGCGGCATCGCCGAGCGGTCGGCCAACTCGCTGCTGGTCAAGCTCAACCAGATCGGCACCGTGACCGAGACCCTGGACGCGGTCAGCCTGGCCCACCGGGCCGGGTTCACCTGCGTGATCAGCCACCGGTCCGGCGAGACCGACGACACCACCATCGCCGACCTGGCCGTGGCCACCAACTGCGGCCAGATCAAGACCGGGGCCCCGGCGCGCGGCGAGCGCGTGGCCAAGTACAACCAGCTGCTGCGGATCGAGGAGCTGCTGGGCGACGCCGCCAGCTACGCCGGCGCCAGCGCCTACCCGCGCTTTACCGCCAGCTAGGACTCATGACCCCCCGGCCCCCCGCGGCGCCCCGGACCACCCGGCTGACCAGCCGGGCCGCGGTGCTGGCCGTGGTGATCTGCGCCATCGCGCTGAGCCTGGCCTACCCGGTCCGGGAGTACCTCGCTCAGCGCCAGCAGATCGACCAGCTCGTGGCCACCCGGCAGGCCATGCAGGCCCAGGTCAAGAACCTGGAAGCGCAGCAATCCAGGCTGTCCGACCGGGCCTACATCGAGCAGCTGGCCCAGCAGGAGCTGGATATGTGCTTCCCCGGGACCCAGTGCTACGTGGTGGAGGGCAGCCAGCCGCTGCTGGGCGGCACCCCGCCGCCGAAGGCCGGGCCCGCCCCCTGGTACGGCAAGCTGTGGCAGTCGGTCGAGCAGTCCGACGTGAGCCCGGCACGGTGAGTGAGCCGGAGGGGCGCGGCGTCGCCTGGATTGAGCAGCGACGAAGGAGCGACGAGGGAAGGCGACGCCTCAGGGCGCCCTGGAGGCGAGCGGGAGACACAGTGATCACCGAGCAGGACGCGGCGGTCATCGCCGCCCAGCTCGGCCGACCGCCGCGCGGGCTGCTGGCCGTGGCCCACCGCTGCCCGTGCGGCCTGCCCGACGTGGCCGAGACCGCCCCCCGGCTGCCCGACGGCAGCCCGTTCCCGACCCTGTACTACCTGACCTGCCCCCGGGCCGCGGCGGCGGTCAGCAAGCTGGAAGCCTCGGGCCTGATGAAGGACATGACCGCCCGGCTGGCCGACGACGCGCTGCGGCACCGCTACCAGGCCGCGCACCGCGACTACCTGGCCCGCCGGGAGGCGGCGGCCCGGTCGGCGGGCGTCGAGCCCCTGCCGGCCGGCACGCAGTCGGCCGGCGGCATGCCGGCCCGGGTCAAGTGCCTGCACGCGCTGGCCGCCCACGAGCTGGCCGCGGGCGACGTGAACCCGTTCGGCCGCGAGGCGCTCGACGCGGCGGGCGAATGGTGGCAGCCCGGCCCGTGCGTGCCCGGCCCGTCCATGCCGGGCCTGTCCGAGCCAGCACTATGCCAGCCAGCACCGTCCGACCCAGCACCGTCCGACCCAGCAGCGTCCGACCCAGCAGCGTCCGACCCAGCAGCGTCCGACCCAGCAGCGTCCGACCCAGCAGCGTCCGACCCAGCAGCGTCCGAGCCAGCACCGGCCGCGCCGGAGCCGCGCGCATGACCTCCCGGGTGGCCGCGGTGGACTGCGGTACGAACTCGCTGCGGCTGCTGGTGGCCGACGTGGATCCCGGCCGCGGCCAGATCACCGACGTGGCCCGCCGGATGGAGATCGTCCGGCTCGGGCAGGGCGTGGACCGGACCGGGCGGCTGGCCCCCGAGGCGCTGGACCGCACCATGGCCGTGCTGCGCGACTACGCCGGCGTCATCGGCGGATCCGCGGCCCAGGCCGTCCGCATGGTAGCCACCAGCGCCACCCGGGACGCGAGCAACGCCGCCGACTTCGCCCGGCAGGTCAAGGAGGTCCTCGGGGTCGCACCCGAGGTCCTGACCGGCTCGGCGGAGGCCGTGCTGTCGTTCACCGGAGCCACCGCCGAACTGGCCGGGCAGGCCGAGGCCTGCCCCTTCCTGGTCGCCGACATCGGCGGCGGGTCGACCGAGTTCGTGCTCGGCGCGGCGGGTCACCCCGACGCGGCGATCTCGGTCAACATCGGCTGCGTCCGGATGACCGAACGGCACCTGCCCGGCGACCCGCCCGCCCCCGGCCAGGTGGCGGCGGCCACCGCCGACATCGACGCGGCGCTGGAGCAGGTGGCCGCGGAAGTGCCCGTCACCCGCGCCAGGACCCTGGTCGGACTGGCGGGCTCGGTGACCACGGTGGCCGCCATCGCCCTGGGCCTGCCCACCTATCAGGCCGAACGGATCCATCACTCCCGCATATCCGCCGCGGACGTGCACCGGGTGACCCAGCAGCTGCTAGCCCAGACCCGCGCCGAACGCGCCGTCATCGGCGTCATGCACCCCGGCCGGGTGGACGTGATCGGGGGCGGCGCGCTGGTCCTGGACCGCATCATGGCCCGCTTCGGCTTCGCCGAGGTCCTGGTCAGCGAGCATGACATCCTCGACGGCATCGCCTGGTCCCTGGCCGGCGACCCACCGCCCTGAGCCCCGCGTGCCCCCCGACCCGCCCCCCGCCAACCCGTCCCCGGCCAACCAGCCCTCCGCCTACCCGTCCTCCGCCTACCAGCCCTCCGCCTACTCGCCCTCCGCCTATCCGCCCCCGGCCAACCAGCCCTCCGCCGACCGGCCCCCGGCCGACCCGTCCTTCGCCGGATTGCCCCCCGGTCCGGTCCCCCCTGGCGCCTGGCCCGGTGACCCGGCTCGGCCGCACACCCCGGTGGCGCACGACGCGGACGACGTCACGCGGCTGGCCGCGGGCGCAGCCACCCTGGACGAGCTGGTGGCCCGGCAGTCGGTGTGCCGGGCCTGCCCGCGTCTGGTCGCCTGGCGCGAGGAAGTCGCGCTGACCCGCCGCCGCGCGTTCCGGGACGAACCCTACTGGGCCCGCCCGATACCCGGCTGGGGCGCGGACCGGCCCTGGCTGCTGATCGTCGGCCTGGCCCCCGCGGCGCACGGCGGGAACCGCACCGGCCGGGTCTTCACCGGCGACCGCAGCGGCGACTTCCTGTTCGCCTCGCTGTACCGGTGCGGCCTGGCTGCCCAGCCGACCAGCGTGTCGGCCGGCGACGGCCAGCGCCTGCTGGGCGCCCGGATGGTGGCTGCGGTCCGCTGCGCCCCGCCCGCCAACAAGCCGGAACCCGCGGAGCGGGACACCTGCGCCCCCTGGCTGGTCGCCGAGCTGCGTCAGGTGGCGGCCGGGCTGCAGGCCGTCGTCTGCCTGGGCGGGTTCGCCTGGCAGGCCATCTGGCCGGTCCTGGGCCGCTGCGGGTTCGAGCTGCCCCGGCCGCGCCCGGCGTTCGGCCACGGGGCCGAGGTGCCGCTGACCAGCCCGCAACCGGCGGCCCAGGGCGTGCTGCTCATCGGCTGTTATCACCCGAGCCAGCAGAACACATTTACCGGCCGGGTTACCCCCGGAATGTTGGATACAATTTTCAGCCGCGCTCGCGAGTACGCCAATGAATAACATTGATGCGATTACTTAGCGCTATGTCGATCATGTAAAAGTTACGCTCTGCATTTCTTTCGATAGCCGTGGTTCGGCGTAGAAAAATTGTGGCCCCTGGTCTTAGTTACTGGCTGCTTAGGCAATTGTGCGGGCGGTATTATGGGCGCGCCCCCGTAGCCCAAGGGCAGAGGCCGGCCCCCTAAAAGGGTCCCCAGTGTCGGTTCGACTCCGACCGGGGGCACGTATTATCGATCATGGTCAGCGCTATGCTTGTGACCTGCGCTTTTCCCAATTAACCATTACTGCCCCAGGCGAAACTGTGAGCGCGAACATTAACCGGCCGCAGACGGCAAACGATTGTTATACCCACTCAACGCGCCTTTTAATACTGATAAATCAGGACATTACCGAATTGCCCCCCGCGCGCGGATCCCCGGCCACGAAGTCGTCCCCGACCACAAGACGCATCGGGTATCCGCCGCTCCCCGTATCCGCCCGCCCGCCTGCCCGCATTAGCCCGTCCGCCCGCGCCAGGTTTCCCGGTATACCGTGGATGCAGGTCCCACGCGTCCCGCCAGCCCCTGCACCATCAGGCCCGCTTCATGATCCATTTAACGTGTGACGTTACCGTCTTCACAGCACGGTAACGTCACACAACGATGCCGGGCATGGCGCAGCAGTCACATAGGACCCGGCTGTTACCAGGTCAGCGCTCGACGGCCGAGCGGAATCCTGCCGGACACCGGGCAGGGCCGGGCCAGGCAGAAAGCCGGCTCCGGGCAGGGCCCGGCTCCGGGCAGGACCCGGCTCCGGCCGGGGCCGGCTAGGTGCTTGGGGCGGAAGGAGCCTCAGGCGCCGTTGAGGCGGAGGCGCCGGCGCATCTCGTACTCGTGCACGATCGCGTAGGCGTAGCCGCAGGAGATGCCGGCGTCGTCAGCGAGCCAGTGAGCTCGTTCTTCGCGGCGGAGGAACGCGGGGCCGGATTCAAGTCGGTGGAACCACTCTGCGAGGCTGCGACCGGTGACGGTCGGGATGCGGTCGATCAAGTTGCTGTGCAGATTCGGCGAGTGGGTCAGCGACAACTGGCACCTCCAGGAAGCTTCCTCTTGTGCTTGAGCGTGCCTTATCCGCGGCCACCTGGCAACCCCCAAACGGCTACCAAATGTTCAGCTCAGCCGCTCGAAGATCATCGCCATGCCCTGGCCGCCGCCCACGCACATGGTCTCCAGGCCCAGCGTGGCGTCGTGGAACTGCAGGCTGTTCAGCAGCGTCGTGGTGATCCGGGCTCCGGTCATGCCGAACGGGTGGCCCACCGCGATGGCCCCGCCGTTCACGTTCAGCTTGGCCAGGTCAATGCCCAGCTCCTGATAGGACGGGATGACCTGAGCCGCGAACGCCTCGTTGATCTCCACCAGGTCGATGTCGCCGATGGCCATCCCGGCCCGGGCCAGCGCCTGCCGCGAGGCCGCCACCGGCCCTAGGCCCATGATCTCCGGGGACAGCGCGGTCACGCCGGAGGACACGATCCGGGCCAGCGGCGTGAGGCCCAGCTCGGCCGCCTTGACGTCGCTCATCACCACCACGGCGGCGGCGCCGTCGTTGAGCGGGCAGCAGTTCCCCGCGGTCACCGTGCCGTCGGGCCGGAACGCCGGCTGCAGCGCGGCCAGCTTCTCGATCGTGGTGCCCGGGCGGGGCCCGTCGTCGGCGGCCACCACGGTCCCGTCGGGCAGCGTGACCGGCGTGATGTCGCGCTGCCAGAAGCCGTCGGCCAAGGCCTTCTCGGCCAGGTTCTGCGAGCGGGCCGCGAACTCGTCCTGCTGCTCGCGGGTGATGCCGCGCAGCCCGGCGACGTTTTCCGCCGTTTCGCCCATGGCGATATAGATGTCAGGCAGCTGCTCGTCTTCCCGGGGGTCGTGCCAGGGGCCGGCGGCACCCGCGCTGGCCCGTTCGGCCCGCTCCTGAGCTTCGGCGAAGCGAGGGTTCCTGGTGTCAGGCAGCGAATCGCTGTTCCCCTTGACGAACCGGCTCACGCACTCGACCCCGGCCGAGATGTAGGCGTCGCCCTCGCCTGCCTTGATGGCGTGGAAGGCCATCCGGGTGGTCTGCAGCGAGGACGAGCAGTACCGGTTGACCGTGGTGCCGGGCAGGTGGTCGTGGCCGAGCAGGACCGCGACCACCCGGGCCATGTTGAAGCCCTGCTCGCCGCCGGGCAGCCCGCAGCCGAGCATCAGGTCGCCGATGTCGGCCGGGTCGAGCTGCGGCACCTGGGCCAGCGCCGCGGTCACCATCTGCGCGGCCAGGTCATCGGGCCTGATGCTGGTGAGCGAGCCCTTGAACGCCCGGCCGATGGGGGACCGCGCGGCGGCAACGATCACAGCTTCCGGCATAGCACCGGCCTCCTCGCATAGGGTTCTTTCAGCCTATGCCTTGGCCGCGGAGCCCGGAAGCGGAGCCGGCCGACTAGGCAGGAAGAGGACAGACATGCAGGTATACGACTCCCTGAGCGAGCTGGTGGGGAACACCCCCCTGCTGCGGCTGCGCTCGGTGACCCGCGGCATGCCCGGGTCGCAGGTGCTGGCCAAGGTGGAGTACTTCAACCCGGGCGGATCGGTCAAGGACCGCATCGCGCTGCGGATGATCGCGGCCGCCGAGGCATCGGGACAGCTGCGCCCGGGCGGAACGATCGTGGAGCCCACCTCAGGCAACACCGGCGCCGGGCTGGCTATCGTGGCCGCCGAACGCGGCTACCGGTGCATCTTCGTCTGCCCGGACAAGGTGGCGCAGGACAAGATCAGCGTGCTGCGCGCCTACGGCGCCGAGGTCGTGGTGTGCCCGGGCACGGTCGCGCCCGATCACCCGGACTCCTACTACAGCGTGGCCCGCCGCCTGGCCGCCGAGACGCCCGGCGGCTGGCAGCCCGACCAGTACGCCAACCCGGAGAACCCCGCGTCGCACTACGCCACGACCGGCCCGGAGATCTGGGCCCAGACCGACGGGACGGTGACCCACTTCGTGGCCGGGATCGGCACCGGCGGCACCATCACCGGTACCGGCCGGTACCTGAAGGAGATCTCCGGCGGCACCGTCCAGGTCATCGGCGCCGACCCGGAAGGCTCGGTCTACTCCGGCGGGTCCGGCCGCCCGTACCTGGTCGAGGGGGTGGGCGAGGACATCTGGCCGGCCACCTACGACCAGGGGATATGCGACGAGGTTATCGCGGTCAGCGACGCGGAGTCGTTCGGCATGACCCGGCGGCTGGCCCGCGAGGAGGCCCTGCTGACCGGCGGCTCGTCCGGGCTGGCGGTGGCCGCCGCGCTGCGGGTGGCCGAGTCGGCCGGGCCGGGCGCGGTCGTCGTGGTGCTGCTGCCCGACAGCGGCCGCGGCTACCTGTCCAAGATCTTCAACGACGAGTGGATGGCCGACTACGGCTTCCTGTCCGCGCAGACCTCCGAGCCCCTGGTGGCCGACATCCTGGCCCGGCGGGAACGCAGCCTGCCGGAGTTCGTGCACGTCCACCCGGAGGAGAACGTCGGGGCGGCGATCGCGCTGCTGCGCGAGTACGACGTCTCGCAGCTGCCCGTGGTAAAGGAAGAGCCACCGGTCATGGCGGCCGAGGTGGTCGGCTCGGTGGTGGAGCGCGACCTGCTCGACGCCCTGGTGGCCGGCCGGGCCCGGCCGTCGGATCCGGTGGGCGGGCACATGTCACCGCCGCTGCCCAGCGTCGGCTCGGGCGAGCCGGTCTCCCGGGCCGTGCTGGCCCTGGAGAAGGCCGGGGCGGCCGTGGTGCACGTGAACGGGAAACCGTCCGGGCTGCTCACCCGCCAGGACGTGCTCACCTTCCTGGCCGCCAGTACCTGACCGAGCCGTCTGTACCTGACAGAAAGGCACATAGATCATGACCAGCCATGACGGGTTCGAGACCCTGGCCATCCACGCGGGCCAGGAACCCGACCCGCTGACCGGGGCCGTCGTCCCGCCGATCTACCAGGTCTCCACGTTCAAGCAGGACGGGGTGGGCGGCCTGCGCGGCGGCTACGAGTACGCCCGGTCAGCCAACCCGACCAGGACCGCGCTCGAGCAGTGCCTGGCCGCGCTGGAGGCGGCCCCGGCCGCCCTGGCCTTTGCCTCGGGCCTGGCCGCCGAGGACGCGCTGCTGCGCACGGCGTGCGCGCCGGGCGATCACGTGCTCGTCCCCGACGACGCCTACGGCGGGACGTACCGCCTGTTCGATCGGGTGCTGGCTAACTGGGGGCTGAGCCACACCGTGGTCGCCATGTCTGACCTGCCGGCCGTCAAGGAGCAGCTGGCCGCCCGCCCGGTCCGGCTGGTCTGGGTCGAGACGCCGACCAACCCGCTGCTGAACATCGCCGACATCCGCGCGCTGGCCGCCGCCGCCCACCAGGCGGGCGCGCTGCTCGTGGTGGACAACACCTTCGCCTCGCCGTACCTGCAGCAGCCGCTCACGCTGGGCGCCGACGCCGTGGTGCACTCCACCACCAAGTACCTGGGCGGCCACTCCGACGTGATCGGCGGCGCCCTGGCCCTGGCCGACGCGGACCTGGCCGAGCAGGTCGACTACCTCCGCAACGCCACCGGCGGCGTCCCCGGGCCGTTCGACGCCTGGCTGACCCTGCGCGGCATCAAGACGCTGGCGGCCCGGATGGACCGGCACTGCCGCAACGCGATGCGGGTGGCGCAGATGCTGGCCGAGCACCCGGCGGTGGCCGAGGTGTTCTACCCGGGCCTGCCCACCCATCCCGGGCACAAGACGGCGCAGGAGCAGATGCGGGCGTTCGGCGGCATGGTGTCGTTCCGGCTGCTGGCCGGCGAGGAAGCCGCGGTGCGGACCTGCGGCCGGACCCGGCTGTTCACCCTGGGCGAGTCGCTGGGCGGCGTCGAGTCGCTGATCGAGCACCCGGCCCGGATGACGCACGCGTCGGTGGCCGGCTCCCAGCTGGAGGTGCCCGGCGACCTGGTCCGGCTGTCGGTGGGCATCGAGGACTGCGACGACCTGCTCGACGACCTCCGCCGGGCCCTGTAAGGCGCCCGCCGGCACCGGCCCGCGCCGGTGCCGGCGGAAGGGGGCCAGCCTCCCGCCCGCAGGCATGTCATGAGGCCGAACGGGCCGTGGTAACCGCCCCGGGCCACCCGCCCGAGCCCCGGGGATTCCTCCCGCGGGCTCGGGCTGGTGCCGGAAAAGTCGCGAGTTCACCGGGAATGACGGCGTTGCGCGGCGTGTCGGTCCGGGCCGGAGCCCCGCTGTCCCGGCAGAATGCGACAAGGCCCCCCTCATGTATGAGATGAAGGGGGCCTCATCCGGCTGCGCCGCACCAGGACTGCCAGTTGCCCGGCCTCCCCGGCGCCACGCGCCGCCCGCCCGTACCAGACACCCGCGATAATGACCGGTTTCCCGTCCATTCCCGCGTCCCTGGGTTGCCCCCGGGGTAGTGCCCGTTTCCAGCGGTAGAAGTATTTCTACTGCCTGCGCGAGGGCCGCGCAAGAGCCTGCGGGAATTCATTGTGACTTTCTTCCCGGTCCACATATTGTCCACAGAATGCGGGCAGTTATCCGCAGGTCACATCCGTTATCCACTGCCTTATACACAAGCCGTCCACAGGTTACCTGGCGTAACTCAGAGAATACCAGCGTATGGTTCGCCCTATGTAATCACCCGGTCTTTCCGGGCGACGTTCTGTTATTTCGGCGCCGAGGTCAGGCGGGCCCGTGAAGCCGCAGGCCTGACGCTGGCGGGCCTGGGCGCGGAGGTTCCCTGCGAGGCGGCCCGCAGCCGGACAAGCTGCACCGCCGCCAGCCGGCGGCCCGCCTCATCCCGGCATCCCACGCGAAGGTGGCCAGCCCGTGCACCATGACTAGCCCGCCCCTCGTCCCCGGCCGTCACAAGGAATCCTGGTACCAGCGTCGCCGGGCGCCTGGCGTAACGATCTCGTATCGCTGGCCCTCTAGGCTTACTTCTGCCGACTTTTGTCGGGCGGACCGATGAGGACCTGCGATGACTGTGAGCGATGAAGCGAGGCGCACCCGCCTCGCCTCGGCGGCAGCGGCCTGGCTGCTAGCCGGGTCCGCGGTCCTCGTGCTGGCGGCGGCGCTGGTGCTGCTCGGCCTGAACGCCAGCCGGATGGCGGCCAGCCGGTCTGGTGCCGACGGCATCTTGGCCGTGGCTGTCATCCTGGCTGTGGCCGTCGGCCTGTACGCGGGTGCCGGGCGCCTCATTGCCAGCCGCCTGCCGGGCAACTCGGTTGGCTGGCTGCTGTGCCTGACCGGGCTGTCGCTCGCGGCCACCATGCTTACCGAGCAGTATGCGCTGTACGGCCTGGCCACGGCGCCCGGGTCGGTGCCCGCGGCCCGGCTGGCCGGGTGGTGCTCGGACGTGCTGGCCGCGCTGACGCTGGTGCAACTGCTCTTTCTCGTCTTGCTGTTCCCGGACGGACGGCTGCCATCGCACCGCTGGCGGCCGGTGCTATGGCGTTGTTCGTGGTCGTCGCGGGCGCGGCGGCGGGGCAACTGCAGGTCGGCACGACCGTTAGCGGCGGGATCACCAATTCGCTGGCCATCGGGGGCGTCTCTTACCGGAACCCGCTGGGGATCATCCCGCGGCGTGGCTGGTCCAGCGACCTGTTCGCGATGATCGTCCTGCTGGCAGCGGTCACCGGGGTGCTGGCGGTGGTCTCGGTCTTCATCCGGCGGCGCGGCGCGAGTACCGAGCGGCGCAAGCAACTGGCCTGGCTTGGCTACGTCGGCCTCCTGACTGCCGTGTGGGGCGTGGCGCTCGTCGCTTCCAGCCCGCTCATGCATGGCGCCACCAGGTGGATCGGTACCGTGATCTGGAGCATCCTGATGCTGACGCTGGTGGCGGGCCTTCCCGTGGCCTGCGCGGTGGCGGTCCTCAAGTACCGGCTCTATGAGATCGACCGGCTGATCTCCCGGACCGTGGCCTACGCGATCGTGACAGGACTGCTCATCGGCGTCTACGCCGCGCTCGTGCTGTTCGCCACCCGGGTGCTGCCGTTGCGCGGCTCGGCCGCGGTCGCGGGATCCACGCTGGTCGTGGCGGCAATGTTCAGCACGCTGCGGCAGCGGGTGCAACGGGCGGTGGATCGCCGGTTCAACCGGGCCCGGTACGACGCGGAGCAGACGGTGTCGGAGTTCGCGGTCCGGCTGCAAGAGGGAGCCGATCTCAACGGAGTCCTAGCCGACCTGGTCAGCGCCGTGAACCGCTCGCTCGAGCCCGCGCATCTGTCGGTGTGGACCGGCAAGGCACCGCCGAGCTAGGCCGGAAGGGGACGCGCCGCGGCGAGCGGGCCACCGCTCAGTCCGCGCCGGGCTGGGTCCAGTCGTCCGAAGTCAGCGCGCTACCGAGTTCGGTCACGCCGTTCCTTGAGCCGCAAACCAGCCAGAGCCGCAAAACCCAAGCGCCCGTGTCCCGCTGAGGCGGGACACGGGCGCTAACCAGCGTGTCGCGGCGGTCAGCTCTGAGCCGCGGGCGAGTTCTCCTTATCGGCCGGCGCCGCGGCTTGCGGCTTGGGCTTGTAAGCCAGCGTGAACCAGGCCCCGACGGCGAAGATGATGCCGACCACGAGCGAGCCGACGGCCCTGATCGGGTGGTGCCCGGTCGACCCGGCGATGTGCCCGGGGATGAAGCTGGGCAGCGACTTGGCCGGCTCGGCCAGGTAGAAGACGGCCACGATGATGAAGATGACGGCGACGATGCCGAGGATCACGGCCAGGATCGTCTTGCCCGACGACCCCTGGCTTGATCCACTCGTAGAAGCCACGTTTCCTCCTTTGCGGACATGCGATGAAGCTGTCTTTAGTGTCGGCCGGCCCCGGCCGTCCCACGGTGCGGGTCGGCTGCGACGGGCCACGGCTCGTCAGCCGACTTAGGAAAATCTACCGCCGGCTGGCGCGTCGGGTGCGGAGGAAGTCACGGATGACATACTCACCGAGACGTTCCGGGTCCGCCTGAAGCACCCGGCCCCCGTTCCTTCTCGCCACATTGTCGACGAACGCGCCGAGTCTGTCGTCATCCGCCAGCATGAAAATATTCAGTGCGGCGTGCCGGCGCGTCATCTTGTCCACCTCGGCCAGGGTCAGCTCGAGCGTCTCGGGCGACGGCGGCCAGTCGAACCAGAACCGCCCGTCACGCTGCAGGTGCGCGGTCGGCTCGCCGTCGGTCACGATCAGCACGACCGGCTCGTGTTCGGGGTGCCGGTCGATGTGCCGCCCGGCCAGCAACAGCGCGTGGTGCAGGTTGGTGCCCTGCACCATGTCCCAGCCCAGCCCGGCCAGGTCGGTCTCGTGCAGCTCGCGGGCGTAGTTGGAGAACCCGATGACCTGCACCGCGTCCTGCGGGAACCGGCTGCGCAGCAGCGCGTGCAGGGCCAGCGCGGTCTGCTTGGCCGCCGCCCAGGTGCCGCGCAGCTGCATCGAGTACGACAGGTCGACCAGCAGCGACACCACCGCCGCGGTGCGCCGTTCGGTCTCGGCCACCTCGAAGTCCCGGGCCGTCAGCTTGACCCGCCCGCCGGCCTCCGAAGGGCTGCGCCGGAACAGCGCGTTCCGTACCGTGGCCGGCACGTCCAGGGGCTGCTCGTCGCCGAACTCCCAGGCCCGGGTGGTCCCGGTCAGCTCACCGGCCTGCCCGGCGTCGCGCTCGTCATGATCGCCCGACCGGCCGCCGAAGCTCATGTCGGCGAAGATCCGCCGCAGCGCGGTGTCGCCCAGCCGGCGCACCGCCTTGGGCGTGAGCTCCAGCCGCCCGCCCTTGCGGGTCAGGTAGCCCTGCCGCTCCAGCTCGCGCTCGATGCGGCGCAGCACCTCGACGTCGTCCACCGCCTGCCGGCCCAGGGCCCGGCGGACCGCCTCCTCGTCGATGTCGTCCAGGCTCGCGCCCGGGTAGTCCTGGCCCAGCGCGTTCTCCAGCTCGGCCAGGTCGGCCAGCTCGGCCAGGGCCGTGGTGGCGTCGCCCAGGCCGAGCGGCTCCTCACCGGACATCTGGACGCCGCCCGTCATGCCCGCCCGGTCCAGGTCGGGGCGCCGGGACCGGAGCGCGTCGGCCAGCCGGGCCATCTCGGCGGCCAGGCCCGCGTCATCCAGGGCGCTGGCCATCAGCTCCGCCAGCTCGGCCCGCTGTTCCTCGCTGAGCGAGCGGAGCAGCCGCTCCGCGGCGGCCATCCGGCTGACCAGCGAATCGATCAGCTCTTCCAGGTTGCGCGGGTTATCAGGGAACAGGTCGCCGTAGCGTTCCATGAAGTTGTCGAAGTCGGCCTGGGTGTGCTCGCCGCGAGCGTCCGCGGCCATCATCTCGTTCAGGTCGCCGAGCATGTCCTTGACCCGCTGCATGGCCTGCGGGTCGGGGTTGGCCAGCGCCTGCCGCATGCCGCGGAACTGGCTGTCCAGCACGTCGTTGCGCAGCATCTGGCGCAGCCGCTCGAACGTCTCCCGGGCCGCCGCCGACCGCCAGTCATAGTCGGCCAGGCGCCTGATGGCCTGGGCCGTGTCGGCGGGCAGCGAATCCAGGTCCGCCTCCCGCATCCGGGCCTCGTCGCTGGGATCGGGGAACAGCTCGGCCCGCTCCTGCCCGACCGCGGTGTCCAGCAGCGCCCGGGCCTGCTCCAGGATGCCGTCAAGCCGGCCGCGGCCGCGCACCTCACGCTGCCGGTCCCTGACCCGGCGCAGCAGGTCGTCCAGGCCGCGCCGGTCCGGCATGCCGCGCCGCTGCAGCTCCCGCAGCGCGTCCGAGGGGGTGCCGCCGGCCAGGATCGAGTCGCTCATCTCGTCCACCGCGCCGCGGACGTCGAAGTCCAGGGCCAGCGGGTCCGGTCCGTAGACGTACCGCCCGTACCGGTAATTCGCCATGCAGTGCCTCTTAAAAGCTAGGTCCGGTACACGCTGGTGCCGTCGGCGCTGTCCTTGGACAGCCGCCGCATCAGGTACAGGCCTTCCAGGGCGAACTCGACGGCCGCCGCGGCCTGGCCGAACGACTCGCCGCCGTCCATGCCGAGCCGGGACATGATCCGGGCCAGCCCGGGCACGTCGCCGATCCGCCGCAGCAGGTCGGTGGCGGGCACCAGCTCGCCCGACTCGACCGTGCCGCCGTCCTCGAACTTGGCCAGCAGGCCGGACAGGTCGACGCTGCCCAGCCGGGACCGGAACGTGTCGGCGATGGCCCGGCGCAGCATGGCGACCAGGATCTCCTCCTCCCGGCCCTCCTCGCTGACCTCGAACTCGACCTTGCCGCGCAGCGTGCTGACGATGACGGGCAGGTCGCAGACCCGGGCCACCGGCGGCTCGCCCGTCACGCGGCCGGCCGCACCGCCGCCTGTGGTGCCGCCCGTGGTGCCGCCCGTGGTGCCGCCCGTGGTGCCGCCCGTGGTGCCGTCAGCCGCCGCGGCCAGCGCCGACCGGCGCACCGCGGAGGCCGCGGCGCTTTCCGCGGCGGCGATGGCGAACCGGGCCGACACGCCGGACCGCGCGTCCACGGCCGGCGACTCGCGCACGCCCCGGGTGAACCGGGCGATGACCTCGATCAGGTGCTCGGGCAGCACGGCCTCGGTGGTGATCTCGGCTTCCTGCTCGATCAGTATGAGCTCGTCGGACAGCGACAGCGGGTAGTGGGTCCTGATCTCCGCGCCGAACCTGTCCTTCAGCGGCGTGATGATCCGGCCCCGGTTGGTGTAGTCCTCCGGGTTGGCGCTGGCCACCAGGAGCACGTCGAGCGGGAGCCGCAGCGCGTAGCCGCGGATGCCGATGTCACGCTCCTCGAGCACGTTGAGCAGCGACACCTGGATCCGCTCGGCCAGGTCGGGCAGCTCGTTCAGGGAGAAGATACCGCGGTTGGTCCGCGGCACCAGGCCGAAGTGGATGGTCTCCGGGTCGCCCAGGGTGCGGCCCTCGGCCACCTTGACCGGGTCGATGTCGCCGATCAGGTCGCCGACGCTGGTGTCCGGGGTGGCCAGCTTCTCGCCGTACCGCTCGCTGGCGTGCCGCCAGCTGACGGGCAGGTCATCGCCGAGCTCGGCGGCCAGCCGGCGGCAGCGGGCGCAGGCCGGGGCGTAGGGGTGGTCGTTGATCTCGCAGCCCGCCACGACCGGGGTCCACTCGTCGAGCAGCCCGGACAGGGTGCGGATCAGCCGGGTCTTACCCTGGCCGCGCTCGCCGAGCAGGATGATGTCGTGCCCGGCGATCAGGGCCCGCTCGAGGTGCGGCTGGACGGTCTGGCCGAAGCCGACGATGCCGGGGAACGGATCCTGTCCGGACCGCAGCATGGCCAGCAGGTTCTGCCTGATCTCGGCCTTGATGCTGCGGTGGGAGTGCCCGCTGGCGCGCAGCGCGGCGAGCGTAGTGATGGACGGGGCGGGTGACTGGCTGTCTTGGTGCACGATTCGAGGCTATGTCGTTATCGACGGTATGCGCATATGGCCCAGATCACACGCCGGGCGACGGGACCGCTGCCGCAGTGGCACACTCGGTGCCGTGGCCATAACACCTGAGGCGGCCCGCACCGTCCGCTCCGACGACGTGATCGCCGCGCGCAACCTGCTCCGCGACGTGATCTTCCAGACCCCGATGATGCACTCGCGGGTGCTGTCCGAGGCGGTGGCCGGGCCGGTCTTCCTGAAGTGCGAGAACCTGCAGCGCACCGGCTCGTTCAAGGTCCGCGGCGCCTACACCAGGATCGCCCGCCTGTCCGACGCCGAACGCGCCCGCGGCGTGGTGGCGGCCAGCGCGGGCAACCACGCACAGGGCGTCGCGTTCGCGGCGGGCCTGCTGGGCTGCGAAGCGGCCGTGTTCATGCCGCAGGGCGCCCCGCTGCCCAAGATCCAGGCCACCCGCGGCTACGGCGCGGACGTCATGCTGACCGGCACCTGCGTGGAGGACGCCCTGATCGCGGCGCTGGCCCACGCCGAGCAGACCGGTGCCGTGTTCATCCACCCCTTCGACCACCCCGACGTGGTCACCGGCCAGGGGACGCTGGGCTTCGAGATCGTGGAGCAGTGCCCGCAGGTGCGCACGGTGGTGGTCCCGGTCGGCGGCGGCGGCATGGCCGCCGGGGTGGCGGTGGCGATCAAGAGCCTGGACCCGGCTATCGGCCTGGTCGGGGTGCAGGCCGAGCAGGTGGCGCCTTATCCGGCCTCGCTGGCCGCCGGGCACCCGATGACCGTCCAGGCCGGGCCGACCATGGCCGACGGCATCGCGGTGAGCCGGCCGGGTGACGTGCCCTTCGGCATCCTGTCCGGCCTGGCCGAGCGGGTGATCACGGTCTCGGAGGAGAGCCTGTCCCGCGCGCTGCTGCTGTGCCTGGAGCGGGCCAAGCAGGTCGTGGAGCCGGCCGGCGCGGCCGGGGTGGCCGGCCTGCTCGAGCACGCCCGTGACCTCGCCCCGCCGGTGGTGGTGGTGCTGTCCGGCGGCAACATCGACCCGCTGCTGCTGGCCAAGCTGCTCCGGCACGGCCTGTCCGCGGCCGGCCGCTACCTGGCCTTCCGCTGCCGCCTGTCCGATCGTCCGGGATCGCTGGCCAAGCTGCTGGCCGACCTGGCCGACCTGGGCGCCAACGTGCTCGACGTCGCCCACGAGCGGCTGGCTCCCCGGCTGCACGTGGACGAGGCCGAAGTCGTCCTGCAGATCGAGACCCGCGGCCCCGAGCACTGCGAGGAAGTCATCGCCGCCCTGCGCGCCGCCGGTTACAGCCTGGCCTTCGGCTAACCACGAGCGCGCGAACCAGCACGAGAACCAGTACGGGAACCAGCACGGGAACCAGCGAAAACTCTACATAGGTAGAGCCGGTTGGTCCATAATGCGGCTATCCGGACGGGCGAACGCGCGAAGCGTCCTCGCCGAGGCGTATCTTTCCTGCCGGCTGTCCACTCCTATGACCGGGACCCCCGGGTCTGCTGATCAGGATCCGGGCCTACATACGTAGACCCGGACTCCAGCTGAATCCGGATCCCGCCGCCGCCGACGGCGTAACTGGACGGAGACCTTGCATGCCAGGCGATCAGGAGCTGCGTGTGCAGACCGGGAACGGCCTGGATCCCGCCCTGGCCGAACCGGCGGACCCGGGCCTGGCCCACCGTCTCGGTCCGGCCATCGCCCGCGGTGCCGCGGTGGTGGCCAGCCTCACGATCTTGTCCCGGGTCCTGGGCCTGGTCCGCACGCTGGTGTTCTCCCAGACGGTGGGCGCGAGCTGCCTGGGCACGGCGTACGTGACCGCGAACCAGGTACCCAACCTGCTGTACGAGCTCGTCCTGGGTGGCGCGCTGACCAGCGCGATGGTGCCGGTGCTGGCCCAGTCGGCGGAACGAGCCGGGCAAGACCCAGCGGCCAAGGCCAGGGTCGGCCAGATCACCTCGGCGCTGCTGACCTGGACCGTCATCATCGTGGTCCCGCTGACCGTGGCCATCGCGGTGGCGGCCGGCCCGGTGGCCTCGCTGCTGAACCCCAGCAATCCGAACGCGCACTGCGTCCGGGCCGACATGATTACGGTCACCGGCAACATGCTCGAGGTGTTCGCCCCGCAGGCGCTGCTGTACGGGCTGTCGGTGGTGCTGTACGGGCTGCTGCAGTCCTACCGGCGGTTCGCCGCGCCGTCGATCGGCCCGGGGATCGCCAGCCTGGTGCTCATCGCTTGTTACCTGGCCTTCGTACCGCTGAACAAGGGGCGGGCGCTGGCCCAGCTGCCGCTGGCCGCGGAGCTCGTCCTGTCGGTGGGGACCACGCTGGGCATCGCCGCGCTGGTCGTGGTGGCGCTGCCGCCGACGTGGCGGCTGCATCTGCGGTTCCGGCCGGTACTGCGGTTCCCGCCTGGGGTGGCGCGCCGGGTCGGCGGGCTGGCCCTGGTCGGCGCGGTTGAACTGGTCGCCATCGACGTGGCCAACGTGGTGGCCATCGACCTGGCCAACGGGCACGGCACGACCGGCGCGCTGGTCTTGTTCAACTACGGCTCGCAGGTGTTCAACTCCATCGCGGCCATCCTGGCCCTGTCCATCGTGGTCAGCGCGTTCCCCGTACTATCCGCGCGGAAGGGCGCCGCCTTCGACCGGACCAGCGCCGGGTCGACCCGGGCGGTATTGCTGATGTCGTGGCTCGGCACGGCGGTGATCGCGGCCATCGCCATTCCTGCCGCCCACGTGCTCGCCAAGCAACCCGATCAGGTCTCGCAGCTGACCTGGACCTTCGCTCTGTTCGCGCCGGGCATCGTGGGCATGGCGGTGAACGCGAACCTGGCCCGGGTGATGTTCGTCAGCAGGCGGCTCAAGATCGCCGCCACGGCGCTGGCCGGCAGCTGGGTGATCACGATCATCGCCGACGTGGTGCTGGTTCAGCTGGTCCCGGCCCGCCTGGTGCCCGCGATGCTCGCGCTCGGCACCACCATCGGCCACCTGACGGTGGCCATTCCGCTGGTGTTCGTGACCAGGAGGGTCTGCGGGCCGGCCGCGGTGGCCGGGGCCCGTCGCGCGGCCCTGGCCGGGCTGGCCGCCTGTGCGGTCGGTGCCGCGGTGGGCCTGGCCGTCAGCCTGGCCGTGCCGCTGCATCACAAGCTGCTGGCTGCCGCGCTGGCCGTGCCTGCGGCCGCGTGCGCGATCATCGTCTTCGGCGTCGTCGCGTACCTCCTCGACCGTCGTGACCTCAAGGTCGGGCTGGACTGGGTGCGGCGGATCGCCAGGCTGCGACGATGACTGTGCCGTACCGACGAGCGGCCACCCTGGACAGGTATGCGCAGCCACCACGCGATGAGCGTCCTGCAGATCGAAGCGCTCGGACCCGGGCACTGCGAGGAGATCCTGCGCGCCGCCGGTTACACGCTCGCCTTCGCCTAGCGCCCGGACCCGAATCGTTCGGAAAACCTTCCGCACTGGCGGAGTTCGGTCTATTGAGCGCGGTTATGTCCATAGTGGACGCCTATAAGCTACTATCGACGATATTGGACATCTGCTAGCGTGCACGTTTGGCAAACCTGCCCGTGTGAACGCGAACGGGGTGCTCTCACGAGTGAGAGCACCCCGTAATTACCTGGTCTAGCGCCGTCGTTTTTACCTCATCGTCGTGGTGAATGCTCGCCATGCCTTGACGGTGAAAGTGAGTACTGGGCCGTTTATGGAAAGAGTGCCTGTGCGGGCGGTCGCCTGGGCTTGCCGAGCATGAGGTCGTGCAGGACGTCCATGGCGTTCTTGCCGTGCCTATACGCCGCCCGGAGGGCTAACTTAGGACTCCGGCTGCACATGGCCGCCGGGAAGCAGCCGCACTACGCTTGGCTCTTATTGTGCAAGGGACCGGTGATGACAGGACCGCAAGACCCGGCAGCGGCGGGCGGTGACCGGACCAGGGCGGATCACGCCGATGGGCCGACCCGACTACTACTACTACTACTACTACTACTACTACTACTACTACTACTACGACTGGCTGCCAGCGCTGCTGTCGGAGGTCGTGTGCTGGTCGTCACGAGCGGCCGGGGCCCGTCCAGCCCGTCCAGCCCGGCTACGACCGGCGCCGCGTCGACCTTGATTGGCTGAGGTTGTGGGTATCATAGTCCAGTTTAGTTACATTTCGTAACAGTTGTGAACATTATGGGTAACTTACCATGATAACCGGAAGCGATTACCTTACGCTTGTGCAACAGGAAGATGGACCCTAGGCGAACCTTTAGGGAAGCTTTGCATCTTCCTGATCCGTCAGCGAGTGGCCGGGCCCGGCTGTGGGGGGACCTGGCTGACAGAGGAGCAAACCTTGCGAAAATATCTAGCAATGCTAGGCGCTGCGGCGCTGGTAGTGACGGGACTCGGTGGTCTCGGCGCGCAGTCCGCATACGCGGACGGGACACTGCCATCCCCGTGGACCGATACGGATGTGGGCAGCCCAGCTATAGCCGGGTCAGCCTCGTACAGCAACGGTGTGTTCACCGTCAACGGCAACGGCGTGGACATCTGGGGCTCTAGCGACCAGTTCAACTACGTGTACCAGCCGATGACCGGGGACGAAAGCATCGTGGCGCGGGTGACGTCGCAGACCGCTGCTGACCCGTGGTCGAAAGCCGGGGTGATGGTCAAGCAGTCCACCACCGCAGGCTCAACCTACGCGCTGCTGGCTGTGACGCCAGGCAACGGCATCTCCTTCCAGTACGGGTTCAACCAGTACACGTCGGGCACGAGCTACACCTTCCCGGCATGGCTGAAGATGACCTTCTACGGCGCGAGCGGCACGGTGATCGCTTACTCGTCCCCGGACGGCATCAACTGGGCCGAGGTCGGGTCAACCACGATCTCCATGGCTTACCCGGCCACCATCGGCCTGTTCTCCACGTCCCACAATCCCTCCGCCATAAGCACGGCTACCTTCGACAACGTGAGCGTCACCCCGGCACCCCCGGCACCAACGGGTGAGCAGCCTCCAGCAGGCGTGGTCTCGAACGTACCGGCCGGCAATACGCCGCATCTGAAGGCGTCCGAGGATAACCCGACCGAGCAGATCCGCCAGCTGGTGCAGTGCGGCAACACGATGTACGCGGTGGGCAGCTTTACCACGATCATCCGGGAGAGCAGCAGCTACACCCGCTACAACATCTTCAGCTTCAGCGCGACCGCGCCGTACACGGTCACCAGCTGGGCTCCCGATGTCGTGGGCACGTACGGCACTACCTCCAATGCCAGTGACATCCTCAACACGATCGCATTCGTCAACGGGAACTGCCAGGACGCCTATATCGGCGGCAAGTTCACCTCGGTCAACGGCACCACCGTGGCGAACATCGCCGAGATCGACACCACCACGGGCAACGTGGTCAGCACGTTCGCGAACAAGGCCTCGGGCGCGGTGCAGACCCTGCTCGGCGTGGGCAATCACCTGCTGGTCGGCGGCCGGTTCACCGGCGTCAACGGCGACACCAATGACCCGTACATGGTCAGCCTGAACCCGGTCACCGGCCTGAGCGACGGGTTCCTGCACCTGAACATCTCCGGCAGTTACAACTACCCGGGGGTGGCCACCAACACCACGCAGGTCTACAACCAGCAGCTCAGCCACGGCGGCACGCTGGACCTGGTCGAGGGCGACTTCACCTCGGTCGGCGGCCTACCGCGGCAGCAGATGTTCATGCTGAACGTGGGCGGCGCCACGGCCACGGTCACCGGCTGGACCTCACCGGAGTTCGACGGCAGCAACCCGGCGTATCCGTACCAGTGCGCCACGGTCGAGCCGTTCTACATCCAGGCTGCGGCCTGGTCACCGGATGACTCGACGGTCTACATCGGTACCACCGGCTATCACCCGAACGGCTACCCGGTCGGGCAGACGCCGCGCACCGGGCTGTGCGACGCCGCGGCGGCGTTCCCCGCCACCCAGACGTCGGTGCTGCACGAATGGGTGAACTACACCGGCTGCGACTCGCTGTACTCGGCGGCGGCAGATGCCCACGCGGCCTACTTCGCCGGGCACGAGCGCTTCTCCATGAACTCCAATGACTGCGACGCCCTGGGCGCCGGCGGTTACAACGCGCGGGGAATGGAAGGGCTTGACCCGGCCAACGGCAACCTCTATGTCAGCGCCGACGGCAGCGTGGGTTACTACAGCCGCGACACCGGCCTGGGTGCGGATGACGAGCTCGTGACCAGCGCCGGGCTCTGGATTGCCAGCGACAACTTCGATGGCAGCCAGATGTGCGGCGGGGTGCAGAACCTGTCCGGGATCTGCTTCTTGCCCTACAGCTAGGCAGCAGCCCCGACCGGGGGCCGTGTCTCCGCCTAGGCGAAGACACGGCCCCCGGCTCGTCGATGACCCTGCGGAGGTCGCGGCGGCCAGCGTGACCTCCGCGCCCCAGGAACGTTCAGACGGTGGCCGTCGTATATCCATACCGCCAAGCCGCATCATTGGCGGCCCGGCTGGATAACTCGGGGCGACCCGGCTATGGCAGCGGCTTGCGGATCACGAGCGAAAGGTTGCTGTGGTCTGCCGTCAACCGACCACGCGACGCCTTTGCAACCAATTGCATCCCGCGGTCGGCAATCGTGGCCACGCCTTTGAAGTGGTCGAGATGGAAGTTGGATGAGTAGGCATCGGCGACCTCCACGCCACAGCGAGCGCAATAGTCAGTTGTGCCCCTCCATGAGACCACCGGGTCATAGACGGTCGGAAATGGTCCGCGTCCCGGCTTTCCGGCTAGCTTATTACGCAGAATGCGCCTCTTGTATTGGACATGTAGCCAGAATGGGCTGCGCCGGGCCAGGAAGCCGTAGACCGAATCGCCGTCAGGGATGCGCAGCAAGAGCATTCCGCCTGGCTTTAGTGCCGCCAGCAGGTGCGCCCAGAGAGCAGGAGGTGATCGTCCAGCGGTCATGACCTGATCGGAAGCTCGTCGTCGCCTGCCGGTGAAAGTCCGGTCCGGGTAATTGCCAGGAAGCCCGGTAGCAGGCTGGCGTTCTGGCCTGGAAACGGGCCAGGGCGGAGCCCAGCGTCGAAAGCCCTTTAGGGGAAGCAACTGAGCGGTCCGTAGCGTGCAGCGAAGCCTGCCGCGTCGTTAGACATTGAGGGAGAGCCGAGCCGGGCTGTTCACGGTGAAGGCCATGGAAGCGGTGAAGATCCTGGAGGTGCAGCCGCGAGGGACTCCCCGGCGTAGAGGGCGCGGAACGTTCAGATGGTGGCGGCGGGAACTGGGGAGGCCCTCCCCGGCCGGAGCGGGGTCGCGGTGCCCGTGGAAAGGCCTTGTCCTATAACCGGTGAGGAGCCGGGAAGTGGGCGGGGCGCCGGGAGGGAGTCGGAGGCGGCCGTAGTACCGGTCGAGCCGCAGGACAACACAACCTGCGGGGAGGGAAGGGCCGCTGCTTCGTTCACGCACGAGCTGGGAGGCCCGGATCGGTGAGTGCCGAGAATACGGCTAGGTCCACCCTGGCGGCCGTCCGTGGGGACGGGGTCCGCGCACTGCAGCATGTGCTTTACCGGGCGGCCAAGGCCGACCCGAAACGACGGTTCCATGCGCTGCGAGACAAGATCTACCGCGAGGACGTCTTGTGGCGGGCGTGGTATGTGGTGCGCCGGAACAACGGCGCGCCGGGCATCGACAAGACCACCTTGGCTGATGTCGAGGAGTACGGGGTGACCCGGCTGCTCGGCGAGCTGGCCAGCGAGCTGCGAGCCGGAACATGGCGGCCGCTGCCCGCGCGGCAGGTGCTGATCCCCAAGCCGGGCAGCACCGAGCGAAGGCCGTTGGCGATCGCCGCGGTGCGGGGTGCTGGTCCGTTACTGCGATGACCTGGTGGTAATGTGCGCCACCCGGCAGCAGGCCGAGGCCGCGCTGGAGCGGCTGACCGTGCTGCTGGCCGGGCTGGGGCTTGAGCCCAAGGCGGCCAAGACCCGCATCGTGCACCTGGAGGAGGGAGGCGAGGGATTTGATTTCCTCGGCTTTCATCACCGGCTGGTGCGCGGGTGGACCCCGAAGTCGGCGCACCTGACCTTCCTGGCCCGCTGGCCCTCGCGCAAGGCGGTTCAGCATGCCCGGGACCGGATCCGGGAGATCACCGCCCGGGAACGGCTGCTGCTGTGGCCGGAGCTGATCGTGGAGGACCTCAATCTCTTCCTCCGTGGCTGGGCCGGGTACTTCCGCTACGGGAACTCGGCTCTCGTGCTCGGCCAGATCAGGAACTACGCCCTGGAACGGCTCGCACTATGGCTGTCCAAGAAAGGCAACCGGCGGCGAGCCTGGGGATGGGGCATCAAACAGGTGCTGCTATCCCCGGACCATATGGGCCTGATCATCCTTGATGGGACCGTCATCCCGCCCAGGCCCTTCCGGCCCTGGCGCGGGCAGGCCGAACGCCGACGGTGAAGAACGTCGGTAAGCCGTGTGCGGGAGAACCGCATGCACGGTGTGCGCCGTGAGGCGCTTCGTCGTATCCCCTACTCAGCAGGGAGGAACTCGGAGGAGATGTTCCTGGGTCGCCTGGCTTACCTGGCGGGGAAACCTGGCGGGGACAAGAGCATGCCAGGGACGCGGCGGCCGTCTGGAGGCGTCCAGGGCGGGGTGCCGCTAGACCCGCACGGTATGGCCAAGGCTGGATTGCCTGAAGCCCAATCTCCAGCGGTGAATGTGCGCACCCACCGGAACGACGCCTGGAACCGGTGCCGCGTCATGTCCCGGCATGAACCCGTGGGCCGGGGCACCCTCCGTGGCGCGGAGCGTCGCCCAGCGAGGGCGGTTGAGGAGATGAGTGGGCGGCCTAACCCGTGCTCGATACGTACGACGAGGACGTACCGCGGGATCGCCTACGGGGCGCGAGCCCTATGGCGACGGAGTGCCCGTAGTAGTCAGAGGCCGGGAAAGCCGGTCACACGGCGAAGGGGCACAGGTGGTCAGTGATGCCCAGCGACGGGAGGCATGCGTAATGCAGGACGCCGCAACGGTGCTGGATGTCATCGGCAAGCGAGGAGCACGAGGGCTGCCGGTGGAGCGTCTTTACCGGCAGCTGTTCAACCCGCAGTTGTTCCTGATGGCCTACGGCAAGCTGTACTCCAACAGGGGTGCGATGACGCCGGGGGTCACCGGGGAGACCGTGGACGGCATGTCGCTGGCGAAGATCGGGGCGATCATCGGCGCGCTGCGCGCCGAGCGCTACCGGTGGCAGCCGGTGAAGCGGGTCTACATCCCGAAGAAGAACGGGAAGAAGCGTCCGCTGGGCCTGCCGACGTGGTCGGACAAGCTAGTCGCGGAGGTGGTGCGCCTGCTGCTTGAGGCGTACTACGAGCCTCAGTTCTCCGACCGCTCCCACGGGTTCCGCCCTGGCCGGGGCTGCCACACCGCGCTCAGCGAAGTGGTGGACATCTGGAAGGGGACGCACTGGTTCATCGAGGGCGACATCTCCGACTGCTTTGGGTCGCTTGACCATGAGGTCATGCTCGCGATCCTGGCGGAGAAGATCCACGATGGCCGGTTCCTGCAACTGGTCAGCCGGATGCTCAAGGCGGGCTACCTGGAGGACTGGACATGGCACGCCACGCTCAGCGGCTCACCGCAAGGCGGCATCGCCTCGCCTGTCCTCAGCAACATCTACCTTGACCGGCTCGACCAGTGGATCGAGCAACGGCTGCTGCCCGAGTACAACCTCGGCCGCCGCCGTCGGCCCAACCCGGACTACAAGACCGTGGAGTACGCGATCGCGCGGGCGAAAAGGCACGGGGACCGGGCGGAACTGCACAGGCTCAGCCTGCGCCGTCGCCAGCTTCCCAGCCAGGATCCCGCCGATCCGGACTACCGGCGGTTGCGATATGTCCGCTATGCCGACGACTGGCTGCTGGGGTTCGCAGGCCCCAGGCGCGAAGCAGAGGAAATCAAGGAGAAGATAGCGGCGTTCCTGCGCGATCAGCTGCGCCTGGAGCTGTCGCAGTCCAAGACCCTGATCACGCACGCCGCCAGCCAGGCGGCGCGCTTCCTCGGCTACGAGATCAAGGCCCAGCACTCCGACACCAAGATCACCCGCAACCGGCGGGCGGTCAACGGGGCGATCGGCCTGTTCGTGCCACGGGACCGCATCAGGCAGTGGTGCGTGCTCTACATGGACAAGGGAAAGCCAGCACAGCGGGGCGCGCTGCTCCACGACGACGACTTCACGATCATCGCGAAGTACCAGTCCGAGTACGCGGGCCGCGTCCAGTACTACCTGCTGGCCCAGGACGTCTTCCGCCTGGGCCGCCTGCACTGGGTCATGGAGACCTCGCTGCTCAAGACCCTAGCGGGCAAGCACCGGTCGACGGTCGGGAAGATGGCCGGGAAGTACAAGACGGTCATCGACACCCCCGCCGGGCCGCGCAAGTGCCTGCAACTGGTCATCGAGCGCGACAGGAACAGGAAGCCACTGGTCGCCCGCTTCGGCGGGATACCCCTCCGGCGAGTGCGCACAGCCGACCTCACCGACCAGCGGCCCGTCATGGCCAGCGCCAAGCGGAACGAGCTGATCCACCGGCTCCTCGCCGGGCGCTGCGAACTCTGCGAGGGCACGGACGGCCTGGAGGTCCACCACGTCCGCAAGCTCGCAGACCTGAACAAGCCAGGACGGCGGGAGAAACCTCCCTGGATGGAACTCATGGCCAAGCGACGGCGCAAGACCCTTGTCATCTGCCGCCGCTGCCACGAGGACATCCACGCAGGCCGGGCAACCACGCCCTACCCGAAATGATCACTGGAGAGCAGGGTGCGAGGAAACCCGCAAGCCCTGTTCGGGAAGAGACCGACGGAAAAGGACCCGGCCAAGGGCACCTCGCCGGCGGTCGACTTCACTTGACGGGCGGGGACTGGAAACGGCACCGTAACCTGCGGAAACCGCGCCAGTCCCCGACCCTCCTCGATCGAGAACCTGCTCAGCGCCTCTCACGTGCTCGAGCACAAACGAGCAGTAGATCACGTCGTAGAACTCAGGCTGAAGGGTCACTTCGCGCAGGTCCCCGACGATTGCCTCGTCGAGATCGCCGGCTTGCTCGATTCGTATGCGGAGCGCGTCAGAATTCAAATCGACGCCAGCTAGATGGACGTCAATGCCCTCGCCTACCGGCCACTCTTTGCGCCTGATCGCGGCAGAGTCACGTTCGGGGCCGGCCCCGGAGGGGAACACTCACCTTGAGCGCGCGCCCGGCCGGTCAGCGGATCTCCCGGCCCGGGGCCGGCCGGGAGGTTCGTGATGCGACGCGGGGGCGGCCCGACGGGCAGGCGGCTGGCGGGCATCGCCGCCGTGGCGGCGATGACCCTGCTAGCGGCCGGGTGCACGAGCAGCGGACCCGCCACCCCCAAGGCCAGTCCCGCGGCCAACACCAGGACCAGCGCGGGGACCAAGACCACGACCGCCACGACCAAGATCACGATCACCCCCGCCAACGGCGCTGCCGCGGCCGACCCGTCGGCCGGCATCACCGTCACCGCGGCCGGCGGCACCCTGACCGGCGTCACCGTGCGCACGCCCGCCGGGACCGTGCCCGGCCGCCTCAGCCAGAACGGCCGGAGCTGGCACACCCGGTGGGCCCTGGCCGTCTCCCAGGCCTACACGGTCACCGCCACCGCCACCGGAAAGGGCGGTGGAACAGCCACCGCCACCAGCGCGTTCCGCACCCTGACCCCGCCCCGCACGTTCAGCACCGAGATCCTCGAGGGCTACGGCCAGACCTACGGCGTGGGCATGCCGATCATCTTGTACTTCAGCCAGCCGATCCTGGACAAGGCCGCGGTCGAGCGGGCGCTGCAGGTCACCACCTCGGTCCCGGTGGCCGGCGCGTGGTACTGGGACGAGCCGTGCAACATGGCCGCCACCTGCGCCTACTTCCGGCCGCGTGACTACTGGCCGGCCGGGGTAACGGTGAGCTTCACCGGGCACCTGGACGGCGTGCAGGGCGCCCCGGGCGTGTACGGGGACCACACGCTGACCCAGACGTTCCGCATCGGCGCGTCGCTGATCGCGGTCGGGAACACCCGGACGCACCGCACCCGGATCTACGAAAACGGCAAGCTCCGCTACGACTGGCCGATCAGCTCAGGCAAGCCGGGCGACGCCACCCCCAACGGGTCCTACCTGACCATCGAGAAGGCCAACCCGGTGCTGATGACCGGCCCCGGGTACAGCCTGGAGGTGCCGTGGTCGGTCCGGTTCACCTTCAGCGGGGACTACTACCACGACGCGTACTGGTCGGTGGGCGAGCAGGGCTTCGAGAACGTCAGCCACGGCTGCGTCAACCTCTCGCCCGCGGACGCGCAGACGTATTACAACCTGGCCGTGCCCGGCGACCCGATCACGATCACGGGCAGCCCCAAGGGCGGCACCTGGGACAACGGCTGGACCCAGTGGTTCCTGTCCTGGCCGCAGTACCTCAAGGGCAGCGCCACCGGCCAGGCCGTCATGGCCGGGCCGGGTGGCAGCACGTTCGTCGACCCCGCCACGCTGCCGCCGGACACCGCGACCGCGCCGCTGCAGACTTCGCCGGCCGGCAACGCGACGGCGTAAGCGTTACAGGTTGCCGCGCCGGGCCTGCTCCCGCTCGATCGCCTCGAACAGCGCCTTGAAGTTCCCCTTGCCGAACCCCTGCGACCCGTGCCGCTCGATCAGCTCGAAGAACACCGTCGGCCGGTCCTGCACCGGCTGGGTGAAGATCTGCAGCAGGTAGCCGTCCTCGTCCCGGTCGGCCAGGATCCCGAGCGACCGCAGCTCATCCAGCGGCACCCGGGTCTCGCCCACCCACGAGCCCAGCTCGTCGTAGTAGCTGCCCGGGGTGGACAGGAACTCCACGCCCGCCGCGGCCATGGCCCGGACGCTGGCCACGATGTCGTCGGTGGCCAGCGCGATGTGCTGCACCCCGGGGCCCCCGTAGAACTCCAGGTACTCGTCGATCTGCGACTTGCGCTTGCCGGCCGCCGGCTCGTTCAGCGGGAACTTCACCTTCCGCGTCCCGTCCGCGACCACCTTGCTCATCAGCGCGGAGTACTCGGTGGCAATGTCGTCGCCGACGAACTCCTTCATGTTGGTGAAGCCCATGACCCGGTGGTAGAAGTCCACCCATTCGTCCATCCGGCCCAGCTCGACGTTGCCCACGCAGTGGTCGATCTCGGTGAACAAGGCCCGCTCGCCGGGCGTCCCGATGGGCTCGGCCGGCACGTACCCGGGCAGGTAGACGCCGGAGTAGCCGGACCGCTCGACCAGCGTGTGCCTGGTGTCGCCGTAGGTCGCGATGGCGGCCACCACCACCTTGCCGTGGTCGTCCTCGACGATGCGCGGCTCGGCCAGGCCGCAGGCCCCGTGCGCGACCGCGTAGCGGTAGGCGTCCTCGGCCGAGCTCACCTCCAGGGCCAGGTCGACCACCCCGTCGCCGTGCGCGGCCACCCGGGCGCCTAGCGGCGTGCGGGCCCGCACCGGCCCGCGGAACACGAACCGCGCGCTGCCGGACTCCAGCACGTAGGCGGCCTCGTCCGGGGAGCCGGTCTCCGGGCCGCGGTAGGCCACCCGCCGCATGCCGAACGCGGTCGAGTAGTAGTGGGCGGCCTGTTTCGCGTTGCCGACCGCGAAGACCACCGCGTCCATGCCGGTGATTCCGAAGGCGTCGTGCGCTGGCGTCGTCATGCCGATAGCATGCGCATGGATCTTCAAAGTGCGCAACCAGCTACTCTTTTACTAGTCATATTGACTATATATACCGAACGGAGCGTGGTATCTATGCACAGTCTGACTACCAGCCGTCCGGGGCCGGTCGACGGCCTGGACGCGGCGCTCATCGAATTGCTGGCCGCCGAGCCCCGGGTGGGCGTGCTGGAGGCCTCCCGGCGGCTCGGCGTGGCCCGCGGCACCGTGCAGGCCCGGCTGGACCGGCTGGCCGAGCGCGGCGTGATCACCGGCTACGGGCCCGAGGTGGACCCGGCCGCGCTCGGCTACGAGGTCACCGCGTTCATCACGCTGGAGATCCGCCAGGCCGGCGGGCACGACCCGGTGGCCGAGCGGCTGGCCGCCATCCCCGAGGTGCTCGAGGTGCACACCATCACCGGCGCCGGCGACCTGCTCTGCCGCGTCGTCGCCCGCACCAACTCCGACCTGCAGCGGGTCATCGACGCCATCGTCTCCGCCGAGGGCGTGGTCCGCTCCTCGACGCTCATCTCCCTCGCCGCCCAGGTTCCCTACCGGATCCTCCCCCTGGTCCGCGAGGTCGCGTCGGCGAGCAGCGATCCGGCGCGGACATAGCGTATTTTGAAGGACGCGCCGGGATCCTTTAATCAGGGCGGTGGAAAGGGGGTGATGGACCTGACCGTTGACGGCGACGTCCAGCCGGACACGCGCAACGAGCAGGCTTTGGACCCGGTCCTGGCGGATCCGGTCCTGACTGACATTGACCAGGTCGTCGTGGGTGACATCCCCCGGGTGCCGCCTGGCTTCCGGCCCCGGGCCGCGCTGCTGGAGGAGCTGGACCGCGAGGACGCCGGGGTGTCGGTCATCTACTCCGCGGCCGGGCTCCAGGGGCTGGGTGCCACGTACCTGGCGGCCGCGTACGCGCGGGCCAAGCTGACCGACGGCTGGCGGCTGGTGGCCTGGGTCAACGGCTCGGATACCGGCAGCCTGCGAGCCGGACTGGCCGCGGTGGCTGACGCCACCGGACTGATCGACACCGATTCCGGCCGCGAGATCGCCGACGCGGCGCAGGCGGTGCGGTACTGGCTGGAGGCAGACGGGGCCCGCTGCCTGCTGGTGGTCGACGATGTGACCGATGTGGCGGAACTGCGGCCGTTCCTTCCGGCCGGCGGGGCCGCGCGGGTGCTGGTTACCTGTGCCCGGCAGCCGGCCCCGGCCCTGGGCCGCGGCGTCGCGATGGACGTGTTCGGCGCCGCCGAAGCGGCCGAGTTCCTGGACCGCACCACCGGCCTGGCCGACGCCGAGGGAGCCGCGGCGGTAGCGGCCGAGCTGGGGCAGTTGCCGCTGGCGCTCGCGCACGCCGCGACGGTGATCGCCGGGCAGCGCCTGACGTACTGGGCCTACCTGGACCGGCTGCAGACGCTGCCGGCCTATGACGACCCGGCCGACGACCAGGCCGAGCCCCACCAGCGCGGCGCGGCCGGGGCGGTGCTGCTGTCCTTGCAGGCGGTCCGGGCCTCCGATCGGACCGGGGTATGCCACCGGGTCATGGAGATCATGGCCGTGCTGTCGGCGGCCGGGGTCCGTCGCGACCTGCTGCACGTGGCCGGCCGGGCCGGCGTGCTCGTCAGCGGGCGGCGGGTAGCGCCGGCCACCGTGGACCGGGCGCTGGAATGGCTGAACGCCCGGTCGCTGCTGACCTTCAGCCTGGACGGCCAGACCGTCATCATGCACCGGCTGGTAGCGCAGGCGGTCCGCGATACCCTGGTCCGCCGCCAGCGGCTGATGGCGGCGCGCCTGGCCGCCACCTTCGTCCTGGACACCTACGCTCGCGCGCTGGCCGGGTCGCAAGATCGCCCCGCGGTCCGGGCGATCCCCCAGCACGTGACGGCGCTGCTGGCGCTGGCCGAGCCCGCCGCGGCAGCCGACGACGACCTGGCCCGGGTGCTGCTCCGGCTCCGGTTCATCGCGCTGTACCACCTGATTGAGCTGCGCGACAGCGCCACGCAGGCCATCGCGGTCGGCGAGCCGCTGAGCGCCGATCTTGAGCAGCTGCTAGGTCCGGACCATCCGGACACCCTGAACGCGCGGAACAGCCTCGCCGCCGCATACCTGGCCGTCGGCCGGACCGGCGAGGCGATCACGCTGTTCGAGCAGATCCTGGCCGCCCGGCAGGCGCTGCTGGGCTCGGATGATCCCGCCACGCTGAATGCCCAGAACAACCTGGCCGCCGCCTACCAGGACGCGGGCCGGGCCAGCGACGCGATCCCGCTGTACGAGGCGAACCTGGCCGTACGAGAGCGGCTGCTGGGCGCCGAGCATCCCAGCACGCTGAATTCCCAGGGCAACCTGGCCGCTGCCTACCGGGACGCAGGCCGGGCCCCCGAGGCGATCTCGCTGTTCGAGCAGACCCTGGCCGACCGGGAACGAGTGCTGGGCCCCGATCACCCCGATACCCGGATCTCCCGGCAGAACCTCGCCGCCGCCTACCAGGACGCGGGCCGGGCCGCGGAGTCGGCCCGGCTGGCCGGGCAGGCCTCGACCAGCCGGAAGAAACTCGCCGCGGCCTACCGCGACGGGGCCCGGACCGCGGAGGCGATCCCGCCCGTCGAGCAGACCCTGACCGCGCAGCCCAGTCAGTCGGCCGTCGATGCCGCCGATGAGGTGCTGGCCAGCTTCCGCCGTCCGCCGGCCGAATCGGCCCGGCGCACGCTTCCGGCCAGCTTCCGCCGTCCGCCGGCCGATCCCGCCCGGCAGTCGTTCCCGAAGACCTTCACGCTCCCGGCGGCCAAGCCGGCCGCCCGCGCCTACGCCGCCCACGCCGGCCCCCCCGCCCCCGCCGAGGCCGGCCGGAGCCACCAGCCGTCACCTGAAGCCATCCGCCGCGACCGCGAGATGGTCGCCGCGATCGCGGCGGAAGACCCGGCGGGCATCACCATGGCGTACGACCGGTACGCGCGCGGCCTGTACGGCTACTGCCATTGGCTGCTGCGGGATCCGGCCGACGCGGCCGCGGCCCTCCAGGACACCTTCATCATCGCCGCCGCCGCGTCCGGCTCTCTGCCCGATGCGGCCAAGCTGCGCCCGTGGCTGTACGCGATCGCCCGCCGCGAATGCCGCCGCCGGCCCCTGGCCATGTGGGCGGACCTCAACGAGAAGGCCGATACGGCCATCCGTCCGGCCGAGCCGGCGAAGCCGTCGGCCGAGCCGGCCAGCCAGCAGGCCGGCCCAGCGAAGCCGCCGCGCGAACTGGCGTCCGACTCGGCCAATGCGTCGACGGTGAGGTTCGAGCCGCTCAAGCCGCCGTCCGAGCTGGCGTCCGACTCGGCCAATGCGTCGACGGTGAGGTTCGAGCCGCTCAAGCCGCCGTCCGAGCTGGCGTCCGACTCGGCCAATGCGTCGACGGTGAGGTTCGAGCCGCTCAAGCCGCCGTCCGAGCTGGCGTCCGACTCGGCCAATGCGTCGACGGTGAGGTTCGAGCCGCTCAAGCCGCCGTCCGAGCCGGCCTCCGACACCGGCGATGCGACGGTAACGTTCCGCGCGATCAAGGCGTCCGAGCCGGTCCCCGCGCCGGCGGATGCGACGGTGCAGTTCGCTGCGATCAAGCCGCTGCCCGAGCCGGCCTCCGACACCGCCGATGCGACGGTAACGTTCCGGGCCATCAAGCCGCGGCGAGAGCCGGTCTCCGACCCGGCCGATGCGACGGTTACGTTCCGCGCGATCAGGCCGCCCAGCCAGATGCTCGACGCGACCGCACCCTTTCCCGCGATCAGGCCGACCGCGGACCCGGCGAGCTCCCTGCCCCGCGCCGACGGTGAGATGGGGCAAGCCGAGCTCCGCGCTCTGATCCGCTCCATCCTGGCCGACCTGAAGCCTCGCGAACGGGAGGCCATCGAGCTGAGCTTCAGGCACGACCTGCACGACCATGATCTGGCCGTCGCGCTCGGCGTGTCCTGGAAGCGGGCCCACACCCGGGTCTCCCGGGCCACCACCCGGCTGGATAAAGACGTTGCCGCGCTGCGCATCGCGCGCACCAGACGACACGCCTGCTCGGTGCTGGCGGAGTTGCTGGCCGACTGGGACGGGCAGCTGACCGAGGAAGTACGCGAGCTGGTCATCTGGCACATGGAGGAATGCCCGACCTGCTCGACTCACCGGCAGGGCGCGCTGCGCCCCGCGGCGATTTCCCACCTGCTGCCGCTGGCCCCGCTCCCCCCGGATCTGCGGGAGGAGATCCTCATCCGCTGTATCTCCCGGGCTGCGGGCGCGGTAGCGTATCGCCGGCGGCTGGCCCGCCGCGCGGAACCGACCTGGTTCGGGGAGTTCTGGCAGACGATCAGGCAGGTCAACTGGGACAGCATCCGGGGCAACCCCGGGCCGGCGATCGCTGCGGTGGCGATCGCGTTGTGGCTGGCGGCGGCGGTCACCGTCCCGCTGCTCACGTTGGCCGCCGACCACACCGCCCAGGCCCACGCGGCTCAGCCACGCGTCCGAGCCGCTGCGAGCCGTCCCGCGCCAGCCCCGGCCACGGCGCCGCCCAGCCAGGCGGCCATCCGCACGTCGCCCGCCGCGCCGCATTCCGCCGCCGCCGCCAGCACGGCTCCGGCCTACGTGCCGCCGCCGGTCCAGCTGTACTCGCCGACCGTCTCGCCCTCGCCATCAAGCTCGGTTGCGCCGTCGAAATCGGCCTCGGCCTCGTCGTCGCCTAAGCCGTCGTCCTCGCCCACGACGTCGCCGTCGTCGTCCCCCTCACCCACAGTCTGAGCCCCATGGACCTGAGCTAGCCGGGTCCCGGGCCCGCCTCCTGAGCCAGGGCGGTCCAGTGAGCCAGCTGGTACCAGACGGCCATGGTCTCTTCGTGCTCGGTGCCAGAGGTTCGCCTGCGTACCTCGAGCAGCGCCGCGAACTGGTCCCGCGCGGCGGCGGGATCCCCGGCGCGCCCGGTCCAGTAGGCCAGTTCCTCTCGGACGGCCAAGGTGTCGAGGTGGTCCGGGCCGGAGACGCGCTCGCGGCCGGGCAGCAGCGCGGCGAGCTGGACCCGCGCCGCGGCGGCGTCCCCGGCGCGCCCGGTCCAGTAGGCCAGGTTGAACCTGGCGGCCAGGGTCTCAGCGGAGTCCGCGCCGAAGACGTGCTCGCTGATCGGCACCAGCGCCGCGAAGTGGTCCCGCGCGAGGCCCTCATCTCCCGCGTAGCCCGTGAAGTTCGCGAGATTATGGCGGCAGGTCAAGGTGTCGGGATGCGCTGCGCCCAGGACGCGCGCGGTTACCGGCAGCAGCGGGGCGAACTGGTCCCGCGCGGCGGCGGCGTCCCCGGCCTGCCCGGTCCAGTAGGCCAGGCTGGCGCGGGTGGCCAGGGTGTCGGGATGCTCAGGTCCGAGGACGCGCGCAATGGCCGGCAGCAGCGCGGCGAACTGGTCCCGCGCGCCGGCGGCATCGCCGGCCAGCCCGGTCGAGTAGGCGACTTCGCTCCGCGCGGCCAAGGCGCTGAGCTGCTCGGGCCCAGGCACCCCAGCGGCGCCGTTGCTCGCCTTGCCGTTGACGGGCACGGTACGGGCGGACGCAGACGTCATCTGGTCACCCGATACCGCCCGCATCTCCTTGATCAGCGCCCGCAGGTCAGCCTCGGCGTCGGGGTTCTCCTCCAGGAAGTCCGCCAGGCGGCCCGACCACCGGGCCGTCTGGGTCTCCCGGATCAGCTCCGCCTCAGATCCGGTCGCGCCGACCATCAGCTCGCGGGTCTCTTCGAACCGGCGTTCGGTCAGCTGGACCTGCCCGGCATCTCCGCGGCCCAGCAGTTTCGCGAGCCCGCCGTCCGCTTTGTCCCAGCCGTCGCTGACGGCAGCATCTACTACCGTCTGGCCGGCCTGGACCGCCAGCTCGAGCAGACTCTCCCGGAGCATCTCCTGCTCCCCTCTCATCGGCGGATGAGCAGAGCCAAGGGGGCTGAGTCCTAAGCAATCATACCGGCACCGTGTACTGGCCACCTTGGGCCATCGGGGGGCTGCTCCCCGCGACGGCTCATCGTCGCGTCGGACAGCGTGATCCGGATCAGTGGATCAGGTCGGTGGCGATCTCCAGGACGATCGCGCGGAGCTTGTCCGGGTCATCGACCTGCTGCAGGTAGAACATGCACGTCGCGCCGACGGACAGCACGGCCGTCGTGGCCCGGACCCGGTCCCGCAGCGGTGCGCCCGGCCCGGCCAGCAGCTCGACCAGCCCGTCCAGGCGGTCGCGGAAGCGCGCGAACCTCTCCTTGCCCGCCTCCATGCCCTGTACGGCGGCCCGGTTCTGCTCCAGGAAATGGAACACCTCACTGCCCGCCAGGACGATCCCGACGTACCGGTCGAGGATCTGGCGCCGGGTCTGCTCACCAGGCGGCTGGTCCTTAGCCCAGTTCAGCAGCGCATCGATCTCCGCGAAGTAGTCGTCGGCGAAGCTGTGGACGATGTCTTCCTTGGACTTGAAGTGGTAGTAGAGCGCGGCCTTGGTCACGCCCAGGCGCTCGGCGATCTCGCGCAGCGAGGTCTTCTCGTAGCCCTGCTCGGCGAACAGCTCGAGCGCGACCTTCTGGGCCTGCGACCGGGTGTCGCGCTTGCCGACGTGACCGCTCCCGGCAGGCGCGGTCCCTGCGGCCACTTCTCCCGCCTCGTCCATGTCCGTATCGCTCTCTGCTGGGCCGAAATTAGCTTGACGGCCGGTAAGTAACCACTCTAGCATATAACTTGCCGGCCGGTAAGTAACGTATCCGGGATGTGGCGGACGGGGAACAGCGGGACGTGGCGGAAGGAGCAAGCAGGTGGCGGAGAACACGGGACCTGGCGCGAGCGGGACGGGCGGGCCGGAACTGCCGAGCGGGGGCGGGCAGTTCCTGGCACCGCGCGAGGTGATGATCATCCTGCCCGGGCTGCTGCTCGCCATCCTGCTGGCCATGCTCGACAACCTCATCGTCAGCACCGCGCTGCCGCGGATCGTCGGTGACCTGGGCGGGGTGGCGCACCTGTCCTGGGTGGTGACCGCCTACATCCTGGCCTCCACCATCACCACGCCGTTCTACGGCAAGCTCGGCGACATGTACGGCCGGAAGAAGTTCTTCATCGCCGCGATCATCATCTTCCTGGCCGGATCGGCGCTGTCCGGCCTGTCCCAGTCGATGGACGAGCTGATCGCGTTCCGCGCCATCCAGGGCCTGGGCGCCGGCGGGCTGATGGTCGGCTCGATGGCCACCCTGGGCGACATCGTGGCGCCCCGCGAGCGCGGCCGCTACATGAGCTACATGATGGTCGTGATGATGCTGGCCACCATCGGCGGACCGCTGATCGGCGGCTTCATCACCACCAACTTCTCCTGGCGCTGGATCTTCTACATCAACCTGCCGGTCGGCGGCGCCGCCCTGGTCTACCTGCTGGCCACGCTGAAGGTGCCCGCCCACCGGGTCGGCCACAAGATCGACTACCTGGGCGGCGGCCTGCTGGCCGTGGCCGCGACCTCGCTCATCCTGCTGGCCACCTGGGGCGGTACCGAGTACCCGTGGGCCTCGGTCCAGATCATCGGGCTGGGCGTGCTGGCCGTGGCGGCCACGGTCGGGTTCCTGGTCACCCAGATGCGGGCCGCCGAGCCGATCCTGCCGCTGCACGTGTTCAAGAACCGGAACTTCTCGCTCACCATGGGCCTGACCTTCCTGACCGGCCTGGCCATGTTCGGCGCCATGACGTTCCTGCCGCTGTACCAGCAGACCGTGCAGGGCGAGTCGCCCACTCTGAGCGGGCTGGCGCTGACCCCGATGATGATCGGCGTGACCATCACCTCGATCGTGGCCGGGCAGGTGACCACCCGTACCGGCCGGTACAAGATCTTCCCGGTGCTGGGCGGGGCCATCATGGGCCTGGGCATGTTCCTGCTGACCCACCTGGGCGTCGGCACCAGCAAGGCCACCTCGGCCCTGTTCTACGTGGTCCTGGGCCTGGGCATGGGCTTCCTGATGCAGATGGTCTCGCTGATCGCGCAGAACAGCGTGCAGCAGCGGGACATGGGCGTGGCCAGCAGCGCGCGGATGTTCTTCCAGCAGATCGGCGGCTCGCTGGGCGTGGCCGCGTTCGGCGCCATCTTCGCCCGGCGCCTGACCGAATCCCTGGCCACCGCCAGCGGCGCGCACATCAGCACCAGCGGCGGCCAGCTCGACCCGGCCACCGTCAACTCGCTGCCCGCGGCGATCAAACACGACGTCTTCTTCGCCATCGCGCACGCGGTCCAGTCGGTGTTCATCTGGGCCCTGCCGGCCTCGGTGCTCATCTTCGTGCTGGCCCTGCTCATCAAGGAGGTCCCGCTGCGCGGCCGCGCCCCGGACGCCGGCGAACCTGCCAGCCAAGAGCCCGAGCTGGTGTCCTGACCCGCCTCCGCGCATAGCCCAGGGCCTGAAACCCGGGCTTCACCACCGCAGGGTGTGCTGAAGCCCGGGTTTCACTGCCTGGCCCACCGCGCCGGACGGGGACTGGCACGGCCGAATCCGGCTCGCCATGCTTTGGGTGAGTGAAGCTTAGCGGCGCTCGCCTAGCCGCCTTAATCCCCGGATCAAGGGGTAGCAGCTGGCCCTGCCACGGACCGTTTGGCCTCTGCCTTGGTGCCTTACCTGAAGAGCCCGCGAGCTTCGTGGAACATCGCCGCGGCTTCGAGTTCCTTCGGAATGCCGCGGGTCGGCAGGAGGGATCCCAGACCGAAGACCGCAGCCGCGATGCCGACCGGCGGCACGAACACCGCCACCGCGCCTGACGCGGCGGCGGCCACGGCCAGTCCCCGGCGGCTGCGGACCTCGATCTTCAAGCGCCTGGCGGCCCGGCGGTAGTCCGCGATCATCGCCTCCATGTTGGCCAGCGCGGCGTCGTCAGACCAGCCGCGCAAGATGGCGTCGCGCCGCCGACGGTCACGGCGCCCACATGAAGGCCAGGGCACCGGGGATCGTCACCGCTGAAGAGCCGCGCGGTACGGCCAGCCTGAGATCAGATGCAAACGCTCCCAGCGGCGTGGAGTCGACGTTGCCGTAGAGCGTCGCCTCCCCGCCGCGGCTGGATTCCTGGCTGATTATCCCGCTGCCGTACCTGACCCAGGGCCCCGCCTCCAGCCGGTAGTCCTCGGCCGGGACCACGACGCTGGCCACGCTGGCCTGGCCGACGTGAACGCAGCCTGCAGGTGCCGGTGCCATCGAGGCGTAGGCCGTGCCGGATGGCCCGAACCACGCCGCCAGGGCATACCGCATGCCGGGCGGCATAGCCGGCCGGGTCTCCGCGCCGGTGGCGACGTCAGCCAGCACCACCGTGTCGCTGTCGGCACACTCGCCGCTCAGCCCGGAGAGCAGGAAACCGGCCTGCGTGCCATCCGGGCTGAACGCGAAACGTCTGGGCGCCGAGTTGGAGGTCAGCTGGCTGGCCACCGGCCCGAACGGGACCGCCCGGCCGCCCGCGTCTACCCGGTAGAGCAGCTACGGGCCGCCCGAGACGGACACTCCCGTTCCGTACCCCACGATCACGTCGGCGGGCGCAACGGCGGTATCCAGGCTGTAGGCGGTGAGGAGAGGGAACCTGCTGGCGGGCAGCCAGGAGATGACGACCGGGACCGGCGCCGAGCCGTCGTCGGGATAGCTCAGCAGCCGGGGAGCATGCTCCGCCGTGAGGTCATCGGACAGCAGCCGGTCACCCTGGAACGTGATCGACGTGCAGTCGCAACGCCACGTGTGCCGCCCCGGCGATCACGATCCCGGCCATGATCGCGGCCTTGGTCATGCTGAACCTGGAGTGCCGCAGCGGCCGGCGCAGCCGCACCTTCTCGACCGTGGCGCCCTGGGCGGCGGTCGGCCCGCCGGACGGCCACAGCGCGGCTAGCAGCAGCGCGGCCTCGGCCAGCCGGGACCGGCCGCGCTCCTCCCAGTCCGGGCCATACCGGCCCGCCGCCACCGCCCGCAACTGGGTGACGAGCAAGCTGCCGTCGGCGGGCCGGGTGGCGGGGTCCTTGGCCAGGCCCGCCGCCACCAGCGGACGCAGCGCCTCGGGCACCGGCTCCAGCGGCACCGGCGCGGTCAGGTGCTGGTGCATCAGCATCGCGGCGGTGTTCCCGGCGAACGGCGGCCGCCCGGTCAGGCACTCGTAGAACGTCGCCGTGGCCGCATACACATCCGCCGCCGGGCTGGCCGTCCCCCCGGCGAACTGCTCCGGCGGCGCGTAAAGCAGCGTGCCCGCCGGGATCGGCCGGTCCCCGGACCGGGCGGCGATGCCGAAGTCGGTCAGCTTGCTCACCCCGGCCCCGTCCACCAGCACGTTCTCCGGCTTGTAGTCCCGGTGCACCACCCCGCGCGCGTGCGCGGCGGCCAGCCCGAGCAACGACCCCTGCAGCACCACCAGCGCCGCCTCGGCGCTGGTCTGGCCGTGCCGGGACAGGATGTCCCGCAGTGAGACCCCGTCGACGAGCTCCATGACGATGGCCGCGCCGGACGGCGATTCGAGGTACTCATACAGCCGGACCACGTTCGGGTCCGCCAGCGAGGCCAGCACCGCCGCCTCGCCGCGGAACAACCTGGCGAACTCCGGATCCGCCCGCAGCTCCGCCTTCAGGTACTTGACCGCCACCAGGGTGCCCGAGGCGTCGTGCCGGGCCAGCACCACCTCGCCGAACCCGCCCCTGCCCAGCGTCTTCAGCTCGGCATAACCGGGAACGCTCCATGCACGCGCCATCAAGTCCCCACCCATCACCAGCCGACCATGAACCTGGCATCCGGCAAAACCCCACCTGATGACGGGCCCAGAATGAAGTGAGCGCAGTTCCCCTGTCAATTCCGGATCCCGGCCCGGAGTTCCGGGACCGTGAGCTGATCAAGCTGGCCACGGCACGTCCGATGCGTTGACGGCCTCGGTCATGGCGCGCATCGCGGTGTCCCGGTTCAGGATCCGGTACGCCTCGCTGAGCAGGGAATACGTCATCTCGAGCAGCTGGGCCTGGTCGGGGGTGAGGTCTCGGCCAAAGGCCAGCAGGATGGGAAGCGCCTGCTCAAGCGGCTCGACGGCGGCCGCGTACCGACGCTTTCCGAACAGGATCAGCCCCTGCAGGGTCAGGATTTCGAGGTCCTGTTCCGGTCCGGGCGCACGATCGGCCGCCAGCTGCCGGCGGAGCTCGATGGCCCGCGTATTAAGTTCCAGCGCCCGGTCCACGTCGCTGGCGGCCAGGACAGTAGCGGCGAGGGTGAAAGCTTCGGCGTGCTTGATATCGAGCAGCATGGGCGCCTGGTCAGCCAGGAACACTGCCCCGGCTGATATCTCCCTGGCCGCCGTCTTCCTGTCGTCATCGGGCAGGCCGCTGCCGACTGCTTCGCGCAGGAATCTGGCCATCAGGCGAACCGCGGCCGCCGCTCCCGCCTGGCTCTCGGGCAGGTCGCCCGGCAGCTCGCGACAGGTGCGGGACATCTCCAGGGCGATCTGAAGGCTCTCGGTCAGGAACGCCGGCCTGGGCAGCTGATCCATCACCTCAACGGCCAGGGCAATGCAGTTGAGCCGCTCCCCGGACTCGCCTGGCACGGGCCTGCGGCAGTCAGCCAGGACTTCGATCATGGCCTGAGCCGCCTCGGCGTGGCACCCACGCGCCTGACAAGCAGAAACGTACGCCGCGCCCGCCTGGAGCAGCAGTTCCGTGTGCTCTCCGGCCCGGTCCGCATCGGCGCGCTCGCGGAGCACCCTGAGCGCCTCCCGGGCGCGGCCCAGCTGGTCGCCCGTCACCGGTGGCTGCCGTTGCTGAAGGCCCGCTGGCATTCGACCTTGACCACCGCGGTCGCCTCACCGTTGACCGTGCTTATCCTCATTCCCGGGATTCCTTCGCCGCCCTGAGATTTAGCCGGTAGGCGACCGGCACCCCCGCGCCGTCAGGCATCATGATCTCTATATGCGACATGTCCCCACCCATCTATCTGTTCCCAGAATGCACCCATACGCGCATCAAGGCAATGGCCGAAATCCGGGATTGAGGTCAGTCGGATGAACACCGGGCGGTCCTACGCAAGTGCGTACGCAAGTGCGTACGCAGCCTATTAACCCGGGCCGCTGAATGATCTTTCGCCGGGAGAATTCTGGCGGCGCCGAGGCCGGCTGCTTACGATCGGTGTCCGCGTCGTGTTCGCAAGGCCGAGTCCCGGGGATTGACAGCGGCCGGGCGCCCGTTCAGTCTTTATGGTGCATTTTCAATGCACCTGGGTGATGGTGGGGGATTTGATGGCGCACTCATCCGCCGGGCCAGGTACCCCCCAGGTACCCCCGGCCCGTCTGAGGCTGACCGGACCGGGTTCCCGCGGTCCCGGGTTCCGGGGCAGGTTTCCGGGCGGGCGTAGGAGGTGCCCGGGTACACCACGTTGCGGGTGCTCGGCTCGGGCGGGTTCGGCGGCGATCCAGGCTGCGGTGCAGCGCCAGCGCTCGCTCCAGGCTGGTCCTAGCGCCGACGTAGTCTCCGGACTCACGCCGAACCGCGGCCAGCGTAAATCCGTGGATAACGAACGGCAATCCCGGTGCCCGGCAGACCCGTCGGCGCGGCTGTGACCTGGGCAGACATAGCAACTAGGCACATCACCCAATCCTGTGCATTTCCTGTGCATAGACCTGTGCGGTAACCGGGCATAGGTCACACGCACCATTGCGATAGCCAGCCCCGCACCTAAAGGCACTCGAACCGGTCCAATACGGCGACCAGAAAGGAATCCGCCATGCTCACTGCGGCCGGTCCCCGGCCCTCACCCGGAATGCCCGCGGCTGCCCGCGAAACTGCCTATGAGGCCGAACGGAACGTGCGGCTTGCCCTCCAGATCTACCAGCAGACCGGGCCTGGCCCGGCCGCCCGCTGGTTTCGCAGGCGTCAGCGCCAGAATGCGGTGAGCTGACTGGCCAGGGCTCTGCCTTGGTCGTAACCGGCTCGAGCGGCGGGCGGACGCGTTGACAGATCCATCAGATTGGTGCCGAATGCCCTGCGGGAGTCGCAGTCCGGCAAGATGGTTTCGACTCTGCTGCCGCCTGCGCGGAGTTCGTCGACCTGCGCAGCAAGTTGCATGCCCCAGTCCAACGGGTGCCGTGTTCTGCCGCCAAGTGGTGACAGCACCAGCACCCGCCCGTATCCGGCGGCCAGATCGGCATTCTCGTTGCGCCGGTAGCCGCCGTCGATGTAGCGGTTGCCGCCGATACCGTAGGGCGGGACACCGAAGCCGTTGGCGCAGCTAGCGGCGACGGCGTCCGCCAGGTCGACTCCGCTGTGGCGGTCGAACACGACCGGTTCACCGGTATGGGCATCGACCGCCGTGATGAGCACCGTTCGTTCCGGCCAGTGCTGGCTGGGCAGCCGGGCGGCGACGGTAGCGCGCCAGTGCGTTTGCCCGGATCCGTCCGACGCGGCATCCATTTCGAGCGCCGCCGCACCCATTCTGCGGCGCATGTCGGCCGCATCCTCAGCGGCGGCGATGATTCCGCTCGTTCTCTCCATATGGTCGGCCACCGGCCTATTCGGAACGCGTCCACGGCCAGATCCGACCGGGCCAGTGCCTCGCTGGGGCGCAGCGGAAAGGATGCCGGCCAGCAGTTCGGCCGGGGTCGCGCTGCTTATCTGGGCCGCGGCCGTCGAGCCGGCCGAGGTCCCGATGACCAGATCGGCCTCGGTCACATCCAACCCGGCATCAAACAAGCCGGCGATGATGCCGATCAGCCACGCATTGCCTGCCGCTCCGCCACCGCCGAGGACCAGCGCTCGCTCGCCCCCGGCGATGCCGTCGGCGGCCGTCGTCGAGGTGACGTGCGGACTTGAAGAAGGTGTCGTGTTCATGGGAGTCGCCTTTCGCGGGTTGCCTGTCGGGCGCTCCCGGTGGCGACTACCTCAGTCGCGCGATCGTGGACGGCAGGGGAGCACCCACTGCGGATACTGCGTGCATGGGTCTCACCTCCTGCCGATGGATCACGATCGCCGCGACGCTAGCACGCCCGCGCCGCGGTGCGCAACCGGCATGGTTCAGGCGGCTGGGGCCAGGAGGGCACCTTGACGATCGCCAAGCTAGCAAGACGCCGACGGTGACCCGAAGATCGCCCGGTACAGGCTCCAGGGCGGGTCTGGCTTCGTCTTGTCATTGACCGGCTCGGGTGATGGGCTGGGCTGGTGAGCCGATCTCGTGCGGTTGGGACTGCGAGCGAGTATTTCGATTCTGGCGCCTTCCTGAGAGATCTAAGCAGGAGGGTGGCGTTCCGGACGGAGAGCGGGATCGCCGGCCGTCGTCCGGATCTGCTGGCCTACCTGGAGCAGGAAATGATCCCGGCGGCGCACCGGCTGGGTGCCACGGCCCGGATCGCGGACAATCCCATGGCCGGCGGCGGCCCATTGCTGATCGCGCGGCGGGATGAGGATGCCGGGCTGCTGACCGTGCTGACCTATGGACATGCCGATGTGGTGCTGGCCGAGCCAGAGCGGTGGCGGGCCGGGCTGGACCCATGGCGGGTGACGGTGGAGCGGGATCACTGGTACGGCCGGGGCACCGCGGACAACAAGGGTCAGCACACCATCAACCTGGCCGCGCTGGAGCAGGTCCTGCGGGCCCGTAATGGCCGGCTCGGCTTCAACTTGAAGATCCTCATCGAGACCAGCGAGGAGTCCGGCTCGCCCGGGCTGGCCGAGTTCTGCGCCCGGCATCGCGATGACCTAGCCGCTGACCTGCTGATCGCTTCAGACGGGCCGAGAGTCGCGGCCGCCCGGCCGACGGTCTTCCTCGGCGCGCGCGGCTCAGCCGGCTTCGCGCTGCGAGTGGTCCTGCGTGAGCGCGCCTATCACTCGGGCAACTGGGGTGGCCTGCTGCGGAACCCGGCCACGGTGCTGGCCAGCGCGGTGGCTTGCCTGGTGGACGGCCGGGGCCAGATCCTGGTACCAAGCCTGCGCACGCCGCCCGTCCCGGACGCGGTCCGGGATGCGCTGCGCACCATCACGGTCGGCGGTGCCGCCGATGACCCCGATATCGACCAGGACTGGGGCGATCCGGCTCTTACCCCGGCCGAGCGGGTCATCGCGGGGAACACGCTCGAGGTGCTATCGCTGGCGGCGGGGAACCCGGACACCCCGGTTAACGCCATCCCCGGGTCGGCGCACGCGTACTGCCAGCTCCGGTTCGTGCCGGGCACGGACGTCGCGGGCATGGTCCCGGCGATACGCGCTCACCTCGACGAAAACGGCTTCAGCATGGTCAGCGTCGAGCCCGGGCACCTCATGAATGCCTCGCGCACCGACCCGGATCACCCCTGGGTCCGGTTCGTGCTGGCCTCGCTGGAACGCACCGAGGGCAGCCGTCCTGACCTGCTGCCCAATCTCGGCGGCGGCCTGCCCAACGATGTCTTCACCGACGGACTCGGCCTGCCGGCCATCTGGATCCCGCACTCCTACCCGGCCTGCGCCCAGCACGCACCCGATGAGCACCTGCTCGCCCCGCTGGCCCGCCAGGCCCTGCGCCTGATGGCAGGACTGTTCTGGGACCTCGGCGACCAGATGAACTCCGAGACCGTGAACGTATTGTCGGACAGGTCCTGGATGTAGTTGCCTTCACCGTCCGTCGGGAAGCTGATCCCGAACCTGGCCGGATTCGCATCCATATACGGCCCGTCGCCCACTAGGAGCACGCGGATCGCCGCCGAATTCCGCCACCCCGTGTTGCTCGCCATACTGATCCTCCTCGCCAGAGCTACTCACACGTACGGGGAGCTCCGCCGGGTGTCCTGATACAGGGCGTTACGGGGAGGTCATGATTGCCTCCAGGTGCCAAGGTACGCATGCCACGCTGTTAATCTCTCGAATGCAACAGTCAGATAAAACCTGGCAGTACGGTATTCTGACCGATTTTGCGCGATGAGCTGCCCAGAGCCCTGACCGGCATAGTTCCGGACATATACCACGAAATTCTGTTGCGTCCCGGAAGCTGATATCCTGCTTGTCTGTTCACGCTTGGCGTGGTCGCGAGATTCCCGGGGGGGAGGGTCGCAAGTGACGGCTCGGTGGCGTCGTGCCAGGGTTCCCGGTTAAGCGGATGAGTGAGCGTTCGCTCGCATCGAGCATCGCTCCCGAGCTGGTCGTGACCATCGACGGCGCCGGCCAGAGGCTACCGGCGGCCTTGTACCCGCTCGGGCGGGAGGAGCGTTGAGCGAAGATTTCCCGGTTCAGCTGGCCGGGCTCCGGCCAGGCTCACATTTGGCGGGCTACCGGATCGAGGCCCAGCTCGGGGCGGGCGGCATGGGGGTGGTGTTCCGCGCGCACGACGAGCGGCTCAGGCGGCCGGTGGCGCTGAAGATCTTCGCGCCGGCTAGGGACGCGGACCGGGCCACGCGGCAGCGGTTCATCGTCGAGTCGCGCCTGGCCGCGGCGGTAGACCACCCGCACATCATCCCGGTATACGACGCCGGCGAGGCGGGCGAAGTCCTGTTCATTGCGATGCGGCTGGTCCGAGGCGGTGACCTACGCGGACGGCTGCAGCGGGAGGGCGCGCTGGCGCCGACCCGGGCGGCCGGGATCATCTCCCAGGTGGCCTCCGCCCTGGACGCCGCGCACGGTGCCGGCCTCGTACACCGGGACGTCAAGCCGGCGAATATCTTGCTGGCCGGGCCCGCAGGCGAGTCCGACTACGTGTACTTGTCGGACTTCGGCTTGAGCAAGCACGCCACGAGGTCGACCAGCCTGACCCGGGCCGGTCAGTTCCTCGGGACCCCCGACTACGCCGCGCCAGAACAGGGCCAGAGCGAGGCGGTGGTGGACGGGCGCGCCGATCAGTACGCGCTGGCGTGCGTGGCCTACCACCTGCTGACCGGGGCGCCGCCGTTCGAGCGCAAGGAGTCATGGGCGGTAATCATGGCCCACCAGTCTGAGTCGCCGCCGCCGGTGCGGCGGCGGCGGCCGGAGCTGCCCGAGGCAGTGGACAGGGTCCTGGCCCGGGCCCTGGCCAAGGCGCCGGACAAGCGGTACGGGTCCTGCCGGGAATTCGCGAGCGCGCTGCGCGGGGCGCTCGGCCTGGCGCCCGGCTCGGCCGCCGTCCCGGCCGAGCCGGCCACGGTCGCCAGCTCGGACCTGGCGTCGGCCGGCCGGCCCGGTAATCGCACGCGGCAGAGCATCCGGGCTGGCTCGGCCCCGGCGAAGGGCTCCACTCTGCTCCAGTCGGCGCCCCCCGGTACTGGCCTGCCGCGCCCCAGGCGAACCGCCGCCGGCCGAAGCCGGGGCGCCCTGCGGATCGGCGTATGGGCCCTGGCGGGTCTGGTACTGGCGACCATTGGCGTGGCGGGATTCATGCTGGCGACGCATCACAGCCCGAAGTCCGTAACTGGGGCCGCCAGCGACCAGAGCCCTGCGGTGGCGCTGCCGGCCGGCCCGCCGGTCAATCCCGCCCAGCAGCCGCCGGGCGTCTCCCGGCTGATCGAGCGCATCGTCGCCGTGGGCAACAAGATGGTCACGACCGGCTGGCAGACCAGCGGCGGCGTGGAGCACCAGCAGTTCTTCGTGTCAGCCAACGGCGGCGCCACCTGGTACCTGGCCCCGACGCAGCAGCCGGGCGGCAGTCCGCCGACGGCCGGGCATGTAGCCGAACTGATCGCCGGCGGCCCGCGCGGATGGGTCGCCGAGGGCGCGCAAGCCATCTGGACCAGTAAGAACGGCCTGTCGTGGACGCTGGCGGCCACCCATGGGATCAGTCCGCAGCACCCCACGGACGACATCCAAGCGGTCACCGCGACCGCGGACGGGTTCCTGGCCGCAGGCGATTCCGGGAAAGCCGGCGGAAACCAGGCGGTGATCTGGATATCGCGCGGCGGCACGACGTGGCAGCGGCTGACGGCCACCCAGCTAAGCCTGCAGGTAGCCGGTACCACCCCGACGAGCATCCAGTACGCCACCTCGCAAGGGAACGACACGCTCATCTCCGACGGGTTCGGTGTATGGCTGAGCACCGACGGCGGTACATCGTGGACGCAGGTCACAGTGCCTGTTAATCATGGCGCGAGCGATGACATCAAGGGCCTGAGCTTCGACGGCTCCGGTCTGCTCGCGGTGCGGCCGGGGACCACGGCGAGCGGCGCCCACGACGGGGTGGCCTATTTTTCTCCGAACGGGCAGGGGTGGCAGTTCGCCGGCCTCATCGACCCGGCCGGCGGCTGGACGCCCGGAGTGGTGAAGGGCAGCGCCTACGGTTTCGTCGTCGTCGGAACGACCACGGCCAACCAGAACGTGGCCTACGCGAGCAGCGGCAACGGCGCGACCTGGCAGCCGACGGAATCGCTCGGCACTTCGGGCACCATGATCCGCTCTGCCACCGTCGGGCCGCACGGCACGGTCATCGCAGTCGGCTTCGCCGGCCAGCACGTAGTCTTCATCAAGACCAGCCCCGAACCTTAGCGGGAAGCACGGCGGCAGCCCGGAGACCCGGCCGGGCGCTTCACGAAGTGCGCAAGGGCGACCCGGTCTCCAGCAGGGTCTTCAGGCTGGCCAGGACGGCGGGCCACCCTTCGGAGATCGCTGGCAGCACGGCGCTGCCCGGCGCGAAGCCGCCGTGGGTGACGGTGAGCTTGACGGCACCGTGGCCGACGTCCTCGATGTCGAAGGCGACGTTGGAGCGAGCTTCGGCGCGCCAGGTCGCGGCGGTCGCCTCGTCCATGCCGACCGCAGCGGCCCACTCGGGGGTGATCGTGTGCCAGGTGTAGGCCAGCCGGCGGGGCGGATCGGAGTCGAGGATGACCTGCTCGGGACCAGTCACGACCAGCCCTACTTCGTCGTGCGCCATCTCGTAGGTGGAACCCTTCTTCCAGTCCGAATGGAATGCCTTCGGACCAGCCGTCTGGTGCCGCCAGTAGCGCTTCATCAATGCAGGGTCGGTGAGGCCCTGCCACACACGCTCGGGAGTCTCCTTGATGTAAGTCGTGTAGACGAAGGCGGTCTGCTCACCCATGGCGTCCATGGCGGTAACCCTCCAGTGCGGTGACCTCGCGGCTGCACCGAGGTGGCCACCCCGGACCCCAAGATCCACACTCCTGCCACCACGGCGTAAAGGCCCAGCATGAGTATCAGGCCAGCCCAGGTGCGATCGGCGCCGGAGCCGCCCGGATCGAGGATGAAGGAGGCCCACACGGCGGCGGCCGCGAGGGCCAGGCAGCCGCCCGATCCAGCGGCCACCCTGGCCAGCGGCCGGCCGTGGCCCGGGATCAGCGGCCGACCGTGGGCCGGGATCCGCGTCCGGGCCGGCCCGGACGCGGCCGGGGCGGGCGGGATGTCGGCGGTGACCGCGGCCAGCTCGGCGTAAGTCCGCGCGGCGAGCGCCTGCCCCGCCCGCGCGTCGAGTTGGTCCCGGTTCAGCCGGCCGTGCACGAATGCGTCCTTCAGCGCCTCGATCACCTGCTCGCGGTCGGCGTGCGAAGCCCGCATGGACCCGCGGCCTGCCGCGCCTGCGGCCATCTCGTCTCCCGGACCCGCCATCGTCGGCACCTCCCCGCCGGACGTAATCCACGGCCAAGGGTAACGGGATTGCCGGCCGACAGCTACACCGGATAAACGGCAGGGGTGACGGCGTAGGTGCGGCCAGATGGGGTGGGCCAGATCAGGAAGCCTGGCTCTGGCTGCGTCAGCAGCCACCCTTCGGCCTGCTTGCACCAATGGTGATGTCGGCACAGCGGACTGTGCTGGCACTCCCATATAACTCGTTGAGCTGGGAGAACAGTTTCGGGTTTCGATCGCCGACGACCGATTGGAAACTGATCCTGGTACCGGTCTTCCTGACGGCGGCCAGACCCAGCCCCTAACCTCGTCCACGGTCCCGCGCGGCGCCGGGCATAAGAAAACCCGGCCCACAAGGAGCCGGGTGGTATATGCGACAACTATAACGCGGTTCCCGTGTGAAGTCTTCCGCTGGGGATGACTGTAGCTGCTACCAGCCAGCTGGACGCCGGTACTGGCCGACTGGGTCGGGCAGTTGATGAGCCTTCAGGTCGCCAGATGTCAGCTTCGCCCACCAGTGCCGGCCCGCACCCGTGCTGGCGGTTCCGCGCAAGTCGCCGCGAGGTAGTTGCGCGAGGGGTTGATGACGCCGATGGGTACATGCTGGCGCGCCTGCTCGACGGGGAAGCGCAGGTCGCTGTCATTTGAGATGACCAGCGCTCCGTCAACCGCGCCGTCTAGCACATCTAGAAGGAGATGGGCGGCCACGTTGACATCGGAGCCCTTCTCTTCCCGGTTCGCGTAGGACACCATGAACACGGCCCGGTGACTGGGGCACCCCCTCCGTCCTGGATCATCACGGGCCATGCCGGGCTCACGAGCTGTGGTCGGCCGTGTAGGTCCTTGGTCGCAAGCGGAGCCATCTTGACGCGAGCGACATAGGTGCCGTACTCGGTGTGGTCCACACTGCCCGCGGCCATCAATGCCTTCAGGTAGACATCCTGGTCGGCCTGGCCCGACGGGTTGGAAGCGCCGTCAATCCGCGCGGTGCAGTACACGACGCGATCAATCTGAGCGCCCGGCCAGTTAGAGCGCCGTCCGGCCAGATCCGTGGCCAAGGCACGCAAATCAAGCCAGCGCCAGCCTGGGGTCCCACGGCCGCACAGACCCCGCGCGCCGTAGTACAGATTGAAGCCGTCTATGTACACTCCGATACGCACCAAAGAAAACTAGCACTTATCCAGCAGATCCCGTGCCAACCAGGATTTAGACCCCTGCACGTCGCTATTTCCGCCGGAGCAGGCGCAGCGGGTCAAGCTTGCAGGCCAAGGTGGGCCTGTACCGGACCCTCTTCGCGGGACGCAGCGATGTGTACGCCTACCGCTGGGAGAACAGCGCGGAAGGCACCGAGGGCTGGGCGCCGAAACGGCGGCCCGGCACCACCCGTGGAACAACAAGTGCCAAGTGTCTGAGCCAGGTTGCTGCCGGCTGCGAGCATGCCGGGAGTGCCACTATGTAGCACCCGGTGCTACAGTGACTTTGTGGATGCTCATCCGGAGATTACCCAGCGCGATTTGCGGACAAGATCGCGGGAGATCATGGATGCCGTTGAGCACGGACAGTCCTTTATTGTCACCCGGGACGGTCATCGGATCGGCGAGCTGATCCCGCTGCGACAGCGCCGCCGGTTCGTCCCCAGGCAGGAGTTCGCCGCCATGTCGCGCAACGCCCCCTCGGTTGACTTGGAAGTATTCCGGTCTGATCAGGATGCCGCGCTGGACCATCAGGCCGACAGCGCATATGAGCGGTGAGCAGCCCCGGCAAGGAATGCTCGACACCAACATCCTGATCCTGCGGAGCTGGATCGATCCCGACCAACTGCCCGACGAAATGGCAATAAGCGCCATCACCCTGGCCGAACTGTCCGCCGGGCCGCACGAGGTAAGGCGCAACGACGAGCAGGCTGTGTACGACGAGCACGCCGAGCGCGCGCGGCGGCTGGAGATCCTCCAGCGGGCCGAGAGCGAGTTCGACCCGGTGCCGTTCGATGCAGAGGCGGCGCGCATCTTCGGCCGCGTGACGGCCGCCGTCATCGCCGCGGGCCGTAAGCCACGAGGCGGGGCCGTCGACCTTATGATCGCCGCTACCGCGATCGCCGAGGGCCTGCCGCTGTACACGACCAACCCTGCCGACTTCACCGGCCTGGATGCCCTCATCCGGATCATCTCGGTCACCACGCCGCCTGTCCCCCACGAACAGCCAGCTCGCTGACTCAAGCCACCTGTCTGGTTATGGATTCGTCCACCAGCAGCGCCCAGCCGCGGACCGAGCCTGAGTTAGCGGTCGTCTTCCTCGCGGAGGCCGTAGAGGAACGTGACGTTGGTCCGCCGGTTCTGGTAACCGTCGGCAAAGTCCAGGGGCTGAGTGGCGTGGAACAGGTCGGAGGTGAAGATGATGGCGCGGTTCGCCCGGTAGGGGATCTGGGTGACCGTGGCCGAGGACTCTTCCAGGAACGCCTTGATAGCGCGTCCGTCCTTGTTGTACTTTCCGAAGTCCCAGCTCGGCGGAGCTTCGGTGTCGTAGATGTCCAGCCCGCCGGTCGACGGGTCCAGGTTGGCCGAGTCAGGGGTGACCCAGATATTGACGTTGACGGCCGCGAAATCGGCGTGCGGCGGCATGGCCGGCTGCTGCTGCCCGTTCTTATAGGCCCATAGCTGGCGCAGATGATGCCTGGGACCGATGATGTTCGGGAACGCGCGGGCGATCTCCTCGCCGATCTGCACCAGCAAAGCGCAGTTGAAGCCGCGCGAGAACATGGTTCCCAGCCGTCCGTAGGCGTACCGGTTGTTAAACCAGATGACCGATTCCAGGCAGAAGTTCCGCAGGACATCCAGTGCAGCAGGGGTCAGGAAGTCATCGATGACCACCGCCCCATGCCCGTCGTGCAGGTAGGAGTCCTCGACGCGGCCTGGATCCCAGTCCGCCGACAGGGCCCGGGGGACCCGTGATCCCTCGGGGCGATGGATGATGCGGTCGCAGAAGTCGCCGATCCTGGCGCGCTCGCGATCGGTGATCAGCCACCGGTCGGTGCCTGCCCTGTCCGCGGAGGCGTCGCGGAGAACCTGGGTGTAGGAGTCGATCATCCGATCGGCGTCCTCGAGTGGGATTCCCTGGCCGACCAGGTACCTCAGCTGAGCGATGTCATGCTGCAGCTTCGGGATCGACACGTACAGGTCGCGCTCGGGGTCGCCGGTAAGGCCCTGGGCATACTCCTCCGCATACTGCGACGCGGTAGCCAGGTCACCGGCATGCAGGGCGGCCGTCATGCGCCTGTCAATGGCCTTCAGCCTCAGCGCCCCATCCCGGGCACCTGCCCCAGCACCAACAGCTCCGTCGACCTTCCGGATTCCGGTCTCGATACCGGTATCGACCTCTATTCCGGTGCCAGTCTCGAGGACAGTACCGGTCTCGAGGTCAGTTCCGGTCACAATGTCCGTGCCAGTCTCGATGTCAGTGCCGATATCGGTCACCAACAGGTCAGTCCCGGTGTCGGTTCCCGTGCCGGTTCCTGTGTCCGTGCCGGTGCCGGTTCCTGTGTCCGTCCCGGTGCCGGTCCCGGTGTCCGTCCCGGTGTCGGTTCCCGTATCGGTCCCGGTGTCGGTTCCCGTATCGGTCCCGGTGTCGGTTCCCGTATCGGTCCCGGTGTCGGTTCCCGTATCGGTCCCGGTGTCGGTCCCCGTATCGGTCCCGGTGTCCGTGCCGGTGTCAGTTCCTGTGTCAGTGCCGGTTTCGGTCCCGGTTTCGGTCGCTGTTTGGTCTCCAGGATCGATCAAGTCGCTCTGCTCGACCGCGTGCTCTGCCTCGCCCGAGAAGAACAGGACGACGGCTCCCGCAGCGCTTATCGCGCCTCCCAGCGGCGGATCGCAGACAGCTACCAGGCCACCCAGCACAACGAGCGCCTTACCGAGTGATTCACCGGCCTGGGCCGTATCGTCGATGGCCTTCTTGAGGGTGGGTATGTCATGCACGTCTGGCCATGAACTGGCGGCCTGGTCGAACTTCGTGACCAGGTCAGAAACAATAGATCTGGCTTGGTCGACCCTATTGCCGAGCGCCTGGGTGTTTTGCGTGACACTGTTATCGAGATCCTGAACCTTGCTTCGCATGTCGTCGGCCGAACTCCCGGAGCCGAGAACCCGGGTCAGGTCGCTCGCCGAGGATGCGATTTGATCGATGCCGGGAGCCACCACACCGCGACGTAGATTCGCATTTATGTCGTCAGCCTTCGCGACACAGGCATTTAGTGAATTCTGCAGCGCAGCTCCATCAGGCGTCACGGCGAGAACGGGTATGCCGAACATCTCAACCACATCGTTACCAGCCATGCCCTCCTCCCTCTTCCTCTTCTCTTTTTCTTCTTTTTTTCTTTCTTTTTTTTTTTTTTTTTTCTTTTCTTTCTCTTTCTCTCTCATTTTTTTGAGTTGTATTCCTTATTGGACATGGTGAGCTCTCTTCCTTCCGGCTTCTTCTCGGGGTGACCAGCTCGGTGCTCTGGTATTCCTTGTCGTCGAACTCGTCGTCGGACTTCTCGACGATCTGGGCAGCCCCGGTGTCGGTGAAGATTTCGCGTCGTGGGTTTTCCCGGGAAGCGGGTCAGAGATCCAGACGGCCGTCCCGTCGAGAAGAGATATCAATTGCGCGTTGAACCCGGTGGTCTTGTGCTTGCCGTTCCACAGTTCCGGGTGCTCCGCGTAGGACCAGCAGGGCGCGAGCGTGCCGTCTACCAGGACGACCTGCCCCTGACTATCTCGATGGCCTCCGCCGCGTCCGGCACGAATTCCTCCAGCACCGCCTTTACGAGCGGTACCAGGACCGCCGCATACCGGGAAATGGTGGGCTGTGACGTGTCCCGGGTTTCCCCGATGAATTCCTGCGTCGCATTCTGCCGGAGGTAGATGCACGCTGCCTCTACCGCCTTGTACAGCCGAGCGATTTCGGCCGTCCGGTCCTCTTATTCCACGGCTCGTCTAGCGCCTCGTTCACGCGGCGGACGAGTTCCTGCATCTGCGTGAGCGTCAGGCCGGTGGTACGATAATAGCGCAACGGCTCTCCCGGGCTTGAGAATTCTTTGGTCGGAACTCTCAAATCTTCCAGGAGGGCCGTTGCTTTTTAATTACCGCATGCGGCGTGTCGCGAAATTTCTAAGATGTTGCACTCAGCCCGAAACGCGCTCCAAAAGCGACAGTTCTGATAACACTCCTGAGATCCGCCTTCCGAATTGCCTTTGACCACCGGTGGCGAGCCATCATGGGTGCAGGAGATTCATCCCCAATGGCAGGCGCGCCACCGGCCCGGTAATAGTGTCAGGCGCCTCGCCATCACCTGAAGTCGGCCAAAGACATGTGAAAGCTAGATGCCGACGGTGTGGAGATGATGTGTAGGCGACCGGATCGTAAACATCTGCCTGTGGATAACCGGACTCAATCTAATCAGCGATCATCGTCCGCACGGCGGCCGTAAAGGAACGTGACGTTAATCCGGTGGTTCTGGTAGCCGTCGGCGAAGGCCAGCGGCTGGGTGGCGTGGAACAGGTCGGAGTTGAAGATGACGGCCCGGTTCGCGCGATAGGGGATCTTGGTTTTCCTTCCTTTTTTCTCTTTCTTTCTTATTTCTACATCTTAATTTATTTCTCTACACTCCTCATTCTTTAATTAAAAAGCTACTTCCTTCCTGGAAGATTTGAGAGTTCCTACTAAAGATTTCTCTTTCCCTGGAGAGCCGTTGCGCTATTATTTTACCACCCGCCTGACGCTCACGCAGTTGCTGGAACTCGTCCGCCGCGTGAACGAGGCGCTATACTAGCCGTGGAATAAGAGGACCGGACAGCCGAAATCGCTCCTGCTGTACAAGGCTGTAGAGGCAGCGTGCATCTACCTCCGGCAGAATGCGACGCAGGAATTCATCGGGGAAACCCGGGACACGTCACAGCCCACCATTTCCCGGTATGCGGCGGTCCTGGTACCGCTCGTAAAGGCGGTGCTGGAGGAATTCGTGCCGGACGCGGCGGAGGCCATCGAGATAGTCAGGGGCAGAGTCGTCCTGGTAGACGGCACGCTCGCGCCCTGCTGGTCCTACGCGGAGCACCCGGAACTGTGGAACGGCAAGCACAAGACCACCGGGTTCAACGCGCAATTGATATCTCTTCTCGACGGGACGGCCGTCTGGATCTCTGACCCGCTTCCCGGGAAAACCCACGACGCGAAATCGTTCACCGACACCGGGGCTGCCCAGATCGTCGAGAAGTCCCGCGCTGGTTCGGCGACAAGGGATACCACGCACCGGGCTGGTCACCCCAAAAGAAGCCGAAGGCGAGAGCTCACCATGTCCATAAGAATACAACTCCCAGATCTCATCCCTGCGCGCGCCGTTAACGCTTGTCGCCCACTTCAAAAACTGAAGATATTCCACCCACTACCGCCCCCCTGCCACTTACCTTACCGTCGACGCCGCCAGAGGCTTTTCTTCTTCTCAATCACAGGGTTTGAATAACGCTCTTGGTCACCATGGCCGCCGACTCTTCCAGGAATGCCTTGATAGCGCGTCCGTCCTTGTTGTACTTCTCCCATTCCCAGGTGGGCGGCGCTTCGGTGTCGTAGATGTCCAGGCCGCCGGCCGACGGGTCCAGGTTGGCCGAATCGGGCGTGATCCAGAGATTGATGTTGACGGCCGCGAAGTCGGCGTGCGGCGGCGTGGCCGGCTGCTGCTGCCCGTTCTTATAAGCCCACAGCTGGCGCAGGTGATGCCGAGGGCCGATGACGCCCGGGAACGCGGCGGCGATCTCCTCGCCGATCTGCAGCAGCAGGGGGCAGTTGAAGCCGCGCGAGAACACGGTGCCGAGACGTCCGTAGGCGTACCGGTTGTTGAACCAGATGACCGATTCCAGGCAGAAGTCCCGCAGCACGTCCAGCGCGGCGGGGGTCAGGAAGTCATCGATGACCACCGCGCCGCGCCCGTCGCGCAGGTAGGACTCCTCGGCGCGACACGGATCCCAGCCCGCAGACAATGCTTGCGCCACTCGCGGCGCCTCCGGGCGGTAGATGATGCGGTTGTAGAAATCTCCGATCTTGGCGCGCTCGCGATCGGTGATGAGCCACCGCTGGCCGGCGGTCGCCCCATCCGCGCGGGCGTCGTCGATGACCTGCGTGTACCCCTCGATCATGCGGTCGGCGTCCTCGAGCTGGATCCCGTGCCCGGCCAGGTACTTCAGCTGGGCCAGGTCATGCTGCAGCTTCGGGATCGACACGTACATCTCGCGCTCGGGGTCGCCGGTCAGGCCGCGGGCGTACTCGTCGGCGTACCGCGACGCGGTAGCCAGGTCACCGGCGTGCAGCGCGGCCGTCATGCGCTGGTCGACAGCCCGCAGGCTCGCCGCCCGCTCTTGGGCATCCGCGCCAGCACCATGCGGGCCAACACCGTGCGGGCCAATACTGTGCAGGCCAGCCGCCACTTCGTCGGGGTCGACCACTTGGAGCAGGGTCCCGGTCTCGCCGAACGTGTTGAACGTGCCGGTGTCCGGGCCTGCGCCGCCCGTGCCGGTCCCGGTGCCGGTGCCGGTCCCGGTGTCCGTGCCGGTGCTGAAGTCAGTGCCAGTGCTGAAATCGGTGCCGGTGTCGATGACGGTCCCGGTGCTGAGGTCGGTGCCGGTGTTGATGTCCGTGCCGGTGCTGACATCCGTGCTGGTGTCGACGTCGGTCCCGTTATCGGTCCCCGTCTCATTGACGCTGCCAGGCTGGCTTTGAGTCTGCGGCGCGATCACCTTGCCCGCGTCGACGGCCTGCTGCGTCTGGCTCCCGGCCGCCTGGAGGGCAAGCCCGGCGACGCCGATCGCGATCCCCAGCGGAGGATCGCAGATGCCTACCGCGGTGCCGAGTATGGTGAGCGCCTTGCCGAGCGCGCTGGCCGCCTTGGCCGTGGTGCTGAGGGCGTCCTGCAGGCTGTCTACGTCATGCACGTTGCCCCAGGCATCGACGGCCTGGGCGAACAGCGTGACCAGGCCATCAGCCGTGGATTGTGCTTCGCCGGCCCTGCTGCCGAGCGCCCGGTGGTTGCGCTGGACATCGTTCTGGAGACGCTGCGCCTTGTCCTGCAGGTCGGGGGCCGAACGCCCCGACGCGAGCGTCCGGCTCAGCTCATTGGCCGAGGTGGTGATCTGATTAATCCCGGCATTGACGACACCGCGACCGAGATTCGCGTTTACGCCGTCAGCCGCTGAGACAACCGAATTCAGCGCATCCTGCAGCTCGACTCCATCAGTCGCGTTGACCACCGGCGTGCCGAACATTTCCACGACGTCAGGCCGACCCACGATTCCACCCCCAAGATGGCACCTCGCCAATCACCGGCAGTCGGCCAAAGGCGTATGAAAATCCGATGCGGGCCAGATGAAGATGGTGTGGGGACCGGCGGCCTCACCGCTGCCGCGGCGGCGCCAGGTCGGACCGGCCGGTCAGCACGAACCAGGCGATCAGCGCGGCGACCAGCGGCGGGGCGGCGGGCTGCCCCGGGATCAGGGCCAGCACGGTCAGGCACAGCACTACGGCGGCCACCGCCCGGATGAACAGCCGCCGCGGCCGCCCGCGCACGATCCGGACCGGCAGCTGCCACCACCCCGTCAGCAGCTGCACGGCCCGGGCCACCCCCGCCGGCCCCGGCCAGGCCACCCCCGCCACTCCCGCCACCCCCGCTGGCCCCGGCTCGGCCACTATCACGGCGGGCAGCACCGCCGTGTCGTCGGCCGCCGCCAGCACGTCGGCGTACGCCTCGCCGCGGCCCCACCGGGTGCGCAGCGCCACGTAGGCCGCCGTGGCCGCGGTGTACCTGGCCAGGTCCCCGCCGTCGGTCCGGTCCGGGTGGGTGGCGGCGGCGATCTTCCGCCAGGCCGCCCTGACCTGCTCGTCGCTCAGGTCCAGCCGGGCCGGCAGGCCCAGCGCCTCGAACGGGTTGGCGCTCACCAGTTACCCCCGAACACGTCATCCAGACGGCCCGGCCCGGCCGGCCCCGCGGGCCCCGGCCCGCCCGGCGCCGCAGGCCCAGGCCAGGGATCAGGCCCGGAATCCGCCGAGGGCCAGGGATCAGGCTCGGGCTCGAGCCGCGGCCCGGGCACCACGGCCGGGGCCGCCGCGCGGGGCAGGCTCAGCGGCGACGGCCTGGGCCGGGCCACCTGGACGAAGGTGGCCGCGCCGCGGTGGAGGTAGCAGGCCTGCCCGGTTTCCAGCCGCCGGATCAGCTCCGGGTCGGCGGTCCAGGCCCGCTGCTCGCGGGTCAGGCCCTCGTCCCCCCAGGCCGTGCCGACCAGCCGGTGCGCAGTGGACAGCACCCGCCGGTACCCGGCCAGGGCGGCCAGCGGCTCGGGCCGCGGCGTGCTCATGACCCAGATCCCGCCGTCGGCGGTGGTCGCGATCCGGTACCGCTCGTCCTCGTCGGCACCGAGGCCCTGCCAGGACTGGGCCGAGACCTGCATGCCGATGCCCAGCGCCCGGCCGCGCTCGTACAGGTTGGTCAGCGGCACCCGCCGGGACACCGCGCTGTAGTCGTCGGCGGCCACCAGCATGGCCCGCGGCTCGCCGCCAGGATCGGTGGCCGCGCGGGCGGCCAGCTCAACCAAGGCCAGGGCCTGGGCCTCAGCCACCGACGGCTCGCTGGTGCCCTCCAGGATGCAGTACCAGGCGTCGGCCTGGCCCAGCTCGCCCGGGCCGTCCAGGGCCGGGCCCAGCCGGCCGAGCAGGGTGACAAAGCGCAGCTTGATATCGGGCAGGTGCTTGGCCGCGGCCTGGCAGTCCGTCAGCTGCGCCGGGTGGCGCCCGTCGCCCCAGGCGTGCCGCAGCCACTTCGCGTCCAGCCGGTCCAGGAACGCGGCCGCGTTCAGCGGCGGCCCGCCCGGCGCGGTGACGGCCAGCGTGAGCACGGCCTGCAGGATGTCCGCGTAGTAGGCGGCCGCCCCGGTGCCGCTGTCGATCATCTGGTACAGCAGCACGGCCAGGTCGGCGGCCGGCAGGTCCCACACCGACAGCCGGGCCTCGTCCGGCCAGATCGCCACCCGCCGGGCCCCGGCGCCGTACAGCAGCCGGCGGGTCCGGGCCGCCTTCTCCCGGGCGTCCCGGCCGCCCTTGCAGTCCAGCACGATCAGCAGCGGCCGCGGCCCGCGCCCGGCCCAGGCCGCCTCGAGCGCGGCCCTGAACCACCCGGCCCACAGCCGCATCATCAGGTTGGTCTTGCCCGACCCGGTCGCGCCCACCACGACCATGTGCCGCGCGCACGCCTCGGCCGGCACGGCGAACACCGGCCGCCAGCGGTGGCCGATGGTGCGGATGGTGCCGCCCACCGGGATCAGGCCGCCGCGGCGCAGCAGCGGCACGCTGCCCGGAGCCTTGTTCCTTCCCGCCGCCGAACTCACCTGGCGTTTCCACTGCCGCGCGTCGAACGTGACCGGCGCCGACGCCAGCCAGCCGCCGATCCCGCTGGTCATCGCGAAGGTGCGCCACCACCAGGCCAGCGCGGCCAGGCCCAGCCCGGCCGGGATCGCCACCAGCGAGGTCAGCAGGAACGTCCGGCCCAGCCCGGTCGCGGTCAGCTGCGACCAGCCCCAGCCGTGCGCCCAGTCGCCGGCCACGCCCGGCGCGATGCCCCGCCAGCCCCGCGGCCGCAGCGCGTCAAGCACCAGCCAGGCCCCGCTGAACGGCAGGAACATCAGCGCCGTCCGGCGCAGCCGCACCGCGGGCCAGCCGCGCAGCCACGCCGCGCCGTACCCGGCGGCCGCCACCACCGTAACCGGCCAGGCCGCCACCGCCAGCCCGATCAGCAGCATCCACCTGACGACCATGACGCCCTTGCGCAGCAGCCACAGGCACGCCGCCAGGCGCAGCCACGACCACACGCTCACGGCCGCACGCTCACGGCCGCGGCTCGGGCATGAGCGCCGCGGGCGGCAGGTCCCGCACCGCCACCCGCGGCTGGTCGATGGGCGGCAGCGCGGCCACCGCCCGCAGCACCACTGCCCGGGCCGGCGGCGCGGTCAGGTACACCACCGTGGCGTACTGCGCCGAAGCCAGCAGCCCGGTCATGATCTCGGTGGTCCGGCCGATCGGCTTGGGGGTCAGCTCCACCTCCAGCGCCCACACCTGGTCGGCGTACGGGCTGCCCGCGATGCCCGGCCAGTGCACCTCGGCGTCCGGCACGTGCCCGGTGCGCGGCACCCGGTGCCGGGCCCGCAGCCGCCGCTCGGAGTGCCACCAGGCCTGCCCATCGGACCAGGCCGGCCCGCTGGCCAGCCACAGGCGCGCGGCCAGCACCGCCCTGATATGGGCCAAACGGCCCAGGGCCGGTCGGTCCGCCACGAACCCCAGCCCGGTCGCGGCCATCCCGTCCCGGGTCAGCCAGCACCACCGCGGACCCGGCCCGAGCCGCCCGGTGGCCACGAATCCGGCCCGGTGCCACCGCGCGATGATCTTGATCAGCACCGGTGGCTGTACCCGCAGCGCGCTGGCCAGCAGGTCGGCCGGAGCCCCGTAATGCTCCCCGCACAGCAACAGCCCGTCGATGTCCCGCTGACTCAGGATCACCGTCCGCGGCGGACGCCGCCTCGCCCCGGTGCCCGGCCCGCCGGCCTGATCCTGTACCCGCGCCTGTCCCGCCATGATGTCCCCAAGCCACATGTGTCCTGATGAACACGAGATGTGACGATTGTTCCGGCGGCGGTCGGCCGTCGGCAGCGAAGCACGCTGTCCGTAAGCGCATCGTCATGACTACGTTCGGTCACGACAGCGCTGACTGAATGTCGTGGCCCGGTGGAGATCGTGTGCAGACCGCGTGGAGATTCGGGCTGCCCAGGCGTTCCCTCCCGTCGCGGCAGTGACCGGCGAGCGCCCGGCGGCAGAATATGTTCCGGATGTAGTCGAATATGTACTCCGCGGCGAATGGGGGGCCAGCCGGCCGATGGATGTGCTTCAGCCTGCCGATCCAGCCAGCGTGGGCGGTTACCGCCTGCTGGGACGGCTCGGCGCCGGCGGGATGGGACAGGTCTACCTCGGCGTCTCGCCCGGCGGGCGGACGGTCGCGATCAAGCTGATCCACTCCAGCCACGCCCAGACCCCGTACTTCAAGGAACGGTTCGCCCGCGAGGTCGAGGCCGCGCGGCGGGTGGGCGGCTTCCACACCGCCACGGTGGTCGACGCCGATCCCGGCGCCAATCCGCCCTGGATGGTGACCGCCTACATCGAAGGGCCGTCCCTGCAGGAGGCGGTGGTCCAGGGCGGGCCGATGCCGCCGGACCGGGTGCGGGCGCTGGGCGCCGCGCTGGCCGAGGGGCTGGCCGCCATTCACGCCTGCGGGCTCGTGCACCGGGACCTCAAGCCGAGCAACGTGATCCTGGGCGCCGACGGGCCGCGCATCATCGACTTCGGCATCGCCCGCACGGTCGACGCGCACACCGGGATCACCAGCACCGGGACGCTGGTGGGCACGTTCGCCTACATGTCCCCCGAGCAGATGCGCGGGGAGCCGGCCGGGTCGGCCAGCGACGTGTTCTCGCTGGGCGGCATGCTGGCCTTCGCCGCGACGGGCCGGCCTCCGTTCGGCAGCGACTCGCCTCCGGCGATCATGTACCGCGTCATCAACGAGCAGCCGGACCTGGCCGGGCTGCCGGATCCGAGCCTGGCCGCGCTGATCAGCGCGTGCCTGGCCAAGGCGCCCGAGGCCCGGCCGTCGGTACCTGACCTGATGGCCGCGGTCAGCAGGTCCGGCTCGGCCCCCGGCCAGGCGCCGGCCGGCCCGCCGCTGTACGCCGCCGACGGCCCGCCGACACAGACTCAGCTGTCCGCGCCGGAACCGACCGCCCGGCTGCCCCGCCGGCGCTTCCGCCGCGGGCCGCTCATCGCCGCCGCGGGCCTGGTCGTCGCGCTGGCCATCGCCGTGCCCCTGCTGCTCACCTCGAGCACGCCGAAGGCCGCGCTCCCGCCCAGCACCACCTCCAGCACATCGCTGGCCCCGAGCCCCAGCACGACCCCGAGCACCGGCGCGAGCGCCAGCACGCAGCCCACGCAGCCGACCGCTACCGCCACCGCCAGCGCGGTCAGCGGGGTCCGGGCCACTCCCGCGCAGGCCCAGCAGATCGCCAAGACCCTGCTGCCCGCCTACGGGTGGGGCACGACCGCGCAGTACACCTGCCTGCTGAACCTGTGGAACAAGCTGAGCGGCTGGGAGTACAACAACGCCGACCCTGGCGGCTCGTACGGCATCCCGCAGGCGCTGCCGGGCAGCCGGATGGCCAGCGCCGGCGCGGACTGGAAGACGAACGCCACGACGCAGATCAAGTGGGGCCTGGGCTACATCAAGGACAACTACGGCAGCCCGTGCAGCGCCTATGCGTCCCTGCAGAAGAACGGCTATTACTAAGGCCTAAGGTCCAGGCCGGCCCTTACTGCGCCAGGCCCGGCCACGCCGCCCTGACTCCGCCGTCGCGCTACCCTGGTGAGCACGTTCGTACCGATCGATCCGGCCATGACCGGATCGGCTACCCTCAAGCGGCCTGGTCTCGGGGGAATCGCGTGGTTGCCAAGACGTCTGTGTTCCGGCCCCGGGCGGGTCGGGGAATCGACCCTCGCGCTGGTCGATTCCGGACCGCGCTCGCCGCGCTGTTCCCGGTAGCGCCCAGTGCGCCGCCGGGGCCCGGGGGGCTGCTGCGCGAGCGGCCGGTGCGGGTGGCCATCCAGATCCTCGCCGTCCTGGTCGCCGCGGTGGTGATGCTGCCGCGCGTCGCTTTCATTCCGGCCTGGAAAGAGGTCTATGCCGAGGACAACGGCGTCTTCCTGGTCGGGGCCCTCCAGCACCCCTGGGACCTGCTCGCCCCGTACGGCGGCTACCTGCAGCTGGTGCCGCGCATCCTCGGGCAGATCGTCTCGCTGCTCTCGCTGTGGGACGCCGCGCGGATCTACGCGCTGGCCGGCGCACTCATCGCCGCCGTCTGCGCGCTGTTCACCTATCACGCGAGCGCGGGGTACATCCGGTCGCCCTGGCTGCGGGCCACGCTGGCCGCCGCCCTGATCCTGCTGCCGCTAGCGCCGATCGAGATGATCGACAGCGGGGTGGGCTCCCCGTGGTACCTGTCGGCGACGGCGTTCTGGGCGGTGCTGTGGCGTCCCCAGACGCGCTGGGGGATGCTGGCCGCCGCGCTCGTGGCCTTCGCTGCGACCTCGTCCGAGATCCTCGCGGTCATCTATCTTCCGCTGCTGGTGATCCGGGTCATCGCGCTGCCGCGCTGGCGGGAGCACGCGGTCACCATCGGCTTCCTGCTCGGCCTGCTGGTGCAGGTGCCAGCGATCCTGTCGGCCCCCGGCGGGCACAATCAGCGGCTGCATGGCTTCGGTTCACCGCTCGCCTCGGTCAAGTTCTACCTCCACGCCTTCGTCCTGCGCTCGGTCGGCTGGCACCTGTCGTGGTGGCTGCAGAAACTGCTCGGCCTGAACGGGGCCACGGCGGTCGTCGGCGTGTTCCTGCTGGCCGTCCTCGCCTGGGTGCTGATCACCGGCGACCGGCAGGTCCGCGTGTTCGCCGTGCTGGCCACCGTGATCGGCTTCGTGGAGGTGATGATCGCCGCGTCCGTCCCCGGGCCGCCCGGCGCTGGCTGGGTCGCGCGCGGGGTGGCCAACTTCGGCTTCCAGCCGGGCTCCCGCTACGAAGCCCTCCCGGTGATGCTCCTGTACGCCACGGTGATCATCGCGGTCGACACGTTCATCCGCCGCCGTGGCGCGGTCACGCCTGCGCCCCGGGCGCGGGAGGCCCGGCCGGGCCCGCGACCGTGGACGGTCATCGTGGTCACGGCGCTGACCTGCGCGCTCGCGTTCAGCTGGCTGAGTGACTACCGGTATTACGTACCCAGTCGCGTCAGCCAGGGTTACTGGACGCACACCTTGGATCACTGGCTGAGAGCCTGCGCCGCGAGCAAAACCGGCGAGATCTCGCTGCCCGCCTGGGATTCCCCCAACGTGACCGTCTCCTGCTCGCGCATCCGCACCTAGCGCGTCCCGGACAACGCCGAACGGGCCGTGGCGGCTGACACCACGGCCCGTTCGGCCAGATCACGTGCAGAAGCGGGTCAGGCCCCGACGTAGGGTACGGCCTCGAGGATCTCGACCGTGGTGGCGCGGCCGTTCGGCAGCGAGTAGGTGGCCCGCTCGCCGACCTTCTTGCCCATGATCGCGGCGCCGAGCGGGGAGCGCGGCGAGTAGACGTCGATGGGCGAGCCGCTCTCCTCGCGGGAGGCGAGCAGGAACGTCACCTCGTCCTCGTCCTTGACGAACCGGATGGTGACCGTCATCCCCGGGCCGACCACGCCGTCGGTGCGCGGCGGGCCGCCGACGCGGGCGTTCTCCAGGATGTGCTGGAGCACGACGATGCGGGCCTCGATCTGGCCCTGCTCGTCCTTGGCCGCGTGGTAGCCCCCGTTCTCGCGCAGGTCGCCCTCGTCGCGGGCCGCCTCGATCTTCTTCGCGATATCGACGCGCCCCGGTCCGGAGAGGTGGTCGAGTTCGGCCTTGAGCCGGTCGTACGCCTCCTGGGTCAGCCAGGTGACGGTCTCTTCGCGCGTCTCGGTCACGGGCACTCCTTGGTACTGCGCAGGACTCACTGCGTCCGCGGGACCACCCACGGTCCTCGGGGGTAATCTGCTGAGGCTAACAAGCGTCGGCGACTTGAGCGAACTAGTCAAATGGGGAAGGTCACCGGCTTGCGGCGAACGGGGAATGTCGGGCTGGTAAACGGGTGTTTTCGGGTGTGGGCAAACGAGGGAGATCCAGTGCTGGATTGCGGACCAGACCAGTTGCGGCTGATGGCCGTGCACGCGCACCCGGACGACGAGTCGAGCAAGGGCGCGGCCACCATGGCGCGCTACGTGCGCGAGGGTGTCGAGGTCATGGTCTGCACGCTGACCGGCGGAGAACGCGGCGACATCCTCAACCCGGCCATGGAGCGGCCCGAGATCAAGGCCGACATGGCCGCGGTCAGGCGCGCGGAGATGGACCGGGCCCGGGAGATCCTGGGCGTGCAGCAGCGCTTCCTGGGCTTCGTCGACTCCGGCCTGCCCGAGGGCGACCCCAAGCCGCCGCTGCCCGAGGGCTGCTTCGCGCTCACCCCGCTGGCCGAGGCGACCGGGCCGCTGGTCCGCGCCATCCGCGAGTTCCGCCCGCACGTGATGCTGACCTACGACGAGAACGGCGGCTACCCGCACCCGGACCACGTGATGACGCACCAGGTCTCGGTGGCCGCGTTCGAGGCCGCCGCCGACCCGGACGCCTACCCCGAGGCCGGCGAGCCCTGGCAGCCGCTCAAGCTGTACTACTTCGTCTCCTTCCACGGCGCCAAGTACGTGGCCCTGCACGAGGAGATGCTGCGCCGCGAGCTCGAGTCGCCCTACACCAAGATCTTCGAGGAATGGGAAGAGCGGGCCAAGAAGCGCGGCGAAGAAGGGGGCAGGGGAGGTGGGCGGGGCGAGCACGAGATCACCACCCAGGTCCCGTGCGGCGACTACTTCACCATCCGCGACGAGGCGCTCAAGGCCCACGCCACGCAGGTCGACCCGAACGGCTTCTGGTTCCGCTGCCCGCTCGAGGTGCAGCAGGCCGCCTGGCCGACGGAGGACTATCATCTGGCTAGGTCGGTCGTCGACAGCGACCTGCCGGAAGACGACCTGTTCGCCGGCATCCGGGAGAGGGTGTGCCTTTGACGCTCGGCGTGCTCGCGGCCGCCGCCGCCTCCTCCACGGCCAGCAACGACGTGGAGCCCGGCGTCCTGGGCTTCCTGGTCGTGGCCGGGATAGCCATCGCGCTGGTCTTCTTGTTCCGCTCCATGAACAAGCAGTTCCACAAGATCGCCCCGGAGCCCGAGGGCGAGCAGGCCGACGGCGAAGAGGTCAAGGACCCCGCCCGTACGCCGGAGTAACACCCGTCTCGTTACGCTGATCCGACGGCTACTACACCGTGACGGCTTCCGGCCGCGGCCCGCTCGACAGCGGCCTGCACCTCGACCGCTGGTGGCCGTAATATTCTCGTTATATCAGTGCGATCCGGTTGAGACGCCGGATCGCGTGTCGCTAGCGTGTTCCCGGGGTCACGAACGGAGCACGACACGCATGGGCAAGCCGCTGGCCATACCCTCCGGTGTACGGCGTGGCGTGGCGCTCGTCGCCGGGTTCGCGGTGCTGGCCGGGCTGGCCGTCTGCGGCGGGCTCGCAGCCGCTTCGCCGGCGCCCACCGTGGCCCAGGTTCAGGCCCGGATCAGCCAGCTCACCACGCAGTTCGACACGGTCAGCGTGCAGCTCGACCAGGCCAGCCAGGAACTGGCCGCGGCCCGGTCCAGGCTGTCCCAGCTGCGCGCCCAGCTGAGCCAGGCCGACGCCCGGTTCCAGGCGGCGCAGGCCAACATGGCCGCGGCCGCGGCCGCGGAGTTCGAGAGCTCCGGGACGACCTCCATCGCGGGCGTGCTCACCGCGGGCGACCCGTCGGTGGTCCTGCAGCAAGGGTCCCTGCTCATGGAGCTGTCCGGCCACCGGGACGCCCAGACGCTCCAGCTGCTCGCCGCCGCGCGCGTGCTGACCGGGGCCGAGCAGCAGCTGCAGGGCACCGAGAGCGGGATCGCGGCCCTGCAGGGCCAGCTGGCCGCCCGGAAGAAGTCGCTGGGCTCGCTCATCGCCACCGAGAAGACCACCCTGGCCAGCCTGACCGTGCCGGAGCAGGAGACGGTCGTGAGCCATTCGATCGGCGCCGGCGGCACGACCACGGCCACCTACACCGGGCCGACCTCGACCCAGGCGGAAAAGGCCGTCGCCTTCGCCTACGCCCAGCTCGGCAAGCCGTACCAGTGGGGTGCGACCGGGCCGGACAGCTTCGACTGCTCCGGGCTGGTCCAGGCCGCCTGGGCGGCGGCCGGAGTCGACATCCCCCGGGACACCTACGAGCAGTGGGCCGCGCTGCCGCATATCGCTGCTTCGGCCATCCAGGTGGGCGACCTCCTCTACTACGACAGCGTCGGGCACGTCGCCATCTACGTCGGGGACGGCTACATCATCGACGCCCCGCAGACCGGGATGGACGTCCAGAAGATCCCGATGGACAACAGCTGGTACGCGGCGAACTTCTCGGGCGCCGCTCGCCCGTAGCGATGCCGGTCACCAGTTATTCGAGGTCGAGTACGGCCCGGAGGGTACATCCTCGCCGAGGGCATCGCCCCGCTGGCCGGCGTTCCCTGCCGTGTTGCGTCGCGGAATGTCGGCGGGCCGTGGCATCGTGGATACAGACAGGCGGGAGAGGGGCGGCATGCGGGTCATCCACGGGATCTGGGCGCGCGACGCGCTCTGCCTGTGGGCCGAGGACCCCGGTCCGCGCGCGCTGCCCGGGCCGGGCCAAGCTGGCCCGGGCCCGCCCGCGCACCCGTTCGCCTGCGCCGCGGGTGCCCTGGCCGACCTGCTGGCCGGGCTGCCCGATCCGGCCGGCGAGGCGGCGGGCAAGGCCGCCCGCGACGAGCTGACCCTGCTGCTGCCGTCGGCCGGGAAGCCTGCCACCCCGCTGGCTTCCGGCATCGGCGTCCCGGCCGGCCGCGGCCGCGTGTCGCTGGCCCGCTGGCGGGTGCCGGTGCTGGCCTTCGAGCCCGCGGCCGCTCATGACGTGCTGGCCGCGCTGCGCGACCCGGGTGAGCTCGGCGCGATCGCGGCCGGGTCGCTGCCCTACCTGGCCGCGGTGGCCGCCTTCGCCGCCGACCTGGTGAGCAGGGGCCGGGTGCTGCCCGTGCTGGACTCCGGCGCGGACTACACCGCCCGGTGGCGGCCGGTGCTCGGCGGCGCCGACGCGGAACGGGCCCGTGACCTGGCCGCGGCGATGCCGCCGGCCTGCCGGGCCGCGGTGGCCGACGGCGAGCCGGACGGGTCCGCGCCGGGGCCGCTGCTGGCCGCCGCCCTGGACCGGCTGGCCGACGCCGCGGCGCGAGGCCGGCTGCCCGCCTCCCTCCTGCCCGCCCGCCGCGGCCGTACCCCGGCCCGCCTCCCCCTGGCCGAACGGTACGTGGCGGCCCTCACCCAGACCGATCCTCGTCTGGACGTGGTGAGCGCGCGGGACGAGGCCGAAGCGGCCGCGCTGGCCGCCGACCTGGACGCCTGGCTGGACAGCGCCCGGATCCCAGCCGGCCCGGTCCGGACCTGCTTCCGCCTATCCGAGCCAGCGCTGTCCGAGCCCGCCGCCGAGGAAGCGCCCTGGCAGGTCGGCTTCGCGCTGCAGTCCGCCGAGGACCCCAGCCTGATGGTCCCGGCCGCCGACCTGTGGGCCGGCGAGGGGTTCGGCGCGGGCGGCGACCCGGTGGAGGAGCTGCTGGCCGGGCTGGGCTCGGCGGCCCGGCTGTTCGGCGAGCTGGAGGAGGCGCTGCGCCAGCCCGCCCCGGCCGGGCTCGAGCTGGACACCGCGGGCGCGTTCCGGTTCCTCTCCGAGACCGGGCCGCTGCTGGCCGGGGCCGGGTTCGGCGTGCTGCTGCCGGACTGGGTGCGCAAGGCCCGGCTCGGGCTCAAGCTCACCGCCCGGTCCCAGTCCGCGCCGTCGGGCACGGTGGCCGCCACGGCCCGGTTCGGCCTGGGCGACCTGGTCAGCTTCCGCTACGACGTGGCCGTCGGCGACCAGGTGATCGACCCGGACGAGCTGGCCGAGCTGGCCCGGCTCAAGGTGCCGCTGGTCCGGCTGCGCGGCCAGTGGGTGGAGCTGGACGAGGCGCACCTGAAGGCCGCGCTGCGGTTCCTGGAAAGGAACCCGGCCGGGACCATGACCGCCGGCGACGCGCTGCTGGCCGGGCTGGGGCTGGGCTCCGACGGTGCCGTGGACGCCCCGCTGACCGGGGTGGACGCCGACGGGTGGCTGGGCGACCTGCTGTCCGGCCAGGCCGACCGGCGGCTGGCCGCGATGACCGCGCCGGACGGCTTCGCGGGCACGCTGCGCCCCTACCAGGAGCGCGGCCTGTCCTGGCTGTCGTTCCTGGGCGACCTCGGCCTGGGCGGCATCCTGGCCGACGACATGGGCCTGGGCAAGACCATCCAGCTGCTGTCGCTGGTCGCCGCGCAGCCCGCCGGGTCCGCGCCCACCCTGCTGGTGTGCCCGATGTCGCTGGTCGGCAACTGGCAGCGGGAGGCGGCCAAGTTCACCCCGGGCCTGCGGGTCCACGTGCACCACGGCGCGGACCGGCTCGACGGGGATGATCTGTCCGCTGCCCTGGCCGGCGCCGACCTGGTCATCACCAGCTACGGCGTGGCTACCAGGGACCGGGCCGCGCTGAGCACGCTGACCTGGGCCCGGGTGGTGTGCGACGAGGCGCAGAACATCAAGAACCACGCCACCAAGCAGGCCCGCGCCGTCCGGGCCCTGCCCGCCGCCACCCGGATCGCGCTGACCGGCACGCCGGTGGAGAACCGGCTGTCCGAGCTGTGGTCGATCATGGAGTTCACCAACCCGGGCCTGCTCGGCCCGGCCGAGAAGTTCCGGGAGCGGTTCGCGGTCCCGATCGAGCGGCACGGCTCGGAGGAGGCGACGCAGGCGCTGCAGCGGATGACCCAGCCGTTCCTGCTGCGCCGCCTGAAGACCGACAAGACCATCATCTCCGACCTGCCGGACAAGCAGGAGATGAAGATCTGGTGCAACCTGACCCCCGAGCAGGCCAGCCTGTACGCGGCCACGGTGGCCGACATGATGAGCCGGATCGAGGACGCCACCGACGAGATCAGCCGCCGCGGCCTGGTCCTGGCCACCATGGCCAAGCTCAAGCAGGTGTGCAACCATCCGGCGCACCTGCTCGGCGACGGGTCCCGGCTGCCCGGCCGGTCCGGCAAGCTGGCCCGGCTGGAGGAGATCTGCGACGAGATCGTGGCCGAGGGCGACAAGGCGCTGTGCTTCACCCAGTACGCCGAGTTCGGCCGGATGCTGCAGCCGCACCTGGCCGCCCGGCTGGGCTGCCCGGTGCTGTTCCTGCACGGCGGCACGTCCAAGAAGCAGCGTGACGCGCTGGTCGAGCAGTTCGGCACGCTGGACGAGCCCGCCCTGTTCCTGCTCTCGCTCAAGGCCGGCGGCACCGGGCTCAACCTGACCGCGGCCAGCCACGTGATCCACGTCGACCGGTGGTGGAACCCGGCCGTGGAGGACCAGGCCACCGACCGGGCGTTCCGCATCGGCCAGCGGCGCAACGTCCAGGTCCGCAAGTTCGTCTGCGTCGGCACCCTGGAGGAGCGGATCGACGCCATGATCGAGGAGAAGAAGGCCCTGGCCGACTCGATCGTCGGCACCGGCGAGAGCTGGCTGACCGAGCTGTCCGCCGCCGACCTGCGGTCCGTGCTCGAGCTGTCTACCGATGCGGTGAGCGAGTGATGGGCGAACCGCCGCGGGGAGACTGGCGCGACTGGGGGGCGGCCCGGCCGATCCGGGTCGAGGGCGGCATCAAGGCGCGCAGCAAGCGCGGCGCGATCGGCGAGCAGTGGTGGTCCCAGCGGTTCATCGCCGTGCTCGAGTCCGGCGGCATCGGCGGCCGGCTGGCCCGCGGCCGCAGCTACGCCCGGGCCGGGCAGGTGCTGGACTTCAAGCTGTCCCAGGGCAAGGTCACCGCGCAGGTACAAGGGTCGCGGCCGCGGCCCTACCAGGTCCACATCCAGGTGCTGCCGCTGACCAAGAAGCAGTGGCAGCGGGTCCTGGCCGCCCTGGCCAGCCAGGCCCTGTTCCGGGCCAAGCTGCTGGCCGGCGAGATGCCGCACGAGATCGAGGACGTGTTCGCCGAGGCCGGCACGCCGCTGTTCCCCCGGCTGGCCAGCGACCTGGACATGCGGTGCAGCTGCCCGGACTGGGGCGTGCCCTGCAAGCACCTGGCCGCGGTCTGCTACGTGCTGGCCGAGGAGTTCGACCGCGACCCGTTCGCCATGCTGGCCTGGCGCGGCAAGCCCCGCGACGGCCTGCTCGCCGCCCTGCGCGAGCTCCAGGGCGCCCCGGCCGGCTCCGGCGCCCCGGCCAGCCGGCCCGCCCTGGACGTGCCGGCCCGGCCGCTGAGCGAGGACCTCGAGTCGTTCTGGTCGCCCGGGCTGAGCCCGGCCCGGCTGCGCGCGCTCACCATCGCGCCCGCCCCGGCCGCCCCCGACCTGCTGCTGCGCATGTTCCCCCCGCCCCCCGTCCCGGTCCGCGGCCAGGACCTGGCCGGCGTGCTCGCCCCCGCCTACCAGGCGTTCGCCGCCGCCCCGGAGCCGCCCGCCGGGCCCTGAAGAGAAGTTTGCGCCCTGGTGTATCTGAATGCCGCTTTGCTCCCTCCGTGGCTGTGATCGGCAAAAGACACCGGCGCGCCAGCCGATCCCGCTAGGGCGCGCCACGTGCCACAGGGGAGTGGAGTTTTTATGGCCAATCAAATCTGGGAGTTCCGGGAGTTTCCTGGCCCCAACGGGGAGAACGACGCGGTTATCTTCCTGAACGACCCCGACCGGCAGGGACGTGGCGAGGCCGCCGCGGCGCTGCGCAGCGACGGCAGCGTGGGGCTGTTCTATCTCGTGCCCGGCAGCCTGGGCACGGGCACGAGCCCGACCTGGGAATCCCGCGAGTTCCCCGGCCCGAACGGGGCGAAGGACGCCGCTATCTTCCTGAACGAGCCTGACCGCCAGGGACGTGGCGAGGCCACCGCTACCCTGCGCGGCGACGGCACCGCCGGGCTGCTGTACCTGGCGCCTGGCAGCCTGGGCTTCAGCACCACGCACACCTGGGAATACGGGGAGTTCGTCGGCCCCAAGCAGGCCGTCGACTTCCTGAACGACCCGGCCCGGCAGGGTCGCGGCGAGGCCACCGTGACCCCGCGCAAGAACGGCACCGTGGGCCTGCTGTACCTGGAGCCCGGCAGCCTGGGCGCCAGCACCACGCATGCCTGGTGCTTCAAGGAATTCCCGGCCCCGCACGGCGTGCGGGACGCCCGGGCGTTCCTGAACGCCCATCCCCGGCAGGGAGAGGGAGAAGTCAGCGGATACGCCCGCACCGACGGGTCCGCCGTGATCTTCTACCTCGAGCCCGGTTCCATCTAACCGCCCGGCCGCAATAGCGGCCTAGAGCAGACGCCCCGGTGTCGCCAGGCACCGGGGCGTCACCATGCCCGGCCGGCCGCCGTCTATCAGCGGTTCGCGCTCGGCGAGACGGCGTGGAAAACGTATGCAGGTTGTGTGGAGATAATCCGGATACGGATTGACGCTATTGATCAGCAACCTGGCAAAGGTTACGCTCCGGCAAGATTTCGAGGGAGGGATTCTTGCCGTGAGCACAGAAATTTCGTGGGTATTCGAAGCGGCGGTCAAGCCGGATGATCTGGACGAATATGGCGCCCTAGCACGGGAAATATCGGCCGACAATCAAGCGGCCGAGCCCGGCCAGCAGATCTTCGAGTGGTTCGTCGACGGCCAGGACGTCCATATCTACGAGCGCTATCAGGACTCGGCCGCCGCCGTGGCCCATGTCCAGCGATTCGTGGCGAACTTCGGTGCCCAGTTCATGAGCCTGTGCACCCCGACGCGCATGAGCGTGTACGGCGAGCCCAGCGATGAGCTGAAGGAGGCGGTGGCCGGTTTCAACCCGCGCTACCTAGGTCCGCTGGCCGGCCACGCCAGGAGCTAGTGCCTCGGGACTGGCCCGGGGTGAGCCGTAACGTTCCCGGAATGGTCTGGCCGTACGTTCCTGGTATGCGCAAGATCGTGACGCCCCGGCGGCTGGTCCAGGCTTGCGCTATCGTGCTGGGCCTGCTCGTGCTCGCTACGTGTACTGCGACGGTCATCCTTGACTCGGTGCTGCACTCTGCGGGTACCGGCGGCCCGGTGGTAGAGGCCGTGTCGATCGCGGCGGCCGCCATTCCCGCGGCCACGGTGGGCGTCCTGCTCGCGGTCCGGCGTCCGGGCAATCCCATCGGGTGGCTGCTGTTCGTCATCTTGACGATCGGAACCAGTCCGACCGACGAATACGACGTCTGGGTGTTCCGGCAGCACCATGGCTCGGAACTGCTCGGCCGGGTGTCGCTGGCCGTGCAGGAACTGTGGCCTTTCCTCCTGGTGGCGGTCGCGGTGCTGCTGTGGGTGTTTCCTGACGGGAAGCTCCCCGGCGGCCGATGGCGGCGGCCGTCGGTCGTGCTGCTCATCGCGGGCCTGGCTCTCGCCGTGGCCGCCACGGTGCCCGGGATCAGCGCCGCGGCCAGCCCCGTGGTCCGCGTCGGGCCCGACGGCAATCCGGCCGGCGCGTCGCCCCCGGTGTTCGTGGCGATCTACATCGCGGTCATCGCGGTCAGCGGGATCGCGTGGCTGGCGTGGCTGGTAACCCAGTTCCCCACCTACCGGCATGCCCACGGGGAGCGCCGCCAGCAGCTCAAGTGGCTGTACAGCGGGGGCGGCATCACCCTGGTCGCGTTCGTCAGCGCGGTGTTCTTCGTGCCGCTGGCCACCGGTCAGTCGGTCGGGTCCGGCACGAACCCGCTGGTGCTGGCGTTCTTGGTGGTGGCGTACGGCACGCTGCCGGCCTGCCTGGGCGTGGCGGTGCTGAAGTACCGGCTGTACGAGCTGGACCGGATCATCAGCCGGGTCGTCTCCTACACGCTGGTCACCGGCCTGCTGGTGGGTGTATACGCCGGGCTGGTGCTGCTGGCCACGCACGTGCTGCCGTTCCATTCGGCGGTGGCCGTGGCCCTCAGCACGCTGATCTGCGCGGCGCTGTTCGCACCCGTGCGGCGGCGGGTGCAGCGCGCGGTCGACCGCCGGTTCAACCGGTCCCGGTACAACGCCGAGACCGTGGTGGCGGCATTCACCGCCCAGCTTCAGCACCACGTCGGGCTCGACGTGGTCCAGCAGAACCTGATCAACGTGGTCGACCAGGCTTTCCAGCCCACCCAGGTGGCCATGTCCCTGATCCGGGAGCCAGCCCCGAACCGGCATAACCGCGACGGCCGAGCGGGTTGAGCTGTTCTTGCCGCATGCGCAGCGCCTCAGCGCGATTCCCATTGTTATTCACTGCCATCGCCCCGGCTCCCACCTGACCAATCGAACCTGCCGCCCGAAGAATCGAACCCAGAGCGAGCCATATCAAGCCAGATGCGAGAGCAGCGGCGCCTGCCGCTAGAGACCTGGTTTCGCGGTATCGCGCTGATGCTGGGCTGAGATAGATGTTCTGACCACCAGCGCATTGACCGCCCTTATACACGCCGAACTCCAGATACAGAGATGCCTGTCCCGTGATGCGCTGGCGCGCGATCATCCTGGTCTGGGTTTCGACGCGCGGACCTTGGACCGGGGCTGGGCGTCACCGTGGCCTGGCGCTGCAGGCAGGCGGGGCAACCGACCAAGATCTGCACCCTCTGTCGCGACCTCTGACTACATCCGGGAACATCGATCCCGGTGGCAAGCAGATGGGTTCAGCCAGGGACAAGCTCAGCGGACGATAGGTTCTGCTCGACGGCAGCAGGGCCCGCGAGCACTATTGATTAACCTGATCGTCCTCGGGCGCCTCGGCCCGAAGATATAGTCTGAATATCACCTCACTGTGCCGGGGGCCGTTTTGAGCAAGGGAAAAACCAGCGCACGTCGTTATCTCCTCGCTGCCCTCTGGCCTGCTTGTGAAGCCGCAATCATTGCGGCCACAGTGCGGGCAGCCCGCCGGGCCTCGGGCGACAATCTGACCCGGGCTGGCCTACGCCAGAAGGCTGGCCGCAACGTCGGCGGCTCGCTCCAGAGCTGGCTCAGCGGCACAGTGCAGCTCGCCCCGGTTTCGGTTCGGCCGGGTCGCTCCAGCCGACTGAACGGGAAAGCAACCCGCCTCACGCTGCCTGCTTCGGCCCCGCTGCCTGCTTCGGCCCCGCTGCCGGATTGGGTGCCGGGCCTGGTCCGGCTCAGTGCCGTCAGCTGCATCGGCGGCGGCGTGGCGTACGAGGTGATGCGATTGCTCGGCCCGACCGTCATCAACCGTGGCCCGAAGATCGACGAACCCATGGCGCGCTGGACCGCCGAGCACCAGGTGAAGCAGTGGGCCAGTGTCATGGAAAGGCTTACCAAGATCGGCAATACCTGGACGACCTGGGGCGCGGCCGGTACCGCCGCAGTGAGCCTGGCGGTGACATGGCCGAAAAACAAATGGCTGCCGCCTGCCGCGTTGGCGTCCGCGATTCTGGTCGATCATTACGTCACGCTTGCGCTCAGGCGCAAATTCGGCCGGACCGGGCCACCGAGCAGCCCTCTTGGCACCTATCCGTGCGGCGGTGTCGACCGCGTGGTCCTGTTTTACGGTCTGATCGCGTACCTGCTATGGCGGGAGTTCAGCGGCACCCCGCAGGGCAAGGCCTGGGCCGTCGGTACGGTGGCGGCTCTGTCGTTCAACGAGGTTTATAGCCGGCAGTACCTCGAAAAGCACTGGGCCAGCGATATCCTCGCCGGACTGGTCTACGGCGCGGTCCTGCTCGCGCCGTTCATCGCCGGGGTGCGGATTATCGCCGGGCCTGCCGTCCAGCCCAGTTGAACCAGGAGGCCTGGCTGACAGCTCAGCCGGTCACTACTTATAAGGCACGAAGCAGATTCCCGAGCGGCCTGGCCGACATCGGCTTCGATCAGCTCACCGAAGATCAGGCGATAGAGCACATCATCACCAGCAGCCGCAGCAGGCGATTCAGTCAATTCATTTAGCTGGTGACGGCGAGCGTCACACTCGGACCCGATTCGGGCTGGTAGTACCCTACGGCGTTGCAGTTTCCGTGCTCGACGCAGTCAATGCCGTACAGGTAGCGCTGCCGCGCGCCCGCCGGGTTCGGAGTGCCATCGAGCACCCAGCTGGTCCCGTTCCAGTGCTCGGCCACCGTCTCGAACCTCCCGCTGGCGGGCTCGAAATACCCCGCTGCCGTGCACTGGCTGATCGCGGTGCACGAAACACTGTCCAGCTCACTGTAGATGGCGACCGGCCGGTTGGGAGTGGACTGGATCACCCAGGTGGTGCCGTTCCAGTACTCAGCCAGGCTCACCTGAGTGTGTGAGGCGGTTTCGGCAGCCCCGACGGCCACGCAGTTGGTGGCCGTGATGCAGGAAATGCCGCCCAGCTCGTTGAACACCGATCCGGAAGGGTTTGGGCTGGGCTGGATCAGCCAGCTACTCCCGTTCCAGTGCTCGACCATGGTATTTTCAACTCCGCTGCTGTCCTGGTACTCACCCACCGCGCTGCATCTGGCGGCCGAGGCGCACGAGATCCCCGCCAGGCGGTCCGAAGTGGAATCGTTTTTGTCGGGTGTCGTCTGAACCGACCAGCTAGTGCCGTCCCAGTGCTCGGCGAGCGTCTCCGTGGTAGCCCCGGTTGCGGACTGATACCCGACGGCAAAGCAGTTGGTGCTCGAGAAGCACGAGACGCCCAGCAGGAAGCTGATCGTTGAACCAGAGGGGTTGGGCGTTGGCACGATCGTCCACGTACTGCCGTTCCAGGACTCGGCCAGTGTCTGGACTCCGGAGCTGTCGTCGGAATTACCCACAGCCATGCAGCTGCTGGCCGACGTGCACGAAACTCCCTGCAGATAGCTGACCAGATTGCCGGCCGGACCTGACGCATTGGGCGAGGGCTGGATCGACCACGTGTTTCCGTCCCACGACTCGATGAGCGTCTGGGCCACAGGTCCTGAACTCGGGGCGTAGTACCCGACGGCCGTGCAGGCCGTAGCCGACGTGCAGGAGATGTCCTGGAACTGGCTCGACTGCGACCCCGAGGGGTTCGGTGTGGGCTGGATCGTCCATCCATCAGCCGCGCTGGCCGGCGCGGCGCCGAAGAACATCGCTGCTGTCGCCAATGCGGCTGCAGCGCTGCTCCACGTAAGGATTCTCTGCTTCGTGCTGTGTCGCATGCTGTCCTCCGGCGTCAGGGAGTGCCGTGCAGCACGGTATCGCGGCCGTCTTTTCTGCGGTAGTGGGCATCTTGAGAGGTTACGGCGGGACGGGTCAGGCTCGGGCCCGTGACCGGGGACTTAAGCCGTCGTGCTGGCCGACCTGGATTCTGCCGGAATCGCCGCTCGGCCATGACAGTCCGCCCGCAGCGGGGACCGGTGGCAGCGCCGTCGCTACGGGTCCGAATCGCGGTGGGCCAGCACATCACAATTCACACTTTTTCTACTCAATAAGTAGATATTGCGGCAGGTTAACAGAAAGCAACCAAAAAGAAAGTTCGAGGTGAATAGGGACAAGAGCGGTCATTAACGCGTATAAATGTGTAATCGCGTGTGTCCGTTCGGCGTCTTCGCGGGGGGGCGACGGTTAATTGGCGGTTACAGAGCACCCAGTGCACATTCTGCGGCGCCCGGGGCTAGCTCGGCGTCGGCACCTCAGCTGGATCATCCGCTATCAGTTGCTGGTTCTCGGTGTGGACGTGGCCAGCGCGCTGCTAGCTGGGCTAATTGCGCTGGCTGGACGCTTCTCCGGCGCCGAGCCGCCCTCGCTGTACGTTGGCGCCACGGGCAGCTTGCCGGTCGTCTGGGCGGCGTGCGTCGCCATGGCCGGCGGTTACGACGCCCGTTTCATCGGGCTCGGCTCTGAGGAGTTCCGCCGGGTCCTGAACGCTGCAGTCAGCCTGACAGCCGCCATCGCGATCTTCTCATATGCCCTCAAACTCGGCATTGCCCGCGGTTACGTGCTGATCGCCCTGCCGGTTCTGGGGCTGACGGACGTGACTGCCCGCTACGCGGCCCGCAAGCAGTTGCACCAGCAGCGCTTCCGCGGCCGGTGCATGCGCCGGGTGACGGCGGTCGGCTACGCCGGTGCGGTCGCCGACCTGATCGCCCGGCTGCGGCACGACCGGTTCCATGGGCTCCAGGTGGTCAACGCCTGCCTGGCCGACCAGGCCGGACGCGCGGAAATCGGAGGTGTCCCTGTCCTGGGCGGGCTGCCTGACGCGGCGCGGGTCGCGGCCCTCACCGGTGCGGACACGGTAGCCGTGCTGACCTGCCCGGAGATGGACGGCCTGACTCTGCGCCGGCTGGCCTGGGCACTGGAGAAAGACGGCACCGACCTGTGCGTCGCTCCGGCCTTGATGGACGTGGCCGGCCCGCGGACCACGATCCGGCCGGTGGCCGGGTTGCCGCTGCTGCACGTGGACCACGCGGAGCTGAGCGGGTTCAAGCGGGCGATCAAGAGCTTCGTCGACAAGGCCATCGCCACCGCCGCCCTTTGCCTATCCAGCCCGCTGCTGGTCCTGATCGCCGCCGCAATCGTGCTGCACGACGGCGGCCCGGTGCTGTTCTCGCAGACCAGGATCGGCAAGGACGGACAGCCGTTCAACGTGCTCAAGTTCCGCACCATGGTGCCGGACGCAGAGCTGCGCAAGGATGCGCTGGCCGCGGCCGATGAGGGCGACGGGCTGCTGTTCAAGATCCGTAATGACCCGCGCATTACCAAGCCGGGTGCCTGGCTGCGCCGCTGGTCGCTAGATGAGTTCCCGCAGCTCTTCAACGTCCTGCTGGGCGAGATGTCGCTGATCGGACCGCGCCCGCCGCTGCCCAGCGAGGCGGCCAGGTACGGCGACGACGTCCGCCGCCGGCTGGTGGTCAAGCCCGGCATGACCGGACTGTGGCAGGTCAGCGGGCGGTCCGACCTGAGCCGTGAGGAGGCCGTGCGGCTCGACTTGCGCTACGTGGAGAACTGGTCCCTCGCACTGGACCTGCAGATTCTGTGGAAGACCTGCTCGGCGGTGATCAAGGGCCGTGGAGCGTACTGATCGGGCCCGGCGCCCGGCGGTGGGGATGGATCCCAGGCAGGGCCGAGGAAGGGAGGTGTCTGCGGAGGCAGGCCTGCCCTAGCGAAAGAAACACAAGGCAAAGCGGCATCAGTCATTTATGGCGCAGGAGGTGAAGTCCTGCGTGGGGAGTAGACATGAAGAAAACCTTCCGGCTCCGCCGGGCAGGGCTAGTACCAGTCGCCGTGGCCGCGCTGACCTGGTCCGCGCTGCCAGCTCAGGCCGCCACCGGGCCGGTGTCCTCGACGCCGGCCGTCGGCACGCCGCAGCTGGCCACCACCGGCACGACCGAGCAGGTGCGCCAGCTCGCCCAGTGCGGCAGCACGATGTACGCGGTCGGCACGTTCACCGAGATCAAACGCTATTCCACCACATATGACCGAAACAACGCGTTCAGCTTCTCCGCGACCTCGCCGTTCCAGGTGACGTCGTGGAACCCGAACGTCAACGGCATCGTCAATTCGATCGCCTTCAACTCCAGCTGCACAGAGGCCTACCTGGGCGGCCAGTTCACCTCGGCGGACGGCACCTCGGTCAAGAACATCGCCGAGGTGTCGACCTCCACCGGCGGGGTTAACACCGCATTCGCGCACAGCGCCTCCGGCCAGGTCGAGACCCTGCTGACCTACGGCAGCCATGTGCTGACCGGTGGGTACTACACCTCGATCAACGGAAGCTCGGCCAACCCCTACTTCACCAGCCTGAACGTCACGACCGGCAAGGACGACGGCTTCCTGCACCTGTCGATCTCGGGTAACTATCAGTTCCCCGGGGTGTCGTCGAACGGGACCCGGGTCTTCAACCAGCAGCTCAGCCACGGCGGGACCCTCGACCTGGTAGAGGGCGACTTCACTTCGGTCGGCGGCCTTTCCAGGCAGCAGATCTTCGAGCTGAGCCTGTCCGGCTCGACGGCCGCGGTAACTCCGTGGACCTCGCCTGAGTTCGACGGCGACTGCGCGACCGTCGAGCCGTACTACGTGCAGGCCGCTTCCTGGTCCCCGGACGACAGCGAGATCTACATTGCCACCACCGGTTACCACCCGTACAACATGCCGACCGGGAAGACCCCGCGGACCGGCCTGTGCGACGCGGCCGCCGCCTTCCCCGCGACCCAGGGCAGCGTCTCGCACCTGTGGATCAACTACACCGGCTGCGACTCGCTGTACTCCACCGCGGCCGACGCCTCGACGGCTTACTTCGGTGGTCATGAGCGCTGGGCCGACAATCCGGACGACTGTGACGCGGCCGGCCCGGGTGCCATCTCCGCGCCCGGCATGGTGGGGCTGAGCCCGTCCACCGGGGCGGTCACCTTCAACCCGACCCGCGATCGCGGCCTTGGAGCCGACGACATGCTGATCACCAGCGCCGGACTGTGGATCGCCAGTGACAACTTCGACGGCTCGAGCAGGTGTGCGGGTGTCTACGGATACGCGGGCATCTGCTTCCTCCCGTACAGCTGACCGGAGGCCGTAATGCATGCCAGGCAGACTCGGGTGCTGTACGTCGGCGGCATCGGCCGCAGCGGCAGCACCCTGATCGAGCGGCTGATTGGACAACTGCCCGGTGTCTGCCCGGTGGGCGAGCTCGTTCATCTGTGGGAGAGAGGAATTACGGAGGGTGAGCGATGCGGCTGCGGCGAGCCGTTCCGCGCGTGCCCGTTCTGGCAGCAGGTCGGCATGGTTGCATTCGGCGGCTGGGGTCAGGTCGAGACCGGACGCATCGCTACCCTCCGATCCCGGGTTGACCGGAACCGGTTCATCCCCGCGCTGGCCCGACGTAACGTCGGGCCAGCGCTGCGCCAGACGCTGGCCGAGTACACGTCGTATTACGCCCGGCTGTACGCGGCGATCGCCGAGGTGAGCGGGTGCGAGCTCATCGTGGACTCGAGCAAGAACCCCAGCCTGGCGCACTGCCTGCGCTGGCAAGAGGACCTGGACCTGCGGGTCCTGCACCTGATCCGGGACAGCCGCGCGGTCGCGTACTCCTGGAGCCGGACGGTCCGCCGGCCGGACTCCGAGAGCGAGAGCTACATGACCCGGTACTCCACGGTCATGGCGGCGGGCCAGTGGAGCGTGCAGAACGCCGCCTTCCACCTGCTGGCCCGGCTCGGCTGCCCCACCATGCGGCTGAAGTACGAGGACTTCATCGCCCACCCGGCCGACGGGCTGCGACAGGTGACCCGCTTCACCGGGCTCCCCGAGGCGGCGGGCTACCCGTTCCTCGGCACGGACTGGGCTGAACTGGACCGGGTGCACAGCGTATCCGGCAACCCGATGCGGTTCACCACCGGGAAGATCCCGATCCGGCGGGACGACCGCTGGCGGACCAGCATGCCCAAGGCACAGCGGCGCGCGATCACCGCGTTGACCTTCCCGATGCTGGCCAGCTACGGGTATGTCCCGGCCACGAGGGGAGTGCGGTCGTGACGGCCTGGCCCTCGGTCGGCGTGGTGGTGCCGACGCACGACCGCCCGGGCCCGCTTCGGGAGGCACTGGCCGCCATCCTGGCGCAGGACTACCCGGGCCAGCTCCAGGTAGCGGTGGTTTACGACCGGGCCGAACCGGACCCGGCGCTGGCTGCGGACGGCCAGGTGGCGGTACTCACCAACACCCGGACATCAGGGCTGGCCGGGGCACGCAACACTGGTATCTGCGGTCTGGACACCGATCTGGTCGCGTTCTGTGACGACGACGACCAGTGGCTGCCCGGCAAGCTGCGCGCTCAGGTAGCAGCGCTACAGAGCCGCCCGCAGGCCGAGTTCGCCACCTGCGGCATCGAAGTGGACTATGCCGGCGCCCGGCACCCGAGGCTGGTGGGCGCCACCGAGGTGACTCACGCCGACCTGGTCCAGTCGCGCATGGTGATGGTGCACTCGTCCACGTACCTGGCCCGGCGGGACGCCCTGACCGACGGCATCGGCCTGGTTGACGAGACGATCCCGGGCAGCCAGAACGAAGACTGGGATCTGGCCCTGCGGGCCGCGCGCCGCCACCCGATCGTGAACGTGGACGCGGCGCTGGTCCGGGTGTTCTGGGGCGCCTCCTCCCACTATGCGCAACGCTGGGAGAGCAGGGCCGAATCGCTGCGCTGGATGCTCGTGCAGCACCCCGAGCTGGCCGGCCACCCGGCCGGGGCCGCCCGGGTCTACGCCCAGCTGTCTTTCGCCTATGCCTGCCTGCGACGGCGCCGTGACGCCGTCCACTGGGCCGGGAGAGCGCTGCGCTGCAATTGGCACGAGCGCCGGGTCCCCTTCGCGCTGGCCGTTGCGGCCGGGGTGGTGTCGGGCGAAACCGTGCTCCGGCATCTCAACGCCCGCGGGCACGGGATCTGAGCCGTGACCAGACGCCTGAACCTGCTTTTCGGCGGCATCACCGCGGCGATCGTGGTGGCCGTCGCGGTCATCGTCACCGTCAATCCCTTCGCTTCCTCGCCCGCGCCGGCTACGGGCAGCGGCCCGCCGCCGTCCGCCCCGTCGGTGAGCACCACTGTCGACCCGGCCCAAGCGCCGACTCCGCCCAAGCAGGGGGCCTACCTCGGGGCCTGGGTCGGACCAGACGTGTTCACTCAGGCCAACGAGATCAGCGCGGTCGACTCGCTGCAAGCCGAGATCGGCCACAAGCTCAGCATCGTGCATACCTACCTCAAATGGCAGGCCCCGTTCCCTACCCCAAGCGACGATGCCTTCCTGAGCCAGGGCAGCACGCTGCTCATCTCCTGGGCCGGGACCGACACCAAGACGATCATCTCCGGGGCGGCGGACAGCTGGATCCGGACCCGCGCCAGGCAGATCAAGGCCCTGGGCCGGCCGGTCTTCCTGGAATGGCGCTGGGAAATGGACCGGCCGAACCTGGCGTCGCAGATGCACTCTGGCGCCGACTACGTAGCCGCCTGGGACCACATCCGGGCCATTTTCGCCGCCGAGGGTGTGCACAATGCCGCCTGGGTGTGGTGCCCGACGGCAGCGGGGTTCGCCGACGGGCGGGCGGACGCTTTCTATCCGGGCGACAGCGAGGTCGACTGGGTCTGTGCCGACGCCTACCCGGAGTTCGGCACGACCGCCTCCTTCGCGTCCACGGTGGATCCGTTTCTGGGCTGGGCGTCGCACCACGACAAGCCGGTGATGATCGGCGAGTTCGGGGTGCCAGCCACCTACGGGGCCCAGCAGCGCGCGCAGTGGCTGCTCGCGGCCCAGCGCGTGGTGACGGCCGACCGCCAGATCAAGGCCTTGCTGTACTTCGACGCCAACGCGGCCGGCCAGGGCCCCGCGGGCAGCTATTCCCTCAGCGGTGATGCCGCAGCCCTATCCGCTTTCCGGACCATTGCCAGGATGCCCTACTTCAACCCGACCGGGACCAGCCGATGACAACAGAGCTTGAAGGACCGCGCCAGAGCCGCGATCACCGCGAGCAGGGCCGCCAGACCAGGATCGCCGGCATCGACTTCGATGTGCTCACCGAGCGTGAGGTGCTCGACCACATCATCGCCGCCCTGGCCGCCGGCCGGGGCGGCTGGGTGATCACCCCCAACATCGACATCTGCCGGAAGACCCGGCGGGACGCTTCGGCCCGGAACTTGGTCGGCCAGGCGTCGCTGGTGCTCGCAGACGGGATGCCGGTGATCTGGGCAGCACGCCTGCGTGGCGAGCCGCTGCCCGAGCGGGTGACCGGTTCGTCCCTGATCATTTCGCTGAGCGCCGTCGCGGCCAGGCACGCGCGCTCCGTCTACCTGCTCGGCGGTGAGCCGGGAGTACCCGAACAGGCCGGGACCGAGCTGACGCGGCGATTCGCCGGGTTGCGGATCGCGGGCACCGACGCGCCGCCACCTGGCTTCGAGCGCGGCCCGGCCGAGCTGGACGCGGTACGCGCACGGCTGGTACAGGCCAAGCCGGACATCGTCTTCGTCGGGCTCGGCTTCCCCAAGCAGGAACGTGTGATCGCGGCCTTGGTCGCGGACCTGCCCACTGCGTGGTTCGTCGGCTGCGGCGCCGCCATCCCGCTCGCGGCGGGCGTGGTGCCACGGGCTCCGGGCTGGATGCAGCGCGCCGGGCTGGAGTGGCTGTTCCGGCTGCTCAGGGAGCCGCGGCGACTGTTCCGCAGATACCTGGTGGACGACCTTCCGTTCGCGCTCCGGCTGCTGGCTGGGGCCGTGGCCGCACGCCTGCTGCCACGGCCCCAGCGCAGGGCCTAACGCCAGCTTGGGGTATGCCCGAGCCACGCGGTCAGGCGCTCGTCGTAGGGCCGGAAGTGCTCTTCCAGCCGCGCACGCAGGGTCTCGGGCATGGGCGAGCGTGGCCGGGCGTTGTGCCGCTCGAACAACGGGTAGCCTTGCGGGCGCAGGCCGAGAAAGCCGATGACCGCGTCGTAGACCGGCTCGGGCTCGGTGAAGAACCGGCCACTGTCGACCACATGTATCCGGTCCCGGCCGAACAGTTTCTCGAGCCGGTCCAGTTGATCGACGTAGCGGCCTCGGGTGAGGTAGCCGTGGTGCTGGTGGCTATGACTCTGGTAACCGGGGTTGGCCTTGATCCGCTCGGCCTCGCCCGCCAGCCGTTCGTCCTCCAGCTCGAGCGCGCGCTCGAACGGTTCGGTCTCGAAGCCGCGGGCGATCTCGTGTGCGTGCGCTGAGTAGGCTCGTTCGACCGGGTCGCGCGTCAGCACGAGCAGCTTGACGCCGGGCAGATCACGGCTGATCCGTTCGGCGGCCAGCGGATGGAACATGTAATACGGGCTGGACTCGAAGGTCAGCGGAGTGTCGCCGGTGGCCCGGCGGGCCAGTGCGGCCCGGGCGAGCAGCGGAAAATGCCCCTGATACCAGGCCGGGCCGTGCTCGTAGCCGGTGTCGAAGTAGTGGATGCCCTTGTGCAGAACCGCCTTGAGCACCGCGGGATGCTGGCTCAGCGTGCGGTACATCGACGTGGTGCCGCATCGCTGGCCGCCCATAATGAGGAAGCCCGGCAGCATGCGCGCCCGGTGGGTCAGCCGGCCAGCGCTTACCGACACGGAGTGGATGGCCCGCTTGGCCGCAAGCGGAACCGACTGGGGCTCGACCCTGAGCCGGGCCGCCGTGGTGTGAGCGGTCATAGGCTCGTCACCGCCTTCTCGATCGCAGGAATCAACCAGGTTCCCGGCTGCCCGAGGCGTGCACCCGCCTCGGCTTGCCGGTCAGCCAGGTAGCGGACCGACAGGTCCGTCAGGTACAGCAGCGCAGTCAGGCGAGCCTCTGCCGCCGCGATCCCGAACGGGGCCAGGGCGCCCGCTGCGGCCCGCACGCACTCGGCCGCCGCGGCCGGCGGTGGCTGGTGCCGCCGGACCACAGCGGACTGCAGCCGGTAGTGCAGGCCATCGAAACCAGCCGGAACGGGCCGGCTGAAGCGCTCCCAGTCCCACACCAGCAGTCCGGCGGAGGTGTACCCCATGTTCCAGCCGGTCCAGTCACCGTGCCAGGCGCCGAAGCCAAGCTGTACGCCGGTGACCGCCAGCGCGGCGACAGCGGCGTCCAGTGCGTCCCGGTCCGGGCTCGCCGGGCAGCCCGCCAGTCGGGCCTGGAGTTGCCGCAGGTACGCCGAGCCGGCCAGCGGCTCCTGGCGCAGGCTCCCGACGGCAGCCACCTCGGTCATCGCCGCGTGCAGCCGGCCCGGGGGCAGTGGCTTGCGCCGCAGCCAGACCGGCAGCGCACTGATAACCAGGACGTCACGTCCCTGCCATTGGCCGTGGTGCAGGACTTCGGGGACGACCAGCCGGCGCAGGTCCGCTTCGGCCAGCATGTCCAGGGCCCGGCGTTCGGTTCTGATCAGGTGCTGGGTCAGCGCGTTGACGCTGATCTTGGCAAAGCCCGCCGTCCGGCCGTCGGCGGTGAGCAGTTGCAGGACCGGCTTGGCGTTGGCCCTGGCCGCTCCGAGGTGCGTGCTGACCAGGACGTCGTGGCCGAGCACCGTGCTCAGGTACGTCTCGATGGTGCCGGCGCCGGCCGGCGTGTCCACCCGCAGCCGTCCGCCCAGGCCGATGCGGGCCCCGCCGCCGGCTAGGGCCAGCGCCAGCAGCCGGGTACCAGCCCAGGCTCGCAGCGACCCCGGCTCGCCGTAGCGGCGGACCGCGGCAGCGCTGGCCCGGCGCCCGGCGGGCACCACCAGCCGGGGACGGCCGGCCGCTGGGAGCAGCAGGAAGTCCCGCTCGCGACCGGGCTGAGCCCTGCCGCGCGGGGCCGACGAGACGACGGCCGGGGCCGGCCAGAGCACGGCGCTGACGTCGTCGATCCGGGTCCGGCCGGGCGCCATAGTCACGGGGTGTGTCCTGCCGGGGCCAGTCAGGCCGGCCGCGGTCGGGTCGTGCGCGCTCAAAGCCGGCCGGACGGCTGCGGGCCGCGCCCCTCGGCGGCCAAGTCAGGCGCGGCGCCCACCAGGCCGGGCGCCGAGGTAGCCAGCTGGGGGTCTGGATGGGCCGTCGTCATCGGTTCCGGGACGGTGGCCGGCGACGCCGCCGCACGCGGCCCGGCCGGGCCCGCCACGAGGCGAACGGTGGCGATGAATACGCTGAGGATCAGGGTGCCATAGATCAGGCCGCTGACAATGTCGGTGAACCAATGCAGGGTCAGGTAACCGCGGCTGTAGGCCTCGCTGAAGGCGAGGGCGGCGACCACCCCGCCGGTCCAGATGGCGACGCGCCTGGTGCCGCTGACCTCACGCCAGATGAGGTAAGCTATCAGGCCATAGATGACCAGGATCCGATCGCAGCCGCCGGATGGGAAGGTGCCCAGCGGGCTGCCCGGCGGGCCCGGCCGGTGGAAGGTGTGCCGCAGCGCGAGGGTCAGGTAGTGGTCGATGACGATGGCGGCGGTTAGGGCCACTGGGGGGAGCCATTTGTCCTTGCGGTAGAAAGCGGCCAGGCAAACAGCCCCGGCACCCGCTGCACCCCAGGTGGTCCAGGTGTTCCCGACCTTGGTGACCCGGTCCATGGCTGACTTCCAGAAGGGCGCCCGGTGGTGAATCATCCAGGTGTAAATCGGCTTGTCGACGCTCGGTCCCGCATGCACCACCAGCACGCCGATCAGGCAGGTCACGGCGTAGACGGCGACCGACCCGACAATAAGTATGAGGAGCATCCCGACGATCGACGACCGGGCGCCGCGCAAGGCCGCGATCACATCGCTGCCCGGAGTTCCGGTGGCCGGCCCGTCAGCCGGGGCAGCGCGCCGCTGGCGACGAGCCAGCATCCCGGCCAGGAGCAAGATGGCCGCTATGCCAACGGGCCACAGCAATACCACCAGGATTTTGAACATAGCCTTCTTCCCACTTATGATCTGTTCACCAATTAATTTATAATTGTTAATGTTAAATATGAATATTTCGGTTAATTTTTGATGCCTCATTCTGGTTTAGAATTACTTGTGTCTCACCCGGCTCAGCACAGTGACAAGCTGCGCCGTCCCGGGCATGGCCGCCAGGTTGAGCTCGGTGCGGAAGCGCCACATGCCGAGGGCCAGGACTATGCACCCGCATGAGATCGCGGCCAGCGAGGGAAGCAGACCCGGCCCGGCCAGGGCCCTCACGGTCAGCGGCAGGCCCGCGAACGCCACGGCCGACAGCACGGCGGCGACGACGGTTCCGCGCCCGGCCGGATGGAGCCGCTCGGTGACCGCGATCTGGGCCAGCGGCATCAGGTTAGTGACGACGATGGCAGCGGACCAGCCGATGGCAGCGCCGGTAATCCCGTAACGAGGGATCAGGGCCACGTCGATCCCGACGTTGACGACCACGGCCAGCAGCCCGTTCATCAGGCTCCAGCTGCTCCGCCCGGTGGTGATTAGGACCATGTCAACTTGGCCGCAGCCCATGGACAGAAGCATGGTCAGGCCCAGGATCACCATCACGTCCGCGCCGGCCCCGTAGGAGTGCCCGAACACCTCGAGGACGCGGTGCCCATAGGTGACAGCGAGCAGATAGAAGGGCCAGGTCAGCAGGATGAGCCAGGCGGTCGTGGCCTGGTAGATGCGGTTGGCGCCGTGCCGGTCGCCTACCGCGAACATCTCGGTGAAGCGCGGCGTGGCCGCCATGCTGATGGCCGTGCTACCGAACTGCCCGGCCACCAGGAACCTGGTGGCGGCAGTGTAGACGGCTGCCTCGGCAGGGCCGCGGATGAGGGCGACCAGGACGATGTCGATGCGCTGGATGGTGATCTGGGCCAGGGCGGCCAGCCCGCGCGGTCCGGTGAACCGCCAGAAACCCAGTGGAGCGCCTTGAGCCAGGGCAGGCAGCCCGCTCCCGGCAGGAGCACCCGGCTCACCACGGGCGGGGCCGACCCCGGCGCGGCGCTGAATTCGGCGGAACCACAACCAGACCACCACCGCAGCCGGCACGTAGGGCAGCGCCCAGACCGGGGCGAGCAGCGCGGCGCTCCCGGCCGCAGCCGCGAGCACTGTCCCGGCGAGCTGCACCATGGGGCGGCCGATCCGGTCCACCGCGGCCGTCGGGGCCATGGCCCGGAAGCCGCGGCTGGCGCCGAGCAGCGTGTCGAGCATTGCCGCGAAGGGCAGCGCCACGGCGAGCGCCCGGAGCTCCCCGGCCACCTCGGACGGGCGGGCGCCGGCCTGGCCGAGCTGGCCGCCGACCAGCAGCCGGGCCACGGGCTGGGCGAAGACGGCCAAGGCTATGGCCGCCACCACCGAACACACGGCTACCGGCCGGATCGCGGTGCGCACCACCTCGGGCACGCGAGCGGACTGACCCAATGACCGCAACCGGGCAATGAAATAGGTGGTGCCGGTGGCAGCACCGAGGCTGACGACCGCCTCCACGATCAGGAACAGCGACATGGCGGTGAAGAAGGCACCCGCCGTCGCCTTGCTGAAGCTGCGGGTGATGATGACCGTCATCACGATCAGGCTCAGGCCCGCCACCGCCGCCCCGATCAGGTTCAGCAGGCTTCCCCGGGCCAGCTCGCGCAGCCGCCTGTCGGCGCGGCTGGCAGGCCACGCAGCGGCGACGGACGGCGCTGGGACGGCAGACGTACCCAGGGCAGCAGGCGCAGGAGCTAGGCTGCCCTGGCTGGCCGCGCGGGCGGTCCAGGCGGCGACCGCGGTCAGCGGCATCCGGGGGCCACGGAGCCCGTCAGCGCGGGCCAGGCCGCGCCGCCACTGGTCGTTACGCCAGAGCAAGGCCGCCGCGAGCACGGTGAACTCCAGCGGCGCGGTCACGGCCGTGTAGGCGAACATGTACAGGAACGACAGCAAGATGACCAGGACGCCGACCATGCCGTACGGGCTCTTGTCCCGCCGGTACCGCCAGGCCAGCCAGGCGAAGAAGCCGAGGAACAGCAGGGTGCCGAGCCAGCCGTTGCAGACCATCAGCAGATAGAGCTGACCGTTGCTGCCGACCGCGTACTGGCCGCAGAGCGGGCAGGTGGCGGTCGGGCCGACCGCGATGGACTGGGCGCTGCCCTGTTGGTGCCGGGTATCCCCATAGCCGATGAGCGGCGCGGAGTTCGCGTCTTCGATGGCGGCGAGCGACAGCGACGCGCGGATCGAGTTGCTCTGCTGGTGCTGCAGCCGTGAGGTGATGAGCCCCTGCAGCGGGGTGGCGACGACCGCGGCCACGACGACAGCCAGGCCGCCCAGGACCATCCCGAGCATGGCCACCTTACCCCTGGCCGCCATCCGCACCGCGAGGTACACCGCCATCAGCACGACCGCCACCCACACGGTCCGGTTCAGCGAGTAGACCACCGGGATGAGAGCGATGACCATGGTGACCAGCAGCCACCGGCGCTGGCGCCGGCCTCCGTAATTCCACCAGGCCACCACCAGCCAGGGCAGCAAGATGGTCAGGCACTCGCCCCACGTGTTGGTGTACTCGAACGGTGCCTTCGGGCGGCCCTCCGACATCCCCAGCAAGCTGGTGACCTGCGAGAAACCCGGATAGAGGGCGGCTTGGAGCAAGCTGTTCTGTTGCATGCTGTGCGGCAGCACGTAGGCGAGCGGCGACTTGAAGTGCAGGCGGGGCACGAGCACGCCGCCGATGCCGCCGATGGTGGCAAACAGCCCGACCAGCCCGAGCAGCCAGGCCAGCCGGCGCCGGGTCTGCTCGGCCTCGGTGAGGTTGCCCGCGTACAGCAGGATGACGGTGAGCCCGCCATAGGTCAGGGCGCGGTCGACGAAGGAGATGAGTCGGTTCGACACCGAACTGGTCACGGTGCCCGGCGCGGTCACCCCCAGAGTCGCCGCGCCAGCGACGACACAGATCAGGAACAGCAGCCACAGGCCGAAGGCCGGCGGCACCTTAATGGGCCGGCCGGGACGCCAGGTGCGCATCTGCAGGAGCATCGGTACGGCCAGGATGAAG
>CAVYEG010000003.1:0-209126 GCA_963767565.1 uncultured Actinomycetes bacterium | reverse complement strand
TGGCCCCTTAGGCGCGTTATGTGGGTTGGTCTCGGCGGCCTTGACGTGAGGTGGCCTCTGCGAGAGACAAGTGGGTGTCGAGTCCCTTGTCCTGCAGAGGCCCCCTCCTATGCTGCCAACCGAGGATCTGTTCGTCTACGTGTATGTGCTGGTTGATGACGCGATCAGCGCCCGGGCCATCGCCATCCCCTCCCGGCCGGGTCCGGCCCCGGCCTGTACCGACGCCGAATTGCTGGCCATCGCGCTGGTGCGGCATCTGCTGGGCCGGCGCAGTGAGGCCGGATTCTTGGCCGAGGTGGCCCGGGACTGGGCGCACCTGTTCCCGAAGCTGCCGCACCAAAGCGAGGCCAACCGGCGGATCCGCTGGCTGTGGGGCGCGTTCGAGCAGCTGCGGGCCATGCTGGCGGCCCGGCGGCCCGACGATGACTGCCAGCAGGTCGATACCTCCGCGCTGCCGGTCAAGCACACCTCCCGGGTCCGCGGTCCGGACGGCTGGACCGGGCCGGGCAACGACCTGGCCGCCCGGTTCGGCCGCGACGCCGCGCACGCGGAATGGTTTTACGGCTTCCGGCTGGCCGTCAAGGCTGATCTCGGTTCCCGGATCGTCCGGGCCTGGAGCATCGTGCCCGCCGCGGTGAACGAGCGCCAGGTCGCCGACGACCTGCTCCAATCCGGGCCCTGGCCCCGTGACCTGCTGGCCGACAAGGGCTTCAACGGCCAGGCGTTCGCCGCCGCACAGGCCGCCCGCGGCATAGCTGTGCTCGTCCCGCCCGCCAAGAACCAGCGCGCCAGCACGCCCGCCATCTTACTGACGATCATCGCCCAGTGGCGCAACCGCATCGAGACCACCTTCGGCGAGATCACCGAGCAGATGGGACTGGCCAGGCACGGCGCTCATACCTTCTGGGGCCTGCTCACCAGAACTGCAGCCACCATCGCTGCCCACACCTTGATCCGCACCTGCCTCGCCGTAGCGTAGATCAACCCACATAACGCGCCTCAGGGCGCGCTCTATCAGCCCGGCCGCCTTGGCTGTCTCGGCCAGCCGGTAGCCCTCAGTCCGGTAGGCCTCCGGGGCCGCGTCAACCACGTGGGGCGGGACGGCCTCGCCCAGCTCGGTCCGGGCGGTCCGGTACCCCTGCCGCGTTCCCACGACCGCCCCGGCCAAGGTCCGGTGCACGATGTAAGCCAGGGCCGCCGGTTAGGCGACGAAGCGAGAGCGAACGCTGCGGCGAGGTGCGACCGGGTCGGGCCTTCTGCGCAGGCTCGAGCCGAGCCTTCGGGGGCACCAGTCCCGACAGACAAGCGTCTGCCGACGCAGCGGATCAGGACCGGCCACAGGCTTGCCGCAGCCGCGACCGTTGGCCGCGCCGTCGGCCAACCCGCCGAGAGTCCCCCGCCGACGGCCCTTGGCGAAGAGGGAGAGCGCCTCAGTGATTGTCCAGAGCGAGGTGATCGCGCAGCGTGCGGCCTGCATATTCGTGGCGGAAGAGACGTCTTTCGGACAGGATGGGTATGACGTGGTCGACCAAGTTCTCTAGGTCCTCGGGCAACGTGGCTGGTTGAAGGGTGAAGCCATCTCTGCCAGTCTGCGCCCCTGTGAGCGACGTCGCGCGACCTCGCGCTGTGCCACGCCGGACAGGACGAAGCCTACGTCGAACTCGAACCGCCGGCCAGGACCCCGCACTCACCTACCCGGGTGCGGCTGCTCACTTCAAAGCCTGTCCCGGCTGCCGCAGCGACCACGACGGTCTTCTCGAGGCAATCAGGTATCTGCAGGGGAATGACTCGATCTAGACGCCCGAGTCGCGGTCACGTGTCCCCGAGCCGCAAGGCCGCGGCTGAACGCCGGCCCATCGCTTCTCGGGGCCGGCGGTGGTCACGCGGATGGCGGGTCGACCGCGGCCAGGAACCTGACAGGATCGATGTACTGCCGAAACTCCACGATTTGATGGTCTCGCGTCACCCATACATGAGCGAACGGAACCTCTAGTCTGACGCCGGTCTTTCGCCCCATCCCTGTGGCCGTGCCCAAGACGACGATCGAGTCGCCGTAGACGAGCATCTCGTGCTGCACCATCGCCAGATCCTCGACGTCGCCGATCTGGCGCGAAAGAACGCCCTCAGCGATCTCAGCCGCCCCCTGGTATGGCCTGCCGTCCTTTCGGGCGTAGGGTCCGCCAGGCATCTCGTACCACGCCACCTCGGGAGCGAGCACGCCAAGAGCTCGTGGGGCATCCTCTGCCAGCAGCGCTTCGTAGAACGCGCTCACCACGGCGGCCGCGCCCTCATCGCCGTGCTCGACGCGCGGAAGTTGCGACTTCTTGCCAGGACGATCCGGCACGTCCTGATACGAGCCGGATGAAAACCGTTCGTCAGCCATTCTGCTCCTCGGAGAATCGATGCGCCGGGGTTCCTCAGTCGGTTAGCGCTCGCAGAACGAGACTTCTTACCTGCGCAACGGCGACACCAGCCTCGACCAACCGCCCGCGGTGCGTCCGAGTTGGCGAAGCCGGATGCTCGGCACATCACAAACGCTCCTGCTTTCACGAAATCTCGGCAGCGGGTGGCGCAGCAGGGCGGGCTGCGGTACTCCGGGGCTTGCTCAACCAGCCAGGAAACCGCTCCTGGAACGCCGGGTAGAGCGCCACGTTGCTCGCGTAGTCCAGGAACAGGTCGAGCTGGATCTCATCGGCGCCGCTGCGAGCAAGGTAGTAGTTGTCGAGCCCGTAGCCGTCCGGGCTGACCCGCACGGTGTCGGGGACGCCATGGGTGTACTGCCAGATCGTCGTCTGCGGCTCCAGGAACATCCGGATCGTTTCGCGGTTGGCTTCGGAGGGGTCCTTCCAGTGGGCCTGGACCGGGTTCCAGCCGTCGCTCAGCCCTTCGGTGTACGCGTTGCCGTTCCGGGGGATGATCGCGGTGCGCTCGGGGTGCCGGGTGGCGAGCCGGAACCCGACCGGCGCCCCGTAGCCGAACACGTACAGCGCGAAGCGGTCCAGGCCGAGCACTTCGGTCAGGCGGTCGGTGACGTCGGCGATGTGCTCGAAGGTGTAGCCGAACTCACGCGCGCGGGCATCGGCCGGTTGGGCGCGCCCATCTGCATCGGCTGGCCGGGCCCGTCCATTTGCGGGTGCATGCCCTCGAGCCAGTTTATGCTCATTCGAACGTTCCTTTCGGCTGGGTGCGCAGGGGGTAGGCCCACTGCTTGCTCACGGGCTAGCCTGATCACCGCGAGCCGGCCGCACATCGTCAGATCGGTTATCCGCGACGATCCCGCTCCGCCCCGCTGGCCACATTTACGATGCGGGCGCCGAGGAACGGCGAACCAGACCGAGTGTGAAGGCCTGGCCCGGATTGATATGGCAACTCGATCGGCGGCCTGCTGCACGAGGTGTTCGGCACGGACATAACCCGACGCCGAAGCAACGTGCGCGACCTGCGGCGCGGTCGGCCCGGTTGCCGAGACGGCCGTCTGCCTACGCGGACCGGGGACAGTGGTCCGCTGCCGGAACTGCTCGGCCATGCTCATGGCCATCTCGCGGATCCGGGGCATGAACTGCGTCGACCTCGGCGGCCTGACCGCGCTCGACCCCCGCCAGGGTGGCTGAGATCAGCGGGTGACGCTCTTGTTCGCTCAGGCCGCCCCATACGCCGTGGACCTGATGGGTGCGCAACGCGAACGCCAGGCATTGCTGCCGGACCGGGCATCCGGCGCAGATAGCCTTCGCCCGCGCTACCTGCGACCCGGACGGGCCGGATGATGAGATCGGGAAAAACAGATCGGGCTCGGCGAACTGGCAGGCGGCCAAGGAGCGCCAGTGCTCCCCGGGAACCAGCAGTCCGATAACCCGGTGGCTGGTACGTGACATAGCCTCAGCGTCGGCACCCCGCTAGCTGTCCACATCATCAAGACCAGCCAGTTCCGCGGTCACCTGGCATCTCGGCCGGAGGGAGCGCTGCCCCGGTTCTGTCGCCAGTCCTAGGTTGTGCTGCGAGGCCTCGGACCTCAGCCGCCACGGCCGCTGATGGCTCGTCGTGGCGTGACTTTACCCGGTCAGCCGGAGATTTTCTTCTTGCTCGGCGTCCTCATTACCGATGATGACGTGGAACCGTACGCCCATGGCGTTCCCGAGCCTGCGCAGCGTTTCTAGGTCGGGCACGCCGCCACCCAGCTCGATGCGCGACAGGGCAGGCTGGCTGATTCCCGCTCGCTCGGCTACTTCCTTCTGGGTGAGATTCCGGCTCCTGCGGATGGCGCGAAGCTGGTCGCCTAGTCTCAGGTCCCGGCCGGCCTGCGCGTACTCGGGGTGCTCAGCGATGTCACCAGTATCCGCGAGGCGCTTGGCCTGGAGGGTCTTCCACCGGCTGTGCCCGGCCATCACGCGTTCCTCTCAAAGAGATGGGTGACTGTGCTGTCGTGTTCTGCCTGACAGATCTTCTTAGCTCGGACGGCTCGATCCACATCGGCCTTCTGAACGCCCTCACGGGTCTTCCGGAAGACGGTCAGCAAGATGATCACCTGGCCCCTGGGTTTCCAGCAGCTGATCCGCCAGGTGGTGCGATCGAGCGCGACCCGCAGTTCGTACACGTCATCAGCGTCTTTCAGTTTCTTGACGTGATCGCCATCCGGCACACCACCGGTGACCAGATAGTCGTCTACGTTCCGCATGACCCGCTGGTAGTGGCCGTATGGCAGATCGAGCAACCATGCCTCCACCTCCGGCTCCAAACCGATCTCGTGTATCACATCAATGATATATACCAGGGATGTTAAGACAAGTCGGCCTACATCAGAGACCTGGATGCCGCGAAGTCTCAGGTGTGCTGCTCACAGCCCCGTCGGCGCCCGTATATACCTCGGCATGGAGCGGGATGCGCGACGAGGGAGGTCCGGGTTGAGTGCCCTGGCGCTGTTGACTCCGCCGCCGGTGCGTCGCTCATGCGCGCCAGCCCCCTTCCTGCCACCCGTTCGGGACGGCAGCGACTTCAGGCTGCGTGTTCTTAAGCACCCGGGGCACGTGTTCCCTGTTCTGCTGCGCCCGGGCCGGTGATGCTCACCCGTCATCACCCTGCGGTCATGGACCGCTGCTGTCCTCCCTCGGGTGCTCGCGGGCCGTCCGGCTGAGCACGCGGGGGAATGAGGGGAGCGATGGGCGGCCCGGGCGGCCGCCAGCGAACGCGAGCCGGTAGCCTGCCTGCGTGTTCAAGCGATGCTGATCCAGGAGAATTAATCGGCATCGTAACACCTAAATGGGTAAATTCGAAAAAGTGTCCGAGGGGGGACTTGAACCCCCATGCCCTTAACGGGCACTAGCACCTCAAGCTAGCGCGTCTGCCTATTCCGCCACCCGGACCCTCGGCGCGTCGTACGCGTCGGCTGGCTTACCTTAGCAAACCGAAGGCGGTCAAGCGAAGTGCGCAAGCGGCCCAATCCGGGCGCCCGGGGTGCGGCCGGAGGCACGGCAGCCCCAGTGGCACGATGAAACCATGACAGCGAACCAGGTGACCGCACAGGACGAGGTCGTCGGCATCTGCCGCGACCTGATCAGGATCGACACGTCCAATCCCGGCGACCACTCCGGTCCCGGCGAGCGGGCCGCCGCCGAACACGTCGCCGCTCTCCTGGCCGAGGCTGGCCTCGAGCCGGCCGTGCTGGAATCGCATCCCAGGCGCACCAGCGTCGTGGCCCGGATCCCCGGCCGCGACCCCGAACGCCCGGCCCTGCTCGTGCACGGTCACCTGGACGTGGTGCCGGCCAACGCGCCGGACTGGCGGCACGACCCGTTCGCCGGCGAGATCGCCGACGGCTGCGTGTGGGGCCGCGGTGCGATCGACATGAAGGACATGGACGCGATGATGCTCGCCGTGGTGCGGCAGCGGCTGCGCGAGGGCCGCCCGCCGGCTCGCGACATCGTGCTCGCCTTCACCGCGGACGAGGAAGCCGGCGGCACCTGGGGTGCCCGCTTCCTGGTCGAGGCGCACCGCGACCTGTTCGAGGGCGTCACCGAGGCGGTCGGCGAGGTCGGCGGGTTCAGCATCATGCTGGGCCGCCAGCGGCTCTACCTGCTGCAGACCGCGGAGAAGGGCATGGCCTGGATGCGGCTGACCGCGCGCGGCACGGCCGGCCACGGTTCGATGATCCAGGCCGACAACGCGGTCACCGAGCTGGCCGAGGCGGTCGGGCGGGTCGGGCGGCACGAATGGCCGGTCCGGCTCATCCCTTCGGTCCAGGCTTTCCTGGAAGGTGCCTGCAGAGCTCTAGGCATCGAATTTATGCCGAACGATCCGGCCCAGCCGCTGGCCAAAATCGGGACAGTTTCGCGTGTCATAGGCGCAACGCTTCGGAATACCGTAAACCCGACCGTGCTCCGGGCCGGCTATAAAGTCAATGTCGTGCCGCAGGAAGCCGTCGCTGAAATGGACGGCCGGTTCCTGCCCGGCTATGAAGACGAGTTCTTCGCCGAGCTGGACCGGGTGCTGGGCCCGGGCGTGACGCGCGAGATCATCCACACCGACATCGCCCTGGAGACCACCCCGGACGGTGCCCTGTACGACGCCATGACCGGCGCGCTGGTCGCCGAAGACCCGGACGCTCAGGTGATTCCCTACTGCCTGTCGGCGGGCACCGACGCCAAGCAGTTCAGCCGGCTGGGCCTGCGCTGCTTCGGGTTCACGCCGCTGCGGCTGCCGCCGGATCTGGACTTCTCTGGCATGTTCCACGGCATCGACGAGCGGGTCCCGGTCGACGCCCTGCACTTCGGCACGCGTGTCCTGGACCGTTTTCTCGACGGCTGCTAGCGCCTAGCGCGAGGTCGCCGCACGGGCCCGGCCCGGTCCGGACGAGGAGGCCCGCTCGTTCCGCGGTTCGCGCTTCAAGTACTCTCCGTGGTGCTATGGTGACTCTTCGTTAATCGAGTCTCGCAAACGGTACCCCGGGCACGTCGGTGCTCAGCGGACGATGGCCGGCCGTCGCGCACGCGACCGCGGGCGGAATGGAGCAACGATATGAAGAAGGCACGTTGGATTTCAGCCGCGATCGGCACCGCGGTCCTCACCGCCGGATTCGCGCTGCCGGCCAGTGCGGCGTTTGCCCAGTCGGGCCCGAACGGCGACGCCGGCGTGCTGTCGCTGCTGTCGGGTAACGACGTGAACGCGCCGGTCAGCGTGCCGGTGAACGTCTGCGGCGTGGCCGTTGCCCTGCTCGGCGGGGCGAACGCCGGCTGCGTCGGCGGGGCCGTCAGCAACACCGTCATCGCTGACCCGGACGGCGGCAGCAACAACGGCAACGCGGGCATCGCCTCGGTCGGCTCGGGTAACAACCTGAACCTGCCGGTCAGCGCTCCGGTGAACGTCTGCGGCGTCTCCGCGGCGGCCGGCGGCTTCGCGAACTCCGGCTGCCAGGGCGGGGCGGCCAGCAACACCCTCATCTTCGGCTCGGGCGGCGGCAGCAACAACGGCAACGCCGGCGTCATCTCGGCTGGGTCGGGCAACAACGTGAACGCGCCGGTCAGCGCGCCGGTGAACGTCTGCGGCATCGCCGCGGGGATCGTCGGCTTCGCCAACGCCGCCTGCGTCGGCGGCGCGGCCAGCAACACCGTCATCGCCCCCTGAGGCTGACCTCCTCTGGTCCTGGGCGCCGCTGACCAGGCGGCGCCCAGGACCGGGCACACCGGTCCTGCCGAGCCTGTGGAAGCCACCCTGCCGCGTTCAGCGCGGCGTTTTTCATTATGCCGCGCAATTCTGTTTTCTTTCGGGCGTGTTAGCGGCGCACCGCCGCAAAGCCAGTAAGTCGGACATGCCTGCTGCGTGGCGATGGGTTCGCGATCACGCGTCCAATATCTGGACTTTTCGGGGAAACGCCGCGCGGTACCGGGTAAAGGTCCCGGCGGAAACCGGGCATTGAGCCCGCCATTTTTTAATTCCGCGATTTTCACACGCCGACCACGCAACGTGATGCTAAGGTGACTCCCTGTACTCAAGGCGCGTCGCTGACGGCTCCTGCGTACATCAACCTCTCATCAAGTCTCACAAGGAGTACCCCCATGCGCCCATGGGCACACTGGACAGCGAAGACGGCGCTGGTCGCCGCCGGCTTCGCCGCGGCTGGAGGTGGTCTGTCCGGCGTGGCCTGGGCCGCCACCGCCAGCAGTCCAGGCGCCGCAACCGTGCTCGGCGGCAACGGCCTGCTCGCCCCGGTGAGCCTGCCCGTCGCCGTCTGCGGCAACGCGGGCGCGCTGCTGGGCATCGCGGCCGCCGGGTGCCAGGGCGGCGCCCTCGCCTCGGTGGCCGTGTCCCCGGGTGCGGGGGGCAACGGCACCGGCGGGACCGTGTCCCTGGGCAGCGGCAACCAGCTGACCGTCCCGGTCAGCGTTCCCGCCAACGTGTGCGGCAACGCGGCGGCCGTGGTGGGTACTTCTGCCGCCGGCTGTGCCGGCGGGGCGAGCGCGGCGACGACCTCCGGCGCAGCGGCGGGCGGCGATCCGTCCGGCCACCGGGCCGGGACCGTGCTGCAGAGCGCGGCGACGACGGGGGCGGCCCAGGCCGCGCTCCGCGGCGTGGCACCACTGTCCGGCCTGACACCGCTGTCCGGCCTGACGTCCCCGTCCGGCGTGACGGGCAGCAGCGGCCAGACGGCCATCGGGCCCGAAGGCCAGACCTTCAGCGACACCCTCAACGCGCCCGGTCCGGGTGCGGGCACCACCGATTCACCCTCCGCGTCTCAGCTGGTCGGCCTCGGCGCTCTGCCAGGCCTGGCTGACCTGCCGTCTCTGGCCGGGCTGGCCGACCTGCCCGTCCGCAGCGGCGTGACCGGAGGCAGCGTCCTCATGCCGGACGGCGCGCTCAGCGCCGCCGATTCATCGGGCATGAGCAGTAATTCCTTCGCGGCCCTCGCCATCGGAGCTCTGCTCGCCGGCGCGGCCGCACTGAAGATAGCCAGCCGTCGCGCACGCGACCGCAAGGCCGGAATTGGAGCAACGATATGAAGAAGGCACGTTGGGTTTCAGCCGCGGTCGGTACCGCGGTGCTCACCGCCGGGTTTGCGTTGCCGGCGACCGCGGCGTTCGCCTCGGGTCCGGACGGTGACGGCGGAGTGCTGTCCGTCCTGTCGGGTAACACGGTGAACGCGCCGGTGAGCCTGCCGGTGAACGTCTGCGGCGTGGCGGTGACCCTGCTCGGCGGGGCGAACGCCGGCTGCGCGGGCGGCGCCGCCAGCAACACCGTCATCGCCGGCGGATCCGGCGGCGGCGGTAACGGCAACGCGGGCGTGGCGTCGGTCGGATCGGGCAACACCGTGAACGCGCCGGTCAGCGCGCCGGTCAACGTCTGCGGCGTCAGCGGGGCGGTCGGCGGTTTCGCGAACTCCGGCTGCCAGGGCGGGGCGGTCAGCAACACCGTCATCGCCGGCGGGTCCGGCGGCGGCGGTAACGGCAACGCCGGCGTCATCTCGGCGCTGTCGGGCAACACCGTGAACGCGCCGGTCAGCGCGCCGGTCAACGTCTGCGGCATCGCCGCCGCGGTGGTCGGCTTCGCCAACGGCGCCTGCGTGGGCGGGGCCGCCAGCAACACCGTCATCGCCGGCTCCGACTCCGGCGAGAACGGCAACGCCGGCACCCTGTCGCTGCTGTCGGGTAACACCGTGAACGCGCCGGTCAGCGTGCCGGTCAACGTCTGCGGCATCGCTGCCGGGATCGTCGGCTTCGCCAACGCTGCCTGCGTGGGCGGCTCCACTTCCACCACCATCATCACCCCGCCGCCGTCGTGCGAGTGGCACTGCACCCCGCCGTCGATGCAGCCGACGCCGTGCCCGCCCACCACCCCGCCGCCGCCGTGCCAGTGCACGACGGCGCCGCCGAGCACCCCGCCGACGACCAGCACGCCGAGCACGCCGGTCACCCCGGGCACCCCGGGCACCCCGGGCACCCCGGGCACCCCGGGCACCCCGCCCACCGGTAACGTGCCGACCGGCGGGGGCGTGACCAGCTCCGTGCTGCCCGCGTCGCTGCCGATCACCGGTGCCGACCTGGCCGGCCTGGCGGCCGTCGTGGTCGGCAGCCTCGGCATCGGCACCACCGCGCTGGTGGCCGCTCGCCGTCGCCGCCGCAACAACGCGTAACTGCTCAGCTAGCTCAACTACTGTGGGCGGCTCCCCCGGCCGGGGGAGCCGCCCACAGTCGTGTCCGGTCAGAATGTGCGGACGGGGCGTATGATTCGCCTTCGGAGGGTAGCCTTCCTGCTGCCGTCAGCGTTGATCCGGAGTCTGGACAGTTCCCAGTCCCCGTATTCTGCGTAGCCGGCTAGGATCCGCCGCGCGGAGTCCCGAGCATCTCGGGAAGTACCGCGCGGCAGGTACACGACGAGGTAGGCGTACTCGGCCATCGGTCCTATTGTGCTTAAGTTCACCGGTGATTCAACCTGCGGTGGCAAAATCTCCGGCCTGTCGCAGTGGACCCCAGGGAACACAGCGAACCGGGCCGGCGGTTACAGCTGAAGGGCGGCGCGTGACCGTAGGGTCTGGAAGAGGTCACGGCGCGGATTACAGGACGGGAAGAGCGTGCCAGCAAGGAAAGCGACGACGAAGGCGAAGGCAGGAACGGCCGCACGAGTTAACAGCCACGGGGGTACCAAGCTCGTCATCGTCGAGTCCCCCTCCAAGGCCAGGACCATCGCCGGGTACCTGGGCCATGGCTATGTGGTCGAGTCGAGCGTGGGCCACATCAGGGACATGCCCGACCGCGCCGCCGAGATCCCGGCCAAGTACCGCGGCGAGCCGTGGGCCAGGCTCGGCGTCAACGTGGACGATAACTTCGAGCCGCTCTACGTCGTGCACAGCGACAAGCGCCAGCAGGTGGCCAAGCTCAAGAGCCTGCTCAAGGACGCCGACGAGCTCCTGCTGGCCACTGATGAAGACCGCGAGGGCGAGGCCATCGCCTGGCACCTGCTCGAGGAGCTCAAGCCCAAGGTGCCGCACAGCCGGATGGTCTTCCACGAGATCACCCCGGAGGCCATCGCCCGCGCCATCGCCAACCCGCGCCAGGTGGACGAGGGCCTGGTCGACGCCTACCAGGCGCGCCGCGTGCTGGACCGGCTGTACGGGTACGAGGTCTCGCCCGTGCTGTGGAAGAAGGTCATGCCCAAGCTGTCGGCCGGGCGGGTGCAGTCGGTGGCTACCCGGCTGATCGTCGACCGGGAGCGCGAGCGGATCGCCTTCCGCGCGGCCAGCTACTCCGACCTCGAAGCCGAGTTCGCCACTAAGGACCACGGTAAGAAGGACGCGGACGAGCCCACCAGCTTCACCGCGAACCTGGTCACCGTGGACGGGCGCAAGGTGGCCCAGGGCCGCGACTTCACCTCCGCCGGCGAGCTGCGCAGCGCCGATGTCCTGCACCTGGACGCCGCGGCCGCGGCCGCGCTGGCGCAGCGCCTGGAGCACACGGCCTTCGCCGTGTCCAGCGTGGAGCGCAAGCCCTACAAGCGCTCGCCGTACGCGCCGTTCCGCACCACCACGCTGCAGCAGGAGGCCTCGCGCAAGCTGGGCTTCTCGGCCAAGCACACCATGTCGGTGGCGCAGCGGCTGTACGAGAACGGCTACATCACCTATATGCGCACCGACTCGGTGACCCTGTCCCAGACGGCGGTCAGCGCGGCCCGCAAGCAGGCCAGTGAGCTCTACGGAAGCAATTACGTCCCGGACGCCCCGCGTATCTACGCCAGCAAGGTCAAGAACGCTCAGGAGGCGCACGAGGCCATCCGCCCGGCCGGGGACAGCTTCCGCACCCCGGCCCAGGTGGCCCGGGACCACCTGTCTTCCGACGAGCGCCGGCTGTACGAGCTGATCTGGCAGCGCACCGTCGCCTCGCAGATGAAGGACGCTACCGGCGAGTCGGTGTCGGTCCGGGTCGGGGGGACCTCGACCGCCGATGAGCGCGCCGAGTTCGGCGCCAGCGGCAAGGTCATCAACTTCTACGGGTTCCTCAAGGCCTACGTGGAAGGCGCGGACGACCCCACCGCCGACCTCGACGACCAGCAGCGCAGGCTGCCGGCGCTGGCCGAGAGCGACCCGCTGGACGTGCTGCGGCTGGCCCCGGCCGAGCACGCCACCCGCCCGCCGGCCCGCTACACCGAGGCCTCGCTGGTCAAGGAGCTCGAAGACCGGGAGATCGGCCGGCCGTCGACCTACGCCTCCATCATCGGCACCATCCTGGACCGCGGCTACGTGTTCAAGAAGGGCACCGCGCTGGTGCCCTCGTTCCTGGCCTTCGCCGTGGTCACGCTGCTCGAGCGGCACTTCGGCCAGCTGGTCGACTACGAGTTCACGGCCAAGATGGAAGACGTCCTGGACGCCATCGCCCGCGGCGAGACCGAGCGGGTGCCCTGGCTGCGCCGGTTCTACTTCGGCGCCAATGGGGATGAGGGCCTGAAGTCGCTGGTCAGCGACATCAGTGACATCGACGCGCGGGACGTGAGCTCGTTCCCGCTGGCCGGCACCGACATCGTGGTCCGGGTCGGCCGGTACGGGCCCTACCTGGAGCGCGACGGGGAGCGGGTCAACGTGCCCGAGGACATCGCCCCGGACGAGCTGACCGTCTCCAAGGCCGAGGAGCTGTTCAGCCAGCCGAGCGGCGAGAAGGTGCTGGGCACCGACCCGGACAGCGGCCACGTGCTGGTGGCCAAGGCCGGCCGGTTCGGCCCCTACGTCACCGAGCAGCTGCCCGATGACGCACCCGCCTCGGCCAAGCCCAGGACCGCCTCGCTGCTGAAGTCGATGGCGCTGGACTCGGTCACGCTGGAGGACGCGGTCAAGCTGCTGACCCTGCCCAGGACCCTGGGCGAGCTGGACGGCGAGACCGTCACCGTGCAGAACGGCCGGTACGGCCCCTACGTCAAGAAGGGCACCGACAGCCGGTCGCTGGAGTCCGAGGACCAGCTGTTCACCTTCACCCTGGCCCAAGCCACCGAGCTGTTCGCCCAGCCCAAGGCCCGCGGCCGGGGCGCCCGCACGGCCGCCCCGCCGCTGCGGGAGGTCGGCGAGGACCCGGCTACCGGCAAGCCGATGGTGATCAAGGACGGCCGGTTCGGGCCCTACGTGACCGACGGGGAGACCAACGCCTCGCTGCGCAAGGGCGACGAGGTGGCCGCGATCACCCTCCAGCGGGCCGCCGAGCTGCTGGCCGACCGCCGCGCCGCGCCGCCGGCGGCCAAGCGCCGGGCCAGCACCACCCGGGCCGGCACCGCCCGGGCCAGCACGACACGGAAGAAGGCCAGTACCACGGCCCGTTCGGCCCAGAAAAGATCTTTATCCGACCGAAGTGACCACTAGCCGCACCTAGGGGCAGAGCCTAAAATCACGATCAAGGACTAACCAGTTATGCGGCCTGCAGTGCCGATACGCTTTACGCCGTGAACCTCCGCGCCGCGGGTAACGGGCGTGGCGCCGACCGGGGGCAGTCCGGGCGCGGCTCCACGCGGCGTCAGCGTGCCCGCGAGCCCGGCGTGCTGTCGATCAAGCCGTTCCGGCGGCTGTGGATCGCGCTGTCCCTGTCCAGCCTGGGCGACTGGCTGAGCATCGTCGCGCTGACCGCGCTGGCCCCGTCGCTGGCCTCGGGCGGCCTGGCCGCCAAGGGCTCGGCCGTCAGCGGCGTCTGGCTGGCCACGCTGCTGCCCGCGCTGCTGTTCGGTCCGCTGGCCGGCGCGCTGGCCGACCGGCTGGACCGCCGGATGACGATGATCGTCGGCGACGTGATCCGCGGCCTGCTGTTCGTGTCCATCCCGCTGTTCCCGAACCTGACCTGGATCTACGTCGCCAAGTTCCTGGCCGGCGTGGCCACCCAGTTCTGGAGCCCGGCCACCTCCGCGTCCATACCCAACCTGGTGCCCAAGGACAAGCTCGAGCGGGCCAACCAGCTCAGCCTGCTCACCACCTACGGCACCGCGCCGCTTGCGGCCGGCCTGTTCAGCGTGCTGGCCCTGGTCAGCGAGGGGATCAGCCGGGTCACGCCGCTGTTCCACGTGCACACGTCCAACGTGAACCTGGCCCTGTACTTCAACGCCGGCTCGTACTTCGTCTCCGCGCTGACCGTCTACTTCATCCGCGAGATACCCCAGCGGCACGCGAGCGGGAAGATCTCCGTGCCGTCCGTCTTCAGGTCCATCTGGGCGGGCTGGCGGTTCATCGGGGAGACCCCGGTGGTACGCGGCCTGGTGCTCGGGATGGTGGGCGCCTTCGCCGCGGCCGGCGTGGTGGTCGGCCTGGGCTTCACCTACATCACCTACACCCTGCACGGCGGCAACGCGGGCTGGGGCCTGGTCTTCGCCGCGATCTTCGTCGGCATGGCGCTGGGCATGGCGGTCGGCACCAGGTTGTTCGGCAGCTTCAGCCGCCGGCGGCTGTTCGGGCTCACCATCGTGGCCGCCTCGGTACCGCTCGCGCTGATCGGCCTGGTGCCGGTCCTGGGCGCGGTCGTGCTGTTCGTGCTGCTGCTCGGCGCGCTGTCCGGGATCGCGTACGCGACCGGTTTCACCATCGTGGGCCTCGAGGTGGACGACGACACCCGCGGCCGGGTGTTCGCCTTCTTCCAGTCCTCCATCCAGGTCATCCTGTTCGCCGTGATCGCCGTCGTGCCGCTGCTGTCGGCCGGCCTGACCAGGCTGATCGCCTCGCTGAACCGGACCGGGAACGTCAAGATCGGCAACATCACCTACGCCTCGGCCGGGCAGAACGTGGTCATCTTGCTGGCCGCCGCGGTGGCGTTCGGTCTCGGCCTGCGGGCCTACCGGCAGATGGACGACCGCCGGGGGGTGCCGCTGCGCGAGGACCTGCTGGCCGCGGTGCGCAACGAGCCGCTGTCCCCGCTGGTCGACGCGGCGCACCTGAACGGGAACACGCCGCCCGGCCCGCCCCCCGGGCTGCTGATCGCGTTCGAGGGCGGCGAGGGCTCGGGCAAGACCACGCAGGCCCGGCTGGTCGCGATCTGGCTGCGCGAGCTCGGCTATGACGTGGTGGCCACGCACGAGCCGGGCGCCACCAAGATCGGCATGCGGCTGCGCGCGCTGCTGCTCGACACCGCGCACGGCGGCATGTCGCCGCGCGCCGAGGCGCTCATGTACGCCGCCGACCGGGCCGAGCACACCGACAGCGTGATCGCGCCCGCGCTGGCGCGCGGCGCGATCGTCATCACCGACCGGTACGTCGACTCCTCGCTGGCCTACCAGGGCGCGGGCCGCAGCCTGCCGGTCGAGGAGATCTCCCGGTTCAACGCCTGGGCCACCGGCGGCCGCACCCCCGACCTGACCATCCTGCTCGACATGGACCCGGTGGCCGGACTGTCCAGGCGGGCGCGTTCGGCCGACCGGCTGGAGGCCGAGCCGGCCGAGTTCCACCACCGGGTCCGGGCCGGGTTCCAGGCGCTGGCCCAGGCCGAGCCCGGGCGGTACCTGGTGCTGGACGCGGACCGCCCGCAGGACGAGATCACCCGCGCCATCGAAGACCGGATCCGCGGCCTGCTGCCCGACCCGGTGCCCTCGGTGGCCGAAGCCTCCACCGGGGACCTCCCGGCCATCAAGGAAGAGGTCCGGTGAGCTCGCCGTTCGCCGAGCTGGCCGGGCAGGACGCGGTGGTCGCGCAGCTGCAGCGGGCCGCCGCCGCGGCCGCGGCGCTGCTGGCCGGCCCGGGGGGGTCCGGGGGGGAAGGTTCCACCCCAGGACCGGGGGGATTCCCAAGGGGGGTCCGGGGGGATGGGTCCCCCCGGGAGGAAGCCGTCGCCCCCCCGGGGGAGCACAGCGCGATGACGCACGCCTGGCTGTTCACCGGGCCGCCCGGATCGGGCCGGTCGGTGGCGGCCCGGGCCTTCGCCGCCGCGCTGCTGTGCCCGTCCGGCGGCTGCGGTTCGTGCCCGTCGTGCCACCAGGTGCAGGCCGGCACGCACGCCGACCTCATGCTGGTCCGGCCGGAGGGGCTGTCCTACGGCGTCAAGCAGACCAGGGACCTGGTGCTGCGCGCGGCCGGCGCGCCCGCAGGCGGACGCTGGCAGGTGGTGCTGTTCGAGGACGCCGACCGGTGCACCGAGCAGGCCGCCAACGCGCTGCTCAAGGCGATCGAGGAGCCCGCCCCGCGGACCGTCTGGCTGCTGTGCGCGCCGTCGGCCGAGGACCTGGTGCCGACGATCAGGTCCCGCTGCCGCGTGGTCACGCTGGTCGTGCCGGCCTCGGCCGCGGTGGCTCAGGTCCTGGTCACGCGGGACGGCATCGAGCCCGCCGCCGCGCTGGCCGCGGCCCGCGCGGCGCAGGGACACGTGGGCCGCGCCCGGCGCCTGGCCCTGGACTCGTCCGCCGCCGGCCGCCGGGCCGAGGTGCTGCGCGTGCCGCTGCAGGCCGTCTCCCTGGGCCCGGCCCTGTCCGCGGCCGCCTCGCTGGTCCGCACGGCCGAGGACGAGGCCAAGGCGGTCACCGAGGACCTGGACGAGCCGGAACGGGAGGCGCTGCGCCGGGCGTTCGGCGAGGGCTCCACGGGCAAGGGCGTGGCCAAGGCCATGCGCGGCATGGCCGGCGCCATGAAGGACCTCGAGGACCGGCAGAAGTCCCGCGCCACCCGGGTCAAGCGCGACACCCTGGACGCCGCCCTGCTCGACCTGGCCGTCTTCTACCGCGACGTGCTCATGCTCCAGCTCGGCGCCGACGTCGAACTCGCCAACGGCGACCGCGAAGCCGACCTGCGCAAGGTCGCCGCCCTGTCCGCCCCCGAGTCCAGCCTGCGCCGCCTGCAAGCCATCATGCACTGCCGCGAGCGCCTGACCCTGAACGTGGCCCCCTTGCTGGCCGTGGAAGAAATGACCCTGTCCCTAGTCGAGGGCTAACCTCCCGCCCCGGCCCGCGCGGTAAGTCCGGAAAGGCCCGGAAGCGACCAGCGGCGGCCGGGCACCGTACTCTGGGCTAGTGGGCATGATGATGGCGGTGAGCTTCGAGCGGTACGGACGGCTGTACTACCTCGATCCGGGGGCGTACACGCCGGTCATCGGCGACAAGGTGCTGGTGCCCACCGATTCCGGCCCTGAGGTGGCCGAATGCGTGTGGGCGCCGCAGTTCGTCTCCGAGGACATCGGCGGGCTGCCCGTGTGCGCGGGCATCGCCGGCCAGGACGACCTGGCCCGCGACGAGCAGAACCGGCGCCGCCGGGCCGAGGGGCGGCTGGCCGCCCGCCGGCTGATCCGCGAGCACGAGCTGCCGATGAAGGTCACCGCGGTGGACTACATCGGGTCGGAGAACGTGTTCATCGTCTACTTCAGCGCCCCGCACCGGGTGGACTTCCGGGCCCTGGTCCGCGACCTCGGCGGGCGCCTCAAGGGCCGGGTTGAGCTGCGGCAGATCGGCCCGCGGGACGAGGCCAGGCTGCAGGGCGGTATCGGCCCGTGCGGCCGGGACCTGTGCTGCGCGACGTTCCTGAAGGACTTCGAGCCGGTGTCGGTCCGGATGGCCAAGGACCAGGACCTGCCGGTCAACCCGCTGCGCATCGCCGGCGCCTGCGGCCGGCTGATGTGCTGCCTGAAGTACGAGCACCCGCTCTACCAGGACTTCCGCAAGGACGCTCCGCCGGTCGGCGCCGCCGTCACCTCGCCCGACGGGCCGGGCACCGTCATCGGCCACAACGTTCCCTCCGACACGGTGGTGGTCAAGCTGTCCGCCGACGGCCAGGCCCGCGCCTGCCCGAAGGCCAGCGTGTGCGGGTCGCGGCACGCTTATGAGGCGATGCACGGCAAGAACCGCGCCAGCCCCCGCGGAAGGGCGGCCCGGGAAGAGCGGTGAGGCCGGGCCGCTGGGCCGCCGCTGCGGCCGCGCTGGCCGTCCTGGTCAGCGGGTGCACCGGCGGGACGGTGGCCGCCGCGCCCGCTCCCCAGCCGTCCACGCTGGCCGGGTACTACGCCCAGCGGCTGGACTGGCAGCCGTGTGAGGGCGGGTTCGAGTGCGCCCAGCTGGTCGTCCCGTTCGACTACGCCCGGCCGGACTGGCGGCGCTTCACCCTGCCGGTGATCAAGCTGCCCGCGGCCAACCCGTCCCAGCGGATCGGCGAGCTGGTCGTCAACCCGGGCGGCCCGGGCGCTTCGGGCGTCCAGTACGCGCTGAGCGCCCGCAGCGAGTTTCCCGCCGCCCTGCTGGCCCGGTTCGACATCGTGGGCTTCGACCCGCGCGGTGTCGGCGCCAGCCAGCCCGCCCTGGACTGCATGACCGGCCCGCAGCTCGACCGGTTCTTCGCCACCGACGATGAACCGTCCACCGCGGCCCAGCGCGCCAGCGTGATCGCGCAGAGCAAGCTGTTCACCGCCGACTGCCAGGCCAACTCGGCTGGCCTGCTGCCCTACGTCGGCACCCCGAGCGCCGCGCGGGACATGGACGTGCTCCGAGCCGCGCTCGGCGAACCGAAACTCACCTACCTGGGCAAGTCATACGGAACGTACCTGGGTGCTTGGTACGCGCAGCTGTTCCCGCGCCGGGTGCGGGCGCTGGTCCTGGACGGCGCCGTGGACCCGGACACGCCTGCGCTGCAGGCCGAAACCGCCCAGGCGGAGGGATTCCAGGTGGCGTTCGGCGCGTTCGCGTCGTGGTGCCTGGCCGCGGCGGACTGCCCGCTCGGCCACGGCGGGACGGTCGCGGCCGCCGAGGCGAAACTGCAGGCCCTGATCACCCGGGCCAACGCGGCGCCGCTGCGCAACCAGCTCGGTGACGGCCAGGTCGCCGACGGTGCCATGCTGCTGAACGGCGTGGTCGCCGCGCTGTACAGCCGGTCGTACTGGCCCATCCTGCAGAACGCGCTGGCCGACGCGTTCAGCGGCAACGGGGCCGGGCTCGTCGGGCTGGCCAACGCGCTGTACGAACGGAACCCCAACGGCACCTACAGCACGCTGGCCAACGCGGTCACCGCCATCGACTGCCTGGACAAGCCGTGGCCGCGGCCGCTGGCCACCTGGCAGGCGGCCGCGACGGCGGCGGCCAAGGACGCGCCGCTGTTCGGCGCGGCCATCGTGTGGGGCAGCCTGTCCTGCGCCTACTGGCCGGTCCCGTCCTACCCGCTGCCGCAGATCCGGGCCTCCGGCGCGCCGCCCATCCTGGTGGTGGGGACGCTGCGCGACCCGGCCACCCCGTACCGGTGGGCCCAGGCGCTGGCCGGCGACCTGTCGTCCGGGGTGCTGCTCGGCTGGAACGGCGTCGGCCACACCGCCTACGGCGAGGGCAGCGCCTGCGTGGACGCGACCGTCAACCACTACCTGTTCAGCCTGACCGTGCCGAAGAGCGGGACGGTCTGCCCGCAGTGACCGGGTCGCGTACGGCCGTGTAACGCGCTGGGCCCGCGCGGGACTAAAGGGGCCGCAACCCATTCCCCTACGCGCGAGGAGTTCCTTCGTGAGAATACCGGTGCGTCTCGGACCGGCCCTGGCGGTCGCGGCTGCGGGCCTGGCCGCGGCCGTCGCCGCGCCTTTCGCCGCGCCCGCCTTCGCCAGCACCGCGGCGGCTTCGTCCGGCTACGGCGGGGCCAGCCACGCCGTGTTCGTGCAGACCGACAGCACGGCAGGCAACCAGGTCATCGCCTACCATCGGGCCGCGGACGGCGTGCTCACCAAGGCGCGCAGCTACGCCACCGGCGGGCTGGGCGGGATCCTGGCCGGCTCCGTGGTGGACCACCTGGCCTCGCAGGGCTCGCTCAGCTACGACCCGTCGCACGCGCTGCTGTTCGCGGTCAACGCCGGCAGCGACACCGTCTCGGTCTTCGCCACCAGCGGCGACCGGCTCGCGTTGCGTCAGGTCGTGGGTTCCGGCGGGTCGTTCCCGGTCAGCGTGGCCGTCCGCGGCGACCTGGTCTACGTGCTGAATGCCCTGGGCGGCGGCCGGCTGCAGGGTTACCGGGTCCTCGGCAGTTTCCTGGTCCCGATCCGGGGCTCGGGCCGCGCGCTCGGCCTTGACCCGACGGCCAGCCCGCAGTTCACCAACACCCCCGGGCAGGTCGCCTTCACCCCGGACGGCAGCCAGCTCGTCGTGACCACCAAGGCCAACGGCAACGATATCGACGTGTTCCGCGTCCGGTCCGGCGGGCGGCTGTCCGCCGCGCCCGTGGTGAACTCCGAGCCGGGCGCGGTGCCGTTCGCGACCAGCTTCGACCCCTACGGCCACCTGGTCATCGCCGAGGCAGGCCCGAACGCGCTGGCCACCTTCTCGCTGGCGGCCGGCGGGGCGGTCAGCCTGATCGACGCGGTGCCCACCGGGAAATCGGCCACCTGCTGGGTGGCGCCGGCCGGGTCGTTCCTGTTCGCGGGCAACGCGGGCAGCGCCGCCGAGAGCGAGTTCGCGCCGGCCCCGTCCGGCCAGCTGACGCTGCTCGGCGCGCAGGGCACTGACCCGGGTACCGTGGACGCGTCGGCCGCGGCCGGCGGCCGGTTCCTGTACGTACAGGCCGGCGCGGCCGGGATGGTGGACGAGTTCGGCGTCGGAGCGGGCGGCTCGCTGACTCCGATCGGGTCGGTCACCGTGCCCGGCGCGGTGGGCGGTGAGGGGATCGTGGCCTTCTGACCTCTGACCGGGAGCTGCTGCTCCGGCTGCGTTCAGGAGACGAGCGTGCCTTCGTCGCCCTGGTGGAGCGCTATCACGAGGCCATGCTGCGGCTCGCGGCCTCGTTCGTGCCGAGCTACGCGGTGGCCGAGGAGGTCGTCCAGGACACGTGGCTGGCGGTGCTGCGCGGCCTGGACGGGTTCGAGGGACGCTCGTCCCTCAAGAGCTGGCTGTTCCGCATCCTGGTTCGGCGCCTCGGGCAGCTGGGCCGACCCGCCCGAGCACTGGATCGAGGCGGCCGAACGCCGCGTGGAGGCGGGCAAGCTGGCAGGCCGGATCCGGGCCTGGCTGGACGAGCTGCCCGCCCGCCAGCGGGAGGTCGTCCAGCTGCGCGACGTGGAGGAGATGAGCAGCGAGGAAGTCTGCGCCGTTCTGTCCATAAGCGAAGCCAACCAGCGGGTCCTGCTGCACCGCGGCCGGTGCCGGCTGCGGCAGCTGTTCGAGGATGAGCTCGGGGAGGTGCGATGAGACTCCGCCTGCTGCGCCGTGACCTCGTCTGCCAGCAGGCCGTCGAGCTGGTGACCGACTACCTGGAAGGCAGGCTGTCCCGGCCGGCCAGGCGCCGCTTCGAGGCGCACCTGGCCGGCTGCCCGCACTGCACCGAGTACCTGGCCCAGATGCGCGAGACGATCAGGCTGACCGGGCGCCTGGAGCCGGAAGACCTGACTCCGCAGCTGCGGGACGAGTTCGTCGAGCTGTACCTGCGGTGGCGGTCCGAGTGAGGCGGCCGCCGCCGATCGCGGCCGCGCCGAGGATCGCGGCCACCGGGATCAGGGTGAGCTGCGGCAGCTGGTAGCGCCAGTCGAAGGTGGCGAACGCGGCCGGCGGGATCAGCACCAGCACCGCGGCCGCGGTGAACAGCAGGCAGGCGTCGCGGGCCGGCGTCAGCTCTGGTCCGCGGCGGCGCCGGCGCGCGGCGACGGCCAGGCCGGTGAGCGCCAGCACCAGCCCGGCCGCGAACACCGGGCCGGGCACGTAGAACCAGCGCCCGTAGCCGGTCAGGAAGGCGGCCGGGCCGGGCCGCACCGCGGGCGGCTTATAGCCGAGGGCGGCGATCGAGGCGTCGGCCTGCGGGTCGTACCGGATGTACCGCTGGAACTGCAGGTACGCCGGCGAATAATGCTCGGGACCGGCGCCCCGGACCGGCGAGAAGCCGTAGCAGAAGTCATCGGCCACCGCCTCGGCGTAGGCCGCCGGCTGGTGTTCCAGGATCCGCAGGCTGAAGTCCCGCACCACCGCATCCCGGGACATGCCCGCGGGCGGGCGGAACGTCCACTGCGGGGACCGCGGGTCCCAGGTGTAGAAGTCCGCGGTCCGCTCGGCGGGCGGCTGAGTGGGGCAGAGCGGCTTCTCGTAGCCGGGCAGGTTCAGCCCGGTGCAGGAGGCGAAGTCGGCCACCCGGCCGTACAGGAACGCGCCGTCGAAGCTGGTGAACCCGGGTGCGCCGTGCGAGGCGTCAAACCAGCCGAGGTACGCCGCGACCGGGATCAGGAAGCAGCCGACCAGCGCGGCCAGCCGCTTGACCAGGCGCCGGCCCGGACGGATGGCCACGGCCACGTAGAGCACGGCCGGGACGATCATGATCAGGTCTTCGTCCCGGAACGTCACGGCCACCCCGAGCAGCAGCCCGCACGCCGCCGCCGGCCGCCAGCCCAGCCTGCCTTCGCCCGGCCTTCCCCGCGGCCAGACCAGGATGACCAGGGCCGCCGCCACCAGGAACACGGTCCAGGTATCGGTCAGCACGTACTGCTCGAGGATCAGCTGCAGCGGGTCGAACAGCACCGGGATGGTGGCCACCGCGGCCAGCCAGGTCCTGACGCCGAAGCGGACCAGCACCGCGTAGACCAGGACGGCGGTGGCCAGCCCGGCCGCATGCTGGACCAGCGGGATGAGCCACATGTCATGCAGCAGCATGACCGGGGCGATCAGCACGGAATAGCCGCTCTGCCGCAGCCCGTCGACCGTCCACCGCCCGTCGGCGAAGTTCTGCGCGTACTGCAGGTACCGGACGCTGTCCGGGAAGATCAGCGCCGGGTGGTCCGCGGCGAGCACCACGGCCCGCAGCGCCGCCGCGAGCACCAGCAGCGCGGCGACCAGCCAGTGCCGCCGCAGCCCGGCCCCCGCCCTGACGATGAGGCTCAAGCCGCCGGCCCCGCGGCCCAGCCCGACCACCGCTCGACCGTCACCGCCAGCACCGGCCCCGCCGGCGGGGCCTGCCGGTACTGCCAGTAGCGGCTGGCCAGCAGCCTCAGCGGCTCCGCCATCAGCCGCTGGTCGGCCAGGATCGCCGCCCTGCCGTCGGCGCGGACCCACCACAGCGTTTCCCAATCGTCGGAGTAGCGGTCGGCGAGCATGCTGACCGTCGCATTCTCGCGGACGTTCCGCAGCCGCTTCAGGTTGGTGCCGGACTTCGGCTTCTGGTCCACGGCCGTGTAGATGACGTCACCCTCGACCGCGAAGGTGACCGCCACGACATGCGGCCGTCCCTGAGCGTCAGCGGTCCCCAGGCGCGCCACGGGCACGGTGGCGAACCGCGCCCGTGCTTCGCCTTCGGGAAGCCTCACGCTGAGGATATTACGGTCCCCGTGCTGCTGGCCGGTCCAGGCGCGGCCCCAGGTTCCGGTAGACTCGTCGGGTCGCCCGGTCGGGTGGCGTGCCGCCTTAGCTCAGTCGGTCAGAGCGACGCACTCGTAATGCGTAGGTCATCGGTTCGATTCCGATAGGCGGCTCCCAGCTAGAGAGCATAAGTCGAACGGGGTCAGCGGACATGACGCCGCCGCCGCCAGACTCGCGCGCCGGGAACGTGATGTGGCTGCTATCCGTCGGCGGACGCGCTTATGCTGGGCGAAACGGCGACCTACGGGAGAGCTGCTGATGACCGCGCCGCATGCCAGGCAATCTCAGGTCCTGCCTCGCCCGGCCTGCACGCCGACGGCGATCCGGGCCGTGCTGGCCGCCAACGCTGATGCCAGCATCCTCAAAAGGTACGACGAGGATCTGGACGCGGCGTTCGAACAGGCCCGCGAGCAAGGGGACGTGACACCGCTGGTGCAGACGGTCAAGCGCTGGTGGTTCGAGGCGGACGCCTGGCGTGACCCCCGAGCGCAGCGGGAGTTCCTAGCTCGGATCGACGCCTACCGAGATGAGGGTCCGCCGCCTGCGGATCAGCGGATGAGCCGGGAGGAGATCCGGACCCAGTTCGGTGTCTGACGCGTGTACCGGTGGGAGCTGGATGGCCCGGCTCAGCGGGAGTTCGCCGACCTGTCTCCGGCCGCGCGATGATCTTGTGCTTGTAGTCAAGATCCAGTGGCTCGGCGGTTAGCAACGTTGGGCTGTGCTACCGACGCGGGGCGCCCAGCGGCGGATCGGCGGTTCCGCCACCGGGATCGACTGGGGCCACGGCGCCTCTGCAAGCCCGCACAGCGCGCTGAGGTCCGCCGGGCGGGGGACGGCGCCGGACCGTGATACCACCGTCCGTTCGGCTCAGTCAGAAATTTTTGCCGAACGTGCCGTGGTGCGTGCCGACGGCCCGCGGCACGCCGCGGGGCCTGACGCTGGGCGTGAACGTCACCGGCAGGAACCCGGCCCACCTACCTGCTCGCCTCAGGATGCGGCTACGGGCCCGGTGGCCGAACTCGCCGGTTCGATGATGATTTTCGCGTGCTTTCCCGGGTCGGCCAGCGTATCGAAGGCGGCCTCGACGCCGGGCAGCCCGACGGTTCCAGTGGCAATCGGCGCCGCCTTCACCTTGCCCTGGGCGAGCATGTGCAGCGTGTCGCTGAACTCCAGCGGCGTGTAGCCCACGACAAACCGCAGGTCGATCTCCTTGTTGATCGCCATCACCGGCCGGATGGTGTCCGGTTCCATGCAGACCCCGGCCACCACCACGCGCGAGTGCAGCGGCGCGCTTGCGATGATGCCGTCCAGGATGCCCGGAAGGCCAACGCACTCGAAGATCACCGGGTGTTTCGGCTTCCCGCCCAGTCTCTCCCCGACGCGCCAGACGTGCTGCCATGGCACCGGCATGGGCCTGAGCCTCTCCATCGTTCCCATTGCCAGCTCGATGGCGGCCGGGAGGCTCGTCAGGAAACCGCGGTCTCCCGGCGCCTCGTACGGCGACTCGCCGCCCGGGTCCACCACGATGTCCGCGCCGCACGCGGCGGCAAGCTGCCGCCGGCCAGGAGAGAAATCGCTCGCCACGACCGTGCCGGCGCCCCAGGCCTTGAGCATGCAGATGACGGCTAGGCCGACGGGGCCGCAGCCGATCACGATCGCGACGCCGCTCTTCTTGACGTCCGCGCGGCGGACCGCGTGCCATCCGACCGCCAACGGTTCGGTGAGGACGGCGAGCTTGGGCGACAGACCGTCCGGGAGCGCGAACATGAGCGATTCCTCGACCACCACCTGCTCGGCGTACCCGCCCGGTGCCGCCGCGGACAGACCTATCGCGTGCAGCTCATCTGCGCGCCGGGTGAGCGGCACCGCCACCACGGGTGTCCCGGTCGCGATTTTCTTCCGGGTCCCTGGCCCGTAGCCGGCGACCTCGCCGACGAACTCGTGGCCGAGCACCACCTGCTGACCGGAACGCATGAAGCCGTCATAGCCGATCTCCGCCAGCACGTCGGCCTCCGCGTCCGCGTGGTAACGGACGTGCAGGTCGGACCCGCAGATGCCGCAACCAAGCACGTTGATGACGACCTGGCCGGGGCCGGGCTGCGGGTCCTGCAGGTCGACCAGCTCCAGCTTGGAGTTCTGGCAGGTGATCGCCTTCACCGGGCGACCTCGCTCATGCGGGCAGGAAGCTGGCGTCGAAGGGCGGTAGCGGCTTGATCAGCGGCTCGAGCAGCTCGCCTGCTTGCTTGGCGGTCAGCACGTCGGCTGGATCGAGCTTGATGAGAGCATGCTCGGCGTCGTCGAATTCCCAGAGGTCCTCGCCGATCAGGCGGCACTGGTCGTCATACGGCCAGACCATGACCATCTGGAAACGCTCAAGGTACATCGCGCCGGCGTCGACGTCGGAGCCGGACGCCGCGAGCTCTGAGCCCAGCCGCTGCTGGTAGCCGATGCCCCGGCCCACGATCAGATGGTCGCCGACCGCCACGGACTCGTCCTCGACGTAGAAGACGCACTGATCCGTCTGCGTCCAGTGCTGGTAGACCGCCTCCACCTGAGGGCGGCCGTCCAGCGCGAACCTCGGCTGCCCGACCAGGCTGAACCGGTAGAAGGGATGCTCGACGGTCATCTCGGGCGCGAAAATCTCCTGATACCGTCCCGCCGACTCCAGGTACCGGTGGCGGAGATAGGACTGGAGCAGGTACCGGTGGCGAGGGTTCTCAGTGACCTCAAGGACCCGCTCCACCGCTACGTTCTGTTCCCTGATGTCGAGTTGCTTCGTGCCGAACTGCGGCATTTCCCCTGTCCTCTCCTCAGCTGCTGAGCTTGGCCAGCTCGGCGTCGACCATGGCTTCGTGCTCCTGCTCGTCGCGCCTGGCGTCCGTGGTCTTCCAGCGGCCGCGCAGCAGCGGGATGGAGAGCAGGAAGAAGATGATCCCGCCGAAGCACACCCAGTACCAGGTCTTCCACTGACTCGCGGTCTGGGCGGCGGCCTTCTGCACCGCGGCGCCGTGGGCGGTGAGGTACGCGATGACCGCCGGCGGCACCTTCGACAGGGCCGTCAGCTGCGGGCCGTACGGGGCGATGACCTTCAGGTCGGCCGCGTACGGAGCGATGGTCTTCAGCTGCGGGCCAACCGCGATGACGGCGTTGATGGCGGCCCGGTTGGCGCCGATCGTGGTAAGCACGGCGATACCCTTGGCCCCGCCGCCAGCGGCGGCCACGGCCTGCGCCTGCAGGGCAGTGCTGGCGGGATCGGCGGCCAGCTTGGTGAACAGGGCCGGGTGGGCCTCGATCACGGCCAGCTCCGGCGCGAACTTCTGTGCGTTCGCGAGTTGCGGGCCGAGCTTGGATGCGGTGGCCAGCACCGTCGGGGGAACCTTCGCGGCCGTAGCCACGACGGCCGGGTGAGCCTGGGCGAAGGCGAGCTGGCTGCCGTACTGGGCCGAGTACGCCGACACCGTAGATCCGTAGGTGACCAGCGGGGTCACCGAGCTGACAATAGCCGGGATGATCAGGAACGAGGCGAAGACGACGACCCGCTGGATCCAGCCCCAGATCGCCAGCCCGGTCGCGGTAAGCGCCGGGTTACGGGCTTCCACCGTCTCGGTGAAGCTCGCCATCCACGGAGTGAAGGCAATGCCCAGCCCGAGCGACAGCACCGCCAGCATGACCGCGAGCGTGTAGTAGCCCGGGTGGTGCCCGGCCTGCTCCAGGTAGACCACCGTCATGACCGCGGCGATGATACCGCCGACCACCATGAACGGCTTGCGCACCCGGAACCGGTCGGAGATGACCCCGATGAGCAGCACCGCGATGACGTTGAACCCCCAGTTCCAGTTGCCCAGCCCGTTGGCGTCCTTGACCGAGAAACCGAACACGGTCGTCAGGTAGATCAGGGAGAATCCCACGGCCGTGTAGTAGACGAGCAGCATGACCGACACGGCGAACGCGGAGACGACGATGTCGACCTTGAGCAGCTGGCGGAACGGGTGGCGCAGCGCCGCCTCGATGTCGAGTCCCTTGGCCCGCGCCTCGATCAGGGCGCGGTCGCGGATCGTCACCATCAGCTGGTCGCGCAGCCGAGGGGACAGCTCCCGCAGCCCGACCAGGGCGATCAGCCAGACGACAAGCCCCGCGATGCCGCAGATCACGTACTGGTGCGTCCAGATCCGCGGGTCAGTGACGACGGCCGGGATGGTGGCACTGCCGACGACCGCGACGATCAGACTGCCCGCGACCGGGCCCGCGGTCCAGAAACCCATCGCCGTGGCCCGCCCCACCTGGGGGGAGAAGTCACGGATCAGCGCCGGGGTGGCGACCAGGCAGATGCCCTCGACCAGGCCGACGGCGAAGCTCTCGACACCGAAGGCCCACCGGTTGGTCGCGGCCGGAAGAACGAAGGCGGTAAGCACCCCGGTGACCAGCAGGCCCCCGACCACCAGGTTGGCCCGGCCCAGCCGGTCCGCGAGGCCGGCGAACAGCGAGCCGAACGCCCCGACCAGGTTCCCGACGGCCAGGATCACCACGAAGAACGTGAAGCTCATGTGCAGGTCGGCCAGCACCAGCGTGGACACCGAGCCGACAACATACAGCTCGTAGTACAGCGTGATGGTGGCCAGGACGGTAATCGCCAGGTAAAGCAGGCGGGGCCTGGTGTCGGGATACGCCCCGAGCTGCCGCCGCCACAGCCACGATGCGCCACTATTGGGCCTGGTCCCGGTACTTCCCGCTGTCACACTCATACTGACCTCGCCATCATCCTGGTTGGCTGGCATCGCGAGCGGGGATGTCGACGTCAATGTATCTGCACTATGCGCGCAAATTCAATGGCGTAGGCGAAGGAACTGGCTCGCTGTCCGTGAGGCGGTCCGGCGCGAGCGGGACCACCAGGCCGGCCTGTGATTCACGGCCGGCAGCGGCGGTTAAGGGAATCCGGCCTCGGCGAGCAGCGCGGTGAAGGTGGCGCGGAGAAGTGTCTCGGCCTGTCCCGGATCGAGGCTGAGCTCGGTACGCAGCGACTCCCAGAACGACCAGATGCTGACCGCGTGCAGGCCATCGAGCAGCTGCCGGCGCTTCGTCCCGGCAAGTTCCGTCAGCTCTGGCGCGAAAACCGCCTCTAGGTCCGCCCTGGCCATCGCCAGTGTCCGCGCCTTATTGCGCGCGAGCTCCGCGGAGAACGGCCCGTGAATGCGAGCCGCCCGCCAGCTGGGAGTCATCTGCTCCAGGATCCGCGCCCGCTGACCGGTAAACAACATCACCCGCGCGGCCAGCGGCTGGTCCGGATCGATGTGCTCCATCAGCGATCGGAGGATCTCGTCGTCGCGGCGATTCGCCTCGACCAGCAGCGTCTCCATGTCGGCGAACTGCTGCCAGACCGTGCGCAGCGACACCCCGGCCCGCTCTGCCACGCGCGGGGCGGTCGGGCGGAGGTCACCCTCGGCATGCAGTGCGCGCATCGCATCGATGATCGCCCGGCGGGAACGGTGCGATCGGGCGGCGCGGCCATCCACTGGTTCGCTGTCGCGGACAAGCCGACCGTGGCTTCCCGGCTGTTCGGCGTCATGCTGCACAGTCGACATGACATCCACCAGTTCCCTTAAGGCGGGGCAGCACCTCCATCGCGGGTGCCGTCCCGTCCGGTCGGTGCCGGGAAGTCACATCTGAGCCCGGCCCCGGCAAGCTCTCGGCGTCCGTGGCCATAGTAAGCCAGAACCCTTCGCACCTCCGCTCGACCAGGGTCACCGAGCCGCAGATCCAGACAGTGCGTTGTGGGCCAGTTCTTCGTTGCGGGCCAGGTGCTCGTCTATGGCTCTGGCGGCGACCTGCGGGTCACGCTTGCGGAACTCGTCTACGAGCAGCTGGTGCGCGTCGCGCCGCCGGTCGTGCTCACCGGGGTCCGGATCGAGCAGCCCGAACCCGATCCGCACGTACCGTTCGCTCGCCCGCTCGCTCATCATCAGAATGCGGATATCCCAGGCCGACGCGGCTGGCGCGAGCAAGGCCAGGTGGAACGCGCGGTGGTCGTCGTAGATGTCGTCCATGCTGCGCTCGGCGCCACCGAATTCCGCCGCGGCCTGGTAGAGCCGGTCGAGTTCGGCCTGTTCAAGCTGCGGCACCGAGCGGCGGGCGAGGTCGGGCTCGAGCATCCGGCGGACCCGGTAGATCGCGTGGAACTCCTCAAGGTCGAGCGGGGCCACGCTCGCGCTGCGCCCCGCGGGATTCACCACGAGGCCCTCGGCTTCGAGCACGCGGAGCGCGTCGCGGACCGGGATGAAGCTGACGTCGAGCTGGTCGGCGAGCCGGCGCAAGGACAGGCTCTGCCCGGGCGGGAGGGCGCCGGCCAGGATCGAGCGGCGGATCTCGTTGGTCACCTGCTCCGACACTGACCGGGTCTCGATGGGACGGACCGATCCGGAACTGGCCGACGCGATCGTCATGTCCGCTCCGCTTCATGTCGAGGCTTTTCGGCGACGATATCAAAAATATCAGGCCTTGACTGTTATCACATATCAGGATTACGGTGTGACCCACAGCACGCCGGAGCCCGATGAGGGGATACAGCATGCGACTGGCCGTCGTCAAAAGCCGCCTCGCGCTGGTCCACCAGCGCGGCGCCATCGACGTCGCAGCGGTGAGCGCGGGCAGGTTCTCGCCCGACCCGCAGGCCGTCTACCAGCAGTGGGCATCGTTCACCGCCTGGTATGCCGCGAACTCCGAGACGATCCTGGCTGCCGAGGCAACCCCCTACCGCGCGGACGAGCTGGGCGCGCCGGTTCCGGAACCGCGCCAGGTGCTCGCCATTGGCATGAACTACCGCGCGCACGCCGCCGAGGCCGGCCTTGGCGTGCCCGAGTCCGACCCGGTCGTGTTCGCCAAGTTCGCGTCGTCGGTAACCGGTCCTGCGGCGGTGGTGGAGCTGCCGTCCGAGGCAGTCGACTACGAGGCCGAGCTGGTGGTCGTGATCGGCGAACGCGCCCACCGCATCGCCCGTCAGGACGCGTGGGCACACGTCGCCGGCCTGACCCTCGGGCAGGACCTGTCCGAACGGCTCGTGCAGTTCCGCGGGCCGACCCCGCAGTTCTCACTGGGCAAGTCGTTCCCCGGCTTCTCTCCCATCGGGCCAGTTGTGGTCACCCCCGACGAGTTCGACGATCCCGGCAACATCGAGATCGGCTGCACCCTCAACGGGCAGCAGATGCAAAAGGGGCGAACCGACGACCTTATCTTCAGCGTCCCGCACCTGATCGAGTCGCTGTCCGCCGTCCTGCCGCTGCTGCCCGGTGACCTGATCTTCACCGGCACGCCCGCCGGGATCGGGTGGGCCCGTGACCCCAGGGTGGTGCTCCGCCCGGGCGACCGACTGGTCACCCACGCCGAGGTCATCGGAGAGATGACCACCACCTTCACCGCCGCCTGAGCCCGCCGCGGGAGCCAGAGGAGACCGAGATGTCCAAGCCCAAGTTCGCCCACAACGTCTTCCAGACCGCCCAGCCCGAGGCGATGCGCGACTGGTACTGCACCGTCCTCGACGGCCACGTCGTGTATGAGGACGCCACCTTGACCTTCCTGACCTTCGACGACGAGCACCACCGCGTCGCGCTGCTGCACCCGCCGGTCGAGTTCCAGGCCAAGACGGCCACCACCGCCGCCCTGCACCACTCGGCCTATACCTTCGACAGCATCGACGCGCTGCTCGAGCGCTACGAGATGCTGCGGGATCAAGGGATCACTCCCGCCGTCTGCATAGCCCACGGCGTCACCACCTCGATGTACTACCAGGACCCGGACCGCAACTTCGTGGAGCTGCAGATCGACCGGTTCGCCGAGCCCGACCAGGCCACCGCCTACATGAACGGTGCCGAGTACGCCGCCGACTCGGTCGGCCCCGCCTTCAACCCCGAGGAACTGCTGGCGGCCCGCCGGGCGGGTGCGAGCGCCGAGGAGCTTTCTGACCGGTCATGGGCGCTCAAATCAGAACTTCCCAACCCGCTCGACGTGCTGATGGGCGGCTGACTGAACATGCCCGGCAGAGAATGCCTGATCTGTTCGATGGAAGAGGCCGACCCCGCATCGCGGGTTTTCCTCGACGAGCTGTGGGCGGCCGAGGTGGCCCCCGGCTACGAGGTCCCCGGCTGGTTCTTCCTGCGCGCACGGCGCCACGCCGAGAAGCTCACCGGCCTCGACGACGCCGAAACCGCGACGTTCGGCCGTCATGCGCACGACCTGGTCAGCGCCGTCGAGCAGGTCACCGGCGCACCCGCGGTCTACCTGCTCTCCTTCGGGGAGAACCACCTGCACTTCCACGCACTCATCGCCGCGCGCGGCGAGCAGGTGCCACCGGAGTTGCGCGGAGGCGCGATGCTGCAACTGCTGGCCGAGGAGCGCGATGCGCCGGCCGCGCAGGCCGTGGCCGGGGACGTCAGGCTCGCCTATGAGGCGATTGTCCGTGGCCGCGAGCACGCCGTCGTGGGCTGACCGATACCACCAGCGCTGATCCCACCGCCCCCGAGGCACCCAGCAAGACGTATAGCCAGGACGCGCTGCACTGGCATGGCGGGTCGCTGGCCCATCTCAAGGCCGCGCCGATCCTCCGATTGACGTCCAGGAAGAAGGACCCATGGAACGCAGACTGCTGGACGGCGACAGCGGCGTGGTCGCTGTGTGCCACCACGCCCCAGCCGCCGAGATCCCGGGGCTGCCGCTGCTGGTAGCCCTGCACGGCGGCACCTATACCAGCGCGTACTTCGGCGTCGCCGGCGGCCCGTCGGGATCCTTCCTCGACATCGCCGGACGTAACGGGTTCGCCGTGCTTGCCGTCGACCGGCCGGGATACGGGATGAGCACCTTGCTCCCGGAGGAGGAAAACACCTTCGCCCGGCAGGCCGAGATCCTGGATGGCGTCATCGCGGAGGCACTCGAGCTGTGGCCGGCGCCGGGCGTCGTGCTGGTCGGTCACTCGATCGGGGGCATGATCAGCCTCGAGATCGCCGCCCGGCACCCGCGATGGCCGCTGCTCGGCGTGGCCACCAGCGGTAACGGCGCGCGGATCCCTGCCGGGGGCGCGGCCGAGGCGCTCGGCAACCTTCCGCTGTCGGGCGTGGTCGATCTTCCGGTAGCCGAACGCGACGGGGTGATGTTCGGTCCTGCGGGTTCCTTCACCGACGCCAGCCGGAACGCGGCGCACGATTCCTACGCGCCCACGCCGTTCGTCGAGCTGGTGCTCGCTCCGGTCTGGGCCCGGGAGCGGCTCAGCGCCGTCGCGGCGGCGGTAAAGGTGCCGGTGCAGACGGTTCTCGCGGCCCATGATGCGCTGTGGGATTCCTCGGCGGCGGCGCTGGCCGACTATCAGAGCCGCTTTACCACTCCGGCGTCCGCGACGGTGCTGCCCTTCACCGGCCATTCGATCGATCATCACCTGATGGGTGCTGCCCTGGATCTGATGCAGTTGGGGTTCGCCCAGTCGTGCATGGCATTGCGTGGTCAGGTCGCCCCGGTCGCATGACATTGCCGTCGGGTATTCGCGATACGCCGGTGCTGATCGCCGGCGCAGGCCCGGTCGGTCTTGCGCTGGCTGTCGAGCTGGGCCTGCGCGGGGTTGAGTGCCTGGTGGTCGAGCCGCGGCCGCAGCCGACCCGGCTGCGGCCGCGGGCCAAGACGCTGAACGCCCGCACCATGGAGCATGCCCGGCGATGGGGCCTGGCCGAACGGTTGCGCGCCGCGGCGCCGCTGCCGGTCTGCTGGTCGCAGGATGTCTCCTTCTGCACCAGCTTCCTGGGCGCGGAGATCACCCGGTTCACCGGGGTGCTCGGCCTGGCGGACGACGGTGACTCTCCCGAGCGCGGGCAGCAGATGCCGCAGTACGTGCTCGAAGAGGTGCTGCGCGAGGTCGTCACCGAGCTGCCGGCGGCGGACCTGCGGCTGGGCTGGCGGCTGCAGGCCCTCGACGCGGCCGGGCCCGGTCCGGTCCACGCCACCTTGTCCGACCCGGCCGGGAACGCGGTGCCGGTCACGGCCGAGTACGTGGTCGGGGCCGACGGGGCGCGCAGCGTCGTCCGCGAGCAGATCGGCGCCCGGTACGTCGGGTCAACGGCGCTGCGGCCCAACACCGGCGTGGTGTTCCGCAGCCAGGAGCTTGTCACCGCCGCGCCGCATCCGCCCGCCGTACAGACCTGGCTGCTCAACCGGCAGACCCCCGGGATGATGGGCCCGATCGACCGGGACGGTCTGTGGTGGCTGATCGCCTTCGGCGCCGACGGCCGCTCGGCCGATTTCGACCCCGGCCGGCTGATCAGCGGGGCTCTCGGCCGCGACCTTCCGGTCGAGGTCGTCAGTACCGACCCGTGGACGGCGCGGATGGAACTGGTGGACCGGTGCCGGAGCGGGCGGGTGTTCCTCATCGGTGACGCCGCGCACCTCAACCCTCCGTTCGGCGGCCACGGCCTGAACACCGGGATCGGTGACGCGGTCGATCTGGGCTGGAAGCTCGCCGCCTGCCTGGCCGGATGGGGGACGCCGCGGCTGCTGGACTCCTACGAGGCCGAACGCAGGCCGCTGCACCGGCGGGTGATCGACGAGGCGACCTCGAACATGGCCACCCTGGCGCCGGAGCTGCTCGACGACGGCCTCGACCGGCCCGGTCCGGAAGGCGACCGGGCCCGGTCAGCCGCGGCCCGGCGGATCACGGAAACTAAGCGGGCCGAATACTTCAGCACTGACCTGGTGCTTGGCCACCGCTACGAGGACTCCCCGGTGCTGCAGGCGTCGCCGTCCGCGCCGGCACCCGGGGCGAATTGCGTGGTTTCCGGCCGCCGCCTGCCCCACTTTTGGGTGTCTCCCCAGGTCTCCACGCTGGACCTGGTCACCGGTAGGCACCTGATCCTGACGGCCGATGGCGGGCTGGGGGCACGGGCGGCTCGCGCTGCCGAAGCCGCGGGCCTGCCGGCCACCGTGAGGCAGCTCGAGCAGCCGCACATGCGCCGCCTTGGCACGGAACTGCTCGTCGTCCGGCCCGACCAGGTGGTCTCGGCCGTCTGGCCGGAGCCCGCACCCGATCAGCAAGACGAGACCGAATTCCTCGACACGACAATGGCCATGCTCTGCGGCCGGCCAGGAGCTGAGGCGACATGGACAAGATCGCACTGACGAACGTGCGGGTGTTCAACGGCGCGCGGCTGGGAGAACCGGCGACGGTCGTCATTGACGGCGACCGCATCGGCGGCGACCAGGCGGGCGCCCGGACGTGGGACGGTGCCGGCGGTGTCCTGCTACCCGGCCTGATCGACTGCCACATCCATCTCACCGACGACGCGACACTGGTCGCGCTGGCCCGCCACGGCGTCACGACCGGGCTCGACATGGGAACCTGGCCACCCGAGCTTGTGGCATCGCTGCGCGGCCGGCGCGGTGTCACCGACGTGCGCTCGGGTGGCACCGGGGCCACCCACCCGGCCAGCGCGCACGCCAAGCGGATGGGACGCTCGCAGGGCCTGGTCGCCGGCCCCGACGAGGCGAAGGCCTACGTTGCCCAGCGCGTCGCCGAGGGCGTGGACTACATCAAGATCATCATCGACCTTCCCGGCTTCGACGAGCCCACGGTCAGGGCGCTCGTCGAAGCCGCACATGCGCAGCGCCTGCGCACGATCGCCCACGCCGCCGCGGCTGACGCCGTGCTGCTCGCGCAGGCAGCCGGCGTCGACGTGCTCACCCACGCGCCCATCGACCGGCAACTGGAGGAAAGCGCCATACAGCAGGCGCGCACCTCCGGGCAGGTCGTCGTGCCCACCTTGACGATGATGGAGGCGATCGTCTCCAGGCTGGGCGGCATCGCGCCCGTCTCCTACGATGTCGCCCGGGCCACCGTCGGGCAGTGGTACCGGGCGGGCATCACGATCCTCGCCGGGACCGACGCCAACCAGGCCCCGTCCGCCCCCGCATCCCCGCCGTACGGCACCAGCCTGCACCACGAACTAGAACTGCTCGTCGACGCGGGCCTGCCGGCTGTCGATGCGGTGCGCGCGGCGACGGTTCTCGCGGCACAGCAGTTCGGGCTGTCGGACCGGGGGGTCGTCGCCGCGGGCAAGCGGGCCGACCTCGTGCTCATCGACGGTGACCCCTTGCGGGACATCAGCGCGGTCCGAAACATCGCGGGGGTGTGGTGCGCCGGCGTCCCCGTCGCCGGCACGCCCAGCCAGACGGAGGAGACAGGAGCGATCTGATGAGCGCTGTACTGGAGACCCGCACCGAGGGGCCGGCCTCGGAGCTCGACCCATTCAGCGGCGAGTTCCTAACCGACCCGTTCCCCCGCCCTCGACGTACTCCGCGACGCCGGCCCGGCGGTGTACCTCACCCCCTACGGCATATGGGCCGTGGCCGGCTACCGGCACGCGCACGCCGTGCTGCGCGACCCCAAACGCTTCTCCTCCGCCTCGGGGGTCGGGCTGGCTAACCTGCTCACCGACGAGTACGGCTGGCGCAAACCAAGCCTCATCCTCGAAGTCGACCCGCCGGTGCACACCGCCCACCGCGCGCTCATGGTGAGCACGATGAACCCGAAGGCGATGCGCGCGGGCGCACCAACCGGCTGGATGAGCTGCAGGCCCGCGCGGACGATGCAGCGCACCGCGTCGACGTGCAACGGGTAGGACTCGACGCGAGCAGGCAGCGTGCCGCTCGGATCGAGCGGGAAGCCAGGCCGAGCAGGAAGCTGACCGGCGGGTAGAAACCTCCTGTGAGATGGAGCGCTAAGGGATCAGGCCGTCCTGGCGAGGTGTTCCTTCCAGGCACGGGTTCCTGGACGGTACCGAGGCTGGTAGTTACAGTGTCCGGAAGCGGAACGTTTCCGGGCAGGCGGAGGCTGCTGATGCGCTGCACCATGGCTCGCGGCAGGGTTTCCCGCCGCGTCCAGAGCCCCCGGCTACCGATCGGCGCGTACGGCTACGACGTCTTGTCCGCCGGGATGCCAAGCCTGCGGCTGCCACCTGGACAGGATGAGCGTCGGATCAGCAGCTCGCCTGGGAACGCGAGGCAATGACCAGCCGCCAGCCAGGTACGACGGCACCGCGGACCACGGAGCGGAGGGGGAGGCCGGGGCCTGGGCCGCCTCGGCCCTGGGCGCTGGTCTTGCCTGTGGTGCTGCTGATCCTGGTCGGGCTGCTGGGGCTGCGTGGCGCGGTGGCCGCGCCGCGGTGGAACGGGCCGCTGCGGTCCGACAGCCTGATTGTCGGGCTGGCGCTCGAGGTAGTCCTCGGGGTCGTGATCGTATGGATGATCCGGCGCCGGGCCAGGTTCTCGCGGGCGGCCCGGTTCGGCGGCGCGCGTCCGGACGCTGTGCCGGCCAAGCTCCGCGGCATTCTGATATGCCTGCTCGGGGCGGGCATCATAGCCGTGGCGGTGGTCACCGATAACCTGGACCCCGGGCACTACAGGCACGCCAACGCCTACGTGCCCTCGCAGTGTTGCCCCCCCAGGCACCATGTGAAGCCGATGCGGAATCATTCTTTCGCCTTCCGCCTTCCGCTGCCAGCCATCTTGTACGGCTTGCTCATCGCGGTGCTCGTGGCTGCGGTGCTGCTCAGCATCTGGTGGTCACGGCGGGCCCGGCTGCGGTCCGAGAGCAGGACCGGTGACTTCGCCGCCGACGACTCCGAGGACCCGGAGGACCCGGAGGATCTGCGGGAGGCGGTCGGATCGGGCCGGGCGGCACTTCACACCGTCGACGACGCGCGGGCGGCGATTATTGCCTGCTACGTGGCCATGGAGAAAAGCCTGGCCGAGCGCGGCGCGGACCAGAAGGTAGCCGATACCCCCGATGAGCTGCTGGCCCGGGCAACCCGGAGCGGCCTGGTGCGCGGGAGCGCGTCCGCGCGGCTTACCGCGCTGTTTTACGAGGCCAGGTTCTCCAGCCACCCGCTGGGTCGCGGGCAGCGCGACGCGGCCCGGGATGCCCTCGAGGAGCTCGCCGCGGCGCTGGCCGAGCCGGCCGAGGCGGAGGCGGCCCCGTGACCAGGCCGCAGGAGGAGAACCCCGAAACCAGCGGCACAGTCAGCGCCTGGCGCGGGACCGCGCCGGAGGTCCTCGCCGCCGTCGTGGTCGTCACAGCGACCGCCCTGGCCGCCTATGCCCTGGCCGGCTGGGCTGGCCTGACCGTGGTGACCGCCGCGACCACGGCGGCCGTGATGGTCCTGTTGCGCGGCCTGCTGCCCCGGCTCAAACAAGACACTGTGAAGAAGGCGCAGGACAACCGGCGGCCGCTGACCGGTTACGCGCATCGCCTGTTCGTCGTGCAAACAGCGCTGACCACCCAGGCCCGCTACGACACTGAGCTACGGCCGGTGCTGGAACACCTGCTGGCCGCCCGGCTGTCCGAACACCACGACGTCAACCTGTACCAGGACCCGGAAGCAGCCCACAAGCTGCTGTGCCCCGGCCCCCGGGACGCCGACCTGTGGCGCTGGATCGACCCGACCAGCCCGCCCGAGGGCGCGACCAGCAAGCGCCGGATCCCGCGCCGAACGCTGGCCAGCCTCATCGACCGGCTGGAGAAGCTCTGACACGCCCGCAACAGGCCGCCAGCTGGCCGATGTCTCGGTGACAGCCATGGGTTCATTTTCTCGCCGTCCGCGGCACGAGGAGAGCATCAGGACACCGGTGCCGCCTGCGGGGCGGGGTCGCCGAGCGGGAACACGGTCAGCCGGTGCCCCAGGCGCAACCGGAGCCGGTGGACCGGGTCCAGGCGCAAGAAGCGGGCCAGCCAGGTGCCGCTGCTCCGGCCGGTCACGCTCGCGGGAACGGAAGTCAGCGAGATTCCTGCCGTGGCTGCAAGAAGTCGGCATGCCGGTGAACGACCCGCCACCGGGTATGGAGCACTGTCGCAATTATCACTAGACGATAACACGCAGGTCGCGCGTGGGAAAAGTTCAGGCTGGGCACCTAATGCCGGATCATGTAGAAGCGCAGGTGTCCTTCTCCCGAAGCCGCCCGTAGGGGAAGAGCCGTGGCTTGGCTCAGGTTCGGGGGTGGCCCGCCGGTGTCCCTGCCCGCCCCTCCCGCCGCAAGCGTGAGTGTGACCGCCGGGCAACGTGCACAGGTGAAAAGTGCCTGGTGAACCTGCGCGCGAAGTCAGGCTGGACCCCGGAGAGCTCTACGGACACTCCGGCCAGAGACCAAGGGCCAGGCGGGAGCCTGCCCGGACCGCGCGCGGGCCATCCCCTGCAAGGTGCAGGCGGACACGGGTAACGGCGTGCCCCCGAGGTGCCCCGAGCCCGTTACCTACCTCTTCAGGCAGCGATCCGGTCGAGCGCAGCGGTCGCGACGCAGCGGCGCACTGGCAACTGGAGACCAATCATCCTAGACGGGTGAGGCGGCGGGGAAATGCCCCGCTCAGACTGGGCGTGTGGGCGCCCGTGTGGGCGCCCGCGTCCGGGTGTCTGGACCGAGGTGAGTGGACCGATGAACTACCCATTGTGGGACCTGTTCTTGACGATGCTGGAGCTGTTCGTCTGGATCGTGCTGATCGTAATGGTCGTGTGGACCATCTTGAGCATCCTCCGGAGCCGTGACCTCAGTGCCGGGGCGAAGGTGGGATGGCTGGTCCTGGTGATTGTGATACCGTTCATCGGCGTCTTCGCCTACCTGATCGTCCGCGGCGCGCACCTGGCCGAGCAGCAGGTCGCGATGGGCAACGTGCCGCAGGATGAGACGGCCCGCCGGTATCAACGGTTCGAAGCACAGGGCAAGGGCAGCGCCGACTAGCTGATAGAGCTGGCATCCCGGGTTGCAATTTGGGCCGCAGTTCACCTCAGTGCGGCACCGGCCTCGGCAGTCCCCTGTGGGCCTACACGCGCCGCAGTGGGCGGCGGCGACGTCGAGGCCCTGGCTCTCATGTTTGGCGTGGCCGAGCAACGATGGGGAGCATGGTCTTGAGGTCCGCCAGGCGCGTGACAGACTGGATACGGCCGCAGGCGCAGGTTGCAGTCGCGCCGCGCCTGTCACTTCAGGTGAGGAAAGCAATCCAGGTGATGCCAGATGGCGATCTTCAGAACGTACGCGGAGGTCCTGAGGCCTGACCATCCGATGATGAAGAACTACCAGGCGGCGATCACGCGGCGCCCGAGCAGATACCGGTCCGCCGAAATCGAGCAGGCCATGCGGGCTGAACCTGGTGTTGTGCTTGGAGACATACTTCAGCGGACCGGTGGCGTCTATGAAACCACGATCCGGCTGACGCCGAAGTTCCGCGAGGACATCCGCGCGATAGCGGAACTGGCATCGGACGACGAGCTCCTCAGGATCGCGGAGCTTCCCGAAGTGCCGGTGTCACTGGAGCATCTTCGTCATGTGGATCCGCAAATCCGCATAGTCGTCGGCTACCGGCTCGATGTCAGTCCGGCCGAGAGTCCACGGCTGCGCCGCAGGCTGGCACTTCCGCCTGATCCCAGGATCACGCTGCACTTTGACCAGGTCGCCTTCCCGGGCACTGCGGGAACGTTCTGGGGCGCCATGCATTGGGACACGCCAGGCCAGAAAACGAGCGATCGTTCGACGGTGCCGCACCGCTGAGAACTTAGCCCCACGTACTGCCGGCATGCCACTCAGGTCCCGGATGCACCAGCCACCGGCCCGTCGGCTGCACAACTACCGCCTCCATCGCGCAGCGGGTCGATCGCGGAACGCCTTGCTGAGCACCGCATGCAGATGGATCACCGTCGCCATGGCAAGGGGTTGACTGTCCCGGCCTCCGCTGGTCAGCAGGTCCCGGTAGAGCTTGGTGATCGTAGACGGCCGGACGGCCTGAACCGGCAGGTGCCCGATGCGGGGCGTGGCGTATGGCCATGCGGCTCGCAGCGGGCCGCTTCGCATCGGCCTGGCCGACGTGAAGCACGGCCGCTTAGGAGAGCGGCCGTGCTCATCAGCAGCTCATCACGGCACGGAGAATATCTGATCTGCTGGCGGGGGAGTCACCGTCACCGGCGCCCCGAAGTCGCTGAACGTCATGACCTGTGTTAGCACGAACGGGTGGACAGCGTTGGGGGTCCGGATTGTCTGGGCGAGTGCCCGCGCTCGTCCTTGCTGGTCCACGGTCACCGTACCGCTGAGTCCCAGCTTTGGGTCGCTGAACGCGTACCGCGTGCCGGTCCACCCGGGCCCCGACGCGGGTCCGGCCACGGTAACAGTGGCCTCCTCCTTAATCTCGGCCAGCATCTGCTGCGGTGTGCCAAGGATGTATTCATTCATAAAACCAGCCTTGGGCAAGTCAGCGATGGATACGGACCGCATTCGCAGCCAGGGTTTACCGTTAGGGTGGCGATCTGTGATCCCAAGGCGGGTGTAGGTATAGCCGCCCACCTCGCGGGTGACGACGCCGTTCGAGCAGGACCTCGCTAGCCGCTGCCGCACCGGGTCGGCCTCAGTGGCGCACACGTAGTGATCAGGATATCTGACCTGGCCATTCACGAGGTAGTAGGAGCTTTCTTGCGAGCTGAGGTGATAGCTCTGCGACAGTGTGCGGGTCAGCGCGCTGGTGACGGTGGCGAGAGCGGGCGGAGCGGAACCCGCAGTCAGCGCAATCGCGCTCACTGCGACCGCTGCCGCTGCGATCCCGGCCGAGAGCACGGCGCCCCTGCGGGTCCGTCGTGACCGGCCCTGCCGCCGCGCCGCGGCGAACCCGCCGAGCAGGTCGATGTCCGGCGGTATGTCCTCGGTAGCCGCCGCGAACAGGCGGCGCGCCTCAGTTTCCGTGTCGTTCATAGTGGTTCTCTCCGAGATTCTCACGCAGCGCTCGCAAGCCGCGGTGGGCATGGGTCTTGACTGTTCCGGGTGAGCAGCCGAGCAGGTCCGCGACCTCGGCTTCGGGCAGGTCGGCGTAGTACCGCAGCACCAGCACGGCACATTGCTGCCGCGGCAGCGCCTGCAGCGCCTGGCGCACCTGCGCGGCGAGCGCCTGCCCGTCGGCGAAGTCCGCGATCACGATCTCGGGCAGTTCGCTGGCTGGCGTCTCGCGACGCCACCGGGCGCGCCACCACGACCGGTGCGTGTTCACCATAATCCGCCGCAGGTAGGCGTCCGGGTCGTCGTCCACTCGCAGCTTCGGCCAGGCCCGGTAGAGCTTGACCAGGCTCGCCTGGACCAGGTCCTCGGCCGCGTGCCAGTCACCGGTGAGCAGCACCGCCAAACGCAAGTGATGCTCACCGCGGTCACGCACGTAGGCGGCGAACCGCTCGTCGATGTCGGCCACTGCGCTCCATTCCGCTCGGTTCCTCCCTATAGGGAACACGCCGCGTCCCCGCCTGCGGGTTGACAGGAACGCACAAGCGACTGGGTAGCCAAGTGAGGAACGGACCCGGGAGAAGCAACAGCAGCACCCTGCGAACATAAAAGCTAGCGCGAGCTATGGACCTGCGAGCAACGCAGAAGAACTCTCGTAATGCGTAGGCACTCCGGGCGACTCAGATCTCCCCGATGAACTGGCGATCCCTGCCCAGCGAGCCTCGTCAACAGCCGAAGATCCCCCCGGCACCCCCTACGCGGGAGCGGATCTTCAGCTGTAATGCTCAGCCGGTGTAGCAGGAGGAGTTGGACCCGACATGGCCCACCATGGGCTGGGTGGTGTACTTGATGGTTCCCGCGTTGGTCGAGATGTCGTCGACGACTTCGTAATAGTGGTGCGGCTGTCCGTAGAAGGTGACAGGGCTGACGGCCAGCCAGGTGCCGAAGTCCCCTTCGTACGGCTCGTAGCCGGCCTGGATCGGCCCTACGCCGGCGACCGTCCACGTGGCGCCATTCCAGACGTAAAACGCGGGCGTGAAGACGACGTACTGGCCGTTGCTGTTGACAGTCGGCCTGTCGGCTATCACGGTGCCGCTCGAATAGCACTCTGACGTCGGGTAGGTGGACAGCGGGGTGGTCATCGCGCTGGCCGTGCCATCTCCTAGGCTGCCCGGCCGGGCCCGCTGGCGGGCAGGGGCCAGACTGCCCCTCTTTACCTGTTGTGCCAGGCTGGGCAGAATTGCCTACACGACGCATTACGGTGAAATACAGGACTCGTGGGTCCGGGCTCACCAGCGGTGAGCCGCATGGCACGTTCCAGGGTGGGGGTGGGTGCTGCGATGGCGGCTATCGCAGGCATGCACGGATTCACCACTGCCCTGACCAGTTTCGTGGGCCGGGATGTCGAGGTTGCCGAGGTTGCCGCGCTGTTGGGTGAGCACCGGCTGGTGACCGTGACCGGGCCGGGCGGGATAGGCAAGACCCGGCTGGCCTGCGAGGTGGCCCGGATGGTGGCGAGCCGGTTTGCCGACGGGATATGGCTGGTCGAGCTGGCCGCAGTGCCAGATCCGGCGCCGGGGCAGGTCGCGGCCGTGGTTGCTGCCGCATTGGGCATACGGGAGCAGGCTGGCGTGCCTACGGCCGATGCGCTGGCGCGGGTGCTGAGCCGGCAGCAGTCGCTGCTGGTGCTCGACAACTGCGAGCAGGTGGCTGGGCCGGCCGCGGAGCTGTGTGCCGGGCTGCTGGCCGCCTGTGACGACGTGCGGCTGCTGGTGACGAGCCAGGAGCCGCTGCGGGTGGCCGGGGAGGCGCGGTACCGGCTCACGCCGCTGGCTCTGCCCGGGCCTGATGACGCGGCCGTCGCCGGTTGTGAGGCGGTGGCACTGTTCGTAAACCGGGCTCGGCAGGCCGATACCCGTTTCGAGCTCGACGGTGAGACCCGGCCCGTAGTGGCGCGCTTGGTACGTCGGCTGGACGGGATGCCGCTGGCGATCGAGCTGGCGGCGGCGCAGGTGGAGGCCTTGGGCGTGACCGGGCTGCTGGACCGCATCGCTGACCGGTTCAGGCTGCTGGTCGGCGCTGACCGGCTGGCACCTTCCCGGCAGCAGTCGCTGGCGGCCACCGTGGAGTGGAGCTACCGGCTGCTTGACCAGCGAGAGCAGCAGGTGTTCCGCCTGGTGTCGCTGTTTCCCGAGCCGTTTACGCTCGAGGCGGCGGAGGCCGTGGCGGGGGAAGGCGCCAGCGCGGCGCTGCTGCGGTTGGTGGACTGCTCGCTGGTTGTCCCGCCGCGGGTCGGTCCGGATGGCGAGTCCAGGTATGTGATGCTGGAGACGCTACGCGCCTACGGGACCGGTCTGCTGGCCGCGTCGGGTGATCAGCAGGCGGCGGCCGCGGCCCTGGCCGGATATGCGCTGCGGGTGGCCGAACAGGCTGCGGCGGGACTAGAAACCGGCGTCGCTGAGGCGCCGGCTGCGCGGCGGCTGGACGCCGAGGATGCCATCATGCAGCAGGCGCTGGCCTGGGCCATGGAGCATGATTACGTGGCCGGGCTGCGGCTGGCGGTGGCGCTGGCGCCGTGGTGGTTCCTGCGCGGGCGGCTGGCCGGTGAATATCTGCTGCTGCGCCGGGCCGCAGGCCTGGCCACGGCAGGCAGTGACGCGTGGTGCGCCGCGCAGTTCTGGCTCGGCTATACGGCGCTGCTATCGGCGGACCTGGCTGGCGCGCTGGGCTACTTCACCGCTCTCCGCGATGCCGGCCGGGGCCCGGCGCTGGCCGCCGGCTTGGCCGGCCGGTCGCTGGCGCTGACCTACTTGAGCCGGGCCGCCGAAGCGGTCGGCGATGGCCGCCGCTCGCTGGCGCTGGCCCGCAAGCTTGGCGATCCGGCGGCCGAAGCCAGGGCTCTGGTGAACCTTAGCATCGCCGTCTACGCCGCCGGTGATATCGAGGACGCCGCGCGGCTGGCCCGGCAGGCCGAGCAGATCCCGGCCGAAATCCCTGGTTCCATCGCCCGGGCGGGCAGCAACATCTTGACGATGGTGCTGACTGAGATCGGAGATCTGGGCGCCGCCGAGCGAATCTGCGCCGCGGGGCTGGCCCGGTCCCGTGAGGTGGGCGACCTGTGGAGCCTGACCCGCCTGCTGACCCAGATGGCCGTCTTGGACATGCGGAGCGGCCGGATGGAGGACGCCCCGGGACGTCTGCGGGAAGCACTCCAGATCGCCTGGCGGGCCGGCGGCCGGTCCGAGGTCCTCGGCGCCCTGGACGGCTGCGGATACCTGTGCGCCGTGACCGGGCGTCACGCCGAGGCCGTGACCGTCTGGAGCGCGTGTACCGCGCTCTCCCGGCATGAGGGGCGCGTAGACTGGCCGCCGTCCGCGCGCCGCCGGGCCGAGCTGCTGCGGGCTGCCCTGCAGCCACTAGGGCTGGACCGGGCGGCCGCAGCCGAGGCCCGCGGCGCCGAGATGGGCCTGCCCACGGTGACCGAGTACGCCTTGATGCTGGTGGCCGCGGACTCGCCGCTGCCCGAGGAGAAGCCGGGCCTGGACCGGCTCAGCGCCCGGGAGCGGGAGCTGGTCGCCCTGGTGGGCCTGGGCCGGACCGACGTCCAGATCGCGGCCCAGCTGTTCATTAGCGTGAGCACGGTCCGCTCTCACCTGGACCGGGTCCGGGACAAGACCGGCTACCGCCGCCGTGCCGATCTGACTCGTCTGGCCCTGAGCTCGGGTCTGGTGTAGGCCGTGACTTGGCCCGCCGTGGTATCGCAGCGCCTTCTGCGCGGACGGCCGTGGTGGGCGGCGCTATGCGGGGCGATCGCCATCGCGTCCTTGTGGGTCCCGTCCTGGACGAATCCGTTCACTAACCTCGGCGAGGCGACGGAGCAGCTGGCGCTTTTCTCCCTGGTGGTGGGGAGCTGGGTGGCTCTGGGGCGCCCGGCGCAGCGAGGCAACGGGACGCTGATGGCGGTACTGGCGGTGCTGTTCGGCGCAACCTCGTTGCGGAACCTCACCTGGGGACCGTGGGTCTTCATCTACACGATGGAGTATCCAGTTATTGGCATCGTGCTGGGCGTGCTGCTGTTGCGCTGGCCGCGGGCCCGGCTGCAGACCCGGGTGCAGCTGCGGGTGGTCCAGCTCGCCTGGGTCCTTGTCCCGTTGCTCGTGCTCGCGTGGTGTGTGACCTGGGATCGGCACCAGCAGGGATACACCGCCCCGATCTGGTGGCCGACGATCGTAGGAGTTCCGGATCTCTCGTACTGGCTTTATAACCTCAGCCAGGGCATCCAGGTGTTTCTGTTGATCGTGCTGATCGGCCTGATGGTGGCGCGCATCGTCCGGGCGGCCAAGCCCGGACGTCGCGAGCTGGCGCCAGTGGCTATCGCGGCCGCAGCCTTCGCCGCGCTGTCCGCCGCCGAGATCATCGTCCTGGTGACCAGCACCAACATCGCAAGCGTGATTGACGCTTTGTCCAACCTCTCGCTGCTGGCTGTCCCCCTGTCGTTCCTGATCGCGGCGGCGGTGCAGCGCGTGCAGCGGGCGCTGGCCGTCGAGGCGCTGCTGGATCCGGGCCGGCTGGCATCAGTCGATGCGGTCGGGCACGCGCTGAGCCGGGCCCTGGGTGACCGGCACCTGACGCTGGCGGCATGGTCACCGCGGCAAGATCGGTACCTGCTGGGCGATGGCACGGCGGCACCGGATGATCCTGGCGGGGCGCACGTGGTGTATGTGGCCAGCCCGGCGGACGGGACTCCGCTGGCCAGGATTGGCGTCGACCCGAAGCTCGCCGGGCAGACGGACTTCGTCGAGGCGGTGCTGCGGGCGGCCGGGACCGCGCTGGACAACGCCCGGCTCCAAGCCGAGCTGCGGGCTGGCCAGCGGCAGGCGGAACAGTCCGCGCAGCAGCTGAACCAGGCCGAGGCGGCGCACCGGCGGATGACGCGGCTGCTGCCGGGCGGCCTGGCTGAGCGGATCAGCCGCGATCCGGACGCCTTCACCACGACCGAGCTGCTCACCGTGACCGTGCTGATGTCCGACATCCGCGGTTACACCGCACTCGCCGAGACCACGCCGCCCACGCAAATGGCCGAGCAGCTCAACGAGCACCGGCAGGCGATGAATGAGGCCGTGCTGGCCCAGGGCGGCACTGTGATGCAGTACGTTGGCGACGCCGTGATGGCCGTCTTCGGGGCACCCGAGGCGCTCGACGGGCACCAGGAGCGGGCGCTGGCGGCCGCGGCCCAGATGCACACGGCTCAGGAAGCGCTGAACGCTGTCTGGGCTGGGCAGGGGCGGCCGCCGTTCGGGCTCGGCATCGGCCTGAGCACCGGCCAGGTCGCCGCGGCGTTGCTCGGCAGCCGGGACCGAGTCGAGTACACCGTGGTCGGTGACACGGTCAACCTGGCCGCCCGCCTATGCGACGCGGCCCGTCCGGCCGGAACTACTGTGGCCAGTGCGGCCACAATCGGCACAAGCGCAACGGCGGACGATTATGAACTGTTGCCCGCGCTGCAGGTCAAGGGCCGAGCAGCCACTGTCGCCGCCTACCGGCGGTGATGGACCCCACGCGCGGCCAGCTGCGTATCGATATGCGGGGCTTCGGGCCATCCGCCGAGATCGTGCCGACCGTGCTGCTCATAATCCGCAGCTCCTGCTCGACGCCCTGGCCACAGCGGCAGGGGTTCCCGGTCCCGCCGGTCGGACAGGTCGCCATTCCGCAACCCGCGATCCGGGACAGCTGTTAGCATCGGTGACGCGCTGCCGGCAACCATGTCAGACCCCGCCGCGTTCTATAGGTAGCGCCAGATCCCGCATCCCGCACTCCTTGATCAACTGGGCCTGGAAACGAATGTCAACATCAGGGATAGGAACGGGCACGGACGTTGCCGAGCCAAGCGAGCCGCTAGACCCGGACTCCACCGCGAGGCGGTGGTCCATCCGGACGCCTGCGCGGTTGCCGCTGCCCGCGGTCGGAGCCGTGATCTACGCCGGCATCCGCCTGTTCAGCCTGGCCTTGACCGATTTCCTGCTGCATCACGGCAAGTTCCGGCATCGAGTCCCGTCGCTCAAGGAATGGATCGGCGGCGGTGACGGCGGCGCCTATGAGTTCATCGCCCGTCACGGTTACCTGTACCAGCATGACGCTGGCCAGCTGGCGCACGCCTGGGTGCTGTCCTTTTTCCCTGGCTACCCGGCGGCCATCGCGTCCCTGACCTGGCTCCCTGGAGTCGGCGACGGGCTGGCCGGGCTGGCGGTGACGCTGCTGGCCGGGCTGGCGGCGGCGTGGGGCCTGGTCACGCTGGGCCTCAAGGTGACCGGTGACCGGCGCATCAGCCTGCTCATGATGGCGATCTGGGCGATTGCGCCCGGCTCGGCCGTCCTGGACCGGGTGCACTCCGAATCCCTGTTCTGCGCCCTGGCCGTCTGGACGCTGGTCGCGCTCGTCGACCGGAGGTGGCTGACCGCGGGGGCCCTTGCCCTGCTGGCCGGGACCGTGCACAGCACGGCGATAGCCCTGGTCGTGGCGGTCGCCGTGGCGGTGCTGGCCGCCCTGGTCCAGGCCCCGCCGGCCCAGCAGCGGATCGGCCTGTGGGTGCGGCCCGTGGCTGCGCTGCTGCTGGCGCCGCTGGGGCTGCTCGGTTACTGGGCTTACGTGGCCCTGGACACGCACCGGCTCAACGGGTGGTTCCTGATCGAGAAGTACCTCTCCCACATGAGGTTCGACTGGGGCACCAGCACGGTGCGGACCATCATCCACACGTTCCTGGACGTGCCCTCCACGAGCCGGCTGCTGGTCGTGCTGGCGTTCGCCGCGGCCTTGGGTCTCACCGCCTGGAGCCTGACCGAACGCCTGCCCATCTACCTGCACGCCTACACGATCACGGTGGCCCTGATGGCCTTTACGACCAGTGCCAACTGGATGAGTTCCAAGCCGCGCTTCATCCTGCCCGCGTTCCTGCTCGCTCTCCCGGTGGCCCGGCTGCTGGCTCCGGTGCGTACGGCGGTCCTGGTCCCGCTGATGGTCGTGCTTACCGTCGTATCGACCTGGTTCGGCCTGTATCTCCTGGTCATCGCCGGGTTGGCGTCCTAAGGCTTAGTTTCAGGGACTCGCGCGACCGCGTACACCGACTGGCCGAAGGGCGGCTTGATCACGCGTTCCGCCGCACGCGTGACCGGCAGGACGAATCGGTCGTAGAGCTTCACCATCGGTCCTTCCTTCGGGATCAGCCGGAACACGCTGGTGGCCAGGTAGTAGCCGATGAGACCGAGTGCGTTGAGGTACTCCAGACGCTCGATGGTCAGCCCGGCCTCGGTCAGCGCCGTCCGCATGCTCTTCTTCGTGTACCGCCGCACGTGTCCGGTGGCGATGTCCACCGGGCTCATGGCAAACGGGAAGGCCGGCACGATCAGCACGATCCGGCCGCCGGGCCGTACCAGCCGCGCCATGCTCCGCAGCGCCCCGACGTGGTCCTCGATGTGTTCAAGCACGTTGTAGGACACCGCTCCCGAGTGCGTGCTCACCTCCTCGGTGGGCAGCAGCATCTGCCGGATATGCACCGCTTCGTGCCCGCTGAGCCGCTCCTTGAGCGCCACCAGGCGGTCGGGATCGGCTTCCGTCGCGGTGAAGCGGCTGAAGTACGGCGCCCACTCCAGCGCGTAGTCGCCTAGGCCGCTGCCGATCTCGATCGGGTCATCACCGAGGAACGGCAGGGCCAGTTCTACGAACCAGCGGCGGTGGTTCACGGCCGTCGCGAGGCCCTCGAGGACCTCGGACTGCACGCGCTGATCTCCGTTTATTCGCGTCATTTGCGGCTCCAGAGCAGGCCAATGTGCGGCAATTGAGAGACGGAATACTGTGCTACGCGCTTGGTGACTGTCCAACCCTAGGGAACCTGGGCCTGCGGTGACGGCGAAGCAGCGCAAAAAGGGGCTCATGGCGATAGGCTCGCCTGGGTGTCCACGTCGAGCGCCGCGCAGGCCGTCGACCAGCAGACCGCGCCGGAGCGGTCCGCGGCCCGGCTCATGCCTCGCTGGGCGGATCCTGTCGCCGTGCTGCTGTACCTGGCGCTCGCCTGCTGGGTCACCAGCGGGTTGTGGCGTCACACCGGCGCGCTGGCCCTGGCTAACGGCGGTACCGACGTCCGCTTCTTCGAGTGGACCCTGGCCCACGCCACCCGGATCTTCACGCACGGCGAGAACCCGCTCTTCACCCCCCAGATGAACGCCCCGAACGGCGTGAACCTGATGGCCAACACCGGGCTGCTCGGCGTGACCGTGCCGCTGGTGCCGGTGACCGTCCTGTTCGGGCCGGCCGTCGCCTTCACCATCCTGCTCACCGGCGGGCTGACCGCGACCGCGTGGGCCTGGTATCACGTGCTCTCCCGCCACATCGTCGGCCACTGGCCGGCCGCCGTGGTCGGCGGGCTGTTCGCCGGTTTTGCACCGGGCATCGTCAGCCAGGCGAACGGCCATCCGGACCTGGTGGTCCAGTTCCTGATCCCGTTCATCGTCTGGCGGGCCATCTCGCTGCGGACGGCACGCGACGGCGTGGTGCTCGGGCTGCTGGTCACCTGGCAGGCGTTCCTCAACGAGGAACTGCTGCTGATGGCCGCCGTGGCGGTCGCGGTCTTCGTCGCGGCGTACGCGGTCTTCCGCCCGGCCGAGGTGCGCGCGCGGGTGCGGCCGTTCCTGGCCGGGCTGTGGCCGGCCCTGCTCACCGCGGGCGTGCTCCTGGCGTACCCGCTGTGGTTCCAGTACTTCGGTCCGCAGAGCTATCGGGGCCTGCCCGGCTACGTGCTCGGGTACGGCACCAACCTGCGGGCTTTCCCGGCGTTCTCCGAGCTGTCGCTGGCGCGGCACGGAGCATCGCACAGCGCCTACGGCGGTCCGCCGGAGGAGAACACGTTCTTCGGCGCCCCGCTGCTCATCGTGGTCGGGCTGATCGTGACCTGGCTGTGGCGGCGGGTGGCGGTCCGCGCGCTAGCCGCCGTCGCGCTCGTCTTCGCCGTGCTGTCGCTGGGCCGGACCGTGAAGATCGGCGGCCGGACCGTGTTCCATCACGGCCCGATGAGCCTGCTCGGCAAGCTGCCGCTGTTCAACAACGTGGTACCCACCCGGTTCGGCCTGGCCCTGATCCCGGTTATCGCGATCCTGCTCGCCTTGGCGGTCCGGGCCGTGGCGAGCGCCCCCGATGCCCGGCTGCGGTACGGCGGGATGCTGGTGCTGGCCGGTGCGCTGCTGCCGGTCGCGCCCACGCCCGTGCCGGTGAAGCCCGCCGTGCCGGTGCCCGCGTTCTTCACCAGCGGGCAGTGGCGCCAGTACGTGCCCGACGGCGCGTCGGTGCTGTCCGGGGACGTCAGCTGGGACGGCGAGATCATCGAGATGGACTGGGACAACGCGACCGGGCAGGGATACCGGATGGTCGGCGGTTATTTCCTCGGCCCGCAGGAGCATGGCCAAGGAAACTATGACGCCCCGCCCCGGCCGACCGTCGACCTGCTCGCGTCCATCGGGTCCTACGGCGGGAACCGCCAGATCACCGGCGCGCAGCGGGCCGCCTTCCGCGCGGACCTGAGGTACTGGCGTACCGCCATCGTGGTGCTCAGCCCGGACGCCCCGCACTATGACCAGCTGCGGAATGCCCTCGACCAGTTGACCGGGGAGCCGGCCCGGCAGGTTCCCGGCGTGCTCCTCTGGGACGTCCAGGCCCTCTCCGGCTAGCGGAACGCTTAGCCGGCTGCTGGCCGGCCGAAGGTCACGGCGTCGCGCACCTCGCGGGGCAGGGACTCGGCGAGCTGCGCGTCGGGCTGAGCGCCGAGGGAGTCGTTGACCGTGGAGAACGCCAGCCGGAGGGCCGCGAACACGGTGATGGCGAAAATCTGCCGGTCAGGACCCCCGCTGCCAGGGCGGCGTCCGACGCCTGGCCCAGCTTCCCGCCCCAGGCCAGCGAGCAGTACGAGTCACCGAGGGCCGAGGCGGCCGCGGCCACCAGGATCCCGCGCTGACGGAAGCTCAAGCCGCTCGGCCTGAACGCCGCCGACATCAACCCGAACAGCTGATGCAGAGGGCGCGGGTCTTCAGCCACCATCATCCATGGCGGCCTCCGGATCTGACCATGGCCGGCCGCAGGCAGCCGCGCTACGCTTTCGTGCATCGTGCTGGCGGAAGGTGCCTCGGATGGCTGGGCCTGGAGATGAGACAGCAGCAGGCGGGGGCGGCCACCACGAGCTGCGGGCCTCGCACGCCGACCGCGACCAGGTCATCGACGTGCTCAAGGCCGCATTCGTAGCCGGGCGGCTGGACCGCGACGAGCTCGACCTGCGGGTCGGCCGGGCGCTCGCGTCGCGGACCTGCGCGGAACTGGCCGCCCTCACCGCCGACCTGCCGCGGCCGGTCACCGTCCCGGCGCCAGGCAAGACACCCCGGGAGGCGATCGCGTACTACCAGCGGGCGGTAACCGAACAGGAGCGCAGGCACGGGCCCGGCCATCCGGACACGATCGCGGCCCGCGCCAGCCTGGCCTCGGCGTTCCGCGCCGCCGGGCGGCTCCGCGACGCGATCGGGCAGTACGAGCGCGTGCTCGCCGACCGGGACCGGGTCGCGGGTGCCGATGATCCGGCCACGATCGCAGCCCGCGCCAACCTGGCCTATGCCTACCGGGGCGCGGGGCGGTTCCGCGACGCGATCCCGCAGTACGAGCGCACGCTGGCGGACCGGATCAGGACCCAGGGACCGGACCACCCGGACACCCTGGCCGCGCGGTCCTACCTGGCCGCCTGCTACCAGCAGGCCTGCCGGCTGACCGAGGCGATCCCCCAGTACAAGCGCGCGCTGGCCGACAGCGAACGGACCCTCGGGGCCGGCGACACCCGGACGCTGACCACCCGGTGCAACCTCGCCTCCGCCTACTACACCGCCGGCCGGGTCACCGAGGTCCTGGTGGTCTTGCACCGGGCCCTCACCGACTGCGAGCGTTACCTGGGTCCTGATCATCAGATGACCCAGACGGTACGGGCGAACCTCGACGCCGCCGCCCAGATCTGAGGGCCGACCGCGTAGCGACCAGCGGAAAGCGTCCAGGCCGGCCCCGGACGAGCCGGAGCCGGCCAGGACGGAATGATCAGGCCAGGTCGAACCGGTCGGCGTTCATCACCTTGTGCCACGCCGCCACGAAGTCGTGCACGAACTTCTCCTGGGCGTCATCCCCGGCGTAGACCTCCGCCACCGCCCGCAGCTCGGAGTTCGACCCGAACACCAGGTCGGCCCGGCTGCCGGTCCACTTGACCTGGCCCGAGGCGTCGCGGCCCTCGAACGTGTTCGCGTCCTCGGAGACCGGCGTCCACGTCGTGCCCATGTCGAGCAGGTTGACGAAGAAGTCGTTGGTCAGCGCCCCCGGAGTGGCGGTGAACACCCCGAGCTTGGACCCGTCCCAGTTCGTGCCCAGCACGCGCAGGCCGCCGACCAGGACGGTCAGCTCGGGCGCGCTCAGGGTGAGCAGGTTCGCCCGGTCGATGAGCAGGTACTCGGCGGGCAGCCGGGTGGCCTTGCCCAGGTAGTTGCGGAACCCGTCCGCCCACGGCTCGAGCGCGGCGAACGACTCCGCGTCGGTCTGGTCCTGCGCCGCGTCGGTGCGGCCCGGCGCGAACGGGACCTCGGCGCTGACGCCGGCGTCGCTGGCCGCCCGCTCGACGGCCGCGTCGCCGGCCAGCACGATCAGGTCGGCCAGCGAGACCTGCTTGCCGCCGCCAGCCGAGGCGTTGAACGACGACTGGATCCCTTCCAGGGTGCGCAGCACGATGGCCAGCTGGTCGGGGTTGTTGACCTCCCACCCGTTCTGCGGCTCGAGCCGGACGCGCGCGCCGTTGGCGCCGCCGCGCTTGTCGCTGCCGCGGAAGGAGGAGGCCGACGCCCACGCGGTCGACACGAGCTGAGCGGGCGACAGGCCCGAGGCCAGCACCTGCGCCTTCAACGAAGCCACGTCTGCCGCATCAACCAGCGGATGCGTCACCGCCGGCACCGGGTCCTGCCAGATCAGCACCTCGGACGGGACCTCCGGGCCGAGGTAGCGCACGACCGGGCCCATGTCGCGGTGGGTCAGCTTGTACCACGCGCGGGCGAAGGCGTCCGCGAACTGATCGGGATGCTCCATGAACCGCCGCGAGATCGGCTCGTAGATCGGGTCGAACCGCAGCGACAGGTCGGTGGTCAGCATCGTCGGCGGGCGGCGCCGCGACGGGTCCTGCGGGTCGGGCACGGCATCCGCTCCGGCACCGTCCTTCGGCTGCCACTGGTGCGCGCCCGCCGGGCTGCTCGTCAGCTCCCACTCGAAGCCGAACAGGACCTCGAAGAAGCTGTTGTCCCACGCGATCGGCGTGGGGGTCCAGGTCACCTCGATGCCGCTGGTGATCGCGTCGCGGCCCACGCCCGAGCCGTAGCTGCTCTTCCAGCCCAGGCCCTGCTGCTCGAGCGGGGCGCCCTCGGGGTCGGGGCCGATGTTCTCCTCGGGGCCCGCGCCGTGGGTCTTGCCGAAGGTGTGACCGCCCGCGATCAGGGCCACGGTCTCCTCGTCGTTCATCGCCATCCGGCGGAACGTCTCGCGGATGTCGCGCGCCGCGGCCAGCGGGTCCGGGTTGCCGTTCGGGCCCTGCGGGTTGACGTAGATCAGGCCCATCTGGACCGCGCCGAACGGCTCGGCCAGCTCGCGGTCCCCGCTGTAGCGCTCGTCGCCCAGCCAGGTCGTCTCCGGGCCCCAGTAGACGTCCTCCTCGGGCTCCCAGGTGTCCACCCGGCCGCCGCCGAAGCCGAAGGTCGCCAAGCCCATCGACTCCAGGGCCACGTTGCCGGTGAGGACGATGAGGTCGGCCCACGAGATCTTCTGGCCGTACTTCTTCTTGACCGGCCACAGCAGCCGCCGGGCCTTGTCCAGGCTGACGTTGTCCGGCCAGCTGTTGAGCGGCGCGAAGCGCTGCTGCCCGGCGCCGGCGCCGCCGCGGCCGTCGCTGATCCGGTAGGTGCCCGCGCTGTGCCAGGCCATCCGGATCATCAGCGGGCCGTAGTGGCCGAAGTCGGCTGGCCACCAGTCCTGGGAATCGGTCAGCACCGCGGCGATGTCGCGCTTCACGGCGGCCAGGTCGAGGCTGCTGAACGCCTCGGCGTAGTCAAAGTCCTCGCCCAGGGGGTTGGACACGGCGGGGTTCTTGGCCAGGATCTTCAGGTTGAGCCGGCGCGGCCACCACTGGCTGTTGGCGTCACCCGCGGTGGGGTGCACGCGGCCGGGAAGGACCGGGCACTCCGCGGCTTCCGGGGTCGGGCCCTCGGCGACGGTCGGGTCGTGATTCTCGGACATGCGAATCCTCTCCGGGCTTGGCTGGTCACGGTATCTAAGAGGTGGAGCAGCTGGGGCACAGGCCCCAGTAGACGACTTCGGCCTCGCCGATCGCGTAGCCGTGGTCGTCGGAAGGGGTCAAGCAGGGTGCGTCGCCGACGGCGCAGTCGACATCCGCGACGGCCCCGCACGACCGGCACACGACATGGTGGTGGTTGTCCCCCACGCGGCCCTCGAACCGGGGCTGGCGGCCGGCTCGAGGCGGCGGATGAGCCCCGCCGCGGTGAGCGCGTGCAGGGCGTCATACACGGCTTGCAGGGAGATGTGGCCGATGCGCGCGCGCACCCCGGAGGTGATCTCCTCGATGCCGAGGTGGTTACCGTTGCGGACGGTCTCGAGCAGCGCGACGCGGGCGGCCGTGACCCGCAGGCCGGCTCCGCGCAGGTCCCCGGCGGTGGCAGGAGTCCGAGGCGCGGTCACGACGCCCAACCTATCCCGCTAAACACGAACGGTACAAGAGAACAAATAGTCCAAGTTTGATACACCGCCTGGTCCGCCTGGAAGGATGGTGCAGGTGGACGAGGAAGCCGGTCAGCGCCCCATCAAGCAGGGCCCGACCAAGCAGGTCATCGTCATCCGGCGGGACCTGAGGATGCGGCGCGGCAAGGAGATCGCCCAGGGCGCGCACGCCGCCTCGGCGTGGCTGGCCGAACGCGTCCTGCAGCAGCTGCGGCCGGACGGGACCGTCGGCCGCGTCGAGCTGTCGGCCGCCGAACAGGCCTGGCTGGAAACCAGCTTCCGCAAGGTGACGGTCAAGGTGCGCTCGGCAGAGGAGCTGATGGCCGTGTACGACAAGGCGCTCGCGGCCGGGCTCGCCGTGCACCTGATCACCGACCGCGGCCTGACCGAGTTCGGCGGGGTGCCGACCCGGACCTGCCTGGCCATCGGCCCGGACTATGACGACCTCATCGACCCGGTGACCGGCGATCTAGAGCTGTACTGAACGAAGCGGAGTGCGTGCCTCGCCAACCCCGGGCGCGGGGCGGGGCTACGAATGCGCTCCGCTACCGCAGGTACTGGGTGGGTCTTGTCGTATAGCTGCGGCCGCTCGGCGTGTGCCAGATCAGCACGCCTGGTTCCGGCTGCGACAGGTGCCAGCCCTGGGCCTGCTTGAGCCGATGATGGTGCCGGCACAACGGGCTGTGGTTGCATCGGCAGATATAGCCGTTGAGCTGCGGAGATGGTTTGCAGTTCTTCGAACAGTACAGCCTGCTGCCGGCCGGAGGATACGCGGTCAGTGCCCATGAGATCCTGCACCGTCCGTCTCCGGACCTGGACTTTGCCGCCAGGGATGACACCCAGCAGTGTGCGGCCATCTGAGGCGGTTCGCTGTGCTCAGGTGATGTCATGGCGGACGCTGGTGAAGGCGGCCGCTGCGGCGGTCGCTGCGACGATGGCGGCGAGCACGATGATCGCGGCGGGATAGGGCAGCGCAGTCACGCCGCGTGGGATCTGGGGCATACCGCCGCCGTTGGTGTCCCCGGCCAGCATGGCCGCTGTGGTGTAGGGCAGGAAGCGTCCTGCTGTGGTGACTGTGGAGCCCACGACTAGCTCGATGACCAGTCCCCAGGTGACCACCGCGATGATCGCGCCTGTCTGCTGGCGGATCAGCGACCCGGTACCCGCGCCGGCCGCGGCCAGCAGTGCCGAGCCGATGACGGTGCCGCCGGCGTAGCGGGTGATGGCGGGATCGGAAAGCGCGAGCGGGTAGCCGCGTGAGACGGCGAAGCCGAGCGCGATCCCGGTCGCCGTCACCGCGGCGGCGATCCCGAGCACCGTCCCGGCGGCTGCTGCCGCTATGGCCTTTGCGGCCAGGACCCGGCCGCGGTCTGGCTGGTCGAGATAGGTGTCGGTAGCGGTCTTGAGCCGGAACTCGCCGCTGGTGATCACCACGCCGAGCAGCGCAGCGACCAGCAGCGCGAACCCGGTGCTGGCGAGGTTATCGCGCAGCCCGCCGACCGTGGCCAGCGACGGGATCGCCATGCCCTTCCCGGTGCCGGCGGTGACGCGCCTCCAGCACTCCGATCAGCGCGGTCAGCGCGACCGCGAGGCCCGTCATCCCGGCCACTAGCCGGGTGGTGCGCAGTTTCAGGAACTCCGCGCGCAGCGCCGCGGTCATCCTGGCCGCCCTTCCGTCGCGGTCAGCCGCAGGAAGGCTTCCTCCAGGCTGCCGGTGTCCGCGGTCATCTCATAGATCGGGATGCCCAGCGCCGCGGCCAGCGTGGCCACTTCCTCGGCGCCTAGCCCGGTGATCTCCAGCCGGTCCGGCCCGGCGGCCCGTACCGCCGCTCCCTCGGATACCAGCGCGGCACGCAGCGCCTCGGCGCGAGGGGTACGTACCACGACCGCTTGCCGCGCGGCCTTCACCAGTTCGGTCACCGGCCCGGCCGAGATGAGACGGCCGCGGTCGATGACGACGGCGCGGTCGGCGAACTTGGCTACCTCGGCGAGGATGTGGCTGGAGACGAGCACGGTGCGGCCCTGTTCGCCCAGTTGTCGCAGGAAGCCGCGCAGCCACAGGACGCCTGCCGGGTCCAGCCCGTTCGCCGGCTCGTCCAGGATCAGTACCTCCGGCTCGCCGAGCAGCGCCCCGGCCAGGCCCAGCCGCTGCCGCTCTCCCAGCGATAGGTGCCCGGCCCGGTGCCCGGCCAGCTCGCCCATCCCGGTCTCGGCCAGCACTGCGCTGATCCGGGATCGCGCCGGCACCCGTGGCGGCGCAGCGGACCCGCAGGTGATCCGAGACGGTGCGGCCGGGGTGGAACCCCGACGCCTCCAGCACCGCCCCCACCCGCCGCCGCCGGTTCGCCCAGTTCCCGGTACGGCTTGCCCCAGATCGTGGCCTGGCCGCTGGTGGGCGTCACCAGGCCCAGAAGCACGCGCAGTGTCGTGGTCTTGCCTGCGCCGTTCGGCCCGAGGAACCCGGTGACCGTGCCAGCCCCGACCGCGAAGCTCAGGCCGTCGACTACCGTGGCCGGGCCGAACCGCTTGGTCAGGCCGCGGATCTCGATGACCGTCATGGCCGCCGCGCCCTGCGTCGCCGCACCAGCGCGTACACGCCGGCGCTGCCGACGGCGGCTCAGGACCAGGATCACCCAGACGACCATCATCGCGGTCTGGCCGCCGCTGCCGCTTCCGCTCATGGCTTCCTCCCGTCACTTAGCATGGACAACTGGTCCATACCGTAATGGACGAGTGTCCATACTTGCAACTCCCGCGTCAGAGTACGGTTGCGGCTGGGTGAGGATTCAGGAGGACGACGAGGCAGATGGCACGCGGAGTCGCGATACCGGAGGTCCGCGAGCAGCTGTTCGCCGCGGCGGACCGGGTGCTGGCCCGGGACGGTCCGGCGGGCCTGACCACGCGGGCGGTCACCGCTGAGGCCGGGGTCGCCAACGGGGTGCATGCACCGGCATTTCCACGACCTGGACGAGTTCCTCGCATCGTTCGTCGCCAGCAGGCTTGCGGTGATCGCGGACGGCGCGGCGGCCCTGCCGGGCCGCGCCGGGGACGGCACCGTCACCGGCAACCTCACCGAGGCCACGGTGGCGGTATTCGGCATCAGCGCCCAGGCGCTGATGAGCCTGGTCGCGGCGAAGCCGGAGCTTGGCCAGGCGCTGGAGCACGCCACGGGCCGCGCGGGAGGGCTCGGGGACATCGAACGGCACTTCGCCGCCTATCTCGACGCCGAGAAGAAGCTGGGGCGGATCGGACCCAGCGCCGACACCCAGACGCTGGCGTTCACTCTCCTCGGCACCGTCCACCACCTGATCCTCACCCGCCGGGGCGATGCGCCAGGCCTCTGCGGGCAGGTCCGCAGGATCGTGGCCGCGCTGGTCGCGGGCATGGACGCCGCCGGCCCTGGCACTAGGTGAACCGGGAGAGTCCTGATGCCGCGGCATGAGGCTGCCTGGCCTCTGCTCAACCGCCTGCATCTCGTGGCGTTCGCGGAGTGAGCTCGCCTGGCGGCCAGCGCTGCGTCAGGGATAGCGGCAGCCACATGGCGGCCCGATGCCGATGCCGTGGCCGGCATCCGGCCTGGACGGTCATGTTGGCCTTATGCACAAGACTTCGGGCGCGCATGATCAGGTGCCGTCCACAACGAGCGCGCCGAGCATCTCGCGCATCGGCTCGGGATCGCCGCGCATGGTCGCGGCAGAAGCCTCGACGCGCGCCCGGTGCTGCAGCTTCCCGGTTTCCGGTGAGGAGCTCGAGATGGACCTCCTGAAGGAGGCGCTGGAGCCCCGGTGGGTGACGGTTCAGGTAACACCTGCGGCAGGCGTTCGGGCGGTGTCGCTCGAAGACACCGCGGGCCCCAGTGCATCAGGTGCGAAGCCGACTCCTTGTTCGGGGGCCATGTGGAGCGAAGTGTGTGGTTATCGCTGACACCACGGCGAGTCGACGCATTCGCATATACAGCCATGACCTGGAAGAACAGCGCAGATCACCGAATGGCTTTTGGCTGATCCTTTGGCTGGGAGAAAGTGGTCGAGCGCAAACGTCCTGTTATTTTGCGCTGATGGTCTCTGGTCGCTGCGGTGCGGCAGGACCGCCGTGGCCAGTTCCAGGCCCGTGGGCTCTGGCATGAGTGGCTACGATCGGGACCATGCTGCGGCCGGAGGTGCGTTACGCGCGCGCTGGTGACGGGGTGGCGATCGCGTACTCGGTGGTCGGTGACGGGCCGGTCACGATCGTTGTCGTCTCGCCGCTGATCAGCCAGCTTGAGCTGGCCTGGGAGGAACCAGCCCTGGAGCATTTCTGGAGCCGGTTCGCGGCGTGCGCCCGGGTGGTCCTGTTTGACCGGCGGGACGCGGGCCTGTCGGATCGCTCGCCGGCGGGCGAGCGCCCTGGGCTTGCGGCCCTGGCTTCGGATATCGAGGCGGTCCTGGACGCTTGTGATGCCGGGCAGGCGGTGCTGTTCGGGGTGACGTTCGGCTGCCCGGTCGCGATCGGGTTCGCCGCCAGTTACCCCGGCCGCGTCCAGGCGCTGATCCTGGCAGGCGGGTTCGCGAAGCTGACCCGGCTGGGCGAGTTCGATTTCGAGGCGGATCCGGGCCTGGTCGATGAGTGGGCCAGCGGCACCGCGCGCAGGTGGGGCTCGGGCGCGGTCTTCGGCGCCAGGGCACCGTCGATGCGGGACAGTGTCCGGTACCGGGAGTGGGCAGCCCGGATGGAGCGGCACACCTGCTCTCCCGGTTCGGTCGAGGCGCTGTGCCGGTGGGCGGCAACCATCGATGTCCGCCCGCTGCTGGCCGGGCTGCGCATGCCGGTCCTGGTGATCCACCGCCAGGGCGACCGTGCCGTGCCGGTCCCGGCTGGCCGTTACCTGGCCGAGCACATCCCCGGCGCCGAGTATGCCGAGCTGCCGGGAGAGGACCATACCCTGTTCGTCGGTGACCAGCGGGCCGTGCACGGGACCGTCATCGGGTTCCTCGATCGCACGGTCGCCGGCGGCGCGATGCGGGCAGCGCTGCGCCGCGCCGACCGGAAGAACGCGGCCGGGACCGGCTGGGACGCCCTGACCCCCTCAGAGCGGGAGGTCGCCGTCCTGATCGCCGCCGGGATGACCAACGGCCAGGTCGCCGCCCGGCTGCGCATTTCGCCGCACACCGTCGATGGCCGCCTGCGTCGCGTGTTCGCCAAGCTCGGCGTGAATACCCGGGTAGAGCTGACCGCCGAGTACGCGCGCATGACCGGCTGACTCCGGGACCTGCGGCGGGCTGCCGCGAATTCGTACGCGATCACGTCTGCCAGCGGCCAGGCCCGCGGAAGTAGACCATAAGCCGAGGCCAGTAAGCCCTGCAGATCGGAGAGCACAGATGGACACCGTCGTATCCGCTGATGGCACCGTGATCGCGTTCGACCGGTATGGTGACGGGCCGCCGATCATCATGACCGCGGGCGCGTTCAACACCCGGTCACAGACCGAGCCGCTGGCAAGAGCGCTCGCGCCGCGGTTCACGGCCATGAACTACGACCGGCGGGGCCGAGGCGACAGCGGCGACACCCCGCCGTACTCGGTCGAGCGTGAGATCGACGACATCGCCGCGCTGATCGCAGCCGCTGGCGGGTCCGCGTCGGTATTCGGCCACTCCTCCGGCGCCACCCTCACGCTCAAGGCCGCCGCCAGCGGCCTGCCCATCAGGCACCTGGTGCTATATGAGCCGCCGTTCAACACCGATCACAGCTATCCGACCCTGCCCGCCAGCTTCGCCCGGGAACTCGCCGAGACTGGTGTCCGCAGGCCGTCGCGGTGACGCCGTCGAGCTGTACCAGACAAAGGCGGTCGGCATCCCCCAAGAGGTGGTCGCGCAAATGCGACACGCGCCGTTCCGGGCTGGCCTCGAGGCGATCGCTCACACCCTCGCCTATGACGCGGCTATTATCGGCGACCGTTCCCTGCCGGCCGGGGTGCTCGCCACCATCACCGCCCCGGCCTTGGTGATCACCGGCGAGCAAAGTCCTCCGTTCCTGCGCAACGCCGCGCAGGCAGCCGCGAGGACGCTGCCAAATGGGCGGCTGGCTGTCCTCCCTGGCCAGGGCCATGACATCGACCCCGACGCCACCGCGCCGGTCATCGCCGAGTTTCTCGCCAGCTAGCCACCCACCACACCTGCCCGGCCCGCATCAGACCAGTACAAGTCCAGCTGCCCCCGTCAAGAGCAGCAATTAACCTATGCGTGAGCCTTCTCCGTCCTGCCCCGCGCAGCGGCGCCGGCAAGAGCTGGCCGGCGGCGGGGCGAACGTGCAGATCGCCCGGATCTGCCGTCGCCGTAGCCGACGGTATTAGGCGTCAGCCGGCGGGGGGAGTCTCACCCCCGCCGACTCACCCGCCCGTGACTGCTCAGGCGCCTAGCGCCAGAGGCAGGACAAACTGTGTCATTATCGCTTGCACGGCGGGGCATTGCTGCATTCACAGATGTGGCCGTTGATCTGGGAAAACAGCGTTGGGGTTGACCAGGCGGCTATCTGAAGGTTCACGCAGAATGAGGTGCCGCTCCTGGAAGAGCCGCGGTGGTCGTGCGCGCCGAGTTCCCTGGCCCGCACGTGCCCTGTGGACCATGGCGGTCTCAGGGACGGGGCCCCGGGGACGGCGGGCGAACCGAACTGCGGTGGACAAGCCCGGCTCGTACCAGGCCAAGCCGAGAGTGCAGATGCTTGACGGACGGCGTAACCGGCTTCAGCATCGCGTTGTGGATTCCATGGCACAGGCGAACAGGGTGGCCTGGGAGGCAGCATCTCAGAAATACGTCCGCGAGTATGGTGATCTGCTGGCGCAGGCGGCGGCCGGCTCCTCTCTCACCGGCACGGAACGTGACCTCTTGCGGGAGATATTGCGCTGCTCGCCGCAGGTCGTGCATCTGCAAAGCGGCCACGGCCTGGATGACGTCGCCCTAGTGCAGGCGGGGGCGGAATGCGTGGTCGGAATCGACTACAGCCAGGTGGCGGTCCGCGCTGCGCAGCACCGTGCGGACGAGCTCGGCACCGCCTGCCGGTACGTAGTCGCCGCAGTTCCCGGGGTACCGCTGGCCAGCGCGAGCGTCGATCTCGTGTACACCGGGAAAGGAGCCCTGATCTGGCTGCCCGACCTGACCGGATGGGCTCGCGATGTTGCGCGCCTGCTCCGGCCCTCGGGGCACCTGTTCGTCTACGAGGCGCATCCGGCGGTGAGCTTGTGGACGTGGGACGAGGACCTGCCGCGCATCCGGGAGGATCGCAGCTACTTCGGCCGCAGCCACGTCAACGACACGTTCCCGGCTCGCGGGGCAGTGGAATGGCAGTGGACCCTCGGCCAGATCGTCACCGCCGTGGCGGCGGCCGGCATGGAGATCCTGCGCCTGGGTGAATACCCGGAACCATTCTGGCGTGCGGGCGGCGTCGCCGCGGCAGCGTGGGACGGGCGCCTGCCGAACTCCTTCGCCCTGCTCGCCCGCCGGACACGGTGAGCGGCGGCCCAGGTTCCGCCGACCCGTGAAGCACTCATCTGGCCTGAAGAACGCGGTACTACCCAGGGCGCGCCATCAAGGCCAGACCCGAAGCGCATCGCCGCGTAACCGCCCAATGGTTCGGGTGCAGCACGGAGGCAATGGCCCGGCCAATCACAATTGGACCGCTGCGGTCGTCTTCTACGGAGCCGGTTCTCTCGTGGAGGAGCGCGCGGTGGGAGACTTGCAAAGATCTGGGACTGCCTGCCCACCATGGTATGGTAACTGGTATGGCGTCAAAGAAGGTGACGATCACTCTCGGCGAGGCCCAGCTGGAACGGATCCGCGCCCTTGTGGAGGCGGGAGTTGCGCCTAGCGTTTCCGGATTCGTGCAGTACGCGGTCGGCGTCTCCTTGGATGACGTGGCAGGGTGGGGGGCATTGCTCGCTGAGGCGTTGCAGGAAAGCGGCGGTGCGCTCTCCGACAGCGAGCGTGCCTGGGCTGATGAGGTACTCGGTGTCACGCAGCGCGGGGGCAGGTCGGCGGCCTGATGCCAGGCGTAACCCTCGATGCGGGAGGCCTGATCGCCCTAGACCGGAATGACCGTCGTGTGGTGGTTCTCCTTGCCCGCGCACGTGAGACAGGCGCCCGCGTCACCGTTCCGGCGACCGCACTGGCCCAGGCGATCCGGAGGCCGGACCGGCAGGCCCGGCTGGCGCGCCTGGTCCGGCAGCCGACAACCGACGTTATCGACCTCGGCCGGGTGGACGCGACCAATGTCGGCAGGCTGCTCGCCGCAAGCGGAACATCTGACATCGTCGATGCCCATGTGGTGATCTGCGCGCGCCGCACGGGGCAGCAAGTCGTGACCTCCGATCCCGGCGATCTCCGTCTTCTCGACCCGGCCGTCCAGCTGATCGCGATCTGAAGGACCCGCGCGCCGCGCGGTCGATATGTGTCATTATCGTTTGCACCGTGGCTCATGGCAGCACGCGCAGATGTGGTCATTGACCTGGGAGAACAGCGCGGATCGCTTACTATGTGCTGGTAACAGGCCGGGTGCACGAAGCCATTGACACGCCCAGATGGGCTATTTAGGCGCGTTCCCGGGTTGGTTGGCAGCCTTCAGAATGATCGCGGTACGGTACCGCTACCTCTCCCCGGTACCCGGTATGAGCGTAGCGGTCCGCATCCCAGCTGAAGGCGTAGGCAGGGACCGGCAGGCCAAGGGCGCGCATGGCGTAATCGGGTAGACGCGTAAATGGCGGGTATTCGGGTTGGAGTCCCACCCGCAGGGCGTCCGTCTCCCGGACTCCATCCACGGCTCGGTATTCCGCCATCGGCCGGATGGGCGGTATCCAGCCCGTGGCGAGAGCCGTGAGCAAGCCGGGTAGTGCCTCGACGAGAGGGTGGCCGGGGCTCAGGTCCCATCCAACATAGTTGTGCAGAACCCCGGCCGGGTGAGGAGCTTCGATGATGACTGCATGTTCGCAGCCGAGGAGCGAGGCGGTGCCCTTGAATAGTCGGCTATTGAGGCCCGCCGGGCCGTAGAAAGGGAAATTCTCAGCCGGGTTCTGGGTTCCGTGTATATCGAGGACTAGGTCTGCTTTCCGTGCTAGCAGGGTTACCTGCCAGGCGTCTCGCTGTTCTCGGTTCCCGTCTGGGCTGCCGGGAAAGCAATCTGTTATGTTGGCATCGTACCCGCGTCGCGGCTTCCAACCCGGGCCCGGGGCTTGCCGGGTAAAGCCAACGATATCCGGGTCGCCGGCCAGGCTTTTAAGTACCTTGGCCACCTGATCGGCCGGCCATTCGTCAAGGTGCATCCTGTTGAGTACCAAGATCTTAGGCACACGGCCTCCAAATGCCGCTATCGAAGGAGGCGGCCATCGCGGAGCGGCGGGGGCCACGCCGTCGTGCCCGGCTCCCGCCGCTTCCGCAAGCTCGTGATCTGGCGTCGCTACGCGGACCGCTTCCGGTCATAGAGCAGGCAGATCGCGCCGCTGTCGGTGGGCGTGGTTTCTGCCAGTGACCACGCCGAGCCGGGTAGGTCATCGCCGAACAGCCGGGCGCCGCCGCCGGCGAGTGCCGGGCATAGCGTGATGCTGAGCCGGTCCACTTCGCCGGCCGCCAGTAGGTGGCGGATGATGCTGGCGCTGGCGAGGACGATGATGTCACCTCCCCCCTGTTTGCGCAGGCGGCGCACTTCCGCGGCCGGATCGTCGGCGACGATGCGCGAGTTGGGCCAGCCGGCCTCTTGCAAGGTGGTAGAGAAGACCACCTTGTCTACCGCGTTGAGCCATTGCGCGAAGGCGCGGTCCCGGGGGTCAGCCTCGGGGTTATCGGCCACCTCGGGCCAGTAGGAGGCGAAGCCCTGGTAGTTCTTGCGGCCCAGCAGCGCCGTGCTGGCCGGGCCGGTGACTTTCACCATGTGCTCGCGGGCGCCGTCGGTCAGGGCATGCGGAACGATCCAGCTCATGTCGTAGTCGCCGCCGGGGCCGTTCAGCCGGCCGTCGAGGGAGATGGAGATGTTGGCGACCACGGTGCGGCCGGTCTGCTCGTCGTTTGGCTTGCTCATTTCTGCCTCCGCCTTGGGTTTCCGGCTGGTGGGGTTCTGACGACACCAATGCTGGTGCAGGGCGCTGTTTGCTCGAATCTGCGAGATCACCAGTCGGCTAACCCGGTGCCTGCTGCTGCCGGCATTTCTTCGGACAAGCGGGCGGGCAGGCTGTGCGGTGGCTATTACGCTTACCGATGGTGGCTGTCCCCAGCGGAACCGGGCCCGGGCTGTGCTGCCGCTGACATTTCGTTTGCTATGTGATGGGCTGGATGTGAAGGAGCCAGGTACCGCCTTGATCGGCCGTGAGCGCGAGTGCGGCCAGATCGAGCGGCTGATCCGCGACGTCCGCAACGGCGAGGGCGGCTGTCTCGTGCTGTCAGGCGAGCCGGGAATCGGCAAGACGGCCTTGCTTGAGCACGCCGCCCAGGTAGCGGGGGCCGCGACACCGTGCTGAGGGCCGAGGGCGTGGAGGCCGAGTCCAATCTTGCCTTCGCCGCGCTGTATACCCTGTTGCGGCCCATCTTGGGCCAGCTTGACCAGCTGGCCGGACCGCAGCGGCAGGCACTGGCCGGGGCGCTCGGGCTGGCACCGTCGCCGCGTCCGGACCGTCTTTTCGTCTCGGCGGCGGTGCTTGGCCTCCTTGCTGCCGCCGCGGAAGATCGCCCGGTGCTATGCCTCGTCGATGACGCCCAGTGGATAGACGGCCCGTCGGCTGGCGCGCTGGTGTTCACCGCCCGGCGGCTGCGCGCCGAGCGCGTGGCGATCGTGTTCGCGGCCCGCGAGGCTGAGCTGCGCCATTTTCAGGACCTGCCGGAAATGTCTCTCGGCCGCCTGCCCGGGCCCGCCGCCGGGCAGCTCCTGGACCGCGCCGCGCCTGGCCTCGCACCCGCCGTCCGCAACCGGTTGCTGGCCGACGCCAGCGGGAACCCGCTGGCGCTGCTCGAGTTGCCCGGCGACCTGACGACCGCGCAACTCGGCGGGCGGGCGCCGCTACCGGAGGCCATCCCGCTCACGCCCCGCCTGCGGCGGATCTTCCGGGACCGCGTCGAGGCGCTGCCCGCACCCACGCGCCTTGCGCTGCTGCTGGCCGCGGCCGACGACGCCGGCGACGTCACGGCGGTGCTGGGCGCCGCTGAACGGCTGAAGCTTCCCGGCGACGCGCTCGACCCCGCGGAAACCGCCGGCCTGGTCCGCACAGTCGGCGGGGTGCTCACATTCCGGCATCCGCTGGTGCGCTCGGTCCTATACCAAGGGGCACCCCTCCGCGAGCGTCAGCGCGCCCATGCCGCGCTGGCCGAAGCGCTGCGCGGTGACCAAGATGCCGATCGCCGTATCTGGCACCAGGCCATGGCCACGCTCACCGGTGACGAGGAGATCGCGGCGGCGCTGGAGGCGTCCGCCCGGCGGGCGCAGCAGCGCGCGGGCCACGCCTCAGCGGCCACCGGGTTCGAGCGCGCCGCGGGACTGACGGTCGACCAGTCCCGCTTGGTGCCTCGTCTGGCCGCTGCGGCCCAGGCGGCATGGGATGCCGGGCAAGCCGAACGGGCCCGGACGCTGATCGCCCGCGCCTTCCCGCTGGCCGACCCGCACAATCGCGCCCGGCTGCTGCACCTGAGCGGAGTCATCGAGGCTAGCTGCGGCAACACGGCCCGCGCGGCCATCATGCAGCTTGAAGGCGCTGACCTGAGCGACGACCCCTCGCTGACCCTAGAGATGCTGCACCAGGCCGCCGAAGGCGCCGCCGACACTCGCGACCTGCCCAGGTTGGCCGATATCAGCGCCCGGCTATCGAACACCCCGGACCACACGACGCGAGATCAGCTCAGCCGCGCCGTGATTACCGGGATCAAAGCCTTGTTCGGTGGCGACCCTGCTAGCGGGCGCGCGGCCTTCGCCGACGCGCTGACTCTGGCCGCGCAATTCGATAACGACGCGAGGGCGCAGCTATGGGCCGTGAACGCCGCGTGGCTGGATGCCGACATCGGGGCCAGCCTGCGGTTCGCGGCCCGGGCCGCCGCTCTCGCCCGAGCGCAAGGGCTGCACAGCCTGCTTCCGGCTGCCCTCAACCAGCAGGCACGGGAACTGCTGCGCAACAGCAACTTCACCCAGGCCTACGCGGCGGCCGAAGAGGGATATCTGCTGTCCACCGACCTGGGCCACGGCTGGGGCTGGCATTTGAACACGATGGCCTGCGTAGAGGCCGTCTGGGGACGCGAAGCAGACGCTCGCCAGCACGCCAGGCAGGTGCTCGAGCTGGCGCACACCCGCGGCGATATCTTGCTCACCATGGCCGCCCAGGCGACCACCGGGCTGCTCGCCCTGACCGTCGGCAGGCCAGCCGACGCAACCCGCATCTTGCTGGGGATCTCCGCCAGGGACTGGGCCGAGGTGCCGCCCAGCGTCGCTGTCGTCTCGAATCCCGACGCGGACGCGATAGAAGCGATCCTGCGCGCGGACCAGCCTCGCGAGCTCACCAGCGCGCCGCTCGCCCAGATCCGTGCCTGGGCCGAACGTTTCCCAGCTGACGCCCGCAAGTCTGTGCTGGCACGCTGCGAGGCGCTGCTCGGCACCCGCCCGCCGGGCGCGGCCTTCACCGAGGCGCTGGAACTGGGCCACGCACTGGCACCGTTCGAACGCGCCCGGACCGAGCTGCTCTACGGCGAGTGGCTGCGCCGCGAGCGGGAGCGCCTGCAGGCGCGCCGCCATCTGCGCGCGGCTGCCGACCTGTTCGACACGCTCGGCACGCCTTCCTGGGCACAACGCGCCGAAGCGGAACTACGCGCCACTGGCGAGACCGCCCGCAAGCGCACTACCCCTAGCCTTAACCAGCTCACCCCGCAGGAACTTAAAATTGCCGGGCTGGTGGCAGAAGGACTTACTAACCGCGATATCGCTGCTCAGCTGTTCCTGAGCCCGCGCACCGTCGACTACCACTTGCACAAAGTCTTCAGCAAGCTCGGCATCAGGTCCCGAGCCGAACTGATCCGGCACGGAGTCACACAGCAGAACCCATGATCCCGCCAGCCCCTGCTCTGACCGATACAGCGCGCTGAAAGCGAATTTGACCCGGTGCCATTCGACGCCGAGGCGGCCCGCATCTTAGGCAGCGTAAAGGCAGCGGTCATCGCCGCTGGCGCAAACCCGAGGCAAAGTCGTGGACCTGATGATCGCGGCCACGGCGCTAGCGGAAGGGCTGCCTGCTGGATGAGGAAGACCGTTTGAGGTCGACACCCAGACTGCGCACCTGTTCAGGCATCCGCACCTCGGAATCGATGACATCGGTGATGTGTGGGTCAGCGACCCGCTGTTCTACCCGGCCGAGCCGCCAGCGCACTAGCTCATGTGCGCCGGGGTCGGCGGCCGGGTGCCGCCGGTCCCGTTGGCACCCGCGCAGCGGTGACCCGCACAGATGCCGTCCGGTCGGCTGTTATGAGGCGGCGGACGGGCTTGCCGCCCAGTATCGAGAGACCGATGACGAACACGCCCATGACACCTGATCAGGAATTCGATTTTTACGCGGAGCCGGAAAACCAGGAGCCGCAGGGACCGGCCCGCCGGCGCCATGCCTCCCGGCTGGGCACACTGGTGCCCGTGCGGTTCCCCCCGGAACTGCTCGAACGGGCCCGCCGCGCGGCCGATGCCGACGACCGGTCGCTATCTGCGTGGATCCGCCGGGCAGTCGAGCACGAACTGCGCCGGACCGCCTGACCCGATACGCTCTACGCAGAGTTCCGCCAGGTCAACGTCCGGAACTGCGGTCGACGGATGAAACGGGATCCGCACCGCAGGCAGGCAGGCAGGCAGGCATTTGATGTGTGTCATTATCGTTTGCACGGTGGGGAGAGGTCACATTCGCAGGTGATCCCGCCTTTGTCCCAGGCCACCGTGTGGTCCAGGTCGCATCTGGCCGCGGGCCGCCCGCAGCCGGGTGCGGTGCACCGGGCGTTGCGGGCCTTTACCAGGTGCTGGAGCTTGCGGCTGGGCCGGTATCCGGTCTCGGCGTGCTGATGCTCGCAGCTGCCCCGGGCGACCGGCATGATCTGCACCCGCCGTTGCCGCAGCCAGTCCCGCAGGTCACTACCACCCGGCGGGCCGGGCCCGGGCGAGCCGCGGGCGGTTCCGGGCGGGGGGTGCCGGCCTGGGACGCAGCCGTGGGCGGCTGCGGTGCCGTCCGGGTGCACGAACGTGACACACCACCGGGTATGTGAGTTCCGGGCCGCGGCGGCCAGCAGGTCCTTGGCGTCGGCGTTGTCGACCAGCCCGAACCCGTCCACCTCGGCCGGGTCCGCGGACCCTTCTTCTCGCGCCGTCCACGGCACCGTGATGGTGACCTGCGCCGCCACACTCGGCCCGGTATCCTTCCTGCCCGGCCCGGTGCCCTTCCCGCCTGGGCCGACGTCCTCCGTGCCCGGACTCGCGTCCTTCTCGCCTGGCCCGGTTTCCGCTCCGCCCGGCCCGGTGTCCTCCGCGCCTGGCCCGGTATCGTCCGGGCTGGTGTCGTCGCTGGCGGGCCAGGCTGGTGCGGCTGTCGCGTTCTTGGAGCAGGTCGAGCATGGCGCGGACCCGCAGCTCGTCCAGGGTCCCGGGGTACCCGGCGTCGCGCAGGCCGGCGGCGCGCTGGTCCAGGTGCTGCCAGGAGGCGATCACCTCCGCGGGGGCAGTTCCCGGGCGGTCAGGCCGGCGTTGCCGGAGTCCTCGCGGAACCGGCGGACCTCGGCGACCCGGCGGGCGGCTTCCTTGCGCCGCCGGACCGCGTCCGGGTCCAGCTTCAGCACCAGCTTGCACGCCGCGGCCCGCAGCTTCCCGTACGTCAGGCTCCCCGCCACCTCGGCCAGCTCCGCATCGGCCCTGGCCGCGTCAGCGGCGGACAGGATGCTGGTCTCTTCCTCGATGATCCGCAGGTGCACCGGGTTGATCGTCCCGGCGCCCAGCGCGGCGAAAGTCAGCGCGGCAGCCGCTCGGCCACGGTACGCGCGTAGGCCATCTGCCCGGCCGCGCCGTTATACGTCAGGTGGAGCTCACCGGCCAGCTCGTCGGCGGCGAACTCGCCTCGGGGGCCGCGAGCCGCGGCCCGGCGGCCGAATTCCTGGATCGCGGTCATCGCGAACCAGGCGCTCCACGATTCCTGCCGCTTGGCCGCGGCAATGAACCCGACCAGCTGGTCATCCGACAATCCGGCCACACCGGGGCCGCCCGCGCCGCCGACCAGCTCCATGAGGGTGGCCGTCATCGCGCCGGGCAGCAGGTCCGAGGACGGGCCGGACTGAGCGAACCGGTCCGGGTCGAACTCCTCCGCGGACAGGCACAAGAACAAGCCCTGCTCTGGCCCGGACTCGGCATCAGGCAGCAGGGATTCGTCCGGCTCCTCGCCGTCATCCTCGTCTGGATCGGGGAACGGGTTCTGGTGCATTAGCCACCGTCCGTTCGGGAGAAGATCTAAACACCCCGTACCCATCAATTGTAGCATTAGAGCAGAGCTTACAGACCACGATTGCGAATCAATTTCTCATTTATTTAATATGTTGCCAGCATTGATCGATCGGGAAGTCGATTTATGTCAGATGACCCTCACTATTCACTCCTCGAGCAGGCCGGTGGCCAGGAACGCCCGGTGGTAGATCTCCCTGACCACCTGCTGCTTGCGGGCGTTGTACTGCATGACGTGCTCTCCGGCCGCGTTGGCCGCGGACGCGGCCTGGCGCTTGGCGGCGGCGTAGCGGTCACGCTCCGCGGGATTGCCCCGCAGCCAGTCACGGAAGATCCGGTGCCTGACCGGCTCGGGACTGTCGAACCCGAAGACGTGCAGGTTGCAGCGCGGTTTCCCGGCCCGCAGCGCCCGGTGGCCGTACCACCAGGGCTCGCGGATCACCAGCCGGAACCCGATCGCCGCCAGCGCCGGCACGTAGTCCCGCTCGCGGTCGGGATCGGCCACCGTCAGGTCGATGTCGATGACGGGCTTGGCCGCCAGCCCCGGGACCGCGGTGGAGCCCACGTGCTCAAGCTGCAGCGCCCGCCAGCCCAGCGCCTGCCGGATCCGGCCCGCCAGGTCGTCGTACTGCCGCGGCCAGGACAGGTCGGGGTCAGTTACCTCGATGCCGGTGGCCGGGGCGGTGCCCGGCACCCACGGATCGGCTCCGGCGGGCGGCTCGGGGTCGGTGAACGTCACGATCTCGGCTCGGCTGGGCATCCGAGCAGTTTATTTCCCGCGCCTGGCGCACGATCAGTGGCGCGCGGCGGCCAGGTACCCCGCGAGGTGACCGATCACGTCGCGGGCGTCGTCCTCGATGCCGTAGATGAACGAGGACTTGCGCCGCCGCAGCACGGGCAGCCCCAGCGCGTACAGTCCCGGGCTGTCGAGCACGCCGCCCTCATGGTTGAGCCGGCCCTTCGCGTCGAGGGCGGGCACGTCGAGCCACCCGTACTCAGGCCGGAAACCCGTGGCCCACACGATCGCGCGGATCTCGCCGCTGCCCAGGTCGAGCTGCAATCTCGCGGAGCTGGGCACGCGCGTCGGCTCGAAGCGCTCGGGCGGGCCGACCTCGGCGTCGCGCCCGGCCGCCCGGGCCCATTCGTCGAACGTGTCCAGCAGGCGCCGCTGCTTGAGGTCCGCCAGCGAGAACATGTTGCGCAGGCCGCCGGAGAACAGCGCGCGGCCGTCACGTACCGTCGCGCAGCGGCCCACCAGCTCGACGCCCATCGAGGTAAGCGCGTTGAGATCGAGCGTGGCCCGTTCGGGAGTGCCGACGAGCTGGGGCGAGGGCAGCCGCCGGGCCCGGGTGAGATCCTCGACCTCGTCGTACCGCTGATCCCACACGCCCGACGCGTCCATCCACCACAGCACGTCGCGGCCGCGGTACGTGCGCGGCAGCCGGACGTGCTCGCCTACCGAGAGGGTCACCGGGCGCCCCGACCGCTGCAGCTCGGCGGCCAGCTGCACGCCGGTCGCCGATGCTCCCACCACGAGCACGCCGCCGTCCGGGAGCTTGGCCGGGCCGCGGTAGTCGAACGGCGTCAGCTGCTCGACCGACCCCGGCACCGCCGCGGCGAACGGCGGCACCGAGGGCCGATTGCAGGCGCCGCTCGCGATGACCACGGCCCGGGCGCCGAAGTCGCCCCGGCTCGTGGCCACGTGGTACCCGTCGCCGGTGCGGCCCAGCGACGTGACGTCCGCCCCGGTCCGGACCGGAGCACGCGAGACCGCGGCGAAGCGCTCGATGAACTCGGTCACTTCCCCCATGGTCAGGTAGCCGTCGGGATCCGGTCCCTCGTAGCGCTGGCCCGGCAGGCGGCTCTGCCAGTTGGGAGTGAGCAGCCGCAGCGAGTCCCACCGTTCGCGCCGCCACGAATTCGCCACCTCGCCGCGCTCGAGCACGACGTGGTCGATCGACCGGTCGGACAGGAAGTGGCTGGCGGCGAGGCCCGCGTGCCCCGCGCCGATGACGACCGTGGTGACGCGTTCGATGGCGTGGACCCCGGAACCCTCAGGCGACTTCGACGGTGACGTTCGTCGGGTTGGTCAGCGCGTCGTACACCGCGGAGCGCTTCTGCGACTGGGCCACCAGCGCCTCGATTTCCTCCCGCGATGCGTCCGCGTCGATGGTGAACGTCACCTTGATGTCGTTGTAGCCGTTGCGGACGTCACTGTCGGCACCGAGGATGCCCCGGATGTCGTGCCCGCCCTCGACCACGGACTCGACCGAGCGCAGCTGGATGCCGCGGTTCTCCGCGACGGACGCGATACCCCCGGTCAGGCAGCTGGCCAGGCCGACCAGGAGGTATTCGATCGGCGTGATGCCGTTGTCCTCGGCCGCGAAGACCTCGGGGTGGTCGGCTTCGAACGACCACTCTTCCTTGTGGCTCTGCTCCTCGCCGAGGCCGTAGAAGCTCTGCACCTTGATCTGGCTGTGCACGCCGCCCTGCCACTTGGCGGACGCCCGCCAGGTGAACTGGGCGGCATCGGGCGCGCCCTTCAGCACCTCGCGCGCATCCAGCAGCGCCTGCACGTTGACTCCATTGGTGACCGTGGTCATGTCGCCTGTGTCCCTCTCGCTCACTTCATCAGTATTCCGGTGGAGATGATTGACAATACAACAGCTCCGACCAGCTAAGATAGCCCGCATGACGGAGCCAGCCTCGACGCTCGCGGCCGGACCCGTCGCAGCCGGCCACGCTGGCAGTGTCAGTCAGGCCGGCAGCGTCGGCACCGTGGAAACGCAGTACCTCGACCTGCCCGAGCCGGTACGGCTCGACTGCGGGCGGGACCTGCATCCGGTGCGCGTGGCGTACGAGACCTACGGTGCGCTCTCGCCCCGGCGCGACAACGTCATCCTGGTGTGCCACGCCCTCAGCGGTGACGCCCATGCGGCGGGTTTCGCGAAGACGCCGCCGCCGGAGAGCACGCGGGACGGGTTCGCGGCCGAGGATCGCGACGGCGCGGCCGGCAAGGGTCTCGGCTGGTGGGACGGGATGATCGGCCCCGGCAAGGCGTTCGACACCGACCGCTTCTTCGTCGTCTCCACCAACCTGCTCGGCGGCTGCCGCGGCACGACCGGGCCTTCGTCGGTCGACCCCGCCACGGGCCGGCCGTACGGGCCGGACTTCCCCGTGATCACGGTCGCGGACATGGTGCGGACCGAGCGCGCGGTCCTGGCCGAACTGGGCATCGAGCGGCTGGCGGCGGTGGCCGGGGGCTCGCTCGGCGGGATGCAGGCGCTCGAATGGGCGGTCCTGTTTCCTGACCAGGTCGATGCCGTCGTGGCCATCGCCAGCACCCACGCCCTGCACCCGCAGGGCGTGGCCTGGAACTCGATCGCGCGGGACGCGATCATGCGCGACCCGGCCTGGCTGGGCGGCCGGTACTACGGCACCGGCCGCACCCCCGACGCCGGCATGGGCGTGGCCCGGATGGTGGGTCACGTGACGTACCTGTCCGGCCAGGCGCTGACCGACAAGTTCGGCCGGCGGCTCCAGTTCGCCGGCGACATCCGCTACACGATCACCGAACCGGAGTTCCAGGTCGAGAGCTACCTGCGGCACCAGGCCGGCTCGTTCGTCAAGCGCTTTGACGCCAACACCTACCTGTACCTGTCGCGCGCGCTGACGTACTTCGATCTCGCCCGGCAGCACGGCCGCGGATCGCTCAGCGGGGCGCTCGAGCGCGTTTCGGCGCGGACGCTGCTGATCGCGTTCAGCTCCGACTGGCTGTACCCGCCGGCTGCCTCGGATGAGATCGCCGGCGCGCTGCGCGCGCTCGGCAAGCCGGTCGAGTTCCAGGTGATCGAGGCGCCGTACGGCCACGACTGCTTCCTGCTCGAGGAAGCCCGGCAGACGCCGATGATCCGCCAGTTCCTGAGCAAGCACAGCCCGGCCGAAGGGCCGGCCTGCAGGTGACACCGAAGGCAGGCATGCGTGACTGACAAGTCCTCCCGGGCCGAGGCTCTGCCTGTCGAGCAGGGCCGCGAGTTCGGATTCGAGACGCGGCAGCTGCACGCCGGGCAACGGCCCGACCCGAACACCGGCGCGCGCGCGGTGCCCATCTTCCAGACGACCAGCTACGTCTTCGAGGACCCCGAATCGGCGGCCGCGTACTTCAACCTGCAGGAGTACGGGAACACGTACTCGCGGATCATGAACCCGACCGTGGCGGTGTTCGAGGAGCGGGTGGCGAACCTCGAGGGCGGCTGCGGTGCGGTGGCGTTCGCCAGCGGCATTGCCGCGCAGGCCGGCGCGCTGTTCACCCTCCTGCAGCCGGGCGACCACGTGGTCTCGTCGTCGGCGCTGTACGGCGGCACGGTCAACCAGTTCAAGCACTGGCTGCGCAAGATGAACGTCGAGCTGACCTGGGTCGATCCCGACGACCCGGGGGCCTGGCGGAAGGCCGTCCGGGAGAACACCAAGGCGTTCTTCGGCGAGACGATCGGCAACCCGGCCGGCAACGTGCTGGACATCGAGACGCTGGCCGCCATCGCGCACTCCCATGAGCTGCCGCTGATCGTGGACAACACGTTCGCGACGCCCTACCTGTGCCGCCCGATCGAATGGGGCGCCGACATCGTGATCCACTCGGCGACCAAGTTCATCGGCGGCCACGGCACGTCCATCGGCGGCGTCGTCGTCGAGGCCGGCACGTTCAACTGGTCCAACGGGCGGTTCCCGGTGGTCGCGGATCCGTCGCCGGCCTACCACGGCCTGCAGTTCCACGAGACGTTCGGCTTGTACGGCTACCTGATGAAGCTCCGGGCCGAGACCCTGCGCGATCTCGGCGCGGCGCTCTCGCCGTTCAACGCCTTCTTGTTCCTGCAGGGGCTCGAGACGCTGTCGCTGCGGATGGAACGCCACGTCGAGAACGCGCGGGCGGTCGCGGCGTTCCTCGAATCGCACGAGCTGGCGTCCAACGTGACCTACCCCGGCCTGCCGGACAGCAAGTACCGGCCGCTGGTGGAGAAGTACCTGCCGCGCGGCGCGGGCGCGGTGTTCTCCTTCGACTGCGCCGGCGGCCGGGCCGGCGGCCAGGGCCTCATCGGCGGCGTGACGCTCTGGTCCCACCTGGCCAACGTCGGCGACGCGAAGAGCCTGATCATCCACCCCGCCAGCACCACGCACCGGCAGCTGAGCGACGACGAACTGCGGGCGGCCGGCGTCGGTCCGGGGACGATCCGGCTGTCGGTCGGCACCGAGTCCGTCGACGACCTGATCTGGGATCTGGACCAGGGCTTCGCCCGCGTCGCCGCGGCGGCTGGACAGGGGGTAGCGACCATATGAGCGGAAGACAGAGCATGACCGATCTGAGCCGGTACCAGGATCCGCTGACGATACAGCGCGTGCTGCACAACGCCACGACGATCGCCATCGTGGGCCTGTCCGGCAACGAGCTGCGGGCCAGCTACTTCGTCGGCTATTACCTCAAGCGGCACGGCTACCACGTCATCCCGGTGAATCCCCGCGAGACCGAGATCCTCGGCGAGACGTGCTATCCCAGCCTGCTGGACGTGCCCGTGCCGGTGGACATCGTGAACGTGTTCCGCGTGCCGGCCGCGCTGCCCGGCATCGCCCGGGACGCGGTGGCCATCGGGGCCGGCGCCCTGTGGTGCCAGTTCGGCGTGATCAACGAAGAAGGCGCGCGGATCGCCGAGGAGGGCGGCGTGACGGTGATCATGGACCGCTGCCTCAAGGTCGAGCACGCACGCTACGTCGGCCGGATGCACTGGCTCGGCTTCAACACCCAGCGCATCACGTCAGTCCGCACCGGGATCCAGTAGGTCCCGCCACATCCCCCGCCGCCTGAGCTAGGGGAGGATGGCGGGGATGGATGAGGAACTGCGCGCCGAACTCCTGGAACGCGCCGGCCGGGATCAGGCCGCCCGGACGTCGCTGCCGCCCGGGGAGCTGATGGCGGAATGGGAGACGGTCGTGGCGCCGGTTGACCGGGACAACACGGCGCGGCTGCGGGAGATCGTCGGCCGGCATGGGTGGCCCGGCCATCGGCTGGTGGGTGCGGACGGGGCGCATGCGGCCTGGCTGCTGGTCCAGCACGCGCCGGAGGATGTGCAGGAGGAGTGCCTGCCGCTGCTGGCGGACGCGGTGGCGCGAGGTGACGCCAGTGCGGTCGATCTGGCGTACCTGACGGACCGGGTGCTGATGCACCGGGGCGAGCCGCAGCTGCACGGAACCCAGTACCGCCAGGTGAGGGATGGTGTGCTGGAGCTGTGGCCGGTGCGTGATCCGGCCGGCCTGGACGAGCGGCGCGCCGCGCTGGGCCTGGCACCAGAGGCCGTGAACCGGGCCCGCCTGCTGGCGGCCGAGGGGCGGGACGACAGCTAGTCCAGGACGCCGCGGCGGAGCTGCGGGAAGACCTTGGAGACCTTGCCGAGCAGGTAGTCGCCGTAGGTACCGGTGAAGGCGCGCAGGTCCTGGCCGTCCCAGCGGCGGCGGCCGTCGTCTCCGGCGGCGGCCCGATCGGGCAACGGCGGTACCTCGGCATCGAACCCGGGGTCCAGGAAGAACGGGAAGGACAGCCGGCCGTGGCCGCTGAGGTTGCGGACCCGGTGCGGCGTCGACCGGTACCAGCCGCCGGTCAGGCGGTCGAGCATGTCGCCGATGTTGCAGACCAGCGTGCCGGGGACGGGCGGGGCATCGATCCAGCCCTCGGGCGCGGCGACCTGCAGCCCGCCGCTGTCATCCTGGGCCAGCAGGGTGACCAGCCCGTAGTCGGTGTGCTCGCCCACGCCCCAGTCCTGCGTCCGCGGCGGCGACGGCGGGTAGTGGAAGATCCGGAACAAGACGGTCGGGTCCGCGGTGTACCCGGTGACGAAGTACCCGGCGTCCAGGCCCAGGCTCAGCGCCACGCCGGCCAGCACGGCCTGGCCCGCTCTGGTCAGCGCATCCAGGTAGGCCAGCACCACCGGGCGCAGCCGGGGAACCTGCCGCGGGAACAGGTTGCCGCCGTGCAGCGGGACCCCGGCCAGCACCCGCGGATCATCCGCAGCCAGCTCGGTGCCGAAGTACAGTCCCTCCTTCAGGTCCGGCCGCCCGGACGTGAGCTCGGCGCCCACCGGGAAGAACCCCCGCCAGGCCCGGCCGCCCCGCTCCATGGCGATCTCCAGCTTGTCCGCCGGCGGCAGCGCGAAGAACTCGGCGCTCGCCTCGGCCAGTTCCGCCAGCAGCCCGGCCGGCACACCATGGCCGGTTACGTAGAAAAAGCCGCGCTCGCGGCAGGCCGCCTGAATCTGGCTGGCCACGGCCGCCCGCGCGGCAGCCGGCGCCGGGCCGAGCAGCGGGCCCACATCGATGACCGGCAGCGCAGCTGAACCACCCGAGCCCGGCATGAATCCATCCTGCCCGCTGCTCGTGGCCGGCAATCAGTCCTCGGCTGCTGCTCCCGGCTGCGCTTCGGTCACGGGAACCGGAACGCCACCGGGCCGGTTCTCGGTGATCCAGGTGTCGATCCGCTCCCACCACTGGTACAGCCACTGCACCTGCGCCTCGTGATCGGTCTCCCGCGGTACCTGCTCGGACGGCACCCGCCACCAGCGGGCCCGGATGACCTGGTCCACCGGGAACCGCCGCCACACGTCGCCGATGGAGGTGACGGTGTCCAGCCCGGCATGCGCCACGAAGATCACGTCGGCTTCCGGGCAGGCGGCGATGGCGGCCAGCGCGCCGCCCGGCCGCGGCGGCAGCAGGTTGGGCATGTCCCGGGCTCGTTCGGCCAGGTCCTCGCGCCCGGCGTGCTCCAGCCGCCGGATGCCGCGGCGCCACCGGCCCGGGGTCCAGTTGGCGCCCTCGGGGAAGATCACCAGCGCCCCGTTGGCGTCCAGGCTACGGGCCAGCCGTTCGATCTGGTCGGTGAAGATGCTCTCCCCGGTCAGGCGGCGCTGGATGAACACGTTGGGCAGCCGGTTGCCCAGGATGTCCAGGCTGGGGTCGAACTGCATCGTGGCCTTCATCACCACCCGCGGCCGCCGCCCGTAGACGCTCAGCAGCTGATGGATCAGCAGGAACGAATCACCCGGGCCGGCGTGCCTGGACAGCACGATCACCGGCCGGCTGGCCCGCGCGACCAGCTCCTCGCCGGTCAGGTCCGGCTCCTCGACCTCCACCCGCAGCCCGTAGGTGCGCTCCGCGCCGCGGAACAGCGCGTCCAGGAACCGGCGCACCACCGCGTAATGCCGCTTCTGGTACGGCTCGGTCTGCAGCCGGCCGCCGAACCCGCTTACCACCCACAGGCCGAGCAGGACGAACAGCGTCACGAGTTCCGCGGTCAGGCCGACCACCAGGAACGACACCAGCCGCAGGTTGCGCATCCGGCCCGCCCGCAGCAGCCCGGCCAGCCCGAACAGCAGCGCGAGCACGGCCAGCAACGGCGACAGCACGACCAGGCCGAGCGCCACCACGATCACGATCGGGGCCACCACCAGCCGCCGGACCAGCCTGGGTGGGAGCATGGCACCCCTCCCTAGCCGACGATGGCCGCTAACGGCCAGGCCCGGTAACCGTATAGCCAGGGTAACTGGCTGCTCAGCGCGGCGAGATAGCTCGCCGACGCCGTATAGGCGCGTTCGATGCTCTGCCCCACCCTAGCCCGGTCCCGGTACCTGAACTGCGCCATCCCGGGCGGCAGCCGCCCCCCGCCGGTGGGCAGCACGTGCACTTTGACGCCCTCGGGCAGCGAGGACATTTCCTCGTGGAACCGGTGCCGGCGGGCGATCTCGAACGCGACCACGCCCACCTGCCACGGCCGGGTGGGGACCTCGAGCGCGCTCTCGATCCGGCCCACCTGCAAGACGTAGACGGTGCTGGCGCCCAGCGTCACGGCCCGCCCGACCGGGATCGAGTCGACCAGGCCGCCGTCGAAGTAGTGCGTGCCGCCGATCTCGACCGGCGGCAGCAGCCCAGGCACGGCGCAGGAGGCCATGACCGCCGGGACGACCGGCCCGCTGCTGAACCAGCGCGCGCTCGCGGTCTCGATACCGGCCGCCACGCACTGGAACGGCAGCTTCAGGTCGGCGAAGGCGTCGCCGGGCAGCACGTCCGCCAGCAGGCGGCGCAGCGGCTCCAGCGAGTGCAGGTGCGTACCCGAACGCACCAGCCGCGCCGCCCGCCCCCACAGCTTCTCGCTGAAGGCCAGCCGCAGCTCGTCGCCCTGCCACATCCGGCCCAGCCGGGCCGCGGCGCCCAGCGGGTCGGCGGCCACCAGCGCGCCGTTGATGGCGCCCACCGAGGTGCCGACCACCAGGTCGGGCCGGACGCCCGCCTCGGCCAGCGCCCGCAGCATGCCGACCTCGTGGGCGCCCAGCAGGCCACCGCCGCCGAGCACGAACGCCGTCGTCATACCAGCCAGCCTAACTAGCGCCTCAGCCGCGGCGGATGGTCAGCCCGAGCGCCGCGAACTGCTCGAACGGCCGGTGGTAGCCCCGCTCGATGTGGTGGATGCCACGGAGCTCCGAGGCCCGGTCCGCCACCGCGGCGGCCAGCACGGCGGAGAACCCGGCCCGCACGTCGGGCAGCGTGACGTCGGCGCCGCGCAGCTTGGAGGTGCCCCGGATCACCGCCGAGTGCAGCGCGTTGGTGTCGTGGAACCGGCACGCCGGCCCGCCCAGGCAGGCCGCGAACACCTCGATCTCGCAGCCCATCTTCTGCAGCGCCGGCACGTACACCAGCCGGTTCTCGAACACCGTCTCGTGCAGCACCGACATCCCCTCGGCCTGGGTGAACAGCACCATCAGCGGCTGCTGCCAGTCGGTCACGAACCCGGGATGGGTGTCGGTGTGCACCGCGGCCCCGCGCAGCCCGGCCGGCGCCGACGCGGTGATCCACTCGTCGGTGATCTCGAACCTGGCGCCCATCCGGGCCAGCGTGGTGATCGCCGTGACCAGCCGGTCCTGCGGGCAGCCGTGCACCCGGACCTCGCCCCGGGTGATCAGCCCGGCCACCAGGTACGAAAATGCCTCGAGCCGGTCCCCGGCCAGCCACCGGGACGCGCCCCGCAGCCGCGGCACCCCCTCGATGACGATCCGCCGGTCCGGGCTGAGCTCGATCTGCGCGCCCATCCGCTGCAGGAACAGCGCGAGCTCCACCACCTCGGGCTCGGTGGCCGCGTTGCGCAGCACCGTCTTGCCCTCGGCCAGCACGGCGGAAAGCAGCACGGTCTCGGTGGCGCCCACGCTCGGGTAGGGCAGGTCGATGCGCGCCCCGTACAGCCGGGAGGCCCGGGCCGTGATCTCGGCCGGCCCCGCCTCCACCTCCGCGCCGAGCGCCCGCAGCGCCGCGACGTGGAAGTCAACCGGCCGCCGCCCGATGGGATCGCCCCCGACCAGCGGCACGACCGCCTCGCCGGTCCGGTGCAGCAGCGGGCCCAGCATGAGGATCGGGATCCGGTTCAGGCCGGTGAAGGCTTCCGGCACCCTCGGCTGGACCGCTGACCCGGGCGCGATGGTGATTTCGGCGTCCGAACGATCCACCTGATAGCCGACCGCAGCCAGCATCGCCGCGGTGATGTCGACGTCGCCGACCTCAGGGGCGTTCCTGATCGTGCTGGGCGCGTCGCCCAGCATCGCCGCGACCATGTGCTTGGTCACCGCGTTCTTCGACCCGCGCACCGAGATGTCGCCGCGCAGCGGCCCCGACGGCTCGACCACCCAGGTTCCCGTCACCCCACCCACTGTAGGGGGCGGGTGCCGATTACCTGGCCGTTACGTCGTCCAGCGGCTGGATCTCGGGCACCAGCCCGGTCACCTCCGGCGCAGCGGCGGCCTCCGGCTCATCGTGGTGCCAGGGCCGGGTCCGGGCCAGCCAGTACCCGCCGGCCGCGACCAGCACGGCGCCCATGGTCCAGGCCAGCGGGTAGGTGCCGAGGCCGACGTACTTCAGGCCCGAGGCGAGGATCACGAACGTGATGGCCGGCCGGATGTAGGAGTCCTTGGCCCGGGAGGAGAACAGCGACCCGACCAGCACGGCGGGCACGCTGCCCGCGATGATCGAGGCGGTCACGCCGAACTCGACGTGGCCGAACGCCAGCGCCCCCAGCGCCGCGGCCGCGGTGAGCGGCACCGCCTGGGTCAGGTCGGTCCCGACCAGCCGGCCCGCGGCCAGCTTCGGGTAGGCGAACAGCAGCAGCACGATCATCAGCGAGCCCGACCCCACCGAGGTCATGCCGACGATCAGCCCGCCCACCATGCCGATCAGCACGGTCGGCACCGGCCGGATCTGTACCTGGTCCACCCGGGCCGTGCGCGGCCCGGACTTGCGGTCCATGACGAACCTGACCACCATGGCCGCCGCCCCGGCCAGCAGCGCGGCGCCCAGCGCGATCTCCACGTCCTGCTGGCTGGATGACGAGTCGCCGAGCTGCTTGAGCAGCCAGGCACCGAGGAAGGCCATCGGCACCGAGCCGAGCGTCATCAGGCCCACCAGCCGCAGGTTGACTGTGCCCTTGCGCAGGTGCACCAGCGCTCCCACGGGCCGCATGACGACCGCGGCGACCAGGTCGCTGGAGATGGCGGCGGCCGGCTTCACGCTGAACAGCAAGATCAGCATCGGGGTCATCAGGGCGCCCCCGCCGGCGCCGGTCAGCCCGACGAGCAGACCCACGATGGCGCTGCCGATGACGACGTAGCCGTTCAGGCCCATGCCGCCTCCTTCCCATTTCCCTACTATTCCTACTTCCCTAGCAACCTAATGTAAATCATCGGTAATACATGTAACCAGACCCGGCCCTAGTTCCCCGGATCATGCATGGGGTACACAGGGTGGCGTGGACAAGCTGCAGGCGTACCGGGATAAGCGGGACGCTGCCCGGACGCCCGAGCCGGTGCCGCCGCCCGAGGCCCTGCCGTCCGAGGCCCTGCCGTCCGAAGCCCTGCCGTCCGAAGCCCTGCCGTCCGGCACCGCGCCCGGCGGGACGTTCGTCATCCAGGAGCATCACGCCCGCCGGCTGCACTGGGACTTCCGGCTCGAGCGCGACGGGGTGCTGGTGTCCTGGGCCCTGCCCAGGGGGGTGCCGCCCGACCCGGCGGTCAACCACCTGGCCGTGCACACCGAGGACCACCCGCTGGCGTACGGCAGCTTCGAGGGCGAGATACCCCGCGGCGAGTACGGGGCGGGTGCCGTCACCATCTGGGACCACGGCACCTACGAGACGCTGAAGTGGGCGCCCGCCGAGGTGAAGGTGGTGCTGCACGGGCAGCGGGTGACCGGCGGGTACGTGCTATTCCAGACCAAGGGCAACCAGTGGATGATCCACCGGGAACGGCTGGCCCTCCCGGCCGGCCTGCGGCCGATGCTCGCCGTGACCGCTGCCGCCCCCCGCGACGTGGCTAACTGGGCCCTGGAGCTGAAGTGGGACGGCGTCCGGGCCCTGGCCTACGTCGAGAAGGGCAAGGTCCGCCTGATGTCCCGCTCCGAACGCGATATCACGGTGACCTACCCCGAGCTGGCCCGCCTCGGCTCGGCCACCCTGCCCAAGCAGCTGACCTCGGCCACTCCGGCCACTCCCACCCCCCGCAAGCAACTGCTCCTGGACGGGGAGATCGTCGTCTTCGGCGCCGACGGCTGGCCGGAGTTCGAGGCGCTGCAGCCCCGGATGCACGTCAGCTCGGCGTCCCAGGCCGCGCTGCTGGCCGGCCAGAACCCGGTGACCTACCTGATCTTCGACCTGCTCCAGCTGGACGGCCGGCCGCTCATGGACCTGGCGTACTCCGAGCGCCGCGCCCTGCTTGAGGGACTGGAGCTCAGCGGACCGTTCTGGCAGACTCCGCCCTGGTTCCCGGGCGAGGATTTTCCCGCGGTGCAGGAGGTCTCCCGCTCCCGCGGCATGGAAGGCGTGGTAGCTAAGCGGCTCGACTCCAGGTACGCGCCCGGGGTCCGCACCGACCACTGGCGGAAGATCAAGAACACCCGTACCCAGGAAGCCGTCGTGGCCGGGTACAAACCGGGCCAGGGCAACCGCACCGGCCAGGTCGGGTCGCTGCTCATCGGCGTGCACGACGCCTCCGGCCTGATCTACGCCGGTCACGTCGGGACCGGGTTCAACGACGAGACGCTGCGGCTGCTGGGCGACAAGCTGCGGCCGCTGCGGCGGGCCGGGCTCGCCGTTCGACGGCCCGGTGCCGCCCGAGCACGCCCGCCCCGCCGTGTGGGTGGAACCCCGGCTGGTGATCCAGGTCGCCTTCGACCGGTGGACCAAGGCCGGCCGGATGCGCGCCCCGGTCTACAAGGGCCTGCGCGACGACATCGACCCTGCGCAGGTGGTCCGTGAGCCCTGAGACCAAGGTCGCCGTCCAGGTGGACGGCCGGACGCTGACGCTGACCAACCTGGCCAAGGTGCTGTACCCGGAGACCGGGTTCACCAAGGCCGAAGTCCTCGACTACTACCAGCGGGTGGCGCCGGTCCTGCTGCCGCACCTGGCCGACCGCCCGCTCACCCTCAAGCGCTATCCCGAGGGCGTCGACGGCGAGGCGTTCTTCCAGAAGCATGTCACCGAGCACCGGCCGGACTGGATCCGCACCGCGCGGATACCCTCGGAAAGCTCGCGGGGGAGGGGCACCACGATCACCTACCTCGTGGTCGACGACCTGCCCGCCCTCATCTGGGCCGGCAACCTGGCCGGCCTGGAACTGCACGTGCCGCAGTGGCGGGTGCCGGAGATCCGCCGGCCCGACCTGCTCGTCTTCGACCTGGACCCCGGCGCGCCGGCCAACATCGTGGACTGCTGCCGGGTAGCGGAGGACCTGCGGCCGCTGCTGGCGGCCGAGGGTCTCGCGCCGCTGGCCAAGACCTCGGGCGGCAAGGGGCTGCAGCTGTACGCCCCGATCTCCGGCGTGACCTCCGAGCAGGCCAGCGACCAGGCCCGCGCCTTCGCCGAACGCCTCGAGCGCGACCAGCCCCGGCGGGTGGTATCGCGGATGACCAAGGTGCTGCGCACCGGCAAGGTCCTGATCGACTGGAGCCAGAACAACGGCGCCAAGACCACCGTGGCCCCCTACTCGCTGCGCGCCCGCCAGTTCCCCACCGTCTCGACCCCGGTCAGCTGGGACGAGGTGGCATCCTGCCGCCAGCCCCAGGACCTGTTCTTCACCGCCGAGACGGTGCTGGACCGGGTGGCCCGCCACGGCGACCTGTTCGCGCCCCTCCTCGATCCCCCGAAGCCCTAAGCTCTCGCCCCTTCCCCGAACCTCCGCCCGTTCCCCGAACCTCCGCCCGTTCCCCGAACCTCCGCCCGTTCCCCGAACCCCGCCCGTTCCCCGAACCCCCGCCCGTTCCTCGAACCCCCGCCCGTTCCTCGAACCCCCGCCCGTTCCTCGAACCCCCGCCCGTTCACCGAAACGTTAGCCCCACCGTCCCCAAAAGCCTCTGGGCCCCCGCCCGCCGCCCGCCCGTGGCCCTTTGCAACCGGATCGATGTGCATCCAAGCCGGATACAACCGGCTCTATTGCGCATCGATCCGGTTGAACCTCGCGGTCAGGCGTAAGACCGGCCGCCCAATTGGCGGCATTCGGCCGTATTTGTACGCATTGAGCAGCGGTGCGCTTACGACCGGTTTGTCAGAGGCGGGCGGCATGATTTCCGCATGGCTCCATCTACCCGTCTTGATCGAGACGCCCTCAGCCGCGTACTGGGCTGGCAGCTTGATGTGATCTCGCGCGAGCAAGCACTAGCGGCCGGCTTGACCCGGCACGCGCTGAACCACCGGCTGCGGGTCGGCGGTCCGTGGCGCGGCCTGCTGCCCGGCGTGTACGTCGCCACGACCGGCACGCCGACGATCGTCCAGCAAGAAATGGCCGCGCTGCTCTACGGCGGCCGCGGCAGCGTGATCACTGGTCCGGCGGCCGTGCGCCATCACCGTATCCGCGGCCCGGACGCGGACCTCGTGGACGTGCTGGTACCGGCGTCGCGGAACCGCCGTGATACGGGCTTCGCCCGTGTGCACCGCTCCACCCGCGTGCCCAGCCGGTGCTCGGCCTTCGGCCCGCTGCGCTATGCGCTGCCCAGCCGCGCGGTGGCCGATGCCGTGCGCGATCTGGCCAGCCTGCGGGACGTGCGCGCGGTGATCGCCGATGCCGTCCAGCGAGGGGCCTGCCAGGTGCCGGATCTCCACGCCGAGCTCACCGCCGGGCCGACGTTCGGGTCGGCCCTGTTCCGGGAGGCGCTGACGGACGTCGCCGAGGGAATCCGGTCGGCGGCCGAAGGCGACCTCAAAGACCTGCTGGCTACCTCCGAGCTGCCGATGCCGTTGTTCAACGCCAGCCTGTTCTCCGGGGATGAGTTCGTGGCCATGCCGGACGCGTGGTGGCCGCAGTTCGGCGTGGCGGTCGAGGTCGACTCGCGGGAATGGCACACGTCCCCCCATGATCACGCCAGCACGCTCGCCCGCGGACGGCGGATGAGCGTCCACCAGATTGTCGTTCTGCGGTTCACGCCCAAGGAGATCCGGACCCAGCCTGCGCGGGTGCTGCGCGACATCCGGGCTGCTCTCGAAGGTGCCCGCGGCCGGTCGCCGCTGAACCTGCGTACGGTCGCTACTGATCCCGGGCGCGCTCGCTGATCAGCAGCAGGGCGTAGGCGGCCAGGGTGGAGTCGTCGGTGATGATCCTCTCGCCGATCATCGCCTCGAACCTGGCCCTGGGCACCCATTCCTGGCGCATGTCCTGTTCCTCGCGCTCCCGCTCCGGCGGGCCCGGTTCCAGCCCGGTGGCGACGAAGAAGTGCCCGCCCTGGGTGGTGATGCCGTGGGCGCAGTGCAGGAACCCGATCTTGACCAGCGTGCCGGCCCGCAGGCCGGTCTCCTGGCTGAGCTCGAGCCGGGCCAGCTCCTCGGGGCTGCCGCTCTGCCCGGCCGGCCATCCGCCCTGCGGGAAGGACCAGGTCCGCCGCCCGATCGGGTAACGGTACTCCTCAACCAGGTGAAAGCCGTCGTTCTCGGCCGGGATGACGAGTGCGAAGTCGGGCTTCTCCACCACCGCGTAAGTGCCGCGCGAGCCGTCGCGCCGCTCGATCTCGTCCCGCCGCAGCCGCATCCAGTTGTCTTCGTAGACCACGCCGGTGCTGAGCATCTTGACGTCCGGGCCAGGCAGCACGGCTTTGCTCCTGTCGATCGAGCCAGATTACACCCGGCGGTCATCGCGGCGGGTTTTGTCGGTGCCCCTCCGTAGCATCGCCCCATGCCAGCCCCGGTGCTGTATCAGGTCAGGCCGCGCCCCGCCGGGCCGGACTGCGCCACCTGCCGCGGCCCGGTCGGACCCGGATACGCCCGCTGTTACCAGTGCGAGCGTCATCACCTGCTCGGACCCGGGCTGCTGGCCGACGCGGTGGTGCCTGTCTCGTATGCGGTCAAGGGCACGGCGTGGGCAGCTGACCTGTGGCGGTACAAGTCCGGGCCCGCGCCGGACGCCCCGGCGCGGGCATCCCTGCGGGCGTTGCTGCTGGTTTTCCTGCGCGATCACGGCACCTGCGTCTGGCGCCAGGCGGGCATGCCGCCGCCCACGCACCTGGCCGTGGTGCCGACCGGCTGCGGGCGCCCCGGACCGCACCCGCTGCTCCGCCTGGTCGGGCCCCATCTGGGACTGCCGCTCGCCCCGCTGGCCATCCGCCCCGGCCGCCAGGGCCGTGACCTCGATCCGGACCGGTTCCTGGCCGGCCGGCTACCGGATGCCCCCGGCGTGCTGCTGCTCGAGGACAGCTGGGTATCGGGGGCCAGCGCCCAGTCGGCCGCCGCCGCGCTCAAGCAGGCGGGCGCCCGCCAGGTGGCGATCGTGGTGGCGGGGCGGCATCTCAACCCGGCCGATCCGCACACGGCTCCGCTGGCCGCCCGGCTGGCCCCGGCACCCTACGATCCGTCGGTGTGTGCCGTGCACCCGCCGGCCGGCCGCGAGCTAAATGGTGCGAACTTATCAGCGCAGCGCATTGATTCGTTTCCGTGCACTAAGGAAAAAGTACTGGTTTAACCGCTCGTTATGTTGAATAGCTGGCTGGGCGCACGCGATTGCTATAACTTTTCCGCCATGAATGACCCCCAGCTCGCGGCCGCGCTGCGTACAAGCTCCCCAGGCGCGGTCGCTGACCTCTTTGACGCGTATGGTGACCGGCTCTTCCGCTACTGCTGGTGTATGCTCCGAAATCGCGAGAATGCGCAGATCGTGGTGCGCGATACCCTGATTGTCGCCGCTGCGCATATCGAGCGCCTGGCTTCTGGCAAATTGCTCGGTCCATGGCTTTATTCGCTGGCTCGCGCGGAATGCCGCCGGCGCGAGGCTGTTCCCGCTTCGGACGCCGATGAGCCCCCCGCCCGGCCGGACCAGCTTGATGCCGATTCGCGGCTGATGGCCTGGAACGCGGCCATGAGCATCCAGCCCGACGAACTCGAGGCGCTGGAACTCGCCCTCAGGCACGACATGGACCTGAGCCTGGTGCTCGGCCTGCCGCCCGCGCCAGCGGAGGAACTCCTGGACCGGGCCAAGCAGAACCTGGAGCGCGGCCTGGGCGCCGAGGTCCTGATCAGGAGAAATTACGATTGCCCGGCCCGCGCCGAGATGATGAGCGGCTGGACCGGCTTCATGACCGCGTCGATCAGGGACCGGGTGCTCGAGCACGCCAGCGCCTGCCCGGACTGCGGGCCGAACCTGCCCCGCAACGTGTCCGCGGCCCGCGTCTTCACCCTGCTGCCCGCGCCCGCGTTCTCCACGGTGGCGCGGCTGGAGGTGCTCAAGTTCATCGCCGACCCCCGGCTTTCGGCGTACCGCGAGTTCGCGGTCAGCCGGGCCTCGGAGTTCAACGCCGCCGGGTTCCCGGTGATGCCCGCGGCCGGCGCGGCCGAAGCACCGGCCGGGCCGGCCTTCGACGTGTTCGCGATCGCGCCCAAGCAGGCCGCCCAGGCCCCGGTGCCGGCCGAACCCCCCACCGAGGAGATCCCGGTGGCGCCGGTGCTGGTCCTTCCGGCGCCGGTGCCCGCGCGCAAAGACGGGCCCAGCGCCCCGTCCGCGGCGCAGCCCGGGCCGGGTCGCCCGGCCGGGACGGGCCGCCAGGATCCGCCGCCGGCCAGCCGCCGGCGGCGGATGCCGGGCCGCCGGGCGATCGTGGCCGGAGCGGGTGCCCTCGCCGTCACCACGCTGTTCGCCGTCCTCGGCTTCAGCGGCATCCCCACCGCCTTGCGGGCCAGCGGTCCGGCCATCGCACCGTCGCCCTCGGCGTCCGCGTCGGTCCTGGCGGGCGGCGGGGACGACGTCACCGTCCCGGTCAAGGTCAAGCGGCCGGGCAGCGTCCGCTCGTCGCTGCCGCCGGTGCTGCACGGCACCACCAAGACCGAGGCCCTGGCCGTGGCGGCCACCCTGCCGGTGACGTCGTCACAGGCGCCCGTCCTGCCGTCGGCCGCCGCGTCGTTGTCCGCGGCGACGCTGACCGCGACGCCCGACAGCCTCACGCTGGACTCGTCCTCGACCGGGACCATCACCCTCACCGCCGCGGGCGGGCCGGTCAGCTGGACGGCGAGCGCGTCCTCGTCGCAGGTGAGCCTGAGCAGTAAGAAGGGAACGCTGAAGCCCGGGCAGTCCGTCACGATCACGGTGACCGGGCAGGCGGGCAGCGGCAGCGCGGTCATCTCCATCGGCGCGGCGCCGGCCGGAACATCGGCCGCCGGCCCGGGATCCTCGACGGTCATGACCGTCTCGGTGAGCTGGAGCCCGGGCACGGCGTCCGGCTCGGACTCGGGCTCGGGGACTGGGTCAGGATCCGGCTCCGGGCCAGGGACCGGGTCAGGCACCGGCTCCGGGTCAGGAACCGGGACCGGCTCAGGCACGGGCACCGGGACCGGCCACCGGCCGTGGCCGCCCTGGACCCCGCCGCCGTCCAGCCCGGCGCCCAGTCCGTCGGCATCGCCGAGCGGGACGCCCTCCGCCACGTCCACGGCGCAGGCACCGGCCGCCTCGCCGGCCTAAGCTGGAACCGTGACCGCTGCGCCCCCTTCGCACACCGCCCTGGTCCGCCGGGCCCGCCGGATCGACCGCGAGCTGGCCCTGATGTACCCGGACGCGCACACCGAGCTGAACTTCAGCACGCCGCTGGAGCTACTGGTGGCGACGATCCTGTCCGCGCAGACCACGGACAAGGGAGTCAACCTGGTCACGCCGACCCTGTTCGCCAGGTACCCGACCGCCGCGGACTACGCGGCCGCGGACCGGGACGAGCTGGAGAAGATCATCGCCTCGACCGGGTTCTATCACGCCAAGGCCAACAGCCTGATGGGACTCGGCCAGGCGCTGTGCGACAGGTTCGGCGGCGAGGTGCCGCCGCGGCGCTCTGACCTGGTCACGCTGCCGGGCGTCGGCCGGAAGACCGCTAACGTGGTGCTGGGCAATGCCTTCGGTATCCCCGGGATCACCGTGGACACGCATTTCGGGCGGCTGGCCCGCAGGTTCGGCTGGACCACCAGCGACGACCCGGTCAAGATCGAGGCCGAGGTGGGTACGCTCATCCCGCGCCGGGACTGGACGATGCTCTCGCACCGGGTGATCTGGCATGGCCGCCGGGTGTGTCACGCCCGGCGGCCCGCCTGCGGAGCCTGCGGGCTGGCCCGGCTGTGCCCGTCCTACGGCGAGGGGCCCGTCGATCCCCTGGTGGCCGCGAAGCTGGTCAAGCCCGGCCCGTTCTCGTGACCGCGGGCAGCCGGTCGCAGCCCGCGCCCGCCATCCCCGCCGGGCCGGGACCAGCCTGGCTCCGCGAGCTGTTCGTGGCGGCCGCCGCGGCGGAGACCGAACCGTACGCCCGGCCGCCCGCCACCGGCGGCCGGGCCTCAGCCGTGCTCGTCCTGTTCGGAGCTGGCCCCGACGGTCCCGACCTGCTGTTCATCCAGCGCAGTGACGACCTGCGGCTGCACGCGGGCCAGCCCGCCTTCCCGGGCGGCGCCATCGACGCCACCGACTCCGGGCCGGTGGCCGCGGCGCTGCGGGAGGCGGCCGAGGAAGTGGGCGTCGACCCGGACGGCGTCGACATCGTCGGCACCCTGCCCGAGCTGTTCATCCCGCGCACCGGCTTCCGGGTCGTCCCGGTGCTGGCCTGGTGGCGCGAGCCCGGCCCGGTGGCACCCGTGGACCCGGCCGAGGTGGCCGCGGTGGAGCGGATCGGCGTCAGCGAGCTGACCGATCCCGCCGCTCGGGTGGTGGTCCGGGCGCCGGCCGGGCAGACCACCCCGGCGTTCCGGGTCAGGGGCCTGCTGATCTGGGGATTCACCGCCCTGCTGGTCGACCGCCTGCTCGCGCTGGCCGGCTGGGAGCGGCCCTGGGTGCCCGCCGAGGTGATCGACTGGGCACCTGGTCCGGGCGGGCCAGGAAGTGCGGGAAACGCTATACGGTTAGGGTCGTGCACGGAGATGTGCTCGACCTTATCTTGATCGTGGTTGTCGCCGCGTTCGCCGTGTCCGGGTACCGGCAGGGCTTCATCGTCGGCGTGCTCAGCTTTTTCGGCTTCGTGGGCGGCGCGCTGCTGGGCGCGGAGTTCGGGCCGAGCATCTCCCGGGCCCTGGTCGGCGGCCAGACCCAGCAGGATGTCATCGCCGTGGTGCTGCTGGTCAGCTTCGCCGTGATCGGCCAGTTCATCGCCTCGTCGATCGGGGCGGCCATGCGCTCCACGGTCACCTGGCACTCGGCCACGGTGCTCGATTCGGTCGGCGGCTCGGTGGTCAGCATGCTGTCGGTGCTGCTGATCGCCTGGGTCGTGGGGTCCGTGCTGATCGAGTCGCCGTTCCCCGTGGTCGACTCGCAGGTCAACAACTCGATCGTGCTCGGGGGCCTGGACAAGTTCATGCCGTCGCCCGCCCGGACCATGTTCTCCGACTTCCGCAGGCTGCTGGCCAGCAACAGCACCTACGCCGAGGTGTTCAGCGGGATCGGCGCGGAGCGCATCCTGGCCATCCCGGCCCCCGATCCCGCCGTGCTCGACAGCCCGGGATTCCTGGCCGCCCGCTCCAGCGTGGTGAAGATCCAGGGGGTGGCGCCCAGCTGCCAGCGCTCCATCGAGGGCTCGGGCTTCGTCATCTCGCCGCAGCACGTCCTCACCAACGCGCACGTGGTGGCGGGCGTGACCGCGGATCAGACCGTCACCACCGACACCGGTTCGCACTACAACGCCACCGTCGTCTTCTACGACCCGCAGATCGACGTGGCCATCTTGGATGTCCCAGGACTCGACCTGCCGCCGCTGCACTTCGCCGGCCAGGCCAATCCCGGCGACAACGCGGTCGTGGCCGGCTATCCCCTGGACGCCATGGGCCTGCACACGGTGCCGGCCAGGATCGGCGGCGTCCAGGACGCCGAAGGACCCAACATCTACGAGACAAGCACCGTTACCCGCCAGATCTACGAGATACGGGCCGTGGTCGAGTCGGGTAACTCGGGCGGCCCGCTGCTGTCGCCGGCCGGAACCGTGGACGGGGTGGTGTTCGCCGCGGCGGTCGGCGTGAACGACACCGGCTTCGCCCTGACCGCCGCCCAGGTGTCCGCCGACGCCGCGGCGGGCGAGCACATGACCTCGGCCGTCTCCACTTCTTCCTGCGACTAACGTCCCGGCGGTCAGCAGCCCCGGCCGCAGCTCGCTGGCCGGCAGGCGGCCAAGCCCGTCCCGTTCGATCCGCGCCGCGAGGTCGTCCGACGTGGCCAGGAAGCCGGGCACGTCGATGCCGTACGGATGGTCACCGTCCGGGGCGAGCCCGCCCTGCTCCCGGTAGGCACGGACCCGCTGGGAACCGCGCCGGAGCAAGGTCACGGCGCCGCGGGCGTTGCCCCGGTGGGCGTGGGTCAGCCCGACCGCGATCTGGGCCAGTCCCTGCCACAGGTCACGCTCGGCGGGCGGACCGGACTTCCACGATGCCTCGAGCACCTCGTGGGCGTGGAAGGGCCGCCCGGCGCGCAGCAGCTGATCGGCCAGCCGGGCCGCCTCAGGCCCGGCGAGCACCAGGTCGTCGGGCACCCTGGCCGCCCCCGTGTCGCCGCGGCGGTCCAGCGGCCGTCCCAGCGCGTCGCGCGGCCGGGCATTCCTGGGCCGGCCAGCCGGATCACGATCCCGCGTCACCGCTCCGGTTCCGGGTCGGCCAGCCAGCCGCGCAGCTCGGTGTTGAAGGCGACCGGGCGCTCTTCGTGCGGGAAATGCCCCGCGCCGTCCAGGACCTTCCACCGGTAGGGCCCGTCCACGTACCGCCCGGCGCCGCGGGCCGTCCTGGGCAGCACGCAGGAATCCAGCGCGCCGTGCAGGTGCAGGGTCGGGACCTGGATCAGGGTGCGCATGCGCCGCACGTAGCGCATGCCGTCCGGGCGCGGGGTGCTGCGCATCAGCCAGCGCTGATACTCAAGCGCCGAATGGGCCACCGAGGGGATCCGCATGGCCTGGGCGTAGACCTGCTCGGTCGCCTGGTCCGGCCAGCCCGGCGCCGACCAGGCCTCCAGCAGCTGTCCCACCCGCCGGGCACCGTCCTTGACCAGCTGCCGCTCCGGGTACATGGGCAGCTGGAAGCCGAACGCGTAACCGCTGCGGCGGCCCTGGCCGAGCGGGTCGGTCAGCAGCGCGGACCGCAGCCGCAGCGGGTGGGCCATCGAGACCACGGCCAGCCGCGCGGCGACCTTGGGGTAGTAGACGCCGAGCGTCCAGGCGACCAGCCCGCCCCAGCCGTGCCCGACCACGATCGCGTTCGCCTCGCCCAGGGACCGCACCAGCCCGGCGGCGTCGGCGGCCGCCGTGACCAGGTCGTAGCCGCGGGGCGGCTTGTCGCTGCCGCCGTAGCCGCGCAGGTCGACGGCCACGGCCCGGAAGCCGGCCGCGGGCAGCCAGTCCAGCTGGTGCCGCCAGGTCCACCAGAATTCGGGAAAGCCGTGCAGCAGGAGCACCAGGGGCCCGTCGCCGGCTTCGGCGATATGGAACCGGGTCCCGTTGGCGCTCACCGATCGGTGGCTCCACGGGCCGGCGATCTGAACCGCGGCATCCGCGTTCACCGCCATCAGGGGTTCACCTCACCGCGACCTGCGCGCGGCGATCTCGGGCTGGCCGTCGCGGTCGATCTCGGGCTGCTGGCCGTTCAAGCTGGCCTTGGGCGCCTCGCCGTCCCGGCGCAGCATGCCGATGCCCTCGGTTACCGACTCCCTGGTCCGGCGCAGGCCGGACAGCTGCCGCACCTTCAGCACGGCAATCAGCACCGCCATACCGGCCAGCAGCACCGCCACCCCGGCCACGATGAGAAAGGCCGCCCAGGTCCAGATGCCCAGGGCGACCAGCCCGAAGGCGAAGGCGATGCAGAGCAAGATGAGCACCAGGCAGCCGACGAAGGCTGCCACGCCGCCCAGCGCCGCGGCCAGCCCGACCCGGCGCATGTCGCCCTTGAGCTCGGTCTTGGCCAGGTCGATCTCGTAGCGGACGAGCTGAGAGATGTCTTTGGCGGCCAGTGCCACCAGATCCCCGAGTGACTGCTCACTGCCTGCCGGTCCCGGCGTTTCGCTGCGGACCATCGTGCCTCTCTCCCGTCGTGCCCGGCCGCTGACGCCCAGGCTGGCGCAGTCCGGCCAGGGACCAAGGCTAACGTTCCCGCTGGCCGGCGTCGTTGCACCGGGGCCGGCGCGGCGTTTCTCGCTCCGCGAGGGGACCACCGCGATGTGTCGCGATTCGCCTGATATGGTGCCACGATTCCGGCGGGAGGTCCAAGCGGGCCAGCAGAAAGGCCCGGAAAAGCAAGCGGCGCCCCTGGCCGGGGCGCCGCCGCGCAGCACGTCATTCCTGGCTACCAAGCGTGCACCTTCTTTGTCAGACAGGCTGACCGAACTTGTCGCCGGAGCGACTACCGTCGGCCTGACCTGGGCTGACACGCCTCCCGCGGCTGGTCGCGCGTGGGTACCTGGCTGCCGTGCCCGGACGTTCTGTAGTCCGTACCACCGTTCTACGACGAAATCGCGGGCCTGAAAAGACCTGGCGTGTAACCAATTCGTGATCTGAATCAGTTCTGCTGATCACATGCCGTTGACTTGGGGATCGCCCGGTCTTTGATGACCGATGTTTACCGGCAAAGGCGCACGTACCGGAACAAAGGCGGTACGGCGGCAGAAAGGAGGCGGCCCCCGCCGGGGGGGAGAGCGGGGGCCGCGCGCACGGTCCGGCCCTGGGGGGGAGGCCGGCTCCGTCCTTATATTAAAGCTTATAGCCGCAGAGCTCCCGAATCGACCACCGAGAGGCCCCGATGCAGCTTTCAGCCAAGGAAATTGAAGCATATCCGTCGTGCCCGTGAACAGTGTTATCCGCAGATCGTTACCCGCTGGTACGACTTATCGCCTGCTGAGACGAGGAACGTGGACGATCTGTAACCACTTACGCGGTCCGCGAACAAACGGTGCCGAAGGTCCTACTCGTCGTGAGTGTACCGTGTCAGGCTGTTCGGGGCATTGGTGAGCAGCGAGCCTAGTGTTCTCTGTGATACCTATGCCGGGAATCGGAGCAGGGTGTCGAGGAGCGCGACCGCGCCTGGCTTGGACAGCGGGTGATTAGCGTTGCCGCATTTCGGTGACTGGACGCAAGAGGGGCAGCCGGCCTCGCACTCGCAGCCCGATATGGCCTGACGGGTGGCACTCAGCCAGTCCCGGGCGGCCTGGAAGCCGCGTTCGGCGAACCCGGCCCCTCCGTCGCAGCCGTCGTAGACGAAGACGGTGAGCCGTCCCGTGGCCGGGTGCAGGTCAGCGGAGACACCGCCGATGTCCCATCGGTCGCAGGTGGCGAACAGCGGCAGCAGGCCGATGCACGCATGCTCCGCGGCGTGGGCCGCGCCGCCCAGGTCGGTTCCCGCCGCGGCCAGCCCGTCGCGCGCGCCGGCCGCGAGCGTCCACCAGACCGCCCGGGTGAGCAGGTGCCGCGGCGGCAGGTCCAGCGGGGTATCGCCGATCGGGGTCCCGGTGTCGGCCCGGCGCCTGGTGTAACCCACCACCTGGCGGGTCACCTGGACGTCACCGAAGACCACCTCGCCCCCGGCCCACGTGGCGCGGCGCAGCTCGCCCCGCACCTCGATCTCGGTCACGTCCCGGGCCGTGGTGGTGTAGCCGGGCTCGCCCGGTTCCACCAGCGCCACCCGGTCGGCCAGGTCCAGGCAGCCGACCAGGTAGCTGTCGCCCTGGTGCACGTAGACCGCCCCCTCGTGCACCAGCAGCTGGGCGGACGGCTCGTCCACCGTGCCCACCAGCCGGCCGGTGGCCTCCTCCACCACCCGGACCGGCGCGGCGCCGGCCCCGCGCAGGCCGGCCCGGGCGGGGCTGCGGCGCATGCTGTACCAGCCCGCCTCCCGCCGGCGCAACCGGCCGGACCGGACCAGCTCGTCCACCACCGGGCGGGCCCCCGGCCCGAAGGTGTCCAGGTCCTGCTCGGTGAGGGCCAGCTCGGCCGCGGCCGCGCACAGGTGCGGCGCTAGCACGTAGGGGTTACCCGGGTCGAGCACGGTAGCTTCCACCGGGTGCCGCAGCAAGATCTCCGGGTGGCGGATCAGGTAGGTGTCCAGCGGGTCGTCGCGGGCGATGAGGACGGCGGCGGCGCTCTGGCCGCCGCGCCCGGCCCGGCCCGCCTGCTGCCACAGCGATGCCCAGGTGCCCGGCCAGCCCGCGATGAGCACCGCGTCCAGCCCGGTGATGTTGACGCCCAGCTCGAGCGCGGTGGTGGTGGCCAGGCCGATCAGGCGGCCGTCGCTGAGCGCCGCCTCCAGGTTGCGCCGGTCCTCCGGCAGGTAGCCCGACCGGTACGCGGCCACCTTCGACTCCGCCGCCCCGGCGGACTCGGTCGTGCCGAGCGACCGGCGGGCGGCCAGGGCGACCGCCTCGGCGCCGCGGCGGGACCTGATGAAGGCCAGGGTCGGCACGTTCTCGCCCACCAGCCGGGCCAGCAGGTCCGCGGCCTGCGCGGTGGCTGTGCGGCGCAGCCTGGCCCCGGCCTCGCCGCGGCCGTCGGTCAGCGGCGGCTCCCACAGCGCGAAGGCCAGCGGCCCCCGCGGCGAACCGTCCTCGGTCACCTCCTCGGCCTCCAGCCCGGTCAGCAGCCGGGCGCAGGTGCCCGGCGCGCCGACCGTGGCCGAGGCGAGCATGAAGACCGGCCGCGGCGCCGCACCGGGCGGAGCATGATGCGCCACCACCCGGCGCAGCCGCCGCAGCACCTGTCCCACATGCGAGCCGAACACCCCCCGGTACCCGTGGCACTCGTCGATGATCACGTAGCGCAGCCTGCCGAGGAATCCCGACCAGCGCACGTGCCTGGGCAGCAGCGACTGGTGCAGCATGTCCGGGGTGGTCAGCAGGTACCTAGCGTGGCTGCGCGCCCAGTCCCGTTCGGCCCGGGTGGAGTCGCCGTCGAAGACGGCGGCCTGCACCCCGGGCAGGCCCAGGGACCGGATGGCGGCCAGCTGGTCGGCCGCCAGCGCCTTGGTGGGCGTGACGTACAGCACGGTCTCCCCGGCCAGCACCGAGGTGAGGGCGGGCATCAGGTAGCCGAGCGACTTGCCCGACGCCGCGCTGGTGGAGATGATCACGTTCCGGCCCGCCTGGGCGTGACCCGCGGCGGCGGCCTGATGCGACCAGGGCGCGCGGATGCCGCGGCCGGCAAAGGCGTCGACGATCTCGGCGGGCAGCCACTGCGGCCACGGCACCTCGTGCCCGGTCCGGGCCGGGATGTGCTCGACGTGGACGGGACGGCCCGCCCGGGTGTCGCCCAGCAGGATGCCCAGCGCGCGGTTACCCGCCGGTGCGGCGGGTAGAGGAGGCGGGAAGTCTCCCGTGCGCGGGGAAATGTCCGTGATGGTCGACACAGCTTTTCAGTGTCTCACTCGTTGGGGGATGCCCGGAGGCATGATTTCGTATAGACATGACACCGGAGCGTGGTTGAATGCCGCACAGGATCACGCCCCGGGTACAGGCTACGGCGCCCGGCGGCGGGACTTTGAGATGACGCCGTGATGGCGCAGGAGGATTTTGTGGATCTGAAGCTGGGTCACTACAACAAGGACGGCATCGAGGTCGTTGATGTCGAGGGCGAGATTGATGTGTACACGGCGCCTCGGCTCCGTGAGCTGCTCATCGATCTGGTCAACAAGAACAACTACCAGCTCGTGGTCAACATGGAGAAGGTCGAGTTCCTGGACTCCACCGGTCTCGGGGTACTGGTCGGCGGGCTGAAGCGGGTCCGCGCCCACGACGGCTCGCTGGACCTGGTGTGCACCCAGGAGCGGATACTCAAGATCTTCCGGATCACCGGGCTGACGAAGGTGTTCGGCATCCACGAGACCGTGGACGAGGCCATCGCGGCCAAGAAGTCCGAGAAGTAACGCCGGCTGGGCCCACCGAGATGGCCACCGTTGAAGTAACGTTCACGCCGCTGCCCGCGCACGTTCGTACCGCGCGGCTGGTCGCCACCGCGGTGGCGCGGCGCAGCGGGGTGGACGAGGCCCTCCTCGATGAGGTGCGCCTCGCGGTGGGTGAGGCCTGTTCGCGCGCGGTCGAAGCGCACCGGCGGCACTGCCCGGCCGAACCGGTCCGGATCGAGATGACCGACGCCGGTGAGCGGTTCGTGGTGACGGTCAGCGATCACGCACCGACGCCCTCGGCCAGCCCGTCGGCGCCGGCCCGTGACCATGACGGCGGGTCGGCCCTCCCGGCCGGGTTCGGGCTGGCCGTGATCTCCGGTCTGGCCGATGACGTGCGGGTTTCCTCGACCAGTTCCGGGGTGAGCGTCCGGATGAGCTGGCCGTCAGCGGCTGCCCCGGCTTGAGCCCCTTCGGCCCGCCCGCCCGGCGGCCCGTCCCGCCTCCCGGGTTCGCCGCCGGCTCCCGGCCGCCCACCGGCCGCTGGCCCGTGGCCGTTCGGGTTTCGGTCCTTTATCGTGCAAGTAACGATGAGATAACGTAATTGTTAGGAATGGTCCGGTGTTCATGGTTCGGCCCGTGCGTGCGTAGACTCCCGGCCACTCGTTTGTGCCCGATCGGCACCTCTTCCGTTCGGAGTTCCAGGAGGTCCAATTGTCCAGGCTCGTCCCGGCGCTGGCGGCGAATCCCGTCAGCGTGAGCGGCTCCAACCTGACCTGGGTTGTCATCGTGGCCGTCATCGGCCTGCTCGCGCTGGGCGTGGCCGGCGCGCTGGTCCGGGAGGTGCTCGCGGCCAGCACGGGAACCCAGCGGATGCAGGACATCGCCCGCGCCGTGCAGGAAGGCGCCGCCGCGTATCTGCGCCGCCAGTTCCGGACCCTCGGCGTGTTCGTCTTCATCATCTTCTTCGTGCTGCTGGTGCTGCCGGTGAGCGAGGGCGGCGGGGAGGTGCGCTGGGGCCGCAGCATCTTCTTCCTGGTCGGGGCGGGGTTCTCGGCGCTGACCGGGTTCACCGGGATGTCGCTGACCGTGCGCGGCAACGTCCGGGTGGCGGCCGCCGCGCGTGAGGGCGGCCAGCGGAGGGCGTTCCGGATCGCGTTCCGGACCGGCGGCGTGGCGGGCATGTTCACGGTCGGCCTGGGCCTGTTCGGCGCGGCGGTCGTGGTGCTGATCTACAAGGCGAACGCGCCGGAGGTGCTGGAGGGCTTCGGCTTCGGCGCGGCGCTGCTGGCCATGTTCATGAGGGTGGGCGGCGGCATCTACACCAAGGCCGCCGACGTGGGCGCGGACCTGGTCGGCAAGGTCGAGCAGGGCATCCCCGAGGACGACCCGCGCAACGCCGCCACGATCGCGGACAACGTCGGCGACAACGTGGGTGACTGCGCCGGCATGGCCGCGGACCTGTTCGAGTCTTACTCGGTCATGCTGGTCGCCTCGCTGATCCTGGGCAAGAGCGCCTTCGGCGACAAGGGCCTGATCTTCCCGCTGATCATCCCGGCCATCGGGGTGATCACCGCGGTGATCGGCATCTTCTCGGTCGCGCCGCGCCCGCGGGACCGCAGCGGGATGACCGCCATCAACCGCGGCTTCTTCATCTCCGCGATCATCTCGGTCATCGGCGTGGCCGTCGCCTGCTTCACGTTCCTGCCCGCGCACTTTTCCAGCTTCGCCGGGGTCACCGACAGGGCCATCCACAACTTCAACGGCAACCCGCGCTGGATCGCGTTCGGCGCGATCCTGATCGGCATCGTGCTGGCCTCGGCGATCCAGCTTCTGACCGGGTACTTCACCGAGACCAACCGGCGGCCGGTCAAGGACATCGGGGAGAGCAGCGAGACCGGCGCGGCCACCGTGATCCTGGCCGGCATCTCGATCGGCATGGAGTCCGCGGTGTACTCGGCGCTGCTGATCGGCGCCGCGGTGTTCGGCTCCTACCTGCTGGCCACCGGCAACGCCACCATCGCGCTGTTCGCGGTGGCCATGGCCGGGATCGGCCTGCTGACCACGGTCGGCGTGATCGTCTCGATGGACTCCTTCGGCCCGGTTACCGACAACGCGCAGGGCATCGCCGAGATGTCCGGCGACGTGGACGGCGACGCCGCCCAGGCGCTGACCACGCTGGACGCGATCGGCAACACCACCAAAGCGATCACCAAGGGCATCGCGATCGCGACCGCGGTGCTGGCCGCGACCGCGCTGTTCGGCGCGTTCCGCACCCAGGTGGAGTCGGCCCTGACCGGCAAGGCCGCTGGCACCTTCAGCCTGGACGTGGCCAAGCCGAACGTCCTGGTCGGCGTCATCGTCGGCGCGTCGATCGTGTTCTTGTTCGCCAGCCTGCTGATCATGGCGGTAGGCCGGGCCGCGCAGCGCGTCGTGCTGGAGGTGCGGAACCAGTTCCGCACCCACCCGGGCATCATGGACTACACCGAGAAGCCCGACTACAGCCGGGTGGTCGACATCGTCACCAGGGACTCGCTGCGCGAGCTGATCACCCCGGGCCTGCTCGCGGTGCTGGCGCCGATCGCGGTCGGCTTCGCGCTCGGCTACCAGCCGCTCGGCTCCTACCTGGCCGGCGCGATCGCGGTCGGCGTGCTGATGGCGATCTTCCTGGCCAACTCCGGCGGTGCCTGGGACAACGCCAAGAAGCTGGTCGAGGACGGCAACCACGGCGGCAAGGGCTCCGAGGCGCACGCCGCCACCGTGGTCGGCGACACCGTCGGCGACCCGTTCAAGGACACCGCAGGCCCCGCCATCAACCCGCTCATCAAGGTGATGAACCTGGTCTCGCTGCTGATCGCGACCAGCGTGGTCAAGTACAGCAGCAACACCGGCCTGCGGGTCGGCGTCGCCCTCGGCGCGGTCATCGTCATCGTGGCCGCCATCGTGATCTCCAAGCGGCGCTCGTCCGGCATGGGTGACGAGGCGCCCGCGGCCGCTGAGGTGGCAGGCGCGGTCTCGCCCGCGGTGGAAGGCGCGGCCGCCGCCGTCCCCGGGACCACGGCCGAGGCGACCCTGGCCGGCCACGACGACGAGGCCGACCGGGCCCCCGCCGTCAAGCACACCGAATAGCTACCGCGCCGTCCGCGGGGGCCGACGGCCCCCCGGCGGCGCGATACTACGGCGGGAACCGCAGCGGGCTAGCGGGGGGATCCGGGGGGTCGTCCCCCCGGGCCAACAGAGCCCCCCGGCGGCGCGATACTACGGCGGGAACCGCAGCGGGCTAGCGGGGGGATCCGGGGGGTCGTCCCCCCGGGCCAACAGAGCCCCCCGGCGGCGCGATACTACGGCGGGAACCGCAGCGGGCTAGCGGGGGGATCCGGGGGGTCGTCCCCCCGGGACGGCACGTCCCCCCGGGCCAGCTCAGTCCCCCCGGGCCAGCACCGCATCCTCGCTGGAGATGCCGAGCAGGTACAAGATCGCGTCCAGGTAGGGGACGCTCAGCGAGGTATCGGCCGCGTCCCGCACCACCGGCTTGGCGTTGAAGGCGATGCCCAGCCCGGCGGCGGCGATCATGTCCAGGTCGTTGGCGCCGTCCCCGACGGCCACCGTCTGGGACAGCGGGACGCCCGCGTCGGCGGCGAACCGGCGCAGCGCCGCCGCCTTCCCGGCCCGGTCGATCACCGGTCCCGAAAGCCGCCCGGTGAGCTTGGAGGCCACGATCTCCAGCGAGTTGGCGGCCACGTAGCCGATGCCCAGCTCGGCCGCGAGCGGCGCGATGACCTGGTCGAAACCGCCGCTGACGATGCCGAACTTGTAGCCCAGGCCGCTCAGCGTGCCGATCAGCGTGCGGGCTCCCGCGGTCAGCCGCAGTTCGTCCCGCACCGCGTCGAGCACGCCGGCGTCCAGGCCGGCCAGCAGCCCGACCCGCTCCCGCAGCGACGCCGCGAAGTCCAGCTCACCCCGCATGGCGGCCGCCGTCACCTTGGCCACCGCCTCGGCCGCGCCGGCCCGGGCAGCCAGCAGGTCGATGACCTCGTCCCTGATCAGGGTGGAATCCACGTCCATCACGACCAGCCGCAGCGCCCGCCGGTGCAGGCCGCCGCGCTGGACGGCCACGTCGACGCCCTGGGCCACCGCCGCCTGGGCCAGGTCGGCCCGCAGCAGGGCCGGGTCCCCGCCGGATATCTCCATCTCGATGCAGGTCACCGGGCGCTGGGCCAGCCGGCCGATCCGGTCGATGTTCGCCCCGCTGGCGGCGATCCGCCCGGCCATGGCGGTGATCGCGGCCGGCGTCAGCGGGCTGCCCAGCAGGGTGACGTGCAGCCGCCCGCCCCGCGCCGGGACATCACCCGATGCGCCCGAGCCGGTGGTGATCTCGGCCTCCAGGCCCAGGTCGGCGGCCAGCGCGCTGACCGCGGCGTGGATGCCGGTCAGGTCCAGCGGGCCGTCGCAGTCGAGCAGCACGCCGAGCACCAGCTTGCCGCGGATCACCACCTGCTCGATGTCCAGGACCGACAGCGGATGCGAGGCCAGGCCGCCGAACAGCCGGGAGGTCACGCCCGGCCGGTCCCGGCCGGTCAGGGTGATGAGCAGCGTGGTCCGGGGTGTAGTCATGGCGGCGCCAGGCTATCCCACCTGGCCGCACTCAAGGCTGGCCGGGACGACTTGACATGGCTGACCACCCTCTATATGAGATTGGGGGTGAGATGCGAGCAATGCGGCGCGTCTTTGGGGGCGGCTGACCGGTTCTGCGGAACGTGCGGTTCACCCCTGGGGGGCTGTCCGTCATGCGGTGAGCAGGTCGTGCGCGGCGACCGTTTCTGCCGCGGCTGCGGTTTCGAGCTGTCAGGCAGTTCCGGGCCCGGCCGCGCCGCGCCGCCGCCGGCCCCCGCGGCCGCCGAGGAGCCGCTGGCCGAACGGCGGGTGTGCTCGGTGCTGTTCTGCGACCTGGTCGGCTTCACGCCGCTGTCCGAGTCCCGGGACCCGGAGGCGGTCCGCGAGCTGCTGTCCCGCTACTTCGGCATCGCGCGCACGGTCATCGGCCGCTACGGCGGGGTGGTGGAGAAGTTCATCGGCGATGCGGTGATGGCCGTCTGGGGCACCCCGGTGGCTTCGGAAGAAGATGCCGAACGGGCCGTGCGGGCTGCCCTGGATCTGGTGGCGGCGGTCGCGGCGCTCGGTGCCGAGACCGGCATGACCAGCCTGGCCGCCCGCGCGGGCGTGGTCACCGGCGAGATGGCGGTCAACCTGGGCGCGGTCGGCGAGGGCATGGTGGCCGGCGACGCGGTGAACACCGCGGCCCGGGTGCAGTCCGCGGCCGGCCCGGGGCAGGTGCTGGCCGACTCCTCCACGCAGCGGCTGGCGGCCAGCGGCGTCGGCTTCGCCGACGCCGGCGAGCACCAGCTGAAGGGCAAGGCCGAGCCGCAGCGGCTGTGGCGGGCCACCCGGGTGGTGTCGGCGGTGGGCGGCGTGCAGCGGGTCGACGGGCTGGAGGCGCCGCTGACCGGGCGGGACGCGGAGCTGCGCACGATCAGGGAGCTGTTCCACGCCGCCGCCGAGCGGCGGGTGCCGCGGCTGGTGCTGGTGTCCGGGCCGGCCGGGGTGGGCAAGTCCCGGCTGGGCTGGGAGTTCGAGAAGTACGCCGACGGCCTGGCGGCCGAGGTGTGGTGGCACCGGGGCCGGTGCCTGTCCTACGGGGAGGGCGTGGCGTTCTGGGCGCTGGCCGAGATCGTGCGGCAGCGGCTGGGCATCGCCGAGGAGGACCCGGCCGAGGCCGCCGCGGGCAAGCTGCAGGACGGCCTGGACCAGTTCGTGCCCGATCCGGCCGAGCAGGCCTACGTGGGCGTGCGGCTGGGCCGGCTGCTGGGCGTGCCGTTCGCCGGGGACGCCGGGGGCACGCTGGCCCGGGAGGAGCTGTTCGCCGGGTGGCGGCTGTTCTTCGAGCGGCTGGCCGGGCAGATGCCGGTGGTGCTGCTGGTCGAGGACGCCCAGTACGCCGACCACGGGCTGCTCGACTTCCTCGACCACCTCATCGACTGGGTGCGGGACCTGCCCATCTACGTGCTGGTGTTCGCCCGCCCGGAGCTGCAGCAGGCCCGGCCGGAGTTCGGGGCCGGCCGCAACCGCAGCACGCTGACCCTGGATCCGCTGGACGCGGCCTCGATGGGCCGCCTGGTGGACGCGCTGGTCCCGTCGATGCCGCCGGCCGCCCGGTCGGCCATCACCCGGCAGGCCCAGGGCGTCCCGCTGTTCGCGGTGGAGACGGTCCGGGCGCTGATCGACCGGGACATCGTGCAGCCGGTCGAGGGCGAGTACCGGCTGGTGGGCGACATCGGCCAGCTCGCCGTGCCGGACAGCCTGCACGCGCTGCTGGCCGCCCGGCTGGACGCCCTGGACCCCGGCGTGCGGCGGCTGGTCGCCGACGCGGCCGTGCTGGGCGCCAGCTTCCCGGCCGAGGCCCTGGTCGCGGTGTCCGGGCGCGGCGAGGCCGAGGTGCGGACCGCGCTGGCCGAACTGGTCCGCCGCGAGGTGCTGGCCGTGTCCGCGGATCCGCTGTCGCCCGAGCGCGGCAGCTACCAGTTCGCCCAGCAGATGCTGCGCCAGGTCGCCTACGACACGCTGTCCCGGCGCGACCGCAAGGCCCGTCACCTGGCCGTGGCCGCGCACCTGCGCACCGCCTTCGCCGGCGACGGCGAGGAAGTCAGCGACGTCATCGCCCGGCACTACCTGGACGCGCTGAACGCCGCGCCGGAGGATCCCGACGCCGACCGGATCCGGGCCGACGCCATCGCCGCCCGGATCCGGGCCGCCGAGCGCGCCGAACGCACCGGCGCGCTCGTCCAGGCGGCCGCCAGCTACGCCAGCGCGGCGGAGCTGACCGCGGCCCAGGACGCGGATGGCCAGCAGGTGGCCGGCCTGCTGGGAACGGGCCACCCAGGCGGCGGCCGACGCCGGCGACTACGCCGCCGCCATCGGGCACGGCGACCGGGCCCGGAACCTCTACTTGCAGTGCGGGCAGGCCCGGGCCGCGGCCCGGGTCCGGGCCATCGCCGGGAACGCGCTGCGGCTGTGGGGGCACAACGCCGAGGCCCGCGACCAGCTCACGCTGGCCATGGAGGTGCTCCGCGCCGATCCGGACCGGGACACGGTCCGGGCCCTGGACCACCTCGCCAGCGTCGCGGTATTCGCCGGCTCGGCCGACGCCGACCAGCTGTCGGCCGAGGCCCTGGACCTGGGCCAGGACCTGGATGTCGACGCGGTCCTGCTGGCCGGCCTGTTCCTGACCCGCGGGATCTACCTGGGCCTGGGCGGACGGCGCCCGCAGGCGATCGCCTACTTCCGGGAGAGCGCGCGCCTGGCCACCCAGGCCGGTGACACCCTCAGCCTGGGCCGGACGTTCCTCAACCTGGCCCACGAGCTGCTGCCGGTCGACCCCGCGGGCGCCGTGGAGGCCGCCCGCACCGCGGTCGGTCACCTGCGCCGGACCGGCGCCCGCGACTACATGGCCGTGGGGCTGGCCAACCTGGGCCTGGCCCTGTTCACCCTGGGTGAGTGGGATACGGCCGCCGCCGAGTTCGCGCATGCGGCCGACGCCGATGGCCTGGCCGGGAACGAGATCCTGGTCTGCCACCAGGCCTGGCTGGCCGCGCTGCGCGGCGACGCCGACGGGGCGCAGACCATGCTGGCGGCGCTGCCGGACCTGCGGGCCAGCGAGGAACCGCAGTCGCAGGCGCTGGTGGCCATCGTGGAGGCCTTCATCGCCGCCGGCCGGCGCGAGCCGGAGACCACGCTGCGCCTGGCCCGGGCCACCCTGGCCTACGCCGATGCCGTGGGGGTCAACCACGAGTCGATCGGGTGGGCCTGGCCGGTGGCCGCCCGGGCCGCCTGGGAGCTCGGTGCGGACGCGGTCAGCACGGAACTGCTGGCCATGCTCGACGCCCTCCAGCCCGGGCAGCTGACGCCCATGCTGCGCGCCGAACGTGACCTGGCCCGGGCCCGCCTGGCCCCGGCCGGCGACCGCGCGGCGGACCTGGCGGCTGCGATCACCGGCCTGCGCGAGCGGAGCAGCCCCTTCAACCTGGCCCACGGCTTGCTCGACCAGGCCGCGGAGCTGACCCGCCGGGGCGAGCCCGACGCGGGGGCGGCCGCCGCCGACGAGGCCATCGCCATCGCCGCCCAGCTCCGCTGCCAGCCGCTGCTGGACCGGGCCGCGGACCTCACCGCGCCCGCTAAGGCAGCAGCAGGTGCACGTCCCCGAACTCGTGCCACAGGTACCGTGCCGTGATGGCCGCCTCGTAACACCGGCTGAGCAGCTCGGGCCCGGCGAACGCGGCCAGCATCCGCAGGTGCGAGGACCGCGGCTCGTGCAGCCCGGTGAGCAGCCCGTCCACCGCCGCCACCCCAGTCTCCGGCGTCACCACGTGCGACGTCCAGCCCGCCGAGGGGGCCACCGATCCGCCGGGCCGGCCCAGGGCCGCAGTCTCCAGCGCGCGCACCACCGTGGTGCCCGCGGCGATGACCCGCCCGCCGTTGGCCCGCACGTGGCTGACCAGCCGGGCCGTCACGGGCGGCACGTCGTAGGGCTCCGGGTACGGGTCTTCGTCGGCCTCCAGCGAGGACACCCCGGCGTGCAGGGTCAGCGGGGCGATCAGCACGCCGCGGGCCGCCAGGTCGGTGACCATGGCCGTGGTGAACGGCCGGCTGGCGCTGGGCATCTCGGCGCTGCCCGGCTCGCGGGCGAACACGGTCTGGTAGGCCTGCAGCGGCCAGTCGCGCCGGACGTAGGAGTACCGGATCGGGATGCCGTAACGCAGTAGGTACGGCACTACGGCTACTGATAGCCGCGCTCGCCAGAGCCGGGCGGTGGCGCGGCTGATCAGGGTCAGGTCCGCCCCGCCGGGCAGCCCGATGACCTGGCCGGGATACCCCGCTTCGTTCGGCGTCGAGATCTTGCCCTTGACCTGGCGCAGCTCGGCCAGCCAGGCGCCGTCGGGCAGCGGGGTGGAGAAGTGCACGGCCAGGCCGCCGCCGGCCCGCACCGCAGCGGGCAGGGTCGCGCTGGTGTTGACCACCAGCAGGTCGCCGGGCAGCAGCAGGCCGGGCAGGTCGCGGAAGCCGTGGTGGCTGATCGGCCCGGACGAGCGCCGGCTGACCAGCAGCCGGACCCCGTCGCGGGCCAGCCCGCGCGCCTCCGGCGGGTCGTGCGCCTCGAGCTCGGCGGGCAGGGTGAAGTCGGCCAGCGAGAAGGGAGCGATGTCAGTGATCACGGCGGTTACCTGTCTGCGGGCATCAGGTGGGCAGCCCGGTACCGGCCGCTGGGCAGCCGCTGCGTGAGCAGCCTGACGAAGGCGGGCACCACCGAGGTCGGCTCCGGCCGGTCGGAGATGTCCTCACCAGGGAACGCCCGCTGGTGCATGTCGGTCCGCAGGTCGCCGGGGTCGGCCCACCACACGCGCAGCGCCGGCTCCTCGGCGGCCAGCACGTTCGAAGCCTGCTCCAGGGCGGCCTTGGCCGCGCCGTAGCCGCCCCAGCCCGCGTAGGCCTCCACGGCCGCGTCCGAGGTGATGTTCAGCACCGCGCCCCCGCTGGCCCGCAGCAGCGGCAGCAGCAGCTGGGTCAGGGCCACCGGCGCGATCACGTTCGCCTCGAAGGCGGCCCGCAGCTCGGAGACCGGGTAGTCGGCCAGCGCGGGCAGCGGGCTGGCGCCCAGCGTGCCCGCGTTGTTGACCAGCAGGTCGAGCCGGCCCGTTCCGCGGCCCGGAGCAGGCCGGCCCGGTGCGCGGGATCGGTGACGTCGCCGGGTACCGCGGTGACCTGGCCGCCCGCGGCCCGCAGCCCGTCCGCGGCGGCCCGCAGCGCGGCGGCGTCCCTGGCGTCGATGATGAGGTCGTAGCCCTCGCGAGCCAGGCCGGCGGCCAGCGCCCGGCCCAGCCCGCGGGAGGCCCCCGTGACCAGTGCTGTGGAGTTGCTCATGCCGTTCACGCTAGGCACCGCCGCCGCGGCGCACATCGGCCGCGCGCCCGCCCGGTCCTCGGTCAATGGTCCTAGGACCGCCGCCCGATGCGCGGTCCCGGCCGTCCGGCTAACGTCAGATAGATGAGCGACGGGCTGGACGAGCTCTACCAGGTGAGCCAGGCGGTGCTGTCGGTCACCCGGCAGAAGTCCGTCCGCGACGTGCTGCAGGTGATCGTGCGCTCGGCCCGGTCGCTGGTCGGCGCGCGCTACGCGGCGCTCGGCGTGCCGGACCGGGGCGATTCGTTCGCCGAGTTCGTGACCGACGGGATCAGCCCGGCCGAGCAGCAGGCCATCGGGCCGCTGCCGCGGCGGCACGGGATGCTCGCCGTCCTGCTCAACGAGGGCAAGCCGGAACGGCTGGCCAACATCGCCGCCGATCCCCGGTTCGAGGGCTGGCCCGCCGCCCATCCCCGGATGTCGCACTTCATGGGCGTTCCGGTGCGGGACGGTGACCGCGTGCTGGGCATCATCTTCGCGGCCAACAAGGTCTCGGCGGCCGCCGCGGGCCGCGGCTTCACCGAGCGGGACGAGGAGATCTTGTCCCTGTTCGCCGCGCACGCGGCCATCGCCCTGACCAACGCCCGGCTGTACGAGCACAGCCGGGAGCTTTCCGTGCTGCAGGAGCGGTCCCGGCTGGCCCGGGAGCTGCACGACGCGGTGACGCAGAAGCTGTTCAGCATCCGGGCGCACGCCCGGGCCGCCGCGGTGCTGGCGGGCCGGGACCCGATCGAGCCGGACCGGGTCCGGGCCGAGCTCGAGGTGGTAGCCGCGCTCGGCGCCGAAGCCCACGCCGAGCTCCGCGCGGTGATCGACGGGCTGGCCCCGCCGGACCTGGAAGCCGCCGGGCTGGCCGACTCGCTGCGCCGGTACGCGGTGCTGGCCGGCCGGGCGCACGGCATCCCGGTCACGTTCACCGCCGCCGAAGTCCCCCCGCTCGACCCCCGCGCCGAGGCGGCCATGTACCGGGTGGCGCAGGAGGCGCTGCACAACGCGCTGCGGCACTCCGGCGCGGGCCGGGTGCGCGTGCGGCTGGCCCGGACGCCGCGCCGGGTGTCGCTCGAGGTGTCCGACGACGGGCACGGGTTCGTGCCCGAGGCGCCGTCCGGCGGGGTGGGGCTGGCCTCGATGCGCGAGCGCGCGTCCGCGGCGGGCGGCACGCTGACCATCCGGTCCGGCCCGGACGGCACCCGGGTCCGGATGACCGTCCCGGCCGTCGGCGCAAGGGGTGAGCCATGCCCATCTCCGTGCTGATCGTGGACGACCACCCCGTGGTCCGGCAGGGCCTGCGGGTGCTGCTCGAGGTGCAGGACGGGATCGAGGTGGCCGGCGAGACGGGCGACGGCACCGCGGCGCTCGCGCTGGCCGCCGAGCACGCCCCCGACGTCATCCTGCTCGACCTGAAGCTGCCCGGCCTGGACGGTATCGGCGTGCTCGGCGAACTGCGGGCCCAGGGCAGCACGTCGCGCGTGCTGGTGCTGACCAGCGCCACCGAGCCCGCGTCGGCCAGCCTGGCGCTGCGCTCGGGCGCGGCCGGGCTGGTCTACAAGGACATCGACCCGGATGCCCTGGTCCGGGCCATCCGCGCCGTGCACGACGGGCAGCTGCTGCTGGCCCCGGAGGCGGCGGGCAGCCTGTTGCGTTCGGCCCACCTGACCTGGGGCGGGCTGGACGCGCTGACCAGCCGGGAACGCGAGGTGCTGGCCGAACTGGCCAAGGGCCGGTCCAACCGGGAGATCGCCCGGGCGCTGCACGTGTCGGAGAAGACGGTCAAGGCGCACGTGAGTTCGGTGCTGGCCAAGCTCGGCGTGCAGGACCGCACGCAGGCCGCCCTGCTCGCGGTCCGGCACGAGCAAGCGACATAATCCCGCCTTGGCTGTCCCCGCCGGGGTGTCGTGGCATAGGTTCGGTCTCGACGGCCAGTGCAATCCAAAAGGGGGCCCCCGATGTCCGACGAGGTGCTGCGGCTGCGGGGCGTCGAAGTCCGGCGCGACTCGTCGGTCCTGCTCCGCAACGTTGACTGGACGGCGCACGAGGACGAGCGCTGGATCTTGATCGGCCCGAACGGCGCGGGCAAGACCACGCTGCTGCAGGTGGGCGCCACCACGCTGTTCCCCAGCCAGGGCACGGTCGAGATCCTGGGCGAGCGCATGGGCGAGGTCGACATCTTCGACCTGCGCCCGCGCATCGGCCTGACCAGCGCCGCCATCGCCGAGCAGGTCCCGCCCGCCGAGAAGGTCATCGACCTGGTGCTCACCGCCTCCTACGCGATCCTGGGCCGGTGGAAGGAGGAGTACGACTCCGCCGACGTGACCCGGGCCGTGGAACTGCTCGACGCGCTCGGCTGCGCGCACCTGATCAGGCGCAAGTTCGCCACGCTGTCCGAGGGCGAGCGCAAGCGGGTGCAGATCGCGCGGGCCATGATGCCCGACCCCGAGCTGCTGCTGCTCGACGAGCCCGCCGCCGGGCTGGACCTGGGCGGCCGGGAGGACCTGCTGCGCCGCCTGACCACCCTGGCCCGTGACCCCAAGGCGCCGATGATGGTGCTGGTCACCCACCACGTGGAGGAAGTGCCCGACGGGTTCACCCACGCCATGCTGCTGCGCCGCGGCTCGGTGCTGGCGGCCGGGCCGATCGAGGAGGTGTTCACGGCCAGGAACCTGTCCCGGTGCTTCGGCGTCCAGCTGGAGATCGAGCACCGCCAGTCCCGCTGGACCGCCCGCGCCCGCTAGGTTCCCACCAGTCACAGAGCCGGCATCGCACGCTGGCCCAAGTTGCTTGCTGTCTGTAACGTAGCAAATAGACCCGGAAACCCCACCGGGCGCGGGAGTGGAGCCGTCATGAGCACTCTAGTCGCGACCATCCTGCTCGTCGTGTTCGTGATTCTGGTCGTCCTGGTCATCGTCCGCTCGGTCCGGATCATCCCGCAGGCGCGGGCGGGCATCGTGGAGCGGTTCGGCCGCTACCACCGGACCCTGCCCGCCGGGCTGAACATGGTGACGCCGTTCGTGGACCGGCTGCTGCCCCTGATCGACCTGCGCGAGCAGGTGGTCAGCTTCCCGCCCCAGCCGGTGATCACCCGGGACAACCTGGTGGTCGGCATCGACACCGTCATCTACTTCCAGGTGACCGACGCCCGGGCCGCGACGTATGAGGTGGCCAACTACATCACCGCGGTCGAGCAGCTGACCGTGACCACGCTGCGCAACGTGGTGGGCGGCATGGACCTGGAGACCACGCTCACCTCGCGCGACCAGATCAACCACGAGCTGCGCCGCGAGCTGGACGAGGCGACCGGCAAGTGGGGCCTGCGGGTCGGCCGGGTCGAGCTCAAGGCCATCGAGCCGCCGGGCTCCATCCAGGACTCGATGGAGAAGCAGATGCGCGCCGACCGGGACAAGCGCGCCGCCATCTTGTCCGCCGAGGGCTCCAAGCAGTCGGCCATCCTGACCGCCGAGGGCGAGCGCCAGGCCGCCGTGCTCAAGGCCCGGGGCGAGTCCGAGGCGGCCGTGCTGCGCGCCGAGGCCGAGGCCAAGGCCCAGGCGGCCCGGGCCCGCGGCCAGGCCGAGGCCATCACCACCGTGTTCCGGGCCATCCACGAGGGCCAGCCGGACCAGGGCCTGCTGGCCTACCAGTACATGCAGATGCTGCCGCAGATCGCCCAGGGCGACGCGAACAAGGTGTGGATCGTGCCGAGCGAGATCGGCAAGGCGCTGGAGGGGATCGGCGGCCTGTTCGGCGGCGCGGGCGCGCAGTCCGCCGCCCCGCCGCGTGCTCCCGCCCCGCCCGCGCCCGCCCCGGCCCCGCCCGCGCCCGCCCCAGCCCTCTCGAACGGCCCGGCCCTCTCGAACGGCCCGGCCCTCCCGAACGGCCCGGCCCTCCCGAACGGCCCGGCCCTCCCGAACGGCCCGGTTCCCGCGCTGCCCGCCCAGCCGTCCGCCCGGTCCGAGCCGCGGTCAGGGACGGGCCCGGAGTTCGACTCGCCCGTCGGCCGTCACGCGGGTCTGGAAGGCTGGCTGGCGGGCGGTGGCGGGCCCGTGCACGACGCTCCCGTCGGCGATCACGAAGGTGGAGCCGTGCCAGGGACAGGCGACGCAGGCAGCTCCCCGTTCAACGACGATCCGTCCCTGGTGTAGCGGGCCGCCCAGGTGCGAGCACCGGTCGGACAGCACCTGCACCTCGTGGCCCTGCCGGTACACCATGAGCGACAGGTAGCCGAGCTGGCGGCGCACCGGGCGCCGGTCGGGTAGCTCGCCGAGCCCGCACAGGTCGTGCCAGCCCAGCCCGGACAGGTGGCTGACCGGCTCGGCGTGGCTGGCGCCCGCGCCCAGCCGCAGGGCCAGGTGCCCGCCCAGGTAGGACCCGGCGGTGGCCACGGCGAGCCCGGCGCCGGACAGCAGCCGGCCGGATCCGGTCCGGCCGCCCGCCCGGGCCGTCAGCGATCCCAGGAACAGCGCCGCCGCCGCGGCCTGCCCCGCGGCGTGCACCAGGCCGACCCGCTGCTGGTCCCGGTGCAGGGCCGACCAGTCGGCCAGCCCGGTGACCGCGGCCGGCAGGACGCCGGCCACCCCGGCCCCGATGAGCAGGCGGGAGGCCCGCTCGGTGCCGCGGAACAGGTCGAGCAGGACCGCCGAGGCCCAGCAGCCGAGCGGCAGCCGCACCAGCGCCGGATGCACCGGCTGGCCGAACGGCACGCCGTGCAGCGCGTCGGTACCCGGCCCGGCCGGCAGCACCCGGACCACGCCGTCCGACAGCCTGCTCACCACCGGGTCGAGTACGTGGGCCTGCTCCACCCGCTCGGCCAGCGCGGCCGGCCGGCGGATCCACCCGGGCTTGCGGTTCTTGACCGCCCGGCGGGCGGTGACGAGGGATTGCCGCACGCTTACGGCCTACCCGCTGGCCCCGCGGGCTACCTCCCGGCCCCCGGCCAAACCGGCGCAGGTCCCCGCCCGTCGGCGGAACCGCAGGTGGAGACGGGTAGCGCCGAAGACAGAATCGTGTCTCACGACCTCTTTTTCGGCCGAACGGTCCGTGGTCTCAGCGTCCGGCCTCCCGGTCCTCCGCGGCCTGTTCGCGCATCTGGGGCGAGAGGGGGTTCGGCACGCCTCGCCGGCACCGATGCGGGCTACGGCTTGAAGCGGTAGCCCATGCCGGATTCGGTGAGCAGGTACCTGGGCCGGGAGGGCTCGGGTTCCAGCTTGCGGCGCAGCTGGGCCAGGTAGACGCGCAGGTAATTGCTTTCTGTCTCGTAGGCCGGTCCCCACACCTCGCGCAGCAGCAGTTTCTGGGTGATCAGCCGGCCGCTGTTGCGGACCAGGATCTCGAGCAGCTGCCACTCGGTGGGGGTCAGGCGCACGTCGCTGCCGTCGCTCCTGGTCACCTGCTTGACCGCCAGGTCCACGGTGAAATCGGGCGTGGTGACCACCGGCTCGTCCGGCGCCGGCGACGCCCGGCGGACCGCGGCCCGCAGCCTGGCCAGCAGCTCATCCATGCCAAACGGCTTGGTCACGTAGTCATCCGCGCCCGCGTCGAGCGCGGCCACCTTCTGGCTCTCCTGGCCCCACGCGGACAGCACGATGATCGGGATGGACGTCCAGCCGCGCACGCCGTGGATCACCTCGGTGCCGTCCATGTCCGGCAGCCCGAGATCCAGGATGATCACGTCCGGGCGGTCGCGGGCCACGGCGAGCAGCCCGGTGGTGCCGTCGACGGCGGTGCTGACGTCGTACTCGCGGGCGCTGAGGTTGATCCGCAGCGCCCGCAGGATGGAGGGCTCGTCGTCGACGACGAGCACCCGGGTCATGACCCCGTTTCAAGCGCGGACTTGTCCGCGCTCGCCGCCTGGAGCGTGATCTGCACGGTGAGGCCGCCACCCGGGGTGTCCGTGGCCATGATGTGCCCGCCCATGGCTTCGGCGAAGCCCTTGGCCACCGCCAGGCCCAGGCCCACGCCGCCCGGGAAGCGGTCGCCCAGCCGGGTGAACGGCTCGAAGATACGATCCTTCGCCTCGTCTGGCACCCCGGAGCCATGGTCGACCACCTCGAGCACCACCATGTCCTCGACCAGCTGCGCGCGCAGCTCGGGCGGCTGCCCGGCCGCGGGGGAGTGCCGCAGGGCGTTGGAGAACAGGTTGGCCAGTACCCGTTCCAGCAGGCCCGGGTCGGCCAGCACCAGCGGGAAGCCGTCGGGCACGGCCATCTCGACCCGCAGCGAATCGTCCAGCCCGAGCAGCGCCACCGGCGCGACCTCGTCGATCGCGGTGGGGCGCAGGAAGGGCTGCAGCGATCCCGTGTGCAGGCGGCTCATATCGAGGAGGTTGCCGATCAGCGCGTCGAGCCGGTCGGCGTTCTGCTCGATGGTGGCCAGCAGGTCGGCCTGGTCAGCCTCCGACCACTCCACGTCGGTCTGCCGGAGGCTGCTGACGCTGGCCTTGATCGACGCCAGCGGGGTGCGCAGGTCATGGCTGACCGCGGCGAGCAGCGCGGTCCGCATCCGGTTGCCTTCGGCCAGCGCCTCGGCCTGGGCGGCCTGGATACGCAGCCGCTCCCGGTCCAGGGCGGCGGCGGCCTGGGCGGCGTAGCCGGCGACCAGTGCCGGGGTGGCCGAGTCCGCCTGCCCGGTGACCAGCAGGGCCAGGTCGGAGCGGATATCGATCCGGGACGCGGCCGGCAGGCTGCCGTCCGCCGCGCTTGACGCGGCCCGCACCCACCGGCCCGCCACCCGCTCCTGCAGCTCGGCCTGCCCGCCGTGAGTCCGGGTCAGGTGCGTGAGCACGGCCGCGGGGGAGTCGGCGCCGCCGAGCACGGTCTGGGCGAGCTCGAGCAGCGCGGCCGCCTCATCCCGGGCCCGCGCGGCCTGGACCGCGCTCCGGGCCGCCAGGTGGACCACGCTGCTGACCGCCACCGCCACGGTCACGAACAGCAGCAGGGCCAGCAGTTCCGGGGGCTTCTGGATGGTGAAGGTATGGATCGGCTCGGTGAAATACCAGTTGAGCAGCAGGCTCGCGGCCACCGCGGCCAGCACCGCAGGCCAGAAGCCGCCCAGCACCGTGACCGCCACCACGACCACCAGGTAGATGAGCAGCTCATCGGCGATGTCCAGATGCGGCCGCCAGATGGTCAGCACGTAGGTCAGCAGCGGCAGGCCGCCCGCGGCGATCAGCACCCCGGCCAGGCGCCGGCGCGCGTCGATGGCACCGTCCGCGGTGGCGGCCAGGTCGCCCGGCTCCGGCTCCAGGGCCAGGTGGCCGGGCCGGGGGCGGCCGGCGGACCGCCTGGCCCGCCTGCCCGCGTAGGTACCCATGCTTACCAGTGTGAGCCGTCGGGCGTACCAACGGAACACCAGGCCCAGAATCGCGCAGGCCAGCGACGTCACGCCGATGACGACGGCGGCGTGCACGGCGGCCGGCCCGGTCGGCCGCAGCTGCGCGTAGGGCGGGCGGGAGAACCCCACCGCGGTGAGCCAGCCGATGCCGGCCAGCAGCACGCAGGCGATGGCCTCGGCCGCGAACGACATGCCCCCGGCCACCACCGCGCAGATGATCAGCACCCCGGTGGCGGGCAGCCGCCCATGCAGCGCCGCGGCCACCGTCCCGGTGGCCAGGAACGCGGCGAAGCCTACCGGCAGGGCGAAGGGTGCCGGTAGGCCGCGCTGTTTGTAGCCGAGGTTCATCTCTTGCTATTTCAGCCGCGGTACCAGCCAATATCAGGATCCTTGACGGAACCTTAACGCGGCGGTCATGAAGCTTGACGGGCTGCATACGGCGGCGCCCGGACGGCGCGAATAGCGTCGGATGACGTGATCATCCACCGAGCAGCCAGGACGGAGCGTCAAGCCTAGTGGCGGTGCGTAAGGCGGCGGGCCTGCTGGCCGGAGGCCAGCCGAACGAGCTCCCGGAGACCTACTGGTACTCGGTGAAGCGTCGGCTGCTAGGCCCGCCGCTGGTCACCGAACAGCTGCGCACCGAGCGGCTGTCCAAGCCGCTCGCGCTGGGTGTCCTGTCCTGCGATGGGATCTCCTCGGCTGCGTACGGCACCGAGGAAATGCTGATCGTGATGTTGCCCGCGGTCGGCCTCGCGGCCTTCAAGCTGATCTTGCCGATGACGCTGGTGATCCTGTTCGGCATCGCCATCGTGGTTCTGTCCTACCGCGAGGTGGTGTCCGTCTACACCCGGGCCGGCGGCTCGTACGTGGTGGCCAGGGAGAACTTCGGTCCGCGGGTGGCCCAGATCGCCGCCGTGGCGCTGCTCATCGACTACGTGGTCACCGTCGCCGTGCAGACTGCCGCCGCATCCGCGATCACCGTGTCCGCGTTCCCTGCGCTGGGCAGGATTCCCGGCATCGGCCCGATCTGGATCCTGACGATCCTGTCGGTCGCTCAGGTTCTGATCATGTGTTTCGGAAACCTGCGCGGGATCAGGGAGGCCGGCCGGACGTTCGCCCTGCCGACCTACCTGTTCTCCGGCTCGGTCGGGTTGATGATCATCGTCGGCCTGATCCGGGAAGCATCCGGCAATCTCCATCACGTCCAGCACTACACCGTCTCCGGAGGCGCCGTCGCGTATGGCCACAGCACCCAAGGCCTGATCAGCTTCGCGATGATTTATATGCTGCTTAAGGCCTACGCCAACGGCGGCTCCTCACTCACCGGCATCGAGGCGGTCTCAAATGCGGTCAGCGCGCTCCGGCAGCCGGAAGGGCGCAACGCCCGGCAGCTACTGGTGACCCAGGGATCCATTGTCATCTTCCTGATCGGCGGCATCTCCTGGCTCTCCCATGTCACGCACGCCACCCCGTACGTGAACGGTTATCCCACCGTGCTGGCCCAGGAGGCCGATCTCGTTTTCGGCCAGGCCGGACATTTCCTGTACTACCTGGTGCTCTTCGGCACCGCAGCCGTCTTGTTTACCGGCGGGAACACCAGCTTCAGCGGGTTCCCGTTCCTGGCCAGCTTCGTCGCCGAGGACTCGTTCCTGCCTAGATGGCTGACCAAGCGCGGGCACCGGCTGGTGTTCTCAAACGGGATCATCATCTTGACGATCGTGTCGCTTGCTCTCATGCTGGCCGTGGGCGCCGAGGTCGACAAGCTGATCCCGTTCTACGCGATCGGCGTGTTCACCGGGTTCACCATGGCCGGCTTCGGCATGGCTCGGTATCACCTGCGAACCAGGGAGCCTGGCTGGCGGCACAAGCTGGTGATCAACACGATCGGCGGCGTGTATACCGTGCTCGTCGTCCTGATCTTCGCGATCGTCAAGTTCACCGAGGGCGCGTGGCTGATCGTGATCGTCGGCCCGGTCCTGGTGTTCGCGCTCATCAGGCTCAACCGCGAGTACCGCGCCGAGGCAGGCGCGCTGCAGGCCATCGGCGACCGCCGCGCGGCCGGGCAGGGACCGAGCCAGCCGAACTACAGCCGGCGGGTGGTCATCGTGTTCGTGGACGATTTCGACCTATCCACCATCGCGGCGCTGCGGTACGCCAAGAGCCTGCGGCCTACCACGCTGCGGGCCGTGCATTTCGTCATCGATAGCGAGCAGGCCGAGCGGCTGCGGCAGGCCTGGCTGCCGGACAAGAGTGTGTCGCTGGAGTTGATCGACTGCCCGGACCGGAGACTGACCCGGTGCGCCGCCGAACTGGTCGCCCACGAGGCGGAAGCGCCCGGCACCCAGGTAACCGTGATCCTGCCGCGGCGCAGCTTCTCGCCGCTGCTGGGCCGGCTGCTGCACGACCGGACCGCGGACAAGATCGCCGGCGTGGTCAGCCGGGTGCCCGACGCCGCCGCCACCATCATCCCGTTCGACGTGCAGAACCGGCTGCGCGTGCTGCAGGAACGGCAGGCCATGCGGGAGGGGACAGCGCCGGTCCCGCTGACCCCGGTGCCAGGCCCGCCTGCCGATGGCGCGGCCGGCCATGGCCAGGCGGCCCAGCAGCACGATCTTCCGGCCGGCGCCGGCGTCGACGCTGACGCCGGTGCGGCCCAGGCCGACCCGCTACCCGGCGCGGGCAGCTACGACCGGCCCATACCGCCGCCCGGCGTCACCCCGATCGGCTCGATCGACCAGCCGGGCCGGACCGTGGTCGAGGGCCGGGTCCGGGTCACCGAGGTCAGGTCGGTGGAGCGGAACTCCGTGCTGGCCTGCGAGATCTCAGATTCCACCGGTGACCTGACCGCGTTGTTCTACGGCCGGTCCAACATCCCCGGGCTGATGTGCGGCTCCCGGGTCCGGTTCCGCGGCGCGGTGGGCCTCAAGCACGGTGAACCGCTCATGATCAACCCGGCCTATGAGCTCCTGGTCCCGTACCCGGTCGGCAAGCGCCCCAAGGGCAGCGGCAAGCCGCCCAAGGACGCCAAGTAAACGGGCCTCACACCGCCGGGAAGAGCAGTTCGTAGGCGGGATTGGTCATGACCGGGTGGCCGTCGGCCCGGATGCCGACGGATCCGCGGAACCGGACCCGGGCGCCGCAGACGATGCCCGGGATGTGCGAGCGGCCGTAGAACAGCGCGGTGAGCTGGCCGGTCCCGTCGGATATCTCGCAGGCCAGGACCGAGTTCCGCTCGACCGGCTTGATCTCCACCACGCGGACCCGGCCCTCCACGGTGGCCCGGCCCGGCTTGGTCAGCGAGCCGATGGACGTGATGCCGGGGGCCGGCGGTGCCGCGTCGGCGTCCACGCGTGCGCGCCGGCCGTTCTTGCGGGCCGGATCCGCGGCCTTGGCCGCAGCCGCCCCGCCGTCGATGCTGTGCTTGGCCGCCACCTGCGCCTCACCGGACCTGATCGCCTGGTCGGGCTCTGCGGAAGCGATCTTCGCGGCCTGGCGTTCCTGCAGCACCCGGACCCGGCTCTCCACGTCGTAGGGCACGATGGTGGCCGCCGAGCGCGGGAGCCGGCTCACTACCGCGGCGATCTTGTCCGCGGTCCGGTCGTGCAGCAGCCGGCCGAGCAGCGCGGAGTAGCTGCGCCGGGGCAGCACCACGGTCACGTGCGTCTCGGGGTCGGCGGTCTCCTGCTCGACCAGTTCGGCCGCGGCCCGGGTCAGCCGGCGGTCGGCCACGTCGATGAAGTCCAGCGGAACGCCCCGGTCGGCCCGGGTCCACTTCTGCCGGAGCTTGTCGGCCTGGACGTTGTCGATGACGAAGTGCACCGCCCGGAGGCTGGTGGGCCGCAGGCTCCGCGCGTAGCGCAGCGCGGCCAGCGTAGCCAGGTCGAAGCCGTCCACGAAGACGAACACGGTGCGGCGGCTGTAGTGCGGCGCCGGCGGCGGCTGGCTCTCGCTGATCGTCTCGAGCACCTCGGTCTCGGCCGCGTACCCGCGGTTAATCCTGATCAGCGCCGGGACCAGGACGACGAACAGGACGACGACCACCCAGGCGCCCTCGAGGAACTTCACGACCGCGAAGATGCCGACCACGATCAGGGTCATCACGCCGGCCGAGGAGTTGATGATCATCCGGCGCCGCCAGCCCGGCGTCCGGTGCCTGCTGTGGTACTTGGCCATGCCGAAGCCCGCCATCGAGAAGGCGGTGAACACGCCGATGGCGTACAGCGGGACCAGGTTGTTGACGTCCGCGTCCTTGATGATCAGCAGCGCCGCGGACGTGATGGTCAGCAGGATGATGGCGTTGGAGAACACCAGCCGGTGCCCGCGCTTGAGCAGCCACCGGGGCAGGAACGAATCGCCCGCCACGTAGCTGGTCAGGAACGGGAACCCGTTGAAGCTGGTGTTGCCGCCGGTGTACAAGATGAGCATGGTCGCCGCCTGGACCAGGTAGAAAAGAGCCTGCCCCACGAAGGTATGCCCGAACACGAGCTGGGCCTCCTGGGCCAGCACGGTCGGGTAGCCGAGCTTGTACGGCGTGGCGTGCGTGGCGTGCGCCAGCCAGGAGATGCCCGCCACCAGGGTGCCGAGGATCGCGCCCTCGGCCATGAGCACCTGGCGCGCGTTCCGGCCCTCGGGCGGCCGGAACGCGCCCACGGCGTCCGAGACCGCCTCGATGCCGGTCAGCGACGCGCCGCCGTTGGCGAACGCGCGGAGCAAGGTGAAGATCATCACGCCGGTGATCAGCCCGGCCGAGCCGGAGCCGAGAGCGTAGGTACCGTGCAGCGCGTGCGGGTCGACGGGCTTCAGCTTCCCCAGCATCTCGCGGATCAGCCCGACGATGATCATCAAGATGACCGAGCCCGCGAACAGGTAGGTCGGCACGGCAAAGGACCGGCCCGCCTCCTTGAGGCCGCGCAGGTTCCCGAAGCACATGAGCAGGACCACGCCGACGCAGATCTCGAGCTTGTAGGGGCCGATCCCGGGGAAGGCGGAGGCCACCGCGGCGGTCCCCGCCGCGATCTGGACCGCCACGGTCACCACGTAGTCGATGAGCAGCGCGACCGCGCAGACCTGGGCGATGCGCGGCCCGAAGTTCTCCCGGGCCACCACGTACGAGCCGCCCGGCCTGATGTAGACCATCACGATCTCGCGATAGGAGAGCAGCACGAGCACCATGACAAACAAGATGACCAGCGTCATGGGCAGGATCAGGCTGAACGCGGCCACGCCCATCGCGGGCACCAGCACGATGAGGATCTCCTCGGTGCCGTAGGCCGATGAGGAGATCCCGTCCGGGGACAGCACGCCGAGCGCCAGCGGCTTGGACAGCCGCTGCTCGCCCAGATCCTGGTTGACCAGAGGCGGCCCGAGAAACCTGCGTTTGGTCGAGTACCAGAAGGTATCGGGCAGGCCGCCGGTTCTCTCCAGCAGGGCTGCTGCCTTACGCGTGGCCACCATCTGCGCCTTTCGTCTGGGTCGTGCTGTTTTGGGGCGCCAGAGCCTTCATACCACCTCGGGCCGGGCCGACGTAACCGACGGCCTCGGCGCGACGAGCTTGCGGGTCATCGTGGCCTACCCGGGAAGGACTACCCCGTAGCCTGGCCCTTACCCACGAGCGGCCCTGCCGTATCGCCAGGCACCGCCGGGCGGCCGCCGCGCCCGCCGGGAGGGCCGCCGCGCCCGCCGGGAGGGGCGCCGCGCGGGCCACGCCGCCCTCTCAGTTGAATACATTGAGTAATAAACAAGGCCAGCTGACTTGTTTACCCAAAGTCCCTTAGCGATCACTGGACGTAGACTATTCTCACGCTTCGAAGCTAGATAATTTCGGAGCGTTAGAAGGGTTTATCCATGTCCGATCGTCACTGGCAGCGATCCGTGCTGGCCACTTCCGCGTTGGCCTTGATCGGCGCCGCGGCCGTCACTGGCTGTGGCGGCGGGTCCGCCAGCTCCACCCCCCCGGCGGGCACGCCGGCAGGAACTTCCTCGGCCGCGCCGGTCCCCTACACCTCGGCTCAGCTGCGCTCGGCGCTGCTGGACAAGGTCAACGGGGAGAAGCCTGCCGCGGCCGCCGAAGCCGGCGACTACGGCTCGCTGCCGGACGTGGCGACCAGCAAGTCGACCATGAACGGCGTGAAGGTCACCCCGTCCAAGTGCGCCACCGCCAGCTCGACCGGGTTCAACTCGGCGTCGTTCACCCACGCCCCCGCGTCCGTGGTGACGTTCCGGGTCGGCCGCGACGGCGTGTCCGAGGTGCTGGTCTCGGCCAGCCCCGACCTGGCCACGTCCGCTCTCGCGGACAGCCTGCCGGCCGGGTGCGAGCACTACAGCGCCACCGTGGACGGCAAGACGTTCAGCTACTCGGTGCGGGAATCCTCTCTTTCCGGGATAGCCAGCCAGGCGCGGGCACTGAACGTCAAGGCGGCCGGCTACGCCGAGGTTGACGTGTGGTCGATTGTCTACCGGGGCGCCGGTTTCGTCGGCGCGATCACCATGGTCGGCCCCGACGCATCCGAGGCGGGCGTCAAGCAGCTGGCCCTGGAGTCCTTCACCCACGCCAGCCAGGCGCTGGCTCAGTCTTGACCGTGGTAATGCGAAACTGGTGGCATGACTGAGCCCATCACTGGCGCGTCACCACGTTTCCGTTCTGTGCTTGACGGCTTTCCCGCTTACCGGCCGGGCCGGACTCCGGTCAGCGCCGCAGGAAAGTCGCACAAGCTCTCGTCCAACGAGTGCCCGTTCGCGCCTCTGCCCTCGGTGATAGAGGTCATCGCCGAAGAGGCGCGAACGGTCAACCGGTACCCGGACAACGGCGCGGTGGCCCTGACGCAGGCGATCGCGGACCGGTTCGGCGTACCGGCCCGGCACGTCGCGGTCGGGTGCGGCTCGGTGGGCGTCACGCAGCAGCTCCTGGAGGCGATCGGCGAGCCCGGCGCCGAGGTGATGTACGCGTGGCGTTCCTTCGAGGCGTACCCGACGCTGGCCGCGCTGGCCGCGGCGGAGTCGGTGCTGGTCCCGCTGCAGGACGAGACGCACGACCTGGACGCGATGGCGGCCGCGATCACCCCGCGCACCCGGCTCATCTTCGTCTGCAATCCGAACAACCCGACCGGCACCGTGGTCCACGCCGGCGAGCTCGAGGCCTTCCTGGACCGCGTGCCCGCCGACTGCCTGGTGGTCCTGGACGAGGCCTACCGCGAGTACATCAGGGACGAGGCGGTGCCCGACGGCATCAAGATGTACCGGCACCGGCCCAACGTCGCGGTGCTGCGCACCTTCTCCAAGGCCTACGGCCTGGCCGGGCTGCGGACCGGGTTCATGATCGCGCACGAGCCCGTGGCGGCGGCCGCCCGCGCCACCATGCTGCCGTTCACCGTCAACCGCCTCGCGCAGGCCGCCGCCATCGCCTCGCTGGCCGCGGAGGACGAGTTGCTCGCCCGGGTCGAGTTCACCGTCAAGGAACGGACCCGGGTGCGTGAGGCGCTGATCGCCGACGGCTGGACCGTCCCGCCCACCGAGGCCAACTTCGTCTGGCTCCGGCTAGGCCCCCGCACCATGGACTTCGCCGCCGCCTGCGAGGAGGCCGGAATCGCCGTCCGCCCGTTCGCCGACGACGGCGCCCGCATCAGCATCGGCGACCCCGAAGCCAACGACGGCTTCCTGGCCGTAGCGCACGCCTTCCCGAGCCGCAACGGCCCGGCCTAGCCGCGGCTAGCGGCTCAGCACTGCTTGATGTCGGCGCCCAGGGCGTTGAAGCGCTTGGCGATGCTGGCGTGCCCGCGGTCGATCGGGTAGCCGGGCGTGATGATCGTCTCGCCCTCGGCGGCCAGGCCGGCCAGCACCAGCGCCATGCCGCCGCGCAGGTCGTGGGCCACCACCTCGGCGCCCTTGAAGGTGGTCGGGCCGTGCACGATGGCCGCGCTGCCGTCGAACTCGATCTTGGCCCCCATCTTGTTCAGCTCGCCGACCAGCGTGTAACGACCGTCGAAGATGGTCTCGCGGATGTAGGAGGCACCCTCGGCCAGGCAGGCCAGGGCCATGATGGGTGACTGCAGGTCGGTGGCGAAACCCGGGTACGGGCTGGTGATCACGTTGATCGGGCGCGGCGGCCGGTCCATCCGCACCGATACCACGGCGCCGTTGCTGCCGAACTCCACGCCCATCTGCTCCAGCTTCCAGCGGACCACGCCGAAGTGCTCGAGCGACGCCCCGACCAGGTGCAGCTCGCCGCCGGTGATGGCCGCGGCCATGGCGAACACGCCCGCGTCGATCCGGTCCGCCATCACCGTGTGCTCGACCGCGGTCAGCTCCTCGACGCCGTGCACGGTGATGAAGCCGGTGCCGCCGCCGGTGATCCGCGCGCCCATCTTGGTCAGGAACGCGATGACGTCGAGCACCTCGGGCTCTTGCGCCGTGTTGTCGATGATGGTCCGGCCGGGCGCCAGCGACGCCGCCATGATCAGGTTCTCGGTCCCGGTGTGCGACGGCGTGTCCAGGTACAGGTGCGCGCCCTGCAGCTTGCTGGCCTTGATGTGGATGACCGTCTCGCCCTCGTCGACCACCGCGCCGAGCCGGGCGAAGCCCCGGTAGTGGAAGTCCAGGTTCCTGCTGCCCAGGTTGCAGCCGCCGACGCCCTCGATGACCGCCTCGCCGAACCGGTGCAGCAGGGCCGGCACGAACAGCACCGAGCCGCGGAACCGCCGGGCTATCTCGGCCGGCAGGACCGGGCTGGTCAGCCGGGACGCGTCGACGACCAGCGTCCTTTCCAGCTCGTGAAACTCGACCCGGGCCCCGATCGCCTGGGCCAGCTCGACGGCCCGGCGTACGTCCTCGATGGGCGGCACGTTGCGCAGCACGGTGTGGCCGTTGGCGGTCAGCAGCGAGGCGGCGATCATCTTCAGGGCGGCGTTCTTGGCGCCCTGAATGAAGACCGTGCCGTGTAGCGGGGCGCCGCCCCGCACGCGGTAGCTCGTCTCGGGTCCCGGAGTCATGTGGGTCAGCTTAGCCGGGCGAGGCGCTCGAAGACGGGAGCTAGCCGCGTCGTGTACTGATCCGGCTGGAAGACCGGTTCGAGGGCCGCCTCGTCGAGCTGCTGACCGCGTGTCGCCGCATGCTTGCGCAGGGTGTCGCGGAACGGCGTCCCGCTGTTCCAGGTATCCATCGCCGCGGCCTGCACCAGGGCGTACGCGTCCTCCCGGGCCAGGCCGCTGCTGACCAGCTCCAGCAGCACGGCCGAGGAGTAGATCAGGCCCCCGGTCGAGTCCAGGTTGGCCCGCATCCGGGCCGCGTCGACGGTCAGCCCCTCGACCAGGCCGGTGGTCAGGTGCAGCAGGTAGTCGGTGGCGATGGCGGCGTCGGGCAGCGCGATCCGCTCCGCGGACGAGTGTGAGATATCCCGCTCGTGCCACAGCGGGATGCCCTCGGTCACCGGCGTCACGTAGCCGCGCACCATCCGGGCCAGCCCGCTGATCCGCTCGGCGCGGACCGGGTTCTTCTTGTGCGGCATGGACGAGGAACCCTTCTGGCCCGAACGGAACGGCTCGGCCAGCTCCCGCACCTCGGTCCGCTGCCCGTGCCTGACCTCGAGCGCCACCGCCTCGCACACCGTGGCGGCCACGGCCAGCGCGCTGACCCACTCGGCGATGCCGTCCCGCATCACGACCTGGCTGGCCACGTCCGCGGCCCGCAGCCCCAGGGCGGGCATGACCTCGGCCTCGATGGCCGGGTCGATGTTGGAGTAACTGCCCACCGGCCCGGACAGCTTGCCGACCGCTACCGCCTCCCGGGCCCGCGCGATCCGGTCCCGGCTGCGGGCCAGGCCGAAGGCGAAGTCAGCCACCCGGTGCCCCCAGGTGTCCGGTTCGGCGTGCACGCCGTGGGTCCGGCCGGCCCGCAGCGTGTCCCGGTGCGCGAGGGCGTGGTCCCGCAGCACCGCCACCAGCCGGGTGGCCTTGGCGATCAGCAGGTCGCTGGCCTCGGCCAGCTGCACCGCCAGCGCGGTGTCGAGCAGGTCGGAGGAGGTCATGCCGTAGTGCACCCAGGCGGCGGCCGAGCGGGGGGTGGTGTTATCGGCCCAGGCGGTCAGGAAGGCGATCACGTCGTGGTCGGTGACGGCCTCCACCGCGGCTACCGCCTCGGGGGTGGGAGCAGGGGCCGAACGAACCGGCTCCACGCTGTCCGCAGGCACCGTGCCCGCCCGGGCCTGCGCCTCCAGGACGAGGCGCTCGACCCGGCACCACAGCTCGTACTTGTGCGCTTCGCTCCAGACCCGCCCCATCTCGGGCAGCGTGTACCGCTCGATCATGCCTTCACGCTATCCGGGCGCCACCGGTTCACCAGTGCCGCGGCCACGATCAGGGCCAGCAGCGCGATCTCGGCCGCCACGCTGATCGTCACGCCCACCGCCGAGACGGCCAGCGTCGCGCCGGCCTGGCCGATGGCCCGCTTGAGGGCGGCGGCCACGGTGACGATGCCGAGCAGGATCGGGATGTAGGCGTAGAAGAAGGCGGCCAGGGCGAGCGCGGGCCGGGCCGGGGGATCGGCCCGGCGCAGGGCGCGTTCGGCCTTCTCGTCGTCGTCCACGCCGAAGTACGACCACCACAGCGCGGCGGCCAGCGCCAGCCCCAGCACGGCCGAGACGACCAGCGAGACGGTGATGGCGTGGCCTTCGGTGCCGATCCCGATGTCGGCCACCGACTCGCCGAACACGATGATGACCAGGGCGCCGTGCCGCTCGGCGAAGTGATCGGGCCGGACCGCGAACCGCCCGCGGACACCGAAGATCAGCGGGGAGAGGACCAGCACGGCCAGCGCGGCCAGCCACAGCCCGTAGGCCGCCGCCCCGCCGGCCAGCCCGGCGCCGATGACCAGCAGCGCCGCGGCCAGGTTGAACGGCACGACCCGCAGGATGTTCCGGTTGACCCGGTGGTACAGCCAGCCGTGCACCGCCACCAGGAGCAGGTAGCCCAGGCCCAGCGCCACGCCGTCCCGGCCGAACGCTCCGGGGATGGCCAGGCCCACGATCAGGAAGCCGGCCATGCCGCACAGCAGCAGCAGGCGTTCCGGGCTCCGGGCCGGAGGCCGGGCGTTGGACAGCCAGACGTAGCCGCCGTACATCCACCACAGCACGCCGAAGATGAGCAGCACCCGGGCCGCGCTGGCCAGCGTCAGGTCCCGGGCCAGCACCCCGGTCAGCTGGGTGATGGCAAACACGAAGACCAGATCGAAGAACAGCTCCAGCGTGCTGACCCGCAGCGGCTCCTCGCCCCCGCCCGCGGCCCCCTCCTCCTCGGCCCCCCCTGCGGCGCCTTCCCCGGCTCCGGCCACGATCTCCTCGCCGTCAGCCTCCTTCATCGCGCTGGCCTCGTCAGTCACAACCGTACGGCGATGTCCCGCCGGTACCAGCCGCCCCGCAACTGCACGGTACCGGCCAGCGCGTAGGCCGCGGCCCGGGCCGCGGCCACGTCCGGGCCCGACCCGACCGCGTTCAGCACCCGGCCGCCCGCCGAGACCAGGTGGCCGTCCGCGTCCCGCGCCGTGCCCGCGTGCAGCAGGTAAGCGTGTGCGTCGCCGGCCGCGGCCACCCCGGATCGTTCGGCCGTCATCTTGATCTTGTCCCCCTGGACCGGGGCGGCGGGATAGCCGTCGGCGGCGATCACCACCGCCACCGCGGCGCCCGGCCGCCATTCCAGGGCCGCCGCGCCGGCCAGGTCGGCCGTGGCCGCCGCGTGCAGCAGGGGGCCGAGCGGGGTCGCGAGCCGGTCCAGTACCACCTGGGTCTCCGGGTCGCCGAACCGCGCGTTGAACTCCACCACGCGGACGCCCGCGCTGGTCAGGGCCAGGCCGGCGTACAGCAGGCCGCGGTAGGGCATGCCGCGGCGCCGCAGCGCGTCGACCGCGGGCTGCACGACCTCGGCCATCGTCTGCGGGACCAGGTCCGCCGGGGCCCAGGGGAGCGGGGCGTAGGCGCCCATGCCGCCGGTGTTCGGGCCCTGGTCGCCGTCGCCGGCCCGCTTGAAGTCCTGGGCGGGCAGCAGCGGCACGGCCGTTACGCCGTCTGTGACGGCGAACAGCGACACCTCGGGCCCGTCCAGGTACTCCTCGATGACCACCGTGCCGCAGGCCCGCGCGTGCGCCGCGGCGGCCTCGCGGTCCGTGCTGACCAGCACGCCCTTGCCCGCCGCCAGGGCGTCGTCCTTGACCACGTACGGCGGCCCGAACTGCGCCAGGGCCTGGTCCGCCTCGGCGCCGGTGCGGCAGGTGAACGAGGCGGCGGTGGGGATCCCGGCCTCGGCCATGACCTGCTTGGCGAAGGACTTCGAGCCCTCGATCCGGGCGGCGGCGGCGTCCGGCCCGAAGCAGGGCAGGCCGTTCTCGCGCAGCGCGTCGGCCACCCCCGCGACCAGCGGCGCCTCCGGGCCGATGACCACCAGGTCCGGGCCGAGCTTGCGGGCCAGGGCCAGGATCTGGTCCGGGACCGGGGCCGTCTCGGGGTGGGTCTCCGCGACCGCCGCGATGCCCGGGTTGCCCGGGGCGGCGTGCAGGCTGGCCCCCTCGTGGCTGAGCGCCCGGACGAGGGCGTGCTCGCGCCCACCTGAGCCGATGACGAGAATGCGCACGCCGCGAGCCTACCGGCGCGATCAGGACTGCAGCAGATCCCGGAGCTGGAGGGTCTGGTCCCGGCGCGGGCCGACACCGACCGCGCACACCGGGGCGCCGATCATCTCCTCCACGGCCGCGATGTAGGCCTGCGCGTTCTTGGGCAGGTCGGCAAGGGTCCGGGCGGTCGAGATGTCCTCGGCCCAGCCGTCGAAGTTCTCGTAAACCGGCACCGCGTGGTGGAAGTCCGTCTGCGTCATCGGGATCTCCTGCTGCCGCTTCCCGCCCACCTCATACGCCACGCACACCGGCACCTGGTCCAGGCCGGACAGCACGTCGAGCTTGGTCAGGAAGTATCCGGTGATGCCGTTGACCCGGGTCGCGTACCTGGCGATGACCGCGTCGAACCAGCCGCAGCGCCGCGGCCGGCCCGTGGTCACGCCGTACTCGGCGCCCGTCGTGCGCAGCCACTCGCCGGTCTCGTCGCACAGTTCGGTGGGGAAGGGACCCTCGCCGACCCGGGTGGTGTACGCCTTGACGATGCCGATCACGTCGGAGATCCGGGTCGGGCCGATGCCCGACCCCGCGCAGGCGCCGCCCGCGGTGGGCGAGGAGGAGGTCACGAACGGGTAGGTGCCGTGGTCCACGTCCAGCATGGTGGCCTGGGCGCCTTCCAGCAGCACCACCTCGCCCCGGTCCAGGGCCCGGCCGAGCACGAGCCCGGTGTCGGCCACGTAGGGGCGGAGGCGTTCGGCATAGCGCTCGTAGTCGGCCGCCACCGCGGCCGGGTCGATGCCGCGGCGGTTGTAGACCTTGCTCAACATCTGGTTCTTGTCCCGCAGCACCAGCCCGAGCTTCTGGCGCAAGATGCCGGGGTCGAACAGGTCCTGGACGCGGATGCCGACCCGGGCGATCTTGTCGCCGTAGGCGGGCCCGATGCCGCGCCCCGTGGTGCCGATCCGCGAGCTGCCCAGGTACCGTTCGGTCACCTTGTCCAGCGCCCGGTGGTAGGGCATGATCAGGTGCGCGTTGGCCGACACGAGCAGCTTGTCGCATGACACGCCGCGTGCCGCCAGGCCGTCGATCTCGTCCAGCAGCACCTGCGGGTCGATGACCACGCCGTTGCCGATCACCGGCACGACGTCCGGGGACAGCACCCCGGACGGCAGCATGTGCAGCGCGTAGCTCTCCTCGCCGATGACCACCGTGTGCCCGGCGTTGTTCCCGCCCTGGTACCTGACCACGTAATCGACACGGTCGCCGAGCAGGTCGGTGGCCTTGCCCTTGCCCTCGTCGCCCCACTGGGCGCCGACCAGCACGATGGCGGGCATAGGGCTCATCCCCCTCCATGACCCGCATAAAGGAAGCCCCCGCTCAGGCGCAAGCGCGGCAGGGGCTCTTGCGCTCTGAGGCTACCCCCTATAAGCCCAGGTAACCCACGGCGACATCCCGGAACGCCCGGAATGTCCCACGCCCGCCCGGCCGGCTCGGCCTGCCCACGGGCCGCCGCCGCGCCCGTTACCCGAGCGCGGCGGCGGCGGCGGGGCTGCTGTCGCGCAGGAACTGCTCGCAGCGGGCCGCCTCGTCGTCCTCCCCGATGGCGCCGGCCGACCGGCCCAGCATGTGCAGGGCCCGCAGGAAGCCCCGGTTCGGCTCGTGCTGCCACGGGATGGGCCCGGTGCCGCGCCAGCCAGACCGGCGCAGCTGGTCCAGGCCGCGGTGGTAGCCGGTGCGCGCGTAGGCGTAGGCGGTGACCGGGTCGCCGGCGGCGAAGGCCCGTTCGGCCAGGGCCGCCCAGGCCGCCGAATACGCCGGGAACCGCGCGGCGACCTCGGCGGGATCGGTGCCCGCGGCCAGCGCCGCCGCGGCCTCGTCGTTCTCCAGCAGGTACGTGGCTGGCAGGCCCGCCAGCAGGTTCTCGCGGTCCATCAGCTGAGGTGGTGGCCGGCGGACAGCAGGTCCTCGCAGGCGTGCGTGACGCGCTGCGCCATGCCCTGCTCGGCCGCCTTGCCGTAGCTGCGCGGGTCGTAGGCCTTCTTGCTGCCCACGTCGCCGTCCACCTTGAGCACGCCGTCGTAGTTGGTGAACATGTGGCCCGCGATCGGCCGGGTGAACGCGTACTGGGTGTCGGTGTCCACGTTCATCTTGACCACGCCGTAGGAGATGGCCTCCCTGATCTCTTCCAGCGCCGAGCCGGAACCGCCGTGGAAGACCAGGTCGAACGGCTTGTCCCGGCCGTACTTCTGGCCCACCGCGTCCTGGATCTCCTTGAGCACGATGGGGCGCAGCTTGACGTGCCCGGGCTTGTAGACGCCGTGGACGTTGCCGAACGTCGCGGCCAGGATGTACCGGCCCCGCTCGCCGAGCCCGAGCGCCTCGGCCACGGCCAGCGCGTCATCCGGCGTGGTGTACAGCTTCTCGTTCATCTCGCCGACGACGCCGTCCTCCTCGCCGCCGACCACCCCGATCTCCATCTCCATGATGATCCGGGCCGCCGCGCAGTCGGCCAGCAGTCCGGTGGCGATCTCTAGGTTCTCCTTGAGCGGCACCGCCGAGCCGTCCCACATATGCGACTGGAACAGCGGCTCCTGGCCGCGCTGCACGCGCTCCGCGGAGATCGCGATCAAGGGTCGCATATAGGTGTCCAGCTTGTCCTGCGGGCAGTGATCGGTGTGCAGCGCGATGTAGTTCGGGTAGCGGGCCGCGATCACGTGCGCGAACTCGGCCAGCGCCGACGCGCCGACCACCATGTCCTTGACCAACGAGCCCGACAGGTATTCCGCGCCGCCGGTCGAGATCTGGACGATCCCGTCGCTGCCGGCGTCGGCGAACCCGCGCAGGGCGGCGTTCAGCGTCTGGCTGGAGGTGCAGTTGATGGCGGGATATGCGTAACCGCGCTGCTTGGCGGTGTCGAGCATCTGCGCGTAGACCTCTGGGGTCGCGATAGGCATGGCGAATGACTCCCTTTGGACAGTGCCTTATCAGCTGGGCCTGTCCCCAGCCTAGACATGAAGCGAGCATGAAGATGCACCGGCCGGTGCCGGCCATGCGGTACAAAGTGAAGCCATGGAGAGCTTTCTCACGTCGGCGGGTTACGCTGCGCTCATCTTGTTCGGCTTCTTGGAGGCGGCGTGCATCCCGATCTCATCCGAGGTCACGTTCGGGTTTGCCGGTGTGCTCGCCTACCAGGGGCATCTTAACCTCGTCCTGGTCATCATCATCGGCTCCCTGGCCGAACTGGCCGGCTCCTATGCCTCGTACGCGGTCGGCCGGCTGGGCGGCAAGCCGCTGGTGGCCAAGCTGGGCCGCTACGTGCTGGTCACCCAGTCCGATGTCGAGCGGGCCGAGCGGTTCCTGGCCGGGCGCGGCGCCTGGGCCGTTCCGGTGGGTCGCATGCTGCCCTTCATCCGGGCCTTCACCTCGATCGTGGCGGGCCTGGTCCGGATCCCGGCGGCCCGGTTCGGGGTGCTCAGCCTGATCGGCACGGTCATCTACGCGACCGTGCTTTCCGTGATCGGCTACGAAGTCGGCCATGCCTGGGGGAGCATCAACCACGGCCTGACCATCGCCACCTACATCCTGGTCGCGATCGTGGTCATCGCCATCGCCGGCTTCGTGGTGTACCGGCTGCGCCAGTTCCGGCGCGAGTCGGCGCAGGCCGCAGCGGTCCCGGCGGCCGGCGGCACCCCAGCGGCCAGGCGCCCCGGCGGCCGGCGGCGCCCCGGCGGCCGATGCCGGCCCGGCAGGCCCGGCGGCGGCCACCAGGTCACCCGGGAAGCACCGGTCAGATGCCGAGATCTGAGCGGTCGTAGGCGGCCCGGTAGGTCAGCCCCCGCCCGGTCACATGCTCCCGCGCGCCCCGGTCTACCAGCACGGCCACGCCGGCTACCTCGGCGCCGGCCGCCCGCAGCGCGTCCACCGCGGTCAGCGCGGAAGCGCCGGTGGTGGAGGTGTCCTCGACCGCGAGCACCCGCCGCCCGGCCACCTCGGGCCCCTCGATGCGGCGCTGCAGGCCGTGCACCTTCTCGGCCTTCCGCACCACGAACGCGTCGATGGGCGTGCCGCGGGCCGCGGCCGCGTGCATCATCGCGGTGGCGACCGGGTCGGCGCCCAGGGTCAGCCCGCCGGCCGCGTCGTAGCCCAGATCCCAGGACAGGTCGAGCATGACGCGGCCCGCCAGCGGCGCCAGCCGCCCGTCGAGCAGTACCCGGCGCAGGTCGACGTAGAAGTCGGCCCGCTGGCCCGAGGAGAGGATGAAGTCACCGTGGATGACGGCCTGGGCCTTGATCGCCGCGAGCAGTTCGGTCCGGTCGCTCACGGCTGCGATCCTTCCTACAAAGGGCCGATTTGCCGCCCGCGTCCCTCCAGGCAGCGGGAATGCGCGGAAAGGCATCCCGGAGAAGGCTACTTCACTACGCTTAGAGTCGTCAGGTCCGGATCGGACCGGCGAAAGCTGGCCACTGTGCCGTGGGTACTGCGCGGCCGGTGCGGCGCAGAGGGAAGGACGGTAGGGCCGTGGATCGCTGCGCGCTGTTCGTAGACGCAAGCTACGTGCTCGCGGATGGTGCCATGGCCGTGCACGGGACTCGCCGCGGCGAATCGGTCACCTGGGATTACGAGGGGCTGCTGCAGCTCCTGGGCGGGCTGGCCCGGGAGCGGACCGGCCTGCCGCTGCTGCGCTGCTACTGGTACGAGGCCACGGTCGACGGGCGCCGTACCGCCGAACAGGACGCCCTGGCCGACCTGCCCGGCATCAAGCTGCGGGTGGCGAAGATCCGGCCCGGGCGCCGGGAGGGCGTGGAAACCGAGATCCACCGGGACCTGACCACGCTGGCCCGCAACAACGCCATCACCGACGCGCTGGTCATCAGCGCGGAAGAGGACCTGGCCCAGGTCATCGCCGACGTGCAGGACCTGGGCCTGCGGGTCACCTTGGTGCACATCGCCGTGGACGGCAACTGGACCATCTCCCGCGCCCTGCGCCAGGAATCCGACGACATCATCGAGATCGGCGGCGAGCAGCTGCGGTCTTACGTGGAGCTCATCGCCGGGGCCGAGCCCGCACGGCCGGACGAGCCGGAAGACGCGGACCGGGTCCCGGGACGGACCTTGGCCAACGGCCACGCGCCAGCCGCCGCTGGCTCCTACCAGCCGCTGCCCGCGGGGGCCAACCACGCCCCGCCGTCCATCTACACCGCGCCCGTGGTTGCGGAGTACCAGCGGCCCGCGCTGCAGCTGCCCCGGGCGCCCAGCCGGGACGACCGCTCCCGCGACGACCGGCCGGCCCGCGAGGACCGGTCCCGCGACGACCGGTCTCGCGACGACCGGCCGGTTCCGGCCGTCAACGGCGAGGCGCAGCCGGCCGGGCGGGCGGACGTCTACGCCGCGCCGGCCCCGGCCGGCCGGGGCCGCCAGGAACGGCAGGACGCCGGGACAGCGAACCAGCCCAGCCGGCCCCGCGTCGTCGAGGACGCGCCCGGTTACCAGCCGGGTGTGCCGGAGGCGGTGCCGGGGATCTCGGGGCTGGCCGGAGTGTCCGGCCTGGCCGGGACGGATACGGCCCAGTCTGCCCCCGGGCAGCTGCGGCGGCTGCCGTCGCGGGCGCCCAGCCAGGGCCCGATGGGACCGGTGGGACCGGTGGGCGGCACGCCGCCGTCGGGCCAGCACGTCGGGCTGGGCCAGGGATCGGCCCGCAGCGCCCCCTACTCGGGGCCGCAGCCGGTCGTGACGTCCGCGCCGCCCGGATACGCCTCGGGCGGGGTGTCGCTGTCCGAGGCGGTGCAGGCCGCCCACGAGGAGGGCCAGGAGTTCGGCGCGTCGGTGGCCAGGGACGCCCCCGCGCTGTGGCTGGAGGCGGTGCTGGCCCGCAAGCCGCGGATGCCGTCCGATCTGGAGGCCCGGCTGCTGCAGGGCTCGGCGCTGCCCATCGACTTCCTGCTGCACGATGAGGTCAGGCACGCACTGCGCCGCGGCTTCTGGGACGCGCTAGAGCGTACCCGTCGGTAACTAACCGGTAAAACCGCGAGCACACCGATTGTGCATGACCCGGGCGGGTAGGTTCTGAAACGTGGTGGTAGCGCTGTCCGGCGAGTTGTTCGACGCGATCGAGGTTAATGCTGCCCGGACTGGTAACCACAGACGGGCCGCGGTGCGGATGAGCCGCCTGGCCGTGCAGGCCTCGCCGGGCGGCATGTCCCGGGCCGAGGCCCACATGCGGGCGGGCGAGCAGTGGCTGCAGGCCGACGAGCCCGAGCCGGCCGCGGACGAGTTCCGCAAGGCGATCGCCGACCGGGGTGCCACGTTCGACGACCCCCGGGTGCCGCTGGCCCGCGCCATGTTCGCGCTGGGCCGGCCCGCCGAGGCCGAGTCCCTGCTCCGCGAGCTGAGCGAGTCCGGCAGCCGGTCCGTGGCCCGGACCTGCGACCTGGTGGCCGAGCTGCTCACCGAGCAGGGCGACCTGGCCGGCGCGCTGGACTGGGCCACCGCGGGCGTGGACGCCTGCCTGCGCGGCGACGAGCAGGACGAGCTGCAGCTGCTGCTCCGGCTGCGGTTCCGCCTGCGCGTCGACCTCGGCCTGCCCGAAGACGACTACGACAAGCTGCTGGACAGCAGAAAGGCCGGGCCCGCGGCGGGAGTCTGACTCCCGCCGGCACGGCCCGGCCCTTCGCGCCGGCTAGCTAGCGCGCGACCCGTTCGGCGCGGGTCACGGCCAGCGCGTCCTGGCCCTCGTCCACGTCGACCGTCACCTCGTCGCCGTCGATGATCTCGCCGGCCAGCAGCGCGCGGGCCAGCTGGTCGCCGACGGCCGACTGGACCAGCCGGCGCAGCGGCCGGGCCCCGTACACCGGGTCGAACCCGGTCAGGGCCAGCCACTCCCGGGCCGCGGGGGTCACGGTCAGGGTCAGCCGCCGGCCCGCCAGCCGCGCGGCCAGCCGCTCGACCTGCAGGTCGACGATCTGGGTCAGCTCGCTGGTGGACAGCGCGTCGAAGACGATCACGTCGTCCAGCCGGTTCAGGAACTCCGGCTTGAACGCGTTCCTGACCGCGGCCAGCACCGCCTCGCGCTTGGCCCGCTCGTCCCCGAAGGCCGGATCCGCGATGAACTGCGAGCCGAGGTTGGAGGTGAGCACCAGGATGGTGTTCCTGAAGTCCACCGTCCGGCCCTGGCCGTCGGTCAGCCGGCCGTCGTCCAGCACCTGGAGCAGCACGTCGAACACCTCGGGGTGCGCCTTCTCCACCTCGTCGAGCAGCACCACGCTGTACGGACGCCGCCGCACGCTCTCGGTGAGCTGACCGCCCTCGTTGTAGCCCACGTAGCCGGGCGGGGCGCCGATCAGCCGGGCCACCGAGTGCTTCTCGCCGTACTCGCTCATGTCGATGCGGATCATGGCCCGCTCGTCGTCGAACAGGAACGCGGCCAGCGCCTTGGCCAGCTCGGTCTTGCCCACGCCGGTCGGGCCGAGGAACAGGAACGAGCCGGTCGGCCGGTCCGGGTCGGACACCCCGGCCCGGGCGCGGCGCACCGCGTCGGACACGGCCGCCACGGCCCGCGCCTGGCCGATCACGCGCCGGCCGAGCTCGGCCTCCATCCGCAGCAGCTTGGCCGTCTCGCCCTCGAGCAGCCGCCCGGCCGGGATGCCGGTCCACGACGACACCACGTCCGCGACGTCATCCGGGCCGACCTCCTCCTTCACCATGGGCGCCGTAGCGGGGATGCCCGCCGCCCCGGTCCCGTCGTTCTCATTGGCCGAACGGGCCGTGCTGCTCGCCTCCGCCAGCTGCTCCTTGAGCGCGGGAATCTCCCCGTACAGCAGCCGCGAGGCGGCCTCGTAGTCGCCGTCACGCTGGGCGCGCTCGGCCTGGCCCTCGAGGTCGTCGAGCCGCTTCTTCAGCTCGCCCACCTTGTTCAGGCCGGACTTCTCCTGCTCCCAGCGGGCCACCAGCGCGTTCAGCTGCTCCTGCCGGTCGGCCTTGGTGGCGCGCAGCCGCTCAAGCCGATCCTTGCTGGCCGCGTCTTCCTGGTTGGCCAGCGCGAGCTCTTCCATCGTCATCCGGTCCACGGCCCGGCGCAGCTCGTCGATCTCGACGGGCTGGGAGTCGATCTCCATCCGGAGCCGGGAGGCGGACTCGTCGACCAGGTCGATGGCCTTGTCCGGCAGGAACCGGGCGGTGATGTAGCGGTCGGACAGCGCGGCCGCCGCGACCAGCGCCGCGTCGGCGATCTGCACCTGGTGGTGGGCCTCGTAGCGGCCCTTCAGGCCGCGCAGGATGGCGATCGTGTCCTCCACGGACGGCTCGCCGACCAGGACCTGCTGGAACCTGCGCTCCAGGGCCGGGTCCTTCTCGATCCGCTCCCGGTACTCATCCAGCGTGGTCGCGCCGACCATGCGCAGCTCGCCGCGGGCCAGCATGGGCTTGAGCATGTTGCCCGCGTCCATCGCGCCCTCGGCGGCGCCGGCCCCCACGACCGTGTGCAGCTCGTCGATGAACGTGATGACCTGGCCTTCGCTCTGCTTGATCTCGTTCAGCACGGCCTTGAGCCGCTCCTCGAACTCGCCGCGGTACTTGGCCCCGGCCACCATGGCGCCCAGGTCCAGCGCGATCAGCCGCTTGCCGCGCAGCGACTCGGGCACGTCGCCGGCCACGATCCGCTGGGCCAGGCCCTCCACGACCGCGGTCTTGCCCACGCCCGGCTCGCCGATCAGCACCGGGTTGTTCTTGGTCCGGCGGGACAGCACCTGGATCACGCGCCTGATCTCGGCGTCCCGGCCGATGACCGGGTCCAGCACCCCGTCGCGAGCCGACTTGGTCAGGTCGACGCCGTACTTCTCCAGCGCCTTGTAGGTGTCCTCGGGGTCCTGGCTGGTCACCCGGGCGCTGCCGCGGATCTGGCCGAACGCCTCGAGCAGCGCGTCGGCCGTGACGCCCGCCGCGGCCAGCACGGTCTTGGCCTCGCCGCCGTCGGCGGCCAGGCCGACCAGCAGGTGCTCGGTCGAGATGTACTCATCGCCGAGCTGCTTGGCCCGGCTGGACGCGGTGGCGATCGCCGCCAGCAGCGGGCGGGACATCTCCGGGGCGCTGAGCGTGGCGCCGCGTGCCTTGGGCTGCCGGTCCAGGCGCTCGTTGGCCTGCTTGGCGACCAGCGCCGGGTCGGCGCCGACCGCCCGCAGCAGCGGGGCGGTGGTACCGTCCGCCTGCTCGGCCAGGGCGACGAGCAGGTGCAGGGCTTCGACCTGCGGGCTCCCGTCCGCCGCGGCGCGCCGCACCGCGGCCGACAACGCCTCCTGGCTCTTGTGGGTCAGCTTGTCGTCAGCCATTACTTATCTCCTCTGGGCCGACCCGGTCCCGCCGGGGGCCCAGCTAGTTATCTCCGATGAGCCGCACTGGACGGCTCAGCTACTTGTCAGTCCGGGGCTGGCCGGTCCCGCCGGACGGCCCCGCCATCGGTTCCCAGATTGCTCCCCGGCCACGGCGGACCGGCACCAGCCCGGGTGGCCCGGACGGGGTGGCGGTACCGCTGCGGCGCAGTTCGGCCAGCCGGGCCGCCACGGCCCGGGTTGATTCCAGCTCGGCGCGGAGCTGCGCGACCTCGGCGTGCAGCTCCGCGACCAGTCGCCGGGCCTGGTCCAGCTCGCGGAGCTGATCCAGGACCAGCTTGATGCCGGACAGCTTGACGCCCGCTCGGGACAGCCGCTGGATCTCGCGCAGGGCCAGGATGTCCTGCATCGAGTAACGCCGCCCGCCGCCGCCGCTGCGGCCCGGCGACACCAGGCCGCGCCGCTCGTATTCACGTAGCGTCTGCGGGTGCATGCCGGACAGCTGGGCGGCCACGGAGATGACGTAGACGGGCAGGTCATCCGATGGCTCGTATGGACTCGTCATGTAGGTCATCTCCTCTCAGGCCTCTCTGGCCCGCTCGAGGAGTCCCTCGCGCGGGTCCGCCCCGGCGGTCGCCTCCCGCAGGTCCTCGATGGCGCTGCGGGCCTTGCCGTTCAGGTCCTGCGGGACCTGAACCTCGACGGTGACGATCAGGGCGCCGGTGGTCCCGTCCTTGCGGCGGACCCCCTTGCCCGAGACCCTGAACTTGCTGCCGTTCGCGGTGCCCGGCGGGATCCGCACGGTGACCGGCGCGCCGCGGTGCGCGGGCACCTTGACCTCGGCGCCCAGGGCCAGCTCGGCGAACGTCACCGGCACAGTCACGGTGAGGTTGTCACCGGACCGGCCGAACACCTGGTGCGGCTTGACGTGCACCCGGACGTACAGGTCGCCCGCCGGTCCGCCGCGCTCGCCGGGCGCGCCCTTGCCCGCGATCTTGATCCGCTGCCCGTCGGCCACCCCGGCCGGGATGCGCGACTGGATGGTCCGCGAGCTCATGGCCCGGCCGCTGCCCGTGCAGGCCGGGCACGGGTCGTCCACGACCAGGCCGCGGCCGCGGCACTCCTTGCACGGCTCGCTGATCCCGAACGAGCCGAGGTTGCGGCTCGACTGGCCGGTCCCGTCGCAGACGGGACAGACCCGGGGCACGGTGCCGGCCTTGGCGCCGGTACCGCGGCACGTCGGGCACGGGCCCTCGCCGGTCAGCCGCAGTGCCACCGTGGTGCCCTCGATCGAGTCGCCGAAGGTCAGCGTGGTCTCGGTCTCCACGTCGGCGCCCCGGCGCGGCCGGTTCTGGGCCGTGGTGCGGTTGCCGCGGTTGAACACGCCGCCCAGCAGGTCGCCCAGGCCGCCGCTGGCGTCCCCGGTGTTGCCGAACAGGTCGCCCAGGTCGAAGTTGAACCCGCCGCCGCCCGGCCGGTTGCCGGTCGGCACCCGGAAGCTGCCGCCGCCGAACAGCGAGCGCGCCTCGTCGTACTCCTTGCGCCGCTTGTCGTCGGACAGCACCGAGTACGCCTCAGAGATCTCCTTGAACCGCTCCTCGGCGGCGGAGTCCCCCTTGTTCGCGTCCGGGTGGTACTTACGGGCCAGCTTGCGGTAGGCCGCCTTGATCTCGGCCGGCTTGGCCGTCTTGGCGACCCCCAGGGCCTTGTAGTAATCCTTCTCGAGGAAGTCCTTGGTGCTCATGCTTTCTTGTCTCCGCTCACCGCCGGCCCGCTTTCAGGCGCTGCCTTCCCTCGTCGCTCGTTCCTCGCTCCTCAGTCCAGGCAGCGCCTGCGGACCTCTGGTTCGCTCCGACTGGGATCAGCCGCTGTTTTCCTCGTCCGATGACTTTGCGGCTTCGTTGCTGCTGCCGTCGGGGCCGGTCGCCGGCGCGGCGACGGCCACCCGGGCCGGCCGCAGGATCCTGTCGCCCACCTTGTAGCCGGGCTGCAGGATCTCGACGCACGTGTCCTCGGTGACATCGGATGAATAGGAATGGGTCAGCGCCTCATGGATCTTCGGGTCGAACGCGTCGCCCTTGTCGCCGTAGGTAATCAGGCCGAGCCGGCCGGTCGCCGCCTGCAGTGAGTCGGCGACCGACTTGAACCCGCCGGACAGCTCGCCGTGCTCCCGCGCCTGGTCGATGGCGTCGAGCACCGGGAGCAGCCCGGCCAGCGTGCTGGCTACGGCCTGCTCCTTGACGGCCGCCCGGTCCCGGTCGACGCGCTTGCGGTAGTTGGCGTACTCGGCCTGCAGGCGCTGCAGGTCCGCGGTGCGCTCCGCCAGCTGCGCCTCGGCATCGGCCTGCTTCTCACCGGTGGCGGCCGGGGCCGGTTCCTCGAGGACCCCCTCAAGGACCTCTTCCGTGGTGTCCTCCACGTCGGCCTCCTCCTGGGCGTCCTTGGGCTCACCGCCCGGGGCCCCCTTGGGCCCGGGGTTCCCGGCCGATCCGGAGGCGCCGGCCATGGCCGGCACTCGTGGTGCCGGCCGGCTTGGATGCCGCGTGCCTGCCCCGGACCTGGCCGGTCACCGGATCGATGCGCCGGTGATCGTGGATGACCGGGCCGGAGCCCGTCTCCTCGGATGCTGGCATCAGGACGCTCCGCCCTCGCTAGGGCCCTCGTCGACGATCTCGGCCTCGACGACTTCGTCGTCGGACGGGGTCTCGGTGGTGCTGCCGTCGGCCGAGCCGGTCGGCGAGCTGGCCTGCTGAGCCTGGGCCTGCTGGTAGATGGCGGTACCCATCTTCTGGCTGACCTGGGCGGCCCGCTCGGTGGCCGACTTGATGGCATCGGTGTCGTTGCTCTCCAGCGCCTTCTTGACCTCCGCGATGGCCTCGCGCACCTCAGACTTGATGTCGTCGGGCACCTTGTCCTCGTTCTCGCCGAGGAACTTCTCGGTGCTGTAGACCAGCGTGTCGGCCTGGTTGCGGACCTCCGCCTCCTCGCGGCGGCGGCGGTCCTCCTCGGCGTACTCCTCCGCGTCCCTGACCATCTTCTCGATGTCGTCCTTGGGCAGCGCGGAACCGCCAGTGATCTGGACCGACTGCTGCTTGCCGGTGCCCAGGTCCTTGGCCGAGACGTTGACGATGCCGTTGGCGTCGATGTCGAAGGTGACCTCGATCTGCGGCACGCCGCGCGGCGCGGGCGCGAGGCCGGCCAGCTCGAACATGCCGAGCTTCTTGTTGTAGGCCGCGATCTCACGCTCGCCCTGGAACACCTGGATCTGCACCGACGGCTGGTTGTCCTCGGCCGTGGTGAAGATCTCCGACCGCTTGGTCGGGATCGTGGTGTTCCGCTCGATCAGCTTGGTGAAGATGCCGCCCTTGGTCTCGATGCCCAGCGACAGCGGGGTCACGTCGAGCAGCAGGACGTCCTTGACCTCGCCCCGCAGCACGCCGGCCTGCAGGCAGGCGCCCACCGCGACCACCTCGTCCGGGTTGACGCCCTTGTTCGGCTCCTTGCCGCCGGTCAGCGACTTGACCAGGTCGACCACCGCGGGCATCCGGGTGGAACCGCCGACCAGGACGACGTTGTTCACGTCGTCGATCTTGATCCCGGCGTCCTTGATGACCTGCTGGAACGGGCCCTTGCAGCGGTCGAGCAGGTCGGAGGTCATCCGCTGGAACTCGGCCCGGGTCAGCTTGGCGTCCAGGTGCAGCGGGCCGTCCGGGCCCTGGGAGATGTAGGGCAGGTTAATCTGCGACTCCATGCCCTGGGACAGCTCGATCTTGGCCTTCTCCGCCGCCTCACGCAGCCGCTGCAGCGCCATCTTGTCCTTGGACAGGTCGATGCCGTAGCCGTTCTTGAAGTCCTTGACCAGCCAGTCCACGATGCGCTGGTCCCAGTCGTCGCCGCCCAGGTGGTTGTCGCCGCTGGTCGCCTTGACCTCCACGACGCCCTCGCCGACCTCGAGCAGGGACACGTCGAAGGTGCCGCCGCCCAGGTCGAAGACCAGGATGGTGGCCTCGTTCTCCTTCTCCAGGTGGTAAGCCAGCGCGGCCGCGGTGGGCTCGTTGATGATGCGGAGCACGTTCAGGCCCGCGATCTTGCCCGCCTCGGTGGTGGCCTGGCGCTGCGCGTCGCTGAAGTAAGCCGGGACGGTGATAACCGCGTCGTTGATCTTCTCGCCCAGGTAAGCCTCGGCGTCCCTCTTCAGCTTCTGCAGCACGAACGCGCTGATCTGCTGGGGGGTGAACTTCTTGCCGTCGATGTTGACCGACCAGTCGGTACCCATGTGGCGCTTGACCGACCGGATGGTCCGGTCCACGTTGGTGACGGCCTGCCGCTTGGCGACCTCACCGACGAGCACCTCAGAGTTCTTGGCGAAGGCCACGACCGAGGGAGTCGTCCGTGAGCCCTCGGCATTGGCGATGACCGTGGGCTCGCCGCCCTCCAGGATGGCGACGACAGAGTTGGTCGTCCCCAGGTCAATCCCTACCGCACGTGCCATGAGCAGTCCTTGTGTGTGTTGAAGTTGAGTAATTCGGGCTCAAGCTTGCCAGCAGGGACTTCCACCGTCAAATGACTTGAGTCACTTAGGCTCAACTTAGATAACTGGCGGTCCATTCCCGCACTGGGCGGAATCTTGCGCGGAATCTTCCGGCCGGACCGGTCGGCCTGCTGCGGGATGAGATTGCCCACACGTGATCATGGCTGACGCAGTCGTCAAGCTACTCTTGTGCTCTGCATACGAGGAGGTCCGTGTGGTCCTGCGAATGATCGTCGGTTTGGTCCTGACCGTGGCGGCGCTGGGCATCGCGGGCCGCCGGATGTGGTGGCTGAAGCGGCTGGCGTTTACCGGGCAGCCCGCTCCCGAGCGGGTGGCCGCTGTCCGCTCGCATCCGGGTCAGGATGTGGAGTCCCAGGCGGCGGAGGTGATCGGGCAGCGCAAGCTGCTGAAGTGGTCGGTGCCCGGTGCGGCGCACGCGGCCACGTTCTGGGGTTTCATCGTGCTGATCCTGACGATCATCGAGTCCTACGGTGACTTGTTCTCCCGGACGTTCGCGATCCCGGGCATCGGTCACTGGGCGCTGACCGGGTTCATCGAGGACCTGTTCGCCGTGGGGGTGCTGGCCGGCATCGCCACGTTCACCGTGATCCGGCTGCGGGACAACCCGCACAAAGAAGGCCGCAAGTCCCGGTTCTTCGGCTCCCACACCCGGGCCGCCTGGGTCGTGCTGGGCATGATCTTCGGTGTCATCGCCACCTTGCTGCTGTACCGCGGGGCCCAGCAGAACACCGGCGTGTTCCCCTACCCGTACGGCTGGGCGTTCGCGTCCTGGGTCGTGGCGCAGGTCCTGCACCCGCTGGGGGCCGGGGTCAACGCCGTGCTGGAGGTGGTATTCCTGCTGGGCCAGATCGCCGTGGTCATGGTGTTCGCGGTGATCGTGGTGTACTCCAAGCACCTGCATATCGCGCTGGCGCCGGTGAACGTGCTGTTCGGCCGCAAGCCGGATGCGCTGGGCCCGCTGGAGCCGATGCGGTCCGGCGGGAAGGTGCTGGACTTCGAGGAGGCCGACCCGGAGGTCGACACCTTCGGGCTGGGGAAGATCGAGGACTTCTCCTGGAAGGGCCTGCTGGACATGGCGACGTGCACCGAGTGCGGCCGGTGCCAGTCCCAGTGCCCGGCCTGGGCCACCGGCAAGCCGCTGTCGCCCAAGCAGGTCATCCTGGACCTGCGCGACCACGCCTTCGCCAAGGCGCCGTACCTGCTGGCCGCCACCGATGAGGCCCGCGAGGCGCTGCCTGAGGCGGTGAAGAAGGAGGCCGGACGGCCCCTGGTCGGCACGGCCGCCGACGGCGGTGTCATTGACCCGGACGTGCTGTGGTCGTGCACGAACTGCGGCGCCTGCGTGGAGGAGTGCCCGGTCGACATCGAGCACATCGACCACATCGACGGGATGCGCCGCCACCAGGTGCTGATCGAGTCCGCGTTCCCCCTCGAGGCGGCCGGGATGCTGCGGAACCTGGAGAACAAGGGCGACCCGTGGGGCATGGGCGGAGCCAAGCGGGCCGACTGGATCGGTGAGCTGGACTTCGAGGTCCCGGTCGCAGCCGGGAAGATCGGCGACGACATCGAGTACCTGTTCTGGGTCGGCTGCGCCGGGGCGCTGGAGGACCGGGCCAAGAAGACCACCAAGGCCATCGCCACCTTGCTGCACCAGGCCGGCGTCACCTTCGCGGTCCTGGGCCCGGCCGAGACCTGCACCGGGGACCCGGCCCGGCGGATCGGGAACGAGTTCGTGTTCTCCATGCTCGCCCAGCAGAACATCGAGACGCTGAATGAGGCCGCGCCGCGCACGATCGTCGCGTCCTGCCCGCACTGCTTCAACACCATCTCCCGGGAGTACCCGCAGCTGGGCGGGAACTACCAGGTCATCCACCACACCCAGCTGCTCGCCCGGCTCGTTGCCGACGGCAAGCTCAAGCCGGTCAACGCGGTCCAGGAGAAGCTGACCTACCATGACCCGTGCTTCCTGGGCCGGCATAACAAGGTGTTCACCCCGCCCCGCCAGATCATGGAGGCCGTCCCCGGGGTGACCGCCGAGGAGATGCACCGGTGCAAGAACCGCGGGTTCTGCTGCGGGGCCGGCGGCGCCCGGATGTGGATGGAAGAACGGATCGGCAAGCGGATCAACACCGAGCGGATCGACGAGGCCCTGGCCCTGGACCCGGACACCATCTCCACCGCCTGCCCGTACTGCCTGGTCATGCTCGGCGACGCGGTCGCGGCCAAGAAGGGATCCGGCCAAGCCAAGGACAGCCTCGAAGTCATCGACGTCGCGCAACTCCTGGCCCGTTCCGTCGCCCTCAAGGCCGCCAGCCCGAACGGCGCCAGTGCCGGTGAGGCCCACGGGGCCCAGGCCGGCGAGGTCAGCGGCTGATCCGCGGTAGCTCCCCGCCGGCCGGTTCATTTTTCGCCTCAGCCGAACGGACGGTGGTGCACCAGCCCGCCGTACAAAGCGGGCTCCTCGGGGTCGGCGCCGTCGGCTTGGCCGCCGCGATCCAGGTACGGCCAGGCCGGGACGGTCTCATCGGGCCGTTCGGCAGGCGCGTGGCGTATCACCTCCAGCACGACGATGTGCGGGTAGCGAGCGTGCGTGATAACCCGCACGTCGCTGGCCCAGCAGGTGGTGCCGAGGATTTCCCTGGCCGCCTCGAGATCGCCGGCGGTGATTGCCAATATCAAAAGAGGGGAGCAGGATCTTTAGTGGACAATGCGACAGCCGACGACCTCGAGTGGCGCAAGGCCAGGAGAAGCGTGGGCAACGGAGCCTGTGTCGAGGTGGCGTCCGTAAATGGACGCGTAGCCGTCGGGGATTCGATGAACCCCGGCGGCGTATTGCTGCAGTACCCGGCATGTCGTGGCAGTTTTTCGCGGCCCGGCTAAACGCCGAATTATTTTCGAATAGGTGTACGGACGAAACTGCGGGTTCCATGTTCGCCGCTCCGGACCCTCGCAGAGGGCTCAATCCGAAGGTATTCAGAGGAACTCGTATCCGCAACTGGGGCCGTGACCGGGCCAGCTTTGCGATCATGTAACCAAATCACCACGCTACCGGAATATTGCCGTACGAGGTGTTAATCAACCATCACTCATGATACACACGGCTCGGGTCCCCGCTGTCGGCAGCATAAATACATTGCGGTTGCCCATGTGGCCTTCCTCACGTCCCATCCTTACGGGAAAACCGAGCACGTTTGCCGCATTAGCGGAAATTCACTTGCCGCTCAGACCTTGGCCCGGTAGAAGTTCAGATAAGAGCGAGACGGCGTCGGCCCTCGCTGATCTTGATACCTGGAACCGTAAACCGGCGAACCGTACGGGTGCTCCGCGGGGGAACTGGTGCGGAACAGGCACAGCTGCCCTATCTTCATTCCCGGCCACAACTTGATCGGCAGCGTCGCCACGTTGGACAGTTCCAGCGTCACGTGTCCCGAGAACCCCGGATCGATCCAGCCCGCGGTCGAGTGCGTGAGCAGCCCCAGCCGCCCGAGGCTCGAATTGTGGGTCGGGACGAAGGTGGGTCCGGCCAGGAAGAGGCCGGCCGGATTGCCGACCTGGATGCAGCGGACAGGCCTCGGCTCGCAGTCGCGTACCGCGACGACAGAACGGGAGTTGTGCGCCGGGCCTGCCTTGAGCCGGGCGGCCTTTCGCTGCAGCCGGAACACTTGGAGCCTCGGCGTGAACTTCACCTGGAATGCGGGCGTTTGCTCGACCCCGTTGAGTGTCACTCGCTTCTTCCTTTTAACTGGCCGAAGGCCCAGGCTGGCCGTGAGCTCAACCACGGCGTCGGCTAGGCGCTCGTCCGTATTGCAGAACTCGCATCTCCCGTAGACGTCTATGTAGCCATCCGAGTCCATGAACCCCTGGAGCAGCGCGAGCCGCTGGCTGATCGAAGCGCGTAGGTACATCTCAGGAACATGTTTGTTGCGCAGTAGCCCCATAGCCTCGAATTCGCTCGACAGCGAGCCGTCGGGAGCGAACTGCCCGGTCATAACATCACGCACCCGGCCGATATGCCGGCGGGAGAGGCCGCCGATCCGGAAGGCGCGTTCGCCCGTAGCGGGCCATACGGCGTATCCGGCTTGGGAAATCTCCTGGAGTATCTGCTCATCTCCCCGGCCGACGGTGACTTCAGCGTTGTTTGACGTTGCGTCGCCGAGCCAGATCCCCAGAACATAGGGATCAACAGGAAGCGGCTGTTCGGGATAGTGCGCTGCCCCGGCTAGGGGGATGTGGTGGTTCCACTCATTCCGGGCGACCAGCGATTCGGCGATCTCCCATGTGGTTCGTACGGTCCCGGGTCGTCCGTGCTTGCGTTCCGACTTGGACCGGGTGAGCCACCGGTGAGCTAGGTCGGCGACGATGCTATGGCCATCGGAGAAGACAATCTCAGCGCAGGTCCGGTTGTACATGATCCCGGTGGTGGCGACGACAGGTGTCGGCCGTCCCGTCTCGTCGAAGACCTCCTCGCCGACCCGGAGGTCTCCCATCGGCCGCCAGCCGCGTGGGGTAGGGATCGGCGTATCGACAGCTAGGGCCTTCCCTTCGAGGCGGCCCGCGATGTCGTCGGGCAGTGTCACCACCTCGAACGTGGAGGCCAGCACGAACTCGTTGGGGTGCAGGACGAACGGGTCCTCGTTCTCGGTCTCGACCAGCCTGGTCAGGTCGGGCTGTTCTACCGCGGGGTCGATGTGCGGGTAGCGATGGTTCTCGAAGACCCGGAAGTACCGGTCCAGCCGGACGTCGATGCTGGACGGCTGGATGAGCTCGGGCGCGTACGGATCGAGCTTGACCCGCCCCGACTCGATCTCGGTCCTGATGTCACGATCAGAGAGGAGCACCCTGGCAACTTACAGGTTCCGGTACGATGTCTGGGCGAACACAGCGCAGCTCGGTTCCTCCGCAGGTCCGGTAAGCCGCTGCACGTGCATGCGGGTGTAGTTCAATGGTAGAACATCAGCTTCCCAAGCTGACAGTGCGGGTTCGATTCCCGTCACCCGCTCCAAGGTAAAACAGCAGGTCAACGCGGGCGCACCATTAGGGGTCCACTCGCTGGCAGGCCACTCGGCGAGGCGTTGGGCCATTAGCGGGCCATTAGATCGCTGGGGGTTACGTCGGCTGCATCGGCTCGTCATTGCCCGCTCCGCTCGGCCTGGACGTGAGTGTCGATCGCATCGGTGATCCTCTTGTCAGCTCCCTGGGCACGATGTTGATAGATCATCGCGGCCCGCTCACTATCGTGACCCATGCGAGCCATCAAGGCGGCGCCTGCGGCGCCGCTGGCCCGGCGTCAGCGCCGGGCTCTGCCTTGGGAGGCCCGCCCGGCGCACGCCGGGCCACACCGCAGGACGGCGAGATCAAGCAGGCCACCTGCGCATAGCACGCAGGACCAGCGCCAAGCCGTCTTCCTCGCGCCCGATTGTCCCAGTCGCGGCTACCGGCAGCCGCACCTGGCACGACGTGCGGCTTATCGAGCGGGCCCTGGCGGTGATCCTGGACCGGCACCCCGAGGGTGTCCTGCTGGTCCACGGGGCATGCCCTCGCGCAGCGGACGCGATCGCCGCCGCCTACGCCGCCTGGATTCCCGGCTAGCGTACCGAGGCACACCCCGCCGACTGGGACCGGTACGGGCGGGCTATCCGGTGACCGGCGCAACGCTGAGATGATCGCGCTCGGCGCGGACGGCTGCGCCGCGTTCATCCGGGGCGGCAGCCTTGGCGGCACGGAGGCATAGCGTGCGATCCGCGTGCGCTGTCGGTTATCGGGTGAGCGGGTCGTTACCGCGGATAATAAATATTCCCGGTGCAATCTCCATCGAGTCGCGTCGGATTAGGTCGATCCAATCGGAAGGCCATTTAGTCCTATTTGACCAGCGCAAACCCGCTAGGCGAATCGGCTGGAGATCAACGTTTTCAAGGTCCGCATCCGTGAAATCATTGAGGTACCGTTCGATCTCATCTAGCTTCTCGGCGACCATCTGGGCCATAGCATGGGCTTGGCTCAAAGCAGAATCAGTACTGAGAGCGCGGACAATCTTGTGAGCCAAGTCACGGAAATGATTCAAGTCTTCATCAAAGCCTCGCTCAAATTTCTCTCTAGTGCGTCCAACGGCTTCAATGAGCTTGTCGAGCAGCGAACGAGCGGTACGGGAAGAGTCGCGATCAGCGTCAACAAGCTCACGAAGCTTCTGGGTGTTAGCGTACGTCGCATTAAGGACTGCTATCCGAATCCGGACGCAGCTGCATGTGCGGAAGCTAGGCGACGCCGTGTGAGTCCGCACATCCAGGCGATCACCAACATCCAGCCAAGCAGATGGCATGATTTCTACCTGGTTAATATCGTGAGGGCTGGATACTGTATCAGTTTCGAGTTCGGGATTGGCCTCTAGAACCCGCGATTTGGCATCAGCCAGTCCAGCCTGTAGGTCAAGCGTGTCACCGAGCTCCTCGACCAGACGCGCATGAGGCGCCGGGAGAAGTGCATCACGGATCCCTGCCTGCAGATTCAAGGTTTCCGCAAGATCGTGGACCAGGGCATTATGCTGGTCGGCGAGCCATTGGTCCAGACCCAAGTCTGGTCTCACTCGATCGCTCACCGGCCCTTCCCCGATCCAAGGCTCTCGCCGAGGGTCCGGCGGGCCTTATGAAGACTCGCGCGTACTGCTTCAGGTGTCATTCTCAGCTCTTCAGCGATCTCTCCTGGGCTGTATCCTTCGAGTGTCCATGCTATAAGCTGCCGCTGACGTGGTGGCAGTAGAGCGACCTTCCCTAGTATGACGTGCCGGGCCTCAAATTCGGCTACATCCGTCGATGAGTCAACGAGCAAACTACCCTCGGTAGCGCCCTGATCGCAATCTTCACGGATACTGGCGATTCTACGGACGAGCGTCCGCGATGCCACCCTCCGTGCCCAAGCCTTCGGATGCTCGATCTTCTCCCAGCAGCGGTAAGCGTCGATCATCGTCTCTTGGGCAACGTCCGCCGCTTCGGGCAACTGTGCCCCCTGCAGCATGAGAAAGCCAACGAGCCGCGGCAAGAACTCGCGGTAAAAGTTTTCGAAGTCTTCTTCGCTGCCAGCGCGGTGCTCGTGTTCAAGACCAGGCGGCTGAGGTTCCGGTGAAGCGGCATCCCTCTCAGCGGCTGACTCTGGCTCATTCATGACTGGAATCTCCGCCACGGCCGCCCCGTATAATCGTCAGCTTGTGGAGATTTCCAGCTTGCTGCTCATCGACCTTGCTGTCTTCAGGCAAGGCTTGAAGCACCTCTACTAGGAATCTTCGGTGAGACGTCTCGTGCCTTACATACCAGCGTAGGCGTATCCACAGCGCAGCCAAAGACACCCCCTGGACGACAGTGACTGCCACGAGACCTAGCTGGGTCATACCCGTTGAGACCATTTTTAGCCCCTTCCATCCACTCTCGTGTCAGTAGTGGCAGGAAGAACCCGGTCCGTGAACCGCAGGTAGTGATTCGGTCGGAGATCGGTATCACGGTGCCCATCAAAAACCCTTGCGGTGACCCGCAGACCATGGCATACGTGCCGTAAGGGGCGGGCACGTCTCCGTATTGGCGTCTTGAGACTGCCCGACCGCTGCTTCGTCTGGTGAAGTCACATCCTGGCGACCCTCAGCCGCGAGCAGATCGACCACCGGACCAGCAGCTGACAGTAACGGCAGCAGCCACCAGCTACCATCGAAGGTCGTGTCTGCTGCGTGGTCCACGGCTACATGATCGGGGAAGGTGCAAAGGCCCCCACCAGACTGCCGCCGGATTGTGATACGCCTCCGCTGCGGCATCAAGGATCGATGTTTCCGCAGGGCAACGAGCACAGGTGAAAGTGCCTGGTTAACGAACACGCGCATCGATCCTTGACACCTTCGCTCCGTCGAATAGATCGGCAGCAGTCAGTCCGATGGGGGGAGGGGCGGGACGCAAGAACCATAGGCGGGCCGGAAGGTGCCACGTGGGGCCTGGGCGCGGCGGATAGGCGTTCGTGTGAGGCCTCAGACGACGGACTCGCACGATCCGCGCCAACTGGAGAAATGTCCAGCCTGAAAAGCGGACGAGCTGCCCTGGACAGAACTATGCGGCGGGCCATTAGCGGGCCATTAACCCCGGTAACGGGGTGCCTCTCACGGTCACTCACGGACAGCCCCCATTCCAGGTCAGGCCATACGCAGGCCCGTACGACACAGATTCCCAAGCTGACAGTGCGGGTTCGATTCCCGTCACCCGCTCCAACCAAGTAAGCCCAGGTCAGGACGATAGTCCGCGAACCGGAGCCGTACTTGTTCCCCGCCACCTGGCGGATGTTGCCGAAAGGACGGCGCCCCACACGGTCGGCCAGCTCGAAGACCCGCGCGACGGTGAGCACCGGCCGCTCGGGAGCCTGCTCGTCTCCAGCGCCCCGAATCCGACACGGATTGCTAGACAGGATCTTGTCCTCGTCTACCACCGTCATCAGAACGGCCCGCAGCAGGCGATACGCCTTCGCCGCCGTCAAGCGCGGCGCCTGCGGCGCCGCGAGCCCGGCGTCAGCGCCTCCCTCCGGCCTTGGCGGCCCCGGTCGGCGCGCGCCGGGCCGCAGGCGCAGGCCAGGCCGATCAAGGGCAAGCTCGTACGCCACGCGGACGCGACCACGCGCAGCCGACCTTACCCGCGGTGGTTCATCCACATTGAGACATGCCCGGGCTCGACTGCCCGTTGGACCACACTGGCCAGGTCGGCCTGCACGGCGTCCAGGTCTACGGCGTCCTTCAGCCGGGCGGCGAACGCGGCCACCATCTGGTCGGCGTCATAGCGGGCCCGGTTGAACCTCCGGTCCACCGCCCACTGCACTCGCCGCCGCAGCGGATTGAACAGGGCCGCGGCTACCAGCGTGGACCCGGCCACGGCAACCGGCGACTTGAGCGTGAGCACCTGGGTGGCCAGCAGCACTAGGCCCGCGTACACCCCGACCAGGAGCCCGGTCACGATCGCGTAGGCCAGCGTGCGGGAGATGATCCGGTCGATCTCATACAGCCGGTACTTCAGGACCGCGATCGCGATGGACGTCCACAGGCACAAGAACGCCAGGCTCTGCAGCACATTCACGACCGCCGAGTTCACCCAGACCGATACGACGAACACTACGGCCAGCACCGCCGCGGCCGCCGCGCACCACTTCAGCTGCAACCGCTCCTCACCCGATGACCTAGCGAACCTGACCACGACCGCCACCACGCTGACCAGCAATGCGGCACTGAGCGAGACGCTATTCATCAGGACCAGCACCCCGGTCAGACCGGCCGGTATAGCCGGACCAGACAAGCTGAACGGGTGCGCCCACGCGCGGGTGGCCGCGATCACTGACGATGCTGTAACGAGCGCGACTGCGCCGCCGACAAACCACCCAGCCAGGCGCCACCGCCGCGAGCGCAGCCGCCCGGTCGGAAACAGCAAGAACAAGAACGCGAGCATCGCGACCGCGGGCGCGAAGACCCAGTTGGACAGCCAGCCAAACATCCGGCCCGCAGGCAGAGAACCCGGGTCAGCGACCAGAGCGTGCAGCGCGTACGAGCTTGAAAAACCACTCAGACCCAGCGACAGTCCCGCCACCAGGAACAGCCAGCCAATGCGGTTCTCTGGCCGCCGGGACGCAAGAACGAACCCCGCCACGGGGACGGCCGCGTTTACCACCTGCCCGGATACGTTGGAGACGGTCCAGCCCGTCAGGCTGGCCGACACCAGATGCCAGTCCAGGTATGCCAGCACCAGGCCGCCGCCGGTCAGCGCGACCGATCCCGCCGCGGCGCACCCGGCCACCCACCGGGCCGTCCGGGCTCTCATCCGGATTCCCCACCCGCCGATCAAGACCATCGGCCTGGGCGCTGGCTGCATCTCACCCACGAACCGCACGCTACACTCGCGCCGTTCCGGTAACGTTACGGCTGAACATGGAGCTAGCGCACAGATCACCAAGGATGTGGAGCCGTCCTTGTGTCCGGCCGCACGGTTGAGCGCGGCTGGGCATAGGTCCGGGGACGGCCCGCTGAGTGTGCGGCGGCACCCCTCCACCGTCAATGGCGCTCCGCGTTTCCTTCAGAAATGGCCTTCGGCCACCATTGACCGCGGAGCCTCAGCGCCGCCTCCGGGCACAAACCAGGGCCAGGCAGCAGCCTGCCCGGACAGACGCGGGCCATCCCCTGCAACATGCGGCACGGGCGATCGCATGGCCCGCGCAATTAACGTCCGGTCAGTCAGGGTGACGGGCGGTCAATCACGGGTAGTGGCGGTCAACGAAGTCGGCTGGTCAACGGCGTTACGGACGATGATCTGTCCAATTCCCAAGCTGACAGTGCGGGTTCGATTCCCGTCACCCGCTCCATATGGTGAGAGCCCAGGTGACAGGCTAGCTACGGTCACCGAGGGATCCCGTACTGGCGGCGCATCATGGAGTCATAGGTACGGGCCGAGATCCCAGTCCGGCAGTCACTCCCGGATCACCGGTACAGCGGCTGACCTGCGAACAGGCTGGTTGACTCGCGGCGCAAACCGACCCTCTAAACGACGAGTCGAGGGTCCAGCTGGAGCCACGAGAAGCGGGCCGCCCAGAACTTGGGAACGGGCTGGAGAACTGCGCTACCGCACGCCTCGATAGGGTTGCCGGGTGACGATCCGGATCAGCACAGCTACGAGCGATGATCTCCCTGCGATCGTCGCCTCGGTCGATGCCCTCTTCGCCGCAGATGCCGGAGCGCATAACGCCGCTGCCACCAATCTGCGCTGGGCCGCCGAGAACGGCATCGCGTACTACACGTTGCTCCTCGCGGATAGCGGCAACCTGGTCATGCTCGCGCGTGACGACAACGAGGTAGCGGGCCATCTGGTCGGGCGCGTCAGCGGCCCCGGCAGCGTGCATCCCATCCGGGTGGCCGACCTGGAAAGCGTCCACGTATATCCAGCCCACCGCAACCGTGGCGTCGGCGAGCAGCTCGTGACGGCATTCCTCGCGTGGGCCGCCGAGAAAGGCGCGCAGCGGGCCACGGTGACGGCGTATGCCGCCAACGACGGCGCCCGGCGCTTCTACGCTCACCATGGCTTCGCCGTGAGGTCTCTGACCATGGACCTCGACCTGCCGCACAAGCCACCGGCCACCCGCTCTCCCGATCAGGGCTGACAGCAACAGCCGTCAGTTGATGTCGAACTCGTTGCCCTCGGGGTCCTTCATCCCCACCGCGTAGTGATCGAGGCCGTCCTCGCTCAGGGCTCCGGTGGACGTGGCCCCGAGATCCGTCAGCCGCCTGGCCTCGGCGTCGACTCGCTGCATGCGGGTGGCGAGCGGGTCCGAACGGCTGCCGCTGACGTGGATGTCGAGGTGGAGGCGGTTCTTGACCACCTTGGCCTCCGGCATCACATGGAACCAGATACGGGGGCCGTCACCGTCGGGATCGACGATGCTGTCCGCGCCGATTCCCAGCTCGCTTTCGGGAAGCCCGATGTCGCGCCGCCAGTCGTCCCAGGTCGCGAACCCTTCGGGGGGCGGTTCAAGCACGTATCCCAGCGCAGCCGCCCAGAAGCGGGCCAGCAGCTCGGGGTCCTGGCAGTCGATGACGAACTGGAATCGGGCAGACATCACGCTCCCATCGGCTGGTACACCGCATACCTGCGTCTCCAGGTCGCGGATGCGCGCAGCTTCGCCCGCTGCGGTGATGACCGAGCCCACCGCAGCCAGGGCGCCGACAGCGGTGACACGACGACCGGATCCACGCGACAGACCCTAGCGTGGGGCAATCCGCAGACGCGCCATGCCCTGGTCGGGCGGCCCGCTCCAGGCCGGGCTGAGAACGCGATGAGCCGGCGGCCCCGTCGTCGTTTCAATCGATGAGAGTGACCTATGACCGTCCACGAGAGCGGAAGTGATCATCGTGACCGAAAACGGATCAGCGGCGCGAGCGCGCCTGGATGTCTTCGTCGGTGAATGGGTCCTGGCGGCCCGTTTCCCCGACGGCGAGCTGGCACCGTCCACCGCCAGCCAGGAAGGCCCGCAGGCGCGCAGCCGGTTCGAATGGGCCCTGGACGGACAGTTCCTGCTGCAGCGCACCGAAGTTCCGGTCCCCGAGGCACCCGGCAGCCTGGCCATCGTCAGCGTCGATCCGGCGACCGGCGCATACACGCAGCATTACTACGACTCCCGCGGCGTGGTGCGCCTGTACGCGATGACCTTCGCCGACGGGGTGTGGACGCTCACGCGAGAATCGCCCGACTTCTCGCCCCTGGACTTCCGGCAGCGCTTCGCCGGCACCTTCAGCCCGGACGGGAACACCATCAGCGGCGCCTGGGAGAAGCGCGCCGGAGACGCAGGCTGGGAGCATGACTTCGACCTCACCTACCGCCGGGCCGGCTGACATGGACGCCGCACAGACGGTAACGGACATCATCCAGGCCAGCCGCTACCTCGTCATGGCCACCGCCGATGCGGCGGGACGGCCGTGGAGCTCGCCCGTCTACTTCGCGCACATCGGCTTGGCCGAGTTCTTCTGGGTCTCCTCCCCTGAGGTGACGCATTCCGGCAACATCGCGGTGCGGCCCGAGGTGGGCATCGTCGTCTTCGACTCACGGGTGGAGATCGGCACGGGGCAAGGCGTGTACATGTCCGCGGTCGCGGAACTGCTCGAGGACGGCGCCGAGATCAGCCGGGGGATCGAGGCGTTCTCCCGCCGTTCGGTCGTGCACGGCGGCCCGGAATGGGCGAGTGAGGACGTCAGGCCCGGCGCGGGGCTGCGGCTCTACCGGGCTACCGCCGATGCGCACTGGATTCTCGCCAAGGACGGCCGCCCCGATCACCGCATTCGGGTACCGCTCACCTGACGCACGCCGCGAAGCGAGCGCGTCAAGCGCCGGCCGACCCGGCCCGCCCAGGCGGCACGCACGAGCCGGCAGCTCTGGCCGGCACCAGCACGCGGGCGCAAATCGGCGTGCACTCGCCCGCAGCCCGAGGTAGGACTGGTCGTGTGCCCGAGCTGATCCCGCCTGATCCTCGCGTCCACCGCTCATTCCTGGCCGCGATGGCGGAGTTCCAGGCCGAAGGCGGCGGCGGACCGCTCGATGACAGCGAGACTGGTCATGCCATCCGCGCGTACGCGGGCCGGTGGGCCGACCCGGCCGAGTTCGCGCGTTACCTGCGGCAGCTGGAGCTTCAGGCGCAGGAGCAATCGCCGCGCCCGCAGGGACGCGTGCCGCAGACCACGCTGTGGTGGGTCGACGGGGACGAATACCTGGGACGGATATCGGTCCGCCACCGGCTTACGGCCAGCCTGCGGGCGATCGGCGGCCACATCGGCTATGACATCCGGCCGTCGGCCCGGCAGCGCGGGCACGCCACCGCCATGCTGGCCGCCGTGCTGCCCGTGGCCCGTTCGCTCGGCATCGACCAGGCGTTGCTCACGTGCGATGAGGACAATCTGGCCTCGCACCGGGTGATCGAGGCCAACGGCGGCGTCCTGGCGGACCAGGGCGGCGGCAAGGTCCGCTACTGGATCCCCACCTCATGACCGCAGCCCCGGTCCGAGGTTAGGCGGCCCGCGCCAGGAACCCGCGGCTCAGCTCGGCTTGACGCTGATCCGGGTGCCCAGCTCGGCGCCCTCGCAGATCTTGCGCATCACGCCCGCGGCGGCCACGTCGAAGACGTGCATGGTCAGGGCCTGCTCATTGGCCAGCACGAAGGCACTGGTATCCATGATCCGAACGCCCGCGGCCAGTGCCTCGTCATAGGTGAGCCTGCTGTAGCGCACGGCGTCGGGATTGACGTTCGGGTCGCTGTCATAGACCCCGTCGACCCCGCGCTTGGCTACCAGCAGGGCGTCGGCGTCCAGTTCCAGGGCCCGCTGCACGGCCGGGTAGTCGGTGGTCACGTAGGGCTGGCCGATGCCGCCGGCCAGCAGCACGATCAGGCCGCGTTCCAGGTGGTGCGCGGCGCGGAGCCTGATGAACGGCTCGGCCACGCTGTGGATCGGCACCGCGGTCATGACCCGGATGTCGATGTCGGTCCTGGCCGTGAGCGCACCGCGGAGCATCAGCGCGTTCATGATGGTGCCGAGCATCCCGATGTTGTCGGCCTCGGCCCGGCTGATGCCCCAGCCGTCGGCCATCCGGCCGCGGAAGTAATTCCCGCCGCCGACGACCACCGCCACCTGGACGCCCAGGTCGCGTACGGACAGAACCTCCTCCGCGACCCGGTACAGGCTAGCCGGATCAACCCCCGTGCTGGCTGTCCCGGCGAGCGCCTCGCCGCTGAGCTTGACGACGACTCTTCCGTAGCGCGGCACCGTCAGGAACCCCCATCCTGTCCGCCGGTCGGCGACCCCGCCCCACGGTACCGCATGCCCATACCTGGTCTTATGGTGTTCGTGGCACTACGACCGGCGCGATACGGGGGCTGGCAACGCTGCCCTGGTGACGCCCGGCCGCGACCGGTAAGTGCTCGCCGGAGGCGACCAGCCGCTTCCGGCTCTCCTCGACCTCGGCCTCGGCCGCGGCCCGGTCCGCCCACGAGGCGCCCTGGACCGACTTGCCTGGCTCGAGTTCCTTGTACACCTCGAAGAAATGCTGGATTTCCAGCCGGTCGAACTCCGGCACGTGATGGATGTCGCGCAGGTGCTCCATCCGCGGGTCGGTGGCCGGCACGGCCAGGATCTTGTCGTCCAGGCCCTTCTCGTCCCGCATGCGGAACATCCCGATGACCCGGCACGTGATCAGGCAGCCGGGGAAGGTCGGCTCCTCAAGCAGCACGAGCACGTCGAGCGGGTCCCCGTCGTCGGCCAGGGTGTCCTCGATGTACCCGTAGTCGGACGGGTACCTGGTCGAGGTGAACAGCATGCGGTCCAGCCGGATGCGCCCGGCGGCGTGGTCCATCTCGTACTTGTTGCGCTGCCCCTTGGGGATCTCGATGACAACCTCGACGTCCATGGTTCGCTCCAGCCCGATCCGGGTGATTAACTCCATTGTCTCCGCAATCACCGGCGAACTTCACGCGAGGTGGTAGGTCATGGTGCGCCGCACCCGGGTCGCGGCCCTGCTGACGCTCGCCGTGATCAACGTGTTCACGCTGGTGGCCGGCCTGGCTGTGGTCCGCATGCTGCCGCCCCGGCTGGCGGCGCTGAAGGTGGCCTCGGTGGCCGACGGACCGGTCGTGGGCGGCGGTGCCGTCCTGACCGCCGGCACCAGGGGCGGAGCGCTGCCCACCGCCAGCGGCCTGCGGTCGGCGCTGGCCGGGCCGCTGTCCGCGGCCGCGCTCGGCCCGCAGGTGTCGGTCATGATCGCGGACCCGTCCACCGGGCGCGTGCTGCTGTCCGAAGCCGGGAGCCGCCTCGCCACGCCCGCCTCCACCGCCAAGCTGGCCACCGCCGCCGCCGCCCTCGCGACGCTCGGCGCCGGGGCCAGGTTCACCACCCGGGTGGTCCGCGGGGCCACGGCGGACAGCATCATCCTGGTCGGCGGCGGTGACCCGACGCTGGCCGTCAACCAGTTCCCGGCTCAGGACTATCCCCGGCCGGCCACCCTGGCCAGCCTGGCCGCCGCCACCGCACGGGCGCTGCAGGCCCAGGGGCGCCGGACGGTAAGCCTGTCCTACGACACCTCGCTGTACACCGGGCCCCTGCTCGCGCCCGGCTGGCCGGCCGCCTACGTCAGCACCGGCGACGCCACCTCGATCGTCCCGCTCGAGGTGGACCAGGGGCGGCTGACCCCGGCGGGCCTGCCCGAGGACTCCGACGACCCGTACAACCTGCGGCCCCGCAGCACCGATCCGGCCGGCCAGGCCGCTGCGTCGTTCGCCGCCCTGCTCGCGGCCGACGGCGTCCACGTCACCGGATCTCCGGCCGCGCAGACCGCCCCGGGCCAGGCCGCCGTCCTGGCCAGCGTGACCTCACCGCCGCTGTCGGCCATGGTCGAGCAGATGCTGCAGGAGAGCAACAACGTGATCGCCGAGAACCTGGCCCGCCAGGTCGCGCTGGCCAGCGGCGGGCCGGCCTCGTTCAGCGGGGGGGCCCAGGCGGTCATCAAGGCGCTGCGGCGGCTCGGGGTCAGCGGCGGTATCAGCATGGTCGACGGCAGCGGCCTGTCGCCGCACGACGCGATCGCGCCGGGCACGCTGGTGCAGATCCTGGAACTGGCCGTGGCCCGCCCGGGCCTGCGCCCGCTGCTGGCCGGCCTGCCGGTGGCCGGCTTCTCCGGCACGCTGTCCGGCGGCGAGAGCGTGTTCAGCGGCATCACCGGCGCGGCGGTCGGGTCGGTCCGGGCCAAGACCGGCAACCTGAGCACGGTAACCGCCCTGGCCGGGCTGGCCTTCGACGCCAGCGGCCGGGTGCTGGTCTTCGCCCTGATGGCCGACCAGATCCCGTCGGCCGGGATGCTGGAGGCGGCGGCGGCGGCCATCGACGCGGCCGCGGGCGCGCTGGCGGGATGCGGCTGCCGGTTACGGCTGCCATCCGGACCACGTACGGTTGGATTGTGAGTGAGTGTTATTCGGAACGGGCCAGGCAGCACTGGCCGGTCACCTCGGCGCATGCGGTTGGACGGCGTCAGCCGGGGCAGATCGCAGCGCAGAGCGAGTAACACGAGCCGTTGAATGGAGCGCCGTGAGCACCACGCAGCAGATGATCGACTGGGACCTGGCCATCTCCACCGGTACCCGGTGGGCCCGCCCCGGGCCGCAGGTGAGCCTGGCTGAGGCCCGGCGCACCGTTACCGAGCTACGCGAACTGGCCGGTGCCGTCCAGCAGCCGGTCTACGAGGTCACCGGGCTGTCCGCCGCCGGAGACGGCTCGCTGGGCCGGGTCGCGGTGGTCGACCGGCCCGGCTGGATCAGGGCGAACGTGGACGGCTTCCGCGTCGTCCTCGAGCCGCTGGTCAACCAGTTGCGGGAAAAGGCCCCGGGCCAGGGGAACGGATCACGGCCCGCCGCGATGATCAACGCGGTGGGATCGCGGGTGACGGGGATCCAGGCCGGGCTGATCCTGGCCTACCTGTCCGGCCGGGTCCTCGGCCAGTACGAGCTGTTCCTGCCGCCGGAGACGTCCCCGGTGGACGGCGAGCAGCCGGGCCGGCTCACGCTGGTCGCGCCCAACATCGTCATGATCGAGCGCGAACTCGACGTCGACCCGCACGACTTCCGGCGCTGGGTGTGCCTGCACGAGGAGACCCACCGCCTGCAGTTCACCGCCGTGCCCTGGCTGCGGGATTACGTGCAGTCCCAGATGACTGAGTTCCTGCTGGCCTCCGAGCTGGATCCGGCCGCGATCCTGCAGCGGCTGCGGGCCGCCGCCGACGCAGCCGTGGGCGCGGTCCGCGGCGGCGACGGCGGCAGCCTCATCGAGGCGGTCGTCACCCCGGGCCAGCGGGAGATCATGGACCGGCTGACCGCGGTCATGACCCTGGTCGAGGGGCACGGCGACTTCGTCATGGACGCCGTCGGCCCGCAGGTCGTGCCCACCGTGGCCTTGATCAGGGAGCGGTTCAACTCCCGGCGCGGCTCGAGCGGCCGGATCGAGCAGACGCTGCGGCGCATCCTCGGCATCGACCTGAAGATGAAGCAGTACGCCGAGGGCTCCCGGTTCGTCAAGGCCGTGGTCGACGAGGCGGGCATGGCCACCTTCAACAAGGTCTGGACCTCCCCGGAGACGCTGCCGACCAAGGATGAGTTCGCCCACCCGCAGGAATGGCTGGACCGGGTCGGTTCCGCCTCCTGACCATCGTGGGCCCTGGCGTCGCCGTCGCGGCCGTCCGCAACGCGGTGCGGGCCTGTCTTTCCGATCTGGCCCCTGGCGATCTGGTGCTGGCCGCGTGCTCGGGCGGCGCGGACTCGCTGGCGGTCGCCGCGGCCCTGGCCTTCGTGGCGCCCCGGGCTGACCTGCGGGCCGGCGGCGTTACCGTCGACCACGGCCTGCAGCCGGGTTCCGCCGAACGCGCGGCCTGCGTGGCCGCCGCGCTCGGCCGGCTGGGGCTGGATCCGGTCCGGGCCGTCACGGTCACCGTGCCGCCGTCTGGCGCCGGACCCGAGGCCGCGGCCCGGGCCGCCAGGTACCGGGCCCTCGATGCGGTCGCCGAGCAGACCGGCGCGGCCGCGATCCTGCTCGGCCACACCCTGGACGACCAGGCCGAGACGGTGCTGCTCGGGCTGGCCCGCGGATCCGGCGGGCGGGCCCTGGCCGGGATGGCCGCCCGGCGCGGCCGCTACCGCCGGCCGCTGCTGGCCGTGCGCCGGGCCGCCACCGGCGCCGCCTGCGCCGAGCTGGGCCTGGAATCCTGGCAGGATCCGCACAACAGCGACTTCCGTTTCGCCCGGGCCCGCGTCCGGCACCAGGCGCTGCCCGCCCTGGAGGAGGCCCTGGGCCCCGGCGTGGCCGAGGCCCTGGCCCGCACCGCCGGTCAGCTGCGCGCCGACGCCGAATGCCTCGATGACCTGGCGTTCGCCGAAAGCGGACGCCTGCGTGCGGGCTGCTCCGATCCGGCCGGGCTTGAGGCCGCCTGGCTGCGGGCGCTGCCTGCCGCGATCAGGACCCGGGTGCTGCGGGACGCGGCCATCATGGCCGGCTGCCCGCACGGTTCCCTGACCGCCGGGCACGTCGAGCGGATCGACGCGCTGGTCACCGGCTGGCGGGGGCAGCGCTGGGTCGACCTGCCGGGCGGCGTGCGGGCCCGGCGCCGGGACGGCCGGGTGTGGTTCACCAGCACCGAATCAGCCGAGCTCACGAGCGGGGAGTCCGTTGGACGCGACTGACATGGGGCCCGACCTGAAGCAGGTCCTGATCACCGCCGAGCAGCTGCAGGCGCGCATCGGCGAGCTCGCGGCGCAGATCGACGCCGACTACGCCGGCCGCGACGTGCTGCTGGTGGGCGTGCTGAAGGGCGCCATCATGGTCATGGCCGACCTGGCCCGCGCCATGCACCTGCCGGTGCAGATGGACTGGATGGCCATCTCCTCCTACGGCTCGGGGACCAGGTCCTCCGGCGTGGTGCGGATCCTGAAGGACCTCGATACCGACATCACCGACCGGCACGTGCTCATCGTGGAGGACATCGTGGACTCGGGCCTGACCCTGTCCTGGCTGGCCGGGAACCTGCGCTCGCGCGGCCCGGCCTCGCTGGCGGTGTGCGCCATGCTCCGCAAGCCCGGGTCGGCGCAGATGCACGTCAATGTGGCCTACACCGGGTTCGACATCGGAGATGAGTTCGTAGTGGGTTACGGACTCGACTACGCTCAGCGGTACCGCAACCTGCCGTTCGTAGGCACGCTGGCCCCCGAGGTCTACCGGGGCAGTTAGGCAGGGCTGGCGGGGGAACACATTCCGCTTCGGGAAGCGTTCACCTTCCAGATGCGGTCGCAGGCACGCGCGGAAAACGTGCTGCGAGGACGAATGCACGGCCATCCCGCCGGAGGTCGACGGGAATGTGAGGCTGGTCAGGAGGGAACGGTCCCGGGCCGACGGGGCCGCTCATCGATGGAGCTAAGGCGCTTTTTCCGAGCACCGCTGCTGCTGATCGCGGTGGCGGTGCTGTTGTTGCTTTTCGTGCTCGATTACGCCAATTCCGGGAGCAGCTACACCACGGTCGATACGGGCAAGATCGTCCAGCTCATCGAGCATGGCCAGGGCCTGAAGTCCGCCCAGATCACCGACAAGGATCAGACGATCCAGGTCACCACCACCAGCGGTGCCAAGTACCAGGCCAACTGGATCGGCGGCCAGGGCATTCAGCTCCAGGCGGACCTGCAGAAGCTATATGACGAGGGCAAGCTGCCCGACAACTACAACGTCAACATCCCCAAGAGCAACGCGCTGCTCGACCTGCTGCCCACGGCCTTCATCTACATCGTGATCTTCCTGCTGTTCTTCTTCATGCTGTCGCAGATGCAAGGCGGCGGCTCGCGAGTGATGAACTTCGGCAAGTCCCGCGCGAAGCTGATCACCAAGGACACGCCCAAGACGACCTTCGCCGACGTGGCCGGAGTCGACGAGGCGATCGAGGAACTCCAGGAAATCAAGGAGTTCTTGCAGACTCCGGCCAAGTTCCAGGCCATCGGGGCCAAGATCCCCAAGGGCGTGCTGCTCTACGGCCCGCCCGGCACCGGCAAGACGCTGCTGGCCCGGGCCGTGGCCGGCGAGGCCGGCGTGCCGTTCTACTCGATCTCCGGGTCCGACTTCGTGGAAATGTTCGTCGGTGTCGGCGCCTCCCGGGTGCGCGACCTGTTCGAGCAGGCCAAGGCGAATGCGCCCGCGATCGTGTTCGTGGACGAGATCGACGCCGTGGGCCGGCACCGCGGCGCGGGCCTCGGCGGCGGCCACGACGAGCGCGAGCAGACCCTGAACCAGATGCTGGTCGAGCTGGACGGGTTCGACACCAAGGGCGGTGTCATCGTCATCGCGGCCACCAACCGGCCCGACATCCTCGACCCGGCGCTGCTGCGCCCGGGCCGGTTCGACCGCCAGATCGTGGTGGCCCAGCCGGACCTGACCGGGCGTAAGGGCATCCTGAAGGTGCACGCCCGCGGCAAGCCCATCGCGCCCGACGCCGACCTCGACATCATCGCCCGCCGTACCCCCGGCTTCACCGGCGCCGACCTGGCCAACGTGATCAACGAGGGCGCGCTGCTGACCGCGCGGGCCAACGGCAAGCAGATCACGATGGCGGCCCTGGAGGAGGCCATCGACCGGGTCATGGCCGGCCCGGAGCGCAAGAGCGTGCTGCTGTCGGAGCGGGAGCGGAAGGTCATCGCCTACCACGAGGGCGGCCACGCGCTGGTCGGCCACGCCATGCCGAACGCCGACCCGGTGCACAAGGTGACGATCATCCCGCGCGGCCGGGCCCTGGGCTACACCAGCGCGCTGCCGACCGAGGACAAGTTCCTGGTCTCCCGGGCCGAGATGCTCGACCAGCTGGCCATGCTGCTGGGCGGGCGGACCGCCGAGGAGCTCATCTTCCACGAGCCGACCACGGGCGCGGCCAACGACATCGAGAAGGCCACCCAGATCGCCCGCGGCATGATCACCGAGTACGGCATGAGCGAGCGGCTCGGCGCGCGCAAGTTCGGCAACGGCGACGGCGAGCCGTTCCTGGGCCGGGACATGTCGCACAGCCGGGACTACTCCGAAGAGATCGCCTCCTCGATCGACGAGGAGATCCGCCGCCTCATCGAATCCGCGCACGACGAGGCCTGGGAGGTCCTGGTGGAGTACCGGGACGTGCTCGACGCCCTGGTGCTGCGGCTGCTCGAGAAGGAGACCGTGGCCCGGACCGAGGTCCTGGAGCTCTTCGCGACGGTGGTCAAGCGGCCGTCGCGGGGTTCGTATACCGGCTACGGCAAGCGGCTGCCCTCGGACCGCCCGCCGGTGCTGTCGCCCAAGGAACTGGCGCTGGCGGCCGCCGACGGCGGCACCGGGCTGTCCCTGCCCGCCAACGGCCAGGCGCTCGGCTTCAACCCGACGGCATCGGACAGCAACGGCGACGAGCCGGGCCGGGGCGAGCCCAGCGACACCGCATAACGCAGGGCACCTCGCTGGCCGGCGCACGACGGCCGCCAGCCAGGTCGGCCCGGGTGGCGCGGGCTTACCCGGAGCAGTTCGCGAGCCGCGGCCCGAGGACGTGCGGCGCGGTCATGGCCCGCGCTGCGCGTTGCCTCCTGGACACGGTGACCGAGGCCGGGGCCATGAGCCTGAGCTGCGGCCGCCGCTGAGCCGGGAGTTAACTTCGCCTCAACGCCGAACTGAAACGCTTCGTGCGTCGTCTATGTGGTGTCACCAACTCTTGTCCCGCACGTCGGGACCTTGCCTACGCTTTGGGGGTACCGTGAAAGCAGCACGCGAGGCGAGGCGATGACTACGCTGACGCACCGTGATCCGGGGCCTGACAAGAGAGCTGCCGAGATGAGCGACAGCGACGAAGCTGGACACGCGACTTCGCCCGGGGTGAAGGACGCGACAGCGGCAAACGGGGGGGAACCCGTTGACCGCAGACGTCAGCACGCCTGGGTGCCGGGCACCGCCGCGCTGCTCACCGCGCTGATCGGCCTGTCGGACATCGTGGGCATCTTCAAGCCGGACCTGGCCACCAGGTTCCACAAGATCAACTACCTGGTGCCGGGCACCCTGGCCAGCCTGGGCCACACCGCCGACGTCATCATCGGGCTGATGCTGCTGATGCTGGCGCACGGCCTGCGCCGCAGGAAGCGGCGGGCGTTCCAGGCGGTAGCCGTGCTGCTGGCCGTCGATATCGGTATTCATTTCGTCCACTCGAGCCGGATCGTGACCGCGGTCGCCGCGCTGATCCTGCTGATCGCGTTGCTGTACTTCCGCGAGGAGTTCTACGCCGAAGGCGATCCGCGCACCAGATGGCGGGCTGCCTGGGTGTTCGGCGGCCTGGTGGTGGCGGACCTGGCCATCGGCCTCAGCTACATCATGGTGGCCCACGGCCTGGTCGCCGACTACTCGCTCACCCAGCGGGTGCAGGAGGTTATCTACGGCCTGGTCGGCGTGTCCGGCCCGGTGCGGTGGTACCCAGAGGCGCGCGGCGACCTGTTCGCCTTCATGACCAGCGGCCTCGGCATCTTCACCCTGATCGTCACCGTGTTCCTGTTCCTGAAGCCCGCCCGGCCGCAGGCCCGGCTCGGCCGCGCGGACGCCGGCCGGGTCAGGGACCTGCTGGCCAAGCACGGGGACCGGGACTCGCTGGGCTACTTCGCGCTGCGCACCGACAAGAGCGTGATCTGGTCTGCGACCGGCAAGGCGTGCATCTGCTACCGGGTGGTGTCCGGCGTCATGCTGGCCAGCGGCGACCCGATCGGCGACCCCGAGGCCTGGCCCGGCGCCATCGGCCCGTTCCTGGACGAGGCGGCCCGGCATGCCTGGGCGCCGGCCGTGATGGGCTGCAGCGAGCTCGGCGCCGAGGTGTGGTGCCGCGAGGGCAACCTGACCGCCCTGGAACTCGGCGACGAGGCCATCGTGAACGTGGCCGACTTCAGCTTGGCCGGCCGGTCCATGCGGAACGTCAGGCAGATGGTCAACCGGGTGGCCAAGCACGGCTACGTGGCCGAGGTCCGCCGGGTGGCGGACATACCGCGCCAGGAACTCGACGCCATCGTCAGGGCCGCCGACAGCTGGCGCGGCAGCCAGACCGAGCGCGGCTTCTCCATGGCCCTGGGCCGGATCGGCGCACCAGGCGACGAGAACTGCGTGCTGGCCACGGCCACCGAGGACGGCGCGGTCAAGGCGGTGCTGCAACTGGTCCCGTGGGGCGCGGACGGCCTGTCGCTGGACCTGATGCGGCGGGACAAGGCCGCCCAGCCCGGGCTGAACGACTTCCTCATCACCGAGACGATCAAGGCCGCCCCCTGCCTCGGCGTCAAGCGGATCTCGCTGAACTTCGCGGTCTTCCGGGCCGCCCTCGAGCGCGGTGAGCGGATCGGCGCCGGCCCGGTGCTGAGGGCCTGGCGATCCCTGCTGATCTTCATGTCGCGGTGGTTCCAGATCGAGTCGCTGTACAAGTTCAACGCCAAGTTCTCGCCGGTCTGGCAGCCGCGGTTCTTCGTGTTCCCGAGCACCAAGGACGCGCCGCGGATCGCGGTGGCCGCGCTCGAAGCGGAGGCGTTCCTGGTCTGGCCGCGGCTCGAGCTGCGCCGGATCGCGCGCAAGCTCGGGCTGGCCCGGATCAGGCGCCGGGTGCGCCGGGAGCCGGTGCCGCAACGGTGACCGCCGGTATCCTTCCCGGCCTGCCGAGTTCTGACCGCTGCCTGGTCATGGGCGTGGTGAACGTGACACCTGACTCGTTCTCCGACGGCGGCCAGTGGTACGGCGCCGAGGCGGCCATCGGGCACGGCCTGGACCTGGTCGAGCAGGGCGCGGACATCGTGGACGTGGGCGGCGAGTCCACCAGGCCGGGTGCGCAGCGCATCGAGGCGGACGAGGAACTGCGGCGCGTGGGGCCGGTGGTCACCGAGCTGGTCAAGGCGGGCGTGCCGGTGTCCGTCGACACCATGCGGGCCCGGGTGGCCGCCTTCGCGCTGGACGCCGGGGCCCGCCTGGTCAACGACGTGAGCGGCGGCCTGGCCGATCCGGACATGCCGCGCCTGGTCGCCGCGGCGGGGGCCAGCTACGTCGTCATGCACTGGCGCGGCCACAGTCACGACATGTACGCCCGCGCGGCCTACGCCGACGTGGTGGGCGAGGTTCGCGAGGAGCTCACCCGCCGGGTGGAGGCGGTGGTGGCCGCCGGGGTCGAGCCGGGCCGCATCGTGGTCGACCCCGGCCTCGGCTTCGGCAAGCGTCCCGAGCACAACTGGCCGCTGCTGGCCCGCCTGCCCGAGGTGGCCACGCTCGGCGGCCGTACCTTCCCGGTGCTGCTCGCGGCGTCCAGGAAGGGATTCCTCGGCGGGCTGCTGGCCGGCCCGGACGGCACGCCTCGGCCCATCGGCGGCCGTGAGGAGGCCACGGTGGCGATCACCGCGCTGGCCGCGGCCGGCGGTGCCTGGTGCGTGCGCGTGCACCAGGTCCCGGCCAGCTCCGATGCGGTCCGGGTGGCGGCCGCGTGGCGCGGCGCCGCCGCCCGGGCATGACCGGGCGGCAGCGCGTGGTGCTCGCGCTGGGCAGCAACCAGGGGGACCGGCTGGGTACCCTTCAGGGATGCGTGCATGCCATCGGTCAGCTCCCGGACACTGACGTGCTGGCCATCTCGCCCGTCTACCAGACCGCCCCGGTCGGCGGCCCGGCCCAGCCGGACTACCTGAACGCGGTGCTGATCGCGGCGACGGCGCTGCCGCCCAGGGAACTGCTGGCCGCCGTCAACCGCATCGAGGCCGGCTTCGGCCGGGTCCGGACCGAACGGTTCGGGCCCCGCACGCTCGACGTGGACATCATCAGCTACGCCTGCCGCCGCAGCGACGACCCGGTGATCACCCTGCCGCATCCGCGGGCGCACGAGCGCGCGTTCGTGCTCGCCCCCTGGCACGACATCGACCCTCGGGCCGAGCTGCCCGGGCACGGACCCGTCGCCGGCCTGCTGGCCGGCCTCGACCGCAGCGGCGTGTACCGGCTGCCGGACGCGGTCCTGACGGCGCCCCGGTCAGCCGCCCAGATGCCATGAGGCCCACCCGTACCTCCACGCTGGCCGTCGTGGCCGTGGTCTGCGCGCTGGCCGCCTGGCTGGCGCTGCGGTCGATCTACGAGCGGCTCCCCCCGCTGCCCTGGACCGGCGTGCCCGCCCTGCTCATAGCCGCCGTGGCCGAGGCCTGGACGGGCCGTGACCTGAAGGCCCGGATCACCGGGGGGCGCGGCCTGAAGCCCGCCGCGCCGCTGTTCGTGTCCCGGATGGTCGCGCTGGCCAAGGCCAGCTCGCTGGCCGCCGCGGTGATCGCGGGCCTGTCGGCCGGCTTCGTCATCTACCTGAGCGGCTCCCTGAACGCGGCCATCCCGAAGCAGGATGCGCTGACCGGCGCGCTGACCTTCGCCGCCGCCGTGGTGCTGGCCTGCGCCGCGCTCTACCTCGAGTACTGCTGCCGCGTGCCGGACACCACGGACCGCGACGAGACCGACGAGCGAGCCGCGCAGTCCTAGCACCGGCCTACGGCGGAGCGGTCTCCTTTATCTGGATCAGCAACCGGCACTAGCTCAGCGGATTAAGGGCGCCGGATACCCGCGGGGTATCCGGCGCCCTTTATTCTGGTCACCGCACTACCGTCCGGTACCCGCGAGGACTGGAACGAGATGAACCCTGATTTCCCCGTCCCGGCTGAGCCGGGCCCGCGCGGGCAGCGACCCGCGCGGCTGGCGGTCGGCGTCATCGGCGCGGGCCGGGCCGGCACCGCGCTCGGCGTGGCCCTGGCCCGGGCCGGGCACACCGTGGTGGCCGCGTCCGCGGTGTCCGACGCCTCGGTGCGCCGGGCCCGCGACGCCTTTCCCGGCGCGGTCATCGCCGAGCCGGGCCAGGTCCTGCGCCAGGCCGACCTGGCCCTGCTCACCGTGCCCGACGACGTGCTGCCCGGCCTGGTCGAGGGGCTGGCCGCCACTGAGGCGCCGCTGGAGGGCCGCATGCTGGCGCACGCCAGCGGCCGGCACGGCCTGGCCGTGCTCGAGCCCGCCGTCCGGCGCGGCGCCCTGCCGCTGGCCCTGCATCCGGTCATGACATTCACCGGGCGCAGCGACGACACCGACCGGCTGGCGGGCACCTGCTTCGGGGTCACCGCGCCCGACGTGCTGCGGCCGGCGGCCGAGGCGCTGGTCATCGAGATGGGCGGCGAGCCGGTCTTCGTGCCCGAGGAACACCGGGACCTGTACCACGCGGCGCTGGCCGGCGCGGCCAACCACCTGATCACGCTGGTGACCCAGGCCGCCGACCTGCTCAGGACGGCCGGGGTGACCGAACCGGCCCGGCTGCTCGGGCCGCTGCTGTCCGCGTCCCTGGACAACGCGCTGCGGTTCGGCGACGCGGGCCTGACCGGCCCGGTGGCTCGCGGCGACGCCGACACCGTGGCCGCGCACCTCGCCGCCCTGGCCGCCGCGCCCGCGGCCTCGCCCGCCGTGCTCGCGGCCTACACGGCCATGGCCCGGCTGACCGCCGACCGCGCGCTGGCCGCCGGGCTGCTCAAGCCGGGCGACGCCGAGCGCCTGCTCGGCGTGCTGGGCGGCCGTCCGTGAACCAGCCGGCCGGGTCGCCCGTGAGCCAGCCGGCCGGGCCGTCCGTGAGCCAGCCGGCCGGGTCGCCCGCGAGCCAGCCGGCCGGGCCGTCCGCGAGCCAGCCAGCCGGGTCGCCCGCGAGCCAGCCGGCCAGGTCGCCCGCGAGCCTGTCTGAGGGACCGGCTGGGAGCCCGCCCGAGGAGCCGGTCGTGCTGGCCACCAAGGCCGACCTCGCGGCCGCGCGCCCGGCTCTGGCCGCCCCGGTCGTGCTGGTCCCGACCATGGGCGCCCTGCACGCCGGTCACGCCGCCCTGCTGCGCGCGGCGCGCACGCTGGCCGGGCCGGCCGGCAGCGTGATCGTGTCCGTCTTCGTCAACCCGCTCCAGTTCCGTCCCGGTGAGGACTTGGACCGTTACCCGCGGACCCTGCAGGATGACCTGGCCCTGTGCGCGCGCGAGGGAGTCACGGCGGTCTTCGCGCCGTCCGCGGGCGAGATCTATCCCGGCGGCCCGCCGGCCGTGACCGTCGATCCCGGTCCGGTGGGGCGGATCTTCGAGGGCGAGTTCCGGCCCGGCTTCTTCGACGGCGTTCTGACCGTGGTCCTCAAGCTGTTCCACCTGGTCCGGCCGGACGTGGCGGTGTTCGGCGCCAAGGACGCCCAGCAGCTGGCGCTGGTCCGCCGGATGGTCCGCGACACCGACCTGGACATCACCATCTCCGCCGTGCCCATCGTGCGTGATGCCGACGGGCTGGCCACCTCGAGCCGGAACAGGTACCTGTCCGCGGCGGACCGGGAACTGGCCCTGGTCATCTCGCGTGCGCTGCGGGCGGGCCAGGCCCGGGCGGCCGAGGGCGCCGCCGCGGTACTGCAGGCCGCGCAGCAGGTCCTGCGCGCCGCACCCGCGCTGGCCGTCGACTACGTGGCGGTGGTCGACCCGGACACGTTCACGCCGGCCCAGCCCGGCCAGGCCGGGCCGGGCCTGATCGTGGCCGCGGCCACCGCGGGCACCACCCGGCTGATCGATAACGCGCCTGTCGTGCTGACCGCAGGCCAGGACCCAGGAGGGCAGGCCGTCGATGCTGCTGACCATTGACATCGGCAACACCAATACGGTGCTCGGCGTATTCGACAAGGACCGGGTCATCGAGCACTGGCGGGTGGCCACGGTTCCCGATCGCACCGCGGACGAGCTGGCCCTGGTGCTGCACGGCCTGCTCCAGCGCAGCAGCACCGTAAGCGAAAACGAGATCCACGGAATTTCGCTGTGCTCCACCGTGCCTTCCGTGCTGCACGAGATGAGAGAGATGTGCCAGCGCTATTACGGGCAGCTGGAGACGGTCATCGTGGAACCGGGAGTAAAGACCGGCGTGCCGGTCCGAATGGACAACCCGAAAGAAGTGGGCAGCGACCGGATCATGAACTCGCTGGCCGCGGTGCACCTGTACGGCGGGCCGGCGGTGGTGGTCGACTTCGGCACCTCGACCAATTTCGACGCGGTCAGCGCCCGCGGCGAGTTCGTCGGCGGCGCGCTCGCCCCGGGCATCGAGATATCCGTGGACGCCCTGTCCCGGCGGGCCGCGCAATTGCTCAAGGTCGAACTGACCAGGCCGCCCCGGGTCGTCGGCAAGAACACCGTCGAGGCATTGCAGTCAGGCATTATCTTCGGGTTCGCCGCGCAGGTAGAGGGGATAGCCACCCGGATGGCACGCGAGCTTTGCCCGGAAGATCCCGAAGCCGTGACCATCATCGCCACCGGCGGCCTGGCCCCCCTGGTCATCGACGAGGTCAGCGTCATCGACGCTTACGAGCCCTGGCTCACCCTGATCGGCCTGCGCCTGGTCTACGAAAGAAACGCCGGCTTCGCCGGATCCGCCGGCTTCGCCGGATCCTCCGGCAGCTGATCAGGCGCGCGCTTGGTCGCGGCCCCGGCAGGCTTCTGGTCCCGCAGCATAGCCAGGGCCTGCTCGATCCTTCGTGCGCGCGTCTCCGGCTTCACCGCGCTCTCGATAGCGCGCACGTGCTCCCGGCGGTGACTGTAGGCCAGGCGGTCATAGGCGGCGCGGGCAAACGGATCGGCGTCCAGGGCGCGGGCGAAGTCCGCGGGCTCGACCACGACCGGAGGCTCGGCGTCGAATTCCACCTCGACCTCGACCTCCTCGCCGGTAACGACACCGGCGGCCTGCCGGTTGGCGTTGCTCAGGCCGAGCAGGTAGCGGCCCCGCATGATGGCGACCCTGCTCCGCCAGGAATGCCCGTTGATCGTGATAGTGACCCTCGGCCGATTGCCGCCGCCGAGCGCCGCCACCACCTGCTGGGGAACTTCCAGCCCCCGCATGGGCTCCGGAGGCTCGACGCAGGCCCGGAACTTCATGGTCTGCTCCTTCTGCTGTTGCCGTCCGCTGGCGTTGTCACATTCTTCCGCCGGCACTGGTCTACCCGGATAGACCGGCGAAAGCCGGTCAGTGTGACCGAACCAAGCACCTGGAGGACAAGATCATGGAGACGGCAATCACGGGCCGCCGCGTTGCGGCCCCGGATGAAGAACCCGGCCGCGCTCCTGCCCGGCGCCTGGCAGGCCGTCGAGGCCCTGCACACGGCCACCGGGAAGGGCGGCGTCCCGGCGGCCACCCTGGACGCGGAACCTGGGGCTGAGCCGCCGCGCCCGCGCTGCCGGGCCTGCGCCGCCGGGCCTGCGCCGCCTGACGCCGGTCGTGCTGCCTGTTTTGTCCGGTTTCTGCGATCAGGCCGCGTGGATGCGACCGGATCGTTGTCACGGTGAGCCGGTCGGGACCGGCTCAGATGCACATTGATCCGGTTGCGCGGGCCCGGGTGACGTCCCGGAGCCCGGCCTCAGGCGATCCGGACCGCGCCCACGTAGTTGGCCCAGAAAACCGGCTGGACCTGGACCGTCTGGCCGAAATCAGGCGCGTCGACCATCAGCCCGTTGCCCAGGTAAATCCCCACGTGGCTGATATCGGGATAGAAGAAGACCAGATCGCCGGGTTCCAGGTCGTTGCGCGAGACGTGCATGCCGGAGTTCCACTGGTCTCCGGTGAAATGCGGGAGCGTGATGCCTTCCTGCGCGTAGGCCCAGACGACCAGCCCGGAGCAGTCGAAGGCGCCGGGCCCGGCCGCGCCCCACACGTACGGGTCGCCCCGCTTGCTCAGCGCCGCCTCCAGCGCCTGCGCCCCGATCGTGTTGGCGGTCGGGATGGTGATGTCGGGATACTGGCCGGTCTGATCGAATATCGCCATCGCCTGCTTCATCGCCGCGCTGTTAACCACGTCGATCTTGGCCTCGATGGCCTGCTTCTTGGTGCCCAGCTGGGCCTGCAGGGCATTGACGGCGGCGACCTGCTGCTGGGCGGTCTGCCGTTCCCTGAGCGCCTGGGCGGCCTCGCTGCTCAGCGTGCTGACCCGGTCTCCGCTGGCCTGGTCGATCTCGGTCAGCGTGGCGGCCTGGGACAGGAACTGCTCCGGGTTGCCAGCGACCAGGGCCTGCAGCGTCGGGTCGAGCCCGGCGTTCATGTAATTCTCCGCGGCCAGCTGCGCTATGGCCTGCTGGCCGAGGGCCAGCGCGGACTGGGTCCTGGTGGCGGCCCGCTCGGCGATGAGCGCGTCGGCCTGGGCCCGGGTGAGCTGGATGCGCAGGCTGTCGTACTGTTCGCTCAGGGCGTTGATCTGGAACTCGAGCTGCTTGGCCTGCGCGACCAGGGCGGTCAGGTCGGGCCTCGGATCGGTCGTCTGCGCCCGGCTGCCCGCCGCGGGCACCAGCAGAGCGAGGGCAGCCACGGCCACGGCGGCGGCTCCACTCAGTTTGCGCACAGCGATGCACGATATTGGAATCAGGGTCGGTTGGCGACCAACTCAGGAGAAGTTTTACCTTGGGTCACACCAGTCCGGGCCGTCCCGGCCGCCCGGGCAGCGGCTATCGTGGACGGCGCTATGTCTTACACGATCCGGTCCGCGCGCACTCGTGACGTGCCTATGATCCGGAAGCTGATCGATTCCAATGTGGAGTCTGGACGTTTGCTGAGTAAGGCCACGGTCACGCTGTATGAAGACATCCAGGAGTTCTGCATAGCCGAACTCGATGATGACGCTGCGCTGGCGGGTTGTGGCGCATTGCACGTGATGTGGGAGGATCTCGCCGAGATCAGGACGGTTGCCGTCCCGGCCGGATGCCAAGGGCTGGGTATCGGTCACGCGATCGTCGATACGTTGCTTCAGCGGGCCCGCGTCCTTGGCGTGGACCGCGTGTTCTGCTTGACTTTCGCGGTCGACTTCTTCGCCCGCCATGGATTCCAGGTCATCAGCGGCACTCCGGTGGCCGCAGAGGTGTACTCGGAACTATTGCGTTCCTACGACGAGGGCGTGGCGGAGTTTCTCGACCTAGAGCGCGTAAAGCCTAACACTCTGGGCAACAGCCGCATGCTGTTGCGCCTCTTACCGGGCCGGGAAAATGAGCATCAGCGTTGCGCAGGAGACGATACGAGCCCAGCGGGGAGCATCGCCGGCCGCGGGCCGCGGGAAGGACGACGCAGGAAGGACTCTGCTATGTGGCAGGACCTCGCGGCGCTGACTCCACCGCTGGTAGTTTGCGTGGCGTTCATCATCGGCGTGGTCATCTTCCTGCGCCGGGAGATGGCGCCCAAGCGCCGCGCGGCCAGGAACGCCAAGCGCCGATCGCGCGAGGATCGGTCTTGATATTTCAGGTAACGGCGGGCATATCCGAACTGGCCAACTGAACTGCGCCACTGGCCGCCCATCTTCATCTGCCCCACCGCGCTGCGAACTATGCATTACTCAGAGTGCTGTCCGGTGATGGCTTCATGGTCACAGTCCGCTCAAAAATCGCAGAATCGGGACTTACAGAATTGTCAACTCCTTCGGATTGGGTATATCTTTAACATCCAAAATAGGTTGCTCCGTCAGAAGGGCCGATTCGATGGCACAGAAGGTGCAGGTGCTTCTCGTCGACGATCTCGATGGAAGCGAGGCTACCGAGACCGTAGCGTTTGGACTCGATGGCGCCACGTATGAGATCGATCTGAGTACTGGCAACGCCGGCAAGCTTCGTAAAGAGCTCGCCCACTATGTGGAGCACGCGCGCAAAGCGAGCTCTCCGGCTCGGCGTCGCAGGACGCGTACTGGCCCGGGCCGTGAGCGCAGTGCTCAAATCAGGTCGTGGGCGAAGCAGCGCGGTTACAAGGTCAATGAGCGCGGGCGCATTCCGGCGAACATCGTCGCGGAGTACGAGGCCGCGCACTAGCACGCACCGACCGGAGTTCGCGAGTTCTTCGGCGTTCTCCCGGGATCTTCGCCCTGAGGCGAGCGACTCCTTGGCCGTGGTGTTAAGCAGGACCGCTCCCGGGCCGCCAGGCCCGGCCGGCCGAGACGCACCGCCGGCCCCTTGCGAGGGGCCGGCGGTGCGTTTGCTTATCCGGGGACGGCCGGCCGGTAGCGTGGGATGCCGAGGGCCCCGGTGGCCGCCTGCCCGGCTCTGGGCCGGCCCAGCAGCCTGGCTGGGGCCGGGGAAGCAGGGGGGTGAGGGGCGTTCGCTTGCGGCGTACCGGGAACACTGCCCAGGTCCAGCGGGTTGGATGAGGATGAACGGCCATGTCCCGGGGAACGTTTAGTTATGCGTAGCGCATACTCGCAATAAGAGTGAGTCCGTGGGCGCACGGCTACTATGCGGAGTAGGCAAGGTGGGTTCGACCCCATACCCCCGTGCTGTGAGGGAGAGCGACGAGAGATGTTCGAGAGGTTTACCGACAGAGCGCGGCGGGTGGTCGTCCTGGCGCAAGAAGAAGCCAGGATGCTCAATCACAACTACATCGGCACCGAGCACATCCTGCTCGGCCTCATTCATGAGGGCGAGGGGGTAGCGGCCAAGGCGCTGGAGTCGCTGGGGATCAGCCTGGACGCGGTCCGCCAGCAGGTCGAGGAGATCATCGGCCAGGGCCAGCAGGCGCCGTCCGGGCACATCCCGTTCACGCCGCGGGCCAAGAAGGTGCTCGAGCTGTCGCTGCGCGAGGCGCTGCAGCTCGGCCACAACTACATCGGCACCGAGCACATCCTGCTCGGCCTCATCCGCGAGGGCGACGGCGTCGCCGCGCAGGTGCTGGTCAAGCTGGGCGCCGACCTGAACCGGGTGCGCCAGCAGGTGATCCAGCTGCTGCACGGCTACCAGGGCAAGGAGCCGGCCACGTCCGGCACCGCCGCGGAGTCCGCGCCCTCGACCTCCCTGGTCCTCGACCAGTTCGGCCGGAACCTGACCCAGGGCGCCCGCGAGGGCAAGCTCGACCCGGTCATCGGCCGGGAGAAGGAAATCGAGCGCGTCATGCAGGTGCTGTCCCGCCGCACCAAGAACAACCCGGTGCTGGTGGGGGCGCCCGGAGTGGGCAAGACCGCGGTCGTCGAGGGCCTGGCCCAGAAGATCGTCAAGGGCGAGGTGCCCGAGACCATCAAGGACAAGCAGCTCTACACGCTCGACCTGGGGGCCCTGGTGGCCGGGTCGCGCTACCGCGGCGACTTCGAGGAGCGCCTGAAGAAGGTGCTCAAGGAGATCCGCACCCGCGGCGACATCATCTTGTTCATCGACGAGATCCACACGCTGGTCGGAGCCGGCGCCGCCGAGGGCGCCATCGACGCCGCGTCGATCCTCAAGCCGATGCTGGCCCGTGGCGAGCTGCAGACCATCGGCGCCACCACGCTGGATGAGTACCGCAAGTACCTGGAGAAGGACGCCGCGCTCGAGCGCCGGTTCCAGCCCATCCAGGTGGCCGAGCCCACGATCTCGCACACCATCGAGATCCTCAAGGGCCTGCGCGACCGGTACGAGGCGCACCACCGCGTGTCGATCACCGACAGCGCGCTGGTGGCCGCGGCCCAGCTGGCCGACCGCTACATCAGCGACCGGTTCCTGCCGGACAAGGCCATCGACCTGATCGACGAGGCCGGCTCCCGGATGCGGATCCGCCGCATGACCGCGCCGCCGGACCTGCGCGAGTACGACGAGAAGATCGCCCAGGTGCGCCGGGAGAAGGAATCGGCCATCGACTCCCAGGACTTCGAGAAGGCCGCCGCGCTGCGGGACAACGAGAAGCAGCTGCTGGCCAAGAAGGCGTCCCGGGAGAAGGAGTGGAAGGCCGGCGACATGGATGTCGTGGCCGAGGTGAACGAGGAGCTCATCGCCGAGGTGCTCGCCACCGCCACCGGCATCCCGGTGTTCAAGCTCACCGAGGAGGAGTCGCAGCGCCTGCTGCGCATGGAAGATGAACTGCACAAGCGGGTCATCGGCCAGAACGACGCCATCAAGGCGCTGTCCCAGGCGATCCGGCGCACCCGGGCCGGCCTGAAGGACCCCAAGCGCCCCGGCGGGTCGTTCATCTTCGCGGGCCCGTCCGGCGTGGGCAAGACGGAGCTGTCCAAGACCCTGGCCGAGTTCCTGTTCGGCGACGAGGACTCGCTCATCCAGCTGGACATGAGCGAGTACATGGAGAAGCACACCGTCTCGCGGCTGTTCGGCTCCCCGCCCGGCTACGTCGGGTACGAGGAAGGCGGCCAGCTCACCGAGAAGGTGCGCCGGCGCCCGTTCTCCGTGGTCCTGTTCGACGAGATCGAGAAGGCCCACCCGGACATCTTCAACTCGCTGCTGCAGATCCTGGAGGACGGCCGGCTGACCGACGCGCAGGGCCGGATGGTCGACTTCAAGAACACCGTGATCATCATGACCACCAACCTGGGCACCCGCGACATCTCCAAGGGCGTGACCGTGGGCTTCGCCCGGCAGGGTGAGTCCACCGGTTCCTACGACCGGATGAAGTCCAAGGTGGGTGAGGAGCTGAAGCAGCACTTCCGGCCGGAGTTCCTCAACCGCGTGGACGACATCATCGTCTTCCACCAGCTCCTCCGGGAGGAGATCTTCAGGATCGTCGACCTGATGATCGCCAAGGTGGACGACCGGCTCAAGGACCGGGACATGGCCATCGAGCTGCGGCCGGAAGCCAAGGACCTGCTGTCGCAGCGCGGTTACGACCCGGTGCTGGGCGCGCGTCCGCTGCGCCGCACGATCCAGCGGGAGATCGAGGACAGCCTGTCCGAGAAGATCCTGTTCGGTGAGCTGCGGCCCGGGCAGATCGTCATCGTGGATGTGGAGGGCAGCGGCGAGACCGCCAAGTTCACCTTCAACGGCGTGGCCAAGCCCGAAGTGGTTCCCGACACGCCCGCGCCGGAGATCGTCAGCGAGCCGGTGAGCACCAAGGGCAGCAGCGTCAGCAGCCCGGCGGGCAGCGCGGGCAGCCAGGACGGCGGCGGCACCGCCTCCGCCCGCGGCTAACCGACAGCAGGAAACCCGGGCCGCGGCCCGGGTTTCCTGCTGTCGGCGCCAGCTCGGCAGCTGGCGCGGGCCCGGGCAGCGCGTAGCGGCCGTCGGGCAGCGGATCGGCCAGCCCGTCGGCGACCAGGCCGTCCAGCGCCCGGGCCAGCTGCACCTGGTCGGCCCAGGCCGCGGCCAGGGCCGCGGACGGCACCGGGGAGCCGGAATCCCGCAGCACGGCCAGCAGCCGCCCCCGGCACTGCCGGTCGGTGCCGTCGTACCGCTGCCCCCGGCGCGGCGCCGGCCCGTATGCTGCGGACGGCCGGCGGCCAGCCAGGCGCACTCCCGCGCCACCGGGCAGGCGGCGCAGCGCGGGCTGGCCGCCGAGCAGACCAGCGCGCCCAGTTCCATCACCGCCACCGACCAGCGCGCCGCGACCGCGGGCTCGGCCGGCAGCAGCGAGGCGGCCAGCCGCCGCTCGGCCACCGACGTGGCGGCGGCCGGCCGCGGCTGGCCGGCCACCAGCCTGGCCAGCACCCGGCGGACGTTGGTGTCGAGTACCGCGTGCCGCTGGCCGAAGGCGAAGCTGGCCACCGCCGCCGCGGTGTAGCTGCCGATCCCGGGCAGCGCCAGCAGGGCGTCGACGTCGGCCGGCACCTGGCCGCCGTGCCGCGCGGTCAAGATGGTGGCCGTCTCGTGCAGCCGCAGCGCCCGCCGCGGATAGCCGAGCCTGCCCCACTGCCTGATCGCCTCGCCGGCCGGCTCGGCCGCCAGCGCGGCCGGCGTGGGCCACCGGGCCAGCCACGCCGCATGCGCGGGCAGCACGCGGGAGACCGGCGTCTGCTGCAGCATGATCTCGCTGACCAGCACCGACCACGGCGTCGCGGCGGCCGAACGCCAGGGCAGGTCGCGCTGGTTACGTGCGTACCAGTCCAGCACCGGCTCCGAGTAGCGCGTGGTCATGATGCTGCCTATCGTGGCACGCCGGCCAGGCGGCTCGTGGCACGCCGGCCGGGCCGCGCGGCGGGGTCCGGCCCCGATGTAACGGAGCGTGCGCCGCAGCCGGCGGGTCTTCACGCTCAGTTAAGCCTGAGCTTGCATACTCTGCGTATGGACGGTGGTTCTTACCGTGACGATAGTGGCGCGGACCAGCCCGAAACCTACTGGCGCCGCCGGGCGATCACCCTGGCCGCGGGACTGACGCTGCTCGGCCTGCTCGCCTGGGCCTTCTCCGGCGGCGGCAAGCCGGCCCACCCGGCGGCGGCGAGCTCACCGGCGATCACGACGCCGGCCGCGCAGTATCACCGCGTGTCGCCGGAGCCGTCGGCGGACGCCTCCGCCTCGGACGGGGCCGACGCCGCCGTGCCCGGCCTGCCGAGCGCGGGCGCCTCCGGCCTGCCGGCGGCCACCGCCCCGAGCGCGACCGCGACCGCCAAGGCCGGCGCCGACCCGGCCCCCACCGCGTCGGTGGCCGCGCAATCCGGCGGCGACTGCTCGCCCAGCTCGGTGGTACTCAGCCTGTTCAGCACCCGGCCGAGCTACTCAGCTCACGAGCTCCCCGAGTTCGACGTCTACGCGGTCTCCACGGCCTCCGGCACCTGCACCCTCAACCTGGGCCCGGCCCAGCTGCACTTGACCGTGATGTCAGCGGGCCGGGTCATCTGGGACTCGGCCGACTGCTCCCGCGGCGGCGGCAACCAGGACGACCAGCTCAGCCGCGGCGTCCCGGTGCAGACCTCGATCGCCTGGAACCGCGCGATCACGCTGCCCGGCTGCGTCACGCTCGCTTCCTCGGCCCGGCCCGGCACCTACCAGGCACAGGTCAGGACGGCCACCGTGGCCAGCCGGGTAAGCACCTTCAAACTGGTCCGCTGACCGGTTACTGGTCCGCTGACCGGTTACTGGTCCGGCCCGAGCACCGCGGCCAGCGCCTGGCGGATGTCGTCCACCGGGACGGCCCGAAGCTTCGGCACGTCGCCGCCGGGCTGCGGGCCGCCGCGGGCGAGCTCGGTCCCGACCACCTCCAGACCGGCCGAACCCGACGGGACGATCGCCCGCCGGAACCCCATCCGCTCCGCCTCGGCCAGCCGCCGGGCCAGGCCGGCCACCCGCCGGACCTCGCCGGCCAGGCCGACCTCGCCGATGGCCACCACGCCCCGCGGCACGCTCAGATCGGCCGTAGAGCTGGCCAGCGCGACGGCCACGGCCAGGTCCACGGAAGGCTCGGTCAGGCGCACTCCGCCCACCGTGGCCGCGTACACGTCCTGTTTTCCGAGCTTCAGCCCGGCCCGGCGCTGCAGGACGGCCAGCACCATGCCCACCCGCGCGGGGTCAAGGCCGGAGGTGGCCCGCCGGGGCATCTCCAGCGCCGAGCGCCCCACCAGCGCCTGGACCTCGGCCGGCAGCGGCCTGCGCCCCTCCAGCGTCACGGTCACGCAGGTGCCGGGTACCGGCTCGCGATGCTGGGAGATGAACAGCCCGCTCGGGTCGGGCAGCCCGATCAGGCCGTACTCGCCCAGGTCGAAACAGCCGACCTCGTCGGTCGGCCCGTACCGGTTCTTGACCGCCCGCACCATGCGCAGCTGGGAATGCCGGTCGCCGTCGAAGTGCAGCACCACGTCGACCAGGTGCTCCAGGGCCCGGGGGCCGGCCACCGAGCCGTCCTTGGTCACGTGCCCGACCAGGATGGTAGCCAGCGAGCGTTCCTTGGCCACGGCGGTCAGCGCGCTGGCCACGGCCCGGATCTGGGTCACCCCGCCCGCGGCCCCGTCGACGTCGCCCGCGGCGATCGTCTGCACCGAGTCGATGATCAGCAGCCGGGGCTCCACCGCGTCGACGTGCCCCAGCACCACGTCCAGGTCGGTCTCGGCGGCCAGGAACAGCCGGTCGCTGATCGCGCCGATCCGGTCCGCGCGCGACCGCACCTGGGCCGCCGATTCCTCGCCGGTGACGTACAGCACCGGCCCGCTCTCCGCGGCCAGCGCGGCCGCCTCGAGCAGCAGCGTGGACTTGCCCACCCCGGGCTCGCCCGCCAGCAGCACCACCGCGCCCGGCACCAGGCCGCCGCCGAGCACCCGGTCCAGCTCATCAAGACCGGTCGGCCGGGCCCGGGCGTCGGTCGCGTCCACCTGGCCGATGGGCACCGCCGGGGTGGTGGCCACGATCGGGGCGCGCAAGATGGCCGCCCGCTGCCCGATCCGGGCCGGGCGGGCCGCGCCCGCCTGCTCGACCGTGCCCCAGGCCTGGCACTCACCGCAGCGTCCGGCCCACCGGGCCGCCTGCCAGCCGCACTCGGTGCACCGGTAGCCGGCCGTCCCGGCCGATGACTTTGCCATGCCCGCACGATAACGGCCGGCTCTGACAATCTCAGTAAGCTGGAACCGACGCCCGGCCGGCCCACGAGGCCCGGCCAGGCCTACGGAGGGAGTGCAGCAGTGAGCGGCGCGGCGAAGGCACCGGGGCCGCCGGTCGCCCTGTCCACCTCATCGGTCTACCCGGAACGCACGCCGGAGGCCTTCGAGATCGCCGCCCGCCTCGGCTACGACGGCATCGAGGTCATGGTCTACACCGACCCGGTAAGCCAGACCGCGGACGCGCTGCGGGGCCTGTCCGCCTACCACCAGCTGCCCGTCATGGCCGTGCACGCGCCCAGCCTGCTGCTCACCCAGCGGGTGTGGGGCCGCGAGCCGTGGGAGAAGCTGCGCCGCGCCAAGGACCTGGCCGAGCGGGTCGGGGCCCGGGTGGTGGTCGTGCACCCGCCGTTCCGCTGGCAGCAGGAGTACGCCCGCGGCTTCGAGGAGGGCCTGGCCGCCCTGGCCGCCGAGGGCGACGTCATCTTCGCGGTCGAGAACATGTACCCGCTCAAGGTGGGCGGCAGCGAGGTCGCGGGGTACGCCCCGCACTGGGACCCGACGGCCCTGGACGTCCCGCACGTCACGCTGGACCTGTCGCACACCGCCGCCTCGGGGTCCGACGCGCTGGCCATGGCCGCCGAGCTCGGCGGGCGCCTGGCCCACGTGCACCTGGCCGACGGCACCGGCTCGCCCACCGGGCCGTTTCCCGACGAGCACCTGGTCCCCGGCCGCGGCGCCCAGCCCTGCGCCGAGCTGCTCACCCTGCTCCCGGCCACCGGCTTTGACGGCGTGGTGGTGGTGGAGGTGAACACGAACAAGGCGCCGACCCACCAGGACCGGCTGGCCGACCTGGCCGAGTCGCTGGCCTTCGCCCGGCAGCACCTGTCCCTCGCGGCGGGCCAGGCCGCCCGCGGGTAATCTGCTTGCCATGGCAGCCCAGACCCTCATCACGGTGGCGCCCACCGGCGCCGAGGCGGAAAAGTCGGCGGCCCCCGGCCTCCCGGTGACCCTGGACGAGCTGGTCGTCACGGCCAAGGAATGCGAGGCCGCGGGCGCCGCGGTCATCCACGTGCACATCAGGGACGACGCGGCCCGGCCCACGCTGGACGTCGGCCGGCTCACCGACACCGTGACCGCGCTGCGCGAGGGCACCGGCCTCATCGTCCAGCTGTCCACCGGCGGCGCCGTGACCGACAGCTTCGCCGCCCGGCTGGCCGTGCTCGACGCCGCCCCGGACGCCTGCTCGCTGACCTGCGGCACGGTCAACTTCGGGGACGACGTGTTCACCAACCCCTGGCCGTTCATCAAGGACCTGTACCAGCTGACTCAGGAGCGGCAGGTGGTCCCGGAGTTCGAGCTGTTCGACCTGGGCCACGTGGCCGCCCTGCACCGGCTGCTCGCCTCCTGCGGGCCGCCGGCAGGCGGGCACGTGCACTGCGACCTGGTCATGGGCGTGCCCGGCGGCATGGCGGGGGACGTGGCCACGCTGGCCGCCGCGGCGGCCGCGCTGCCGCCCGGCGCCACCTGGTCGGCCACCGGCATCGGCCGGACCACGCTGCCCGTGCTGTTCGGCGCGCTCGGGGCCGGCGGCCACCTGCGGGTCGGCATGGAGGACACGCTGACCTACGCCCGGGGCCGCCCGGTGGCCCGCAACGCCGAACTGGTCGAGCGAGCCGCGGCCGCGGCCCGGCTGGCCCAGCGTCCGCCCATGCCCCCCGCCGACGCCCGCGCCTTCCTCGGCATCCCGGACCGCACAGGTGCTTGCTGATGGTTCGCAATTGCAAGCACCTGGTGGCATGATGAAAGCATGCGTAACGAGACCGTGAAGTCGATCGGCGATTACATCAGGGAGCAGCGGGAGCAGGCCAGGATCTCCATGCGCCAGCTGGCGCAGGCGGCCGGCGTGTCCAACCCGTACCTGAGCCAGATCGAGCGTGGCCTGCGCAAGCCGAGCGCGGACATCCTGCAGCAGATCGCCAAGGGGCTGCGCATCTCCGCCGAGGCGCTCTACGTGCAGGCCGGGATCCTGGAAGACCGGCCGGCCGATACCGGGGTCCGTTCGGCCCTGCTGGCCGACGGCGAGCTGTCGGAGCGGCAGAAGCAGGTCCTGGTCGAGATCTACGAGTCGTTCCGCAAGGAGAACGCGGCCGCCGCCGAGGCCGCGGCCCAGGCGGCCGCCGAACAGGCCGCCAGAGCCGAACAGGCCGCGCAGGCCGCGCAGGCCGCGCTAGCGGCGCAGGCCGCAGCCACCGCAGCAGACCCTGACGAAACCGCAGGCTCCGGCCAGGAGCACTCATCGGATCCGGGGACCCCGAACCCGGCGGCCGATCTCTCAGCTGACCCGGATGTGATTTCCGGCCAGAACATACCTCCGATTGGGTAGCGTGAGTTCCGTGTTCGGTGCTTATACCCCGCTTAACGACTTCTTCCTCGTCCTCGGTGCCGCCGCGTTCATCGTGGAGGCCTGGGCCTTCATCGACGCCATCCGCCGGCCCGGCCCGGCCTTCGTGGCGACCGGCAAGCAGACCAAGCAGCTGTGGCTGATCATCCTGGGCGTGGCCGCGGTGGTCGGGCTGGCCGGCGTGGTGTACAAGATCGGCCCGACGTCCATCCTGACCGTCGCGGCGTTCGTGGCGGCGGCCATCTACCTGGCCGACGTCCGGCCCAAGGTGAAGGACTTCCGCAACGGCGGCGGGGGCAGCAGCTCGGGCCCGTACGGCCCCTGGTAACAGCGGCCCCGTAACAGCGGCCCCGTAACAGCGGCCCCGTAACAGCGGCGCTGCTCAGATGACGAGCAGCGCGATCGTCGCCGCGACCAGCAGCGCCGCGGTGCAGCATACGCCCGCGCTCGCCGCCATGGGCAGCGGCCGCACGGGCTGCAGCAGCCGGGCCACCCGGGCCGCCACCTCGCCCTCGCCGGCGGCCAGCGCTCCGGCCGGCGCCGGGCAGGTCCCGGCCGTGCCGAACCGCACCAGGGCCGACACCAGCTCGCGGGGCGGACGCCCCCGCAGCGAATGGTCGTCGGCCAGCATCTCCACCAGCAGCGCCACCGCGCGGTGCGACTGGCCGCAGATCGCCGAGCGCGGGAACGCCCGGCGCAGCGCGCTGAACGGCAGCAGCACCAGGTCATGCCGCTCGCGCAGGTGCGCGTGCTCGTGCGCCAGCACCGCGGCCAGCTCGCGCCGGCCGAGCAGCTCCAGCGTGCCCACGCTGAGCACCACGAGCCGAGAGCGCAGCCCGGGCAGGCAGTAGGCCGCGACGGTGGGGTAGTCGACGACCAGCGCGCCGGGCACCTTCGGGTCGCCGTGGGCCAGCAGGGCCAGCAGGGCCCGCTGCCGCCGCCGGGCCTGCAGCGCCGCCGCCGAGGCGGCGATGAGCACCCAGCACAGCGAGGCCAGCAGGGCCAGGCCCGCGGCCAGGCAGGCCATCCGGACCAGGAGCAGCATGGCGGGCAGGATGCTGACCGGGCCGAAGGCCGCCGGGATTCGGAACGCGTCGGCGGGGAAGACGCTGCCGAGGTGCAGGATGGAACGGGCCACGCCCAGGCTGTCGCCCGGCAGGCTCAGGCTGACCAGCGTGCCGACGGCGGCCAGCCCCGCGGCCAGCCCGAGGGCCTGCCAGAGCAAGATGGCCGCGGCCGGCGAGCGGCGCGGCCAGCTGGCCTGCGCCAGCGCCGAAGCTCCGAGCACGCTCCCGATGGCGACCGCGGCGAGCAGCGCCGCGTCAGCCGGACCGTTCATCTCCTCCGCTGTCACCTTCGATCAGTTCCAGGGCGTCGCGCAGCACGTCTGCCTCGACGCCGGAGACGGACTGGGCGAACCGCGTCAAGGCGGCCGTGCGGTCACCGGTCTGATCCAGCGCGGACAGCATGAGTTCGGTGACGTAAGTTTCGCGGGTTGCGGCAGGACAATAGCGCCAAGCCCGCCCGTCCCGCTGCCTCCTGGCGAAGCCCTTCTTGGCGAGCCTGTCGAGCACCGTCATCACGGTGGTGTGAGCTAGGTTACGTTCGGTCAGCCTAGCACTGACCTCTCGCACCGTGAGAGGTTCGTCGGTTTCCCAGAGCACGTCCATGATGGCACGTTCAAGATCACCCAACCGGTTCACGGTCGTCAATGTACCCGTTATGCGGGCTATCGAATAGGCGGCGCCCTTTAATAGGCGGCGCGAATGCGGGCCGCCACATCCGTCCCGCTGGACCCTCCCCGCCGCACCGGGCTCGCCTCCCGTAATCCTGCCGAACGATCCCGCCCGCTCGCCCCGCCAAACCCGCACCTAGCCCCTGGCTGCCCAGCTCCGCAAATCTCAGCGGTCGGGGTCGGCGAAGCGGGCGAAGGCGCGCAGGTTGGCCAGGCTCTCGCCGCGCTTGGCCCGCCAGGCCCATTCCCGGCGGATCGCGTTGGCGAAGCCGAGCTCCAGCGCGGTGTCGAAGTTGTCGTCGGCGTAGCTGAGCACGCAGCCGAGCAGCTGGTCGATGTCGGCCGCGCCGATCCCGCTCAGCGGCAGCCGGCCGGTCAGGTACACGTCGCCCGCCGGGTCCAGGCTGAAGTGGACCCCGTACATGCGGCCGTTGCGCTCCAGCAGGAACCGGTAGAACGCCTCGTGGTTCTCATCCGGCTGGCGGCAGAAGAACGCCTCCACGCTCAGGCTGTGCGACCCGGCGATCAGCCAGGTCATCGTGGCCAGCTTGTGCTGGCCCTCCAGCCGGACCAGGAACGCCCCCGGCTGCGGGTTCTCGTAGCTCAGCCCCAGCTCATCCAGCGCCGCCGCCACGGCCGCCGCCGCGGGCTCCGCACTGGCGCTCATGCGCCGACCGCTGTCGCTGCTGCCTCGTTCATGGCTCCGGTATACACGTCGATGAGCCGGTCCGCGGTGGCGGGCCAGTCGAACGCCGACGCGTGCGCCACCGCGCCCCGCGACAGCTCCGCCCGCCGGTCCGGCGCCGCGCACAGCTCGGCCAGCACCCGCGCGTACGACATCGGGTCGTGCCCGTCGACCAGCACGCCGGAGTACCCGTCCCGCACTACCGTGCGCAAGCCCCCCACGGCGGCCGCCACCACCGGCGTGCCGCAGGCCTGAGCCTCCAGCGCCACCAGGCCGAACGACTCCGAGTGCGACGGCACCAGCACGACATCTGCGGCCCGGTACCAGTCGGCCAGCTCCCGCTGCGGGCAGGGCGGCTCGAGCCGCACCGCCGAAGCGATGCCCAGCCCCTGGGCCAGGCCGGAAAGCCGGCCCGGCGCGCCCACCTCGGACCCGCTCGGTCCGCCCACGAAGACCACGACCAGCCGGTCCGCCAGCGACGGGCAGGCCCGCAGCAGCGAGGCCGCGGCGTGCAGCACGATGTCGGGGCCCTTCAGCGGCTGGATCCGCCCGGCGAACACCAGCACCACCGCGTCGGCGGGCAGCCCGAGCCGGGCCCGTGCCGCCGCCGCCGAGCCGGGCCGGAACACCGACAGGTCCACGCCGGGGTTGACCGTCTCGACCCGCCACGGGTCGGCGCCGTACAGCTCGATCAGCTGGCGCGCCTCCTCGGCGGTGTTGGCCACCAGCCGGTCGGCGGCCGCGATGACCTCGCCCTCGCCGCGGATCCGGGCCGCGGGCTCGGCGCAGTCGCCGCTGGCCAGGGCCAGGTTCTTGACCTTGCCCAGGGTGTGCATGGACTGGATCAGCGGCACTCCCCAGCGCTCGGCCGCCACCGCGGCCACCTGGCCGGACAGCCAGTAGTGCGCGTGCAGCAGGTCGTACCGGCCGGGCTCGTAGGCGGCCTCGGTGCGCAGCACCCCGAACGTGAACGGGCAGATCTGCCCGGGCAGCGCGTTCTTGTCCAGCTCCTCGAACGGTCCGGCCACCACGTTGCGGACCAGCACGCCGGGCACCAGCTCGACGGCGGGCGGCGTGTCCGGGCATACCGCGCGGGTGAAGATCTCGACCTCGATGCCGCGCTCGGCCAGCCGCTTGGACACCTCGACCACGTAGACGTTGAGCCCGCCCGCGTCGCCCGTGCCCGGCTGGTCGAGCGGGGAGGTGTGCAGGCTGATGGTCGCGATCCGCCTGGGGACGTCGGACCTGCGCCGTTGCGGGCTGATTCGCGGCACTTGAGGCACGCTCTAACCAACCGCGCGGTGCCGCCGCCTGTTCCCCGGCCCGGCCGGCCGCGCCGGGACGGCCAGGCCGGACAGCCACTAGGCTGTCCGGCATGAAGACCCTGGTGCTGCTCCGGCACGGCGAGAGCGAGTGGAACTCGAAGGGCCTGTTCACCGGGTGGGTGGACGTCGGCCTGTCCGAGGTCGGCGCGCAGGAGGCGCGCCGCGGCGGCCGGCTGCTGGTCACCTCCGGCGTCATCCCGAGCACGGTGCACACCTCGGTGCTGACCCGCGCCATCCAGACCGCCGACTTCGCGCTGGACGAGGCGGGCCTGCTCTGGCTGCCGGTGCAGCGTTCCTGGCGGCTGAACGAACGCCACTACGGCGCGCTGCAGGGCAAGGACAAGGCGCGGACCAGGCAGGAGTTCGGCGACGAGCAGTTCATGCTGTGGCGGCGCTCCTACGACGTGCCGCCGCCGCCGATCGAGGACGACGACCCGATGTCCTCCTCGGGCGACGCCAGGTACGCCGCCCTGCCCCCGGAGATCAGGCCGCGCACCGAGTGCCTGAAGGACGTGGTGGCCCGCATGCTGCCGTACTGGTACGACGCGGTGGTGCCGGACCTGGTCCGGGGCGAGACGGTGCTCGTCGTGGCGCACGGCAACTCGCTGCGCGCGCTGGTCAAGCACCTGGACGGCATCAGCGACGAGGCCATCGCCGGGCTGAACATCCCGACCGGCATCCCGCTGGTCTACGAGCTCGACGACGCCTTCCGGCCCAGCCGGCCCGGCGGCCGCTACCTCGACCCCGAAGCCGCCGCCGAAGCCGCCGAAGCGGTGAAAAACCAGGGCCGGTAGCCACCAACGCGGCGCAGCAGCGGCAAACCGGACGTTACCTGCGGTTAGCCGCCAGGTGAACATGCCTCGAATATCGCCCGGCGAGCCGGGGCCCGCTGTTTTCCCACCGGTCTTACCGCCTACCATTGAACCGTGAGTTTTCACTGGTCACGTCCCTCGTCTGCGCGAACAACTGAGATTGCATGGCCATAAGAGCCAGCAGCGGGCCCGCCGCACGGCCGCGCAACGCACGCCTGCGCACGGCCCGTCAGCCCACCCGGCTGCCTCCCGGCATCGCCTCCGTCCTGTCCGTGCTCTCCTCCTCGGCCGTGGTCGTGGACAGCAACGACCGGGTGCTGCGCGCCAGCGCCGCGGCCCGCGACTTCGGGCTGGTCAAGGGGGACCGGCTGATGGTCAGCGAGCTGGCCGCCATGGCCCGCCAGGTCAGGCGAGACGGCGAGATCAGGGAAGGCGAGTTCGAGGTCCCGGTGCCCAGGTTCGGCGGCCGGACGACCAGCTTCGCGGTCCGGGTGGCGCCGCTCGGCGCGGCCGTGGGCGGCGGCGGGCTGGTGCTGGTCCTGGCCGAAGACCAGACCGAGAGCCGCCGGGTCGACGAGGTCAAGCGGGACTTCGTGGCCAATACCAGCCACGAGCTCAAGACCCCGGTGGGTGCCCTGGCCCTGCTGGCCGAGACCATCGAGGACGCCGCCGACGACGCCGAGGCGGTCCGCCGGTTCGCGGGCAAGATGCGCCAGGAAGCCCAGCGGCTGACCAACCTGGTGCAGGACCTGATCACGCTGTCCCGGATCCAGGCCGTCGAGCCGGTCCCCGACCCGCACCCGGTCGACCTGGACCTGGTGGTGGCCGAGGCGCTGGACCGCTGCCGGATGAAGGCCAACGCGCGCGGCATCACGCTCGCCTCGGCCGGCACCCGCGGCCTGTCCGTGCTGGGGGACGAGGACCTGCTCATCACCGCGCTGCGCAACCTGCTGGAGAATGCGGTGGCCTACAGCCCGGAACGCACCCGGGTGGTCATCTGCCTCAAGCGGTCCAGCGACGGCCACGCCGAGCTGAGCGTGGCCGACCAGGGCATCGGCATCCCCGAACGCGACCTGGAACGGATCTTCGAGCGGTTCTACCGGGTCGACCCGGCGCGCTCGCGGGTCACCGGCGGCACCGGCCTGGGCCTGGCCATCGTCAAGCACGTGATGGCCGCGCACAACGGCCGGGTCACGGTGCGCAGCACCGAAGGCGCCGGCTCGACGTTCACCCTGTTCATTCCGCTGCGAAGCGATCATGCCAGCACGGGCGCGGCATAAAGGAGATCAAGTGACACGGGTGCTGGTAGTTGAGGACGAGGACTCATTCAGCGACGCCATCTCGTACCTGCTGCGCAAGGAGGGCTTCGAGGTCGCGGTCTGCTCGACCGGTCCCGACGCGCTGGACACGTTCGACCGGACCGGCGCCGACCTGGTCCTGCTCGACCTGATGCTGCCCGGCCTGCCCGGCAGCGAGGTGTGCCGGTCGCTGCGGGAGAAGTCCAACGTGCCGGTGATCATGCTGACCGCCAAGGACAGCGAGATCGACAAGGTGGTCGGGCTGGAACTCGGCGCCGACGACTACGTCACCAAGCCGTTCTCCTCCCGCGAGCTGGTCGCCCGGATGCGCGCGGTACTGCGCCGCCGCGGCGAGCCCGACGACGTGGCCGAGTCGGCGCTGGAGTCCGGGCCGGTCCGGATGGACGTGGACCGGCACGTGGTCACCGTCCGCGGCGGCCCGGTGCAGCTGCCGCTCAAGGAGTTCGAGCTGCTCCAGGTGCTGCTGCGCAACGCCGACCGGGTACTGACCCGGATGCAGCTCATCGACCGGGTGTGGGGCGCCGACTACGTGGGCGACACCAAGACGCTGGACGTGCACATCAAGCGCCTGCGGGCCAAGATCGAGGTCGACCCGGCTCACCCGCAGCACATCGTCACCGTGCGTGGCCTCGGCTACAAGTTCGAATCAGTATGACTACTGACACCAGGGCCCGTTCGGCAGAAAGGTCTTTGCGCCGAACGAAGCCTGGCTGGTGCCTGCCGCAGCCTACGGCGAGACCGACGGGCTGGCCGAGGCGGTGGGCGTGGCGGTGGCAGACGCGCTGACCGAACCCGTGGCCGACGGCGAGGGCTTGGCCTTGTGGGTCGGGGTCGGCGTGGGACTGGGCGGCGGCGAGGCGTAGGTGGCGAAGTCGTAGGCGTTCGGCTCCACCGGGACCTGGATGCTCACCGCTCCGGTGTTGGAGAAGTAGAGCACCAGCTGGACCGTCTCCCCGCCGGACAGCGCGCTGGTCAGGCCGTCGAGCACGATCTCCGGCGCCGGGCCGTCCAGGTTCACCGGCGCGTTGGCGCCCAGGTTGACCGGACCCTTGATCAGCCGCACCGAGCTGGCCGTGCCCGGCGCGCTGATCGAGGTCAGCTGCTCGTCGCTCGGCGCGGACAGCGACATGAACAACCCGGCCTGGCCGCCGGCCGGCAGCACCGTGTTGAGCTGCGGCCCGAGCACGAAGGCGTTGTCGATCGCGATGCCGTCGACGATGGTGCTCTGCCCGGTGGAGGCCGGGTGGTAGGCCAGCGTCGGCGCGTTGTAGCCGGCCTCGCAGCCGGCCAGGGCCGGGACCAGCACGGCTACGGCGCCGAAAAGCAGGCGGCGGGTCCAGCGCGTCACCTTAAGCCTCCCAGGCTCACTCCGACGGGACGGGAGTAAATCGTAGCGGCCAGGCCGCCGTCAGGTGACGCGGGGTCGCGCGGGCGGTCACGGGCCGCCGGGGATGGCGGCGTGCGTCGGGCCGGACCGGGTGGCCTGGGCCGAGGACAGCGACGGGCTGGCCGAACCGGAGGGGCTAGGGGTAGCCGTGTGGCCCGAGGGCCCGGCGTTGGCGGAGGCGGCGGGGCTGGAGGCCGTGCTGACTGACCGGGTGCTCGAGGCCGTCGCGGTCGGCGGGTTGGTGTGAGGGCGGCTGCCGGGCGTGGTCGCCGGGCTGAACGTGGCTACCGAGAGCATGGCCCCCGCCACCAGGCACACGGCCAGGATGCTGGCCAGCAGGGGCAGGATGGTGCCCTGCCCGAACGGTGCGGTCAGCCGGCGCAGCCGCTTCCTGCGCCGCTGGGCCCGCAGCTCACGGTGGTAGGCCAGCATGTCCCGCTCGAGCTCGCGCGCGTCATCCGGAACCTGGATGTCGAGCGGAGGCTCGTCCCAGCCTGACCCGCCGCTAGGATTCACCGTCACCTCCGGCGCGAGAAGGACCCCTCGCTCTCCAGTATGAGCCATCAATGCGGAGTTATCGCCCCCGGCCGATCAGCCACCCTCCACCCCGGTGATCATGGAGATGCCAGGGTTTGCCGGATTGCTCGGGTAGAATGAAAGTCGCTCCTCAGCCCTCCAGTGGCGGTGCCGGGTCCGGCACGGCCAGCTGAACGATGTGGCCGAAGGTCAGCTGTTGGCGTACTGACCTGCATATTCACCGCCAAGGGCGTTTTATCGACACCGTCGGGCGTGGTAAGATGGTGCTCAGCGGAAGGGGTACTTGCCACATGTCTTTCACCGTCGGCGATACCGTCGTCTATCCCCATCACGGGGCTGCTCGCATCGAAGCGGTCGAGACTCGCACCATAAAGGGCGAGGATAAGACCTATCTGGTCCTCAAGGTCGATAAGGGTGACCTGACCGTGCGTGTCCCCGCGGACAATGCCGAGCTGGTAGGCGTCAGGGACGTCGTAGGCGCCGAGGGTCTCGAGCGGGTTTTCGAAGTGCTCCGCGCGCCGCACACTGAAGAGCCCACGAACTGGTCCAGGCGCTACAAGGCCAACCTGGAGAAGCTCGCTTCCGGTGACGTGAACAAGGTGGCCGAGGTCGTCAGGGACCTGTGGCGGCGCGACCGGGAGCGCGGCCTGTCCGCGGGCGAGAAGCGGATGCTGGCCAAGGCCCGGCAGATCCTGGTGAGCGAGCTCGCGCTGGCCGAGAAGACCAACGAGGACAAGGCCGAGGCGCTGCTCGACGAGGTTCTCGCCAACTAGGGCGGGCTCGCTGAGCCGTGACCGGTCCTGCCGTGTTCCCTCGGGTCGGCCTGGGCGTTGACGTCCACCCGCTGGCCAGCGGGCGCGAGCTGCATCTGGCCGGGTTGTTCTGGCCCGGTGAGGCCGGCCTGGCCGGTCATTCCGATGGGGACGTGGCCGCGCATGCGGTCTGCGACGCGCTGCTGTCCGCGGCCGGGCTCGGCGATCTCGGCGCGAACTTCGGCACGTCCCGGCCGCAGTGGGCCGGGACCTCCGGGCTGGCGCTGCTGGCCGAGACGTTCCGGCTGGTCAGCGAGGCCGGGTTCGTCGTCGGTAACGTCGCGGTGCAGGTCATAGGCAACCGGCCCAAGATCGGGCCCCGGCGGGCCGAGGCCGAGAAGGTCATGGCCGGGGCACTGGCCGGGGCCCCGGTCAGCCTGTCCGCGACCACCACCGACGGCCTCGGCCTGACCGGCCGCGGCGAGGGCATCGCCGCGATCGCCACCGCCCTGGTTGCGCCCGTCTAGTTAAGCCAGCCACCCCCGGGCACTGACGGTATCCCTTAGCCTTACACCGTGACATTGCACCTGCACGACACCGCGACCCGCACGGTGCGCGAGTTCGCGCCCCTCACGCCGGGGCAAGTGTCGGTCTACCTGTGCGGCGCCACGGTGCAGGCGCCGCCGCACATCGGCCACCTCAGGTCGGCCGTGTGCTTCGACGTGCTCAACCGGTGGCTGGCGGCCAGCGGATACCGGGTGACGTTCTGCCGGAACGTCACCGACATCGACGACAAGATCCTGCGCACGGCCAGCGCCGAGGGTGTCGCTCCACCGATCGTGGCCGAGCGCAACCAGCGCGCGTTCACCTGGGCTTACGACGCGGTCGGCTGCCGTCCGCCGGACATCGAGCCGCGGGCCACCGGGCACATCCCGGAGATGATCGTGCTGATGCGCCGGCTGATCGGCAGCGATCACGCCTACGCCGCCGCTGGGGACGTCTACTTCGACGTGCGCTCCTACCCGGCCTACGGTGCGCTGTCCGGGCAGCGGCTGGACCAGATGCGCCCGGCCGAGGACGCCGATGACGTGCCCGGGGAAAACAGCGCCAAGCGCGATCCGCGCGACTTCACGCTGTGGAAGTCGGCCAAGCCCGGCGAGCCCTACTGGGAGACGCCCTGGGGCAACGGCCGGCCCGGCTGGCACCTGGAATGCTCGGCCATGTCCACCAAGTACCTGGGCCCCGCCTTCGACATCCACTGCGGCGGGATGGACCTCATCTTCCCGCACCACGAGAACGAGATCGCGCAGTCCAAGGCGGCCGGGGACGGCTTCGCCAGGTACTGGATGCACAACGGCCTGCTCGGCCTGGCGGGCGAGAAGATGAGCAAGTCGCTGGGCAACTCGCTGCTGGTCACCGACCTGCTGACCCGGATCAGGCCGGCCGAGCTGCGCTACTACCTGGTCCAGGCGCACTACCGGTCGCTGCTGGATTTCTCCGAGGACGCGCTGGACGAGGCGGCCGCCGCCTACCAGCGGATCGAGCGATTCGTGCTGCGCGCCAGCGAGATGGCCGGCAGCCAGGACGAGGTGGCGCCCCCCGGCCATGACCAGGAGGCGGAGGAGCTGCCGACGTCGTTCCGTTCGGCCATGGACCAGGATCTCAGTGTGCCCGCGGCGCTGGCCGCCGTGCACGCCTGCGTCCGGGACGGCAACCAGGCGCTGGCCAGCTCGGACAAGGCTGGCGCCCGGGCCGGCCTGATCAGGCTGCGGGCCATGCTGGACGTGCTCGGCCTGGACCCGCTCGCGCCGCACTGGTCGGGCGCCGCCGGCGCCGGGCCCGGCGCCGGCTCCGGCGAGCGGCTCCGCCAGGTGGTCGGGTCGCTGGTCAAGCTGACCCTGGCCCAGCGGGACGCGGCCCGGACCCGGCGGGACTACGCCACCTCCGACGCGATCAGGGACGGCCTGGAGGAGATCGGCATCGTGGTCGAGGACACCGCAGAAGGCCCGCGCTGGGAGCTGAAGCGTTGACCGGAACCGGCGGCTCCCGCTCCGGCCGCGGCTCGGGCGCGTCCAAGGGCTCCCGGGGGTCCAAGGCGCTCAAGGGGGCCGGCAAGACCAAGACCGGCAAGCCGCGCCCGGGCACCGGCGGATACGGCCGCCGGGCGCTGGAGGGCAAGGGCCCCACCCCGCCCGCCGCCATGCGCCCCGGCCACCCGGCCCAGCGCCGGAGCGCCGCGGCGCCGGCTTCGTCCGCCCGGTCTGCCTCGTCCCCGGCCAGCGGTGACCGGAGCAGGACCCGCCGCCCCGACGACGCGCCCGGACGCCCGCCGCGCAGGTCCGGAGACGCGCCCGGACGCCCGCCGCGCGGGTCCGGAGACGCGCCTGGGCGCACGCCACGGGGGGCCGGGGATTCGGCCGAGTTCGTGGCCGGCCGTAACGCGGTGGTCGAGTCGCTGCGGGCCAGCGTGCCCGCGTCGGTGCTGTACGTGGGGGCTCGCATCCAGCACGACGAGCGGGTCGCGGAGGCCATCCAGCTGGCCGCCGACCGCGGCATGACGGTGCTCGAGGCCGGCGCCGCCGAGCTCGACCGGCTCACCGCGGGCGCGCTGCACCAGGGCCTGGCCCTGCGCGTACGCGCCTACGACTACGCGCATCCCGACGACCTGCTGGCCCGGGCCGCCGACGCCGGGCAGCTGCCGCTGATCGCCGCCCTGGACGGCGTCACCGACCCGCGGAACCTGGGCGCGGTGATCCGTTCGGCCGCCGCCTTCGGCGCGCACGGCGTGGTCGTGCCCTCCCGCCGCGGCGCCGGGGTGACCGCGGGCGCCTGGAAGGCCTCAGCGGGCGCGCTGGCCCGGCTGCCCGTGGCCCGGGCCGCCAACCTGGCCCGCACGCTGCAGTCCTACCGGGACGCCGGGGTGTTCCTGGCCGGCCTGGACGGCGCCGGAGACACCGGCATCCGGGACCTGGACCTGGCCGCCGCGCCGCTGGCCCTGGTCATCGGATCGGAGGGCCGGGGCCTGTCCCGGATCGTGTCGCAGGCCTGCGACGTGCTGGTCCGCATCCCGATCGCGGCCCGCACCGAGTCGCTGAACGCCGGCGTGGCCGCGGGCATCGCCCTGTACGAGGTGGCCACACTGCGCGCCCGGGCCGCTGGCTGACCCGGGGCCGACGTGAAGGCGCTGGTGTTCCGGCACAGCCTGGCCCGTGAGGCGGCCACGACCATCGGCGGGCGGGTCGACCGGCACGCCTTCGTCTCCCGTATCGCGCCGGTGCGCCTGGAAGACGTCGACGAGCCGCCGCTGCCTGCCGCGGACTGGGTGCGAGTGCAGACGACGTTCTCCGGCCTGTGCGGTTCCGACGTGAAGCAGATCCTGCTGAACGGCGTCCGCGACAACCCGCTGACCGCGCTGGTGTCCTTCCCGCACGTGCTCGGCCACGAGGTGGTCGGCCGCCGCCTCGACACCGGCCACCGGGTGGTGCTCAACCCCTGGCTGTCCTGCGGCCCGCGGGGCATCGACCCGCCCTGCGTGGCCTGCCAGGTCGGACGCTACCCGTGGTGCCGCAACTTCCGCTCCGGCGACCTGCCCGTCGCGATCCACCTGGGCAACTGCGTGGCGGCCGGCGGCGCGCACGCCGAGCGCTTCGCCGCGCATGCCTCGCAGCTGTTCTCGATTCCGCACGCGGTCTGCGACGAGGCGGCCGTGCTGGCCGACCCGGTCAGCGTGTCGCTGCGCTCGGTCCTGCTCGCGCCGCCCATCGGCGACCAGGCCGTGCTGGTGTACGGCTCGGGCACGCTCGCCTTCGCGGTGATCGCCCTGCTGCGTCACCTGTACCCGGCGGCCCGGGTGTGGGCCGCCACCCGGCCCGGTGCCCGGGCCGAACTCGCCTCCCGCTTCGGCGCGCACGCCGTGCTGTCCTCCGTGCCCGACGAACTCGTCGGCCAGGTGGCCCGCCGGGTCGGCACCACCCCGCTGGAGCCGTGGAGCAAGCGCGACTGGCTGCAGGACGGCCCGGTCGTGGTCTACGACACGATCGGCTCGACCGAGACCGTCGAGACCTCGCTGCGGCTGCTGGCCACCGGCGGCACGCTGGTCATCTCCGGCGTCGAGCCGCCCAAGCGCTTCGAGTGGACCCCGCTGTACTTCAAGGAGCTCCACGTCATCGGCTCCAACGGCTTCGGCATCGAGGAGGTCGGCGGGGTGGCCAAGCACGCCATGGAGCACTACTTCGACTTCATCGCCGGCGGCTTCGACCTGACCCCGGTCATCACCCACCGCTTCCCCCTCGACCGCTGGGACGAGGCCGTGCTGGCGCTGAAGAACTCCCGCCGCACCGGCGCGGTCAAGGTCCTGCTCGAGCCCGCCCGGTAATCACCCGCGGCACCAGATCGACGGGCTGGCTATCCGCGAGAGCCGAGCGCTCAGGTCACCCGCTGGACAGGACCTGCTGACCGCGCGAAATGGCTTCGCGCTTTATTATAATTAATATTAACGCCCAGATACGCCCCTGGCTTGGTCTTATTTAACCTGCGGTCAGATGCCCCTTGAGCAGGCTGTTTAAATAAACATCGTGCGAAAGATAGGGTAAGCTCTGAAGGTGCAACCGCCATTCTTCGGAGGCGCTTATGACCTCAGGGAATTCATCATCGCCAATGGCGCCGCCGATACCCGGTGGTGCTCGGGATGGGGCAAGCAGCGAAGGCAGCAGGTTGCGCAGGCTGGTCCAGCGCTACGTCGAGGTAGGCCGCCACCGGGCGTTCCGCCGGTTCTGGCTCGGCATGATGATCTCCCGGGCCGGCGACGCGTTCACCGCGGTCGCGCTGTCCTGGGTCGTCCTGGACATCGCCGGCCCGCTGCAGCTGGGCGTCGTCCTGATGTGCTTCGGCCTGCCGCGGATCGTGAGCGGCCCGGTCGCCGGACGGGCCCTGGACCGGCCGGATCCGCGTCTGCTGCTGGCCGCCGACAACGCGGCCCGCGGGCTGCTGATCGCCGTCGTGCCTGTCTTGCTGTGGCTGCATCACCTCGCCGTCGCCGAGCTGTATGCGATCGCGGTAGCCAGCGCCGTGCTCTCCGCCGTAACCGAGGTGGCGGAGGCGGCCCTGGTCCCGCAGATGGTAGGCGGCGAGCACCTGGAGGGCGCGAACTCCCTGCTGGCGGCCAACTGGCAACTGGCCGACATCGGCGGCCCGGTGCTGTCCGGAGTGCTCATCGCGACTGTCGGCGCCGGGCTCGCCCTGGTCCTGGACGCCGTCAGCTTCGCGGTCATGGCCGCGCTGTGCCTCAGCCTGCCGGCCTTCCGCCCGGCGCGCCCCGGCCGGACGGCGGCCCCCGTCGCGCCCGGCCCCGTCACGTCCGGCCCCCGCCGGAACTGGCTCGGCCTGGGCGTCCTGTTCGGGTTTCCCGCGGTGCTCGTGCTGACGGCGTGCAGCTCCGGGATGCTCTGCCTCGACGGCATCGCCACGGTGCTGTACCCGGTGTACTGCCGGACCTTCCTGCACGTCAGCGCGGTCGGCTACGGTGCTCTCGTCTCCGCCGCGGGTATCGGGGGCCTGCTCGGCATCATCTGGGGGCCCGGGTTGTTCGGCCGGCTGGCACCCGCACTGCGGATCGGCGGCGTGATCGCCTGCGGTGCGCCGCTGTTCGGGCTGCTCCGCTTCGCACCGGACCTGCCCGTGGCGGTCGTCCTGCTCGGCCTGGCCAACTTCGCCTGGGGGCCGTACTTCGCCTTCGACCGCACCCTGATGCAGCGGCTCGTGCCCGCTGACGTGCGCAGCCGGCTGGTGGGCGCGCGGATGGCCATCTCATCCCTCGGCTTCCCGCTCGGCAGCGCGATCGGCGGCGCGCTGATCGGCGCGATCGGCGTGCAGGCGCTGATCCTCGCCGTCGCCGGGGCCTTCCTCACGCTGGGAGCGCTGCCGCTGCTCGTCTCCGGCCTGCGCGCCGCTCCCGGTGCGCGGCCGGCCCGTAACCACCCGATCGACGAGAGAATCCGCAGGTGAGCGCCTGGTTTTCGCGGGGCCGGGCCGCGGTGGGCTACCATGCACGGGGGTCTTGCGCCGGTGTAGCTCAGCAGGCAGAGCAGCCGTCTTGTAAACAACCGGGCTTGCGGAACGCGCTGGGCTGTTCACCTGGGAAGATGCGCTGGTTTGGCATTGGTTGCAGTCCGCTCAGGCACGTATTCGGCATAACGAGTCTGCGCTGTCTCTAAACCGAAGTTGCCGTAGCTCTCCGTAGGTGTTGCATCCTGAACGGGGCCGCCGCCGGGATTACTCCTTGGCGTACCTGCGGTGCAGTCACCGCGACGGCGGCAAGGTCAAGAACGAGACCGTCGCAAACCTGTCCGCCCTGCCGGAGCACATGATCGACGGCCGCCAGGTTGGGTCTTGCCCGCGCTGCTGGGCCCGGCGGGCCGGCCCGGGACCTGGCCCTGATCATCTCCCGCGTGGTCAAGCCCGGTTCCAAGCTGTCCACCCTGACCTGATGGGACGACACCACGCTGGGCGCCGACCTGGGGATGGCCGGGGGCCGTCCACCGATGACATCTACGCCGCGATGGACTGGCGAGGCGGCCGCCAGGAGGCGATCGAGGCCGGGCTGGCCCGCCGCCACTTGGCCCTGCCGGCCAACCCCGGCGCGGATGGCGCTCTTCGACCTGACCTCGGCCTGGATCGAGGGCCGATGCTGCTCGGTGGCCGCCCCGGGCTAGTCCCGGGACGGCAAGGACGGCCGGCTGCAGATCGAGTACGGGCTGCTCACCGACCCGGCCGACCGCCCGGTCGCGGTCCGGGTGTTCTCCGGCAACACCGGCGACCCCGGCGCGTTCACCGGCATCGTGAAGGTGGTGCGGGAGAAGTTCGGGCTGGAGCAGATGGTCATGGTCGGGGACCGGGGCATGATCACCTCGGCCCGCATCGTCGCCCTGCGTGAGGCCGGTGACGGCTATCGCTGGATCACCGCGCGGCGCGCCCTCGCGATCAAGCTCGTGGCCGAGGACGGGTCCCTCCAGCTCAGCCTCTTCGATTTAGCAGGATCTCGCCGAGATCACCTCGGGCGACCTCCCCAGCGAGCGGCTGGTCGCCCGCCACAACCCGCACCTGGCCGCCGACCGCGTCCGTGAGAACCTGCTGGCCGCCACCGAGAAGCTGCTTCGCCCCGTCATCGCCCGCGTCCACTCCGGCAAGCTCTCCGGGCGCCGGGCCGATCGGCGTCGAGGCCGGCAAGGTGATCAGCAGGTACAAGACCGGCAAGCACTCTGCCGTCACCATCACCGACACCACCCTGGCCGTGCGGCGCAGGCAGGACCACATCGACGCCGAGACCATCCTTGACGGGTTCTACGTGCCGCGCACCCCGCTGGTGACCGAGCAGATCCGCGGGGTGCTGGAACTCAAGCCCGATATCGATATTCAGGCCCGGCATGACTCGGATCGCACGCTGCGGCAGCACAAGAGCCTGGTCCGGACCGGCTAGGCATCACCGCCGACCCGTGCCGGGCCCAGGAGGTGGCCGGGCAGGCGATCCGGACGGCCGCGCAGACCATGACAACCCTGCCGACCTGATCAACGTGGCGCTGTATGAGCTGATGCGGGCCCGTCTGGAGCTGCCCGCTTTCGGCACCCCTGGTTGCTCAGGCTCGACAAGCGCGCGGCAAACCCATTTCATCGCCACCTGACCTCCACTTGGCCCCTATCTAGTCTCCGCATGGTCTAGCCAAAGTCCGAGATATTGGTCCGAAGAGTCCAATTGGGGCTTGCCATGAGAATGCGGCTGCGCCGGCGAAACACTGTCGTGTCGAGCATGCCCGCAACGCTCCGGTCGCCCAGACAACCCGTAGCAAATTCGATCTGAGCGCGCCGAGGGAGGTGTGGCTCGTGGCGGCTCCCGGCGGCAGCCCCTACTCGGATCTGCGCGGCCAGTTCGAGGCACGGCGCCGGGCATATCTGACGATGCTCACCTCGAGCCAGTCGGAATTCGAGGCCGATCCGCTGACGTTCGGCACTGCCCAGCGCCGCGGCTACCTGCGATCGCCGCGCAGCCCGGCGCCCGCGCCGAAGCCGACCGCGTCGTTCGCCGACCAGGACGCCGCCGGCGCTGCGGCCGGCAAGTACCTGGCCTTGTGGACCGATGACGCCCGGCTGCGCGCGGGCGACTACGAGCCGTGGGAAGTCGAGGACGTGCGGCTGGCAATCGCCCGGCTGACGATGCACAAGGACCCGCAGCAGTTCCTCGACCACACCTGGATAGACACCGAACCACCGCCAGCTGATTCGACCCACGGGCTGGCCTTCGACCACCTCTTCCTGCTCGCCCGCCAACTCGGCGTCATCGGCCGCGCCGCCATGCGCCAGAAGGTCCGCGGCGTGCTGGCCTCGGCCGGCGACAGCCAGGTCGGCCGGCCGGACTACAACCCGGTACGCACCTTCGACCCCGACGTGATCGAGTCGGTTATCGAGTTGCTCGACGGCGGCGGGAAGCGCGACGGCGCCGCCGACACGGCCAAGGCGGTCACGCTGCTCGCAGGTGTGAAAGTCGAAGACACCGAGCAGGCGATCACCGAACCGGAGGTCCGGGCACTGATCGCCGACCTCGGCCGCCTCATCCCCGGCAAGATCATCGACAAGCTCATCGACGAGCTCGCCGGGCGAGCCCACCCCGGCCCGTACGTGCTCCCACCCGACCCGAACGCGCCGCCCCCGTCGTCGTGGGAGCCTCCGCCGCCGAGCCATGAAAAGCCGCCCGACGGCCGCGACCTGCCCCCGCCCACCGGATGGGAGAAACCACCCTCGACCTACGACCCACCACCTCCGCGACCTCCTTCCGAACTATTGAAGCCGCCATGGGACGCGATCAGGTTTCTCGCCGCCCTCGGCACTATCTGCGGGCCGATCTGGACAGTACGGGCGGCGCTCAAGGGGTTGCAGGCGTGGTCCAACGCGGTGACCGGCGACGACTATCTGGAGAAGATCAAGTTCGACCCCAGTGTCGACGTGCTGAGCGACCTGTTCGGACGCGATGGAGTGCCGGCTGAGTTCGTCTACCCGAGCTACTCGCGCAACGGGATCTACTGGTGGCGCGCTGTGGTGCGCAGCCACGTCATCGAGCACTGTTTCGCGCTCAAGGACACGGCCGACTTTCACTCCACGGACCTGATCCGCTTCCTGATGTTGAGCGCCGATGGCGACCCTCGCATCGATGCCCCGGTGCGCGAGGCCGCCCGCCTGGCGCTGCGCTATTTCAAGTATTGGATCGACCAGCCGGCGGCGACCAAGTTCGACGGCGGCAGCCGCGATGAGATGACGTTCTGGTCGGAGAACCACCAGATCCTGTTCGCCCAATCCGAGCTGTTTGCCGCGCTGTTGCTGCCGGACCAGACATTTCCCCGGGCCGGCCTGGGCGCGAACGGCTCAGTGCAAACCGGCGCCGAGCACCTGGCCGGCGGGCTGCTGCGAGCAGAACGGTGGCTCGATCACCGGCTGCGCTTCGGCATGGCCGAATGGAACGCACCCGGCTACTACAACGAAGACCTGCCTCCGCTGCTCAACCTGGCTGAATTCTGCCCCGTCCCGCGCCCGGCGCTGCCGCGCGAGCAGCAGGACGCCCTCGCCCGGATCGGGGTCAAGGCCGCAATGGTGGTCGACAACATCTACTTCGACCTGGCCCGATTCACCTGCCATGGCAGCTTCGGTGTCACCGCCGGGCGCGCCTACTGGGAGGCGAAGGCCTACGGCTGGGAGCAGTCCGTAGGCGACACGATCGAGCTGCTATTCGGCACCCGGGGTGACTTCAAGGGCGTCGAACCCTCAGCTATCGCCCTGGCCACCTGCACGACGTACCAGGCCCCGGACGCGCTGCTGGGCATCGGCCTGGACCGGGCCTACCTCGATCGCGACCAGCACTTCATCGACCGGTCCCGAGTCTCGATCACCTTCGATGAGGCAGCCGAGAACGGGGTCGGCTTCGACACCGACGAGGACATGTTCTTCTGGTGGAGCCTGGGCGCGTTCTTCACCCCCAAGACGTTGGAGGGCACGAAGCGAGCCGTCGAGAACCACCCCCACCTGCGCGACACCGCACCCTTCACGCTTCTCTACGCGCTGGCCGACAAGTGGGGCATCCGCTTCCTGGTGGACATGGCCGGCTCGATCGTGGACAGCATCAAGGTCGGCGCCTGGGCGGCGATCCCGTTTCCGGCCAACGTCGTGATGATGTTCATCTCCGGAGACAACATCGTCGACGACTTCGCCGATCTGATCAAAAGCCTGTGGGACACGGTCAAGACGATCGTGCACGCCGCCGAGAAGTTCATCGCCGGCATCTTCGGCATCGACTACGGCAGCGACGACCAGCCCAAGATTCCGGATACGACGCTGCAGAAGATCCTCGAGGCGCTGCTGATCACGTTCAACCAGGGATCCGTGCTCAGCCGGGCCAACCTGGTCACATTCAGCGACGGTGACACGATGCTGTCCAGCACCCAGAACCGACTCGTCGGGATGCCGAGTGCGCAGACCAGCCCGGTCGAGGCCAGCCTCGGGCTCGAGGCCTGCGTATGGACGACCGCGCGCTTCATGAACACCGACCTCGGCAGTTTCGTCGCCGGAGCCGGGCAGTTTCTGGAGGACTTCGGCCTCGTCCGCCTGGACAACGCGCTGGTCGACGTGATCGCGCCGGTCGCCCTTACCAAGATCGACGACCCGTTCACCCATGACGGCCCCAACTACTGGAGCGGGTCGCTGGCGCTGCCGATGGTGGTGCAGCACGAGCGAGCCGCCATCGCGATCTATGACATCAGCGTCGACCTGCGGAAGTTTTCTGGCGCCGCCACCCACGCCTGGTTCCCGACCGCCATGTTCGACCACACCGACAAACAGGACGCCGACGGCGGCACCTGGTTCTTCGGCCGCAAGGACACCTACACGCCAGACGGATCGGCGCGCACGGGCAGCGGATACGTCGCCCTGTTCAGCGCGCTGAAGGCCAACTGGACCAACAACGACGCCCCGAACCCCTGGAACGGCAAGGAAATCCAGGCCAAGGGCGGCAGCAACATTTGGATCTACGTCGTGGGCAACGAGCACGACTTCGGCAGCTTCGACACGTTTCGCCATGAGGTGCTCGCGGCCTACCTGAACATCTCCGGCGTCGGCACGCCGAACGGGCTGGAGTGCAGCTTCGACATTCCCCGCACGACATCACCGCCCGGACGCACCCCGCGGCTGGAGGCGTTCTACGGCGATCGGCGAGGCCGCTTCGCCGGCGAGGACCTGCAACTCGACGAGTTCCCCCGCTTCGAGAACCGCTACGTGCAGCAGATCTCGGCGACCCGGCGGCCTGGCAGCGGCGGTCTCGCCCCGCAGGTGCAGACCCTTACCTCGTCGGCCAGCGTCGGGTTCGGCTCGCGGGCGTACACCGTCGTGCATCCCGTCACCGGAATGTCGCTGGACCACGACCTCGGCACTCCCCGCCGCAGCTTCACCCAGCAGCCGCCCCCCGAGGCAGCCAAGCCGAAGGAGCAACGCCTCGTTGACGGTTCGACCACCGCGATCCGCCCGATCGATCCCCGCCGACACCTGCACGGCAACGGCCAGCTCGAGCACCTCAAAGCCCTACCGCGAAAGGCAATTCGATGGCCCAGCCCCCCCTGACCAATTCCCGTCGGCGCTTTGATCGGCTGTCCTATACCCCGGTGGTGCTACCACCGGCCGACGCGGCCCAGCCTGGTGACGCGCTCGGGCTTGCGGCGATGGTGCGATCACTCGAGATCACCACCGACGAGCTCGACTCGCTCGAGCACCAGGGCGGCACGCCTGAGCAGCAGGGCGCAGTCGCCGCCATCCGTGCCCTCACCGACGCCCCGACCGGCTCCCTGGCCCTCGCCGCGAGCAGTCAGCTGATCGGCATCAGCCTGCCCGCACTGCAAGCCTTCGGGCATGCGCTGGGCGAGTTGCGATCGCAGGCGTCGGACCAGGTCCGCGCGGCCCTGCGCGACCTCGACCGGCAAATGTCGACGCGTTCGATGCCCGGCTCCGGTGACGCCGTCCACACGGAATCGGGTTCCAGCGACGCCAGCCCCACTGTTGACGCCGGCCCGGCCGACCAGCTTTCCCCTGCGGCGACAATGCGCGAGGGCCAGGACGCCCAGATCCGTTTCAGCGACCCGCCCGGCGCCGCGAGCCAGTCGGGACCGTCCATGGCCAGCCACGTGGTCACCGCTCGGGAGCCGGTGGCAACCGTGCGCACGGCGACGACCGGGCAGGTCTCGGCCTTCCCCGTCGTCGAAGGGGCTTCTACAGTGCTCGCCGCCCACCTCGGCGCGGACCTGGCCTCCCGCATCGACCATCTCACTGCCTGGGGCCTGGTCAACGCGACCGAGCGGGCCACGTCCCTCGTCGCCCTGCTGCGCCAGGACCTCCCCCCCATGGTGCCGGTGACTTCGGCCTCGACCGGCACAGCCGAACTACTGCGCCGGTGGTACCTCGTCACGATCTTCCTGGACGCGCTGACCCGGCGCTCGCTGCAACCACTGGGCCTGCTGCATCTGGAACGGCTGGACATGACGCCGATGGACGTCGAGCGAGGCGAGCTCGTCTACAGCCTGCCGCTCTCGCCCCTCGAGAAGGTCACGCTCGCACACCGGGAATGGGCCGTGCACGAGGAGCAGTTCAGCGAGCTGATCAGCGACCACCTGGACAACTTCAGCGAGACCGGCGTCGCCCAGACCAACGACATCGCGCTGTCCACGGCAACTCAGACCAGCCATTCCAACACGCTGAACATGGGCCAGCCGGTTTCGGCGAATTCGACCGGCGTCACCCTCACGTCACCGGTCACGGCCGGCGGCGGCTCGTCGGTGGTCGACGATACCGCGACCCAGGAGGAGGCGAAACAGCAGACGCGCACCGTGACCTCGAAGGCGTCGGCGCGGACCATCCAAGACCACAAGACATCCTTCACGGTGACGACTGTGGCCGGCATGGAGGACTTCACGGCCCACCTGCTGGAGAACCCGCACCCGGACCGGGTCATGCTCATCGACTATTTCGCCCGGGTCCGCAATTGGCGCTCGGAGCTTTACCGCTACGGTGTCCGGCTGGCCTACGACGTCGTGCTGCCCGATCCGGGAGCGCGGCTGCGGGCGCGGTGGACAGAGCTGCTGGGCATCGACGACGTGCTGCGCGACGAATTCGAATTCCCCATCGGCCCGTCCTCGATCGGACGGGGCAACTGGCAGCAGCTCGCGGACAGCTACGGGGCGGCGCTGCCGGCGCCGCCGGATGAGACGGCGGTCGTCGAGACCGTCCACATGATCGACACCGAGACTCCCTACGTCACTCTGACCACGGACGACGGCATCAAGTGGACCACCCCCCAACGCATCATCGCCCTCGCCGTGACCGTGCCCTCCGGGTATCGCCTGGACCAGCTCAACGTGTTCGCCAACGTCCGGGGCTGGACCGAACACTCACAGATATGGATCACCGCGATCGCCGGGCGCAGCTGGATGTCCGTGGACGCCGACGCCAACGGCTACATACACCTGGACTGGAATCGCGGCCCCGGTGACGTCCCGCCGACGGGCACCATCGACGTGGCCTTCCGGCACCAAACCGTGCTCGACGGCGAGCTGAAGCTGACCCTGACCGCACAGCCCACCGAGGCGGCCATGGACGCCTGGCGTGCCCAATGCTTCAGCCTGCTGCGCGACGCGGCCCTCGTGCAGGACGGCCAGCACCGCGCCTATCTCCGCGACCGGGCGGCGGCGCTGCGGCGCCAGATCGCCGCCGATGACGCGCTGTACCTGCGCCGCCTCGAACGTGAGCAGGTGATGCGGCTGGTGCTGACCTGGCTCTTTCCGGGCTTCGACGATGCGGCCTCGGTCCTGGGCAGCATCGACCCGTCGGCCGCCGGCGGCCTCGATGCCGCTACCTGGCAGCACGTCATGGAGTACGGCGAATACATCAAGTTCGTGCAGAACGCGATCGACTGGGATCACGTCACCGTGTTCCTCTATCCCTATTTCTGGGACAGCGCCTGGAATGAGCGCTCCAAGCTGTTCCTCGAGCATCCGGACGCGGTGCACCGCGAGTTCCTTCGAGCGGGCGCGGCCCGGGTGATCATCGCGATCCAGCCCGGCTACGAGAAGGACGTCGTTTCGCTGCTCGATCAAGGCCAGCTGGGCAAGCTCACCCCGCAGTCACGCTTCACCTCCGTCATCGACGACGTCGTGGCAGCCAACGCGGCCTTCATCTCGGCCGCGGACGGCGCCGACCCGGCCAAACTGGGCGGCACACTGATCGGCACCTGGACCGACTACACGCCGACCAGCGGCATCGACATGGACGTCACCCTCAGCGCCGTCACGGGCCCCTGACACGGCGTTGATGCAGCCCGCCGTCGTAGGGCCGCTGTCCGAGCTGAGCGCGTCGGTGCGGGTGCGCGGACAGCTCCCCGGCGCGACGGTGACGGTCGAAAGCGCGACCCGGACCCTCGCCAAGGGCGTGGCGACTTCGGGCGACCAGCGGTTCCCCCTCGAGCCCGGGATGGTGCTGTCGCGCGCCGAATCGATCTTCGCGCGCCAGCACCTCGGCGGCGATAGCAGCGACATTCCCTCGGGCAACCAGGCGATGCCGGTGGCAGCGGCGCCGGCCAGCGCGGCCGAGTTCGGCAACGTGAACGTCGCCACCCATCTGTACGCCTGCGGGCGGTTCGTCTGGGTCGACGGCGCCGTCCCGGGGGCGGACGTGACCATGCTGGCCAACGGTGCGGTGATCGGCACCGGCAAGGCGGGCGAGGGAGTGGCCCGCTTCGGCCTCACCAGCGCCATCCCGGACGGTGGCTGGATAGTGGCCCACCAGTCGGCGCCTGGCCTTGGCCCCGGCCCGGACGTGGGCCGCGCCGCCGACAGGATCCCCGGCGGCCCGGACCGGCCGCTGCCGCCGCCGGTGCTGCAGCTACCGATCCGCGGCTGCGACGCGTCGATCCTGGTCACCGGCGTCTTCGACGGCGCCGCGGTGACGATCGAACGGCGGTCCGGGATCGTCGACTCAGCGGGCTTCGATCTCGGGTCCGAGCGGTTCGTCCTGTCCCAGTCGCTCGTCGAGGACGACGAACTGACCGTGCGCCAGGAGGTCGACCGCAAGTGCGAGCGGCAACCGCAGACGTCCGGACCGGTGACCGTCGGCAAGCTCGAGCCCGTCGACCCGCCCGTGGTGGTGGCGCCGCTTTGCGCCGGCGCAACTGCCGTACGGGTCACCCGCCTGCGCCCGGGCGCCACCGTGCACCTGGCCGCGAACCAGACGATCTACGACGGGTCGACGCCGCCGGACCAAACCTGGTTGGACTGCCGCATCCCAGCCCTCACCACCGATCCGGTGAGCGCAACCCAGGAAGCGTGCGGGGTGATCAGCGCGCCGGCGGCAGCGGTCTCGGTCGACCCGCACGAGGCCGGCGTCCCCGCACCGACCGTGCTCGGCCCCCTGTTCTCGTGCACCGCGTCGGTCAGCGTCACCAACGCCCATCGCGGCGCGCTGCTGCAGGCGGTCGCCAGCGGCCCGGCCGGCGATCTCGCCATCAGTGACCAGGTACTGGCCACAAGCACCAACATGGTGATAGGAGTGGCGCCGCTGCTCATCGAGGGAACAAAGGTCTTCGTGCGGCAATGGGCCTGCAGCGATACCAGCACAGATTCCGGCGACCAGCCGGTGCAGGCCCATCCAGCCCCGGCCCCGGTGGACGTGGCCGGACCGCTCACCACCGGCTCGCGCAGCGTCGGGGTACGCGGCGTCCTGCCCGGCGCGGCGGTTGAGGTGTACGTGCTCAGCGTGAACCCGCCGCTGTACCTCGGGGCCGCGACGGCCGACGCATTGCATCCGATAACCACGGTCGGGCTGAGCCGCGAGCTCGCCGTGGAGGAGCGGATCGGTGCACGGCAACGCCTGTGCGGGCGGCTGTCGGAGCCCAAAACTTCGGTGACCGTCGAACGGCCGGCCGCTTCGGGCCGCGGCCCTTCTACATCGTGGGCCACAACCCGAACACGACCGCGAAAGCCCGCGACGACGTCAACGCCGGGGCAACCGCGCTCGAGCCCGACGTCCAGGTATACGAAGACCATCCCGAGCAGCTGTGCATCAGCCACGGCACCGGCGACTCCTCGGCGCCCAGCCTCGTCGCCTACCTAAAGGACGTCCATCAGCTGGCCGCCGAGAATCCGCAGCTCTCGCTGATAGTTTTCGACTGCAAGACGGAGGCGACCTCGCCGGATCACGGCTTTGAACTGCTCACCGCCATTCGCCAGAACCTGACCTTCGACAACGACCTGAACGTGATCATCTCGGTCGGTAAGATCAGCAGCGGTCAGTTCTTCGACCGGATCATCGACATTCTCGGACCGCGCGAGGGCCTGATGGTGGACGCCGAGGACGACCCCGGCGCGGTGACCAACTACTTCACCAGCCGTGGCGTGCAACATCAGGGCTACGGCAATGGCATCAGTTTCGCGAACTTCATCCTCGGCCCGTACTACCGGTACACGCTGGAGGGCGCATGCGGGATCCGCGCCCAGGTCGGCCGGCCGCGATTCATTTACGTGTGGACAGTGAACTCACACGCCGACCTGCGCGAGTACATCCGCGTCGGCGTCGACGGGGCGATCACCGACGACGTAGGCGATCTGGTGAACATCGCCGCGGAGGCCGAGTTCGCCGGGCTGATCCGTCCGGCAACCCGAGCACACAACCCGTTCCATCCGGGGAACTTCGGCTATGGCCTGCACGTCCACACCACCGACAAGTGGATGGCTGGTACCGATGCCAACGTCACGTTCACGCTGCACGGGTCTCTGGGTTCGGCCAGTAAGACCGTCAACACAGACCTCGTGAAACGGATGGAGAGCGACAGCACGAACTGGGTGACGATCCAGAGCGACGACCTGGGCGCACTGCAGTCGATCACCGTGCAGCGCGACAACTCCGGCAACGGCCCAGACTGGCATCTGGACCGCATCGACGTGCGCAGCGACCGTTTCGGCACCGCCGGTTCCGCGGTCTTCGACCGATGGATCGACTCGACGTCGCCGTTCACCGAGCCGCTGGTCTGACGGTGGGCGGTTCGTCTGGGGACCCGGAACTCCGACGGCTCTGAGCTGGACCTCGATACGGCGCGCGATCATTTCCTCCAGATGTTAGGGAGAGCGGGACAAATTTGGGGGGCAGCTCTGGCTCGCCGGTGGCTCGGGCTGGCCCTGCCTGGTGTGTCGGGGTCGGGGTACACCCCAGCACGACACACCAGGTGCCCGGTCCAGGCACCGGATCCCGTGGCGCTCGCCGCGTGGCCTCCCTGCTTTGTCCCGCTCTCCAAGTAAGCCTGAGTTCTTAGGCGCGTTATGTGGGTTGGTCTCGGCGGCCTTGACGTGAGGTGGCCTCTGCGAGAGACAAGTGGGTGTCGAGTCCCTTGTCCTGCAGAGGCCCCCTCCTATGCTGCCAACCGAGGATCTGTTCGTCTACGTGTATGTGCTGGTTGATGACGCGATCAGCGCCCGGGCCATCGCCATCCCCTCCCGGCCGGGTCCGGCCCCGGCCTGTACCGACGCCGAATTGCTGGCCATCGCGCTGGTGCGGCATCTGCTGGGCCGGCGCAGTGAGGCCGGATTCTTGGCCGAGGTGGCCCGGGACTGGGCGCACCTGTTCCCGAAGCTGCCGCACCAAAGCGAGGCCAACCGGCGGATCCGCTGGCTGTGGGGCGCGTTCGAGCAGCTGCGGGCCATGCTGGCGGCCCGGCGGCCCGACGATGACTGCCAGCAGGTCGATACCTCCGCGCTGCCGGTCAAGCACACCTCCCGGGTCCGCGGTCCGGACGGCTGGACCGGGCCGGGCAACGACCTGGCCGCCCGGTTCGGCCGCGACGCCGCGCACGCGGAATGGTTTTACGGCTTCCGGCTGGCCGTCAAGGCTGATCTCGGTTCCCGGATCGTCCGGGCCTGGAGCATCGTGCCCGCCGCGGTGAACGAGCGCCAGGTCGCCGACGACCTGCTCCAATCCGGGCCCTGGCCCCGTGACCTGCTGGCCGACAAGGGCTTCAACGGCCAGGCGTTCGCCGCCGCACAGGCCGCCCGCGGCATAGCTGTGCTCGTCCCGCCCGCCAAGAACCGACCAGGCGCTGATGGCGGTCCTGAAGAGCCGGTACAACGTGCTGCGCATGTTCGGCCTGGCCGGCAAGACCGTCATCGTGGATGAGGTGCACGCCTGCGATCCATACATGCCCTGCTGCGACAAGGACAGCGGTGAAGGTCTCTCACCTCCACTCGAATCGTCAGCGCCTCACGGCGCACGTGGATTGAGGCTATGTGCTGCGCCACCCCGCTCGCCGACCGGTCCCTTGTCTACGGCACGACCGGCCGGTTACGGCCGCAGTCCCGATGACCAGGTCGGCCGGGCACACGGTGCCCTAGATCATCTG
>CAVYEG010000002.1:0-200663 GCA_963767565.1 uncultured Actinomycetes bacterium | reverse complement strand
TCGTTTATAGCCGGTGACCTGCGGGTTTGATGGGACATCCAAGCCTTTTTCTAACCGGCTTGTTAGGATTTTTGTTAGGACACCTGTGTGACGTCGATCACATGGAGCCTCGCGGCGGGTGCTGCCGCACTGTGGTGTGCAGTGTCGCCGCCGACGCGGAGCCGGGCCGCATGAGCGCACCCGGCTCCGCTTACCGGCACCGGCCCGTCAGGGTGCCTGCTGGCACGCGATCTGCAGCTGCTGGTAGCTGAACCAGGTGCTCGCGGCCTGGAGCGCGGCAGTGATGGCAGCGAGGAAAAGAGTCCACGCTGCGATGGCCTTGGAATTCATGAGCGTCCTCGCGGCGGTGCACCAGGTCGTACACCTCCTTGTACCGCTTGGATCCCTCGTGCGCGAGGGTGGCCATCGCCGGGTCGATGCTCGTCACCACGTCATACACCGCAGCGTAGCCCGGCACCGGCCACCCCCGGCCCCGGGCCACCTGGGTCACCTGCCGGTGCACCGTGGCGATCGCGGGCGGCGGCCGGCGCAGCGCCAGGCCCTCAATCAGCAGCTGGAGCTCGGGCGGCATCCGCCGGGTTCCCCGGTCCGACCGGGGCCTGCGCGCCAGGGCGGCCAGCCCGGCATGCGAACCCCCGGCGCTATCTGCCGCGAACGCCACACTGGCAGCATCCCGCTCGCCGGGCCGCCGCGCCGTCACGGGACTGCACGGTAAGAAAGGCGTTACCAGCCCCGCGGTCTCAGCGTGCGGCCCGGTCGCGCCGCCGGCGGGCGGCGCGGATCTCGGTGTCGGCGATCTTGTCGGCGAGCAGGGTGCAGACCTGGGTGGTCTCGGTGGAGGCGTGGCCCAGCCGGCGGCGCACCACCTCGATGGAGACGCCGCTGTTGATCAGCTCGGTGGCGTGCGCGTGGCGCAGCTGGTGGATGCCGATCCCGGTACCGGCCGCGGCGCAGTACTTCGTCCACCGGCTGTGCGCGGCGTCGTAGGACAGCGGGCCGCCCCGGCCGTTGATGCTGGCCCGGAACAGCGGGCCCGAGGTGTACCCGGACCGGGCCAGGTACAGCCTGAGCAGCGCGAGGTAGCCGCGGTCATCCAGCAGCACGGTGCGGACGGTGCCGCCCTTGCCGTGCACGCGGGCGTGCTCGTCGTCCGGGCGCAGGTCCAGGTCCTCGACGTAGATCCCGCAGACCTCCGAGGCACGGGCGCCGCAGACGTAGGCGGTCTCGAACAGCACCCGGTCCCGCAGCACACCCAGCGGCACGTCCTTGCGCGGCCGCCGGGAGCAGATCGCATCCAGCACCGCCGCGATATCGGCCGCGGCCGCCGGGCGGGGCCGCGTCCGGGGCACCGCGATGGCGCCGATGCGGTCCATCGGGCTGGCGTCCAGCAGCTCGTGCCGGACCGCCCACCTGCAGAACGAGGCGACCGCAGCGCGCTTGCGCTTGCGGGTCGATGGGGCCTGCCCGGCGATCTCGCCGAGGAACGCCCGGACCGGCGCCGCGGTCAGATCGGCGAGGTCGCCGTCGTGGCAGGCCGCGAAGGCGATCAGGTCGCCGCGGTAGGCGCGGATCGTGTTCCGCGGCTTGTTCGCGTTGGCCAGGTCGGCGAGGAAGTCATCGACGTGGCGGGCCAGCGGCTGGCCCGGCAGCACGTTACGGGCGGCGCGGTCCGTCCCCGCGCCCGCAGTTGCCAGATAACCGGGAAACGAAGCGGGCCGGCGCCGGGGCGCTCGTGCAGGTGGCATGCCGCCATGATAGCCATCGTTGCCTGATAACAAGAGTTATCACGTAACAATCCGGCCCTGCCGCCCGGGGAGGTGAGAGGGCCGCCAGCATGCCCGGCGCGCAGACGACGCGTCGTCAGTATTGCGTCATTTCGGCTGCACCATGAGTTACATTCCGGTCATCTGCTTCGGGTTCATCGGCGAAGGAGCCGCCGGGTGCGCCGGCGCCTCCTTCTGTCATACGCGCGAAGCGGGTCCGCCGCGCTGTGGTGGGCGCGCATCCGTCCGAGGGGTGTGCGGCGGCGCGGGAGCTCTCAGAGAAACTCCAGGGCCCGCTGGACGAAGTCCTCGTGGAACTGGAACACCCCGCCGTGCCCGGCGTCGGGATAAAGGACGAGCCGGCTGTCCGGGAGCCGCCGGTCGAGGTCGACGGTGTTCGTGGAGGGCACCATCTTGTCGCTCTCACCGTTGATGGCCAGGACCGGCTGGTGGATGCTCGCGAGGTCCGCGGGCTTCTGCTGCCCCCACCGGTGGATCGCCTTGAGCTGGGCGCGGAATGAGCCTACGGAGATGGCCTTGTCGCGGTCGTTTGCGCGTTCCTCCAGCCGGGCCAGGAACTCCTTCCCGGCCCGGCGCCCGTTCGCGGTCCGGGTGAAGAAGAGGAACTGTTTGGGGTCCTGGCGGGTGAGCAGTCCCCGCGCGGTGTCCAGGTAGGAGATGCGGGTCACCTTGTCGATGCCTTCGCCTCCCGCGGGGCCGGTTCCGGCGAGGATCATCTTGCGGACGAGCTGCGGCTCTTCCTGCGCGATCACCTGGGCGATCATGCCGCCCATGGAGAACCCGAACAGGTCGACCTGATCGAAGCCGAGGGCGCGGATGAAGGTGACGGCGTCTCTGGCCATCTCCTGGATGGTCCTCGGCGTGGACCCGCTGGAGGCACCGACACCTCGGTTGTCGAAGGTGATGACCCGATGCTGGGCGGCGATGCCGTCCACGACCCGGGGGTCCCAGTTGTCCAGGACCGCGGCCAGGTGGGTGAGGAAGACCACCGGCACCCCCGTGTCCGGGCCGAGCTGACGGTAGGCGAACTCCACTCCGCCCGCGGAGAGTCTGCGCGTGGGGACGTCGGTCCACGACGTCATCGAGCCGTTGTGCGCCTCTGGTGACTTATTCATGATCGCGTTCCTTCTCTCATTGCTCAGCTGCTGTTGGCAGGTATCGCCTGCGGGTGCTGAAAACCTCGTCCGTCGTGGTCATGGCCACGTTGATCATCGAAACACGATTGCCGATGCAATCCCGAGCCTCGGCCCCGAGGCGACGGTGATCTACGCTGAGCACTGCGCGACGATGAACCATGGCGCTGTTTCGACTGACCTAGCTCGGTGTGACCAACGCGCTCGCGTTGCCGCGGCTGCTGCCGATGAGCAACGCGGACAAAGACGCCGAAATCCTCACGCTGCGGCATCAGATCACCGTCCTCGAATGTCAACTGCACGGCGAGAAAAGTTTGGTTCATTCGGCTGACCGGGGCGCGGCTCGCCGCCCTGCTACACCGGCTGCCCCGTGATGTGCTCCGCAACCTGCAGGTAGCCCCGAAGAGTCCTCCACTGTGCCTGCGGGCTCTCCCTCAACAACCCCACCGCCTGGCTCATACCACGACGAGCTAACGCAGCGCAGCACTGGGTCCCACGATGACACTCCTCATGGTTGAGCACGTTGGTCGTGCCCAGGCGGTTTCGGACGGGTTCGGGTACGCGAAAGGCGAGCGTCAGTTCGGCATCCGGTTGAATCTGCGGACGATGCGGTCGAAGATCCGGGCCGGAAGGATGCGGTGGAGCGCGCTGATGCTTGCGGCCGTCGAGCCGGCGGTGCGCCGCAGTTTCGGGTTCCGGTCGGTGGCCGCTGCGACGATCACCTTGGCCACGACGGCGGGATCGCCGCCGCCGCTGGTGTTTTTCGCCAGCACCTCGTCGAAGGTGCGCCGTCCCGGCGCGTAGAGCGGCATGGGGGTGTCGCCCTGCACGCTGTGGTCCCCGAACGGGGTGTTGATCGGGCCGGGCTCGACGAGCAGGATCCGGACGCCGTGCTCGCGGACCTCGTGGTCCAGCGACCCGGAGTAGCCCTCGACCGCGTGCTTGGTCGAGGTGTAGATGGCCATGAACGGGCTGGGGACGAACCCGCTGAGGGAGGAGACGTTGATGACGCGTCCGCGCCGTTGAGCGCGCATGTGCGGCAGGACCGCCTTGGTCATCCGCATGATGCCGTAGACGTTGATGTCGAAGACGTCCTGCGTCCGGGCGACGGAGAACTCCTCGGCGGCGCCGTTGGCGCCGACGCCGGCGTTGTTGACCAGGACGTCGATGCGCCCGAACCGGTCGATCACCTGCTTGACCACGGAGGCGACCGATTCGTCGCTGGTCACGTCGAGGTCGAGGTAGGTCACCCCGGCGGGCGCGGTGACTCGCGCGGTGTTGCGGCCGGTTCCGATCACCTCGAAACCCGCTTCGGCGAGCGCGGTCGCTGCCGCCTTGCCGATGCCTGAGGAGGCGCCCGTCACGAGCGCCACCGGCCGGTTCGTCGTCATCATGAACTCCTGACCTCATTGAATTACGTTCGATTGACTTACGTTCGTAATACCATATGCTGAGAGGTGACGGATGGCAAGCGTCCTTCTCGAGGAGAGGACCTCCGGTGCGGCACGGGAAGCGGAAGAGGCGCAAGCGGGCGGCGAGGCGCGGATCATCGAGACGGCCGGACGCCGGGTCAAGCGAGACGGCATCCACGGCCCGGGGATCGCCGCGCTCATGGCGGAGGCCTGACTGGCCAGAGGGCACCGCACCGCCGGCCGGGCTGCCGTCCGGGAGACCGGACGGGCATAATGGATTACGCCCGTACTATCATTGCCGGCGAGCACCGGCAGACGGCTAGTGGTTCTTGCGGCGGGCGGAGGAACGTATGGCGCGGTACGGGACAGAGCACAAGCAGGCGACCAGGCAGCGGATCATCGAGACGGCCGGCCGCTGGCTCAAGCGCGACGGCATCGACGGCTCCGGGGTCGCCACGCTCATGGCCGACGCCGGACTGACCAACGGCGCCTTCTACGCCCACTTCCCATCCAAGGACGACCTGGTCGCCAGCGCGGTCGCCGACCAGCTCCGCGAACAGCGCGAAAGCCTCAGCGCGGTGGCGCCCGGCCGCGCCGGAGCCGAGCAGTACGTGCGTGAATACCTTTCGGCCGGGCACCGCGACAACCCTGCCGACGGCTGCCCGTCCGCCGCCCTGCTCGATGAGATCGGCCGCTGCACCGACGCCACCAGGCAGGCCTACACCGACGGCCTGCTGGCCGTCATCGACGACGTCGCCGCCCGCCTGGCGCCGCACGACCCGCCCTCCGCACGCGCCAAGACGCTCAGCGTCTTCGCCTTGATGGCCGGAACCCTGCAGCTCTCCCGCGCCCTGGCCGACCGGCAGCTCGCCGACGCGGTCCTCGAGCAGGGCATCCAGAACGCCCTGGTGCTGCTGAGCACCGGGCAACAGTGCTGACACCCCGCACCACCGGCCCGAAGCCATGAAATCCGGCTTTCCCCGGCACCGTCCCGCAGGCGCAGCGGCCACTCCCCGCGCTGCTGCCGCCAGCCGTGGTGAAGCGCTGAAAAGAACGCGCGAAGCTGTGAGTCAGCAGAACCAGGCCCTGCGTGGATCCTTGATTCCTAGCGAACTTCCCGGAAACTGAGGCGCACGCCAGGACGTGCTTGACTGGGTCGGATGCAGCGCTGACACGCCACCCAGGCGTTCCGGCCAGTCGTGGCTGATGGCCAGGCCAGTGCAGCCAACTTCGGTCATCGGTGCACACGACTTCAGGCATCGACAGCGGTGGACCGGCCAGATAACGCCGAAGATTCCCCTGCCAGTTACCGCCGAAGGTCACAGAAACAGCACCTGCAGCGGACCCGGCTGCTGCGTGTTATCTCTGACAGGAGTGTGCCTGTGGCGGAACGGCCTATCCGGGCAGCGCGTGAATGTCCGTGGCGTGCGGTACGGTGCCTGGCCATGATGACTGGCAAGTCCATGGACGGCGGCGGTGAGACCGCGGATGACATCGGCGGAGAAGCGGATGGTTCTGCGCTGCGATTCCAACGGAGTCAGGCAACACCACGGCGCAGGTGCAGCGCCATGACCTCATGCGAGCCCACAGGCGTGCCAGGATGGACAGCAAAGCCCGGAGGTCCCGTACAGGAGGCCATACGATGACCGCCCAACCAGCCGACCGGATACCGGTGACCGGCCCTGACACCGGGCCATATGAGGTGATCCATCTCGGCGGGCAGATCGCGGTGGTAGTGCCCGGTGTCTGACTTCCTGCGGTTGCGGGCCCTGGAGCAGGCCGCCAGCCCGCAGGAGCTGGAGGACGCCGAAGACAAAGCAGCGCTGGCAGACTGGCGCGCCCGGGACACCGCCGGGCAGACCTCCTATGTGTCGCACGACGAGGTGCTGCGGCGACTCGGCCTGGCCGGGTGAGCCGCCAGGTCATCTGGGAGGCCCTTGCGATCGATCAGGCGGCTGGGTTCCTCCGCGATGACCCCGCCGGGGTCGGCGAGATGCTTGACGCAGTCGCTCGGCTCGCGGATGATCCCCGCGCCCTCGCCAGCCCGGCAGGTGCCCTCGCCGGACCGGCTTGATGCGCATCTGAGCCGGTTACAGCCGGCAGATGCACATTGATCCGGTTGCCCGGCTGGCTCCTCAGCTGGAATCCGGGGCGAACGTTATCTGCCGGAGCACCAGCGATGTCAGCGAGCGAGACTTCAGTCCCAGCGGCGGAAGCCGCCCTCGGTGTTGATGACCTGGCCGGTGATCCAGGCCGCCTCGTCGGTGACCAGCCAGGCGATCAGCCGGGCCGGGTCGTCGGGCGTGCCCCAGCGCCGCTGCGGGAAGTGACGGCGGACGGTCTCGTGCGCCTCGGGCGGCGCGTAGCCGGTGTCGACCGGGCCGGGGTTGACGGCATTGAGGGTAATGGCCTGGCCGGCCAGCTGATCGGCCAGGGTCGGGGTGATGGAGGCCAGCGCCCCCTTGCTGGTGGCGTAGGCCACCTCGTCGGTCATCGGGCCGAGGTCCTGCCCGGAGGTCATGAAGATGATCCGGCCGCCGGGCCGCCCGTCATGCTGGGCGGCGAAGGCCTGGGCCAGCAGGATCGTGGCGCGGGTGTTGACCGCCCAGTGCGCGTCGAGCATGCCCGCGTCGATCGCGGCCAGCGGGCCGTCGCCGCCGCTGCGGGCGTGGTTGCAGACCAGGATGTCCAGATGGCCCAGGGCGCCGGCGGCCGCGCCGATCAGCCGGGCCGGACCGGCCGGGTCGGCCAGGTCGACTTCGAGATCGTGCACGCGGGCGTCGGGACCGGCCAGGGTCCCGGTGACGCCGGCGACCACCGCCGCGGTCCCGCCGGGGTCGTCGCCCCAGGGCTGGTCGCGGTCGTGCGGCGCGTAGTGGTGCAGGAACAGGCTGGCACCCAGCGCGGCCAGCCTGCGGGCCACGGCGTATCCGATGCCCGCGCGCCGGCTGACCCCGGTCACCACGGCCGCCCGGCCGCGCAGCGGGAGCGGGTCGCGGCGCAACTGATCCGCGGTGGGCTCAGCTGAGGTCATGAGCTTGAGCCTACGCAGGCCCAGGCCGACCGCGTTCAGCCGCCGCGATCCGGGTATCCGCCCTGGTCCGTTCGGCCAGGCGGGGCATGCCCCCGGCCGGGTTGGGTATGAGTTTCCCAAACCGAGGTACCCATGTCGGTCTATGTATACATTTGCATGAACCTTCATGGGAATGATGCCTTATCAACGGTGCTAGCTAGGTTCGCTGCGGAGCGGCTCATCTGCCCGCAGCCGGAGGTCACATGGACGAGCGTGCGGATCCAGGACCGGGCGGGGGTGAAGGCTTCGCGCTGAACGGCGTCCGGGCAGGGTTCCGGGCGGCCGGCGAAGGCTCGAGTGGTAACGGGGTAAGCGGCGCAAGAGCGCACGACGGTGCTGATAGCGACGAGTCACGGGGGCTGTCGGCGCGTGAGGCAGAGGTCATGTCGCTCATCGCGGACGGGCAGACCAACGGGCAGATCGCGGCTCGCCTGTTCCTGGCCGAGAAGACCGTGAAGAACCACGTCAGACGGATCTACTCCAAGCTCGGCGTCGGGTCCCGGCCCGCCGCCATCGCCTACTGGCGCGAGGCACGCTAGCAGCTGCGGGACCGAAGGCCATATCCAGCGGGCATTCAGGTTATCTTCAGCGTGAGGGGCGAGAATACACAGCATGGATACGCTGACCGATGCGCGGCAGCGGACGGATGCCCGGCTGCTCGTCGTTGAAGACGAGCCGAACATCCTCGAGTTGCTTGCCGCCAGCCTGCGCTACGCGGGTTTCGACGTCGTCACGGCGGCAGCCGGAACCGAGGCGGTCCAGGCCGCTCAGCGCCACCGTCCCGACCTCATCGTGCTCGATGTGATGCTGCCGGACATGGACGGGTTCGATGTGATCAGGCGCCTGCGCGGCGGCGGCGCCCGCATCCCCGTCGTCTTCCTGACCGCGCGTGATGCCACCGAGGACAAGATCCGCGGCCTGACCCTGGGCGGGGACGACTACGTCACCAAGCCGTTCAGCCTGGAAGAGGTCATCGCCAGGATCCGGGCCGTGCTGCGCCGCACCCGAGGTGACGGCGTGGAGCCGACGCCCCGGCTCACCTTCGCCGATCTCGAACTGGACGAGGAGAGCCACGAGGTGTGGCGGGGCGGGGAGCAGATCCAGCTCTCCCCTACCGAGTTCAAGCTGCTGCGGTACTTCATGAGCAACGCGAACCGGGTGCTGTCGAAGATGCAGATCCTGGATCACGTCTGGGACTACGACTTCCGCGGCGACACCGGCATCGTCGAGTCGTACGTCTCGGTGCTGCGCCGCAAGGTCGACACCAAGGAACCCCGGCTGATCCACACCCTGCGCGGCGTGGGATACGTGCTGCGGCTCCCCTCGTCCTAGGCGGGCCGACCTGGTATGGCAGCACTGGGAGCAGGCAGCGGGGCGCGCCGGAGGCGGATGCGACCCTGGCGGGCGCTGAGCGACCTGAACGACCGCATGTCCCTGCGGGGCAAGCTGATCACGGCGCTGCTCGCGCTGGTGGCGGTCGGGCTGGTGGCCGTCAGCGTCAGCAGCGTCATGCTGCTCCGGTCCTACCTGATCTCGCAGGACGACACCCAGCTGGAGCAGGTCTTCAACTTCGTAGACAATGGCCTCGGCAGTTTCACGGTCGGAACGGTCAGCCCGGTACACCAGACCATCTTCATCTGGGGGGTGCAGCAACCGGGAAGCCCGCTCAGCATGGCCAGCTCCAACGGCGGGTTCCAGCAAGTAGAGTCGGTCCCCAGGGTGCCTACCAGCGTGATCTGGGCCGACGCGAACAAGGGCAAGCTGCTGACAGTTCCGGCTCAGTCCGGTGGCGACACATGGCGGATCGTCGCCTCGCCCATTACGTTCACCGATAGCAGCGGTGCGCAAGAGCAGGGCACGCTGGTGGTCGGGGTCGATCTCGGCAACACCAACGCGGTGATCGGGCGGCTGGCCCTCGCCGAGCTGGTCATCGGCTTCATCATCGTGTGCATCCTGGGCATGGCGGCGGTCGGCGTGGTGCGGGCCAACCTGCGGCCGCTGGTGGAGATCGAGGAAACCGCGGGCGAGATCGCGGCCGGGCACCTGAACCGGCGCGTCCCGGAACGGGACCCGGAGACCGAGATCGGGCGGCTGGGCCGGTCGCTGAACATCATGCTGAGCCAGATCGAGTCGGCGTTCCACGACCGGGAGCAATCCGAGGAGGCGGCGCGCGAGTCGGCGGAGCGGATGCGCCGGTTCATCGCGGACGCCAGCCATGAGCTGCGCACGCCGCTGACCGCGATCCGCGGCTTCGCCGAGTACTACCGGCAGCGCGGCGGCCTGGTACGGCACTGGGACCGGGATGAGCCTGCGGCCGGTTCGGGCGCCGTCACGACGGCGACCGGGCTCACGCCCGACGAGCTGGACCGGATCATGCGGCGGGTTGAGAAGGAGGCGGCCCGGATGGGCCTGCTGGTGGAGGACCTGCTGCTGCTAGCCCGGCTCGACCAGCAGCGGCCGCTGGCCCGGCAGCCCGTGGACCTGCTGTCGCTGGCCGCCGACGCGGTGGGCGACGCGCGGCTGCTCGCCCCGAGCCGGACCATCGACCTGTCCGTCCAGCCCGGAGCCGCGTTCCTGGTCATCGGGGACGAGGCCCGGCTGCGGCAGGTCATCGGGAACCTGATGAGCAATGCGCTCACCCACACCCCGGACGGCACTCCGATCGAGGTGTCGATCAGTTCCGGCGTCATCGACCCCCGGGTGAGCGACCCGACCCCGGCCGTGATCCTGGACGTGGCCGACCACGGGCCTGGCATGTCCCAGGAGCAGGCCCGGCGGGTGTTCGAGCGGTTCTACCGCGCTGACCAGGCCAGGACGCGTACCACCGGGGGCAGCGGACTCGGCCTGGCCATCGTGGCCGCGCTGGTCGCCGTCCAGGGCGGCCTGGCGTCGGTCCGCACCACCGAGGGCCAGGGCGCGACGTTCCGGATCAGCCTCCCGCTCGCCCCCGAGGCGCAGGACGGCGACGAGGTGGACGACGACGCGGACCAGCCGGAGCTGGCCGATGAGCCGGACAGCGAGGCTGGGCCGGCTGACGAGGCCGCTCCACGTGACGGCGAGTCCGGGCCGGAGAATCAGGCCGAGCCGGACGATGAGGCCGGACTCGACGGGCAGCGGACCGGGCCGTCGCACCGGGTCTTAGTGCTGCCCGTCCTGGCTGGCGGCGCTGTTATGGCTGAGCAGGTCGCCGGGCTGGAGCGGGCCAGCCGCATCGCCAGGTAGAGCGGGCCGACGCGCAGCAGGCCAGGACGCGCAGCAGGCCAGAATGAGGACGAGATAGTTGCCGGCTGGCGGGCCATCGGGCTAGAGGGCAAGCGCGGCGCGGGCGGCGGAACGGACGCCTTCGGCGTAGGACGCGCCGAACAGGCACGCGTGCACGAGTAGCGGATGCAGCTGGTGCAGCGGGATCCGGGATCGCCAGCCGGCCGCCAGCGGCACGGTGTCGTTGTAGCCGGCCAGGATCCGGTCCACGTGCGGCGCGCCGAACAGGTCCAGCATGGCCAGGTCGGTCTCCCGGTGACCGCCGTGGGCGGCCGGGTCGATGAGCCAGCCGCGTCCGCCGGACCACAGCACGTTGCCGGCCCAGCAGTCGCCGTGGATCCGGCTCGGCGGCTCGGCCGGCCCGGCCAGCGAGCCGATCCGGTCGATGACCGCCTCGACCAGCCGCGCATCCTCTGCTCGCAGCGCTCCGGTGTCCACGGCCCGGCTCAGGAACGGCAGCAGCCTGCGCTGGGCGTACCAGTCGGGCCAGTCCTGCGGGCCCGCCGCGTTATCCAGCGGCAGGCTGGCGATGAACCCCGGCCACGGTGCGCCGAAACCGTCCGCGCCGGCTGCGTGCAGCCGGGCCAGGTCCGTTCCGAAATCAAAGGCGGCCGCCGCCGTGGCCCGGCCGGGGATGACCATCGAGATGACCAGCGCGGCCGGGGTGACGGCCAGTACCTCGGGCACCGGCACGGCCCCCGCCTCGGCCAGCCAGCGCAGGCCGTTCGCTTCGGCCGCGAAGGCGGCCGCGACGTCCGGAGCAGGTTCGCCGCCGACGGCCTTGGCGAACGCGCGGCGGCCGCCGGCCAGCGTGAGCATCAGGTGCTGGTAGCCGTGCTGCGAGCCGGCCACGCGCGCATCGCGGACGGCCAGGCCGGTCAGTCGCGCCATCCGGCCCGCTGCGGCACCGGACGGGCTCACGCCTGGGTGCCGGGGCGATCGGGCTCGAGTAGCTGGGTCAGGCGGGCGGCCACGACCGGAGCGGCGGCGCCGAGCAGGTCGAGCACGTGATCGAAGCCGGCGTCGTCCCCGCCGTAGGGATCGGGGATCTCAGCGCCCGCTGCCGCTCCGTCAAGCCCGCCGACCTCGCCGAACAGCCGGATCCGGTCATGGCCGGCCGGCCCGGCCATTCGGCGCAGGGCGGCGAGATTGCGGGCGTCCATGGCCAGCACCAGGTCGCGTCCGGCCAGCCAGGACGGCTCGACCTGCCGGGCCCGGTGGGCCGAGCCGTCGTAGCCACGCCGGGCCAGGGCCGCCCGGGCCGGCGGGTGCATCGGCGCGCCGACGTGCCAGTCGCCGGTGCCCGCGCTGTCCACCCTGACCGCGCCGTCGAGGCCGGCCTCGGCCAGCGCCGCGCGCAGCACCGTCTCGGCCATCGGAGACCGGCAGATGTTCCCCAGGCAGACCAGGCAGACACGGTAGGGCGCGCCCGGCTCGCGCGGGGGCGGGAGCGGGCTGGAGCGCGGACTGGACACGGAAGCCATGACACCAGCATGCCGCAAGCAGCCGGATAACTCGGTGGCGCGGGGACTGGCGGCCAGCGCGGGTTCCCTGGCCGGGGGTTTGCGCTCCGGCAGGCGGTCAGGGCCGAACCGGGCGTCAAGCCGGCGGGCCAGCCAGCGGCCGGCCTGCTGCGCGGGCCGCTCCACCAGCAGGTAGGTCAGGGAAGAGAACACGATCAGGATGGCCATGAACGTCGCGTCCAGCGCGATCTGATGCCAGAACGAATTCCGCCGCAGCCAGCGGTAGTGGTACCAGATGGTGATGAGCTGCGGGTGCAGCAGGTACACCGAGTAGCTGATCAGGCCCAGCCAGGTCAGGAACCGGGGCCACCTGACGTGCCGGAAGGCCAGCCCGACGCCGAACGAGGCTCCGGCCAGCAGCAGCGTGAAGATCCACTGGCGTTCCCACAGGGCTTCGGTCGAGCGGGACTGGGTGATCTCGTGGCTGTGCCACAGGCCGGCCACGATGATCAGGCCCAGCACGCCGATCGCGATGGGAATGGCCTTGCGCCACGGGTAATCGCCGCGGTCGGCCCGGTACAGCATGGTGCCGGTGAACATCAGGCTCAGGATCGACAGGGCCTGCCAGGGCCAGAGCCAGGCGCCGTTGAAGGCGAGCAGCGTCAGGCCGACCATCGCCGCCAGGATCGCTCCTACCAGGCGCGACATGCCGCGCATGGCCACGGCGAAGGCCAGCCCGGCCAGCACGGCCAGGTCAGCCGCGAACGCGATCAGGCGCGGCGTGGACAAGTTGTCGATGAGGTAGGAGCGCGGCAGGATGCCGCCGATCGCGAGCGCGGCAATGCCGAAGGCCAGCGCATACCGGCTGCTCGGCCGGTGGATCCGGGCCATGAACAGGGCGGTGAGCAGCAGGTAGAAGATCATCTCGTAGGACAGCGACCAGACCACGTTGGGCAGGTTGGTCCCGCCCAGCACGTTGGACATCATCAGCAGCTGCGACAGGACCGAGGTCGCCGGGTCGGCGTCCTCGCCGCGCAGGTCGCCGACGTGAATCGCCCACAGCAGCATCGCGAACCCGATCGCGAACAGGTACAGCGGGTACAGCCGGAACAGGCGGCTCACCCAGAACGTCCGGACGCTGCCCTTGCGCTCCAGCGAGGCGGGCACGATGTACCCGCTGATGATGAAGAAGACGAAGACCCCGTAGTTGCCCGGGTTGATCCACGCGTAGACCGGGTTCTGTATCCGGGCCGGGATGAAGCCGCCGAAATGGTCGAAGACCACGGCCAGGGCGGCAATGCCCCGCAGCACATCCAGCCACGCCAGCCGGCTTCCGCCTCTTCCTGCCTGGCTGGTAACGGCCGGAGCCTGGGCCGCCTCGGTCACGGACGGCCGCGCCACGTTACTCTCGGTCACGCCTGCGTCACCGCCATGTACCCCCACTGGTCGTACCGGGTTTACGTCCTCGCTCCGCCCGCGGTTCGACCTACACCACGGCGCGACGGCCCAGCGAGCACAGGAAGCTGCCATGTAAGAGCTACCACGGCCCGTTCGGACTATAGGTGCTCTTCATTCTTTTCTTCCGAACATCCCAAGAGCCGCACAACCGGGCCGGGTCCGGCGATTGGCCACGCCCCGCCGAATGCTGCTACGATCACAGCGTTCCGACGCGCCGCTAGCTCAACTGGCAGAGCAGCAGACTCTTAATCTGCGGGTTCGGGGTTCGAGTCCCTGGCGGCGCACCCGGTCTGACCTGGGGTTTCATTCCTCCAGGTCATTTTTATGGGTCCGATCTGCCCGCTGCTGGCTCCATGCTCACTCGCGAGTTCGGACCCAGTCCGAGCGGGCCGGGCGTGCCGGGGCGGATTGGTCTTAGCTGGTCGCCGCGGGTCGTGCGCGCCTACGATCTGTTCGTATGAGGCGCTTCGGAACGGCGGGACGAATCGGCCGTGTTCCGGTCACTGACGTCAGTCCTGTTGTGGATGGCGGGGCGCGCCCGGCCAAATCCGTGGTGGACGAGGAGTTCGCCGTCACGGCCACGGTGTTCCGCGAGGGTCATGACGCGGTCAACGCGACGGTGGTCGTTACCGATCCGGCTGGCCGGGAGCATCACCAGCCGATGGTCAGGGTGAACGCGGGCCTGGACAGCTGGTCGGCCACCATCAGCGCGGACCGGGCCGGGCACTGGTGGTACCGGGTGGAGGGCTGGTCGGACCCGTACGGAACCTGGCACCACGATGCCGTGATCAAGATCGGCGCGAACGTCGACGTCGACCTGATGCTCGAAGAGGGCGCCCGGGTGCTGGAGCGGGCGGTGGCCGCGGTCGAGCGCACCGCGGAGCAGGAGAGCAGGCTCAAGGATGCCATCGACGGCCTGCGGGACACGCGATCCGCGCCGCAGGAGCGCCTGGCGGCAGGCGTCTCGTCCGGGGTCCGCCGCGAGCTTGCCCAGCGGCCGCTGCGGGAGCTGGTCACGGCGAGCGATGACTACCCGTGGCTGGTGGAGCGCGAGCGGGCGCTGTACGGGGCGTGGTACGAGTTCTTCGTGCGCTCCGAGGGAGCCGTCCTCGACGAGGCCACCGGCCGGTGGAGGAGCGGGACGTTCGCCACCGCGGCCCAGCGCCTGCCTGCGGTAGCCGCCATGGGCTTCGACGTCATCTACCTGACGCCGATCCACCCGATCGGCCAGGTCAACCGCAAGGGCCAGAACAACGCCCTGCAATGCGGTGAGCTGGATCCCGGTTCGCCGTACGCGATCGGTTCGGCGGCGGGCGGCCACGACGCCATTCACCCGGACCTGGGCACTTTTGACGACTTCGACGCCTTCGTGGCCCGGGCGGGCGACCTCGGCCTGGAGGTGGCACTGGATCTGGCCTTCAGCTGCGCACCGGACCATCCCTGGGTGGCTGCGCATCCGGAGTGGTTTACCACCCGCGCCGACGGGTCGATCGCCTACGCCGAGAACCCGCCGAAGAAGTACCAGGACATCTACCCGCTCAACTTCGACAACGACCCGGAGGGCCTGTACGCCGAACTCCGCCGGGTGGTGCAGGTCTGGATCGATCACGGGGTGCGGATCTTCCGCGTCGACAACCCGCACACCAAGCCCGTGGAGTTCTGGGCATGGCTGATCGGCGATGTCGCCGGCGACTACCCGGAGGTCATCTGGCTGGCCGAGGCGTTCACCCGGCCGCCGATGATGCACAACCTGGCCAAGGCCGGTTTTCAGCAGTCCTACACCTACTACGCGTGGCGGCATACCAAGCCGGAGATCCAGGAGTACCTGACGGAGCTGGCCGGGCCGGCGGCGGCGTACATGCGCCCCAACTTCTGGCCGACGACGCACGACATCCTGACGCCCTTCATGCAGCGCGGCGGGCCGGCCGCATGGAAGATGCGCGCCGCCCTGGCCGCCACCCTGGTGCCCAGCTACGGCATCTACGCCGGATACGAACTGGGCGAGCACGTGGCCCGCCCGGGCGCCGAGGAGCAGATCGACAACGAGAAATACGAGTACAAGAACCGCCGGTGGGAGGATTACGAGCCAGGCGGGCAGCATGAGGGCCAGTCCCTCGCGCCGTACCTGACCGTGGTGAATGAGATCCGCCGGGCCCATCCTGCCCTGCACTGGCTGCGCAATCTCCGCTTCCACTACGCGGACGACGAGAACGTGCTGGTGTTCTCCAAGGCCCGCCGGATCTACGACCGCGACGACGTCATCGTGGTCGTGGCGAACCTGGATCCGGTGGACACCCGCGACACCTGGATTCACCTGACCATGCCGGAACTCGGCTTCGGCTGGCACGATCAGTTCGTGGCGCACGACCTGGTCACCGGACAGTACTGGAACTGGTCCGAGCACACCTTCGTCCGCGTCGGCCCGGATACCGAGCCCGTGCACATCGTCCACGTCCAGCCCTACTGACCGGGGCGCCAGCCTGGCGAGCCGGACGTTTGCCCTGCCGCGACGCGCGAGGTTGTTGGGCCGCCTTAGGTGTCGACCAGGCCTGCCTGGTAAGCGGTGATGACGAGCTGCACCCGGTCCCTGGCGCCGAGCTTGGCCAGCAGCCGGGCCACGTGGGTCTTGGCGGTGCCCAGGCTGATGTACAGAGCGGCGGCGATCTCGGCATTGGACATGCCGAGGCCCACCAGCCTGAGTACCTCACGCTCGCGTTCGGTGATCCCGGTGAGCTCCAGGGGCTTGCGGCCCGAGTGGGGCTGGCTAGTGAACCGCCCGATCAGGCGGCGGGTGACGCCCGGCGCGATCACGGCGTCGCCGGCGGCGACCACGCGGACGGCGGCCAGGATGTCATCCAGGGCCATGTCCTTGACCAGGAACCCGCTCGCCCCGGCCCGCAGGGCACCGTAGACGTAGTCATCGTCGTCGAAGGTGGTGAGCACAAGCACCCGAGCGTGCGTGTCACCGGCGGTGATCAGCTGGGTGGCCTCGATGCCGTCCATGCCCGGCATGCGGATGTCCATGACCACCACGTCGGCGCCGGTGTCCCTGCAGAGCTGGACCGCCTCGGCGCCGGTGGCGGCCTCGCCGGCCACGTCGATGTCGGGTGTCTGCGTGATCAGCATGCGCAGGCCCGCGCGGACCAGCGGCTGGTCGTCGGCCAGGATGACGTGGATGGTCATCGGCCCGGCGCGGGCAGTGGCAGCCGGGCGGCGACGCGGAAGCCGCCGCCGGGGCGCGGTCCGGCCGATAGGTCGCCGCCGAGCAGCGCGGCGCGCTCGCGCATGCCGGTGATCCCGTAGCCGGTCCCGGACGGGCTGAGCTTGCTGGCCGGGGCGCCCCGCCCGCTGTCGGTGACCTCGATCGACAGCTCCCCGTCCGGCCGGCTGATCGCGACCTGGCACCGGTCGGTGCCGGCGTGGCGGACCACGTTGGTGACCGCCTCCTGGATGATGCGGAACGCGGCCAGGTCGATGTCGGCGGGCAGCGGCTCCCGGCTGCCGTGCCACTCAACGTCGACCCGCACGCCCGCGTCCCGGGTCGTGGCGGCCAGCCGCTCGAGGCCGGCCAGGCCGGGCGCCTGGCCGGGCGCCGCCTGGTCCGGCGCCGCCTGGTCCGGCGCCGCCTGGCCCGGCCCGGATTCCGGGTCGGCGTGCCGCAGCCCGGTCACCATCCGCCGCAGCCCGGACAGCGTCTCCCGGCTGGTGGCCTCGATGGCGGCCAGGGCGTCGCGCGCCTCGCCGGGGCTGGCGTCGAAAACCCGGCGCCCCGCGCCCGCCTGGATCGCGATGACGCCGATGCTGTGCGCCACGATGTCGTGCATGTCGCGGGCGATCCGCAGCCGCTCCGCCATCGCGGCCTGCGCGCTCGCCTGCACGCGCACCAGCTCGGCCCTGGCCTGTGCCTGCCGGATTGAGTGCCCGATGAGCCAGGCAATGATCGTGAACAGGGGTACGGCGATCGCGACAACGGGGGGGCCACCCGACCCCACGCTGCCATCCCGGAGCGATGCCGCAGAAGGCATGGTCAGCAGCGGAGTCAGCACCCCGGCGGCGGCCATCACGGCACCAATCACCGACACTTTGCGACTGCGTGTCGCCGCTATGTAGCAGAGCTCAAGGCCCGTTGCGCAGATGACCACGATCAGCGCGAATGTCCGCGAGCTCGGCTGCAGCACCATGTTGACCGCCGATCCGCCCAGCATCACGGCCAGCGCCGCCAGCGGCCAGCGGCGCAGCACGACGGCGGAAGCCAGCAGGGCGCAGCCAAACACCACGGCTCCCCACTCAATCATGGGCGCCTCCTGCCCGCCGGGTCACGCTCACCGCGATCGTAGCCGCCGTGCGGTGCCAGGTCATCTGCCCGCGGGCGTACGCCCGCGGGCAGACCGCGGCACCGTGCAGATGGGTCTGCGGCCAGACGCGGCACGTCCCCGGCCTGCGGCATCTTCTCCCTATGAACGCGAGTATCGAGATTGACGGACTGCGCAAGCGGTTCGGCCCGGTGCAGGCGCTGGACGGGATGACGTTCACGGTCCATCCCGGCCAGGTGACCGGCTTCGTCGGACCAAACGGCGCGGGCAAATCGACCACCATACGCGTCGTGGTCGGCCTGGACGCCCCCGACGCGGGCACCGCCACCATCGGCGGCCGCCCGTACCACTCGCTGAAGAACCCCCTGGGCCACGTCGGGTCGCTGCTGGACGCGGGCGCGCTGCAGCCTGGCCGCAGCGGGCGCAACCACCTGCTGTGGCTGGCCCGCTCCCAGGGCCTGGCGGCTGGCCGGGTCGATGAGATGATCGCGCTGTCCGGTCTGGAGTCCGCCGCCCGCCGCAAGGCCGGCGGGTACTCCCTGGGCATGCGGCAGCGGCTCGGCATCGCCGCCGCGCTGCTGGGTGACCCGGCGGTGCTGATCTTCGACGAGCCATTCAACGGCATGGACCCCGAGGGCATCGTCTGGATGAAGGGCTTCCTGCGCTCGCTGGCGGCGCAGGGCCGCGCGGTGCTGGTCTCCAGCCACCTGATGAGCGAACTGCAGGCTCTGCTCACCGAGGGGGGCGCCGGCCACCTCATCGTCGTGGGCCGCGGCAAGGTGATCGCCGACACCTCCGTCGCCGACCTCATCGCGGCCGCCTCCGGCCACCGCATCATGCTGCGCACTACGGCACCGGCCGACGCGATGACCGTGCTCACCAGCGCCGGGGCTGAGGTCACCGCCACCGGTTCCGGCGTGCTCAAGATCTCAGATCTCTCTGCCGAACGAGTCGTGGCTATCCTCACCGGCCACGCCATCCCCTTCAGCGAGGTCAGCGCCCACCGGGCCACCCTCGAACAGGCCTACCTGGAACTAACCAGCCAGAGCGTCGAGTACCGGGCGGAGGTGACGTCATGACGACAGGGGCCGTGGCGCCGCACCGCTCCCGGTTGACCCCGGAGCGGGAGAGCTTCTGGCGCCTGGTGCGCGCCGAGTGGACCAAGTTCCGCACCGTGCGCGGCTGGGTGATCGCAGTGCTCGTCACGATCGCGGCGATCACCGCCTTCGTCTTCGTCGCCAGCGACGTCAGCAGCTCGTGCGTCGCGTCCAGCGGGCCAGCCGTCTGCCCGGTGCAGCCGACCGGGCCTGGCGGTGTGCCGGTCCTGGACGCGTTCTACTTCGCGCACCAGCCGGTCAGCGGCAGCGGCACGATCACCGCGCAGATGACATCGCTGACCGGCCGGGTCGCAGTCGGCCAGGCCAGCAACGGCGCGCCCCAGCTGGGGCCCGGCCTGGAGCCGTGGTCCAAGGCCGGGATCGTCATCAAGGAGAACACGTCCCAGGGCTCGGCGTACGCGGCGATGATGGTCACCGGGTCCCACGGCGTGCGGATGCAATGGGACTACGTCAACGACACGCCCGGCCTGGCGGGCACGGTGTCGGCGTCCGCGCCGCGCTGGCTGCGGCTGGTCCGCCACGGCGGCACGGTCACGGGGTATGACTCCGCCGACGGCGCGCACTGGACGCTGGTCGGCACCGCGACCCTGCCGGGGCTGACCTCCACCGTGCAAGCCGGGCTCTTCGCCGCCGGCTCCTATTACGACTCCAACTTCTGTACCTACGACTCCGGCTTCTGTACCCAGGCTACGGGCGTCTTCCGGAACATCGGGCTGTCCTGGCCTGCGACCGGATGGACGGGAACCGACGTAGGCGGCCCGAACTTCGGCGTGCCAGCGCCCGGCACGCTCCGGCAGAGCGCCGGCACGCTCACCGTAGCCAGTTTCGGCGACATCGGCCCCGCCGCCGGGAACGCGTACGGCGGAAGTGGTCAATCCCTGCAGCGGGCGCTGGCCGGGACGTTCTTCGGGATGATCCCGCTGATCGTGGTGGCCGCGATGTTCATCACCGCCGAGTACCGGAGCGGGCTGATCTGGGTCTCGCTGGCCGCCGCGCCCCGCCGTGGCCGGCTGCTGGCCGCCAAGGCCGTCGCGATCGGCGCGGTCGGTTTCGTCGCCGGGCTGGTCGCCGCCTCCCTCGCGATCGCCGTCGGGCTGCCCCTGCTGCGCCGGGCCGGTCCCCTGGCCTGGCCGGTTTCGCTGCTCACCGAGGCACGGATGGTCGCCGGCACCGGGGCGCTGCTCGCCGTGGCCGCGGTGCTCGCGCTCGCGATCGGCACCATCGTGCGGCGCAGCGCGCCGGCGGTCGCGATCGTGATCGTGGTGATCATCGTCCCGTATCTGTTCGCCTTCGGCCCGCTGTCCGGGTCGCAGCCGCAAGGCAGCGGCCCGGGAGGGGGAGGAGGCTGGCCGCTGCAGGTCACCCCGGCCGCCGCCTTGTCCGTACAGCAGGCGGTTCCCCAGTTCCATCAGCTCATCGCCGTCTACCCCCTGGTTAACGGGTACTACCCGCTCGTGCCGTGGGCGGGGCTGGCGGTGGAGTGCGCGTGGGCGGCCGCCGCGCTGGCGCTGGCCTATTACCTGCTGCGCCGCACAGACGCATGAGCCTCACCGCCCGGGTCGCTGCGCCGCGTTATCTGCCGGGCCACGCCCTGCACGCCGCCGCTGCGGCCCTGCAAGCAGAGTGGACCAAGTTCCGCACCGTGCCCGGCCCGGCCTGGCTGCTGGCCGGGGTCGTCACGCTGACCGTCGCCGCCGGGGTGGCGGCGGCCAGCGCGGCCCACTGCCGGTCAGCCACGTGCGCGATCGACCCCGCCACGGTCAGCTTCACCGGGATCTACCCGGCCCAGGCGGTAGCCGCCGTCGCCGGCGTGCTGGCCATCGGCAACGAGTACAGCACCGGGATGATCAAGCTGTCGCTGGCCGCGATGCCCCGGCGGCTGACCTGGTTCTGCGCCAAGGCCGCGGTGCTCACCGCCCCGGTGCTCACCGCCTCAGCGCTCGCGGTCGCAGGCGCCGCGCTGGCCGGGCGGCTGATCCTGCCCGGCCACGGCTTCACCCCCGCGCACGGATACGCATCCCTCACCTCGGCCACGGACTTGCGGGCCGCCGTCGGTGCGGTCCTGTACCTGACGCTCATCGCCCTGCTCAGCCTGGGGCTCGCCGCCGTGGTACGCGACTCCGCGGCCGCCATCGGCCTGGTGCTCGGCGTGCTGTACCTGTTCCCGATCGCCGCGGACGTCATCTCCAACCCGCCCCTGGCCCGGCACCTGGACCAGATCGGCCCGCTGCCCGCCGGCCTGGACGCCCAGGCCACGACCGGGGTGAAGGCCCTGCCGCTCACCCCGTGGCAGGGCCTCGGCGTCGTCGCCCTGTGGGCCGCCGGCGCCCTCCTGCTCGGCGCCCTCGTCCTGAAATCCCGCGACGCATGACGCCTTATCCGGCCGGCCTGCTGTGTCAGTGCCTGCTGTGTCAGTGCCTGCTGTGTCAGTGGTCGTGTCAGCGGCGTGGCGGGGCCGTGACAGGGCCGGCCGAGATGGTGGGGACATGACAAGTTCAGTCCCCTGCCAGCCAGCACAGGAGAGCACGATGCAGACGTTCACCACCCCTGGCCCGATTACCGCCGTCCTCGACATCCCCGCCGGACGCATCCAGTTCATCGCCGCCGGCCGGGCCGGCACCACCGTCGAGATCCGGCCCGCGGACCCCGCCAAAGGCCGCGACGTGAAGCTGGCCGAGCAGATCACGGCCGGATACAGCGACGGCATCCTGCGGATCACGGCCCCGGCCGGCAACCGGATCTTCGGCAGCTCCGGAGCCGTCGAGGTGGCAGTCCAGCTGCCCGCCGGATCCCGGGTCGAGGCCAAGGCAGCCAGCGCGCAGTTCACCACCGCGGGACAGCTCGGCGACGTCACGTTCGACAGCTCCCAAGCCACGGTCCAGGTTGAGGAGGCCGCCACCGCCCGCCTGACCGTCGTCGACGGCGACATCACGGCCGGCCGCCTGGCCGGCGACGCGGAGATCCGTACCGTCAGGGGAGACATCCAGGTCACCGAAGCCAGCCACGGGACGGTCGTGCTGCGCACCGAGACCGGCAACATCACCGTCGGCGCCGCGGCCGGAGTCTCAGCCAGCCTCGACGCAGGTACCACGGTGGGCCGGATCCGCAACGCGCTCAAGAACGCCGACGGCACCCCCGGCTTGAACATCCACGCCACCACCACCGTCGGGGACATCACCGCCCGCAGCCGGTGAGAAGCAGGCCACCCGCCACAAATCCTGATCATGAACCGGGCCTGACCATGAACCGGTTCTCACTGGTCGCCCGGTTCCTCGGCTTCCTGGCTGCGAGGCCGGCCGGGGCCGCGCATCGGCCTGACCCGGCCTGGAAGCCGTCCCGCCTCGGTCAGCGCCCGTCGCAGCAGGAACTCGATCTGGGCGTTGGTGCTGCGCAGCTCGTCGCTGGCCCACCGGGCCAGCGCGTCGTGCACGGCGGGATCGAGGCGGAGCAGGATGCTCTTGCGGTCGGCCATTACTGGTACAGGGAGCCGGTATTCACGACCTGCTGAGTCGCTTGCTCACTGCACAGCACCACGAGCAGGTTGGAGACCATCGCGGCCTTGCGCTCCTCGTCGAGCTGGACGACGCCCTCCTCCTCCAGGCGCTGCAGGGCGATGCGGACCATGCCGACCGCGCCTTCGACGATCCGCGCCCGCGCGCCGATGACCGCGCTGGCCTGCTGCTGGCGCAGCATGGTCTGGGCGATCTCGGGAGCGTAGGAGAGCCTGGTCAGCCGGGTCTCGATGATGTGCACGCCGGCCAGCTCGACCCGCTTGGTCAGCTCGGTCGAGAGCTGCTGGTTGATCTCGTCGGCGTTGTCCCGCAACGACAGCCGGTCCTCGCCGCGGCTGTCGTACGGGTAGCTGGACGCGATGTGCCGGACCGCGGTCTCCATCTGGATCGTGACGAACTTCGTCACCTCATCCACCGAGTAGGTCGCGTGTGCGGTGTCCCTGACCTGCCAGACGACCACGGCCGCGATCTCGATCGGGTTGCCGTCGGCGTCGTTGACCTTGAGCTGGGCTGACTCCTGGTTGCGGATCCTGGTGGAGATCACGATCCGCTTGGTGAGCGGGTTCACCCACTGCAGGCCGGCGTCGCGGATCGTCCCGAGATACCGGCCGAACAGCTGGATGACCCGCGCGTGCCCCGGGCTGACCGGGGTCAGGCCGCCCAGTATCGCCCCGCCGCAGATCTCCAGGATCACGGTGAGCAGGATCAGCAGGCCCTGCGCGGCGCCGGTCAGATGAGAACCTGCCACGGCCACCACGATCCCGACGATGATCACCCCGATGCCAACCAGCAGCATCAGCACGCCGGGCAGGTACCGCGCGGGTGCGTCGGTAACCGGCTGCCTGACGCCCTCCAGCTCTGTTTCCGTCACCTGAACCATCTCCAGAATTAGGGCTTGACCGCTGATTAACTCCTATCATACTGATATCAGTTTTACAAGAATCGCCTGACCCGCCGGCGTGTCGCCCGCGCAGCGCAGCCGCCCGCGACCCCGGCCGCCCAGCGGGCCGGCATCATCAGGGCGTTCAAGCAGGCCTGGGAAGCCAAGGACATCGACGCCCTGATCGGCCTGCTCGACCCCGGCGCCACGGCGATCGCCGACGGCGGCGGCCTCGCCGTTACCTTTGTGCGCCCCATCGAAGGCGGCGAGCAGATCGCGCGCGCCTGGGCCGAGATCGCCCACCGGTCACTCAGCAACATGACGCTCCTGGAACGCACCGTCAACGGCCAGCCCGGCCTCATCGCTCAGCAGGACGGCGTCACCGTGACGGTGTTCGCGTTCGAGATCGCAGGCGACCGGATCAAGCACATCTGGGCCATGCGTAATCCCGAGAAACTCCGGCCCTGGACCACGGGCTGACGCGTGTCTGCCCATCGCGGGCGCGGGTCAGCCCGGTTCAGCCAGGAACGACGACAGGGCGGCCGCCATCCCGCTCAGGTTCGCGGCGCTGATCCGGGTGCGGACCTGAGCCTGGGTGGTCAGGAAGAACGTCAGGCTCGCGGCGCAGATGCCTTCCTGACCGGGCGCGAGCGTGCACGCGATCATCTGGCCATTGGCGGCGCCTTGGCCGACTTCGGCCGTGAAGAGCGCCATCGTCGGGCCGGGGCCGGCGCCTGAACCCTGGATATTGGGGTCCTGCACGTGGGCCGGAACGAACACGGCCGCCGCGAACAGGCCCGCCGTGTGGGTCGGAATCCGCCGGATCACGTCCGCCGCGGGATGACCGCAGAAGACGTGGTCCTGGCGGAAGACCTTATCTGCCGCCAGGACGGCCGGAATGTACGGGCAGGCCAGATCGGTGCTCGGCCCGGCCCCGCCGGGGCGGATGATCATTCGTACGATCTCGGAACGATCCGAGACCGAGGTAGCCGTCATGATCTCGCCGCCGTCCGCGCTGGCCAGGTAGCCCTGGCAGGTGGCGGATTCCGGAGCTAGCAGATATGCGGCCGAACCGGGCAGGAACTCGGTCCCGAAGACCTGCGCGGTCCCGGGCAGCGGCAAAGACGGCGGGAGGCTCAGCAGGCCCGGCGCCGGTCGCGGCGAGTACGGCGTGCCGGTGTATTCGCCGGCCGGGACGGGGCACGAAGCGACGTGAACCTCGGCCGGGCGGCCGGTCACGGTGAAGAGCGCCCAGCTGGTGGCGTGGGCGCCGATGGCCAGGTCATACCGTCCCGGCAGCGCCGCCTGGGGCTGCGCGGTGGGCCGGTCCTGGAAACATGTCCCCTCGCCGCCCACGGTGAACGAGCCGCTCACCCGGCCGGTGGCCGCATCCAGGCTGATGACGGGATGTACCGGGCTGACGATCAGTTCACAGCCCGTCAGGCCGGCCGGCCCGGCCGAGCAGTCGGACGGGTCTTTGCTGCAGCTGGCCAGGACGTCGGTGATCAGGCTGAAATAAGCGGGGTGCCGGAAGTAGGTCTGGTCCGCGCGCACCTGCTCGGGGCTGAGCTGACCGCTGATCGTGACGTAGGTGCCGGCCGGCCCGGATGCTGGCTGCAGCGTCAGCTGGGGCAGTTGCGCCGGAGTCGAGGACGATGCACCCGCCTGCGATGCCGAACTGGCACAGCCCGCCGCCAGCACCAGCGACGCAGCGATACCCAGACCAGTGACCAGCCGCTTGCGCATGATTCCTCCCGGCAGCCGTTCAGCATGGGTCCATGCCCTACAGACGCCGAACGGTGCTGATGGGTTGCAGGCGAACCACGAGCAGGCTGCGCGCCGCCCTGACCTGGCGCAACGAAGCCGGAGGCCGTGTCAGCGCTCATGACAGGGGCGTGACAGGGGCGTGTCAGGGGCGGTGCCGATAGTGGCCGTATGAGAACTTCAGCGATTGCAGTCAGCGGACTGCGGAAGTCATATGGGGACAAGATCGTGCTCGATGGCATCGATCTGGATGTTCCCGCGGGCACGGTCTTTTCGCTGCTCGGCCCGAATGGGGCGGGTAAGACGACGACGGTGAACGTGCTGACCACGTTGATTAAGGCCGACGGCGGGACGGTCCGGGTGGCCGGGCATGACGTGGCGGCCGAGACCAAGGCGGTGCGTGCGGTAATCGGGGTCACCGGCCAGTTCGCGGCGGTGGACGATCTGCTCACCGGGGAAGAGAACTTGCGGTTGATGGCGGATCTGCACCATCTGCGGGCCGACGAGGGCACGCGGGTGGTCAGCTCGCTGCTGGCCCGGTTCGACCTGGCGGAGTCGGCGCAGAAGCTGGCGTCGACCTATTCCGGCGGCATGCGCCGGAAGCTGGACTTGGCGATGACGCTGGTCACCAGGCCGCAGATCATTTTCCTGGACGAGCCGACGACGGGACTGGATCCGCGCAGCCGTCGCACGATGTGGGAGATCGTCCGCGAACTCGTGGCCGAGGGCACCACCATCTTCCTCACCACCCAGTACCTCGAGGAAGCCGATCAGCTCGCCGACCGGATCGCGGTGCTCGACCAGGGCCATCTGGTGGCCGAGGGCACTGCCGGCGAACTCAAGCGCCGGGTTCCGGGGAGCCACGTCCGGCTCCGGTTTGCCGACGTCGCGGCGCTGTACGCGGCGGCGCGAGCCCTGGACGGGTCCACCGCGGATGAGGCGGCGCTGAGCCTGCGGGTGCCCAGCGATGCCGGCGGGAAATCGTTGCGGGCTTTGCTGAGCCGGCTCGATGAGCATTCGATCGACGTCGAGGAGTTCTCCGTGCACACGCCGGACCTCGATGACGTTTTCCTGGCCCTGACCGGCCACGCGAGCACGGAGGAGACCAAATCATGAACGCCATTTCAGCATCGTGGACCGATTCGCGGATCATGCTGCGCCGCAACTTCAAGCACATCCTCCGGAATCCGGTCACGATATTCAACGGGGCCTTGATGCCGGTCGTGATCATGCTGATGTTCGTGTACGTGCTCGGCAACGCGTTCAGTGTCGGCGAACGCTACATCGAATACGCCACCCCGGGCCTGATCCTGCTGGCCATCACCTACGGGTTGTCGGGCACCGCGGTGTCGGTGAACTCCGACATGACCAAGGGCATCATCAACCGGTTCAAGGTGATGAATGTCTCCCGTGGCGCCGTCCTGAACGGTCACGTCGCGGCCACCGTGGCGGGCAGTTCGGTGGCCATCGCGGCCATCATCGCAATGGCCTTCGCGCTGGGGTTCCGGTCGTCTGCGACCGCGGGCGAATGGTTCGGCGCGATCGGCATCATCGTGGCGACAGCTTTCGCGGCCGCCTGGTTCACGGTCGCGCTGGGAATGGCTGCGAAAACCCCGGAGTCTGCGGGCCTCGGCGTCGTGCCGCTGATCCTGCTGCCGTTCCTGAGCAGCGCGATCGTGCCGGCCGACAAGATGGGACCGGGAGTCAGGCAGTTTGCGGAGTACCAGCCCTTCACGCCGATTATCGAATCGGTGCGCGGACTGCTGGCCGGCCACCCGTCCGGCGGCTACGTGGCCGCCGCTCTGGCCTGGTGCGCCGGGATCGCGCTCGCCGGGTACGTATGGTCACGGGCCACGTTCAGCAGGCGAGCGTAGCTTCGGCCAGCTCGGGCCAGCTCGCCTGCGCCCCCTCCTGCGTTGCCTCGGTGAACCGCGCGTCACCGAGGCAACGCCGCGCGGCCTGCTCGATCCGGGCCACGTCCGGCTGCGACCGGTCCGGCAGTCCGCGCACGCTCGCACTCGCCGCGAGCAGCCGCGCGGCCTGCTCGGGCCGTTCGCCACGCAGCGCCAGGTCCGCCACCCCGACCAGGACCCGCGCGATCAGGGGCGCATGCCCCGCCTCCGACGCGGCTCGGACGGCCAGGACGCGGTGCTCGCGGGCCTCGTCGAGGCGGCCGGCGAGGTAACCGAGCAGGTCGTGCGTGACCGCCCGGATGTTGGCTCGCTCCGGGTCCAGCATGGCGGTCGCGACGTCGAGTTGCCGGTAGGCCTGTTCGGTGTCGCCGCTCCAGCGAGCCAGTTCCGCCTTGGCCAGGGCCAGCTCGGCCAGCGCATACGGCCACGCGATCCGGTCCGCGTAGCGCTGGGCCTCGGCCATGGCCGCCCTGCTCGACTCCGCCTCACCCAGCAGCCAGTACAGCTGAGCCCGCCGCGACCACATCTGGACCACATCTTCGCTGACACCGATCTCGGTGACCACCGCAATCGCCTGTGCGTAGTGCTCGCCCGCAGCGGCGAACTCGCCGCGCGTGGCGATTCGATCCGCCAGCTCCCGCAGCGCGAACTGGATCCCCCACCGCTCGCCGAGCGCCCGGAACTCGGCCAGCGCCAGCTCGAGGTACGCGTCCGCATCCCGCCCGCCCTGGCCGAGCATGATCCGCATCTTGCCGAGCTGCAGCCGGGCCAGCGCGCGTACCCACGGGTCGCCGTCGGTGAGCAGCGGTTCCCACGCGGGCAGGAACGCCTGCGGCGCCTGCAACATGCGTTCCAGCGGGGCGACGAACGCCAGCGCCGGGTGGCCGGGGTGACCGCGCTGGTTGAACCGGTAGGCCTGGTGGATCCACTCCACCGCCTGATACTGGTCAGCCGGACCGTCGGTCATGAACATCACGACCAGCGCGTACACCGTGGCCCGGATCTCGTCGCTCACCTCGCCGGGCGCGCTGGCGGCCGCGGTGGTCAGCTCCATGCCCTCAGCCTTGTGCCCGCCGAGCCACCAATACCAGCCGGCGCCCGCCGCGAGCCGCATCGCCCCGTACGCCTCACCGGCCGCGATCGCACCGCGCATGGCGGAACCGATGTTGTCGTGCTCGGCCTCGAGCGCGGCCAGCCACTCCAGCTGCTCGGCGCGGCGCAGGTGCGGGTCCGCGGTCTCGGTGAGTTCGGTGAAGTAGGCGAGATGCGCAAGGCGCGCCAGATCCGATTCCCCCGTCTCCGCGAGCCGGTCCCGGGCGTATTCCTGGATCGTGCCGAGCATCCGGTAGCGCGGTGCGCTGTCGCCCTCAGTGAGCAGCAGCAGCGATTTCTCGGTCAGCGCGGTCAGCAATTCGAGCACTTCCCCCGGCTCGACCGGACCGCCGCCGCAGACCTGCTCGGCCGCTTCCAGGCTCGCCCCGCCGGAGAACACCGCGAGCCTGCGCAGGACCATCCGTTCCGCGTCGGTGAGCAGCTCCCAGCTCCAGTCGACTACCGCGCGCAACGTCCGGTGGTGCGGCAGCGCGGTACGGCTGCCGCCGGTCAGCAGGCGGAACCGGTCGTCAAGACGGTTGGCCAGCTGGTCGAGGGACATGGTGCGCAACCTGGCCGCGGCGAGTTCGATGGCCAGCGGTATCCCGTCGAGCGCCCGGCAGACGCGCGCCAGGTTCGACAGCGTGCGGCCATCTAGTTGGCACCGGGCGGCCAGGTCCTTGCGCACCGCGCCGGCCCGGTCCTGCAGCAGCTGAACGGCCTGGGAGGACTCGATCTCGCCCGGGCCGGCGTCCGCCGCGGGCAGCGCCAACGGCACGACCCGCCACAGCGCCTCACCGGTGATGCCGAGCGGTTCCCTGCTCGTCGCGAGAATCCGCAACCGCTGGCACTCCCCCAGTACCCGGTGGGCGAACGCCGCCGCCGACTCGACGACGTGCTCGCAGTTGTCCAGGATCAGGAGCATGTCGCGCTCGCGGATCGAGGCGATGAGCCGGTCCACCGGTTCCGCGTTCGGCGTGCCCCCGAGCAGCGCATCCCGGAGCCCGAGCGCGGCGAGCGTCGATTGCGCTACGTCACCGTCCGCGCCGATTGACGCCAGTTCCACCAGCCAGGCCCCGTCCGGCAGGTCGCCGAGCAGCGTGCGCGCGGTCTCCGTGGCCAGCCTGGTCTTGCCTGAGCCGCCCGGCCCGATCAAGGTGGTGAGCCGGTGTTCGGCGATGAGCTCGCCGACCGCCGCGACGTCAGCGTCCCGGCCGACGAAGCTGGTCAGCTCGGCACGCACGTTGGTCTTCCGGTCCTCCTTCCGCCGTCCCAGCTCGCCCCGCAGCAGCGCGACGTGCAATGCGGACAGCTCCGGTGAGGGGTCGACGCCCAGCGCGCCGGCCAGGGCTTCTCGCGTGCGCTGGTACACCAGCAGCGCCTCGGCGTCGCGACCGGACGCGACCAGGGCCCGCATCAGCGCAGCGACCAGCCGTTCCCGCACCGGATGCGCGGCCACCAAGTCGGTCAGCTCCGTGACCAGCTCCGCGCCGTGGCCGAGGCTGACCTCGGCATCGAACCGGTCCTCCATGGCCGTCAGGCGCAGCCCCTCGAGCCGGGTGACCGCCGCGTCGAACGCCTCACTATCCGGCAAGCCGACGCCCTGCATGGCCGCGCCACGCCACAAGGCGACGGCCTCGCGCAGCAGCCGCACCCGCCGCGGGTCCTCGTCATGGCGGGCCTGGCCGACGAGGCGTTCGAACCGCACCGCATCGACCGCGTCGGGTTCGACCCGCAACAGGTAGCCGTCGGCTTGCCCCTCGACCGACCCTTCCGGCAGCGCCTTCCGCAGCCGGGAAACCAGGCGCTGCAAGGCATTCACCGCGTCGGAGGGCGGGTGCTCGCCCCAGATCCAGTCGACGAGCGTCGCCTTCGGGACGGCGCGGGATGGTTCGAGCGCCAGGGCGATCAGCAGCGCGCGCAGCCGGGCGCCCGGCACGTCGGCCAGGACGCCGTCGTCCGTGCGAACCTCGAATGATCCAAGGATCCCGATCTGCACCTGTCCGATTTTGCCATGGGCGGCCTACCAGGTCGGGGTGACCGGTGACGTGACCTTCGAGGAGGACTTCTCTGCGCCAGGACTCGCTAGCATTCTGTGATGCCCGATCCTGCCCCCGGCCTGCTGCACCTGGTGCAGTCGCTGGCCAACACGCTGAGCGCTGACCCGGAAACCGACCTGCTGAGCATCCGGGAGGAGGCCGCCGCGTGGCTGCGGACCGCCGGCCTGCTGGCCGCCGAGGGCGGCCTGAGCAACTCCGAACATGCCGCCCTGCTCCGGCTGCGCGAGTCGGTCCGGGATGTCCTCGCGGCCCACGCTGGCGGCCGCGAGGACGCCGAGGCCACAGCCCGGCTGACCAAGGCCCTGGCCGAAGGCCGCCTGGTGGTCATCGTCGATCCGGATAGCACGGTCCGGCTGGCCAGCGCGGCCCGGTCCAGCTATCCGGGCATCGTGGCGGCGTTCGCCGTGGCCATCGCCGACTCGGCGGCGGCCGGCACCTGGCTGCGCCTCAAGTCCTGCCCGGCCCCCGGGTGCGGGCAGGCGTTCCATGACGAGTCCGCCGCGGCTGATGCGGGGCGCTGCCCGGCCCACCAGGCGGCCCGGTAGCCATTGACCACGGAACGGACCGGCTCGGCGCGGCGGGCACCCGCGGTGTACAGCAGGAAGGCGAGCGGCCACCGCCGTGGCCCGGTCCCGGCACCGGGCCAGTCGACCATGACCAGCCGGTCCTCGGGTGAGGCGATCGCGTTGGCCAGCACGAAGCGGGGGTGGACCAGCGCCTGCGGCAGGCCGTCGCCGCCGTCGAACTCCGCGACCGCCGCGCGCAGCGTGTCGTAGGCGGCCCGGTCGCCGGGCCGTGTCAGGTCCTGGGCGGCGTCGAGCAGCGCGGCCGCGGCCGCGATCTCATCCCGCGGCGCGCCGTCGGCCAGGTGGTGCCAGGCCCCGCCGGGCCGTGCAATGGTGTCCTAATTCCAGTGGCCGAACAAGGGTCCCTGGGGTGATTTAGCGCCCCAGCCGCAACGTTCGCCCCGGAATTCCAGCCGTGAAGCCAGCTGGACAACCGGATCAATGTGCATATAGGCCGGTTGTATCCGGCTCAGATGCGCATCAAGCCGGTCCCGCGAGGGCACGTGCCGAGCTGGCGTGGATGCGGGCCGGATTGGCTGGGCGAACGTCTTCGGGCGCGGCTCTAGATCTGGTCGAGCAGCTTGGCCTTCTCCCGCTCGAACCCGGCCTCGGTGATCGCGCCCGCATCGCGCAGCTGGGCCAGCCGGTCAGGGCGATGAGCGGCCCGACGAAGAACTCGCCGGTGATATAGAACCCCTCGCCGCCGCCGCACACCGGAGCGGGACCGTTGGGGAGGTACCCGGTGTTCGAGCAGTTGCCGCTCAGGGCCGGGCTGCTCCGGTCGTGCCCTCAGCCTGGCCTAGGACCCTTCCTGGACCGGGTAGATCTGGTCGGCGACCAGGCCGTGGGCCTCGGCGTGGACATCGGCGGCGGCCTGCGCGGAGGGCGCCTCGACCAGGCAGAACACCCGCCCGCTGCCCTCGTCAACCCAGTACCTGAGGTAGTTGACGTCGTGCGCCCCCTGCGTCTGCAGGTCGGCCAGGTGGGCTTTGGCGACGTCCTCCATCGTCACGCCACCGGAGATCTCGTGAACATCCATGAAAAGCGGCATTAGCGGGCTCCATTCCGGTCGTTTTCCTTAGCCTTGACCGTAGGCGAGCGCCTGAGCTGCCGAATCGGGGAAAATGCCTGGCTTTGGGCGCGCGATTGCCTAGATTGGGCGCGCGATTGCCTACCTTGAGGATTCACCGTCAGTCGCGGGGCGCCTGGCAGACTGAGCGTCGTGTCTAGGTACCGGGATGTGGACGCGTTCGACGAACGCTCCGCAGGATACGAGCAGGGATGGCTCGGGCGGCTCCACCACGAGATCGCTGCCCGGACCGTCGAGGTGGCGCTGGCCGTCGCGCTGCCGCCTGCGCGGATCCTTGACGTCGGCTGCGGGACCGGCTACCTGCTGCGGCTGCTGGCCAGCCGCTGCCCCGAGGCGGCCGAGCTGGCCGGCGTCGACCCGGCCCCGGGCATGATCAAGGTGGCGGCGGCTTCGGTTGCTCCGGGCGCTGCGGGCGCGCGCGGGCGCTCCGGCGGGCGATGAGCGGCTGAAGTTCTCGGCTAGCGTGGCTGAGCAGCTGCCCTACCGGGACGGCTCCTTCGACCTGGTGGTGAGCGCGACCTCCTTCGACCACTGGTCCGACCAGCTGGCCGGGCTCAGGGAGTGCCACCGGGTCCTGGTGCCCGGCGGTCACCTGGTCCTGGTTGATCAGTTCTCGTCCTGGCTCGTTCCGACGCTGATCCTCAGTCGGTCGGGGAAGGCGCGCACCAAGCGGCGCGCGGGCAGGCTGGTCGAGGCGGCCGGGTTCGGTTCGGTCGCCTGGCACGGGGTGTACGCGGTCATCATCAACGCCGTGACCGCGACGGCCTGAACTGTTCTCCCGGACGAACCGTCGCCATTCAGTCGATCCCAGTCCTGGGCACGGACGAGCGGCGGGCCTCCTGCCGACATGCCCGGCTCGCCTGGCCGAGCTGCGCAGGCCCCAGCATCCTCCGCGACCTCCACTCATCGGCTCGCTGGGCACGTACGCCACCGACACCGCATTCGGCCTCGTTCAGCGCGACCGGCTTCACTGATGACTGCCAGCCGCAGCGCAACGCAAGCAGGGACAAGATTCTCCTGCGCAGCTACCCTGGACGGATCTTTACGGCCAGCCATCATGACGCCGTACATGAACCCGCGGCACTTCGCAGGCAGACTACATCGGGTGCTGGAACCCGGGTTTCATGTCCTAAGAGCCATGGCCGACCCGCCGGGCGAGTTACCTGGCTACGTGACCGCTGCCGATGAGGCTGCCGACGGCGTAGGTCACGGCGACGGCGACGGCTCCCAGGGCCAGCTGGCGCAGGCCGGAGCGGACCAGCGGGCGACCGGTGAGCCGGCCTACCACCATGCCGCCGATCAGCAGCGCCACGCCGGTGATGCCCAGGGCGGCGGCCAGTACGGACAGGCCGAACAGGTACGGCAGCAGCGGGATGAGCGCGCCGGCCGAGAAGGCCACCAGGGACGACAGGCCCGCGACGATGGCCGAGGGCAGCTCGAACGGATCGACGCCCAGTTCCTCGCGGGTGTGCACGCGCAGCGCGGTGTCCGGGTCCCGTGACACCGCCTCGGCCATCCGGGCCGCGGTCTCGGCGTCGGCCCCGTAGCCGCGGAACGTCTCGGCCAGTTCGTCCTGCTCGGCGGCCGGGAACCGGGCGTGCATGGTGCGTTCGGTGGCTACCTCGGCGTGTACCAGTTCGTTCTGGTTGGTCACCGAGATGTACTCGCCGGTACCCATCGAGAACGCCCCGGCCACCAGGGCGGCGGTGCCGGTCAGGATCACCGTGTGCGAGGACACCCCGCCGCCGCCCAACCCGGCGATCAGCGAGGCGTTGGTCACCAGCCCGTCCACCGCGCCGAACACGGTCGGCCGCAGCCAGCCCCCGGATACGTCACGATGCCGGTGCGACCAGCCGGCCGCGAGGGCCGCCTGGCCGATGGCCTGCGTCGGCTCCGGCCTGTCCTCACTCATTCGCGCGATTATCCCCCATCTGGAGCGCCGATTCCGTGGGGGCAGGCTACCGGCCCGCCGGGCCGAGGAGCACCACATCCCGTGGGAGGTAACGGCCGGGGCATCCGCCCGCGAGAGCAGGACGGCAGGGCCTGGGCCGGCGGGGCCTGGTGCCGGCCAGGCCCCGCCGCGTCATGGGGTATCGCGCGCCGGGGTCGGGGAGCGCGAATCAGTAGCCGTAACCGCCGCCACCGCTGCTGGCCGTGCTGGTGGCGCCGCCTGCAGGCACTGCCGCCGGGGTGGCCCCGGAGACTTCCATCTCGTACCAGAGCCCGCCGGATGCATTCAGACCGTTGCCCTTGGCCTGGCCGGCGGCGGTGTCCCCGGAGAAGGTGTAGAGCGGGTGCCCGTCATAGGTGGCCTGAGTGCTGCCGTCCGGCCTGGTGATGGTGCCGAGCGTGCCGCTGATGCCGGATCCGGCGGTCACCGGGCCCTTCACCGGCGGCCAGAAGGTGGCGCAGGAGCCGGTGCACTTCGAGGTGGTCGGGGTGTCAGGCACGAACCAGTACAGCGTCATGCCGCTGGCGCTGGTCAGGACCTGGGTGCCGCTGATGGTCGTGCTCCCCACCGTGCTCGCGCTCGAGGAGCCGGAGCTCGCACCGGCGCCGGCCCCGGTGCTGGCCGGGGGGGCGGTGGACCCGCTGGCAGCCGGTGAGCTGTTCGAGCTCGCGCAGGCCGACAGGGCTATGGCCAGGGCCGCCAGGCCGGCGGCACCTACTATCTTTCGCATTCGAATTCTCCCGTTTTCCGTGCTCGTGATCTCCCATTTGGAATCACGTACCGAATGGCCGTTGAGTTCAGCTGGTGCCGATCGCTCACCGCGTGTCCCGACAGAGGTACGCGGTGCGTCGCGAGATAGTTCAGTTAAGTTCCGGGAAAAAAAATGGACGAATGATGTCCGAACCGGGGCCCGCCCCGATCCGGCCGGGGTCTACCTCAGGCCGCGCTGCCTCAGCTGCAGCCAGGCGGTCAGGACGAGCATGACGAGGGCGGCCGCCTCGACCACCAGCACCGTGTAGGCCAGCCCGGAGGAGAACGTGAGGCGGAAGCCGAAGATGCCGACCGTCCGGGCCAGCACGAAGCCGACCATGGTCCCGGCCATCAGCGCCGCCGCGCCCGCCACGATCAGCACGTGCCGGGTGACCAGCAACGTCACCGCGGCCAGCAGGCACAGCACCACCTGCACCAGGAACAGCACGTCCAGCGTCTTGACGTGCCGGTAGGCGATGTCCCACAGGTGCAAGTGAATCAGCCCGGAGGCGACGAGCAGCCCGGCGTCAGCCAGGTAGAGCAGCCACATGAGGCCGCGATCCCGGTTCTGGCCGGCCTGGCGGGTGGTCTGGATGGTGGTCATCGCGTCCTCATCGAGGTGAAGGGCTCGGCCAGCTGGGTCAGCATCGTACGGCCCAGGCGCAGCCGCGGGCTGGCCTGCTCGACCGGGACCGGCCGTCCGGCCAGGCCGGTCTCGATGGCCGTCCGGACGGGGTACGTCCTAACCAGGCGGCGGGTTCACCGGGAGGTCGGAGCTGCCTCGGCGGGCGGCCAGCCGGCCACGAGCTCGGCGGCCCGCGGCTCCAGTCCGGGCAGCCGCTCGGCGTACAGGCAGTACCAGGCGGTCAGGTGCAGCCGCCGCAGCTGCTCGCAGACGGCCAGCTGGCCTGGGTCCACCGGGTCTCGGTAGGCGGCCAGGACGCACGGGCCGTCCTGGTACCGGCTGGCGGTGGAGGCGGCCAGGTCCCAGGCCACCGGCCCGGAGCAGGTGTCCTCGAAGTCGTGCCAGAGCCAGCCCTGATCGGTGGCCATGAGGTTGCCGGCGCTGGCGTCGCCGTGCAGCGGCTGTGCCGGGGCGGCCGGGTCCAGTTCCGCGGTCAGCCGGGCGTAGGCGGCGGCCAGCGCCGACTTCTGCCCGGCGTCCAGCCGGGTCTGCGGGCGGGCCAGGTAGGCGGGGATGTCCTGCAGCGGTGCCAGCACGGGCAGCGGGCCGGGGTAGCCGCGCAGCACCGCGTGCAGGTCGCGCAGCATCGACCCGATGGCCTGTTCGTCCGCGCGCGGCGGCGGGCCGCCCGGGTTGGCCGGCGGTTGGTAGCGCCAGAAGGACATCACGTGCCCGTGGCCGGAATGGGTGGTAGCGGGGATTTCCGGGCTGGGCGGCATGACCGGGGCGCCGCGGACGGACAGGAAGGCGGTGACGTCGAGTTCGCGCTGCAGCCAGGCCGCGCTGTCCGGCCGGACCGCGGGCGTGCTGGCCGCCACCTTGGCCACCACCGGCGCGGGGCTCAGATGGATGACGACGTTCGCGCCGTCGGCCAGTATTTCGGGGTCGGTACTGATGAGGCCGAAGCCTGCGGCGACGGCGAGCGCGGCGCGCACCGCGGCGTCGGTAACGGTCAGAGCCACACCCTAGGCGAGCGCGGCGCGCGCGCCCCGGGCCGCGCTGACCGCGGTGACCGACGCGGCGACCGCCACCAGGGCCAGGAAGATCCCGGGCCAGGTGGCGTGGTGGTAGCCGGCGAAGCCGGGGGCCCACAGGCACAGGCCGGCCACGGCGACGATGACGGCGGCGCTGGCCGCCAGCATGGCCGCGGCCGCGATGCCGCCCGCCGTCGCGGCCAGGCGCAGCGCTGGCCCGCGGGGCTGGAGCCGGCGCAGGGCCAGGCTCGGCCCGGCGGCGGCCAGGCCGGCAGCGCCGAACCCGGCCACGGTGACGGCCAGGAACCACCACGGGCTGACCCCGCCCGGGCCCCCGACGAACCGGACGGTGACCCGCACCGCAGCCAGGTAGGCGGCCGGGACAACCACCGGGGCCAGCAGGAAGGCCAGGTCGGGCACGCTCCGGTCACGGCGGGCGCGGCGCAGCATGAGCAGCCACAGCGGCAGGCCGCCGAGGCCGGCGGCCAGGACCGAGACGGCCAGGGCCGCGTCGAAGACGGCATAGCACCAGCCGATGACCGGATGACCGGCCGGGCGGTAGCCCTGCAACTGGGTGAGCTGCACGAAGACCAGGCCCAGGCCGGCCAGGAACGACCAGGACATCAGGCCGGTGGCCAGGCTGGTCCGCATCCGGGTGGGCCGGTCGTGCAGGTGCGACGGCGGCCAGATCCAGGTGGGCAGGGCCTGCCAGGCCAGGCTGGCCACGGCCCGCGTGCCGCCGCCGGATTCGTCGAGCAGGGCCCGGACCTCGTCGCCGTAGCGGGCCCGCCAGGACGGCGGGTACAGGGCCAGCACCATCCGGGCTGGGAGCGTCGCGCTGGGCGCGGGGCCGGTCATGCCGTGGCCCAGGCGCGCAGCCGCTCGGTGGCCAGCGAGGCCACCTGGCTCATCCGCGCCGACTGCTCGGCCAGCGCGCCGGCCCGGCAGCCGTGATGCGGTAGGGCCGGCGGCGGTCATCGGATTCCAGCGGCTCGATCAGCCCCTTGGCTTCCAGGCGGGCGATCACGGCGTAGAGAGTGCCGGCGCTGAGCCGGACGCCCATGGTCTGCGCCACATCCTGCGTGATGGCGTAGCCGTGCTTCGGCTCGGCGGCCAGGCTGGCCAGCACCAGCAGCGGCGGATCGGCCCAGCGATCCAGCCTGTCTCCCATGTCGTCCTCCCGTGACCCGTCCCGTTCATATGTCGCCTCACACTACAACGCAATCCGCTATACCGCAAGACGATATAACGGCCGACGCTCTACCGGTACGATGATCCCCGGGGTGATCGGTCATGCCAGGGTTCATACTGGGGCCGGGCCAGGGCCTGGCCTACGGCTTCCACGGGTCCGCCGTGGTGATCAAGGCGTCGGGTGAGCAGACGCTGGGCCAGCTCGGCGTGATGGAGTGCGTCTACCCGGCCGGGCTGTCGGTGCACCGCCACGTGCACGACGGCGAGGACGAGATGTTCTACCTGCTGGCGGGCGAGATCACCGGTTCTGCGCACGCCGACCACGTCCACGTTCCACCACTCGGATTGGCCGGCCCTGGGGCCAGGCAGCCGGGCTAGCCGGCCGGGAGCACAGCCACCTGGTCGGCGGCGGCGAGCATCTCGGCGCCGACCGGCTGCAGCCCGATCCTGGTACAGAGCAGGCCGGTCGAGACCCGCTCGACGGCGCCCCAGGCCCAGATCGCGGTCTCGTCCAGGCCGCAGCGCCAGGCCAGCCACCGGGACCGCTCGCGCGGGTCGCCGTGCAGCAGTTCCACCGGGTCCTCGCGCATGATGATGCCCAGGTCGTACTCGGCCTCGGCCAGCAGCCCGTCCGGTCGTCGTGGGCCGCGACCCGCTGCTCGGCGCAGGTCAGCGCGTACTCGACGGCGCGGGCCGAGCACGGGCGGCCGAGTCAGCCTGAGCACGGTGATCTCGTGCCTGGCGTGGTCGCCGGGCCGCGGGATGCTCAGCTTGAGCACGGCGGGCGTGCCGTCGGCCAGCGTCGCCTCGGCCACGAACGCCTCGGTCGAGCTGTCGAAGGGCCGGCCGACCGTGATCGACCAGTCCTGCTCGAGCCCGGCGATGATCCCGGGCAGGTCACGGAGCCAGCCCGTCGCCCCGGCCGCCTCGGCCTTGCTGCGCAGCACCGGGTGGACAACGAGGCTGCTCACCCGGTCCACCCTAGACGGGCAGGGTCATGGTCACGACTGGTTTAGTGGTGGGCTGGGCGGTGCCGCCGGCGGGCTCGACGGTGATGCCGATCCGGTCGCCGGGGCGGATGGCCGAGGCCAGCACCGGCCCGGAACGCAGCAGGCCGGCCGAACGCGCCTGGACCGGGCTGGTCCCGGCCGGGCTCATCACCCACAGCTGGTAAACCCGGGCGGACGGCAGCGACGACAGGCCCGCGGTGGTGACCACGGCTTCGCGCTGGTCCCAGGAGACCGTCACGGTGACGGTGCCGCCGTCGGCCGTGCGCATGGTCTCGGTCTGGGCGTCCCGGGCCCCGAGCACGCTGCTGATCGCGGCGGGCGGCCGGGGCGGCGCCGTGACCTGGCTGACCACGCCGAAGGCGATGGCCGCGGCCGCGGCTGCGGCCACGCCGGCGGCGATGGCACGCGGCAGGTGCCGGTGCCGGGCCGGGGCGGTCCGGCGGCCGGCCGGACGCACCAGCCGGACCAACCAGGCCCGGCGGCTCAGCCGGTCATCAAGGGCGGGCGGGAGCTGCCGGGTACGGTAGGTGGCGGCCAGCACCCGCTGCCGCATCAGGTCCGGCGGTTCGACGGCGCGGGCCATGGCCAGCCGGGCCGCGGCCTCGCGCAGCCCGCGAACCTCCGCGTCGCAGGAAGCGCAGTGCTGCAGATGACGCTCGAAGGCATCCCGCTCCGGGCCGGCCAGCGCGTCGAGGGCGTAGCTGCCGGTGAGCACGTGCAGGTCGCCATGCATGCTCTTCACCATTCCACCCCCAGGCAGTCGCGCATCCTGATCATCCCGTCCCTGATTCGCGTCTTCACCGTGCCCAGAGCCACCCCGAGCAGCTGCGCGACCTCCGGATAGCTGTATCCGCCGTAGTAGGCGAGGTTGATTGACTCGCGCTGCAGGTCGGTCAGGCTACCCAGGCAGCGGCGGACCCGCTGCTGGTCCAGCCGGGCCGCGACCACCTCGACCACGTCCTCGTCCGCTCCGGACAGGTCAGGCGCGGCCTTCAGCTCGCGGCGTGAGCCGGCGTTCTCGGACCGGACCCGGTCCACCGCGCGGCGGTGGGCGATGGTCAGCGACCAGGCCGCCGCACTGCCCCGGGCCGGGTCGAACCGGGAGGCGGTGCGCCAGATCTCCAGCAGCACCTCCTGGGCAATCTCCTCGGACTGGGCCGGATCGCGCAGCACCTGCCGGACCACCCCGTACACCGGTCCGGCCAGCTCCCCGTAGACCTGCTCGAACGCCTGATGGTCCCCGCAGGCCACGCGGGCCAGCAGACCAGCCAGGTCCGGGTCCTGCCCGGTGTCCTCGGCGGCTCCGGGATCCGGCGGAAGCGGGCGTATCTCCGTCCGTCTCATGCCTGGCATTCGAGACAGGACCGCCGCCGGATTGCTCTGAACGGCCGGGACCTGCATAAATATCGGTGCCGCCAATCCGGTTCTGGCCCAGCTCCGAATGGCCGCCGTGATCAGGACACAGGACGGGCATAAGCCATCGCATTCCGTAATCGGCGCGATCGCCCGGCTCGCGGCGGCGGCACTGGCGGGGATTCTCGCCGCCGCCGTGGCGCTGGGCGTGGCCGAGCTCGCGGCCGCGCTGATCGGCCCGGACAGTGCCCCGGTCATCGCGGTCGGCGAGACGGCGATCAACCTGACGCCGATCCCGGTCAAGGATTTCGCGATCGTGCACTTCGGCTCGCACGACAAGGAAGCCCTGATCGCGGGCATCCTGGTCATGCTGGCCGGATTCGCCGCGCTGCTCGGCGTGCTGGCCGTGCGCAAGATCGGCTGCGGGATGGCCGGGCTGGTGGCCTTCGCAGGCCTAGGCGTGACGGCCGCGCTGCGCCTGCCGGGGGCCGGCCTGGTGGACGTGGTGCCCACGCTGGCCGGCGTGGCCGCCGCGGCACTGGCGCTGCCGGAGCTCACGCGCGCCATCCGGCCGCCGGAGCCCGCCCCGGAGCAGAACCCGGAGACGGGGCTGGCCGACACGGGCCTGGCCGACACGGGCCGGCAAGCCACCGGGTCACCGGGCCGGCGCCGGTTCCTGGCCGTGGCCGGCGGCGCGGCGGCGGCGGCCGCGGTGGCCGGCGGGGCCGGTGACGTGCTGCTGCGGCGGTTCAGCATCACCTCCGCCCGGGCGGCGGTGCGGCTGCCCGCCGCGGCCGGGCGCGCCAGGGCCATCCCGGCGGGCGCCGAACTGCGCATCCCGGGCCTGACCCCGTTCCTCACCTCGAACGCGAGCTTCTACCGGGTCGACACCGACCTGGTGCTGCCGCAGGTGTCACCGCAGGGCTGGACGCTGAAGATCGACGGGATGGTCGCCCGCGAGCTCGAGTTCAGCTTCGACGAGCTGCTGAAGATGCCGCTGACCGAGGCCGACATCACCATGGTCTGCGTCTCCAACGTGGTCGGCGGACCTTACGCGGGCAACGCCCGCTGGCTGGGCGTGCCGCTGGCCGGGCTGCTGCGCCGGGCCGGCGTGCGGGCCGGCGCCGACCAGGTGCTGTCTACCTCCACCGACGGCATGACGATCTCCACCCCGGTGGCGGCGATCATGGACGGCCGGCCGGGGTTGCTGGCGGTGGGCATGAACGGCCAGCCGCTGCCGGTGGCGCACGGCTTCCCGGCCCGGATGGTGGTGCCCGGCCTGTACGGCTACACCTCGGCCACCAAGTGGGTCACCAAGCTGACCCTGACCACGTTCGCCGCGCAGCAGGCCTACTGGACCCGGCGCGGCTACGCCGCGGTGGCGCCGATCAAGGTCGAGTCGCGCATCGACGTGCCCAAGCCGCTGGCCCAGGTGGCGACGGGCCCGGTGACGGTGGCCGGGGTGGCCTGGGCGCCCGAGGACGGCATCGCCGCGGTCGAGATCAGCGTGGACAACGGCCCCTGGCACCCCGCCCGGCTGGCCGCCGCCGACGGCATCGACACCTGGCGGCAGTGGATGTGGACCTGGCCCGCCACCTCGGGGCTGCACCAGCTCCAGGTGCGGGCCACCAGCAACGCGGGCGTGACGCAGGTCTCGCAGCGCGCCCAGATCTTCCCGTCCGGAGCAACCGGCTGGGATTCCGTCGTGGTGACCGTCAGCTGACGGCCACCCGCTTAAAAGGAGAAACCATGAAATACCGTGTACTGGCCGCCTGCGGCGTGGCCGCTTGCGCCCTGACCGCGACCGCGTGCAGCTCGAGCGGGTCCTCGTCGGCGTCCGCGCCCGCCTCCTCGGCCCCGGCCTCCTCGGCCCCGGCCGCGGCGCCGGCGTCCTCCGCGGCCACCACCGCCGACTTCGGCCCGGGCTGCTCCTCCGTGCCCAAGTCCGGCGCGGGCAGCTTCACCGGCATGGCCACCGCCCCGGTGGCTACCGCCGCTTCGGCTAACCCGGTGCTGTCCACGCTGGTCGCCGCGGTGAAGAAGGCCGGCCTGGTCGACACGCTGAACGCCGCGTCGAACATCACCGTGTTCGCCCCGGACAACGCCGCGTTCGCCAAGATCCCGGCGGCCACGCTGAACAGCGTGCTGGCCAACAAGGCCGAGCTGACCAAGATCCTCACCTACCACGTGGTGTCCGGCCGTTACACCCCGGCCCAGCTGGCCGCGGGCACCCCGCTCAAGACGCTGGAAGGCGCCATGGTCACGCCGGCCCTGATGGGCAGCACTTACGAGGTCAACAGCGCCGACGTGGTGTGCGGCAACGTGGGCACCGCCAACGCCACCGTGTACATCATCAACTCCGTGCTGATGCCGCCGTCGTCCTGACCGGCCGCTTAACACCACGGACCGTTCGGCCAAAGGATCTTTCCAGGCGGCCGAACGGTCCGTGGCGTTACGGTCTGCGAGCTCGACGATGGGAGCGGGGTAGCCGAGCCGGCGGCGGGCCGCGGCGTCCAGCCGCCACGGGGTGTGAATCCCGGCCTGGCGCAGCGGGTTCATGACCCGGTTGGGCCGGGTGTTGTTGCCGGTCCCCGGCCACCCACTGCCAGTTGCCCGCGTTGTTGGCCATGTCGCCGTCGGCCAGCAGCGCGAAGAAGTGCCGGTAGCCTGGGCGGCCAAGTCCGGGCAGGCCGCGCAGGCCTGGTGCAGCGCCGGGTTGTCGTGCAGCCGTAGATCACGGGTGGACACGACGATCACGGATTCCATTCGTAACCCCCCTGTGGCCAACTGTTCACCCGTTAGACGGCCTGGACCTGCCGGCTGCCCAGGAGAATCTTCTAGCGGACCGGATACGGGCGTGCAGAGTGGGGTGGTCAATGGCCGGGACCTTCCCGTCGCGAGGGGTGTGGCGCCGTCCCAGCCTGCGGCCGGTCGACGTGATCGTGTTCGCGGCGCTGCTGGCCCTGCTGTACGGGCTGCTGCGGCTGGCGCCCGCGCTGAACGCGCCGTTCCTGCCCAGGACCGCGCCGAGCACCGTGTCCACCGACCCGGCCGACCTGCCGTACTACGCGGTCCGGTCGCTGCTGCGGATGTTCATCGGGCTGATCTTGTCGGTGCTGTTCACGTTCGTCTACGCCACCGCGGCCGCGCGGCTGCGCCGGGCCTCCACGGTGCTGATCCCGCTGCTCGACATCCTGCAGTCGGTCCCGGTGCTTGGCTTCCTCACGGTCACCGTCACCGCGTTCATCAACCTGTTCCCCGGCTCCGAGCTCGGCCTGGAGTGCGCGTCGATCTTCGCCATCTTCACGTCGATGGCCTGGAACATGACGTTCGCGTTCTATCACTCGCTGATCTCCCAGCCGCGGGACCTGGACGAGGCCGCGCGGGTCATGCGCCTGACCAAGTGGCAGCGGTTCTGCAAGCTGGACGTGCCGAGCGGGATGATCCCGCTGGTCTGGAACGGGATGATGAGCTTCGGCGGGGCCTGGTTCTTCCTGGCCGCCTCGGAGTCGATCAGCGTGCTGAACCACACCTACGCGCTGCCCGGCATCGGCTCCTACGTGGCCGCGGCCATCGCGCAGAGCAGCCTGAGCAAGGTCGGCATCGCCATCGGGGCCGAGATCGTCCTGGTCATCGCCGTCAACGTGGCGTTCTGGCGGCCGATGGTGGCCTGGGCCGAGAAGTTCCGGTTCGAGGAGTCCGAGGCGGCCGAACGCCCGCGCAGCGTGGTCCTCGACCTGCTGCGCCGCTCCTCGGTACCTGCCCTGGTCTCGCGGCCGGCGCGGCCGGTCGGGCGGGCGCTGGACCGGGTGACCAGGCCGTTCGGGCTGGCCGAGCATCCGCTGCAGCGGCCGGTGGTCCGGGCCCGGACCGGCGACGTGTTCTTCGCGGGCGCGGTTTCTGCCGTCGTGGTGTACGGGGCGTGGCGGGCGCTGGACTACGTGCACGTGACCATCGGGCTGGGCGCGTTCGGGCCCGCCTTCGTCGACGGGGCGGTCACGTTCAGCCGGGTGGTGGTGCTGCTCATCGTGGCCAGCGTGATCTGGGTGCCGATCGGGGTGTGGATCGGGATGAACCCGCGGGTGTCCCGGCTGGCCCAGCCGGTCGTGCAGGTGCTGGCCTCGTTCCCGGCCAACTTCGTGTTCCCGTTCGCGGCGGCGTTCTTCATCGCGGCCGGCGTGTCGCTGAACTTCGGCGGGATCCTGCTGATGGCCCTCGGCTCGCAGTGGTACATCCTGTTCAACGTGATCGCCGGGGCTTCGGCCATCCCGAGTGACCTGCGCGAGGCCATGCAGCTGATGGGGGTGCGCGGCTGGCTGCGCTGGAAGGACTTCATCCTGCCCGCGATCTTCGCGGCCTACGTGACCGGCGGGATCACCGCGGCGGGCGGCGCGTGGAACGCCTCGATCGTGGCCGAGGTGGTCAACTACGGCCACCACCACCTGACCGCGACCGGACTGGGCGCCTACATCGCCGCCGCCGCGACGGTGGGAGCGTTCCCGAAGGTGCTGGTCGGGGTGGCGGTGATGAGCGTGTACGTGGTCGGGCTCAACCGGCTGCTCTGGCGCCGGCTGTACCGCCTGGCGGAAACGAGGTACTCGCTTTGAGGTGCTTGCCGTGAGGTGCTTGCCGTGAGGTGCTGGCCGTGAGGTGCTTGCCGTGACGGGCCCCGGCCCGGTGATCCTCGAAGCCCAGGGGGTGACCAAGTCGTTCACCACCCCGGACGGGCGGGCCCTGCCGGTGCTGGACGGGGTCTCGCTCACCCTGCGCGAGGGCGAGATCGTGGCCCTGCTCGGCCGGTCCGGATCGGGGAAATCGACCTTCCTGCGCTGCATCGCCGGGCTGATCTCGCCGTCGGGCGGCACCGTGACCTACCGGGGTGAGTTGCTGAACGGCGCCAACCCGGGCGTGGCCATGGTGTTCCAGTCGTTCGCCCTGCTGCCGTGGCTCACCGTGCAGCAGAACGTGGAACTGGCCATGGAGGCCCGCAACGTGCCCGAGGCGGAGCGGCACGCCAAGGCGCTGCACGCGATCGATCTGATCGGGCTGGACGGGTTCGAGTCGGCGTACCCCAAGGAGCTGTCCGGCGGCATGCGCCAGCGGGTGGGCTTCGCCCGCGCGCTGTCCGTCGATCCCGACGCGCTGCTGATGGACGAGCCGTTCTCCGCGCTGGACGTGCTGACCGCGGCCAACCTGCGCGGGGAGCTGACCCGGCTGTGGGAGGGCCACGACTTCCCGGTCAAGGCGGTGCTGATCGTCACGCACAACATCGAGGAGGCCGTCCAGCTGGCCGACCGGATCCTGGTCCTGTCCTCCAACCCCGGGCGCATCCGGGCCGAGCTGCCGGTACCGCTGGCCCGGCCGCGGGACCGGCACGAACCCGGGTTCGAGGCGCTGGTGGACACGGTGTACGGCATCCTGACCGGCCGGGAGGAGGCCGCCGAGCAGGCCGTGGCCAGTGCCCCCGGCGCGGCCCCGGCGTTTAACCCGTCGGAGGTGCCGCTGCCTGAGGTGTCGGCCGGCGGCCTGTCCGGGCTGCTGGAGATCCTGGCCGCGCTCGGCGGGCGGGACGGCCTGGCCGACCTGGCCGACAACCTCAGCTTCGAGGTCGACGACCTGCTGCCGCTGGTCGACGCGGCCGTCCTGCTGGGGCTGGCCCAGGTGGAAAACGCGGACCTGGTGATCACCGACGCGGGTCGCGAGTTCGCCACCGCCGACATCGACGCCAGCAAGATGCTGTTCGGGCGGCTGGCCACCGAGCGGGCTCCGCTGATCAAGGCGATCGTCAACGGGCTGCGCGCGACCGCCGACGGGACGCTGCGTGAAGGGTTCTTCCTGGACCTGCTGCGCCGAGGGTTCTCCGAGGACGAGGCCCGCCGGCAGCTCGACATCGCCATCGACTGGGGCCGATACGGCGAGCTGTTCGAGTACGACAAGGAGAGCGGGCAGCTGGTCCTGGGTTCCGATCCGGCTAAGGCCGGGGGATGATCTGGCCGGCCTTAGCCGGAGCCGGCGTAGCCGGCGGGATCTGGCGTGGCCGGCAGGATCTGGCGCGGTCCGGCTGGCTTGGTGCCGCGGCGGCCCCATTCGCGCGGGTAGCCGAGCGAGACTTCCTCGAACCGAACGCCGTCGTACCAGGTCACCCGCGGGATGTGCAGGTGGCCGTAGACGACCGCGGCGGCGCGGTAGCGCAGGTGCCAGTCGCTGGTCCTGGTGGTGCCGCACCACTGCGCGAACACCGGGTAGCGCAGCACCCGGGTGGGCTCGCGGACCAGCGGGTAGTGCGTGACGAAGACGACGGGGAGCTGTGGGTCCCTGCTTGCGAGGAGGCGTTCAGTGTGCTCGATTCTGGCCCAGCACCACTGTTCTATGGTGTGGTGCGGATCGGGGTGCAGCAGCCGCTCGTCGCTGCATACGATGCCTGTCTCGTACGCCAGCTTGAGGCCCTGCTCCTTAGTCAGCGCGCCACGTGCAGGTCGCTGAGGGCGAGCAGCCTGGGGGTTGTCATCGTCCGTCCTCGGCTCCGGGTTGAATGTCAATTATGGAACGGCCACGAGTGGGGGTGTCGAGCTGCCTGCTGGGCGAGGAGGTCCGGTTCAACGGAGGGCACAAGCGGTTCCGGTTCCTGACCGACGAGCTTGACCCGTGGGTGGACTGGGTGCCGTACTGCCCGGAGGTCGAGATCGGGCTGGGCACCCCGCGCGAGCCGATCCGGCTGACGGTTGAGGGTCGGCTCGTCAACCGGAGCGGGAGTGAAGACCACACCGCTGCGATGACGGCCTTGCCGCTGCCCGCCGGGCTCGACGGGTACGTGTTCAAGGCCAAGTCGCCGAGCTGCGGGATCTGGGGCATCCCCCGCTACCGGCCGGACGGGGAGGCGGCGGGCGGGCACGGCCGGGGGCTGTACGCGGAGCGGGTGCTGGCCTCGTTCCCGCTGCTGGCGACCGAGGACGAGGGCCGGCTGAACGACATCGGGCTGCGGGAGGCGTTCGTGGAGCGGGTGTTCGCCGCGGCGCGGCTGCGCTCCCTGCTGTCCGGGGCGTGGGAGCCGCGGGACCTGGTGGCGTTCCACGCCCGGCACAAGCTGCAGCTGCTGGCGCATGACCCCATGCGTTACCGGTCGGCCGGGCGGGTGGTGGCGGGGGCGGCTTCGGGCACGGCGGCTGAGTACGGGGAGCTGTTCCTGGCCGCGATGGCGGGGCGGGCCACGCCGGGCCGCAACGCGAACGCGCTGCTGCACGCCTACAGCCGGATCGGGCGGATGCTGCCCTCGCCGCTGGGTGCCGACCTGGTGGCCCGGATCGACGCCTACCGGCGGGGCGAGGTGCCGCTCAGCGTGCCGGTGGCGCTGCTGGCCCACTACGCGGCCGGCGGCGACCTGCCCTGGCTGGCGTCGCAGACTTACCTGGCGCCGTACCCGGCCGAGCTGCGCCTGCGCCACGCGGTCTGACGTGTCGATGGGCTGAGCCCTGTTTATCCAGCTCACCTGCGCCCCGGGCCACTCCGGTCCCAATAGCGTGGAGGATTTGGGTTCTGTGGAGTATTTGGGCAATCCTGACTACCCAGATCCTCCGCAAAGGAAAAATCCTCCACGCTAACCACACAGTCCTGTGTTCTCGTGTGGAATCAGTTGCTGGCGAGGCACTTGGGGTGGATGGCGGGACGCTCCAGCTGAGTAGCACCCAACCGCAGTGCCACGGCACCCCCCGTCCAGGACAATAATTCCGTCATGGGACACGCCTTTTCCGCTGCCACGCAGGATTCCATCGCCCGGGCGCGGCGGCATTCTTACGGGGACCTGCTGCACCGGACCGCCCGGCGGGATCCGGGCAAGCTGGCTGTGGTGGCCGGAGACATCCGGGCCACGTTCGCCGATTTCGACCTGGCCGTGAACCGGTGCGCGCACGCCCTGGCCGGCCAGGGCCTGGCCCAGGGCGACCGGCTGGCGCTGCTCTCGCACAACTGCTGGGAGTTCGCGGTGCTGGCCTTCGCCACCGCCCGGCTCGGCGTGGTGCTGGTCCCGGTCAACTTCATGCTCACGGCCGACGAGATCGCCTACATCCTGCGGCACTGCGGAGCCAAGGGGATCGTGGCCGAGGACGCCCTGGCCGGCCCGGCGGAGGCGGCGCTGGCCTCAGCCGAGATAGCCGATCCGGTCCGCGGCTGGCTCGGGCCCGCGGCCCCGGCGGCGGGCTGGCAGGACGTGGGGCCGTGGTGGCGTGAGGGGCCCGGGGAGGCACCGGGGGTCGAGGTGGCCGACGACGACCCGCTGCGGCTGATGTACACCTCGGGCACCGAATCCAGGCCCAAGGGCGTGATGCTGTCCTCCCGGTCGCTGATCGCCCAGTACGTGTCCTGCATCCTCGACGGCGGCATGTCCCGGGACGACGTGGAGCTGCACACCCTGCCCATGTACCACTGCGCCCAGCTGGACTGCTTCTTCTCGGTGGACGTGTACCTGGGCGCCACGTCGGTCATCCTGCCCGGCCCCGACCCGGCCGCCATGCTGGCCGCCATCGAGCGGGAGCAGGTGACCAAGCTGTTCTGCCCGCCCACGGTGTGGATCTCGCTGCTGCGCCATCCCGGCTTCGACGACGCCGACCTGTCCAGCCTGCGCAAGGGCTATTACGGCGCCTCGCCGATGCCAGTCGAGGTGCTGCGGGAACTGCAGCGGCGACTGCCCGACGTGCAGCTGTGGAACTTCTACGGCCAGACCGAGATGGCGCCGCTGGCCACCATCCTGCGCCCGCACGAGCAGCTCGAGCGGGCCGGCTCGGCCGGGAAGGCCAGCCTGAACGTGGAGACCATGCTGGTCGACGACGACGGCCAGCCGGTCCCGGCGGGCGAGGTCGGGGAGATCGTGCACCGGTCGCCGCACGCCGCGCTGGGCTACTACCGGGACGAGACCAAGACGGCCGAGGCGTTCAGCGGCGGCTGGTTCCACTCCGGTGACCTGGGCGTAATGACCGAGGACGGCTACCTGTCGGTGGTGGACAGGAAGAAGGACATGATCAAGACCGGCGGGGAGAACGTCGCCTCCCGCGAGGTCGAGGAGGCCATCTACGAGCTGGACGGGGTGGCGGAGGTGGCGGTGTTCGGCATCGCCCATCCGCACTGGATCGAGGCGGTGACCGCCGTCGTCGTACCCCGGGACGGCTCCGGCCTGACCGCGGACGACGTGCGCGCCCACGCCCGGACGCGGCTGGCCGGCTACAAGCGCCCGAAGTACGTCGTGTTCTCCGACGGGCTACCCAAGAACCCGAGCGGCAAGATCCTCAAGCGCGACCTGCGCCAGCAGCACGCCGGCCTGGCGCAGGACGCTCCGGACTAGGCGAGGAGGCGGCGGGCGGCGTCGGCGATGTGGCTGGCGTCGATGCCGGAGGAGTCGAGGAGTTGGGCGGGGGTGCCGGAGCCGGGCATCTCGCGGACGGCCAGGTGGGCGACGGACACCTCGGTGCGGCCGGCGCCGGTCAGGGCGTCGAGGACCGCGGAGGCGAGGCCGCCCTCGGGGTGGTGGTCCTCGGCGATGACCAGCCGGCCGCCGGTGGCCGCGGCGGCCGCTGTGAGCGTCGCGGCGTCCGCCGGCTTGACCGAGTACAGGTCGATGACCCGGGCGGTGATGCCCTCGGCGGCCAGCTGGTCGGCGGCGGCCAGGCTTTCGTGCAGGGTGATCCCGGCGCCGATCAGCGTGACCTGATCGGTGTCGGAGGAGCGGAGCACTTTGGACCCGCCGACGGGGAAGGTTTCTCCGGTGTCGTAGAGCACGGGGTAGGCGCCGCGGGTGGTCCGCAGGTAGGAGATGCCCTCCAGGTCGGCCATGGCCGCGGTCAGGGCGGCGGCGCTGGTCGCGTCGCTGGGGTACAGGACGGTGGAGCCGTGCACGGCGCGGAGCATGGCCAGGTCCTCCAGCGCCATCTGGGACGGGCCGTCGGCGCCGATCTCGACGCCGGAGTGCGAGCCGGCCAGGCGGATGTCAGCCCGGGAGATGGCCGCCATCCGGATGAAGTCATAAGCCCGGGTCAAGAACGCGGCGAAGGTGGAGGCGAACGGCCGGTAGCCGCGCACGGCCATGCCCACCGCGGCCGCGACCAGCTGCTGCTCGGCGATGAACATCTCGAAGTAGCGCTCGGGGTAGGCCTTGGCGAACTCGTCGGCGAACGTCGAGTTGCTCACCTCGCCGTCCATAGCCACCACGTCGCGACGGACGCCGAGCGCGGCCAGCGCGTCGCCGTAGGCCTTGCGGGTGGCCACCTTCTGGCCCAGCTCGTAGGCGGGCAGCTTGACCTCGGCCCCGTCGGACGCGGCACGTGACGCGGCCGCCTCGGCCGGGCCGGGGCCGCGGACCAGCAGGTGACGTTCGCCGCCGAGTTCGACCACGGCCCGTTCGGCCATATGTTCTGGCAGGGGCTTGCCGTGCCAGTCCTCGCGGTCCTCGACCTCAGAAAAACCCCGGCCCTTGATGGTGCGGGCCAGGATAACCGACGGCTGGTGGCCGCTCAGGTCACCCGCCTGGGCCAGGGCCTGGTCGATGGCGGCCATGTCGTGGCCGTCGATGGCGAACACCCGGGCGCCGAACGCGGCCGCCCGGGCGGCGTAGGTGTCCAGGTCCCAGCTCAGCTCGGTGGGGCCGCGCTGGCCCAGCCGGTTGATGTCGACGATGGCGATCAGGTTCGACAGCTTGTAGTGGGAGGCCTTGTCCAGCGCCTCCCAGATCGACCCCTCGGCCATCTCGCTGTCGCCGCACAGGGTCCAGACCCGGTACGGCAACTCGTCCAGGTACTTGCCGGCCAGCGCCACGCCCACCGCGTCGGGCAGCCCCTGGCCCAGCGAGCCGGTCGCCACGTCGACCCAGGGCAGCACCGGGGTCGGGTGACCCTCCAGCCGGGATCCGAACCGCCGGTAGCCGGTCATCAGCTCCTCATCGGAGACCACCCCGACCGCCTTGAAGATCGAGTACAGCAGCGGCGACGCGTGCCCCTTGGAGAAGATCAGGTGGTCGTTGCCCGCGTGCCGCGGCTCATCCCAGTCATAACGCAGGTGCCTGCTGACCAGCACGGCCATCAGGTCCGCAGCGGACATGCTCGAGGTCGGGTGACCCGACCCGGCCGACGTGCTCGACCGGATGGAATCCACGCGCAGTTGCTGGGCCAGTTCGGCAGCCAGGGCGAGATCGGCATCGGTGACGGGAGCGGGCATGAGCACCTCCTGGGAACGGCAGCGGCAAGAGCGGGACTGAGCAATTCCCGTACCCGCATCGTCTCAGCCAAACATCGGCTGCCGCGTCCGGGGCCGGCTATGGCGGCGGGGCGGCCGCTATCAGGCCCTGCTTGATCTTGGCCGCGTAGACCGAGCCCTCGTAGACGTCGGCGTCGATGTAGATCTGCAGCCGGTCGATGGCCCAGACCGCCACCAGGTCGGAGAACCCGGCGGCGCGCAGGATGGCCAGCAGCGCTGGGACACGGCCGCGACGGCGACCACGGCGATGACGCCGACGACGGCGATGATGGTGAACTCCATGACAGCCTCAATTGTCCGTGACCGTTATGCTGGGTTCCTGGCCGAGAGGCGCTGCAACGGGCGGGAGCCCGCCACGCTCGGCCGGCTCCGTGTATCAAGGGCGCCTCCTGTAATGGGAGGCGCCGGTGACGAAATCAGACCTGGACGGGACGGCAGCAGACCTGCACGGGACGGCAGAGGCCCTGCGTGAGCTGCTGGGACAGCGGATCGCGGTGCTGGACGGGCCGTGGGGCACGCTGCTGCAGGGGCCGGCCTCGGCGAGGCCGACTACCGCCCGGAGTGGCTGCGCCATCACCCGCGGGACGTGGCCGGCGACCCGGATCTGCTGAACCTGACCCGGCCGGACCTGGTGCTGGACATCCACAACCGGTACCTGGCGGCGGGCGCGGACATCATCACCACGAACACGTTCACCGCCACCAGCATCGGCCAGTCGGACTACGGGCTGCAGTCGCGGGTGCGGGAGATGAACCTGGCTGGTGCCCGGCTGGCCCGGCAGGCAGCGGACGCGGCGGGCGGCCTGAACACGGGTGGCCTGAACACGGGCGGCCGGTTCGTGGCCGGGTCGATGGGTCCGCTGAACGTGACGCTTTCGCTGTCGCCGCGGGTGGACGACCCGGCGTTCCGGGCGGTCTCCTACGACGACGTGTACGCCGCGTACGCCGAGCAGGCGGCGGCCCTGGCCGAGGGCGGGGTCGACCTGCTGATGATCGAGACGATCTTCGACACGCTGAACGCCAAGGCAGCCATGGCCGCGATCCGCGACGTGGCGCCGCAGCTGCCGCTGTGGATCTCGGTCACGATCGTGGACGCCAGCGGCCGGACCCTGTCCGGGCAGACGGTCGAGGCGTTCTGGCGCGCGGTGGAGCACGGCCAGCCGCTGGTGGTCGGGGTGAACTGCTCGCTGGGCGCGGCGGAGATCCGCCCGTACATCGAGGAGCTGTCCCGGCTGGCCCCCACCTATACCGCGTGCCATCCCAACGCGGGGCTGCCCAACGCGCTGGGCGGCTACGACCAGGCGCCGGCCGAGACCGCCGGGATGCTGCGGGCGTTCGCCGAGGCGGGCATCGTGAACGTGGTCGGCGGGTGCTGCGGTACCACGCCGGACCACATCGCCCGGATCGCGCAGGCCGTGGCGGGCCTGCCGCCCCGGCCGGTGCCCGCGCCGCCCGCCCGCACCCGGTTCAGCGGCCTGGAGCCGTTCGAGATCGGCCCGGACACCGGGTTCGTCATGATCGGGGAGCGCACGAACGTCACCGGGTCCAAGCGGTTCCGGCGGCTGATCGAGTCGAATGACTACGCGGGGGCCATCAACGTGGCGCTGGAGCAGGTCCGCGGCGGCGCCAACCTGCTCGACGTGAACATGGACGCCGACCTGCTCGACGGGGAGCAGGCCATGACCACGTTCCTGAACCTGCTGGCCACCGAGCCCGAGGTGGCCCGGATCCCGGTCATGATCGACAGTTCCCGGTGGAGCGTGCTGAAGGCCGGGCTGAAGTGCGTCCAGGGCAAGGCCGTGGTCAACTCGATCAGCCTGAAGGAGGGCGAGGACTCGTTCCTCGACCAGGCCAGGCACATCAGGAACCACGGGGCCGGCGTGGTGGTGATGGCCTTCGACGAGCAGGGCCAGGCCGACACGGCCGAACGCAAGGTGGCCATCTGCGGCCGCGCCTACGACCTGCTCACCCAGCGGGCCGGCTTCGCCGCCACGGACATCATCTTCGACCCGAACGTGCTGGCCGTGGCGACCGGCATCGCGGAGCACAACGGCTACGCCAAGGCGTTCATCGACGCGCTGCCGCTGATCAAGCAGCGCTGCCCGGGCGTGCGGACCAGCGGCGGCATCTCCAACCTGTCCTTCGCGTTCCGCGGCAACGACGTGGTCCGCGAGGCCATGCACTCGGCGTTCCTGTTCCACGCGGTCCGGGCCGGGCTCGACATGGGCATCGTCAACGCCGGGCAGCTCGCGGTCTACCAGGACATCCCGGCCGGCCTGCTGGAACTGGTCGAGGACGTGATCTTCGACCGGCGGCCCGACGCCACCGACCAGCTGCTGGCCTTCGCCGACACCGTGCGCGGTCCTGGCACCGCCCGGGTCGTGGACCTGGCCTGGCGCGAGGCCCCGGTGGGGCAGCGCCTGTCGCACGCGCTGGTGCACGGCATCACCGACTTCATCGAGGCCGACACCGAAGAGGCTCGCGCGCAGGCTGCCCGCCCGCTGGACGTGATCGAGGGACCGCTGATGGACGGGATGAAGGTGGTCGGTGACCTGTTCGGCTCGGGGAAGATGTTCCTGCCGCAGGTGGTCAAGAGCGCCCGGGTGATGAAGCGGGCCGTCGGCTACCTGGAGCCGTTCATGGAAGCCGAGAAGCTGGAGCGGGGCGACGACTCCGACCGCGGGCAGGGCACGATCGTCATGGCCACGGTCAAAGGCGACGTGCACGACATCGGCAAGAACATCGTGGGCGTGGTCCTGGGCTGCAACAACTACCGGGTCATCGATCTCGGGGTGATGGTCCCGGCGAACGTCATCCTGGATACCGCGACCGCCGAGGGCGCCGACGCGGTGGGGCTGTCCGGGCTGATCACGCCGTCGCTGGACGAGATGGTGAACGTGGCCGCCGAGATGCAGCGCCGGGGGCTGAAGCTGCCGCTGCTGATCGGCGGCGCCACCACCTCACGCCAGCACACCGCGGTGCGGATCGCGCCCGCCTACGACGCGGCCACGGTGCACGTGCTTGACGCCTCCCGGGTGGTGGGCGTGGTCGCGGACCTGTTCAGCGACGAGCGGGCGGCCGATTTCGCCGCGGCCAACTCGGCCGAGCAGGGGCACCTGCGGGAGCAGCACGAGACGTCGCGGCGGGCTCCCATGCTGTCCTTCGAGCGGGCCCGGGCCAACCGCGAGCGGGTGCCGTTCGGCGACCTGCCGGTGCCGGCCTTCACCGGGGTCCGCCTGGTGCAGCCGGAGCTGACCGCGCTGCGCGAGCTGATCGACTGGCAGTTCTTCTTCCTGGCCTGGGAGCTGAAGGGCAAGTACCCGGCGATCCTGGACCAGCCGGCCGCCCGCGAGCTGTTCGACGACGCGAACGAGCTGCTCGATGAGATCGTCGCGGGTGGCCTGCTGCAGGCCCGGGGGGCCTACGGCTTCTGGCCCGCTCACTCTGCGGGCGATGACATTATGGTCGCGGCTGAGCGGGGACCGGTGCGGCTGCCGATGCTGCGCCAGCAGACGGTCAAGCCCGCCGGCCGGCCCAACCGGTGCCTGGCCGACTACGTGGCCCCGGACGGCGATCACCTGGGCGGATTCGCGGTGGCCATCCACGGGGCCGAGGAGCTCGCGGCCGGCTACGAGGCCCGCCGCGACGACTACTCCTCGATCATGGTCAAGGCCCTGGCCGACCGGCTGGCCGAGGCGTTCGCCGAGTACATCCACCTGCAGGCCCGGCGCGACTGGTTCGAGCCGGACGCCCGCCCGTCGCTGGCGGACCTGCACGCCGAGCGCTTCCGCGGCATCCGCCCGGCGTTCGGCTACCCGGCCTGCCCCGACCACAGCGGCAAGCCCGCGCTGTTCGGCCTGCTCGACGCCGGCCAGCTCGGCATGGCCCTGACCGAGTCCTTCGCGATGACCCCGGCCGCCAGCGTCAGCGGGCTGATGTTCGCGCACCCCGCGGCGCGGTACTTCACCGTCGGGCGGATCGGCCGGGACCAGGCCGAGGACTACGCCGGCCGCCGCGGCGTCCCGCTGGCCGAGGCCGAGCGGTGGCTGCGGCCCAACCTGGCCTACGACCCCGAGTAGCGCCGCGATCGGCGGCAGGGTCATCGGCGTCTGGGCGGAAGGGGAAAGAAGCCGCTGGTGCGGGCGGCGTAAGCGGCGTAGGCGGGGCGGGTGGCGGCCATCCGCCGGTCGGTCATGCGGGCCCCGGAACCGCGGGTCAGGATGAAGGTCATCAGCAGCGGGGCGAACACGGTGGCCAGGCCGGCCCGGGAGCCGAGGCTGATCAGGAACAGGCCCCACCACATGCAGAAGTCGCCGAAGTAGTTCGGGTGGCGGGTGTAGCGCCACAGGCCCCGGTCCATGATCAGGCCCTTGTGCGCGGGGTCGGCCTTGAACCGGGCCAGCTGCCAGTCGCCGACCGACTCGAACACGAACCCGGCCAGCCACGCGATGGCGCCGATGATGACGAGCGGACCAGCCGGGCTCCGTTCGGACATCCCGGCCTGGACCGGGACGGTGGCCAGCCACAGGATCAGGGCCTGGAGCAGGTAGATGGTGCGCAGCGCGTAGGCGTTGCGGTTGCCCTTGGCCTTGGCCAGCAGGTCGCGGTAGCGCGGGTCCTCGTCCTTACCGCGGTTGCGCCGGCCGACGTAGGCGGCCAGCCGGACGCCCCACAGGACCGAGGCGGCCAGCAGGGCGTACTGGCGGGCGGGCTGGCCGTGCCCGGTCACCAGGCTGACCACCGCGACCAGTGCCAGGCCGAGGCCCCAGGCGGTGTCGACCACGCTGTGCTTGCCCGCTCGCAGGGCCACGGCGAAGGTGACGGCCATCATGACCAGCAGCGCGGCCGCGCTGGCGATAAGGGTTATGCCGAACGATCCGGCGTCGATGCCGCCGGTCACCGGGACGGCTTTACGGCGAGGATCTGGTCCACGCCCATCCGGCCGTCCTCGAAGGACAGCGCGCCGCCGGCCAGGTACAGGCGCCAGACGCGGACCTGCTCCGGGGTCAGGAGCGCGGTGATGGCGGGCAGGTTCTGCTCCAAGTTGTCCAGCCAGGCCCGGATGGTGGTGACGTAGTGCTCGCGCATGGCCTGGACATCGACGACCTCGAACCCGGCCGCCTCGATCAGCGCCACCGTCTCCCCCACCGGGCGCATGTGCATGTCCGGGGCGATGTAGGACTCGATGAACGGCCCGCCGCCGGGCGCGCGGCCGGCCCGGGACATCTGCTGGATGAGCAGCCGCCCGCCCGGGCGCAGCAGGCGGCGCAGCGCGGCGCAGAACGCGGGGTAGCCGGCCGCGCCCACGTGCTCGCCCATCTCCACCGAGGCGATCGCGTCGTAGGGGCCGCCCGCGGTGTCCCGGTAGTCCTGGACCCTGACCTCGGCCCGGTCCTGGAGGCCGAGCCCGCGCAGGCGCTGCCGGACGTAGCCGCCCTGTTCGCGGGACAGGGTCACGGCGGTGACCCGGGCCCGGTGGTCGCGGGCGGCGTGCACGGTGAGCGAACCCCAGCCGCAGCCCACGTCGAGCAGCCGGTGGCCGGGCTGGAGCTCGAGCTTGCCGCAGATCAGCTCCAGCTTGGCTCGCTGCGCGCCGGCCAACGTGTCCGCGGTGTCCCACCAGGCGCAGGAGTAGGCCATGCTGGGGTCCAGGATGAGCTGGTAGAACGCGGCGGTCACGTCGTAGTGGCCGGCGATCACCGCCTGGTCGCGAGCCCGGGAGTGCAGCCGCCCGCGGACGTGCAGCTCGCACTTCGGTGGCGGCGGCAGGGGCCACACGGGTACCTGTAGCTGGGACCTGGCCTTCATCGCGGCCAGGGCGGCCGCGGCCCAGCGGGCCGGGCTGACCCGCGGCCGGGTGCCCAGGGCCTGGCGTAGCCCCTCGGTCAGGTCGCCTTCGACCTCCAGGTCGCCGCTGATGTAGGCGCGGGCCAGGCCCAGCTCCCCCGGGCGCCAGCCGATCCGCTGCAGCGCCCGCGGGGTCTTGATAACGAGGACCGGGCCGCCGGCCGGCCCGGCCTCGCTGCCGTCCCACAGCCGCAGCCGGACCGGCAGGTCGAGGCCGGCGTGGGTCTTGACTAGGCCGGCGATGACGTGGGCGGCGTCTGGTGCCGGGGCCGGGCTCATATGCGGGCCAGGGTGAGCTGGCTGACACCGATGTAGCCGGAACGGAAGCCGGCCTCTGAGTAGGCCAGGTAGAAGGCCCACATGCGCTGGAACACCTCGTCGAAGCCGAGGCGGCCGGCCTCGCCGGCCCGGGCGCAGAACCGGTCCCGCCAGATCCGCAGCGTCTCGGCGTAGTGCGCGCCGAAGTCCTCGCGGCCGGTGATCCGCAGCCGGGTGGCGCTGGCCAGGCTGTTCTCGATCGCGGTGACGGACGGCAGCAGGCCGCCGGGGAAGATGTACTTCTGGATCCAGGTGTAGGTGTGCCGGGTGGCCAGCATCCGCTCGTGCGACATGGTGATGGTCTGCAGCCCGATGCGGCCGCCGGGAGCCAGGTGGGCGTCGAGCGCGGCGAAGCATTCGTCCCAGTAGCGCTCGCCGACCGCCTCGATCATCTCGCAGGAGCAGATGGCGTCGAACGTGCCCTCGATATCGCGGTAGTCGCGCAGCTGCACGCTGACCTGGCCGGCCAGCCCGGCTTGGGCCACCCGGCGCGCGGCGTAGGCGTGCTGCTCCCGGGAGATGGTCACGGTGGTCACGTCGGCGCCGCGGCGGGCGGCGCGCAGGGCCAGCTCGCCCCAGCCGGTGCCGACCTCGAGCAGCCGGCAGCCGGGCCCGACCCCGGCCCGGTCGAGCAGCCGGTCGATCTTGCGCCGCTGGGCCTCGGCCAGCAGGTGGTCGGCGGCCACCGGAGCGCCGTCGGCGCCGGTGGTGAACAGCGCCGAAGAGTAGGTCATGGTCTCGTCCAGGAACAGCGCGAACAGCTCGTTGGACAGGTCGTAGTGGTGGCCGATGTTCCGCCGGGCGCCCTCGCGGGTCTGCCGGACCTCGGCCGGCGGCCGGGGACCGGCCAGGCTGCGCATCCACTGCAGCCAGGGCGGGACCAGGTCGGCGGCGTGCGCGGCGAATACGGTGAGCAGGCCGGTGAGGTCGGCGCAGTCCCAGTCTCCGGCCAGGTAGGACTCGCCGAAGCCGATCAGGCCGGAGGCGCCGAAGCGGCGGAAGAACGACCGGGGCCGGTGCAGGACCATGACCGGGGCGCCCGACGACCCACCGCCGAGCAGGCGGCCGCCGGGGAAGCGCACCAGGAGCGGCAGCCGGGCCACGCCCCTGGTGAACAGGGCCCGGGCCACCGCGGCCCGGGCCGCAGAACCGCTCGCCGACGCGACGTCGGGCCAGCGCCCGGCGTCGACCTCCGGCGGCGCAGTGTGCGTCATTTTGGTGCTGGTCACTGAACGCCCTCCTGGGATGGATGTGCTGGCCGGGCCACGACGGGAAGCCCGCGCAGGTAGAGCCGGATCCCCTGCCAGCGGATCAGCGCGGACACCGCTGCCGTGGACCAGGGATGCCGGGCCGCGGCGGCCAGCAGGGCCCGCGCGGTGGCCTGGCCGGTGCCGCGCACGCTGGCCACGAACCGGTTCCCGTCCGGCCGGCCCAGCGTGACGGTCAGCGCCAGGCGCTCGTCCCGCGGCTCGGGCAGGCTCATCCGGTAGCCGCCGTCGACCGGGTAGAACGGCGAGACGTAGAACTGCTTGGCCACCTGGGCCCGGCCCCGTTCGTCGGGCTGCAGCAGGTAGGCGTGCCGCTGCCGGTAGGTGTTGTGCACCTCGGCCACCACGGCGGCCAGCTCGCCATCGGGCCGGTGGCACCAGTAAACGGTCAGCGGGTTGAACACGTAGCCGAGCACCCGGGCGTTGGTGAGCATCATGATCTTGCCGCCTTCGGTGTCGACGCCTTCGGTGGCCAGGAAGCGGTCGAGGTTGGCCCGGATCGGCCGTCCGGGGTCGCCGAGGTGGTCGCGGGCCTCGAAGCCGGCCAGCAGCCGCAGGCCCGGGCCGAGCCGGGGCAGGTGATCCAGGTCGACCAGCCACTGGTAGGTGCGGTAGCTGAACACGTTGCGCAGCGGCGCGGTCCGCGCGTGGGTGACCCGGCATTCGTACAGGGCGGCGCCCGGCGCCAGCGGGCGGGTCGCGGCCGTCACCAGGCCACTCCGAGGGCCTGGGCCGCCTGGGCGCCGGACCGGCAGCCGTCCTCGTGGAAGCCCCAGCCGTGGTAGGCGCCGGCGAACGCGGTGACCGGCGTGTTCAGCTCGGGCAGGCGGCGCTGCGCGGCCACCGAGGCCGGGGTGTAGGCCGGGTGCGCGTAGTCCATCCGGCCGATGACCCGCTCGGGATCGACGGCGTCCGCGCCGTTCAGCGTCACGATGTAGTCCTGGCCGGGCGGCAGGTGCTGCAGCCGGTTCATGTGGTAGCTGACCCGCTGCGGCGTCCGGGCCCGGCAGTGCCCGAGCTGGTAGTTCCACGATGCCCGCACGCCGGGGCGGCCGGGCAGCAGCCGGGTGTCGGTGTGCAGCAGGGCCGGGTTCGGGGTGTAGCGGAACGCGCCGAGCACGGTTTGCTCCGCCGGGGTGGGGCGGGCCAGCAGCCGCAGCGCCTGGTCCGGGTGGGTGGCGATGACCACGGCGTCGAAATCCTCGGCGCGCCCGGAGGCGTCCCGCACCTGCGCGCCGTCCGGGTGCCTGACCACGGCGCGGACCGGGGCGCCGAGCCTGACTTCGGCCAGGCGGCCCGCGGCCCGCTCGACGTAGCGCCGGGACCCCCCGGCCACGGTGCGCCACGGCGGCGTGCCGGACAGCGACAGCATCCCGTGGTTGGCCAGGAAGGCGAACAGGTACGCGGCCGGGTACTCCAGCGCGGTGCCGACCGGGCAGGACCACACCGCCCCGACCAGGGGCAGCGCGAAGTGGGCCTGGAAGTAGCCGGAGTAGCCGCCGCGGCGCAGGAACTCGCCGAAGGTCAGGTCGCCGGGGCCGCCGGCGGCCAGCAGGTGCCGGGCGGCGCGGTGGAACCGCGGGACTTCGGCCAGCATCCGCACGAACCGGCCGCCGCCGTGGTGCAGGCCCGCGGTCAGGCCGGTCAGGCCCCGCTTGCCCGCGTAGTGCAGGCCGCAGCCGGCGCAGCGCACCGACATGCTCATCCCCGACGGCTGCGTGGTCACCCCGAGCTCGGCGAACAGCCTGGTCAGCAGCGGGTAGGTGCGCTCGTTGTAGACGATGAAGCCGGTGTCGACCGGCACCGGCCCGACCAGGTGGGTGTCGGCGTGGCCGCCCAGCCGTCCGTCGGCCTCGAACAGCGTCACGCGATCGGTGCGCGACAGCACGTAACCCGCGGTCAGCCCGCTGATCCCGCCGCCGATGACTGCGATGTTCCGCCCGGTCACGCCTTGTTCCTCCCCATGGTCCTCATTCGGGGCTGACCAGCGTGCGGATTGCCGGGACTACGGCCGGCTCGCGGCCGAGCACGTGCCGCAGGGCCGCGTCGAGCTCGGGGTAGCGGAACTGGTGCCCGGCGTCGATCAGCCGCTGCGGCCGGACATGCTGGCTGGCCTCGGCGAACTCGCTGGCGCCTTCGGCGCCGAGCAGCAGCCGTGGCCCGAACGCGGGCACGGGCAGCACCGCGGGCCGGCGCAGCACGCCGGCCAGCGCGGCCGTGTAGGCGGCGTTGCGCACCGGCTCGGGCGCGACCGCGTTGACCGGCCCGGATAGGGCCGGGTCGGTCACCGCCCGCAGGTAGATGTCCAGCAGGTCGTCCAGGCCGATCCAGGACAGCCACTGCTGGCCGCTGCCCAGGCGGCCGCCCAGGCCCGCCGCGAACAGCGGGTACAGGTAGCGGAGCATGCCGCCGCGCGGGGTCTGCACGATGCCGGTGCGGACCTGGACGGTCCTGATGCCGGCCTGGGCGGCCGGCGCGGTGGCGTCTTCCCAGTCGGCCACCACGTCGGCCAGGAACCCGTCACCGCGGGCGCTCGTCTCGGTCAGCACCTCCTCGCCGCGGTCCGGTCCGTAGCAGCCGATGGCGGAGGCGGTGACGAAGGCCCGCAGGCCCGGGTTGGTGTCCGCGGCGAGCTCGGCCAGCTTGCGGGTGGGGCCGATGCGGCTGTCCCTGATCTGCTGCTTGTGCGCGTCGGTGAACCGCCCGGCGATCGGCGCCCCGGCCAGGTGGATCACCGCGTCGACGCCGCCGAGCGTCTCCGGGCCCGGGTTGTCGGGCTGCCAGTGGCGTTCGCCCGCGTGCCGGGGCAGCCGGCGGACCAGCGGGATGACCCGGTGCCCGCCGGTGGTCAGCAGCGCGGTCAGCGCGGTGCCGATCAGCCCGTTCGACCCGGTGACCGCGATGGTCAGCGAGTCCGGGCAGAGGGCGCGGGCCCGGGCCTGGGCGGCCAGGTCGTCGGCCAGCTGCCGGTGCCGGTAGGCGAACATCGGCCGCAGCATCCAGGCCGGCAGCGGCGTGTCGACCACGTCGGTGACCCGGGTGGTCGCCTGGCCGGCCGGGTCGAACTGGTGCACGTGCCGCCACGGCAGCACCGTCCCCAGCGGGAACCCGGCCAGCGCGTCGGCGAACTCGTGCGGTGGGTCGTAGCTGCCGGGCTGGTGCTCGGCCACCCAGCGCAGCCCGGCAGGGAGCCGAAGCACGGCCCGGCCGTCCCGGACCGAGCCCGCCTCGCGTTCCACCCGGACCGGCGACCAGGGCGGCATCAGCCGGGTGATCGCGCCCGGCCGGCCGTGCCAGGCGAACACCTCCCCCAGCCGGGCCTCGACCACGCTCGAATACCTCAGTCCCATGAGCCCTCCCTGGGCGCCGGCTTCCCGCCGCGGTGTGGCGATCCTGGCCAGCTACTTAAATCAATACTAAACTACACTAAAAATCCAAGGTTAAACCAGGGGAGTGCCACCGAGATGCAACTACGCGAGGCCGCCGAGGCGCTCGGGGTGCACTACCAGACCGCCTATGGGTGGGTGCGAGAGGGCACGCTCCCGGCCCGGAAGGCCGGGCGCGGCTACGAGGTCAGCGACGCGGACGTCATCGCGCTGGCCGAGCGCCGGGCCTCCGGCGCCCCGCCGCGGGCCGAGATCCGGGTCCGGGACTGGTCGGTCCAGGCCGCGCGGCTGCACGACGCGATCGTGGACGGCGACGAGACGCTGGCCCGGCAGGAGTTCGGCCGGCTGGCTCAGGGCGTACCGGTGCTCGACCTGTGCGAGCGGGTCATTACGCCCGCGCTGCGCCGGGTGGGCGAGGAGTGGGCCGCGGGCCAGGTCACGATCGCGGCCGAGCACCGGGCCAGCGCCATCTGCGAGCGGCTCATCGGCTCTCGGGTGCAGCAGCCGGCCGGACGGCCGCGCGGCATCGCGGTGGCGGCCACGCCGCCGGGCGAACGGCACGCCCTGCCCGGCCTGATGGCCGCGGCCTGCCTGCGCGAGGATCGCTGGCTGGTCCATCACCTGGCCGCCGACCTGCCGGTGGCCGAGGTGATCGGGCTGGCCGTCGAGGTGGGCGCCGACCTGGTCGTGCTGTCTTCGGCCACCCCTGCGACGGCCCGGGCCGCCCGGCGGGCGGCCCGGGAGATCGGGTTCTCCGCGCCCCGGCTGCGGGTGCTGGCCGGCCTGCCGGGCGACACGCTGAGCCAGCTGCTGAAGCTGGCCCGGGCCGCCTCCCCCGCCCTGTCCGGGTTAGCCGCCCTGTCCGGGTCAGCCGCGCAGTCCGGGTCAGCCGCGCAGTCCGGGTCAGCCGCGCAGTCCGGGTCAGCCCAGGCCGTGCCGGGCGGCGAAGTCAGACAGCTGATCCTGCTGCTCAGCCGGGTCGGCCGCGGCCGGGACCACCAGGCGGTTTACCCCGGCGGCGGCGTAGGCGGCCACGTCGTCGGCGGTCATGTCCGCCGAGGCCCAGCGGGTGACCTCGAGCGCGTCCGGGTCCCGGCCCGCGTCGCGGGCGGTGGCCCGCATGAGCTCGACCTGGCTGGCCCGCTCGGCCTCAGTGAGCCGCCCGCCGGGGAAGTACCCGTCGCCGCGCAGCCCGGCCCGGCGGGCCGCGGCCGGGCTGGACCCGCCAATATGCACCGGGAGCGTCCCGGCGGGCTTGGGGAAGCTGCACGCGGCCACGATCGAGAAGAACTCGCCGTCGAAGGTCACCCCGTTCTCGTCGCCCGCCCACAGCAGCCGCAGCAAGTCGATGGCCTCGTCGGCGCGGCGCCCGCGGGTGGCGTAGTCGACGCCGACCGCCGCCGCCTCCCCCGGCAGGCTGCCGACCCCGATGGTCAGCAGCCGCATCCGGCCCTTGGACAGCAGGTCGATGGTGGCCAGCCGCTTGGCCAGCACCACCGGCTGGTGGTAAGGCAGCAGCAGGACCGCGGTGCCGAGCAGGATCCGCTCGGTCGCGGCGGCCACGAAGCTCAGGCACTCCAGCGGGTCGGCGATCGGCAGGTCGGGCGGGAAGGTCGCCGGGCCGAAGCCCGCGCCCGGGTACAGCGCGACGTGCTCGGGCAGGTAGAACGACTCAAACCCGCAGTCCTCGGCGTGCCGGGCCAGGGCCTCCATGGCGTCTGGGTCGACGCCGTAGTAAGCGGTGTTGTAGACGACCCCGAACTTCACTGCGTCCTCCCGTTGAGGCTGGCGGAGTAGCCGGGCACCCCGGCGCGGACGCCGGCGTGCCCGGCCCGGGCGATCGGGCCCCCATAAGGAGCACGGGCGGGTGAAATCTTCTTCCCGTGGGCGGCGGGCTGATTCCGCTACCGATGGTGGTCGATGAGCGCGGCGAGGCCATCGAGAATGATCTGCAGGCCGAAGCCGTAGGCGTGGGCCGGGCTGTAGGCGGCGCCGTGGGCGGTGCCCGCGGCGGTCCCGACCCGGACCGCCAGCGGGTAGGCGGCGGGGTCGAGGACCTTCTCCAGCAGGGGCGCGTTGGCTGCCCACCACTGCTCGTCGTCCATTCCTTCGCGTCCTTCGCGTCCTTGGCGTCCTTGGCGTCGCTCGCGGCGGGTCGCCTGGGCGTCGGCGGCGGCGCGGGCCCAGGCCTGCACGAAGGCGAGCAGGTGGGTGAGGGCGGCGTCGATCTGGATGTCGTCCAGGCCGAGGCCGTCAAGGGCGGCCAGTTCGTGCTCGTACTTGGCCATCTGGCCGGGTCCGAGCGGCGGCCGGATGGTGGAGACGGCCGCGGCCCACAGGTGGGTCTCGAACAGGGCCCGGTTCTCGGCGGCGATCGCGGTCAGCCGCTGCCGCCAGGGCTGGCTGGTGGTGTCGGTGCGGGGCATCTGCTGGTAGGCGGCGTCGAGCATCAGGTCGAGCAGTTCGGCCTTGCCGGGGACGTAGGTGTAGAGGGTCATCGGCACGACGCCGAGGTGCTGGGCGACCCGCCGCATGGTGACCCGCTCCAGGCCCTCGGCGTCGGCCAGGGCGGTGGCCGCGGCGACGACCCGGTCGACGGTCAGCTGCTGGCGCGGCCCGTGGCGCGGCACAGCCGCCGGGTCCCGCCACAGGAGCCGCAGCGTGCGGGCCGGGTCGCCGGCGCCGGCGCGCGGGGACTGGGTCCGGGACGGAATCGGGGCCGGGGACGGAATCGGGAACACCTCCGGGTTCATTGTACGTTGTACTCTGTACAACGTACAGCATTGTGCTGCCGATGGTGGCAGCCCTTGTTCCATCCGATCCCGGGAGTGCCTGTGAAGATCAACGCCTCGGCTGTATCGCTGAACGTGGACGACGTGGCCGCGTCGGTGCGGCTCCTGACCGATCACTTCGGTTTCCGGCAGGAGATGGCCGCGGATGGCTTCGCCTCCCTGGCCCGCGACGACGTCGGCATGCATGTGGTGTTCCTGCGGCGCGGCCTGGAGATGCTGCCCGAAGACCAGCGCCATGATCACGCCATCGGGCTGATCCTGGCCTTCGAGGTCGACGACCTGGAGGACGAACTAGCCCGGCTGCAGGCCGAGGGCGTCGCGGTGACCATGCCGCTGCGGTCCGAGGAGTGGGGCGAGCGGGCGTTCCAGGTCCGCGATCCGAACGGCGTTATCGTGGAGCTCCTGGACTGGAAGGCTCCGGTGGCCGGGTCCGGGGCGGGGTGAACGCGGCTGGCCGGGAACTCTCGCGGATCGGGCGTTCGGGCGTGGAGATACCCGGAAATGTCGTAGGTGCCTGCTAAGGTCGAACTAGTGGTTGATAAAGATCACTTTGGCTGGGAGGACACGGTCTAGGCAAGCATCCGGGATGGAGGTGACGTTTCCTATGAGTGACGTCCCGACGTTCGCCAGCAGGCGTGAGGCGCTGGGGATGCTGCATGCTTCGCTGCGGTTCCTGTCCGCAGATCCGGCGGGGATGGCGGTGGAGGCACAGGCGGAGTGCCTGCGGGAGCTGGAGGCCGCCGATGCCATGAGCACGGCGGTGCGGGCCGCGATCTTGGGGGCGTTCATCGCCAGCCGCGGGCATTGCGAGGATGCCGACTACAGCCCGGCGGCGTGGCTGATGCACCGGACGCGGGTGACCAGGCACGCGGCGCGGGCTCATGTGGGCTGGGCGCGGCGGGCGCAGGAGCATCCGCTGGTGGCCGCGGCGATGGCCGACGGCGGCGTGGTGTCGGAATCGTACGGGCGGGCGATCTGCGGGTGGACGGACAAGCTGCCGGAGGACTGCCGCGCGGCGGCGGATGCGATCCTGGTCACGGCGGCCCGGGCCGGGGTGGATCTGCCGGATCTGGCCAGGCTGGCGGCGGAGATGTACGCCCGGTCGCTGCCGGTCTCTGGTGAGGATGACGAGGGCGGGTTTGAGGACCGGGCGGTGCGGCTGGAGGCCACCTATGACGGTGCCGGGGTGCTGGCCGGGGATCTGACGCCGGAGTGCGCGGCGGTGGTGACCGCGGTGCTGGATGCACTGTCGGCGCCGGCCGGGGCAGAGGACACGCGGACGCATGAGCAGCGGTATCACGACGCGCTGGCCGAGGCAATGCGGCGGCTGCTGGCGGCCGGGCTGCTGCCCGAGCGGGCCGGGCAGCCGGTCAAGGCCGTGATGCACGTGTCGCTGGCGGAGTTGCGGGGGTGGGACGGGGACTCGCTGCTGGAGGGCGAATGGGTGACCGGGGTGCAGGCCCGGTGGGCCGCCCACCGGGCTAGCGCCGCAGTCGGCGGCAGTGACGGCGGCGCGTGGCTGACCGGCGACGCGGCCCGCGCGATGACGTGTGACGCGCGGATGGCCACGTTCGTGGACGGGGACGTGGATCTGGGTGCGCTGGAGGACCTGGTCCGGCTGTGCGCCAGCCTGGACCGCCTGGACCACCCGCACCGCCCCCAGGGTCCCTGCGAGCCGCTCGCCTCATCGGCGGGGCCAGGCCAGCCCGTGCCAGGCCAGCCCGTGCCAGGCCTGTCGGCGCCAGGCCAGCCGTTGCCGCCGGCCGGGCCCGTCCCGGCCGGGCTGCTGTCCCGGCAGGCGCTGCAGCAGGCGATCATCGGCAAGGCCGTCGACCTGGTCTCCGGGCCGGGCGGGCTGGCGTCGTTCCTGCGGACCCGGGAACTCGGCGCCCCGCTGGCCGGGCCCAGCCTGCCGCTGGATATCGGGTTCAGCGACACCATCCCGGCGGGGATCCGCAACGCGGTGATCTGGCGGGATAAGCACTGCCGGTGGGCCGGCGGCTGCAATCAGCCCGCGGCGGCCTGCGAGGTGCACCACACCAAACACAAAGCGAACGGCGGCAAGACCAGCACCAAGGACTGCGTCCTGCTGTGTCCCTTCCACCACCAGGTGGTGATCCACCGGTGGGGCTGGATCCTGGTGCTGAACCCGGACGGGACCACCACGGCGTGGAACAAGGACCGGACCAAGGTCCTGCACAGTCACGGGCCTCCGGCCCGGGCCGGGTGAGATACCCGGCCGACCGGACCGCGGATGGCCGTCCGCACCGTTACCGTGGCCTTACCATGGCGCATGGCTGAAACTGAGGCAGCGGCTGAGCTGCGTATCACCCGGGTCAAGGCGCTCGATGATCGGAACCTGGTCGCGGTCGTGACCTACATGCTGGCCAAGTATCCCGATACCTTCCCGGCCATGCTCGACGACGCGCTGAGCACGGTCAGTCCTAAGGCCGACGGCTAGCCAGCGGTTATCGCTCGCCCGGGCCTGCCCTGAGCAGATGATGCAGATGAGGTTCTGGACGACGGCCCTGGACTGGGTGGCAGATCCGCGGGAGAGCCTGGACCATACGTACCGGCGGCAAGTTGCGCTGCTGACGAAACTGCAGCCAGGCGAGGCCCGGGCTCGGCTCGAGGTCACAGTCGAGCTCTCCCGGGTGCGGCTGGGGGACGCGGCGCCAGCTGCTGACTCGGCTCAGGTCGGGCATTTCCGACCTGGACGCGTGCCGGGAACGCCTGGACCGGCAGCTGGGTACCTTGCGCGGGTTGCAGGCCGTGCTGGCAGGACAAGCCAGCCGGGCGCTCGAGGGCGGACGGGAGGACCTGGCGCGGCAGGCAGCGGCGCGCCGGGCCGGGATCGGCAGCTTGCTGTCGGGCCTGGCCGCCCAGCGCGACGCCTGGCAGGCCGAGGCGGACAGGTGCACGGCCATCTGCGAGCAGCTTGCTCCGGGCTGCTAGGGCGCCGGTCCGGGGATGAGCGGGGCGGATTAGGCAGTTGGGCGGACTAGGCAGTTGATGGCGTGTAGGACGGGGCGTACTGGGGCAGGTCGCCGCAGCTGACTCCGCTGTACGCGGCGGGCGGGTTTCCTGGCCGGGCGCTGGTGACCTGGCCGGTCCGCTTGGCGAGGAGTACCAGCTCGGCTCCGGACCAGGCATAGGTGTCGCGCTCATAGAGCCACGTGGTGTCCCCGGGCGGTTCAGTCCCTTCGCTGACGGTCACGAACTGAGCGCCGTCACATCGGAAGCCGGCCTGGTGGGTGAGCGTTCCATTGACCGCGAGACGCACCGGCTGTCCCTGGCTGGTGACCTGCCGGATCTGCCGCCCGGCCAGTTTGAAGATGGTCCAGAACTGGGTGGACGCACCCGAGGAGACCTTCACGAAGATCTCGGCGTGGCCGTCCCGGTCGGCGTCGGCAGAACCGGCGATCGTCGGGGCATCGAGGTTGCCGGGCAGCACTGGGTCGCCGGTGAAGCGGACGGTCTGGTGGCCGGTGGCGTGGTCGTCGGGGTCGTCGGGGTCGCTGCGAGGTGCTGGAGCACCCGGCTAGCACGGCGGCGGCGATCCCGCCCGCGACCATGCGCCCAACCCCCGACATCACCGCGGACCCTTCCTTCGCCGCGACCGGCCTCACTATTCCTTAGATCGCGACGATCCCCGTCAGGTTGCATAGATCGCCGGGAAGGGTCAACGGGCCGGGCCGGCCGGGGAGTAGGTGATCAGAGTCTGGTCCGGGTGGTCGGCGACCTGGAGGACGACGTGGGAGTAGTCGACCGGGCCGAGGCGGGGGTGGCGCAGCTTCTTGGAGCCGCTGCCGATGGCGGTGACGTCGTGGCGGGGCCACCAGTCGCGCACGTGCTCGCTGTCACGCTGTAGCTCGGCGATCAGGGCCAGGAAATCGGGATCGTCCGGGTGCCGGGCGGCAGCCAGCCGGAACCGGCCGAGCATGGCCTGGGCTTCGGGCTCCCACTCCAGGTAGACCTCGCGGGCCTGGTCGATGGTGAACATCCAGCGGACCAGGTTGCCGGAGGCTGCCCAGCCGGCGAACAGCTCACGGGCGGCGGGGTTGGCGGCCAGTATGTCCCAGCGGCGGCCCTTGACCAGGGTGGGGAACGGCTCGAGCCGCTGGACCAGGCCGGCCACGGCGGGATCCAGCCGCTCGGGCGGCGCCGGGGCGACCGGACCCGGGTCCGGGTCGGGCGGGCCGTGGGCCAGGACGTGCAGGTAGCGGCGTTCGGCGGCGGACATGCGCAGGGCGGAGGCCAGGGCGTCGAGCACCTGGTCGGAGGGGCGGACCGGGCGGCCCTGTTCCAGGAACGTGTAGTAGGTGGTGGACAGGTTGGCCAGCATGGCGACTTCCTCACGGCGCAGGCCGGCCGTGCGCCGGCGCCGCCCGGCGGGCAGGCCCACGTCGGCGGGCGCCAGGCGCTCGCGCCGGGACCTGAGCAGCTGGCCCAGGGCCGAGGGGTCCGTCATATCACCAGGGTATTCATGTCAGTACCAGTAAAAGGTGGCTCTGGTTACCAGTTTAACCAGGGACGAACATGGGCGTCATGTCCACCATCCAGATCCCCGTCGCTGACGGGACCACCATGAACGCCTACCTGGCCCGCCCCGCGGCCCCGGCCCCTACCGGGGTGATCGTGGCGCATGAGCTGTTCGGGGTGAACCCGGACATCCGGGGCATGGTCGACGACCTGGCCGCGGCCGGGTACCTGGCCATCGCGCCGGAGTTCTACCACCGGGACGCGTCGCCGGGGCGCTGGCTCGAGCGTGATGACGCCGGGCGGCAGGAGGGGTTCGGCTACCTGCACAAGCTCGGGCGGGAGCAGGCGCTGGCCGACGCGGCGGCCGCCATGAGCTGGCTGGACGCGCAGCCGGGCATCGAGCGGACCGCCGTGATCGGCTTCAGCGCGGGCGGGCACCTGGCCTACCTGGCCGCCTGCCGGCTGGCGGTGACAGCGACCGCGGTGCTGTACGGCGGCTGGCTGCCGAGCACCGGCATCCCACTGAGCCAGCCCTCCCCCACCCTGGACCTGACCCCGGGCATCACTGGCCGGATCCTCTACCTGGTCGGCGAGGAAGACACGCTGATCGACGCCGGGCAGCGCGACCAGATCCGCACGGCCCTGGAGGCCGCGGGCACCGACTACGAGCTGGTCAGCTACCCGGGGGCCGGGCACGCGTTCTTCTGGCCGGGCACGCCGCCGTTCGACGCCGCCGCCCGGGACGACGCCTGGGCCAGGATCCTGGCCCTGCTGGCCGGGTAGCGCGACAGCGGCCTCATCCTGGCCCGCACCGGTGAGTCAGGACGACGCCGACGCGCTCGCCGAAGAATAGATCGACTCCGTCACGCTGTTGAACCACTTGTCGAGGCTGGCGAACGTCGTGTTCGAGCCGTTCCAGGCGATGATGAAGGCGTTCTCGGTCGGATACGACCAGGCGTACGCGGGGTCGTCATTGTTGCTGTCGGTCCACTCACACTCCAGGACTTGACCTGAGTGGGTCGGGAAGTTGGAGTCATGCCACGTCGTCGTCCCGGTGTTGTCGGTGTTACCGGCGGCTGGCGGGCAGTTCGCCCCCTGGCTGGTGCCGTTGAATCCCCACCAGCTGTTGAAACTGTTCCAGGCCGCCTGGTAGTTGGCGGAACTGTTCGTCTGATAGGCCTGGATGAGCCCATTCGGCAGGCCGGGGTCGTTGCACTGCAGGCCCTTGACCAGGCCCGGCGCGCTAAAGGGCGGCGTGAAGCTCTTGCACTGCGTGGCGGGTTCGTCTACGTCATTGGGCAGGAGTTCCGTGACGGGAAGTGTGCTCGGGGTCGGATGCGGCTTCGTGGGGTGAACCGTGCTCGGCGAGACCGTGGGTGCGGCCTTGTTGCTCCCGGACTTTGCGAACGGGGCGATGCCGGCGGCAGCGGCGACTACGAAGTACAGCACCAGCACCCCGGCGATGCTGGCCGCGGCGATGACCGGGCCGCGATTCCGCCTCGGAGGGCGAGATACCGGCGCGGGCGGCCAACCCGGCGGCGGACTGGGCGGGGTGGCGGGCGGTGGATACCCGGGCGGGGTGGCGGGCGGTGGATACCCGGGCGGGGTGGCGGACGGTGGATACCCGGGCGGGGTGGCGGGCGGTGGATACCCGGGATTGCCGCCGGAGGCTCCAGGCCAGCCCGGCGCTGGCGGTGGCTCGCCGGTCACCGTAGACGCCGCGGAGATCGGGTCCGGGGGCTGCCGGCCGCCTGGCTGGCTGGCCGACCGCACCGGGTAACCCAGGGCCCGGGCGTACTCGGTGGCGATCCACGTGCTGGCGCCCGGCTCGAGGGCGCGGCGCTGGCTGAGCGCGCCCGCCACCATCTGGACCGCGGTGTCCGGGCTGATGTGCTGCTCCTCGATGTGCCGCCTCAGGTCACCGGCGACGTCCTCCTCAGCGCCGGCGACCAGCAGGTTCCGTTCCAGGGGCAGGTCGGGAAGCAGGTCGGTAACGACGTTGCCGAGCATACGCGGGTCGCTCAGCACACGCGGGCCGTAATCGGCGACAGCCGTATTCAGCGCGTCGCGAGCCTCGCCTGGTCCATCAAATTGCTGTCCACTCATTATTGAGTCCCTCCCCGGACCGATTTGCTGCGTCGCTGGCGCGCTGGCAGCACGCCCAGCGGCTACCACCCCAAAGCGCCGCTACTCCAATGCCGCAATTCGGGCAAAGAGTCCCTATGAGGACAGCCGCCACCTGAATCCCAGGGACATACCGTACGTTTCTGCTGGGATTGTACTTCCGGGATGTAACGCAGTAAATAGTGCACCTGGCCGCGAGTCCGACCACATTCGGCCTAACCACGGGAATGGATTCGGTATTCGGAGAATGAACTGCTGCGCAGCTACGGGCCGACTCAGGGCCAGGGCGGTGCGATGTGCCGGGACCTCTCGGTGGCCTGCTCGGCATAGGAGTAGCTTGAGGCCATGCACGTGGTGGGACTGGTGCTGCACCCGCAGCGGGATTGCGGAGGCGCGGTGGCCTCGGTGCTCGACTGGGCTGACCGGCGCGGCATCCAGGTACTGGGCATCGACACCGAGCTAGCCCGGGTGGCCTGCTCCGCCGACCCGGTGAGCGCCGAGGAGCTGCGCCGCCGGGCCGACCTGCTGGTCAGCCTGGGCGGCGACGGGACCATGCTGCGGGCCATGCGGCTGGCCGACGGGCAGCGGTTCCCGGTCCTCGGGGTCAACCTGGGCAAGCTGGGCTTCCTGGCCGAGGTCGACGTGCCCCAGCTGGCCGACGCGCTGTCCGCGATCGACGAGCACAGCTACACCACCGAGCCCCGGCTGGCCGTGGACGCGGTCATCGACGGCCAGGTGATCACCGCGTTCAACGACGTGGTCTTCGTCCGGTACCCGGGACAGAAGTCGGCCGAGATCGCGGTCCGGGCCGCGGGGCACCCGTTCGTCAGCTACGCGGCCGACGCCATCGTGGTGGCCACGCCGACTGGCTCGACCGCCTACAGCTTCTCGGCGGGCGGGCCCATCGTGAGCCCGGCGGTGGAGGCCCTGCTAGTCACGCCGGTGGCGCCGCACTCGGCCTACAACCGCGGGCTGGTCATCTCGACCGAGGACGAACTGGCCCTGGAGATCCTGCCCGGCAGCAGCCGCCTGGCCGTGGAGGCCGACGGCAACCTGGCGGTCAACGTGGCGCCCGGCGACCAGATCCGGCTGGTGGCCCGCCCGGCTGCGGCCCGGGTGGTCCGGCTGGGCCGTACCACGTTCTACGAGCGGGCCCGGCGTAAGCTGCGCCTGACCGACTCCGCCGAGATTCCGCTGACCTGGGGTGAGGATGCCGTCCCATTCGGAAACCTACCTGCACGGCCATCATGACAGCGTGCTGCGCTCGCACCGCTGGCGCACCGCGGAGAACTCGGCCGGGTACCTGCTCCCCCACCTGAACGCCGGCGCCCGGCTGCTTGACGTGGGCTGCGGGCCGGGCACGATCACCGTGGACCTGGCCGCGCGGGCGGGCGAGGTGGTCGCGATCGACGCGGCCGAGGACATCCTCGGCCGGGCCCGGGCCGAGGCCGAACAGCGGGGCCAGGCGAACGTCACGTTCCAGCCCGGGGACGTCTACCACCTGGACTTTCCCGACGGCAGCTTCGACGTGGTGCACGCGCATCAGGTGCTGCAGCACCTGTCAGACCCGGCCGCGGCGCTGGCCGAGATGCGGCGCGTGTGCCGCCCGGGCGGGCTGATCGCGGCCCGCGACGGCGACTACGCCGGGATGTTCTGGTATCCGCAGGAGCTCGAGCTGGCCGAGTGGCAGGCCCTGTACCGGAAGGTGGCCCGGGCCCTGGGCGGCGAGCCGGACGCGGGCCGGCACCTGCTGGCCTGGGCCCGCGCGGCCGGCCTGGAGCAGGTCGAGGCGTCGGCCAGCGCCTGGTGCTACGCGGGGCCCGACCGGGCCTGGTGGGGCGACTCATGGGCGCGGCGGCTGACCGAGTCGTCGTTCGGGGACCGGGCCATCGAGCAGGGCCTGGCCAGCCCGGAGGACCTGGAGCGGCTAGCCCGCGGCTGGCGGCGGTGGGCCGAGGCCGAAGATGCCTGGTTCTGCATCCCGAACGGCGAGATCCTGGCCCGGGTCTAGGACCCCAGGGCGTCCAGGACGACGCGGACCGCGGGCTTGCGGCCGCCGCCGCGGCGGCTGACCGTGAAGACCTGCCTGATCACCGGCTCGGCGGGCGGCAGCAGCCGGACGCCGGGCGGCAGCCGGCAGGCGGCCAGCTCGGGGACCAGGGTCACCCCGGCGCCCGCGGCGACCAGGCTGAGCAGCACGGCGAAATCGGTGGCCGGGTGGTGCTGGCCAGCTCCCGGCCACGTGCATGCCGGCCCGCCGCGGCTCAGGCGGCTGGGGCCGGAGAAACCACGGCCCGTTCGGCAAAAATCGAATGTCAAGGGGTCAGCTCAGGCGTCGCGGCGGGTGATCGTGAGGGCGGCGATCGCCAGCGCGACGGCGGGCCAGGCCAGCAGGACCAGCAGGGACCAGGCCGGGGCGAACAGGTCGCCGGCCGGGTGCAGCGCGGTGACCTGGTGCGCGGCCTGGATCAGGGTGAAGCGGGATACGCGGCCGCCCCAGGGGGCCGGGAGCACGGCGAAGATGGCGGGCAGGAAGATGACGCCGACCAGGGCGGCGATGCCGCCCGCGGTGTGCCGGGTGATCACGCCCAGGGCCAGGCCGAGCAGGGCCACCACGGCCAGCAGCAGGCCGTTGGCCAGCACGGCGCCAGGCACGCCGGGATGGGACAGCGAGACGCCCAGGTGCTTGCCCGACAGCACCGCCTGGACCAGCGCGAACGCGGCGAAGGCGACCAGCTCGCCGAGCACCAGGGTGACCGCGCCGATCACCGTGGCCTTGGCCGCGAGCACGGCCCGGCGGCGGGGCACCGCGGCGAACGTGGTGCGGATCAGGCCGGTGCTGTACTCGCTGCTGAAGGCCAGCACGCCGAGCACGCCGACGGCCAGTATCGCGTACTCCAGGCTGATGAAGCCGGGCAGCAGCGGGTCGACCGCAGATGCGCCGGGGCCGGGCGCGTGGGCCAGCGCGGCCGCGACCGCCGTGCTGAGGATGAGCGGGGCGGCCACGGCGACCAGCAGGCACCAGTAGGTGGAGCGGACCGAGCGCAGCTTTTCCCATTCCGAGGCGACCACGTCGCGGGCCCGGACGGCCACCGGCACCTGGGCGGTCACGGGGCGGCCTGGCTGGCGCGGAACTCGACGCTCTCGCCGGTGAGGTCCAGGTAGGCCTCCTCCAGGGTGGCGGTGCGCGGGATCAGGGCGTGCACGGCGATGCCTTGCTCGGCAGCCAGGTCGCCGATGGCGGCCGCGTCCAGGCCGGTCACGGCCAAGGCGCCGTCGTCCTGTTTCGTTATCGCCGCGCCGCGGGCGGTCATCAGGCTGGCCAGCTCGGGGGCTCGGGGCGAGCGGACCAGCACGTCCCTTCGGGCGCTTGACTCGATGAGCTGGGCGGTGGGCAGGTCGGCGATGAGGCGGCCGCGGCCGATGACGACCAGCTGGTCGGCGGTCTGGGCCATCTCGCTCATCAGGTGGCTGGACACCAGGACGGTGCGGCCGCTGGCCGCCAGGGCCTTGACGAACTGGCGGAACCAGGCGATACCCTCGGTGTCCAGGCCGTTGACCGGCTCGTCGAACATCAGCACCGGCGGGTCGCCGAGCAGGGCCACGGCGATGCCGAGCCTCTGCTTCATGCCGAGCGAGAAGCCCTTGAGCCGCCGGTTGGCGACCGCCTCCAGGCCGGTCAGCCGCAGCACGTCGGTCACCCGGCGGCGGCCGATGCCGTTGCTGCGGGCGATCGAGGTCACGTGCGCCGCGGCGGTCCGCCCGGGATGCACGGCGGTGGCATCCAGCAGCGCGCCGACCTGGTGCAGCGGGCGGATCAGCGTGTCGTAGCGCCGCTGGTTGACCCGCGCGGTGCCGCTGGTCGGGGCGTCCAGGCCGAGGATGATCCGCATGGTCGTGGTCTTGCCCGCGCCGTTCGGCCCGAGGAAGCCGGTCACGTGGCCGGGCCGCACGGTGAAGCTCACCCCGTCCAGCGCGGTCACCGCGCCGTAGCGCTTGACGAGCTGATTCACCTCGATCATGGGCTAAGTCTCCCGCAGGCGGTCGGCGATGGTGTTAACCGGGATCAGGCGGCTGGTCCGGCTCGGTCGGCTCGGTCGTCTCGGTCCCGGCCTCGCCTCGGCCTCGGCCTCGGTCTCGGCCTCGCCGATGGCCTGCTTGAGGGCGGCCCAGCTGGGTGGGGTTGCTACCTTGCGCGCCGTAGTCATCACAATGCGTGGCATAGACTAGGGCCCGAGGTTACTCCAGAGCTGTGGGGGGTTATGGGCGCTCCTCGGGGATCCAGGGCCGAGCCGGCTCTGGTCCGGGACCGCGCGCGCCGTAGCGGGCAGGCGGCGGCCGTCCTCGACTTCGCCGTAGCCCAGATACTGCGGGATGACACTGCGCTGGGCGCGCTGCCCGCCGTGCTGGAACGGATGGTGACGGCCTTCGGGCTGCGGGCCGCGCTGGCCTTCCAGCCGGCCGCGGGACAGCCGCCCACCGTACTCGCGGCCCACCCCGGCGGCACCGTCGATCGCGCGGTGCTGGCCAAGATCGGGGCGCTGTCCGTCACCCAGCGCGACGCGGCCGGGCGCGCGCCGGTCCAGCTGAGCATCAAGGGGACGACGTCCGCGCTGGTGGTCTACTCGGTGCCGGTCGACGGCAAGTGCCTGAGCGCGCTGGCCCTGGTCGGCGAGACGGCCAGCTGGGACGAGGAGGAGATCCGGTCCGCCGCGCACGCGGTGGCCGCCATCGTGGCCACCCAGATCAGGCACGCCAACGACCTGGCCAAGCTGGCCGAACGGCAGACGCTGACCCGGGCGCTGATCGCCCGGGCGCCCATCGCCGTGCTGGCCTTCGACTCCCGCGGCGACGTGGTGGAGTTCAATCCCGCGGCCGAGAAGCTGTCCGGCTACCGGCGGGATGACGTCGTCGGCCGGCCGATGGCCGACCTCCTGATCCCGGAGCCGGACCGGGCGCGGTTCCTGGCGCACATCAGGACCTACGTGACTACCGGCGACCCGGAGGAATTCACCGGCACCATGCGGGTGGCCACGCTGCACGCCGACGGCTCCGAACGGACCGTGGAGCTGACTCCGGTGCAGATCACCGTGGGCGGGGAGACCATCTTCACCGCCTTCATGCGGGACCTGACCGAGGTCGAGCGGTCGCACGCCGCCTTGGCCGACCAGAGCGAGCGGCTCAACCGGCTGATCGCCGCGGCCATTCCTGGCGTGCTCATCACCGACGAGCAGGGCCTGATCACCAACCTCAGTCGGAGCTTCGGGACCATGTTCGGCATCGCCGAACCTGCTGGTCTGACGGGTACTCCGGCGCTGGCCATCGTGCGCCGGATCGCGGGCCTGTTCGCCGACCCGGGCGCGTTCGCCCGGCGGGTCGCCGGGGTGATCCGGGCCAGGCAGCCGCTGTCCGGCGAGCAGATCCAGGCCGCGGACGGGCGCACCATCGAGGGCGACTACTGGCCGGTGCTGGTCGACGGGAGGTTCCGCGGCGGGCTGTGGCTGGCCTGGGACATGTCGGACCGGAAGGAACTGGACCAGCAGCGGCTGCAGGCGCTCGAGGCCGAGCTGTCCGCCCGGCAGCTGGCCGAGCGGGCCCAGCAGCAGCTGGCCGGCCAGAACGAGCGGCTGCGCAGGCTGGACGAGGCCAGGAACCAGTTCCTGGCCATCGTGTCGCACGAGCTGCGCACCCCCCTGACCTCGATCGTGTCCTTCACCGAGCTGATCAGGGGGAAGCCGGCGGGCTGACCCCGGAGGGCGTGCGGTTCCTGGACATCATCGAGCGGAACGCCGACCGGCTGCACCGGCTGGTCGGCGACCTGCTCATGCTGGACCGGCTCGAGGCGGGGGCGCTGCCGCTGGAACTGGCCGACGTGCTGCCCGCCGACCTGGTCAACGAGGCGGTGCGGACCGCGGCCCCGGCCGCGGCCAAGCAGGGCGTCACGCTCACCGGGGACGCCACGCCGGGCCCGGCCGTACCGGGCGACGCCCGGCGGCTGATGCAGGTGCTCGACAACCTGATCGCCAACGCGGTCAAGTTCTCCCATCGCGACGGGCGCGTCCACGTCACCGCGTCCTGTACGGCGGGCACCTGGCGGATCGACGTGGCCGATTCCGGCATCGGCATTCCCGCCGAAGAGGCCGACCAGCTGTTCACCAGGTTCGTCCGGGCCTCCAACGCGCGGACCGCCGGGCTGCCCGGCACCGGGCTGGGCCTGTCCATCGTCAAGGTGCTGACCGAGATGCACGGCGGGCACGTGTCAGTGCGCAGCGCGCTCGGCGAGGGCAGCACGTTCAGCGTCTTCCTGCCGGTGGCGCCCTCATGAAGGGCCGGGTCCTGGTGATCGAGGACGACCGGGACATCGCACTCGGCATCCGCACCGTGCTGACCAGGAACGGGTTCGACGTGGCCAATTCGACCGACGGGAAGCAGGGCCTGCGCACCTTCCACGACGCGCGCCCGGACCTGGTGGTGCTCGACATCGGGCTGCCCGCGCTGGACGGCTGGTCGGTGCTGGAGCGGATCCGCGACCTGAGCGACGTGCCGGTGCTCATCCTGACCGCGCACGGGTCCGAGGCGGACAAGGTGCGCGGGCTGCACGGCGGGGCCGATGACTACCTGACCAAGCCGTTCGGCAACGGGGAGCTGGCCGCCCGGGTGGAGGCGCTGCTGCGGCGGCCGCGCACCGGCGCCGAGCCGGCCGAGGTGTACGACGACGGCAGCTTGCTGGTGCGGCTGGACTCGCGGGAGGTCAGCGTGGACGGCGCGCCGATCGCGCTGACCCCGACCGAGTACCGGCTGCTGGCCGCGCTGATCAGGCACCCCGGCCAGACGCTGGCGCCCGATCAGCTGCTCGAGCTGGCCTGGAACGACCCGCTGGGCATCGGGCCGGAGCGGGTGAAGTTCGGCGTCATGCGGCTGCGCCGCAAGCTGGGGCCCGGCGTGGCCATCGAGGCGGTGCGCGGCTTCGGCTACCGGTTCGTACCCCCGCGCGTCTAGGCCGGGGCGCGCCTGGACCGCAACTGAGCTGCACCGGGGGCGCAACGCGGGTGGTGCAGGCTGGGATCATGAGGGATGGGGCGATGCGGGGGCGGATCCTCGTGATTGAGGACGATCCCGACGCTGCCTTGTTCGCGGTGTACGTGCTGGCCAACCGGGCCAGCTTCGAGGTCACCCATACCGCCGACCCGGCGGTGGCCCTGGAGCTGGCGGCGGCGCAGCCCTGGGACCTGGTGCTCACCGACGTGGAGATGCCGGGCATGACCGGACTGGAGCTGCTGGACGCGCTGCGCCGGGTGGCGCCGACCCTGCCGGTCGCGCTGGTGTCCGCGCACGTCTGCCCGCCGGCCCTGCTGGCCCGGGCCGAGGTGTTCCTGAGCAAGCCGCTGCGGATCGATCAGCTCATCAGCACTGCTACCACCCTGATCGGGCGGGCCAGGCGTACTGGCCAGTAGGGTAAGAGCCGTGCCTGTGGTGAGGGATTCGTGGCTGGTAAGGGATTCGCGGCTGGTTAGGGGGGCGCTGCCGTGACGGCGGTCGCGGGGGCGGGCGTGGTGGTAACCGGCGGGGGCGCCGGCATCGGCCGGGCCCTGGCCCGCAGGCTGGCCGCGGGCGGAGCGCGGGTGGTGGTCAACGACGTGGATGCTTCTTTGGCGGCGGCCGTGGCCGGGGAGATCGGCGGCTACGCCGTGGCCGGGGACATGGCCACCGAGCAGGGCGTGCGGGAGCTGATCGCGGCCGCCCGCGGGCACCTGGGCGAGATCGACATCTACTGCTCCAACGCCGGGATTGCCGCCGGCCAGGGCCCGGACTCCCCGGAGGAGACCTGGCAGCGGTCCTGGGAGATCAACGTGATGGCTCACGTCCGCGCCTCACGCGAGCTGCTGCCCGGCTGGCTGGCCCGCGGCCGCGGATGTTTCGTGATCACCGCGTCGGCGGCCGGGCTGCTGACCATGCTGGGTGCCGCGCCCTACTCCGCGACCAAGCACGCGGCCGAGGCCTACGCGGAGTGGCTGGCCGCCACCTACGCCCACCGCGGGCTGGCCGTGCACTGCATCTGCCCGCAGGGCGTACGGACTTCCATGCTGGCCGACTCCGGCCGGGCCGGGCAGGTCGTGCTGGCCGGGGCCGCGATCGAGCCCGAGCAGGTGGGCGAGGCGCTGTGGCAGGGCCTGGCCGACGGCCGGTTCCTGGTCCTGCCGCACCCGGAGGTGCGCGGCTATTACGAGCTGCGGGCCAGCGACACCGACAAGTGGCTGCGCGGGATGAACCGGCTCCAGCAGCGGATCGAGGATCAAGAGGCGCCATGAGGGCCTGGCAGGTGCGGGAACTCGGCGCGGCCGGCTGGTGTTCAGTCCCTGAGTGTTCAGTCCCTGAGTGTTCAGTCCCTGAGCGTTCAGTCCCTGAGGACGGTCCAGGCCAGGGTTAGGGCCAGGAGGTAACCGGCTGCGGCGACCGCGAGCGGGACGTGCAGGTTCGAGCCGGTGAACAGCGAGCCGAGCAGGGCCACGCCGAGCGCCCCACCCGACTGGCGGGCGGCGTTCAGGACGCCGCCGGCCACCCCCGCGTGCTCGCGCCCGGCGGCGCCCACCACCACGGCGGTCATGGCCGGCATGGCCAGCGAGACCAGGCCGATCAGGATCGACGCGGCCACGATGACGGCCAGCGGCGTGCCGGGTCCCGTGGTGGCCAGCAGGCCCGCGCCGGCCGCGGCCAGGGCCAGGCCGGCGATCATCGGCCGCCGCGGGCCGAGGCGGCCGGTCAGCCGGCCGCTGGCCAGCGACCCGGCCCCCACGAACAGGCTCATCGGCAGCAAGAGCAGGCCGGTGGCCAGCACCGACTCATGCCGGGCCTGCTGCAGGAACAGCGACAGGCACAGCAGCGAGCCGTACAGGAAGGCGTTGAACAGCACCCCGATCCCGGTCGCGGTGGACAGGCCCCGGGACCGGAACAGGCTCAGCGGCAGCATGGGTGCGGGCTGGCTGCGCTCGGCCCGTATGAAATACCAGCCCGCGAGCAGACCCGCGGCCAGCAGGGCGGCGGGCAGCGGAGACAGCCAGCCCTGCTGACCCGCGGTGATGAAGCCCGCGGTGAGCCCGGCCAGCGACCCCACGCCCAGCACCAGGCCGCGGACGTCGGTGCGGCGGGCCGGGTTCAGCGGCGATTCCGGCACGTAGCGCTGGAGCAGGACCACGGTGAGGACGCAGACGGGGACGTTGACCAGGAAGATCGACCGCCAGCCGGCCAGGGTGACCAGCGCGCCGCCGACCACCGGGCCGAGCGCCACGCCGAGCGAGCCCATGGCGCCCCACACGCCCAGCGCCCGGGCCCGCGCCCGCGGGTCGGGGAACTGGTGCACCAGCAGGGCGAGCGAGCAGGGCAGCAGGGCCGACGCGCCCAGGCCCTGCACGGCCCGAGCCGCGATCAGCACGCCCAGCGCGGGCGCGGCCGCGCAGGCCGCCGATCCGACCGCGAACACGGTCAGCCCGGCGGCGAACACCTTGCGCGCCCCGATGCGGTCCGCGGCCGACCCGGCGGTGAGCATGATGGCGGCCAGGGCCAGGGTGTAGGCGTCGATGACCCACTGCAGTCCGGCCAGCGAGCCGCCGATCTCGCGCTGAATGGCCGGCAGCGCGACGTTGACGATCGTGACGTCCAGCTGGATCACGAAAAAACCCAGGCAGACGGAGATCAGGGCCGCGCCGCTGCGGTGCTTGGGACCTTCCGGGCGGGTATCGGACTGGAGGCGTACGGCGAGATCCATACTTCTAGGCCTACCCGCCGACGTTCAAATACGCGTCGAACCGAACTGCGCGCTCCCGGGCTCAGACCGCCCGCGGATGCTGCTGATGGTGATGCGTGGGCGGAGCGCGCCTGACGTACAACCCGCCCGGCGGGACGTCGTGGCCGCCTGGGCCGTTGACCAGGCCGATCAGCCGGAATTCCCGGTTGAAGTAGGCGTACAGGGCCGGGGTCCACGGGATCTGGCCCTGGCTGCCGGTTTCCAGCCACACGTAGTGGGCCCGGCTGAACTCCGCGTGCCACAGCGCTGTGACCGAAGTCACCAGCTGATGCGAGGCGTTCGTCTTGCGGCCGTCGGTCATGGCCAGCAGGGTCCCGTACGAGTCCACCATGGCCGGGCAGCCGGGCGGGCCCGAGGTGAACCGGTCAGCGCTGACGGTCAGCGACGAGTCGTTGGTCAGTACGCAGGATCCGGACGGGATCAGCGGGTCCGCCCGGGCGGCCAGCGCGGCCGGGGTCTGCAGCCGGGTTTCCGCCTCGAACTGGCGCAAGCCCACGGTCGAGATCGCCACCGCCGCGACCAGGCTGACCGCGATCAGCGGCACCATCTGGTAGCCGTGCTCGGCCGGGCGCAGCAGCCCGACCGGAAGGGCCACAGCCAGCGCGATGAACGGCCCGGCCACCGCGCCGTAGTGCGGCCAGTAGCCGTACGGGTACAGCAGCATGCCGATCACCGCGACGATCCCGATCAGCGCGTACCAGTCCAGTGCCGTGGGCAGCCGGCGGCTCGCGTGGCAGACGGCCAGGTAGCCGATGAGCACGGCGGCCGAGACGGCGAGTATCGCGGCCATTCTCGTGCTGGTCGGCAGGCCGGGGAACAGCCCGAAGCCAGCCAGGTCGCTCAGCCTGGGCACCGGCGACGGATGCGTGACGTTGGCCCGGGCGAACTGGCTGGTGATGGTGTCCGTGATCAGCTGACCGGGGGCCAGGGCCAGGAACGGCAGTACCGGGATGGCCAGGCCGGCCGCGGCGCCCCCGGCCAGCAGGCCCAGCCGCCGCGGCCGGCGCAGCATGAGCAGGCCGAGCACACCCAGCGGGACCAGGGCCCAGAGCTTGATGGCCACCGCGAAGCCGAACGCCGCGCCGCCCCAGGCCAGCCGGCGGCCGTCAGCGATCCGGTCGCCGTCGAAGACCGCCACCGCGCCGATCAGGCAGAACAGGTTGATCCAGGGCTCGAGCAGGAACGTGTGCGCCGCGATCAGTGCGTCCGGGTACACGGCGTAGATGCCGCAGGCGATCCCCGCGGCTACCGGCCCGCGGTGCCTGACTAGCAGGCCGACCAGGGCGATGCAGGCACTGTCCGCGGCCACGGTGAGCAGCCGCGCGATGGCCAGCCCCCAGGCGGTGCCGGTCACCTTGGCCAGCAGGGCCACCGGCGCCATGAGCAGGAAGCTGCCGGGCGGCTGCAGGACCACGAAGTCGCGGTACGGGATCACGCCGCCGACCAGGCGCAGCGCGTCGCCGAACATCACGCCGTCGTCGTACTCGGTCACGCCGAGCAGGTAGCCGGGCTTGGTGACCTGGTAGAGCCGCAGCAACGCTCCCGCTGCCGTGCAGATGGCGATCACCGTGCAGGCCAGCCGCGTGGTCTCGATCCGGCCCAGCGGGACGCCGGTATCGGGCGCGCGGGTCATGGTGATGCCATAACGGGTAGCCATGCGATTACCCTTCGTAATTGGCAATACTAAACAGAGGCCTCGGCGCCTCCCGGGTCATCTTTTACGCAGCGTGATGAGGGAATTACTCTATGGAAATAGTTTTATCGTCAACAAAATCGACCCCGTTCCCGCACGATCTCCCGCACTGTTAACTCCGCAGCAGGCCATTTAGTTGCTTCCGGAAACCGGAATTCTGCGCAGCCGAACAGTTTTACCTCAGGGACTCAGCGAGGTCCTATCCGGCGGAGACCGCAAAATGTTACGGCAGATGCCGTGGTGGCCACGGGGCTTAATGTGGTAGACGTCGGGCCGAGCGGGCACCCGCGTGGCGGGGGCCGTGAGGCGGAGTGCACGTGACCGGGTGGCGTATAGGATGCGGTCAGTGTCCAGTGACCGGGGGGCTTCCGGGCCTGTCGTCAGCTCTCCTTCGGCGGGGAGACGATGGGTGGCTCCCGTCGTGTACGGGGTGCTGGGCCTGGAGCTGGCGGCGATCATCGGGTTCGCGGCCACCTACAACGCCCTGGACTTCCGCATCTACATGTGGGGCGGGCAGGCCGTCCTGCACGACACGCGGCTGTACCTGGACCTGGCCTACGGTCACTGGTTCACCTACTCGCCGTTCGCGGCCATCGTGTTCGTGCCCATCGCGGCGCTGCCGCTGGCGGTGGCCCGGGTGCTGTGGGACTTGGCCTCGGTCGCGGCACTGGCTTATTCGCTGGTCCTGATACTCAAGCTGGCTGGCTGGCGGACGTCAAGGATCACGGTCGCGGGCGTCACCGCGGCCGCGATCGCGCTCGATCCGGTCTACCAGACGCTGTTCCTGGGCCAGATCAACCTGATCCTGCTGGCCCTGATCCTGACCGACGTGTGGCGCGTGTCCCGGGGCCGGGATGCGGGTCTCGGAGTGGGCATCGCGGCCGCGATCAAGCTGACGCCCGCGATCTTCATCGTGTTCTTCCTGCTGGCCAAGCGCACAAAATCGGCCTTTATCGCGGCGGGTGCATTCGTCGGGTGCGGGCTTATCGGGCTTATTATCGCGCCGGGCGCTTCGAAGCTTTACTGGGAGCACCTTTTCTACGACACCAAGCGCGTCGGCGCGCCGTATATCAGCAATCAGTCGCCCTACGCGGCCGCCATCCGGATCGCCGGCAGCGCGTCCCATATCGGTCCCTGGTGGGTGGTGATCCCGCTCGCGCTGGCCGCGACCGGGCTGGCCGCGGCGGTCCTGCTGGCCCGCCGCGGCGACTGGCTGGGCGCCACGGCGGTCACCGGGACGGCGGGCCTGATGATCTCGCCGATCTCCTGGGCCCATCACTGGGTCTGGATCCTGCCCGCCCTGGTCGTGCTGGTGCGGGCCGGGCACCGGGTCGCCGCGGGCTTGGGCTACCTGCTGTTCGCCGTGGCGCCGTTCTGGTACACGCCGCACTCGGCCGGGCCGCGCGAGTACGGGTGGCACTGGCTGCTGACGCTGGTGGCCAACTGCTACCTGATCGCCGGGCTGGCCTTCCTGGCCTACATGACCTGGTGCGCCTGGCTAGGCGCGCAGCGCAGCCAGGGCCAGACGGAGGATCTCGGCGCGGCCGGGCGGGTCCCGGTCGATCAGGCCGGCGGCTGACCGGGCCGGAGGCCGCGGAAATCGGGTTGCCCGGCGCCGTGGCCGTGGTCCATGGTGGGGCGGTGCTGATCAGACGGGAAGCGGGAGCCGACGCGGCCGTGATCCGCGCGGTCACGGCGGCCGCCTTCGCCCAGCCGGACCGGAAGCAGCCGGACCGGGACCCGCCGGACCGGGAGCCGCCCGAGGCCAGGCTGGTCGACGAACTGCGGGCCAGCCCGGCCTGGATCGGCGTGCTGTCGCTGGTGGCGACCGAGCCCGGCGGTGAGGTGATCGGGCACGTGGTGTGCAGCCAGGTCCGGGTGCTCACCGGCTACCGGCCGTCGGTGCGGGGAACGTTCCGCTTGGCCGAGCCCTTCGAGCGGACCTGAAGGAGCAGGTGCCAGTAGCAGTCGGCATCGGCCTCGTCGGCCACGGCGAACCCGGCGGCGGCCAGCCAGCCGCGCACCAGGTCGCTGGGCGGGTAGTAGTGATACCGTGCAGGGTGTCGAAGCGGTGCACGCTGACCGCCCGCCGCTCGGCCACGAAGGCACGCCGCTCGGCAGGTGGCACGCTCACATCACGGCATGTTCCCCGTCAGCGCGGCCGGTTAACTCAGCGCGATGCCGCCGTGCACCTCCAGCACGCGGCCGGTAAGGCCGGCGGCCTCGTCGGAAAGCAGGAACGCCACCCGGTCGGCGACCTCGGCGCCGCCGCCGAACCGGCGCAGCACGATGGTCTCGGTCAGCGGGGTCCCCTCCGGCACGATCGCGGTCAGGTCGGCGTGAGTGGTGCCCGGCGTCAGGGCGTTAGCCCGGATCCCGTACCGGGCGGTCTGGCTGGCCAGAGTCCGGGCGAACCCAGCGATCCCGCCCCGGGCGGCCGGGTAGCCATCGGTGCCGTGCGCGTACACGCCGGAGACCGAGGACACCAGGACGATCCGGCCCGACCGCCGTCGCATCATGCCGGTCAGGGTGACCCGGACCGGATGGAACACGCCGTCCAGGCGGGTGTCAATCACCGCCCGCCAGTCCGCCTCCTCCAGCAGCGCCAGCGGCCGGTCCCGAGTCATCCCGGCACAGGTCACCAGGGCCTCGGCCGGTCCCAGCTCATCCTCGGTCCTGGCCACCCAGGCGGCGGCCTCGGCGGCGTCGGCCGGGTCGGCCCGGACCGCGAGTACCCGGGCGCCCAGCTCGGAGGCGGCCTTCTCGACTTCCAGGGCGGACAGGTCGCCGCCGTCGTAGCAGAAGCTGATGTCCCAGCCGTCCGCGGCCAGCCTGCGCACCGTAGCGGCGCCGATGCCGCGGGAACCCCGGCTGACCAACGCGACGCGGCCGTGACCCTGGCTCACCGCACCACCCTTCACCGGCATCCGGACCACGGTCCCGCCTGACCTTTGTGGTGGCACACAGTAAACAACTTGGTTAATAACAAGTGAACCAGGAAGGCGGCTGCGGCGTGTCGGACGGCGGCCGGCGGCGCGGGCCGCGCGTGCCCTAGGCTGCCACACGTGGACGTGCTACGTATCGGCCTGCTCGGCTCGGCGCGGATAGCGGCCACGGCGCTGCTCGAGCCGGCTGCGATCGTTCCCCAGGTGACCGTGACGGCCGTGGCCGCCCGGGACCACGCCCGCGCGGAGGCCCTCAGCAAACGGCACGGGATACCGTCGGCTTACGGCAGCTACGACGAGCTGCTGGCCGACCCGGATATCGACGCCGTCTACAACCCGCTGCCGAACTCGCTGCACGGCCCGTGGACGCTGAAGGCCATCGCGGCCGGGAAGCACGTGCTGTGCGAGAAGCCGTTCGCGTCCAACGCCGACGAGGCGGCCCGGGTGGCGGACGCGGCCAAGGGCTCCGGCCTGGTGGTCATGGAGGCCATGCACTACCGTTACCACCCGCTGGTGCACCGGCTGCGGGATCTGGTCGGCGAGCTCGGGCCGGTCAGGAACATCCAGTGCTGGACCAGCTTCGTCATCACCAACCTGGCCAACATCAGGTACGACTACCGCCTCGGCGGCGGCGCCCTGATGGACGGCGGCTGCTACGCGATCGACTGCCTGCGGCTGCTCGGTGACGGCGAGCCTTCGGTCACCGGGGCGCTGGCCGACCCGGGCCCCGTCGAGACGGCACAGCCCGAGGCGGTAGCCGACCGGGCGATGGCGGTCCGGCTGGCCTTCCCCGGCGGTGCGGCCGGCTGGTTGGAGTCCGCGTTCACCAGGGACGGCGAGTTCCGGGCCGACGTGCACGTGAGCTGCGAGGACGGGCACGTGTGGCTGCAGGACTTCATCCGCGCCCACCAGGGTCACCTGGTGGCGATCAGGGACGGCTCGGTAATCGCCGACGAGCACGGCGGCGGGGAGACGACCTACACCCGCCAGCTGCGCGCGTTCGCCGCCGCGATAGCGGGCGGGGATCCGGTGCCGACGTCGGCGGCGCACGCGGTCACTACCATGCGACTGATCGACGACGCCTACCGCGCAGCCGGCCTGCTCCCCCGATGAGCGGGCTGGAGCAAGCCGGGGCGGACGCCGTCAGGTTCGCGGCCGACCTGATCGGGATCGACACCACCAACCGGGGCGGCGGGGAAGGCCGGGAACGCCCGGCTGCCGAGTACGTGGCCGCCCGGCTGGCCGAGGCCAGAGCCCAGCCGGTCCTGCTTGAGTCGGCACCGGGACGGGCGAACGTGGTGGCCCGGGTGCCCGGCCGCGGCGGGCCTGCCCAGACCGAGGGGGCACTGCTGCTGCACGGGCACCTGGACGTGGTGCCCGCAGACCCCTCCTCCTGGTCGGTGCACCCGTTTGCCGGCGAGATCCGCGACGGGGTGCTGTGGGGCCGCGGCGCGGTGGACATGAAGAACGCCGACGCGGTGCTGCTCGCGCTGGTCGCCCACTGGACCCGGAGCGGCACCGGCCCGGAACGCGACGTGGTGCTGGCTTTCACCGCGGACGAGGAGGACACCACGGAGTTCGGCGCCCGCTGGCTGGTGGAGCGGCACCCGGAGCTGTTCGAGGGCTGCACCGAGGCGATCGGGGAATCGGGGGCGTTCACCTTCCACGCGGGCCCGGGGCAGCGGCTGTACCCGGTCGCCTCGGCCGAGCGCGGCATAGCCTGGCTCAAGCTGACCGCCCGGGGCCGGGCCGGCCACGGGGCCAAGCCGAACGACCAGAACGCCGTGGTCCGGCTGAGCGAGGCGATGGCCCGGATCGGCGCCTACCGCTGGCCGCTCCGGCTGACTCCCACGGTGAGCGCGGCGGTCGAGGCCATCGCCGCCGCGGCCGGACGGGCGGCGCCCGCCGCCGGGTTCGGCGCGCTGGACCCGGAGGAACTGCTGGCCTACCTCGGCCCGGGCGGCGCCCTGGTAGCCGGGACGATCCGCAACAGCGCCAACCCGACCATGCTGCAGGCCGGCTACAAGCTCAACGTCATCCCGGACCAGGCGGTCGGTTATGTGGACGGCCGGGTCCTGCCGGGCTGCGAGGACGAGTTCCGCGCCGTGCTCGACGAGCTCACTGGGCCGGATGTGACCTGGGATTACGTGGTACGGGAAGCGTCGCTGGAGGCGCCGCTCGACGAGCCGGTTATGGCCCGCATGGCGCAGGCTCTGCTGGCCGAGGATCCAGGCTCGACCGTGGTGCCGTACTGCATGAGCGGTGCGACCGACGCCAAGAACTTCGCCCGGCTGGGAATGACCTGCTACGGCTACACCCCGCTGGTACTGCCCGAGGGCTACGACTACTACGCCATGTTCCACGGCACCGACGAGCGCATCCCGCTGTCCGCGCTGCAGGCCGGCGTGCGCATCATGGACCGGTTTCTGACCGCCCGGCCTGCCTGAGGCTTTTAGCACAAACGTCACCACGGAGACCAGAGGTCCACCAAATATTTCCCCATTCTTGATCTAGCCTGTTTTCGCAGCTCAGGGAGCATGGGAGCGGTCCCGTAGGGCCGGAATCCCGGCCCGAATCCGGCTATGGCTGGTATCGCCGGGCAGAAACGGGGCACAAGACCACCTGCCGGGGTAATGGGCAGGAGGTAACGGTGACCATAGTTGGGGAGACTGGGGTAACTGGGATACTGTCCGGCAGGCACATGGCCGTGACACGGCTCGGTGAGCGCTTCCGGCTCGAGGAGCGGATCAGCGCCACCGGCGGCCTATCGGTGTGGAAGGCCACCGACGAGGTGCTCTGCCGCCCGGTCACGATCCACCTGCTCCCCCGCGGCCACGAGGTCCCCCGCACCGTGGTGGCGGCGGTGCAGGCCGCGGCCCGGGTGAACGATTCCCGGCTGGCCATGGTCTACGACACCGACTACGGCAGCGAGTGCCCGTACATCGTGTCCGAATGGACCCGCGGCACCCACCTGGAGGACCTGGTGCTGTCCGGCCTGCCCAGCCCGGCGCTGGCCGCGGCCATGATCGCGGACGCGGCGGACGCCCTGGCCGTGGCGCACGAGGCCGGGCGGCCCCACCTGTGCCTGAGCCCGCGCTGTCTGCGCTGGGATAACAACAGCGGCCTCAAGATCACCGGGCTCGGCATCGACGCAGCCCTGTCGGGAGCGGCGTCTGATGACCCGGCGGCGGCCGACACCAGGGCGCTGGCCCAGATGCTCTACGCCCTGCTGACCGGGTGCTGGCCCGGCGAGGAAGCCACCGCCTTGCCGCCCGCGCCCCGGCACCGGGGCCGCGTGTACACTCCGCGGCAGGTCCGGGCGGGCGTGCCCGGCGTCCTGGACGCGATCACCTGCCACGCCCTGCAGCTAGCCGCGCCCGGGGTCTCCCGGTCCGTGCTCACCCCGGCCGGGCTGGCCGTCGCCCTGAACTCGGTGCAGCGGCCGTCCTACCGGCCGTTCGATCCGGCCGAGCCCGCGGGCTGCGACCCGGTGCTGGCCCAGGACGGCATGTCCCGGCGGGCCAGGCACGCACGGACCCGCTCCGGCGTCAGGCACCGTACCACGCTGCTGCGCCCCGCAGCTTGAGGACACTGCAGCCTGAGGACACTGCAGCCTGAGGACACTGCGGCCTGAAGACACTGCCGCCTGAGCTAGCGCGGCCGCAGCGACCTAGGCCGGTCCCGCGGGGGCTAGCAGGAAGCGCACCCGGTCCTGGCCCAGGGCCAGCAGCAGCGTGGGCAGCCGCGGGCCGGTGTCCTTCCCGATCAGCAGCCGGTACAGCAGCACGAACCAGGCCCGCTGGCTGACCTTCAGCTCCGGGGTGGGCGGGGCGCTGATGGGCAGCCCGCGCAGCAGCTTCGGGATGCCGTACAGCAAGGTGGTCAGGCCGTCCAGGGACCAGTCGGCCGCCATGCCCTCGAGCAGCAGCTTGATGGCGCCGTGTTCTTCCTCGGTCAGCGTGGTCAGCCGGGCCAGGTCCGGCTCGCTGCGGACCTGGGTCCGTTCCTCGGGCCGGACGTACCCGGTGACCCAGGCCTGGGCGCAGTCCAGCCGGGGCCTGACCTCGTTCAGCGAGGTGACCGGTTCGGTGACGGTGAGGTCGCGCAGGATCCGCAGGATCTGGGCCTGCTCGCCGGCGGTGATGTCCGCGATCGAGGCCAGGGTGCGGAACGGCAGCGGGCGCGGCGTGACCGGCAGCGGCCCTTCGGCCGGGCCGGCGGCGCGGGCGAAGACCGCCTGGGCGCCTGGGTCGGCCTGGCCGTCCGCCACCCGGCGGCTCAGCGCATCCCACTCGTCGTAGATCCGGCCGACCTCGGCGTCGAAGGCCAGCGTGATCGACTGCTCGGGCCGGCGCCTGGCGTACAGCCAGCGCAGCAGCGGCGCCTCGAAGATCTCCAGCGCGTCGGCCGGGGTGGGCGCGCCGCCGCGCGAGCCGCTCAGCTTGGCCGACCCGGACGTGCCCACGAAGGCGTACCCGAAGTGCAGCGGCATCTCGCCACCGAAGATGGCCGACACCAGCTCGCCGCCCACGGTGAAGCTGGATCCGGGTGAGGAATGATCCGCCCCGGCCGGCTCGAACGTCACGTGCTCGTAGGCCCAGCGCATCGGCCAGTCGACCTTCCAGGCCAGCTTCCCGGCCACCTGCGCGATCGGGGTGGGGCCGTGCGCCGCGCCGCAGGCGCAGGTGTAGCTGATCTCGGTGGTCTCGTCGTCGAATGCGGTGACCGTGGTGTCGTCTCGCCCGCAGGTGGCGCAGTAGGGCCGGAACGGGTAGTACACCGCGGCTGGCGGTCCCTCGTCCGCGTCGTCGTCCGCTTCGGCGCCGCGCCTGGTGCGGTACTTGGCCAGCACCGCGTCGATGTCGGCCCGGCGCCGCATGGCGGTCACGATCTGTGCCGTATAGGCGCCCGAGGTATACATGTGGGTCTGGCTGATCTCGGTGACGTGGACGCCGAGGCGGGCCAGCGACTCGCGTAGCGGCTGCTTGAAGTGCTCGGCCCAGTTCTCGTGCTCCCCGCACGGGTCCGGGACCGAGGTCAGCGGGCGGCCGACGTAATCGTTGAACTCCTCGCGAAACCCGGCCGGCACCCGGCGCAGGCGGTCGTAGTCGTCCCAGGACAGGATGTGGCGGCAGGGCGCCCCGCCGCGCCTGACCTCGTTCGCGACCAGGTGCGGGACCATGAGCTCGCGCAGGTTCCCCAGGTGGACCGGCCCGGACGGGCTGATCCCCGACGCACAGGTCGGGACCTCGCCGGGATGCCTGCGCTCGCCCTCGGTGCGCACCTGCCCGGCCGTGCGCGCCACCCAGTCCTCGGCTGCAGCCACCGGACGGCCACCTCCATCATCTCGTGCCCGGATCAGGGTACAAGCCACGGGAGCCGGGCAGGCATGCCGAAGGCGGGAGACGGTCCGTCCCCCGCCTTCGCGGTAAAGGTTAGATGCTGCTGTCGGTAATGAGATTGGCCATGTTGGGCGTGCCGATGCCGGTCTATCGGATAACTTCGTGTCCCGGCGTACGCGGGCAGGATGGAGTAGCCCGGCAGTCAGGGCCGGGTCGGTGAGAGCGACGGTGTGGGACTGGGCGTGCTGGACACCGGCGATCCGACCGAGCTCGGGGTAGCCGAAGCCGCCGGCGTGGCAGACCGGGACGGCGCGGCGGACCGGCTCGGACTCGGGCTGTGCGACGGCGTGGGCGAGCGGGTCGGCGCCGTCGCCGTCACAGCGGGCGTCGTGCTAGTGCTGACGGCGGGCACAACCGTTCCGGCCGGGACCTGTACCGGACGCACCAGGTAGTACAGCACGAGCACGGCCAGGAACAGCACGGTCAGCACGATGGTCGAGATCCGGGGCCACCTGATGGCCGGGTGCCGCGGGGTTCGCCGGGAGCCGCTCATGAAGCGCCCCCGGTGGCCCGGCCGGTGTCGAGATCGGCGGAGACGCTGATGCCCTCGGAACGGAACGCGGACGCGATCCGGGCGCGGATTTCCCGGCCGACGTCGAACTGCATGCCGGGCAGCGTCCGGGCCACCATCCGCACCGAGAACGTATCGACTTCGATGCGCTCGACGCCCATCACGGTGGGCGGGTCGAGCATCATCTTGCGCAGCCCGTCTTCCTCCCATACTTCCTGGCCCACGCGCTTGAGGATGCCGGTCACCCGGCTGACGTCGGTGGCGGCCGGGACGGGCACGTCGATGACGGCCCGCGCCCAGTCCCGGGACAGGTTGGTCACCTGGATGATCTGGCCGTTGGGCGTGGTGATGACCTCGCCGCGGTCCGACCGGATGCGGGTGACCCGGAGCGTGACATCCTCGACCGTGCCGACGGCCGGCTCCGAGACGCCGGATACCGAAATCCGGACCACGTCGCCGAAGCCGTACTGGCGCTCGCCGGTGATGAAGAACCCGGCCCCGATGTCCTGGACAAAGCGCTGCAGGCCGAAGCCGAGCGCCGCGCTGAGCAGGGCGGCGGGCGCCACCAGGCCCGCCAGGGGCACGCCGAGACGCTGCACGACCAGGACGGCGGTGACCACGTACACCACGGCCAGGAACGTCCACGTCACCACGTCGGCGATGACGTGGCGGTGCTTGGCCGACTCGGAGCGCACCAGTTCATCGGTCTCGCGGGCGTTCGCGTCGATGCGCGCCACGGTCAGGTTGCGGATCCACTCGGCCAGCCGGGTGAGCAAGAGCGCCCCCAGCACCAGGAGCACGATCTCCAGCAGGTCGCCGCGCGCCCACTGATCCAGGTCATTGAGGGGAGCGATTGCGACAGTCACGGTAGCCCAGGATAGACAACGCTCCGGCTCTGGCCCGGCCTCGGGTGCGGTCCTGCGGGTTCATGAGGCGGCCGCGCAGGGTGGCTGACCTGCGCGAAACGGCGTCGCCTGACCCTGGCCAGGCCGGCGATGTCAACTCAGGAGCAGCCGGTTTCTGTCCAGCGCTGGAACACCTCGACCTGCTCAGGCGGCCAGGTGCCGTCGCAGGGCATCGTGCCGTCGCGGAGCCGGGCCAGGATGCCGGCCGCGTGGGCCTGGACGTCGTCGCGGGACCACAGGTCGAACGCGAACGTCATGGACTTGCGGTCATGCTCGCGGAACAGCGGCTTGATGTGCGCCTCGAAGGTCACCGTCTCATCCGGGCCGGGCAGCGTGACCGGCAGCTGCTGCGTGGCGGCGGGCGCGGGCGCCGGGGCGGGCGGGCCGGCCGGGCCCCAGTCCCAGGGGGGCGGGGCCGTGCCTGCCGCCCGGGAGCTCCATTCCAGGTAGGACGCGAGCGCGGCGCGGAACTGCGGGTCGGCGGGCAGCATGGCCTCGTCGGCGGCCCGCAAGGCCAGCACCACCCAGCGGGCGCGCTGCGGTTCGGCCAGGTCCGGCCGCGGGGCCGCGGTGTTGGAAACCGCGGGGCCTGAAACCACGGGGCCGGGGCCGCCGAACGCGGCGGCCATGACGGCCGCCTCGTGCTGCGGGTATCCGGGCGGCATGGCGGCGAACAGCGGGGCGAGCAGGTCGTCGGCGGGCACGTGCCGTTCGTACAGCAGGCGGGTCATCCGGGTCAGCGCGGGCAGCCCGCCCGCCCACTCGAACAGGGTCGGGTCGGCGGCCGGCGCCGGGTCGCGGAACTCGACGTACCAGTGCATGCCGCTGCAGAACGGCTTGTTCTGCGAGTGACCGCAGCGGCAGAGGGCGTAGTGCTCGCGGGAGGAGCCCGCGGCGCGCGGCACGTCGGCGCCCGCGGCGTCGGTCAGCGGGAGGCCGCCGGTCACCCGGTACGGGCCGTCCTGGGTGACCTCGACGGCCGGCTCCCTGGTGCCGTGCCAGTCGGTCAGGTCGCGGGCTTCGGCGTCGTCGAAGGCCAGGCTCAGGGCCCCGGACGGGCAGTCGCGGACGGCCCGCACCAGCTCGTCCAGGCGGGCACCGCTGGGCGCGACGAACGGCTCGGCGCTGGTGCGGAACGCGGTGGCCAGCCGGTCGGTGCACAGGCCCGAGTGCTGGCAGATGCCCCGGTTGTCGAAGATGGTGACCTGCTGGCCCGGGTAGGTGTCGCGCTGGTCGGGCACCCGGTTGGGATCTTTGGCGTCGGTGAAGCCGCTGGTCGCGTGCGACCCGTCGCAGAACGGCTTCATGGCCGAGGCGCCGCACCGGCACAGCGCGAGCTGCGGCGGCAACCTCAGCCGCTCGCCGAGATGGTCGCGGATCACGGCGGCGTTGGTGACCAGGTACGGACCGTTGCTGGCGGTCACGATCCCCGGCGGCAGGCCGGCCTGCAGGTCGGCCAGGGCCGCGATCCGGCCGGGCCGCTCCCCCGCCGTGGCCTGACCGATGGCCAGGTCCTGCAGGGCCGCGGTCGCCTCGAGCAGGCCGGGCGGGGCGGAGCGGCCGTACCGGGCCCGCAGCCGGGTGGCGAGCAGCGCGGCATCCCACAAGGACCAGGGGTCGTTGGGTGCGGGCAGACCATCAGAGGTAGTTTCGGCGGCGGGCAGTTCCGCGGCCAGCGGGCGGAGCACGCTGTTGAGCAGGCGGACGGCCGTCGCCGGGCCCGGCGGGCTGACGATGATGAACGTGGCGACGGAGCGGATCAGGTCGCCCAGGTTGGACAGCAGGTCGCTGGGGTGACCGGTGAAAGCCTGGCCCGTTCGGTAAAAATCGACGGCGCGGGACTGCAGGTCAGCTACGGCCTCGGCCGGAACCGGGGCTTCGGTGTGCCGGTAGCGGGGCGGCAGGTGAGCCTCCAGGGCGCCGGCGATCTCGAGCAGGCTGGCCTGGATGGCGGCCAGGGCGGCGGCCACGGGCGGGGCGCAGGGGACGCCGGGCTGGCAGAAGTCGGCGGCCTGGCGGACCCGCTCGGCGAGCAGGAGCCAGGCCGCCTCGCGGTGCGGCAGTACGTAGTCGGATTCGTAGAACAGCTCGAAGCTGGGGCCGGCCGTGCGGCCCGGGTACTCCGGGCCGGCCGGGAGCGTGGTGACCAGGTCGCCGAGCGGCTTGATGGCCCGCACCATGAGCGCCACGGTGGCGTCGGCCAGCGCCTGGAGCTGGGCGTCGGTCTCCTCGGTGTGGGCGAAGAAGCGCTGCAGCATGAGCAGCAGGATCTCGTAGCTGACGTTGAACAGGTCCATGACCTGCACGGTCAGCGGGTCGGTGGCCAGCGGGATGTCGGTCTGGCGTTCGGCCGGGCGGACGTTGACCGGGACCACCGGCCGGACCGGCTCGAACAGCGGGTTGGCCGCTCGCAGCCGCAAGAACTCGTCCAGGATGTCGACGAACTGGCCGAAATGGGCGTCCTGCCAGTGCCCGCGCGGCCCCTCGCCCTGCTCGAGGATCTCGTCGATGGCGCGTTGCGCGCTGGCCGCGTCGGTCACCGCGACCAGTTCGGGCCAGCGGAAGTACTGCTGGGTGGCCTGGGCCCGCGGCGGCCCGACGAACAGCCAGTCCGCGCCGAACTTCTCGGTCAGGCGCGCGATCCCGGCCTCGATGGACCGGTACAGGTGCCCGATCGTGGCGAAGTCCTGGCCGCGCGGGACGATATCGCCCTGCTGCACGGCGGGCGCGGCCCGGCGGTAGGCGGCCAGCCCGTCGGCGTCCTTGATGTCCATGCCCTCGGGGCGCTCGAGGAACATGAAGTGGCGCAGCGCCGCCTCGCCGAACGGCAGCAGGACCAGGTGCACGCCCGCCGGGTAGTGGCTGGCGGGCTGCGGGAAGTTCGGCCGGGACACGTGCGGGGCGGCGCCGACGGCGGACAGCAGGTTCTGCACCAGGGCCAGGTGCAGCATCTCCTGGGCGGCGATGTGGTTGATGCGCGTGCGCCAGCGCTGGACGGTCTCGGCTTCTTCGGCGGTGAGGTCCTCGGCCTCGGACTCCTTCAGCGAGAACGCGGCGTACAGGTACTGGCACATGATGCCGTGCTCGAGTTCGGCCGCCTCGCACAGCATGTAGATCAGTGCCTCGCGGTGCTCGATCACGAACGGCGCCTCGGGCGGGGCCAGCCCGCCGCGCGTCGCGATCACCTGAGCCAGCCGTCCCCCGGTTTTGTTTTCGCTCATGTCGATTCGGGCCTCCTGATGGCTATTGTGTCCACGGATGACGAGCCCGCGTGGCCGTCGGGGTTCCGCTCTGGATGAACAGCCGGGGTTAGCGGAGCTGCCAGACGGGGCCTTCTGCGGTGTCGGTGAGCTGGACGCCCAGGTCATCGAGGCGGGCCCGGATCTGGTCGGCGCGGGCCCAGTCGCGCTGCTGGCGGGCCTTCGTGCGATCGGCCACGAGCCGCTCGATGTGGTCACGTTCGTCGGCGGTCAGGTCCGCGGCGGAGCGGCGCTGCTCCAGGTCGGCCGGGTTGAGGGTGGCCAGGCCCAGGCCGAGCAGGGCGTCGGCGGCGGCGGTCACGGTGCGCAGGCCGTCCGGGGTCAGCACCGGGTCGCGCAGGGCGTCCTGGAGCAGGGCCAGGATCCGCGGGGTGCTCAGGTCGGCGGCGATGGCGGCGTCGATGGCGTCCAGCAGCGCGGCCGCGGCCGGATCCCGGGCGCCTGGCTGGGCGGCGTGCGCGGCCTGCAGGGTCGCCGCGGCCGCCAGCGTCTCGGCGGCGGGCAGCGGGTGCAGCGGCCTGATCCGGGCCGCCAGCCGGCGCAGCGTGGCCTGGGCCGCGTCCAGGGCGGTGGTGGTGAAGTCGAGCTGGCTGCGGTAGTGGCCGCCGAGCAGGAACAGCCGGAAGGCCATCGGGTGGTACCCGGCGGCGGTCAGGTCGGCCAGCCGGGGCGCGCCGCCCGCCGACTTGGCCATCTTGGCCGCGCCCAGCTGGAGGAACTCGTTGTGCAGCCAGAACCGGACCCATGGTTTGCCGTCGGCCAGGTAGGCCTCGCTCTGCGCGATCTCGTTGACGTGGTGCAGCTCGCGGTGGTCGATGCCGCCGGTGTGGATGTCGAAGTGCGGGCCGAGCAGGGCGATGCTCATCACCGAGCATTCCAGGTGCCAGCCCGGCGCGCCCCAGCCCCAGGGTGAGTCCCAGCGCATGACCCGGCGGCGGCCGGGGTCTTCGGTGCGCCACAGCGCGAAGTCGGTCTTGCGGCGGCGCCCCGCGACCTGCTCGACCCGGGCGGCTTCGCGCTGGCCTTCGGCGTGCAGCTGGGCCAGCTGGCCGTAGCGGGGATCCCGGGCCGTGTCGAAGTACAGGCCGGACGGGAGGCGGTAGGTGTAGCCCCGTTTCTCCAGCGTGGCGGCGAACTCGATCATCTGCGGCACGTAGGCGCTGGCCCGCGGGTAGTCGGCGGCGGGCAGGATGTTCAGCGCGGCCAGGTCGTCGAAGAACGCCCCGGTGTAGAACGCGGCGATCTCCGCCACCGACCGCCGTTCGGCGGCGGCGGCCAGCTCGAGCTTGTCCTCGCCGGTGTCGCTGTCGGCCACCGCGTGGCCCACGTCGGTGATGTTGACGACGTGCCGGACCGTGATGCCCTTCCACCGCAGGGCGCGCCGGACGGTGTCGGAGAATACGTAGGCGCGCATGTTGCCCAGGTGCGGGTAGGCGTACACGGTCGGGCCGCAGCTGTACATGCCGGTGACGGCGGCGGACGGGACGAAATCCTCGATCTGCCGGCCCAGCGAGTTGTAGAACCGCAGCTGATGACCGTTCGTCACGGTCTCTTAGGCTACCGGCGCCGGCTTGTCGAGGTTCTCGCGTCGCTCGCGCTTCTCGCGCTTCTCGCGCTTCTCGCGCTTGGGCCGCCTCGGCCGCCTCGGCCGCCTGGCGCGCTTGCCGTGTGGAAGTCGTGGTCGCGGCGGATGAGCCGCTGGAGCTCGGCCCGCTGGTGGTCGCTCAGGTGATCGGCCGAGCCGGCCAGCAGGCTCAGCACGTAACTTGCCGAAGTCCCCGCGTGGACGGTTTCGGCGCGGCGGTCGCCGAGCCGGGAGCGGCGGTGGGTCAGGACCACCACGCGCTGGACCGTGACCGGCTGACCGCGCTGGTGCAGGAACCGTTCCAGCTCGTCGGCCGGCTCGTTGAGCTGCTGGCTCGGCGAGCGGCCCTTGCGGTCCGCGATCGGCCGCTGCTCGACCAGGTTGCCGTAGTTGTCGTACTTATCAGCCCGCCAGCGGTCGCCGTCGATGGCCACGGTGGCGTTGAGGTTCTTCACCTCGATGGCGAACAGGCCCCGCGGGCCGAGCAGGAGATGGTCGATCTCGCCGCGCCGGTTGCGGTACCCGTGCAGCAGCGTCCAGTCGTCATCCAGGGCCTGGCCGAGCTCGGCCGCGACCTGCTGCTCGCCCGCGATGCCGGCCTTGATCTTCTCCTCGGCGTCGGTGGCAGCGGCCGGGGCAGGCGGCGGCCGGGGCGGGCGCCGCCGCTGCGCCCAGCCGCCGAAGGCCAGCCGCAGCCAGGTCCACCAGTGGTGCCGGTGACGGGCGCGGTCCCGGTTGACCCTCATCGTCTGGACCCGGGCCTGGTGCCGGATGAGCGCGTCCTCGTAGCCTTCCTGCGCCCGTTTCCCGGCGGCCAGCCGCTGCCTGGTCACGTCGTGCAGCATGTCGCCCGGGTGGTTGGACAGCTCGACGACCCGCATGCTTCGACTATGGACCCGCGGGCCGCCGGCCGCGACCCGGCCGGCGTAGCGCGGCCCATCGCAAACTAAAGTACGCGGCAGCCCCAGGGATCCCCTCCCATCCGGGGCTGCCGCGTACCGTTCCCGCCGCGCTGGCCTCGAGGGCTCCGCGTGGCGGTGTCCGTGGTCTTACGTGGCAGTATTACTTGGTGGCCTTACTTGGTGGTCTTACTTAGCGGCCGGGGCGCCCTGGCCGGTGCCAGGCAGCAGCGAGGCCGTGGTCTTCAGCACCTCTTCGGCGAACTTCCGCTGGCCGGCGAGCACCTGACCGGCGAAGTCGTAGGCGTTGGCCACGACGTCCTGCGGCCTGGGCAGCTGGTCGGCGCCCGGGATGCTGATGGCGGGCACCTTGGGGGTGAACGCCTGAACGGTGTCGACCCAGGTCCTGATCGCCTCGAGCACGATCTCCTGGCCCTGGCGGGTAGTGGACAGGAACCCGTCCTGGAGTTCCTTGGTGGCAGTGCTGGCCATGATGGTTGCCTCCTCTTGGCTTCTGCTGCTAACTATACCAAGCATGATTGAGATGTCAAGCGGGCTGCTTGGCGAATACAGCACGCGGTCCGGCCGGGGCGGGGCGGCCTGGTTGGGGCGGGTCAGGCGGCGGCGTTGCCGGGGGTGGCGGGGGGCAGCTCGGCCTGCGCGTCGGCCGGGCGGGAGCGGCCCGGCCTGGTGGCGGCGGCATCGGCGTCGCGGATGGACAGGGCCGGCGCCACCCCGGCCAGGCTCAGGGCCGCGGCGACCAGGAAACCGACCCGGTAGGAGGTCAGGTTAGCCACCTGGTGGCCCGCCACCTGGTGGGTGGCCCCGATCCCGACGATGACGGTGGTGAGCGCGGCCACGCCGATGGCGCCGCCGAGCTGGCGGACGGCGTTGAACATGGTCGAGGCCCGGCCGGTGGCGCTGGGTGAGATGGTGGCGAACGCCGCCGCCTGGGTGGGTACGAACACCTGGGCCATGGCCAGGCCCAGGGTGAACATCAGCAGCCGGGCCCACCACAGGCTGGAATGGGCCGTCATCAGGGCCAGCAGGGCAATCGAGGCGGCCACCCCGGTTAGCCCGGTGGCGATGAGCCGGCGCGGGCCCAGCCGCGGGTAGAGCACCCGGCTGGCCAGCTGCGCGCCCATCATGACCCCGATGGCCTCGGGGAACGTGCTCAGCCCGGAGCCGAGCGCGCTCAGGCCGCGGCCGTCCTGGTAATACAGCGAGATCGCGTACAAGGTGCCGAGGAAGGCGACCGAGCCCAGGATCGTGACGCCCGTGCACGAGCGGAACAGCCGGTTACCGAGCAGCCGCAGGGCCACGATGGGCGCCGGCACGCGCAGTTCGACGACCACCATGGCCACCAGCAGCACCACGCCGGCGGCCACGGTGGCCAGCACCTCGGTGGCGGCCCAGCCCAGGTCGGGTCCTTCGGACACGCCGTACATGAGCAGCCCGAGACCGACGCCCGAGAGCAGGAAGCCGGCCAGGTCGAAACGGCCCGGCTGGGGCTCGGCCGTCTGGTCCAGGAACAGGGCGCCGAACGTGAAGGCCAGCGCCCCGATGGGCAGGTTGACGTAGAACACCCAGCGCCAGGACGCCTCGGTGACCAGCAGCCCGCCGAGCACCGGGCCGAGGGCCGGGGCCAGGGTGGTGGGCACGGTGAGGATGGCCGAGGCCCGGATCCGCTCGGCGGGCGGGAAGGTGCGGTACAGCATGGCCATCCCGACCGGGGCGAGCATGCCGCCGCCCGCGCCCTGCAGCACCCGGAAGGCCACCAGCTCGCCGAGGCTGGAGGCCACGCCGCACAGCGCGGAGGCGGCGGTGAAGACCGCGATCGCCGTGAGCAGGATCCGCTTGCCGCCGAACCGGTCGCCGAGCCAGCCGGAGGCCGGGATGAATACCGCCAGGCTGACCAGGAAGGCGATCGAGATGCTGTCGACCGCGGTGGGGCTGACCGAGAAGTCCCGGCCGATGGTGGGCAGGGCCACGTTCACGATGGTGGCGTCGAGGATGCTCATGAACATGGCGGCGACGAAGACGACGCTGACCACTATCTTCTGGCTGATACGCGCCTCCACCTCGGCGGTAACCCCCGCGCCAGGCGGGCTGTTCCCCGGTGCGGCTAGGTGCGGCAGCTGATCTCCAGGCCGTCGGACTCCGGGAACGCGACGGAAACGTAGCCGCGGGCCGGGTCGCGGACGTAGGACAGGTAGTCGGCCATCTGGGCGGCCATCGAGATCGTGTCGTCGGCCAGGATGAGCGCGCCGACCGCCAGCCCGGGCTCGAGCAGGCGCAGGACCGGGAGATAAAGCCCCTTCCATCCGTCCAGGAGGACGAACTCGACCGGCCCGGTCAGGCCGGCCAGGCTTTCCCGGGCGTCGCCTTCGAGGATCGTCACCCAGTCGGCCAGGTCCGCCTCGGCGAGGTTGGCCCGGGCCTGAGCCACCTTGGCCGCGCTGAGTTCGGTGCTGATCACGCGGCCGGTGCCATTGTCCCGGACCGCGGCGGCGAGGTGGATGGTCGATATGCCGAACGAAGCGCCGAACTCCACTACGGTCTCCGGCTTGCTGGACCTGGCCAGCGCGTACAGGAGCTGGCCGCCCGCGGGAGAAACCGGGATGTACAGCTCGGCGAAGGCGTCGGCCTGCTCGCGGGCCGACATCCCGGCCAGCCCGCCCGGGTGGCGCTCGGCCAGTCCGGCCCGGCGGTCATCGTCGTGCTCGGCGGCCTGGAACAGGCGGTCGAGCAGGTCCCGGACGGGCGGGGCGGCGAGCGAGTTCGGCATGCTGACAGCTTAGGGGCAGGCCGTCGCAGGGTCCTGGGAACTAAAGTACGCGGCAGCCCGCTGTGGGGCTGCCGCGTACTGGTCCCGTCCGGCCGGCGCGAAAGGGAGGCCTCGCCGGCGGGCGGGAGCCCTGGAGCCGGTGCCTTACCTGGCCGGTCTGGCCTGGTGGGCTTGCTTGGCTTGCTTGGCTTGCTTGGCTTACTTGGCGCCGGGCAGGAGCGGGGCCGCGGTCTTGACCAGTTCCTCGGCGAACCGCTTCTGGCTGGCCAGGACCTGGCCCGCGAAGTCATAGGCGCCGGTCACGACGTCCTCGGGCTGGGGCACCAGGTCGCCGAACGGCACGTTGATGGCGGGCAGCTCGGGGGTGAAGGCCTGAACGGTGTCGACCCAGGTCTTGATCGCCTCGAGCACGATCTCCTGACCCCTGCGAGTGGCGGACAGGAACCCATCCTCGAGTTCCCGGGCGGTGGTGATAGCGGTGGCCATTTCTCTCCTCCTTGTGGCTTACGTTGCTAACTATACCAAGCATGATTGAGATGTCAAGCGGAGTGCTTGACGTACACAGCAAAGCGGAGCGGAAGCGGTCGCCCCGGGGTGCGGGCTTAGGGGCGGATGCAGGGCGGATACCGGTTCGGAGACGGGGTTTCTCGCTATATCGGATCGTTCGCATTCATGGCACAATCCACCTCAGGCAGGCTACGAGGGGCCTGCTCCTTGTGCTGGCCAGACGTCTGGGGGAGGAGCGGTGAACGAGCTCACCGTTACGTACGGGAATCAGCGAGTGGTGGCCCAGCCCGGACAGGTCGTGCACATCGGCAGGCGGGAAGACTGCGCGATCGTGATCGATGATCCGCGGGTATCCAGGGAGCACATGCGGCTGACCTTCGGGCAGCAGGGCTACTGGCTGCTGGAGAACCTGGGCCGGGCGGGCACCTTCGTTTCCGGTCAGCCGGTGAACCAGTTCTTCGTGACCCAGCCGACCGAGGCCCGGCTGGCGGCGCCGGACGGGCCGGCGGTGCGCTTGGAGCCGGTCGCCGCGCCGACCCGGGCCCAGCCTGCCGCGGCCGCGCCGGCCTTCGCCGGAGCGGGCTGGCCGGGCCAGCAGAACCCGCCTGGCCAAGCGGGCTGGGGCCAGCAGAACCCGCCTGGCCAGCAGAACTGGCGGCCCGCGGCCGGGCCGCAGACGCCGCAGGGTCCCCCGGTTCCGGCCTACCTGGGCCAGCATCCCGGGGTGCCGGGCCCGGCGGCGTCCGCGCCCGGCCATACGGGCGGCATCTTCCACACGCTGGTCCCGATCAGGTCATGGCTGACCGACCCCGCGCTGCGCCAGTGGCCGCGGCTGCTGGTGGCGGTGTACGCCCTGGTCCCGGTGATCCTGCTGGTGCTGCTGCAGAACACCACCGACCTCGTGACGCTTGGCTGGGTGTACTGCCTGTACATCGCGCCGCTGTGGGCCCTGGTGTTCTGGTGGCTGATCCGGCCCGGGCCGATCGGCTGGCTGCAGCTGGGCTTCGCCGGGATCATCGTGGCCGCGGAGTACGTGCTGATACCGGCGCTGACCATCCCGTGGGAGCACGCGCTGGCGCCCGGCAACACCAGCCACAACCTGATCCAGTACATCTACGGCATCGGCCTGGCCGAGGAACTGACCAAGGCGCTGCCGATCCTGATGCTGTCCCTGTTCCTGCTCAGGGTGCGCAAGGTCAAGCTCGACGTGCGGATGTGGATGTTCCTGGCCACGTTGTCCGGGCTGTACTTCGGCGTCTACGAGGCGTCCAAGGTGTACGTGCCGCTGGACATCGTGACCATCGCCAAGGGCGGCGCCATCGGCATTCCCGAGTTCGTCGAGCGCGTGTTCCTCGACGGCTTCCAGCACGCGCTGTGGGCCGGCGTGGCCGGGTTCTTCATCGGCCTGGGCACCAACTACCGCCGGCAGCGGTTCCTGCTGTGGGCGATGGGGCTGGCCATCCCGGCCGTGCTGCACGGGCTGAATGACTGGAGCCTGTCCGGGGTGTTCGGCTCCGACCTGTGGATCTGGATCCTGATCCAGGCCTTCTCGGTCTTCCTGTTCCTGGGCTACGCCTCGTCGGCGCACCGGATCGAGCAGGAGATCAGGCATACGCCGATCTTCCGCGGCGACTCGATCCTGATGGATCCGTCGCGGCTGCAGCCACCACTATCGCCACCGCCGAACGGCGGTTAGCGCCGCCGTTCGCGGCCCCGGCTCAGGTGCTGAAACCGCCTGGCCGTGATCATGATGGACCGCGCCGCGGCTCGGCCCTGGACAGGCTCAGCTGATGCGGCCGCGGACTTTGCCGAAGTCGATTTGCATGGGGCGGACGGCCATGCGCTGGCTGGGGGCGACGCGCTTGGGGTCTTCGCCGTCTGGGATCACGGTCCAGGTCTGGTCGGTCAGGTTGCGCAGGATCACGCGGCCGGGACGGCCGGGATGCGGTTCGACGCTGGCGCAGGCGGTGCGGAATTCGCGGTCCCGGAACAGGTGGTGCCTGGTCAAGGTGGCGCCGTCGGACAGGACCAGGGTGCCGCCGGGGGCCTTGAGGGTCGGCGGCGGAGCCATGACGTCGCGGCACTGCCAGCAGCGCTGGCCATGCGTCTCCAGGTCGTAGTAGACCGGCACGCCGCAGGCCGGGCAGGCCCCCACGCTGTCGTGCAGTCCGAGCAGGACCGGCTTCCAGGTTCCCTCAAGCACCCGGCCGCCGCCGTACAGGGACGCGTCGTGCAGGCCCTTGGTGAAGGCCTGGGTGAAGGCCCGGCGGACCTGCAGCGGGTAGATCGGCCACCAGGCGGCCACGCTGTCCCCGGGCAGCGGGCCGTTCGAGCGGTCGTCCGGGTCGAAGATGAACAGCGGGTGCACGCCGAAGTTGCGGACCAGCAGCTCGGTCTCTGAGATGTGGCCGCCCTGATCCCAGGTATAGGAGGCGTCGGCCCGGATGCCCAGCAGCGGATGGCCGTGCATCAGCAGGTAGAACAGCAGCACGGCCAGCGAGTGCAGATCGGTGGCGGTCGACGGGAGCGCCTCGTCGCGCAGGATCTCCGGTGCCATGAACGGCCCGGTCCCCTTGACCAGCGTGGGGTCGCCGTCGACGCCCACGTTGTCGTTGTCGATGATGGCCACTTCGCAGTGTTCCTGGTCGACCCGCAGGTTGCCGAAGCTGATGTCGCGGTAGCACAGCCCGGCGGCGTGCAGCGCGGAGAAGGCGTCGACCAGCTCGCGCCCGATGGTGGCCACGGCGCGGAACGTGGGGTTGGACTCCATGTTCAGGATGGGCGCCAGCGAGCCGAACCGCGACTCGAGCAGCGGCATCAGGTACCCGAAGCCCGGCATCTGGTCCGAGGTGACCAGGTCGATGGGCCAGACGAAGGACCGGTGCGGCGGCTTGCCGCGCTGGATCAGCACCGAGATGGACTTGCGCAGGTCATCGCTGCCCGGGCCGTAGCGGATCCACTTGACCGCGAACGGCGCGCCGCCCAGCCGGGCCTGGTGGACGACGCCCTGGCTCCCCTGGCCGAGCAGGTTCTCGACCACCACCAAAGCACCGCCCCGGTCCATCCGGAGCGTCTGTCCCGGCTGAATCAGCCCGTCCATCTCATCGATCCCTTCCGCTGCGGGCACTCGCATCCCGCCAGCGGTCTTGTGCTAGGCCGGCCTGTGCGTAGAGGGGGTTTCCGGCCGGAGTGTCATCAGATGATTGTGTCCTGGTCAAATATCCGCTGGCTCACTCCCTCCTGCGCGCCGAACAGGCGGCGGGCCACGGCGCTGCGGTCGGCGCCGACCTCCGACATCCTGGACACGGCCAGGGAGGCAGCCACCAGGCGGTTGGCGATCTCCTCGGTGCTGTTGGCCACCAGCACCGGCACGCTGGGGTCGCCGATGAACTTGTTGAGCGCGTCAGACTGGGCGTCCCGGCCGATGGCGATGGAAAGCCGCAGGGCGGCCCGGCCCGCGGGCTGGGCCATCAGCGCGTTCAGGCCCGCCTCGAACTTGCCGGGCGGGTCGGTGGCCAGCCCGTCGGTGATGAGCAGCAGGGCCGGCCGCAGCGCCCGGCGCTCGATCCGCCCGGGGACCAGGGCCTCGGCGGCCAGCGCGAACGCCGGGCCCATATTGGTCAGTCCCTTGGGCACCGGCTGGAGCGGCTTCCAGCGCAGGTTGGAGACGGGGGTCGGGTCGGCGATATGCCAGCGCGGCTCGGTGGCGAAGGCCACCGCCCTGATGAAGACCTGGGCCTGCTCCTGGTCGCGTTCCCAGGCCGCCAGGTGCGGCATCATGTCCGCGATGGCGTAGTTCAGCGCCTGGATCTTCTCGCCCTTCATCCCCCACGAGCAGTCGGCCAGGATGATGAAGTGCAGCGGCCGCCGGGCGATGCCGCCGCCGGGCATCTTGATGGTCGGTGTCGGCGTTACCATAGGCGGCCTGCCAATCCCGCCTGGCCGCGCGGGATGCGGCCAGGCGTCACTTCGGTCATCGTCATGATGACGCGGGAGCTGGGCTCGGGGACGACAGCGGTGTGGAGTTGTCAGTCCACCAGGTGTCGAGGGCCGAGAACGTGGAGTTGGCGGCACCCTGACCCACGATAAAGGCATTCTCGGTCGGGAACGACCAGGTGTAGGCGGGCTCGTTCAGGTTGCTGCCGGTACCGACCCATTCGCACTCGAGCACCTGGCCGGCCCGGGCCGGGAAGAAGTTGTCGTGCCAGGCGGTGGTCCCCTGGGCACTGGTGCTGTTGCCGGGCGGGCAGTTCGCTCCCGCGCTGGAGGTGGTGAAGCCCCACCACTTGTTGTAGTTCGCGAAGCTCGTCTGGTAATCGGCGGCCGTCTTGACCTGGTAGGCGTACACGTAGCCGTTGGGCAGGCCGGGGTCAGTGCAGGTCAGTGCCTGGACCACACCGGGCATCGTCCAGTTGTAGGGCGGCGACTGGGGCTTGCACTGGGTGGCGGGGTCGTCGATGTCGCTGGGCAGCAGCGAGGTCAGCGAGGCCAGGCCGGTGCCGGTCCCGGTGCTGGTCGGGCTCGGGGTCGGGGTCGGGTGGCCGAGTGAGTTACCGGCGGCGGCGTGGGGGTGGGCGTGGGCTTGGGCTTCGGGCCGCTGAACACCCCACCGGCGGCCAGGGCGACGACGAGGATGACCACGACCGCGGCGGCGCCGCCGCCGTAAAGCCAGCCCTTGTTGCTCCGGCGCCTGGTGGGCGGCTGCCCGCCTCCGCCGGGCCCCCAGATCGGCGGGGCCGGGGTGGGCGTGCCCACCCCGCCGCCGGCCGGCGAGGGATTGGAAAAACCGCCGTAGCCGGCCGGGGGCGGCGGCTGGGCACCGCCGTAGCCGCCGCCGGGGGGCGGCTGGGCACCGCCGTAACCACCGCCAGCGGGGGCACCGCCGTAGCCGCCGCCGGGGGGCGGCTGCTGACCGCCGAAACCGCCGCCGGCCGGGGTACCGCCGTAGCCGCTGCCGCTGGGGATGAAGGTCGGGTCAGCGGGCGGCGGGTTGGTCGGCTGGTTCGGCGCCGCGTACGGGGCGTAGCTGGTGACGGTCTGCGGCGGGGCAGGACCGACAACCGGAGGCGGGTTCAGCCCGCCGGGACCGGGCGGCGGAGGCACCTGGCTCGACTGGACCGGGTAGCCGAGGGCCTGGGCGTACTCGGAGGTGACCCACATGCTGGCCGCCGGGTCGAGCGACCGGCGGTCGACCAGGGAACGAGCAACCAACTGAACGGCAGTGTTCGGGTCGAGGTGTTGTTCCCGGACGTGCTGGGTCAGCTCGCCGGCAACGTCAGCCTCGGCCCCGGTGACCAGGAGGCTGCGTTCCCGCGGCAGGTCAGGCACTAGATCTGCGATAACGTTGCGGATCATATTCGGGTCACTGAGCACGCGCTGGCCGTAGTCGTTGGCCACCGAGCCCAGCGCCTCGTGGGCCTCGCCTTGTGGGTCCAGTTGCTGTTCGCTCATAATCTGGGTCCTCCCGGACTTGCTGTTAGCGTCTTACTGTTAGCTCGACGTGCTGCTGGGTTGGGCGGCCGCCCCGGAACCGACGGTCAGGCTGGTCGGCGAGCCGAGCGGGATCAGCTGGGGGCCGCCGAGAAGCTGCAGCTGGTAGGTACCGGCCGGCAGGACGGACAACCCGAGGTCGCTGGCGTCGAGCTCATAGGTGAGGCAGCCGCTGGACTGGGTGGCCGTCGCCTGCGGCAGCCCGCCGGTCTCGTCGGTCACTACGTCACCGCCCGGCATCTGGATCAGCAGCGCGGTATCCAGGCCTGGCGGCAGCCGGTTGTACTCAGCTCCGAAAACCGCGGTAGGCCCGGCCGGCGTGGCCCGCCCACCCGCGCAGGCCGCATCCGGGGTGGCCCCGATGCCCGCGCCGGTCACCTGCTCCTGCCCGGTCAGCTGGACCAGGATCTTGCTGTGGTAAACGGTATGGTCGCGCGCCGCGGCAATCAGCGGCCCGGCCAGCGACACTGAGCGCAGCCGCCAGGAGATGTCGTTGCCCTCACCGGTGATGGTCAGGCTGGGCACGCCGATCAGCTGGCCGGCATCGTTGATCGCGGCGCCGCCGGAATTCCCGTGCGCCACCCGGGCGGTGGTCTCCAGCTCGAACCGCGGGTCGGAGACGTGCCCGAGCGGGTCGGGCACGAAGGTGGAGATGACCCCGGTGGTGACGGTGATGGTGTCGGAATCGGCCACTCCGGGGAAGCCGAGCACGGTGACCGTCTGATCCAGCTGGACCGCGGAGTCGCTGCCGACCGTCAGGTACGGCAAGTGCAGCGAGGCCGGGTTGACCGGCTGCCCGCTCGAGGTGGCGTAGATCTGGACGACGGCGAAGTCGAGGTAGCCGTCCACGTCGACCGGCCTGGCCCGGTAGCGGGGCTTCACCGGCGAGGACTGGCCGGTAACCAGCTCCACGGTCAGGTAGGCCGGGTCGGGCCCGAGCTGGGTGGACGGCAGCCCCATGGCCACCGCGGCCCCGGCGGCCTGCGGCTCGGCCACGTGGGCGTTGGTCAGGATCAGGCCGTTCGGGCTGACGATGGTCCCCGAGCCCCAGCCGGTGTAGTTGGACGGGGAGCCGATCAGCAGCCGGACGGTGGCGGTCTCGGCGTGCTGCAGGACGGACGGCTGCAGGCCGCCGCTGAGCGTGCCGGTGCTGGGTGACGCGGCCGGCGTCGGCGTCTTGGAGTTCGTGACCAGCAGGCCGACCACCACCCCGGCGATGACGACGATCGCGGCCGCCACGGCGATCATGCGCATGCGCATGCTCAGCACCCGGCGTTCGCGGTTGCGGTTCAGGCGCGCGCCGCTGAGCGGGGGCGTGATGCCCAGTTCCTCGCCGGTGGCCGGATCGCCGAGGCGCAGGATCACCGAATCGGTGATGCGCAGCGGTCCGTGCAGCTGTTTCCCGTTCAGGAAGGAGCCCCGCCGGGACTGGTCGGTGTAGGTGGCCCCGTCCGGGTCCGAGGTAATCACGCCGTGCGTTTCCCTGGAGACCAGGGGGTTCATCGACACCAGTTCCAGAGACGGGTCACGGCCGACCCGGACCCGGGTGCCGACGGGGAAGATGCGCTGCTCGCGGCCCAGCCGGGTGACCAGCACCGGGGCGGGCGGCCCTGGCTGGCCGGGGCCTGGCTGACCGGGGCCTGGCTGACCGGGGCCTGGCTGGCCGGGTCCTGCCTGAGCGGGCACGGGCTGGGCGGGCACGGGCTGCGGCGGCGGGGCGCGATGGCCGAGCACCTCGGTGCGGGCCGACGCGACGCGCTCCTGCTCGCTGGCGGGCGGCTGACCGCGGCCGAGCACCTCGGTCCGGGCGGTGGCGATGCGCTGGGACAGGCTGCCCGCGACGACCGTATTAGCGCCGGTAACGGCGGCATTCGCCTCGCTGAACGGGGTGAAGCGAACTTCTGTGGCACCTTCTTCGTTGCCCAGTAGTGCGGTGACCCTACTGCTCACGAGGAGGGAGGTGACCCAGCCATCGGCCCAGATGCCGCCGGTAACCTCGTCATCGACGAGCCGCCAGCCGTCTCCGTCGGGGACCAGCCGGGCATGGTGAGCTCCTGCCGTGGGCGTGTTCAGGACAACGTCGGAGTCCGGCGCGGTGCCGATGCGTACTGTCGCCCCCGCAGGAAAAACGTAAGTGTGCCCCTGAGTGCTGACCCGGATCGACGTCACGAGGACACCGAGCCAGCCGGGACGCCCCCCGGCTCACGCAAACACATGCCACCAACCCCCCACTCCCCTCCCCGGTACGCCCGCGGTTCGCCTTCACTGCCAATTCGGACAAATCAGACTATGCAGGCATCTTAACCTGAGTCCAGGGGGTATTTTCTATATTTTTCAACCCGGATTGTACGTCGCGGCCTACAGCACAGTAAATAGTGCAAGTCTGCGACACGACCGCCGGTGCTAGCGCACGAAGCGTCTGCGCAGGCAGGCCGGGGATGCCGCAAGCGGCTGTTACCTCACTGATAACTTGGGCGCGATCGGACGCCGCGTCTTACTGCTGAGTTATCCACAGCAGGCGGCCTTCAAACCCGGGCTGCCCCAGGTGAGCGGCCCGCACCGGCGGTCGGGGCCGCGGCCGCGGAGCGCGCGCGGCCCCGACCCGGCTCTGGCCGGGCGGTGGCCGCGCCGTTACACTGAGCCGCGCAAGCTCAGCAGCCAGCACGGGAGGATGTAATGCCTGGAAAGTTCGTCCTGGAAAAGGGCAGTTCAGGGAAATTCCATTTCAACCTGCACGCCGCTAACGGGCAGGTCATCGCGTCTAGCCAGCACTACGAAAGCAAAGAGTCGGCGCTGCATGGCATCGAGTCGGTCAAGCACAATGCGGCCGACGCCGCGATTGAAGACAAGACCGAAGACTGACGAACAGTCGGGGATCAGGCTGGGTCTAGTTACCCTGGTTGTCCATCCCGAGGAAGCCCTCGACCTGGTTCTCCGCGCCCCCGATCCGGCTGTTGAACTTGCCGCCGGTCTTGTCCTCGGCGAACTGCTCGGCCTGGTCCAGGCCGTTGTCACGACGTCGGAGTGCTCGCTGGCGAGGTTCTTCGCCTCGTCCATGAAGTCCGGCATGGATCACCTCTCCTTTGGTTGCCCACGTCGAGCCTTTACCGCAGCAGGCCCTTCCTGACGGGCCAGCGGCGATAACCTGACCAGATGGTGACGTCGCTGGCCGTGAGCGGGGCGCTCTGGCTGGCCATGATCACGGCAACGGCCTGGGGCGCGGTCACGCTGGCTCCCGGGGCGCGGATCCCGGTTCACTTCGGCTCCGCCGAGCGCTGTTTCTGGGTAGGCAAGCGGGCCGGCCTGGTCATCTGGCCGGCGGCCGGCGGCCGGCGCGCTGTGCTACGCGGGCCGCGGGCGCGGGGCTGATACCACGGTCCGGGTTCGGACTAAAGAGCCTGACCCTGGCCCGAGCGGCGGGGCAGCCAGGCCAGGGCGCCACGGCTACGGCGGTGGCCGCAGCGGCGGCGGTGCCGGAGTGATGGCTAGCGGAAAATATCGAGTCCCGGGTGGGGCGGGGTGGCCATAGCATGTGGACTGCCGCCGCAGCCGCGGGCGGCACTGATCTGGCTTCGCGGACAGGAAGGCGCCATGAGGATCGACAACAGTCCGGCCCGGGGAATGCGGGATCTGCTGCCCGCTGACGTCGCCGTCCGTGACCATGTGCTCGACTCGATCGTGGCGGTCTACCGGCGGTTCGGGTACCAGCGGATCGAGACGCCGGCGCTGGAGAACATCGACCGGCTGCAGACCGGCGAGGGCGCGGATAACGAGAAGCTCATCTACGAGGTGCTGCGGCGCGGGCTGCCGCCGGAGGTGGCGGCCCGGACACCGGTGCGGGAACTGGTCGACCTGGGGCTGCGGTACGACCTGACCGTGCCGCTGACCCGGTTCTACGGACACAACCACGCGTCGCTGCCGTCGCCGTTCCGGTCCCTGCAGGTGGGTCCGGTGTGGCGGGCCGAACGGCCGCAGCGGGGTCGCTACCGGCAGTTCTACCAGTGCGACATCGACATGATCGGCGAGGCCAGCGTACTGGCCGAGGCGGAGCTGATCGAGGCCACCAGCGAGGCGCTGGCCGCGATCGGGCTAACTGGGAGTGGCCGGGCCGGGACGACGATCCGGGTGTCGGACCGGCGATTCCTGTCGGCCCTGGCGGCGGACTGCGGGGTGCCGGAGCAGGCGCAGACCGCGTTCTTCATCGCGCTGGACAGGCTCGACCGGGTCGGCTGGGACGGGGTCCGGGCCGAGCTGACCGAGCTCGGGTTTGCCCCGGCTCAGGTGGCGGCGGTCGAGGAGAAGATCTCCGGGCTGACGGACCTGCCGGCCGACAAGCTGGCCGGGGCGCTGGCCGACGCGGTGCCCGGGCTGGCCCCGGCGGTGATCGACGACCTGGCGGCGGTGGCGGCCAGCCTGGACCGTTTGGCCGCGGAACGCGAGCTGGGCTGGGTGTTCGATCCGACGCTGGTGCGCGGGATGGGGTACTACACCGGGCAGGTGTTCGAGATCGTGCACCCCGGCATGAACGGGTCGGTGGCCGGCGGCGGGCGGTACGACAAGCTGATCGGGCGCTCGCTCGGGCAGGACGTGCCGGCCTGCGGGTTCTCGATCGGGTTCGAGCGGATCGTGGACCTGCTGGCGCGCAGCCAGGCGCGGGACGCGGTGGCGGTGCTGGTCGAGGCCGAGGTGCCGGTGGCCGACGCGCTGGCGGTGGCGCGGGAGATGCGGGCGGCCTTCCGGGTGGCCGGCCAGGCCGGGACGGGCGGCGCGGCCGGGGCGGGGCGGGTGGTGGAGACGGTGCGACGGAGCGGGAAGTTCGGCGCGCAGCTCAAGCGGCTGGAGGCGGCCGGGTTCAGCGGCTTCGTGCTAGTCAGGAGCGAAGACGGCGTAACTGTGGCGGGCGAGCTTCGGGAGCTGGCCGGGCAGGCCGGCGGGGTAACCCTGAAATAGCGGTGTTAGCTGCGCCTTTTCCAGTATAAGCGGCACGGGCGGAATGACTTGTGTACAAAGTACACCTATCAGCAATTTCGTGCACGTTCTTTTGCATTTGCATGAGCTGGCGGTACCGGATGATTACCGGGAAGTCATTAGCAATGGCCCCTCGGCCACTACTTACTGCGGTGATATGGTGCCTTGTGTACGCCGCCGTTAACCGATCCGGCCTGCGACGGCACCCGCGGTGACCGCCCGGCCTGGCGGGGCGGCGCCGGAGCGCCAATTGGTGGTTCCCGGAGTGAAGATGAGCACGGGTCAGCGGGTGAGCGAGCTTTCTGCCGACACCCCGGGCCCGACGGTGCCGCGCATGCTGGTAGGCCTCCAGCTGCACCGCCTGCGCGAGGCGGCCGGCGTCACGCCCGAACGGGCCGGGCATGCCATCCGGGCCTCCCGGTCCAAGATCAGCCGGATGGAAAACGGCCGGGTGAGCTACAAGGAACGGGACGTGACCGACCTGCTCACCCTGTACGGCATCACCGACGAGAAGGCCCGCGCGGCCATGGTGAGGCTGGTCCGGCAGGCCAACTCACCCGGCTGGTGGTCGCAGTACGACGACATCACGGCCGACTGGTTCGCGGACTACCTCGGGCTGGAGATGGCCGCCTCGGTCCTCCGCACCTTCGAGCTGCAGTTCGTGAACGGCCTGTTCCAGACCGAGGACTACGCGCGGGCGGTCACCATGCTCGGCCACACGGCCGCGCCCGCGGACGAGATCGACCGCCGGGTGAGCCTGCGGCTCAAACGCCAGGACCTGCTCACCGGACCCGAGCCGCCGCAGGTGTGGTCGGTCCTGGACGAGGGGGCGCTGCGGCGCGCGGTGGGCGGCCGCGCCGTGATGCGGGCCCAGCTGCAGCAGCTCATCGAGATGGCCGAACTGCGCCACGTCACCGTGCAGGTCATGCCGTTCGCCCGGGGCGGCCACGCGGCCGCGGGCGGGTCCTTCACCATGCTGCGGTTCAGCGATCCCGACGTCCCGGACATGGTGTACATCGAACAGCTCACCAGCGCGCTCTACCTGGATAAACGCGAGCACGTCGACCATTACCTGGAGATCATCAACCAGCTCAGCACCGAGGCACTGACCCCGGTGCAGAGCGCGCGTTTCCTGGCCGAGATCATCCAGGAGATCTAGGCGCCAGATCTGCTCAGCAACGCTCTGCAGGTACGCGAGCCGCTGGCCGTCCACGGTGATCTGCTGTTCGTCCACGCTACAGGTCCAGGCTGGTGCCGGGCTCGAGCCGGGCCACCGGTACGCCGCTGGGCCCGGCGGCCAGGGACAGCATCCGGCTAAACAGCCCCAGCCCGTTGTCGTTGAGGATCGCGTCGTGGATGGCGTAGCCGCGATCGGGCGCGACCTGGCGGAAGTAGTCGATCATCTCCCCGGCCTTCAGCCAGGGCGCGCTGATCGGGACCAGCAGCGTCCGGACCGGTTCTTCGGGGACGGTGAAGGAGTCGCCGGGGTGGAATACCTCGCTGTCGACCAGGAAGCCGGTGTTGACCACCAGCGGGATGTCCTGGTGGATCAGCGCGTGGTCCACGCCGTAGACGTGCACGCCGAAACCGGCGACCTCGAGCGCGTCGCCGTGCCTGACCTCGCGTACCCGGTCGCCGAAGTCGCCGAACTGGGCGCAGATCGACTGGTTGGCCCACAGGGTCAGGTCCGGATCGGTGGACAGGGCGGCGCGGATCGCGTCGGCGTCCAGGTGGTCCGGGTGCTCGTGGGTGACCAGGACCGCGGCGGCGCCGTCCAGGGCGGCCGGGGCATCGCTGAAGCTGCCCGGGTCGATGACCAGGACGGCGCCGTCCTTCTCCAGCCTGACGCAGGAGTGCCCGAGCTTGGTGAACCGCATCGCCAGCCTCCAGCCTCGCGGGGTGCCTCGGCAGTGGGCGGACCGGGATACCACGGCCCGTTCGGCATCATAGGCCTTAACGGCACCGGCGCGGGCGGATCAGGCCAGGGCGGCCGCCTGGCCGGCGTGAGCGGCCGCGGCCTCGGCGGCGGACCTGGGGCATCCGCGGATCTGCTGCGCAGCGCTGCATGATCTGTCTGAGCAGGTCGGTGCCGGTGCCCGGCTTGACTGCCACGGTGAGGCGGCGGGGCTGGGTGCCCGCGCGGCGGGCCCGCTCGATCGCGGCGCCGGCCGCCTCGCCGGTGATCCGCCCCTGCTCGAGCAGCACGGCGCCGGCCGGGGTCAGGGCCACGACCACGAATCTTCTGATCAGCTCCAGATCCGCGACTTCGACGGCAGCGATGTCCTGTTGCTCCACGTCCCCCACCAGCGCAGCTCTCGCTGCGAGCATATCCTCCTGGCCAGCGGGCGGCCGTCTGGTAACTGTCTGTCAGCTAACTCTCTGTCAGCCTGACGCGGGTTATACCCGTGCGCGACGATTCCGAATGCGCTATTCAGGCCGAGCCGGTCGCCGAGATGTTGCGCTACGCCGAGATGACTCGACCAGTACGGGATGAGCGTAGCTTCCGAGAATTCTTCGCGGGCGAAAGACAAAACCATTTGTTCATCGACGCCATTGCGAACAACATGATACTCGATCATATCGCTAGGATTTGTCTCGTCGAAAACTCCGCGTATCCTACGGAGCCTGGTTTTCAGGCCGCCGACAGCGTTGCCCTGGGCTAGCCGCCAGGCAAAGTAGCTCATCCGATCGGCCTCATGGGAAGCCCGATGCCGCGGATACCATACCGGGTCCTGCAGGGTAAGCAGCGCGCCGCCCGGTGAAATCCGCCGGGCTGCGTCCCTGAGGAAGGATATGTAGTCAGGGATGTGATGGATGACGGATACCAGCATCAGCAGCGTGTAGTCGCCGTCTACGTCGCGCAACGTCCCGTCAGGGTTATAGACGGAGTCGAATTTGGGATTGGTCCCGAATCGACGTCGCAGCTCGTCAACTGACGGCTCGGACATGTCGACTGCAGTGACGTCGCAGCCCATGGCGAGTGCGTGCTCGGTGAATCCGCCGTGCCCCGCGCCAATTTCAAGCACCCGCAGCGGAAGACCCTGGCCCGAGAGTCTCTGGACGGTTCCGCGCAGCACTTCGACCAGGTTGTCATGCAGCGCGGGGTGCGACAGGTGCGGGCTTCCCTTCCGGTAGTTGCTGCTCGAGGGAGAGTGCAGTTTTCGCCAATTAGCCACTATCCCCCCTTCTGGCGCAGCCGTGCCCGGCTGCTCACTTCGGTCTTTCCCAGCGTTCGTGCCATGGTCTCCTTCTTGTTCTCGGGTAGGCCACCAGAGTGCTTTTAGACGGGAGCACTGACTACGCAGCGTTGATGCGGTCTCAGGCCTGCCGGGAGCGTGATCTCGGTCACTAACGGTGAGAATTGTGACTAATAGTAGTCAGTCAGATGATATCTGTAGGAGATCTGGAAACCGCTACGCGCAGGTCGGCGTAGTACTCCGGCCGGCCGCGCGTCTCGGGCGGGCTGGCACCGGCGTGGTCGTCGCGATGGTCGGCGTGGTCGTCTGGCGGGATGTCTGGGTCGTCGGGAAGGTCGGCTCCCACCGGACTTCACCGCCATCCCACGGCGGTCGACGTTATGCGTGGAGAGCAAGTCATGACTATTTGGTCGGAGCACATCGGAAGCATTTGCCATGTTCTGGAACGAGCTCGCCTCCGGGCTGGTTCATACCTGGTCGTTACCAGCCGAGTTCGCGGAGGCGGGCGTCGTCGATGCCGAAGTGGTGGGCGATCTCGTGGATGACGGTGCGGCGGACTTGTTCGGCGACTTCCGGCTCGGTGCGGCAGATGGCGCAGATGGCCTGGCGGTAGATGGTGATGCGGTCGGGCAGCACGCCCGCGTACTGGGAGGTGCGGGCGGTGAGGGGGATGCCCTCGTAGAGGCCGAGCAGGCCGGGCGGCCCGGCGCCGTGTTCTACCGTCACCGCGACGTTGCGCATCAGGCGGCCGAGGTCTTCGGGCAACCCGTCCAGCGCGGTGACGATTCCCCATGATCGTCTGGTGGGGCGAGGACCTGCGCTTCCTCCACGACGACGCCTACCTGCCGCTGCTGGGCAACAAGCATCCCGGACTCATGCGGCCGGGCCAGCAGGTCTGGGGCGAGATCTGGGACACGATCGGCTTCTTCCACGACGACGCCCCGATGCTCGATTCCGTCATGCGCACCGGGCAGGCCACCTGGTCGGAGGACCTGCTGCTGCCCATGGACCGGCACGGCTACTGGGAAGAGACCTACTGGACGTGGTCCGGCTGATCGCGACGGCGTTGCTGTCGCCGGTGCTGGACATCTCCGGGCTGTCCGGCATCACCTCGATACGCGAGGGTTGAGCCGCGCCTTCAATCGATTAGGTGCGCTCCGGCGAGGGCGGCAGGAACGGGCTCGGCTCGCCGGTGCCGGAAACGTAGAGATGATCCCGGGCGCGGGTGCAGGCCACGAACAGCACACAGCGCTCTCGTTGCAGGTCCTGGGCGTGGGCGGCGGCGTCCTCGGTCGCCGGGGTGACGGCCGCCGACGCGGGCACCAGGCCCTGCTCCACGCCGATGGCCGCGACCGCCTGGAACTCCAGGCCCTTCATGGCGTGCATGGTCCCGGCCAGAACGGCCTTGGTGCTGCCCCGGCCGTTCAGCGAGACGGTGGCGATGCCGGCGGCCTCCAGCGCCGTGCGGGCCTCGCGGACCAGGGCGGCGGACCGGGCGGTCACGCCGATGGCGTTCAGCTCGATGCCGTCGGCGAGCCACGAGCAGATCCGCTCGGTGAGCAGCGCGAGCTCTTCGGTCCGGTTAGCGGCCATCCTTACCTGCGGAGCCGGGCCGTGCATGGGCGACCGGTAGCCGAGCAGCGAGTCCACCTCGCCGTCCAGGCCGGTCACCGGCTCGTTTCCGAGCAGCGGCACCGCCCAGTTGAGGATCTCCTGGGTCGTCCGGTAGTTCAGCGACAACCGCCGGCTCCGGCCGCGGACGGTGATCCCCAGGCTGGCCAGGGAGACCCGGTTGTCGTACACGCGCTGATGCGGGTCGGCCGCGATGAACAGGTCATCCGGGCCCGGCGCCACCGCGGCGCGGAGCAGCCGCCACTGCGACGGGTGCAGGTCCTGGGCCTCGTCCACCAGGATGTGCCGGTAGCGGGGCCTGGCCACCTGCCAGAGCAGGCGCGTGGCCTCGTCGGCCAGCTGCAGGTGGGTGGATTCGCGGGTGGTGGTCAGTTCGGCGGTGACGCGCTGGGCGGCCCGCCAGACCTGGGCGCGCTGGGCCTTGGTCAGCGGCCGTCCCCGGCCGTTGCGCGGGCAGATCAGGTAGGCCTGCTCGGTGCGCAGGCCCTTGGCCAGGATGACCTGCTCCCACTCGTTCTGCAGGAACGCGGGGGTGAAGGCCAGCCCGATATCGGCGGCGGCCTGCGCCCAGCGGGCTTGCTGCACCCGCCCGTCCGCGATGACCGGAGTGCCGCGGGCCAGCTTGACCACGCTGTAGGCCAGCCGGTCCACGTTGAGCACCTCGATCCGGTTCCGCACCGTCAGGTCCTGGACCAGCACGTCGAGCTGCGCGGCCAGGGCCACGGCCAGGTTGCCGGTGAAGGTGGTCACCAGGACCTGCGCGCCGCGCTCGGCCAGGAACGCGGCCCGGTGCAGCAGGGTCACGGTCTTGCCGGTGCCGGGGCCGCCGGTCACCTGGGCCGGGCCGGCGTAGCTGGCGTGGTAGGCGACCTCGCGCTGGCTGGGATGCAGGAAGGTGCGCCAGGCCTCGAACGGGTGGGCAAGGATGCGCTGATCGTCCGACCCGGAGACGTAGCTGACCTGCAGCTGGCTGACACCGAACCGGTGGCTGGTCGCGTAGGCGTCGGCCTGGTCCTGCGGCAGGACCGTGACCAGGCAGTACGTGTCCGCGGCCGGATTCGACAGCGGAGTCGAGGCTACGGCCTGGCCGGGGGCCGTGGTCAGGCCCGGGGCCGCGGGGGCGAGCACCACGCCGCGCCAGCGGCCGTTCACCGGCATGATGCGGATCCGGTCGTCGCGGCTGTGCTCGGGCTTGGTCAGGTGCTGGGCCGGGTAGGGGTGGCGGGCGAACTTGGTCACGGCAGCGTCGACGGCGACCTGGACGTCCCTGTCCAGCCGCGCGTACTCCGCCAGGAAGTCCTTGGAGATCGCCAGGCGAGCCACCGGTTATGTCCTCCCACGCCAGCGGTTCCCGAGCTGCATGTCCAGAGGGTAGACCGAATCCGAAGTCGCCGGGTCACCTTTGGCCGGCGCTGAGGGTGTCACGTCCGGCCGGGCTTCCGCGCTAGGGGCGGGCGGGGGCGCCGCTTCTGGCGAGCGGCTTGGTGTCGCGGGGCTGGAGCGGCTCGCCGCAGGCCTGGCAGACCACCTGCGCCGTCACCTGGTGGCCGCAGTGGTGCTGCAGGACCAGCGGCGGGCCGGCCTCGCCGGCCAGGTACTGGTCACCCCAGCGCATCAAGGTGACGATGACCGGATAGAGGTCGCGGCCCGCGGCGGTCAGGTGGTACTCGAAACGAGCCGGGTGATCGCTGTAAGGGCGGCGCTCGAGGATCCCGGCGCCGACCAGGGTGCGGAGCCGGGCCGCCAGCGTGTCACGGGGCGCTCCGGTGCGGCGCACCATCTCGTCGAACCTGCGGTTGCCGAGGAAGACCTCGCGCACGGCCAGCAGCGCCCACTTCTCGCCCACGATGTCCAGGGTGCGGGCGATCGAACAGGGTCGCGGCTCGGCCGGTGTGGCACTCATGTCTACCAGTTTACCTCATCAGTTGGATTTCTGGACCTACTAGGCTATGGTGAATCCAGAAATCAGACTTACTCCTGAGGAGGGCACGGTGGGCTCCACTCCCCCCGGTTCGCGTCGCGTCACCGCGGTGGTCGGCGTGCTGTCGCTGGCCGTGTTCATGTCCAGCCTGGACCTGTTCATCGTCAACCTGGCGTTCCCGTACATCAGCAGGCAGTACCCGGGCACCAGCCTGAGCTCGCTGTCCTGGGTGCTGAACGCCTACACGATCGTGTTCGCGGCGGTGCTGGTGCCGGCCGGGCGGTGGGCCGACCGGATCGGGCGGCGGCGGGTCTTCGCGGCCGGGCTGGCGGGGTTCACGCTCGGGTCGGTGCTGTGCGGGCTGGCGCCGGGCGTGGGCCTGCTGATCGCGGCCCGGGTCATCCAGGCCGCCGGGGCAGGCGCGATGGTGCCCGCGTCGCTGTCGCTGCTGCTGGCCGCCGTGCCGGCGCAGGGCCGGGCCAAGGCCATCGGCACCTGGTCGGCCCTGGGTGCCCTGGGCGCGGCGCTCGGCCCGGTCATCGGCGGCAGCCTGGTCCAGATCGACTGGCGCTGGGTGTTCTGGATCAACGTGCCGGTGGGGCTGGCCGCGGTGGTGCTGGCCGTGCGGGTCGTGCCGGAGAGCCGGGATTCGGCGTCGCGCGGTTCTGGGGCCCGGCCCGACCTGGTCGGCGCGGTCCTGCTGGCCGCGGCCGTCGGCCTGGTGGCGCTAGCCCTGGTCAAGGCGCCCGGCTGGGGCTGGGGCTCGGCGGGATTCATCGGCCTGCTGGGCGCCTCGGTGGCCTGCGGCGCGGGCATGGTCTGGCGTTCGCAGCGGCACCATTCGCCGGTCATCGAGCTGGAACTGCTGCGCTCGCGGACGTTCAGCGGCGCGTTTGCCGCCTCGGTCCTGTACTACGCCGGGTTCGGCGCGTTCGTGCTCAGCGCGGTGGAGTTCCTCACCGGCGTGTGGCACTACTCCGCGGTGGACGCCGGGCTGGCTATCGCGCCCGGACCGCTCATGGTGCTGCCTTTCGCCCGGTTCGTGGCACCCCGGCTGGCGGTCGTGCTGGGCGGCGCCGGGCGGGTCGCGGTGATCGGCTGCCTGGTCAACGCGCTGGCGCAGCTGTTCTGGCTGTGGCGGATCCAGGCGGCCCCGGCGTACGTGACCCACCTGCTGCCCGCGCAGCTGCTGGGCGGCGCCGGGGTGGGGCTGACCATCCCCTCGCTACTGGGGGCGGGGAGTGCCTCGCTGACGCCGGCGCGGTTCGGCACCGGGAGCGGGATCCTGAACATGTCGCGGCAGATCGGGACGGTGCTGGGAGTGGCCGGGCTGGTGGCTGTCCTGTCGCATATATCGCCGGCCGATCCGGTAGCTGCCTACCGGAATGGGCTGCTGCTGGTCATCGCCTTCTTCGCCGCGGCCGGCGCCGTATCGGCGGTGCTGCTGACCGCCCGCCCGGTGCCGGTTCCGGTCCTGGAGCCGGCACCCGCCGGCCCGGCCCTGGCCGCGGGCCTGCAGGAGGTCCGCGGCACATCCGTCAGCAGCTAGGGCCGAACGGTCCGTGGTTCAACTCGCCGCGTAGGTTGGCAGGGTAGGCGTGGCGCGGGTCAGGAGCTGGTCATAGCGGCTGGGCAGGACGATCCTGCGGACGGCGGTTCGGGAGCTGACGGATCATCATGGCGGGCGAGCTGTGGGTCGGGGTGCACTGCGATCCCGAGGCCGCCGCGGGTCGCGAGCTGGCCCGGGGTGACCGGTCGGCCGGGATGGCGGCGGCGCAGGCGGAGCTGGTGCACCAGGGCGTGAGCTACGACCTCGAGGTCGACTCTAGCCACGCCGAGGCCCTGGAGTGTGCCCGCGTTATCGCGGCCCGGCTATATCGAGGCCGTCCGGGCTCATGACGTCCGCGCCCCGGCCTGGCGCCCGATACCGGCCGGCGGTATCGGGCGAGATGAACCCGCCACCGGAAACCGGGTCGACCATGTCGATCGGGATGTTGTTGAAACCCCCGACACCCTTGACGGTCCGTCCGTCCGGCGGCGCGCATCGGCGGTCGTTCGTGGCGGTATACAATTGGCTGAATCCCGTCGGTAACCGCGCAGCAGTACAGGAGCCCGGCCAGGAGCTTGCTGCCTGGGCGCCAGGAAAAGACCATGAGCCAACCCGGATCCACCCGGTCCATTGCTTTGCTGGCGGCGCAGCCATGATGACGGGGAGCGGATTACGGGATCCCTCGCGGCTAGACCGGCGCACCGGCCTGCTGGTCAGCCAGGCCGTCGGGATACCTTTGTTAACCAGACGCGGATCCGGACATTTCTTCGGCAGTCTGATCACCGATCATGACCAAGCTGAGGATGTCCAGGCAGAAGTGGGTAATAGTCCTGTTCTGCCTGGTGTTCATCCTCGGGATTATTGTGGTGACCAAGCCGCCATGGATAAGCTCGTGGGTGCATCTGGTGGGGACTGCCCCGGCCAAGCCGCCAGCGATCACCGGGTCCGGCGCCGTGGATCCCGAACTCGAAGCGCTGCTGACCGATGGCGGGCCGAACACCTCCGCATCCGGCTATTACGAGCCGAGCAGCTCCGCCCTGGTGGCAGCAGCGGCAGGCGCTGATAATCAGCGGTTCTACCAGCTGGGTGAATTGCTGGTACAGGATGGGCTGGCCAATACCATTATAAATCTCAGTCGCGAGATGAATGGCTCATGGTACGCGTGGAGCGAGCAGCGCGCACCGCCCGCTGAGCCCGATGCCTTCATCCTGGCCTGGCGGCAGGTCGTCAAGACCATGCGATCGGTGCCCGGTGAGCACTTCAAGTTCTTGTGGACGATCTACCCCGGGGCGGCGACGGTAGCCGAGTGCTGGCCTGGCAGCGCTTACGTCGACTACGTGGGGACCGATATCTTCGACTGGTACGGCGGCCCCGAGGGGTCGTACCCGCACACCGCGTCCGGCGCGCTCGACTGGACGCTGCACTGGCAGCACACCCTGACCGTCACCCCTGGCGGACTGGACTGGATAGCCCAGTTCGCCAGACTCACCGGCAAGCCCATTATCATCCCTGAGTGGGGCCTGGACTTCCATACCTTCGGCGGCCAGGACGACACGTATTTCCTGACCCACATGACGGCCTGGATGAAGGCTCATAACGCTATCGGCCTTTACTGGGAGCAGGGCCACGTCACTCCCTCCGGCTGGCCTGGCGGCCCGTTGCTGGCCAACCAGGGTGCCGCGGCGCAAGTTAATCCCCCTGCTGCCGTCAACGGCCTGGGGAAGCTACTTGGCGGGCACTTGCAGTACGCCGGGGATTACCTAAATGACCAGAAGGAAATATCCGATGCCACCGCGCAGCCGGTTCTGGCTCAATGGGAAAACGCGGGCTACCGGCTGGTCCTGGGCGTCAATATCATTCCGGACCCGCCTGCCATCAAGTCCTATTCCGGCCCGCCCCAGCCCGGGCACAAGCCTTATCAGCTGGCCGACTACCCGGACGCGGTTGCTGCGCTCCGGCAAGGACTCGGGTGAGGCGCGGTGAGAGCCTGGCCGGTGAGGATGCGGCTCAAGTCCTGGCTACGCTCCTCTGGATGGCCCCGTCGGGTACGCAGCGGAACATGATCATCGCCTGCAAGCTCGGCGCGACCGGCAAGCTCCCCGACACGGTGGGCTCATAACCGGTCACGGCGCCGGGCTGGGCAGCGTGATGGCGTTGGCGGCCTCTTTGACCCCTCTGGTCGCCTGGCTGAGGACCCAGTTCTTGCCGGGCATGTAGGGCAGGGCCCTGATGCCCTGGTTCTGCAGCCAGATCTGCCGGCGGCTGGTAGGCGTGAACCGCTTGGCGTTGCCGTGGGCGATCCGCTGATTGCGCTCGACGAAATCCTGCATGCGCTGCTGGTAGCGGGCGAAGGCGGCACGGTGGTCGCCGTCCGCGGCGCTCAGCTCGCTGGCCAGGACGTAGGCCCCGACCAGGGCCAGGCTGCTGCCCTGGCCGGACAGCGGCGACGGGCAGTAGCCCGCATCGCCGGCCAGCGTGACCCGCCCGGCCGACCAGCTGCCCATGCGGACCTGGCTGACGGAGTCAAGGTAGAAGTCCGGCGCCTCCGGCATGGCCGCGAGCAGCCGCGGCACCTGCCAGCCCGCCCCGGCGAACGCGGCGGCGAGGAGTTCCTGCTGCTGACCGCGGTCACGGTAGTCGTACTCGAGCGGCCCGGAGGCGAAGAAGAAGATGGCCCGCGCCTCGCGGTTACCTCGAGCGCTGGTGAGGGTCACCGACTGGCCGGGGGTCACGTAGATGAGCTGCCAGTGATCCAGGTCCAGGTCGTTGGGCACGGTGAACACCGACAGGTACAGGCCCAGGTAATGGAGGAACCGCGATTCCGGGCCGAAGGCCAGGCGGCGCACCCGCGAGTGCAGCCCGTCGGCACCCGCCACCAGGTGAAAGGTGCGGGGCGCCGACCGCTCGAAGGTCACCGTGACGCCGTCCGCGGTGTCGGTCAGGCCCGAGATGGAATCGTCGAAGATGTACTCGACGTCAGTGCTGGCGGCTTCGTACAAGATGCGCACCAGGTCACCGCGGACGATCTCCACGTCCTCCGGGTCGATCACCCCGAACGCGCCGTTGAGGCTGGCCAGCCGCTTCCCGGCGGAGCTTACGTAGGACATCCCGCGGGTGCCGGTGCGCGCGGCCCGGGCCGCGTCCAGGATCCCCGTGCGCCGGGCCGCTTCGATCGCGGCGCCGCGCAGGTCGACGGCCTGGCCGCCGTCGCGCGGCGCGGGCGCCCGTTCGACTACGACCGGATTGAAGCCGAACCGGCGCAGCCAGATGGCCAGCGCCTGCCCGGCCACGCCCGCCCCCGAGATGAGCACGTCCTGGTTGCGCACGGAGCCCCTGACCTTATCTGCTTACACCGGAAACTGATGCCATCGTATGCAGATAGTAGCTCTTCGACTGTGTACACTGCAAGCAGTATGGCGAGCCCGGCAGGACCCCCGGATGGGCATAGCAGCATGGGCGTTCCGGAGTACGTGGACCTGGCCTGGCACGGTGATGGCGGCCGGCGGCCGGGGCCCCGGCGCAGCCTGCACCTGCGGGCGATCGCCGCGGCCGGCGTAGAGCTGGCCGACGAGGGCGGCCTCAGCCGCGTGTCCATGCGGACCGTCGGAGCGCGGGTCGGCATGACCTCGATGGGCCTGTACCGGTACGTCCAGGCCAAGGACGAGCTGCTCGCGCTCATGATCGACGAGGCCATCGGACCGCCGGACTTCCCGGCCTACGGCCAGGCGCGCTGGCGGGACCGGCTCTCCGCCTGGGCCTACGCCGCGCGGTCCAGGTTCGAGGCGCACCCGTGGGTGCTGAGCGTGTCCCTGCCGGATCCGCCCACGCTCCCCTACCAGATCCAGTGGACCGAGCGCGGGCTCGAGGCCCTGCAGCCGACCCGCCTGGCCGAGACCGACAAGCTGTCGGCGCTGCTGCTGGTCAATGTCTATGTCCGGGGCCAGACCCAGCTCGCGACCGGCCTGGCCCGCGGGGTCCGGCCCGGCGATGATCCAGGCCCGCACTACGCCCGGACGCTGCTGCAGCTGGCCGACCCCGGTCGCTTCCCGCACCTGGTCGCCGCCATGGCCCAGCACGAGGCGGCGCCGCCGGCCGACTTTGCCGACGATGCGTTCGGCTCCGGGCTCAGCACCATCCTCGACGGCATCGCCTGCCGCGCCTGACGTGAGCTCCCGCGCCTGGCTGGTCACCGCACGCCGCCACGCCGGCGGTCTCGGCGTATGTCGTTTCGTTCGATTATGTGATTGAGTTCCAGGGGTAGCCGTTGGTTCGCGTGAGTTTACGTTGACACGACCGCACTGAGCGGGCCATCGGGAAGCGCATCGGCGAGGAGGTCCGATATGGCGGGGCGCCGGCTGGTGATCGTGGTCGCGGCGGCGGCGGGACTGGTCCTGCCGGGGGCCGGGCTGGTCCCCCGGGCCGGGGCCGCGCCGGCGGGCCAACCGGGCTGCTCGGCCGGGGCCCATACCCTGGCGGCGCCGGGCTCGGTCCTGTACCCGGAGACCGGCAACGGCGGCTACATCAGCGTGCACACGGTGGTGCAGCTGGTCTACGACGCGACCGCTAACAAGTTCCTGCCGGGCAACCGGGTGGTCCTCACCGAACGCGCCACGCAGTGCCTGACCAGCTTCAGCCTCGACTTCGAGCGGACGTCCGCCGACACCAGCGCGGGCCCGGACATGACGGTCAGCTCGGTCAGCGTGAACGGCGACCCGGTCCGGTTCGGCTTCGTCCAGCCGACCTATCCGGGCGACCCGAAGGGGCAGGGCGACCCGAATCCCGCCGCCCACGAGGCGTCGGAGTCCGACCCGGTCGGCGGCCCGGGCCACAATCCGCTGCCCCCGGCCTGCACGCCGGAGCTGCCGAACACCAACGCGACGGCCGGTTCCCTGGACGGTACCCAATGCCCGGCCAACAAGCTCGTGATCACGCCCACGTTGCCGATCAGGGACGGCACTACGTTCATCGTCACGGTGAACTACACCGGCCGGCCCGGCCTGCACAACGACGGGGACGGCACCACCGAGGGCTGGTTCCGCGCCGCTGACGGCGGCTTCGTGACCACCGAGCCGGTGGGCTCGGAGGACTGGATGCCGCTCAACGACTACCCGACGGCCAAGCCCGCGTACGACTTCTCCGACACGGTCACCGCGGGCCGGACCGTGGTCGCCAACGGCGAGCTGGTCTCGGTGCGGCATCACCCGGCCAGCAAGGAATTCCCGGCCGGCTCGGTCACCTGGAACTGGCACGCCGGCATGCCGATCGCCAGCTACCTGGTCGAGGACAGCGTCGGCAACTACAGCCTGACCTCACGGATGGTCAACGGCATCCGGTTCTACCAGGCGCAGGACCTGTCGATCAGCGCGGCGCAGCGGAAGAAGAACCTGGCCATCATGAACATGCAGCCGGGCATCACCGCGTTCGAGAGCCAGTTCAACGGGCCCTTCCCGTTCGCCTCCGACGGGATCATCATCGGCACTCCTAACGCCAGCTTCGACGAGGAGATGGAGGGCATGATCGCCTTCTCCGGCGGGGAGATCGACACCGACACCCTGTACCACGAGAACATGCACCAGTGGTGGGGGGACAACATCTCCGAGGGCGGCTACCGCATGACCTTCTATAAGGAAGGCCTGGCTACCTTGGCCGAGTTCTTCTACCACGCGCGGCTAGCCGAGAACGCCGCCGGGGGCCCGTCCACGGCCAAGGGCCGGGCCGCCTTCCAGGCCAGCCTGGTGAGGCAGTTCAACCAGATCTACGGCAGCGGCAAGGACTTCTGGACGACCGCGCCCTCGAACCCGATCCCGTACAGCCTGTTCGACACGTCAAACACCTACGACCGGCCCGGCGCCGCCTACATCGCGCTGCGCCAGATCCTCGGGCCGGCCAGGTTCGACGCGGCGCTGCAGCAGCTCCAGGGCACCTACGGCGGGTTGAGCATCAGCGAGCCCGAGCTCGAAGCCGCCTTCCGCCAGTGGCTGCCCGTGCGCAGCAACGCCTGCCAGCAGCGGCTGAGCCAGTTCTTCACCCAGTGGTTCGACACCGCCTACGCATCGGGCGGCGGGGCGAACCGGCCCAAGATCACCGGTCCTGGCCTGGCTGGCCCGGGCTTCTACAGCGCCCCCGGGAAGTGCGCCTAGGCCCGGGCCGCTACTTTTCGCGAGAGCGGTCGGGCTCCCGGTCCGCACCGGCCCGGGCCGCCGTCACCGTGCCGCTGTTCTTCTGGCTGACCAAGAGCGTCGGCGACCGGCGGCGCAGGGTGTCGCGCTCGACCCAGGAGACGCTGGCGGCGATGAGCGCCTTCAGCGAGGAAACCCTGTCGGTGTCCGGGGTGCTGCTGGCCAAGGTGCTCGGCAACCAGCTGCGCGACGTCTACAACGAGCAGTTCGAGGGCGGCCGGGTCCAGTGGTGCTGCGACGGCGGCGACGTCATGGCCGACGGCACGGTCCGCGCGAGGGTGACGCAGCCCGCTTAACCAGCGACCGTTTAGTCCGGCTCGTCGTAGCGGACGGGGGTCGAGTAGCGCGGATCGTCGTGGCTGGCCCAGTAACGGTCGCGGAGCTGGCGGGTCAGCGGGCCGGGAGCGCCCGTGCCGACCGGGCGGCCGTCGATGACGGTCACCGGCATGATCCCGCCCGCGGTGGAGGTGACCAGCACCTCGGCGGCCCGGCGCAGGTCGCCGTCGCTCAGGCGGCCCTCCTCGACCGGCTGCCCGGCCTGGCGGGCCAGCTCGATCATCGAGCGCCGGGTGATGCCCTGCAGCGTGCCGCGGCCCGGCGTCAGCCAGCGCCCGTCCAGGTAAGCGAACACGTTGTAGCCGGGTCCCTCGGTGACCGCGCCGGACAGGTCGCGCAGCACGACCAGGTCGGCGTCGTAGTCGTAGGCCTCCAGCAGGGCCAGGTCCAGGTCCAGCCAGTGGTAGTTCTTGACCGACGGGTCCACGCTCTGCGACGGGATGCGGACGACCTGGCTGATCCGCATGCTCGCGCCGTCCTGCTGCCGGTCCGGGCTGCTGATCCAGACGAACGGCACCGCGTAGCAGTAGAACATGTTCCGCGCGGTGCGCAGGTCCCGGCTGCCCGGCGCCAGCCGGCCGCGGGTGCAGGTCATCGACACGTACGCCTCCCGCAACCCGGTGCGGCGGACGCACCCGTGCAGGATCGCCTCGATCTCGGCCCGGCTGCACCCGGGGTCGAGCCGCAGCCGGGCCATGCTCGCGGCGAACCGGTCCAGGTGGCGGTCCAGCTGGTAGAACCGGCCGCGCCAGACGTGCACCACGTCATAGGTGCAGTCCGAGCGGGTCACGCCGAGATCCAGCACCGAGATCTTGGCGTCCTCGATCGGGCCGTACCGGCCGCCGGCCCAGGCCGCCCCGGCTGGCCACGGCGGCTGCGGTGCCGTGGCACCCGGGTCCGTTCCGCCCATCCGTACCTCCCCGCCGTCCGAGCGGTCAGCTGGCGATGGCTACGTGGCGGTGCACGGTGGCCGGGTCGCCGAGCATGGCGAGCATACCGGCGGCCAGGTCGGCGCGGGAGACGGTGAATCCGTGCGGCAGGTTGCGGTCGATCGCGGTGCGGTAGGTGCCCGTGGCGGCTTTGCCGGTCAGCGCGGGCGGGCGGAAGATCGTCCAGTCCAGATCGCTGGCGCGGATCTCGGCCTCGCCGCGGCGCATGTCGGCGCAGACCCGGCGCAGGAACGTGCGCCGGGCCACGGGCTTGATCAGGTAGCGCAGGTAGGGGCTTTCGCCTTCGTCGGCGACGATGGAACCGCTGACCTGCAGGAGCCGCCGGGTACCGGTCTTGTCCATGGCCTGGATGATGCTGTGCACGCTGTCCTGGATCACGGTGGTGGGGCCGGTACCGCGCGGGCCCACGGCGGAGATGACGGCGTCCGCGCCCTCGATGGCCGCAGCGATGGATGCGGGGTCCATGACGTCGGCGGTGACGGTCCGCAGCCGGGGCTGAGCCGTTACGGCCAGGCGGGCAGGATCGCGGACGACCGCGGTGACCTCATGGCCGGCCGCGAGCGCCTGGCTGGTGAGGCAGGTTCCGGTGCCGCCCGTCGCGCCGAGGATGGTGAGTTTCATGATGTTCGCCTTCCGGGTTCCGCTGACTTCCGGTACATTTATTTCGAAAGTCATACGATACGGAGATCATATCATATGGAATCGATACTACCGGGAGATGCCAGCGCGGGGCCGCACCGCGGACGGCTGAGCCGCGCGATCAAGGAGTCGCTGCGGGAGCTGGGCGCCCAGCTGTCGCAGCTCAACCACAGCGTCGGCGCCCGCCTCGACCTCAAGGCCGCCGACCTGGAGTGCCTTGACCTCATCGCCCGGTACGGCCCGCTCAGCCCGAGCACCCTGGCTCGCCGCGCCGGGCTGCACCCCGCCACCATGACCGGCATCCTCGACCGGCTCGAACGCGGCGGCTGGATCGATCGCGGCCGTGACCCGGCCGACCGCCGCGGCGTCGTCATCCAGGCGGCCCGCGGCCGCGGCGCAGAGATACTGCGCCTCTATCTCGTCGACTCCGGCATGAACACCGCGCTGGACCAGATCTGCGCCGAGTACGACGACCAGGACCTCCAGCTCCTGGCTGGCTTCCTGCAGCGCACGGCCGACGCCGCCCGGACCGCCGCCGACAGGCTCACCGCCAGCTGAGCCGTCGCCGGCGCCGGCTAGGCATCCCGGACGAACTGGTAGGTAAGGAAGACGAGGCCGTCACCGATGGTCTTGGTCTCGACCAGGCGCAGCGGTTTGCGTTGCGTGCTCTCGCCGAACAGGCGCTCGCCGGACCCGAGCACGACCGGGAAGACGACCAGCCGCACCTCGTCGACCAGGTCGTGCTCGATCAGCGTGCGGCCGAGCTGATAGCTGGCCGGGACGACGACCTCTCCGTCCAGCTCCTGCTTCAGCCTCGAGACCTCGGTCACCACGTCGCCCTTCAGGACCCTGGAGTTGTTCCAGCCGGGTTCGTGGAGGGTCGAGGACACGACGTACTTGGGCATGCTGTTCAGCCTGTCCGCAAGCTCGCCGGTGCGGGGTCGCCAGCGCACCCCGAAATACTCGTAACTTCTCCGGCCCAGCAGCCATGCCTCGGCGCCTAGCGCGTCGTCGAGCGCGAGCTTGTTCCACTCTTCGAGGTCCTGGCCGCCCGACTCGACAAACCAGCCGCCCAGCTTGAAGCCCTCGTCGCCGGTCGGGTCCTGGACCACTCCGTCGAGCGAGACGTTCTGCGGGCCACTGAGCACGAGCTTTCCCATGCCGATTCTCCTTCTCGCTTGCCTCGTTTGCCTTGTTGCCATGCACTGAGGTAGGCGCCGCGGCGGCGGGAAACTGGGCGCCCGCCGACCGCCCAGTTCGCCCCTTGGCCGGCGCCTATACAAGATGGCAAGTACGGCAAGGTGAGGGAAGAAGGTGACGGTGAGGGTGGTGACGGCCGACCTGATCGCCAGGGCACGGACCGGGGACGGTGACGCGTTCCGGGAGCTGACCGAGCCGCACCTTCGGGAGCTGCAGGTGCACTGCTACCGGATGCTCGGATCCTTCGCCGATGCCGAGGACGCCCTGCAGAACACGCTGCTGGCCGCCTGGCAAGGCCTGGACGGGTTCGAGGGACGCGCCTCGCTGCGCACCTGGCTGTACCGGATCGCCACCAACCGGTGCCTCGACGCGCGCCGCGCGGTCAGCCGGCGCGCGGCCCAGGAGTGGGACGTGCCCGGGGTTGAACCGCCCGAGCCGACCCGGCTCGGCGAGGTGGTCTGGCTGCAGCCGTTTCCCGACGCCCTGCTGGAGGGTGCGATGGACGTGCCGCCCGGTCCGGAGGCCCGCTACGAGCAGGCCGAAGCCATCTCGCTGGCTTTCGTGACCGCCCTGCAGGTCCTGCCGCCCCGCCAGCTCGCCGTGCTCATCTTGCGTGACGTCCTCGGCTTCCGTGCCAGCGAGGTGGCCGGCCTGCTGGACTCGACCGTCGAATCGGTCAACAGCGCCCTCAAGCGGGCGCGGGCTAGCATGGCGCACCAGCAGCCGCAGGCCGCCGGCCGCGAACCGCCTCCGGCGGGCGGCTCACCCGCCGAGGATGCGCTGGTGGCAGCCTTCGTCCGCGCCTGGGAGTCCGCCGACATCGGTGCGCTGGTGGCGCTGCTGACCGACGACGTGTTCATGTCGATGCCGCCGATGCCGTTGGAGTACGAGGGCCGGGACGTCGTGGCCCGCTTCTGCGCCGGCCTGTTCGGCGCGGGCCGCAGGTTCGACCTGGTGCCGACGCGAGCCAATGGCCAGCCGGCCTTCGGGGCCTACGTACGCGCCCCGAACGGCATCAGCCATGGGGCCGGCCTCTACGTCCTCGCCCTGGCCGGCGAGCGGATCTGCGCCATGACCCGGTTCGAGAACAGCGTGCTCCCCTGGTTCGGGCTGCCGCGATCGCTCCCGAGCCGGTAGCCGGCCGGTCCCGGGGCGTCAGCAGAATGCGCGTGACAGCCGGCTCGCACGGGCCGGGGCGGTTTCAGGCGTCGCGGCTCATCATCCGCCAGGCACCGATGCCGGACCAGCCGACGATCCAGCCGACGATCACCGAGATCATCGCCCAGGTCGGCATGGCCGGGATGCCCAGGGCGCCGCGCCCGCCGAACACCAGGCCGCCCGGGCCGCCGCCCACCCCGGCACCAGGCGCGGGGGCCAGGGCCGCCGGGCGGAGCTGGTCCATCGCGATGCCGACGATCAGCCGCTGGCCGTCGATGAAGTAGGGGATCTGCGTGCGGGCCAGGATCGGGGTCACGATGATCTCCAGCGCGATCAGCACGATGGTCGTGGTCGTCCGCTGCCCGGTGAGCGATCCGAAGCCGAGGCCGACCAGGAACCCGATGCCGCCCTCGAGCTCGAGCCACAACCCGATCTTGGCCATCTCGTTGGGCGCCGGGTTGGATTCGGTGATCTCGGCGGAACTGTAGTTGCCGTAGAGGCTGACGATGTCCCGGTCGATGACCGAGCGGACCTGCGCCGGGGGTGGTGGTCCCTGGTCGCCGTCAAACTGAGGCAAGAACCCGTTGGCGACCTGCTGCTGGTTCTGCAGCAGCCAGGCCTGCAGCTGGGCCTGGTCGAGATGGGCCGGGGCGGACAGGCCGTAGACGCTGACCGTCGTCGGGTTCGGGATGCCCTCGTAGCTGGTGACCAGGCAGGTCATCGTGAAGGCCAGGGCGAAGAGCGGGACGACGATGGCCAGGCCGGCCGGGATGCGGGCCAGGTAGAGGGCCAGCCGCGACCGGCCGGTGATGACCAGGTGCCGGAACACGCCGTCGGACAGGTCGGTCGTCCCGGCCGCAGCGCCGAGCGCCGCGGCGGCGATGAACCCGAACTCGGCCGTCAGGTTGGTCAGCTGGGAGAAGACGTCCGGGGCGCCGGCCGGGCCGTTGGTGTGCGGATCGATGAGGTGGAACAGCAGCCGCAGGCCGAGGATCAGGACGGTCGGCAGGACGATCAGCACCAGCATGGTGATCATGAGGCCGCGGCGCTTGCGGATTTCCAGGTTCTTGGTGGTGATGAGATCCCAGGTGGGCGGCCAGGCACCGAGGGCCGGGGCACGGCGGGCGGGCGCGGGCGCTTCGGGTCGTCCCTGGGACAGCGAAGGCTCGGTGGCGGTCACGACGGCTCCCCCAGTCGGCTTGTCACGGACAAGAACCAGTCCTCCAGCGACGCCTGGACCTCGCGGAGGCCGTAGACGGCGATGTCCGCGCCGACGAGGCGGCGGTTGATGTCGGCGATGAGCTCGCGGGACGCTCCAGCGGGCAGGGTGACGGCCAGCCCGGTGCCGGTGAGGGCCGTGCCCGCGGCGAGGGCCGCCTGGTCGATGAGCTCCTGGGCCCGGGCGGGTTCGGCGCAGTCGACCTGGACGACGCCGGCGCCCGCGCCGCGGACCAGCTCGTCGATGGAGCCCTGGCGGATCACCCGGCCATGGTCGACGATCGCCACCGCATCGCAGGTGCGCTGCACCTCGTCTAGGAGGTGGGAGGACAGCACGACGGTGCGGCCCTCGCCGGCCAGGCTGGCGATCATGGCCCGCATCTCGTGCATGCCCGCCGGGTCCAGGCCGTTCATCGGCTCGTCCAGGATGAGCAGCTCGGGGTCGGCGAGCAGGCACGCGGCCACGCCCAGCCGCTGGCGCATGCCCATCGAGTACGCGGCTACCTTGTCGTCGGCGCGTTCGGTCAGGCCGACCCGGGCCAGCGAGGGCGCGATCCGCTGCCCCGCGGCGCCCCCGCGGGCCGCGGCGAGCAGGCGGAGGTTGTCCCGGCCGGTCAGGTGCGAGTGGAAGCGGGGCTCGTCGACGATCGCGCCGACCCGGGCCAGGGCCGTTCTGCGCTCGGCCGGGACCGGCGTGCCGAGCAGCTTCATCGTGCCCTGGCTAGCCCGGGTGAGGCCGAGCAGGGTGCGGATGAGCGTGGTCTTGCCTGCGCCGTTCGGCCCGAGGTAGCCGAAGGCGGAACCGCGCGGGACGAGCAGCTCGACGCCGTCGACGGCGACGATGGGGCCGAACCGCTTGGTGAGGCCGTGGGTCTCCACCGCCCAGTCGCCGTTCGCGCCCGCGAAGCTCGCGGACGGGGCGGGCACGGGGCGGGCCGGGGCTGATCCGGGGCTCGACGCCGGGCTGGCCGCGGGCAGCCCGGAGCTCGGCGGGAGCGGCTCGGAGCTGGATCGCTCGGGTTTGGTGACCGGTCGCCTGGGGCGGCTGAGGCGCACCCGGTGGGTGAGGCGGACCCCGCCCCAGACCAGCAGGGCGAGCACCACGAGGCCTAGGACGAGCACCGGAAGGTGGGCGGTGTGGCGGCCGACGCTGGGTCCGGCGGCCAGCAGGTCGTTGGTATTCATCGCTGGCCATCGTGGCCGGCCTGCGATGGCGTGTCATCGGGCCCGGGAAGCATTTGCGGCGTCATTCCCGAGGATGACGGGCGGGGTTCAGCCCGTCGTGACCAGGCCGGATTCGTAGGCGAGGACGACGAGCTGGGTCCGGTCGCGGGCGCCGAGCTTGGTCAGGATCCGGCTCACGTGAGTCTTGACCGTCGGGATGCTCACGTGCAGTCTCCCGGCGATCTCGGTGTTGGACAGGCCGCGGGCCACCAGCGACAGCACCTCGCGCTCCCGCTCGGTCAGTTCCGCCAGGCCACGAGGGGTCTGCCGCGGGACCCGGTCGCCCTCGGTGAAGTGCGCGATGAGCCGGCGCGTCACGCTCGGGGCCAGCAGCGCCTCGCCGGCCGCGACGGTGCGGATCGCGCTGAGCAGTTCCTCCAGCGGGCGGCTCTTCAGCGCGAACCCGCTCGCCCCGGCGCGCAGCGCCTCGAAGACGTACTCGTCCAGGTCGAACGTGGTGAGGATGAGCACCCGCGTGGCGGCTGCGGCGGGAGCGGCGATGATCTGGCGGGTGGCCTCGATGCCGTCCAGCACCGGCATCCGGATGTCCATGACGACGACATCCGGGGCCAGGCTCGCGGCCAGCTCGACCGCCTCGCGCCCGTCCGCCGCCTGGCCGGCCACGGCCAGGTCCTCCTCGGCGTCGATCAGCGAGGAGAACGCGGTGCGCAGCAGCGCCTGGTCGTCGACGACCAGGACCCTGATGGTCACACCGCCCCCTCGATCGGGACCTGGGCGGTCACCCGGAAGCCCCGGTCGGGCAGCGGCTCGGCGTGCAGCCAGCCGCCGAACGCGGTGATCCGCTCGCGCATCCCGACGATTCCGTGCCCCTGGCCTGCCTGCTCGCCGTCCAGCGGCCGCCCGGCGGGCCCGGCGGTGCCGCCGTCGTCGGTGACGTCGAGGCGGATCACGTTGTCGAAGACGGCCAGGTCGACCGTGGCGCGGGCGCCCGGCGCGTGCTTGACCACGTTGGTGAGCGCCTCCTGCAGGACGCGGTAGACCGACAGCTCAAGCGCGGGCGAGAGCGGGCGATCGGCCCCGGACATGTGCAGTTCGATCGGAGTGCCTGAGGCCCGGACCGTTTCGATGAGGTCTTTGACGTCGGCGAGGGTCGGGGCCGGGGCCAGGGCGGCGGTCCGGTTGTCTTCGTCGCGCAGCAGTCCGAGGACGACGCGCAGTTCTTCGGTGGCCGTTCGGCCTATGGTCTCGATGGACTCCAGGGCGGTGCGGGCCTCCTCCGGGCGCTTGGCCATGAGACGCCGGCCGACGCCGGCCTGCACGGTGATCACGGCGAGGGTGTGGGCCACGACGTCGTGCAGTTCGCGGGCGATGCGCACCCGTTCCTGGTGGACTTGCAGCAGGGCGAGTTCGGCCTCGGCGGCTCGCTCCCGTGCGGCCTGCTCGGCCAGCCCGGCCAGGTAGCGCCGGCGCGCGGTGGCGCTGTCGCCGGCGAACCAGCCCGCGGCCAGCGGCAGGAAGCCTTCCACTGCCTCGACGGCGACGGCTGCGTTCCTGGTCGTGGTGGCCGCGTACAGGAGCGCCCCGCCGAGGGCCATGGCGGCGGTCACGGCGGCGGGGATCGACACCCGCCGCGGCAGGCGGGAGGCGGCCAGGTACGACGCGAGCCCGAGCATGATGCCGAACGGCAGCGGGGCGTTGCCCGCGGCCATGACCACGACGTTCACGGCGGTCACGGCCGCCAGCACCGGCAGCGGCCAGCGCCGCAGGGCCGCGATCGGGACGCAGAATACGAACGCGAGAGCCAGGCGCGGGGCCCGATCATGCGGCCCGGCCGTCAGGGCCAGCGTGATCAGGGCCGCGCACAGGACGAGCGTGGCGCCGGCCAGCCACTGGCGCGCGCCGAGCGCCACCGGCCCGCGGGGCGGGGCCTCGGCTATGTAGTTCCTAGCCATGGCACCGACGGTAACCAGCCGATTCGCCGGGCGCATCGTTCTGCAGGATGACAGCGCTACGCCGGGGGCGGGCAGTGGCGGGCGCGCGGGAGGTCGAGGGCGGGGTTGCCGGTGAAGAAGCCGTCGGCGCGGAGCTTGAACCCGACCGTGGTGACCGGCATGACCGGCCAGTCCTCCGGGCGGACCACGTGGTGCGCGGTGAACGTGTGCCACAGCACCAGGTCGGTGTTCTCCAGCGGGCGGTCGGCCGCGGTCCACGCGGGCAGCCCGTCGCCGCCGGGGTGCTGGTTGGGGTATTCGCCGGCCGGGAAGCGCTGCTCGGGATCGTAGGCGGTGACCCACAGGTGCCTGGTGGCGAACTGGGCGCGCCGCATGACGTTGCTGCCGGGCTGGCCGAACGGCAGCACGCTGTCCTGGGGCACGAGCCGGTAGGCGACGGGTTCACCGAGGCCGTTCCGCCTATTGGGGTTGATGACGCGCCAGTAGCGAGCGGTCCGTGCGTCGGCCAGCCGCCCCGCCGCCGCCTCGCTGGTCACCGGCGTCTGCCGGACCACCCAGGCGTTGCCGTGCGGGTTGTCCGGGCCGGGCGGCAGTGCCACCGAGTCGCACTCGACCACGGTGTTGCCCGGGCCGTCGACCATCATGTCCAGCCGCACGCAGAAGATGTGCTGGTGGTTGGGCCCGTAGACCTGCGGCGCGACCAGCGTGCCGTGGGCCGGCCGCTGCCCGGGCGGCAGCGCCCCGTTGGAGATCACGCCAGTCAGCTTGATCTCGTACTCGATGGTGCCGTCCTGGTAGAGGTACCAGAAGTAGCCGTATTCGTAGTTGCCGACGGTGGCGATCAGGGAGATGACCAGCCGCCGCGAGCGCCGGACCTCGGTCTGGCCGGTGCGCCAGTCCACGTGCTTCCAGAACAGGCCGTGGTCTTCCTCGTGCAGGCAGATGGCGTTCTTGAGCACCTGGGCGTGGCCGTCGTTGTCGTTCAGCCAGGCGTCGAAGTAGTGGATCTCGCCCAGGCAGTCGCAGCCCAGCTCCAGGCTGTTGGCCAGCACCCCGATGCCGTATTCGCCCATGTCGAAGACGTTCTTGCGGTAGTGCGTGGGGTTCGGGTCGCCGTAGGGGATGAACATCTCGGTCAGCGATGCGCGGTAGATGACCGGCCGGCCGGAGTACCCGAGCAGGTGCAGCACCAGCCCCTCGCGCGGGGTGAAGCCGACCTGGAACCGCCACTTCTGCCAGCGCACCTCGTGCCCGGCCACGGTGAAGCTGACGCCGTCCGGCTGGGTGATGCTTATTGGCTTGAGGTCGCTTCGGGGACCCTCTGGGAAGTGCGGGACGTTGGCGGGGTCGCGGATGGCTGCGGCGGTGTAGCTGCCGCTGCCCGGCGGCAGCGGGACCACCCCGTGGTCCTCGATGCCCACGACCTCCATCCGGTCCAGGTCGAACCGGACGATCAGGCCTTCCACCGGGCGGGCGTACCCGTTGTCGTCGGGATCGCCGCGCCGGACCCAGGTCAGGGGACGGAGGAACCGGCCGCGTTCCGCGCCGTCCTCGGGGCCGTTGTACCCGACCGACCACGGGTCGATCATGACCATGTCGAAGTCGGTGACGCCGCGGCGGCGCATCGCCTCCTGCCAGCGGGGATCCTTCCGGACCGCCTCCTCGGTGGCGAGGAACTCCTCGAGCATGATGGCGGGCTGGACGTCCGGGAGTTCGGCCCAGTGGCGCACCTCGCGTGCGGTGATCGAGACGATGGCTTCGTAGGTCTTGTGCTCTGTGCGTTCACGCAGGACGATGTGGGCCTCGCGGTGTAGTGCCTGGCCCGGCTGGTGGTTGAGGACCGTTTCCTTGGCGGGTTCGCGCAGCGTGACGTAGACGAAGCGGGCGCTGTCGGCCAGGTTGCGGGCGCGTCTGAGGATGCCGGTGGCGGCTTCGATCTCGGCGCCGGTCAGCGGGTCCAGGGGGTGCCGCACCGCCACTGCGGTGTCCTCAGCTGTCGTCATCACCACTCCTTTCCTCCCGCGATCGTCCTCCAGCTGCTGGCGGCCAGTAAAGAGCACTACGCGGGGCGCTCGGCGGCCCGGATGAGAGCTGGCGTCAGGGCGGCCATGGCCTGCGCGGCTGGCTCCAGCCCGGGCCGGGCGGTGATGACCCGGACGATGGCCTCGTCCAGCCCGGCACTGAGCCGGGCGAACGCGGCCGGCGCGGGGGCCGCGGGACCGTAGTAGCCGACCGCCTGCAGCATCTCGTCCGAGGCCGCGTTGACCAGCTCGGGCATTTCTGCGCCCTGGTCCCGCCGCTGCTCCAGGTCGGTCAGCTCGGCGTCGAACCCCATCTGGGCGAACAGGCCGCGGTAGCCCGCGGTCTTCGGGATGCCGGAGTGGCCCATGGCGTAACCGAGCACCTGCGCGCCGAACGCCTGCCGCGCCGCGGCCACGTCATCGTCGATGCAGACCCGGATGTACATGGTCATCGGGACGCGGTCCCGGGCCGCCCGGGCGGCGCCTGCGTCGATCTGGTCCCGGCTGAAGGCGATGCGTTCGGGCGTGGCCCAGTTGAGCAGCGCTCCGTCGGCGGTCTCGCCGGCCAGCCTCAGCATCTGCGGGCCGAGCGCGGCCAGGTACACCGGAGCCTGGTCCTGTGTACCTCGGGCCAGCCCGAGTGAGGCGTTCCTGGGCCAGCCGGGGGCGCCGGGGTCTTCGCCTTTCCTGGTCAGGATCGGTCCGGCGGTGACCTGCTGGCCGGCTAGGAGCCCGCGGACTTCGGTGACGTACTCGCGCATCACCGCGATCGGACGGTCGGGCAGGCCGACGGAGGCCCAGAACCCGGGTCCGTAACCGCCGGTGCCGAGACCGAGCACGAACCGGCCCTCTGACAGCTGCGCCAGCGTGGCCGCCTGGGCGGCCAGGGCCAGCGGAGTCCACATCCGCGCGGCCGGGACGACAGAGATCCCGGTGCGCAGCCCGGTGTCCTGTGACCAGGCCGCGCAGACGTGGAATGCGTCCGGCACGCCCCCGGCCGGGGTCCACAGGCTCTCGAATCCGAGCCGCGCTGCCTCCCGCGCGGCCGCCCGCAGCTGGTCGAACGGAAGGCCGAGCCGGGCGTCCAGCCCCACGCCAATCATCATGACCGGCAGTATGCCGGACGTCGTGCGTTGCGTCTTTGACGGGGTCGCGGCGGCTCATCTCCCTCCCAAGAAAAAGCCTGACGCGGAGGCCGCCTGCGGCCAGGGAGCGGGGTAGCGAACGGGCGGCGAGGGCCACGCTGATGGCGCGTATGCCACCCATCGGGATGGTGGTAAGCGAGACTGCTGGCAGTACCACATCGGCGAGGGCAGCGACGTCGTGATCGTCACCTACGGCTGTCACGTGCACAGCGCCGGTCGGCCCGTAGTCAGCAACGAGCACAAGCGAGCCGGCCTGTTCGCACCCGGCGAGGTGCCGCGACTGACCATGCAGCAGCTCCCTACCGACAGCACAGCCCAATCTCGGCGGGTTCCAAGTGTAGAGACCGGGGGGTCCGCTCCGACTAGCAGCCGAGAGGGGCGCACGCGGCGTCCCGGACCGGACAGGAGCCGGAGATGACCAAGACAGTCATAGCCATGTCGATGTCACTGGATGGCATCGCGGGTCCGGAGTCCGCCGACGCGGACGGCATGGCGATCTTCACCGCGATCTTGGGCTGGCAGTTCCCGCTGCGCAGCTGGCGCCAGGAACAGGGCATGGCAGGCGGGCAGGACTCGGCGGACTCCCGGGTGTGGGCGGACAACTTCGCCCGGTTCGGCCCGCAGGTCATCGGCCGGACGATGTTCGACTTCGGCTACCCGAACTGGGGCGAGAACCCGCCGTTTCACGCTCCGGTCTTCGTGGTGACCCACCGCGGCCAGGAGCGGATTGAAAAGAGTGGCGGCACCAGCTACACGTTCGTGACCGACGGCATCAAGGCCGCGGTCGAGCAGGCCCGCGCGGTCGCGGACGGCCAGGACGTCCTGCTGGCCGGCGGCGTCAGCATCGCCCGGCAGGCGCTGGCCGCCGGGCTGGCCGACGAGATCGTGCTGCACGTCGTGCCCAAGCTGATCGGCCGGGGCGTCCGGCTGTTCGACACTGACGAGGTGGACCTGCGCTGCACCGAGGCCATCCCCGGCGAGGGAGCAGTCCACCTGCGCTACGAAGTAGCGTGATCTCCGGCCCGGTGCGTAAGGGCACTCCTCAGGAAAGGAATGCTGACATGGCGGGGACCGGATGGCTCCGGGACAGTGTGATCTACCGGATCTTCATGCCCTCGTTCGCCGACGGCGACGGCGACGGGATCGGTGACCTCAACGGCGCGATCCGCACCTGGCGGGCGGCCGGTGCGCCTAAGATACGGTAGGAACATAATCCTACCGTGCGCTATCATGGCGGCATGGCCGTAAGGAAGCTGTCGATCTCAGTCCCTCCCGAGGTCGAGAAAACGATCAAGGCCGCCGCAGCCGACGAAGGCAAGCCGGTGTCCGCGTGGCTGGCCGAGGCCGCCACGGAGAAAGCCCGCGCCGCCGCCCTGCACGCCGCCGGCCGCGCCGCCGCCCGTGAGCTGATCGCCGAGTACGAGGGCGAGCACGGCCCGCTGCCCGCAGCATCGCGCGAGCGCGCCCGCCAGTTCCTGGTCGAGGCCGGGCTCATCGACGGCGAGCCCCAGCGGGCCGCTGGGTAATGCCGGCCATCGTCTACGACACTGGCGCGCTGCTAGCCGCCGAGCGGCACAACCCAGATTTCCTCGCCCTGCACGACGAATTGACCAGAGCGCGCATCCGGCCGCTCGTGCCGGTCGTCGTCCTGGCCCAAGCCTGGCGCGGCGGTCCCCAGCACCAGATCTCCCGGGTACTCAAGGCCTGCGACATCCTCCCCGACGACCGGCGCACCGGCCGTGCCGCTGGCGTCGCCTGCGCCGCCTCCGGGACCGCCGACGTCGTCGACGCGATCGTCATCGTGACCGCCGTCCGCCACCAGGCCCCCGTCGTCACCAGCGACCCCGGCGACCTGACCCGCATCGCCGACTCGATCGGCGTCAAGATCCGGCTCTTCCCGACCTGACCAGGCCGCCCCAGCTCAAAGCGTTGGCCATCACGACTTGGGCAGCCGAACGGCGCGCCTCCTTCTACCCGATCGCAGAGATCGGCGGTCTGCTGTGCTAAGGCAGCCCCCGATCGCCGCGACGTTCCTTGCGGGGACGTCCGCGCGGGCGCTTACGCGGCACGATCGCGCCACCCATCAGCAACTCACCGCCCCAGACACCCCAGGGCTCCCGGCGCTCCACCGCCCCGGCCAGGCAGGCCAGCCTCGCCCGGCATCCCCGGCACATGGCCTTCGCCTGTTCGACGTCTCGCGGAGACTCGGCGAAGAACAGCTCCGGATCTTCCGTGCACGGCAGATTCAGCCTCAACCCCGTGTCGTCCTGACCGCCGCCGATGCCCTCGCGCCAGTGCGCCGAGGCCATCGCCTCTCGTTCCCCGTTCTCCGGCCCGGTCAGAGCCGCCCCGAGCTGACCGACCGCCACGGCCGACCCGCCGGGCCAGACATCGGCCGTCCGGATCTCGGCCGTGGCCTTGCAGCGTTCGGCCTGGTAGATGCCGTAGTACGAATGGACCATCATCGCCTCCCAGGCGATCCCTCGCAGGCGGCGAGTGGCGGCGGTCCCACCTGCGCATCGTTCACCCCGTGTCGACGCGGATCGCCCCGGAACATCACCGCCGTGCACCGGGAAGACCCGCTTGTACGACGAACGTCCCGGGCTCAGCCGGACCTATGGTCGCCGCCACCTACCAGGCTCGCCGTAAGGCCCCTGCTGCCGCATTGGGCAGATGCCATATCTCCGCCGCCTGCGTGCCTCACCCGCGGGTAAGACGCCTGGCCGGTCCACACCGGCCCTCAGCCTCCCAAGCAGTAGGCCGCGGGTTCGGCTGGCCATATTGGCTATCGTCACCGTGTGGGTAAGCCTCTGTTGGTCGTCTTGGCCGGCCGGCGCTTTGTGCAGAAATTCACATGCGGAACGGCTGGTCAGCCGGCCGGGGCGACTGGCGCGGTGAGCTCCAGCTGGATGCCGTCGGGGTCTTCGAAGGACAGCACGTCGATGCCGAACGACTCCAGCCGGGTGATCGGACCGTGGATGACGCCCTGAGTGCCCAGGAGCCGTTCGGCCTGTTCTAGCTCGGCGCGGTCGGCGACGCCGAAACTGAGATGGTCGAGGCCCACCCGGTCCGGATCGAAGCGGTCCCCGGCGGGCGCCATCGGCCGTAGGCCCATGATCACGTCGCCGCGCGCCATGACTACGCCGCCGAACAGGACACTGAACACCGCGGCCTCAGACGGGTCACCCGGCGGCGGCGACTCCGCCGCGATCTGGAAGCCGAGCAGGCCGGTGTAGAACTCGCGGCTGCGCCCCACGTCGGTCACCGTGAGCCGGAGATGGTGGATCCCGGCACACCCAATCGGCCCGGACATGGCGGCCTCCCTCCCGCGCAGGCCCTGTCGCCTGCGTCACCCTGGGCTCAGCATCCCACCCGCGGCGGCGCGGGGCCAGGCCTGGCCCCGCGCCTGCCTGTGGGTCCTCACCCGACCGGCTGCGGGACGTGCGGGCTGCGGCTGGGCGTTCCAGTGACCGGGAAGCTTCCGGTGTGCTGACTGAGGGATTCGCGACGCTGCAGCAAGATCGACGGGACAATACAGCGAGTTTCTTGCCGACGTTATGCGCGGCCGCTGCTGTTAGGGCAACTGAATCGAAGCGGTGAACTGCGCAGCAGGCACGTAGCCCTTCCATCCGTTCGGGTCGTTGCGGAAACTACCCGTCGGACAGCCGGTGATCAGGTTCCCGGTGAAGTTCGCGCCGGAGTAGCAGCTCCCGTATTCGGCAGCCTCGGTGGAATCCAGGAACGCGCCGCCGGGGTTGGCATCCTTTCCGACGCGCACCGACTTGGTGACAGCGATGTTGAGCGAGTCAAAGGGCCCGTCGTAGTCGACCGGGTTCGAGCCCCAGCTCTCGGTGTCGAAAGCGACTCCCCACACCAGGCCGTTGGATACCGTCACGCCACTGGGAAGGTTGAAGGTGATATCGGCTGGGGCCCCGAACTCGCAGCCCGACGGCGACTTCCACGCCTGGAGATAAGAGGAGAAGTCCGATTGGTCGATCTTCAGGCACTTGCTGCTTGTGCTCGGCGTGGGCTGCCAGGGGATGAGCACGGTCTGGGTCACGCTGGCGATCGGGGTGCCAGCCGCCGGGTAGGTCCCGGGCGTGGTGACGTCGGACAGTGCGCTGGTGCTCAGCGTGTACAGGTCAAGGGTGAGCGGCCAGTAGAAGCCGCGGGGATTGCTGTAGGTCGTACCGTTCGGGTTGGCGCCGCCGCCCGGCCAAGCGCCCGTGGCCTGTCCTTTCCAGGGGGTCACGGCCGTGTAACCAGCCGGGATGGACGACGGGTTGGAGTAGACGGCCCAGTCATCCACCTCTACGGTGACCTTGGTGAGCTTCCGCAGCCAGGGGGCGAAGTGGACCGCGTCCCCGAACTCGCTCGTACCGCAGCACTGGAAGCCCTGACTGGCGGTGACGTTGGGGGACGTGCTGTCGTAGATAACCTGTTGGATGCTCGGAAAGGCCGACGGCAATGAGGCGGTGCTCGCCGCCGTGCTGGCCTGGGCCGGAGCGGCCATCGCAGTGGCCAGAAGCAGCGGCGCTCCCGCTGCGGCTATGCCGGCCAGGAGTCCTCGGCCTTTTTTCCTAGTGAAACTCATTAAAGTGCTCCCCTCCTTATAGCCTGCTATACGTCGTGTGCTTCCGCTGGCCTTTATTCTCCTCACCTGTCCTTTTCGTCGTGTTCGTAACGGATACCCGGGTAAGACCCGTGGGTCCGGATTCCGGACAACCGAGAAGCCGTCAACCCGCGTCGGCCTAATGTTTCTCCGTGTTTGCATTAATGTCAAGGAGAAGTCGGACAAGCCATAGCCAGAAATGCGCAGAGCAGCCCGGTAGCTGCAGACTTCCTGAATGTTTCTTCAGAAGCCAGAACACATGGCGACCAGCCGCCATTCCTCGGCATCCACGCCGCCCCAGGTTTCACCGGTCAGTTTTTGTAGTCGGCCGCTATCGCCGAGCTCACGGAATTCATTGGGGTCCTCGTCTGGCAGTTCGGCAGAGCCGCAGCGCGGCGCTTCAGTCGCGCGGGTAAACAGCGGTTCATGCGGCAGGCGGCGGGGTAGGAGCGAACGATGCAACTGCCCGCGATCACCGCTAAGAAGACAGCTTCGCGAATCAGGTTGCTTGGCCTGCCGTCCGAGATTGGTTGCAACCGGTGGTAGTCCGGGTCCGGCTGTGATAAATATATGCGGAAAATTCGGAAGTTCTCCTATATGTGGCCTGCACGTCGAAGGGCATGCTATGCGAGGCCAGTTTCAAGCCGGCGGCAGCATCGCCGGCGCCTTCCGGGGCCGTCGCCTCTCGGGTCGCGCCGCCGGGCTTGTGGCGATGCTCGTCGTGCTGATCATGGGGGTCGTCTTCCTCATCCTCTCTTTCGCCCTGCGCTCGTCGGCCGCCCTGTCCAGCTTCGTGCAGGCGCACGGCGTGCGGCGCGAGGCGGTGGTCTTGAGCGTGGACAACATCGCGAACAAGTCGACTAGCACCACCGGCTCCGGCTCCGGCAAGCACACGGTGACCTCGACGACGTACACCGCGGAGGTCCTGGTCCGCCTGGCGGATCCCGTGGGGGGCCAGGCACGGACTACGGTCCACGTGCCCCGCTACGAGACCGACGGGCCCGGCGATACCCTCGCCGTGCTCGTCGATCCCAGCGATCCCAGCTACGCCGAGCTGCCCGGCTCACCCAGTACCCCCGCCGTGCTGCCGACGATATTCCTGGCCGTTGGGGCATTCCTCGCGATCGTCGCGATCACGGGGAGCGCGCTCATCGGGCGTTCCTGGCGCCGGAGCAGCCGCCGCGAGTGGACCACGCCCGGGCCGGGCGGTGATGATCCGCCTGCCGGTGCACTGAAGTAGGGGATCAGACCAGCAGCTGGCCTCCTTCGGCGTGCAGGACCGTGCCGGTCACGAAGTCGTCTTCGACCAGGAAGCTGATGGCGTTCGCGATGTCCGCCGGCCTCGCGATCCGGCTGGCTGGCAAGCGTGCCGCCAGCTCCGATAGCCGGGCTTGTTTGGCCGCTGGCGTGGCCAGGTGATCCCATATCGGCGTGTCCACCCACCCGGGAGAGACCGCGTTGACGCGGATGGGCGCGAGTTCCAGCGCGAACGCGCGGACCATGGACTCCAGTGCTCCGTTGACCGCGGCGGCGAGCGCGCCGCCTGGGGCGGGCCGGTATGCGGCGATGCCGGAGACGAAGGTGATGCTCCCGCCCGCTTTCATCCGGGGGGCAGCTTGCTGGGCGGTGAAGAATGCCCCGAGGAACTTGGAGCGGACAGCCCGCATGATGCTGTCTTCGGTCAGCTCCGCTACCGGGCCGTAGGGGAGGTCGGCCGCGGTGACGACTACGTGACGGACTGTTCCGGCTTGCTCGAACAGCGCCGCGACCTGGGCGCGGTCCCCGACGTCTGCCGCTACGGCTTGCAGCCGGCCTGCGCAGGCCAGTTCGGTGCGGGCAGCTTCAAGCCGCTGGCCTGACCGGCCGGCGATGACGACTGAGGCACCATCGGCCAGGCACCGGCGCGCCACGGCCAGTCCCAGGCCGGAGCTGCCGCCGATGATGACCACGGTGTCGGTCCTATTCATGTTCTTCCCTTCGGGGCTCTTCCTCCATGGCGATCAGCAGTTTGGTCAGCAGCGCGGCTAGGGCCTGACGGTCGGCGCCCGGCAGTGAAGCGATCATGGCTCGCTCGCAGTTCATGTGGGTATCCATCGCGCGGCCGATGACCGCCACACCTTTGCCGGTCAGGCCGACCAGTGTGCTGCGGCGATCCTGCTGGCCGCCTACGCGCTCCACCAGCCCGGCGCGTTCCAGGGCGTCGACCCGGTGGGTCACCGCTCCCGAGGTCAGCGCCAGTTCCTCATACAGCCGGGTCGGGGTGAGCTGGTATGGCGGCCCGGCCCGGCGGAGGGTGGCCAGCACGTCGAACCCGCCGCGATCAAGACCCTCGCGCCGCAACGCGACCCTGATCAGGGCGTCGGCCAGGTGCTCAGTGCGCAAGATGCGCCCGATGATCTCCATGGGTGAGGTGTCCAGGCGGGGACACTCGCGCGCCCACTCACGGCGAATGCGCCCGATCCTGTCCGTCGCCGATATCTGCATGTTCATTATCTTAGCTTACAGATATATCTGTGCGGTAGCGCCAGCCGTTACGGCGACTAGCATCCGCCCGCCGGCTTCCGGCTCAGGACTCGGCGAGCCTGGCCCGGACTTCGTTGGCCACGGCCGCCAGCTCGGCGACCAGGCCCGTGTCCTGGGGCCACCAGGCAAGTGCTACCGAACACGGGGGCAGGTCGCGGATAGGTACGAATGTCACGCCGGGCCGCTGGTACCAGAGGCCGACCGCTTCGGACGTGATGCTCAGCCCCACGCCCGTGGAGACGAGGTGCGTTTCCGCATCCAGCGTGCTCGCCTCGGCGACCACCGGCGCCGGCCCTGATCGGTAGTCGGTGAGTATCCAGTAGTCGCGCCACGGGCCCGGCGAGACCGGCGCGGCGATGATGGGTTCGGGCAGCACGTCGGCAACGCCGAGTGACTCCCGGCCTGCCAGCGGATGATCCTCTGGCAGGCACGCGACCAGGCGCTCGGTGGCAAGCTCCACCGATACCAGGCCCGCCAACCCGAGCGGCGGCCGCACGACCGCGGCGTTGACCACGTTGTCGCGCAATCCAGCCGAGGGATCGGTGAAGTCGAACTCCTCGGTCCTGACGCCCGCGGTGGGTTGCCGTTCGTGGTAGGTGCGCAGGAGCTTCGGGACGATCTCCAGGCCAGCGCCGATCACGTAACCCAGCGTCAGCATCTGCTGCGGCGCTGCGCTCATGGCGCGCACGGTCTTGATGGCCGAGGAGAGTTCGGAGAGGACCTGACTCGCCAGGCCGGCGAAGACCTGGCCCGCCGGGGTCACCTGGACCGTGCGCGTGGTGCGGCTCAGCAGTTCGACGTGCAGGGCTCGTTCAAGGTCGCGGACGGTGTGACTCATCCAAGGCGCCGAGACGGACAGGCGCTCAGCTGCGCGGCCGAAGTGGAGTTCGTCGACGACGGCCAGGAACGCCTCGAGCTGACGGAGCGTCACATTCTGCATCGCTACCTCCCGCCGCCGGCGGCACGGCACGGCACGGCATGGCCAACGAAGCCTGCACCGGGCAGGCTACGCCATTATGTCGTAACTAGAAACAATGATGGCATTAACTCGTCCTTCTCTCTGCTGCTCTGTGTTTTTAGTATGGCGGAAACAGAAACAGTGGCGAGAGGATGACCGGTGCTGAGTTACACAGAAGACGACCTGGCCGACGGAAGGGCCGCACTGCTCAGCGGATGGTCGACGGGCAGCGAGCCCGGCCTGGTGATCACGAAGGCCTCGGGCGCGCTGGTCTGGGACGCAAAGGGCAACGAGTACATCGACTGCACCTCGATGGCGTGGTCGAACAACATCGGGGCTTCGCATCCCGAGGTGGTCGAGGCGGCGTTCGCGCAGGCGCGTCAGCTCAGCCACCTCCGGTCCAACTTCGATTCCGTCCCGCTCCTGCTGTTGAGCAAGGCCATGACCGATGCGGCGCCGGGCGATCTCAAGCGAATCGGATTCACCTTGCACGGCAGCCTGGCGGTGGAGATGGCCATGAAGCTGGCCATGGCGAACCGGCCCGGGCACACGGGTCCGTGGCTGGCCCTGACCGACGGCTACCACGGACGATCGCTGGCCAGCATGGGGCTCGGATGGCCGCATCCGAACCACGCGTTCGATCGCGCCTTCCCCTCGGTGCTGCGGATCCCGCAGCCGTACGCCTACCGGTCGGGACGGAGCGCGGAGAAGGAAGTCGACTACTGCGTCGGCGAGCTTCGCGACGCGATCAGCCGCCGGGCCACCGGACGGCCTCCGGCGCTGATCATGGAGCCCGTCCAGGGCAACGGCACCCAGCTCGACTTCCCCGAGCGCTACTACCACGAGGTGCGCCAGGTCTGCACCGAGCACGACATCCTGCTCATCTTCGACGAGGTCCAGACCGGCTTCGGCCGGACCGGGAGCATGTGGGCGGCCGAGCACTACGGGGTCACGCCCGACATCCTGGTGTTCGGCAAGGGCGTGGGGGGTGGTTTCCCGCTGGCCGGAGTCTTGTCCAGCACGGCGCTGGCCGGGTTCCAGCCCGGGGACGAGGCACTGACCTTCGGCGAGTTCCCGGTCAGCCTGGCGGCCGGCCTCGCCGCGCTCGACGTCCTTGAGCGCGACGGCCTGCTTCAGGCCTGCGCGGACATGGGCCGGTACGCCTCTCGCGCCCTGCACGAGATGAAGCCGCGGCACCGGCTCATCGGCGATATCCGCGGGCCGGGCCTGCTGATCGGCGTCGAACTCGTGCGTGATCAGGCGACCAAGGAGCCGGCCACCGCCGAGACGCTGGAGGCATACCGGCGGGCGATGGACCTGGGCGTCATCTTCGGCACCACTAAATACGCCGGGCTCGGGAACGTCCTGAAAGTAAAGCCTCCGTTCACTATTACCCGCGCTCAGCTGGACCGGGTCCTGGAGGTTCTCGATCAGGTCCTGACCGCCATCGAGAATCGCTAACCCCGTAATTATGAGGATGGTAGTCAACGATGACTACAAAAGAATGGGAATGGCTGCACTTGCTCCGTCAGCTCAACTGAGTCAGTCAGTGAGGAATAGCCTGCAAGCGGAAGCTGCGCTGTCATTCCGGTGATGGCCAGGAGAAAGGCGAAAGCGATGTCCAACACCGAAACCAACTTGTCAGACCCCCCTTCTTCCTCCTCCTCTTTTTATCTTTTTTCTCCTTTTTTCCCTTTATCTTTCTTTCTTACTTCCCTTTCTCCTGCGCTTTTTTCGCTATGTTCGTGCCTTTCTGCTTGTCTTGCTAGCATGCCGTGTACAATTACTTGGTAGCTTTTGCTCATTTTGCGCAGTTCAGCTAGTGCTTGCAGTGCCCGTAGCCTTGCTAGCACCTCTGGAAGCATCCAGTGGCCAGGCTGCAGCCGCAGGACCAGGTGGCGGGCATGGCGGATCAGCCTGCTAATGACAGCGATCAGCTGCTGCCGCAGGGTGGCGATCATGGCCTTGCCGCCGCGCACGCCGTGCCCTGCCAGGATGTCCTGCCCAGCGGTGATAGCTGTGAGCTGGTGCAGCCAGGCGGCCATGGTCGCGGCGAGCAGCTCGCCCCACATCCATGCCTTGTTCACCTGTGGATATCCCGACGGGAGGTGCCGGAGAGCGGCGCCGTGCTTGCTGTCGCGGAAGATGTTCTCCCTGTGGTGCGGTGCCGGTACCAGTGCTCGACGGCGGCTGCCTTGTCCGGGGCAGTCACGTCCAGGTTGGTCAAGATGAACGAGTAGGCGTAGATCGCCCCTGCACTGGCCAGCTCTGGGATCGGCAGGGCGCGCTTGTCCGGGTGCAGGGTGCGGCGCCGCCGGTACCGCGGGTCGGCCGAGACCTGCCCGGTATCCAGCGCCACCCGGCGTATCAGCAGCCTTGTGTTCGCCCACCACCAGTCCTGGCAGTACTCCGTGACCGCGACCTGCGCATTGTCCATGTCAATGGCGTCATGCCAGTCGTCCTCGGCGATCCCTGCCAGCAGCCGCCACAGCGGCGCGATCCGCTTGGCGCCGATCGCGAACGCGATCTTCTCGCCGTGGGCGGTGCGGGCCAGCTGCCCGCGAAGTAGCCGGCGTCGGCGCGCATCGCCACCCGCCCGACGCCCGTGCCCGCTGCGGCAGGGCGGCCAGGCACGGCGCAGCAGGTCCGGCGCGGTCGCGCGCGGGTCATCGGTCCCGTCGCCCAGGTCGGCGGCCAGCACGGTCTCGGTCTCCTCCCAGCTGGCCACGTGCCGCCACCCGACCCGCTGGCCCTGGTGGTTGTAGGCCACGCCGCGCTTCTTCCGGCCGTAGACCTCCACGTCGGTGGTGTCCAGGTCCATCGTGACCGGCCCATCGGCCAGCGCCGCCCACCGCTCCGCGCGCAGCATCGCCAGCATCCGTCCGGTCACCGCCGCCAGGCCGGTCTCCACTACCTGCACTGCGCCGGGGTGATCCGCCGGGCCAGGCCCTCGGCGGTCGTGGACGCCAGTCCCGCACCGCGTATCTGCTCCCGCCGCATCGGCGCGCTGGCGGTCCAGCCCGGTCAAGTCCTCCCCGGCCAGCTGCGCCGCGCCAGCCCGGCCAGCAGCTCCCCGGCCCCGACCCGCGTCCCGCTGCTCCATCGGGCCACCGCCGCATCCAGCGCGCTGATCACGCCAGCCGCCCGCACAGCTCGGTATGCGCCACCCGCGTTCGGCTTCGCGCCTCATCCGCGCGCCATCCGCGCTCTGCCGCGATCTCCCGCCCCGCTGCGTATCCTTTTCACCAGGTAGTCCTCTCCGCCAATACCATCATTCCACGTCTCATCCCATCAACACCTTCCATTCCCCCTTCCCACCTCTCCCGTCGGCTGCGGACGTGGGCGACCTGCACCAATTCGGCTATGTGCAATCTCTGCGGCGCACGCTGGGGCCGTACGGGTCATTCGCCATCGCCTTCTCGATGATCAGCATTTCTACGGCGATCTTCTTCTTGCTGCCGAGCCTGTTCGCTACCGCGGGCGCGGCCGGTGTCTGGCTGTGGATCCCGTGCGCGGCGGGCGTCTTCCTTATCGTCCTCGTGTACGCGCACCTGGCCGCCCGCATTCCGATCACCGGCTTTGCCTACCAGTGGAACAGCCGCCTGATCAATCCGCACTACGGCTGGTTCACCGGTTACACCGCGTTGCTGGCCTTCATCGCCGGCACCGCCGCGACGGCAGTCGCGCTCGCGACCGTGTTCGCCAGTGACATCTGGACATCGCCCACACACGGCGACATCGTGCTGTTCGCCGGCGTGGCGATGGCGGTCGCCGCGATCATCAACATCATCAGCATCCGCGCCGTCAGCGCCGTCAACAACATCGGGGTCTTCTTCGAGATCGCCAGCTCACTGGTGGCGGCGGCGCTGCTATTTTTCGGCACCATCTTCTTCTTCCACCGCGACGCGGGCTTCGGCATCCTCGTCTCCACCCAGCGGAGCTCCGGCGGGAGCCTGTGGTACGGCTTCGTACTGGCCGCGCTGCTTCCCCTGTACTGCTTCATCGGCTGGGAGGGCGCCGCGGACCTGGCCGAAGAGACCAACGACCCCAGGTCCGTCACGCCGTTTGCCATGATCCGGGCCAACTACGTGTCGGTGGCGGCGAGCCTGTTCATGATCGTCGGATTCCTCATCACGATCCCGCACGGCATAGCCGCGCTGCTCGGCCAGCCCAAGAACCCGCTCATCTACATCTTCCAGAGCCACTTCGGCGCTGTCGCGGCCGGGATCTTGCAGGTCATGGTGTTCATGGCCATCTTCTCGTGCGTGCTGGCCAACATGGTGGTGGCCACGCGGCTCACGTTCGCGCTGTCCCGCGACAAGATGCTCCCCGGATCCGGGCTGCTGGGCCGGGTCAACGCCAGCACGCACACGCCCGTCGCATCGATCGTGCTCGTCGCGGTGGTGGGAATAGGGATCAACCTGCTGTCGGCCGGAATCGCCGCCAACGTGGTATCAATCGCCAGCGTCGCCTACTACTTCGTCTACGCCCTCACCGTCGGCGGGGCAATCTACGCCCACCAGAAGCGCATCATGCCAGCGCACCGCCCGGGCGACTTCTCCCTGGGCCGCTGGTTCGTGCCCGTCACAGGCGCAGCGCTCACCTACGCGGCAGGCGTCATCGTGATCGCGCTGGCCCCGCACGAGGGCCACACCGCAGCCGTGTACCTGCTGGGAGCCGAGGTCGTCGGGGCGCTGTGGTACCTGCTCTACCTGCGCTCGCGGATCGTGGGCAAGCGCGCGGGCATCTACCGCCAGGAGGTCGTGGACCTGGAGGAGTCCGTCGCAACGATGCGCTGACCGCTGAGCCGAGGCTATGCGGGCCTGGTCGAGCAGGGCGGGCGGCGAAAACCCTTTGCAAGCGTGCGGCTGATGCCGCACGCTTGCTGGCGTGTTCCGGTTCGCCGTCTTTCCCGCCTGCGCGCTTGACCGCGCGGCGATGACGGCTGCCTCGGCGCTGCTGCCGCAGCCATGACCAAGCAGGCGTACGTCCGCGACAAGCCGCACCTCAACATCGGCACGATGGGACACGTCGACCACGGGAAGACCACCCTCACCGCCGCCATCACGAAAGTCCTGGCGGACCGGGGCCTCGGCAGGTACGTGCCGTTCGCGCAGATCGACCGCGCGCCCGAGGAGGCCGCGCGGGGCATCACCATCAACATCGCGCACGTCGAGTACCAGACCGCGACCAGGCACTACGCGCACGTCGACATGCCGGGCCACGCCGACTACGTGAAGAACATGATCACCGGTGCGGCCCAGGTCGACGGCGCGGTACTGGTGGTCTCGGCGCTCGACGGCGTGATGCCGCAGACCAGGGAGCACGTCGTGCTGGCCCGGCAGGTAGGGGTGTCACACATCGTCGTCGCGCTCAATCCGGTCGAGCTCATCGGGCTGGGCGCGGCGGTGAAGTCGGTGGTGACCAGCGTCGAGACGTTCGGCAAGACGATGCAGGCCGCTCAGGCCGGCGACAACGCGGCGCTGCTGCTGCGGGGCGTCGGCCGGCACCAGGTGCGGCGCGGCCAGGTGCTCGCCGCGCCGGGCAGCCTGCGCGCGCACCAGCGCTTCACGGCCGTGCTGCATCTCCTGCCCGCGGCCGAAGGCGGCCGGCGCACGCCGGTACGTTCGGGGTACCGCCCGCAGTTCTACGTCCGCACCACGGACGTGTCCGGCGAGCTGGACTTCGGCGGCAGCAGCGGCGCCGTGGCCTCGGCCAGGCCCGGGGAGACGGTACAGGTCAGCGCCCTGCTCGACTGAGTAACCGGGTGCGGGACTTCCGGGTCCCGCACCCGGTCTTCCCCGGGATCAGCGGCCGAGCCCGAGCGCGTCCAGGGCGCGCAGCAGGTGGGGCTCGAACCGGTCGAGGCGTGCGTGGCTCAGTTGCGCGGCCGTCCACCACCGGACCTGGGCGAATTCACGCTGGTCCGGATGCAGACGCTGCCCGACGTGGCCGGCGAGGGCGAACCAGATGCTGACATCCACATGCCGGAGCGCGGGCGGACCCACGGTCTCGGTCATCGTGAGGAAGAACGGCCTGTCCTGGAACACCGCGTCGGGTTGCGCGGTGACGCCGAGTTCTTCGACGGTCTCACGCAGGACGGTGCCGAGCGGATGCTCGCCGGGCTCGACATGCCCTCCGGTCGGCAGCCACAGGCCGGACAGCCGGTGGTCGCAGAGCAGCACGCTCCCGGCCGACCGGTCGACGAGCAGGAAGTACGACACCAGATGCGGCGACGGGGTGAGCGGCTTCACCCGCCGGAAGATGTCATCGGTCCCGGCCAGCCACGACAGCGCGTTCCGCCTGTGCTCCCGTCCGAGGTCATCCGCGGGCTCGAGGCCGGACACCAGGTCAGTGATCATCGACTTCAGTGCGGTCGGCATGCGCGTTATTCTCCCGCGGCGTCCTCGGCGGGCTGAGGTCGCGTCAGCCAGGACCCGGCTCTAAAGACGTCCATGAGGGCTTCGGCCTACCCGGGTACGGGATCTCGGCGACGAGAGTGTAGAGACCTGGGGCTCTGCTCCGACTAGCAGCCGAGAGGGATGCACGCGGCGTCCCGGACCGGACAGGAGCCGGAGATGACCAAGACAGTCATAGCCATGTCGATGTCACTGGATGGCATCGCGGGACCGGAGTCCGCCGACGCGGACGGCATGGCGATCTTCACCGCGATCTTGGGCTGGCAGTTCCCGCTGCGCAGCTGGCGCCAGGAACAGGGCATGGCAGGCGGGCAGGACTCGGCGGACTCCCGGGTGTGGGCGGACAACTTCGCCCGGTTCGGCCCGCAGGTCATCGGCCGGACGATGTTCGACTTCGGCTACCCGAACTGGGGCGAGAACCCGCCGTTTCACGCTCCGGTCTTCGTGGTGACCCACCGCGGCCAGGAGCGGATTGAAAAGAGCGGCGGCACCAGCTACACGTTCGTGACCGACGGCATCAAAGCCGCGGTCGAGCAGGCCCGCGCGGTCGCGGACGGCCAGGACGTCCTGCTGGCCGGCGGCGTCAGCATCGCCCGGCAGGCGCTGGCCGCCGGGCTGGCCGACGAGATCGTGCTGCACGTCGTGCCCAAGCTGATCGGCCGGGGCGTCCGGCTGTTCGACATTGACGAGGTGGACCTGCGCTGCACCGAGGCCATCCCCGGCGAGGGAGCAGTGCACCTGCGCTACGAAGTGCAGTGAGCTCCGGCTGGCCGCTGTCTGCGCAGCGACCGGCAGAACGCCCGGACCGGGCCGGCGATCGCTGAGCCGAGCCGACCGAGCGCGGCGGCCTGCCCGCCGAGCTGGGCATCGGCGGCCCGGATCTCGGTCCCGGTCTTGGCGCGTTCGGCCTGGTAGATGCCGTAATAGGAATTGACCATCATCGCCTCCGGTCTGGTGTACTGGCGAGCTCCGGTATTACGACGAACGCTCCGGGCTCAGCTGGACAGGCGGAGGAAGGGTGATCGGAGGGTGAATGACGAGAGCCACGGAACCGTTCGGCAGAAATAATCCAGTCAGAACGGGCCGTGGCTCTGCGGTCCGGACCCCGGCGGGCCTAGCTGCGGGCGGGGACGCCGGCCAGGGCGAAGAACTCGGCGCGGGAGCGGGGGTCGTCGCGCAGGGTGCCCAGCAGGGCCGAGGTGACGGTGGTGGCGCCGAGGGCGCGGATGCCGCGCTGGGTCATGCAGGTGTGCTCGGCCTCCAGCACCACGCCGACGCCGCGCGGGTCGAGGTTCGCTTCCATGCACTTGGCGACCTGCATGGTCAGCCGCTCCTGGGTCTGGGGCTCGGCGGCGAAGTGATCGACCAGCCGGGCCAGCTTGGACAGCCCGAGGATGCGGCCGCCGGGCAGGTAGCCGACGTGCGCGACACCGGAGAACATCAGCATGTGATGCTCGCACAGGGTCCGGAACGGGATCGCGCGGGCCAGCACCAGCTCGTCGTAGCCTTCGTCGTTGGGGAAGGTGGTGAGGCGGAACGGCTGCGCGGCGAACAGTTCGGCGTAGGCCCGGGCCATCCTGGCCGGCGTGTCCCGCCGTTCTTCGCGGTCGAGGTCGATCCCGAGCGCGGCCAGCAGGTCGGTGGCGGCCTGCTCGGCGGCCAGCAGGTCCACGGGCCGGTGCGCGCCGTTCAGCTCCACCACTTCCGGCCCGGCCGGCTTCGGCCTGGTGCCGTTGGCGGAACCCGGCGCGGGCGGCTCCGCCTGGTCGGCGCTGTCGAGGATCTCGCGGTGGGTCATGGGTTTCCGTTCGGGTCAGGGGTGGCGGCGGGGACGGCCACGCAGCAGTGCTCGGGTTCCGGGTCGAGGACCGGGTGCAGGCGGCCGGCGCCCAGGCCCGCGGTCAGGCCCTGGATCAGCGCGAGGTTCATGTGGCAGACCAGCGCGGGCTCCAGCTCCGCCAGGCGGCGGAACGGGCAGCTGCGCATCCGGATGGTGCCGGCCTCGTCCTGCCCCGGCTCGTAGCCGTGCTCGGACAGTGCGCATTTCAGGGCGTCCTCCAGGGCCGGCCGCGGGCCGTCCTGGCCGGCCTGATGGCGCTCAGCGAGGTCGGCGCCGAGCTTCCAGGCGGCCGCCTGGAGCGCGGCCGCGGCCTGGCCGCCGCGGTCGGCGGCGACCGCCTGGACCAGCAGGCGCGCGGCCAGTTCGTACTCGCGCATCGGAACGGTAACCGTGAACTCGCCGCCGGACCGGGCGTACACCTTGGCCGCCGCCGGCGCCCGGTCCGCCGCGCCCTGGCGGCCGCCGGTAGGACGCGGTCAGCAGGCCGGCTTCGGTCAGCTTGTCCAGGTGGTAGACGGCCAGCGCGCGGCCGATGCCGACCGCGGCCGCCGCCTGGTCCCGCCCCACCGGCTCGGCGCAGCCGGATACGAACGCGTACAGCCGGCCTCGCACCGGGTCGTCCAGGCAGCTCACCGAGGCCAGGTCCGCCTCGTTCCTCGACAAACTCACTCATGTAGTCTATCGGTAGTGAAAACTCTCGAAAGAGGGCGAAGCTGATGACCGTCCTGGTCGGCCGCCGTGAATCCTTCAATGCCGCTCACCAGCTGTACGATCCAGACCTGTCCGAGGGCGAGAACCGCCGGCTGTTCGGCAAGTGCGCGAACCTGCACGGGCACAACTACGTCGTGGAGGTGGTGGTGGCCGGCGAGATTGATCCGGCCACCGGCTACGTCCTGGACCTGAAGGTGCTCTCTGACGTCGTCAGCAGGCAGATCATCCGCGACGTGGATCACCGCAACCTGAACACCGACGTCTGGTGGCTCAAGGGGCGCGTCCCGACCGCGGAAAACCTGGCCCAGGCGTTCTGGGAGCGGCTCGAGCCGGAGCTGCCGGACGGGCTGCTCCGGTCCGTTCGTCTCTGGGAGACCGACAAGAACTGGGCTGAGGTCGGTGACCGGGCCTGAGTTGCGGAGCCGGTACACGGGGGCGGACCTGGGGGTGTTCACGGCGGAGGAGGCGCACCGGTTCGTGCCGCGACCAGACGGCGATCCGCGCCACGACATCTTCCTGGCCTGGGAACTGCTGTACCGGCTCGAACCCGAGCTGTACGACCGGCTGGCCAGCGCCGAACGGCTCCATCCGGACGTGATCGGCTGGCTGCCGGGCCACGTGGACCGGATCGCCGAGGTCGGCGCCGGCACCGGACGGCTGACGGCGGAGCTCGCCGGGCGGGCGGAGCAGGTGGTGGCGGTGGAGCCTGCGCTGCCGTTGCGGCGGATCCTTTCGCGGAAGCTCGCTTCTTCGGGTCATGCGGGGCGGGTCCGGGTCGTGCCCGGGTTCTTCGACCAGCTGCCGCTGCCGTCCGGCTGGGCCGACCTGGTGGTCGCGTGCTCGGCCTTCACCCCGTCGGCGGCGCACGGCGGCGAGGCCGGGCTGGCCGAGATGGAACGGGTGGGCCGGCCGGGCGGGTGCGTGGCCATCATCTGGCCGAACCACATTTCCTGGCTGATGGACCACGGTTATCAGTACGTCAGCTTCCCGGGGGCGATGGCGGCGGAGTTCGGCAGTTACGCGGACGCGGTGGAGCTGGCCGAGATCTTCTACCCCAAGGGGGCGGATGCGGTCCGGCGGCTCGGGCTGGCCACGGTCCCGTTCGAGGTGCTGGGCATCAACCCGCCGCGCGACCTGGCCTTCAAGGTGCTGCCGGGATGAGGATCGCGATCATGGCGCCGCTGGTGACGGCGATCCGCGAGCCGCAGCAGGGCGGCTCGCAGGCGTTCGTCTCCGATCTGGCCCGCGGCCTCGTGGGCCGGGGGCACGACGTGCATGTTTACGCCGCGTCGGGGTCGGAGATCCCGGGGGTCGAGGTGATCGATACCGGGGTCGACCCGCGGTCTCTGGCGGGGACGTTGTACCGGGCGTTCGGGCCGGGCTCCGGGGCGGCTTCGGCTGGGGCGGCTTCGGCCGGGGCGGCTTCGGCTGGGGCGGCGGAGGCGGCTTTTGCTGCGGCGTACGGGGCGGTGCGGGCGGGGCGGTATGACGTGGTGCATAATCACGCCTTCGACGCGCCCGCAGTCCGGCTCGCGGCGGGGCTGGAGGCACCGGTGGTGCACACGATGCACCTGCCGCCGGACCGGGCGGTGTCGGCGGCGCTCCGGGAGGTCGCCCTCGGCAGCAGGCCGCCCGCGGTGGCCACGGTGTCGGAGTTCCAGGCCGGGGCCTGGCGCCGGGTCGTCCCCGTCGACGCGGTCCTGCCGCCCTACCCGCCGACCCGGGCCATCGCCTGGTCGCAGACGGGCGGGCCGGGTGCGCTGTTCGCGGGCCGGCTGAGCCCGGAGAAGGGCGCGGCGGAGGCCATCGACATCGCCCGCGCGGCCGGAGTGCCGATCGAGGTCCACGGTGACGTCTACGATGCCGAGTACAGCCGGGAGCAGATCGAGCCGCGGCGCGGCTGGCCGGGAGTGACCGTGCACCCCGGCGTACCGCGGGCCGCGCTGTGGGAGATCATGGCCCGGGCGGCCGTGGTGTTGTGCCCGTCGCGCTGGGACGAGCCGTTCGGGCTGGCCGCCGCCGAAGCGCAGGCCTGCGGGACGCCCGTGGTCGCGTTCCGGCGCGGCGGACTCAGTGAGGTGATCGTGGACGGCGTGACGGGTTTCCTGGTGCCAGCCGACGATGTCGTCGCGGCGGCGTCGGCGGCGGTCCGGGCGTCGGGGCTTTCCCGGGCGGCCTGCCGGCAGCACGCCGAGCGCCGGCTGGACCTGGACGTGAGCCTGGACGCGCACGAGCGCCTATACCGGCGAGTGGCTGTACCGGCGAGTGACGGGTGAGTGAGTTGTGGCCGTGAATGAGTCCTGGCTGGCCGGGCGGGTGGCGCTGGTCACCGGGGCCAGCCGCGGGATCGGGGCGGCGACCGCCGCGGCCGTGGCGGCGGCGGGTGCGCACCTGGTGCTGGCCGCGCGAGACGGCCCGGCGCTGGACATCGTGGCCGGCCAGATCAGGGCCGCGGGCGGCCGGGCCACGGCGGTGCCGACGGACGTCAGCGACGAGGCGGCGGTCTCGCGGCTGTTTGGTGCGGTGCGGCAGGTCGGGCCGGTGAGCGTGCTGGTCTGCGCGGCCGGGGTGCTGACGCCTGCCTTGTTTGCCGACACTACGTCGGCGCTGTGGCAGGAAACGCTCGGGGTCAACCTGACCGGCACGTTCCTGTGCTGCCGGGCGGCGTTTTCGGCCATGGTCGCGGGCGGCGGCGGGCGGATCGTCAACATCGCGTCGCTGTCCGGCGTGTACGCCACCGAGAAGTTCCCGGGGCTGGTCGCGTACAACGTGTCCAAGTACGGGGTCATCGGCCTGACCGAGGGGATCGCGGTCGAGGGCAAGGAGCACGGCATCAGCGCCATCTGCCTGAGCCCGGGCGCGGTCGACACCGAGATGCTGCGCCGGGCCAACCCGGCGCTGCGGCCCGGCCTGACCCCCGCTGACGTGGCGGAACTGATCGTGAAGCTGCTGGACAGCCCGCTGGCCGCGGTCAGCGGGGCGAACCTCCCGCTGTTCTCGAACGCTTAGCTTTCGCTGGCTTTGGCGTCGGCCAGCGACCACAAGTCGGCGCGGTCGTCGGCGAGCACGGCAGGGACCGGCTGGGCGCGCTCGGCGACCAGGCGCGAGCAGGCGGCCATCTCGCCGTCGAGGTCCAGCTCGGGATCGCCGCCGCGGTCGAGGCCGACGGCAGCGCGCACCACCCCGCCGACCAGGTAGAAGCCGATCAGCTTGCCCTCGTCCAGGCTGCCGCGGACCACGAACTCGTCCCACTTGTCGACGTGGCCGGCGTACTCGATCTTGTGCTCGTACTGATCGGACCAGAAGGTATAGAGGTAGTCGTACGGGTCGGTCGAGCCGAGCATGGACCTGGCCACGGCCTGGCCTTGTTTCTCCGCGTTGTTGTAGTGCTCGACCCGGACCCGGCCGAACAGCGGGTGCAGGTGGTTCGCCACGTCGCCGGCCGCGTAGACGTCGGGCGCGCTGGCCCGGCAGCGCTCGTCGGTCAGGATTCCGTTGTCCTGATCGACCGGGACGCCCGGGACTTCGGGCTGGATGCCGAGGCCCGCGACGGCGAAATCGCAGGCGATGCGATGACCGGAGGCGGTAACGACCGCCTCGATGCGTTCGGCCCCCTCGAAGGCAGTGACCTGTTCGCCGGGCCGCAGGTCGACGCCGTGCGCGCGGTGGAAGGCGCTGACCACCCCGCCGACCTGGCCGCCGAGGACCCGCTCCAGCGGATCTTTCCCGGGGAAGACCGTGGTGACCTGGACGCCGAGCTGGGTCAGCGAGGCCGCCACCTCGCAGCCGATGAAACCCATGCCGATCACGACCGCGCGCCGGCCCTTGATCGCCTCGGCCTTGATCACGTCGCACTCGGCCTTGGTCCGGAGGTAGTGCAGCCCGGGCAGATTGGCCCCGGGGATGTTGAGCTGACGGTTGCGGCCGCCGGTGGCGATCAGGACCTTGTCGTAGGCGAGTTCCTTACCGCCGGCCAGGGTTACCGTGTGCGCGGCGGGATCGACGGTTACCGCCGGGTCGCTGCGACGCTCGACATCGTGGTCGGCGTACCAGCCGGCCGGCCGGACGTACCAGCCGTCGAGTTCCTCCTCCGACCGCAGGTAGGTCTTGGACAGCGGCGGCCGGCCGAACGGGACGCCCGGCTCGCGGCCCACGAGGACGACCGGCCCGGCGAACCCCTCATCCCGGAGCGTGGCCGCGGCGTTGCCGCCGGCCAGGCCGGTGCCGATGATCACGATCGGGTTCCCGCTGGTCTGCTCAGCCATGCGTTACATTGTGCCGCCGCAGCGGTCCGTGCCGAATTCGGGATCAGCGGCAGCCCGGATGGACGGCTCACGCCACCTTGATGGTCCAGTCGCCGACACGAGCGATGACATCGACGGTGCCGCCGAGGGCCTCAATGTAACCGCGGATAGCGGTCGAACGCTCCGTTACGGGCGTCAGTCGGTCCAGTCGAGTTGCGGCTCGGGCACGCCGACGGAACGACCGTGCGCCCTGGCTTCCGTACGCCCGGCCTGGTCGCCGCGCGGGTAGCGGAAGATCTTTCCGGGGAAGACCACGGTCGCTTCGGTGTCGCTGTTCCAGTTTGCATACCAGCCTGGGCTTAGCAGGCTGGCGGCCAGTTCGCTGGCCAGCGCGCCGCTGCTGCTTGCGGGCGCCTCGAATTCGATCAAGGTCCAGATGGGCGGCTGATAATCGGCGGCGCCGGTGACCTCGTACCTTGCGCAGCGGATGATCCGCATACCGTGACCGTCGAACCCCGTGCCGGGGTTAAGGCTCTCGGCCAGGATCGCGCCGCGGATGATGGCTTCGGTTGGCGAAGGCTGTCCTGTCGAAGGCTGTCCCTGTGTCATGAGATCCAGTATCGGAGCAAGGCGGCCTTGGGAATCCCGCGACGCGCGGCACCGGCGGTAGTGACCGAGACACGGGGCCAGGTGCTCGCATTTCGACAACGCCAGGCGATGCCCGGGTCCTGGCCGTCATCCGCGAACACGCGGATGCCGATCAGCCTAGGCTTAGCCTTCGGTCCATTCTTTCTGGCCATCGGGCACGCCCACGGGAGGATCTGGCGGTGTCGTACAGCAAAGATGTCGGTGAGGTCAGCGCGCGTTACCGTCCGGCCGGCGAGGTGCCGTCGGTGACGTACCCGTCGGGTACGCACGTCGTGTTCACCGCCCCTGGCTCGGCCACCAGCGGCCAGTACGGCCTGTTCGAGTGGAACATGAGCGGGACGCGCGGGGGCGCCGATCCGCATTTCCACAAGACCTTCTCCGAGTCCTTCTACGTCACGGAGGGCACGGTCCGGCTCTTCAACGGGGAGACCTGGATCGACGCGGTGAAGGGCGACTTCCTCTACGTCCCGCAGGGCGGCATCCACGCCTTCTCCAACGAAAGCGGCGCGCCCGCCCGGATGCTCATCCTGTTCGCGCCCGGCCCGCCCCGCGAGGAGTACTTCACCGAACTCGCCGACATCCGCTCGTCCGGACGCACCATGACCGAGCAGGACTGGATCGCGGTGTGGGCCCGCCACGACCAGTACCCGGCCTGACACCCTGTCCGGCGCCTCACGATCACCCCGATATCAGCGACGAGCGGGCGATTCTGTCCCGAGTTGGCTCATTAGTGCGCAACGTACGCCGGACTGCGCGGCCGGGGGCTCAGGTAGGGGTTCGCAGGCAGGTGCCGCGCGGTTTCCCGGTGTTCTGTTGTCGCGGGGGCCGCTGCGGGCCTGGCTGTTACCGGAGCGGTTCAGCCGCTGCTGCCCGCAGCCGGGCTGCCGATCCGGCCATGACCAGGGCCCACCCGGCGGCGGTCCTCGGCCTGCGCCGCTGCACGGCCCGGGCCACCCAGGGGACATAGAACACGACGGTATAGGATCCGCTGACGATCGCGAGCACCGTCAGCCGCCGCGGGTGGCGCAGGCCCCACCGCACGCCGAGGACCATCCCCACGACAGTGGAAGCAAGCCGGTACTGGGGGGTGTCCGTGGCCTTGAAAAGGGGGGCCACCCGCGCTAGGTGGCGCTCTAGGCGGCGGGCCGCGGGTGTCGGCGTCCGGGCGGCAGCCGGGGCCTTGGGGCCACGCTCGCGCAGCACCCCCTCCCTTTGCAGCCGCTGGATGTTCTGCTCCATGTTCTGTTGCATGTTCTGTCGCGCCTCGGCCGGGGTCGGCGCTTCGGTGCCCAGGCCCCACGCCACCAGCCCGTAGCCAGCAGCGCTCGTCCACGCGGCCAGGGCCCGCCGCCGGCGCCCGGCGGCCCAGTGCCCGGCCCCGACCGCGGCCTGGGTCACAACCGGGGCGACACGGGGCACCCATCCGAGCACCCCCGAGGGCCTGGCCCCGTCCAGAACGGGCAACGCCATCCGCCACACCTGGGCCCAGCTGTCATCACGAGCCATCCTGGCATTGTCGCCCAGGCGACACGCGCGTGCCAAGCTCCCGGGCTGCCGCCACCCCGAAGTTGCCGCCCGGCGGGGGGAAGGGCGGCACCGGCGCTCAGCTCCGGCCGCATCCGCGCTAGCACCCCGCCGCTCACCTGCTCAACCGGGATCTCCCGGCCGGACTGCGGGGCCCGTGTCAGCTCCTGCTCCCCCGTGCCGAAGTACCCCGCACCGGGGACTCAAGCCCGAACCCTGGTGATCCTGTCCACTACGAGTCCAACCTGGTTACTTCAGTGCGCAGATTTCGTCAACTTGAGAAGTAAACCCGCAGGTCAGCGTATTAAGCCGGTCGAAAGTCCATGATCGTGAGCCATTAGTCGGGTGAAAATATTCACAAAGCGTTTCCGCGGGAACGCTGGCGATCCTGTAAGGCTCAGGGCAGGTCCGGATCTGGGGAGCCGGCCAGGAAGCGGCCGGCGACCGGCCCGGGCGAAAGCGGACGCGCGGCAAAGAGTCGCCGACCGGCTCGGCCAGCCCGGCACGGCTCATGCGACCTTGATAGTCCAGTCACCGACACGAGCGATGACATCGACGGTGCCGCCGAGGGCCTCAACGTACCCGCGGATAGCGTCCACCTCGGTGATCTTGCCATGCTCGATTTGGGAGACCCGCGCTTGGGTGACACCCATCATGGCAGCGACCTGAACCTGGGTGAGCCCGGCGTTCTTCCGCAGCTGTGCGAGCTGATAGCCGCGCTGCTCGGCACGCATCTCCGCACGGCTTCGCTCCCGCTCTGCGATGCGGTCGGGAGCATCCCAGCCAGGTTCCAGTTCCCGGATCTCCCAACTCGGGTAACTGGAGGAGCTCGCCCCGACGTTGGCCGGGCTCACCGGCTAACCGCCCCGCGCTCGCGGCTCTTGTCCGCACCGCATTGCCCGGCGTGTGCTCGCGGCGGCTCAGGGGCTGCCTTCGACGATCTCGAAGGTGTTCCCGTCCGGATCCTGGAATTTGAACATGGGCGGGACACCCGGCCACCGGAGCAGGTCCCCGACTTCGATGCCCCGCTGCCGCATGGCCGCATGCTCGGTGCCGGCGTCGGGAACCATGAACCGGATGCCGGTCTCGGTCCCGGCGTCAGGCCCGGCGATCAGCGCGACCGAGGTGGACGCGCCGGGGGCCGCGACCGTGACCCAGCGGAAGCTCTCCCCCATCCGCACGTCGAGCCGCTTCTCGAAGCCGAGTGTGCCGGTGAAGAACTCCACCGCTTTGTCCTGGTCGCTGACCGGGATGCCCACGGTGCCGATGTCGGTGATGGTGGTCTGGGACATGACGATCTCCTCGCGTTGCTGGATTACTGCTGCTGGTACATCAGCGAGCCGGGAGTGGTCAGCGTCTGCCCGGTCTCGAGCCACGTCTTCAGGCCGGACAAGATCATCGGCCACCCGCCGTAGACCTCGGATGGTGTGTCCGGCGGCAGCTGATCGTGGAGCACCGTCAGGCGGCACGAGTCGCCGACCGGCTCGATCTCCCACGTCACCCGGGACGTGCCGGCCCGCTCGGCGTCGGGACCCCACAGCGCGTGCATGGTCTGCACGAGCCGGTGCGGCCGTTCGACGACCAGGTTCTCGCCCCCGGCCAGCGACCGCTCCGCGGCCGGATGACCGAGCCGCCAGGTCGAGCCTTCGGTCCAGTCCGACTCGATCGACGCGCCGAACTGGTACTTCGTCCTGATCACCGGATCGGTGATCGCCTCCCACAGCCGCTCGGGCGTAGTCCGGATGTAGATCTCGAAGACCTTCTCCATCTGCTCCTCCAGCTCGTGCTTCAGGCCGGCGAGCCCGGCAGCCCACGGCTCGGTGTACTTGCTGACCCACCGGTCGTGGACCAGGCGGATCGGGACCGGGTTGAGGTAGTGCAGCTTCTCGCGGCCCCGCCGCCTGCTCACGATGAGCCCGGCGTCCTCGAGGATCTGCAGGTGCTTCGCCACGGCGATCCGCGTCATGTCGTGCCGCGCCGACAGGGACACCAGCGTCTGGCCATCCCGGGCGAACAGCTCATCAAGCAGCGCCCGCCGGGTCGGGTCGGCCAGGGCCCGGAACACGAGATCCACGCCAGCCACAATAGGAAACCATTAGGTTTCCTGTCAAGCCGCGGATCGGCTCCTGGCGGCCGCGCGGGTGGAGTTGCGCACCAACGCGATGGTAGTCGCCCAGGTCTGGCGGGACCGGCAGGGCCGCCAGGCCAACCTGGCGCGGCTGCTGCGCGCGGTCTGACCCGGCTAGCGGCGGCCGCCGCCAACAGTGCCCTCATCGTCGCCTGCTGACCAACCCGGAACGGCGGGCCCGGGTGCACCAGGATCTGCGTCAGCTGCCCGATGTGACGCCGGTTTTCCCGAGGGCCATCCGCAGCGCCTCCTCGACGCTCAGCGCCATGCCCTCGGCGTAGGCCCGGTCGAACGGCTCGTCGCCCAGGTGCGAGCGCACCCGGGCGAGGTTGTGCTGCCGGTACCGCGTCTCAAGGTACTGCCACGGTTCCCCGGACCGGTCGAGGAAGGCCTGCGCGACGCCATGGAGGAGGGCCGAACGGTGCCAGTCGCCCAGATCCGCGGCCAGGCAGCCCAGGCCGAGGATGGCGCAAGCTATGACCGGCTGTTCACCGCTGCGGCGGGCGATGCGAAGGCTCGCCTCGAACGAGGACCCTGCCTCTTGCGGGTTGCCTTCTTCGCGCAGGGCCCAGCCCAGGTTGGCCGCCGCGGCCGGGTTTTCCTGCCCGGTCGCCCGTGCGGCTTGCGCCGCCTGGTCCAGGTGGGTCCGGGCGGCCAGGATGTCGCCGGCGGCCAGGGCATGAACGGCGGCGTTGTTGTGCAGGAACGAGAGCAGGAGCTGATTGCCGGATCGCTCGGTGCAGGCGATGGCCTCGGCGAGCAGGGGCGCGGACCGATCCGGCTCGATAAGGCCGCCGGACAGCAGGCAGACCATCAGGCTCCGGCCTAGCAAGACGTCGTCGCCGAGCCGGCGGGCGCGGTCGACGGCCTCCCGGGCCAGCGGAAGCCCGCGACCGGGCTCGCCGGCGAAGAAGTACATGGCAGAGAGCATGCCGAGGGCATCGGCGAGCAGCCAGTCGTCGCCGAGCTGGCGAGCCAGCTCGACCGCCTGGTCGCCGTACTGCCTGGCCGGCGCGATATCAACCAGCGGGGCGATGCAGGTGACGGTCACCAGCGCCGCCCCGAACAGGCTGGGGTCGGCGCTGGCTCCGGGGCGCTCCAGCACCGGCAGCAGCAGCCCGAGAGCTTCCCGGCATCGGGAACGCGCGACCCAGTAGCCGCGGAGCGCGACCCCGCAGCGCAGGACCCGGGCGGTCCCGTCCGGGTCGCTGGCGGCATACTCGGCGGCCCGGCGCAGGTTCGCGTGGTCGGCGTCGAGCCGTGCGAACCAGCGGCCCTGCTCAGGTCCCTCCAGGTGCGGGGCCGCCGCGTCGGCCAGGGCCAGGAAATACCGGCAGTGCGCCGCCGCGGCGGCAGCCCCTGACTCGTCCCCCGCCTCGACCAGACGTTCGGCCGCGAACTGGCGGATCGTCTCGAGCAGCCGGTAGCGGCGGGCATCGCCGGCTGGCTCGGCCACCACCAGGCTCTTGTCCACCAGGGAGCCGAGAAGATCCGCGGCGTCGAATGCCTCGATGTCACCGCCGCCGCATACCCCTTCGACGGCGTCCAGATCGAAGCTCTCGGCGAACACCGAGAGCAGGCGCAGCAGTGACTTCTCGGCCGGGTTGAGCAGCGAGTACGACCAATCGACCGTGGCGCGCAGCGTCTGCTGCCGGGCCAGGGCCGTGCGGCTGCCCCCGGTCAGCAGCCGGAAGCGCTGGTCGAGGCGGTCTCGCAGGCCGGCCAGCGACAGCAAGCGCAGCCGGGCGGCGGCGAGCTCGATGGCCAGGGGCAGCCCGTCCAGCCGGTGGCAGACCGACACCATGAGCGGAAGCGTCTCCTCGTCGATGGCCAGGTCGACGCCCTGCTCTCGGGCGCGCTCGGCCAGCAGTGCGACCGCATCGCCGGACGCCGGGGCCGGGTCGTCGGGGTCTGGGAGCGACAGCGACGGCACACGGTAGAGGGTCTCGCCGCCGATGCCGAGCGGCTCGCGGCTGGTGACCAGCAGGTGCACCCGGGGGCAGTGCCGCAAGATGGCGTCGGCCGTCTTGGCGCAGGCGCCGATCAGGTGCTCGCAGTTGTCCAGCACGATGAGAACGAACTGGAAGGCCAGAGCATCGAGCAGACTGTCCAGGACCGCCCGGCCCGGCTGCTCGCCGATACCGAGGGCCTCGCAGATGGCCGCGGGAACCGCATCCCCGTCAGGGACCGCGGCCAGCTCCGCCAGCCAGACCCCGTCGCCGGACCCGTCGAGCAGTTCGGCGCCCACCTGGAGGGCCAGCCTGGTTTTCCCCGATCCGCCGGCTCCGGTCAGCGTGACCAGACGGCGGGACTCGACCAGGGTGCGGACCTCGTGCATCTCCCGGTCCCGGCCGATGAACGCAGACAGCTGGGCCGGGAGGTTGTTCGGCAGCGCGGGGTTGCCGAGCGAGCGCAGCGGCGGAAAGCCGGCCCGCAGGCCCGCGGCGTCCAGCTGGAAGATCTGCTCCGGACGTCCCAGGTCTTTCAGCCGCTGGGCGCCGAGATCCCTGAGCGCCGCGCCTGGCGGCAGCGAGTCGCGTACCAGGGCGGCCACCGTCTCCGACAGCAGGACCTGGCCGCCGTGCGCGATGGCTCCCACCCGGGCGGCCCGGTGCACGTGCAGGCCCACCAGGCCGCCGGTGGCCGTCGTGGCGGCCTCACCGGTGTGCACGCCCATCCGCACCCGCACGTGCTCTCCGCCGGGCCACGGCCGGGCCTGCAGGGCACGCTGCATCTCTATCGCCGCCGTCACACAGGCTGTCGGCGAGGAGAACACGGCAAAGAACGCGTCCCCCTGGGTGTCCACCTCCTGGCCGTCGTGAGCGGCCAGGGCCGCGCGGATCAGCGCCTGGTGGTCTGCCAGCACCCGGCCGTAGTCGCTTTCCCCCAGGCGCCGCAGCAGCGCCGTCGAGCCCTCGATGTCGGTAAACAAGAACGTGAGAGTCTCCACGAACACAGCGTAAGAGCCCAGGCCAGGCAGCGGCAGGCCGCGCCGATGGCGGAACGATGATGAAAATCAGGTCAGTTCGGGCTGCACGGTCGCCTGGGCTTGCGGCACCTTCCCATCCCTATTATGTTAGTTGCTAACATATTAGTGACTAACATGTCGAAGGTGCCTGTGCAAGCCCGCAAATGGTGGATGCTGGCGGTGACGTGCCTGTCGGTGATCGTGGTGAGCCTGGATCTCACGATCTTGAACATCGCGCTGCCAGCCATCTCGGCGGCGCTGCAGGCAGGCACCGGCGACCTGCAATGGCTCGTCGACGCCTACTCGCTCGTCTTCGCCGGGGTCATGCTGCCCGCTGGGGTGATCGGGGACCGCCTCGGCCGCAAGCGGTTGCTGCTGGCCGGACTGGCGGTGTTCCTGGCGGCGTCGCTGTGGTGCGCGCTTTCGGCCTCGGCGGGAGAGCTGATCGCGGCGCGAGCGGTGATGGGCCTGGGCGCCGGGATCATGTTCCCGCTGTCCCTGGCGGTGGTCTCGGCTGCATTCGGAGATGACGACCGGCCCAAGGCCATCGGCATCCTCACTGCGGCGGTCGCGCTCGGCCTGCCGCTCGGGCCGGTGCTCGGCGGCGTGCTGCTGCAGCACTTCTCATGGCACTCGGTGTTCTGGATCAACGTGCCGGCCGCGTGCGTGACCTTGGCCGCAGGCGTCGTCGTGATGCCCGAGTCGCGCAACTCCGCCGCGCCGCCACTGGACGCCCTGGGCGCGCTGCTGTCCGCCGGGGCGGTCACCTGCCTGGTCTGGGGTGTCATCAACGGCCCGGAACACGGCTGGACGGCGCTGTCCACCTCGGTGCTGCTGGCCGGGTCGGCGGTGCTGCTCGCCGCCTTCCTCACCCGCGAACACCGCTCGGCGAACCCGGTCATCGACCCGGCACTGTTCCGGGACAAGCGGTTCAGCTGGGGCACGGCGGCCACCATCGCTGTCTCGGTGGCGCTGTTCGGGATCTTGTTCGTGGTGCCCCAGTATCTCCAGAGCGTGCTCGGCGACGACCCGATCAGCGCCGGGCTGCGGCTGCTGCCGATGATGGGCGGGCTGCTGGTCGCGGGCGGGGCAGCCGGCCAGGTGGTGCGGGCAGCGGGTACCAGGCTCACCGTGGCCGCCGGGCTGGCCCTGCTGACTGGCGGGCTCGCCCTGCTCAGCCAGGTCCACCCGGCTACCGGCTACGCCTTCGTAGCAGCCGGGCTGGCACTGAGCGGGCTCGGAACCGGCGCGTCCATCGCCGCCGCGATGGACGCGGTCATGGCTGCCGCGGGCGGCGACGAGGCCGGCATCGGTGCCTCGGTAAACAGCGCGCTGCGGCAGGTCGGCGGGGCAATAGCGGTCGCCGTGCTCGGCAGCGTGCTGTCAGCCGGCTACGCTCGCGCCCTCGGCCCGGCCCTCGCCGCGCTGCCCGCCCGGGACGCCGCCATCGCGCGCGCTTCCATCACCCAGGCCGCCCAGCTCGCCGGGCACCTGCCATCAGGCGGCGCCCTGCAGGCCGCCGCGGGAACCGCCTTCCTGCACGGCATGAGCACCGTCATGCTCATCTGCGCCGCCATCACCGCACTGGCCGCCCTCACCAGCCTGCGTTACCTGCCCGGCCGCGCCGCCCCAGGAGCCCGCTCGCCGCAGCCACCCGCGACCACCGCCCCGCCTGTCAGTACGCGACGATAGGACTTATGACCGACCTCCAGCCGGACTGGCGGCAGCGCAAGAAGGCCGCCACCCGCGACCGTATCCGCGCGAGCGCGCTGCGGCTGTTCAGCGAACAGGGATACGACGCCACCACCGTCGAGCAGATCGCGGCCGCGGCGGGCGTCTCGCACATGACGTTTTTCCGCTACTTCCCCGCCAAGGAAGACGTGGCCCTGTCCGACAGCTACGACCCCATGATCGCCGCGCTGCTCCAGCAGACCCCGGCCGCCTGGCCCCTCCCCCAGCGGATCCGCGCGGCGCTGCTCCACGGACTTCAGCAGGTCTACGACACCGACCGCGACGCACTGCTCGCCCAGAACAAGCTCATCGTGTCCACGCCCGTGCTACGGGAACGGCTCTGGGCAGACCAGATGGCCACCCAGCAGCTCATCTTCCAGGCCCTAGGCCCCGGCCCCGACTTCCAGACCAGGGTTATCGTCGCGGCATGCCTCGCCGCCGCAAGCACCGCCGTCCTCACCTGGGTCGAAAACAACGGCACCCCCGAACTACCCGACCTCATCAACCAGGCCTTCGAAACCCTCGCAAACTGCCCGACCGCACGTAATCAGCCATAACCGGCTATCGCAACGGTCCCGCTACCCGGTAGGGGCGGCAGCGGTGGCAGGCACGGAAGCCCGCAGCCGCGGCCGCGGCCGGATGGTCAAAGGTCCGGACGCTCTGCGCCAGCGGCCTCCCCGCGCAGCCCGGCCGGCAGCAGATGCCGGTGGTGACGACGGCGGAGTACGTGGTCATGACTCCAGACTTACTTCATGGTCCGGCCTTCCTCCCGCCGGATCCGGACACGGTGATCCCAGTCTTTCAGGTCCGGATCCGCGGTCACCGGCGCGGCCGGCCGGGAAGTTTCCGTCCGGCGCGTGTATCACCGGACGCCAAACCTCATCCGTACCGATTGAAGGCGGTCAACACCGATGGGCACCTTTGACGTGGCCAAGCGCATGGCTAACCCAGGGAGGACGCGGAGATGAGCTGGAGTGGTCAGAGCTGGGGTCCCGAGCAACCACGCCTCGTGGCGGACCTGACCGGGGACGGCCGGGCGGACATCGCCGGCTTCGGACTTGACGGCGTCTGGGCCTCCCTCAACAACGGCAACGGCACTTTCCAGCCGCCGAACATGGTTCTTTGCGGATTCAGCTTCCACACGGGCTGGATGGTCGAAAGGCATCCCCGTTTCCTCGCGGACCTGACCGGGGACGGCCGCGCGGACATTATCGGTTTCGGCGATGCAGGCGTCTGGGCGGCGCGGAACAACGGGGATGGCACCTTCCAGGCCATGAAGTTCGTCGTCGCGGACCTGGGATATGACCAGGGCTGGCGCGTCGATCAGCATCCGCGCTTCGTCGCCGATATCACCGGAGACGGCCAGGCCGACCTAATCGGATTCGGCAATGCCGGCGTATGGGTGGCCCTCGGCAATGGCGACGGTACCTTCCAGGCGCCGCGACTCGTGGTCACGGACCTGGGATATGACCAGGGCTGGCGCGTCGATCAGAACCCGCGCTTCGTGGTGGATGTGACCGGCGACGGCCGGGCGGACCTGGTCGGGTTCGGGACGGACGGAGTCTGGGTCGCCCTGAGCAACGGAGACGGCACGTTTGCGCCGCCGAAACTGGTGCTCGCCGGATTCGACCAGGCGCAGGGCTGGGACGGGACCAAGCACCTGCGGATCATGGGTGACCTCAACGGCGATCACCGCGCCGACATCATCGGGTTCGGCGACGCGGGAGTTTATTCCGCGACCGGCAACGGCGACGGCACCTTCGCCGCGGCCACGTTCATCCTCGCTGACATGGGATACAACAACGGCTGGCGTATCGAGAACCACCCCCGCTTTGCCGCCGACGTGACCGGCGACGGGAAGGCCGATCTGGTCGGCTTCGGCGACGACGGCGTCTGGGTTTCGGTCACCGGAGGAAGCGGCGCGGCGCTGGTGCTGGCTGGATTCTGCTACAACCAGGGATGGCGGGTCCCGCTCCACCCCCGCTACCTCGCCGACCTGAACGGCGACCGCAAGGCGGACATCATCGGCTTCGGCGACGCGGGAGTCTGGGTCGCCCTGAGCAACGGGGACGGGAGTTTCCAGGCCGCCAGTTTCGTGCTGGCCGACTTCGGCTACCACGCCGGACCGGTAGTCCAGTCGATCACCATCGACTTCCATACCTACGATGACGACTTGAACGACGATTCTCTGCTGCACGTCTTCGTCATGAACCGCAGCAGCGACTCGTCGGATTCCGCCGGGCCCGGCACCTACGTCGCGAACCTTCAGGAGTACCAGGCGCACGACGCCGACTGGTTCGGCAAGAATCCCTATCTCGGCTGCGCCATCAACGCGAGCCAGGGGCACACCTTCGGGGACCACTCCACGCATACGGTCGACATCCAGTTGCGGTCAAAGCCGATACCGGTCGAGGAACTCCTGCTTCCCGCGGTGCACATCCACATCCTCGCGGAATCAAGTGACACGTGGAAGTTCGACTACACCCTCACCATCACGCTGGATGACGGGACCGTGCTTCCCCCGTTCAGTTCGAACATCAACGGCCTGGCCGGGATCGTTCTCAACCAGGACAACCGCAACTACTACGGCATATGCTCCGAGGTCCGCCCCGCCCCGTCCCGCCCCGTACCGGTCACGGATTCCATCTTGACCGGGGTGACGATCGAATTCCACACGCACGACGACGACAAGAATTCCGATACCACGCTCAACATCCACATTGTCAACCGGCAGAGCGCGACCGCGAGCCAGGACATCTCGGTGGCCACCGACGTGGCCCAGGGCCAGACGTTCCCGGATTCCGGTGATACCTACAAGCGCATCGATCTCCCGCTGGTTTCCAATACGATCTTCCTGCGGGACATGGTCCTGCCGGTCGTTTTCATCAACATCGCCGCGGGCGAGGACCAGTGGATCTTCGACTACCGCGTGACATTCTTCTTCGGCCAGGACCAGCCCTACTCGTGGACAATCTCCGGAGTCGTGCTCGATCAAGATCATCACAAGCACATGGGAGTCTACAACGGGCGCGCCTTCCCTGCGTTGTTCTGTCCGTACCCCCCGCTGAGCTCCCAGCCGTTCCCGCGCGACAAGAACATCTCGCTTGCTTTCGTCGGGCAGAAGCTCCAGGAACTGCTCGACAGCAGGCAGGCAGTCGGCAGCCCGGATCCGCTCATACAGCTCAAGCTCGACAGCGCGAAGGATTTCGGCGATCAGATACCGCCGTCATTCATGGACATGCAGTTCATCGTCAATGATCCGCCGCCGCCGGACGGGCAGCCGCTTGACCCCGCTGTCAAGATGGGCACGACTTATTCGCACAGCATCTCGGAGCTGGGGCAGTTCACGACGTGGTTCGGGCTCGGGGTTCATCTCAACGACATCAACAGCCAGACCTTGACGCTCGGCGTCAACTCGGGCGACAGCCAGACACCGCTCACCATGGATCTGCAGTTCGAGACGGGCGGCCCGACGGAAATCACCGGGACGATCTCCATCGACGTGATCAAGTTCGAGATCAGGATCCGGCTCACGCTCCGGTACCACCAGGCCACCAACGCCGTCGACCTGGTGGGCTGGGTGGATGACATCAACGCGGTCACGTTTACCCAGGAAGCCAATTCGCCCCTGTACACGGTAAGCGGGACGTTCCTGGGACAGCCGTTGAACGACGTAACCGCAGACCCCGCGCAGTACAAGACAGACCTGATCGGTCAGGTGGTGGACGTTACCTTCACCACGTCCTCGACGTTTGATCCCGGGGACATTATCCAGAAGGCGATCCGGGAAGGAATCTTCAACCGCCTCAGTGAGGCTGACCCCATCACGAACGTAACGCTCCGGGATTCGCTTAATGCGACGGCCAGCTCCTGGCTGATGGGAAGCGTCATTGCCAGCGGAAATTCCGAACTGCTGCCGTACCCGAGTCCGTGCACGCTGGTGGGGCTCAGCGTCAGCAACGACGTCCTGAGCCTCAGTTACATCAGCCCGGAAAAGACCTTCGCCTACCAGGCCCCGCCCGGCTGGCCAGCCACACTGGCGCCCGCCAGATTGGCGAACATCGACCATATCGTGGTCCTGACCCAGGAGAACCGGTCCTTCGACCACATGCTGGGATACCTGAGCCTGCCCTTCGACAAGGGCGGCATGAACCGGAACGACGTGGACGGCCTCAAGGGCGGCGAGTTCAACATGTTCAACGGGCGGAAGATCCAGTCATTCCGCCTCGCGGCGGGAGACGTGATCTTCTCGCCCGGGCCGCCCAACGATTCCGAGCGCGTCGCGGTCCAGGTCAACGGCGGTGCAATGGACGGTTTCGTGCAGGCGCAGGCCGACGAGTGCGGCCCGGCGACGGCCCACCGCGTAATGGGTTATCACACGGCGGACAACGTGCCCACCTACGACTCGCTGGCCCGCGATTTCGCCGTCGGCCACCGGTGGTTTGCCCCGCACCCGGGCCCCACGTTCCCGAACCGCTTCTACCAGCTCACGGGACGGCCGAACATCGACCCCTGGGGCGCCTGGGAGTACGCGAATTCCAGTCCCCTCCTGCCGGTGCTCACCGATACGATCTTCGACCTCCTGACCGAGCGGGAGGTCTCCTGGGCCTACTTCGAGAACTTCTACACTTTCCTCCGGTTCTTCGAACGTCATACCTTTGACTCACAGAATGTCATCAGCTTCGACGATCCCGAGCGGGGCTTTGCCGCGCTGGCGAATTCCGGGAACCTGCCGTCCGTGTCTTTCATCGATCCGCACTTCGTCGACTATCCGCCCGACAGCTTCTGCGACGAACCGCCATCGGACATCCGCAACAGCCAGCGGTTCATCCGCGGCCTGGTGGAGACCCTGGTCGCCAGCCCGAAATGGGAGAAGACCCTGCTCGTCATCATCTACGACGAGCACGGCGGATTTTACGACCATGTGCCGCCGGTCCCGGCGGCCAAGGTATCTCCGGAGATGCTCCCGACCACCGGCGTGCGCGTACCGTGCTTCGTGATCTCACCCTGGATCAAAAGCGGCACGGTGTTCGGCTCGGACACGCTGCACTTCGATCACACCTCGATCCTGAAGACGATCGCCCGGCGATTCATGAGCGACGACCCTCCGTATATGGGCGCGAGGTATGCCGCGGCCCATGACCTGTCCGAGATTCTGGACGCCACGATCCGGCCGGAGCAGTTCCGCCCGTTCATCCCGTATAACCTGACGTACGTCGCCGCCACGATGTGCCTCGACGTGCAGGCCGCCAGTACGGCTGCCGGAGCTCCGCTGTGGCAGTACACGCCGAATGGCACCGATGCGCAAGCGTTCCGGTTCGAAGACGCAGGCGACGGTTTCGTCTGCATCCGGACGCTCGCCGGATTGTACGTGACCGTGAATGCGCCCTCCGGCATTCACGCCGGCCCCGGGACAACGCTGGGCATCAAGCAGGATCTGAAATATGCGCCCGGCTCGCAGGGGTCGCACCACCCGGATCTCCAGCGCTGGAAGTTTAGTTCCTCGGCCGTTACCGCGGTCGGCTCCGCCGAATACTCGATATCGTGCGCGGCGGTCCCCGGCAAGACGCTGCAGCCGCTCGACGGCAGTACGGCTTCGGGGACCGCCGTCGTGCTCGCCGACCCGGCACATCATCTGCCGACGGCCAGTCCTAATCCGTGGACCGTGACCTCGCCCCTGCTGCCGTCCACGACGGGAGTTAATGCGACACGCTGAATTCGGCCGTCACGCCCCGGTTACCTGGCTGACGAACCACGATGCTTGGGCCACCGCGCTGTCGGCCGCGGCGAGCAGACCGGCCTGCAGCGTGAAGTCGTGCCACATGCGCGGCCACCTGGTGTACGTCACGTCCACCCCGGCGGCCGAAGCGCTGGCGGCCAGCAGCCCGGCGTCTGGCGCGAGCAGTTCCTCGGTCCCGGCCTGGATCAGCAGCGGCGGCAGCCCGGCGTGCGCGGCGTGCAGCGGGGAGATCAACGGGGCGGCCCAGCTGGACGGGTCGGCGTAGGCGCGGGCGCAGGCGTCGAGCCAGTCCGGCGTGAGCAGGACGTCGCGGCGCACCAGGTCCGGGAGGGCCCGGCGGTCGCGGCCCAGATCGAGCCAGGGCGACAGCAGGATGGCCCCGGCCGGGAGTTCCTGCCCCGCGTCGCGCATCGACAGGACCAGGGCCAGCGCGAGCCCGCCGCCGGCTGAGTCCCCCGACACCACCACCGGGCCAGCGCCGGACAGGGCCTTGGTGACCGCCTGGGCGTCCTCGAGCGCGGCCGGATAGGGATGCTCGGGGGCCAGGCGGTATTCGGGCAAGATCACCCGGCAGCCCGTCTGGGCGCTCAGGTGCGCCGCCCACGACCGGGCCGTGACCGCCGAGCCCAGGCAATAGCCGCCGCCGTGAAAGTGGATCACCGTCAGGCCCGAATCCGGTGCCCGGGAGGACACCACCTCGGCGCGCAGTCCGGCTACCGTCTGCTCGGTGACCGTGGTGCGCCGGGGCAGCAGGGCGATCCTGGTGGCCTGGTCCAGCCGGGTCCGCTGCACCGGCCACGGCAGCGCCGGGTCCAGGGCGCGCCCGCCGAGCTGCCCCGCCGCCAGGCGCATGACCGCAGGCGGGACGCGCAGGCCCCGGCGCGCGCGGCGGGCGGTCATGCCGCGCCGGTGCCGGCCATGACCGGCATGACCCGATACGCGGCCAGCTCGAAGCGCCGGACCCGGTACCGGTACATGAACGTCTGAGCGGGCCAGTTGTTGGTGTTGCGGCCGGAGGCCGTCGTGTACCAGTTATGGCAGCCGCTCTCCCACACCGAGGTCCGGCTGGCCGACTGCACCCAGGAGTTGAACGCGTCCTGCACCTCGGGACGCACGTCAAGCCAGGCCAGGCGCTCGGCCGGGAGCGCCTGGACCGCGCCGAGGACGTAGCCGATCTGGCCTTCGAGCATGTAGATGATCGAATTCCCGCCGAGGTTGGTGTTGGGCCCGTAGAGCATGAAGAAATTCGGGAACCCGGAAACCGTGATGCCGAGGTAGGCCTGCGGTCCGTCCGGCCAGGCCTGCTGCAGCGGCCGGCCGCCGAGGCCGGACACCAGCATCGGCGCGAGGAACTCCGCCGCCTTGAACCCGGTGCCGTAGATGATCACGTCCGCGGCGCGAATCGTGCCGTCGGCGGTCACCACCCCGTCCGGGACGATCCGCTCGATCGGTTCGGTGACCAGTTCCACGTCCGGCCGCGCCAGCGCCGGGTACCAGTCGTTGGAGAACACGACCCGCTTGCAGCCCAGCACGTAGTCAGGGATGCACCTGGCGCGCAGCTCGGGATCGGCGATCTGGGCGCGGAGCTGGCGGCGCCACAGCTGCATCGGCGCGGCTTGCATCTTGGGCGACAGGACGAAGCCGCTGGTGAGCAGCTCGCCGTAGAGGAAGATGCGCAGCCGGTCCGCCTTGCGCACCACGGGCAGCCGGTCGTACAGCGCCTGCTCGGCATCGCGGTACGGCCGGTCGGCCTTGGGCAGCACGTACGGGGCGCTGCGCTGGTAGACGTCGACGTGCCCGGCGACCTTGGCGATCTCGGGTACGAACTGGATGGCGCTGGCCCCGGTGCCGACGACGGCCACCCGCTGGCCGGCCAGGCTGACATCGTGGTTCCAGCGGGCGGAATGCCACCACGGTCCGGCGAACCCTTCCCGCCCGGCGATGTCGGGCAGGGCGGGACGGCCGAGCTGGCCGAGGGCGCAGACCACTGCCGTCGCCTGCAGCGTGCCGCCATCGTCAAGGGTGAGGTTCCAGGCCGCGCGGTGTTCGTCGAACTCGGCCGCCGCGACGCCGCAGCCGAAACGCAGGTGCGGCCCGAGGCCGCGCTCGGCGACCAGTGCGTGCAGGTAGGCGAGGATCTCCTCGCGCGGCGGGAAACGCCGGCTCCAGCGCCAGGGCCGGAACGAGAACGAGTACAAGTGCGACGGTATGTCGCAGGTCAGGCCCGGGTAGCTGTTATCGCGCCAGGTTCCGCCGAGGTCATCGGCCCGGTCCACCACGACGAAATCTTCGATGCCCGCCTGCTTGAGCGCGATCGCCATGCCGATCCCGCCGAAGCCGGCGCCGATGACGACCACCTGGTAAGACATGGGCACTCCCATCCGGTTGACGGAGCCCGGCGATCAGCAGGCTGACCATGCGGCGCGCGTCGTAGCGCGGGTCGCTGTCCACGCCGGCGCATAGGTTGCCGACGGCATACAGGAGCCCGAAGGCATCGGTTCCCGGGCGGATCTCGCCGGCCGCGGCCGCGGCGTCGAGCAGCTCGGCGCACACCGGCACCAGGCGGTCGAGGAAGTAGGCGTGCAGCGTCTGGAAGCGGGCCCGGTCGGACTGCAGCGCCGCGGCGAGCCCGTGCTTGGTGACCAGGAAGTCAACGAACAGGTCGATCCACCGGGTCAGCGCGGCGTGCGGCGTGCCGCTGCCGGCCAGCAGCGCTGGCCCGGCTTCGGCGCAGGCGCCGACCTGGTGGCGGTAGACGGCGATGACGAGGTCGGCCCGGGTCGGGAAGTGGCGGTAGATCGTGCCCATCCCGACTCCGGCCGCGGCCGCGATGTCGCGGACCGGCGCGTCCACCCCCGAGGCGACGAATACGGCGGCGGCCGCGTCGAGCAGGGCCTGTTCGTTGCGCCGGGCATCGGCCCGTTTCCCGCGCGTTCCCGCTGCTAGCCCAGCGCTGTCGGGCACCGCGCCCATCCTCTCGTCGCCGCGTTGCAAAGCGGAGCGATGCTCCGTATAGTGATCGGAGCGATGTTCCGCTTCTTATCGTGCCACACGGAAGGACCAGCGCTCCCATGTCACACACGACCGCTCCCCGGTTCGGGATCGCGACGGCGCCGCAGCAGGTCAGCTACCGCGACGTGCGGCGGGTATGGCGAGAGGCGGACTCGATCCCGCAGATCGAGCACGCGTGGGTGTTCGATCACCTCCTGCCGATCGCCGGCGACCGGGACGGGCCGATCTTCGAAGGCTGGACGCTGCTGTCGGCGCTGGCCGCGCAGACCGAACGGCTGCGCCTCGGGGTGCTGGTGACCAGCAACCGGTTCCGGCCGCCGGCCATGCTGGCCAAGATCGCCGCCACCGTCGACGTGGTCTCCGGCGGGCGGCTCGACTTCGGCATCGGCGCCGGCTCACGGCCCAGCCTCCCGATGGCCCGGCGCGAGTACGACGCCAACGGCCTGCCCTACCACGACTTCGCCCACTCGGTCGGGGACCTCGCCGAAGCATGCACGGTCATCCGCCGGCTGTGGACGTCAGAGCAGCCGTTCGACTTCGACGGCAGCTATCTCCGCCTGACCGGAGCGTTCTGCAACCCCAAGCCCGTCCAGCAGCCGCATCCGCCGGTACTGATCGGGGGACGTTCGGCCGAGACGCTGCGCGTGGTCGCCGAGCACGCCGACCTGTGGAACATGCCCGGCGGTGACATCGACGACGCCGTGCAGCGCAGTGCCTTGCTGGACCGCTTGTGCACCGAGATCGGCCGCGACCCCGCCTCGATCACCCGGTCCATCATCCTGCCGGTCTCCTACGACCACCCCGGCAACACCCGCAAGGCGATCGCCGACGCCACCGGCGCGGGCTTCCCGCACATCATCCTGAGCCTGCCCGCCCCCTACCCTGACCAGGCCGCGCAGTGGGTCACCGACGAGCTCATCAACGACCCGGCCTGACGGTTGGATCGGGGCCCGTGGCCGGGCGGGATGGGTCACGCCGCCGGGGCTAGCGTGTACTCGTATGGACCCGTCCCGGCCGCTTGCCGGTCCCGCATCGGTTCGCCGGCCGCGTGGCGGTAGCTTGGCTGGCAGCCAGGTACGGATCCGGAACAGCGGAAAGCCAGAACAGCGGAAAGGGGAGACAGGGTTGGTCGCGACTCCCGGCCAGGACGATCCCGCGGCCGACAGCTACGATCCGATGCGGCAGTTCGCCGAACTGGCGGGCGACGTCCGCGACCCCTACCCGATGTTCGCCGGGATCCGGGCGGATACCCCGGTCATGGAGGTCCACTTCGGCACGGGGTCCGGCGGCCGGTCCCGGCCCGACGAGAAGGCTCCGCCGATCACGTCCCTGTTCACCGTCACCAGTCACTCGCTCGCGCAGCAGGTGCTCACCGACAACGTGCGGTTCTCGTCGGCCGCGAACGCGATGACCACCGGGCAGGTCATGGGCCGGACCATCCTGGGCATGGACGCGCCCGAGCACCAGCGCCACCGCGCCCTGGTCGCCAAGGCGTTCCGCACCCGCGTCCTGGACCAGTGGAGCGACACGATCATCGGCGCGACCATCAGCGAGCTGATCGGCGCCTTCGCCCGCGACGGCCGCGCCGACCTCGTCCCGCAGCTGACCTTCCCGTTCCCGGTCCGGGTCATCGCCCGCATCCTCGGCTTGCCCGAGGCCGACTGGCCCCGCTTCCTGCGGCTGTCGACCGAACTGATCGCGGTGATGCGCAACTGGGATCGCGCGGTCGCGGCCGGCCGCGAACTTCGCGGCTACTTCGCCGAGATCATCGCCGACCGGCGGCGGCAGCCGCGCGATGACCTGGTCAGCCAGCTGATCGAGGCCGAGGTTGACGGGCACCGGCTCAGCGACGACGAGATCTACCCGTTCCTGCTGCTGCTCCTCCCGGCGGGCGCAGAAACCACGTACCGTTCGTCCAGCAATCTTTTGTTCGGCCTGCTGTCCGATCCGAGCCAGCTGGCTGCGGTCCGAGCCGACCGGGGCCTGGTGCCGCAGGCGATCGAGGAGGCGCTGCGATGGGAGACCCCGGCGCTCACCGTGGTCCGGACGGCTGCCCAGGACGTCGAACTGGGCGGCGTGCACATTCCGGCGGGCGGCTTCGTGGCCGTGTCGCTGGGCGCGGCCAACCGTGACCCGGAGCGGTACGGCGAGCCGGACGCTTTCGACATCTTCCGGGCGGACAAGCAGCACATGTCGTTCGGCGACGGAGCGCACCGGTGCCTGGGGATGCACCTGGCCCGGCTGGAGATGCGGGTGCTGCTGACCGCGGTGCTCGACCGCCTGCCGGGCTTGCGCCTGGATCCCGCTGCCGACGACGTGCACATCCACGGGCTGATCTTCCGCTCGCCCCCGAACCTGCCGGTCCTGTTCGACCCCACCTGACCTCTCGCGTCACGGCGCCGCCCGGCCGACTCGCGCGACGGCCGCGTGGTCAGCGGATGTGGTCCCGGACACGGGCTGAGGCGTTGCTGCCGGGTCGGCTGTCTGGAAGAGTTCGGGGGGTGACCGGCGAGCGGCAAGAGAACAGGTGGGTGATCCACCCGTCGCTGTGGTTTGACGCCCTGTGCTTGATCCCGCTGCTGGCCGGGTTGCCCTTCTACACCTCACGCCATGAGCAAGACGCCCGGTGGTGGCAGGATCGATTCGCGTCCATCGCCGGGCCGGAGGCCCGTGCCGGGGTATCGGTGCTGCACGATGAGATTGCGGACCGGGCGGTCAAGCCGTTGTCCGCGTTCTTGGCACTGTGGACGTCTCCGGCCGCAAGCACGGCTGCCGAGGCCGGGGCCGGGGAGAGCCTGGACAGTCTTATCGCGGCCGTGGCGGACCCGGAGCTGCTGGTCTCGGCCATGCGGGAAACGTCCCGGCGCTGGAACGAGGCCGACGACCGGCTGTTCCGTTCGGTTCGTCCTGCCCTGCTAGCCGTGCTGGAGGGCTTGCGGGCGGCGGCCCTGGCCGACTGGTGGGCCGAGCACGCCGCCGATGACCTCGGCCGGCGCTGCGAGGAGCTGCGCGCGTCATTTGCCGCTTTCGACCTGGTGCCCCTGGTCGAGCGCCACACGGGGGTCAGCTTCGACGCCAGAGCGGTCGAGTTGTGCGTGCTGCGCTGGGCCGCGCCGCATGGCATCCGCGTCACGGGCACCCGGTTCCTCACCGATATCCGCTATGACGCCGACCGGGTCCTCAACATCGCCGTGCACGAACTGCTGCACCCGCCATGGCCGAAGGGTCATCCGGTCCAGGGCCGTCTTGACGCGCTCGCCGCCGACCCGTTCCTCGCGGCTCGCTTCGCCGAGCGGGATCCGGCGGCGGGTTACAACACCTGGGCCAGCTATGCCGAGGAGGACGCGGCCCAGGCGCTGGATCAGTTCCTCAATGACCAGCTGGGCCGCAACACCCGGGGCTACCCGGTGACCAGGTGGACGACCGCCGATGACGGCATGCACGTGCTGGCCCTGCTGCTGCACGACACCATGCGGCGCGCCGGTTACGACCCCGCGGCCGGCAGCTACGCAGACTTCCTCGCCCGCGCCCTTTCGGACCCGAGCAGCTGGCCCCGCGACCTGGAAGCGCGGTATCTGGAGCTGACGGCAGCGGGCGGTTAAGCGGCCCCGTGTTCCGCCAAGCGGGATCGCGCTTGTGCCGAGGACGAATGCGCTGCCGTAGAAGCTGAACTGCACGGTCCGGCCTGCGGGTCGTGGCGGTCACGGTGGCGCCGTGCCCGGCGGCGACGTTCACCGCGGCCTGGCCGAGCGCCGAAGTGGCCCCTCGGATCAGGACCGTCTGACCGGGGCGCAGGTCAAGGTTCTGGCGCAGGCCGGCCCACGCGGAGATTCACCTTCCGGGCACGTCCTCGTGGGACCGTGCCGTGGCTCGGCGGTTTCGAGGCTAGGTCAGGCCGAGGATTCCCAGGAGGTCGCGGAAGTCGGTGATCGTGTAATCGGCTGCGCAATCCCGGTAGATCTTCTCTCCTTGATCGGAATCGAACATCACGGTCGTCAGGCCGGCTTCCTGCGCTCCGTAGATGTCGCGGTACATGTCATTGCCGACGAACAGCGTGTTCTCGGCCCCGACGGCCATGCCGTCGAGCGCGAGCTGGAAGAGCCGCCGGTCGGGTTTGCGGAATCCGTGGTCGCCGGAAACGATGATCGCGTCGAAGTAGCCGAGCAGGCCGACTTTGTGCAGCTCGCCGCGGGCGTACGCACTTTGCGCGTCGGTGACGATCGCGAGCGGGAAGCGGTCGTGCAGGACGTCAAGCACCTCACGGACATACGGGTACACGCCGAGCCGCCGGCGCGAGATACCACGGGACATCTCGGCCAAGAACAGCGGGATCTGCTGGAGCTTGCCGGCCGGCAGGGCCCGGCTGAAACCCGTCCGGTGATCTTCGATGATGCGGCGCCAGATGCGGACGGCATCGAATTCGGGATACTTCTCCGGGCTGCTCCGCAGCTGCTCCTTCATGAGCTGGAAATAGAGCTCACGCAGTTCGTACCGGTGCAGGTCGATGCCCTGGTAGGTGAGGAAGTGCGCCGCAGCCCGGAACGCCCGCTCGTCGCCGTCATCGGCCAGGATCCTGACCAAGGTGCCATTGACGTCGAAGGCGATCGCTCGGATGTCCATACTCCACCGAGTCTAGACCGCCGGCGTTCAGGCGGCTTGCAGCATCCTCTTCGCGTGCCGCACGAGCCTTCGGCCGTAGTCCTGTCCGATGTAGCCATTGCGCGCGATCCGCAGCAGGTTCAGCGCCATGTAGTACGGCGCGCGTGCGGTAATCGACTCGAACGTCTGCTCGCGGTCCGGGAAATGACAGCTGTACTCCCACAGGAAGTGTCCGATGAACGGCTCCGCGCGGCGCTGGTCACCTGAGTCACGCATGAACGCGTGCTGGAGTTCACCGGCTACCCGCCCGACGTCGAACATCCGGTCCCCGCGCTTCATCCGCTCCAGGTCGATCGCCGCGACGTCCATGCCGTGGCCGAACAGGAAGTTCGCGGGAGTCGCGTCACCGTGCAGCCAGACCTGCCGGTCCTGCCACATCCGCGGCCGCTCCCGCCAGCGGTCACGCAGCCCGCTGAGCTCGCCGATGTCCCGCTGCCCGATGCGACGGGCCCTGCTGAGGCTGCCGACGATCGTGTCGAAGTACCGGCACTCAGGACCGAAATCCACAGTTGCCCCGTTGGCCGTCCGGTTATGCTGGGTGGCCAGGAAGTACGCCAGCGCCCTCAGCCGCCAGTACAGATGCGCGTCGTCCCCGTGCTGCGTCGCGCGCGCGATCGCATGGCTGAATTCCTCGCCGGGATAATATTCGACGGCCAGCACGCCGTTGATGTCGCGGCTGAGTCCCAGCGGGCGGATCACGTGATGCGGCGACCCGACCAGGTTGTACCGGCGCAGCGTCTCGAGCCCTTCGTACTCCTGGCGGGCCAACCAGGCGGCCTTGTCCAGATCCGTCGCGAACCTCGTGCCGTAGAACTTGCAGATGACCTTGGCGTCGCTGGACTTCTCCTGGTACCCGTAGACCTCGTTGCTCCCGGACAGCCGGAAGACCCGGAACGCCAGCTGCCGCTCGCGCACCTTCAGGCCATCGCGCATGATCTTGCTGAGGAAGCCGTGCAGCGGGTCCTCGCCCGCGACATATCCGACATATTTCCCGTTCATTCCGAGCCTTCCCTCGCCCGGCCGCAGAACGACGCCAACAAGCGCGCGCCGTACCCAACCCCGTGTGCGCGGCGTCCCCGTCACCTGACGTTCACCGCGCCTTTACCTGACACGGAGACCCTTTGTCCGCTTCTGATACGTGGCTGGACAGGTGAGCCCTCTTCCGCGCAGCGCGGCAGAGCCCGAGAATGAGGCATGAAACGAACCGGCCAGGGCGTGATGACGGTGCTGCTGGCTGTCCGCATGACTGCGGGCTGACGGGCGTGTCCACCGCTGACGGGCGGAGCCCGTACCGTGCGGTGCGGCGCGCGGTAGTCCGGGGCGCCGAGCGGGTCTGGCACGACCTCCGGTTCAAGGATCTCTACCGGAGCGGTAAGGAGTTCGAACTCACCTACCGGGCGATGGGCTTCGCCGCCATGGCCATCCTGACCGTGATCCCGCTGCTCATCGTCATCGCCGCCGCCGATCCGGCGCCGGAGCGCGGCCTCGCCGTATGGGTGATCGACGGCATGGGCCTGACCGGCTCCTCCGCCCAGGCGGTGTCACTGGTCTTCTCGGCGCCGGGCCGGGTGCTGGGCACGACGAGCGGGTTCGGCCTGCTGCTAGCGGCCGTCTTCGGGGTATCGTTCGCGGGCAGCGTGCAGGGCGGGTTCGAAAGGATCTGGGATCTTCCCGGCGGGCCGTGGCACAAGATCTGGCGTCAGGTGGTGTGGCTGGCCGCGCTCACCGGCTACATCTTCGCGGAGGCCACGACCGCCACGGTAACGCACGGCGGGCTGGCCGCGACGGGGGCGGTGGCGGTGCTGTTCGGCATCGTCTTCTTCTGGTGGGGACTGCGCTTCCTGCTCGGCGGCCGGGTGAGCTACCTGGCGGCGCTGCCGGGCGCGGTGGCGACGATCCTGGGCCTGGGCGGCCTGCGGGTCTTCTCCGGCCTGGTCTTCGAGCCGCTCGTGGCCAGCAACGCGGTCAGCTACGGCGCGCTGGGCACCGTCCTGATCCTGCAGTCCTGGCTGATCGGCGTCGGATGGGTCATCTATGGCGGCCAGTTGTTCGGGCGCTGGTTCCACGACGCGTGGCTGCGGGCCTGGGCGCACGGGCGCTGGGGCGATGCGGAGCCGGACGGCGGCGAGGAGGGACGTCCGCGCGGAGGCCATTGACAAGTCAGCTGGCGGGGCGCTACATGGCCATAGCATCTTTCCGGGCGAGCCGCGATCGGCCGGTCACGCCCGGCAGAGGAGAAGAGAACGTGGCTGCGGCGACCATTGACCCGGCCCTGGCCGGCATCAGTTCGATCCGGGCGGACCTGGGCCTGATCCTGGCCCGGTCGGCGGAGCGGTTCGGCTCCCAGCCTGCCCTCATCGCCGGCGGGCGGACCTTCACCTACCAGGCACTGCACGAGATGTGCGACCGGGTGGCGGGCGGGCTGCACGCCCTGGGCGTTCGGCCCGGCGACCGCGTGTCGCTGTATTCGCCGAACCGGTGGGAGTGGGTGGTGGCCTACCATGCGGCGCTGCGGGCCGGGGCGGTGGTCAACCCGATCAACGTGATGCTCACCCCGGAAGAAGTCGCGTTCGTGCTCAACGACTGCGGCGCGGCGGCCATCTTCACCTCCGGGGACAAGGCGGAGGTGATCTCCGGCCTCACCCGGGAGGTGCCCACCTTGCGCCGGGTGATCAGCTTCGACGACGGCGGCTTCGGTGAGCTGCTCAGCTCGCCCGCGGCGGCCCCGGAGATACCGAGGCCAGCGCCGGCGGACCTGTCAACGATCGGCTACACCTCCGGCACCACCGGCCATCCCAAGGGGGCGATGCAGTCACACCGGGCTGTTTTCCTCAACACCGCGGCCCTGTTCGCCGTCCAGACCCGGACCGACCGGGATGTCATGCTCAACGCGCTGCCGCTGCCGCACGTCTACGGCAACGTCGTGATGAACGGCACCTTCATGGCCGGCGCCACGCTGGTGCTACTGGAGCGCTTCGATCCGGCCGCGGCCCTGGCCGGCATCCAGCGTTACCACGCGACGGTATTCGACGGCGTGCCGACCATGTACGCGATGATGCTCGCCGACCCGTCACTGCCCAACGCGGACCTGTCCGCGCTGCGGATCTGCGCAGTGGGCGGCCAGACCATGCCCGCCGCGAAGATGGCCGAATGGGAGCACCGGTCCCAGGCGCCCCTGCTGGAACTGTGGGGAATGACCGAACTGGGCGGCGCCGGCACCGCCAACTGCAGCTACATGCCCAACGTCCACGGTTCGATCGGCTTCGCGCTGCCCGGGCTAGAGGCGTGCATCGCCGCCATCGACGATGCCGCGCGCACCGTCCCCGACGGCGAGCCAGGTGAGCTGATGGTCCGCGGCCCGCTGGTCATGCTCGGCTACTACGGCAACAAGGAGGCCACCGAAGCCGCGATCGAGCCCGACGGCTGGCTGCACACCGGAGACATCGCCACCCGTGACGAGGAGGGCCACTACTTCATCGTCGACCGCAGGAAAGACCTGATCATCACCGGCGGGTTCAACGTGTACCCGGCCGAGATCGAGCGCGTGGTCGCCGCCCATCCCGCGGTGGCCATGGTCGCAGTCGGCTCGGTGCCCGACGAGGTCCACGGCGAACTCGCCCGCGCTTACGTGGTGCTCCGCCCCGGCGCCACGGCCACCGAGGCCGAGATCATCGACTACTGCCGGCCTCATCTGGCCGCCTACAAGCGGCCCCGCTCGGTCCGGTTCGTGTCCGACCTGCCCAAGACATCCACCGGCAAGGTCATGCGCCGGGAGCTGAAAACCCTCGACAGCTGAAGGGCCTGGGTTTCGCCGTACAACTAATTTGCTTGGGTGCCGCACGGTGCAGTTAATATTCGGATTCACACCCGGACCTTTATCCTGGTCCGGCATCTCCGAGCGAGGATACCCAGGCATGCCGATACTGAGTGCGGCGCGTGCCAATTCAAGGCCTTTTTCAGAAATCTGGAAGTCGGGACTCCGCGGGCAACTTCCAGGTTTCTGGAAGCTGCCCCTGCCGCGTTGACTGGCGGGTCCGCGGCCCGCATCCTCGAAGACGGGACCTGGCCACCAGAACGGATCAGGCGATCGGACGGGTCGAGGACAGATCGGGATGGTGCTCGATGGCTGAAGGCCGGGAAGCGGCGCGCCGGCCGGCGCGCCCGCCGCTGCGCCCTCCCCTGCGGCAGCGAAGCCGGAGGCGCTGGGCGGTCGCGGGCGGCGTCGCGGCGGGCTGGGTGGTGCTGGAGGTGGTGACGGGTTCGGCCGTCTCCGCCACCGTGGTGCTGGTGGCCATCGCGGTACTTGGCGCCGCGAGCATAGGCGGCCTGCGGGCTCTGGGCATCACGAGGGACCATCCGTGGCTACGGCAGCTGGCCTCCCGGCCGTGGCGCGACGGGCAGGACGTGCTGAAGGTCGCCATCCGGCATCTGCCCGACGTATTCGTGGTCACGCCCAATGGACTGCTGCTCGCGCCGAACGTCGTCGACCTGCAGCTGAACCCCGGCGATCTGGTCTCGCTGTGCGGGCAGATGGAACTCGGCGTGATCGGCTCGAGCGTGACAGAAGTCTACGCAGAGCAGGTAGCGGCGCACGGGGCCCGCTTCGCCGGACCGGGCCGGGCGGACGTGCACGTCCTCGCGGCCGGGTCTGTCCCGCCGGGCCGCTACCGCCTGCGGCAGTGTTCTCCGGGGCAGTGTTCTCCGGTGCAGGGGGATCCGGCGAGCGCCAGTGCGGAGCCTGACCGCTCTGATGTCTGGTATGCGGACGTCCCGCCGGAGTTCGAGTACGTCGCCTCGCCATATGCGTACGCCAGCCCCGGACGCAGCGTCTGGCCGGAACCAGACCCGCGCCTGACGGTCGCCGGCGGCATGGCCACGGTCATGGAGCGGAACCTGCCTTCCGTCCCCGCGCTGCGGCTGGTCACCGGCTCCTCGGTGGCGGAGACCACGGTGTCCGGCGCCCGGGCCGGGCGCGGGTCCGTTGAACTGGTGCTGCCCGACGTGCTCACGGTGTCCAGGGAGCATGCGCGGTTCACCTTCGCTGACGGTCGCTGGTGGATCACGAACCAGGGCAGGAACGGGCTCATCCTCAACGGCTCCCCCGTGACGGGTGAGCAACCGCTCAGCGACGGCGACGCGATCCGCTGGGGGACGAGGCAGGACGCACTCCGGTCTCGCGTTGAGATCAGCTGAGGACGGGAAGTGCGACAATGATCAAGTGCCGACGGCTCGGCTTTCCCTGTGGTCAGAAGCGCGCGGTGAGTGGGCGAGCTGTCCGCCTGACGAGATCACCTGGCTGGACCGGCGCATGCTCAGCGGCAATAAGGATCTCACGCTGCACCGCGCACCGCGTTGCGCGGGACTTCGCTACGTCCACCACCGCTGGGAGCTGTTCAGCCGTGACGCGACCTACCGCGTCTACCTAGCGCCGGGAGCAGCGGAGACACCGATATCCGCCGAGGCCGTCCAGCGGACGGCGAGCCACGTCCTGCCGGTGGCCCCGGCGGCCTACGAGGCCCGGCCAGTGGCCCTCACCGAGGGCTCGTGGCTGGTAAGCGTGGGTAAATGGGTGCTGCGGCTGCGCCTGGACGTGCTGGCCCGCCCGCGCACCGATCCGGCCGTCCCGGACGGCGACAAGCAGCCGACCACCCGGGCGGGGACGATCGTGCGGCGGGGCAGCGCGCCGGTAGCAGACGCGGTGGCCCGCGTGCGCGCTTATTTCGTGCGCAACGCCACCGCGCGGTTGACGATGGCCTTTTACTACCAGGAGTTCATCCTCGGCGTGGCCGCGCCGCAGACGGTGCCGATGATGAATGTGGTCATCGCCCTGAACTTGAGCGGCGAGGGTGCCGTATCCGACTACAAGAAGCTGCTTCAGGGCCTGATCTGGTCCGAACGCGGCCACGCCCGTGATCTGGCCGACTTCCTGCTCACCAGCGGCCTGCTGACCCCGGCCGATCTTGACGAGGCCAGGCAGGCCGCGGCGGACAACGAACGCAGCGGCGTATGCGAGATGGCGCGCCAGCGGCTTCAGTACCGCCCGAGAGGCAGCTGACCGGGCGCCGACGTTCCGCGACAGCGGCTTGTGCGGATTCACATCTGAGCCAGCCCGGAGACGATGCGGTCGAGCATGGTGTCCGTGCCCGGCCACGGGAACCCGGGCAGCGAGCTGCGCAGCGTCGCGAAGCCGTGCAGCGCGACCCAGATGGCCGTGGCGTCGCGGGCCGGGTCGTCGCTGGCTGACAGGCCGGCCTCGACGCAGGCCTGCACGCTGGCGACCAGCTGCGTGAAGCTCTCGGTCCGGACCAGCGGGACCGGCTCCGAGGCGCCGCTGATGAGGTCCTGGCGCTCGAACAGCAGCTTGTACCGGTTCGGCCGCTCGGCGGCGAACTCCAGGTAGGCAGCGCACCCGGCCCGCAGGCGCGCGGCAGGCCCGGCTCCGGCCCGCTCGGCAGCATCGCTGGCGGCCTGGATGGCCGCGTTGAAGTCGCCGAACGCGCCGTTGACGATCGCGTCCACGATCGCCTCGCGGTCGGCGAAGTGCGCGTAGATCGACGGGGCCGAGATGCCGACCTGGCGCGCGACGGCCCGGAGCGTGACCGCCTCTTCGCTGCCCGTCCGCTCCAGCAGCTCGGTCGCCGCGGTCAGGATGTCGTCCCGCAGCCGCGCGCCCTCGCCCCGCCGGTTCCGCTCCCTGGCAAGTTCACCCATGCAAATGACTTTACAACCGTTTACTGATGCTGTAAAGCTTACATATGTAAGTCAACGGGCGTTAGCTGAATGAGGAGACCAGAGCCATGGAGCTGACCAACACCCGAGAGGCACTCACCGGGCCGCAGGGGCATCCGCGGCGGCGCGCGATCCTCGCCGTCATGTGCCTGTCCCTGCTCATCGTGGTCATCGACAACACGATCCTGAACACCGCGCTGCCGACACTGGCCCGGGTGCTGCACGCGTCGACCACGGGCCTGCAGTGGATCACCGACGCCTACACCCTGACGTTCGCCGCGCTGCTGGTCATGGCGGGCGCCCTCGGCGACCGCTTCGGGCGCCGCCGGGCGCTGCTGCTGGGGCTGGTCATCTTCGCCTCCGGGTCCGCCTGGGCCGCCCTGTCCGGTGACTCCTCGACCCTTATCGCCGCGCGGGCCCTGATGGGCGTCGGCGCGGCGTTCGTCATGCCGGCCACGCTGTCCATCCTGACCGCCGTCTTCCCGGCGAAGGAGCGCGCCGGAGCGATCGGCGCGTGGTCCGCGATCGCCGGGGTCGGCATCGTGGTCGGCCCGACGCTCGGCGGGCTGCTGCTGGCCCACTTCTACTGGGGCTCGGTCTTCTGGGTCAACGTGCCGCTCGTCGCCGTCGCGATCGCCGCCGTCCTGGCCGTGGTCCCGGACCTGCCGGGACGGCGCGCGGCAGGCACCCGGCTCGACATCACCGGCGCCGTGCTGTCCGCGGCCGCCATGCTGGCCATCGTCGATGCCGTCATCGAGGGCCCCGACCGGGGCTGGATCTCAGTCATCACGCTCGGCGAGCTGGCGCTCGGCGCGGCCCTGGCCGCCGCCTTCGTGTACCGCGAGCTGCACGCGGCCAACCCGCTCATCGACGTCCGCGTCTTCCGGCACCGCGCCTTCTCCGCGGCCAGCGCGGCCATCGGCCTGACCTTCCTGACGCTGTTCGGGTCGCTGTTCGCGCTGACCCAGTACCTCCAGCTGGTGCACGGCTACAGCCCGCTGTCCGCCGGCGTGCGCGCCCTGCCGTTCGCCGTCGCGGTGATGGCCACCGCGCCGATGAGCAGCAAGCTGGTGGCGCGGCTCGGCGTCCGCACGGTCATCCCGGCCGGCCTGGTCCTGATGGGCGGCGGGCTGCTCCTGCTCACCCAGGCCACACCCACCACGAGCTACACGTTCCTGGCCATCGGCGTGGCGATCATGGGCGCCGGCATGGGCCTGGTGATGGCCCCCGCGGGCGAGTCGATCATGTCGGTCCTGCCGGCCTCCCAGTACGGAGCGGGCAGCGCGATCAACGACACCGTTCAGGAACTGGGCGGCAGCCTGGGCATCGCGCTGATCGGCAGCATCGTGGCCGGCTCGTTCGGGCACAGCCTGGCCAGCAGCGGCCTGCCCGCCCCGCTCATCGCGGCGGCCCGGCCGTCCATCGCCGCCGCCGACGCGGTGGCCGCCCACGCGGGACCGCTGGCCCCGCACATGCTCCAGGTCGCGCACGAGAGCTTCACCACCGCGATGACGACCGGGTTCACCGTGGCCGGCATCATCGCCTTGGCGGCCGCAGTGCTGGCCGGGGTCGCGCTCCCCCGCCGCGCCGCCCGGCAGCCGGATGCCGACGTCGCCCCGTCCGCCGAGCGCGCGCAGGAACTCGCCAGCATCGGCGCCAAGTAGGGATGCTCCCGTCGGCACTCGAATGCGCCAGCGCCTCCCCGGTCCGGCCGGGGAGGCGCTGGCGCGTCGGCCGGGCAGGACTAGCAGCTCAGATGGCCGAGTCACGCCGCTGGTACGTCGTGCGGCAGCAGCCGGAACGCATCATGGCGGGTAAGTGGCCGGATCATCCGGAAGTGACGCTGGTCCAGCGTGGCGATGACGTCGGTGCGGAATTCCATGGCCAGCACGACGTTCATGGCGTCGGCCAGCCCTATCGCGGGATAGTCGCCCAGCACCGCGTGCGCCGCGACCAGGTACGGTCCTATCGCAGGGATCTCCCACCTCCCGGTGGCAACCCGGCCGTTGATGTAGCCCAGCGCCGCGCGAGCCGGATCGGGTCCCATCCTGCTGGCGACCAGGTAGTCGAACTCGGTCAGCACACACGGCGACACCACGATATGGCCGACCTGGCCGAACCCGGACCGGACGGGTTTGTGATGGCCATCGGCGGCGTTGAAGAACGCGACCAGGGCTGAGGTGTCCGCGATGGCCACCGGCAGCGGCTCAGGCATCGCCGCCAAATCCGGCCAGCAGCTCGTCTACTCGCTCCGAGAAATCAGCAGGCCCGCTGAACGTCGGCACGGAATCGTCACTACCCATCGGGTCCGTGCGGAACGGATAGGCTGCCGGTCCTTCAGCGTCGTGCCCGCGTATCACCGCCACAGGCCGGCCGTTCCTGGTCACGATGACGGTCTCGCCGGCCTCCGCTCGCGCCAGGACCTGCGCGGTGTGCTGATTGAGTTCTCTCACCGTGGCTTCCACGGCTAAATTGTAGTACAAGTACTACACGCCAGCTGGCGCACCGCATCGGTTATCTCAGGAACAGGCGGCCCGATCGTTGCGGCTAGGTGTGCGTCGGTCGAGGCCGAGGAACGGGTGCTGCACCTGCGGGAGTTCGGCCCGACGGCGTACGTGTTCACGCTGCGGGCGCATTTCCCGGGGCCGGACGTGGCGGCCTCCGGGCCGGCACGCAGCCCAGAAGACTGGACCTGTCCCGCCTGAAGCAGTCGGCGGGTCAGGCGGTGTAGTCGCCGGTCACGGTCTGCTGAGCCCACCCGGTCGCGTGGGCTCCGGCGGTGACGACGCGGACGGCCACATTCCGTAGTCCGCTTACCCATATATACCGGGGCTGAGCAGGGTCTTTGCGCAAAGGCTCGCAGGCTTGTGTGCAAATTGTTATCCTGACGCCGAAATGGAGCGAACAGTCACAAGCGAGCACGAATCAACGGAGAAGATCGTGATATCGCGTTACGCGCCCGCCCGCGGGGTGGGCAGGAAGAGGTGACCCGCACGCGCTCCGCCTGCTAGGCAGGCGGTCCCGGCCAGGTGTTCACAGCACGAGGCCGGGACCTTATGTCGGACCAACCTTAGGAGAAACCCCGACATGATCAGTATGGCAGTTTTCGCCATGCGAAAAACCAGGTTCGTGGCAGGTTCCGCGCTGGTGGCGACGCTCGCGCTGGGCGCGGGCACAGCAGTGACCGCAATAGCGGCTCCGGCGGCGCAGGCCGCGATGTCCAGCTCCGCCGTCATCAGCGCCAACGGCGGAAGTTCGGCAGGCAACGCGGCTCTGAACTGGGCCGAACAGCACGCGACCGGCTGCTGGTACTCATACGGCGGGACCAGCTGCGCCCAGGGCTACGACTGCTCGGGCCTGGTCATGGAGGCCTTCGGCCACGGCGCCGGGATCTGGCTGCCGCATTCGACCTACTCGATGCTTGGCAACAGGCACCTGCACCGGATCCCGCTGTCGCAAGCCCGGCGCGGCGACCTGATGTTCTACGGCTCCGGGCACGTCGAGATCAACACGACCTGGTACCACCAGACGTTCGGCGCGCATGACTGGGGTACGCGGGTGGGCTGGATCGAGTGGGGGCCGTGGTTCTATCCCACGGCCGCGTACCGGGTCTACTGACCTGAGGCCAGCGCGCCGTTAAGCTTCCTGGCCTGCGCCGCCGCCGTCAGCGGGCGATCGCCGAAGCCCGCGACGGCGGCGGCGCACGTCGTAGCACGAGGTTGTGGACTTCGGAGCAGCCGTTTGACTTCGACGGCAGCTATCTCCACCTGACGGAGCGTTCTGCAACCCCAAGCCCGTGCAGCAGCCGCAGGACCTCCAGCGCGGGCCCGGCGGACACGACCTCACTGTCATGATCGAGGAAGACCGAGCCGCCGTACCCCAGGAGCCTCTCGTCGCCCGGCTTCCGCTTCCCTAGGCCGGGCGGTAACAGAGATAGACAGTGCCGCTGCCGAACCTGTGCTCCTCGGCCAGAGCCAGGTTCAGGCGGACCTGGTCCGGCAGGGCCCGGGTGCCGCCGCCCACCACGGCCGGGACGACGAACAGCTGGTATTCGTCCACCAGCCCGGCCGCGATGGCCTGGGCGGCGAGCCGCGCGCCGCCGACGGTGAGGTCACGGTGGGCCGCTTCCTTCAGCTTGCGGACCTGGCCAGGGTCGAAGTCCCGCTCGATGCGGGTCCTGGCGGTGTCCGGCGTCTGGAGGGTGGTGGAATAGACGATCTTGTCGGCCGCCTGCCAGATCCGCGCGAAGTCGAGCGAGGCGGGCCGCCGGTCAGCGACCGTATGCGCGGTTTCCCAGTAGCGCATCGTCTGGTACATCCGGCGGCCGTAGAGATAGGTGCCGACCGGCCGCTCGAGTTCGTTGACGAACGCGTGCACCTCCTCGTCCGGCGCCGCCCATTCGATGCGTCCGTCCGCGTCGGCGATATAGCCGTCGAGCGACATGATGGCCGAGTAGATCAGCCGGGCCATGCGAGCCTCCTTGTGGACTATCCGAAGATCATCGGCGCGAACGGCCCGAGGATGCTCGCGCTGGCCGGCGAGAGCGCCGACGGGGCGATGCCCGCCATGGTGCCGGGCGCGGGTGCAGGTCCATTCTCCGCCGCCGGGTCCATCAACAGCACGCGGCAGTGAGCCACTCCAGATCCGTTTCGTCCCTGATCCGGGCTTCCTGCTCGCGGGCGAACAGCGCCTCGGTCTTCTTCAGGACGAGGGTGTAGGGCCTGCCTTGCCGCCTGGTCACGTGGGTGACGGGCAGTTCGGCGGCGTCGATCCGGGAGTGGACGTGCTGCCTGCGCTGCTGGGCGAGCGGCCACTCGAAGGTGCGCCGGCTCTTGTCTTCCAGGAACACGCGGAGCGTGTCGCACAGCTCGCACGTGCAGCCGCCCGCGGGCAGTTCGACCGACCAGTCGCCTGGCGCGCGCTGCGGCCGGGCGAGCCGGGCGCGGAGCCGCGCCGCGCAGTCGGCGGCCAGGTCGCCGAAGCCAGCATCGCCGCGTATGCCGCCCCGGGACATCTCCGCCGCGGCGCGCAGCGCGGACATCTCCAGCGCGGTCACCGCGTCCGGAGGTTTCCGGATATATCCGCAAACAGCATCCCGGGTGCTCGTGGCCCCGATCGCGGCGGCGGCGATCAGCACCGAGGCGAGCGGTTTACCCAGGTCACCGAGTTTGTTGTCACGGTAGCTGGGTGACGGCGACGCGAGCCCCGTGCCGATGTCCTGGCCGGTCCACTCCCACGCCAGGTCAACCAGCTGCTGCGCGCCCGCCGCGCCAGCGCCGCCCCTGACGTGCAGGTCCTCGCACACGCCGGGCAGCCAGTCCGCCACCCACTGCGGCCGTTCGGTTCCCCTGCCGTAGGCCCACGCCGGCTGGTCCCCGCCGAACCACGTCCGCAGCAGGTCCGCCGTCCACTGAGGACCGTACCCGTCGGCGATCTTCCCGAAGGAGTCCACGTCCGCGCCAGTCAGGTTCTCGATACGGAACGGGCGCAGCAGCATCGCCGCGGTTCCCGCGTCCGCCACGGCGTCCGCCGCCCGCAGCGCCTGGCCGAACAGCCCGGAGACCCTGCCCCCTTGCTCCGGCGTCCGGGAGCGAAGCGCCCCATCCCAGAAGGGCGCGAGCGTCGCCGCGGCGGCCTGCGCGCCCGGCACGTCGCCGGCTGACGCCATCGCGGCAAGCTCGTCCAGAGCCCAGGCCGGGGAGGTTTCTGCGCGGTTCGCGAAGGCCTGTTCGCGGGGCCACACGATGACCGCCGCCCGGTGGTACCACCGGTCCAGCGTGTTGCCCCAGTTGCCCATGTAGCCCTCGTACTCCGAGGAATAGGGCTCCAGGTCGCCTTCCGGGGTGGACGCGCACACCTCATCGCCGTCCACGTACAGCGAGGTCTCCTCCAGGCGGGTACCGTCCGGCCCGGTCCAGTGGGTGAGGGTGACCTCGGAGTCGATCAGCTCCTGGATCTCGTACCCGCGTTGGCTGCCGCTCGCGCCGCCGGAGTACTCGTCATCGTCTTCGTCGTAATCGTCATACCAGCCGCGGCGCCGGTATCCGTAGCCTTCATCGGCCGGGAACGCGCTGTGCGTGGTCTTGATGTCGGCGAGCGCGAGGATGGCCTCACAGCCTGCCTGGTCCGCGGCGGCGCGCAGCAGGGCCGCCCGGCTCGCGTCCGGGCCCTTCAGCCGCCGCCAGGTCAGCCCGCGGGGCGTGTACTCGTGGTCGAGGAGGTAGGCGAGCCGGTTCGGCGGGTCAGCCGCGGGTGCGCCGTAATAGCGGGGCACAGGCGTGCTGAAGTGCTCGCGGAGGAGGTCTGCCAGTTCGGCGGCGGTTCCGTCGTCGCCCGCCGGACGGCTGGTGTCGCCGTGCAGGAGCAGGTTGTAGGTGAGCGTGATCCGGTAGCCCGACGTCACCCGGAGAACCTCGTGCCGGCAGTCGGCGTAAAAGGCGACGAGCGACAGCGCCGTCTTCGACCCCCGGTAGGCCTTCCACTCCTCGTTGTGTCCCACCATCAGCTCGCCGCCGGCGTAGCTGGACGGCAGCGTCACCACCAGGGTCCCGACCATCGAGTCGTCCTTCTCCGAGTCCTGGTGGGCGAGGAAGTGCTGGTTCGTCTCATAGACCAGGAGGGAGTGAAGATCGGCAGTCAGTTCGGCAGCGTTCGGTAGTCCCAGCTCTTCTTTTACCGTCGCGAGGATGTCCTTCAGCGTCGCGTCGTTCCACTTGGCGCGGACGAGGTGCTTGGGGATCTCCCACGTGTCGCGGACGTCCGGGTCGGTCACCGTCTGCTCGCCGCGGCCGAACCGGGCCTGCTGACCGAGGCCGAGGAGCTTGCGGGCTTTGGCAGGAGTCACCGGGAACCTGACGTGCCCGAAGCCCTCGACCTCCAGGCTCAGGTCGTCCGTATTTGCCGTCAGTTCGACGCTGAACGCGGTCTGCGCCTCGCCGCGCAGTGTCCTGGCCAGCCGGTCACGCGCCGCCGTCGCCATGGCCTTCGTCCTCCCGTATCCGCAAACCGTCTTGCCTCTGACGCGACTGTAGTGAACCGCCGTGGGCTACTAGGCACGCTTCCGCGGATGACCGTGCAAAGCCGAAGGCTGCCGGGCGCGGATGGCCAGCGTGGCCGGCCGATCCCAAGCGCAGGAGAGGCGATAATTCCAGGTCAGCGGCGCAGTCCGCGGGTCAGGTCGGCCGGGTCGATGCTAACGGTGAAGGGGCGGTCGGCGGTGAAAAGCCCTGACGTTTTCGCCGCGAGAGCGTAACGGCCGTCCCGCAGCTCGAAGACGGTCAGTTCCGGCTGGGGCGGATCCGGGTTCACGATCCAGTACGAGGGGACCCCGAACCGCTCGTACGCGGCTTTCTTCCGGTTCAGGTCGACCAGCGCGGTACTGGGCGACCGGACCTCCACGGCCAGCAGCGGCGGCTCGGTGAACTTGGCGCCGCCGATCTGGTCCATGCGGACCACCACCAGATCGGGATCGAACTCGGTCTGCGGGCCGAGCTCCACGGCCGGCTCGGGCACGACGCACAGGTGCTCAGGGCAGGCGCCGCTCAGGACGCCACACAGCCTTCCCGCCACGACTTGGTGAATAGTTGTCGGCCGGGGGCTCACTACTAGCGCTCCGTCCAGCAGCTCGTACCGGCGGCCGTCATCGGGCATCCGGTCCAGCTCGGCGACGGTGAACGGGCGCCCGGCGGCGGGCCAGGCCTCGGCGATCGTCACGACACTCATGGTGCCCCCTTCTGTGCATGGCGTCCACTTTGGCGACATTCCTGAGCCCAGTCATCACGAGCAGTCACAGCCCTTTTCGCCCGCTCACGGTGCTCCGCCCCGCCGCCGGGTTGACAAGAAAGCAGAGATCGTTCGGCCGAGACGTCCACGTGAACGCCGGCTCGCCGCGGCCGCCCTGCGAGACAATGACCGGTCATGGAGCTGTACGGCGATGACTGGAGACGCAAGGGCGCGACGCTGAGCGACAAGACGGCTCGAGCGGAGTTCGGGTTGACGCAGGACGAGATCATCGCGGCGATCCGCGCGGGCAAGCTCCAGTACCGGCCCGCCGCGATCCACGGGAACCCGTGGCTGCGGCTGCTCCGCCGTGAGGTCGAGGATCTGGTCAGCACCCGGCGTGGCGAGCGATACCTCCGAGAACAGCAGGCGCGGACCGAGCTGAAGCGGGTCAACCGCGAGCTGAGACAGCTCCGGGCCCAGCTCACGGCGCTTGAGGAAAGGCGGGCCGCACTCCTTTCCGAACTCGCCGAGCACGGCTGATGACCTCGCCTCTTGCTCGGCCGGATCGGGACCGCCCCGGCTGGCTCGTCGCCTCGACCGGTCGTAGCTCCTGTTCTCGCCCTCCCCCTGCGGCCCTTCGCGCGTTAGGTACCGTTCGCGCCGGTCACGTCAGCCCGGATCCGTGCCACGATCTGGTTTGCCTCTTCCTCCGTGATCTCGATGAACTCGTTTTGCAGGTCGCCGCGTTCGGCGGAAACCAACATGGCGGTGCGTTCCCAGACGAGATCTTGACTGAACGCCTCATCCCGCCGACCGCCGGCCTCGAAGTAGATGCGCCGGAGGACGCCACGCAGGCTGCTCGCGGCTACTTAGGTCATCAACAATTGCGTAGTAGGTTATCTTGTCTGCCATCTACGCCCTTTCCGGTAGTCGGGAATGTCGGCGGCGCCGGGCGGAACCGGCACATCGGCTGTGACTTTCTTCTGAAAGGCTTCCAGGACAAGCTCCTCGAACGCATCGGCCTGCTTGCTGCGGATCCGCTCATAGGCGGTATGGGTGAGCTGCTTGGCCTCGAAGCTGATACGCGTGTGAAACTGCACTTCGAAACGCTGGCCGGTGTCCGGCTCGATCCACGTGCTATTAATGCCCTTGTACTGATCATCGGACCAGTAATTCTTGAGCTTGTGCAGCTTGAAGCCCTCGCCTTTTAGGCGTTCGATATCAGTCCAGACGCCTTGAGTGTAGCGGGACTCCCGATACTGAAAGGTGTAGCGGATCGTGTCAGACACGAGCGACACAGCCTCTTCCGGGGAGTGCTTCAGCAGCTTGATCCCGTCGTAAACCTTCTCTTTGATGCGGTCGTGGCCTTTCAGGCGGTGCTCGAAGCCGACCAGGCGTCGGTCCGGATCTTGACTTTCTATAGCGCGCAGCGCAGGTGAGATCTTTTCTTCCTCACGTTTGGCGATGCGGTCGCACTCTGCGTCGACCCGGCTGTTGTCGGCGACGCCGAGAACTCTACTGCTGTCCACGCGCCAGGAGCCCGCCGGATCCTTCGATCTGTCGACCGCTGGGCGCTCCGCGGACGGCCACTTCCGCTGGTACTCGCTCCACATCCAGCGGGACTCCGTAGCCCTCTCCTGCCACCTCTCCGCGGCGGCCCGTTCCTCCGCTATGGTCTGTCGCGCTATGCCGGATTCTTCCCTGGAAACCGTCACGCGCAGGTCGGAGTAATACTCCTGCCGGGTGCGCGTCTCGGCCTGGCCCTTACCGGCGCGGGCAGCATGGTCGCCGGTGCCATCCTGGTCGTCCCGGCGATCTGGGTGGTCGTCTGGCGGCATGTCGGCGTCACCGGGCCGGTCGGCTCTCACCAGACCCTCACCGCCATCCCGGAGCACGGAATGTTACTGAAAGTATGTCATCTATCGCAATAAGTAGCATATCGGTAGGCCGCGGACGACTGGGGACGACGCCGGGAGGCATGTGTCCGACCGCCACCTTCTGAAACGATGTCAACCCGGCACCGGTTCAGCGGCGTGTAACGACGCGCTCGCCCGGTGGTGCGCGCGCAGAGCCCCTATCTGACGGGACGTGACGGAGGCGGCTGCGGTCACGCCATGATCCCGGGACGGTCAGGTCAGTAGGGACGGCCGGGATGTACCTGGTTGTACGCGGTGATGGCCGGGCCGGGGATGCTACCGTCGGCGCCTAGCTCGAAGCCTGCGCTGAGGGCCCAGTTCCTGACCTCGGATGTGCTGGCCTGCCACTGTGAGCCGGTGATCTCGGTGCCTGGCTGACGCGGCCGGGCCAGCCGGATGGCCTCGGCGACGAGGTCGGCGGCGCGCCGCGATCGCTTGATGGCCAGTTCGGTGAACACGGCGCCGGAAAGCTCGTCCACGGTGCGGCCGGGCCGCTCGCGCTCGAGCTTGCGCACGGTCGCGACGAGTTCGTCCAGGCTGAAGACGCCCACCGGGTTATCGAACAGGCCCAGCTGGGGGCGCGCTGGCTGTGACGCCATACGGCCACGGTAACCCGCGGGCCGCCCGCGCGAGTGGCGGGAACGGATGACGGCATCGTGTGCATCTGGGACACTCGCGGAGTGAGTCCGAAAAGTCGCGGGCGTCCGCCCGGCCGTGGCCGGAGCCGGCGTCCGGCGTCAGGCCGCCCGAGCGGAAAGGGCAGGCCAGCCGGAGGCATATCCGGGTGGGTGCCCGATGAGGGCACCGACTGCTGGTTCGACGAGCCGCTCCCCGGCGACAGGCGGTCCTGGGCGGTGCCGCCGGGACACGGCACCTATCACGGCCTTGACCTGGAACGGCTGGATCCGGACGACGAGGACGAGCGCACGTTCCTGCTCGAGGCGCAGCACCTGGAGATGAAGGAGGCGCTCGAGCGGCACGAGGAGATGCCGGGTGCCGACGGCGAGCCGATGAACCCCACGCTGCACGTCACGCTCCATCAGGTGATCGCGAACCAGCTGCTGGCCGACGACCCGCCCGAGACGTGGCAGACGGTCCAGCGGCTCGCCGGGCTCGGCTACGACTGGCACAACGTGATGCACCTGGTCATGGGTCCGGTCACCGAAGCTGTATGGGAGGCCATGGCCGAGAAGCGGCCCTTCGACCGTGTGGACTACGTGCGGCGGTTGGCCGAACTGCCCGGCGACTGGCCGCCACCGGAGGAACTCGACCCACGCTGACGCCGCGGCCGGCCCGCTTTGACACCGTACTGCGTCAACTGCTGGCCCGGTTCCCGATCGATGCCGAGGTCCAGCCGACGCTGAGAAGCGAAGATGTCCGCTGCGGCAAGCTCGTGCCGGATGCGCAGCAGCCGTTCAGCGGGACGAAGTCCTGGATTAGCCGCCTGGACGAGGCCCGCGTTGTTCTGCGTGTGTTCTTCAAAGACCCGGCCGGGTGCCTGACCGCCGACGTCGTCGATGCCGACGCAGCCGGCCTCAGCCGCCGACTGGTCACGCCGGCGGGCTTGTCCGGATGGGCGTGGGGTGACTGCACCTAGACGGCATGCGGCTGCGGCGGTCTGACATCCTCGCCCGCCCTGGGGAGGGCATGGACCTGCTGCGCGAGCACTTCGCGCACTACCGGCCGCTGGTAGCCGCGACCGCGCTCGGGGCGGCCGCCGCCGCTTGCGACTCTGTGGCCGCGCACCTGGACACCCGCCGGAAAGCGGGATTCATCACCGGCCTGCGCGACAATGCCCTCGTCACGCTCGGCCGCGCCGGTTCAGGTGGGCAAGCAACCTGACGTTTCCGGGGAGACGCCTTGTGCAGCTTGTCACAAGCTCACGGCAGCCGTACCGGGCAACGACGCAGCCGACCTGATAGCGCGGACGCGTCGGTGCCAAGCCTGGCTGAAACCAGGCGGCAGTAAGGTCGCGATGTGGACGTAGCGGCTTCTGGGAGCGAGCTTCGCGACGCCGCACGGCTCGCGCGCGAGAGCGTTGTAGTGGGTCGGGCCGTCGCCCTGGGCCGCTGGATCGCGACGGGCCCGCGACCTGTGACAGCCGGCCAGGTGCTGCGCAAGGCCGACGTGCCCGCGGCAGGCGCGGCGCTCGGCGTGGACGTGCCGTCGAAGCTGCGGACGATGGCTGACATCAGGGCGTTGCACCGGCCGTGGTGCGTCGCGGTCGCGACGGGCCTGCTGCAGCTCGGCGGCGGGTGGGTGACCGGCGGTCCCGCGCTGGAGGG
>CAVYEG010000001.1:0-577529 GCA_963767565.1 uncultured Actinomycetes bacterium | reverse complement strand
CAAGACCGCTTAAAATCGGCTAAGCGAAAGACGGTTCGCAGGAATGCCTGTTCGCATTATAGAGAGTAAGCATAACTCGCGGTTGAAGGAATTGCGGAAAGCGCTGGCCCATCCGGGGCGCAACGAGCGCGGGCTGGTCGGAATTGAAGGGCCAAACCTCATTAGAGAGGCACTGCGGACAGGATTACGCGTGGAGTGCATCTTCGTGGGTGGTGATCGGCCCGAGGTCGCCTATGAACCTGATCAGTCAATCGCAGATACTGACGTTTTACTGGTGCCTGGTGGCTATCTCGAATCGATCTCACAACCGAATCGCCGCAGGCATCCGCCGCCCTGGTAGAGATGCCGGAATCGACCTGGGCCCGCCTGCTCGGCGTTGGCAAAGGAGCGATGCCGCTGATCGTGGTGCTCGCAGGGATACAGGACCCGGGAAACCTAGGGACGATCTTGCGTTCGGCGGAAGCGTTCGGGGCGGGCGGAGTGGTTTGCCTGCCCGGCACGGCGAATTTGTGGAACCCCAAAGTGGTGCGGGCCTCCGCGGGAAGCGTATTTCGCGTTCCGGTTCTGTATGCGAGTGAGAATGATGCGCTCGAACATCTGCGCGATGCAGGAATAAGAATCTTGACGACGACCGCTCACGATGTACGACCTGCCAATCTCATTGATCTTGCCGCCCCGGTGGCGCTGCTGATCGGAAATGAAGGCAATGGGGTGCCTGAGGCGTTAGCTGCCAAAGCGGATGGGGCGATCACGATTCCCTGCCCGGGGCCGGTGGAGAGCCTGAATGCCGCAGTTGCTGCGAGCGTGCTGCTGTACGAGGCGGCCAGGCAGAGGGCGGCGAAGAGCGGCGGATCAGGGGCATTACGCGGGGAAACACGATGAGCTTATTCGATGGCCTTCCCGACTTGGCGATTTTCCCCTTCAGAGGGTCACCCCGCCCAGTAGCGGGAGCGCCGCTGGCGGAGCGCATGAGGCCGCGCACGCTCGATGAGTACAGCGGGCAGGAACATCTGCTGGGACCGGGCAAACCGCTGCGCGTGCAGATCGAGCGAGACGCCCAGGGCGCGCAGAGCCTCGGATCGATGATCTTCTGGGGGCCGCCGGGAGTAGGCAAAACCACTCTGGCAAAGATCATCGCTGAGACGACAAAGGCAAGCTTCTGAATTTTCCGCAGTGATGAGCGGGATTAAAGAGATAAAGCAGGTGATGGCGACGGCAGCTCAAGCCGCGGAGATGCACTCGCGGACGATCCTGTTCGTCGATGAGATCCATCGCTTCAACAAGGCGCAGCAGGATGCGTTTCTTCCTTACGTCGAGCGCGGGTCATTCGGCTCATTGGGGCGACTACAGAAAATCCATCGTTCGAAATTATTTCGGCTCTTCTGTCGCGGTGCCGCGTTTACGTGCTTCAGCCTCTGAGTGAAGAACGCATTGTCGACCTGCTGCGAAAAGCCGTTGTGGACAAGGAACGTGGTCTGGGCGCGATGGAGTTGACGGCGGATGACGATGCGCTGGAGTTTATCGCATCCTATTCGAGCGGCGATTGCCGCAGCGCCTACAACACGCTGGAGGTGGCGGCGCAGCTTGCCCGGAACCGAACGCCGCGGGAACGAAACACATCGACAGGACGTTGGCAACTGAAGCCGTGCAGCGGCGCGTGCTGATGTACGACAAGTCAGGCGAGGAGCACTATAACCTGGTCTCAGCGTTGCACAAGAGCGTGCGCAACAGCGATCCGGACGCTGCTCTGTATTGGCTGGCGCGGATGTTTGCTGCGGGCGAGGATCCGCTGTCCTGGCGAGGCGCATGGTGCGCATGGCTGTCGAAGACATCGGTTTGGCAGCGCCGGAAGCACTCAATCTCTGTTTGTCGGCGAAGGAGGCGATCGATTTTCTGGGGTCCCCGGAAGGCGATCTCGCGCTGGCGGAGGCGGTCGTTTACCTGTGACTCGCGCCGAAATCGAATTCGGTTTATACCGCCTACGGCGCTGTGCAGCAGGAGATTGAACATACGCGGCAGGAGCCTGTGCCGCTGCATCTCCGCAATGCGCCCACGCGGCTGATGAAGGAACTCGACTACGGCAAGGGGTATCGCTATGCGCACGACGAGGAAGACAAAGTGGCCGAGATGGATTGCCTGCCCGATTCCCTGAAAGGACGCAGCTACTACCAGCCGACGCAGGAAGGGCGCGAGAAGGCGCTGGCACAGCGGATGGAGGAGATACGGCGCATTCGAGCCGGCAAGCAAAGATCTGCGTGAGTACCAAGGTGTGTTGAGCCGATCCATGAACAGTTCACTTAAAATGTCCAACATTTATCGAGAGAGTTCGTGCTATTATCCCCGCTTATCAGGGAGAAGAAGCTCATGCACGCTCGCATTGCGAACCTCACCTATGATGCCGGACGTCAGAAACTGACTGGATCGATTGGGGCCGAGAAGCCTTTTGACATAACGGCCTACTCCGGCGGCAGCCGCGGTCACAAGCAAGTTGATAAAAAGACAGCCATCCTATACAGGCATTTTGAGGAAAAGAATTTTTCCAGTCACTTTGCGAATTCGCAGACTATCGGCGAGGGTACAAGGAAAGATCCCTATAAAAGAGGCGGTACCCTGCCCTCCGGTCACTACTCCTGCACCTATCTCGAAAATCACAAACCATTCGGCGAGTGTATCTATCTAAATCGCGACGCAGACGCGCATCCACTATCCGACATCTTCAGGCATAAGCCTCGACAACCGGGCTAATGATTTTTATATACATGGGGCCGGGCCAAAAGGAAGCGACGGGTGCATCGTTATCCCCGACTCGAATGAACGGCATCGATTGAATAAAGCTATCAAGAAATTCAGCGAACATGGACATGTGATTCTTCTTGTAACCAACGTAGGTTATCTCTGCCGGCGGAACGCGACGACATCGCAATCGCATGAATTCCCGCCTCAGATGAACGCGCGGGAATTGAAGTTGTTTTCGGCGAGAGATTACGTTTTTGCCATAGCACAATCTGCACAAGCCGGTGAGCGTTCACACACCGAGAAGATTGGCGCGCGTCCTACGTCTCAATCCGGCGAAATGCCGTCTGAAGACGGTATCTCGTCACTAAATCCGTCACTTATAGCCCCCACCTCATTGTTAATGAAGCGGTACGCTTTTAAGAGACGTCGTTTCAAGCATCAGCAGCAGTCTGCTCGAGACCTCGCAACTTTGGCATGCCAGTTGCTGTTTATACATGTAAGCGCGGGCGGTCTGATCCAATCGCGAAGCGGAACGCAAGAACAAGGCGTTGCGTAGTAAGTGGAAGGTGATTGAAGTGGACCGAAAATTGCCGGGTTGAGCCAAAACTGACGAAGCCGGCAGCCGCTGAAAGAAACACCAGGATTGGGAGGTTTTTATGTCGCCGAATGGAAACGAATTCCCCTACGCCAGCAGTTCGAGGGCAATCTTCGCGGCACCTCTGATCCGGTCCCCGCACGCGTGTATACAAGTCTGCGCATGATGTCCCGCGAGATGATGGAGGAACTGCAGAAGTTGGACCATCGAACCAGCGGTGCACCGCAGTATCTTTTCGTGCGGCGTGATGATTTGCCGATCCGCACAAGTCTGCAGGCTACCGGCCAGCACTATTTCGAGTGGTAATGCTGCAAGCTGATTTCCTGTTTAGTCGCGGTACTTCACTGAGCATCCATAAGCGCGCGTGTAGGGCATAACCACAGTTTTTCCGGCCATGGAAGACGTGAGAGCGTCAGATACGTAATTGTCGGCGCCCTTGATGTCTTCTACGTCCGGAGTAGGGCGGTTGTCGATAGCACCCGCGTAGATGAGCTTGCCCTGTGGATCAATGATGAACATGTCGGGCTCGTCCTGGCAGTGTAGAGGCGACCGAGCTTGCCATCGAAATCAACAGCGCCGCAGTGGGCTCGGCATGCATCTTTGCCATGTAGTCGTTCTCCTGCGCAGGCGTTACGTATCCCTGCGCACCGGGCGACGAGGAGATGACGGTGAACCAGACGACTCCTTTGGCGGTCCACTCCTTCTGTAGATTCTGCATATTCCCCGATTCATAATGTTTGCGCGTGAACGGGCAGCCCTGATTGTGCCACTCGAGAACAACGTATTTACCTCGATACTGATCCGCGAGTGCGACTGACCTCGTGAATCGGTTGCGGTAAAGTCCGGAGTGGGGGCGTTGGCTTTGGCGGTCTGGGCGCGGTTTGCTATCGGTAGAAAAAAAATGTGATTGCAACGGCGAGAAACACCTGTGAGGGGAAACGCATGGACGTCCTCCTGAGGGGAATTTCAGAAGGCGAGGCCGGAAGACTCCGGATCCTCACTGGAGATTGGACGAAGAAGAGGCGCTCTGGATGCGGGATGCGGAAGTTGCGCGAGGGCTCCGGTGACGATACCGGGAGTGAGCACCTCGGGCAGCGGGCGGGGGCTCTTTTCTCCCGGAACATAGAGCGCATAGGTGGGCACACCGCTGCGGCCGAAGGAGTTGAGGGCCTGGGTGATGGAGTCGTCGTAGCGCGTCCAGTCGGCACGGAGGAGTATGACTTTGTTTTCGGCGAAGGCCTTCTGGACTTCGGGCGAGCCGAAGGCGACACGCTCATTGACCTGGCAGGAGAGACACCAGCTTGCGGTGAAGTCGACGAAGACGGGGTGGCCTTGGGATTGAAGCGGGCGACGATTACGGACCGGGCTGCCAGTTGTTTCCACGAAGTACTGGGAGTGCTTTGAGCGTATCACTGTCTCCGATCAATATGTTTTTCGGCACTTCCGGGGTCACAAACGAGCTCGCCGCAACCACGCACATTCCGACGACGGAGAGAGCAAGCAGACCCGCGATTGTTGCAGACCAGCGCTTGGCAGGCCATCTCCCCAAAAACCATCCGGCAACGGCCAGCAGAAGAAAGCTAACCAATAGCGCCGCAAGCAACATCGCGCCGTAGGCTTGGGCAAGCACCACGCAAGCCAGATCACCGTTCCGAAGATGGGAACCGAGACGGCCTGCTTGAGCACTTCCATCCAGGCGCCGGGACGGGGAAGGATGCGTGTCCACGCAGGCTGCATCGTCAGAGCGACGTAGGGTGGGGCGAGCCCGAGTGCCAGCGCGGTGAAGACAGCGAAAGTGACGAGCGCCGACTGTGCGAGCGCATAGCCGAGCGCCACTCCCATGAATGGTGCGGTACACGGAGTAGCCACGATAACCGCGAGCACGCCGGTGAAGAAGCTGCCGGTATAACCCTGTTTCGCCGCAAGTGAACCGCCGGCCTGGTTAGAGTCAGACCAATTTCAAATTGTCCCGCAAGCGACAAACCCAGGAAGAACAGCAGCGCGGCCATCAGCGAAAGAAAGATGGGCGACTGGAATTGGAATCCCCAGCCAAGGTGCGCGCCGGCGGAACGAAGCCCGAGCAACAGCGCGACCAACACCCAGAAGGAAACCAGAATGCCCGCGGCGTAGACAACTCCGTGAGTGCGAAGCTTATGGCTCTCCTCCCCTCCGGATTGCACGAGCGACAAGCCTTTGATAAAGAGCACCGGAAACACGCAGGGCATCAGGTTCAGGATCAGTCCGCCGAGGAAGGCGAGCCCTGCGGCTCGCAGGATGCCGATGGCAGCGGGCTGGCGGAGTTAGCTGGGTTAGCGGTGTTATCGGAGTTAGGAATGCTCGTTGGGAGTGCGGTGTTCGCGGAACTCGCGCTGCTCGATCCCGTTTGGACCGGAACGGGCTTTGGCGTTCTGGGTGGACCGGATTGTGCGATCAGTTCGTAGGCGCGGCCGCCTGAGAGCTGGAGCAGGCCGGCGAGTTCTTTCGGGTTTGCGGCCAGGACTCGTCTTTTTTAGATCCAGCGTGAGTCCGCTGGCTGTGGGCGTGGCGTTTTGCGGCGCGGGGTTGGAGAGGATGTCGGGGCTGGATGGGAAGAAGGATGCCTCGGTCTCCTTGTGCCCCGTGTTCACGGTCATGCGGAAGCCGTTGGACGTAGGCACGAATCCGATCTTCAGATTCGCAGGTGGCGACGCGGGAAGTTTGTTGGCGAGACGCGACCAGATTTCATCATCGGGTTGAATCGGTGATTTGCCGGAGCTTACTGGCTCAATCGACCGATCGAGTTCGAGTTCGGTCTTTTGGGGATGCAGCTTCCGCGGCAGACGAGCCAGTCGACCTTGGCATGAAGTGTTGCGGGGCCGGAAGGCGTTCCTTCGGCAACCTTCAGTTGAATTGGAAAGAGCACTTCGTCTTCGTAGCCGAAATCCATCAAGGGGCCGAGAGGAAGTCGCTTGGGTACTGGGAACTGGATCGGCCGGCAGTGATACCCGCGGGGAGCGTCCATTTAATGTGGGGCGGTTCGCCGGCATCGCCGGGATTTTTCCAGTAGACATGCCATCCGGGCTCGAGCTTGAAGTAAAGGCCCGCGTGGTTCGGCATTCCGGGAGACAGGTGTCCATCGGGGCTGATGAGCTGGATGTGCACGTGGGGAAGATCGGCGGAACTGGAGGCGGCCGACGCAGAAGTGACTGCGGCCACCAAAGCAAGAAGCACGACGATCGAGCGGAAGAATCTCATTCTGAGAAAGGGATTACCAATCCATTAGACGCCTGGCGAATGCATTGGTCGCGAAAAGCGGCTGGCGCGATGCACAGGGATCCAATCCTTGCGACGAAAAAACCTTTCAAACATGGATCGACCGAAACTGGTGCAAGAGCAAGGCATGAAAGCTAGCCCACCCTCTGGGCATGTTCACGGAAGATACATACATCCTGCACGCATTTGACCCCCTCTGTCCGCGCCTGGGCAAGGGCCTTGTCGTTGATCACGCCTTCCTGAAGCCAGAGGTAAGGAATACCAAGACGGATCACGTCTTCGACAATGGGTGGGTCTCGCCGCGGCCGTTGATCCCGCGGTCGAGGAGCGGCCTGATGCCGTAGGCCACCTGGAGCTGCTGCGGCGTGTAGCAGGTGGTGACCGAGTCGCAGTCGGCGGTCGAGCTAGGCGGCGGGGCGGCCGGCGGCCGGGCTGGTCCGCCGCTGCTGGCTACGCCTGGCTGAGCCGGGCTGCAGGCCGTGGCGAGCAGCGCGGCCAGCGGCATGGCCGCGGCCAGCAGGCGCAGCCGCCGACCGCGCGGGACGGCCGCGGGAGACTTGATCATGGCGTGCTCCTAGCGGTTTGGAGGGATGTCACTTGCCGGGACCGTAGGCCCGCGGCCGGATGTCCGGTCAGGCGGCGCGACGGCGGACCAGCCAGATGGTCGCGGCGATCAGGAGCACTGACAACGCGAGCAGCCAGCCGCCCTCGATCCACTGGAAGGGCCAGAGGCGGCTGGCGGGCTGGTAGCTGGTCCACTGCGTGTAGCCGTGCTGGACCAGGCACTGCGTGGGGGTGAGTCCCTGCACCTTGCCGGGCGCCGCCGAAGAGGGCCGGCAGAGCTGCGTGAGGAGCTGCTGGGATGGTTGGCCGGGGAAGGCGAACCTGCCGCCTTTGGTCCACCACTGGCGCACGATCCACGCGGAACTGGGCACGTTCGGGTTGCTGGTGACCAGCGGCGTCGCGTAGTGCCAGCGCAGGTACAGGCCGGCGGTGAGGGCCAGCCCGGTATAGGCGGCCAGGGTAGCGGCGATCGCGGGGACGACCCGGCGGATGAGCATGCCGGCCAGGGCGCCAATCGCGAACGAGGCCAGCGTCCAGGCGGTGAAGGTGACCCAGCGCAGGTCGAACAGCTCGGGAGTGAACGGGGAACTGTTGCCATCGGAGAAGAACGGCCGGACGTACCAGGAGAACACCAGGCTGGTCACCCCGGCAGCGGCCGCGACCGTGACCGCGAGCGGTACCAGCTTGGCCACGGCCCAGCGCCACCGGCCGAACCCGAGCGTCCAGGTGTACCGGAACGTGCCGGTCTCCAGCTCCCGGGCCAGCACCGGCGCGCCGAGGAACGCCCCGATCAGCGCGGGCACCGTCTGCAGCATGACCGAGGCGGCCAGCGCCTTGTCGCCGTAGCTGAAATTGAAGTTATTGAGCATATCCGCGCAGGCAGGAGAGCTGGCCGGCAGGCAGCCGGTCACGGCGGCGTAGGCGTGGTGCGCCTGCAGGCCGGCGATCCACAGGTACCCGGCCCACGCGCCAAGCAGCGCGGCCACGCCAGCCAGCGCGACCCGGTGCTGCCGCCAGGTGACCCAGGCCATCCGCCGCCACGGCAGCGGCCGCGGGCTCGCGGCCTGCTCCGGACGGACAGGCACGGTCAGCGCGGTCATCGCGTCACCTCCGGCTCAGCGTCCGGCGTTCTCGGCCGGGCGGCCGGCGCGGCGGTGCCGGGCTCACGCAGGTAAGCGAGCGCGAGTTCTTCCAGGCCGGGCGGACGAGCCTGGAAGCCGGGCGGGACCGGATCGGCTGCGGTGGCCCGGACCAGCAGGTGGGCCTGCGCCCCGGCCCGGCCGACATGCACCACGGGTCGTTCGGCATAGTGACAGGCCTCGGCGGCCGGGCCGGTCAGCACCCGGTGGGAGGCGAGCAGGTCCGCAACCTCGCCGGCCACCTGCACCCGGCCCCGCGACAGCAAGATCAGGTAGCTGGCCACCCGCTCCAGGTCGGCGAGCACGTGCGAAGACAGCACCACCGACACACCCTCGGCGGCTGCCGCCGTCAGCACGGTGGCCATGAAGTCGTGCCGGGCCACCGGGTCCAGCATCGCCACCGGCTCATCAAGCACCAGCAGCCGCGGCCGCAGGGCCAGCGCCAGGGTCAACGCGAGCTGCGCCCGCTGGCCACCAGACAGCCTGCCCGTCTTCCGCTTCAGCGGGATGCCCAGCTCTGCCAGCCGGTCCTGCGCGTAGGGCTGGTCGAAGCGCCGGCTCAGATTACGGGTCAGGTGCAGCATATCCGCGGCGGACAAGCTCTTGTACAGCGGCGTGTCCTGCGCGACGAACGCGATGCCGTCCAGCACGGCTGGCGATCCGGGCGGCCGGCCGCCGAGCACGGTGACGGCGCCCGCGGTGGGTTCGGCCAGGCCGGCCGCCAGGTTCAGCAGCGTGGTCTTGCCCGCGCCGTTCGGGCCGACCAGCGCGGCTACGTGCCCGGCGGGTATCGCCACCGTGCACTCGCGCAGGGCCCAGGTACGGCCGTACCGCTTGCCCAGGCCGATGGTCTCGATGATGTTCATCTCATGCCCCCTCCTCGTGGGTGGCCGTGACTGTGAGGTCATGACAGCCAGCGTCCCGGCCGGAGGCGGCGGGCGCATCACGCGCCTGAGGTAGCGCGGGTCCCTCGTTGGAGGGATACGCCGGAGGGCTGCGCGGAGGTAGCGTGCAGGTGTGCTGGACCGGGTGCGACGCAGGGCGTGGGGGCTATCGGGCCGGCTGATCGCCTCTTACATTCTCGTCACGCTCGCTGTCGTGGTGCTGGTCGAGGCGGTCGTGCTCGGCTTCCAGGTACCCTCGCTGGCGGACAACGGCCAATTGCAGGCCCAGGTGGACGCCACCGCGCAGAGCTACGGACTGCAGCTCGTCCAGCGCTATCCCGGCGGTCTGCCGACCGGAACGGTGCTTGGCGACCCCGGCCAGCCGGCGCAGCCGGGCCTGGCCCGGCCGGCTCCGGACGGCACGCTGGTCGTCCCGGCCATCACCGGCCCGGTCCGCAGCGACCAGGCGGTCACCGCGGTCGTGGCGGTCGCCGCCGACGGCACGATCATCGCGTCCTCCGCGCCATCGCTGTACCCGCCCGGACGAGCGGCGGCCAGCGAACTCCCCGCCCCGGCGACCTCGGCGATCGCAGGCGGCGCCACCCGCATGACCATCAAACGCCCCAGCGTGTCCACGCCGCACGGCAGCGTGCTCTGGGACCTGGTCTGGACCACGGGCGCCGGCACCAGCAAGCCGGCCGCCGGTGCCCCGGGACTGGTCGCTTACGTCTATGCCCAGGCGCCGTGGTCGTCCCCGGGGTTCATCAGCCCGATCCGCGCCTGGGACGAACTGGGTCAGCTCGGCGCGAACGGCCCGCTGCTAGCGAGTTCCTCCGTGCTGCTCATCGCCATCGTGCCGGTAGGCGTGCTGTTCGGGCTGCTGGCTTCACGCCGCCTCGTTCGCCGGGTCCGCCGCCTGGAACAAGCCACCCTCGCCGTCACCGACGGCGACTACACCATCACCCTGCCCGTCTCCGGCCGGGACGAGGTCGGACGGCTTGAGGCGAACTTCACCGCCATGACTCGCCAGCTCGGTTCCGCGCTGGCCGCCGAACGGCAGCGCGCCACCGGTGACGCCCGCGACGCGGAGCGGGCCCGGATCGCGCGGGAGATCCACGACGCGATCTCCCAGCACCTGTTCGCGCTGCGGATGATCGCGGCCGGGATGCGCCGGGCCGACCCGGGCCAGCCGCAGGCCCGCGCGATCGAGCGCATCAGCGAGGAGGCACTGCGCGACATGCAGGCGCTCCTGGTCGAGCTGCGCCCGGCCAGCCTGGACGGTGCCGGGCTGGCCCCAGCCCTGCAGGAGGTCTGCGCGGCCTACCACGAGCGGCTCGGCGTCACCGTCGACGCCAGCCTGGACGATGTCACCGTCCCCGCGCCTGTCGGGCACGCCCTGCTGCGCATCACCCAGGAGGCCTGCGCCAACGCCGTCCGGCACGGCCACGCCCGCCGGCTCGCCGTGTCGATGACCCGCCGGGACGGGCACGTCGAGCTGGCCGTCCGTGACGCCGGCACCGGCTTCGACCCGGCCGCCCCGCACGCTGGCTCCGGGCTGGCCCACATCCGGGACCGGGTCGCCGAGCTCGGCGGCACCGTGGACATCGACAGCGCACCCGGCCGCGGCGTGGCGCTCACCGTCCGGCTGCCAGTGCCGTGACGATCCGCGTGGTGATCGCCGACGACCACCGCGTCGTCCGGGACGGGCTGTGCTACCTGCTCGGCCAGGAACCAGACGTCGAGGTCGTCGGCGAGGCCGGAGACGGCAGGCAGGCGGTAGCGGTCGTCGCCGCCACGCGCCCGGACGTGCTGCTGCTCGACCTGTACATGCCCGGCCTGGACGGACACGCCGTGCTCGCCGCGCTGCACGGCACGCCGCACCGGCCGGCCGTCGTCGTGCTCACCTCCGCCACCGGCGACGAGCACCTCGTCCGCGCCATGCAGGCCGGCGCGACCGCCTACCTGCTCAAGACCGCCCCGGCCGAGCATGTCATCACCGCCATCCGCGAGGCCGCCGCCGGCACCGCCAGCCTCAGCCCCGAGCTGCTGACCCGGTTCACCCAGGCGCTCCGCCGGCCACCGCCGCCGGACCCGCTGCAGCCGCTCTCACCACGCGAACGCGACGTGCTCCGGCTGATCGCCCGCGGTCACAGCAACCGCCAGATCGCCCGGGATCTGGCGATCGGCGAGCAGACCGTCAAGACCCACGTCCGCAGCATCCTCACCAAACTCGGCCTGCAAGACCGCGTCCAGGCCGCGATCTTCGCCCTCCGCCACCAGGCCGGCAGCCGGGAGCACCGGCCGTAACCGTGCCGTTCAACACCAGTCAGCGAAGATGTCGCCGGCCGAGTCGTAGACCAGGTCGAAGCCCTCGATGCCGTTCAGGGAGGCGGAGCCGATGGTGTTGAGCACGAGTTCCTTGCTCACCCCGAAGGCCCGGGCCAGCAGGACGTTGTCGCGGATGCCCGAGGCGAAGCCGCGGATCACGTTGTAATGCAGCAAGGTGGTGGGGACGATCTGCTTGGGCAGCTCGGCGACGCAGGTCTCGAACCGCTGCCGGTAGGCCTTGAGCAGGTCGGGGCGGTTCGCGGCCAGGAACTTCACGTGCAGCGGGATCTCGCCCAGCGTGGTCTCGTACCAGCTTTGCACCGAGCGGAGTTCGTCCGGCGACATGCTGCGGGTCGCCGAAGTCCAGGCCGGTCGTGAACGCGCCGGGGTCGGGTGCCCATCCGTCGGGGAACTGGGCCGGGTGTTCCGGGGTCAGCCAGGTGTAGCCGTCCAGGGCCCGGGCCACGGTCTCCAGCCCGGCCGGGCCCTGGTCGCGCTCCTGCCCCGTCACCGACGAGACGTCGGAGAGGTTGAGGCCACGATTGGTCTCGGTCACGGTTGCCTCCTCATGATTTCAATATCATAATTTTAGAATTATTGATACGCAACGATCGGTATCATAGCTTCGGCTTATCGGTCCTGACTCATGTGTCAAATGGTTTCTGCCACAATGACCTGGAATAAGACCTGCCCTGGGGAAGGGCTCGACGCGGTCGTCGTCCGTTGACTGGTGGCCGACAGCGGTCGTGCGGCGCCGACCAGCCCCGTGCGGAGCAGCCCCGTGCACCTGCGGACCAGCCCCGTGCGGACCAGCCCGCCACCCGGTCCCGCGGCGGCCCCCGTGCGGCCGCCCGCCACCGGTCCCTCGCACCGGTTCGAGCGCCGTGACGGCCAGTGGAAGATCGGCCGCCGGCTGCCGGTCGACGAGTGGAGCAGGGCTTGACGACCTGCCCGCGCCGATGGCCCCGCCTGCCGGGCGCGTCGGGCGCGTCGGGCTCAGGTCCAGCCGCAAGAGCCTGGCTCCGGATCGGAGCGCCGCGTCGCGAAGATCGTGGACATCTACCATCGTCTGGCGAGGGTAAATGTCCCCGATCCTGGAGCCCTGGGCGCCACGGCGGCGGGGCGACGGGCTGGCGGTGGCGGAGGCTCAGTGCTTGGCGGCCAGGCCCGCCAGCATGTACTCGGCGGTGGCGGACATCAGGTCCTGGGGGGAGATCGCCCCGGTGGGGGTGTACCAGCGGAGCACCGAGTTGGCCGTGCCCATGGCCAGGCGCGTGGCCAGGTGCGCGTCACCGGGCCGGATGTCGCCGAGCCGCTGCCCTTCCAGGACGACCTCGGTGATCAGCTCGTGGTAGAGCCGTTCTCCGCGCTTGAGCCGCAGGTCCCGCTTGCCGGACAGCTGGTTCCGTTCGGCGAAGTAGATGCGGAAGGCGTCCACGTTCTCCAGCAGCGTGCCCAAGTGCCGCTCGAACAGCAGGGTGAGGCGGTGCACCGGCGGCTCGTCGGCCACGGCGATGGGCCGCGCCTGCTCGAGCAGCGTGTCACCCAGGTGGCCGATGATCCGCCAGAGCAGGTCTTCCTTGGACTCGAAGTAGTAGTAGAACAGCGGCCGGGTGATGCCGAGTTCACCAGCGATCTCCTGCAGGCTGGTCTCCCGGAAACCGCCGCGGCTGAAGAGCTGGATCGCGTTGCGGAGGAGTTCTTCCTCACGCGATACCTTGACGGCCTTGGGCAAGGTTCCTCGATTCGTCGGGGGCACGAGCAATTTTACGCATCAGTACAGACCCGGGCCGAGGACGGGCGGTTATCGGCCCGGCCGGACCCGGCCGACTGGACCGGTGCGGTGGCTGCGGCCCCGATCTGGATCCAGCCGAGCGGCTTGCTCCGGTTGGCCCGCTGGGTCAGGATCGCAGGCCCATGGCCACCATGGCCACCATGGCCACGGCGTGGAACGGGGCCAGCCAGGAGTACGGCGAGGGCCGGGCCTCGGTGCCGGTGTCGGTGCCGACCACGCGACGTCGTGGGCGCGCATCCAGGGCAAGGGTGCCCGCGCCGAGCCATTCTTCCTCGGACGGGTGCGTCGATTCAGGCATCCTCCCCGCCCTTCAGGCTTGCACGGCGGCGCCGCAGGCGACCAGGTCGGCGGCGTCGGGCAGGCCCCAGTCGGTGAGGGCTTCTGTGGTGTGCTGGCCCGGCGCGGGCGGCGGCTGGGACAGCGCCGCGGGGGTGCGGGAAAAGCGGGGGGCCGGCGCTGGCTGGATGACGCCGTCGCGGGTCACGTAGGTTTCCCGCGCGGCCAGGTGCGGGTCGCGGGCCGCTTCGTGCAGCGACAGGACCGGTTCGACGCAGGCCTCGCTGCCGGCGAAGGCGGCGGCCCAGTCGTCCTGGGTCCGTTCGGCGAACCGGGCGGCCAGCCGGGCGCGCAGCGCGGGCCAGTTCTGCGGGTCGTCGCGGTCGGGCGCGTCGGTCAGGCCGAGCCCGGCCAGCAGCGCGGCGTAGAACCGGGGCTCCAGGGCCCCGACGGCCATCCACTTGGAGTCCGCCGTCTCGTACACGTCGTACCAGGGCACCCCGCCGTCGAGCAGGTTCACGCCCCGCTCGTCGCGCCAGTGGCCCTGGGCCAGGAACATCCACGGCATGGCCAGCAGCGACGCCACGCCGTCCACGATGGCCGCGTCGACTACCTGGCCGCGCCCGGACGTGGCCCGCTCGACCAGGGCCGCGCAGATGCCGTAGGCCATGAGCATGCCGCCGCCGCCGAAGTCCCCGAGCAGGTTGGCCGGGAACTGGGGCGGGCCGCCGGCCCGGCCCAGGGCGTGCAGCGCGCCGGTGCGGGCGATGTACCCGATGTCGTGGCCCACCGTGGGGGCCAGCGGCCCGTCCTGTCCCCACCCGGTCATCCGGGCGTAGATCAGCCGCGGATTGCGGGCCAGGCAGACCTCGGGCCCGGCGCCCATACGCTCGGTGACGCCAGGCCGGAAACCCTCGAGCAGCACGTCAGCGGCGTCGATGAGCCGCAGCAGCGCGTCGGTCGCGCGCGGATGCTTCAGGTCGAGCACGGCCGACCGGCGGCCGCGGTTCAGCAGGTCGCGCTCGGGCCGGGCTCTTCGGGCCGGGGCCGGGCTTGTCGGGTCGGGGCGGTCGATACGCAGCACGGCCGCGCCGGCATCGGCGAGCATCATGGCGCAGAACGGCCCGGGCCCCAGGCCAGCCAGTTCCAGCACGCGGATGCCGGCCAGCGGTCCGCTGCTGGCCGGTGGCCCCTCAGGTTCGGACGTCGTCACGCGGCTACCTCCTCCTGGCGATCACCTGGTCAGTACGCTATTGGACACGCCGCGCACGACGCGGCCCGGGCTGCGGGGAGGCGCGCATGAACATCGAGGGAAACATCGCCCTGGTCACCGGCGGGGCGTCCGGGCTCGGGCTGGCCACGGCCAGCAGGCTGCATGCGGGCGGCGCGTCGGTGGTCATCCTCGACCTGCCCGGCTCGGACGGCCAGGCCGTCGCGGCCGCGATGGAACCCCGGGCCGCGTTCTGCCCCGGCGACGTGACCAGCCCGGACGATGTGGATGCGGCGCTTGACGCGGCGGGCGCCCTGGCCGGCGGCGTGCCCCGGATCGTGGTCAGCTGCGCGGGCATCGGCACCGCGGCCCGGACCGTGGGCAAGGAAGGCCCGTTCCCGCTGGACGTGTTCGCCCGGACGATCCAGATCAACCTGATCGGGACGTTCAATGTCATCCGGCTGGCCGCGCAGCGGATGAGCCAGGCCCCCGAGCAGGACGGCGAACGGGGTGTCATCGTCAACACCGCGTCGGTAGCGGCGTTCGACGGGCAGATCGGCCAGGCGGCCTACTCCGCGTCCAAGGGCGGCATCGTCGGCATGACGCTGCCCATCGCCCGCGACCTGGCCCGGCTGAAGATCCGGGTCATGACGATCGCGCCCGGCCTGTTCAAGACGCCGCTGCTGGGGAACCTGCCCGAAGAGGCGATCAGGTCACTGGGTGAGCAGGTCCCGCACCCTTCCCGGCTCGGCGACCCCGCCGAGTACGCGGCGCTGGCCGCGCACATCGTGGAGAACCCGATGCTCAACGGGGAGACGATCCGGCTGGACGGCGCGATCCGGATGGCGCCGCGCTGAGTCCGGCGCGTTCGGCGTCTGGCGCGTTCGGCATCCGGAGCGTTCCGCGTCTGGCGCGTTCAGCATCCGGAGCGTTCCGCGTCTGGCGCGTTCAGCCCGGCTCGCGCTCGTGGCCGGCCGGGGCCTGCTTGCGCAGCCCGCGGTAGGCCTCGGCGGCGGGGATCTCCCCGGTCAGCACCCGGTATACCTCGTGGCATACGGGCATGACCACGCCGTAGCGTTCGGCCAGCTCATGCACCAAGATGGCGGTACCCACGCCCTCGGCCACGGTGGGGGTAGCGGACAGCGCCTCGTCCAGGGTCCGGCCCGCGCCGAGCTGCTCGCCCAGCGTCCGGTTGCGGCTGAGCGGGCTCATGCAGGTCGCGATCAGGTCGCCCATGCCGGCCAGCCCGGCGAAGGTCGCCGCCTCGCCGCCCATGGCCAGGCCGAGCCTGGTCACCTCGGCCAGGCCGCGGGTAATCACCGCCGCCCGGGTGTTGTCCCCCACGCCCAGGCCCTGGGCCACGCCGGTGGCGATGGCGACCACGTTCTTCAGCGCGCCGCCGAGCTCGCAGCCGATCACGTCGTGGTTGGTGTAGATGCGGAACACGCCGCGCTGCATGACGGACTGCAGGGCCCGGGCCACGGCCAGGTCCTCGGTGGCGATCACGCTGGCCGCGGCCTGTCCGGCCATGATCTCCTTGGCCAGGTTGGGGCCGGTCAGGGCGGCCGCGGGGTGACCGGGGAGCTCTTCGGCGATGAGCTGGGTCATCCGCAGCATCGAGTCGCGCTCGAAGCCCTTAGACAGGCTGACGACCGGGATCCACGGCCGCAGGTACGGGCGCGCGTCGACCAGGATGGCCCGGAACCCCCGGGTGGGCACCCCGACCACCAGCAGGTCGACGTCGTGGGTGGCCTTTTCCAGGTCCGCGGTGGCGCGCAGCCCGGCGGGCAGCGTGAAGCCGGGCAGGTAGCGCGGGTTGACGCCGCCCTCGTGGATCTGGCTGGCCAGCTCGGGATCGCGCGCCCACAGGATGGTTTCGTGCCGCCCGGCCAGCAGCGAGGCGACGGTGGTGCCCCACGATCCCGCCCCGAGCACGCCAATCCGCATGTCCGCCTCACTCTCCCGCCCTCGGTCCGCCCTGGCTGCCTGGCCGCCGGAGCGTCCCTCTATGATCCGCCTCTAGGAGACCCCTGGCCAGAGAGGCGGACATGACGGAGCGCGTGTTGACCGGCCGCAGGATCATCGTGCTCGGCGGGGGCGGCGCCCTGGGCCGGGCCGTCGTCGAGCGGCTGACCGCTGACGGCGCGTCGGTGCTGGCCGCCGACTCCCGGCTGCCGGCCCAGGCCGAACGGCATCCGGGCGTCGACTACGTCACGGTGGACGCGCTGGACGAGGCGAGCGTCTCGGCCGTGCTGGCCTCCTCGCCGCCGCCCCAGGCGGTGATCAACGTCATCGGCGGCTACACCCCGCCGCAGTCACTGGCCGAGCTCGACGTGGACGTGCTCAGGCAGCAGCTTGAGATCAACCTGGTCACCGCCGCCATTGTCACCAAGCACGCGCTGCCGGTGCTGGGCTCGCAGGGCGGCGGGGCGGTCGTCCACGTCTCCAGCCGGGTAGCCGTGCAGAACGGCGAGAACAGCTTCGCCTACAGCGTGAGCAAGCTCGGCGTGCTGCGCCTGGTCGAGGCGGCATGCGCCGAGGGCCGCGAGCATGGCGTGCGGGTCAACTGCATCCTGCCGAGCATCATCGACACCCCGGCCAACCGGGCGGCGCTGCCCAAGGCCATGCATCACCTGTGGCCCAAGGCCGCCGAACTGGCCGCGGTGCTGGCCTTCCTGGTCTCCGACGACGCCGCCCTCATCTCGGGGGCGGCCATCCCCGTCTACGGCCGCGTCTAGCGCGGCTCGGCCGGTGCTCCCGCCGGGCCGCGATCCGGGTCAGCTTCTGGTCATGGCGGCCGGGCTCACCGACCTGGACAGCGTGCACGCCGCCGCCGCCGAGGGCGCGGACCTGGTCCACCTCGCCGACCCGGCCCTGATCGCGGCCATCCGGGCCGCCCGCCCGGACCTGGGCGTCAGCATGGCGTTCAGTTCGGCCGCGGCGGCCGAGTCCGGGGCGGGGCTGATCTGCGCGCTGCCCGAGGTGGGTAGCGCTCTGGCCGCGGGCGTCGACCCGGCCCGGATCCTGGTCGAGCTGGGGCCGGGACCGGATTTCGCCCGGCGGCCGACGGACCTGGTGGCCACCGGCTGGCCGGTCCTGGTGTCGGACCCGGCCCTGTCCGACCCGGCGCTGTCCGGTCAGGCCGGGCAGGACCCGGCCGGGGCGGCCTGGCCTGAGCCCGCCTATTCACAGGTGCTGGCCGGCTTGGTAACGAAATATCCGAGACCAGCCGGTCGATGTTCTCGGCAATTTCCTGATAAGCCTCTTCCCGGTAAAGCTGCCGTTCCGAATCGGTATGAGCGACCCTGCCGGGTTCGCCGACATCGGCAACTGACCAGATCCGCGGGTGAGCAGGAAAAGTTATGATCTGCAGGCAGTCGTCGTAGACCCGCTGATTCAGGCAGACTGAGATGTCAGACTTCTCCAGGCCCGACTGCGTCAGCTGATCTCCGTGGCTGGTCTTGGCGAATTCTCGTATGCCGTGCCGCTCGAGCAGCGCGAGCGTCATTCTGTAGTAGACCAGATTCTCTGCCTTGTGCAAGGCCGCCACGGTCCCGCTCGAAAGAACGCTGGTATCGCGTACCTTGAGCGAATTCAGATAGGCCTCGGCAATAATGCTCCGGAACGAGTTGCCGCGGCAAATGAAGTGGATAATATTATTCAGGGGTAGGGACGTTACGCGAAATTTATCCCGCCCAGCAGCATGGCGCCATAAAAAGATGGCCCGTTCGCGAAAGGATTGAGTTACCACACTTAATCCATAGAACAGGCCATCACGTGCATCATACCACCGGGTTCGACCGCGAAGAAATCATCGACCTCTGCATCCGGATCAATTCCGTGCAGCCCGGGGCAGGATCCCCGAATTGGCCGCCATGCCTCGGTCTTTTCAAATCGGTAGTGGCCGCGCTGACCTACATGCGGCATAATCGCACGCAAGCGGAAATAGGCGAGTCGCTCGGCGTATCCCAGCCGACCATCAGCCGCGCCATATCTGCCACAACGCCGCTCATCCCGGAAGCGACGCGCGAATTTGTGCCGACCGCTGACGACCTTGACACGGGTTCCCAGTACATCCTGGACGGCACGCTGCTCCCATGCTGGTCATGGGACGGGCACAAGGAACTGTACTCAGGAAAACACAAGACCACCGGGATGAACGTCCAGGTCGCCTGCACCATTTACGGAAAGCTCGCCTGGATCTCCGACCCGGTCCACGGGAGCCGTCACGACAACTACTGCCGGGAAGAATCCGGCGTACTGCTGACGATGAACCCGAAGAACTGGATCGGCGACAAAGGATACATCGGGAACAACATGATCACTCCCTTCAGGAAGCCCGCGGGCAGCGCGCTACTCGACTGGCAAAGGGAATACAACTCCGAGGTCAACAAGATACGCTGGATGATCGAGCAAGTGATTTCGCACTTCAAAAACTGGACCATCATGCACACCGACTACCGGCGTCCGCTTAAAACATTTGAGACGACTATCTCAGCAGTCGTCGGCCTGCACTTCTACCGGACGACCTGAATAACCCTCAATCACTCCGGCTATGCTAGCAAGCTCCTTGGCCCGCCGGGGCCCGGCGTGTCTTCCCGCCGGGCCCAGGCGGTTATTGGGTTGTGGTTGCTAATTAGTGACCAAAGAATGGTGTGCAGACGGGCGCGCTCATCCCGTGCCGGGTATGTACCTCGAGGCACGCCCGTGCCTTGGTCTTCGCGACGCCGACCATGTTGGTGGTCTGCCATTGCCTGGTGAACCAGGCGCGCTCGGTCGAGGCGACCTCCAGCGCATGGGTGCCCCGGTCATAGATCCAGAACGTGGCCCCGTCGGGGCGGCCGATGTCGGTGACCGTCGCCCAGGCCGACTGGCAGCCGGGGCTGTACCGCAGCCGCAGCGTGACGCGTGTCTTGCGCAGGCCGTCGTAGGCCGAGATCGCGTAGACCGTGGTGGCGTCGCTGCTGCAGTGCTGAACCTGAGGGCTCTTGCCGATGCAGCCATACCCGTAGCACCCGTACCACGACGCGGACGCGGCCGGCGTGGTCGTGGCGGCAGCGGCCGATGCGGCCGTGATGGCCAGCGCGCCCGTGGTGAGCGCCGCGGCGCTCACCACCCCGATGAGCAGGGTCAGGATCTTCGTGGGTATTCGCATGAAGTTTCCTTTCGTCATGACGGCGCCGTCATGCTCGCGGCTCCCTGCCTTAAAGCTGCGCTCAGCTACTGGTGAGGTTCTGACCCAATCCGCGAGTAGGTCGGTGACACGGCGGCGCAAATGCCGATAGGTGCCCCTTTGACCTGGGATGATGATCGCTGCGAAATGATGGTCATCTCAGGCGGAGAGGCACCTACCTGGTGAAAAGGATACGCAGCGGGGCGGGCAGATCGCGGCAGCAGCCGCGGATCGGCGCGCCGGATCAGGCGCTGACGCCGAACGCGGGCCTGGCCGCCATCACCGAGCTGTGCGGGCGGCTCGGCGTGATCAGCACGCTGGATGCGGCGGTCGGCCCGATCAAGCAGCGGGACCGCGGGTTCGGGGCCGGGGAGCTGCTGGCCGGGCTGGCCGCGGCGCAGCTGGCCGGGGAGGACTTCTTGACCGGGCTGGACCGCCAGCGCGCCGATGCGGCCGGGCAGCAGATCACGCCGGTGCCGGGACTGGCGTCCACGACCGCCGCGGGCCTGGCCCGGCGGATCACCCCGGCGCAGTGGCAGGCAGTGGAGACCGGCCTGGCGGCGGTGACCGGACGGATGCTGGCAATGCTGCCCGCGGAGCGGTCGGCGGCGCTGGCCGATGGGCCGGTCACGATCGACCTGGACACCACCGACGTGGAGGTCTACGGCCGGAAGAAGCGCGGCGTGGCCTACAACCACCAGGGCCAGCGGGTCGGGCGGCCGCACGTGGCCAGCTGGGCGGAGACCGAGACCGTGCTGGCCGCCGACCTGGGCGACGGGACCGATGACCCGCGCGCGACCGCGCCGGACCTGCTGCGCCGTGCCCTGGCCGCCCTGCCGCAGCGGGCACGGGCGTCGGGCCGGGTGGCGATGCGCGCCGACGCCGGCTACTTCGCCGGGCAGCTGGCCCGCACCGCCCACGGCGAGAAGATCGCGTTCGCGATCGGCGCCAAGCGGATCGCGCCGCTGTGGCGGCTGCTGGCCGGGATCGCCGAGGACGACTGGCATGACGCCATTGACATGGACAATGCGCAGGTCGCGGTCACGGAGTACTGCCCGGACTGGTGGCCGGCGAACACCCGGCTGCTGATCCGCCGGGTGGCGCTGGATCCCGGGCAGGTCTCGGCCGACCCGCGGTCCCGGCGGCGCCGCACCCTGCACCCGGACCAGCGCGCCCTGCCGATCCCCGAGCTGGCCCGTGCCGGGGCGATCTACGCCTACTCGTTCATCTTGACCAACCTGGACGTGACTGCCCCGGACAAGGCAGCCGCCGTCGAGCACTGGTACCGGCACCGCACCACAGTGGAGAACATCTTCCGCGACAGCAAGCACGGCGCCGCCCTCCGGCACCTCCCGTCGGGATATCCCCAGGTGAACCTGGCCTGGATGTGGGGCGCGCTGCTCGCCGCGACCATGGCCGCCTGGCTGCACCAGCTCACCGCCATCACCGCCGGGCAGGACATCCTGGCCGGGCACGGCGTGCGCGGCGGCAAGGCCATGATCGCCACCCTGCGGCGGCGGCTGATCGCCGTCCCTGGCCGGCTGATCCGCCATGCCCGCCACCTGGTCCTGCGGCTGCCGCCTGGCCACTGGGTGCTTCCCGAGGTGCTGGCCCGGCTCCGGGCACTGCCCGCACCCGCCTGACCTGCGCACCCTGAGCCCCGGCTCCCCCGTCCTTGTCCACGGCCTGCCAGCCCGACCCGCAGAAAGGCTCGCACATCGCGAACCCGGCGCCGGCGCCCGGGCCGTCGGCATGCCCGCTACCGGGAATCCCGGCGCACCAAGATCATTTGCGGAGGGCGATCAGCTCACCGCGCTATTCGCGGAATCGGTCTGGGTCAGCTCTGTATAGGGCTGCAAGTTGCCTGAGGGTATGCGCGCATAAATGTGATGCCGCTGGCAGGAACCTGCCGGAAGCTGGCAGCAGTCCATAGGAAAGCTGGCCGCCTTCACGCGGCGGTTCCGGTCAGTGCGCACCGGCCTGGCCATTTCATAAGCGCGAGGATGGGCGGTGATAATGGGCGGCATGGGAACTTCGGCAGGCGCCGGTGACGTGCCGGCCGGGCGCGGTCCAACGCCGTACCTGCCTGAGCCGACCGGTCCGTACCCGGCCGGCACCGCTTCTGTGTGGCTGACAGACACCTCCCGTCCCGATCCGTGGGTCCCGGGGGTGAACGCCCGGGAGCTGATGGTTTCGCTGTGGTATCCGGCGGTGCCGTCGGACGGACCGCGAGCCCGGTACATGACGCCAGCGGAGTCCGGGCTCCAGCTCACCAGCAGGGACATCACCGGCATCCCGCCGGACGCGCTGAGCACGGTCCGGACCAACGCAGTCAGCGACGCCAGGCCGGCCGGGCCTCAGCACAGCCTCCCCCTCGTCGTGCTCTCGCCCGGCTTCACCAACTCCCGCAGCACGCTCACCGCCCTGGCCGAGGACCTGGCCAGCCACGGCTATGTGGTGGCCGGTATTGACCACACGTACGAGAGTCACGCCACGGCCTTTCCCGACGGGCGGGTGACCACCTGCCTCGCCCGTGAGGCACCCCGGCGGGACAGGAACGATGAGGTAGCGGCAGGCCGGGCAGCGGATGTCTGCTTCGTGCTCGACGAGCTGACCGGTGCGCACCTGGCCTGGCCGGGCGCCGGGCTGATCGACCCGTCCCGGATGGCGATGGCCGGTCACTCCGCCGGCGGCGCCGCCGCCATCGCCGCCATGCTGGCCGACTCGCGCATCCGGGCGGGCATCGACATGGACGGCGCTACTGCCGCCCCGATCCCGGACCAGGGCCTGGCCCGGCCGTTCCTGTTCCTGGGCAAGCAATCCAACTACACCCCGGGAAGCGGGATCATCGCGTCGCCGGACGGGAAACACGTGAAGGGTTCCGTGCTCACCTGGGAGCGGGACTGGGAACTCCTGACCGGCTGGAAGCGGTGGCTCGTGGTGGCCGGCGCGGTGCACGCCTCCTTCACCGACCTGGCGCTGCTGGCCGATCAGGTCGGCATCGACACCGGCGCCGGCCTGTCCGGAGCCCGGTCCCTGGACATCACCCGCGCCTACGTCCGGGCCTTCTTCGACGAGCACCTGCGCGGCAGGTCGCAAGCCCTGCTGGACCAGCCGTCACCACGCTACCCCGAGGTCACGTTCTGCTCCCCGTAAGCTAACCCGCGCGAGATGGCGGCCCGCCGAAGGAAGACGGCAGGCCCGGCGGCGCCAGCGGGGGAATGAGCGTGGTGCGGACAAGGCCGTGGCCCGGGCGGGAGGCCCCGGGCCACGGCTGGTTTCTCAGTGCTCCGCTATATCTCAGTACTCCGCTATATCTCAGTACTCCGCTATATCTCAGTACTCCGCGGACTCGATGGCGGCGCGCAGTTCCGCGGCCCGGCGCCAGGCTTCGATCATGCGGCGCTCGGCCCGGGTTTCCAGGCGCCGGGCACGGCGCAAGGTCGCCAGGCGGCGAGCGGGGCGCATCCGCTCCGCTAGTTCGATGGTGTCGCGAGATCGCTCTTGGGCGAGCTCCTCGATGAAACGCATGCTGACCACTCCGTTGTGTGCATTGTGTGCCTGTCTGCGGGCCGCGCGGCCCTGTGCTGAGCCTGCGCGGCCCTTCGGTTGGTGCCGTGGCCCCCCCTGGTTAGGAGGACACTGCTAGGCGGCCACTTCGGTCTTGCGCGGACGTCCGCGCGGCCGCTTCCGGGGCACGATCGTGCCGCGGATCAGCAGCTCGCCGCCCCAGACACCCCAGGGCTCCCGGCGCTCCAGCGCCCCGGCCAGGCAGGCCAGCCTGGCCCGGCAGTCCCGGCACATGGCCTTCGCCTGCTCCACATCCTGCGGAGACTCGGCGAAGAACAGCTCCGGGTCCTCCGTGCACGGAAGATCCAGCCCTACCGGAAGTGCCGTGGCCGGGTCGGCCAGCGCCAGCTGACCCGCCATGCCGAAAGCCGGCCCCTGTCTCGCGGAGCTGTACGCCTCGAACCCCGTCGCGTCCTGCCTGCCGACGGTGGCTTCACGCCACTGCATCGGTGCATCCCCTCTCGCTTGCCGGTCCTAGTTCTCGTCTCGGCGATTTCTCGCCCGTCTCGGGACCTAGGCCCAAATAACTAGGCCGCGGACCCTGTGTGCGGGTCCGCGGCCTCAAGGGGAGCTTGGCCGGCCTGTTTAGGCCGGTGCCCTATCTGGAGGCGGACCTGCTTTGCCGACGCCGACGGCGTCAACGCTGGTCATGTAGTTATTCGGCTGGAGCTGAGCCGCCGGAGCGCCCATGGACGGGACGACGGCCAGAGCGGCCTTGACCCGGACGTGCGGAATGGGAAGCGCACCAGCGGCACACGGCCCTGTGCCGGTGCCGGCACCGAGCACACCTGTCCCCAGGGCGACGGCACGCGGGCTGAAGGCACCCGGACGCGGACGCGCCTGTGTTTCTGGCAGGTACTGCGTTTCTGGCAGGTACTGCGCAACCGGCAGAACGCCAGTGTTGAAGTTCGTCACGATGGGCACCTCCCTCCAGGGGTGTCGACAACTAGCCCACGGACATGTAGGCAGCCTAAATGCTGCCCGAAAAAGGGGCAACAGTTTTTTGACCTGCGATTTTGCTGCAAATTCAAGCGGCAGGCTGACCTGCGGCTTCACGAAAGCTCGTCGCTGACCCGGATCAGGCCTTCCTGCATCACCGAGACCACCAGCTCGCCGCCGGCGTCGAACACCTCTCCGCGGGCCAGCCCGCGGCCGCCGTAGGCCACCGGTGAGGTCTGCGCGTACAGCAGCCAGCGGTCCGCCCGGAACGGCCGGTGGAACCACATGGCGTGATCCAGGCTGGCCCCCGAGGTGCGACCGTCGGCCCAGGACAGGCCGTGGCCCATCAGCACGTTGTCGAGCAGCGTCATGTCCGAGACGTAGGTCATCAGGCACACGTGCAGCAGCTCGTCGTCGGGCAGCTCGCCGTCCACCCGCAGCCAGATGCGGCTGCTGGTGGTGCGCAGCGACGGGTCACGCTCGGCCTCGACCGACAGCGGCCCGACCGACCGCAGGTCGAACGGGTGGCCGGGCAGCGGGGAGCGCGGCTCGCCGAACAGCCGGGCGATCCGGTCGGTGTTCCGCTCGAGCTGTTCCGGCGCCGGCACGTCCGGCATCGGGTCGGCGTGCTCGGGACCCGGCTCGGCGTGGTGGAAGGACGCGGACAGGGTGAAGATCGTCTTGCCGTGCTGGATGGCCGACACCCGGCGGGTGGTGAACGACCGCCCGTCCCGCACCCGGTCCACCGCGTAGACGATCGGCACGGACGGGTCGCCGGGCCTGATGAAGTAGGCGTGCAGCGAGTGCACCGGGCGTTCCGGCGGGACGGTGCGCCCGGCGGCGACCAGCGCCTGCCCGGCCACCTGGCCGCCGAAGACCCGCTGCCGGTCCTCGTCCGGGCTGCGCCCGCGGAAGATGTTGACCTCGATCTGCTCCAGGTCGAGCAGGTCGAGCAGCGCGTCAAGCGCCTGGCCCATCCTCACCTCACCGTCCGCGCCGGGAAAGGCGCAGGCCGTCCAGGAACCGCGACCGCTGCCGGGACGCACTGCGGCCCGGCGTCCGGGTCGGCGACCAGGACAGGTACAGGTGCTCGCGGGCCCTGGTCACCGCGACATACAGTAGCCGTCTTTCCTCCTCGATGGCCTCCGCGGTCTTGGCGTGCACGATCGGCATCAGCCCCTCGACCAGGCCGGGCAGCAGGACCGCGTCCCACTCCAGGCCCTTGGCCGCGTGCATCGAGGCCAGCGTCACGCCGTCCACCGCCGGGGCGTGGCCCAGCTCGGCCCGCTGGGTCAGCTCGGCGGCGAAGTCGGCCAGGCTGGCGTCGGGCCGGGCCGCGTACATGTCGTCGGCCAGCTGGGCGATCGCGGCCAGCGACTCCCAGCGCTCGCGGGCCGCCGCGCCGCCGCCCGGGGGCGCGCCCGCGCTGAAGCCGACGCCGGACAGCACGTCCCGGACCGCGGCGGGCAGGGCGTCCTGCTGGTCCGGGCCGCGGGCGGCGCCGCGCAGCAGGACCAGCGCCTGGCGCACGACGGGCCGCTCGTAGAACCGCTCGGCGCCGCGCACCACGTAGTGCACCCCGGCCTCGCCCAGGGCCTGCTCGAACCGCTCGGTGTCGGCGTTGACCCGGACCAGGATGGCGATCTCCCGGGCCGGCACGCCCCCGGCCAGCAGGGCCTGGACACCGATGGCCAGCCCGGCTGCCTCGGCCGGGTCGTCGGCAAAGGCGGTCAGCACCGGCTGCGGGCCCGGCGGCCGCTGCGCGACCAGCGTGCCGCCGCCCCGCACCAGCTGGTTGGCCACCGCGACCACCTGCGGCGTGGAGCGGTAGTCGCGCACCAGCCGGACCACGGTGGCGTCGGGGAACTCCGCGGTGAAGCCGGTCAGGTAGGCCGGGGAAGCGCCGGTGAAGGAGTAGATCACCTGATTCGGGTCGCCCACCACGCACAGCTCGTCGCGGTCGCCGAGCCAGGCGTCGAGCAGCAGCTTCTGCAGCGGGTTCACGTCCTGGTACTCGTCGACCACGAAGTGCCGGAAGCTGGACCGGACCTGATCGGCCGCGGCGCGGTGCTCGAGCACGATGGCCGCGGTCAGCTCGAGCACCGACTCGAAGTCGATCAGGTTCCGCTCCCGGCGCAGCCGCTCGTAGCCGGCGAACACGGCCGCCACCGGGTCCGCGCCGGCCTGGGGCGTGCGGCTCGCGGCCCGGGCCGCGGCCGGGTAGCCGTCCGGGCGGACCTGGAGGGACTTGGCCCACTCGATCTCGGCCGCGGCGTCGGCCACCCCGGGGCTGTCCAGCCGGACCCCGGCCTGCTTGGCCGCCTCGCGGACCAGGGCGGCCTTGGAGTCGATCAGCTGCGGCGGACGGCCGCCGACCACCCGCGGCCAGAAGTAGTTGAGCTGGCGCAGCGCGGCGGCGTGGAAGGTCGAGGCCCGCACCTGCCCGGTGCCGAGCTGCCGGAGCCGGCCCCGCATCTCCCCCGCCGCGCGCACGGTGAAGGTCAGGGCCAGCACGTGCGCCGGGTTGAGGCGGCCGACCGCGGCGGCGTAGGCGATCCGGTACGTGATGGCCCGCGTCTTGCCGGTCCCGGCCCCGGCCAGCACGCACACCGGCCCCCCGCTGGCCAGGACCACCTCGCGCTGCTCGGGATCCAGCTCAGCCAGCAGTGTATCTGGCTGGGCATCGGGTGCCTCAGACGTCACATCAGTCACCCGATTCTCCCTCCGGGGAACGCAGGCCGGCCCGCCGGTGTTACACGAACCAGTATTCTCACCGATTTCGAGGAGGCGGCGGGTGTCCGGCCAGCTGATCATGTACACCACCACTTGGTGCGGCTTCTGCCGGAACCTGAAGCGCCAGCTGGCCAGGGACGGCATCGAGGTTACCGAGGTCGACATCGAGCGCGACCCCGAGGCGGCCGAGTTCGTGATGTCGGTCAACGGCGGCAACCAGACCGTGCCCACCGTGGTCCTCCCGGACGGAACCGCGCTGGTCAACCCGTCGGCCGCGCAGGTCCGCGAGAGGTTGGCCGCGGTCAGCGCGGGGTAGACCAGAGCACTGATACCACGGACCGTTCGGCCTTAAAAGATTTTAATCGCCCGAACGGTCCGTGGCGCACGCCCCCAAAAACGGACAGGCACAGGACGGACGGACATGGACGCGGAGACGGTGCCGCACGATCAGGCCCAGGACGGGGTGGTCGTGCGCCGGTCCGGGCAGGGCTGGCAGGTCGGCGAGGAGCACGCCGCCGACCTGACCAGCGCCATGGTGCTGGCCGACCTGCTGGCCGCCGACCTGGGGGCACCGGCCCCGCCGCCCGCGAGCCCGCCGGCCGCCTGTCTGGGGGGCGAAGCGGGCGAGGCCGCCCGGCTGGCCGTGACCGTGGCCCAGCTCGAGCACGCGCTGGCCGCCCGGGTCCGGGTCGAGCAGGCCATCGGGGTGCTGGCCGAGCGGCACCGGCTGCGGCCCAGGCAGGCGTTCGACCTGCTGCGCAACGTGGCCCGGGCCGGCGGCCTGAAGGTCACCGACCTCGCCGAGACGGTGGTGGACAGCACGTCCAACCCGCTCCTGCCGCTGCCCGGGGAGCTGGCCAGGAAGCAGCCGGCCCCGCGCCCGCGCGGCCGCTCGCCGCGTCGCGCCCGGCCGGAGACCTCCGCCGCGGCCGGCTCGTAATGTCGTAGCACGGCGCTAGAGTCCTGGCTGGCTGGGGGGACGCCAAGACACGCGGCGGGATGCGCCGCGCGGCGGCGCCCCGTGCGGCACTATTGATCGAATGAGCACTGCTCGATCGGTGCTGATTAACCAGTGGGGTTTTCCGGGGTTCGGCGGCGGCGACCTAAGGAGGCCGGGGTGGCAGATCTTGAGGTGGTCGAGATCTGTGCCGGGGCGGGCGGGCAGGCCCTCGGGCTGGAGCGGGCCGGCTTCGAGCACGCGCTGGCGGTCGAGCTCGACGCGGCGGCGTGCGCCACGCTGCGGGCCAACCGGCCCGCCTGGAAGGTGGCCGAGGGGGACGTGGCCGACGCGGCGCTGTGGCGGCCCAGCGACTACCGGGGCGTGGCCCTGCTAGCGGGCGGGGTGCCCTGCCCGCCGTTCACCGTGGCGGGCCGCCAGCTCGGCGCGACCGACGAGCGTGACCTGTACGCCTGGGCCGTGGAGCTGTGCGAGGTCGTCCGGCCCCGGGCGCTGCTGCTGGAGAACGTCAGGGGACTGAGCACCGGGCGGTTCCGCGCTTACCGGCAGCACGTCGCGGACCGGCTGCGGGAGCTGGGCTACGTGCCCGGGTGGCGGCTGCTGCACGCGTCGGACTTCGGCGTGCCGCAGCTGCGGCCGCGCACGGTGCTGGTCGCGCTGCGGGAGGCGGACGCGCCCTGGTTCCGCTGGCCCGTCCCGTCGGCAGGCGGGCCGGCCACCGTGGGCCAGACGCTGGGCGACCTGATGGCCGCCCGGGGCTGGCCGGGCGCCGCGGCCTGGGCCCGGGGGGCGGACCGGATCGCGCCCACGATCGTGGGCGGCTCGAAGAAGCACGGCGGCGCCGACCTGGGCCCGACCCGGGCCAAGCAGGCCTGGGCCGCCCTCGGCGTGGACGGCCTGGGCCTGGCCGACGCGGCCCCCGGCCCCGGCGCCGATCCGGCGCTGCGGCCCCGGCTGACCTGCGAGATGGTGACCAGGCTGCAGGGCTGGCGGGACGAGTGGGGCTGGCGGTTCAGCGGGCGGAAGACGGCCAGGTACCGGCAGATCGGCAACGCGTTCCCGCCGCCGGTGGCCGAGGCGGTCGGCACCGCCATCCGCCGCGCCCTGGAGCACGCGGGTGCCCCGCTGGCGGCCGACGACGCGGCGCACGTGCAGGATCCGGTGTTCCGGGTGCTGCGGGCCCGGGATGGCTTCCTGACCGCCCGGCAGATCGCCGAGCTGGCCCCGCCGCTGCGGCCCGCCGCGGTGCTGGAGCACCTGCGCCATCTCAGCCAGGATTTCGAGCTGGAGATGGCCGACTCGCGGGACGGGCCGGCCTACCGGCTGGGCCCGTTCCGGGCCTTCCTGGGCCAGCAGGACCACGCCAGGCACCAGCGTTTCGCGGCCCGCCGGGCCACCATCAGCTGACCGGCACCCGGATAACAATGAGGTAACGATGCCCGGCCTGGCCCGCAGGGGCGCCAGCGGTGGCGTTACCTGGGGGAATCGGCCTTATGCCTACTCGCAGTAATGCAGTAAACACGGCATACTGCACTGGCCTGGGTCACTGGCGGCCTTGGTCCGGGCGGCCCGCTATCGCTGCGGGCCTGACACTGCGATAATGCCTGGATGACAGGGCTGAGCCTCGCCCTGGCCAATCTGAAGCCGGGCACAGGCAAGACCACATCTGCGGTCTGGCTGGCCCATGTGTTCGCACAGGCCGGCAATAGCGTGCTGCTCGTGGACGCCGACCCGGCCGGCAGCGCGCTGGAGTGGTCCGACCTGGCCGCCATGTACCCCGGGCTGGCGCCGCCCCAGGCCGCGTTCCCGTTCCGGATCGTGGCCCTGCCCTCGCGCGAACTGCACCGCCGCCTGCCCGAGATCGCGGCCCGGGACGACGTGGTCATCATCGACACGCCGCAGATCGAGGACCACGCCGCGATCGCGCGTTCGGCCCTGCGCTACGTCGACGAGGTGCTGATCCCGTGCGCCCCCAGCCCGATCGAGATCAACCGGACCACGCCGGTGCGGGACGAGATCGCCGAGATCCGCGAGGTCAGGCCGACGCCGCTGCGCTCGGCCGTGCTGCTGAACCGGTGCGTGGCCCGGGCCCACTCCACCACCGACGCCCGGGAGGCGCTGAGTGACCTGGGCTACGACGTGCTGACCACCACCGTGCCCCGGCGCGAGGTCTACGCGCAGAGCTTCGGCGTGCCGATCAAGCAGGCCGGCACCGACGTATGGCGGCAGGTGGCCAGGGACCTGATCGATCGCTGCGCCCCGCTGTGTTCGGTGCGGTCATGAGGGGCCGGTCATGAGCCCGCGGTGCCGGCCGGGGCGGTCATGAGCCCGCGGCGCCGGCCGGGGCGGTCATGAGCCCGCGGCGCCGGCCGGGGCGGTCATGAGCCCGCAGAAGGAACGCGAGCTGCGCAAGGCGCAGATGGCGGCCGCGGCGGCGCGGCGCGCCGAGCCGGACGCCCGGCCGGCCGGGCAGACCGCGATCCGGTCCAAGCCGGTGCGGATCACCCTGGACCTGAGCCCCGAGCTGTACCGGCAGCTGATCGGGTGGGCGGATTCGGCAGCGGTCGAGCTGGGCGTGCCGCGCGTCTCGCTGGCCGACGCGGTGCGGGCCATGATCCGGGTGTCGGCCGAGAACCCGGAGGAGGTCCTCGACCGGCTGCGCCGCGACCGGGAAAGCTAACCGCGCTGCTGCTGTGCTAGCTGTGCTGTGCGGGGCTAGCTGTGCTGTGTCAGCTGTGCTGTGCTAGCTGTGCTGTGTTAGCTGTACGGGGCTTCGTGCCTGACCCGGCGGCGCAGGTCGCCCGTGGCCGAGACGGTGAAGCCGTGCTCGGTCAGCCAGTGCGTCATCCAGGCCGGGTCGGGATGGGTGGCCGGCACCACGTTGTAGATGTAGTTCAATCCGCGGCCGGCGGCTTCTTGCTCCAGCCGGCCGACGATGAACTCGCCGAGGCCGGCGCCGCGGCGGCCGGGCGCGACCAGGAAGGTGATCTGGGCGTCGCCCCACTCCGAGTCGAGCCAGCCGTAGCCGACCGCGGCGCCGCCCTCATCGGTGACCCGCCACCACTCATCGGCCAGCGGCGCGCCGTCGGCGGGCGGCACCAGGCCGGTGGCGGCCAGCCCGTCCGGGCCGAAGACGGCCTGCTTGCCTGCGTCCCAGACGGGCGCGTCCTCCTTGGTCCAGTGCGGTGTCATTTTCTGGGTGCTCCGGTTTCTAGCTGCTCCGGCTCAGCTGAGGTGGACGTAGTCGTAGTCGAACGGCTGCCCGTTGATGCCCTGCCGGGGCGGGGCGATCCAGGCCGCGATCTTGCCCCGCTCGTAGACCGGCCGCATCAGCGAGCGGACGTGGGTCTTGTCGGTGTCGGTGGGCAGCCACTGGCCCTGGCGCCGCTGCCATTCGTCTGCCGAAAGCTTCTCGCCGTCGGGGCTGGCCTCGATGCCGGAGAACGCGCCGACCTTGCGGTTGAACGCGATGTGCGGGAGCTTGAGCCGCTGCGCCAGCCCGGCCTGCTCCAGGATCCGGTTCCACCGCTTGACGCCGCCCGCGCAGTCGGCGATGTACTCCCGGCGCAGGTCGGTGTTCAGCCCGGTCAGCGCGGAGACCTCGGTCTGGCCGATCTCGCCTTCGGGGGTCAGCGCCTCCACCATGATCCCGTCGTCGGTGAGCTTGTGGTCGTCCCGGCGGCGGTCCTCCAGCCAGCGGCCCTTGATCCCGGCCGTGTAGTAGTTGGCCACGTTGGTCGAGGTCTCCGAGCCGAACAGGTCCAGGCTGACGCTGTAGTGGAAGTTCAGGTACTTCTGGATGACCGGCAGCGGGATCGCGCCGAGGGCGGCCACGTCGTCGGTGTCGTTCTCCACCATGACCTGCGCGGTCCGCTCCACCACCCGGTCCACGCCGGTGGTGCCCACCATCATGTGATGCGCCTCCTCCTTGAGCATGAACTCGCAGGTCCTGCTCAGCGGGTCGAAGCCGCTTTCCTTCAGCGTGCCGAGCTGGTACTTGCCGTCCCGGTCGGTGAAATAGGTGAACATGTAGAAGCTGAGCCAGTCCGGGGTCTCCTCGTTGAACGCGCCCAGGATCCGCGGTGCGTCCACGCTGCCCGAGTTGCGGTGCAGCAGCTCCTCGGCTTCCTCCCGGCCCTCCCGGCCGAAGTAGGCGTGCAGCAGGTAGACCATGGCCCACAGGTGCCGGCCTTCCTCCACGTTGACCTGGAACAGGTTGCGCAGGTCGTACAGGCTGGGCGCGGTGGCGCCCAGGTTGCGCTGCTGCTCCACGCTGGCCGGCTCGGTGTCGCCCTGGATCACGATCAGCCGCTGCAGGTCGGCGCGGTACTCGCCGGGCACCTGCTGCCAGGGCGGCTCGCCCTGGTGCTGGCCGAACCCGATCTGGCGGCCGGAGTCCCGCTCGGCCAGGAAGATGCCCCACCGGTAATCGCGCATGGGCACGTGCCCGAAGTGGGCCCAGCCCTCCCGGCCCACGTTGACCGCGGTGCGCAGGTAGACGTCCTGGGTGGGCAGCGTCGGGCCCATCGACTCCCACCAGTCGAGGAAGTTCGGCTGCCAGGACTCCAGCGCTCGCTGCAGCCGCCGGTCCTCGCGCAGGTCGACGTTGTTCGGGATCTTCTCGTCGTAATCAGCGGCGGTCATGTTCCTACACTCGCCTCCGGTCGAAATCGGCTCGCTGCCCGGTGCCGAACTTGCGCAGCGCGCCGTCCGGCCCCGAGGCGTTGGGGCGGTTGAAGATCCAGTTCTGCCAGGCGCTCAGCCGGCCGAAGATCTTGGTCTCCAGGGTTTCCGGGCCGGCGAACCGGTAGTTGGCCTCCAGCCCGGACAGCGCGTCCGGGCTGAAGCTGGCCCGCTCCTCGATCGCGATCCGCACCTCGTCGGCCCAGTCGATGTCGTCGGGGGCGAAGGTGACCAGGCCCTTTTGCTGGGCGTCCGCGGCGAGCAATGGCTCGTTGCTGCTCTTCTCGGCCGCGGCCAGGGCGTCGTCGTCGCCCAGGAACCTGGTCTGCAGCCGGGTCAGGCCGTTGCCCATGGGCAGCGGGCCGAGGTTCATCGCCCCGACGGTGATCGCCGCCGGGTCGGCGTCCGGGTCCTCGTCCTCGAACACCCCGGCCAGCTGGTAGGACCGGTCCGCGGCCAGAGCCAGCTCGAGCAGGCTGCCGGCGAAGCAGCTGCCCGGCTCGATCAGCGCGATCAGGCTGCGGCTGGTCACGTCCAGCCGCTTGAGGGTGCGCTTGAGGTAGTGCGTGATCTCGGCGGCCAGCCAGTCGTCTTTGCTGGTGAGCAGGAGCTCGTCGTAGGCCAGCACGGCGTCCGCGCGGCCCGTGGTGCGCAGCACCCAGGTGCCCAGCTCGGGCTCGTTGGTGCGCAGGTCCAGGATCAGGTCGTCGAGCTCGCGGGTCATGGCCAGGGTCCAGAAGTCCGGGCCCTGCTCGTGGATCCCGCTGGCGTCCTCCGGGGGATTGCCGTCCGGCCCTTTGACGGTGATCTCGGCCGCGGCGCGGGCCCGGTCGAGCCTGGCCCCGACGTACCGGTAGGAGATCTGGTCTGCTGACCGGTCCTTGGCCAGCGGGGTCAGGCTGATGCCTGCGCTGGGGCTCTGGCCTGCGCTGGGACCCTGGCCTGCGCTGGGGCCCTGGCTCCGGTGCGACGCGGCGGCCACCTCGCGGGCCCGCTCGGCCACGGTCTGCTCCCAGGCGGGCCGGGGCACGGCCTCGTCCACCAGCCGCCAGGCGGCGGCCTTCTTCCCGCTCAGCCCCTCCGGCCGGGTGGAGAAGTAGTCGGCCAGGTCGCGGCGCACGTGCCGCTTGTCCACCACCCGGGTCAGCCCGCCGGTGCCGGGCAGCACGCCGAGCAGCGGCAGCTCGGGCAGCGACACCGAGGAGGAGCGGTCGTCCACCAGCATGATGTGCTCGCAGGCCAGGGCCAGCTCGTAGCCGCCGCCCGAGGCGGTGCCGTTCAGCGCCGCGATCCAGACCTGGCCCGAGCTGGCGGTGGCGTCCTCGATGCCGTTGCGGGTCTCGTTGGTGAACTTGCAGAAGTTGACCTTCCACCCGTGCGGCGAGGCGGCCAGCATGCGGATGTTGGCCCCGGCGCAGAAGATCTTGTCCTTGCCGCTGGTCATCACCACCGCGGCCACCTCGGGGTGCTCGAACCGCAGCCGCTGGGTGATGTCGTACAGCTCGATGTCCACGCCCAGGTCGTAGGAGTTGAGCTTGAGCTCGTACCCCGGCACCAGGCCGCCGGCCTCGTCCACGTCCATCGTCACCGTGGCCACCGGCCCGTCGAAGCCGACCCGCCAGTGCCGGTAGCGCTCGGGATCGACGCGGAACTCCACGAACGGCTGGTCCTCGCTGCTCATGGGCGCGTCCTCCTGCCGGCCGATCCGGCCACCTGATTAAAGACTACATCTTGCTAGCGAAACGTCAAGAGTTCGTAGAACTTCCCTGGACGACGTATCCTAGTTTCGCGCTGGTCCAGCGGGCCGCACATCAACGTAGATGGTTACCTACCGCCGGGGGCAGTTTCTATCCACGAAAAGGGAAACCGGCTCCTCAGGTGGCGCGGGAGGCGCGGGCGCGGGTGCGGAAGCGTTCCTTGGCTTCCAGGACGGTCTTGCGCAGGCGGACGGCTGTGGCGGTGACCTCGACGCACTCGTCGTCGGCGCAGAACTCCAGGGCCTGCTCCAGGCTGAGCAGCCGCGGCGGGACGAGCCGCTCGAGCTCCTCCCCGGCCGACTGGCGCACGTTGGTGACCTTGCGCTCGCGGGTGATGTTGACGTCCATGTCGTCGAGCCTGGAGTTCTCGCCCACGATCATGCCCTCGTACACCTCGGTGCCGGGGGTGACGAACAGCGACCCGCGTTCTTGCAGGTTGAACATGGCGTAGGCGGCGGCGGTGCCGGACCGGTCGGCGACCAGCGAGCCGGTGGCCCGGCCGCGCATGGCACCGGTCCACGGCTCGTAGCCGTCGAAGACGTGGTGCGCGATGCCGGTGCCGCGGGTCTCGGTCAGGAACTGGGTCCGGAAGCCGATCAGGCCCCGGGCGGGGACCACGAACTCGAGCCTGACCCAGCCGGTGCCGTGGTTGGTCATCGACTCCATCCGGCCGCGCCGCACCGCTATCAGTGAGGTGACCGTGCCCACGTACTCCTCGGGCACGTCCACGCTCAGCCGCTCCACCGGCTCGAAGACGGCCCCGTCCACGTCCTTGGTCACGGCGGCGGGCCGGCCCACGGTCAGCTCGTACCCCTCCCGCCGCATGGTTTCCACCAGCACGGCCAGCGCGAGCTCGCCCCGGCCGCGGACCTCCCAGGTGTCGGGCCGTTCGGTGGGCAGCACGTCCAGCGACACGTTGCCGACCAGCTCGCGGCCCAGCCGGTCCCGTACCAGCCGGGCGGTGACCTTGGCCCCCGCCCGCTGGCCGGCCAGCGGCGAGGTGTTGATGCCGATCGTCATCGAGATGGCCGGCTCGTCCACGGTGATCAGGGGCAGCGGGCGCGGGTCGTCCACATCCGCCAGGGTCTCCCCGATCATGATCTCCGGGATGCCGGCGATGGCCACGATGTCCCCGGGCCCGGCGGAGTCGGCCTGCACCCGCTCCAGCGCGTCGGTCAGGTACATCTCGGAGACCTTGACCCTCTCGATCGAGCCGTCCCGGCGGCACCAGGCGGCCTGCTGGCCGCGGGACATGGTGCCGTTGCGGATCCGGCACAGCGCGATGCGGCCCAGGTAGGAGCTGGCGTCGAGGTTGGTCACGTGAGCCTGCAGCGGCGCGCCGACCTCGTAGGCGGGCGCCGGCACGGTGGCCTTGATCACGTCGAACAGCGGCTCCAGGTCCGGCGAGTCCGGCAGCTGGCCGTCTTCCGGGCGGTTCAGCGAGGCCCGGCCGGCCCGGGCCGAGGCGTAGACGATCGGGAACTCGATCTGCTCCTCGGTGGCGTCCAGGTCGATGAACAGCTCGTAGCAGGCGTCCACCACCTCGGCGATCCGTGCGTCGGGCCGGTCCACCTTGTTGATGACCAGGATGACCGGCAGCCCGGCGGCCAGCGTCTTGCGCAGCACGAACCTGGTCTGCGGCAGCGGCCCCTCGCTGGCGTCCACCAGCAGCAGCACCCCGTCGACCATGGACAGCCCGCGCTCCACCTCGCCGCCGAAGTCGGCGTGGCCGGGCGTGTCGATGATGTTGATGGTCAGCCCGCCGTGCCGCACCGCGGTGTTCTTGGCCAGGATCGTGATGCCCTTTTCCCGCTCCAGGTCGCCGGAGTCGAGCACCCGGTCGGCCACGTTCGCGTTGGCGCGGAACGCGCCCGACTGCCACAGCATCGCGTCGACCAGCGTGGTCTTGCCGTGGTCGACGTGCGCGACGATGGCCACGTTGCGCAGGTCGTCGCGGGTAGCCAGGATGGCCGACGGGGCGTCGGGCTGATGCAGTGCTTGCTGATGCGGGGCGGGCATGCGTGAGTCTCGTTCGTTTGGCGTTTAGGATGCGTCACCCGATCGGGCGGCTCCTTCCAGTGTAGTGACCCGGATGGCGTGGGGGGCGCGGCGGCTGAGCTGACCGGGCCGCTGGTGGCCAGCTGGGCCGCGAGCACCACGGACCGTTCGGCATAAAATTGCTCTGACCTGGGCTAAGACGGCTTAGGCCGGGCGGGACGCGGGGAGCAGACAGCTAAGCCTCAGGCGGGCCTGAAGATAAGGAATTCGTCCGATGCCGGGGGTGGGGCCTTACGGCGAACCTTGAGGATGTGGGGAACCAGACAGGTTCTCCTCGGGGACCAGGAGGAACCATGCATCCCGAGATTCTGCGCGAACTGACCTCGATGCGCGGCCGCGAGATGCGGATCCGGGCCGAGCAGGCCGCGCTGGCCAGGTCGGCGATCCGGGCGCGGCGCGCCAACCGGCACGGGGGCGCGGCCGAGGCCGGGAAGCTCGTCATCCCGGCCGTCCCGGACTACGTGGACGGCTCGTTCCGGACCGACATCGTGCCGGACAGCCGTCCGGAGCGGGTGCCGAGCCAGCGTCACGCCGCCTGAGACAGCCATGTCCGCTTCACCATCGCCCGGCGCTGACCCTGTCTTCGGGCTCGCGGAAATGTCAGACCCGCGTGGTTTGCTGATAGTAGAGATGAGCGGGCGAGCAGCAAGCCCCGTCCTGGTCGGGCGGGACGAGCAGATGGCCGCCCTGGGTGCCGCGTTCGAGAGCGTGCGCCAGGGCGGCCCTTCTGCTGTGCTGCTCGGCGGCGAGGCGGGCGTCGGCAAGTCGCGGCTGGTCGGCGAGTTCGGCCAGGTGGCGGCCGCGGCGGGCGCCCGGGTGCTGACCGGCGGCTGCCTGCAGCTGGGCACCGACGGGCTGCCGTTCGCGCCGTTTACCGCCGTGCTCCGCGATCTGGTCCACGAGCTGGGCGCGGACGCGGTCGCCTCGATGCTGCCCGGCCGGACCACGCGGGGGCTGGCCCGGCTGCTGCCCGAGCTGGGGGAACCCGACACCGGCGGCGATCCGGGCGAGGCGCGGGCCCGGCTGTTCGAGGAGGTCCTCACCGCCCTGGAGCAGCTGGCCCGGCACGCCCCGCTGGTGCTGGTGATCGAGGACGCGCAGTGGGCCGACCGGTCCAGCCGGGACCTGCTGACCTTCCTGATCGGCAACCAGCGGTCCATCAGCGGGCTGCTGATCATCGTCACCTACCGGTCCGACGACCTGCACCGCACCCATCCGCTGCGTCCGCTGCTGGCCACGCTGGACCGGATCGACTGGGTAGAGCGGATGGAGCTGCCCCGGCTGACCAGGCACGACACCGGCGAGCTGGTAATCCGCATCCTCGGCCGGGCGGCGGCGGACGAGCTGGCCGACGCGCTGTACCGCCGCAGCGAGGGCAACCCGCTGTTCGTGGAGGCGCTGCTGTGCTGCGACGGCGAGCTGAGCCCCGAGCTGCCCGAGTCGCTGCGTGACCTGCTGCTCGAGGCGGTGCGACGGCTGCCCGAGGACACCCAGGAAGTGCTGCGGATGACCTCCGCGGGCGGCCAGACGGTCGGGCACGCGCTGCTGGCCGCCGTGACCGGCCTGGACGACGCCGCGCTGACCAGCGCGCTGCGGCCCGCCGTGACCGCTAACGTGCTGCGGGCCCACGGCGACGGCTACTCGTTCCGGCACGAGCTGATCCGCGAGGCCATCCACGAAGACCTGCTGCCCGGCGAGCACGGCCGGCTGCACAGCCGGTTCGCGGACGCGATCGACGCCGACCCCTCGCTGGTGCCGCCGGGCCGGGCCGCGATCGAGATGGCGCACCACTGGCATTCGGCCCACGACACGGTCTGGGCGCTGATCGGTGCCTGGCAGGCCGCGGCCCAGGCCGGCCGGGCCGTCGGACCAGCCGAGCGGCTGTCGCTGCTGGCCCGGGTGCTCGAGTTGTGGGATCAGGTGCCGGACGCGGCCGACCGGATCAGCGCCGATCATGCCCGGATCCTGGAAGAGGCGACCAGCGCGGCGAACGAGGCCGGGGAGTTCGAGCGCGGGATCGCGCTGGCCACCTCGGCCCTGAAGGAGCTTGACCCGGCGGCCGAGCCGGTCCGGGTGGGGCGGCTGCTGGAAACGCGCGGCCACTTCAAGAAGCATCTGGGTCGCAAGGACTATGCCGATGACTTCTCCGCCGCCCTGCAGACCGTGCCGGCCGACGCGGCCGCCGCCCGGATCTCGGTCCTGCTGTCCGCGGCGCGCTGCGTACCGCACGTCCCCACCGAGAGCTCCTACGCCGAGGAGGCCCTAGTCCTGGCCCGCCAGCTCGGCGACGAAGCCAAGGAAGCAGACGCCTTGCTGACTCTGGCCATGTTCCAGGCGGGCGTGGGCCAGGAGGGCGGCCCGGGCAGCGATCCGATCGGCCTGATCAAGCAGGCGCGCGACATGGCCGAGCGCGCCGGCGCCTACGACCAGGTGACGAAGGCGGCGATCAACGAGTCCCACCTGCTCGAGGGCGCGGGCGAGCACGAACTGGCCGTGGCGGCGGCCCGCAGCGGGCTCAGCCACCAGGACGTGCGCTACCTGGCGCGCGCGTCGCGCAGCCTGCTCACGGTCAACCAGGTCGAGCCGCTGGTGGCGCTGGGCCGGTGGGACGAGGCCCTGTCCCTGGCCGACGCCGCGCGCGACTTCCAGCTCACCGCGCTGCCGCTGCACCGGGCCACCATGGAGAACATGAAGGCCCGGATCGCGCTGGCCCGGGGCCAGACCGAGGTGGCCACCGAGGCGCTATCAGTCTCGGCCGGGTTCCTGCGCAGCTCGCCGCGCGAGGACCAGCACCACCTGCCCCTGGGCGCGGCGCAGATCGAGCTGCAGCTCAGCACGGCCGGGGCCGCGGCCGCGGTCGGCACCGCCACCCGGGTGATCGACGACTACGTACTGGACAGCCCGCGCTACGCCTGGCCCCTGCTGGTGGCCGCCGCGGGCGCCGGCCTGGCCGCGGCCCGGCAGGCCGCGGCCGCGCAGGACGAGCGCCTGCGGGACGACGTGGCCGTCCTGGCTGACCGGCTGCGGACGCTCGCGGAGAAGCTGGAGATGTTCGGCCCGGCGCAGCGAGCCAGCTGGCTGACCTTCGTCGCCACCGACGCGCAGGCGGCTAGTGTCCTGGGTGCCCGGGGCGCTGAGCTGCTGGCCGCCTGGGACGAGGCGGCCGCCGCGTGGGCGGCCGTGAGCGAGCCCTATCCGCAGGCCCAGACCTTGCTGCATGCGGCCGAGGCCGCGATCGGTGACGGCGACCGGGACGCCGCGGCAGACCGGCTGCGGCAGGCCGCCGAGCTGGCCGGCCAGCTCGGCGCCGCGCCGCTCAGCGAGGAGATCGCGATCCTGGCCCGGCGGGCCAGGATCTCGCTGGGCGCAGGCGGCCCGGAAGGTTCCGCCGGCTACGGCCTGACCGGGCGGGAGCTTGACGTGCTGCGGCTGGTCGCGGCCGGGCGCAGCAACCGGGAGATCGCCGCGGAGCTGTTCATCTCGCCCAAGACGGCCAGCGTCCACGTGTCCAACATCTTGGGCAAGCTGGGCGCGGCCAGCCGCGGCGAGGCCGCCGCCAAGGCGCATGCCCTGCGGCTGCTCGAACCCGCCTAGACGGCCGGCCCGGGCCCTACTGGAGCCCGATCCCGCCGGGCGCGGTCAAGAATTCGTCTCGCGCGGCCCCGGTCAGCCTGAGTGCGTCGGCCAGCTGGCGCATCGAGCGCGGGTACGGCCGGGTGGTCCGGCCCCGCTCGATATCGCTGACCGCGCGGGCGGTCAGCCCGGACCGTTCGGCCAGGCCTTCTAGGGTCAGCCCGGCGGTCTGCCGGTGGCTGCGCAACAATTGTCCGAAAACGTTCGGCACGTAAACTGGCGCGCTCATCTGTCACACTTCCCGTGCGGCGGTGCTCTGGAACCCGCTGTTAGACCGGCCAGGTGCCTTAAAGGTTGTAAGAAAATAGCTGAAAAGTTGCCGACAAGCTTGATTCGTGACTTCGGGCCAGGGCCAGGCGGGCGCCGCGCTAACCCGCCGCCAGCAGGCCTCGTGCCGCGGCCATGGCTTCCCCCCGACACAGGCCATATCGGCTTTGAGCTGGCCGAACAGGTCGTCGGCGGCCGGATGGAGCGCCGCCTGGTAGATGCCGGGCAGGCCCTGCTGCTGGGCCTGCAGGACCGCTGCGGAGGCCCGGTGGTCGAGCAGCAGTTCCACAGAGGCACTTGTCGCGGATGGCCGGCCCGGGCGCCTTACCCGGCGCGGGCTGGGGGGCTGTGGCTGTGCAGGGTCTTGGTGCGGTTCTTGTTCCAGGCGGTGGTGGTGCCATCGGGGTTCAGCACCAGGGTCCAGCCCAGCCGGTGGATCATGACCTGATGGTGATACGTACAGAGCAGGACGCAGTCCTTGGTGCTGGTCTTGCCGCCGTTCGCTTTGTGCTTGGTGTGGTGCACCTCGCAGGCCGCCGCGGGCTGATTGCAGCCGCCGGCCCACCGGCAGTGCTTGTCCCGCCAGATCACCGCGTTGCGGATGGCGGCCGGGATGGTGTCGCTGAACCCGATATCCAGCGGCAGGCTCGGCCCGGCCAGCGGGGCGCCGAGTTCCCGGGTCCGCAGGAACGACGCCAGCCCGCCCGGCCCGGAGACCAGGTCGACGGCCTTGCCGATGATCGCCTGCTGCAGCGCCTGCCGGGACAGCAGCCCGGCCGGGACCAGCCCGGCCGGCGGCCCCGGCTGGCCTGGCCCCGGCTGGCCTGGCCCCGGCTGGCCTGGCACGGGCTGGCCTGGCCCCGCCGATGAGGCGAGCGGCTGGCAGGGACCCTGGGGGCGGTGCAGGTGGTCCAGGCGGTCCAGGCTGGCGCACAGCCGGACCAGGTCCTCCAGCGCACCCAGATCCACGTCCCCGTCCACGAACGTGGCCATCCGCGCGTCACACGTCATCGCGCGGGCGGCGTCGCCGGTCAGCCACGCGCCGCCGTCGCTGCCGCCGACTGCGGCGCTAGCCCGGTGGGCGGCCCACCGGGCCTGCACCCCGCCCGCCCATTCGCCTTCCAGCAGCGAGTCCCCGTCCCACCCCCGCAACTCCGCCCAGCGACACGTGCATCACCGCCTTGACCGGCTGCCCGGCCCGCTCCGGCAGCAGCCCGGCCGCCAGCAGCCTGCGCATCGCCTCGGCCAGCGCGTCGTGGTACCGCTGCACATGGGTCCGGTCATCGTCGCTGTCCGCCGGGGCCGACAGCGCATCCAGCACCGCGGTGACCACGGCGGCGCATTCCGGGGTCAGGTCCCCGGCCATGACCCCGGCGCCCTGGAAGGTAGTGGCCAGCGTGACGGACCGGTCGTCGAACCCGCCGGGATCATCATCGGGCGGGGCGGACCGGGCGTGCATCTCCGCGGCCAGCTCCGCCAGGTCCGGCAGGTCCATCCCGGCCCGGGCGCCGGTGACCAGGATCTCATCGGCGGCCGCCCGGCAGTCCTCGGGCAGCTGGTCGGTCCACCCGCAGATAGCCCGGGCATACGACTCCGACAGCACGTACCCCTCGGCCAGCGCCGCGGCCACCTGCGGATGCGCCGCCGCCCGCCGGGCCCAGGCCCGGTGGAACCGGGCCGCCGCCCTGGTGATCCTCGTCCGGTGCATCAGCCACGCCGCCGGGCTGTAGTCCGCGTCCTCGGCGCAGCCGCCGCTGGCAGTGAACGCGCCCAGGACCCTGGCCCGGACCGCCGTGCTCATCGCGTCGGCCTGCTCCAGCGCCAGCAGGCACGACGCCTGCGCCGCGGTCGCCATCACGGCCGGATCAGCGGCAGCCAGGAACCCGTACCCGGTGCGGATCAGCTCCAGCGCCTCACGGGCACTGGCCGGAGCGGCACAGCGTTTCACCGGGTGCTCACCTCCTCCCTCCGGGACCGTCCGCGTACGGGTTCTTTCCAGCCGCAATGGTCTTCTATCGTCTTCTTGTTCGACACTAACAGCCCCCTCTGACATTTCCGGGGAAACGACGTCGGCGGGGGCTTTGGTTGCGGAGCTGGCCGGAGGGTGACGGCTAGACTAACCGCGTCTTTCGCCCCGAACCGGATCGCGCCGTGGGCCGTCACCGTAAGTAGGAGCTGAGCACGGCAAGGGGAGCCATATGAGGTGGAGGTGGGCGCCGGGCGGGATCCTGCTCGCCTGTGCGGTGGCCGCGTGTTCAACGGCGACGCCCATACCGTCGCCGACCAGCAGCAGCGCCGCGCAGTACCGGGCCTCCGATGCGCCCGCCCTGCTGGTGCAGTGCATGCTCGACCAGGGGACGCTGGGGCAGACGGACTCGGTCTTCTCGGGCCCGCCGTCCTGGCTCCGTGGCGCGGACATCGTCATCACGCCGGCCTCGGTCATCAAGTTCAACACCTGGTACAGGGTCAACGGCGGCATCACCGTGGCAGGCAAGGACCTGACCGAGTGGACCCAGTGGGCGGCGTCCAACGACCAGCTGCCCCCGGCGGTGTGCGGGACCTCGGTGACGGCGCACGCGCTGCAGAAGAAGGTGTTCGGCAAGGACCCGGCGGCCGGGAACCCGTGGGACAAGTTAAGAGCCTGAGGCGCTAGCCGTTGCTCGCGTCGACCGTCAGCACCCGGTAGCGAAGGCCGCACCGATGGCTAGCCGGGCGTCCCGTCGCGCTCGCTTCGTCGGGCCAGGCGCTGGAGTTGCCGTGCGTGCACGCCGGCCACCCAGTCCCAGCCGTCCTGGGCCGATGGGCCGAGCCGCGGGTCGCTGGGAACATGGGCCGCACGCAAGGCGTGCACGTACGCCCGATCCTGGTCGATCCGGGCGGGTACCTGATCGGCTCCGCCGATGGACCCGTGGCCGGGGACGAGGAGATCGACCTCGCCCGCCACGCCCTCGAGCAGCCGCAGCGCGGCGAGGTAGTCCTCGATCGGGTCAGCGGTGCCGTTCAAGTCGAGCAGCGGAATCAGGACATCAGAAAGCATGTCGCCGGCGACGAGAACCCCGCGTTCCTCAATCAGCAGCGCCGCATGGCCCGGGGCATGCGCTTGATGCTCGACAATCCGGACTTGAGGGCCATCCCAGGGAATCTGTGCCGTCCCGGCGGGCAGGCCGGTAATGAGGCCGAGCAGGTCCAGCGGTACCTGCTCGGCGATGTCCGGCGGTATCAGCTCGGCGGCGATGCGGGCCTTTGCCCCCGCGTCCGGCAGCCGGTCCCGGACGGTGGCCGCGCAGCGGGCCGTCCCGTAACGGGGCGCCGCGCCGAGCCGGGCGTGCCAGAGCAGGTGATCCCAATGCGGATGCGTGGAAAACCCGGCCACAACAGGCCGGCCCAACTCGCGAAGGTCGTCCGCGAGGGCGGTCATTTCGTAGCCGAGCACCCCGGGGTCGATGAGCAGCACGCCAGCCCGGCCGTGCACGACAACGGCGTTGCTCTGGCAGAACTCGCTCTCGTGGATCAGGACACCCGCCGCGACCTGCCTCAGCACCGGCGGCTCCTTCCGCTTGTGGTTTGCAACCGCTTGCCGAGACCGTAGTGCCTGGCGGTAGCAAACTGCAAGCAGTATGGGCTTAGCGTACAGCCTAGTGTAGAATGTTCGTTCGATATAGGGTAAGCTGTCAGGATGGGCGCGTATACACCGCCAGGGTGGCCGGCCGGGGTGCATCCGCCGGACAGCGAGGAGTTCGAGTCCACCGCGGTCACCTGGCTGCTTGACGTGGTGCCGCCCGACTACCGGCTGCACGGGGTGCTGCGCCGGTATCCGGTGGCGCTGGCCACCATGGCCAGGTATCACACGAAGGCCTGCGTCGAGGGCGCGCGGCAGGGGTACCGCACGGCGCGGACCGAACTGGCCGGGGCGCTGCCGCCGCACGCGATCGACACCGTGCTGGCCGCCTACCGTAAGGAGGGCGCCAGGCTGGCCGCTACCGACCGGGCGGTGGGGCTGGTGGAGCGGGCGTTGCGCGGTGAGGTGTTCAGCCCGAAGATGCAGGACAAGCGGGCCGCGCCGAAGAGCTGACCGCGCACGCTGGCGGGACCAGACGGGATCGGGGTCGCCGGCCGAGCCCGGCGGTTGGCTGTACAAGCGGGCGAAATTACTGCTGACCGGATAGCGGCGGGGGCAACAGAACGTGAGATTATGAAAACAAGCTAGCCGGGGGCGAGCTAGACCTGCGGGTAGCGAGAGGGAAGTGAGCCAGGTGTCGCGGCGGGCCCGGATCCTGCTGGTGGACGACCGGCCCGAGAACCTGTTCGCGCTCGAGGAGATCCTGGCGCCACTGGACCAGATCCTGGTCTCGGTGCGGACCGGTGAGCAGGCGGTCAAGGCGGTGCTGGCCGACGAGTACGCGGTCGTGCTGCTGGACATCATGATGCCGGGCATGGACGGCTTCGAGACCGCCGCGCAGATCAAGCGGCAGGCCCGGGGCCGGGACGTGCCGATCATCTTCCTGACCGCCGCCATCTCCCAGCCCGAGCAGGCCTTCCGCGGCTATTCGGCGGGCGCGGTGGACTACCTGGCCAAGCCGTTCGATCCCTGGGTGCTCAAGTCCAAGGTGTCGGTCTTCGTCGACCTGCACCTCCAGCGCGAAGAGCAGACGGCCGAACGGTCCAGGCTCGAGCAGCTGGCTTCCGGACTGGGGGCGGTGGAGGAGACGGTGGCCTTGCTGCTGCGGCTGCCCGCGGTGATCAAGGACGCGGAGGCGGCGCAGACGGCGGCTCAGCTAGCCGGGCGGGTCGGCCGCCTGCGCGACGCCCTCCAGGCGCTGGGCGACGCCTGCTGACCGCAGCCAGCCGTCGCCAGGGACGTACTGCCTGACGACCCGGGCCGGGACGCCCGCCACCACGCACCGGTCCGGGACCGTGCCGCGGACCACCGAGCCGGCCGCGACCACCACGTTGCGGCCGATGCAGGTGCCGGGCAGCACCACCGCCCCGGCGCCCAGCCAGCTGCCGGAGCCGATGCGGACCGCCGCATTCGTCGGCCACTGCCGGCCAATCGGGATTTCCGGGTCGGCGTAGCCGTGGTTCTGGTCGGTGATGTAGACGTACGGGCCGGTGAACACGTCGTCGCCGATGACCAGTGAGTGGTGGGCCACGATGTGGCTGCCGCGGCCGATCACGCAGCGGTCGCCGATGCGCAGCACCGGGACCGGGCCCAGGTCCTGGCCGGGCACCAGGCCCGCCGACAGGGTGACCAGGGAGCCGATGAGCGTGTCCGCGCCGACCGTGATCCAGCGCTCGCCGAAGGTCGTCCCGGGCGGGAAGACCACCATCGACCCGGCACCGAACGCGGCGAACCGCTGGCCGGCGGGCGTGTCCGCGGTGGTCATCCCGGCCTGCTGCACTGCCTGCCAGCCCCAGTGCACCAGCCGCCAGCGCAGTAGCCGCCAAGACGGGCGGCCCAGGATCTGGGTCACGAGGGCACGGTCACGAGGGCTGGCCCGCGGCGGAAGGCGGGGCCGAAGGGCTGACTGATGCGGCCAGCTGACCGCAGGCGCCGTCGATCTCCCGGCCGCGGGTGTCGCGGACGGTGACCGGGACGCCGTGGGCCTCCAGCCGGCGGACGAACTCGCGCTGGTCGGCCGGCCGGGACGCGGTCCACTTGGAGCCCGGCGTGGGGTTCAGCGGGATCAGGTTGACGTGGGCCAGGTGCCCGGCCAGCAGCGAGCCCAGCAGGTCGGCGCGCCAGGCCTGGTCGTTGATGTCCTTGATCAGTGCGTATTCGATCGAGACCCGGCGGCCGGTGACCGCGGCGTAGTTCCACGCGGAGTTCAGCACCTCGGCCACCTGCCAGCGGCGGTTGACCGGGACCAGGGTGTCGCGCAGTTCGTCGTCCGGAGCGTGCAGGGACACCGCGAGCGTGACCGACAGGTCCTCGGCGGCCAGCTTGCCGATGGCGGGGACCAGGCCCACGGTGGAGACGGTGACCGAGCGCTGGGAGATGCCCAGGCCGGACGGCACCGGCTCGGTCAGCCGCCGGACCGCGGCCACCACGCTGGCGTAGTTGGCCAGCGGCTCTCCCATGCCCATGAACACGACGTTGGATACTCGGGCTACGCCGCCGGGCACTTCGCCGTCGGCCAGCAGCCGGGCGCCGGCCACCACCTGGGCCACGATTTCCGCGGTGGACAGGTTGCGGGTCAGGCCGGCCTGGCCGGTGGCGCAGAACGGGCAGGCCATCCCGCAGCCGGCCTGCGAGGACACGCACATCGTGACCCGGTCCGGATAGCGCATCAGCACCGACTCGACCAGCGCCCCGTCGAAGCCGCGCCACAGCGTCTTGCGCGTGGTCCCGCCGTCACAGACAAGCTCGCGTTCGGCGGTCAGCAGCCGGGGCAGCAGGGCGCCGGCCAGCGCGGCCCGGGAGGCCCGCGGCACGTCGCTCATCTCGTCGGTCTGCTGGGTGTACCGGCCGAAGAAGTGCCGGGACAGCTGGGTGGCGCGGAAGGCTGGCTCGCCGAGCTCGGTCACCGCGGCCCGCCGCCCGGCCAGGTCCAGGTCGGCCAGGTGGCGAGGCGGCCGCCCGCGCCGTCCGGCCAGCGTGAGCGGCACGGCCCGGTCCGCGGCAACCCCGGGATCACGGGCGGGGGGACTGAGGGCTGACACCGAGCTCCGTTCGGTCAAAAGATTCGGGCCCCACCAGGATAGGACGGAGGATCGGCCGCCTAGGCCGGCCGGCCAGCGTGAGCGGCACGGGCAGGGTTTCAGCTGTGCGGTTAAGTCAGTACATTTCGTTCATGGCCATGTCGTATCCGGAGGGACCGGTCACACTGCTGGAGAGCTTCAGCCCGTACGGGAGCCGTAAGGTCACGGTGGAGTACGACGGGCAGGTCACGGCCGCTTACCTGCACGACGACAGCGCCGCGATCTCGGCGACCTGGATCGCCAACCACCGGCCCGCGCCGCCCGCCACCGACCAGGTCCGGCTGGACGCCGGGCGGGCGCCGCTGATGCCCACAGCGCGGACCAAGCATCCCGGCGGGCGGCCGCCGCTGCAGGCGGGGTCGCTGGAGGCGCTGTGGTTCGAGGAGGGCGACGGGGTGGCCATCCTGGAGCACGGGCGGCCGGTGGCGGTGATCGCCGGCTGGTCCGACTCCGAGCGCGGCATGCCCGGCTACAGCAGCGACGCGATCGGGCAGACGCCGTTCGGCTGGTCGCTGGACGACGCCATGGAGGGGCTCGCGCCCCGGCTGGAACGCTCCCGGGCCTACTGGCGGTGGCGCCAGTCGGGTAACGGCTGGAGCCAGTTCCAGCAGGGGCTGCTCGGCCACCTGCTGCCCAGGCTCGGCCCGGGCGGGCACTACTGGGACGCCTCGGCCGGCAAGCAGCCGCTGACCGGGGTGACCGAACGGCCGCCGACCCCGGGCCGGCCCTACACGGTGCTGTCCACGGTGGGCATGAGCAGCCAGCGGATGCCGGTGGTGGAGCAGGTGCTCGACGACCCGAGCGGCTACGCCCGGATCGAGCTGGCGCTGGCCACCACGCTGCCCAGCGCGCAGGCGGCCCGGGTGTTCCTGTGGCTGGCCACCTACCCGTGGCACGCCGTGACCTGGTTCGGCCCCGGGCACAGCGTGCGCTGGTACCACGAGCCGTCCACGTTCCCGCTCGGTGGCGGCTCGGAGGCGGTGCTGCTGCTTGACGCGCCCGGCCAGCTGGCCGGGCCCGAGCCGCCGGACCTGTCCGGCTTCACCTTCGGCGGGGACCCGGTCCGCTGGCTGTGGATCGTGCCGATCTCCGAACGGGACCGGCAGCTGGCCAAGGAACGGGGCTCGGCCAGCCTGATCAGCCGGCTGGCCGCCGAGCGCCGCAGCTGGGTCGTCGGGCCTTAGGTCGTCGGGCCTTAGGTCGTTGGCCCTCGAGTCGTTGGCCCTCGGGTCGTTGGCCTCAGGTCGTCGGCCCTAGTGGGCCGGGACGAACAGGTAGAGCAGGAGCCAGATCACGGGGGCGCACACCAGCAGGGAATCGAGGCGTTCCAGGACGCCGCCGTGGCCGGGCAGCAGGGTGCCCATGTCCTTGATGTCGAGGTCCCGCTTGATCATGGATTCCACCAGGTCGCCGACGGTGGCGGCGAGCACGGCGGCGGCGCCGGTGAGCAGGCCCTGCCAGACGTGGGCGTGCAGCAGGAAGTCCAGGCAGAGCGCCCCGGCGGCCAGGCAGGCCAGGGTCGAGCCGGCGAAGCCCTCCCAGGTCTTCTTCGGGCTGATGAGCGGGGCCATCTTGTGGCGGCCGAGAGCGATCCCGGCGAAGTAGCCGCCGATGTCGCTGGCGATGGTGAGGATGACGAAGGTCAGCACCCGGCGCGGGCCGTCGGCGGGCGCCAGCATGTAGGCCACGAACGAGGCCAGGAACGGGATGTAGGCCAGGGCGAACACCCCGGCCGTTACGTCCTTGACGTAGCCGGTGGTGCCGCCGGCCGAGCGAGCTGGAGGGGCGCTGCGCTGTCTGGACGCAGCAGCGAGCGAAGCGAGCGACGAGGGAAGCGAGCGCATCCACAGCGCCCCGGAAGCGAGCGGAGCAGAGAGCCGCCAGGCGAAGATGACGACCACGCTCAGGGCCAGCGCGGCCAGGGCGGGCCGGGAGCCCAGCCAGTACGTGCAGGTCAGGACCGCCGCGCCGCCGGCCGCGACCGGGATGACCGGGATGTTGATGTCGCGCTTGGCGAGGGCCGAGGCTAGTTCGGTCAGGGCCAGGGCCAAGGCGATGCCGACGTAGAGCAGGAAGGTGGCCTTGACCGTGAGCAGCGTGAGCACGACCAGGCCGCCCAGGCCCGCGCCCACGCCGATGGCGACGGGCAGGTTACGTCCGGTGCGCCCGGCCGGCCGCCTTTGTTCGGTGGCTGCCTCGGGCTCCTTAAGCTCCGCGGGCTTCGTGAGCTCGGCGGGCTTCGTGAGCTCGGCGGGCTCCGTGGGCTCGGGGGCTCCGCTGGCTCGGGGGGCTCCGTGGGCTCGGCTGGCTCGGTGCCGGTCGGCGCACTGTCCAATTAGACCTCGAGGAGCTCGGATTCCTTGTGTTTGAGCAGCTCATCCACCTGCGCTTCGTAGGTGTGGGTGAGCTCGTCGAGTTCGCGCTCGGCCCGGCGCACGTCGTCTTCTGGCGCGTCGCCGTTCCTCATCATCTTGCCCAGCGTGTCCTTGGCGTGCCGCCTGATGTTCCTGATCGCGACGCGGCCGTCCTCGGCCTTGTGCCGGGCGGTCTTGATGTACTCGCGGCGGCGCTCCTCGGTCAGCTCGGGCAGCACGATCCTGATGATGGCGCCGTCGTTGGCCGGGTTGACGCTCAGGTCGCTGTTCCTGATGGCCCGCTCGATGGCGCCCAGCGAGTTCTTGTCGAACGGCTGGATGACCACCATCCGCGGCTCGGGAACGTGGAACGAAGCGAGCTGGTTCACCGGGGTCTGGGTGCCGTAGTAGTCGACCGTGATCTTGCTGAACATGGACGGATGGGCCCGGCCGGTCCGGATGACGGCGAACTCCTCCTTGGCGACCGTGACGGCCTTGTCCATCTTCTCCTCGGCTTCGAAGAGCGTGTCATCGATCATCATTCGGCTCCGTTTTACTCGCTGTGCCTATGGAGCTTAGCCGCTGGCGCCTGGCCGGCGGAGATCGTCACCCGGCGGGGCGATCAGCGTGCCCACCTTCTCACCGCGGATGGCCCGGACCACGTTGCCCTCGTCCATCAGGGCGAACACCACGATCGGCATGCCGTTATCCATGCACAGGCTGACCGCCGTGGTGTCCATCACCTTCAGCCCGCGGCTGAGGTAGGTGGCGTAGTCCAGGCGGTCGAAGCGCACCGCGTCCGGGTTGGTGTGCGGGTCGGCGTCGTAGACGCCGTCGACCTTGGTGCCCTTGAGTACCGCGTCGGCGCCGATCTCCAGGGCCCGCTGGGCGGCCGCGGTGTCGGTGGAGAAATACGGCGCGCCAAGACCGGCCCCGAAGATCACCACCCGGCCCTTTTCCAGGTGCCTGATGGCCCGGCGCGGGATGTAGGCCTCGGCCACCTGGCCCATGGTGATGGCGGTCTGGACCCGGGTGTCCACGCCGTCCTTCTCCAGCACGTCCTGCAGGGCCAGGCAGTTGATGACCGTGCTGAGCATGCCCATGTAGTCGGCGCGGGCCCGGTCGATGCCTCGCTCGGCCAGGGCCGCGCCGCGGAACATGTTGCCGCCGCCCACCACCGCGGCGACCTGGACGCCGTCCTTCACCGCGGCGATGATCTCGGCGGCGAGGTGGGCTACCACGTCCGGCGAGATGCCCAGGGGCTCATTGCCCGCGAACAGCCCGCCGGACAGCTTCAGCACCACCCGATGCCAGCTCGGATGCAGCACTCCCGCGAGTCCGGATTCCGGCATATGCGTTAGGCCTGGCCGACCTGGAACCTGGCGAAGGCGGTCACGGCGAGGCCGTGCTGCGCGAGGACCTGCTTGATCGTGGTCTTCTGCTCCTTCACGAAGGCCTGCTCGACCAGCACGACGTCCTTGAAGTAGGCGCCCAGCCGGCCCTCGACGATCTTGCCGATGGCCTGCTCGGGCTTGCCTTCGTCGCGGGTGATCTGCTCGGCGATCCGCCGCTCCTTCTCCACCACGTCGGCGGGGACGTCCTCGCGGGTCACGTACAGCGGGCGCATGGCGGCGACTTGCTGGGCGAGATCCTTGGCGACTTCGGCGTTGTCGGAGTCGAGCTGGATCAGCACGCCCAGGGTGGGCGGCAGGGCCGCGTCGCTGCGGTGCAGGTAGCTGTCGACGTAGCCGCCCTCGAAGCGGGCGTACCGGCCGAGCTCCAGCTTCTCCTTCAGGCTGGCGCCCGCCTCGTCGATGAGCTGCTCGACCGTGGTGCCGGGCCGGGCCTCGGCCTGCAGCAGGGTCAGCCGGTCGCCGGCCTTGGTCGCCGTGGCGGCCCGGGCGATCAGCTTGGCCGTCTCCTGGAACAGGTCGGTCTTGGCCACGAAGTCGGTCTCGCAGTTCAGCTCGACCAGCACGCCGGCCGAGGTGCCGTCGCGCTCGGCCGTGACCAGGCCGTTGGCCGCGGTGCGGGTGGCCCGCTTGTTCACGTCCTTGGCGCCCTTGAGGCGGAGCAGCTCGACCGCGGCCTCGAGGTCGCCGTCGGCCTCGGCCAGCGCGTTCTTGCAGTCCATCATGCCGGCGCCGGTCTGCTCGCGAAGCCGCTTGACGTCAGCGGCAGTGAAATTCGCCATTTCCTCGTCTCTCGCTATGTCTTAAATCTCGCGTCCTGGTCCGCCGTCTACTCGGCCGTGGTCTCGTCGGCCGTGGTCTCGTCGGCCGGGGTCTCGACGGCCGGGGTCTCGACGATCTCCGCGGCCTGGGCGATCGGCTCGGAAAGCACGTCGGCCTCGGCGGCCGCGGCGGCCTCGGGGGCCGGCCCGGCGACCTCGGTGACCTCCGCGGTCGGCTCCGCGGCCTGGGCTGAGGTCTCGTCGGCCTGCTCGGCGGCCTCGGCGGTCTCTGCGATGTCCGCCAGGTCGTCGGCCTCGTCGGCCGCCGCGGCCTCGTCGGTGGTGATCGCGGACTCGGCGTTGATCTCCGGGGTCGCCTCGGCCACGGCCGCGGCCACCTCCGGCGTGTCAGCCAGGGGGGCCTCTTCAGCGGTGTCGGCCGTGTCGGCCGTTTGCGCTGGGGCGGCCGCAGAGGCGGAGCCCTGGAGCAGCTCGCGCTCCCACTCCGCCAGCGGCTCCTCGATGGCCACGTGATCGCCGGACGGCTTCTCGTCGGCGCCGGCCGCGCCGGCCCGGGCGATCAGGCCTTCGGCCACTGCGTCGGCCACCACCCTGGTCAGCAGGGCGACACTGCGGATCGCGTCGTCGTTGCCCGGAATCGGGTAGTTGACCTCGTCCGGATCGCAGTTGGTGTCGAGGATGGCCACCACCGGGATGCCGAGCTTGCGCGCCTCGTTGACCGCGATGTGCTCCTTCTTGGTGTCCACCACCCAGATGGCGCTGGGCACGCGGGCCATGTCCCTGATCCCGCCGAGCGTCCGGTCCAGCTTGTCGTGCTCACGGCGCAGGTGGAGCAGCTCCTTCTTGGTCATGCCGGAGCCGGCCACGTCGCCGAAGTCGATCTCTTCCAGCTCCTTGAGCCGCTGCAGCCGCTTGTAGACGGTGGAGAAGTTGGTCAGCATCCCGCCCAGCCAGCGCTGGTTGACGAACGGCATCCCGACGCGGCGGGCCTGTTCGGCGATGGCCTCCTGGGCCTGCTTCTTGGTGCCCACGTACAAGATGGTGCCGCCGTGCGCGACGGTCTCCTTGATGAACTCGTACGCGCGGTCGATGTAGTCCAGCGACTGCTGGAGGTCGATGATGTAGATGCCGTTGCGCTCGGTGAAGATGTAGCGCTTCATCTTCGGGTTCCAGCGCCTGGTCTGGTGCCCGAAGTGGACGCCGCTCTCCAGGAGCTGCTTCATGCTGACGACCTGAGCCATTGGGCCGGTCCCTTTCCTTCGTGCGCCGCGGTTTTCAGGCGCGGCGCTGCTCGGTTGGTTCCTGGTGCCCGTGACTGACGCGCCTGCGGCTGGCCTGGCGGCCAGCGGACCGAGCGGCGCGTCCCGCCGGGAGTTGGTTCACTTCCGGTCAGCGAGCGGGCACGCGATTTAGCCGCCGAGCGCACGCCTATCAGGCGCGGCTAGGCGACCGCCATCAAGGATACTTGACGTTCCGGGGGGCTGACGCAGTTTGCCGTTGGGCTGCCTCGACGGGCGGGTGGCTTCGGCGGCGGTGCCGGGCAGCGGGGGCCGGGCAGCGGGGCGGCTCGCAGCGGAGTGCGACCCCGGTTCCACACCGCTATAACGTGCTGAAATGCGGGTTTCATTCCGCTTGAACCCGCCCCGGCTAATCATGCGTACCCCTGCTCATATCAGGGCGCCCGGGAGGTAACGGGCTCGACTTTAACGGACGGACTCATGAAGCAGGTACGCGGAATCAGAATCCTCTTGCTGAGCGGCGCGGTGGCATTGGCGGGCCGCGGCCCCAGCCGACGCCACCGAGGGGTCGATTGACGCCTCGGGCGGGCCAGGAGTGGTCGGGGTCAGCGGAACCGGGTTCACCCCCGGGACCAGCGTCGATCTCAGCGTTCTCAGTAACCCTGGCCTGGAATCCCTGAACCCCGAAGTGACCGTCCGGGCGAACTAGTACGGCGACATCAGCTGGGACTTCTACAACCTGGCCGCTGCCGGGCCGGTCTGGGTGGCCGCCGATCCGCAGTCCCCGACCGGAGGCTCCAGCACGCTGTGGGCTCAGGCGACGGTCAGCGCGCCGCCGCTGTTCGGTGTCAACGGCACTGGCCAGCTGCGTTGCCGGGCTCCGGTCACGGCCGACGTCTTCGGCTTGGAGCCCGGCACTTCGGTGCGGTTCGAGTTGCTGACCCAGAGCCTGTCGAGCGTGCTGTCCACGAGCTACGCGACCGCCGACCCGCTCGGCAGCGCATACACCTCGCCTGCGCTGTTGACCGGAGGGTATGCCGGATGGGCGTGGATCGCCGCCGACCAGTCACCGGACTTCGGCACCGGGCAGCCCGCGCCGGCCACGGTCTGGCATGAGCTGTACGTCTGCTAGGCGCGGGGATGGGCCTGGCGGTAACTGGACTTGAGGCGCTCGATGGACACGTGGGTGTAGATCTGGGTGGTCGCGGGCGATGAGTGGCCCAGGATCTCCTGGACGCTGCGCAGGTCGGCGCCGCCTTCGAGCAGGTGGGTGGCGGCGCTGTGGCGCAGGCCGTGCGGGCCGGTGTCGCGGGACGCGCCGGCCTCGCCCAGGCGCTCATGCACGATCCGGCGGGCGGTACGGGGGTCCAGGCGACCGCCGCGGACGCCCAGGAACAGGGCCGGTCCGCTGGCCTGAGTGGCCAGGACAGGCCGGCCCGTCTCCGTCCAGCGGGTCACCGCGCGGATGGCGGGCAGGCCGACGGGGACGGTGCGTTCCTTGTCGCCCTTGCCCCTGACCCGAACGGTCCGGCGGTCGTGGTCGAAGCTGGCTGCGGTCAGCCCGCACAGTTCGCTGACCCGGATGCCAGTGGCATAGAGGAGTTCGAGGACGGCGGCGTCGCGCAGGGCGACCGCGGCCTCGACCGCCGCGTCCGCGGCACCGGCGGCCTGGGAGGCGTCGGCCTGGGGCGCGGCGGCCTGGGGCGCGGCGGCCTGGGCGTGGCGCTCGGCGCCGTCTAGGACCGCCTTGATCTCGTCCTGGCGCAGCACGTGCGGGAGGGCGCGGCGGGTCTTGAGCGTGCCCAGTTGCGGGCCCGGGTCGGCGGCCAGCCAGCCGCTGCGGTGGGCGAAGGCGGTGAAGGCCCGGGCCGCCGCGCCGCGCCGGGCCAGGCTGGTGCGCGCGGCTCCGGAGGCGTGCTGGCTGGCCAGCCAGCCACGCAGGTGGGACAGGCCGAGGTCGCCGGGCGCCTCGGCACCGCCGCGGCTCGCGTGCTCGAGCAGCGACCCGACGTCGCCGATGTAGGCCCGTACGGTATGCGCCGACAGGGACCGCTCGGATCTGAGGTGGCGTTCGAAGTCGGCCAGGGCATCGGCCAGCCGGGGCGGCAGCGGGCTCCCGGCGTCTTCCATGTGCTCAGTGTGCACCCCGGCCCGGTCCGCCGGGCGCCGACAGGCCGATCGCGACTAATTTCGGATCACGACACGCCGATCGAACTGAAGTTTGACACCGCGCGGCCGGTGCGGCAGGGTGATCCATGCGCTCGCCGGCAGGGTCTCCGGCATCGCCGCCGGGCGCGTTCTCGCTACCGCCTAGAGAGGGATCGATCATGGGTCAGAAGACTGTCCGGTTCAGCGACCTGAGCGGCCAGCTCATCATGGAGGACGACTCGCTAGCCCGCATCGTGGTCCAGGAGCACCCCGAACTTGTCGACGGCCCGGTCGAGATCGAGGCCCTCGCCGACGAGGCCAAGGTCATCGAGCAGGCGGCGCTGAAGGTCGTGGTGGTGGACCTGTATCTCCCCAATGACTACGAGCCGCGCCGGATCACCATGGACGCCGACGCGTTCGACGCGCTGGCCAGCGAGAAGCCGATCAGCGAGCTGCTGGTCAATGCCCGGCCGGTCCGGCGCAGCTCCCGGACGCCCGGCAACGGCACCACGCGCGGCGATCGGGTCGACTACGCGACCGTGCAGTACGCCGGCCAGCCGCACAAGGGCAAGATCACCGACGCCGAGCGGCAGCTCGTGCGCGATCACCTGGACGAGATCAACGACCGGCTGGCCGCGCAGGGCATGCGGACGATCAGCCTGGCCGATCCGGATCACGTGGAGCGTTACGGCCTGGAGGAGCTGGCGGCCGACCACATGCTCCCGGTCGGCTAGGGCCGGGACCGTTCAGGGCGAGGTGCTAGCGGCCCAGGCTGCGCCCGGGACGAGCCTGGCGGACCGGCAGTCGGTGCGGGCCTGCTCGGTGCGGGCCTGCTCGGTGCGGGCCTGCTCGGTGCGGGCCTGCTCGGTGCGGGTTCCCCGGGGAGACGGCTTAGGGCCGGCGCTGCCGCGCCCGGGTTCCGCTGCCCGGGCGTGCTGCTGCGGCGGTGGCAGCTGCCCGCTCGACGTGCGTGAACGGTCCGCACGCTGCCTGGCCAGCGTGATGGTCACGAAGAGGAGGACGACGATCAACTCAATGAACAGCAGCGGCATGGCCAGGAGGGCGAGGGAGACCCAGGCGCCGAAGCCCGCCGTGATGAACATGGCGGGCGGGATCATCGCACCCGTGGCGGCCAGGCCCCACTTGACCGCCTGCCTGTTCACCGGCGGTCGGGCAGGCCGATGTGGCGGGGCCGGGGCCGGGACGGTGACCGTCGCCAGTTCGGCGTAGGTCCGGGCGGTGAGCGCCTGACCCACGCGTGCGTCCAGCTCGTCCCGGTCCAGCCGCCCGTCGGCGAAGGCGGTCTTGAGTGCGTCGATCACATGCTCGCGGTCGGCGTGCGAGGCCCGCAGGCGGCCGTAGCCTGCCGCTGCTCCCTCTTCCGGTCCCGTGATCACCGGTACCTCCCCGGCAGCGCGATGCAGCCAAGGGTAGCGCGGCCGCTGTATGGAGGCCATCCAGGACGGTCAGGATTTGCGGAGGCGCCAGCCGCGGTCGCAGCGCTCGATGAAGCCGGAGCCGGCCAGCAGGCCCAGGCAACGCAGCACCGTGTCGAGGTCTACGCCGGCTTCGGTGGCGATGGTGGCGGTGCCGGCCGCGCCGCGGGCGGGGAAGGCGTCGAGGACCCGGGCGCTGTCGGAGTCCAGGTCGTCACGCGAGGTTCCTGGTGGAGTGGTCGCCGCAAGCGGGCCTGGGCCGGGGTCGGTCAGCGGAGAGAGCAACTCGATGACGTCGGCGGCGCAGGTGACGCAGGTCGCGCCCCACTCCCTGATGATCCGGTGGCAGCCGGCCGATTGGGCGGAGGTCACCGGGCCGGGGACGGCCATCAGCGGCCGGCCCAGGAGGGCGGCGTGCCGGGCGGTGTTCAGGGCGCCGCTGCGCTCGCCCGCCTCGACGATCACGGTGCCGGCGGACAGCGCGGCGATGGTCCGGTTGCGGACCAGGAACCTCATCCGGCCCGGCGGCCGGCCGGGCGGCCATTCGCTGACCACCAGGCCCTGGGTCGCGATATCCGCGAACAGCTCGGCGTGGCCCGCCGGGTAGGGGTGGTCGACGCCGCAGGCCAGGACCGCAATGGAGAAGGCCCTGGTGACCAGCGCCCCGCGGTGCGCGGCGGCGTCGATGCCGTACGCTCCGCCGGAAATGATCGTCCAGCCGCGCTCGCCCAGGTCGGCCGCGATCTCGCCGGCCACGTGCGCGCCGTACCCGGTGGCGGCGCGTGAGCCGACGATCGACACCGCGCGCAGGCAGGCCGACTTCAGGTCAGCGCCGCCGCGCAGCCATAGGGCATACGGGCGGGCCTGCCCCAGCTCGTCCAGCTGGTCGGGCCACTCGGGATCGCCGGGGCAGATGAGCCGGACGCCGCCGTCACGGCAGGCGGCGGCGATGTCCGCGTCGGCGGGCAGAGCGGGCAGGCGGGCGCGCCAGCGGGCCAGTGCGCGTTCCAGTGCTCTCCTGCTCGCCGCGCTGTCGCCGCATCCCGGCCCGGTCCCCGGCAGCAGGCCGGCCTTGATCGCGGCCAGCACCTCGGCCGGCTCGCAGATTTCCAGCAGGGCACCGAGGGCCGGATCGCCCGGCTCGGCCAGGTAGGTGAGCGCGGCCCGGGCCGGGGCCTCCGGGCACGTACCGACCGCGTTCATCGCGCCAGCCCCAGCCACAGACCCAGCGCGGCGTGGCATTCGTCCTTGGTCGGACGCGGGCGCCCGGCCAGGTCGGCGATGGTCCACGCGACGCGGATGACCTTGACCACGCCGCGCGCGCTGATCTGGCCGCGCTCCAGGGAGCGTTCCACCACGGCCAGCGAGCCCGGGCCGGGCGGCCAGGTCCGGCGCAGCTCCGAGCCAGGGATCTCGGCGTTCAGCCGCCACGGAGTGCCGCGTAGCCGGCGGCCGGCCCGGTCCCGGGCCGCGATCACCCGCTCGGCCACGATCCGGCTCGGCTCAGCGAAATTCCTGTCGTTCAGCAGTTCCTTGCGGCCCACCGGCTCCAGGCCGATCTTCACGTCGACCCGGTCCAGCAGCGGGCCGGAGATCCGGCCCAGGTACCTGCGGCGGGTGGCCGGGCTGCAGCTACAGCCCTCGGAGGGCCCGGCGGCCCGAGCACACGGGCACGGGTTCGCAGCCAGGACCAGCGTGAACCGGGCCGGGAACGTGGTGGTGACCCCCGAGCGGGCCACCACCACCTGGCCAGCTTCGAGCGGCTGACGCAGGGCGTCCAGCACGTCCCGGGCGAACTCAGGCGCCTCGTCGAGGAACAGCACGCCCCGGTGGGCCAGCGACGCCGAGCCGGGGCGGATGATGCCGCTGCCGCCTCCTACGATCGCGGCCTTGGTCGCGGTGTGGTGCGGGGCCAGGAACGGCGGGCTGGTCAGCAGCGGAACGTCCTGCGGCAGGGCACCCGCCACCGAATGGATGGCCGTGACCTCCAGCGCGGCCGCGGCGTCCAGGCGCGGCAGGATGGTGGGGATCCGCTCGGCCAGCATGGTCTTGCCGGCACCGGGCGGCCCGAGCAGTGACAGGTGATGGCCGCCCGCCGCGCATACCTCGGCGGCCCGCCGGGCCATGGACTGGCCCAGCATCTCGGCTAGGTCGGGCGCGGCCGCGCCATCGCCGGGCCGGGCGGGCGGGAGTTCCTGGCCGCCGGTGATCTCGCCGGCCGGGCCGGCACGCAGGCCGGGGACACCCCGCAGCCAGTCCACGGCGGCGGTCAGGCTGCTGGCCGCGATCACGCGCATGCCGGGCACCAGGGCGGCCTCGGCCGCGTTCTGCCCGGCCACCATGACCGTGCCGAACCTGCCGTCGTCAGCCGCGGCGACCACGGCGGGCAGCACGCCGTGCACCGGCCGCAGCCGCCCGTCCAGGCCGAGCTCCCCGAAGAACATCACCCGGTCCAGTGCCGCCCGGGGCACCGTACCCGCCGCGGTGAGCACGCCGATGGCGATGGCCAGGTCAAACCAGCTCCCCCGCTTGGGCAGGCTGGCCGGAGACAGGCCCACGGTGATCTTCCGGTGCGGCCATTCCTCGCCGCTGTTGACGATGGCGGCGCGGATCCGGTCCCGCGCCTCGCGCAGCGCGGTATCGGGCAGGCCGACCAGGATCATCCCGACCAGGCCGTTGGCGATGTCGACTTCGACCTCCACAACGTGACCAGTGATCCCGATCAAGGCCACCGAGTGTGTGCGCGCGAGGGGCACGGCTAGCCCACTCCCCTGATGTGCTCGATCGTGAAGCCGCCGGTGCCCTCGTAGACCAGGCCCACCACGTCGATCCGGACCTGATCGAACCGGACGCCGTGGGCGTTCAGCCACTGCACCGCCAGCCTGCGCAGCCGGGCCCGCTTGGCCCGGCTGACGGCCTCCAGCGGGCTGCCGTAGCGCATCGAGGTCCTGGACTTGACCTCGGCCACGACCAGCACGTGCCGCTCCACCGCCACGATGTCGATCTCGCCATCGGCGCTGCGCCAGTTCCGGTCCAGGATCCGGAAACCGTGCGCCTCCAGGTACTCGGCCGCTGCCTGCTCACCGGACTGGCCCAGCACGTCCTTGGCCCGCATCGTCATCACCCTCACCTCCGGTTCCGACGATCGCCGTCGGCGGAATGAGGCGCGGGACGGCCGCCGGGGCTGTGGACAGCCGGAAGGAGAGCACGCAGGTGTGGATAGCCGAGCGGGAAATGTCAGAGCCGGATGGTTGAATCTGGCGGGGTGATGCGTGCGCCGGGCCGGTCAGCTCCCGGAGCCGCGGTCGTACGGGCGACGTCCGGGCGGCTGCTCGGGCCGGGGGCCGGCCTTGATCGACGGGATCTTGTGCTTCACGGTCTTGGTGCCGAGCTCGAACTCGTGGCCGTGGTGGCTCACTGACAGCGGGTCGCCGTCCATCAGTTCGTACTTGGCCTCGCCGGACTTGACCGTCACGCGCAGCTTGCGGCCACGGTAACGCACCCGGAAGGTCAGGCCCGAGATGCCGTCGGGCAGGCGCGGGCTGAAGGCCAGGGCGCCCATCCCGGCGCGCATCCCGCCGAACCCCGCCACCAGCGCTATCCACGCTCCGGCCAGCGAGGCCATGTGGACGCCGTCGGAGGTGTTGTGCTCCACGTCGCGCAGGTCCATCAGCGCGGCTTCGGCCAGGTAGTCGTGGGCCAGGTCGAGCTGGCCCACCTCGGCCGCGATCACCGCCTGCGTGCAGGCCGACAGGGAGGAGTCGCGGACGGTCAGCGGCTCGTAGTAGGCGAAGTTGGCCGCCTTCTGCTCGGGGGTGAACGCCTCGGACCGCATGTACATGGCCAGCACCAGGTCGGCCTGCTTGACGACCTGCTTGCGGTACAGCTGGAAGTACGGGAAGTGCAGCAGCAGCGGGTACTTCTCCTCCGGCGTGTTCTTGAAGTCCCACCTGGCGTAGTCGGTGAACCCCTCGTGCTGGGGATGCACGCCCAGCCGCTCGTCGAACGGGATGAACATGGCGGCCGCCGCGTCGCGCCAGGACGCGGCCTCCTCGGTGGTCACGCCGAGGGCCTCGGCGTCGGCGGGCAGCCTGGTGGCCGACTCGGCGGCGCAGTGCAGGTTCCGCTGGGCCATCAGGTTGGTGTAGACGTTGTTGTCCTTGACCGCGCTGTACTCATCGGGCCCGGTCACGCCCTCGATCCTGAAGTGGCCCGCCGCGTCGTGCTGGCCCAGCGAACGCCACAGCCGGGCGGTCTGGACCAGCAGCTCCAGGCCGACCTCGGTCTCGAACTTGGCGTCCTGGGTGGCATCGAAGTAGCGGATCACCGCGTCGGCAATGTCGGCGTTGATGTGGAACGCGGCGGTCCCGGCGGGCCAGTAACCGGAGCACTCCTGGCCCCGGATGGTGCGCCACGGGAACGCCGCCCCGGCCAGGCCGAGATCGACGGCGTGCTGCCTGGCCTCGCCCAGCAGCATGTGCCGCCAGCGCAGGGCGTCGGCCGCGGCGGACGGCTGCGTGTACATGAGCACGGGCAGCACGAACGTCTCGGTGTCCCAGAAGGTGTGCCCGTCGTAGCCGCTGCCGGTCAGGCCCTTGGCCGCGATCGGCCGGAACTCGGCCCGCGCGCCGGCCTGCAGGATGTGGAACAGCCCGAAGCGGACCGCCTGCTGGATCTCGGCGTCGCCGTCCACCTCGACGTCGGCGCCGTCCCAGAACTCATCCAGGTAGGCCCGCTGCTCGGCCAGCAGGCCGTCCCAGCCGGTCAGGTGGGCGCCGGACAGCGCGCCGACGATCTGGTCGATGAGCGCGGGCCGGGACCGCTGGCTCGACCAGCCGTAGCTGATGAACTTGATCACGCGCAGCTGCTCGCCGGGGGCGATCTGGATCGCCACCGTAGTCCGGCCCAGATCCGGGTGGGACTCAGTGCGGCCCGCCATCTTCTGCGGGCCGGTGATCACGTGCGACATGCCGGCCGCCATCCGCAGCCCGCTGACTCGGGTCCTGTGCACCAGCACGACCCGCGGCGGCGTCCCGTCGTCGGTCTGATGTTCCTCGCTGACCAGCGGGGATTCCAGGATGGCGGCCAGCCGGGGATCGTTGCCCCGCTGCGGCATCTCCTCGTTGGTGACCAGCTCGGACTGCAGCACCAGGCGCAGCTTCTGGTCGACCGGCTCGACGGTGTAGCTGATCGCGGCGATCGCGCGCTGGGTCAGCGACACCATGCGCACCGAGGTCACCTTGATCCGGGCGCCAGCCGGGGAGGACCAGTCGACGTTCCTGGTCAGCGTGCCCGCCCGCAGGTCGAGGATGCGCCGGTGGGAGTGCAGGGTGCCGTACCTGATGTCGAACGGCTCGTCGTCGACCAGCAGCCGGATGATCTTGCCGTTGGTGACGTTGATGACGGTCTGGCCGTTGTCGGGGAACCCGTACCCCGCCTCGGCGTAGGGCAGCGGCCGGACCTCGTACATGGAGTTGAGGTAGGTGCCTGGCAGCCCGTGCGGGTCGCCCTCGTCCAGGTTGCCGCGCAGGCCGATGTGCCCGTTGGACAGCGCGAAGATCGACTCGCTCTGCGCCAGCAGGCTCGGGTCGAATTCCTTCTCCACCAGCTGCCAGGGCTCGACCCCGTACGCCGCCTGCTTGATCATGTGTTTCCCTCGAGAAGCTCGGACAGGTCCTTGACCACGATGTCGGCGCCGTGCGCCTTGAGCTCGGCCGCCTGGCCGACCCGGTCCACGCCGACCACCAGGGCGAAGTGGCCCGCGTGGCCTGCCGCCACCCCGGCCTGGGCGTCCTCGAAGACCACCGCGTGCGCGGCGGGCACGTCCAGCGCCTGCGCCGCGGCCAGGAAGGTGTCCGGCGCGGGCTTGCCGCGCAGGCCGCGCTCGGCGGCGATGACCCCGTCGATCCGGGTGTCGAACAGGTCCTCGATGCCTGCGGCGTGCAGGACCTGGACGGTGTTGGCGCTGGCCGAGACGATCGCGGTGCGGACGCCCGCGGCCCGCACCGCGTTGATGTAGGCGATGCTGCCCTCGTACACCTGGACCCCGCCGGCCGCGATCTTGGCCAGCACCAGGTCGTTCTTGCGGTTGCTCAGCCCGCACAGGGTGGGCGTCCCCGGCGGGTCATCCGGGGTCCCCTCGGGCAGGTCGATGCCGCGGGAGGCCAGGAACGACCGGGTGCCGTCCAGCCGCGGCTTGCCGTCGACGTAGGCGTCGTACTCGTGGCCCGGATCGAAGGGGACGAACTGCGTTCCGGTGCTCTGCGCGCGCTGCCGGAGGAACTCGTCGAACATCTGTTTCCAGGCCGCCGCGTGCACCGTCGCGGTCTGGGTCACCACGCCGTCCATGTCGAACAGGCAGGCCTGTCCCCCGTCAGGAAGCCCGAGCATCCGCCCCTCCGCCGAAAAGTTAGGCCGGAAAGTCCGGCTTGTCCTCTGGAACTTCCAGGTCTGCCTTGGCCAGTTCCTCGATGTTGACGTCCTTGAAGGTGACTACACGCACATTCTTGACGAACCTGGCCGGGCGGTACATATCCCAGACCCACGCGTCTCGCATCGTAACCTCGAAGAAGACCTCACCGTTGTCGCTTGACCTGACGTTCAGCTCGACGTCATTGGTTAGGTAGAACCGGCGCTCGGTCTCGACCACGTGGGTGAACAACCCGACCACGTCGCGGTACTCGCGATAGAGCTGCAGCTCCATCTCGGCCTCGTACTTCTCAAGGTCCTCCGCGCTCATGAGCTCATTCTCCTCTCGTTCTCCCCGAATGCACCCGTCAGGCCTGCTAGGGCCGGGGTCAGGCCGGGGCCCCCCGGTTCCGCGACGGCCGCCGGGTCCTCGTCGGCCATCAGGTCCGCGGGGTCCAGCGAATCCAGCGCAGGGCCGGGATCTAGTGATACCGCCACCCGGTTCACGTTCACGAACGAATACCGGTGCACCGGGCTTGGCCCGTGCTCGGTCAGGGCCCGTACGTGGTCGTCGGTGTTGTATCCCTTATGCCGGTCGAATCCATACTGTGGATAACGTTCGTGCAGGTCCCGCATCATCCGGTCCCGGCTGACCTTGGCCACCACCGAGGCCGCGGCGACCGATGCGGCGACCCGGTCGCCCTTCCAGATGCCCAGGGCCGGCGCGCCGAGCCCGCGGACCGGGAATCCGTCGGTCAGCACGTAGCCGGGCCGGCAGCGCAGGCCGGCGCAGGCGCGGCGCATGCCCGCGACGTTGCACACGTGCAGCCCGGTGGCGTCGATCGTGTCGGCGCCGATGACGACCACGTGCCAGTCCAGCGCCCAGCGCAGCACCTCGGCGTAGGCCTCCTCCCGGGCCGCGGCGGTCAGCAGCTTGGAGTCGGCCAGCCCGCGGATGCGCCGGATGCGGCCCGGATCCAGGACCACGGCCGCCACCACCAGCGGTCCCGCGCACGCCCCCCGGCCCGCCTCGTCGATGCCCGCCACCGGCCCGAACCCGGCCCGGTCGAGCACGGTCTCATAGGCGCCGAGCCCGCCGTCCCGCCGCGGCGTGTACCCGGCGTAGCGCGGAAACGGGGCGGCCGGCAGGGCAGCGGCAGACAGGGCGGGGGAAGGCGGGCTGCTGACGGCCGGCGCACCGAGATGGCGGGTCATGACACTCCGCAGATTACGCCAGTTATGACGCTGACGCGGACAACGCCGCGAGCACCGTAACGAGCGCTCGCGGTGCCGTCGGCGGCGCCGGCTGACGCGCATCCGGACCCGGCGCTGCGCCCAGGTCAGGGGCAGGGCCCCCGCGAAGCCGAGAGTCAGCGGGACGGCTGGGCCGGCCGGGGTGAGCCGGGCGGAGACCGGGCCGTCCGGGCCCGCCGCGGCGCTGGCCGCGCTCAGCTTGGGATTTTCGAAGGTGGCCGGGATGGGCAGGAACCGCCACCGGCTGGGCGGCCAGATGATGACGAAGGCCCGGCCGACCACGGCACTTTCCGGGACCGTCCCGCCGCCCGGGTCGCCCATGTGCGCGCGGGAGTCGGCGGAGTAGAACCTGTTGTCGCCCATGACCCACAGCCGGCCGAGCGGCACCTTGATGTTGAACCTGGTCAGCGACGGCGCCGCGCCCGGGTACAGGTAGGACTGCTCGACCAGCGGGACGCCGTTGACGGTGACCCGGTCCTGGGCGTTACAGCAGGCCACCTGGTCTCCGGGCAGCCCGATGACCCGCTTGATCAAGATGTCGCCCGGGTGCCCGAAGCCGAACATGCTGGCAAACCCGGCGCCGAACTGCTGGAAGATGTTCCCGTTGGACGGCGCCGGCACCGCGGGGTCCCAGGAGCCGTCGCCGTTGAAGACCACGATGTCGCCGCGGTGAATGTCGCGGATGTGGTAGATGATCTTGTTGACCAGGACCCGGTCGTTGATCTCGAGGGTGTTCTCCATCGAGCCCGACGGGATCCAGAACGCCTGGATCGCGAAGGTCTTGATCAGCACCGCGAGCAGCAGGGCGATGGCCACCAGGATGGGCAGCTCGCGCCAGAACGACCGCTTGCGGCCGGTGTGCTTGCGCCTGCGGGACCCGGCGGCCGACTCGGCCGCGCCCGACCCGGCCGATGCTGATTCGGCCTCCGCTGGCGCGGTGCCGTCCTCGCCGGTCCGCGCGGCGTCGTCGCCAGCGGGCTGGTCTGACGGCGCATCAGGGGTGACGTCCGCGCTGACCGTCCGTCCCGGACCCGGCGCTTCCTCGTCAGCCCCGCTCACGCAGACACCCCTCTTCAACCCGCACCGTCATCCCGTTGAGCTTAGCGCCATCGGGCGGCCGCCAGGCCCCCCGTACCGCCGGCCCGGGCGGCGGTCAGCGCTACTCAGCTGGGCATTTCGGGGCGCAAGACGCTTACCGGGCCCGCCGTCGGCGCAGCAAGAGCAGCGGGGCGCCGATCACCCCGGCCGCCCCGGCGCTGGCCCCCACCGGGAGGGCGGCGACGGCGGCCACGGCGGCGCCGCCGACGGTGCTGGCGCCGACCAGGACCGCTCCGGCCGGTCCTGAGCGCAGCGCGGCCTGGCTGAACGTGGACGGGATGGGCAGGTCGCTCAGCCGCGACGGCGGCCAGATGATCAGGAACGCCCGGCCGACGACCTCGCTGTCGGGTACGGCGCCGTGGCCCGGGTCGGACAGGTGGTAGCGGGAGTCCTCGGAGTCGCCGCGGTGATCGCCCATGACCCATACGTGGCCGGCCGGCACGGTCACGGTCTTGAACGGGAACGAGGGCTGGTCGCCCGGGTACAGGTAGGAGGTCTCGGTCAGCGGCACGCCGTTGACCGTCACCTTCCCGTCGGTGCAGCAGGCCACCCGGTCGCCGGGCAGGCCGATCACCCGCTTGATGTAGAAGGTCTGGCTGCTCTGCAGCCCGATGTCGGACAGCACGTCGTCCCATATCCGGACGATCGGATCGCTGGACGGCGGTGCCGCGTCGGGGCCCCAGGAGTCCTGCCCGCTGAACACGATGACGTCGCCGCGGGCGATGCCGCGGAAGTGGTAGACGAGCTTGTTGACCAGGACCCGGTCGTTGACCTGGAGCGTGTTCTCCATCGACGCCGAAGGGATCTTGTACACCTGGACCACGAACGCCTTGATCAGCAGCGTGAGGGCGGCCGCGGCCACCACGATGACCAGCAGGTCGCGCCAGAAGTGCTTGCGCTTGCGGCGGCCGGGCCCCGGAGCCGCCGCGACCGCCGGAGCGGCCGGGGCCGGCTCGCTCCGGCGGGCGCCTGAGGCGTGCCGGCCGGGCGGCCGGGCCGAGGGCACTGGGGTGGGAGCCGACGTGGGGGGGCCGGGATCGTCCCAGTCATCCATCGGCGCCCCGCCGGGCATCAGCTGCCGGTCTGGTCGCGGCGCTCCTTGATCCGCGCCGCCTTTCCGCGCAGGTCCCTGAGGTAGTAGAGCTTGGCGCGGCGGACGCGGCCCCGGGTAACCGGCTCGATCTTGTCGATCGACGGGCTGTGCACCGGGAAGGTGCGCTCCACGCCCACGCCGTAGCTGATCTTGCGGACGGTGAAGGTCTCCCGGGACCCGCTGCCCTGACGCCTGATCACCACGCCCTGGAACACCTGGATGCGTGAGCGGTTTCCCTCCGTGACCCGGACGTGGACCTTCAGGGTGTCGCCGGGCCTGAAGTCCGGGATGTCAGACCGGGTCTGGGCCTGCTCGATTTCGGCAATCGCGGTATGCATGACAGCGGTTTCCTCGGTGGTGGTCGTGTTCGGGGACCGGGCGGCGGCCGGTTCGCGCCGGGGCCAAGGGTACCTTCGGCCGCGGCCTGGAAAAGACAGCGCCCTTCAGTGTGCCATATCTTCGCCGCTAACCGGAAAGGGGCCAAGGGGTCCAGCCGGATCCAGGCCGGCCTCGGCCAGCACCTGCCGGTCGCGGGCGTCCAGGTCGGGCCGGGCCCGGATGAGATCGGGGCGGTAGGCCGCCGTGCGGCGCAGGGCCGCGTCCCGCCGCCAGCGGGCGATCGCCGCGTGGTTGCCGGACAGCAGCACCTCGGGCACCTCCCGGCCGCGCCAGGCGCGCGGCCTGGTGTAGACCGGCCCCTCGAGCAGCCCGCTCAGGTCCCCGCCGAACGAGTCGTCGCCCGCCGAGCACGCGTTGCCCAGCACCCCCGGCAGCAGCCGGGCGACGGCCTCCACCATGACCAGGACCGCCGCCTCGCCGCCGGCCAGCACGTAATCGCCCACGCTGACCTCGTCCACCGGCATCCGGGCGCGCATGGCGTCGGCGACCCGGCCGTCGATACCCTCGTAACGCCCGCAGGCGAATACCAGCCAGGGCTGCGCCGCGTACTGCGCCGCCAGATCCTGGGTGAACGGCACCCCGCTCGGCGCCGGCATCACCAGCCGGGCCTCGCCGCCGGGCACGATCTCGTCCAGCGCGGCACCCCAGACGTCGGGCTTCATCACCATGCCCGGGCCGCCGCCGAACGGCACGTCGTCGACCGTGTGGTGCACGTCGGTGGCCCAGTGCCGCAGGTCGTGCAGGCGGAACTCGATGTCGCCCCGCGCCGCCGCCTTCCCGATCAGCGAAACCCGCAGCGGGCTGTCGAAGTACCCGGGGAAGATCGTCACGATGTCGGTGCGAAGCGGCACGCCCCCTCCTTTTTTATGCGGAACGGGCCGTGGTGCACGCTGGCCCGTTCCGTCATTCCGCGGTAGCGGGGTCGAGCAGCCCGGGCGGCGGGTCGATGACCACGACCCCGGCGCCCAGGTCGACCTCGGGCACCAGGGCCTGCACGAACGGGACCAGGCTCTCGCCGCCGTCGGCGCGGCGCACGACGAGGAGGTCCTGGCCGTAGTGCAGCATGTCGGTAACCACGCCGACCGGCTCCCCGGCGGTGGTCCGCACGGACAGGCCGATCAGCTCGTGATCGCGGAACTCGTCCGGGTCGGACGTCAGCCGGCAGCTGGCTGGAGTCGATGCTCAGCCAGCTGCCGGTCAGTTCCCCGGCCGCGGTCCGGTCGGTGATCCCGGCGAAGCCCACCAGGAGCTGCCCCGAGTGCCACCGGACCGTGGCCACCTTGAGCAGGGCGCGGTCCGCCGGGAGGTCGTCCTCGGCGGACCTGCTCGCATCCACGACAGAGCCCACGGCGAAGCGGAGGTCAGGCTCGTCCGTCCTGACCCCGATCACGACCTCACCGCGGATCCCGTGCGGGCGGCCGATCCGGCCGACGATTACCCGCATCGGGGTCAGCGGATCTCGTTGGCGTCCAGCAGGTCGATGCGGACGTAGCGGTTGCCGGCCAGGGCACCGATCACCGTGCGCAGCGCCCTGGCGGTACGCCCGCCCCGGCCGATGACCTTGCCGAGGTCGTCGGGATGCACCCGTACCTCAAGGGTGTTGCCCCGGCGCAGCACGCGGCTGGACACCTGGACGTCGTCCGGGTACTGGACGATGCCCCGGACCAGGTGCTCGAGGGCTTCCTCAAGCACGTTAGGCTCCGTCCTCCGCCTTGGCGGTCACAGCCGGGTCGGCGTCGGCCGGGGCCTCGGGCTTGGCGTCAGGCTTGGCCTCGGCCTTAGCCTTGGCCTTGCTTTGCTTGGCCGGCCCGTCCTTGGGGGCACTGTCCTTGGGGGCACTGTCCTTGGGGGCACTGTCCTTGGGGGCACTGTCCTTGGGGGCACTGTCCTTGGGGGCACTGTCCTTGGGGGCACTGTCCTTGGGGGCACTGTCCTTGGGGGCACTGTCCTTGGGGGCACTGTCCTTGGGGGGCCTGGCCGTCCTGGGGGGCGCCTTGGCCGAGGCCTTCTCTTCCTTGGCGGCCTGGCTCTGGCTGGCCGCGGTGGCGAAGGCTTCTTTCTTGTCCGCACGCGGCGCGGCGATACGGAGCGTGCCCTCGGCCCCCGGCTCCCCGTGGAACTTCTGCCAGTCCCCGGTGACCTTGAGCAGGACGCGGACCGGGTCGGTGGGCTGCGCGCCCACCGAGAGCCAGTGCTGGACCCGCTCGGAGTTCACTTCGATGACAGACGGGTCGGCCTTCGGGTGGTACTTGCCGATCTCCTCGATAGCGCGCCCGTCGCGCTTGGTGCGTGCGTCCGCGACGACGATCCGGTAGTAAGGCTCCCGGATTTTTCCCATGCGCTTCAGCTTGATCTTGACAGCCACGACTGTGGTCTTCTCCCAGCGATAGATGCGAGCGGGCCCGAACCGGCCGGGGATCAGCCTACGGGACCGCTCAGTGAGCCGGGCCGGGCGAACGAGGAGAGGGCGTCGCATGGCCAGGCGGTCAGCAACACATTGTGCCAGACAACCGCGGCCAACTAGTAATCCGCCGGATCTCCCCCCGCGAGCCCGGGGGCCCCGCGAGCCAAAGGGGCGCGGCGGCGCCTGGACTGAGGAGCGAGGAACGAGCGACGAGGGAAGGCACCGCCTCAAAGCGCCCCGGAGGCGAGTGGGGAAAACAGAGCGGACCTCGGCTATCTCACATTTTGAAACAGTTACATAACGTGCGTTGACTATCCGCAAACAGGCATCCTAGCGTTGCCATACTGTTCTACATATGTACGCCCGTTCGCAGAGCGCACGAATACCGCTCGGGCCGCGGCCGGGCGCACCTGGCCTGACGCACGACACAACACGATGCACTCCCCATAGTGATAGGAGCCCGCAACCAGGCATCCGCACCGAGGTCCCAGCATCGCGAGGCCTCATGCTCGCGGTCACGATCTAGTGCCCCCTCACGGGATTTAGGTGGTGTTAGCCTGTGACGCCGCACCCTCCCCGGACCCGCGGGACGCCGGGCGTCACCTCATACGCGGTCCCGCGCCTCAGGCGCGAAATCAAAGGAGATCGATGGCAATGAGTGACCAGACTGGGCAGCCGCATACGACTGACACCGACGGCGGCATCAGCCGGCGCGGCCTGCTGCGCGCGGCCGGGGCCAGCGCGGCCGTCGTGGGGGGCGGCGGACTGCTCGAGGCCTGCAGCTCCAGCATCAAGGGCGCTTCGTCCTCTTCGTCGTCCTCGTCCAGCACGGGCGCCAGCGGCCAGGAGATCGTGATCGGCTTCATCCACCCGCTGACCGGCGACCTCGGGGAGTTCGGCACCTCGGACAACTGGATCGTCAGCACGATCATGGCCACGTCGCAGTACAAGAACGGGTTCAAGGTCGGCGGGAAGACCTACCCGGTCACGATCAAGTCCTACGACACCCAGTCCGACCCCACCAAGGCGGGCCAGCTGGCCAGCCAGGCGATCCTCACTGACAAGGTGGACCTGCTGGTCACCTCGTCCACGCCCGAGACGGTCAACCCGGTGGCGACCGTGGCCGAGAAGCTGGGCACCCCGCTGATCTGCGGCAACGTCCCGTGGCAATCATGGTACGCCAACCTGGGCGGGAACCCGACCCCGGGCAAGTCGACGTTCAAGCCCAAGTGGACGACGGTGTACTTCCTCGGCGTCAACGACCTGTGCAACTCCTTCATCCCGATGTGGGACCGGATCCACAAGCAGCTGGGCACGGACAAGGTGGCCGGCTGCCTGTTCCCCAACGACTCGGACGGCAACGCCTTCCGCGCCGCGTGGCCGCTGTTCGCCGGTCCGGCCGGCTACACGCTGGTCGACCCGCCCGCCTACACCGACGGGCTGACCAACTACTCCTCGTTCATCAGCGAGTTCAAGTCGAAGAACTGCGAGTTCTTCACCAACGTGCCGCTGCCGCCGGACTTCAACACGATGTGGAAGCAGGCCGCGCAGCAGGGCTACAAGCCCAAGCTGGCCACCGTGGCCAAGGTGCTGCTGTTCCCGTCTGACGTAACCGCGCTCGGCTCGCTGGTCAACAACGTCGCCACCGACGCATGGTGGACGCCGAACATGCCGTGGCATTCCTCCCTCACCGGGCAGACCAACGCGGAGATCGCCGCCGCGTTCACCGCCGCCACCGGATCGCAGTGGGTGCAGTCGCTGTCCAACTACAGCCTGTTCGAGGTCGCGTACGCGGCCATGACCGCGGTGAACAACCCGCACGACAAGGCCGAGGTGGCGGCGGCCCTGTTCAACGTCAACATCGAGGGCATTGCCGGGCAGCTCAACTGGACCTCGACTAAGAACCCCGCGCCTGGCGTGGTGGACACGCCGTGCGTCGGCGTGCAGTGGAAGCCGAACAGCAAGTACGGCTGGTCAATGGAGGTCGTCGACAATACGCTGATGCCGGACGTGCCGCTGACCTCAACGCTCGAGCCGACGAACAAATAACCGGATGACCGAACCACTGCTTGAACTGGACCACGTGACGAAACGGTTCGGCCGCGTCGTCATCGCCGAAGACCTGTCGTTCACGGTCGGACCCGGGGACACAGTGGGGATCGTGGGGCCGAACGGAGCGGGCAAGACCAGCCTGTTCGGCCTCATTTCCGGCGACCTGGCCCCCGGCGCCGGGAGCGTCTCGTTCGCCGGGCGGACCGTGACCAAGCTGGACGCGGCGGCCCGGTGCAGGCTCGGCATCGGCCGTACCTACCAGGTGCCGCGGCCCTTCGGGGACATGACCGTGTTCGAGAACGTGCTGGTGGCCGCCCAGCAGGGCGCCGGATTGCGGCGCCGGGCCAGCTACGTGGCGGCCGGCGAAGCGCTCGAGCGAGCCGATATGACCGGCGAGGCGAACCTGCCCGCCGAGCGGCTCGGTCTGCTGCAGCGCAAGCGGCTGGAACTCGCCCGCGCGCTCGCGTCGGGGCCGAAGCTGCTGCTGCTCGACGAGGTGGCCGGCGGCCTGACCGACCCCGAAGTCGCGCAGCTGGTCGAGATCGTCCGCGGGGTGAACGCCGAGGGCATCACGGTGATCTGGATCGAGCACGTGGTGCGGGCGCTGATGGCGGTGGTGACCAGGCTGATCTGCCTGTCCGGCGGGAAGTTCGTCGGCGACGGCGACCCGGCGCAGGTGCTGGCCAACCCGGCGGTGCGCGAGGTCTTCCTCGGCTCCGAGCTCACCGCCTCCCTCACGGCCGGCACCCTGAGCGAAGACATCAGCCTGGGAGACCCCGAGTGAGCGAGGCCCAGGAAAAAGGGAGCGAACCGATACTGGAGGTGCGCGACCTGACCGTGCACCACGGGCAGCTGCGCGCGCTGGACCGGATCTCGCTGCGGGTGTTCCCGGGCGAGGTGTACGCGATCATCGGCGCCAACGGGGCGGGCAAGTCGACGCTGCTGCGCACGGTCGCCGGCCTGCACCAGCCCACCGAGGGCTCGATCCGGTACGACGGCCGGGACGTGACCAGGATCCGGCCCGAACGCCGGGCCACCAGCGGGATCGGCCTGGTGCCGGAGGGCCGGCGCCTGTTCGGATCGCTCACGGTAGAGGAGAACCTGCAGGTCGGGGCCACCTACGCGCGTAAAGGACCGTGGACGATCGAGCGGGTCTACGAGCTGTTCTCCTGGATGAAGGACCGGCGGGCCCAGCGCACCGAGCAGCTTTCCGGCGGTGAGCAGCAGTCGGTGGCCATCGGCCGGGCGCTGGTGGCCAACCCGCGGGTGCTGCTGCTCGACGAGCTGTCGCTGGGCCTGGCGCCGGTGGTCGTGCAGCGGATCTACGGCATGCTGCCGCAGATCCTGGCCAGCGGGCTGACCGTGCTGCTGGTGGAGCAGGACGTGAGCCAGGCGCTGCGGGTGGCCTCGCACCTGCAGTGCCTGCTCGAGGGACGGACCACGCTGGAAGGCAAGCCGTCGGACGTCACCGCGGAACAGGTGGAGGCCGCCTACTTCGGCTTGCGGTCTGAGCCGGCTGGCCAGGGGAGCGAGGAAGCCTTATGGTCTGGGTCAACGACGTCATCCAGGGGATCCTGGTCGGCGGCCTGTACGCGCTGTTCGCCTGCGGGCTCTCGCTGATGTTCGGCGTCATGAAGGTGGTCAACCTGGCGCACGGCGACCTGGCCGTCATCGGCGGCTACGTGGCGGTCGGCGTCATCACGGTTACCCACATCCCGGTGCTGTGGTCGTTCGTGATCGTGGTCCCGCTGATGGCGGTGCTGGGCTACGTGCTGCAGCGGACCGTGATCCAGGCCGCGCTCGACCGCAGCGTCCTGACCACGCTGCTGGTCACGTTCGGGCTGTCGGTAGTGATCGAGAACGGGCTGCTGCAGTTCTTCAGCGCCAACAGCCACTCGCTCGGAGTCAACAACGCCATCATCACCAGCTCGTTCTCGATCGGCTCGCAGATATCCATCGCCTACCTGCTGCTGCTGATCTTCGCCGTGGCCGTGGTGGTCCTGCTCGGCCTGCAGTACTTCCTGTCCCGGTCCAGGTACGGGCGGCTGATCCGGGCGGTAGCCGACGACCAGGAGGCGGCCCAGCTGTCCGGGATCGACTACCGGCACGTGTTCGGGATCGCGGCGGCCATCGCGTTCGGCACCGTAGCGCTGGCCGGCATCGCATACGGCATGTACTCCCAGTTCGCACCCACCACGGGCACCGACACGATCCTGCTGTTCGCGTTCGCCGCGGTGGTCATCGGCGGGCTCGGCTCGCTGTGGGGCACGCTGCTCGGCGGCGTGGTCCTCGGCGTCTCCCAGGCCATCGGCGCCCAGATCAGCGGCTCGGATGAGTTCCTGGCCGGGTACATCGTCTTCCTGGCCGTGCTGGTCCTGCGCCCGCAGGGCCTCATCGCCCGGAGGAGCACCTCGTGACCGCGGTGGCAGAAACCACGGCCCGTTCGGCCGAAAAATACCGTGTGACCCGGTCACGGCGGAACGTGGCCTGGACCGGGCTCGGCGCCCTGGTCGTCGTGGTGGTGCTCGCGCTGTTCCCCTACCTGGTGGGCGCCGGGACCGAGACCATCCTGGTCCAGGCGTTCATCATCTTGACCCTGGCCAGCATGTGGAACCTGCTGGCCGGGTACGCGGGCCTGGTATCGGTGGGACAGCAGGCGTTCGTGGGGCTGGGCGCGTACTTCGTGCTGATCCTGAACATCCACAACCTGTCGATGTTCACCGCGCTGCCGATCGCGGCGATCGGCTGCGGCGTGGCCGCGCTGCCGATGTGGTGGCTGGTCTCGCGGCTGCGCAGCGGTTACTTCGCGATCGCCACCTGGGTGCTGGCCACGACCGTCCTGCTGATCATCGAGAAGTTCCCCTCCATCGGCGGCGGGACCGGCCTGTCGCTGCCGCACACGCCCGACCTCGGCTCGGCGGTGCTGGAGGCGTACACGTACTGGATCGGGCTGGCCGTCACGGTGCTCGCGCTGGTCGCCGTGTACCTGCTGCTGCGCAGCAGGCTCGGGCTGGTGCTGACCGCGGTGCGAGATGACGAGGTGGCCGCGCGCAGCTCGGGCGCGCGGGTGGGCCTGGCCCGGATGCTGGTCTTCGTGGTGGCCGGGATCGGGTGCGGGGCGGCCGGCGCGCTGCTGGCCGTCAGCCAGCTCATCGTGCAGCCCAGCGCGGTGTTCAGCGTGCAGTGGACGGCCGAGATGGCGTTCGCGGTGATCATCGGCGGGCTGGGCACGATCGAGGGGCCGATCCTCGGCACCGTCGTGTACATGATCCTGCAGCAGGCGCTGCAGTCCTACAACGCCTGGTACCTGATCATCTTGGGCCTGGTCGCGATGGCGGTCGCGATCTTCGCGCGGCGCGGGCTGTGGGGGCTGGTCGACGAGCACCTGCACGTCCGGCTGTTCCCGGTCGGGTACTACCTGTGGACCCCGGGCAGCGGCGGCCGCCGGTCCCGGCCGCGGTCGCGGTCCCGGCCGCGGTCGCGGTCCCGGCGAGGCGGCGGCCGGCCCGGCTAGGCTGGGTCTGCAGGCACCGGAGGGAGGCCAGCGTGACGCCAGCCAACTGGAACGGCTACCAGCCCGCGCCGCGCAAGCGGCCCGGCCTGGGGCGCCAGGTCGCCTGGGCTTCGGTCCCGGTCGCCTCGATCGGCTTCCTGTCCTTCGTGCCGTTCCTGGCCTTCGCGGTCATCAACCGCAGGAAACTGGACTGGGCGGTGTTCTCGGCGTACCTGGCCGCCACCATCGCGATGATCGTGGCGGTCGGCGCGGTGAACTCCAACAGCGGCGCGGGCGCCGCGGTCGGCGGCTTCGTCATCGCGCTGGCGGGCTGCGCGGCGATCCACTCCGCCGTGCTGTTCCGGCCCGGGCGCGGCCAGCCGGTCCCGATCCCGCCCGGCCCGGCGGGCCGGGCCGAGCGCAACCGCGAAGCGGTGGCCGAGGCCCAGAGCAGGATCGAGGCCAGGAAGCAGGCCAGGCACCTGGTCACCAGCAACCCGGCCCTGGCCAGGGACCTGCGGATCGGCCGGCCCGACCTGCCCAGGAACTACGACGACGGCGGCCTGGTGGACGTGAACAACTGTCCCGGTCCGGTCCTGGCGGGCCAGCTGGGCCTGACCCCGGCCGAGGTCAGCGACGTGCTGGCGGCCCGCGACCGGCTGGGCGGCCGGTTCGCCAGCGCCGATGAGCTGTGCGCCTACACCTCGCTGTCGCCGGACCGGGTGGACCACCTCCGCGACCTGATGCTGTTCACCTGACCGGTCCATGCTGCTCAGCCGGATCGCCGAGGTGTCGCAGGCCGTGGCCGCGACCGGGGCCCGGCTGGCCAAGATCGACGCGCTGGCCGCCGCGCTGCGCGAGGCCGGCCCGCTCGAGGTGCCGATCGCGGTGGCGTACCTGTCCGGTGAGCTGCCGCAGCGGCAGGTCGGGGTCGGCTGGGCTTCCCTCCGGGACGGGTTTGCGCCGGCGGCTGCGCCGTCGCTGACGCTGAGCGAGGTCGACGCGGCCCTGTCCGCGATCGGCGCGGTGTCCGGGAAGGGCTCGGCGGCGGCGCGCAAGGCGCTGGTCGGCGAGCTGTTCGGCCGGGCCACCGCCGGCGAGCAGCGGTTCCTGGTCGGGCTGCTGTCGGGTGAGCTGCGCCAGGGCGCGCTGGAGGGGGTGATGACCGACGCAGTGGCCCGCGCGGCCGCGGTCCCGGTGGCCGGCGTGCGCCGGGCCGTGATGCTGCGCGGCTCGCTGGGCGTGGTCGCGGCCGCGGCGCTGGCGGGCGGGAGCGCGGCGCTGGGGGCGTTCGGCCTGGAGGTAGGCCGGCCGGTGCGGCCCATGCTGGCCGCCAGCGCGCCGACCATGGAGGACGCGCTGGCCAAGATCGGCCCGGGCACGGCGGCAGTGGAGTGGAAGCTGGACGGGATCAGGATCCAGGCCCACGTCCTGGGCGGGGCCGTGCGGCTGTTCACCCGGACCCTGGACGAGATCACGGGCCGGCTGCCCGAGGTGGTGGCGGCGCTGGGCCGGCTGCCGGTGCGGGCGGCGGTATTCGACGGCGAGCTGATCGCGCTGCGCGCGGACGGGCGGCCGCTGCCGTTCCAGGACACCGCGGCCCGCGCGGCCAGCGCTGATTCCGCCGATGGCCCGCCGTTGTCGGTGTTCCTGTTCGACGCGCTGCATCGCGACGGCGCGGACCTGATCGACCTGCCGGGCTGGAAGCGGCACGCCGAGCTGGCCTGGGCGGTGCCGCCCGAGCTGCTCATGCCCCGGCTGGTCACCGACTCGGTCCCGGCCGCCACCGAGTTCTTCGCCGACGCGCTGGCCCACGGCCACGAGGGCGTGGTGGTCAAGTCGCTGGACGCGCCGTACGCGGCGGGCCGCCGGGGGGCCGGGTGGATCAAGGTCAAGCCGCGGCACACCCTGGACCTGGTGGTGCTGGCCGTCGAGTGGGGCCACGGGCGGCGCCACGGCTGGCTGTCCAACTTGCACCTGGGCGCACGCGACCCGGCCGCCGGCGGTTTCGTCATGCTGGGCAAGACGTTCAAGGGGCTGACCGACGAGCTGCTGACCTGGCAGACTTCGCGCTTGCTGGCGCTCGAGGAACGGCGCGATGCCTGGACCGTGTACGTGCGGCCGGAACTGGTGGTCGAGGTGGCCTTCGACGGCGTGCAGCGCAGTCCCCGGTATCCGGGCGGCCTGGCCCTGCGGTTCGCCCGCGTGCTGCGCTACCGGGAGGACAAGCCCGCCGCCGAGGCCGACACCATCGACACCGTCCGCTCCCTGTCCCCGGAGTGAAGCTGGCCTAGCGAGATCGTGGACATTTTTGCCCCTCATAGGGGGTGTAGCGGTCCAGGAAAAGTTGATCTTGATCAGGTGTGTGATTTCAGGGGCCGGTGGGATGCGTGAGCCCGGCCGCGGAGGGCTTGACTCCATGATCGCGGGCAGAAATGGCTGAATAGCGACCAGAAGTGCCCGCGATCAGGGAAATGGGTTCGCGCGTTACTTTTTTTTGTCGCGGCGCTTGTTGCCGCCGCGGAAGGCGGCGGGGACGTTGCCCTGCTGGGGGGGCGGGAAGTTCAGGCCGGAGGGCAGGTTGGCCAGGCCGTCGGCCAGGCTCTCGGGGAAGCCTTCGGGCAGGCCGCCGAGGCCGCCAGCGCCGCCGAGGGCGGCCGGGGCTCCGCCGAGGCCGGGCGGCGTGCTGGCGCCCCCGGTGCTGGCCGGGCCCTGGCCGGCTGGGGCCTGGGCCCCGGTGCCGGTGCCGGTGCCGCGGGCGAGTTCGGCGGCGCGGCGGGGGTCGCCGCTGCGGGCGGGCTTCTTCTTGCCCTTCTTGCCGCGGGTCTGCTTGGCGGCGGCGCGGCGGGCCATGGCACCCATGCCGGGCGGCATGCCCGGCATGGCGCCGCTGAACATGGCCTTCATCTGCTTCTGGCCCTCGTAGAAGTTCGTGATCAGCTGCGAGACCTCGCCGACGGCGACGCCGGAGCCGCCCGCGATGCGGGCCCGCCGGGAGCCGTTGATGATCTTGGGGTTGCGCCGTTCCTCGGGGGTCATGGACCGCACGATGGCCTCGGCCCGGTCCAGGTCCTTGTCGCTGACCTGGGACAGCAGCTCCCGGTTCTTGGCCGCTCCGGGCAGCATGCCGAGCAGGTTGCCGATCGGCCCGAGCTTGCGGACCATGGACAGCTGCTCGACGAAATCCTCAAGGGTAAAGCCCTCGCCGGAGGCGATCCGGCCCGCCAGCGACTCGGTCTGGTCCCGGTCGAAGGCCTTCTCGGCCTGCTCGATCAGGGTCAGCACGTCGCCCAGGTCCAGGATCCGGGAGGCCATCCGGTCCGGGTGGAACAGGTCGAAGTCCTCGAGCTTCTCGCCCGAGGAAGCGAACATGATCGGCCGCCCGGTGAGCTCCACGATGGACAGCGCGGCGCCGCCGCGGGCGTCGCCGTCCAGCTTGGTCAGCACGACGCCGTCGTAGCCCACGCCGTCCAGGAAGGCCTGGGCCGTGGCCACCGCGTCCTGGCCGATCATGGCGTCCACCACGAACAGGACCTCGTCCGGCTGGGTGGCGTCCCTGATCGCGACGGCCTGGGCCATCATCTCCGCGTCGACGCCGGTGCGGCCCGCGGTGTCGATGATGACCATGTTCTGCTGGCGCCGCTGGGCTTCCTCGATCGACTGCCGCGCAGCCTGGACCGGATCGCCGACCCCGTTGCCGGGGAACGGGGCGTACACCGGGACGCCGGCCCGCTGGCCGAGCACCTCGAGCTGCTGCACGGCGTTGGGCCGCTGCAGGTCGGCGGCGACGAGCATGGGCGTGTTGCCCTGGGCCTTCAGCCACAGGGCGAGCTTGGCCGCCAGCGTGGTCTTTCCTGAACCCTGCAGGCCGGCCAGCATGAGCACGGTCGGCGGCGTCTTGGCGAACCGCAGCCGCCTGGTCTCGCCGCCCAGGATGCCGACCAGTTCCTCGTGCACGATCTTGATGACCTGCTGGGCCGGGTTCAGCGCGGCGGAGACCTCCTCGCCGCTGGCCCGCTCCTTGACCCGGGCGATGAACTGCCTGACGACCGGCAGGGCGACGTCCGCCTCGAGCAGCGCGATGCGGATTTCCCTGGTGGTCGCGTCGATGTCGGCAGGGGTGAGCCGTCCCCGGCCGCGCAGCGCGGAGAAAACCTGCGTCAGCCGGTCAGCAAGGGTCTCGAACACCTACCCAGGCTACCGGGCGGGCGGTGGTAGGTGGGTCCATGGCCGGGCGGGCGGTGGCAGGTGGGTCCTCGAGCCGGCCGCACGGCGGCAGGTGGGTCGGCGGCCGGGCGATCGGGGGTGGTCCTCAGCCGGCCAGGGCGGCCAGGACGGAACTGACGGTGGCGCGGCGCAGGCCGGCGTCGGCCAGGGGCTGGCCGTCGGAGCCGGTCACGTAGAACACGTCGACGACCTCGGCGCCGAGCGTCTCGACCCGGGCCGCGCGCACGTCCAGACCGCATTCGCCCAGCGCCCGGCCCACCCGCCAGAGCAGGCCGGGCGCGTCGTGCGCGCGGACCTCCACCACGGTGGCGGTGGCCGAGGCCCCGTCGAGCAGGGTGACCTTGGGGGCGGGTACGGCGGAACTGCGCCTGGTCGCGGCGCGGGCCCGCCGCTCCAGCCGGTCCTCGACGTCCAGCCGGCCCTGCAGCATCCGGCGCAGGTCGCCGGCCAGCAGCGTGGCGTCGGGCGGCTCGCCGAACTCCGGCTCCACGTCGAACACGCTCACCGCCGTGCCGTCCACCGAGGTGGCGTTGGCGCTGCGCACCGTGAGCCGGTGCGAGGCCAGCACGCCCGCCGCGTGCCACAGCAGGCCGGGCCGGTCGGGGGCGACCACGGTCACCTCGCAGCCGCGGACCGTGGCGGCCGGGGCGCCCTCGGCGGCCAGGGCCAGCTGGTCTGCGCGCAGCGGGGCCGGCTCCGGCGCCGGCTCGCCGGCCAGCACGGCCGCCACCCGCCGGACCAGGTCGGCGACCAGCCGGGCCTTCCAGTCATTCCAGGCGGCCGGCCCGGTGGCCAGGCCGTCGGCGATGGCCAGGGCGTGCAGCAGTTCCAGCAGCGCCCGGCTGGGCACCGCCGCCGCTACCTGCTTGACCGTGACCGGATCGTCCAGGTCGCGCCGGGTAGCCACCATAGGCAGCAGCAGGTGGTGCCGGACGGCCGCGGCGATCAGCTCCACGTCAGCTCCGGGCAGGCCCAGCCGGCGGGCCACGTCGCGCGCCACGACCTCGCCGGTGACGCTGTGGTCGCCGGGCCAGCCCTTGCCCATGTCGTGCAGCAGCGCGGCCAGCAGCAGCAGGTCGGGGCGGGCCACCTCGCGGGCCAGCGTGGCCGCGTGGGCGGCCGCCTCGGCCAGGTGGCGGTCCACGGTGAACTTGTGCAGCGGGTTGCGCTGCGGCCGGTTCCTGACCCGCTCCCAGTCCGGGATCAGCGCGGTGATCAGGCCCTCGGTGTCCAGCGCCTCCCAGACGCTGACCGCGGCCGGGCCCGCCCCGAGCAGGGCCAGCAGCGCGTCGCGGGCCGCGGCGGGCCACGGGACGGGCAGCGGCGGGCATTCGGTCAGCCGGGTCAGCGTGCGCGGCGCCAGCGGCAGCCCGGCCTGCGCGGCGGCCGCCGCGGCCCGCAGCACCAGGACCGGGTCGCCGGCCGGGTCGGCCGCCCGGGCCAGCACCACCTCGCCGTCCTGTTCCACCACCCCGTCCGCGAGCGGCCGCCGGTCGGGCGAGCGGCGGCGCAGCCGCCGGGCGCCCGACCGGCCGCCCACCCGGTCGGCCAGGCGGAAGGCGTGATCGACGGCGTAGGACACGGTCCGCGCGGCGCCGGCCAGCATGCGCAGCAGCACGTCCCCGTCCAGCAGGCCCAGGGTCCGGGCCACCTCGTCCTGTTCCTCCAGGACCAGCCGGTCCAGGCGGCGGCCGGTGATCTCGTGCAGCGCGTGCCTGGCGTCCAGGATCTGCTCGTAGGCGGTGCGGACCCGGGGTCCGGGAGCCGGCGCCACCCAGGCGGCGGCGGTGGCCTGGATGGCGTGCACGTCCCGCAGGCCGCCGCGGGCCTGTTTCAGGTCCGGTTCGAGCAGGAAGGCCAGCTCGCCGAACGTCCTGGCTCGCTCGTCGTGGGCGGCGTGCAGCTCGGCCAGCCGGATCGGCGCGGCCGCGCGCCAGTCTTCCAGCGCGCCCGCGCGCAGCCGTTCGGTCAGCTCCTCCTCGCCGGCCACGTGCCGGGCCGACAGCAGCCCGAGCGCGACCTTCAGGTCGCCGCGGGCCACCCGCCGGGCCTGCGGCACGGTGCGGACCGCGTGGTCGAGCTCGGCGCCGGAATCCCAGACCGGGTACCAGATCCGGTCGGCGATGCCGGCGATGTCGTCGCGGCCGCCGTGCAGCAGCACCACGTCCAGGTCGCTGCGGGGCAGCAGTTCCCGGCGCCCGTAACCGCCCACCGCGACCAGGGCCACGCCGGGCTCGGCGCCCAGCAGCTCGGCCAGCCACCGGTCGACCTGAACGGTCCGGCGGGACCGGTCCGCGGCGAACGAAGTCTGGATGAGGTCCCCCGGGCCGGTCATGGCTGTGCCGATCGTGTTCGGGGTCAGATCGCGTCCGGCCCGCGTTCCCCGGTGCGCACCCGGACCACCGTCTCGACCGGCACCGACCAGACCTTCCCGTCGCCGATCCGCCCGGTCTGCGCCGCCTTGACCACCACCCCGATCAGGTCGTCGGCGTCCTCGTCCTCGCAGAGGACCTCCACCCGGACCTTGGGCACCAGGTCGACCTGGTACTCGGCGCCGCGGTACACCTCGGTGTGGCCCCGCTGCCTGCCGTACCCGCTCGCCTCGGTGATGGTCAGGCCGTGGACGCCGAACGCCTGCAGCGCGGCCTTGACGTCGTCCAGCTTGAACGGCTTGATGACAGCGGTGATGAGCTTCATCGTGAGGTGTCCCTTCGGTGTCCTGTACCGACCTTGGGCGCCGGACGTTTCACCGGATCTGCCGGTGTGTGTCGGGCAGGTGAAACACCCGCCAGGGGTGTTACATCCGTGTTTCCGGCCGGGACAGTGTTATCCGGGGCGGGTCAGCCCAGGATCGCGTCCACGAAGGCGGCCGGGTCGAAGGGGGCCAGGTCGTCGGGTCCCTCGCCGAGGCCGACCAGCTTGACCGGGACGCCGAGCTCGCGCTGCACGGCGATGACGATCCCGCCCTTGGCCGTGCCGTCCAGCTTGGTCAGCACGATGCCGGTGACGTCGACCACCTCGCCGAACACCCGCGCCTGGCGCAGCCCGTTCTGCCCGGTGGTGGCGTCGAGCACCAGCAGCACCTCGTCGACCGGGGCCTTCTTCTCCACCACGCGCTTGACCTTGCCGAGCTCGTCCATCAGCCCGACCTTGGTGTGCAGCCGCCCGGCGGTATCCACGATCACCGCGTCGACCCCGGTCTCGATGCCCTCGCTGACCGCGTCGAAGGCCACGCTGGCCGGATCGGCGCCTTCCCGGTCGGCCCGCACGGTCCGGGCGCCGACCCGCTCGCCCCAGGTCTGCAGCTGGTCGGCAGCGGCGGCGCGGAAGGTGTCGGCCGCGCCGAGCAGCACGGTGTGCCCGTCCCCGATCAGCGCCCGGGCCAGCTTGCCGCAGGTGGTGGTCTTGCCGGTGCCGTTCACGCCCACCATGAGCAGCACGGCGGGGATGCCGCCGTGCGGCTCGGTGCGCAGCAACCGGTCCTCGTCGCCGAGCTGGGTCAGCAGCTCGGCCCGCAGCAGGTCGCGGACCTCGGCCGGGCCGCGCACGCCGAGCACCTTGACCTTGGTCTTGAGGTCATCGACCATGACCCGGGCCACCGCCACACCTACGTCGGCGGTGATGAGCACCTCTTCCATCTCGTCCCAGGTCTCGTCGTCCAGCCGGTCCCGGGACAGCAGGCTGAGCAGCGCCGAGCCCACCGAGCTCTGCGAGCGGGCCAGCCGGGCCCGCAGCCGCACCATCCGCCCGGCGGACGGCGGCGGCCGCTCGACCTCGAGGATCGCGGCGGTGGCCGCGGGCGGCTCGGCCGCGGTTTCTGGCGCGGTCTCGGTGCCGGCCGGAGCGGGCGCAGGCGGGACCGGCGGCGGAGCGGAGGGGGCCTGGAGGCGCCCGCGCCGGGGCCGCTGGAACAGCAGGTAACCGCCGCCGCCCAGGAGCAGGACGGCGATGACGATGATCAGGATCACGTATTCCATCAGGGGAACAGTCTCGCAGACCGCCGCTTATGCCGCAGTCACAGGCCCGCCGCGGCAGGCTGGCGCTACAGGCTGGCGCGCAGGGCGGTGACCCGGTTGACCGCGGCGGTGAAGGCGGCCGAGCCGAGCTGCCCGGACTCCAGCGCGCTGGCCAGCGCCGCGGTGACGGACTGGCCCTGGCTGGGGTCCTGCGCGGAGCACAGCAGCAGGTCCATCCCGGCCTGGGCGGCCAGCAAGGCCCGCTGCCCGAAGCTGCCGAACGCGGCCAGCGCGCCGGCCTCGATCGCGTCGGTGATCGTCACCCCGCCGAAGCCGAGCCGGCCGCGCAGCTCGCCCTGCACCCACGCGGTGGACAGCCCGGCCGGGTGGGCGGCATCCAGCGCCGGGTAGATGGCCCAGGACGCCATGACGAGCTTGACCCCGGCGGCGATGGCGGCCGGGTAGGGCACCTCGTCCTTGCCGCGCAGGCCGGACAGGGACACGTCGAGGGTGACCGGGCCGGCGTCGGTGTCCTGGGACTTGGTGGCCGAGCCCAGGCCCGGGAAGTGCTTGGCGGTGGCGGCCACGCCGGCCTGCTGCTGGGCGGTGATGAAGGCCTGCCCGCATTCGGTCACGACCGGCGCCTGGCTGCTGTAGGACCGCTGGAACTGGTCGATGAAGTTGCCGGCTTTGTAGTACACGTCGAGCACCGGGGCCAGGTTGACGTTCATGCCGACGCCGGCCAGGTTCCGCGCCGCGCCGGTGCCGGCCTGACTGGCAGCCAGGGCGGGGTTGGCGGACGCCCCGACCTGCTTCTCCGACATCGCCGGGGCGCCGGGCAGCCGCCGGACCTCGCCGCCCTCCTGGTCGGTCATCAGCAGCAGCGGCGCCGCTACCGGGCTGGCCTGCTGCGCCGCCACCAGCTGCCTGATCACCGCGGCGATCTGGGCCGGGCTGGAGATGTTCCCGCCGAAGAAGATCACCCCGGCGGCCTGGCCCGCGGTGATGGCCTGCAGCAGGGCGGCCGGCACGGTCAGGCCGGAGTAGGAGTAGATGACCCGCTGGCCGGCCAGCTGCGGCGGCGACAGCGCGGCCTGCGCCTCCGGTTTCCAGTTGGCCGACTGCCGCCGGCCGCGGCCGGCGCGGCGGCCAGGGTCCGCGCGAACGGCGCGGCGGCCCCCAGCACCAGCAGGTTCTTCAGCACGTTGCGGCGGCCTGAACCCGCCACGTCATTCGCCAAGGTGTCCTCCCCGCAGGGGTCTATGCCCCGCCGGCGGGCGCTCAAGCGCGCCGGCCGCGGGAGCGGGCGGCCCGGCGCAGGCGGGCCACGATGGCGCGCAGGTCACCGTCGTCGAGCAGGTAGGCGACCACCCCGAAGGCGACGATGGCGACCAGGGCGGCGGGTACCGCGATGGCGAACGCCGATATCTTGCCGGTCACCGGCACGGCCAGGCTGACGGCCACGCCCGCCCCGGCGGCCACCGCGCCCGCGACCAGCCCGGCCAGGGCCGCGCGGCCGACGCCGCGCAGGGCCTCGGGTCCGCAGATCCGGCGGGTGACGATGACCACCGGCACGGCCACCACGGTCTGGCCGATGGTCTGGCCCAGGCACAGGGCGGCGACCACCAGGCGCGGCGGGGCCAGCTCGGCCAGGATCACGTCGGCCACGATGGTCAGCAGCCAGCCGCCGGCCAGCGCCGCGGCCGCGACCTTGAGCCGCCCGATGACGAACATCACCCGGGACAGATTGATGATCACGGCGGTGCCGGCTATGCCCGGGGCGAAGCAGGCGAAGGACTGGATCAGCTCGGGGACCTGATCGGGCTGCTTGGCCAGCACGTGCGCGGCGGAGACGGTGATCGCCGCCATCACCGCGGTGCCCAGCCAGGACATGAGCAGCACCGCCCGGGTGGATCCGGCACAGGTCCGGTCGAAGACCGGCCCCTCCCGGGCGGACAGCACCGGGAACGCGCTGACCACGATGGACAGGGCCAAGACGGCGGCGATCGAGTTGAACACCTGCGAGGCGTAGTTGAAGATGACGATGGCGCCGGTCTCGCCGCGGCCGTTGGCCAGGGTGATGCCCACCACGCTGGCCACGTCGATGATGATCAGCTCGATGACGCCCACTACGGCCAGCCCGCCCGCCCGGCGGGCCACGCCCGGCGGGAACCGCAGCACCGGCCGCAGCCGCAGGTGCAGCCGCCAGGTCGGCGGCGCGGCCACCAGGACCAGGGCGGCGATGCCCAGCGTGGTCCCGGCCGACAGGACCAGCTCGGCCGACAGCGGCAGCCGGCCGAACGGCAGCCCCCGGTCCAGCGGCACGAAGGCCAGGTAGCTGGAGATGAGCACCAGGCTGGCGACGGCCGGGCCGATGGTCGGCGCGGTGAACCTCCGGTAGGCCTGCAGCAGCCCGTACAGCACCACCGACAGCCCGTACAGCAGGGCCTGGGGGGCGAACACCTCCAGCATGTTCCCGGTGACGTAGACCATGTCGCCGCGGGGGCAGTGCGCGTTGGGGTTGGCCGGGATGAGCAGCGAGGCGATCGGGTGGGCGGCCGCCGCGATGGCCAGGGTGAGCGGCACCAGCAGGATGACCGACCAGGTCAGCAGCGCCGAGGTGATCTGGCTGACCCGGGCCCGGGCCTGCGGGTCGGCATCGGCATGCTCGGCCGAACGGGCCAGGATGGGGACCATCGCGCTGGTCAGCGCGCCGCCCAGGACCAGCTCATAGAGCAGGTTGGGCACCTGGTTGGCGGTGACGTAGGCGGTGCCCAGGCAGCCCGCGCCGACGGTCTGGGAGAACACCAGCGTGCGGACCAGGCCCAGGATCCGGGACGCGATGGTCAGGCCGGCCACGAGCGCGGCACCGCGGGCGATGCCCGCGCCGGTCCGCGCGGCCGGCCCGGTCACGGCAGGCTCATCCGGGGTCTGCACATGCACCGTGTGATCCCCCTGCACGCCAGGCCGCCGTCCTGTCCGCCGCTACCGATCCGCCAGATACCCGATTCAGCAGTAAACCGGATGATACGCAGCCAAGCCGGACAACCATGTGAATTCGGGGTGGGAGTTCAGGCCGGCTGGCGCGAGGCGATGGGCTGGCTGATCACGGCGGAGACGCCGTCGCCGCGCATGGTGATGCCGTACAGGGCGTCGGCCGCCTCCATGGTGCGCCGCTGGTGGGTGACGACGATGAGCTGGGAACTTTCCCGCAGTTCCTCGAACACCCCGAGCAGCCGCTGCAGGTTGGTGTCGTCCAGGGCCGCCTCGACCTCGTCCAGCACGTAGAACGGCGAGGGCCGGGCCTTGAAGATGGCGAACAGGTAGGCGATGGCGGTCAGCGACCGCTCCCCGCCGGACAGCAGCGAGAGCCGCTTGACCTTCTTGCCGGGCGGCCGGGCCTCGATCTCGATGCCGGTGGCCAGCATGTCGTCGGGCTCGGTCAGCACCAGGTTGCCCTGGCCGCCGGGGAACAGCCGGCCGAACAGCTGCTCGAACTCGCGGGCGGTGTCGGCGTAGGCCGAGGCGAATACCTCCTGCACCCGGTCGTCGACCTCCTTGACCACGGTGAGCAGGTCACGGCGGGTCTTGCGCAGGTCCTCGAGCTGGGTGGCCAGGAACGTGTGCCGCTCGGTCAGGGCCTCGTACTCCTCCAGGGCCAGCGGGTTGACCTTGCCCAGCCGGTCGAGCTGGCGCTGGGCGTCGGCGGCCCGGCGTTCGGCGGCGGTCCGGTCGTAGCGCGACGGCAGGGCCGCGTTGTCACCGACCACGGGGTCACCGATGACCGGCACCGGCACCTCGGGCCCGTACTCGGCCACCAGCGTCCCGGCCTCCAGGCCGAACTCCTCCAGCGCGTGCTCGGCCAGCTGGGCCAGGCGCAGCCGGCGGGTGGCCCGGGCGATCTCGGTGCCGTGCGCCGTGTTCACCACGGTGTCCAGGTCGGCGGCCAGGTCGCGGACCCGGGTCCGGACCATCTTCAGCTCGCCGGTGCCGCCCGCGCTGACCGCCTCGGCCTCGGCCCGCCCGGCCTGGGCCTGGGTCACGGACCGCTCGGCGGCCTCGATCGCGTACCTGGCGGCCATGGCCACCGCCCGGGCCACCGCGGCCTGGGCGGCCCGCCGGGTGCGGCGCTGCGCGGCCTGGGCGCGCGCCCGCCGCTCGGCGTCCGCGGTCGCGGACAGCGAGCCGGCGCGGCCGTCGATGGCCCGCAGCCGCTCCTCGGCCGTGCGGACCTCGAGCCTGGCCTCCATCTCGGCGTTCCTGGCCGCCGCGCAGCGCTCGGCCAGGTCCTCCCGGCCACTCCCGTCTCCTGGCTCGTCGGCCGGCTCGTCGGGGAGGTCGGCCTCGGCTTCGGCCTCGGCCAGTTCGGCCTGGAACCGCTCCAGCTTGGCCAGGTCCTTCTCGGCGGCCAGCCGGGCCGCGGTGATGGCGGCCTCGACCCGGCCCGCCTCGTCCTGGGCCGCCCGGGCCGCGCCCGCCAGCCGCCCCAGCCGGCCGGAGATCTCCGCCGCCGCGGCGTCGGCCTGGTGCCTGCGGGCCAGGGTCTCGGCCACCGCCTGCCGGGCGGCCTGTTCGGCGGCCGCCGCCGCGGCCAGGTCCCGCGCCGCCGCCGCGCAGGCCCACTCGGCCCCGGCCAGCCCGGCGGCCGCCTCCTCCGCCGCCGCCCGCTGCTCGAACAGGCTCTGCTGCCGCGCGCCGCCGCCCTGGGCCCAGTGCGCCCCGAGCAGGTCACCGCCTCGCGTCACCGCCGTCAGAGCCGGGTTATCCCGAACGATCCGGTGTGCGTGCTCCAGGTCATCGGCCACGACCACGTCGCGGAGCAGCTCCGCGGCGGCGGCCGCCAGCCCGTCCGGCGCGCGCACCACGTCGGCGGCACGGACCAGGCCTGAGACTGCCGGGACCGGAGCGTCGGATGAGGCCGCTGAGGTTGATGTAGCGGGTGTTGTTGATGTTGCGGGTGGGGTGTCTGGGTGGCGCTGTCTGGGGCGGCGCTGTCTGGGACGGCGCTGTCTAGGATGGCGCTGTCTGGGGCGGCGATGACCAGGGCGGCGCTGCCCGCGTCGTCGCGGCGCAGCGCGGCCAGGATATCGGCGGCGGCGTCCAGGCCGGTCACGGCGATGGCTTCGGCGGCGGCGCCCAGGGCGGCGGCGACGGCGACCTCGTAGCCGTCGGCCACCTGCAGCCGGGCGGCGAACGAGCCCAGCACGCCGGCGAACCGGTCCGGATCGGCCAGCAGCGCCGCGGAGGCGTCCGCGCCGCGCCGGGCGGCCTCGGCCAGGGTCTCGGCCCGGGCCCGGAGGGCGGCCAGCTCGCGGGCTGATTCACGTTCGGCGGTGCGCAGCGCCACGGTCCGTTCGGACAATTCTGACAGGGAGTCGGCGGCCTGCTGATGAGCGGCGGCCAGCTCGCTACGGTCGTCCTCCGGGACGCCAAGCTCCTGCACCTGGTCGTATTCGGCCTGGGCCAGCTCGGCCCGCTCCCGGGCCTGCTCGGCCGAGACGGCCAGCCGGTCCAGCTCCTCCTGCGCGGCCGCGGCGCGGCTGTCGGCCGCGCCGACCTGCTCGCGCAGCCGGGCCACCCGGCTGGCCCGGGTGGCGGCGGCCCGCGCGCCCTCGGCCTGCCGGCGTTCGGCCGCGGCGAGCTGGGCCTCGGCCGCGGTGCGCTCGGCCATGGCGGCGGCCAGCACCTCGCGGCCCGCCTCGAGCCGGGTGGTCAGCGTCTGTTCCTCGGCGCGCAGCTCGGCGGCCTGGCGGTCGAGTTCGTCGGGGTCGCGCCCGGCCCGCTCGGGCTCGGCCTGCTCGGTGAGCAGGGTGTGCCGCTGGGCGGCCAGCTTGTGCGTGGCGCGCAGCCGCTCGGCCAGCGAGGACAGCGCGAACCAGGTTTCCTGGGCCCGGGCCAGCCGGGCCGAGGCGTGCTGCGCGGCCGCGTCCAGCTCGGTCTCGCGGTTCCTGGCCCGGGCCAGCTCCTGCTCCAGGGCGGCCCGCCGGGCCAGCACCGCCGCCTCGTCGGCCTCGTCCCGCTGCAGGTCGGCGGCCAGCTGCACGTAGTCGTCGGCCAGCAGCCGGAGCCGGGCGTCGCGCAGCTCGGCCTGGATGACGGCCGCCTTCCTGGCCATTTCGGCCTGCCGGCCCAGGGGCTTGAGGCGGCGGCTCAGCTCGGCGGTCAGGTCGACCAGCCGGGTCAGGTTGGCCTGCATGGCCTCGAGCTTGCGCAGCGCCTTTTCCTTGCGCTTGCGGTGCTTGAGCACGCCGGCCGCTTCCTCGATCAGGGCCCGCCTGGCCTCCGGGCCGGCGTGCAGGATGTCGTCGAGCTGGCCCTGCCCGACGATCACGTGCATCTCCCGGCCGAGCCCGGAGTCGGACAGCAGCTCCTGCACGTCGAGCAGCCGGCAGTGATCGCCGTTGATGGCGTACTCGCTCTGCCCGGACCGGAACATCAGGCGGCTGATGGTGACTTCGGCGTACTCGATGGGCAGGGCGCCGTCGCTGTTGTCGATGGTGAGCGTGACCTCGGCGCGGCCCAGCGGCGGGCGCGAGGTGGTGCCCGCGAAGACGACGTCCTCCATCTTGCCGCCGCGCAGCGACTTGGCGCCCTGCTCGCCCATGACCCAGGACAGGGCGTCGACGATGTTGGACTTGCCCGAGCCGTTCGGCCCGACGACGCAGGTGATGCCGGGCTCGAGGCGCAGCGAGGTGGCGGCGGCGAACGACTTGAAGCCGCGCAGGGTGAGGGCCTTCAGGTACACGTAGCGCCCCTCCTCCCGGCCAGCTTTACAGGGCTCCACGCACCTTACCGCCCCGCGGCGCGCGAAGCCCGGAACCGCAGATCGCCTGCGCGTGCCGGATCGCGGGCACGCCGGAACCGCCGGCGGCACTGGCACCCCCCCGTGCGTCGCGACGGCTTAACGCGCGACACATGACACGAAACGAGTAGACAGACAACGAAGAGGGGCGCCGGGGGGCGCCCCTATTCCGTTGCCGTTTGCCTCGTCAGGCCGGTGCTCGTCAGGCGAGCGCAGGCTCGCGATCCTGAACCAGCATGTCCTCGTGAGCTGCCTCAACGGTGAGTGCGTAATTCTCTTCCTGGAGCCGCGTAAGCTCGGCTTCCAGGTCCCGTACTCGCTGCTGGAGGCGGCGCATCTCGGAAACGATGCGGGGGTCGGGACCGCCGACGTGGCCGAATAGAGCCTTCGCCATTGCTAAAGGTCCTCCACGCTGAGTGACCAGAGTGGGCACATACCAAACACACGCGAATCCGCGCGCGCAATCAACGGTTACTAGTGTCCCACCCTGGCGTTGGCCGGTCAAGTTGAGCGCCGATTCGGGGCCTGTTATATACCCTATCAGCCGTTACAAGAGGTTTTTGAGGCCTCACCAGCGGGCCCGGCGGGGGCGGGGCTGGCACCGCGGGCAGCTGTAAGCCGACCGGTTCATGAACTTCTCGCGCCGGACCGGCGCGCCGCACGTGGGGCAGGGCAGGCCCTCCCGGCCGTAGACCGCCAGCGAGCGCTCGAAGTAGCCGCTCCCGCCGTTGACGTTGACGTACAGGCTGTCGAAGCTGGTCCCGCCGGCGGCCAGGGCCTCGCCCAGGACCTCGCGCACCGCGGCCAGCAGCCGGGCGATCTGCGGGCCGTTGAGGGTTTCGGTCGGCCGGGCCCAGTGCAGGCGGGCCCGCCACAGCGCTTCGTCGGCGTAGATGTTGCCGATGCCGCTGACCAGCGACTGGTCGAGCAGCGCGCGCTTGATGCCGGTGCGGCGGCGGCGCAGCCGGGCAGCCAGGACGGCGGCGTCGAAGGCCGGCTCGAACGGGTCGGGGGCGATGTGGGCGATCGGCCCGGGAAGTTCGGCGCCGTCGGGCACGAAGGTCATGTGCCCGAACGTGCGCTGGTCGGTGAAGCGCAGGTCGGGACCGCCGTCGGCGAAAGTGAACCAGACCCGCACGTGCGGGTCGACGGGCCGCCCGGGCTCGCCGATCAGCAGCTGGCCGCTCATGCCCAGGTGGGCGAGCAGGGCGTCCTCGCCGACCGACAGCCACAGGTACTTGCCCCGGCGCCGGGCGCTGCCGAAGCCGCGCCCGGCCAGCGCGGCGGAGAACTCCTGCGGCCCGGCCAGGTGCCTGCGCACGGCGCGCGGGTGCAGCACCTGCACGGTGGCGATGGCGCGGCCGGTGACGTGGCGTTCCAGGCCCTGGCGGACGGTCTCGACCTCGGGTAGCTCAGGCACTGTAGCTTTCTCGCTGGGCCCTACGGGCCAGTTTCGCCGTTGCGGCCGGAGATCTCCGCGCTGATCGTGTTCCAGGCCGCCTCGGCCGCGTGCTGCTCGGCGACCTTCTTGGAGCGGCCCGTGCCCGAGCCGAGCGCCCGGCCGCCCACCTTGACCACGGCGCGGAACGACTTCTGGTGATCGGGCCCGCTCTCCTCGACCTGGTAGTCGGGCACGCCGAGCACCCGGGACGCGGTCAGCTCCTGCAGCGACGTCTTCCAGTCCAGCCCGGCCCCCAGGCCGGCCGACCGGTCGATGACCGGGTCGAACAGCCGGTGGACCAGGGCGCTGGCCTCGTCCAGGCCGCAGTCGATGTACACCGCGCCGATGACCGCCTCCAGCGTGTCGGCCAGGATCGACGACTTGTTCCGGCCGCCGGTGACCTCCTCGCCGCGGCCGAGCCTGATGAAGGAGCCCAGGCTCAGCTCCCTGGCCACGTCGGCCAGGGCGCCCATCTGGACCACCGCGGCGCGCAGCTTGGCCAGCTGCCCCTCGGGCATCTGCGGGTAGCCGCGGAACAGGGTGTCGGTCACCACCAGCCCGAGCACCGAGTCGCCCAGGAACTCCAGCCGCTCGTTGGTGGGCAGGCCGCCGTTCTCATAGGCGTAGGAGCGGTGGGTCAGCGCGCGCTCGAGCGATCTGGGCATGATGGGCACGCCAAGGACGTGCCGGAGCTCGGCGGGATCCCGCCCGGCGCCCGCGCCGTCCCAGGCCTGACTCACGCCCACCGCGCGCTCCTCAGGACGGGTTCAGGACCTGACGGCGCCGGTACGTGCCGCACGTCGGGCAGGCCACGTGCGACAGCTTGGGCTCGTGGCACTGGGGGCAGCTGACCAGCGCGGGGGCGGTGGTCTTCCAGTTCGAGCGCCGGGATCGGGTGTTGCTGCGGGACATCTTCCGCTTGGGAACGGCCATGTCAGCCCTCCTGTAGGTCGATCGAGCCGGCGGGCTGGCCCGGTTGGCTGTTCGGTTGGTCGGTGAGCTGCTTCAGGCCGGCCCACCTGGGGTCCGGCGCGTCGTCGTGCCGGTGGCCGGGGCCCGCGTCGGCCAGTGGTGCCCCGCACTCGACGCACAGCCCCGGGCAGTCCGGTTGGCACAGCGGCGACATCGGCAGCGCGAGCACCACCGCGTCCCGCAGCACCGGCTCCAGGTCGAGCAGGTCGCCGTCGAGATGGTAAAGCTCCTCGTCGTCCTGCTCGCTGCTGTCGTCCTGCCACTCATGCCGGTCGCGCCGGTCGCGCCGGTCGTGCTTGTCGTGCCGGCCGGCCTGGTCGCGGGAGCCGCGCGGGCGCTGGTCGGCGTACAGGTAGAGCTCACGGAAACTGGCCGTCACCGTGTCGGTCAGCGGGGCCAGGCAGCGGGCGCACTCGCCGGTCACCGGCGCGGTGGCCGTGCCGGTGACCAGGACGCCCTCGGTCACCGCCTCGAACCTGAGGTCAAGTCCGACGTCGGCGCCTTCGGGTACGCTGACCAGCTCAAGGCGCATGTCAGCCGGGGCCGGCGCCGTGAGCTGCTGGGTCCGTGCGGAGCCGGCCTGACGGCCGAGCGCGCGCAGGTCGAAGACCAGCGCGCCGCGCGGGGGATTGGTGCGTGTATGGGGCATGACAGTGTACTCGCGTCAATAGCTTTGCGGAACGAGCGCTTAGCCTACCGGCGGTACGCGGTAATCCCAACTTGACCTTGGACGGGCCCGGCCGTAACTCCTCGGCCAGCCGGTCACGCAGCCGGGCCAGCACGATATCCGGGACCAGCCCGCTGACGTCCCCGCCGTACCTGGCGATCTCCTTGACCAGGCTGGAGCGCAGGAACGAGTACAGCGGATTGGTGGTCATGAACATCGTCTCGACCTTGGCCATCCGGTAGTTCATCTGCGCCATCTGCATCTCGTACTCGAAGTCGCTGACCGCCCGCAGGCCCTTGATCACCGCGCTGATGCCGTTGCTGGCGCAGAAGTCCACCAGCAGCCCGTGGAACCGGTCGATCTTCACGTTGCCGTAGCGGGCGGTGACCTCGCGCAGCATCTCGACCCGCTCGTCCACGGTGAACAGGCTGTGCTTGGTCACGTTGATCAGCACGGCCACGACCACCTCGTCGTACAGGCCGGCCGCGCGCGCGATGATGTCAAGGTGTCCGTTGGTGACAGGGTCGAAGGAACCCGGACAAACTACGCGTTGCACGCGATGCCACCCCTTTCCGCTTTCAGCGGCCAGATGAGACGGTTCGAGCAGGTCACTGTCCTAGTGTCCCAGAGCGGTCGGAGGCCGGGGCGACCAGGCCGTACCAGATGGTCGCCTCGCCGTAGCGGCGGGCCCGGTCGGGCACGAAGCCGCCCGGCCAGGTGATCGGCCCGGATCTGGTGGCCCGCTCCACGACGACCAGCGCCCCGGGGGCCAGCCAGGCCCGGCCGGCCAGGGCGGACAGCATCGCGGCGACCTCGTCGTCGGGCAGTGCGTAGGGCGGATCGGCGAAGACCAGGTCGTAGCGGCCGCCTGACGGGCCGCGGGCCAGGACCCGTGCCACCCGGTCGGTGCTCACCTCGGCCCCGGGCAGGGCGATGGCCTGGATGTTCTGCCGGATGACGCGGCTGGCCCGGTCGCCGGATTCCACCAGCAGCACGTGCGAGGCGCCGCGGGACAGAGCCTCGAGCCCGACCGCGCCCGATCCCGCGTACAGGTCGAGCACGCGCGTCCCAGCCAGCGAGCCCATGATCGACACCACGGTGCCGAACAGGCCCTCCCTGGCCCGGTCGCTGGTCGGGCGGGTATCCCGCCCGGCCGGGACGGCCAGCCGTCGGCCACCCGCTTCGCCAGCGATGACGCGTGCCACGTTACCAGTGTGCACGCCTGAGGCTGTGCACGCCTGAGGTGGGGGCCGACAGCGTGGGCTCGGTCACGTCCAGGCCTGCTTAGGTCTTGTCCAGGTAGTCGGCGTGCACGCCGAGCAGGTCGTCGATGCCCGCGCGCAGCGCGGGGTGGCCGGCCAGGTCCGGGTCGGCGGCCACCACGGCCGTGGCATCCTCGCGGGCCTGCCTGATCAGGTCCTCGTCGGGCAGCAGGCGGAGCAGCCGCAGGCTGGAGCGGCGGCCGGCCTGCGCGGCGCCGAGCACGTCGCCCTCCCGGCGCTGCTCCAGGTCCAGCCGGGACAGCTGGAAACCGTCCAGGGTGGCGGCCACCGCGTCCAGCCGCTCGCGCGCCGGGGTGGCGGGCGGCGCCTCGCTGACCAGCAGGCACAGCCCGGCCACGGTGCCGCGGCCGACCCGGCCGCGGAGCTGGTGCAGCTGGGAGACGCCGAACCGCTCGGCGTCCATGATGACCATCGCGGTGGCGTTCGGCACGTCGACCCCGACCTCGATCACGGTGGTGGCCACCAGCACGTCGATGTCGCCCGCGGCGAACTCCCGCATGACCCGGTCCTTCTCCTCCGGGTGCAGCCGGCCGTGCAGGATGCCCAGCCGCAGCCCGGCCAGCGGGCCCGCGTCCAGCGTGGCGGCCACGTCGAGCACCGACAGCGGCTGGCGCCGGGTGCCGACCACCCCGCGCGGGACGCCGCCGGTCATGTCCACGTCGGCGAACTCGTCCTCGCCCGGGTAACCCGCCTCGTCGGTATCGGTGCCAGTGCCGGTATCCGGGCCGTCGCCGATCCGCGGGCAGACCACGTAGGCCTGCTGGCCCCGGCTCACTTCCTCCCGGACGCGCTCCCAGGCCCGCTCCAGGTACCTGGGCTTGTCGGCCGCGGGCACCACGTGCGTGGCAATGGCCGAACGGCCGGCCGGCAGCTCGGTCAGCGTGGAGGTCTCCAGGTCGCCGTAGACGGTCATGGCCACCGTCCTGGGGATCGGCGTGGCCGTCATGACCAGGACGTGCGGCCGGTTGTCGGCCGCCTTGGCCCGCAGCGCGTCACGCTGCTCGACGCCGAACCTGTGCTGCTCGTCGATCACCACCAGGCCCAGGTCGGCGAACTGGACCTGCTCCTCGAGCAGGGCGTGGGTGCCGATCACGATGCCCGCGTCGCCGGTGAAGGCGTCGGCCAGCGCCGACCGGCGGGCCGCCGCGCTGACCGAGCCGGTGAGCAGGACCACGCCGGTGGCGCGGGAAGAGCCGCCGAGCTGGCCGCGCTGGGCCAGTGGGCCGAGCATGTCGCCGATGGACCGGTAGTGCTGCTGGGCCAGCACCTCGGTCGGCGCCAGCAGGGCGGCCTGACCGCCCGCATCGACCACCTGCAGCATGGCCCGGATGGCGATCACCGTCTTGCCCGAGCCGACCTCCCCCTGCAGCAGCCGGTGCATCGGGTAGGCGCAGGCCAGGTCGGCGGCGATGGTCTCCCCCACCGCCACCTGGCCCTTGGTCAGCGTGAACGGCAGCCGGGCGTCGAACTCATCGGCGATGCCGGCCTCGACGTGCGGGCGCGGCATGGCGGGCAGCGCGGCGGCCGCCAGCCGGCGCTGGGCCAGCGCGGCCTGCAGCATGAACGCCTCGTCCCACTTCAGCCGGTCCCGGGCCCGGATCCGGTCGGCCTCATCCAGCGGCCGGTGGATGGCCCGGATGGCCTCGGCCCGCCCGACCAGCCCGTACCGCTCCCGCAGCCCGGCGGGCAGCGGGTCCTCCCCCGCGTCGAGAGTGTCGAGCACGGTCCGTACCGCCTTGGCGATGCGCCAGGACGGGAACTTGGCGCTGGCCGGGTAGACGGGGATCAACTCGGTGGCGAACTCGGCGGCCAGCTCCGAGGTCAGGTCGGCGTTGGGGGGCGCCCCGGGCAGCATCTCGCACTCGGGATGGACCAGCTGGCAGCGGCCGCGGAAATTGGACACAGTGCCGGCGAACATGCCGATCATGCCGGGCACCAGGCCGCGCAGGTAGGGCGGCCTGCGGTGGGAGTTGAAGAAGAACGTCAGGACCAGCTTGGCCCGGTCGTCGGTGACGATCACCTCGGTCCGGCTGCGACGGCCCTTGCCAGGCAGCGACGGCAGCGGATGATCGCCCAGCGAGACGACCCGGGCCAGGACGGTGGCGTGGTCGCCCTCGCGCAGCGAGGACAGGTCGGTAAGCTCGCCCCGGGTGTAGTAGCGCCGCGGGTAGTGCCGCAGCAGGTCGCCGGCCGTGTGCAGGCCGAAGACCGCGGCCAGCTTGTCGGCCGTCCTGGGACCCAGCGACACGGTCAGCGGTTCGCGGAGCGAGGTCACACCGGCCAGCATAGAAGCGGCCCACGACAATGACGGCCGGTTCGCGCCCGGGCCGGGCATCGGGTAAGCTTCGACGGCTGCCTGGTCCGGTCCTGGACCGGGCCCATCCCAGGTACCCACTTCTATCAATGGAGCAACCCGTGGCTTCCGTCTGCGACGTATGCGGCAAGGGGCCGGGCTTCGGCAACAACGTCTCGTTCTCGCACCGCCGCACCCGCCGCCGCTGGAACCCGAACATCCAGAGCAGGCGCACCGTGGTGAACGGCACGCCCAAGCGCCTGAACGTATGCACCTCCTGCATCAAGGCAGGCAAGGTCACCAGCTAGGGCTCACGGGGCTCAAAGGGCGAAGTGATCCCAGCCTGCGGCTCCGGCCCAGGGCTGGCCGTCGACCAGCATCCCCTGACCGGGCCGGACCTGGCCTATCACCCGCCAGCGGGGCGGCAGCGCCGTGCCCGGCGGGAACGTGGCGGCCAGCGCGTGATCCTCGCCGCCGGTCAGCACCCAGCTCAGCGCTTCAGCGGCGGGGGCCTCGGGAGAGGGCGGGCTCGAGCCACGCTTCGTTCGGCCCCCTGAAGGATGGGTCGCGGCTACGGCGCGCGCCGCGGCGAGCAGGTCATCGGGTGGGCGCAGCCGGGCCGATACCAGGTCGATGCCCGCGCCGCTGGCGGCGGCGATGTGCCCGAGGTCGGCCAGCAGCCCGTCGCTGGTGTCGATCATGGCCGTGGCGCCCAGCCGGGCCGCCTCGGGGCCCGCGTCGTAGGGCGGCTCCGGGTGCCGGTGCGCGTCGGCCAGCGGGCCGTCAAGTCCCGCGGTCAGCAGGGCCAGGCCGGCGGCGGCGCGGCCGAGCGGGCCGGCCACCGCCACCAGGTCGCCCGGGGCCGCGCCGGAGCGCAGCACCGGGGCCCGGCCGGCCAGGTCGCCCAGGCTGGTCACGGCGAGCAGCACGGTACCGGCCCGGGCGGTGTCGCCGCCGATGACGCTGGCGCCGGCCCGGGCGGATTCGGCCACCAGGCCGGCGGCCAGGTCCCGGGCCCAGGCCACCGGCAGGTCGGGCGGCGCGGCCAGGGCGACCAGCAGGCCGGAACATGATGCCCCCATGGCGGCGATGTCGGCCAGGCTCCGGGCCGCGGCCTTGCGGCCCACGTCGGCCGCGGATGACCAGTCCCGGCGGAAATGCCGCCCCTCGAGCAGGAAGTCCGTGCTGGTCACCACGCGGCCGTCCGGCGCGGCCAGCACGGCCGCGTCGTCGCCGATCCCGACCAGGGCCCGCGGGTCGGCGGGCAGCCAGCGTGACAGCGCCGCGATCAGGCCGAACTCTCCCAGCGCGGCCACGGTCCCCGCGTCGTCAGCAGCGATGATGCCCTCCGGTAGCCGACATGTGTGTCACCGGTCTGGACCTCTACGGTAGCGTGATCCATCAGGGCACCTTGTCCCGCAACGGCCCCTGGAGGACCTCATGGTGGAGGCGTACATCCTCGTCCAGACCGAAGTCGGCAAGGCTGCCGACGTGGCCTTGCACATAGGAAAGATCACCGGCGTCACGCAGGCGGAAGACGTCACCGGCCCGTACGACGTGATCGTGCGCGCGCAGGCCGACAACGTCGACGAGCTTGGCCGGCTGGTCGCGGCCAACATCCAGGCTGTGCCTGGCATTACCCGGACGCTCACCTGCCCCGTGGTGCACATCTGAGCAGTTCGGCCGCGAGCGGGGCGCTGCGCGGGCCGAGCCCCAGCTCGGCCGCGTCGCGCAGGTCGCCGGGCGTGTCCACGTCCCGGCGCAGTCCGGGCAGGCCGGCCAGGCCGAGCTCGGCGGCGCCTTCCGCCGCGTGCCTGGCCCGGGAGGCCAGGCCGAAGGCGGGCCGGAACGCGGCGCCCGGCGCCGCGGTGTACAGCGTGGTGCCGTCGCCCGCCGCGTCGGCCAGGAACGCCGTCGGCCAGGCCGAGGCGGCGGCCAGGGCCCGGGCGAGCTCGGCCGGGCGCAGGGCGGGCAGGTCGGCGGACAGCGCGGCGGTGCCGTCGCCGGGCCAGCGGGCCGCGGCGTACCCGGCGCCGTGCCGCAGCGCCGCGTTGAGCCCGTCGCGCGGCTCATCCGGCACGATCAGGGCGCCCAGGTCGCCGAGCGCGGCCGCCGCGACCTGGTCGTCTGTGATGACGATCACATGGGCGGCCGCCGCACAGGCCCGCACCGCGGCCACCGTGTCGCAGGCGAGAGCCAGGGCCAGTTCGGCCCGGTGCGGCCCGGCCAATCCGGCCAGCCGGGACTTGGCCCGGGCCAGCACCTTGACGGGCAGCAGCACTGACCACGTGATCAGGGCCTTATCGGTCATATCGTTGATCCTGCCTCGACACCAGCGCACCTGAACCAGGAGACTGACGCTATGAGCACCGGGAATGGCGCTGCCCAGCCTACGGTCCGCCGCGAGTGGAGTTACTCGCCAGGCTGGCGGCAGTTCTCGCGGCTGATCCTGCATCCCGGGCTGCGCCTGCTGATGAGGTTCAAGTGGGCGGGCAAGCAGAACATCCCCAAGACCGGCGGCATCATCCTGGCCCCGAACCACCTGTCCTACGCCGACTGGCCCGCGATCGCCCTGTTCAGCGACGGCTACGCGCACCGGTACCCGGTGTTCATGATCAAGTCGGGCATCTTCCAGGTCAAGGTGATCGGGTGGCTGATGTACAAGTTCGGGCAGCTGCCGGTGTACCGCGACCGGGGCGATGCCGGCCTGGTGCTCAAGCAGGCCGAGCGGGCGCTCCGGGCAGGCGCCTGCGTGATCGTCTACCCGGAGGGGACCGCCAGCCGCGACCCGGACCTGTGGCCGATGGTGGGCAAGACCGGCGCGGCCCGGCTGGCGCTGACCACCGGGGCGCCGGTGATCCCGATCGCGCAGTGGGGCGCGCAGGAGATCCTCCCCTACGGCACCAAGAAGCTGCACCTGTGGCCGCGCAAGACGGTCCAGATGACGGCCGGGCCGCCGGTGGACCTGTCGGCCTACGCCGGGCAGCGGCTGGCTGCCTCCACGCTGCGCGCCGCGACCGCCGACATCATAGCCGACATCACCGCCCTGCTGGCCACGATCAGGCACGAGACCCCGCCCGCCGTACCGTGGGATCCCGCCGTAGGCGGCCGTGCTTCCGAATTGGACCGAACGGACGGGGGTACTCCGCTGCCGGCCGGTTCTGCGCCGGACGCGCCGGACGCCGGCCAGAAAAGTTAGCGAGCCATGAGAGCGGCGGTCATGGGGGCCGGGTCCTGGGGCACCACGTTCGCCCAGGTGCTGTGCGACGCCGGGACCTCCGCCGTGCTGTACGCCCGCCGGCCGGAGGTGGCCAAGGCGGTGCGCGAACTGCACGAGAACCCGGACTACCTGCCGGGGATCGAGCTCAGCCCGGCACTGGACGCCGGTTCGGAGCCGGCCCAGGCGCTGGCCGGGGCGGACATGGTGGTGTTCGCGGTGCCCGCGCAGACGCTGCGGGCCAACCTGGCGGACTGGGCGCCGCTCATCCCGCCCGGCGCGCTGCTGGTCAGCCTGATCAAGGGCATCGAGCTCGGCACCAGCATGCGGATGAGCGAGGTCATCACGTCGGTACTGGGCGTGGACGCGGCCCGGGTGGCAGCGGTGTCCGGGCCGAACCTGGCCCGCGAGATCGCCAGGCGGCAGATCGCCGCCACCGTGGTGGCCAGCAGCTCGCCCGCCACCGCGCTGGCGCTGCAGGAGGCGTGCCATACGCCGTACTTCCGGCCGTATACCAACACCGACGTGACCGGCTGCGAGCTGGGCGGCGCGGTCAAGAACATCATCGCGATCGTGGTGGGCATCGCCGTGGCCATGGGGCTGGGCGACAACACCAAGGCCACGCTGATCACCCGGGGGCTGGCCGAGATCTCCCGGCTCGGCTCGGCGCTGGGCGCGCAGCCGCAGACCTTCGCCGGCCTGGCCGGCCTGGGCGACCTGGTGGCGACGTGCTCCTCGCCGCTGTCCCGGAACCGGACGTTCGGCGAGAACCTGGGCCGGGGCATGTCGGTGGCGGCGGCCGCGGCGCAGACCAGCCAGATCGCCGAGGGCGTGGCCTCGTGCGGGCCGGTGCTCGAGCTGGCCCGCGACCACGGCGTGGAGATGCCGATCACCGAGGTGGCCGAGGCGGTCATGCGGGACGGGCTGCCGGTCGAGCAGGCCGCCGCGATGCTAGCGTCACGGTCAGCCAAACCGGAATGGTACGGGCCGTGAGGCCGTTCGGTTTCCTGAGGGATGGGTGGCCGTGGACATAGTGCGCAAGCAGACCGGCGAGAACACGCGCGCGGTGCACCTGCCGTCTCCCCCCACGCCCGCCCAGGAGCCGCTCGGCACGCCGGTGTACCGCACCGCGGCGTTCTCGTTCGGCTCGGCCGAGGAATACCGGGCCGTGCTGAACGACGAGATGCCCGGCTACACCTACAGCCGGATCGACAACCCCACGGTGGACGCCTTCGCCCGCGCGGTCGCGGCGCTGGAGGGCGTCAACCTGCCGCGCTGGCCGGCGGCGCAGGCCTTCGCCTCCGGCATGGCCGCGATCAGCGGGGTGTTCTGGACCTTCGCCAGGACCGGGGCGCACGTGGTCGCGTCCTCGGCCGTCTACGGCGGGACGTACTCGTTCCTGCGCAACGTCTTGTCCAGGTTCGGGGTGGAGACGGATTTCGTCGACATCACCGACACCGAGCAGGTCCGGGCGGCCATCAGGCCCGCGACCAGGATCGTGTACGCGGAGACCATCGCCAACCCGACCACGGCCGTGGCCGACCTGCGCGCGCTGGCCGACATCGCGCACGACGCCGGGGCGCTGCTGGTGGTCGACTCCACGCTGGCCCCGCCGGTCATCTGCCGGCCGCTCGAGCACGGCGCCGACCTGGTCCTGCACTCGGCGACCAAGTACATCGGCGGCCACTCCGACACCACGGGCGGCGTAGTCACCGGGCGCATCGAGCTGATCAGCAACATCCGCAGCGTCCGGGTGGACACCGGCGGGTCGCTGGCTCCGGATGAGGCGTTCCTGCTGCGGCGGGGCCTGGAGACGCTGCCGCTGCGGGTCCGGCGGGCCTGCTCGACCGCCTCGGTGTTCGCCGCCGCGCTGTCCCGGCACCCGACCGTGGTCCGCATCGACTACCCGGGTCTGCCCGAGCATCCCGGGCATCAGGTGGCCCGGCGGCAGTTCGACGCGGGTCCCGAGGGGGTCCGGTTCGGCGCGATCGTGACCGTGACCCCGCACGGCGGCCGCGAGGCGGGCCTGGCCTTCGCCGACAAGCTGCGGCTGGCGCAGCTGGCCACGTCGCTGGGCGGGACGCACACGGTGGTGAGCCACGTGGCCTCCACCACGCACCGCCAGCTGGACGATCGTGCGCTAGCGGCCGGCGGCATCGACCCGGGAGCGGTACGCTTCTCCATTGGCCTGGAGGACCCCGAGGACCTGATCTCAGACGCGTACGTGGCCCTGGAGTCCCTCAGCAGACCCTAGGTTCTTGAGGTTCTTGGAGGTCGGGTGACGGGGCAGCAGCGCAAGATCCGGGTGGCCGTGGTGTTCGGCGGCCGCAGCACCGAGCACGCCGTGTCCTGCGCCAGCGCGGGCCTGGTCCTGTCGGCCATCGACCCCGAACGCTACGAGGTGCTGCCCATCGGCATCGCCACCGACGGGCGGTGGGTGCTGACCTCGGCCGACCCGGCCCGGCTGGCGCTGTCGTCTGCTGCGGAGCCTTCGGTGGAGGCGGTGGCGGTGCCGGGGACGGAGATCACGCCGCGTCCCTCGTCCGGTCTTGGCGGTGCCTTGCAGGTGACGGAGCCGGGTTCGGTACCGCGGGACCTGGGCCAGGTGGACGTGGTGCTGCCGCTGCTGCACGGGACGTTCGGCGAGGACGGCACGCTGCAGGGGCTGCTGGAGATGACCGGCACCCGGTACGCCGGGGCCGGGGTGTTCGCCAGCGCGGCGGGCATGGACAAGGAGTACATGAAGCTGATCATGGCGGCGCGCGGCCTGCCGGTGGGACGTTACGTGGTGGTGCATGACCGCGACTGGTCGAGCGGCCTGGTCGAGCGCAAGCGGGTGCTGGACGAGATCGCCGAGCTGGGCTGGCCGGTGTTCGTCAAGCCGGCCCGGGGCGGGTCGAGCATCGGGATCAGCCGGGTCTTGTCTTCCGGCGACCTGGAGTCCGCCGTGGAGGCTGCCCGGGTACACGACCCCAAGGTGCTGGTGGAGGCGGCGGTCGACGGGATGGAGGTCGAGTGCGCGGTGCTCGAGGGCCTGGACGGCGGCCCGCCCGAGGCCAGCGTGCCCGGCCAGGTGGTGGTGGACTCCGCCTCGGCGTTCTACGACTTCACGGCCAAGTACCTGGCGGCCGGGACGTCGATGACGATCCCGGCGCCGCTGCCTGCCTCGGCCCTGGCTGAGGTCAGGCGGCTGGCCCGCGCGGCGTTCGACGCCATCTCCTGCGAGGGCCTGGCCCGGGTGGACTTCTTCTGCACCGCGGCCGGGGAGATCCTGGTCAACGAGATCAACACGATGCCGGGGATGACGCCCGCCTCGGGCTTCCCGCTGATGTGGGCGGCCAGCGGCCTGCCGATGCCGCAGCTGGTGGACCGGATCATCCAGACCGCGCTGCGCAAGCGGTCCGGGGCGCGCTGATCTGGCTGGTGCGTGCCTGGCTGGTGCGTGCCTGGCTGGTGTGTGCCTGGCTGGGTGGCCTGGCGGGTGCGTGCCTGGCTGGTGCGTGCCTGACTGGGTGGCCTGACTGGGTTGCTTGACTGGGACGCGAGCGGGCGGCGTCCGGGGAGTCCCGGAGGCCGTCCGCTCGCGGTTCGCGTGGTCCTGGGTTACTTCTTGGGCTTGTCGCCGTTGACCAGGGCCTTGAAGTCGGCACCCGCGCGGAACCTGGGCACCGAGGACTTCGGCACCTCGATGGTGGCTCCGGTAGCAGGGTTCCGGGCGGTGCGAGCCGGCCGCTCGCTCTTCTCGAACACGCCGAACCCGGTGATGGCGACCTTGTCGCCGTTAGCCACGGCCGACTGGATAGTCTCGAGCACCGCGTTCACGGCTTCGGTCGCGGACTTCTTGTCTCCCAGCCGACCCGAGATCGCGTCGATCAGATCACGCTTGTTCATGTTCACTCCTGCGCTTCCCCCACAGGTCGCGTGGGCGCCGCTACGAGGGCGCGCGACCTCTGACCTGCCCGAAAGTAGGCGATCCAGCGCCGTTGCACAATAACATCGGCCAGATTGGGCCTCGTGTCGGCCAGAATGGCGCCGTTGCGCCCGCCGCCGCTATACGCAAGGTAGCCACATGCCCCTTATCCGCGCATTCGCGCTCCGGAGGTGAGCCCGGGGCCTCCGGAGGTGAGCCCGGGGCCTCCGGAGGTGAGCCCGGGGCCTCCGGAGGTGAGCCGACGCTCTGGGCGTATGACCGGCGCACAACAGCGATGGACCATCGGTGTCGTCAGGGCAACACCGATGGTCCATCGGGGTGGTTGGCGCGGCCGCCGGGCGCGGGCCAACAGCGTCGTTGTGACAACGACGTCGTTGGGCGGGCTGGTTGGGCGGGTCAGGCGGTGACGGGGAGCCAGGTGGGGCGGGAGTGTTCGAAGGCGGTGATCTCGTCGACGTGGCGGAGGGTCAGGCCGATGTCGTCGAGGCCCTCCATCAGGCGCCAGCGGGTGTAGTCGTCGAGGTCGAAGGAGGCCTTGATCCCGGCCGCGTCGGCGACCACCGCGCGGGCGGCGAGATCCACGGTCACCTCGGTGCCCGGATCGGCTTCGATGGCATCCTGGAGCGCGGTCACGGTGGTCTCGGGCAGGATGACCGGCAGCAGGCCGGCCTTGGTGGCGTTGTTGCGGAAGATGTCGCCGAACCGGGGGGCGATCACGGCCCGGAAACCGTAGTCGGTCAGCGCCCAGACCGCGTGCTCGCGGGAGGAGCCGGTGCCGAAGTCCAGGCCCGCGACCAGGATCGTGGCCCCGTCGTACTGCGGCTGGTTGAGCACGAACGACGGGTCCTCACGCCAGGCCGCGAACAGGCCCTTACCGAACCCGGCCCGGCTGACCTGCTTAAGGTACTCGGCCGGGATGATCTGGTCGGTGTCCACGTTGGTCCGCCGCAGCGGGACGGCGCGGCCGGTGTGCGTGGTGAACGGTTCCATGGTCGGTCTCCTTACAGGTCCGCGGGCGCGCTGAGGTGGCCGGTCACGGCGGTGGCGGCGGCCACCGCGGGCGAGACCAGGTGGGTACGCCCGCCCTTGCCCTGGCGGCCCTCGAAGTTACGGTTGGAGGTCGACGCGCTGCGCTCGCCGGGGGCGAGCTTGTCCGGGTTCATGCCCAGGCACATGGAGCAGCCCGCCGCCCGCCACTCGGCGCCCGCCGCGGTGAACACCGCGTCCAGGCCCTCGGCCTCGGCCTGGGCCCGCACCTGCATGGATCCGGGCACGACCAGCATCCGGACGGACGGCGCGACGCGCCGCCCAGCCAGGACCGAGGCGGCGGCGCGCAGGTCTTCCAGCCGGCCGTTGGTGCAGGAGCCGAGGAACACCGTGTCCACGGCGATGTCGCGCAGCGCGGTGCCGGGCTTGAGGTCCATGTAGGTCAGCGCGCGCTCGGCGGCGGCCCGCTTATCCGGGTCCTCGATCGAGTCCGGGTGGGGTACCGAGGCGGCCAGCGGCAGCGCCTGACCGGGGTTGGTGCCCCAGGTCACGTACGGGCTCAGCGTCCCGGCGTCCACCCGGACCTCACGGTCGAAGACCGCGTCCGCATCGCCCGGCAGCGAGCGCCAGTAGTCGAGCGCGGCCTGGAAGGCGGCGCCGGACGGGGCGTGCGGCCGGCCCTCCAGGTAGGCGAAGGTCACGTCGTCCGGGGCGACCAGGCCCGCCCGGGCGCCGGCCTCGATGGACATGTTGCACACGGTCAGGCGGCCCTCCATGGACAGCCCGCGGACCGCCGGACCGCGGTACTCGACCACGTAGCCCTGGCCGCCGCCGGTGCCGATCTTGGCGATGATGGCCAGGATCAGGTCCTTGGGCGTCACCCCGTCGGGCAGCGCGCCGTCGACGGTGATGGCCATGGTCTTGGGCCGCTGCTGCGGCAGCGTCTGGGTGGCCAGCACGTGCTCGACCTCGCTGGTCCCGATGCCGAAGGCCAGCGCGCCCAGCGCGCCGTGGGTCGAGGTGTGCGAGTCGCCGCAGACGATGGTCAGGCCGGGCTGGGTCAGGCCCAGCTGGGGGCCGATGACGTGCACGATGCCCTGGCCGGCGTCACCCGTAGGGTGCAGCCTGATGCCGAACTCGGCGCAGTTCTTGCGCAGCGCCTCGACCTGGGTGCGTGAGACCGGGTCGGTGAACGGGCTGGCCGAGCCGTACAGCGGGGTAGGCGCGCCGGGACCGGTGATGCCGGTGGTCGGCACGTTATGGTCCTCGGTGGCGATGGTCAGGTCGGGGCGGCGTACCTTCCGGTTCGCGGCCCGCAGCCCGTCGAAGGCCTGCGGGCTGGTCACTTCGTGGACCAGGTGGAGGTCGATATAGAGCAGGTCCGGCTCGCCCTCCGCGCTGCGCACCATGTGGGCGTCCCAGATCTTCTCGGCGAGCGTACCGCCCATCACGCTCTCTCCCTTCAGTTCCATCTCGCAGGTCCATCTCGTCATTTGCGTCTCGCAATTCGAGACGGCAGTATTCATAACATGAACAACTCTAGCGGAGTCGGAGTTCTCGACAAGACCGTTTCCGTGCTGTCTGCCTTGGAGAGCGGCCCTGCTTCGCTGGCCCAGCTGGTCAAGGCCACGGGCCTGGCCCGGCCGACCGCGCACCGCATCGCGGTGGCCCTGGAGACGCACCGGCTGCTGACCCGCGACGCGCAGGGCCGGTTCGTGCTCGGCCCGCGGATCGGCGAGCTGGCCGCCGCGGCCGGCGAGGACCGGCTGCTGGCCGTGGCCCAGCCCGTGCTGTCCCAGCTGCGGGACGCCACCGGGGAGAGCGCGCAGCTGTACCGGCCGCACGCCGACACGCGGATCTGCGTGGCGGCGGCTGAGCGGACCAGCGGGCTGCGGGATACCGTCCCGGTCGGGGCGGCGCTGCCGATGACCGCGGGCTCGGCCGCCCAGGTGCTGCTGGCCTGGGAAGAAGGCAGCCGGATGCACCGCGGGCTGCGCGGCGCGAAGTTCACCGCGACCACGCTGGCTCAGGTCCGCCGGCGCGGCTGGGCCGCCACCGCGGCCGAGCGCGAGCCGGGCGTGGCCTCGGTGTCCGCCCCGGTCCGCGGGCCCGGCGGCCGGGTGCTGGCCGCGGTCTCGGTGTCCGGGCCGATCGAGCGGCTGACCCGGTCCCCGGGCCGGCTGCACGCCGGCGCCGTGGTCGCGGCCGGAGACCGGATCAGCAAGCTGCTGCGCGCGGAGGGGTAGCGGCCGGAGACCGGATCAGCAAGCTGCTGCGCGGAGGGGTGGCAGCGGTCTTGATCGGCCGGCAAGCTGTTGCGCGCGGAGGGGTAACGGGCGGGGACAGGTACCGGTGGGGTACAGAGGCGTAACCCAGGGCCGGTAACCTGCCGATGGCGGGTGATTACGGCTGATCTCGCTGCGCGGACCCGGGGTACCAGACTGGTACTTCGATGAATATGCAATAATGGAACTATTATGGATAAGGTCAGACTGGGACCCCAACGACGCCACCAGGACACGAAGATGAGGTCATGGGCATGAAGGCAGCTGTGGTCAAGGAGACCGCACCCGGCGAGCGCCGGGTGGCCCTGGTGCCCGACGCGGTGGCCAAGCTGCGTCCGGCCGGGATCGAGGTGCTGGTCGAGCGGGGCGCCGGTGAGGGCGCCTGGCTGTCCGACGCCGCCTACGCCGACGCGGGCGCGATCATCCTGGACGCCGAGGAACTGCTCGAGGCGGCCGACGTGATCCTCACCGTGACCAAGCCGTCCGCCCTGACGGTGAGCCGGCTCCGGGCTGGCCAGGCGGTCTTCGGCATGCTGGCCCCGCTCACCGACGTGGAGCTGGCCGCCGCGCTGGCCGCCCGGGGAGTGACCGCGGTCAGCCTGGACCGGATGCCGCGCACGCTGACCAGGACGCAGCCGATGGACGCGCTCAGCTCGCAGGCCAACGTGGCCGGGTACAAGGCGGCGGTGGTGGCCGCGTCCGAGTTCGGCCGGTTCTTCCCGCTGCTGATCACCGCGGCGGGCACAGCCCGGCCGGCCAGGGTGCTGGTACTCGGCGCGGGCGTGGCCGGCCTGCAGGCCATCGGCACCGCCCGGCGGCTGGGCGCCGTGGTCAGCGGCTACGACGTCCGGCCTGCGTCCAAGACCGAGGTGACCTCGCTCGGGGCCACGTTCATCGAGCTGACCGCGGGTGTCTCGGCGGCCGGCGAGGGCGGCTACGCGCGCGAGCTGACCGCCGAGGAGCGCCAGGCCCAGCAGGACGAGCTGCTCGGCCACATCAGCAGGCACGACGTGATCATTACCACGGCCCAGGTGCCCGGGCGGCGGCCGCCGCTGCTGGTCACCGAGGACGCGGTCAAGGCCATGTCGGCCGGCTCGGTCATCGTGGACATGGGCGCCAGCACGCTCGGCGGCAACGTGGCCGGCTCCCGGCCGGGCGAGATCATCGTCACCGGCAACGGGGTCACCATCATCGGGGCGGACAACCTGCCCGCCACCATGCCCACCGCGGCCTCGAACGCCTACTCACGGAACATCTCCGCGCTGCTCGAGTACATGACGAAGGACGGCGCGCTGGCCGTCGACACCGGTGACGAGGTCCAGGCCGGGGTGGTCATCGCGCACGGCGGCCGGGTCGTGAACGAGGGCGTGGCCGCCCTGCTGGCCGCCGAACCGCACATCCAGGGAGGCTCCGATGTCGACGGCGCTACTGACTGACCTGACCATCTTCATCCTCGCGCTGCTGGTCGGCATCGAGGTCATAGGGAAGGTCCCGGCCACGTTGCACACGCCGCTGATGTCGGCGACCAACTCGATCCACGGCATCGTGCTGGCCGGCGCGCTGCTCATCGGGGTGACCTCGCACACCGTGGTCGGCTACATCCTGGCCTTCGTGGCCGCGGTCTTCGCCTCCGCCAACGTGGTCGGCGGGTACGTGGTGACCGAGCGGATGCTGAAGATGTTCCGCCGCAAGGCCCCGGCCGAGGTTACTCCGGCCGACTCTGGGTCGGTGAACACGGGGGCGCTGAACGGGGCCAAGGGCCTGAAGGGCCTGCTGAGCAAGGCCGGGAAGGCCGAGCAGTGAGCGGGTTCACCGGATACATCCAGCTCGTCTACGTGCTGGCCGCGGCGCTGTTCGTGATCGGCCTGCACCTGATGAACAGCCCGGCCACCGCGCGGCGCGGCAACCAGACCTCGATGGCGGGCATGATCATCGCCGGCGCCGCCACCCTGATCCTGATGATCCACGACGGCACGGTCACCACGACGGGCTGGATCGTGCTGATCGCCGGGGTGCTGATCGGCTCGGCCGTCGGCCTGTACGCGGCCCGGACGGTGCAGATGACCGCCATGCCGCAGCTGGTGTCGGCGTTCAACTCGGTCGGCGGCGGCGCCGCCGCGCTGGTCGCCATCTACGGTTACCTCGACGCCGAGTCCCGGGCCGGAGGCGTGCTCGGCGCCACCACCGTGTTCACCGTCCTGGACGTGCTGATCGGCGCGGTGACGTTCTCCGGGTCGATCGTCGCGGCCGGCAAGCTGCAGGGCTTCATCAGCGGCCAGCCGATCATCTTCAAGGGCAGCCGGCTGCTCAACGTGGCGCTGGCCGTGGTCGCGGTGGGCACGGCCGCGTTCTTGTTCGGCACGGCCAGCCTGCCGGCGCTGCTGATCGTGGTGCTGGCCGCGCTGGCGTTCGGGGTGCTGATGGTGCTGCCGATCGGCGGCGCGGACATGCCGGTGGTGATCTCGCTGCTGAACGCGTTCACCGGCACCGCGGTGGCCATGGCCGGCTTCGTCATCGGCAACTGGGCGCTGATCGTGGCCGGCGCGCTGGTCGGCGCGTCCGGTGGCATCTTGACCAAGCTGATGGCCGACGCGATGAACCGGTCGCTGGCCAACATCATCGTGGGCGGGTTCGGCACCGGGGACAGCGCGGTGGCGGTCGGCCCGGCGGGCGACGCCCACGTCCGCTCGATCGCGGCCGACGACGCGGCCATCCAGCTGGCCTACGCGTCCAAGGTGATCATCGTACCGGGCTACGGCCTGGCCGCGGCGCAGGCGCAGCACGGCGTGGCCGAGCTGGCCAGCATCCTGGAGGAGCGCGGCATCGAGGTCAGCTACGCCATCCACCCGGTGGCGGGCCGGATGCCGGGTCACATGAACGTGCTGCTGGCCGAGGCCAACGTGCCGTACCCGCAGCTGAAGGAGATGGACGAGATCAACCCCGAGTTCTCCCGGGCGGACGTGGCCCTGGTCATCGGGGCCAACGACGTGACCAACCCGGCGGCCCGGCGGCCGGGCAACGACATCTCCGGCATGCCGATCCTGGACGTGGACCAGGCCAAGTCGGTCATCGTGGTCAAGCGCTCGATGGGCACCGGCTACGCGGGCATGGAGAACGAGCTGTACTTCGACCCGAAGACCAGCATGTACTTCGCCGACGCCAAGAAGGCCATGTCCGAGCTGGCCGCCGCGGTAAAGACGCTCGTGGGCTGAGGCGTCCGGGGCCGGGATCAGATGAGGCTGCGCCGCCTGGTGACCACGGCGGCGGCGGCCAGGGCGGCCAGGAGGTACAGGGCCAGCACGGCGAAGGCGAGCGCCGGGGCCAGCTGCACCCCGCTCGGCGCCTGTACCAGCGTGCCCGAGCCCGAGTCGGCCGTGGTGTTGTACAGGTTGACCAGGGTGTTGATGCTCGCGTCGGGCAGCACCTCGTACAGCTTCAGCAGCACGCCGCGCAGCTGGGGGCCGATCTGATCCAGGTACGGCTGCACGATGACGGTCCACAGCAGCACGGCCGCGACCGCCTTGGTGGCGCTGCGCAGCAGGGTGCCGGCCGCCAGGCCGACAGCGGTGCAGGCCAGCGCGATGACGACGCCCCCGGCCACCGACGTCGCGACGTGCGCGGGCACCGGGAAGCTGCTGGCCTGCGGGAGCGCCGAGCCGTCCAGGCCCGCGGCGACCGCGCTGGCCGCGGCCGCGACACCGAACGTCAGCGCCACCCCGAGGACGGCGGCGGTCAGCACGGCCAGGTCCTGGCCGATCCGCGTCTGGAGCCGGCCCGGGCCCTGCAGCAGGGACGTCCGGACCGTGCCCCGCCCCCAGTCGGTGCCGGCGATCAGCGCGCCGAGCAGGAAGAAGACGGCCGGCCCGTACTGGCTGTAGCTTCCGAAGCCGGACAGGGCGCTGGTCAGGTACTGGCCGGGCAGCAAGGCGGCCAGCACCAGCGGGGCGCTCACCCCCAGGGTGAGGCCGGTGGCGGCGGTCCGGTAGTACACGTAGCCGGTGAGGTAGTCGCCGATCAGCACGGTGACGGGGGTGGCCAGGACCAGCGCCCACACGGCCGGGCGGCGCCGCATGACCATCAGCTCGGCGCGCAGCGAGGCCAGCACCCCGCCGAGCGGGCCCGGTGCCGGGGCTATACCGGGCGCCGGGCGGGGCGGGCGGGGCGGCCGGATCCGACGGCGGCGGTCCGGCCGGGTCGCGATGTCCCGGCGGCGCAGCAGGATCAGGGCCAGGCCGAGGAACGCCGCGGTGTAGCCGGCCAGGGCCAAGCCCGCCACCGCGGGCCGGACGAACAGCCACATCGCCGAGCCCGCCCCGCCGCCCGGTGAGCCGAACAGGCTGGCGGCCGTTTCCGCGCTGGTGGCCGGGAGGAAGCCGGCGACCCAGGTCCACGCCCCTTGCGCCTGTGAGCACAGGTTGAACACGGTCGGCTCGATCAGCACGGTCCACACCAGCGCGGCGGCGATCCCGGCGGCCGCGCTGCGGCACACCGTGCCCAGCGCCAGGCCCAGCGCCCCGTACGCCACGGCGATCAGCAGGCCCACGCCGAGCCCGCGCACCACCACCCAGGCGGCGGGGAACGCCGCGTCGACCGGATTGGCCGCCCTGGCTTCGACCGCCCGGATCAGCAGGCTGGCCGCCGCCGAGGTCGCGAACGTGGCCAGCACGCTGGCCGCCAGCGCCACGGCCAGCGCGAGCGCCTGCCCGGCGCCGGCGCGGACCCGGCCGGCGCCGGTCAGCAGCGCGGTCCCGATCGTCCCGCGTCCCCAGTCACCGCCCGCCAGCGCCGCCCCCAGCACGGCGAACATCACGACCCCGGCTGAGCCGAACTGCGTCAGCGCGATGATGACGAACTGGCTGGGCAGCATCGACGGCAAATCCTGGGCCGGCGTGCCGAGCGTGGCGTACTGGGCCGGAGTCTCGGTGACATACTGCACGAACGGGACCACGTAATAGCTGAGCAGCGTGACCGCAGGAAGAACCAGCAGCAGGCCCCAGGCCGCCGGCCATTTCCGCAGCACCAGCAGCTCTGCGCGCATGGCGGCAAGCACCCGTCAACACCTCATCTCCGCCGGTAAGGCCCAAGTCTGACCGGCGATCGGCTGGCTGACAATGGGGCCCCGCGAGCCAAAGGGGCGCGCCGGCGACTGGACTGAGGAGCGACGAAGGAGCGACGAGGGAAGGCGCCGGCTGAAAGGCGCCCCGGAGGCGAGTGGGGACAAGCAGTACGAGCGAGGAGGGAAGGAGGCGCCATAAGAGCGCGCCGGAGGCGAGTGGGGAAGATACAGTTCGGCAGAGGATGATCGGTTAGGAGGCCGTCGTGTCCGAGCGCACCAAGATCACGCTGGATGAGTCAGAGATCCCTCGCCAGTGGTACAACGTCATCCCCGACCTGCCCGCGCCGCCGCCTCCGCCGCTGCACCCCGGGACCGGGCAGCCGGTCGGACCGGAGGACCTGGCGCCGCTGTTCCCGATGGAGCTCATCCGCCAGGAAGTGTCCGCCGACTCCTTCATCGACGTGCCCGACGACGTGCTGGACGTGTACCGGCTGTGGCGGCCCACCCCGCTGTACCGGGCCCGCCGGCTGGAGAAGGCGCTGCACACCCCGGCCCGGATCTACTACAAGTACGAGGGAGTCTCCCCGGCCGGGTCGCACAAGCCGAACACCGCGGTCCCCCAGGCGTACTACAACGCGGCCGAGAGCACCAAGCGGCTCACCACCGAGACCGGCGCCGGCCAGTGGGGCAGCGCGCTGGCCTTCGCCTGCTCGCAGTACGGCATCGACTGCGAGATCTGGATGGTCCGCGCGTCCTACGACCAGAAGCCGTACCGGCGCACGATGATGCAGACCTGGGGCGCCTCCGTGCACCCCAGCCCGTCCCGGGCTACCACCGCGGGCGCCAAGATCCTGGCCGCCGACCCGGACTCGCCGGGCAGCCTGGGCATCGCGATCAGCGAGGCGGTCGAGGCGGCCGGCGGCAGCGCCGACACCAGGTACGCGCTGGGCAGCGTGCTCAACCACGTGCTGATGCACCAGACGGTGATCGGCCAGGAGGCGATCAAGCAGTTCGCCGCGGCCGGGGAGACCATGCCCGACCTCATCGTCGGGTGCACTGGCGGCGGCTCCAACTTCGCCGGCCTGTTCCTGCCGTTCCTGCGGGAGAAGCTGGCCGGCCGGGCCGACCCGGTCTTCCGCGCGGTCGAGCCGTCGGCCTGCCCGTCGTTCACCCGCGGGGTGTACGCCTACGACTTCGGCGACACGGCCGGGTTCACGCCGCTGCTGAAGATGCACACCCTGGGGCATGAGTTCATCCCGGACCCGGTGCACGCCGGCGGGCTGCGCTACCACGGCATGTCGCCGCTGCTGTCGCACATGTACGAGCTTGGCCTGTTCGAGGCCGCGGCCAAGCCGCAGCGGGAGTGCTTCGCCGCCGCGGTGCTGTTCGCCAGGACCGAGGGCATCATCCCGGCCCCCGAGCCCGCGCACGCCCTGGCCGCGGCCATCGAGGAAGCCAAGCAGTGCGCAGAGTCCGGCGAGCCGAAGGTGATCCTGACCGCACTGTGCGGCCACGGGCACTTCGACATGGTGGCCTACGAGAAGTACCTGTCCGGCGAGATGACCGACTTCGAGCTGCCTCAGGAGCGGATCGACGCGGCCATCGCGAACTTGCCCGCCGTCGGCTAGGCGCCGGGGCTGGGGCCAGCGGGCGGGCTGGACCGTTCGGCCGACAGAGCGTTACGGCGGGTGCGGACGGCGGCGCGCCAGGCCGTCGAGTACGGCGGCGGTGGCCGCCAGGTCCATGCAGGCGTCGGTGACGCTCTGGCCGTAGGTGAGGGTGGCCGGGGGCCCGGGCTCCTGGCGGCCCTCGGCCAGGAAGCTCTCCAGCATGACGCCGGTCAGGCCGGTCTCGCCCGCCGCGACCTGCTCGCCGATCAAGGCGGCGACCACGGGCTGGCGGCGGTGGTCCTTGCCGCTATTGCCGTGGCTGGCGTCGACCATCAGCCGGCGGGGCAGGCCGGAGCCCGCGATCAGGTCCAGGGCCTTGCTCACGTGGCTGGGCTCGTAGTTCGGGCCGGTGCGGCCGCCGCGCAGGATGACGTGGGTGTCCGGGTTGCCGGCCGTGGTGACCACCGCGGCCGCGCCGTTGTGGGTGACGCCGAAGAAGGTATGCCCGGCGGTGGCGGCGCGGCAGGCGTCCACCGCCACCTGGACGTCTCCGTCGGTGCCGTTCTTGAACCCGACCGGCATCGACAGGCCGGAGGCGAGCTGGCGGTGGACCTGGCTTTCCGTGGTCCGGGCGCCGATCGCGCCCCAGGTCACGGTGTCGGCGATGTACTGCGGGGTGATCGGGTCCAGCCACTCGCAGCCGACCGGCAGGCCGAGCGAGACGATGTCGATGAGCAGCTGCCGTGAGGTGCGCAGGCCGCGGTGCACGTCGTGGCCGCCGTCCATGCCGGGGTCGTTGATCAGGCCCTTCCAGCCGGTCACGGTGCGCGGCTTCTCGAAGTAGACGCGCATCACGACCAGCAGGTCGGCCTGGTGGCCCAGGGCGCGCAGCCGGGCCGCGTAGTCCAGGGCCGCGAGCGGGTCGTGCACCGAACACGGCCCGGCGATGACCAGCAGCCGGTCATCGGAGCCGTCCAGGACGGCGCGGACTTCCGTCCGGCTGCGTTCGACCGTGTCCGCGGCCTGCTCGCTCAACTGCAGCTCGTCGAGCAGGGCGGCCGGGGACAGCAGCGGCTGGTAGCCGGTGATGCGGGTATCCCTGGTGCGCGGCATCAAGCGCGTCTCCTCCTAAGTCCGGACCGATGCTACCGCCTGGCCCGGCGCAGGCTCTGCACGGCTTCCTCATGCACCCGCCCTCGGCATTTCATTACCTAGCATGAAAGCGGAGGTTGACAACGTGACCGAAGTCTGTGAGCACGGGGCGGCAAGCCATGACGGTACGGAGTCGTCGGCGGCTTCGGCACCGGAGGCGCCGAGGGCCTGGCTGCTGATCGAGCACCCGGGGCCGTGGCCGCACGAGGCGGCCGAGGCCGTGCTGCCGCCGCCGCTGTCCGCCGCGGTTTCCGCCGCGGACGCGCTCGGCGTGCGGGTCCAGATGATCCGGCGGCCCGGACGCGGCCGGCTCGGGGCGACGCGCAGCATCTACGCGGGCTGGACGGAGGGGGCGCAGCCGTGGCTGCGGCACGCCGAGTGGGCGGCGGGCCGGCCGGATCCGGTGGCGGCGCTGGACCTGGAGAAGCTGGCGGCGGGGAGCGCGCCGGAGTTCGGATCGGTGGTGAGTTCGCCGGTGTTCCTGGTGTGCACGCACGCGCAGCGCAGTGCCTGCTGCGCGCGGTGCGGCGGGCCGCTGGCCCAGGCGCTGGCCGCGCGCTATCCCGGGCAGGTGTTCCAGACCACGCACGTGGGCGGGCACCGGTTCGCGGCCAACCTGGTCATCATGCCGCACGGGCTGTACTACGGGCCGGTGGGCCTGGACGGGGCGGTCGCCGCGATCGGCGCCTATCAGCGGGGTGCGATCTCGCCTGTGCGCTACCGGGGGCGGGCTGGCCAGCCGAAGCTGACGCAGCAGGCCGAGTACGCGCGGCTGGCCCAGTCCGGGTCACTGGACCTGGCCGCGCTGGGCTGAGTCGGCGAAGGTGAAGACGGGCGAGGTTGAGGTCAGGATCGTGGTCTGCGGCGTGACGGCCCAGGTAGCTTCCAGTTCGGCGGCGAGGATCTTGAGCAGGTCGGGGATGTCGGTGGCGGCGTGGTCGTGCAGGGCTTCGGCGACGATCAGGGCCGCCCGGGCTGGTGGTCGGCTACGCGGCGCACACGCCTGATCAGCTGCGCGAGGCGACCAGGCGGATCGCCGGGGTGCTCAGCTCCGGCTCGGGTCGGTCCGGCGTGCGTCGGCCTTGCGGTGGCGCCGGGCCACGGTCCGCAGCTGGCTGATGCGCGCCGCCCCGGCCAGGATGGTCAGCAGCACGCCGCACACCGCGGCCAGCAGCAGGGCCACGCCCAGCGGGAGATGGCCGTGCACGCCCATGTAGGAGATGTCGACCTTGGTGCCGTTCTGCAGGATGAAGATCAGGAGCAGCAGCAGGATCACGGCGAAGCAGACCACCGCGATCCACAGGCCGCTGATCCTGGTCGGCTTGATCTTGTGCTGCGGCAGCGGGGCCGCGGGCGCCTGTTGGGGCGCCCCGGGCGGCTGCGTCCCGAGCGGCTGTGTCCCGGGCGGCTGTGTCCCGTGCGGCTGGTCCGGCTGGTTGGCGGTCTCGCGGGCTGTCTCGAGTTCGGGCAGGTCGGAGGGCGGCGGTGGGGCCTGGGCCGGTATCGAGGCCGGCTGCGGATCTGTGCTCACTGGACGCCCCCTGGCTCTGTCGACAAGCACGTGACCCCATCCTGCCCACGGGCGCGCCGGTTATGCGGGCTTGCCTCGGCTGGGCGTTCAGCCGCGGTCAGCCGCGCTCAGCCGCCGAGGTAGGCCAGAACGGCCAGGACGCGGCGGTTGTCGTCGTCGGAGGGCTGCAGGTTCAGCTTCCCGAAGATGGACGCGGTGTGCTTGGCCACGGCGCGTTCGGTGATGACGAGCCGCTGGGCGATGGCAGCGTTCGACCGGCCCTCGGCCATCAGCGCGAGCACCTCGCGCTCGCGCGGGGACAGGGTGGCCAGGCTGCCGTCGCCGCTGTTGCGGGCGAGCAAGCGGGCGATCACCTCCGGGTCCATGGCGGTCCCGCCGCCGGCGACCCGGCGGACGGCGTCGACGAACTGGGCGCTGTCGAACACCCGGTCCTTGAGCAGGTAGCCGATGCCCCCGGTGCCGCCGGCCAGCAGCTCGCGGGCGTACAGCTGCTCCACGTACTGGGACAGGACCAGCACCGGCAGGCCCGGCACCGTCTTGCGGGCCGCGAGGGCGGCGCGGATGCCCTCGTCGGTGAAGGTGGGCGGCAGCCGCACATCCACGATGGCCACGTCCGGCCGGTCCGCGGTCACCGCGGCCAGCAGGTCGGCGCCGTTGTCGACCGCCGCGGAAATCTCCAGGCCATGGGCCTCGAGCATGCGCGTCAGGCCGTCCCTCAGCAGGAAGAGGTCTTCGGCAATGACAACTCGCACGGGATCTCCATGGTTACCGCGGTCGGGCCGCCGGGCGGGCTGCTGACCGCGAGCACCCCGTCGAACGGGGCCAGGCGCCGCTCGATCCCGCGCAGCCCGGTGCCGCGGGCGGGATCGGCGCCGCCGTGCCCGTTGTCGGTCACGCCGATGCGCAGCATCCCGTCGGTGTACCGCAGGTCGATCCAGGTCTGCCGGGCCTCGGCGTGCTTGGTCACGTTGGCCAGCAATTCGCTGACTGCGAAGTAAGCAGCCGATTCTATCGGCGCGGGCGGGCGGCCGTGCAGGTCGCTGGCCAGGTGGATGCGCAGCGGGGTGTCCAGGCTGAGCGCCCTTATCGCGTCGGCCACGCCCCGGTCGGCCAGCACGGGCGGGTGGATGCCGCGGACTAGGTCGCGTAGTTCGGCCAGGGCCTTGACCGAGGCATCGCGGGCCTCGTACAGCAGGGCCCGGGCCGCGTCCGGGTTGGTGTCGATGATCTGGCCCGCGGCATCCAGGGTCATGCCCATGGCCACCAGCCGGGCCTGCGCGCCGTCGTGCAGGTCCCGCTCGATCCGCCGGATCTCGGCCGCGCCGGTGTCCATGGCCTCGGTGCGGGTCTGGGATAGATGCTGGACCCTGAGCGTGAGTTCGGCCTCGCGGGTCGGGGCCAGCATGGACCGGGCGAAGTAGCCGTAGCCGCGCAGTAGCCACGGGGACGCCCAGGTCCCGGCGGCCGCGGCGCCGATGGCCAGGAAGCGCTGGAAGGCCGAGGCGTAGGGCGCGGCGATGCCGAGCAGGCCCAGGAACAGCAACCCGGCGGGCAGCAGGGCCAGGATCCAGCCGAACAGCCCGTTCACCGTCACCCACAGCAGGTCCCGCCAGGTCGCCGGGTCGGTCAGCAGCCAGGCCAGCCGGCGGCGCGGGCCCTTGCTGCCTCCGGTGGCCCACGGGTGGGGCAGGTACGGGTCGGCGATGGGTACCTGGGTCCACTGGATGATGACGCGGCGGGTTAGCCGGGCCAGGCTGCGCATCCACCGCAGGATGAACGGGCTCACCAACCAGGACACCAGCGTGAGGGCGCCGATCACCAGCGCGCCGACGCGGTGGCCCGTGGTGGCCACCCGCACGGTCAGGGCGACGGACCCGACCAGGGCCCCGGCCAGCAGGGCCAGCTGGATCAGCCCGGCCAGCGCCAGCCCGAACAGCAGCAGCCCCCGGCCGGCCACGCCCAGCCGTCCGCCCGCCCAGGCCCAGACCTCGGGCCACGCGATCGAGGCCTCGGAGGTATCCCGGTTGCCTGGATGATCAGGCATCTGTCCCGTGCTCATCACTGTGCCTCCTGGGGTCCAGTCTGCCCGGCTGGCAGTGGGTCCGGAAGTGAGGCTGGACCCCGAAGGTGGGGTGTACCTAGGTCTACCCGGTAAACGTCGCTCGGATGTCTATCGTGCCCAGGGGAGGGCAGATTCGGCGCCGGCCCTCGCGGGCCCGCCTGTGCACCGGAGCCGGCCTGTGCACCGGAGCCGGCCTGTGCATCGGGGCCGGGCTTCGGCGGCGTACGGGTAGGGTCGACCTCGGATCGTGGATCAAGGCGCTGCTGGGTGATTGGGGAGCTCGTCGCATGGTGAGACGAAAGCCTTCGCGGCTCGTCGAGGACGAGGACGTGCGCGCGGCCCGGCTGCTGGACGCGCAGGCCAAGGCGGCCGAATTGTTCGCGGCCATCGAGCCGCGGGGCATCATCGCCCCTGGCGTGCGCGAGGTCGAGGCGAGCGACGCGATCCGGGACCTGGCGGCCGAGATGTTCGGGGTGGACAGGCACTGGCATAAGCGGATCGTGCGAGCCGGGCCGAACACCTTGCAGCCCTACCGGAAGAACCCGCCGGACCGGATGCTCGGCGCGGACGACATCGCGTTCTGCGACTTCGGGCCCGTCTTCGAGCACTGGGAGGCCGACTTCGGCCGCACCTACGTCCTGGGCCAGGACCCGGTCAAGCTGCGGCTGCGGGACGCGCTCCCGGTCATCTTCGACGCCGGCCGGCGGTTCTTCGAGGCGCACGAGGACATCAGCGGCGAGCAGCTGTACGCGCACATGGTCAGCCTGGCCGCCGACGCCGGGTGGACGTTCGGCGGCTCGATCGCCGGGCACTTGGTGGGCCAGTTCCCGCACGAGAAGATCGCCGGCGACAAGATCGAGTCCTACATCGCGCCTGGCAGTGACCAGCCGATGCGCAGGCGCGACGCCAGCGGCCAGATCTGCCACTGGATCCTCGAGGTGCACCTGGTCGATACGGCCCGGCAGATCGGCGGCTTCTACGAGGAGCTGCTCGACCTCGGTCACGCCCCCGCGGCCTTACCGCCGCGCCCAGACGGCTCTATGGCCGCCATGCGGCGAGCGGGCTTAAAGACCGCTGCTGCGGTCGGGTTCTAGCGGCCGGAGGGCTGCTCGACCTGGCCGAGCTCGGCGGTCAGTGCGGTAACGGCGGCGTCCACGGCGACCCTGGCGGTCAGCGCATGGGTGTGGGCCCGGTCAAGCTCGCCCAGGGCGATGCAGTCATAGGCGACCCGAGCGTCGTGCTGGGCGGCCTGAAGTTCGCGCGCGGCTTGCTCTAGCGCTGGGCTGTGGCCCGTCTCTCGGTCGATCATCTTCGATCTCCCTCCCGTGAGTTCCGGCCCTGATAGGGCCGGGCGAGGGAAACCCTACCCACGGCGGCCGACGTCATGTCACACGGGGTTACAGCGGTACAGCCCGGCAGCACGGACAGCGACGAATGTCGTGAATGTCGGGGCGCTAGGCGGGCTTGCCGGCCAGGAACTCGGGCCAGGTCCGGCGGCCCAGCGTGGGATGGCTCGACGGGTCGGGGTAGAGGGCGCCGGCGCGGACGGCGCGGATGCCCGGGATCCAGACCGGGACGAGCGGCCGCGATCGTCGGCCGGTGGCCCGAAGGTAGGCGCGGATCACCTCGGCGAAGGTCATGACCTGCGGGCCGGCCATGTCAGGCACCCGGCCGGCCGGTTCGTCCAGGGCCAGTTCGGCCAGCCGGTCCGCCACCTCGCCCGAGTCGACGGGCTGGGTCACGAAGCCGCTTGGCACCGGGACCACTGGCAGCTTCCCGAGCTGCCTGGCACCCTTGAAGATGAGGTCGTAGAACTGGGTGGCCCGCAGCGTCGTCCAGGGCAGCCCGGAGCCGGTGATCACGGTCTCGGCGGCCAGCTTGGCCTTGAAGTAGCCGCGCGGGAACCGGTCGACCCCGACGATCGAGATGTAGACCAGGTGCGGGTGAATTTCGTCGTTCCCGTTCGAGACGGCCCGGACCAGGTTCCGGGCGGCCTCGGCGTCGCCCTTCTGCTGGCTGGCGCAGTGCACGATGGTCGCGGCTCCTCGCACGGCCGTGGCCAGCCCCTCGCCGCTGGCCAGGTCACCGGTCACGAACTCGACGCCATCGGGCCCGCTGCGGCTGCGCCGGGTCAGCACCCGCACCTCGCGGCCGCCCTCCCGCAGCCGCGATATCACCTGCTGGCCAAGCGTGCCGGTACCCCCGGTGACCAAGATGGGCGGCAACGCCATCAGCTCCTCTCTGCCCTGGGTGGTTAGGCCATCCCTAATGATGACAAGCCGCGAAGAAAGAATGTGACGCCCGGGATGCTGCAGGCGGGCTGCGGCATGCTGGAACGGCTGCTCCTACCTGTGGGCTCCGGATGGAACTCACGGGCCCTGGCTGCCGATCCCGGCTACCGGGCCGGCGGGTGCCATGCGGCCGGGGGCATGAGGCTGAGTTCACCGCCTGCCGGGACAAGGTAATCGATACCGTGCTCGGGGCGGTCACCCTCACGCGCGCCTGGTATCACTGCGCGGCCTGCGGGCACGGGTTCGCCCCGCGGGATGCCGGGCCCGGCGCGCCGGCCCCCTCCTGGTGCGTGATCACCGTCTTGAGCCCTCAGTATCCCAGCGAGGCTGGCTTCCCGCTTGTCGTTCCGCATGCGGATTCCGGCATGGAATAGGTCAGGCGTTCCTTCCGCCCAGGGATGTTAGATCTGCAGAGGGCCGGGTAGCGGAATCCGCGTAGATGGTAGGGAGGTGCGGACATGATGGAACACACCGCCAGTGCGGCGCAGCCGCCCGCAGCCCAAGAGCCTTCGACCGGTGACCTTATCAAGCAGCTGTCTGACCAGGTCTCCGTGCTGGTGCGCGATGAGCTGAAGCTTGCCCAGCTGGAGATGACCCGCAAGGGCAAGCAGGCAGGGCTTGGCATCGGGATGCTCGGCGGGAGCGGCCTGGTCGCCTTGTACGCCGTGGCATGCCTCCTGGCGTGCGTGATCATCGCCATCAGCGGAGTGGTGGCGGCGTGGCTGGCCGCGCTGATCGTCGGCATGGTTCTGCTGGCTGTCAGCGCCGTTGCCGCGCTGCTGGGGAAGGGGCGGCTGCAAAAGGCCACGCCTCCGGTCCCCGAACAGGCCGTCGGCAGTGTCAAGGCTGACGTCGAGGAGATCAAGGAAAGGGCGCACCGATGACCACTGAAGGGCAGACTGGAAGGTCCGCGGCAAGGCACCGGTCCCCGTCAGCGGAAAACGCTGCCGGGCCGGGCGACTCACCGGAAGCCGCGATGGCCGTCCCTCCCGCTGCCGCGGGCCAGGACGTCACCGTCGACGCCGCCGCCACCGCGCCTGCGCCGCCTGACGACCCGGAGGAACTGGCACAGGAGATCGAGCGGACCCGCGAGCAGCTCGGCGAGACGATACAGGCGCTGGCCGCCAAGGCGGACGTGAAGGCAAGGGCGCAGGATAAGGCGGCCCAGCTGACTGGGCGCCTGAAGGGCAGAGCCGACCAGGCCAGGCAACAGGCCGCCGCGAAGGCTGGCCAGGTACAAGGCCAGCTCGCCGACAAGACCGCGGGGCCACGGCAGAAGGTAGCGTCCGTGAGCGGACCGGCTAACGAGCAGATCCGGCAGCAGGCGGCGACAGCGGCCGCGAAAATCTCGACGGTCACGCCGGACCCGGTTCAGCGTGCCGCCGCCAAGGCGGCCGATACCGTCCGGCGGCACCGGGTGCCGCTAGCGGTGGCTGTAGGCGCGGCCGTGCTGGCGTGGCTGGTAATCGGACGGCGGAGGCGGCGATGATCAAGCTGTTGTATAAGCCGGTCGGCATGCTGGTCAGTGTCCTTGGCGGGCTGGTAGCCGGCGCGATCTTCAAGAAGGTCTGGAAGATCGCGGCCGGGGAAGATGAAGCGCCTAATGCCACCGACGAGCGCCGGGGCTGGCGGGAAATCCTGCTGGCCGCCGCGCTCCAGGGCGTGATCTTCGCCGTGGTCAAGGCCGCGATCGACCGCGGCGCGGCCGAGGGCACCCGCCGGCTCACCGGCGTCTGGCCAGGCGACGAGGGCGAACCAGCCAGCGAAGAGGCGTGAGATGACCGAGGCCAACCACACCCGCAGCCGTGGCGGGCATGCTTCCCGCGGCAGGCGGGGCACGGAGTCGATCCCGCCGCAGAATGAGGTGTCCGGCGGCCCGGACACGCCGCTGGAACTCGGCGAGACCGGCTGGCGGAACACTGCCAAGCGTGCCGGGAAGAAGTTCGTCCGCGACCGGTGCAGCATGACTGCGGGCAGCCTGGCCTACCACTGGTTCTTGGCGCTGTTCCCGGCGCTGATCGCGCTGCTGGGCCTGGTCAGCCTGATAAACATCGGCCCCAGCACGGTCACCCGGCTGGTGGATGACCTGAACAAGGCGCTGCCGCCGGGCGCGTCGGGGGTGTTCACCCAGGCGGTCAACTCCGCGACCAGCCGGTCCGCCCACGCCTCGCTCACCGCCTTGCTCCTCGGCATAGTGATTGCGCTGTGGGCCGCCTCCGGCGGCATGGCCGCGCTGGAAACCGGGCTGGACGTCGCCTATGAGGTGCCGGTCGACCGCAAGTTCGCGGCCAAGCGGCTGCGGGCCTTCCCCCTCATGCTGGCCACCGTGGTGCTCGGCGGGATCGCCGCGGCGCTGATCGTGTTCGGCCCCTCGATCGGACACGGGATCGATGGCCACATCGGGGTCAGCGGGACGGCGTTCACCATCGTGTGGACGGTCGTGCGCTGGGTGCTGACGATCATCATGATCACGCTGTTGTTCTCGGTCTACTACTATGCCGGGCCGAACCGGGAGTCGCCGCGCTGGCAGTGGGTCAGCCCTGGCGGCATTGTCGGCACGGTGATCTTCCTGCTCGCCTCGCTGGGTTTCTCCTTCTACGTGGCTAAGTTCGGCTCGTACGGCAAGACCTATGGCGCGTTCGCCGGAGTCGTGATCCTCATCTTCTGGCTCTACCTGACCGGCATCGCCGTGCTGCTCGGCGCCGAGCTGAACGCCGAATCCGAGCGCGAGGCGGCCGCGCAAGCTGGCCATCCGCAGGCGCAGGCCAGCGCCGAGAAGCTGAACAGGAGCGCATGACCCGGGGACCCGGGGGTGTCCGGCGTTGGACACAGGTGCGTCCGGCGCTGCCTGCCAGGGTGTTTAGCGACCTGACGCCATCTGCCGGGGCTGCTCGGTGGCCGGCGTGATCTCCGCGGTGCACTGCGGGCAGCGCCGCGCCGCCACCGGGATGCTCATCGTGCACTCCGGACAGTCCCGCTGGGTGGCCGCGTGATTGCGCTCGAACAGCTGAATCAGGCGGCTGACCGGCAGCACCATGACGTAGTAGACCACCAGGGCGGCGATCAGGAACGACAGGACATCGGTCAGGAACGCGCCATAGGTGAAGGTGACGCGGCCGACCTTAAAGGTCAGGCCCGCGAAGTTGGGCGTGCCGCCCACCAGCGCCAGCAGCGGGTTGATAAACGACTGGACGAACTGCTTGACCAGCTCGCTGAACTGCGTGCCAATCACCACCGCGACGGCCAGCTGCACCAGGTTCCCGCGAATGACGAAGTTCTTGAAGCCGCTCATGCGGACAGACTTCCCGCCCAGCGCGGATTAATCCTGCGGTCGTCGGCAACGGGAGCCTGAGTTACCGGTGTGATGGCCTGAACTTGTCGCGCGCGCGACAGCGGGCCGGATTCGCGGAGGATGACATGGCGCTGGGCGCTGGCCGGGGCGGACGTCGCGGGGAATGGAGAGCGTCATGTGCCGCTTGTTCGGGTTGAGCTCGGGGACGGCACGGGTCAAGGCGACGTTCTGGCTGCTCGACGCGCCCGATTCGCTCGAGGTGCAGAGCCATCGCAACGTCGATGGCAGCGGAATCGGCTTCTTCGACTCTGCCGGAGCACCGGTGGTGGACAAGCAGCCGGAACCAGCCTTCAGCGACGAGGAATTCATCCACGAGGCCAAGCAGGCCGAGTCATCGACGTTCGTGGCGCACATTCGGTGGGCGACCGCCGGAGGCCGGACCATAGCTAATACCCACCCGTTCACCATGTACGGCCGGATCATGGCACACAACGGGGGGCTGGGTGAGCTGCCGCGGCTGGAGGAGGAACTCGGCTCCTACCGCAGCCTGGTCCAGGGTGACACCGACTCCGAACGGTATTTCGCGCTGATCACCAAGGAGACCGATGCCCACGGCGGAGACGTCGGGGCCGGGATCGCGGCCGCGGCAGCCTGGATCGCGGCGCACCTGCCGGTCTCTTCGCTGAACGCCATCGTCGCGGCGCCTGGTGAACTGTGGGCACTGCGCTATCCCGCGCAGCATGCCCTGCACATCCTCGAGCGGCCCGCGGACCGGGGCCTGCACCTGCGCAGCACGACCTCGTCGGTTCACGTGCCCGACCTGGCCCGGTCCGTGGTGGTGGCGTCTGAGCAGATGGACGGCGAGACCGGCTGGCGCATGCTAGCCGCGGGCGAGCTCGTGCATGTCGGCCCGGACCTCAAAGCCGACTCCGCCGTGGTCATCCCGGATCCGCCGGCCCGGCTGGTGCCCCTGCCTGCCGGCAACCCCAACATCGACACGTGAGGTGGTCAAGACCGCAGCCAGCCATTTACGCAAAAAGTAGCCCCGACCGGATTCGAACCGGCGTTACCGCCTTGAGAGGGCGGCGTCCTAGGCCTCTAGACGACGGGGCCGAGCAGGCACCGGCTGGGCCGGGCCGAGATGCTGGCAAGGCCAGCGGCGTAAGACTACCGCCTCGCCGCCAGTCAGGCCAACCGACGGCTAGATCTGGCGGGTCATGAGTACAGCAGTCTGGACCAGCTCCCTGTTCCCGCTGGCCGGGCGGCCGTCGGCCAGGACCGGCGCCTCCAGAAGCAAGCCGCCAGTAAAGCAACAAGCGCGGACCGGGTCGGGTCCGCGCTGCTGACTGAACTGGCTGGGGTACCAGGACTCGAACCTAGACTAACGGGGCCAGAACCCGTCGGGCTGCCAATTACCCCATACCCCACCGGCTACGGGCACTGGGCCCGTCGCGCCCCCGAAGTCTAGCGGAAGCGGCTCGCGCCGGCCAATCAGAACTCGCGCCGGCCAAGCAGAAGGAGCCTCACCGCGGTTCGGTCACGGTCAGGCCGATATCGCGGTCAAGGCGGAGCCAGCGGGTGATGCCGATCGAGCGCAGGAACGGCAGGTCGTGACTGGCCACGATGACCGCGCCGCGGTGAGCCTCCAGGGCCTGGGCCAGCTGCCGGACCGAGGCCAGGTCCAGGTTGTTGGTCGGTTCGTCGAGCAGCAGCAGTTGCGGCGCGGGCTGGGCGAGCAGCAAGGCGGCGAGTACGGCGCGGAACCGCTCGCCGCCCGACAGCGTGCCCGCCACCTGGTCGGCCCGGGCGCCGCGGAACAGGAACCTGGCCAAGCTGGCCCGGACCTCGTTGATCGAGGCGGCCGGCGCCGCTGCCCGCACGTTCTCGACCACGGTCAACGACTCATCGAGAATGTCGAGTCGCTGGGGCAGGTAGCCGACGACCGCGCCGGCCAGGACGGCCACGCCGGGGAGGGCCGCCTGGCCGGCCGCGCCGGGGAGGACCGCCTGGCCGGCGATAGCGCGCAGCAGGGTGGTCTTGCCTGCGCCGTTCGGCCCGGTCAGGGCGATCCGTTCGGGGCCGCGGACGATGAGGTCGGCCAGCACCCCGGGGTCGGATGGGTGGGGCGTCCCGGGGCGGGCGGCGGGGTGCCAGTGCGGGCCGGCCAGGCCGGTCATGGTCAGGACGGTCCGGCCCGCCGGGACGGCGGTGGCGGGCAGGTCGACGCGGATCTCGGCGTCGTCGCGGACCGCCTGCTCGGCCTCGCCCAGGCGGTCGCGGGCGGCTTGCAGGCGCTCGGCGTGCAGTTCGCGGGACCGGCCGGCGGTTTCCTGGGCGGCCCGCTTGCGGGCGTAAGCCACGATCCGGGGCAGGCCGCCCGAGGCGGCCATCTGCCGGCCCATGCGGTCCCGGCGGGCCTGCTTGACCTGGGCGTCGACCAGGTCTCGGTGCTCGCGGCGGACCTCGGCGGCGGCCGTGGTGACCGCTCGTTCCGCGGCGGCCTGCTCGGCGGCGAGCAGCTCGAAGTAGGCTTCCGCGTTCCCGCCGTAGCGGCGGACCTTACCGCCGGACAGGTCGGCGATGTGGTCGACCCGGTCGAGCAGTTCGCGGTCGTGGCTGACGACGACCATGACGCCGGTCCAGGCGGCCACGGCGTCGTAGAGCCGCCGGCGGGCGTCCAGGTCGAGGTTGTTGGTCGGCTCGTCGAGCAGCAGGATGTCCGGGTGACGCAGGAACAGCGCGGCCAGCGCGACCAGGACGGTCTCACCGCCGGACAGCTGCTCCACCCGGTCATCCAGGTCCAGCCGGCCCAGCCCCAGGCGGTCCAGCCAGGCGCGGGCTCGTTCCTCGACGTCCCAGTCGTCGCCGATCGCGGCGAACAACTGCTCCCCCGCCTGGCCTGCCTCGATGGCGTGCAGCGCGGTCCTGGCCGCGGTAATGCCGAGCAGGTCCGACACGGTGCGATGGGTGCCCAGGGTGATGGCCTGAGGCAGGTAGCCGACCTCGCCGGAAACGCGGACCGTGCCAGAAGTGGGGCGCAGGTCGCCGGCGATCAGCCGGAGCAGGGTGGATTTGCCCGAGCCGTTGACGCCGATCAGGCCGGTCCGGCCGGGCCCGAAGGACACGGTCAGGCCGGACAGGACGGGCGATCCGTCGGGCCAGTCGAAAATGAGGTCTGAACACACGATGGCGGTGATGGCGGCGCTCCCAGCACGTAGGTTCCGGTACGTGTGGCGACACCACGCTCAGGTCGCGGTATCGCAGACCTCAGAACCTCACCGCTGCTCTCCCGCCGCCGGCACTGGGACGCCTCCCATGGTAACGCCCAAGGTCCGGGGCGGCGAGGGATTAAAGTTCGCCGGGGGCGGCCAGGAAGGCGTGGGCGGGGCCGGCGGCGCGGACCGGGGCGTCGGCGGCGGAGATGAAGCAGGATTCGCCTTGGTCCAGGAACACGCGGCCGGAGTCGCCGTGCAGGGCGACGGCGCCGTCGATGCACAGCAGGATGCGCGGGCCGGTGCCGGGCAGTTCCAGCGGGGTGGCGGCCAGGTTGAGGCGGTAGAGGCGGAACTCGGGGGCCGGGCTGGCGTAGCTGCTGATGCCCTCGGTCACGGCGCAAGGCGACAGGATCGGCACGGTGACGGCCGGGTCGAGCAGCTTGAGCAGCTCGGGGACGTCGATGTGCTTGGGGGTCAGGCCGGCCCGGACCACGTTGTCGGAGTTGGCCAGCACCTCGATGCCGGTGCCCTCGAGGTAGGCGTGCAGGCCGCCGGCCGGCATGAACAGGGCCTGGCCGGGCTGCAGCACCAGGTGCCGCATCAGCAACATGGCTACCAGGCCCAGGTCATCGGGATGATCGTCGGCCACCCGGAGGGCGGCGGCGCAGGCCTCGGCGTAGGGGCCGGTACCCGCGGCCAGCGGGCCGCAGGCGGCCAGGACGTCGCTGACCAGCCGGTCGGGGTCGGGCCAGTCCAGGATGACGCCGAGCACGCGGGCCAGATCGGCCGGGGCCGGTTCGGCTTCCCGGGCGGCGGGGGCCAGGCCGGCGGGAGCCAGGCCGGCGAGGGCCGGTTCGGCTTCCTGGGCGGCGGGGGCCAGGCCGGCGGGAGCCAGGCCGGGGCGAGGGCCGCAGGCTCGGCCGCTAGCTCGGCGGCCAGCGGCTGCAGCTCGGGTACGGCCAGGGCGCGCAGGATGCCTGCCGCATCGGCCGGGGTACGCAGCCCGGCCACGACCTCGAAGGGGGTCAGGGCGCACAGCAGCTCGGGCTTGGGCCAGTCGTCCACATAGTTCCTGGCCGGGTCGTCCAGCGCCAGGCCGCGGTCGTTGTCCGCGCGGAAGCCCGCCTGCGCCTGCTCCCGGGAGGGGTGCACCTGGATGGACAGGGCCTGGGCGGCCGACAGCACCTTCAGCAGGAACGGCAGCCGCGGGCCGAACCGCGCCACGACCTGCGGCCCGAGCTCGCGGTCCGGGTCGGCGGCGATGAAGGCGTCCAGCTTGTCAGCGCGCCGGGCCAGGCCGGACGGACCGCTCGGGTGCGCGCCCATCCACAGTTCGGCCTCGGGGCCCGCGGCCGGGACCGGGCGGCCCTGGAGTTCGGCGATCCCGCGTCGCGAACCCCACGGGTAGGGCCGGACCACCGGCCGCAGCAGCTCCATCAGGGCATGCTAGCGGCCCGGGCCGTCGACGGGGTGCTCCACCAGCGCCACCACCCGGCTGGCCATGAACCGCGCGGTGCGGACCGGGGTCCCGGTCCTGGTCAGCTCGCTGACCTCGATCACCCCGCGCCGGTTGGCCACCTCGACGCGGCGGCCCGCCTTGGTGGCGGCGATCTCGTAGGTCCGGGTGCCGTCACCGGAGTCGATGACGACCTCGACCCGGTCTCCCTTCATGGCCGCCTCCCGGGGGGTGGGGGAGAAAGCGGGCCGCGGCGCACGCGCCACGGCCCGTTCGGAAAAATCCTAATAAGAAGGCAGGGAGGGGTCGACCTGGCTGATCCAGGCCAGCACGCCCCCGCCCACGTGCACGGCGTCGGAGAAGCCGGCGTTCTTGACGATGGCCAGCGCCTCGGCGCTGCGGGCGCCGCTCTTGCAGTGCAGCACGATGCGCTTGTCCTGGGGCAGCCGCTCCAGGGCGGCGCCGGAGGTGAACTCGCCCTTGGGGATCAGCGTCGCGCCGGGAATCGAGACGATCTCGTACTCGTTCGGCTCGCGCACGTCGACCAGGAAAATATTGTCGCCCGCGTCCAGCATGGCGGCCAGGTCCTTGGCGCTGATGGTGGAGCCCGCGGCGGCCTCGGCGGCTTCTTCGGACACCGCGCCGCAGAACTCCTCGTAGTCGATCAGGTGCGTGATCGAGGGGTTCTTGCCGCAGACGGCGCACTCCGGGTCCTTCTGCACGCGGACCGAGTGGTAGGTCATCTCCAGCGCGTCGTAGATCATCAGCCGGCCCAGCAGCGGCTCGCCGATCCCGTCGATGAGCTTGATGGCCTCGTTGACCTGGATCGATCCGATCGAGGCGCACAGCACGCCCAGGACGCCGCCCTCGGCGCAGGACGGCACCATGCCGGGTGGCGGCGGCTCGGGGTACAGGCAGCGGTAGCACGGACCGTACTCAGCCCAGAACACGCTGGCCTGCCCGTCGAACCGGTAGATCGAGCCCCACACGTACGGCTTGCCGAGCAGCACGCAGGCGTCGTTGACCAGGTAGCGGGTGGCGAAGTTGTCGGTGCCGTCGACGATCAGGTCGTAGTCGGCGAAGATCTCCAGGGCGTTGTCTGAGTCGAGCCGCGTCTCGTGCAGCACCACGTTGACCAGCGGGTTGATCTCGCGGATGCTGTCCCGGGCCGACTCGGCCTTGGGCCGGCCGACGTCGGAGACGCCGTGGATGATCTGGCGCTGCAGGTTCGAGGAGTCGACCACGTCGAAGTCGATGATGCCGAGCGTGCCCACCCCGGCCGCGGCCAGGTAGAGCAGCGCGGGCGAACCCAGGCCACCCGCCCCGACGCATAGCACTTTGGCGTTCTTCAGCCGCTTCTGCCCCGTCATCCCCACGTCGGGGATGATCAGGTGCCGCGAGTAACGCCTGACCTCGTCGACGGTGAGCGCTTCGGCCGGCTCGACCAGAGGGGGCAGTGACACGATGGGCTCCAAGTCATTTTCTTCCGAACGGGCCGTGGTACTTGCTGCCCGGCCCGTGCCACGATCAACCGGCCGGCGTGAGCGGGAATTCCCGCGCCGGCTCGGCTGCGGCCGCGAGGGCGGCCGCCATCTCGGCGGCCACCTGGCCCGGGTGCTCCATGTGGGCGACGTGGCCGGTGCGGGGCAGGACCACGATCCGGGCGTCGCGGAACGCGTGCGCGGCCCGGCCCGCGCTCCTCGGGTCGACCAGCCGGTCGTGACTGCCGTAGATGACCAGCGTGGGCGCGGTGATCCGGGCCGCGTCGTGCCAGGCCGATGAGCGGCCGGCCCGGAAGAACTCGGCGGTGAGCGTCCGGATCGAGCCGAGCAGCGCGGCGGTGGCGTAGTCCAGGGTGTCGCGGCGGGCTAGTTCGGTGACCTCGGCCGCGAGCCGGGCCGCCGGGAACAGGGCGGGATTGCTGTAGCAGTTGGTGATGACGTCGGCCACGCGGGTTTCCGCGGGCAGGTTCTGGTACTGGCGCAGGATCCTGGTGCCCAGCCTGGGCACGCTCATCAGCGGGAAGCGCACCAGGTCCAGCCGGAGCCGGGCGTCGGGCAGGGCCGGGGAGATCAGGGTCAGCGTGCGGATCAGGTCCGGGCGGGCGGCCGCGACCTTGACGCAGACCGCGCCGCCCAGGGAGTTGCCGATCAGGTGGACCGGGCCGGAGCGGTCGAGCAGGGCGGTGAGCGTCTGGGCCAGGGCCGCGATCGAGTACCGGCCGTCCGGGCGGGGCGGGGAGTCGCCGAAGCCGGGCAAATCGACCGCCCGGCAGGCCAGTTGCGGGAGCCGGGCGATCAGGTCGGTCCAGTTCCGCGAGGAGCCCTCCAGGCCGTGCACGGCGAGGGCAGGCTCGCGACCTGCCGGGCCGGTACGGACGAAGACCTGGTGGTCGCCCAGCGAGACCAGTTCGCCCGGCCAGTGCGGGATCGGTTCGCTCACGCGGAAGCCTTGCGGCGGGTGCGGGGCTTGGCGGCGGGCTCCTCCTTGGTGTCGTCTTTGGCGGCGGCCTTGGCGGCAGCCTTGGTCCGGGTGCGGGGCTTGGGCTTTTCTTTGGCAGGGGCGGGCTCGGTGCGGCCGGCCTTGAGGGCGGCCACGCTGGCGCGCAGGATCTCGGTCAGGTCGGCAGGCTGGCCCTTGGGCGAGGGGGCCTCGACGCCGGCCGGGCGGACCACGTCGTTGCCCTCGACCTTGGCCTGGACCACGGCCTCGAGGGCCTCGCGGTAGGCGTCGTGGTACTGATCGGGGTCGAAGTCCTCGGTCATGGTGTCGATGAGGGAGGCGGCCATCTTCAGCTCCTGGGACCTGACCTCGATGTCCTCGTCCAGGAAGGCGAAGTCGGGCTTGCGCACCTCATCGGGCCACAGCAGGGTCTCCAGGGTGATCACGCCGTCCCTGACCCGCAGCGCGGCCAGCGCCTCGCGCTGGCGCAGGGCGACCTTGGCCACGGCCACCTTGCCCGACTTCTCCAGCGCGTCACGGAACAGCACGTAGGCCCGGGCCCCGGGCGGCTCGGGCTCGGTGTAGTAGCTCTTGGCCGCGTAGATCGGCTCGACCTGAGCGCTCGGCGCGAAGTGCAGCACCTCGATCCGGTGGGCGGTGACCAGCGGCAGGTCGGCCAGGTCCTCGTCGGTCAGCACCACCATGTCGCCGGTGGGCAGCTCATAACCCTTGGCGATATCCGAATAGGGGACTTCCTCGCCGTCCAGCGTGCACACCCGGCGGAACTGGATCCGGGCCCCGTCCTTGCGGTGCACCTGGCGGAACGTGATGTCGCGCTGCTCGGTGGCAGCGTAGAGCTTCACCGGGATGACGACCAAGCCAAAGGAAATGGCCCCGGCCCAGATGCTGCGCATGGTCCTCACCTACCCCGGTTTGGATGACACTGATACATCAAGTGTCATCCCTATTATCAACCTCGACAGTACATTCGATGCGCCCGGGTACTAGCATGAGTAGATTTCGCCCGACTCACCCAGCGAGAATAGGGGCGCGGCTGAGATGATGAAAGCGCCCGCACGCGAGGGGCTGGCCACAGCTCGAAGTTCGAGGGGGACGGAGAGATATGGGCACTTTCGACGTAGTCGTGCTCGGCGGTGGTACCGCCGGGGTGCACGTCGCCACTGAGGTGGCCCGGGGCGGCAAGTCCGTGGCCCTCATCGAAGCCGGGCTGATCGGCGGCGAATCCCCCTACCTGGCCTGCCTGCCGGCCAACTCGCTGCTGCTTTCCGCGGCCCGGGGCGAGGCCTGGGAAGACGCCGTGGCCCGCCGGGATGAGGTGACCGGCGGGCTGGATGACTCCCATGCGGCCCAGCGGCTGGCCGACGCGGGCGTGATCGTGATCCGCGGCACCGGCCGGATCACCGGCCCCGGGACGGTGCAGGTCACCGGCGAGGAGGTCACCGAGGTGACCTACGCCGACCTGGTCCTGGCCACCGGCTGCGAGCCGGTCGCGCCGCCGATCGAGGGACTGACGGACATCCCGGCCTGGACCACGGCGGAGGGCCTGTGCTCGCCCGACCTGCCGCGCCGGCTCATCGTGCTCGGCGGCGGGCCCGCCGGGTGCGAGCTGGCGCAGATCTACGCGTCGTTCGGCTCGCAGGTGACGCTGATCGAGGCGGAAGGCGGGCTGCTGCCGGGCGAGCCGGCCTTCGCCGGAGAGGCCATCGCCGCGGCGCTGCGCCGGGCCGGCACCGAGATCTACCTGGGCTCGCGCGCCACCAAGGCGGAGCGGACGCCGGAGGGCCTCACGCTGGCGCTGGCCGACGGCACCCGGATCGACGCGGACCGGCTGCTGCTGGCCTCGGGCCGGCGGCCCAGGCTCGGCGGCCTCGGCCTGGATCTGCTCGGCCTGGACGTGACCCCCGGCCAGGCGCTGCCCACCGCCACCTCGTGCCAGGTCACCGGCGCCCACGGGCGGGTCTGGGCGGCCGGGGACGTGACCGGCACCACCTACACCCACGCCAGTCACTACCAGGCCCGGGTGGTGGCCGCCAACATCCTGGAGGTCCCGCGCGAAGCCGACTACAGCGCCATCCCGCGCTGCGTGCACACCACCCCGGCGGTGTTCGCCGTCGGGAGCGGGCCCCGGCCAGGGCTGCGATCGGTCCGGGCCAGCCTGACCGATACCACCCGGGGACGGCTGGGCCAGGATGACCTGGGCTGCGCCGAGCTCTACGAACAGGACGGGGTGCTGGTCGGCGCGGTGGCGGTGGGGCCGGACGCGGCGGCCTGGATGGCTGAGGTTACCCTCGCCATCAGGGCCAAGGTGCCGGTGGACATCCTGGCCGATGTGGTGCATGCCTTCCCGACTCACGGGGAAGCACTGGAGGAAGCGTTCCGTGAACTGGCCAGCAGCGGGGGCCGTTCAGCCATCGCCGATCAGGAAGTGGGGTCCGGGCCGATGAGTGAGCTGGACCTGGAGACGCCCGAGGACGACGCCATCGAGCAGAATCAAGAAGTCGTGGCGGACGAGACCGTAACCCGGCTCCGGCGGGATACCCCGTTCGACGTGAACGAGGCGGACGCGGCCGAACAGGAGCGCGCGGTCGGCTACGACGACGACGACTACCGCTGAGGCCGGCTTAGGATGGGGCGAGCGCGGCAGGCGGCCGCGCGCGACCACCCGGAGACCGAACTTTGACAGCAACGTCCGACGCACGGCCACGCAGCAACCGGCTGCCACGGCACGAACGGCGGCGGCAGCTACTGGATGCGGCGCTTGAGGTGTTCGTTTCCCAGGGTTACCACGCCGCGGCCATGGACGACATCGCCGAACGCGCCGGGGTCAGCAAGCCCGTGCTCTACCAGCACTTCCCCGGCAAGCTCGAGCTGTACCTGGCCCTGCTGGACGAGAGCGTAGACGCGCTGGTGGAGACGGTACGAGCCGCGCTCCGCTCGACCACGGAGAACCGGCAGCGGGTCGCCGCCACCTTCACCGCCTACTTCGAGTACGTGGCGGGCGAAGGCCAGGCGTTCCGGCTGGTGTTCGAGTCGGACCTGAGCAACGAGACGGCGGTGCGGGACCGGCTGGAGCGCGGCCAGCGCGAGTGCGCCGCGATGATCAGCCCGATGGTCCGGCAGGACGCCGGCCTGACCGACGACGAGGCCAACCTGGTGAGCGTGGGGATGGTGGGCCTGGCCCAGGTCACCGCCAGGTACTGGCTCAGCACCTGCGACCAGATCCCACGGGAGGCTGCCGAGCAGCTCGTGGCCCGGCTGGCCTGGCGCGGCATCAGCGGCTGGCCGCGCAGCAAAGGGGAAAACTAACGTGGAAGTAAAAATCGGGGTTCAGTCGGTGCCGCGTGAGCTGGTGGTGGAGACCGACACGGCGGCCGAGCAGCTCGAGCGCGACCTGCATGCGGCGCTGACCGGAAGCCCCTTCTTCACAGTCGTCCTGACCAAGGGCGGCACGGTGATAGTGCCCTCGGACAAGATCGCCTACGTAGAATTCGGCCCCGTGGGAAACCGCCGCGTCGGGTTCGGCAATACCGGCTGAGAGCGTGCCGCGCGGAGAACCAGGCGCACGGCTGGTACACTTGTTACTGACTGGTCAATGGAATGACGGAACCACTCGTCGTGTTTAGTTGATCGACTGCTGGTTACGCCCGGGCGAAGATGCCCGGTGGGGGGACCCGAGTAAACGGCAGTGTCCCAGCAGCGGTGCCGGGCTCCCTGGCGGGCCGGAGCGTCAGATCATGACGCGCAGGCCAGCCTTCAGGTTGCAGCTCACGTCGGTGCGGGCGCAGTGCGAACTATGGGGCCCTGGACGAACTTGTCGGAGGGGCCATGATGAAGGATGGAAACCCCTGACAACTCAAACTTCTCACGGGGAGACGGCAGCGGCGCACGCTGTTCCGTTCCGTGATTTCGGAATCAGCGAGGAGATCTGCTCGGGCCTTGAGGCCGCGGGCATCTTCACCACTTTTCCCATTCAGGCCCTGACCCTGCCCCTGGCGCTGCGCGGCCAGGACATCATCGGTCAGGCCAGGACCGGCACCGGCAAGACGCTGGCGTTCGGCATCCCGCTGCTTGAGCTGGTGCGGGACGGGATCGCGGGCCAGCCGCGGGCCCTGGTGGTCGTGCCGACCAGGGAACTGGCCATCCAGGTCGCCGACGACCTGCGCACGGCCGCGGTCAACCTGCGGGTCCGGGTGCTGACCGTGTACGGCGGGCGCGCCTACGAACCGCAGATCGACGCGCTGACGGCCGGCGTGGACATCGTGGTCGGCACCCCGGGGCGGCTGCTCGACCTGGCCCAGCGGCGGCACCTGGACCTGAGCGCGGTCCGGGCCCTGGTCCTGGACGAGGCGGACAAGATGCTCGACCTGGGCTTCCTGCCCGACGTGGAGCGGATCGTCCGGCTCACCCCGGCCGACCGGCAGACCATGCTGTTCTCCGCGACCATGCCGTCCGAGGTGGTCACGCTGGGCCGCAGGCACATGCGGCAGGCGACCAACATCCGGGCCGAGGGCCACGACGAGCCCGCGCCCGCCCCGAGCACCAGGCAGCACGTGTTCCGGACCCACACGATGGACAAGGTCGAGGTGCTGGCCCGGGTGCTGCAGGCCAAGGACCGCGGCCTGACCATGGTGTTCTGCCAGACCAAGCGGGCCGCCGACCAGGTGGCCAGCGCGCTGGCCAGCAAGGGCTTCGCGGTCGGGACGGTGCACGGCGACCTGGGCCAGGGCCAGCGGGAGCGCGCGCTGCGCGCGTTCCGCAGCGGCAAGGTAGACGTGCTCACCGCCACCGAGGTGGCCGCCCGCGGGCTTGACGTGGACGACGTCACCCACGTGGTCAACTACGAATGCCCGGACGACGAGAAGACGTACGTACACCGCATCGGCCGGACCGGGCGGGCCGGGCGCGACGGCGTCGCGGTCACGTTCGTGGACTGGCGGGACATGCACCGCTGGAAGCTCATCAACGACGCCCTGGGCCTGGGCCTGCCCGAGCCGGAGGAGACCTACTCCACCTCCGAGCACCTCTACACCGCACTCGACATCCCGCGCGAGGCGACCGGCACGCTACCCCGGGCCAAGCGGGACCGGGCGGGCCTGGAGGCCGAGGCCCTCGAGGACATCGGCGAGACCGGCAAGGTCCGTTCACCGCGGGCCAAGCGGACCACGGCGCCGCGGACCACGGGGGCGCGGACCACGGGGTCGCGGGCCACGGGGTCGGGGGCCACCGGGTCGGGGGCCACCGGGTCGGGGGCCACGGGACGCCCGCGGCGGCGGCGCCGGACCAGGGCGGGCCGGGACCTCGGCGGGGGTCAGGCCGGCCCGGAGACCGGCCGGCGCAAGGCCTCGTAGGCCGCTCGCGGCCAGGCGGCTGGCGGCCCGCCGGGTATGCATCCCGGCGGCCTCGCACTCGCCGGCCGTGCAGGCTCCGGCCACGACGGCCGGCGCGCTCACCCAGTTCTGGGACGCGGCCGAGGTCGGACCGGTCCCGCACGCGGCCAGCGCGCCGATCAGCTGATCAGCTGAGCCCGTCCCACGGCCGCCTGGTGACCGCGGCCGCCGCGCCCTCCGGACAGTGCCGCAGGTAGTCACACCAGCCGCAGGCCGGGCTGGGCCGGGGCGGGAACACCTCGTCGTAGCGCGGCTCGGGCAGGCCCTCGCGCATCGCCTCGTCGGCCGCGGCGCACTCCTGCGCGATCGCCTCGGCCCGGCTCAGGTGCCTGGCCAGCGATTCATCCGAGTGCGACCAGGCCAGCACCTGTCCCGACGGGAGATGGTGCAGCTCGACCCGGTGGCAGGGGCGCCGCAGGACCCGGCCCGCGGCCAGTGCGTACAAGGCCAGCGGCAGGGAACTGCGGACGTCGTCGGTGGACAGCAGGTGCCGCCCGGTCTTGTAGTCGACCACGACCAGCTCGGGGCCGGCCGGGCCGGGCCGGGCGTCCAGCCGGTCGATCCGCCCGGAGACCGCGATCCGGTCGGTGCGGGTAGCCACGGTCCGTTCCACCCCGACCGGCTCGTCGGCCGGGTCGAGCCCGGCCACGTAGCCCTCGACCATGGCGACGGCCCGCTCCCGCTGCCGGGCCGACTGCGCCTGGTCGGCGAAGCCCTCGTCGATCCAGCCGCGGCCGACCAGAGCGCCCGCGGCCGCCACCGTGCGCTGCTCGAGCGGCAGCCGCCACCAGCCCGCCAGCGCGTTGTGGATGGTGGCGCCCAGGCTGTTGTGGGCCCAGGGCGGCCCCTTACCGGGCGGGGGACGGTCCAGGTAGCTCATCCGGTACCGGCGGGGGCAGTCCAGCCAGGACGACAGGCGCGTCGGCGTGCACGGGTACAGCCGCTGGGGCATCCCCTCGAAGCCCAGCTGCTCCACCGGGCTAGCCGGCTTCCGGCTGGGCCGTTTGCTGCTGGGCCGTTTGCTGCTGGGCCGCGGTGACCCAGGAATCGAAGTTCTTCTCGGCGGCGGCGATCGTGGTCTCCTTCCCCTCGCCGGGCAGCACGCGGGTGCCGGGGGGCAGGGTCAGCAGGTGCTCGCCGATGGCGGTCAGCTGGTCGGCGAAGTTGCGGAACTCGCCGTCGTGCCGGACCGGCCCCGCGGCGGTCAGGGCATGGCCGGTGAACACCGCGTTAAGGTCCTCGCAGTACAGGCAGATCGAGCCCAGGGTGTGGCCGCCGGCGTGAATGACCTCCAGCGTGGCGTCGGCGACCTCGAACATCCCGCCGTCCTCGGCCTCGATCTCGGGGTTGTCGTCCGGGTAGGTTTCGCGCCATGCAATCCGGTCCTTGGGGTGCAGTGCCACCGGCGCCTCGTCCCGGTCGGCCACCGCCACCGCCGCGGCGATGTTGGCGGGGTGAGCGTGGGTGCAGATCACCGCGAGCACCTCCCGGTCGCCCACCGCGTCGAGCACGGCGGCCGCGTCGGACCCCGGGTCGATGACGATGACCTCGTCCCGGTCGCCGATGATCCAGGCGTTGATCTCGCCCTGGGCGCGCACCTGCTCGATCCGTGCGGTCATCGGAGGTTCCTTCCTGTCAGGGCTCGCCGACCTTCCTACCACACCGGCCATGATGAGGATGGCGGCCGAGGTCCAGGAGGACGACCGGGCCGTGGGGCGGTGCGGGTTACTTCGCGCGGCGGCGCAGGGCGCGGGCCAGCGGCAGGCTGGCGAAGAAGGTGCCGGCCAGGGAGCTGAGGCCGATGCCCAGGTCGACCGAGACCCGGCCCTGCTTGGCCCAGTAGACGTCCTTGAGGTCGAGCAGCAGCGCGAACTCGTCCACGATGAGGGCCAGGCCGGTGCCGTAGGACACGGCCACCGCCGGGTGGCGGTGCCACCGCTCCTCGCCGTGCACGGCCACGCCGCCGACCCCGGCGACCAGCCCGATGCCCCACATGTAGTGGTGCAGGTGCTCGCCGCCGACGCTCATGTTGCCGAACGGGCCCTTGCCGTCCTTGATGGCATGGGTAATGCCCCGGACCGCGCCGAACGTGACGGTGAAGGCCAGCCAGCTGAGCAAGGCGGCCCGCTCGGCCGGATCCAGGTCCTCACGGAAGACGGCACGGACGTCCTTGGCGAGCCGCGATGTGATGGCCATTGCTGAACAGTACACGGCATAAGGGCCTGCCGGCGGCCTGGGAGACCAGCTGTTCGTAAGCCTCGGCGGGCGTGGTCTGCGCGCCGATCCGGTGCCCGGTGAGGCCACCGTGATCGTCGCTGCCGCCGGTGGCGATCAGGCCGAGGTCGCGGGCCAGGGCGAGCAGGGCGGGCCGCTGCGACTCGGGCTGGTCGGGGTGGAAGACCTCCACGCCGGCCAGGCCCGCGGCGGCCAGCATGGCGATCTGGTCGTCGGTCACGTGGAAGTCCCGGCCCGCGCGGGGGTGGGCCAGGACGGCGACACCACCGGCGGCGCGGACCAGCCCGATGGCGCGGACCGGGTCCAGGGCGTACCGGTCGACGTAGGCGCGGCCGCCCGCGCCGATCCAGTCGCGGCTGAAGGCCTGGCCGGGCTCGGTGATGGCCCCGCTGTCCACCATGGCCCGGGCCAGGTGCGGACGGCCGACGACGGCCGTCCCGGCGATGGCGGCCACCTGGTCCCAGGTGATATCGACGCCCAGGCCGGCCAGGGCGGCCACCATGGCGCGGGCCCGGAGCACGCGGTCGTCGCGGATGCGCTGGGTTTGCTCGGCCAGCTCCGGCTGGCCTGGGTCGAACAGGTAGGCCAGCAGGTGCAGGCTGTGCTGTCCACGGGGGGACGACCCCCCTGGCACCCCCCGGCGGGGGCCGTCCAGCCGGGCGGACAGCTCCATGCCGGGGACCAGGGTGAGGGTGTCCGGGAGGGCCCGGCGGGCCTGCGGATGCCCGGCCACCGTGTCGTGGTCGGTCAGGGCCACGACGTCCAGGCCGGCCGCCGCGGCGCGGCGCATCACCTCGGCCGGGGAGTCGGTTCCGTCCGAGGCGTCGCTGTGCACATGCAGGTCGGCCCGCATTACGACGGCAGGCGGGGCGACGGAGCGCCGAAGGGCAGGTCGAGGTCCTGGCCAGGATCGCGCAGGTCGCGCAGCCCGATCGGCTCGATCAGCAGCGTGCCCGCCGTGTCCGGCCAGAGCACGACCCACACCCAGTGCGCCTTGATCTCGCCCGCGAACACGGCCCGGTCCGGCGAAGCCACCTGCCACAGCGGGAAGTCATGCTTGCCGAACGACGCCGTGGCGATCGGCGGTGCCGAGGCGAACCCGGACCCGGGATCCACGCCGTCCAGGCCGGCCACGGCCGCGCCCAGGCCGACGCCGGGTTCCTCGGCCACGACCAGCATCTCGGCCGGGCCACCGAGCGGGTTCGGGCCGGACAGCGCCACCGCGCAGGCGCGGGTGCCGGTCCGCTCGTCGCCCGCGCCGGCGAAGCCGGTGACCAGCCAGCCGGCCGGAAGCGGCCAGGGCAGCCAGACCGGGACGCCGGAGGTCCGCAGCAGGCCGTCCAGCCCGTCCCGGGACGGGCTGAAGGCCGGGAGCAGGGGGTCGACCTCACCGTGCCAGTCGCAGCGCCAGGCGCTGGACCACGCGGTCGGCTCCTGGACGTGCTGGCCGCAGCGCGGACAGCAGGCACGGGCGCGGTGATGCGGGTCCCTATCCACGGGCGTAGACCCCACAATGCCGGGAATGCGATTGCCGTTGTACCAGCGTGAGCCGGTTCTTACCCCGTTCCGGTCACGGACATGCCTCACCACAAAAGGCCCGGCCCGGGGACCTAGGTCCCCGGGCCGGGCCGGGTGGTTTACGGGCCAGCTATCGTGCCTGGCTCATTAACCGGTTGGATCAGATGCTGGTGGAGCCGTTGAACATGTTGAACGTGTCTCCGGACAGGGTGTCGTTGGGCGACAGGACCACCTGGCTGGAGGAGTTGGCGAACTGCGCCTCGTACAGGCCGCCCGCGCCGAACGAGTTGACCGGGGAAACCGAGGAGATCGGCACCGCGCCAGAGCAGGAGTAGCAGGTCACGTCGGACGAGGAGAAGGTCTCGAAGTGGTTGACCGCACCGCCGGTCAGGACGCTGGCCGGAACGAAGGCGCCGATACCGAACTCCCAGAACTCAAGCTGGAACCTGCTGGAGGTGTACGCCTGGCGGCAGATGCCGGTCGTCTCGTCGCAAGCACCGAAGGAAAGCTGGTGCACGTGGCGGCCGGTCGGGGTGTAGTAGATGCCCAGGTAAACCTTGTCGCCCGGGTTGATGCCGTTCAGGGCCAGCAGGCTGCCGTCCCTGAAGATGCTGCCCGAGGTCTGGAAGTTGTTCTGGATGCACGGGTCAGCGGCCTTGGGGTACTTCCCGACAATGTACGCAACATCGTACTTGCCGTTGGGGCCGAAGCCCAGGCTGATCTGGGCCGTGATGCCGTCGTTCGGGTCGCACAGCTCGTCGCCCACCGTGGCCGGGTAGATCTCGCTGCTAAGCGGCCCGTTCAGGTCCACCAGCTGAGGGCTGGCGGTGACCGTGGTCTGCACGAACCGGTAGTGGGTGTGGTTGTCGTCGGCACCGTAGTAGCCGGCGACCCCGCCGTCTTCGCCCAGCGATCCCGGCGCGGCCACGTCGGTGGTGCAGCGAACGCCGGTGGCACAGCTCGGCAGGGTCTGCGCTGACGCAGAACCTGTCAGGGCCATACCCCCGACAAGGAAGGCCACGCTCCCTGCGGCGGCCAGCATGGTGGTTGTTTTGCGGATCAAAGTCCGCTCCTTTCCGTTCGTCCCTCTCGTGGAAGCTCCGGCCGTACCCTGCGCACGGCCGGACGAGCTGGCCCCCTGCACCGTGCCGGATATATCCGACGCGGCCCGGTGGGGCTGCCGGCTCGCGGTGGCCTGATCAGGTCAGGAACGGCTGGCCTGATCGTTTTGCACTCTCGGAGGGGAACACCCCCGAGCGAACCCGGAAGCCTGCAGGTACGGACTCTCGCCCTTACCCGTTAGGAAGACGCGGGCCGTTGGCGATTGGTTGACGCTGACGGCGGAAATTTATCAACGTGACCAAATCGAAACCGTCAAACTCAGCCAACCCGTGACCACCGCTTACCTATGCTCCCGAGGGCTGAACGTTACCAGGCTTGCCGGGCCGGTGCGGCCACCCTGATAATGAGTCGCGTGTCTGGCTCCGTGATTCCCTGCGTAGGCGCCGTGATCAGGGACGATGAGGGGCGGTTGCTGCTCATCAAACGCGGCCACGAACCGGGCGCCGGGTTGTGGTCGCTGCCCGGCGGCAGGATCGAACCGGGCGAGACCGGCACCCAAGCACTGGTCAGGGAAATGCGCGAGGAAACAGGCCTCACCGTCAAAGTGGGGCGGCTGCTCGCGACGGTAACGCGACCCGGCCTGGACGGCGATGTCATTGACATTAGCGACTATGAGGCCACGATAATCACCGGGAGCCTTACTCCGGGTGATGACGCGGCCGATGCCCGCTGGGTTGATACCGCGGACCTGGAATCCATGCCTATCACCGATGGTTTGGTAGAAGCCCTTACCGACTGGGGGGTTCTGGGCTAAGGGCAGTATTGATCGTCCTATTTCCGACCTGGAATGCCGGACGAGTTCCTTGTTCTGTCTGCCGGTTTACGGTCCTGCTAAGGGCGCCGAGCCCGGCTGGAAAACCTCCCATAGATTATCAAAACGGCCCGCCTGTTCCCGTAGCTGCCGCTTTGTCGGTTTTTGTGCTATTCGCCTGCCGCACTTGACGCCGCTCATCCTCAACCCGGCCACGGGTGAGGTGGCGACCCGCTCGGACCACGGACCGTTCGGCCAAATTAGGCTGGGCCCAGACGGGTCCGTAGCATGAAGCCATGACCTCCCCCCTGGCCCCGCCCACCGCCGAGCAGGTAACCAAGGCGCTCGACGGCGTGCTTGACCCCGAGATCCACCGGCCCATCACCGAACTCGGCATGGTCAAGAACGTCGAGATCGGCGCGGGCGGGGCGGTGCGCGTGGAGGTGTGGCTGACCGTGGCGGGCTGCCCGATGCGGGACACCATCACCCGCGAGGTCACCGCGGCGGTCACCAAGCTGCCCGGCGCGGCCTCGGTCCGGGTGGACCTGGACGTGATGAGCGACGAGCAGCGGCGCGCGCTGCAGTCCCAGCTGCGGGGCGGGCGGCCCGAGCCGGAGATCCCGTTCGCCCAGCCGTCCTCGCTGACCCGGGTCTACGCGGTGGCCAGCGGCAAGGGCGGCGTTGGCAAGTCGTCGGTGACCGTGAACCTGGCCGCGGCGCTGGCCGCGACGGGCCAGAAGGTGGGCGTGGTCGACGCCGATATCTACGGGCATTCGGTGCCGCGGATGCTGGGCGTGACCGGCCGCCCCACCCCGGTCGAGAACATGATCATGCCGCCGTCGGCGCACGGCGTGAAGGTCATCTCGATCGGCATGTTCACCAAGGGCAACACGCCGGTGGTCTGGCGCGGGCCGATGCTGCACCGGGCCCTGCAGCAGTTCCTGGCCGACGTCTACTGGGGCGACCTGGACGTGCTGCTGCTTGACCTGCCGCCGGGCACCGGCGACGTGGCCATCTCGGTAGCCCAGATGCTGCCGACGGCCGAGCTGCTCATCGTGACCACCCCGCAGCTGGCCGCGGCCGAGGTGGCCGAACGGGCCGGGGCGATCGCGCAACAGACCCACCAGCGGATCACCGGGGTCATCGAGAACATGTCCTACCTGGTCTGCGCGCACTGCGGGGAGCAGACGGAGATCTTCGGTTCCGGCGGCGGCGCCGAGGTGGCAGCGGCCCTGACCCGCCTGTCCGGGACGCAGGTGCCGCTGCTCGGGCAGGTGCCGCTTGACGTCCGGCTGCGCGAGGGCGGCGACGCCGGGGTCCCGCTGGTGCTCGGCGAGCCCGACTCCCCCGCCGCGCTGGCGCTGCGGAAGATCGCCGATGACGTGGGCGCCCGCGGTCGCGGCCTGGCCGGACGTCACCTCGGCCTGACGCCGCGCTGAGTCTTTCCGGGCTGTCCTTCCGGGCCGTCCTTCCGGGCCGTCTTTCCCGGCTGTCTTTCCGGGCCGTCTTTCCGGGCTGTCTTTCCGGGCCGTCCTTCCGGGCTGTCTTTCCTGGCTGTCTTTCCTGGCTGTCTTTCCTGGCTAGGTCGCGTCGGTGTCGTAGGGCGGACGCTCGCCGGGAGCGAGCACGGCGCCGTGGGCCGCGCCGTTGGCCCTGGGACCAGACCCCTTGGCCGCCGAGTCCCCGTTTCCGTTCATGTCGTCGAACAGGTGCTTCTGCACGAAACGCTTGGGGTTCAGGTCCTCGATCTCGAAGTCGGCGAACTCGGGGCCCAGCCCCTCGCGCAGGTCGTTCTTGGCGCCTTCGGCGATCCGGCGCAGGTCACGCAAGGCTCGCCCGGCCTGGGCGGCGATCTTGGGCAGCTCATTCGGCCCGAAGACGACAAGCGCGATCACCGCCAGCAACAGCAGCTTGGAAATCGACAGGTCGAACACGGTCAGGTCTTCCTCGCCCGGATCAAGTCACGCTCTCAACTATCACTGTAGACCGTTAGCCGAACGGGTTGACCCAGGAGGCCAGCCGGGCGAACCCACGGGACATGCGCTTCCAGAAACCGGGCGGCGCGTCGTGCGGCAGCGCGCCGACCACGGCGGTGACGGTCTGGGCGGGCGCGTCGGCCAGCACGGTGTAGACCATGCCGCGGCTGGACCAGGTCAGCGAGCGCTGATCAGTTCCGGACGCGTAGACCTGGTGCCCGGCCACCTTGATCTTCTGCCAGCCGGCCAGCTTGGGCGCCAGGTTGCCGCGCTGCTCGAACACCGAGATGACCGACAGGCCGTCGGAATAGCCGAGGTCGAGCACGGTCCCGGTGCTGGTCTTGGTCTGGGCCCCGGTGAACAGCGACAGCCCTCCGGGCAGCGCCGACCGGACCAGCCAGCCGCTGGTGCTCAGCGTGAGGAGCTGGCCGGCCGGCAACGGGTCGGCCCACGGCCCGGCGGGATCGGCCGGCAGGCCGACCGGCACGGTGCCGAGGCCGCCGTTGGCGAACTCGACGTTGATGAAGACGTCTTCGTTGATCACGTGCGCGGAGGAGTCGAAGACCTGGCGTTCCAGCGGGAGCTTGGTCGCGTCATCCAGCCAGAACCTGGCGGCCAGGCTGCCGTCGGCCCGCCAGGCCGCCACGATCTGCGCGGACCGGTTGTCGGCCGAGCCCGGGCCCGCGTAGGCCACGATGTAGTGCGCCTCGAGCAGCCGGACCAGCGGGGCGGTGACGCCCAGCACGCCCTCCGGCCACTGGCCGTCGCTGTCGGAGGACAGGTAGGACCCGCCGCTGGTGGCGGTGCCCGCGGCCAGCGTCTGGGTGATGGTCTGGCCGCCGCTGACGTGCCAGATGTCGGAGACCAGGACGCTCCCGCCGCTGGTGCCCCAGTGCGAGACGATCTCCTCGCCCGTGTAAGAGGTCGCCACGGCCGCCTGGGCGGCCTGGGTCAGCAGCTGCGCGGCCTGGGCGCTGGCCTGGCGCCGGGGCGCGGCCGGGGGAGCAGGCGCGGTGCGGCTGGCCCCGGTGGCCCTGGTCCCGTCCGGCGAGGCCGTGGTCTGCGGGGTGCAGCCGGCGACGAGGAATCCCGGCACGGCCACGGCGAGCACGGCGGCCAGCAGGAGCGGCGGCCGGACGTCACGGCGGCGGCTCACAGCACAGCTGAGCGCGAACACGCGGACCTCACGGGAGCGTCGCGTCCGAGTCGGAGTCGGACCTGGACGATGACTTGGCTGACGGGCCGGTGATCGGCACCTCGCCGGTGGTGATGGCGTGCTCGACGCTATACATCTGGACCTGCGGGGTGATCTTCGGTCCCGGGGCGGCCTGGCCCCCGCCGCCCGCGGTGAACGCCACCGTACCCAGGACGGCGACCAGGGACACGGTGCCGGCCAGCAGGTAGCGCCGGCGGGCCCGGGGCGCCGGCCACTGCGGGGACGGGCCCGGCGCGGTCCGCGGGCCCGGCGCTCGGCGCAGCAGGCGATGCCGCGGCGGCAGCGGGCCGCCGGGTCCGGTGCTGGCGATCAAGCGGCTGGTCATGGCGGCCTCGGCCGGCGCCCCGGCCACCAGGCCGCTTATCTTGGCCTTCAGCATCCGCAGGTCGGCGGCCTCGGCCCGGCACTGTTGGCAGCCGGCCAGGTGGGCGTGAGCTCGGTCGAGTTCTGCGCCCGTCAGCTCACCGTCAACCAGGGCCGACAGCCGGTCTCCGAGGTGGCTCATGACTCACCTGACCGCTTCAGCCGGGCCAGGCCCGGGCGGCGCAGCCCGTGCGCCCAGGACCGGGCGGGATCCGTCCGGTCGGCCGCCGGTCCCGGCCGCCGGTGCTCGAGCGCGGCCCGCAGCTGGGCCCGGCCGCGGTGAATGCGGCTGCGGACCGTGCCCAGCTTCACGCCGAGGGTGGCGGCGATCTCCTCGTAGGAGAAGCCTTCGATGTCGCACAGCACGACCGCGGCCCGGTACTCAGGCGGCAGCGCCTTCAGTGCGGCCTGCACGTCGTCGTCGAGATGGCTGTCGTCGAAGGCCTCGGCGGGCGTGGGCTCGGAACCGGGCAGCCGGTGGGCCATCTCGTCGGCCAGGCCCTCGAACCGGATCCGCTGCTTGCGCCGGGCCTGGTCGAGGAACAGGTTGGTGGTGATGCGGTGCAGCCAGCCCTCGAACGTGCCGGGGGTATAGCTGGACAGGGACCTGAAGACCCGGACGAAGACCTCCTGGGTCAGGTCCTCGGCGTCGTGCGGATTGCCGGTCAGCCGGTAGGCGAGCCGGTAGACCCGAGCAGAATGGGTGCGGACGATGTCCTCCCAGGTCGGGAGGTTCCACTCGGGCTGAGCAGGCTGCGTCGGCTGGCTGGCCTCCTCCAACAATCCGCCCTCCGGGTCGCAGAGTGCCGCGACTGTTACCATCGTGCCCTGGATTCTTCCGTTGCGCCAGTTCGGACCGGGACGGCCGGGGCCCGCGGCCCGGCCGACGCCGCATTGGTAACGGCTCGCGGCCCGGTATAGTTCCCGGACCTGCGGGTCTGGCGCTAGGCTGCTGCGGGTGGAGCCACTTGCCTACGCCGCAGAAGACGAGCCGCTGCTGGCCGCGCGCGCGAATGCGGTCGACCTGGGCGGCACCGAGCCGGTGCTGCCCGAGGTCGGCGCCACGCTGCGTTTCCTGGCCTGCTGCGTGGGGGCCAAGACCGCCGTGGAGATCGGCACCGGCTGCGGCAGTTCGGGCATCTGGCTGCTGCGCGGGATGCGCCCGGGTTCCACGCTGACCAGCGTCGACACCGAACCTGAATACCAGCGGATGGCGCGCAAGGTGTTCGCGGCGGCCGGCTTCGCGCAAAACCAGTGCCGGCTGATCCTGGGCCGCGCGCTCGACGTGCTGCCGCGCTTGTCCGATGGCGCATACGACATGGTTTTTTGCGACGCGGATGAACGGGACTACCCGGATTACCTGGCCGCTGCCCTACGGCTGCTGCGGCCCGGCGGGGTGGTGGCTTTCAATAACGCGCTGCTGGCCGGGCCGGCCGATGAGAGTGCTGTCGATGATGAGGGCGCCGTCGACCTGGCCACTTTGGTGCGGGACGACGACCGGCTGGTGCCGGTGCTGCTTCCGCTGGGTCATGGCCTGCTCGCCGCGGTCAAGAGGAACGACTGAGGGATCACCCGACCACAGACTTCAAGGCGTCACCAAGCTTAGCCGCCTCGTCCGCCGTCAGCTCAACAACGAGTCGGCCGCCGCCTTCAAGCGGGACACGCATCACGATGCCGCGGCCCTCCTTGGTGACCTCAAGCGGACCGTCGCCCGTCCGCGGCTTCATCGCCGCCATTATCCCATCCCCTTCCTACGGGCTCCACGCACTATGCCCTGGTCAACACTGCGCCCTGGTCGACACCGTGTCCTTGCGTCCCTACATTGCGTTCCTACGTTGCGTCTCTACTTTGCTGCCCTGCGTTGCTGCCCTGCGTTGCTGCCCTGCGTTGCCGGTTGCCTTGCGTCCTGGGGCGGCACCGGGCCTTCCTGGGCACTGCGTCCATCACAATCCGGGCCGCCTGCGGCGGAACCCGGCCAGCCACAATCGTTTCTATCTGTCGCCCTATTATCCCGTGTTCGGAACCAGAATGGTAATGATCGGGCAGGCTCGGTGGCGTGGCGGGGTCCGTTTAGGCCATTCCGGCGGGCGTTCCGCGATTTGCGCCGGCGCGTCGCGCGATTTGCGCCGTCGCGTCAGGCGATTGTGCCGGGGCTTGGGCGCTCAGCCGCCAGGCACGCCTGCCACGCGCCGGAACAGCTGCTGGGCGGCCCGGATGAGCCGGCCGTCGCCGGGTCCGCCGGGTCCGCGGAAGCCGTCGTCGAAGGCGTGCATGCTCGCGTAGCACAGCGCGCCCGCGGTCTCCGGGTCGGCCACGTCGAAGGCCCCGGCCGCCACGCCGGCGGCGAACAGGTCACCGAGGGCCTGGACGGCCAGCGCGTGAGCTGGCTCGTGGGCGTGGTCGGCCGCCGTGCGGGTGTGGGCCGGGCCGGCGTGGTGGAACAGGACCTCGTGCAGGTCGTGCAGTTCGCGGTAGCCCTCGAAGCTGGCCTGGACGCAGGCGTCGAGCTTGGCCCCCCAGTCGGCCTGAGCATCCGCGGCGGCCCGGATGCGCGCGGCGAACTGCAGGGAGAACTGCTCCTGGAGCGCGAGCACCAGATCCTCCTTGGACCGGAAGTACAGGTAGAACAGGCCTTTGGAGACCCCGGCGGCGCGGGTGATGTCCTCCAGGGAGGCGGCCGCGATGCCCCGGGCCAGGAACAGGGACCGGCCGGCGGCCAGCAGGTCGGCGCGCCGCTCCTGCGCGGGCTTGGTCCTGGTCATGAGGGTATGATAACTCACTGAGTGACCGTCAGTCATATATGCGAGGGGGAACCGCGGTGAGCGAGCGCCCGGAGCGGCCCGTCCGGGCGCGCCGGCGTCTGTTCATCGACCTGACGCCGCTGCGGCGCTCCCGAGATCTGCGCATCCTGGTTCTTGGTGAGCTGATATCGGTGCTCGGCACCCAGCTGACCACGGTGGCCGTGCCCTACCAGGTGTACCAACTGACCCATTCGTCCCTCGACGTCGGCCTGGTCTCGCTGACGCAGCTGCTGCCGCTGGTCGCCGGGTCGCTGCTGGGCGGTTCGGTGGTCGACGCGCTGGACCGGCGGCGGCTGCTGATGCTGGCCCAGCTGCTGATGGCCTGCTGCAGCGCGGGCCTGGCGGTCAACGCGGACCTGGGTACCTCGCTGTGGCCGCTGTTCGTGCTGCCGGCCCTGGCGGCGGGGTTCAGCGGGCTGGACAACGCCGGGCGCAGCGCCATCGTGCCGAACCTGGTCCGCCGGTCCGAGGTGCCGACGGCCAACGCCATCTTCCAGTCCCTGTTCCAGTTCGGCCTGGTGGTGGGCCCGGCGGTGGCGGGCCTGCTGCTGGCCGGGGCCGGGGTCCGCTTCGTGTACTGGATGGATGTGGCCAGCTTCGCGGTGACCCTGTTCATGGTGTTCCTGATCTCGCCCCAGCGGGCGACCGGAGAAACGCAACACCGGCCCGGTCTGCGCTCGATCGTCGAGGGCCTGAGCTTCGTGCGGAGCCGCCAGGCGATCCAGGGTGCCTATCTGATTGACATCAACGCCATGGTGTTCGGCATGCCGCGCGCGCTGTTCCCGGCCCTGGCGTTCACGTTGTTCGGCGGTGGCGCGAGGACGCTCGGCTTCCTGTACTCGGCGCCTGGCGCGGGCGCCCTGATCGGCGCGCTCACCACCGGCTGGGTCAGCCATATCCGGCGGCAGGGGCTGGCGGTCATCGTGGCCGTCATCACCTGGGGCATCGCCATCACCTGCTTCGGCCTGGTGCCCTGGCTGCCGGGCGCGCTGGCCCTGCTGGCCGTGGCGGGCTGGGCCGACGTGATCTCGGCGGTGTTCCGCAGCACGATCATCCAGCTCACGGTGCCCGACGCGCTACGCGGGCGGCTGTCCGGCCTGCAGACCGCGGTGGTGGCCGGCGGTCCCCGGATCGGGGACCTGGAATCGGGCGCGGTCGCGGCCGCCTTCGGGGATACCGTGTCGGTGGTATCCGGCGGACTGGCCTGCATCGCCGGCGCCCTGGTCCTGGCCCGCCTGCTGCCCGGTTTCCGCCATCAGCGGATACCGGCCGCACATGACAATGCGGCCCCGTCCGAGAACGGGACCGCAGACTTATCGAATTTTAATTCGTGGAGGTGGCGGGAATCGAACCCGCGTCCTTCAGTACCTCACCAGGGCTTCTCCGGGCGCAGCTTGCTGTGCTTTTCTCAGCCCCGGCGATCACGCAAGCAAGACGCCGACAGGCTCAGCCACTGTTTGATGTCCCGCCTCACCCCGCGGCCGGGTTAGACGGTGAATCCTCCTAGCTGATGCCAGACACCGGGTCGAAGGCATCCCCGGGCTGACAGACTTCCTTAACTCGCCTTAGGCGGCGAGAGCGAAGTCAGTGCTCTTTGCATTGGCACTTATGAGTTTGCGGTCACAGGATTAACGAGGTCACAACCGCAACCCTCGGCCCGCTTCACCTGGATCAACTACCGAAGTCGAAACCGATCACCCCCTATGGAGTTGTCACGGCAGGTACAGCATCACCACACCGCCGTACCTGACCGTACATGTATAACCCGCGCCAGCCAACCCGGATTCCCGGGGGCGGGTCAGGCAGACAGCAAAGTGGCCCCTGCGGGCGCTGGCGGTGGCCTAACGCGCCCGCAGGGGCCGACCGGCAGGGTCGGAGCCGGTCCATTGGCCGGGTCTCCCCCGAGATGAGACCCGGACCTTTCACGTTGACTGGGCCGCAACCCCCCGAGCGAACCCCAGTCACCCGTAAGGACGCCAGCCGGCGGCCGGATGGTTGCTTACGGAGAGCAAATACTAGTCACATATTGATAACGCACAGTGACGACGGCGACGATCCGGGGAGGTCGCCAGCGACACCGATGGACCATCGGTGTCGCCTGGACCACACCGATGGTCCATCGGTGTGGGTGGATCACGGAGCCACGGGCGGCGGAGGCGCGAGGATCGAGGCTGGCGGGGCGAGAGGTGGTGATGGGGTTAAGCGGGTCGGGTTAGGACGCCGGGCGGTGAGACGGCGAGGCGCCCGGAGCGGGAGGGCGGTCAGGGGCCGGGCGGTCAGGGGCCTGGGCGGTCAGGGGCCTAGGGCGGTCAGGGGCCGGGGGGTCAGGGGCCGGGGGGTCAGGGGCCGGGGGGTCAGGGGCCGGGGGGTCAGGGGCCGGGGGGTCAGGGGCCGGGGGGGCCAGGGGCCTAGGGCGGTCAGGGGCCTAGGGCGGAGAGGAAGGCGCCGGCTAGGGCGGCGGCGGAGAGCTGGGCGGTCTTGCCTGATTCGACGACGGTGAACGCGATGTTGCCGCGGAAGCCGACAAACCAGCTGGTCCAGGTCGATCCGCTGTGGACCAGGCCGACCTGGCCGTAGACCGGGGCGCCGGGGCGGCTGGCCGCTTGGGCGGCGCCGGAGCGGACGGTATTGCGCATCAGGTCGCGCAGCGCGGACATGGCGGCGGGGTTCAGCGCGTTGCCGGCCGGGTCGGGCGCCCCCTGGGTGACGACCGGGGTGTGCCAGCTACCGGAGTCGACGACCGCGGCGACCATGGCCATGGCCAGCGGGCTCATCCGCACGTTGCCCTGGCCGATGGTCTCGGCGGCCAGGGCTGCCTCGCCCGCGGGCGTCGGAGCTGATCCGGAGAAGGCGTGCACCGGCAGCTGTGACCAGTCGGCCCCGATGCCGAACTCCCGCGCCGCCGCGGTCAGCTGGCTGGCGCTGATCCGCTCGGACAGGCCCACGAAGGCCGTGTCGCATTGATTGGCGAAGGCATTGCTGAACGGGCGGACCTCGCCTGTCCCGTCGCTGGTGAACGTCTGGCCGCCCACGGTGAAGGAGTTCTCGCAGGATATCGGGGTGGATTCGGTCAGCTTGGTGCTCAGCAGGGCGGCGGTGGACACGATGGTGAACGCCATGCCCGGGATCAGCTTGGCGTCGAAGGCGCCAGCCAGGGCCGGGGCACCTGCGGCCTGGTGCTGGGCCACGGCCAGGACCTGGCCCGTCATGGCCTGGACCGCGACGATCTGGCCCGACGCGGGAGCGTTGCCGAGGGCGGACAGCGCGGCACCTTGCACCTTCGAGTCGATGGTGGTGTGCACCGGGGTACCGGGCGTGCCTGGCCACGCCGTCAGGATGTTGGCCGTGGCCCCGGCCGAGGTCACCGCGACCACCTCGGTGGTCGGCGTGCCGACCAGCTCACGCTGGTAGGCCTGCTCCAGGCCGGACAGCCCCACGGTGGTACCGGGCAGATAGAAGCTGCCGTCGGCGCGTAGCGCCGGGCTGATCTCGCTGCCCACCGAGCCGACCAGCCCGGTCGCGTCGGCCTGGTACAGCCGCTCCGCCTTCTGCTCTACGACCAGCCCCGGCACGCTGCGCAGCCCGGAGCGCAGCGTGGCGTACGTCCCGGGGTCGAGCGAGGCCAGGGCGAGGAAGTCGGCGGGCGGCGCGGCGTTGATCTGGCCGAGCACCTGCCGGGCGTCCAGCCCGGTCAGGCCGGCGAACTTGCTGGCCGTCCGGGCCGGATCGGCCAGCTGGCCGGGCCGCACGCCCAGCACGTAGACCTGGGAAGGGACCTCGAGCGGCTGGCCCTGGGCGTCGAGCACGGCGGCCCGGGCCGGGAACTTGGTCACCACGGCCAGGCGCTCACCCTGGGTCAGGCTGGGGTGTACCACGCTGGGTGCCCACTCGACCTGCCACCTGCCGTCGGTCCTGCGCATCCCGAACCGGCTCTGGTAGGTCCAGACTCGTCCCGGCCCGGCCAGATCGACCGAGACCGTGAAGGACGCTTCCGCCGTGGCGCCGTGCTGGACCAGGGAGTCCATGGACAGCAGCATCTGGGAAGCGTCGAGCTGCGCGAAGGCACCCTTGAGGTCCGTGGCCGCGGTCCGGGGCGGGGCGGTGGTCAGCGCGCCCGCGGCCGCATAATCCTGCTGCTGCCAGCTGAGCAGGAACGCCTGGGCGGTGGGCTCCGCGGAAAGTTCCGAGCCGAAGCCGGTCACCAGGCCGATGACCAGCAGCCCGACCGCGATGACCGCGGCCAGCACGATCTTCGCGCGCCGGGACGGCCGCCACTGCGGGGACCTGCGGGTCGCGGGGGCCGCCCCGTGCCGACCGGGACGGGGCCCGCCCGGCGCGGGACGGGGACTCGCGGGCACGGGACGGGTACCGGGGCGCGCGCGGTGCTGCGCGGGCGCACCGGGACCCCGCGGCCTGACATGGCCGCCGTGCTCGCTCGCAGGAGACGACACGATCTGCCCGCCCGTCACCTTCGCCGTTTCAGCGCTCGGTCCATTTCCCTGGCCGCATCGCGCTTGGCTAGGTCCTGACGCTTATCGTAGGTCCGCTTGCCGCGGGCCAGCGCCAGCTCCACCTTCGCGTTGCCGTCCTTGAAGTAGATCGACAGCGGGACCAGGGTCAGACCCTGCTCGGCGATCTTGCTGGCCAGCCGGTCGATCTCCTTGCGGTGCAGCAGCAGTTTCCTGATCCGCCGGGGCGTGTGATTGGTCCAGGTGCCCTCGGTGTACTCGGGGATGTGCACGTTGTGCAGCCACGCTTCGCCGTCGGAGATCTGCGCGAACCCGTCGGCGAGCGACGCGCGGCCCGCGCGCAGCGACTTGACCTCGGTCCCGGTCAGGACCAGGCCCGCCTCGAAGGTGTCCTCGACGTGATAGTCGTGGAGCGCACGCCGGTTCCGGGCGATGACCTTCCGCCCCTGTTCCCGAGCCACGTTCCTCCCGTCAGCACGCCCGCCGTCCCCTTCGTCAGATCCGCAGGTAACGGCGCAGCGTCAGGAACGACGTCACGCCGCACAGCAGCACGCCGACGGCCATCGAGACCAGGATGACCTCGATCAGGTCCCCGACGGACAGACCCACGTTGAAGGAGAAGTACTGCCCCAGGCTATCCAGCATCAGCGACTTGACGGCCACCAGAAGCCCGGCGGCGATGGCCCAGCCGATCAGCCCGGCAATGGCCCCTTCGAGCAGGAACGGCAGCTGGATGTAGAAGTTGGACGCCCCGACCAGCCGCATGATCGCGGTTTCCCTGCGGCGGTTGAAGGCGGACAGCCTGATCGTGTTGGCGACCAGCAGGACGGCAGCCACGATCAGGATCAGGGCGATGATGACCACGGCGTTCCGCGCGCCGTCGAGCAGCCGGTAGAACTTGTCCAGGATCGTCATCTCGTCGACCACGGTCTCCACGCCCTGGGCGCCGGTGACCGCGCTGGCCACGATGTTGTAGTCGGCCTCGGGGTTCTTCAGCTTGACCTCGAACGAGTCGGGGATGTCACCTTCCTGAGTGTCCTGGACCAGGGCCGGCTGGTTCGAGAAGTACTGCCTGAATTCGGTATAGGCCTGCTGCTGCGAGACGTAGTAGACGGCCTCGACCTGCGGCATCGAGGTCAGCTGCTGGCGCAGCTGGGCCCGCTCGGCGTCCGTGGCCGGGCCGTTCTGCTGGCACCGCGGCTCCGGGCTGGTCTTGATGCACAGGTAGATCGACAGCTCGACCTTGCCCTGCCAGTAGGTTCGCGTCCGGTCTACCTGCTTGACGAACAGCAGGCCCGTACCGAGCAGGGACAGGCTGATGGCCACGACCACGATGAGCGCCATCGTCATGGTGAGATTCCGGCGCAGCCCGATCCAGATTTCGGAGAGGACGAACTGTGAACGCATGCTGGCTGTTTCCTTGTAGTCCTGGGTTGACGGGTCGGCCCGGTCAGTAGGCCTGGCCGTAAACCCCGCGTGACTGGTCTCGGACAACCTTGCCGTACTCGAGCTCGATGACCCGCTTGCGCATGGAGTCGACGATGGCCGCGTCATGCGTGGCCATTACCACGGTCGTCCCGGTCCGGTTGATCCGGTCGAGCACCTTCATGATGCCGATCGAGGTGGCCGGGTCGATGTTACCCGTCGGCTCGTCGGCGAGCAGGATCATCGGGCGGTTGACGAACGCGCGCGCCATCGCGACCCGCTGCTGCTCCCCGCCGGACAGCTCGTCGGGCATGCGGTCATGCTTGCCCTCCAGGCCGACCAGGTCGATGACCTCGGGCACGACCTTGCGGATGAACCGGCGGTGCTTGCCGATGACCTCAAGGGCGAAGGCGACGTTCTGGTAGACGTTCTTGTTGGGCAGCAGCCGGAAGTCCTGGAACACGCAGCCGATGCGCCGCCGCAGATAGGGGACCTTCCAGTTGGTGAGCCGGGCGAGATCCCGGCCCGCCACGTGGATCCGGCCCTCGGTGGGCCGCTCCTCCTTCAGCACCAGCCGGAGGAAGGTGGACTTGCCCGACCCGGACGGGCCGACCAGAAAAACGAACTCACCCTTGGCGACCGAGATGTTCACGCTCTCCAACGCGGGCCGACTCTGATTCGCGTAGACCTTGGTGACGTTATCGAAGTTGATCACGGGACCATCACATCGACGTTGGCAGGGTGCGGACCGCGTTGCCGCCGCCAACTCGGGCGACTAGCGGGTAACCTGGGTTAGGCAGGGAACAGTCTAGAGGGAAACTGGCAGCTAAGGCCTTACATCACGGCAAGTGTCGGGCAGGCCAGCCGGAAGGGGTTCCGATGAGCTGCGAGCACCTCATCTGCGCTCAGTGCGCGGGACCGGTGGTGGAGGGCCGCTGCCCGGCGTGCCGGGCAGCCCGCCAGGAGATTCACCACCACCACTTCAACGCCACGCCCCAGATGGTGATTGCCGCGCTGCTCCTGCTGGCCCTGCTGATGCTGCTGGCCCTGCATTAAGGGCACTGAGGGCAGCACGGCGCGAAGGGCGGCCGGTTAGCGTCCGTTCTGGCGCAGCCAGCGGATTTCCGCGTCGATGAACTCGTCGATCTCGCCGTCCAGGACCGCTGCCGCGTTCCCGGTTTCCTGGCCGGTCCGCACGTCCTTGACGTTCTGGTACGGGTACAGGACGTAGTTGCGGATCTGGGTGCCCCAGGCGCGCCCGCCGTCACCGCGCAGCGCCGCCATCTGCTCGGCATCTTCCTGGCGCCGCCGCTCGAGCAGCTTGGACTGCAGCACGGCCATGGCCGAGGCCCGGTTCTGGATCTGGCTCCGCTCGTTCTGGCAGGACACCACGATCCCGGTGGGCAGGTGGGTAATCCGGACCGCCGAGTCGGTGGTGTTGACCCCCTGGCCGCCCGGACCGCTGGAGCGGTAGACGTCGACCCTGATCTCGTCCTCACCGATCTCGATGTGGTCGGCCTGCTCCACCACCGGCATCACGTCCACGCCGGCGAACGAGGTCTGCCTGCGGCCCTGGTTGTCGTACTTGGAGATGCGGACCATCCGGTGGGTGCCGTGCTCGCCGCGCAGCGTGCCGTAGGCGTACGGCGACTTGACCGCGAACGTGGTGGACTTGATCCCGGCTTCTTCGGCGTAGGAGATGTCGTAGACCTCGGTGGCGTACTTGTGCCGCTCGGCCCAGCGCAGGTACATGCGCATCAGGTTCTCCGAGAAGTCGGCCGCGTCCGCCCCGCCCGCCTGGGCGTTGATCGAGATCAGCGCCTCCCGGGCGTCATACTCGCCGGCCAGCAGGGTACGCACCTCGAGCTGGTCGATCTCGCTGCGCAGCGCGGCCAGCTCGCCGGCCGCCTCCTCCCTGGTGGGCTGATCGTCCTCGCCCTCGGCCAGCTCGAACAGCGTCTGGGTGTCGTCCAGCCGCTGCCGCAGGCCGGCCAGCCGGCCCAGCTCGGCGTCCAGGTAGGACAGCCGCCGGTGCACCTTCTGCGCGTGCTCCTGATCGGTCCACAGGTCAGGGTCGGCCGCCTGCTCGCGCAGGCCGTCGGCCTCGGTCTGCATGGCGCCAGGATCGAGCACAGCTTCGATGCTGTCCAGCGTCGAGCGCAATGCCGCGATCTCATCGGCGGGATCGGTACCTGCCATGCCGGTTAGCCTACGCGAGGTGCGCAGAAACCAGGAGCAGGCGCGGGCGGGACCAGCCGAGCGCGCCGGAGACGAGTAGGAAATACAGTATTCTGCCTTAGCGTGATAGTCGGAAGGCGCGCCGCCCTGGGGGGGCTGGCCGCGGTGATCGCGCTGGCGGCCGGCGGGTGCTCCACTGCGGCGGGTTCCGCGAGCGCGGTGGCGGGCACGCACAAGCTGACCGTGGCCCAGGCCGAGAGGGTCTACGACTCGTACGTCTCAGCCAGCGATTCTGCCGCGGCCAGCGGGAACGCGGCGCAGGGCCTGACCAGGGTGGCGTACGCCCAGTGGGCGGTGACGAAGGGCCAGTACCTGGCGCTGTCCGCCGCGGGCACGCCGGTGCCGAGATACCGCTACGGCCCGCCGGCCTTCTACGTGCCGGCGCAGACCGGAACCCGGGAGTGGTTCGTGGTGACGGTGCCGAGGCAACAGGTGCTGGGCCGTCAGCTGAGCGCCACGACCAGCACCCTCATGCTGTTCGAACGGCCCAAGCCCAGCCTGCCCTGGGCGGTCATCGGGACGGCCATGCTCGAGGCGCCCCTGCCTGCCCTGGCCCGCGACCAGGACGGCTACGCCCTCCCGGTGGCCGACGACGACACCGGCGCGCTGCTGCGGCCGGACGCGCTGGGGGCGACCCAGGCGGCCGTGGTCGACGAGGGCCCGGCCAACCCGGCCGCGGCCGTGGTGGAGGAGGGGCCGCTGACCACCGGGCTGTACGGGTCCCAGGCGGCCCAGGCCAGTTGCGATCAGGCCCAGGGCCTGCAGTACCGGTGGCTGCTCGAGGGGTCCAGCTACCCGCAGTTCGAGCTGAAGACGGCCGACGGCGGGGCCCTGGTCATCTACGCGATGACCCTGAACACGACCACCCAGCACGCCGACACGTCATCGGGCAAGCCCTCTTCCGGGTTCCCGATCTCGGTGCCGACCGCCTTCGTCCCGCTGCTCGGCGCCACCAACGAGGTCGGTTACCACGAGGTGGTCAGCGACTGGACCTATGAGTACGTGGCGGTCGACCCGCCGGCCAGCGCCCAAGGCGCCAAGGTCGACGTCATCGGGTCCGGCGGCGGGCCGACCTACGGTCACGCCTACTAAGGCCTAGGCCTGCGGGAGCGAGCTGGACGCGACCAGGGTCCTGATCGCGCGCAGCGCGACCGACAGCGTGGTGAACGTGAACCGCTCGCTCTCCCAGATCTCGCCCAGGGTCTGGGTGGCCATCCCCACCGCGGCCTCGTTCTGCGCGGCCCAGGCGGCTAGCTGCTCCTCCGGGTTGCGCGGGACCGCCGACCGGCTGGCCCCGAGCACGTCCCGGGCCAGCGAGGCGAGCGCGGCGTACAGGTCGTCCCGCAGCGCGGCGCGGGCCATGGTCGACCAGCGGTCTTCCCTGGGCAGCGCGGTGATCCGGTCCCGCAGCCGGGTGATCTGCAGCCGGTCGGCCAGGTCGAAGTAGACCTCGGCGGCCTCCTCGACGCTCCGCCCGGTGACCGAGGCGACCTGCACGATGTCGAACGCGGAGTACGTCGGCACCATGGCCGCGACGCGCTCGGCCAGCTCTTCCGGCACGTCCAGGACCAGGTAGGAGTCCCGGCGCTCCTCGAAGGTGGCCAGGTCCCGGCCGGCCAGCAGCTTGGGCAGGCCGGCCCGCACGGTCCGCACCCCGGCCGCGAAGAAGTTCACGGTGGCCTGGAGGTCGAACGGCGGGCGGCGGTTGTGCAGCAGCCAGCGGGCCGCGCGCTCGGTGAGCTTGCGCCCCTCGAGCAGCAGGGTGATCTGGGCGGCCAGGCCCACCCGGCCCTCGAGTTCCTCGACCTGGTGCCAGAAAGCGGTCATGTCGAACACCTCGCGGGCCACCAGCCAGGCCCGGGTCAGGTCGGGCACGGACGCGCCGGTCTCCTCGATCAGCCGGAACAAGAACGTGGTGCCCGAGGTGTCGATCATCTCGTTCACCGCGGCGGTGGTGATGATCTCGCGGCGCAGCGGGTGGGCCTGCATCCGGTCGGCGAAGGCGGACCGCAGCGGGGCCGGGAAGTAGGCCTCCAGCACCCGGCGCAGGTACGGGTCGTCGGGCAGGCCGGAAGCCAGCACCTCCTCGGCGGCCGAGATCTTGGTGTGCGCGAGCAGCAGGGCGAACTCGGGGGTGGTCAGGCCGGCGCTGGCCGACCGGCGCTCGGCGATGTCCCGCTCGCCCGGCAGCTCGTCAAGCCCGGGGTCCAGCCGCTTGTCCCTGACCAGCTTGCGCAGGTACCGCGCGTGCACATGCAGCAGGGACGGCGCCTGGGCCCGGGACGCGGCCAGCGCCATGTTCTGCCCGTAGTTGTGCCGCAGGACCAGGCCGGCCACGTCGTCGGTCATGTCGTTCAGCAGCTGATGCCGGGCGGCCGCGGGCATCTCCCCGGCCCGGATCGCGTCGGCCAGCAGGATCTTGATGTTGACCTCGTGGTCGGAGGTGTCCACCCCGGCCGAGTTGTCGATGAAGTCGGTGTTGACCAGCCCGCCGCCGAGTGAGTACTGGATCCGGGCCGCCTGGGTCAGGCCCAGGTTGCCGCCCTCGCCGATGACCCGGCAGCGCAGCCGGGTGGCGTCCACCCGCACCGCGTCGTTGGACCGGTCGCCCACGTCGGCGTGGGACTCGTAGCTGGCCTTGACGTAGGTGCCGATGCCGCCGTTCCACAGCAGGTCGACCGGGGCGGCCAGGATGGCCGAGATCAGCGCGTCCGGCGACAGCGCGGTGACCCCGGCGTCGATGCCCAGCGCGGTGCGTGCCTGCGCCGAGACCGGCACCGACTTGACCGCGCGCGGCCAGACCCCGCCGCCGGGCGAGATCAGCGCCTCGTCATAGTCCGCCCACGAGGACCTGGGCAGGTCGAACATCCGCTGCCGCTCGGCGAAACTGGCGGCCGGATCGGGGTCCGGGTCGACGAACACGTGCCGGTGGTCAAAGGCGCCGACCAGCTTGATGTGCTCGGACAGCAGCACGCCGTTGCCGAACACGTCGCCGGACATGTCGCCGATACCCACCATGGTGAAGTCGTCGGCGGCCGGGTTCAGGCCCAGCGCCGCGAAGTGGACCTTCACCGACTCCCAGGCGCCGCGGGCGGTGATGCCCATCTTCTTGTGGTCATAGCCCTCGGACCCGCCCGAGGCGAACGCGTCGCCCAGCCAGAACCCGTAGCGGGCGGCCACCTCGTTGGCCGTGTCGGAGAAGGTCGCGGTGCCCTTGTCGGCCGCCACCACCAGGTAGGTGTCGTCCCCGTCCCGCCGGACCACCTCGGGCGGCGGGATGACCGCCTCGCCCTCGATGTTGTCGGTCACGTCCAGCATCGAGGCGATGAACGTCTTATAGCAGGCCAGCACCTCGGCCTGGTAGGCCTCGCGGTCGCCCGGGTCGGGCAGCCGCTTGCACACGAAGCCGCCCTTGGCCCCGGACGGGACGATGACCGCGTTCTTGACCTCCTGCGCCTTGACCAGGCCCAGGACTTCGGTGCGGAAGTCCTCGAGCCGGTCCGACCAGCGCAGGCCGCCGCGCGCCACCCGGCCGAAGCGCAGGTGCACCGCCTCGAGCCGGGGCGAGTAGACGAAGATCTCGAACTTGGGCCGCGGCGAGGCGAGCTCGGGCAGGTTGCCCGGGTCCAGCTTGAGGGTCAGGGTGGGCGGCCCGTCGACCCCGCCGCGGCTGGCGGTCTGGTAGTAGTTGGTCCGCAGGGTGGCGTCGATCATGGCCAGGTAGGCGCGCAGGATCCGGTCGTGGTCGAGGCTGACCACCTCGTCCAGCATGCCGCGGATCTCCTCGGCGATGGCCTCGCACCGCTCGGCCGCGCCGTCCTGCTTGGCCGGGTCGAACCGGGACTCGAACAGCCGGACCAGCAGCCGGGCGATGGCCGCGTTGGAGCGCAGCACGCGCTGCACGTAGTCCTCGCTGAACCGCGTGCCGCCCTGCCGCAGGTACTTGGCCACCGCGCGCAGCAGCGTGACCTCGCGCCAGGTCAGGCCGGCCGTCAGGACCAGGGCGTTGAACCCGTCGTCTTCGGTCTGGCCCTGCCACAGCGCGGTGACCGCGTCCTCGAAGATCGGGCGCACGGTGACCGACGCGAGGCCGGCGGGCGGCCGAAGACCGAATTCATAGATCCAGAACGATCCGGTGCTCGAGTGGCCGGCGAACTCATACGGATGCTCGTCGACGACCTCGAGCCCCATGTGCTGCAGCTGGGGCAGCACGTCGGACAGCGTGATCGGCGTGCCCAGCCGGTAGACCACCAGCGTCCACCGCTCCTCGCCCTCCACCAGGCGGACCGCGAACTCGGTGCCCGACTCGCGCAGCTTGAGCATGGTGGTCAGGTCTTCGACGGCGTAGGTCGCGGTGACGTCGGCCTTGTAGGTCTCCGGGATGGCGGCCGAGAACAGGTCGAGCAGGCTGCGGGCCCGTTCCTCGCCGAGCACCCGGGTCGCCTCGGCCACCAGATCCTCATCCCAGGACCTGACCGCAGCGGCCAGCCTGCGCTCCAGCGCGGCCGCGTCCACCTGCGGGACCGGCGCGCCCTTCTCGCCCCTGATGACCACGTGCAGCCGGGCCAGGGCCGAGTCGCCGACCTGGGCGCTGTAGTCCAGCGTCACGCCGCGCAGGGCCGCCTTCAAGATGCCCTGGGCGCGCAGCCTGACCTTGGTCGTGTACCGCTCCCTGGGCAGGTACACCAGGCAGGACATGTACCGGCCGTACCGGTCCCGGCGCAGGAACAGCCGGGTCTGCTTGCGCTCGCTCAGCCGGAGCACGCCCAGCGCGATCGGGCTGAGCTCCTCGGCCGAGATCTCGAACAGTTCCTCGCGCGGGTAGTCCTCGAGGATCTCGATCAGGTCCTTGCCGTCATGGCTGTCCCTGGTCAGGCCGGCCGAGGCCAGCACGTAGGCCAGCTTGCGCCTTAGCACGGGGATGCTGGCCACCGGGGCGGTGTGCGCGGAGTGGGTGTACAGGCCGAGGAACCTGAACTCGCCGGTGACCTTCCCGGCCGCGTCGTGCTTCTTGACCGAGACGTAGTCCAGGTAGTTGGCCCGGTACACGGTCGACCGGGAGTTGGCCTTGGCCAGCACCAGCCGCTCGGCGGGGTCCTGGGCCCGGGCCGCGACCTGGGAGGACAGCCTGCTCAGCGATTGCTGGCCGGGCCTGCGATGGCGCAGGATGCCCAGCCCGGAGCCGGGCACCGGGCGCAGGCCCACGCCGGTCTCCACCGGTACCAGGTCGTACTCGCGGTAGCCGAGGAACAGGAAGTTGCCGTCGGCCAGCCAGCGCAGCAGCTCACCGTACTCGGCCTCGTCGACGCCGTCTTCGGCGGTCAGGCCGTCGGCCAGCCGCCGGGCCACCTCGCCCATCCGCTGCTGGTCCTCGTTGACCACCCGCACGTCGTCGAGCACGTGCCGCAGGTCGGCGGCGAGCTGATCGGGGTCGATGCGGTCCTTGGACGGCGCGAGCTCGACGTGGGTCCAGGATTCGACGAGCTCGTCGGTGGCGGCTGTGTCGACGTCGTCACCGCACACGCCGATGATGGCCCGCAGGGCGCCGGTCACGTCGCGGCGAACCCGCAGCAGCGGGTGGACGATCATCTGGATCTCGGCCTGGTGCCGGTTCAGCTCGGTGGTGACCGAGTCGACCAGGTAGGGCATGTCGTCGGTGACGATATCGACGACCAGGCCGGACGGGGTGAGCGGGTCCAGGTAGGCGCGGTCCGGTTCCCGGACCTGGACCAAGGCCCGGCCCTGAGGGCGGCTGCGGCCCATCCGGGCGTGCGCCTCGGCCACCGCGGCCAGCCGCGAGGGCGGGGCCAGGTCCTCGGTGGCCAGCCGCTGGTAGTACGCATCCAGGAAACAGGACACGTCGTCCTCGGCTAGGACGGGGTCCTCCCGCCAGGCCTCGGCCGCCTTGGCCAGCAGGGCTTCCTTAGCCTTGTCGGTGTCGCTGTCCGGCATTCGGTCCACTCCTTTGTGGTTATGCTCACCCGTCATCGGGCCCGGCCATCGATGACCCTGCCACCTCATTGTGACGGAGTCGTTTCGCTAGGTAACTGGGGAACGAAATAGCGAAGGACGTCCGGGTCGGCCAGGGCGTTGGGGTCCGCGGCCCGCTCCGGCGGCGTGCCGAGCAGGATCTTGCGCACCGGGACCTCCAGCTTCTTGCCGGACAGGGTGCGCGGGACACCCGGGACCTGGTGGATCTCGTCCGGGACGTGCCGGGGCGAGAGCTGGACCCGGAGCGCGGCGCGCAGCCGCCCGGCCAGGTTCTCGTCCAGGTCGTGCCCGGCGGCCGGCACCACGTACAGGATCAGCCGGCCCTCGGCGCCGAGCCGGCCGGTATCCACCACCAGGCTGTCGCCGATCTCGTCGAAGCCCTCCACCACGCGGTAGAACTCGCTGGTCCCCATGCGCACGCCGCCCCGGTTGAGGGTGGCGTCGCTGCGGCCGTAGATGACGCAGCCGCCGTCGGGCAGCATCTCGATCCAGTCGCCGTGCCGCCAGATGCCCGGGTAGGTGTCGAAGTAGCTGTCCCGGTACCTGGTGCCGTCCGGATCGTTCCAGAAGCCGACCGGCATGGACGGCATCGGCCGGGTGATGACCAGCTCGCCGACCTGCCCGATGACCGGCTTGCCGTCGTCGTCGTAGGCCTCGACCGCCGCGCCCAGGCAGCGGCCGGCGATGAGGCCGGCCCGCACCGGCAGCAGCGGGTTGGGCCCCACGAAGCCGGTGCACAGGTCGGTCCCGCCGGAGAAGGAGCCGAGCAGCAGGTCCGGTTTGACCTCGTGGTAGACCCAGCCGAACGCCTCGGGCGGCAGCGGCGACCCGGTGGAGCCGATGGCCCGCAGCGCGGACAGGTCGTGCTCGGCGCCCGGGCGCACCCCGGCCTTGGCGCAGGCCACCAGGTAGGGCGCGCCCACGCCCAGGTAGCTGACGTGGTGCTCGGCGGCCAGCGCCCACAGCCGGTCGGTGGCCGGGTAGGTGGCGCTGCCGTCGTACAGCACCATGGTCACGCCGGCCAGCAGGCCGCCGGCCAGGTAGTTCCACATCATCCAGCCGGTGGTGGTGTACCAGGTGAACACGTCGCCCGGCTTGAGGTCCTGGTGGAAGCTGAGCGCCTTGAGATGCTCAAGCACGATCCCGCCGTGCCCGTGCATGATCGGCTTGGGCAGCCCGGTGGTGCCGGAGGAGTACACCACCCAGAGCGGATGGTCGAACGGCACCTCCTCGAACTCCGGCTCGCGCTGCTCCGCTCCGGCGTCCAGGTCGGTCCAGGCCACGATGGGGACGGGCAGGTCGGGCGGCTCGGCCTGCTCGGCCAGCAAGCCGACCAGGACCACGGCGGACAGGCCGGGGCCGGTCGATGACAGGGCGGCGACCACTTCGCCGACCATCTCGGCCCGGGAGAACTCCCGGCCGTTGTAGCCGTAGCCGTCGCAGGCGATGAGCACCGCGGGCTCGATCTGGGCGAACCGGTCGATCACGCTGCGCGCGCCGAAGTCCGGCGAGCAGCTTGACCAGATCGCGCCGATGCTCGCGCTGGCCAGCAGGCCGATGACCGCCTCGGGGACGTTGGGCAGCAAGGCGGCCACCCGGTCGCCCCGGCCCACGCCCAGGGCGCGCAGCCCGCGCGCCACCCGGGCGACCTGCTGGGCGAGCTCGGCATAGGTGAGCCGACCGGCCCTGGACCGTTCGGAATCGAAAATAATCGCCGTGCGGTCGGGATCGGTCCACGCGGTCCGCAGCGCGTTTCGGGCGTAATTCAGCGTGGCGCCGGTGAACCAGCGCACGTCCGGCATGGCCTGGCCGGCCAGGACCGGTCCCGGGCCGCGGTCGCCGAGCACCTCGAAGTAGTCCCACACCGCGGACCAGAACTCGCCCGGCTGGGCCACCGACCAGCGCCACAGGTCGTCATAGCCGCTGAACCGGTGATCGCGGCCGGCCAGCCAGCGCATGAACCGGGTGATCCGGGCGTCGTGGACGATCTGCTCGTCGGGCTCCCACAGCACGGCACCGTAGCCGCGGCTGGACAAGTCACTGCCACTGGTGTCCATGCTCACAGCATCGTGCCATCGTGGCGCACCTGGCAACGCCCCACCGGACGTCATGTTTCCTCGGCCCTGTTCTCTCGTTCGCCCACAGATCACCATAAATCATGATTTAACGGTCTTTCGTCAAGATGCCCGCTGGGGCTGCTCCGTCAGGCGGGTGATCAGGGTGACGAGCGCGGCGACGTCCTCCAGGCCCGGGAGCACCGCGTCGGCGCCGGCCTCGCGCAGCTCGGCCGCGCTGGCCCGGCCGCTGGCCACGGCGAGCGAACAGGCCCCGCCGACGCGGGCCGCGTCCACGTCCCGCGGCGAGTCCGCCACGTACACGGTGGCGTTCTCGTCGAAGCTCACGCCGCGAGAGTCCGCGGCGCGCTGCCTGGCCACCCGGAGCAGGGTGCCCTTGGGGTAGGCCTCGGAGCCGTAGCCGCCGATCTCGAAGTCGACGTAGCTGTCCAGGCCGAAGGCCCGCAGCTTGAGCACGGCGGTGGGCTTGCTGTTGCCGGTCAGGACGGACTGCACCACGCCGTCGAGGCCGGCCACGGCGGCCAGCGCCTGCGCCGCGCCGGGCAGGAGCCGGCCGTGCCGGACCAGGTCTTCGCGGCGGGCCTCGAGGGCGGCGGCTAGTTCGGCGCTGAACGGCTCGAGCATCCGCTCGCCGGGGCCGTCGGCGCGCACGTCGACGCCGTTGAGCGCGAGCGCGTCGAAGAAGATCTCGGACTCTGACCGGCCCGCCGTCTGCGGCAGCCGGATCAGCGGCCGGCCGGCCACCGCACCGAACGCCTCGGCATAGGCCTCCCTGGCCACCCGGGCCACATCGACCAAGGTCAGGTCGATATTCCATAGAACCAGGCGGTGAATAGCGTCCTCCGGTGCGGGATGCGAGTGCTGCCCTACAGGCTAGTCCAGGCCCGGGCGGGAACGGCCGGGGAGCAGGGGCTTCTTCCCGCCGGGCCGCGGAGTTACTGTGGCTTTGATGACCGCTTCGTCCCGTATCCGCCCGGCGGGGCTGCGCCCGCTGCCGGGCACGCTGCTGCTGCCCGTGCTGGTGCTGGTGCTGGGGCTGGCCGGGACGGTGCTGGCCGGCACGGGCTGCTCGGCCGGTTCCGGGACGGCCGCGAGCACGGCGCCCGGCGCGCCGGCCGTGGCCGCCGCGGCCCGGCCCGGGCCGGCGGCGCGTTACCTGGCGCTGGGTGACTCGATCGCGTTCGGCTTCCGCCCGCCCGAGGTGCGCCCGGCGCCTGACTACTACGACCCGGCCGACTTCACCGGCTACCCCGAGGACCTGGCCCGGGCGCTCGGGCTGGCCGTGGTGAACGCCGCCTGCCCGGGCGAGACGTCGGCCAGCATGATCAACACCAGGGCGCCGAGCAACGGCTGCGAGCGCAACGCCGCGGACGGTCCCGGGTACCGCCCGGCCCTGCCGCTGCACGTGTCCTACCCCGGCTCGCAGCTGGACTACGCGGTGGGCTACCTGCAGCAGCATCCGGACACCCGGCTGGTGACGATCGGCATCGGCGGCAACGACCTGTTCCGCTGCCGGGAGCTCACCGACGACTGCCGCGGGGCGGCGCTGAGCCTGACGCTGGCCGCCACCACCGCGAACCTGGACCTCATCCTGGCCACGCTGCGCGGCCAGGCCGGATACCAGCACACCCTGGTCGTGGTCGGGTACTACGCGGTGAACTACCGCGACGTGCTGTTCGTGCACCAGATCGAGGCGCTGAACGCGGCCCTGGCCGGGCCCGCGGCCCGGTACGGCGCCACGGTGGCCGATATGTCCAGCGCGTTCCGGGCCGCCTCGGCCGGCGCCGGTGACAATACCTGCACGGCCGGCCTGACCTTCGCGCTGCCCGGCGGGCGGTGCGACCTGCATCCCACCGCCCGCGGGCAGCAGCTGATGGCCACCGTCGTGGCGCGGGCCATCGCTGCGGTGGCGGCGGGGTGAGTCACCCCATGTGCGGGTACCGGTAGTCGGTCGGGGGCGCGAGCAGCTCCTTGATGGCCCGGGCCGAGACCCAGCGGATCAGGTTGAACACCGAGCCGGCCTTGTCGTCGGTGCCGCTGGCCCGGGCGCCGCCGAACGGCTGCTGGCCGACGATCGCGCCGGTCGGCTTGTCGTTGATGTAGAAGTTGCCGGCTGAGTACCTCAGTTTGTCCGTGGCTTGGGCGATCGCTTGCCGATCCGTGGCCAGGATCGAGCCGGTCAGCGCGTAGGGAGCCACGTCGGCCGCCTGGGCCAGCACCTTGTCGTAGGCCTCGTCCGGGTAGACGTGCACGGCCAGGATGGGGCCGAAGTACTCGGTGGTGAACACCTCGTCGGCCGGGTCGGAGCATTCCAGCACGGTCGGCTCGACGAAGTACCCGTCGGTGTCGTCGTACCGGCCGCCGACCGGGATGCTGATCGATGCGGTGTGGCGGGCCCGGTCGATGGCGGCGGCGTGCTTGGCGAAGGCCCGGGCGTCGATGACGGCGCCCATGAACAGCGACAGGTCGGCGGACACGTCGCCCATGGTCAGCGTGCCGACCTGAGCCAGGAAGTCGTCGCGGGTGCGGCTCCAGACCGATTCGGGCAGGTAGGCGCGGGAGGCCGCGGAGCACTTCTGGCCCTGGTACTCGAACGCGCCGCGGATCAACGTGGCGGCCAGGCTGCCGGGGTCGGCGCTGGGGTGGACGATCACGAAGTCCTTGCCGCCGGTCTCCCCCACCAGCCGCGGGTAGTTGCGGTACCGGCCGATGTTCTCGCCCACGGTCCGCCACAGGTGCTGGAACGTGGGGGTGGAGCCGGTGAAGTGGATGCCGGCCAGGTCCGGATGGGTCAGCGCGACCTGGGACACCGCCTGGCCGTCGCCGGTCACCAGGTTGATCACCCCGGGCGGCAGCCCGGCCGCCTCGAGCAGCCGCATGGTGTAGTGCGCGGCCAGCTGCTGGGTGGGCGACGGCTTCCACAGCACCACGTTGCCGAGCAGCGCGGGGGCAGTGGGCAGGTTGCCCGCGATCGAGGTGAAGTTGAACGGCGTGATGGCCAGCACGAAGCCCTCGAGCGGGCGGTACTCCATCCGGTTCCACGCGCCGGAAGGCGAGGCGGGCTGCTCGGACAGGATCCTCCTGGCGAAATAGACGTTGTAGCGCCAGAAGTCGATCAGCTCGCAGGCCGCGTCGATCTCGGCCTGGTAGGGCGACTTGGACTGGCCCAAGATGGTGGCCGCGTTGATCGTGGCCCGCCAGGGCCCGGCCAGCAGGTCGGCCGCCTTGAGGAAGATCGCGGCCCGGTCGTCGAAGCTCAGCGCGCGCCAGCCGGGCGCGGCCTGCTTGGCCGCGTAGATGGCAGCGGCCACGTCGACTTCGGTGGCGTTGGTCAGCTGGCCGAGCACGTGGGCCTTGTTGTGCGGCTGGACCACGTCGATCCGGTCGCCGGTGGACATCTGCTGGCGGCCGCCGATGGTCATGGTGAGTTCGGCGCGCTGGCCGGCGAGTTCCTTGATCTTGCTTTCCAGCCCGGCTCGCTCGTGGCTGCCCGGCTGGTACTGCCTGACCGGCTCGTTGGCCGGGGTCGGGGTCGTGGTAACGGCATCCATGCCCTCTATCGTAGGAGGGGCCGGTCACTGCGCCAGGTAGGGCAGCTCCTGGGTGGCGTACCAGGCGAGCTCGTGGCCTTCGGCACCGTCGACGGTGAACTGCGCGTCCTCGTCGCCCGCGTCGGCGGCGGGCAGGGCCTGGGCCGCGCTGCGCACGTCGTCGCCTGCTTCGGTGTCGTCCACGTGCGCCGAGGCCAGCCAGGCCAGCGGGACCGGCTGATGGAGCGCGACCCGGGCCGGCTCGTCGTCGGTGGCGTCCCACCGCACCCGGTCGGCGGGGATCTCGGCGGCCAGCACCACCCGGCGGGCGGGCGCGCCCGGATCGGCGGCCAGGTCGGCGGCCAGCAGGCGGAGCGAGGCGCGGGCCGCCTCGTTCAGCGCGGCGTACTCCAGTTCCTCCTCGTCCCCGCTGGCGTAGGCCTCGCGCAGCGCGGGCGTGACCGCGAACCCGGGCCGCGGGCCGGTACCGACCTGGCCGGCGTCCAGTGCCTGGGCGAGGTCGGGCAGCGTCGAGGGCAGGAACACGCGCATGATCCCCCAGAGTTTGCCATAGGGGTGGGGCCGGGCAGGGTCATGTGACCGGATCGTTGGGGTGGGGTGGGGTGGTGACGGTGGTTGACTGGCGGTTAGGGCCGTGACCACGGTGGCGACGGCCTCGTCCAGGGGGACGTGCTCCCACAGCCGGAGCACGGTCCAGCCGGCCAGGGTCAGCGACGTGTCGTTGAGCCGGTCGCGCTCGACGTTGCGCAGCAGCTTCGGGCTCCAGTACCACTCGTTGTTGCGCGGCTTGGACCCGTGGTCCGGGCAGGCGTGCCAGAAGCAGCCGTCGACGAAGACCGCCACCTTGCGCGCGGTGAACACGATGTCCGGCCTGACCCGGCGGCCGCCGTCCAGGTCCAGCCGGTAGTCCTTGCGGTAGCGGTAGCCGAGCTTGTGCAGGGCGTGGCGCAGGGCCAGCTCGGGCTTGGTGTCCGTGCGCCGGTTGGCCCGCATGTTGGCCGAACGGCCCGCGCTGGCCGGGTGCGGGTAATCCGCCACGGGCCCAGGCTAGTCCGGTCCCGACCGCTGCGCCGCGTGTTGCGTGTTGCTTGCCGTGCTGCGTGCTGTGGTCAGGGCAGCGGCTGGCGCGCCGCACCCGGGTACGTGAAGGCCCGATCAGGCGGCCGGAGGCCCGGAGGCCGGAGCGGCCCGGAAATGTCACTGGTCCGGGGTACAACGGGATCAGCCGGAGCCTGGTGCGAACACGGCCGCCGAGGGTGCCCGCGGCTGCTTGTCGTTTGGCTTGCTTGTCGTTTGGCTTGCTTGTCGTTTGGCTTGCTTGTCGTTTGGCTTGCTTGTCGTTTGGCTCGCTTGCCTTGCTCGCTTGCCTTCGGATCCGGAGGGGCCCATGCCGCCAACTGAGCTGTCGGTCCTGCGCCTGGTGCGGGTGCCCCAGGGAGCGCCGCCCTATGACTGCCAGGTGCACGGTCCCGCGTGCCCGGCAGCGGAGGAGCCCGCCGGGCGGCCGGCGGCCACCGCTGCCGCCTTGGTGGGCTCGCCGACCACGCGGGGCCCGGCCGGCCACCGGGATCCAGGCGAGGCGCCCAGGCCGGATGGGGCGGCTTTGCCGTGGCAGTTCGCGCAGGTCATCGTCGAGATCCTCGCGGGCTTCCGCGCGCCGGGACAGCTCGTGGCGCTGACCACCGACCGGGCCCGGGGGCAGATCAAGCGCCTGGCTCCGCAGCTGGTCACCGGCCGGCGGCCGCGGATCCAGCGCATCGTGACCTCCCGGCCGGCGGCCGGGGCGGTGGAGATGACCGTCATCGTGAGCTTCGGGCCGCGGCCGCGCGCGCTGGCGCTGCGCTTCGAGCACGTGGCGGCGCAGCCCGCGGCACCGGGCCGGCTGGCCCGGCCCGCGCGCTGGGTATGCACGGCCGTCGAGGCGGGCTGAGCCCGCCCGGTTAGCTGTCCTGGCGGGTCCGCGGGTCACCGTGGCAGCGCTTGAACTTGCGGCCCGACCCGCACGGGCACGGGTCGTTGCGGCCGACGTGCGCGTATTCGTCGCCCGCAGACGGACCCCGGCTGGTCTCCACGTGTGTACCGCCATCGATCGAGGGGGCCGAGTAGTTCAGCTGCCGCGCGCGGCGGGGGGCCAGCCCGGCCGGCAACGGGGAGGACTGGCCCGCCTCCGCTTGGTCCGCGGGCGGCTGGCCGGCCGACCTGGCGTGAGCGCCAGGAGTCCGCTGGCCCCGCTGACCGCCGGAACGGGCCGCCGGGGGCCGGTTGCCCGGGGCGGCCTGGGGCGGGACCGCGGGCTGGGCGGCTGGGCTCTCGGCCGCCGGAGGAGCAACCCCTCCGGGAGCAGCGCCGTTGGCGGCGGCCTCCTCGACGATCGGGTTTTCCTGCACCTGGACCTGGAGGTTGAACAGGTTGCCGACGGACTCTTCCTTGATCCCCTCCATCATGGCGTTGAACATGTCGTAGCCCTCACGCTGGTACTCCACCAGCGGATCGCGCTGACCGTAGCCACGCAGGCCGATGCCCTCACGCAGGTAGTCCATCTCGTACAGGTGCTCGCGCCACTTCCGGTCCAGGACGGCCAGCACCACCCGGCGCTCAAGATCACGCATGAGCTCCGCGCCGAACTCCTCCTCGCGCCGGTCGTAGGCGGCCTGGGCGTCGGCGGTCACCGCCTCGGTGATGAAGTCGCCGGACAGCCCGGCCCGGTCGCCGCCTACCTCGTCGACCACGTCGTCGATCGACAGGCTGATCGGGAACAGCTGGCGGAACGCGCGCCACAGCTTGTCCAGATCCCATTCCTCTGGATAGCCGTCGCTGGTCTCGCCCGCCGCGTAGCCGGCCACTACCTCGTCGACCATGCCGCGGATCTGCTCGTGCAGGTCGGCGCCTTCGAGGACCTGACGGCGCTCGCCGTAGATGACCAGGCGCTGCCGGTTCAGCACGTCGTCGTACTTGAGCACGTCCTTGCGGATCTCGAAGTTCTGCTGCTCGACCTGGGTCTGCGCGGACCTGATGGCCCGGGAGACGACCTTGGATTCCACTGGCACGTCGGCCGGGATGTTCAGCCGCTCCATGATCGCGCCGACCCGCTCGGAGTTGAACATCCGCATCAGGTCGTCTTCCAGGGACAGGTAGAACCGGCTCTTACCCGGGTCGCCCTGCCGGCCGGAGCGGCCGCGCAGCTGGTTGTCGATGCGGCGCGACTCGTGCCGTTCGGTGCCGAGCACGTACAGGCCGCCCGCCGCGACGACCTCCTCGTGCTCCTCGGCCACGGCCCGCTTGGCCTTGGCCACCGCCTCGGGCCAGGCCGCCTCGTAGTCTTCCGGGGTCTCGACCGGGGACAAGCCTCGCTGGTGCAGTTCGACGTCGGCGATGAACTCAGGGTTGCCGCCCAGCATGATGTCGGTACCGCGGCCGGCCATGTTGGTGGCCACGGTGACTGCGCCCCGGCGTCCGGCCTGGGCCACGATGGACGCCTCACGCTCGTGGTACTTGGCGTTCAGCACCTCGTGCGGGATCCCGCGGCGCTTGAGCATCCGGGAGACGATCTCGGACTTCTCCACGCTGGTCGTGCCGACCAGGACCGGCTGGCCTTCGGTGTGCCGCTCGACGATGTCCTCGACGCACGCCTCGAACTTGGACTGGGCCGTCTGGTAGATGACGTCGGCCTCGTCGTCGCGGATCATCGGCATGTTGGTCGGGATCGGGACCACGCCGAGCTTGTAGATCTGGTGGAACTCGTTGGCCTCGGTCACGGCGGTACCGGTCATGCCGGCCAGCTTGTCGTAGAGCCGGAAGTAGTTCTGCAGCGTGATCGTGGCCAGCGTCTGGTTCTCGTCCTTGATGGCCACGTTTTCCTTGGCCTCGATGGCCTGGTGCATGCCCTCGTTGTACCGCCGGCCGTGCAGGATGCGGCCGGTGAACTCGTCCACGATCAGGACCTCGCCGTTCATCACGACGTAGTCCTTATCCTTCTTGTACAGTTCCTTGGCCTTGATCGAGTTGTTGAGGAAGCTGACCAGGGGCGTGTTGACCGGATCGTAGAGGTTGTCGATGCCGAGCCAGTCCTCGACCTTCTCCACGCCCGATTCCATGATGCCGACCGTCTTCTTCTTCTCGTCGACTTCGTAGTCGCCTTCGCCGTCCTCGCCGCGGCGCAGCCGGGGAGCGATCTTGGCGAACTCGACATACCAGCGCGCACTCTGCTCGGCCGGGCCGCTGATGATCAGCGGCGTCCGGGCCTCGTCGATCAGGATCGAGTCCACCTCGTCGACGATCGCGAAGTGATGGCCGCGCTGCACGCAGTCGTCAAGCTGCCAGGCCATGTTGTCGCGCAGGTAGTCGAAGCCGAACTCGTTGTTGGTGCCGTAGGTGATGTCGGCCGCGTACTGGACGCGGCGCTCGGCCGGGGTCATCTGGGTCAGGATCACGCCGACCTCGAGGCCGAGGAATCGGTGCACCCGCCCCATCCACTCGGAGTCGCGCTTGGCCAGGTAGTCGTTAACCGTGACCACGTGCACGCCGTCGCCCGCCAGCGCGTTGAGGTAGGCGGGGAACACCCCGGTCAGGGTCTTGCCCTCACCGGTCCTCATCTCGGCGATGTTGCCCATGTGCAGCGCCGCGGCGCCCATCAACTGGACGTCGAAGGCCCGCTGGCCCAAGGTGCGCTTGGCCGCCTCGCGTGCGGTGGCGAAGGCCTCCGGGAGCAGGTCGTCCAGGGTTTCCCCGTCCTGGAACCGCTGCCGGAACTCGTCGGTCATGCCGCGCAGCTCGGCATCACTCATGGCGACAAAGTCGTCCTCGATGGAGTTGACCTGCTCGCTGATCCGCTTCAGCTTGCGCAGGAGCTTTCCTTCGCCCGCCCGAAGGACACTATCGATGATGGGTGGCACTTCTCGTCGCGCTCCTCGCGGATCGTCTGACCTCAGATGGCCGGTGACCGTATTCGGCTACGGTTAACTGCCTCGCATGTCATCGTAGGCGAGATGGCGCACCAAGCCGAGTCGTAGCAGAACCGGTACCTTGTGCGGGACCCCGCGCCTAACCGGCAGGCCGGCTGGTGATCAGTCTCGCACTTCCCGGAGAATAATAGGAGCGGTACCAAGGAGAGGAGTGCGGAGTGGCCGAACAGGCGGCAGCACGGACCACGGCGGAATCGGGAGATATCGGGGCGCACGGGCTGGACGCGCAGATCGGGCTGTCGCATGTCCACGAGGCGCACCATGGCCGGCCCGCCTCCTGGGTGACAACAGCCGTCGTCATCGTCGGCTTTATCATCGGCGGGATCGCGCTGCCCATCGGACCGACCTGGTGGCTGTTCTGGGTCGGCGCCGGCATCGTGGTCCTGGGCGCCATCATCGGCGCGGCCGTGCACATCTTCGACGACTGGTACTAAATTCCGGCTCCGGGGACGGGGCTCGCGGGTGGGGCGGAATGTCGGAGGGGGCGGTTACGCTGTCGGGATGCGCCAGGAGGTCCCCCCGGCCGAGTTGACGGTCACGCCCGATGAGGTACGCCGGATGACGCTACGCGCGCAGGGGTTCCTCGGCGCGACCTCGTGGCGGCCGAGCCGGACCGGGGTGACCGCGATGCTCCGCCAGATCGGCGCCGTGCAACTGGACACGATCAGCGTGCTGGCGCGCTCGCATGAGCTGGTCGCCTACGCGCGGCTGGGCGCGGTGCCGCGGGCGCAGGTAGAGCAGGCTTACTGGCACCCGCGCCAGCCGGCCGCCTTCGAGTACTGGGCGCACGCGGCCTGCGTGCTGCCGATCGAGCAGTGGCCCTACTTCGCGTTCCGGCGGCGGGCGTTCCGGGCTCGGGGCCAGCGGTGGCACCGGATCAGCCAGGAGGCCTGCGACAAGGTACTGGCCCGGCTGCGCGCCGAGGGCCCGCTGACCGCCACCCAGCTGGGCGGGGCCAAGGCCGGCGGACCGTGGTGGGACTGGTCCGAGGTCAAGGTCGCGGTGGAGTGGCTGCTGGATACCGGCGACGTCATCTGCGTCCGGCGGACGGGCTGGCGCCGGGTCTACGACCTGCCCGAGCGGGTCCTGCCCGCGGAACTGCTCGGCGCCGACCCGTCCGACGCCGAGTGCGTCGCGTACCTGGCAGGCGCGGCGGCCCGGGCGCTGGGCGTGGTCACGAAGGCGGACCTGGCCGAGTATCACCGGCTCAAATTCCACACCGCCGAGACCTACCAGCACACCCGGCTGCTGTCCGAGGCGGCGCTGGCGGCCGGGCTGAGCCCGGTCGCGATCGCGGGCACCGACCACGCCAAGAACCCGGCCTGGGCCGACCCGGCGGCGCTGGCCACCGAATCGGCCGGGCGGCGCGGACGCCACCGGGTCACGCTGCTGTCTCCGTTCGACTCGCTGATCTGGGACCGCAAGCGGACCCGGCAGATGTTCGGCTTCGAGCACAGCATCGAGGCGTACGTGCCCAAGCCCAAGCGGGTGCACGGCTACTACACGATGCCGCTGCTGGCGGGCGGGCAGCTGGTCGGCCGGGCCGACCCGGCCCGCGAGGGCAAGACGCTCGTGGCCCGCCAGGTGTCGCTGCAGCGCGCTACCGCGGCCGAGCCCATGGCTGAGGCCCTGCGCGAGGCCGCCAGCTGGGTCGGCTGCGACGACGTCCGCCTCGAGCGCATCGAGCCACCCGAGCACGCCGCCCGCCTCGCCGCCGCCCTGAGCGCTCGCGGGCAGGGTTGGGAGGGGGAGTTAAGAGAACTCGATGAGTTTCTGGCGGACGGCGATCATGACGGCTTCCATGCGGGAGTGGATCTGGAGCTTCTCCAGGATGTTCCGCACGTGGTTCTTGACCGTGTTCTCGGAGATGAACAGTTCCTTGGCGATGTCGCGGTTGTTCATGCCGCGGGCGACCAGCTTGAGCACTTCCATCTCGCGGTCGGTGAGCTTGGGCGCGGCGACGTGCTGGACGCGTTCTTCCTCGGTGTCGCGCTTGGCCAGGGTGGCGAACTCGGTGAGCAGCTTGCCGGCCATGGACGGGTTGATCAGGGACTGGCCGCCGTGTACCGAACGGACCGCCTCGGCCACCTCGTCCAGCGGTATGTCCTTCAGCAGGTAGCCGCTGGCTCCGGCCCGGATGGCCTCGAACAGGTCCTCTTCCTCGTCGCTGATGGTCAGCATCACGATCTTGGCGCTCGGCGCGACCTCCTTGGTCGCCCGGCAGGCCTCGATCCCGCTGGTCTTGGGCATCCGGATGTCCATGAGCACCACGTCGGGCAGGGACTCGCCGGCCACGGTGACCGCCTCGGCCCCGTCGCTGGCCTGGCCGACCAGGTCGATGTCGTCCTCTTCATCCAGGACCATCTGCAGGCCGCGCCGGAACAGCGCGTGGTCATCGGCGATCAGCACCCGGATGGGCTCGGACCCGGTCGGGCCACGGCCGTTGTCCGGTTGCCGGGCCGCAGCGACCGCTGCGTCGCCTGTGGCGCTCAATTCGTTGCCTCCCTCGGGGACCGTCGCCCGCCTCCGGCCGCCGGCCAGCGAAGCTGACCGTGATCGGCACGAACGTCATGTCATCAGAACTCTTACCGACCCGGGCCCGTGATGCAAGCCGGCCGGGCCCCGGCCCGGCCGGCGGCACGGGCGTGCAGCAGGAATTCCGGCCCCCGGCGCCGGAAACCCGCCGCTGCCCGGCTATTCCTCGACCAGCCTGATGACCCCGTAATCGTAGCCGCGACGGCGGTAGACCACGCTGAAGCGGTCGCACTCGCTGTCGTGGAACAGGAAGAAGTCGTGACCCACCAGTTCCATCTCCAGCAGGGCCTGGTCGATGGTCATCGGGGTGGCCGCGTGCACCTTCTCCCGCACGACCAGCGGGCCGTCGCCTTCCATGTGGATGGGCACCAGGTGGCTGTCCGGCTCGGCGCTCTCGTCCTGGTCGTCCTGCTGGCCGGTACGCGGCCGGACGACCTCGCTGGTCCCGTTGGCCCCGCTTCCGTTAGCACTGCGGTGCGGGGCGCCCTCGGGCAGGTCGGCCAGGGTGGCCGCGGCCTCGGCCGCCAGCAGGGTCGGCGAGCGGACCGTGTCGAGGTCGCCGTGCCGGACCTTGCGCCGGTCGGAGGCGCGGCGCAGCCGGGACTCGAGCTTGGCGAAGGCCAGGTCAAGCGCGGTGTACCGGTCGTCGGCCGCCGCCTCGGCCCTGATCGCGGGGCCGCGCGACCTGATCGTCAGCTCGACGCGCTCGCGCCGGTCAGACTGCCTCGGGTTGCGTTCCTTGGAGACCTCCACGTCGATCCGCACCGCCTTGGCGTCAAGCTTTCCGAGCTTGGCAAGCTTGGCGGCGGCGTGCTGACGGAAACGCGACGGGACGGCTATGTGGCGTCCTCTGACGATGATTTCCATCACGATCCCCCTTCCAGTCCGATTGCGCCCATTGCGTGCGCGGGCAGCCTGATTGAATAGGGCGGCACTCGCCCGGCCGACCTGGTCTTCGACCCCACATCCGCCTGCTGAGGGGCTCGCGGCCGCTGTGGGCCACTACTACCCTTCTCCCGGGTCCGGAGGACTCCGTATCCTCCGGCGGGGCAGGACTTACCTCTAAGCCGCACCGTGATCAGTCGACGAGAAGTCGCCTTACGTGGGCCGTTTCGCCTGCGGCTGGCATCGGCTTGCCGGTCGCGGTCCCCGGGGAGAGAACCGCGCCCGGCGCAACCACGGACCCGGGCGAGTGCCATGGCATGAACGCTAGCTCGCCGGAGCGCGAATGTCAGGTGGGACATGTAGGCGATCAATCACAAATGGTTACATAACGACTGCATAACGTTGAGAAAGGCGCGACTATGTGCCCATTTCTTCCCCAGGTCGCGAGATGCGTAATCCCGCTGATAGAGAACTTGCCGGGATAATTCGGCGGCGGTCAGGGATAGGCCGGGTCCTGGCCCTTGTTGGCCAGCTGCTGCCACGGGCCTTCCAGGCCGGGCGAGACGGCCAGGTAACCGCCGGCCAGGCCGGCGACCAGGACGTTGCCCGGTCCGTCGGCGGTGATCGAGGCCGCGTTGGGCGGGATGGTCTGCAGGGTGGCCGGCTGCCCGTCGACGGGCACCTCCCACAGCGTGTTCCCGCCGCTGCCGGTGTCCAAGGCGATCAGGTCATCGGTGTTATACCAGTCCAGCGAGACGGGCAGGGCGAGGTCCGGCGCGAGCGGAGTGCCGGGGCCTACGCGGGGCGTGGCCGCAATGGCAGGATCGGTCTGCGTAGCCTGAGGCTGGATGATGCTGGCCACCTCAAGGGTGCTGCGTGGTCCGTTCTGCACGATGAGGGCGATCCTGATGCCGTCGGGCGCCACGCTCAGGTCGCTGATCGTACCGTCGCCCTCGAAGATCACCGGGGTCGAACCCTTGCCGCCCGGCTGCAGCATGTCGATGAAGCCGCCCGCCGCCACCCACAGATCATCGCTGCGATCCCAGCTGAGCGCGGTGATGCCGGTCGCGCTCAGCCGGGGGGTCTTCGGGAACGACGCGGCTGAGCCCGACAGCGTGCCGATGTACACCGCGTCACGGCCCGGCGGGACCACGGCCAGGTACTTCCCGTCCGGCGACGCGCTGGCCAGGGCCAGCGATCCGATGGTCGACAGCTGAGGCGAGGCCGGGGAGGCCTGCGCTTCGGGGAGGTACTGGCTGTTGCTCCCGCAGTCCGGGCTGGAGAAGACGCCGGCGTGGTCCACGAGGGGGACGACGGTCCCGATGGATCCCTTGAGAGCCTGCTTTTTGGTGCCGCACCGGGACCAGGCCTGCCCGGCGTTGACGTAGTAGAAGCTGGTCGAGGTGGCCGGGAACGGGTTGTAACACTGGTAGGCGGCCAGCTTCTGGAAGGCGGTGGGGCTCGGCCCGCCCGGGCACGGCGGACCGCGCGAGGTCCAGGGCTGGCCGTTGAGCTCCAGCACCACCGACTGGATGCTCCCGGGGAGGGAAGTAGTGCTGGTGAGGGTCCAGATCAGCTGCGCGGACACCTGCTGGAGAGTCTTCGCCGAGGCGTGGACGATCGCGCCGCCGAGGTTCACCGTGGCGGTGGCCCCGTCGACCGAGACGCTCAGCACCCGGGTTTGCGGCGGGAACTGGGATACGGCCGCCTTCTCCAACCAGGGCGTCTTGGGCTCCTGGCTGAGCGCGTTGACCAGGTCGGTGACCAGCAGCTGCTCGTTCGTCCCCAGCGGCACGAACACCGAGTTGGGGATCAGCACCGGATCCAGCGACAAATCGAAGAAGTACAGGTCCCGGGACTGGTAGTAGTACGGGAAGTCCTCGGACAGGAGCATCCGGCTGGGGGGCGGATTCGAGATGCGCCACTGGCCGTTGACCTTGACCAGGTCGAACGTGTAGGTGCTGTCCGCCGGGGTCTGGCTCTGCGGCCAGAAGTACTGGCCCTGCTGGGAGCTGCCGTAGGTGGTTTCGACGGTGCCCTCGGTCTGCACCGTGGCCCGCGAGACGTTGTGGGAGCCGGCCGCAGCCTGCTGCGGGGTCTGCTTGACCAGGCTGAACTGTGAGAGCACGGTGAGGCTGACCGGGTTGTACGCCTTGGCGGCCTTGCCGTCCAGGTATTCGTCGGCGAGCGTGGCATAGGTCGGGTAGTTCGCGCTGGCGACCAGGAAGCCCTGCACGATCTGCCAGGGGGAACCGCCCGGTGGCGGCGCGGACGGAAACAGCCCGATGAAGTCGTTGTTGGGCTGCGAGGATGGCGGGCTGGCGGTGAACTCGGTGGCCGGACCGTTGTCCGGCATGCCCACGCAGCCCGCTAGCGCGGCCACCACGGCGGTCAGCAGGCAGTATCGCCAGACACGGGGCCGCCAGACACGGGACCGCCAGATACGGGGGCGCCAGCCGGACCGGCCCGGCGAACCGGCTCGACTAGCCACGAGACATCCCGGTGATCGGAGGTTCGGCTCGGCCCAGGCCGACAGCGATCCCGGTCTCGTCCGGTTCGAGGGGCAGCGGTGAGCCGACCAGTTCCTGCCCGGCCACCCGCGGCACGGTCAGCCGGAACACCGAGCCCTTGCCCGGCTCACCCCAGGCCTGCAGCCAGCCGCCGTGCAGCCGGGCGTCCTCCAGCGAGATGGCCAGACCCAGGCCGTTGCCGCCGGTGGTCCGGGCCCGGGCCAGGTCGGCCCGCCAGAACCGTTCGAAGACCCGTACCTCATCGCCCGGCCGCAGGCCCACGCCGTAGTCCCGGACCGTCACGGCCACCGCATCGCTGTCCATGGCCGTGGTCACCACCACGTCCTTGCCCTCGCCGTGCTCGACCGCGTTGACCAGGATGTTGCGCAAGATGCGCTCCACCCGGCGCCGGTCCACCTCGGCGAAGCAGCCGACCGCGGGCAGCCGGAACGCGATCCCGCTGCCGCGCCGCTCGGCGAGCTGCTGGGCGTCATCGGCCGAACGCCGCACCAGGTCGCACACGTCGACGAGCTCGGCATCCAGCGTGGCCGCCCCCGCGTCGTACCTGCTGATCTCCAGCAGGTCGACGAGCAGCGTCTCGAACCGTTCCAGCTGGCCCTGCAGCAGCTCGACGCTCCGGCCGGCGGCGGCGTCGAGCTCCTGCTTGGACTCGAACAGGACCTCCGCCGCCATCTTGATCGTGGTCAGCGGGGTCCGCAGCTCGTGCGAGACGTCGGAGACGAACTGGCGCTGCAGGTCAGACAGCTGCTCCAGCTCGGCCAGCTTGCTCTGCAAGCTGGCCGCCATCTCGTTGAACGAGGTGGCCAGCGCGGCCAGGTCGTCGGCACCCAGGACCCGCATCCGCTCGGACAGGTCGCCGGCCGACAGCCGCTGGGCCGCCGCCGCCGCGTGCCGGACCGGCAGCACCACCCAGCGGGTGACCAGGGAGGCGATCGCGGCCAGCAGCACGACCAGGGCCAGTCCCACGCCGACCAGGGCCCGCTGCACGACCATCAGCCAGGACTGCTGCTGGGTAAACGGGAACAGGTAGTACAGCTGGTAGTTCGGCCCGACCGGCACGCCCACGGCCAGCGAGGCGGCGTTGCCCGACCCGGACGTGTAGATCAGCGTGGTCAGCTGCGACCACGGCCGGGCCGCGTGCTCGAGGTCGAACTGGGTGGCCGTCTGCTCCGCGGTGACCTTGTTGATCAGGGTCTGCGGGATGGTCGCGGTGACGTTGACGTTGCGCTGGCCGACCCACTGCAGGCTGGCCTGCGCGTTGCTGGTCAGCAGGATGAAGACCAGGAAGGTGGGCGGGTCGCCGCTGGATTGCTGCAGGGACCGCGCCGTGACCTGAGCGACGCTCTCCTCGGTGAACTGGGAGTTCTGCTGCCCGAGTACGCCCGGCTGGCCGAGGGCGGAGGTGCGGCCGCTCTCGACCTGCTCGCTCGCGGACCTGACCGCGCTGCTGAGCAGGTCGGACGCTATCGACTGGACCAGGAAGAAGCCGAGCACGGCGATGACCAGCGCGGACAGTACCAGGGTGGTGCTGACCACGCGCAGCTGCAGCGAACGGTGCCACCGGCTGCGCAGCTGCGCCACGACCCGCCGCCGCCACCGGTTCACGATCAGCAGCCAGCGCATGACCCCAGCGGGCAGCCGCCGGGTGACCGCCTTGCCGGCCGGCGTCCGGACGAACATGGTGATCCAGTCCTGCGGCCGGTCGGTGCCTGCCGCAGTCCTGCCTGACGCTGCCAGCTTCATAGATCCAGGCCCGGCTGGCTAGCCGGGGCCCGCCTTATAGCCGACGCCGCGCACGGTCACCACGATCTCCGGGTGCTCGGGATCCCGCTCGATCTTGGCCCGCAGCCGCTGCACGTGGACGTTGACCAGCCGTGTGTCGGCCGCATGCCGGTAACCCCAGACCTGCTCGAGCAGCACCTCGCGGGTGAAGACCTGCCTCGGCTTGCGGGCCAGCGCGACCAGCAGGTCGAACTCCAGCGGCGTCAGGTTGAGGGTTTCCGCGTCCCGCTTCACCGAATGGCCCGCCACGTCGATGACGATGTCGCCGATCTGCAGCATCTCCGGCGCGGGCTCGTCGGTCCGGCGGAGCCTGGCCCGGACCCGGGCCACGAGCTCCTTGGACTTGAACGGCTTCATGATGTAGTCGTCGGCGCCCGATTCCAGGCCCAGGACCACGTCAACCGTGTCGGTCTTCGCGGTGAGCATGACAATCGGCACCCCGGACTCGGCCCGTATCTGACGGCATACGTCAATTCCGTCGGAGCCCGGCAGCATCAGGTCCAGGAGCACCAAATCAGGCCGGGAGTCCCGGAAAGCCTCGACGGCCCTGTCTCCGTCGGCGACGAAGGTCGGTTCGAATCCCTCGCCGCGGAGCACGATACCGAGCATCTCCGCGAGGGCGGCGTCGTCATCGACGACCAGCACACGTCCTCTCATGGGCCCCATCGTTCCATGTGATCGAAACTGCGTGGACGCAGGCTACCCTCATTTTCCTGCTACGCGACACCCGTTCAGGGATAGCTTTTCCGATGCGCGGGTAAATCAAACCAATTTGCCCGCCGCCCGGGCGCCCGGCGAAGGGACCAACGTGAGCGTTATTGCCGGCACATCGGGCTGGCAATACCTGGACTGGCGCGGCGCGTTCTATCCGCCCGGGTCCCGCAGCCGCTACCTGACCCACGTACGGCGGCTGCGCGACCCGGCCGAGCCGGTGCAGCGGCTGATGGCCGCGGCGGGCGGCCTGGGCGACCGGCTCGGCCCTGTGCTGGTCGGACCGGGGCGGGCCGCGCTGAGTCCGCTGTGGCGGACGGCCGACTGGGGCTACCTGCGCCTGCACGAGGGCGACGGCGATCCGTGGCCTCGCTACCGGCCGGCCACGCTGAGCGCGTGGGCCGGGCCGATCACGGCCGCCTGGGCCGCTTCCGCCGATGTGTACGCCTACTTCAACAACGACCAGCACTGCGCCGCGCCCCGCGACGCGGCCGCGTTCGCCGCGGCCGTGGCCGGCCGGGGACGCGCGAGGGCCCGGGCCTGGTCCGGCCCGGACGGCTGACCGGGGCGGGGCCGCGGGCGGAACGGACCGTTCGGCATAAAGATTTTGTCCTTCGGCCTGACCGGGGGCGCAGCTAGAGTTACTGGCCATGGCGGAGCCGCTGCGCAACATCATCGACCCGGGCTGGGCCGACGCGCTCGAGCCGGTCGCCGGGCGGATCGCCGCGATGGGAGACTTCCTGCGGGCCGAGGTGGCGGCCGGGCGGCGGTACCTGCCCGCGGGCGAGAACGTGCTGCGCGCCTTCAAGCAGCCGTTCGACGACGTGCGCGTGCTGATCGCCGGCCAGGACCCCTACCCCACCCCGGGAAACGCGGTCGGGCTCAGCTTCTCCGTCGCGCCGCAGGTGCGGCCGCTGCCGCCGAGCCTGGTCAACATCTTCCGCGAGTACACCGATGACCTGGGCTTTCCGACCCCGGCGACCGGCGACCTGACGCCGTGGAGCGAGCGGGGCGTGCTGCTGCTCAACCGGGTGCTGACCGTGCAGCCGGGCCAGCCGGGGTCGCACCGGGGCAAGGGGTGGGAGGAAGTGACCGACCAGGCCATCCGGGCCCTGGCCGCCCGGCCGGGGCAGCCGCTGGTGGCGATCTTGTGGGGCCGGGACGCGCGGACGCTCGGACCGCTACTGACCGGCATCGACCGGATCGAATCCGCGCATCCGAGTCCGTATTCGGCTGCCAGCGGATTTTTTGGTTCGCATCCGTTCAGCCGGGCTAATCAGTTGCTCAAGCAGCACGGCGGCGAGCCGGTCGACTGGAAGTTGCCGTAGGAATGGCCACCTCAGAGGTCCCCGAAACCAGCTAAGTAACACCTGGTGATAGGCTTATTTACCTGTTTCGGGGGCAGTTTTACCGTTTCTGATGGACGACAGCTGAATAGACAAACCGGGGAAATCACGTGGACGGGCGGGTACCGGACCAGTGGAACACACGCACGTAGGAGACCATGACCCAGCGCCAGTCCACCAGCACTGGCTGAGTCACAACCGGCTGCTGACCGCGAACGGGGTATTCGCGGTCTACGCCATCATCCTGGCCGTGGACACCGGGCAGGCGGATCGGGCCTGGGCGATCTGGGCTGCAGCAGGTTACGGGGCAACAACACTCATTCTCTGGCTCACCCGGCACAGATCGATGCCGATGATCGTGCCGCTGCTGGTGTCGCTGGCCGGGGCGCTGGCCGTCCCGGTGACCTGGCTGGCCACCCGGGTGCAGCCCACGGCCGAGGTCAAGGTCATATCGCAGGCGGCGGTGCTGCTGCTCCAGCACGGCTCGCCGTACCTGCCGCAGGGACAGCTGACCACCTGGCAGTCCTACAACCCGTACGAGCCGGTCATGGCCATCTTCGGCATGCCGCGGGCGCTGGGCGCGAACGGCCTGCTGGGCGACCCCCGGGTGTGGCTGACCGCGGTGTCCCTGATCCTGATCTGGGCCGCGTTCGGCGTGGCCGCACCGCACCGGCACTGCGACTCGTGCCGGCGCAACGTGAGGCTGTCGACCGTCTTCGTGGCCGCCTCGCCGGTGATCGCGTTCCCGCTGGCGGTGGGGATCACCGACCCGCCGATCCTGGCGCTGATGTTCCTCACCCTGGCGCTGATCGCCCGGCCGTCGGGCGTGTTCCGGGCCGCGCTGGCGCTGGGGGTGGCGTGCGCCATGAAGGCGACGGCCTGGCCCGCGGTCGCAGTGCTGACCACGATGGTGAGCGCGCGGGATTCGGCCCGGTCCGCCTGGCGCTTCCTGGGCCTGGCGGCCGCCGTGGCGGTCCTGCTGTCCGTGGTGATGGCCCCGGCGGCGCTGAGCAACCCGTACGCCCTGCTGCAGAACACCGTGCTGTTCCCGCTCGGCCTGACCAAGCACAAGACGCCGGCGGCCAGCCCGCTGCCCGGGCACCTGCTGGCCGACACCGGCATGGCCGGCCACTGGGCGGCGGTGATGCTGCTGGCGGCGGCCGGTCTGGCCTTCGCGGCCTGGCTGATCTTCCGGCCGCCGACCGACGTGCGCGCCGCCGTCTGGCGGCTGGCCATCGGGCTCACGGTCATGTTCACGCTGGCGCCTGCCACCCGCTGGGGCTACTTCGTGTACCCGATCGGGCTGGTCGGGTGGCTGCTGCTGACCCGGCCGCCGGCGGTGCCGGGGCCCGCTGTGCCGGCCATCGAGATCCCGGCTCAGGCCGCGAGCGAGCAGCAGCTGCCCGCGGTAGCACGTTAAATGAGCGCGCGGTAAGGAGCCGATCCGCCAGGAGGCCAGGTAGGCGCGCTGGGCGGGGGTGAGCTCGTCGATCGACGTGCCGGTGGCGGCCAGCACCAGCCGGGCGGCTTCGGCGTCGATGTCGGCGGGCACCTCGTGCACGCCGACCGCGAGCTGGCCCGTATTTTGGGTCAGCCAGGCCAGCGCGAGGGCCTCGACGCCGAAGGCCAGGTCCATCACCTCCGGGGGATGGCCCTCGGCCGCGACCAGGTTGACCACCCGGCCCTCGGCCAGCAGCAGCACGGTCCGGCCGTCGTCTAGGTCGTAGGCGTCCACGTGCGGCCGCACATCCTGGTGCACCGCGACGGCGAGGTCTTCCAGCGCGCGCACGTCGATCTCCACGTCGAAGTGCCCGGCGTTGGCCAGGACCGCGCCGTCGCGCATCACCGCGATATGCGCCGCGGTGATCACGTCTACCGAGCCGGTCACGGTGATGAACACCTCGCCGAGCGGGGCGGCCTGGGCCATGGGCAGCACCCGGAAGCCGCGCAGCGAGGCGTCCAGGGCCCGGACCGGGTCGATCTCGGTCACGATGACCTGGGCGCCGAAGCCCAGGGCGCGTTCGGCCACGCCGCGGCCGCTGGCCCCGAACCCGGCCACCACCACGGTCTTGCCCGCCAGCAGCGTGTTGGTGGCCCGCAGGATGCCGTCGATCACCGACTGCCCGGTCCCGCAGGTGCCCTCGACCAGGCGCTTGGCCGCGGTGTCGTTGGCCGCGATGACCGGGAAGGCCAGCGCGCCCTCGGCGGCCATCCGGCGCAGCCTGATCACGCCGCTAGTGGTCGACTCGCAGCCGCCCCTGACCTGCTTGAGCAGGTCAGGCAGCCGGGTGTGCAGCGTGTTGACCAGGTCGCCGCCGTCGTCGATGACCAGGTCCGGGCCGTCGGCCCCTTGGGTCAGGGCCTGCTCGATGTGCCGGTAGTAGGCCTGCCGGTCCACCCCGGCCCGGGCGAAGACGGCGATCCCGTACCGGTCCGCCAGCGCCGCGGCGATATCGTCCTGGGTGGACAGCGGGTTGGATGCGGCCAGGGCCACGTCCGCTCCGCCCGCGCGCAGCAGCCGGACCAGCATCGCCGTCTCCGCCGTGACGTGCAGGCAGGCCGCCACGCGCAGCCCGCCGAAGGGCCGCCGGTCGGCGAACCGCCGCATCAGGCTGGCCATGACCGGCATGGCCCGTTCGGCGTAGCGGATCCGGACGTCACCTTCCGCGGCCAGGCCGAGGTCGGCGACGTCGCTACGTGGATCGCGTGGATCGCGTGGATCCCGTAGTTCGCGCGGATCCCGCGGATCCCGCGGATCCCGTAGTTCGCGTGGATCAGTAACGGTAGTGCTCCGGCTTGTACGGGCCGTCGACCGGCACGCCGATGTAGCCGGCCTGGTCCTTGGTCAGCTCGGTGAGCCGGACGCCGAGCGCGTCCAGGTGCAGCCGCGCCACCTTCTCGTCCAGGTACTTGGGCAGCGTGTACACGCCGACCGGGTACTCGGCGGTCTTGGTGAACAGCTCGACCTGGGCCATGACCTGGTTGGTAAAGCTGTTGGACATCACGAAGCTGGGATGGCCGGTGGCGTTGCCCAGGTTGAGCAGCCGCCCCTCGGACAGCACGATGATGGCGTGCCCGTCGGGGAAGGTCCACTCGTCGACCTGCGGCTTGATGTTGGTCCGGTGGACGCCGGGGAGCTTGGCCAGGCCCGCCATGTCGATCTCGTTGTCGAAGTGGCCGATGTTGCCCACGATGGCCTGGTGCTTCATCCGGCTCATCTGGTCGGCGGTGATCACGTTGAGGTTGCCGGTGGCGGTGACGAAGATGTCCACGCTGCCCACGACGTCCTCCAGCGTGGCGACCTGGTAGCCGTCCATGGCGGCCTGCAGCGCGCAGATCGGGTCGACCTCGGTGATGATCACCCGGGCGCCCTGGCCGCGCAGGCTCTCGGCGCAGCCCTTGCCGACGTCGCCGTAGCCGCACACCAGCGCGACCTTGCCGCCGATCAGCACGTCGGTGCCGCGCTTGATGCCGTCGATGAGCGAGTGCCGGCAGCCGTACTTGTTGTCGAACTTGGACTTGGTCACCGAGTCGTTGACGTTGATGGCCGGGAACAGCAGCGTGCCCGCCCGCGCCATCTCGTACAGCCGGTGCACGCCGGTGGTGGTCTCCTCGGTCACGCCCTTGATGTTCTGGCCGGCCGTGGTCCACTTGCCGGGGGCATCGGCCAGCGAGTTGCGCAGCCGGTCCAGGATGATCCGCCACTCCTCGGAGTCGTCCTCGGCCGGGCTCGGAACTCCCCCGGCCTGCTCGTACTCGGCGCCCTTGTGCACGAACAGCGTGGCGTCACCGCCGTCGTCCAGGATCATGTTGGGGCCTTCGCCATCGGGCCAGGTCAGCGCCAGCTCGGTGCACCGCCAGTACTCCTCGAGGGTCTCGCCCTTCCAGGCGAAGACCGGGATGCCCTTCGGGTCGTCCGGGGTGCCGTCCGGCCCGACCGCGATGGCCGCGGCGGCGTGATCCTGGGTGGAGAAGATGTTGCAGCTGGCCCAGCGGACCTGCGCGCCGAGCGCGGTGAGCGTCTCGATCAGCACCGCGGTCTGGATCGTCATGTGCAGCGACCCGGTGATCCTGGCGCCGCGCAGCGGCTGGCTGGGCGCGTACTCGGCGCGCACCGACATCAGCCCCGGCATCTCGTGCTCGGCCAGCTGGATTTCCTTGCGCCCGAAGGCGGCAAGCGAGAGGTCGGCTACCTGGTACGGAAGCTGATCCGCGGACATGCATTCTCCCCTGATTTTTCGGCCGAACGGCCCATGGTGACTCTTGCCGCCTCCAACCTACGGGAGCCCGGGCGGTCGCTGCACGGCTTGAGCGGGTTTCTTGACACGAAATTGTTAAGATCGGCGTTATGCGTATCTCGGCGGCCGCCCGGCGGCTCGGCACCTCGGCCCGGATGCTGCGTTACCGCGAGGAACTCGGGCTGCTCCCCGCGGTCCGGGATCGCCCATCGGCTGGGTCCGGGGCGGCTGGGCCAGGGCACCGGCAGTTCAGCGAGGCGGACCTGGAGGCGGTGGCGGCGGCCCTGGAACTGGAGCGGCGTTTCGACATCAGCCCGGCGTCGCTGGCCTTCGGCCTGCGGGTGCTGGCCGAGCCTCCGGTGCGGGCCGCCGTGGCCGACCTCGGCCGGCGACTGGGCCGCGTCCCCGCCCCGGTCGGCCGGGCCCTGGATTTCGAAAAGGAACGCGCCCTGCGCCTGCTGTCCCGGGGCTGAGAGGTGCGGGCGCGCGGGTGCTGGGGTGCAGGGCCGCCGGTTTGAGGGTGCGGCTCGCGAGTGCTGAGGGGTGCGGGCTCGCGGGTGGTGGGAGTGCGGGCCGCCGGGTTGAGGACGCGGCCCGCGGGTCGAAGGCGCGGGCCGAGGGGTGCGGCCGCGTACCTTGCGGGGCCGGGGGAGCTTTCTCCGGAGTCACATGGGCCACGGTTAGCGCTGCTGCCCCTTGGTGGCCTGGCGGCCTAAGGACGGCGGGTCGCTGGGGGTAGCGGGGGTGTTGGAGGTAGCGGGGGTGTTGGGGGTGGAGCGGCGTGGGGAGCGTGGGGGGCGGGGAGGGCGGTGGCGGAGGACGGAGCGGATGGAGGGGTCGGCGTGGTCGACCTGGGACTCGCGGTAGATGTCGGGCTCGAGGTAGATCACCGTGGCGATCGGGAGGGCGGCGCGGACCCGTTTCTCGGCGGCGTCGATGGCCGTGGCGACCTGGGTGCCGGTATCGCATTCGCGGACGGCGATCTTGGCCGCGACCAGGAGCGAGTCGGGGCTGATGTGCACGGTGCGCAGGTGGATGACGCGGACCGCCTCGGGGCCTTCTTCGAGCGCGGCGACGATTATCCGCTGCGACTCGGCGCTGGCTGACTCGCCGATCAGCAGGCTCTTCATCTCCACGGCCAGGATCGCGGCGGCGGTGGCGAGCAGCAGGCCGATGGCCAGCGAGCCCACGCCGTCCCAGCGGCCGTCGCCGGTCAGCCAGGACAGCGTCACGCCGGTGAACGCGAACAGCAGCCCGATCAGGGCGGCCAGGTCCTCGAGCAGGACCACGGGCAGCTCGGGTGCCTTGGTGCGCCTGATGAACGTGATCCAGGTGCGCTTGCCGCGGACCTTGTTGGCCTCGTGGATCCCGGTGCGGAACGACAAGCCCTCCAGCACGGCGGACACGACCAGCACGATGAGAGCCACCAAGGGCGCCTGGACCGGCTCCGGGTTCACGATCTTGTGGATGCCGTCGTAGACCGAGAAGGCGCCGCCGACGGTGAACAGCATCACCGACACCACGAAGCCGTAGAAGTAGCGCTCGCGGCCGAAGCCGAACGGGTGCTCCTCGGAGGCCGGGCGGCTGGACCGGCCGCGGCCGACGAGCAGCAGCAGCTCGTTGGCGGTGTCCGCGACCGAGTGCACCGACTCGGCCAGCATGGACGCGGACCCGGTGAACAAGAACGCGACGAACTTCGCGATCGCGATGCCCAGATTGGCGATGAGGGCGGCGAGCACCGCCCTCATCTCGCGCCACGAGATCCGCACGTAGGTTACTCGATCCGGGCCTGAAGATCGGCGGCCGCGGCGCTCGGGCCGGGATCGATGCCGGAGGCGATGGCCAGGTACACGCTGGCGTAGTCGGCCAGCTGGATGACGCCCGCCAGCCGCACCAGCGGATGCTCGCCGTCCATGGCCAGCTCGGACAGCCCGACGCCGCGCTGGTCGGCCAGTTCGGTGATCGCCGCCCGCCGGGCCGCGGTCCGCTGGTCCTCCCCCGGGTCGGCGATCAGCACCAGATGCAGCGGCGTGAACCCGCGGGCCGCGGGTGACTGCGGGTCCTCGTACTCCCAGGAGGACAGGTCCGGGATGCCGGTCAGCTCATCGCCGGTATCCGGCAGCCGGGGTTCCTCGACCACCTCGGCGGCGGGTGCCGAGGACTGCTCGCTGGGGGTGAACGGGCCGTCGAACAGGGCGATCTGCCGGTAGGCCGCTTCGGGCAGCACGCCGGTCATCGCCGGGTACTTGGCGTTCTCGCTGAGCTGGCTGGCGAACCGGTGCGCGGCCACCCCGCTCAGCACCGAGGTCCCCCACAGGACCGGCAGCGTGCCCAGCAGGTCCAGGGCCAGCGACTTGCCCGGGTTGACGAACGACTCACTGGCGGGCCGGCATTGGTGGGACACCTCCTCGAGCCGGTTGGCGGTCAGCTCGTACACGTCGGGCGCGATCCGGGCCACGCCCAGCCGCTCGGCGATGACCAGCAGCGGGATGGCCAGCCCCCACAGCATCGACCGGGGCAGCCCGGCCGGGGCGAGCGGGACGAACGGGGCCCGGGCCTGCTCCGCGATGCGCTGCAGCGGCGAATCCTTCGCTCCGACCGCGGCCAGGCGGCAGCCGCGGCGGGCCGCCTCGGTGGCCACCGCGAGCGTCTCGGCGGTCTGGCCCGAGGCGGACAAGGCGAGCACGGTGTCGGCCGCCCCGACCCAGCCGGGCAGCTGTTCGGACTGCACGATCACGACCTGGACCGGGCTGGCCGGCCCGATCACGGCGGCCAGCACCTCGCCGGCCAGGCCAGAACCGCCCATGCCGGCCACCACGATGGCCCGCGGCCGGGCGTCCGGCGTGAACGCCGACAGGTCGGTCTCCAGGCAGGATCGCAGCGCGGTCCGCACCTGGGCCGCCGCCGAGGCCACCTGCCTGAGCACGTCACCGGGATCAGACGCCTCGATCACGTCGAGCGTGTCGAGCCGGTCCGCGGCCAGGACGAACTCCGACCCGCCCCAGTCGTCCAGGCCGTTACTCATGCAGTATCGCCTGGCTGGCCGATGCGCCTGGCTTCTTCGACGAGCAGCACCGGGATGTCGTCGCGGACCGGGTAGGCCAGGGCGCAGGTCTGGCTGGTGCAGACCAGCTCGCTGGCGGCCTCGTCGGCGCGTAGCGGCGCGTGGCATTCCGGGCAGGCCAGGATGTCAAGCAGCCAGCTTTCGATGAGCATCAGATGTCCTTACTTGCTTGGCCGCCGGTGGCGGCAGGCCGGACCAGATCAGCACGGACCGGACCAGCACGGACCAGGCCGAGCACCTCGTCGCGGAGGGCCGCCATGGTGGCCTGGGCGTCGGCCTCGACGTTCAGCCGCAGCAGCGGCTCGGTGTTGGACGGCCGCAGGTTGAACCACCAGCCGCTGGTGGCGACCGTGAGCCCGTCGAGCTCGTCCGTACTCACCCCGGGCCGGGCCGCGAAGGCCGTCTTGACCTGTGCGGTCGCGGCGGCCTGGTCGGTGACGCGGGAGTTGATCTCGCCGCTGGCGTGATAGCGGGAGTATTCGGCCAGCAGCTGCGACAGCGGCCCGGGCTGGCCGCCCACGGCGGCCAGCGTGTGCAGCGCGGCGAGCATGCCGGAATCGGCGAACCAGAAGTCCCTGAAGTAGAAATGCCCGGAGTGCTCGCCGCCGAACACCGCGCCGGTCTCCGCCATCTTGGCCTTGATGAACGAGTGGCCGACCCGGGTGCGGACCGGGATACCACCGTGCTCCGTGATGATCTGCGGGACGGCGCGGGAAGTGATCAGGTTGTGGATGATGCTGGCGCCGGGCTCGCGGGCCAGTTCGCGGGTGGCGATCAGCGCGGTCAGCACCGAGGGCGAGACGAGCTGGCCGCGTTCGTCCACCACGAAGCACCGGTCGGCGTCGCCGTCGAAGGCCAGCCCGATGTCGGCGTGGTGTTCGGTCACCGCCCGCTGCAGGTCGCGCAGGTTCTCCGGCTCGATGGGGTTGGCCTCGTGGTTCGGGAACGTGCCGTCCAGCTCGAAGTAGAGCGGGATCAGCGTGATCGGCAGGCCTTCGAGCACCTTCGGCACCGTGTGCCCCGCCATCCCGTTGCCGGCGTCCACCGCCACGGTCAGCGGCCTGATGGCCGAGATGTCGACCAGCTTCCGCAGGTAGTCGGCGTAGCCCGGGAGCAGGTCCAGCCGGGAGACGTGGCCGGGCGCGGACGCGGGGGCCAGGGACCGTTCGGCCAAATCTTTAATATCGGCCAGGCCGGTCTCGATGCCGACCGGCTTAGCCCCCGCTCGGCAGAGCTTGATGCCGTTGTACTCGGGCGGGTTGTGGCTGGCGGTGATCATCGCGCCCGGGATGCCGAGGTCGCCGCTGCCGTAGTAGAGCATGTCGGTCGAGCCGAGGCCCGCGGCCAGCACGTCGGTGCCCTGGGCGGCGGCGCCGCGGCCGAACGCGTCGGCCAGGCGCTCGGAGGTAGCGCGCATGTCGTGCACGGTCAAGATCTTCTTGGCCCCGGTCACCGCGGCGAACGCGGCGCCGACGGCTTCGGCTACGCCCTCGTCAAGCTGGTCGGGGACGATGCCCCTGATGTCATAGGCCTTGAAGATGCTGGCGAGATCACCCACTACCGGACACGCCTCCCGTGACAGCCGCTGACCGGCTGGATGGTCCCAGCCGACGGCACTGCCGAGCCTATCTGTCCTGCGGGGGCCCCGAGCGCAGCACCCGGAGGTGGCCGCGGCGGCCGACCTCGACGCCCTGGCCGACGGGCTCGGCTGGCGGCCGGGGCCGCGCGGGGACCTCCATCACCGCGTTGGCGAGGGCCTCCAGGTCATCGGCGCGTTCGGAGTCCGGGTCCATGGGCAGCCGGACCACGTCCCAGCCCCGCGGCGCGGTCAGCCGGCCGGCGTGCTTCTCGCACAGGTCGTAGCAGTGCGGCTCCACGTACGCGGCCAGCGGGCCGAGGACCGCCGTCGAGTCGCGGTACACGTAGGTCAGCGTGTAGACCGGAGGATGCTTGCATGCGGTGCGCGAGCAGCAACGAGAACTCACCCAGCCCACCTCGCTCACATCACCCTGGAGGCCGTGCCGTCAGCCTCGGGACGGCGTCGGATACAACGGTGACGGTATCTGCCCGCGGACGGTAACGCCATCACCCCGCGCCGGAGCAGCAATCGTGTCGTGCTATGCGCGGCTTGCCCGGTGTCGGCAGGGGTGCGCCGGCTTGGGGCCCGATCCTATACGCTCGGTAACTGTGCAGACCGGCGAAGATGCTTCGAGACCAGGTTCGGTTCCTGGAGCGTCTCGGCCGCGGCGCCGTGACCGGCACGGACGCGGGCTGCGGGGCCGGCTGGTGCCGCCGAGTGTTCCGCTGTACCGCAGCCGGTCCCAGCAGTTCGACGACATCGTGCTCGAGGCGGTGGCGCGGCTCGAGCCGCGCTGGGAGACCGAGCTGTCCGATGTGGAATTCGCCGTCCAGGAAGTCCCCGACTTCGACACGATCGGCGAAGAGGGCATCCCGCTGGCCCGTATCGTGCGCGGCTCGCCGGGTACCAGTGATCCGGCGAACCCGGCCACGGGGCCGCGGATTGTTCTGTACCGGCGGCCGTTGATGGCTCGGGCCGAGGATGAGGACGAGCTGAGTGAGCTCGTGTTCGACGTGGTGGTGGAGGAACTCGCCGAGATCCTGGGCGTCGAGCCCGAGATCATCGATCCGGGCTACGGCGAACTCGACTGATTCTTTACTTTCGTTACCCGGATTCGTTTCTCGGAGGCGCTCGGTGGATCTGTTCGACCTGACCGGCAAGGTGGCCGTGGTCACCGGCGGGACGCGCGGCATCGGCCTGATGATGGCCAGGGGCCTGCTGCAGGCCGGAGCGGCCACGGTGTACGTCAGCTCGCGCAAGGCGGACGCCGGGGACGCCGCCGTGGCCTCGCTGTCTGGCTACGGGCGGGCGGTGTCGGTGCCGGCGGACCTGTCTGCGGAGTCAGAATGCCTCCGGCTGGCGGCCGAGGTCGGGCTGGCCGAGGAGCGGGTTCACATCCTGGTCAACAACGCGGGCGCGGCCTGGGGCGCGGACCTGGCCGAGTTCCCCGCGTCGGGCTGGGACAAGGTGCTGGACCTGAACCTGAAGGCGCCGTTCTTCCTGACCCGGGCGTTCCTGCCGCTGCTTTCGGCGGCCGCCACGTTCGACGATCCGGCGCGGATCATCAACGTGGGCAGCATCGATGCTTTGCGTGTGCCGGACGTGCACAACTACTCGTATTCGGCCAGCAAGGCCGCGCTGCACCAGCTGACCCGGGTGCTCGCGCGCGAGCTGGGGCCTCGGCACATCACGGTCAACGCGGTGGCGCCGGGCCCGTTCGAGTCCAAGATGATGGCGGCCACGCTCGCCGCGTATGGTTCGGAGATCGCGGCGGCCTCGCCGCTGGGGCGGATCGGGCGCCCGGACGACATGGCGGGTGTCGCCGTGTTCCTCAGCGGGCGCGGTTCGGCCTATGTGACCGGCGCGGTGATCCCGGTCGACGGCGGGATCTGGGCCGCGCGCTGAGCGCATTGCTCATGGGCCGAGCTGACCGGGCCTTTAACCCTCCGCTACCCCTCCGCTACCCCTCCGCTACCCCTCCGCGCGGGATCCCCTGGCACGTCACGCGCCGACGGTCGGGCGCAGGCGATCCGGCTATTCCATGATCATGGGCTGAAACTGGCGCTATTTACCGCGAACTGCCCATGATCATGGTCCGGCGACGTGACCGGCTACGACCGTTAGCAGCAGGTGCTCCTGACCAGATGGTGCCTCCGTTCGTTTGACGGCTTGGATTTGGGCGGGTCTCCGGCCGGGTCCCGTCTGCCCGGCCGGAGGCCGCCCGTTACCTCAGTGGGTGAGTGTTACCTGGTTGGTGTTCTGCTTTACAGTCCGAGGCTGCTGGTGACAGGCTGCAGGATGCTGCTGCCGCTGCTGCCGGTGGTCCCGGTGCTGCCACCGGTGGTGGTGTTGATCCGGTGGTGCTGGATCCGGTGGTGGTGGATCCGGTGGTGGTGGATCCGGTGGTGCCTGCGGAGCCGTTGCCGGTGTCGGTGCTGAGCACAGAGACGGGGGCGTTGACCGAGCTGGGCAGGGTGATGGAGGCCAGCGTGCCGGTGGTCCCGGAGCTGGTGCCGGTGGTGGTGCCGCTGGTGGCGGAGCCGTTGCCGGTGTCAGCGCTGGCCGCGGAAACCGGGGCGTTGATGCTGCCGGGTGCGGAAACCGAGATCAGCGACCCGGACGGTGAGCCGCTGGACCCGGAGGACCCGGTGGCGGAGCCGTTGCCGGAGTCGGTGCTGGCGGCGGATATGGGGGCGTTGATGGCGCCGGGCAGGGTGACTGAGGCCAGCGTGCCGGTGGTCCCGGTGCTGGTGCCGGTGCCGGCGATGGTGGTGCTGGTGGCGGAGCCGTTGCCGGTGTCGGTGCTGCCGATGGAGATAGGCAGGTTGATCGCGCCGGGCAGGCCGACCGAGATCAGCGAGATGCCAGTCGAGGTTCCGGAGCTGCCGGATCCGCCGGAGCCGCCCGAACCGCCGGAGCTACCCGAACCGCCGGACCCGCCGGACCCGCCGAACCGCCGGACCCGCCGGACCCGCCCGACCCGCCGGACCCGCCCGAACCGCCGGACCCGCCCGAGCTACCCGACCCGCCGGAGTTACCGGAGCCGCTGGTGTGGCCCGGGGTGGGGGGGCAGGGGTGGTGGTGGCTGGTCCAGGTGAGCCATTCGGTTTCGGGTGGGGGGGCCTGGTGGTGGCAGGGGTGGTGGATCTGGCGGTGGGTGCAGGGGGCCGGGTGATCGGCCGGGGTGGGGTGGGGGCAGGTGCTGGCCATGGCGCTGGCGGCCAGGACGGCGGGGGTGAGCAGGCCGGCGGCCAGGGCGGCCAGGCGCGTGAAGATTCGTTCCATGATGAGTTGCACTCTCCTTGCATGAAAGATCACTGGGCTTGCCACCCGGACGGCCCCGGGAAACGGGGGCTCGTGCGGGGGCGGGAAACGGCTGACGGAGGGTCAGCGGTTAGCCCGGCACCTCATGCGGGCGCAGGATCGCGGCGGTGGACGGGACCACCAGTGCGCTGCGCAGCCGGGTCAGGCCCGGCACGATCAGGGCGGCGAAGAGCAGGAACGCCAGCGCGCCGCCGAATACGCCGGCGCCGGAGCCGGAGGCGGCGCTGAACCCGTCCGGGGCCCCGCCTGCCGGGCCCGGCACAGCCGGGACGGCGGGAGGCGCGGACGGCAGCGCCGGGCCGCCGGGAGCAGCGGGAAGGGCGGGGGACCCGGCCTGGGCCAGGCCGGCCGCGGCGGCCGCGGCGGCGGCGGCGGTGAGGGTGGACGGGGTAACCGGCAGTGGCCCGGCCAGGCCCGGCACAGACCCGGAACCGGAACCGGTACCGGTGGTGGTGCCGGGGGCGGTGTCCCGCTGGACGGCGGGGGCCAGCGGCACAGGGGCGGGGAACGGGTACCCGGGGCCGGGCAGGCCGGGCCGGGACCCGGACGGCGCGCCGCCGGACGAGCCGGAACCAGAAGATCCCGAACCGGCGCCACCAAAGCCGGACGAGCCGGAACCTGACGGGCCGGTGCCGGACGAGCCGGTGCCCGGCGCGGAGCCGGACGGGCCAGAGCCAGCGGGACCGGTGCCAGAGGGACCGGTGCCGGCAGGTGAGCCGGGACCGGAACCGGGGGTGCCGGAGGCCGCGGTCAGCGCGGAGATGGTGCCGGTCACCGTCGAGACCACCTGGCCGGCTGCCGGGCCCACCGTCGAGCCCGGCCACCGGCAGCGACCCGGCTACCGGGGTCATGCCGTCCAGCACGCCGGCCAGCGCCCCAGCCGCGCTGCTAGCCGTGCCCTGCACGGCCGTCACCGCGCCGCTGACCGTGCCGGTCACGGCGCTGACGGGCGGTCCGGCGACGGGCACGGCCGCGGCGGCGTGGCTGGCGGCGGCACCGGTGCTGCTGACCGTGCTGGCCGCGGCGCCGGTCACCGCGCCAGCGGCCGGCCCGGCGCTGGTCACGGCACCGGAGACGGTGCTCGCGGCGCTGGAGGCCGCGGCCGAGACCGTGCCGGTGACGGTACTCGGGGGCGCCGCTGCCGTGCTAGTCACCGGGGCGGCGGCCTGGGAAGCCGTGGAGGTGACGGTGCTGACCGCCGGGGTCACCACCGCGTTGGCGGCCGAGGAGACCGTGCTGGCCGCACCGGAGACGGTTCCGGACACGGTCGAGGTCACCGAGCCGAGCAAGCCGGGAGAGCCTGTGGTGGCCGCCTGCGCCGGGCCAGCCAGCAGCAGGGCCAGGCCGAACGCCAGACCCAGACCACCGAGCACCGCCCCGCAGGTGAACAACAGCACCTTCAGGACTGGCGCGTACCAGCCCTCCATTCCGGTCACGCTAGTCACGCAAAACGCCAATGTCTAGATCAGGAGATCAATTTAGTGAAAGGAATTCACATAGCCGGTCCCGATTTTATCTGCCACTATTTTATTTCCAGTTTTCGGGCTACTTTTCAACTTATGGAGGCATAGATATTATATGCCGGCAATGCGCTATTTGTCGCGAAGCGGATGACGTCTGTGCTGGTCAGCGACATGAAGGGTGCTGTGCGAGGTTGGCGCGGCACTGAGGGTGGACCGTTCAGCCTAAATTGTAATTAAGGGGATATTGCGTGATAGGAATCGCGGACCGGAGAAAGGGTGATCGTGGTCAGGGCGCTGACGGCAGGAATGATCGAGACGGCGGTGTTCTGGCCCTGGGTCTCGACCCGGGCCGCGTAGACCGGGCCCGATCCGGCCAGGGGCGCGATCACGAGGGCGAACGGCGTTCCGCCCTTGGCGCCCTTCGGGGGCGAGGCGGTTACGGTCAGCGTGTGCCCGGCCCGGACCGAGACGACCTGGGTTGCGGTCACGGGCGGTCCGGCTGCGCTGCCCGAGCCGGTGCGGCTGGCGGCCGCCGTGCTTATCTCGGTCAGGCGGACCCGGGCGGCGCCGGCCGGAGCGGTCAGGACCACGGTAACGCCGAGGCCGGAACTGGTGGTGTTCCCGGCGATGACCGATTGCTCGCTGATGGGCGCGGTGGCCGAGGTAAAGGCGCCAAGGCCGCTGCCGGGCACCAGGACCGCCGCGGTCACCGGCACGTTGGCGGTCAGCTGGAGCGACGCCGAGGTGCCGCCCAGCGGGGTGAGCGCCACGTAGGAGGCCGAGTTGCCCGGCAGGTCGATCGTCTGCGTGCCGAACGGATGGTAAAGCCCCTGCTGGGTGACCGCGACCGCGTTGATCCGGGCGTTGGCGTTGCCGGGGACCACGACGTACAGGCTGGCGGCGCTGCTGGACGGCGGGATGCCTGGTATGACCAGATGGGTCGACGGCGGCGCCGAACTCGGCAGCCAGCTGACGCTGCCGCCGTGAGAGGAGGTCTCCGAGACATTGGCGGCTATCCGCCCGATCGTGGTGTGCACCTCGAGGGCCACCACGCTCGAGCCCGTGGCCGCCGACGAGAGGGACTCGGTGACCGTCTGGTGCGGCGGGACCGTGATCCCGGTGTCGTTGCCTGCCTGGGCCGGCCCGGCGTCGGTGATGACGCTGACGTCCACGCTCGCGGCCAGCGAGTCGACGTTCATCAGGTCGAGCTGGATCTGGCCCACGCCGTTCTGCGGACCTGGGCCAGCGAACCACAGGTCCGATCCGGGCTCACCGCACCGGATGCTGGCCAGGCCGGAGCTGTTGGCCACCTCGGCCTCCATGGCCTGCGCCATCGTGCCGCTGGCGGTCACCGACCAGCCCTGCACGGCCGGGGTGGCGGCCTTCTTACTGATGTTCTGGGGCGCCGGAATGTTCAGCAGCCACAGCGCGCCCGGGTCGGCCGGGCTGATCGGGTTGGCGGGCCGCAGCTGGGCACCGGCCAGCGGTACCGGCGTGAGCGCGGCCTGCCCGGCCGGACCGGCCGGTCCGGCCGGTCCGGCCAAGCCGCCGAGGGCCCGGCGATGAACGCGACCTGGCCCGAGCCGCCGCCCTGGACCGGAGGGCAGGCCCGGGCGGCGGAGGTCACCGTCACGTGCTGGGGCGGCATGGCGGGCTGGCCGGCACCGGCGGGCACCGGCCCGGCCAGCTGGGCGGCGCCGAAGATGCCGCCCAGGACCAGCACCACCACCCCGGCGGGCACCAGGGGCACGGCCCTCACGACCGGTCACCGGTTTCCCAGGGCGGACGCGACCAGTCGGCCGCCCGGTCGGGGCCGTCCGGGCCGTCGTCGGCGGCGGTGTCAGCCGTCACGAAGTCGAGAGTCTCCAGCGACATGCCGCCGGTCATGGCCGGCGGCGGGGCGGCCTCGGGCGGGCTGGCCGCGGCCGGCGCCGGCGGGGTGCCGCGCTGGCGCCGGGACGGCTTGCCGTGCCGGGCGGCATGCTGGCCGCCGCCCCGGGACCGCCGGGCCGGGCCGGGCGTGGTGTCCGGGGCGGGGTCGGGGCCGACCGTGGGGTACGGGGCCGGGGTGGGATCGGCCGTGGGGTGCGAGGCCGGGGTGGGGGCGGTCGGGGGCCGGGCCGAAGGCCGCGGCGGGCGGCGCGGCGAAGATGTCGTGATCGTCGGGGATGATCCACTGGCCCGGGTCGGGCCGAGGCGGGGCGCCCACGGGAACCGGCACGGGGATGTCGGACACGGGGATCTCGGACACGGGGATCTCGGACACGGGGATCTCGGGTACGGAGATCTCGGGCACGGAGATCTCGGGCACGGAGACCGGCGGCTGCGGCCGGGACCTGGTCGGCCTCGGCCGGCCGGTCCGTTCCCGCCGCCTGCCGGGGGCGGGGGCGGCATCGGTGTCGGGCCCGGCCCCGTCTTCTGCTGCCGCGGGGGCCGGGGCGGGCGATCTGGTCCCCGGCAGGGCGAGCGCGAAGACGACCAGGAAGGCCACGGCCTCGCCGGCCAGGCTGAGGTGCCGCGCCGTGTTGTTCCGCGTGATGACCAGCCGGCCGCCGCCGGCGGGCAGCACGAAGCCCTGCGCCCATCCGCCGACCGGCGAGGCCGTCCGGGCCAGGGCCCTTCCGTTGAGGGTGGCAGTCCAGCCGCCGGCCGGCTCGGCCAGCACCAGGGTGCCCGAGGTACCCGCTCCGATGGCGGTAGTGGTGCCGATCGGGCCGGACGGGACCGGCACCGCGATACCGTCAGCGCCGATGACCCGGATCCGGGCCACTGGCTCGCCGACCTTCCAGAGGTCGTAGCTGGCGGACACGGTCAGCGGGACCAGGCCGGCCGCACCGTCAAGCTGGCGGGCGAGCACCTGGTCGACCGGGGCAGGCAGGAGCACGTAGCCGAGGTCGAACTGGCTGAGGGCCTGGCCGGCGTCGCCGCCGTCACCGCCCGCGGTTGAGCTGAGGGCGGCCACCACGCTGTCCAGGGCGCGGGTGGCGGGTGCGGACTCGGGTAGTTCGGGCTCGCCGAGTACGGGGTCGCTGGCACGCAGCACCGAATAGGTCAGCACGCCGCCGTCCTGCCGCAGGACCAGCGTGCGATTGTGGGCCGGGCCGGACGACGTGGCGGCCACGAAGGCGGGCAGGATCTGCGGTGCCGCGGCCGTCAGCGGACCGCGTACGCCGTTGACCAGCCAGTACCCGGCGGCGAGCACCGGTGCCGAGGCCACCACCAGTCCGCCGAGCACGGCCAGCGCACGCCAGTTGGCGGTGCTGGCCTTCCTGCCCAGGGCCTGGACCGCCGCCTCGGCCAGCGGGGTCGCGGCCAGCAGCAGGCCCGCCGCGGCGATCGCGATGGTCAGCCCCGGCCAGGGGCTGACCGCGGGGCCGCCCTGCGGCGGCGTTATCCGCAGCCGGCTCACCGCCAGCGTGACAGCCAGCCCGGATAGCGCGATGCCCCAGCCGGCCCGCACCAGGGCGGTGCGCCGCCGTAGCAGCAGGGCGACGAAGGCCGGCCCGACCAGGCCGGCGGTCACCCAGGCCGGCGGCAGCCCGGGCCCGCCCGGGCTGAGCAGGAACAGCGATTCCGGCCGCAGGCCCGCGACGGCCAGTCCCGGCTGCTGGAGGCCGGCTTCGGCGTAGAACGCGGCGGGGCTGGTGACCAGGTGGAAGGTCCACGGGATCAGCAGGACCGCGGGAACCGCGGCGGCGATCGCCGCGTTGATCACGGTGGCCCGGCCCAGCCACGGCCAGGCGCAGGCCGCGACGAGCGCGGCGGCCACGGCCAGCGGCCAGGTCAGCGGCACGAACGCGGCGGCGACGGCGATGAGCAGGCCGGCCGCCCAGGCGGCGCGGCGGGCCCGCCGCGGCGGGCCGCCCAGCATCCGGCCGATGGTGATGCCGATGAGCGGAAGCAGGACGAAGGCGACCGCGGTACCGATCCGCCCGGCAGCCACGGCGCCCATGGCCACGGGCAGCACGGCGTAGGTGACCGCGATCCATATCCGTGCGGCCAGCCTGGACGTGACGCGACGGGCGGCCAGGAACGCGGTCAGCCCGGCGGCGGGCACGCAGCCGAACAGCAGCACGTCCACGGCGAGCCAGGCCTTGCCGGCCAGCAGGGTGGCCAGCGCGGCCACCACGGCCAGGTAGGGCGGAGCGCTGGCCGCCGAGCCGAGGCCCGTGGTGTGGAAGCCCGCCAGGTACTCGCGCCACAGGTCGCCCGCACCGCCCCAGGCGGGCACTAGCGCCCCGCCGGCCAGCGTGCCCGAGCCGCTCAGCACCGAGCTGGTCAGTGAGCGCTCCGCGACCAGAGCGACGATGGCCAGCCCGGTGACCAGCAGGACGCCGGGACTGGTCAGCACGCGCCGCGCCACCGACGGGGTGTCGGGCAGCAGCATCTCGTCGCCGGGCTCGTCGATCAGGGCGTGATGCAGCCCGCCGCTTTCGTAGGCCGGGTTGCGCGACAGCACGCCCGCGACCGTCTCGGCCATCCGGCCCAGGGTCTTGCCCCGCGGCACCTGGTCGTGCAGGACGGCCCACCCCGCCCGGCGAGCGGCCGCCCGGCGGCGGCGGGCCTGCCTGATCAGGAGGGGGTGGCGCAGCAGCCAGGCGATCGCGCCCAGGTGGGCCAGGGCCTTGCGCTGCTGCTTGGTGACCAGGAAGTAGCCTGCGCGCGCCAGCGACCCGGTCAGGCAGCCGGCCACCACGGTCAGCATGGCGCCGAACGGCAGGTTGACCGCGAATACGTACAACGTCCCGCGCCGGTCGAGCAGGCGCAGATGACCGCCGCCGGCCGTGGCCTTCCTGATCTGCCGGGCGGACAGGTCACGGTGGTAGACCACCGCATCGGTCACCACGCGGACCTGGTAGCCGGCCGCATGGACTCGCCAGCAGAAGTCGATGTCGTCACGGAACAAGGCCAGGCTGGCGTCGAACCCGCCCAGCTGGTCCCAGACGTCGCGGCGGATCAGCATGCCCGCCGAGCTCACGGCCAGCACCTTCCGGTTGCCGTCGTGCTGGCCCTGGTCGAGCTCGCCGGGCTCGATCCCGGTCAGGCGACGGCCCGCGCGGTCGACGGTCACCCCCGCCTCGCGCAGCACACGCCGGTCGGCCAGGTCCTTCAGCTTCGGGCCGAGCACCGCCGTCGACCGGCTGCGGCTGGCGGCCCGGAGCATCTGCTCCAGCGCGTCGACGGCCGGCTCGCAGTCATCGTGCAGCAGCCAGATCCACTCCACGGCCGGCTCCGGGCCCGCGCCGGGCGGGGTCCCCGGCCGGCGCGCGGCGGGGTGCTGCAGCGCGCGGGCCACCGCCGCGCCGTAGCCGGTGTCGGGGTCCATGCCGAAGACCACGTCGGGACCGATCAGCGAGCTCAGCGTGGCCCCGCTCCGGTCCAGGCTGCCCGTATCGACCCCGATGACCCGGTGTACGGCATGGGTCTGTTCCCGCACTCCGTTGACAAGTCCGGGCAACAGCCGGGCACCGTCGTGCACGACAACCACTGCCGTGACGACGTGACGGAGGGGTGCTGCGTTCTCTGTCAAGGGTCCTGTCAGGTGGCGTGGGCAACGGCACTACGCGCGGCTACCTGCCCGGCGTGAGCGTCTGGTCTACGTGAACGGCAACCCCCGCGCTCACGACAGGACCAACCCTACACAGAGAGCAACCGAAAAGTTTGCGTTATGCAGAAGGCCCGCAGACCCCGGAACGTCCCGTACCAGCCGATGCTGAACCCGCCCGCGGGCGGGTTGCGCCCTGCGGCACGGCGTGCTGCCGCTAGCTAGACCGCCTCGCGCTTGAGGCGCCGGCGCTCGCGTTCCGACATGCCGCCCCAGATGCCGAAGCGCTCGTCGTTCTCGAGCGCGTAGTCCAGGCACTCGGACCGGACCTCGCAGCTGCGGCAGACCCGCTTGGCCTCCCGGGTCGATCCGCCCTTTTCAGGGAAGAACGCCTCCGGATCTGTCTGCGCGCACAGCGCCCGGTCCTGCCAACCTAGCTCGTCAACATCATCCGGGCTGACGATGACCTGCTGCAGCGGGACGATGACCTCAGTCACAGCGCGTCCTCCCTCCCCATTCGGAGCCCCGTTTCCCACCCGCCCGGCGGCGGCTGGAAATCACATCAATGAAATTACACTCGCGTGTCTTGCTTCAAGTCAAGCGGGGAAGGTGATAATGGTCGCCTCGTTGTCTGAGATGCGAGATAAATCACGTGGGAAATCCCGGGCTCCGGAACACGCCAGAACCCGCTGTAACACTGACATCACCGGACGCTGGGACTGTCGGGCTCGGGCTCGGGCTTGACCGGGCGGGCAGGCGCGGACCGGGGCACCGGGGCCGGGCGGGCGCGTGACCGGGGCACCGGGGCCGGGCGGGCGCGTGACCGGGGCACCGGGGCCGGGCGGGCGCGAGACCGGGGCACGGGGCGGGACCTGCCACACTTTCAGGTATGCGCATCACCGTGCTCGCGGGCGGCGTCGGCGCCGCGCGCTTCCTCCGCGGCCTGAAGCAGGCCGCCCCGGACGCCGAGATCACCGTCGTCGGGAACACCGGCGACGACATCACGCTGTTCGGCCTGCGGGTCTGCCCGGACCTGGACACCGTCATGTACACGCTGGGCGGCGGCATCAACGAGCAGCAGGGCTGGGGGCGGGCCGAGGAGACGTTCAGCGTCCGGGCCGAGCTGGCCGCCTACAGCGCCAGCCCGGACTGGTTCACGCTCGGTGACCGGGATTTCGCTACCCACATCGTGCGCAGCCAGCTGCTGGCCGCGGGCCAGCCGCTGTCGGCCGTGACCCGGGTGCTGTGCGAGCGATGGCAGCCGGGGGTGCGGCTGCTGCCGATGTCCGATGACCCCATCGAGACGCACGTGGTGCTGGCGGACGGCCGCACGGTGCACTTCCAGGAGTGGTGGGTCCGGCTGCACGCGCAGACGCCCGCGACGGCCATCACCGCGGTCGGCGCGGCTTCGGCCGCACCCGCGCCCGGCGTGCTTGAGGCCATCGCGGCGGCGGACGTGGTGCTGTTCCCGCCGTCCAACCCGGTGGTCAGCATCGGCACCATCCTGGCCGTGCCGGGCATCCGGGCCGCGCTGTCAGCCCGGACCGTGGTGGGCACCTCGCCGATCATCGGCGGCGCCCCGGTGCGCGGCATGGCCGACGCCTGCCTGGCCGCGATCGGCGTCGAGACTTCGGCGGCCGCGGTCGGCGCGCACTACGGGCCGGACCTGATCAACGGCTGGCTGGTCGACGACCAGGACAAGGCCGCGGCCGACGATCCGGCGCTGGCGGGCATCGCGGTGCGCGCCCTGCCGCTGTACATGCGGGACCTGCCCGCCACCGCGGCGATCGCCCGGGCAGCGCTGGACCTGGCCGCCGACCTGGCCGAGGGGCGGGCGTGATGGCGCCAGGCGGGGACGGGGTGACGGGTAGTCCCCCCGTGCGCGGGGGGATCTCGGGGGGTCGTCCCCCCGAGGCCAGCACTGTAACCGTCGTGCCGGTGACCGGGCTGCCGGAGATCACCGTGGGAGCCGACCTGGCCGGGCTGGTGGCCGAGGCCGCCGCGGACCTGCGCGACGGCGACATCGTGGTGATCACCTCGAAGATCGTGAGCAAGGCCGAGGGCCGGGTGGTGACCGCCTCCCGGGACCAGGCCATCGAGGCCGAGACGGCCCGGGTGGTGGCCCGGCGCGGCGCCACGACCATCGCGCAGACCCGGCACGGCCTGGTCCTGGCCGCGGCCGGGGTGGATGAGTCCAACACGGCTCCGGGCACCGTGGTCCTGCTGCCGGAAGATCCGGACGAGTCGGCCCGGCGGCTGCGCAAGGCCCTGCAGGCCAGGACCGGCCTGACCGTCGGCGTCATCGTCACCGACACCATGGGCCGGCCGTGGCGGGCCGGGCAGACCGACAACGCCATCGGCGCGGCCGGCGTGATCCCGGTCCGGGACTACCGGGGCGAGGCCGACACCTTCGGCAACATCCTGGAGGTCACCGTGGCGGCGGTGGCCGACGAGATCGCCGCCGCCGCCGACCTGGTCAAGGGCAAGTCGCGGCAGGTCCCGGCGGCGGTCGTGCGCGGCCTGGCGGCGCTGGTCACCGAGCCGGACGGCCCCGGCGCGCGGGCGATCATCCGCCCGGCCGACGAGGACATGTTCCGGTTCGGCTCGGCGGACGTGCCCCTGGCCCGCCGGACGATCAGGGCGTTCACCGCCGAGCCGGTCGACGCGGCGGCAGTACGCCGGGCCGTGGCCACCGCGGTGACCGCGCCCGCGCCGCACCACAGCGAGCCCTGGCGGTTCGTGGTCCTGGAGACCGCGCAGGCCCGGACGCGGCTGGTCGACGCCATGCGCGAGGCGTGGGCCGCCGACCTGCGCGGCGACGGGTTCACCGAGGAGCAGGTCACGCGCCGGCTGCGCCGCGGCGACGTGCTCCGGCTCGCGCCGCTGGTCATCATGCCGTGCCTGGTCACCGACGCGGCGCACGCCTACCCCGACGAGAAGCGCAACCGGTCCGAGCAGGCCATGTTCACCGTGTCGATGGGCGCGGCCGTGCAGAACCTGCTGGTGGCGCTGGCCGTCGACGGCCTCGGCTCGGCCTGGATCTCCAGCACCCTGTTCTGCCAGGACGTCGCCGCCCGGGCCATGGACCTGCCGCCGGGCTGGCGGCCGATGGGCGCCATCGCGGTCGGGCACCCGGCCGAGCAGGCCAGGTCCCGGCCGCCCCGGGACCCCGGGGACTTCATCCTGACCCGCTGAGGGCCGGCGCGGGGCCGCTGGGTGCCGGCGCCGGGCGGCTGGGTACGGGCGCCTCGGGTCAGAGCGTCTTGGTCAGCGGGCCAGCAGCGGCAGGCCGGACCTGACCGAGGCGCAGACGCCGTCGCTGGCGGCGGAGGCGGCGAGCCGTTCGGCCGGGACCTCGCCGTAGGTGGTGGTGCGCTGGCGCAGCGGGCGGCCGATCGGCTCGGTGATCGCGCGGAGCTGGCTGATCGTCTTGTAGGAGCCGTGGTCGGCGCCCGCCATCCGGCTGATGGTCTCCTCCATCAGCGTGCCGCCCAGGTCGTTGACGCCGCCGTTCAGCACGTCGCGGCACAGGTCGTCGCCCAGCTTGACCCACGAGCACTGGATCGAGCCGATCGCGCCGTGCAGCAGCAGCCGGGAGACCGCGTGCACGGCCCGGTTCTCCCGCCGGGTGGGCCCGGGCCGGGCCAGGCCGGCCAGGTAGATGGGGGCGTTCTCATGGATGAACGGCAGCAGCACGAACTCGGTGAAGCCGCCCGTGCGCTCCTGGATGGACCGGATCACGCGCAGGTGGCCGACCCAGTGCGCCGGGGTATCCACGTGCCCGTACATCATCGTGGCCGAGGTCCGCAGGCCCAGCTCGTGGGCGGTGGAGATGACCTCGATCCAGACCGAGGCGGGCAGCTTGCCCTTGGTCAGCACCCAGCGCACGTCGTCGTCGAGGATCTCGGCCGCGGTGCCCGGCAGCGAGCCGACGCCCGCCTCCTTGGCCCGGATGAGCCACTCCCGGATGGACAGGCCGGTACGGGAGGCGCCGTTGATCACCTCCATCGGTGAGAACGCATGAACGTGCAGATCCGGACAGCGACGCTTGACCTCGGAAGCGATTTCGAAGTACGCTGTTCCCGGCAGGTCGGGATGGATGCCTCCCTGCATGCACACTTCGGTGGCACCGGCGTCCCACGCCTCGGCGGCACGATCCCCGATCTGCTCCAGCGACAGCGTGTAGGCGTCGGCGTCGGTGCGGCGCTGGGCGAACGCGCAGAACCGGCAGCCGGTGTAGCAGACGTTGGTGAAGTTGATGTTGCGGGTGACGACGTAGGTGACGTCGTCGCCGGTCACGTCGCGGCGCAGCGCGTCGGCGATCCCGGCCAGGGCCTCCAGGTCGGGGCCGTCGGCGGACAGCAGGGCGAGGGCCTGGTCGTCGGTGAGGGCGGCCGGGTCGCGTTCGGCCTGGCGGAGGGCGCCGGCCACCTCGCCGGGCGCGGCCACCGCGGGAGCGGCTATCGCGGGAGCGGCTATCGCGGGGTCGGCCAGCGCGGGGTCGGCCAGCGCGGGGTCGGCCGGCGCGGGGTTGGCCAGCGCGGGGTCGGCAGGCGCTTGAGCACCTACCACGGGGGCGCGATCGGCGGGGGCGGAGGCGGGTGCCACGGCCCGTTCGGCAATCTCATCCCAGTCGCCGTAGACCTCGGCGAAGTCATCGCGCCGGTCATGGGTACGGCCGTCGGTATCGATGCTGACGTGCAGGTCGGTGCGGCCGGCCGCGGCCCACTCGGCCAGGCCCCCGTCGGGCTCCTGCCAGGGGCGGCCGTGCGGGGCGGCGGTCTCGTCGGCCAGGCCGGTGGCCGCCTCGGCCAGCGCGGCGACGTGGGCGGCCAGCCGCGGGTCCAGCCAGGGCTCGCGGATGTAGGGCGGGTAGATGGTCAGCCGCTCGCGCAGGGTGAAGCCGGCCGCGGCGGTGCGGGCGGCCAGTTCGTCGATGGCCGGCCAGGGACGCTCAGGGTTGACGTGGTCCGGGGTCAGCGGCGAGACGCCGCCCCAGTCGTCGATGCCGGCCCGCAGGATGAGGTCGTGCTGGTCGCCGACCAGATTGGGCGGCGCCTGGATGCGGGCCTTGGGGCCGAGCACGAGCCGGGTGACGGCGATCGTGGCGGCCAGGTCGTCGAGTTCGGCGTCCGGTGTGTCGCGCATCTTGGTGTCCGGCTTGGCCCGGAAGTTCTGCACGATGACTTCCTGGATGCCGCGGTATTCGCGGGCCACCTTTCTGATGGCGAAGACCGACTCGGCCCGTTCGGCCAGCGTCTCGCCGATGCCGATGAGGATGCCGGTGGTGAACGGGACGTTGCTGCGGCCGGCGTCTTCCAGGACGCGGAGCCGGACCGCGGGGTCCTTGTCGGGGCTGCCGAAGTGCGGGCCGCCCTGCTCGGCGAACAGGCGGCTGGCCGTGGTCTCGAGCATCATGCCCATGGACGGGGCCACCGGCTTGAGGCGCTGGAAGTCCTGCCAGCTCAGCACGCCCGGGTTGAGGTGAGGCAGCAGCCCGGTCTCCTCCAGCACGCGGATGGCCATGGCCCGCACGTAGGACAGGGTGTCGTCGTAGCCGCGGGCGTCGAGCCACTCGCGGGCCTGGCGCCACCGGTCTTCCGGCTTGTCGCCGAGGGTGAACAGGGCTTCCTTGCAGCCGAGGGCGGCGCCGTCGCGGGCGATCGCGAGGATCTCGTCGGGCTCCAGGTACAGGCTGTGCAGCCGGTGCGGCACGGTGGCGAAGGTGCAGTACCCGCAGCGGTCCCGGCACAGCCGGGTGAGCGGGATGAAGACCTTGCGCGAGTAGGTGATGATGCCCGGCCGGCCTGCGTCCGCCAGGCCGGCGTCGCGGGTGCGGCTAGCGTAGGTCAGGAGCGTCTGCAGGTCATCGCCGCGGGCGTGCAGCAAGATGGTGGCCTCGCCGGTGTCGAGCGACTTGCCGTCCCGGGCGCGCGCCAGCGTGCGGCGCATGGCGGAAGCTGTGATCTGGCTGACTGGTCTGCCCTCCTCCGGCCCCCCGGTCTCATCCCTGTCGCAGGCGCTGCTCATGCTGCCCCCAACCTCGGCCTGCCCCCGTATCTTCCCCCGCCCGCCCCGCGGTGGGGCCGGGCGGGGCCGGGTAACGGGTCAGCGTGGACACAAACCGCGTTCTGGCCGGGGTAAATGTCCACGTTAAGTGGATCATGCTGCTAGGCGCGGGCTGGGGCGGGGGCGCCGGCGTGCTCGCGCCAGGCGCAGCCGATCTGCTTGATCATCGAGGGGTACACGATCAGGTGCCGGAACGGCCTGATGGCGGCCATGTAGCCCTGGCCGAGCAGGCCGTTCGGCTTGACGTACACGGCCAGCTGCCCGTGGTAGCACTGCCCGCGGTAGCGCTGGGCTTGGTCATGCCCGGCCTGGTCCGGGACCCAGCCGAGGTGCAGCACGCCGTGCACGGTCCGGTTGATGATCTCCGCGGCCCACTCGTCGCCGGTCAGGTACAGCGGGGTGAACGGCGCGCGAGCGCCCGGGCCGGCCGGGCCGTCGCGCAGGTCGGCGGGCAGCCGGTCGCGGAGCGAGGAGCGGGGCGGGCCGGCTTGCGGGCCGTCCCAGCCGAGCAACTCCCCCAGCTTGAGCCGGATCACCCACAGGACGCGGGCGAGGTCTTTGGAGCCGCGTGCGGCGTCACCCGAGGCGATCAGCTGGACCAGGCGGCCGAAGTCGCCGGGGCCGCCCGGCGTGGGCAGGGCCCACACGTCCTCGAGGCGGAAGTCGCGGGTCAGCTCGTGGATCCGCCAGGGGCGGGAAGTGTGCGCGGTGCTCGGGAGCTTCATGCGTGAGCCTTCTTCCATACGCTGCCGTATGGAACACGCTAGCATGGTCGGCGATGGTGCCATGCGGGAGGGTGGGCGTCACGCCGGGCGGACGGTGACGCTGGAAGGGAGGGCGAGGCCATGGCGGTGACCCGGACGCCGCGCGGGCGGTGGGTCGAGGAGGGGCTGCGGGCGCTGGCGGCGGGCGGGCCGGACGCGGTCCGGATCGAGCCGCTGGCCCAGGCGCTCGGGGTGACCAAGGGCGGGTTCTACTGGCACTTCGCGGACCGGCAGGCGCTGCTCGACGAGCTGCTCGACGCGTGGGAGCGGGCCAACCTGGAGGACGTGATCGAGGCGGTCGAGCGCGACAGCGGGGACGCCAGGACCCGGCTGCGGCGGTTGTTCGCGCTGGCCTTCTCCGGCACCGGCCCGCTGCGGACCGACCTGGCGGTCCGGGACTGGGCCCGGCGTGATGAGGCGGTGGCCGAGCGCGTGCGGCGCGTGGACAACCGGCGGATGGCGTACTTGCGCGGGTTGTTCGGGGCGATCGGCGCGGATCCGGCCGACGCGGAGGCGCGGAGCTTGCTGGCGCTGTCGCTGTGGATCGGGAGCCACTTCGTGGCGGCCGATCACGGGGCGCGCAGCCGGGCCGAGGTGCTGGAGCGGGCCGCCCGGCTGATGGAGGGCTAGCAGGCCCGGGTGGCTCTGGTATGCGTCGAGGCCTGGGGTGGGCCGGTCGCTCGGTGGCACCGGGTCAGCGTAGGGATTCAGCGGCGGTTCCCGGTCGCAGACCAGATCGAGACGTGAGCCGGCTGGAATGCGTGCTGCACCGTGCTCAATAGCTCGCCTTGCATGGCGTCGAGGTCTACCGTCTCGCGCAGCCGCGCGCTGAACGAGGCCACTACCGCCTCGGCGTTGTACCGGGTCCGGTTGAACCGCCGGTCCACCGTATGCTGCACCCGCGGCCGCCAATGACCCAACCCGGGCTCACCGGATATAGGTTGCCGCCAGGGCCGGCGGAACCCGCCGGAATCTGGAGACCTCGCCCATCCGGAGCACCATCCAGCCAACCGTCTCGACGGCGGCCAACCCTACGGCCCGGGCGTTCCGGCAACGTTACGGCCAGCCGGTGCCCAGCTCAGCGGGGCTACTGGACACGCTAGAAGGAGCGGTAGTCGCGGACCGGCATGCGGGGGCCGCGGCGCGGGGGCGCGCTGCCGCCCAGCTCGATGAGCCTGGTCACGCGGTAGCGGTGGCCGGCGTAAGGGGCGAGGAGCTCGAGCATGCCCGCGTCGTCGGTGATCCGGCCGGCCAGGGTCCAGCCGACCGTGCTGGGCAGGTGGTAATCACCCACCGAGACCGCGTCCGGGTCGCCCGCGGCCCGCTGCCTGATCTCGGCTGAGGTCCAGACCCCGATGCCGGGCAGGGACCGCAGCCGCCGGTCGGCCTCGGCCGCGTCCAGGCCCAGGATCTGCTCGAGCCGGGCGGCGACCTCGGCGGCGGTGATGATGGTCCGGGCCCGGACGCCCTCGACTCCGGCCCGGTGCCAGTCCCAGGACGGGATGCGGGCCCACACTCTGGCCGGCGGGCACACGGCCATCCCGGCCGGAGCCGGGCCCGGGGCAGGCTCCCCGTACTTGCGCAGCAGGAACCGCCAGGCCCGGTGGGCTTCCTGGCCGACCACCTTCTGCTCCAGGACCGCGGGCACCAGCGCCTCGAACACCCGCCCGGTCCGGCCCACCCGCAGCCCCGGATGGCGCAGCACCAGCTCGCTGATGATCGCGTGCCGGGCGGTGAACCCGGACAGGTCGTCGTGGCCGCCGAGCTGATCGGGCAGCCGGTCGAGCAGCCAGCTCGCGCCCGGCCCCCAGGCCTGGCCGGTGACCAGCGTCCGGTCCGCTGCGGCGACGTCCGGGCCAGCGCGGCTGGCGGCCGGACCGGCGGCGCCGGCGTCCGGGGCGGCGCGGGCGGCGGCACGGGGGCGGGTGGTGATGCGCAGGGTGCCGGGGCCGTCGGGGGTCAGCGAGGTGCGCCAGATCGCGCCGGCCGGATCCACCTGGTAGGTGGGGTCACCGCCGCCGTGGCGGTGCGGGGACAAGGTGAGCCGGACGTCGAGACCGAACGGCGCCTGCCACTCGCGGCGCAGGCCAGGATCGGGGGTCAGGCCAGGATCTGGGGTCAGGCCAGGATCGGGGGTCAGGCCAGGATCGGGGAGCGCTGGCCGGTCGGCTGCGAGCATCGAGGCCGCCTGCTGGCCCGGCGTCACACGTCGCAGGAGAAGCGGACCGAGCCCGGTTCGAGCCTGACACCAGGCCAGATCCGGATGCCGTGGGTCAGTTCGTTGCCCGACCCGATGAACGCCTCGTCCCCGATCACCGCCCCGTCCAGCACGGCCCCCGCGGCCACCACGGCGCCGCGGCCGACGATCGAGTCCCGCACTACGGCACCCGCCCCGACGGCCGCCGAATCGAACAGCACGCTGCCGTCCACGGTGGCGCGCGCGCCGACCGTGGCGCCCGCGCCCAGCACGGTGCCGCCGGTGACCGACGCGCCCTCGGCCGCCGACGCGCCCGGCAGCAGCAGCGCGGGCCCGGTCGGGCCGGGCAGCGCCGGGCTGGCCAGCCGCCCGAGGACCAGGTCACACGAGCCGCGCACGAACGTCTCCGGCGTGCCGACATCCAGCCAGTAGGCCGACTCCGGGTAGGCCATGACCAGATCACCCGCCTCGATCAGCGACGGGAACGTCTCCCGCTCGACCGAGACCCGGAGCCCGGCCGGGATCCGGTCGATGACGTCGCGCCTGAACACGTAACATCCGGCGTTGATCAGGTTCGTCACCGGGTTCGGCATCTTCTCCAGGAACGCGGTGACCCGGCCGGAGGAGTCGGCCGGCACCACGCCGAACCGGGACGGGTCGTCCACCTCGACCAGGTGCAGCGTCACTGCGGCGTCGGTCTTGCGGTGCAGGTCGACCTGCGCGCCCAGGTCGTGCCCGGACAGGACGTCGGAGTTCAGCACGACCACGGGATCGCCGGCGCCGGAGCCGCGCAGCGAGCCGGCGGCGTTGCGGATCCCGCCCGCGGTGTCGAGCGGCACCTCTTCGGTCACGTAGTCGATGGACAGCCCGAACGCCGAGCCGTCACCGAAGCTGGCCGCGAACATGTCCGCCTTGTAGCAGGTGGCCAGCACGACGTGGGTCACGCCGCAGGTCGCGGCCCGGGCCAGCAGGTGGGCCAGGAACGGTACGCCCGCCGTCGGCAGCAGGGGCTTGGGCGCGGACAGGGTCAGCGGCCGCAGCCGCGTCCCTTGCCCTCCGACCAGAACGATGGCCTCAAGCGGTTCACGCGGCATGAATGAAGAGGTTACACGGCGCTCGCATTCGCTTCGGGCTGTTCGGCGGCGCGCCGGTAGCAGGCCAGATGGGCCTCGGCCGAGACCTCCCAGCTGAACTCCTGTGACCGGGCGTAGCCGGCCTCCCCCAGCGAGTCCCGCCGGGCCGCGTCGTCGAGCAGCGCGCGCAGCGCCACCCGGATGCTGTCGGCGTCCGGCTCGGTGTAGGCCACCGCCTCGCCGCCTACCTCGGGCAGCGACGTGCAGTGAGTGGTCAGCACCGGCGCGCCGCAGGCCATGGCCTCGAGCACCGGCAGGCCGAACCCCTCGCCCCGGCTCGGGAAGGCCACCACCATCGCCCCGCCGAGGAAGCCAGGCAGGTCGGAGAAGCGCAGGTAGCCGGGGCGGATCAGGCGCAGGTGGGCCGGCACGGTGGCCACCGCGATGTCCACCTCTTCGCTCCAGCCGCCGCCGCCGCCCAGCACGAGCGCGGGCGGGTCGTCGATGTCGGCCACGGCGCCGGCCCAGCCGGTGATCAGCGCGGCGACGTTCTTGCGCGGCTCGAGCATGCCCAGGAAGGCGATGTAGGCCTTGCCGTGCAGGCCCAGCCGGTTGGAGACCTGCGTGGTCTGCTGCGGGTCGGGCCGGTGGAACAGCTTGTGGTCCACCCCGTGGTAGGCGACGTCGATCTTGGTCGGATCGGCGCCCAGCACCCGCTCGAGCTCGTCCCGGGTGGCCTTGGACGGCACGATCAGCCGGGCCGCGCGGCGCGCCGCGGTGCGGATCGCGGACTTGAAGAACATCGCGCTGACCGGGCTGTACAGCTCGGGCTCGGTGAAGAAGGTGACGTCGTGCACGGTCACCACGGTGGGCTTGCCCGGGCGCAGCGGCATGGAGTAGTAGGGCACGTGGATGACGTCCGCGCCGACCTGCTGGGCCACCACGGGCAGGCCGCTCTGCTCCCAGGCCAGCCGCGCGGAGCGGTGCGACAGGGCGGTCGGCCCGGTGACCACCCGCGCGTGGGAGGCGAGCCGCCCGTAGCGTTCCTCATCGGCGCGCTGGCACACCACGGCCAGGTCCGCGCCGGCGGCGTCGAGCGCACCGATCAGCCCGTCAACGTACCGGCCGAGCGCGCCCCGGTCGGCTGGCACGTCGGTCGCATCAATAAGTACGCGAGGTGCCACGACCGCACTTGCTCCCTTCCTGGGTCACCCGGGCAGGCGGGCGACAGGGAACCCGTGCCGACCGCACGGCTCCCGCGTACCTGGGTGGATGTCCCGTCAGCATTTAAGCCTACGCCTTGCGCAAATCATGGACGAGCAGTTACCCCCTCGCCGGGCCGGTGGGCCCGGTCGCGCGTCGAGCACGCACGAGTACTATGGCGCCGCCGTCCCCGCGCGCGCCGCGATCGGCGGCAGCCACCAAGGGCAGGGCGGGCGCGGCCGCGTTGAACCCGACCCTACCCCCGTAGGCCGACAGGCTCAGGTACATTCGCTGCGCCCAGGGCGTCCGGAACTGGTAGGCGTGCCTGACCACCTCGAGCCCGCAGCCGGCCAGCAGCGCCGTGAGCTGCTCGTGGGAATACGTGCGCTGCACGTGGTACCGCTCGCAGTGCGCCCGGTACAGCCGGGGCCAGCGTTCGGCCAGCGTCAGCGCGTCCGCCGACATGACCAGCTCGCCGCCGGGGGCCAGCACCCGGGCCATCTCGGCCAGGGCCCGGGTGCCGTCGTCGAAGTGCTCGATGGCGCAGATGGACATCACCCGGTCGAAGCTGCCGTCGGCGAACGGCAGCCGGAGCGCGTCGGCCCGGACCAGCCCGGGGGCCGCGGTGAGCTGGCGGCCCCGGCGCAGCTTGGCCTCGGCCAGGTCCAGCGCGACCGCCCGGGCCCCGCGCTTGCGCGCCTGCGCCGCCCAGTACCCGTCGCCGCCGGCCACGTCGAGCACCCGCAGCCCGCGCAGGTCCTCCCCCAGCCAGCGCAGCAGCGTGCCGCCTTCGCGGTAGCGGCAGACGTGCACCTCGTGCCCGGCAAAGGCAACCGCGTCAGCAACCCTCATGGAAGAAATCTATTGGCCGAACGGACCGTGGTGCGCGCTTCCGGTTCGCCGGCAGGCCGGCCGGAGCAGATGCCACCCGGCGTTAATGCCTGCTCAGCAGGACGGGACAGGCAGGCCCGCCTTGATCGCCTTCAGGTCGCTGACCGCCTGGCTGAGCGTGCTCACCTTGACCAGGTGCAGCCCGGCCGGCACCGCGCCCTTGGTGTCCGAGCAGTTCGAGGCGGGGGTGAGGAAGTACGTCGCGCCGGCGTCGCGGGCGCCCACCATCTTCTGCTGGATGCCGCCGATGGCCTCGACCTGGCCGCTGGCGGTGATCTCGCCGGTGCCGGCGATGAACTTGCCGCCGGTCAGGTCCAGCGGGGTCAGCTTGTCGATGATGCCGAGGGCGAACATCATGCCCGCGCTGGGCCCGCCGATGTCGCCCACGCTGAACTTCACGGTGAACGGGAACTTGTACTGCTCCTCGATCTTCACGCCCATGACCGCGTGCCCGCCGGACTGCTTGGTGCCGACCTGGACGGTCCTGGCCTGGCCGTTCCTGACGATGGCCACGGTCAGCGTGCTGCCCGCCGGGTGCGCGGTGATCAGCGAGGTAAGTCCGTTAGCGCTGGTCACCGGCTTGCCGTCCACCGCGGTGATCTGGTCCCCGGCCTTGAGCACGCCGTAGGCGGGGAAGCCGTGCTCGGCCTGCATCACGATGACCTGCGTGGCGTAGGCGATGTGCAGCTGGGTCAGCGCGGCCGCGGTGGCGGTCTCCTGCGAACCGGTCATCTCCTGGGTGTCCTGCTGCTGGCTCTGCTGCTGGGTCTGGCCCGGCGGGAACAGCTCCGATTCCGGCACGACCGCCTCGTCCGGGTTCAGCCAGGCGGCCAGGGCGTTGAAGATGTTGACGTGGTCACCCGGACCGCCCTGGTAGCCGACGGTGACCATGTTGAGGTGCCCGCTGGTCGGATACGTGGCGTGCCCGGTGATCGTGATCAGCGGCTGGCCAGAGGTGTCCTTGCCCAGGGTGTTCAGCGTCGGTCCCGGACCGAGGATGACGTAGGGCACCGGGATCAGCACGCTGATCGCGATCGCCACGGCGACGCCGACCGCCGCCAGCAACAGGGTCAGGGAACGACGGGACATGGGGGAAGACTACGCGTGAAACCTGAAAATTAGCCGAGGCATACGGGCGGGCGGCCGGGCCGAGAACGGGCGGCCTATCAGGGGCTGCCGACCCACTCGCTGTCGCCGTCGGCGAACCGCTGGTGCTTCCAGATCGGCACCGTGGCCTTGAGCTCGTCGATCAGCGCCCGGCAGGCGTCGAACGCCTCGGCCCGGTGCGGGCAGGACACGGCCGCCACCACGGCCAGGTCGCCGATGGCCAGGTCGCCTACCCGGTGCACGGCCGCGATGCCCAGGGCCGCGGGGAACTTCTCCGCGATGACCTTGGCTACGCGCCGGAGCTCGTCTTCGGCGGACGGGTGCGCGCTGTAGGAAAGCTCGGTGACGCCCCGGTCGTGATCAAGGTCCCGGACCGCGCCGGCGAACAGCGCGATGCCGCCGGCCGCAGGGTCCGCGACCGCGGCCCGCACTTCGTCCACCGACAGCTCAGACGTGCGGATGGCGATCAGGCGCACTGTGCTCACTGATCAAGGTTACCTGGCCGGCCGCGGCCGGTCGCGAGGCAGGCGCGCGAGCAGCGGGCGAGTCGGGCGGCATCGCGGCCTATTGCGCCAGATCGTCCCGGTGCCGTTGGCCGTTCTGGCCGGGACCGTGGCTGCAGCAGACCGGCACGATGGACAGTTGGGCCGGCTTGATGTTCCATAGTTCCGGTTGGCGGCCAGGCCCTGGAACCTCAGTCGTTGCTCCCGCCCCAGCGCCGCGCTCTCAGCCCCGGGGCCCGCGCCACTTCCATGATCACGGGCAGTTCGAGCCAAATAGCGACCACAACTGCCCGCGATCATGAAACCAGCCCATCCCGGGCACGAGCGTGAAGGACCGCCACCGCGGGGCGGCGCAGCCCCACTCCACGAGAGCTCCAGCCATGGTCCATCGTTCCGGTTGGGCGCCAGGTCAGGGGTCGATGCGGCGGTGGCGGCGGGCGCGGCGGACGATGGCGGCGGTGCCGATCACGGCGACGGTGGCGCCCGCGGCGGTGATGGTGGCTTCCTTGCGGGCGATGCGGCGGCCCGCCACGGCGTGGCGGCCCTGGCGCTGGTCGAGCAGGACGCGGAGCGCGGCGGCGTTGTCGAACCGCGGGCGCCAGCCGGCCGCGCGCAGCGCGGCGCAGTCCACCACCCAGGGGTAGACCACGTACCGCAGGTCCATCGCGGGCGCCGGGGTGACCCCCAGCCGGTGCAGCCGCTGGGCGGTGCCGAAGGTCAGCCGGGCGGGCAGCTCGATGCTCTTCAGCCCGCTGATCTGCTCGACCTCCGGCTGTTCCAGCCAGCCGTCGCAGCCGACCGCGAACGCGCCGTCGACGCCGCTGCCGATCGCGAACTCCAGGGCCGACGTCAGGTCGTCGACGTGGCAGAACTGCCAGCGCGGCGCGCAGCCCTTCACGGTGAGCAGCCTGGGCGCCTCGAAATGCCTGGTGACCAGCGTATCCACGGCATAGGGGCCGCCCCCGACCAGGGCCGCGGGGCGGACCACGGTCACCGCCATGCCGGGGTTGGCCCGGGGCGAGCGGCGGGCCAGCTGCTCGATCTCCAGCAGGTCCCCGGCCACGCTGCTGTCCGCGTCGGCGGCCAGCGGAGCGTCCTCGGGCAGCGGCACCGGGTTGTCGGGCCGGGCCCCGTACACCATGGCGCTGGTGACCAGGATCACCCGGCCGACCCGGCCCGCCGCGGCCGAGGTGAGCACGGTCTGGGCGCCGCGGACGTTGAACGAGCGCCGCTGCCTGGTGTCGGCCTCGGGGGCCAGATCGAAGTCGGCGTGCACCACCACGTCCACGCCGGCCAGCCGGCCGGCCAGCGCCGGATCGCGGACGTCGGCTACCCGCCAGGTCACGCCCGCGATGTCGCCCCGGCGGGCGTCGATCGCGACCACCTTCTTCACGCGCGGCGACGCAGCGAGCCGGACCGTCAGGGCGTGTCCGATGCCGCCTGCCGCACCAGTAACCGCCACCACGGGCATAGGCTGAGAGCGATTGTCAATGCGCTCGTGGCGAACCGGGCGACGGGCGTTTGTCACAGTGCGCTTCTCCCGAGATAACGTGACGGTCATGACCCTTCCATCCTGCCTCAGAGCCAACGATGGCTGACCGGCCGTTCGGCTTCGGCCTGCCCGACAAGCCGGACGACCAGGGCGGCCAGGGAGGTTCCGGTGGCGCCGGCGGGCCCGGCGGCCCGCTGGGCGGCCCGGGCGGGCCGCTCGGGCCGATGGGCGATCCGCAGCAGTTCGCCGATGCGTTGCGCCAGTTCGCCGACCTGCTGTCCTGGCGGGGCGGCCCGGTTAACTGGGACCTGGCCAAGAACGTGGCCAGGCACGCGATCGCGGCGGCGGGCGACCCGAGCGTCCTGGACGCGCAGCGCCGGGAGATCACCGAGGCCGTCCGCCTGGCCGACCTGTGGCTGGACGAGGCCGTCGCGTTCCCCTCCGGCGTCCGCAAGATCGAGGCCTGGAGCCGGTCGGAGTGGCTCGAGGCGACCTTCCCGGTCTGGGCCAAGCTGTGCGATCCCATCGCGGCCAAGGGCGTCGAGGCGATGAGCGGCATGTTCAACGCCGACCCGGCCCAGCTCGGCGAGGACGTCCCCGAAGAGATACGCCAGGCCCTGGGGGCACTGGGCGGCGGCGCGGGCGGCCTCGGCGGCCTGCAGGGGCTGGCGGGCATGATGCGCCAGATCGGCGGGGCCATGATCGGCAGCCAGACCGGGACCGCCGTGGGCGAGCTGGCCCGTGAGGTGGTCGGCTCCACCGACATCGGCCTGCCGCTCGGCCCGGAAGGCGTGGCCGCGCTGCTGCCGGCCGGCGTGGCCGAGTTCGGCCGCGGGCTGTCCGTCGACGCCGGCGAGGTCCGGCTGTTCCTGGCCCTGCGCGAGGCCGCGCACCACCGCCTGTTCGCGCACGTGCCCTGGCTGCGCGGGCACCTGCTCGGCGCGGTCGAGCAGTACGCCAACGGCATCACCGTCGACCTGACCCGGCTGCAGGAAGCGATCCCCGACGTCGACATCACCAACCCCGAGGCGCTGCAACAGGCGCTGGGCGGCGAAGGCCTGTTCCGGCCGGAGGACACGCCCGCGCAGAAGGCCGCCCTGGTCCGGCTGGAGACCGCCCTGGCGCTGGTCGAAGGCTGGGTCGCGACCGTGGTCAGCGCGGCGGCGGGGGCGCGCCTGACCCACGCCGAGGCCCTGGCCGAGGCGATCAGGCGGCGCCGGGCCACCGGCGGGCCGGCCGAGGTCACCTTCGCCACGCTGGTCGGGCTCGAGCTGCGCCCGCGCCGGCTGCGCGAGGCGGCGGCCATCTGGAAGGGCCTGACCGAGGCCCGCGGCGTTGACGGCCGGGACGCCCTATGGGCGCATCCTGACCTGTTGCCCGCCGCCGATGATCTGGAGCACCCCGACGAGTTCGTCCACGGCCAGCCTGAATTCGATATCTCTGACTTGGAAGACGGCGACAATAGCCCGGATGCTTGATGTAAGTTTGGTGCCCAATAAGGTGCCGAGCTTACTTAATCGTGGAAATAGGCGGTCCGGGATACCCGGCTCGCCTGCTCTGACGCCCAGTGGTTAGGCGCCCAGTGGTTAGGCGCCCAGTGGTTAGGCGCACAGTGGTTAGGCGCACAGTGGCGCATGATGAGAAGCCGCACAGGGCAGGAGCACGGCATGGGCGAACCAGAACCTACCGATGTGATCGTGATCGGCCTGGGTCCCGGCGGCGAATATGCGGCCGGCACGCTGGCCGAGTGCGGGCTGCAGGTAACCGGAATCGAAGCTCGCCTGGTCGGCGGTGAATGCCCCTATTACGGCTGCATTCCTTCCAAGATGATGATCCGCGCCGGAAACCTGATCGCGGAGACCAGGCGGGTGCCCGGCCTGGCCGGGACGTCCAGCGTCACCCCCGACTGGTCGCCGGTGGCCACCCGGATCAGGGAGGAGGGCACCGACTACTGGAACGACAAGGTGGCCGCCGACCGGTTCGCCAGCAAGGGCGGCCACCTGGTCCGCGGGCACGGCACGATCACAGCGCCCGGCGAGGTGACGGTGCGCACCGGCGACGGCGCCCGGGTGTTCCGGGCCCGTAAGGGCATCGTGATCAACAGCGGGACCGAGCCGGCCATCCCGCCCGTCGGCGGCCTGGACGGCACCCCGTACTGGACGAACCGGGACATCGTGGCGGCCAAGGAGGCGCCTGACTCGCTGATCGTGCTGGGCGGCGGGGCCATCGGCGCGGAGTTCGCCCAGGTCTTCGCCCGGTTCGGCACGTCGGTCACCATAGTCGAGGCGCTGCCGAGGCTGCTGTCGTTCGAGGAGCCCGAGGCCGGCGAGCTGATCGAGCGGATCTTCAGCCACGAGGGCATCACGGTGTGCACCAGCGCCCCGGCCGAGCAGGTCGGCTACAACGGCACCCGCTTCACTGTCCACCTGGGCCACAGCGCGCACATGGCCGAGCGGCTGCTGGTCGCCACCGGCCGCCGGGTCAACCTGGCCGCGCTGGGCGTCGCTGCGCTGGGCCTGGACGAGACGGCACGGGCCATCCCCACCGACGGCTGGATGCGCGCCGCGGACGGCGTGTGGGCCATCGGCGACGTGACCGGAAAGGGCGCGTTCACGCACATGTCCATGTACCAGGCCGACATCGCGGTGCGGGACATCCTCGGCACCGGCGGGGAGCCAGCCAACTACCAGGCGGTGCCGCGGGTCACGTTCACCGACCCGGAGGTCGGCCAGGCCGGCCTGACCGAGGAGCAGGCCCGGGCGGCGGGCCTGCGGGTGCGTACCGGGCTGGCCCCGGTGCCGTACTCCGCGCGGGGCTGGATCCATAAGGCCGGCAACGACGGGTTCATCAAGGTGGTGGCGGACGCCGACCGGGATGTGCTGGTCGGCGCCACGTCGGCCGGCCCGTACGGGGGCGAGGTGCTCAGCGCGCTGCAGGTGGCCATCAGGGCCGAGGTGCCGCTGGCCACGCTGCGCAACATGCCGTACGCCTACCCGACCTTCTACCGCGCCATCGAAGACGCGCTGCGGAATCTTGGTCCGTCATGAGCCGCCGCCCGGAGGTCGTCGCCTTCGACGTCATCGAGACGCTGATGTCGCTGGAGCCGCTGCGCGAGCGGCTCACCGGTCTCGGCCAGCCGCCGCACATGCTCGAGGCCTGGTACACCCGGACGCTGCGGGACGGCATGGCGCTGTCGGCCACCGGCGACTTCGTGGCCTTCACCGACGTGGCGGAGTCGGCGCTGCGGGCGCTGACCCACTACACGGTCAGCGACGAGCAGGTGGCGCACGTCATGGACGGGTTCGCCGAGCTGCCGGCTTTCCCCGACGCGCTGCCCGCGATCACCGCCCTGACCGACGCCGGCCTGCGGGTGGCCTGCCTGAGCAACGGATCGGCCCACCTGGTCTCGTCGTTCGTCAACCGTTCCGGGCTCGGATCCCTGGTGGACCGGGTGATCACCGTCGGGGAGGTGTACCGGTGGAAGCCGGCCGGGGTGGTCTACCGGTACGCGGCCGAGATGCTGGACGTGCCGCCGGAGCGGATGGCGCTGGTGGCCGCGCACGACTGGGACTGCCACGGCGCCAAGCGGGCCGGGCTGACCACCGGCTTCGTCAGCCGCAAGTCCGGCGGGTACGGCGCCCCGTTCGCCCCGCCCGACGTGGCCGGCGACGACCTGACCGAGGTGGCCGCCGGGCTGCTCGCGCTGGCGCCCTAGCGCGAGCAGATCATCCAGCGGCACTGGCGGTCGGTGACGGGACGGCGCCGCCCGGCTGCGGGGCCTGGACCGGCGGCGTCCTGGCCGGGCCGACCATGAGCATGACCTGCTGCGGGGCCCAGGGGTCGGCGTCGTAGACGTACCAGGTGCCCGGCACCGAGGCCACGTTCCGGTTGTCGCCGTGGTCGTCGTAGTTGAAGTCGGGGACGGTGACGTCCCGCTGGCGCAGCAGGGCCAGCACCTGCGCCACGGTGTCGCCGACGAACGTCAGGCCGTGCATGACCTCGCCGGGCGCCGTGGGCGAGGCGGTGGACTCGTAGCGCTCGCCGGGCCGGGCCGCACGGCCGAACACCAGCTGGGCCTGCCCTCCGAAGCCGATGGGGATGCGGACGCCGACCGGGCACGCGCTGCCGCCGCCGCCGGTGTAGCACTTGCCCCGGGCGGTGATGGCGGTGATCTCGGAACTGCCCGCGGACTGGCCGGTGTAGACCACGGTGCCCACGAGCGAGGGCGAGACCGGGACCAGGCTCAGGGTGATATCCAGGTGATGAGCGGCGAACGCGGCCCGGTAGCGGCTGGGATCGGCCAGCGGGTCCCGCACGATGACGGTGATGTCGCCGGCCGAGCTGGTGAACGACAGGACCTGCGCGGGCGCGCTGCCACCCGTGGGATCGGTGCTGGCGGTGGGGCTGGAGGTGGCCCGGTGGCCGGGGCTGAGCAGGTGGGTAGCGACGAGCGCGGCGGCGGCCAGCAGCGCGAGGGCCAGGGCCGCGGCCAGCGGAGCTCGCAGCAGCCGGCTGGGTCGGCGGCGGTGGCCGCCCGGGGCGGGGGAGGCCGACTGACGGGTATCGAGGCGCAGGCCGGCTTCGACGGGCGGCGTGGCGGTGATCTGGGCGGACAGGTCGGCGAAGGTGTCGGGGCGGACGAGGCGCTCGGCCTCGGGATCGGTGATGGGGCAGATCCGGCTGACCGGGTTCGTAGCAGACCTCCGTGCGTGATGTGGACGCCGGGCGGGGCGGACCGGGCCGGGCCGGCGGCCAGTTCGGCGGCGAACCGCTTGCGCGCCCGGAACAGGCGGATGCGCACGGCGTTGCGCGAGCAGCCGAGCACCCGGGCGATCTGGCCGTAGTCGAGGCCCTCCCAGGCGGCCAGCGCGAGCAGTTCCCGGTCGGCGTCGGTCAGGCGGCGGAAGGCCCCGGCGATCAGGGCCTGCTCGCCGTCGGCCGCCGGCGGGTCGTAGCCGAGGGCCAGGTCGGAGCGCAGCCGGTCGGCCAGGGCCGACCGGCGCCGCTCGCCCCGGTGGTGGTTGGCCAGGACCCGCCGGGCCACGCCGTACAGCCATAGCCGGGCCTCGGGATCCGGCGGGATGTCGTCCAGCCGCCGCCAGGCGGTCAGGAACGTCTCGGCGATGACGTCGGCCGCATCGTCGGCGCTGCCGGTCCGGCGCAGGGCGTAGCCGAGGATCGCGCGGCGATGCGCGTCGTACACCGCTTCGAACCGGCGGCGGCGCTGTTCGGATTCGGCTAGCGGCGGACCTGGCACGTTCGGCTCCCTTCGACATCATGCATATGTCCGCTCGGCGCCAGGCATTTCGCCCGCCCCGGCCGAAGTCAGACCTGAGCCAGGACCCGGTCCAGCGGGCGCGGGACCCGGGTGAGGTCGAGGGCCCCGGCCAGCACCCGCCCGTAGCGGACCTTGCGGCCCGAGCGGGTGCCGATGAACCGCCGCAGCCGCTGCTGCGGGGTCCGGCCGCGCTGCGCGGGCTGCCGGCCGAAGAGCACGAACGAGGCGAGCTCGCCCTGGCCCTCGATCAGCCGCTCGACCGCGGCCGGGCCCAGGGCGCGGATCATCTCGTCCTCCAGGTCGGCCACGCACACGTAAAAGCCGTGCCGCTCCAGGTCGGCGCGGGTCAGGTCGGCACGGGTCTGGCCGGGACCAAGGCCGGCCCGGGCCAGGCCGCGGCCGAAGTCGGCCTCCTCCCCCTCGTCGCACAGGCCGGCCAGCCGCACGCCCAGGCCGCGCGGGCCGAACAGGTCGAGGAAGTGGCCGATGTTGGTCGCGCCGCCCATCGGCACCACGAAGACGCCCTCGCGGCCCAGGTCCCGGCCCCGGCGAACGGCCAGCGACTCGATCGCGGCCTGGTCGCTGACCCCCTCGACCAGGATGACCGCGCACGAGCCCGCGGCCGCCTGCCGCGCGTAGGCCGCGGCGGCGGCCAGCGCGCCGTTGCTGCTGCCCGCCGGGCCGGTCACCGCCACCAGGCGGGACAGCGACTCGTGGTCCACGTGCCCTAGTCTCGCAGCTGGGCAGGGCCGGGCGGTCCGTTGCAAACTGATTGCAAGGCGCGGGCCCGACGCTGGTGGTCTAGCTGAGGAGGAGGCTGCCATGTCAGAGGTAGCGGCGATCGACAGGTTCCTGACCGCCATCGCGACCGCCACCATCTCGTCCTGCGACGCGTGGAGCGCCGACGCGACCCTGGACGCCACGGTGCCGAACTGGCGGCTGCACGCGTCGGGCCCGGACGCGATCCGGGCCGAGTACGCCCGCTGGTTCGCCGACCCCGGCCAGTTCGGCGAGCTGCGGCGGTGCCCGCTGGACGGGGGCGGCGAGGTAGTGGAGTACACGCTCAGCTGGACCGAGAACGGGGTGCCGCACGCCGCCCATCACATGCACCGGCTCACGGTCCGCGACGACCAGATCGTGGCCGACACCGTGTTCTGCGGCGGGCGGTGGCCGGCGTCGCTGCTGGCCGAGATGGAAGCGGCCGATGCGTGACGCCCCGGCGTTGGCTCCGGCCGGCCTGGACGAGCTGCTCGCGGGCGCGACCGAGCGGACGGTGCTGGCCGAGGCGCCGGGGAAATCCGGAGCCCGGCTGGAGCGGGTGGTCATCGCCGGGCAGCCTTACGTGCTCAAGCACCTGGACCTGGCCGAGGACTGGACCATGCGGGCGTCCGGCTGCCTGGCCGGGGCCCCGCTGCTGGCCTGGGAACGCGGGATCTTGGCCCGGCTGCCCGCGTGCATCAACCAGCCGATCGTCGGGGTAGCGCGGGCGCACGGGCACGGCGCGGCGCCGTCGGGCGGATGCGCGCTGCTGATGCGCGACGTGAGCCGGTGGCTGGTCCCGGCGACCGACGAGCCCATCGGCCTGGATCAGCACCTGCGTTTCCTGCGGCACATGGCCGCGCTGCACGCGGCGTTCTGGGGGTGCGGCGCCGAATGCGAGGTGGTGCCCGCCATGCACCGCTACCTGGAGCTGTCGCCGTGGCTGGCCGTGGCGGAGGCGGCGGTGGGCTCCGCGCACCTGGTGCCGCGGCTGGTCGGCCAGGGCTGGCCGCGGCTGGCCGAGGTAGCGCCGGCCGCCGCCGCGATCGTCACCCCGCTGGCCCGGGACCCGGGTCCGCTGGTGGCGGCCCTGGCGGCCACCCCGCAGACGTTCGTGCACAGCAACTGGAAGCTCGACAACCTGGGCACCGACGACGCGGGCCGGACGGTGCTGCTCGACTGGGAGCAGCCGGGGCGGGGCGCCGCCCTGTCCGACCTGGCCTGGTACCTGGCCATCAACTGCCGCCGGCTGCCGCAGGGCAAGCAGGACTCGATCGCCGCCTACCGGCAGGCGCTCGAGGAGTGCGGGATTGTCACCGAACCCTGGTGGGAGCGCCAGCTGGCGCTGTGCCTGCTGGGCGCGCTGGTCCAGTTCGGCTGGGAGAAGGCGCTGGGCGGCTACGACGAGGAGCTGGCCTGGTGGGAGGGGCAGGCAGCCCGGGCCGTTCCGTACCTGAAATGACGGCGGAGGTGCGGGCCGCCTACGCGGCGTCCGCGCGGCTGTGGGCCGAGGGTCCCGAGCCGGTCTACGCGGAGCTGGCCCGGGCCCTGCTGGCCGGCGCGGGCGGGCCGCCGGCCGGCGGACGAGTGCTTGACCTGGGCGCCGGGACCGGGGTAGCCGGGCAGGCGGCGCTGGCCGCCGGGGCCGGGACGGTGGTGGCGGCCGACATGGCCGTGGAGATGCTGCTCCGGGGCCGGGGCTCGAGGCGGTGCCGCCCGGTGGCCGCGGACGCGGGCGCGCTGCCGTTCCGCGACGGCTGCTTCGACCTGGTGGTGGCCGCGTTCTGCCTGGGCCACCTGCCCGACCTGACCGCGGGCCTGCGCGAGGCGCGGCGGGTGGGCGCGCGGCTGGCCGCCGGATCGTTCGCGCCGGGCTGGAATCACCCGGCCAAGGCGGCCGTGGACGGCGTGCTGGGCTCGTTCGGCTATGTGCCCCCGCCGTGGTACCTGACGTTCAAGCAGGACACGGAGCCGAGGGCCAGCGACCCGGCCGGGCTCGGCGGGGCGTGCACCGCGGCTGGCTTCGCCGACGTGCGGCTGCGGACGGTAACCGTGGATACCGGCCGGTCCACCCCGGCCCAGCTGGCCGCGTGGCGGCTGGGCATGGCCCACGTGGCCCCGTTCGTGGGCGCCCTGCCCGCGGCCCGGCGGGCCGAGCTGCGGCGCGCCGCGGAGTCGGCCGTGGCGGGCGCCGGCCCGCTGGTGATCTCGATGCTGGTGCTGACCGCGCGCTGAGCTCGGGCGCCGTTATCCGATCCGGGCTCGCCACGCGTTCAGGCGCTGGCCGGCCGTCCGGCGCAGCACGTCGCCGTGGTCGCCGGCCTGACGGGCCAGCCGCTCGGCCTGGTCGGCGGCGTCGTCCAGCCAGCCGGAGATCCCGAAGTCGGCGGCCGTCTCGCCGGCCCACCACCAGGCCTCGATCGCGACTGACCTGGTGACCAGGCCGAGGGATGCGGCGACCGTCTCGGGGTCGGCGGGCAGGCCGAGAGCCCGGCGGGCGCGGTGCGCCAGGACGCGGGCCACGCTGTCGTAGCGCGGCACGCCGAGGGCGGCGGCGCGGGCCTGGAGATCGGCGGCCGCGGCCAGGGCGGATTCTGGGTCGCCCCGGAGCAGGGCCAGCCGGGCGGTGATCAGCTGATGCTTGAGCTCGAGCCGCCAGCCGAAGACCAGGTCGCCGGTCAGCAGGGCCTGCGCCTCGGCCAGCCGGGCCCGGGCGGCGTCCGGATCGGCGGCCTCCACGGCTTGTTCGGCCAGGTCTTCCAGCGCGGCGATGGTGACCTCCGCCGTGCCCTGGCTCCGTCCCAGCTCCAGCGCCTGGAGATGGTGATCACGGGCGTTTTCGACCGCACCGAGGTTGCGCAGGACCCAGCCGGCGAAGTTCACCGCCCGGCCGCCGAACCGCGGCACCTGGCGGCGGTCGACCTCGGCGGTGTAGCGGGCGAAGGCGTCCAGGGCGGGTCCTGGCCGGCCGGCCAGGGCGTGCGCGTGCCCGGTGAACAGCAGCGCGTGCAAGGTGGCGGCGGTATGCGCCACCCCTTCGGCGGCCCGGGCCGCCGGGCGCAGCAGGTCCAGGGCTTCTTCGGTCTTGCTCTGGTGGGCGCGCAGCACGCCGAGCCAGGCCGCGGCGGTCACCCGGTCGGGCCCCTCGGCCAGCGAGAAGGCCTCGCCGAGCAGCAGCTCGGCCCGGCCCAGGTCACCGGCCGCGTGCCGGGTCCGGCCGCCGACGGCCAGGCAGCGGGACTTGATGACGGGATCGGCCGCGGCCAGCGCGCCGTCCGCGGCGAACTGGGCGGCCTGGGCGAACCGCCGGTCGAAGTAGCAAGCCCAGGCGCCGACCTCCAGGGCGGCCGCGCCCGCGGCCGCGGCCCGCTCCACGTCCCGCAGCGCCTCGGCGTAACGACCCCGGCGGGTCCGGACCCGGGCCCGCTCGAGCCACCCCTCCTGGTCGGGGTTCAGGGTCAGCGCGTCGTCGAGCAGGGCTTCGGCGGCCGCGTGGTCGAAGCGCTCGGCGGCGCTGACGGCGGCGGTGCGCAGCGACCGGGAGGCCAGCGCCAGGTCGCCGCCCAGGCGGGCGTGATGGGCCACCATGGCCGGGTCGGCGTGCGGCTGCCGGGCCAGTACCCGGCCGGCCTGGCGGTGCAGCAGCGCGGCCCGGCTGGGCGTGGCGCTGGCGGCCAGCGCCTCGCGCACCAGCTCGTGCCGGAACCAGAACGCCCCGCCGTCGGTGACCAGCAATTGCTGGCCCGCGGCCCGTTCGGCGTCGTCGAGCAGGTCGACCGCGGGCCGGCCGAGCAGGGCGGCGAGCAGCTCGATGTCCAGCTCCGGGCCGATCACCGCGGCCGCGCGGAGCAAGGCTCCGGCCGGGCCCAGCTCGTCACAGCGCGCGGACACCGATTCGACCAGCGAGGCGGGCAGCTCGGCGCGAGCGCCGTGGCGGGCTAGTTCGGTGAGGAACAGCGGGTGGCCCTTGGACCGCTCGTACAGCTCCCGGGCCCGGGCCGGCCCGACGAGCTGCTCGGCGGCCTCGCGCCCGAGCAGGTCCAGATGCACGAAGGAGGTGGCCGGCAACGGCGGTCCCTCGCCCGACCTGACCGCCGCGGCGACCGTCGCCGGGAGGTTCTCCCGCCCCGCGAAGCTCAGCCAGTTGGCCAGGGCCCGCCCGGCCAGGTGCGCGTCATCGATCAGCAGGACCAGTGGGCCCCGCCTGGCCAGGCGGCCGAGGACCCGGACCAGCGCCGCGTACAGGACCGCCGGGCCGAGCATGCCGTCGGCCAGGATCGGCTCCGGCCGCTGGGTTGGTCTTGGCTCGGCCAGCGGGCCGAGCAGGGGCGACAGGGTCGGCGCGTCCGGGCCGAGCAGGTCCGCGGCCGCGCCGGGACCGAGCCGCCGCAGCAGGGCGGCGAGCGAACTGAGCAGCGCGTCAAGCGGCATGGCCCGGTCCAGCTGGCCGCAGGAGGCCAGCAGCACGATGTCACCCGCCGCGGTCCGCTGGGCCGCCCAGGCGCGCAGCAAGGCGGTCTTCCCGATGCCGGCCTCGCCGTCGACGACGACGATCTCGGTGCCGCCGTCACGGGTGCGCAGGGCCATCGTGTCCAGGTAGGCCAGTTCCTCGTCGCGGCCGACCAGCCCGGTCGCGGCCCGGTCGGGCACCGGCGGCGGCGCGGGCAGCTCGCCGCGCAAGATGGCGGTGTACAGGGCGATCGTCTCGGGCGACGGATCGGTGCCCAGGTCGCTGGCCAGCCGGTCCCGCGCCTGGGCGTAGGCGGCCAGGGCGGCGGCCACCCGGCCGCCCGCGACGTAGGCACGCAGCAGGATCCGCAGCGAGGCCTCGTCGTAGCCGTCGGAGTCCACCGCGGCGAGGGCGGCGTCAACGGCCGCCATCCAGTCCCCGGCCTCGAACAGGGCCGCGGCGGCCAGCCGCCGGGCCCGGCCGGACCGGCGGTCCAGTTCGGCCAGCCTGAGCTGCGCCCACTCCCCCGGGACGGCGGGGGGCCCGTAATCGCGCAGCAGGGACAGCGCGACCCGGGCGGCGGCCGCCGCGCCCAGCACGTTCCCCGCCCGCTGGCGGCGTTCCATCTCCCCGGTAAGCGCGGCCAGTTCCGAGGCGTCCAGCCAGTCGCAGGTCAGCAGGTAGCCGCGGTCACGATGGGAGATCCGCTCCCGGCCCAGGACCGAGCGGAGCCGGCTCATCAGCACCGCCAGCTGGTCCTCGGGCCGGGCGGGCGGGGTGTCACCCCACAGCGTGTCGACCAGCACGTCGGCCGGAACCGCCTGGCCTTCGGCCAGCGCCAGCACGCACAGCGCCATCCGGCCCTTGCGGCTGCCCAGCGCCTGCGGGTCGATCCCGTCCACGCCGAAGTCGCTGAGCACGCGGATCGCGAGCGACTTCATGCAGGTAATCAAACCGCAGCCGGACCTGGGCCGCCATGCCCTGGTCCGCTGCAAGGCAGCTGCAACCGGTCTTGACCAGGCTGGGAGCTGTACCTGCCGAATGGCTATCACAGTTAGAGGAGACATCCCATGACCGCTACCGCCGAGCAGAAGAGCTTTGCCGCCCCCGACGAGACCCGCGGTTTCGAGCGCGGCGCCCTGGACCTGCTGCAGATCGGCGGCGCCGAGATCGGCCGGCTCACCCTGCAGCCCGGCTGGCGCTGGTCGGATCACGTCAAGCCGCTGGCCGGCACCGAGCTGTGCGAGGCGCCGCACTTCCAGTACCACGTGCAGGGCACCCTGCACGTGGTCATGGCCGACGGCTCGGAGTTCGACGCCCGGCCGGGCGACGTGACCGCCCTGCCGCAGGGCCACGACGCCTGGGTCGTGGGCGACGAGCCAGTGGTGGTCGTCGACTGGTACGGCGCCAGCAACTACGCCAGGACCTGACCGATCTCGCTGGGCCGACCCGGATCCAGGAACACCGATGGACCATCGGTGTCGTTATAGCCACCGCGATGGTCCATCGGTGTTGTTTGCGACCAGGACGGGACGCAGGCTGACGACAGGAACCCGGGCTCGTAGCGCGTCAGGCCGGGATCTGGGGGCTGGCTTGACCGCGGCGGCGGGCGAACCGAAGCTGGTCGTCATGGAATGGACGGGACAGGTTTACGCGGACCACCCCACCGTGGCGGTGCAGGCCCACATCGAGGCTCCGCCGGAGCGGGTGTGGCGCCTGGTGAGCGACATCTTCCTGATGCCGCGGCTGAGCGACGAGCTGCGCGAGGTGGAGTGGCTGGACGAGGTCAGCAGCCCGGCCGTCGGGCACCGGTTCCGGGGCCGCAACGCCAACCAGTACCTGGGGCAGTGGGAGACGGTCAGCGTCATCACCGAGTACGACGCGCCGCGGCGGTTCAGCTGGGCGGTGGGCGAGGCCGGCCATCAATGGGCGACCTGGCGGTTCACGCTGACGCCGGCCAGGACGGGCACGCTGCTCGAGCAGTGGGCCCAGCTGGGGCCGGGCCGGTCCGGCCTGAGCCTGGCCATCGACGCGATGCCGGACAAGGAGCAGAAGATCGTCTTCGTGCGGCTCCGCGAATGGGAAACCGGCTTCAGGCACAACCTGGCCACGATCAAGGAGATGGCCGAGGCCGCGCCCTGATGCGGACCGCGACGACCGTCGAGGGCTCGGCCGGGGACTGGGCGGAGCTCACCGGGTTCGTCACCGAGGCCGAGAAACTCGGCCTGGACATCTGCTGGGTCGCCGAGGCGTGGGGCAGCGACGCGCCCTCGCTGCTCGGGTACCTGGCGGCCCGGACCGGCACCATGCTGCTCGGCTCGGGGATCATCCAGGTCGGCACCCGGTCGCCGGTCCTCATCGCGCAGACCGCGATGACCCTGGCTCACCTGTCCGGCGGCCGGTTCCTGCTCGGGCTGGGCGTATCCGGGCCGCAGGTCGTGGAGGGCCTGCACGGCGTACCGTTCGCCCATCCGCTGGCCCGGATGCGCGAGACCGTGCAGATCGTGCGGAGCGTTTTCACCGGCGAGAAGCTGTCCTTCGCCGGGAGCCAGTACCGCATCCCGTGGCCCGGCGGCGAGGCCCGGCCGATGCGGGTCAGCCTGCCGCCGGTCGGCGTGCCGGTCTACCTGGCCACGCTGTCGCCGCGGATGCTGGAGCTGACCGGCGAGATGGCCGACGGCTGGCTCGGCACCAGCTTCGTGCCCGAGGGCGCCGACGCCTACTTCCGCCACCTCGACGCCGGGCTGGCCCGGGCCGGCCGGACCCGGGCCGACCTGGACATCTGCCAGGGCGCCGAGGTCAACCTGGTCGGCGAGGCCGACCTGGCCGGCGTGCTGGCCAGCCGGAAGCAGGAACTGGCCTTCTCGCTGGGCGGGATGGGCTCGGCCAGCAGCAACTTCTACAACGACGCCTACAGCCGCCAGGGCTGGGCCGAGGTCGCGGCGGCGGTGCGCGAGCGCTGGCAGGCCGGCGATCGCGACGGGGCGGCCGGCCTGGTCACCGACGAGATGGTGCTGGCCACCACGCTGATCGGCACCGAGGACATGGTGCGCGACCGGCTGCGGGCCTGGCGGGACGCCGGGGTCGACACCGTGCGCCTGTACCCGGCCGGGGACACCCTGGCGGGCCGCCTGGACAATCTGGGCCGGGCCATCGACCTGGTCCGCGGCCTGGAGCCTAGGACAGCAGCTCGCTGACCAGCTCGGGCGGCAGGCCGTGCGTCTCGTGCAGGTAGGCCAGGTCCGCCGCGGTCAGCTGGTGATCCGGGCCGAACTGGGTCAGCACCTTGCGCCCGCGGGTCAGCAGGTCGGCGAACCGCCACTGCTCGTCCGCGACCACCCGGAGGATGGGCTCCGGGCTCGCGTCCTGGCCGAACTGGTCCAGGGTGTGCTCGACCAGGGTGAGCGGGAGATCGGTCAGCGTCCTGGTGCTGTCATCCCGCCAGAGGACGGCCAGCGCGCGGCGCAGCAGCCGCCGCAATACGTAACCGCGGCCGGTGTTGGACGGCCGGACGCCATCGCCGATGACCGCCACGGCGGACCGCAGGTGGTCGGTGACCAGGCGCATCGAGTGCTGGTCCAGCGGCCACAGGCCGGGCAGCACGCTCATCCAGGGCCGGAAGACGTCACAGTCGAACACCGAGGGCCGGCCCTGCAAAACCATCAGCAGCCGCTCCAGGCCCATGCCGGTGTCCACGCTGCGCTGCGGCAGCGGCTCCAGGCGGCCGCCGGAGTGCCGCCGGTACCTCAGCATGACGTGGTTCCACAGCTCCATCCAGCGCTCGTCGGTGACCGGAGTGCCCTGCGGCGGCCCGTCGCCGGCCCAGACGAACAGCTCCGAGTCCGGGCCGCAGGGACCGGTCGGGCCGTTGGACCACCAGTTGTCTGCCGTGGTCAGCTCGACCGGCACGCCGAGCTCGGACCAGGTGCGCTCCGCCCCGGTATCGCGGCCGACCTGGTCATCACCGCCGAACACGGTGGCGTGCAGGCGGTCCGGGCGCAGGCCGAACCCTTCGGTGGTCAGCTGGTAGCCCCAGCGCAGGCTCTGCGGTCCGTCGTAGTCGCCCAGCGACCAGGAGCCGAGCATCTGGAAGGTGGTCAGGTGGCGGTAGTCCCCGACCTCGTCCAGGTCGGTGGTGCGCAGGCAGCGCTGCACGCCGGCCAGCCGCCGGCCCTGCGGATGCGGCAGGCCCTCCAGGTAGGGGATCAGCGGGTGCATGCCCGCCGTGGTGAACAGCACCGGGCCGCCGCCGGGCGGCACCAGCGAGCTGCCCGGCAGCACCTGATGGCCGCGTTCAGTGAAGAAGTCGAGGAAGGTACGGATGGTCTGGGTCACGTCCATGACGCGGATCCTTTCTGCAGGCGTGAGACCAGAAAGGGATCGCGGGTACGGCGACGGCGGCAGGGCCAGGTCACGCCCGGCGATCCGTTCCCGGTCGCCGGGGTGAGGGAGATGAGGTCAGGCGGCGGCAACCGGCGAGCAGATAGCTCGCGCGGCGGCGCAGATCAGGCTGATCCTCATGCCCTCAAGTATAGGCCGGGCCTGCGCCGCGGCCCAACCGCTTAATTCAGGGCCGGATCGAGGAGAAATGGAGCGCCAGCATGCCGCCGGCCGGCGATCGAGACGAGGAGCTGGTGCCGCGTCCTTAGCCGAGCTCATGAGATATATTTGCCGAAGAGCAAGTAATCTGACGGACAGGAACTCGTGCACCTCCCCATGGCGGCCCGGCGGCTCAGGCTGCGGCCCGGGCAGATGATCTCGTCGCTGCGGACCCGCAACTACCGGCTGTTCTTCTTCGGCCAGCTGATCTCGGTGGCCGGAACCTGGATGCAGACCGTGGCCCAGTCGTTCCTGGTCCTGGACGTTACCCACAGCGGCACCCAGCTGGGCCTGGCCACCGCGGCCCGGTTCCTGCCGATGTTCGTGTTCGGGCCGATCGGCGGGGTGTTCGCGGACCGGCTGGACAAGCGGCGGGTGCTGTACGTCACCCAGACGCTGGCGGGGCTGCTGGCCGCGGCCTTCGCCGTCCTGATCGCCACGCACAGCATCCGGCTGTGGATCATCTACCTGCTGGCGCTGGCGCTCGGCTTCGTGAACGTCTTCGACAACCCGGCCCGGCAGAGCTTCATCTCCGAGATGGTCTCGGCCGAGGACCTGCCCAACGCGGTGACGCTCAACTCGGTGGCCATGAACATGGCCCGGGTGTTCGGCGCCGCGGCGGGCGGGGTGATCGCCGCGGCCATCGGGCTGGCCTGGTGCTTCGGCTGCAACGCGCTGTCGTTCGCGGCGGTGCTGATCTCGCTGGCGGCCATGCGCCGCGGTGAGCTGTTCCCGGCCGCCCGGGTGGCCAGGAACAAGCGGCAGGTCCGCAACGGGCTGCGCTACGTACGCTCGCAGCCCGAACTGCTCGTCCCGCTGCTGATGATCGCGGTCATCGGCACGCTGGCCTGGGAGTTCCAGGTCACCTTGCCGCTGATGGCCAGCCAGGCCTTCGGCGGCGGCGCCGCCACCTACGGCGTGATGGCCTCGGTCATGGGGGCGGGCGCGGTGGTCGGCGGGCTCATCTCGGCCGGGCGGGCCCGGCCCCGGGCCCGCGCCCTGTGCCTGGCCGCCATCGGCTGGGGCATCGCCATCCTGGCCGCGGCGGCCGCGCCGACCCTGACCCTGGAACTGGTGGCCATGGTCTTCGTCGGGTACGGCAGCATCACCTTCAACGCCCTGGCCAAGACCACCTTGCAGCTCGCGGCCAAGCCGACCATGCGCGGCCGGGTGATGGCGCTGTGGGCGCTGGCCTGGCTGGGCTCGACGCCCATCGGCGGGCCGATCGTCGGCTGGGCCGGGCAGGCCTTCGGCGCCCGGTGGTCACTGGTCATCGGCGGCCTGCCCACCGTGATCTGCGGCATCGCGGCCCTGCCCGCCCTGAACCGGGTCGACCGCCGGGCCAGCCACGCGACCGCACCGCCACCGGACGGGGCCATCACGGACGAGGCGATCACGGACGGGGCCATCACGGACGAGGCGATCACGGACGGAACGGCCGAGGAGGCGCCCGCTCTCCGCAGCGGGGCACGGATCTAATCGGGACGCAGCAGCACGGCCCGTTCGGCCTAAGCGGCGTTAGCGGGGGCCCGGGTCCTGGTGCAGGGACTCGAGGGCGCCGGCCAGGGTGCGCGTCACCGAGACCCGGTCATCGAGGCCGGTCAGCTCGAACAGGCGCAGGATCTGGGGGCGGCCGCAGACCACGTGCATCCTGGTGCTGTGCGCGGCGGCCTGCTTGGCCGCGCGGCCCAGGGCCCGCAGGCCTGCGGCGTCGATGAAGCTGACCTGGCCCAGGTCGGCCACCAGGGGCCGCCCGCTGCCGGCCAGGGCCGACAGCTGCTCCTCCAGCTGGGCCACGGTGGCGATGTCGATCTCGCCGGCCACGGTGACCAGCGCGTGTCCCGCTTCGCGCTGGACCCGGATGGTCAGCGGCCGTCCCGGGGCCGACCGCGGCCGGCCGTTGCGGCCGGAAATTAATGAAGACGTCTCGCGCCGCAGCGCGCGCCGCTTGGAATCACCGCCGGCCACGAGACCTCCCCTAGCATGTGCCCGCCGCCCCGGCCCGGGCCTGACCGCAGCCGGGTCGTGCTGACCAAATCCGGGCCGCCCTGCGGGAGCGCGGGCGGCCCGGACGCCCGCGCGGTACGGTACGCCCGTGACAGCTGAGACCAGCTGGCATTTGAGGTAGATCGCCCTCGGCACACCGCATGAGATGTATTGAGCGCTATCTTATGTATTTTCGCTCTCACGGTCAGTATCCGGCCGGCACATTTTTCGCTGTGAACCCGATTACCGCGGCAACTTTGCTGCTGAGGTCCGACATGCCGGGCCCGGGTTAGCTGCCCCGGTCAGCTGGCCCTGGTCAGCTGGCCCTGGTTAGCTGGCCCTGGTTAGCCGGCCCGGTCAGCTGGCCCGGTCAGCTGGCAGGGCCGCCGGTCGCGAGCCGCATGAGGTCGGTGTCGAGATCGATGGACAGCTCGGTACCGCCCGCGCTGCCGTAGGAGTGCTGGTAGCTCTCCCAGGCCTCGTCCTTGATCTGGCGGGCGAAGCCGCTCTCCATCAGCAGCACGAGCTCGCGCGCGGCCCGGTCGATGCGCCGGGCCAGGGCCGGGTCACTCCAGTCCTCCGGGGCGGCGAACAGCGAGGTCGGCACCGTCATGGTGCGCAGGTAGGCGAACAGGGGGCGCATCGCGTCGTCGGCGACCAGGGCGTGCCGGGCGGTGCCGGCCGTGGCGGCCAGCACGACCGGCTTGGCGATCAGCAGGTCGTTGTCCAGCACGTTGAAGAACGAGGTGAACAGGCCGCTGGGCCCGGCCTGGTAGACCGGGGCGGCGGCGATGATGCCGTCGGCCTGGCCCAGGGCCGTGATGGCCTGCTGCAGCTTGGGCGTGACCAGCTGGGAGACCAGCGCGGCGGAGATGTCGGCGGCGATCTCGCGCAGGTCGATGACGCTGACCGGCACCGTGTGCCCGTGGCCGGCCGCGAGGGCGGCGGCGCGTTCGGCGGTGCGGTCGGCCAGCAGCCTGGTCGAGGACGGATCCCCGGTTCCGGCGCTGACCACCGCGAGCCGGAAGGTCTGCGGGCTGGTCATGGACTACTCTCCTGGTTCGGTTCTGTCCTGGCCAGCTTGAGGCAGGCCGCCTCGAGCTGGCGCAGTTCGGCGGGGTCAAGGCCGGCGGTCATGGCCCGGGCCACGCTGCGGGCGTGCCTGCGCCCGACCTGGCGCTGCACGGCCCGGCCCGCGTCGGTGAGCGACAGCAGCACGCTGCGCCCGTCGGCGGGGTCGGGCTGGCGCCCGACCAGGCCGCGCTCGGCCAGCCGGTCCACCAGGCGGGACAGGGCCGGCTGGCTGAGCAGCACGTGCCGGTTCAGCTCGCTGACGCGGATCGGCGCGTGGCACTTGGACAGGGTGTACAGCACGTCGTACTCCCGCATGGACACACCCTCCCAGATGTCCTCGGCGGCGAACTGCTTCATCAGCACCGCGTGCGCGGACAGCAGCGCCTCCCAGGCGTCGTTGGGCAGGTGCCGGCCGTCGGGCATCACGGCGGGCATCACAGCTCCGGGTACTCGGCCGCCACGTCCGGGTTCGTGTCGGTGTAGGGCGAGGCGCCGGTGACGTTGTCGCCGCGGTTCGCGTTGGGCCGCGGCTGGCGCGGCGCCGCGGCGCCGTACTTGGCCCGGACCAGGCTGGCGTGGGTGGGCGCCTCGGGGGTCTCCGGATCCTGCCGGGCCGCGATCTCCTTCCGCAGCACGGGCACGACCTCCTCGCCGAGCAGGTCAAGCTGGTCCAGCACGGTCTTCAGCGGCAGGCCGGCGTGGTCCATCAGGAACAGCTGGCGCTGGTAGTCGCCGAAGTGCTCGCGGAAGGTCAGGGTCTTGTCGATGACCTCCTGCGGGCTGCCCACGCTGAGCGGGGTCATGCTGGCGAAGTCCTCCAGCGACGGGCCGTGGCCGTAGACCGGGGCCTCGTTGAAGTAGGGCCGGAACTGGCTGATCGCGTCCTGGGACCGCCGGGCAATGTAGGCCTGGCCGCCCAGGCCGACGATGGCCTGCTGCTTGCTGCCGTGGCCGTAGTGAGCGAAGCGCTGCCGGTAGAACTCGATCAGCCGCATGTAGTGCTCCTTGGGCCAGAAGATGTTGTTGGCGAAGAAGCCGTCGCCGTAGTACGCGGCCTGCTCGGCGATCTCCGGCGTGCGGATCGAGCCGTGCCACACGAACGGCGGCACGTCGTCCAGCGGCCGCGGGATCGAGGTGAAGCCCTGCAGCGGCGTGCGGTACTTGCCGGCGAAGTCCACCACGTCCTCGCGCCACAGCCGGTGCAGCAGGTTGTAGTTCTCCAGGGCCAGCGGCAGGCTCTGCCTGATGTCCTGGCCGAACCAGGGGTAGACCGGGGCGGTGTTGCCGCGGCCCAGCATCAGGTCCATCCGGCCCTTGGACAGGTGCTGCAGCATCGCGTACTCCTCGGCGATGCGCACCGGGTCGTTCGTCGTGATGAGCGTGGTCGACGTGGTCACGATCAGCTTGCTGGTGGTCGCCGCGATGTAGGCCAGCAGCGTGGTCGGCGCGGCGGAGAAGAACGGCGGGTTGTGGTGCTCGCCGATCGCGAACACGTCCAGCCCGACCTCCTCGGTCTTCTGCGCGATCTGCACGATCGCGTCGATCCGCTCCGCCTCGCTCGGCGTCTCGCCCGAGACCGGGTCCCGGGTGATGTCGCTGACCGAGAAGATCCCGAACTGCATGTTCCTGCCTCCCGCGCCCCCGTCAGGCGGAGGCGAACCGAATCTGAGATATATGCGTTTGCATACATCTCAACAACTGCGGCGCGGCGATATTCCATCCGGGTGTGCGTGGGTATGTATCTGGACGCCGATCGCGTCCTCCGCCTACCCGAAGGGGCACGATCGCGGGTCGTGCGAGCGGGGCCGAAGCCGTGGAAGGGGGCGGGCCGGCATGGCCGAGTGGGAAGTGCCGGGATACACCAGGCTGAAGGCCCTCGGCTCGGGCGGCTTCGGCCAGGTCATGCTGGCCAGGCACGACGCTACCGGCACGCCGGTGGCGATCAAGTACCTGCGCCGGAACCTGCTGTCTGATCCCGAGTTCACCGAGATGTTCCGGGCCGAAGCGGCCGTGCTGGGCTCGCTGGAGGACCCGCACGTGGTCCGGCTGTATGAGTACGTGGAGGCGGCCGACGGCGCCGCGATCGTCATGGAACTCGTCGACGGCGTCTCGCTGCGCGACATCCTGAAGCACCAGGGCGCCACCACGCCGGAGGCGGCGCTGGTGGTGCTGCAGGGCTCGCTGCTCGGCCTGGCCGCGGCCCACCAGCGCGGCGTGGTGCACCGGGACTACAAGCCGGAGAACGTACTGGTCGACGCGGACGGGGCCAGCAAGCTCACCGACTTCGGCATCGCGGCCCGGTCCGGTGACCGCCCGATGCCCGCGGGCACCGTGCACTACGCGCCCCCGGAGCAGTTTACCGGCGCCCCGGCCAGCCCGGCCGCCGACGTCTACGCGGCCACCGCCACCTGCTTCGAGTGCCTGGCCGGCCAGCCGCCGTTCCGCGGCGATACCGTCGAAGCGCTGCTCCGCCAGCATCTTTCTCAGCCGGTGCCGCTGGAGGCGGTGCCCGAGGCGCTGCGGCCGCTGATCGCCGCCGGCATGGCCAAGAACCCCGCCGACCGCCCGGCCGACGGCAACGCCTTCGTGGCCGCCCTGCGGGTGCTGGCGGCCGGCGCCTACGGTCCCGACTGGGAGCAACGCGGCCGGTCGCACCTGGGCGAGGCGGCCCTGCTGCTGGCCGCCCTGTGGCCGTCCCGCAGGCCGCCGGCCGAAGAGGGCAGCGCCGTCGAGCGGATCCGGCTGCGGCGGCGGACCCGGATGATCAAGACCGCGATCGCGGCCTCGGTGGTGATCGTGGCCGCGGCGGCGGGCACGGCGCTGGCCGCCGCCAGCCTGAGCAAGCCGAGCGCCTTCACCGATCCCACGCCGGCGGGGACGCTCTCGCTGCAGCCGTCCCCCGCATCCTCCGGGCCGATCGCCCCGACCTCGCCTGCCGCCTCGGCCACCGCCAAATCGTCGGCCTCGGCTTCGGCGTCTTCGTCGGCGTCGGCGTCTTCATCGGCTTCGTCTTCGTCATCGTCGTCAGCTCCGGCGCCGCCCGCGGTCACCGGCATCGCACCGAGCAGCGGCAGCACCGCGGGCGGGACCACGGTCACCATCAGCGGCACCGGCCTGGCCGGCGCCACCGGCGTCAGCTTCGGCAGCGCGGGCGGGACCATCAAGGCGGACAGCGCCACCAAGATCACCGTGACCAGCCCGCCCGGCACCGGCGCGGTCAGCGTCACCGTCACCACCCCGCACGGCCACTCGGCCGGCACGTTCACTTACGTCGCCGCGCCCCCGGCGGTCAGCGGCGTCAGCCCGAGCAGCGGCCCAGAGACCGGCGGGACCACGGTCACCATCAGCGGCACCGGCCTGGCCGGCGCCACCGCCGTCCACTTCGGCAGCACGGCCGCCACCATCTCGTCGGATAGCGCCACCAAGATCACCGTGACCAGCCCGGCGGCGGACGCCACCGGCGCGGTGAGCGTCACCGTCACCACTGCCGCCGGCACGTCGGCGGCCGTCACGTTCACCTACCTCACCCCGCCCCCGTCGGTCACCGGCGTCCGGCCGAACAGCGGCCCCACCTCGGGCAAGACCGAGGTCACCATCGTGGGCAGCAACCTCGCCGGCGCGACCAGCGTCAGCTTCGGCGGCACCGCGGCCGCCATCACGTCCGACAGCGCCACCGAGATCATCGTCTTCAGCCCGCCCGGCCAGGGCACGGTGAGCATCACCGTCACCACGCCGTCCGGCACCTCGGCGGTCAACTCAGGCGACACGTTCACCTACGACTCCCCGTCCGCGTGAGGCGACCGCCCGGCCGCCGGGCGGAGCGAGGGGCTGGGGCCGGGTGAGACCACGGACCGTTCGGCATAAAGAAGATCTTTTGACCGAACGGGCGGGGCGTTACGGTCGCCGGGCTGGCTGGTCATAATCCGGACGTCGATCGTCCGCAACGGTGGGTATGGTGCCGGGGATGGCTTACCGGAACATGCCGAAGGGAGCGTTGAGATGGCCGAGGTCGTGCTCTTCCACCACTCGCAGGGACTGACGCCGGGCGTGGTCGCGATCGCCGACGGGCTGCGCCGGGCCGGGCACACCGTGCACACGCCTGACCTGTTCGAGGGACGGACGTTCGGCTCGCTAGAAGAGGGGATGGGGTACGCCCAGCAGCTCGGCTTCCCCGACGAGATCATCGGGCGCGGCGTCCGGGCCGTCGAGGGGCTGCCCGACGGGCTGGTCTACGCGGGCTTCTCGCTCGGCGTGCTGCCGGCCCAGATGCTGGCCCAGACCCGGCCGGGGGCGCGGGGCGCGCTGCTGTTCTACTCCTGCGTGCCGGTCTCGGCGTTCGGCCCGGGCTGGCCCGAAGGGGTACCGGCGCAGGTGCACGGCATGGACGCCGACCCGATCTTCGTCGGCGAGGGCGACATCGACGCCGCCCGTGAGCTCGTCGAGCAGGCCAAGGACGCCGAGCTGTTCCTCTACCCCGGCGATCAGCACTACTTCGCCGACAGCTCGCTGCCGTCCTACGACGCGGCGGCCACCGCGCTGCTGCTGCAGCGAGTGCTGGCCTTCCTGGCCGCGGTGTAGGCTCAGGCCGGCCGCGAACAGGGACCGGTTCGGGGGCGGGCCCGGCGGCTTTCGTTTCCCGACGGGAGTTTCGATGCGGTCATGTCCAACGTCGCCCTGCACATGTTCCCGGACGGCGTGACCCGGGAGGTGTTCGCGGAGGTGGGGCGGCTGGTCCGGCCGCACGGGCTGTTCGTGTTCCACGTCAACGCGCTGGAGGACCGGCCGCTGCGCGCCCGCGGGGTCAGCGGACGCCCTCGACGTCCTGCAGCTGAGCGGTGTCCATGTACTGCTGGAAGCTCGTGATCTTGCCGCCGCTTATTTTCCAGACGTGGCAGGCCTGCGCGTCGAGTTTCCTGCCGGTCGCTTTGAAGGTTCCGGTGTAGCGGGCGTCGACCACGACCCCCTGGCCCGCGTCGTGGAAATCCCGGGCGTGAATGGTGAAGCCGTCCCCTTCGGCGGCGAGCCGCATGAATAGCTTCTGGACCACCTCGTCTGGTCCGTGCCAGGCCTCGCCGCCGGGCGCGTAGGGACTTCCCTCGGCTTCGCGCCATTCAATACCGGGATCCATGGCGTCGAGTACCGCGGGCAGGTTGCCCTGGCCGATCGCGTCGTACAGATCCCGCATCATCTGCACATTGCTCATGGCCGGCTCCTTTTGTCGTTCGGGTCCCTATTGCGGCCATCAAGCCGCGGGGATTACGTGGCTACGAGAGCGCGGCCGAAGTTTCCATTCGAACTACACGCTGCGGCCACCACTTCTGCATCCCTGAGCCGCCTTTAGTCCATTGGCGCAGGCGGCCTGCCGCTCGTTCCCGGGGTGGATTCGGGTTGCGGGCGGATCCGGGCCCTATTGGCGCCCGAATCCACCCCGGAGCCCAGATACTCCCCCGATCTTGGGGCTGATGGGACTGGATTTACGCTTGCGCCCGGCTTCCTGCGGTTTGATTTCGGTCCTGCGGTTGTTTTGGGTACTGGGCGAGCGTTCCGGAATAAGGTGACTTCTCGGCGTGTCTGGGCGTCCGGATGTGGTTGAATGCCCCGCGCCTGGCCACGCAGTCCCCCGGGCTGGGTGTTTCCATGATCGCGAAGGGTTTGGTATCAAAAACCGTAGTAAAGCCTTCGCGATCATGGGCGAGGGGCGCCGGGACGGGACCAGGAGCTCACCCGGGCTGCGGCACGGACGACCGCAAATTATCACAAACCCCCGTAAATGATCGCATAGTGTCCGCCGATCGCGATGCGCCGGAAACTCACCTTACTTTGGCATGCTCACGGAATCCCTCAAATCAACCGCAGAACGCTAATCAACCGCAATAAACGGCGCGGGCGGGGCGGTGGATGCGGAACGGACGGTGATGAGGTGGGCCAGGCTCGGCCGGGCCTGGGTGATGGAGGTAGTCAGGCCTGGACGATGGAGGTGCCCTGGACTGCGATGCTGACCGAGGGCAGCGGGCGGGCGGCCGGGCCGTTGACGACCGCGCCGGTGGCGATGGCGAACTTGCTGCCGTGGCACGGGCAGTCGATGGTGCCGTTGGCCACGGCGTCGACGATGCAGCCCTGGTGGGTGCAGACGGCGCTGAACGCCTTGAACGTGCCGGCCTGCGGCTGGGTGACCACGATCTTCTGGGCGGCCAGGATCTGGCCGCCGCCCACGGGGACCTGGGAGGTCATGGTCAGCGCGGCCGGGCCGCTCGAGGCCGCCGGACCGGATCCCGAGCTGGCAGCCGAGCTGGCTGGCGCCGAGCTGGTCGGGGCGGGCGGGGCCGCGGCTATGCCGCTGTTGGAGTTGTACCGCGCGCAGCCAGCCAGCGCGGCAGCGCACACGGCGCCGGCGCCGGCCAGGAGGGTGCGGCGCCTGGCGGCGGGGACGCTGGCGGCGGGGACGCTGGCGGCGGGGACGCTGGCGGCGGGGGCGCTGGCGGCGGGGACGCTGGACTCGGCCATGACGGGGCTCCTCAGCGATGGAGGCCAAAGTTGGTAAAGAACCAGTAGGCGGAGGTGAACCAGATGCCGATCAGGACGAGGAACACCACGGCGCCCCAGAACGGCAGCACCCAGCTACGCAGTCCCTGCTTGGGCAGGATCAGCATCTTAACCGTGAACGCGCCGAAGAACGCGCAGCCGAGTATCGAGTGGATGAGGACCCGGGTGCTGTAGGTCTGGAAACCCAGCGCGTACAGGCAGTGGATCGCGACCGGCACGGCCAGGATGAACGCGATCCGGCCCGACCACCGGTGCAGGGTGCCGATCCACGAGGGCGCGGTGACGCGCGGGATCTTCCCGTACATGACCAGGGCCGAGATGACCTGGACGATGGCGAAGATGGTGGCCCCGGTGGCCAGCCACGACTTGACCGAGCCCGGGCTGGAGAAACCCGCGATGTTGACCGCTATGCCGGTCGGGTGATGCAGGCGCCCGTAGAGGCCCAGGGTCAGCGCGACCAGCCCGCCGATCAGGCAGGGGATCACCCATTTCAGCACGCCCGAGGAGACGGGTTGTTGCGGCAGCGGGGCGGACGTGCCCTGTTGTGCGGTCATCGTGATCTCCGTTTAGGTGGCCGAGGATTGCCGCGGATCAGAATCCGCTGCCGGTGATTCCGCTGATCTGGGTGGCGTGCAGGACGGTGCCGTCATAGGTGGCGGTACCCGAGGCCACGTTGAGCAGGGGTGCCGCGACTACCGTCGGCGCCGAGGCGCCGGGATTGATCAGGATGGAGCCGATCTGGGTGCCGTTGGACATCTCGATCCAGCCGGCCTTGATCATTTTCCCGCCCACCATGCCGGTGAAGATGTACAGCCCGGCGGGGCTGTGCACCACGGGCAGCGTCGACACCGGGAACTGGGTGTCGTGGACGCTGACGCTCCCGCTCATGGTGCCGGCGGTGTCGAAGGTCAGGCTGGCGTGGGAGCTGCCCTTGCCGGCCAGGTCCACCTTCCCGTTGGACACGGTGCCCTGGAACCAGGCCGCCACGGTCGGGCCGTTGCAGATGTACGCGATCGCCTTATCGCCGTGGATCGCCACCGCGACCGCCGCATTCGCCTTCGCCGCCTTGCCCGCGTAGTTGACCGCGACCGGCACGGTCACGGTCACGGCCGGCGTGGGCGATGCCGCGGCCGAGGTGGCCACCGCGGGCGCCGGCGATGACGCGGCGGCGCTGGCCGCCGGAGCCGACGTGACGGGCGCGGAATAGCCGGTCGGAGACTTGGCGGGATTGGGGTAACTCACCATGTTGACGATCAGCAAGATGACGCCCAGCGCGGCACCCGTCAGCAACGTGAGCAACGGCGTGTTGCGTTTCATGTCCGGTCCTACGGAAACTAGAGCCAGCGGGGTTCAATTCGCCGGGCAGCAGGTCAGGTTCTTACCGATGTCGAGCGAGGCGGACGCCGCGGCGCCTAGCGGGCGGCGGGGTCCGGCTCATGGAACGTAACGAACAAATCCGGCAAAGACCCCTGGATATGCCAATATCGACCCAATACGGTCATTGTTGCCACTCCCCCCACCCAGGCGTTCTGCGTCAGCCTGGCTGATGAGTCAGACAGTACTAGAGATGACAACCCGGTTCTAGATGCCGCACATGACGCAAGAGCGAGCACATCCCTGCGGCGTCCGGCACCTGCGTTGAGGGCGCGGCCCGGTGCTGCGTATCGTCGGCGTACAGGCACCCACCACCACCGGCACCCACCACCACCGGCACCCACCACCACCGGCACATCACCACCAGGGTTAGGCGCTTTGCTCGTGAACGAACGCAGCCGCAACGCACCCGACGGGCCAGGGGACCCGGGCCCGGTCACGATCTTCGGGCCCGATTTCCCGTTCCCGTTCGACGACTGGATCGCGTACCCGGCCGGCCTCGGGTCGATCCCGGCCGAACGCCACGGCGAGGAGGTCGCCGTGATCGGCGCGGGCATCTCCGGCCTGGTCGCCGCGTACGAGCTGATGAAGCTCGGGATCAAGCCGGTGGTCTACGAGGCGTCGCAGATGGGCGGGCGGCTGCGTTCGCAGGCGTTCGAGGGCGCCGAGGGCGTGGTCGCGGAACTCGGCGGAATGCGGTTCCCCATATCGTCCACGTCCTTCTACCACTACGTGGACAAGCTGGGCCTGCAGACCCGCCCGTTCCCGAACCCGCTGACCGAAGCCGCCGGAAGCACGGTCGTCGACCTGGAGGGCGACACCTACTACGCGAGCTCGCTCGGCGACCTGCCCCCGCTGTTCCGCGAGGTGGCCGACGGGTGGGCGCAGGCGCTGGAGGAGGCCCGGTTCACCGACATCCAGAACGCGATCCGCGCGCGTGACATCGGGACGCTGAAGTCGCTGTGGAATGACCTGGTGCCGCGCTGGGACGACCGCACGTTCTACGACTTCGTGGCCAACTCGCAGGCGTTCTCGAAGCTCTCGTTCCGGCACCGTGAGGTGTTCGGGCAGGTCGGGTTCGGTACCGGCGGCTGGGACTCGGACTTCCCCAACTCCATGCTGGAGATCTTCCGGGTGGTGATGACCAACTGCGACAGCGACCAGCGCCTGATCGTCGGCGGCGCGGAGCAGGTGCCCCGCGGCCTCTGGCGCTGCCCGGCGCCGCGGCCCGCCTACTGGCCGGCCGGGACGTCGCTGGCCGCGCTGCACTCCGGCGCGCCCCGGCCCGGCGTGGCGCGGATCGCCCGCGACATCGACGGCCTGATCGCGGTCACCGACGCCTGGGGCGCTGTCCGCCGGTATCCGGCCGTGCTGGTGACGTGCCAGGGCTGGCTGCTCACCACGCAGATCGAGTGCGAGGAGAGCCTGTTCTCGCAGAAGCTGTGGACGGCCCTGGACCGCACCAGGTACATGCAGTCATCCAAGACGTTCGTGCTGGTCGACCGGCCGTTCTGGAAGGACAAGGATCCACGGACCGGCCGCGACGTGATGAGCATGACGCTGACCGACCGGCTGACCCGCGGCACGTACCTGTTCGACAACGGTGCGGGCCAGCCGGGCGTGATCTGCCTGACGTACTCCTGGATGAGCGACGCGCTGAAGATGCTGCCCGAGCCGGTCGACCGCCGGGTCAAGCTGGCCCTCGGCGCGCTCGGCAAGATCTACCCGGACGTCGACATCGCCAGCCACATCATCGGCGACCCGATCACCGTGTCCTGGGAGGCCGACCGGCACTTCCTGGGCGCGTTCAAGGGCGCGCTGCCCGGGCACTACCGGTACAACCAGCGCATGTACGCCCACTTCATGCAGGATGACCTGCCGCCCGAGCAGCGAGGCATCTTCATGGCCGGCGACGACGTGTCCTGGACGCCGGCCTGGGTCGAAGGCGCGGTCCAGACCTCGCTGAACGCGGTCTGGGGCATCATGCATCACCTGGGCGGCCGGACCCATCCCGGCAACCCCGGTCCCGGCGACGTGTTCGCCGACCTCGCGCCGATCGCCCTGCCCGACTGAGTGCTGCCCTACTGAGTGCTGCCCTACTGAGTGCTGCCCTACTGAGTGCTGCCCGGCTAAGCCGGGCGGCCGGTCAGAAGGTGGCCAGGACCGACAGGCCGGCCTGGGCCACCTCCATGTCCTGGGTGTAGTGGCCGCCGCTGACACCGATCCCGCCGACCACGGCGTCCCCGACCTTGATCGGGTACCCGCCGCCGAACACGACCAGCCGGTCGATCCCGGTGGGCGCGCCCAGGGCCAGCGGCGGGTCGTCCTTGACGAAGTCGTGCCACGCGTCGGTGGCCATGCCGAAGCCGACCGCCGTGTAGGCCTTGTCCTGGGCCACCTGGACCGACAGCAGCGGCGCGCCGTCCATGCGGCTGAACGCCTTCAGCACCCCGCTGTCGTCTACCACGGCGATCACGAACGGCTGGCCCATCTGGGCCGCCTTCTGCTCCGCGGCCACGATCATGGCCCGGGCCAGTTCCGTGGTCACGCTGGGCCGCTCAAACGTCGCTGCCATCCGTACCTCCGCTCCCGGCCCCGGTGGCGTGTCCTTGACCGCGTACCGCTGTTCGGCCTCGCGCACCTGGGGCAGCCCGATGAAATCGACGAACTCCGCGAACGTGGGCAACTCGCCCATCGCCCCGGCGGGCGTACCCGCCCGGGCGATCTGAAGCAAGATCCGCCGCATGGCCGCGGTCGCGGCCAGCAGCGTGCTGATGGGAAAGATTATGATCCGGTAGCCGAGCTCCCGTACCCGCTCCAGGCTGATCGGCGGCGTCTTGCCGCCTTCGGCCCAGTTGAACAGCAGCGGCACGCCGGGGAAGGCCCGCACCGCCGCCTCGGCCTCCGCCTCGCTGGTCAGCGCCTCGATGAACAGCACGTCGGCCCCGGCCTGGCGGTACATCCGGCCGCGCTCCAGGGCCCGCTCCAGGCCCTCCACCGCCCGCGCGTCGGTCCGGGCGATGATCACGAACTCGGGCTGGGCCCGGGCCTGCACCGCCGCCCGGACCTTCTGCACCATCTCCTCGGCCGGGATGACCAGCTTGCCCTCCATGTGCCCGCACTTCTTCGGGGCCACCTGGTCCTCGATGTGGATCCCGGCCACCCCGGCCGCCTCGTAGGCGCCGACGGTGCGGATCACGTTCAGCGGGTTGCCGTAGCCGGTGTCCGCGTCGGCGATGACCGGGACGTCCACGCAGTCGGCGATCCGACCGGCGTTGCCGGCCATCTCGGTCATGGTCAGCAGGCCCACGTCCGGCCGCCCGATCAGGGCCGCCGAGGTCCCGAACCCGGTCATGTACACGGCCGGGAACCCGGCCTCCTCCACCAGCCGGGCCGACAGCGGATCGAACGCGCCCGGCGCCACGATGGTCTGGCCGGACTCCAGCAGGGACCGCAGCCGGGCCGGCCCGCCCGGCCGCCGGGTCAGCCGGGCCGTCACCGGCCGCCCCGCATCGGCGTTCGCCGACAGGCACCCCACCGCGCACATGCGACCACGGCTGCACTCTAAGCCTTGGGGTGCAGGGCGTGCCGAACGGGCCGTGGTGTTCCGGTCCGGTCTCAGCCGACCTTGGTCCCGGTGAGCAGGCCGGCGGGCACGGGCTGGCCGTTCTTCAGCGCGTTGAACAGCTCGAGGGCCTGGGACGTGTTCCACTTCACCGCATCGCCGGCGCTGGTGTAGTAGTTGGCGCTGGCGATCGGGACGGTGCCGGTCTGCGGGTTGCGCAGCGCCAGCGCCGCCTGGACCAGGTCGAGCAGGTGCGTGCCCTGGTCGACGGAGATCGAGCTGGCGGCGGCCGAGCCGAACGGCAGGGCGGTGAACGGGTCGAGGTAGACGCTGGGGCTGGTGGCCTTATCCAGCAGCGCCTTGAGGAAGGCGCGCTGGTCCTCGATCCGCTGCAGGTCCTCGTCGGCGAACGAGTGCCGGTCCCGGACGAAGGCCAGGGCCTGGGTGCCGTTCAGGTTCTGGCAGCCCGCCGGGAGGTTGACGCCGGAGTCGCTGTCGTGCAGCGGGCTGGGCAGGCAGATGTACACCCCGCCGACCTGGTTGACCACGCTGACCAGCCCGTCGAACCCGATGCCCATGTAGTGGTCGATGCGCAGCCCGGTGGCCTGCTCCACGGTCTGGATCAGCAGCGGCGGGCCGCCGAAGGCGAGCGCCGCGTTGATCTTGTTCGAGCCGTGGCCGGGGATCGGCACGTAGGAGTCACGCGGGATGCTGATCAGGACCGGCGTGCCGGTGCCCATGTGCAGCAGCATCAGCGAGTCGGAGGCGTTCGCGCCGACGGACCCCACGTGCAGGGCGTCGATCTGCTGGGTGGACAGGCCCTGGCGGGAGTCCGAGCCGACGATCAGCCAGTTCTGGCCGGCCGACGTCCCGGCGAAGGCCGGCAGCGCGACCGTCCGGTTCAGCTTGCCGTCCAGCCAGAAGTAAGAGCCCACCGTCCCGGCGATCAGGACGATGACCACGATGCCGATGATCAGCGCGATCCGCCGGCCGTGGCGGCCGGGCTGGCCCCAGAACCGCCACCGGCGCCCGGCCGGCCGCGAGGGCAGGCCCGGCGGGGGCTGGCCGGGCTGGCCGCGCCGCGGCACGGACACCGGCGGCTGGTCCGGCCAGGCGGAACGGCCCGCATTCGCGACCGTCGGTCCCGGCTCGCCGGGCTGGTACGGCCCGCGCTGCCGGGGTTCGTCCCGGTACCACCCCTCAGGCCAATCGCTCATGATCCGGCACCTTAATGTTCTGCTGATGACGCCCCCGGCATTCAAGATAACGAGCACCGCGGACCGCTTGTGCCATGTAGGGAGATCAGGCGGTGCGCTGGGCGATGAAGACGAACTCGCGGCCGGGGCGGTCGGGGGCTTCGCGCACGTCAAGCACCCGGTAGCCCGCGGCGGACAGGCTTATTTCCAGTTCCTGGCGGCTGCGGAACCGCAGCGTGGAGTCCGAGGCGATGACCGTGCCGTCGGCTAGGAAGGTGTAGGTGTAGCGGAAGGAGACCAGTGGCAGGTCCACCGCGGTGACCTCACGGCGCTGCTCGACCAGGCCGCTGCCCGGGACGTCGTGGGTCTCCGGGCCGGGATCGGTGGCCCAGTCCTGCCAGGCCCGGCGGGCCGGCCGCCGGGTCTCGAACACCAGGTACCCGCCGGGACGAAGGGCGGCTCCTATGGCCTGCAGGACCTGCGCCCACTCCTGGTCGGACAGGAAGACCTGGGCCACGTTCCCGGTCATCACGGCCAGGTCGGCACCGACGGGCGGCAGGCTGGTCGCGTCGGCCTGGATCCAGGTGACGGCGGCGCCGCCGTCCTTGGCCCGGGCCACCTCGAGGGAGGCCGCGGCCGGGTCGGCACCGGTGACGGTGCGGCCGGCGGCGGCCAGCTGGATGGCCAGGCAGCCCGTGCCGCAGCCGACGTCGAGCACCCGCTGCGCGCCGAGCTCGTCGGCGATGGCCAGGTAGGCGGGCAGGTCGTCGCGGGGCCCGTCGAATGCGTCGTAAACCTCGGCTAGGCGAGGGTGGGCGAAGATCTCGTCAGGCACCCCGCGACCATACCCAGCGGCCAGGCTTGGCGGCGAGGGGATTTCCGTTGCGGCCGGGTGGGCGGTCCTCGCCGGGGCGGGCGGCGGCCGGCTACGCGCTGTGGGCGGCGCCGAGGCCTAGGGCGGCCAGTTCGCGGCGGTAGGCGATGGTCATGCTGTCGGCCTGGACGTGCAGTTCCTGGCCGAGGTCGAGCGGCAGTTCCTCGGGGCGCTGGCTCTCGACCACTGGACGGTCCTGGCCGACGATCGACTCCTCCCAGGCGACCAGGTCCGCATCCGGCACGTGGGCGTCGAAGTTGCGGGCGATGAGCAGGTAGAGACGCATGGTCCTGGCCGAGACCGGCTGAGCCACGTCGACCACCACGTGCCGGGCCCAGGCGCCCTTCTCCGGGTAGCGGATGGTGAGCCGGCAGGCGAACGGCAGGCTGAGATCGTAGGTGGTGTCACGCCGGATCTCCGCAGCCGCCCCGAGCGGCGAGGTAGCCGGGTTGGCGGCCAGGTAGGAGAAGTCATAGCTGAGGCCGCGCTCGGTCCGCCGCACCGGGACCCGCGGGATCTCGGTGCTGTCGGCGTGGCCGAACGTGTCCGCATGCACGAAGGCGAAGTGGCTGACGTCCAGGAAGTTCTCCAGCTGGCGGGCGGCGGAGGTGCGCCAGGTCTGGGCGGCCAGGTGGAGCTGGCGGAACGCCGGGTCCTCGGTCTCGGGCCAGGCCGGAAGATCGCGGTCCGGCGCACCGGACAGGCAGCACCAGATCAGGCCGTGACGCTCGCGGGCCGGGTAGGTGAGCAGCCGGATGTTCGGCGAGATACGGCGGTCCGGAGGCTGGGAGGGGATCCTGGTGCAGGCGCCCGCCGGGCCGTAGCGCCATCCGTGGTAGGCGCAGATGATCTCGTCGCCCGCCATGTGCCCCAGGCTCAGCATCGACCCGCGGTGCAGGCAGATGTCCCGCGCCACCACCACGCCGGCCGAGGTGCGGTACACCACCAGGTCGACGTCGAGCAGCCTGGCCCGGACCGGCTGATCCGTCACCTCACCGGAGTAGGCCACCGGGTGCCAGAACCCCGACAGGATCTGCCAGTCGCTCGCGCTGAACGAACACTCGCGCGGCATGGCCCGGGCGGCTTCCCGCAGCACGTCACCGAACCGGTCGGCCGGCGCATCCGTCGCTGATGTTTCCAGGCGATCTGCTGCCACAAGGCCTCATGCAATACCTGCCGCTGGCCGGCCGTCAACGCCGGGGTTCCGGGCTCAGGGCTCCAAGGCGGCGCGGATCAGGTCGCGCAGTTCGTCGTCGGGCAGGCCGGCCGCATCCCGTGGCGTCAGCCGGATGGTGCCCTTGCTGGACTTCAGCTCCGGGTGGCGGGCGGTGAAGTCGTCGCGTTCCTGCGGCCAGCCGTAGACCGACAGGCCGTGCTGCCAGGCAGCGATGTACAGGCGCCGGCGGCCGAGGCGGTAGGTGGGGATCCGGTAGGAGATGACCACGGCTGCGTCGGGGTACGCGGCCAGGACCAGGCCGTGCAGCCGGTCGAACAGGGGCCGGTGTTCGGCGGGGATGGCGTCGATGTAGCGCTGGACCGCCTCATCCACGGGCATGCCGTCCTCCTCGGGGCCTGCGCGCCGGTCTGGACCGTTCGGCCTAAGAATCTACGGCCACCGGCTGCGGACCGCCAGCGGCGGGCGCTGCGCCGGGCGGCCAGCCGCATGCGGGCCGGAGGCGGTTCGAGCCCGAGCTGCCGGAGCATGCCGGGCGTCCTGGTGCCACACCTCGCCGAGCCCTAACCGGCTGGGAGAACTTCCCGGCGCGGGCGGGAAGGCGCCTCTTCTGACCGGGAACGCGGCGGGGCGATCGTGGCCGCATCACGTTCTCAACTGCTCGGGAGGCAATCGTCATGAATGGTCGCAAGCTCACCACACTGACCGCGATCACCGGAGTGCTCGCCGTCGGCGAGTTCGGCAGCGCGGTCAGCATCGGGCTCGGGAAGGATCCGTGGGGGGCCGCTTTGCCGTCGCGTTCGGCCTGCTGTTCGCGCTGGCCACCTGGCTGCTGCGGCGCGGGCGGGTTACCGGCGGCGCGGTGTTCTGCGGCGCGCTGTGCCTGTTCGAGATCATCGAGTTCCCCAGCTGGCACAAGCACGGCGTGCTGGACTGGGCGTTCGACTCCGCCTTCGCCGTGGCGTCGGTGGCCGGGCTGATCGCGGTGATCGTGGTGCTGGCCAGCCGGGCCCGCCGCAAGGCGGTGGCCTGACGAGCCCTCGGCCCGGGTCTCGCGGCTCTCCCCGGGAAGCGCCCTCGTGATGCACCATGATCCTATGGACAGCGCGCCGGCCAGCAGCCGCCGCACCGCGGCCACGGCCGGCGCCGCGGTCGTGCTGGCGCTGGCTGGTCCGGTCGCGGCCATCTGGTACGACCGGCCGGGCACGGCCATGTTCGCCGGCAGCGTGTCGGCCGCGCTGGCCATCGGGGCGATGGCTGTGGTGGGCGCAATCGTCATCTTTGCCGTGCCGGGCAACCGGGTCGGCTGGCTGATGCTGGCCGCGGCCGCGGTCACCGGGACGGGCGCCGGGCTCAACGACGCCGGCCTGCACGGCGTGATCACCGGCTCGGTGCCGGGCGCCGGGTACATGGCCGCGATCGGGCCGGGCCTGCGGGCGGCCGGGATGCTGATCGCGGTGGTGGCCGTGCCGGCGGTGTTCCCGGACGGCAAGCTGCCCGGCCCGCGCTGGCGCTGGCTGGGGTGGTCGACCGTGACCGCGGTGACGTGCCTGTTCCTTGGCAACGTGCTGAGCCCTTCGGCTCAGCAGGCCGGGCTGGCCCACTGGCGGAGCCCGCTCGGCCTGCCCGGCCGGTACGGGACCATCGTCAATGCGCTCACCGCGGCGGGAGTGCTGCTGGCCGTGGCCTCGGCGGGCGGAGCGGTGGCTGGGCTGGTCAGCCGGTGGCGGCGGGGCGGGGCGCGGGTCCGCCAGCAGCTGCTGTTCCTGGCGCTGGCGGCGTGCCCGCCGGCGTTCCTCCTGGTGGCCATCATCGTGGCCAACGGCGTGCCGGCCTGGCTGTTCGGCGTGGTGCTGCTGCCGCTGCCGGCGGCGATCGCGGTCGCCATCCTCAGCCACGGGCTGTATGACCTGCGCCGTGCCGCCCACCAGGGCCTGCTGTGGCTGGCCATGTCGGGCACCGTGGCTGCCATCTACGCGCTCGTGGTGGCCGCCGCCGCCGCGCTGGTGCCCGGCCATCAGGCCTGGTGGCCGGGCGCCCTGGCCGCCGGGGCCGCCGCGCTGCTGCTCATCCCGTTGCGCGAAACACTGCAGCGCGCGGTGACCCGGGTCGTCTACGGCCGCTGGCACGAACCCTATGAGGTCCTGGCTGACCTGGGTCAGCGGCTGGAGGCCGCCGCCGACATCGACCGGCTGCTCGATGCGGCCGTGACCGAGCTCACCGTCGGCCTGGGCCTGACCGAGGTCGGTGTCCGCAGCCTGGACGGCACCACGATCGCCGGCACCGCCGGGGCTGATGGCACCACGATCCCGCTGGTCGCCTACGGCACGGCGGTCGGGACGCTGACCTACCGCGCACCCGGGCCAGCGCTCAGCGCCGCCGGGCAGCGGCTGGTCCGCGACCTGGCCCGGCACCTGGGCGGCGCGGTGCACGCCTGGCTGCTGCGCGCGGACCTGCAGCGGGCCAGGGAACGGCTGGTGCTGGCCCGGGAGGAAGAACGCCGTCGGCTCCGCCGCGACCTGCACGACGGCATCGGCCCGGCCCTGGCCGGCCTGACCCTGAAAACAGAAACCGCCCGGGCCCTGCTGCCGCCGGGCACCGGTGCCGCGTCCCGGCAGCTGCGTGACCTCAGCGAGGAAATCCGGCGCACGGTGACCGACGTCCGGCGGGTGGTCGAAGGGCTGCGCCCGCCCGCGCTCGACGAGCTCGGACTGGCCGGGGCCTGCACCCAGGCGGTCGACCGGCTGACCGCCGCGGCCGGGGTAGCGGCCCGGGTCGAGGTTTCCGGCGAGCTGCCCGCGCTTCCGGCCGCCGCCGAGGTAGCCGCCTATCGCATCGTGGTCGAGGCGGTGACCAACGTCGTCCGGCACGCTCTCGCACGCTGCTGCCAGGTCACCCTCGCCTGGTCCCCGGCCGGGCTGTCGATCGCGGTCACCGACGACGGAACCGGGCTGCCTGCCGCCATCCGCCAGGGCAACGGGCTGGCCATCATGCGGGAGCGAGCCGAAGAACTCGGCGGCACGCTGACGATCACCGACGCGGCGCCCGGGGTTTGGGTCCAGGCGCGGCTGCCCGCCGCCGTCACGCCCGCCGCCGCCCAGCCCGCCATGGCCACGCCCGCCGCCCAGCCCGTCGTCGTCACGCCCGCACCGGCCACCGCCCCGGCGGGGCCGGCATGACCAGGGTTCTCATCGTCGATGATCATCCCCTGTTCCGGGACGGCCTGGCCGGATTGCTGGCCACGCTGCCCGGGATCGAGGTCGCCGGCACCGCAGGCACGGCAGCCGAAGCGCTCACCGCTATCAGGCAGAGCCCGCCCGACGTCGTGCTGATGGACATCAACCTGCCCGGCACCTCGGGCATCGAGGCGACCCGGCAGGCCGCCGCGGTATCCCCCGCCACCGCGGTCCTGGTCATCACCATGGTCGACGATGACGACACGGTCCTGGCCGCGCTGGCCGCAGGCGCCCGCGGGTACGTGCTCAAGGGCGCGTCCGGCGACGAAATCGCCGCCGCGCTGCGAACGGTGGCCGCGGGAGGTGCCGTGTTCGGCGCGGGGATCGCCACCCGCATCCTGGCCGCCGCCCCGGCCCGGCGCCCGGTGTCCGCCCTGCCGGCCGCCGAAGACCTGACCGGACGGGAACGCCAGGTACTTCAGCTGCTCGCCGACGGCGCCAGCAACCGGCACATCGCGCGCGTCCTCGGCATCTCCCTCAAGACCGTGCAGAACCACGTCTCGCGCATCCTCGACAAGCTCCAGGCGACCGACCGGACCCAGGCCGTCCTGCGCGCCCGGGGCCTAGCGCCATGACCCCGCCGGTGGCCGGGAGCCGACGGCCGGCCGACGGCCCGGCGGCCGCGGATTGAACTATCGGGCCCGCGGGTACCGGTACGGCACACGATCAGCTTCGTGCGAGTGCCTGGAGGGCCGGATGCGTATCACTGATGTACTGCGCGGCAAGGGAACGCAGGTCGTCACCGTCACCCCCGACACGACGGTGCGGCGCCTGCTGGCCATCCTGGCGGAGCACGGCATCGGGGCCGTCATCGTCTCCCGCGACGGTACTTCGGTGGACGGAATCGCCAGCGAGCGGGACATCGTCCGGGCGCTGGCCAAGCGAGGCGCCGCGGTGCTGTCCGAGCCGGTCACGGAGATCTACACCGCCGAGGTCTACACGGTCACGCCGCAGACCGAGCTCGATGACGTCATGCGCATGATGACCGACCGACGGATCCGGCACGCGCCGGTGGTGGTGGATGGCCGGCTGCACGGGATCATCAGCATCGGCGACGTGGTGAAGAACCGCATCGACGAGCTGGAGACCGAACGGACCGCGCTGGCCGACTACATCACCGGGGCCCGCTAGACCCTGGGGGCCAGGCGGGTGCCGTTAGGTGCGGAGAAACGACCTGGTGCTGATCGCCTAGCCTGACCGATATCTATGGGTGCAGCGGGCGTGCACTGTCTCGGGCCCTGCGTCAGCAGATCGGAGGTACGGAGCGGAATGACTTGTCGCCTTGTTGCGCTCTGCCTTGATGCGGACGACCCCCTCCGTCTGGCGCGCTTCTGGGCCGGCCTCCTAGGCCAGGAACTGGCCGAGGGCCGCCAGGATGACATTGCGCTCCTGCCTGGGGATGACACCGGGTTCCGGCTCCGATTTCTTCCCGCTCAGCAGCAGAAGGCCGGCCAGAACCACTGGCACTTCCATCTGACGAGCACCTCCCTGGAGGACCAGCAGCAGACGGTGGCCAGGGCGCTCGGCCTCGGCGCCCGGCACATCGACATCGGCCAGCGCCCCGAGGAGGGTCATGTCGTGCTCGTGGACCTCGAAGGCAACGAGTTCTGCGTCATCGAGCCGGGCAACAAGTACCTCGCCGGCTGCGGATTCCTCGCCGAGGTTACGTGCGAGGGTTCGCGGGAGGTCGGGTACTTCTGGAGCGAGGCGCTGGGCTGGCCGCTGGTCTGGGATCAGGGTCTCCAGACCGCGATCCGCTCGCCGCGGGGCGGTCCGAAGATCTCCTGGGACGGAGCGAGAATGATGCCGAAGACCGGAAAGAGCCGGCTGCATTTCGATCTTGCTCCGCCCGTTCACGGTGATCAGCAAACCGAGGTCAGCCGTCTGGCCGACCTGGGGGCGACCCGCATCGACACCGGCCAGGGCGAGGCCAGCTGGGTGGCCATGGCCGATCCCGATGGCCGTGAGTTCTGCGTGCTGACCCCGCGCTAGCGAGCGGCAGACAGCAGCGCGTTCGCGTTCGCGCTGCAAATCCATGAACAGCCGGAGCCCGGTGTAGGAGATGCCCGACGCGATGGTGATGAGCAGGATGCCGGGCAGCAGGTAGGTCACGTATGAGCCCGGCCTACGGATCGGTCCGCAGCGGCTGGCCAGGGAACCGGTTTGAGTCTTCTTGATCGCGCGGCGCGGTTCACTCCGGAGCGGCAGATGGCTGCCCTGGAGGCCAGGCTAGTCCGCCGGGAGGACCTCGAACGCTGGGTGTTTCGGTGCGATGGCGCGGAGCTGGTCGTCGGTGGAGTCCGGGCCGGTGCCCTCGAAGAAGATCCCGACCTCGGCTTTCCATCGCTTGAGGTAGGCGCGCAGGACCGGGACCTTCTCGTCGTCGCTGAGTTCCCGGCCGCGGAAAGGTTCGGCACGCTTTCCCACTCGCAGTTCGCCGGTGCCGGCCACCCGGAGATTGCGCACCCACTGGGTTTCGCCGCGGGGCGAAACGAGGTAGCGGCGGCTGTCGTAGCTGAGCAGGTTCACCGGCGTGGTGCGCCACTGCCCGCTGGTCCGGCCCTTGACGGCCAGCACCCGCGAGCCGAGGACGCTGATGCCCTGACTGGTCAGGAAGGCCACCAGCCGGTTGAAGACGTTACGGGTGAACCAGCCGGGCGCACGGTAGTGTTCGGGCACGCCAGCTAGCCTAGCCGTGGGCTTGACTACGGGCCTGACCGCGGCACCAGGTGGATGATCGGCAACTCCCGGTCGGTCTTGCGCTGGTACTGGGCGAAGCGGGGCGCGGCGGTGATGATCTGCTGCCAGGCCGCCTCGCGCTCCGGCCCGTGGAGCTGGCCGCATGACCGGGCGAGCAACGGCAGACGGAAGCGGCCCCCAGCCACCGACCTCACTGCCACCGGTATCGCTGCCACCGGCCTCGTTCCGGTCGCAGCATGTCGAGGCACCCGCCGCGCCGTGCTCGCCGCCGCGCGCTCCTCGTTCGGCAGCCAGGGTGCCGGCCGCATCTCGATGCGCGTGCCGGCGGCTGCAGGCCAGCTACCGGGCGTGACGGCGGTGGCGGTGGCGGTAGATGACGCAGAACGGGCCGTTCGGCACCTTAATTCTGCAGGTTACGGCGTTGCGCGGGGTACCGACGGGGCCGTCGCGCTCGCGGCCCGGGACCTGAACGGGGTCACGCTCGAGCTGCGGCAGGCCGGGGCGGACGCCCGGCCGGACGTGCCGGGCCCGTTCCGGCGGGTCAACCACGTGGTGGTGGCGGTCGAGGACGATGTCACGGCGCGGCGATGCCCTGACAGATCCGCTCGGCGAAGGTGCGGCCGACCGCGCGCGGATCCGACAGGTCCAGGCTGGCCGAGCCGGGCAGGGTCTCCACGACCATGAGGACGACCGCGGCCCACTCGACGGCCTGGCCCTCGGACAGGTTCGGGGCCAGTTCCCCGGTCAGGCGGGCCCGGGTGATGTAGGGGCGGATCAGGTCGCTGATCCACTCGTGCCGGTCGTGGCTGTGCAGCCCGTAGTACTGGGCCAGGCCGCGGTCACGGCGGCGCAGGTGCTCGGGAACGTTGAACGCGAGCGCGGTGGCGGCGAGCACCTCGGCGATGGCGGCCAGCGCGTCCGGCAGGCTGGCGTCATCGGGGATGCGCTTGGCGAGCTCGGCGCGCTGCTTGCGGCGCTCGTAGTCGCTGATCGCGCTGAACAGCTGGGTCCGGTGGCTGAAGTACCGGTAGACCGTGGTCCGGTTGAGCCCGGCGGCATCGGCGATGACCTGGATGCTGGTCTTGTCCTGGCCGAGCCGGGCCAGGCAGGCCGAACCCGCCTCCAGGATGGTCAGGATCGTGCCGCTGGCCGCCGGATCGGTCTCGGGTTCGCCGTCTGGGTTCGTGCTCAACAGGACTCTCCGACTTCTGTTCGGCCGCGTGGCCTCCACCGTAGTGGACCGGGCCTTGCGGGCTTGACGCAACAGATGCTACAAACTCTGTAGTATTTGTTGCATACGGGAGGCGGCCGTGCAAACCACGGATGTGCTGAGCTACGAGGTACGGGACCGCAAGGCCTACATCACGATGAACCGCCCGCAGCGGATGAACGCGCTGAGCCGCGAGCTGATGGGCGCGCTGCACGAGGCGTTCGGCGAGGCCGACGCGGACGAGAACGTGTTCGTGGTCATCTTGTCCGGCGCGGGCGGCCGGGCGTTCTCGGCGGGCGCGGACCTGAAGGAGATGGCGTCCCGGATGGAAGCCGAGCAGGACGGCGACGGCGGGCAGGCCGCGCCGCGGCCGATGACCGCCCGGCCCGAGGTGGCCCGGGGCGGTCACATGCCGGGCGGTCACATGCCGGGCTTCGACGACGTCAACATGTGCACCAAGCCGGTCATCGCGGCCATCGACGGGTACTGCATGGCGGGCGGCATGGAGATCGCGCTGGCCTGGGTTAGCCGGTTTGGGTTGCGGGTTACGATCATCGGTGGGATGGCAAGCACCGAGATCACCCGGGCGGAGTGCCGGGAACGGGCCAGGCTGCTGCGGGTCCGTTGCTATGACGTCACGCTGGACCTGACGCGGCAGGAGTCGTTCGGCTCGGTCTCGGTGATCCGGTTCGACTGCGCCGAGCCCGGCGCGGCCAGCCACGCGGACCTGATGGCACAGGCGGTCCGGGAGATCAGGCTGAACGGAGCGTGGCTCGAGCCCGCGGCCACCTGGTCGGGCGGCCGGATCGCGCTGCCCGCCCTGGCCGCGCACAACGAGCTGCGCGTGGTGGCCGACTGCCGCTACACCGGGTCGGGCACCGGGATGCACCGGTCGGCCGGCGGTGAGGACGGCGGCAGCTACGTCTACGGGAAGCTGGCCCAGGCGTACGCCCGCACCGCGTACGCGTGCTTCGACCAGCCGGACCTGAAGGCCGAGTTCACCTTCAAGGTCATCGCGCCGGCGCACTGGACGGTGCTGTCGAACGCCCCGGCCGCCGGGCCGCCGTCCCCGGCCGGGGAGGGCCGCGCGGTGTGGGCGTTCCTGCCCACCACCCGGCTGCCCACCTTCACCACCACGGTGGTGGCCGGCGATTACCACCTGGTCACCGCGTCCCATGTCACGCCCGGCGGCCAGCGGATCCCGCTCGAGCTGGCCTGCCGGGCCGGGATGGCCGCGCACCTCGACGCCGGCGCGCTGTTCGAGCTGGCCGGTCAGGGCCTTGACTTCTACACCGGATGGTTCGGCACGGCCTATCCGTACCGCAAGTACGGCCAGGTGTTCGTGCCGGAGCTGAGCTGCGGGGCGAGCGAGGACGCGGGCTGCGTGCTGGTCTCCGAGCAGTTCCTGCCCCGGTCCCGGGTGACCGCGGCGATGACCGAATCACGGGCCGGCACGCTGCTGCACGAGATGGCGCACATGTGGTTCGGCGACCTGGTGACCGAGCAGTGGTGGGATGACCTGTGGCTGAGCGAGTCGTTTGCGGATTTCTGCGAGTACCACGCGCGCAGCCGGCTGGGCCGGGGCGCCGATGCCTGGCCGGTGTTCTCGGTGCACGAGAAGGCCCGCGGCTTCGCGGACGACCAGCTGCCGTCCGCGCACCCGGTGGCTTCCGACGCGACCACGCTCAGCGAGGCGATCGCCAACTTCGACATGATCAGCTACGCCAAGGGCGCATCGGTGCTGCGGCAGCTGGCCGGCTACGCCGGCGAGCAGGAGTTCTCCGCCGGGCTCCGCGGCTACCTGGACCGGCACGCGTTCGGCAACGCCCGGCTGGCTGACCTGATCGACGCCGTGGCGGCGAGCTCGGGCCGGGACCTGGCCGCCTGGTCCAGGGCCTGGCTGCAGACCGCCGGGCCCAGCACGCTGCGCGGCCAGTTCCGCACCGACGCCAGCGGCGCGTTCACCGAGTTCGCCGTCGTGCAGGAGGGCACGGTCATGCGCCCGCACCGGATCGCGGTCGGGCTCTACCAGTGGTCCGGCGGCGCGCTGGCCGGCACCGGCGGCGCGCTGGCCCGCACCGGCGGGCTGGACGTCGAGGTCACGGGGGCCCGGACGGAGGTGCCGGAGCTGATCGGCACCCGCCAGCCCGACCTGATCCTGCTGAACGACGATGACGCCGGCTACGTCCTGGTCAGGTTCGATCCGCGCTCGCTGCAAACGGTGCTGGAGTCGGTCGGCCAGGTACCCGGAGCGGAGGCCCGCGCCGTCTGCTGGAACACGGTCATGGACATGACCCGGCAGGGTGAGCTGCCGGTGCCGGCCTTCGCGGCCGTGCTGGCCCGCGGCATGGCGGCGGAGCCCTCGGTGCCGGTGCTGCAGGCGCTGCACGGGCACGCCGAAGAGCTGACCACCCAGCTGGCCGGTCCGGGCCAGGCGCGTGAAGCCAGGCGGCGGCTGGCCGACGCGGCCATGCCGCTGCTGATTGCGGCCGAGCCGGGCAGCGATCATCAGCTGGCCTGGATCCAGCTGCTGGCCTGGACGGCGACGGCCGACGATCAGCTCGACCTGATCGCCGCGCTGCTCGCGGGCCGCACCGCGCTACCTGGCCTGCTGGTGGACGCGGAACTGCGCTGGTCCCTGCTGCAGCGGCTGGCCGCCACCGGCCGGGCCGACGACGCCGCCATCGACGCCCAGCTGGCCGCCGACCCCGGCGACGCGGGCCGCCGCAGCGCCGCCGCAGTCCGGGCCGCGATACCCGACGCCGCGCACAAGGAAGCGGCCTGGCGGCTGCTCACCGGCGGTCAGGCCGGCCCGAAGACACTGGCCGCGGTGGCCCGCGGGTTCATGCAGCCCGAGCAGGGCGACCTGCTGGCCGGCTACGCCGGGCGCTATCTGGCCGAGATCGAGGCCGTCTGGGCCCGGGCAGCGGTCACCTGCGGGTGCAGCTCGGCACGCTGCTGTTCCCCTACCCGGCGGCCGCCCCGGAACTGCCGAGCTTGATCGAGGAGTTCCTGGCGGCCGCGCCCCGTGACCCCGGCCTGGCCCGGATGCTCCGCGACCGCCTGGACGCGGTGCGGCGGGCGCTGAATTCCCGCGCCCTCACCTGACCGTCCCCCGGCCAGCTTGTGCAACGCTTCACAAAGCGCTTCCGCGGAAACGTTTGCGGGCTCAGAACAGGGTCGCCGGGCCGGCCGGGAGCGGCTCCGGGAGCGGCTCGACCTCGGGGACCAGGGCCCGCACCTCCGCGTGGAACCGCGGGCCAGGTCGACCGTCGCGTTGTCGGGCGTTGGATGAAGACGGTCGGGGAGCGCCCCTCACGCAGCCGCGGCCACCACGCCGAGCCAGGGCTGCCAGCCCGCGACGGTCCGGGCCGCATCGTCGCGGCCGAGGTAGCGGACGATGGGATAGGCGGTGAGGGCCGTTGACCGGCGGGGCACGCGCGGCTTGTTCCGCCACGCCTCCCGCTCGGCGGCGGTCACCGGCGGGCTCCCGAACAGGACGGTGGTGTCGAACGTGACCCATTCGCGCCGACGTCACCGAGAGTCCGCTCGAGCTGCTGTTCCCACCGCGGATCGGCGAAGAACGCGCGGTGCCGGACCTCGACGCAGTACCGGTACTCCGGTGGGAGACGGCGCAGGAAACCGGCCAGCGCCCCGAGGTCGGCGGGGCTGAACGACGGCGGCAGCTGAACCCAGAGGGCGTGCACCCGCGGCCCGAGGGGTTCGACGGCGGCCAGGAAGGCACGGAGCGGTTCGGCGGTGTCGGCTAGGCGGCGCTCGGGGTGATCGCCTTCGGCAGCTTGAGCACGAACCGGAAGTCAGGCGCGGTCTGCTCGGCCCACGATCGCACCGTGGGCAGGGCGGGTGTGGCGTAGAAGGTGGTATTGCCCTCGACGGCGTTGCACCAAGTCGCGTAGCTGCGCAGGCGCTCGCGCGGGGACAGCGGCCCGGGCAGGTAACGGCCCTGCCAGGGCGCGTAGCTCCACATCGCGCAGCCGACGGCCAGGTCCATGGCGGTGCTCAGTCCGGCGGTTCGGGGAGCTGGCCGGCCGGGATCTCCCGGCGCCTCAGCGGCGCGGTCAGCAGCGTGAGGATGGCGGCCACGGCGAAGGACAGGATCGAGGCCGACATCCAGGCTGGCCGGGGCGAAGCCGATGTCGTCCGGATCGAGGTCCAGGCCGACGCCCACCAGGACACATAGCCGGGGTTGATGAGCTGGTAGGTGACGAACCCGGCGGCCCAGGGCACCAGCATCAGCCAGCGGCCCGGGCCGCCGCGGACAGGTCCCAGCGGCCCTTGGAGGTGACGAAGTAGTCGGTGATCAGGACCGCCGCCATCGGCACGAACACTGAGCCGAGCAGGACCAGGAAGTCCTCGTAGTCGGCGATGTTCAGCCACAGCGCGCCCGCGGTGGCCAGCGCGGCGATCAGCCCGGCCAGGTTCCGCCGGTCCCACAGCGGGCGGAGTTCTGCACCGAGACCGCGGTGGAGTAGACGTCGGCGAACGACTGGTCAAGCTCTCGCGCGGCCAGGACGGCAAAGCCAATCGTGCCGACCGGCAGCGCGATGAAACGCCGTAGATCCGGCCGGGGTCGCCGTGGGCCACGGTGACCAACGCGAGCAGAGCCCGATGACGTAGCACAGCACCTGCGTGGTGGCATACCCTGCCACCGCGCCCGTGAAGGCGGCCCGCGGGCTGCGCGAATGCCTGGTGTAGTCCGCGGCCAGCGGCGCGAACGAGATGGCGACCGCGACGGTCGTGTCGGTGGCCGCCCAGAACCCGGACCAGGTCCCGTGGGCGAAGCCCGGCAGCGGCTGCCGGGCCAGCTGGACGAGCAGGTAGACCATGACAATCAGGACGGCGCCGGCCGCGTACTTGCGCAGCACCCGGATGGCGCCCAGCGGCCGGATGGTCAGCAGCGCCGTGGCCGCGCCCGCGATCAGCACGTAGGCCGGCTTGGGCAGCGCGGGCGCCACGGTGTGCGCGGCGGTCGCGATCGTGACCAGCTCGAAGATCCCCCAGCCCAGGCACTGGCCGATGTTCAGCACGGTGGGCAGCCAGGACAGCCGGGCCCCGAACAGCCCGCGCAGCAGCACCATGGCCGGCGCCCCGGTCAGCGCTCCGGGCAGGCCGGCCAGCCCCAGCAGGACGGAGCCGAGCACGGTACCGGCCACGACCGCGGTCAGCGCCGCGGCCAGGGACAGCTCCGGCGTCCCGGCCCCGCCCGGCTGCAGCACGAAGATCGCGCCGGTGAAGCCGAGCAGGCTCACCCCCAGGTTGCCCCACAGCCCGACCTGGTCCAGCAGGCTCAGCGGCTGCGGCACCGCCGCGGCCAGCGTGGGCCCGGGCTCGGAGTGACGGTCACCCGGGACGATGACGAAGACATCTTCCTGATCGGCGGCAGTCGCTGCCATGGCAGCCTCCCTACGCCGGAATTACCCGGACAGGTTCAGACGGTCGGTGGCGCGTAGCTGCCGTGGCGGCCAGCCACCCTCTCAGCCCGGTCAGCCCGAGCTCCCGTGCGTTTTCAGTTGGTCTGAACGTTACCAGCCGCCGTTAGCGGACCCCGGTCGGGTAGCAGGTTAGGGCCTCAGGGCCGGCGCGGCAGGAGCGGCCAGTCGGGATGATCCGGGCCGCCCGCCGCCTCGCCCGCCTTCTCGGCGAAGGGCACCCTGATGCGGCGGCCGTCCTCACCGGGCCGGTAACCCGCGGGCAGCCGGAGACTCGGGCAGGTCAGGTAGTGGGTGGCGACCGCCCCGCACCGCGTGCAGAGCTGCGGCAGCTCACGCGCGGGGGCGAACCTGGCCGTGCGGTCGCTGGTCATCGCGTCCTCACCCGCAAGCGGGCCCACAGCAGAGCCTCTACATCGGCACGCCGGTACCGAGGCCTCCCCGCCTCGTTGCGGACCTCGGCTAGCCGACCGCGCCGGGCCCACAGCGCCACCGCCGCCGAGGTCACCCCGAACTGGGAGGCCACCTCCCGGCGCGTCATCAGGTCCCCATCCACGTCGTTCACGGTCATCTAGGCCATCCATCCTCGTCGGGGTACACCGGGGCGGCCCGGAACCAGCCGCCGGTTGCATAGAAAATCGTGCTGCAAGTTGCATCGGCGAGACATCGGTCAGCTGACGGATTTCGGATCGACTTCGGCGCGGCTGGTCTCGGGCTCTGGCCCGCTCCGGGCACGATCAGAGTTCGCTGGCCGCGCGCTCGGGCTAGGACAGTGTGTCGTCCAGCTCGCCCAGCGACTCGATCAGCTCCAGGTTGGCCGAGTAGTCCACCGGACAGGCGATGACCGACACCGTGTCCGCCGCCAGCGCGGCGCAGCACCGGGAGCAGTTCGGCGGCGGCCGCGATCCGGTAGCCCGGCCGCGCCGAAGCTCTCGGCGTAGGCAACGAAGTCCGGGTTGCTGAAGGTGGTGTCCACGTTCCGGCCGATTTCCAGGTCCATCTTCCAGCTGATCAGCCCGTACGCGTCATCGACCCAGATCAGGATGACGAACGGCATGCGCATCCGAGCGCGGTCTCTATCTCCTGGGAGTTCATCAAGAACGCGCCGTCGCCGGTGGCGACCAGCACCCGGGATCGCGGCTTTGCGATCTTCGCGCCGATCGCGCCGGGCACCGTCCAGGCCATGGTCGACAGCCCGTTGGAGATCAGGCAGGTGTTCGGCTCGTACGTCGGGTACAGCCGGGCCATCCACATCTTCAGCGCGCCGGTGTCCACCAGCACGATGTCCTCCCGACCCAGCGCCGCCCGGGTGTCGGCCACGATCCGGGCCGGGGCCAGCGGGAACCGGTCATCGGCCCGGCCGCGGGCCAGCTCGGCGGCCAGCAGGGCACGGATGCGGTCCCCGCCCGGAGCGGCGGCGGCGCCCGCCTTGAAATCGCGCGGCCCGGCCGCGGCGGCCAGCGCGTCCAGGCTGCGGCTGATGTCGGAATGCAGCCCGACGGCCACGTCGTAATGCGTGTCGACCTCGGCCGGGAACCGGTGCAGGTGGATGATCTTGGCGTCACCACGCGGGTTGATCCGCACCGGGTCGAACTCCTGGAGCTCATACCCGACGGCGATGATCAGGTCCGCGTGGTCGAAGCCGAAGTTGACGTAGTCGTGGCGCATGAATCCCGACCGCGCCCAGCGCCAGCGGGTGATCGTCGGGGAACACGCCCTTGCCGTGGAAGGTGGTCGCCACCGGGATGCCCAGCACCTCGGCGAACCGCCGCAGCGCCGGCCCGGCGCCCGCCCGCGCCGCTCCGTGTCCGGCCAGCACGATCGGCGCGCGCGCCGCGCGCAGCAACGCCGCGGCCCGCTCCACCTGCGCGGGCGACGGCTCATCGGGCCGCGGCACGTTCACCGGCAGCGGCCCCGGGCTGGCCGGCGCCGCCGCTTCCTCCACGTCTTCCGGGATGGCCAGGTAGACCGCGCCGGGCCGTTCGGTCTGAGCCAGCTTGAACGCCTTGCGGATCATCTCCGGCACCGCGCCCGGCGTCGCCAGCAGCGCCGACCACTTGACCGCCGGCGCGAACATCGACACCAGGTCGACGCCCTGGTGCGACTCCTTGAAACTCCGGTTCATGCCGACCTGGGCCGACAGCGCGACCAGCGGGGTGGAATTCGTCGTCGCATCCGCGGTCCCGAGCAGAAGGTTGATCGCGCCCGGCCCGAGCGTGGCCGAACACACTCCGGCCCGGCCGGTCAGCCGGCCGTAGACCTCGGCCATGAACGACGCGCCCTGCTCGTGGCGGGTCAGCACGTACCGGATGGACGACCGGGAAATCGCGTCCACCAGGCGGATATTCTCCTCGCCCGGAATCCCGAAGACGTGCGTCACGCCCTCGTTCTCCAGGCAGGCCACGATCAGCTCGGCGGTCGTGCGCGCAGATCCCGTCACAACGTGCGAGGCTACTCGTCCCGGACCATCCGGCCGGCGGCGGACAGGTGCTCCGCCGTCTGGCCGGTGCCAACCCTGACCGGATGGGGTACGAAGCAGGCGAATAACGTGGATACCGGCATCCGGGTCGGGGGCGAGCCTTCGCCTCCCAAGGGCCGGCGCCCAGCCCCAGATCCCAGTAGAGGTAGAGGTGGAAGAGATGTCCGAGCAGGCCAACATCGCCGCCCCGGCCACCGCCGGGGACATCATGCGCCCACCGCTGACCACGGTTGAACAGAACGACCACGTGGCTGCGGCTGCCTACCTGATGAAGCACGCGGGCGCGACCGCGGTCACGGTGCTGGACCCCAGGACCAGCGAGCCGGTCGGCATCATTACCGAGGCTGACATTGCCCACGCGGTGGCCGACGGGAAGGACGTGAACAGTACCCGGATCTTTGAACTGATGACCGCCCGCCCGACCGTCATCAACACCACGACCAGCGTCCGTGACGCGGCCAAGGTCATGACGAGCGGGCATTTCCGGCACCTGCCGGTCGTCGGCGACGCCGGCCTGGTCGGCATCGTGGACATCACCGACGTGTGCCGCGTGCTGCTCGAATCCGATTAGCCGGCCCGGGCCGGGCGGCGGGGCCGGTTCAGGTGGACAAGCACCAGGAGCCGTTCGGCAGAAGAAAGCCTTCCTGGATCGGACGGTCACAGATCGTTGGCGTCGTCTTGGGCATGGCTGCCGATGGCCTCGGTGGTCCCGGTCAGCCGGCGATACCAGTGGCGTATGCGCTTGCGCAATTTGGGCTTTCTGGGCCTACCGAGCTGAGTGCGGCGGCCGGCGTCGCCCTGCAGGCGTTCGTACCGTTCCCGGCTAGCCTGCTCTACGTGCCGGTAATCTTGCGGAGATGGTGGCTGGTACAAGGCGACCTCTTGATCTGCGTCATCTGTACAGATGACGCCGTTGCCCCGATGCAATCCTTACGATCTCACCGCAACGGAGCAGCCGGCTACCTCCGGCCACGGCCGGCCAGGGCTGCCCTAAGCACATGGTGATGGGCCCGTGCGGCGGAGTGCGGCCTGACGGCGGCTGGACCCCTCCTCCCTTTCCTTTCCTCCTTTCCTCTTACTCTTTTCTCCTCACCTTACCTACTTCATCTCCTATCCTTACTCTTTACCTTTTACTCCTCTTTGGCTTCCTTCCTGTTCCCTTTCTGCTACTCCTTCCTGTTCTTCTAGCACCATTACCTGCCTCTTTTCCCTCCCTCTCTGCTGTCCTCTCTCTTGCAGCAAGCTGTCTCCCTGCCTTGTATCACTTTGTCCTGCCTTTACCTTCCTGTGGTGCTGTAGCAGGAGTTACGCTACCTACACCAGCTCTTGGTGGACACATGCTGTGCGTGACCAGTGATACCCAAACCTACAATATCCAACCAGACGTGACTCAGATCTTCAACCTAGACAAGCCGCGCTAACCACGCTAACCACCTCTACCAAGCTACCAACCACCATCCCAGAGACACCCACCACACCACCTCTACACCTCAAACCTTTCAACTAACCCAGAAGCAGCACTCCAAAGCTACAGTCTCCTGCTAACCACAACACCACTACCTCTGTAACCCATATCATAACCACACCAAACAAACCATAGTGACCATCCCTATCATCACCACATAACCATCTACACCAATCCCACCTCCACCTCTACACTATCCCACCTACCTAACCTAAAGCTATATCCAACCCTAATACACTCTATACTAAACAACCCAAACCCTATCTCTACAAACATCACTACAACAACCCAACAAACCCTAACCCTACTAACCATCCCCTTGTAACCAAATAAACATCTCCAAACTAACCTCTACCCTCTATTACTGTTCGCCACGCAATCAAACAAACTAACCACACTAATCAAAGCAAGAGACATCACATAACCCAAACACCAACAACCCAATAAAAACCAAGTTCAACACCATAACCAATAAACCACCCTATAACCACCAACCTCTACCCTAAGTACTACATCACTACCACCTACCACTATAGCACCAACCCACATACTAAACTAACTACTCTAGCACTCTAACCACACCCAACCAACTAATAATCAACATCAACACCTTCTACACTAACCCACCACCTACACCATCCACCAACCACACTCACCCATCCTAATCAAACCCTAACCAATACATACCACTTAACAACCCAACTATACACACCCCTAACATCAAACCAACACTACCACCCTACCCTTCACACCACACTACCAACCTCCTAATCCCTACACATACTATATACCATAACCAACACTAATACTCAACAAACCATACTCAACCAACTCCACCACATCATCCAACCAAACACCAAATCAACCACCATATACCTAACCAAACAACCAAACTTAACAACCCACCACAAAACAACCACTTCCCATCCAACACCTACTACACTACATATACACCAAACCAAACTAAAACATAAACATAACCAACTTCCACACATCATCACACCACCACCAACTAAACACCCTAATCAAATCATAAACACTAACTACACCACCAATACAACACACACCAAACTACCAACCACAAACAAAACACCATCACAACTACTACATTCACCAACTCACCTCCCAATCATCCTACTCCATATTCACCCCACACTAACCCTAATACCCAAATATACCTATCATCACTTCCCCTTATCACCCAACAACGGAGGCAATGCATGGCTACGATCACCACCACCGACGGCACCGAGATCTTCTACAAGGACTGGGGCATCGGGCCAGCCCATCGTGTTCAGCCACGGCTGGCCGCTGTCAGCCGACGACTGGGACACCCAGATGATGTTCTTCCTGCAGCACGGCTACCGCGTCATCGCCCATGACCGGCGCGGCCACGGCCGGTCGACGCCAGACCAGCGACGGCCACGACATGGACCACTACGCCGACGACCTGGCGGCGGTGACCGAGCATCTCGACCTGCACGACGCCATCCACGTCGGCCACTCCACCGGCGGCGGCGAGGTCGTCGCGCTACCTCGCCCGGCACGGCGAGAGCCGGGTCGCCAAGGCGGTGCTCATCAGCTCCGTGCCGCCGCTGATGGTGCAGACCGACGGCCAACCCCGGCGGCCTGCCCAAGAGCGTGTTCGACGGCCTGCAGGCGCAGCTCGCCGCCAACCGGTCCGAGTTCTACCGCGACCTGCCGTCCGGCCCGTTCTACGGCTTCAACCGGCCCGGCGTCGAAGCCGTCGGAGGCGATCATCGAGAACTGGTGGCGCCAGGGCATGATGGGCGGCGCCAAGGCCCACTACGACGGCATCGTGGCCTTCTCGCAGACCGACTTCACCGAGGACCTGAAGAAGATCACCGTGCCGGTCCTGGTCATGCACGGCGACGACGACCAGATCGTGCCCTACGCCGACTCCGGGCCGCTGTCCGCCAAGCTCGTCCAGAACGGCACCCTGAAGATCTACCACGGGCTTCCCGCACGGCATGCCCACCACCCAGGCCGACACGATCAACGCCGACCTCCTCACCTGGCTGCAAACCTGAGGGCATTACGTCGCAGCGGCCTGAAGCATCTCGGCAATGGGTCGCCGGAGGCCGATCCGGGCCGGAACACTGGTGAGCGCCGCCACCACGACCACGGTTCCGAGCACCGCGGCGACCAGCCAGAGCGCCGGCGGCAGGCCACTCAGGTGATGGCCCGCGACCTTGAACAGGCCGAGGCCGAGCGGGAGGCCGAGGATCGCGCCGGGCAGCGCGGGGATGACCTGCGCCATGACCAGCCCGGCCCGGACCTGCTGCGGGGTTGCCCCCAGCGCCAGCGTCACCGCGGAGGCGCGTCTGGCGTCGAGGACCGTGGCCAAGGCGGCGAAGATCGCCGTGAGCGCGGCCAGGGTGACCAGCGAGATCGTGATGGCGGTCAGCACCTGCTCCGCCCGGGGGACATCCGGGTCGACCAGCCCGCCCGAGCTCCCGAAGTGAGAGAACTTGATGTCGACGGCGGCGTGGATGGCGAGCGCGGCGACCAGGCCCATGACCGCGACGGCGATGCTCGCCGCGCTGAAGATCGCGCGCCGGGCCGGCGGCGACCAGGCGCAGCCCGAACAGCGCTGGCACGGGCAGCTTCCTGGACAGCCGGATCAGCGATCCCCGCCGCCTCGGCAGCCGGGCCGCGTCGGCGAGGGCGCCGACCGTGCTCATCCGCGCCGCGCGGATCGCGGGCACCAGCGTCGATGCGAGCGCCACGACCAGCGCCACGCCGAGGGCTGCCACGACCGTCACCAGCGTGAGCGGTCGGCGCTCCCGGAGTGCCGACGAGGTCGGCCTCGGGCCTGGAGATGAGCGGGGCCGCACGCCAGCCGGCCAGCAGACCGACGGCGGCCGCGACGAGCGCCAGGAACAGGTTCTCGGCCAGGAAGGTCGCCGCGACCAGGCCCGGCGTGCCGCCGGTGGCCTTCAGCAGTCCGACCCGCCGGGTGCCTTCCGCCAGGCGGCCCCCGACGAGGACGGCCACGCTGGCCAGCGCGAGCACGCCGAGCAGCGTGGCGCCGGTGAACAGGAAGGCCTGGTCGGTGCGCAGGAAGGCGGCGTCCCCGTAGGCAACCGCGGTCCACGGTGGTGAAGAACGGCGAGGATGTCGCCTGCCGCTGCTATGAGCGTTCGACGAACGCGTCGACCGCGCGTGGCGACGCGTCGGACAGCTTGAGGTTCGAGATGTACGACAACGGGTCCGCCTTGGTGGCCAGGCTGCGCGCCGCCGCTTCTGTGGCCCAGATCAGGCTCGTGCCCGGGAAGCCACCGAACGCCGCGGTGACGGCGAAGCCGACCACCTGGAAGGGGCGGCCGTTCAGCGTGATCATCTGGCCGAGACGCAGGTTCGCCGCCTCGGCAAAGGACCGCTCGACCACCACGCCCCCAGACCGGATCCACGTCCCGTCCGTCACCTCGGGCTGGTCGACCGCGGCCACGCCCGGCTCACGCCCTTCGACCTGCACTGAGGTAACGAGGTCCGCGCTGCGCATGACGGGGCCCACCGGGCCGGTGTCGCCCACGATCGGATAGGGGCCGCTGTGGGCCTGCCACCCCCTTGGCGTGGTTCAGCGCCACGAGCGCGGCGAGGGCCGCCGGCGACGTCACGCCGGTGTAGGGGTCATTTCCGCTCTGGGCCACGACGTCGGGCCCCTTCGTCGCCGCCATGGTCTGCTGGTAGGGGTTGGTGTTCACGCCGTTCAGCGCGAAGGCCAGGGTGAGCACGGCCGTGGCCGCGGCAATGGCGACCACCAGCAGCACGGCCTGGGCGAGGTGGTGCCGGATGTCTTGCCGGGCGAGACGGAACAGCAGCAGGGCGCGCCCCCTCACCCGGCCCGCGCGGCGAGCAGGTGCGTCGGCTCGGACGCTCATGCGGTTCTGCTTCGGACTCATCACGAGGTGCTCCCACTCCGCGAAGGTGCTGAGGTTCCCTCGCGAACCGCCGGTCAGCCGCGTCTCGTCGATAAACGCTCCGTCGCGCATCGAGATCAAGCGGTCCGCGGTCGGCGGCGATCCGCTCGTCGTGGGTGACGATCACCAAGGTCAGGCCGTGGGCGTGCAAGTCCCCCAGCAGCGAGAGCACGTCGAACGCCGACGCGCTGTCCAGGTTGCCGGTCGGCTCGTCCGCCAGCACGAGTCCCGGGTCGTTCACGAGTGCCCGCGCGATCGCGACCCGCTGGCGCTGGCCCCCGGACAGCATCGAGCGGCAGGTGCCGGGCGCGATCGGCCAGGCCGACCTGGTCCAGGAGTGCGGTGGCGCGCGTGCGAGCCTCGTTCGGCGCATGACCCGCCAGGAGCGCGGGCAGCTCGACGTTCTCCTGCGCGGTGAGCTCGTCCATCAGCTGGAACGCCTGGAACACGAACCCGATCTCGTCGCGGCGCAAGTACGCGAGGGCCCGTTCGGACAGCTCGTCGACGCGTTGCCCGGCGACCGTCAGCTGGCCGGCGCTCGGCCGGTCGAGCCCGCCGATCAGGTGGAGCAGCGTCGATTTGCCGCAGCCGCTCGGACCCATCACCGCCACGGCCTCGCCGCGATTGACGTCGAGGTCGACCGCGTCGAGCGCGCGCACCAGGCCTTCGCCGCTGCCGTAGTCCTTGCGCAAGCCCCTGGCGTGCACGAGCGCGGTGGGCGAGTCGTTCATTTCGCGGTACTCCGTTTCGTCCAGGCGCTCTCGCAGGCGTGCAACCAGCGCAGGTCGGCCTGCAGGCGAAGCACGATGCCCTCGAGCAGCAGCGCGGCGTCGGAATCGGATTCCTCTGCCATCACCGCGCGGCCCACTTCCCGCAGGCGGCGCAGCAGGTCGCGGCGTTGCGCGTCGATGAGGCTGATCGGGTCGGCGAGCCCGCCCTGCGCGGCGGCGATGAGCTTCATGTGGAACTCGGCCAGGTCGGGCCGCGGCCAGCGCACGTCCGACATCCACTCCGCCACCCGCTCCTGCCCGGCGGCAGTGAGGCAGTAGACCTTGCGATCGGATCGCTGGGCCGGCGCGTCCAGCCGGGCCACGAAGCCGCCCTTTTCCAGCCGGGTGAGCGTGACGTACATCTGGGCCTCGCTGATCCCCTCGGCCACCGGCCCCAGCGCCCGGGCCAGGCGAGCTCGCAGCTCATACCCGTGGGACGGCTCCTTCGCCAGCATCGCTAGCACGACTTCCTGCTGCACGATCCGTCCTCCCTTAACTGTTAAGTATCCTAAACCGTTAAGGGTTGGGAGTCAAGGTCGAGCGCCTGTGCGCCCGGACCTGGGCGCCCGGGCCTGTGCGTCCGGGCCTGGGCGTCCGGGCCTGTGCGTCCGGGCCTGGGCGTCCGGACCTGTGCGTCCGGGCCTGGGCGTCCGGACCTGTGCATCCGGGCCTGGGCGTCCGGACTAGGCGTAGGTGACGGCGGCCGCCTGCTCATCGGCAGGGAGCTGGGATAACGGCTAAAGGTCTGCGGGCGGCGCGGTGCCGGGCAGGATCGGGGCGGAGGCGCGGAGCACTGTTCCGCTCGAGGGCGGGCTGGTGATGTCCAGCGTGCCGCCGATCGCCCCGATTCGATCGCTCAGCCCGACGAGACCGCTGTTGTCCGGCCCGGAATGCGCCCCGCCGATCCCGTCGTCCCCGACCTCGACGACGCACCGGTCAGCCGCGACTTCCAGCCGGACCCAGGCGCGCGTGGCCTGCGCGTGCTTGACGATGTTGGTCAGCGCTTCGGAGCAGAAGAAGTACAGGCTGGCCTCGATGGACGTCGGCAGCCTGAGGCCGGGCATGTCGATCTCGACGGGAATGGCGAGCCGGTCGGCCAGGGCCCGGACGGCTGAGGGCAGGCCATGCTCGGTGAGGATCGCAGGATGCAGGCCCGCGACGAGCTCGCGCAGGTCCTCGATCCCGCGCCTGGTGTCCTCGAGGGCTTGCCCGAGCAGTTCCCTGGCCCGATTCGGGGCCGACTCCCAGCGCTGCTCGGCGAGCTGAAGGTTGATCAGGGTAGCGACCAGATGCTGCTGGGCACCGTCGTGCAGGTCCCTGGTGATGCGCTGGCGGGCGGCGTTGGACGCGGTGACCAGGCGCGCGCGCGACGCGATCAGCTCCCGCTCGGCACGCCGGCGGTCGGTGATGTCGCGTATGTAGCCGGTGAAGGCCGCCTCTCCGGGCAGGCCAGTGCGGGTGACGGTCACCTCGGCCGGGAACAAGGTGCCGTCGGCGCGCATGGCCGACACCTCGATCCTGAGGCCCAGGATGGTGCTCTGCCCGGTGTCCAGGTAGCGGCTGAGGCCGCGGCGGTGCGCCTCGCGCAGCGACGGCGGCACGATCGTCTCCGCGAGTTCGCGGCCGATCACCTCCGCGGCCCGGATGCCGAAAGTGCGCTCGAACGCTCTATTCACGTAGGTCATCCGGCCGTACTGGTCCATGCTGATGACCGCGTCGAGGGCAGCCTCGAGGACGGTGCGCTGTCTGGCCTCGCTCGCGGCGAGCACGGACGCCCGCGTCTCGGCGACCTCTCGTTCCCGGTCGGCCTGGCTGCGCAGTTCCGCCTCGGAAACACTCTGCAGGCGGGCGAGCTCAACGCTGAGCACCGTGCCGGCGTGCTCGAGTGCCGCCAGGTCGGTATCGGTCGCGGAGCGAGCGGGATCAACGAGGGCGATGACGCTCAGGACGTCGGCCTGCGGCATGGCCGGCATGAGCCAGGCGTCCCGGTGGTAGATCGCGCGGCGCGTGGTTCGCAGCAAGCGGGCGATCTCCTCCCACTGCCCAGCCTCCCGGTCCGCCAGGCGGTAATCGCCAGGCAGCGGGCCAGCGGTCATGCGGGTAACGCCTGATCTTCGCCGCCCGTGAGCCGGGCGCTGACTTGCACGGGCTGCCCGAGCTGGTTGTGGAGGGCCTGCGCCACGCTGATGCGCGGGAGCTGCTGAGTTCGGTGGTCCGATGGCCACTGGATGAGCAGGTGGCGGACCGGATCGTGGCCGAGACGCGGGGAAACCCGCTGGCGTTGCACGAGCTGCCGCGCGGGCGCTCGCCGGCCGAACTGGCGGGCGGCTTCGGGTTGCCGGAGGTACTGCCGTGGCCGGGCCGGATCCAGGAGAACTTCCTGCGGCGGGTGGGGAGCCTGCCCGAACAGACCCGGCTGCTGCTCGCGATCGCGGCGGCCGATCCCACCGGCGACCCGACGCTGGTACGCAGGGCCGCCGGGCGGCTGGGACTGGGCGTCGAGGTGGCCGAGCAGGCGGAGGAAACCGGGCTCATCGATGTGGGGGGAACCGGAGGGCAGGTTGTGTTCCGTCACCCGCTGATGCGCTCGGCGGCTTACCGGGCGGTCTCACGCGGCGATCGCCGGCAGGTGCACGCCGCGCTGGCGCAGGTGACCGACGCGCAGGCTGATCCCGATCGACGGGCCTGGCATCTAGCGCAGGCGATGTCTGGTCCCGATGAGGAGGTCGCGGCGGAGCTCGAGCGGTCGGCCGGCCGGGCGCGGGCCCGGGGGGGCCTGGCCGCCGCCGCGGCCTTCCTGGAGCGCTCGATGGTGCTGACGGCCGAGCCGGGGCGTCGAGCCGAGCGCACGCTGGCGGCGGCCCAGGCCAACATGCAAGCTGGCGCGTTCGATAAGGCCCTGGATCTGCTGACCAGAGCGGAGGATGCTGATGGCGTCGCTGCGGGGTGACCAGGCCGAGGCTGCCCCGCTGATCGAGGCCACCATCGCCGAGGCGGAAGCCAGAGGCCAGGGCATCGCCGCGACGTATGCGCACTGGACGGCCGCGATCTTGAACAACGGCCTGGGCCACTACCAGAAGGCGCTGGCGGCGGCCCAGTACGCCAGCCAGGAGACGCCGGCGCTCTATGTGTCCATGTGGGCGCTGCCCGAACTGGCCGAGGCCGCAGTGCGCTGCGGCAACCGCCAGCTGGCCGCCGAGGCGGTTGAGCGGCTGGCGGTAACGACCCGGCCCGGCGGCACCGACTTCGGCCTGGGCATCGAGGCCCGCTCACGTGCCCTGGTGAGCGAGGGCACAGCCGCCGAAGGGCTCTATCGCGAGGCGATCGACCGGCTCGGCCGTACCCAGCTCCGCCCGGAACTCGCCCGGGCCCATCTGCTCTACGGCGAGTGGCTGCGCCGCGCAGGCCGGCGCACAGACGCGCGCGAGCAGCTCCGCGAGGCCTACGAGATGCTGACCGCGATGGGGATCGAGGGGTTCGCCGGGCGCGCCCAGCGCGAGCTGCTAGCTACCGGGGAGACCGTGCGCAAGCGGAGGGTCGAGACGATCGGCGAGCTCACCGCGCAGGAGGCGCAGATCGCTCGGCTGGTCCGGGACGGGCTGTCGAATCCGGAGATCAGCACCCAGCTGTTCATCAGCCCGCGCACCGTCGAGTGGCATCTCCGCAAGGTCTTCGCCAAGCTCGGCATCAGCTCGCGCAAGCAGCTCCGCGGCGTCCTGCCTGGCACCGGACGGCCGACCACGCCCTCCTAACGCCGCGCCCCGAAGACGTTCGCCGGCCAATCCGGCCTCGCCAGGCGCCCCGCCTGCCCGGCAGGTGCCCTCGCCGGACCGGCTTGATGCGCATCTGAACCGGTTGGAGCCGGCTCAGGTGCGCATTGATCCGGTTGTCCGGCTGGCCTACATGTCCAGCACGATGTCGGTGACGGGCCGGGCGCAGCAGATGAGTACCTGACCGTCGGCCGGGGGTTCCAACGGGTCCGGAGCGTAGGCGATGTCCCCGGACAGCAGCGCGGTGACGCAGGTGTGGCAGACACCCGTCCGGCAGCTCCAGCGGCTGGGGACGTCGCAGGCGTCGGCGAGGTCGAGCACGCTGTGCCGGTCAGCGCCGGACGGCACGGTGATGCCGCTGCGGGCGAAGGTGACCAGCGGCCCGGGTCCCGGCGGGCCTGGCGGCTGGTGCGGCGGCCTGCTCACCTGCCCGGTGATCCCCGGGTTGACGGGGGGCAGCGCGCCGAACAGCTCGGTGTGGATGGCGGCCTGCGGGAGGCCGATCGCGGCCAGGGCGTCCTGCATGTCGGCCATGAACGAGGCCGGCCCGCAGATGTAGGCGCTGGCGCCGGGCGAGATGGCCAGGCCGGTAAGCGCCTCCTTGGTCAGACGCCCGGCGGCGGCGTGGGCGCGGCGCCGCTCGGCGAGCGTCGCCGCGCTGTAGAAGATGTGCTCGCGGGCATGCGGCAGCGAGGCGAGCAAGGCGTGCGCCTCAGCCGCGAAGGGATGCTCGCGGGGGCCGCGTGCCCCGTACAGCCACCAGACGTCCCGCTGGCTATGGCCCGCGGCCAGCTGGTGCAGCATGGACAGGACCGGCGTTGCGCCGATGCCGGCGGAGACCAGCAGCACCGGGCCGTCGCCGTCGCCGTCGCCGTCGCCGTCGCCGAGGATGAAGTCACCGCGCGGTGCGGCCACGTCCAGGACCGCGCCCGGCCGCACCTGGCGGTCCAGGTAGCCGCTGGCGACGCCGTGAGGCTCCCGCTTGACGCTGATCCGGTAGGTGCCGTCGCCGGCCGCCGAGGACAGCGAGTAGCTGCGGACCGGGGCCGGCGACCCGGCGCCGCTCACCCGCAGGGTCAGGTACTGGCCCGGGCAGGCTGCCGGGAGAGCCGTGCCGTCGGCTGCGGCGAGGTAGAAGGAAGCTACCGTGACGCTTTCCTTGACGACGTTGGTCACGCGCAAGGTCCGGAAGCCGGGCCACGCAGGCTCGGTATCCGGGTGCCGGGCCGTTCCGTCGTCTTCGGCCGCGGCCAGCAGGTCGCGGAACGATCCCTGCCAGCCTGGGCTGAGGGCGGGGATCGTGACGGCGACCTGCAGCTTCGCGCGGTCGCGGCCCGGGAGATAGAGCAGCGCGTCCGTGTCGGCCACTGACAGCGCGCCAGGCCCGGTCCTGGTCTTGACGATCGGATCGCCCGCCTTGATCCGCCCTTCGCGGATGACGCGCATATAGAAGCCGGGACGGTGGTGACTCACCAGCAGCGCGGGCAGCTCAGGCACGTCAAGCCGCATTCCGACCCGGTAGCAGGTGACCCGGGGCTGGGTAACTTCGAACTCAGCCTCGCCGATGCGGTACCGGTCGCCGATGCACACTTCGGCATCGGGCAGGCCGTCGACGGTGAGGTTCTCCCCGAAGCTGCCGTAGCCCAGGTCGTCGCGCCCGAGCTGCCGCCGCCAGTACTCATAGGACTGGACCTGGTAGACGAGCACGGCCCGCTGCTCGCCGCCGTGTCCCTGCCGTGTCGCCCTGACCGTCGCCGTCGATATCGAGACGGCGGACCATCCGCGGCCCGGCTACTGGCTCCTTCCAGATTCCGGTATAGACGGTCTTGCCGTGCCAGGACACGTCCTTGGGCATCCCGACGTTCACCGACAGCAGCACCGGCAGCTCGCGCGGCCTGCCCGGGACAGGACCCGCCACCGCCGATCCGGCCGCGCCGCTCATGCCCGCGCTCCCCTCGGTGATGATTCCGGTGGCCGGCACGATCAGCATCACGCCGAGCCCGGACATGTCGCGCCCGTGGATATCACTGGCAGCGCCCTGGTCCTACGGCGGCCAAGCTCATCATGCTGGCCCTCTATCACGGTAACCGGGGTCCGAGCCAGGATCTGTCACGGGTGCGACCGACCGCTTCATCTGCGATCGTCGGGTCCAGTGCGCCAAGGTGGGTGCCGGCATTCACGATCGCGCTGCGGGTTGCCCTTGGCACCCTGCCGTTCCCCTGGTTGTTAGGGTAGCTAATGAGCCGTGGCGGGCTAGGGAAGAGCTGACCCCCGATCGAAGGGCCGCGCCGATGAAGCTGCCTCCTGTGAAGTACGAGGCGCCGACGACCGTTGCTGAAGCGGTCGACCTGCTGGCTGAGCACCTTGACGAGGCAAGCGTGCTGGCCGGCGGCCAGAGCTTGATACCGCTGCTGGCGCTGCGGCTGGCCCGCCCGGAGATACTCATCGACATCAACCGCATAGACGAGCTGTCCGGGGTGTCGGCGGCAGACGGCCGGGTGACGATCGGAGCCGGGACGCGGGAGTACATGGCCGAGGAATCCGGGACTGTCGCCGATGCCGTGCCGCTGCTGGCGGCCGCTCTGCCGTTGATCGGTCATGAGGCAATCCGCAGCCGGGGCACGATCGGAGGCAGCCTGGCGCATGCCGATCCGGCCGCCGAGTTGCCGGCCGTGGCCCGGGCGCTCGATGCCGAGTTCGTGGTGCGCGGCCCGGCGGGTGAGCGGGTGATCCAGGCGGCGCAGTGGTTCGAGGGTTATCTCACGACGTCACGCCGCCCGGACGAGCTGCTCGTGGAGGTGCGGTTCCCGGCCGCAAAACCAGGCACGGGAGTGAGCTTCACCGAGGTCGCCCGGCGCCACGGTGACTTCGCCATTGTCGGCCTGGCGACATCACTGGTGCTGTCCGGCGGGGTGATCACCGATGCCCGGCTGGCCTTGGCCGGCATTTCTGATGTGCCCCACCGGGCCGCCGCCGCGGAGGACCTGCTGACCGGCGAGCGGCCGTCGGCGGAGCTGTTCGACGAGGCGGCCCGCCGCGCGACCCACGATATCGACCCGCCGGCCGACCTGCACGGGTCGTCGGAGTACCGGAAGACGGTCGCGGCCGCTGTGGTGCGCCGCGGCCTGCGAGCAGCGGCAGACAACGCCGCGAGAGGCATCCACTGATGGCGGACATCACCCTGACGGTCAACGGCGCGATGCGCACGGGTTCGCCGGAGGCGCGCAAGACGCTGGCGGACTTCCTGCGGGATGACCTTGGTCTCACCGGCACCCACGTCGGCTGCGAGCACGGGGTCTGCGGGGCGTGCACGGTGCTCGTCGACGGCCGGGCGGTGCGCTCGTGCCTGATGCTGGCGGTCCAGGCGGCCGGCAGCGAGGTCACCACGATCGAGGGGCTGGCCCCGGACGGCGAGCTGAGCACGCTGCAGCAGGCGATGTGGGATGCGCACAGCTTCCAGTGCGGCTTCTGCACGCCAGGGTTTGTCATGCAGGCGACCGCGTTCCTCAGCGACCACCCGGACGCCGGCGAGCAGGAGATCCGCGAGGCGCTGTCCGGCAACATCTGCCGGTGCACCGGCTACCAGAGCATCATCGACGGCGTCCTGCTGGCGGCCCAGCGCAATCGAACACTGCGCAACCGCGAAGGAGCGATATGACAGCAATTGCGGCCGAGCGTTACACCGGCGCCAGCATCAAGCGTTCGGAAGACCCGCGCATCCTCACCGGCGCCGGCCGCTACGTCGACGACATCAAGCTGCCCGGCATGCTGCACGCCGCGTTCGTGCGCTCGCCGATGGCCCACGCTCGCGTGCTGTCCGTCGATGTATCGGCCGCGCAGGAGCTGCCCGGCGTGGTCGCGGTGCTCACCGGCGCGGACCTGGACGCCATGACGGTCCCGGCGCCGGATCCGCTGCTGGCCCTGATCGGCGGCGCGGGGCCTACCCCGGAGTTCACCCTGCTGGCGACGGACAAGGTGCGGCTGGTCGGCGATCCGGTGGCGATCGTCATCGCCGAGAGCCGTTACCTGGCCGAAGACGGCTGCGAGCTGGTGGAGGTCGACTATGACGACCTGCCTCCGGTGATGAGTGCCGGCTTCGCGCTCGACCCGAGCAGCCCGCCGCTATTCGCCAACCTGGGTGACAACATCTCCCGCCCGCACTCGCGGAACGAGTTCGGCGATGTCGCCGGCACGTTCGCGGATGCCGATCGCGTCATGGACTTCCACATCGACGTGCACCGGCACCAGAACGTGCCCATGGAGGGGCGCGGCTGCGTCGCGAGTTACGACGCCGACCTCGGCCAGATGACGTTCTACGCGGCCACGCAGAGCGTGCACGTCACCCGGAATGGCGTCGCCACGCGCCTAGGCATGGAGCCGGACCAGGTGCGCGTGCTGGCCGGCGATATCGGTGGATCGTTCGGCCTGAAAATTGGTGCCTCACGCGAAGAGCAGGCCGTGGCCGCCGCCTCGCGTCACCTGGGCCGGCCGGTCAAGTGGGTGGAGGACCGGGGCGAGAACCTCACCGTGTCGGGACAGGCGCGCGAGGAGAGCTTCGACGTCCAGGCCGCGATCAGCAACGACGGTGACCTGCTCGGGCTGGACGTGAAGATGGTCATCGACACCGGCGCATACCCCGGCATGGGCACGATGGTCCCGGCCATCATCGAGGGCATGCTGCCCGGCCCGTACAAGCTCGCGGCGCTGGGTTTCGAGTCGACCGGGGTGATCACGAACAAGGCAACATACGTCGCCTACCGCGGGCCGTGGGCGTCCGAGACGTTCATCCGGGAACGCATCCTGGACCTCATCGCGAAAGACCTGGGCCTGGACCCGGTCGAGATCCGGCTGCGCAACGTCGCCCCGCGGACCGACCCGCCGGTCATGATGATCACCGGTCGTCCGCTGGCAGGAGCCACGACGAAGGAGTCACTGGAGCGGGTCGCTGAGCTCGTGGACCTGCCCGCGTTCCGCCGCCGGCAGGCCGCGGCCCGGGAGCAAGGCCGGTACCTGGGCATCGGCGTGGCCACGTTCATCGAGGCCGCGCCAGGCCCGCGCTCGGCGGGGCCCGGCGGCGCGCTGGGCATGGAGTCCATGCGGCTGCGGCTCGAGGAAGACGGCATCGTCGCGCTGTTCACCGGGCAGATGCCGCATGGCCAGAGCCACCAGACGACCCTGGCCCAGATCGCCGCTGACGAGTTCGGCGTGCCGTTCGAGCAGGTCCGCGTCGTCGTCGGCGACAGCGACGTGGTGCCGTTCGGGCTGACCGGCGGCAGCCGGTCGGCCACCATGACCGGAGGCGTGACGCTGCACGGCACCCGGCAGCTCAAGGCCAAGGTGCTCGACTTCGCGGCGCACCTGATGGAGGTCAGCGCGCAGGACCTGGTGATCAGCGACGGCAACGTCTGGGTGCGCGGCGACCCGGCCAGCGCGATCACGGTCAGCGAGGTGGCGGGGCGCGCGGCAGCAGGGCAGTCCGGGGCCGACGTGGACGCCGATCTCGAGGTCGAGGCCGCCTATGACGGCGGCCAGGGCGGCTGGTCCGGCGGCACGCACTGCGCGATCGTGGACGTCGACGCCGAGACCGGCCTGGTGCAGGTGGAGCGGTATGTCGCCGTCGAGGACTGCGGCGCGCTCATCAATCCCGCCGTCGTCGAGGGCCAGATCCGGGGCGGTATCGCGCAGGGCATCGGCGCGGTACTGCTCGAGCGGTCGGCGTACAGCGAGGACGGCAGCTTCCAGTCGGCCACGTTCATGGACTACCTGATGCCGACCGCCTGTGACGTTCCCCGGATCGAGATCGAGCACCTCGAGACCGTGCCGCTCGACGCCGACGTCAACTTCCGCGGCGTGGGCGAAGGCGGCATGATCGTGGCCCCGCCCACGGTAGTGAACGCCATCGAGGACGCGCTGTCGCCCTTCGGCGTGCGGATCTACGAGCAGCACCTGCCCCCGGCCCGCATCCTGGAGCTCATCGCCGCGGCGGACCCTGGTCCTTCTCGTGCCGAGCGGTAACGTTCCCGGAACGATCCACGCATAACGTGGCGTTCTGTGGCGAGGGTACCGGCAGCAGGCGCGGAGGTACCGGAGATGACCGCGGTCACGACCCGCCGCCTCCGGCTGGCGTCACCGGCGACCGCGCTTATCGTCGGCGCCCTCGTGCTGGTACTGGTCATCGTCGATGTGCCGCTGGCCCGCATGGCGCATCAGAGCCTGAACGCCGGCGGCGGCTCATCGCCGATCTGGTTCTCCGCTGTCCTCGGGGCAGTGGGCTTCGTGGTGGCCTCGCGCAAGCCGCGCAACCCGCTGGGCTGGATCCTGCTGGGCGCGGCGACCTTCGGCGTGCTCAGCCAGGACGCCAGCTTCTACGTGGTGGCCGACTACCGGCTCCGGCACGGCAGTCTTCCCCTGGGCTGGGTCGCGGTACTCGCGCGGTGGTGAGCGGCGTCGCCGGGGCCTGCGGGCAGCTCGGGATTCCGGTCTGCATGGGCGTGGCCATCTTGAGGTACCGCCTGTTCGACATCGACCGGCTCATTTCCCGGACGCTCGGCTACGCGATCGTCACCGGCCTGCTGGTCGGGGCGTACACCGGGATCGTGCTGCTGACGACCCAGGTGTTCCGGGTCCACGTCCCGGTGGCGGTGGCCGGGTCGACCCTGGCCGTGGCGGCGCTGTTCAATCCGTTGCGGCACCGGGTGCAGCGGGCCGTGGACCGGCGGTTCAACCGGGCCCGGTATGACGCAGACCGCATCGTGACCGCCTTCGCGGCCAGGCTGCAGGACGGCGTCGACCTCGACGCCGTCCGGGATGACCTGGCCGGTGTCGTGCAGCGCGCCCTGGAACCCGCCCACATCTCGGTGTGGATCAGCCGACGCCCCTGAGGCTGTTGCCGGCCGGGGTGAGGTGGGGCGGAGCGGCGGATGCGCGCGAGGCGGAGGTGATGATCAGGTCCGCGACCCCAGCAGGGTCGTCGGTCACGGGCAGGTGGCCGCAACCGGGGAGGGTGCGGGACCAGGTGCCTGGGGGCAGCTCGCCGAGATGGCGTGACTGGTGCTTGAGCGCGGGCCGGCGTGTCAGGTCCGCACCGCCTGCTCACCGGGCCCGGGCGCCGTACCCGCCTCATGACCGGGTAATAAGTTCCGCGATGCGGAAATTACTGCGGTTGATTTCGGTCATGCGGTTGATTAGCGGTATTCCGTGAGCATGCCAAAGTAAGGTGAGTTTCCGGCGTGTCGCGACCGGCGGACACTATGCGATCATTTACGGGGTTTGTTCGTAATTTGCGGTCGTCCGTGCCGTAGCCCGGGTGAGCTCGTGGTCCCGTCCCGGCCCCCTTGCCCATGATCGCGAAGGCTTTACTACGGTTTTTGATACCAAACCCTTCGCGATCATGGAAACACCCAGCCCGGGGGACTGCGTGGCCAGGCGCGGGGCATTCAACCACATCAGGAGAGACACGCGGGACGTGGCACGGGGCGCCCCGGCGGAACCGCCGTCCGGGTGTTTAACGACCACGCTAACCGCTAACAGCGTTTTACCTGCGCAAACTTATCCGGCATCCGGCTCGGGAGGCGGTCAGTGCCGGTTACCGTGGCCCGGTGAACGGGACCGGATGGACCGTGGCGGTAGCCCTGCTCGCGGCCTTCGGGATCGCCGTGGCTGCCACCCCGGCCGGCATCTCCGGCGCGGTCCTGCTGCTGCCGTTCCAGGTCAGCGTGCTCGGCACGCCCAGCCCGGCCGTTACCCCGACGAACCTGCTCTACAACGTCATCGCCACCCCGGGCGCCTTGTACCGGTACCGCCGACAGCACCAGACCGGCGGCCGCCTGGCCCTGCTGCTCACCGCCGGCACCGTGCCCGGCGTCATCGCCGGATCGGTCATCCGCGTCGAACTGATCCCCGGTCCGAAGATCTTCGATCTGGTCGTATCGGCCGTCCTGCTCCCGCTCGGGGCGTGGCTTACCTCCACCAGGCCGGCCCTGCGGGCAGACCCCGCCCGTCCGCCGCGTCACATTCCCGCGCCGGTCTTGACCGGGCTGGCCTGCCTCGTCGGCTGCGTCGGCGGCATCTACGGCATCGGCGGCGGCTCCATCCTGGCTCCGATCCTGATCGGCGCCGGCCGCCCGGCCGCCGACGTCGCGCCTGCGGCTTTGGCCTCCACCTTCGTGACCTCCATCGCTGGCGTGGCAACCTTCACTATCTTGTCTGTTCACCATCCCGGCTCAGTCGCGCCCGACTGGCCCACCGGCGTCGCCCTCGGCCTCGGCGGCCTGGCCGGCGGCTATACCGGAGCGCGCGTCCAGGCCCAGCTGCCCGAGACCCTCATCAGGCGGATCGTCGGCATCCTCGTCATCGCCATCGGCGCCCGGTACCTATGGTCCGGGCTGAGCTAAGACCAGCCGCGATGCTGGAGGGGCAGACCCGCGCATTCAGCCGACCATCCCCGGGACCGAGAACGACGGGGAGCGCGACGAGGCCGCGCAGGACCAGGCCGTCGCCATGGGTCCAGGTGAGCGCGTCACGGGCGGTGGCCAGGCGCAAGCCCGGGTAACGGCTGAGCAGTTCTTCGAAAGCAACTCTGGCTTCGAGCCGGGCCAGCGGCGCGCCCAGGCAGTAATGAGCGCCGTGGCCGAAGCCAAGGCTCGGTCCGTCGCCGCGACTGATGTCCAGCACGTCGGGCGCCGGGAAGTGGCCAGGATCGCGGTTGGCCGAGCCCAGGCACACCAGCACCTGTTCGTGCGGAGGGATCTGCACGCCGCCGAGCCGCACCGGCTCGGCCGTCACCCGGAACGTGGCGTGCGGGACCGGGGCGGTGAACCGGATGAGCTCCTCGATCGCGGCGGGAAGCTGCCCGGGATCAGCCAGCAGCGCCTGCATCTGGCCAGGGTGATCCAGCAGGGCCACCACGGCGTTGCCGATCAGGCTGGCCGTGGTGTCGTGGCCGGCGACGATGAGCTGGAACAGGCTCGACAGCAGCTCCGCCGCAGCCGCGTGTGGTCGGGCGGGTCGACGTTGAGCATGTGCCGGGAGAACTCCGGACCGGTCAGGCCTTCGGCCACCACATCGCCGTTATCCTGCAGGGCGGCGAGCATGTCCTTGGAGATGCGGGGATCATTGAGCGCTTGCCGGGCCGCGTCGTAGCCGAGCACGACCCAGGCCGGGTGGCCATCAGCCAGCCGCACCCGCTGCACCGGGCATTGGGCCCGCGCGTCGGCGAAGTGGCCGAACGGGTCGTCGCGGACCGCCGGCTCCCAGCCGCCCCAGGCGGTCAGGACCTCAGTCATGGCCGCCCTCCGGCCGGTAACCCGTACAGAGCAGGTCGAGCCGGACGATACGGCCGCCCTCGTCGGTGTCGGCGTAGACCTGCTGCTCGACGATGAACCAGCCAGCACCCAGCCGCTCCGCCTGAAGCCGCAGCCGCCAGTGCAAGTGCAGCCGGCCTGCGACCTCGCCGACCGTAGCCTCCACCAGATCGAAATCCTCGGTATCACCGAACCAGGCCGCGAACCGGCCAGCGATCGCCTCGGCACCGGCCCACTCCCGCATGCCCGAAGGCAGCAAGGCGCGCAGGCACGCATCAGCGGCCAGCGCGCCGCCCAGCCGGGCGAAATCCTGGGCGGCGAGGCGCTCAAGGAACAGGCCGGCCAAGGCGAACTGCGGCACCGCGGTAGCCGCGCTCTGGTGAGCTGCTGTCGTTGTCATGGATCCGTTGTACGGGTCCGCTAGCGGGAGCGAATCGGGTAACTACCCGATCTTTGGTCAGGTCCCGGACTCGCCTGCCGTCCCGGTCAGGCCGTGGCGCATAGCGAACAGGGCGGCCTCGGTCCGGGTCTTCACCCCGAGCTTGGCATAGATGTGCTCCAGGTGGGAGGAGACCGTCTTGCGGCTGACGTGCAGCTCGGCGGCGATCTCGGGGTTGGACCGTCCCTGGCCGAGCCGCACCAGCACCTCGGCCTCGCGGGCCGTCAGCCCCGACGGCAGGCTGGCCCGGCGCCGTGGCCGGTGGCCGGCGGCTTTGAGTACGGCCTGGACCGCGTCGCCGTCGAGCCGCCCGGCGCGCGCCTGGTCGCGCAGCATCCGCTCGGCATCACTGGCCTCGAGCGGCGGGCGGTGGGGACGGGGCTGCCGGAGAGCGTTGTAGACGTCGGCAGCGGCGAGGATCCGGGCCGGCAGCGGGATGGCGTCGCCGCGCAGCCCGTGCGGGTAGCCCGAGCCGTCGAGCCGCTCGTGGTGCAGCGACGCGCAGTGCCCGACCTGGGCCAGCGCCGGGGTACGGACCAGCATCCGTTCGGTCAGGTACGGGTGGGTCCGCGCCCGCTCGCGCTGGGAGATGCTCCACTGACCCGGCTCGTCCCAGACCCCGCTGGGAATCCCGATCATGCCGATGTCATGCACCAGTGCCGCCCGGCGCAGCATGACGACCTGGTCGGCCGGAAGCCCGAGCGTCACAGCGGCCGCAGTGGCCAGTTCGGACACGCCCCGGGAATGGCCAAGGCGCAGCGGCGACTTGAGGTCACTGAAGTCGGCGAAGGCAGCGAGCGCCCGGTCAAGCTGGTCGTCGGTCAACGCCGCGCCCAGCCGCGGGTCGAGCGCGATCACCTCATCCCACGCGGCGATGCCCGCGAGCCCGTCGAGGATCTCGCCGTGGCGGGCACAGAAACAGTCGACCAGATCTGGATCGAACTGCGTACCCCGCCGCTCCCGGGCCACGTGAAGCGCAGCCTCCGTGCCGCCGACGTGGTGGAACGCCTCGACGATGTCGGCCAGGTGCACCAGGCGGATGGCGGGAGCAAGAGCATCGGCGCCGGCCGAACCGGGTACCCCTCTACCGTCCCACCGTTCGAAGGCCTGCAGCAGCGGCTCTCCCCTCCTGGCGGACAGGAACGAGCTGACCGCGAGCTGGAGGCTAGGCGATCTCGGCGTGGCGGGAAGCGATGACCGGGGACCGTTCTGCTTAATTTCCCTAATGAGCGGAGAAGCTCCTACTGATGATCCCGGCGATTGCCGCCACCACCGTCGCCCCCAGCCAGAGGAACAGGATGATGAGGGGGCCCATTACGGGGTTCACGGTGACGTCCTCCCTGCTCTAGCTGTACGGCATGTGGCGTCCTGGCCGCTGCCGGGTCTGAGTGAAACGCTACACCCGCGTCCCAGTCCAGGCAGGTCCACGGATACGGCGTCCTGATCGGCTCGCCGCTGCGAGCTGTCTGGCCACTCAGCAGCGCTCGACTAGCTGAGCGCGGCTGGCTGGAAGTTCGCAGGGCTCGGGCCAGAAGTCGGTGATCAGGGCGGTCTTGCCGTCGTCGGCGGCCTGGGCCGCGGCCCAGTAGGCGGCGACGACCTCATGCGCGTCGGTGCTGGCAGGCAAAGGATGCGCGTCTGTCATAGGGCGATCCTAAGAGCCTGTCCGGAACTTCCGTCCGGCAAGCCGGCTGCGGAATAAGGCGGCCACCTCCCGCGGAATACTGGGATCCGAGCCCTGTTGATGCATCACCCGTAGGGGAGAGACCATGAGCTACGCCCGGCAGATGCTCGACACCTACCATCGGACCCTGAACCTCGACCCCGACCTGCTGGCGGGGGCCATCGACGCGGCCAGCGACTGCGCCCAGGCCTGCACCGCCGACACCGACGCCGACCTGAGCGAGGCGGACCTGGCCGAGATGGTCAAGTGCATCCGGCTGTGCCTGGACTGCACCGACATCTGCGCCGCCACCGCCGCGGTCCTCAGCCGCCTGGCCGAATACGACCCCGGCGCCACCCGGCCGCTGCTGGAGGCCTGCGTGGCCACCTGCAAGAGCTGCGGCGATGAATGCGGACGGCACGCTCCGCACCACGAGCACTGCCGGGTCTGCGAGCAGGCCTGCCGCCGCTGCGAACGCGCCTGCCAGGACCTGCTGGATGCCCTGAGCGCCGGCGAGCTGCCCGAGGGCCCCCGGGGGAACTCCTGGGTTCCGGCCTGCGGGCGCAGTAGATATTGACGGTGACGGCGGCGCGCGGCAGCCTAGTGGAGAACGATCGCGTGATGAGGGAGGAGCCATGGCGTGGCGTTTGGAGGGGACGTATTTCGAGTCGTGCTCCTGTGATGCGGTCTGCCCGTGTACCTGGTCGGCGCTGACGGCGAAGGCGACGCATGACCGGTGCCGGGCGCTTCTGGCGTACCACGTCGCGTCCGGCGAGATCGACGGGGTTGACGTCGGCGGGCTGAGCTTTGCCCTGTTCCTGGACACGCCGCCGGTGATGAGCGAGGGCAACTGGCGGGTGGGCGTTTTCCTGGATGACGCCGCCTCTGACGGCCAGGCCGAGCGTCTCGGGATGGTCCTGTCCGGGCAGGCCGGAGGTCCGCCCGCGATGCTCGGGCCGCTGATCGGCGAGATGCTCGGCGTCGAGAGGGCCCGTATTACCTACGACGAGGATGGCCGCGGTCATCATGTCAGGATCGGCGACGGGGTTGACGTCGGGGTCGAGGACTTCGTGGCCATCGAGGGTCACGATCCGGTTCAGCTGACGAACGTGTTCCACCCGTCGAATACCACGTTGACGGTCGCGCCGGCTAATGCCGCGCATCTGTCGACGTTCGGGGTCGACTGGGGGCGCGAAGGGCAGAGCGGCTTTTCCGCTCCGTTCTCATGGTCCGGGTGAACGGCTCTGCTGAACTAGCCCGGCCACGGCCGGGCGTGGCCACCCGTGAGGCCGCGCTGCTGCTGATCGCGGCCGCGGCGGCCTGGGCCGGGACCGTTACCCTGGCCCGCGGGATGACCGGGATGAGCGGCACGATGGGGCTGGAACTGGCCGTCTTCGTGCCGGTCTGGACGCTGATGATGGCCGCCATGATGCTGCCCTCCGTGACGCCCGTGGCCTCGCTGTACGCCAAGACCATGCAAGCCAACCGGACGGTGAGGATCGCCGGGCTCGTGGCGGGCTATCTCGGTGTCTGGGCCGCGGCCGGGCTGCCCGCGTACGGGCTGGCCTGGCTGGCCGGCTGGCTGACCGGTGAGCATCCCGGGGCGGCGCACGTCCTCGCCGCGGCGGTCTTCGCCGTTTGCGGGGTGTACCAGCTGAGCAGCCTGAAGGACCGCTGCCTGGCGCACTGCCGCTCCCCGCTCGGGCTGCTCCTGCACTACGGCTCGTACCGGGGCAGGTTCAGAGACCTGCGGGCCGGCGCCCATCACGGCGGATACTGCCTGGGCTGCTGCTGGGCACTGATGGTGATCCTCATCGCGGTCGGCGTGATGAACCTGACGGCCATGGTCGGCCTGGCCGCGGTGGTGCTGATCGAGAAAACCTGGCGATGGGGCACGGCGGCCGGGCGGCTGGCGGGGGCCGCCGCGCTGGGCCTGGCCATTGCCGTGATCTGGTTTCCCTGGCTCGCCCCGGGCCTGCATGCCGCGCCCCCGATGATGAACTGACCCGTCCGGTAAATGCGTTGCCCGCACGCTGGCGTGCAGTCCTACGATGGGCGCGCCGCGGCAAGAAATGCCCGCGTATCCTGCTGCCGACCGGCACCGGTGCTGGGAAGCGGACCTTGTTGACGCCGTAGTTGACGGCAGCCGTCACCGCGTCGATCTTGAGAACGTCGTCAAGAAACACCGGGCAGAACGACAATGTCAGGTAACCGTGCGCGATCGGGCCCCCGTAGGGACCCTTCGAGGCGCGCTCGGGCTCGACGTGGATCCACTGATGATCATGGGTGGCGTCGGCGAAGATGTTCACCTGGTGCTGGGTGATCGCATGCCACTCGCCCGTCCCGATCTCCTGGCCGATCATGCCGAGGAGGTCAGCCGGCTTGCTCAACTGGATGGCCATCGCGCTCCGGTGAACTTCGCGTGTACCTCGGCGGGCGCCCTGCGCAGTTGTCATCGCAGCTCTCCAGGGTGAGACATCGATGCCCGCGTGGTGTAGGGGTGTTCGCTATGACATTGCCCTGCCTGGTGAGGGCCGTCGATGGCTGGTGCGACAATGCGATGTCAGATCCGCGGTGGCGGCCCACAACATCTGACGCCCGGAGCATGGCATCACCGGCCTTGAACCGGAAGGCACCTTCGGTGACATCGGCGACCTGCTCAGCGCACAGGCCCGCCAAGGCAGCCCCCCACCCTCCCTGCCGAATATTTGCTCATTTGCGGGCGCGGTTGCGACGGCGCTTACGCGTTCAGATCATTCCTTCTGGCGCCGTCCCGGCGAGCTGATGCGCGGCGCCAGGTCCTAGCGCATAGACCGCGCGATCTGGTCCAGCTTGTCGTAGTGCTGCTTCCAGGCAGCGAGGCCGGCCTCGGCGGGCATATTGCTGACACCCTCGCGCAGGCCGGCGGTGCCGTCGATCGATTCCCTGATGATGTCCGCGTGCCCGGCGTGCCGGGCGGTTTCCTGGATCGTGTGCACGAGCAGCGTGTGCAGGGTGGGATGCCTGCGCTCCTCAGGCCACCAGGGCACGGTGCCGCACGCGTCCAGCGGAAGTTCCCCGATCGTGGCATCGGAGTGCGCCTGCACCCGCCGGTAAAAATCCGTGACCTGCTCACGCGACTCGGCCGCTGTCGCGTACATGTCACCGCTCAGCTCATCATCGTCACCGTCATGCCAGTCCAGGTCGTCCTCGCCGGGAAACGGCCGGTCCATCACCGCGCCGAAGTATCCGCACTCCATCCCCGCGCAGTGCTTGACCAGGCCGAGCAGGTTCGTGCCGGTCGGCGTCATCGGCCGCCGGATGTCGTAGTCGCACAGTCCCTCCAGCTTCCACAGCAGCACTCCGCGTGCGTTCCGCAGATACCGGTGCAGCGTCTGCTTCTCATCGGCTTCGGTCATGGGGCGAGTCTGGCGCACGCCCAGGGCCCTGTATAGCGGATTTCCGCAACCGCGGTCCCGATCCGCGAGCGTGACGAGCACGTAAGGCAGAGACCGCATGCGACTTGCAGGGATCCGCCGGGCCATGCACCGCCCACGTCGCACGGCGCATGGCATAGCAGCCGCGCCGGCCATCTTGATCTGCACCGGAGAGACCACCTTCTCAGCCGGTCGAGACCGACGCCAGAACGCCGGGTACGCGCGCGTCTCCATTACGTCCAGCAGGATTCGACGACGCGCTCTAGGGTTCGCTTCGCTTCTCGCCGCGAATATGAATTGCTAAGACAGCCCGCTGGACGAGTGTGAACAGGGGGCTCGTGAGCACTCGGTGTGCTTGATCACCGGGGTGCGGCCCGGGCATTTTGCGGCCATCGCGCTGGCTGGCTTCGTCACATCGGATACCCGCTGCGCCAGACCGCGTACTTGGGGCAGAGGGGCCGGCCTCGGGCCGGCTTATCCACAGCCGCAGCAGGTGCCGTTGCCGTGCTGGGTCCTCGGCGTCGTCGACGAACGCCGTGCGGGTGTGCACCGTCACGAAGTTGTTGATGAACTGCAGGTCGCCGGTCTGGAGTTGCATGCCAAGAGCGACGCCTGGCCTCTTCGGCAGCGAGTCGAAGTACATGAAGCAGGAGACCTCGTCCGCGGTGAGCCTGGGCACCTCGGGAAAGCGCATCGCTGACATCGCGCGGCCGGTCCTGACGGTCGCCGAGAGCGCCCCTCCGAAGTAGCTGTAGAGGGGCTCTAGGTACCAGCCAGGTGATCCTGGCGGTTCCTCGCTGCGCCAGTCGGTCGGGAAGTTCTTACTGAGGATGGGGAGGTACTCGGGCTGCTCGCCGACGACGAAGTTGTACAGCAGCCCAGAACTGGCGACGAAGCTCTCCCCGCCGTAGAGCGCAGGGCGCAGGCACATCAGGCCCACGAAATCGGTGGAGTCTGTGTGGAACCCCAGATCTTCGTTGGTTGCATACGCTCGCTCGTACGGGCCGCGCCTGCCGAGGTCTCGTATCTGGCCTATCAGGTCGCCTTTGCGGTTTTGCGGCACGAGATTCCCCATGTGCCGGCCCATTCCCCAGTAGATAATTGTTGCCTCGTCCACGCTGAACCTGTCGTAGATGGGCAGCCCGCGCAGTAGGACGAGCCCGAGACCATGTTCCAGCCGGTTCACGATGTCATCGATCCGCTCCTGGAAATGAGGAAGCGGAAAATCCTCCGCCCGGATCCGGGTGACGTCCTCGAGGTGGTTCTTGGAGACATGTGCGAGCGCTCGCTCGAAATCGGCGAAGTCTTCCTCGGTGAAACGAATGACCCAGCGGCCGACGTCGGCGAGTTCGTCGCCTCTCCATACATTCGGAGCCGATACCGGCTCGGCGAGAATCTCGGTCACCGACGACGCTCCTTCGCCACACGCCGCCCCCGCAGCTCATTGTATGGCTGGGAATCAGCCAGCCCTTGAACCTGACGTAGAGTTCCCGTCCGGTGTTCGTCATCGTGGACCCAATCCCTGCTGGCCTTCGTGAACCGCTACAACCGCACGGCCCGGCCGTTCAACTGGACGTTCTCTGCCGCCGACCTGACCGCGCTGCTCCGCCACATCAGCGGATCCGCGCAACCCGCCCAGCCCTCCGTGCTGCCGCGGGCCGCCTGACCGAAGCAGCTCATGACAGCGGCTTGCGCATCACGATGCGCGTCCGGCCGCTGCCGCCGTAGTCCTCCGCGCGGAGCATCTCGGTGAACCCGACGCGCTTGTGGAACGCCACAGATCTTTCGTTCTCAGGGCTGGTGATGGCCTTCAGAGCGACCGCGCCACGACCGCGCGCCGCTTTCTCGAAGGTCTCATACAGCATCCTGCCCAGCCCCAGCGCCCGGGAGTCGTCCCGCACCGCGACGAAGTGAATGTAACCGTCGCCGGTCGGCGCGACGAAGCCGAGCAGGTACCCCATGATCTGCCCGCTGTCCCGGTCGCGCGCGACGAACGCCGTGTCGCGGAACTCCAGGAAGAACATGGGGTGATGCAAGTACCTAGGCAGATCCCGGTCACCCCAAAAGCGCTCGTAATTCCGCAGGATCTCGGCTAGGTCCCCATCGCCTGCGCCCTCGATAGCAACGTCGCTCATGGGCACAGGGGTACCCATCCATCAGCTCTCACACCTCCAACCCGACGAACTTCCGGGGTCACCCACAAGGGTCGGAGCCCGTTACATGATTTCTCTCCGCGGTGGGCGCTATTCGTGCCCTGTTCCGGTATCGCTCCCGCTCTTCAGGGTTATTTTCCTGGGCCGCCCGGAATCGGCGTCCGGGTCGCGGGCGCCCGGAGCGATGGGGCCGAGATCAGCGGCGCCCAGGTCATCGATGCCGCCGATCAGCTCGAACTGGTCCGCGTCCGGCTCGTCCGGACTCGCCCCGCCATCCGGACTCGCGCCGCCATCGCCGGCTGGCTGGGCGATGGGCTGGCGTAGCCGAACGACTTGCTCGTGTTCTGCCTGGCGGGTCCGGGGCTCGGTGACGTCTGCATCTTCGGGCTTCGCATGCGGGTCGCGCCTTGCCGTGTGCTGGCTCACTATTTCCTCCGCTGCCGACTGTCTGCAGAGCCGACCTTGATTACCTGCCCGGTCCGGCGGCGCGTTAACGGGAGGAATCTTCGGGATGAGCCGGGAGGGGCCGGAACTGCCGGAGCCGGTGACGGATCTGGTCCGGTACCGGCACGATGGTGATGCCGTGGCTGCTCTGCGGCTGGCCGCACGCAATGCGCTAGCGGCTGGCGCAGGGCTGACAGCCGCTGTCCGGACGCTGCTGTCCGGGGCCAGGATGACGAGGTAGGCGGAAAGGTAGAACCGCCTCCTGCTCGACGGGCAGCGCGTCGGCCGGGCGTCCCAGCTCGGCGCCCGGCCGTGTTCTGGGAACGGGGAGCCAGGGACCCCATGATCCCCGCCGACGCGATCGAGCGGACACGTCAGTGGCTGACCGCCCCCTCCACCCTCACCGAGCGCGTCTACCCCGGTCTCGCGCACGGCATCGGCAACCAGGAAATCGCCGACGTCCGTGCCTTCCTCAGCGACCGGACCGCAGGCGGCATAACCCGCTGACGGCCCGGGCGCGGCCGCCGGTGCGGGCGGCCAGGGGCTTACATGCAGGCTCCCCCGCCGCCTGGCGGCCCGCTGGTCTTCAACCACTCATATAACGCCGAGCAGGTGCGGCTCATAGTTGGCCGCGGCGTATGCAGAGTTGCGCCCGTATCAGGCCGGTTCTGTGTGCTTGTCATGGAGATGGCGAAATAGCCCCCGCGGCACTAAAGGTTTAGCGGCACCCGCGCGACTACATAGGCATGATGAGCTCACTGCACTCCAGCCTGAGCCGGGCCGGCCGGAGACCGCCGGAGGTGCGGCATGGACGGTAGCGGCGAGGTGCGGCTCCCGCAGCGTCACGTCACTGAGCTGAGCTCGTTCTTCGCAGCTCATGACCGGTGGTTGTTCGGCCACGCGTTCCTGCGCACTCGTGGCGATCGGGAGCTTGCCGCAGATCTGGTCCAGGACACGTTCGAGGCGGCGGCAAGGGCGTGGACGAAGTTGCGCAGACGTGGTGGAAGCCAGCGACGAGCCTGGCTGCTCGGCACGCTGGCTAATAAGGACATCAGCGACTTCCGGCGCAGGGAGGCCTTCCGCCGCAAGCAGCCCGACATCCTGGCTAGGTACCGGGGCGCCACGTCTGATACCGCGGCTCGGGCACTCAACTCGATAGCGCTGGAGCAGGCGCGGAAGATCATCGAGGACATGCCGCCGAGACAGAAAAAGGTCGCCTTGATGCGGTGGCAGGACCACATGAAGGCCTCAGCGATCGCCGCCGAGCTAGGCATCGCAGAGAGCACGGTGCACGCTCATCTGCACACCGCCCGAGGCAAGCTGGTCGCGGGACTGGAGCGGTACTACCCGTTCGGGATTGACAACGGAAAGGAGCACCCGTGACCTCTGACACAGGTCAGGATCATGAGCACCTGTTCTTGGCAGACTTCTACCCTGCGCTTGGCGAATACCTTGCCAGGCAATGTGCCACGAGATATGACGCCCGCGCTGGCCGTGCCCGGTTCGGTGCCTGGCTCCTAGCACGCGCGAAAGACAGAGCCGTCGCGGAAGCCGGCGAAGTAAGGGCCGCGCCCAAGGAGATCCTGGTTCTAGGTGATGACGACGAGGACCTGCCGACCGCTCAGGCGCAGGTGGCGGGCGCCACCGTCGATCCGGTCAAGGACTACCTGGAGCAGATCGGCCGGGTACCGCTGCTGGACGCCGAGCAGGAAGTCGAGCTGGCCAAGCGGATCGAGGCCGGCTTGTCCGCCGAGGAGAAGCTGGCCGAGGGCGGCCACGTGCTGAACACCGACCAGCGGATCGACATGGAGTGGATCGCTGAGGACGGCACCCGGGCCAAGAACCACCTGCTCGAGGCCAACCTGCGGCTGGTGGTCTCGCTGGCCAAGCGTTACACCGGCCGCGGCATGCTGTTCCTGGACCTGATCCAGGAGGGCAACCTGGGCCTGATCCGGGCCGTGGAGAAGTTCGACTACACCAAGGGCTACAAGTTCTCCACGTACGCCACCTGGTGGATCCGGCAGGCCATCACCCGGGCCATGGCCGACCAGGCCCGCACCATCCGCATCCCGGTGCACATGGTCGAGGTCATCAACAAGCTGGCCCGGGTCCAGCGGCAGATGCTCCAGGACCTGGGCCGCGAGCCCACTCCGGAGGAGCTGGCCATCGAGCTGGACATGACCCCGGAGAAGGTCATCGAGGTGCAGAAGTACGGCCGCGAGCCGATCTCCTTGCATACCCCGCTCGGCGAGGACGGCGACAGCGAGTTCGGCGACCTGATCGAGGACTCCGAGGCCATCCAGCCCGGCGAGGCGGTCAGCTTCACCTTGCTGCAGGAGCAGCTGCACTCGGTCCTGGATACGCTGTCCGAGCGCGAGGCCGGCGTGGTCTCGATGCGGTTCGGCCTGACCGACGGCCAGCCCAAGACGCTGGACGAGATCGGCAAGGTCTACGGCGTGACCCGGGAGCGCATCCAGCAGATCGAGTCCAAGACCATGTCCAAGCTCCGGCGTCCAGGCCATGGCATCGGCGACGAAGAACCCGGCGGCACCGGGCGGCCCCATAAGCCCTGACAGTCTCTGCCTTCGTACAGCGAGCGAGCCCGCCAGGCATCGGCAGTCCAGACTGCGCAGATCATCCATTCGTGCGCAGATGCGATTCAAGTGTTGCGACGAAGATCACCGCCCAGATCAGGCGGATCTCGCGTGACCCCGCGAACTAGACGTAGTCGCTAAGCGTGATCGGAACGCCCGGTCGCCGAGTTCCTTATTCATCGGGCGCTCGGGCTGCCGACGATCGCGATGCCGATTCCATCGCACCGACTGGCTATTCGGCTTTCAGGGTTCGGCTGATGACGGACCGGGTCGCGGCACGTGGTACCTGCTGTCAACGGATCAGGACCGGGCGCGGTTATGCGGCGCGGCCCAGTCCAGCAGCGGGCCGTCGGGGACGATTCTGGCCGGGTTGATGTGCGGGTGCGTGGTGTAGTAGTGCCGCTTGATGTGGTCGAAGTTCGTTGTGTCACGGAAGGCGGGCAGCGAGTACAGATCGCGCGCGTAGCCCCACAGGTTCGGGTAGTCGGTCAGCCGGCGCAGGTTGACCTTGAAGTGGTAGTGGTAGACCGGGTCAAACCGGGCCAGAGTCACCCAGAGCCTGACGTCGGCCTCGGTGATCGCGTCCCCCAGCAGGTACCGGCGGCTGGCCAGGCGCTGCTCCAGGTCGTCCAGCGTGGCGAAGACCCTGGACACCGCGTCGTGGTAAGCCTGCTGGGAGGTGGCCATGCCCGAGCGGTACACGCCGTTGTTCACGGTCTCGTAGACGACCGCGTTGATCGCGTCGATCTCGGGACGCTGGGCCTGCGGGTACAGATCCATGCCGTTGGAGAACGCGCCGAACTGGGTGTCCAGGTCGATCGTGATGTCGGGGAAGTTGTTGCTGACGATCCGGCCGGTCTCCCGGTCCCACAGCACGGGGACGGAGACGTGCCCGTCGTAGCCGGGCTCGGTGACCTCGTAGGCCTGGCGCAGCAGCGCGAACCCGTTGACCGGGTCCAGCGAGTGCCCGGGGCCCTCGCGGAACGCCCAGCCGCGGCCGTCCCGGACCGGGTCAACCGCTGACAGCGAGATGGCCTCCTGGAGGCCGAGCAGCTCACGGACGATCGCGGTCCGGTGCGCCCACGGGCAGGCCCACGAGATGTACAGGTGGTACCGGCCGGCTGCGGCCGGGTACCCGCTGGAGCCGTCCGCGGTGATCCGGCCGCGGAACGGGTAGGCCGGCCGCACGAACTCCCCGGTCGCTGGCTGGGGCTGCTTCCGTCTGAAGTCGCCGTAGTCGCCGAAGGCCGCGAAGTCGATCGGGCTTGCGCCGCCTGCCTGCTGAGCGGTGGTCATGGCGGCTGTAACCCGGCGGCAGCGGCGGCCATTCCATGTCGCTCTTTACATGAGGCAGCGGATCGGCCGCGGTCCAGCCACGCGCACGCGCCCGCAATCCCCCAGATACGAGACTTCGTGCGGTGGCCGCACCTCACAGCCGTAGTTGCTGAGTTCACCGGCGGCGCAGTCGTGGACTGAAACCCGGCACATCCGGTGTGTGCGTCACGTTCTGATGGCTTTCTCGGAACGTGGTGATGCCTGATGCCGGGACTGGCCTGGCGCCGGATCGGCCGCTGCCCGGGAAAGCCCGCTCCGGTAGCGGGAAGAGAGCGGACCTAGGCTGGGAGCGTGAGCGAGGAACTGCCCGCCGGCGCCGTGGGCCGGGCAGCGGGCGCCTGGCCCGGCGGCAGGTGGGAGTCCGCGCTGACCTGTCAGGGGTTCACCGCCGTCCGTGGCGTGGGCTTTGAGCCCGTCGGGCAGGTGTTCGGCGCGGCGGTCTGGGCCGCCGGTTACACGAGCGGGTATAGCTGTCCCGCGGCGTGGGGATCATCCGCCGACCGCAGGCCTGCAGGGCCGGCCATCCAGCTATCAGGGCGGCACGATGCGGGATCGTTCGGGCCGCTGGTGGAGGCCATGTACCGGGCCCGGCAGACGGCCATCGACCGGATGACCGCACAGTGCGCCGCGCTGGGCGGGCACGGGGTGGTAGGCGTCCGGCTGTCCCGGGGGTCGCTCCCCCTCAGCGGGCTAGATTTCACCGCCACCGGCACCGCGGTCCGCGCGACAGGGGCCGCGCACGGGCAGCGGGCGCTTTTCACCTGCGATGTCTCCGGGCAGGATTTCGCCAAGCTGATTACGGCGGGGTGGGTACCGGCTGGCCTTGCGGTCGGCATCTCGATCGGGTCACGGCATGATGACCGCACGCTGGCCGGCCAGGCGCGCTGGTGGTCCGGCAACGTCGAGGTAGCCGGCTGGACCGAGCTGGTGAACCAGTCCCGGCACGACGCCAGACGCCAGCTCGAACAAGACGTCAGACGGCTCGGCAGCGAGGGCGTGGTGATCACCGGCATGCAGACGCGGGCGCGCGAGCGGGACTGCCCGGCCACGGTGGGCCGCCGCGACCACATCGTGGAGGTCACGCTCACCGGCACCGCCATCGCCAGGTTCTCCCCGGCCGGGCGGCGTCCGGCCGGCCCGGCCCTGACAGTCATGCCGCTTGGCCGGCATCGCCAGCAGGCCGCCAGGATCCGGATATAGGCGGCACCAGCCTGGCATGATCATCGCGGCGCAGCACGCCAGACCGGATGGATGCATCACCGCCGCCGGCGAGGAATGCCGCTTCTGCCGCGGACAGGACTTAGTACCGTGTGCTCCGCGCGGCGGTTACGGCACCGGTCAGGAAACGGCAGCTTTGACTAGCTCGGCAATCTTGCGCTGCACCGCAGGGCTCCACTCGTGCAGCGCGAATGACACGGGCCACAGATCCCCGTCGTCGAGGTTAGCGGCGTCCTGGAACTCCAGCGTCGAGTACCGGGTGTTGAATTTGCCCGAGTTCTTGAAGCAGACGACGATCTTGCCCTCCGCGTTGGCGTAGGCGGGCATCCCGTACCAGGTCCTCGGCGACAGATCAGGGGCGGTGGCGGTTACCGTCGCGTGGACGCGCTCGGCGACCGCGCGATCCTCCGGGGTCATCTTGGCGATTGAGTCCAGCACCGCCTGCAGCTCATCAGCCTTCTTGGCCCCCTTCTTGCCTTCCGCGCGCAACTCCGCGGCACGCTGCTTCATCGCGGCACGCTCTGCGGCACTGAAGCCGCCGGACCCCGTCTGGGAACTCTTCGCGGGCATTGCCACCCCTGCCTTTCGGTTCGTCCAGGCTCGGCGCGATACCGGCCAGTTGAACGAAGGCTAGGCCCGCCGCGGCCGTCGGCGCTTCTCCAATCCTGACCGATGCCAACACCTACCCCATTGTGGGCAGCGGCGCCGTGTACGAGACATCGTCCGGATCTGCCGCGACGAGAGCGGGCGGGCGTGCATGTGACCACGAACGAATCCTTCGCAGCATAAGGCGAGTTTCGACAAGACGCTCCGCATGCGCCGGTCAGGACCCAAGGCTGGCCTGCCGAGGAGGAGTCGATCATTCTCAGCTGTGCGCATCGTCGACTGATGGGTGATCAGGAGCCGATGGCGAAGCTGGTGGTCAGGTCGGCGGCAGAGTCGCCGCCTGCGAACACGTCGATCGTGGTGGTATCGATCACCCAGTCCCGGACGGCGGCGTTCCAGTAGCGGAGTTCGCCGGGGCCGAGCGGGAACGTCAAGGTCCGCGACTGGCCGGCGGCGAGGGTGACTCGCTGGAAGCCCTTGAGCTCACGAACGGGCCGGGAGGCGGTGCCGTGCCGCTGGCGAATGTAGAGCTGGGCGACGTCGTCGCCGGCGCGGTCGCCAGTGTTAGTGACGGTTACCGAGGCAGTGACGGTTTGGCCGGGCTGGATGTGGTTCCGGTCCAGGGTCAGGTCGCGGTACTCGAACTGGCCGTAGGACAGGCCGTGCCCGAACGGGAACAGCGGGGTGCTTGTCTCGTCCCAGTAGCGCCGGTCCTGGCGGGCGGGGTCGTGCGAGACGGTGTGGCTGTAGATCACGGGTACCTGGCCGGCGGTGCGCGGCCAGCTGAACGGCAGCTTGCCGCCCGGAGCGACGTCGCCGAACAGCAGATCGGCCACGGCCGCGCCGCCTTGGGTGCCGGGGTACCAGATGTCGAGAATGGCCGGGACATTGTCCGCCGCCCATCGCAGGTCGAGCGGCCGACCATTCATGACCAGCAGCACCACCGGGGTGCCGGCGGCGGCCACGGCCTGCAGCAGGGCGAGCTGGCCGCCGGGGAGTTCCAGGCTGGACCGGGACGCTCCCTCGCCGATCATGTCCTGCCACTCCCCCGCGACGACCACTGCCACGTCGGAGGCTTGCGCCAGGGCGACGGCACGCGCGAGCTCGGCGGCGTCGTCGAACCCGGCCGGATCGGCGGCCGCGTTGCCGCCGAACTTGTCGAACATCGACGGGAAGGCGCGCCGGCCCGGGCGGATGCCCGGGGCGTAGCCGACCTCAGCTGTTGCACCGGCCCGGTCCTTGATGCCCTGCAGGACCGTGACCGTCTCATCCAGGTCGAAATCGAAGACCCAGGGCCCGAGGGTATCCCGCCGGGAGTCGGCCAGCGGTCCGATCACGGCGATCGACCGAGGGCTGGCCAGCGGGAGCAGGCCGCCCTCGTTGCGAAGCAGGACCGCCGAACGCTGCGCGGCCGTGCGAGCCGCCTCGCGGTGAGCCGGGTCGGCCAGCACCCGCCGGGCGTTGTCTTCGTCCACGTAAGGGTCATCGAGCAGGCCCATCCGGGCCTTGGCGGCCAGCACCCGCCGGACCGAAGCGTCCAGCACCTTCTCATCCACCAAGCCGGCCACGACCGCCTCAGGCAGGTGCGCGTACGCGGGATCGCCGAGTGTCATCTCCATGTCCACGCCGGCCTGCACCGCCCGGACGCCGGCGTCGGTCAGGTCGGCCGCGAAGGCGTGCGTGCGCAGGTCGTGCACGGCCTGGGCGTCGCTGACCACGAAGCCGTCAAATCCCCACGTGCCGCGCAGCACGTCGGCCACCAGCCAGCGGTTCCCGGTGGCCGGTATGCCGTTGAGGTCCATGTAGGCGGTCATGATGTTCCCGGCACCGGCCCGGACGGCCGCCTCGAACGGGGGCAGGTAGACGTTCCACAGCTCGGAGTCGGACAGGTTGACCTCGTCGTAGTCCCGCCCGCCCAGCGCGGCCCCGTACCCGGCCAGATGCTTCGGCCCGGCGATGATCCGGCCCGGCGATCCGAGGCCGTCACCCTGGAACCCGTGTACCTGGGCGGCGGCCACGGTCGCCGCGAGATACGGATCCTCGCCGGCGCTCTCCACGATCCGGCCCCAGCGCGGGTCCCGCGCGATGTCGGCCATCGGCGCGAACGCCCAGTGAATCCCGGCCGCCCGGGCCTCGCGCGCCGCGACGGCCTGGCCCTGCTCGATCGCCTCGGGATCCCACGACGCCGCCATGGCGATCGGCACCGGGAAGATCGTGCGCAGGCCGTGGATCACGTCGAACCCGAACAGGACACCGATGCCGTGCCTGCTGCCCGCTACGGCGAGCCGCTGCAGCCGGTTGATCTTCGCCGGGTCAGTGACGAACAACAGCGAGCCGACCTCCCCGCGGGCCAGCGCCGCCTCGACCGCGGCCTCATGGCCGGGAGGGGTGCCGCCGTGGGCATCCGCCTCCGGTTCTTCCGACGGCGGGAGGTCGAAGTAGAAGTACTGGGTGAGCTGCCCGGCCTTCTCCGCCGCTGTCATCCGGGCGACCAGCGCATCGACGCGCTCAGCCACCTCAGCCTCGCTGTGCGCCGGCCAGGCGTGGCTCGCGGCGGCGGTCAGGCTCTTGGCGGCGGCCGGAGTGGCGTGAGCAGGCATTGATGCTCCTCTACAGAGATGAAATTTCCTAGGCGACTTACTCGTGTAACTTACTCGTGTAAGCTACTATGTCACGGGAGAGGTTAGGAGCACAAGAGCCGAGCTATGTGCTGCTGCGGGACTAGCTGATCGCGTAGCGGCACCGCCCTCTGGTGAGCCCGCTTTCTATCTCATGGCGGAAGGACAGCATGACCGCGGCACGCAGGCCTACGAGCGACGACGTGGCACGCCTCGCCGGGGTTTCCCGCGCCACCGTGAGCTACGTGCTGAACGAGGCGCCGCATCAGTCGATCCCCGACGCCACCCGGCAGCGAGTGCTCGCCGCCGCCGAAGAACTGGACTACACCCCTCACGCTGCCGCGCGGACGCTGCGCGCCGGCGAGTCCAGGCTCGTCTTGTTCATCAACGCCGGCACCCCTTATGGGGCCAACCTGTCCGCCATCGTCGACACCCTCTCCGCCGAGGCGGCCGCCAGCGGCCGGTCCCTGGTGACCTGGCAGCAGCATGATCCCGGCGACCTGGCCGCCACCCTGGCGCATCTGCAGCCCGCCGTGGCCATCACCCTGGGCCGGCTGAACGACGGACAGAAAGACCTGCTCACGCGGGCCCGCATCCCGGGTATCGAGAACGACAGCGGCCAGGACCCGGACACCGCCGACCCCGGCGCGGCCCTGCAGGTCCGTTACCTGGCCTCGCGGGGCCACCGCCAGCTCGGCTACCTGAGAACGGCTGACCCGAAGCTGAGCATATTCGCCGGGCCCCGGCTGGCCGGTGCCCGGTCGGCCTGTGCCGAACTCGGCCTGGACCTGCCCTTGGTCGCCGAGCTCGCGGCACCGCCCGGTTTGCCGGTCGATAACCTGTCGGCTGTCCTGCAGGCCTGGACGAGCCGGCCCGACCCGGTGACGGCGGTGGCCTGCTACAACGACGAATACGCCGCAGCCTGCCTCGCCGCCGCCGCCCGGTCGGGGCTCAGCGTGCCGGATGATCTCGCGGTCATCGGCATGGACGATGATCCCGTGAGCGGCTACACCCAGCCCGCCCTGACCACCATCCGGCTGCACGTAACCGACTTCGCCCGCCACCTGTGGGCCCGGGCCAGCACGCTGCTGGACGGCGCCCCCGCACCCGAGCACGCCCCCTCGATGCTCTACAGCCTGGTCCAGCGCCAGAGCGCCTGACCACATCCCCGCCACCGCACGCGCCTCGTGCCGACCGCGGCGAGGCCAGCCTGACGGCGCGGAAGCCGTCTGGAAGGCGGTGCAGGACACCGGCCGCCCGCTGGCGGCTGCCGCGCTGAACGCGGGCATCGGGATCGGCGGCGCGGGACCTACTGCTTAGGAGGCACTTTCGAAGCGCGGCCAGGAGGTGCTGGGTATCGCCTGACGGGCCGTTCCGCTGGAGTGGTGGTGGCTGGACGTAGCCTGGTATGGCCCGGTACCTGCGGTCGTTGGCTCCCCGTTGGCTTCCCGGGATCTCGTTAGCAATGCGGCGACGTTACTGGCGGGGTGCGGTGGCGTCCTGGAGAATCGCCGCAATTCCGGGAGCGTCAGGTAGATCACTGGCCGAGCCGCTCGAGCGCCTCAGCGTACCGGGGCTGCTCTTCATCGAGCACGCGGTCCAGCAGCTCGGCACGGCTGCAACGGATGATCGCCCGGCGGCGCGGCTGATTCAGAGCATCATGACGAGCATGTATCCCATGGTGATGGCCATGGCGATCTTGTAGCAGGCGGCGGCCCGTGGGGCGAGCGCCGGACGGCCCGGATGGCGACGGTGCGCTACTGATGCAGGCGCAGGTTGGCCCACGACGCTCGCGGCGGCTGGCACGGCCACGGCGGGCGGGGACGGCCAGCCCACGCCGGTTCCACCGGCTGACGCGGCTCGGGACAGCCCAGCGAGCCGGTCGAGGGTCCACAAGATGTAGCCGAGCATGAACAGTGCCAGTACCAGGGTGATCGCAGGGTTGCCCGTGGTCGCGCTCTGGCCCATGCCCGACATCGTCATGCCCGGCCCGTGCCCTGACCGCCAGGAGCCGATCGGCAGAAGCATGTAGACCATCGCGGCGGATTCGATGGCGTGCGCTGCGGGGTGCGCGCAGCGGAGGCCGATGGCGCTCCGGGCGCGGCCGCGGACCGCCTGCCGTGCGAACCAGGCTGCCGCGGCCGCGAACACGGCACTCCAGGCGGCAGCCGGAACGGCGGTGAGCCGCGGCTGCAGCATGCCGGCCATTGCGACGCCCATCAGGACGTGCAGGCCGTCGGCGTCGCGTTCGGTGTCCCTGCGGTGCAGGCGGGAGACGGCTAGGCGGTACGCGCAGTAGACGGCGATCGCGATCATGATTCCCGCGAGGCTGTCGGCGAGCCAGCTGGGCCCGCTCATGGCCGCGTCTCCCGCGCCGCGTGCACCCGGGACGGCTGACGGCATGGGGACGCCGGCTGCGTGCGGATGGCCGTCCGCCCGCCGGACCTGGAGGATTGGGAGCTGCGCATGACGGTAAAAGGCTATTTCGCTGCCTGCTGTTACCGCAAGATCAGGTAATTGAATGAACGGCAGACGAGATTGCGGCACCCCTTTCGCTAACCGCCTCCGGGATCATTATTTACCCTGTCCGGGTATTCATGATACCCGGCCTAGGTATCCGTTCGAGCTGCGGTTACCCGGTCAGGGTATTGCGATTCCCGGCCGGTAGGAGGCCATAGTAACGGCGATGTCAACATTGGCGCACCCGCATTGTTGCGGTTTTCTGGGCGGTGTAGATTTCCGGCTGAGCGGTGTCCGCCGCGATAGGGCCGGCCGGGAGGTCTGGCCGGAAGGAAGGGCCGATGACGGCTGCGAGTACCGGTGCCGCGGCGCAGGGAATGACGCAGGTCGAGCTCTCGATCCGGGGGATGACGTGCGCGGCATGCGCCGCGCGGGTGGAGAAGAAGCTCAGCGGCCTGGACGGCGTGGTGGCTGCGGTCAACATCGCGACCGGGAAGGCCACCGTCACCGCGCCGGCCTCGGTTCCGGTGTCGCGGCTGATCGAGGCGGTCGAGCAGGCCGGTTACGGTGCTGACCTGCCGCAGCCTCTGGCCGGGACGGCTGACCCGGGTGCTGCGGCGGGGCCCGAGGCGGCCCGGGTGGCCTACCTGCGGCGGCGGCTGATTATCGCGCTGGTGTTCTTCGTCCCGCTCAGTGACCTGTCATTGATGTTGTCGTTCTTCCCGTGGCAGAGGTTCCCGGGCTGGCAGTGGGTGCTGGTCGGGTGCGCGGCGCCGGTAGCGGGGTGGGCGGCGTGGCCGTTCCATCAGGCCGCGCTGAAGAACGCCCGGCACGGCGCCGCGTCGATGGACACGCTGGTGTCGCTGGGCATCGCGGCCGCGTGCGGCTGGTCGGTCTACGCGATGTTCGTCCTGGATCGCGGGCAGGATCAGGTCAGCGCCCTGCAATTGCTGCTGCACGCCTCCGGCGGCGGGATCTACCTGGAGGTGGCCGCGTCGGTGACCACCTTCTTGCTGGCCGGGCGGTGGTACGAGGCCCGGGCGCGGCGCGACGCCGGGGATGCGATGCGGGAGCTGGCCGCCGCCGGCGCGCGGGAGGCCAGCGTCCTGGACAAAGACAGCAGCGAGCGGCGGGTCCCGGCCGGGCAGCTGCGCCCGGGCGACCGGGTGGTGGTGCGGCCCGGCGAGGTGATCGCCGCCGACGGCGTGGTGGAGTTCGGCGAATCCGCGGTGGACACCAGCGTGATGACCGGCGAGTCGGTGCCCGCCGAGGTCACGGCGGGCGGCACGGTCGCGGCCGGCACCGTTGCGGTGAGCGGCCGGCTGATCGTCCGCGCCGAGCGGACCGGCCAGGACACCCAGCTGGCGCGCCTGATCGCGCTGGTCGAGCGCGCGCAGGCGGACAAGTCCGGCGTGCAACGGCTAGCCGACCGGATCTGCGGCGTGTTCGTCCCGCTGGTGTTGGCCGCGGCGGTGCTGACGCTAGCGGGATGGCTGGCCGCGGGAGCCCCGGCCGAGAAGGCGGTCAGCGCGGCACTGGCCGTGCTCATCATCGCGTGCCCGTGCGCGCTGGGGCTGGCGACCCCGGCCGCGCTGGTGGTTGCGTGCGGGCGGGGCGCGCAGCTCGGCATCTTCATCAAGGGCTACCAGGCGCTGGAATCCTCCCGGTCGGTCGACACGATCGTGCTGGACAAGACCGGGACGGTCACCACCGGGACGATGACGGTGACGGCGGTGTGGTCCGCGCCCGGCACCAGCCGCGAGGCACTGCTGCGCTGCCTGGGCGCCGTGGAGGACGCCTCCAGCCACCCGGTCGCCGCGGCCGTCAGTGCCGCCGCGCGAGCCGAGCTGGGAGACCTCCCGCGGTCCGGCGGCTTCGAGTCGCTGCCGGGCTTGGGCGCGCGCGGGATGGTCGACGGCCAGGAGATCATCGCCGGCCGGGAGAAACTGCTCCGCGACCGCGGCCTCACGATCCCGGCGGACCTGGTCGGCCAGTGCGCGCAGTGGGCGCGCGAGGGCCGCACGGTGGTGCTGGCCGGGTGGGACGGCCGGGCCCGCGGCGCGGTGGCGGTCGCGGATACGGTCAAGCCGTCGGCCGCGGCCGCGGTGGCCGCCTTGCGCGGGCTAGGGCTGCGCACGGTGCTGCTGACCGGCGACAGCCAGCCGGTCGCCGAGACGGTCGCGGCCGAGATCGGCGCCGATGAGGTGATCGCGGGTGCGCTGCCGGATGACAAGGTGGCGGTGGTCCGGGACCTGCAGGCCCGGGGCCGCCGGGTGGCCATGGCTGGCGACGGGGTCAATGACGGGCCCGCGCTGGCCGCAGCCGACCTGGGCCTGGCCCTCGGCACCGGCACCGACGTGGCCATCAGCGCCGCGGACCTGATCCTGCTCCGGGACGACTTGGGCGTGATCCCGGAGGCGATCCGACTGGCCCGGGCCACCCTGGCCACCATCCGGCGCAACCTGGCCTGGGCATTCAGCTACAACATCGCCGCGATCCCGCTGGCCGCCGCCGGATTCCTCAACCCGCTGATCGCCGGGGCGGCGATGGCGGCATCTTCGGCGTTCGTGGTGGCCAGCAGCATCAGGCTGCGCCGGTTCGAGACCGGCGGGCCGCCGGGCGCCGACCGGCCCGCCGCCTGCCCGGCCCGCGGTCAGGCCGAGGCCGCCGGCCAGCCGCATGAAGAGGAGGCACTGTCATGCCGGGGATGAACTCCGGGATCAACGTCAGCGATCCGACGGTGGTAGCGGCGTTCAAGGCCGCGCTGGTGCACCAGTGGCTGATCGCGGTGCTCATCTTCGCGCTGCTGGGGATGGCCTGGATCACCGTCAGGGCCCTGTTCCCCCTGACCGCGGGCCAGAGGGAACAGACGGCCGCACCCGTGCCGGCCGAACCCGCCTGGCGGCAGGTGCTGCGGATCGGCTTCGGGCTGCTGTGGGCCTTCGACGGGATCTTGCAGGCCCAGCCGAAGATGGCGGTCGGGCTCCCGTCGCAGGTCATCGAGCCGACCGCGGCCAGCTCTCCCCGGTGGGTGCAGCAGGTGGTGAACTGGGGCGGGACTAACTGGTCGTATCACCCGATGCAGGCCGGGGCCGCCTCGGTGTGGATCCAGGTAGGCATCGGCATCTGGCTGGTGGTCGCCGCGCGCGGCCCGCTGTCCCGGCTGGCCGGACTGGCCAGCGTCGGGTGGGGCCTGGTGGTGTGGGTGTTCGGCGAGTCCTTCGGCGGTATCTTCGCCCCCGGCCTGACCTTTCTGTTCGGCGCGCCCGGCGCGGTACTCATCTACGTGGTCGCCGGCGCGCTGATCGCACTGCCCGAGCGGGCGTGGTCCAACCCGTGGCTGGGCCGGCTGATGACGGCCGGCCTCGGCGTGTTCCTGACCGGGATGGCGGTGCTGCAGGCCTGGCCGGGCCGAGGGTTCTGGCAGGGAACCGCCTACGGCCAGCCCGGCACCCTGGCCGGCATGACCGGGTCGATGGCCCAGACCTCCCAGCCCGGCTTCCTATCTGCTTGGGTCAATGCCTTCACGACCTTCGACGAGGGACACGGGTTCGCGGTGAACCTGGTCGTCGTGACGGCGCTCGCCGTCACCGGCGCCGCGTTCGTGTCCGGGCGGCCGCGGCTGATCCGCCCGGTCCTGTCCGGCTTTGCCGTGCTGTGCCTGGCCGACTGGGTCCTGATCGAGGACCTCGGGTTCCTCGGCGGCCTGGGCACCGACCCGAACAGCATGATCCCCTTTGTGCTGCTGGCCACCGCGGGATACCTCGCCGTAGCCCGTGCCCCCGCGGCGGAACCGGTCGCGGCGCCGGCACCGGGGCCCGGCTGGCGAGACCGCATCCAGCTGGCCCGGGACCAGGTCCGGCCCGAAGCCGTGCGCCAGTCGGTCGCGACCGCGGGCATCAGGTCCGTCGCGTCCGTAGGGGCGATCGGGGTTATCATCCTCGGCGCGGCACCGATGGCGGTCGCGCAGGCCAGCCCGGTCGCCGACACCATCCTGGCGGAGTCGATCAACGGCCCGAGCACTCCGGTCAACTTCCCGGCGCCGGCCTTTACGCTGACCGACCAAGATGGCCGCACCGTATCGCTGGCCAGCCTGCACGGCAAGGTAGTGCTGCTGACGTTCCTGGACGACACGTGCACTACCGACTGCCCGCTGATCGCGCAGGAGTTCCGCCAGGCCGGGCGGCTGCTGTCCACGGACACCGCCAGGGTCGAGCTCGTCGCGATCAACTACAACCCGGTCAACACCGGTGTCAGCTACATCCAGGCGTTCGACCGCCAGGAAGGCATGGCCGGGGTGCCGAACTGGCTTTACCTAACCGGAACCCTGGCCCAGCTCCAGCAGGTCTGGGATCACTACGCCATCCCCCCGCCGGAGCGCCTCCCGGCCGGGTCGATGATCGGTCACGGGGACTACGCGTTCGTCCTCGACCAGTCCGGCCACACGCGTCAGGCACTGGACTTCGACCCCGGCCCGGGAACCCAGGCCACCCAGTCGTCGTTCGCTGCGCAGCTGACCGACGCCGCCCAGCAGCTACTGGGGCACTCGTGAAGGCCCGCCCGGCCGCCGCGCTGGCCCTGGCCGCGGCGGCGCTCCTGGCCGGGTGCGGCAGCGCCGCACCCGCCGCCTCCGGGCCCGCTGCCGAAGCCGCGCCCGGCGGCGCGCCGTTCCTGGCCACTTCCCTAGCCACCGCGGCCGGTACCTGGGCCGTCGTGGTGATGGGCGGCTCGGTGGCCACGGAGAACGACTTCTGGCAGCTGTTCGAGCGTCCGGCCGGGAGCAGCACATGGAAGCTGGTCACCCCGCCCGGGACCGCCGACAACGGCGGCCTGGTCCTGGCCGGCGACGGCGCCCAGTCGCTCATCACCGGGTTCCGGCCCAGCCAGTACCTGACCTACACCCCGCTGACCCTCAGCCACAACGACGGCCAGGCCTGGTCATCGGCGGGCCCGCTAGATGCCGCGCTGGCCGACGTTCCGGACGCGCTCGCCGCCGAACCCGGCACCAGCAACCTGCTCGCCCTGACCGCCGGCGGCACCGCCGAACAGGCCGCGCCCAGCTACACCACATGGACGGCCCTGACCACGCAGCGGTCCCTCGCCGCGACGGCCGCTGGCCGCCGCTGCGGCCTGCAGGCCCTCACCGCCGCCGCAGTCGCCCTGCCCGCGACACCCCTGCTCGGCGGTACTTGCAATCGCCCTGGAACCGCGGGCATCTTCGCTGACACCGGCGGAACCTGGCACGCCGCCGGGCCGGCCATGCCCCCTGCCCTCGCCGGGCAGGACATCACCGTCCGCCGGCTAACCCAGACCGGGCAGGACCTGGCCGCGCTGCTCACGGCCGGGACCGGACCCGCTGCCAGCCTCCTCGCGGCCTGGTCCGCTGACGGCGGCGGCCACTGGACGCTGTCCCCGCCATTTTCCCTCCACGGCGCAGCACTGACCTCGGCCTCCTTCGGTCCCGGCGGCATCGTTGCGGTCATCACCACCGCCAGCCGCGGCCAGATCATCGCCAGCGCGGGATCTTCTTGGCGGTCGTTGCCAGCGCTGCCCCCGGGCACGGCCACGCTAGCCCCCGGCCCGGGCGGCGCGGCCGACGCACTGGCGGTCAACCGCGGCACGCTCACCGTCTGGCATCTCGCAACCGCAGCGACAGCCTGGACTAGGGCTCAGATCATCAAGGTTCCCATCCAGTACGGGTCCTCGAGCTGAGCACCGAGCCTGACCGGCTACCCGCGTCTTAGACCGAGCCGCAGGCCGCCTGGACCCCGGCGGACTGCGGACGCCGCCGGGCTGGCCATGGGTAAGGGTGCAGATGGCGGCGGTGATGATGTCGGCGGCACCGTCGATGCCCCAGGCAAATGCGCTGGACGGGTCGCGCATCGCCTTACGGCCATCCCCCGTCGGCACGCCCTCATGATCACAAAAGGCAGCCGGCCTGCGGGACCCGGGCGGCGGAACACCGTTCTGCTGAACGGAATCACGGTCAAGGGGAACGTCACGCTGATCGGAGGAGGCGAGGATGTTAATCCCTGGTCGATGACCGCCGCCCGATTGGGCAGTGGGAATCCCTGATCTGACCTAGTTGGCACCCCCGCCCGTCCGCCAGCCGCTTGAGCCCACGGGTGGCGGACGGGCGGCTCTGACGACTGGGTGAGCTGGCGGCGCTGCGGCGCTCGGACATCGAGATCAGGTCCGGACTGTCCGGGTTACCCGGCAGCTCAACGAGCGGCACGGTGGCGGGTTCGCGTTCAGCCCGCCGAAGTCCGAGGCCGGTCAGCGCACCGTGGCGATACCTGAGCTGATCACGCCGGACCTGGCCGCGCAAGCGGACGGGCTCCCGCCGATCCACTTTCACGATCTGCGCCACACCGGGAACATGCTCGCCGCGGACGCGGGCGCCAACCTCCGCGAGCTGATGGACCGCATGGGCCACTCGACCTCGCGCGCTGCGATGGTGTACCTGCACGGCAGCGACGAGCGTTAGCAGGCCATCGCGGATGAGCTGACCAAGCAGGCGGCGGTGCTGCTGGGCCGGTCAAAGGGGAAGCCATCGGGCACGCAACGGGCACGGCGACGCCGGACGGCATCATGACGATGTGCCCGATTCTCGGCAGAACACCGGGTGACCTTGGGTTACATCTGTGCGCCCCGACCGCGACTCGAACGCGGGACCTACTGCTTAGGAGGCAGTCGCTCTATCCGCTGAGCTATCGGGGCCCGACCGCTAAGCCTACCGGGCGGACCGGGTCGGCGCAGCCCGGGCCGAATGGGGCAATAGCTAGGCGGGAGCAGCTAGCGCGGGGTGCTGGCGCCGGGGCGGAACGCGGGGCCGTGACCGGGCACGATCAGGGTGGCGAACGACAGCAGGGCACCCCGGCTGGCGTGCAGCGCGGCCGCATCGGCGCCGAGCGGGTCCTCCGGCGGCCCGAAGTCGCCCCACCAGGCGTGGGTGCACACCACCACGTCGCCCGGGGTGGACGCGACGGTGGAGATGTCCTCGGCGGTGTGGCCCGGGGTGCGCAGCAGCCGGACCGAGGGGGCCAGCTCCAGCCCGTCGGCGTCGCGGTCCACCCACCGGTCGCCCACGTACATGGCCCAGTGGTCGTGGATGCGGGCCGCGGGGAACAGCGCGGCGTTGACGGTGTGATCGGGATGATGGTGGCTGAACACCACGTCGGTCACGTCCCCGGCCGCCGGGCCGTGGGCGGCCAGCGCGGCCAGCAGGGCTTCGCGGGAGGCGACCATGCCGGGGTCGACGACGATCACCGCGTCGCCGTCCAGGATCAGGGTGACGGTGCCGGCCACCCGCTCGTCGTCGCCGTCGCGGCCGACGTAGCCGTCGTGCAGCACATGCACCGAGGCCGAACCGCCCGGCGTGATCTTCAAGTCAGCCACGAGGACGACCATACGGCCTAGGGCAGCTCGAACGGGAGGGGGATGCCGTCCAGCGCGTGCGCGCACAGGTCGTCGTCACGCTCGGCCGGGAGACCGGCGATGATCTGGGCCACCAGGTCGCGCAGCCGGCTGATGTTGGCCGCGAAGACCTCGAACACCTCGGCCTGGGTGACGCCGTCGCCCTCTTCCACCCCGGCGTCGGTGTCGGTGACCAGGGCCAGCGGGGTGTAGCACAGGGCCAGCTCGCGGGCCAGCACGGCCTCGGGGTGGCCGGTCATGCCGACCAGGGTCCAGCCCTGGGCGGCGAACCACTGCGACTCGGCACGGGTGGAGAACCGGGGGCCTTCGATGACGACGAGCGTGCCGGATCCGGCCGGGATCCAGCCGTAGCCGCGGGCGGTCGCGATCGCGGCCGAGCGCAGCGTGGGGCAGTACGGGTCGGCGAACGGGACGTGGCAGGCGCCGTCGTCGTAGTAGGTCTGCTCCCGGGTCCTGGTCCGGTCGACCAGCTGGTCCGGGATGACCAGCGTGCCCGGGCCGTAGGAAACGGTCAGCGAGCCCACCGCGGTCGGCGCCAGCACGCGGCGCACGCCCAGCGAGCGCAGCGCCCACATGTTCGCGCGGTAGGGGATCTTATGCGGCGGGAACCGGTGGTCGCGGCCGTGCCGGGGCAGGAACGCGACCCGCCGGCCGGCCACCTCGCCCACCGCGATCGGGTCGCTGGGCGCGCCGAACGGCGTGTCGATCTTGATCTCTTCGGCGTCCTCGAGGAACTGGTAAAAGCCCGAGCCGCCGACCACCGCGATGCTGGCCAGGTCCGGCATCGCGGGTCAGGCGACCTTCTCGCCGGAGGACGACTTGGCCGCGGTGCTCGCGGCATCGCCGGACTTGGCGGCCGGGGAGTCCGCGGACCCGTTGCTGGCCGGGGAGTCGCTTGAGGTCGTCGAGGACGACGACGACTCGCTGGCCGCCTTCTCCTTGCCGTCGGCCCGCGCGCCGGAGCTGTTGCGGCTGTCCGTGCGGTAGAAGCCGGAACCCTTGAACACGATCCCGACCGCGGAGAACACCTTCCGCAGCCTGCCCCCGCAGGCGGCGCACACGGCCAGCGGCGGGTCGGAGAACTTCTGCAAGGCCTCGACCGGCTCGCCGCAATCGGTGCAGGTGTACTGGTATGTGGGCACGGACCCTCCTTCACGCAGGCCCCGCGGGCCCGCGCGGGCACAGCTTGGGTGGTTCAGGTTAGCACTCGCCATATTCGACTGCTAAGCATATCCAACCGCGCAGGCAGGCCTGGGATTCCTTCTTTTAAGGCCGAACGATCCGGGTGCCACGCCGACACGGACGTGACCCCGTGTCCCGGGCGGGCCACGGCCCGGACCGGGGCGTCGTGCGGCTCGGTCGGCACCTGGTCAAGCAGTTCGCCGTCGTACAGCAGCGCGATGACCGGGATCAGCGGGCCGACCCGGGCCAGGGCCCGGTCGTAGCTGCCGCCGCCGCGGCCCAGCCGGCGGCCGGCCGCGTCCACGGCCAGCGCCGGGACCAGCACCACGTCGGCCCGGGTCACCGCGTCGGCTCCGCGCGGCGGTTCGGCCGGTTCCAGCAGCCCGCGCGGCCCGGGCCGCAGCGAGTCGGGTCCCTCGTAGGAGGCCCAGTCCAGGTCGCCGTCCGGCCGCAGCAGCGGCAGCAGCACGTAGCTGCCGCGTTTCCACAGCGCGTAGACCAGCCGGCGGGTGTCCGGCTCGCTGCCCACCGAGTAATAGGCGGCGATCGTCCCCGCCATCTGCACCTCGGCCAGCCCCAGCACCGCGTCCCTGATCCGCCGCCCCGCCTCGCCCCGCTCCCCCTCGGACATCCCCGCTCGGGCGGCCAGCAGCCGCGAGCGCAGCGCCGCCTTCTGTTCCTGGATTCCCGACACGCCGTCACCGTACCGCCGGGGCCCCGCGAGCCAAAGGGCGCGGCCCCGCCTGGACTGACGAGCGAGGAACGAGCGAGAAGGGAAGGCGGGGCGTCAAGAGCGCCCGGAGGCGAGCGGGGGAAACACAGCGAGCGGGCCAGCAGAGCATGCCGAGGAGTTCGCTAGTGTTCTGGACATGGCTGATTACGCCGTGACCAAGGCCGTCATCCCCGCCGCGGGCCTGGGCACCAGGTTCTTGCCGGCGACCAAGGCGACGCCCAAGGAAATGCTGCCGGTGGTCGACAAGCCCGCGATCCAGTACGTCGTGGAGGAGGCCGTCGCGGCTGGCCTGGACGACGTGCTGCTCATCACCGGCCGCAGCAAGCGCTCCATCGAGGACCACTTCGACCGGAACTACGAGCTCGAGGAGGCGCTGACCGCCAAGGAAGAGACCGAACGGCTGGCCCTGGTCCGCGAGTCCAGCGAACTGGCCACCGTGCACTACGTCCGCCAGGGCGACCCGAAGGGCCTGGGCCACGCCGTGCTGTGCGCCGCGCAGCACGTGGGCGACGAGCCGTTCGCGGTGCTGCTGGGCGACGACATCATCGACAGCCGCGACCCGCTGCTGCTGCGGATGATCGAGGTGCGCAAGCAGTACGGCGGCAGCGTGGTGGCGCTGATGGAGGTCGACCCGGAGCAGGTCTCCCAGTACGGCTGCGCGGCGATCACGCCGACCGCCGAGGAGGACGTGGTCGGCGTCACCGACCTGGTCGAGAAGCCGGTGCCCGGTTCGGCCCCGAGCAACTGGATCCTGATCGGGCGGTACGTGTGCGACCCGGCCGTGTTCGGCGTGCTGCGCGATACCCCGCCCGGGCGGGGCGGCGAGATCCAGCTGACCGACGCGCTCATGACCCTGGCCGGCCGCAGCGGCGACGAGGGCGGCGGCGTGCGCGGCGTGCAGTTCCACGGCCGGCGCTACGACACCGGCAACAAGCTCGACTACCTGCGCACGCTGGTGCAGTTCGCCTGCGAGCGGTCCGACCTGGCCGAGGAGATCGTGCCCTGGCTGCGCAAGTACCTGGACTCGCTGCCATGACCGAGCCAAAGGGGAGCGGCGGCGACTGGACTGAGGAGCGAGGGACGAGCGACGAGGGAAGGAGCCGCCTCGAAAGCGGCCCGGAGGCGAGCGGGAAAACACTGACGCCGGTCGAGGCGCACCTGGCCGAGATCCTGGCCGTCATCCGGCCGCTGGCGCCGACCGAGCTCAGCCTGACCGACGCGCACGGCCTGGTGCTGGCCGAGGACGTGACGGCGGCCAGCGCGCTGCCGTCATTCGACAACTCGGCCATGGACGGCTACGCGGTCCGGGTCGAGGACGTGGCCCGCGCGACCGAGGAGAACCCGGTCGTGCTGCCGGTCGTGGCCGAGGTCGCGGCGGGTGACACCGGGGCCTACGCGCTGCCGCCGGAGACCGCCATCCGGATCATGACCGGCGCCATGCTGCCGCACGGCACCGAGGCCGTGGTGCCGGTAGAGCTGACCGACGGGGGCGCGGCGCGGGTGGCCATCAAGCACCCGGTGAAGTTCGGCGCGTCGGTGCGCCTGGCCGGCGGGGACGCCAAGGCCGGGGACGTGCTGGTCAGCGCCGGCACCAGGCTCCGCCCCATGCACATCGCGGTCATCGCGTCGGCCGGCCGCGGCACGGTGCTGGTCCGGCCCCGGCCGCGCGTGGTCGTGCTGTCCACCGGCAATGAGCTGGCCGAGCCGGGCACGCCGATCATCCCCGGCCGGATCTGGGACTCCAACAGCTTCATGATCGCCGCCGCGGCCCGGGAGACGGGCGCCCTGGCCTACCGGCAGGCCATCGTGCCCGACCATCCGGAGCAGGTGCTGCCCGCCATCGAGGACCAGCTGGTGCGGGCCGACCTGGTCATCACCACCGGCGGGGTCAGCATGGGCGGCGAGCACGACGTGGTCAAGGCCGCGCTGGCCCAGCTCGGCACGATCACGTTCCGCAAGGTCGCGATGCAGCCGGGCATGCCGCAGGGGTTCGGCACCATCGCCGTCACCCCGTCCGCCGCGCCGGAGGGCAAGGGCCGCCGCGGCATCATCAGCCGGCTGGCCGACCGCGGCGAGGTAGCGGAAACGCCGGTCGAACCGGGCGCCGGCCGCGGTCAGGTGCCGATCTTCACCCTGCCCGGCAACCCGGTCAGCGCCTACGTCTCGTTCCAGATCTTCGTCCGGCCCGCCCTGGGCGCGCTGCAGGCCGACGGCGGCCTGGGGCTGGAGCTGATCAGGGCCGAGGTGACCGGGCCGCTGCGCTCGCCGCTCGGCCGGCGCTCGTTCCTGCGCGGCGTGCTGGACCGTCCGGCCGGGCGGGTCGAGCCGCTGACCGGGCAGGGCTCGCACCAGGTGGCCACGCTGGGCAAGGCCAACGCGCTGATCATCGTGCCCGAACCGGTGGTGCAGATGAGCGCGGGCGAGACCGCCGACGTCCTGGTCCTGCCCGGGTAGCTGGCGGCGGGGTCGGGGGGCGGGAACCACGCTTCGTTCGGCAGAAAAAGTACAGTGGCGGGGTGAGCGAGATAGCGTCCGCGGGGCGCCTGACCCACGTGGACAGCGCCGGCCATGCGCGGATGGTCGACGTGTCCGGCAAGGACGTGACGGCGCGTTCGGCCTGCGCGACCGGGCGGGTGCTGCTGTCGGCCGAGGCCGTCGCGGCGCTGCGGGCCGGGGCGGTGCCCAAGGGGGACGCGCTGGCCGTGGCGCGGATCGCCGGGATCGCCGGGGCCAAGCGGACCCCGGACCTGATCCCGCTGTGCCACCCGATCGGCCTGCACGGGGTGAGCGTCGAGGCGACCGTGACCGACGAGGGCGTGGCGCTGTCGGCGGTGGCGCGGACCGCGGACCGGACCGGGGTGGAGATGGAGGCGCTGACCGCGGTGGCGGTGGCCGGGCTGGCGCTGATCGACATGGTCAAGGCCATCGACCCGGCCGCGGTGATCACCGACGTGCGGGTGGAGTGGAAAGAAGGCGGGAAGAACGGGCCATGGCGGCGGTGATCAGGGCGCTGGCGGTGACGGTGTCGAACCGGGCCGCGGCGGGGGTGTACGAGGACCGGTCGGGGCCGGTGCTGGTCGAGCTGCTGCAGGCGGCGGGGTGTACGGCGGTGGACGGGCCGGTGGTGGTGGCGGACGGGGAGCCGGTCGAGGCGGCGCTGCGTTCGGCGGTCGGCGAAGGGTACGACGTGGTGGTGACCACCGGCGGGACCGGGCTGACGCCGGGCGACCTGACGCCGGAGATGACCCGGCGGGTGCTGGAGCGGGAGATTCCGGGGATCGCCGAGGCGCTGCGTTCGGCGGGGGCGGCGGCGGGGGTGCCGAGCGCGATCTTGTCCCGGGGGCTGGCCGGGACGGCCGGGCGCACGCTGATCGTCAACCTGCCCGGGTCGACCGGCGGGGTGCGGGACGGCGTAGCCGTGCTGGCGCCGGTGCTGGGGCACGCGATATCGCAAATCAACGGCGGTGATCACGTCCGGGCGAACTCCGGTGCGAAACCGGCCGGGTCTGCGTAGCGTGGGCGGCACAACAGGGGAATGATGGGAACGTGGGACGCATGCGCGGCTGGCCAGTCACTATTACCGAGCCTCACCTGCTCGGGGAGACGGTGGCGCTGCGTCCGGTCCGGGTCAGCGACGCGCGCATGTGGCGCGAGATCCGGGTGCGGAACGCGCCGTGGCTGCGGCCCTGGGAACCGACCAACCCGGAGACCCCGCTGTACCGGTCCAGTCTCGGCCCGTACATCACGATGGTGCGCGCCATGCGCCGTGAGGCCAGGATGGGGCAGGCCGTCCCGTGGGTGGTGACCTACGGCGACGTGTTCGTGGGCCAGCTGACGATCGGCTCGATCACCTGGGGTTCGGCCCGGTCGGGGCAGGTCGGGTACTGGATCGACGAGGCCTACGCGGGGCGCGGCATCACGCCCACGGTGCTGGCCATGGCCGTGGACCACAGCTTCAGCGTGATCGGCCTGCACCGGCTCGAGGCGTCCATCCGGCCGGAGAACCACGCGTCGCGCCGGGTGGTGGAGAAGCTCGGGTTCCGCGAGGAGGGCATCCGGGTCCGGCAGCTGCACATCAACGGGGCCTGGCGGGACCACGTGTGTTATGCGCTGACCGCGGAGGAGGTGCCGCAGGGGCTGATGCCCCGGTGGCGCAGCGTCCTGACCGCGTCGAGATCCGGGACCGGGTAAACCCGCTGAGGCCCGGGCCGGGGACAGCGGCGGGCACTTCCACCGGATCGATGTGACGCTAAGCCGCATAGGACCGGCTCAGATGCGCATCGATCCGGTTGAGCGGCGGGCTGGCGCGTTTGCGGTGGTGCGCGTGCGCGCTTGTAGTGCCTGAGCGGCTCGTGTTACTTAATGCCGCGACGCAGCTGGCGATTTGCGTGGAGGATTTTTCTTTCGTGGAGGGTTTGGGCAGTCATGGTTGCCCAAATACTCCGTAGAAGCCGGATCCTCCGTGGAAATGCGGCGTGTGGGGTCCGGGGGGCTGGCGGGAGGCGCGACGGGCGGGGAATGTCGCGACACACCGGGGCGGGTGCTCGTATGGATCCGGTTCAGCTATTACGTTGCGTCACGTGGGCCTGCCGCCGGTAGGACAGGCATGCCCACGACCAAGGGCCCTGGCCAGCCCGCCGCCGGGGTGCCGGGGCACCGGGCCGCCCGGTGCCTGCCACGCCGAGGGGAGGATGGTTGAGCAGCGCGATCCTGTACGTCGCCATCGTCGCCATCTGGGCCGGCGTGCTCATCCCCCGCTGGCTCCGGCGGGACTCTTCGGCTTCCTCCTCGGTGCCTGAGCCACAGGCTGATGAGGAGACCCCGGTGACCGCAGACGCCGAGGAAGAGCCGGCGCCCCCTGGCCGGCGCCCGCTCCGGAGACAGTTCCGCGAGGAGCTGCGGGAAGAGCTTCCTGACGAGCTTCCTGAAGAGCCCGAAGACGAAGCAGCGGACGAGGAGGACCGGCCGGAGCTGGCCGGGCTGGTCGACCGGCAGGTGCTGTCGGCCCGCCGCCGCCTGCTGATCATGCTGTTGCTGCTCACCTTGGGCTCCGGCGTGCTGGCCGGCACCAAGCTGGCGGCCTGGTGGGTGATGATCCCGCCGTCGGTCATGCTGCTCGGCTATCTGCTGCTGCTCCGCGAGGCGGCCAGGGCCGACGCGGAACGGCGCGACCTGATCCTCAGCCGGGCCGCGCACGCGGCCCGGGCGGAAGCGCGCCGCCAGGAGCAGCCGCCGGTCACGCAGTCCGAGGCGGAGATCATCACGCTGGCGGTGGCACCGGAGCCCGAGCCCGAGGAAGAGCTCTACGACCAGTACGCCGACATCAAGCGGCGCGCGGTCGGCGACTGAGCTTACCTGGCTTACCTGGCTTACCCGGCTTACCCGGTGCGGACCAGCAGGGACTGCGGGCCGCGGAACGAGATGTTCGGGTGGAAGGTGAGCACCTGATCCGGGGCGAGCCTCAGGCCCGGGTAACGGCGGGCGAGTTCGGCGATGGCGATCTGCGCCTCGAGCTTGCCGAGGTTCGCACCCAGGCAGAAGTGCAGGCCCTTACCGAAGGCCAGGTGCCGGTCCGCGTCGGGCCGGTGCAGGTCGAACCGGTCGGGCGCACCGAACGCGGCCGCGTCCCGGCCCGCGGCGGCCAGCCACAGGAACAGCCGGGCCCCGGCCGGCAGGTCGGTGCCGCCCAGGGTGACCGGCCGGGTGGTGACCCGCCGCCAGACGGGCACGGACGGGTCGTAGCGGAGGCTTTCCTCGACCGCGGCGGGGATCAGGCCGGGCTGGGCGGCGATCTCGGCCCAGCGGGCCGGATCCTCGAGCAGCCGGCGGACCGTGTTACCGATCAGGCCGGTGGTGGTCTCGTGGCCGGCGAACGACAGCGAGAACAGGATCGAGGAGATCTCGGCCTCGTCGAGCCGGTCCGGGGCCTCGCGGTGGATGGCGATCAGGTCGCTGGTCAGGTCGTCGCCTGGGGTTTCGGCCTTGGCCGTGACCAGGTCGCGCATGTAGCCGCGGTATGCGGCCATGGAGGTGGCGATCTCCACTTGGTCCTGGGGTTCCGGACGTCCCCAGCTGAGGGCCGCGCGGTAGCCGCACCAGTCCTTGAGCCTGGCGAAGTCCTGCTCGGGCACGCCCATCAGGGAGAACACGATGTTGGCGGGCAGCGGGAAGGCCAGAGCGGCGACCAGGTCGAACTCGGTCTCCGTGGCTACCGCGTCGAGCAGGCGGGCGGTGGTGGCCTCGATGGCCGGGATCATGGCGGTGACGCGCTTCATGCTGAACGCGCGGGCGGCCGGCTTGCGGAGCCGGGCGTGTTCGGGCTCGTCGAGGCTGACCATGCTGGGCTGGGGCTTATGGCCGCCCGCGAGGAGGATCTGCTGGGCCTCGGGTGCCAGCGGGGCCAACGGAGCCTGGGCCACGGCGGCGGAGTAGCTGGCCGGGTCCTTGAACACCGCCTCGATGTCGTGGTACCTAGTGACGACGTAGTAACCGATGGACGGCGCGTAGAAGACGGGGGCGCCGTCGCCGGGGAGTTTGGCCAGGACCGCGAAGGGGTCGGCGAGGTACTCGGGCGAGAGCGGGTCGAAGGACTCATCGACCGGACAGCCCGGGGCGGCTTGGGCCGTGGTCATCGCGCGCCTCCTTCCGGAGGTTCGGGTGCCGCATGCTCATGATGTCGCCGGACGGGTGGTCCTGTCACCTGGTGCGGGGCAGGCGGGCGGCGCCGACCGGGTGAGCGGCGGAATGCGCGGACAGGGCGGCGGGTTTGCTAGGCTGTCACAGGTTCTCGGGGCTGTAGCGCAGTCCGGTAGCGCACCTCGTTCGCATCGAGGGGGTCAGGGGTTCAAATCCCCTCAGCTCCACCCGAGTTTTCCCAGCTCAACCACCCTAAGCGTTACCTAGGCCGTCTCCGGCCACTTCCCTGATGTCCGATTTTGGGAGCCAATTGGGAGCGGATCTTGCCCTGGGCCTGCCTGTAGGGTGCTAGGAGAGCGTCTAGCGTCGGCACGATGGAGCGCGGGCAGAGCTGGGCGCGTTCGCGTAGTGACCCCTCCCAGCGCGCTTGCAGGGCGGCTTTGAGATCGGCACGCATCGCCGGGCTTACGTGCCCGTAGACACCATGCATTCCTGGCATCTCGTGGCCCACTCGTTCGGTCTTCAAGACCTCAGGAATGCGGTCCTCATCCATCCACGTCTGTAGGCCGTGGCGCAGGCCATGCGGCGTCACGCCCCCCAGGATCGGCAGCCACGATGCCGCGGCCAGGTTGTCAGCGGGCGTTTGCCCGGAACCCTCACAGCGGTCCCCCGCCGCCCGGCGTGCGCGATCAACGCCCCGTCCGCACGCCGGGGCCAGGCCCGGCCGCACACCGGGCAACGGCCGGTGTGCTCGTCATTCACCAGCCGGATTCGCCTGCGGCTTGCCTGGCCTGGACATGGTGGACCATCACTTGCTGCATTTGACAGTGGCAGCCCGTCGCGGAGGTTCATCTCACCGGGGACCAGCTGGCCGCCTCCGAGCGCGACAGCTCGTAAGCGCTTCCGGTCTCAAGCGCTGCCCGATTCTGGGAGCGGGATGGGAGCGAGGAGACGGGCGGAGGTGCGCTGAGATGCGGTCAGTGTGGGCGCCCGAAGTATGTTGACCAGCCCGAACACCCCTCAATAGGTGATCCGCACTCGTGCGTTCTGTGTAGGGACGAAGAGGCTACGCGCGACCGGGGCACCTGCCGTGATGCCGAATCGAGCCGTATTCAAGTCAAGGCGGCTCCGCTGCGCTCCGCCGCTGGCCCGGCGTCTGCGCCGGGCTCAGCCTTGGGAGGCCCGCCCGGCGCACTCCGGGCCACGCAGCGCAGGGCGGGCAGATCAAGGTGGCTCAGTCATGCTCGCGCATTCGAGACGGCGCAGCCGTCGTGCGCGGCCTGGTGGTCCAGTTCGTGCCCGCAAGCTGCCGCGCCCGGCCGAAATAGCTGCCGCGCCCGGTTGGCTGACTGGATCCGGCGGGTGCGATTCGAATGATGCCTCTATCTGGCCAGGCTGCGGGGTTACTGGCGGGCCATGGCCATGCGCATCTCGCTGTCGGTGTCGGTGATGAGGTCACCGGACAGGTCGAGGGTGACGGTGTGCAGCGTGCCGGTGAAGGGGAACGGGGCGCGGTAGTCGGTGGTGACGGCAGAACCCGGGTTGCAGCCGCAACTGAGGCCGCCGGGGTTGAATGCTACGGGTGTAGTGACCGGGAAGTCGTCCTGGGCGATGAGCTGGCCGTCGAGGTACAGTTGCGCCCGGCCGGGGGCGCCCTTGCCCTGGGCGAGGTCCGGCTTGCCGGTGGGCTCGAACTCGAACCGCAGCTGGTGCCTGCCCGGCGGAAGCGCATCTGGCGCGGACACCTGGTAGGTCGCCCGGGCCACGTAGTTGTGGGCGTAACACAGCCGACCGTCCTTGACGTAGAACGACCAGCCGCCCTGGTTGCTGCCCTGGCATAGCAGGACGCCCTCGGCGCCGCCCGCCGGGATCTCCGCATCAGCGGTGATGGCGTGCGGCCGGTTGCACACTCGGGGGGCGACGAAGAGCGGCACCGTCTGGGTGCCGGGCCGGTAGGTGTACCCGGTGCGCGGCTCGGCGACCTGCGGGCGTTCCACGATGAACCGTTCCGTCGCGCTGCCGTCGATCGGGAACACGTTGTACTTGCCGGCTTCGGTGTACCACATGGCGATCAGCTCGATGAGCTTGTCCCGGTGGGAGTCAGCCAGGTTGTGGTTCTCGGCCGGATCCTCGGCGATGTGGTACAGCTCCCAGCGGTGGGCGTCCAGGTCAATGAGGGTCTCGGCGGTTATCGGCGTGCCGAACGGCAGGCCCGCCTCGGTGAACGACGGGCCGGGCCAGGGGCACACCGCCCGCCACCCGTCGTGGTCGATGGCCCGGTGCCCGAACATCTCGAAATACTGGGTGCGGTGCCGGGTCGGCGCGGCCGGGTCGTCGAAGGTGAGGGCGAAGCTGACGCCCTGGACCGGCGACTGGGTTACCCCGCGGACGGTAGTCGGCGGCTGGAGGCCGAACGCGTCCAGGACGGTGGGCACCATGTCGATGATGTGCGCGTACTGGGTACGGATCTCCCCCCGTGACCTGATTCCCTGCGGCCAGTGCACCAGGAACGGGTCGGCGGTACCGCCGCGGTAGGTTTCCCGCTTCCACCGCCGGAACGGGGTATTGCCTGCCCAGGTCCATCCCCACGGGTAATGGTTGAACGTGGTGGGGCCGCCCAGCTCGTCGATCTTGGCCAGGCTTTCCTCCAGGCTCTCCGGCGCGTTGTTGAAGAACTGCAGCTCATTGGTGGTCCCGGTGGGACCGCCCTCGGAGCTGGCGCCGTTGTCGGAGACCACCATGATCAGCGTGTTGTCGAACTCGCCGGTCTCCCTCAGGAAGTCCAGCAGGCGGCCGAGGTGATGGTCGGTGTGGGTCAGGAATCCCGCGTAGACCTCCATCATCCGCGCCGCCAGCCTGCGCGCCTGCGGCGGCAGCGAGTCCCAGTCCGGGACATCAGGGTCGCGCCGGGACAGCTCCGCATCCGCGGGCATGATGCCGAGTTCCTTCTGCCTCGCGAGCACCCGCTCCCGGTAGGCATCCCACCCGTCGTCGAACTGCCCGGCGTACCGGTCGGCCCACTCCCGGGCGACGTGATGCGGGGCATGCATCGCGCCGGTGCAGAAATGCAGGTAAAAAGGCTTGTGCGGGGCGACCTGCTTGGCGTCGGTGATGAACTCGATCGCTTTGTCCGTCAGGTCCTCGGTCAGGTGATACCCCTGCTCCGGGGTGCGCGGCGGCTCGACCTGGTGGTTGTCATAGGTCAGGTCCGGAGTCCACTGGCTGGTGTCACCGCCGAGGAACCCGTAGAACCGCTCGAACCCCCGCCCCAGCGGCCAGCGGTCGAACGGCCCGGCGCCGGACTCGAACTCCGAGGGCAGCAGGTGGTACTTGCCGACCATGTAGGTGCTGTAGCCATGCGGCAACAGCATCTCGGACAGGAACCCGTTCTCGAACGGGATCTGGCCGTTATAGCCGGGGAAGCCGGTGGCGAGCTCATTGATCGCCGCGGTCGCATTCGCGTGGTGATTCCGGCCGGTGATAATGCACGAACGCGACGGCGAGCACAACGCCGTGGTGTGCATGTTCGTGTACAGCAAGCCGCCCGCCGCCAGCGCATCGAAATTCGGTGTCTCGATCGGGCTGCCGTAACAGCCCAGCTGCCCGTACCCGGTGTCATCCAGCACGATAAACAGCACGTTCGGCGACCCCGGCGCGGCGCGCAGCGGCCGCGGCCACGCCGGGCTGGACTCATCGGTCGTCCGGCCGATCACACCCGGAAACGCCGCGCCCGGCTCGTACTCCTCTAGCGGCATGTCCAGCTCCCCGTCACTCAGGCGTCTCCCTGACCTTGCGCAAGCTAGTTAAGCCCTCCTGCCGGGCGGTGCCCTCACCCCGGACGGATGATTCCGCATCGGCCCGGCCATCAGGTGCGCTGCGCATGCGGGCGGAAATGCGGCTGTCCGCGTGCTCGCTCATCCATCGTCGCAATCTTCCCTGGCCGAAGACCGCTGACATCACGCCAGATCCCGGCGGGGCAGCAAGAAACCGGTCCTGCACCGGAAGTCTGCGCCGTCCGCCGCGAGCCTGGCCTCATCCGCCAGGGATGAACCCCGAGCGTGGCTCGGCTCAGATCCGGGGATGGCCCGCTGACCGGACCGGACGCGGACCATCCCCTGCAAGGTGCGGGCCGTGACGGCGAAAGTATCCATGATCCGGAATATGCGCGGACTGGTCTCGGTCGCCGGGGAGATAAGTGATCGAGTCCAAACAGGCAGAGTCCACAAATTCGCTAGATCGGACAGCCGGACTCCGGAGCCGCGAGCGGATGACAGTCCTGGTCCCGGTCCTGTCAGATAACGCCGCCACCTCATGTCCGATTTTGGGAGCAGATGGGAGCGGCAGGCCACGCGCAGATGCGCTGAGATCCGGTGGTCGTAGCCATTCCTAGGCGCGTGACCTGGCCGAACACCAGCCAACAAGGCTCTCGCGCGGCTGTACGCTCTGTTCGCATCGAGGGGGTCAGGGGTTCAAATCCCCTCAGCTCCACCCGAGTTTTACCAGGCCAGTGGGCCTGTTCGATTTTCTGGCTCTCGGTTGGGGAGCCAATGTGGGAGCAGGGCGACTGCGCTGCCAGAAGCGGCACTTGTGCGAGCCCGGTAGACCATCACCGCCGATCCTTGAGGGCGATTGAGTCTCGACAACGAGCATCCTGCGGGCCGCTTCGAGCCCTTCCAGCGCTGGGCCGCGGGCGCCTTCGAGACCGCTTACGCCGACCAGATCGCGCTAGCGCGCAAGCTCCCCGGCCTGACTCGGCTGCAGACGTCGAAGGTCTGGCCCAAGGATGACGGCAGCCCGACCCCGGCGTACCGGCTGCTGGACCTGTACTTCGCCGACTACCCGGCGGCCAGCGCCGCCGCCGCAGAGGCGGGCCCCCTGGTCGCCGCTACCGTCGAGCACGCCACCGGAGGCGTAGTGATCGCATTCGCGGAAGTCCTCGAGGACGCCTAGGCCGAACAAGACGTTTCCAGTCCCGTCGTCACTGCAGCAATCAATTGCCCCGGAGGGGACAGGTCCCCTCCGGGCGGGACGGTAACCCGCCGCGAATGCCACTCAGCCCGGCAGGTCCTCCGGGCGCTTCTTGGCGAGATGGCCGTGCAGCACGCCCGTGGCCTGGCCGACTTCGATCATGTAGCCGTCCGGGTCTCGCATGTAGCAGCGGATCTCGGCTTCGCGATCGATTGGCGGCGTGACGAACTCCGCGCCCTTGGACTTCCATTCCTCGTAGCAGGCCTGGATGTCAGCGACCCGCAAGTTCAGGAAGATCGAGGTGGTGTCGCCTGGCTCGTAGTTGACCACCGAGATGCCGGGCTTGTCGGGGGTGGGCGGCCCGCCGGGATTCATCAGGATCCACGAGTTGGACAGCTTGACGATGCACGGGTTCTCCTCAAGGACCACGGTGCCGCCCAGGACGCGCGAATAGAAGTCCCGGGACCGTGCCACGCTGCGGACGGTGATGAACATGGTCACGACGATGCCCTCGGCGGGCGCCGGCAGGTTGGCGACATCAATGTGAGGCGACGGCTCTGTCATGCGCTAACCGTTCCCCGGGCCGGTACGGCGCACAGCGCCGAGGCCCCGCCCGCCCGCGTGCTCGCTCGGTCCCGCTGCGGTTCCCTCGTCTCTTTATCCCGAACGGACCGTGGCGATTCAAGCCCCAGAGCCCGGCTCGCGGCAGTTGCGAGCGACTTGACGGCCAGTTGATCACTCGCACACCGAGCGGGCCGGGAATCCACTGGCCGTCAAGTCCGTACGGCTAGGTTGATCAAGCGTCCGGCCACACTCAGGGAAAAGCGAGGTAAAGCAAGATCACCGTGCCGGTCCTGGCGATGAACGGCGAAGCCGATCAGGTCGTGCCCGTCGTCTGGGCGGCCTGCCACGCAATCGTGAGCGGCAGGCCGCGAGTGTAAGCTCAGGTGATATGTCACGTAATGGCGAGGCGGGCCCGGCGCCCGCCGGCAGATGGCTCGACGGGGACCAGCAGCGGGCATGGCTGGCCTATATCCGGGTCCAGCTGCGCCTGGCGTACGAGATGAATCGTCAGCTCCTCGCCGATAGCGGCATGTCGCTGCCCGATTTCGATGTGCTGACGGCGCTGAGCGTGGCCGACGGGGGGCGGATGCCGATCACGGTACTCGCCGCCCAGATCGGCTGGGAGCGCAGCCGGGTGTCCCATCACGTGCGGCGGATGAGCGCCCGGGGTCTGGTGACGTGCGGGCTGTCCGCGGCGGACCGGCGGGTCACCGAGGTGGCCCTGACCGGGCGGGGGCGGCAGGCTCAGGAGGACGCAGCGCCCGGGCACGTGGACCTGGTTCGGCGCCTGTTCTTCGGGGGGCTGCCGGAGGGCCTGGTGGAGCCGCTCAGCGGGGCACTAGAAAGCGTGTACGCGAACATCATCGAAAAGGGCTCGCTCCCGCCGCCGGTCGACTGGCATCCGGCGGGAGGCTGACGAGGCGCCTGCTCCGCTACCAGGCGGTCCCGGAGAAGCCCGAATAACCGTCTGGCGCACCGCAGCAGCCTTCCTCCTGATCATTACGTGACGTATCACGTCTTCCTCTTGCCAGTTACGTGACATATCACGTATGTTGCCAGACAGAGCTGGTGACCGGCCCGGCGGGCCGATTTGCAGGCCAACCAAGATGGGGAGCCTGCCGGGAAGAAACCGCACATGCCCAGCCACCCAGGAAGGAACCGCCATGCCCGACGCGGTTGTGATGACCGGATACGGACCGCCTGAGGTGCTGAAGTGGGCCGTGTCGTGGCTCGATGCCGCCGCGCTGCCTAGCTCGGCCGAGGCAGCGGTCGGTGTCCTGCGGCAGCTGAACGTCACCGCCGGTGAGACGCTGCTGCTGTTCGGCGGCGGCGGATCGGTCGGCATCATCGCCACGCAGCTCGCGGTCGCCCGTGGGATAAAGGTGATCAGCGTGATCGGCGAGCACGACGAGGCGCTCGCCCGCGAGCTGGGTGCCACGCCGGTGCGGTACGGCGCGGGCGGACCCGGGCGGGTCATTACCTTGTCCGACCCGGCCGCCGCTGACTTCGGCGTCACGCTGTCCCAGCCCACGCCCGGCCGTGCGCCCGGTGCGCCGGATGAGACGATCGCCCTGCTGGCCGATGACCGGCTCCGGCTGCGCGCGCATCAGTCCGTGCCCATGCAGCAGGCCGCCGAGGCCTACCGCCAGCTGGAAAGCGGCACCATCCATGAGCGCATCATCCTCGCCCTGCCCTAGCGTGGGAGGCGCAGCGGCGGCCCGCTCCGGCCCGCGTGAACTGCTCGCCTACCCCTCCGCGCAGGGCCGCTGGGTGATCGCGGCGATGATCTTGGGATCGTCGGTGGCGGGGATCGACTCCACGGTGGTCGCCGTCGCGCTGCCCGCGATCGGACGGAACCTGCACGCCAGCTTCCAGGCCCTGCAATGGACCGTCACGAGCTACACGCTGACCCTGGCCGCGCTGATCCTGCTAGCCGGCTCGCTCAGCGACCGCTGGGGGCGGCGGCGGGTATTCCTCGTCGGCCTGGGCTGGTTCACCCTGGCCTCGGTGCTGTGCGCGGCCGCGCCGGGCATCGGATGGCTTATCGCCGCGCGGGCCGTGCAAGGCGTCGGAGGCGCGCTGATGACACCGGCCAGCCTGGCGATCATCGAGGCGGCCTTCCGGCCCGGCGACCGCACCCGTGCGATCGCGATCTGGGCCGGATTCAGCGGGGTGTCCGCCGCGATCGCGCCCTTCCTGGGCGGGTGGCTGCTGGAAGCCGGCAGCTGGCGAGCGATCTTCCTGATCAACGTCCCGGTCGCCGCGGTGACCGCGTGGACGACCCTGCGACACGTTCCCGAATCCCGCGACACCTCGGCCTCCGGCAGAGCCGACTGGCCCGGCGCGCTGGCCGGCGCCGCCGCGCTGGCCACCATCACTTACGCGATCATCGTCCTGCCCAGCGCGGGCGTCACCTCGCCGCAGTTCGCCGCCGCCGCGGTGCTCGCCGTGGTGTCCTCGGCCGCCTTCGTCGTCACCGAACGGCGCGGGAGCCATCCCATGCTCCCGCCGGCGATCTTCGCCCCGGTGCAGTTCCGCGCCGCCAACGCCGTCACCTTCGTCGTCAACGGCGCCCTCGGCGGCTTCGCGTTCGTCTTCATCCCCGCCCTGGAGATCATCGCCGGCTACAGCCCGGCGGTGGCGGGCTCGGCACTGGTGCCGGTCACCGCCGTGACCTTGCTGCTGTCAGGAGCCAGCGGCCGGCTGGCCCAGCGGATCGGCCCCCGGCTACCCACGATGGCGGGCTGCCTGTTGTGCGCGGCCGCGTCCCTGCTGGCCGTGCGCATCGGCTCCCACGCCGGCTACTGGACGGCCGTGTTCCCGCCGGCCGTGCTATTCGGCCTGGGCCTGGCCGCCCTCATCCCGCCCCTGACCGCCAGCGCGATGAACTCTGCCCCCGATTCCCTGGCCGGACTGGCCTCCGGGGTGAACAACGCCGTCGCGCGGGTGGCGGGCCTGCTCTGGATCGCCGCGCTACCGCCCCTCACCGGCCTGACGGGTGCGGCCTACACCGACCCGGCGCAGTTCCGGTCCAGCTTCGCCCAGATCAGCTGGATCTGCGCGGCCGCGTTCGCCTGCGCCGCGGCGCTCGCCGCCGCATTCATCACCGGAGCTGACCGCTCCGCCCCGGCACCACAAACGGCGCTCATCCAAACCCCGGTGCCCCACCTCGCCTGCCCGGTCACCCTCGGCCACGCACCGGGACAAGCGCACGCCAGCAGGTCGTGGTGATGGGACGACCGGCGGGGTCGGCGGCTGCGCGGTGCAGATGGCGCGCTCCCGTGGCGCGCACGTGATCGCACCGTCCGCGGCGACGCCCCGACGAGGCTCATCCGGCTCGGAGGACGCCTGGTATCACCTTCTTCGCGGCCGACCTGGTCGCCGCCCGGCAGCAGCGCTCAAACAGCTCCGCCGTGGCGGCCTGCGCGGCAAGGCCGTGATCCGCCTGTAAAACCCGGGTCAGCCCGGGCAGTTGAACCGGGCCGGAAGTCAGGCTGACTAATGCAGCGGCCCGGTCAGGCAGCCTGCCACTCCCCTCCGGCGCGGAATTCGATGTTCAGCGCGCCCAGGTCGTGCCGCCCGAAATCGTCCAGCGGCGCGAGCTCGTTGCGGCCGCTCGGGTCGTACAGTCGCCCGATGGCCAGTTCGCGGCCCTTCCCGTCGGCCAACCTGAAGAACCGCCCGGCGGTCAGGGCCTCGGTGATGTCCTCGGCGACGGCCTGACCGGGCCCGGACTTGCCGACTGCGGACGGCTTGGTCCCGTCATAGCCGGCGACCGCATCTTCGGTGATCACCCAGCAGTACGGCGTGGTGAGTGAGGAGAAGTCCGAGACCATTGAATCGGGGACCTCGTCGGTTTCAAGCTCGTCCAGCGCGTCCAGGCCCGCCACGACCGGTCCGGACCGCGGTTCCAAGGGATTCTCGCTCTGGCCATCCATACCGGGCCTCGTTTCCATACCCGACCGGATTATGCCTCCAGGCTGGCCGTACGCAGCTCGCCCTGTGCGCCTGACCGCCGGCGACCCTGCGCCAGCAAGGTCAGCTGCTGGATCGCGTTCGGTGTCAGCGCTGAGGTTCCCGACGCCACCGACGGCCCCAGGGGCCCACGCGGGACCGGCTTGATGCGCATCTGAGCCGGATACAGCCGGCTCAGATGCGCATTGATCTGGTTGTCCGGCTGGCTTCGCGGCTGGAATTCCGGGGCGAACGTTGTCGGCTGGGGCATTAGCTCGCTCCGGTCATGATTAGATCACGCGGACGAGGAAAACTGATGGCGATGTCGGGCTTCAAGAACTTCATCATGCGTGGCAACCTGGTGGAGCTTGCCGTCGCGGTCGTGATCGGCACCCAGTTCAGCAACCTGGTCAAGCAATTCGTGTCCTCGTTCGTCAACCCGCTGCTCTCGCTGCTCGGCGGTACGCCGGACTTCGGGAACCTGGCCTTCAAGGTCGGCAAGGCGACCTTTACCTACGGCGCGTTCCTGACCGAGGTCCTCACGTTCCTGATCTCCGCGCTGGTGGTCTACTACGTCCTGGTGATGCCGGTCAGCCATCTGCTGCACCTGCTGGACCGGAACAAGGCCGCGGCTACCAGGGACTGCCCAGAATGCACGATGAGCATTCCGATCGCCGCGCAGCGCTGCCCGGAGTGCACGTCGCCCATCAGCCCTGGCACCCACCAGCCTCGGGCGGTCAGCCCCGTCGGGTCCTAGTGCAGTGCGGCAGAGCGTGCTGGCCGGTGCCGGTCATTTCCTCACCAGCCGGCACTGGTCATTGGTTGACGGGCATCGGACCTCTAGTACCGCCCGGCGCGCCGCTCCCGCATCGGTTCGGCCCGCAGGGAAAAGTCCGCTGGCCCTGGTTGCCTGGCCCCTGGTTGCCTGGGCCTGGCTGCACAATCCGCGCTTCGGCGCTCTCCGGCGGAGGCCCTGGCCGGCCGTTGCTAGGGGTGTGCGACGGCGTACATCCGCCATTGCCCGGGCACGCCCTTCAATTCCTGGACGCCGTGATCGTCGAAGGTGATTCCGGAACCGGCGACCAGGTCTTTTACCGTCTGTGAGACGAGCACCTGGCCCGCTGCCGCCAGCGCGGAAACGCGCGCACCAATGGAGACGGCGATGCCGGCCACCTTGCCGTCGAGTACCTCGCATTCGCCGGCATGCAGGCCGATGCGCACCTGCAGGTCGAGTTCGCGCATCGCCTCATGGATGGCCAGAGCACAGCGGACCGCGCGGGCGGGTCCGTCGAACCGGGCGAAGAACCCGTCCCCGGCCGTATCCTGCTCTACCCCGTGGAACCGGGCCAGCTGCCGCCGGACCAGCGCGTGGTGCCGGGCCAGCAGCTGCCGCCAGCGCGCGTCGCCGAGCTCGGCCGCCCTCGCGGTCGAGCCGACGATGTCGGAGAAGAAGATAGTCGCCAGCACCCGGTCCGGTTCGGGGGCCTCCCTGGCCGTCGCCTCCTGGAGGAACGGGATGATGCGCGCCAGCAGCTGCGGCGCGAAAGCACCGGTGGGAATGTGCTCTTTGCCGTCCAGTTCCGCGTACACCGCGCCGGGAATGTGCTCGGCCAGGTAACGCCCGTGCTCGACCCGGACCCACGGGTCAGCGTGCTGATGCAGCACCAGCGTGGGAGCGCTGACGGCATCCAGCACCGCTCGCACGTCGATCGCCTTGTTCATCTCATCCAGTGCCGCGCCTGATCCAGGGCTGGCGCCATACCGGAGCACCCGGGCCCGCGCCCGGACCTCCTCCTCCCCTGCCGAGGGGAAGCCGCTGCGCACAGCCGCCTCAATACCTCCGGGCGCGACGAAGTCCTCAACGTTCTCCTCGGTGCCCTGACGGTATTCCCGCTCGGTCTCCCCGAAGGGGTAGCCGGGCGCCCACAGCGTGCGGGCCATGCCGCCGTACAGCACCAGCGCGGTCACGCACTCCGGATGGGACGCGGCGAAGACCACGCTCATCGGGACGCCTTCAGAGACGCCGACCAGCGCTGCGCGGTCTGACCTGGCCGCGTCCATCACCGCCCGGATGTCATCGCTTCGCTCCTCCAGCGCGGAGGCCCCCGCGACCCGGTCCGACATGCCGGTCCCCCGCTTGTCGAAAACCAGCACACGCGCATGCTCAGCCAGACCGCGCAGCAACCTGGCCAGCCCCGCCGCGTCCCATTGCAGCTCTACATGGGAGATGGCGCCGGGCACATAGACCACGTCGAACGGGCCCTCACCCAGCACCTGATAGGCGACCATGACATCCCCGCTCCGCGCATAGCGAGTCTGCGGCATGCCCACGCCCATGAGTCTGCATCACTCAACAAAGGCGGGCAAGAAGAGCGGATCCGGCCACCGACAATCCTGTTTGTGCGGACCTGACGGACGCGCATAGCGTGGTGCTGCCGCGCGGCCAGGCCGGATGCCTGAGCTCAGGGCCGGGCGGCGCCCGGCCGGTGGCCGCCCCGGCCCTAACTTTTCATCTTGAGGAATTCGAGAAGTGCCAAGGCGAGTTCGTCCGGCGCCTGTTCGGCCTGGTGATGCCCGGAGTGGATGGGCCGGCTGTGCAGCTGGCCGGCCACCCACGGCCGCCATATCGTCTCGGGGTCGCCGTGGATATCGAGGTCGTCGTCCGTTGAGACGAGCAGCAGCATCGCACATCCGATCTTCCGGCCTGCGGCCCGGTCGGCTTCCTCGTGGACGCGGTCGATACGCAAGCCGGCGCGGTAGTCCTCGCACATGCCGTGGACGACGGCTGGATCGCGGAAGGCGGCCCACACGTCAGCGTGGTTGTCCTCTCCCATCTCCGCCGGCGGCGGGGTCCGGTACCAACGACCGGGCTCCGCGCTGATGAAGGCCTCGGCTGGCTTGTCGGTCTGGCCTAGGAACCACCAGTGCCACCAGGTGCGCACGAACGCCTCATTCAGGCGCTCGAGATGCTCGATGACGGGCAGGCCATCCATGACTACGAGCCGCTCAACGGCGTCCGGGTGATCCATGGCCGTGCGGAAGGCCACCAGTGCGCCCCGGTCATGACCGACGACCGAGAACCGGTCGTGGCCGAGGTGCCGCATGAGCGCCACGACATCGGCTGCCATTGCGCGTTTGGACGACTGCGCGTGCCCGGGCGCGTCCGGCGGCAGCGTCGACTGGCCGTAACCGCGCAGGTCAGGGCAGACTACGAAGAACGAGCCCGAAAGTTGGGGCGCCACCTGGTGCCAGGTCGTGTGCGTGCGGGGATGACCGTGCAGCAACACCACCGGCTCCCCTTCGCCGCCGTACCGTACGCGGAGCGTCACCTCGCCGACATCGACACGGTCCAGCCGGAAGCCATCGAACATGAACCGCACCTACCCAAGCCATCCAACGCGAACCGCGAGGCGTGGGGAGGCGACGCAGATCCGTCCGGCCAGGCCTGTCCCGTACGGCCACGACAGCCGAGCCTCCGCCCTCGCCGTTTGGCGGATACATGCGCACTGGCGGCGGCGGACCAGCCGCGCTCGCCGACATGGAAGGGGGCAACGATGTCTTCTCAGGATGCCCTGCAGGTCTATCTCGAAGACCACATGGCAGGATCGGTGGCCGCCAGCGATCTGGCCCGGCGCGGCGCGGACAACAACCAGGCCCGCTGGTTACGTTCCACGCCGAGCTGTCGCGTGAGATTGAGGCCGACCGGCGGATCCTGGACCAGATCGCCACCAGCATCGAACCCAGGCCAGCGTGCTGAAGCAGGCCGCCGCGGTCGCGGCGGAGCGGCTCAGCCGGTTCAAGATCGACCACCGGATCACCGGGAACCCGGACCTCAGCTTGCTGCTGGAGCTCGAACTGCTCTACCTCGGCATCGAGGGCAAGCACCGCCTGTGGCGCAGCCTCGACGTGCTGCACGACGCCCGGCTCGCCGAGTTCGACTCCGGCAAGCTTGCCGCTCGCGCCCGGGAACACTGGCCGCAGTCGAGGAGCAGCGCCTCAGAGCCGTCGCCAGCGCCCTGTCCGCATGACCGCCGGCCGCCTGCCGATGGAGGCCATAGCCGACAGCGGAACAGTTCCCAGCCGTCGCGAATTGCCGGGCACCGCCCTCCGGCTGCGCTTGGGCTCACCGCGCGGTCGTTAGGCGGCGGGTGCAGCGGCCTTCGGGATCCAGTGGTCGCCCCGTTTCTCGAACGTCCGCTTGAACTCGACGTACGCGGCGCGGAACGCCTGGTCGCCGTCCCCGTATGCCTGCACGGCGCTGGCAAGCGCCCTGGCGAACGTCTCCTGGGCGTCCTTCGAGGAGCGCTTGACGGTGCCTGGCAGGTCACCGGCTGGCGCCGGGCCGCGGCTGGCCGGCGGCCCGGCATCTGTTTCATGTCGCTGGTGGCTGCGGCCGTTCGCGGTGGCCGCCGTCTGCGCCAGGGCCTCGGCCAGGGTGGTGAAGGTGGGGATCACGCGGTCCATGGCGGTGAGCGCGAAGACCCGCAGGACGGCGGTGCCGGGAATGACCAGCAGGATTTCACGGCCCTCGGCTTCGGCTCTTTTGTGCGCGGCGAGCAGGGTGTGCAGCCCGGAGGAATCGCAGAACTGGGTCCGGGTCATGTCGACCACCAGCGTGCCGTTCCCGTTCGCGGTCGCAGTGAGCAGAGCCGACCGCAGCGCCGCGGCGTTGGTGATGTCGATCTCCTCGGGTGCGGCCAGCACCGGCACGCCCTGGAGCATCTCAACCGGGAAACCGTCGTCAGGCATCTGCCCACCTCCTGTGGCTGCGAGCAGCGCGGCGGTCGCCGTGCGTGGCTGGCTCCGGGATGGCCCTGTATCTGCGGGCCGACAAAGACATGCCCGGCCGGAGGTGCTGGTCATCCTGCCCCCTCTCCTGGACAGGGGCGACCCGATCAGGTCCCTACAAGGATCCGCCCGCCGGCAGCTTCACGTCAATATGAAGCGCGAGAAAATTTTCATGTGACTTATCTCGCGCCAGTACCCTCGCGAGTTGTATACTCAGGGAGTATGGGTAATCCTGACCGAGGCGGCGGCGCCTGGACGCTGCTGACCGGCCACGGGCACGTCCTGGTGGAGATCGCCCGTAATCCCAAAGCCCGGGTCCGGGACATCAGCCCGGTCGTCGGGCTGACCGAACGCTCCGTGCAGGCCATCGTGGCCGATCTGGTGGCCGCTGGCTATCTCACCCGCGTCCGCACCGGGCGGCGCGTCATGTACAGCGTGAACCGGGACAGCCTGTTCCGGCACTCCGCCCAGGAAGGACACCGGGTCGGCCCGTTCCTCGACCTGCTCGCCGCGGACCGGACCGAGACCACACCCGCACCCGGAGACGATTAGGACCCGGCACCGCAGCCGGCATACGCCCGGCAGCTTGCCGGCACCGTCCTGCGCCAGGCCAGGTGGTTCCACGAGAAGCCCTGGGTGATGCCCTCGGACCGGACCGAGCCGCCGGGGGGCAGTTCCCCGCCATCGGCCCAAGCGCAGCGTGTCGCCCTGGCCAGCGGCGCGGGGATTTTTGACGCTCTGGACCGCGGGACCGGCGGCGTCGCCTGCTGCAACCTGGACTTACCACCAGGGCCGGAAATCCCGGCCACGGCCAGCAGCGCGGCTCACCGCCAGGTCCGGCGCCATGACGTCCGCTGCGCCGGGTGCAGCAGCACCTTGGTGTAGCCGTCGGCCCGCTGATCGAACTTCTCGTACGCGGCCGACGCCTCGTCCAGGCTGAGCTCGTGGGAGACCGGTAGAGAGGGGGTGGCCTGCCCGGCGATCATCAGGTCCCGCAACCGATCGTTATAGCGCTTGACCGGGCACTGGCCGGTTCCCATCTGCTGCCCCTTCTGGAAGAAGGTGCCGTAGTCGAAGCCGATCCGGCCCTGCTGCGCGCTCTCGCTGGCCGCCTGCGGATCGCTGGGCACGTACACCCCGACCACGCCCGATCCCGCCGGTCGTCCTGACCGCCCGGACCTGTGCGGCTTCAGGAGCAGGTAGCCGCCCAGGTCGCTGATGGCCTGAGGCGAATCGCCGGGGTGCCCCTTGATCACCACCAGGAGCTGGTGCTGAACCTGAGTCAGCCTGCCGCCGCCTGCGCCTGGTCTTCGCTCCAACGCTGGAATCGCCGCAGGGTGACACGGAACTCCAGCAACCGCTCGAAGTCCCGCCGGGTTAGCTGCGTCATCGGTGCCTTTCAGCTCACCGGAGCAAATTGATGCCCTGGTACATTCAGCCGCCGGGTAATTGACGGACGTTCTGCCTCAAGACGGCCCGGGGCTGGGGTGGCTGCCTTGGAGCTTGCCGGCGATCTTGGCTGCGGCTTTGCCGACCGGGCCGGGGATGGCGTGGGCGGGGCTGGCGTCGAAGGAGGCCTCGTCGAGCATGTCCTTGACCATCTGCAGCGCGATGCGGCGCCGGTTGGGCGTGCCCTCGCGCAGGGCGCTGACCAGCTTGGCGGCCTGGTCCTTGCTGACTTTGGCCGGGTAAGGCGGCTCGTGCTGGTCGGTGACGCATTCGATGATCGCCGGGCCGTCCCAGGACAGCGCCTCGGCCAGCTGGGCCGGGCAGCGGGCGGGATCGGTGATGCTGACTCCCCGGGCGCCGCAGGCCTCGGCGAATGCGACGAAGTCCAGCGGGGCCATGTTCACGCCGTACTCGGGGTTGCCGAGGAAGACCATCTGCTCCCACTTGATCAGGCCGAGGGTGTTGTTCTTGATCACGACGACCTTGACCGGCAGCCGGTGCTGGACACAAGTCAGGAAGTCGCCGAGTTGCATGGTCAGCGACCCGTCGCCGGTGAAGGCCACCACCTGGCGGCCCGGGTAGGCGGCCTGGGCGCCGATGGCGTAGGGGAGCCCGGCGGCCATGGAGCAGTTGGTGCCGCTGAAGGAGAACATCTGGCCGCGCCGGGTCTTGATCTGCCGGGCTGCCCAGGTGGTGACGGTGCCGGAGTCACCGCAGACGATCGCGTCGCCGTCCAGCGCGTCGTTCAGCGCCCAGGCGGCCACCTGCGGATGCATCGGCACGTCGGTGCTGGTGCCGCGCTGTTCCATCAGCGCCCACCACTGCTGGGTGCCCTGCTGCGCCTTGGCCAGGAAGTCCCGGTCGGCGTTGCGGCCCAGCAGCGGCAGCAGCGCGCGCAGCGTGGCCCGGGCGTCGCCGCATAGCCCGACGTCGGCGGGATACCGCAAGCCGATCCGCTCCGGCTTGTCGTCGATCTGCACGCAAACCGCCTGGCCCGGCGCCGGGTAGTACTCGATGTAAGGCATAGTCGACCCGACGATCAGCAGGGCCTCGCATTCCTCCAGCGCCTCTTCGCTGGGCCGGCTGCCGACCAGCGCGATGGGCCCGGTGGTGAACGGGCTGTCGTCGGGCACGCAGTCCTTGCCGAGCTGGGCCTTGATGATCGGGGCGCCGAGCTTGTCCGCCGTCTGTTCGAGTTCGGCGGCTGCCCCGCGGCGCCGGCCCCGGCCAGGATCGCCACCTTAGCCTTGCCGCCCAGCGCCTCGGCGGCCGGGACTGTAATTTAAACGGTGGAACTCCTGAGACGGAGGAGACATCAGATGACTGACGTGACAGAGGACCGGGGCCAGTCCGGAGCGGAGCTCTCGGCGGCTGATGAGCAGCTGCTGCGCGAGCTTACCGAGCGGGCCCGGGTGGGCGGGCTGAAGCTGACCGGCGAGGGCGGCCTGCTGGGTAAGCTGACCAAGATGGTCATCGAGGGCGCCCTGGAAGGCGAGCTGGATGATCACCTCGGCTACGGAAAGCACGATCCCGCGGGCCGCGACGGCGGCAATTCCCGTAACGGCCACCGGGCCAAGACGGTGATTACAGATACCGGGCCGGTGGAAATCTGGGTGCCGCGGGACCGGGAGTCGAGTTTCGAGCCGAAAATCGTCGCCAAACGGCAGCGGCGGCTCACAGGTGTCGATGAGATGGTCATTTCCCTGTCCGCGAAAGGGCTCACCCACGGGGAAATCGCCGCGCACCTGGCCGAGGTCTACGGCGCCGAGGTCTCCAAGCAGACGATCACCACGATCACCGACCGGGTCATGGACGGCCTGGCGGACTGGCAGAGCCGGCCACTGGATCCCGTTTACGCGGTGATCTTCATCGACGCGATCAACGTGAAGATCCGCGAGGGCCAGGTCGCCAACCGGCCTATCTACCTGGCCCTGGGCGTCACTGTGGACGGCGAGCGGGACGTGCTGGGCCTGTGGGCCGGGGAGCACGGCGACGGGGAGGGGGCCAAGTTCTGGCTGCGGGTCTGCTCGGAGATCAAGAACCGCGGCACCCGGGACGTGCTGATGGTGGTCTGCGACGGGCTGAAAGGACTGCCCGACGCGGTGAATTCCGTGTGGGAGAAGACGATCGTGCAAACATGTATCGTTCATCTTCTGCGGAATTCATTCAAGTACGCCTCGAAGAGGGACTGGGCGCAGATCGCAAAGGACCTCAAGCCGGTGTACACCGCCGCATCCGAAACCGAGGCGCTGGACAGGTTCGCTGAATTCTCCGGGAAATGGGAGAAGCGCTACCCGGCCATCATACGGCTCTGGGAGAACGCGTGGTCTGAGTTCGTGCCATTCCTGCGGTTCGACCGGGAAATCAGGACAGTGATCTGCACGACGAATGCCATCGAATCGATCAACGCCCGGCTCCGCCGGGCCGTGAACGCCCGCGGCCACTTCCCGACCGAGCAGGCCGCGATGAAGTGCCTGTACCTGGCGATCATGAGCCTGGACCCCACCGGGAAGGGCCGCAAGCGCTGGACCAACCGGTGGAAGGCCGCCCTGAATGCCTTCGACATCACCTTCGACGGCCGCCTCAGCGCGGGACGCAAGTTACAGCAGAGGAAGAAGTTACACCGTTAAGTTGACAGACCCGCTTAGCTTGTTTTAGGTAATGCCGCGGTGCGGGTGTTATCCCTGGTTAGGACAGGGTTGACGAGTTTGATGGTCGCGGGGGCATCGTGGCGTGTGCCGTGCTGGCCGGGCTTCTTGACCCGGTAGGAGTTGTGCCGGGCTCGCTTGACGACGCGCGGGTAGCTGCGTTCGCGTTTCTCGTTGAGCTTCCGCGGGTCGGCGATGCAGGCCATGACGCGGTCGAGGAGCCGTTGTCGCTGGTCAGGGGGGGAAAGCCGGGTCATCGGCCCGGCGGATGATGCGGATGGCCCGCTTGAACTTCACCCGGTCGGGGTCGATGCCGGCGTTCGTGGCGGCGGTGCAGATCAGGGCGGTGACCGCATAATGGGTGAGGAAGTAGCCCCAGATCTCCTGCTTGACCATGTCCGGGGACTGCGAGCGCAGGATCTTTCCCGGGCCGCGCAGGAACGTCTTGACCTGCTTGTTCCCGGTTTCATGTTCCCAGCGTTCGTGGTACGCGGCCGCCAGGACCGGGGCGGGCGCGTCCGTCCATGTCGTGATGGTGGTGATCAGGGCGATGACCTCGTCTTTCCCGTCGCCGTCGCGATCGGGGACCATGTATTCGACCACCCGGACGCGGCGGGCTTTGCCTGGGTCCAGGTCCTCGCCGCCCCGGGCCGCGTCGATGAGCTGCTGCCTTGCACCGCCCCTGATCTTGGGATTGACCAGCACGGATGTGTAGGAGCCGTCACGGTGGAACTCCAGCGGCTGCAGGGTCAGGTCCGCCTTGACCCGCCACAGCAGCGCGGCCCCGGTGCCCGCGGCCGTGCACCAGTCCTGCCAGTTATAGAAGTTCCGGTCCGCGATCAGCAGCCAGTCCTCTTCCAGCCGCGGGTACAGCTCCCGCGCCAGCGACTGCTCGCCGCTGCCTTTGGAGACGCACGGCCCGATCGCCGCCAGCACCGGAGCGTGCGACGCGCACTCGCCGATCGTCACGGCCCTGGCCTTGGGAAACGCCGCCGGGGTGCCGTCCTTCCCGGCACCGGGGTACCCGAACTCCGCCGCGTTCGCCTTCGTGCCGGGCACGTCCCATTCCAGGCCGTCGATGCTCATCTTCCGCCATGGCCCGAGGAACGCGCCTTCGGTCTCCAGCGTCGCGACCGGCCGCGCGACCTGCGCGAACGTCTCCTTCACCGGCTCGTGGCCGAGCCTTTGCCGGGCCTGGGTGATCCCGCCCGTGGTCACGTCCGCCTGCGAGTCATCCCAGCAGCCCCAGCCCGCAAGCGTTTCCGTGATCCGGGTCCAGACCTCCTCATAATCCTCTTCGGCGAACAGGGCCAGGCCCATCACGAAATACACCATGACCTGCGGCGGGAGCTTACCACCCCTCCGCTTCGCCGTCTTCCCCGTCACCTCGACGGCCTCGTCGACCGCATCGCGGGACACCCAGGACGCCAGCACGCCCAGGGAGATCCAGTCGCTCAAACGGCCCCCGGCCACACCGCCAGTCTGTGCCATGACCCGCGATCATGCCGGCAACCAGCCGAACCGTCCCGAGGGACACGCCAGGCAAACCAAGATCAACTTACGCTAAGCGGCATTGGCCCAGGGCTACGCCTGCCGCCCGCAACCGACGTCATCCATCCACCTCCTACGCCAATGAAGCCCGACAGAAAAAAATATCGTGGCACGATATACCCAGTGACGACGACATAAACATCACGGCGGTGAAATGGCGCTCTGGTATCGGGCTGGCGCTCCTTCGCGCCACGGAAGGTCCGGGCCCGGGAGCATCCTGCCTCAGCTGCGGGGCCGGAGGTCCGCCGGGCCTATCCGTCCCTGGACAAGGTCGGCGGAGACCCGCCGGACTCGCTGGTTGGTGTTCTGGGAGTAACGGCTCAGCAGGCCGAAGGCCTCGGCGGGCGAGACGCCAAGCTCGGCGTGGAGCATGCCCTTGGCCTGCTCGATGATCGCCCGGGACTCGAGCCCGGCGTGCAGGTGGTTGACCATTCGGCGGCAGGCGCTGTACAGGGAGGCGTTGCGCACGGCGGTGCCGCCCTGGGCCGCGAACAGCAGCGCGATATCGTGCGCAGCGCCGCGGAAGACGTCCGGTTCGTGCCCGTAGAGCGCGACCGCGCCCGCCGGCTGCCGGTCTGTGCGCAGCGGCAGCACCAGGCAACTGCCGAACCCGGCTGTCGCGGCGGCGTGGCAGAACGCCGGCCAGCGGCGCTCGGCCATCGTGTCATCGATCCGGCGCGGCTCATTGTGCCGCAGGGTCTCCACCACCGGGCCGTCGTCGCTGTCGAACTGAAGGCGGTGCAGCTCACCCAGCCGCTGATCGGACGCGGCGAAAGTCAGGCCCGTTCCGTCCTGGGCGATCGTCACCGCTGCCGCGGTGCCCCCGGGGACTAGCTCAACCCCTAGCTCGGTCAGCCGACGCAGCGCCTCATCCGGGACCTCGTCTTCGGTCAGCAGCTGAGCGACATCGGCGACCTGATCGGCGAATTGCCGCGTAACGATCACCATGACCGGCCGTCCTACCCGCCGGCGCCGGACTCATGTCGGGCCGGCTTGAGGGCGTTTCGGCCCACCCGGACCGGGTAGCTGACCTGCCCGGCAGACGACACGCGCGGGGCCAGGCTCTCGAAAAAGGAGGAGCCGCCCCGGAACACCGACGATGTTCGGCCTTGTCGCGAGCCTGGCTTTCAGTCCCCGGACTGCGGCCAGGGGGCAACCCCTGGTCGACACACTCCTTGTCACCAGCGTGTGCGCCGCGCACGCCGAGAAGATGGGAGCCAGCCGTGGCTATACCGGCGCGGCAACACCGATTGCCGTCAGGCGGCACGCGCATCGTCCTGGTATCGCCTGCCGGCCCGGCGGCCGATGTCCTGGAGCTGATCATGGCGGATCACCGCCGGATCCGCCGCCTGCGCGAGACGCTAGACCACGCGGTCCGGCGCGGCGATGAGTACAGGTCCGACTGGGTACTCGCGCACGCCTGGCAGCGGCTCGCCGACCTGCTGGAGACCCACACCCGGGCCGAGGAGGAGATCTGCTACCTGTCCATGTTCGCCGGCCCGCAAGCCGCCGAGCAGAGGCGGGAAGCGATCGCCGACCACGGTGACATCCGCGAGGCGGTCGGCGAAGCATCCCTGCAGCGGGCAGGTTCGGCGCTGTGGTGGCGCGCGGTCAGGTCCGCTCTCGCGACCACCGTCGACCACCTGGACCGCGAGGAACGCGGCGTCCTGGCAGACTGCCGGCCCGGACTGACGATAACCCGGCGCCGCGAGCTCGGCCGGCAGTGGCTGGCCTACACCGCGGCATGGAGACGGGACGCCGCAGGTGATGCCGACGTACCCGGTTATTCGGTGCCTGGATTAGCAGTGGCTGTGACGCGGCGCCCCAGTGCGCCGTCCTCGGCACGCACCAAAGACGCGAGACCGTCGAGGTCGGTAAGCGGTCTCGGGCCGCGTTGAGCAAACGCCTCCGGCATGAATTGCCCATCGTTGGGTAGCTGAGTACCTGACTTCTGCCCAAACGGCTCACAGAGGGATTTAGGTCATGGTCATCCTGCTGGTTCTGCTGCTCGCGCTCATACTCGGCGGGCTGGGATTCGCTATTCACGTGCTGTGGTGGATCGCGCTCGTGGTCTTGGTCATCTGGCTGCTCGGCTTCTTGGTACGGATGGGCGAGGGCACTTCTCGCGGCCGCTGGTACCGCTGGTAGTCGCCTGCGGCGGTCGGCTTCAGGCGGCCGCTGTCTTGGCGCGGGTCAGCGTCGGCGCGTCGGCGGGATTACGGTCATATAGCCAGCTACCCGCCTAGCCGCCTCCCAGCAGGCTGCTGCCGAATGCCGACAGCAGCCGGCGGCGTCTCGCCCGGGTGGCCGGCGAACTTGCGGTGGTCGACGGTGTCCTCGGTCCGGCGCGGCGCCCCGGTGTGGAGCACCTCGAGTTCCTGGCTGCCGTCCTGGTAGCTGATTACTGAAACGGTCAGCTCGGGACAGGCGGCCAGCCTGACGGCGAGGTCGCGGAGCCGGGCCGGGGCGACGCCCTTGATCTGGTCGCTGACCTGGGTCCCGAGCCGCTGAACTGTAATCGTATGATGACTGACTGTCTAACGGATCTTAGCCGAGCAGGACGGGCAAGGCCCGGGCTCCGAACAATTGCGTGACGCAATTCATTCGCAGCGCGAGCCACCGCGGGCCGCGCGGAGAAGAGCACGTGCGACGTCAGGGTTGCCTGGCCGGGTGGTTGCGATGCAGTTCGGCGGCGATGGTGTGGCTCAGCTCGTGCCAGCTATTCTCGAACTTGGCGAGGCCTTCGCGCTCGAGCTGTCCGGTCACGTCGTCGAAGTCGACGCCGGCGGTGGCCAGCTGATCCAGGACGCGGCGCGCATCGTGGTACCGGCCCGTGATGGTGTTGCCGGTCACCTCGCCGTGGTCGGCGAAGGCGGCCAGGGTGGTTGCGGGCATGGTGTTGACGGTGCCGGGGGCGACGAGTTCGGTGACGTACATGGTGTCGGGGTAGGCGTGGTTCTTGACGCCGGTGGAGGCCCACAGCGGGCGCTGCGGCTGAGCTCCGAGCCTAGCCAGCTGCTGCCATCGCGAGCTGGCGATGACGTGCTCGTAAGCCTGGTAGGCCAGGCGGGCGTTGGCGATAGCCGCCTTCCCCTTGAGCTGCGTGGCCTGGCTGGTCGCTATCCGGTCGAGCCGGGTGTCGACCTCGGAGTCCACCCGGGAGATGAAGAAGGAGGCGACAGAGCGGATTGCGGCCAGATCCCGGCCGGCCGCGGCGGCTTGTTCCAGGCCGCGCAGGTAGGCGTCCATGACCGCGCGGTACCGGGCCAGGGCGAAGATCAGGGTCACGTTGACGCTGATGCCCTCGCTGGTGACCTGCGTGATAGCGGTCAGACCTTCCGGGGTGGCCGGGATCTTCACGAACATGTTGTCGCGGTCCACGGCGGACCGCAGGGCGCGGGCCATGTCCGCGGTCGCGGCGGCATCACGGGCCAGCCGGGGGTCGACCTCGATGGAGACCCGCCCGTCTTGTCCGGCTGTCTGCTGGTACACCGGGGACAGGACGTCACAGGCGGCGCGGACGTCGTCGGTGGTGACCGTGAAGATGGCCGTCTCCGTGCTGGTCCCAAGTTCGGCCAGGTGACTGAGCTGGCCGTCATACCGGTCGCCCTTAGCCAGGGCTGAGGCGAAGATCGTGGGGTTGGTCGTCACGCCGACGACGCCCCGGCCGGTGATGAGCAACTGGAGCTCGCCGCTGGCCAGCAGCTCGCGGGAAAGGTCGTCCAGCCATACCGCCACGCCCTGGGCGGACAACGCGGCAAGCGGGTCATGGCGGGTGTTACTGGTCATGTTCGGGCCTTCCGGATCAGGTGGTCGGCGGCGCCGCCGGCGTCGGGGCAAGGTGGCAGGATGGCCTCCTGGCCGGGTGCCATGCCGGGCGTCGTGGGCGGTGTCTCGTTGCGAAAGCGGCAACCGGGCGGCAGTGATGCCGAACTGGCGGTGCAGGGCCTGGTAGTCAGCGGAGGGTCAGGCGATGACGGCGTCGATTGTCTTTTTCAGCGCGCTGGGCTGGACGGGCGAGGCGGGCGCTTTCTTCCGGGCCTGCTCGAGTTTGGTCCCGAGTTCTTGAAGCTGTTTGCGGCTGAGGCCGGCCCGCACTTTGGGGAACCAGTCCTGCTCTTCCTCTTCGATGTGATGAGTGACGTTCTCGATCAGCACCGTGGTCTTGGCATCGAAGCGCTCCGCCCCGGCCGGCATGCCGGCTAGCTCCATGCACAGGACGTCGGCCACGTGATGTTCTTCGTAGGATTCCAGCACGTCCTCCTTGAGGTCGGGGAGCAGCGCGCAGACCTCGGGATACATCACCTCATTCTCGATATAGGTGTGTACTGTGAGTAGCGCGATGATCTGCCCGACGATCGTTTCCTTCTTCTTGACCGCCCTGTTCCCGGCAGCTTGGAACTTGCGGAACTGATTGCGGATTTCCTTGTGATCGGCCTTCAGTATCACGATCGCGTCTGATGACATGCTGCTCCTCTCGGCTCGCTGCAAGGGCGGCGGCTACCCGGCAGGCCCGCCGCCAAACGCATCTGCGGATGCATGCCGGGGGCTGCCGTCAGCTGCTGGCCTGAGGAAGCTGGCTGGCCCAGGCACTCACCGGACAACCGATCACCTCGATCTAGCGGATCATGACGTGAACGGCTTGCTCGTGGCACCAGGCGACGTCACCGCTCTGGCCGACGCGATCAGTCGTATCTCACCGAGCCGGATACCGCGGCACGGTTGCGGGCCACATTCCGGCGCACCGTCGCGCATGCGGCTGGCCGACGCTGGCCCGCTAGGTGGCACGGGTCTACCAGGACGTGATGGCGGCCTGGCCAGGCTGAGGCGCCGCCCTGCAGCCGCCGGAGGTTTCACGGACGGGATCCGGGTAGCGCAACCGCGGGACCTAGAGGAAGGGGCTTGCGATGACGCGGGAAGAGGCGGGTGCTGCGAATGTCATGCTGGACCTGATGGCGATTCAGTCCAATGCGCTGGAGGCAGTTCGGGACTATGACCATTACCTGCGCGACGCAGAGATCGCCGGGCTGCCGGAAGTGGCGTACTTCGTCCGCCTGCTCATGGAGGAGGATTCTGCCCGCGCTGCTCACCGTCAGGGGCTACTGAGCAGGCTGCGCAGCGCCCGCGAGGCAGGACTGGCGCCGCAGCCGGCCGGGCCTGCGCAGTAGGCCGCCGGCGAGGACGCCGCTGGCAGCGCGGCGGCGAGAATCAGGTGCGGGCGACGACTCGTATGGTCTGCAGGCTGGGGTCGGCCGGGTCGGGTAGTTGCATTCCGGCGGCGAGCCCGCTGCGCAGGTACTCAAGGAGTTCGGCCGTGATGCGTTCGCCCGGGACGATCACCGGAATTCCCGGCGGGTACGGGGTGATCTGCTCGGCGGCGATGCGCCCGATCGCGTGACCGGCGCCGACTGTTTCCTTGGCGGCGAAAAACGCGTCGCGGGGCGGCATCACCGGTTCGAGTTCGAGTTCGTCTGCGCTCGGCAGGTCGACCCGCATCGGGCGCGGCAGGCTGGCAGCCGCGCCGGCCAGCGCGGTGAGCGCCGAGGGGCAGGACATGATGAGGACCGGCCGCCGGACGACCCGCGGATAGCAGTGGTCCTGACCCCACGCGGGGCGAACCTGGGCATCGGTAACACGCTGTGGGCCGGTGCGCCGGCGGGTGGGCTGAGCGGCAGGCGGCGGAAACCACGGATGGTGCGGACGGCGGCCAGCACGTCGGCCGCCCCGATCTTCAGCAGGCGGGGATCAACCTGGCCGCCGTGCGGATCGCCGGGCCGGTCCCCGGTGCCGGTCCACAGGGCCAGGTGCTGCCCGGCTCCGGCGGGCGGGCCCCACAGCCCGGGTGAGACCGGCCCGAACAGCGTGATCGAGGGCCTGCCGTAGGCCACGGCCAGGTGCGCCACTCCGGTGTCGTTGCTGATCACCAGGCGGGCCGCGGCCACCAGTGCGGCCAGCTCGGCCAGGCCGGTCTGGCCGGCCAGCACCGACGCCGGGCCTAGCCCGGCGGCCCGGGCCACCCGTCCGGCGGTCGCCCGTTCGGCCCTGCTCCCGGTGATCACGATCCGCTCCCCCGCTCCGGTCAGTGCCCGGGCCACCGCCGCGAACCGCCCGGGCGGCCAGCGCCTGCTCGGGCTGGCCGCGCCCGGGTGCAGGACCACGGCCTGCCGGGCCGGCAGCGGCGGCCCGGGCCCGGCGGGCCGGCGCAGCCGCAGCGCGGCCCGGTCGGCCGGGATGCCGTGCCATTCGAGCAGCCGGCACCAGCGGTCCACTTCGTGCTCTCCCTCGTCCCACCAGGGACCGGCCACGTCCGGGGCGGCCGCCGAGGCGTACATCATCGTCGTCGGCGCCGCGAGGGCCTGCACCAGGTCGTGGCTGGCCGGGCCGTTGCCGTGCAGGTCGACCGCGACGTCGGGAGGCGGGCCGGCCCACCGGACGGGCTGCAGTTCCCCGGTCGGCAGCACCCGGTCGACCGCGCCGGTCAGCGCGGCCAGCGGCGCCAGTGCTGCCGGCGCGGCCAGCACGATCTCGTGCCGCGGGTACGCGGCGCGCAGCGCCCGGTAGGCGGGCACGCCGGTGAGGAAGTCCCCCAGCCCCAGGGCGCGGAGGACGAGCAGCCGCGGCCGGGGGCTCACCGGACCAGCTCGCTGAGCAGCCGGTCCCAGTCGGCCAGGAACCGGGCCAGCCCGTAGCGGGCCAGCGCGGCCTGCCGTGCCCGCCGGCCCAGCTCGGCGGCCGCGGCCGGATCGGCGATCAGTTCGCGCAGCCGGTCGCGCAGCTGTTCCTTGCTGGTGGACAGTACCCCGGCGCCGGGCGGGACGGCCGCCACGGCCTCGGTGGCGGCTAGGGCCAGCACGGGCATCCCGAGTTGCATGGCCTCGATCAGCGACAGGCCGAGCGAGGTCCACCGGAACGGGTGCAGGTAGGCCCGGCGCCGGGCCAGGGCCTGGTGCATCCGGGCCTGCGGCAGGTCCTCGAAGGCGCGGATGCCGGGGGTGCCGAGCCGGGCGGGCAGGTTGCTGACGCCCATGCCGAACACGTCAAGCGGCGTGGTCTCGGCGAAGTACGGCAGCAGGTCGGTGCCAGCGTACCGGCCGCGGCGCAGCGGCTCGTTCACCACCACCGCGGCGCGGGCGCACTCGCCCGTCCACCGCGGCCCGGGATCGACGATGCCGTGCTCGATCACGGTGGTCGGCGTCCGGCCGCAGTCCCAGAACAGATCGTTGAAGTGGGTCACGTGCACCAGGCGCAGGTCCGGCCGGTCGGCCATCGGGTGCCGGGTGAGCGGCACGTCCCGGTCCGGCGCGTCGTGCTCGAGGTAGACGGCGGGCAGGTCCGCGCCCGGCCGTCGTCCGGTGAGCTTCCTGGTCAGCTCCTCCTCGGGCGGCCGCTGCAGGATGACGGCGTCGATCGGCTCGGCCCGGAGCCGGCCCGCGGGCACCTCCACGGCCGAGGCCGGCCAGTCCCAGGTGCGGGCCCGGCCCCGGCCGTAGGGGCCGCGGCTGGCGTTCAGCGGCAGCAGGTAGGTGTGCCGCCCCTGGACGAAGGCGGTGGTCCACGAGCCGTGCAGGTGCCAGATCAGCAGCCTCATCGGAACTCCGGGACCGGCGGGACCGCCGGGCCGGCCGGCGGCGGTCCTGCCGCGGTGAGCTGGTCAAGCGCGTCGCAGGCGGCCGCGGCGCTGACCGCGGTCAGGCAGGGGTGGCCGGGCACCGGGCAGTGCACGGCCCGGCTGCCGGCGCACGGGGCGCCCTGGTCGCCGAGCAGGGTTACCGGCACCCGGTAGGGGGCCCAGCGGGCCGCCGGGACGACCGGCGCGAACAGGGACACTACCGGGGTGCCGACCGCGGCGGCGAGGTGGGCGACGCCGGTGTTGGCCACCAGGACAGCGTCCGCCCCGGCCAGCACCGCGGCCAGCTCAGCCAGGCTGGTCCGGCCGGCCAGGTCGGTGACCTGACCGGTGTCGCGCGGGCCTCCGGCATTGCCCGGTCTCCCGGCGGCCGTGGCGGTCAGGTCCCGCTCGGCCGGGCCGCCGGTCAGGACCACCCGGCGGCCTCGGCGGACCAGTTCGGCCACGGCCTGCGCCCAGCGGCGGTCCGGCCAGCGGCGGGCCGGAGCCGATGCGCCCGGGTGCAGGACCAGGTACGGCCCGGGCCCGGTCAGCTGGGTCACGCCGGGCAGCGGGGTCCGGACGGCGAGCCGGCCGTCGTCACCGGGCGCCGGCGCGAAGCCGGCGGCGCGGGCCAGGGCCAGCGCCCGCTCGGCCTCGGGCAGCTGGTCGTCGCCGCGGTACCTGACGTCGAGCAGCGAGCCCGGGTAGTCCTGGCTGCGGGCGGCGATCCTGGGTACCCCCGCCAGCCGCAGCAGCAGGGCGGTGGGCAGCGGGGACTGGTGGAACGAGGTGAAGATCACCGCGTCGGTGAACCGGCAGGCGGCCAGCCGCCCGGCCAGCTCGAGCACATCATCGGCCCGGACCGGCAGCGGGTCGAAGACCACCCAGGGACACGGCCAGACCAGCACGTCGGCGACCCCGGGCAGCAGCCGGGCGGCCGCGGCCCCCTGCGGCCCGGCCAGCACTGTCACCGGGCCGCAGCGGGCGGCCAGCGCACGGATGGCCGGCCCGGCCAGCAGCACGTCACCCATGTTGTCCAGCCGGACGGCCAGGCAGCGCCCGGTCATGCTGCCTGGCCCGGCCAGACCGGGGCCGGCGGCAGGTCGCCGGTGACCATGCGCACGGCGGTGAGCACGTCGGGAGCCACCCGGACGCCGGTGAGCTCGGCGGCCCGGGTCCGCGCGTCCGGGACCAGGATGCCCCGGGCGCCGGCCGCCCGGGCCGCGGCGACGTCGGCCCCGATGTCGCCGATCACCGCGCACTCGTGCGGGTCCAGGCCGAGGGCGGCCGCGGCCGCGAGCACCATGCCGGGCGCGGGCTTGCGGCACTCGCAGCCGTCCGCCGGGCCGTGCGGGCACGTCAGGACCAGGTCGAACGGGCCGAGCAGTGCGGCGACCCGGGCGTTGACGGCGTCCGCGGCGGCCCGGCTGAGCAGCCCCCGGGCGATGCCGGACTGATTGGTGATCAGCCCGGTGCGCAGTCCCCGGCGCCTGGCGGCGGCTACCGCGGCGGCCGCGGCCGGCATCGGCTCGACCAGCGCGGGGTCGCCGTTGTAGGGAACGTCCCTGATCAGCGTGCCATCCCGGTCGAACAGCACGGCCCGGGCCTGGGGCCAGGGCCTGGCCCGGCGGGCCCGGATCCGCCCGCGGGCCCAGTGCCAGCAGGCGAGTTCGGGGATGACCAGGCTGGTCGCCGTCATCGCGGCGACCTCGCGCGCGGTGCGCGGCCCTGGGGCGATCCGGGCCGCGGCGAACTCGGCCACCCCGGCCAGCGCGGCGGCCAGCGCGGCCAGGGCCGGGCCGCGGCGGCCCGTCGCGGCCAGCACGGCGCCGGCTGCGACGGCCGCCGTGATCAGGGCCTGGCTGGGCAGCCGGTCCCGGCCGGCCTGGGCCCGGGCCTTCCAGCCGGGGCCGTGCAGCACCCGCATCAGCGCGTCGTCGGCGTTGCCGGCCTGGGCCCGGACGCTGATCCACGGGGAGGCCGGCCGCACCGGGTGCACGGTCTGCCGGACGCCCTGGCCGAGTTCCCACCCGTCGGCCAGCAGCCGCAGGGCCAGGTCGGCGTCTTCGCGGAAGGCCCGCGGGAACCGCTCGTCGAAGCCGCCCGCCTCGGCCAGCGCCGCCCTCCGGTAGGCCATGTCCGCGGTGATCCAGCGGGCGCCGGCCAGGCCCATGGTGGTGCGCTCCCAGTCGGTCGGCCGCCGGGCCTGCGGGGCCGGCACGGTGATCCGGCCCTGCACGCCGGCCGTGCGGTCCGGCCGCCCGGACAGGTCCTCGGCCAGTCGCTGCCGCCAGTCAGGCCCGACACGCACGTCGTCGTCCAGGAAAGCCACCCACTCGGTGCGAGTACGGCGCCAGCCCGCGTTGCGGGCCGCGGCAGGGCCCGCCCCGCCGGTGGCGATGACGCTGACGGGCAGCTCGAGCCCTGGATCGTTCGGGCCGGTCAACGGGGGCCGGGCTACGGCGGCGGGCCGGTCGTCCACCACTAGGACCTGGTCCGGCCGGGGCCCGGCGGCCGCGGCCAGCGCCCGCAGGCAGCCGGCCAGGCAGGGCCGCCCGACGGTGGGGATGACCACTGAGTAGCTGGTCACGGGCGGCGGACCAGGAACGGGCCGATGGCCAGCGCGTCGACTGGCGTCGATCCGTAGCACTCGAGCGCGTCCTTCAGGTCGTCGACCATGGGCCGGCCCGCGGTGTTCAGGCTGGTATTGACCAGTACCGGCAAGCCGGTGCGCTGCTCGAAAGCGGTCAGCAGCGCGGCCGTCAGCGGCTGGCCGCCCGGATCGACGGTCTGCACACGGGCGGTGCCGTCCACGTGCACCACGGCCGGGATGAGGTCCCGCCACGGCGCGGCCACGTCGTGCACGAACAGCATGTACGGGCTGGGCAGCGGGCCGCGGGAGAAGATCCGGGCGGCGCGGTCGGCCAGCACCATCGGGGCCACCGGGCGGAACTTCTCCCGGCCCTTGATGTCGTTGAGCCGATCCAGGTTGGCCCGCTGGCCGGGGTGGGCCAGCAACGAGCGATGGCCGAGAGCACGGGGCCCGTACTCGCTGCGACCCTGGAACCAGGCCACGATGCCGTTGCCGGCCAGCACGTCGGCCGCGGCGCCGGCCAGGTCCGGCGGCCGCTCGAACGGCACCCGGGCGGTGCGCAGCGCCGCCTCGATCTCGGTGGCGGTGAAACCGCGGCCCAGGTCCGCGCCGCTCATTGACCAGGCCGGCTGCCCGGCGTCGGCGGCCAGTTGCAGCGCGGCGCCCAGGGCCGTGCCCGCGTCGCCCGCGGCGGGCTGCACCCAGACCTCCTCGAACGGGCTCTGGTCGGCCAGCACCGTGTTGGCCACGCAGTTCAGCGCGGTGCCGCCCGCCAGGGCCAGCCGCCGGTCCCCGGTCCGGGCGTGCAGGTCGGCGGCCAGTGCCAACAGCACCTCCTCCAGCCGCCGCTGCACGCTGGCGGCCAGGTCGGCGTGGGCCTCGGTCCAGTCCTCGCCGGGCGCGCGGGCCGGGGCCAGCGCGGCCCAGTCGACCGGGTCGGTGCGGAAGCCGCCGGGAACCGGCCGGATGCTCTCCCGGATCTGGTCGAGCAGCCGCGGCTTGCCGTAGGAGGCCAGCGCCATCACCTTGTACTCGTCGCTGGAGCGCAGGAAGCCGAGGTGGGCGGTCAGCTCCTCGTACATCAGCCCGAGCGAGTGCGGCAGCGGCTGGGTGCTCAGCACCTCGAGCTGCCGGCCGCGGTAACGGCCGGTCAGGCAGGAGTCCCGTTCGCCCCGGCCGTCGCAGACCAGCACGCTGCATCCGGCGCCGGGGGCGGCCAGCCCGGCGCTGGCAGCGTGCGCCACGTGATGCGGCACGAACCGGGCCCGGCCCGGGTCCAGGCCGGGCAGCTCCTCGGCCAGGAACCGCGGGGCCAGGGCGGCGTACCTGGTGCGCAGGTCATCCCACGGGTCATCCAGGCCCATCGAGACGGCCGGGCGGACCAGGCCAGGATCGTAGGAGAAGCCGATCAGGTCCACCTGATCGGCGCTGATCCCGGCTTGCTGCAGGCACCAGCGGGCGGCGGCGGACGGCTGCTCCCAGGCGGAGAACGGCACCGGGCGCTTGCCGTGCTTGCGCCGGCTGAACCGTTCCTCCTCGGCCGCCGCGACGACCTGCCCGTCGATGACCAGCGCGGCCGCCGGGTCGTGGAACACCGAATTGATCCCGAGCACGCGCATGCTGCCTCCCTCGCTCCGGGTTCTGGCGGACCGGTGTACTCACCCGGCCGGGAGCCGTCAAACATGGCCGGCTGCGCTGGCATGTTTCGGGCGCGGTCACGAGATCACCGTGTACACCGGCGGGACGCGCCGGCCCTGGGAGAGTTTGCCTCTCAGCGCCGCGACTGCTTCTCTTTCTTCCGCAGCTTGCGGTCGTCCCGCAGTTCCGAGAAAGGCTCCCGCCCGGCTGGATGCCCGGCCGCCTCGGCGCGGCCGCGCTCAAGCTCGGCGTTGAACTCGGCGCCCAGCAGGATGGCGACATTGGAGATCCACATCCAGATCAGGAAGATGATGACGCCGGCCAGGCTGCCGTAGACCTTGTTGTAGTGGCCGAAGTTGGCGATGTACACGGCGAACACAGCAGAGGCAACCAGCCATAGCACGACGGCGATGAAGCCGCCGGGGCTGACCCACTGGAAGCCGTGCCTGACGTTCGGGCTGGCCCAGAACAAGATGGCGAGGATCAGGCCGATGATGATCAGCAGCACCGGCCACTTGGCGATGTCCCAGACAGTGACCGCTGTCGAGCCGAGCCCGAGCACGTTCCCGACTTTCTGGGCCAGGCCGCCGGTCACGACCACGATGACGGCCGCCGCAATAAGCAAGATCATCGTCACCACGGTGACGCCCAGGCGGATCGGCCCGGTTTTCCAGATCGGCCGGCCTTCGGGCACGTCGTAGATGACGTTGGAGGCACGCATGAAGGCCGCGACGTAGTTGGACGCCGACCACAGTGCGAGCACGATTCCAGCGATGCCCAGGATCCCGGAGGCTGCATGACTGTGCTGCAGGTTGGTGACATCGCTCATGATGATCTTCCGCACGGACGACGGGAGCGCCTTGCCCAGGTTCGTGATGAGCGGCTGAGTGGCCGACTTACCGAGAACGCCGAGCAAACTGACCAGGACAAGAAGACCCGGAAAGATCGACTGGATGCCGAAATAGGTCAGCGCCGCCGCACGGTCCTGCAGGTCGTCGGCCTTATATTCCTTCAGGGCTCGCCTGGCGGCCGCGAGCCAGGACCCGCCGCTCAGATCTGTCGGGTCGTTCGGCACATCGTCGTGAGCGCTGCTGTCCGCAGTCTGCGATCTGGCCATCGGCGATCACCCTCCATAACTCGTCGGCGCGGCGGCTGGATTCCAGTTACCCGGGCATGGCAGGGAATCTGAGCTGCGCATGAGTCCAGCAGGACCTAGGGGCTTAGAACGGTCCGCCAGGATAAAGCCGCACGTGGCGGCCGGGGAGATTAGTGGCGGCTGTCGGTTACGGTGTCGCGGGCTGCCCGTGCCTGATCCTGCACGTCGCGCGCCGAGCTGGCGGTCTCATCCTTGACGACGGCGGCGGCGTCGGCCGCTGCGGCCTTGACCGACTCGGCCGCCTGCTTGGCTGGGTCCTGGAGGCTGGCCGCGGCGTCCTTGGCTGCGCCGGTAACGGCTGGCGCGGCGGTTTCCTTGACCTTCGTCGCCGCACGCTCCTCGGCACTGCTGGCCGGCAGAAGCGAGCCGACGAGCCAGCCGACGCCTACCGCGATCAGGCCGACCGCCAGCGGGTTGCCCGCCGCCTGGCGGCGAAGGCGGTCTGGAGCCGCTGACGCCTTTTCTTGAACCGCCGATGCCTTTTCTCCCGTCGCGGAAGTCGTACTGGAGACGGCCTGTGACGCTGCACCCATGACCTTGTCCTTCACTCCGAGCACGGCAGAACGTGCGCTGGCGGCCTTGCGCTTTGCGGCATGCGCCGGGTTGACCGTGTCGGCCAGGGTATTGACGTCCTCGCTCAGGCTGATGCGGGTTTCCTCGATCTGCTCGCGGATCTGGTCCGGATCGCTGGTCATGATGTGCCCTCGTTTCCTCTTATTGCGTCAGGAATCTTCTTCACCGTCTGCGCGGTCTGCGGGACGCCCGATACTGCGCTGATCTCCCGGCGTCCCATCAGCGCGAGGATCGCCGCGGCGATCAGCCAGATTGCCGCCACGATCAGCGCCGACCAGCCATGACCGGTGGTGTCGCCGATGCCCCACCACGCGGCGACCGAGGCGAACAGCAAGACCATGTAGCCGCTGATGCCTGCGCCCGCCAGCATCCCGGCGCCCTTCCCGGCCCGGGTGGCTGACTGGCGGAGCTCGGCCTTGGCCAGCTCCAGCTCCTGGCGTATGAGGGTGCTGAGATCCATGGCAACATCTGAGAACAGCTCGCCGACCGACGGCCGCGAATCGGGCTGCGGCGGCAGGGCCGGATCGAACGGGCTGCTCACAGCGTGCCCTGGGGACCCGGCTGGTCATCAGTGACCAGGGGGCTCCGCTCGCCGTACGCTGGACCGGCCTCCCAGGCCGGGTCACCGCCGGCTGGCGGCGGCCCGCTGGCCGGGACAAAAAAGCCCGGCGCCTGATCGCTGACGCCCGCAGCCGTTGCCGGCGGGTAGCTGGCCATGTCAGACGGCTGGACCCACTGCCCGCTAGTCCCCTGCGCAGCCGCAGGTGCCGCTGCCGCGGAATTATCGCTATTTGCGTCCTTAAGTCCTCGGGTGAGCCGACCGGCCACGAGGCCCGCTCCCACCGCCAGGGCCAGGAATGCCGCCGGCCGGCGGCGCGCGAAGGACTGCATCTCGTCCGCCACCTGGCCAGGCTTGCGGTCGTCCAGCCACTGCCCGGCAGTACGGACCCTCGAGGCCGCCTGACCCGCCAGGCTGGCGGCCATGCCGCCCTGGCCGGCGGCCCCTGCCATCGAGCGGAGCTCCTCACTGAGCGAAAGCAGCTGATTCGCCAGCCGCTGCTGTCCCTGGGCCGCTTGCTCCTCCAGCTGGCCTTGAGCCTGGTGTAGCAGGTCCCTGCCCTGGCGCCCGGCCTCCGCCGCAACGCCCGAAGCCTGCTCCCGGGCCACGTCGGCCACGTGCTTTCCTGTCTGGATACTGCTTTGGCTCAGGTCTGTCGCCTGACTCTTAACGACGTCAGCCGTGCCCTGCTCCTCCGGCGATGCGGGTGGGAGCGGCTCGCCGCGCTGGGGCGCAGATGCGGGCAGGTAGTTGTCTGTCATCCGGGCTATCTCCTCGATTGAGCGATTTGCGGCCATCCGCGATCAGCGGGCCGCGGCGGCGTCTGAGCCCGCTCGGGCGGTTCCCGTGCGCCGTCCGGCTGCCCCCCACTACCCGCAGCCGGACGGCTTACACATCAAACTTACATCAGAAGCTTACTGAGAAAGCTTACGGCGTCCACTCAGTGACGTGGTCATCCTGCCCGGGCAGCGCCCCGGCCGCGAGGCCGTCCGCCGCCGGGTTTCCTGGCCCGTGCTGGAACCGGATCAGGCAGACGGCTTCGGCAGGAAAGATCCGGCAGACGGTCCCGGCAGGCAACGGCCGCGGTATACGGCATCAATCCCGCCTGGCATCCGGGCCGTCGGCCACGAACACCGCAATGCGGTCAAGCATGTCTTCCAGGCCCGTTTCGAACTCCCCCTCCCACCGGTCCTGGGCGAGTCCCGCCGCCAGGCGGTGCACCGTAGGGAAACGCCTAGCGTCGATCCCGTCCGCGGGATCGAGCAGCTCGCGTGGGCCGTCGGCGTCCTGGAGTGCCTCCCGCTGCTCGGCAGAGCGGGCGGGGCTCAGGCCGCCGGCGACCGGGTTGGCGGCTGCCTGCCCGGCGGATCCGCCGCCATCATCGGAAATAGCGTCGGTGCCGGTGAAGGATCCGTCGCCCGGCTTCGGATCCCGTAGCGTCATGGCACTGGTTTCCAGGAGCAGGTAACCGAGCAGGAAGCTGTTGAACGTACGGTAGGTGAACAGGACCTGCTCGTCGCTGAACCCCTCCCGGGCCAATCCGGTCAGCATCGCCTCGACCCAGCGCAGCGACCGAAGCGGCGGGTTCACCCACGGAGCCGCAGGCGGCCGGGTAGCAACCAGCGGGAAAGCATGGGGATGCGCCCGCGCGTAGCGGCGTACTCCGTGTGCCATACCGGCCAGATACGGCCGCCACCCGTCCACCGGTCGCAGCTGGACTTCCGGATCGTCGGCGAGCTCGTTGACGATCCGCTCCACCACCGCGTCAAACAGCTCATCACGGTCCTGCACGTACCTGTACAGCGACATCGAGCGAACCCCCAGCCGCGACGACACCGCCCGCATCGTCGCGGCCCCGATGCCCTGCTCGTCCATCAGCTCTAGCGTGGCCGTGACGATCCGGTCCAGCGACAGGCCACGACCCGGCCGGCTACGACGCCCGCGCCCGCCCTGTGCTCGTATCACCGGACCTCACCTCATGACGACTGCTGTGATGTTAGCGGCTGGCCGCCATCGGACCGGCCGCTGGCGCATGGCGCATTATGATCATCCTAAGATTCCTTCGCCGCCTTAATTGGGTTAGATAACCCGAGCTGGCGGCGCTGGCGCGCGCCCGCTGCGCTCGCACGGGACGAACCGCGTCCGGGTAGTTTCCCCGACGTCATCCTCAACGGCCGGCCCGCCACCGCGCTTGCCGGGTTGTGGCGCAGGCCGCCGCGCTGTGCCGCGCGGCATATCCAGGCCGAGGAGACCGCGGTGTGGCCGGGGCTGCGCGCCGCCCTGAACACCGAACGCGCGGCCGAGCTGGGCACCCAGATCACCGCGGGCAAGAAGACCGCGCCCGTCCGGCCGCATCCGCACACGCCGCCCTCACCCGGCGCGCTCAAGGCGGCCGGGCCGGTCACGGCCGTGGCGGACAAGGCGCGCGACGCGGTAACCGGGCGCGGCAACTGATCCGGCCCGGCCAGTCCGGCCCTGACGGAGCTGGCACCGGCCGGCTGCGGATGCCACGGCCCGTTCGGCCAAAAGAATGAATCCAGGCCGAACGGGCCGTGGCGAGCGGTCCGGTCAATCTCGGCGGCCAGCCGCGGGTGTCAGGCCGGCGGCGGAGGGTAGGGCGGCCACAGCCGCCAGGTTCCGGGGCGGGAGCGCCTGGTGTCGGCTCGCTCCCGCTGAACTGGCATTAGCGCCAGGCCCTAGCCAGGAGGGTTAGGCGGTCACGGCGTGTTTGGTGTCGCTGCTGGTGACCTCGATGCTGCGGGGCTTGGCGGCCTCGTGGACCGGGATGGTCAGGGTGAGCACGCCGGCCGCGTAGTCGGCGGTGATGTTCTCGGCGTCCAGGGTCTCGCCGAGGAAGACCTGGCGGGTAAAGGTGCCGTAGGGCCGTTCGGCGACGATCATCTGAGCGCCGTCGGCCTGGACCGGGCCGCGCTCGGCGCGGATGGTCAGCACATTCTGCTCGACGGTCAGGTCGATGGAGCCGGGGTTGACGCCGGGCAGGTCGAGGCAGATGTAGAAGCTGTCGTCCTGGCGCCAGGCGTCCATCGGCATCGCGGCGGGCCGGGCGGCGGTGCCGAGTACCTGCTGGGTGAGCCGGTCGAGTTCGCGGAACGGGTCGGTACGCATGAGCATGGTCGGTGCCTCCTCACCTTGTCTTAGTTGTCCTGTCACGCTCACGGGACCTATATAGCACGCCAGAGATTTACCTGACAACCCTCGACTAAGATTTTCTCCTGCCGCATACTAGGTGAAGGACAGTCCGGCATATTCGGCAGGGAGGTGACATCATGGCCGCTGCGGATCAGGACGGGCCGAGCCAAGATCATTACCGGCTGCTGGGCGTGGCTCGGGACGCCCCGCGGGAGGAGATCACGCGGGCGTGGCGGCGCCAGGCCCGAGCCGAGCATCCCGACCGCCGGCCAGGCCAGGCCGGCGATGAGGCGACGGACCGGTTCCGCGCCCTGGCCGAGGCCTACCGGGTGCTGAGCGACCCGGCCCGCCGCGGCGCCTATGACCGTGCCCTCGGAGGGGGCCGGGGTACCGCCGGGATGCCGCAGGCGGTCCCCGTGCCGGTGCGGGTGGCCGGCCCGGGCGTCAGGACCGGGCCGGGCCCGGTGCCAGGGGCGCCGCTGCGGGCGGGGCCGGTCCGGGTCTACAGCCCCCCCGGGGCGCCGGACAACGACGATGCCAGGCTCGCCGCCCTGGCCGCGCTGGCCCTGCGCTGCCTGGCCCGGGACGCGGACTGGCCCCGGCGAGACCGGTACTGGCCCCGGCGAGACCGGTACTGGCCGTGGTGAGCCCGGGGTGGGCGGACCTGGACCGGGGCCTGTTCAGCATCTCGGTGGCCGCCGAACTGGCCGGGCTGCACCCGCAGACGCTGCGGATCTATGAGCGGGAGGGCCTGCTGGACCCGGCGCGCAGCGCCGGCGGGACCCGGCGGTACTCGCGCCGGGACATCGACCGGCTGGCCGATATCTGCGCGCTGACCGCCGACGGGCTGAACCTGGCCGGCATCCGCCGGGTGCTGCAGCTGCAGGAGGAAACCCGGCAGCTGCAAGCCGAGCTGGCCCGGCTCAGGGAACTGAGCGGCGCGAGCGCTGCGACCCCGGTGGCGCGGCCGGCGGGCCTTGGCGGGGATGGTGATGGTCCCGTTACGGGCTGGACCGCCACGAACCCCAGGCTTCGTTCCACGGCTCAAGGATATAAATCCCGGAATCCGGGGAATGCGGGTTCTTGAGAAGTCGTCACCTGCGGCAGGTCCCGGGACGGGTCGTCCTGGCCGGACGGCAGCAAGTGACACTTGAGCACCGCAAGGAGGTGATACCCGGCCGCCCGCGCGGCCCGGGAAAATGATGCAGGCCTTGCCCCACGACCCGGATGCTCACTCGGTCACCTGGCAACGGTGGCGTCAGTCCGGCTACAGCCGCGTCGGCTACGCCGACGCCGTCCGGCACGGCCGGCACCTCAACGTGATCACCTTCTGGCCCGGCATCGCCGCCGACCACGGCCCGCTCGGGCCGCCGATCTTCTGCACCTGCGCCGGCAGCTGCGGCCCGGCTTACGCCGCCGTACCCATCCGGGGACGAACCAGGGATCGTGAGCGGCCATGAACCACGACAGCCTGACCATCCGCGCCCGGCACGAGCCCGGGTACGTGATCATAACCGCAGCCGGGGAAATCGACATCTTCACCGTGACCCGGCTGCGCGACCAGCTGTTCAGCCTGGTCGACGACGGTCGCCCGCTGATCGCCGATCTGGACCGGGTCACTTTCATCGGCGCGGCCGGGCTCGGCGCGCTGGCCGGAACAGCCCGCCGCGCCGCTGCCCGCGGGTCAAGCCTGCACGTGATCTGCGCCCGGCCGCAGACCCGTCAGGTGCTCCAGCTGACCGGCCTGGACCGCACCCTCCGGCTCGCCCGCACCCTGGCCGAAGCGCTCCAGGCCCTGCCAGCCGCCCCGGAACCAGCCGCCCCGGAACCAGCCGCCCCGGAACCAGCCGCCCGGACCACCCGGCCGCCCGGGCCCGTCCCGGCCCTGCTCGGAGGTGACGGAGGTGATGATGACTGAGCCTGATGCCGGCGGACTGCTCGGCCTCGCGGGCTGCTGATGGGCGCCGCCGTAACCCCGCAGCTGAAGACCTTTGGTGCCGCATCAGGCAACGTTCGCCCTACCTCGTTCTCAGGTGTCTTCATGGCCGCGCTGCTGGGCCACGTGCGCAGGAAGATGCTCCGCGTGGGCCTGCCGCCCGTGCTCGATGACCTCGGCGAGGACGGCACCCTCCGCCCGGGCAGCACCCTGCGGCCCGAATCCGTGGGCTGACCCGGGCCGTCCAGCGCCGGACCGCTCACGCCGGGATGCGGTGGGCCAGGTAGTTCTGGGTGATAGTCAGGCAGGCCTGGTCGCCGATCGTCCCGGCCGCGTAGAAGTTAAAGGTGTGGTTCGCGAAGGGAATTGTCGCCAGGGTGATGTCCACCCTGGCAGCGCGCGCCTGACCGACGAATGCGTACACTCCGCCGGGCGGGACCCGGGAGTCGTGTTCGGGCTCGATGATCAGGGTCTGCGGGGCCTGGCCCGTGATGTAGGTCGAGGACGATATCGCCTTATAGCGGCTCGGATATTGCTGCGGAGTGCCGCCGGCGTACTCGGTGAGCGCGGCGGCGCCGCTGACCGAGCCCAGGGCGAAGTTGTCGTGGTAGACGCTGACCGGGTTGACCGCGGGATACGTGACGACCACGGCGGCGGGGACCGGGACGGTCCCGCCGCAGTCCGACCGGGCCGTCCCGGCGGCGGCGCTGTAGGCGAGATTGATCGCGAGGTTGCCGCCTGCCGAGTCTCCCGCCAGGACCAGGCGGTTCAGGTCGACCCCGAGCCGGGTAGCGTTCCTGGCGGTCCAGGCCAGGGCGCAGGCGACGTCTCCCGGCGCCTGGTTCCAGGTGTGATCGGTCGCCGTGGCCAGCCGGTACTGGGTGCTGATGACGAGCCAGCCGTGGTTGGCGTACCACCGGTAGTCGGTCTGGGCGGTGTCGTTGCTGCCCCCGTTCCAGCCGCCTCCGTGGATGTAGAACAAGGTCGGCCACGCGCGCGGCGGCCCGGATGGCCGGTAGATCGCGACCGAGAGCACCTGGCCGTTCACCGTGTGGTAAACGGCGTTGGCGTTGGGGCTAGCTGCCGCGACCGAGGATGGCACAAGCGCGCGGAAGATGTTGACCGAGCCGCCGGCAGCGCCGATCGCGGAAATCATGAACGCGATGATGGCGATGCCCGTGACCGCGCCCGCGACGCCGGCTGCGACCGCGGCGGTGGCGGTGCGCCGCGGACTGCGCCGCCTTCTCCACAGGCCCAGGCCGATGGCCGGCAGAGCTGCGATGACTAGCAAGGGAGCCAGGACCGGCATGACGAAGGAGCCAATGGCGCTGAACCAGCCGAGGCCCGGCACGATGGCCCCGAGCTCCAGGGCGGTAACCGCGACGGCCAGGACCAGAGCCGCAGCGACAGCCGCGAACCACCAGAACCGGACGAGAGAGACCACCCGGCGCCGCCGCACGGCCCGGCCAGGCGGTGCCTCGTCGCCGCCTGCGGCGGCCCTGCCGGACATGAGGTTCTCGGGCATGGACGCCTCCCAGGAGACCCTCATCTCACGGGCATTACCCGGCCAACGCGCGAACCTAAAATGAGGACGTTAGACAATCGTATAAGTATGCATTGAGCTGTATTTCACCTGCGGCTGCGATTAAGACGCGAGTACCTCGTCGAGGGCCTGGAGGACGAGGTCGGCGTGTTCGTGCTGGAATACCAGGGGCGGCCGGATCTTGAGCACGTTTCCGGCCGGGCCGGTGGCGCTGAGCAGTATTCCCCGCTCGCGCATCGCGTCGGTTACCTGGCGGGCGTTCCCGGCCGCTGGCCTGCGCGCCTCATCGATCAGCTCGACGCCGAGCAGGAGGCCATCCCCCCGGACGTCCCCGATCTGGGGATGGCGCTCGGCGAGGGTCAGCAGGCCGTGGCGGAGGTAGGAGCCAACTTTCGCGGCGTTGGCCACCAGGCCCTCTTCCTCGATGACGGCCAGGACCGCGAGTGCGGCGGCGCAGGCTACCGGGTTGCCGCCGAAGGTGCTGAACAGCTCGACCTCCTCGGGTACGGCCCCGAGCAGCTGGGACCTGACCACCAGGGCGGCGACCGGGAAGCCGTTGCCCATCGGTTTACCCAGCACCACTAGGTCAGGCACGATCCCGGACGCCTGGAAGCTCCACAGGTGAGTCCCGGACCGGCCGTGACCAGCTTGCACTTCGTCGGCTACCACGAGCCCGCCAAGCGTCAGCGCCCGCCGGGCTGCTTCCCGCAGGTAGGTAGGAGGGGGTGACAGGATGCCGTCGGCGGTAAAGGCCGGGTCCAGGTAGATGGCGGCGAAGCCGCGGTCGCCGAGCGCTCGGGCGGCGTCATCGATGTGAGCGGCGTACCGTTGCACCCACCCGTCGGCTCCGCGGCGGTACGGGCCGCGGTACCCGTCAGGTGCCGGGATCGTCGCGACGTGGGCAGGCTGCTCCCCGATGGCCCACTCCTCCGGCGACAGGGCGTGGGTGGCCTCGGTCAGCCCGTGATAGGCGCAGGCGGTCACGACCGCGCCGGCCCGCCCAGTCGCCGCGCGGGCGATCCGCCAGGCGAGGTCGTTGGCCTCGCTGCCGGAGTTCACGACCATGACGGCGTCCAGCTCCGGCGGCAGGGTGGCTTGGAGGCGTTCGGCGAGCTCGACGATCGCTTCGTGCAGATAGCGGCTGTGGGTCGCGAGCAGTTGCTGCTGCTGCGTCACCGCCTGCACGATCCTTGGGTGGCTGTGCCCGACCACGGCCACGTTGTTGTAGCAGTCGAGGTAGCGCCGGTCGTCGGGGTCGAACAGCCAGACACCCTCGCCGCGGACGAGGTGCACCGGGTCGGAGTAGAACAGCGGCGATCGGGGCAGCGCCCGGCGGCGGCGCTCGAGCAGCGCACCGGTAGCGGACCTTCGGTAGGGCAGCCGACGGCAGGCCTCGCGGAAACGCCGCGTGACGGCGTCTATCCCCATCGCCTCGATGGCGTCCAGGAAGGCCCGGGCCCCCGGCTCGCCGCTCGCGGCGTAGGCGACGTTGTCCGGATAGAGCCGCTGCCGCCAGGCGGTGACCGTGACCTCAGTGGTAAGCCTGGCCGTCACCAGGTCCGCGAGCAGGCCGGCCTCCTCGTCTTCGAGCGGCGTCACCGACACGTAGCCGCCGATCAGCGCATCGGCCGCCTCGATGGCGTCGTCCCGGCCGTGAAGCACATCGGCGATGGCGACGGCCAGATCGCAGACCAGCGGCGCATGAGTCATATCCCCGAAGTCCACGATCCCGCTGACCCGGAGGTCATTGCTGAACAGCACGTTGTCCAGGCTCATATCGCCGTGGATCACCTGCCCGCGGAGCCCCGGCAGCGCCGGGGCGACCCGGGCCTCGAACCGGTCCAGAACCAATTCCGCCTGGACCCGGCGGTGACCGTCGCCGACGTGGGTGAGCAGCGGCCGGAGCTTGGGCAAGCGGGTGATATCCCACAAGATCTCGTAGTCGGCGGCGGGGTGGAAAAAGCCGCGCAGTGCCCGCCCCAGACGGGCCGTGATCTGCCCGTGGGACCAGATCGCCTCGGTGGTCAGCGCCGTGTTCGCGGTTACCTGCCCGGGCAGGAACGTGAAAAGCCGGGCCGGGTAGGTCCGGCTGTCGGGCCCCGGCACCTCGATCCAGGATTCCCCCGCCGCGGTCGGCAAGGCACGCATCACCGGCAGGCCCGGATCCACTCGCTCGATGTGGCGGAGCGCGGCGGCCTGCATGGCCAGGATGGGCCCGTCATCCGCCGGATTAGAGATCTTGAGCAAGAAGCGTGGCCCGGCGGCCTCCTCCACCCGGAAGTTCTGGTCCCGTTCGCCCGCGAGCGGCTTGAGGGAGGACGATTCGACGCCGAAGCCTTCTTGCAGGATCTGCCTGGCTGCTTCCTCGCCGAAGGCTGGCGGCGTGCTCGCCAAGGGGTCAGGGCGCTGCACCATAGGCCCGAAGGTTATCTTGCCGCCCACCGGCCGGCCATCGTCTGCCACACTGCGATCGTCAGACCGTGGGGCCCGTCACGATGGCACGCGCACCCACGTACAGACCCCTCCGATGCTGAAGGCGTAGGCGCCGGACAGGTCGACCGTCGAGGGGCCGTCCAAGCGGACGGTATAGCCGGGCTTGTTGACGCCGCTGTACACAACGTAATTGCAAAGACCCCCGCTGGTGCCGCCGTCACCGGCGGTGTGCCAGGTGCCTGACTTGATGTCGTGGCCGACCACGTACAGGCCAGCGGCGCGGATGGTGTTGGCCTGCAGCTCACCGAGCTCGGCCGCGACCGCCTGGCGCTGCCGGTTCAGCTTCGCGGCCTCCTGGTTCAGCGCCGCGTTGCGGGCCTGATAATCCTTCTGTGCCGCTGCCTGCGCGGCGCTCACAGCGTTCGCAGCCCTGGCGTTCGCCCTGGTTACCTGTGATCTCAAGGTGGCGTTGCTAAGCAGCGCTATCGTCGCGATGGCGGCGAGCGCGCCAACGACCACAACCGCGGCAGCCACGGCGAGGATTGTGCGCACACGGCGCCGTTTCCTGGGCAGCGGCTCGTCGTTCATCGTCCTCCCCTTCTGGTGGGCGCGGGTGGATCCGGCACCGTAATGACCATACGCAACTCTGGCCGTGATGAACTTGCCTGACGCAAGGCCGGTTGACCGATCCACTGTCCAGATCCGGCGCCAGGTGCCTGGCAGGACTCCCTAGTTCTCCTCCCCAGGGGTGCGCGGCCCGCCCGCCGGGGGAACCGGACTAGCACGGCCCGCTGTTCCGTGACTAACCCGTGCGCGACTACTACGTCGACTGATATATTGATCTGCGTAATAGAAGGGCGGGTGGTCGTGAGCGGACGGGACGGCAGGGCCGGGCCGGACGTGCTGCGCCGGGTCGGCGAGGCATCGGTGCTGATCCTGATCAGCCTGGCCGACGGGCCCAAGCACGGCTACGCGCTGATCCACGACATCAAGGAACTCGCCGGTGTCGAACTCGGGCCCGGCACGCTGTACGGCGCGCTGGACCGGCTCGAGCGGCTCGGCTTGATCGAGCCGCTGCCCGCCGACGACCGGCGCCATCCCTACCGGATTACCGTGCCGGGGGCGGCGGCGCTTCGCGTGCACCTCGATTCGCTCGAGCGGGTCAGCGCGGCCGGGCGGCTGCGGCTGCGGCTGGGCGGCATCTGATGGACGAGGCCCGGGCGACCCGGCTGGTCGAGGCCGTGCTGCGGTGCTACCCGGCCCGCTGGCGGCGGCGGCACGGGCAGGAGGCCGCCGAGCTGGCCGTGCTGCTCATCAGCGACGGGACCCGGGCAGGCTCGATCGCCTGGAGTTACCTGGCCGGCGCGGCACGCGAGTGGCTGACGCCGCGCCCCGGCCGGCGTCTGAGCACGCTGGCCTGCGCGCTGCTGGTCGGAGCCGGCTCGCTGGGCGTCTCGGCGGGGCTGCTGGCCTCGACGGTGCCGGCCAAGGCCGCGGTCACCGGCCCCGCGCTACGACCCGCGCATTGCCAGCCCGGCCCGCCTGGGCCGGCGGCGGGCGAAATCCCGGCCGTGGGCCGCCCGCGGGTGATCAGCCGGGAAGCCGGGCATGGCCGATCCTGCTGACGCCGACCCGGCCGGGCCTGAACCAGTCGGCGCCGAACCGGCCGAGGAAGAGCCGGCCGAGGCGGGGCCACGACGGCGGCGGCACCGGGTGAGACGGGCGCTGGCTGAGACTGGCATCATCGTCCTGGTGGCGGTGCTGCTAGCCGGCCTGGTGCGGACGTTCGCGTTCCAGACCTTCTGGATCCCCTCGGCGTCCATGGTGCCGACGCTCGGCGTGTACGACCGGGTCCTGGCGCAGAAGGCGTTCTTCAGCTGGCATGACGTGCACGAGGGCGACATCGTGGTGTTCACCCACCCGCCGCTCGACCACTGCCCAGGGCCGCAGGAAGGCGACCTGGTCAAGCGCGTCATCGCGCTGCCGGGTCAGACGATCTACTCGTCCGGCAACAGCATCTACCTAGACGGGCGGCTGCTCGCCGAGCCCTACCTGCCCAAATACGATCCGCTCGGGCTGCAGATAGCGAGCCGCCAGCACCCCTACCGGGTGCCGCCAGGCGAGTTCTACATGCTGGGCGACAACCGGGAGATCTCATGCGACAGCCGGTACTGGGGGCCGATCAAGGGCTCGAGCATGGTCGGCAAGGTGGTGCTGGTGTGGTGGCACAACGACCACCCCGACTTCCGCCGGTTCTGATCCTGCCGTAGTCAGCGCAGCTCCGGCGTTGTTGAGCAGCTGCTCGGCATTGCATGTGCCGGTACGGTATAGTTATTATACCGAAAGGAACCGGATCGGATGGAATTTGAGTTTGACCCGGCCAAAAGCGTTTCCAACTTGGAAAAGCACGGCATTGACTTCGACGCCATCCAGGCGATCTGGCAGGACGTAATGCGGGTAGAGATCCCCGCACGGACAGCAGATGAGCCACGGTGGCTGGTAGTCGGGCAGATAGGCGGTAAGCACTGGTCGGTGGTGGTGACCTACCGCGGGCAACAGGTCAGGATCATCTCTGCGCGGCGGTCCCGCAAGGAGGAGGTGGCGCTGCATGAAGGCTGAAGAGTTCGATCAGAAGTTTGACGACGGCGAAGACGTGACAGGCGATCTGGACCTTGCTGCGATCCGTCGTCCCGAATTGAAACAGCGCCGGGTAAACGTCGACTTCCCATCCTGGATGATCGAATCGCTCGACCGGGAAGCACGCCGCCTGGGGGTTACCCGCCAGTCCATCATCAAGCTCTGGATCGCTGAGCGCCTTGAGCGTGGCCGTACCGCTGGCTGAGCTGGCCGGCGATCCCTGCGTTCAGGTGATGTCTGCCCGGTCGGGTTCGGCTGTTATGCGGGACTCTCATCAAGGAATCCCGTGCCCAGGGTCCGGACCAGGGGCTCCACCGGCGCGCACCGGGACCTAGTGCGCGATTATGGCTGCGGGGCAATCGATGGAGGTCAGCATGGCCAGTACCGACGCAAGCAGTGGCAGCTCGACGCAGGGGTCCGACGTCGCCTCGCTGGCCGAGTTGCTGCACGAGACGGCCGAGCACCACGGCGCATTCGAGGCGGTCGCCCCGCCGCACGACTGGTGGGACTGGTACGCGGCGTATATGCACGCACGGCAGGCCGGCAGCACCCCCGCCGAGGCCGCCGCGGTCGCCGAGCGCTACATGGCCGAGGTCAAGCACGTCGTCGTCGCGCCCTCGTGACGGCCGGGCCGATGGCCAGCTGGCCACGCGCTCCGGTCCGTTCGGCCGGGGCGCCAGCCGTGCTGTCGTCGGCGCGGCAGCGTATCTTGCCGCTACGCTCCCGGCACTACTGCGCCAGCAGGGCCCCGACCGGGCCGTCGGCGAGCTGGTAGCGGATGACCCGGCCGTCCCGCTCGGCGCTGACCACCTGCGCCGCGCGCAGGTAGCGCAGCGTCTGGGACACGGTCGTGTCGTTCAGGCCGGTGGCGGCGGCCAGGTCCGACACGCTGATGGGCCCGGCCGCCTTGATGGCGATCAGCAAGGTCAGCCTGGTCGGGTCGCCGAGAACCGCGAAGGCCTGGGCGCGGGCCGGGATGGCGGCCGAGGGGCAGGTGATGGCGGCGACGGCCTCGCATACGCGTTCACCGTCGATGATCCGGTGACCCGATCGTTCGGCAGGCAGCAGGTGCACCGTCCAACTATCCCACGTCCCGGACGCGCTAATGGGCGAGGAAGGCCAGGCTGTCGCCCCGGGCGGGTTAGCTTTCTGTTGTGGCTGCTAACGAGGTCGAGGTGGAGGTCGGGGACCGGCTGGTGCGGATCTCCAATCCGGGCCGGGTGTACTTCCCGGCGCGCGGGGAGACCAAGCTGGACCTGGTCCGGTACTACCTGTCGGTCGGCGACGGCATCGTGCGCGCGCTGGCCGAACGGCCGTGCATGATGCACCGGTTCCCCTCTGGCGTCGCCGGGGAGAAGGTGCACCAGAAGCGGGTCCCGGCGGGCGCCCCGCCCTGGCTGCAGACGGTCCGGGTGCACTTCCCCCGCTACGGGCGGCACGCCGATGAGCTGTGCGTGACCGAGCTGGCCGCGGTGATCTGGGCGGTGCAGATGTCCACGGTGGAGTTCCATCCGTGGAACTCCCGGCGGGCCGACACCGAACGGCCCGACGAGTGGCGCATCGACCTGGATCCCGGGCCGCGGTGCGAGTTCGGCACCGTGCGCCAGGTGGCCCGCGTCGTGCGCGAGGTCCTGGGCGAGCTCGGGGCCACCGGATGGCCCAAGACCTCGGGCGGGGCTGGCCTGCACGTCTACGTCCGGATCGAGCCGCGCTGGGGGTTCGGCGAGCTGCGCCGGGCCGCGCTGGCCTTCGCCCGCGAGGTAGAGCGCCGCGTGCCTGACCTGGCCACGACCACCTGGTGGCGCAGGGACCGGGATCCGGCCCTGGTGTTCGTCGACTACAACCAGAACACCCGCGACCACACGATCGCCAGCGCGTACTCCGTCCGCGGCGTGCCCGAGGCGACCGTATCGGCCCCGGTCACCTGGGCGGAGATCGACCAGGTCGAGCCCGCCCAGTTCACCATCGCCACCATGCCCGCCCGCTTCGCCGAACTCGGCGACCTGCACCAGGGCATCGACGACACTGCCTACCGGCTGGACACCCTGCTGGAATGGGCCGACCGCGACCAACTCGAATAGGCCCCTTCTGACCATCGAATTCTTTTAGCCGAACGGTCCCTGGTTCTTGCCATCGGTCCCGATCAGCACCTCTTTCTCAGTGGCGTCAGGCTCCGCGCCGGTTTTGCCTGGCGGCAAAGCTGCGCAGTGCTCGCAGGAAGTCGATCTCGCGGAACGCGGGCCAGTAGGCGTCGCAGAAGTACAGTTCGGAGTGCACGCTCTGCCAGGGCAGGAAGCCGGAGACGCGCTGCTCACCGCTGGTGCGGATGACCAGGTCGGGATCGGGCTGCCCGGCTGTGTACAGGTGCCGGGCGATGTCGTCGGTGGTGAGGATTTCGGCGAGTCCGGTGAGCGTACCGCCGCCTGCTGCCTGTTCGTAGAGCAGCGCGCGGATCGCGTCGACCACCTCCTGGCGCCCGCCGTAGCCGATGGCGAGTGTCACGTGCGCTCCGGTGGCGCACTCGCGGGTCGCCTCTACTGCCTCTTTCAGCGCGCGGGCGGTGCTGCCGGGCAGCACATCGAGCGCACCCGCGATATGGACCTGCCAGGTGGCCTGCGGCCGGGTCAGCCTGGCGACGAGGACGTCTTCGATGGCGTGCATGAGGAACGCGATCTCGGCGTCACCGCGCCGTTGCAGGTTCTCAGCGGAGCACAAGAACACGGTCACGTGCCTGATCCCGGCCCGTTCGCACCAGTTCAGGACGTCCTCGACGTGCTCGGCTCCGTACTTGTGCCCCAGGCTGGGACTGGCCAGCCCCGTCTGCCGTGCCCAGCGGCGGTTGCCGTCCATGATCAGCCCGACGTGCCTGGGCAGCGTCGCGCCGGACAGTTCCCTGCGCAGCTTGCGGGAGTACAGGCCGTAGGCAAGATCGCGCAGCATGTCCCTAACCTACCGACTGCTAGCCAAGCTGGGGTTCATCCCTGGTGGGGGCGCCTTGTTGCGGGATGGCCCGGCCCATCGCCACCGGCGTCATCGAAGGAGGCTGCCGCGGAACCCGGCGCTATGCTTGCGACAGATCGGCCTCGCGTGGAGGTGCCGGTGATGGCCAGTCCCGGAGACGAGACAGCAGCAGGCGCGGAACGCCACGCCCGCCTGCGGGCGTCCGCGGCTGACCGCGAGCAGGTGATTGAGGCCCCTACCACGACCCGGAGTTCCGCCAGGCAGACCTCGCAGGCGCCGCCACCTGACGCACGCGACAACGCAGCCCGGCATCCCGCCCCGGCCAGCCCCGCCGCACAGCCCCGGCAGATCGGCCACCGCAAGCGGTCTGGCGCCGAAGCGGCGCTTCCCCGCTCGCCCATCGGCAGGCCGGGGGCCACCGCAGCGGCCTGACCTGGCCGGCCGACCTGGCCTCAGCGGCTGCGGGCGGGCAGGGGCAGCGGCAGGGCGGGGAGCCCGTCGAGGCTGACCGCGTTGTGCGGTTTGGTGGCGCAGTAGGCGGCGAACTGCTCGTCGGTCTTGCGGCCGAAGAAATCGCAGTGCAGGGTGCGCTCGCCCTGGTAGTCCATGAAGGGCACGGCGAACCCGCAGGTGTCGCTGATCAGGTCGGCGGCCACCAGGATGACGGCCCGGACGCCAGGGGCGTCCGCGTCGCCGAACCGGCCGATCAGGTCGGGCCAGCGCGGGTCATCACGGAAGACCGGCTCGCCGTGGCCGTGGATCCGCACGATGGCCGGCGGCCCGGTGAACGCGCACCACATCAGCGTGATGCGGCCGTTCTCCCGCAGATGGGCCAGGGTCTCGGCATGGCTGCCGCCGAAGTCCAGGTAGGCCACCGTGTGCGGGTCGAGTACCGTCAGCGAGCCGGAGCGTCCCTTCGGCGAGAGGTTGACGTGGCCGTCGCCGGCCAGCGGCGCGGTAGCTACGAAGAAGACGGCCTGCTGCTCGATGAAGGTTTGCAGCCGCTGGTCGATCCGCTCGTAGAGCTGGCCCATGTCAGCATTCCCCCTATCTCGAAATATGAGACGAATAGTCTCGTATTTAGAAACGACTGTAGCACGGCGAGGCCGCCGCGCTCGGGCCTGGTCTCGGTGCGCAAGACTTAGGCTGATGGTTAACGCCAAGTGCTGGGACGACATGCCTGGCGGACAGGCATGAGAGTTGAGTGACACCGCGCCGGCCGTCGAGGGCAGGGACGACGCCAGCGTGCCCGGGACGCCGGGTTCGGTCTGGCGGGTGGCCGGCATGCCCTGGCTGCTCGGTTCCGCGGCGCTGTGGTTTTCCGGTTTCGCGCTGCTGGTGTCCGTAGCGCCGCTGTGGGTGATTCACGGCGGCAGCGACAACCTGGGGGCCGGGCTGGTCACCGGGGTCATGATGGCCTGCACCGTGCTGGCCCAGCTGTCCATGCGCCGGGTGCTGGCCGGCCTTGGGTGGCGCTGGACGCTGGTGCTCGGATCCGGACTGCTCGGACTGCCCGCCCTGGGGCACCTGGCCACCGATGGCCTGTGGGCGGTGGCGGCGCTCGCCGCGCTGCGCGGCCTTGGATTCGGCGTCGTGACCGTGTGCGGAGCGACCGCGGTCGCCGCCTTCGTGGAGCCCGCACGCCGCGGGCGGGCCCTGGGTGCCCTCGGGCTGGCGGCCGCCGCGCCCCAGTTCGTACTGGTCCCGGCCGCGCCCTGGCTGGCCGAGCGGGCCGGCTTCGGGCTGGTCTTCGTGCTCGCCGTCCTGCCGGCGCTGGCCATACCGCTCGCCTGGCCGATCGCACGAGCCGTGGGCGAGGCTGCTCGCGCGGCCGCCGACAGCTCCGGACGGGGCACGCGGGCTGCGTTCTGGCGCGCGGTGTCCGGTCCGATCGCGGCCCTGGTCGTGGTCACCGCGTCGGGCGGGGCTATCCTCACCTTCATCCCGCACATACTCGCCACCCCAGCCCTGGGGTTCTTGGGGCTGCTGGCGTTCACGGGACCCGCGGCGGCCGGCAGGTGGGTGGCGGGCGGCGTCGCCGACCGTTTCGGGCCCACTCCGGCGATAGCGCCGCTGCTGCTGACCAGTGCCCTGGGCCTGGTCGCGATCGCGGCCAGAGCCGACCATGTTCACGACGCGTCGAGCCGCGTGCTGGTCATATCCGGTCTGCTGCTCGCGGGGGTGGCCTACGGCGGCCTGCAGAACCTGACGCTGGCGCAGGCGTTCGCCGCGGCGGGCGAATCGGCGCGGTCCTCGGTCAGCATCGTCTGGAACCTGGCTTTCGACGCCGGGACCGGGCTCGGCGCGTTCGCGACCGGCGTCATCGCGACGGCCACCTCGTATTCGGTCGCGTTCGCCGTGCTGGCGGCGGCGGCCGGCGTCGTGGGCGGCGGCTGGGGATTGTGGCAGATGTCACAATTACGGTTGTGACGGGCAGAACCGGTCGTTTGTGGCCAGCGGTCGCGATCGCCGCGGTTATCGCGGGCGCTGGCGCCCTGGTGTGGCGTGTCTGGCAGGCCCCCAATCGCGACAGCCTGTCTACGTTCGGGGGATTCGCCGTCGCGGTCATCGTGCCGGTGGCGACCCTGATCGCCTACCTGACGAAGATCAGGCGACCCGAGGCTGCGGCGGGCCGGCCGCCCGGTGAGCTGGCCGACCTGCTGGCCGGAGCGGTCCAGGAGCAGTGGAGCCGGGCGGCGCTGGAACGGCAGCTGATCCAGCCGGAGCCGATCCCGGTGCAGTGGCTGAGGTCGTCCAGGCCGCTGGCCGGACCGGTGTCGGCGGCGGTCGAGTCGCGGCAGTTCCCGCCGCTGCCCGGGCTGGCCAGGGTGACGCCGGATCAGCTCCGGAGCGGGCACCTGCAGGACCTCTACGCGGTCTACGGCGGCCTGGGATCCGGCCGGGTGGTGCTCGTCGGCGGGGCCGGATCCGGCAAGAGCGGCGGCGCCATTCTGCTGGTCCTGGACGCGCTCCGGCACCGGGCGCAGGTGCCGGCCGAAGACCGGCCGCTGGTTCCGGTACCGGTGCTGGTCACGGTGCACGGATGGGATCCCGGCACGGAGCGCATCGGGCCGTGGCTCGCGGCGCGGCTCCAGCAGACGTATCCGCTGTTCGCGGGCAAGCGCGGCCTGGAAGACGCCGCTGAGCTGATCAGGGCCGCTAAGGTCGCGGTCGTCCTGGACGGGCTCGATGAGATCTCCGAGGACCTCCGGCCGGCCGCCCTGCGCGCCCTCAGCAGCCAGGCCGGCTTCCGGCTGGTCGTCCTGAGCCGGGGCGATGAGATGGCGGCGGCGACCAGGCAGGAGTTCCTGCAGGGAGCCATCGCACTGGAACTGCGGGACGTGGCGGCCGCCGCGGCCGCGGATTACCTGGCCCGCGTCCAGCGCGACCCGCCGCCGGCTGGGTGGGGTGAGCTGATCAGCCGCCTGCGCCGCGCCCCGGAAAGCCCGATCGCCCGGGCGCTTAGCCTCCCGCTGACCCTGACCCTGGTCCGGGACACCTACCGTGGCGGCGACGATGTCGGCGAGCTGCTCGATTTCTGCGATGCCGCCGGTCATGCCGCGTCGCGGCAGGATATCGAGGACTACCTGCTTGACCGGGTGCTGCCTGCCGCCTACGCGTCCGTTCCGGGGGAAGCACCGCCCCGGTATCAGCTTCAGGCGGCCCGGCTGGCCCTGGGCTACGTGGCGGCGAGAATGAGCCAGGCCGGCACGCGGGACCTGGCCTGGTGGCGGATGGCCAGCTGGGCGCCGGCCGGCCCGCGCGTCATCGCGACCGGCCTGGTGTTCGGGTTCATGTTCCTGCTCGGCGCCGGCGGGCGTCCCGTGATCGCGCTCATCGCCGCGCCTGTGGCCGGCCTGGCCTACCTGGTCGGGGCCGAGCTCACCAGCAAGCCCCCAAAGCGGATGGCGCCGCTGCGGTGGCGACGGCTGCTCAGCCGCGCGTCCCTGGTGAAGGGGCCTGGGTACGCGCTGGCGGGAGCGCTCTTCGGCGGAATCATATTCTGGCTGGCGGTCGGGCTCAGGTCCGGGCTGACGGTGGCGCTGGTGGCCGCGATCGGGACCGGGCTGGCGGGCATCCTGGCCGAAGGGCTGTCCCAGCCGGCGGCCGACGATACGAGCCCCCTGACCCCGCCCGCATCCTGGCGGCGCGATCAGGCGTTCGGTCTGATCATCGGCCTGGTGCTCGGCGTCAGCATCGGCCTCGGCCTGGGCTTGGCCCTCGAGGTCAGCCATATGGCCGCGCTGCTGGGCGGGATCGTCTTCGGGATCCTGTACGGAATCGGGTTCGGGCTGGTCTGGGGGTTCTCGTACCCCCGGACCTGGACGGTTTCCCTGACCTTCGCCCAGCTGGCCCTGCGCCGGCACACTCCCGTGCGCTTGCTGCGCTTCCTCGACGATGCCCGCGAGCGCAACGTGCTGCGCACCGTCGGACCGGTCTACCAGTTCCGGCACGCTCGCCTTCAGGATCGCCTGGCCGCAGACATGGCTCTGGATCAGCCGCCCCGGCCCTCGTGAGGCGGGGCGCGGGCAATCACCCTAAGCTCGTCGCATGGCCAGGTACTTCGACATCCATCCGGCCAACCCGCAGCGCCGCGCGATCACCCAGATCGCCGACATCGTGCGGTCGGGCGGCGTGATCGCCTACCCGACGGATTCCTGCTACGCGCTCGGGTGCCAGCTCGGCAACCGGGACGGCATGGCCAGGATCAGGGCGATCCGCGGCCTCGACGACCGCCATCACCTCACGCTGGTCTGCCAGGACTTCGCCCAGCTGGGGCAGTTCGCGTTCGTGGCCAACCCGGTGTTCCGGGCCATCAAGGCGGCGACCCCGGGCAGTTACACGTTCATCCTGCCCGCGGCCAAGGAGGTCCCGCGGATCTTGCAGCACCCGAGGAAGAAGACCGTGGGGGTACGGATACCGCGCCACGGGGTGGCCCAGGAGCTGCTGGCCGAGCTGGGCGAGCCGCTCGTCTCCAGCACGCTGCTGCTGCCCGGTCAGGACGAGCCCATGACCCAGGGGTGGGAGATCGCCGAGCAGCTCGAGGCCGCCGTGGACGCGGTGATCGACTCCGGCGACTGCGGCACCGAGCCGACCACGGTGATCGACTTCTCCACCGACGAGCCGGAGATCGTGCGGCGCGGAGCAGGCGAGGTGGCGGACTTCGAATGAATCGCGGCCCGGACCGAGCCGTGATCGAGCAGCTCGCCCGGGAGCGTCTCGGCTTTGCGGCGCTCCGTCCCGGGCAGCTGCGCGCCGTCGGTGCGCTGGCCGGCGGCCGCGACGTCCTGGCCGTGCTGCCGACCGGCGGCGGGAAGTCGGCGATCTACGAGCTGGCCGGGCTGCTGCGCGCGGGGCCGACGGTGGTCGTCTCCCCGCTCATCGCGCTGCAGGATGATCAGCTGGCCCACCTGCACCAAGCCGGCCTGCGGGCGGTGGTCCTGAACTCCGCGCAGTCGGCCGGCTCGCGGGCGGAGGCGCTGCTGGCCTCGTGCGAGGAGGGCACGTTCGTCTTCCTCTCGCCGGAGCAGCTGATGAACGAGCAGACCCGGGCGGCGCTGCAGCGCGTGGGAGCGGGCCTGTTCGTCGTGGACGAGGCGCATCTGATCAGCCAGTGGGGCCGCGACTTCCGCCCCGACTACATGCTGCTCGGCGCCCAGGCCGACGCGCTCGGCGCGCCGGTCCGGCTGGCCCTGACCGCCACGGCCGCGCCGCCGGTGCGGTCGGAGATCATGCGGCGGCTCGCCCTGCGCGATCCCGAGGTGGTGATCGGCGACTTCGACCGGCCGCACATCCAGCTGTCGGTGCACCGCGCGCGCACGATGTCCGACAAGCAGCGGGAGCTGGTCCGCGTGGCGGGCGAGCTGGCTGGCGCGGGGATCGTGTACGCCGCGACGCACGCCAGCGCGCAGGCGGCGCATGACACGCTCGCCGCGGCGGGCGAGCAGGTGCGCCCGGCAGCAGACGGCCGCGCTGGTCCGGCTGGCTGACCTGGGCGCGGCGACGTGGCGGGCGGACGGCGAGGTGCGCTGGACCGCGACGATGAACGTCGCGGCGGCACTGGCGGCGTCGGACGCGGAGACGCAGCGCGAGGACGAGGTGGAGCGCACCCGGCTGGCCATGATGCGCCACTACGCCGAGCACACCGGGTGCCGGCGGTCGTTCGTGCTCTCCTACTTCGGCCAGGACTACCCCGGCCCGTGCGGGAACTGCGACAACGATCTCGGGCCCGCTCAGGCCGGGCCCGCTGCGGTTCCGTTCGCCGTCGGCGCCCGCGTGCTGAGCGAGCGCTGGGGCGAGGGCGCCGTGCAGCGCTACGACGGCGACCAGGTCACCGTGCTATTCGACGAGCACGGCTACCGCGAGCTTTACGTGCCGGTCGTGCTGGAACGCGGACTGCTGCGGCTCGCGTCGAGCACCGGCCCGGGTCAGTCGCCGGCCGCGTCGTAGGGCGGATGTGCCGTCAGGGACTGCCGCCCATCCGGCTCATCAGTTCGTCCCGGGAGATTCCGTGCCGGTCGCCGAACTCATGGAGCTGCTCCAGCTCGACCGGATCTGGCAGTTCCTGCTCCGCCTCGTCGGCTTCCTGCGTGAACCCCATGCGGCGTAGCGCGTCAACTGCCCACTGCCTGCTTACTGCCATGGCACCACTATGCCCGCGATCGAGCCAGCCGCGAAGCTCGCCCCCCAAAGCCCGTGTCCTGGCCGGGTCACGCACGTGAACACTAATACGGCCGCCGCCAATGGTCCCCAGTTGGCGGCGGCCGTACCAGGCCCCCCCATACCGGCCAGCGATGGCCGGGCCTTAGGTCCGCTCCGGGCCGAGCGGATATGTCGATGGCGCCGCCGCGTAGCCAGGACCTCAGCGGTCCGCGAAGCCGCTGGGGTCGCGGCGGCATCACGGCGTGGCCCACGTATGGACTGTCGCCGATCCGGGGCGCGGGTACCGCCGCCAGGGCGGCGGCGACCCGGTGCCCGCACGCGCAGCTCCGGCAGCCGCCCCAAGACACGGTCTTCCCGCCGATCTCTACCGGGAAGGTGGTGAGGATCGCGTGGTCATGCGCATGCCGCAGCCCGCTCCAGGTGGTGCCCACTCAATTCACCGCCAGGGCCGTAGTAATTCCTGCCGCTGCCGGGGGTCTGGAGCAACGATGCTGTTGTCGGCAGACAATACTCTCCGGGCGTTGCGCCGTATATAGCCCAGACGAGCGTTAATGCCGATTACTGAGCGTTAGTGCTGGTTTCGAACCGGCACGGCGGTCCTGGGCTGAGGCTAGGCTGGGCGGCCGGAAGTTGGCCAGGATGGAAGGCACGGGCGGCCCGGAGCGGCGGGCGCGCCAGGACATCCGGAGATGCAGCTGAGGCGACGTGATGGCGACGCTGGCCAGGATCGGGGAGAGCCCGGCTAGAACCGTGCGCGGGTCCTGGTCCGGCGGCACGATGATCAGCGCCGCCGTCGGGCTCGGCCTGGGGCTGCTGGCCCTCGGGCCCGGGCTGGGGCGGGGTTTCCTGCTCAGCTACGACATGGTGTTCGTGCCCCGGCTGCCGTTCGCCGCGGCCTGGCCGGGGCTGGCGCCGCCGCGCGCGGTGCCGAGCGACCTGGTGATCGCGGCGGTGTCCCGGGCGCTGCCTGGCGACATCGTGCAGAAGGCCGTGCTGCTGTCGGTCTTCGTGCTGGCCTGCGCCGGGGCGGCCGCGCTGCTGGACCGGGAACCTTGGCCGGCCCGGCTCGCGGCCGGGGTGTGCTACGCGTGGAACCCGTACGTCGGCGAGCGGCTCATCATCGGCCAGTGGGCGCTGCTGCTGGGCTACGCCGGGCTGCCCTGGGTGCTGCGGGCGGTGCTCGCCCCCGATCTGGCCTCGCGGCGGGGCGCGGCCCGGCTGGGCCTGTGCATGCTGCCCGCCGTCGTCGGCGGGTTCGCCGCGATGGCGATCACGGCGCTGGTCGTGGTGCCCGCCGTGCTGCTGTCCCGCAGCGCGCGCCGGGCGGCGGTGGCGCTGGCCGTCCTGGCCGGGGGCAGCCTGCCCTGGTTCATCCCGTCCCTGCTGCACCCGGTGTACGCCGACCCGGCGGGCGTGGCCGCGTTCGCGGCGCGGGCGGACACGCCGTTCGGCACCGTGGGCAGCCTGCTGATGCTGGGCGGCGGCTGGAACGCGCGGACGGTCCCCCGGGCCTACGGCGGAGCGTGGTCGGCGCTGTGGCTGGCGGTGGTGATCGCCGCCCTGGCCGGGTACGTGCTCATCGGGCGTCAGCAGCGGCGCTGGCCGGGGCTGGGCGTGGCGGCCGCGGCCGGGCTGGTGATCGCGGGCCTGGGCGTGACCGCGGCGGGCGCGGACCTGCTGCGGTCCCTGATCGGCGCGTGGCCGGGCTTCGCCGCGCTGCGCGACGGTCAGCAGTTCGCGGCGCCGCTGGCGCTGGCCGAGGCCGCCGGGCTGGGGCTGATGGTGGCGGGGGCGATGAAGCCTGGATCGTTCGGCAGAAAAGGGCATGAGCGGCCGGCCAGCAGCGACGCGGCCGGCCGGGTGCTCGGGGCCGTCGCGGTCCTGGCGCCCGTGCTGCTGCTGCCCGGCCTGGCCTGGGGCGCCGCGGGGCGGCTGCGGCCGGCCGAGTACCCGGCGGGCTGGCTGGCCGCGGCGCGGGCCGTCGACGCCAGCCCGGTGCGCGGCAGCGCGCTGCTGCTGCCCTGGCAGACCTACCGGACGCCGTCGTGGAACCACGGCGAGACGGTGCTCGATCCGTGGACCCGGCTGCTGTCGCGCCCGCTGATCTGGAACGACGGGACGCGGGTGGGGGCGGTGGAGCTCGGGCCCGACGATCCGCGGGCCCGCGCGCTGGACGGCGTCATCGGCGGCCGCGGGCCGCTGACCGCGGTGCTGCGCGCGGCCGGGGTGCGGTTCGTGCTGGACGACGCGGACGGGCCCGATCCCGGGGTGGCGGCGCGGCTGCCCGGGGCGGTGGTGATCGTCGACCAGCCGGGGCTGACCGTGTACCGGCTGCCTGGTTAGCCGTCTAGGAGGTCGTCGTGGCCTGCGGTGCAGCTGGCCTCGCCGCGGCGGGCGCATTTCATCAGCCGCTCGTGTTCCTCCTCGGGCACCGGGACGGCCTGGTGGGCCAGCATGAGCGGGATGCCGTCCTCGATCCGGTACAGCCGGCGCAGCCGCGGGTTGTACAGCACCGCGTCCGCGGCGAAGTACAGCAGGCCGCGCTTGTCGATGGGGCACACCAGGATGTCGAGCAGGGCATCCTCCAGAGCCATTACTGCCCTCCCGGGTCGGTCAGGTAGCCGGGTACCGCGGCCGGGGCGGGCACGGTACCAGGTACGGTCTCGGCCGGCGCCTGCTCTGGGGCCTGCTCCGGGGCCTGCTCCGGGGCCTGCCGGGACAGGGTGACGACCACGAACCCGGCCACCGCGATCGCGGCCAGGCGCAGCCCGAGCTTGGCCGGGCCGAACGGCAGGTGCTCGTGGAACAGCAAGGTACCCGCGATCAGGAAGTACACGCTGCCCGTGACGGTGGAGACGGGGACCAGGATGGAGGCCCGGCACGACTGCAGCCCGGCCTGGTACAGCAGCATGCCGACCGCCGAGGAGGCGGCCAGCACGTACAGGTAGGGCGAGGAGAGGACACCCACCGCGAGGCTCGCGGCGCCGTGGCGGGCGACGAGGATCCCGGACAGGCTCTTGATGGCCAGGGCCGCGACGCCGTAGAGCAGCCCGGTGCCGAGGCCGAAGCTGATCGCGGCCGGGATTCGCTGGCCCTCGGGGCGGCGGCGCAGCGGGCCGGCCGCGACCAGCAGGCCGGCTACGGCTGACGGGATCATGACCGCCGCCATCCAGGCCGGGGCGGCGTGGTGCCCGGCCCCGGTGCCCTTACCGCCGGTCGAGGCGGCCAGCAGGATCACCGCGACGGCCATCGCGGCCACGCACCTGAGCTCCACGGCGCCCAGGCGCTCCCGCAGGACCAGCCGGGACAGCACCAGCACCAGCACGATCCCCGAGGCCAGGACCGGCTGCACGACGCTGACCGGCTCGAAGGTCAGCACGATGGTCTGGCAGGCCAGCCCGAGGAGCATGAGGGCGAACCCGGCGAGCCAGGCGGGTTCGGCCAGCAGGCTGGCGATCACGTGCGGCACCCGGCGGACGTCGAGGGCGGGCATCCGGGCCAGGGCGCGCTTCTCCTGGATCAGCCCCACGTTGTAGGCCGTCGCGGCCAGCAGCGCCAGCGGGATGCCGAGGTAAGCGGCGCTCATCTGTCCTCCTCTCCGTCACCGGCGGCTGGCCGGCGCCGGATGTCGACGGCCACCGCGGGCAGCAGCGCGGCGGCCAGCGCGACCAGCGCGCAGGCCTGGGCCGGCCAGCCGAAGGGTCCGAACAGGCCCTGGCCGAACGGCCGGACCGCGGACAGCAGTCCCGAGGCGACCATAGCGCCGGCCGCGAGCAGCGCCAGCCGTGTGGCGGGGTCGCTGGGAGCGGCGGGGTCGTTGGGAGCGGCGGGGTCGTTGGGAGCGGCGGGGTCCTTGGGGACGACGGGGTCGTTGGGATCGGCGGGTTCGTTGGGAGCGGCGGGGTCGCTGGGAGCGCGGGGCGGCGACCAGGCTAGGCAGGCGCCGCAGGCCAGCGCGGCCACGGCGAGGGCCAGCGGGCCGCCCGCTACGAAAATCAGCGCCGCGACGGCGAGAATGCCCGGCCCGCTGCGGCTCGCCAGTCGATGAATGCCACTCTCTACCGAAAAGAGTGGGTAGAGTGCCACATCCATTGGTTCGGCGTCCGGTGGCCGGGCGGTCCTGCGGCGCGGGGTGAGGAAGGACCAGGCGGCGAGGGCGAGCAGGAGGGCGACGGCGATGATCGAGGCGATCAGGACGAGGTGGTAGGTCGCGGCGGGGCGGAAGGTGAGGGTGACCGGGCCGCCGGCGCTGGCCGGGACGATGAAGGCCTGCTGCCAGCCGTCGAGGCGGACTGGCGTCAGATTTCGGCCGTTCAAGGTGGCGGCCCAGCCGGGGTTGTCGTTCTCGTGGATCTCCAGGTACGAGGCTGCACCCGGGCCGATGGTGAGCTGCTGCTGGTCCGGCTGCCAGGAGCGGATGGTCACGGCGCGGGCGGCGGCGGAGGTGGGCGCGGCGGCGGTGGTGGTGGGCGCGGCGGTGGTGGTGGGCGCGGCGGTGGTGGTGGGCGGTGCCGCGGTGGTCGCGAGGCTGAGGTCGGTGACGGCGAACGTGCCGGGGGTGGCGACCGTGAGGGTGTGGCGTCCGGGGGCGGGGGTCAGCGTGCCGCCGGGGCCCAGGTTCGGCGTGCCGCCGGAGGCGCAGAGCCGGACCTGGAGCGGGAGGTAGCCGGTCAGCGCGCCGACGGTGCCGCTGACCGAGGTGGGGTAGAGGCGGCCGTCGATGGTCAGGGCCGGGCCCTGGCCGCAGGCCAGGGTGACGGGGACCTGCTGGCCGGGGAGGACCGGGCGCAGGGCGGCCAGGGCGGGCACCGCGAGCTGGGTCAGGCGGACCGGGAGCGTCTCCAGCTGGCCGGTCGAGGTGACGATGGTGGCCTGGCGGACGCGGGGGAAGGACACGTCGATCCGGTCGGTGGTCAGCGGGCTGAACGTGACCAGGCCGCCGGGGCCGATGCCGGCCTGCCGGGTGCCGTCCGGGCTGGTGATCTGCACGGTCAGCGGGGTGGAGGGCAGGCCGGCGGCCGGGCGGACGATCAGCGACGCGATGCGGCGCTTGCCTTGCCAGGTCAGGTGGATGACCGGGCTGGCGGTGGCGGCGGTCCAGGGCATGGCGGCCGTGCCGGTGATCAGGCTGGCCGGGAACCCGGCGGGCTGCGCGCCGACGGTCGAGGCCACGGCGACCTGGAGCAGGCCCGGGCCGGGCGGGCGGATCAGCGAGTCAAGCAGTGCGTCAAGACCGGGGCCGGGCAGGGCCAGCGCGCTGGCCTGCAGCCGCAGGGCGGCCGGGGCGGCGGTGGTGAAGGTGCGGGCCATCGGGGCGGTGGCGGCCGGGTCGGCGAAGGCGAACGGCGACGGGACCGGCTGGGAGAAGGAGAATACCGTCGGGGGCGCCTGCTGGCCGGCCGGGTCTTGCGCGGTTGCAGGCGCCTGCGGGCCGGCCGGGTCCTGGGCGGGCTGGAGCAGGCGGGTGACCTTGACCCCGGGGATCAGCACGTCCGAGATGCCGGCGCCCGGATAGCCCAGGGTGACGCGCTGGGCGGCGGCGATCGTGATGCGCAGCCAGCCGGTGCGGCCGGGCGGCACGTTCAGCCGCTGGACCGCGCCGGTCGCGGCGACGTCGGTGACGGCCGTGCCGGCGGCGGTGGATACCCGGAGCACGCTGGCGATCTCGCGGGCGGTGCTGTCGTCGAGCAGGCGGATCCCGACCTGGGACGGCAGGTTCAGCGGGCCGGAGAAGGAGATCTGGAGCCACTGCCCGGCCGGGGTCTGCTCGTTGCCCTCGGCCCAGGCCGTCGCCGGGTTGCCGTCGAAGGCGCCGGCCGGGTCGTCCTGCTGGGTGTCGGCGATCCAGGATCCGTAGGACGAGGCGGTCACGCGGGCCGCGCCGGACAGCACGGCCACGGTCTGGTGCCCGGCGGCCGGGACCGGCAGCAGCTGCCGGGGCGGGCCGCCGTCCCGGCCAAGCTGGCCAGCGCCGGGCGGGTTGGTCTCGGTGGCGGTGTAGGTGTAGGAGACGTTGTCATTGACCAGGCCGAACAGCGTGTCGGCCCGGCGCTGGCCGTCGGTGACCGCCCACAGCGCGGGCGGCGCGGGCAGCGGGTCGCCCGCGATGACGGCGGGCTGGGCCGGGCTCAGCAGATGCTGCCCGGTGAGCTGCAGCAGCGAGTCCGGTCCCCCGTTGACCAGCACGATCTGGCTGACCGGCAGGGTGGTGACCGGGCTGAGCGGGGCCGCGGGGCCGGCACCAGCACCGGCACCGATCGCGGCACCGGCACCGTCCGCGGCACCGGCACCGGCGGCGTAGACCTCGACCGCGGGGTAGCTGGGCAGGACCGACTGCTGCTCGCGGGTGGCCTTCGGCTCGATCTGCTTACCGCCGATGAGGGAGCCGAACGCGGCGACCCGGGTGAACCCGGACAGCGCCAGACTCTGGTGGACCAGCGCGGCCGTGGTATAACCCACCTGCCGCGGGTCCAGGTCGTTGCGCACCACGAGGTAGCGGACACCGGCCCGCTGCAGGTAGCCGGGCAGGCCGGGGACCTGCTCGCCTGATTCGATCGCGTCTTCGGTCGTGGTCAGCAGGATCTGCGAGCCCGCGCCGCCGTAGGGCACCAGGCCGCGCTCGGCCCACGGCGACGTGGCCAGCGCCACCAGCGGGTCGTCGATCGGGTCCCCCCACAGGTAGTCGCCGTGCGCGTCCGCGGGCAGCACGATCGCGGTATTCCGCGGGGAGTGAGCCTGCAGGAACGCGGCGACCTGGTACCAGTAGCGCGGCACCGCGGAAAACGAGCCGGGGTTCAGGACCTGGCCGGACAGGTACGGCAGCAGCAGCCCGATCAGCACGATGCCGGTCACGGCCTGGGCCTCCAGGGCATAGATCCGCCGCAGGCGGCTGGGCGCCCCGTCATGAGCGTGGGCCCGGGCGGCGGTCAGCCAGGCCGCGGCGGCGTGCGCCACCCCCAGGGCCAGGACGGCGGCGATGACCGGTTCCAGCTTGTACACGTTGCGGAACGGGGCCAGCGTGCCGTCCAGTAGGTGATCGGCCCCGCCGTGGAACGGGCCGCCGAGCGATCCGCTGTAGCCGGCCAGGGCGACCGCCGCCGCCAGGCCGGCTGACAGCCGGAGCCAGGTGGCGCAGGGCATGTTCCGCAGGGCCAGCCCGTACAGGCCGGCCGCGGCCGCGATGGCGCCCGCGATGATGGCCATGGGCGTGCTGACCAGGGCCCAGCCGGCCGGCAGCCAGGGCGTGCCCAGGTTGAGGTAGGCGGTCCAGTTGCCGGCGCCGCGCAGCGTGGCGGCGGCCGACATGGTGCCCGTGGTGGTGGCCGACTGCTCCACGTAGGGCAGGAAGTTGAACGCGTACTTGCCCTGCAGCAGCAGCGGCAGCGCCCACCAGGCAGTGGCCGCCACCACCGCGCCCGCCCAGCACAGCCCCAGCGCGACCAGCCGCCGGCCGCGAGCGCAGGTGAGGATGAACAGGCCCGGCAGCAGCAGCGCGTCGATGGTCACGGTGGCGTTCACCCCGGACATGCACAGCACCACGGCGCCGGACCGGGCCGCGGCCCCGAGCACGCCGCCGCCGCCGCGGACAGCACCGCCGCGGACGGCCCCGCCGCGGACGGCCCCGCCGCGGACAGCCCCGCCGCGGACAGCACCGACCAGCGGGAGCACGGCCCACGGGGCGAGCATGCCCGGCAGCACCGCCGAGGAGGTGGACCCGATCACGATCGTGAACGTGGGCCAGCCCGCGAACACCAGCCCGGCCAGGAACCGGGAGGGCGGCGAGCCGATGCGCAGCGCCTCAGCGAGCCTGACCAGTCCGGCGAAGCCGACCGCGATGATCAGCGACAGCCACAGCCGCTCGATGAGCCAGACCGGCAGGTGCGCCAGGTGGCCGGCCAGGTAGAAGGGCGCCATCGGCACGGCGTAGCCGACGGCCTGGTTGTTCAGCGCGCCGAAGGTGTTCAGCGGGTCCATCAGCGGCCACAGGCTGGCGAAGTAGCCGGACGGGTCGAGGTCCACGCTGAGCTTGGTGTCGAAGAACATCCGGCCCGGGTCGTTGGCCAGCAGGATCACGAACGCGCCCAGCCAGACCAGGGCGGACCAGCGCAGCACGTTGTGGCGGGGCGGCAGGGCTGGTACCACGGCCCGTTCGGCCCCATGTTGTTGGCCCGCGCTGACCAGGCGCTTGCCGCCCGCCCGGGCCGTCAACCGGTGCGCCGCATGATCAGCATGAGGTTCCAGGTGGCGACCTCGCGCAGGCCGGGCAGCCGGACCAGCGGGCCGCACCAGCGCGGGTAGTAGCGGGGCCGCGCGGCCACGAGCTGGACGTCCGGCCGGGCCCGCAGCGCGCGCAGCACCGGCCCGATGTGCACCGGGAACAGGTTGACGCCGCAGTGGTGCTTAGGCTCGCGCTGGTGGCGCCTGGCGTAGCGCCGCTCGGCGTAGCGCGGGCCCAGGTAGTGCCAGGGCGACATCTCGTGCCCGCCCCACGGCGAGTACCAGTTGGTGAAGGACAGGTACACCAGGCCGCCGGGCCGGGTGACGCGGATCATCTCCTCGATCAGGCCCAGCGGATCGGGGACGTGCTCGAGCACGTTGGAGGAGAAGGCCACGTCGGCGCCGCCGTCGCGCACCGGCAGCCAGTAGCCGTCGGCGACCACCGCGCCCGCCGGCGCGGCGTTCCCTGCGAACCGCAGTTCGGCCGGGTCGGGCTCGAACAGGTAGCAGTGCGCGCCGCGGGCCCGGAACGCGGCGGTGAACCAGCCGCCCCCGCCGCCGACGTCCACCACGGTCCGGCCGTCCAGCGGACCGTACTCGGCCACCTGGCCCACGGCGTCTTCGGCTAGGTGAGAGTAGAACGCGTCCGGGTCGGCTTGTTCGGCCAGGAACAGGCGGAACAGCCGGACGGAACGGAGCAGGCCGGTACTGGCCGCCTGATCGACGCGATGGCGGCGGATCGGTGCCAGCAAGCTCATTCAGGTCCTCAATGATCGCCGCAGAGCATTTAGCGTCAGTATGGTAGCGGGTGGCCGGGGCCGGGCGCCGGGGCGCGGCCGCATCCGTGACCTGCCGCTGTCTTGACTACCGGGCAGTAGCCACAAAATAATGCTGCAATCTTGCCCCCGAGAAAACCGACCTGGCTATCGGTAACGCGGATCTCAGCGTCAGCCAGCGACCTGGAGCCGCGACATGAACGATGATCCAGGCGCCCGGCCCGCGGGCCGGTCCGGCGGGCCGGGCGGTGCCCTAGACGGGTCGTGGCCGGCCGCGGTGGACAGGGCGCCGGACAGGGCGCCGGATAGGGCGCCGGACCTGCCCGGCGCGCGGCCCAGGCACATCGTGTTCGTGGCCTGGCGGGACCTGGCCAACCGGCAGGCCGGGGGCTCGGAGGTGCTGGTCGACCAGCTGGCCTGCGGCCTGCTGGCCCGCGGCCACCGGGTCACGCTGCTGTGCGGCGGGCAGGTGGCCGAACGGCCCTACCAGGTCGTGCGCACCGGCGGCACCTACTCCCAGTTCGTGCGCGCGCCGCTGGCCTACCTGCGGGATTTCAGGGCTGCCGACCTGATCGTCGAGGTCTGCAACGGGATGCCGTTCCTGGTGCCGCTCTGGTCCAGGCGGCCGGTGATCTGCCTGGTGAACCACGTGCACACCGAGCTGTGGCCGATCCGGTTCCGGCCGCCGGCCTCCACCGTGGGCCGGCGCATCGAGAACACGGTCATGCCCTGGGTGCACCGCAAGAACCTGTTCCTGACCGTGTCCGGTTCCACGGCGGAGTCGCTGGAGCAGATGGGAGTGGGCCGGGACCGGATCCGGCAGATCTGCAACGGCGTGGTGCGGCCCGACCCGCCGACGCCGCGCTCGCCGGACCCGCTGTTCCTGGCGCTCGGCCGGCTCACCGACTACAAGCGCCTGGACCTGCTGCTGCGGCTGTGGGACCGGGTGCGGCAGGTGACCGGCGGGACGCTGGTGATCGCCGGGGACGGGCCGGAGCGGGCCCGGCTCGAGGCGCAGGCCGGCCCCGACGTGGTGTTCACCGGCCGGGTACCGGAGCAGGACAAGCACCGGCTGCTGTGCGCGGCGTGGCTGCTGGTGCACCCGGCGCTGATCGAGGGCTGGGGCATCGTGGTGTCCGAGGCGGCGATCCGCGGCACCCCGGCGGTGGCGTTCGACGTGCCCGGACTGCGCGATTCGGTGGCGGATGGCCAGACCGGGATGCTGGTGCGGACCGAGGGCCAGTTCGCCTCGGCCTGGGCGTCGCTCGCCATCGACGGGCCGCGGCGGGAGGCGCTCGGCCGGGCCGCGCGCACCCGGGCGCTGCAGCAGCACTGGTCGGCCGCGGTGGCCGGGTTCGCCGAGGTGGCCGACGAGGCGGTCAAGCGGGCCGCTGGCTGGGATCGAGCCGCCCGGGAGGCGTCATGGCGATGACCGCCCCGGCGCCGGGCAACCCGCTGCAGGAGTTCTACGCCCGGCCGGACGTGCCGCTCAGCTCGGGCCCGGACCGGGCCCGGCGCCAGGCCCGGATGCTGGCCTCGGTGCTGCGCGGCGTGGCCGGCCCGGCGGTCATCATCGACCTGGGCTGCGGCGACGGCGCGGCGCTGGCGGCCGCGGCCCGGCATAACCCGGCCCACCGGTTCGCCGGGATCGACTGGTCTGATGACGCGGCGCGGCTGGCGCGGGCCCTGGGCCTGACCGTGCTGCGCGCGGACGTGGCGGCAGGCGCCCTGCCGGTCGCGGACGGGGTCGCGGACGTGGTGATCATGAGCGAGCTGATCGAGCACCTGGTGGATCCCGACGGAGCCGTGGCCGAGGTCCGGCGGGTGCTCCGGCCCGGCGGCTCGCTGCTGCTGTCCACGCCGAACCTGGCCGCGTGGTACAACCGGGGCCTGCTCGCGGCGGGCATCCAGCCGGTGTTCTCCGAGGTGAGCCTGCGCGGGGTGTTCGGCCGGCCGGGCCGCGTGGTGGCCGGTCACCTGCGCCTGTTCACCCGGCGGGCGCTGACCGAGTTCCTGGCCGCCAGCGGGTTCCGCTGCGTGAGCGTAGCCGGGGCGCGCTACCACGACGTGCCGCGGCCGTTCGGCCCGCTGGACCGGGCCTTCTGCCGGTGGCCGTCGGCCGCGTCTATCCTGCTGGTGCACGCCAGAAAGGAATGATCGCGGCCATGGCGCAGGCGCCCGACACCGGAACCGAAGCGGCGCCTGCCCCGGCCCGCCGCCGGCGCAGGCGCGGACTCGAGCTGGCCGGCCTGGCCGTCGGGATCATCGCCGGGGTGAGCATCACGCTGGCCTGGCTGATCCCGGCGCGGGACCACCCGTCCGGCCCGATCGCGCCGAGCACCCACGCGCCCGTGCTGGTCAGCGGTTCAGCGGGGCACCGGGCCCGGCGGCGCAGGACGGAGCTGGGCAACCGGACCCTGCTGCGCTGGACGGGGAGTGGGTCGCCTACTCCGATCACTCCACCTGCGCCGACTGGGCCGGCGGCGACGGGGTCTCCGCCATCCGGCTGAACTCCGCGCAGCTCGCCTGGTTCTTCTCCGATACCTTCATCGGCCCGGCCGGGCCTACCATCGGTTTCTCGCACCTGTCCGGGTTCGTGCACAACGCGGTGGTCGTCCAGACCACGACCGGGCGGGGCAGCACGTTCGTCACCATGACGGGCGGCGGAGCCTGCACCGGCCCCGGCGGTCCCGGCAACGCGGCCCCGGTGGTGGGGGCAGCGCCGACGGTGCCCGGCGGGACGTCCGACCGGTACTGGGACGAGGACGGCATCGAGATCGGCGGGACGGCCGTCATGTTCTACCACCATTACCTGGCCCGCGCCTTTCCGTTCGTCCCGGTCGGAACGGTAATGGCCACCTTCCCGGCCAGCCAGCTCAGCTCGGCCGGCCGCGGGCACCAATACGGCGCGGTCGCCCGGCCGGACCTGGTCCCGCTGCCGTCTTACACCCCGCCGTCCGGCGGCACCCCGATCCTGTGGGGCGCCGCGCTGCTGCGCGCCGGGAACACGGTGTACATCTACGGTACGCAGAGCCCGAACGTCCAGGTCCCGGGCTACCGGCTCTACCTGGCCCGGGTCCCGGCGGCGCAGCTGACCACGTTCGCCGCGTGGCGGTTCTACACCGGCGCCGGCGCGGTGGGCAGCCGGGCAGCACAATGCCGAGCCGGTGCAGCCGCCGGGCAGCGGCCTGGCCGTATCGTCCGGGTTCAGCGTGATCCAGGCCGGGGGCCGCTACTGGCTGATCCAGGGCGGGGTGACGCCAGGCGGACCGGATATCGACGCCTACCCGGCCAGCGCGCCGTGGGGCCCGTTCGACTTCGGCGCCGGAAGGCTGCTGTACCGGGACCCGACCATCGGGCTCGACGCCGCGGATGACTACCGCATCCTGTACGAGGCGCGGGCCGAACCCGCACTTTCCACCCGCGACACGCTGGTGATCAGCTATAACGTCAACTCCGAGGCGGTGACCACCGGCTGCCAGCCGATGTCCGACTTCACCAACACGGTGACCCTGCCCCGGTTCATCACCGTTCCGCTGGCGGCATTCGGCGGTCACCCGGGCGCGCCCGGCAACGTGGCCAGGAGCGGACCGCAGGACGATCCGCGGATCGTGCCGCGGAACCCGTCGCAGTGGTTCGACGCCTGGGCTTATCCGGGCGCCGGCTGTCCTGCGGTGCCCGGCCTGGCGTCGGTGCAAGCCCGGCCGGGCCCCGGTAAGGTCACGTTGAGCTGGCCCGATGCTGGCCTCAGCATCCACTATCGCGTCTACCTGCAAGGGCCGGGCGAGCCAGGCGGTACCCCGGTGGCCACCGCCTACGCCGACGGCGCCACCATCACCGGGCTGCGGCCCGGCCGCTACCTGGCCAAGGTGGTGCCGGTCAGCTTCAAAAGGCGCACCGGCCCGGCCGCCAAGGTAACGTTCACCATCTCGTAGAAGCCGGCCGGAGGGAGGAGCACCGTGCTCCGGTTGATCATCGCCGTCGTCATCGGCCTCGCCATCGCCATCGGCGGGACGGTCCTGGTCGTGAACGTGGTGACCAGCCACGGCAGCGGCACGCCAGGCAACTCCTCGACCTACAACTACGGGTCCCGCTGATGGCCGCGGGGGCGGATCGGCATCTTCAACCGGTCCCACTACGAGGAGGTGCTGGTCGTCCGGGTGCACAAGGACCTGCTGGCCGCCGAGCGGATGCCTGCCGCCGCCAGGTCCGGGGATGTCTGGGCCCGCCGGTTCCGGGAGATCAACGATCGACCCCCGCTACCCGGACGCCGACCCTGCCGTGCTAGCTGAGATGACCCAGGTCAGGCAGGAGCTCACCACCGAGCTCGGCCGGTCAGGCGAGGCCTAAGCGGCCTGCGCAGTCGTTCCCTGGCTCGTTCCCCTGGCTCACAACACGTAACGATCGGGGCCGGCGTCCGTCTGGTCCAGGAGCTGGCGGATCCGCTGATCCCCGGCGGGCAGGCCGAGGACGGCGCGGGTGAACTCGGCGGCCAGCTCGTGCCATAGGCTCGCCCGGCGCAGCATCGCGTGCTCGCTGCCGCGTACCTCGATCGCGGTAACCCGGCTGGCCTCCCGGGCCCGCTGGGCGTAGGCCCAGGTATCCGCGGGCCTGGTTATCCTGTCCCCGCTGGCGTGCGCGAGCAGGACCCGCCGGCCGGCCAGCTGGGCCACCGGCTCACCCGGCGGCAGCCACGGCGCCAGGCCAGCCACGGCGGTCACCAGCGGATGCCCGCCGGCCCTCAGCGCGGCCCGCGCTCCCATCGAATGCCCGACCAGGATCACGGGAACCTGGCCGCTGGTCTCGGGGAGCCCGTCCAGCAGCCGATTCAGGTCAGCGACGGGTGAGGCTTGCGAGTCATTCCAGCCCCGGACCTGGAACCTGGGCCGCAGGACGGTGACCCGGCTGCCGTGCACCGCTCGCCGTATCGCCTGGGCCACCGGGACCATGCGGAGCACGGCCAGCTGCGTCGCGCTGGTCGCCCTGGTGCTGACCGACGCTCCGCCGTGCACGACCAGCACGACAGCGCGGACCTCCGGATCCCCTCCCATCCGGTCAATCTTGTCACCGAAATCATGGGGACGGCTTTTCGCAGGGATGATTGTCGGTGGCGGGATGGGGGAGGGAGCGCGAGTGGAGCCATTTGACCCGACCAGGCCGAACATCGCCCGGGTCTGGGTGTGATCTTCGGCGGTAACCGGCAGGGAGTCTTCGGCGCTATATGGCGGACAGCCTGCTGCACGACTGGATTGGCAGGCGGCAGCTGAGCCTTCACATAATCCCTATGACGAGCGATTCGCGTGCTGCCTCGACGACTTCGCTGGTGACGACCGAGAGGTGGTTGATGTCCAGGATCCGCTGGATCTGGGCTATCAGCCGGCCGGTCAGGCGGAAGTTGCCGCTGGTGATGCGGGTGATCGCGGCGACCGCCTCGCCCGTGGTGAAGTCGGCGGTGTCGTCCAGGTGGAGTTCGGGCCAGTGGCGGGCCAGGACGAGCGCCAGCTCGCGGCCGACAGCGGCCGGTAGTGGTGGACGAATCCCACCCGGCTGTAGAGCTGCGGATAGCGGGCCAGGCGCTTTTCGATGCCGGGCATGCCGATCAGGATCAGGCCGATGCCGGTCCGGTCGTGGTGGTCGCGGAGCTGTTCCAGCGCCGGGGTCCTGAGCCGGTCCGCTTCGTCCACGATCAGCAGCTCAGCACACGGCTCGCAGCTCTTGCTCAGCTTGGCGAAATCCTTCTGGAGTTCCCACTCGATGCCCCAGCTCAGCCGCTCATGCAGGAAGGTGATCTCCTTATCGAGGATGCGCGCGGTGGTGTGGACCTTGGGGGTGTAGATGAGCGTGCGATTCGCCATCGCCTGCTGCGGCACGGCGCGCAGCATCTGCCAGCGGGCCAGCGCCTGGTCCCGCTGCGCCCGGGTCAGGGCGGCCAGCCCGGCATGCGAACCCCCGGCGCTATCTGCCGCGAACGCCACACTGGCAGCATCCCGCTCGCAGAGTCCGGCCGCGCCGTCACGGGACTGCACGGTAAGAAAGGCGTTACCGGTCCTGCGGTCTCAGCGTGCGGCCCGGTCGCGCCGCCGGCGGGCGGCGCGGATCTCGGTGTCGGCGATCTTGTCGGCGAGCAGGGTGCAGACCTGGGTGGTCTCGGTGGAGGCGTGGCCCAGCCGGCGGCGCACCACCTCGATGGACACGCCGCTGTTGATCAGCTCGGTGGCGTGCGCGTGGCGCAGCTGGTGGATGCCGATCCCGGTACCGGCCGCGGCGCAGTACTTCGTCCACCGGCTGTGCGCGGCGTCGTAGGACAGCGGGCCGCCCCGGCCGTTGATGCTGGCCCGGAACAGCGGGCCCGAGGTGTACCCGGACCGGGCCAGGTACAGCCTGAGCAGCGCGAGGTAGCCGCGGTCATCCAGCAGCACGGTGCGGACGGTGCCGCCCTTGCCGTGCACGCGGGCGTGCTCGTCGTCCGGGCGCAGGTCCAGGTCCTCGACGTAGATCCCGCAGACCTCCGAGGCACGGGCGCCGCAGACGTAGGCGGTCTCGAACAGCACCCGGTCCCGCAGCACACCCAGCGGCACGTCCTTGCGCGGCCGCCGGGAGCAGATCGCGTCCAGCACCGCCGCGATATCGGCCGCGGCCGCCGGGCGGGGCAGCGTCCGGGGCACCGCGACGGCGTCGATGCGGTCCATCGGGCTGGCGTCCAGCAGCTCGTGCCGGACCGCCCACCTGCAGAACGAGGCGACCGCAGCGCGCTTGCGCTTGCGGGTCGATGGGGCCTGCCCGGCGATCTCGCCGAGGAACGCCCGGACCGGCGCCGCGGTCAGATCGGCGAGGTCGCCGTCGTGGCAGGCCGCGAAGGCGATCAGGTCGCCGCGGTAGGCGCGGATCGTGTTCCGCGGCTTGTTCGCGTTGGCCAGGTCGGCGAGGAAGTCATCGACGTGGCGGGCCAGCGGCTGGCCCGGCAGCACGTTGCGGGCGGACTGTTCCGTCCCCGCGTCGGTTGTTGCCAGATAACCGGGAAACGAAGCGGGCCGGCGCCGGGGCGCTCGTGCAGGTGGCATGCCGCCATGATAGCCATCGTTGCCTGATAACGAGGGTTATCTCGCAACTTCTTGCCGACGCAGGTCCTTTAAGCCTGCAATGGTGGCCGGTCGCCCGCGCCCGGCAGGCCTTCTGCCGATCAGCGCCGCCGGCGGTTCCTGCGTTTAGCCGGGCGTTTGTGTCTGAGCACTACCGGGGAAGGCGGCCATCATGCGGCCCCGGTCTTGTGCCCGGCGTCAGCGGTTGTCGGCTTCGCTGAGCGTGCAGCGCAGGCCGGTGATGAGAGCATCCAGGCCTAGGTAGAAAGCCTGATCGGCGCGGGCGCGCCCGGAGGGGGTGGCGGCGGCCGCCGCGGCGAGGCGGGGGGTGGCGGCCGGGTCGATGCCGGTGACCATGACGGGCGGGGCGGCGAGGTCGAGCGCGGAGCCGAGCACGAGGCTTTCGGTCGCGGTGATCACGGCGAGGACCGTGTGCCGGGAGAAGCCGGCGTCCTCCAGGGCGGTGACCGCTCGTTCGTACTCGGCGTGGACGGCGGGGTCGGCGACCGGTTCGGCGGCCAGCATGCCGATGGTGCCGGGGTGGGCGGCGAAGGTCTCCCGGTAGGAGACGGCCCACCGGCGCAGGGCCTCGTCCCAGGGCAGCTGCCCGAAGGCGGACGCGTCGACGGTCCGGGCCATCTTCTGGCGCAGCAGGGCGACGATCGCGTCGCGGCCGTCGACGTGGTGGTAGATGGCGGCCGGGGTGACCTTCAGCGCCCGGGACAGGTCCAGGATGGTGAAGTCGCCGCGGCGGTCGGTCAGCTTCAGTGCCGCGTCGGCGATGCGGTCGCGGTCCAGCAGCGGGGTGTGCGGGCGGCCCATCAGGTGCTCCTCCTCTAAACTAAATCAGTTTAAGTTTACCTCTTGACCCGGCATGCTGCCACATCGTATCCTTAACTTATATTAAATCAGTTTAAGTTTAGGAGCTGACGATGCAGGCAGACCAGCTGTTCACCGGCGGCACGGTGCGGACCGGCGAGCCGGGCGCACCCGCCAGCGGCGCGCTGGCCGTGGCCGGCGGGCGGATACTCGCACTCGGCGAGGACGCGCTGGCCAGCCGGGGGCCGCGGACCGAGGTGACCGACCTGGCCGGCGGCGCGCTGCTGCCCTCGTTCGGCGACGGGCACGCGCACCCGCTGCTGGGCGGGCTCGGCCTGCGCGGGGTGCCGGTGCGCCAGGCCCGCAGCATTGACGAGATCCTGGCCGCCGTCGCCGCCTGGGCCGGTGAGCACCCCGACGCGGAGTGGGTGACCGGCGACGCGTTCGACCCCACGCTGGCCGACGGCGGGCGGTTCGACGCTCGCTGGCTCGACCAGGTACTGCCCGGCCGGCCGGTGGCGCTGCGCACGATGGACCACCACACCATGTGGGTCAACAGCGAGGCACTGCGCCGGGCCGGCATCGACGCCGGCACCACCGAGCCGGCCGCGGGCCAGATCGTGCGGCGGCCGGACGGCTCGCCGCTGGGCACCCTGCGCGAGTGGGGGGCCATCGGCCCGGTCCTGGACCTGCTCCCGGCCCCGGGCCCGGCCGAGCAGGCCGCCGCCCTGGCCGAGGTCTCGGCGCTGTTCGCCGCCGCCGGGATCACCTGGGTCCAGGACGCCTGGGTCGCCCGCGACCAGGTGGACGCCTGGCTGGCCGCCGCGGCTGACGGCTCGCTGCGGTTCCGCGCCAACCTCGCGTTCCGGGCCGAGCCGACCATCTGGAAGGACCAGCTCGGCGAGTTCGCCGCCGACCGCGCCCGGGTCTGCGCCGCCGCCCCGGGCTGGCTGGCCGCCCGGACGGTGAAGTTCTTCGCCGACGGCGTCGTGGAAGCCGGCACCGCCGCCCTGCTGCAGCCCTACGATGACTGCCCGCACTCGCACGGGATCGCCAACTGGACGCCGGGCGAGCTCGCCGACGCGATCACCGCCGCCGACGCTGCGGGCTTCCAGGCCCACGTGCACGCCATCGGCGACGCCGGGATCCGGCTGGCCCTGGACGCGATCGCCGAGACCGCCCGGCGCAACGGCCCGGCCGACCGCCGCCCGGTCCTGGCGCACGTCCAGCTCATCGACCCGGCTGACCTGCCCCGCTTCGCCGCCCTCGGCGTGATCGCCAACCTCGAGCCGCTGTGGGCGCAGCCCGACCCGCTGATGACCGAGCTGACCCTGCCCCGCGTCGGGGCCGCCCGCGGCGCCCGCCAGTACCAGATCGGCACCCTGCAGCGGACCGGCGCCCGTGTCTCGTTCGGCAGCGACTGGCCGGTCACCGCCTACCAGCCCCTGCACGGCATCGCCATCGCGGTCACCCGGCAGACCCCGGCCGGGGACCCGGACGGCGGCTGGCTGCCCGCCGAGCGGGTCACCGCCGGCCAGGCGCTGGCCGCCTACTCCGCCGGCGTCGCCTACCAGGGGTTCGAGGAACACCAGCGGGGCGCGCTGCGCCCCGGCATGCGCGCCGACCTGGTCCACCTCGCCGCCGACCCCACCGTCATCGCGGCCCGCGAGCTGCGCGACCTGCCCGTGCTGGGCACCTGGCTCGCCGGAACCCGCACCTGCTGACCCTCCCGCCCAACCCCGGTTACCATCCCGTATTAGGAGCAAATCCCCGTGTCCCAGCCCACCGCCCCCGCCCCCGAGCGCCTCGAACACGGCGCGCTCGGCACCGGCTCGATCGTGTTCTTCGTCGTCGCCGCCGCCGCGCCGCTGACCGTCATGGCCGGCATCGCCCCGCTGGCCATCATGATCGGCGGCATCGGCGCCCCGGCCGGCTACCTGATCGCCGGCCTGATCCTGACCGTCTTCGCGGTCGCCTTCACCGCGATGAGCAAGTACATCCGCAACGCCGGCGCCTTCTACTCCTACATCGCCCGCGGGCTCGGCAAGCCCGCCGGGCTCGGCGCCGCCGCACTGGCCGTCTTCTCCTACAACGCCATCCAGATCGGCCTGTACGGCGCGTTCGGCTACTTCGCCGCCGCCACCGCCAGCGACCTCACCGGCGTTAATCTGCCCTGGTGGGCCTGGGCCGGGATCGGCATCACCGCGGTCTGGTACTTCGGCTACCGCAGCATCCACGGCGGCGCCAAGATCCTCGGCGCCCTGCTCATCGCCGAAACCGGCATCCTGGCCCTGCTCGCCGCCGCCATCCTGGCCAAGGGCGGCGCACACGGCCTGAGCCTGGCCTCCTTCGCCCCCGCCCACATCGCCACCGGCGGGATGGCCAGCGTCCTGGCCCTGGCGTTCGGCGCGTTCATCGGCTTCGAGGCCACCGCCATCTACCGCGAAGAGGCCCGCACCCCCGACCGCACCGTCCCCCGCGCCACCTACATCGCCGTCGGGTTCCTCGGCCTGTTCTACGCCTTCATCAGCTGGGTCATCATCCAGGCCTTCGGCAACACCGGCGCCGCCGCCGTGGCCGCCAAGAACCCGGCCGGCATGTTCTTCACCGCCATGACCACCTACGTCGGCAGCTGGGCCACCGACGCGATGCGCGTGCTCATCGTGACCAGCCTGTTCGCCGCGCTGCTCGCCTTCCACAACGCGATCACCCGGTACACCTACGCGCTGGCCTCCGAAGGCGCGCTGCCCCGCCGGCTCGGCCACATCCACCCCATCCACAAGAGCCCCTACATCGCCGGCTACGCCCAGACCGCCCTGGCCGCCGCCGTGGTGGCCGGCTTCGCCATCGCCCACGCCGACCCCTACCTGCAGCTGCTGCTGTGGGTCAACACCCCCGGTGTCATCGGCATCGTGGCGCTGCAGGCGCTGACCGCGTTCGCGGTCTGGCGGTACTTCCGCCGCAACCAGCACACCGAATCCGCCGCCCGCACGGTGGCGGCCCCGCTGGCCGCCGGCATCTTGCTCACCGGCGCCGCCCTGCTGATCATTTGGAAGGTCGGCCTGCTCACCGCGGCCAGCCCCGCCGTCAACTGGACCCTGATCGGCTCGGTCCCTGCCGTGTTCGCCCTCGGCGCCGGATACGCCGCCCGGATGCGCCGCCGCCGCCCCGAGGTGTACGCGCGCCTGGCCACCACCGACGTCGACGCCGAAGACCTCGCCGTCGCCAGCCACGACCTGCAGCCAACCGCGAGCTAGGCCTGACCACCTATCGCGCCGGGGCCGGGAGGCGATCAGCCTCCCGGCCCCGCTGGCATCCTGGTGCCCCGATCCCTGGCGCTGCGCCAGAGCGCGAGCCGTGCCAAGTAGCGGCAACGATCTCCTGTCACTTACCGTCCAAGGTCACAGGTCTGGGAGTACTGGCTAGGCGGGAAGGAGAACTTCGCCGCCGACCGCGAACTGGCGGAGAAGATGCTGGCCGTCCACCCGGTCTCCGCGCAGATGGCCCGGGAGAACAGGCAGTTTCTCGGGCGTGCCGTCAGCTATGTGGCGGGCCGCGGCGTCCGGCAGGTCATCGACGTCGGCGCCGGCCTGCCGACGGCCCTGAACGCGCACCAGATCGCCCGGCGCGTCGACCCGGAGTCGCGGGTAGCCTACGCGGACAACGACCCGGCGGTGATCTCGCATGCCGGAGCCTGCTGGCCAAGAGCGCCGGGGTGATCGCGGTACCCGGCGACATGCGCCACCCCGAGCGTATTCTGGCCGATCCGGGGCTGGCGGACCTGGCCGAGCCCTGCTGACCCAGGCGGGGCAGAAGGTCCTGGTGTTCACCGCGTTCCGGCAGACCCTGGAGCTGCTGACCGATCAGGTGCCGGGCGCTGCGGTCTACCACGGCAGCCTGCCGCGCGCGGAGAAGGAGCGGACGATTGCCGCTTTCCGGGACGAGGCCCAGGTAAGTGGCCGGGGGGAATCGCACCCCCCGGCTCTCGTAGAGTGAAGTCGACCGCCGGCGAGGTGCCCTTGGCCGGGTCCTTTTCCGTCGGTCTCTTCCCGAACAGGGCTTGCGGGTTTCCTCGCACCCTGCTCTCCAGTGATCATTTCGGGTAGGGCGTGGTTGCCCGGCCTGCGTGGATGTCCTCGTGGCAGCGGCGGCAGATGACAAGGGTCTTGCGCCGTCGCTTGGCCATGAGTTCCATCCAGGGAGGTTTCTCCCGCCGTCCTGGCTTGTTCAGGTCTGCGAGCTTGCGGACGTGGTGGACCTCCAGGCCGTCCGTGCCCTCGCAGAGTTCGCAGCGCCCGGCGAGGAGCCGGTGGATCAGCTCGTTCCGCTTGGCGCTGGCCATGACGGGCCGCTGGTCGGTGAGGTCGGCTGTGCGCACTCGCCGGAGGGGTATCCCGCCGAAGCGGGCGACCAGTGGCTTCCTGTTCCTGTCGCGCTCGATGACCAGTTGCAGGCACTTGCGCGGCCCGGCGGGGGTGTCGATGACCGTCTTGTACTTCCCGGCCATCTTCCCGACCGTCGACCGGTGCTTGCCCGCTAGGGTCTTGAGCAGCGAGGTCTCCATGACCCAGTGCAGGCGGCCCAGGCGGAAGACGTCCTGGGCCAGCAGGTAGTACTGGACGCGGCCCGCGTACTCGGACTGGTACTTCGCGATGATCGTGAAGTCGTCGTCGTGGAGCAGCGCGCCCCGCTGTGCTGGCTTTCCCTTGTCCATGTAGAGCACGCACCACTGCCTGATGCGGTCCCGTGGCACGAACAGGCCGATCGCCCCGTTGACCGCCCGCCGGTTGCGGGTGATCTTGGTGTCGGAGTGCTGGGCCTTGATCTCGTAGCCGAGGAAGCGCGCCGCCTGGCTGGCGGCGTGCGTGATCAGGGTCTTGGACTGCGACAGCTCCAGGCGCAGCTGATCGCGCAGGAACGCCGCTATCTTCTCCTTGATTTCCTCTGCTTCGCGCCTGGGGCCTGCGAACCCCAGCAGCCAGTCGTCGGCATAGCGGACATATCGCAACCGCCGGTAGTCCGGATCGGCGGGATCCTGGCTGGGAAGCTGGCGACGGCGCAGGCTGAGCCTGTGCAGTTCCGCCCGGTCCCCGTGCCTTTTCGCCCGCGCGATCGCGTACTCCACGGTCTTGTAGTCCGGGTTGGGCCGACGGCGGCGGCCGAGGTTGTACTCGGGCAGCAGCCGTTGCTCGATCCACTGGTCGAGCCGGTCAAGGTAGATGTTGCTGAGGACAGGCGAGGCGATGCCGCCTTGCGGTGAGCCGCTGAGCGTGGCGTGCCATGTCCAGTCCTCCAGGTAGCCCGCCTTGAGCATCCGGCTGACCAGTTGCAGGAACCGGCCATCGTGGATCTTCTCCGCCAGGATCGCGAGCATGACCTCATGGTCAAGCGACCCAAAGCAGTCGGAGATGTCGCCCTCGATGAACCAGTGCGTCCCCTTCCAGATGTCCACCACTTCGCTGAGCGCGGTGTGGCAGCCCCGGCCAGGGCGGAACCCGTGGGAGCGGTCGGAGAACTGAGGCTCGTAGTACGCCTCAAGCAGCAGGCGCACCACCTCCGCGACTAGCTTGTCCGACCACGTCGGCAGGCCCAGCGGACGCTTCTTCCCGTTCTTCTTCGGGATGTAGACCCGCTTCACCGGCTGCCACCGGTAGCGCTCGGCGCGCAGCGCGCCGATGATCGCCCCGATCTTCGCCAGCGACATGCCGTCCACGGTCTCCCCGGTGACCCCCGGCGTCATCGCACCCCTGTTGGAGTACAGCTTGCCGTAGGCCATCAGGAACAACTGCGGGTTGAACAGCTGCCGGTAAAGACGCTCCACCGGCAGCCCTCGTGCTCCTCGCTTGCCGATGACATCCAGCACCGTTGCGGCGTCCTGCATTACGCATGCCTCCCGTCGCTGGGCATCACTGACCACCTGTGCCCCTTCGCCGTGTGACCGGCTTTCCCGGCCTCTGACTACTACGGGCACTCCGTCGCCATAGGGCTCGCGCCCCGTAGGCGATCCCGCGGTACGTCCTCGTCGTACGTATCGAGCACGGGTTAGGCCGCCCACTCATCTCCTCAACCGCCCTCGCTGGGCGACGCTCCGCGCCACGGAGGGTGCCCCGGCCCACGGGTTCATGCCGGGACATGACGCGGCACCGGTTCCAGGCGTCGTTCCGGTGGGTGCGCACATTCACCGCTGGAGATTGGGCTTCAGGCAATCCAGCCTTGGCCATACCGTGCGGGTCTAGCGGCACCCCGCCCTGGACGCCTCCAGACGGCCGCCGCGTCCCTGGCATGCTCTTGTCCCCGCCAGGTTTCCCCGCCAGGTAAGCCAGGCGACCCAGGAACATCTCCTCCGAGTTCCTCCCTGCTGAGTAGGGGATACGACGAAGCGCCTCACGGCGCACACCCGGCGTGAGGGTCTCCCCTCACCGGGCTCCCACAGGCCGACCTGGGGGACGCGCGATGAGATGCCAGTGAGCGAAGAGAGCGGGCTGGCGCTGACGGACAGCTTCCAGCCATGCCCAGGCCCGCTCGGGCCTGCCGCGCAGCCGCTTGTACTTCTGCATGGCCCATCTGACCAGGTGCTGGTCGATGCGCAGTGCGATGAGATACAGCCTGGAGCGGTAGAAGGCTCCGTAGTAGCCGATCCAGCCTCTGACCTGGGGATTGATCTCCCTGGCGAGGTCGGACAGGTCCGTGTCACTGCGACGGCTGAGGTGCCAGGCCCTGATCTTCTGGCTGACCGCCTTGGTCGCCTTGGCGCTCATGGCAGGGTTGAAGCCAATGAACAGGCTCCGCCTGCCAAGGACCGTGCGTCCCCGGAAGGTGTAGCCGAGGAAATCGAAGCTGACATGCTCCGAGTCTCTGCGGCGCTTCGTGTCTTTGCAGTACACGATCTTCGTCTTGTCGGGGTGCAGTTCGAGACCGAGGGTCCCGAGCCGTCTGGCGATCGCGGCCCGGAGACTTCGGGCCTGCGCCTCGGTGTCGCAGTGGACGACAACATCATCGGCGTACCGTTCGAACGGGCAGCCGGGGAATTCCCGGTCCATCCACGTATCGAACGCGTAATGCATGAAAAGATTAGCCAACAACGGGGAAATCGGTGATCCCTGCGGGGTGCCTTTCTCCCTGGCCACGAGCGTCCCGTCCGGCATCTGCATGGGGGCTTTAAGCCACCGCCCGATGTAGAGCAGGACCCAGCGCAAGCCGGTGTGGTGAGCTACCGCCTTCAATAGAAGCTCATGGGGAACGCTGTCGAAGAAGGCCCGGATATCAAGATCCAGTACCCAGTCCTGCTTCCAGCAGCGCTTGCGGGTCACGGCCAGCGCGTCCTGGGCGGACCGCCCCGGACGGTACCCGTAACTGCCGGGGTGGAAGATCGGCTCAAGCTTTTCCTCCAGCAGCCTGGCGGCTGCGGTCTGGGCAATCCGGTCGGCCACGCTGGGCACTCCCAGAACCCGGACCCCTGCCCCATGATCCTTTGGTATCTCCACCGCCCGCACCGGGCCGGGCATGTAGCTGCCCGCGCTCATCCGGTTCCACAGTTTGTAGAGGCTGTCCCTCTCCCGTTCCTGGAACTGGCTGACGCTGACCGCGTCCACACCCGGCGCTCCGGCATTGTCACGGACCTTCTCCCACGCCTCGAACACAAGGCGCTTCGAAATATCAAACGACTTCACCTTCGGTTCCGGTCTGCCCATCGGCTCCTCCCCCGACAGCGGGGTTGGCCTCAAGTCGACCTGGCCTGCACGGCCCCTTGGCTCCGGCCCCATTACAGGGCCTTCCCAGCTACTACGGGCCGTTCCGCCCCTGTGCCTCGCGGTACTCTGCCCCTCACGGTGTCTGCCGCTTGGGGTCCTCCCTCTCGCGGCCAGGCAGCCGGCATCACCGGCTGGCCGTCGGTATCGAGACGACAGGTTCTCCAGTTCCGCGCCAGCGCCTGCGACGAGCTCACGCCACCTTTACACCGGGCACCGCCAGGGCCACGAGCAGGCAGCTCCCCGGCTGAGGGCCCGCCCGCAGGCGCGCCTTTGTCCCAAGGACGAGTCCCGATCCTCAGTTTTGATGCCATTTGAATGTCTTTCGATGCGTCAGCAGTGGTTCGCACATGCTCGTCTTCTCGTCGCTCACCTGACCCGGTCTCGCCGGGCCTTTCCCCGGAACGCTCACCACCCCGGCTCTTAACCGGCGCAGCTTCCGGTGGTTTGGGCTCCCCGCCTGCACGGCGAGCCCGGAGGGCCATACCTCCATCACTGGCACAGCACGGTTTGTGCTGGCGACCTTCTACGTCACCACCACTCTCCTTTCTGGACACACGGACTCCTGACATAGGGAGATCTTTTATGCAGGGCTTGGGCGGGATTTGACCTCGTAGCGCAGGACGAGATCGGTGCCCGGGTAGCAGGCCCGGCGTGGTTGAGCTGGTCGCAGAGCGCGGCTAGGGCCTGGGTCCGCCGGGGCGCGGTGAGCGGGTCGAGCCGGATGAGCACCTGGCCGTTACCGGGGCAGATGTCGCCGGAGACCGTGAGGGCCTCGCGGATGAGAGCGTAGGCCTCGTCGCTGGCGCGGGCGTAGTGGCCGTCCAGGGCTCGGGCCAGGCTGGTTTCGGCGTTGTAGGCGGCCATCCTGGATGGCGTGGGTGATCTGCTTGGCCTCGGCGTCCAGGCGGGCGATGCCAAACAGACTTGACGAGAACATTTAGCTAGGTGTGGACCGATCGCCGGGGTCTGGCTTGGTGCCGGCGTTCGGCGAGGTGGCCCCACATCGACGCGGCTGGGATGGAGACGGCCAATAGCACAATGCTGCCCGCGACGTCGAGAACGTAGTGGTTTCCGGTGGCGAGCACGTCTGCTGCCATGAGCAGCGGGAACATCCACGACAACAGCGCCAGGCGTGGATGCTCGACCCGAAGCACGGACCACACGGCGTACGCGCACCACAGCGACAAACCCACATGCAGGCTGGGCATGGCCGAATAGTGGTTCTGACCGTTCCCGGTGTCCCGTGAGGCGTGACCCAGGATGTCGTACCTGGCAACGATGTCGATGACGCCCGACAGTGCGAAGCGTGGCGGCGACACCGGCACGGCCCAGTAGACCGGCAGGATCAGGGCCATCATCGCGACCAGCACTCGGCGGACCTTGCGGTAGAGATCGGCGTGCCGGACGAACGCCCACACCAGTACGCCGGCGATCACCGCGTAGTACAGCCGGTAGAGGTACACCGCCAGATGGCTGAGAACCAGATGCCCAGCCAGCCAATGGTTTGCGCTCCGCTCGATGTCGATGTGCACGGCGCGTTCCATGGACTGGAGGGCCAATGCATTGGCGGTGGCGGACGTGATGTCTTTGCCCGCGACGGACTGGAGACGTGCGAAGAGCAATATCCAGAGCAGCAGACCGATCACCTCGGCGAGCGCGCCGGGTCGGCCGCCGACATCCCGGACAAGCACTCGTGCCCGGACCCGCGCGATCAGGTTCGACCATCCACCGGCGGCCGACGCCCACGCCCTGCCGACCCCGGCTTCTGGCCGTGCCCGTAGACGCCTGCGATTCAGCGGCGCAATCATGCGGTCACCATATAGCCCGGCGCACACCCGGGAGCATGGGTCGAAACCTGGTGATCGTCCCCTAGCCAGGCGGAGCATTCAAAGCAAGCAGGCACCTACATATCTTCGCAGAGCGCCAACATCCCGGGCTCAAGTAGCGGCACGATCGATCGAGGCCGCCGCGTCGGCCACAGCCCCTGCCAAAATTCACCGACATTCGACACCGGCCAGACCGCCCACTGCTGCCACCACCCAACAACAAGCGCTGCCCGATCTCACTTACGTAGCCAACCGCCCCCACCCATGACGGACATGAAGCGCCGGTCGGCGCAGTTCTGATGAGACCACAGACCGGCACTGAGCAGATCGCGCGAAATCGATCAACGGATCGGCTCAACTCAGCTGAGACCAGAGCGTTCAAGTGCGACAGGACAACCGGTATGAGGTTGCGAGCAGCTTTACATAATTACTCAGTTTCGTACTTATGCGGCGGCGGTTTCCCATGCTGTGAGGACGGCGGCTATTTCCTGGCTGGTGGGCGTGGCGGGGCTCTTGGCGGAAAACCGGGCGGCGATCATGACGCGGCGGAGCTTGATCAGCATGTCCTCGAACGTTGGCTCTTCCTTGGTGGTGTACCAGGGCTGAGCGGCACGCCGCCCGGCGATGTCGGCGGGGTCGTGGCCGTAGCGGGTGTACCAGACGATGATCAGGGTGTGGACCAGCATGCCGGACGGCACGGTCCGCTCGACTGCTTTCTTCACCCGGTTGCGGCTTCGCCGGTGCCCAGGACGTTGCGGGCGTCGCCGTAGGCCTGTTCGTCTCCCCAGCGGGCGGCGTACCGCTGCACGAGCGTGGCCGCTGAGGCTTTCAGGTCGGTGGTGACGAGCGCGAAGTCACAGCCGCGGGTGGTGCCGGCGTCGCGGGCGAGGATCAGCTGGACGGTGCGGGTGCGCCAGGACCCGTACCGCAGGCAGGTGATAGCGGCGACGGGCTTGATCTTGTGGCCGCGGTAGGCGGGTGACGGTCACGATCTGCCAGGTGGCGGGTTCGGCGATCTCGTGGGCCTTGCCGGGCCGGGCGCCCTTGAGGCGGGGCCGGCCCGCTTGCCGGTGCGCGGCGGCGCCAGCTCATGCAGCACCGCGTTGCGGGCCAGCCGGCACGTCCACGTCACGTTCTTTGGCAGGTCCCACAGCGCTTTACCGTGGTAGGCCGCGTCAGCGACGACGTGCACCATCCGGTCAGGGAACGCTGCGGCGAGCAGTTTGACCAGCGTGGCGGCGGTTTCCACTTTGGAGGGGCCGGCGCCCTTGCCGGGCAGGTGCAGCCGGGCGGGTACCGGCAGGCACACGTCGCGGGTGCAGAACGGCAGCTTCACGATGATCCCGGCGGTGACGAAGCAGTTGCCGTAGCTGATCTTGTTCGTCGGCGGGCTGCTTCGGTCATGCTGCCAGCCCGCAGCCCAGACCTTGTGTCCCCACCTCCGGAACACCGGGTCATCGACCGCTGCCACCAGGTCCGCGCCCGGTTCCGCCAGTGCCAGGGCCACCAGTGCGGCGGCCGCCAGGCCCAGCTGGTCAATCTCCTAGCGGGCCCGGGAGAAGAGGTAGTGCGCGCGGTCGTGTGGCCACACCGCGCCAGGCCGGCCCCGAGCAGCATGCCAGCCACGGTGCGGCGCCGCACCTGCCCGGCCAGGCCCGCGACCAGGCCGCAGAACGTGCCATATCCCGGCGCGGTGAAACACCGGCGGCGCCAGCACGGCGAGCAGGGAAGCGGGTAGATTCGGCCCTGGAAGCATCGGCGGATTCCCTCACACGAGGCGGATATGGCACCGCCGATGCTTCTGTATTCAGGCAGTCACATCATGCATCTCAAGCGTTACCGCTCCCCGCGTATTCGCCCCATGCGCCGATCTCGGCCCTAGCGGTTCGGCTGCTACTGTCGGAAGATGGCCGAACCAGCGGCGTCAAGACCATACATGCCGGGCTACGGGACCCTTCCTGCTGATGAGGGGACCGGGCTGCTGCCATGGTCGTGGGCACAGGAGAAGCTGCAGCAGTCGCACGACTTCTGGCTTGCCACCGTCGGTCCCGCGGGTGTTCCGCACCTCATGCCGGTGTGGGCAGTCTGGAACCAGGACAAGCTGTGGTTCTGCTGCTCCAACGGATCCCGCAAGGTACGCAACCTGGAGGCGGAGCCGCAGTGCACGCTGTCGACAGACGACGCGCTCAAGCCCGTGGTGGTGCGTGGCCGCGCCGAGCGGGTAACCGACGTTGCGGGGCTTGAAGCCATGATCGCGGCGGTGAACGCCAAATACGGCACCAGCTATGGCCTGGACATGGTAGACCCTGAGTCCCAAAGCGTCTTCGCGGTGGCGCCGGAATGGGCGTTCGCCCTGGATTCTGATGATTTCTCCGGTTCGCCGACACGGTTCACGTTCGCAAATTAACGCTGACAATGAGATCCGTTGGCAGGCGTGGGCGGTGAAGACTTTGCGCGGGAGCTGGCCTGGCCGGCCGCGACGTCGAAGGCACGGTCCTCGGACTCCACGTAAAGCGCACCGCGCAGTACCACGGAGTATTCGTCGAACTCGGGGCGCTGACCCGGCTACGCCCAGCCGGACGGGCTGCTCATGTCAGCGACGCTCTCGCCCTTCCCAGCCTCAGCTCACCCGGCACCAAAACTGCGAAACTCCAGATAATTATCTTACATCTATTTTCACTGCTTCCGGACGGCAGAGTCGCAAGCGATCCCAGTAAGTGCACAGGTCAGCGACGTCCAGGCCTGCCAGCAACCTGCGCTATGTCAGGAGTCCTGAGGCCCAGGTACTGCTGTCCACCGAGTCCGCCGGGGAGGGGCGCAATCTCCAGTTCTGCCACGTGATGGTGAACATGGACCTGCCGTGGAACCCGATGCAGATCGAGTAGCGGCTCGGCCGTCTGCACCGGGTCGGCCAGGAGCACGAGGTGCTGCTGACCAACCTGGTCGCCAGCGGCACCATCGAGGAGCAGGTCCTGCGCGTGCTCGAGGCGAAGATCAACCTGTTCGAGCTGGTGGTGGGCGAGCTCGACATGAACCTCGGCCGGGTGAGCGACGAGTTCGACTTCGAGACCACGGTGTTCGACGCGTTCGTCGCCTCGGAAGACGACGCGGAGTTCGGCGAGCGGATGGCGGTCATCGGCGACGACCTGGCCCGAGCCAGGACCGATTACCTGGCCAGCCGCGCGTCGATCGACAACCTGGTCCGGGAAGAGGAGGGCGCGTGATCGCCGATCCTGCGCTGGAGTTCTGGCTGCGGCACGTGGCCGCCGACGGCGGGCTCTGGGAGCCGGCCTGGGATTCCGCATACGTGGTCCTCCCCGGCCAGCTTCACGACGCGTACCGGCTACCGGAAGAGCTCCGGGTCACCGCCGACCCCGACGTCGCGCGGGAAGAGGGTGCCACGCTGCTCACCGCCGGTCATCCCATCCTCGCCGAGGCCGCCGACCGGGTGCTGGTAGCCGGCGACGCCGGCTACCTCGTGCTGGACCGGCCCGCCGCTGTCCCGCCGGGACGTGACGTGCTGCAGGCCGAGGTCCGCGAGGCCTTCCCGGCCGACCATGGCCGGATCGACCTGTCCGGCGAGCCCGCCTTCGTGCTGCACCCTGTCGTCCGGGGTGGGCGCGCTGGTCACCTACGAGCTGTCAGCCGAGGACCGCTTCCAGGAGGAGGCGGAACGCTGGGTAGATGCCCTTCCCGTCGCGAGCTACCCGCCGCGCTTGCCAGGTCGCTGTCCAAGGGCCCCTGTACCGAACGTACGGCAGTACCGCCCGCTGAGAACCTGCTTCCGGCGATCGGTCACGCCCACCGGCTGATGGACTCGGCCGCGGTTTCCCGGCGTGCCGTGCTCGCCGCCGAGGTGAGCGGCGGATTCGAGGCCGAACGCGGCCGGGCCGCGGCATATTACGCGGATACGATCGCCGGCATCGAGCGGCGCCTGGCGGCTGCCAGGCCAGACCGGACCGCCGTGTTGCGGGAGCGGCTGCGCGCCACCCGCGAGCCCCCGAAACCGCCGACCGCGGCAGCCGCTAAGCCGGCTGCGGGGAAACCTGCGCCGGCCGCCGGGAAGCCCGCGCCCGTCAAGTCGCCCGCGCCCGCCAAGCCTGCTGTGACGAAACCGCTCGCTATACCCCCGGCAGCAGCGTCGAAACCCAGCCAGCGTCGGGCTGTCCCGCCCAACGTCCGCGGGCCGCAGCAGAAGGCCAGGCCCGCGCTGGCCGAACGCGTGTGGTCCGCGGTGGCGAGCGGCGACCGCCGCACGCTGGCCAGAGTCGTGCATCCCGATTCGCCCGCGGCGGTGCTCACCCGGGTACGGCCCGGCCGCCTTCACCGGCATCATCGGCATGCCTGCCCGTGAGGCACCGGAACGGTTCACCGCGGCGGTTGACGCGCAGATAGTCCGTGGCATGGTGCTCGGCTCATCCGGCACCGAATACCGCTACTTCATCCCTGCCACGGACGGGCAGGCGGCTGAGGTGCTGCCGTTTCCGGTGACCGCCGACGGCGCCTTCTGGAACTTCTACTGGTGGGGCCGGCGCCCGGCCCCCAGATCGTCCGCCCCGGCGGTCGGGGGACTTGATCCGGTCGAGCGCCAGCTAGCCGTCGCCGGGTGCGACTGGAACGGCCTCCCAGTCGCCGCTCGCGCCCTAGCGGCGTGGGATCGTCTCGGCGATGTCCGGGACCGTCTGCTCTCCGCGCATCCGCCTGCTGTCCTGGCCGCCTGCGTAATCCGCCTGGTCGCCTACCGGGCCGGAGGGAAGGCGACCTTCGCCAGCGTGGCGGACCACTTCCGGCTGCCGGAGGAGGATGTGCGCCGCGCCGACCGCGCCGTCCGGCCACTGCTGGCCCTCGGCCCCGGCTGTCCCTGGTAAACCGCCGGGCCCCGTGTCGCGCTCAGGGTGGCTTGTCCGCGTCGGCCAGGTGATCACGGCAGCGCGGGTGAAAGCCGTGTTCCTAGCTGCCGCCGAAGTCATTGAGGTAGCACAGCGTGTCGCCGGGATCCGCGAGCACTTCGTCGAGGCATACCTCTTCCTCGGGGACGCCGGGCTCGCCCTCCTCCACCTGATGCGGGCAGGTAGTACTCCGTCTCGGGACCGGGATACAGCGAACCGGAGCCGAACTGGGAGGCCAGCTCAAGCCGCCGCCACAATGACGGCTTGGCTCCGGAGAGATCGACCCTGACCCGGCACCCGACCAGATCGGGCCGTCGCGGGGGCCGCCGGGACTAAGATGCGGCTCCGTTCCACATTTGCTTACGCTTAGAACTGATGGCTGCCGGAGAACGAGCGCCAAAGAGGAGAGAACCGATGAGCGGCCTACCGGACATGGGGTTGCCGAACACCATGAGCGAGGCCGAGTATGAGGCGCTCCCGGCCGGTGTAGCCCAGCGGATCGAGGTGGTTCACGGTTACGTGATCGTCTGCGAGTCGCCGACACCGCAGCACCAGCAGGTGGCCCGGCGTCTGGCGAACACGTTCGAGACCGCCCGGCCGAAAGAGCCGTGTACTCGCGTGCAGATGGAGACCGACGTGGTGCTGTGGCATGTTCCGAAGTACGCGTTCCGGCGTCCCGACGTGGTGGTATACCGCTGCAAGGAAGACCGCAACGCGAAGCCGGAGGCATCGGACGTCCTGCTGACGGTCGAGGTGTCCTCTCCGTCGACCGAGCGGGAAGATCTGGTGGACAAGATGGCGCAGTACGCAGCGGCCGGGATTCCGGCTTATGTGGTGGTCCGGATGTCCGCCGATGGCGACATCATCGACACGCGGGAGTTTCACCTAGACGCCGCCACGTGCCAGTACCGGATGGAATCGGTCATGGAGCACGGTGTGGTGCTGACCTATCCGTTCAAGATCGCCGTCCCATTCGAAGAGCTGACCGAATAAGCGACGCAGGTCTCTGTGTGACAGTATCCGGGTTGCGCGGTCACAGGATGGCATGCTCGGTAAGACCGCCCGGTACATCGGGTAGGGGTTGGCGGTCTGCGGCAGGAGCAGAGCGGTAGCGGGCCTGCCAGCGGCCCGGGCGGCCCGGCCGACCCGCCCGGGCCGCCCGGTGGGTACGGGACATGGCGGCTGTCGACCGGGAGTGCCGGGCAGCGGGACCGGATCATCGAGATCGGGCCGCTCCCGACGGCGGAGTGCGACCACCGGCACGAAGCTAAGGGCCACGATCCGGGGGTCCTGCTGCGGCACCTGGCCCAGGTCAGGCACGCCACGTGCACCGGACCGGGCTGCCGGCGGCCGGCTGCGACTTCGAGCACAGCGTGCCGTATGAAGCCGGCGGCCGGACATGTCTGTGTAACGGGAATCCGAAATGCCGGCACGACCACCGGATGAAACAGGATCCTCGCCGGCGGGCAGAGCAGTTGCCCGGCGGGACCATCCGGTGGACCACGCCGGCCGGGCGGCAGTACATACCCGAGCCGACGCGTTACCCGATTTAGCGGCCCGATCCGGAGCTCGCTCCGGACATCACCGAGCACCCGCCGAAGGTTAATTCGCGGACGGGCTGCCCCGGGCGGATGCCCGACTAATACGGTCTATCGGACCAGGGCGGTTACGAGCATAATTGCACCGGAGGGCGGTCGCGGTTTGCAGTTGGAAGCGCTCCCGCCTTGGGACGTAACCGGTGTGCTCCAGCCCGGAGTGCCGTCTGGTGGGGGTTTGTCATGTCGACTGATGCCGGTGCCGTGGCGGCCCGACCGTCCCTTCAGCAATTCACCCTGGATGAACTGGCGGTATACACCGCCGAGCAGGCTTTCGGCCCGACCGCCAGCCCCGACTTCCGGGTTTTCTACGTGGGCCGGGATGACGTTCACGGGATCCTGATGTACCTGTTCACCCGGGTGAGCCTGAGCGTGAAAATGAACATGTTCGGGTACGACGACAACGACCTCAACAACGCGCTGATGAACCTGGTCCAGAATCCTTCGGTAATGGTTCAGGTCACGCTGGACAGATCACAGGCGGCCGGTCCGGCCGAGCGGGCAATTCTTACCGGCGACGCGGCGCAGGACTCGGCTGGTTTCGCCAATGACTTCGCGGTCGGCGAATCGGCTACTGACCAGATCAGCCACACCAAGGGCGGGGTGCTGGACGGCATTGTCGCCTTCGAGGGCTCGACGAACTGGTCATCTTCTGGTGAAGGCACGGGTATCAGCCTGGCCGCCGCGAAACAGTCCCCCGGATTCAAGGCCCAGAACAACACGCTGGCCGTCTACGTGAATACTTACGAGATCGCCAAGTTCTCGGCCCGGCTGGATTACGAGCACGCGGTGGCGAAAGCCCAGGGGCAGCGCACCGCCTCAGCCCCGGTCTCGGCCTCAGCCCCGGTCTCGGCCTCAGCCCCGGTCTCGGCCTCAGCCCCGGTCTCGGCCTCAGCCCCGGTCTCGGCCCCGGCTGAGGCCGAGTAACGCCTGGGTGCGCGCTGAGCAGACCCGCGCCGTGGACTTAGGCCACGAAGGACAGGCGCTCGCCCGCGGCGACCGGGGCGCTGATCGTGTTGCCCGGCGGGGCCAGCGGGCAGGACCACTCGCTGCTGTAGCGGCACGAGGGATGGTAGAGGAAGTTGAGGTCGATGATCAGCCGCCCGTCCGTGTCGCCCTGCCCGGCGCCCAGGTCGGCGCCCTTGGCGGTATCCAGCGCGTAGCGGCCGCCCCCGTAGCTCGACCGGCCCGCCGTGCCGTCGCGCAGCGGCAGGAACAGGCCGCCGCCGTACTGCCGCAGCCACCACACGTCGAGGGACGCGTCGAGCGGCGGCGGCAGCTGCACGCGGCCGATGCGGTCCAGCGGGATCGCGCCGTCGCTGCTGGGCACGGACAGCGACTGCTCGTCCCCGGCCGGCCGCAAGGGCAGGTCGAAACGCAGGTCCGGGTCGTAGGGCCAGTACGGCACGCCCGTGTCCCGCAGCGGGTCGCCGGGCGGGAGCGGGCTCTGCGGATGGGAACGGAACAGGTCGTCCCGGCCGCGCCGCCACAGTTCGTGCCCGCGCGGCGGGTCGTCTTCGGCCCGGACCGCCGCGTACAGCTCGTTGGTCAGGCGGCGCCAGCTGGCCAGCTCAAGCTCGGTGCTCATGGTGTCCCCCGGGTGATGCCTGGTCAGACCAGGGCGGCTTCGGCGTAACCGGCCGTCGGCGCCCCGGAGAACAGGTGGTGGGCCTCGGTCCACTCCCGGGTCGCGGCGAAATTCTCCTCGGTGTACGGGAGGAAGACGATGCGCTCGCCGGTGCCGAAGGCCCGGACGTCGACCTGGTCCTGATACTTCTCCGGCACGGTGCGCAGGTGGTAGTGCTTGTAGAGCTCGGGACGCAGGTCGATCTCCATCTGCGCGCGGCGCAGCGCGGCCAGGTACTTGTCGACGTCGGCCTTGGTGGCCTGCGAGCCGGTGACCAGGAATCCGATCATGAACGTGGCGTCGACGACCTTGCGGAACCCGAAGGCCTCGGCGATGTAGAGCGGCACGCCCCACGCGGTGGCGGCCTGGACCTGCCGGCCGAGCAGCGCGTCCAGCCGCTCGTTGGGCGGCCCCTGGAACGTGAGCTTCATGTCGTCCGGGCGCAGCACGTCCTCCAGGGCCTGTACGGTGGCGAAGTGGCTGCCCGAGTGGTAGCCGACGCCGATCGGCACCCCGGCCAGGTCCTCGGGACGGCGGACGGGCGACTCGGGCGGCACCACGACGGCGCAGGGCGCGACCGAGTAGGCCGTGGTCACCAGCTGGCCGGCCCGCTCGCCGGCCGCGGCGTTCGTGGCCCAGTGGCAGGCGCAGCTCACGTCGGCGCCGTCGCGGCCGGCCCCGAACGTCTCGAATGCGCCCGTCTTGACCTCGCCGGCGTGGTCGCGCTGGACCGCACCGACGCCGTAGTCGGCGCTGAGCACGAAGCTGTACTCCAGCCCCTCGGCGGCGAAGAGGCCCTTCTCCTCGGCCACCCATTCCTGGAGCCGGCCGTGCGGCATGATCTTCAGCGGCATGCGACGCCTCCCTGGAGGTGCTTGAAAAGAGCGTATCCCGCGGCTTTAGAGTCACAAGGGTGAGAAGCCTCACGGAAAGGACGTGGCGGCATGCCGGAGCCTGCCGGGACCCAGCGGCCTTCGACCCAGGTGCTGCCGCACGAGCTGCCCGCTTCGCTGCGCGACGCGGGCCTGGACAACTGGATCCGGGAGCCGCTGGACGACGCGGTTGACCGGCGCCGGCGCATCATCATGCCGCCGGCTGCGGCGGTCACCGGCACGCCGGCCAGCGCCTACACCGGGGCCCTGCTGGCCGAGGCCCGGCACGCCGACACCGTGTTCATGATGGGCGACAATCCCGCGCTGCCCGCGATGCCCAGCCTGCCGGCGCTGCGCGACTTCTTCCTCCTGCGGTTCGGCCCCATTCCCCGCACGCACCTGCTGCAGAGCGCCAGGGTGGCCCGCGAGAACGGGCTGGACGAGAAGGTCATCACCGCGTGCCTGCTGCACGACATCGCCATCGCCGGGCTGCTGTCGTCCAACCACGGCTACTGGGGCGCCCAGCTAGTCGCCCCGTACGTCGAGGAGGAGGTGACCTGGGCCATCCAGAAGCACGAGGCCCTGCGCTACTTCGCTGACGAGTCGGCGGGCTACACCTACCCGGCGGCCTACATCGACTACTTCGGCCCGGACTACCGGCCGCCCGAATACATCCGCCGGGAGGCTGAGGCAGCGCGTCGGCACCGCTGGTACATGACGTCCCGGCTGGTCACGATCAACGACATCTACTCCTTCGACCCCAACGTGACCGTGGACTTCGACGAGTTCGAGGACCTGGTGGGCCGGAACTTCCGGCAGCCTGCCGAGGGGCTGGGCTTCGACGGATCCCCGGTCGCGCACATGTGGCGCACGATGATCTGGCCGAACAACTTCCTGTAAGCCCCGCCTCAGGCGGTTTCCAGGTTCTCCAGGACGACGGCCAGCCCCTGGCCGACGCCGATGCAGATGGCGGCCACGCCCCAGCGGGCCCGGCGCTCGCGCAGGACCGCGGCCAGCGTGCCCAGGATCCGCCCGCCCGAGGCACCCAGCGGGTGGCCGATGGCGATGGCGCCGCCGCGGGTGTTGACGATCTCCGGGTCCGCCTTCCAGGCGTCGATACAGGCCAGAGACTGCATCGCGAACGCCTCGTTCAGCTCGACCGCGCCCACGTCGGACCAGCCGATGCCGGCCGCCCGCAGCGCCCGGTTGGCCGCCTCGACCGGCGCGTAGCCGAACATCTGCGGCTCGAGCGCCATCGCACCCCGGCCCGCGATGCGGGCCAGCGGAGCGGTGCCGATGGCCCCGGCCGCGTCCTCGGCCGCGATCAGCAGGGCCGAGGCGCCGTCGTTGAGCGGCGAGGCGTTGCCCGCGGTGATCGTGCCGTCCGGCCGGAAGGCCGGCTTCAGCCCGGCCAGCGCGGCCGCGGTGGAGTCGGCGCGGATGGACTCGTCCCGCTCCAGCGAGGTCTTGGGCACCGAGAAGGTCAGGGCGTCGTAGAAGCCCTCAGTCCAGGCCCGGTCGGCGAGCCGGTGGGACCGCAGGGCGAACTCGTCCTGGCGGTCCCGGGAGATGCCGAATCTTTGCTGGAGCTGCTCGTTGGCCTCGCCCAGCGAGACCGTCCACTGTTTCGGCATGGCCGGGTTGACCAGCCGCCAGCCCAGCGTGGTGGAGGTCAGGGTCTCGTTCCCGGCCGGGAACACCCGGGACGGCTTGGGCAGCACCCACGGTGCTCGGGTCATCGACTCCACGCCGGCCGCGATCGTGATCCGCGCGTCGCCGGTCTCGATTTCTCGCGAGCACATCATGGCCGCGTCCAGGCTGGATCCGCACAGCCGGTTCACGGTCGCGGCCGGGATGCTGGCCGGCAGGCCGGCCAGCAGGACCGCCATCCGGGCTACGTTGCGGTTTTCTTCGCCGGCTCCGTTCGCGTTGCCCGCGACGACCTCGTCGATGGCCGCCGGGTCCAGGCCCGGGACCCGGGCCAGCAGGGCGGTCAGGGTGGCGGCGGCCAGGTCGTCCGGGCGTATCGCGGACAGGGCGCCCCCGTACCGGCCGAACGGGGTGCGGACCGCGGCATACAGGAAGGCCGGCGAGGCAGGCATGGGCGGGAACTCCTCAGATGGGCTGGATCACAGGGTATTCGGGAGTCCACATGGCCCGGGCCACCTGCGCGGCGGGGTCGTCGAGCCGGGCCTGGGCCAGGCCCTCGGCCAGGGCGGCTTCGGCGACGGCGGTAGCGACCGCGGCCGACACCTGGCGCAGGCTGGTGACCGGGGGCAGCACCGGCGCGCCGGGCGCCGAGGTGTCCGGCAGGGCGGCCAGGGCGGCCGCGGCGGCGGCCAGCATGCCGTCGCTGACCCGCCGGGCCCGGGCCACGGTGACGCCGAGCCCCAGGCCGGGGAAGATCAGCGCGTTGTTGGCCTGGGCGATCTCGTAGCGGATCCCGCCGTGGCTGACCGGCTCGAACGGGCTGCCGGTGGCGATCAGGGCCCGCCCGCCGGTCCAGGCGATCAGGTCCGCGGGCCGCGCCTCGGACCGCGAGGTGGGATTGGACAGCGGCATGATGACGGGCCGTTCGGCGTGGGCGGCCATCTCGGTGACGATGGCTTCGGAGAACACGCCGGTCTGGGTCGAGGTGCCGATCAGCATGGTGGGGCGGGTGCGGGCCACCACCTCGGCCAGGTCGATGCGGCCGTCGCCGTCGCGCCGCCAGCCGGCCACGTCGGCCGCCGGGTGGGCGTAGGGCACCTGGAAGTCCCGCATGGTGCCGGGGTAGCCGTCGGCCAGCAGGCCCTTGCTGCCCAGCGCCCAGAACCGGCTGGTGGCCTCGCCGGGGCTCAGGCCGTCGGTGATCATGACCTGGCGCAGCACGTCGGCGATGCCGATGCCGGCCGTTCCGGCGCCGTGGATGACCACGGTCTGGTCGGCCATGCGGGTGCCGGCCGCGCGGGCCGCGCCGAGCGCGGCGGCCAGCACCACCGCGGCGGTGCCCTGGATGTCGTCGTTGAACGAGCAGTAGGACCCGGCGTACTTGGTCAGGATGCGGTGGGCGTTGGCCGCGCCGAAGTCCTCCCAGTGCAGCATGGCCTGGGGGAACATCCGGGTGGCGGTGGTGACGTAGGCCTCGATCAGCTGGTCGTACCGCTCGCCGCGGACCCGCGGGTGCCGGTCGCCCACGTACATGGGGTCATCGAGCAGCGCCTGGTTGTCGGTCCCGGTGTCCAGCAGGACCGGGATGATCCGGGCCGGGTGCAGTCCGGCCGCGGCCACGTACACGGCCAGCTTGCCCAGGGCGATCGCGATGCCGCCGACCCCCCAGTCGCCGATGCCCAGGATGCCCTCGGCGTCGGTGGCCACCAGCAGGTCGACGTCGTCCGGGCCCAGGCCGTAGTTGGTGAACGCGGTCTCGATCCAGTCGGGGTGGTTGACCGACAGGTACACCCCGCGCGGGCGGCCGTACTCCACGCTGTACCGCTCGATGGCGGTGCCTACCGTCGGGGTGTACACGACCGGCAGCATCTCGCCCACGTGCTCGGTCAGCAGCCGGTAGAACAGCACCTCGTTGCGGTCCCGCAGGTTGGCCAGGTACAGGTTCTTGGCCAGGTCGCTGGGCTCGCGCCGGTACTGCCCGTGCGCCCGGTCCAGCTGCACGTCCATGGTCGAGACGGCGTCGGGGAGCAGCCCGGTCAGGCCCAGCGCGTCCCGCTCGGCCTGCGTGAACACCGTGCCCCGGTTGAGCGTGGGCGAGCTCAGCACCGCCCGGCCGCGGGCCCGCACCCGGGCCACGATGCCGTCCGGACTCCAGGCCAGTTCGTACGGACGTTCCACGGTCACATCCCCTGCCGGCGCGGGGCAGCGGCGGAACCGCCACCGCCGGGACGGGCGGCAGCGTGGGCCGCCGTCGGTCCCTCCCGGATACCTATCACAGCCGGGTGTCCTCCGGGCAGCCTCAGCATGGCCCCGCTGGCCGATAGCGGGGGCACAGAGGCTGGACAGAAGATAGCCGGGTACTATCCGGCCGGCAGGCATTAGAAACAGAAGGAGTTGCCCTCGTGACCTCAGAACCACTGCGGCCGCAGCCACGGCGCCGCCCGCCACCCCGGCGAGTCGAGGTGATGTCGGTCTCGCGGCTCACGCCCCGGCTGGTATCGGTCGAGCTGGGCGGGGACGAACTCGCCGGGTTCGCCATCGAGGCGCCGACTTCGCATGTCAAGGTGTTCCTGCCCGGGGACGGGCCGGCGGCACCGGCGCTGCCGCAGGCCGGTCCCGGCGGGCCGGCCTCGCCCGACGACGCGCCCCAGCCGGTGGTCCGCACCTATACTCCCCGGCGCTTCGACGAGGCGGCCGGGACGCTGGAGGTGCAGTTCGTCATTCACGGGGAGGGACCCGCCTCGGCGTGGGCCGAGCAGGCCAAGCCCGGTGACCAGCTCGCCATCCGGGGTCCGGGCGGCCGGTTCCGGCTGGACCCCGCGGCCGATCGCTGGTGGATCGCCGGCGACGAGAGCGCCGTCCCGGCCATTGCCACCCTGCTCGAGGCGCTGCCGCCGTCAGCAAGCGCGGAGGTGCACGTCGAAGCGGCCGGCCCGGACGACGAGATACCGCTGCTCAGCCCGGCCCAAGCCACGATCACCTGGCATTACCGGCGAACCCCGCAGGCCTGGGGGGTCGAACTGGATGACGCCGCCCGCGGTGCGTCCATCCCGGCAGGCACCCACGTCTGGGTGGCCTGCGAAGCCGCCGCCATGCGCGGCATCCGCCGGTACCTGCTGGCCGAACGGCAGGTTCCGGCCGCCTCGCTGGTGACCCGGGGCTACTGGCGGGTGGGCGCGGAAAACTACCCCGACCACGACTACGGTGACGAGCCCGCCCCCTTGCCCGCTGGCTGAACGTGGCGAAGGGTCACGGCACGCGCGGGACGGCTTGCTCCAGGCGCGGGTAGACCCGGCGGGCGTTGAGCTCGTAGACGCGCCCGCGATCGGCGGGCGGCAGGCCGAGCGCGTCGACGTACCGACGGGTGTCGTCGAAGTGGTGCCCGGTCCGCGGGTCGATGCCGCGGACGGCTCCGATCATCTCCGAGCCGAACAAGATGTGGCCGGCGTCGATGACGGTGAATAGCAGGTCGATGCCGGGCTGGTGATAGACGCAGGTGTCGAAGGAGACGTTGCCCATCACCGACTGGTCCAGCGGCGGCCGGCCGAGCATGTCGGCCAGGCCGCGGAAGCGGCCCCAGTGGTAGGGGACGGCTCCGCCGCCATGCGGGATGATCAGCTGCAGATCGGGGAAGTCGGTGAACAGGTCGGCCTGGAGCAGTTGCATGAACGCGGTGGTATCGGCGTTCAGGTAGTGCGACCCGGTGGCGTGGAAGTTGGGGTTGGTCACCCCGGACACGTGCACCATGGCGGGCACGCCGAGCTCGCACATGGCCTCGTAGCACGGGTACCACGACCGGTCGGTCAGCGGCGGGGAGGTCCAGTGGCCGCCGCTGGGATCGGGGTTGAGGTTGCAGCCCACGAAGCTGAGCTGTTCCACGCAGCGGCGCAGTTCGCCGACGGACTTCTCGATCGGGACGCCGGGGAACTGGGGCAGCTGGCAGACGCCGGCGAACCGACCCGGGTACAGGCTGGCCACGCGGGCGATCAGGTCGTTGCTGACCTGGGCCCACCGCTGGCTGACCGCTTCGTCGCCGAAGTGGTGCTCCATGGCCGAGGCGCGCGGCGAGAAGATCGTCGCATCGACGCCGCGCTCGTTCATCAGCTTCAGCTGGCCGCCGTCGATCGACGCGCGGATGTCGTCGTCGGAGATCTCGGGATAGGGCGGCGGGGTGACGCCGTCGGTGAAGGCGGCCTTCTGCGCCTGCCGCCAGGCGGTGTGCGCCGTCGGCGCGGTCGTGTAGTGACCGTGGCAGTCGATGATCATGGCAGCACCTGGCCCTGGCCGTCCCGCAGGTCGATGAGCAGGTCCCGGGCCGCGGCGGCGATCCGCGGCGGAACGCCGAGCTCGGCCAGCTGCTCGGCCGCGGCGGTCATCTCCTCGGCCCGCCGCCGCGCGTGCTGGTGCGTCCCCTCGACCAGCCGGCTGATGGTCTGCTCGTCGAAGCCGGCCAGTTCGGCGCTGATGTTGGCGGCCAGCCATTCCTCGCAGCCCGCCGCCCGGGCCGCGGCCAGCGCCTCGACCACCGCCGCGGCGAGGCCCTTGTAGAACACGCTGCGCAGCAGCTTGCGGGAGATCGCGGCTCCGGCCGGGCCGGGCAGGATCGCCACGTCGGCGCCGAGCGGCGCGAGCAGCTCGGCGTACCGTTGTGCGCCCTCGCCAGAGACCAGCATGGGCGTGCGCAGGCCATTCCCAGGGACCGGGGACATCAGCGCCACGTCGGCCACCGGGACGTCCCGGCCCTTAAGCAGCCGGACCAGGGTGACCTTCACTGCGGGGGCCGCGGTGTTGAGATCGGCCCAGATGGTGCCGGGCCGCAGCGAGCCCAGCGCGTTGACCAGCGCGGTCTGCGCGTCGTGGCCGCTGTTCACGCTCAGCACCAGGTCGGCGTCGCGGACGGCATCCGCCTCGGAGGCCCGCGCCGCCACGCCGGCCACGTGAATGTCCTTGGGGTCGTAGCCGCGGACGTCGGCGCCCGTGGCAACCAGGTCGCGGCCGATTTCCGACCCGGCTTCACCCAGGCCGAGCAGGGCAATGGATGGGGTCATAGTGCCTCGGCCACCGGCGCTGCGGCCGCCGCCGGGGTGCCGTGCGTGTGGCAGGACGCGATCGTCTCCAGGTGCGCGATCTCATCCGTCGGTGGCATGAAAACTCCAGGTTAGGCGCGAGAAGCTGAACCTGACGTGGGCATGCTGCGGGCGGAACCGGGGCCGGTGGCGGAGGTGGACGGGAATCGAACCCGCCAAACCGAGAACCTCGGTTTCATCGGTTTTGAAGACCGTGGCGCCCACCAGGAACGCATACACCTCCACGCCATTGGTGCCCGGACGGACCGCAATCGTATCAATCATCTTGATCAATCATCAGGCTGGCAAAGCCGTGATCACGCCTCCTCGGACCAGTCGTAGAAGCCGCGACCGGTCTTGCGGCCCAGGTCGCCGCGCTCGACCATGTCGATCATCAGCTGGGGCGGGGTGAACCGCGGGCCCAGCTCGGTGGCCAGGTAGCGGGCCACGCCCAGGCGGACGTCGACGCCGACCAGGTCGGTGAGCCGCAGCGGCCCCATCGGGAAGCCGTAGCCGAGCGTCATGGCGGCGTCGATGTCCCGGGCGGAGGCGACGCCCTCCTCGAGCATGCGGATCGCCTCGAGGCCGATGGCGACGCCTAGGCGGCTGCTCGCGAACCCCGGCGAGTTCTTGACCGTGACGGGGGTCTTGCCCCATTCACGGACCCAGTCCTCGGCCCGGGCGCGCAGCTCGCCAGGCGTGCGGCGGCCGAGGACCACCTCGACCAGCTTGCTGGCCGGGACGGGATTGAAGAAGTGCAAGCCGATGACCCGGTCCGGGTGCGCGACCGCGTCGGCCAGCAGGTCGAGAGAAAGGCTGCTGGTGTTGCTCGCGATAACGGTGTCGGCGGCGACCGCGGCCGCGATCCGCCGGAAGGTGTCGATCTTGAGCTCTAGGTCCTCGGGGACGGCCTCGATGACGAGGGCCGCGCGGGCCAGGGCCGGCATCTCGGTCGCGATGGTCAGCCGGGCCAGCAGCGGCGCCGCGTCGGCCAGCTGCCCGCGGGTGACGCTGCCGTCTACCGCGCGTACCACGCGGTCACTGGCCGCTGCCGCCGCCTCAGGACGCTCGACGAGCACCACCTGCGCTCCGGCGAGCAGCAGGGCGTGCGCGATGCCGGCCCCCATCCGTCCCCCGCCGACCACCGCGCAATAGGCCGGAGTGCGGGCTGGCGGGTCTTCCTGCGGGGCTGCCATGAGGTCTCCCGTCCGGATCATTATCGTTCAGCATTTACGTTGAGCCAATTTGTAGCATGGCGATTTATCCGGCGGCTGTCCCGCATGAGGCCATCACAGCGGGCTGGGACACCGGGCTGGAACGATAGAACATGGGTGCGGCTCTGCGGGAATGAGGCTGCGCCTGCCGAGGGCCGCGGTCCCTCATGATCACGGGCCGGAAATGGGCCGGATCAATGGTTGTGGCCAGTTTTGGGCGCCGGCCGGTCACTCCCGGTTGCCGGATGGTCCTCCGCGCAGGATCAGCCAGGCTGGCCGTGGAGCAGGTGGGCAAGCGCCTGGTGATGGGCGGGCGGGAGGCCCGGATCGTTCGGCCAATCATTATCGAAGGGTCGGCGGCCGACGATCTCAGCGGCGAGCACGATCCGTGGATCAGGCCGGGAAAGCGAGCCGGATGATCACGTGGTCGTGGCCGCCGTCGCGGCGGCGGCGAGTTTCCCAGCCTTCGCCCGTGGTGCGAGCCCGGTCGGGCTGGATGAGGTGGGCCGCCGAGGTGTAGAAGTCGTCGCTGGCGGCCACGACGGCGCCGCCGTATTGCTGGCTGGCCAGGTCGATGGTCAGCGCTTCCAGGCCACGCGGATCGGGGACGACCTGGCCGAACACCCGGAGGCCAGGCGATTCCGCCGTCGGGATAGGCGGCCAGGAGGACGTGGGCGAACCGGCGGCCGTCGGTGACCGGGAACTGGTTGTGGCCGTCGCCGGTGAGCGGTGACCGCGGGACGATCGGTTCCCAGCCGGCGAGTTCCCCGGGGGCGGGGTAGCCTTCGCAGCCGCACGCGTCCAGGCTGACGGACGGCGGGAAGTTGCCGGTGAAGAAGCTGGTGTCGACGTCGACCGAGGTGATGATGCCCGGGGCACCGAGGCGGACGATCACCCAGTCGTGGCCGGGCGAGCGGCGGCGCCTGGTCTCCCAGCCGTCGACGATCTCGCCGCGAGGCCCGTAGTGACCGGGCTCGAACGCCGCCGGAGCCGGGGTGAGCAGGTTCTCCGTCTCACCGAAGGACTCGTCGCTGGCCGCGATCACGCTGCCGCCGAGCCAGCGCGAGGCCAGGTCGGTCTCAGGGATCATGCCCGGCCTCGCGCGGACAAGGGGCCGCCGGTGATCTGCCGCGGATCGGGCGGCGCGTAGGTGCCGACCTTGCTGGTGGCCAGGCTCAGGCCGACCAGGGCCTCGGCCAGCCGGACCGCGGCGCCGATCCCGTCGATGACCGGGACGCCCAGTTCGGCGCTGACCGCCTCCTGCAGGCCGGACAGGCCGGCGCAGCCCAGGCAGATGGCCTCGGCGTGGTCCTGCCGCACCGCGACCCCGGCCTGATCCACGAGGCCGCGGATGGCGCCCGGCGGGTCGGCGTCGACCTCCAGCGTGCTCATCCCGCTGGCCCGGATCGAGGCGCACCGGTCCAGCAGCCCGGCCAGCTTCAGCCGGTCCTCGATGGCCGGCACCGACCGCTGCAGCGTGGTGACCACCGAGAAGCTGCGCGCGATCAGCATGGCCACGTGCGCCGCCGCCGCGCAGATCTCCACCACCGGCGGGTCGATCAGCTCCTGCAGCCCGTCCTGCCCGTGCTCGCCGAACCTGGCCAGCACCACGGCGTCGTACGGCTCGCGGTAGGCGAGCACGCGGTCCATCACGGCCACGGCCGACAGGTAGCTCTCGAAGGCGCAGTCCACCGCCTCAAGGCCGAACGACGGGCGCAGCGCCACGATCTGGATGCCCGGCGACGCGTAGCGCCGGGCGCCGGCCGCGATGACCTGGGTCATGGTCTGGCTGGTGTTGACGTTCACCACGATGATCTTCATGTCGGCTCCCGGTTGAGCAGCTTCCCGCGTGGCTGGGCCGGGTCGACCACCTGCCCGCGCAGCATGGTGAGCTGCACCGTGCCGTGCAGCGGGCTGGCGGCCGCCGCCAACCCGGTGCACATCCCGCTGTCCGGGCCGGCCGCCAACGTGGTGACCCGCGGCTACCACCTGGAGGCCATGTCCGGGAACCGGATGCGGGTGCTGACCGACTGGGGGCTGAACGTGATCACGCCGCCCGAGGTGACCTCGCTCGGCGTGATCAGCGCCGAGTCCGTCCCGCTGGACGTCAACACCCCGCGTGCCTGAACCGGGCCTACGGCTGCGGTTCCCAGCCGGCGGTGACGTCGGAGCCGGGCTGGCGGTCCGGTCGGGCTGAGATAGGTGTGGAGGCTCTCGTGATCGTGGGCCGTTACCGTGCTGTGAGGACGGTAACGGCCCACGATGATCCGGAGGCCTGCGGTTAGGGGCGGCGGGCGGTCCAGAGGATCTTGGTGCCGCGGATGGCCAGGTCCTGCCGGTGCAGGGCGCTGGCGGGGCCTTCGTCACCGATGAGGGTATCCAGGACGGCCAGATCGTCGGCGGCCATCAGCTCGCCGACGTGGGACCGGAACATCCGCAGGTTGCCCTGGACGTAACGGCCCGCGGCGGCGGGCAGCGGCGCGGCCAGGCTGATCTCGAAGGCCTGCTCGGCCACGTCGGCGAACCCGGCCTGCGCCACGAGCGGGCCCCAGTCGGCGCCCAGGTAGGGCATCAGGGCGGTGGCGCGCTCGTGCAGGGCGGCGCGGCAGCGCGCTTCCAGGCCGGGGCGGCCCAGGCCGAGGTCGTCGGGCAGGAAGCGCAGGTTCTCGTACATCTCGGCCACGGCCAGCAGGCCGCCCGGGCGGAGCAGGCCGAAGACCTGCTTCAGGGCCCGGTCCGGGTCGGCCAGGTGGTGCAGGGCCATCGACGACCACACCACGTCGACCGGGTCCAGGGCCGGCCAGGACTCGTCCAGGTCCGCCTCGACGGTGTGCACCCGGCCGTCCAGCCCCAGGTCGCGGGCCTTGTCCCGCAGGCGGCCCAGGAACGCGGCGGACTGGTCGACGGCGATCACGTCGGCACCGGGGAAGCGCTGGACCAAGGCGAGCGCGCCGTTTCCGGTCCCGCAGCCCAGGTCGAGGATGCGGCGGACGGGACGGCCCGCGGCCAGGTCGTGCACCCGGCCGGTGACCTCGGACAGGTAGCAGTGGAGCACCACGGCGTCCAGGTCCAGGAGCTCGGCCAGGGCCGCCTCGTCCACGTCGGTGCCGGGGTGATGGTGGTTCTGGTGATCGTTACTCATGCCTCGACGGTACGCGAATCATGCTCCAATGGCATAGGGTCTTGCCTATGAAGCAAGAAGTCGAGGTGGAGACCCTGGTCCGGCAGCGGATCAGGGGGCTGCGAGTGGCCCGGGGCTGGTCGCTGGACGACCTGGCCCGCCGATGTCATGTGAGCCCGTCCAACCTGAGCCGCATCGAGACCGGCCACCGGCGCATCGCGCTCGATCAGCTGGCCGTGATCGCGCGGGCCCTGGGCACCACGCTGGACCAGCTGGTCGAGTCGGCCGACGACGGTGACGTGGTGATCAAGCCGCAGCGTGACGTGCGGCACGGCACGACCACCTGGATGCTGACCTCGCCGGACCGGGCCCCGCATGGGGTGTCGGTGGCCAAGATGCGCATCATCGAGCCCGTCCCCGCCGACGTCCCGGAAGACTTGCGGGTCCACCCGGGCCGGGACTGGTTCACGGTCTTGTCCGGGACCGCGCGGCTGCAGCTGGGCGGGCGGGTCATCCTGGTCGAGGCCGGCCAGGCGGCGGAATTCTCGACCATGATCCCGCACGCGATCAATGCCCAGAACGGCCCGGTGGACATCCTGTGCATCTTCGATCACGACGGCGATCACGCACACCTGCGCCCCGAGGCGCCCGACCGGCCGAGGGACTGACCGGCCGACGGACTGACCGGCCGAGGGACTGACCGGCCGAGGGACTGACCGCCAGGCTGACGGCCGGCGGCGCGACCCGGCCCGGTGCCCGGGACCAGTAACCGGCCCGGGCCTCCTACCGGTGCGAAGGGCCACCTCCAGAGGCGAGCCTGGGACTGGCAGCAGGACCAGGAGAGGAACCGACGTCATGGACTTCAAACTCGAGGTGGCCGCGACCCGGTCGCCGGCGCAGAGCGGGACGGACACTGATGGACGGCTACGACTACGACATCATCGTGGTCGGGGCCGGGTCACCGGGCGAGCACTGCGCCGGCGCACTGGCCGACAAGGGCATTGACCTGATCCGCGGCAGCGGGAAGCTGGCCGGCCCGGGGCCGCGCTGATCCCGGAGTCGGTGGTCTTCCTGGTCCTGTCGCCGCTCAGCGGATTCCTGGTCCCGCGCATCGGCCCGCGGTGGCTGATGACCGGCGGGGTGCTCGCCGCGGTGGGCGACCCGGACCTGGGCGAGGCGTCGGGCATCAATGACGCCTCGTCCCGGATCGGCGAGGTGATCGTGATCGCCGTGGTGCCGGTGCTGATCGGGGCGGCCGGCGGCCGTAGCTACGCCAGTGCGCTGGCGCACGGCCACCAGCCCGCCATGATCGTGACAGGCGGGCTGTGCGTGGCGGCCGCGCTCGTCACCGTGGTGTTCGTCAGCAACCGCCGTGCCGCCGCCCGCCGCCGCATCGTGCCGCGGTCATCCAAGGCCGGCTGCGCCCGCCGGGTCCCGGCTCAGGCTGCGGCGTCATGAACAGGGGCCCAGCGACCAGAGGAGCAGGGATGTCTACCGCAACCGGACTAACAGGGCAGACCGTCGTGGTGATCGGCGGGAGTTCGGGCATCGGGCTCGAGACGGCCCGCCAGGCGCACACCGCCGGGGCCGGCGTCATCCTCACCGGCCGCGATGCCCAGCGGCTCGAGCGCGCCGCCGCCGACGTCGGCGGCGGCGGGACCTCGGCCTTCGACGCCACGGACCCGGACGCGCTGCAGCGGTTCTTCGCCGGCCTGCCCGGCCCGGTCGACCACGTGATGGTCACGGCCGGCGCACAGTACTATGCCCCGCTGGCCGAGATGGACTTCGAGGCGGCCCGGCAGGCCCTGGACGAGCACCTGCTGCTGCCCCTGCGGATCGGCCGGAACGCCACGGGAAAACTGCGGCCAGGCGGTTCGCTGATCTTCATGACCGGCACCGTGGCCCGCCGCCCCGGCCCGGGCCTGGTCGTCGCGGCGATCGCCGCCGCCGCGGTGCCCGCCATCACCGCCAACCTGGCTCTCGAGCTAGCCCCGGTCCGGGTCAACCTCATCGCGGCCGGATTCGTCGACACGCCCCTGTCCGCCCGGCTGCTGGGCGACGACCTCGAAGAACGGCGCCGCCAGCTGGCGGCCACCCTGCCCATCAGGCGCGTGGTCGAGCCGGGCGACGTGGCCTCGCTGGCCGTACATCTCATGGCCAACACCGCGGTTACCGGCGCGACCTACGACATCGACGGCGGCGAGCAGGTCGTCGGCGGCTAGTGCCGCGCCCGAAGACGTTCGCCCGGCCGATCCGGCCCGGCCGACGCCCTCGCCAGACCGGCAGGGGCCCTCGCCAGACCGGCACGGGCCCTGGCCGGACCGGCAGGGGCCCTGGCCGGACCGGCAGGGGCCCTGGCCGGACCGGCAGGGGCCCTGGCCGGACCGGCTTGATGTGCATCTGAGCCGGATACAGCCGGGCTCAGATGCGCATTGATCCGGTTGCTCGGCTGGCTCCTCGGCTGGAATTCCGGGGCGAACGTTATCTGCTGGGGCATCAAGAGCAGGCCCTCGATAGCCCAGGCCCGGACCGGTGACAGGTCCGGGCCTGGGCCGTGAGCAGGGCGAGGATCTCCCGAAGCCGTGCAGCGGACTCGGGCCGGGCCGTCGCGCATGACTCAGGCGGCGGTGGTGACGGCCTGACGGCGGGCGGCCAGCATGCGGTAGGCGAGGATCGCGAGCGCCGCGGCGATCAGGGCGGCGCCGACGGCGATCAGGGCGATCTGCCAGCCGGGCATGCCGCCCGCGACGATGGTGCGAACCTGGACCGGGACCTGCGCCGGGACCGGGGCCGCGGACGTGGCGTCGCCGCCGGAGATGGGGATCGTCGCCGGCTGCGCAAAGGCGGGCGCGGCGAAGGCCAGCACGGCCCCGGCCAGTCCGGCCACGATGGCGACGGAACGGCGGATGTGACGGATGAGGTTCATGATGTCTTCCCTTCGAGCCTGATTGGCTTGTCCCGATCACGGTAGGTCGGGACGGCCAGGCGGCGAATCGGAGGAAATGCCCTGGTTAGCGAGGTGCAGTACCTAGGTTGGCCGCGGGAATACCTAGGTTGCGGCGCGGGAGGGCGGGGGGGTGCGTGGGAGGGGAAGGGCGGCGGGACAGCGGGCCGAGCGGCCGGGGTGTCAGCAGCCCTCGCAGGCGCCCCATAGCCAGCGGGTGCCCGTGGTGCGGCGCTGGAACTCCTCGAGCAGCACGGTCTTGCCGATGCCCGACTCGCCGGAGACCAGGACCAGCCGGCCGTCGCCCTGCCTGGCCGCCGCGGCATATTCGTCTAGCGTGTCAAGGAAAGACGCGCGCTCGAGCAGTTCCATGGTCAAGATCCCCCAGTACCTAAGTCACGATTGTGACCTGTCCGGGCCGGGGGGAGCAAACCGAATCATCGATCAGCGCGCGGCCGCCAGTTCCTCGACGCGGGCGTGCAGTTCGGCGACGTGGTCTTCTGATTCGGGTTTCATCAGCACGCTGCGCAGGATGCGGCCCTGGCCGGCATCGGCGGCCATGGCCGGGTGCCGGGCCGCCAGCGCCGCGCCGGTGACGCGGAGCGTGGACAGGAACACCGGCCGCCGGTCGGCCATCCCGTCGGCCAGCAGCCGCGCCGAGGCGGCGTCGATGGCCGACAGGCGGAGCCCGCCGGTCAGCGGGAAGTAGCAGACGATGTCCAGCTCGGGCGGCTGGTACAGCTCCAGCAGGTCCGAGTCGCGCAGCAGGCCGGCCCAGGCCAGCGCGGCCCGCCGCCCGGCCGCGACCACCTGGCCCAGCCCCTCGGGGGTAAGCGGCAGCAGGGCGAGCGTCAGCCACAGCGCGGCCGCGGCCGCGCCCGCCCGCGAGCACTCCAGGCTGATCTCGCCCAGGTGCAGCTCGTCGGAGGTGAAGTAGGTGTAGGCGGAGTCGTGCACGTAGAACCGGCCCACGTCAGGGTCGGCGAACAGCACCGCGCCGCAGCCGTAGGGCTGCAGCCCGTGCTTGTGCGGGTCGATCACCACCGAGTCGCACGACCCGATGGCCCGCCACGGCGCCGGGTCCAGGCCGGCGTGACCGTCCTGCCCGGCCAGCAGGGTGAAGAACCCGCCATAGGCCGCGTCCACGTGCACCCGCACCCCGTGCCGCCGGGCCACCGCGAGCACCTCGTGCACCGGGTCGATGGCGCCCAGGCCGGTGGTGCCCGCGGTGGCCACCACCGTGCCGATCCGGCCGCCGGCCAGCAGCGCGTCCAGCTCGGACAGGTCGATGCGGCCGGCGGCGTCCACGCCGACCGGCGTGCCGGTCACGCCGAGCACGCCGCACATCCGGCCGTGGGTGTAGTGCGCCTCGGCCGAGTAGGCGATGCCCCGGCCCGGGTGCAGCTCGCGCGCCACGTACAGCGCCTCCAGGTTGGCGATCGTGCCGCTGGTGGTCAGGTGACCCAGGGGATCGTCAAACCCGAACATGGCCGCCAGCCGGGCGACCACTTCCTTCTCCATCTGGGCGGTGGCCGGGCCGCCGTCCAGGGCGTGGTTGTTCGGGTTGATCAGCATGGCGGTGAGGTAGCCGGCCACGGCCGCGGGATGCGGCGGCTTGAGCATCTGGCCGATGTAGCTGGGGTGGAAGAACGGGTAGTTGTCCCGCAGCCGCCCGGTGAACTCAGCGAAGACCGCGGCGAACCGGTCGTCAGGGATGTCCAGCGAGGCGTGCCGGTCGAAGGGGCCGAAGCCGTCCTGCCAGCCGGCCACCGCCTGCAGTCCTTCGCTCAGCCACCGATCCAGGTCCATGTGCTCCTCCGCCTGCTCATCCTCGGGCACGATCTTCGCACGCGCCCGTTGCCGGCTAGATCATTCGGTGCCGAACTAATATCATGACGGCCCCGGTGGACCTGACCGATCTCGACCTGTGGGCGCGGGGCGTCCCGTACGGCGACTTCGCCCGGCTGCGCGGCCATCCTCGGGTCGTTCTACAAGGTGACCAGCCCGACCATCCTGGCGCCGTGGTTTGCCCTGGGCGTGCTGGTGCTCGGGTTCGCGTCCACGTTCGTGGCCCGGTCCCGGCAGTCGGCCAGTTCGCAGCTGGCCGACCTGACGAGCGCCACGTGAGTTCGGCGCCGCGGGCGGTTCGCCGATGCCCCATGCTGGGCGGATGGACATGATTGCGCCGGCGGGCGCTGCCTTGGGCTGGAACGTGCTGCGCGAGGACCTGCCACTGCCGCTGTGCGTGCTGCGCGGCGGCGCGCTGGAGCGGAACATCGCGCGGTTCCAGGAGTTCAGCGACGCGAGCGGGGTGCTGCTGTGCCCGCACGCTAAGACCTCGATGACGCCGGCCCTGTTCCGCCGCCAGCTGACGGCGGGCTGCTGGGGGCTGACCTTCGCCACCTGTGCCCAAGTCGAGGTGGGGCGGCGGCACGGGGTGCAGCGCATCTTCTACGCGAACCAGCTGGTCGGGGCGGCGGATATCCGGTACGTCTGTGGCGAGCTGCGGCGGGATCCGGGGTTCGAGTTCTACTGCCTGGTCGACTCGGTGGCGGGGGTGGAGCTGCTGGCTTCGCGGGTGGCGGCGGCTGATCCGGGGCGGCGGGTCAACGTGCTGGTCGAGGGCGGGCTGGCGGGCGGCCGGTGCGGGGTGCGCGACGTGGAGACGGCGGTCTCGGTCGCGGAGGCGGCGCGGGCCGCGGGTTCGCAGCTGGCACTGGTGGGAGTGGAGGGGTTCGAGGGGCTGCTGCAGTTCCGGGAGGCCGGGCGGCGTTCGGCTGATGCGCGGGAGTTCTTGCGGTTCCTGGTCTCCATCGCCGAGGCGCTGGATGGCCGGGGGCTGTTCTCGGACAGCTCGGCCAGCTCGGTCAGCTCGGCGGGCTCGAGCGGCTCGCCGGGTGAAGTGCTGCTGTCGGCGGGCGGGAGCGCGTTCTACGACCTCGTCATCGAGGAGCTGTCGGCGGCGCGGCTGTCCAGGCCCGCGCGGGTGGTTCTGCGCAGCGGCTGTTACCTGACCCAGGACTGGGTGCTCTACGACGGGCTGCTGGCCGACCTGCACCAGCGCAGCGGCTCGGCCGAGCCGGACCTCGAGCCGGCGCTGGAGGTGTGGACCCAGGTGCTGTCGATGCCGGAGCCGGACCGGGTGATCCTGTCGGCCGGACGGCGGGACTTCGGCCAGGACGCCGGGAATCCGGTCGCGCTGACCCACGTCCGGCGCGGCTCGCCGGTGGGCCGCTCGCTGCGCGAGGCGGGCTGGCAGATGACCGCGGTCAGCGACCAGCACGCGCACATGACCGTGCCGACGGGCCACGGCGTGTCAGTCGGCGACCTGGTGGCGCTGGGCCCGTCGCATCCCTGCACCACCTTCGACAAGTGGCGCGTGCTGTACCTGGTGGACGACGACTACAACGTGACCGAGACCGTGGCCACCTACTTCTAGCGCTGCTGTGGGCAGATCTGCTCACAGCAGCGTATGAAGCCCCGGCAGGCGGGTGTGCCGCAGGCTGGAGGCATGGCACACGACGACAAGGTTCCCCTGTTCAGCGAGCGGGTCCGGGAGCAGCTGCTGCACCAGCGGATCCTCGTGCTCGACGGGGTGCTCGACGACGACAACGGCACGCTGCTGGCTACGCAGCTGCTGGCGCTGGCCGCCGAGGACCCCACCTCCGACGTCGCCCTGTGGATCAACTCCCCCGGCGGGTCGGTGCCGTCCATGCTGGCCATCCGCGACATCATGCGGCTGGTGCCGTGCGAGATCTCCACGCTGGCCCTCGGGCTGGCCTGCAGCGCCGGGCAGTTCCTGCTCTCGGCGGGTACCAAGGGCAAGCGGTTCGCGCTGCCGCACGCCCGCATCCTCATGCACCGCGGCTCATCGGGCATCGGCGGCAGCGCGGTGGACATCGAGGTCCAGGCCGATGACCTGCGGCACACGGTGGACACCGTGCTCGGGCTCATCGCCGAGGACACCGGCCAGCCGGTCGAGCAGATCTTCGCCGATTCGCTGCACGACCACTGGTACACGGCCGCCCAGGCCAGGGAGTACGGGTTCATCGACGAGATCGTGGGGACGTTCGGCCAGGTCATGCCGGCCAGAAGGCACCGGATCGGGCTGCAGGGAGGGCCATCATGAGCAGCTACACCATCCCGAACGTCATCGCCCAGCACCCGCGGGGCGACCGGATCATGGACGTGTACTCACACCTGCTCACCGAGCGGATCGTGTACCTCGGCACCGCGATCGACCCCGGCGTGGCCAACGCGCTCATCGCTCAGCTGCTGCACCTGGAGGCGGAGAGCGCGGAGCAGGAGATCAACCTGTACATCAACTGCGAGGGCGGCGACCTGCCCTCGATGCTGGCCGTCTACGACACCATGCAGTACATCGACGCCTCGGTCGCCACCACCTGCGTGGGCCAGGCCATCGGCGTCGGCGCCGTGCTGCTCGCGGCCGGCGCGCCCGGGCGGCGCGCCCTGCTGCCGCATGCGCGGGTGGTGCTGCACCAGCCCGCGGGCCGCGGCCAGGGGCCGATCCCCGACCTGATCCTGCAGGCGGACGAGCTGGTCCGGATGCGGGCCGAGATCGAGGCGATCCTGTCGCGCCACACCGGCCAGACGGTGCAGACGCTGCGCGCGGACACCGACCGGGACCGGGTGCTGACGGCGCAGGCGGCGCAGGAGTACGGGATCGTCGACCAGGTGCTCGGCCAGCGGATGCGAGACGACGCCGAGGCGGGATCGTCGGCCGCGTGATCGCTTGCGGCCCGCTCGCTGAGGCTCAGCGGGCGCGGGCTGCGTGGCTCGGCCGGCGCGGGCCGCCTGGCTCAGGCGGCCAGGGCGAGCAGGACCGGGCCGGAGGCCCGGGAGGAGGCCGGGACCGTGGCTTGCTGACGGCGCAGGTCGGTGGCGACCTGTTCGGTCAGGCCGGTGAGCGAGGTGCCCAGGGCGCCGGCCAGGGCCGCGATCATCTCGCTCGAGGGTTCCTTGCGGCCGCGCTCGATCTCGGACAGGTACTGCGGTGAGATCCCGGCCCGGCCCGCCGTCTCCGAGAGCGTCTGGTCCTGGTCCTGGCGGAGGGCCCTTAGGCGCTGGCCGAGTACCTCCCGCCACAGTGGTTCCTGGGCCCGTGGCTCCCGGGCCCGTGGTTCCCGGGGCTGCGGCTGTGCCGGGGGCTGTCGCCGCAACGGGAGGACTTTCGCGCGCTCGGCCATGAATTGAGCGTAAGAACCGGCAGTGGAAAGCGCGCCCGGATTTCGCTACCGGCAGAGTTACGGTTCGGGGTCGCTGAGCGAGAGTGCGGGCAGGATCAAGCCGACGGCTGCTCGACGGCCGCCTCCAGTTGGGTCATGCCGAAGTAGCCATGTCTGGCGGGTCGGCGCCCTCGCCGAACTCGACCACGACCAGGTAGTCTGCTACATCGCCCCCACCATCCAGCGTCACCTTGCGGGCAGGCTCTGACCGCGCCGCCGGCATCGAGCGAATCCCGCGTGTTCGCCGGGGATCGGGGCGAGCCGAGGGCTTCCGCAGTCACGATCTAGACGGGGATGATGGTCGGTAGCGGGCTCCGCCGAGCGGGGCCTGGCCGGTAGGGAAGGGAGAGCTATGAGCTCCGATGCCACACGTACTCCGGCTGACGTGGCCCGCGCGGCCTTCGACGCCGTCAGCAGGAAAGATCCCGACGGCATCGTGGCCACCGGGGCGCCGGGGTATGTCGACGACTTCGTCGCGGTCGGCGAGATCCGCGGGCACGACGCCGTCCGGGCCTTCTTCCGGGAGCTGTTCGCCGCTTTCCCCGACTTCACCATGACCGTCGACAGGATCGTGGCCGACGGCTCCACAGCGGTCGTCCAGTGGCACGCGGCTGGCACGTTCACCGGCGGCCCGTTCCAGGGCATCGAACCGACCGGCCGGCGGGTCGAAATCCGCGGGGTCGACGTGATGGAGGTCGCGGACGGGCTCGTCCAGCACAACACCATCTACTACGACGGGGCCACCTTCGCCCGCCAGATCGGCCTGCTGCCGGGCCTCGGGTCCCGCGCCGACCATGCCATGCTGGCCGCGTTCAACGCGAAGACCACGCTGAGCCAGCGGGCCCGTGACCGTCGGCAACGCAGGCGGTCCCGGACCAGATAACACTCCGGGCCTCCCGGGGCTACCCGCGCTGAAGCGACTCCACTCGAATCCTAGCCCGCCGCCGCCCAGCCTGGGTCTTTCAGTCACCAGGCGCGGCCCGCCCGATATGCCGGGTTGGCCAGCGCCGAGGTCACCAGCTAATCGCCAGCACCCCCGACGGTGCCTTCGGGAGCGGGACCTGCTTGCCGCCCGAGATCCAGCCATACTGCTCCGGATCGTTCCAGAGCAACCAGTGCAGTACCGGGCCATCGGTGGAAAGCGTGGGAACAAGCCCCTCGTATGTGCCGACCGAGGGGGCCGAGCGGTACAAGATGTCGCTGGGCTGCCCGGTGGCCACGGAGAGCCGCAGCACCAGCAGGCGGTACCAGGGCTCTCCGGGATGGCTCGGGAGCGGGGGCACAGCAGTCTCCGCTGCCGCGGTCAGGGTGGATCCGTCGGAACTGATGAGCGCGGTGTACACGCAGACGGTACAGCGGGCGTCCTGGCTGAACAGCAGGCGGCTGTGAGCTTGCAGTGAACCGCCCGTGCTGGTCGCGTCCAGGCCAAGGACAGCCAGGTCGGGAGATCCTTCCTGCGGTTCCCATAGGTAGTCGGCGACCAGGGTGCGGCCGTCGGCCGTCCAGGACATCGCCTCGATCTGGGTCGTGACCCGGGCCGGGGTGGCGGCGGACACGGTGTTGTGCCAGCTGCGGACGGCACCGCTGGTCACGTTCATGACGTTGATGACGCCCGCGTACGAGGCCGCCGAGAGCGGCTCGGCGCAGCCCTGCTGCGCGTAGCCGACCTCGGCGCCATCTGGTGACGCGGCGAACTCGCTGACCGGCTCGCCGGTGACGGTTTTGCCTACCGCCCGCGGGCCGGTGATCTGCCCGGTACTGGTCACGCTGAACTGGTAGAACCGCGTCTGTGTCGCGATCGTAGTCGCAAGCCCGCACGCCTCTTGCGTCTCGGCCGCGACGGTGAAGGTGCGGTCATCAGCGGTGACCGAGATGTTCCGCGCCAGGACCCAGCCAGCGGGCGCGGGCCAGGTCCCGGTGACCTGGCCGTCGCTCGTCCGGCGGACCTGTGCCGTCGTCAGTGCGATGCCTTCTCGGCTGAGCCCCGCGCTCACGATGGTCACGTAGAACGGCGGCGGCGACGTCTGCGTCCCCGAGTCGGACGGCACCCCGGCTAGGGAGGTGATATCGGACCCGGCGCTGGCCGGGGCCTGAGCCGGGCCCCCCGTCCCCGGAGCCGGGCCCCCCGTCCGCGGAGTCAGGCCCGTACCCGGGTTACCGGCCAGGCTCACGGCGGTCAGGATGATCGCGGTGACGCCGGCTGCGGCCACGATGGGAACCAGCCAGGCGCGCAGGCGGCCCATCCGGTGCCGGACCGGCCTCGGAGCCGGCGACGCGAGTCGGCCGGGCACCTGGCTGCTGAGCGCGCTGGTCTCATCCGGGGGCATGATCGCGGCCGCGGCGGCGAGCGCGTCGGTCAGCCGGTCCGCGGTCGCGGTCAGCTCTTCCTGCGGAATCATCGGGTCTCCCTTAGTGCCCGAGCCAGGGCCGCGAGCCCGCGGGCCGCGGTCGACTTGACGGTCCCGGAGCTGATGCCGAGCGTGGCGGCGATCTCCGCCTCCGACAGCTCGAGGTAGAACCGGAGCACCAGCACCTCCCGCCGCCGACGGGAGAGCCTGGCCAGCGCGGCCAGCACCTGCTGCCGGTCCTCGGACAGCAGCACGGCCTCCTCGGCGGACAGCGGCGGGCTCGGTGAGTCATGGCCGGCGTGCCGCTGGGCCCGGCCGCGCCGCCTGATCGCCGTGCGGCAGCCGTTGACCACCGACGTCCGCAGGTAAGGCAGCGGATCACCCGGATCGGCGAGCATGTCCCAGCGCTGATGCAGCCGAATGAAGACGTCCTGCACGACGTCTTCCCCGGTGGCCTGGTCACCGAGGATGAACGCGGCCAGCTTGACCAGTCCGGGACGGTGCACCCGGTACGCCTCGGCGAAGCCAGGTCCCGCCGATGACGATGGGCCACCTGCCGTATCGTCCGGGCTGTACCGCCCGGCGCCTGGTCTCATGCCCACTACACTCCGGGCCCCCCTGATCGGTTGCCTGCGGCCTCAATCCACGATCCTCCGCTCAGCCGGCTGGCGTGCAAATACGCCGACGGCGGGATCGGGGTGAGCGGTGGGTGGGGAGACTTGAGCCGTGACGGACGCCGAGAGCACGCCGATCACCGGTATCGGGGCTCTAGGCCTGGCTGCTGACGTGCTCGTCGTAACCGGCGGGCGGACCCAGGACCGAAGCCTCGGGCCCGAAGCGCTCCTGGTAGGTCCCGTTCAGCTGGCGCCAGTTGCTGCCCCACGCAGAAACTGATTCGCCGTCGAGGTCGCTGACCAGGCGGTTGAGGCACTCGTGCCAGCCTGCTGCGTCGCGGGCGGCCTTGCCCAGCTCGTCGAAGGTGTCGGTGAGCGTGAGCAGGGTTCCCTCGCCGTCCGCCTGAAGCTCGATCCGCAGCAGGTCAGGGCCCCAGGTGAACTCGATCACCGAGGGCGGGTCGAACACCCGCATCTGGCCGTCGAAGGCGTCGCCCTTCGGGTGCAGGAACTTCAGTGGCGCGCCGGGCCGGCGCTCGCCGACGATCTCGTGCGGGAACCAGACCGCCAGGTGCTCCGGCTCGGTCACCGCCCGCCAGACCTTCTCCCGGGAATGCTTCAGCGAACGGGTGAACGTGAGCGTCCACTGGCCGCCCTGGCGGGTCAGCGTGCCGAGATTCGCGTCATCCATGTGCGCTCCTCATTCGGTCATGTCGTCGAGGTGGGCTTCCAGCGTGTCGAGCCGGTCGGCCCAGGCGGCCCGGTAAGGGGCCAGCCAGTCATCGATCTCCCGTAGCGGCTCGGTGCGAAGCCGGTACCGGCGCCGCTGGGCATCGGCATGCACCTCGACCAGTCCCGCCTCACGCAGCACCCGGAGATGCTTCGAGACGCCCGGCTGGCTGAGGTCGAGGGCCGATACCAGATCACCGACCGTCCGGTCCCCCTCGCGCAGGAGATCGAGAATACGGCGCCGGTGGGGCTCCACCAGGACCTCGAACATGCAGCTAATATAACCATTAAGAAATATAACTGTCAAGGCATGTACGAAGAAAGGACTCGGTTCGAGCGAACGTCGCGATCGCGAGGCGACGCAATATCGACATATAGTCACTTCTGAGATGCGTATCGTGACAAGCGATCCCGAAAGCCGATGGCGCTAGACCGGCCGTACGACGACGGAGCGAATGATGCTCCGCTTGAGCGGCGCGTGCACCGGGGCGGATCGGACGCTGATTCGGCTGCGACCAAGGCCGAGTGGCGGTCCCGGCTGGAGTACTACGAGGTGCTCCATGCCGCTGACAGCGACCGCCGGACGGGCCGTTCCGGCTGGGACGCGGTACCTGCCGAGGATCGGCCGCGGTTGGATGCGGTCCGGGTCACTCCCGAACGGACGAAGCACATACTCGACGGAGAGGCGAAGGGAAGCGGCGGGCACCGGCATGGGGTAGGCAAGCCGGGGAAGACCGAGTTTCCTCAAGGTTGGGACGACACGAAGATCATGAATCACATCCTGGACGTGGTCCGGCGTCCAGATTCGCAACCCGTCCATCAACATTGGAATGACCGGTGGGTTTGCGGCGGTACGCGAGACGGTGTAGAAGTCTCGGTGGTGGTGCTGCGTACTGGAGAAGTATGGACAGCATGGCCGGAAGAGGGCGGTCCTGGCGTCATACGGAATCCCCCGGAAGAGAAATCATGACTGAAGGCGAGATCAGCGCGATAGCCGAGACGCTCCCGGAGCGTTACGCCGACCGCGTTACCGCAGACACTCTGTGGAGCATCCAGCGCTTCCGCGGGGGCGGTGAGTACGGGGAGCTCACCATCGAGTTGGCGGCGTCGCTGGCGGCGCATCAGGTGCCGGTGACGGCGGCGGAGCGGGATGAGCTGCTGGGGCTGCTGGAGGCGATGGCCATGCCTACCGATCCCATCGCGAAGCTGAACGTCCAGGGCTGAGCGAGTTGGGCGTCCGCTATCGTCGGCAGCTGAGGGAGGCACTGTGGACATCACCGAGCTGATCCTTGACGACCATCATGAGCAGCGTCGGCTGTTCGCGATCTTGGAGCAGATCGACCGGGCGAACACCGGGGCGCTGGAAGCCTTGTGGGGACGCCTGGCGACGTTCCTCGAGCTGCATGCGGCGGCCGAGGAGGAGACCTTCTATCCCGCGTTGCTGCAGGTCGGGCTGGCGGCACACCGGACGGCGGGCGTGGAGGCCGAGACGGTCGACGCCATCGCAGACCACAACGACATCAGGGACGCGGTCGCGGAGGTGGCGCGGCATCAGGTCGGCACCGACCAGTGGTACGCCGCTGTGGCCGCGGCGAACCTGGCCAATAGCGACCACATGGCCGAGGAAGAACGGGAGGGGCTGACCGACTTCCGCCGCCTGGCCAGCCTGCAGCGCCGGCATGACCTGGCCGTGGCCTTCGCCGCCTACCAGGCCAGGAACTACACCGGCGTCCAGCCGGTGGACAAGGATCCGGAGGAGTACGTCCGCGAGGAGGAGGGCCGGGCCCCGTCCGGCGGGTCGCTCAGCATCGGCAGCCTCAAGCGGAACTAATGCCGCATCGGTAACGTCGGCCAGCTTTGGCCTAATGAATCGTGGCGGCGAGGATGCGGGCGATGCTGCCCACGAAGCGGGGCAGGGCATCAGGGTCGCCGGCGCATCGGGTCGGGTTGAGTTCTCCGATCGACAGCGCCCGCACCCGGGGATCTCCCGCGGCCAGCTCGAGCGCCTCGGTGGCCTGGTCGAGGGTGGGTCCGGTGTTGCGGCAGTCGGTATTCTCCGCCAGCGGGGCGTCGATGAAGTCGAGGACGTCAACGTCGATGTGAAGGGCAAGCGGACCAGGCGGGAGATGGTCAAGTGCAGCCCGGGCGGCACCGGCTGGGTCGGCGACGAGTGCCTCGCTGGTGGTCATGTGCAAGCCGAGCCGGGCAGCCTGCTGGCGTTCCCAGTCGGTTGTCACGCGTGGCTCCACCCCGAGCCATGCCACCTGGTACGCCGCCAGCAGCGGCCGGGGCCCGAACGCGTCGGCGACGGTGTCCACGCAGCCGGGCAGGGCCAGCGCGTGCGCTAGCCCCATCCAGTCCAGGGCCCCGTCCGTGGTGGTTTCCGGGGTGTTGAGGTCGTAATGGCGGTCGGCATACAGCAACCCGGGAGCGCCGGTACCTAGGCGCCGCAGAGCCGCCATCACCGCGAGCACGATCGTGCAGTTGCCGCCGAGCACGAGAGCAAGGTCGCCGCGCGCCAGCAGCGGCTCGAGCCGGCCGGCCAGCTGCCGCAGCGACGCAGTCGCCTGGTCGACGTTCTGGGCCAGCGGGTGATCCCGGTCAGGGCTCCATACCTGATGCGGCAGGTCCCCGTCGTCATGGACCTCCAGCCCTGCTCCCGCGAGCCGTTCGAGCAAGCCGGCTGAGCGCAATGCCGCAGGCGCGAGATCCTGGCCCGCCGCATAGCTGGCGGCGCTGCTCGGAACCCCCACGATCGAGACCCTGCTCACCTGGGAGAGGATACCGGTGTCCACCAGCTGCGCCCGAGGCGGGCGTGGAGGCGGGAAGGGTGCTGGATCGGGAAGTTGTTGTTAATCGTGGTCGCAGGTGCGACGGAGGGTATCGGGGGTGAGGTCGGCCAGGGTGGGGTAGCCGTCCACGGCCATGATCAGGTCGGCTTCGGCCAGGATGCTGCGCAGGACGTGGACGATGCCGTCGGTGCCGCCGATGGCCAGGCCGTAGGCGTACGGGCGGCCGATGCCGACCGCGGTGGCGCCCAGGGCCAGGGCCTTGATCACGTCCGAACCGGACCGGATGCCCGAGTCGAACAGCACCGGCAGGCCGTCGGCGGCCTCGACCACGCCGGGCAGGCAGTCCAGGGCGGGCAGCCCGCCGTCGGCCTGGCGGCCGCCGTGGTTCGAGCAGTAGATCCCGTCCACGCCGCCGTCCCTGGCCCGGCGCACGTCGTCGGGGTGACAGATGCCCTTGACCAGCAGCGGCAGCGTGGTCAGCGAACGCAGCCAGGGCAGGTCGTCCCAGGTGAGCGGGTTGCCGAACAGCCGGGCCCAGTGCCCGACGGTGTTGGCCAGGTCAGTGCCCGCGGCCGGGCCGACCAGCGCGCGGAACACCGGGTCGGAGGTGTAGTTGGCCAGGCAGTGGCCGCGTAGCTGCGGGAAGTTGCTGGCGCCCAGGTCGCGGGGGCGCCAGCCGGTCAGCCAGGTGTCGAGGGTGACCACGATGCCCTTGAAGCCCGCGGCCTCGGCCCGGGATACCAGGCTGGCGGCCAGGTCGCGGTCGGTCGGCGTGTAGAGCTGGAAGAAGCCGGCAGTGCCGCCGAACTGGGCGGCGACGTCTTCCATGGGGTCGTTGCACAGCGTCGAGACGATCATCGGGACGCCGGTGCGGGCCGCCGCGGCGGCGGTGGCCAGGTCGCCGTGACCGTCCTGGGCGCACAGGCCGATCACGCCGATGGGCGCCATGAAGACCGGCGAGGGAAGCCGCATCCCGAACAGCTCGACCGACAGGTCACGCCGGGTCGCGCCGACGAACATCCGCGGCATCAGGCCCCAGCGGCGGAATGCGCTGACGTTGGCCCGCTGGGTGTGCTCGCCGCCCGCGCCGCCCGCGACGTAGGACAGCACCGAGGGCGGCAGCGCCTGCGCGGCCCGGGCCTCGAGCTCAGCGAACGCCATCGGGAACTTCGGCAGCACCCCCTGCAGGCCGGCCCCGTAGATCTCGAGCTGGTAGTCACCGAACGCCGCCTGCTGACTTATCATCGGAAACTCCTTCGCGAAGGGACGGAGCCGGCGGACAATCGTTTGCAACCATTCTGCACCCGGCCGGAAACCCCGGTGGCTACTGCAGCAGGGGACCTTTAGCGATACACGAGAGAAGCTAACGCTTCTGGGCCGTCAGGCGAACTGGGTGGAGTCAATGAACAGCAGCCGTACCGCAGTCAACGCGGAGCTGAGCCTGGGCCTGATCGGGCCGGAGCGCACCATCGTGCCGCTGATGGCCAGCCTGCACTACACCAGCCAAGACCCGTACGCGATCAAGATCGCGTTTCACGTCGGGACCGGTGAGCCGGTGGAGTGGACCCTCGCCCGCGACCTGCTCGCGGCCGCCCTGCACTCTCGCGAGGGTATCGGCGACGTGCAGGCCTGGCCATCAGCGGCATCGGACGACAGCGACGGGGACGCGGCCGGGCCTGTGATCATGAACATCTCGATGACCTCGCCGTTCGGGCACGCGCAGTTCGAGGCGCCGGCCGAGGACATCGCCCGGTTCCTGCAGCGCACCTACCGGATCGTCCCGGTCGGCGAGGAGAGCGACTTCGTCGACTTCGACGCCGAGCTCACCGCCCTGCTCAGCCAGGCCTGAGCTACCAGGCCAGCTACCAGGCCCAGCTACCAGGCCCAGCTACCAGGCCCAGCTACCAGGCACTGCCCGGGGGCGGCACCACCGGGGGCACGACGGCCTCGATCAGGTGCGGCCCGGGTTCTGAGTAGGCCCGGCGCAGGGCCTGGTCGAGGTCTTCGGCCGTGGTGACGCGGACCGCGGGCACGCCCAGCCCGGTGCTGATCGCGGTGAAGTCCGGCGTGGGATCGGACAGGTCGAGCATCCGCGCGGCGCGCTGCCCCGCCTGCCCGGCCGCGGTGCGGGCCAGTTCCATCCGCAACACGGCGTAGGCGGCGTTGTTGATCAGCACCGTGGTGACGTCGAGCCGCTCGCGGGCCTGGGTCCAGAGCGCCTGGATCGTGTACAGCGCGCTGCCGTCGGCCTCCAGGCACACCACCGGCCGGTCCGGGGCGGCCACTGCCGCGCCGGTGGCCACCGGCAGCCCCTGCCCGATCGAGCCTCCGGTCAGGGTCAGCAGGGTGTGCCGGGCCGCGCCGGCCAGGGCCTTGGGCAGCGCGAACCCGGTGGTGTTGGCCTCGTCGGCGACGATCGCGCGCTCGGGCAGCGACCGGGCCACCGTGCTGGCCAGGCTGATCGCGTTCAGCGGGCCCGGCTGCGGGTCGGGCACCGCCGGGCGGGCCAGGTCCGGTTCGGTGCCGGCGGCGACCTGGCCGGCGAGCGACTCGAGCGCGGCCCCGGCGTCCTGGCCCGGGTCGGCCAGCCGGGTTACCGCGCAGCCGTCCGGCACCAGGTCGCTGGACCGGCCCGGGTAGGCGAAGAACGACACCGGCGACCGGGCGCCGGCCAGGATGAGCTGGCGCGTCCCGGCCAGCTGGGCCTCGGCCGCCTCGGCCAGGTAGGCCAGCCGGTCGACGGCCGGCACCCCGGCGCCCTGCTCCATCCGGGCCGGGAACGTCTCGGCCAGCAGCCGGGCCCCGGTCGCGGCGCTGATCCGGCTGGCCGCGCGCAGGCCGCGTTCGGTCAGCGCGGTGCCGCCCAGCAGGAGCAGCGCCGGCTCGCCGCCGCCCAGCAGGCGAGCGGCGGCGGGAACCTGCCCGTCGCCGACGGGCTCCGGCCGGGCCAGCGGGGCGGCCGGAGCCAGCGCGCCGCCCTCGCTCCAGGACACGTCGGCGGGCAGCACCAGGGTGGCGACCTGGCCGCGGCGGGCCGCGGCCAGCGCCTGCATGGCGTCCGGGGCCAGGTCTCGGGTGGTGCCCGAGGTGCGCACCCAGCCGGACACGGTGCGGGCCAGGGCCTCGATGTCGGACTGCAACGGCGCGTCGTAACGGACGTGGCCGGTGGCGTGCCCGCCCACGATGACCAGTACCGGGGTGCCGGCCCGGCGGGCGTTGTGCAGGTTGGCCAGGCCGTTGGCCAGCCCGGGTCCCAGGTGCAGCAGCACCGCCGCGGGCCGCCCGGCCATCCGGGCGTAGCCGTCGGCGGCGCCGGTGGCCACGCCCTCGAACAGGGCCAGGACGCCGCGCATGGCCGGGACCGAGTCCAGGGCGGCCACGAAGTGCATCTCCGACGTACCCGGGTTCATGAAGCAGACGTCAAGGCCCGCTCGGGTGAGGCTGGCCATAAGGGACTGCGCACCATTCACCCGGCGATCGTATGGCAGGGGCGGGGGCCGGCCAGGAAGGGGTGTGGCCTGCAGACGAGGATCAGCGGGCCGAATGGGCTCCGGTCATCATGGCCGCCAGGTCCTCGGGGTGCAGGAACGAGGGCGGGGGCGGCGGTCCCCAGGAGAACAGGCCGCGGGCCCCCTCCAGGTCCTCCGGCGTCCACAGCTGGTCGTCGATGATGCAGTCCATGTCGGAGTAGTACTCGGAGAAGTTCCCGGCCGGGTCCTTCAGGTACCAGGAACGACACCGGAGCGCCCAGGTCGGCCGGCGCGGCCCAGGCGGTGAACTCGTCCCGCCGGTCGTAGCCCGGGCCGGGCCCGAACCGGCCGCCGCTGGCCGTATGCACGTCGACGGCACCCGCGGGCTGGATGAGGCTAGGCGCTGGTTAATGACGGCGAGACGCATATGACTCCTGGGCTTCGGCCCGGTTAGCGAGTTCGGTTGGTGGTCAGGTTGAATCCGGCGGCGGTCTCGATGTCCAGGCCGGCCGGATCGGCGGCGCGCCAGGCGATGTGCTGGTCGGGGCGGACGAGCAGGAACTCCTCGCGCCACGGGTAGTCCGGCGGGGCTTGGGTGACGGTGAGCGGGATGCGCCGGCGGGCGGCCCGGGCGGCCAGGTCCGCGACGGCGGCGGATCCGGGCGGGCCGAGCAGGGTGAACCCGCGGCCCAGCCGGTCGTACAGGGAGGAGCCGTCCGGCAGCCAGTGGTGCGGCAGCCGCGCGCCGGGCTCGGCCGAGGGGGTGTAGCTGGTCACGTCGCCGGCGCTCAGCCGGGCGGGTGCGGCGCCGGGCTGGACCACCGGGGAGCCGGCGTAGGAGTAGCCCAGGACCAGGCCCAGGCTGTAGAACTCGGACGCCTTGGCCCGCTGGATGGCGGCCGCATCGCGGGGCAGCACGTTGGCCCCGGCCGCCATGTTGGACTCCGCGCTGGCCACGGTCTGCTCGGCCACGGCGCGCCGCTCGGGTTCGTAGCTGGCCAGCAGCTCGGGCGGGGCCCAGCCGCCCTCGACGGCGGCGATCTTCCAGGCGATGTTGACCGCGTCGCCGACGCAGGTGTTGAACCCGTGCCCGCCCCAGGGCGGGTTCACGTGGGCGCTCTCGCCGACCAGGAACACCCGGCGGTCGGCGAAGGCGTCCGCGACCAGCATCCGGGCCGTCCACGGGTCGGTGGCCACCAGCCGGTAGTCAACCGGGCGGCCGGCCAGGCCGGCGATCAGCTCGGGCAGGTGCGCGGTGCCGTAGGCGGCCTCGATGCCGGGCGTGATGGCCCACCAGGTGCCGGCCAGGTCGAGCCGGCCGATCAGGCCGTTGATCGCCGCGCCGACGACCCAGTACTGGACCGCCGGGCCGAGGCGGGTGTCCAGGGCGGGGGCGCGGAATACCAGGTTGAAGTTCGGCCGGGGATCGGCATAGCCGGCGTACCGGGCCCCGGTCTGGTCCCTGGTCACCCCGGCCGCGCCGTCGCAGCCCAGTACGTACCGGGCCCGGATCTGGTAGCCGGCGCCCGCCTGGTCGGTGAGGTCCACGGTGACGCCATCCTCGTCCTGGGCCAGCGCGGTGGCGGCGTGACCGAAGCGCAGCTCGACGCCGGGCTGGCGGCGCAGGTGGCCGCGCAGGACCTCCTCGACGACCGGCTGCGGGACCTGCTGGCCGGGCTCGGCGAACCGGTCATCACGCCCGGTGGTCAGGCCGAACGCGCCGTCGAAGTCGGTGATGCGGCGGCCGGACAGCGACTCGCAGAACGTGACGCGCTGGGACCAGGCCACCGGCAGCGGCGCGGCCGCGCGCAGCGGGCCGGCCAGGCCCCAGCGGCGCAGGTGCTCCATGGTCCTGATGCTGGTGGTCTTGGCTCGCGGCCTGCGGTGCGAGACCTCGGCCCGGGGCTCGATGAGCAGGCAGCCGACGCCGTGCTGGGCTAGTTCGGCCGCGGCGGCCAGGCCGGCCGGGCCGCCGCCGAGCACCAGCACGGTGGTGCGGGCCGGGTCCGTCACGAGATGCATGATCGCTGATCGCCGGCCCGCTGTACACCGCTGATTTCATTGACCGGCACCCGCGCAGTCGCATACCCGGCGGGGTATAGGATGCCGGACGTGAACATGGAGAACGAGGAGCGCGCGGACGTGGTCCGGCGGCTGCGGCGCGCGCAGGGGCAGATCGGCGGCGTGGTCCGGATGCTCGAGGACGGCCGGGACTGCCGGGACGTGGTGACGCAGCTGGCCGCGGCGGCGCGGGCCCTGGACCGGGCCGGGTTCAGGATCATCGCCAGCGGGCTGGGCCAGTGCCTGCAGGACGAGCAGGCGGGACGGCCGGACGCGGCCGCCGACCGGGCCCAGCTGGAGAGGCTGTTCCTGTCCCTGGCCTGAGCGGTGGACCGGAATGGATCGGGCCGGGGGTCGGTTGCTGCAGGCACCACGGACCGTTCGGGGAATAAGGAATTTTGAGAGCGCGCCCGTTGTCGGTACCCCTACGGGTATTACGACGAGGAGGCAGGAACATGGCGACGGTCGAGCTTACGGCCGAGAACTTCAACGCGACGGTGAGCGGCGGCGGCCTGGTTCTCGTCGACTTCTGGGCGTACTGGTGCGGGCCGTGCCGGATGTTCGGGCCGATCTTCGAGAAGGCTTCCGAGAAGCACCCGGACGCGGTGTTCGGCAAGGTCGACACCGAGGCGCAGCAGGAGCTGGCCGCCACGTTCAAGATCGCGTCCATCCCGACGCTGATGATCATCAGGGACAGCATCATCCTGTTCGCGCAGCCCGGCGCGCTGCCCGAGGCCGCGCTTGAGGAGCTGATCACCAAGGCCAGTGAGCTGGACATGGACGAGGTCCGGGCCAGCGTGGAGGCCGCGCCGGCGGGCGCAGAAAACCGTTAGGCAAATCCCGGGCCCGGCGCGGATGATGGCGGGCATGCCGATCGACATGTTCATCGAGCCGGAGAAGGATCCGCGGATCGAGCCGCCGCCGGCGGGTTCGGAACTGGCCACGCTGACCGGGTTCCTCGGCTGGCACCGGGGCACGCTGGAGCTGAAATGCTCGGGGCTGGGCCCTGAGGGCTTGGCCCGGCGGTCGGTGGAGCCGTCGTCGCTGTCGCTGCTCGGCATCGTCCGGCACATGGCGGACGTCGAGCGCACCTGGTTCCGGCGGATCATGGCCGGGCAGGACGCGCCGGGCCGCTTCTCATCGCGCGAGGACCGGGACGGGGACTTCGACAACGTGCGGCCCGACCCGGCCCTGGTCGCCGAGGCCTGGCAGGCGTGGCACGAGGAGGTCGCGTTCGCCGACGAGTTCGTGGCCGCGGCACCGGATCTGGACCTGCCCGCCGAGCGGCTGACATCGGACGGGCGCCATCGGATGTCGCTGCGCTGGGTGCTCACCCACATGATCGAGGAGTACGCCCGGCACAACGGGCACGCCGACCTGCTGCGCGAGCGGATCGACGGCGCGGTCGGCGAGTTAGCCGCGGGTTCAGTAGGCGCCGGTTCAGGAAAGCACGCGGCGGCGGAAGTTGCGCAGGCCGACGGCCAGGAACACGACCGCGAACCCGACCACAACCGGGTAGATGACGTACAGGTGCATGTGCGGCGCGTTGGTGAACACGGCCCGCATCCCCTCGTTCACGTAGATCAGCGGGTTGATCAGCACCACCGTCTGCAGCCAGTGCCAGCCGCCCACGGTAACGGGGGCGAGCTTGTTATACGGGTAGTACGTGCCGCCCAGGAACGTGATCGGCAGGATGATGAAACCGAACATCAGGCCGATGTTCCGCGGCTCGAAGCTGGTGCCCAGGACCAGGCCGAGGCCGCCCATGGCGATGCACGCCAGCGGCACGAAGGTCACGATCAGCCACCAGTGCAGGCTCAGGTGGGCCTGCACCCCGGGGGCGTGCACGACCGAGGCGATGGGCAGCACGATGGCCGCGGACAGCACGCCCTGGGCCGCGCCGGACAGCACCTTCTCGATCGCGACCAGCCAGATCGGGCAGGGGGCCTGCACCCGGTCCTCGATCTCGCGGGTGAAGCCGAACTCCTGGGCCATGGCCAGCGCGATCGACTGCACGCCCTGGAACATGATCGAGATGCCGACCACGCCCGGGACCAGGATGGTGGCGAAGGCCGACTGCTCGGCCGGCCCGGTCCCGCCGATGCCCTGCCCGATCTTCGGGAACACGTACAGGAAAACGAAGCAGAGCAGGAACGGCTGGATGAGCGTGCGCAGCACGAACTCCCACAGGTGCTTGCGCAGCACCACCACGTCGCGCAGCATCAGGGCGCCCAGCGCGGTCCAGCTGGCCGCGGCCACCGAGCGGGTGGGGCCGCCGCCGATCCGGCGGGCCCCTGGGGCCGGAGCCGGGGCGGTTACCGGGGTCGCGGTCATTCTTCTCGCAGCTCCCTTCCGGTCAGGCTGATGAACACGGTCTCCAGCGTGGGCTCGGCGATGGACACGTCGACCAGGTCGAAGCCCTCCCTCTCGGCGGCCAGCACGATCCGCGGGACGAGCCGATCGGCGCCCTGCATGTGCAGTTCGAGCTTGTCGTCGGCCACTCTTGTCCGCCTCACGCCCTCGACGTCTTTGGCCAGCAGCTCGCCCAGGCGGCCCAGGTCGCCCGTACTCCTGATCGTGACGATGGTGTCGGCCCCGATGCTCTGCTTGAGCGCGGCGGGCGTGTCCAGGGCCAGGATACGGCCGTGGTCCATGATCGCGACCCGCTGGCAGAGCTGGTCGGCCTCCTCCATGTAGTGCGTGGTCAGCAGGATGGTCTGGCCCTCGCCGTGCAGCTCGCCGAGCAGGTCCCACAGGGCCAGCCCGGCTCTGCGGGTCCAGGCCCGCGGTGGGCTCGTCGAGGAACAGCACGCTCGGGCGGTGGAAGATGGCCCGGGCCACCATCAGCCGCTGGGCCATGCCGCCGGACAGGGCGTAGACCGAGGCCTTGGCCCACCTGCTGAGCTGGAACTGCTCGAGCAGGTCGGTGGCGGTCTGCCTGGAGGCCTTGGCGCCCATGCCGAACAGACGGCCGTGGAAGTACAGGTTCTCCCAGACGGTGAGCTGGCGGTCCAGGGTGTTCTGCTGGGAGACGATCCCGCTCAACTGCTTGGCCAGCGCGGGATGGGCGGCGACGTCGACGCCGGCGATGAAGGCCCGGCCCGAGGTAGGGACCACCCGGGTGGTGAGCATGCCGGCCGTGGTGGTCTTTCCTGCGCCGTTCGGGCCGAGGAGGCCGAAGATCTCCCCGGTTCGTACGTCGAGGTTGAGCTTGTCCACCGCGGCGAAGTCGGTGCCCGGATAGACCTTGGTCAGGTCCTCGGTATGGATGACGGCGTCCGGCTCGCCGTCCGGCCGCCTGTCCTGGCTCGCCGTAACCTCTGCGGTGCTCATATCGGAATCCAGCGTAGCGTCGGCCCGACCTGGCCAGATCACCGGTGCTCGGCGGCTGGGCGCCGTTTCCGGCCGCGCGGCGTGACCAAACCGTGACATTGGCGGCAGTTCTGACCCCTATGTCTGATTCACAAGGAGGGCATATGCTCGGCCACGGGACACGTGGCGCGAGCCGCGCGTCTGGGGAGGAGTCGGCGTGAGACGTGCATGCCCTTATTCAGCGCTTAATTTAACTGGCCTGCATCGACCGTTTCTTCATCTGCGCAGGTCTCGCAATGGGGACGGCTGTCATTTTGGCTCGCAACCAGGTTGTTTGCCCGATTCTATTTTCTTTTCATGGGAGAAGAGCCATGGCAGGAACATGCACGTATTGCAGTACGCCGCTTACCGGCAACGACGCGTTCTGCGGGAACTGCGGACGGCCGGCCCCGGACGCGAGAACGAGCGAGTTCTCCGCGCCGACGGTGACCAGGTCCACCGGCCCGGGACCGGCGCCTGCTCCCGGGCCTGAGCCGGTCCGGTCGTCCCGGCCGGGGTCAGGGACAAGGATGTCATCCGAGCCTCAACCGCCCCTGTGGCCCGGTAACAGCGGGCGGGTGGAGACGGCGCTGGCCGCAGAAGCAGGACTGGGACAGGCCGGGCCGAACACGGTCTATCAGGGCGGGCGGCTGCGGTACGAGCAGGTACCCGAGCAGCCATTCGACCCCATTGCCAATGCCCGGTACCTGAAGGCCGTGCTCGCCCGGCTTCTGACGTACTGGGTCATCTACGCGGTAGGCGCATTCCTGGCCGGGATCTTCTTCACCGTCGTCGGCCTGGCCGGACTCGGCCTCTCGACGAGCTTCCGGCTGTACTGGATCTGCGGGAGCCTGATCTCGATCGCGATGTTCTTCCTGTTCTGGCTGTTGCCCGTGCCGGCCCTGATGTCGGAGTGGAAGCTGACCGTGGACGGCAAGGCCCCGGCGTCGCCTACCGTCTTCGAGCACATCGTCTGGACCCTGCGCCGCCACGAGACCCCGCTGGATTCGGCCCAGGTCCGGCGGCTGCGGCTGCCCGGCGAGGGCAGCCGGGAGTACCTGGAGCTGCGCCGCGACCTGTTCACCGGTTTCATCGCCTGCTTCGCCTGGGGCCAGGACCTGTACGTGGGCTGGACGTTCTGGCTGAAGCTGTCGCCGTTCCGCGCCCTGTGCATGCTCATCGCCCGGATCTGGCAGTCGGCTCTGGGCCGGGGCAACGAGCTGTACAGCACGCTGCGCTACGACTCGGCCCGCGCCATGCGCGAGGCCATGCACAGCACGGCCAGGGAGGGGATCGACGTCGCGGTCGGCCAGCTCGCCCCGCAGGGCCAGGGCATCATCGGGAGCTCGGTCCAAGTCACCGACATCGGCCTATAGCGGACGGCCATGGGGGCATTCCGCCTGGTCAGTGCTCCCCCGCCGGGTCTGGTCCCCGGCGCGGGAGCGCCCGTCCCCAACGCGTACTTCGCGGTGCGGGTCGACTCCGCGGTGGACCTGCTCGAGGCGCGGGAGTACCAGGGCCTGTCCCGCGCCGACCGGCTGGCCAAGGCGCTCGGCGAGCAGCAGGGCTTCCTGAACGGCTTCTCCGATCCCGCCCTGAACGCCGCCCTCGACCTGCGCGTCAGCGTGGACCCGCGGGATTCGGTGCCGGTGTCGGTGGCGTTGCTCGGGCGGGTCTGGGGCCCGGACCCAGGCGAGGTCGCGGGCCGGGCCGAGCGGCTGAGCACGCAGCTGCACGCCGCGCTGCCGCGGCACGTCACCGGGACGCTCGTCCCGGACGAGGCCCAGGTCGCCGCGCTGCTGCGGCCGTTCCCGGCCGATCAGCCGGTGGACTCGGCGGTGATCACTCGCCACGAGCTGGTCGGCCTGCCATCCCGGCCGGACGCCCAGGTGGCGTACTACTTCTCGGCCGTCCCGTTCAACTGGTCGGACAACGACTGGTCCGGGGTCTACTCGGCGCTGCAGTCCAGCTCAACGCCGCTGGTCGTGTCGGCCGCGGTGCTCCCGATCCAGCTGCCGGCCTCGTTCGGGCAGCGGCTGCTCAGCCTGGCCACGTTCTACGGACGGCTGGCCCGCGAGGACCAGCGGGAGGGCGGCCTGTACTTCGGCCGCCAGAAGATCGCACCGGACGCGTTCGCGGTGGACGCCGAGCGGACGTTCCGCGATTTCTCCCGGCGGCTGGGCCATAAGGCGTTCGCGCTGCGGATCCAGGTCGCGGCGCCCGGGCGGCTGCCGCCCGGCATCGTGGAGACGGTGGCCTCGGCCATCTCTCCCGCCGATCCCGGCCAGGGCAGCCACCTGGACCGCGAGCGGACGGTCTCCGCTTACGAGGTGCGGCGGCCCGCGAACGACCGGGAGCGGGGGCTGGCCGGCTACAACCTGGCCGCCATCGACTTCGGGCTGCTGCCGGGCCGCCAGGAGATCTGGGCGCGGCCGGATCCGCCTGACCCGCAGCTGCAGCTGCTCAGCGTCATCGGCGACGCCCGGGACGCCAGCTGCGCGTTCCGGCTGCCGATCGCGGTGGACGGGACCGTGCCCGGGTTCCGGGTCCGGCGCGGGCAGTTCGGCCACTCCGAGGCGGTCCGGTCCGCCGGGCCCGCCATCAGGCTCGGCCACGTGGCCGGTTCCAGCCGTCCGGTCATGCTGCCGGTGCAGAGCCTGACCAAGCACGCGTTGCTGGCCGGGAGCACCGGCAGCGGCAAGACCACCACGGCCATGGAGATCCTGCGCCAGCTGTGGCTCGATCACCGGATCCCGTTCCTGGTCATCGAGCCGGTCAACTCCGATGCCGACGACTACCGCAGGCTGGCCGCCGAGCCGGGCTTCGCCGAGCTGGAGATCTGTACCGTCGGCGACGAGGGCGGGCGGCCGCTGCGGTTCAACCCGTTCGAGGTGCCGCGGGGCGTCCTGGTCGGCGAGCACATGGCCAACCTGCTGGCCTGCTTCAAGGCGGCGTTCGGGCTGTGGGAGCCGCTGCCGTCGATCTACTCCGACGCGCTCAGCCTGACCTACCTGCGGACCGGGTTCCTGGCTTCGGAGCGTGTTTCCTTTTCCGGTTCCCCTGCTTCCGGTCCTCGGTCGTGGCCGACGGCGGTGGAGTTCATGCGGGCCATGGGGGAGGTCACCGCCGACCTCGGCTACGCGGGCGAGGTCCGGGCCAACATCGAGGCGGCGTCCATCCGCCGGGCCCAGCAGCTGATCCGGGGCGTCACCGCGTCGGTGTTCCTCACCGACCAGCCCAACGACATCGCCCGGCTGCTCGACCACCCGGTGATCCTGGAGCTCAAGTCGCTCGGCTCGGGCGACGAGCAGGCCCTGATGATGGCGCTGCTGCTCAACGCGGTCACCGAGCACTACCAGGCGGTGCGCGGGGCCTCGCCGGACCTGGTGCACGTCACCCTGGTGGAAGAAGCGCACCGGCTGCTGGCCCGGCCGCAGGGCGGCAAGGCGGCCGAGGACGCCCAGGCCAAGGAGAAGGCGGCCGAGGCGTTCGCGAACACGCTGGCCGAGAACCGCAAGTACGGCGAGGGCGTGATCATCGCCGAGCAGCTGCCCACCAAGCTGGTCCAGGACGCGGTCAAGAACACTAACCTGAAGCTGATGCACCGGCTCACCGCCGAGGACGACCGCCGCTTCCTGGGCGAGACCATGGGGCTGGACGAGTCGCAGCTGCGGTTCGCCACCCGGCTGCAGACCGGCGAGATCCTGGCCTACAGCGACGAGTTCGCCGAGGCCTCGCACATCACGGTGACGCCGGTGCTGCAGCCGTCCGCGCCCGGGCCGGTGGCGGCCGCGTCCGCGGCGCCGTTCGGGGCCTGCGAGCCGTGCCGGGCGCGCTGCGCCTACCGCGGGGCCGGGCTGGCCATGGTCGGCGATCCGGTCACGGTCAACCGGATCAAGGACGCGGTGGCCGGCCTGGAGGTGAAGGGGCTGCCGGCGGCGGAACTGGCCGGGCGCTGGAGCGGGTTGATCGGGCTGTTGCGGGCGCAGGTGGGCGCGTTCCCGGCGCTGCCCGCGGCCGAGCCGGAGCGAAGTGACGCCGCTTACTGCCTGTTCCTGCACGCGATGGCGGTGCGGACGATGCGGTTCTCGCCGGCCTGGCCGGCCGCGGTGGCGGCGCGGCTGGGGATCATTCCCGCGGCCGGGGCGGCGGTCGCGGCCGATGCGGAAGGAAGTCACACATGAGTGAGATCTGGCACGAGGTCAGCGACATCGCCGGCCAAGGCGAGCCGGCCGGCGAGACGGAGCTGCCGGGGCTCAGCGGACCTGAACTGCCCGGGCTCAGCGGACCGGAACTGCCCGGCACGGGCGGCGGGCTGGAGCTGCTGGCCGTGGCCGGGGCGGCGTTGGCCGGTCTGGGCGGCACGGAGTTGCCCGGTCTAAGCGGCACGGAGTTGCCGGGCCTGGGCGGCACGGAGTTGCCCGGTCTGGGCGGCATGGAGTTGCCCGGTCTGGGCGGGATGGAAGTGCCGGGCCTGGGCGGGATGGAACTGCCGGGCCTGGGCGGACCGGAACTGCCCGGGATGAGCGGACCCGAAGTGCCCGGGATGAGCACAGCCGAGGCCCCCGGGCCGGAGGGGACGGAGGGCAGCGCGGACCACGAGATGACGCCAGGCGATGCCTGGTCGGTGCCAGGCGAGCACGGGCCGGAGTCATGGCTGGATCACGACGTCAAGGGCGGTCCGGAGGACCGAGCCGGGACCGATGATCGGCAGGATCCGGAGCGGAAATAACGACGGGAGTCATTGAGGCCCTCCCCGGGAGGGGCTTCAATGTCGCTATGAGAAGTCGGGATGGAGTCGGGCGGGAATGACCTTCTGCACGTCATGCGGCCGGGAGCGGTCCGGCACGACACGATTCTGCACATGGTGCGGCACGGAGTTCCATGATCCGCCGCAGTACGAGCCGACCGCCATGGCCGAACAGCCGCGGCCGGAGGGCTACGACTCGCCTGGCCCGGGTCCGTCCGCGCCATCACCCGACGCATGGGCGCCCACCGGACCGTACGGCGGCGCGCCCGGCCAGGCGCCGTACGGCGGCGCGCCCGGCCAGGCGCCCTACGGCGGTCCCGGAGGCAACGGTCCGGAGCAGGACGAGTTCGGTGACACCTTCATGGGCCTGGACAATTTCCGGGAGACCATGACGGCCGGGCCCGCTTATGCCGAGCCGACCCCCGCAGCACCTGCCCACCCCGATCCGGCGTACGTCGATCCCACCGCGCAGCTGCCTGCTTACGCCCAGCCCGGATACGCCGAGCCTGGCTATCCTCCGCCTGGCTACCCCCAGCCTGACTATCCTCAGCCGGGCTACGGCGGGCCCGGCCAGCCAGGACCCGGCCGTCCTGCGCCCGCTCGCCGCCCGCCCGGCCGGCGGAACAAGGGCATTTTCATAGCCGTGGCCGTGATCGCCTTCCTAGCGGTCGGAGGCGGCGCATACGCGCTGGTAGCGGATCATTCTCACAATTCAATAGCCACCCCGCCCACGCCGAGCGCGAGCATCTCCGCGACGCAATCGGCACCGACCAGCCCGACGGCACCCACGACGGCGCCGCCGACCAGCGCGTCGGCGAGCACGAGCAGCGGCACCGTGGCGGTGTCCGCCGCCGCGGCCGGCAACGCCGCCGCACCGCAGGTCACCGCGTTCCTGAACAGCTACTTCACGGCCATCAACGCGCACGACTACCAGGCCTACGACAGCCTGCTCGACCAGCAGCTGCAGCCGTACCCGCAGTCTTCCTTCGATGCCGGCTACGGTTCGACCACCGACTCGGACGAGACGCTCACCAGCATCACGGGCACGGGCTCGGGAGGCGAGGCGGCCTCGGTCACGTTCACCAGCCATCAGCAGCCCGCCGAGAGCCCCGACAACAGCTCATGCGACCAGTGGTCGATCACCTTGTTCCTGGTGCCGAACGGGAACGGTTACCTCGACGGGAAGGCTCCGTCGACGTACCACGCCTCTTACCAGGCGTGCTAGCGCTCGAGGCGCTTGGTCTCATCGACGCGGACCAGGATGACGCCGGCCAGCATGAACGCGCCGCCGGCGAGGCAGCGTTCCGGGCGAACCCGCGGCAGCCCTAACGGTGGGCGCCGATCAGATCGATGCGGATGCGGGCGGCGTCGGCGGGGGTGCCCGCCTCGTCCGAGAACGGACCGTAAGGGGTGCCGTAGACGGGGGTGCCGGGTTCCTGGCGCCAGCTGTCGGCCAGGGAACCGCCGTCGACGGCGTCGTAGCCGATCGAGTCGAGGAACGCGGTCGTGGCTGCCTTGGCGGCGGCGTCATCGCCGGCGATGGGCAGCGCGGTGCGGTCATCGGCACCGGACGGCCGGGCCAGGGCACCCAGGTGCCTGAAGAAGATGTTGTTGAACACCTTCACCACGTGCGCGTCCGGCAGGTAGCGCTGGAGCAGGGCGCTGCTGGTGAGCGCGCCGGTCTGGAGCTCGGTGATGTTCCCGTCGCGCTGCGGGTAGTAGTTGCCGGTGTCGAGGGCGGGCTTGCCCGCCAGCGGCTTGGCCGGGATCTCGCCGAACGCCTTGACCGGGACGCTGACCACCACCAGGTCACCGGCCTCGGCGGCCTGCTCGGCGGTGGCGGCGGTGGCGAGCGGGCCGAGTTCGGCCGCGAGCTCGGCGAGGGTCTCCGGGCCGCGGGAGTTGCTCAGCACGACCCGGTGCCCGGCGGCCACGCTGAGCCGGGCTACCGTGCCGCCGATCATCCCGCTGCCGATGATGCCTATGGTTGTCATGCCCGTGGTTGTCATGCCCGTGGTTGTCATGCCCGCGCCAACCGCTGACCGCAGCCGATCATTCCGCGCCGCAGGCCCGGCCGGATGGTCACGGCCGGGCCTGCGGGTGGCGCAGTGGTGCCCCCGGGGCGACACGCCCGCCGCGCCGGCCGCCCAAAAGCCGGGGACGCGGGCTTGACGACGTTATGCTCAGCTTTCAACACTCTGAGTAATCATCGCTGGCTCTGAGCCCTCGAAAGGATCGTCATGCCCAGTCAGGACGAAACGCACGCGGCCGAACCTGGATCGTCCGGCTCGCGCCGCCTGTCCCGGCGTTCCCTGCTTCAGGGGGCTGCCACCGCCGGCGCGGCCGGCCTGGCCGTCACCGCCATGGGCGCGACCCAGGCCCGGGCGGCCACCGACCGCCCGGCACCTGGCGACGACGACATGGTGAAGCCGCTGCCCTCCGGTCCCATCGTGGTGCACGTGCGCGACACCAAGTCCGGGGACATCGAGGTGTTCTACGGAACCAGCCAGGTCCAGCTGCAGGACAAGGAGCTGACCGCCCGGATCGCCCGGGCGCTCGGCTGACCCGGCCCGCTGCCCGTTCGAACCAGTGAGGTAATTCATGTCATCGCATCGCGAGGCGCCGGAGATCTCCAAGGACCCGGTGGCCGACAGCACGGACCTGTACGCGTTCGTCAGCGCGGGTAGCACCGTCACGCTGATCGCCAACTACATCCCGCTGCAGCTCCCGGCCGGCGGCCCGAACTTCTACGAGTTCGGCGACGACGTCCTGTACCAGATCCACATCGACAACAACGGGGACGGCCAGGCGGACATCACCTACGGGTTCCGCTTCCGCACCACGGTGCGCAACCCCGGCATCTTCCTGTACAACACCGGCACGATCTCGTCGCTGAGCGACCCGAACTGGAACCGGGTCCAGACCTACGACGTCACCGTGACCTCCCACGGGCGGACCACCACGCTGGGCACCAACCTGCCCTGCCCGCCGTGCAACATCGGGCCGCTGTCCACGCCGAACTACGCCAGCCTGGCCAGTGCCGCGGTCAACCACCTGAGCGGCGGGACGACCGTGTTCGCCGGCCAGCGCGCCGAGGCCTTCTTCGTCGACCTGGGCTCGATCTTCGACCTGGGCGACCTGCGGCCGTTCGAGCAACTGCACGCGCCGATGGGCGCCCTGAAGTCGATGCCCGGGGTCAACGCCACCAACGACCTGAACGTGCACTCGATCGCGATCCAGGTACCGATCACCGCGGTGACCACCTCCGGCCACCCGACCATCGGGGTGTGGACCACGGCCAGCCGCCAGAAGGCCCGCATCTACGACGCCGACCGGGGCGAGTACGTCACCGTCGGGCCGTTCGTGCAGGTCTCCCGGCTGGGCAACCCGCTGGTCAACGAGGTCCTGATCCCGATGGGCGACAAGGACCTGTGGAACTCGCTGCCCCCCGCGGACGACAAGCGGTTCGCCCAGTACGTGACCCAGCCCGCGCTGGCCGGGCTGCTGAACACCCTGTACCCCAACTCGTTCTCCCACGTGGACGCGCTGGCCCAGGCCGGGACGCCGCGTACCGACCTGGAGGCGATCCTGCTCACCGGCCTGCCTGGCACCGTGGTCAAGGGCTTCACCAACTACACCGGGCCGGTGCTGGCCGACATGCTGCGGCTGAACACCTCGATCGCGCCCACGCCGCCCAGCTCGAAGACGTTCAGTACCCTCGGGCTGATCGGCGGCGACCCGGCCGGCTTCCCGAACGGGCGCCGGGTGACCGACGACGTGGTGACGATCGAGCTGCGGGCCGTGGCCGGATACACCTATCAGCTCGTCGACCCGACCTACAAGGTGGACCCGGCCGCGAATGCGATCACCGACTTCACCAGCCCGCCTGCCATCGGCTCTCCGCCCACCAGCATGTTTCCCTACCTGGGCACGCCGTACAGCGGCTACAACGAGCCGTCCGGACCGTAGTGACCCCCTCGGTGTGCCCCGGCGCGGTCGGCGATCGCGCCGGGGCACACCCCTCTTATCAGGAGCATGGCCATGACCGAGTCAGTGGCCGGGCCGTCGGGTCCCGGTACGGTGGTCCTGGACGTCGGCGGCGAGGTCGGCGCCCTGGTCCTGTTCACCCCGGCCGGCCTGGACGGCCGGGAGATCGAGATCAGCCGGGACGGCGAGCCCGGCGCCCGGCGGACCCACTCCCAGGTCCGGGCGCGGCACATGGCCGCGGTGACCGAGTACGCGGCCGTCTACCCCGGCCTGCGGGCCGGGCGGTACACGATCTGGGCCGACCAGGACCGCCCGGCGGCCGCCGTGGTCATCACCGGCGGCCAGGTGACCACCTGCCGCTGGCCCGGACCGGGAGCGCAGCCGCCAGGCCCCGGCCGGGCGAGCTTACCCGGCCGCTTCGGCCGCCGGGAGGTTCAGCTCGAACTCCACCGTGACCTCGTCCTTCAGCTTCAGCGCGCCGAAGAACCCGGTGTAGGGCTTGAGCCCGAAGCCGGTCTGCGGCACGGTGGCCGAACCCCGGTACCGGCCCGGCGCGGGCTCGCTGACCTGCAGCCGGGCGGGCTGGCTCCGGCCGTTGAAGGTGACCGTGCCCTCGATCGCGCCGCCGCTGGCGCCGAACCGGGTGATCTTGGCCGAGGTGAAGCTGGCCGTGCCGTCGCCCAGGATCCCGCTCATGGTCTTCCTGATGTCCCGGCGGTCTCTGTCGGTCAGCGGCTTGGCGCCGCCGGAACCCTCGCGGACCTCCAGCGAGCCGAGGTCGAGCTCGGCGGTGACCTGGGCCGCGGTCACGCCGCCGGCGTCCTCCTCCGGCACCTTGACCTGCGCCGACCAGCGGGTCACCTCGATGGTCAGGTCGTGACCGGCCTTGGCCGCGAACCCGGCCCGGCTGGTCTTCAGCACGATGCGCCCGTTGTCCGGCCCGAGCCGGAACGTACCCGTAGTTGCCGCCACGGCCCCCACCGTACGGGCTCAGGCCGCCGCGGTCTACTCGCGGTCCGGCCGCCCGGACACTTATGTCCTGGTATCGGCGGGATCAGGGCAGCGGGAAGTCGCCGAACAGCTCGCGGATGCGGCGCAGGTCCCGCAGTCGCGGCTCGGTGGTGCCGCCGACCCAGCGGCTGACCGTCTTGACCGAGACGCCGAGCTGGCGGGCGGCCACTTCCATGGTCATGCCCTCGCGGCGCAGGGCGTTCGCCATCCAGTCGGCGAACCCGGTGTCGGACTCGTCAATCTCGGCCGGGCCCATCCCGCTCGGCTCGGGGTGCTGCTGGGACTTCAGCAGCGAGGCCAGCGCGTCCAGGCCGGCGGGCGTGCCGACCTGGGCACCGGAGCGCAGCACGTCGACCTCGACGTGGTCGGGGAAGATGCGGAACGAGACGTTGATCGCGCCGGTCTCGCCGGCGGCCTCGAGCAGGGCGTGGGCCACGGTATCGCCCACCTCGCGGTTGTCCTCCTCGGACAGCGGCGACTGTGACAGGCACCGGCGGACGAAGTCGCGGATGTCAGGAATAGAAGAGGGCCGGGCGGGGAAGGTCTGCGACAGGACCACGACCGGCACAACCTCAATGTTGTCGCTGATCAAGTCGGCTGGCTTTGCCATCGCCGCCCTCCGGGTCGCGCATGTCGGGGTAGTCTCCGGTGCCGCAGTCACCGGGGGTATGACAATGAGGGTACGTGTAATTCGCCTCCGTAGACGAGCTAGAACAGATAGACATATGTGTCCGGTTGGCTGACTTTTCTGTCTTGCAGATCCGAAGGTGACAGGAATAGGCTGTTGAGAACCGGTGACGGCCTCGTTGCCCAACGCCGGCCAGTTGTGAGCATGTGATGAGCGGACACCGAGCCGGCGCATCTCGTCGGCCACGAACGACTGGGACACGCCGAGAATGGGCTCGCGTGACCCAGCGATGCCGCATAGCCCGGGTCTTTCCGCGCCACAGTCCCGGCGCCGGGCTTCATCATGCACCGGTGCGAGGCGGGCGGATACGGGAGCTCGTACGGCTGCAGCCGTCCCCTCCCCTCTGTCCGGCCACCTCGCGCGTGACCTTAACCAAGGCCGCCCGCGACCGCGGGCCGTCTACCGAAGGGGTGGCGCTATGACCCAGGCCGCGGAAGAGCCGGTCTTGCATATTCTCTGGATGAACGGGGGCCTCGGTTGCGACGGGGACTCGGTGGCCCTGACCGCCGCCACCCAGCCGAGCATCGAGGAGATCGTCCTCGGTGCCCTGCCGGGGCTGCCGAAGGTGGCCGTGCACTGGCCGCTGATCGACTTCGAATGCGGTCCCGAGCAGGGCGCCGACACCTTCATCGAGTGGTGGCACAAGGCCGACCGCGGCGAGCTTGACCCGTTCGTCCTCGTGGTCGAGGGATCCGTCCCCAACGAGGCGATCAAGTCCGAGGGCTACTGGTCCGGGTTCGGCAACAACCCGGCCACCGGCCAGCCGATGACCACCAACGAGTGGCTCGACCGGCTCGCGCCCAAGGCCACCGCCATCCTGGCCGTGGGTACCTGCGCCACCTACGGCGGCATCCACGCGATGGCCGGCAACCCGACCGGGGCCATGGGGGTACCCGACTACCTGGGCTGGAGCTGGAAGTCCAAGGCCGGCCTGCCGATCGTGTGCGTGCCCGGCTGCCCGATCCACCCGGACAACCTGTCCGAGACGATCCTGTACCTGCTCTACCAGGTGGCCGGCCAGGCGCCGATGATCCCGCTGGACGACGCGCTGCGGCCCAAGTGGCTGTTCGACGCCACCGTGCACCAGGGCTGCGACCGGGCCGGGTACTACGAGGAAGGCGAGTTCGCCACCGAGTACGGCTCGCCCGCGTGCCTGGTCAAGCTGGGCTGCTGGGGCCCCGTGGTCAAGTGCAACGTGCCCAAGCGCGGCTGGATCAACGGCGTGGGCGGCTGCCCGAACGTGGGCGGCATCTGCATCGCCTGCACCATGCCCGGCTTCCCGGACAAGTTCATGCCGTTCATGGACAAGCCGCCGGGCGCGACGGTGTCGACGACCGCCAGCGGGATGTACGGGACGGTTATCCGCAGCCTCCGGACCTTCACCGCGAAGACGGCGGACAAGGAACCGAAGTGGCGCGTGAAGGGCTCTGAACTCCGCACCGGCTACCAGAAGACGTGGTGATGTCGCGATGACCGCAACCGAGTACGGGCAGTCCGAGGGCGCCGGCGAGGCGCCCGAACTCACCGAGATGACCTGGGATCCGATCACCCGGATCGTCGGCAGCCTGGGTATCTATACCAAGATCGACTTCAAGGCCAAGCGGGTCGCGGAGTGCCACAGCACCTCCTCGATCTTCCGCGGCTACAGCATCTTCATGAAGGGCAAGGACCCCAGGGACGCGCACTTCATCACCAGCCGCATCTGCGGGATCTGCGGTGACAACCACGCCACCTGCTCGGTCTACACCCAGAACATGGCCTACGGGGTCCGCCCGCCGCACCTGGGCGAGTGGATCATCAACCTGGGCGAGGCCGCGGAGTACATGTTCGACCACAACATCTTCCAGGAGAACCTGGTCGGGGTGGACTTCTGCGAGAAGATGGTGGCCGAGACCAACCCCGGCGTGCTGGAGATGGCCAACCACACCGAGGCGCCGCACGCAGGTGACCACGGCTACCGCACCATCGGCGACATCATGCGCTCGCTCAACCCGCTGGAAGGCGAGTTCTACCGCGAGGCGCTGCAGGTGTCGCGGTCGACGCGCGAGATGTTCTGCCTGATGGAAGGGCGCCACGTGCACCCGTCCACGCTGTACCCGGGCGGCGTCGGCACGGTGGCCACGGTGCAGCTGTTCACCGACTACCTGACCCGGCTCATGCGCTACGTCGAGTTCATGAAGCGGGTCGTGCCCATGCACGACGACCTGTTCGACTTCTTCTACGACGCCCTGCCAGGGTATGAGGAGGTCGGCCGGCGGCGCGTGCTGCTGGGCTGCTGGGGCAGCCTGAACAACCCGGAGTACTGCGACTTCACCTACCGGAACATGGCCGACTGGGGCCGCAAGATGTTCGTCTCCCCCGGCGTGGTGGTAGACGGGCAGCTGGTCACTAACAGCCTGGTCGACATCAACCTGGGCATCAGGATCCTGCTCGGTCACTCGTACTACGAGGACTGGGAAGACAAGGAAATGTTCGTCACCCACGACGAGCTGGGCAACCCGGTCGACCGGCGGCACCCCTGGAACCAGCACACGATCCCGCGGCCGGCCAAGCGCGACTTCGACGACAAGTACAGCTGGACCATGTCGCCGCGCTGGTACGACGGCCAGGACTACCTGCCGCTGGACACCGGCGGCGGCCCGATCGCCCGGCTGTGGGCCACCGCGCTCGGCGGCCTGGTCGACTTCGGTTACGTGAAGTCCACCGGGCACAGCGTGCAGATCAACCTGCCCCGGACCGTGTCCCGGCCGGAAACCAGCTTCGAGTGGAAGATCCCGCACGACAAGCAGGGCCAGCCGCTGTCCAACGCGATCGAGCGGGACCGGGCCCGGACGTACTTCCAGGCCTACGCCGCCGCGTGCGCGGTGTACTTCATCGAGCAGGCGCTGGCCGAGATCCGGGCCGGACGGACCAAGACCTGGGAGTCGTTCAACGTGCCTGACGACGCGTTCAGCTGCGGCTTCACCGAGGCGGTCCGCGGCGTGCTGTCGCACCACATGGTGATCAGGGACGGGAAGATCGCGAACTACCACCCCTACCCGCCCACGCCGTGGAACGGCAGCGTCCGGGACACCTACGGCACGCCCGGCCCGTACGAGGACGCGGTGCAGAACACCCCGATCTTCGAGGAGAACCCGCCGGACAACTTCAAGGGCATCGACATCATGCGCGCCGTGCGCAGCTTCGACCCGTGCCTGCCGTGCGGCGTGCACATGTACCTGGGCGGCGGCAAGGTGCTCAAGACGGCCCACTCGCCCACCGGGGTAACCCTCGCCATGTAGGTCCGTACCGGCGGCCTGTCCCGCTCGCCTCCGGGCGAGCGGGACACAAGAAGAAGGAGCGTTCAATGGCCGCGGGCCACGATGCGCACAAGGCGGGTGAGCGGGTCGAGGCGCTGCTCGCCGAGCTTGGCTCGCAGGCGGGACCGGAGGTCGCCGCCACCGCGGAAGAGCTCGTGAGCTGCCTGGTCGAGCTGTACGGCGAGGGTTTGGCCGCGATCGTCGCGATCGTCGGCGAAGACACCGAAGCCGGACCGCGGCTGCTGACCAAGCTGGCCGCCGATCCGCTGGTGGAGAGCCTGCTGCTGCTGCATGACCTGCATCCGGTGGCGGCCGGCGAACGGGTCCGGCGGGCCATCGAGGCGGTCATGCCTCAGCTGGGCGGGCACGCAGGTCACGCGGAGTTCGCCGGCCTGGATGAGGCAGGCGTCGTCCACGTGCGCCTGGAGCGCAGCGGCAGCGGCTGTCAGGGCTCCTCGGCACCCGTCCAGGCGGCCATCGAGCAGGCCGTGGCCGACGCGGCACCGGAGGCCGCCGGCGTCGTCATCGACGTGGTCACCGCAGTCCCGGAACTGCCGCTGCTGCAGATCACCCGGGGCCCGACGGCGGTCCGGGGCGCCCGGTGACCGCCGAGGTCTCGGAAACCGGGTCACCCGGGCCATCCGGGCCATCCGGGCCTTCTGGGACCGGGCCATCCGGGCCATCCGGGCCTTCCGGGACCGGGCCATCCGGGCCATCCGGGCCTTCCGGGTCACCAGGGCCTTCCGGGACCGGGCCGGCCTGCGGCGATTCGTCAAGCGCCCGGCGGGAGCCCCGGCGGGGCCCCCGCCGGGGCTGCCGCCGGCCATCCAGGACGTGCTGGCCTCCCGGGCCGCGAGCCGCGGCCGCGACACCGCAGTGCCGGAGGGCGCCGAGCGGTGCGAGATGTGCCGCGAGGTGCTCGGCGAGCGGCACGGGCACGTGGTGGACCTGGAGAAGCGCTCGCTGGCGTGCACCTGCCGGGCCTGCTACCTGCTGTTCACCCACGAGGGGGCGGCGGGCGGGCGGTACCGGGCCGTGCCCGAGCACGTCTATCACGACCCGGGCCATGTGCTCACCGACGCGGACTGGAACGAGCTGCAGATCCCGGTGGCCATGGCGTTCTTCTTCTACAACTCGGCGCTGGAGCGCGTGGTGGCGGGCTACCCGAGCCCCGGCGGCGCGACCGAGTGCGAGCTCGACCTGGCCGCCTGGGACCGGCTGGCCGCGGCCCACCCGCTGCTGGCCGCGCTGGCCCCGGACGTCGAGGCCATCTTCGTGAACCGCACCGAGGACGGCAGTGCTAGCCCGGGGGGGCGGCCCCCCCAAACCCCCCCGAACAGTTTCGAGGTCTACCTGATCCCGATCGACGAGTGCTATTCGCTGGTCGGCGAGCTGCGGCTGCGCTGGCAGGGCTTCGACGGCGGCGCCGAGGCCCGCGCCTCGCTGGCGACGTTCCTGGACAGCCTGCGCCGGCGCGCGCGGGCGCTGGAAGGCACGTGACATGGCAGACCTCATCTTCGGCTGCACCGGCGCGACCTCGGAACGGTACGCCGCCACCCCCACGCTGACGTTCTCGCTGACCATCACCGAACGGTCCGGGGCGCGGATCCACGCCATCGCGCTGCGCTGCCAGATCCGGGTCGAGCCGCACCGCCGCCGCTACTCCGCGGCCGAGGCGCAGCGGCTGCACGACCTGTTCGGCGACCCGTCCCGGTGGGCCGAGACGGTCAAGCCGATCCAGCTGGCCATGGTCACCGTCATGGTCCCCACCTTCACCGCGGTGACCGAGGTCGACGTGCCGGTGCCGGTCACCTACGACCTGGAGGTGGCCTCGGCCCGGTACCTGCAGGGCCTGGACGACGGCACGATCCCGCTGCTGCTGCTGTTCAGCGGCACCGTCTTCGTGGCCACCGACGAGGGCTTCTCGGTCGAGCTGGTGCCGTGGAGCGCCGAGGCAACCTACCGGATGCCGGTCAGCGTCTGGCACGACCTGGTGGACGCGCACTTCCCCGGCCGCTCCTGGCTGCCGTGCAGCAACGTGACCCTGGACGCGCTGTCCGCGTACAAGTCCTCCCACGCGCTGCCAACCTGGGACGCCACCCTGAATGCCCTGCTGGCCCAGGCCGCGCCGGCCGACGACGCGGCACCGGGGACGCGGCGGCTCCGGCGGCTCCGGCGGCTTCGGACGCGGCCGACCCGGACGGCCCGGCGCAGGCGAGGCAGCCGTGACTGACGCTGGCGTGAGCCTCGACGCCGTGCGCCGCATCGCGGACGCCGTCCTCTACGAGGGCTACATCCTGTACCCGTACCGCGCCTCGGCCCAGAAGAACCGCAGCCGGTGGCAGTTCGGCGTGGTCATGGCGCCCGGGTACGCGGCCGCCGATCCCTCGGAAAGCAGCTTCACCCAGGCCGAGTGCGTGCTCGAGCACACCGGGCAGCCCGAGCTGCAGATCATCCTGAGGTTCCTGCACGTCCAGCGGCGCAGCACCGAGGACGCTGCGGGTCTGGCCCCGGGCGCGGCCGCCGGGGCCTGGGACGAGGCAACCGAACGCGAGATCGAGTTCACCGTCGGCCCGGCCGAACTGCTCGGCGCGGGCTCCGTCAGGGAGTTCGCCGTCTCCGGCGGCGAGGACCGCGAGCCGCTGACCGGCCAAGAAGCCGGCCGGGTGGCCGTCCGCCGCCGCCAGCCGCTCGATGGCGCGGTGTCGGTGCAGGCCAGCCCGGTGCCCGGCCCGTGGGGGGCGATCCGCCTCCAGGTCCGGGTGGAGAACCGGACCGAGCACGATCCGGTTCCGGCGGTGCGGGAGGACGCGCTGCCCACCGCGCTGGTCGCGGCGCACGTGATCATGAGCGTGTCCGGCGGGCAGTTCATCTCGATGACCGACCCGCCGGAGTGGGCCAAGCCGGCCGTGGCCGAGTGCCAGAACACCGGCAGCTGGCCGGTGCTGGCCGAGCCGGGCGACGGCCGGCAGGTCATGCTGGCCGCGCCGATCATCCTCTACGATCACCCGGAGCTGGCCCCGGAAAGCCCGGGCGAGCTGTACGACGGCACCGAGATCGACGAGATCCTCACCCTGCGCACGCTGGCGCTGTCCGACGCCGAGAAGAGCGAGGCCCGGGCCACCGACCCGCGGGCCGCCGCGCTGATCGACCGGGTCGAGTCGCTGGACGCGCAGACCATGGAGCGGCTGCACGGCACCATCCGGTCGCTACGCCCGGTCGCCTCCGCCCCGGCCGAACCGGACGCCTTCGCCCTGGACGCCTTCAGCCCCGGCGCCGAGCCGTTCGCCCCCCGGCCGGCCGACTACGACCCGTCCGTGCCCTGGTGGGACCCGGAAGCCGACGCGTCGGTGTCGCCCGATACCGACTCGGTGCTCATCGCCGGCCAGCCGGTGGCCCGGGGCAGCCTGGTCCGGCTGCGGCCCGGCGCCCGCCGCTCCGACGCCCAGGACATGTTCCTGATCGGGCGGACCGCGGAAGTCCAGGCCGTGCTGCACGACGTCGATGACCAGCCGTACCTGGCCGTGTCGCTGGTCGACGACCCGGACTCGGACCTGCGGATCGCGCACGGGCGGTTCCTGTACTTCATGCCCGACGAGGTGGAGCCGTGCCAGGCGGGGGGTCCGGAATGAGCGGGCGGGCGCTGGTGGCGGGCGTGGGCAACGTGTTCCTGCGCGACGACGCGTTCGGCGTCGAGGTCGTCCGGCTGCTGGCCGGCCGGGCGCCGGAGCCGGGCGTGCTGATCAAGGACTTCGGTATCCGCGGCGTCCACCTGGTCTACGAGCTGCTCGACGGGTACGACCTGTTCGTGCTGATCGATGCGGCGCCGCGGGGCGAGGCACCGGGCACGCTGACGGTCCTGGAGGTGGGACTGCCCAGCCCCGAGGAACTGCCCCAGCCGGTCATCGACGCGCACAGCCTGACCCCGGACGCCATCTTCGGGCTGCTGGCCTCCCTGGGCGGCCACCCCGGACGGAACATCGTGGTGGCCTGCGAGCCGGCCGACGTTGACCCGGGCATGGGCCTGACCGAGGCGGTGCAGGCCGCGCTGCCGCACGCGGTGCGGGCCGTGGAAGACATCCTCGCCGAGGCGGCCGGCCCGGCCGCCCCGGCCGGGAATCAGGTGCGTGAGCAGGAAGCGGACGAGCGGAGTGCATGGCGGATTTAACCCGAAATCGCAACGAGGAGATCCGGAAGGAGGTGCTCGGCATGCTGAGCAGGCTGATCAAGGCGGTGTTCATCGCCGCCGTGCTGGCGATGGTGATCGATTCACTGCCTGACATCAAGCGGTACCTCGAACTACGTGAGATGTAAGCCGCGAACGCCAGGAAGGAAGTAGCGGCGTGGAAGTAGTACTCGGTTTTGCGGTCGGCTACTGGGTGGGCACGCGCCAGGGGCGTAAGGGACTGCAGGAGGCGATCGATTCGGTGCAGGCCATCATGGCCTCGCCGGAAACCCGGCGGATGCTGAGCGAGGCCCTATCCACCTTCGCGACGGTGGCCGGACCGGCCATGGAGCGCATGGGCGGCGGCAAGTCCGGCGGCCGGACGGCGCTCATCGGCAGCGTCATGGACGAGCTCATCGAGCGGCGGTCGCGCCGCGCGGCGTGAGGACGAACAGGGAGCGGCATGCACGAATACGGCTTGTGCGAAGGCGTGCTTGATGCGGTGCGCCAGCGCGCCGAGGGCCGGAAGGTAGCCGAGGTCAAGGTGCGGTTCGGGGTCCGGCATGCCGTGGACCAGGAATCCCTTTCCCAGGCCTTCGGCTTCGTGGCCGAAGGCACCGAGGCGGCCGGCGCCGCCGTCCAGCTCGTCACGGTGCCGGCCACTCTCACCTGCCCGGATTGCTCGTTCAGCGGTGACACCACCGACCTGCTGGCCACCTGCCCGCGCTGCGGCGGAACTGACGTCGACATCAGCGGGGGCGACGAGATGGTCCTGGAGTCGATCAGGTACGAGCCGGTCCCGACCCAGGCCGGGGGCTGAGAGCAGGAGAAGGGGACGTGGTGACCGCGCCGCGGCCGCCCGGCCCGGAGATGGCCCGGCTGACCTTGGACCCTGCGGCACCTGGACCTGGTCAACCACCGCGCCGAGCACCCGGGCCCGCTCGCGCTGCTGGGCTGAGGATCCCGGCCGCAGGGCCCCGCTGGGGGGGTGGGGCGGGACCCTGCGGGGTTCCGGGACGGACCCGGACGGAATCCAGGTCCCGCGCCAGAGTGTATATCGTCAGCAATCGGACATTGACCTCGAGGCCACCCGGGGGCCGCGTCACGGTCATGAGGCGATCATGATGCGCAGCCTCGGGGCGGTGCTCATCCGGCGCTCCGACCATCGTCAGGTTCCCGCAGTCGCTCGGCTACCCGGTGCAATGTCCACGCTAAGTTGATCTTGAAACCGGCGGGAGAGCGGGGGCGGGTGTGGCCTCGGCCTAGCCGGAGGCACTCTCGCGCTCGGCGAGGGCTTTGATCTTGTTCAGGGTGGTGCGCATGCCGCGCAGGTTGGCGGGGAGCCGGGCCCAGCCGGCCAGCAGCCAGTAGACGCGGTTGGCGGGGGTGCCGGGCAGGGCGAACGATTCGGTCACGCGGGTACCGTCGGCGTCGGGCTCGAGCTGGTAGCGCCAGGTGTTGACGACGGTGCCGCCGGGGCCGTTGACTTCAAAGCCGAACTCGCGGCCGGGGTCGGCGGCGACCACGGTGCAGGTGGTCCAGTAGACCGGGCCGATGCCGTTGCGGCGGACGTGACCCCGGAACCGGGCGCCGGCCTGCGGGCCGGCCGCGCCGTCCAGCCCCGGTGTCTCCAACCACTCGGCCTCGAACGTCTCCGGGCTGAACTCCCCGACCCGGGTGACGTCGCTGACCAGGGCCCAGACCGTCTCGACCGGGGCCGCCATGTGCACGGTGACAGAACCGTTCATGACGCCGGGGTGACGACGAACTGGCGCAGGTAGAGGTCGCGGAAGGTGACCGGGCCGCGGGGGCCGGGCACGGCGTCGATGTTGATGCCGGTCTCGGGCACCGACAGCAGCTTGAAGCCGTCCAGCAGCCGGGTGGAGGCGTTCCAGAACGCCCCGGTTCCGGCGTAGGCGCCCAGGAACTCGGCGGCGGCGGCCTGGTCCTCGGCGCAGATGGCCGCGGCCAGGCCGGAGGTCTCGGCGTTGGCGATGCCGGCTGCGGCGCGCGGCCCGTCGGCGGGCGCGATGGTCACGGTGGCCTCGTGCCCGGCGTCCAGGGCCCACTCGTGGCCGAGCGGGTGGGCGTGCGGCGGCAGCGACGCGGCGATGCCCAGCCGGTCCAGCAGCGCGGTCACCCGGGGCACCAAGGCATCCCACCGCGACGGATGGATCAGCAGCAGGTTGAGCCGGTTGCAGACGCCGAGCCGGTCCAGGCTGGTCTCGATCAGCTGCTCGGCCAGCGTCACCTCGGCCGTCGCGTCGAGGAACAGCACGGCCCCGCCGTCGGCGTGGGCCATGGTCCGCACCCCGTGCCTGGCCGCCTCGGCGGCCAGCGCCCGGGTGCTGTCCCCGCTGCCGCGCAGGATGACCAGCGGGATCAGGCCGGGCTGGCTGACCAGGGCGCGGGCCGGGTCCTGCCCGGGCACCCGGAGCAGCTGGATCATGGCCGGGTCGAGCCCGGCCGCCGCCAGCGCGGGCGCGATGACCTCGTCGGCCAGCGCGGTGGCCGAACGGATCGCGGCCGAGCCGGTCCGCAGCACGCCCGCGTTGCGCGACTTGACGAACTGGGAGGCGATGTCGACCACGACGTTCGGCCGGGCCTCGAAGTTGGCGCCGATCACGCCGACCGGGATGCGCCGTTCGGTCAGGAGCAGCCCGCCGGGCAGTTCCCGGGCCGTCCGGCTGGCCGGCTCGGCGGGCACGTCGGCCAGCGCGCGCAGCTGGCCGGCCATGTTCTCCAGCCGGGCCGGATCCAGGCGCAGCCGGTCCAGCACCGCGCCGGCCAAGCCGTCGGCGCGGGCGGCCTGCATATCTTCGGCGTTCGCCTCGAGCACCTCGGCGGGCTGGCGGCTCAGCGCGTCCGCCATGCCGCGCAGCGCGTCATCGAGGCGCTGGTCCGGAACGACGGCCAGCTCGGCCACCGTGCCGCGCGCGGCCCGAGCCGCTTCTTCCACCGCCTGGTCTGCGTCCACGGCTCAAGGTTACCGAGCTTAAGGCTATCGATCTGCGACGGGCGGGGGTGAGGCTGGCTGGAGGGGCGTGGCCTCCAGCGCGCAGTACGACGGGGACGGCGCGGCCTCGGCGGGCTTGACCCGGGCCGGGTTGCGGATGGTAGCCGCGGCCAGCACGCCGCCGGCCGCGCAGAACACGGCGGCCATCAGGGCCGCGGTCTTGAAGCCGTGGGCCAGCGCGGCCGGGTGCAGGTAGCTGCTCCCGGTGATCCCGGCCAGCGCGGGCAGCACCGCCACCGCGATCAGCGAGGCGGCCCGGGCTACGTCGTTGTTGACCGCCGAGGCCACGCCGGCGTGTTCGGCCGGGGCGGACGACATGGCGGTGGCGGTCAGCGGGGCCACGTTGATCGCCACCCCGAGGCCGAACACCACCACCGCGGGCAGCACCACGGTCAGGTAGTCGCCCGAATCCTGCAGCCTGGTGAACAGCAGGAACGACGCCGCGATGACCAGCGGCCCGACCGTCATCTGCAGCCGCGGCCCGATCCTGGCCGCCAGCGCGCCCGAGCGCGAGGACAGCACGAGCATGATGAACGTGACCGGCAGCAAGGACGTGCCCGCCTCGACGGGTGAGTACCCGTGGGCGACCTGCAGCACCACGGGCACCAGGAACAGCAGGCCGCCGAGGGCCGCGTAGACCACGAACGTCACCGCGTTGGCCGCGGAGAACTGCCGCGACCGGAACACCCCCAGCGGCAGCATGGGGGCGGATTCCTTGTCCTCGATCAGGACGAACAGGCCGAGCAGGACCAGCCCCGCGCCCAGCGGCACCAGCACCGAGACCGAGTCCCAGCCGTACGAGGAGGCCGCGATCAGCCCGTAGGTGATGCCGGCCAGCGCGCCGCTGATGCACGCGGCCCCCTTGGTGTCCAACTTCGGCACGACCCCAGGCGACTTCGTCTCGGGCACGTGCCGGATCGAGATGGCGACCACCAGCACGGCCAGCGGCAAGTTGATGAAGAACACCAGCCGCCAGGACACCGCGCTGATCAGCCACCCGCCCAGGAACGGGCCGATGGCCGTGGCCACGCCGCCCAGGCCGGACCACGCGCCGATGGCGGCCGAGCGGTCGTCCCGGGCGAACGAGGCCTGCAGGATGGCCAGGCTGCCCGGGGTCAGCAGGGCCCCGCCGACGCCCTGCAGGGCCCGGGCCGCGATCAGCACCCCGACCGTCGGGGCCAGCCCGCACAGCAGCGAGGCGACGGCGAACCACACGGTGCCGATCACGAACAGCTTGCGCCGGCCGTAGCTGTCGCCCAGCGTCCCGCCGAGCAGCAGCAGCCCGGCCAGGGTCAGCGTGTAGGCGTCGACCACCCACTGCACGCTGGACACGCCGGTGTGGAAGGTCCGCCCGATGGCGGGCAGCGCGATGCCCACCACGGTGGCGTCCAGGGCGGCCATGCCCGAGCCCAGCACGGTGGCGGTCACCACCCAGCGGCCGCGCGCGGTGGACAGCCGCAGGCCGGACGGGCTGGCCGTGGCCGGTGTGGCTGTCACGTGCATCAGTTCCTTCCGCTGGCCTTCCCGTGGGCTGCCCGCGGTCATGCGGCCGGGTGAGCCACGGACCGTTCGGCTTCAATTTATTCTTATTCCGAACGAACCGGGGTGGGTGTTTCGGCGACCGCCGGCGCGGCGCGGGTATTGGGGACCGAGCCGCGCCGGGTGGCCAGCACCGAGCCGCCCAGGATGAGCACGAACGAGACGCCGATGGTGGCGGTCAGGTGCTCGCCCAGGACGATGACGCCCAGGGCCACGGCGACGGCCGGGTTGATGTAGGTGATGACCGTGGCCCGGGCCGGGCCGACCTCGGCGATGAGCCGGAAGAAGATCAGGAAGGCGGCCGCGGTGCAGACCACGCCGAGCGCGGCCAGGGAGAGCAGCACCTGGACCGACGGCACGTGGCTGGGGAAGGTGAGCGCGGCGAACGGGGCGTAGATGATCGCGGCGGCGCCCAGGCACACGGTGTTGACCGCGACCGGGGGCAGGTCGGCCAGCTTGCGGTTGGCGATCAGCGGGCCGATCGCGTAGCCCAGCGCGGTGCCCAGCACCTCAAGCACCGGCAGCGGCCCGACCTGGCCGGCGCTCGGCCCGGCCAGCAGGGCCACCCCGCCCAGCCCGATGGCCAGCCCGAGCCAGCGGATCCGCGTCAGTACCTCATCGGTCTGGCGGTCACCGCCGCGGGTCACCCAGGCCAGCAGCGCGCTGAAGATCGGCACCGCGGCGACCAGCAGGCCGCTGGTGGAGCTGGGCAGGTGCCGTTCGGCGTTGGACAGCAGCGCGAACGGGCCGACGATCTCGAACACGGTAAACGCGGCCAGCCAGCGGACGTGGCCCTTCAGCGCGGCCAGGTGGCCGCCGCGGACGGCCGCGGGCAACAGCAGCAGCGAGCCGAGCGCGACCCGGGTGCAGACCAGCACCGGGACCGACACGCCGCCGTCGGCCACCTTGATAAGCAGGTACGGGATGCCCCAGATCACGCCCATCGCGGCGAACAGCAGCCATCCGCGCCTGCTCACCGGTTCAGCCTATAGGCAGACCCCGAGCGGGCCGAGGTGGAGGCAGGCCCCGTTGCTGCTGGCGCTCGCCGTGGGCGAGGGCTGGGCCGCGGGCGCCGACGTGGCCGCCGCCGCGGACGAGGCCGAGGTGGCGGGCGCCGTGCTGTCCCCGCCCGCCGCGGGCGACGGAGTCGGGTCGGCATTCCCGGCCAGCGTGGTGCCCACGCCCGTGCCCCCGTTGGCGCCGGTGCCGCTGCCGCCGGCCGCACCGGCCGCACCGGTGGCGCCGGGCTGGCCGGGCAGCAGCCCACCGGGGCCGGCCGCGCCGGGGCCGGCCTGGCCCGGGGTGACCAGGCTGCTGGCCGCGCCCGCGCCGCCGGGAATCACGCCGCCGCCCGCGGTCGGGTCGGTCGAGCCGCCGCCGGCCGGTATCGTCCCCGAGGCGGCGGGCAGGCCGCCCGCGGCCAGCGGCTGGCCGGAAGTCCGCGGCGTGTGGATGACCTGGATCGAGACGGCCGACAGGGCCAGGAAGGCGACCGCGCCTGCGGAGATCACCATGACCGGCACCGTGCTCCCGGCCGGATGCGAGCGGAAGACCGCGCCGGCCCAGCCCAGCGAGCTCCTGATCCGGTCAGCCAGCAGCGCGAGCCGGAGCTGGGCCGCGGGCAGCCGCGGATTGCGCCCCACCCGGGCCGATATCCGCAGCCTGCGCAGGGCCGCCCGGCGTTCGGCGGTGGTCAGGCCGGACAGCAGGTACACGGTGGTGTTGCGGCCATGCCGTTCGGCCGCAGCGTGTAAGCCGGGGGCAAGCTCGTTCGCGGCGCGATAGCGGATCCTGATCACGGCGCAGCCCAATTAACGCATGTCATGTGCACTACCTCAAAAACGAAGGATTACGGACAGTGCACGCCCCCCCACTGAGGCGTTCGCCATCCGTACTATAGCCCAGCGGATTGCGACCTTCATGCGAAACAACGCGGCTTGCCCGGCTCTGCGGGCATTCCGTGGCCGACACCCGCGTCAGGTGACGGGGTACGCGGGCGGCGATTAGGCTGCCAGGGTGAGGCCGGTGGGAGAGGTAGGCGGGGAGCCCGAGGGGGCCGTGCAGGCGGCCCGGCCCGGGGCCGTTCCCGGCGCGCCGCCCGGCCGGCCCGGGGCGTTCGGCGGCTTGGCCACGCGCTGGGCGCTGCTCAGCTCGGTCGCGGGCGGGCTGGCCCTCTACGCCGCTTTCCCGCCCGTAGGTATCTGGCCGCTGGCCGCGGTGGGGCCGGCCCTGCTGGTGGTGGCGCTGGCCGGACGGAGCCTGCGGGCCTCGTTCTGCTGCGGCCTGGCGTTCGGCCTGGCGCTGTTCGTGCCGCTGCTGTCCTGGCTGATCAACGTGGCCTGGTACGCCTGGTCCTCGCTGGCGGTGGCCGAGGCGGTCATCTTCGCCATCTTGTGCGTGGGCCAGCGGCTGCTGCTGCGGCTGCCGTGCTGGCCGGTGTTCGTGGCGGCCTGGTGGGTGGCGGCCGAAGGGCTGCGGGACCGCTGGCCGTTCGCGTTTCCCTGGGGCCGGCTGGCCATGAGCCAGTCGGTGGCCCCGGAGGTGCGCTGGGTCGCGGTGGGCGGCGCGCCGCTGCTGAGCTTCCTGGTCGCGCTGGCCGGCGCCATGGCGGCCCGCACGGTGCTGGTGGCACTGGGTTCCGGCGGCCGGGCCGAGGGGCGGTGGCTGGCTGCCGCGGTGGCCGCGGTGGTGACGGGCGGGCTGGTGCTGGCGGGCGGGCTGCTGCCGGTGGACCCGACCGGGGGCGCGCCGACCGCGGTGGTAGCCGCGATCCAGGGCAACGTGCCGCGGGCCAGGAACCTGCCGGCCCAGCTCAACGACACCGAGGTCACGCAGAACCACGTGACGGCCACGCTCGAGCTGGCCGCGGCGGCCAAGGCCGGACGGGTGCCCGGGCCGGCGCTGGCCGTCTGGCCCGAGGACGCCGTCGGCGTCGACCCGAACGACGATCCCTTCCTCTATAACCAGGTCGTGACCGCGATGAACGCCCTGGGCGCGCCGATCCTGGTCGGCGAGGTGCTGCAGAACCCGCTGCGCAACGCCGGGCAGCTGTGGATACCGGGCGTCGGCCCGACCACGGTCTACGTCAAGCGCCAGCTGGTGCCGTTCGGCGAGTACATCCCGTTCCGCGGCGTCATCGCCGGCTTCAGCTCGCTGCCTTCGCTGCAGCCGGTGAACTACACCGCCGGGAAGCTGGCCGTGGTCTTCGACGTGGGGAAGATCAAGCTGGGCAACGTGATCTGCTACGAGGTGGGCTTCGACAACCTGGTGCGGTCCGAGGTCAACGCCGGGGCCAACCTGCTCTCGGTGCAGTCCAACGACGCGGACTTCGAGATCGACGGGCAGCTCGGCGAGACCGCGCAGCAGACCGCGATGGCCCGGATCCGGGCCGTCGAATCCGACCGGGCGCTGGTGTACGCCTCGACCACCGGGGAAAGCAGCATCATCGCGCCGGACGGGGCGCTGATCGCGTACAGCGGCGTGTGGCGGCAGGCCGAGCTCGACGCCCGGGTCCCGCTGGTCAGCTACCGCACGCTGGCCGACCGGGTGGGGGCCTGGCCGGAGTACCTGCTGGTGCTGCTGACCGCGCTGGGACTGGTCTGGGCCGGGTTGCTGGCCCGCCCGCGGCGGTCTTCGGGGGATCTCGCCGCAGGCCGGTAGGACCGGTAAGGACCACGTAATATGCCTAGCAGACACCCAAGAGGGGCATCGCGGATCCCTTAACTCGGTCCAGGAGGTTTTACCGTGCGCGGCCATGACCGCAGGTCAGCAGGACGAGTGCGCTGGTACGGCACCGTAGCGGCCGCGGCCGCCCTGGCCCTGCTCGGCACGGCCTGCAGCAGCGGCGCGCCCGCCGCCACGCCCGCCCAGTCCTCGGCCTCGGCCTCGGCGGCGGCCAAGGCGCAGGCCTCGCTGCTCGCCTCGGAGCTGAAGATCACGCCGTCGGACGGCAGCCACGACGTCGACCCGGCCCGGGGCATCACGGTCACCGCCGCCCAGGGCAAGGTGACCAACGTCACCGTCAAGACCTCGGGCGACCCGGTGAGCGGCACGCTGTCGGCCGGCGACCGGACCTGGCACAGCGCCTGGACGCTGGGCGCGGCGCAGTCGTACACGGTGACCGCCGCCGGCGTCAACGCCAGCGGCCAGAAGATCACCACGACCAGCACGTTCCGCACCCTGTCGCCGCCGGAGACGTTCCAGACCGAGATCTTCGAGGGCTCGGGCCAGACCTACGGGGTCGGCATGCCGATCATCCTGAACTTCAGCCGGCCGATCACCGATAAGGCGGCGGTCGAGCGGTCGCTGCAGCTCACCACGTCCAAGCCGGTCATCGGGGCCTGGTACTGGGACGGCAACCAGCAGGTCTACTTCCGGCCACGGGACTACTGGCCCGCGGACACCACGGTCAGCTTCGACGGCCACCTGAACGGGGTGGAGGGTGCCCCGGGCCTGTACGGCACGGCCGACCTGACCCAGAGCTTCAACATCGGCAGTTCGGTGATCGCGGTGGCCAGCACCACCAACCACTTCACCGAGATCTACATCAACGACAAGCTGACCTACAAGTGGCCGATCAGCACCGGCCGGTCTACCCTGCCCACCCCGGACGGCTCCTACCTGAGCGTGGAGAAGGCCAACCCGGTCCGGATGGTCGGCGGCGGCGCGCCGGGCAGCCCGGGCTACTACAACGAGCTGGTCAACTATGCGGTCCGGTTCACCTTCAGCGGCGACTACTACCACTCGGCCCCCTGGTCGGTGGTGGACCAGGGCACCACCAACGTCAGCCACGGGTGCGTGAACCTGCCGCCCGAGGACGCGCAGATCTACTACCACATGGCCATTCCCGGTGACCCGATCACCATCACCGCCTCCACCGCGGCGGGCAAATGGGACGACGGCTGGACCGAGTGGTTCCTGACCTTCTCGCAGTACCTGAAGGGCAGCGCGCTGGGCAAGGCGGTCGAGGCCGGTCCGCAGGGCAGCCAGTTCGTCAGTCCCGCCTCGCTGCCGCCGGACACCGCCACCGCTCCGCTCGGCACCTCGGTGGCGGGCAACTACGACGCCGGCACCTCGAACCTGCTCTCGTAACCTCACGCGGCGCGGGGCCCGTGAGCTCGTTGAGCTAGCGGTTAGGTCCCGTGCCGGGTGGTTCCGGCTGGGAAGGCCCGGAACCACCCGGCACGCGTCATCGGCGGAGCCGGCCTGCTGGCGGGACTAGAACTGGTTCACCTCGAAGACGTAGGTTCCCCAGTTGTCCAGCGGGTCCTGGTCGGCCGCCGGCGGGATGTACTCGGTGGCCAGCCAGACGCCGATGCCGCTGGGGTCAGGCTGGGCGAAGGAGTAGTCACCCCAGCGGGGCTCATTGAAGGGCGGCGCGTCGGAGAAGCTCAGGTGCGGCCCGGTTCCCGCGGCTACCGTGGTGATCCGGCCCGAGCCCAGCCGGGTGTACGCCGCGCTCGGGTTGATGGTGGCGCTGGTGATCGTGAACACCATCTCGGGGCTGCCGAACTGCGGTGCGCCGATCGCCGGGTAAATCAGGTTGGCGCCCTTGGCGGCCACGTACCCCTGCGCAGTGAGCCGCTGCGTGCTGGCGTTGATCTTGAACCAGGCCGCACCGTCCACCGTGCTGCTGCCCCTGGGGGTCAGCGCGGCGTCCAGCGCGGTCCACAGCTGGACCTGGCCGAACAGGCCGCGGGTGACCTCGACCGGCCCGCTGATCCGGCTGTCGTCGGGGTTCAGGGCGGTCTCGGAGGTGACCGGTATGCCGTCGACGGTCGTGACCGAGCCGTCGCCGGTGCTGGTGGCGGGCACCGGGAAGGCGTACGGCTCGCTGGGCAGGACCTTGCTGGTCAGGGCGATGGTGCCGTGGCCGGTCGTCACCGCGGCGCTGTTGGTCAGGGTCCACAGGCCCAAGGTGTTGCCGACCGGGTTGTTGTTCCCGTCGGGCAGGAACGGGACCGAGTTCACGAAGTACGCCGTGCCGGTACCGGTGCCGATCGCCGGGTCCATGCCGACGACCGGGTTGCCGGCCAGGGACACCGGTCCGGCCTGCTGGTCGTTGACCGTGGTCGCCTCGGCGATCAGCTGCGGCTTGGAGATGGCTACCGCGAGCGCGCCTTGTTCGATCTCGTTCGCCCCGCAGTACTCGTCGGTCGAGACGACGAGCGCGTTGTCGTCGAAGCCGGTCTTCGGCTGGTCTCCGAAGCAGGTCCCGGCCAGCGAGGTGTCAAACTGGTAGTCGGCGATGCCGTCCCTGTTCAGTACGGCCACGTCGACGGTGGTGTTGAAGGGCAGAGGATCCCCCGGCTGGACCACCGGGCCGGTGGCCACGGGGAAGCCGATCTCGGTGAAGTAGAAGCTCCGCGTCTGCCGGTCGTACAGGCAGCGCACGTCACCCGTGGCGAACGGGTCCTGGAACAGCGTGGCCAGGCTCGCATCGGCCCGCAGCGGCTGGCCGCTGGGAGAGGTCTCCCGCACCGCGTCGTTGATCGGCTCGAAGACCGCCTTCGGAGCACCCGCCAGGGTGGGATCGCTGCCTATGCACAGGCCCTGGTCGGGCGGCGTAACGGTGCCGGCCAACACGCCGCCGTTCACGTTGGCCTGATCGAGGTCGCTCAGCCCGTTGAAGGCCCGCAGCGTCCCCTTCGGGCCGTTCATCGTGCTGGCCGCTGAGGCGGCGGCGTCGGCGGCGCCTGCCGTGGACGTTCCGTTGACGCGCACCGGCGTCAGCACGCGCGGGCCGACGACCCCGGGGGACAAGGCGACCTTCGGGAGGCTGGAGATACTAGCCGCCTGGGTCAGCCGGGTAGCCGCGCCGGACGTGACGTGGTAACCCGGGGAACCCGCCGTGGCGGCCGCCGCCGGGGCCGTTCCGGCCAGCGCCGTCAGCGGGGCCGTCAGCGCCGTTACCCCCACCACGATTCCGGCTGATAGCCATGCTCTGCTGGAATGGATCATGATCGTGCCCGCTCCTTTGAGGGGATCTGTCACGGTCCGTATAAGGTTGGCCCCACCGTGAATCGGCCCAGAATACGCCAGTTCGGCCCAGCCAAACCAGGGCGATTCTGAACAGAATTGTTGCTATCGGAGAACCGCCAGCTGACAGCGCCTGAAGAGAGGCGCGTAGCCGGCCGGGAGTGGATGCCGCTTACCGGACGAAACCCGTCTTGCCGGCGCGCAGTTACCCAATTGCAACCAGCGATCTCGGCGAGCGACCTGGTTCGCGTCGGCCGAACTAGCAGACTGGTGCGATTCGCGGCCCATCGCAACAGGCCGTGGCAAACCAGCTCATAGGACGGTGTACAAGACATGATCCGCTTGAGAAAAGCACGGCTGTCAGCCGGGATCGTGGTCGGGGTGGCCGCACTCGTCACGCCCCTGGCCGCGATCTCCGCGACCGCCACGACCGCGGCGGCGGCCCCGGTGACCACCGCGACGTACCACGGCACGCCTGGTGCTGCCGAGCGGCTGACCCAGACCGCTAGCGTCTCCAGCCTGCCGAAAGTCGCCTCGGCCTTCCGCAATGAGGGCCCGCGCGCGCTGACCCCGCTGGGGCTGCGGGGGCCGTCGGCGGTCGGCGCGGGGGTGGCCCCGGCGGAGAGCGTCAGCACGGCCAGCGGCACCGTCTCCCGCAGCGGGGTGATCGCGGCCTTTAACGGCCTGAGCAATCTCGACAGCGATAACCTGAACGGCTTCCCGGTCACGCCGCCGGACCAGGGCCTGTGCGTCGGCCGCGATCCCACGCTGGCGGGCAGCCCGAAGGCGGTCTTCGAGCCGGTCAACCTGGCGGACCGGGAGACCACCCCGGGCGGTGCGCTGCTGCGGCCCGACGTGAGCCTGGCCACCTTGTTCCAGGACCCGTACGCCGAGGGCGACCCGCGCTGCCTGTACGACCGGCAGACGCAGAGCTTCTACTTCACCGAGATCGGCTTCCCGGTCGCCACCGGCCCGGCGGCCGATGACAACAACACCACCGCCGACGTGGTGGTCATGAACGCGCACGGCGTTGCCGCCTACCAGTTCGACACCTCGCTGGGCGGCCCGAGCGCCGGGGACTGCTTCGGCGACCAGCCGAAGACCGGCTTCGACAACAACGCGCTCGTCATCTCCACCGATGAGTACTGCGGGCCGACCGAATCCAACTACGAGGGCGCGATCGCGCTGGTCATCTCCAAGCCGGAACTGACCGCCGAGGCCGCCACGGTGAACGACTCGGTGATCGGGCCGGTGTCCCTGGCGGGCAACCCGGTCGTCGGCATGGACCCGGCCATCGCCACCGGCACCGGCACCGGCTACCTGGTGAACTCGGTCCCGTTCCTGGCCAACGGGGACAACAACCCGGTCGGCACCACCCTGGGCCTGTGGACCCTGACTGACAGCGCCGCGGTGACGACCGGCCAGGGCACGCCGAGCCTGACCGGCAAGGTCCTGCCCAGCGAGCCGTACGCGTTCCCGGTACCCGCCACCAGCACCGGCGACGGCTCCACCCATACCGTCAACGGCATGGTCATCACCTCCGAGACCGCCCTGAACCCCGACGACAGCCGGATCAGCGGGCCGGTCGAGGTCACCCGCAGCTTCGGCGGCCAGCTCCAGCTGTGGACCGCGCTGGACGCCGCGGTCAGCCCGCGCGGGGACACCGCCGCCCGGGACGCTGCCGCGTGGTTCGAGGTCAACGCCACCCGCGGGTACGTGACCCGGCAGGGATACGTGACCGCCAGGCACGCCAACCTGCTCTACCCGGCGATCGGCGCACCGCAGTTCGGCGCCCCGGAGATGGTGTTCACGATCACCAGCGCCACCATCAACCCGAGCGCGGCGTACACCCGGCTGGGCTCGGGCCGGATCACCACGGTAGCCGCCGGAACCGGGCCGCACCTGAGCTTCTCCGACGCGCCGCCCTACAACCAGGCCCGCTGGGGTGACTACTCCTTCGCCCAGCCCGACCCCAGCGGCATCGGCGTCTGGCTGGCCACCGAGTACATCCCGCCCACGCAGTTCCAGGACCCCTATGACAACTGGGGCACCTACGTATTCGAGGTGACCGGATACTAGCCAGGCCCAGTTAAGGCACCAGCGCCGCATGGTTCCAGGTTCCTGCCTGGAACCATGCGGCGTTTTGCCCGGGGCAGGGTGGAGCGAGCTGCGCTCACTGGGCTAGGCGCTCGGCGATGAGGTAGGCGCCGAGCAGTATCAGCGCGATTCCCGCGAGCTGTTCCGCTCGTTCGCGCCATCGTTCCCCGATCCGGGCGCCGATCGCGAGGCCTAGTTGCGCGGCCAGGAAAGCCTGCAGGGCGATGGCGATGACGACGGCGGTGACGGCCAGGTGCGCGAGGCCGATGGTGAATCCGACGGCCAGCTCGTCCAGGCTGATGCTGATCCCGAGCGCGATGAGCGCTAGCCCGCGGCTGCTGGTTAGCCGCGGCCTTCTCGTCCTGGTCTTTGTCGCCCGCCAGCAGCATCCAGGCTCCGACGGCGATCACCGCGGCACCCGCCAGGTAGTCGGCGACCTGGCCGATGCCGTGGGCCAGGGCGGTGCCCAGGGCCAGGCCGGTGAGCGGCATCCCGCCTTCGAAGATCACGAAGACGAGCGAGATACGGAGCCGCTGCCACCTGCTCGTTACCTGCATGGCGCCGATCGCGGCGGCGACGGCGAAGGAGTCCAGGCCCAGCGGAAGCACGAAGGCGAGCAGCTTCAGCACCGGATCAAGCTCTCCCGCTCCTGTACCGGGCGACGCGCCGTTCCTGCCGGTCATCTCGGGTGGTGGGCAGCGCAAACGCGGCGGCCGGGTCACGCACGCCGGTGGTTTTATGCATGCCGCCAGCATGGCTGGGTGGCCATGGCACGGCAAATACCGCGGTTCTGCTAGGCCACGCCGGCCTGGCCCGGGCGACGACCTCCTCGACCTGCTGGCGCAAGAGGCGGGGCGGCCCTCGAGGGGCCGCCCCGCCATGGAGCGCTATCTAACGGACCGCCTGGTGCGGCTCGGTGCTATTCGCCGGACGGATCCTGGTACTTGTGGCCCCGCCGGTGGTGCTTCGTGGGCGGACCGGAAGGCCCGCTACCCCCACTGGCACTCGGGCTCGCGGTCGGATCGGTGCCGCCGCCCTGCAGCGTGGCCTTCTGCTGCGCGACGTTATACGCCACCGCGGTGGCCACCTGGTTGGCGTCCAGCGTGACGGTCACCGGGTCGGTCAGGCCGAAGTTGGTGCAGCCGAGGTTGGCGAAGGACATGGCCAGCCGGTTGCCCATGAACGTGGCCAGGTTCTCGCCGATAGCGGCGACCGGCGAACCGGCCGCCAGCTCGCGGGTCATGTCCAGCTGGTTGCGGGCCGGGGCGATGTTGGTCATGTTCTGGCAGTAGGCCATGGCGACCTTGGTGGCGTCCGTGTTGCCGGGCAGCAGCGGCTGGTCCACCAGTGACCGGTACACGTTGGTCTTGGCGATGCTGAACGCGCTGTTGACCAGGGTCATCTCATCGTTGGGCGGTACCACCGCGATGACGCTGCGCTGGTCGACGCGGGCGCTGAGCTCGTTCAGGGCCTGCGAGCCGGCCACTCCGGCCGGATCGGTGATGTCCGGCGCGGTGAACGGGGTGCAGCCGGTGGCCGGATCGAGGAAGTCGGCCAGCAGCTTGTCGTCACTGCCGTTCCCGATGGTCTGCGCGCCGGCCAGCGCGGCCGTGTTCACGGCCGTGTCCTGCGCGGTCTGGCCATCGGCGTTCATCAGGTACGACGTGATCACGTTGTCGCTCTGATCCTGGTCGACCACCGCGAAGTTACGCACGCTCAGGCACGGCTGGCCGTCGGCGGACGTGCCCAGGGCCGGAACCTTCAGGAGGCGGTCCGCGATCTCGAAGTTGGCCATCCGGTAGAAGTTGACCGCGTTGCAGGCCGAGACCTGGCCGATGACCGACTGACCCAGCGCGTCGATGCAGTTGCCCTGCTGCGCGCCGCGGCCCGTGAGCACCAGGTTCGTGCCGTTGAAGCCGACGTCGATGATCACCGCGGAACCGCGGGCGATCCTCGGCCTAACCGGCGCCGCGGCCGGAGCGGTACCCGCGGTGATGACCAGCGGGTTGTAGACCTGCAGCTTCCCGTTCGGGGCCAGGATCGTCGCCTCGACGAACGCGCCCTCGGTGCCGAAGTTCGCCTGTGAGCAGCCGTCACCCAGCTGCCACGGCGTGGCCAGGCCCTTGGCCGTCAGCGGGTTGGCGGGCACGGCCAGCGTGCAGTTCAGCGACGTGGCCGCTTCGGCCGGCGTCTGGTTCAGGTTGATGGCGGCTCCGGTGCCGTCGACCGGATCCGTGGCCAGGTCGCCAAGCTGGCGGAAGGCGATCGGCCCGTTGGCGTAGCTGGGCGCCGGGGGGACCACCGCGTTAGCGCTGGCCGTGGCCGTCGGGGTGGCCGGGTCAGACGCGGCCGGGCACGGTGCCGCCGAGACGCTGGCGGCCGGGTCGGCGCTGCCTGATGGGTCGACGTTCCCCGAGGGCGCGGCGCTCCCGGCCGGTGAGGCACAAGCACCGAGCACCGACTGATTAATCGTCTTGATAGGGCCGCCAGAGACCGCAAGGACGATCCCAAGGGTCAGGCCCAACGCCATCGGTATGGCGAGTGGTATCGCTATGCGCGCCGCGCGAGTGTTTCTGCGACGGCGCCATGCGGACCGATGCCCGCTGAGCATTCAATCCACCTCCATGGATGTCCGCTGTGAGGCTCCCGGTGCATCAACCTAGACCCGCGGCGATGACCGAAACAGGAAATCGAGAAGATTCGCCGTTTGTCTGGTTTTAACTGCGAGCGGGCACAGAAACCCTGGTAATTCCTTGCCAAGTTATTACGCCGCAGGTGACGGACGTTTCGCCGGCCGAGATTGCCCCGTGATAGGACGGCAACCGGCCGGTGATGCGGCAACCGGCCGCCAGTGTGAACGGAAAGTAATTATTACGACTCTGTCTGTGCGGACTAGATCTTTCGGGGGGGTTACGGCAGGGCCGGTTCGCGGCCGCCCCCTGGGCAGGTCACGCGGCGGGTAACCGGGCAGGCCACGGGCCGTGGCCGGCGAATAGCGGCCGCGCCGAGGCCGCCACGGACCGGGCCGCGGCCGGACGGCCGGCGTCGACGGCGCCGGGCCCCTCTCCCGCCGCCCGGCCGGCCAGCCGGCGGGGTTCGCGCCTGCCTCGAGGCGGCGGCCGCTGGGCGCGGCAGTTGACCGGCGACGGACCTTTCACCCGGGCGCAATTAGTAGCCGGCCGGATTATTTACCAGGCTCGGCCGGGGTAATTTCGGGTCATTACGCCGGCCGTTATTACCAGCGGCCTGGTTGGCGCGCTTAATGCGGTCCGGGGATTGGCGAGGGCCGCGTTCAGCGGGCCGCCGCCGGGCGGCAGCGGCGGCGGGCGGCACCGGCGAGCCGGACGGTCCGCGACGGCCCCGGCGGCTATGCTCATAGGCGCCCGGGCGCCCAGTCCCCGTCAGCGGCCGTTAATCCGGCGTTTGCCCTGGCCAACGGGTATTCGCCCGACTACGGAGGGCAGCGCACGGGCCCGGCCCGCCCCGCCTGGCAGAACCCGCGCACGGATAGGCTGTATATCGGCAACCAATCCAGGGTCATGAGCGTCTGTCTGTAAGGAAGGGTTGTTCCCGATCTTGCTTGCCCCGAGAGTCGTGTCTTTATCGTTACCCGCCCGTTGAAATAAATCGTTGGAGGGAACACCGTCGTGTCGCGATCCGGATGGTTCCGCAAACAGCAGACAATGCTGGCCGCTGAGCTGGCAGCTGACGGGACCGCCGAAGCCAAACCCGAAGCGCCGCGCCGCAAGGGCCGGGCCGTGGCGCTGGTGGCCAGCAGCGCGGCCATGGTCCTGGTCGCCGGGATCGCGATCGTCGCGTTCGGGACGCCGGGCAGCCACGCCGCTCCGGTCACGCCCGCCCAGCGGGCGTCCGTGGCCGCCCAGGACGTGCCGGCCGTTCCGCTGCAGGTGCTGTCCGTGAGCCCGGGTTCGGGGGCCAAGGGAGTCAACGGGGCGGCGCCGATCCGGGTGCAGTTCTCCGCGCCGCTGGCCGCCAGCACCCCGATGCCGCAGCTGTCGCCCTCGATCGCGGGCAAGTGGCAGGTAGAGGGCGACTCGGCGGTGTTCACCCCGGCGGTCGGTTACTTCCAGCGCACCAAGGTCACGGTCAAGATCCCGGGCGGCCAGGCCGGGATGATCTCGGTGGGCGGACGCAGCGCGGGCGCCGGCGGGCTGCTCGGCTCGGGCGTGACCGAGAGCTTCACCACCGGCTCGTTCAGCACCCTGCGCCTGCAGCAACTGCTCTCGCAGCTGGGCTACCTGCCGTTCACCTGGACGGCGAAGTCCGGCCCGGTCACCAGCCCGAAGAACGCCAACGCCGAGCTGGCCGCCGCGTACCACGCGCCCGCGGGCACGTTCGGCTGGAACGGTGACTACCCGTCCAACCTGACCGACCAGTGGACGGCCGGCTCGGACAACATCCTCGACACCGGGGCGATCCGGGCCTTCGAGTCGGTGCAGGGACTGACCATGGACGGGTACGCCGGCCAGACCGTGTGGTCCGACCTGCTCACCGCCGTGGCCAAGGGCAAGGACAACCCGAACGGCTACACCTACGCGCTGGCCAACCAGCACTACCCGGAGTCGCTGACCCTCTGGCACAACGGCCGGGTGGTGCTCACGACCCCGGTCAACACCGGCATCCCGGGCCGCTCGACCGTGGACGGCACCTTCCCCGTGTACCTGAAGTTCTACTTCACCTACATGGACGGCACCAACCCGGACGGCTCGAAGTACCACGACCCGGTGTACTACGCGAACTACTTCAACGGCGGCGACGCGGTGCACGAGTTCCAGCGCTACAGCTACGGGTACTACCAGAGCCTGGGCTGCGTCGAGCTGCCCTGGGACGCGGCCAAGACGGCCTACGGCTACCTCAGCTACGGCAGCCTGGTCACGGTCACCGGCCCGGTGGCCTGAGCCCCGTGGCCTGATACCAGACACGAAAGTGCGGGGCGGCCGTCCGGCCGCCCCGCACTGTTTTGCGTCGTGCCGTGTTACAGCGGGCGGACTTCCTCCGCCTGCGGCCCCTTCGGGCCCCGGCCAGCGGTGTACTCGACGCGCTGGTTCTCGGCAAGAGTGCGGAATCCGTCGATCTTGATGGTGGAGTGGTGGACGAAGACGTCGGCCGAGCCGTCGTCCGGGGCAATGAAGCCGTAGCCCTTGTCCGAGTTGAACCACTTCACGGTGCCCTGAGGCATGTACTTCTCCTACTGAGACGATTTCGGGAACGCACGGACGTGTGTCCCCGGGTTGCTCGCGCATCCGGCGCGCTCGCAGTTGAACTTCGCAGGCGCTGTGACACGTGCACGAACTTCATACACAACCAGAGGTATTTAACCACCGTCCGCAACCGCTGCAATCCCAACCGTGCGAAAATCTCGCCCCTAAGCCACCGCGAGCGAGCGCGCCGAACGCTCCCCCAGGCTGCGTACGCAGGCCGCGAAGCGGGAATCGGGTAGCTCGGCGGCGATGCGCGCGGCCTCGGCGGCGGTGTCGACGTCGGTCAGTTCGGGCAGCAGCAGGACCCGCAGTCCGGCCTGCTGCAGCCTGGCCAGCTGCAGCGACCCGGTGTAGGGCTGCGACATCGGGACCCCGAGGACCAGGGCCGGGTCGACCTCGCGCAGGCCGAGCAGCCAGAAGCCGCCGTCGGCGGCCAGCCCGAAGGTGGCATCGGCGGCGCCCGAGGTCAGCGGGGCGGCGGCCGCGGCCAGCAGGCCGGGCGTGACCTGCGGCGTGTCCATCCCGATCAGCACCACGGGGGCAGGCCAGGTGTCCTTCGCGTCGGCCAGGGCCCAGGCGATGCGCTCGTCGAGGCCGCCGCCGCGCTGGGCGATGACGTCGAAGCCGGGCGGCAGCCACGGGCCCGGGCTGCCCTGCAGGGCGAGCACCCGGCGGGCCACGTGGGCGGCCTGCACCGCGGCCAGCGTGTCGGCCAGGGCCGCGGCGGCCAGGGCGGCCGCCTCCGCCGGACTGTAAGCAGGCGTGAGGCGGGTCTTGACCAGGCCGGGGACGGGTTCCTTGGCGATCACCATGACCTGCGCGGCCAGCGCGCGGTCCGGCACCGGCCGGCCGCCGCGGACCGGGTTACCATGCGGCATCGCGGCCTCCTGGATCGTTCCGTGCCGAAATCCCAGACCGTAGCCCGGACCCCGGCCCGGCCCCGGAGCCTGACCCGAGCCGGCCGTCCGGCGCGGTCCGGCCGCCGCGTACGGCGCTGCCCCGCCCCGTGCTGGCCCACACCGTGCTGGCCCAGGCGGGCGGGCTGGCCGTCGGGCCGGTAGCCCGCCGGTGCTTGCCGGTGTATTCGTAGCCCGGCTCGAACGCGCCGGTCATGACGTGACCGCCGGGGCGGCGACCGAGGCGAGCACCCGGCGCATGTCGCGCACGGTCCGGACCGTGCCGCCGACCGTCCCGGTGACCTTGGATTTCCCGGTCCGCGGGTAGTACGGCACGTCCGTCTCGGCGATCCGCCAGCCGGCCTCCGCCGCGCGCACCACCATCTCCAGCGGGTAGCCGAACCGCCGGTCCGACATGGGCAGGGCCAGCAGCGCCTCCCGCCGGGCGGCGCGCATCGGGCCGAGATCGCGGACCGGGACCGCGATGCGGCGGCGTAGTTCGGCGGCCAGGACGCGGTTGCCGATCCGGGCGTGCAGGGGCCACGCCCCGTGGCCCCGGACCGAGCGCCGGCCCAGCATGAGGTCGACGTGGCCCGTTCTTACCGGGTCGGCCACGGCGGGCAGGTCGCCGGGATCGAACGACGCGTCGGCATCCATCACGGCCACGATCTCGCTGCGGGCCGCCAGCAGCCCGGCGTGGCAGGCGGCGCCGAAGCCGCGCTGCGGGACGGGCACGACGTGCGCCCCGTAGCGGGCGGCGATGGCCGCGGAGTCGTCGGTGGAGCCGTTGTCCGCGACGATGGGCCGGTAGCCGTCCGGCATCCGGGACAGCACCCAGGGCAGGGCGCCCGCCTCGTTGAGGCAGGGCAGGATCACGTCGATTTCCATGGCGCCTGACAGTACTGCCGCGGGACGCGGAATCCGGCCGGAAAATGGCTGATCGGCCCTTACGAAGCTGTGACGGCCTGCGCGCGGCGGTTCTGGGCGGCGTTTTCCGTGCTTTCCTGCAGTCATGCGCGTACTCGTTACCGGCGCGGCCGGCTTCATCGGATCCCACATCGCGGCGGCCCTGGCCGCCGCGGGTCACGACGTGCGGGGGCTCGACTCGCTGTCCCCCGCGGTGCACGGCGGCTCGTGTCGCGTCCCCGACGAGCTGGTCGTGGCCGACGTCCGCGATCCGGCGGCGGTGGACGAGGCGCTGACCGGGATGGACGCGGTGTGCCACCAGGCCGCCATGGTCGGGCTGGGCGTGGACCTGTCCGACCTGCCGGTCTACGCGGACGTCAACGTCACCGGCACCGCGGTGCTGCTCGAGGCCATGGGCCGTCACGGCATTGGCCGCCTGGTGTTCGCCTCGTCGATGGTCGTGTACGGCGAGGGGGCCTACGAGTGCGTGGCGCACGGCCTGGTCCGGCCGGCCCCCCGGGACCGGTCCGACCTGGCCGCCGGGCGTTTCGAGCCGCGCTGCCCGCGGTGCGCGCTGCCGCTGGCCACCACCACGGTGGCCGAGGACGCGCCGCTCGACCCGCGCAACGCCTACGCCGCGAGCAAGGTGGCGCAGGAACACCTGTCGGCCAGCTGGGCCCGGATGACCGGCGGCGCCGCGGTCGGGCTGCGGTACCACAACGTGTACGGCCCGCGGATGCCGCGCGACACGCCCTACTCCGGGGTGGCCGCGATCTTCCGGTCCTGCCTGGAGCGCGGGGCCCCGCCGCGGGTATTCGAGGACGGCGGCCAGCGGCGCGACTTCGTGCACGTCCGCGACGTGGCCCAGGCCAACGTGCTGGCCCTGGAAGCGGCCGGCCAGGCGGTCGCGGAGCCGGCCTGGCGGTCACGGGGGCCTGGCGGTCGCGGGGGCCGCGTGGCCGGGGTTTCTGCCGATGCGGAGCCTGGTGCCCAGTTTTCCCGCGGGGTCCAGCCGGGCGGGCTGCGCTGTTACAACGTGGCCAGCGGCGAGCCGCACACGGTGGGCGAGATGGCGGGCGCGCTGGCCGCGGCCTTCGGCGGCGGACTTGATCCGGTGGTCACCGGCGACTTCCGGCTGGGCGACGTGCGGCACATCGTGGCCTCTCCCGCCGCCGCGGCGGCCGGGCTCGGGTTCCGGGCCCAGATCGGCTTCGCCGCGGGCATGGCCGAGTTCGCCCACGCTCCGCTGCGCGAGCCCGCCATCTTGGCCGGCGCCCGCGGCTAGGTCCGGGCCGGGGACGGCGAGTGGGTCGCGGACGCGCCTCCGCTGGTCCTGGCCAGGCGGCAGGACATGACCAGCGGCCCCGCAGGGTGGTGGCCGTCGACGGCGAGGCGGTGCGGGGCATTCGGCGCTCGGACCCTGGGCGGTGGGAGCGCATCGTCGTACCATGGGGGACGTACAGGGCGGCGAGGTGCATAAGGCTGCGATCGCATCGGCAGAACCTGGTGGTGTGGGGCTCGTCCGGCGGACCTGCCGGCGGGTACGGTGCCCCGAGGTTGGCGCGGCACGTACGGACTAGGCGGATCCGCAGGTGGATCCGCACTGGCGCGCTGCTGGCAGTCATCGCGCTGATGCGTCTGGCCCAATCCGTGCGCACCCGGCGAGGGGCTAGGCTCCTGGTGGCCGGGGCAGTGCTCACGGTGGCCGGGATCATGCTTCCCAGCGGTGTGATCCAGATTTCCGGGATGCTGGTCCTACTGCGGGCAGTGGCCGTCGCGCTCGGCGTGTCAGAGCGGTATTGCCCCCCCGGTGGCGAGCCGGCGGCCGGGGTGGATGTTGCCGGTTTCAGGACCCCGCCGTGGCGGTGAGCCAGCACGACCGCGGAGCCTGGGCGGTCACGAGTCAATTGCGGCTTGACTGGCCAGGCAGCGGGCCAGGGACCAGGGCACCGGCTTCGCCCACGTACCGATCGGCGGCTCGCCAACTGCCCGAGGCGGGCAGCCTCACCCGGGCGGCGCCCGCCTGACCCCTCGGCGATGGCGTGGCCGGCCTGGGGCGATTGACGTAATCCTGTTAGCGCTTATGGTGGGAATACGCTCGAAAAATCGGGCCGTGCCCTCCTGGGAGTCGCCATGAGACTGCGGCCAAGTCGCCGCAACCTGGTCGTCTGGAGTTCGCCTTCCGGCCGGCTCGGCAGGCCGAGCATCCTGCGGGCCACGCAGCCGGTGCGCCGCGGGCGGTTCCGCCGGGGCCTGTATATCAGCGCGGCGCTCCTGGTCATGGGCGTCCTGCGGCTCACCCGGGCCAGGCGGGCCCACTGGGAGCTGACGAGCCTGATCGCCGGCGCGGCGCTCACCGTGACCGGCCTCGCGCTGTCGGCGGCGGCGGCGTTCTTTGCCGGGCTGGGCATCCTGGTCATCACCCTGCTGAAGGGGATCAAGGCCAACGCCAGGAGCACGGGTCAGGCCGCCGATTGCTGGCAGTGGCACTGCTGAGCGCGCAGCCTGGATCGTTCAGCGGCTCGGGATGACCCGGCTGGGGCCGGTGCCGGCGTGACTGGCCCCCCGGCGTCCGGGCGGGCCCGCCGGGGGGCGTGCGGGCGGGCTGGGGTGGCCTAGCGGCAGCCGGATCAGGAACTGGCAGCCGGGGCCTGCGTTGCGCACCGCGATCTGGCCGGAGTGCGCCTCGACGATGCCGCGGGCGATGGACAGGCCGAGCCCGGCGCCTTCCTGCGGACCGGGCGTGCGGGCCGACTCGCCGCGGAAGGCCACGTCGAAGACCCGGGGCAGGTCCTCGGGCGGGATGCCGCCGCAGGCGTCCGACACGGCCACGCAGGCCATCCCGCCCTGCGCCTCGGCCAGCACGTCGACGACCCCGTCCGACGGCGTGTGCCTGATCGCGTTGGTGACCAGGTTGCGCAGCGCCCGGCCCATCTCGGCACTGTCGACGAACACCGGCATGCCGCGGACCGCGGCCCCGGTCAGCCTGACGCCCTTGGCCCGGGCCACCGGCTCGGCGCTGGCCACGACCTCGGCCACCACGTCCTCCAGGCCGACCATGCGCCGGGATAGCCGCAGCGCCCCGGCGTGGATACGCGACAGCTCGAAGAGGTCATCGATCATCAAGGTCAGCCGGTCCACCTCGCGGCGGATCTGCGTGTGGTACTGGGACACCTCGCGCGGGTCGATGACCACCTGGTCCTCGAGGGCCTCGGCCATGGCGCGCAGGCCGGCCAGCGGGGTGCGCAGGTCATGGCTGACCCAGGCGACCAGTTCGCGGCGGCTGGCCTCCAGCGCGCGCTCCCGGGTCCGGGCCTGGGCCAGGCGCTCGTGGGCGGCGACGAGACCGTCGGAAAGTTCGGCCAGTTCGGCGGGCAGGGTCAGCGGCGGGGCGATGTACACGCCGCTGTCGCCGACGTCCTGCACGGCCGAGGAAATGGCGCGGCTGGACTTGATCAGGCGCCTGCTGACGAACAGCGCGACGATCAGCGCGGCCAGGCCGGCGATCGACATCAGGTCCAGGATGACGTCGCGGTCGGCCGGGGTGCCCAGCATCCGGTAGGCGATCACGCCCACGCCGGACATCGAGGTGAGCACCGAGACGGCTACCACCACGACGACCATCAGCGCGATCGACCGGGCCGCCAGCCGCTTCAGCAGGAGGATCCCGATCAGCGCGATGACCAGCGCGATGACCAGCAGGCGGTCGGAGATCCAGATGATGTCGGACCACTGGATGCCGGCGGGCAGGGTGAAGATACCTCCGGCGATTGCGGTCACGCTGCCTCCGGCTCGTACCGGTAGCCGACGCCCCAGACCGTGACGATGCGCCGGGGCAGGGTGGGGTCGGGTTCGAGCTTCTCCCGCAGCCGGCGCACGTGCACGGTGACCGTGGACGTGTCGCCGAAGGACCAGCTCCACACTTCGGTGAGCAGCTGTTCCCTGGTGAAGGCCTTACGCGGGTTCCGCATCAGGAAGACCAGCAGGTCATACTCCCGCGAGGTCAGCTGGATCAGCGTGCCGTCGGCCCGCACCTCGTGCGCGGCCAGGTCCACGACCAGGTTGCCGTCGGTGACGGCGCCGAGGTCGGGCTTGTCGGGCAGGCCGATGCCGCGGGACCTGCGCAGGACCGAACGCACCCGCAGCGCCAGCTCGCGCGGGCTGAACGGCTTGGTCACGTAGTCGTCCGCGCCGGTCTCGAAGCCGATCAGGCGGTCGGTCTCGTCCCCGAGGGCAGTCAGCATCACGACCGGGATCGGCCACCGGGCGCGCAGCCTGCGGCACACCTCCAGGCCGTCCATGCCGGGCAGCATCAGGTCGAGGACCACCAGGTCGGGCGGCTGTTCGGCCACCAGGCGCAGGGCCTCGTAGCCGTCGTGCACGCACTCGACCGTGTGGCCGTCGCGCTTCAGGTACCGGCCGACGACGTCGGCGACGGTGGGATCGTCATCCACGACCACGATGCGTCCCGGTGGATCAGGGTTACTTACCAAGGCAGCCCGCTCTTTCCGCGGCAATTGTTACGCGTACACGGTAAGTCGTAACCGATCGGTGAAGCCAGCAAACGGGTCGAAAGCATCCTGCCCCGTCATCAGTACGTAAGCACAGTGACGATTCTGTGAGGTCCGCGCCGATCCGGACCGAGCCGGGCTCCCCCGGGCCGACACTGAGGGAAGTTTTCGCCCGGCCGGTTGCGGCCGGGCCGCCGAGAACATTAAGGAGCCGGCGTGATCGGGGAACTCTACGCGCGCGCACTGGCCGGCCGGGTCCGGCCGGAAGTCGAGCACGTCGACGGCAGCCGCACACCGCTTCCGGTGGAGGGCTGGCTGCATGAGAGTCCCGGCGACAAGTCGCTCCTGGACCGCTGCGAGGGCCCGACGCTGGACATCGGCTCCGGGCCGGGCCGGCTGACCGTGGCGCTGGCCGAGCGCGGCATCCCGGCGCTGGGCATCGACATCACCCCGTACGCCGTCGACCTGGCCCGCTCCTCGGGCGGGCTGGTCATGCTGCGGGACGTGTTCGGCCGGGTGCCTGGGACCGGCCGCTGGATGACGGTGCTGCTGGCGGACGGGAACATCGGGATCGGCGGCGATCCGCCGGCCCTGCTGCGCCGGGCCGGGGAACTGCTCGCCCCGGCAGGCCGGGCCCTGGTGGAGACCGGGCCGCCCGGCGCGCCGCTGCGCCGCGAGCAGGTGCGGCTGTGCCATGAGGGGCGCAGCGGTCCCTGGTTCCCGTGGGCCTACGTGGGCGCCGACCACATCGGCGAGGTGGCCAGGGACGCCGGGCTGGGCGAGGTCGAGGCCTGGACCGTCGACGGGCGCTGGTTCGCGGCCATCGAGGGGCGTTAAGGAATGCTTACGGTCAGGCCCGCGGATGACCCAAACGCCCAGCGAGATGGCACCCTACGCGACATGAACACCAAAGTCCGCGTGGCCGCGATCGGCCTGGCCATCTCGGTCATGGCCGGGCTGGTGCTGCTGGTAGTGCGGCCCAGCCTGAACCCGGCCCAGATCAAGCCGCTACCGCTGATCGCGACGGCGTGGATGGCCTTCCTGGCCGCCGCCTGGCTGCTGCGGAAGGTGCCGCTGCGCGCGGCGATCGGGCTCATCCTGCTCGGCGGGATCGCGGTCCAGCTGACCGCGGTGTCCGCGCCGCCCAAGAACAGCGACGACCTGTACCGCTACGTCTGGGACGGCCGGGTGCAGGCGGCGGGCATCGACCCGTATGAGTACGTGCCCGCGGCCTCCCGGCTGACCGGGCTACGCAATGAGTTCCTCTGGCATCCGCACGCCACCTACTGCATCACGCAGGCCACGATGGCCAGTAACCCCGGGGAGGACCTGGCCCCGGGCTGCACGATGATCAACCGGCCGGTGGTCCCCACGATCTACCCGCCGGTGGCCGAGGCCTACTTCCTCGGCGTGCACTACCTGCCGGACGGCAGCGACTCGAGCACGCCCATCCAGGCCACCACGGCCCTGGTCGCGGTGCTGACCACAGTCCTGCTGATGTTCGGCCTGGGCCGGCTGGGCCGGGACCCGCGGATGGCCGCGCTCTGGTCGTGGTGCCCGACGGTGGCGCTGGAGGCGGGCAACAGCGCCCACGTGGACGTGGTCGCGGTGGCCATCACCGCGGCCGCGCTGCTGATCCTGGCCACGGCACGTACCACCCGCCGGACCGTGCTCGGCGGGATCCTGCTGGGCCTGGCCGTCGCGACCAAGCTGATCCCGGCCCTGACCGGACCGGCCGTACTGCGGCGCCGCTGGATCACGGTCAGCCTGGCGGCAGGCGGCGCGTTCGTGACGGTCTACCTCCCGCACCTGCTCGCGGTGGGCAGCAAGGTCATCGGGTTCATGCCCGGTTACCTGAAGGAGGATGGCTACACCAGCGGGACGAGGTTCGGCATCATCGGCCTGTTCCTGGGCGGCCGCGCGGCCATCGCCGCGGCGGCGCTGGTGCTGGCCGTGGTCGCGCTGCTCGTGCTGCGGTTCTCCGATCCGGACCAGCCCTGGCGCGGCGCCGTGGTCATGACCTCGGCCGCCCTGGCCGTCACCACGCCGGCCTTCCAGTGGTACTCGCTGCTGCTGGTGATGCTGGTGGCACTGGACGGGCGACCGGAGTGGCTGGCCTTCGCCGCGGGCGGCTACTACGCCGCCGAGCCGAACATGGGCCGGCTGACCGTGCCGGCTCGACTATCACCTCGCGGTGGCCTACGGCGTGCCGGTGCTGATCGTGGCCGCGGGCTGGCTGGTGCGCCGGGAACTCGCCCAGCGCCCCGCGGTCAGCGCGGAGCCAATAGCTGTCACGGCCGGCACTGCGGTTGCGGCGGAGGTTGTGGTGGCAGCGGCTTCCGCGATCCCGGACCCGGGCGGTTCGGGAGCCGGCCGGCTCACCGCGGCTGGGACCAGAGTGGATGGAGTGCCGGTTTGAGACCACGTGCGATTCCGCTTTCTTACCGGTTGGTTACCCGGCCGGCAAACATCAAACCAGACCGGTGGCTAGGTCCGTGAATAGAGACATGAGTTACCATCCGTCGCATCGCAAGCTGCCGCGCCAGGAACGCTGGCCGGACGCGACTCCGGACCGGGCCTGGCCGGCGTACGTCGGCGCCGACGGCTACCGCGACGCTCAGGCCTGGGGAGCGGCGGAGACGACGGGCGGCTACGACGCCCGCGGTGACTACGGCGCCCGCCCTGACTACGGCGGCCGGCGGGACGGCCGAGCCGGATACGGGGCCCCAGCGGAGAGCTATCCTCCGGCCTACGGCGACTACCGGGGCACGAGCGGATACCCAGCGGCGACGGACGGGTTCGGTGGACCGCCGGTTGCCTTCGACGCCGGCGACGGCTTCGACGGGCGAGCCGCCAGCTACGGCCCGGGCGGGTACCGGACGCTGGCCGAGGAGTACGGGAACCGCGGCGGCGCGATTGCCTACGGGACCCGGGAGGAGTACGCGCAGGCCTGGGACGGCGGCCGGGGCCCGGTCGGCTATGCGGACCCCGATGCCTACGCAGGCCCGGACAGCTACGCGGGCCCGGACAGCTACGCAGGCCCGGACGACTACGCAGGCCCGGACGACTACGCGGGGCCGGACAGCTACGCGGGGCCGGACAGCTACGCGGGGCCGGACAGCTACGCGGGGCCGGACAGCTACGCAGGCCCGGACAGCTACGCGGGGCCGGACAGCTATGCGGGGCCGGACGGCTGGACCGAGCGCGATGACTACGCCGCCCGGGATGACTATGGCGAGCCCGGTCTGGACCGGTGGCAGAACGCTTCCGGTCCGATGCTGATCGCGCCCGACACCATGGGGGAGCTGGGTTGGCTTCCTCGGCAGGACCAGGACCGGCCCAAGCCGGGCCCGGGTGGGCTGATCATCGGCGCGGTGATCGGTTTCCTGGCGGCGGCGGTCGCGATCGGCGTCTCCACCTTCGCGGCGGCGTTCGTCCGGCCGCAGGCCTCGCCGGTCATCGCGGTGGGCGGCGCGTTCATCGACCGGACTCCTTCGGCGCTGAAGAACTTCGCTATCCAGCACTTCGGCGAGAACGACAAGACGGTGCTGCTGCTCGGCATGTACGCCATGATCGCCATCATCGCCATGGTCATCGGCTGCCTGGCCCGGCGCAACGCGGCGGTCGGCGTGGCCGGCGTCGCGGTGCTGGGGCTATTCGGCGCGTTCGTGGTTATCACCAGGCCGGACAGCCACCTGACCGACGTCGTGCCCTCGGTGATCGGCGGCGTGGCCGGGATCGCGGCGTTCCTGTGGCTGGCCAGCGCGGCCGCCCCCGTCACGCCGCTGCGGCACGCCAGCGCCAGCCGCCACCGGGAGGCGTGGTGACCTCCACCATCAACCGGCGTAAGTTCGTGGCCGCGGCCGGCGGCACCGCGGCCGCCGCAGCCGCGGCCGGGGTGGGCGGCGGGCTGCTGATCAGCAAGCGGTTCGACGTAAGCACCTCGAGGGCGAAGCTCGCCCCGCCGGCCATCAAGCCGGCCTCGGTGCCCAAGGACGTCTCGCTGAACATCCCGGGCCTGTCGCCGTTCTACACGCCCGACGCCCAGTTTTACCGGGTCGACACGTCGCTGGTGATACCGCAGGTGTCGTCGCAGGCCTGGCAGCTGCGCATCCACGGCATGGTCGACCGCCCGGTGACGCTCACGTTCGACGAACTGGTCAAGCTGCCCATGGTCGAGAACGACATCACCCTGACCTGCGTCTCGGAAAGTGTCGGCGGCGGCTACATCGGCAACGCCCGCTGGCAGGGCACGCTGCTGGCCAACGTGCTGCGCCGGGCGGGCATCCAGCCCGGCGCCCAGCAGATCGTGATGCGGGACGTCAACGGCATGACCATCGGCGTGGCCACCGACCCGGTCATGGACGGTCGCGCCTCGATGCTAGCCATCGGGATGAACGGCCAGGTGCTGCCAGCGGCGCACGGCTTCCCGGTCCGGGTGGTCGTGCCGGGGCTGTACGGCTACGTGTCCGCGACCAAGTGGGTGGTGGACATGCAGCTCACCACGTTCGGCGCGTTCGACGCCTACTGGGTCAAGCGCGGCTGGTCACCGCAGGCGCCGATCAAGACCGAATCCCGGATCGACGTGCCCAAGGTCGGCACCGGCCTGAAACCAGGAAAGGTGACCATCGCGGGCGTGGCGTGGGCGCAGCACAAGGGCATCGAAGCCGTCGAGGTGTCCGTCGACGGCACCTGGTACCCGGCCAAGCTGGCCGCCCAGGACACCATCGACACCTGGCGCCAGTGGTACTACGTCTGGGACGCGACCGCCGGGCCGCACACGCTCCAGGTCCGCGCGACGGACCAGACCGGCTACACCCAGACTGCGGTGGCGCACCAGCCCGAGCCGAACGGAGCCACCGGCTACCACACCATCAAGGTGAACGTCGCCTGAGCCAGCCGCTGGCGCGCACCCGCTTTGCGCACCAGCGGCTTTACCTCCCCGTGTCACCGCCCAAAATACGCTGCTGCTGGAGGTCGGGGACGATCGCGGCGGCGGTACTGAAGTCGGTATCCTCATGCAGGATCGTCAGGCGATGATGCAATGCGGTGGCCACGACCAGGTGATCCGCCACTGAGAGCCCCTGGTGCTGGCTCTTAGCGGCCAACTGAGCCTGAACGCTGTGCACGGTTTCCCACACGCGCTCAGGCACTGGGACCCAGGGGTAGGCGGCCAACAGGTCCGCCCTGATGCGGCCATATTCAGTGGCCCGGGCAATCGTCAGCGCCTCGGTAAGAACCGGATCGCAAATAGCCACCAGGCCGTGTGCGACCTGCTCATACCAGGACTCATCCACCTGTCGGCGCAGTATCCGGACCAGCGCGCTGGTGTCGATCAGGTACTTCACTGGTCGAGATCGTCAAGTCGACTGTAATCGAACCCGTCGGCGTCGGCCGCGGCGAGCAGGTCTTCGAGCGCACTGGCCCGCCGGGTCCGCGCCTCGTCGCTGACCTTCTGCAAGGCGACCATGACCGTTTCCTTCTTGGTCCTGGTTCCCAGCGCCGCGGCAGCCTCGGCCAGCAGGCCCTCATCCAGATCCATAAGCGTCTTGGCCAAGAGGCACCATCCGTTAGTTTGATATACTCTTGATGCAAGATATCTATCAATAGAGATTGTATCTCTTTCGGACATGCGAGCCAAGCTTCCCGGCTCGCCCGGGCCACGAGTCGGCTCGGCAGCGTAATGAAACTGGACCTTCAGCACCCTGGGAGGTAGTGGAAGTCGGGTTTCACTGCGCTCCTGGAGGGCTTAGCGGCACGGGGCCGGGGCGAAAGGCGGTCAGCGGGCGGCGAGGGCGGCGAGGAGGTCGTCGAGGGCGTCGAGGCTGTGGGCGCTGACTACGGCGTCGCAGTAGGGCCAGGCGGCGGCCATGCCGCCGACTTCGGGGCTGTAGCGGGGGGACTGGGTGCGCGGGTTGGCCCAGACGATCCGGTGGGCGATGCGGGACAGCCGGGCCATCTGGGCGCCGAGCAGGGCGGGCTCGCCGGTCTCCCAGCCGTCGGAGATGATCAGCACCACGGCGTTCCTGGCCAGGCCGCGGGCGCCGTAATGGTCGTTGAACTCCTTGAGCGCGGCGCCGATCCTGGTCCCGCCGGACCAGTCGGGCGCGGCCTCGCCCGCCTTGGCCAGCATGGTGTCCGGGGTGGCCGCGGCCAGGGCCGGCGTCAGCCGGGTCAGCCGGGTGGCGAAGCTGAACACCTCAGGGCGGGTCTGCCCGCCCCGCAACTGCCCGCCGTGCAGGCAGTACATCAGCATGAGCAGCGCGCGGGCGTAGGACTCCATGGAGCCGGAGATGTCGCACAGCACCACCAGGCGGCGCGGCCGCGACCGGGGGGCCTGGCGCGCGACCCGGATCGCCTCGCCGCCGCTGCGCCGCGCGGCGCGCAGGGTGCCGCGCAGGTCGGGGCGCTTCCCGTCCCGCGCCCGGCGGTACCTGCGGGTGCGCCGGGGCGGCACGGCCAGGGTCAGCTCGCGCATGAGCGAGACGAGTTCGCGAAGTTCGGCGGCTGACAGCTGGGTGAAGTCACGGGACCGCAGCCGCTCGGTGGCAGAGGCCACCCGGCGGATGGCCAGCGCGTCCGACAGCTCGTCGTCGCCGGACCCGGCGGCCACGCCGGTGTCGGTGACCTGAGCGCCAGCCGGCCGGCCGCCCGGGTCGGACCGGGTCCGGTCGGCGGGCGGGCCGCCGGCCTCCTCGGCCCGCTGGAAGGCGGACTCGGCGGCTTCGGCCGGGTTGGTGAACGGCGGGGGCGTGCCGAACAGAGCGGCGAAGACCCGCTCGAACGTGCCGACCTGGCTCGGGTCGGAGACCATCGTGGCCAGCGCGCAGGCGTGCAGGTCGGCGACGGAGCGTGCGTTCATGACCGTTACGGCCCGGGCCAGCCGCTCGCACCGGTCCGGCCCGACCGGCAGCCCGGCCGTGTGCAGCGCGGTGCCCAGCCCGGCCGCCAGCGACGCGACATCGGGCGGGGAACCGTAGGCAGGCACGGCGGGCGGGTCAGCTCCCGGCCGGGCCGGTGACCGCGGCCAGGCCGGCCTGGCGCACCGTGTCGGTGTCCTCGGGGTACTTCAGCACCGTGCTCAGCGTCTGGTCCACCACCGGCCCGGACAGGTCGCCGGCGCCGAACACGGTCAGCGCGGAGGCCCAGCTGATCGCCTCGGAGATGCCGGGCGGCTTGGTCAGGTCCAGGCCGCGGAGCCGGTTGACCGCGGCCGCGATCTGCCCGGCCAGGTGGTCCCCGGCGGTGGGCACCCGCCGCCTGATGATCTCCGCCACCCGCACCGTGTCCGGGTAGGCGATCCAGTGGTACAGGCAGCGCCGCTTGAGCGCGTCGTGCAGGTCCCGGGTCCGGTTCGAGGTCAGCACGGTCACCGGCGGCAGCGCGGCCCGCCGGGTGCCGAGCTCGGGGATGGTGACCGCCGCCTCGGCCAGCAGCTCGAACAGGAACGCCTCGAACTCGTCGTCGGCCCGGTCCACCTCGTCGATGAGCAGCACCGCGGGGCGCGGCCCGGGGTGCAGCAGCGCGGCCAGCAGCGGCCGGGACAGCAGGTACTCATCGGTGAACAGGTCCTTGTCGCTGATGTGCTCGCCTTCGGCTTCGGCCAGCCGGATGGCCAGCAGCTGGCGCGGGTAGTTCCATTCATACAGCGCCTCGGCCGCGGCGATGCCCTCGTAGCACTGCAGCCGGACCAGCGGCGTGTCCAGCGCCTCGGACAGCGCCTTGGCCGCCTCGGTCTTGCCCACGCCGGGCTCGCCCTCCAGCAGGATCGGCTGCCCCATCCGCACGGCCAGGAACAACGCGGCGGCCAGCTGCTCGCCGGCCAGGTAACCCACCGTGTCCAGGGCGGCGGACAGCGCGCCGACGTCGGGGAACCGCTGATCAAGATCGTTTGTCAACGCGCTGCTCACAGTGTGGGTCTCGGCTGAATGCTCCAGATGCGAGTTTATCCGGCCACCAGCCCGGTCAGCTGATGGCCAGGTCGGTGCGCAGCGGGCGGCCCTGGATGGCCCGCCAGACCTGGGCCGGGGTGAGCGGCATGTCGGCGTGCCTGACCCCGTACGGGCGCAGCGCGTCGATGACCGCGTTGACCACCGCGGGCGGCGAGCCGACCGTGGCCGACTCCCCCACGCCCTTGGCCCCGATCGGGTGGTGCGGCGACGGGGTGACGGTCTGCCCCAGCTCCCAGGCCGGGCACTCCAGCGAGGTGGGCAGCAGGTAGTCCATGAACGAGCCGCCCAGGCAGTTGCCGTCGGCGTCGAACGCGATGACCTCCATCAGCGCCATCCCGATGCCGTCGGCCAGCCCGCCGTGCACCTGGCCCTCGACGATCATCGGGTTGATCCGGACCCCGCAGTCGTCCACCGCGATGAACCGGCGCACCCAGACCTTGCCGGTACCCGGGTCGACGTCGACCACGCAGATGTACGCGCCGAACGGGAAGGTCAGGTTGGGCGGGTCGTAGACGCAGCTGGCGTCCAGGTGGCCCTCGATGCCCTCGGGCAGCTCCAGGCCGGAGTGCGCGGCCAGCGCGATCTCGGCCAGGGTGCGGCCGGAATCGGGGTCGCCGCGGACGAACCACCGGCCCGGCTCCCACTCCAGGTCCGCCGGGTCCACCTCGAGCATGACCGAGGCCACGATGCGGGCCCGGTCGCGCACCTTGCGGGCCACGATGGCGGTTGCCGCGCCGGACACCGGCGTGGACCGCGACCCGTAGGTGCCCAGGCCGAACGGCGTGGTGTCGGTGTCGCCGTGCACCACTTCCACGTCGTCCGGGGACAGGCCGAGCTCGGAGGCCACGATCTGGGCGAAGGTGGTCTCGTGCCCCTGGCCCTGGGTCTGCACCGAGATCCGCAGCACCGCGGTGCCGGTCGGGTGGACACGCAGCTCGGCGCCGTCGGCCATGCCCAGGCCGAGGATGTCCATGTGCTTGCGGGGCCCGGCGCCGACCGCCTCGGTGAAGAAGCTGACCCCGATGCCCATCAGCTTGCCGTCGGCCCGCAGCGCCGCCTGCTCCTGGCGCAGGTCCTCGTAGCCGGCCATGTCCATGGCCAGGCGCAGCGTGCGCGGGTAGTCGCCCGAGTCGTACACCCAGCCGGTCTGGCACCGGTAGGGGAACTGCTCGGGCCGCAGCAGGTTGCGCATCCGCAGCTCGGCCGGGTCCAGGCCGAGCTCGTAGGCCAGCACGTCGACCATCCGCTCGACCAGGTAGACCGCCTCGGTGATGCGGAACGAGCACGAGTAGGCCACCCCGCCCGGTGCCTTGTTGGTGTACACGCCGGTCACCTGGCAGTGCGCCGCCTGCAGGTCGTAGGACCCGGTGAACACGCCGAAGAACCCGGCCGGGTACTTGGTCGGCTGGGCCGCCCCGTTGAACGCGCCGTGATCGGCCAGCACCGTGACCCGCACGGCCAGGATCTTGCCGTCCGGTGTGGCGGCCAGCTCGCCGTGCATGTGGAAGTCCCGGGCGAACGAGGTGGACATCAGGTTCTCCGACCGGTCCTCCATCCACTTCACCGGCTGGCCGGTGATCATCGCGCCGACCACGGCGCAGACGTAACCCGGGTAGATGGGCACCTTGTTGCCGAACCCGCCGCCGATGTCCGGCGAGATGACCCGGATCTTGTGCTCGGGCAGGCCCGACACCATGGCGTACAGGGTCCGGTGGGCGTGCGGCGCCTGGGTGGTGGCCCACATGGTCAGCTTGCCTGAGACCGGGTCGAAGTCGGCCACCGTGCCGCAGGTCTCCAGCGGCGCCGGATGCACCCGCGGGTAGAGCATGTCCTGGCTGACCGTCACCTCGGCCTGGCGGAACACCTCGTCGGTGCGGGCCGCGTCGCCGGTCTCCCAGTCGAAAATGTGGTTGCTGGTGCGGCCCGGCTGGTCGTCGCGGATAACCGGGGCGCCCGCGTCCAGCGCCCGCTGGGCGTCGATCACCACCGGCAGCGGCTCGTACTCGACGTCGATCAGCTCCAGCGCGTCCCGCGCCGAGTAGCGGTCCTCGGCCACCACGAACGCGACCTCCTGGCCCTGGAACCGCACCTTGTCGGTGGCCAGCACGGCCTGCCGGTCGCCGGACAGGGTGGGCATCCAGGCCAGGTTCCGCTCCGCCAGCAGCTCGCCGGTCAGGACCGCCCGGACCTTCGGGTGCGCCTCGGCGGCCACGGTGTCGATGGACAGGATGCGGGCGTGCGGGTGCGGGCTGCGCAGCACCGCGCCGTACAGCATGCCGGGCAGCCGCACGTCGTCGACGAAGGTGCCGCGGCCGCGGATGAACCGCTGGTCCTCCTTGCGCAGCCGCCGCCCGAAGCCCCCGGTCATGGCGCAGGCCTGGGGTGCTCGGCGGCCCAGCGGATGGAGCGGACGATGTTCTCGTACCCGGTGCACCGGCAGATCTGGCCGGAGATCGCCTCGCGGATCTGCCCGCCGTCCGGGTCGGGATGGTGGTCGAGCAGCCAGCGGGCGGTCATCATCATGCCCGGCGTGCAGAACCCGCACTGCAGCCCGTGGCACTCGACGAACCCCTGCTGCACCGGGTCGAGCTGGCCGTCTTGCTCCAGGTCCTCTACGGTCCGCACCGAACGCCCGTCGGCCATGGCCGCCAGCAGCGTGCAGGACTTGACCGGCTTGGCGTCCAGCCACACGACGCAGCTGCCGCAGTTCGACGTGTCGCAGCCCCAGTGGCTGCCGGTCAGGCCGAGCTCGTCGCGGATGAAGTGGATGAGCAGCAGCCGCGGCTCCACCTCGCGCGCGTACTCGGTGCCGTTGACCCTCATCGCCACCCGGATCGTCACGGGGTCGCCGCCCGGGCGGCGGCGCGGCGCAGGGCGCGGGTGGTGAGCTCGGCGACCAGGTGCCGCTTGTAGTCCTCGGGCCCGCGCTGGTCGGCGGGGGGATGGCATCCCTCCGCGGCGATGGCCGCGGCGGCCGCGAAGCTCTCGGCGTCCGCCACGCGGCCGTGCAGGTACTCCTCGGCCTCGGCGGCCACGAAGTGCTCGGCGCCCACCGCGGTCAGGCCGATGCCGGCCGCGCTGACGACCGGATGTGCCGGGTCCCCGGACAGCTGCAGGACCGCGCCGGCCGCGGCCACCGACCAGTCGCCGACTCGCCGGGCCACCTTCTCGTACGCGCTGCCGGTGCCGGGCCGGACCGGGACCCGGATCTCGGCCAGCAGCTCGCCCGGGCCGATGGCCGTCTCGTACGGGCCGAGGTGAAACTCCCGGACCGGTATGGTGCGCTCGCCGCCGGACCCGCGGATGACCGCGGTGGCCCGGGTCGCCGCGAACGCCGCGGACAGGTCCTCGGACGGGTCGGCCTGGCACAGCGACCCGCCGACGGTGCCCCACAGCCGGACGATCGGGTCCGCGATCACCCGCTCGGCGTCACCGAAGATCGGGAAACACTGGCCCGTCACGGCCGAATCGAGCAGGTCGGCGTGCCGGGCCAGGGCGCCGATGCGCAGCTGGTCGCCGTCCAGCCTGATGTAGGCCAGCTCGGCCAGGCCGTTGATGTCCACCAGCACCTCGGGCTGGGCCAGCCGCAGCTTCATCATCGGGATCAGGCTGTGGCCGCCCGCCAGCACCCGGGTCTCCGGCCTGCTCAGCAGCGACAGGGCATGCTCGACGCTGGTCGCCCGCTCGTATTCGACCGCCGAAGGCACCTGCATGTACTGAATCATTCGGCCTGGCCGCCCAATCCGCAACCGGACGGTTAAGTCATGGCTAATACACGCAGTTCAGCGGCCGCCGATGTCCTCGCTCCAGACCTCCGGATAGCGCTCTTGAAACTCGCGCATGGCCGCCATGCAGCCCTCGTCGTCCAGCAGCACGATCTCCACGCCCCGGTCGGTCAGGAAGCCCAGGTCGCCGGCGAACGTGCTGGCCTCGCCCACCACCACCCGGGGAATCTGGAACAGCAGGATCGCCCCGGTGCACATCTGGCACGGCGACAGCGTGGTGTACAAGGTGGTATCGGCGTAGGAGGGACGCCGGCCGGCGTTGCGCAGGCAGGCGATCTCGCCGTGCGCCACCGGGTCGCCGCGCTGCACTCGCTCGTTGTGCCCGGCCGCGATGACCTGCCCGCCCTGGCCAGGACGGGCCGCGGCCAGCACCGCCCCGACCGGCACGCCGCCGCCCGCCAGGCTCTCCCGCGCCTGCCCGAGGGCCACCGCCATCATCTCGTGGTCGGCCTGACTGGCCTGCCCGTATCCCATGCCGGCCTACGCTACCTGACCAGCCGCCAGATCACGCCGGTGCCCGTCCCGGCGGGCGCGGGCGCGTCCATCTGGCCACCGTAACCGAGAGGCGGGCCCGCGCCGGTTCCAGTCTTTCGTGGGCCGAACGGTCCGTGGCTGGCGCGGCCGGAACCTGCGCGCCGCCCGGGCCGCGCGCGGCCAGTCGTAGCTGATCTGCTGGCCGACCCGCAGCCGGGCCCAGCGGGCCGCCTCCACCTGCAGCGCCGTCGCCGCCGCGGCGATCGCGCCGGTGTTCACGTGCGCCTCGGGCAGCACGGACAGCCGGGTGGCGGCCAGCTGCCGGATCTGCGGTTCGGACGGGTGGTCGAGCAGGGCGACGCACTCCACCAGGTTGGCCATGGCCTCGGCTCGCAGGCCCCGGTCACGGAAGCCGGCCAGCAGTTCGGAGGATCGTTCGGCGGCATGGGGCGGACGCCGGCCGCTGACGTGCCGCATGCTCGTGAATACCGCACCGGCCGCGATCGCGCCCCAGATGCCGTCGGCGATGCCGAGCTCCCGCTCCACGACCAGGTGCCTGATGTCGTGCGGCAGCCGCGGCCCGACCATATCGCTGCCGTACAGCCGGTACACGACGCCGTCGTCCCGCTCGACCAGCGCGTAGGCGCGGTCGTGGTCCGGCAGGCGGGGGAACGTGACGTGCATGTCCCCACTATGCGGAGCGACCGGACGAGGCGCCTAATGATTTTCCGGGTAGGGTGACCGGCGGGCGGCCGGCGCGGCCGTGGCCAGCATCGGCACGCGGACCTAGGATGTCGCACGTGAGCGGATTGGGCGAAGCGCCGGCCAGCGCGGAGCTTGACGCGGCCGAGCGGATGACGGCCGAGCAGCTGCGCGAGCTGCAGCTGGACCGGCTGCGCGGGACGCTGCGGCACGCCTACGCGAACGTGCCGTTCTACCGGAAGAAGTTCGACGCGGCGGGCGTGCACCCGCAGGACTGCCGCTCGCTGGCGGATCTGGCCGCCTTCCCGGTCACGACCAAGGATGACCTGCGGGCGAACTACCCGACCGGGATGTTCGCCGTGCCGGCGGCCCAGATCAGGCGGATCCACGCCTCGAGCGGGACCACCGGCCAGCCCACCGTGGTGGGCTACACCGAGGGGGACCTGAGCACCTGGGCGGACCTGATGGCCCGGTCCATCCGGGCCGCGGGCGGGCGGCCGGGTGACGTGGTGCACGTGGCCTACGGCTACGGCCTGTTCACCGGCGGCCTGGGCGCCCACTACGGGGCCGAGCGGCTGGGCTGCACGGTGGTCCCGGCCTCGGGCGGGGTGACCGGACGGCAGGTCCGGCTGATCTGCGACCTGCGGCCGCGGGTCATCATGGTCACGCCGACCTACATGCTCACCATCCTGGACGAGTTCGAGCGGGCCGGAATTGACGCCAGGGACAGCTCGCTGGCCGTCGGCATCTTCGGCGCCGAGCCGTGGACCGAGGAGATGCGGGCCGAACTGGAGGACCGGGCCGGCCTGCACGCGGTGGACATCTACGGGCTGTCCGAGGTGATGGGTCCCGGCGTGGCCGTGGAGTGCCTGGAGAGCAAGGACGGCCTGACCGTCTGGGAGGACCACTTCTACCCGGAGATCATCGACCCGGTCTCCGGCCACCAGCTGCCGGACGGGACCCGGGGCGAGATCTTGTTCACCTCGCTGACCAAGCAGGCCATGCCGCTGATCAGGTACCGCACCAGGGACCTGACCCGGCTGCTGCCCGGCACGGCCCGGCCCGCCCACCGCCGGATGGAGCGGGTCACCGGCCGGTCCGACGACATGATCGTGCTGCGCGGGGTCAACGTGTTCCCCACCCAGATCGAGGAGCTGCTGCTGCGCGTGCCGGGCCTGTCCCCGCACTTCCAGCTGCTGCTCACCGCGCGCGACAACCTCGACGAGCTGACCGTGCAGGCCGAGGCCCGGCCGGGGCTGGCCGCGGACCAGCGGTCCGCCGCGGCCCGCGAGCTGGCCGACCGGGTCCGGGACAACATGGGAGTGCGGGTGGAGGTCACGGTGACCGACCCGGACACGGTGGAGCGGTCGGCGGGCAAGATGCGCCGGGTCGTGGACCAGCGGAACCGGTGAGGGTCCGGCGGTAGGACCGTGAGCCGCGGCCAGGTCGGCCGGCGCAAGAACCTGGCCGACCTGGCCGAGGCCATGTGGCTGGTAGTCAGCCTGGGGCTGTGGCTGCACCACGGCCCGTTCGGCCCGAAATTAGCTGGTCAGCCGGGCGGGGCCGGTCCGATCTGGAGCGGGCCGCCGCTGGTGCTGACCGTGATCAGACGGCGGGCGGCCGGGTCGGTGGGGATGGCGACCGATTCCGGCCCGCCGTTGGTGTCGGCGGTCAGCGCATAGGGGCCGCCGGGCACGCTCAGCGTGGCCAGCCCGCCATCGGTGCTGACCGTCAGCGAGTCCGGCGCCGCGGTGAAGGCGAGCTGCGCGTTACCGCCGTCCGTGGTGATGTCGGCGGTGGCGGAGCCGAGGCCCCGGGCGGTCACCGGCCCGGAGGAGGTGCCGGCGTCCAGCGGGCCGGCCAGGCCGTCGAGCAGCAGCGCCCCGCCGCTGGTGCGGACGGTGAGCGGCCCGCTGACCCGGGTGGCGCGGACCAGGCCGCCACCGGAGTTGAGGTCGGCCCCGGCCACGCCGGAGACGGTCAGCTGGCCGCCGTCGGTCACCGCGGTGACGGTGACGCCGGACGGCACCACCAGCGTGAAGCTGACCGAGCAGGGGAGCCCGGAGGCCGAGCAGGCCGGATCGGCCAGGACCAGGCGGCCGCCGGCTACCGACTGGGTCACCGGGACGGGGCCGGTGCCCGGCGGGGCACTGGACGTCTCGGTGGCCTGGACCCGGCGCACGGATCCGGCCGCGACCTGGACCGGCGCGCCGTAGCTGAGCACGGTCACGCTGGTGACCGGCTGCGGCACGGTCACCGTGCGGGTCACGCTGACCGCCGCGGGGGATGGGGGGTTGCTGGCATCGCCGGCGGTGGCGACGAAGTTGGCCCCGGGGACGGCCAGGGCGGCCGCGGTGATCAGGCCGGACAGGGCCCAGAGCCGGCGGCTCCGGTCGGCTACCGCACGCATGGCAGGTCCACGGTGATCAGGGTCGGCCCGCCGGGCGGGCTGGCGATCTCGAACGTGCCGTCGACCGACGCGGCCCGTTTGGCCAGGCCGGTCAGGCCGGTGCCGCGGGCCGGGTCGGCGCCGCCCACGCCGTCGTCGCTGATGATGACGTGCAGCCGGTCGCCGGCCCGCTGCACGATCACCTCGGCCTGGCTGGCCTGGGCGTGCTTGGTGATGTTGGTCAGGCTCTCGGAGACCACGAAGTAGGCCACCGCCTCGACCGTGGGCGGCGGGCGGCGCGGCACGTCCACGCTCAGCCGGACCGGGATCGGCAGCCGCGCCGCCACCCCGGACAGGGCCGCGTCCAGGCCCCGGTCCTCGAGCACGACCGGGTGCAGGCCGCGGATCAGGTTGCGGAGCTCGGCCAGGACCGCCTTGGCCTCCTCGTGGGCCTCCTCCAGGGCCTGCTGCGCCTGCGGCGCGGTCTGGGCCTGGACCCGGGCCAGGCCCAGGTTCATGGCCAGGGCCACCAGCCGCTGCTGGGTGCCGTCGTGCAGGTCGCGCTCCAGGCGGCGCCGTTCGGCGTCGGCGGCATCGACGACGCCGGTGCGGGTCTGGGTCAGGTGTTCCACCCGGTGCTCGAGTTCCTCGGCGCGGCTGGGGCCGAGCAGGGCCCGCCCGGTGCGCGCGTCGAGCGCCGCGACCGCGGCGGTCAGCCGCGGCGCCGCGGCCAGCAGGACCAGGCCGAGCAGGGTCAGCAACGCATCGCGCGGGATCGGGCGGAGATAGGCGGGCGGCGAGGACTGGCCGCGGGACAGCAGGCTGCCCGACTGCAGCGTCCAGGCGTAGGCGTACAGCAGCGTGCCGAGCAGGCCCGCCAGCCAGGCCCAGGCCGCGGCGATCGCGGCCGCGCCCAGGACCGGGCCGGCGACCAGGTGGTAGGCGGCCTGGCGCCAGGTGGCGGGGGATCTGGCGTAGGCGAGCAGTCCGGCCGGCGTCCGGCGGTCCGGGACGCCCGGCTGCGGCGGTATCTGCACCCCGGCCGTGCTGCGGAGCCGGTTCCGGTGCAGCGCGGTGAGGGCGGGCAGGACGGCGAACACGACCAGCAGGCACAGCAGCGGCACCGGCCACGGCTTAGGCCAGGGCCGCTCGCCCAGCAGGCGCTGCCCGGTCGGCCCGGTGGCCAGCCACCACGGGATCAGCACCACGAGCAGCCCGGCCAGCTGGGCCGGGATACCGCCGGCCAGGTAGAGGGCTTGCCGCCAGGCCCGCGGCTGCCACGGGGCCCGGGGTGGGACGAGGGCGACCATGACTCCACCGTAGGCGACCGGGGCTGGCCTGCCCATACCGCCGGGTTCACCTTCGGGGGTGGTGCTGGCCTTACCCCCGATTCGGGGGCCAGGGGCAGTGCGCTCCCCCCGGTCCGGGTGGCACCGTTGCGGTCAGTTTCCGCATCCAGGAGGACCTGATGATGTACTCAAGTGCGCCCGGCGACGTGATCCAGCTGGACGGCGTGACCAAGACCTACAGTTCCGGCGCTGCGCCGGCCCTGGCCGACGTGAGCATGAGCGTCGCGGCCGGGGAGGTGGTGGCCGTCATGGGCCCGTCGGGCAGCGGGAAATCGACCCTGCTCAACTTGATCGCCGGGCTGGACAAGCCCGCCGCGGGCACGGTCACCGTGGCCGGCCGGCGGATCGATGCCCTCGGCGAGAGCGCGCTGGCCCGGTTCCGGGCCCGGCACGTCGGGATCATCTTCCAGTTCTTCAACCTGCTCGACGACCTGACCGTGGAAGACAACGTGCAGCTGCCCGCCCAGCTAGCCGGGATGTCCCGGCGCCAGGCCAAGGCCCGGGCCGCGCTGCTGCTGGAGCGGATGGGCATCGCCGAGCACCGCAACGCCTACCCGGCCCGGATTTCGGGCGGGCAGCGCCAGCGGGTGGCGATCGCCCGGGCGCTGGTGAACTCCCCCGCGGTGCTGCTGGCCGACGAGCCGACCGGGGCGCTGGACACCGCCACCGGGCAGGAGATCGGGCGGCTGCTGCGTGAGCTGAACCAGGACGGGCAGACGCTGGTCCTGGTCACCCACGACCCCGACCTGGCCGACCGGTACGCGGCCCGCACGGTGCGGATCGTGGACGGACGGATCGCCGGCGTGCCCGCCGGGGTGTCCCGGTGAGCTGGGCCCGTGGTAGCTGGTTCGGGCCGGTCAGGACCGCCACCGGCGGGCTGCTGCGGCACAAGGTGCAGGCAGTCGTGCTCGGCATGGTCCTGCTGGTCTCCACCGCCTCGGCTACGCTCGGCCTCGCGCTGCTGACGACGGGCAACGCGCCGTTCACCCGCGCCTTCGCCGCGCAGAATGGCGCGGACCTGGCCGTCGCCGTGAACCCGGCGCGCGCGACCGCCGCGCAGCTAGCTGCCACCCGTACCCTGCACGGGGTCACCGCGGCGGCCGGCCCGTTCGCCGAGGCGACGGTCCAGGTGCAGTACCAGGACCAGCCCTGGGGACAGTTCACCCTGGCCGGCCGGGCCGGACCCGGCGGCCCGGTGGACGACGCGGTGCTGACCGCCGGGCACTGGCCGGACGCGCCCGGCCAAGTGGTGCTGGACGACGCCTCGGCCAACGGCGGGCTGCAGGTGGGCAACAGGCTGACCATCACCGGGCGGCCCGGCGCCCGCTCGCTGACCGTGGTCGGCTTGGCCAATTCGGTCACGGACACCGCCGACGGCTGGGTCGCCCCGGCCGAGGTTCCGCTCCTGCAAGCGCCGGGTAGCGCGGCGAGCGCGCAGCTGCTGTACCGGTTCGCCAGCGCGGGTACCGCGGCGCAGGTCCGCGCCGACCTGGCGGAGGTCACAGGGGCACTTCCGCCGGGCACGGTGACCGGTTCCTACCCGTGGCAGGCCGCGGCGAGCCAGAACACCAGCCGAGGCGCGATCATGGAGCCGTTCGTGGTCGCGTTCGCGCTGATCGGCCTGGCCATGGCGGTGCTCATCGTGGCCAACGTGGTCAGCGGCGCGGTCGTGGCCGGGTACCAGCGGATCGGCGTGCTGAAAAGCATAGGCCTGACCCCGGCGCAGGTCGTGGTGGCGTACCTGAGCCGGGTCGGCCTGCCGGCCCTGGCCGGGTGCCTAGCCGGGGTGGTGGCGGGCAACGTGCTGGCCATCCCGGTCCTGCAGCAGTCGGCTGAAGCCTACGGCGTCGGTCGCCAGCTAGTGCCCTGGTGGGCGTCGGTCGTCGCGCCGGCCGCGATGCTGGCGCTGACCGTGCTGGCCGCGTTCGGGCCCGCGCTGCGCGCGGGACGGCTGTCCGCCACGCAGGCGATCGCGGCGGGTCGCGCCCCGGCCACGGGCCGCGGCTACACCGTGCACCGGTTCGCCGCCCGGCTGCGCCTGCCGCGGCCGGTCGGCCTGGGCCTGGCCGCGCCGTTCGCCCGGCCCGCGCGGACTGCGGTGAGCCTGGCCGCGATCACGTTCGGGGCCACCGCGGTGATCTTCGCCTTCGGGCTGCACTCCTCGCTGGGCCGGGCCGCGGACGCCCAGACCCTGTCCAGCACGGTCCCGGTGGAAATCTGGGCGAACGGTCCCGGCACCGGGGCGGGGCCCCAGCAGTGGCCCGACGCGGCGCAGGACGCGGCGGTGCCCGCCGCGCTGCGCGCCCAGCCGGGCACCGCTCACCAGACGACGGTGTACCAGAACGGGGTCAAGGTGCCGGGCCTGCCCGGGAACGTCAACGCCTGGGCGTTCGGCAGCGACTCCTCGTGGCTGGGGTACGGCGTCATCGCCGGGCGCTGGTCCGACGCACCCGGTCAGGTGGACGTCAACGCCGCGTTCCTGACCGCCAGCGGCCTGTCCGTCGGCGGCACCGCCACCATTGACACCGGAACCGCCCAGGTCACCGCGCGCATCGCCGGGGAGGTGTTCTACCCCGACTCCACCCCCACGGTGTTCGGCAGCGCGCAGACGCTGCCCGGCCTGGCCACGCTCGGGAACCTGTCGCAGTGGGACGTGGGGCTGCGGCCCGGCACCAGCGTCGCCGGGTACGTCCAGGCGGTGGACAACGCCCTGGGCCCCCGCAGCCCGTGGGGGGCTACCACGGAGAAGGACGGCGGCAAGTTCTACTCGATCGCCATCAGCCTGATCGGCATGCTGTCGCTGATGGTCGGGATCGCCGCCGGGCTCGGGGTGCTCAACACGGTGCTGATGACCACCCGGGACCGGGTGCACGACCTCGGGATCTTTAAGGCGCTCGGCATGCGCCCCGGCCAGGTACTCACCATGGTGCTGTGCTGGATCGCCGTCCCCGCGGTGATCGCCGGGGCCATCGCGGCACCCGCCGCGATGGCACTGAACAGTGCTACGGTGCGTGCCATGGCGGCCACCGCGCACACCGGGGTACCCGCCAGCTTTACCCAGGTGTTCCCGCCCTCCCGGCTGGCCCTGCTGGCGCTGGCCGCGCTGGTGATCGCGGCCGCCGGGGCGCTGGCCCCCGCGAGCTGGGCGGCCCGCGCCCGCCCGGTCGTGGCCCTGCGAACGGAGTGACTGAGGCCATAACGTGGAACCCGTGACTTCAGACCCGGGGACGGCCGGACCAGGCCGTCCCCGGGTCGTGATCGCCGAGGACTCGGTGCTGCTGCTGGCCGGGCTGACCAAGCTGCTGGACAGCGCCGGGTTCGAGGTCTGCGCCACCGCGGGCGACGGCGAGGGGCTGCTGGCCGCGGTGGAGCGGGAACGGCCCGACGTGGTGATCGCCGACGTCCGGATGCCGCCCACCCATACCGACGAGGGCATCAGGGCCGCGCTGGTCATCCGCAGCCAGTGGCCTGACATCGCGATCCTGGTGCTGTCGCAGTACGTGGAGGAGCGGTATGCGGCCGACCTGCTGTCGGCCAACACGCGCGGCGTGGGCTACCTGCTCAAGGACCGGGTGGCCGACGTGACCGAGTTCCTGGACGCGCTGCGCCGGGTGACCGCGGGCGGCACCGCCCTGGACGCCGAGGTGGTGGCGCAGCTCATCGTGCGCCGGGGCGACCCGCTGGACGCGCTGACCCAGCGGGAGCGGGACGTGCTGGCGCTGATGGCCGAGGGCCGCTCCAACGCCGAGATCGGAGCGACCCTGACCATCACCGACAGCGCGGTGAGCAAGCACATCAACTCGATTTTCGCCAAGCTCGGGCTGTACCCGGGCGACGTGGGCCACCGCCGGGTGCTGGCCGTGCTGCGCTACCTGGGCGCCGCGCCGGCCGGGTGAGGGTTACCCGGTGCGCCGGCGGAACAGGGCCGTCGCGGCGGCGACGCTAGCGGCCATGATGCCGCCGATCCAGGCCAGGGCGATCCACAGGTGGCTGCCGACGGGCTGACCGCGGGCTGAGGTGACGTTCTTGCGGTCGTCGGCGGTACGGATTCAAGCCGGGCTCGAGGGCGCCGATATCGGCCGCATGGCCGGACTCACGGAAACGTCTCCTGATCTTCTGCCTGGCATCGTCGATGCCGCCGTGGCGGCCATTGCCACTGTTCGCGGCACGTCCATGATAAAGTCGGATAGTAGGAAAATCCGAACCGGTCTGGAGATGTGAGTTCATGGCTGTGCCCGCCGCCAAGGCTGAGCCGGAGCCCCGGATGACCGCCCGCGTCAAGGTCCGCCCGAAGGCACAGCTCACCCTGCCAGAGGAGATCCGGCGCGCACTGCACATCGGGGAAGGCGATGAGGTGGAGTTCGCCGTCCAGGAGGACGGGACGGTCACTATCCGGGGCTATGTATCCATCCCGACCGATCAGGCATGGTTCTTCACCCCGGAGTGGCTGGCCGGGGAACGCGAGGCTGATGAGGACATCGCGGCACGACGGGGCACCGTGCACGAGTCGGCCGAGGACATGTTCGCTCATCTCGACATGCTCGGGCCGACGGACGGCTGATGCCCACATTCGAGACGCTGCCCCGCTTCGAGCGGGACTGGAAGAACCTCACCCGGCCGCAGCAGGCTACCTTCCGCAAGGTCATCACGGAGTACTTCGTGCCAGACCTGGCCGCTCCCGACCGCCCGTTCCGCCCCGGACTCCGCGTCAAGGGCGTGACCGCCCATCCGGGCGTATTCGAGATGACATGGGACAACGACGGACGTGCGACCTTCAGCTATGGCCAGGAGCGAATCGCCGGGCAAGCCCACGTCATCTGGCGACGCATCGGGACCCACGCGATCTTCACCCCGCCGCCCGGCCCGTAGCCGCCGCGAAACCGGATAACGCATATCGAGACGTGCCTGAACCGCCGTTGACGTGCCTGAACCGCCGTTACAGTCGGCTGCGATGTGTTCGGCGCGCATCACCTGCCGCCTGCATAGCAGGTCGATCTGGGTGTCGCGATCTGGCGGCCAGGGATGTTCCGTCAGCTCGGTTGCGGTCAGCACGGGCAGATCGCCGCGCGTCATCTCGTTGAGGCGCTGGACCATTCGCGCGGGCTGGGAGGCCGGCATGTGGGGCCGGGACCTCAGCCTGGCGGGCGCTGGCCCCAGGCGGTCATCATCGCGGGTCCGGTGAACCATCGCTGCTGGTCGGCGAGGTCGGCCCGGCCGTCGTCGATGACCCGGGCGGGCTCGCCCACGGCGATGACGCGGTCGCGGACCTGCTGCCAGGTCAGGCTCCAGAATCGGGCGTGCGCTGACCCGCCGCGAAACAGCGGCACGTCAAGTTCGGCGTCAATGCTGGCCAGGCCGTGCCGGCGCAGCCGCAGCGGCAGGTCGCGCGTCCAGTCGGGGTCAGTTCCCGCCGCCCGGCACGCCCGGATGAACGCCAGCCACGCCTGCCGGTAGGCTCCGGTCGCCGTGGCCAGCACCGGGAAGCCGTCCTGCTCCTCGATCATCAAGATGCCGCCGGGCCGCAGCGCCGTGCAGAGCCGGCCGAGCACCTGCTCGCGGGCCGGGATGTGCATCAGCACCAGGCGGGTGTGGACGAAGTCGAACTCCCCGGCAGGCAGCTGGCCGCCGACCAGATCCATCTGACGGACCTCGATATTGGGCTCGGCGATGCCGGCCAGCAGCCGCGTGTCCAGATCCGCCGCGATGACGCTGCCTGCCGGGCCGACCTGCGAGCCCAGCCAGCGCGCGAACGAGCCGTGGCCTGCCCCGGCGTCCAGGCACCGCCAGCCCTCGCGCACGCCCAGCGCGCTTGCCCGCTTGATGCTGGCCGCGTCGTAGCAGGCCTCCAGCAGTTCCAGCCTGCGGCGTGCGTGCTCCCAGGAGTTCGGCACGACGTAGGAGACCGCCAGGCCGTTACCGCTTAGCTTGTCGTGCCCGGCGGCGTGAGCCTCACCGGCGGCGGCCGGGTCGGTGCGTACGGGGAGGATCATGCTGGCATCATGCGCTGGCCAGAACGTGCCCGCATCCCTGAGGTCAGTGATTTCCCGCCGCCAGCTGGGCGGCGGCCAGGGCGGCAAGCGCCGTTCGTGAGTCAACGCCCAGTTTCTGGAAGATGTGCCTGAGGTGGGTCTGCACGGTCTCCCGGCTGATGAACAGACGCCGGGCGATCTCCGGGTTCGAGCATCCCGCTGCCACCAGCCCAGCCACCGCATGCTCGCGCACGGTCAGGCTGGCCCATCCAGTCAGCTGCCTCGCTGGACGACGGCGCCTGGGCGAGTCCGGCCCGGCGGGCGCTGCCGGAGCAGGTGGCAGCGACCCGATGAAGCGCTCGATTTCGCTGATCACGGCCTGGGAATCACCTATCCAGGGCCGGTGGTCCGCGCCGGGAAGCTCGGCGAGCCTGCTGCGGGCGACGCGGCTCGCGATAAACCGGCCCTCCTCTACCGGCACGATGTCCTGCGTGCGGTGCACGACCAGGGTCGGCACGCTGACGCCGGGGAGCAGGCGCTCGACATCGGTCAGCGCCAGTGACTCGACCAGAGCCCGGGCCATCGCGGGACTGGCAGATGCGCGCTCGAAACGCGCCTGGGCCTGGCGCGCCGCCGGATCAGCGGCCTGGCTGGGGGCAAACAGCGCGATGGACGCCCCCGTCCCCCAGACCCCGACGGCCGCGCGCAGCTGCTGCATGGCCGGCGGCGGCGGCGGGTGCGCGGCCGTCCCGTACAGGACAAGGCCGCGAACCGATCCACGAGCAGTGACCGCGAAGCGCACGGCGATCGGCCCGCCCTCGGAGTACCCGAAAAGAACCGGCCGCTGCGCCCCGGCCTCGGCAATCACCGCGGCCAGGTCGGCATCGCGCTCCTCCAGGGTGGGCAGCTCCCGAACCGGATCCGACAGCCCGGTGCCACGCTTGTCGAACCGCACCACCGTGGCGAAGGCCGCAAGGCGGCGGATGAACGACCGGCAGGCCGTGTCCTCCCATTCCAGCTCCAGGTGTGACGCGAAGCCAGGAACGATCACTATCGCCGGCCCATGGCCGAGGACCTGGTAGGCAACATGCGACCCGCTTCCAGTCGCGTAGCGCGTAACCGGCTGCTCAGCCACGAGGAAAGTAGACCACGCCACCAGGCAGCCAGCCCTATCCAGGCAACCGATTCGCCGTCAGCCCGATACTGAACCGGGCAATCTGTACCCGCAGGCACCGCGAAAGACAACCAACCATGATGCGTGCCGGATCAGTGCGGCCATGAGCGAAGCGACCGCGCCTCAGCGGCGCGGCGACCGGGTTCGATATAGAGGCCAGCGCTCAGTGGTACGAGCGGGTCTTCGGGATGAACCGGGTACCAGTCACGATTCCCATTACGGCGACGAGGAGGGCGGTCACGCCATGCTCCTGATCGATCCTCGCTCCGGCGTGGCGATCGGCCTGCACCACCACCAAGCCAACCCCGGCCAGTCCTTTCGGTAGCCATCCGGTGCGGTTTACCAGTGGCCGCGGTGAACCAGTTCACTGAGGGGTTTCCGCTCGCTGGCCCGCGCGGGCGGGATCGGGTCGTGGCCAGGATCGGGGTACCCGATGGCGATAGCCCCGATGGGCATCCACTCGGCCGGCACCCCGAACTGCGCGCGGAAACCGGGCAGAGTGCGCGGGTCGAAGCCGAAGAACGAGGCGCCGAGGCCTTCATTGGTCACGGCGAGCAAAATGAGCAGTGCGGTGAACCCGGTGTCGACATACCAGTACGGGACCGGGTGGCGTGATTCATCCCGGTCGGTCAGGCCCTTGTCCGGCTGGGCGTACCGGTCGAGATAGACGTCCTTGCAGGCCAATGGCACGATCACGAGCTGAGCCGTGCTCAGCGCTGTCACCTCCGCGGGGTCTTCGTCCGCGGTACCACCTCCGGCGTCGACAGCGTCGGCGAGGATCTTCCACAATGGCGCGCACTGCTCGGCGCCTTCCAGCACGAGGAAGGAATACCCCTGGCTGAAGCCCGCGGACGGCGCCCGCTCGGCAGCCTTCAGCAACCGGTCCGCGGTGCCTGGTGCGAGCGGCTCGGCGGTGAACGCGCGGACCATCTTGCGGCGCCTGATGACCTCTGTGAATTCCATGCCGGAAGCGTAGGCCAGCCGTCGCGGTCATGATCTACCGTCTGATCAGACTGTGGGCTGGTGCTCGTGATCGGCCGGTCCTGTACATCGTGATCGGTCCCAGCGAGCCAGGAAAACTGCGGAATGAGCCATCCGCGCCGCCCGCCTGGTCGTCACCGAGAAGGCGGTCAGCAAGCACATCAACAACGTCTTCACCAAGCTCGGTCTGTATCCCGCCGAGGACGATAACCGCCGCGTGCTCGCGGTGCTGACCTACCTCAACGCCTGAGGCTCGGCTGGCGGTCCCGGTAGGCGCGCATCTTCGACCGGGCGCCGCACAGCTGCATGGAGCACCATCTGGCCCGGGCTGACGCCGAACGATCGTAGAAGGCCCAGCCGCACAGGTGCCCGGGGCAGCTCTTCAGGCGGGCCCAGGTCCCGGCCGCGCCCGCTTCGGCGATCGCGATGGCGACACCGCCGATGGCCCGGGCGACGGGATCGTGATCCGCGCTCACCAGGCGCACGCCGCCCGCGGGATCGATGGCCGGGGCCAGCCGGCAGCATGCCAGCGCCCAGGTCAGCCGCCGGGCGGCCGCGGTGTCTTCCCGCCCGGCGGTGTGCGTGGCCAGCACCTGCCTGATCGCCTCGCGCATCTCCACCACGGCCCGGTGTTCCGCGCTGGTCAGCGGCGAGCCCGCGGGCAGCAGGCCGGCGGCCTGGAGCCACCCGGCGGCCTCGGCGGCCGTGCCGAGCAGGTCGCGGTCCAGCTCCACGCTCAGCGTGTTGACCAGCGCCTGAATGAGCCGCAGGGAACCCGGAGCCGGCGCCCGGGAGCCGGGGTCGCGGCCCGCCGTGGCGAAGACCAGGTCGTTACTGACAGACATCTTTATATGGTAACAATCGATACGGGATTTAGCTTTATGACTCGCAGCAGGGTTACCGTTAAATTGTTCAAAACGGTAACGTCAGCGAACCGGTGGCGACGGACGAGGGACCTCGATGCCAGCCAGGATGAAGCGCCTGACCGCCATGACACGCGGGGCCGTGGCGGCCGGGCTGTTCCCGCTGCTGGCCCTCACCGCGTGCAGCCAGGCCGCCGCGCCCGTCCCGCCGCCGGTCACGATGTCCTTCTGCGGCGGCAACGCCCAGGTGCGGCCCGACGTGGTGATCGTGGTCTGCGACACCGGTGACATCACCGCCCGGGACCTGAAGTGGACGGCCTGGGGCAAGCCGACGGCCACCGCTACCGGCACGGCGACGATCGATCTGTGCGCCTACAACGACTGCCACACCGGTTCCTACGGGACCACCCCGATCAGGATGATCATCTCCAAGATCGTGCGCTGCGGCGCGAGCGGGCGCGCTTACTCGCGGCTGCGCTACGTCTTCCCGGCCGGCACGCCCTGGCCCGGCACGCCCGCCAACCTGAACACCTCCGGCTACGTGGCGGGGCCCAAGCGGATCCTTCCCCCGGCCAACCAGCAGGTCAGCCTTACCTGCTAAGACGTATGCCAGGTGAGGGTGCTGAGGGCCGGGCTAGGAGGGTTCCGGGTTGGCCTGCCCGGCGTCGCGTGAGTCCGGCGGCCGGTCCTCCCGGGCGGAGACGGCCTCCAGGTTGTCCGGGTTGTCGGGCGTAGCGTCACCGTCCGGCCCGGGGCCGTCGGCATCGGCCGAGGCCGACGCCGAGGCTGAGGCTGAGGCTGAGGCCGAGTCCGGGGCACGGGACGCGTCCGGGGCGGGCAGCGGGCGGCGCTGGCTGCGGTAGAACCAGACCGCGCCGATGATGGCCAGGATGGCGGCGATGTACATGTTCAGGCGCAGGCCGAAGATGTGCACCGAGGAGTCGATGCGCAGCGATTCCTCGAAGATCCGGTAGGCGGAGTAGCCGAACACGTACAGGGCGAACAGGCCCGGCGGCCTGATCCGGCGGTGATGCCCGAGCCAGACCAGTACCGCGGCCCAGGCGAAGTCGAAGATCAGCTCGTAGAGGAAGGTCGGCTGGAACGTGCTGAAGTGCAGGTCGGCTGCTGGTATGCCGCCGGAGACGCGGTACTGGAACGGGATCTCCAGGCCCCACGGCAGCCCGGTCGGCCGACCGAACAGTTCCTTGTTGAAGTAGTTGCCGATCCGCCCGATGCCCTGGGCGACCAGCAGGGCCGGGGCCACGGCGTCCATGAACTGGCCCACGTTGGCGCCGGCCCGGCGCAGCCGCCAGATGCCGACCAGGGTGGCCAGGGCGATCCCGCCCCAGATGCCCAGCCCGCCGTCCCAGACCGCGAACACCCCGTACCAGACGTGCGGGATGTCCATCGGCGTGGTGATGTCGAAGTAGATCCGGCCGCCGACGATCCCGGCCGGGACGCTCCAGATGGCCACGTCGCCCACCAGGTCGGGGTTGCCCCCGACGGCACGCCACCGGCGCCTGGTGATGAAGATCGCGAAGGCGATCCCGACCAGGTACATGAGGGCGTAGAAGTGAATGACCAGCGGGCCGAGGTTGAAGCTGTTGATCGACGGGCTGGGCAGGTACGCCGGCAGGGCCATAGGGCCGAGATTACACCTGGCCGCAGGGTGCCCGGCGGTGCTGGCCGGCTGGGCAAGCCGGTCAGCGCAGGCAGGGGCGGCAGGTGCCGAACGGACCGCGAGAAGCACGGCCCGTTCGGCCTAAATTACCTGGCGTCGGGACGGTCAGCGGGCATCGGGCCGGTCGACGCGTCGGCGGTCAGCGGCGTGGCGCCGGCATCGGTGGCGGCGGCCCGCTGCGGGGCCGACACCGCCGTGGTGGGCGGCACCGCCGGCACGGTCTCCGAGCGGTCGGGCCGGCCGGCCAGCCGGTAAACGTCGGACCCGTCCACGGTCTCCACGTCGAGCAGCAGGCTGACCAGCGAGTCGAGCTCGGGCCGGTGGCTGGACAGCAGCTCGATGGCGCGGGCCTCGGCCTCGCGCAGCAGGCGGGAGACCTCCTCGTCGATGATGGCCTGGGTGGCCTCGGCGAACGGGCGGCTGGACATGGCGGATCCGCCGCCGCCCAGGAACACCGACCCGCCCTCCGGGTAGCCGATCGGGCCGAGCTTCTCCGACAGGCCGAACTCCCGGACCATCTTGGTGGCCAGGTCGGTCGCGCCGGCCAGGTCGTTGGACGCGCCGGTCGAACCCTGGCCGATGACCACCAGCTCGGCGCCCCGGCCGCCCAGCCGGACGGCCAGCGAGTCGCGCAGGTAGTCCTCGCTGTACATGTGCCGCTCGACCAGCGGCAGCTGCTCGGTCACGCCCAGGGTCTGGCCCGCGGGCAGGATCGTGACCTTGGCCACCGGATCGGCGTACTCCGACAGCGCCGCGACCATGGCGTGCCCGGACTCGTGCACCGCCACCGCGTGCTTCTCCTCGGGCAGCAGCACGTTGGAGCCTTCCCGGCGGCCCAGGATGATCCGGTCCCGGGCCGCGTCGAAGTCGGCGGCGGTGAGCACCTCGCGGTGGTCGCGGACGGCGAAGATGGCCGCCTCGTTGGCCAGGTTGGCCAGGTCGGCGCCGGAGAAGCCGGGCGTGGCGCGGGCCACCGCGTTCAGGTCGACGTCCGGGGCCAGCTGCTTGCTGCGGGCGTGGACGGCGAGGATGGCGGCGCGTTCGGTGACGTTCGGCAGCGGGATCGTGACCTCGCGGTCGAACCGGCCCGGCCGCAGCAGGGCCGGGTCGAGGACCTCGGGCCGGTTGGTCGCGGCCAGCACCACCACGCCCGCCGACGGCTCGAAGCCGTCCATCTCGGACAGCAGCTGGTTGAGCGTCTGCTCCCGCTCGTCGTTGGACACCACCGCACCCGAGCCGGCCCGGCGCTGGCCGATGGCGTCGATCTCGTCGATGAAGATGATGGCGGGCGCGCGCTTGCGCGCCTCGACGAACAGGTCACGGACCCGGGCCGCGCCGACGCCGACGAACAGCTCCACGAAGCTGGAGCCGGTCACCGAGAAGAACGGCACCTTGGCCTCGCCCGCGACCGCGCGGGCCAGCAGCGTCTTGCCGGTTCCCGGCGGGCCGACCATGAGCACGCCGCGCGGGACCAGCGCGCCGGCCCGGGCGTACCGGTCCGGGTTGCGCAGGAAGTCGACCACCTCGGCGATCTCGGCCTTGGCGCCCTCGTAGCCGGCCACGTCGGCGAACGTGGTGGAGGGCCGTTCCTCGTCGAACACCTTGGCCCGGGACCGGCCCGCGCCGAGCACGCCCTGCAGGCCGCCGATACCGCCGCCGCCGGCCGCGTTGCGGGACAGCCGGAACCACAGCCAGATCGGCAGCCCGAACACCAGCAGCAGGATCAGCCAGCTCAGCACCTCGCTGCCGAACCCGCCGGCCGAGCTGGCCCCGGTGATCGTCACGTTCTTGGACTGCAGCTCGGTGTACAGCGGGGCCTGGGCGGGCGGCGGCACGACCACGGTGAAGCTGGACCCGTTGGTCAGCGTGCCGCTGCTCGCCGAGCCGGCGGACGCGGCGAACTCGAAGGTCTTGACCTTGCCCGCGGTCACGTCAGACTGCAGCTGGGTGTAGGTCAGCGTGGTCGAGTTGGACCGGGTGGCCGGCAGGTAGAGGAACAGCAAGATGAAGGCGAGAATCGCGATCGGCCACAGCGAGTGCCGCCAACCCGGCGGCCGGGGCGGCGGGTTGGTCGGGCCGGGCTTGTCACCGGGCGGTGGCGGCGTGGCTTGCTTACTCATGGCAGCTCCTTGTGTTGCCCAGTATGCCCGTAATTCGTGTGGCGGCCGTCAGCGGACAGGCGCATGCGGCTGATGATCAGCACCCTAGCGGCGGGCGATCAGGAAACCCCCAGGGTGTTACCCGGGTCCGGGCACGGGTCCGGCCGGGCTGTGGTCACGGAACCAGCACGGCGGCGCCGTCGAACCGGCCCGCCTTCAGGTCGCGCAGCGCCCGGTCGGCGGCGTCGAGCGGGTAGGGATGGACGGTGACCGCCAGCTTGTGTTCGGCCGCGTGGGCCAGGAACTCGCGGGCGTCGGCCCTGGTGTTGGAGGTGACGCTGCGCAGCTGGCGCTCCTGGAACAGGTGCTTCTCATAATTCAGCGGCGGGATGTCGGTCAGGTGGATGCCCGCGATGGCCAGGGTGCCGCCCCGGTCCAGGGCGGCCAGGGCGGGCAGCACCAGGTCGCCCACGGGAGCGAACAGGATCGCGGCGTCGAGCGGCTCGGGCGGCGTGTCCGCCGCGTCGCCGACGCTCGCCGCGCCCAGCTCTCTGGCCAGCTGCTTGGCCTGCTCGCCGCGGGTCAGGACGTGGACGGTGGCGCCGCGGGCCAGCGCGACCTGCGCGGCCAGGTGGGCGCTGCCGCCGAAGCCGTAGAGGCCGAGGCGGCCGCCTTCGGGTAGTTCGGCCCGCTGCAGTGCGTGGTAGCCGATGATGCCGGCGCAGAGCAGGGGGGCGAGTTCGAGGTCGGTGTAGCCCGCGGGGAGCCGGTGCACGTAGGCGGCGGGGACGGTGAGGTACTCGGCGTAGCCGCCGTCGGCGTCCCAGCCGGTGTAGAGCGAATTGGGGCACAGGTTCTCGGCGCCGCGGGCGCAGAACTTGCACTGCTGGTCGGTCCAGCGCAGCCACGCGGCGCCGGTCCGGTCGCCGACGCTGAACTCATCCGTGCCCTCGCCTACGGCGGCGACCTGGCCGACCACCTCGTGGCCGGGGGTGACGGCCGGGCGGTGCGGCGGCAGGTCGCCCTCGGTCACGTGCAGGTCGGTGCGGCAGACGCCGCAGGCCAGGACCTTCAGCAGCAGCTCGCCCGGTCCTGGCTGCGGGATGTCGTCGTCCGTGCTCAGCCGCAGCGGGTGGCCGGTCACCGGCCCCGGCGCCTCGACGTGCCATGCGCGCATACGCGGCACGTTACTCCCGGGTCCCGGCCCGGCCCGGGCGGCCTCGGCCCGGGCGGCCTCAGCCCTTGCGGGCCTCAGCCCTGGCGGCCTCAGCCCACTCGCCGGGCTAGGCGCCGGATCGGGGCGGCGTACGCCCTATCCGGCGCACTTTTGGTGGAGGATTTGGCTTCTATGGAGTATTTAGGCAACTATGACTGCCCAAATACTCCGCGCAGACCAAATCCTCCACGATAATCCCGGCCGAGGCGTGAAGCTTGAGGTCAGCGGGACCGGTGAGATACACGGGGCGCAAGCGGTCGACCGCAGGCCGGGCCCGGGTCCGCAGTGGCCGGTCAGCCCTGGCCGGGCCCTGGCGGCCCCGGCGTCAGCCCTTGCGCGGCTCGCCGCGGTAGGTGCCGAACGACCAGCGGTTCCCCTCCGGGTCACGGGCCGAGAAGTCCCGGGAGCCGTAGTCGGTGTCGTGCGGTCCGGCGGTGATCTCGGCGCCGGCCGCCCGGGCCCGCGCGCACAGCGCGTCGGGCTCGCCGGTGACCACGTAGGCGCCGAACGCGCCCGGGTCGGTCGCGCTGGCCTGGCCCTCCTGGCCCGGGCGGGCGGAGCCGAGCATGATTCCGCCGCCTTCGGGCCAGGACAGCTGGGCGTGATGGACCACGTCGCCGTCGGAGTAGACGACGGTCTCCTCGAAGCCGAACGCCTCGACCAGGAACTTGATCAGCCCGTGGGCGTCGCGGGCCCGGAGCGTGGGCCAGACCTGCGGCTGCGGTGTCGTGCTCATGACGTGTCACCTTTCCCTGTGGGTTGCCTGTCCCCTCAGGCTCCCTCGAACAGCCAGGCCCCGGCTTGGATGTTTCGGAACTCCTCGGTCAGCCACTGGCTCGGCGGGCAGCCGGCCAGTGACCTGAACTCCCGGGCCAGGTGGGCCTGGTCAAAGTAGCCGCAGGCCACGGCCAGGTCAGCCAGCCGGTACCCGGTGCCGTCGGACTCGGACTCGGACTCGGACTCGGCCACGGCCGCGGCCGTGGCCTGGCGGACCAGCAGGTGCCGGGCCCGGGAGAACCGGATGACCCGGGCCGCGGCCTTCGGGGTCAGGCCGATCTCGGTGCGGAACCGGCCGGTGAGGTGGCGGCTGCTCCAGCCGGTCTCGGCGGCCAGGTCCGAGACGCGCACCGCGCCGCCCGCCCGCAACAGCCGGCGCCAGGCGAAGCTGACCTCGGGCGCCACGCCGGACGCGCTGCTGACGCCGGAGCCGGCGCTGGCCGGACCGGAGCCGGACAAGCGGAGCAGAATCTCGTCCAGGATGGCGAACCGCTCGGGCCAGCTGGCCGCGGTCAGCGCCCGGTCCCGGAATTCGGCGCAGGTGCCGCCCAGCACCGCCTCGGCGGGCACGTCGAGTTCGGCCAGTTCGCCGGCGGGCAGGCCCAGCAGGACCCGGGCACCGAACGGCCGGAGCGCGACCTGCACGCCGGACTGCGCGCCGTCGTGGACGATCAGTGCCGGGGCCGAGTGCAGGCCGCCGAGCAGCGCGCCGAACTCGCCGGGCGGCTGCCGGGGATCGGGGTGGGCCAGCAGGACCAGCGGCTCGTCCAGGGTGAAGATCAAGGTCAGGAAGGGCGACGGCAGGCCCCGGTGCCGGGCGGGCGGCACGCCGCGCTGGCGGTAGCCGGTGTAGTGGGCTACGTAGCGGCGCAGCGGCTCGGCGGGCGGCCGGCGGCAGTGTTCGTCGATCGGCAGTTTGCCGGCCGGCAGCCCGTCAGCTCCGGCCGCGAAGCCGGCGGCTTCCGCGCCGGCCGCTGAACCGCCCCCGCCGCTCATACGTTTTACTCAGCAGGATCCCGGTATCGGTTCAGACTTCGGGGTTCTACTTATTTGCACACCTAGCCGGGTTACTGCCAGAATCGGGACCATACCCCCAGTGTACGGGGCTCTGGGGATCCGTCCCGGTGCGGCGGAACGCGGAAGGTATGTCGGGCCGCTGACGTTAACGGGACAACGGGTTGGAGTGGCACGTGAATCATTCGTCAGCTGTATCGCGCCAACGGCGGCGCGGCAGCGCAGGACGGGGGAAGTGATGTGGCCGTGATGACCGCAGAACGGCTAGAAGCTGTCCAGCTGGGCTTCGCCTGCCGGACAGATGTGAACGGGGACCAGATCGTCAGCCTGACCGGCGAGCTCGACATCGCCACCGCCGAGCAGGCCTACACCTATATCAGCGACGTCATCGACGGCTGGCCGCTGGCGGTCCGCGTCGACCTGTCCGGGCTCACCTTCTGTGACGCCTCCGGGCTGGGCGTCCTGGCCCGGCTGGCCAAGCACGCCCGGCAGGCGGGCCGCCAGGTCAGGCTGATGTCTGCCCGGCCGTCGCTGCTGAAGATCATGCGGATCACCGGCCTGGACCGGACGTTCCCCGAGCTCCGGTCGTCAGCGCCAGCGTACTGACGGCAGTCGCAACTTCGCTCCCAGATAACTGGTCCGTGACCATAGAGGATGCTGCCTGCCCGCGTTAAATTTGGAGTGCTTCCAGCGTTAAATATGAACGTAACCGCGAGCGGAGGGATGCACCCCCATGGCCGAAGAAGTTCAAGGGCAGGCCGACGAAGCAGCGGAGTCCACCGAGGCCACCATCGCCGTGCACTGGCGCGAAGAGGGCTATCTGATCCCTCCGCCCAAGTTCATCGGCCAGGCCAACGCCTCTGACCCGGCGATCCTTGAGCGGTTCGCCGAGGAGAATTTCCCCGAGTGCTTCAAGGAATACGGGGACCTGCTCGACTGGGACCGTTACTGGGAAACCACGCTGGACACCAGCAACCCGCCGTTCTGGCGCTGGTTCGCCGGCGGAAAGCTGAACGCCAGCTATAACTGCGTGGACCGGCACCTGAAAAAGGACCGGAACAAGGCCGCGCTGATCTGGGTGCCCGAGCCCGAGGACGAGGCCACCGCCGCGATCACCTACCAGGAGCTCTACCGGCGGGTGAACGAGTTCGCCGCGGTGCTGCAGGACCTCGGCCTCAAGGCCGGCGACCGGATCACCCTGCACATGCCGATGGTGCCCGAGCTGCCGGTCACCATGCTGGCCTGCGCCCGGCTCGGGGTGGTCCACTCCCAGGTGTTCGCCGGGTTCAGCGGGGGGGCCTGCGGCGGCCGGATCGCCGACTCAGGCAGCACCGTGCTGATCACCATGGACGGCTACTACCGCAGCGGCGACCTGCTCGACCACAAGGTCAAGGCGGACGAGGCGGTCGAGGCGGCCCGCAAGGAGGGCCAGGAGGTCGACAAGGTCCTGGTCTGGCGGCGCTACCCCGGGCAGTACTCGGCCAAGACGCCGATGGTGGAGGGCCGCGACGTCTTCGTCGACGAGCTGCTCGCCGGGCACAAGGGCGCCGTCGTCGAGCCGGTGTCGCTGGACGCCACCGCGCCGCTGTTCCTGATGTACACCAGCGGCACCACCGGCCGCCCCAAGGGCTGCCAGCACTCCACCGGCGGGTACCTGTCCTACGCGGCCGGCACGTCCAAGTTTTACCAGGACATCCACCCGGAAGACACGTACTGGTGCATGGCCGACATCGGCTGGATCACCGGCCACTCCTACATCGTGTACGGCCCGCTCGCGCTCGGCACCACCAGCGTGATGTACGAGGGCACGCCGAACTACCCGGACGCCGGGCGTCCCTGGCGGATCGCCGAGCAGCTCGGGGTGACCATCTTCCACACCTCGCCGACCGCGATCCGGATGCTGCGCAAGGTCGGCCCGGACGAGCCGGCCAAGTACAACTACCACTTCAAGGCCATGACCACGGTGGGCGAGCCGATCGAGCCCGAGGTCTACCGGTGGTACTACAACACCGTCGGCAAGGGCGAGGCGATCATCACCGACACCTGGTGGCAGACCGAGACCGGCGGCTTCATCGGCGTCGGGCTGCCCGCCCTGTTCCCCATGAAGCCGGGTAGCTGCGGCCCGGCCGCGCTCGGCGTCTACCTGGCGATCCTGGACGAGAACGGCGAGGCGATCCCCAAGGGCAGCGGCAAGGCCGGCAACATCGTCGCCCGCGCCCCGTGGCCCGGCATCTTCCAGACCATCTGGGGCCAGCCGGAGCGGTTCGTGTCCACCTACTTCGCCAAGTACAACAAGGACCCGGACAGCAAGGACTGGCGCGACTGGCCCTACTTCGCCGGGGACGGCGCGGTGCAGTCCGAGGACGGCTACTTCCGCATCCTGGGCCGGGTCGACGACGTGATCAACGTGGCCGGGCACCGGCTCGGCACCAAGGAACTTGAGTCGTCCGCGCTGGCGGTCGAGGAGGTCGCCGAGGCGGCGGCCGTCCCGGTCGTCGACGACGTGCGCGGCCGGGTGGTCGAGATGTACGTCGCGCTCAAGCCCGGCTACGACGACGGCCCCGACGTCGAGGCGAAGGTCAAGGCCGCGATCGAGCGGGACATCGGCAAGATCGCCCGGCCGAAGAACATCTGGATCGTGCCGGACATGCCGAAGACCAGGTCCGGCAAGATCATGCGCCGGGTGATCGCCTCGGTGTCCAACTTCACCGACGTCGGGGACATCACCACCCTGGCCAACCCCGAGGTCGTGGACAAGATCCGGGAGCAGGTGCAGAGCGCCAAGCGGGCCAAGGGCGAGGAGCCGCGCGAGCTGAGTGAGACCGAGGAGCACGAGATCAAGTCGTTCGGCGAGCAGGAGTAAGGTCCCTGACCCGCGTGCGGCGGGCCGCCGTGACTCCGGTGGCCCGCCGCACGCTTTTCTCCTATGGGCCGAACGGTCCGTGGCTCGCGCCCCCGGCCCCCGCGCCGGGTCAGCCGGGCTGGCCGACCTCGACGGTCAGGTCGTCGTGCAGGAAGGACAGGTACCCGCTGACCGCGGCCGAGTCGCCCTCGGCCCGCGGGTAGGACCAGACCGCGTCGGCCAGCTTGCGGTCCCCCACGCTGATCGTCCAGTACGAGGCGGTGCCCTTGTACGGGCAGTGGGTGTGCGTGTCGCTGGCCTCGAGCAGTTCCTCCCGGACGTCTTCCCACGGGATGTAGAACCGGTTCGGCAGCCCGGTCTCGGACAGCAGCAGCGGGCTGCGGGTCGAGGCCACCACCGTGCCGCCGGCCAGGACGCGCACCGGCCGGGAGGAACGGCGCACGTCGACCCGGTGGTAGGGGTCGCGGATGTGGCCCTCGACGCGTTCGTCCTCGTCGTACCACTCGTCCATGGCGTTCCAGTAGAAGCCGGCGTAACCGCGCAGCCAGGACGACTCGGCGTTCGGCTCCGGGTAGGACCAGACGGCGTTCTCGGCGACCTGGCCGCCCACGGTCACCGTCCAGTACGACGCGGTGCCCTTGAACGGGCAGTAGGTGTGGTGCTCGGTGGGGGTGAGCAGGTCGGAGGAGATGTCGTCGATCGGCACGTACACCTGGGGCAGCAGCCCGGTCTCGTGCAGCAGCATGGCCCGGGTGGTGTCGACCACCGTCTGGCCGCCGAAGGTGGCCCGGATCCGGCGCGGGAACTCCTGCATCAGCAGCTTGTGCGCGGGACCGTCGATCCGGTAGTTGACGGTGGCCGGCGCGTGGCCGGCCAGCGGCCCGGCGGAAAAAGTCAGCGACATGTGCGCTCTCCTGACAGATAGGTAGCGCCTGGTGCAACCGGTCCGGGAGCCCGGTGATTCCGCCGGGCCAGCTTGTGAAAGCCTTCACAAAGCGTGGAACGCGCCGACCGCGCCTGCGGCCAGTACGCCTGGAACGCGATTAGATCCAGGCTAGTCTGGTAGTGATAGGGAACCCATCGCGGCTGCCCGCGTCGTACGTAATATCGGGACCTGCCCGGCTACGGCAGCCCACGGGATTTCGAATTTCCTCGCTTCCCTTTAAGGCACGGTGCTTGAATGCGGCTGGCTCCGAACACCGATCAGCTACCGGCCAAGATCAATAAGTTCCTGCTGCCCCACGAGCGCCAGGTGATCAGCGTTCATCAGCATCCCGTCGTGCTGATCAGGCCGGTATTCGAGGTTCTGGTCGGGCTGGCCATCGCCGGCTGGCTGAGCAACGCAATCGCTCACGGTAACGACGTGGCCATCCTCGTGATCTGGATCTTGTGGGGGCTCGTGCTGCTGCGCCTGTTGTGGAAGGTCTTCGACTGGAAGGAGAATTACTTCATCGTCACGTCCCAGCGGTTGCTGCTGACTTCGGGTTTTTTCACCCGCAAGGTGAACATGATGCCGCTCGCGAAGGTGACGGACATGACCTTCCAGCGGTCCCCGCTGGGCCAGATACTCGGCTACGGCCAATTCATCGTCGAATCAGCGGGACAGGATCAGGCGCTGCGCGACATCGATCTCCTCCCGTACCCCGAGCAGCTGTACCTCGAGGTCTGCGGGCTGATCTTCAAGGAAAATGAAGAAAGCCTCGACTAGCGCCCCAGGAGGCCGGCGGCGGGGCAACGTCACCGGCGGCAGCATCAGCACGCATTGCGCCGCCTGAAGGCAACCCGCAGAGCGATGCAACCGGCAGGGCACGGCGACCGTCCAACTGGGTATCGGGGTGGAGGCGTCGTGCGCAGACTTGGGGCCGGCTGGCCGACGGAGCCGCACCCGAGCAGCAGGGCTAGCGCCTGGCGGGGGTGGTGAAGTCGAGCAGGCGGGCCCGGCCGGGCGCGAGTCCGGGCCAGTCCCCGTCGAACTCCAGCACGGCGACGGCGGCGGTGGGGAAGCTGATCCCCGCTTCAGGCGGCTGGACCAGGCTGCGGGCCAGGTCGGAGACGCCCGGGTTGTGCCCGATCAGCAGCGCGCTGCGACAGGCGGCGGGCAGCTCTCTGGCCAGGTAGAGCAGGGCCAGCCCGCTGGCCGCGTAGGCGCGCGGGTCGAACCGGACGGCCGGCGAGCCGCCGAGCTCGCGGGCCACCAGCTTCCAGGTCTGCCGGGTCCGGCGGGCGTCCGAGCACACCACGACCTCGGGCAGGTAGCCGTGGTCGCGCAGCCAGCGGCCGACCAGGGGCGCGTCGTGCTTGCCGCGCTTGGCCAGCGGGCGGTCATGATCGGGCACGTCCGGCCAGTCCGACTTGGCGTGCCGGAGCAGCATCAGCCGCCGGGTGGTGTCACTGGGCATCGGATCAGCCTGCCATGGCCGGGCAGGACGGTCAGAGCCAGCCCGCGCGAATGAGAGCCGGCTGGCCGTCGCCGGAAGCAGCCGCGCTCGCGCCGGCCCGCGCCGCGTCCCGCGGCGGGCGGCCCAGCTGACCGGACCGGACCTGGTCCAGCAGCCGGCCGGTGACCGCCACGATTTCCGGGGCGACGGCGCGCAGCTGCTCGGCGTCGTCCGGGCCGGCCGCCTCGGCGGCGAACCCGGCCGCGGCCAGCAGCCCGTCCAGGTCGGCCAGCTGCTCGCCCAGCCAGCCCAGCGGATCGGCCGACAGGCCCTTGACGAAAACCCGGCGCCCCGGATTCCACCCGGTGAAGCCCGGGTGGTGATGCGCCCGGTCGAGGCTGCCCGGCCGGCCGTCGACCGACTCGAGCAGGTCGGCCCGCCAGATCGGCTGGCCCACCTCGATGGGCTGGGCCGAGTAGATCGATCCCTTCAGCTCGCCGCGGCCGAGCATCCGCAGCTCGAGCCGGACCCCGTGCTCGGCGCCCTCCTGGCCCGGTCCCGGACGCGGGTCCACGAAATACAGGTCGCCGACCACCACGCCGACCCGTTCGAATCCGAAGGCGTAGAGCATGACCGTCCCTTCCCGCGCGACTTTCCGGCCTGATCCCACTATGCGCCGCGGTCCGCGGCCCGGCTAGGCTCAGGGCTGTGCCGGTGCTGACCAGGGTCCTGCTGGTAGCGGCGGGCGCCCTGATCGCGATCGCCGGGATCATCTTCACGCTGCAGGGCCTGGGCTACGTCGGGGGCAGCTTCATGACCGGCGCCACCGTCTGGGCCATCAGCGGCCCGGTGATCGCCCTGGCCGGGCTGGGGCTCGTCGCGGCCGGACTGCTCAGGCGCCGGATTCCGGGGCGCCGGATTCCGGGGCGTCGGATTCCGGGCGGACGCGGAGGAAATTGATCGCGGTTGCGCGCATGACCGTGCGGCCGTCCTGATTGACCGCCTGGATCATGGTCTTCACGATCCCGCGGTCGGTCCGGCTCTGCGACCGCCGCGCCTCGGTTACGGTGGCCCGGACACGGAGCGTGTCCCCCGGCCGGACCGGCTGCGGCCACCGGATCTCGTCCAGGCCGGGGCTGCCCAGGCTGGCTTCGGCGGACAGGAAATGAGCGACGAGCTGCCGCATGACCAGACCCGCCGTATGCCACCCGCTCGCGATCAATCCGCCGAACGGCCCGCGGGCCGCGGCCACCGGATCGACGTGGAACGGCTGCGGATCGAAATCCCTGGCGAAAGAAATGATTTCAGCTTCGCTGACGCTGACGCTTCCGCAGTCGTGCGCGGCCCCCGGCCGGTAGTCGTCGAAGTACCTCAGGCGGTGATCGGTCACGCTCTGGATTATCTCAGGGTTCGCCGGCCCACTTCTTACAGATCACAAACGCGTCACAGAAATAACTCGATTTGCCTGCGGGCCTGAGTTTGTTGCTGCCATGCTTCCGCAGATGGCACAGACCACCGGATAGCGACTATAAGCCGCACGAACACAGACAGTGAACAGGCTCGCCGAGAAGCCCTCTAGCGGGGACGGGTAGGCGGGCGCAGGACCTACTTGGGGAGTTCTGTGGATTCAGCCCACATGCACCGCCGCCCGCGAAAGATCCGGCGCACGGGCAGGCATACCACACCGTCGCAGGTAGAGAAGGTTGCCGGGGCGGCAGGCAAGGCCGCTCCCGCGGTGGCCATCGCAGGCGCCCTGGTCGCGGTCGCGCCGCAGGCCGCCAACGCCGCGGTCGCGTCGCCCGCCGGGCCCGCCGCCGTGGCCGAGGTCGTGCACACCGATGCCCTGGTCACCGCGGCCAAGCCGGCCGCCACCACCCGCACGTACTCGGTCCAGTCCGGCGACACGCTGTCCGGCATCTCCAAGCGCTTCTACGGCACCAGCGCCGACTGGCCCTGGCTGGCCAGCGTGAACTCCGCCGTGGTGCACAACCCGAACGTCCTGTACGTGGGCGAGAAGCTCAGGCTCCCGTCCGACCCGCCCGCCGGCGCCGCGTCCTACACGCCGAGGCACGCCAAGGCCCCCGCCGTGCTCACCTCGTCGACCACCAAGCTGAGCGGGACGCTGAGCTGCCCGGGCCTGGAGGCCCTGTGGGAGTCGGCCGGCGGCGCGAAGTCCGAGGCCTTCATGGCGGCCGAGATCGCCATGGCCGAGTCCGGCGGCCGCCAGTACGCCCTCAGCCCCACCAACGACTACGGCTACTGGCAGATCAACGGCTCGCACGGCCCGGCGATGGCGACCTTCAACGCGTACGGCAACGCCAAGGCCGCGATCGCCATCTCCGACGACGGCCGGGACTGGGACCCGTGGACGACCTACGTCACGGGTGCCTACCGCGGCCGCTGCTAGTCCCCTCTGCTAGTCCCCCTCGGTTAGGCCCCGCTGGCTGCTGACCCATCCGCCTCCGGCACCCGCTGTTCGTAGCCTGGCAGCCGGCCGGCGACGCGCTCGATCTCGTCGGCCGGCAGCAGCCGGAGGGACCGTTCGGCCCCTCCGGCAGTCAAGGCCCGCAGGTACACCTCGCAGAGCCATTCCAGATAACGGCAGCCGGTCAGGGCCGACCTCAGGTCGGCCCCGGTGGTCACGGCCCCGTGGTTGGCCATCAGGCAGGCCGTCCGGTCGCGCAGCGCGGCCACCACATGAACGGCCAGTTCCTCGGTCCCGTAGGTGGCGTACGGCGCCACCGCCACCGGGCCGCCGAACATGGCCACGTAGTAGTGAATGGCGGGCAGCTCGTCGGCCAGCGTGGACAGCGCCGTGGCGGCCACCGAGTGGGTGTGCACCACCGCTCCGGCACCGGTGGCGGCGTAGATCCCCAGGTGCAGCGGCATCTCGGTGGTGGGCCGCAGGGGCGCCTCGACCGGTGACCCGTCCAGCCGGTGCACGCCGACCAGCCCGGCGGTCAGCTCCGCGTAGTCCAGCCCGCTGGGCGAGACCGCCATCAGGTCGCCGGCCCGGACGCTCACGTTCCCCGACGTCCCTACCACCAGCCCGGCCGCGGCCAGGGCCTGGCAGGTCCTGACCACCTCGTCTCGTGCTTGTTCGAGCAGCATAGGTTCAAGGTATGGACCATCCCGAGGTGCTCGCCTGGCGGGGCGGGGTCATCGAGGCGCTCGACCAGACCGCGCTGCCGCATCAGGTCCGCACGCTGCGCATCGGCACCGTCGATGAGCTGGTGCAGGCCATCACCAGCCTGGCCATCCGCGGCGCGCCGGTGCTCGGGGCGGCCGGCGCCCTGGGCGTGGCACTGGCGGTGCGCCAGGGTCAGGCCGAAGGCTGGGACGACGCCCGGCGGGACGCGGAGATCAGCCGGATCGCGGCCGCCCGGCCGACCGCGGTCAACCTCAGCCGCGAGGTGGCCGCGGTCGCGACCAGGATCGGCGCCGGGCCCGCGGCGGTGGAGGCCGCGGCGCTGGCCGTCCTGGACGTCAGTGCCGAGGTCAGCCGGCTGATCAGCGAGCGGGGGGCCGCCTACCTGGTCGAGGCGTGCGGCGAGCGGCCGCTGCGCGTGCAGACGCACTGCAACACCGGCGCGCTGGCCTGCCTGGGCTGGGGCACGGCGCTCGGGGTGATCCGCGCGCTGCACGCCGGCGGCGCGCTAAGCCACGTCATCGTGGACGAGACCAGGCCGCTGCTGCAGGGGGCCCGGCTGACCTGCTGGGAGCTTGACCAGCTCGGTATCGAGCACGTGCTGGCCTGCGACGGCGCGGCGCCGTTCCTGATCAGCCAGGGCCTGGCCGACGCGGTGGTGGTGGGCGCGGACCGGATCGCCGCCAACGGCGACGTGGCCAACAAGATCGGCACCTACAGCCTGGCCCTGGCCGCCCGCGAGGCGGGCATCCCGTTCCTGGTCGCGGCGCCGGAGTCGACCATCGACGAGGCGACCGCGGCGGGCTCCGCGATCCCGCTCGAGCGGCGCGCGGAGGAGGAGGTCACGGTGCCGGCCGCCCCGGCGGGGACCCGGGCGCTCAACTTCGCGTTCGACATCACCCCGGCCCGGCTGGTCTCCGCCGTGGTCACCGAGCGGCGGCTGGTCCGCGGCGGCCTGCCGCTCGCGGGTCAGGCGATAAGTTCCTTAGGTGGCAACCGAAGCGGGCGGGCGAGCCGGGCCGGGCGGCCGGGCCCAGCAGATGGCGGCGGCCGGGGTGATCGGCGGGGTAGCCGGGGCGGCGCTGGCCGCGCACCGCGGACCGCGCGCGGTGCTGGCGGCGGTGCTGGCGGGCGCGGCCGGGCTGGCGGCGGCCGACACGGTGGCCCGGGCCCGGCAGCGGCCGGGGGAGATTCCCGCGCTCTGGTCGCGGATCCTGGCCAGCGGGGCGCTGGCCGCGCCGGTGGGCTGGGTCGCGGACCGGGTGACCGGGGCGGGGCCGGTGCCGGTGGCCACGGCGGCGGGCGCGGTCGCCGGGGCGCTCGGCCTGCGGCCGCAGAAGGTGCTGTTCGGGCCGGTGGCGGGGGCCGCGATCGGGCTGGGGCTGCGCGCCGGGGCCCGGCGGCGGAAGGTGCCGGGGGCGGTGGCCGCCGCGGCCGCGGTGACCGGCTACCGGGTGGCCGCGGCGCTGGTGTTCCGCGACCCGCAGCTGAGCCTGCTGGCCGAGCGGGTCAGCCCGCAGGAGGTCCCGTTCGTGGTGCCGCTGGCCAGCCAGACCCGGTACGTCGGGACCGGGTACGTCAAGGCGCTGGCCCAGGTCCTGGGCGGCCGGTACACGCCGGACGTGGCCGACATCGGCATCGTGGCGTCGCTGGACGAACTGGCCGGGCCGTCCTTCGACCCGGCCGGGATCGACCCGCTGGTCCGCGAGTTCTACGAGCACACCACCAGGTTCGCGCTGGACATCGTGCCGCAGTGGCGGATGTGGGTGCGGCCCGGCTACCTGCTGTACCGGACGGCGGTGGCCCGGCCGCTGGGCCAGGCCAACGTGCCGATGAGCCAGCGGGAGGCGCAGCACGGGGTGCGCAGCCGGATCGACACCATCACCGGCCGGCCGGACGGCGCGCCGACCGTGCGCGGCTGGATCCGGTCCTACGCCGGCACCGGCGAGCCGATCTACGTCGGCATCTACACCACCTACCGGCACGAGGGCCGGGGCTACGTCAGCGTCGGCTTCCCGCTGCCGCAGGCCAGCTTCACCGCCACCCTGGCGCCCAGCGCCCGGCCGGGCACCGGGAATAGGCAGGGCCTGGTGCTGGACAGCCGCAGCGACCTCGACCAGCCCGGCCACTACCTCACCTACATCGACCCGCAGACCGCGGAGCTGACCACCATGGCGGTGCGCGGCTTCGCCGAGCGGCTCGACGTCTACGTGCAGGACGGCGATCTCCGGGCCGAGCACGCCTTCTGGGTGTTCGGCTTCCCGTTCCTGGTGCTGCACTACCGCATGCACCGTAAGCCGCTAGTGCAGTTCGGCCATGCCCCCGCGGAATTCCGATAATCAGTTCTGCAGCGGGACCAGCTCGCGGACGAAGCCGTCGACGAAGGCGGCGAACGAGGCCGGCTCGGCCGCCGGGCGGATGACGAACTTGCTCAGCCCGGCCTCGACGTACCGCTCGATCATCGACCGGGCGCCGTCCCAGCCGGCCGCGACCAGGCTCGCCGGGTCGGCTTCCGGCCGGCGGCCGCGGATCGAAGCCAGCAGCGGGTCCGGGATGGCGCCGGACGCGACCGGCAGGCTGAGCCCGAAGTGATCGTCTTCCACCGCCCGCCCGGCGTCCGCCGCGGCCTGGTTGATCGTCTCGACCGCCGCGCCCGCCTCGGCGGGCGTGAGCAGCGAGCCGAGCCAGCCGTCGGCCAGCCGTCCCACCCGCCGCAGCCCGGCGGGGGCCGACCCGCCCAGCCAGATGTCCAGCGGCTTGGCGGGCAGCGGCGCGACGCTCGCGCCGGCCACGCTGAAGTACGCCCCCTCGAACGTCACCGTTTCCGAGGTCAGCAGCTGGCGCAGCAGGACCAGCGACTCGTCGAACACCGCGGCCCGCTGCCCGGCGGGCACCGGGAACAGGGCCCGCTCGGCGTCCCGGGCCGGCGCCAGCCCGAACACCGGCAGCACCCGCCGCGGCGCCAGCCCGGCCAGCGAGGCCAGCTGCTTGGCCACCAGCACGGGGTGCCGCCCGGGCAGCACCGAGATGCCGGTGCCGACCTTGAGCTTCCGCGTCCGTGACAGCGCGAAGGCCAGGCCGGTGAACGGCTCCACCAGCGGGGAGTACACGTTCTCGGGCAGCCACAGCGAGTCCACGCCGGCCTGCTCGAGGAGATCGACGGCCGCGGCGAACTGGCCGGGGGTGCCGGCCGGGCCCAGGGAAATTCCGATCCGTACCTTCATGAGGTAATCCGATCACAGTCCGGCCGGGCCGTTCGGTACGTACCCGCTCATCTGGCCCACCCAGCTGGCGGGCGGGTAGGAATCTGTCATGACGAACGTGACGGAGTTGCGGGTGGCGCTCACGGTGGAGGACTTCGACCAGGCGCTGGCGTTTTACCGGGACGTGCTCGGGCGGCAACGCAATTTCCGGCGCTGTTAGGGTGCGGTCTATGGCGGTAGGCGGCGGACCGGCGGATCTGGTCCTGGTCAACGGCAAGGTGCGCACGCCTTTGCACCCGGGCGGATTTGCGTCGGCACTGGCGGTCCGGGACGGGCTGATCCAGGCGGTCGGGCCGGACGAGGAGATCAGGGTGCTGGCCGGGCCCGGCACCCGTCTGGTGGACCTGGGCGGACGGCTGGTGCTGCCGGCGTTCGGCGACGCGCATGTGCACGCCGTGGCCGGCGGCCTGGAGAGCCTGCGCTGCAACCTGCTCGGCCTGAAGACCAGGCACGAGAGCCTGGCCGCGGTGGCGGCCTACTGCTCCCGGCTGGCCCCTGGGGCCTGGGTGCTGGGCGGCGGCTGGACCATGGCGGCCTTCCCCGGCGGGCTGCCGACCGCGGCCGACCTGGACCTCGTGACCGCCGGGCGGCCCGCGTTCCTGCCCAACCGTGATCATCACAGCGCCTGGGTCAACACCGCCGCCCTGCGGCTGGCCGGGATCGACGCGGCGACGCCCGACCCGCCGGACGGCCGGATCGAACGCGACCCGGCGGGCCAGCCCACCGGCGCGCTGCACGACGGCGCCATGCGGCTGGTGGCCAGCCACGCCCCGCCGGCCAGCCCGGCGGAACTGCGGGCCGGCCTGCTTGCCGCCCAGGCGCACCTGCACTCGCTGGGGATCACCAGGTTCCAGGACGCCTGCGTCGGCGCGGCCGCCGAGCTCGGTATTCCCGACGTGTTCGACACCTACCGGCAGGCCGCCGCCGACGGCGCGCTGACCTGTCACGTGGTCGGCGCGCTGTGGTGGGACCGGCACCGCGGCCTGGCCCAGGTCGACGACCTGCTGGCCCGCCGCGAACAGGCCGGCGGCGGCCGGTTCCGGGCTACCACGGTCAAGCTGATGCTGGACGGGGTGTGCGAGACGTTCACCGCCGCCATGTCCGACCCCTACCTCGACCGGCACGGGCACCCCACCGGCCACGCGGGCCGGCTGTTCATCGAGCCGGAGACGCTGGCCGAAGTGGTCCGGCGCCTGGCCGCCGAGCGGTTCCAGCTGCACTTCCACGCCATCGGCGACCGGGCGGTCGGCACCGCGCTCGACGTGCTGGCGGCCCTGCCGGCCGCGCAGCGCGCCGCCGCCCGGCACCACATCGCGCACCTGCAGTTCATCACGCCGCAGGACCTGCCCCGGTTCCGGGCGCTGGATGCGGTGGCCAACTTCCAGCCGCTGTGGGCCTGCGCCGAGCCGCAGATGGAGGAGATGACCCTGCCCTTCGTCGGGCCCGAGCGGGCGGGCTGGCAGTACTCGATCGGCGCGCTGGCCCGGTCGGGCACGCGGATCGCGTTCGGCAGCGACTGGCCGATCTCCAGCGCCGACCCGCTGCAGGAGATGCACGTGGCGGTCAACCGGGTGCTGTCGCCGCGGCTGGGCCGCGCGGGCCAGCCGGAATGCGAGAACCCGTTCCTGCCCGGACAGGCGATCACGGTGGCCGACGCGATCGGGGCCTTCACCTCCGGGGTGGGCTGGGTGAACCACGACGAGGAGGCGGCCGGGTCGTTGCGCCCCGGGCTGCGGGCCGACGTCACCGTGCTCGACCAGGACCTGTTCGCCATCCCGGCCCGTGACATCGGCAGCACCCCGGTGGTCATGACGGTGGCCGGCGGGCAGGTCGTGTTCGGCGAGCTGTTACCGCGACCTGAACAGCAGCCGGCGGGCAGGGAAAAGATGCCCGGCCGCGGGCCCGCCGGTGACGGGATGCCGCGAATGTGTTGTGCTTAGGGTGTGACCATCGAACCCGCCCGTGAGTTCAACGCGCTGCCCGAGGACTGGGCGTCCGATCCCAGCCTCATCGCCGGCCTGACCGTTGACGACGACGACGAGCACGACGACCCGGTCCTGCGCTGGCCGGATGGCCGCGAGGTCGATACCTGGCGTGAGGACTATCCCTACGCCGAGAAGATGCCGCGGCACGAGTACGAGTACCTGAAGCGGCCGCTGCAGATCGAACTGGTCAAGCTGCAGAACTGGGTGAAGTCCACCGGGGAATGCATCGTGATCGTGTTCGAGGGCCGCGACGCGGCGGGCAAGGGCGGCACGATCAAGCGGTTCACCGAGCACCTGAACCCCCGCGGCGCCACCGTGGTGGCGCTGACCAAGCCGAGCGAGCGGGAAACCACCCAGTGGTACTTCCAGCGTTACGTGCCGCACCTGCCTGCGGGCGGCGAGATCGTCATGTTCGACCGGTCCTGGTACAACCGGGCAGGCGTCGAGCGGGTGATGGGGTTCTGCACCGAGGACGAGTACGAGGAGTTCATGCGGGAGGCGCCGCAGTTCGAGCACATGCTGGTCAACTCCGGCCTGCACCTGGTCAAGTTCTGGTTCTCGGTGACCCGTTCCGAGCAGCGCACGCGCTTCATCATCCGGCGGATCGACCCGGTCCGGCAGTGGAAGCTGAGCCCGATGGACATCGAGTCGCTGGACAAGTGGGACGCCTACACCGAGGCCAAGGAGGCCATGTTCCACTTCACCGACACGCCCGAGGCGCCGTGGACGGTGGTACGGAGCAACGACAAGAAGCGGGCCAGGCTCGAGGCGATCAAGCACGTGCTCGCCCTGTTCGACTACGAGGGCCGCAACGACGACGTGATCGGCAAACCCGACCGGGCCCTGATCGGGTCGGCGGCGGTGCTGTCCGAGCACAACCCGAACCTGTCGTTTCCCTCCCTGTAGCGGGCCGCGGCGCGCCAGCCGCGGCTGAGTTATCGTCGCTGCATGCCCGTTAGCACCGGAATCGTCATCGCCGGCGCCGGATTCGCCGGCCTGGGGATGGCGATCGCGCTGAAGAAGGCCGGCTTCGACGATTTCGTGGTCCTGGAGAAGGACGACGATCTAGGCGGGACCTGGCGGGACAACCAGTACCCGGGCTGCGCCTGCGACGTGCCGTCCCCGCTGTACTCCTACTCCTGGGAGCTGAACCCCGGCTGGACCCGGCTGTTCGCGCCGCAGCAGGAGATCTGGGACTACCTGCGGATGTGCGCGCGCAAGTACGGCGTGGACGGGCACATCAGGTACGGCAGCCCGGTGCAGCGGGCGGACTGGGACTCCGGCAGCAGGCGCTGGGATGTCGCGGCCGGCACCGACGGCGGCTACCGGGCCCGCGCCGTGGTGTCGGCCAGCGGCGCGCTGCACGTGCCGTCCTACCCGGACATCCCGGGCGCGGCCCGCTTCGGCGGCCGGGCCTTCCACTCCTCGCACTGGGACGGCTCCTACGACCTGACCGGCCGGCGGGTCGCGGTGATCGGCACCGGCGCCTCGGCCATCCAGTTCGTACCCGAAGTGGCCCGGCAGGCGGCCCGGCTGCAGGTGTTCCAGCGCACACCGCCGTGGGTGCATCCGCGGCCGGACGTCGAGATCCCGCCCCGGGTGCGCGGCACGCTCGAGTCGGTGCCGCTGGCCGCCCGGGCGCTGCGGAACGCCATCTACTGGATGATGGAGGCCCGGGCGACCGGCTTCGCGGTCGATCCCCGGCTGATGGTCCCGCTGGAGAAGATGGGCCGCCGGCACCTGGAGCACCAGGTCGCCGACCCGGAACTGCGGGCCAGGCTGACCCCGGACTACACCATCGGCTGCAAGCGGATCCTGCTGTCCTCGGACTACTATCCCGCCCTGCAGCAGCCGAACGTCGACCTGATCACCGACCCCATCACCGAGATCACCGCGACGGGCCTGGTGACCGCCGACGGCACGGCCCACGAGGCGGACGTGATCATCTACGCCACCGGCTTCAAGGTCATCGAATCGGTCACCGCGCTGAACGTGACCGGCCGCGACGGCCGCGAGCTCAAGCAGGAGGGCGTCGAGGCCTACCGCGGCATCACGGTGTCCGGCTTCCCGAACTTCTTCATGCTGCTCGGGCCGAACACCGGCCTCGGCCACACCTCGGTGGTGTTCATGATCGAGAGCCAGATCCAGCACGTGATGAGCTGCCTGCGGATGCTGGCCAGGGACCGGGCCGACACCATCGAGGTCAGTTCGGCCGCGCTGCGCCGCTACAACTCCGGACTGCAGCGGCGGCTGCGCCGCGCGGTGTGGAGCGAGGGCGGCTGCACGAGCTGGTACCTCGACCCGGACGGCATCAACCGGGCGCTATGGCCGGGATTCAGCTTCGAGTACTGGGCCAGGACCCGCCGGGCGCGCCGGGCCGCCTACGTGGTCACCGCGCCCAGGCCGGCCGTGGCGGTGGCCCGGTGACCACCGGTCCCGGGGCCGTGGTCCGGCGGCCGGAACAGGTGCCGGGGCAGCCGGTGGCCGCGGGCGTCACGGTGGCCGAGATGCTCGATGACCGGCACGGCTGCCGGGGCCTGCACCAGCGCCGGGTGCGGGTGGACGGCGGCGCGGTCCTGGCTGGTGCCGCGGGTGGCCAGGGCGAGGCCTGGTTCGTGATCAGCGGGACCGGCACGCTGGCGGCGGGCGCGCCGGGAGCCGCCGCGCTGCAACCCGGCACCGCCGTGTGGCTCGGCCCGGCGCTGGCCTACCGGGTCCGGGCCGGCTCGGACCTGGAGGTGCTGGCCTGCACGGTGCGGGCGGGCGACCGCGCGGACGGCCCGGAGCTGCTGGTCACGACGCTGGCGGAGTGCCTGCCGGAGCGCACCGGGGACCGGGAGTTCCGGGTGCTGCTGAGCGAAGGGCTGACGTTCACGCAGTTCGCCGGGCTGATCCCGCCCGGCCGGGCGCCGCAGCATCAGCACACCTACGACGAGGTGGTGCACGTGCTGGCCGGGAACGGGGTGGCCCACCTGCCCGCCGGGGCGACCGAGATCGGGCCGGGCACCTCGGTCTACCTGCCGCCGGACACGCCGCACTGCCTGGAGAACCGCGGCCCGGACGTGCTGCGGGTACTCGGGGTGTTCCATCCGGCCGGCAGCCCGGCCGCCAAGCGGGAGAGCTGAGGCTCTGCTCCGGCCATGACCGGCCATGTCTGCCACCCGGCGGGTCCGGCGTGCTAGCCATCGTGCTGGCACGGGGCGGGTCAGGGGGCGACGGGCCAGGTGTGGACGGGGGTGTTGGTGTGCATGTGCTCGATGTAGAGCTGGGTCATCTGGCGCAGGGCTTCGGGGCGGTCGAGGTGGTGGCGGCGGGACAGGTCGGTGACGGTGGCGACCTGCCAGGCGGCGCCGGTCTGGCCGGTCAGGCAGCGCTGCTCGACGATGCCGAGCAGGCGGTCGGCGTCGGCCTGGCCGACGCCCCAGCGGGCCAGGCCCTCGCGGGCCAGCGGCAGCAGGCGGCGCAGGATCAGCTCGGCGGCGGGCGTGTCGCCGACGCCCGGCCAGTACAGCTGGGCGTCCAGGCCGTGACGCGCGGCCTCGTGCAGGTTCTCCTCCGCGGTGGCGAACGACATCTGGGTCCAGATCGGCCGCTGGGCCTCGGCCAGGGTCCGCACCAGGCCGTAGTAGAAGGCGGAGTTGGCCATGATGTCGGCGATGGTCGGGCCGGCCGGCAGCACCCGGTTCTCCACCCGCAGGTGCGGCGTGCCGTCCACCACGCCGTAGACGGGGCGGTTCCAGCGGTAGACGGTGCCGTTGTGCAGGCTCATCTCGGCTAGCTGCGGGTTGACGCCCCGGTCCAGCATCTCGAGCGGGTCCTCGTCCTCGCAGATCGGCAGCAGCGCGGGGAAGTAGCGGATGTTCTCCTCGAACAGGTCGAACACCGAGGTGATCCAGCGCTCGCCGAACCAGACCCGGGGCCGCACGCCCTGCTCCTTGAGCTCGTCGGGCCGGGTGTCGGTGGACTGCTCGAACAGCGTGATGCGGGTCTCGTGCCACAGCTGCCTGCCGAACAGGAACGGCGAGTTGGCGGCCAGCGCGACCTGCGCGCCGGCGATGGCCTGGGCGGCGTTCCAGTAGTTGGCGAAGGCGTCCGGGCTGACCTGGGTGTGCAGCTGGACGCTGGTGCAGGCGGCCTCCGGGGTGATGCTGTCGGCGTGGGTCAGCAGTTGCTCGGGCCCCTCGATCTCGATCCGCATGTCCTCGCCGCGGGCGGCGAAGATCTGCTCGTTCAGTACCTTGTAGCGCTCGTTGGCCGACATGGCGCTCTCGTCCACGTCGTGCTCGGCCAGCGTGGGCAGGATGCCGATCATGACCAGGTGGCTGCCGACCGTGCGGGCCTTGCCGTCGGCGGCGTTGAGGTCGGCCCGGATCTCCCGTTCCAGGCCCTCGAACGCGTCGCCCTCGAGCCGGCGGGGCGGCACGTTGATCTCCAGGTTGAACTGCCCGACCTCGGTGGCCCAGGCCGGGTCGGCGATGGCGGCCAGCGCGTCGGCGTTGCGCATGTGCGGCATGCCAGTTTCGTCGACCAGGTTCAGCTCGATCTCCTGGCCCACCATCGACGGGTTGTCGTCGAACCGGTGCTCGCGCAGCATCCTGGCGAACACGTCCAGCGAGCGCCGGACCTTGTCCCGGTACTTGCGCCGGTCCTCACCGCTGATCTTGATCGCCTGGATGTCACGGCCCATAGAGGTCTAGTCCCCTTTTTGAAGATTTGTACGCCAGTGGGGTTGGGGGTAGGGATCAGGCGATGGCCAGCCGGGCCGTCTCGTCGCGCACCCACAGCTCGAGCAGGCCGCGCAGGTGGGCGATGAACTGGTCGTGCTCGTGTTCGGGGTAGACCACCTTGACCGTGCGGATCAGCAGCTGGTCGAAGCCGGGGCCGGTCACCCAGTCCAGCACGACCTCGTCCAGCTGCGGCAGCCTGGTGGCGCAGAAGTCGTAGTAACGCTCGGAGTCGAAGTAGCCGTCGGCCAGGCTGCGGTAGATGGCCAGCTTCTCCGCATAGGACAGCCCGGGCTCGTCCGCGACCGCGAAGTACCGGTCGGTGTCCAGGTCGAGGTTGGCCTTGCGGTCCGTCACCAGCGCGAAGATGGACCACTTGACCAGGGCCTTCATGGCCCAGGGGAAGTAGTAGTGCAGGCTGGTCAGCGCGACGTCCGGGCAGGCGTTGGCGTAGTCGATGGGATAGACCTCGCCGCCGGCCACCAGGGTCTCGCACGAGTTGAACTCCCACTTGAAGAACGCGTTGACCAGCCGCCCGATCGTGACCACCTCGGACCCGGCCTCGGGGGACAGGAAACTGTGCTCCACCGCGTAGCGCTGGTGCATGGGCTCGTCCGGCTGGAACTTCATGACCATGGTCTCGGCACCGATCGACAGCGAGCGGGCGAAGACGTCGAAGTCGATGGCCTTCTGCAGGTGCATGAGCATCTCGCCGCTGGCGTCGTAGGCCGCGTGCAGCTCGGCCGGGTTGCGGATGCGCGAGACGCCGCGCCAGGCGCCGCCGTCATAGGGCTTCATGAACAGCGGATAGCCGATCCGCTCGGCGATCTCGTCCAGGTCGAAGGACTTGTTGTAGCGGGAGGAGGTGTAGGCGTAGCGGGAGTTGTCGACCGGGTTCTTGTACGGCACCAGCACCGTCTCCGGCACCTTGAGCCCGAGCCGGATCATCGCGCAGTAGGCCGCGTGCTTTTCCATGGACTGGAAGGTGAACGGGCTGTTCAGCAGGTACACCCCGTCCATCAGGGCGACCTTCTTCAGCCACTCCCGCGGGTGGTAGTACCAGTACGCGAGCCGGTCGATGACCAGGTTGTAGCGTGGCCGGGCCCGCAGGCTGAACGGCTCGATGGTGAGCCGCTCGACGTCGAAGGCATGCTGGCTGCCGTCCGGTCCGGTGACCGGGCCCAGCCGGCGCAGGATTTCCTCGAACGCGGTCGGCCAGTCGTCTTCGGTGCCGAGCAGCAACCCGATCAGGTGCCTGGTTCCGGTCAAGCCAGTCTCCCTCCTCAGCAGAATCGCGGCATGTGATGAGCGAACTGAGCGCGCCAGGACGGCCAGTCGTGCGGCACGTCGGGCCCCCACAGGTCGAGCTCGTGCTTGATCCCCTTCTCGGCCAGCAGCGCGGCGAACTGCTTGGTGCTGTGCAGCGCGCCGGTGGTGTCCTCCCACTGCCCCTGCCCGCAGACCAGCAGCAGGCTGAGCTGGCCGCGCAGCCAGTCCAGGTGGTCGCCCGCCAGCTGGCCGACGTAGTCCAGGGGGTTGTTGAAGTAGGCCTCGTTGGCCCGTTCGCCCCAGCCGTTCCAGGCGCCCGGGTCGTAGTTGCCCGACAAGCACATGGCCAGCGGGAACAGGTCGGCTCGCTTGAGCGCGAAGTTGGCCGCGTGGAAGGCGCCCAGGCTGCAGCCCAGGGTGATCACCTCGGCCGGGCTGCCGCAGTCCCGGTAGATCCAGGGCACCACGTCGCCCACGATCCACGACTCGTACCGGCCGTGCCGGCGTGCGCGCTCCTCGAGCGGGATGTCGTGGTTGGACCAGGAGGCGGCGTCGTAGCTGTCGACGCAGTAGAGCTTCAGCCGGCCCGCGTCGATCAGGTCGGCCACCGCGCCGACCATGCCGTTGTTCTCGAAGTCCCAGGCCCGGCCGCGCTCGGAGGGAAACACCAGTACCGGGCGGCCCCAGTGGCCGTAGCGGATGGCCGTGCCGGCGGCGCCGAGCGCGGCCGACCACAGCTCGGCCATCTCCCGATTCACGCGGGCTCCACTCCCGTTACACCGGTCACTCGCACATGTTGCCTGTTTGGCGCGGGTAATGACAATAGCGCCGGCTCCCTGACGCCCGGGCTAGGGCCGGCGTCAGGGAGCCGGGATGCTGCGGTGCGGCCGCGATTATCGGCGGCTACTCGGCTACCAGCGGTACCAGCGGCTCCTGGATCCCCCTTCGCCCACCCGGACGACAAAGCCGACCAGCCAGATAACCAGGACGACCAGGGCGATCCACCACAGGATGTGGACCGCGAAGCCCAGCCCGCCGAGCAGCAGCGCGAGCAGGAGTACGAGCAGGATGAGGCCCATGAGTTGTCTTCCTTCTCTTTAGATGGTGCCCAGAACTTGCCTTGGATTACCCGGCGATCGGCACTCCACACCTGCCAGCGGGACCGGAATACGGGTTACGGTGAAGTCCGGGCCAGAGGAGGAGAAACAGAGGAGGAGAACCTGCCGTGACGACGCTCGAGGAAGCCCGCGACACCGGCACCGGCCAGCCGCGGTACTCGCTGTTCATCGACGGCCGCCGGGTGGAGGCGGCGTCGGGCCGCCGGGTGAGGCGGCGTCGGGCCGCCGGTACGACTCGGTGGACCCGTACCTGGGCCAGCCGTGGGCGTCTGCCGCCGACGGCGACGCGGCCGACGTGGACGCGGCGGTGGCGGCGGCCCGGCGGGCGCTGGCCGGGCCGTGGGGGAAGCTGACCGGGTTCGGCCGGGCCGCCCTGATGCGGCGGCTGGGTGACCTGATCGCGCGGGACGCGGACCGCCTGGCCGAGGTCGAGACCCGGGACACCGGCAAGCTGCTGCGTGAGATGCGCGGGCAGCTGGGCACCATCCCGCAGTGGTTCTACTACTTCTCCGGCCTGGCCGACAAGCTGGAGGGCACGACCATCCCCGGTGACAAGCCGAACTTCCTCGTCTACACCCGCCGTGAGCCGGCCGGCGTGGTCGGCGCGATCGTGCCGTGGAACTCCCCGCTGCTGCTGCTGTGCTGGAAGCTGGCCCCGGCGCTGGCCGCGGGCTGCACCATGGTGGCCAAGCCGTCGGACTACTCGCCCGCCTCGGCGGTCGAGCTGGCCGCGCTGATGGACGAGGCCGGGTTCCCGCCCGGCGTGTTCAACGTGGTGACCGGGTTCGGCCCGGCGGTGGGCAAGGCCCTGGCCGCCCACCCCGACGTGGACAAGATCGCCTTCACCGGGTCGACCGCGGTCGGCGCGCAGGTCGCCGCGGCGGCGGCGCAGAACATCACCGGGGTGCTGCTCGAGCTGGGCGGCAAGTCCGCTCACCTGGTCTTCGCCGACGCCGACCTGGACGCGGCCTGCAACGGCGTGCTGGCCGGGGTGTTCGCCGCCACCGGGCAGACCTGCATGGCCGGCTCCCGCCTGCTGGTCAGCCGGGCCGTGCACGACGACCTGGTGCAGCGGATCACCGAGCGGGCCGCCTCGATCCGCGGCCCGGGCCGCCGACCCGCGGGCCGCCACGACCGCACCGAGCCGATGCTGAGGGGCCACGACGGTGGCCTGCGAGGAGGTGTTCGGCCCGGTGCTGGCCGTGATCCCGTTCGATACCGAGGACGAGGCCATCGCGCTGGCCAACGACACCCGCTACGGCCTGGCCGGCGCGGTGTGGACCAAGGACATCCACCGGGCGCACCGGGTCGCGCACGCCATGCGCACCGGCACGGTCTGGATCAACGCCTACCGGGTGGTGGGGCCCGACGTGCCGTTCGGCGGGTTCGGGCTGTCCGGGCTGGGCCGCGAGAACGGCATCGAGGCCGTGCACGAGTACACCGTGACCAAGGCCGTCTGGGTCGAGCTCACCGGCGCACCAGGGACCCGTTCACGCTGGGGTGAGCGGCGTCCGCCGGGGACCGGCGGGGCGGGTGGCCGGCCGCAGTGGCACGGACCGTTCGGCCCGATAGATTTTTAAATCGCGCGCATGCGGTTGTTGCGGGGGTCGTGGGTGACCTCGGCCAGCCCGAGTTCCTCCAGCAGCGGCGGCAGGTACATGCCGAACCGGCCGCGGTAGCCGTTGCGCAGGCCGTACCAGCCGCCGACCGGGTTGTCGGGCGAGCGGCCCCAGGCCTCGACCGTGCCGTCGGCGGCGGGCTTCTTCTCGTCGGCGGCGCCGAGCGGGACCCACCCGCCTTGTTTCTTCAGCCAGGCGTGCAGGTCGTCGACGGCCCGGAGCTGGTACTTCAGCGTGGTGGAGCCGACCTGGCAGACCAGCGCGGGCGGGTCGGCCTGCTCGTCCTGGTACATGGTGTAGCCGGACGTGCCGGGCGGGGTCTTCAGTGCCCACGGGTCGTCCTTGGTGCCAGCGGTCATCGGGTGCCTCCTTCGGCGATCGCGGTCAGGTAGTGCGGCAGCAGCGTCTGCCAGGCGGCCTGGTTGCGGTCCCGCCACGGCCCGGCGGCCTGGCCCAGCCGCTCCCAGCCACGGTGGGTGATCTCGATCCGGGTCTTTGCTGCGCCCCGGGCGGTGAAGCGGATCTCCACCTCGGTGGCATCGGCCGGCTCCCGGCCCAGGTACCACAGGTAGCCGAGCCTGGCGGGCGGCTGCCACGCGGTCACCTCGCCCCATTCGTGCTCGGTGCCGTCGGCGGCGCGCTCGTAAATCCGGCCACCCACACGGTCCTGTAGCACGATCTGCTGTGCGTTGCCGCTGACCGTGTGGTCGCGGGGCCACCAGGTGCTGATCCGGGCGGTCCAGATGGCGAAGGCGTGTTCGGCGTCGCAGGCCACGTCGAAGGTCATCCGCAGCGGGTCGTTGGTCATGGCTCCGGCGTGGTGTCGGTGTTCTCGGCCAGCAGCCGGAACCGGCGGGCGGCGTCACCCCAGACGCCTTCCAGGTAGGCCTGGATGGCCCGCATGCCCTCGTCGCGCAGGTGGTAGATCCGCCGGGTGCCCTGGGCCTGCTCGGATACCATCCCGGCCGCCTTGAGCAGGCGCAGGTGGCGGGAGACCGCGGGGCGGCTGATGGGCAGCGCCGCGGCGATCTGGAGCACCGGCTTGTCCCCCTCGCTGAGCAGGCGCAGGATGTCCCGCCGGTGCGGGTCGCCCAGGGCCTCGAACGGATCGCCGGAAGCGTGTGCCCTGGTCATGCTGGTCCTGCCCCGTCGTCCTGCTGGTTGGTAACGGCCAGGCTACCGTAACACGGACGTTACCGGCCTCGCGGATCGTAGCCCGGCGGCCGCCCGCGTCCGGGCAGAGCTGGTGCGGATCGAAGCCCTGGCCGTGGTGACCGCCTGGACCGGAATGCCGTGCAGCTCCGACCAGCGCCCGGCGCGCCTCGGGCCGGGATGCCCGTGATCGTGGACATCTACCCTCGTCTCACAGAGGCAGATGTCCACGATAATTCGAACCCCTGTGCAAGGCCGGGGATTAGACCGACAGGACGGTGATGACGGTGCGGCCGATCTTCACTTTGTCGCCGCGTTTCAGGCGCTGGGCGGAGAAGATGCGGCGGTTGTTGAGGAACGTGCCGTTGGTCGAGTTGAGGTCCTCGACGTACCACAGCTGGTGGGCGGCCTGGAACAGGGCGTGCTGGCTGGAGGCGTGCTCGTCGTTGATGGGCAGCGAGCCCTGGCGGCCCACGGTGAAGTCCTTGTGGAAGATGTGGGTCTGGTCGCCGGCCTGGACGACCAGAGCCTGGGCGGGGACCCCGTCGGTGACGGTGCTGTCTCCCTGGCTGGTGACGGCGGACACGGCGGCCCGCCAGGCCTTCTTGTCCTGCGCGGTGATGTCCTCCCACGCCGGGGCGGATCCGGGCTGGGCGGCACGGTGGGCTTCGTAGGCGGTCCGGGCGAGGCGGTCGAGGTCGGCGGCGGTCACAAATCGATAATGCCAGAGGTTTCTGCACTCGCGTAGGCCGCGGGCAGTCGGCCACCCGGTTACGTTTTGGCCGCCCGGCACTGGCGATCCCGGCCCGCGGTGATGGACGATCGGAGCATGCTGCCAGACCCGGGCCGCTACGAAGAGCGCTACCGGATGACGACGGGCGCGGTACCCGTCGTAGCCACCAGCCTGGTCATGCTCGGCCTGGTCGTCCGGACCGAGGCGCTGTGGGCGGCGGAGGCGATTATCGCCTTGGCGCTGGCCGTCCTGCTGGTTCCGGCGGTGGCCGCGCGCCGCCTGGTGGCCTTCCGCGCGGACTACGCGGGCGTGCTGCTCGGCGCGGAGCCCCGCGCCCTGATGGTGGGGCGCCGCCGGCCGGTGTTCATCCCGTGGTACGAGGTGGACCAGATCGTGCTCCACCCGGATACATCCGGCCTGCCCGGCGCCAAGGGCCGGGTCGGACGCGTCGAAGTCCGGCGCCGGACGGTCCTGTCCACGGGCGATGCGCAGGCCCCGGAGCCCGGTGCCGCCGCGGTGACGCGCAGCGTCACCGGCTGGCGGCTGGACCGGGAGCAGCTGGCCCTGATCACGGCGGCGGTGGCGCCGGGCGTTCCCGTCATCGACGCCGCTCCCGGCCGTGGGGTGGCCGGACCCGGGGCCGGAACTGACGCCGGGACCGGTGTCGCGGAACTGGGCACCGCGGACTAGCCGGACGCGCCTCGTCGCGCTGGTCTGGTCGTCCGGGCTAGCACCGGCGTAGCCGCGCCGCTCTCCCGCCGGCCCGACCCGGGCGGGAGAGCGGTCCCGTGGGCTAGTGCTGGTAGTAGATCTGGACTCCGTTCGGCAGGTGCGTGGTCGAGCGGCCGAACACGCCGTTGAGGTAGGACGCCATATCGCTGCTGAAGATGGCACCCGGCGAGTGCTCGGCGGTGGCCCGCACGATCGCCGAGCACTGGCACTGCCAGGTTCCGGACAGCGCCTGGAGCGTGTGGTCGCCGGGGCTGGTGTCCGCCACGATGCTGCCGTCGGACTTCGGGTGGTACAGGGTGATGCCGGCCGGGACGTCGACGGTGTCGGCGGCGAAGACGCCGTTCAGGTAGGTGGCCAGGGGCGGCGGGTACAGGCCGCCGGGCGAGTGCTCCGCGGTGAGCCGCAGCACCATGCTCACCTGGTTGTGCAGCTTCTGGCTGGCCAGGTCGTTCAGGCTCAGCTGGCCCTCCGCCGTCCAGACCGATATGGCCTGGCCGTCGCGGATCGCCTTGGCCAGCGCGATGATCTGCGGCCGCTGGGCCTTGCGCACCGGGCCGGGGCAGTCAGGGTGGTCGCCCCAGTCCACGCCGCCGTCCCCGTGCGTGATCAGGCCGGTGCCGTTCACGTCGTCGGTGATCTGCAGCGGGAAGCCGTCCCGGGCCGAGCAGGCCTCCAGGATCTGGGCGAACGCGGTCAGCTGGGCGTGCGTCATCGGGACGCTGGGATCTAGGTCGTCCTCGGTCTCGCAGCTGTACCAGTGCTTGTTGCCGTCGCCTTCGGCCCAGGCCGCGTAGCCGTGGCCCACCGGCAGGTACTGGTGGGTCGCGCCGTCGTTGCCGACGCTGAAGAACGCGGAGGCCTGACTCGCCGGGTTCTGGAACCACTCGACGGTACCCTGCCGGGTACCTACCTCGGTGTGCTGGACCAGGCCCTTGGCCCGGGCCGCGAAACCCGAGTCGTAGTGGTTGGGCGTCAGCGGCTTGACCTGGCTGATGTTGATCGGTCCCTGGAGCCAGCCGTCGGCGTCGAAATGGCAGCGCAAGCTCATCGTGAATTCCCCTCCTGTAGGCCTCTGTCTGCGCCAGCTTCACTCGGCCGCGGAATGGCCGCATCAGGGGACGACCCCGAAGATTTCCGGCCGTCAGCCCGGCGCTGCGCTCAGGACCGCGGTGAGCTGGTGACGAGCGCCCGAGCCGGCCAGGCCGAGTTTCGCGTAGACGTGCGAGAGATGCGTCTCGACGGTCTTCAGGCTGACGAACAGTTCCTGGGCCACCTCGGCGTTGGAACGGCCCCGGGCCACCAGCCGCGCCGTGCGCAGCTCGCTGGCGGTGAGCGCGTCGACGCCGCTGCGCCGGATGCGGCGCGGCCTGGCCCCGGCCACCCGCAGCTCCTCGCGGGCCCGGGTGACCAGCCGCTCGGCACCGCAGCGATGGGCCAGCTCCATGGCGGTGGCCAGCGGCTCGCGCGCCTGGCCGCGCTGGCCTCGCCGGCGAAGCGCCGCCCCGTACTCGACCAGCGCTCGGGCGTATTCCAGCCGGGCCCCGGATCCTTCCAGCCTGGCCGCGGACTCCCGCAGGCAGGCCAGCCCGCGGTCGCCGTCCAGCACCAGCCCGGCGTTGCGGAGCGCGACGCCGTGCGGGCGGGACAGGCCGGTCGCGGCGGCTAGCCGGACCTCCTCGGTGACCAGCGCTACCGCTTCGTCGCGGGCTTCGCCGGGCAGCGCCAGCGCGAGTTCCGACCGCCAGAACAGCGACGGCGGGCCGGCCCGCAGCCGGGTCAGCGTCTGCCCGCAGGCCCGCAGGTCCGCCGCGGCCGCCTCGCGCTCGCCGCGGGCCCGGCGGAGCCGCCCGCGGTTCAGCAGCAGCGTCGCGCCGGTCATGGTGGCCATGAAGTCGGCGCCGAGCTCGACGGACTCGACGAACGCGGCCACATCCTCGAGCGAGGGCCGTTCCAGGATCGCGTCCTGCAGGTACAGCGCCGCGTGCACGAAAAGCATCGGCATCTCGTTCTGGACGCTGAACTCCAGGCTCGTCCGCAGGTCGGCCTCGGCCGCCACGAGATCGCCGCGCCGGGCCGACACCCAGCCGCGATAGGCGATCGCGCTGAGCGTGCCGAACCGCGCGCCCTGCCGTCGCGCCGCGGCGGCCAGGTCTTCCGCCACCTCGAGCGCGCGGTCGTCGGCGTCCAGGTAGATCAGGGCGGTCAGGGCCTGGGCCGACGCCCACCCGCCCGCGTCGTGCTCGGCGAACAGCCGTCCGTCGCGCAGGCCGTGCTCGACCAGCGCGCGCGCGTCGGCCAGGTCCTCGCCGCGCAGCACGGCCACGCAACCGAGCAGCGTGGCCAGTGCCCGGGCGCTCCAGCTTTCCCCGCGGGCCAGCTGCCGGAGACAATCGCGGTCGGCATCGAACGCCGGTACCAGCCGGGGATCATAGGCCTGGGTGACGGCCCGGAGGGTTTCCAGGTCGGTGATCAGGCCGGGATCGCGGTCGCCGAGGCCGGCGCGGGCGTCGGCCACGGCCGCCAGGGCGTCCTGCCACTGTCCGGCCGCCGCCTGGATCTCCGCCAGCCCGAGCGCGATCCGGGCCCGCTGGACCGGATCACCGGTCAGGTCCAGCGCCTCCCGCAGGTGCGTGATCGCCGCCGGGGACCGGCAGGCGAGTTCGATACTGCCCAGCTCACGCAGCAGCACGGCGCGGGAAGGCTCTGGTGCGGCCTCCCGGAGCGCCCGCTCGAGCCAGCGCATCGCCGTCTCCGGCGCCGCGCGCCGCATGGCGCCGCAGGCCGCCTCCCGCAGGGCAGCGGTAACGCCAGGCTGCCGCGCCGGACGTACCGCTCCGAGGTGGGCCGCGATCAGCTCGGGCGCGGCGCCGGCCTGGCGCAGCCGGACCGCGGCGGCGTGGTGCGCCGCGTCGCGTTCGGTCACCGACAGCGTCTCGTACACGGACCTGCGCACCAGGGGGTGCACGAACGCGGCCGGATCCACCTGGGCCAGCACCTCGATCCGCCGCAGCCGGGCGGCGGCCGCGGCGGCCGCTTGCTCCGCCAGGCCGGCCAGGATGGCGGCATCGGCCAGCCGGCCACCGTCGAGGACCGCCATCGCCTGCGCGAGCGCCACGGCTTCCGGGCCGATGCGGGCGATGCGGCCGATGACGCGCTCGCCCAGGGCCGGCAGCGCCGCGCCGTCCACCGCCGAGGCGGTGGCCTGCTGTCCCCTGGCCGTCATGGTGGTCAGCAGCTCGCGCAGGTAGAACGGGTTGCCGGCGCTCGCCGACCAGCACGCGGAGCACAAGGCCGGATCGGCCTCAGGAACGGATCCGCGGACGATCCCGGTCACGGCGGAGAGCCCGAGGGCGCCGACGGTGATCCGGACGGCCGCCGGTTCGGTCCGCAGCGCGTCGAGCAGCGCGGCGGGGGCGCCGGGCTCGTCCGGGCGCAGTGCCACCACCAGGGCGACGGGCAGGTCCGCGATCCGCCGGGCCAGGTAGGCCAGGGCGCGCACCGAGGAGGGGTCGGCCCAGTGCAGATCGTCCACGGCGAGCATCATCGGCGTTGCCTGCGACAGGTTCGTGACCAGCCAGTAGAGGCCATGCAAGGCCCCGAAGCCGCCATCAAGGGCGGGCGCCGGCCCGGCGTCGGGCGCCGGCCCGGCGTCGGGCGCCGGCCCGGCGTCGGGGTAATCCAGGCCGGCGTCGGGGTAATCCAGGCCGAGTACCCGGCGGGCCGGAGCGGCGGCGCCGCCGAGCAGGCCGACGCGCTCGGCTGGCGTCACGGCGGCGACGACCGTCTGGAAGAGCTGCCGGATGACCCCGAACGCCAGGCCGCGCTCCAGTTCGCTCCCCCGGGCGCGCTGCACCTGCAGCCCGCTCGCGGCCGCCTGATCGGCCGCGAGCGCCAGCAGCGCGCTCTTGCCATTCCCGGCCGCGCCTTCGACGATGACCAGCCCGCCTCGCCCGGAGGCGGCCTGGGTCCGGGCGACGCGGAGCAGGTCCAGCTCCGCATCGCGTTCGTACAGATGCGCCCGGGTCAGGGCGCCGCCGGCGCCGTCGGCCGGGCCAGGCCCTTCTGCGAGCCCAGGACCGGCCCTTACGCTGGCCATGGCCCGCAGGCGGTGAACGTTATTAATGATGAGCCGAAATAGTCGGACACCCTTTGCCTTGCCCCCATAGCAGAAGTCAGAAAACCGTCGATAGCCCTACCGTGTTTCCGCGGAAAACCTAATAAATAGGAACTACACAGGTGTGGAGACCAGTTGGAGTCCGCGTGAATCTCGCGTCCGCTCCGGCGGCACCGACGGTCAGGGGGCCGTCATCGGGCGCGCCGCAAGGAACTGCTGGTCTCCGACGAGCGCGCCCGGGCCAGCCGGATACGCGCGGCGGTCGTACCGGGGGTGGTGGTCCTGTCCATCGGGCGGTCGTGGTGAAGTACCACGGTGGCCGTCTACTCCTGGATCCTGCTGGTCAGGCCACTTGCGGGTAGAGGGCGGCGACCCCGCCCGGCAGGCTGGCCAGGACGGTCCGGCTGATGTCATCGGCGATGATCTCGGCCTGGTCGGCCGCCACGCCGTCGATGGCGATCTTGGCTATGACGGCCGGGTCTGACTTGGCCGTATCCAGGCCCCTGGTCATGTCGGTGTCCATGTAGCCGACGTGCAGGGCGGAGACGCGGGTGCCCTGCGGGGCCAGCTCCTGGCGCAGGGCGTTGGTGAGCGACCAGGCCGCGGACTTGGCCGCGCAGTAGGCACCGGAGCGCGGGATGCTCAGCCAGGACAGCACGGAGAGAATATTCAGAACGGCGCTGTGATCGTGCTGGCCCAGTTGGGGCACGAGAGCCCGGGTGACGGCCAGGGTGCCGAAGAAGTGGGTGTCCAGCTCCAGCCGGATGTCGGCCAGGTCGCCGGCCAGCAGGGCGGCGCCGGTGGACGACCCCGCGTTGTTGACCAGGATGGAGATGTCGCGGGTGGCGGCCGCGGCCGCCGCGACCGAGGCCGGGTCGGTCACGTCCAGGGCGACCGGGATGACCCCGTCCAGGTCGACCGAGGCCGGGTGGCGGGCCGCCGCGTACACCGTAGCCCCGCGGTCGCGAAGCTGCTGGGCCAGGTGCCGCCCCAGGCCGCGGTTGGCCCCCGTGACCAGGGCCGTCCTTCCTTCGATGTGCATGATCTGCCGCCCTTCAGCTAAGTCGGCATCTGAGTTGGTTTTTCCAACTTAGCTCATCTGGATAGGAAAAGGCAATCCAGGGTAGGATGGGAGGGTGTCCAAGGTCCCTGACAGCAGCTGCGCCATCGCCCGCAGCCTGGGCGTGCTCGGCGAGAGGTGGACCTTCCTGATCCTCCGGGAGGCCACGCTCGGCCTGACCCGCTTCGCCCAGTTCCGCGACAGCCTGGGCATCGCCCCCGACGTCCTCACCGAACGGCTGGCCACCCTGGTCGAGTACGGCGTGATGGAGCGGATGGCCTACCAGGAGCCCGGGTCGCGCGCGCGCGCGGCCTACGTGCTCACCCCGGCCGGCCGGGAGCTGAGCGTGGTGCTGGCCGCCCTGCAGCAGTGGGGAGACGAGCACCTGCCGTGGCCCGAGGGGCCGAGCATGCTGCGCCGGGTCCGGGACAGCGACCGCCCGGTGCACGTCGGCTTCGTGGACGACCGAGGCCGCGAGGTGCCGGCGGAAGACGTGGCCATGATCAGGACCGACGCTTACCCGCGCTGACCATCCGGACCGCCTGCTTACGGGTTAGGCGGCTCGGCCTCGGACCTGGCGGGCGGGCTGCCGCCCGCGGCCTGCTGCTAGCGTGCGTCGATGCCTGGTGCGCCGCCGCGGATTCGCCGGGAAGCGGCCAGCGGGCCGACGGTCGCGCGGGCGCCCGCCAGCGCGCCGATGACTCCGAGCAGCGCGGCGAAGACCGCGCCGAGCAGCGCGCCGTCCAGCAGCCGCAGCGGCGTCGTCGTCCCGGCTGACGCCGTCGTCTCCTGGATCACCTGCGCCGACGCCTGCTCACCCATATAGCTCTGCGCATCAACGTAGGTGAGATAGCTGTTGGCGGCGGCGGCGATGCTGGACTCAGCCTGGGTGACGGTCCCGGCGGTGGCCGTCACGACCACGACGTCGGGCATCGTCTGCGTGACCTGGACAACGCCGGGAACCGAGTCCGGCAGCGCGGCCAGGCTGTAGTCGGGCGAGAACGCGGGACCGCCGCAGATGGCTCCGGCCGGCGAGCAGGACGGAGCAGAAAACAACAGGGCTGCCCGGGCCGTGAACCCCGACGGGTTCAGGGCGGCGAAGACGAGGCCGGCGAGCAGGCCGACTGCGGCCATATAGCCGATCAGGTTCCGGTACCGCCCGATAACCTGAGCGAACCTGAGCCGGTCAGGAGTCTGCTGGTCCATCTGGCCTCCGCCTACTTCCGGTGCCTCACCCAGCGTGGTCTGAGCTGCACACCATCGTACGCCGAGGCCAGCGAGATCGGAATGCCAGCGAGTCCGGAATGACGGTCAGGCGAGCAAGGCCCGGCCGTACCAGTCGGTGCGGCCGCGGACGCCCGCGCCACCTCGTGCCGCAGCTGGGCCGACAGCGTCCTGGCCGTCCGGCGCATCCAGAAGATCATCCAGGTGACCAGGCCCACCGCTACCACGCTCAGCAGGCCGCCGACCGCCTGCTGCCACCGGCTGGACAGGCGCTGGCGGAAAACGTGAGCACCGCGGCGAAGCCGCCCGCCAGCATGACCGCGCCCAGCACGCCCAGCCGCAGCGGCGCGGCGGACACCTGGCGGTCGCTGGTCGCGTTCATCTTCCGCACCGCGGCCAGCAGGATGCTCACTTCGCGCAACCCGATGAGCAGCGTTCTGCTGCGCTAGGGCGGTGCGGCGGCTGGGTCCTGGAAGGCGGGCAGTTGTCGCACCCGGCTTGCCCAACGGGAGAAAAGCCTCGGCTGGCTCACATTAGGGTCGGTGCATGCCGAGTCCGGATGAACAGGTTCAGAGGTGGGCGGCCCGCGCTGCTGGTCCTTCGGCGCGGGTGGTCAGCGCGGCGGGGATGCGGGCAGGCGGCAATCCGTGGCTGCTGCGGCTGGCCGGTGCCGGCCGCACCTGCGAGGTAGTGCTGAAGACCGGTGATGCGGCTGCGGACCTGGACCGCCGGCAGCTCCTCACCACAGTCGCGGCGCTGGAACTCGCAGCGGGCCACGCCCTGCCTGCGCCGCGGCTGATCGCCGCTGACCTGGACGGCAGCGAGGCCGGCGCGGTGGCGGTCCTGATGACCGTACTGGCTGGCTCCGCTAAGATCCCTCGCGTCGCCTCGGCCGGACGGCTCCGGGCGCTGGGGGCTGCGGCCGGTGCGCTGGCGAGCGTGGCGCTGGCCCCGCGGCCAGGACTGGAGCTGCGGACCCGCTCCCTGTATGACATGGACTTCGCTGCCTGGCGCAGGTCAGCGGGCACATCGCAGCTGCTGGCCCGGGCGGAAGAGCGGATCGCCAGCCTGCCGGTGCCAGACGGCGAGCTGGTGTTCGTCCATGGCGACCTATGGCAGGGTAATACCGTCTGGATCGGCGATTCCTGCAGCGGCATGATCGACTGGGACGCCGCGGGCGCCGGATCGCCCGGCATCGACCTGGGCACGTTGCGCTCGGACGTGGCCCTGTTCTTCGGATCATCGCCGCTGGCAGCTACCGGACTCCCGGCCGCCGACGAGGTGCTAGCCGGATGGCAGCAGGCCGCTGGCCGGCCGGCCGAGCACGTCGCGTACTGGGACGCGGCAGCAGCCCTGTGCACGGTTGGCGACATGGGCTGCTGCCTGCCGGACGGCATGCTCGGTGAGGTCGGCCGCCCAGACCTGAACGCGGCGCTCCTCACTGCCCGCCGTGACGCGTTCCTGGCCACAGCGCTCGACCGGCTCGACTCCCGGTAAGTGCCATCACGCAGCCATCCGCATCTCGCCAGCCAGCCTGCGGCGCCAAGCCGGAAACTTCCGGCGCCTCCGCAGAACGGGAATCCGGGCGCGCCGCCATGACCTTGAGCACCGGCCAAGATCCGCGGCAGGCGGCTGCGTGCGCGCCTCCACCATGGACCGCCGTCACATCAAGTAATCGCCCTGGCCGCCACCGGGCAGCTCGACATGGCCGCTGCCGGGCAGATCCGGCTGGCCGTCGTCACTCCTTCGGCTGGGCGCTGAGTGACGCTGTGCCCGCCGAAGGACCACCGCCGCGCTTAAGTCGCAGCGGAGGTCCTTCGCCTTCCAAATAGGGTGAAGTCATGATCGTGGGCTGAAACTGGCGTTATTTACCGCAAACTGTCCATGATCATGACATGGGCCCGGGCCCCGGAACCCGAGGGCGTGGCGGTTGGGGTGGAAGTGGGCGACTGAGATGGCCCGAGCTAGCGACCGGCTCACGATGATGCTCCCCGCGGTTGCCGCGCCCTGGCCCAGAAGTCGCTGAGCATTTCAGCAAGGCGTGCTGGTTCTGCTTGGTGCGGCGGGCTGAGGTGGCTGCGCTCGCTGAATACCTCGACCTCGGTATGGGGGATGACCTGCATGAGCCGTTCATTTTGCTGCTGCATCCGCGGGTGGCTGCGACCGCAGTGGATGGCGAGCACAGGCTGGGTGATCACGGCCAGGTCAATGCTGGTGAAGCCGACCTGGGCCAGCATGTCCTCGAGCCTGTCCGTCCTGTCATCCCACGGCGGCGGCGGTCCCAGCGGTGGGGGCGGTTCGCCCGGACGCATCAGCAACTGCCGGAACGCCAGGCCGCGCTGCTGCGCCGGCTGGGCGCGGACGGCGGCGAGGCCGGCCCGCCACGCGGTCTCGCCGGGGTGCCAGTCGTCGTCTCCGATCACGGCTGCTTCCAGGAGGGTCAAGCTCCGGACGGCAGCACCGAGGGCCAGCGCGGCGCCAAGTGCGACGGTTGCGCCAGCGGAGAACCCGAACAGGTGATACCGCGACAAGCCATGCCGCTGGGCGGCCGCGTTTACCGTGCTGACTTCCGCGGCCAGGCCGTAAGGCTCGCCCGCAGCGATGTCCCACACCGCCAGGCCAACCTGGGTGATGACGGCGCGTCCGGCTAGCTCGTGACCGACGGCAGCGGACGATCTGCTGCGGGGACGCGGTCGCCCCGGGCTGATCCAGATGACCTGCTCGGTCGGACCCGAGGGGCGAGAGTTCTGCGCCACTGGCTGAGCTTAATCCTCGGTACCCGTTCATTGCGGTCTAGGCACTAGGCCCGCATCCCGCAGGACCTGCGTCAGGTCCCGGGGCCAGGCGTCATCTCGACGAACACGCCAGGCTTCTAACGTCGGCAGGCAGGCTCAGCAGCGGGCCGACGACAGAGCCCTGCACAGGCTCGGGTACCGTGAGCGCGGCAATTTCCCGAAACCTTCAGCGTGCCAGCCCGCTATCTCAAACACATGATGGTTGTCGCTGACCTCGCCGGAGGCGACGGCGGCGCTATCGAGGATGCCCTCGAGGCAGCATGGCAGCTTCAGCGCAGTGCCGACTGACCGGGATCCTGCCTTCTGACCGTCGTCATGCTGGGCGCTTACCTCGGCTTCCCGCTCCCCAGTAGAACGGTCCGGCGGTCGCGCTGACCTTGATGTCCCATCCGAGTTGCTGCAGCTGTCTCTCCAGGTCTGCTGGCCGGTAGGGCACTTTCACGAGCCGGTAGGCGGTTCCGGCTGGAATCTGCCGGCGGATGACCGAGGACGACGGGCCCTCCGTCAGTTCGTCCGCAGTGCGGTAAGCGTCATCGGCGAAGAAGACACGGCCCTGTGGCGTAAGGCAGTCCGCCAGCAGCGACCAGAAGGAGACGAACCGTCCGGGCGGGACGTGCGACAGCCAGAAGCCCATGAAAACCACGTCGTAGCGGCGGTCGGGTCTCCAGGTGAACAGGTCGGCCTGGATGAAACGCACCCGCTCCCCGCCGATACGTGCTGCCGCGATGGCGAGCATCTCCGGAGATGCATCCACCGCAGTGACGTCGGTCCCGTGGCGGAGCAACTGGCCGGTCCACACGCCGGGACCGCAGGCCAGCTCAAGCACGCTGCCCGTAGGCTGGAAGGCATCGAGCGCTTCGGTCAGTTCGTCCCCGCCGGGAAGATCCAGGCCCTGCTCCAGATAGTCCGCGCTCAAGGCTCGGTAGTAGGCGATTTGCTCACCGAGCAGCTGGCCGAGTTCTGCACCGTCGGCTGGACGCCCGCCACCACTGCGACGCTCCGCCTCGCTGCCTACCGTGCAGTGGCCGGCACGGGGGTCCCGGTCCGGTTCTGGGTCCATGACCACAACAATCGGGGTTGCCCTAAGGGCAAGGTCAACAGCTTCTACCGGTAGCTTGTGCAGGAGGCCGAATTTGCGACCCTCGACCTCTGGGTTATGAGCCATACGACCGTCGTCTCTCCCGTTCCGGCAGTCTCCAGTCGCCCCGCTGGCCTGGACACTGGCAGCATGAAGCCGTTTCCTGCCTAACGCGCCTTCCTCTCGCACTGTCCCGTCGCACCCGGTTTACAAACGGTTTACGAAACCCGCTCTCGATCTTGCGTCCGGGACCGATCCGCGGTCACCAAATGTCCGGGCACCCGCCGGTGTCGTAGCTTCAGCCGATGCTAGGTGTGCCACCACTGTCCACTTGGCCGATGCTGCCAGGCGCCCCCGAGTGGGCCGCGTGACGCTTCCGGGCCGACATGGCCGTGGCCCCGTCCCAGGCTTGGTCCCGCCAACGCTGACTGACCGCAACGCGCCCGGAAAACCGCAGCTCACCAGAAATACGGAGAGGTACTTCAGATGAATATGGGGAGGTACTCCCTATGGAATTCGAGGTAAGCCGATCGTAGTGTCGGAGCCGTCAGGGACTGAGGAGGCCATATGCCCGACACCGCGCTCTCGCTGGTCAAGTCTCGCGCATCGCAACAGCGCGCCGGCCGCGTGACACTGCTCGAGCGGAAGGCGGCGCTGGACGCACTGACCGAGATCGCGGCGCAGGCGCGCATCGGTGAAGGCCGTCTCCTCCTGGTCGAAGGCGAGGCGGGTGTAGGCAAGTCGGCCCTGCTGGAGCAGTTCACGCACGACTTGCCCGACTCACGCCTTCTGTCGGGCGCCTGCGACGGCATGTTCACACCCCGGCCGCTCGGTCCGCTCTTCGACATCGCGCAGCAGGTACACGGCCGCCTGCACTCGCTGTGCCGGGCAGACGCGTCCCGGGAGGAACTCTTCGACGCGCTCCTGACCGAGCTATGTGAGCCAGGGCCGCTACCGGTTGTCGTCATCGAGGACGTGCATTGGGCCGATGAAGCCACCCTCGATCTGCTGGGCTTTCTCGCGCGACGGATCCGCGAGATCGCCGTGCTACTGATCGTGAGCTACCGCAACGACGAGCTGGCCGACACCCATCCGCTGCGCATTGCTCTCGGCCATCTGGCCGTCCAGCGCTGCACGAGACGCCTCCCGCTCGCTCCTCTCAGTGCCCAAGCCGTGCGGATGCTCTCAGCCGGCCGCGGGGTCGACCCAGAGGAGTTGTACCGGGTCACCGGCGGCAACCCGTTCTACGTCCACGAGGTGCTGGAGGCGGGCCTAGGCGATGTACCGGGCTCGGCCCGTGATGTGGTTCTGGCGCGCGCCGCCCGCCTCGGATCCGAAGCACGGGAGACCCTGAAGGCCGCGGCCCTGATCGGCGGCACCGTCGACGAGCGGCTGCTACGCCACGTCGTCGCCCGGCCCGCGCTGGCTGAGGTCATCTCGTCTGGACTGGTGGCCGACCATCCGGTGCTGCGCTTCCGGCACGAGATCGCGCGTCAGGCGATCGAGCAGGCGGTCTTGCCGGCCCGACGTTCCGAACTCCATGCTCGGATACTGCAGGGGCTGCGCACACTCGGCTGCGACGATGATGCCCGGCTGGCCTTTCACGCTGAACAGGCCGGCGACGGCGCGGCTGCCCTGGAGCATGCTACGTCGGCGGGTCGTCGCGCTCGCACGCTGGCGTCCCATCGCGAAGCTGCCGGGCAGTTCGAACGCGCGCTGCGTTTCGCGGACGGCGAGGCGCCGGCCAGCATCGCGGCCCGCTGGATCGAGCTCGCGACGGAGCTGTCGATGATCGATCGCTGGCCCGATGTCGAGATCGCCTGCACGCGAGCGCTGGAGAACTGGCGGGCGGCTGGAGACCCGCTCGGCGAAGGCGACACGCTCCGGCGGATGTCCGCGGCGTTGTGGCGGCTGTGCCGTGGCGACGAGATGCTCGCCGCAGCCGAGGCCGCCGTCGCCGTCCTGGAACCGCTCGGCGCCACGGCGGAACTCGCGGCGGCATACGGCAACCTCGCCGCGTTTCAGAACGGCCCCGGGTGTCTGGATATCGTCGTCCCGCTCGCTCAGCGCGCTCAGGAACTCGCGGTCAGATTCGGCGTGCCTGCGGTGCAGAGCCGGGCCGCGACGACGGAGGCACAGGCCCTGTGGCTCGCGGGTGGCGGCTGGGAGCCCGTGCTGCGCGGCGCGCTGTCGATCGCGCTCGAGAACGGAACCGAGTACGAAGCCGGCTTCGCGTACACGAACCTGCACGAGCTGCATTGCGGCAACCGGGACTATGCCAAGGCCGACCCGTACTTCCACGACGGCGTCGCCTATTGCGAGGACCACGATCTCGGCACTTACCACAATTGCCTGCGCGGCATACGGACATCCACCCTGGAGCGGCTCGGGCGCTGGGACGAATCGGTGCGGATAGCCGAGGCGGTCATTGCCTCCGTCGCCTCGCCCGTGAATCGCATGATCCCGATGACCAGCCTGGCCGTGATCGCGGCGCGCCGTGGTAAGGGAGATGTGTGGCCGCACCTGGATGCCGCGATGACCGCCGCGGACGGATCGGCCGGGTATATGTACATCGGCGCCGTCCGGTTGGCCCGGGCCGAGGCCCGCTGGCTCGAGAGCGATCTGGCCGCAGCGCGGCAGGAAGCCGAACTCGCGGACGATGCGTGCGCTGACGCCGCCGATCCCTGGCTCAACGGCGAGATCGCGGTGTGGCTGCGACGCACCGGATCGCCCCGGACGAATCAGCGCGAACTGGCCGAGCCCTACCGGCTGCAGCTCACTGGAGATCATCGCGGGGCAGCCGAACTGTTCGACGCGCTGGGCTGCCCCTACGACGCGGCCCTCGCGCTGCTCGATGCGCATGACGAACTGGCGCTGCGACGAGCGCTTGACATCTGCGACCCGCTCGGCGCCGTCGCGACGGCGCGGATCATTCGCCAGAAGATGCGCTCGCTCGGCATTCGATCCATTCCGGCCGGGCAGCGCGCCGCGACGCGCGAGAATCCACTCGGCCTGACCCAGCGAGAGCAGGAAGTGCTCGAATTGCTCTGCGAGGGGCGCACCAACGCCAGCATTGCCATCAAGCTGGTGATCTCACCAAAGACAGTCGACCACCACGTCTCGTCGGTACTGGCCAAGCTCGGCGTGTCGAAGCGGACGGAAGTAGCCGCCGCGAAGCGAGCCGCAGCCACTCCCGAATAGCCGAGCCACACCGAGTGCACGGGTCGTGCGCGTCTCGCTGACCAGGCGAGGGACCCGGTGAGCGTGGCCTCTTTCTCATGTTCTCTCCCCGTCCTGGCCCGGCTCGTTAGCAAATCGGTTAGGCGACGTGTGCTCTGGCCTGCTGCTTTCTGGATCCCGTATTCCATGCGGCGGCGCAGCGAGCCACGGCTCGTTCGGAGATTAGGGCTTGAACTTGAAGTGCGGTCCAGGGTTTAGCGTTCGTGTCATGAGGGTCGATCTGTCCACTGGAGCGTTGACGGTCGGGCAGCTGGCTGCGCGGACCGGGGTACGAGCGGACACGATCCGGTATTACGAGCGGGATGGTCTGCTGCCGGTCCCGCGGCGGACCGAAGGCGAGCATCGCCGGTACGGGTGGGCTGATGTGGACCGGTTGCTGTTCATCCGGGGTGCGCAACGGCTCGGGCTGCGGCTGGCGGAGATCCGTGAGCTGCTCGTCGTCCGCGATGCCGGCGCGTGCCCATGCGAGCCAGCTGCGGGCTTGCTGCGGCAGCACGTCACCCAGATCGAGCAGGAAATCGAGCGGCTGTCGGCGCTGCGGGCCGAGCTGCTTGGCATGTTGTCGGCCATGCCCGGCCCGGACTGCCCGGACCCGCTGCCTGGGACCTGGTGCTCGCCGGGTCCGTAACGACAAGGAAAGGAGGTGATGAAGATGTGCGAGTGCTGCGGCACCAGCACCTGCGACGGCTCATGCTGCGACGGCGTTTGCTGCGACGGCGTTTGCTGCTGAGCTGACCGCCGCGCCCCGCCCCGAGGCGCCAGGGCGGGGACCCGGCTCGTGTCGCTTCAGCTGGATCAAGATGATGTCCCCCATCTTTGCTGTGCGGCTTGGTCTGATGCGCAGCGGAGCCGCCTTGATCAGACGTACTGAGGACTATTCGGCAATACCGGCGTGACGCCGCGCTTAATTGCGGCAGACATCTCGGCGGTGACCCACGTCGACCACCGTCACTACGCGGTCCTTGTCATCGATCCGATAGATCACGCGATAAGTACCGCGCCGGGCACTGAACCTGTCGTCCATGGGCGAGAGCAGCCTCTTGCCGATCCGATGGGGATCGGCAGGCAGAGGTCGCGTGATGAACCCATAAGCACGTTCCCTGAACTCACGTCAGGCGGAGAGGCGGGACCGGGAGTCAAGCTCGGCCGCGCGCGCTTGCAGGTCAGTCAAGGCGGCAGCGGCAAAGGGCGGGAACGGTTCGCCATCGTCCGCCTCCATCCAGCGCCCGAAGGCGAAGCTGAAGGCGAGCATCCCCACCTCCGCGCGGGCGTGCTTGAGCACCAGAGGCGTGGCACTATGCTCTGCCGCCGCTTAACGTTGCGGCTGGTATGGCCGCGGCTTGCGGAGCAGCCACTGCCAGAACGTCCGTCTCGGGAATCGCGCCACGACGCCGCCGCCGCGAACGCGGCCGGCTAGTTCCACCCGCAAGATGACCGGCACACGCGGATCCGCCTCAGGAGGGACCTTGACGTCGGCGAGCCGTCCCGCCAGGCCGTCGGCATCTACGACTATGCCGGGCCTGGTAACCAGGGTCAGATCTCCCCCAAGCCCCAGATCAACATCAATACGCACAGTGTCTCGGACAATCAAGGCTCTGGTGAAGTCGAGCGTCACGTCACCCGCGGTCAGCTTGATCTCCATCCGCCGCGGAACCACCCAATGGCCGGTACGCGTCACATCACCGAAGCGCTGGTCGATCCGGATCAGGTCCTTGGCCTGGCGCTCGATCCCGCTCGGCGGCAAATCGGCGGTTAGCACAGCCAACTCACCGCGAGTACGGGCCGAAAGCGCAGCCTCTACGCGATCATCCAGCTCATCCGCAGCGAGCAGACCCTCGCTCGCAGCAGCCGTGAGCGTCTCTACGACCCGATCCCGGTCCGCATGCGACACCCTCACCTCCAGCTGCGCATCCTGCTCAGGCGAGCCGTTTCCTGGCGCGGAACTGTTTGTCATGATTTCATCCTGGTCACCACGGCGGCGCCTCGCAATCCGTTAACACGAGACAATCAGCAGGTCGCCTCTCTGTTCGAGAGGTGGCCTCTGACCTTGGTAGCGGGGGAGGGATTTGAACCCTCGACCGCTGGGTTATGAGCCAGCCGGTCGCCATCTACGGAGGATCATCACGTCCGTGTAGTCCAGCGTGTGCGCTGCTCCAGCTGCTTCGAGTGGACAAGACCAAGGCCAAGGGCGAAGCGCTGGGGCGTCTGCACTGGTCCGTCTGTGCGGATCATTCGTGAACGCGCAGGGCATGGTGGCGGCCGGTAGGCTCTGGCCGTGGTCGAGCACCGGCAAGAATTTCAGCGAAAGCTGGAGGCCATCGAAGCCAAGGTCACCGGCCTGTTTGCCATGGTCGCTGAAGACCTGCCCGAGGCAACCTATGCCCTGCTGAGCGGCAACAGCGAGGTGCTCGGGGTGCTGGCCGAACGTGAGCAGGTCATCGACGCCCTCTATGGGGAGATCGACAAACTAGCCAGCCGGGAGATCTTGCTGCAAGCGCCCGTGGCTTCAGACTTGCGCTTCTTGCTGTCGGTAGTGCGTGTCGTGCCAGAACTCGAGCGCTCCCACGATCTCGTCGTGCAGATTGCCGCGCGGGCCGATCACGGTCTCGGTGAAGAGCTTTCGCCGGGCAGTCGGCGGCTTGTCGAGCGGATGGGGGATTTGGCCTCGGGCATGTGGCGCCAGGTCGCGGATTCCTGGCGCTACCGCGACCGTACTGTCGCGCTGGCACTGAGCGAGCGTCATGACAAGATGAACGCGCTGCACGCCAGCTTGATCGAAGAACTCGCCTCAGGACGCATGACACTACCTGCGGCGATGGAGATGACGCTAGTGGCGCGCTGCTACCAGCGTCTTGGCGACCACGCCGTCAACCTCGCCCGGCGGGTGATTGATCTCGCAGGCTCTGCACCCGGCTAGCAGGCTGGGCTCTACTCCGGACCTGGGCGCGGGCCAGGCCAGGAGCGCTGTTTTGGACGGCCTGGTCGCTGCGGCAGGCGGCTGCTTATTCAGTTTCCGGTTGTCGTGTGTTCATCTGGCGTTCATGTGCGGTTCGGTGGGGTGTCACCTGGATTGGTTAGGTTGTGCCTCAGCGAGAGACAGGTCGCGGCAGGTCAGAGGCCATGGCGGGCCGCCTGCAGGGTTGGGATGCCATGACCGAGATGCGGTCCAGGGACTTGATCGCGGCGCTGGATGAGGCCTCGCTGAGCCGGTTCCACCTGCGGGCGGTGCTGGTGTCGGGGATGGGGTTCTTCACCGACGCCTACGACCTGTTCGTCATCGGGATCGCCTCCACGCTGGTCGCCAAGCAGTGGCACCTGAGTTCGGACAGGCTCGCCCTGCTGAACAGCGTGATGCTGGCGGCGGCTTTCCTGGGCGCGTTCGTGTTCGGCCGGTTGGCTGATGTGGCCGGGCGCAAGCGCGTGTACTGGATGGTCGCCGCGATCATGATCGTGGGCGCGCTGGGGTCGGCGCTGTCACCGTCATTCTGGATGCTGATCGGCTTCCGCTTCGTGCTCGGCTTCGGGGTGGGCGGCGACTACCCGGTCAGCGCGGTGATGATGAGCGAGTACGCCAACCGCAAGGACCGCGGCAAGCTGGTCGGCATGGTGTTCGGCACCCAGGCGCTCGGGCTCATCGTGGGGCCGCTGGTCGCACTGGCCCTGCTCGGCGGAGGGGCCAGCGATACTGTCACGTGGCGGGTGCTGCTCGGCCTCGGCGCGGTGCCCGCCGCTGCGGTGCTGTACCTGCGCCTGCTGATGCCGGAATCACCGCGCTACCAGGTGCAGGTGCAAGGGCGGGCGGAGCAGGCGGCGAGCCAGATCTCCGCCTTCACCGGCGGCCGGGTCGGCGGCGGCGGTACCGCTGAGCCGCGCCACGAACTGGGGCTGCGGGCCTTCCTGACGGACCGCCGGTGGCTGATCATGCTGGCCGGGACGGCGGGCACGTGGTTCCTGCTGGACTACGCCTACTACGGGAACACGATCTCCACGCCGCAGATCCTCGGCCTGATCTCCCCGCACGCCTCGACCACGACCAAGATCGCCCTGCAACTGGCCATCTTCACGGTAGCGGCGGTGCCCGGCTACGTGCTGGCGATCGCCCGGCTGGACCGGATCGGGCACCGGCGCCTGCAATGGACCGGGTTCGCGGTCATGGCCGCCTGTTTCCTCCTCATCGCGGCGATACCCGGTATGACCACCACGGTGGCGCCGTTCCTGCTGGTGTACGGGGTGAGTTACTTCTTCACCGAGTTCGGCCCGAACATGACCACCTTCGTGATGCCCAGCGAGCTGTACCCGGTGGCCATGCGCGCGACCGGACACGGAATCTCGGCCGGGATCGGCAAGCTCGGCGCGTTCATAGGGGTGTTCTTGTTCCCGGTGCTGCAAAGCTCCCTCGGCCTGCGCGGCACGCTGCTGCTCACCGCAGGGGTATCCGTGCTCGGGATGGCGCTCACCTTCGTCCTGCCCGAGCCGCCCGCCGCAGCCTCGAAGACATGCCCGCCCGCCTCCCGGCCGCGGCCGGCCAGCCGCTGCTTGTGGCCGACCAGACATCGTCCACGTGAGGACTTGACTGCGACGCCACATCATGCTGGCGTGCGCGCCGGGTGTGCCTATGTTGAGCGTGCTTTCCGCGCGCCGCGGTGTGCGTAACATGGCCGGGTGGCCGATACCCGGACCTGTGAGCAATGCGGGGCGTTGTTCACCCCACGCCGGGAGCATGCCCGCTTCTGCCGTCCCCGCTGCCGGGTCGCGTGGAACCGCGAGCATACCGGAGACCCGCAGGCCGAGGCGAGTGCGCTGGAGTGGTCCATCACCGCGATGCGCGATGCCATAGAGCGGCTGTCCATGGATCAGGTAGTGGACCGTGGGCACGGGTTCGCGGTGATCAGCGATGCAGTATGGCGGGTCACCATCGTCGACGCGACCTTGGTGCGATATCACCGCCATGCCTACAAAAGCGCCATGAAATCCCAGGCCGCCGACCGGCGACGGGCGATCGAGGGGACGTTCGCGGGGTTGCGGTTCGTGCGCAACCAGATGGGATATCACCTGGACCCCGCCGATTTCATCCAGCCGGAGCAAAGCCAGCTCGGTGCTGGTCGCGGTGTCACGGCCTGGACGTGGAGACCGGTGCCCGAGCCGGACCTCGGATCGCTGCCGCCGCGCGGGCAGGCGTGGGAGATGACACGGTACCGGGCATATCAGGCCCAGCTGGCCGGTCACGCTATCGGGGCGACATTCGGCCGGGTTACCGCGTTCCTTAAGCTGGCTGCCCCGCACCCGGTGGCGGCATAGCTGCCCGGCTGCCCGGCTGGCCCGGCTCGGGTTCCTGGCGAATTTCCTGTCCCGGACCGTCCTGGTCGGATTCCTCACCGGCGTCGGTATCCAGGTGGCTGCCGGGCAGCTCCCCGGCATGCTCGGAGTGACTGTCGCCGGCAAGAGCACCGCGGCCAAGCTCTGGGGGCTGTGGCTGGGCCGGCACCGTTACTTAGCTGGCCTCTGGCTGTGATCAGGTGCCCTAGACCGCGCCGGCCTTGTTCGGTGCCAGCTGAGACCGTTGACCGTCATCTTGGCTCGGAGGCGCGCGGTCCTTGGCCACCAGGAGAATGAACTCTGTGATGACGCAACGATCGTGGTGCCGGAGCGGCGGCTTTCGCGGCCCAGGGCGCAATCCAGCGAGGCGGTAGCGATGCGGCAGCGGCGCAATGGGCGTGTTCGCCGGCAGATGAGCCAGATCCCGTACCGGGGAACGCGCCACGCGGTGCTCGGAGGCGGCAAGCGGCTTTGGCACGAACTGCGGTTCAAAGACCTGTACCGGGCCGGCAAGGAGTTCGAACTAATGGGCCGGGCCATGGGGTTCGCTGCCCTGGCCATGCTCACCGTGTTTCCGTTGCTCGTCGTCGTTGCTGCCGCCGGCGCCGCCTCGTATCATGGCCTGGCCAGATGGGTGGTCTACGGCATGGGCCTGAACGGCTCCTCTGCCCGCGCAGTGATACAGCTGTTTTCCGCGCCTGCCCGGGTCCTGGACACCACGAGCGTTTTCAGCGCGTTGCTGCTGGCCGTCTTCGGAGTGACGTTCGCGGGCAGCGTGCAGACCGAGTTCGAGAGGGTCTGGGGCCTTCCCGCCGGGCCGTGGCACAAGATCTGGCGTCGGGCAGTGTGGGTGATCGTCCTCATCGTCTACATCTACGCGGCGGCCACGGTGGCCCCTCTGACTCACCATTCGCCGGCCGCGACGGTGAGCCGGGTATCGGTGGCGGTAGTGCTCGGCATCGCCTTTTTCTGGTGGGGACTTCGCTTTTTGGTCGGCGGCCGGGTGAGCTACCTGGCGGCGATGCCAGGCGCGGTCGCCACGGTGGCGTTCCTGGCTGGCCTGCGGGCCTTCTCCGCCTTGGTCTTCAAGCCGCTCATCGTCACGAACGCGGTCACCTACGGGGCGCTGGGCACCGTGCTGATCGTGCAATCGTGGCTGATCGGCGTCGGCTGGGTCGTCTATGGCGGCCAGTTGTTCGGGCGCTGGTTCCACGTCGCCTGGCTTCGGGCCCGGGCGGACAACAGCTGGGGCCATAAGCAGCCGGGCGGCGGGGAGGAGGGCCACGGGAAGCCCAGCGGGGAGGAGAGCGAGTCGGCCCATGGGGATTCAAGCACGCCGCCTGGTTAGTGGGCAGGGACCGCCGGGGATCAGATAGGGAATCCAGCGGACACACCCCGCCGCCGGGGTCCCCGCAGGCCGGGGCCTGAACCTGCGGTGTCGCAGATACCCCGTCCGGTGAAAGGTTCGGACGTCTGGGGCTATCCGTACGCTCCCGGTCATGAGTGAGATCTTGATCGGCTACACCCGCTGCTCCACCAACACCCAGGACCTCACCGGGCAGCGTAAGCGGCTGCGCGAGCTCCGCGTCGCGGACGAACGCATTTATCTCGACCACGCGCTGACTGGCATCAACCGGAAGCGCCCGGGCCTGGACCAGCTGCGGCGCATCAGCGGGGGCGCGCGAACACCGCGACGATAGCCGCCACCACCGCCGCGACGATGAAGATGACACCCCGGCCGTTTTTGTGGTCGGTCATCATCACGACGCCGGCGATCAGCGCAACGACAGCGACGAGGCCGGCCACGGCCATGTAGACCGGGCCACGCCGGAAAGGCGCATAAGGCATATGTCCAGGCTAATACCGCACAGCGACTATTAACCATGTAAGTTCGTGGATCGGGCTTCGCGCTGGATGGTGCCGCGAGCCCTTCTGGGCCAGGCGCCCAGAGATCGCAAGCGGAACTGTCCCTTTGCGCCGAAGGGCGGAGGGCAGGCAGTTGCCTTTGGCCGATCGGCCTGCAGCTACCCGCGCGTCAGACTGCCGTGCTGGCGGTGGCGAGCTTGGAGCGGACGAGCATCAGGGGCCCCTTGGGGTCGTGCGGCTGGGGAATCGCCGCGAGGGCGAACTCGGCGATCGCGCCCGGACGGAAGACGAGGCAGTGGGTCGAGCCGCCGTATTGGAAGTAACCGAGCTCCTCACCCTTCCCGACGTGGTAGCCGGGCGTCACCTGCGGGCCGATCAGGCACGAGGAAACCTCCGACATGCCGACCGCCACGAACGCCATCAGGCCGATGACAGGGTCATCGGCCTCGATCAGGATGACCGCCCGGGCCGCGACGTGGGCTAGGTAAGACTGCGAGTTCATGGGCTCGACCGCGGCGGCGCCTTCGGAGTCGGCCTCTGAGTAGTAGGTCCCCTCCACCATGAACGCCCGCACGATCGTCCCGGCCACCGGGCTGTGCCAGCGGTGGTAGTTGGTCGCGCTCAGGAAGGCCTGATAGACAGTCCCGCCGAGGAACTGGTCGACTGAATCGTCATGGGCCAGCATGTCCGCAAGCGAATACGGCTGGCTCTTGATCCAGAAGCGGTCCTGGCGGTTGACGTCTGTGCTGATGCCGTAGGGCGTGGACTCGCAGGCGCTGACGATCACCTTGTTGTCCTCCGGGGAGGCCACCGGACGCTCGCCGTCCTTGAACCGCCGGGTGAAGAAGTCGTTCCACGAGGCAAAGCCCCAGTGCTCGTCCTTCGGGTCGTGCTCGTACTGCTCGATGCCGACCGTGCGCCGGGCCTCGGCGCATTTCCAGCCGGACGGCGAATCGTTGAGCACGTAAAGCGAGTCGCCGCTGCTGAGGAACTCACACCAGGCGCTGAGGATCTTCTTGATCATCGCGTTGACCCGCGGGTCGCGGAAGGCGGCGAAGCCGGCCGGCGTCCCCATCGCCCAGTCCAGGATCGCGCCGAGCGGCGTAGCCACCATGTGACCGCCGAACTCAGGCGCCATCGTCAGCACCTCGTTGATCAAGCGCATCATGTGCGTCACGCTCTCCAGGTGCCGCTTGCGGTACGGCTTGGTGCCCGGCACCTGGGCGATCATCTGATTGATGTACATGCGCACCACGGGATCGGTGTCGATCAGCTCCTGGAACTCCGTCAGCACGGGGTGGAGCACGACCTGCTCGCCTCTGGCTTCCACTCGTTCGCGGTGGCCGTCGAGCCATGACTCCAGGTCGTCCTGGTCTTCGGGCAGCCAGCCGGCGCGGCGCCGTACGTCCACAGCATGGGAGCGAGTCGTCATAGAGGACACCTACCGGCGCCAGCTCAGCGGAAACATGCTACTGCCCAGCCAGGGCAGCACTGCCGCCACCTCACCGCATCAGCGCAAAGATCGGCTAGTTCTGCTGCGCAACTGGCCGCGCCGGAGGGCCCGGCGCCGCCCGGCGGAGAGGCTCACAAGCGCGGATGGCTCCGGCGTTGACCGGCCGGGGTTCCCGGTGTCGCAGGGATATCTAAGAGGCCGTTGGTTGCTCGTCGTGACTGTGTAGCCGCTTGCCCGGCACTCCGCTCCCCGCGTTTTCGGCTGCGGCGCTGATCAGTGGTGCGATGGCCGGGTCGCGGCGGAGCCTGGCCAGGCAGCGGCCGCGGTTCGGCCCGATGCTGCCGACTGGGATGTTCAGCCTGGCGCTGATCGTGGCGTATGGCAGGGGCGGGTCCTGGATGAGCAGGGTGATTAGCCGCTGGCAGCATAGGGGAAGGCGGGCGAATGCCTCGCGCAGCGCTGCGTGTCGCTCCGCGGCGAGCAGCTGCTGCTCGACCGTTTGGGCTTGATCGTCCAGGATGGTCTCGGCGTCCAGCGCATGACCGGCAGCGTGTGCCCCGCGCGCCGCGCGCTGGACTCGTGCGCATTCCCGCCGGGTCGTGGTGGCCAGCCACCCGGGTAGCGCGGCGGGATCCCGGACCTTGTCCAGGTGGTCCACTAGCTGCAGCCAGACGCGCTGGCCGACATCGTCGGCGTCGGCGTCGCTGAGGCGGTGCCTGCGGCAGATGGACCAGATCAGCGGGGCGTACCGTTCGACGAGCGCGTCCCAGGCCTGCTCCTCGCCGTTTCTGGCGCGGGTCACCAGGCCGGTGACTGCCGGGTTATTGCGCATCGGGGTCGTATCCTTCCTGGTGCGCGGAACCGGCGCATTAGGCGCTGGTCCGCCGGGCTAGCATGCTGCCCTGCCGTTCACGGGCGAGAGAGGGGCGCGTGCACGTGGCTTTGTCCTGCAGGCGCGCTGGGCGGTGCCCGTCAGGTGACGTTGTCTACCTGGTGGACGTCGCCGCAGGGGACGCCGAGCGCGGCGTGGTGCTTGCGGATGGCATCCTCGTCTGGCCCTTCGAGCAGGCAGTACACCTTCCCGTCGGGGTTGTGGTACAGCTCGACCTGGCGGACGCCGAACTGGTCGGCCCGGCCGGCGCGGGTGTCCTCGGAGATCTGCGCGATGGCCTCGGCGGGCAGCTTCAGATCCTGGTGAAAGACCATGAACAGTGCCATGTCATGCTCCTGTCCCGCGGTGGGTTGATGCTCTGCGGTCCGGCTCGGGGGCGGCGCGGCAGGGGCAGGGCCTTTGATCTGCCCGCGTTGGCCCTGATCCGCGTGTGGCTGACTGGCGGCGGCGCGGTCCGGGCGCTGCGCCGGCACGGACCGTGCCAGCGAGCGGGTCAGCTGGTCCAGCAGCAGGTGGCCGGCCCGGAAGTAGGCGGCACTGGGCCGGGCGGCCCCGCCGGGGATGAGTTCCAGCGCGGTCCGCGGGGGTGAGGAGGACCAGTGGTCGGCCTGCAGCCGCATGCGCAGCGGCGGGCGCAGCGGCCCGCGGGCCAGGCGGACCTGGACCCGGCAGGTCCCGGTGTCCGGGTCGTACTCGACCGGCCCGCACACCAGGGGCCGGCCTGCGCCGTCCGCCGTCTGGCCCGGTGAGCTGCCAGGTGTCCAGGGCGGCTACGCACGTGCCGAACGGGATGTCCACGATCCGCCGGAACGACAACCAGGCCCGGGCCGGGGGCGTGCCCGCGCTCATGCCGCCCCCGCCGCCCGGTGAGTCGGCCCAGCGGCGCCGGCCGCTGGCCGTACTGGCCTTCTGGCGGGTCTGGAGCGTAGCGCTGCCACCCGGCCAGGACTGGCGGCCGGCGTCACCGCGTGATCGGCGTTGCATGGCTCAGGCAGCCGCGGCGACCGCGTGCCGGCGGGCGGTCCCGGCCCGTTCCGCCAGCACCGCGATCGCGGCCGCCACCAGCGCGGCCCCGGCGGCGATCAGGGCGATCTGCCAGCCCGGCATACCGCCCACCACGACGGTGTGAGTGACCACGACTGGCGGCGCCGGAGCGCCGCTGGCCGGGGGCCCGTAATGCGGGACGCTCATGGTCGCGGCCATGGCCGGGAATGCGGTGGCGAACGCTAGCAGGGCGCCGGCCAGGGCGGCCAGGGCGGCGGCAGAACGGCGGATGTGACGGATGGGGTTCATGATGATCTCCCTTCGATCCCCGGTGTGTTTCAACCACCGTAAAACGACTACGTCAGCCGGTTAATCGGGAGAAATGCCCGGCTTGGCGGGGCCGGGTACCCAGGTTGGCGGCTGGAGTGCCTAGGTTGGGACCTCGATGCCCATGCGAGCCGCCTCGCGGGCCGCTGCCGTCCGAGACGAGACGCCGATCTTGGCCAAGACCGCGGAGACGTGGTGGTGAACGGTGCGTTCGGAGATGAACAGCCGCTGGGAGATCTCTCGGTCAGGCAGGCCTTCGGAGAGCAGGGCCAGGACCTCTTGCTCGCGGGCGGTCAGCCCGGCCGGGGCGGTCCGCGTGGCCGGTCGGGGTCCTCTCGGGATGGCCTTGATCCCGAGCGTTTTCATCCGCCGCCGGGCCGCGGCGGCGGTGGCCTGGGCGCCTAGGTCGTCAAGGGTAGTCAGGGCCTGCCGGAGTTCGGGTTCGCCCGAGGAAACGAGCCGGACCAAGGCAGCGTCGTAGGTCCGGCCGAGTCGCTCCCAGGCTGCCGCCGCTTGCTGCCAGTCACCGGCCATCTCCAGCGCGAATGGTTCCGGCAGCTCAGCTGTCACGCCGGAGGGCTGGTGGAGCCTGGACAGCCAGATGGCCACGGATCCGAGCAGCCACGGATCGGTGCGCCCGAGCCCGCACTCGTAGCCCTCCCGTGCCTCCGCGGCCGCGAGGTCAAGCTGACCGGATATCCATCTCAGCTCGGCCCGCGCCGCCCGCACCGCCACGATCCACAGCGGCTGGCCGTTCCCCTCGGCCAGTTCAAGCGCCTCGTCCAACAGCTCCCACGCTCCGGCTTCGCCGCGACGGCCGCGGATGCTGCCCAGCACCCGCAGCGGGTTCAGGCGGTTGACCGGCGAGATGCCCTGACGGCCCAGCATCGCAGCGCTGATGTCCGCCGCCTCACCCCACTGTCCCAGCAGCCCGAGCGTGACCGCCCGCCAGCCCTGCAAGCACACGCTGTACACGCCGAGCTCGCGTTCCTCGCAGTAGGCCATCCCCGCGGCGTAGTAGCGCTCGGCCTCGGCGAACATGTTCCGGCGTGCCGCGGCTTCCTGCAGGTTGGTATAGGCGCGGCCTGCCGCTTCCTGCAGATCCGCGTCCAGCGCGATCCCCAGCGCCTGGTCTATCGACTCCGTTCCGTCCCGGCCTCGTTCCACCAGGCTGATCCCTTGAACATTCAGGGCATAGCTCACCAGGCGGGGCTCGTGGAGAAGTTCGCCGAGTTCCCGCGCCTTCCCGAGCAGCTCGAGGCCTTCATCGATCCGGCCCGCTCCGTTGCAGATCGCTCCGAGGCCGGCGTAGGCCCAGGCCAGCTCACGGCCGGGCGGCAACGCCGCGAGAACGCGGACCGCCTCCTCCGCAGCTCGGATTTCTTCCTCGCCACGGCACAGCCGCCACAGCGTCGTAGACAGCAGCCGCAGGTCCTCCCCGACGCTCAGGTCGTCGCCGAGCTGGCGCCGCAGCTCCAGCGCCGCACGCAGCGCACCCTCGGCCTCCTCCCACCGGTCCAGCAGCGCGTACTCCCCCGCGAGGCCCTCCTGCAGGGCCGCCACCCCTGGCCTTTCACGCTCGCTGGCGAACCGCAGCGCCCGCTCGTACTGGGCCGCGGCCTCGCGATGAGCGCCCAGCGCGGCCGAACGCCGGGCCGCCTCCGGCGCATACCGCAGCACGGCCTTCTCATCCCCGGCACCCTCGGCATGGTGCGCGAGCAGGACCGGATCAGCACCGCCGCGTTCCTCCAGCGCGGACAGCAGGCGTGCGTGCAGTTCGGCCTGCCGGTGCGGCGCGATGCCCGCCTCCACCGCCAGCCGGACCAGCTCATGGCGGAACCGCACCCCGCTCCCGTCGGCCACGAGGAGCCCGGTGGCCAGGCACTCATCGACCGATGAGCCGTCCAGGACCGAGCCCAGCAGCGGCAGGTCCACCCGCGCGCCGATCACCGCGGCGGCCTCCACGGCTCGGCGGGTCACGGCGCTGACCCGGGCGAGCCGGGCGGCCACCACGTCACGGACCGTCGGAGGCACCGACGGCCATCCGGCCGCCACGATCTCGCTCACGTAGAACGGGTTGCCGCCCGTAACCCGGTAGAGTTCGCCGGCGTCGACGTCCCGCTCCCCGGCCAGCGCCCGCACGGCCTCCTGCGACAGCGGGGGCAGCCGCATCCGCCGGGTGGCGCGCTGCGTGGCCAGGTCGCCCAGCACGATGCGGAGCGGGTGGTGATCGGCCAGCTCGTCGTCACGATAGGTAGCCAGCAGCAGCGCCCGCGCGCGGCCCAGCCGCCGCCCGGCGAAGCTCAGCAGGTCCAGCGTCGCCTCATCGGCCCAGTGGACGTCCTCGATCACCGCCACGGTGAAGGCGGGCGAAGCGATCTCGGCCAGGAAGGCGGTGAACAACCGGTCCCGCGCGGCTCCCTCCCGGCACAGGGCGGCGAGTTCCCCGCCTGCCTGCGCGGCGATGTCGAACAAGGGCCCCAGCGGCCGCGGCGTCAGCAGCCCGTCGCAGGCCCCCCACAGCCAGCGGTCCCCCTTGCTCTGGCTCTGGAACGCCTCCAGGAGCGCGGTCTTCCCCATCCCGGCCTCCCCGGACACCAGGACCAGCCGGCCCTCGCCCTTTCTCGCCTCACCGACGTACTCGCCCAGCGTCCGCAGGAAGGACGCCCGCTCCAGCAGTTCCATCGCACGAACCCCCAGCACCTCTCCCACGATTGTGACCGCTGCGGGCCGCTGGCAGCAAGGGAGGGGTTTGCGCGGACGGCTAAGCTGAGCAGCTCATCCGCGGCAGCGGCGAACACGGTGGTGTGGGCGTCCGCGTCGGCTTCGGTGGTGGCCGGGCACATCAGCGCCATGTTGTGGAACGGGATGCCGCGGTTGACCATGTACAGGTGCAGGTACTCGTCGAGCGCGGTGTCGGCAGCGGCTTGCGACTGGCCAGTGCGCGGCGGGTCGGGGCAGAACCGGTACTCGGGCGCGCGCGCCAAGCTGCGCGATGGTCCACGGCAGCCAGCACCGACCGCACGCCCGCGGCGACCGGCAGGACGTTGCCCGCGAGCGTGCCGCCCACGCCGCCGGTGTCCTTGATGTCCGCCGCCGGGTCGGCGAGGACGGCCAGCTCGGCGGTGAGGCCGTAGGCGCCGGCCGGGATGCCGTCGGCGATCGACTTAATGCACCATCCCGGCAGTATCGAATGCCGGCAGCCGACTGCAGCCCGCTGGGATCGGCAAAAGCCGGACCAACACTACAGGGGTCGGCCTTTCGTGTGCCCTCCCTTATGCGCGGCAGAACAGCCCGATGTGCCCCTCATCAATGGCCGGCATCAAGAGGATGGCCGACACCCATAAAGGCGGTTACACGCGCGGGCTGCCAGGACAAACCCACTGCGCGGGCAACGCGCCTTGGAGGAAATACGCAGCCGCATCGGCACCGCGGCGTCCCGCGACGCCACCATTGGCCTCGAGCTAGGGCCGATCTCGCGCTCTTGGCAGCCGGATGCCACAACTAGCCGCTGGCGGCCCTGGCCTAACCCGGGTTCCGCAAGTTCCGGGTAGTCCAGCACGAATGGGAAGAGACCGGGATGCACTTGCGGTAGCTCTGGGCCAAGCACCCCAGAGGTCGCGGGCGGCAGCGTCCACCACGTCCAGGCTGTCTCATCCCGTGCCATCCCGTCTCGCTGCCAGGCCGCACGGGCCCTGCTCCCACTACACCTTTTACTACAGTGCCCGGCACGCAAAAGGCCCTCTCCCCGTTGGAAAAGGGCCTTTTACCTGCGGAAACTAGTAGCGGGGGGCGGGATTTGAACCCGCGACCTCTGGGTTATGAGCAGTGCGACGCGCGTCTCTGCCGTCTTGGCCGGTCTCTGTACGCCACGTTGACCTCGGCGGACTCATGGCGTGAGGTCGCGGCCGGCCTTCCCCATCTCCCCAATCCCGACCTGTCCCGACGCGTATCGTGCACATATCCGCGCACAAAGCGGCTTACTGGACTGGGGTTTCCGCTCTTCGAACGGGCGCGCGTTGCGCACGCTTCGGCCTGTCGGTTCATCCCGTCACCGTCGGCCCACCCTCCGGGGAGCGGGCCAGGCCCCGCGGGTCAAGGTGGAGCACCCTGCTGGACGAACGACCTGGACACGTGGGCCTGGTCTGCTCGGCTCTGCCTGGGCCGATGGTGACGGGTGAACCGGACGCCTACCTCAGCCACAGGCCAAACCTTGTGCTTGTCCCCCGTCCATCCTGGAGCCCGAGGTCCCCGCCGGAGGCGTGAATTAACGGCCGACCGCTACAGATCAAGACTTCGGTATATCTCGCGGCGGTGCCCAACAGCAGCGACAGTGACGATACGCGCGCTGTCGTCCACGGCGTAGATCACGCGGTAATCGCCAGAGCGCACCCGCAGATACGGCCGATGGCCGGTCAGCGGCAGGAAGCCGGGAGGCCGCGGATCAATGGCCAAGTTGTCGATGACCTGAGCGACCGTCTTCCGCACGGGCGGCTCGAGCTGCCGCAGCGAACGACGGGCGCGCGGCCGGATATCGATCGTGTAGGCGGCCACGCGAGGGAACCCTACAGACCAAGCTCTGCCTTGACCTGCTCCCAGGGGATCGACTCGCCGGGCTCCTCCATGGCCGCGTCAGCCTCGGCAGCGTCTTCGGCGTCCTCGGCAGCGCGGAGAGCCTCGATCACCGATTCTGGAACGATGGCGGCCACGCGCTCGCCGTGGATGGTGAGATGGGTGATGACGCCACGGCGAGCTAGCTCTACCGCCTGCTCGACGGCTGGGCTGCTGACCGGGAAGTCGCGTGCGGGCTCGCTCATGGGTACAAGTGTAGACAGTCATACTGAGCTGGAAGGCGCCTACCGCGTGACGCAAACGGCGCGCGGTGACAGCCCACCGGCCCAAGTGGCGCGTCCCACCAGGCCAGCCTCCTTGTAGCTCCTCTGCCGCCTTATGTTTCGGGTTCCGGCCCAGTCCACTTGCGATTATCCGGCTGTGGTAGATGTCACTAAGCGCTACGCTCCGAGTCGCTCGCTGCCGACCCTACCGGAGCCCGACTTGCCCAAGTACACGATCGGCTTCGCTTACATCCTGAGTAATAGGGCAATTCCGGGAATGGTCAAGATCGGCTGGACGTCGCAGCTTGGCGAAGACCGTGCGAAGAAGCTGTATGCCACGGGCGTCCCGCTTCCTTTCGATGTTGAGTTCGGCGCCGCGACCTCTTTTCCGGAGGAGGTTGAGGCAGAGGCGCACGCCATGCTGGCGCCCCTGCGAGTATCCGGCGAGCGCGAGTTCTTCCGGGTTCGGCCACTCGACGCGATCGATGCTGTCAGGGATGCATTGCTGAACGTGGCCAGCATCGATGCGTGGCGTTCCGAGAAACCGCCCGAACTCAAGCGCGGCGACCGGATCGCGATCACCACGCAAGCGGGCGACCTCTTCGTCGTCCTGGCCTACCCGCATCTACTGGCGAAACGCGCCGAGCCACTCGACTTGTGGCAGGCACATAGCGACGGCGACCTAGTGGAGTTGATGGGGACGGCAAACTCGGGACATGTCGCAGGGTTCAGTGACGGCGACACGGGTGGCGAGATGGATCCCGTCCCTTACCTCGACCGCGGCCACACGATGCCCAACGGCTCTATCAACGGCCGGGAACGCCTAGTGCCCGGCGACCGGCTTCTGTGGTTTCGGCCCATGGCCGAGGGCCAGTCCTGCAAAGTGGTCATGTTCGAGATTCTCGACTACTGCCAGGTCATCAGCCGCACCTGGGACCTGAAGTTCAGTCCGGACGGCTACCCGCTCCTCCTGAATTATCCAGCCTCTGACGAACAGCCCGAATGTGTCATCCGGACAACCCTGGCGGCCTTGCGCTTGGCGAGGCCGCGGACCTGGGCACCGCGGAACCCGGACCCAGGAGACGGCTGGGCAGCGGCCGCCACCGATCCACCACCCCCGGAGTACTGGCTCACGCAACTAGCTAAGCGCCGCCGACCTGCCAGAAACCACGGAAGCCCAAGAGCTGAGCGCACGTCAGCCTGCGTCAGCCATAGGGCTGCCCGGCGCGCCGCACTGGGTCGGCCCCCAGGGCCGCACGCCCGGGGCGGCGCGCCGGGCGTGCGGCGACGCAGAGCGCCGCCGCCTTGATCAGATATGGCCAGATTCGGCAACGCGTTGTATGGCAGGGGTCTGTATGGCAGGGCTGCAGTAGACCTCATCCGGTGAGCATCGGCGGCTGAACGTGGTGCAAGTCGGCGAAGATAGCGTGCGCAGTGCTGTGCTCGTGGAGTAAGCGGTCGAAGACGCCGGGTTATGGGATGCGGTGTCGGATGACCGGCCCACCGCCGATGGGGCGGAGACGGACATTGCGCCACATCTGCGCCTCATCGTCGTCGTCCGCCGGGTCGTCGAGCTCGAACGCCGAGTAGATACCTTCCTGCGAAGCATCGGTGATACGGGCCACGTCAACAACAAGTCCGCTCACGGTAACCACGAATAGATGCCCAGGCGGCTCCGCGAGTCTCTTGGCGTCTCGAACTCGCCACCACCTGGAGGTGCCGTCCCGCTGCACCTTCCTTGGTGCGTTCCTGTGCCAACCAACCCAGCGGCGTGAGTCTTCGGTCGTGTCGATCTCGGGGGGGCCGACACGGACGATTATGGCGGGGGGCAACCGGCTGAGATCTGTCATTGGACGATCGGCGATCTCCTTGATGATCTTGCTCTCAACCGCCTCTCGCTGGCCGTCGTGGTAGATGGGACCAGCAAGGCCCGTGTGGATGATCTGAAGCGCCGAAGGACGGGCGATCCCTAGGTAGCTCGCCACTGCTGGCGCCGCCATCAACTCGACCAACACGTCGAATGTCTCCAACTTAAGTTCCCTCTTGCGTGATGCAGCCTATAGGTGTATCGTCTGTACATACATACAGACAACAACATCTCTGAACAGCTCAGTTGAGCAGCTCATAGATAGTGTACTCGACACGATGGGGAGGTGAAGGGCCAGCAGAACTATAAGGAAGCGGCCTGAGAGGGCCAAGGAGTCGTCGGCACGTAGGACCGTGCTGAGAGGAGAGTGATGGGCAACGCGCGCCGCCACGCGTCTCGCGTGGCAGACATCGACGGCAAGAAGGTTCACGTCTACTTCGCCGGGCCGACCGCCCGGGACGTGGATCTCCTCGGGCCACGCCCAGGCGGAGTTTCGAGCACGCAGCATCGCGCGGACTCGTGCTCATGCCCGGTGCTGTGGTCCGAGACCGCAGCGGAGTGGAACGCCGAATGTCCACGCCGCGGGCAGCCCAATCGGTGGGCTGTCCTGTACCGCAACCTGAACCGCCACGGCGTGGACCTCTCGCACCTGGAGTTCCCCAAGCTGGAGTTCTAGCGCACGATCTCTCGGCGGCCCTGTACATGCGGGGCCGCCGAGGGATCTCAAGGGTTGTCAAGAACCGAGCAACTCGCTCGCTACCAATCATCAGGAGGGTTGTCTTCGAGGCAATTCGCAGAACGGGCTTTAAGTGCCCGGCGAACCCGTACCACGGGCCAGATGGCCCAGCCCTGGGCGGAGAGCGCGGCCCGCAGCCAGCTCGTGCAGTGCCGGTCCAGGTCCAGCTCGCCGCGCCGGTGGACGCGGTATGCTGCGCGGACCGCGGACCTGCGCCGGCCACATGCCTTGTTCATCTCCGCCGTCTGCGGGTTGGGCCGGGGCCTCGCGGGCGGCCAGTTGAGGGCCGACCAAGGGCCTTGACTTGCGGAAACTG